>CAWFGQ010000002.1:0-4615241 GCA_963815485.1 uncultured Acidobacteriaceae bacterium | reverse complement strand
TACATCATTACAGGAATTTGGGGCGAATGCCGTTTTGAGTCTGCAAGGGCGTTGTTCTGTATCGACGAGCGGGATGGCGACCTTGGCATCACCACCCGCCGGCGTAGTGCTTGGGGGCAATGGGGTCGGCATGATGGATAGCGGACCGGCCGTAGCCACCATCCAACTGACGAGAAGCCTTCGTCTATTTATTTGCAACTTAAATTCAATCGGCGTCACCATCGGTCGCCTTCGCTAGTGGGAAGAGAGCTTGTTGAATATCTCGAAACGGCGCCGCATCAATGGGCCATTGCAAGTTGCATTGAAGCAGAGGTTCTTGCTGAAAAACGGCATGACATGATTCTGAAAGCGATCGGCCACCGCACTCGTATGGGTTCCCTGGTAGATCTCGAAGCTGTTTTGCAAACCATATAGATCGAGTATTTCGTGAAGCTTGGTGGCATCGACCTTGAGACCGTCCTGGTCGCCGACGTCCATCGAGATGGCCTTATACCGACTCAGGTTGTCGATATATTGATCGACAAAAGCGAGGGGGGCATTCGCCGCCCACTTCGCGAGAATGTCAGGTTGTGGCTCGCCATCTTTTACAGGAAGATCGAGATAGAGAGGAGGATTCTTCGGATTGGGTGACCATGCAGCTGCCGACGCCAACTGCGCTCGTGTCCCAAACGGTAGAGAGGACAAATCTGCAGGCGTCTTCATATTCTGCACGGCCTTCTCGAGCCCCGACGCCGCGGGGCCTATCTTACGAGCCGACAGGCAGCATGGGCTCATGATGTACAGGCTACCGAAGACATCGGCATGCTTCATGCCAATGCGGGCCGCACCGTAGCCGCCCATGGAGTGACCAACAAGCCCGCGGCTCGCGCGATTCGGGATCGTTCTGTAATGCCCATCGATGTAAGCGACTACATCTTTCGCGATGAACTGTTCAAAGTCGCCGGTTGTCATCGAACTGGAGTACATCGAACCATTGTGAACAGTCTTTGAGTCTGGCAGGACAACAATCATCTCCTGTGCGCCTTGGGCAAACGCGCCTTCAATGGTCTGCGGTACGTGAATCTCCTTACTCCACTGTTCGGCTCCGATAGAGTAACCATGCAAGGCATACACAACGGGATAGCGCCGCTTTTTGTCAGTCGAATAACTCGGAGGCAGGTAGACAATAACCGGCCGATCAACAGCATCGCCTTCCAGATTGCCTTCGAGTGAGGTGCCATGGACGGTTATCTGCTCCACTTTCGCTGGCTTTGCTCCCGGCACAACGGCCGGTACCAGAGTCTGAACCTGGGCATGCAGGCCGCTGGCGGATACAAGGCCAAGTTGCATCAGTAACATCAACGCGAATCGTTGTTTCCGCATCGCTTCTCCGATTAGGTTTTTTTAGCTCAGCAGTATCTTGCGGACACTTCCGTCCGGATCGTCGGCCATGTGGCATGTATTGTCGAAGACCATCGTCTGGCCCCTCGAGGGGTCACTTGGTGTCCATGCAAGTCCGGGTTGGCTTGGATCTCCGCTGCGAGCAAAAGTAGCCCACGCCGTACTCATCTTTTTGGCAAGCGCCTTGGCTTCTGGTGTATTGCCGGTGCCCTGTTCGCAGCGCTTCGTATTGTCGAAGCAGAATGCGAGTTCAGCCGTATGCCACGCACCACATTCGCCGTCGAGCATAGGCGACTGCCAAGTAAACCAGTATTGATAAACGGGTGCTCCTCCCTGCCCGTGCTTCAGCTTCACCATGCGCTGCACATTGTTGCGCGCATTCAAACCCTGAACACCATACGACAAGGTGCGGATACTCTTTTCAGGATGAGCCTTCTTCATCGCGGCAATCAGTGCTATCGCCCTCTCGTTGCCATAGGCTTTGGCAAGCGTCTCCTGCCACTCGGCTTCTGTTGGATTCAACTTGTATTGCATGCCTTCCTCGCTCACTGAGCCGATAAGCATCGGGACATTCTTTGAGACCTCAGGAGCCGTGTCGTGGAATGATCGAACCGTTACGGTGCGACGGTCTACCGTTGGCGACCAGCCGACTCTCGGGGTCGAAGGCGGAGCCGAGCCCGGCCCACTGAGACCTGTTGGCGCAGGATTGATCTTGGCAATGGCAGCATTGCCCGCAGCGAAGAGCCGCGACCATTCCATCTTCTTTAATGACTCAATATCGTTCTGCGCAAGTCCGAGCTCTTTCATCACCTGACGTGCCAGCTCCTTCGACTGTTCTGCGCTTGGGATATTTCCCCCTCCACCCGACTGCACGCCAGCTCGATGGATTAAACCTCCAGCCGAAGGCATCCCCATTAGGCAGGTGACCTTCGATCCGCCGCCGGACTGGCCATAGATCATGATCTTGTCGGGATCGCCACCGAAGTTGGCGATGTTCTCGCGGATCCAGCGGAGCGAGGCTACGAGGTCTGTCATACCTACGTTCACAGAATCTTCATAAGCCGAACCGCCAATCTCGGAGAGATCGAAAAATCCCAGAATATTGAGCCTGTGGTTCACAGACACCTGTACGACGTCATGATTGCGGGCTATCTGAGCGCCTTCATGCGAGGGCAGTTCGTATGCGGAACCGAAGCTGAATCCGCCGCCGTGGAAGTACACCATCACAGGTCGTTGGCCGGAAAGACTTGGCGTCCAGATATTCAGCTTGAGCATATCCTCGCTCATGTAGCCATCAGCCCAGTCGTAGAGAAACGACATCTCGATCGATTTGTAGTTGTGCAGTGTCTGAGGGCAGTTCGCTCCGTACACCAGCGCCGGATACTCGTCCTTCCAGGGAGTGGGCGCCTTGGCCGGTAGCCAGCGATTTTCTCCAGCTGTGTCATGACCGTAAGGAACACCCTTGAAGGTGTACACACCACCGCTGACATAGCCGCGAACTTTACCATATTGCGTCTTCGCGACTGCGCTCTGTGGAGTGGTGCAACTCTCCGCCTGCTGATGCACGGCCGTTTTGGTGCCATTGAGGCCGTGCAGTTGTTTGGGTAATGTAAGGCCCACACCTGCCGAAGCGGATAAGAGTAGTGCGTCACGTCGAGTCATACGAACGCCATGCAGCAAGTCCTTCTTCACTCTAACCTCCAAGAAAACGTTATCTTCAGTACCTCTCGACATCACCGAATGGTTCGGCTCGCACCTTTATTTAGCAAAGAAGGCAGGCAAACATACTACCCCAAAAATGGAGTTTATACGCACCTCAAAATAATGTGCCTAGAGGGAGCGGTAAATGTCCTTCTGTTGTTCTTATTCCGCCAGGATCAAGCTCGGGATACTCGAGCCGTCAATTATGTTCCATCGATTCAGTTCTCAAGCAAACCCGCCGCTGCGGTTCGCCCTGGCCGTCCAGAGTGGGCTCATCTCTCGCGTAGAGGAGTTAAGGCTTTGGTAGTTCTCGCAACGGATGCCATCTGGCGCATTAGATAAGATCTCACTTCCTGACCGCTCAGTCTGGCTTGCCGGAAGCAGCAAGCTATTACCTTTTGAAAGGGACGATGGATTGATTTCGGTAAAGATCATGGCATCGGTTGATTTGGAGTGTTCTCCATTCCATTTGACCGGGAAGGACACATTTGGGTCCCTCGAGACAAGAGGCTGTCCATACTTCTTCAAGCGAAAGGCCAACTGGATGACGTTCCCGAACGTGCAGTCAAGAGTGGTCTGACTTCGCCCCAAACGCATGCGTTGTTTGAAGACCGTGAAAGCAATATCTGGATCGGAACTGAAAGAGGTTTGATTTCACTGGGTGGATTTCCAATTGGACGAAAAGTCGCCATCTCGTACAGTTGGGAGTCATGAACTGCGTCACAAGCGCTTCAACGGATAGCCGGTTATACGTCCACGTAACAAAGTCAGAGAATCATCTGAAATTGCTCGATGAGTGCATTGCCCTGTACGCGCCAACTGTGGAAAGACCCACGTATTCGCAAGATGCACCGAGCAGACGCGGCACAGACGCGCTGTCGAATTCCGCCCAACACGCGACTGATTTACTGCTAAGCTAAGACCCTGCCCAAATCATCAGCTTTGCTGAGTCCGACTGTGCACGAACCGTCATTCGCCAAGCCGCTCGATTCGCCGCTGCCCGCAGCGTTTGCCACTGATTCTTCTCCAGAACCTGCGCCCACTCCACAGGAGCCTCCAGCACTTATGCTCGACATTCATCCGCCGCACCACGCCGCCACCACCTGGGGCGATTTCTTCATCCACATCGCCACGATCACCATCGGGCTCTTCATCGCCATCGGCCTCGAACAGACCGTCGAGGCAATTCACCATCTCCACCAGCGCCATCAGCTGGAAGAACACCTGCACGAAGAACTCCGCGTCAATCTCCGCAGGGATGAAGACGACTTCCGGAAGTTCGCACAGATCCGCGCCTATATCCTGGAACTGAAGTCGGCAGTCTCAGCGCGCCGTACAAATAAACCATCTCCGGCCTCTCCGCCTGCCGCGACCGATACCCGGCGCCAACAAATTCCGTACGCCCCATCCATCGCCATGTGGGAGGCTGCCAAGCTCGACGCGACCATCACCCAGCTTCCTACCGAGGAGATCCAGCTCTACAACCGCCTCATCCTGCAACATGACCTCATATTTGCCGCGATCAACGACTTTCAGCACAGCGCCTTCGTGCTCCAAAGCTTCGAGGAGCGCTTCGTCGACTCGCCCGGTGCCTTCGACCTCGGCTATCCCGCGCCTCCGCCGAACCTTGACACCATGCCGCGCGCCGAGCTAGCCGAATACGAGTCTCTTCTCGCTGCCTATATCAAGGCGATTGACCGGCTCCTCGCTCGCATCCGTTTTTACGACCGCACAGCCCGCGGCATCCTGGACGGCGCAACCGACCGGGACGATCTAAACCGTCGCGCATTCCCGAACCAACAGGTTCCTGCACTTACCTCCGCCGTCCCCATCGGACAATCGTTATTCAACCGCTGAACGATCCCCCGGGAGCCCCGGGAAAATGTGAACCTTTCGAAAGAGCTCCTCTAAACGGATTTCGTCACGATGACCTTCGCTTGTCAACGAGTGCACAATCGCCGAGTCACTCATCGACAAATTTGATTGAGCCAAGTTGCCGAATAGTCGCCTTTTCGGACAAGGGGCGTCCCGTAGTTCCCTGAAAATGGGCGGTCTCAATGTCTTGTGTTTTCCACACGAGGGTCGTTGGATGGGCGGGCGGGGGATTCTGATCCTTGATGATGTGGCCCTTGGGTGGGGAGAAGATGGCTGGATCGGGACTCCTACAGATCGACGACTAAGATGGTGATTGCTTTGGCAGGGTCTTGGCGATCGGCGGCGAATAGCTTAAGGTAGCGACCCAGCATCTCAAGGTTCCTCGACTTGTCGGCGAGTTTGACCTTCTTTAGGAAGCCGTAAGCGTGTTTCTGATTTCCAGTCCCATCGAAGATCTCAGACACCTCCAGGCCGGCAATTGATACAGCGGAATGGTCGTCAATCTCCGAGATGAGCTTTAGCGAGCCATCAGGTTGAAGAGCTTGCGAACATCAGAAGCCCATTTTGGCAATCTCCTGCAATACGAGATCTGCAGTCACTTCGAGTCGGTGCATGATTTCTTTAGTCCTCATTTTGATCGCTGCTGTAATCTCAGGTTTCCTCAGGTTCTCTTCGCCTATCGACGCGGCAGTTTCCTGGCTATAACCCGCTGATATGGCGGCTTTTGTTGCGTTCAGGCCATTCGCGAGATATTCGGCAACGAATCGAGTTTGCTTTGGTGTCGGCCAAAAGGGTGGCAGGACAGCTGAGCTGCTCCTTACAACCACAGAAAGATTGCAATAACCGCTCTTCACGCTCTACCAAGAAGGCGAACGCCCTTGGAGTCCGAGATTCTCTCATGCCCAACTCCTAATGGTCTTCAGTCCCCGACTGCATCTTCACCGTGTTCCATGCCACTTGGGGAGTAGGGAGTATGGATTGCAAAGACCAATTCAGGGTGGTTTCCCTTCATGCCGCCCGAAATCCATTGCTTCTGCGCAAAGAATCGAGACGCCAAAGCATCTCTTCCAGCTGGTTCCAACCCAAATTTGGGTGGGACGCCAATCAATTCAGCCGTTTTCAACATTTCGTCAATGGATGTCGTTTTTCGGTGACTCTGTGGTGACTAATGTAAAGCCCATCCCCTGCAATTTTGGCCAGCCCCTGTTCCGAAAGTGATCCGCCGGAATATCGATGCCACAGCCCTTGTGGAACATCAAGCCGTGAAAATCTTTCGCAAATCGTCCCGAAGGGCATCGCAGCAGCGAATGGTATGCCACTGAAAACACGAATCGTGACAACGATTGCGGGAGTGTTCCAAAGGTGCGGGTTACAAAACAACCCGGGGAACTCGCGCGAGCACTGTTGTTCCGTATCCCAGCTCTGAGTTAATCGATAGCTCCCCACTGACCAATCTCAGCCGCTCCTTCATGCTGGTCAGACCGAGTCCATGTCCATTGCTTGCTTGCTTGGCATCAAATCCAACGCCCGAATCATGCACCCTCAGCTGGATTTCATGCGATGCTCCATTGAGGGCGACTTCGAACTCGTTTACACCGCTGTATTTCGCAGCATTATGAAGAGCTTCCTGCAAAACACGGAAGAGGCAGAGTGAGACTTCGCTGGAAAGCTCTTCCGGAATGCCTTCGCAATGCAAGTCAATCTTGACGTTCTGCCGCTCCGAGAGCTCTCTGCAAAATCCGGACGTCGCGGCTTCGAGTCCGAGGTATTCAAGCTTCGACGAATGTAATCGGTGAGACAAAGCCTGAACATCGGTCTCTAATTCGGAAACCATTTCGCCAGCCTCATCGAGAATGCGGCCAGTCTTTACTTCTGAATTCGGAAGGCCTTCCTTTGCTGTTTTCAAACGTGATCGCCACCATGGCCACGCGCTGATTAATATCGTCGTGCAGTTCTCTTGCGATCCGGGTTCGTTCTGTTTCCTGTGCTTCGATCAATCTGCGGCTGAAGCCAGCCATAGACTCTTCGGCCTGTTTCCGCTCGGTGATGTCAGCAATGACCGAAAGAGCGCAAGGTTCACCATGGACATCAATCAATTCGGCGGATCCCAGGCCTGTTCGAATTTGACCATCCTTCCGACGGAATCTAACCTCCAGATCCTTCACGTTCGCCTGGTCGACAAGCTGTTTCATAACGGCAATTCGTTGTTCAGGATTGACCCAAAGGTTGAGCTCCTGCGGGGAATGGCCGATCACCTCGTCGCGCTTCCAACCAGTCTGGATCTCGAATGCCTCGTTAACATCAATATAGTGATCCGTCGTTCGCACTGACTATGGTGATTGCGAGAGGACCTCTTCGAAAGGCTTTCGAAAACTTCTGTTCCGATTTTCTAAACTCGATCTCGGCCTTCCGCCTGCGCGCCCGCTGCCAAAACAAGGCAAAGATCAGCAAGGACTCAACGACGATAACCGCGATTGCCGCAAGAAAGTATTTCCTGCCCTGCTCCCAAAGTGTGGGTTCGCGGAACAAGACCCGGCTACCCGGCGGCAAAGCCGACTCGGCGATGTTCCATCGGCGAAGCTGCCGCCAATCCACCGATACGAGAGCCTTGGAATTTTGCACAACAGGAATGTTGTCCACTTTCTCCCCAGACAGGACCCGTGCTGCTAATTGTCCAGCCAAGACGGCATCTGTCGTGGGATCGTAAGACGCTCCGCCAACGCCTCCGTGTCCCACGGTGATGTGCGGCAAGATGGAATAAGTGGGAAACCGCTCTGCGACTGCGGCGAGGACATCCAAGGCTCCGAACGCCGGCTGATTTGCATCTTCGGGATAGAGCTGAAACAGAACCACTGTATGAGGCGGGAGTTCCGCAACTCTCTGAAGCAATTCAGGGCGGGCAGGTCCAAGGAGGTCGATCTCCGTCACTTTGTCTCGATGGCGAAGCAATTCGGAGTGCTCGGCTTGGAACCAGTCGTTATCCTGGCCGGATGCCTTACTAATCACTGCAACCGCTTGCGTATCCGGGTGGAGACGAAGTGCCAGATCTATCGTCTCCTGAACTCCCGTGGCTGATTGGACACCTGTCACTCCCGGCCATATCTTCTCAGGAAGCGGAATGCTATTTGACATGAAGACGATGGGCACGCCCGGAAACACCTTGTCCCGGTATTGCACCGCAAATCGGAGTGGTTCGGTCATGACCGCAACTACGAGATCTAGTTTTTCGCTGGAATAACCGGCTCGAAGAGCCTCTGCCAAGTTGTCCCGATAGGATTTCTGTTCGAATCGCGGGTTTTCAAGATCCACGATAGAGAAGTTCACCTGCTCTGAAAAATGAGCCCGCAGTGAGGACTCCATTTGATTGATGGAGACACGGCCCCGTCCACCAGACAGCACCAATACGTTCTTCTGCGTCGCCTGTGCCGTGGTTGGAGAAAGCAAAAGCAGAGATTGCGCAAAGGACAAGAAGGACGTTGCGCAACGAACCGAAGCGCACGCCAGACTTGCGGGTGCCTCCCACCGCGATCAACGAGATTTGCATGGCATGCCCTTCACGTCGCTTAGCTTGGACAAGCATATCCTCTGTCGGCATGGTCGCGCCACCCAGTAGTCGGTCAGGTCCGTGCTAGAAGGCACACGCGCAGAGCCAGTTGCATAATTCGCGGACCCCGATCCCCAGTTATCCTGCCCAGAGCTGAGTTGACCTGGTCTCCTGTCGTCGGGTCGAACAGAGCAGTGTTATTCACACTGGACCATTGCGGATGGTTAAAGGTGTTATACGTCTCGACTCGCAGTTGGGTATCAACATCGCTTTCCGAACCGGAAGTGCTTTGTCGCGGCGATATCCCAGTTGTTAACCCCGGGTCCGTAGAATGCGGCTCCGTTCCAAGCAGTTCCGATCTGGCCCTTGGCTGGCAGGGCGAACACATTCGGGTTGAAATAGTGGTCGAAGGTCCGCTTGCTCTTGGGCAGCACGGCGTTCCCGGTGAGGATGACCTGGGCACCATCGCCGCCGCCGGTTATATTTTCATTATTTGTCGTGCTCAAGTTGACATTCATCGGTTGCCCGGAGATGAAAGAGGCGATTCCTGAGACCTCCCAGTTGTCCAGAGCCCACCGGCTGAACCCGTTGTCCCAATGAGTGCTCACCTTGGGAAGGGCCCACACCCAGTTGGGAGTCAGTCGGTTCCGCATATCGGTGCTGCTGGGACCGTATGTGAGAGAGTACGGGACGTAGGTCGTGCTCTTGCGATCATCAAGCGCCTTGGAATATGTGTAGGCGACGCCGTACGCCAATCCGTGAGACATACGCCGATTGAAGGTAACCTGCAAGGAATTGTAGTTGGCGTTGTTTCCCCACTCCGAGTCGTAGATTGACGAATACCCCGGGTAAGGACGGAAGTAGTCGTCCGGAAGTGGAGTGCCGGTGGTTGGATCCTGGTTCTGTGGAAGAAACTCCGCCCCGTAAGACACTTCGTTCCGATCGAAACTGTACTGGCCGTTGCGGGAAACACTGCCTAAGTAGGAAACGCCAAGAACGCTGTTGAAGCCCACAGCTCGCTGAACGCCAAGCGACCAGGAGTATGAATAGGGCAACTTCGCGCTGGGATTCCCATAGTTCGTAGATGGAGGTCCCAGGAGGCCCGGAAGTGCGGACAGGCCAGTTATGTTTCCGTAGTACGACGTTGGATAAGAAATTGATGGCGGGTTAATTATGTAGCCAAAAATCGATCCTGAAAAAGTGCGCATGGCAACAAATCGCCCGACTCCGCCCCGGATCGCGGTCTTGCCATCGCCGAACAGGTCGTAGGCAAAGCCGAACCTTGGTTCGGTAACGACGTGCCGGGAGTAGAAAATTCCGCGCCAATCTGCAGAGCCGACAGTGACAGTTCCCGGCGCGATCGTGCCGCTTCCGGGAACGTAATAGTCCAGATAAGCGGCCGGAAATGTTTCCCCAGTCAAAGGATTCTCCATCATCCTTTCGCCGTTGACCAGGACAGGCTGAAACAGCACCGGAGACGACGAAGGGTTATACAGGTTGAAATGCAGCACTGCGCCCTGTCCGCCGGTGATTGCCTGCGGGATGTCATAGCTAAACCTGACTCCATAATTGAGAGACAGTTTCCGAGATAGTTGCCAGTTGTCCTGTGCATACCATTGCAGAGCTTTCGCCGTATTCGAATCGTCCACCAGGTTTGTGACCTGGACGCTGCTGTCGAAATAGCCGAGTAATGCTTCGGCGAAGGAGTAGCCGACGTTAAATGGATTGCTGGGATTGGCACCATCGAGATTGATGAGGCCGCCGGGGCTTCCACTTCCAGCGTGGTGTGGCTGATTCTGGTGCTCGTCATCGAAATAGATTCCGAACTTTATTTGGTGATTCTTGCGGACATACGTGAAATTGTCGGCTACAGATAGGCCATAGTAATGATTGTTCATCGGGAAGCGTGGATCGTAGTTAAAGCTCGGCCCGTGGGACAAATCGTGAAAGCTGAAGCCCGGGATCATGCCGAGTGGATTCGTGTCCGGATACACTTGAGGCAAACTGATGCCGGTCGCTTCCATCTGGAAGCCCTGAAGGGTAGTAGAGGGAACTGAAGTCTGTTCGTGCTTGCCTGTGTAGCCCCCGGCCAACTCGTTTACTAGATGGACGTTGAGCGTGTAAGTAACATTCAGTTCAATCCGTTCGGAACTGTTGTCATAGGATTGGGCGCCGTTCCAGCCGGCATTGATCCCAGGCTCGTTTACACCTGTCGAGTCAAAGATTCCATGTTGCCAGCGGCCGAAGACGCGCCATTTGTCGGTTGGGGCATAATCGATACGGAGCGATGTCTGATGGACGGGATTGTGAGCGATGGCGGGAAGCACGTAATTGTAGAATCCCTGGCTCACTGCCGTCTCCGCGAAATTGGGCATCGGGAACCAGTTCAACAACTTTTGCATCGTGGGAACGATTTGACCCGGATTCACGACGTTGCCCTGATACTGGTGGTGAGTGATGGGGTCGTACACGGGAATTTGCTGTGTGGTTCCTGGAAAATAGCTCTGCGAAAAGTCTCCGGTTCGCTCCAGTGTAGTTGGCATCCGGAACTCATTGAGCCCCTGTGGCACGGTAGTCGGTTCGTTGTCGTAGGAAAAGAAAAAGAAGAGTTTGTCTCGTTGTCGATTAAAGAGATGAGGGACAAAAAGGGGTCCCCCGAGGGTTCCAGTGAAGGTGTTTAAGCGAGATCGGCTTCTTGGCAGTCCCGTCAAGTTATTGAAGTAGTCGTTGGCGTTCAGAGCCTCATTCCGGAATGCGTACCAAAGCGAGCCGTGAAAATCCTTTGCCCCTGATTTGGTTGTCACATTGAGAACCGCACCTATGGCCTTTCCATATTCCGGTTCGTAGCCGCTCACTTGAACCTTGACATCTTGAATATTGGCCAGAACGGTAGGGGAGTCATCCCAGCTATAGTTGCTGAAGCTTGAGAAAACACCGTTTGTGCTTACATAGGCTGCGCTCGGATGATCAATCCCCATAAAACTTGCTTGTGAGGAATTGAGGCCCAATGAATTGTTTCCATTTCCCAAATACGTAGACCCAGGGACGATTTTCGTCAGCGACACATAATCATTGCCAATCACCGGGAGAGAAGCCATCTCATCTGCCAAAATGACGGCGGATTGCTCTGAACTTGTGGTCTCAACGGCGGGACTTTCCGACGTAACGGTGACGACGGTCGCGGCTGATTCAACTCTCAATATCAAGGTTCCGACAGAGAGGTGATCGGCGGTGAGAAGCACAATGTTGTTTTGTGCGAGTTTACCGAATCCATCTTTTTCTACAGAGAGCGTATACACGCCGGGCCGGAGTTCTGTGAATACAAAATATCCATCTTCGTTCGTTTGCGTGGTCTGACTTGTCGTTTTGAGTTGGTCGAACACGCGCACTATGGCTCCGGATACCGAACGGTGCTGCTGATCGAAGACTGTTCCACTGATGAGTCCGTTGGCGGACTGGGCGAAGGCCCTTCTGCCAGGATTTATCCCGAGCAACGAGACTACGGTAGTCAGAACTAGAAAAGCCCGGACAGATTCGATGCCAAGACATATTGAGGACCCGCGTGTTCGGGGTCGACGGGCCTCGGTCATGTTCATCCCCTCGCCGAAGCTAATCATAGGTCAATCCACGCTTTCTGGGGCAATCTTAGAGTAGGCTTGGTGAGTTTGCTAGGAGGACCTGCCAGTTTTGACGTTGCCACAGGACCCGCGCCAAGTTCTCCTCTCAACAAGGAAGAGCGCGATCAGCGGCAAAATTGCACCCGATACGCTGGCCCAACGGAAAAATGCTGTTGGACTCGCTAAAAATGACTACTATCTTAAGTAGAAGCCTTCGAGGACGCATCTGTGATGCACCACTTGAGAATACTTGTCGTTGATGACATTGAGGACTTCCGACGATTCCTTTGTTCAACGCTAGAACCGCAGACTGACTGCGAGGTAGTCGGCGAAGCCTCCGATGGACTGCAAGCTGTGGTGTTGGCAGAACAGCTTCAACCAGATCTAATTTTGCTTGACCTTGGCCTCCCGACAATCAACGGTATCGAGGCTGCCCGACGAATTCGGAAGCTTTCACCCAATTCGAAGATACTGTTCTTTACTCAGAATTGCTCTCGAGAGATCGCCCAAAATGCACTACAGACGGGCGCGAGCGGCTACCTTCTAAAGTCCGATGCCACGAACCTTCTATGTGCCGTGGAAACCGTTTGCCAAGGTGAGCGGTTCGTCAGTAGCCTCGTCAAACAAGCTTAATTCACGTCGCAGAACCGGCCGGCGTCTAGCCTTTTAGCGAGCCAGGCTCGACAACAACTCCAGAGAAAATTGAAGGTCACGTCTCCAGACGAATCCGGGACTCCGGCGCATAGGCCTGTACGGGTACGGACGGCAAATTCCAGCAACCAGTGTTTGTCAAGAGAGTGCTCAATTTTCTCGGTTGCTTTCATAGTTCGCTCGGAGGATATTAGCCTTACCGCCGAAATGTCAGCACTTCGAATACTCCTCGTTGACGACCACTTAGATCTCAGAAAGCTCTTGCGCTCGATCCTGCAGGAAAAGACCGAATGTGTCGTCATCGGCGAAGCCTCAGACGGACTGGACGCTATCGAGCAAGCCAAAGAACTCCAACCGGATTTGATTCTGCTGGATGTGTCGCTCCCGAAACTGAATGGAATGGTAGCGGCCCGACGAATTCGAAAGCTTTGTCCGCATTCGAAGATTATCTTTCTTAGTCAGGATAATTCTCCTGAAATCGTTCAAGAAGCCCTCCGTCTTGGAGCGGCTGGGTACTTATTGAAGTCTGATGCTACCGAACTTCCGCTCGGGGTTGATACGATTCTCCAAGGTAAGGTGTTCGTCAGCAGACATGTGAAATACTCGTAAACTCTGGCGACCCAAACCTGGTCGGCTCCGTCTAGCGCAGCGTTTAGGAAGGCGGTTTTCGGAACCCTTATGAAACGGGCGGGATCTCACCTGGCCAGACTCTGGAGCGAGGAACTCGCGGAATGCTCGGAGAGTTCCACCTGCTCGGTGACCTTGGCTTACTTGCCAATTACAGGATAGGTCATCGGAGACGCACTGGTGTTCACTGACTTCCCGTGGGGACGAAAAGTCGCCATCTCGCATGAGTCTTGCAAATAACTTGCGAACCCGGTTTCACGGCGATAACATGGGTTCGAATCCCATCGGGGACGCCAATCGATTCAATACCTGACAGACGTGAATCCAAAGGTCGTTCAAGCCTCATTCGTCTCACCGCACGACTTTGAATCACTCCTCGCCTTGGTTGCGTCTGCGTCGGGAGACTCCAACTCCGGACTCTTCGGCCCGGACTCTATCACCTGGAAGATTGACCGCGAATCAGCATTGTTTCTGGGCGCCGGCAGAGCGGCGTTGTTGCAGCTTGCCCATCCGTGGGTAGCGGCTGCGCTGGCCGAACACTCAAACATACTCTCGAGCCCGATTAGACGTTTTCACAATACCTTCCGCGTCGTCTTTACCATGACCTTCGGCACCTGCGAGCAAGCTCTCCGAGCCTCTCGTGGACTCTACGCATTGCACACGCGAATTCGCGGAGAACTGCCGGAAGCGGTCGGGCGCTATTCCCAGTGCTCACACTATGAGGCGAACGAGATCAGTGCGTTGCGCTGGGTCTTCGCGACTCTGGTCGAAAGCGCGCTAATCGCCCACGAGTGTGTCCTTCCGCCACTCACGCCGGCCGAGCGCGACAAGTATTATGCGGAAAGAAAGACAATGGCGGCACTCTTTGGAATCCCAGCCCACGCATTACCCGCCGACTGGGCAGCTTTTGTCACGTACTGCGAAGATATGGCCCTTTCCGACGCGCTTGGAGTAACCGATCGATCGCGTCAACTCGCGCAGAACGTGCTCCGTGGAGCGGGCTCGTGGGTCCATCCTCCGCTCTGGTACCGCTCACTGACCGCCATGTGGATGCCCGCACGGCTTAGAAGTGAATTTGGCCTGGATCTGGATGCTGCCGCTAATCGCTCCGTATCGAATGCGTTGCGCTGGCTCCCAAGGATCTACCGCCGCACTCCGCCGCTTCTCCGTTTTATCGGGCCGTACCTTGAAGCAGAGGCCAGATTGGCTGGCCGCTCTGCTGGAGTCACGGTGCGTTGGAGTAATCGTTTCTGGATCGGGGAGTCTCAAATCGCCACGGATGCGGAAACAAAATGAGATGTTTCAATTAGGCTCTCTCTTAGGCCCTCGCACGACGACTCTGTAGATTGATTCAAGGGGAGTGCAAGTGGGAGAAAAAGACATTGAGTCCGCGATCGACCCGATAGAACTATTTCGTGCGTGGTTCAAGGATGCCGAAGTAAGCGAGCCGATCGACCCAAACGCGGTGGCGCTCGCAACGGCAACGCCTGATGGGATTCCGAGCGTTCGAATGATCCTGATAAAAGGTGTCGACCATCGTGGCTTTGCGTTCTACACCAACGAAGAGAGCCAGAAGGGCCGCGAGGTAACAGCAAACCCGCGTGCTGCCCTCTGCTTTCATTGGAAGTCCCTGCACCGCCAGGTACGAATCTCGGGGAGCGTGACCGAACTGTCTTCATCCGATGCAGACAGCTACTTTCGCTCCCGTTCCCGTCTCAGCCAACTCGCTGCCGCAGCCTCGAAACAAAGCCGTGTCCTGCCCGCACGCGAAACTTTGCTCACCCGCGTGAAGGAACTGGATGCCTTCTTTCCAGCAGAGATTCCAAGGCCGGCATACTGGAAAGGGTTTTTGCTCCAACCCGAGCGCGTCGAGTTCTGGGAAAGTCGCGAGGGCCGTCTTCACGATAGAGTCCTCTTTGTCCGCACAGAAGATGAGTGGTACAAGGTACTTCTGTATCCCTGACCAGACTTCAAACTTAGCTTAATCCTACGAACAAATCCGTTTCCACTCGCGCTGGTCGAGGCTCAGTTGCAGCCACTAGAGCATAGAACTCTTGGGCTCCATATTTAGCGAAATACTCTTTCGTTTGCTCGACAAGCGGAGCTTGTGAAACATGCTGACGAAACGCCTCGCTCTTTCGCTCCCTCACCGAGCGAATATCCAACTCCACCGTCCACGGCATCGTGATGGCAGGTGGCCGGTCAGGAAGGTGCGAATTCGCTGTCAGATAGTACAACCGCTTCGCCTGGTGCGGTTCCCCAGTACCCGCATATCGCTTCGCCTGACCAGCCCAGTGAAACGCCGCCGTCGTAAGCATCGAAACCATCATGTGGTCGGCGTGAGTGTTCTGCCCGCCATCACCGCCGAACGTCAGCACAACATCCGGCCTGAAACGCCGGATCCGTTCAACCAGTATTCCGGCAGCGACAGGAAAATCGACAAACTCCAATTGCGAATCCCGTAAGTCCATCAATTCATACTGCGCAACCCCCAGCACCTCGCATGAACGCCGGAACTCATCGCGACGCATCTCTCCCAGTGCCTCGCCCGAATTCGCGCCGCCACGATTCTTCGCAGCCTGCCCATCCGTCAGGCAAAGCACATACGTCTCGATTCCGTGATCTGCCGCCAGCGCCAACGCCCCACCAAACCCAAAGCACTCATCATCGGGGTGTGCGGTAACGCACATTAATTTCAATCCCACTGTGCGGTCTCCAGATCCGCATCTTCAAACAGGAGTTCGGCCGAAGCAGTATCCTCTGTCAGCGCATCCTGATCGGCCGCATACACCGGCGCAAAGCTTCGTCGATGCAGAGGACAAGGGCCAATCTCCGCGAGCGCGCGCCGATGTTCAGGCGTTGCATATCCCTTATGCGAAGCCAGCCCATACCCAGGATGCACAGCATCGAGCTCACGCATCAAAGCATCGCGATGGACCTTCGCAATCACAGACGCAGCAGCGATGGAAAGGCTCAGGGCATCGCCATAGATCAGCTTTGTCTGTCGGCAGGGATGATTCACGCGCATCGCATCGATCAGCAGATGGTCCGGAGCGATCGACAGTCCAAGCACCGCCTCCAGCATCGCGATCCGTGTGGCCTGATAGATATTCACCTGGTCGATCGTCGCCGCGTCGACCTCAGCCACGCTCACGGCCAGTGCCATCCCGCGAATCTTTGCGTCAAGCGCCTCCCGCTCCTCGCGTGCCAGCTGCTTGGAATCCTTCAAGCCAGCCTCTGCAAGTTCGTCCATGCACTCCGGCAGGATCACCGCCGCGGCAACCACAGGCCCAAACAACGCGCCGCGGCCCACTTCATCTACTCCGGCAATCCTCTGGTATCCGTAATAGCGCAACGCCTGCTCTGGCGCATCGCTGCAGATCAGCTGCTTCAGCATTCGCTGTTTTGCCGTCGCTGCAGTAACAGTCCGGAGAGCGCGAGGGTAGGGAATCGAGGAGGCCATGCCGCTTTCACTCGAGTGTATAACCGCCACACAAAACGAAGCCACGACCGAAGTCGTGGCTCAGTGGAAAACAGGAACGGAATTACTCTGCGGTTCGCCCAACTTCGCGCAGACGGGCAGCCTTACCGCGCAGGCCGCGCAGATAAAACAGTTTCGAACGGCGGACCTCGTACGACCGAACCTTCTCGACCTTGTCGACAACCTTCGAGTTGTAAGGGAAGATGCGCTCGACGCCCTGGCCGAAGCTCATCTTGCGAACGGTGAAGGAGCCCTGCGCTCCCTTGTTGCAGGCGATTACCATGCCTTCAAAGGCCTGGAGACGCTCTTTTTCGCCTTCACGAATCTTTACTTGGACGCGAACGGTGTCGCCGGGGGCAAACTCAGGGAGATCGGTCCGCTCCAGTTTGGCGGCCAGTTTCTGCATTATCGGATGAATGGACATGACACAACTTTCCTATGTTGGACTCGTCTTCCAGTGTACACGAAAATGCAGTATTTTGGGCCTCAATCCCACCCAAATCACGCTGCATCAGAGATTTATCCGTCCCAACTCTCCTGCCAGCCGAACTCCGCAAGAATCTCACGATCTTCATCGCTGATTTCAATATTCTTCAGCAGCTCCGGACGGTTCTCCAGAGTCTTCTTCAGGGCCATCCGCCTCCGCCATCGCCGGATAGCATCATGATTTCCTCCGGCAAGAGCCTCAGGAATTGACAACCCCATAAACTCTGCCGGGCGTGTGTAGTGCGGATAGTCCAACAACCCTCCCGCTCCGTAGGTCGACCGTGGAACTCCATCGGACGAGGGAGCTTCCTCGAGGTCCTCCGCGCCAAAACTCTCAAACCGCGACGAGTCAGGATTTCCCAGTGCCCCGGGCAACAATCGGACGACAGCATCGACAATGACCGCTGCCGCCAACTCGCCACCTGAAAGAACATAATCTCCAATCGAGATCTCGCGGTCGCACAGCAACTCATTCACCCGCTCATCCACCCCTTCATATCGTCCGCATAGGAGAACCACCCTCTCCGTTTCGGCGAGCTCCTGCGCCAGTGTCTGGCTGAAGGGCTGACCCTGCGCCGACAGTAAAATTACGGTCTCTCTTTTTCTATTCCGCTGCGCCTTCGGCTGGATACTCAGCGACTGCACTGCGTCATAGATCGGTTGGGCTTTCAGGACCATTCCTTCGCCGCCGCCAAACGGTCGGTCGTCCACCGTCCGATGACGATCATGCGTGAAACTTCGGAGGTCATGCGTCGCAATCTCGACGAGACCTGCGCTCCTGGCGCGCTTCAGAATTCCGTAGTCAAACGGGCCCGCAAAAAAACCAGGAAAGATCGTGATGATGTCAAAACGCATAGAACCATGATTACCACCGATCATTACTGTATCGCCAGCTTCGATGGCGAAGCCGTTACTGGGTAGCCAGTTGCGATACCCCCGCTGACGACGCGATATGGCATAGAAGTTGTAGAGGCTCGGCCATCGGTCTCATTGAAAATCTAGACAATGCTCTTTGCACCCAAACACCGTCCATTTGTGCTGTGCAAAGGTCTCATTGTATCTATTAAGCTTGCGGCCATATTGATGGCGGTTCTATTTTCTGCTTCGGTCTCTTCGGCGCAGGAGCAGCTACCGAAGGCCCCGGCAAAATCCTCAACTACCTCACTCAGCCAACCCTCGGCAAGCGAACTCGCGATGAACGCCACGCCACCGGCCGGCGGCTCGGACGACCGCAGCGCATACGTCCGCCCCGTTCGAATGCCTAGCGCCGTGACGGATCCCGAGGCCATTAGCAAACCTTTTCGTTCCATCGCTGTCGGCATCAAAGCCAATACCCTTGGCGCTGGCGTCGAAATCGCGACGCCACTCTCACTAAGGTTCAATCTGCGTTCCAGTTACAGCATGTTGGCCTTCGACGACTCCTTTAACATCGACGGGATCAACTACAACGCCAGGCTTCATCTCAAATCAAGCGAGACGACGGTGGATTGGTTCCCCCTGCCCGCAGTCCACGTCAGTACCGGAATCTTGTGGTTAAGAACTCCATGACTGCTCCAGTCGACGTTGGCCCTGGCCAAACTTTCACGCTTGGCGGACAAAAGTTTCTCAACAGCATTGACGATCCTATCGTCGGAAACTCCTCCGTTGTCTATCCCCACTCGTTTGCTCCTGTGTTTTTGATCGGCCTGGGAAACATCATCCCCCGCAGCGGCCGGCATCTCTCGTTCCCATTCGAGATCGGCGCAGCCTACACCGGCTCGCCGCAGATTAATCTCAACCTCACCGGCACCATCTGTACGACCGACGGTTGTGTCAATCTGTCCCAGAACACCGAAGCGCAGGGCAGCCTGAAACAGGAGATTCAGAAACTCAACAACGATCTCAGCAGCTATCCGCTCTTTCCCATCGTCTCAATGGGTGTCGCCTATCACTTCTGATCTTTTCCGTTCGCACCACGATTGATCTCAACCAGACCCTCCGGCAACGTCATCTCGATGCGTTTGGTCTCCGTATCCATAGACACAAGAAATGTCTTCGCAAACGGAATCAGAATCTCGTCGCCGGCGTCTGAGATTACCGCCAGCAAGGGTGCCGCGTCCTCAAGCCGTCGATTCCCATCGGGCGTCATAGCGAACTGCACATCCTCAACAATCCCTACGCGCTGCGACCCATCGTAGACGGTACAACCAACCAGTTCAATGATGTAAACAGAATCGTCCTCTAAAGTACGCCGCTCTGTCTCGGGGATTACCACGTCCAGTCCCGCAAGCCCTTCGGCGTCCGAGATTGTCTCAACACCGGCAAAGTGCAGTACTACCCGTCCTTCGTTTCGCCCCACCGGCAACCAGAAAGACGTGACCTCGACCGTGCGTGCCTCCGACTTCTCGCCTTCGAAGCCCGGCGGCGCGAGAAAGACCCGGCCTCCACCCTGAAAGCGCTCAGGAAAATCAGTCAACAACTCCGCCAGCACTTCTCCCTTGCGTCCTTGAGGCCGAAGGAGATGCGCCAGAGTTATCCACGTCGGAGCGTTTCGCGTCATAAGACAAAAATCAACAGGTGAGCAGCCGCAACAGCGTCCGTCGGAGTTCTAGGAACCTGGATGTTCGCCCTGTTCCACGATGTCCAGCGCAAAGCGATGTTTGAACTTCATGCTCGCCGCACTGAGAATCGTGCGCATCGATCGCGCGGTTCGACCCTGTTTACCAATCACTTTGCCGACATCGCTCTGCGCGACTCGCAATCGAATGACAGTTGAATCGCCATCTGCAATCGCTTCTACCGAGACGCTGCCCGGGTCATCGACCAGAGCCTGCGCGATCTCGGTGACAAGTTCTGTCATGTTCTTTACAGGATCTCCCCCTGCAGGAGATTGAGTTGCCTGAGCCATCACACACACCTTCGGATTCTAGGAGTCACGAAGTATCGCTCATGCCCATCCTTTCGTCTCGTCTAAGGCGAGATCTTCCAGGAGTGTGCCGGAACGAGCGAAACACCGGTCGCGTCCGCCCGGACAGCGCCGGGCATCTGCTTTACAAAGTCAATCGTTTAACTCTGCAATACCAAGGAGTCTACGTGAAACGGTGTGTAGGACTTAAGCAAGGAATCCAATAAGACAGCTATCTTTGGGAACCATTCCCAAAGGTTACTAAGTAACAAACTAGGCCGCGGTTGCTTCGGCTGGCTTTGCAGCCATCAGCTTCCCAACCCGCTCTGACACCTGTGCTCCATTTTTCGTCCAATACTCAATGCGATCGCGCTTTAGATCGACTGTTGCCGGGCTCGTGCGCGGATTATAGGTTCCCACTACCTCTACTGACCGGCCATTGCGTGCACGGTCTTTCTCAATAACAACAACACGATAATGGGGCTGCTTACGCGCTCCAACGCGCGCCAAACGGATCATCAACACGGGCAATACCTTTCAAAACATTTTGGATTTTTGAGTTACAGAGGGCCCATCAATCCCCGACCGTAGCGGAAGACTGACATTCTTAACCCAACACCTAAGTATGGCGGAAAACGGGGCTTTTCGCAATGGGATTCGTTCAAAATAAGGCAATTAAGCCGGAAACAAGAACCGTAATACATCCCCAAAACGGTCCGACCAGGCCCATTCGTCGTGCACAGCGCCTTCTGCCTGTTCATAAGCGAGATCGACCCCAATCTGCCATCCGCGCTTCTCCAGCAATCGCCTCAGCTGCTCCAGATACCGCACGTGCCGAGCTCCCTCCGCAGTCCCTATATCCAGCCATATCCGCAGTTCAGGCTTTGCCTCCCGCTCACCGATCACGCTGAAGATACTCCGGTGGTCCCACCAAAGCGAGGGCGACATTACTCCAAGCTTCCCAAACACCTCAGAATGCTCAAATCCCAGATAAAGCGAGATCAACCCCCCCAGCGACGACCCACCCAGCCCCGTATCCTTTGCACCTGGCCGCGTGCGGTACTTTCTGTCGATCCACGGCTTTAACTCCTCCATCAGAAGACGGCCGTAACTCCGGCCCTCGCCTCCACCCATCTTGTAATCCCGCGTAGGCGTGTACTCCGCCATCCGCCGCAACCCCGTGTTCGCCACCCCCACGAGGATCACCGGCTCAATCTCACCCGCCTTGGTCAACCGGTCCGCCGTCGTATGCGCTTTCCACGTTTTGCCCGCAATGTAAGAAATCCGACCGTCGAACAGATTCTGTCCGTCGTGTAAATAGAAAACAGGGAAGCGCCGCTCCTCTTGTTCCAGATACTGCAGCGGCAGATACACCGTGACCTTTCGGTCATCCGGCAGAATCTCCGAATGAAACTGATGCACGCTGTATCTGGGATTGGCGTCGAGCTCATCAGCGCTATGCTCTCTACTCAGATTCGTGGCGTTTGCGGAGATAGGGTCAGGCTCCGGATCTAGAACTGCCTTGTAAGAAAGTGGGATATGCGGTTCCAATGCGATAACGGCGACTCCGGTAAAGTACGATTGCAACACACTCTCAGAGGGGAAGGCAATGAAACGCGAATATCACAAGTGGCTCTCCCCGTCCCTCGGTCGTGACATGGAACTGCTCATCTTAGGCCACTCCGGCCTTCCCGCCCTTGTCTTTCCGACCTCGTGCGGTCGATTCTTCGAGTTTGAAGACCGTGGCATGGTCAACGCCGTCCACGACAAACTCGAACATGGCCACCTCCAACTCTTTTGTGTCGACTCGGTAGACTCCGAGAGCTGGTACAACCGAAACGTCCCACCGCGCTGGCGGATCGCACGCCACATGCAGTACGAGCAATACCTCCTGCAGGAAGTCGTCCCACTCCTCCGCAAGCAGAACCAAAACCCGCATCTGGCCACTGTCGGATGCAGCTTCGGCGGCTATCACGCCTTGAATATCGCTCTCCGCCACCCGGATATCTTCACCGCGATGCTCTCCATGGGCGGAGCCTTCGATCCGTCCAACTTTCTTTCCGGCTACTACGATGACGATTGCTATTTCAACATCCCGATGCACTACCTCCCGAACGTCAGCGACCCCTGGTATCTCCACCGCTATCGCCACAACCGCTACATCCTCGCCACCGGCGAACACGATCAGTGCTGGAACGACAACGAACGCATGGCGCAGGTCTTTCGCAACAGGAGCATTCCCCACCGCCTCGACGTCTGGGGCGACAATACCGGCCATGACTGGCCCTGGTGGCAACGCATGCTGCAAACTTACATCTAGCCTCTGGTATCGAATGAGCGAACGGCTGCACAAATCAGTAACCACTCGGAGGATTACGTGAAGAGAATTGGCGTCCTTTTCGGCATGGAAAACACCTTTCCCAGCGCCCTCGTCGACCGCATCAACGCCATGGAGATCGACAATATTCGTGCAGAGTTCGTCCACCTCGGCGGAGTTCGCATGGCCGAACCCTCCGGCTACGCCGTCATCGTCGATCGCATCTCGCACGACATGCCTTTCTATCGCTCGTTCCTGAAAAATGCCGCGCTCACCGGCACGCAGATCATCAACAACCCATTCTGGTGGTCCGCCGACGATAAGTTCTTCAACTACGCCCTCGCCACCAGACTAGGTGTAGCAATTCCGAAGACAGTCCTGCTCCCGCACAAAAAATTCCCTCCACAAATCACCGAACGATCCCTCCGCAACCTGCAATTCCCGCTCGATTGGGACGGTATCTTTGACTATGTTGGCTTTCCTGCCTTTCTCAAACCCCATGACGGCGGCGGCTGGCGCGATGTCTACCACGTACACAACCGCGAAGAATTCTTCCACGCCTACGATCAGACCCGCGATCTCTGCATGACCCTGCAGGCCGCGGTCAAATTCAACGAATACTTCCGCTGCTACGTCGTCGGCCAATCCGAAGTCCGCATCATGCCCTACGACCCGCGCCGCCCACATGAGCACCGCTACGTTCTCGACCCTCCGACTTACGACAAGAAACTTCTCAAGCGCGTGGAAAAAGACGCTCTGACTCTTTGCAGAGCCCTAGGCTACGATCTCAATACAGTCGAGTTCGCCTGCGAAGAAGGCATCCCCTATGCCATCGACTTCATGAACCCCGCTCCCGACGCCGACCTTCACTCCGTAGGCAAAGAGAGCTTCGACTGGATCGTCAATGCCGTAGCAAATCTCGCAGTCAAGAAGGCGCAGAACCCAACCAAACCCGAACTCCGTTGGGCATCTTTACTAGGCGCAGAGAAGCAATCCGCGTCGAAAAAGACTACTGCGCCAAAGAAAATTACAAAGAAAGCGACGAAGAAAACATCAACTGAATGAGCGAATCACAATCCGCTTTGACCCGTCTAATCGGCGTTGATCGTTGCTAAATTTTGTATTCGCCGGCCTCAGGGCTTCGCTGGAAGTGTGTAGTCGAAGTCGTAAGTATGCTTACCGTCGGCGGCGATGTTGACGGTAAAAGTGCCGGTAATGCCGGTTAATTCGCCAGTGCCGGAGTCGGGAACGACAGTGACAGTGAGAGTAGGCTTGCCGCGATCCATGAGGCCGAGATGGATGAGGGAAAAACTCCCGGAGAGTCCGTCGACCTTCCCGGTAACAACTTCCACAGCTACGTCAGCCGGCTGAACCTTTCGTCTCCGACATAGCAGTCAACATCTGGCCGGTGCTCACGCCCTCAATGCCGCCGTGAAGCTGTTTGTTGATGGTCATACGCCCAAGCGACGGTGCAGCGGGAAAGTCTGCAGGCAGAGGCTTGACTCCCGGTTCGAAGCTGCCGGTCGTGTGATGGGACACGGGGTTTCCTTTCGCTGTTTGTTGTGAATGGACGACTGGAGTGAGGAGAAGCGCGAGGGAAAGAATGCGAAGATACATGGTGGCTCCAGGGTACGTTGTACCCGCGATGTTCAGCGCAAGAGTCAACTGTACCAGCCATTCGGACTCATCTGTGGCACTACAGAAAGACACTCAGGTGTTACGCTTTCTCTCACCACCAAAGGCGGGAGACTCAAATGCGTCCATCCTTCACTCTAGGCATCGAAGAGGAATACCAGACCGTCGACCCCGAAACCCGCGATCTCCGCTCGCACATCGCGACCGAGATGCTCGCCAAAGGCAAGCTGCGCCTCGAAGAGCGAGTCAAGGCCGAGATGCATCAATCCGTCATCGAGGTCGGCACCCGCGTTTGCAAAAACATCCACGAAGCTCAGGAAGACCTCTTCGATCTACGCCGCAACATGATCTCCCTCGCCGAAGAACACAATCTCATCCTTGTCGCCGGAGCCACTCATCCCTTCGCCGACTGGCGCGTGCAGGAGATCTACCCCGACCCACGCTACGCTCAGGTCGTCGAAGACCTCCAGCTCGTCGCCCGCGCCAATCTAATCTTCGGCCTTCACGTCCATGTCGGCATCGAAGACCGCGAAGCCGCCATCCGTATCATGAACTCGCTTCGCTACTTTCTTCCGCACATCCTCGCCCTCTCCACCAACTCGCCCTTCTGGCTAGGCATGGAGACCGGCTACAAATCCTACCGCGCCAAAGTCTTCGAAAACTTCCCACGGACGAACCTACCCGACAGCTTCGCCAGCTACTCCGAGTTCGAAAGCTATGTCAATCTCCTTATCAAGACCCACTCCATCGACAATGCCAAAAAAATTTGGTGGGACGTCCGTCCTCATCCCTTCTTCGACACCGTCGAAGTCCGCATCTGCGACATCCCGCTCCGTGCACACGAATCCATCGCTATCGCCGCGCTCATCCAGGCCACGGCTGCCAAGCTCTGGCATCTCCACTCCCGCAACGTCGACTACCGCCAATACTCCCGTGCCCTTCTCATGGAGAACAAGTTCCGCGCCGTCCGCTACGGTCTCGACGGCAAGCTCATCGACTTCGGCAAGCAGGAAGAAGTTCCCGTCCGCGAGCTCATCCTTGAATACCTTGCCTTCGTCGACGACGTTCTCGACGAATTAGACAGCCGCCGCGAGATCGCCTACATCCACACCGTGCTTCACCAGGGCTCCGGAGCCGACCGCCAGCTCAAAGTCTTCCGCGAAACCAAAGACCTCAAAGCGGTGGTCGACTACATGGCTGCAGAAACCAAAGCTGGCCTCTGACCTATCCACGATTACGATTACGAAATCGAGAACCTGAGAAGATGCTAATGTCAGTTGAGGTCTCTCGTGTCATTGCGAGGTCGCAAAGAATCTCTCCTACTACGGGAGAAAATTTGAAACCATGACCGGAGAATCCAGCAGCCAGGCTCACCTGCGGATAGCGGGGATGCATATCGATAATGAAGTGTTCGTCCGGCGTCATCGTATACATGCAAGTCGCCGCGTGAGACACCTCGCCGTTGAGCGCAGGGATTCTAAACCTGATCGCGGACCTGATTGCTGATTCATCACGCGGATGGATGCGCCGATCAATGGTGGACGCCGTGCACGCTTCATCTCCAGAATGAATCCCGATCTTTGGGCTCCCATCTTCGCTGATTCGCGGAAGGCCATAGAACAATGGGGAGCCCTCAGACTCCCACAGAAAGATCGGGAACACTCCGCTATCAAAGCTGGAAGATTGGCGAAGAGGTTTAAGCCAGAACTGAACCCTGCGCGAGACGACAACCGGCATCGCCACGTCTGGTACCAGTTCCGGGAACCAGGGACCGACAGAAAGCACCAATGATCTCGCATGATAGCTCTGCTTGTTCGTAGTAACGCTTACGTTGTCACCATCCTGAGAAGCGGTCCACGAAAGCATGGGTTCTTCGAAACGAAGATCGGCTCCGCGCTTCGATGCACAGCGCAGGTGCTGTCGGATACATTCCTCTGGCTTGAGATAGCCTGCTTTCTCCTCGTAGAACCCAACTTCATTGTCGCTCAGGGCAAACTGCGGAAAGCGCCGGCGCATTTGGTGAGAATCGAATAGGTCGTGTCTAAGACCGTGCGTCGTCGCGCTTCTCAAGCAGCCTGATACGAGCGTTCCGTTGCGAGGTCCGATAGCAACCCCGCCAGTGATTCTCATGAGGTTTTCGTTGCTCTCCTCTTGCAATTGATCCCAAAGTTCGTATGCCCGCAGAACGAGCGGAACATAGGCTGGGTCTTCGAAATAGGCCTGCCGGATTATGCGCGACTCCCCGTGTGACGATCCCTTATCATGCGCGGGAGTGAAGGCTTCCAAACCCAATACCTTCGCACCTCGCTTGGATAATTGATATGCTGCGGCACTTCCCATCGCGCCGAGGCCCACAACGATAAAGTCAAATACGCCCACCACCGTCTTCCTCCACTCTGCGCCAGCTTTAAAGCGTCTGCAATATCAGCCTCATAGGATACGGTGGCCGAGAAGATTTTTCTTCAGTATGATCTCCAAATTGAATGAATGGAGCGCCTTACACAATGTCCTACAACATAAACCGCGACATCTCATTCGTTGCAAAAGATAACGTTCGGACGGTCCACCCTGACTTCAAGATGGAAACCCTTGACACGTAATGTCGAACCACGGCAGATACTTTCAACTCAAAATTCTTTAACCGGACAGTAACAAGCTATCCTAGAGAAAAGCTCCACCGGAAGGCCGCACCCAAATGGTTGATCAGGCAACACCAGTAGCACCGGACCTCCGCACCACCTCATTCCCGCCGGAATTTACTCCCGGTGCGCGGAACGCCGTCACCACCTGCCTGCGCATCCAGCCCAACGAGAAGGTGACCCTTATCACCGACGAGCGCTGCCTCACCATTGCGGCATCAATCGCAACCGAGCTCGACCGCGTTGGTTGCACCTGGAACGCCTTCGTCCTTGAAGCTCTCGCTCCGCGCCCCCTCTCTGCCATGCCGCAAGCCGTTCTCGCCGACATGGAGACCTCGCAGGTCAGCATCTTCGCCGTCGAGGTACAGCCCAACGAGCTGCAAAGCCGCATGCAGATGACCGACGTCGTCAATCGCCGCCACATGCGCCATGCCCACATGGTCAACATCACCCCGGAGATCATGACCCAGGGTATGCGCGCTGACTTCCTCGCCATCGACCGCCTCTCTCAAGCCGTCCTCGACAAGGTCCGCGCCGCCACTTATGTCCGCGCCACCACCCCCGCCGGTACAGATATCCACGCCCAACTCAACCCCGACTACCGCTGGTTCAAGACCTCCGGCATCATCAGCACCGAAAAGTGGGGAAATCTCCCCGGCGGCGAATGCTTTACCGCACCCGGTGAAGTCAACGGCGTCTTCGTCGTCGACGGAGTAGTCGGCGACTATCTCTGCCAACGCTACGGCATCCTCCGCGACCACCCTCTCACCATCAACATCGAAGGCAACCGCATCACCCGCGTCTCCAGCGAAAACAAAGCCCTTGAGCGCGACTTCTGGGCCTACACCCACACTGACGCGAACTCCGACCGCGTCGGCGAATTCGCCATCGGCACCAACATTGGTGTACACCACGTCATCGGCAACATCCTGCAGGACGAAAAATTCCCCGGCATCCATATCGCCTTCGGCGACCCATACGGAGCCCACACCGGCGCCCCGTGGAAGTCCTCCACCCACATCGACGTAGTAGGCCTTGAATTCAGCATCTGGCTAGGCGACGCTGACGGCGAAGAACAAATCATGCGCGAAGGTGAATTCCTCCTCGACGCATGACAATTTCTCAATCCGTGTTTTTTTTTGATGTCATCTATGGCATCTGCTTTTGTTGCGGTGCCTGTTTTGTTTGTTATTCCGCAGCAAAGCGAAGGAATCTGCTTTCTCTCATCACATAACTAACGATTTCGAGATGGACGCTGAAGCTTGATATTCCTTTCGCACGTCCAATTCACTTATGGAAACCAAACAACTAGGCAATTCCGACCTTCACCTCACCCCCATCGGCTTTGGAGCATGGGCCATCGGCGGAGGCGACTGGGCCATGGCCTGGGGCGATCAAGACGACAATGACTCCATCGCCGCCATTCATTGCGCCCTCGACCTTGGCGTCAACTGGATCGACACCGCAGCCGTCTACGGTCTCGGTCACTCTGAAGAAGTCGTCGCTCGAGCCCTGAAAACCACCTCCCACAAACCCTACGTCTTCACCAAATCCACCCTCGTCTGGGACGAAAAGCGCGAAGTAGGTAATTCGCAGAAACAAGTCCGCCGCGAGTGCGAAGACAGCCTCCGTCGTCTGCAAGTCGAAGCCATCGATCTCTACCAGGTCCACTGGCCCAAGCCCGATGAAGACATCGAAGAAGGCTGGTCCGTCATGGCCGATCTCCAGCGCGAAGGCAAAGTTCGCTGGATTGGCGTCTCCAACTTCTCCATCTCGCAGATGGAGCGTGTTATGAAGATCGCCCCCATCACCTCGCAGCAGCCGCCTTACTCCATGATTAACCGAACCTACGAGGCTGAAAATCTGCCCTTCTGCCTGGAGCACAACATCGGCGTCATCAACTACTCCCCCATGCACTCCGGCCTGCTCACCGGAGCCATGTCCAAAGAGCGCGTCGCCGCCTTCCCGCCGAACGACTTCCGCCGCAACGCCAAAAACTATCAGGAGCCTTACCTCTCCCGCAATCTCGCGATAGCCGACAAGCTCAAAGAGATCGCCGCCGGCCACAACATCGCCGCAGGAGTCATCGCGATCGCCTGGACGCTTCACAATCCAGCCATCACCGCAGCCATCGTAGGCGGCCGCAATGCCAAGCAAGTCGAGGGCGTCATCCCCGCCACGACCTTCCGCCTGACCGAAGCCGAATACGCCGAGATCAACACATTTCTCGAAAAGCACCCGGCCCCGTAAATTCGCATCGTCCGCGAAACCGGCTGCAGCAGCTACACTAACTCCCATGCTGCAGCCCTACCGCGACCAATTCAACGCGCGCTTCACCCAGGCTGCCTACACTGATCTCCTGGCACGCCTCAACACCGTGACCCGAACCCAAATCGGATTCCGCGTAGCCGAAACCCCCTGCTTCTTCTCCCGCGAGCTCCTCGACGAACTCGCCGAAACCGGCGCCACCCTCACCCACCAACTCCTCAACAACCCTGCCTACCTCGAAGCCTCCAATCAAACCATCCCCGCCGAATACAACGTCCCCAACGATAACCCCATCCCCAACTTCATGACCGTCGACTTCGGCCTCGTCCGCAACTCCGACGGCACACTCTCCCCAAAACTCGTCGAACTCCAGGCCTTCCCCTCCATCTTCGGCTATCAGGACATCCTCTCTCACCAGTACATCGAAACCTTCAAACTCGATCCCAATCTCGATTGCTATCTCGGCGGCCTCAACGAGAAAACCTACTGGCGACTTCTCCAAGAAGTCATCGTCGGCGACCACGACCCCGAAAACGTAGTTCTCCTTGAGATCGATCCCGCCCAACAGAAGACTCTGCCGGACTTCCACATCTACGAGGACAGGCTCCACATTGCCACGGTCGACATCACCAAAATCCGCAAACAAAACAATCGCCTCTTCTATCAACACGATGGCCGCGAAATCCCGATCCACCGCATCTACAACCGCACCATCGTCGATGAGCTTCACCGCAAAAACATCCAGCTCCCCTTCGACTACCGTGACGATCTCCAGGTCGAGTGGGCAGGCCATCCCAACTGGTACTTCCGCATCAGCAAATTTTCCCTTCCATATCTCAATCACCCCTCAGTCCCCAAAGCCGTCTTCCTCGACGACTGGTTTGCCCAGCGTAACGTTGAGGGTCTCCCCACTGACCGCAACCAACTCCTTCTAAAACCCCTTTACTCCTTCGCAGGGAAGGGAATTCAGTTTGCCCCAACAGACGCCGATCTCAATGCAATTCCTCCTGCCGACCGCCATCTTTATCTTTTGCAGCAACGAGTTGCGTTCGAATCCACTATTCAAACTCCTCATGGTCCCACTCAGGCTGAGGTTCGCATCATGTATCTCTGGCCAGACGGCGGTGCACTCCAGCCTGCCATCGCTCTCGTCCGCCTTGGCCGCGGGCTTATGATGGGTGTAGACCACAATCGCGACAAACAATGGGTTGGGGGCTCCGCCGCGTTGACCCAATCGTTGTAGTCGTGGTCTATAGAAAAATGTATAAACAGTTATCCGGTGGGGTACACTCCAATGTGGTACACAAGGCCCATTCAAGGGTCCTTTTCCCACAAAGGGTGCACCAGGAGGGCACGTGGCTCAGTGGCAGTTTCCAGCCGGAGACAATCCAGTTCGGACAGCGGTGCGTTTTCCAATGAAGCTGGCGATTCGTCTCCATACCGACCAGGGAGAGATGGAGGCGACAACGGAAAACATATCCGCAAACGGTCTGCTCTTCGTTGGAGAAGAGCTTCCGCCCTTGGAGGCAAAGATTGAGTTCACCATTGCAATGCCGTCGGCTGTCATGGGAACCGAAAACGATGTTACGATTCACTGCCTCGGCCGAGTCGTGCGTCACTATCTGCAAGGGGGCCAGAAAAAGGCTGCGGCAGTCATCGACGAGTATTTTTTGAAGGCATGACCAATATGACAGTAGTAAACATTGATCCAACTCGGAATAACGGGGAAGCTCCGGAAGATAACCTAACCCATGCTGGCATCCGCGTCATTCTGGCCGACTCGCAGGCAATCTATCGCGTCGGTATGAAGAAGGTCTTCGCCCTTGAGGACGACATCCGCGTCGTCGCACAGGTCGAAACCCTGCCGAACCTTTATTCTGCTCTGCAGCGTTACCCCACCGACGTGGTCGTCCTCGAAGGTCAGCTCATCTCCGGCACGATCGATGCCATCCCGGAACTCGTCCGGCAGCATCCAGAAGCCAAGCTGATTGTCCAGGTCAGCGAATCCGACGAGGCCAACACAGTCGAGCTCTACCGTCGCGGCGTCCGCGGTGTCGTCCCCCGCTCCATTTCCCCGGACCTCCTCATCAAATGCGTTCGCAAGATAGCCGAAGGCGAAACCTGGATCGACAACCAGTCCATCAGCTGGGTTATCGAGGCCTACCGTGCTCAGGCCTCCAGTCTCACCGATCCCAAAGTTCAGCCCAAGCTCTCCAAAAAAGAACTCGCCATTATAAGCTGCATCACTCGTGGCATGCGCAACAAAGAGATCGCCTACCAGATCGGTACCACCGAGCAGGTCATCAAGAACTACCTCCGCAAGGTCTATGACAAACTCGGTGTCTCGGACCGTCTCGAACTCGCCCTCTATTGTCTCCACCACGAACTCCTTAAGAAGTACATGACAGACGAGGCAGTAGTTCCCACTCCCACGGAGCCTATGCAACCTCTTCGCGCCAAGATGTAGTTTGTAGCTCCTTCCAAGTCTTCGCGTCTGGGATAGAATGTCAAAGTTCTACGTCCCATAATCCTTGTTAAGCCGGCTTGCTCGATGGATATGTTGCGCGTCTTCTCTCTCTTTCTATGTTTAATCTCTTCCGTAGTGCTCTCGTCACAGACTCTTTCGCCTGCTCCGCAGCGCGATGACTCACAAGCTTTTCTCTCTTCCGCTCGTCGGGTAAACGGTCTTGACTCCGACAACGTGCAACCATGGCACGTCCGCGGGACCTACAAACTTTTCAATAAAGACGGGAAGGTTGACGACACCGGGGTCTACGAAGAGTGGTGGTGGAGTGACATCAACTACAAGCGCAGTTACACCAGCTCAAAATTCACCCAGGTCGAATACGCGATTTCAAAGGGACTATTCCGTGACGGTTCGCAGGATTGGTTAGGAGCCGACACCATGATGCTTCGTTCGAGCCTGATCCAACCCCTGTTGAAAGAGGATGAACTTAAAGAATTTAAATTTGAGAGACACAACGAATCCGCGGGTAAAACCAATCTCGATTGTGTAACCCTTTACTTTCCCGTTGCCGGCAAGGTGGCGAGCGATTTTTTTCCAGTCTTTTGCTTCGACCCTGCAATCCCGGTACTGCGCTTGTCATCCTCAATAGGAAACACCAGAACGATCTACGAATCTATCGTGCAGTTCCAGGGGCATTACCTGGCGCGCGAAATTCATACATATCGCAGCGGAAGGCCGAGAAGCGATCTTTCTCTCGATCTAATTGAAAGATTGAAAGAACCGGCCGAGTCGATTCTGATTCTTCCATCTACCGCCCTTCCCGTGGACCTGACTAACGTATCGTTGAAATCTGATTTCCCCGGGAAATTGAAGACTATGACCGCCGACTTTTCGGAAGAGGCCAGAATCCATGGTATTCAGGGAACCGTTGCTGTTCAGTTCACCGTGGGAAAAGATGGTCACGTGACAGATGCACAGGCCGTGAGCGGTCCGCCGGTATTACAACCAGCCGCTGTCAATGCAGTCCGTCAGTGGTTTTATAAGCCACTTCTCGTGATGGGCCAGCCGATAGAGTTCAAGACAAGAGTGGATATGGATTTCTTTCACAAAAATTAAAAGGCCCACTTTCTAAACTAAAAAGAGAATGCGTTATAAGTGTCTCCACAGCGCAATCTTCCTGCATGTATCCCCAGTCAGTGATCTCTCTCTCTCCGCTCAAAATCTCCCCGTCCTAGTCCCACTATCGCGGCTCTTTCTGCACACTTCGTTGTATCGATAACCTGTCTCCGCAGGCATACCGTTGACCATGTAGCACTTTGGTAACTGCGGGCGGGTGTATGCAAGGGTTTTGCCGCAACGTTTCTTTTCTCCTTCTTCTGGCCAGCGTATCGACAAGCATCACAGTCCTCGCGCAGACGCCGCTATCTCCGCCAACCCAGACCGACACGGCGTATCTTCTGATCGACGCTCCGTCCATCCCTGCAAGAGTTTCGGCATCTGCCGAGCCCCCCTCCAATCACAACTCCGCCGAATCAGCGCACGAAGCACCAGGAGTTCTGATCGCACCCGCTCCCAGACAACTCAAACTGAGTAACGAAGTCCAGCGAAACTCTGATTGCGAAAACGGAATCCGTCGGGGAAAACCCTGCCGTGTAGACTGGCCGCGTATCCTCGGTGAATCCTTCATCTTTCTAAGCACTCAACACGGTGGCAACATCGCAATGGACCACGACACCCGCCTTGAATTATTCGGCGGCATCGAAGGCGGGGTTTTCTGGTCCAAGTACTCCTATTGCGTCGACCACTATCGCTGGTCCCGCTGGAAGGACGACGATCCCTTCGGCGTCGATTACATCGGACATCCCATGATGGGCGCCGTCACCAGCAGCATCTACGAACAGAACGACCCCAAGCAGCGTGCCCTCATGTACGAGAACTCCCGTCGTTACTGGATGGGGCGCCTCCGAGCCATGGCCTACTCCGCCGCGTATAGCGCGCAATGGAAGATCGGCCCGCTGAGCGAAGCCTCCATCGGCAACACCGGAATCAACTATTACGTCCGCGCCCGGGACGGCGTATGGACGAACGAAACCGGCATGCAGGACTTCTTCATGACACCCATCGGCGGCCTGGCTTGGAACGTTGGTGAAGATGCCATCGATCGTTTCGTTCTCAGTCACGTGCGTCACGCGAGGCGTAACAAATGGCTGCTGCTGGCATCCTCGCTCACCACGCCAGGCAAAAGCGCAGCCAACATTACCCGCTTCCGCGCCCCTTACTACCGCGACTACGATATCGAGACCGCAGGCGCACTCGCACATTAATCGCTGCACCCCGATCTTTCTGAAACCGGCAGACTGGACACACCCCCTCCCCTTGACTTACCGTCAAGCGACAGCAAAGCTGGCAAACGGGAGTCGCTCCAATCATGCTGAGTCGCAGAACCTTTCTCCAAAACGCAGCCAAGGCAGCAACCTTCACCGCAGCTACCTCACACCTCCATGAACTCCTGGCGCAGCAATCTCAAGCCGCACCGCGTTCCCCAAACGACATCATTCAACTCGCCCTCATCGGCGCAGGCATTCAAGGCCAGGGCGACACCCGCACTGCTATTCAGGTCCCCGGAGTCAAACTTGTCGCGGTAGCAGACTGCTATGACGGCCGCCTCACCCACGCCAAAGAGCTTTGGGGCTCCGACCTCTTCACTACACGCGACTACCGCGAAATCCTCACCCGCAAAGATGTTGACGCCGTCCTCATCGCCACGCCCGACCATTGGCACAAACAGGCAGCCATCGACGCTATGCACGCTGGCAAAGACGTCTACCTCGAAAAGCCGATGATCCACATCTATCCCGACGGCCCCGAGATCATCGGCACCGCTCGCTCCACCAATCGCATTCTTCAGGTGGGCAGTCAGCGCGTCAGCTCCATCGTCTACGCCAAAGCGAAGGAACTTCTCGCCTCCGGAGCCATCGGCAAACTCAACATGGTCGCCGCCCGCTGGGACCGCAACTCCTCCATCGGCGCCTGGAACTACTCCGTCCCACCCGATGCCTCTCCCACAACCTGCGACTGGCCCCGCTTTCTCGGCACTGCGCCCAAGGTACCGTTCTCAGGTCAGCGATTCTTCCAATGGCGCAAATGGAAAGACTACAGCTCCGGAGTTGCCGGTGATCTCTTCGTCCATCTCTTCAGCGGAACGCACTTCATCACCGGAGCCAACGGCCCCACCCGAGCTATGGCCACCGGCGGCCTGCGCTTCTGGAACGATGGCCGCGATGTCTACGATGTTCTCCTGGCTCTGCTCGATTACCCGCAGGGGTTTAACCTGAGCCTCCGCGTCAATTTCGTCGATGGTGGTGAAGAGAGCGAAGGCTTCCTCTTCACCGGCTCCGAAGGCCTCATGGAGATCGCCGGCAACACCGTCACCGTTACCCGCACCCCGCTTGCAACCGAGCCCGGCTACAGCGTCTCGACCTTCTCCAACGCCATGCAGCAGCAATACCTTGAGCAGTATCGCCAGGAATACCCAAACAAGCACCCGGAAGGTCCGCCCGCAAAAGCAGTAGAGAAATTTTCTGCTTCACCCGGCTACTCCGACAGCTACGACCACTTCCGCAACTTCTTCGACTCAGTCCGAACCCGCAAGCAGCCAGTCGAAGACGCAACCTTTGGCTTCCGTGCTGCCGGAGCAGCTCTTCTCAGCAACCTCAGCGTCGAACGCGGCAACGTAGTTCACTGGGACCCTGAAACGATGAAGCTGGTGTAAGACGCTACAAACATTTTGTTAAACGCAGCAGAACTAAAAATCGTCATTCCGGGTGAAGCGCGTAGCGCGAGTCGAGGAACCCCGCATTTGATTTTGCTGTTGCTTGTTTTTGCCTTTGCCACCGGAGCCATTCATGAAGATAAGACCCGGAACCATCGCTCTCTTGTTCGCCCTGCCTCTCATCGCAACCGCTGTAGTCCAGGCCCAGGACCCCGAACACGCTACCGAATTCCGAATGCAGCACCCCGGCCCCGGCCCTGACGGCAAGCCGCGCATCACCTTTCTCGCGCATCGTCTCGGCACCGACCATGCCGAAGGAATCTCTCTCCTGGACATGAACAACGACGGCTTCCTCGACATCCTCAGCGGAGCCTACTGGTACGAAAACCCCGGCGCAGACGGTGGCCCGTGGAAGCAGCATCAATTTCGCACCGTAGGCATCTACAACGAGTTCGTCAATGACTGCGGCGAGTGGATCGTCGACGTCGATCACGACGGACACGCCGATCTCGTCACCGTCGGTTGGATCTCCAACGGCCTCTGGTGGTATCGCAATCCGGGGCCTGAAGCGACGGCCGCCGGAGCCGTATGGGACGCCGAAAAAATCACTGACAGCTACGACACCGAAGGCGGAGCCTTCGCCGACATCAACGGAGACGGTAAACCCGATCTCGCTCTTGCTCACTACAATCGTGCGGGAATCCTTTGGGTCGACTTCAGCGGCCAAAAGCCTCGTGTCCACCACCTCGGCGACCGCGAACAGGACGGCCACGGCATCGGCATCGCCGACATCAATGGCGACGGCAAAGCCGACATCCTCACTACTCACGGATGGTTCGAGCAGATCGACGCCAACAACGACAAATGGCAGTGGCATCCGGACTGGGATCTCGGCGATACCGGCTTTCCCATCCTCGGCTACGACGTCAACCACGACGGTAAGCTCGACCTCATCTATGGCCAGGGTCACGGCTATGGCCTCTACTGGCTCGAACAAGCCGGCACCAAGGCCCATCCCCGATGGATTCGCCACACCATCGACGAGTCCTTCTCGCAATCCCATGCTCTCGCCCTCATCGATATCGACGGCGACGGCACACCCGAACTCATCACTGGCAAACGCTATCGCGGCCACTCTGGCGCAGACCCCGGCTCCTACGATCCCGTCGTTGTCTACGCCTACAAACTCCCCACCAAAGCAGACTTCGCCAAAAAATCACAGCCAGTTCCGGCAAAACCCACGGCAGTCCCAACCATGCAGATCGCAGACAGCAAATCCGATCCCACTTTCACGCGAATCACTCTCTCCGCGAACGGCACCGCAAGTGCCGGAACCCAATTCGTCTCCGCTGACCTCGATCACGATGGCGACATCGACATTGCCAGTGCTGGCAAGCTAGGCGTCCACGTCCTCGAAAACCTCAAAATCGATAAACATCCAAAATCTACTCGTGAAGCGACACAGCCCCTCAACCGAGAATGGCCCTTTCCCGGTGAAGGCAAAGAGGTTCCGCAGGAAGACGGACCCATTCCAAAATAGCCAAGATCGCCGCAAATATGTATTCTCCGAGGAGTTGATAAACTGACCGCTGGGTAACGTAATCCTGACCAAAGCCCTTCTAAGGAAGAGGTAAGCTTCTCACGGCTGGGAATCGTCCAAAGGAATAACATGGCAATCGCATCATCCACACCGAATCTCACGCAAGGCAAGCTCCACGTAGCAGCACCTTTCCTCATCGAACAAGACTGGTCCGCGTACACTCCCGAACAGCACGCCATCTGGTCTGAACTCGTCTCTCGTCGCATGCCGCAGCTCCGCGACCATGCCTGCCAGGAGTACCTCGAGGGCTTCCACCAGATCGGCCTCCGCGAAGATAGCCTTCCCAACCTCACTGAAGTCAGCGCCCGCCTCCAGCCACGCACCGGCTGGCAATCCACTCCAGTCAGCGGCTTCCTCCCGCCCGACGCCTTCTTCGAGATGCTCGCCGCGCGCATGTTTCCAACCACCACCTGGCTCCGCTCGCGAGACGCAATGGAATACACTCCAGAGCCCGATATCTTCCACGACGTCTTCGGCCACGTCCCCATGCACGCACATCCCGTCTTTGGAAACTTCCTCCAGAGCTACGGCCAGATCTGCGCCAGACTCACCGATCCCGATAAACTCGAGCGCATGGGACGCCTCTTCTGGTTCACCGTCGAGTTCGGCCTCATCCGCCAGAATGGTGAGATCAAGGTCTACGGTAGTGGCCTCATCTCCTCGCACGGCGAGTGCACCCGAGTCCTCGCCGGCGGCTGTGAGGTCAAAGACTTCGATCTCGAGTCCGTCCTCAACCAGGAACTCGACACTGGCGCGATGCAACCCGTCCTCTACGCCGTCGAGTCCTTCTCTCAAATCTACGAAGCCACCAAGCAAGCCGAAAGTCTGCTCGCATAAATCTGTCGTACCAAAAAGAAAAGCGGCACAGGAACTAAGTCCTGTAGCCGCTTCTTCATGCCATCAATTGGCAGAAGGAAAACTTACCGGTGGCCACCGCCATGGAAACTGCTGCCATGGAAGCCGCCGCTAACCCCGTGGCCTCCACTAGCGAATCCGCCATGAACGATGGCATGTCCGCCACCATACGAACCAGTCCGGCCAACATAACCCGGCCGTCCATAGCCATATCCAGGATGCCCATAGACCGGGTGCCCGTAAAAGCCGCCGCGATAGCCGTAGCCACGATAACCGTAGTGATACCAGGGGCCTGCGCCGATAAACACACCGCCCGCAAACCACGCCGGCCCATAATACCCATAAGGAGCGCAGGCATAGGGGTAAGACCCGTAATATCCGTAAGCACAGGCCGGAGGATACCCATACGCCCCATAAGCAGGAGTGCCAACTCCGATGCCGATCGCAACCTGGGCGTTAGCCGTTGCGGCGGGAACCAACAGAACACTAACGAAACCGAGTAAAGCGAGATAGCGTAAAAAGCGCATTTCAATCTCCTGGGCAGAGCCGCCGCAGTTCATTTGGCGTGCAGGCTATGCCGGATTTCAGCTGAGCGAACCTAGCTTGAAACCTATTAAATAGAACGCCAAAGTGACCAAAAAGTTGTGTGGCCTTACGGTTTGTCAGCCAAACCCAAGTGCAATAATTTGCGCATAAAACCCGTGTTTTCCTATATTTTGGTGGCAGTGTTGAAATCCATGCAAAAAAATCATTCGGGGCCTAAACTCAACTGGCTCATCAGTTGATAAAACTTTTCCACAGAAAGTGCCGTTCCCGATCAAGAAAGAGGGAATAAAATTACCATAACAGGGTAAAATATTCCCAGTCGCACTAAAAATTTGCGCAAATACTGCAAGTTTTAGCAGGTGAACGAACTTTCTGCTTTGGTTCTCTGATTGCTTCTCTCTGACTTGTAACAGTTCGTACAAACTGAACAGCTGAAGAGATGTGCCCCCGGTGAAATCTATGCGGCGTTTGATTTACTTCCTGCTCTTGGTCTCGTTCGTCGGAATTTCGGCAACCTGCGTGAACGCGTCAACTGACTGCGAACGCTGGTTTGTCGCCTATCGCCGAGAACTCGCCCATACCCGCAGCCTTCAACGCATCGCCGCCGCAAAACGTCGCGCCAAACTCTACGCGCAACGTAAACTTACGGTCGTCACCCAACCCAAACCCAAACCACACCTTGTCCTCGCCAAAGGGCCAAGGATGACTCGCAAGCAGACCCTCCATCACTTCGAGCTTGCCTGTGGTGTCCTCCCCGAAGATGAGTCAGATGAGAGTGTCATCTCGGAAGAAACTCCCACCCCTTACCACTACACACGGTCATTGGATTCCCTGGATGGGGTCGATCTTATGCCGGCGGCCGTCAAGGAGACGATCGCGGAGAACGATGAGCCTCCTCCGCCCAACGGATACTCAACCTATACCCCTCCTGGTGGCCCGCCCCTGAGCTATCCACCGTATACCAATGGACCACCTCCACCTTCAGTTAGTACCCAGAGTGTCCCGCCTGGCAATCCTCCCGGCAACCCGCCGAGCAATCCGCCGCCAGTTGTCCCGGAGCCCGCAAGCTACGTCCTCATGTTGACGGGACTTGCAGGAGTTGCAGGTGCAGTTCGCAGCAGGCTCAATAAATAAAGCAGCCTCAAGCAGTAACTAGCTCTTTTATCAGCCGCTGTTGCTCCGCCACCTGAATCGCAGCTCCGATCAGAAGAATCACAGGCGCAGGCCCTACATCTCCATCCGCAATCTTCCCCAGAGTAGAGCTGTGCACCAACTCCTCAACCGTGGTCGCCTTGCTGATCGCCACACAAGGAGTCTCCGACGCAAGCCCTGATGCGATCAGATCATCCGCCAACTCACGAAACTTCCGCCCCGGCATATAAATCACCAGCGTCGCATCCGCAGGAAACGCCCCTTCCCACTTTGGCGTAAGCTCCAGTTTTCCCGCCGCATGATGCGCCGTCGCCAGAATCAACTTGGAAGCCGCACTCCGATCCGTCAGAGGAGTCTTCAATCTTGCAGCCGCCGCAAACGCCGCCGTAATGCCCGGCACAATCTCAAACGGAATCTCTGCCTCGCGCAGCGCAGCGATCTCTTCGCCAGCCCGACCAAAGATCAGCGGATCGCCGGACTTCAATCGCAATACCGAACGTCCTGCCTGCGCCGCATCGATCATCAACCAATGGATCTCTTCCTGCGTAATCCGCGGCTGCCCGCAGCGTTTGCCAACCGGAATAATCTCCGCACCGGCATGAGCCAGCGCCAATATCTCCGTCGAAACCAGATCATCCGGCAGAATCAGATCCGCTGTTTCCAGTAGCCCCAGCGCCCGCAGCGTCAGCAACTCAGGATCGCCCGGTCCAGCACCTGCCAGATAAACCGTGCCACGTTCCGCACTGTATTTCATGCTCGTCCTCCCGGCAACGGATTCACCAACGCATGCTCTCTCGCCATCACCCGCGAAGGACACTCCTCAAAACCGCAAACCTCACGCTGAGCCAGTTTGTGCAGCAGCAGCCTCCGCTCCTCATTCAACGGCTCCCGCTGCACCACCTCGCGCCGAAGATTTCCCAGATCCTCCAGCCAATCGCCCACATCCAGCGGCAGCTGCGCATTGATCTCCTTCCGCAGTCGCTGCGCCAGCGCCGGACTCGCTCCAGCCGTCGAAATCGCAATCTGCAGATCGCCCCGCCTTACCACGGAAGGGAAGTAGAAGTCGCAAAAGGGAGGATCATCGACCGCATTGCATAGAACATTGTTCTCCACAGCTTCACGATACACGGCTCGATTCACTGCAGAATCATCTGTCGCGGCAACCACAAGAAACTGCCCGTCTAAATCCCCGGCAACATACTTGCGCGGTTTCCACTCGATCTCGCCAGCCTGAGCCAGATCAATAATCCGCTTCCTGGCCTTCGGAGCAATCACCAGCACCTTCGCGTGCGAGGCAAGCAACGACTCAATCTTCGACTCAGCAAGATTCCCCGCACCAATCACAACGCAGGGTCGAGCCGTCAGTTTCAGAAACATCGGGAACAGATCCATTCCTTACTCTCCCGGCGCGTGCCGTCCCGCGCCAACCGGCGGTGCATCGCGCTCAACCGGATCGATCACCGTTCCATTAAGCTGTGCCCGCAGAGTCTCATCATCTATCCTCGCAAAATATCCACGCAAATCCTCCTCAGGCACACGCGCCGCCAGATAGCCGCGCAGCAGTCGCTCAATCGCATCCGGAACCTCATCCGCTGCCGCCCTGTACCCCAGCGGCCGCGCCGTCCGCGCAAATCTCCCCACCGCGCCACCGACGCAAAAATAAAACGCGTCCACCATCTGTCCATTCTTCTTGATCTTCTTCCCCTCAAGTCCGATATCCGCAATCCAGTGCTGCCCGCAGCTGTTCGTGCACCCCGTCACATGCAGCTTGATCTGCTGATCGAACCCTGGCAGCCGTTCTTCCATCTCGCTCACCAGCCACTTCGCAAATCCCTTCGTCTCTGCAATCGCGAGCTTGCAGAACTCTGTCCCCGTGCACGCAATCGCCCCGCGCCAGAACGCCGAAACATCAACCTGCAATTCCATGCTGTTCAAAGCCACCACCAGTTCCGCGGTCTTTTCATGCGGAACATTCACGACAACAATGTTCTGCATAATCGTCGCGCGCAACTCGCCATTGCCATACTTCTCCGCAAGCCCTGCAAGCCGCAGCAACTGATCGCCAGATAGCCGCCCGCGCAGCACACTTGCGCCAACAGAAGATAAACCCGCCTGTCGTTGCGGCAGAATTCCAACATGATCTCGATACACATCATCCGGCACACGATCCTCAGTTGTTGGACTCGGGTCGAGCTTGTACCCAAGCTTCGCCTCCAGCGCCACCAGGAAGGACTCTGCTGTCCAGCCAAACCGCATAAACAGATATTTGATGCGCGCTCGCGTACGATTCTCTCTGAGCTCCGTCTGCTCACGAAAGATCTCAACCGTCGCCCGCACGGCCTCATAAGCCCGATCCTGACGAATAAACGCCGGAATTCGAACCGCCAGATGCGGCTCAGTGGAAAGTCCTCCACCCACACGCAACGTGTAGCCAATCTCCTCACGTCCATTGACAACACGCTTGATCGCCGTCAGCGCCACGTCATTAATCTCTGGGTAAGAGCACCACTGCGAGCATCCCGTAACCGAGATCTTGAACTTTCGCGGCAGGTTGTAAAACTCAGGATTCGCCGTCAGTTTATGTGCAATCTCCACAGCCAGTGGGGAAGCATCGATAAGCTCGTGCCCGTCCAATCCAGCCAGCGGGCACCCAGTCACATTCCTCACCACATCTCCGCAGGCGCCCTTCGGACTCAACCCCACCGCCGTGAGCGAATCCACAATCTCCGGCAGTGCCTCAATCGTCAGCCAGTGCAGTTGAATATTCTGCCGCGTTGTAATGTCCGCTAAGTTGCGCGCATACTTCTTCGTCAAATCCCCGATCACTCTCAGCTGCGCGCTCGTCAAAATCCCATTCGGCAAACCGATCCGCATCATGAAGTACTCAGTCGCCTTGCCCTCGCCGCCAACGCCCCCGGTCGCGCCTACTCCGTCGCCTTGCGTATAAATCCCCCACCACTTGAAGTAGGTACCCGCCCACTCCGGCAGCACCGACTCGCGCCCCTCCCGCGCAAACTGCCGAACCTCCTCCCACGCCTCCCAGGGGTTCTTGGCACGTTTCAAACGCTCAGACTTTTGCGCCTTCGTCTCTTTGGTTGTGGCTGCTGTAGCGGGAGTACTCATACTGGGTATCCTTGTCTCGACCGAAGAATTAACGAAAAAGCCCACCGGCTAGGTGGGCGCTGTAGCTTTGCTGAATGGACTCGGAACTTAGAAGGGAAGTCTCCGGTTCAGGCAAAGTCGACGGCGCCCGCGCTCACAACAACACGCGCAACAAGCATCCATTCGACATGCCATACAAAAAACCATACTGAAAGATTACCCGCGAACCACTGAAACGTCAAGATTTACAAACATCTGGCATTAGAGAAATCAACCCTTTAGTCCGCCTGTGCCAGAGAAAACTTATGCCGCACATCCGACCCGCGGACCCAGAAGATAACATCCTCCGCAATATTCGTCGCATGGTCCGCAGCCCGCTCCAGGTTTCGCGAGATGATAATCGCATTCAAAGCCTGCCCGCTCGCCACCGGATGTTGTTGCATCACCTCAACCAACTCTGCCTGTACATCCCGATTCATATCGTCGATCTCATCGTCCATCGCCAGTACCGACTCGGCCAACCTTGCATCCGCCTCCAGCAGCGACTGAATCGCCCGCCGGATCATAACCCCAACCTTCTCCCCCATATCCGGAATATCGATCGGCAGCGAAATCTTCGGCGAGTCGTACAGAAACTGCGTCCTCGAAGCAATATTCGTCGCCTGGTCTCCAATCCGCTCAAGATCCCCATTAATCTTGATCACCGACAGGATGAACCGCAGATCGATCGCCATCGGCTGCTCTTTCGCCAGCAGATCGTAAGCCATCTCGTCGACATCCCGCTCCGCAGCATTGATCGCCTCTTCAATCTCCTTCACATGCTCGCAGAGACTCACATCACCGGTCAGATAAGCCTCCAATGAGAGCGATAGAGCCTGCTGTGAAAGCGCGGCCATGGCAAGCAATTTGTCCTTAAGTGCTGCAAGCTGTTGTTGAAAATTGATGCGGGGCATGGGGAGCACCTCGAAGAATATCTATCTATTTTGACGCACAGAAGGAGAAGACACGATGAATATTCACCCCAGGAGTGTGCCATTTGTTACCTGTCCGCTCCTGCGAAAGCTAGTGATACAGGAGATAACCCTGCCGCCGTTTCTCAAACGCCGCGAGATCCGCCTTCCATCCCTCGGCAATCTTACGGGGGTCCTCCTGGTTCATCAGCGCCCGCATCGTATCCACATTTGCAATCAGGCGATCCGCCTTCGCTACCGTGAACTCCGGATAAAGATGATGCAATGCGCTGATCAGCTCAATCCCCAGCTCCGGCGCATCCACCGCCGTCTTGTCCGTCACCGTAAACGCCACACCCGAGACCGTCTTCCCATGGAAAGGGAAGTGATTCGAGTCCTCCAGCACCGAAAAACTCGTCGGCGCAAAACTCATCCCAGGAATCTTTCGCCTATTCAGGTAATCCGCCAGTTGCGCCCCATTAATATACGAGGCTCCAATATGCTCGAACGGTGTCTCCGTTCCTCGCCCCACCGACATATTCGTTGTCTGCAGCAGCTCCGCTCCCGGATAAATCACATTCGCCCGCGGGCTCCGCAGATTTGGACTCGGATTGATCCACTTCAGTCCCGTGTCATCCCAGTACATTCCACGAGTCCAGTTCTGCATCGCTACTACCGTAAGCTGCGCGCGAATCGGCACCCGGATATTCGCCGAAGTTGCCCCCGGAATCATCCGCTCGCTGTTGAAATAGAGCGCCAACTCGCCCAGCGTCATCCCATGCCGAACCGGCATCGGCATGTAATCCACATAAGACTCCGCACCATTATCCGAAACCGGTCCCTGCACCGCCACGCCTCCAATCGGATTCGGCCGGTCCAGCACCAGAATCTCGATGTGCGTCTGCGCCGCCGCCTCAAGAAAATACCCCATCACAGTCTCATACGTATAGAACCGAACTCCAGCATCCTGCAGATCGATCGCAACCGCATCCAGCTTCTTCAGCGACTCGACACCAGGCCGCCTTTGTTCATCCTTCGCCCCATACAAACTGATCACGGGAAGATGAGTCGCATCATCCACCTCATTGCCAATCTTCATCGTGTCCTTCACCCCAAACAGCCCATGCTCCGGCGTAAAGATCGTCTTCAACTCCACCTCAGGCGTGCTGTGCAGCAGCACATCGATCGTCCGCTTCCCCTCACGATCAAGCCCGGTTTGATTCGTCAGCAATCCCAGGCGCAGATGCCCGCCATGCCGTCCCGCAGCATCGTGCAAAGCAGCAAAGTGTGTCGCCTCCAGTACATCAATCCCCGTCAGCGTCTGCCCGGTTACGGCAGAGGCATTGCTGCCCTCATAAAGTTGCAACGCTCGCCCCACAGCAGTAGCCACCTCGCCGCGCAACGGTGAAATCGTCGCCCGCCCACGCGGATGAACCGCATTGGCCAGAATCACCACAAAAGTATCGCTGCCCGTATCCATCCAAAGCGAGGTCCCCGTAAAACCCGTATGCCCAAAACTGCCAACAGGAAAAACCTCACCCCGAGGCCTCGAATACGCTGAGTTGATATCCCACCCAAACCCACGTGCAGCAACACCCGTCGCGGGCTTACCACCCGCCGCAAAGACTGTCGCGGTCGTAACCGCCGTTGCAGGTTGCTCAGGCCTCGTCATCAGCTCGAGCGTGTCTCGCTTCAAAGGAAACTTACTAGGCCTGCCCGCCAGCCGATCCAGCAAAGCCTGCGCAAAGATCGCAACATCGCCCGCCGTCGAAAACACCCCCGCGTGCCCAGCAACTCCACCCATCCGCCGCGTGCTCGGATCATGAACAACCCCACGCAGCATCTTGTCGAAATCAGGGTTCGTCTCTTTCATCCCCTGATCGTCATACTGCGTAGGAGCAATCTGCGCGGCCCAATCCTTCCCCGGCAGAAACCGCGTATGCGTCATATCAAGCGGTTCAAAAATATGACGCGCAGCATACACATTTAGCGCCTCCCCACTTATCTTCTCGACAATCGCGCCCAACGTAATAAAGTTGATATCTGAATACTTGAACGTCACTCCCGGCGGCCCATACAGCGTCGCATTCATCGCCCGCCGAATCCCCTCCGCCTTATCCGGCTTCGCGAGACCCCACTCATCCTTGAGACTCACATCCTCAGGCAGCCCCGAGTAGTGCGTCAGCAACTCCCGAATCGTCACCTTCTCCTTGCCATTCGCAGCAAAATCAGGAAGATACTTCACCACCGGCTCATCCAGCCCGATCCTGCCCTGCTCATAAAGCTGCATCACCGCTGTAGCCGTCGCCAGGCACTTCGTCAGCGAAGCCATATCGAAGATCGTATCTACCGTCATTGGTTCGACTGTCGGCTCCACGGCGCGATTCCCAAAGGCCTGCTCAAACACCGTCTTCCCGCCATGCCCAATCAGCACCACCGCGCCCGGCAGTTTGTTCGCCGCAATCGCCTGATTCACAGCAGCTGACACACCACTGAAGTCGTACCGTTCCGCCAGATGAGTCGACGAGCCATGCTGCTCCTCCACTGGCTCCAGAGCCCGAACCGGACCCGCAAGCGAGCCCGAGGCAAGCGCGACGATCAGAACTGTCACTACTCGTGCTGCAACCTTTCTCTCGCGCGCACCGACGCCATGCTCCGGCCAGATAAAACTTACGGCCGATCCCACCGCAAACGTCACAATCGCTCCAATCAGCACATACCAGGTAAACGCAACAGCCGGGAAGTGCACTCCCGCCAGTGGATTCGGCAGCAACCGAAGACTCTGTAGCCAAAGAATCATATTCATCGCAAACCCGCAAACCATCCCCACAATCGCCCCCGTCTGCGTTGCATACCGAGTCAGCGTCCCCAGCAGAAACACCCCGAGCAAAGCCCCATAAGCCACGGAAGCAATCGACAAACCCACCTCCACCACATGCCCCTTCCCACCCGCAAACACGCTGTAAACCGCCACCGCGAACAACACCAGCGCCCAGACCACGGTGCTCGCTCGCGACACCATCATCCGTTCCCGGTCATCCGCCTCCGGCCGCCAGTGCATATAAAAATCCACCACTGTTGTAGACGAAAGCGAGTTCAAAGCCGCACTCAGATTCGACATCGCCGCGGCCAGGATCGCCGCCACCAGCAATCCAGCAATCCCGACCGGCATCTCCCGCACAATAAACGTCGGAAAGATCCGGTCTGCCGAAGCAAAAGCCTCCGGGTGCAGCCCATAAAAAACATACAGCCCCGCACCAATCAGGAGAAACAGTGTGAACTGCAGAAAAATCACCCCTCCGCTCGCCAGCAGCGCCACCCGCGACTCGCGCAGATTCCGCGCAGCCAGCATCCTCTGCACCATCAACTGGTCCGTCCCGTGCGAAGCCATCGTCAAAAACGTTCCGCCCAGCACACCGGCCCAGAACGTATAGCTCTGTGTCAGGTTGAACGCAAAATTAAACAGGTGAAACTTCCCGGCTGCCGCTGCAACCGTATGAATCTGTCCCCATCCCCCCGGAACATGCGCTCCCAGCGTATAAATCGCCACAAACGTCCCACCAATATAGATCGCCATCTGCACTACATCGGTCCAGATCACCGCCGCCATCCCGCCCTCAAACGTATACAGCACAGTCAGCGCCGAAATAATCGCAATCGACAAAACATCCCCGGTCCCAATCGCAATCCCCACCACAATACTCACCGCAAACACGCGCACACCCTCGGCAGTCGCTCGCGTCACAAGAAACAGTCCAGCAGTCACCTTATGCAGCGTGTGCCCGAACCGCTGATCGATCAGTTGATACGCCGTCAGCATCGCCCCGCGAAAATACTTCGGCAGAAAGATCAATGCCACCACCACCCGGCCCAGCATGTAGCCAATCACCACCTGCAGAAATCCAAAATCCCCCGCAAACGCTACACCTGGAATGCTAATGATCGTCAGCGTACTCGTCTCCGCTGAGACAATCGAAAGCGCAATCGCCCACCACGGAATCTTCTGGTCCGCCAAAAAGTAGTTACGCAGCGACCGCGCATTCGCATCCTTCTTAGTCCGAAAACGCAGCCCGAACAGCGTAATCCCGATAAGGTAGAAAACGATCAGCCCAAGATCAAAAGGATGGAGACGTGTTGCCATTCGAGCTAGTGTATCGCCACGACGACAAGCCCTGCACCGCAATCCGCAAGACGGCATTCAAAGCGAAACCACCTCTCCAGCGCCTGACATATCATGTTCCCTGATGAGTCTCTTCCTCGCAATCGACGCAGGCGGCACCAAAACCCGCGCTCTCCTCGCCGACGAAACCAAAGTCCTCGCCCGCGCCACCACCGGCAGCATCAAACTCATGCGCGTAGGCGAGCCTGAAGCGACGGCACGCCTCAAAGCTCTCCTTGCCGAAGTATCCACCACAACCACCGTCGATCTCCGCAAAGTCGCCCGCACCTGCATCGGCCTCGCCGGACTCAGCATCGAAGCCGTCCGCGTCTGGGCCGAACGTGAGATTCGCGGCACAGTCGGTGGCGACCTTCTTCTTGCCGGCGACGAAGAGATCGCCCTCGACGGAGCTTTCCACGACGGTCCCGGAATCCTCATTATCGCCGGCACCGGCTCCAACGTCATCGGCCGCGCCGCCGACGGAGCCATATACAGCGCCGGAGGCTGGGGTCCCGCCCTCGGAGACGAAGGTTCTGGCTACTGGATCGGTCAGGAAGCCCTCCGCACCGCATTCTGGGGCAAGGACCGCAACATCGCCACCACGATGCTCCCGGAAATCGCCGAACTCTGGAAAACAAAATCCATTGGAGAGATCGTCGAAAAAGCTAACGCGCACCCCGGCCCCGATCTTCCTGCGTTAGCCCCCATCGTAGGCCGCTGTGCCGAAGCTGGAGACGAATTAGCCAACGCAGTTCTCGAACGCGCTGGCGTAGAACTAGCCGAGCAGGTCGCTCTCGTCGCTCTCAAGATGAAAGAGACAGGCGGAAGAAAGCGAAAAATCGAAGCTGCCTACACCGGCAGCGTTCTCGAGCACATCACACAAGTCCGCACCGCAATGATCGCCGCCCTGAAAACCTCATCCCCGCAAATCAAAGTCAGGGAAGGCGCAGTCGACGCCCTAGAAGGCGCTCTCTGGAAAGCGCGCAATCTCTAAAACCAGAGCAGAGCGACGTAACTCTGGTCAAGGATGAGCCGCCTCCATCGGCGCAGGTAACCCAACCTCGGCCGCTGTCGGAAGGGTATGCGTATCCGACCACTGCCGCTGGGCACCCCGCAGCTTATCGCTCCGCGCATACCACAGCCCGATCGTGTAATCGTAGTGTTCCAGCATAGGCCGCAACCCATACGCCCGGTTCGACCGATACCAGTTCTGCTCAAACAAATCCCTTAGGAGCGAATAAGTGTTGATGTAGTCCTGAATCCGCCCGTTCACTCCATTAATGTCCGACAACTCCCGGCCCACATCCAGCCGCTGCTTGTGATCCTTCGTATTCTGCATCGCATAAGCCCGCTGATAACCTTCGGCAATCTCCTCAGACAACTGAAACTTCAGTCCAATGAAATCCATCCGCCGAGCACCAAGTTCAAGTGCATCGATCGCCTCAGTCTCCCGCAGCGAAGTCGTTGCCGAAGGATAAGCTTGCGCCGGATCATAAACCGCAGGCTCCTTCTTCACCGGCGGAGTCCCAGGCGCGGCCGCCCGAGCCTGTGCAATCAGCGTCAACGCCCGCTCTGCATGAAGCCGCAGATCATGCGCAAACGGTCGTACCTGCGCTCCAATTCTCAAACCGTCCGCCGACATCGGATCCAGCCAGAAGATGCTGTTCGTCCCATCACCCACATGCGCCTGGTCATGCAACACAGAGTGCGCAAGCATCATCTCTTTCTGCGCCTCGTTCAACGCCCCAGTCGCGTCCCCGTGAAACACCTGCCCATACGAGTCCTGAAATGCCACAACCGACGACTCGCCCTTCTGCCATGCCGCCGCCGCTCCAAACAAAATTCCGTACCAGTTCTGATTGAACAGCCCCTCGCCATCATCGTTCCAGATCGTATTCAACTGCCCCGTCGACCCCAGCCTCTGACCATCCGCCGTCATCCGCTGAATATTGGCCATCGCAAAGTTGTTATCCGGGTAAACCTTGCGGAAGTTGTTCACACTCGGCGCAACCCACGTCTCAAATCCCGCCTTGGTAAACGGCGTCAGATACTTGTCATATCCACGCGGCTCCGGGTTATAGACCCATGCAATCGCAATCGTAGAATCCTTGAACGACTGCGGCAGCCCCTTCAATAAATCCGGCGAGTCCTGAGCAATATCTCCCCAGAACAGAAACTTCCGATTCAGCGGTTTCAGCGCCGTTACGATCTTCTGCATGAAGTCCAGATAAACCGCGCCCAACCCACGCGAATCCACCTCGCTCTTCGTCTGCCCAAGGCCCAGGTCAACCGTCTCATCCGCGCCGATATGAAGGAACGGCCCGGGATAGATCGCCGCCAGTTCCGTAAACATCTGCTTGATCACATCAATCGATCCAGACTGCCCCGGTGCCAGCACCGCGCCATGCGGAGTCTCCGCCAGCGTCTGGTACTGCTCCCAAGTCAGGCTGTTGTGCAGATGCCCGAACGCTTCCTGCTCGGGAATAATCGTGATGTGGTAGAGCTTTGCATAAGCCACCAGCTCCTTCGCCTCCTCCGCTGTCACGCTCCCCGGAGGCCCCATCAACGGATTCGAAGCATACTGCTGCGTGTGTTCAAAATACGGCGAGTACAGATTCACCTTGTACGACGCAATCGTCCGAATCATCTTCTTCTCAAACTCAAGCGTCGTGATCGGCCCGCGAGAAAGATCATCATCCAGCCCGCGATACTTCATCGCTGGCCAGTCTCGAATCTCCGCCAGATGCAACGCCGCAGCCGCCCCATCGCCCACAATCAGCTGCTTCACCGTCTGCGCTCCATAAAATACTCCCGCAGCCGAATCCGCCACAACTGTCAATCCACTCGACGCCGAGTGAATCATATAGCCCTCTGCCTTCATCTCACCGGTGAACTTTTCTTCCGGATGCGAAGACAACCGGACCAACTCAACCTGAAACCCAGACGCTTCTGTTACAGGAACGTTACGAGCCAACAGTGCTGATGACAGATCATCCGCAGCAAATTGATCCTCAGTTGAGCAAGGCGCAGCGCAGACGATCCGCACTCCGTGACTAAGCATCTGCTGTCCTGCAGCCCGCACGTCACGCGGAACCGGTATCAACTTAAGAGAAGTCTGCGCTGAAGCGAAACCAACCAGGGTCAGCAGTAAGGAGGCGAACCGAAACATATGCATGGCTTAACCGTAAATGACATCTTCCCCCGTTTGCACTACCTTCAACACTACCTCGAACACTATTGGTATCGGTGTCCGGTCCTTTTCATGTCCGAACCAGTCAAATCGAATAGTTAAAGGACTGTAAAGACTTCCACGGCAACGCGAAATCCTTCTTTTTCTTCCCGTATACGCATCAAATTATTTCTCTATTCACATTTTTTTGTGACCATCAGCCAAAGAGCAAAGGAGAGAAGGGCAGGAAGGGCCTCGCGCTCTACTGATTTTTCTTGTTGTCCCTTGTGCCTTTACAACCATTTGTGAGGACCCATGACGAAGCAACTTAGAGCCACTCTGGCAGCGATACTGGTGTGCAGCACCATCTCGCTACAGGCGCAATCCACGGTTGGAGCGCCTGCGAAAAAGACGACAGCTAAAAAGCCGGTCGTGAAAAAAGCGCCTGCCGAGAGCCCGGTCGAGCGTGAAATCCGTGAACTACGCGAGCAGATGCAGAGCCAGCAGGCACAGATCGACGAGTTGAAGCGGCAGAACGCCGACAAGGATGCCCGACTTGCCGCCGCCCAGCAGTCTGCCGAGAGTGCTCAGGCCGCTGCCGCCAGCGCCTCCGCCAAGGCAGACAGCCTTAGCTCCAGTGTCTCAGCCAATGCAGAGAGCGTCTCGACCCTCAACTCCACCGTCACCGACCTCAAAACTACCAATGTTGGCCTCGCCCAGACCATCAGCGACGCCAAGAAATCCATCAGCGATCAGCTTGAGAGTCCTCTTGCCTTGCGCTACAAGGGGCTCACCATCACTCCGGTCGCCTTCTTCGCCTTTGAAGGTGTCTACCGTTCGCGGTCGCTGAACTCCGATGTCAATACGCCTTTCAACTCCACACCCTATCCGGGCGCCGCCCAGGCACACACCAGCGAACTCAACTTCTCCGGCCGTCAGAGCCGCGTCGGTGGCCTCTTCGAGGGCAATACCGGTCCATTCAAGCTCTCCGGCTACGTCGAAGCCGACTTCCTGTCGGCCGGCATAACCAGCAACGACAACCAGAGCAATAGCTACACCCTCCGGCAGCGCCAGATCTGGGGTCAGGCTGCAACCAAGGAAGGCTTCAAGCTAACCGGCGGTCAGATGTGGTCGCTTGTCACCGAAACCAAGAAGAGCACTGACAACCGTACGGAAAATCTGCCGATGACCGTCGATGCTCAGTACCACGTCGGTTTCAGCTGGTCTCGTCAGCCGTCCATCCGCTTCCAGCAGTCTCATGGCGGCTTTACCGGCGCGCTCGCCCTCGAGCAGGCGGAGTACATCTACTCGGCAACCAACGCCAACGGCAATTTCTTCATCGGCAACCTTGGCACCGGCGGCGGTCTCTACAGCGTCGCGGCCAACTACTCGAACAACGTCGCTCCGGACCTCATCATCAAGGGCACCTATGATTCGAAACGTGGCCACTTTGAAATTGGTGGCCTCAGCCGGTGGTTCCGCGACCGCTACTACCCCAACCAGACGCTAACCGTTCCCTCGGCTGCCGGTGGCGCGAATAACACGAAAGTGGGCGGCGGCGGTTTCCTCAACATCCGTATGCCTGCTACCAAATACGTTGACTTCGGCTTCCACGGTCTCGGCGGTACGGGCGTTGGCCGCTACGGCACTTCCACCCTGCCGGACATCACGGTTCATCCCGACGGCACTCTCGCGCCCATCAAGAGCTGGCAGGGTCTTGCCTCGATCGAAACTCACCCCAATCCGAAATTGGATGTCTTCTTTTACGCTGGCGGCGAGTACGCGCAGCGCACCGTCTATCTCAGCACCCTCGGCTCCTCCGCGGGCAAGCTGATCGGATATGCGCCACCCTCCAGTTCCAACGCGGGTTGCGGCATCGAGACGTTGCCAACCTCTGCAGGCAACGGTCTGGCCGGTGCTGCTCCCTACAACCCGGGAACCCCGGCAAACTGCCTCGGAGCAACCCGGGTCGTTCTCGAAGGAACTGTTGGATTTACCTACCGCGTCTACACCAGCCCCAAGTATGGCCGCCTGCAGTACCAGGGCGTTTATAGCTATCTCACTCGGGACGGTTGGGCCGGTCTGACGAGCGGTACCTTCGGCTCTCCGACCGCAACCTACGGCGCTCCGAAGGCTACCAACGGTATGGTCTTCTGGGGCATGCGTTACTACATCCCCTAAACCGCTTATTGCTTAGCAGCGGAGGCGTCCTTCGGGACGCCTCTTCTGTTTTCAACCCGCCGCGATATCATCTCCACTACGAGGAAGACGCATGCAGCAAAAGCATTGGGTAGCAGGAGGAGTCTTTCTTCTTCTGCTCGTCATGGTGATTGAGGTCGGACTTTCCACGCGGCAGCAGTCGCCCAGCTGGGATGAAGGCGATCACATCTACTCCGGTTACATGAACTGGAAGCATCGCGAGTACAGCCTCAACCCCGAGCATCCGCCTCTCGTCAAACTGATCGCCACCATCCCGCTCCTCCCGCTCGATCTCAAAACCGCTCCCCGCCTCGGCCGCTACTTCAAAGACGAAGCCTACTTCGGCGGTCGCGAACTCCTCTTCCGCAACGATCCCCGCTACGGAGGCCTCTATTCCTCCGACACGCTCCTCTTTCGCATCCACATGGCCGTCCTCATCTTCGGCCTCACCCTCGCTCTGCTCCTCTTCGCTGCCGCGCGAGAGATGTTCGGCATCCCGGCGGCCTTCCTCGCACTCACACTCTTCGTCTTCGATCCCACCATCCTCGCCAACGCCCCATTCGTCGCTACCGACACCGGCGCCGCCTGCGGAATCTTCGCCTCCGTCTACACCTTCTACCGCTTCTTCAAATCCATGCGCTGGTCACGCGCAATTCTCTGCGGTCTTGCCGTCGGTCTGGCTCTCTCCGCCAAACACTCCGCCGTTCTGCTCCTGCCCATCCTCCTTCTCCTCGCCGCCGGAGAACTCCTCGCTCGCTGGCGCACCCACCGTCACTGGCACACTCGCGACATCCGCCGAATGCTCCTGGGCATGGCAGCCATCGCCGCAATCTCCATTTCTGTCCTCTGGAGCATCTATAGCTTCCGTTACGCGATGCATCCTTCAGGAGTCACGATGCCTCCGCTCGCCACCGAGATGGCGCCGCTCTCTCCGGCAATGCAGTCCCTCATCTCCTTCTGCGCTCGCTACCATCTCCTGCCCGAAAGCTATCTCTTCGGCCTCGTCGACGTGCAAATCGTAGGCATCGACATGCCCACCTACATCTTCGGCAAGGTCTACGCGCACGGCCGGTGGTTCTATTTTCCCGCCCTGCTCTCGCTCAAATGGACCATCGGAGTGCTCGGCCTCCTCGCTCTTGCGATCTATGCCTTCGTCACAGGGAAGCTCCGTCGCCCTCGCGAGATCTTCTTCTTCACGCTTCCACCCGTCTTCTATCTCGCAGTCGCGATGGCCGGCCCCCTGAACATCGGCGTCCGCCATGTCCTTCCTATCTTTCCCTTCGTCTTCGCGCTTGCCGCCGCAGGAGCAGCCTCACTCATCCAGCATCGCAAGGCATGGGCGCCCGTCGTCGCCGTTCTCCTCCTCTGGCACATCGTCGACTCCGTCCGCATCTTCCCCAACTATCTCCCATACGCGAACATCCTCTGGGGCGGTCCCTCGAAAACCAATCTCTACTTCTCCGACTCCGCCACTGACTGGGCCCAGCAGTTGAAAGCCGCAAAGAAATGGACCGAGGCCCACAACGTCCGGCAATGCTCCTTCGCCTACTTTGCCGCGCCATTTCTCCTGCCCACCGACTACGACATCCCCTGCCAACTCCTCCCCACCTTCGACACCTCCTACGAACAGCAAATCCCCGTCCCCAACATCGTCCACGGCCCGGTTCTGATCAGCTTTGGCGATCTCAACGGCTTTGAGTTCGGAACAAAGATTCGCAACCCATACCAGAACCTCTTCAACCGCAAACCCGACGACATCATCGCCAATGGCATCGCTGTCTTCTACGGAGATTTCAACCTCCCCGACGCTGCCGCGCTCGAATTCATCCGTCGCAGCGAAACCAACCTGAAGCAGAATCCACAGGCCGCGCTCACCGCAGCGCAAAAAGCAGTAGCCGTCTCTCCCAACAACTTCGACGCCAACATGGCACTAGGGGCCTCCTATGCCGCGGTCGGCGACCTCGCAGCCGCGCGTGACGCCTACCAGACTGCCATGCACCGCGTGGCCGAGATGGAGCCCACCGCGCAGCAGCACTGGAAGCCCATCCTCGAAAAGAAACTAGCAGCGCTTGCTTCACCCGGCGAGTGACCCCGCACGCCCGTACGCATTTGTTCGGGGTGCGGCGAAATCTTTGATACCCTTCCTATGCTGAACTTTTAGCACTTAGCTGAGTTCCGAGAGGGAATGGATGAAGATTCTGGATGCGAACAGGTTATTTCCTGCCGACGGCGAAGCTCGCGCAATCGCCGCAAGACTTTACGAAACGGTCAAAGACCTGCCCATCATCTCTCCCCACGGCCACACCGACCCCCGCTGGTTCGCCTTCAACGAGCCATTTCCCAACCCCGCCGCGCTCCTAATCCAGCCCGACCACTACATCTTCCGTATGCTCTATTCCCAGGGAATCTGCCTCGAATCCTTAGGTGTCCCCCAGCTCGACGGCGCCGAAAAAGCCGACCCCCGCGAAGTCTGGCGCATCTTCGCCCGCAACTACTACCTCTTCCGTGGCACCCCCACTCGCCTCTGGCTCGACTTCACCATGGAGAACCAGTTCGGCCTCAAAAAACGTCTCGGCCCCGACAACGCCGACGAGTACTACGACATCATCGCGAAAAAACTCGAAACCCCCGAGTTCCGCCCTCGCGCCCTCTTTGAAAAATTCAACATTGAAGTCCTTTCCACCACCGACACTCCCCTCGACACCCTCGAGTACCACAAAGCCATCCGCGACTCCGGCTGGAAGGGCCGCGTCATCCCGGCCTTCCGCCCCGACTCCGTCATCGACGCCGAGTACGCAGGCTTCATCACCAATATCGAAAAACTCGGCGAGATCACCGGCGAAGACATCGGCACCTACAACGGCTACCTCAACGCCCTCCGCAACCGCCGCGCCTTCTTCAAATCCATGGGCTGCACCTCCACCGATCACGGCCACCTCACCGCCATGACCGCCGACCTCGACTCAGCCACCGCCGCCTCACTCTACGGCCGCATCCTCTCAGGCCGCTCCGTCCCAGAGGACCAGGAGATCTTCCAGGCCCAGATGCTCACCGAGATGGCAGGCATGTCCGTCGAAGACGGCCTCACCATGCAACTCCACCCCGGCTCCGTCCGCAACCACAACCGCCTCGTCTACGAAAAATTCGGTCGCGACAAAGGCGCCGACATGCCCTCGCCCACCGAATACACTCGCAACCTTCGTCCTCTCCTCAACAAATACGGAAACGACCCGCGCCTCACCTTCATCCTCTTCACTCTCGACGAGACCAGCTACTCCCGCGAACTCGCCCCGCTCGCCGGCCACTACCCCGCGCTCAAACTCGGCCCCCCATGGTGGTTCCACGACTCACCCGAAGGCATGATGCGCTTCCGCGAACAAATCACCGAGACTGCTGGTTTCTACAACACCGTGGGCTTCAACGACGACACTCGCGCATTCCTCTCGATCCCCTCGCGCCACGACGTAGCCCGTCGCATCGACTGCGCCTTTCTGGGCCGCCTCGTCGCGGAACACCGCCTCGACGAAGACGAGGCCTTCGAAGTCATCCAGGATCTAACCGTCAACCTCGTGCGAAAAGCCTACAAACTCTGAAGGCAGAGCGAACGTCATCTACCGCTCTTGCGCGAACGCCCAATTGTGTCCAAGGTAGAAGTTCGCAATCGAGCAGCAGACAATCGCGATCACGTTGGCAACAATCACAGCCAGCCGCGCCTCACGAACCAGCACTCGCATCAACACGAGATTCCCGATCAGCGACACCGCGCCATTTGAAAGATGGAACCGCACCAGCTGCGTCAGCGGTGCAGACCTATCGCGCCGGTCACGCCACGTATAGTGCAGATGCCAAATAAAGTTATGCAGCACCGCAAGCTCCACAGCCGCGGCCGAAGCGACAAGGTAGTGCCCATCGGTCCAGCGGTTGAACCAGGCGAGCGAGCCAAGCTGCACCACCATGCCCATCGAGCCCACCAGGTTGAACTTCCCCCATCGAATAAGAGTCTTCACGCCAGCGGCTCCTCCCGATAAAGCTGAGCTGTATGCCGCACCGTCAGAACAATTCCAGTCCCAAACATGCAAACCGCGGCAATCACTCCACCCAGATCGAAGAGCAGCATCGTATGCCCGAAGATCGTCGAATATGGGCTCCGCAATGACGCCAGATTCCCAACGATCAGCAAAATGCGCAGCTCCGTCGGCCCAAAGATTCCCTGCGAAAGTTGAAAGCGAGACAACGTGTAAGTAGCCAGATAGCTCTCGCCCGCCAGCAGCAAAAACCCAACGAGCATCGCAATCGCCGTCTGCCAATGCACCAGCCCGGAAATCCCAAGCCCGCCCATCAACGCAATCGCGCCGATCATGTCCACCATGTGATCGACATAGAAGCCATAGCGCGGCCGCTGTTGTCCCCGCACTCGAGCCAGCGTCCCATCCATGCTATCTCCAAACCAGTTCAGCACCAGGCAAACAACCACCAGCAGCAAAGTCCACCGGCTATACCGCGACAAGGCATAAAACACTCCGGCCCCGATCTGCGCACCCAACCCAAGAACTGTCAGTTGATCCGAGCTAACCCACCACGGCAATCTGGCAGCCATCCACTGCAACGCGCGCTTCTCCGCCGAAGCTGTCAACGCCTGGTTGATCCGGCGCGCCTGTACAAAACCCACTTCCTCTTTTGTAATTACCTGTACACTCATCGTTCTGTCCTTTCCAATCGCAAATCAACCGCAACTACTTCCGCACCGCACTACAAACCGACCGCAGCGTAAACTCCAGCGACTCCCTTGGAATGCTCTCGACATAAGGCTTAATCACCCATCCCAGACCATGCGGAATCGCCCGCGTCAGCGAAACCGACTCGATCTGCAGATAAAGCCCTCCACGACGTTCCTCGTAACTCCAATAAGTATTCTGCCGCCACAAAAAGCCGTGCTCCTCGTCTGCACTCAGCGTCCGTTCTGCGCTCGTGCCTGCCCCATCGATCTCATTGATCTGTGTACTGCGCGAAACGCTAAAGCCACGCCGCGCATCCAGCCGCCCGAAGTCGACCTCATATGCCGTGTCCATCACTACCGTGATCACATGCTTCTGGCGCACGCGCATCGAAGCCTCCATGCGATCCTTGCCCTGCGCAATCGCTTTCGCCTGAATCACCTGTGGGGAAAAATGTTGCGGATAAGCATTGAAGTCCCGCATCAGCTGCTCAAAAGCCGTAGCCCTGGCGCCCGGCGCAAACGCGGTCCCGCGCCAGTGATGTAGCAGCGCACCCGGAAACTCCGCCTTCGAAGGCGTGAGCTGCTCGACAATCGGCTCTCCCTGTCGCAAGCGAGCATCGACACGTCCCCAATCCGCCGCAGGTGAAGCCAGAAAGCCGTCCGCGTCAGACCCCCCGGAACCCGACGACCGGTGCTGCTGCGCCAACCGCGCTTCAACTCCCTTGCTGTAGGCATTGAAGGCCGAAACAGCCGCAGGCGTCGGCTCACCCAACAACCTCGGAGCCGCAAGCCAGAACAGTATCCCGCATACCGCCAGAACTCTCGCAACCCGCAATAAAGGACTCGAAGAAGATCGCCGTCTCATGACAGCACCTTGTCGCATCAACACTCCCGAAGCAATGGAACGAACCTCACCCCGCAGACATTGATTCTCACGGTGCAAGCCTCTGCAAACATTAGCTTTCCCCGCACTCATCACGGCCGAAATCACCCGGAATCGACCGCTGCATTCGGTACACTAAACCTCACTCATGCCGGAAACCCAGCCACCCAGGCGCTATCGCTTCGGAGTCTTCGAAGCAGACTCCACCACAGGCGAGCTCCGCCGCAAAGGCGTCCGCATCAAGCTGCACTCGCAACCCTTTCAGGTCCTCTTCATGATGCTCGAGCGCCCCGGCGAGCTCCTCACGCGCGAAGAGATCAGCCGCGAGCTCTGGCCGGATGGCACCTTCGTCGACTACGAACACGGCGTCAACTCAGCCGTCAATCGCCTCCGCGAAGCCCTCGGCGACAAGGCCAGCAACCCGCGTTTCATCGAAACCCTCGCTCGCCGCGGCTATCGCTTCGTAGCTCCCGTCGAAAAGATCACCCCGAACGAAGATTCTTCAACCAACGAACGCGAGTCTCAACTCTCCGAAAAACTGCCAGCAACTCCGGCAATTCAAACGACTCAGCAAGGCACACCAGACCCGAAGGCCACAATACTCAACAGAGTATTAGCCACGCAGGAGGACCTCCCCAGGAGCTCCCCCGCCGTAGTCCAAACCCTCTTCGTCCTCCTGCAGCTCATGTACCTCAGCTTCTACGTCGGAGCACTCGCCAATCTGGACGAGATCGGCGATCTCCTCGCGGCGTTCCCGTTTGCCAGGCAGGCATTCATCGGCACCATAGTGACGGCAACTATCCTGATCCCGGTCCGTACCTTCCTCATCTCTGCCGTGCTCTTTCACGCGCCACGAATCCGCGAAAAATTTCAGAAGATGTGGTGGTTCCTCCTGCCATTTGATCTGTTGTGGGCTCTCTCTCCATTCCTCTTGCTGCACCACATCAACTTCGGAGTAGCACTGGCATGCGTAACGTTCCTCGTCTACTCACCCTTTGCCCAGCGTTCCCTCATCCTCATGGGCGCGGGCCAGCCTCAACCAAAAATCACTGTGTAATCCCGAGCTGCGTCAGCATAAAAGCGAATCTGCGGTCTGACTCGCGAATCCGGTCATAACGCCCGCTCGATCCGCCGTGCCCTCCGTGCATATTAATAAAGAAGACCAGCGGATTCTGGTCCGTCTTTAACGCCCTTAGTTTTGCAACATACTTCGAAGGCTCCCAATACATCACCTGCGAATCATCGAAAGAAGTCTGCACCAGGATCGCCGGATACTTCTTCGCCGTCACGTTGTCATACGGCGAATACGTCAGCATGTAATCGAACGCTGCCTTCTCATTCGGATTCCCCCATTCCTCGTACTCCCCCACCGTCAGCGGAAGCGTTGCATCCAGCATTGTGTTCATCACATCCACAAACGGCACCTCGCACAACACCACCTTGAACAGATCCGGACGCATGTTCGTCACCGCACCCATCAGCAATCCACCGGCACTTCCGCCCTCAATGCCGACTTCGCCCCGCTTCCCATAACCCTGGGCCAGCAACCCTTCGGTCGCGTCGATGAAGTCAGTAAAAGTATTTCGCTTGGTCATCATCTTGCCCGCATCATGCCAGGCTTCGCCAAGCTCTCCCCCGCCGCGAATATGCGCAACAGTAGTCACCACCCCGCGATCTAGCAGCGGCAGCAGCGACGCCGCAAAGGTGTCATTGATCGTGATGCCATACGAACCATAGCCATACACATACAGGGGATTCTCCCCGCGCTTGAACTTATCCTTCCGGTACACCACCGTCACCGGAATCCCCACGCCATCCTTTGCCGGCACAAACAAGCGCTCCACAACATAGTTCGCCTTATCAAACCCCGGCACCTCCTGCTGCTTCAGCAGATTCGATGTCTGCTTCTTCACGTCATACTCAAACGTCGAACTCGGCGTGATCGGCGACTGATAGTTATAGCGAAACTTATCCGTATCAAACTCTGCATTCATAGCCGCGCCAAGCGAGTACGCCGGCTCCGGCACCTCCACCACATGCTTCTCATCCGTCTTCATCGAGATCACCCGCAACACCGGCAATCCCTTCACCCGCTCCGTCACCACATAGAAAGTCTTGAACGCATCGACATCATCGATCGGCACATCCTTCCGCGTAGCAATCATCTCTTTCCAGTTCGCCTTGCCCGGCATTGCGACCGGTGCCGAAACCAGGCGATAGCTCGGCCCCATATCATTCACGCGAAGATAGAAAGTATCACTCGCCTCGTCCGCGTAATACCGCACACCCTCCCTCCGGGGCTCGATAATCTTCCACTCCCCATTCGGAGCATCCGCCGAAACAAACTTCAACTCGCTCGTCACATGGCTCTCAGACTGCGTTACCAGATACTTTCCATCCCGCGTGCGATAGACAAATACTTCATACCGCTCATCCTTCTCATCGAAGATCGTCGGATCCGCCTTCGCATCCGTACCCAGCACATGCTTGTGCACAAGATCCCCGCGTTTCGTCTTCGCATCCTCTGTCGAATAGAAAAGCGTCTTGTTATCCGCAGCCCACACTACCGAATCCACTCGCTCCGCCGTGTCCGCCGACACCTTGCCCGTCCGCAGATCCTTCACATGAAGCCTGTACTGCCGAAACCCGACATTATCGGTCGTAAACGCCAGCAGATTCGAATCATCACTCACCTCTACCACCCCCAGCGACATGAACTTCTCACCCTTCGCCAGTTCATTTACATCGAGCATCAGCTCTTCCGGCGCGCTCAGTGTCCCTTTCTTCCGGCACAGCACCGGATACTGTTTTCCCTCCTCCGTCCGCGTGTAATACCAATAGCCACGCTTGGGGTAGGGAACTGAGGTATCCGTCTGCTTGATGTGGCTCAGCGTCTCCTTATAAAGCTTCTCCGCAAAAGGTTTCTGAGCCGCAGTCACCTCCTCTGCATACGCATTCTCTGCTTCGAGATACTCGTGCACCTTTGCGCTGGTCCTCTCACGCAGCCAGCCATAGTCATCCACCAGCACCCCGCCATTCAACGCTTTTTCCGTATGGATCTTATCCGCGACCGGAGGCTTAGGCGCCGAATTGCTCTGGGAGAACGCCGACGCAGTCATTAGCATCAGCACGAAGAGAGTACGTTCTGGATATCGCATGGCAGCGATTGTATGACAGCCGGAAAAGCCGGGCCAGCCCTCATCTGAACCGCCGCCCGCTCGCACTGCACAGTCTTGCCAAAAACCACTACCGCGAAGAGAATGTAACGGTACGCCACCCCCGGTCACCATAACTTCCAGCGAAGTGGGCCATCTCCAAAACTGCGATCCAAAAAATGTCGCATTCAAACGGAGGTCACATGCAAGACACGATCCTGGCTTACGGACCGCCCCCTCTCACCCAGCAAGCCGCCGACGCCGCACTTGACACCATCGACTTCATCGCCGCCGCCGTTCGCGGATACGACGCCATCGACGTCACCGCCATTCTCCGCCCACTCTGGCGAACCCACCTCGCCTACTACTACAACAGTCTTCCCCCCGATATGCGCCAGTGGTACTCCGAGACGCCCATGCAACTCGCTGCCATCAACGCAAACTGGCCGCTCCTCGACCCCATGCAGCGCGGCATGATCCTCCAGCAATGGGCAGCCGAACTCCCCGCGATGCTCTGGATGCTCGACCCCGTCCTCGCCGAAGCGCAGAACCTCGAGTTGCAGGAACACGTCCGCGCAAACATAGCCGCCACCCGCCAACAGGCTGGCCCCTCCTACTCCTCGCAGGCAGCTATAAACCAGATCGAAGCACGAGCTACCCAGGCGACCAGACTGCAAACCTTCAACGTCAACATGACCGCAAACACGATCAACCTCATGCGCGCTATGAACAACCACTAAGCCCGCGGCCACATCTCCTTGTGCCCGGATACCCGGCTTGAATACGAATAATGATTGACAAGTGTCCGCTGGCCATTTACTTTGCATTGTAAAGTTGAATCCGATGAATGATCTGAATAAAGCCCTCGGCGACATCAGCACCATTCGCAAACAGATGGCGCGCACCACGGAATTTCGTGGCTATGGACCTGCCACACTTGCGGCCACGGGCGCCTTCGCCGTGCTGGCCGCCATAGTGCAAAAGCTTTGGGTGCAGGATCCAGTCAGCCATATTCAGGCTTACCTCGGCATTTGGATATCGACCGCTGTTTTGTCGGCAACGCTATCGGGTGCCCAGATGTACGCGCGTAGTCGACGCCTTCATTCGGCTCTCTCGGATGAGATGATCCGCATGGCGGTCGAGCAGTTTTTACCATCGGTCGGTGCAGGTCTGCTCCTCACGATCGTTCTTCTGTACTACGTGCCTGCAAATTCATGGATCCTGCCCGGAATGTGGCAGGTTATCTTCAGCCTCGGGGTATTTTCGTCCTGCCGCTTCCTGCCCAAACCGATGATTGCAGCCGGAGTCTGGTATCTGTTTACCGGTCTCGCCTGTATCGCCCTGGCAGGGAATCGAGCACTCTCTCCATGGGCAATGGGAATCCCGTTTGCCGTAGGTCAACTTCTGGTCGCAGCGATTCTCCTGTTCAACACTTCGGAGGATTGCGATGAAGCCTGAGTCTTCCTCTACCGAAGGTCGTTTTGCCTACGAAGGACTCGATCGGATTATCCACGAACGCGCTCGCCTCAGTATCGTTACATCCCTTGTCACAAATCCAAAAGGACTAACCTTCAACGATCTCAAACGCTTGTGCGCCCTCACTGACGGCAATCTGAGCCGGCATCTCAGCGTGCTCGAGAAAGCAAAAGTCGTCGAAATATCGAAGGGTCATGAGCACAATCGCCCGCTCACCATCTGTCGTATCACATCATCAGGCCGCAAACGTTATCTCGAATATCTCTCCACGCTCGAACAGGTAATTCGAGATGCGGCCAGAGAGACCAATGAGAAGCGGGCGGGGAACCTTGTGAGCACTCTGATTCCATCAAGAGCATAATTTTTGTCCTTTAACTTTGCATTACAAAGTACTTTGCATCACGGAGAAAACTGATATGAATGACTTCCCGACGTTACAACCTCTTCCGCTGTTCCGGGCAAAATCGAGGTCGATGGGCCTAAAACTTGTTGTAGTCTGCGCACTCGCTCTGCTCATGACCATCCCATCATTTTTTGTTGATGGATTGGTGAACGACAGGACCAGAAGCGGACAGGCGGTAACGAGAGAAATAAGCAGCCATGTCAGCAGCAGGCAAACCTTCCTCGGACCCACCCTTGCCATCCCATATACGATATTGCCGCTATCACCATCGGATACGCTGAAACACGGCATCTATCTCGTCTTTCCTGCTCAAGCCTCTGCTGAGGTCAGAACTGCGACCGAAGAGCGGCATCGATCTCTCTTCAAGGTCCCCGTATTTCAGGCCGATCTGAAACTCGATGCAACCTTCGACCTTACAGGTGTACCTTCCGCGGCTCCGCAAGGCGCGCAATTGGACTGGGACAGGGCCGAAATCATCGTGGGAGTCACCGACGCCCGCGGAGCGATGGCCGACGCCACGTTAACGACAGATGGGAAGACAGCCACACTCGTCCCGGCCAGGATCGCGGAGAACTTTACCATCGGGTCCGATCAGGAGCAGCTAAAGCTGTCTCTCTTTGGCGCAACGATCGCCGACACTGCCAGGCCGGATGCGCAATTTCATACAACATCGACATTGCGATTCTCCGGCGCTGAGCGAATCGCAATCCTAGCCTACGGGAAGACAACTCACCTCACGATGCAGGGCGATTGGCGAAATCCCGGATTCGACGGAGGAATTCTGCCCATCGCACGCAACTTGTCCGCCCAGGGTTTCACGGCAGAATGGTCTGTGCCCTTCATCGCACGCGGTGTGCGGTCGGAAGGACCGGTTGAGTCCATGAGCAGCCTCAACGCAACCGCGCTTGGAGTCTCATTCATTGAAGTTGCAGATCCCTATCAATCCGTAAACCGATCCCTCAAGTACATCCTTCTTTTTCTGGGACTTATCTTTCTCTCCTACTTCATCTTCGAAGTGACAACCGGGAAACGAGTCCATCCCGCCCAGTACATTCTTGTAGGCATAGCCCAGATCATCTTCTACCTCCTCCTCTTGTCTCTCGCGGAAAGGATAGGTTTCGACTACGGCTTCCTCCTCGCCGGCGGCGCCACCGTAATCCTGCTCTCGGCCAATGCAGGCTGGATTTTCGCTAGCCGGTTACAGGCCGTAAGGGCAATGGTCGTCTTCACTCTGCTCTACACATTTATCTACATCCTGCTGCGTCTTGAGGACGACGCATTGCTGATAGGTGCAATCGCCAGCTTCCTCGCAATCGCCGCCGCGATGTACTTCACTCGCGGAATCGATTGGTACAGCTCTCTTCCCGCGCCAGGCGCACCCGCGCTCACACCTCAGGTTCCCAGGGATACTGCGTAAGACAGGCAAGGGCGGTAGCGATGCCTGGCTGGCAATGCGCCGCCACTTCCTTGTCACTCCGCATCCTGAGCGAAGTCGAAGGGGGAGAAATCTGTTTTTTTGTTCGGAGAGCGAGAACGATCGGGCCAGAAGGCGTGGTGCAGGTAGGAGACAGGTTTCGTAAGCGATGATTGGACGATCCTTGTCCGCGAAATAGTCAACGTTCTCGTTCTGCTTATTGTGGATACGATTGGATGAGTCACAGGGTGGTCTATGCGATGGAAATGGATCGGTATCGTTCACGTGGGGATCATCGTTAGTACTGTGGCACAGCAGCCCGCTCCGGTCTCGCGAGCGGAGGTGCGGCTCGAGGCCGAGGACGGGCAGACTCAGTTTCAGCTTGGGGATGTAATCCGGCTGAAGCTTGTGTTCCACGACCCGGCATTTCCAGAGGTGCGGGCCGAGTTGCTGCGCGGTAAACCGGCTCTAGGGCAAATGGTTGTAAACGGCATCAACTACGGCGACCTCGCAGATGAGGTGGAGATTACGCCGGCGACCGGCTGGTTCCGATGGCGGGGGGCGAGCGGTCATGACTACGCGACGCAAACGCCGCTGGATGCAACGGGTGTTCGGGTGTCGCTGGTACTGAACCAGGGCTATGTCTTCCGCGGACCGGGGCATTATGAGATCACAGTAACGACGAGACGGATGGGACGTGCGGCCATAACGACGAATGCCGTAGGCATTGATATTGCCGCGCGATCTGCGGAGGAGGAAGCCGCCCTGGTGAAGACGCTGGACGCAACAATAGCGAGCACGAAGGGCAAGGAGTGGAAGGGAGCTGCAGAACAACTGACCTATCTGACGGGCGACGACGCGGCGCGCGCAAAGGTGAAGTGGCTCGTGTCAAACCAGGATGTAGCAACGGCGATGACCGGCGGCCTTGCAGCGACGAAGAACCAGGCGCTGCAACTCGAGCTGCTGAAGGCTGCGTGGGTGGATCCAGCCCATGTGCCCGATGGCACGTTGCAGAGGGCGCTGCAGGGGGCCGAGACGTTTATGCGCGGGCAGATGGTACCGGGGTGGACCATGATTATGATGCCGAAGAACGACGCGATCACGCGTGCGCTGGCGGCGGAGTATCACGACGACCTGGACCGTGTGATTGCAACGTTGCCCCAGCGGACGGGGGATGTGCGGCGCGATACGGCTTACTACCTCATGGAGGACAATGAGCTTTCAGCTGATCAGCTCGCACGAGTGAAGCCCGTGGTGCTGGAGGAGTTTCCGCACATGAATCCGATCGCTCAGTCGATGCTGATTGAGACGCGGTGGAATGCGGTGAAGGACCCGTCGCTGGCGCTGGCGCTCAAGGCGATGATCGAAAGCAAGGCGCGGTACTCGGACGCAGCGACAGCAGTCGATCGGCTGATTGAGATCGATGCGCCCGAATCGAAGCCGTACGTCATCCAGATGGTCTGCCAGGCGCAGCGCGGGCTGCTGCTGGACAAGGTGAAGGGCGTAAAGGAAGACCGGCTGCCCGAGGTGGACGAGTGCCTGACGGCATTGTTGGCCAGGGGCGAGCGGCGGGACCATGACTTCGAATGGGAACAGGCGGCGCAGCGGGCCGCGCGTTTTGCGACGCCGGCGATCCTGCCCGCCGTGAAAGCAGTGTGGACGAATCCGTCGCAGGATGCGTCAATGCTGGCGCTGCTGACGCGCGATGCCCCGAAGGAAGCCGTGGCGCTGCTGGACCGCGAGCCCCAGATCGAGTGGTATCCCACGAATGTGGTTTATGGAGCGCTGAACGGATGGTTTCCACCGGAGGTGCTGGATTGGCTGCGCGGACCGAATGCGCCAAAGGTCGTGGTCTATGAACTGGCACAGTTCGGCGAGCCACAGGACCGCGACCTGTTGGAGCGCCGGTTGGAGGCGCTGCGCACCCAGTGGAGAGGGCGCGAGGCTGAAATGAAGGATGCACAGACAAATACGCCAGCTTACATGGCGAAGAGCGAGGAGCAGGAGTTGGTGAGTTCGCTACTGGGAGCCAGAGCGTGGACTCTGACGGAAGAAGAAAAGCAGCGGATTACCGATGGCTGCGTGAGCGATTGGTGCCGTCGCTACGCACCACCCAGGAAATAGTCGAAATATGCCAAAATTGGTCCAGCCAAAAATAAATCTCAAAAAGGAGGAAAATTCTTAGCCCCAAAACCACACCAGCTAACAACCACGAAATTGCACTTACCACCACGCTAACGACCACAAATTACCACATAAAAACACGCACTTTTTCATGACCCCCTTCAAAAAGCCAGTAAAATCGCCGAAAATCCGCCTCCCACTGCGCCCAAAAAAATATTCGCAGAAGCTCCGAAATTCCAAAGAGTAGGATCAAGACAACATGAGTCTCTTCTTCGCCGCCGGCAGCCCCACTACAGAAATGTCCCCCGCCGAACTCCAGTCGAATCTGTACCATGCACTCGACAAGCTGGGAATCCGGCAAAAAGTCCTCGCCGTTCCCCCTGATTTCACCCGCGCCCACTCCCAATCCGGCCCCATCACCGAGCTTGCCTGGAAATACTATGGCGACAAACTCACCGATGTCCTCCCCGCGCTGGGCACCCATAAAGCCATGACAGACAAAGAGATAGCGGAGATGTACGGCTGCACTCCACGCTCTCTCTTCCGCGTCCACGACTGGCGCAACGATATCGTAACCCTGGGCGAAGTTCCCGGCAGCTTCCTCTACGAGGTCAGCGAAGGCAGAGTCGACTACACTTGGCCCGCCCAAGTCAACAAACTCCTCCGCGACGGCGGCCACGACCTCATCCTCTCCATCGGACAAGTCGTTCCCCATGAAGTAGTTGGCATGGCCAACTACAACAAGAACATCTTCGTTGGAACCGGCGGCTCCATGGGAATCCACCGCAGCCACTTCCTCGGCGCCGTCTACGGAATGGAACGCATGATGGGCCGCGCCGACACCCCCGTCCGCCGCGTCCTCAACTACGCCAGCGATCACTTTGCAAAGAACTTACCAATCGTCTACGTCCAGACCGTAGTCGGCAAAAACGCTGAAGGTAAACTGGTTATCCGCGGCCTCTACGTCGGTGACGACGTCGAGTGCTTCAACCTCGCCGCCGCCCTCAGTCTCAAAGTCAACTTCAAAATGATGGACCGCGAGATCAAAAAAGCCGTAGTCTTCCTCGATCCACACGAATTCAAGAGCACCTGGCTGGGCAACAAGGCCGTCTACCGCACACGTATGGCGCTCGCTAATAACGCAGAACTTATCGTCCTCGCCCCCGGAGTCCACGAGTTCGGCGAAGACGCCGCCATCGACAAACTCATCCGCAAATACGGCTATTGCGGCACCCCAAAAACCCTTGAATATGCGAAAGAAGATCCTCAACTTGCCGGAAATCTGAGCGCCGCAGCCCACCTCATCCATGGCTCCAGCGAAGGTCGCTTCACTATCCGCTACTGCCCCGGCCACCTTACGCGTGAAGAAATTGAAAGCGTCCACTTCGAATTCGGCGACCTCGCCACAATGACCACAAAATACAATCCCGAAACGCTAAAAGACGGTTGGAACACCGTAGACGGAGAGGAAATCTTCTACATCTCCAATCCCGGTCTCGGCCTCTGGGCTTATCAAGGCCGCTTCAAAGATTAGCGACATGCTTGACAAAGATGACTCGAATTCATGAGCGCTTCTTCCGGAAACAAAACAGTCCAACAAAAAAAATCGAACCAATCTCCAATCATTTGCCTATAAACGCCAAAAGTCAGTATTCTAATGGCTGCTTCGAAGTGGTTAGACCAGTTAAATAGAAGGTTCTATGAGTGAGGGATTAAAGCTTCCGAAGTATTCGGTGGGAGTGGGTGATCGATTTGCGCATCAGGCTAAAGCGCAACTTGCGGCTTGTGTGAAGGCTGCAGCGGTCGGAGTTGAAGTGGTGCCGGTGTGGAACAAATCCAATCGGGAACATATGATCATCGGGTCCGAGCCCAGCCAAACTCGCATTGCTGCAGATGCTGCGGTGAAGGAGTTAGGCTGGACTAAACCATATTTTCTCGATGCCGATCACATCAATCTAAAGACAGTGGAGAGATTTCTCGCCCCATGTGACTTCTTCACGCTGGATGTGGCGGAGATGATCGGCAAGCCCGCAGACCCGAAAGATGTTGCATCGTTTATTAAACGTCACCCGGAGTTAGTCGGAACGGTAACGATTCCAAATATCGCTGAGCCGTTTCAAACGAATGAAGCATTTGTGGCTGGTGTGGCGAACAAATTTTTGGCCGCGGTTCAGGATGCGGGCCAAATCTACCGGTTTCTGGTCGAGAAAAAAGGTGAAGGGAAGTTTATTCCCGAAGTATCGATGGACGAGACCGACTTTCCGCAGACTCCTGTGGAGTTGTTGATTATCCTTGCCGCGATTGCAGACGAGAAAATCCCCATCCAAACGATTGCGCCGAAATTTACGGGGCGATTCAATAAAGGTGTGGATTACGTTGGAGACGTAGCGCAGTTTTCGAAGGAGTTCAACGAGGACTTGGCGGCGATCGCGTTTGCGATCAAGACCTACGGTTTACCGGAGAATTTGAAGCTCAGCGTTCACTCGGGCTCCGACAAATTTTCGATCTATAAATCCATTCATAACGCGATTAAAAGATTTGGTGCCGGTGTTCATTTGAAGACTGCTGGCACCACGTGGCTTGAAGAACTGATCGGCCTCGCTGAGGCCGGCGGAACGGGATTGGAGATTGCCAAGGAGGTTTATTCTGAGGCTTATGCCCACGCCGAGGAGCTTTGCGGACCCTATGCGACTGTGATTGATATTGATCCCACGAAGCTTCCTAAACCCGAAGATGTGAATCAGTGGACTAGCGGGCAGTTCACAGCAGCCCTAAGACACGATCAGGGTAATAAGGCTTACAATCCTAGCTTCCGGCAACTATTGCATGTAGGCTTCAAGATCGCGGCTAAGATGGGGGACCGGTACATCAAGGCACTTGAAGCAAATGAAGACGTTGTGGCGAAAAATGTGACGGAAAATTTGTTCAACCGTCACATTCGACCAGTATTTCTTGGCGCATAGATTGCCAGAAGAGAGCATTCTAAACTCAATCCGACAAGTATTATCACGAACTGACTCGTCTCCCTTCTGGGATCGGGCCTAAGGAGGAAGTAACAAATGAGTCTTGGCTTCAAAATTCCTGAGAGCGGATCGCTCGATCTTCTTTCTCTCGGTGCACTCGTACATCGTCTTGATCCTGGCATAATTCCGTTTCGGAAGGCGACCCAGTTCACCATCCATGTGAGCGGTGGGGAGTTCAATGTCGCTGCGAATTTGGCGGACGCCTTTGGTCAGCGAACAGGAATTGCGACTGCGATGGTTTCTTATCCAATTGGAGACCTGATCTCGGAGCGTGTGCGAGGAATGGGGGTCCGTCCCTTCTACAAGCGGTTTGAGCATGATGACACGCGTGGGCCGAACATGGCGACAGTGTATAGCGACCAGGGCCTGGGTGTTCGTGCGCCTGTTGTGTTTTACAACCGCAGCAATGAGGCTGCGGCGCAGCTTAAGCCGGGTGATTTCGACTGGAAGGCAATCTTCGGTGAGGGAGTGCGCTGGTTTCATAGTGGTGGCATATTTGCCTCGCTTTCGGAGACGACGGCAGAACTGGTGATTGAGGCGATGAAGGCCGCGAAGGCTGCCGGCGCGATCACCTCGTTCGATCTGAATTACCGGGAGAAGCTTTGGAAGACGGTGGGGGGGATGAAGCGCGCTCACAAGGTGCTTGGGGAGATTGCCGATAACGTCGATGTTCTGGTCGGCAACGAAGAGGATCTGCAGAAGGGGCTTGGATTTGAGGGGCCGGAGGTGGCTTCGAGTTCCAAGCTTGATACTTCGGTGTTCCTATCGATGATCGAGCATGTCGTCGCGCGTCACCCGAATATCAAGGTCGTTGCGACGACCTTGCGAGAGGTCCATTCCACCAACCACCACAGTTGGAGCGCAGTCGCGTGGGTAAATGGTGAGGCCGTTTTTGCTCCTACCACCGAGCTGAATGTGCATGACCGTGTCGGCGGCGGCGATGGCTTTGCATCAGGGTTCATCTACGGTCTTCTGAATGGCGAGACTGCGCAGGAGGCGATCAAGCTGGGATGGGCTCACGGCGCGCTGATGACGACTTTCCCAGGCGATACGACGATGGCGACCGTTGAGCAGGTCAGGGCGTTTGCCAGTGGAGGATCGGCACGAATCCAGCGTTAGGCCATACGAGACGCGTTGGTGGAAGCATCGGCGCGTCTGCAATGTCCTTGTACAGATTTCCTGGGGTGGAGATGATTGTTGTGCTGATGGGCGTCAGCGGTTCGGGAAAGACTACGATCGGCAAGTTACTTGCCGATCGAACCGGCTGGACGTTTGCAGATGCCGATGACTATTTCCCACTTGCTTATAAGGAGAAGATGGCTGCTGGACATCCTTTGACCGATGAAGATCGCGCGCCGTGGCTTCAGACGCTCAATGGTCTGCTGCTGCGATGGGATGAGAACCGCGTCGATGGGATTCTGGCGTGTTCGGCGTTGAAGGAGAAGTATCACGAAGTGCTAGAGGCTGGAATCCTTCCAACGCATATCATGTTTATATTCCTTGATGGGTCGAAAGAGTTGATTGCGAAGCGTCTGGCTGTTCGGAAGCACGAGTATATGAATCCGAAGCTGTTGGACAGCCAGCTAGCGGCGCTCGAAAGGCCGGATGATGCCTTTCGGATTGTGAATGATCGAGCGCCGGAAGAGGTTGTGAATCAGATTCAGGAGTACATTCTGCAGACGCAGGAACTGCCGGCAGAAAAGATTTTGGAATAAGAGAGGATTTTTTCATGGGTCATCCGTTGTTTGATCTGACTGGTAAGTCTGCTGTGGTGGTTGGGGGTACGTCGGGTATCGGATTGGCGATGGCGATCGGGCTTGCGGAGGCAGGTGCCGATGTTGTGGCCAGCTCGCGGCGGCAGGAGCAGGTTGACGAGGCTGCCAAGGCTATCGAAGCCACGGGTCACAGATCGCTTCGTCTCACCTCGGATGTAGCCGACCGCGCCTCGCTGCAGGCGTTGCTCGATGGCACCGTCAAGGAGTTCGGCAAGGTCGACATCCTGATCAACAGCGCGGGGAAGATCAAGCGTGAACCCACTCTTACGGTTGCCGAAGAGACCTGGGATGACATTATGGATACGAATGTGACCGGGACTCTGCGGGCTTGTCAGATCTTCGGCAAGCACATGCTCGAGCGCGGCTATGGGCGCATCATTAATATCGCTTCGCTGAACACCTTCGTCTCTCTCAAAGAAGTTACCGCCTATGCCGCGAGCAAGGCTGCTGTGGGAGCGCTGACGAAATCTCTCGCCGTTGAGTGGAGCTCTCACGGTGTCACCGTCAATGCCATCGCGCCCGGCGTGTTTCGGACTGCGCTCAACCAGAAGCTGCTGGATGAGAGCGACCGGGGCAAGGAGTTACTGATGCGGACGCCCATGGCCCGGTTTGGCAAGACCGTCGAGCTTGTCGGGTCGGCGATCTTTCTGGCGAGCGACGCTTCGGCATTTGTTACCGGCGAGATCCTTGTGGTCGACGGCGGCTTCCTTGCCAGCGGTGTGAATCAGTAGGCCCCCCTCCTGCCGATATTGTGCAAAGTCTTCAAAATAAATACTTTAGGTTTGGACTTTCGTTGCAAAGTATTCATGGCCAAGACTTTATCGTCAAAGTCCTCTTTCTAAAAGAGTTAGCCCCGGAGGTTGTCCGGGGCTGCCTTGTTTTTCGATCTAAGTTAAGTATAGCCGACGGATGCTAACTGAAGTGCCAACCCGATCTCCTTTCGGTTGAGAGAGTTAGGAGGTTTTAGGGCTTGACAAGCGATTTTGGCGGGAAAATCGCAAAAAATAATTTGGCACATCGATATTGAAAACTTCGTTTTTTTAGCAACGCAGAGATCAGGACTCGAGTTTGAGCGAAGGACTAAGCCTGGGTACTCGGTTCTGCTTCCGCGCCGCCTTCCCGGGCTACGCTCCAGCAGAACCGAGTACCCGCAACATCAACGCCCAAGAGGGTGGGCTAAAACAAACCGCCGAAGTGGGCCAAGCCAAGTTGCCAAACTCGCTGCGCAGACATCAAGAAAAATCGCACTGCTGTTAAGCAGAATCCTTGTAGTTGTTTCAGGTCCCTACCTAAATAGGCGTGTCTCTACTCTGCAAGTACTTGTAATCCTCTGCTCTTTTCTTGGCCTTATCTTCCTGTCTCTTATGCTCGTCCTCTGCTTGATTGATTTTGTATTTGATAGTGTCAGCGGCCTTTTCCAAACGCTCGACATCTTCCTTGGATGGACTGCTTCCTAGAATTTTTGTGGGGTTGGACCTTGCATCAGATACTGCAGACAAAGCCTTGTCAAACCATTCCCGTAATCCTGCACGTGCGTGATAGAGTCTCTCGAAAGCATCTTGTGGAGCATCCATCTCTTTGTTTAACTTCTCCATTTTTTCACTGTATTCCTTGATATTTTCCTGATGTTTCTCGATGTCTTTGTCGAAAGTCGAAGTGCTAACACCGGGATTCTTCGACTTGTACTCTTCTCTATCTTTTTGAATTTTTTCTATTTCTTTTTTTTCATCCGCGATGCTCGAAAAGATATTGTTCTTTCGCTTCACGAACACGTCGTACTTAAATGAATCTACGTCCGCTTTCCTTCTTTGCACGTCATCCGCGATGGATGTCGCCTCGCCCCTTAGGTCGCGAAACGGAATCAGGTTTACATCGCTTGACGCTGCGGCTGTTTCAAAATCTGCCAGCGTGGTCTGACCGAACGCTATGCGAGGGATGATTGTTAAGACAATAAGCGCCAGGTAAACGCACTTAAGACGGTAGAGCTTCGGAAGCAAAGTGACATAATCCCTTTTCATGCTTACCCTCCAGATCGGAAAGAATTCATCCGCTCAGCAGCGGATAGGCAGGTAGTGACATGAATGTAGAAAACATTACAGGCAATTAGGGGCCACTACACCAAACGTTAGAACAACCCTAAATCTGCTTATTGCGGGGTCGGAGTCGAGCAGCCAATCGATGGTGTTCACGCCGCTATCGTACCTTTTCCGCTGCCACTGGTTGATGTGTGGATTCGCAAAGTGATGATTTATTGAGAGAAATTCCAAATAGTTGCTTTTGGCAACTATTTGCCCTAGACTTCGTTCGTGATGCTCAGCGCTCTTCAGGAAGAGAGACAAGTCTCCGCAGTGCGGGAGTTCAATCGCTTCTACACGGCGCGGCTTGGGTTGCTGCGGAGGCGACACCTTGATGGAGAGTTCTCGCTGACAGAGGCTCGGATGCTGTATGAGATTGGGGCCAATCCGCGGATGACGGCTTCTTCTTTACGGCAAACGCTTGGGCTTAATGCCGGGTATGTCAGCCGGACTCTTGCCTTGTTGAGCAAGCGAAGGCTCGTGCGCCAAGCTGCATCCGAACAGGATCGGCGGGAGAAGCTGCTTACGCTGACGCCTGCGGGAGAGAGCGCGGTAACGTGGCTGAACGAACACTCGTCGCTCCAGATACATAAGCTGCTCGCTCATGTTAGTTCGGCCGACCGCAATGTATTGCTCGAATCGTGTTCGAAGATTCGCTCCATTCTGAGGGAACCTAACGAGAGTTCAGTTCAAATCGTTCGCTTGTCCAGGTTCAGTGACCCGATGTGCAACGACGATGCGATTCGATTGCTGCAGGAGTATTACGAGGCGGTGAGCGTTGTGCAGCGGGATACTCCCGAAGCGATCCGGGAGATCATTGACGGCCCCTATTCCGGCGTTTGGCTTGCTTATCTTGAGGGCAGGGCGGTTGGATGTGTTGTTCTGAAAAAACTTGGTTCCATTCCGTTCGCGGGGGAGTGCAAGCGTCTCTATGTGCAGCCTGACGCCCGGGGGCATGGCATTGCGGATAAGCTGCTGGATGCGCAGGAGGATTTCGCTCGCGACAATGGGTTGCGTTGGATTTACCTGGATAGTTATGACGATCTGAAAGTTGCAATCGCGCTCTATCGGAGACGCGGGTACGCTGCCTGCGAACGGTATAACGACAATCCGCAGGCGACAGTGTTCCTTCGCAAGGATATTCAGCGCGGGATGTAAAAGGCGGTTTATCGCACTGTCGATTTGGCGCCGTTGCCGTGGTTGGTGATGTGTTTGTGGGACAGCAGCCAGGGATAGAGGATGGCTAGATTCGGCGGGACGATGGTGAGAAATAGAAGGAAGATTCCGACGATCTCGGGGATGCGGAGAGAGTTGTGGGTCTTGAGGAAGTACGCCAGTACGGCGAGACCGATGATTGTTGCCAGGACGACGACTCGCGCTACGGGTTTGGCCCAGGGTTTGTGAGCGTTCGGGAGTTCCGGTAGCATCTGATGGCCCTTTCGTTCTCTCCGGCAGCTTCGCCGCCGTGAATTTTTAGATGCCGCCAGCAGCTGCGCGGGCTATCAACACGGCAGTGTAGGCCGCGCCGAAGCCGTTGTCTATATTTACTACAGTGACGTTGGGGGAACAGGAGTTGAGCATTCCGAGGAGGGCGGCGGCGCCGTCGAAGCTGGCTCCGTAGCCGACGGAGGTGGGGACGGCGATGACAGGAACTCCAACTAGCCCTCCGACAACACTTGGCAGAGCTCCTTCCATTCCAGCGCAGACGATGATGGCGTTGGCAGCGGCAAGCTGATCGCGGACGTCGAGGAGGCGGTGGAGGCCGGCGACTCCGACATCGTAGAGGCGGGTGACTTTGGTGTTGAAGAGCTCGGCGGTGACGGCGGCCTCTTCGGCGATGGTCTGGTCGCTGGTTCCGGCGCTGAGGATGGCTATGTGGCCTTTGGGTTGGCGTGGCGTTTGTTTGAGGGTGATGGCTCTGGCTTGCAGGTGATGGATAGCTGCAGGGACGGCGGCCAGGACGGCATTGGCCGTGGGGTCGTCGACGCGGGTGGCGAGGACGTCGGAGCCGGCAGCGGCCATGCGGGTGAAGATTTCGGCTGTTTGCTCAGGGGATTTGTTTTGCGCGTAGATGACTTCGGGAAGGCCGGTGCGGAGCGCTCGGTGGTGGTCGATGCGTGCATGGCCGAGGTCTTCGTAGGGAAGGTTGGCGAGACGCTCGGTGGCGGCGGAGGGGGTGAGGGAGCCGGATTGTACGGCGGCCAGGATTTCGAGGAGAGTGGCTTTATTCATTAGGGTGCTGAAAGAATCTTATCCGAGCCATTTGGGGTTGGCGGCTGTGCCGTCGAATTGAGCGGTGGTTTTGAAGGGTTCGAAGCGGCCTTCGCTGGCGGCGGTGGCAGTGCGGGCGAGCAGGGAACTGATCTCGGTTTCGGTCATGGGTTTGAAGGTGTGGGCGGCTTCAAAGGCCTGGTCGAGGGTTTGCGTGTTGTCGATTCCGGTGATGATGACTGAAACCGGCTGCGTGAGGCCGTAGTGGAGTGCCTCGATTGGTTGGACGGTGTTGCTGCGGAGGATGTTTCCGTCGCCGAAGGTCTTCATTGCCAGGATGCCGATGCCCTGCTTGAGGGCTACGGGCATGACTTCTTTTGCGAAGGACCGGAAGTGCGCGTCCATGACGTTGATGGGCATCTGGATGGTGTCGAAGTGGAAGTTGTGGCGCTGCGCGGTCTCGAGCATGCGGAGGTGGACGGCGGGGTCTTTGTGGCCAGTGAAACCGATGTAACGGATTTTTCCTGCCTGTTTTGCGGCGATGGCGGCTTCGATGGCTCCGCTGGGTGCAAAGATGCGGTCGGGGTCTTCCATGCGAATGATCTCGTGGAACTGAACGAGGTCGATGGTGTCGGTCTGGAGGCGGCCGAGGGATTGTTCGAGTTGTTTATTGAACTCTTTCACGGTGCGGCCATCCATTTTTGTCATGAGGAAGACCTTCTCGCGGTAGCCGTTGCGAAGGGCCTGACCCATGCGGACTTCGGAGAGGCCGCCGTTATAGTCCCAGCAATTGTCCAGGAAATTGATGCCGCGGTCGATGCCGCTGTGGATCAGGCGGATGCTCTCGGCCGCGTCGGCCTGTTTACCGAGGTGGTAGCCGCCCATGCCTATGGCGGAGACTCGTTCGCCTGTGGTGCCGAGTTGGCGATAGATCATGTTGGGGGATTCGGAGCGCCGGGCGGCGAGTGGCGCGGTTTGTGCCGGGGCTGGTATTGCCGAGGCTATGCCTGCTGCGGCAGTGGATTTGAGGAAGTCTCGACGCTCCATGTTAGCTCCTGCGGGATTCCTTCGATTAATGGATTGGATGCGAGTTAAGGGTCAGCGATGGTAAGCGGCGATGGCAGCTTGCTGAACCTGCTTGACGGGGACGCGATGTTTTTCAGCGGCTGCGCGGCAGTCTTCGAACTCGGGGGCGGCGTTGTAGGTTTCGCCGTTGCGGGAGCCGACTTTGATGCGGATTTCGCCGTAAGGTGTGGTGACGGTGGTGTGAGTGCGGTCGAGGCAGGAGCGGTGCTCGTGGTGGATGCGAATTCCGAGAGTGCTGGTCTCGCGGAGGAGAAGGTTTTCCAGCGCTGGAACCTGGGCGTCGTCGGCGAGGATGGTGAGGAGGGTCCCGAGGCGGCCCTTCTTCATCTGCACGGCGGTGGACATGACGTCGAGAGCGCCAAGGGCGAGGGCTCGTTCGGTGACGTGGGCGAGGATCTGTGGACTGAGGTCGTCGATGGCGGTTTCGAGGATGGCTACGGCGGAGTGCGTAGCGTCGGCGGATTCGCCGATGTGGATGCGGAGGACGTTGGGAAAGTCTTTGGAATTGCGCGAGCCTGCGCCGTAGCCGATCTGCTCGACGCGCATGGCGGGTTGAGGGCCGAAGGTGGGAGCGAGGGTGCGGATGATAGCTGCTCCGGTGGGAGTGACGAGTTCTTTTTCAATGTGCGCCGAGTAGGTGGGGAGACCGCGGAGGAGGTCGGCGGTGGCGGGTGCGGGGACGGGGAAGCGCCCGTGGGCGCAGTCGACCGTGCCGCCGCCTACGTTGAGGGGTGAGCAGAACCATGTGTCGATCGCGAGTGCGTGGATGCCGGCGGAGGCGGCGACGATGTCGACGATTGCGTCGACTGCGCCCACTTCGTGGAAGTGAATTTTTTCGATGGGGACATTGTGGATTTTGGCTTCAGAGGCCCCGAGGAGTTCGAAGGTTTGGATGGCGGTTTGTTTGACTGGGGCGGCGAGTGGAGCAGCGTTGATTAGATTTTGGATGGTGGTGAGGGAGCGGCCGTGCGTGTGCTCGTGTGGATGATCGTGGTCGTGTGTGTGCTCGTGAGTGTGTCCGATTTTGTGCTGGTCCTGGGTCTTTGGGTCGTGCTGGTGGGTGTGGGTTTGCTGTTCGTGATTTGCTTCGGCCAGGTTTGCGCCTTCGTAGACGTGGACTTTGGTGGAGGAGATTCCGCTGCGGTCTACCCTCTCGATTTTGAGCGTAGCGTTGAGATTCAACGCGGCTACAGCTTCGTGGACAATTTTGGGGTCGAGACCGGCGTCGAGGAGTGCGCCGAGGAACATGTCGCCGCTGATTCCGGCGAAGCAGTCGAGGTAAGCGATGCGCATGAGGTTATTGTTTCATGTTCGCAAAACCGGAGTCAGCGGGCAGGGCTAATCGCGGATGCGGCTAGAAGAGTGTCGTTCATGCTGCCGGATCGGTAGCCTTCGGTATCGAGGGTCACGTAGAGGAAGCCCAGGGGTTTGATCGCGGCGGTAATTTTTTCGAGGACTGCAGTCGAAAGCGCGCGGGGCAGGTCTTCGCGAGCGATTTCGATGCGGGCGAGGTCACCGTGGTGGCGGACGCGAACCTGAGGGAAGCCGAGGGTGTGGAGGGCGGCCTCGGCTTGTTCGACCTGTGAGAGATTTTCGCGAGTGACGGGGCGGCCGTACTCGATGCGCGAGGCGAGGCAGGCGCTTGCAGGCTTTTCGGCGAGGGAGAGGTTGGCTTCTCGGGCTAGCTGGCGGATCTCGGATTTGGTTAATTGTGCGGTGGCGAGCGGTGCGACGGCATGATGTTGCGCCGCAGCTTGCTGGCCAGGGCGGAATTCACCGTCGTCGTCGAGGTTTCTGCCGTAGGCGATGTGCTGGAAGCCGCGTTCGGCGCGGGCCTCTTCCATTTGTGTGAAGAGCTCGTCTTTGCAGTGGAAGCAGCGTTGGGCGTCGTTGCGTTGATAGTTGGGGCTATCGAGTTCGTTGGTCTGGAGGATGTGGGTGGGGATGTTGTGTTCGGCTGTGAAGGCGAGGGCAGCGGTGAGTTCTTCGCGGGGGAGCGAGGGAGAGTCGGCGATGACGGCGAGCATCTTTTCGCCGAGGACTTCGTGCGCCGTGAAGGCGAGGTAGGCGGAGTCGGTGCCTCCAGAGTAGGCGACGAGGACGGTGCCTAGTTCCTGCAGAGTGGTTCGGAGCTTCGCGGATTTTGCGGCGAGATCCATCTGATTTGATTGTAGGACAGTAGCCAGTTGCCGGGGCAATCCACTCGGCGATGTATGACTAGTCTTCGTCGCAGTCTACCTCTGTGATCTGGCTGCGGAGAGGGAGACTCCTAAGGTCGGAGAGCCTCGATATTTTCAGATACAGCCACGCGGGAGGAGCTCTTGCACTTCTATCTGTACCGTGTTACAAGCACGCGTGGAGTTGGTATGAGTAGTTGCAAGGATAGTTGTCCGAGAGGAACGAGCGCAACACCTGTCGATGCGGGGAGTGGCCTTGTGCTCTGCATGTGCGGGGTCTCGCAGACCTGGTTTAATAGGGGACCGGGTTCAGTCAAGCTAGATTTCCAGGAACAGCTTAATTTTTTGAACAACCACAAGCTCAAGTACACGGTGCTCTGGTTTCGGTGCGGCAACTTTAACGGCCTTGACGAAATGCCCGCATGGAAGCTGGATGCGATGGTTGGGAATAACGAACCCACAGGGTCTAATCCCCCAAGTAAGCAATGGATGGTGGGATTCATCCAAACTGTAGAGCGCCTGGAGTGGGAAGGGACGTACAGCGCTGGCTGGAATCGAAAGACTCAAGCAGTCAAAGCGAGAGATTTCGGTCTCTCTACTGTTGCTCCCCCCTGGTATGGTCCACCCGGTTCGGTAGGCGAACCAGTTCTTGTTGCGGATGCGGGTAAAAACCATCCACAACTGGAGGATGATCCACAGATACAACTGCTGGTCGCTCATCCGGATGCGCCCTGCCAGATGCTTGAGTCTGTCACTGTGAAAGGGAAGTTTCACCTCTGGCTGGTCGCGCGCGATCCGGCAGGGCCCCTTGATATGGGCCATCTCCGGTTTCTGTGGCACGCAAGCATCACCGTTGACAAGGCGTGGAAGCTTACTCCGGGCGACGATCCATTTTTGCTCCCTAACTGGAAGGCGACTGGCACACAGACCATAACCAACGAAGGCCCTGGGCAAGGCAAGGAGATCCCGATCCTCAACCAACCGGTTGCAAACGACGAGTTGCAAAAAATTATCACGGAGAAAAAAGGGAAGCCCTGCCCGTAGCAAGAATGACGGGCCAAACGAACAATTGTAACGACGGTTAGTCGGGGATTTGCCAGCCCACGGGGGTCTGGGCGAGGGTGGCTTTGGCGGTGACCTGGGTGGTGGTGGCTTTGGCCATGTCGGGAAAGGCGTCCTGAACATCATGGCTGAGGGCCCAGACGGGAACTTCTTTCATGGAGTAGCTATAGGAGACGGTGGTTTCCTTGAAGCCATCGACGACGGCAATCGGGGTTGAGCCGTCGATGCTGGTGACTTCCCGGTGGCCATAGCAGAAGTGAGGGGCGAAGCGGGTGCCGTTGGTGGAGACGGTGTAACGGCTAACGTGAATGCTCGGCTCGGAGGATTTTTCGAGGAGCGATGCCTTGACGAGAGAGTCTAACTGCTTCGTCTTTTCCGGATCGCTCGTCTCGAAGGGAAATCGCGTGTCGGTGAAGAGGCAGTCCTTATGGTCCAGAAAATGGTTATTGATGGCCATGGTGAAATTGTCCGGAGTGGGGGCCGATTTTCCACTGTTGCAGCCGGATGCAAGGGCAAGGGCGATGGTAACTACTGCGAAGACGAAGGGGCACCGGTCTCTGTGAACGAATTTCATCGTTTCTCCTGGAAAATGTTGGATGCAGTTCTGCCAAGTGAGACAGTTGTGGAGCCCTGTCTTTATTGCGGTTCTGATTCTTACATTGAAGCGAGTTCCGGCGTAGTCTAGTTTCCGCTAAGGATATCGATCGTCTCTGCGTCAAGCTCTCCAACGGTCTTCATGGTTGCAAGGGTTTTAAGATTGTCCTGGATCTTGGCCCACTGATCCGGGTTCTTTTTCGTGATGATGGGCGCCTGGGGATCAGCATAGTATTCGACGAGGTCGTGTTTGAGCTGGAGGGGGATGATGTTGTTCGGATTCTTAGTGATGAAGGCCAGGAGTTTGGCGTAGGTTTTATCGGTGGGCGGATAGGTTCCGGGCTTGACGACGGTTCCTGTGTCGAGGTCGCGATTGGCAAGATAGCGCTCGACGTGATCGTAGTCGTCGAGGATTCTGCGGAGCGTATTGATGGATCGATTGACGCTCTTGATGTAGAGGTCTTCGGTCTGCGAAGTTGGGCCTTTGATGGCGAGGAGCTTGAGTGCACCGACCTTCGGCAGGATAAAGATGAAGCCAGCGTAGACGTGGCTGCCGAAACCGGGCTTCCTGCGATAAGCCTCCCAATTGTTATCGGTCGATGCCTGTTGAAGTTCATTGATGAAGTTGGAGAGGTCGGGACTGGGTATGTCGGTTGGAAAGCTGTTCTTGTGGAGGATAGTTTCCGCGCGGGCGATGTTTGGAATGAAGTGCCGCACAGAGCGGCGGTAGACGCCGACGGCAGTCTCTCGCTTGCCGATGATCTGGCTGATGTCAATGCCGTAGGTTTCAAAGAATGCGTGGTGGATGAGGCCGTTGGGGATTTCGAGGCCGACATGTTCGAGATAGGCGGAAGGGGCGAAGCGACCGACGCTGAGCTCGTCGATGTCGAAGGCGAACTCGGTCTGGACGTGGGCGTGCGGGTTTTGGTCGTAGTTGACAGTGGTGCCGTACTTTTGTTCGAGCTTGGGGAACTCGATGGGAACCGCGCGGTTGATGGCGATGCTGTGACCGATACTGTCGCCGATGTAGTGGGAGAGGGCGCCGATGGCGAAGGCGAGCTCATTGGCAGTGTGTGCGTTGCGGAGAAGATTGAGGACGAAATCGCCGGCGCGGACGTAATGGGTGAGGTCGGAGAAGAAGACGTTGCCGAAGGGGTAATAACCGAAGTCCTGGATAGCACAGCCTCCGTAGGCGTAGGCGTGGGCTCGCTGTAGCTGCGCTTCGGTGAGAGTGGGGTAGTGCTTGAGGAGAATGGGCCGGATGGATTGCTTCCAGGCGAGGTCGATCAGCTGTTCGTGGGTCTGAACGGAATAGGGGGTTGCGTGGGTACAGGTGAGGAGCAGGGCGCAGAGGGTTGCGGCGCGAAGGAGGATTCTTCGCCGAGAGGTTTCGGACTTGGTTTGTCGCTCGAACACTCCTGACACTGTATCAGTGTGGCCGTATGGAAGGGTATCGTTGAAGCAAATGACAGGCAGGAGATGGGTTGCGTATACGTGGATAGCCGTGGCATTCGTGGTGATGGCCTTTGTGTGGCACTACGGAGGGAGGCGGTCGGGCGGGATTACTCCGGTGGGCGAGCGCAAAGCTATAGCAGAGCTTGTGCTGACGGGACTGGATGGGAAGACCTGGAGGATGTCGGAGCATCGGGGGCAGGTTGTGCTGGTGAACTACTGGGCTACGTGGTGTGGGCCTTGCCGGGAGGAGATGCCGGGATTGGTGCGGTTGTCGGGGGAGCTTGGGCCACGGGGGCTTGCAGTTGTGGGTGTGGCTTTGGATGAGGGTGGCGAGGAGAAGGTGAGGCGGTTCGTGGAGGAGCTTCGGGTGAGCTATCCGATCGCGATGCCGGAGAAGCTGTCGCAGGTGGAGTTTGGATTGGGAGGTTTGCCTGCGACTGTTCTGGTGGATCGAGAGGGATGTGTGGCGAAGACTTATGTTGGCGCGGTGAGGGAGCGGGATTTCAGGGTTGATGTGGAGAAGTTGCTCGCGGAGAAGTAGTCAGGCGAGGTTGAGCTGCCAGGAGACGCCGAAGCGGTCGCTGATCCAGGTGAAGCTGCGGCTGAAGCCATAGTTGCCGATGGGCATGAAGATGTTACCGCCTTCGGAGAGCGAAGTGTTGAGGTGGTTGAGCTCGTCTTCGGAGTCGCAGTCGACGAAGAGGGAGACTGATGGCGTGAAGGTGAATGCGTGTTGCGCGGGGCTGTCGGTGCACATGATGGTGAGGTCTTTGATGGTGAAGCTGGCCTTCATCACGGAGTGTTCTTTGCCGGGCTGATTGGGGCCCCAGCGCTGGAGATCGACAAGTTGTGAGCCTGGAAAGAGAGAGAGGTAGAGGTTGATGGCTTCTTCGGCTTTGCCCTCGAAGAGAAGGAAGGGATGAATTTTTGTGTTCGGCATGCCTGATCTTCCTTGCGGATTATTCGGTCTGACCTACTTTCGTTGGATCGGATTTTAGCAGGATGGGGGTGAATGGAAGGTTGAAGTCTGGTTGCGGATCGGGATGGGCTGGATTGAAGTCGGGGACGGTGGGGTCGAGGAGTTTTGTGAGGGGGAGATTGGCTTCGCGGATGCCGTGAACGATGCAGCGGGCGAGTTCGTAGGCACCGTAGCTGTTGAAGTGAGTGTCGTCTGCGATGGCGGCGGTCTGGCCGGGGAACGAGTTTTCGGGGTAGTGCATGAAGGCTTTGAGTGTGCTTTCGGGGCCCATGGCTTCGAAGAGGGTCTTGCTCATGGCGTTGAGGTCGATGAGTGCGACTTTTTGTTGTGCTGCGATCTCGCGGACTGCGTCGGGGTAGGGGCCGAAAGAGTTGGTGATTTTGCCGGCGTCGTCGAAGGTGCGGCGGTTCATGCTGGTGACGAGGACGGGAGTTGCGCCTTTGGCGCGAGTCTGGGCGATGAAGTCGGAGAGGAGTTTTTTGTACTCGTCGATGGGGACGGCGCCGGGCTTCATATCGTTGTGGGCGAACTGGATGAAGAGGTAGTCGCCGGGCTTCATGGTGGTCATGATTTTGGCGAGGCGACGTTCGCCGACGAAGCTCTTGGTGGTTTCGCCGGATTCGGCGTGGTTCGCGATGACGATGCCGGGGAGAAAGAAGCGTGGGAGCATCTGTCCCCAGGCGGCCCAGGGTTCGTAGTACTGATCGACTACGGTGGAGTCGCCTGCTAGGTAGACGACTGGCTCGTTGGGGATGGGTTCGATATTTATAGAGCGGACGCTGGGGTGGTCGCCGTTGAATTCGAGGGTAAGTTTGTGGTCCCAGTTCAGGATGCCTTGCTCCCGGGGCTTGAGGCGGACTTTGTCGTTGGCATCACCTGAGATTTCGGGATAGCGGACGTTCGTGTCGAATGTTTTGGTGATGGACTCGTTGGGCTTTGTGGGGATTTTTTCGAGCATGAGGCGACGACCTTCGGCGCGGACAGTAGTGACGGAGGCCTGAGGCCCACCGAGGACGACGGTGATGCGATAGCTGCCTTCGGGGATGGGGACGGAGAAGAAGAAGGGCTTGTCGGATGTGCAGGATTTGGCTTCGACGGTGGGGGAGGGGAGGAGATCGAAGCCGGCAGTGGTGTCGGTGAAGCGGGAGGTGGGTGAGAGGGTGGCGAACGTTCGGTTCCCACCCCAACGAGCGCGCTCGTCGGGGACCCCTTTCGCAGCGCCGCAGGCGTACTTCATGAGGTTGAGGTTGGGCTGGGCTTGTGCGGCGAGAGCTGTGGATAAAAAAAGTGTGGCGAGGGTTGCGAGGGTGAGATGGCAGTTGCGATTCAGGTTGGCGGTGGCGCCTTCGTGATGTCTGTTGCGGTGGTGCATGGATACTCCCCCTACCCCGTCAAAAAGTGTGCAAAGTCTTCGAAGTAGAGACTTTAAGTCTGGACTTCGACGTGTGCCGGCCCTCTGAATCGAAAGGCCCGGCGTCGGCCGGGCCTGGATTGTCCTCTGAATTAAGTTTATCAGCGCTGTCAAATGAGTTTGAGGGTTTGTGGAGCTATTCACCCGTGGGGTTGCCGCCACTTCGGTTCACCCAGCGCTACAGACGCTTCTATGAATATCAAGCTCCTGTGTAGTGGTTGATGCGTTGAGATAATGTGATCCGGCTGAATGATACTTGCGGAAGTTCCGGGGCTACGCCTTCAGTACCAATTTTTTGCCGGTGCCATTGATGTCCGAAAAGCGCGAGTTCGTGTTCGCGGCAGGTGGGAAAATTGATTTATGGAACTGCCTGATCGAGAGATATGCCTTCGCGTCTTGCAGAGCCGGGATGCCCGGTTCGATGGCCTGATCTTTGTCGGGATCACATCGACTGGCGTCTATTGCAGACCGGTTTGTCCGGCGCGAACGGCGAAGCGCGAGCACTGCCGGTTCTTTGGTTCGGCGGCGGCGGCGCAGGAGGCGGGTTTTCGGCCTTGTTTGCGTTGCCGTCCGGAGACGGCGCCGGATATGGCGTCGTGGCGGGGGACATCGAATACTGTGTCGCGGGCGCTGGCCCTGATCAATGAGGGCGCGCTTGATGGAGAGGACGCGAGCGTTGAGAAGCTGGCGGAGCGGCTTGGTTTGGGTGAACGACAGTTGCGCCGATTGTTTCTGCAGCACCTTGGCGCTTCGCCGGTCTCGGTGGCACAGACCCGGCGTGTGCTGTTTGCCAAACAGCTGATTCATGAGACGCAGATGTCGATGACCGATATTGCGATGGCTGCGGGATTCGGCAGTGTGCGGCGATTCAATGAGATCTTCCGCGATCTCTTTCATCGTCCACCCAGTGCATTGCGAAGGAAGACTTCTGCGAGTGCAGATGCAGAGGCCGGGACGACGTTGCGGTTGCGTTATCGGCCTCCTTATGACTGGGATTCGATGCTCAATTATCTGCAGATGCGTGCAATTCCCGGCGTTGAGGTTGTGGAGGGCGGGAGTTATTGGCGCACGGTTGAGATTGATGGTTTTACCGGGAGTATTGAAGTCAGGAATCTGCCGCGGCAGCAGAGCCTCGGAGTTACGATCCGGTTTCCGCAGGTTCGTTCGTTGCCGGCTATTGTGAGCCGGGTGCGGCGCGTGTTCGATCTGGGTGCGGATATTGAGACGATTGACTCGCACCTTTCTCGTGATCCATTGCTTGCGCCGTTGGTAGCGCGACGACCGGGGTTGCGTGCGCCCGGGGGATGGGATGGATTCGAGTTGGCGGTGCGAGCGGTTCTTGGCCAGCAGATCAGCGTTGTTGCGGCACGGCGGCTTGCAGGTCAGCTTGTTGCGCTTCATGGCAAGGCTGTTTCGAAAGGGAAGGGCGGCCATCGGGGTTTGTCGCGCGTGTTCCCTACTGCTGTGCGGTTGGCTTCGGCAAAGTCGATCGGTGTGGGAATGCCGAATGCCCGGCAACGGTCGCTGAAGGCGCTGGCGGAGGCGACGGTGGACGATCCAAATCTGTTTCGTCCGTTTGGAACGATTGAAGAGGCGATTGTGCGATTGCGCATGATTCTGGGAGTGGGTGAGTGGACGGCGCACTATATTGCACTGCGTGCCTTGCGGGAGATGGATGCGTTTCCCGCCTCGGATATTGGCTTGCTGCGTAGCGCTGCCTCGATGGATGGGGTGCGGTCGACTGTGGCGAATCTTTTGGATCGTGCGGAGTCGTGGCGGCCGTGGCGTGCGTACGCGGCGCAACATCTGTGGGCCGCCGACGCGAACGTAACTTGAAAAGACAGGAGTGCTCATGAGTGAGGTACTGCGGTTGTTGATGGATCGAATCGACACGCCTATCGGCGAGATGCTTGTTGTGTCGGACAGGGAAGGGAATCTACGGGCTGTTGACTGGAATGAGCATGAGCACCGTATGCGACGGTCGCTGCGGCTTCAATATGGAAAGGACGGGTTCACGATTGAAGAGGGACGCAATGTGACAGGCTTGACGGACGCGATTCGAAGATACTTTGCGGGTGAGGTTGGGGCGATCGATGACTTGCCGGTCCAGACGGCAGGGACGGTTTTTCAGCGCGAGGTGTGGCGGGCATTGCGGGAGATTCCATGCGGCACAACGATTTCTTATGCGGAACTTGCAGAACGGATCGGACGGCCTACTGCTGTCCGAGCTGTTGGGTTGGCGAATGGAGCGAATCCGGTGGGAGTGATCGTGCCTTGTCATCGAGTGATTGGAGCGAATGGGTCGCTCACAGGGTATGGCGGCGGCATGGAGCGGAAGCGCTGGCTCCTGGAGCATGAGGGCAAGAGCGCGCGATTCGAGCTTCGGCCCTAGCGGGTGATTATTTTGAGGGCTGGAGCGCTGTCAGTTTCTCGATCTTCTGCGTGAGATCCTCTGCAACTGGTATCTGGAGATCGGGGCGCACTGTTTGAGCAGAATGGAGAGCGGTGGTGTAGTGCGACAGAGCTTCGGTTTGATCGCCTGTCGCAGCGAGAACGTCGCCAAGAGTTGCTTGGATGCGTGCGGATCCAGGTGCGAGTTGCGAGGCGGTGCGGGCCTTTTCGAGCGCTTCCTGTGGCTTGCCTAGCCAGAGAAATTTCTGGGCTTCGTGGGATTCGACGAGAGCAGAGGCTAAGGGAACGGGGAACTTTCCGTCGTAGACGTAGACGCCATACTGGATTGCGGTGGTGGGCTGGATGGTGCGGAAGCTGTTGTATGGATTGAGTTCGCCGTCGCCGAACTCGATGCCTTCGAGATCGCTGTCACTTATCAGAATGGTACCGTCGATGACTGGAGGCACCTGCATAGGGAGATCGAGCCACCAGAGGGTGACGGTTGTGGGCAAGCGTTTGCAGGAGATTCCGTAGTCGGAGGGCTGGATGGCTCCGTCGGCGAAGTAGACGAACCAGCAGTTGGTGATGCGGTGGTCGTCGAGGTAGATTTTGACGGCTTTGAGCTGCTGGGCCCAGTCTGTATTTGAGTCGCTGAGATAGTGGTGGACATGCGATGGACCTCCCCAGGCTTCGTTGCCATAGGCCATGTACGCCGGTGCGATGCGGGAGGAGGTTACGATCTGCCAGCAGAGCAGCGCTGCGAGCACGATGGACCAACGTGGATTACGGTTGGTGAGAGTTGCGGCGGTGCCTGCAATCAGGATGTAGAGGAAGGGATAGATCGGCAGGAGATGACGTACACCGATGTTCATGTCAGAGCTGATGGAGATTGCGAAATAGACGGCGACTGGGATCAGGAGGTAGCCGAGTTCGCGAGGTTGTTTGCGAAGACCCCATCGCCAGGCTATCGGAGACAGGCAAAGCAGGATGAGAAATGGCAGGGTGGATTTAATGAGAAAGGCAGTGGGGAAGTATGCCCGGTTTCCGTGGCGGCAGACGCGACCCCAGAAATAACTGTTGTCTTCGAACTCGGTGTTCTTTGTGTTCTCGAGACCCCAGATGTAGGCCTCGGGCAAAACGCGGTAGTGAGCTATATGGGCTAAGGTGTGTGCCGCGCGCTGGTCGTACATTTTTGCCAGATAGGCGTTGAGGGTTGGGTTGAGTTCGAAGCCTTCGGGTGTGGCTTTGTAGCGAAATCCGTAGAAGGACCAGAGGATGGTCCATGCGATAAGGCTGACTGCCGCCAGGGCCGCGAGGCGCTGGCCGAGGATTCGGATGTTGCGAGACAGAGCCCACTCCAGCAAAACGGCGAGCAGGAGAATGGGAACAAAAAAGATGCCGGTGAATTTTGCGGCGAGCAGGAGACCGGCTGCGATTCCTGCGAGGACGAGTTTCGGCCATGAGGGTTTTGTGCAGAAGCGATAGAAGGCGTAGGCAGTTGCTAGAAAGAGGGAGGCGCTTCCGACGTCGGTGGCTATGAGTGCGCCGTGGGCGAGAAGGTTTGGGTCGAAGACAAACAAAGCTAACGCAAAGAGACCCGCGCCGAAGCCGAACATTTCTGCGGCGATGAGATATACCAGCAGTGCCAGCCCGAGGGCAAAGAGGGCGCAGGCCATGCGTGCGGGAAAGAATACCCGGTCGCCCCCGTTGCCGAAGAGGAAGGCTCTGCCGTCGAGGAACGCTTCTTCGGGTACCGATCTGCCCTTGTTTTGGGGGACGTCGAGATGCATGTGCAGAAGGGGGGCCGCGGCAGTGAGCTTTACGAGTGGCGGGACTTCGGGATTGAGGGTGTAGTCGTGAAGCTTCCAGATGGTGTAGCCGTCGAAGAGATGATGAGGCTCGTCCCACGTTGCGGAGGTCGCCCTGGCAACGTGCATCAGTTGCAAAGCGAGCACGCAAAGCAGCCCACCGACGCAAAGCACACTGATTAAACGTTTGAACCGATACGAGGCGCCTGGCATTTTGTTACTGCCATTATGCATCGTCCGAGGCTGGATGCCGATGTTAGAAAACTTCTTCGCGCAGATTAATGTTTTATTGAGACCGCGACTGGGTGGGCGCCTTTGGGAAGAGAAATTTGATGGCGGCGGGGAAGCGTTCAGCCCATGCTTTTTCCTCGTGCTTTGCTCCGGGCTGCCATCCTTTCCAAGCCGCGAAGGAATAGTCAGGAACAGAGGGAACAGGGAGTGGGGAATAGAAGGCCGGGTGCTCGAGTGGCTCCCGGCCTTCTTTCGATTGAGGGTGACTAGTTATTTGCCGCTTTCGGTGGATTTGATGAAGCTGGCTACGTCGGATTTGAACTGCTTGAGGATGTCGTCCTTGACGTAGATCATGTGGCCGGCTTCGTAGTAGTGATAGCTGATGTTGGATTGCAGGTTCTTTGGCATGGGGAGATGGTGCATCTCGTAAACGCCCTCGAAGTACGGGGTGGCGAGGTCGTAGTAGCCGCCGGCGAGCATGACCTTCATCTTCGGGTTCATCTTCATGCGGTAGGCGAGGTCGGGCATGACGTTGGCTCCGGTCTCGACGCTGCCGGGTGTGCTGCCTCCACCGCCGAAGCCGCGGCCCGGGGGAGTGTGGGTCATGTTCCAGTTGAACTCGCCGCCCTGACGTGCGGACATGAGGTAGGTGGCTTGCGTGGCGTACTTGAGATCGTTGTGGAGGTACTGGTTGATGGCGGTGTTCCAGGCTGAGGTGATGGCGTCGCTCTGGGGATCGTAGCCGGAGGTTGCGCCCATGGGATCGGCGTCGGGGCCCTCGTAACGTGAGTCAAGACGGCCGGTGGTGATGCCTTCGTTGAGTTTGAGTTCCTTGGAGAATTCGCCGCCGGTGACGCGGAGGTCGGCGCGGAGGAGATAGTCGACTGGCAGGCCGATGTAGCTGTGAAGTTTTTCGGCTACTGCCTGGCGCTGCGCGTCGGGGAGATCGCTGCCTTGAAGGAGAGCGGTCATGTAGTCGCCGAGAGCGTACTTCTGCACCTCTTCGAGGAAGGGTTTGAGGGCTGGGGGCTGGTTAGAAAGTTTGTGGTGGTACCAGGCGGTGGCGGCGAAGGTGGGGAGCGCGAGAGCGTAGGCCTGATCGACGCCGGGGTTGGCGGTGGGGCCGTCGACGCTGTTATCGAAGGCGAGGATTTGCGAGAGCAGAATGATGCCGTTGAGGTCGACGCTGCGGAGGTCGGCGGCGAGAACGGCGGAGCGTGGCGTGCCGTAGCTCTCGCCGAAGATGTACTTGGGGGAGTTCCAGCGATCGTATTTGGAGAGGAAGCGGCGAATGAAGCGCTCGAAGGCGTGACCGTCGGCGTCGACTCCGTAGAAGGCTTCGGATTTATTTTTGCCGAAGGTGCGGCTGAGGCCGGTGCCGGGTGCGTCGATGAAGACGATGTCGGCTACGTCAAGAAGTGAGTAGTCGTTGTTGACGATGGAGTAGGGTGCGCCTTCCTGATGCTGAGTGTCAGGCGTGACGATGCGCTTGGGGCCGAAGGTGCCCATGTGGAGCCACATGGTGGGTGAGCCGGGGCCTCCGTTGTAGGCGAAGACGACGGGGCGTGTGGCGGGGTTGGCATCTTTCTTGAAGTAGGCGACGTAGAACATGCGCGCGGTGGGCGGGGCGTCTTCGGCGCGCTCGGGGAGGTGGACGTTGGCGTCGGGGAGCGGCTTGCCGTCGAAGCCGATGGTGGCGTCCTGCGGGTCAGTGCCTCCGACGGTGATTGTTCCGGCGATGGCTCTGTAGGCGATGGACTGGCCGCCGATGTTGACACTGCCTTCGGTGGTGGAGTCGGGTGTGGTGGGAGTTGCGGAAGCGTGTGGTGCTGCGGCGGGAGTGGCTACGGGTTTTTCTTCGGGCTTATCCTGCGCGAAAGCGATGGTGGTGGTTAGGACGGATGCCATCGTTAATACGACGAACGATGCACAACGATTACGCCAAGGGAAGACCATGGACTGACCTCTGAGGTTTTTGGATGAACTGAGTATAGGTGTGTGACGAGGTGTTGCTGGAATTTGTTTCGAGCTTTTCAAAGATGAAGGAGCAACTGAAAAGGCAAAGACAAATACGGGGGTCTCTCCACTCTCTGCAGCGGACGATGAAGCTGTCCGCTGCTCCGGTCGAGATGACTCTCTTTAGTAGCGAAGCTAAGAAAACCGCGCTGCTTCGGTCGAGATGACGCTTTTATCGGAGTTCTTGGAAAACAAAAAGAAGGGCTACGAGACGAAGTAGTGGCACTCGACAAGCATGCAGAAGATGTGTTCGAGGGCGAGGTGGGATTCCTGGATGTTCATGGTGACGGCCGAGGGGATGATGATGTTGTGATCGCAGAGGTCGCTCATTTTGCCGCCGCCGTTGCCGGTAAAGCCGATGGTGGTGAGGCCGGATTTGCGGGCCTGTTCGAGGGCTTGAAGGATGTTGGGCGAGTTGCCTGATGTGGAGATGCCGAGGAAGATGTCGCCGGGTTGGCCGAGGGCTTCGATCTGGCGGGCGAAGATCTGGTCGAAGCCGAAGTCGTTGCCGCAGGCGGTAAGGATGGAGGAGTCGGTGGTGAGGGCGATGGCGCGGAGAGCGGGGCGGGTGTCGATGAGGCGGACGACGAACTCGGCTACGAGATGCTGGGCGTCGGCGGCTGAGCCTCCGTTGCCTGCGACGAGGAGTTTGTGGCCGGTGCGCATGGCGGTGGCGGTGAGTTCGGCGATGGTGACGAGGGTTTCGGAGATTTTTTCGTCGGCGAGGACTGCTTGCATGGTGGCAATGGATTGAGCGAGCTGCTTCTGGACGATTTGCTTCATGGTTCTCCGGCTGAGGATGAAAGTGCTGAGGCAAGGGTACGGGATTGAGGTTGCGGTTGTCGAAGTGATTGGGGCGAAGAGTGGTTGTAGTATGGCTGCGTCGGGTTTCGATTGTGGAATTCTGTCTGGATTGGAGACGTGGTGAAGAGGCTTGTTTGCGGGTTTGTGATCGCGGTTGTGTGTGGGGTTGGGTTTGGACAGGTAACACCGGCGGCGCCCGCTGCTCCGGTACCGCCTTCGACAGTGTCTTGGGTCTCGCAGGGTGGGGCCGGGAAGACGATGCTGCTCTGGCCTGCGGGGGCGCCGGGGGCGTTGGGGAATGAAGATGTCGATAAACCTTTGTTGACGGTTTTTCTGCCGGTGGCTCCGAATGCGACGAAGACCGGTGTTGTGGTAGCTCCCGGGGGCTCGTACACGCACCTGGCGACCGAGAAGGAAGGGTATGCGATTGCGCGATGGTTGAATGAGCGTGGTGTGGCGGCGTTTGTCCTGACCTATCGGCTGGGGCCGAAGTATCACTTTCCCGTAGAGCTTGAGGATGCGCAGAGGGCAATTCGGATGGTGCGGGCGCATGCAGAGGATTGGGCCGTTGCAACCGATCATGTGGGGATGTGGGGATTTTCTGCGGGCGGGCATCTGACGGCGACAGCGGGAACGCATTTTGACGCGGGGAATTCTTCGGCGAGCGATCTGGTTGACCGCGAAGGGAGCCGGCCGGATTTTCTGATGCTGGGGTATCCGGTGATTACGTTTCATGAGCCGAATCTGCATCGCGGATCGCTAAAGAATCTGCTGGGGGATATGCCTGATCCGAAGCTGGTGGATTCGCTGTCGGAGGAGACGCAGGTGACGAAGGATACACCGCCGACGTTTTTATTTACAACGACGGATGATAAGACGGTGCCGGTAATGAATAGCGTGATGTTCTATTCGGCTCTGGTGAAGGCTGGTGTGCCCGCGGAGATGCACATCTTCCAGCATGGAGCGCATGGAGCGGGATTGGCGGCGGCGAATCCGCAGCTGAGTGTGTGGCCTGATCTGGTGGCGAAGTGGATGCGGGAGCGTGGGTATATGGCCCCTTGAGGGCAGGGTGTATGGAGTAGGGAATAGGGAGTAGCGGGCTATGACCGTGGAGGAGTTTGCGGCTTCGGATGGGTCGGGTTTCTCTGGGGCTTTGCTCGCGCTTTGGTGGGATGCTCAGAAGGATTGGGAGAAGGCGCATGAGGTGGCTCAGGATGTTGCCGGGGCTGATGGGGCCTGGGTTCATGCTTATCTGCATCGCAAGGAGGGGGATTTGGGGAATGCTGGGTATTGGTATCGGAGGGCTGGGCGGGCGGTGGCTGCTGGCGATTCGAGGCCCGAGTGGGAATGGATTGTGCGGGAGATGTTGGAGCGGAAGTAAAAATGCGGGGATCTCTCCACTGCGCTGTTCACGATGAGACTGTGAACAGCTTCGGTCGAGATGACGCTTTTTTTCTAAGGGTGAAGAGTGCGGTCGTCCTTCGGACGATGCCCACATCTCAGGATCGAGATGTGGGGCACCCCGTTTGGTGGCCTTCCATTAATTATTTGCGGAGGTAGGCGTCGTCTTTGTTGATCCAGTCCTGGCGGGGTGGGGTGAAGATATCGAAGTCGACGCAGTCTTCTTCGGCGGTTGCGGAGTGCGGGAGGTTGCCGGGGATGACGAGGACTTCGCCGGCGTGGACGGTGTGAGAGGTGCCGTCGTCGAAGTCGAAGCGGAGAGCGCCTTCGGTGATGAAAGTGATCTGTTCGTTGGGATGGGAATGGCGTGGGACGACGCATCCTTTGGCGAGGAGGACGCGGGCGAACATGGACTGCTCGCCGGTGACGAATTTGCGGGAGAGAAGTGGATTGAGCTGCTCGTGTTCGACGTTGTCCCAACTGTAGAGAGTGGCGGTGGACATAGGGTGACGCCTTTCCTTTTCCGGTGAAGTTTCAGGGAGATGAATTTCCTGCTTTGTGTTGCGCGCTCCCTTGTGTAGAGTAAGCGAAACGGGGGGTGTGCAGAGGTGCTCGCCTGCCGAAGCCTAAGGAATTTGTGATGTGATCTGGAGGCCACGAGGCAGTTGTTCGCGGGCGTCTTTCTTTTCTTACTTGTCTTGACTAACTTTGAAACGGTGAGTTGACCATGCGTCTTCGAGTAGCAAAGGTGTATCTGTCTCTTGTGTTTGTGCTGATTGTGGGTGCGTCGGCGATTGGTGCCTCGCGGATGATGGCGCAGACTGCGCCTGTATCAACGGCTGGGATGAACCAGACGGATCGGATTGCGGCACTGGAGAAGCAGAATGCGGACAATGCTGCGGCGATTGCGGCAGCACAGTCGGCGGGGGACAACGCCTGGATGCTGGTTTCGGCGGCGCTGGTGCTGATGATGAGCGGGCCGGGGCTGGCGCTGTTCTATGGCGGTCTGGTGCGGAAGAAAAATATTCTGGGCACGATGATGCAGACCTTTGCCATGATGGCGGTGATTACCGTGTTGTGGGCGATGGTGACGTATTCGCTGGCGTTTGGTGAGGGGAATGCGTTTATCGGTGGCCTGCATAATGTATTTCTGCATGGGGTGGGGCTGTTGCCTGATCCGAAGTACGCTGCGACGATTCCGCTGCAGACGTTCATGGTGTATCAGCTGATGTTTGCGATTATTACTCCGGCGCTGATTACCGGGGCGTTTGCGGAGCGGATGAAGTTTTCGGCGATGCTGGTGTTTATGGTGCTTTGGGCGCTGTTTGTTTATAGCCCGATGGCGCACATGGTCTGGGGTAAGGGTGGATTGCTGAATGCGTCGCTGGGCGGGCGATTTCCTACTCTTGATTTTGCGGGTGGAACTGTGGTGCATGTGACTTCGGGTGTTTCGGCGTTGATTACGGCGCTGTATCTGGGGAAGAGGCTTGGTTATCCGAAGGTGCCGATGCCCCCGCACTCTGTTGTGCTGAGTTTTATTGGGGCTTGTTTGCTGTGGGTGGGTTGGTTTGGTTTCAATGCCGGGTCGGCGCTGTCGGCGGGAACGCTGGCTACTTCGGCGTTTGTGGCGACGCACTTTGGCGCGGCGGCTGCGGCGATTGGATGGAGCGTGGCGGAGTGGATTCGGCAGGGCAAGCCTTCGGCATTGGGAGCGATCTCGGGTTGTGTGGCTGGCCTGGTGGCGATTACTCCGGCTGCTGGGTTTGTGACACCGATGTCAGCGTTGTGGATTGGGCTGATCGCGGGTGTGTTCTGCTACTTCATGGTGGTGAAGGTGAAGGCGTGGTTTGGCTATGACGACTCGCTGGATGCGTTTGGCGTGCATGGCGCGGGCGGGACGATTGGGGCGCTGCTGACTGGCGTGTTTGCGAACAGCGTGATCAATCCGATCTTCGGAGCAGGCAAAGCGACCGGACTGCTCGAAGGAAATGCGCATCAGTTGCTGAACCAGATCGTCGGAGTTTCGATTGCGTGGAGTCTTTCGATCGTCGGAACGCTGATCATTTTGTTTGTTGTCGACAAGGTGATCGGACTCCGCGTGAGCGTTGAGGACGAACGTGAAGGACTCGATCTTTCGCAACATGGCGAAGAAGGGTACGATTGGGCGCACTAGTAACTTTGAATTTGAGTTGTGAGCCTTGAGGAAGGGAATTGGGATATGCAGAAGATTGAAGCGGTGATTCAGCCGTCGAAGCTGGATGCGGTGAAGGATGCGCTGGTGGAGATTGGCGTAGAGGGAATGACGATCACCGAGGCGCGCGGGCATGGACGGCAGAAAGGGCACACGGAGTTTTATCGCGGGCGAGAGTACTCGGTCGATCTGCTGCCGAAGGTAAAGCTGGAGGTGGTAGTGGCGGATTCGATGCTGGAGAGGGCGATTGCTGCGATTATGGCGGCGGCTCGGACCGGGGCGATTGGAGATGGGAAGATCTTTGTTTCGAAGATCGATGAGGCGATCCGGATTCGAAATGATGAGCGCGGGGAGATTGCTCTGTAGGGATGTGACACTGGAGTGAATTTCCGGGTTTAAAAAGTTGGTTGCTGCAGATACATTCCCTCAGCGGCTGAAGCCGCATGGATTAGATTGAAGTAACGGCGTGGCCGAAGCCGCGCCCCTTCAAAGCACTATTCGCACCTTCCAACGAAGCAAAATGGCGATGCCGGCAAACAACTCCATCAGCAGCGGAATGCGCGGACAATATCAGCGGCGGATGCTGGAGATTCGCGGTGCGTTCGAAGCGGGCGGCGCTTCGGGGGCAGTGACAATTGCTGCGCGGGCTGCTGCAGTTGATGAGCTTGTGCGTGCATTTTGGGCACATGCGGTGGAACGGGATCCGTGGCTGCGCACAGGTGTCGCGTTGGTGGCGATTGGCGGATACGGACGCGCGGAGCTGTTTCCTTATTCGGATGTGGACCTGCTTTTTCTGCTGGACGGGCGCGTGGCTGAGAAAGATTTGAAGGAAGCCGTTCGGGGAGTGAATCAGGAGTTATGGGACTCGGGGATTCGCGCGTCTCCGCTGACCCGGCGGGTGACGGAGTGTGAGCGGTTCGATGCAGACAATGTCGAGGGCGTTCTTTCGCTGATGGATCATCGGCTGGTGACCGGCGATTCGGCAGTTTATGAGTTGCTGGCGGGACAGTCCGTGCCAAAGCTGTTGCAACGTGAGTACAAGGCCGTAATGCTGAGGCTGCTTGAACTGACGCGTGCTCGTCATTCGAAGTATGGGGATACGCTGTTTCATCTGGAGCCGAGTATCAAGGATTGTCCGGGTGGGCTGAGGGATGCGCATGTGTGCGGATGGATGGCGAAGCTGCTTCAGACAGCCCAGACCGCGAAGAAGGGAAGCGGAGAGGCTTTGTTTGCGCCTTCTGGAGAAGAAGACATAGAGTTTCGCAGCGCGGCCGAGTTCCTGCGACTGGTGAGGTGCTTTCTGCACTACCGGCATGAGCGCGACGACAATACGCTGGACTGGCAGGCTCAGGATGCAGCTGCGGAGACGATGATTGGATTGACTGGGCGCAGGCCCAAGAAGGCCGATGCGGCCTACTGGATGAGGGTTTATTTTCGCCATGCACGCAGTGTTGAGCGTCGGGTGGAACAAGTGTTGGATGAGGTTCCTGCGGGGAAGACGAGCGGGAGGCTGCTGGGGCTTAAGCGGGAGCGGAAGGCCGAGGCTTCGTGGCACGGGTTTCGGGTTGAGCGAGGGCGTGTGGTTCTGCAGACCGCGCGCGAGTTTGGCAGTGAGCCTGCAGAGGACCCTGATGTTGTGCTGCAGGTCTTCGAGGTGATGGCGCAGTCGGGATGCACGTTGGGACGCGAGGCGGAGGAGCGGCTGTCGGATGGATTGCCGCTGTTCTCGGCGCATCTTGAAGAGGGGCCGGCACTGTGGCATCGACTACGCGGGATTCTGACGGGGTTTCATGCCGGGGATGCGCTGCGGTCAATGCATGCGCTGGGCGTACTGGAGCTGCTGATTCCGGAGTTTCATGGGATCGATGCACTGGTGATTCGCGATGCGTATCACCGGTACACGGTGGATGAGCATACGTTTGTGCTGGTCGATACGCTGCATGGGCTGGAGACTCCGCAGAAGGGCTCGATGGGCGAGTGGGCGGGGCGCTTTGGCGGAGTGCTGCGGGAGTTGCCGCATCCGGAGCTGCTGTACATGGCGGCTTTACTGCATGACACGGGGAAGGGGCGCTCGACGAGTGACCATGCGCGGGAGAGCTCGCGGATGGCTGAGAGCGTGATGGAGCGGCTGGAACTGGATTCGTACGAGAGTGGGCTGGTTGTGGGGTTGATTGCGAATCATCTGGAGATGTCGGCGGCGTTACGGAGGGATATCTTCGATGCGGAGACGGTGCGTGCGTTCGCAGGGAAGGTGCATACACCCGAGGCGTTGCGGATGCTGATGCTGTTTACGTATGCGGATATCAATGCGGTGCATCCGGATGCTCTGACTCCGTGGAAGGCGGAAAATCTCTGGCAGCTTTACATTGCGACGGCGAATTATCTGGATCGCAGTGTGGATGATGAGCGTGTGAGTGCAGGGGCAGAGAGCGAGCTGGTGCATCGCGTGGTGGCTCTGCTGCCGGGAGAGAAAGCGGCGGTTGGGGAGTTTCTGGAAGGGTTTCCAGAGCGGTATGTGCTGACGCGGACGCCGGAGCAGGTGCGGTCGCACTTTGGGATGTCGCGGCGGCTGAAGCAAGATCCGGTGCAGCTGGAGTTTCGTTATGCGCCGGCGGTAAGCGAGTTGACAGTGGTAACACGAGACCGGCCGCAGTTATTTGCAACGATTGCGGGTGTACTGGCAGCGTGGGGGATGAACATTGTTACGGCGGATGCGTTTTCAAACCGACAGAGCGTGGTCGTGGATACGTTTCGGTTTACCGATACTTTCCGTACGTTGGAAATGAACGCTTCGGAGCATGAGGTGTTTTTGAAAAGCATGCACGATGTTCTGACCGGTGCGGTGGCAGTGGAGAAGTTGCTGAGCGGTCGGCGACGAGGAAGAAAGAGGGCCGCGCTGGTGGCGGTTGAGACTCAGATCGAGTTCGACGATGAGGCTTCTTCGCACAGTACGCTGGTCCAGGTGGTGGCCCAGGATACGACCGGACTGCTGCGGGCGCTCAGCCTGACGTTGGCAGCGCGAGGATGCAATATCGAAGTGGCGCTGGTGGATACGGAGGGAGAGACTGCAATTGACGTGTTCTACCTGACGAAAGACGGCGCGAAGCTGGATAAGAAGAAAGAAGGGGAACTCAGGAAGGGCCTGGAACAGGCTATTGAAGAGAATGCGCAGTAGTTTTCGGGGGCTATTGGCAAGAAAGTAAATCAGTTCAGGTGGTTTTGCCAGTTGCCTAAGGGGTCGCACGTTTTATATTAGAGATATGGGCACAGCAGCAGACGAGACGACAAGCAGCGGTCGGCCGACAGCGGTACCGCAAAAGAATGACAGGTATCTCTTTGGCAGCCTGGAAAGTTTTGGGAAGAATCAGGAAAAACTGCGTGAGGTAAGTTGGGGCGATGAACAGCCGGATGGCGTGGTTCTGGCGTCTCTCGACGCTGCGATCAACTGGGTGCGGAAGAGTTCAATTTGGCCAATGACCTTCGGGCTGGCATGCTGCGCGATTGAAATGATGTCGATGGGTGGGTCGCGATACGATATTGCGCGGTTCGGGGCAGAGGTTTTCCGTCCGTCGCCGCGGCAGAGTGACCTGATGATCATTGCAGGTCGGGTTTCACAGAAGATGGCTCCTGTCATCCGTCGGCTGTACGAGCAGATGCCGGAGCCGAAGTGGGTTATCTCGATGGGAGCGTGCGCGACCTCGGGAGGAGTTTTCAATAACTATGCGCTGTTGCAGGGAGTAAACCAGGTGATTCCGGTTGACGTCTATGTTCCCGGATGCCCGCCTCGGCCTGAGCAGTTGCTTTACGCGATCACGCTGCTGCAGGAAAAAATCCAGCGGGAGCGGGGAACGGTTCGAAAGACACTGAATCTGTCGTAACTGTTGATGGAGCTTGCTTTGGTTACCAAGCTGGTTCGTTTGACGCAGGATTGGGAGGTTTTTACCGATCTCGCTGGTAACCTATTGAAAAGAGAGTGTCGGATTAGTAACTTTTTATCCTGGGCCTTAGCAACTGCGGTAAGCTTGTTTGAATCGAACAACGAAACGATCCATGTTTGTAATCGGAATTTGAAGACTGGTCAAACGTAAGAATTTGAGTGGAGGAACTCGAATGGTTTATCGCCCGTTTCAAACTTTAAGCCGGTTAATGCTGGCTGCCTGTGCAGTCAGTCTCGGAGTTGGCGGCCTGAACGCGCAAACGACCCCCAGCACAGCCGCCCCTATGGGCGTTAACCCATCGCGAGTTGATGTTTTTCTGGGATACTCGTACTTCGGAGCGCACGGCCAGTTAAAGCCACAAGGAATCAATTACTCCTCGATCGACGAGGGGGGACTTGGAAGCGTGGCTTATTACTTTAACAAGTACGTCGGTGCCGAGTTTGTTGGTGCGGTGCACCCGGATGGCAAGAATGATGGCTTCTATTCCATGTCTGCCGGACCTATCTTCCGCGCTCCGATGCAGAATTTCACTCTGTTCGGACATGGGTTAGTTGGTGGCGGGAACCTTGGTGGACCGAATTCGGAGAGTCCTTTTTACCATAACCCCTACCGTTGGGGACCTACTCTAACGGCGGGCGGCGGCATGGATTACCAGCTGCCTTTCTGGGATAACCGCCTGTCGATTCGGCTTTTCGAGGCGGACTACCGGTACGTGCATACAAATTATGGTCCGGCCACGACGATCCCAACGCCCGGCGTGCTGGGTGGCCGTACGAACCTGAGTGCCGCTGAGTTGAGCACCGGTTTGGTGGTTCACTTTGGACACATCATCCCTCCTCCGCCGGTAACGTATGCCTGCTCAGCATCGCCTGCGACGGTATTTCCGGGAGACCCGATTACGATTACCGGGACCGCAGGGAATATGAATCCGAAGAAGGCCTATACCTATACGTGGACGGCTGATGGCGGCACGATCTCCGGCAACAGTTCTACCGCCAACATTGATACCAAGAATGCCAATCCGGGAACTTATACGGCGAAAGGGCATATTCAGGGTGGAACAAAGCCCGGCGAGATGGCAGATTGCTCGGCTACTTATACAGTGAAACAGTTTGAGCCTCCGACAATCAGCTGCTCGGCGAATCCGTCGACAGTGGCGCCGGGAGATTCTTCGACGATTACTGCGAACGGCATGAGCCCGCAGAACCGTCCGCTAACTTACAGCTACAGCGCTTCGGCTGGTTCTGTGAACGGTAGCGGTTCGAGTGCAACGTTGAGCACAGCAGGTGCAGCACCGGGAACAATCACGGTGACCTGCAATGTGGTTGACGATAAGGGTCAGACGGCTTCAGGTACAACGACAGTTACTGTCAACGCGCCTCCGCCGCCGCCGGCACCCACGACGAGCGCACTGTGCTCTGCCAGCTTCGAGCGGGATAAGAAGCGTCCGAGCCGTGTCGACAACGAAGCCAAGGCCTGCCTTGACGACGTTGCTCTGAAACTGCAGAGTGCTTCGGATGCGAAGCTCGCTGTGGTTGGAGCTACCGATGGCGTGGAGAAGAAGGGCGCGGATCTTGCAGCAGAACGCGCTGTCAACACGAAGGATTACCTGGTAACGGAGAAGGGTATCGACGCCAGCCGCATCTCGGTCTACACCGGACCGACCAGCGGCAAGACGGTGACGACGACCTTGATCCCAGCTGGCGCGACGCTTGACTCCACGGGTCTGACCCCAGTGGACGAGAGCGCAGTGAAGGCTAAGCCACGGACACCTCCGGCAAAGAAGAAGAAGTAGACAGAACAGAATGAGCACCAAGGCTGACTGGGTTGGTTCCCAGTCAGCCTTTGTGTTGAAGGGCTCCAAAACCAATTCCCGGGAACAGTTAGACTTAAGACTTAGGAAGAATCCTTGAAACAACGGTGCAGAGTTTATTTTGCGTACGCGGCTTTTCTTCTCGCGCTATGCTGCGTTCGGCTTCAGGCGGTGAGTTGGCTGCCGTTTGGACCAGATGGCGGGGATGCGCGGGCTTTTGCCTCCGATCCTCGTGATCCCTCACATCTGTATCTGGGAACGTTGACGGGCTGGATCTACGAGTCCAAGAACGGCGGAACCGATTGGAAGCGCCTGGCCTGGCTGGCCAAGAGAGACGATCTGGCGTTGGATTCGATTGTGGTGGACGCGTCAAATTCAAAACACCTCCTCGTGGGGGCGTGGGTATTCGGAAGCACCGATGGCGGGCTCTACAGCAGCAAGGATGGCGGGGTGACGTGGGAGAGCAATGCGGAGATGCGCGGGCAATCGATCCGGGCACTGACAGCTGCTGCCTCCGATCCGAGGACGCTGGTTGCGGGTACGCTCAAAGGGGTATACCGGTCGAGGGATGGCGGGGAGCACTGGAGCCTGATTAGCCCGGAGGGAAGTCAGGAGATTCACGAAGTCGAGTCGATTGCGATTGACCCGGCGAATCCGCAGATCGTCTATGCCGGGACCTGGCATCTGCCCTGGAAGACGGTCGACGGAGGCGCGAACTGGACGAGCATCAAGCAGGGAATCATCGAAGACTCGGATGTGTTTTCGATCATCGTGGACCCCAGAAACTCGAACGTCGTTTATGCGAGCGCCTGTTCAGGAATCTATAAGAGTGAAAACGGCGGAGGGAAGTTCACGGGCGGGGTTGCAGTGAACAAGACCCAGGGCATTCCTTCTTCGGCGCGACGGACGAGAGTGCTGATGCAGGACCCAAAGAATCTGAATATTGTTTTTGCGGGGACGACGGAGGGTCTGTTTCGCACGGGAGATTCAGGCTCGACGTGGCTGCGCATGACGGGGCCTGAGGTCATCGTAAACGACGTGTACGTTGACCCATCGAATTCTAACCGAGTCTTATTGGCTACGGACCATGGTGGCGTGCTCTCCTCGAACGACGGAGGCTATTCGTTTCTGCCGTCGAATCGCGGATTCTCCGCCCGGCAGATTACTTCGTATGTAGCCGATTCCGCGCAACCGGCAAGGATTTACATAGGCCTAGTGAACGACAAGGCGTGGGGCGGAGTGTTTGTCAGCAACAATGGCGGACTGACTTGGTCGCAACGGAGCGCCGGGTTGAATGGGCAGGATGTTTTCGCTATGGGACAGGCCTCGGATGGCACAGTTCTGGCGGGAACTGGGCACGGCCTCTATCGGCTTGAAGGCGAGGTCTGGAGCCCGGTGAACAATGTTTCCGTTGGCGATTCGCCGCATCATGAGCCCGCAGTGGAAAGGAAGCCTAGCGATGCCACGAAGACGATTGAGAAGTCGCGAAACGCAGCTCCGAAGAAGGCGCCTTCCGTTCCGGTTCGTGCGTTCGATGCGGATGTGAATGGGATCACGAGATCGGGCGACACACTGTATGCGGCGACTTCAGCGGGAATGTTGCGAAGCGTGACCGCAGGGCAAAGCTGGAAGGTGGTTCTGGGTCCTGAGCGCGAGGAGTGGAATTTCGTCGCCGCCGCGAAGTCGTGGGTGATTGCGGCAACGCTGAGGTCGGCGATGCTTTCAACGGATGGCGGACAGAAGTGGGTTCCGGTGCGACTGCCGGCGACACTGGAACTGGTTGCTGCCGTGGCGGTGGACAATACTGGCGGGCTCTGGGCGGCGGGGCGGGAGGGCGTCTTTGTCTCGGAGGACCGCGGAGCCACCTGGCAGAGCTTAAAAAATCTTGCGGTGCGGGATGTGAACAGCCTTTTTTACGACGAAGCTTCGCAACGGATTCTGATCACGGCGAACAACAAGAATACGATCGCGTTTGCGGTTCATGTGCCCGACCACACCTTGCAATACTGGAACTCGGGATGGGGCCTGAGACTTGTGCGGCCGGTGGGAGATCATCTGGTGGGAGCTACGTTGTTTGATGGCATCGTTGTGCAGCCGCGCATGGTGGATTCGAGCGAAGTGGCGAAGCACTGAGGCAGACGGTGGGCGATGAGGAATAGAATCGAACTATGAGTTTCGAGTCTTTCGATACGCAAGCGCGGCACTCCTTTCAGACAGACGACCTGGACCTGCTGCCGATTGCCGCGAAGGTGGCTCAGGGCGCGCGACTATCCTTTGAGGATGGAGTGATGTTGTACGGGAGCGGCGACATCCTTGCAGTGGGATGGCTGGCGAACCTGGTGCGGGAACGGCTGCATGGCAATATCGCTTATTTCAATGTGAATCGGCATATCAATCCGACGAATGTGTGCGTGGCGTCGTGCCGTTTGTGCGCATTTGGACGCAAGAAGGGCGAGGCGGGGACGTATACGATGGCGCTCGAAGAGGCCTGGGAGACTGCGGGCACTGGGCTGTCGGAAGCGGTGACTGAGTTTCATATCGTTGGCGGGCTGCATCCCGATCTGCCGTTTGAATACTTCATGGACCTGGTAAGAGGGCTGAAGGTTCGGTTCCCGAAGGTGCATATCAAAGCGTTCACGATGGTCGAGGTGGCGTTTCTGGCCAAGCGTGGAAAGATGACGATTCCCGAGGCCCTGGAGCGGATGAAGGAAGCCGGAGTGGACTCGATGCCGGGGGGCGGGGCGGAGATCTTTGCAGACCGCGTACGGCACATTATCTGCGATCACAAGATTGACGGCAGCGAGTGGCTGGATACGGCTCGGGCAGCGCATAAGATCGGGCTGCGATCGAATGCCACAATGCTATACGGGCACGTGGAGAATGATGAGGATCGTGTGGACCACCTGATCAAGCTGCGCGAGGTTCAGGACGAGACGGGCGGATTCCAGACGTTTATCCCGCTGGCGTTTCATCCGGAGAATACGGCGCTGGCGCACATTCCGAAGACGACCGGGATGATGGACCTGCGGCAGATTGCGATCGGAAGACTGATGCTGGACAATTTTCCGCACATCAAGAGCTACTGGCAGATGGTCTCGCCGAAGATGGCGCAGATCTCGCTTCGGTTCGGTGCCGATGATATCGACGGTACGGTGATTGAGGAGAAGATCTATCACGATGCCGGGGCGACGACTCCGCAGGGAATGCGTCGCGCGGATCTGGTTCGACTGATTACGGAGGCGGGGCGGGAGCCGTTTGAGCGCGATACGATGTATCGGGCCGTGACTCGGAGTGAAGATACTTTCACAGTTGCCGTCTAAGCGAAGCGGCATTTTTTTGCGTTAATGCAGCTTCATGCGGATTGGTGCAACGCGGTGCGGCTATGGGCAAGTTCTTTCCAATTTGTTGCAGGTCAAAATGGAAAATGCTTGCCACTTTTAGCGTCGTCCGATCCTGCACCGTGGGCAACCACAGAATGTTAACCCGCTAGATTCCTCAAAAATACCATCGATCAAGGAGCTTACGGGATTTCCGCGAAGAATGGTTATCCGTTTGCTACATGCAAGACTGCACCGACAAATTATGAAGAAATCCACGAGAGAAATCTCGTCGAATCTGGCGTTTTTGCCGGTGCGGTTTTGCGACTTCATTTTGGGTAAAAAGAGGAGGGGTAGTGTATATCTTGTTCGGACCAGCGATGGCGGCTCTGGTTGTAATAGCAGTTATTCAGCTTCGGGATCATTTCGCTCCTTCCCGCTAGACGAGGGAGCTGGGAAAAGATTTAAGTGCGCTTGGTCCACTGTCTCTCCCTGACTTGGAAGGGGCGGGCAGAGGCCGACGAGGTCAGGCTAAGTCTGGCCTCATTTTTCTTTAAGTGACGCTGGCACGCGTGATTTGGCGGGAAGGATTGTCGAGAGAAAGAGAAGCAGAGCGGCTCCTGCTGCGGGGACGAGGAGCCCTGCGCGAAGGCCGTTGAAGTACGTGGAGAAGACTCCGGTGAGCCAGGGTAGCGTTGCTCCTCCAAAAGAAGCGGTCGCGAAGAGGGGTCCTAGTCCTGGGTGTCTGCCTGTGCGTGCGAGCAGAAAGGACAGGATGAGCGGGTACAGTGGAGCAAGGCTTAGCGCGGTGAGAATCGTCAGGGTAACGATTCCTGTGGCAGAGATGTGAGCGGTGGTGCAGAGCAGGATCTGGGTGAGGATCAGTAGCGCGACACAGAGGCGATAGAGAGGAGCTTCGCCGAATTGCGCCATCAGGAAGGTGATGAGAATGCGTCCGGCGAGTTCTGCGATCCAGAAGTAGAGTGAGATGGACGATGCGTTGAGGGAAGGATTGGTGCGGATCGCGTAGCTTGGAAGCCAGCCGCCGAGCGAATTTTCGACACCGACGTAGAGGAAGACAGCGGCGGCGAACGCTAAGAGCGGTCTCAGAGGCAAAGGCAGGCGCGATGCGTGCGACACGGGTGCGTCAGGTTCGAATTCCGCCGATCGAGTTTGGGGAATTGCGAAGGAGACGAGCGATGCGATGGCGAGGAAGGTGGCTGCCGCAAAGAAGAATCGCTGAATGCCTCCTGAGGACAGGACTCGCACGAGCACTGGACAAGCGATGGCTCCGAGGCCCCATACGACGTTAAGGATAGCGATGAGGCGCGCGCGGGCTGCTGGAACGACAGTGCCTGCGATGATATTGCCGGCGGTGAGGCCTGCTCCAAGCCCGAGGCCGACGCCGAAGAGAGTGATGTGCGCAGAGGCAAAACCAGCCCAGGCCATCGCGGCACATCCGGCAGCGGTGATGGCGGAGCCATAGAGGACACTGGCGCGGAGGTTGCGCGTGGCGAACCACGCTCCGCAAAACTGCCCGGCGAAGCTCGCAGTGAAGAGTGTGCCCGCTTGAGCGTCCTGAATGTGCCAATGCTGGATGAGAGCGGGCAGAATCGGGCCAAGCATGACTGTGGCGATTCCTGCTGCCAGAAAGTACAGGAAGACCGGAAGAAGAGTGCGAATGCGCTTCGAGCTGGTGAGCCCGAATGGGTTTACTGAAGGATCGGGTTGCAAAGCGCTCCTGTTAACGCTTTCCTCGCTTCGATTTGGGTGCGGAGGGTACAGCCATCGTCGATTCTCTCACGATCAACTCCGGCTCAAACCAGATCTCTCGCGGAAAGGGTTGTTCGGGCGTCTGAATGCGTTGAACAAGAAGTCGCGTGGCTTCGGTCCCCATCCTGTGGAGAGGTTGACGGACGGTGGTGAGACGCGGGTTGAAGTAATCGGCAATGATGATGTCGTCGAAGCCGATCACAGAGATGTCGCGAGGACATTTGAGTCCTGCATCTTCGATCGCTCGAATGGCGCCAATGGCGGAGGTGTCATTGAAGCAGAAGATCGCAGTGAAATCGCGCGTACGGGCGAGCAGGTCGCGGATGGGCGGATAGCCAAGCTCAGGCGACCAGATGTTTTTTTCAAGGTAGATGCAGAGTTCAGGATAGACGGTGATTCCGATCTCTTTGGCGATAGTAACGATGGATTCCCAACGCGCTGCGGAGTCGAGCGAGTAACGCTGGCCTTTCATGAAAGCGATGCGGCGGTGGCCGAGATCGTAGAGGTGGCGAAGGGCAAGGCGCGCCGCAGAGGTGTGGTCGAGCATGACGTTTGTAACAGAAGGTATGTCGCTATGGATGGAGATGCCGACGACTGGGAGTGGGATGTTGATGGATAGGGCGGTGTTGATCAGGAGAAGACCGTCGACACGGCGGCGCATGAGGATCTCCTGATAGTCGTCTCGCAGGTCGGTCTGGCCGAGATGGCTGACGGTAAAGGAGAGAAATCCCTCCTGCAGAAGATACTGTTCGACGCCAAGCATGACTCCGGTGACGTAGCCTTCGCTGAGTTCGGGAACGATGACGCCGATGGTATTGGTGAGGCGAGAGCGCAACATGCGGGCGTGGGGATTGGGCCGGTAGTTGAACTTCTTCGCGGCTGCATGAACGCGCTGCCTGGTGGCCGCGGCGATCGACTCGGCGAAGGGCGAATTATTCAGAACGATGGAAACGGTAGCGACCGAGAGATCGAGATAATTGGCAAGCGTTTTGAGCGTGGCCGGCCTGTCAGATTCAGAAACGCTCTTCCCTCGAGGTGTCATCTTGCTCCGGCTGGATGGATGTTCAACATATGGCAATAGTTGTACACCCTGCAACGCAGGGGATGCACGAACGGACTGAAAATCGAAAAGGGTCCCGTAGGAGAAGGGCTGTCGCGGTTACAAAATGGAGACAAATTGTGAACTTGATCCCGACATCTCCTTAGTTGCTTCGCGTTAAATTATTTCCATAACGTTTTCCGCGGCAGTCCGTCTTTCAGAGTAAACCAGAGCCTTCTCGATCGCGGATACCTGCAGATTTGTCTGAATGGTTGATCTTCGTACAGGGATTTATCTTCGATATGTTTTTTGATTTCGAAGATGTTTCTGCAGGGATGAAGGGAAGATTTTTGCAGTCTAAGCGGCGCTTCACGATGACCGGTTACGGGAGCATTCTCTTTTGACGCTTTTTGCACGCAGAGCACGTCAGATTAATCAAAAACTTATTCCGCTGTAACAGAGTCCAAACATTGACAATAGCTTGGATACATGAAATTTTAGATATCACCCAGTAAGTTGTAATAGGTTTGGCACTGATTGCGCTCCGGAAATCCATGAGGGCATTGAAGATCAGGCCATCGGCATCACTTGGGATCCTCGGGTGTGTTTTGCACACTATCAACGAGTGCAGTCCTGGTTTTCAGCCGCTGCTTTGAGGAGATATCCGAAAAGGCTGCGCGTGTTTTCGCAGGAGGCTTGCATGAATGCTTCACGGAAGTTCACGAACAGATTACTAGGTCTTGTTGTGTTGCTGATGGTTGGAGTTAGCGCGTCCTTGGCGCAGTCCACGGCGACGTTGTCGGGCACGGTCACTGATCCAAGTGGAGCAGTCGTTCCGGGGGCCCAGGTTACAGTTCACTCCCTTGCGACCGGGATTGATCGTCAACAGGTGACAGACAGTTCAGGTCTCTATGTGGTGCCGTCGCTCGAACCGGGAGACTACCAGGTTCAGGTAAAGGCGTCTGGTTTTAGCTCGTATACCGTGAAATCGGTGGCCTTGGGCGTCGATCAGCGCGTTACGGTTAACATGGCGCTCGCAGTTTCGTCGGCGGGTGAGACCATTCAGGTGGAGAGCACATCACAACAGATTGAAACGCAGACCATGACCGTTGGCCAGGTAATCGATAAGACCACGGTGCAGGATATTCCGCTCAATGGCAGGCACTTTCTCGATCTGACAGTTCTGACGCCGGGCGGTGTTGTTGCCCCGACGGCCGGAAGTTTGACAGCCCCTAGCCGCGGTCTTGGTGCGAATTCGTTCATCACCGCCGGCAATCGTGAGGACTCGGTCAATTTCCAGATCAACGGCGTCAATCTGAACGATATGAGCCAGAACCAGATTACGTTCCAGCCCTCGATCAACACGACGAACGAGGTAAAGATCGACAACTCGACGTTCAGTGCTGAGTACGGCAGAAGTTCGGGTTCGATCGTGAACGTGAGCACGCGCTCCGGCACAAATGCGTTTCATGGTGAAGCATTCGACTACTTCCGCAATGAGTGGATGGATGCGCGCAACTACTTCAATCGTCCGGTTAACCCGACAACCGGCGCATCTCTGGGAGTTGCCGGTAACAAGGCGCCTCTGAAGCGAAACAATTTTGGCGCTGCTGTCGGCGGACCAATCTGGAAAGACAAGATTTTCTTCTTCGGCAGCTATGAGGGACTGCGGCAGCACCAAGGCATTCTGCAAAACAGCACGGTGTTGAGTACCGCTCAGCGTGCAGCGGTTGTGGCCGCGGGCAAGCCATCGGCGAACGCTCAGTTGGCCGTGATTCCAATCGCGAACAGCGGAAACAACTATGTCGCCTTTACACCGGGACCAGTGCAGATCGATCAGTACACGGGCGATGGTCTCTGGCAGATTCGGCCGTCGGATTCCCTGCATGCCTTCTACGCCTTCCAAAGCGACGTTCGCACAGAACCGGCCCTGCAAGGCGATACGGTGCCTGGCTTCGGAGATCATCGCAACGCTCACCGGCAGATTCTTACGCTGAACGAAACGCATATCTTCAATCCGAACTTCGTTAACGAAGCGCGTCTCGGATTCAACCGCATCAACATTGCGTTCAATCCGAACACGCTGTCTAATCCCGCGGCCTACCACATCGGGGGCGGATTGACCGGAAACGTTGGATTGCCACAAACTACCATCTCCGACCTGAGCCTGACCTACGGCGGGCCTTCAGGCTTTCCGCAGGGCCGGGCTGACACATATGGGGTTTTCTCCGATGCCGCGACGCTGATTCGAGGAAGGCATTCCCTCAAGTTCGGTGGCGAGTATCGGCGGTTCATCGGCGCGAGCTTTGCCAGTGATACTGGAACGTTGACCTACGGAAACACACCGGCAACATCCACTACCGCAGCCATTCCCGGCTCCGTAAACTTTGCGAACGATGTTGCGACGGCTTACAGCGTTACGCCGGCTCAGATTAATAGCCGCCTCTACATCAATGCAGTGGGACTGTTTATTCAGGACAACTACAAGATGAACTCGCATCTCACACTGGAGTACGGTTTCCGCTGGGAGTGGAACGGTACTCCGACGGAGGGTGGCGGCCGCTTCGTGGTCTTCGATCCGAACACGGTTTCTCTCTACCATATCGGCACGAATGGATTCAATCTTCCTTATAAGCAGAACTACAACTACATGCCGCGCCTTGGGTTCGCCTGGGATGTTTTTGCAACGGGCCGGACCGTGTTGCGTGGCGGCTACTCGATCCTGTCGGATCAGCCAGTATCGGGTGTAGCGACTGGGCTTGCATCGAATCCGCCCGCGCCGGCTTCGGTCGCATACAGCAACACGGCTGTGCCGATCCCGGTTGCCACACTCTTTGCCTCCGCGAAGGCATCCGGCATCGCTCTTAACTCAACCAACCCGAACTTCAGGAATGCGTACACCGAGACGTTCAACCTGAATCTTCAGCAGGCCGGACCCTACGGCATGGTCTTTTCGGCCGGATATTACGGATCTACGGGCAAACACCTGCGCGCCCGCACGAACCAGAACCAGCCGAACGCCGCGGGAGTTCGTCCGTACCCGGTGCTCGCATTGACCAGCCCGATCGATCCCGGAGTTTCTTCGAACTCCAATATCTCCGAGACTAACAGCGTTGGGTTCTCGAATTACAACGCGTTTTGGATCACAGCAAGCAAGACCATGAGTCATGGATTGCAGTTCAATATGAACTACAACTGGTCGAAGTCGCTGGACTCGAACTCGCTGGGTTCGCAGGGCGGCTATACCTTCCAGGACAGCTACCATCCCGCGAACAACTATGGGCCGTCGGACTTCGATACCCGCAACCACTATGCTGCAACGGCAATCTATGCTTTGCCATTCAAGGGGAACCGGTTCGTCGAGGGGTTCCAGTTTTCGACGATTATCCAGTATCAGACTGGCAATCCAATCAACCTCACTAATAACGGATCAACGTTTACCGGTGTTGCCGGAGTCATCAGGCCAAATCTTGTTGGTCCTATCGTCACTAATAAGATCCAGCAGGCGGCGGCTACGAATGTGTCGTTCATCCAGTCAACTGTATGCCCAACGGCAACTTCTACTGGCTGTAGCTTCGTGAACGTCAGCAATGCTCTCGGCAATATGTCCCGCAACATGATCTTTGGACCTGGGTTCGCTGATGTTGATGTGTCGGGAGAGAAGGATACGAAGATCACCGAGCGCCTGACATTCAAGTTGCGTGCCGATGCCTTTGACCTCTTCAATCATCCGAACTTTGGCCAGCCGGTTGGTAATACTACATCGTCGACCTTCGGCCAGATTTCCTCAACCCGCTTCGCAACAAGCGATGGCGGCTCTTCGCGTCAGCTTCAGCTTAGCGGTAAGTTCGTCTTCTAATTGGAAAGCTTGTCGGATGCGCCCCGTTGAGATGTGTTCAGCGGGGCGCATTTATTTTGATGATTCAATCAATGCCTGGGGGCCGGGGAATTCCGCGAATGAACAGCGAGATTGTTATTCGTGACTACCGGCCGACTGATCTCGATGCTATGTTTCGATTGGATGAGGTCTGCTTTTCAGAGGAGTTTCGCTTTAACTGGAGATCGATGCGGGAGTTCGCAGAAGAACAGGACGCTGTTGTTCAGATTGCCGAGAGAGAAGGTGGGATCGCGGGATTTGTGATTGCGCATATGGAACGGATGGCCCTGCAGTTGTGCGCGTATGTAGTCACGCTGGATGTCGCGCCGGAGTACCGGCGGCAGGGGTTGGCCCGAAGTCTGATGAAGGAGATGGAATCTCGCGTGGCGGCCGCGGGAGCGCGGTGGATTCATCTGCACGTGTTCACCGGCAACGAGGGCGCCATCCGTTTCTACGAGCAGATGAATTACGAACAGACCGGGGTACGGCGGGGATTTTATGGGCGCGCGGGTCTGGATGCATTGGTATATGGCAAGGAGTTGCCGGGCGCCTGATCGCCAGGCTACTTCTTGCCGAAGACATCTCCCATGCGCCGAATTTGTGCACCGACGCCGCGAAGTTTTTCTTCGAAGTGTTCGTAGCCGCGATCGAGATGGTAGACACGATCGAGGATGGTCTCACCGTCAGCGACGAGGGCCGCAAGAACGAGCGAGGCTGACGCGCGAAGATCAGAGCACATGACTGCGGCGGATTGCAGCGGCGCTTTTCCGCGAACCGTCGCCGTGCGACCGGAGATGGTGATGTTCGCGCCCATGCGGATGAGTTCCTGCACGTGCATGAATCGGTTTTCGAAGATGTTTTCGGTGACGGTGCTGGTGCCGTCGGCCTGCGTGGCGAGAGCCATGTACTGGGCCTGCATGTCGGTGGGGAAGCCGGGGTATTCTTCGGTGGTCATGTCGGCAGCTTTGAGTTCGCCGCCGGATCGGACGCGAACTTTGTCAATGCCGACATCGATGCGAACACCGCATTGCTCGAGCTTGGCAATGAGCGCGCCGAGGTGTTTGGGCTCGCAGGAGTCAACGTTGAGGTCGCCGCCGGTGATGGCTCCTGCGATGAGGAAGGTTCCAGCCTCGATTCGGTCGGGGTTGATGCGGTGTCGGGCGCCGTGGAGTTTGGGAACACCTTGAATTCGGATGGTGCCGGTGCCCGCGCCTTCAATTTGGGCTCCCATTGCGGTGAGCAGCGCGGCTAGATCGGTAACCTCCGGTTCGCGAGCACAGTTTTCGAAGAGGGATTCGCCTTCGGCGAGGGCAGCCGCCATCAGGAGATCTTCGGTGCCGGTGACGGTGATCTTGTCGAAGACGATGTGTGCGCCTTTAAGTCGATCGTTTCCGTTGTTGGGGCTGCGGGCTTCGAGATAACCGTGGTCCTGGGTAATGGTAGCTCCCATGGCTTCGAGACCGAGAATGTGAAGGTCGATGGGGCGGCCGCCGATGGCGCAGCCTCCGGGCATGGCTACGCAGGCGATGCCTGTACGCGCTACGAGCGGTCCAAGGACGAGAGAGCTGGCTCGCATCGTTTTAACGATCTCGTATTTGGCGACGGGGTCGGAGAGGATGCCGCATTTGATGCGGGTGCGATGCTGGGCGCGGCCGTAGCCGAGTTCGACCTCGGCTCCCATGCTGGTGAGAAGCTTGCGTTCGGTTTCGATGTCGCGAACCTGGGGGATGTTTTCGAGGATGACCTCGTCTTCGGTGAGGATGGCGGCGGCCATGCACGGGAGAGCGGAGTTTTTCGCTCCGGAGACTTTAATGGTGCCGAGAAGGGGGTTGCCGCCGCGTACTACGAACTTGTCCATCCGTTCAGTTTACGGAGATTTTGCGTGGAAATGAGTAGCTGGGCGGGTACCTGATGTGGTCGCACACTGAAGGAAAAATCGGCAGCCAGGGAGGACTGAAACTCCCGAATGGGGAGGCCTGGCTGCCGTTGGTGGTTAGAGACCGGCTTGCGGAGTGGCCAGCGGCTGCGTCTGCGTGGGTGCGCCATGATTGCGGTGATGGGTGTGGATCTGCTGGAGTTGCTCTGGTGTGAGGACCGTGGCGAGTTGCTGACGCGTCTGCTGGTGGATGGCATGCATCTGCTTGTGCGCGATCATTGGCGATATCGTTGTATCGTTCTTCAATGCGGCGATTTTTTGGTCGCGGTCGGCAAGGATAGACTCGATCTTTGCGGACTGATCGCCTGAGAGGTTGAGCCGCTTGCTGAGCCTTGCAGTCTCGCGCTGGGGATCGTGTGAGCGGTGGTGATGTTTGACTGCGGGGGCTGGCGCGGGTGCGGCCGGCTCCTGTGCGAGGGCAAGGCTACCAGAGAGAGCCAGTGCGAGGGAGGTAGAGAGAAAAAAGCGGTTCATGTTTGTGCTGCTCCTCGTTGCGGGTTTGTTGCCGCATGCTGTTAGAAAAAACACGCCGCAGGGAAAATGTTGCGGTGTTTCCGCGGCTTGAATGATCGCATTGCCCGGAGCATCACAGAAAAGACTGATTCAATGGGGGTTATTCAAGGTTCTCGATGAGGCGGATTTTCTGCAGGCAGATGAGAAGAGGGATCGCTCCGAAGACGCCGAAGCTGCAGTCGATGAGACGCCAGGGGCATGGAATGCCGCGGATTGGACCTGCGATGAGGGCGAGAGGAATGACGGAGGCGCAGGCGATGACGCCGAACTGAAATACCCATTTGTTGCGGATCGGGTCGCGCCAGGGGCCAATGAAGACGATCGCGAGAACGAGATGGGCGAAGGCAAGCCAGTCAGTTCCGTAGGCGAGGAAGGGATAGCGCTTGCCTGTGTCCTCAAGGGCGTCGTGAACTTTGGTGACCCAACGAATGATCGAGTCCGGAAGTATGGGATGAGAGGAGAGGAACAATGTGAGCCAGCGGGTTTCGTGTTCGAGAGGGAAGGCAGTGAGTCCACTCAGAATAAGGCCGACAATAAAGAGAAAGAGCCAAAGGCGAATGGAACGAAGGAGTTGTGGTTTGGTCTGGAATGGAGAGGACATCTGCGATCATGGTAGCTGACGCGACTGTTTCAAACGGCAGAGGCGAATATCTGGCAGAGGCGAATATCTGGCGAAGTTGCGGGATGTGAGTCTTGCATAGTTGGTAATGGCCCATTTAGGTAAAGATTTTCCCGGAGATTGTGGATAATCTGAACTACCAGTTTGTTTTTGAGGTGCAGGAATGGCGCGTCCCTATTGGTCCGGTCGAATTCAGGTCTCTCTCGTCTCGTTTGGAGTGCAGCTTTACGTTGCTACCGAATCGAAGAGCCAGATCAGCTTTCATCAGATAAGCCGAAGCACAGGCGAGAGAATCCGCCACCAGAAGGTCTTGCAGAGCGCGGCTGAGTCTGATGGCGAAACAGCGGGCACTGCGGTTGGGAAAGACGAGATTGTGAAGGGGTATGAGTATCGCAAAGGCGAGTACATCCTCGTTGAGCCGAGCGAGCTTGAGAATCTGAAAGTGCCCTCGAAGCACACGATTGATGTCAATCAGTTTGTGACCATCGATGAGCTTCGCCCCGAATACATCGAGAAGCCTTATTTTGTCGTGCCGGAGAATGACAGTCAGGCAGAGGCGTTTGCGGTGATCCGAAAGGCTCTGCAGGAGAGCGGTAAGGTTGCGATCGGCAAGGTATCGTTCGCGGGCCGCGAGAACATTGTTGCGATTCGCCCGGCGGGCGATGATGCACACGGTGGCATGATGGCGTACACGCTGCGGTATTCGACCGAACTGCGCAATGAACGGGAGTATTTCCGCGATCTGAGCAAGGTGGAGATCAGCGAGGAGTCGTTGGAACTTGCGGAGTCCTTGATCGCGAAGAAATCAACGAAGCTCGACTTATCGAAGTTTGAAGACGGCTATGAGGTTGCGCTCAAAAATCTGATTGACGCCAAGATCAACAAGATGCCGATACCGAAGGATGAAGCCGAGCAGCCAAAGAGCAACGTGATCAACCTGATGGATGCGTTGCGGAAGAGTCTCGGCGGAGAAGATGCCGGCTCAGCCAAGCGCCTGCCGAAGAAGCCTGTGGCAAGCGAGAAGAGCGATTCGAAAAAGGGAATTGGCTTGGTCAAACCCGCTGCGAAGGCTTCTGCCAAGCGAAAGTCAGCTTAGTACCAGCTGACGTAGGTATTCGGCCGATGCCGTCCACGCAGATACATGTGATAGATGGTTTCGCAGCTGAACCAGGCCAGGCTGGCGATCAAGGCCCATCCGCAGCGGTGCTGGGTGGCTGCCAGCCACGTTGATGGGTGAGCTAGCCCGATGGTGAAGTGCTGGCGTGAGTGACAGAGAAGCACCGCAGACGAGACTGCGCCCATCGACAGGACCGCTCGGAGGCTCTGGAGTGGGGATATGCGCTCTGTCATGACAGTTACAGTTCGAGTCTCGAGTCGTCGATGGCGAGACGAACGTTACCGTCGGATTTGGTGAGACGGCGAACGGCTTCCATCTTGTCGACGTTGGCCTTGAGCATGACGACCGCGATGGGGATAGATTTCCCAGCAGACTTGATTGTTCGGATAGCGGTGTCGCGGTCGATGTCGCAGACTTTCATGAGAACGCGAATGCCACGTTCGACAAGCTTCGCATTCTTCATGTGCACGTTGACCATGAGATTGTCGTAGACATAGCCAAGGCGAGTCATGGCCCCGGTCGTAATCATGTTGAGAATCATCTTCTGGGCTGTCGCGGACTTCATGCGCGTTGAGCCGGAGATGACCTCGGGGCCGACCTCAGTGACGATGGTGGTGTCGGCAACATCGGCGAGCGGTGTGTTGTTGTTGCACGTGATTGCTGCGGTTTTGGCTCCACGGGCGCGAGCGTATTCGACAGCCCCAACGACGTAAGGTGTGCGGCCGCTCGCAGAGACACCAATGACGATGTCTTTGCGGGTGGGACGGCGGCGGGCAATGTCGCGCTGACCGATCTCAGGAGAGTCTTCGTTAACGTCGGAGGCGGAAGCTAAAGCCTTCGGGCCGCCGGCCATGATGTATTGAACTTGTTGCGGTGCGGTCGAGTAAGTTGGTGGACACTCAGACGCGTCGAGTGAGGCAATCCGGCCGCTCGAACCTGCTCCAACATAGATGAGACGGCCACCATCGCGGAGGGAACGGGCGACGGTATCGATAACGATGGCAATCTCAGGCAGCGCTTTCTTGACGGCAGCTGCGACCTTAGCGTCTTCGTGGTTAATAATGCGCGCAATCTCCAGGGCAGACTTGGTGTCGAGCCCTTCGGATGCTGCATTTGCGGTTTCCGTCGTGAGATCTTTGAATTCCTCGGCGCCTCGATTGACGGGTCTCGATGTAGGGGCCTGCTCTAGCATGGTAAGGGTTGCCATAAAGTGTCCTGCGATCCTGCTTTATCCATTCTAGTCCTATGGGATGGGAAAAGCTCTAAGAAAGGGCGGGACACGCCTGTGGTAACCAAAGGGGGAACAAGGTATGAACTTTAGTTGGTTGCGAAGGCCGCCTGGAGCCCGGGCGTGGGTTTAGGCATCCCGGAGGGCATTTTTTCGCGAGTTTTCTGGGTACAAGAATCGCCGGTCGGAATTGTAATATATAAGTGGGCAACCGAAGAAAATCGCTTTTTGGTGAAAGAGCCAAATCGTGTTCGCCGGAGGCAACGAGTTGGGCGGCGTTTGCATCTCGCGGGTTGGTGCGTCTAAACAGGAGAGGTCTAAAGAAGTACGTGCATACAGGCGGAGAGATGGGGTTGGAATCGGAAAATAGGTCTGACGTCAAGGATTCCGTGCGTATCCGAGCGGGGATCCATGCCTGGTTCTGGGATCTGCTGGTGGCGGTGGTTGTTTCTACTCTGATTATTTTCTTCCTTTATCAACCTGTTGTGGTGGAAGGAACCAGCATGCTCCCGATGCTGGAGGATCAGGATCGACTGATTATCAACAAACTGGCTTATCGGGTGGGCGATATCCAGCGTGGCGACGTGGTGGTTTTCATTTATCCGCGCGATCATGAGAAGAGCTACATCAAACGGGTCATCGCGCTGCCGGGTGACCGGTTGCGGATTGATCACGGCCAAGTGTATGTCAACGGCGCACGGATCAAGGAGCCATACGTGCCCAGGCAGTTCGAAGATGACCGCTCCGAGTCAGAGGTCACTGTGCCGGCGCATGAGTATTTTGTGATGGGAGATCATCGGTCGATTTCAAGCGACAGCCGAGCCTTCGGTCCGGTCGAGCGCGACCTGATCTACGGCAAGGCAGCATTTGTGTACTGGCCAATGGATCAGGCCGGAGCCGTGCACTAGCTCTATTTGGCGTAGTAGCCGGCTCTTGCCCGTACGGTGAGGCCCGGGCGGGTGGTCTGGATGACAATTTTGCGATAAGTGCCGTCGCGAACGGGGTTCGTGGACTGGTAGGCCACGTCGTAGAGCGATCGCAGGTCACCGGCTATCTCGGAGAAGTCTTGTTTCAGTTTCGTGGACTGGAAATTGAAGGCCTTGCGGCCCGTCTGGGTGGTGAGATGATCGAGGACGCGCATGCCATAGCGGTCGCGGACATCCATCTTTCCGTGTTTTAACTCGGTATAGCGAATGGCGTAGATGAGCACGTCGGCGTTCTGTGCCGTTTCGATGGCATCGAGAAGATCATGCTCGCTGGAGTTTTCTTCTCCATCGCTGAAGATGAGCAGAACCTTGCGCCGCTGGTGGATGGCCGCCAGCTTTTCGGTAATGCTGAAATAGACGGCGTCATAAAGGGCCGTGCCAAGCTTGCGCTCTTCTTCGGGCTCAATCTCCGGGAAGTTCAGGTTGCCTTTGTCGAAGCTGCGAACGCCGTCCATGATCGCCGGTGCGGAGGCGGTCGCGTCGCTTACAGGGCGGAGATGGTTGCGAAAGCAGAGCGCGAAGGCCTGATCGCCTGGCTCGAGAACCTGTTTGAGGAAGGCTTCGATGTCCTTCTCGTGTTCTTTGACAAACTTCTCCTGGATTCCGCTCTCATCGATGAGGAGGCCTATGCTGAGGGGAGTTGGTTGTCGTGGGCAAAGAAGCGAATCTTCTGCGGAACCCCGTCTTCGACGACGATAAAGTCGTTCTGGGTAAGGCCAGTGACGAGACGGCCGTCGGCATCGCGAACACTAAGCGTTGTGTCAATAAGGTGAGTCTCAACCTGGATGACCGGGACACCCTGTGCATGGGAAAAGAAGTTCAACGCGAAGGTTGCAGAGAGAATGAGAGAGCATCGAAGCACGATGGGCGCACCTGTTCTTCGAAAGGGATAGATTCTCACGCTGGAATACGAAAGACGCGGCGAGTTGTTCCAGGAAAATGAAGAATAACGCGTCTCACTCCAGCCATAACGAGGGAATGGTTGCTTCGGAAGAGAATTTATCTTTAGAACAACGATTCACTAAGGTATCGAATCAGACTTAACCAGAACTGATTAAGTTGGTCATTCTGTATGAGGAGAACCGACATTGAAAAATCTTTTGATTCGTTCACTTTTAGGTCTGAGTCTGCTTATTCCACTGGCTATGGCGCCGGTGTCCGGTGATGCGCAGGTCGTTGTGAAGATTGGTCCGACGCATCATCATTATCAACATCGATATCGTCACGTCTATTATCGCCACGGCCACACATACTATCGTTACTACTATCGGTAGCAAGGGCCGCTACAAACGTTAGAGCCCGCATAACTGTGCGGGCTCTAACGCTGTATATGTCGACGAATGAAACGGCTCAGTGTGCCGTTGCGTTGGTGATGATTTGAGCAAAGGATTGGGGATCGAGGCTTGCACCGCCGACGAGTGCGCCGTCGATGTCCTCGAGACAGCAAAGTGCCCGGGCGTTGTCGGGTTTGACGGAGCCTCCGTAGAGGATGCGGATTGAAGCGGCAAGCTCGGGTGTGAGTGCCTTGGCAATCTGCTCACGAATGATCTTGTGCGAGTCTGCGGCGATCTCTGGCGTAGCGGTACGTCCCGTGCCGATTGCCCACACCGGTTCGTAGGCAAAGACGATCGAAGCGGCGGCAGCGGGATCGATGCCTTCGAGGGCGATGGAAGTCTGCAGTTCGAGGACGTTTCGGGTGAGGTCAGCCTCGCGCTCTTCGAGTTTTTCGCCGACGCAGACGATCGGGATAAGACGGTGGGCGAGTGCAGCTTTCAGCTTGAGATTGACGGTGGTGTCGGTCTCATTGAAGTACTGGCGACGCTCTGAGTGGCCGATGAGGACGTGCGTGGCTCCGATGCTGTTGAGCATGACGGGTGAGGTCTCGCCGGTGAAGGCTCCCTCGTCCTTCCAGTGTATGTTCTGCGCGCCGATGAAAACGGGTTTGGATCTGGCGGCATCGACAAGCGCTGGCAGGCAAGGCATAGCGGGGCAGAGAACAATCTCCGCGTGATTATTATGCTTGATGAGTGGGAAAAAACTGGTGAGGAAGGCCGTCGACTCCGTGGGAGTTTTGTACATCTTCCAATTGGCGGCGATAAGTAATTTGCGCATTGACGTTAGTATTCCATCTTCGAGCCGTGGTTGGAAGAGATGTGGGGTTGGTTATGCTTTTCCTCGTTCGATTCGAAGGAGGGTTATGAGAACGCCAATGACACCGAAGAGAAGCGGCGTCAGCAAAACAGATAATTCGGAGATACCGCCGGCTACTGCTCCGATGCCAGAGTGATTGCGCTGCTGTATCGCCAATTGGATAAAACCGATTACAACTACAACAAGCAACAACAACGCAACGCCGAGAACCATCGAGACGAGGAAGGCGAGGACAAGGATAAGTGGTCTACGCATGTGCTAGAGCTCAAATTTTACGAACTAGCGGAACCTTTGATTCTCCGTGAGCGCGGCGACGCCGGGGAGGGTTTTGCCTTCGAGGAATTCGAGGCTGGCTCCGCCGCCGGTAGAGATGTGCGTGATGCGGCTGGCTACGCCTGACTGCTGCAATGCGGCGACCGAGTCTCCTCCGCCAACGATGGTCGTGGCGTCGTGGTTACGGGCGACGGCGTGGGCGATGGCGTTGGTGCCGTGGGCGAAGGCCGGCATCTCGAAGACGCCCATAGGGCCGTTCCAGATGACGGTGCGGGCCTCGGCGACCTCTTCTTCAAAGAGCGCGATGGATTTGGGGCCAATGTCGAGGGCCATCATCTCCGCGGGAAAGGCTCCCTTGCCAGAGAAGGCCTGAGTCTTGGCATTGGCCGCAAATTTGTCCGCGAGGATGTGATCGACAGGCAGGAGAAAGCGAACGCCCCTGGCTTGGGCCTTTTTCAGTGCGGCCTTGGCGATGTCGATCTTGTCGGTTTCGACCAACGATTTACCGGTGCTCTGTCCTTGTGCGTTGAGGAAGGTGTAGGCCATGCCTCCGCCGATGATGATGGCGTCGGCTTTGTCGAGGAGGTTGTCGATGACGTCGATCTTGTCGGAGACTTTGGCGCCGCCGATGATTGCGACGAAGGGTTTGTCAGGTTCAGCAAGGGCTTTGCCCAGATATTTAAGTTCCTTTTCCATGAGCAGGCCGGCAGCGGAGATCTTGACGAAATGGGTGATCCCTTCCGTTGAAGCGTGGGCGCGGTGGGCGCTGCCGAAGGCGTCGTTGACATAGATATCGCAGAGCGATGCGAGCTTTTTAGCGAAGGCGGGGTCGTTTGCTTCCTCTTCAGGGTGGAAGCGGAGGTTTTCCAGCAGGAGAGGCTGGCCGGATTCGAGGTTGGCAGACATCTCGCTGGCGATGGGGCCGACGCAGTCAGGGGAGAAGGCGACGTTCTCATCGTCGCCGAGGATGTGGTCGAGGAGGCCGCGAAGATGATCGACGATGGGGCGAAGGCTCATGGAGGCGACGGGCTTGCCCTTGGGGCGGCCGAGATGCGAGCAGAGGATAAGCTTGGCTTTGTGGCGAAGGGCGTATTCGATGGTGGGGAGTGTTTCGCGGATGCGGGTGTCGTCGGTGATGATGCCGTCCTTAAGAGGGACGTTGAAGTCGACACGGATGAGAACGCGCTTGTCGGTAAGATCCAGATCGCGAATAGACAGCTTAGGCATTCAGATTCCTTACAGATAGGTTTTTTGAACGAATCAACTCGATTAGCCAAAGCCCATGATATCGGGTTTGTGGCCGGGGCCATAGTGCAGGAGGATAAAGCTACGAGCTTTTATATGGAATATAACGGCGCGCGATAAGAGCGATGGGAATACCAATGCAGAAAACAAGTGCCGCGACTCCATTTATCAGGGGTACAAGAGGGGGAGTGGGACGCGGACCGATCCTGGAAAGAGGAATGACGACATAGTTCATGACAATGTAGACAACGATGCCGTAGAGCCCCCCCCACAGCAAAGGACGACGGTGAAGCGGCAGGCGGCGGCTGGCGAGGAAATAGATGATTGCTACAGTTGTCGCGATGAAGTAGTGGAGCACCACGCCGAGCACGGCAGAACGAGTACCTCCGGTGAAGGCGGCACGACCCATAAGGCCGGAAGCTATGCCATCGAGGATGCGTGTCGGTGGAACTCCACGGAGGCCGTAAAAGATCAGAGCGTCGGCGAGGTCGAGGGTTCCGGCGATGAGGCAAGCCAGCCCAATTGCCTTGGCAAATTGAGGGTGAGACGGCAAGTTGGTTTGCATGAGGAGATGATTGTAGCCGCGAAATTACTCATTCAGGAGAGAAATGCGTCGGCTTCAATCTCAATTCGCCATTTGGGATTGAGCAGGGCCGCGACGACGACCATAGTCGAAGCAGGGCGGATGATGCCGAAGAACTTGCCGTGAATGCGGCCCACGGCCTCCCAATCTTCGACGCGGGTGAGGTACATCCGTGTGCGATAGACGTGCTCGAGGGAACCGCCTGCGTTCTTGAGTGCCGTGGCGATCAGGGTAAGGCACTGGTCGGTTTGCTCCGCCACGTCGGCGTCGTCAGCCCCAACGGGGCCGGTGCCGGAGACGTGAATATGATTGCCGATGCGAACGGCGCGCGAGAAGCCAATGATCGGCTCAAACGGGGATGTGCCGGGGATATTTTTACGAGTCATAGAGGATCGTCCTGGCGATTGAAAACTGGTTACTAGGATTGAGCTTTAATTCTTCGGCAAAGAGAGTTTATCGCGCAATGCGGAGTTTTCGGCTTCCAGCTTTGCCAGCTTTTCGCGGACAGGTGCGAGAACCTCTTCCAACTCTTCGACGGAATACCGGGGGGTTATATGTTGAGGGCAGTTCCAGTCGAAGCCATCGACGTGGATGAGGATGACTCGTTCGATGACATCCGCCTTGTCTGCCGGACGAAAGGACTCGATCAGCGCAGGTGCTTCGGAGTCATGTTCGTGAATCTCGACTTGGCCAAGAATCTTGAGCCTGGTCTGATTGGGATAGTCCATAAAAAAGAGTGCGACCCGATTGTCGTGATCGAAATTGCCAAGACTGATGTACTGCTTATTCCCACGAAGATCCGCGAATCCAATCAGCTTTGGGTCGATGATTCGCATGAAGCCCTTTGGGCCGCCGCGATGCTGGATATACGGCCAGCCAGTTTCACTGACGGAGGCCATGTAGAAGCTGTCGCGTCGCTTGATGAACTCTTGCTCATTGGGGCCGAGGGAATCGCCCGGCAGTCCTGCCTGCTCCATACGCTCATACTGACGCCGGCTGCCGTGCTCCTGTTGATGTTGTTTGACGAGGGGTGTGAAGGCCAGTTCCGCAAAGCGACGACCCATTCAGTTCTCGATCCCGGCAGGTGGACTCGCTGCCAGAAATTGGATTCTCCGGAGACTCACTGGATTCAAGATAGCCGAAAATCAGGGATTGTCTGCGGTTCGAACTCGCGTATTATCTGCTGAATTACTGAAATCGGAATCCAGGGGGCTTGCGAACGTGTGCTTTTCAGCGGCGGCGAACTTTGTTGGCAGTGGCGTGCTGGGAACGGTCGGAGTTGCAACCCTGACCAGGGTGAAACATAAGCGAGAATTGCTTTTTGCTTCGCTGCCCACGCTGTTTGCAATACATCAGTTGATTGAGGGCTTCGTGTGGCTCGGGCTTGACGGCGTCATGTCTCCCGCGGTGACACACGATATGGGCGCCGCGTTTGTGCTGTATGCGCAGGGACTGCTGCCGTTTCTCATTCCACTGAGTGTGTTGCTGTTTGAGCCTGATGCGAAGAGTCGCCGCCGGATGATTCCGTTTCTCGCGATTGGGACAGGAACCACGCTTTATATGCTCTGGGCGTTGATCGCCTATCCGCTACACATCTTTGTCAAGGGCAACGGCATCGTCTACATCAACGACGGAACGAACAACACATACCTTGCCGTGTTGTATGTGATTTCGACCTGCGGCTCGCTGTTCTTTTCCAAGGTGCGTGACATGGTGATCTTCGGGGCTGCGAACCTTGCGATTCTGCTGACCGTGATGGCCGTGAAGCGGTATGCCTTTACTTCACTTTGGTGCGCCTACGCGGCAGTGGCGAGCCTGATCATCCTGGCTTACTTCTGGAAGAGCCGTCTGACGCGACCGTTCAAATATGCCGAGGCCATATTCGGTTAAAGAAATGCGCAGCGAGAAGAGGGACTTCTGCGCTGCGCGTGAAAACAGAATACGGTCTACAGGCCCTTCTTCACGAGGAAGAGGATCAGGTCCTTGACACGGTTGGAGTAGCCCCACTCGTTGTCGTACCAGCTGATGACCTTGCCGGTATTGCCGATGACTTTGGTCAGCTTGGAGTCGACGATGGAGGAGAGCGGGTTGCCCTTGAAGTCGGAGCTGACGAGCTCTTCGTCGGTGTAGCCGAGGTAGGACTTCAGAGGACCGTCAGCCGCAGCCTTGAGCGCAGCATTGACACTCTTGACGTCGATCGGCTTTTCTGTGACGAAGGTCAGGTCGACGACGGAGACGTTAGGCGTTGGGACGCGGATCGCGAAGCCGTCGAGCTTTCCGTCCATCTCCGGAATGACGAGCTTGAGAGCCTTGGCAGCGCCGGTGCTCGACGGAATCATGCTCAGAGCTGCGGCACGGGCGCGGCGGAGATCCTTGTGCGGGGTGTCGAGGATGACCTGGTCGTTGGTGTAGCTGTGGATTGTGGTCATGATGCCGCTGGTGATGCCGAAGGCATCGTTCAGAACCTTGACGACGGGCGCAAGACAGTTGGTGGTGCAGCTCGCGTTCGAGATGACGTTGTGCTTCGACGCGTCATACTTGTTCTCGTTGACGCCGAGGACGACCGTAATGTCCTCGTTGGAGGCGGGGGCCGAGATGATGACCTTCTTGACGGTCGAGCCGAGGTGAGCCTTGGCCTTTTCCGCGTCGGTAAAGAAACCGGTGGATTCGACCACGATCTGGGCGCCTACGCTGGCCCAATCGAGCTTGGCAGGATCGCGCTCAGCGAAAACTTTGATCTGCTTGCCGTCGACGGCGATGAAGTCGGCGCCGTGGGTGATCTCCTGCTTGAGATTGCCGAGGATGGAGTCGTACTTGAGAAGGTGGGCCAGGGTGGCGGGGGTGGTGAGGTCGTTGACGGCGACGAATTCGATGTCTGGGTTGCCGATCGCGGTGCGAAACACGTTGCGTCCAATGCGGCCGAAGCCGTTGATGCCTACCTTGACTGCTGCCATGATTTTCGATTGCTCCTGTCGTTTGCTGCGGTGGTTTTAAGAGGTATGACGCTTGAGAGCGCGGCAAAATGGCCAGCGCCCACCATTTCGGATGCTAACACCGGCAGCAGAGCCGCGCAAACGGAGCACACGGCTGCCGGCCCCTGAGGTTGGGAAAGAACTGGGAGGAAGAACGAGCCGGATCCGGTGTCTAGAACTTGAAGAACTTCTCGCGAAGGGCGTCTTCGTAGTTCTTCTTTGCCTGCTTGGCTTTATCGCGGGCATCTTCTTCGCGAAAGCCGGCGGCCTCCCAGGTGTCGATCTCTGTTTCGGAGTGGTCGCCGGAAGCAAGAGTCTCTTCTTCGCGGATGGTGCTGATCCAATTGTCCACTGCTGTCTTGTATGCGGCCTGCATCTGATCGAGAAAGGAGATTTCAACGGGCATTGTTCACCTCATTAATCCGCGACCGTACCCCAGCAAGATGAATGGACGATGTTAAGAAGGACAGAAAAGAACGAGATAAGAGTGGGTGGAAGAAAGTGCGGCAGGTTGTCACGGAGGTACGGGTGATTTGCGGGGTGCTTCGACGCTGTGTTACAAGCGTGATATGCGCGAGTTGCGCGAATGGATAAGCGAAAAGATGAGACGACGTCCTAGACGTGGACCGAATGAGTCGGAGTCCACGGGGAAGAGTGGGCAAGAGTTACCCGCCAACCAACCAGCTCCATTGAGACCGAGCTATCCGGAAGAACCCCCGGCACGCGCTGAGGCATCGTCCCATGTGGAAGAGAAACCCCGCGTCGAGGCTCCCTCTGCTGCCGAGCCAGTTGCCGCGAAGCCCGAGCCGAAGATGGTCGTGGAGACGCAACCCGAGTCGCTGGCGACGCCGCCGGTCGAACAGGCTGCCCTGAAGTCACCTAAAGGCTATGTAGTGCTGACGATTGGCCTGCCGGGCTCCGGAAAGACAACCTGGTACAAACGCCGCGGGGTTACTCCGCTCTCGAGCGATCTGCTACGCTCGCTCCTCTTTGACGACATCACCGAGCAGCGTTATCAGGGGTTAGTGTTTTCCACACTGCGAAGCCTGCTGCGTGCCCGGCTGATCGCCAAGATGCCATGGAACTATGTGGATGCGACGAATCTTTCGCCGCATGAGCGCAAACAGTGGATCAAGATGGCGAAGAGCTTCGGATACGAGGTTCAGGCAGTCTTCTTCGATGTGCCTCTGGCCGTCTGCATGGAGCGGAATTCGAAGCGCGAACGCCGCGTTACCGACGACGTGATGCAGAAGATGGCAGAACGCCTGAAGCCGCCCACCTTCAAAGAAGGGTTTGAGAAGATTACGGTGGTTCGAGTGAAAGGGCAGCTCGGAACCGCAGGTGAACCGGTTGCCGAGGCGGTTTCTGACGGCGTAGAGTAGCTCGCCGGACCGGCAGGACAAGTTAGAGTAGGGTCATGCCCACGGTAGGCGTTGAGTTCGCGAAGGTGAGCTATACGTTGCCGCGAGGTGCTGACGGTCAGGCCGGGCGGTCGTTGTTGCGTGAGGTTTCGCTACAACTGGAGGCAGGGACGACAACCGCTCTGCTGGGGCGGAGTGGGGCCGGTAAGACGACTCTGCTGCGCATGGTGAATGACCTCGTAGCCCCAACTTCGGGTGAAGTGCTGGTTGGGGGGAGGGCTACCCGAGACTATGACACGGTTGGGTTGCGGCGCAGCATTGGCTATGTGATCCAGGAGACGGGCCTGTTTCCGCATATGACCGTCGAGCGCAACGCAGGAATGGCTCTGGAACTCGCGGGACGGCCGAAGGCTGAGATTACGGCTCGGGTGCGCGAGGTTCTGGCGCTGGCGGGGCTGGAGTACGACGAGTTTCGGGAGCGATATCCGTGGCAGCTCTCCGGCGGGCAGCGGCAGCGAGTGGGGCTGGCACGGGCTCTGGCTACCGATCCGATGGTGTTGCTGATGGATGAGCCGTTTGGAGCGCTCGACCCGCTGACCCGGGCGGAGATGCAGACCATGTTGCGGGGCCTGTTAGAGAAGGTCGGCAAAACGGTTCTGCTGGTGACGCACGATCTCGATGAGGCGCTGTATCTGGCGCAGCGGGTGGTGTTTCTTTCGGAGGGAAGGGTTGTGGCTGACCTTCCGCCGGAGGAGATCGTCGGCTCCGATAATACTTATGTAAAGGATTATGTTTCGGCTGTACATCGCGCGGTGTCAGCATGATGGAGTTTTTGCATTCTCGCGGCTGGGAGATCGGCCGCCTGACGTTTGAGCACCTGTGGCTGACGGCTTCGGCTATGTTGCTGGCGGTGGGGGTGGGGCTGCCGCTGGGGATATTGTTAACGCGCCGGCGCGGCTGGCCCGACCGGTGATCGGGTTTGCGAATGTGATGCAGACCGTGCCTAGTCTCGCGCTGTTTGGGTTGCTGCTGCCGGTGCCCTGGTTGGGAGAGAATGCAGCCCGGCTGGCGATTGTCGCGTTGACGGGCTATGCGCTGCTGCCGATTCTGCGGAATACTTATGCCGGGATTGGAAGCGTCGACCCTGCTTTAGTTGATGTAGCTAAAGCATTGGGAATGAGTAATATGCAGCGGCTATTCAAGGTAGAACTTCCGCTTGCTGCCAGCGTTATTCTCGCGGGATTACGGACAGCTACTGTCACATGCGTTGGTGTAGCGACGATTGCGGCTGCGATTGGGGCTGGCGGGCTGGGGGAGCTGATCTTTCGCGGGGTCGCGAGTGTGGATAACGGGTTGGTGCTGGCTGGGGCGATTCCGGCGGCACTGCTGGCGCTGGGCGCCGATGCACTTCTGGGGTGGCTGGAGGGGCGGCTGTCGGTGCGCCGGTCATGAGGCACCCCCCTCCCCTTCCAAAAGTGTGCAAAGTCTTCGAAGCAGAGACTTTAGGTCTGGACTTCCATGTATCAACAACGCCAGAATACCGTAACGAGCGGGTTGCGTGGGGGGTGTCTGGGAGAGCTGGTTGTCAACTCAGGAGAGGCCTGTCGGGAAGGCTTGTTCGGGTAATTCTGGTCTGCATTACGTTCGTTGGAGTGGTGTTGCTGGTGGCCTGTGCGCCGCCGCGGTCGTCGCGAATCACGATTGGAGCGAAGAACTTTACCGAGCAGGTTGTGCTGGGTGAGCTGCTGGCGCAGGAGATCGAGGCTGTGACCGGTGAGCCGGTGGATCGGCGGTTTTATCTGGCGGGGAGTTACCTGTGCCAGCAGGCGCTGGTCAGCGGGCGGATCGATGGCTATGTGGAGTACACGGGCACGGCGCTGACGGCGATTCTGAAGCAGCCTCTGCCTCCGGTGGGCCATCGGGATGAGGAGACGGTCTACAGCCGTGTGAAGGCACTGTATGCTTCGCGCTACCACATCAGGGTTGAACCGGGGCTCGGATTTCAGAACACGTTCGCCATGGCCGTGACTGGGGGGGCGGCGAGGCGACTGGGTTTGAAGACCCTTTCCGAGGCCGTGAGGACGACTCCTACGGAGAACGGCTGGCGGCTGGGGGTGGGTTACGAGTTCGAGTCGAGACCGGATGGTTTGCCGGGATTGATGGCGACGTATGGGTTGAAGCTGGATGGTTCGCCTCGGACGATGGACCTTGGGCTGTTGTACCGGGCGCTGTCGAGTGGGCAGGTGGATATGGTGGCGGGAAACTCGACCGATGGGCCGATTCGGGCGCTTGGGTTTTTGGTGCTGGACGACGACAAGAACTACTTTCCGCCGTATGAAGCAGTGCCTCTGGTGCGCGAGGATTCGTTGCGGCGGCACCCGGGGATCCAGGTGGCGATGGACCGGCTGGCAGGGAAGGTTTCGGCTGATGAGGTGCGTGGGATGAATTACGCAGTCGACTCGGAGCATCGAGACGTCGGCGAGGTGGTGAGGGAGTTTCGAAAGGGTAAGGGGCTATAGCGAGTGCGGGCCACTGAAGCGTGAAGGCCGCACTCGCAGAATCGCACTTCGTGCGAGGGCACCTGATTCACACACGATCGCTGACGGTTGAGAGATGCAGGGCGTGTTGAACGGATTCGGTCTGGCGCAGCTTTCGCAACGATGCCAGGTGAAGCAGGAGGGCGATGGGAACCAGAAAGACCGGCACCATCACGAGAGGATACCTGCCGACCAGTTGGTTGGGATTGTCCAGGGCGAGGAGTTGCAAGGGCGACGGCGAGGTGAGGAACCCGGTGCTCACTGCTATAACCAGATCGGCGATGCCCAGGAGATTCCAAGTTCGCACCAGAGCATTGGAGTGACGCCACCCGCGGGCACTGGCCAGAGCGACGAGTGGGGCGGCCAGACCGACAAGAACGTCGCCTACTCCTGCGGGCACTGCAAACTGGGCCGGTAACCTTCCGTCTGCTAAAAGAAGGAGAAAGACAAGACCCTCCACGCGAAAGAGCTGCACGCCTACGAGCCAGGGTTGCGGTATTGTTTCGACGACGCGCCGGAAGGACGGCCAGCGCAGGAAAAACAGAATGCCCAGAGCAATCGGGATCAGAAGCCCAAACTGGATGGTTGGAATCCGTGAAGCCGTGCCACCGTAAAACCCAAGGCGTGAGGGAATCAGCGCTGCTGCGTAGAAGAAAGCGATCAGGACGCTACCGGCCCAGACGGCGCGTCTGCGATCTGGCACGGTCCAGCCTGCTTTTTTCAGGGACTGATTGACACCGAACAGAAGTGCGGTGATGGTGGCTAGCGACCCGTACAACAAGAATGGAAATAGATAACCGGGGATAGGTGGGTTCATCGCTGGATCTCCTTTTGGAAAGATAGATGTAGATACATCTAATCGTGATTCAGTTAATGTTTCAGCCTTGTTCCCGGTTTCAACGAACTGATATAGATGTAGGTACAGATATAGGAAGATGATGAGACCCAAGACTGCAAAAAACGACATTAGCCGATTGATTTCATTGCCCTGCATGTGTGCGAATCTGCGACGGGCTGCACGGGTGGTAACCCAGCTCTACGACGAGGCGCTACGGCCGAGCGGTCTCCGTACCCCTCAGTTCACGCTGCTTCAGGCGTTGAACCTTGCGCCGGGGATCTCTCAGAAGCGATTAGCGGACCTGCTCGGGGTGGATAGCACTACTTTGACCAGGACGCTGTCCTCGCTTAGGCGCAAAGGCTGGTTGCAAGCGGAGGCAGGCAGCGACCGTCGCGAGCTTCGGCTTTCAATCACACGCGCTGGCATCGAGGAGTACAAACGCGTTCTGCCGTACTGGAATGCGGCGCAGAGGCGGCTGAAGAAAGAGTTGGGCAAGGCGGATTGGAACCTCATAGGTGACGCAGCGATGCGTGTGACCGCGGTCGCGTTGAGAGAGGAGTAGACGATGGGTGGAATGCCGGAGCCGTGGTTGCGGGGAACGTTGATAGAGGTGGATGCGGTGAGGCGTGGGGTGCTGCATGCACTGGAGCTGGCTCGCGAGGACGTTGGACGTTGGGCTGCTGGATTGACGGAGGAGCAGCTTGAGGCGCGGCCGTTCGGCTTGCCTTCGGTCGGGTTTCAGATGCGACATATCGTGCGGAGTCTGGATCGACTGCTGAGTTATGCGGAAGGGCGGCAGTTGAGCGAAGAACAGTTGAGTGCTTTGAAGACCGAGATGGCGGCTGGAGGTTCGCGCGAGGGGCTGTTTGCGGAGTTTGAGTTTGGGATTGACTCTGCGATAGAGAGAGTGCGGGCGATCGCTCCGACGAGCTACGAAGAGGAGCGCGGTGTGGGCCAGAGGTTGCTGTCGGCCAGTATTGGCGGGCTGCTGGTGCACTGTGCGGATCATACGCAACGGCACGTTGGGCAAGCCGTGACAACGGCGAAGATTGTTGTGGCGATGGTTGGTGTAAATTCATCGCACCCGGCCCTATGAAACCAGACTGACGTGAAATCTGATTGCCGATGGAGATAATCAATGTGGGATAAGACGAAAGCGTTAGCGGCTCTTGCAGCAAATGCTCAGCCGATGAGTCTTGGTCGTTGCGCGCAGTACACGCGCCAGGCGATCGAGGCAGGTGGTCTTACACTTGTTCACTGCACTTCGGCAGATGATTATGGAGCCAGCCTGCTGGCAGTCGGATTTGTGGCGGTTACACCGCCGCCTAATCCCTATCTGCCGGGTGATGTAGGGATCGTGCAAGCGATTCCCGGTCATCCCTTTGGTCATATGGCGATGTTTGACGGAACAAACTGGATCTCCGACTTTGTACAACTTCATGGCCTTTACCCTGGACCTGCTTACAGGGCTGTACAACCCCCATTTACCATCTACCGGTATGCTGTCCTGTCATGATGATCGGAACGAAGAAGATGACGGTGCGCGTTGCCAGATTGATCTCGATCGCCTTTATGGTTCTCTTTCTGGGCAGCGCGAAGCCCGTTGTGGCTGACGCGACGCCCCCCGGGAAACCCGGCGCGGTGGCTGCTGAATTTTACAAATGGTATCTCCACGAGCTTGTACAAAACCACGATCCGCTCAGCAAAAACCCGGAGTCTTTGTTGCCTTACGTATCCCCTACTTTGCTGCGCGAACTGAAACGCATCATGCAAAGCCCGAATGGCATGGAGGCAGATTACTTCCTTCAGGCTCAGGACTATCTCGAGGACTGGCCGACTCGCATTTCGATCAGTGATACGAAGGTTCAGTCGGGTATCGCCACGACGGTGGTGACGCTGGGCGAAAACCCTGCGGCTCCGTACCGCCTCACTGTGACGCTTCAGCAGGAAGCCGGAGGTTGGAAGATCCGCCGTGTGAAGAGGCTTCCCAGAGGCGTAAAGAACGGCTCGTGAGGCGGAGGTGAACGCCTACGAATGGCAGGAAGGCTTCGAGTTCATCGATTGGCAGTAGCTTCGTTCCGATGATCGACGAGGTGCCAGGGTTGACCCTTAGCTTACGAGGTGGCCCATCTTTTCGCGCTTGGTCTGGAGATATCGCTCGTTGGTGGGCTCGGACGGAACTTCGGCTGAGATGCGCTCGACGACCTTGATACCGGCCTGTTCGAGAGCCTCGACCTTTTCCGGGTTGTTGGTGATGAGGCGCACGGCGGGCACATTGAGCTGCTGCAGAATCGCGGCGGGGAGTTCGAAGCGGCGACAGTCTGCCTCGTAGCCTAATTCCAGGTTGGCTTCGATGGTGTCGAGACCCTGGTCCTGAAGTTCGTAAGCGCGAAGCTTGGCCATGAGGCCGATGCCGCGGCCTTCCTGCTGCTCGTAGAGGAGAATGCCGGCGCTGGCGTCGGTGATGGCGAGCATGGCGAGTTCGAACTGCTGGCGGCAGTCGCAGCGCAGGGAGTGGAAGACGTCGCCGGTGAGGCACTGGGAGTGGATCCGTACGATCGGAGGCGCGGAGTGGATATCTCCCATGACGAGAGCAATGGCGGATTCGGTACGGATGGCCGGTGCAGGGATGTTGTCGTTACAGGAGGCGGGGTTCTCGACGACACCTTCGAAGCCGAAGATTCGGAATTGTCCCCAGCGGGTGGGGAAGTCGGCTTCGGCTACTTTTTTCACGCTCGCGAACGGCATAGTCCCATTATACGTTTCGGTGCTCATACCGATTAGATTCTGAAGGTACTGGATTCGATGCGACGGATTGATTTCACGCTGGTTGGGCGCAGGCATGAGCGTAAAGTAGAGGTGTGACCCAGATCGATTCCAAGTTGATTCTGATCACGCTGCTGGTCGAACTAGGCGTGGCGGCGGCGGTGTCGAGTTCGCTTGCGCGGTCTAAACGATTCAAAGATCTGCTGCTGACGCCGCGAAGGACGCCGAAGCAGACGGCGTGGCTGGTGGCGATGATCTGTGCACCGCTGACCCTGGGGGTTTGGGTACGCACCACCGTCCCGAACTTTCTGGCGGCGGATCTGTCGTTTGAGACGACGATTCTGCTCGGCATCCTGGTGGGGCCGATTGCAGCGATGGCAGGCGGAGCGGTGCTGGCGATTCCAGCGGTACTGCATCACGAGTACTGGGCTCTGCCGGTGAATCTCGCGGTGGCTACGATTGCGGGCGCGTTCGGACGATTTACCGATCCGGAGGATGTGTGGTCGTTTTCACCGATGATCGACCTGAGCATCTATCACTGGGTGACGCGCAACCTGCGGCGGCCGAAGCTGGACCGGCAGATTCTGCTGCTGGTGCTCGTCTTTGGTATGCAGTTTGGGACGAGCATGCTGTCGATGTTTTATCCACGACATTTTTTTGAACTGAACTCGAGGGAGTACTGGGTGGAACTGGCGATCTGTGCGACGGCGCCGATTGTCGTGGGAATTCCTCTGAAGATATGGAATGCGATTCGTATTGAGCGCAAGCTGGAAGAGCAGGGAAGACTGTTGCTGGAGGCTCGGCTGGATGCGCTGCAGCGACAGATCAATCCGCACTTTCTGTTCAACACGCTGAACTCGATTACGTCGCTGGTGCGATCGAAGCCGGAACTGGCGCGGGAGATGGTGGTGAAGCTGGCGAATATTCTGCGGGTGTTGCTTAAGGATCGAGAGGCCTTTCTGCCGCTGCGGGAGGAGCTTGCGTTTACCGATGACTATCTGGACATCGAGGTGGTGAGGTTCGGCAGCAAGCTGAACGTCGTGAAGGAGATTGCGGAGGAGACGCTCGACATCGTGGTGCCGGGAATGCTTCTGCAGCCTCTGATCGAAAACAGTATCAAGCATGGGCTGGAGCCGCGTATCAGCGGAGGCACGGTGACGCTGCGCAGTCGCATTACGGACGAAGGGCGATTGCTGGTTGAAGTCGAGGACGATGGAGTGGGAATCGCTCCGGAGCACGATGAAGTTTCGCCGACAAGTGGTTTGGTGAGGCCGGGGACGGGCATCGGGGTGCGTAACGTGCGGGAGCGGATGGAGGTTCTGTATGGAAATCTTGCGTCCGTCGAGATCAACAGTCGTCCCGGGCGCGGAACGAAGGTGACACTGCTGATGCCGATTATGGACGCGGGTGCTGAGGCGTGGGGACCGATCGGCGGGGCCGCAGGCGATGCGATCACCCATCTGGTGCAGGATGCCGTGCGCGCCGTGACCCGGTCGTAGCGCAGCTATGAGGTTGGCTGCGTGCGGGTAACGACGCGGTCGTAGTAGTCCTCGTAGAGCGGGATGACCCGAGAAGAACAGAAGTGATCCTGTGCGGTCTTGCGCGCGGCTTTTGCCATCGTCTCGAGGCGAGTTGAGTTACTCAGCAGCTCAATGGCGGCTTTGGACATGGATTCGATGTCGCCTACGTTGAAGAGCAGTCCGTTGTGGCCATCGTTGATGAGTTCAGGAACGCCGCCAACGCGCGTTGCGATGCTGGGAACACTGCATGCCATGGCTTCGAGCGCGGCGAGGCCGAAGGACTCCATCTCACTGGGCATGAGCATAAGGTCGGCGAGAGGGAGAAGTTCGTTGACGTTGTCCTGCTTGCCCAGGAAGTGAACTCGGTCCTGGACGTTATGTTCGCGAGCCAGGTACTCCGCCACGCTGCGGTCGGGTCCGTCGCCGATGAGCAGAAGACGCGCGGGCATAGCTTGAGCGACGCGTGCAAAGACCTTGACGACATCCTGAACGCGTTTGACCGGGCGAAAGTTGGAGAGATGTGCGATAAGGCGCTCGTCGGGTTCCGCGAAGCGGGAGCGCATTGCGGCGACCAACTCCGGCGTGCGGACGTAAACATCGCAGTTGACGAAGTTGCGGATAACTTCGATCTCCGAATCGATATGGAAGGCTTCGCGTGTGCGGTTGCGAAGATAGGTCGAGATCGCCGTGACTCCGTCCGATTGTTCAATGCCGAATTTGGTGATCGGCAGGTAGGAGCGGTCGAGACCGACGAGAGTGATATCGGTACCGTGCAGCGTGGTGATAAACGGAAGATGGAGACCGCGTGAGGCGAGCATCTGCCGGGCCAGCAGTGCGCTGACGGAGTGCGGAATCGCGTAGTGGACGTGGAGGAGATCGAGTGAGTAGAACTCGGCAACTTCAGCCATGCGCGTGGCGAGAGCGAGATCGTACGGCGGATGTTCGAAGAGCGGATAGTTGGTGACTGCGACTTCGTGGAAAAAGATGTTGGCCTCGCGACCGGTGAGGCGGAAGGGTTGCGAATAGGTGATGAAGTGGATCTCGTGGCCGCGTTCGGCGAGTTCGATGCCAAGTTCGGTGGCGACGACTCCGCTGCCTCCGTAGGTGGGGTAACACGTGATGCCAATCTTCATAAGTTTCCCATCAATTTCTCAGACTCGTCGCTGTCAGGATATTGGACGAGGTTGTAGCTTGATTAGACTCTCGCTTGTTGTTGACTCGATGTAAATTGCTGCGCGTTGTGTGACGAGAGGTCTCCATAGTGGATGAGTTGCGGGGTGTCAGGATACAAGGCCAGGGCAGGAATCTCTGCGAGAAGGGCATTGCGTTCGATATCGCGATGGGCACGAAGGCGCGTCGTGATTCGGTCAAGATCGCTGTCGTTGTAGCCGGGATGGCAGACGAGTTCGAAGGTTCCTTCGGCGGGCATGCCCTGCAGAATCTCGTGAAGGGTTTCCCGGTAGAGGTTGCCGGTCGCGGAGATGCCGATGGTGCCGTCGGTCGAGAGGATGCGGTGGCTGCGGATCTGCGGCTGCTGCTCGAACCTCGTCTTCAGGCCGCCAAGCAGCTTCACCTCAAGGCGGCGAAGACGTTTCCCATGGCCTAGAGCAAGGCTCCACTGCTGCTCGAACGGCTGGCGAATCGCGTGAATTGAGTTTTGCTCTGCAAGGTTTAATAGGGGCCGGCATATTGCGGGAAAGAGATGAGTGTGTTTGTGGGTGTCGAGGTGCGTCGGCTTAATTCCGACGCCTTGAAGCTTCTGAATCTGGGCGAGAGCCTCGCGGCGAATATCCTCTTCGCGGATTTTGCCGCGCAGCAGAGCCTGAAGGAAGTCGATAAGCGACGGACGAAAAGATTTGCCATCGGGGCCGATCAGACTAGGAATGCTCTCGGGCGTCGAGACGGGCAAGCCATCGGTGAGAACGATATGACAGCCTACACCGAGGGTGGGGTTCGCGTGGGCGACTTCGACAGCATCGTCGAAGGCCGGTCCTGTCGCCATCAGCGTGGTTGAGGTGAGGGCGCCGGCGCGGTGAAGCTCTTCGACTGCGTGGTTGACGCCTCGCGTAAGGCCGAAGTCGTCTGCGTTGATGATGAGACGGGCCATTCCTCCGCCATTCTCGCACAGCGTTGCGGCTGCACGCGAAGGCGGAGCGCATGTGGCTACGGGTGAGCGTGCAGCGTGGCCTTCAGCGGCGTGTCGCTTGAGGATGAGCCTGCTGTCACCGTGTAATCGCCGGGCAACAACTGCCAACCGTTCTGTTGCGTATTGAAGACAGAGAGTGTGAGCGGATGCAGTGTGAGTGTCACGTCCTTCGATTCTCCGGCAGCGAGTTTTACCCGCTCGAAGGCTGCGAGGCGCTTGTAGTCTTCTTTCGCGGCAGAGGGAAGCGCGACGTAGACCTGGGCGATCTCGGTTCCTGCAAGCTGGCCGGTATTGCGAACGGTGAAGTGGACGGTGTGGTGCGCGTCATCTACAGTGATGCCCGAATACGCATATGTTGTATAGGATAAACCAAAGCCGAAGGGAAAGAGTGGCTGCTTGTTGGCCGCTTCAAACCATTTGTAACCAACTTTGGCTCCTTCGGTGTAGGTGAGGTCGAAGGGTTTCACCTTGCGTTCGCGAACCGGGGCGCCGGGTGCGACACCTTCGAGGCCAGGAACGATGGGATGCGGCAGCTGTGCCTCGTCCTTTGCAAAGGTGGCAGGGAGTTTCCCCGACGGATTGACGTCGCCGAAGAGGATGTTGGCCAGCGCCTGAGCACCACCGATGCCGGGATACCACATCTCTACAACACCCTTGACGTGATCGACCCACGGCATGCTAACCGGTCCGCCGGTTTCAAGCACGACGATTGTGTTCGGATTGGCAGCGGCTACTGCTTCGATCAGAGCGTCCTGATTGTTCGGCAGCGAGAGCGTCGGAGAGTCCATCGCTTCGCTCATGAACTGGTTCGCGAAGACGATTGCAAGGCTCGAGGATTTTGCAAGGGTTGCGGCTGCGGCGGTGTCTGCTCCATCGATGTACTTGATAAAGGCCTGCGGCGACTTTGCCTGAATGTTCTTCATCGGTGAAGAAGGGAAGTAGACGGGCTCACCCCACTTCGAGCCGCCGGGCCGCGGATTCGCCGCGTCGCCGCCGGGTGCGTCGACCTGTGCCGAACCCCCACCGGAGAGAACGCCTACGTCGGCGTGCGATCCGATGAGCGCGATCGTGGTCGCTGATGGTTTCAGCGGAAGGATGCGCCCGGAGTTCTTTAACAAAACGATGCTCTCTTCAGCGATGTGCTGCGCGTCGTCGCGTCCGCGGAAGGGATCGACAACTGTGCGGACGGGTGGCTCATCGACGACACCTGCGGCAAACATGCTGCGGAGGATGCGATGAACCATATCATTGAGGCGAGTCATGGGAACCTGACCGTCTTCAACCGCCTTTTTCAGAGGCTCGCTGAAGTAGTTATCATCGCCGGGCATGTCCTGATCGAGCCCGTTGATCGCAGCTTTGACTGTGCTGTGAGTTGCGCCCCAGTCCGAGAGCACCCAGCCCTTGAACTTGAAATCCTTCTTGAGGACTTGATTGAGCAGATAGTCGTTTTCGCAGGTATGGTCGCCCGCATAGAGGTTGTAGGAACACATGACGCCTGAGGGGTCGGCGAGGGCAACCGAGATCTCGAAGGCGAGCAGGTCAGACTCGCGCATGGCTTTTTTATCGAGCAGCACGTTGACGACGTTGCGTCCGGTCTCCTGATCGTTCAGGGCATAGTGCTTGATGTCGTTCATGACGCGTTCGGAGAGAACGCCCTTCTCCAGCATGCCGACCATGGTTCCGGCGAGCAGCGGATCTTCCCCGGCGTACTCGAAGTTGCGGCCGTTGCGGGGCTCGCGCATCAGGTCGACGCCTCCGCCGATGGACATGTTGAAGCCTTGCGCGCGGAGTTCACGCCCGATGACGTCTCCATAGAGAAAGGCTGCTTCGGGATCCCAGCTTGCGGCGGCGCCGAGAGCGGAAGGTAGCAGAGTCGCGTATCGACTTTGATAGGCAGCCATGCGAATGCCAACGGCGGAGTCGGCGAGGTCGATGTTAGGGATGCCGAGACGAGGGATGCCTGCCATGAAGCCAGCGCCAAAGTTTGAGCCTGGAGGAAGAGGAGCGCCGGCGCGCAGGACGCCCCAGCCTGCTCCGTGAACCATCTGGATTTTTTCATCGAGCGTCATCTGCCCAATCACCATGTCGGCGCGTTCATCGGGCGAGACCGACTTGTTGCACCAGGGCTTTGGTGTATTGGGATCATCCTGTACGCAGGCTGCACGAGAGCTGACCGACGACGTAACAATCGCAGAGAAGACGGACGTGACAACGAAGGTTCGGAACAGGCGAAAAGACGGCATCGATACTCCTTCAAATCTTTGCGACTTCTCAACTCAGGTTCGTCGCGACCCTGGAAATAGTAATCTCCAGATCATCGAGAGTTTAGACGAACTAAATCGATATAGTAAAGGGGTTTTCTTCAAAATTTGATGCGGACACCGAGAAAATAGGTGTGGGAGTTCGAGTTGATTTTCGTTCCGGCGAGAATCCCTTCATTTCGCGAAGAACTGGCTGATGTCGGCGAATGCTTTGAACTCAAGGGCATTGCCTGCAGGATCAAGGAAGAACATGTGATGTGAGTTTTGCCTAGCAGGTAAATTTACTTGTGGTCGCTGGGCAGACGCACAACAAATTCAGTGCTGCCGGGCTCAGAACTGAAGCGAATTGTGCCTCCGTACTGCTGGACGATGCGCTGCACGATTCCAAGTCCGATCCCAGTGCCGACCCCGACGGGCTTCGTCGTGTAGAAGGGGTCAAAGATCTGGGGCTGGCTGTCAAGTGGGATTCCGCCGCCGTTATCGCTCACGCTGATGCAGAGATCGATATGCGAGTCGTCAGGGCTGGAGCTTTTCTTTTCTGCCCAGGTACGGACGCGAATGTGTCCATGTTGCGGGACTGCGTCGATCGCGTTGTCGAGCAGGTTGGTCCAGATTTGATTGAGACCCGTGCACTCGCTGTGCAGGGGCGGAAGGTCCGGGGCAAAGTTTTTCTCAATGACAATCTCTTTTTCCCGAAACTTGTGCGCAAGGATGACGAGCGTGTCGTGAATGCTGTCGTTGATGTCGATGGATTGTTTCTGGCCCTTGCCTTCGTGGGCATAGGATTTGACGGCGTGAACAAGATCGGTCACCCGGCCGATGCTCTCTTCAATGGTGTTAACGAGTTGCATGCTGGAGATCATGGCCTCGAGCCAACTGAGGGCATCCGAGAACATTTCGCCGCTAAAGTCATTGCGAAGGCGCGCCAGTTCCTTGGCATCCATGCCGATGGAAACGAGCGTTGGCGCCATCTTCCACGCATTTTGAATGTTCTCTGACTCCATCCACTCGGCGAGGGCCTCTTCGGCGTCGCTCTGCTCGAGTGAGTTCATTCTCACCGGCTTGTCTGCTGCGAGCGCCTGCTTCTGCAGATCGAACATGCAGTGCTTCTGTTCACTGGTCAGGTCGCGTTCTTTGAACTTCATCGAGAGCTCGTGCATACGCATCAGGTTTTCGCGCAGCTGGGAGGCGGCCCGGCGAGCGGCGGCGCCAGGATTATTCAACTCATGCATCAGGCCCGCGGCGAGCGTGCCAAGCGAGGCCATCTTCTCCTGCTGGAGCGTCATACTTTGCAGCTTCTGAAACCTGTACGCCATATTGCTGAGGATGGCCTTGCGCACGTCCGGGCAACTCGTCATCAGGTTCCAGAACTGATCTTCGTCGAGCCGCAGAAGCCGGCTTGCCGTGGTGCTTTCGACGGCTCCGGCGTTCGGAACATTTGTGAGGATAGGCAGTTCGCCAAAGGCATTCCCGCGTTCGATCTTGCTGAGAGTTAAATCGGCTCCATCAGGCTGAAGCTGGTGGACACGCAGCTCGCCTTCCAGCACGATCCAGAAAAAATGAGTCGATTCTCCCTGACGCGCGATGGTTTCGCCGGCGTTGAAGTGAACTTCGCTGACACCAACGAGACAATGCAGCTCATCATCTTTGAGAGAGGAGAGAATGGGAACGTCGCGTAACTGTCTGACAAGTTCCTCACTCATCGTGTCCACTACATTGCTTTGGGCGACCGGGGTTAATGGGTTCATTAGGTTAGTGGTTCGTTGCCTTTCACAGCGTTGCCAGATATTGGTGTACAAACTGAATCGCGATGGAGCCTTCTCCAACTGCCGAGGCGCATCGTTTGACCGAGTTGAAGCGGACGTCGCCGGCGACGAAGATGCCGGGGATGCTGGTCTCGAGCAGATACGGATCACGGTCGAGCGTCCATGACTTCGGAGACTGCGCCTTGAGATCGGGACCGGCGAGGATAAAGCCCTTGTTGTCGCGGCAGAGCTCACTGGGCATCCAGCTCGTCTTGGGTTCAGCGCCGATAAAGATGAAGAGGGAACTGGTGGGGCGAGCCTCTTCGCCGCGTGGAGTCTTCAGCGTCAGGCATTCGAGGTGCCCATTGCCGCCCATCGCAGTGACCTCGGTTCCGGTTTCGACCGTGATGTTCGGGGTAGCTTCGATCTGGTCGATAAGGTACTTCGACATGCTGCTGGTCAGGGATTTGCCGCGAACGAGCATGTGGACATTATCGGTGTAGCGGGAGAAGTGCATCGCTGCCTGACCCGCGGAGTTGGCACCGCCGACGATGTAGACGGCCTCTTCCCGGCAGGACATCGCCTCTGTAAGGGCGGCGCCATAGTAGACGCCGGCGCCGTTAAATTTCTCGGCTCCGGGGACGTTGAGCATGCAATAGTCGACACCTGTGGCGAGGAGGCAGACGTGACACGTAACCTCGTGGCCGTCTTCCATGGTCAGAATGCGATATTGATTCTCTGTGCGAATACCGGAGACACGCTGTGTCAGGAACTCGGCTCCAAGGCGGTTCGCCTGAAGGTAGGCACGCTTGGCCAGCTCTTCGCCACTGAGACCCTCAGGAAAACCAAGATAGTTCTCAATCTTCGAGCTGGAGCCAGCCTGCCCACCGGGAGCCGAAGCCTCGATCACCAGGGTCTTCAGGCCCTCCGATGCACCGTACACACCAGCAGCAAGACCAGCAGGCCCTGCGCCGACGACAACGACATCGTAGAACTCCTGTTGAGCCTGCGTGCGCAGACCGACTTTGCCAGCCATCTCGGTCGAGGTGGGCTGAACCAGCGACGTGCCATCGCCAAATAGAATGACGGGGAGCCTGGTATCATCCAGGCCTTTTTCCTTCAGGAAGCCAAGCGCTTCCGGGTGCGTCTCCGGGTTCAGCCACTGGTAGGGAATGCGATTTCGTGAGAGGAAGTCGCGGACGGCGTGATCGGTGGGCGACCAGCGGACGCCGATAACTCGAATTCCTTCAAACGGCGGCTTGTACCCCAGCTTCCAGCTTCCCAGCAGATCGTCCAGCACCGGGTACAGCTTCTCTTCAGGCGGGTCCCAGGGCTTATTGAGGTAGTAGTGAATCTTGGCCGAATTGATGGCACGAATGGCGGCTTCGGTGTCGGCGTAGGCGGTGAGGAGGACGCGTTTGGCGTTGGGATAGATCGTCAGGGCCTGCTGCAGGAAGTCGACTCCGGTCATGCCGGGCATGCGTTGGTCGGAGAGGAAAAGGGCGACCGTGTCCTTCCGCTCCTGCAACTGGCGGCAGATGTCGAGAGCCGCTGCCCCGGAGGCGGCGCGGACGATGCGGTAGTCCTGGCCGTAGTGGCGGCGCAGGTCCTGGACCACTGCTTCCAGTACGCTGGTGTCGTCGTCGATGGCGAGCAAGATCGGCTTAGGCATATCCCTTTATACTTCGTGACAACTTTTCGATACAGCCCACGTACAATTCGATTGCGGGCAACGCCTCCGGGGTTCAGAAAGATATCGTTTTCCGAAACAAGGGGTTGTAACCGGAATGACGGCCACGGCCCCCAAACTGTCCGAATTGTAGACATTGCAGGTTCTCCCCGCAATTGACCGATAAGGGGATTGTGAGCCGGCAAATTGCGGCAGGAGACAAAAATACCGATGAATCGACTTATTCTCGCCGATAACCAGGCAATCTTCCGGGCAGGTGCGGCGCGCGTGCTGGTGCTCGAAGACGACATGCGCATCGTAGCCCAGTGCGAGGATAACGAGCGTCTGCTTGCTGCCATCGATACGCTGCGGGGATCGGTGCTGCTGGTTGCGGCCAGTTTGCGGATGGACCTGAGGGACCTCGTAACGCGCATTCGGTCCGTAGGAAGCCGCGTTATCCTCGTGGTCGAGAACGGGGAACAACTCCCGGAGGATCTTGGCGGACTTTTCGACGGCGTTCTCTCGCGGAATATCTCCGGAAACCTTCTGGTTGACTGCGTTCGGCGCGTGGCCCAGGGAGAGCGGTTTGTTCAGCGATCCAATGTCATGACGATGCAGGCCGCGGACAGCGTCGGCACGCGGGTGCGAGACCGTCTGACGCCCAAAGAGATGCAGATCGTCGCGCTGATCGTGCAGGGCTGCAAGAACAAAGACATCGCGATCCAGCTGGGAACCAAGGAGCAGGTCATTAAGAACTACCTGCGGAGCATCTACGACAAGACGGGAGTCTCCGACCGGCTGGAACTGGCGCTGTTTACGATTCACCACCGTGCGCTCGCCGAGGCTGCGGCTAAGGCAGGGAATCTGATTCAGACGAAGACGGCTTAGAAGATTCTGGGTAGAAAAGAGGGCGTCCCGCGGGACGCCCTCTTTCTTCATCCCCATCCTTACATGCCCATCTGATCGGACTGCTTCTCCGCTCCCGCACTCGCGTGACCGATCTTTTCGGCGACGCTCTTGGCCTGGGTGAAAAGCAGCAGATAGTCGGGGCCGCCGGCCTTGGAGTCGGTGCCACTCATGTTGAAGCCGCCGAAGGGATGCGCTCCAACCATCGCGCCGGTGCACTTGCGGTTGAAGTAGAGATTGCCGACGTTGAACTCCTCGCGCGCCCGGTCGAGCTTCTCGCGCGAGCTAGTGTAGATCGCTCCAGTCAGGCCGTACTCCGTGTTATTCGCAATCGTCAGCGCATCGTCGAAGCTGTGCGACTTGATGACGGCCAGGACTGGTCCAAAGATCTCCTCGAGTGAGATACGTGCGTTGGGAGCAACGTCGGAAAACACGGTCGGCGCGATGTAATAGCCCTCCTCGGGAGTTCCAATTGCGTTACCGCCGTTCAGAAGCGTGCCCTCTTTTTTCCCGATCTCGATGTAGTCGAGGATCTTCTTATAAGCCTTCTGGCTGATAACGGGACCAGTGTAGACGTTCTCGGCCGGGTCGCCCGTCTTGATCTTCGACACACGCTCCCGCAGGCGGTCGCAGAATGTGTCATAAATGTCGGCCGCAACGATAGCGCGCGAACAGGCCGAGCACTTCTGTCCGTTGAAGCCGAAGGCGCTGGCCACAACCCCGTCCAGCGCTGCATCGATGTCCGCGTCGGACTCAACGATGATCGAGTCCTTGCCACCCATCTCCAGAATGGTGCGTTTAATAAAGATCTGACCCGGCTGTGTCCTGGCGGCGCGCTCGTGGATCTCAAGGCCGACAGCCTTCGAGCCGGTAAACGCGATGAAGCGGGTCTGCGGGTGCACTACGACGGCAGCGCCGAACTCCTGACCCTCCCCGGGGCAGAAGTTGACGACACCATCAGGCAGGCCAGCCTCTTCCAGCAACTCCATAAACTTTGCCGCAATCGTCGGCGAATCGACAGACGGCTTCAAAATGACGGTGTTTCCGCAGACGATCGATGCAGCCGTCATCCCGGCCATGATGGCGAAGGGAAAGTTCCACGGCGGAATCACAGCGCCCACGCCAAGTGGAATGTAGCGGAGTTGATTGCGCTCGCCGGGCATTTGAACCGGCGTCCTGGCCTGGCTCAGGCGGAGAGCCTCGCGGCCGTAAAATTCGAGGAAGTCGATTGTCTCGCCCACATCGGCGTCGGCTTCAGCCCAGTTCTTGCCGACTTCGAGCGTCAGCCACGCGCAGAACTCAAAGCTACGTTCGCGAATCATTGCTGCAGTACGAAAGAGCAGGTCTGCTCGCTCCTCGACAGGCGTGCGGCTCCAGGTTACAAACGCAGCCTGTGCTGCCTGCATCGCGGGCTCGACGAGCTCTTTGCCTGCGTGCTGGTGAACGCCGATGACCTCCGCAGGATGCGCCGGGTTCATCGAGTAGATCTTGGCTGAGGTCTTCAGCCGTTTGCCGCCGATGACGATGTCGTACTCGCGGCCGAGCTGGTTGCGCACCTCATCGAGAGCCGCCTGCATCCTGCGCTTGTTTTCAGGCTGGGTGAAGTCGACAAAAGGCTCGTTGAGAAAAGGGCTCGGCGGCACTGTGGCCGGGGCAGAATGGGTAAGGTTTGCGGTAGCCATAACGGGTCGATTCTAGCGCGTGCGGCAGTCTCCCGTCGCGCTTTGGAGAGTGAAAGCAGGTATTTCCTCTAATTCGATGCGTTACGCACCTCATTCGATTGCGCGTCGGAACCTAGTGGCTTTGAGTAATCTCTTCTGTCTCCTTCGACATCGTCGCGGTACGCTCCAGCTTGTCCCAGTTGAACGGCTTGCCATCGACGGCGCGTTTCACGGTCTTGAACAGCACAACCGAAAAGAGCTGGCGATAAGTAAACCGCTGAATCCAGATATGGAAGAGCAGCCAGCCGTCCCCTTTGCTTGCGGGATGCCTGCGTTCCAGCGCAAACGCCAGCGCAGACGCAGCGAAGTCGATTGCAAGGAAAGCGATGAAGAAGGCCAGCAGCTTGTAGAAGCTGTCCGTCGATGCTGTCTCCGGGTGGAAGTGCTTGTCGACGAGGAAGTGAATCACGCCTGCAACAAACATGATGTCGATCAGCGGCGAGACCAGCGGCAGGATGATCTGGAAGATCAGGATATTGGGCAGCGCGAAGAGTCCCATCGCAAGATGCCTGGTGATCGCGCCTTTGTGCTTGTAGATCGCCTGCAGGATTCCGAAGGACCAGCGGAAACGCTGCCGGACGAGGCCGTCTGCGTTGACCGGCGCCTCGGTAAAGGCCAGTGCGCGATCTTCATAGATGACGCTGTAACCCTGCTCCAGCAGGTTCATCGTCAGGTCAGCATCTTCGGCCACGGTGTTCGAGTGGTAGCCTCCGCCAGTCTTTACCGGAGCGGTCCGCCACGCCCCAATCGCTCCCGGCACGACCATGACGACATCGAAGAGATCCAGCGCGCGCCGCTCAAAGTTCTGGCTGGTGATGTATTCGAGCGCCTGCCAGCGCGTCCACAGATTGACGCGATTACCGACCTTGGCATTTCCCGCGACCGCGCCGATCTTCGGATTCGCAAAGTGGGATACCAGGTTAGTGATCGCATCGTGCGCTATCACGCCGTCCGCATCGATGCCGACATAAATCTCCTCGTCGATCCTTTCGAGCGCATAGTTCAGTGCGTCGGCTTTGCCACCGTTCGGCTTGGTCAGCACCGTGAGGCGACCTGAGGCGATATCGGCCGGATACGCTTCGCGTGCGACCTCGTAGGTGCGGTCCTTCGAACCGTCGTCGATGACGATGATGCGAATGTTTTTGTAGTTCGACATCATTACCGAGCGAATCGTGCGAACGATGACCTTTTCTTCGTTGTACGCGGGAATCAGCACCGCGACGGTCGGTTGATACTCCGGCGTGGCGTAGTTCTTTCGCTTGCGGAACCGGTCGATGATGGCGAAGATGCCGATAATGATGAGGCGCGCGCTCATCAGAATGTCGCCGACGAAGAACACGCCCACAACAAAGTAGTGGAAGAAGCTGTAGAAGAAGAACGTGATCGAGTCTGCCCGGGCCTGCCAGCGCTGTCGCGCGGTCAGGGGAGGCATCACCTCAGCGCGAGTCTTGCCGACAAGCTCCGAGACCGGAACGATCTCAAAGCCACGGGCGCGCAGGGCATCGATCAACAACGGCAGCGTGGAGACAGTGACGGTGCGGTCTCCGCCGCCGTCGTGCAGAAGAATAATGGAGCCGCGATTCCACGGCTTCGTCTCCATCTCCTTGATCTGCTGAAAGACGCTGTCGATGATCTCCTGCGGGGTCTTGCGCGGATGCTCGTCCCAGTCGCTCGTGTCGATCTTGTTGCCGACGATCACGTATCCCAGGCCCTCAATCCGATCCACCGGCGCGGCCTGATCGTTGGTATCCGGCTCCTGGTCGATGGAGTACGGCGGCCTGAAGTAGAGCGGCTGCACCCCGAGCTCCGAGGCGAACAGTCGCTCTGTCAGGTTCAACTCAAGATCGGCCTGACGGTTTGAGATTTCCGAGACATCCGGGTGCGTCCATGTGTGGTTGCCGATCTCGTGGCCTTCACGATAAACCCTGCGCATTACACCGATGTAGTCTTCGGCAACCTCGCCGATCATGAAGAACGTGCCCTTGGCGTTCTTCTGTTTGAGGATGTCGAGAATCTTCGGAGTCCAGTCAGGATCCGGCCCGTCATCGAAGCTAAGTGCGACCTTCTTCGGTTGATAGCCGTATTGCTCCACCGTGTAGGAGAGCGGATAGGAGTCCATCGACTCCTGCGTGATCATGCGATAGTCCACTGGCACGGAGTCGTCGTCGTCCATTGTGACGATCCGTCTGCCATTCTGCGGCTTTCGCGTGACGCGCAGAATGTCGCCCTCGCCTTCGGTGTCGACGTCGTAACCGGGCTCAACCTGCGCCAGTTCCTTCACCGGGTTGGAGGTCAGAGGATGGTCCCAGATCTTCCACATCGAGTTGTCTTCCGAACCGAGCTTCCACAGCGCATACGTTTGAATTCCAAGCGTGCGAGCGCCGCGCATCTGGTTCAGAATCGTCGTTGCATCGAGAAACCAGACCTGGTGACGCACGTGTTCATCCTCGTCGTCGTAGGCGAAGTGCGCGTTCAGGGAATCTTCGTCGAGATCGATCTGCGACTCGGAATCAGCCGCCTCCTGCCACGCATCCTGGGTTGAGAGCGGGAGCTGGTCCAGCGTCTTTACCGGAACAGGCTTCTTTTTGGCGCCGGGCTTCCCGGAGTCCGGCGGGGGCAGCGTCGTCTTCCAGTCGTAGCCGTAGCTGCCCAGCGCGCAGATGATCTTCTCTTTGGGAACTGTCTTGAGAACCTCTTTCAGATTGTCGAGAAACCAATCCTGCGAGGCGATCGGCCCGGGCTCGTCGCCGTTGTGCTCGTCGTAGTTCATCACCAGCAGGCCGTCGGAATGGTCCGCGACGAACTTGAGGTCCCAGTCGGGATCGCCGACCGGCGTGTTGACGTAGAGGCGCAGGTTGCGTGGATGGAGATCGTCGTAGAGCGCAGCAAGCAAAGCTCGAAAGCCCGCTTGTGCTGCGGTGGGAATCTCCTGAAAGTCGATGGTCAACCCGCGATACGTGGGATTCGCCGCGAGAAACTTGTCGATCTGGCCGACAAAGCTGGCTCGCCGCCATTCGTCGGAGAGAAAGCTGCCTATCTCGGGAACCGAGATACCCCTTCTCGGATCGAAGTTATTGACGAGCGGAAAGATATCGAGGTTGACGTGGTTGGCCGCAATGGCTCTGGCGACTTTGGCCTCGCGATCGACCTGATGCACCGTCCCGCGTTCGATCAGCGGATAGGGAGTATTGTCGGCGGCGTAGGCTTTGATCACTCCGTCCGGCGTAATGACATGTAGCCACTCCGGGAAGAGAAGGTCGACCTGGGCGATATGCTGCTTCAACGAGGAGTAGCTGGCCGGGTCGTCTTCGACATAATAAGCAGCGCGCAGACCTTCGCCCGAGTTCAGCGGAACGTCGGCGGGCTTGGTGTCGGTTCTGCGATGGGCAGAGCGGCGCAGCTTGGCGGAGGTCGTGGGTTGGGTGAGCGCCCGAAAATTATGTTTCTGAGCCTGCAGGAAGAGTTCCGGCAACGGCTTCATGCGAACCAGCCCGATGACGAAGATGCTCCCGAAGATGAGCCCCATCAATGCAAGAATGTCGAAGATGCGGCGCAGCCGCTTCCAGCGCTTGCGTTGTGGGTCGTAGAAGACTTGTTTGTTCATCGAAAGATGCAGGGCGCTCGTCGCGTGGGCTACGTCCCATCGTATGCAGCGCGGATGCCATAGTCAACGCATCCTCACGAGCGCTTCCGTCTCCACAGTATGATGCAAAGACATGATGCGACGTCAGTTGAAGACCAGGCTCTATGCCGCGCTGGCACTTGCGGCCGGTCTGGCGCTGCGTCTCTGGTTCATCTCCCATGCCGCGCGAATCGACGGCGATACACTGCTCTACGGAAGCATCGCCAGAAACTGGATGCAGCATGGAGTCTACGGTTTTGCACCGTCCGTCAGTGGACCGGCGCCTACGCTGATCCGTTTGCCCGGCTATCCGCTTTTCCTGATGGTTTGCTTCAGAGTCTTCGGCGTGGAGAACTATACCGCCGTGATGTACCTCCAGTGCGCGATCGACCTCGGGACCTGTCTGTTGATCGCGGCCTTGGCAGGAAGATTGTTCAGTCAGAGGGCTGCGATGGCTGCTCTCTGGCTCTCCGCAGTGTGCCCATTCATGGCAGCTTATACGGCTGCTCCGTTGACGGAAGTCCTTACGCTCTTCTGCATCGCTCTGACGTTTTACAGCCTTGAGCGTTGGAGAAACAGTTTTGAACGTTTGGGGGATAAAGATGCAGGATTCAACCGCTGGCTCTGGGTGGCGGCCATTGCAATGGCTTACTCGGTTCTGCTGCGGCCGGAGCAGGGATTGCTGGCGGCAGCCGTAATTCCAGCGATGCTTTGGATAGTGCGGCAGCAAAACGAGTCGCAACTCTCTCTCCGGAAGGCATTGCCGGTCGCGGTCGCCGCTCTTTGTGTCCTGCTTCCTCTTGTGCCATGGACAGTCCGGAACTGGCGCACCTTTCACGTTATCCAGCCGCTTGCTCCGCGCTCTGCGACCGATCCCGGGGAACTGGTTCCGACAGGCTTCCAGCACTGGTATCGCACCTGGGCCATCGATTTTGCTTCGACCGAAGAGGTCTACTGGAACTATGACAGCGCCCCTATCTGGATGGGTGATCTGCCAGCACGGGCCTTCGACTCTAACGACCAGTACAACCGAACGGGAACACTTCTAGCCCAGTACAACAGAGAGTACAACGCCACGCCCGCGCTCGAGAAAAGCTTTGAAACACTTGCCCAGGAGCGAATCCACGAGAACCCTCTGCGCTACTATGTCGCCCTGCCCGTTGCCCGGCTGCTCAACATGCTCTTTCGGCCGCGCGCCGAGATGCTGGAAGTGCCCCTTGAGTGGTGGCAATGGCGGCGGCATCCGGAGATGGCGCTCTTCGGCGCGGGATTCGCTGCAATCAACCTCGGCTATTTTGTTCTGGGTGGTCTCGGCTTGGCTCGATGGCGTCGAAACGGCTGGAAACCAAGCTTTGCAGTGGCAATGGCGATGGTCGGCTTTGTCGTTCTGCGATGCGCCCTGCTCCTTACCCTCGACAACTCCGAGCCGCGCTACACCCTTGAATTTTTTCCCCTCATCATCGTTTGGGGCAGCTTGCTCTTTGCAAAAGAAGTCTCGACTCGACAAAAGCCGCTCTAGTGCTGGTCGACCGTTGTCTTGCTGTTGGTCTTGATCTGGTACAGCTTCTCGTCGACCTTCTCGTTGTACTTGATGTTGGTATACACCGCAGTCCGATAGTCGTCCGATGGCATGTAGAAACTCTGCTTCAGAGATATGCCGCGTACCGGGTCGACCCAGATCGTCATATGGGTGCAGTTGTTTTTCACCGCAGGGTCCTTGGGAACCAGATCGAGTTTTGCGGTCTGCACTCCGTCGACTACCTCGTCCCCTAGGTCGGAGATCGTCCAGGCCTTGGCGAGATCGCTACCGCTGCCACCAAAGCCCAGGGTCAGAAAGCTTTCCATCTGCCCCTGATTTTTGGAGGTCAAAACGGTCAGATGGTTTGTCCCCGGCTCATAGACGCGAATCCGGCCATCACGATACTCCAGAAATTTGACAGCCGGCGAGGTAATCCTCGCTCCCATCACCGTCGATGTGCCAACTCTCTTGAAGTAGATCGTGCCCATCTGAGTCGTCGTCTCTTTCACCACGCGTTCGTAGAGATCCCAGCGAAAGTTTGTCTCCGCAGCCTGGAACTTCTTGCTCGCCGTGTCCATCTGCCGCAGGACCTCATCGAGGTGACCGGGCTTCGGTTGCGCGAGCAGGTCGGCTGGCGTCATCGCCATAACAAGGACCGCGGAGAGAAGTGATGAAGCGATTCGGTGACTCTTAAGCATGAATCCTTACTCCCGGAAAATTGGATGCTGTTTCAACGCCGGAAGTCAGCGGACAACCCACGCGTTGTAGGCGACAACTTTGTGCTGGGCATCGTAGACCGCCTCGTAGTGGTCAAGCGTCACCTCGCCGGAGATAGGTTCGATAACCCGCAAAATTGCGATCTTGCGCTCGGCGTCGGTCTTCGCCCCGTCGAGATCGTCGGCGCGAATCTGGTAGATAAAACGGCTACTCCCGGTCGAGGTGGTACCGGCTTCTTTGACGAGTACTTCGCTTGCTCGCAGGGCCACCGTCTCGACCGGCCTGTCGTTGAAATTGATGAACCACGGAGAGACGAACATAAAGAGCAGAATCGCCGTCACCATGATGTCGTAGTGAAAGCTGCCGCGCTCGTATGACCAGAAGATATAGCTGCGAATCAGTTTTAACATCGACTTAATTCCTGCCCGTCTGCTTGCCGATGACGGTCTCGCCGTTCATGTAAGGGACGAGCGCATCAGGAACTTTGATGCTCCCGTCGGCCTGCTGGTAGTTTTCGAGAATTGCAACATACGTGCGCCCGACGGCGAGTCCGCTGCCGTTGAGCGTGTGCAGAAACTCACTCTTCTTCGCACCGGAAGGACGATACCGGATGTTCGCTCGCCGAGCCTGGAAGGCCTCGAAGTTCGAACACGACGAGATCTCGCGATAGAGCTGTTGGCCCGGAAGCCAGACCTCCAGATCATACGTCTTCGACGAAGCGAAGCCCATATCGCCCGTGCAAAGCAGCATGCGGCGATAGGGAAGCCCGAGCTTTTCGAGCACAGTCTCCGCGTGGCGTGTCAGCGCTTCGTGCTCGGCATTCGAATCCTCCGGTTTTGCAAACTTAACCAGCTCGACCTTTTGGAACTGATGCTGCCGAATCATCCCGCGCACATCTTTCCCGTAGCTCCCTGCCTCCAGGCGAAAACACGGAGTATAGGCGCAGTAGGAAATAGGAAGCTGCGCCTCATCGAGCGTCTCATCGCGAAAGAGATTCGTAACAGGAACCTCTGCGGTCGGAATCAGCCAGTGATCGCCCTCCTGAAACTCGCCGGGCTGATACGGCCCTTTGTCGTCGCAGTGGAACTGGTCGTCGGCGAACTTCGGAAGCTGTCCCGTACCGAAGAGCGACTTTGAGTTGACCATGTAGGGCGGCAAAACTTCGGTATAGCCGTGCTCGCGAGTGTGCAGGTCGAGCATGAAGTTCGCCAGCGCACGCTCAAGCCGCGCCCCCTGCCCATAATGCACAACGAAACGTGCGCCGGAGATCTTCGCAGCGCGGTTAAAGTCGAGAATGCCAAGCGCCTCGCCAAGCTCCCAGTGCGGCTTGGCAGCGAAGTCGAACTTCGGCAACTCGCCCCAGGCCTTCTCCTCGCGATTGTCGTGCTCATCCTTACCGACCGGGACCGAATCCTGCGGAAGGTTGGGCAACGTCTGCATCATCTCGCGCAGACGCTCGTCGGTAGTCATCGCCACCGTCTCAAGAGACTCAACCTGGGCCTTCAGCGAGCGTGTCTGGTCGGTCAGCTCCGTCGCATCGCCACCAGAACGGCGTAGCTTCGCAATCTCTTCGGTCAATTTGTTCCGCTGTGCCTTCAGCGTCTCAACCTGCGTAATGGCATCGCGACGTTCGCGGTCCACCGCAACAAAATCGCCTAATGCTGTGCCTGGATCCATGCCACGCGCGCGCAGTTTTTCTTCGACAAGGGCGAGATTCGCCCGTACAAATGCAAGATCAATCATTACTTTCGATTTTAGCGTCTTGTCGTCCCTTATTGGGAGGAAGCAAGGGAGAACGGTTACTCTGGAGAAGATGAACTTCAACCATCGAGAGGCAACGAGTGGCGGCTGCAGTGCGCGATAAAGGCCCCAAAGGTCCCGACATGCGCGTGACCATCGCCGGCGTTGAGCTGCGTTCGCCCGTGATCGCGGCCAGTGGCACCTTCGGCTATGGCGTCGAGTTCGAAGATGTCGTCTCGCTCGATCGTATCGGCGGCTTCGTCACCAAAGGTTTGTCGCGCGAACCGATGGCGGGCAACCCCTCGCCGCGCATCATCGAGACCGCCGCGGGCATGATGAACGCAATCGGCCTCCAGAATGTAGGGGTCAAGGCCTTTATCGAAGAAAAACTGCCAAAGTTGCAGAAACTCAGCGGCACGGCGGTCATCGCAAACGTCTTTGGCTACGCGATGGAGGACTATCTCGAAGTCATTCGCGCGCTCAACGACGCGCCCGGCATCGCAATCTACGAGATCAACGTAAGCTGCCCGAACACCAGCCATGGAGGCATGGTCTTCGGAACCGACCCGCCGTCACTCTGGGAGCTGGTGGCGCGTAGTAAGGCTGCCACGCGGCGTCCGCTGATGGTAAAGCTCTCGCCAAACGTGACCGACATCGCGTTGATGGCGCGAGTGGTGGAAGATGGCGGTGCCGACGCCATCTCGCTCGTCAATACCTTCGTCGCGCTGTCGATCGATGTCGAGACACGCCGTCCACGCATAGCCAACGTCACCGGCGGACTCTCCGGCCCGGCGATCAAGCCCATCGCGGTGCGCATGGTGCACGAGGCCTCGAACGCAGTAAAGATTCCCATCGTCGGAATGGGAGGAATCGTGCGGGCCGAGGACGCAGCGGAGTTTATGATCGCCGGTGCCACAGCCGTTCAGGTGGGCACCGCAAGCTACGCTGATCCGCGTGCCGTCGAGAACATCGCCAACGGATTGAAGCGCTGGTGTGCGGCGCACGATGTCGCCGAAGTTCGTTCGCTCACGGGGTCGTTGAAGATGGGCGCGCTCTAGTCCCGTCAAACGCGGGCGGCTTCGCTCGAATAAAATAGAAAGTAATGATTGAACACAGCACTGATCCCTCCGCACCTGTAGCAGATCTCCGCCCTATCCGCCGCGCCCTCCTCTCCGTTACCGACAAGACAGGCCTCGTCGACTTCGCCAAGGCGCTCGCATCCTTTGGCGTCGATCTCATCTCGACCGGAGGAACCGCGAGGGCGCTGCGCGAGGCTGGCCTGCCCGTGCGCGACATCAGTGACCTGACTGGCTTTCCCGAGATGCTCGACGGACGCGTCAAGACGCTTCACCCCAAGGTCCACGGGGGCATCCTTCACATTCGCGACAACGCCGAACACATGACCTCGGTCGCTGAGCATGCGATCGAACCCATCGATATGGTCGTTGTGAATCTCTATGCCTTCGAAAAAACCTCGCAACGCCCCGGCGTCTCCTTTGCTGATGTAATCGAAAACATCGACATCGGCGGCCCGTCGATGGTTCGCTCGGCGGCAAAAAACTTCTCTGACGTTGCCATTGTGACCTCAGTCGCCGATTACTCTGTCCTTGCCGAAGAGATGGCCGCGAACGCCGGTGGCCTCAGCCGTGCAACGCGCTGGCGTCTCGCCAAAGCAGCCTTCTCCGTGACGGCAGCCTACGACGCAGGCATTGCCAACGCACTCGAAAGCATCGAATCCCCGAGCGGGAAAGCTGTCTTCCCGCACGACAAACTCCCGGGAACGATCCGGGTGATCGACCCCCTCCTGCAGACTCTCCGTTACGGCGAAAACCCCCATCAGAAAGCTGCGCTCTACACCGACGGCAGCGGCAAAGGCGTGGCCAACGCCCGCCAGTTTCAGGGCAAAGAGCTCAGTTACAACAACATCGTCGATCTCGACGCCTGCTGGGAGCTCGTCAGCGAGTTCGACGAACCCGCTGTAGCCATCATCAAGCACACCAACCCCTGCGGAGCCTCCACCGGCGCAACCATCGTCGAGGCCTACCGTCGCGCGCTCGAAGCCGACCCTGTCTCCGCATTCGGAGGAGTCATCGGTATCAACCGCGAGGTTAATGGCGCAGCTGCGGAAGAGATTGCTAAACTTTTTGTTGAAGCAATCGTCGCTCCGTCGTTCAGCCCAGAGGCTTTAGAGCGCTTCGCTGCAAAGAAAAATCTTCGGCTGATCGAGATATCTCCAGCTGAGATGCCGCGAGTCCTGAAGCAGGTCTCCGGCGGCTTTCTGGTCCAGGACGCCGACCGCCTCCGCATCACCGAGGCCGACCTCAAGATCGTCACGCAACGTCATCCCACAGCCGAGGAACTGCGCGCTCTCCTCTTCGCGTGGCCGGTCTGCAAACACGTCAAATCAAACGCGATCGTCTACGCCCGGTTCAGCGAAGGTCATGGCCAGACGGTTGGCATCGGAGCGGGCCAGATGAGCCGGGTTGACGCGGCCCGTTTTGGAGCCATGAAAGCGATTCTCCCCTTGAAAGGAACGGTCGCTGCCTCCGACGCCTACTTCCCGTTCGCCGATGGCCTGGAGACCATCGCCAATGCCGGCGCAACTGCGGTAATTCAGCCCGGCGGCTCGGTACGCGATGCCGAGGTTATTGCTGCAGCAGATCGGCTTGGCGTGGCCATGGCGTTTACAGGCGTCCGCCACTTCCGCCACGGATAAATGCTGCCATTTCGGGAGTTCGTAGATATAATCGCCTGCATGCTGCGCAAATGACGAGTCCCGCCGTCTGCATCCAATACGGAGGCGGCTTCGTCTAAGAATTTGGTGTTATTGTCTGCTTTCGGCTTCCATTCCGTCGGCACAGGAGACTACAACTCATGACCTTGCTCTCACGTGCCTCTTCCGTCCGCACTCTGCCTTTAATCCCCGTCGCCGCCCTGTTTTTTGCCGTCCAGACGATGGTTGCGCAGGCGCCTTCGGCGGCAAAGTCCACTCCGACACCCTCCAAGGTGACTTCGACCGAGCCTGACCGTTCCGCCTCGTACTACCACTACGGTCTCGCTCGCCTCTATGAGGATATGGCTGTCAACGCCGGCCGGTCGGACTACGCCAGCCAAGCGGTGGAGCAGTACAAGTTAGCGCTCGACGCCGACCCAAACTCCCGCCTTCTGCAGGACGGTTTAGCGGACCTTTACTTCAAGATTGGACGCATCCGCGAAGCCGTAGCCGCTGCGCAGGATCAGGTCACCAAGAATCCCGACGACGCTGAGGCCCACACGCTGCTCGGCAAGGTCTATCTTCGCTCGCTGGGCGATATGCAGAGCGCGCAATCCGGCCAGATGTTGCAGCTGGCAATCGGCGAATACGAGAAGCTCGCCCAGCTCAAGCCCAACGACATCGAGACGCATCTTCTGCTCGGCCAGCTCTACGGCCTGAACCATGACTCCGCAAAGGCCGAGGCTCAGTTCAAACTCGCGCAGGCGATCGACGCCAACTCCGAAGAGGTCGCCCTCAATATGGCACGGCTCTACAGCGAGCAGGGAGATCCCAAGCGCGCCGCCGAAGTCCTTAATGGCATCCCCGTCGATGAGCGTTCGCCTCGGATCGAGTTCGCGCTGGGTGCCAGCTACGAGCAGATGAAGAAGAACAAAGACGCGGTGGCTGCGTACCATCGCTCGCTCGACATGGAGCCCGACAATCTCGACACGGAACGCGCCCTCGCCAACGCGCTCTCGAACGACGGTCAGCTCGATGAGGCTCTCAAAGTTCTTCAAGGCATCGTCGCGGTCGAACCGCAGGATGGCCAGTCGCAGATTCGCATCTCCGATATCCAGCGCCGCCAGGGTCACTATGAGGATGCTCTGAAGACCCTCGAAAAGGCGAAGCCGCTCGCTCCCGATTCGCTTGAGCTTACCTACAACGAAGCTCTCATCTACGACTCCCTCGGCCGCTACGACGAAGCCATTACCGTACTCTCCAAGCTGGTAGCCGACACCGAACGCACGGACGGAAAATACTCCGACGGCGAGAAGACGAACCGTTCCATCTTTCTTGATCGCCTCGGCATCCTCTATCGTGAAGTCAACAAGACCGCGGAAGCCGTCGCCAACTACAAGAAGCTGATGCAACTCGGTGGCGACTACATCAAGAGCAGCTACTCCGGTCAGATCGACGCCTACCGCGATGCGCATCAATGGAAAGAATCCACCATTGTTGCCGCCGAGGCTGCAAAAGCTCTGCCGAGTGATCACGGCGTCCAGCTCATGTACGCCGGACAACTCGCCGATACCGGCAAAGCCGACGAGGGTGTCGCTCTCGCGAAGGCACAGCTTGCCGTGACGGCAGGATCGCCCGACGAACGTGATTCGCGACTCGCTCTGGCTACGATGTACACGCGTCTGAAGCGCTGGCAGGAAGCCTCAGCTGAACTCGACAAGGCCGATGCACTGGCTACAAAGCCCGACGAAAAACTCTACGTCTACTTCCTGCGCGGCTCGCTCTACGATCGCCAGAAACTCTACGATGAGGCCGAGACTGAATTTCGCAAGGCTCTCGCGATCGACCCGCAGAATCCGACCGTCCTGAACTATCTCGGTTATATGCTGGCCGACCGCGGCGTGCGCCTTCCCGAAGCGCTCACGCTGATCCGCAAGGCAGTCGATCTCGATCCGCAGAACTATGCGTTCCTCGATTCGCTCGGCTGGGTTTACTACAAGTCCGGCCAGTATCAGCTGGCGGAAGAAAACCTGCGCAAGGCAAACGAGCGCGGCAACTCTGACCCAACGGTTCACGATCATCTCGGCGAGGTCTATGAAAAGACCGGCAATCTGAAGATGGCCGTGGCGCAGTGGGAGCGGTCGATGACGGAGTACGCAAGCTCACTGCCTGCCGACGCCGACCCGATCGATGTATCCAAGGTGCAGCATAAGCTCGAGAACGCTCGGGTCAAGCTGGCCAAGGTGGCAGGCGCATCGCACTAACGATTCCCGCTCTACCGTTACACTGAAATCTGACTATGGCAATCGATCTCCATCGATGCGCGGTCGTCGGAGATCTGGACGATCCTCTTCTGAGCCGCGTCTATCCTGCGCCTTCGCGCATCTCGCGCACCGCTTTCCAGCGCGACCGCGAGCGCATCGTGCAGTCGCGCGCCTTTCGCCGCCTCGCCGGCAAGACGCAAGTCTTTACCAGCCGCGCCTCCGACCACTTTCGCAGCCGCCTCACCCACACCATCGAAGTGGCGCAGATCGCACGCGCCACAGCAGCTTCGCTCGGCCTTGATGAAGACCTCGCAGAGACGTTGGCTCTCGTTCACGACATCGGCCATCCGCCCTTCGGGCACGCCGGCGAGCGCGCACTCGACCGCTGCCTCAGCCGCCACGGTCGCCGCTTCGACCACAACATCCACGCACTCCGTATCGTCGAGCACTTTGAGCAGCGTTACGCCGCGCATCGCGGACTCAATCTCACACTCGGCGTTCGCGAAGGCATCATCAAGCACTCGCGCGACTACGCCCCAGAACAGCACCCCGAACTCGGCGAATATTTTCTCGATCAACGGCCGCCGCTTGAAGCGCAACTCATTGACCTCGCCGACGAGATCGCCTACCTCACCGCCGATCTTGACGATGGCGTAGAATCCGGCCTGCTCGAAATCAGCCATATCCGCGAGCACGTCGACATTCTCAGGCGCTGTTATTGCACAGTCGAAAAAGAGCACGCCGGAGTCGACGAGAAGTTTCTCTTCAACGAGGCGTTACAGCTGATGCAGAACGTGCTCACGGACGATCTGATCGAAACAACCGCCCGAGGCGTAGCTGCCATCGGTGCCGAATGCCTCGCCGACATTCGCCGGCATCCCGCGCGGCTTGCAGTTTTCTCGCCACAGATCGAAGCGGAGCGTCTGCAGGAGAAGCGCTATCTTTACGACACGCTCTACACCTGCGAGCCGCTTGAAACCGAGCACGACAAAGCGGAAGAGGTCGTCACCGCGCTCTTCGATTACTGGATTAATGATCCGGAAGAGCTGCCCGTCAGCTACTTCGAAGAGACGGGGAACGAAGGACTCGCGCGCGTTGTGGCCGACTACATCGCCGGCATGACCGACTCCTTCATCCTTCTTCAATATGCTCAGATCAAGCGAGCGGTCCGCTTTTAGCTAACAAAATCGCAGTCCGCGAAATACTTCGGCGGGCGTAGAATTCCAGCCAAATGAACTTCAGTCCCGGAAACATTACCGCGCTTATCATCGCGGCCAGCTTTGCGGCCGGGCTGAATATCTATGCTACGGTCCTGACGCTGGGGATTCTCGCACGCACGCAATGGGTTGCGCTGCCACCCGGCCTTGATTCGCTGGGCCACACCTGGGTTCTCGTGGTCTGCGGCATCATGTTTGCGATGGAGTTCGTTGCAGACAAAATCCCTGCCTTCGACATGGTGTGGAATGTGCTGCACACTGTCGTGCGGGTTCCGATCGCGGCCCTCGTCGCCTATCACGCCAGTTCGCAACTCACGCCGCAGATGCAGATACTCGCGACCGCGCTCGGAGCAGGGATTGCTCTTGCCTCGCACGGAACAAAGACGGCTCTACGTGCAGCGGTCACGCCGAGCCCCGAGCCGATCACCAACATCGCGTTGAGTTCAACGGAGGATGTCGCCGCTATCGGCCTGACGTGGTTTGCAACCCACCATCCGATCCTCGCGGCCTCCATCGCTCTCGGACTTCTGATCGGGGCGATTCTGGCGGCGCATGCCCTCCTGCGCGCAATTCACAAACCTCTGCGAAAGCTCTTTGGCATCGAACAGGAAGACAGCAAGCCTGCACCAAAAACAGTAAGCTAGTGCGCCTGGGCGCGTAGTTGTGGCACCTGAATCCTGAAAAGCTTGACAGGATCGAGATAGCTGCCCTGCCACCGAACCCCAAGGTGGAGATGTGGCCCGGTCGCTCGGCCACTGGCCCCGCTGAGGGCAATGATCTGCCCGCGCCTAACTTTCTTTCCAACAGCAACCTGCACCTTCGAGAGGTGCATGTAGACGCTCATCAACCCGAGCCCATGGTCGATAACAACGCAGCCGCCTTCGTAGTAGAGAGGCTGCGCAAGCACGACGCGGCCGGAGTTGATCGCCGCAACAGGAGTGCTCATCTTCGCCCGGTAATCCAAACCGCGATGCACGCTGGCGAGTTTGCCGTTGAAAAGCCGCTGATTGCCAAACGAGTCGGATTGCGGAGCGAGATGCAACGGCGGAAGAAAGTTGCCCGTCCACTGCGGCGTAGACGCCGTATTCGCGAAGGCCTTATCCTTCACCACCTTGTCTGCGGCGATCTTCTTCAGCGCCTCAGCATTCGGCTCGACAAACTTATCCGGCACGCTGAGCGGCACCTTCTCATACGGAGCCTCGCCGATCTGCACATCCTTATGCAGCGTTCGGTGCGTGCCATCGTTCAGCGTGGCATCAATCGTAAGAGGCGTAGTTCCCGCTGTAACTTCGACATCGATCCCCGCAAGTGCGAACCATGTCTTGTGGTCGGCGCCTGAGAAGAAAAGAACAGGATGCCCCTGCCATTGCCCCTCAACCGCGTGAGCCTCCGCGTTCAGCCGGACCGTAAACAGGCAAGGCGAGCCATTCTGCAATTGCGCCGGCGAAATCTCAATCGCAATTCCAGTATCGGCCTCGGCATGCGCAAGGCGTGAGGTGAGCATTGCAAGACTCACGGCGGTAAAAAAAATGGCGATCATCCTATGACTAACTTTCAGCATTCGTGAGAAGTCTAACAAGTTCGATCCTTCCCCGAGGCAACGCAACTTCCCGCAGGTATGTCCATGATTACTGACGATCTGAAAACGCTGGGCACAATAGAAGTTGTGCCTAGCCGATACTTCACAGATTTGGAGTCCAAAAGATGAGTGCTCTTCAAAAGTTTCCACGCATCACGCCCTTTTTGTGGTTCGACGCGAACGCAGAAGAGGCCGTCGACTTCTACCTCACTGTCTTCAAAAACTCCCGCCGTCTCGGAGAGCTTCGTATGCCTGACGGCAAAGTTCTGACCGTCGCCTTCGAACTCGACGGCCAGAAGTTGACCGCACTCAACGGCGGTCCCAAATTCAAATTCACCGAAGCTATCTCTCTCGTCGTACGTTGCGACTCGCAGCAGGAGGTCGATGAATATTGGTCGAAACTCACCGCCGGGGGCAGCGAAAGCCAGTGCGGATGGCTCAAAGACAAATTCGGCCTTTCATGGCAGATCGTCCCGGCAAAGATCCACGAAGTCCTGAAGAATCCTAAGGCAGTCGAAGCCATGATGAAGATGAAAAAACTCGACATGGCTGTGTTGGAACGCGCTGCTCAGTCCTGAACGTTGGACCGCAAAGCGGTGATATCCTAGCCAAAACCGCAACAACGAGGCTCACCGCTTTTCATGTCCACCCCGAACGTTCCAGAGACCACACCCTCCGTCGACTCCGTCGAAACCAACGAATCTTTCGACACGATCCTTTCGCAGTTCGAGCGAAGCCATCAACGCCGATCGGGAGAGGCAGGACGGCAGATCTCCGGAACCGTAGTTGCCGTCACAGCCGAGTACGTCTTCGTCGACATCGGCTCCAAGAGGGAAGGTGTGCTGCCAGTCTCGCTCTTTGACAGTGCAAAAGAAACCATCGAACCCGGCACAAAACTGCAGGTCTCCATCAAGGGCCGCAACGAAGAAGGCTACCTCGAGCTTTCGCGCCTCCGCGTCGAAACACCCAAGGACTGGACCGCCCTCGAGCGAGCCTTCGAAGAAAAATCCGTCATCAGCGGAACCGTGACTGCAGTCGTCAAAGGCGGTCTCTCCGTTGACATCGGCGTCCGCGCCTTCATGCCCGGCTCGCGCAGCGGCGCACGCGACGCCGCGGAGATGGAGAAGCTCGTCGGCGAGGAGATTCGCTGCCGCATCATCAAGCTCGACGCCGCGGAAGAAGATGTCGTCGTCGATCGCCGCGCCGTCTCGGAAGAAGAAGACCGTTCCGCGCGTGAACGCCGCTACTCCGAAATTAAAGAAGGAGATACCGTCTCCGGGATCGTCCGCAGCCTGATGGACTACGGCGCATTCATCGACATCGGCGGCGTTGACGGCCTGCTCCACATCAGCGACATCGCGTGGACCCGTGTCGAAAAGCCTGCAGAGTTCCTTACTGTTGGCCAGCACATCGACGCGAAAGTCCTGAAGATCGAGCCGTCAGGAAAACGCATCTCGCTCGGCCTCAAACAACTCCAGCAACATCCATGGGACGCGGCAGCAGGGAAGTACGCTGCCGGCGAACGCGTCCGCGGCAAGGTCACCCGTGTCACCGACTTCGGAGCCTTCGTCGAACTCGAGCCCGGCATTGAAGGCATGATCCATCTCTCCGAAATGTCGTGGGCGAAAAAAGTCCGCAAGCCCGGTGACATGGTCAAGGCCGGCGACGCCGTCGAAGTCATGATCCTCGGCGTCAGCCCCACCGAACGCCGCATGTCGCTTGGCCTGAAACAAACCCTCGGCGACCCCTGGGCTGAAGCCCCGGAGAAATTCCCCGCAGGCTCCGAGGTCGAAGGCCCAATCACCAGCTTTACCAAGTTCGGAGCCTTCGTTCAACTCGCCGAAGGCATCGAAGGCATGATTCACGTCAGCGAGATCAGCGCCGAGAAACGCGTCGAGCGCCCGCAGGACGTTCTTCGCACAGGCCAGATCGTCAAAGCCAAGGTCCTCGATGTTGATAAAGAAAAACGCCAGCTTCGCCTCAGCATGAAGCAGCTTGTCCCTACCGGCCTCGACGAGTACATTGCAGAACACAAAGTCGGTCAGACCGTCACCGGCCGTCTCGTCGAAATCTCCGGCGACAACGGCACAGTCGAACTAGGCGAAGGCATCCATGCCAGCGCGCGTCTCGCGCTCGAATCCGCCGCGAAAGAGCAATCCTCAGCCTCCGCGCCCGACCTCTCCTCCTTCAGTGCAATGCTCGCCGCACGATGGAAGAACGGTCCCTCGCCCGCCGAAGCCAAGGCCGAGCCGGTTCGCACCGGCCAGATTCGCAGCTTCCGAATTACTATGGTTGATCGCGGAGCCAGGAAGATCAAAGTGCAACTGATATAAGCAGTTGCAGCCGCGTCTGGCGAAGATTCGCGCTCTGCAACAAAACGTGTACGCCACACGTCCAATAAACAAGGGTGGCACTGCGATATATTAGATTTAGCGCGAAATGAATAGCTTACGGTCCAAGCCGAAGGTGCAGAGTTCGTGGAGGCTCCTCCTCGCGCTTCTGTGCATCGGGCTGGTCGTTGCCTTTGGCACGATTCAGGCTGTTCACGTCCATCCTCAAAGCGATCTCTCGCACTCGGACTGCGCGCTCTGCGTCACGGCGCATCTGGGCGTTCAGGTAGCCGAGGCGCCAGTTACGCTGCACCATGTAGCGCCTGTCATCTCGCGTGTCGAAGCGCTCGTCGCGCCTTCACTGACACAGACGTTCTCGACATTTGCACTCTTCACCCGACCACCGCCTGCTGACTCTGTTCTTGCTTAGAACCCAGTAAAAAGTCAGGCGAAAAACCAAAAGGGGGAAGTTCATGCACACGTCGAATCGACGGGTCATCTTCGCAGCATTTGCGATTATTTTTTTATTTTGTATTCCAGGTCTGCGCGCCCAGTCCACAGGTAGCGCCGGTACTGTCTCCGGCATCATCACCGATACAACCGGCGCGGTTGTGCCCGGAGCAGCCGTCACCATTGAAAATCCTGTCAGCCATTACAGCAGGTCCACAACATCCGACAGCGACGGCCACTATCAGTTCACCAATCTGCCGTTCAACCCCTATCACCTGTCAATCGCCACGACCGGGTTCGCTCCCTATTCGCAGGATGTTGACGTCCATTCCCCTGTTCCCGTAGTCCTCAAGAACGCTCTCTCCATCGGCATGTCGTCAACGGTCGTCAACGTTACGGCCACCGATCTGCTTGAAGCCGACTCTACATTCCACACCGATGTCGACCGCCAGTTGATCGACAGACTCCCGCTCGAGAGTCAATCCTCGTCGCTCAGCTCGATCGTCACACTTTCCTCGCCCGGTGTCTCTGGCGACTCCAACGGTCTCATCCACGGCCTCGGCGATCACGCCTCTAACTCCTTCTCTATTGACGGCCAGCAGATCACCGACCAGCAGAGCAAGGTCTTCTCCAACCAGTTACCCTCCAACTCCGTGCAATCCCTTGAAGTCATCTCCGGAGCCCCGCCCGCCGAATATGGTGGCAAGACCGCCCTCGTCATTCAAGTCACCACACGCTCCGGCCAGGGAGTCACCAAGCCTACCGGCAGCGTCACCACCTCCTACGGCAGCTTTGGCTCTGCCGCCGGCGGGGTCGATCTCAGTTACGGCGGACAAAACTGGGGCAACTTCATCGAGGTCGACGGCCTCAACTCCGGGCGCTTTCTCGATCCCCCCGAGTTTGCCGTCTTCCACGACAAGGGCAACGAACTGAACATCTTCGATCGCATCGACCGTCAACTCAACGACGCCAACTCCGTTCACCTCAATCTGAACTACAGCCGCTCCTGGTTTCAGACGCCAAATGCGTACGACAATCTGAACATCCAGAACGTCACCAGCGGAGGCTCGGGCGTAAATCCCGTCTTCGGCAACGTCGGCAACACCGATCAGCGATCGAAGATCGGCACCTTCAATATCGCTCCCTCCTATATCCACACCATTGGAACCGACTCCGTCTTGAACGTTGGCCTCTTCGTCCGCAAGGATCAGTACAACTACTATCCCAGCAATAATCCTTTCGCCGACCTCGGCCCCATTCAAAGCCAGACCATCGCTCAAGACCGCTCCCTCACCAACGCCGGAGTCCACAGCGACATCTCCTACGTAAAAGGGATCAATAACGTCAAAATCGGCGCAAGTTACTCGCAGACATTTCTCCGCGAAAACGACACACTGAGCGTTGTGAATGCAACATTCAACTCTCCCTGCGTCGACGCCAACAACAACCCGCAGCCCGGCTTTGCCAATCCTTCGCAATGCGCAGCCGCGGGCTTCTTCTCGAACGATCCTTCCGTCGGTGGTACCTTCAATCCCGTCCTTCTGCCATATGACCTGACGCGTGGTGGCGGATACTTCAACTTCCTCGGGCGCACTGATGTAAAAGAGCTGGCCCTCTACGCACAGGATCAGATCAAAACAGGGAACTGGCTCTTTAACGTCGGTATCCGTGGGGACCTCTACAACGGACTTACCATCGCGCGCCAGGCGGAGCCGCGTGTCGGCGTCTCTTACACTGTGAAGCCAACCAGCACTGTCCTGCGTCTCTCCTACGCGCGAACCCTGGAGTCGCCCTTCAACGAGAACCTCGTACTCTCCAGCCAGGGATGCCTCAGCGATGTGCTTGCTCCGTTGCTGCTCTGCACACCCGGCGTCTCCGGTACCCTGAGGCCCGGCTTCAAAAACGAGTTTCACGCGGGCGTGCAACAGGCCTTCGGCAAAAACATCGTGGTCAGCGCTGAATACATCTGGAAGTACACGCACAACGCCTTCGATTTCAGCGTGCTCGGCAACACGCCCATCACGTTCCCCATCGATTGGCATAACTCGAAGATTCCGGGCTTCGCGATACGAGCCGATATTCCAAATATCCACAACTTCTCAGCGTTCGTCGTAATGTCCTCGGTAGCAGCGCGATTCTTCCCCCCGCAGGTCGCAGGTGCAGGTGCGACCGTAGGCGTCAGCGGTCTTCCGTTCCGCATTGACCATGACGAGCGCTTCAATCAAACCACGCACGCACAGTATCAGATTCCCGGAAAACACTCTCCGTGGGTGGGCGTCAACTGGCGCTTCGACAGTGGCCAGGTTGCCGGCGCTGTCCCTTGCTACAACGTGACAGATCCCAACAGCCACTGCAATCCCATCAACGGCGGTCCGTCGATCACAATCAATGGCCAACCGGGAATCGATCTCAGCAAATTGACTGCCGATCAGCAATTCCAGGCTGGTCTCGTTTGCAATGGCATCAAGGCCACTCCGTTTTCGGGAATCCCCGGAAACCATTGCCTTGCCTCCCAACTCAGCTCCAGGCTGGTCACTATTCCGGCCCCCGGCACTGAGAACGACGATAAAAATCCGGCCAGGATCGCATCGCGTAACCTCTTCGACGCGTCGATCGGCGAAGACAATCTTTTCAACGGCGACAAACATAAATGGAGCCTGCGTCTCACTGCGGTCAACATTACAAATCACTACGCGCTCTATAACTTCCTCTCAACCTTCAGCGGCACGCACTACGTCACGCCGCGTGCCATGACGGCAGAGCTGGGCTTCCACTTCTAGATCAATTCATTCACTCAGGAAATAAGAGGCAACGGTTCAACTCCGTTGCCTCTTGTCATTGCCCTAAAGATGTCCCGCCGATCTGCTGCCATATCTCCGGATCAACCGGCACCCCGAGCCGCAGATTCTCCTCACGCAACCGCAACGTCTCCTCGCCGGGATAACGAACAGGCTTTGCCGGATCAGCAGGCGTCGCCTCACGCAAAGAATCGACAATCCCTTCTGCGATCTTCGTCAACTCGTACGCACTCGCAAGCGAACCCGGATCGATCGCCAGAAAGATCTGGGAAAGTCCGGTCTCACGCGTCGGCTCACGTGGAATCTGATAGGTCGCATGTCCTCCTGAGAGCATCGCCCCAATCATATCCATCACCAATGCCAACCCCGAACCTTTCCAATACCCGACCGGCAAAGGACGTTGCGAGGCCTCGATTGCTGCGGCATCCCTTGTCAGATTGCCCGCAGCGTCGAATCCACCATCGACAGGCAACGGCTGTCCGCGTTTGCTGTAGGCGGCAAGCGACCCGTATGAAAACTGCGACATCGCCATATCCAGAACGACATGCCCATCCTGACGCGGCACCGCAATCACCAGCGGATTATTGCCCACTGTAGGCGTCGTCGCTCCCCAGGCCGGCAGATTCGCCAGCGTATTCGTCCAGCAGAAGGCAAACAGCCCTTGCTCGGCAGCCTGCCATCCGTAAGTCCCGCCGCGCATCCAGTGATTCGTGTTAGCCAGCGCGACTCCACCGATCCCATGCTCCTTCGCAAGAGCAATCGCCCGCTCCATGCAAGCCAGCGCATTCAGATTTCCAACACCTCCATGTCCATCCCACCGCTCCAGCCCACCGAACCCCGCAACCTTCGTGGCCTCCGCTGTGACATCGACCGTGCCGTTCGCCACCTGCGCCGCAAACCGAGGAAACCTGTTCAGCCCATGCGTATAGACGCCATCACGCGTCGTCTCAGCAAAGAGCTGCGCACACACCGCCGCGCGCTCCTCCGCCATTCCAAGCCGCAGCATCGCCTCGCGCAGCGCTGCATAAAGATCATCGTAGGGAACTCGTACCATGCATCCAGTGTAGAGGCCGTTACAACTCTTTCCCCGCCTTGAACTGTGCGTGCGCTTCCTTCGAGTGCTCAAACGCCTTCGTCGAATACTCGTGCGCCCGCTGCGAAAGCTCGTGCGCCGTCAGATGATCTCCCTTGCCATGCGCCGTCGCAGCGGCCTGATGAGCATGAGCAGCCTTGTTGTGATACTCCGCAGCGCGGTCATGTGGACTCTGTGGCATCGTGATTCTCCTCTCGCAGTAAGATGCATCTCGGTGAAATCAGCGTCCCATCCAACCGCCATCCACGGTCAAAACCGTACCCGTCACATAATCGCTAGCCGGCGAACTCAAAAACAGCGCCGCTCCCGCCAGATCCTGCGGCTGTCCCCACCGCGCCGCCGGAATCCGCTCAAGAATCTGCCGGTTCCGCGTCTCATCCGCCTGCAAAGCCTCGGTATTCGTCGTCGCAAAGTATCCAGGCGCAATCGCATTCACCTGAATCCCCTTCGGCGCCCACTCATTCGCCAGAGCCTTCGTCAATTGCGCAACTCCGCCTTTGCTGGCCGCATAAGCCGGCACGCGAATCCCACCCTGAAAACTCAGCAGCGAGGCGATATTCACAATCTTCCCGCAGTTCACTCCAAGCCCGCCTCGCGGAATCATGTCCTTCGCCGCAAGCTGCGACAACTGAAACACGCTGGTGAGATTCACCTGCAGTACCTGTTGCCAATCCGCAAGCTTCACCTCCTCCGCCGCCGCCCGCAGAATCGTTCCTGCGTTGTTGATGAGAATATCCACCCGCCCAAACGTCTTCTTCACCTGCGTGAACAGATCCTCCGCGCCCTCTGTCGTTGAAAGATCCGAACGAAACGCCGCAGCGTGCCCGCCAATTTCCGCAGCGGTCTCCGTCGCAGCCCGCCGGTTCCCATGGCAAGCCACAGTCGCCCCAGCCTGAGCCAGCGCAACGGCAATCGCCGCGCCCAACCCGCTCGCCGATCCGGTTACAAGTGCAACTTTGTTATCAAGCCGAAAGCTATCGAGAATATTTGCAGGTGCATTGGTCATAAAACCCAATGTACCCGCCAGCGCTCTCTTCCAGCAACCCGCAGCGACCGCATCACGACTTCAGCGGACTCTCAATCGAGGTCAGCGTGAACGTGACGCTCGCCTCCGTGCTGCGTTTATGCGGCGTGCCACGCGGAATAATAAGCACGTCACCCTTATGCAGCATTACCGTGCTCGCACCTTCCGATGCCGGAGCGAGCCACTCGCCTGGCTTGGTATTTCGAGGAGTCTTCGGCGTTCCCCCCAGCTCATACTTCGTCGAGCCCTCGAGAATATGAAAGATGTGGTCGCGCCCTTCGTGGTACTCGAACTCAGCGCCGCTCTTCTTCTCCTCTATCGTCAGCACGATACTGAAAGGCAGCGTCTTCGACGTGAACAGGTTGTCATTCCCCGGCTTAGCCTGCAGCGTCCTCACTGCATCGACGAGCTTCTCCGCCGGCAAGAGCTGAAACGGCTCCGGCGTCGAGCCTTGGGCAGCGCCCGCAGCAAACGCAAGTTTATCAACAAGAGGAAGACTGGCGGCGGCAAGCGGAGCCGTCCGTAGAAAGTTGCGGCGAGATTGATTCTTGGCCATTGCGAAAGTCTAACCCGACACCCACGCCTTCCGCCAACCCATCGCCACCAGCCTAAGGAGCAGCTGGAGCACTGACTTTCCAATGAGCATTCGGCCGAGCCACCCCATACATCTCCGCGCTGATCTGATCGAACAGCCCCATCGGATCCTTCCCGACACCATAGAGATCGAAGTGCGTCCGCCCCGGCAGATATGTAAAGTGCGGTTCCGCTCCAACTCGCGCCAGCACCGCTTCCAGCTTATGCGCCGCACCATCCAGATAAAACGTGTCCGCCGTTCCCACAGTCAGATGAATCCGCCCCGTTAAATCAGTCTTCAACGCCGGCCAATTCGCCTCAACAATATGCGCCAGATCGTAATGATATCGCCAGTAAGCCACCACCGCCGGATCAACATCCCCCGTCATCCGGTTGAACATCGGCTTCGGCGACCCACCATCCCCTTTTGGCGAAAACACCCATTCAAACGACGACATCTGCCCACCATAAGGCCCCTGTGCCTGCTCCAGCCGGGCAAACTGCTCAATCGTCGCCACTACCTTGCCGTCGATCCTCACCAGCGGATACGCCGATCCATCCGGCCTGCGATACACATTCGCATTCGCGGCATACAGATCCGGCCCGGTAAAGTCGTGAAAATCGCTCGAGTCCGGGGAAGTCGACCACGTCCCTCCAAATATCTTTGGATAATTAATCTGCAGCTGCAGCGTCGCCCACCCGCCGCTCGAGTGCCCATTCAAAAACCGCCCCGTCGCCTTCCCATCCATCCTGTACTTGTGCTCAAGATACGGAATGAACTCCGTCGTCAGCGCGGCGCCCCACGGCCCGTTATTCACCGAGTCGGCAAATTCGTGCGTCCCCTGCGCGCAGCTCTCATCCAGCATGATCCAAATCATCGGAGGCATCCTGTCCGCCTTCATGCGATCGTGCACCGTCAGTCCACGCCCAAGAATCAGATCCAGCGTCCCCCCAAATCCATGCGTAAAGTAAACCGTCGGGTACCGCTCCGTCGTGCGCTCCGCGTATCCAGGCGGCAAAATTACCCATGCCTTTATCGACACCGGCCGACCCCAGAACTTCGTCAGCAACTTGCTCTCGAGCTCTTCCACCTGCGCAACCCCCGGCCCCGTCTGCGCCTTGGCTTTCGCGAGTGCCGCAACCTGCTGAGGATCCGCCTCCTCATGCCCCGAGAGTTGAATCATCGGCTCGGGCCCTTCGCCCGGCGTCCAGTGAGGCAACGCAACCACCGAACTCACCCAATCCTCCGGCTGCCGACCTTTGTAGTTGTAGCTGTGCTCCACATCCAGCACCGCCTGCACCTCATAATCGCCCGAAGGAATCGCGGCAAAAGGCCCAGGCGAAGCAATCCCCTCCGCATCCGGATCCACATCGACAGAAGCTCCCGCGCTCAAACTCTGCACCTCGCGCCCGCCCACCCAGGTGGAAGTCGGACTCAACGGGTTTGCATCTACTGTCTTGTCGCCCGTTCCTGCCTTCAAAAAAATCAGCAGCCGTCCGCTAATCGGCGCGGTCAGATTCGCCGGTGCCTGCACCGTGAAGTGAACATGCCGCGCAGGCGAAACCGTCTGAGCTGCCGCACAAGCAGTTGTGAAGAGCAAAATCACCGCACCCAGAGAGCGCATGGAAGAAGAGAACTGCATCGATCGTTCGTGAGGGCACATGTGAGCAAATACTAGCAGGAACTTTTTCGAATTGGATGGCGGAACAACGGAGTCTCCGCTGGCTATACTGGATAAGGATTTGGAGGCAGTCAATGCGGCTTTATCAGATGGCGGATGCAGTGCGATACGAGATGATGAACACCGAGGAACTACGCGAAACCTTTCTCCTCGAAGAAATGTTCCAGCCCGGAGAGATCGAATTCGCTTACGTCGATCTCGATCGCACTGTCATTGGCTCGGCTGTGCCGGTCAGCGAAGAGTTGCAGCTCGAAACCGAGCCTGAGCTGCGCGCAGAATTTTTTCTCGAACGCCGCGAGCTGGGCGTCTTCAATGTAGGCGGCCCCGGAGCCGTCGTCGTCGACGGCAAAAGCTTCGACATGGAAAAGCTCGACTGCCTCTACGTCGGCCGCGGCAGCCGCGCCGTCACATTTTCCAGCAACGACGGAAAAAATCCTGCGTACTTTTATCTCCTCAGCTATCCGGCACACGCCGAATACCCAACTGCTCTCGCGAAATTTGCCGACCTCAAAGGCCTCGAACTTGGCAGCCTCGAGACCTGCAACAAGCGCACCATCTACAAGGCCATCTACAAAGACGGCATCAAGAGCTGCCAGCTCGTCATGGGCTTTACGCTGCTTGCCACCGGCAGCAACTGGAATACGATGCCGCCGCACACCCACATGCGCCGCAGCGAGGTCTACTTCTACTTCGACGTTGACCCGGCGCACCGCGTCATCCATCTCATGGGACCACCCGACGCGACAAGCCATCTCGTCATCGCAGACAAGCAGGTCGTCGTCTCCCCGGGCTGGTCGATTCACGCCGGAGTCGGAACGAAGAACTACGGCTTCTGCTGGGGAATGGGCGGCGAAAACCAGGCCTACGACGACATGGACCCTGCGGCAATCACCGATCTGCGATAGGAAAAGTGCAAAGTGTCTGGGGCACCTAAGCCTTGAATGTCTTGCTTAAGGGCACGCCTTTAGAGCCTGCCCTGAGCGAAGCCGAATGGGTGCCATAAAATTCCCAAAGAAAAAGGGGCTTTAGCCCCTAAGGGAATCAACGGAGGGGCAAGACTATTCAGTCCCCTATTTAGTCTGTAGGATTTCAAGCGCCAGGAAGGAAAATTCAGTGACGAACGCCACAAGCGACAACAAGAGCCTTGTCATACGACCAAAATCAGAGTGCAAATGGGACGAAGTCAGTCTCGGCGAAGTCATGCTCCGCCTCGATCCCGGCGACGTCCGCGTAGCTACCGCACGACGCTTCGACGTGTGGGAAGGAGGCGGTGAGTATAACGTAGCCCGCGGCCTCCGCCGCTGCTTCGGTCTTAAAACGGCCATCGTCACCGCACTCGCCGACAACCCCGTCGGCCGTCTCCTCGAAGACCTCATGCTGCAAGGCGGCGTCGACCAGTCCCACCTCGTCTGGACCAGGTACGACGGCGTAGGCCGCACCACGCGCAACGGTCTCAACTTCACCGAGCGCGGCTTCGGTGTCCGCGCAGCTCTCGGCTGCTCCGACCGCGGCCACACCGCAGTCAGCCAGTTGAAGCCGGGACAGATCGACTGGGACGAGATCTTCGGCAAAGAGGGCTCACGCTGGTTTCACACCGGCGGCATCTTTTGCGCTCTCTCTGAGAGCACGCCCGAAGTAGCCAAGGAAGCTATGATCGCCGCACGCAACCACGGCACCATCATCAGCTACGACCTCAACTACCGCGACTCGCTCTGGAAATCCATCGGCGGCAAAGCCCGCGCCACGGAAGTCAACCGTGAACTGGCCTCCTACGTCGACGTCATGATCGGCAATGAAGAAGACTTCACCGCCGCACTGGGCTTCGAAGTCGAAGGCACAGAAAACCTCGGCGAACTCGACTCAGCCAACTTCCGCAAGATGATCGAAAAGGCCGTAGCCACCTTCCCGAACTTCAAAGTAGTAGCCACCACGCTCCGCCACGCCAAAACCGCCACGGTCAACGACTGGGGAGCCATCTGCTACGACGAAGGCAAATTCCACGAAGCCCGCCCCATGCCCGACCTCGAAATCTTCGACCGCGTAGGCGGCGGCGACTCCTTCGCCTCCGGTCTCATCTACGGTTTCCTCACAGACAAAGGCCCCGAATGGGCTGTCAACTGCGGTTGCGCCCACGGAGCCCTAGCAATGACCACCCCCGGTGACACCACTATGGCCACCTTCGACGAAGTCCAGCGCATCATGAAAGGCGGCGGCGCCCGCGTGCAACGATAATTGTCATCACACGAAGCAGGACACTTGTGCAATTAGTTTTTGTCTTGCTTAAGGGCACGGCTTCAGCCGTGCCATAAGAACTCAAAGCATAAACGCGGCTTTAGCCGCTGAGGTACGCTTTCTTTAACGCGGCCTAAAAATGATGGTAGGAGTCTGAAGCTCAAATGAATAAATCCGAAGTCCTCCACTCCCTTCAAGAGATCGGCCTCGTCCCCGTCCTCCGCGCCGATTCAGTCGCTAAAGCACTGGCCATTGCCGGAGCCATCGCCGACGGTGGCGTCACCGTCCTCGAGATCACGATGACCGTCCCCGGAGCCATCGAGGTCATCCGCAAGCTCGCCGAGCAACGCCCTGACATCCTCATCGGCGCTGGCACCGTCCTTGACCCCGAGACCGCTCGCATGTGCATCCTCGAAGGCGCAAAGTTCGTCGTCAGCCCCGCCCTTAATCTCGCAACCATCGAGATGTGCCACCGCTACTCCATCGCCGTTCTCCCAGGAGCCCTCACCCCCACGGAGATCGTCACTGCATGGCAGGCCGGAGCCGACGTCGTCAAAGTCTTCCCGGCAAGCGCGATGGGCGGAGCTAAATACCTCACCGCTCTCAAAGGACCCTTCCCCCAGATCCACATGATCCCCACTGGCGGAGTCTCCCTCGCCACAGCCAAAGAGTTTCTCGAAGCCGAAGCCTTCGCGCTCGGCGTAGGCTCAGATCTCGTCAACCACAAGGCCATGGCCGAAGGAAAACCCGAGATCGTCACCGACAGCGCACGCAAATACCTGAGCATCGTCAACGAGCACCGTCAGTCCAAAAAAAAAAGTAAAAAATAGATTTTCAAAAAAGAGAAAAATTTTCAGAGGCCGAAAACGTGCCCTTAAGCACCACGTTACGACCACGAAAGTGCACTTAGCAACCAGCGAAGAACCACGTTTTTACCTTGTGGAAATCTCCAGATCCCCTGTAAAAGCGCACCTCTAACCACGCCAGAAAAAAACTTAACAAGTTCCCGGACTCACGGCCTCGGACGAGCCACCCAAAGCAGCGGCTGCCGAATCGGAAACGTTCGTTGAAGTTCCGGCAGTGCCGGATCGGGCTTCAGCTTCTTCCAAAGTTCCGCATACTCCGGCCGACTATAGGCCCGAGCCGCAAACAATAGGCTTGGAGGCCGAATCGGCAAATCCTTAAAATGCTCCGCATCAGCACGATACGGCCAAACCCCACGGTCAAGGATGCAGGGATAAAGCCGCGCAATCACAGTCCGCATCCCCGGCCCATCCTGCAACTCATAATCCCAGACGCTCTCAAACCGATTCGAAAGCAGCAAGCAGATCCCGGCAAACATATCCAGCGTGAACAAGGTATTGCGATACGGATTCGCCGTCGTAAGTTCGTGAGGGAAAAAGCCATCCGCACGAATCTGTGCCCGTATCGAACTCGACTTGTACTGGTGCCGCAACGTCGTCAAAGGCGCATCATCCTTGGCTTCCGACAGATGCGCAATCGCCGCCGCCTGCAGCAGCCACGAAGCCCCGAGATGGTCCTTCGTATCCCGCGCCAGCCCCGCCAGCCGTGAAGAATTCATCCACTGAAAATACTCCGCAAACCACTTCTGCACCGCCGCCTGATCGGCTGCGGGAAAAGCCTCAGAGGTCGAAAGAAAAGGAATGGATTGAGCCACTTCTGCCAGATGCACGGCTTCAACGACACCCTCTGGCCGCCCGGCCTTTGCAGGCCGAATCGTCTGCCCATAAAGAATGCTCGGCGTCATCCGCGTCGCTTCAACCACAAACCACGCCCGCAGATGCGCAACAGCCTGTAGCACATAGCGCTCTTCCTTGGTGAGCACAAAAGCAGCCGTCAAGGCCGGCACGCACATGCCAAGTTCCACCAAAGCATCGCGATGTTCTGTAAACGCTTCAGGATTAGGAGTTTCGCGAACTACAAACGGGCCGTCGGGCTTAGCATCATCCGGCCAGTAATCCTCAGCCTCGGAGTAATAATCGTGCGGCGTGCCCGGACTGCGCGGAGCGGGCACCGCAGTGATTGTCTTAGGATTCTGCGTCAGAAAGCTTTCCGCTGCGTGCAGAATACGGTCGTGATCGATACTCGCGACATCCGGGCGCGACGTCGGCGTGGTTTGAGAGGAGAGCAGACGCGGAGTGAGAAGCAGCGTTGCGGATTGCGAACAGAAGGTGCGGCGAGTGATTGCCATAGCGACGATGCTTGGCCGAAGGTTATCACGGGGAGGGGATAATCCGTGCTCCGCGAGTGCGGCAATTTATTGACGATAGGATTGTAGGTAATGCGAGCGTGGATGCAATCTGTGGGCCTGATGATTCTTGGCTTTTTGTGTGGAGCGTTGCCGGCAAGTGGCGCAGCTCGTGAAGTCCAGATTTGTGTGCAGGATCAACACGGATTGCCGATTGTCGGCGCGCGGGTGCAGGTCTCTAACAATCCATCCCCGACTGTGAGCGACGCACGTGGCTGTGCAACGGTCAATGTCGATGCTCAGGTAAGTGTGGAGATTACACGGGATGGATTCAGCCGTGTGTCGCGTCCTCTCCCGCCTGGGAGTCATCTCGTCGTCGTGATGCAGGTGGCCGGGTCGGTGGAGTCGATTGAAGTGACGGCAGCGCGAGCACCGTTGGCGCTCGATGCCAGTGCGAGTAGCGTGCGGATGATGACAGGCGAGCAATTGCGCGAAGCACCCGGGTTTACGTTAGATGACAGGCTGCGACAGGTGGCGGGGTTTCAGTTATTCCGGCGGACGAGCTCGTGGGTGGCGAATCCTACGACTGAGGGTACGACGCTGCGTGGGTTGGGTTCGACTGCTGCCAGCCGCACGCTGGTACTGAACGATCAGGTGCCGTTGAACGATGCGTACGGCGGCTGGATTCACTGGAGCGAGATTCCAGCGCTGGCTACAAAAGATGTTGAGCTGATGCGTGGTGGAGCTTCGGATCTGTATGGGTCAAGTGCGATTGGCGGTGTGATTGATGTTGTTCCGGTTGTGCCGAAGAGCTTTGGCTATGGATTGAACGTCGCTGGTGCCAGTGAAGATACGTCGATTGTGGACGGACTCCTGACCGCAGGAACGCGAGGATGGAGTGGGCTTGCGGCCAGCAGCTTGTTTCGTACAGGAGGGTACATCCTGACCGCTCCCGAGGTGCGGGGACCGGTCGATGTGCCTTCGAACGTTCACTCGCAGAGTGGAAGAGTTGAATTGCGGCGTGCTTTCCGCTCGGACGGCGATGTGTTCGTGCGTGGGAATGTGTTGAATGAGGCTCGAAGCAATGGGACGCCGCTCCAGACCAACGGAGCGCGAATCTGGCGGTACGTTGCCGGCGGCGACTGGACCGATAACTACGCGGATCGTTTTCTGATGCGGTTTTATGGGACGGAGCAGAGCTATCGGCAGAGTTTTTCTTCGATCAACGCAACACGAACCTCAGAAAGGTTGACTGCGTTTCATGTTGATCCTTCGCAGCAGGTGGGTGGGGCGGTGCAATGGGCGCGGAGTCATCGGCAGTGGACGTTTGTGGCCGGCGGCGATGTGCTGGATAACCGGGGGACTGATCTTGAGGAGTTATCGAAGGTTAGTTTGAGTGCTCGACAGCGGGGTGAGGGTGTGTATGGCGAGGTGCTTTGGCAGCCTTCGACGTGGTCGGTTGCGTTCTCTTCGCGGTTCGATCACTTCGGTAGTTTCGATGCGCGGCAGAGTGGTGGGACGCCTCCGCCGCTGCCAAGTATCAGCGAGAATGTCTTCAATCCACGGCTTGGCGTGGTTAAGAAGATCAATGGTACGTTGTCGCTGACCGGCTCGGGCTTCCGCGCTTTTCGCGGGCCGACGATGAATGAACTTTATCGGCAGGGGCAGGTGGGGCAGCAGATTACTTTGGCGAATCCTGGTTTGCGGGCGGAGAGGGCGACGGGGTTTGAGTTTGGGGCGCTGACAGGGGCGGGCAGGTTCGGGTCGGTGAGGGGGAGCTACTTCTGGACCCAGGTGAACCGGCCGGTGGCGGCTGTTACGCTGAGCTCTACGCCTACTTCAACATTGCTGATGCGGGAGAATCTGGGGCAGCTGACGAGTAAGGGGCTGATGGCTGAGTGGGAGTTGCGACCTGCGAGTTGGATGTCGGTGATTGGCGGATATCAGCTGGCGTTCTCGACGGTGACGAAGTTTCAGGCTGATCCGACGCTAGTGGGGAAGTGGACTCCGCAAGTGCCACGGAATATGGCGACGGTGCAGATGCGATTCTCAAAACAGCGGGTAGGGGTTTTCAGCGTCGATCTGAGGACCAGCGGACATCAGTTTGATGATTCGGCGAACCAGTTTCGGCTTGCGGGGTATGGGCAGGTGGATCTGTTTGGCGAGCACTCGTTTGGGGAGCGCTGGCGGGTTTATCTGCAAGTGCAGAATTTGTTGAATCAGCCGCTGGAGGCGGGGCGGACTCCACTGCTGACGCTTGGTGCTCCGACTACTGTGACCGGTGGAGTGCGGTTCTCGCGGTAGCCCCTCCCTCCCGTACTTTGTGCAAAGTCTTCCAAAGATTGGGCTTAGATCCGGACCTCGATGGCAAAAACCCCCGAAAAGTCCCATTTTTTGTGATCCTTTGCTGCAAAGTCTTCCATCCAAAAGATTTATGGGAAATGAGAAAAGCCCCGTTGTTGCCGGGGCTTTTTCTTTCTCACTGTTTTAATTATAGCGAATTGGAGTGGGTAATTTTCCTTTTGGATGTTGTTGAAGAGAAAGCCTTTGACGTGGGGAGGGGCTTGACAAGGTTTTCCACACGACCGTGCCTAGCCTGCAGCGAACTGGCGGCTCGGAAGAGTGCGGGAGGCCATTTTGTGTTTACGGCGGCGTTTGCCTCCGAGGCGGCCGTAGGTGTTTTCGAGGAGACGGTGCAGTTTGGCGGCTGCTCCAGCAAAGGCGTCGTCGATGTCGGTCGACTCTGCCGAGGCTACGAGGGCTCGGTGATGCCTGGGACGGGCTTCGAGAATGCAACGTTTGTCTCGCGGGCCGTCGGTGCCATTTTTGTTGGCTTCGCCTGTGAGATGAACTTCGACGCGGGTGAGATAGGGGTCAAAACGACGGAGTACGTTGAGGATGTAATCTCCGATGGAATCTGAGAGCTTGGTGTGCATCGAGATCGTGTTGTCGCTGTTGATCTGAACCTGCATGGACTCTCCTTAAGACTCTGGAACTACTGGGCAATAAGACGCAAAGGATGCCTGTGGAGTGGCCAGAAAAAAGCTCGATTTGCGATGGGATTTTCTTCTAAAACAGGGCAAAAATTGCCGGATTTCAGGCAACCATTACAAAGCTCCAGCTGAGGATGTCGTATTCTCGGGGGCATGCCTATCCCGAACAGATCTAGTTGGGGAGTTCTGCTCTCCTTTGCGCTTTTTTTCTCTACAGCGGAAGCACAGTCGACGAAGGATGCCGTGGTTTTTCCTTCGGCTACGGGGATGCAAACCGAGACGGATGAGTACACGCGGTATGAGCTGCTGGCTCCAGAGACGGCGAGCTTCAAGATTTATTACGAGGTGACGGCGACTACTGCGGGGGCAAAGTTTTTCTATAACCCGATTCGCAAGGGGAGTGTGGCCAGCGATGAGGGCGTCTTCGATGCGATGACGGGCAAGCCTCTGGAGTTTGCAGTAGTGAGCGGCGTAGAGGCGAAGAAGGATTCGCTGATGGCGCTGGCGGATGAAGGGACTGATTACATCAGGGTGACGCTGGCGCGGCCTGTTCCGGAGAATGGGCAGGGGCGTGTGGTGATTGTGAAGACCTACAAAGATGCGAAGAGTTATTACGTCGAGGGGAAGACGATTGTGTTCAATCGTCCGCTGGGGATTCGGCGGAACAAGGTGGTGTTGCCTGCGGGGTATGAAGTAGTGGGGTTGACGGTGCCCTCGCAGATCAGGACGGAGAAGGATGGGCGGATTGCGATCAGCTTTATGCATGCCGGGACGGGCGAGGCTCCGCTGGTGTTGAAGGCGATGAAGGGGGCGCAGACGGGTGCGGCTGCGATGCCGAAGGAACTGACTGCGGCGAAGAGTTGGGAGTCACCGTTTGCGGGGGAGTCGGAGCGGGCGCGGTTGTCGGAGAGGGCTTATCAGGATCGCGATATTGTTTATTTTTTGCAGCAACCGGAGACGCATGCGTTCAGTTTGTATCACGACTACACGGAGAGACGTGCGGGGATTAACGGATACGCGAATGTGGTGCGGACTGGGAGTGTGGCTAGTAATCCCTCGGCTTATGTGCTGGACACTGGTGAGAAGCTTAAGACCCAGGAGATGAGCGGAGCGGAGATGGTGGCTTCGAAGATCAATGCAGGTGAGACGGTGGACCCGAAGGATCGGGTGGTGGTGATTCCGTTCCCTTCGGCGGTGAAGGAGGGAGAGACGATGCGGCTGCGGATTGCCGAGACGTATACGGCTCCGGTGAGCTATCGGCTGGATGGAGATGAGCTGGTGTTTGACCGCAGTCTCGGAAGGCCGCGGAATGCCGTGGCGTTGCCGAGTGGGTGGTACTGCACGGAGAGTGCTGAGCCCGCGACGGTGACTCAGTTACCGGATGGGCGAGTGAGGCTGGATTTCTGGGACGATCGGCCTGAGGCGGTGGATGTTTTGTTGAGGGCGAAGCGGCGGGTGACGCAATGAGCAAGATCGATTCTGGGTGTTGGTCGCTCGTTATGTAATATCCTACATAGAGGTCAATGATGACGGATATCTGCTCCGACGATTGCCGATTTCTGCCAGGGAGAGCGTGATGCGAGTTCGTCTGCGAGTGATGCGTTTGCTTAGCAGGAGACTGTGCCTGTCGATATTGCTCTGCCTGTATGCCGGGACGTGGTCATTGCAAGGGCAAGTTGCAAAGGATGTTGATCAACAGGAAAAGCCGACCGATGGTGCAATGAGGTTTGAGGTGGCCTCGATTCGTCTGGACAAGGGACCATTTCGTACACCGAGCTTTGCGCTTTCCTCCGACGACTGGTTCAGAGATCCTAACGGGCGGTTTCACGCGGACTTCTCGGTGGTAACGTACCTCGAATTTGCGTATAAGCTCTGGCTCACGGGAGAGCAGAGGCGAGTGATGCTGGCTGGTGTACCCGGGTGGGTGAGTACGGATCGCTATGCGATTGAGGCGACTGCTCCACTCAATGCCACTAAGGATCAGTACAGGGAGATGATGAGGACGCTGCTGGCGGAACGGTTCGGGCTGAAGGTTCATTTTGAAGATAGAGAGATGCCGGTACTGGAGATGGTTTTGATTAAGCCGGGAAAGACAGGGCCGAAGCCGATTCCGCATGAGCAGGGCCCGCCGTGCGACGCAAAGCCAACACCGGATATCTATCCGAGCATGTGTTACAGCTTTTCGGCGATACCGAAGGACGGGCACACGTTGTTCGGATCGCGTGGAGCCTCTATGGAACTGATTGGGAAGTCTTTGGCAAGCACGGGAGGAAGTACGGGCGAGATTGGACGGCCCGTGGTGGACCGGACAGGGCTTACTGGCAGGTGGGACTTCACGCTGGAGATTGGGATGCCGTTTGGAGGAAAGGCTGCATCGGACGCTCCACCTCCGGAGGGACCGACACTGCTAGAGGCGATGCAGGAGCAGTTGGGGATTCGGTTGAAGCCGGCGAAAGATGTTATTTCGGTGCCTGCGGTGGATCATATTGAGCTGCCCTCGGAGAATTAAGTTCGTACAGATGGAAGAGCGTTTGAGGAGGGTTCAGAATGCAGCGAAGTCTGGGTGGGCTGGTGATGCTGGGTTTACTGGCGGGCGGGTCTGCATTGTCGCAGGAGCCAGCGAAGCAAGTGACGTGGCGGTTTGATGACACTGCTTCGCTGGGTGGCCATGCAACGAAGGTGCTGGGGCATCCGAAGGTGGTTGAGACGCCGATGGGGAAGGCGATTGCGTTTAATGGTGTAGACGATGCGTTGTTTGCAAACGTGCATCCGCTGGCGGGGGCGGAGACTTGGACGTGGGAGATGATCTTCAAGCCGGATGCGGATGGGAGGGCGGAACAGAGAATATTCCATCTGCAGTCGGTTGACCCATCGACAGGGCAGGATGTGCCAGAGGAGCGGATGTTGTTTGAGATACGGATCCGCGATGGACAGTGGTGTCTGGATAGTTTTGCTACATCGGGTGGGCAGAGGCTGCCGCTGCTGAATTGTGAGAAGCGGTATCCGTTTGGCAAGTGGTATCGCGTGACGACGGTGTATGACGGGAAGATGCTGAAGAATTATGTGGGGGATGAGTTGCAGGGAGAAGGGGAGGTGCATTTGATTCCGCAGCGGCCTGGGCATCTGTCGGTGGGTGTGAGGATTAATTTTGTGGATTGGTACAGGGGGGCGATTTATGAGACGCGATTTACTCGGTCTGCGTTGGGGGTTGGGGATTTTTTGAAGATGCCGTTGGGGAATTGATGTATCAGGGAGAACGGCGATAAGGCCAAAGGCAACTGCAAATCCAAAACCAAAAAAAAGACGAAATGCGGGGGTCTCTCCACTGCGCGATGGACGATGAGACCGCCCATCACTTCGGTCGAGATGACGCGGGTCGGGGCGAATGAGTTAGGCTGAGTTTACTCCGCGGATGGCTTTGTTAACGAGGTCCTGGGCTTCGGTCTGAATTTGTTTTAGGTGATCTTTGCCTTCGAAGGATTCGGCGTAGATTTTGTAAACGTCTTCGGTGCCGGAGGGGCGGGCGGCGAACCAGCCGTTTTCGGTGGTGACTTTGAGGCCGCCTATCGGGGCGTGGTTGCCGGGGGCTTCGGTGAGGATGGCGGTGATGGGTTCGCCGGCTAGTTCTTTCGCGGTGACTTGCTGCGCGGAGAGTTTGGACATTTTGGCCTTTTGCTCTTTGGTGGCTGCGGCGTCGATGCGCTCGTAGACGGGGTTGCCGTATTTTTCTGTGAGCTCGTTGTAGAGTTGGCCGGGGTCTTTGCCGGTGACGGCAGTCATTTCGGCGGCGAGGAGGCCTGGGATGAGGCCGTCTTTGTCGGTGGTCCAGACCTGACCGTTGCGGCGGAGGAAGGTGGACCCGGCGGACTCCTCGCCGACGAAGCCGAGGGTGCCGTCGAGGAGGCCGTCGACAAACCATTTGAAGCCTACTGGGACTTCGAAAGCATTGGGTGGTCGAGGCCCTTGGCAACGCTCGGTCGATGATCGAGGAGGAGACGAGGGTTTTCCCGATGCCGACTTTCGCGGACCAGTCGGGGCGGTCGGTGAAGAGGTACTGAATGCAGACGGCGAGGTAGTGGTTGGGGTTGAGGAGGCCGGCGGTTCGGGTGACGATGCCGTGGCGGTCGTGGTCGGTGTCGGCGGCGAAGGCTACGCCGTTTTTTTGTTTGTTGGCGATGAGGGAGGCCATGGCGTAGGGGCTGGAGCAGTCCATGCGGACTTTGCCGTCCCAGTCGCAGGTCATGAAGCGGAAGGTGGGGTCGGTGTAGGGGTTGAGAATTTGTAACGATGGCAGGTACTTTTCAGCGATGCGAGGCCAGTAGTGGACGCCTGCTCCGCCGAGAGGGTCTACGGCTAGTTTCAGGGTGGTGTTGGCGAGGGGGGCGAAGTCGATGACGTTGGCGAGGTCGTTGACGTAGGCGGTGATGTAGTCGTGGCGGTAGGTCTTGTCGGCGGAGAGGGCTTGGGCGTAGGGGATGCGTTTGATGCCGTGGAGCTTTTGGGCGATGAGGTCGTTGGCGCGGTTTTCGATCCACTTGGTTGCGGTGGTGTCGGCTGGGCCGCCGGAGGGTGGGTTGTATTTGAAGCCGCCGTCTTCGGGTGGGTTGTGGGAGGGGGTGATGACGATGCCGTCGCAGCGATGGAGCTTGAGGTTGGCATTGCGGGTGAGGATGGCGTGGGAGAGCACTGGGGTGGGGGTGTAGCCGAGGTGCTCGTCGATGAGGACTTCGATGTCGTTGGCGGCGAGGACCTCGAGAGCGGTGACGAAGGCGGGCTCGGAGAGGGCGTGGGTGTCTTTGGCGAGGAAGAGGGGGCCGAGGGTGTGCTGGGTGGCGCGGTATTCGACGATGGCCTGGGTGATGGCGGCGATGTGGTCGTCGTTAAAGCTTGCGGCGAAGGCAGAGCCTCGGTGGCCAGAGGTTCCGAAAGCTACGCGCTGGGATGGGATGCTGGCGTCGGGGTGGAGGGAGTAGTAGGCGGTGATGAGGCGGGCGATATCGACGAGGTTTTCGGGGAGAGGTGGCTGGCCGGGGATGTTGGGCTTGAGGGTTGCGATTTGGCTCATGCCGGGATTTGCCTCGTCGAATTGGATTCGGTGGTTGCTGCGCGATGCGCAAACTACTGGAGGTAACTATATGGGATGCGGGTTACAGGGAGGAGAGTGCGGACTGTTTTTCACCCAGGTGCGATAGTTCGAGAATGATACGAAAATTGAAGCAAAAGATGCTTGCGTTTTCGTTTCGGTTAGCCTAAAAAGGGAATACTCCCGGATGTCTGTTTAAAAATAAATCGCATGGCCAGTTCGAAAGTGCCGGCGACGTGCATTGTAGAGATTGGATCGTTGAAGGATGGGCTGGCCTGCTCACTTGGTGTGTCTGGTGTGGGTGGAAGGTCCATAAGGGGTTGAATGGGCCTGATTTGCCGGAGAAGATTGCTTGGGGCAGGACTCGCTGTGGCGTGGGTTGCGGGATTGCCTGCGTTTGCAGTGGAGGCGACGCTGGTAGCGGATGCCCACGTAAACAGCGCGCGGCCTGATGCGAATAGTGGGGCTATTTCGAACCTGAATGTGGGTGGCGGGTATACGTCGCTGTTGCAGTTCGATCTTTCGACGCTACCGGCGGGGACAACGGCGACCCAGGTGTCGCGGGCTACGCTGCGGCTGTATTGCAATCGGATGGATACGGCGGGGCTGGTGAGCGTGCAGCCGGTGAGTGCGGGCTGGGGTGAGTACAGCGTGACGTTCACGACATTGCCTGCGCTGGGAGCAGCGGCGCAGGTGGTTCAGGTGAGCCAGGCGGGTGCTTATGTTGCGGTGGATGTGACGGCTCTGGTGCGGGGATGGGTAACGGCTCCGGCAACGAATAATGGGATTGCGCTGACGGCTGGGACTGCGGTGGTACAGTTCGACAGCAAAGAGAATGATCTGACAGGGCACGCTGCGGTGCTGGATGTGACTCTGGCTTCGAGCGGGACTACTGGCGGTACTGGTTCCGCTGGGCCTGCAGGCGCTACCGGTCCGGCTGGGCCTGTGGGCGCGACCGGAGCAACCGGGCCTGCCGGGCCTCAGGGGCCGAAGGGCGATACGGGTGCAGTTGGGCCTGCGGGGGCGACTGGTCCTCAGGGACCAGCTGGGGCTGCGGGATTGAATTATCAAGGGGATTATGCGGTCGGAGTGAGTTATGCGCTGCATGATGTCGTGACGTTTGCGGGATCGAGCTATGTCTCGTTGGTTGGGAACAATGAGGCGAATACGCCGGGGGTGACTTCGCAATGGGCGGTGCTGGCTCAGGGGAGCACGAGCGGGCCGGGGAATGGTGTTGGGGTCGCTTATCAGGGGGACTACAATCAGGCGGCAAGCTATGGGTTGAACGATATTGTTTCGTACCAGGGGTCGAGTTACATCTCGTTGGTGGCGGGGAATGTTGGGAATACTCCGGGGACCAGTGCAGGGCCATGGGGCGTGATGGCTTTAGGTGCGGTCGGCGTGCAGGGTCCGACTGGGTTAGCCGGACCGCAGGGGCCTCCGGGGTTGACTGGTCCTCGCGGACCGGTTGGATCGCAGGGGCTGCAGGGATTGCCGGGTGCTGCGGGAGCGGCAGGTGCGCAAGGACCGCAGGGGCCTGGGGTAGCGAACTACACGGGGAACTACTCTTCGACGGCGAACTATGCGTTGCATGATGCTGTGAGTTTTGCTGGGTCGACCTGGATTTCGTTGGTTGCGGGAAATTTGGGGAATACGCCTTCGTCGACTGCTGCGCAGTGGGCTTTGCTGGCGGCGCAGGGGCCCGTGGGGGCGCAAGGGCCTCAGGGGCCGGCAGGAGTGGCGGGTGCTGATGGAGCGACTGGAGCACAGGGACCGGCTGGGCCAGCGGGGCCTCCTACGAGTTTTCAGGGGACGTGGCTGGTGGGGAGTTCGTATACGGTTGGGAACGTGGTGGGATTTGGTGGCTCGAGCTATGTTGCGATCGCTGCGAACGCGGGAAGAGAGCCGGATCTGAGTCCGACATTCTGGGCTTTGCTGGCGCAGGCTGGGACGCCGGGAGCACCGGGCGCGGCTGGGCCGCAGGGACCTGCAGGTGCTCCGGGGGCGGTTGGGGTAACTTATCGCGGGGCCTGGGTAGCGCAGACGGCTTATCTTGCAAATGATGTGGTGACGTTCAACGGAGCGAGTTATCTGGCGGCGACGACTTCGCTGGGGTCGCAGCCGGATGTGTCTCCGGCACAGTGGGCGTTGCTTGCGGTGAATGGGGCGCTGGGGGCGACCGGGCCTTCAGGTACAGCGGCAACGGTGAGTGTTGGGACGGTGACGACAGGGCCGGCGGGTTTGGAGGCGAGCGTGACGAATAGTGGCACTGCGAATGCGGCGGTGCTGAACTTTATGATCCCGCAGGGTGCTCCGGGTGTGGGAGGGAGCGGGACGGGCGGCGGGGGGACGAGCGGGATTCCGTTTGCTTCGCTCTATCACGCAGTGTCGTTTAACTTTTCGTTTTATTCGGTGAATAGTGCGAATTCGTCAGCGAGCGAGAGTGATTCAGTGTTGACGTGGGTGCCTTCTGGGTGTTCGGCGACGCAGTTGAGTGTGTTTTCGCGGCAGTCGAATTCGATTCGTGTGATATTGCGGCAAGGGACGCCGGGAAACATGGTGGATACGGGGCTGGCATGTTCGGTGGCTTCGGGATCGGCGTGCACGACGACGGGGAATGTGGCGATTGCAGCGGGAAACTTTGTGGATTTCAGCGTGTCGGGGGCGAGTGGGACTGCGGCCGGGGTGTGGATGGCGCTGGCTTGTAACTAATGTTTCTTTTCTAGCTCTCGAACTGTAAAACTGTTTTGCGCCCACGAGAGATATTAAATGCCGAGGTTATTGAAGAAGAAACCAATCGTGATCAGCGGGCGAGCCCCTCGCTGGATCGTTGTGGCCGCTGCTCTTGGTGCTGCGGTAATTCTCGACCGCAGGGAACCACATAGGTGGCACGCCGCAATCGTGTGGATAGTTGTTACGTTCTACGGCGTTTTGGTGTTTAGTGAAAGTAGATTGCGATACTGGAGCTTCTGGGTTTTGTGGACCCTCTTGCTGGTGTTGCACTTATTTCTGATGTGGGTGATCTTTACGAAAATTCTTGCTGCCTTTTGGATAGGCATGGTGTTTGTCATTCCGTTTGCCTTCGTTGAGTCAATTCTTCTCCTTCGATTTGTATGGAAGATGCAAGATAAGGTTTTAGCCGAAACCGCGTCAGCTGGTAAGCGTTGATAGAAGAATTATCTTGGAGGGAAACTCGCGCAGCTTGATTTTGAAGATTCGATTTACGCTGACTAGATCCGTATTTTCTCGATTTCTAATCTTTATAGAAACAGCTGCTCAGCAGAGTTTATGCTGGTGGGCGTGTTTATTTTTCAGTTTGAGGCTTTGCGAATGAAGCGGTTTTTGGTTTTGGTGGTGTTTGCGTTGGTGGTGCGTGTGGGTTTGGCGCAAGGGGTGATTGCGGAGAGCTCGCCTTCGCGGGCGATGGCGGCGACGGTGATCAAGATTTGGCCGGATGGGTCGGTGCTGACGACGGCGCATCCTGGTGTGTGGGCTTATGAGGAGGGTGTGCTGCTGGATGGGATGGCGGCGGAGTGGCATTCGACCGCGGATGGTCAGGATTTCAAGTACATCAAGACTGCGGTGGATAAATATGTAACCGAGGATGGAACAATTACCGGGTTCAAGGCAAAGGAGCATACGCTCGACGACATTGAGATGGGGCGGGCGGTGCTGCTGGTGTATCGGGTGACGCAGCAGGCGAAGTATGCGAAGGCGGCGAAGTTTCTGCATGATCAGCTTGTGCAGCAGCCGAGGACGGCGAGCGGAGGGTATTGGCATAAGCAGATCTATCCGAACCAGATGTGGCTGGATGGGGCTTATATGGCGGAGCCGTTTCGCGCGGCATATGCGGTAACGTTTCAGGAGCCGGGGGATTTTGACGACATTGCAAAGCAGTTGCTGCTGATGGATCAGCATATGCGCGATGCGAAGACGGGATTGCTGCGGCATGGGTGGGACGAGTCGAAGCAGATGCCGTGGGCGGATAAGACGACGGGGTTGTCGCCGGAGGCCTGGGCTCGGGCGATGGGCTGGTATGCCGTGGCGCTGGTGGATGTGCTGGATTGGTTTCCGAAAGATCATCCGCAGCGGGTGAAGCTGGTGGCCGCGCTGAATCGAACTGAGGCTGCAGTTGTGAAGTATCAAGATGGGAAGACGGGGTTATGGTGGCAGGTGATGGATCGTCCTGGGCCGAATCCGTATGAGGTTTTTGAAGGCGCCATGCCTGCTCACCCAGACTTCGTAGAGGCTTCGGCGAGTTGCATGTTTGTTTATTCGCTTGCGAAGGGTGTTCGGATGGGGTATCTGCCGCAGAGTTATGAAGCGAATGCGAAGCATGGGTGGGAGGGAATTCAGAGGCTGTTTGTGAAGACAGCCACCGATGGGATGATGACGCTGGACGGAACGGTGAAGGTTGGCGGATTGGGTGGGACACCTTATCGTTCGGGGTCGTATGAGTATTACGTTGGGGAGAAGACGCAGGCGAACGATTCGAAGGGGATTGGGGCGTTTTTGCTGGCTGGATCGGAGATGGAGCAGGCTTCGACGGAGGCGTTGGGGCAGGGAAAGACGGTGCTGGTGGATGCTTGGTTCAACTCGCAGACTCGGAAGAATGCGATGGGGCAGACGGAGCTGTTTCATTACAAGTGGGACGATGATGCGAATAGCGGGTTTGCGTTCTTTGGGCGAGCGTTTCAGCGGTATGGTGTGAACCTTGCTACGGAGACAACTGCGCCGAATTTGGGTGACTTGAGGAAAGCTCAGATTTATGTGATCGCTTCGCCGGATATTCCGGTGAAGAATCCGGCGCCGCATTACATGGATAAGGCGAGTGGGGATGCGATTCAGGCCTGGGTGAAGGCAGGTGGGGTGCTGATTTTGATGGAGAACGATGTGACGAACTCGGAGTTTGCTCAGTTCAATACGATGAGCGAACGGTTCGGGATTCACTTCAATCCTGTGGTTCGGAATAAGATCGATGGGGATAAGTGGGAGATGGGGACGGTTGCGATTCCGGCGGGGACCGGAGTGTTTGAGCATCCGCATAAGGCTTATCTGAAAGAGATTTGTACGATTCGGGTGTCGGGACCGGCGAAGGCGGTGGTGACGGATCAGGGCGATGCGCTGATGGCTGTTGCGAAGTATGGGAAGGGAAGTGTGTTTGCCGTTGTCGATCCATGGATCTACAACGAGTATGTGGACCGGAGGAATCGGCTGCCGGTGGAGTATGACGGGTTTGCGGCGGCGATCGATCTGGCGGGGTGGGCGGTGAAGCAGGCGAAGTGAAAGGCAACTGCAACAGCAGATCCTCACGCTCATTCGATTTCGCTCAGGGCTGAAGGATGACAACTAAAAAAGTTAGAGTGCGGAGGCGAGCGAGGCGCGGAGGTCTGCTGCGAGGGACCGCAGGGTGACGAGTGTCTCGGGGGTGGGGGATTTGAGGATGCGCTCCATTTTGGAGGCGACTTCGGTGCCTTCCTGATAGCCATACATTCCGAGGGAGCCGGCGAGTTTGTGAGCGATGTTGAGAGCTTCGAGGCGGGTGGGTTCGTCGAGGCTGCCGGAGGTGGCGGCGGAGCTGAATTTGTCGAGGAGATCGAGACGTTCGCGGAGGGTGGGGAGATTTTTTTGCCAGAGCTGGGCGATGACCGTGTCAATCTGAACATCCCGGGCCTGAGTATCGCCTTGCGATTCGATCGGGCCGAGGGAGGATTTTTTCATAAAACTCGGACCTAGTCCTTCCAGCCGAGGACCTGCGAGATCTGATCGGCAAGGGTGAGGGGATCGAAGGGCTTGAAGAGGATTCCGGCGAGGCCCAGTCCGGCAAAGCGGCGGGTGTCGGCTCCCTGAACCTTGGCCGTAAGCAACAGGACGGGGATATGGGCTATGGCAGGGTTCTGCTGCATCGCGCTGAAGGTGGTGGGACCATCGACGCCGGGCATCATGACGTCCATGAGGATGGCGTCGGGCCTTTCGGCTGCGGCGAGCGAGATACCTTCGGCGCCTGAGCTTGCGGTGAGAATCTGCCAACCGGCCGTGGCTTCAAGGGAGAGAGCGGCAACCTCTCGAATATCGTCTTCGTCGTCAATAATTAGAACGCGTCGCATGAGCGAATTCATTTTCTCACGCGATGCGTGGAATGGGAGGTAACTTGCTAATTTCGGCCCGGGTTAGTCCCGAATCAGGCCGCTGGGCCTACAGTGACAAGATCCGCAAAGCGGGTTTTGATGCGATGGACCATGGAGAGGACGAGTTCTTCGACCTCGTGTGGCTGGACCTTGGCTTTGGTGAGGAACTCGGTGGGGCCGAGGCGAAGCTGAGACATTTCGGGCTCGGAGATCTCGCGGCCGGAGTAGACGACCATCGGTAATGCGCGGAGAGTGGGCTGCTGACGAAGCCACTCGACGAGCGAGAAGCCGTCCCCATCGGGCAGGGTGAGATCGAGGATGAGCAGATCAGGGGGCCGAGTGATGCACTGTCGGATGGCCTGCTGGCGTGATGAGACGTGATCGATGCGGACGGCTGCGTTCTGGAAGCTGGCGGTGAGAACGCTGGCGAGATCGTCGTCGTCTTCGACGAGCAGGATGTGAGCGGGACCGTCTCCGTGGTGGAGGACGCGGCCGAGTTCGGCGAAGAGAAGATTCTCGTTGAAGGGCTTCTGGACCCAGCCCTGGGCGTCGCCGGTGAGCTGAGGACGGAGTGTAGACGAGAGGACACTGAGGACTACAACTGGGATGTTGGCGGTGAGGGGATTGTTGCGGAGACGCTGGAGGGTCTCCCAACCACTGAGTCCCGGCATGTAGAGGTCGAGGAGGATGGCTTCAACGTGATGCTCGGCTGCGAGGACAAGGGCCTGTTCGCCTGAGGCAGCTTCGATGACGGTGTAGCCCTGCCGGGTGAGGTGCTCCGAGACTACGGTGCGGATGCTGGCGTCGTCGTCGCAGACCAGTATTGCGCCTTCGCCACGAGTTGGAACTGAGGTCGCGGGTGCGGACACATCGGTCGAGCGGGTCGTGCGGGGAAGCATGACGTAAAGCGTAGTTCCGAGGCCGAGGTTACGCTGCGCCCAGATGGAGCCGCTATGCTGCTGAACGATGCTGCGGCAGATGGCGAGGCCAAGGCCGGTGCCGCCCTTCTGGCGGGCATCGTTGGGCTCGATCTGCTGGAAGCGGTCGAAGATTGTGTCGAGCTTGTCGGTCGGGATGCCGCGGCCTTCATCGACGACTTTGAGAAGGATGGAGTCGGAGGTGGCTTCGGTGTAGATGCGGACGGTGGAGGCTGCGGGGGAGAACTTGATGGCGTTGGAGAGCAGGTTGGTAAGAACCTGAAGGATTCGGTCGGCGTCGCCGTCGAAGAAGAGGGCTTCGGGATAGGCGGCCTGGGCTACGGTGGATGGCTCGAGTGCGAGATGGACGGAGTTGGCGTCCGCCATGGGGGTCATGGTGTCGATTGCCTGCTGGGCAAGCTCGCGAAGAGAGCAACGACGGATTTGGAGAGGCGCACGGCCCGACTCCATACGCTCGAGATCGAGGATGTCGTTAATGAGACGGATGAGACGGTCGGTGTTGGTAACGGCGATGCGGAGGAGATTGAGCGCCTTGGCGTCGACGTCGCCGATGATGCCTGAGGAGAGTAGTCCCAGGGCTCCGCGGATGCTGGTTAAGGGAGTGCGGAGCTCATGCGAGACGGTGGAGATGAACTCGTCCTTAAGAGTGTCGAGTTCGGAGCGTTGACTAAGTTGCAGGGTGTGCTGGTGATGCTGTTCCCGGGCCGTGGTCAATTGTTCGGCGAGTTCGCGCGTGGTGCGCTGTCCTCGCAGAAAGGCAGTCAGCAAAATGGCCGAGGTCGTGAGCAGAGAGAGATAACCAAGTAGCGGAACAATATGCATTGGATTGCCGGTGACCTATGGTAACTAGTAGCCAATCAAATCGGTAACCTTTTTATAGTGACCGATGCAAAAATTATCAGTTACAACCTGCCATTATTGACAGCGACAAAAAAGACTGTTGATGTCATCAAAGAGGATTGTCCGTGATGACATCGGGTTGAGTTTACGCTTGTCCGCGTCGGGTTAGACGCTGTGATCGCTCCTGCTTTGTTATGGTTGCAGGAATGAGGACAGCACGCTGAGAATGACAGAAATTTTGCTTAAGCGGCAATAACACGGAAGGGGAGTGCCAGAGGAGGCAATAAGAGGGAAGTAACGAGGAGGCAACCTTAAGTTCAAACGGCCGTCATTTATCGCGAAATGGCGGCCATTTTTGAGTTTTTGGAGCAAAAGGGACTAAGCGGAGACGGTGACCTGGTCGAGGATCGTGGCCCATTTTTTCCCAATTCGGGCGGCCTGGGCGTTCTTGTGGAAGGCGTACCCGGTGATAAGAGGCAGGGCGAGGGTGGCTTCGGAGTAGACCATCTGCTCGTAGGTGAGGTCGACTTTACCCCAGCTGGAGGCTTCCTTGAGGGTGGAGCCGGAGAGTGCGCCGTCCCGGGCATCGGCTACGGTGATCTGGATAGCGTACTTGTGCATGGAAGCTTCGACGCCGAGGATGTCTGCGGCTACGACGATGTCCTGCGCGAAGTTCTTGGGGACGCCGCCGCCGATCATGAGCAGACCGGTGGTGGGGTTGGCGATTTTCAGCTGGGTGATCTCGTAGAAGTCCTTGGCGGAGTCGATAGAGACCATCTTTTTGCCCTGGCGCTCGTGCTGGTGGGCGACGAGGCCGAATCCGGCGGAGCAGTCGGAGAAGGCGGGGCAGAAGATGGGGACATTCTTCTCGTGGGCGGCGAGCACGATGGAGTCGCGGCCTCCGGCCTGCGGAGTCTTGCCATTCTTGGATAGGTAGGCGCCCATCTCACGGATGAACTCACGGGAGCTGTAGGGGCGGGGATCGAGGGAGTTTGTGATCTGGTGGGTGGTCTCGTCGCAGATGCGGAGCTCTTCCTCATCGATGAAAGTGTCGTAGATGCGGTCGATCATCAGTTCGCGGAGGTCGGCGTCGCCAGCGCCGTATTTGTACTCGTCGCCAGCGATGTAATGGTTGAAGCCGAGGGCCTCGAAGAAGTCCTGATCGACGATGTTAGCGCCGGTGGAGACGATGGCGTCGACCATGTTGTTGCGGATGAGGTCGACGAAGATCTTCTGGAGGCCGGCGGAGATGAGGGAGCCGGCGAGACAGAGAATGACGCCGCAGTCGGTGTCGCGGAGCATCATCTCGTAGATATTGGCGGCGCGGTAGGTGTCACGCGCGGAGTAGGCCATGTGGCCCATGGCATCGACCAACGGCACTACGTTGTGCTGCTTAATGTCGAGGTGCTGGATGGGGCGCTGGAGGAGTTCCTTTTTTGTAAGCATAACCAATATAGGATATCAACGTTTTGGCATGGATTGGCGCGGGTTTTATGTGAATTTAATAAGCAGACATGGTGGACGTTATAACAGGTAATATTTCGATAAGGTCGTCATGCAGATTTGCCGAACCTGCGATATAGGGATTCCTCGAGGGAATGCAGGGTCGGATCGGGGCCGGTGGCATGCGACGAATCCATCAGGTCTTTTCAGGAGTGGTTGTGAGGCCTGGTTGTCCTTCGGTGCCGTAATTTAGTTCTGCTCTTGTTCACGGGGAATCGTCGACGAAGTTCCGTTGCTCGACGTTAGTAATTCGCCGGGATTGGATTAATTTGTAGCGGTACCTTTGGCGACGATGAGGGTGATGTCGTCGTGCTGCTCGGATGGGCTGAAGCTTTGTATCTCTTCGACGACGGAATGGAGCACATGCTGAGCGGGGTCCGCCTTGGTTTGCCGCAAGGCTTCGACGAGCCGGTGCTCCCCGAACTCCTCTCCCGAGGCATTGAACGATTCGGTAACGCCGTCGGTGTAGAGCGCCAGCGTGTCGCCTGCGGAGAGCTGGCATTCCTTGATCGGTGAATCCCATTCTTCGAACAGACCGAGCACTGTGGCAGTCGAGTGGAGCCAATCGACCTTGCCGTTGCGGCGAAGAAGAATGCCCGAGAGGTGGCCGCAGTTGGCGTAGCGGAGGCGGCGTGCGGCGTCGTCGTAGTCGGCGAAAAAGACTGTGGCGTAGGCCGAGTCGGTGGTGTTCTGGAAGAAGAGGCGGTTGACGGATTGCAGGAAGAGCTGCGGCTCGTCGCGCGCGAGTGTGAACTGACTGCGGAGGTTGGCTTGAAGATTCGCCATCAGAAGAGCGGCGGCGATGCCTTTGCCGGCGATGTCGCCGATGACAAGGCCGAGTCGCTGATGGCCGAGGGAGAGGAAGTCGTAGTAGTCGCCGCCGACGTGACGGGCCTGAATACAGGTGCCGGCGTAGTCAAGGGTTTTGAGAGGTGGAAGCGTTTGGGGAAAGAGACGGGCCTGAACCTGACGCGCGATCTCGAGTTCCTGAGCAGTGCGGCGGTCGGCTTCGACCTTTTCGGCGGCGGTGCGGCGCTCCTGTTCGATCTCGCGGGTGAACTGGTCGGTTCCGATGAGTTCGAACGCATTGCCGTCGATGTCCTGAAAGCGGGCAAAGGTGATACCGAAGATGGTCTGCTGAGGCGGCTGATGAAAGCGTACGCCGTGACGCTGCCAGAACTCGTAGGTGGCGTTGATGTCTTCGGAGATGAAGCCGATCTGGGTATCGCGGCCGATGAGCCGGTACTTTTCGGTTCCGGGTTTCGGGGCGACGAGGGCGATGATGGCTTGCCCGTCTGGAGGTGCAATGGCGACCCAGCGACCGTCATAGGTTAAGGCGACGTCGGCGAGAACGCTGAAGCCAAGTTTGTTGACGTAGAAGTCGAGGCTGCGATCGTGATCCTTGACGTAGACGGTGGATTTGAAGACGCGGAGATAAGGGCGTTCGGGGCACTCCGGGCAATCGTCGCGAAATGGTTTGACGGCGGGGGAGGGTCGTTCGAGAGTTTCCGTGCTGGGGTTCAAGACGAGATCTCCGTTAGAGGAGTGGTGTCAGCAAATGATGTTCGGTGGGCCCGGAGCAATTCGATGCCGAGGGCGAGGTCTCTTATTCGTCCGATACGAATTTGATGTGCGAGCCGGCGCCGCTGACTCGATTAATTGACCTACAGAATACCTTGGACACCCTACTCCATCGTGGTGAGACCGACCGGGTGGGTCCGGATTTGTGTTCAGGGCTTGAGGAAGGCCTGGACAGCTTTGTCGAAGGCGGCGGGCTGGTCGTACATGATGAAGTGACGGGAGTCGTCGATGCGATGGATTTTTAGGTTGGGCATGGTGCTGTAGGCGCTGGTATAGACGGTGTCGATTTTGGTGGAGTCGGGGCCAACCGCGGAGGCGTCGAAGGGGTAGAGGAGTGTGGCGGGGGTCTTGATGGCGGCGAGTCGGGGCCGGAGATCCGTGATGAGGTCTTCGTACATCGCGTTGGTCATGACGGTCCGGTCGGAAGCTATGGAGTTGGCGGCGACGAGCTTGCGGGCTTCGGGGTTGAGAACAAGCACGCCAGTGCTCCGGTCGACCATGGCAGCGAAGACGTCAGGAGGGGCAGCGAGCATCTGGTCGCGCATCGCGGCTGCCTGAGGAGCGACGACGTCGACGGTTGCTTCGGGTGCGAAGACGAGCGCGTAGAAGGGAAGTGAGTCGATGATGAGAAGCTTGCCGACGTCTTCGGGGTGGGTGTCAGCGAGCATTAATGCGAGAAGTCCGCCGAGCGAATGTCCGATGATGGCGGGATGCTGGAGCTTGTTCGTGACGATGTATTGGTGTAGTTGTTCGACGACTGGAACAAGGATAGGGCCAGTGGCGTTGGGGCCGGCGGGTTCGCCCGCGAAGCCCGCGATCTGGATGAGGTGGAGACGGTAGTTTGCTGACAGGAGTTTTGCTTCGGCGGCGTAGATGCCGCGGGAGCTGGAGAGGCCGGGGATGAGGATGACGTCGGGACCCTTGCCAGTGTCGACTCCCTGGACGACGACTGAGAAACGGGTGGGCGCTGTAAGGACAACCGCGCCGAAGACGGGCTTTCTCAGGAGGAGAAGGCCGGCGAGGAGGAGAAGAACGGTAATGAGGCGGAGGGTTGTGCGGGATGCTGACATAACTATGCTCCTTGGAACTATTTCAGTGTGCCGGTTGCGTTGTGTGGCTGCCAGTGAATCGCGTCATGGAAGCAACGTGACAGATGTAATGACGAAGAAAGTTTGGGAGGCCTACCCTTCATCCGAGAAGATGGCTTCGATGGGGCTATTGAAGAGGCGAGCGAGTTTAAATGCGAGCGGGAGACTGGGATCGAACTTGCCGGTCTCGATGGCGTTGACGGACTGCCGCGAGACTTCGAGGCGCTCGGCGAGGTCTGCCTGGCTCCAGTTGCGTTCGGCGCGGAGGATGCGGAGGCGGTTCTTCATTGGTACCTCCGGCGGATAAACGGCTGAGAGAATCCCATGAAGATCCAGAAGAAGATGTAGACATAAAAGGTGGAGACATGAGGCGCGTTGGCGAAGTCTTCCAGAAAACCCCAGATGGTGCTGATGGCAAGAGCTCCGGCCATACCCCAGAGCATGGACTGAACGAGAACGGAACGCTCAAACTCGTCTGACTCTTCGGCGACGTAGAGGCCAACGACGGCAAGCGAACCAACGAGCGGTAGTGCAGGCAGAATGGCGACCAGGTAGACGAGGAGACCAGTGGGATGATGATGGTGGAACGTCCACCGCGCGATGGAGAGAAACAGAAGGTAGGTAGCCATTGTTGGGGCGAGGCGGTTGCGATAGCGACGTGCGGCCTTTGATTTGGGTGTGCAGGGCATGACAAGAGTCCTTTCCATAAAGACAACTAAACTTTACATAAATTCTAAATAATGTCAAGCGTGCTTGTCATTTTATTTTCCACGGAGCTTCGGGAGGAGCTGCGCGCGGTTTGTAAAGGTGGCAATTGGTAGGCTTAGCGTGAGGATTTCAAAGTGAATGTGAACTTTGCCGAGCGGGCGCATAACCATAACTGGAAGCTGGATCCGATTGTTCGGTCGCTACTGGATACGGATTTTTACAAGCTGCTGATGCTGCAGTTTATCTGGAAAAATTTCCCGGCGATTCATGTAACTTCGGAGGTTACAAATAGAACTGTATCCGTGCGGCTCGCTGAACAGATTCCGATGGCGATGCTCGCCGAGCAGATGGAGCATGTGCGAGAGCTGCGGTTTCGGCGGTCGGAGATTATCTGGCTGGCGGGCAATACGTTTTATGGAACGCGGAGCATCTTCGAGCCCGCGTTTCTAGAGTGGCTGGAGCAGGACTTCCGGCTTTCGGACTACACGATCTCGGAGCACGACGGGCAGCTGGTAGTTCGGTTTGAGGGGCTGTGGACCGAGGTCACGATGTGGGAGGTTTACGGCCTGGCGTTGGTGAGTGAGTTGAAGACGCGGGCCGCGCTAAGCACACTGAATGAGTTGGAGCTGGATGTTTTGTATGCGCGTGCGAAGACGAAGCTGTGGGAGAAGATCGAACGGCTTCGCGAGGTTCCGGAGTTGCGGATCTCAGAATTCGGGACGCGGCGGCGGCATAGCTTTTTGTGGCAGGAGTATGCGGTCGAGACGATGCGGGTGGCTCTGGGGCAGGGTCTTGCGGGAACTTCGAACACGTTTCTTGCTTACAAGCATGATCTTGAGGCGATGGGAACGAACGCGCATGAGTTGCCGATGGCTCTGGCGGCTCTGGCGGAAGATGACGAGGAACTGCATCGATCGCAGTACGAGGTGCTCAGGTTGTGGCAGAAGAGTTATGGCGGCGAGTTGCTGATCATGCTGCCGGATACGTTTGGAACGACGCAGTTTCTGGAGGGAGCGCCGGATTGGGTTGCGGACTGGACTGGGCAGAGATGCGATAGCAAGGATCCGTTTGCTGCAGGCGATGAGTATATTGCCTGGCTGCTGCGGAGGGGCCGCGATTCGCGGAAGAAACGCCTGATTGCGTCGGACGGGTTGGATGTCGATGAGATTCTACGACTGCATGCATATTTTCATGGCCGGATACGGTTCAGCGCAGGTTGGGGGACTCTGTTGACGAATGATTTTCGCGGGTGCCATCCGCGAGGAGAGACGACGCTGGACCCGATCAGCCTGGTCTGCAAGCTTATAACGGTGGAGGGACGGCCCGCGGTGAAGCTTTCGGATAATGTGCGGAAAGCAACGGGGCCGGAGAGCGAGATCGCGCGGTATCGAAGCGTGTTTGGGAGCGTGCCGGTGGAAGGGGCAGCGGTGCTGGTGTGATGAGTTTCAGCACCGCCGTTTGTGTGTGCTGTTTGAGCGCTGCTTAGTTTGCGGTCAACCTGCGACGCGCAACTCCTGCGAGAACAAGTATTCCCGTGCCCAGGTAGGCGAGGGTGGGAGGTTCTGGCGCCTCTGAAGCGATATCAAGGGTAAAGGTATCGCTGCCTTTCGGTTCCGAGAGCAGGAACGGGGTTGTGGTTGCTGTAAAGATCGGGGCATTCAACGTGCCAGTGAAGAGCTGCGCGCCTACCAGATCGAGATTGATGATGGTTGGAGGAGGAAACGGAATCGGAAATGCGATACCGCCGCCTGAGCCGAGATTGGAGAATGTCAGGTCAGCGGCGAAATCGATTCCCGAGGAGGAACCGGGGTTCAATGCCACCATGATGCCGTCCAGCGTGAAGCTGACTCCAGGAATGGTGGAATCGGGAGTTGGGTTGGAGGGAAGCGAAAAGGTGAAGGTGTTGCCGCCTCCGAAGAGTGTGAAATCGAGGGTGTCCGCTTTGGATGTCAGTGGTAACGCAAGAAGTGCAGCTAATGCCAGGACTTTGCAGGGGAGGTGCATATCGCTGAATTCCTTTCAAAAAAGTTGCAGGGATAGAGGCTTACCCAAGTATTGGCCGCGGCTTGTTGCACGTCAATGAAAGAAAGATCAATTTGAGGTGGCAGGCAGGTGTACCTTTTGAGACGTTGTGTTCGAGTTAACAGAGGGAGATTCTGGGTTTTAGGTGCGGAAGCGGGTTGTCGCGGCGCGTGGAGGGCAGGGACGTCGGCGGATATACTGCGGAGATGGAAAAGGTTCGTGGTGTAGTTCGTTTGGGGGTTGCTTTAGTGATGGTTCCCCTGATGATGGTGCAGCCATCTTTCGCCTGGGGCAGAGAAGGGCACATGATGATCAACCGCCTGGCAGGAGCGGCGTTGCCCTTGGACGTGCCGGAGTTTTTGAGGTCCAAAGAGGCTGTTGATGCGCTGGAGTACTACGGGCCCGAGCCGGATCGGTGGAAGTCTCCGGCTGAGCCTGAATTGAATGCTGCGCAGTCGCCGGAGCACTTCATGGATATGGAGTATGCAGATTTGGTGGGCGAGTATCCGCGACGGCGTTATGACTTTGTGCGTGCGCTGGAGTTTGCGCAGAAGTCGCATCCAGATTTGCCGTTGTCTCCGGAGAAGGTAGGGCTGCAGCCATATCAGACGGTTGAGGTGTGGGAGCGGCTGAAGAGCGCGATGCGGGATTATCGCAAGCTGAAGTCGGACCACAAAGAGACGAAACCGGTGGAGAACGAGATAGTGTTTCTGGCTGGGTGGTTAGGGCACTATGTTGCCGATGGATCGCAGCCGCTGCATACGACCATTCAGTACAACGGGTGGACGGGCCCGAATCCGAACGGGTATACGACGGAACACAAGATTCACGCGCTGTTCGAGTCGATCAACGTTTCAGCGAATATCAAGGCTGCGGATGTTGCTCCACTGATTCCCGCGAAACCGGTTGTGCTCGGCGATGTGTTTACCGATTACATGGCTTATCTGCGGCACTCGAATTCACTGGTGGAGAAGACCTATCAGTTGGAAAAGGCGGGTGGGTTTACGAATGCAGGTACTCCTGAGGGCAAGAAGTTTACCGCGGAGCGGTTGGCAGCGGGCGCGACGGAGCTGCGGGACATGATTTATTCGGCGTGGGTGAAGAGTGCAGATCCACTGCCTGCTTATCATCCGGAGGGCTAGTGTTTGGGATCAGCCGGCATGGTTATTGAGAGGATTGGGTACTGATGCCGTTCGACGCGCGCAAGGAGACGCCGGAGGACGGGTGTTAGCGCGAATGCGAAGAGGGGGGTCGCGACCGCAGCAAGAATGATCCAGACCAGAAAGGCGTGCCACTCCCATAGCCAGAGCTGACGCGTCAGTGCGAGCGGGTGTTCGCGTGCCTCGCTGAGCAGACGGCTTGCAGAAAGAGGCATGGGCGCAGTGTGAAAGACACGGCTTGCCATGCGAATGAACGGGATGACTAGAAGAAGTTCAAGCGGATAAACGAGATGGTTGCCGATCTGCGAGGCAGCTACGTTCAGGCGAAAGATCAATGCGATGGCAAGGCAGAGAATGCTCGTGCTGCCCAGGATGGGGTTGATGCCGATGAGGAGCCCCGCGGCGATGCTCCAGGCCAGTTTCTCGGGAGAGGCTCCGATGCGGAGAAGCGCGAGGATGGGAAGGACGGCGCGGCGGTAAATCCAGTTGTGATGGATTGGAGGTCGGCTTTGGGTGGAGTTGTGGCGATTTGGTTCGTCGGAGTGCACTGCCTACAGGATAGACTGCGCTCGTGAGAACTGCTTCAGTGTTGAAAGATGAGGATCTGGCCTGGTGAATTTTGTTCGCATTGCATGGCGAAGTATTCGGTTGGTTGGAATATTTATTGTGGCTGGCACTGAGCTCGCGGTGAAGCGGCCGGTGACGCGAGACGAACGAGCAGATTGGCTGCATCGTTTTTGCGCACGTGCACTGCGGGACATGAAGATTGAGATCGGAGTGATGGGATTGTTTCCCCAGCACGGCGCCGTGATCTCGAATCATTTGAGTTATCTGGATATCGTTGTCTTTGCGGCGTTGCATCCGTGCGTGTTTGTCTCAAAGGCGGAGGTCCGCGGCTGGCCGGTGGTAGGGTGGATGACCACGATGTCGGGGACGGTGTATGTGGCGAGAGGGCATGGCGGCTCGGCAATGAGGGCCCGCAAGGAGATGCTTGCTGCTGTGGAGGCTGGTTTGCCGGTCGTGTTTTTCCCCGAAGGAACGACCTCGAATGGGAATCAGCTGCTGAAGTTTCATAGTGGGTTGCTGGGCCAGGTCATCGATGCCGGTTCTTCTGTTACTGCGGCGCATCTTCATTACAGTCTTGTTAAAAAGAATGGAGCTCGCGTGACGGTGGAGGATGATGTCTGCTACTGGGGAGACCGGAATATGCTGGTGCATATCTTTAAATTTCTTGGGCTTCGCGGAGTGAGAGCTGAAATACGGTTTGCGCCTGAGCCGATTCGGTTTTCGCAGGATGGGCTGCATCGGAAGATAGCCGCGGTGGAGGCTCGGTCGGCAGTGGCGGCGCTTGGGAGTGGTGACAGGTGACCGAAAGAGTGCACCATTTCTGATTCAACAAATGTTCATTTGCTGTGAACACTGTGTAACAGAAGACAACGCAGACTGACATCGAAAGCTACCGATCGAAGAATGATTCGGTTGGAAAGGAGCGTCGATGATTCCAGTCAGTGAATTGCCGTCTGTGATCCTGCTTCCGAACCGGGCTGTTGCTCCGCAGTTGCCGTCGAAGCGAGATATTCGGCTGGAGGCCGGGGATCTCATTGTACGACTGGCTTTGACGGAAGAAGAGAGAATGGCCGCGTACCGATTGCGTTTTCTGGTGTTCAACCTGGAGATGAATGAGGGGTTGGATTCGGCCTACGCGGATGGGTACGACCGTGACCACTTCGACGATGTGTGCGACCACTTGATCGTGGAGGATAGGCGAACGAACGTAGTAGTGGGGACTTACCGGATGCAGATGGGAGATGTGGCTGGGCAATACTTTGGGTATTACAGCGAACAGGAGTTCTGTTTTGCGCCGTACGAGTCGATGCGCAATCAGATTGTGGAGCTGGGGCGGGCTTGCATTCACCGGGATTACCGGTCGTCGGATGTGCTGCATCTGCTGTGGCGAGGCATTGCGCGGTATGCGCTGGTGAATGGCGCACGGTACATGATGGGATGCTGCTCACTGACCTCGCAGGATCCGGAGATGGGGCATGCGGTATATACGGCGTTGCAAGGCTGCATGGTTGCGCAGGAGTTGAGGACGGTGGCGACTGCTGCGTTCTCGCTTCCGGCGGCGGCAACGACGATACCTGAGGCACAAGTGCCGAAGCTGCTGCGAGCCTATCTGACGATTGGTGCGAGGATCTGCAGCGGACCAGCGATCGATCGCGCTTTCAAGACGATTGATTTTCTTACGCTGCTTGACCTGCAGAGTTTGCATCCGCGGGTGGCTAAGAGATTCCTGGAGGGGTAGAAGTGCGTGTGTTGGGCTGGGTGCGGTCGGTGTGGCGGAGTGCGGTGTTTGTGGGGTTGCTGCTGGTTGCGGGGGTGGAGTGGTGGGTCCGCAGGCCGAAGCTGGGAGCCGAGGGCGCGGTGTGGATTCACCGGTGGTGCCGGCGGATTGTGCGGATGATGGGTTTCCGGTGTGAGGTGGAGGGATGGGTTCCGCGTGAGGGCGTAGTGGTGTCGAACCACCTAAGTTATCTGGATATTCTGCTGTACAGCTCGGTGCGACCGTTTGTGATGGTGGCGAAGACCGAGGTACGCGGGTGGCCTCTGATGGGGTGGATTACGTCGCGGGCGGGAACGGTTTATGTCGAGCGCGGCGGAGGGCCGAAGAGCTGGCCCGGAGTGAATGCGGCGATGGCAGAGGCCTACCGGAGTGGATTGCCGGTGTTGTTCTTTCCCGAGGGGACGACGACGAATGGAGCGAGCGTGCTGCCGTTTCGACGAGGACTGTTCCATTCCGTTTTGAACAACTGGGTTCCGTTACGGACTGCTGCGCTGCGGTATTTTCTGGACAAGAATAAAGGAAATGGCGGGGCTACTGTTGGAGAAGATATCTGCTGGTGGGGCGAGATGGGTTTCGTCTCGCATGTATTTCGGTTGCTCGGCTTGCGCGGGGTTTCGGTGAAGGTGCGGTTTGGCGATGAGGTGCTGGAACGGGCCGACCGGTTTGTGCTGTCGGAGGCCGCGCAGGCGCGCGTTGCCGTGATGTATGCGGAGCTTGGAGGGACAGAGTCGGAGAATTTTCTCGAAGAAGAAGAGACGGAGCTTGTGGGAGCATCGTGATTTTCGTTGCTCGACCTTTCAACTTAATTTTGCGATTTGAGGGACCAGGGCGACAAGTAGGCCGGTGAATTGTTTTTCTGCGCGGCGGCCGACTTCCATCACGTCTTCATGATGGATTGTCTCGGCTTCTTTTTGTCCTGCAGCGACTACTCCTGCTGCCATGTTGGTGACGAGGGAGATACCGAGGACTTCGATTCCCATGTGGCGTGCGACGATGGTTTCGTGGACGGTGGACATGCCGACGAGATCGGCTCCGAGGGTGCGGAATGCACGGATTTCAGCAGGGGTTTCGAAGCTGGGGCCGACGACGGCGAGGTAGACTCCTTCGGCTAGCTGAAAACCCTGGCGGGACGCTTCTCCTGTCGCGAGTTTGCGGAGGCGCGGGGAGTAGGCGGCAGACATGTCGAAGAAACGCTGACCAGTGCCTGAGGTGGTAGCGAAGCGGGGTTCGTTGGGGCCGACCGCGGCGTTGGAGCCGGTGAGGTTAATGTGGTCCGAGATGGCGACGAGAAGTCCCTGCTGGTATTGGGTGTTGATACCACCGGCAGCGTTGGTGACGATGAGGGTTTTGCACCCGAGGAGGCCGAGGACGCGGGTCGGGAAGGTAACTTCGGAGAGAGAGTAGCCTTCATAGGCGTGGACGCGACCCTGCATGACGGCTACGGGGATGCCCGCGATAGTGCCGAGAACAAGATGGCCGGAGTGTCCCTGAACGGTGGAGGTGGGGAAGTGAGGAATCTCGGCGTAGGGAATTCGCAGGGCGTTGTCGACCTGGGAGGCGAAGCTGCCGAGCCCGGAGCCGAGGATGATGCCGAGGGAGGGACGCAAGTCGGTGGCGGCGCGAATGTAGTCAATGGCGGAATGGGCTTTGCTGTAGAGATCGGTCATTCTGCGTGGGTACCCTCTTCTATTGTCGAATTTTCCGAGGCTTCGATCGGGTTTGAGTAAGCCTGTTCGATAACGGAGTGGATTGCTTGAAGGACTAAGCGAGGCTCGTCGAGATGGACCCAGTGGGTGCTCTTTTCAGCGATAAGTTGCTGGGTGGTGGGGCCGATGCGGTCGAGGGCTTCGCGGGATAAGGGTTCAGCGGTTGCCGGGGTGAGCAGGATAACGGGAATGTTCGGGATGGGTTCGGCGTTGCTCATTTCCCGTATGGTTGCCGGGATTCCGCGGAGATGGGCGGCCATTCCGCGGTAGAAGTGCGGGTTGGACCAGTGGGCGGCGACGATGGCGTGGGTTTCACGTGGCATCTTGCCGACTTCGGTGGTGAGGCGCTCGAAGACGCGCTGGCCGTCGGAGCCGCTGATGCGGCTGAGGACGCGTGCAGTTTTGCCTGATCCACAGAGAAGCGAGGTGATGGCGAGGCGGGCGAGCCCGAAGTGGGCGAAGGGAAGGCCGATCTTTGTGAGACGCAGGCCTTGTGTGAGCTCGTCGCGTGTTGGCTGGATTTGATCGGCGGGATATTCTTCGCTTTCTTCGGCTTCTCGGTCTTCCTGAGCGTCCCAGTCTTCGGGGCGCATGGGATCGACGAGAACGAGGCCTGCGACCTCGCTGGGGTGATCGATGGCGAAGCGGCGGACAACAATACCGCCGAAGGAGTGGCCGACAAGAATGTATGGCGGAGGAATGTCGGCGCGTTCGAGCAGCAGGCGGAGTTCACGGACGATGTTGGAGGGGGTTCGTTCGGAGGCGGAGGGACTGCTCCAGCCGAGACCGGCGCGGTCGTAGGTGATGGCGCGGGCAAAGCGGCTTACTTCGTTTTGGAGGTGAGTCCAGTTGAGGCTGGTGGCGGAGATGCCTGACTCGAAGATTACAGTTGGGCCGCGCGTTCCTTTTTGCGAGAGGAAGATGTGACGGCCCTGACCGGTATGAATGAGGGAGCCGGGAGCGAGGAAGCGTCTTCGATCTCTTTGCACGCAGGCCTGCTGGTAGAGCAGGCAGGCTGCGGGGAATGCGGCGACAGCAAGGAACAGTTTGACGATTCGCCGCATTTGTTTCCTGAGAAGGTTAGAGAGTGGCTTCGGCGTTCTGGAGTTCCGCGGCCTTCCATGCATCGTAGCCGCCGGTGAGGTTGGCGATGTCGCGGAGGCCTGCGCGGCGAAGGATGCTCGTGGCGATCGCGCTGCGGTAGCCGCCTTTGCAGTGGACGACGAGGAGCTTTCCGGGATCGAGTTCTGCGGTGTGCCTGGTGAGTTGACCTAGCGGGATGCGGATGGAGTCTGCGAAGGCTCCGGTTTCGACTTCGCCGGGCTCGCGCACGTCGAGGATGGTGAGATTGCCGGGTTCTTTTTCTTCGAGGTCTGCAAGTTCCTGAACGGAGATTTGCGGGATGTAGTCGAGTTCGTAGCCGGCTTTGTGCCAGCCGGTGATGCCGTCTTCGAGGTAGGCGTCGACGTGCTCGATGCCGACGCGGGCGAGGCGGAGCTGCGATTCGCGGAGCTGGTCGGCATCTTCGCCGATGAGGATGATGCGGCGATCGAGGCCGAGGATGCGCGCAGCCCACGAGGCGTACTGCCCAGAGAGCGCGATGTGGAAGGACCCTGGAATGTAGGCGGCGGCGAAGTCGGTCGAGGGGCGAGTGTCGAGGAGGACTGCGCCTTCGGACTGGAGACGTTTGACGGCGGCGGCGGGGAGCGGCTTGGGCGCGGGGAGGTCGTCGATGGAGGATGCGCCGTGGCGGTTGAGCTCGACGTCGCGGCCGAAGTATTCGGGGCGCGGAGGAAGGCTATCGGTGAGGAGATGAATGAACTCGTCTTCGCTGCGTGCGAGAAGCGCGTAGTTGGTGCGGCGCTGCTGGCCGATGGTGGAGGAGCGCTCGTTGCTCATCTGGCGTCCGCAAAGAGAGCCAGCGCCGTGAGCCGGGAAGATCTCGGTGTCATCGGGGAGTTTGAGGAGCTTTTCCTGGAGGCTTTGATAGAGGAGCGCGGCGAGTTGCTGCGGGGTGTGGTCGGCGGAGAGATCGGGGCGGCCGACATCGCCGACGAAGAGAGTGTCTCCTGTGAAGACCGCTCGGGGTTGGACGGGTCTGGTGAGATCCGTGAGGACGGCACAGATCCCTTCGATGGTATGGCCGGGGGTGTGGAGGAAGTTGAAGCGGGCATTGCCGAACTGGAGGGTGTCGCCGTCTTTGATGGCGATGTGAGGAAAGGTCGCGTGGGCATCTTCGCCGAGGTAGATTCGGGCGCCGGTGCGCTGGGCGAGCTCGTGGTGGCCGGAGACGAAGTCGGCGTGGAGATGCGTCTCGATGATGTGCTCGATGCGGAGATTTTTCTCGGACGCGAAGTCGAGGTAGAGGTCAACGTCGCGCTGCGGGTCGATAACGGCAGCGACGCCATCGCTCGCGACGATGTAGGAGGCGTGGGCGAGGCAGCCGAGGAAGAATTGCTGGATCAGGACTGGTTCCATGTCGATTCCCTTGGCTCAAGTCTACTAGAGGTTGTCGGGTGTTCGTGTTCTGCGATCGGTTGTTATGAATTAACTCTGGAGAACCGAAGTATTCGCGATCCGATGTCAATCGATGGAAAACCAGTTTAGGATGGCAGCCGTAGATCCTTGTGAGGGACCTTATCGGGGGGGCGACGAAATCCTGAAAGGACGGTGGTCACGATGGCAGAACAGGCAGAAGACATTGCGGGGACTTTGGCGTCGGTTCATACAGAGTCGGGGAGAAATTTGCTGGAGCTAGCGGAGGCTTCTCCGGTGTTGCTGGTGTTTTTGCGGCACTTTGGATGTTCGTTTTGCCGGCAGGCTATCAGCGATCTTGCGGATCTGAAGGATGAGTTGGCGAAACGCGCGGTTCGGCCGGTATTCGTGCATCTGGGGACGCCGGAGCGGGCGAAGCCGTTCTTTGATTATTACGGAATTGGGGATGTGGAGCGGGTGAGCGATCCGGAGGCGAAGGTGTATCAGCTTCCGATGTTTGCCATTTCGCGAATTCACCCCGTGCTGACGTTGTTTCAGCCTGCGGTTTGGATGGGGTGGTTCAAGGGCGCGCTTTTCAAGCATGGGATTGGCGCGATTAAAGAAGACGGCAAGCAGATGCAGGCCATCTTCTTTCTGAAAGGGCCGAAGATTGTGCGGGAGTTTCGTTACAAGACGATTGCGGACGAGCCGAATTATTTGAAGTTGGTTGGTTGAGACTCTCGCCGGAGATTTGGCGAGGATGAATTCGCGCAAAAAAAAGCCCGCCGGAATAAGCCGACGGGCTTTGAGTTCTTGAACGATGATTAGAAGTCGTAACGCAGGGAGAACTGCATGCGACGCGGAACGCTCAGCAGAGAGTTCGAGATGCCGAGGCTGCCGCTGGTGAGTTGGATCTGTTGGTTGTTGGGTACGTCGAAGCGGTTTGTGTTGGTGACGTTGTAGACCTCCCAGGCAAACTTCAACCCGCCATAGTCTCCGAACTTCCAGGCTTTGGAGAGGCCGGAGTCGAGGTCGAAAATTCCCTGACCACGGAAGTTGTTGCGCTGGCCGTTTTCGCCCGGATAGGAGAGCCGGATGGGTCCGCCAGTGTTGATGCCCGAGTTGATGGCATCGGCATTGTCGAAGAACTGCGGATTTCCATTCTGGTCGAAATGCAGACGAGTTTTTACGTTTCCGGTGACGACTCCGTTGCCGCTCTGCTGCCAGTTGGTGGTCCATCCGGGATCGTAGACGGAGAACGGGAAGCCGCTGGTGGCCCTGAGGATACCTGAGAGTTGCCAGCCGCCGATGAAGCCGTTGACAATGCCGTTGGTGTTGCTGAGATACTTCGCACCGCGGCCGAAGGGGAGTTGGTAGACCCAGTCAACTGTAACGAGATGCGTGGTATCGAAATCGGAGACGGCGCGGTTGAGAGCGGGGTTCCAGGTATTGATGATGCTGCTGTTTCCGAAGGCGACACCATTGGAGAACTCGGTGCTGCGCTCGGCGTCGGAACCGAAGTCCATGGATTTGGAGAAGGTGTAGCTGATATCGCCTTGGAACCCATGACTCATGGGATGCCGGAGGGTGATTTGCGCCGCATTGTAGTAACTCATGCCGACTGTGGAGAGGGCATAGAGCGAAGAGAACTGATCCTGCCAGAAGCGGGATTGATGATTGGCCGGGCAGGGAATGTCGAGCTGAACGCTTTCGCTGAAGCAGAAGATGTCGATGTCTGCGAGTGCGGTGGTCGCACCGAGATTGGACCGGAAGGGAGCCCACTCGTCGGTGTAGATGGCCTGGGTGGCGCTCTCTCCGGGGAAATCGAAGTTGGCCATGTAAGGGAAGAGGTGCTCGAAGTATGCAATGGCAGGAACGGAAGCATTGGCGTTCGCTCCATTCTTATCGACGAGAGCCGAGAGCTGAGCACCTGCGGTGAAGTAGTCGCCACCGCCCTGAGGATCGACGAAGTTGACCGGTTCAGCGATGTCCAGGCTCTGTAGCAGGTGCCGGCCTAGGCGTCCGACATAAGCTGTTTCAAGGGTGAAGCCAGCGGGCAGTTCTCTCTGGATCGAGAAGTCGAAGGCTTCGGTGTATGGAGTCTTCAGGTTGCTGTCGAGGCCCCACGTGATTGCGAAGTTGCCCTGCGGCGCAGTATAGGGGAAGGTTTGTGTTGCCGGACCGCTTCCGTTGGTGAAGGGGAAGGTGTGACGGCCTACAAATCGAGGAGACGTATCCGTTGTGAACTGAGCCGCAGGGTTCGTAATCGTACTGGAAAGACCGAAGGATCCATTCTGGTCGAAGATACTGATAAGACTTTGCCCGTAGTGGTCGTAGTACATGCCCACACCGGCACGGACGGAGGTTTTGGGATCGGGAGACCATGCGACAGCGAAGCGAGGAGCGAAGTCATCTTTCGATTTCGGCCAGTAGCCGGGTTTACCGTAGAAGGGTCCATTAGGAGCAAAGTCCAGATCAGGTTCATAAATCTGGCCCTTCTGTGCGGCCACCTCGCGCTGGGTGTACCAGGTGTGAGTGTCGATGGTGGGTGCGACTTGCTGACCTTTGGTCTCCCATGGCGTCTGCAGAATCGTGTGGCGGACGCCGAAGGTGAGAGTGAGGGTTGGCTTTACGCGCCAGGAGTCCTGCACGTACCACTCATACTCGTTTGCGCTGAAGTGGCGATCGATGAAGGCGCCGTCGGCGAGGAGCGTACCCGTGGTGGGGTTGCTGACGGCATAGTTGAACTGGCTGTTGACCTGGGGAACGGTACCGACGAGGTTGGCGAAGGCCTGCTGATAGGAACTGAAGAAGCCTCCATCGACGGAATCGAGCCCCAGCGTGCTCGGATCGGGCGGATTGCCGCCGAGCCAGGAGGGATTCGTCGTCGCGCTGCTGAAGGAGATGGAGTTGGAATTGCGATTCTGATGAACCAGACGCCAGTTGGCACCAGCCTGAATGGTGTGTTTACCTTTGATCCAGCTAAGGTTGTCGACAATATTGTTGACCGGGACACTGACGATGGTGCTGCGAGTCTCAGCAGTTGCGTTGGCGATGAAACGAAAGTCAACGTAGTCGCCCGTGCCCACGCCGGAGTTGCCAAATCCCTGACGGATGTATCCGTACCGGATGTCGTTGACCATGTTGGTCGAGACAGTCCACGTATCGCCGAAGGTCATGCCTTTGCTGTTGTCGATCAGCACCGCAGAAGGGCCTTGTCCGGGAAACTGCTCTGTGGCGCCGGTAGTGTCTTTCTGAAGGTTGCCGCGAGCGAAGATGCGATGCTTCGAGGACGGGATATAGTCGAGGCGCACAATGGTTGTGTTCAGGGTCTTAGGATTCGGCGAGGCGAAGGAGTAGGAACCCGTGTTGAGCAGGTCTCCAGCGGCGAAGCCGTTCGCGGCGGGCATTGATTTGAAATAAGCCAATGCATTTGGATTTGGTCCCGGACCGGGCTTGTACGCAGCGGTATTGCAGACCGTGCAGTTGGCGTCGAGAGTGGCGATCTGAGCGGGGGTGAGAGATACGGTTCCACCCGATGCGCCTGTGTACTGGAGGATGCCGCTCTGGTAAGCGGCAGTGGGTACGGTCTCGACTACCTGAGCGCTTTCTGCGATGCGGCTGCCCTCATAGTTGGCGAAGAAGAAGAGCTTGTCTTTGAAGATGGGACCACCGACATCTGCGCCGAAGATGTTGCGGATGAGCTTGCCGGGACGATTGGCTTCGCCGCTGTTCAGCTGAGCTTGCTTGTTGAAGAAGTTGTTGGCAACGGTGATCGTGGGCCGGTTGTATTCATAGGCCGCACCGTGAAAGTGATTGGTGCCGGATTTTGTGACAAGGCTGACCTGCGCGCCCGAGGACCGACCTGCCTCTGCGTTGGCGTTGCCGGTGGTGACGCGAAATTCCTCGATCGAGTCCTGCGTCTGGCGAAGTACTCCGGTAAAGGCGAAACCGTTGACCTGATCGTTGTCGTCGACGCCGTCGACCGTGATATTTCCCTGGTCGGAACGTCCTCCGTTGACTGCGCCGCTGCGGCTGTCCTGCAAGGCGGGATTGCTCGGAGGAGGCAGATAGATGACGCCGGGTTGAAGAGAGAGAATATCCGGTACATTGCGGGTTTCGCTGGGGAGTGCCTGAATCGTGGCGTTGTTGGTTGAGTTGCCGAGCGAGGCGTCGCTGACGTTGAGGGTCTGGACCTCGGCGGTGACGTTGAGGACCTCCTGGGTCGTGGTGACGCTCAGGGCAAAGTTAATGGTGGCAGGCTGGTTCACGAGCAGCTCGGCGATTTTTGTCTGAGCTCCGAAGCCGGTGGAGGTCACGGTGATGGTGTATTTGGCTGGGGGAATCTGGGCAAACTGATACTCCCCGGTCGCGTTGGATTCAGCGGAGAAGGTGAGGCCTGTCCCGTTGTCGACGAGGCCGATTTTGGCTCCGGGGATGACGGCTCCAGTGGGGTCTTTAACGGTGCCGCGGAGGGAAGTATTTGCGCTTTGGCCAAAACCGGGAACGATGGCAAGGAAAAGAAAAAGGAAGAAAATGCCCTTCGACAGACGTGAACTCATAAGTCTCTCCTGTGAGATGGTCTGGGTTTGAATAGCTTTTCATTGGCTGCAGCGATGCGATTGCGCCTGTTTTTCGGCTGCTTCTTTTTATCTAAGACTGAGGAGGTTCTCGGAAAAGCGATGTGGTTCGATTACCATGCCCCATCGCGATTCTTCGCTATCAGCACGTTAGCTTCCATTTCGGATTTGCTGAAGAAGAGCGGATTTCGTCTGCAAAAGCGTGAAAATTATCCAAGATTATGGAGCGGTTTTGCTGCTGAAATCCTTATTTCTGAATTGCTTTAGTGGAGAAGGATAGAGACGATGCTGGCGGACATGAGGTTTGCCATCGTCCCGGCGAGCATGGCGCGGAGTCCGAGCCGAGCAAGATCGTTGCGGCGGTTGGGGACCAGTGCACCTATTCCGCCGATCTGCATGCCGATGCTTCCGACGTTCGCGAAGCCGCAGAGCGCGAAGGTAGCGATCGAGAAGCTGCGCGGATCGATCGAGGCTTTGAGCGGGCCTAGCTGCTGGAAGGCAAGGAACTCGTTGATCATGGTCCGGGTGCCGAGGAGGTTGCCGATGGTGCGGGCCTCGTGCCATGGGATTCCGATGAGCCACGCGATGGGAGCGCCGACTACGCCGAGGATGGCATTGAGAGAATGCGGGAACGGAATGTGGCCGTGGGCCCAGGTGAAATTTGAGATTCCGAGCATAATAGCGTTGGCAAGGCCGACGAGTGCGACGAAGCTGATGAGCATGATGGCGACGTTGAAGGCGAGCTGGCCGCCGTCGATGGTGCCGCGAGCGATGGCGGCGATAAAGTTTTCGTTCTTGTGCTCTTCATTGGGCGGCATGTGAACGGTGCCGGCTGTGGCGGGGACTTCGGTCTCGGGGACGAGCATCTTGGCGACGAGGATGGTGCCGGGGGCGGTCATGATGACGGCGGAGAGGAGGTCTTTGGCGTTGATGCCGAAGCTGATGTAGGCAGCCATAATGCCGCCGGAGACGTGGGCCATGCCGGAGGTCATGATAGTCATGAGTTCGCTGCGGGTGGCTCCAGCCAGAAACGGGCGGATGGTAAGGGGGGCTTCGGTCTGGCCCATGAAGATGCTGGCGGCGACGTTGGTGGACTCAGCACCGGAGGTTCCCATGGTTCGCTGCATGATCCAGGCGACGGCCTTGATGATCTGCTGCATGAGCCCGATGTGATACATGATGGCGAAAAACGCGCTGACAAAGATGATAGTGGGTAGAACGGCAAAGGCGAGGGTGGCGAGCGCGTCGCCGGGTGTGCCGATGCGGCCGAAGACGAGCGACGAGCCATCGGCGGAGTGGCCGAGAAGTCCGGTGATGACCGAAGAGATGCTGCTGAGGATGCGCTGGCCGAGGCTCCACTTGATGACGAGGAAGGCAAAGATGATCTGCAGGCCGAGTCCCCATGCCACGGTGCGCCAGCGGATGGCACGGCGGTTGGTGGAGAAGGCGTAGGCAAGGCCGAGAAAGGTCATGAGGCCGAGTAGGCCGGTGAATCGCGACAAAGGGCGCTCCTGCGTAGTCGAAGGTCGAATGAACGGTTGGGATGAGTGTAAAGGTTCGTAAGGACCGTTACCTAGCGATTTCGCTCGAAACGGCCGCGCAACTGGTTCGTTTGGGTTCGTTCCGGCGCGTCTGCCTGAAGTGTTAACCGCTAAATATTCAATCCAAATCGTCTGTACATCTCGCGTTTCCCGGTTCCGGTGACTGCGAGAGCCCTGCTGTCGAGGTCACGGGTCAGCCACCTTTTTTTGAGAGCAGATTTCAGCAGTGCGGCTCCGAGAGCTCCGCCGATGTGGGGGCGACGCTCACTCCAATCGAGGCAGGCAGGAGCGAAACGGCGACGCAGGGACCGTGTCTCTTCGAGGTCGATGCCAAGATCTTCGATTGCTTTGGTTCCGGTGGTGGTCAATTCGTAGTCGCGCGTATCTCGTGTCAACGGCGAGAGCCAGCCGAGTGCGCGGAAACGATCATGAAGGGAGACGCCGACTCTGCCGGCAAGGTGATCGTAGCAGGTGCGCGCGACGCAGAGACGGTTTGGCGTGTTCGGCACAAACTTGTTGCGAGCTGCTCCGGCGAGAATATTCAATCCTTCGAGCACGTGCGCGACGTCCGGTCCGTTAAGGCTGTAGTAGCGGTGTTTTCCCTGTACAAAGACTTTGATGAGATGCGCCGTGGTGAGGCGCCGCAGATGGGCGCTGGCTGTGGATGGTCCGACGCCGGCGATCACGGCGAGCTCGGTGCTGGTGCGGGCGTGGCCGTCCAGGAGACTGGAGAGGATGCGCGCTCGTGCAGGCTCGCCGATGGCAGCGGCGATCACCGAGATCGAGGTATCGTGCGTTACATCCATACTTCGACATTAGACGAAGTATCGCTGTCCCGCAACTGGCATAGTGATTCGAAGTGAGCCTGGAAGAGACATCGCCGCTAAAGATCAACCGTCGCGAGGTGATCGGGATGATGGCTGCGGTGTGGGTGCCGTCCGGAATTGAAATTGATAGACCGGTGCAATCGATATCGGGGAGAACTGCCATGACGATTACCTGCATCATCCGCTACCAGATTGACCCTTTTCAACGAGACGCATTCAAGAAATATGCAGAGAACTGGGGACGCATTATTCCCCGCTGCGGTGGTCATCTGATTGGATATTTCCTTCCTTACGAGGGCACCAATGATGTCGGGTGGGGATTGATCGCATTTAAAAGTCTCGCCGCTTATGAGGCTTACAGGGTGCGATTGCGAGCCGATGTGGAAGCGCAGGAGAACTTTGCGTTGGCACAAAGCAAGCGTTTCATCCTCCGAGAAGAAAGGAACTTCGTCGAGGTTGTTGAGGGGACCCTTGGAATTCCTCCAGCCGCTATAAAAGTGTGATCCTGATCACCAGTTTTGGTGGTATCTTGGCCTTCAAGGCGCAGGCGACGATACGCCTGAACATACCTGAAAAAAGCAAACTTCGAGAGAAGGTGCATGATGAGCAAAGTGAGATTGCTGGTTGGCACGCGCAAAGGCGCTTTTGTGCTGACTTCGGATGGCAAGCGCGAGAAATGGGAGGTGAGCGGACCCCACTTTGCCGGGTGGGAGATCTATCACTTGAAGGGTTCGCCGGTGAATCCGGAGAGGCTGTATGCCTCGCAGTCAAGTGGATGGTTTGGGCAGATCATCCAGCGCTCGAACGACGGCGGCAAGACATGGGAGCAGGCGGGGAATAAGTTTTTGTACGACGGCGTTCCCGGGACGCATCAGTGGTATGACGGGACGCCGCATCCGTGGGAGTTCAAACGCGTGTGGCACCTGGAGCCTTCGCTGACGAACGCGGACGAGGTATATGCGGGAGCAGAAGATGCTGCGTTGTTTCATTCCAAGGATGGCGGACAGAACTGGCAGGAGCTATCAGGGCTGCGCGGACATGGCTCAGGGCCGCACTGGCAGCCGGGGGCGGGGGGAATGTGTCTCCATACGATCATTCTCGATCCGAATGTCACCGGGCGGATTTATATTGCGATCTCGGCCGCAGGTGCGTTTCGGACGGATGACGGAGGGAATACGTGGAAGCCGATAAATCGGGGGCTCCGATCGGAGGGTTTACCGGATCCGAATGCAGAAGTTGGTCATTGCGTCCATCACATTGCAATGCATCCTTCGCGACCGGGTGTTTTGTTCATGCAGAAGCACTGGGACGTGATGCGCAGCAACAACGCAGGCGACTCGTGGACGGAAGTGAGCGGGAATCTGCCGACGGACTTTGGCTTCGCGATCGATGTTCATGCGCATGAACCGGAGACTATTTTTGTCGTTCCGATCAAGAGCGACTCTGAACATTATCCGCTGGATGGGAAGCTGCAGGTCTTTCGCAGCCGGTCCGGAGGCAACGAGTGGGAACCGCTGACAAAGGGACTGCCGCAGAAGGATTGCTACGTGAATGTGCTGCGCGATGCGATGGCCGTGGATACGTTGGATAAATGCGGGGTCTACTTCGGCACGACGGGCGGCCAGGTGTACGGCTCGGCCGATGGTGGAGACAGCTGGAACCCGATTGTGAGGGACTTGCCGGGTGTGCTGTCGGTTGAGGTGCAGACGCTCGCATGATTCGGGTGGAGTTGCCGCAACATCTCCGTACGCTGGCGAAGGTGAAGGGTGAAGTGACTCTGCAGGTTGAGAAGCCGGTGACGCTGCGGGCAGTCTTGCATGAACTGGAAACACAGTACCCGATGCTTCAGGGAACGATTCGAGAGTATGGGACGTTGAAGCGCAGGTCGTTTTTGCGATTCTTTGCTTGTATGGAAGATATCTCTCATCAGTCGCCAGACGAGCTGCTGCCCGAGGCAGTGGCGGAGGGAAGGGAACCGCTGCTGGTGATTGGGGCAGTGGCAGGGGGTAATCGATTGCACGGAAAAACACATAAGATGTGACTGGAGAGACGATGGTGCGATCGATCGGAACACAGAGTGTTTCAAAGGGAATGCTTTGGACTGGAAGAGTGATCAGTGCGCTGGCGGCGTTGCTGTTCACCTTCGATGGCGTCGGACATCTGATGAAGCCTGCTCCGGTTGTGGAGGCGTTCGCTCGACTCGGATATCCGCTGAGCGCAAGCGTTGGGATCGGGCTGCTGTTGCTTGCCTGCACGGCGATATATGTCACGCCGAGCACCTCGATCTTTGGAGCGATTCTGTTGACGGGATATCTGGGTGGGGCGGTGTCGACGCAGGTGCGCGCCGGTTCGTCTTTGTTCGAAACAATCTTTCCCGTGATCTTCGGTGGCCTGGTGTGGTTGGGAATCTATCTGCGCGACGCAAAGTTGCGGGAACTGGTTCCGATTCGGCGTTAGGCAGGGTTTTGTGATCGTGTCCAGATCGGGAGATTAGATTGGTGTCTATGAAGCGTCGGGATTTTTTGATTGGTGCAATGGCCGCGACTGGTGCTGGAATTTTAGCGAGCGACGCTTTATCTTCCGAGATCAAAAAGGTGGAGACGCGGTCGTATCGTGTGCTGGGAGTTCCGCTGCGTGCTGGTTCGCTTACGCCCGGCAACGAAGATGATGCGCGGGCTTATCGCGATGCGAAACTTGTGGAGCGGCTTACGTCGCTCGGATGCTCGGTTGTCGATGAGGGAGATGTTGAGATTCCGAGCTACCTTCCGCATCACTCGATTCCTCCGATTCGAAGCTGGCCTGCGCCGCGGATTGCGTGGGAGTGCGTAGGCCGGAGGATCGAGCCGATCCTGCGTCAGAAGCAGCAGGTTCCGTTACTGATCGGTTGCGACTGCAGCGTGGTAGTGGGCACGACCGAGGCGCTGCATCGTGTGACAGGCGAAGAAGTTTATGTGGTGTATCCGGATGGCGATTTTGATGATGCGGCGCCGACGTCGAGCCGGTGCGAGAGTGCAGCATCATGTGCGACGTGGTTGCTGACGCATGGGTCGCCTTTCTGGGCGGGCCCAGTGCTGAGACGTCAGCAGGTTGTGGTGGTAGGGTGGAGCAATCCTTCCCATGTGGACAGTCCTGCGGTCGAGGCTGTGTCGCGGGTTGAGCTTCGGCATGCAGGAGCGGCGGAGACGGCGCGAAGAGTAATGGCGACGATTCCGGCAACGGCACCGGTTTTGTTGCACTTCGATATCGATGTCCTGAATAAACAGGAGATGTCGGCAGCGTACTTTCCGCACGCGGAGGGGCTGACGATGGTTGAGGTGAAGGAATTGCTGAGCGTGATCGCGAAGGATCCGCGTGTGAGAGTGATTGAGGTGAGCGAGTACTCTTCGCTGCGAGATCTCGATGGCAGTCAGGCGGGGAAGCTGGTCGAGTTGCTGGCTGCGGTTTTGTAAATCTGATCCTTTTCGACGAGAGACATGCTATTGTTGCTTGGCTTTTTCTCTGACGATCACTTCACGGATAAGCGGTTGGGGCTGCTGCCGAGTCGTAGAGAGTCGCAACGTCTCGAGGAGCATTAGTTCGGGTTCGGCGAGGAGTGCCTCGTCTTCGCTGAAGAGAGTGACGAGAGGCTGGCCTTCCTGGATACTGTCGCCTAATTTGGCGTGCATCTCGATACCGGCGTGCGCGGAGACCGGATCGCCTGGTCTCGAGCGGCCTGCCCCGAGGCGCTGAACGGCCCAGCCCACTTGTTTGCAGTCCATATTGGCGAGGTAGCCGGAGGATCGAGCCTTGAGGATGCGAGTGGCGTTGGGTTTGTGATGCGCCGCGGGATTTTCGAAGACGCAGATATCGCCACTTTGCGCCTCGACGATCTGCGACCATGCTTTATAGGCGGCTCCGCTGCGGAGAATCTCGTCGGAAAGATTGGCGCCTGCCTCCGGTGTTGCTGCGTGACCCGCGAGATGGAGCATCCAGCCGGAGAGAATGTTAGAAAGCTCGATGAGATCGCGGGACATCGCGTGGCGGTGCTGCTTCATGATGTCAACGCACTCCCAGACTTCAACCCAGTTGCCTGAGAAGCGGCCCAGCGGCTCATCCATGCTGGTGAGGAGGGCAGCGGTGCGCGTGTCGGACGCTTCGCCGGTCTCGACCATCAGCTCGGCGAGGAATTTTGATTTTTCGTAGGTCGGCATGAAAGCTCCGGAGCCGACTTTGACGTCCAGAACAAGGGCGTTGAGGCTCTCGGCGAGTTTCTTGCTCATGATGCTTGCGGTGATCAGGAAGGGAGATTCGACGGTGCCGGTGTGGTCGCGGAGAGCGTAGAGAATGCGATCTGCGGGGACAATCTTCGGGGTTTGGCCGATAAGGGCTGCACCGCATTTTTTTAAGGTGGCGGCGAGTTGCGCGAGGTCGAGTTGGGTGTCGAAGCCGGGGATGGTTTCGAGCTTGTCGAGTGTGCCGCCGGTGTGGCCAAGGGAGCGGCCCGAGATCATGGGGACGCAGATGCCCGGGATTCCGGAGGGTGTTGGGGATGCGAGGCCTGCTGCAGCGAGGATGGGTGCGATGAGGAGGGAGGTCTTGTCGCCGACGCCACCGGTGGAATGCTTGTCGATGGTAAAGGTGTGAAGCGGTGTGGCGTCGAATGTCTCGCCGGAGTAGCGCATAGCCGCCGTAAGAGTGGCGAGTTCGCGGGTGTTGAGGCCTCGTTGGAAGACAGCCATCAGGAAAGATGCGATCTGAGCGTCGGTAACGAGTTGCTTCTCGTGCGTGCGGTCGACGATGGCGCGAATGAAGGCCTGAATCTCCGCGTCAGAGAGAATGAAGCCGTCGCGCTTGTGCAGAATAACGTCGATGGGATGAATAGGCTGCGCCATATTTAGTGGAACTGTAGCTGCTATGGTTACGAATTGGTGAGGAGGAACGCTGCTGGAAGCAGGTCAGCAATTGTAGTCTCGGCGATCGTCCCTCCTTCGCCTGGAAAAAAGACGACGGTGCCGGGAGTGCTGAATTCGTGAATGGTCTGGCGGCAGGCTCCACAGGGCTGGCTTGCGGTGTCGTTAAGGTTTGCGACCGCGACGGCGCGAATGCGAATTGTGGGGCCGTGAAGACTGACCGCCGCTGCGATGGCAGCCTGCTCGGCACAGACGGTGAGGCGATATGAGGCATTTTCGACGTTGCAGCCGGTAACGATAGCACCGTCGGTGAGGAGAACGGCGGCTCCAACGCGGAATTTGCTGTAGGGCGCGTAGGCATGATGCGCAACAGCGACGGCTCGTTGCTGTAATTCGGAGGCTGCGGCGGGGTCGAGCGGAGTGGTTTGACTGGACGGCATGAGACTGAGGCTATCGGGTGCAGTGGGAAGATAGCAAGTCGTGCCGCGCTCATGGTTAAGGGCCAGCGCCCGATATACCAGATGTGGACGATCTGACGAAAGAGTTTCTCGCGGAGAGCCAGGAAGGGCTTGAGCGCATGGAGCGGTGCCTGACCGAGCTTGAGTTGCAGCCCGACGATACCCGTCTGGTGGGCGAAATTTTTCGCGCCGTGCACACGATTAAAGGCACGACGGGCTTTCTCGGGTTCGAGCGGTTGGAGAAGCTGGCGCACGCAGGTGAGGATCTGCTGGGGTCGCTTCGGGATGGAAGGCTGTCGGCTACTTCGGATCTGATCAGCGGATTGCTGAACCTGCTGGATGGTTTGCGGGCAATCCTGACCCTGATTGAGGAGACTGGGGTTGAGGGCCCGAGAGTCGGCGATGAAGATAGCGAATTAATTGCAGAACTGGCTTTGCTGAACGGCGAGGTGGCGCCGGAGGCGGTCGCCCGTGAACTGCAGCACACCGTCGTTGACACAGGCGACGGAGTTGATGCGCAAGCTTCCGCACGCAAAGATTCCAAGGCGCAGGAGGCCTCGCTGACACCGCCTTCTTCAGCAGGGAACAATGAGAGAAACGCCGGAGGCACCGACAAGACTCTGCGGATTGATGTAGATGTACTGAACCGCATGATGAATCTTGTGGGAGAGCTGGTGCTAACACGCAACCAGTTGCTGCAGAGTGATAAAAGTGCGGCTGATTTTTCCGAGTTGGCGCGACGGCTGGACAGCGTGACGGCGGACCTTCGCGAGACGGTGATGCAGGCAAGAATGCAGCCAATGAGAAATCTATTTGGCCGGTTTCCCAGAATGGTGCGCGACCTGGCCAGGACGTGCGGACGAAATGTGCGAATTGAGTTCGCGGGCCAGGAGACGGGACTGGATAAGAGCCTGCTGGAAGCAATCAAGGATCCGCTGACGCATGCGGTAAGAAATGCAGTGGATCACGGGATTGAAGCACCGGCGGATCGCGTGCTTGCGGGCAAACCAGCGGAAGGTTGTGTGCGGCTGAAAGCGTTTCAGCAGAGCGGGTCGGTCGTAGTTGAGGTTTGTGATGATGGTGCTGGTATTCCGATTGAACGCGTGCGCCAGAAGGCGCTCGAACGCAATCTGGTCACGCCGGAGGAGGCTGCGGGCATGTCGGAGCGTGAGATTCTGCAGCTAATTTTTCTTCCGGGATTTTCAACGGCGGCTGCTGTGACGACAGTCTCCGGCCGCGGCGTTGGTATGGACGTGGTGCGCGCGAACGTGGAGAAGGTTGGCGGCAGTGTTGAGGTTGAGTCGCGTCGGGGCGAGGGTACGACATTGCGCCTGCGGATCCCGCTAACACTGGCGATCGTGCCGTCGTTGATCGTGCGCAGTGCAGGGCGGCATTTTGCACTGCCTCAGAACGCCCTGGTGGAGTTGGTGGATATGCCTCAGAGAGAGCTCGCGGAAGTGTTGAAGCAGATCGGCTCTGCGGAACTTTATTGCCTGCGTGAGCGTCTGCTGCCGGTGGTGCGGCTCGATCGCCTGCTTGGGCTGGAAAAAGATTCGCCTGAGAGAACGCTGAAGACAGGGAAGAACCTTTCCTTGGCGGTGCTCGAGGCCGATGGCTGCCGTTATGGGCTTGTTGTCGATGAACTCATGTCGCCCGAGGAAATCGTGGTGAAGCCGCTCTCGCCGGTGCTGCGCGAGAAAGGCCTGTTCTCGGGGGCGACTGTGCTTGGGAGTGGAACGTTGGCACTGATATTGGATGTTGGTGCGGTTGCAGCTCGTGCCGGGGTAAAGGCGACGGAGGATCAAAGCTCATGGCCTGGCAGGGAGGAGCAGGCGATGCAGGCGGGCGAGCCGTTCCTGATCTTTGAGGATCGGGCGCGAGAGCAGACGGCGCTGCCGCTGGATGTGGTGGAGCGCATCGAGAGCGTTGCGGCAGACAAAATCGAGTATGTAGAGGGCCGACCGCTTCTGCAGTATCGCGGCACTCTGTTGTCGCTGAAAGATGACGGTGGCGTGTTAGCGAAAATGGAGGCATCGCGGCAGCGCGGAGACCAAGCTATGGTGACGGTGCTCATCTGTCGCGGCGGAAAACAAAATGCAGGTATCGTTGTGCGCCAGGTCCTCGACGTTGTGACAGCAAAAGCAGCGGAGCAGGATGCGAACGATAAAAATGCGGTAGAGATCGCTGTGGTGCACGAGAGGCTTACGCGAGTCGATCGTCAATTTGGGGCGACGGTCTCCAAATGCGTGGAGGCTGCATGATGACTGAAGCCAATGAGATGGTAGACACCATACAAAAAGAGCCGGGAGAACTGGAATCTCTCTGTTCGTTGTTTGTAGAAAGCGAGGTCTTTGGAATAGATACGAGACAGATTCGTGAGGTGCTCGGGGAGCGGAAACCGCAACGGGTGCCGATGTCACCGTCGTTTGTTGCGGGTGTGGTCCCTTATCGCGGTGAGGTTTTGACAGTAGTTAATCTCCGGTGGCTGCTGGGGATGGAGTCACATAGCGAACGCTGCTGCGTGCTCGTGATGGAGAATGTTGAAGGTGCGGAGCGCTTCGGCCTTTTAGTGGACGCGGTTGGTGGGGTCGTCACAATGAGTGTGCGAATGCTCGAGTCGAATCCTTCGACGCTGGATGCGCGAGCGAAGTGGTTATTCGATGGTGCGTACAAGATGGAAGACCGCCTGATGGTGAGACTGGACCCGCAGAGATTATGCCCGTCGCGATTGTCGGAGGCGGGACTGTTTCCGAAAGAGCACGAATGGAGAGAATGATGCGAGCCCTGATTGTCGATGATTCAAGCTTTATCCGCGAGTATCTGCGCCATCTTCTGAGCCGGATGGATATTGTGTGCGAAGAGGCCGTGGATGGAAGCGAAGCACTGACGGTGCTGGCGGGTAAAGATGCCTTCGACCTGATGCTGCTCGATGTAAACATGCCGGTGATGAATGGCCTGGAGTGCGTCAAGGCTCTGCGCGACGCGAAGTTGGGACCGGCGATGAAGGTGATGATGGTGACGACCGAGGCGGACAATTCTCTTATCGAGACCGCATTGAGTAATGGGGCGGACGAGTTTTTGATGAAGCCATTTACTCCAGAGAGCCTGCGGGAAAAGATGCTCCTGCTTGGTGTGATTGCGGCTTAGCGGGAAGAGGACCCAAATGATTCCATTGAACGACAGGCCGCTTCGGGTTTTGGCCGCAGATGACTCGACTGTAATGCGCAGCATTTTGCGGAAGCTGTTTCTGATGCAGGTAAAAGATCGGCCCGACGAAGTTCCGCCTATGGAGTTGTGTGGGATTGCGCGCGACGGTGTGGAATGCCTGGAACAGGTGAAGAAGCTGAAGCCGGATGTTCTTGTTCTTGACCTTGAGATGCCGCGGTTGAATGGACTGGATGTGCTGGACAGGTTACGTGTTGAAAACCCACAGCTGCCGGTAATCACGTGCAGCGCCTATACCGAGCATGGTGCACGATCGACGCTGGAGGCGCTGGGCCGGGGAGCTGTCGACTATGTGACGAAACCTTCGGGACAGCGTGATTTTGCCGGGGCATTGGAGTCGCTTGCGCAACAGCTTCTGCCAAGGATTGGAGCACTTGCAAGGGAGGTTCGTGACGTTGAAGAGAAGACGTCATCAAAGGAGTTGCAAGGCATTCGGCAGAACGAAGCCGCACCGAAAACTTCAAGTCCGATTGAAGTTGTCGTGATCGGGCTGTCTACGGGCGGCCCCACGGCGCTGGAACAGCTGTTGCCGAAACTGCCGAAGGATTTTCCCGTGCCGGTCTTGATCACCCAGCACATGCCAAAGCTGTTTACTGGTGCGCTTGTAGAGCGTCTGGATAAATGCTGCCCGCTCCGAGTCGAGGAAGCATATGACAACGCGGTGATCCTGCCGGGAACGATCTGGCTCGCACCCGGGGATTCGCACATGGAGGTGGCTCCGCGTTGCGCAATGGGTGACGACCGAGGTGTTCAGGGCCGCAGAAGCAGGGTGCGATTGCATCAGCAGGAGCCGCTGAATCACTGCAGGCCGTCAGTGGATTATCTGTTCTTCTCGGCTTCGAAGATGTACGGCGCGGGAACTCTTGCACTTGTGATGACAGGCATGGGTGCGGATGGGTTGGATGGAGCGCGCGCTGTGCGTGAGGGAGGGGGTGTGGTGCTCGCTCAAGACAAAGCGACGTCGGCTATCTGGGGAATGCCGGGAAGAGTGAGTGCGGCTGGCATCGCTAATGCAACTCTGCCGCTGTCGGGTATTGCGGGGGCTTTGCGACAGAGGGTGGCTGCGGGTTACTCCGTACGACTGGAGCCAAAAGCAAGTACAAGGAGCGGTTACGTTTCGCTCCGGGAGATGATGCATGGCCTGCTCTGATTCCGATTACGAATACCTGCGAAGTTTGGTTGCGGCGCAGTCGGCGAACCAGATCGACCCGTCGCGCAACGCCATGTTTGAGAGCAAGCTGACGCCAATTGCGCGCATGTCCGGAGCGGCCAATCTGGAAGACTTCGTCAACATGCTAAAGAAGGGAAGACCGGTACACCTGCATCGCGCGGTGGCCGAGGCAATGACCATCAATGAGACGAGTTTCTTCCGCGATATCACGCAGTTTGAGATGTTGCGAAAGGTAATCTTTCCGCAAATGATCGAACGCCGGGCGGAGAAGCGGCAGCTGCGAATATGGAGTGCTGCGAGCTCAACCGGCCAGGAAGCCTATAGCCTGGCAATGACAATCACGGAATATTTTCCTGATCTTGCGCACTGGGATGTGAAGATTCTGGGGACGGATATCTCTCGGCAAGTGGTGGATTATGCGCAAAGGGGTCGGTTTCGGCGTCTCGAGGTTAACCGCGGACTTCCGGCGCGAATGCTGCTGAAGTATCTGATGCGAGACGGAGAAGAGTGGGAGATTATTCCGCGGATTCGGGCGATGTGCGAGTTTCGTTACGCGAATCTGTGCGCGCCATTAGCCCAGTTACCAGAGTTCGACCTTGTGATGTTGAGAAATGTGCTGTTGTACTTCTCTCAACATGACCGGCGGACGCTCTTCGGCGAGATCTATCGCAGGATTGCTTCCGATGGGTATCTGGTGTTGGGGAACGCGGAACAGGCCGAGGATTCCACGAAGTTATTTGAAGTGGAGTTTGCAGCGAATTGCTACTTTTACCGCCCGATGAGCCGGGGCTGAGGCTCGATTCTGTGAGATGCGCCGTGGACGGGTTGGCGCGCATCTTATAGTAGTTATGGCGAAATCGCCGACATAACTGTTCAACGAAGATGCCACGAGCCCCCTCCAGTTCGAAGAAAAAGGCAGATGCGAAGAAGCCTGACGATGTTGTGTTGGGGCGAACTCCTATGCAGCGGGCTGAGGCTGCGCTGGCGTTGTTTCACCCGATTACCGCCAAGTGGTTTCGAGCTGTGTTCGACGCGCCGACAACACCCCAGGTTGAGGGTTGGCCGGCGATTGCGCGCGGCGAGTCCACGCTGATTCTTGCGCCAACTGGTACAGGTAAGACACTCACTGCGTTTCTATGGTGCATCGACAAGTTGATGATGAAGACTGCACCACGGGCAGAGCGTGGCTGCCGCGTAGTTTATATATCTCCACTCAAAGCCCTGGCCGTAGACGTGGAACGCAATCTGCGCTCTCCGCTGGTGGGTATTGCAAACATGGCGAAGCACGAAGGTGTCGAGGTGCGAATGCCAGAGATCAGCGTGCGCACCGGCGACACTTCGACTAAGGAAAGAGCGCGATTCCGCAGGCACCCCGGCGACATCCTGATTACGACGCCGGAGAGCTTGTATCTCTTGCTGACCTCGGAAGCAGGCGAGGCTCTGCGATCGGTTGAGACGGTGATCGTGGATGAGATTCATGCGCTGGTCCCCACAAAGCGCGGTGCGCATCTTGCACTGTCCCTCGAACGGCTAGAGGCCCTGACGGGAAGACAAGTGCAGCGTATTGGGCTTTCTGCGACACAGAGACCGTTGGAAGAGGTAGCCCGGTTTCTTGGAGGCGCTGAGGGTTCGGCGGGAGTTACGTCGCTTGCGACTCCAGAAATGAGTGACGCGGAGGGTGCGGAGGAGATTGCCGAAGTTCTGAATATGGATGACGATGCCGATGAAGGGACACACAAAGCAGGTGCAACAGGCGCACGATACCGACCTGTAACAGTCGTGAATGCAGGAGCAAGAAAGTTACTGCAGCTGAAGGTGGAGGTTCCCGTCGAGGATATGGCTCGCCTCGGCGAAATTCAGGAGCAGCCCAGCGGGCCTGCGTCGCAGGGTCCAAAGAGAACCTCCATCTGGCAGTCAATTCATCCGCGGCTGTTGGAGATTATCCGCGAGAGAACGTCAACGTTGATCTTCGTCAATGCGCGCCGGGTGGCTGAGCGCCTTGCGGGCGCACTGAACGAGCTTGCAGGGGAGCCGATTGCACGGGCCCACCACGGTTCACTGGCTGCGCCGCAACGCACAGAGATCGAGGAACTTCTGAAGGAAGGGAAGATCAAGGCACTCGTTGCGACCTCGTCCCTGGAACTCGGAATCGACATGGGCGCAATCGACCTGGTGATACAGATTGAAGCGCCTCCGTCTGTCGCCAGTGGGATGCAGAGGATCGGCCGAGCCGGGCACCACGTAGGCGTGCCTTCTGATGGAATTATCTTCCCAAAGTATCGAGCGGATCTGATTGCCTGTGCGGCAGTGACGCGGGCGATGCATGAGGGGCATGTGGAATCGACGAGGTTTCTTCGCAATCCGCTGGATGTGCTGGCGCAGCAGATGGTGGCGATAATTGCGCATCCTCCCTTAGGCCTTGCGGAGATGGCACTGCGAGGGAAGCGTGTGAGCGAAGAGGAGGAAGGGCCGGGCCTTAGCTATGAAGCGTTGTTGGCGCTGGTGCGTGGAGCAGCGCCATTCGCGGAGTTGAGCAGGAATGTTTTTGATGGCGTGCTCGACATGTTAGCGGGGCGGTATCCGTCGGATGAGTTTGCCGATCTGCGGCCGCGCGTTACCTGGGACAGAAATCGCAACTGGATTACACCGCGCATCGGTGTGAAGCGGATTGCGATTCTGAACGGGGGGACGATTCCGGATCGCGGCACGTATGGAGTGTTTCTTGCGGGGGAGAGAAGCAAACCGGTGCGGGTGGGTGAACTCGATGAAGAGATGGTCTTCGAGAGCAGAGCAGGAGAGACGTTTATTCTCGGCGCTTCAACGTGGCGGATAGATGAGATTACGCACGATCGTGTGCTGGTGACACCAGCTCCCGGTGAGGCAGGGAAGATGCCGTTCTGGCATGGCGATCGAGCGGGAAGGCCTCTCGAGTTCGGGCGTAGAATCGGCGCCCTGGTAAGGGAGTTGCGTGAGACTCCGAGGAATGTTGCGATTGCGCGACTGACGACGGAACACGATCTGGACCCGCTAGCTGCGGAGAATGTGCTGCGTTATCTCGCGGACCAGGAGCTGGCAACGGCGGTTGTGCCGGACGACCGGAATGTTGTGATCGAACGAGTGCGGGACGAACTCGGCGACTGGCGAGTCTGTGTGCTGACGCCCTTTGGAAGCAGAGTTCATGCCCCCTGGGCGATGGCAGCGACGGCGAGGCTGAAGAACTCGCTGGGATATGACGTGGAGACCATGTGGTCTGAGGACGGCTTTGTGCTTCGCTTTCCCGAGACCGAGGAAGCCCCAGCGATCGAACCTATTCTGATGTCATCGGAGGAAGCTGCGGAGCTGGTGATGCGTCAGCTTGGATCGACCGCACTGTTTGCGGCGAAGTTTCGGGAAAGTGCGGCGAGAGCCCTGCTGTTGCCGAGGAGAAGGGCGGACGGCCGAACTCCACTGTGGCAGCAGAGGAAGCGCGCCTATGACCTGCTGAGTGTGGCAAGTCGGTATGCCTCATTTCCAATTCTGCTGGAGGCATACCGTGAGTGTTTGCGCGACGTGTTCGATATGCCCGCGCTGATGGAGACGCTGCGGAATATTGAGAATCGGTCGTTGCGGGTGCACACCGCGGATTCGCGGACGCCATCGCCGTTTGCTTCGGCGCTGCTATTCAGTTACGTCGCGAACTACATCTACGATGGCGATGCTCCGCTGGCAGAGAGGCGTGCGCAGGCACTTTCGATCGATCAGGATCAGCTGCGGGAGTTAATGGGCGATGCTGATCTTCGCGAGTTGCTGGATGTCGGCGCGATCGAAGAGACGGAAGAGCAGCTGCAATGTGTGGCGGAAACGTATCGCGCACGCAACATGGATGGCGTCCACGATTTGCTGCTTCGGCTTGGCGATCTGACACGCACTGAGTTGCGGCAGCGATGTGTGTCGACCGAGGTTGCGGAGACCGTTGCAAGACTGACGCGTGCGCGTCGTGTGCTGGAGATTCAGATTGTGGGCGAGAAGCGGTTGATTGCGGTTGAAGATGCTGCGCGGTATCGCGATGCACTCGGAATTCCGTTGCCTCCGGGGTTGCCGGCGGCGTTTCTACAGGAGATGCCCAATGCTTTGGTCGATCTGGTGCGAAGATTTGCACGAACTCATGGCCCATTCACCACGCACGAGGCGGCAAGACGCTTTGGTCTGACAGAGACCAGCGTCGAGACGGGGCTGCAGCGATTGGTTCAGAGCGGAAAGGCAGCCGAAGGTGGCTTCCGTCCAGGAGGAATTCATAGGGAGTGGTGTGACAACGAAGTCCTGCGAGCAATCCGGCGGCGTTCGCTCGCACGGCTGCGCAAAGAGGTTGAGCCCGTCGAACAACGAACACTGGCGAGACTGTTTACGCGATGGCAGGGCGTGGTGCAGCCCCGTCGAGGATTGGACGCGCTGCTGGATGTGATCGAAAATCTGCAGGGTGCTCCACTGCCTGCATCGATTCTTGAGAACGAGATTCTGCCGGCGCGGTTGGCGGGCTATAAGCCTTCCGACCTGGATAGGCTGATTGCCGCAGGTGAAGTCGTATGGGTTGGGCTGGAACCGATCGGCGAGCGCGATGGACGTATTGGCCTTTACCTCCCGGATAAATTGTCCACGCTCTGGCCTGTCGCCGCGCAGCAGTCGACAGAACGGCCAGTGCGCGATGAAGCCGGCAACGTGATTCGTCCGTCCGCGTCTGAGATCACGAAAGAAACTGAGATCGTGAATTACCTCAAACTGCATGGCGCTTCGTTCTTTCAGGACCTGCACGATGGCGTCGGCGGCGGATATCCGGGCGAGACGTTGGAGGCGCTCTGGAGTCTGGTTTGGAAGGGAATGTTGACGAACGATGGCATGGCTGCGCTGCGAGCGTATTGCGAACGGCTAGCGAGCAGCTCACGAAAACCCGCACGGCGAATCAACCAACAGGCTGTGTTCCGTTCGCGGCGAACGACACCTCCGACGGCTCAGGGCCGCTGGGCGTTGAACTCAGCCGCATTTGCTGGGGATCGATCTGCGACCGAGTGGAGTCATGCGATGGCGCTCCAACTCTTGACCCGCTATGGCGTGGTGTTTCGTGAGACGGCTCATGCTGAGAATCTGCCGGGTGGATTTTCCGCGATCTACGACGTGATGAAGGCGCTTGAGGAGAGTGGAAGAATCCGGCGTGGGTACTTCGCTGCCGATCTTGGTGCGACGCAGTTTGCCATGCCCGCGGCGGTGGATCTGTTGCGGTCGCTGCGGGTTTCGCCGCAGACGGATAAGAGTGAGATTCTGAAACTGGCGGCGACCGATCCGGCGAATCCATACGGAGCGCTGATGCGCTGGCCGGCGCCACCCGATACGGGATCATCACTGACGCGAAGCGTAGGTGCGCGTGTAATTCTCTGCGATGGAGAGTTGGTGGCATATCTGCGCCGCGGAAATCCGAACCTGCAGGTGTTTCTGCCTGAAGAAGAGCCGCAGCGGTCGCACGTGGCACGAAGTCTCGCGGAATTTCTGGTGACGCGTGTGCACGATGATGAAGATTCCAGCGGGCGCGGTGGAATGTTGATCACCACCATCAATGGAGTCGCAGTGGCGGAACATTGGATAGCGCGATTTCTGCTCGATGCAGGATTTGCCGCCGGAGCGATGGGATTCAACGTGCGGAGAAATCTGCCTCCTTTGCCCGGCCAGCGCAGCGGAGCAAGCGCGAATGCCTGAAGGCGACACAATCTATCGAACGGCGCGAGCGTTGCAGCGTGCCATTGGCGGCAAGTCAGTCACGGGATTTGAGACCGCTCTGGCGAAGCTTGCGCGCGTGAATGACGATAGGTCATTGGTGGGAAGGGCTATCGAGAAGGTGGAGTCGCGAGGGAAGTGGTGCCTCATCTATTTGTCAGGCGATCTGATTCTCGTGACCCACATGCTGATGAGCGGGAGTTGGCATCTGTATCGTACGGGCGAACGTTGGCAGATGGGACGCAGCCAGATGCGCGTTGTCATTCGCACTGCTGACTGGGAAGCCGTGGCGTTTAATGTGCAGGTGGCAGAGTTTCATACGGTGCGTTCGCTTGAGAGAAGCAGGCAGGTTCCGAAGCTGGGTCCGGATATCTTATCGAAGAGTTTCACGGTAGAAGGTGGTGTAGAGCGGCTGAGGGCTTATGCGCAGGAGAATCCCGAATCAAACGTTGCGGACGTGCTGCTGAATCAACGGGTGCTGGCGGGTTTGGGAAATGTTTATAAGAGTGAGGTCGCGTTTTCTGCAAGGGTGAACCCCTTTCGCGCGATGCGAACCATTACGTTGCGTGAGATGGAAGCGATGGTGGATTTCGCGCAGCGGTACATGCAGGCGAACGTAGTCGACGGCAAGCGGGACGGTATCGTTTCGTACGCAGGAAATCGGCGGACGACGCATGCGATGAATCGTGAGGAGCGGCTTTGGGTCTATCGGCGGCAAGGGCGGGAGTGCCGACGATGCGGAGCGAGTGTACAGATGAGAAAGCAGGGAACGCAGGCGCGTTCGACCTACTGGTGTCCGGAGTGCCAGCCTTGGGTGGGCGAAGGAGAAGGCCCTGTCGGAAGAGGTTAGAGCGCAACCTTGGCAAGCGAAGAATTGTTGACTTCGTGGAACGGGTCGGCTGTAGTGGTGGCATGAAACTATTCTTGATTTTTGCGGTCTTGCTCAACTCTGGTTTCGTGTGTGCTCAGACAGAAAGTGTGCAGTCATCTGCTAACGCACCTGCGAAGATGCGGTGGCTTGAGCGGGAGTTCATGATGCCCGCGCCGGGTGCTCCATTGGGCCTCGACGTCATGCAGGTCGAGGTAGAGCGGCCTGGAAAACATCCGCTGGCAATTCTCACTCACGGTACCTCGGATGACGCGACGGAGCGGGCTACGGAGACGCCGGGGAAGTTTTTGCCGCAGGCAATCTGGTTTGCGCGACGCGGCTTTGTCGTTCTTGTTGTTGTACGTAAGGGCTATGGGCGGTCGAGCGGCGAGCAGGATGGCAAGTACGGCGGGTGTCAACGCCAGAGAGGAGGCAGCTTCACGGAGGCGGGAGAGAGCAGCGCGGATGACCTGCGAGCTGCGGCCAGGTATGGAGCGACTTTGCCTGAAGTTGATGCGGGAACAATTGTGAGCGCAGGGGTTTCGACGGGAGGGTTTGCGCAGGTTGCGCTTACCGCTAATCCGCCGGAGGGATTAAAAGCGGCGATCAGTTTTGCGGGTGGCCGTGGCGGCGATGGCAAGGAACATAACTGCGATCTCGGGGGAGTTGTGGGGGCATTCAAGCATTTTGGAAAAAAATCGAGAGTGCCGATGCTCTGGATCTACTCGGAGAACGATCATTGGTTTCCGCCCGACGTTGCGCGGAAGTTCGAGGCGGCGTTTCGCGAAGCCGGAGGAGTCGATCAGTTTGTGCTGGTTCCGCCTTACCGGGAGGACGGGCACAGTTACTACTACAACATTGCAGGATGGACGCCGACGGTTGAGGAATATCTGAGCGCGCAAAGTGTGCCGATAGAAACGCCTCTCCTTCCAGCGCCTCCGGTGCCCGAGGTAGCGCCCCCCGCTGGACTCAACGACAGAGGCGTCGCGGCGTTCCGCAACTTCCTGATCATGGGCCCGCACAAGGCGTTTGCGACGAATGGATCGGAAGTTTGGGGCGTTGCGTTCGGGCAGATCGATCAGGAGTTAGCTGACAAGAAGGCTTTGGAGAATTGCACCAAACAACTCCATGGGTCAGGAAAGTGCTCAATCGCGGCACACACGAAGTAGACGTGTCTGATGCAGAGCAACTTTACTGCGGCGGTGGCTGGGGCTGTTGCGGCTCCTGCTTCTCTTTATCTTTTCCGCCGAAGATCTTCTGGAAAAAGTTCTTCTTTTTGGTTTGAGCGGGCTGCTGCGTTGTGTCGGGTGCGTTGCCGTCGGCAGGAGTGTTCGGAGCCTGCCGGACTATGGGAGCGCCTGTTGCCGGCGGGGGGGTCATTGACGGCCGGGTGGTGTCAGGTGGTGCCGTTCTGCTGCCCCCGAGACCGAAGATCTTCTGGAAGAAATTCTGCGGGTTTTCACCCATCTGGCTGCAGGTATTCACAGGCGCCGTGCCGTCGAGGAAGCCGACGTAGAAGCTGTTGTTTGGGCAGGTTGAGTCGACCAGGAGGCTGGAAGGCTTGTCAATGCGAACGACGGTGACCCCTTCTGGCGCGCTGAAGGGCTTGACGTCGGAGTATTGAGGAAGCTGGATCGCGCGCTTCATGAACTCTGTCCAGATGGGCGCGGCTGCGTGTGCCCCCTGGAGCTTGACGTCGGTGTAGTCGTCGTTGCCGACCCAGATGATGCAGAGGAGATTGGAGGTGTAGCCGGCGAACCATGCGTCGTGGCTGGTGCCGGTTTTGCCAGCCGCGGGAGCGCTGAAGCCATGGCCGCGGACTGCTCCGGCGGCAGTTCCGTAATTGAGCGCGCCTTCCATGAGCGACTGGGTGAGGAAAGCGACACGGGGGTCGAGTACCTGCTTGCCCTCAGGTGAGAAGTCAGAGACGATGTCGCCGTTGGTGTTGCGAACCGAGGCGACCATCCATGGATTCAGGTGTACACCGTTGTTGGCGAAGACGGTGTATGCGCCGGCCATGTCGATCGGCGTGGCGCTGTAGGTGCCGATAGCGACGGATGGTGTGGCCTTGGCGGAGAGGATGCCTGCAGAGTGGGCGAGGGTTGCTACGTTTCCGTAGCCGACTTTTTGCGCGAGGGCGATGGTAGCGATATTGAGCGAGTGCGCGATTGCGGTGGCCGCGGTGACCATACCGGGGTACTCGTCCTTTTCGAAGTTGCCGGGGGTGTAGGGCTGGTCGCTGGTGCCGAAGTCCTGGGAGTCATCGTTGAGCTGAGTGAGAGCAGTGAAAACTCCACCCTCGCCAAGGGAGGTTCCGTTGAGCGAGGTGTTGTAAGCAGTGGCGTAGACGAAAGGCTTAAAGATGGAACCGGTGGGGCGGTTGGAGGTGGCATGATTGAGCTGGGAGACGCCGTAGTTGCGTCCACCAACGAGCGCGAGAAGCTGGCCGGTGTGTGGATTGAGCGCGATGAGAGCGACCTGCGGGTAGGTGATCGGCCCCGGCTCCTGACCTTTGGGCGTCTTATGCAGGTGGCGAACGAGATCGTCGACGTTTTTCATGCCGACCTCGACGGCTTCGGATGCGATCTGCTGAAGATCAGGGTCGAGCGAGGTGTAGATGCGCAGACTCTGGTGCGAGAGGTCCTGGTCGCCAATGCGTTGAACGAGCCGCTCGTGGACGAGGTCGACGAAGTAGGGAGCTTCGCTTGCATCAATATTAGGAGGCGAGAGGTGCAGCGGTTCTGCCTTCGCAGCATCAGCTTGCGCGCGAGTAATGGCGCCCGTCTCGACCATGGTGTCGAGGACGATGTTGCGCCGCTCCATGGCGCGCTCCGGATGACGATAGGGGTTGCGATAGCTTGGGTTCTGAAGCAGCCCAGCGAGCATGGCGCACTGGGCGATGTCGATCTGACCGAGCGGTTTGCCGAAGAAAGACTGTGCCGCCTCGCCGAAGCCGTTGATTTCATAGCTTCCGATATGGCCAAGGTTCATCTGGTTGGCATACATCTCGAAGATCTGCTGCTTATTGAAGCGAGCCTCGAGCTGGAAGGTGATCATGATCTCCCGCAGCTTGCGCGTGATCTTCTTTTCGGGTGAGAGGAAGAAGCCGCGAGCGAGCTGCTGGGTGAGCGTGGAGCCGCCGCAGCTCATGTGATGCGAGAGCAGGTCTTGAAAACCGCATTTAATCGTGCGCAGATAGTTGATACCGCCATGATTAAAGAAGTCGCGATCCTCAATGGCGACGACCGCCTGCACCATGTGCGGAGGAATTTCCTGGTAGGTCACAAGCCGGCGTTTGGTCCGGTTCTTGTCTTCGGAGAGGGCCGTGATGAGCTGGGGCTCAAGCTCATATGCCTTGAGCTCGGCTCCATTTTCGGCTGTGATGCTCTGAACCACTCCGTCGCTAGTATTGATGGTGGCGCCGTCCGTGTTGTGGTAGCTCTCGGGGCCAGGCTTGATGAAGATATTGTCGCCGTTGAGCTGATAAGTGCCGAGCTGTGGATGGCTGTTGTATCCGGCCCTGCGCAGATCAGCGGCGATCTCACTTGCCGAGAGCTTTTGGCCGTCGCGGACTTCGCGCGGTGCAGCGTAGATCTGCGAGACACTGGCGAAGAGCGGGCCAGAGGCGATGCGGTCGTCAACTATTTTCTGGAAGTGATAGTAAAAGTAGCCGAAGACGGAGACGCCGATGACCATAAGGCCAAGCACCGCCACGATCGCGATGCGGGACAGGCGGGAATGCAGGAGGGTGGAGGTTCGTGAGGCCGTGCTTGTGGTGCTACCGTATTTGAGCTTGACGGGCATAAGGAGAACTAAGGCCGCAGAACGAACACGCGGGCTATAAGCTTAGACGGGTTAGATGCGACGTGTGACATCAGGGCCTGACTCGGTCAACGGGGTTTAGTGTAGCTTGGCGCACCAGACCCACGAGATGTGTGGCGATCTCATCGAGGGAATGTTCCTCATTCGTTAACTTCAAGCGATCGACAAGTTCAACTTTATCTTCAGCTATTCCGCGACCGATATTGATTCGATAAGGGATGCCGACCAGATCAGCGTCCTTAAATTTCACTCCGGCGCGCTCGTCGCGGTCATCCAGGATCACATCAACGCCGGCAGCGTCAAGCGCCGCGGCTACTTTTTCTCCTGCTGCGAGGAGAGTTGCGTCGCCGACATTCGTAATGGTGACGACAGCCTGGAACGGGGCGATGGCGGGATGCAGCGCATAGCTGTTGCCTCCGTTGCGCGCTGCTGAGGATTCGATGGCGGCAGTGAGGATGCGCTCGATGCCGATACCGTAGCAGCCCATGATGGGCATGACTTCTTTGCCTTCGCGATTGAGGACGGAGGCCCCCATGGACTTCGAGTATTTATTGCCGAGCTTGAAGATGTGGCCGATCTCGACGGCTTTACCGATCTTGAGGGGCTTGCCGCTGGAGACGTCCAGATCACCTTCATTGACGTTGCGGATGTCGGCGACTCGCGTCCAGGTAAAGTCGCGACCGGGCACGATATTGCGGTAGTGATAGTCGAGCTTGTTGGCGCCGCCAACCATATTTTTGCGGCCCTCGAGTCCCTTGTCGATGACGACGAACGCGGCACGAAGGTCGCCTTTGTCTGCGGGAAGGACTCTAAGCCCGATGGGGCCAAGGTAGCCAGCTGGGCCTTCGAAGTAAAGTGCGAGTTCTTCGGAGACCATCGTGCGGAGTTCTGAGACGTAGGCGGCGGCCATTAACTTGGTCTCGTTGACGAAGTGGTCGCCGCGCAGAAAGGCGATGACCGGGATCTCGACGGTTTTGCCGGTGCCATCCTTCTTGCTTCCCATGTAGGCGACGGTCTTGATGTCGGATGCGGGCGAAATTTTGAAGAACTCTGCTACGTCGGTGATGGCAGCTTTGCCCGGGGTGTGGACTAACTCGGGCAAGCCGTCGCCGGTCGGTTCCATCTCGGTCACCGGGAAAAACCGCGAGGTGGCCTTTTCCATGTTTGCTGCGTAGCCGCTCTCGGGGCAACTGACGATGAGGTCTTCACCGGCCTCGGTGTAGACCATGAACTCTTGCGAGCCGGAGCCACCCATGGCCCCAGAGTCGGCTTCGACGACGATGAAGTCGAGCCCGCAACGAGTGAAGATACGACGATAAGTCTCATCGTGTTTGTTGTAGGAAACATCAAGGCCAGCCTCGTCGATGTCGAAGGAGTAGGCGTCCTTCATAAGGAACTGCCGGACGCGCAGCAGGCCTGATCTGGGGCGCGGCTCGTCGCGGAACTTGGTTTGAATCTGGTACCAGATCTGCGGGAGCTGCTTGTAGCTGCGAATCTCCTTGCGTGCAATGTCGGTGACAATCTCCTCGTGAGTCATGGCGAGGCAGAGCTCGGCCCCTTTGCGGTCTTGCAGGCGGAACATGTTGTCGCCCATGCCTGACCAGCGGCCACTCTCCTCCCAGACCTCCTTCGGGTTGAGGGCGGGAAGAAAGAACTCCTGGCCGATGCGATCCATCTCCTCGCGCACAATGCCGATGATCTTGTTGATCGACCGGTTTCCGAGGGGAAGGTAGCTGTAGATTCCTGCGCCAAGCTGGCGGATATAGCCTGCGCGGAGAAGAAGCTTATGACTGGCAACTTCGGCGTCTGCGGGTGCTTCACGGAGGGTGGGAATAAAAAGTTGTGACCAGCGATGCATGCGTTATCGGATAACCTTCCGGCTGTTTTGTGTGAAATATTCTCTTGTCTCTATTCTATCTTCAACTTCTGTGCCTTCCGATTGGCCCGCACAGGAAAGAATGCTCGCCGATCGTCAGGAAAGCTGCAGCGTCCACAGATCGTGCAGATGGACGACGCCTTCGACCTCACCGCCCGGTGCGACCACAATCAATGAAGTAATCTTTCGATCCTCCATAAGAGCGAGTGCCGAAGACGCCAGGGCGGTGCCGCTGATGGTGACTGGCTTTGGATTCATAATCTCACCCGCAGTATGTTCAAGGGCGTGCGAGCCGTCACGTTCCAGCAGGCGGCGAAGATCTCCGTCCGAGATCATCCCTGCGAGGTGGCCGTTCTCGAGAACTGTAGTCATGCCAAGCTTCTTGCGGGACATCTCGTAGATCACCTGCGTCATCGGCGTTCCACTTTCGACCTGCGGCAGGGCATCGCGGCTATGCATCAACTCGGAAACGCGAGCGAGGCGCCTGCCCAGGCGTCCACCGGGGTGCAGATCGGCGAAGTCTTCGGCCTTCCATCCGCGACGGCGGCTTACCTCGAGGGCAAGCGCGTCACCTAATGCCAGCATGACTGTTGTGGATGCTGTCGGTGCGAGATTGAGCGGACAGGCCTCGTTTGAGACGCTGGCATCGAGGAAGATACTGCTCGCCTGGACAAGAGTCGAAGTACTACACCCGCTGATCACGACAAGTTTTGCCTGGAGCCGCTCAAGGGTCGGAACCAGACGGAGTAGTTCTTCTGTCTCGCCGCTGTAGGAGAGTGCAACGACAGTGTCGCCTGCCCCGAGCATTCCCAGGTCGCCGTGGATAGCTTCCGCTGCGTGAAGAAAGTGAGCCTGGGTGCCCGTGGAACGAAGCGTGGCAGCGATCTTGCGTGCGATGATTCCGCTCTTGCCAATTCCCGTGACAATGATGCGCCCGCTTCCCTCAGCAGCCTTTAGCAGCAGTTCCGTTGCCTGCGCGAAGGGCTCGCTCATGGAGCCGTCCATCCGCAGGGCAAGTTCGTTGAGCGCGGCACCTTCAATGCGCACGAACTCCGACGGCCTCGGGGAGCCTGATGGATTGTTGACTTTGCTGAGCATAGGTCGAACCATTGTCGATGCTAGCAGACGCACCGTTCAGATTTGCCCCGGGCCTTTGGGAATCGTTCTCGGCGGCTTTGCGTCTAAACTAGATAGAGTGAAATGGGCGCGGTTTGCGCGCCGGAAGGATTTCAGGCGTGAAACGGAACGGATTGGTTATAAGCGTGATGATCGTCGGCATCGCGCTGATGTTGTGGGCGGGCTGGCATAACCTGAGGGAACGCCGTAAAGCGATGCAGCAGGCACAGGAAAACAGGGTCGTTCTGATGCCGGATAAGGCTGGCGATACTGCCGCCCCGGACTCTCAATCGCCTGAGGCCGAAGCAGCGAGGATGCAGGGCAAGCCTGCTCCTGCGTTTACACTGACGACGCTGGATGGCAAGAAAGTATCGCTCAATGACTACAAGGGACACCCTGTGTTGGTGAACTTCTGGGCAACCTGGTGCGGGCCATGCAAGGTCGAGATGCCATGGTTTGAAGAGTTCAACAAACAATACGCCTCGCAGGGTTTGGTAATTCTTGGGCTCGCCGATGATGTGGATGCCGGCAAGGAAACGATCGAGAAGGTTGCCAAGAAGACCGGTGTGACCTACCCCATTCTGTTGACCGATGGCAAAGTCCAGAAAGCCTATGCGCCAGAAGGAATGGACTATCTGCCGATGTCGTTCTATGTCGATCGCAACGGCATTATCGTCGATGAAACCGCGGGGCTTGGCGGCAAAGATCAGATCGAAGCGCACATCAAAAGGACAATTGCTTCAGGAGCGCCGTCGGCAGGTGGCCAGTGATGCAGATTCGCGTGGCTCTTGCTTCGGTCCTTATCTTTCCCGGCGGCTTGCTCGCACAGCAAGTTGGAAATCTCGATGCACCCGCGCCAAAGCCGAAGGCGTTCGTCATTTATGCGGCCGAAGATCAGCAGGTGGCGGCAGGGAAGCGCACAATACTGGAGTTGCATTTCCGCGTCGTCGACGGTTTTCACGTTAATTCGCACACGCCAAAGTCGGAACTGCTGATTCCAACACGGATTACCCTGCAGCCCGCGACTGGAGTGAAGGCAGAGGCGGTTGAGTATCCCGCCGGGACTTCCTATACCTTTAGTTTCGATCCCTCGGAGAAGCTGGACGTCTATACCGGCGCATTTACCGTGAAGCTGCCTGTGGTGGCGGAGACGGGCACGCACACGGTGGAAGGCTCGCTGCGCTATCAGGCTTGCGACCACGCGGCCTGTTATCCGCCCAGGACGCTGCCCGTGCAGGTGATCTTCACGGCGAAGTAGCTCTGCCATCGCGCAATTCCTGCACTCAGCTGTTGGTAGCCTCGATACGTCTCTCCGCAGCAGCGCGGAAGTGGTGGCATCATGAAAGATAAGGGATAGACAAGGAGCTGACGGGCGGGATGGAAGAATTTCGAAGGCTGACACGGCTGCCGGCGTACGTGTTCAACATCACAAGCGAGCTGAAGGCAGCTGCCCGCAAGCGCGGCGAGGACATCATCGACTTTGGCATGGGCAACCCCGACGGCGCAACGCCGAAGCACATCGTCGACAAACTGATCGAAGCGGCACAGAAGACGGCGACGCACCGTTATTCGCTCTCGCGCGGAATCCCGCGGCTTCGCAGAGCGATCTGCAACTGGTACAAGTCACGCTACAACGTCGATCTCGATCCCGAAACCGAAGCCATCGTCACGATAGGTTCGAAGGAGGGCATCGCACACCTGTGCCTTGCTGTGCTGGATGACGAAGACACCGTCGCCGTGCCGAATCCGAGCTATCCAATCCATATCTTCGGTCCCGTGATCGCCGGGTCGAAGGTGCAGAGCATAGCGATGGATGACAGTTCTGCGGAAGAGATGCTGGAGCGGCTGGAATGTGATCTGCCGCGCATGCAGCCCAGGCCAAAGCTGTTGATTCTGAACTTTCCGGCGAATCCGACGGCACAGTGTGTCGACCTCTCTTTCTTCGAGCGAATCGTCGCACTGTGCAAGGACCTCGGCATCTACATCATTCACGATCTCGCGTACGCAGACATTGTCTTCGACGGCTACCGCGCGCCAAGCGTGCTCGAAGTGGCCGGTGCAAAAGACATCGCGGTGGAGTTCTTCACGCTCTCCAAGAGTTACAACATGCCCGGCTGGCGCGTCGGCTTCATGGTTGGAAACCCCAAGCTTGTGGCAGCGCTGGGAAGAATCAAGAGTTACTTCGACTATGGCACATTCACGCCGATCCAGGTAGCAGCCATCGCCGCGCTGGAAGGACCACAGGATTGCGTTGCCGAGATCCGCGACAACTACAGGGACCGCCGTGATGTATTGGTCCCCGGCTTGAACAAACTGGGCTGGCCTGTCGAACTGCCAAAGGCCACGATGTTCGCTTGGGCGAAGATACCTGAGCAGTACCGTGCACTCGGTTCAGTCGAATTTTCCAAAAAGCTGTTGCTTGAGGCAAAGGTAGCTGTCAGCCCCGGTGTTGGCTTCGGCGAACACGGAGATAGCTTTGTGCGATTCTCACTAATCGAAAACGAAGAGCGAACGCGGCAAGCTCTGCGCGGCATCAAGCAGATGTTCAAGAATAGTTGAATTCCCGATAAAGCTCGAACGGCGATTTCACTTCTTCGCGCCAGCCTGCTTCTTTTGCGCGTCGAGAAAACGCCGTACGCGGTCGAGCGAACGGGCTTTGCCGAACACAACCATGCTCTCCAGCAGGGGCGGAGACATGGTACTGCCAGTAATAATCGCGCGCAGCAGCATGAAGTTCTCCTTCACCGCCCACTGCTTCTCCTCGCCCAGCTTTTTCAATGCAGCTTCGAGCGCTTCTTTGGTCCACTCGGCTGATTCGAGCACGATCAGTTGTTCCGCGGCAAAGGCGAGCGTCTCTTCCAGAGTCCGTTTCTTTGGAATAAAGACCTCTGCAGACGGAAGAATATCGTCGGCGAGGAAGAAATGGGTCAGATTGCCAAACTCTCCGAGCGTTTCGACGCGAGTCTGCACGAGCGAGGCAATCTCACTGAGATATGTATCGCTGAGAGCCGTGGAGCGCAATGCGACATAGAAATCTTCAGGCGACATGGCGCGAATATATTCGCCGTTCAGCCACTTCAGCTTCGTCAGATCGAAGACAGGTCCGCCAAGACGAATATTTTTGACATCGAAGCGCTCGACCATCTCGCCCAGCGAGAACTTCTCCGCAACAGGGCCGCTCGATTCTGGCATTCCTCCGCCCATCAGGCCGAGAAAGTTGATGACAGCTTCAGGAAGGAAGCCAGCCTGACGATAGTAGATGAGCGAGACAGGGTTCTTACGTTTCGAGATCTTCGACTTATCGAGATTGCGCAACAACGGCATGTGCCAGAACCGGGGTTGCTGCCATCCAAAGGCGCGGTACAGCAACACATGCTTCGGCGTGGATGAGATCCACTCCTCCGCCCGGATGACGTCGGTTATCTGCATCAGATGATCGTCAACGACGTTCGCAAGATGATAGGTAGGGAAGCCATCGGACTTCAACAGCACCTGATCGTCGACATTCGAGTGGTCGAAGGTGATATCGCCTCGCAATTCGTCATGAAAGGTTGTTGAAGTTGTCACGTCTCCAGGGTGCGGGGGAACTGCCATGCGAACCACGAAGGGTTTACCCGCTGCAAGATTAGCCTCAGCGGACTGAACGCCCAGATGGCGGCAGGTCCCGGGATATCGCGGCGGAAGTTTCGCCGCGATCTGCTGCTTCCGCACAGCTTCGAGCTCTTCTGCAGTGCAGAAACAGCGATAAGCAGTGCCGTTGGCAAGCAGCAACTCAACATGCTCACGATAGATTTCAGTCCGCTCCGATTGTCTGTAAGGTCCAAACGGACCGCCAATATCCGGACCCTCATCCCACGTGAGTCCGAGCCAGTGGAGCGAGTTAAATATCTCCTGCTCCGACGTTGCGACAAAGCGAGCGCGATCGGTATCTTCGATGCGCAGCACAAACTTGCCGCCGCGCTGGCGAGTATAGATAAAGTTGATCAGGCCGATATATGCGGTGCCGACGTGGGGATCCCCGGTGGGGCTGGGCGCGATGCGGACGCGTACGGGAGCTTCAGAATTTTGCAAACTATTCGTCATATTCAAAGCCAAACTTCGATGCTAGCAGAGAGTGAAGGTTCGGGAATCGCAGCTAAACGTGGGCGAAGCGCGCGGAGCGCACGGCGGTAGCCAGCTCCCGCAACACTTTTTTGGTTTCGCCCCAGCCGATGCAGGCGTCGGTAATACTTTGCCCATAGACGAGTTCTTTCCCGGGCACCAGCTTCTGCGCTCCCTCGACAAGGTTGCTCTCGAGCATCACCCCGATGATGCGTGAATCGCCTGCGACAATCTGGCCGGCAACATCGTGAGCGACAATCGCCTGCCGCGTGTAGTCCTTCTGGCTGTTCGCGTGGCTGCAGTCGATCATCACCGGCGGCCGGATTCCTGCCTTTTCCATCTGCTTGCAGGTCTCTTCAACAGAAGCGGCATCGTAGTTCACGGTCTGTCTGCCGCCGCGAAGGATGATGTGACAGTCGCGATTGCCCTTGGTGACGAAGATCGCAGTCTGCCCATGTTTGGTATGGCCCAGAAAATTGTGCGGCTGCCCCGCAGAGAGAATCGCCTCAATCGCAATCTGCACATTCCCCGACGTTCCATTCTTGAAGCCGACAGGACAGGAAAGCCCAGACACCAGCTCACGATGCACCTGGCTCTCCGTCGTGCGCGCGCCGATGGCTCCCCAACTCACGAGGCTCGACACATATTGCGGAGAGATCATGTCAAGAAACTCCGTGCCCGCTGGTACTCCCATCTCAGCCAGATCCAGCAGCAGGTGCCTCGCCTTGCGCAGACCGTCATTGATCTGGAATGACTCATCGAGATAGGGATCGTTGATCAGTCCTTTCCAGCCAAGGGTAGTGCGCGGCTTCTCAAAGTAGACCCGCATAACCAGACAAAGCTCTTCAGAGAACTCGGCTATCGCGCCTTTGAGCAGCTCCGCATACTCGCGCGCAGCCTTTGTGTCATGAATCGAACAGGGGCCAACGACCACGAGCAGACGCTTATCCTCACCGTTGAGGATCTTCACGATTTCGTTGCGAGCGTTGTAGACCGTTGCCGAGGCCTGCTCGGTAACAGGCAGCTCCTCTTCAAGAAAGGCAGGCGGTAGAACGACTTTTGTCCAGGTAATACGAAGGTTATCTGTGGAATAAAGCATTACGTCTCGTTCTTCTGCAGAATCAGACAAAGGCAGCGCCGTACGCGCCTATGATTTATCTGTCTCTTTATTTTATAGCGAGCTGCAGAAAGAGAGCTGCAGACGCGCTAAGTAGACGTTGGCTTGTGCGGTTCTACATAAATGGCGGCATACGCGCTCTCTGTCTTCAGAGCAGTCTCTGCCGTAATCAGCGCGGAGAGCTTCATTAGATAAGAAATGACTCCTGTCCATCCCGTCTGATGGCTCGCGCCGATCCCCGCGCCGTTGTCTCCATGGAAATACTCATAAAAGAGAATCAGATCCTTCCAGTAAGGATCGTTCTGAAACTTTGCCAGGGAGCCATACACCGCGCGCCTCCCTTTTTCATCGCGTAGAAAGATATTCGATAGCCGCCGGTTGATCTCTACAGCGACCTCATACAGTGTCATCATCTTTCCCGAACCCGTCGGACACTCCACCTTAAAATCGCTCGCCATAGAATTGGTAGTACTGATAAAGTCCGCGCAGAATCAGCGTATTTACCGGCATCCAGATGGGCCCGCGCCAGTTCGAGTTCCCGCCAAACATCCCCGTATTCGATTCCGCGGGCAAATATTCCACCGTATTTCGCCCGCCGGGATATTCAAAGACAAAGGGATGCCCGTCGTAAGCCTTTGAAATCGATCGAATCCCGTAGTCGCTCAGAAACTCGTCAGGATCGAGCATCCGGTGAAGCACTCGTCGCAGCTTACCTTCGTTCAGCAGAGCCAGGATGCGGCGATTATTGACACCCTTCTCCCGTAGCGACGTAATGTTGTCGCAGAGCTCGGAGTGCCTCGTCAAAAAGTCGTCGACACGTTTCACCAGTTCGGGAAAATGATCGAGGTAGCGGGCCTCGATCACCGTCGTTGCACATAAAGGTAACAGGCCAACCATGGAGCGCAGCTTCAGACGCGTTGCTCGGCCATCGGGGAGACGGAGAATGTCATAGAAGAAGCCATCCTCCTCGTCCCACATCTGGTCGCCGTCTTCACCCACATCATTCATCGCTCCGGCGATCCATAAAAAGTGTTCCGTGAACTTCAACGCCATCTCGGAGTACAGAGGATTCGTCGCGCTCAACTCAATCGCGATCTGCAACATGTTCTGCGAGAAGAGACACATCCACGCGGTTCCATCAGCCTGCTCCAGATGACCGCCCGTCGGCAGCGGACTACTGCGATCGAACACACCGATATTGTCGAGCCCAAGAAAACCGCCCTGAAAGACGTTCTTGCCATCCATATCTTTACGGTTTAACCACCAGGTAAAGTTCAGCAGCAGTTTTTGAAAACATTGCTCGAGAAAGGGAACATCCGCTCGGCCGCATTCTGCTCGCTCGGCGCGATAGAGTGCCAGCACAGCCCACGCATGTACCGGTGGATTCACGTCGCCAAAATTCCACTCATAAGCAGGCAGCTGGCCGTTCGGATGCAGATACAGACTGTTCAGCATCAACTTCAGCTGCGTCTTGGCGAAGGATAGATCCACCATCGAAAGGGGCAGCGAATGAAATGCGAGATCCCATGCGGCAAACCACGGATATTCCCACTTATCTGGCATGGAGATGACGTCCTGCGTCAGCATATGGAACCAGCCTGAGTTGCGCACGCCTGCCGCTGCCTGATCTTCCGGCACATGACGCGCTTCGAGCCAGCGCTCAAGATCGTAGTAGTAGTACTGCTTCGACCACAGCATCCCAGCGAAGCCCTGCCGCATCACCAGTTTTTCGTCGTCCGAGACATGTTCCGGCAAAATCATCTGATAGAACTCGTCAGCCTCTTGTAGCCGCTGCGCCATCAGGGACGAAAAGTCATCAAAGCTGGTCTTGTCTGCCGCGTCAGCCTTGGTCAGCCGCATCCGTATCGTCGCGCTCTCTCCCGCAGGAATCTTCACCTCATAGTGCCCTGCCGCCTTCGTGCCGGTCTGCGCAGGATTAACCGCAGCTTTTTCTCCGTGCAGCAAATAACGATGAAACGCATCTTTCGTGTAAGGAGTAATGGATTTTCCTCCCCGTCGTTCTTCGTTGGTCTCGTTATTCGTAAACAAAAGAGAAGGGTTACCCTCAAAGCGAAGCTCGTATCTTCCCAACACTGGGTGATCGGCATGCAAACCCGAGCCATCTTTACTTGCGGTCAGCGCTGGCCGTGGCGACGGTGTCTTTTCTCCCCACCATGTATTGCGGAACCACACTGTAGGCAGCAGGTGCAACGTGGCATCCAGGTCGCCGCGGTTATGCGACGTTACAGCGATCAACAGATCTTCCGGGCCTGCCTTGGCACATTCGACAAAGACATCAAAATATCGGTTGTCATCGAAGACGCCGGTATCCAGCAGCTCATACTCCGGCTCGGAAAGCGACCGCTTCTTGTTTGTATGCACGATGTCGTCGTAGGGATAAGCCTTCTGCGGATACTTGTACAACATCTTCATGTACGAGTGCGTAGGCGTCGAGTCGACATAGAAGTAATACTCTTTGACGTCCTCGCCATGATTGCCCTCAGAGTTCGTCAGTCCGAACAAGCGCTCCTTCAGAATCGGGTCCACACCATTCCACAACGCCAGGCAGAAGCAGAGCAACTGTTGATCGTCCGAGATACCCGCGATGCCATCCTCGCCCCAGCGATACACGCGGGAGCGCGCCTCGTCATGGGTGAAGTAATTCCATGCATCGCCGTTCGCGCTGTAGTCCTCGCGCACCGTACCCCACTGCCGTTCGGTCAGATAAGGTCCCCATTTTGTCCACGGAATGCCTTGAACGCGAGATTCATCAAGCCGCTTGTATTCGGCCTTCGTTGGTTGCGCCGGGGAGCTTACCCTATCGTCTGGCACGGCAGATACTCTCGTAGGGTGAGTTGGGTCTGGCACGAAAGTGACTCATTACCGCGATTCTTTCTATCGAACAGAGATAAATTATGTTCCTCCCATGCCGGGGTTGACACTGTAAGAGTTGACGGGTTTCGTTGGATGTTGTTGAATGCCCCAATCTTGGCGTCCAACGCCAACCTGTTCAAACGACTAGAATTGTTCTCAGAAGGAAAGCATTTTGCCTGGAGCGGTGTCGTAACCCATAACCAGAAAGGCTGTTCAAGTGAAGGCATTGGTAAAGAGCCGCGAAGAGCGCGGCTTGTGGCTCGAGGATGTTCCCGAGCCGGAGATGGGAATCAACGACGTCAAGATCCGTGTTCTCGCAACCGGCATCTGCGGTACGGACCTGCACATCTATGAGTGGGACGCGTGGGCGCGATCCACGATCCGAAAAGGGCTCACCATCGGCCACGAGTTTGTGGGCGAAGTCGTCGCGACTGGCTCGAATGTCACGGATATCTCTATCGGTCAGCTCGTCAGCGGCGAGGGCCACGTCGTCTGCGGACGTTGCCGCAACTGTCTCGCCGGTCGCCGTCACCTCTGCGCCCATACGCTTGGAGTCGGCGTCAATCGCAACGGCGCATTTGCCGAATACATTGTTCTGCCGATGTCCAACATCTGGATTCACAATCCCAGTGTGCCTCGCGAAATAGCTGCGATCTTCGATCCGCTCGGGAATGCAGTCCATACTGCGCTCGCGTTTCCGGTGTTAGGCGAAGATGTTCTCGTCACGGGAGCCGGTCCGATTGGGATCATGGCCGCAGCGGTAGCACGCCACGCCGGAGCACGTTACGTCGTCATCTCCGACCCCAACGAATACCGTCGCAAGCTTGCAGAAAAAGTTGGCGTCACGTTTGCTGTCGACCCCCGCGCCACGCCCCTCAAGGAGATCCAGCAGAAGCTTCACATGCAGGAAGGATTTGACGTCGGCCTCGAGATGTCCGGCAACCCGAGTGCATTCCGCGAAATGCTCTCCAACATGAGCCACGGAGCCAGGATCGCCATGCTTGGCATTCCGTCCGAAGATATTTCAATCGACTGGAACCAGGTCGTCTTCAACCAGCTCACCATTCGCGGCATCTACGGACGCGAGATGTACGAGACCTGGTACAAGATGACCGTCATGCTCGAAAGTGGCCTCGACATCTCCGGCGTCATCACCCATAGGATGAACTGGCGCGACTACGAGGATGGTTTTGCAGCGATGCGCACCGGAAACTCCGGCAAGGTTATTCTCGATTGGAGCGATGTGGCCTGATCGCGCCGTAGTCGTCCAAGGAGGAAAATCGACCGGCAGGAGTAACACCATGCCTCTTCTCGCCATGTCGTACCCGATCCTCAATCCCGCGCACCCTCTCTCCGCGCGAGCAGGTCAATGCGCACTTGCTGTCATGGCCAAAGCCCCGCGCCCTGGCAAAGTCAAAACACGCCTCTCCCCGCCTCTTACGCCGGAGCAGGCCGCAATCATCAATATCTGCTTCCTGCGCGACACCACAGAAAACATCGCCACCGTCACCTCCTCAAACCGAGCCGCTGGCATCATCTCCTACACCCCTTTAGGAGATGAATCGCTCTTCGACAATCTTCTTCCCGCAGACTTTGCTCTCATCCCGCAACGAGGCGATGACTTCGGCGAACGGCTGCTGACCACTGCGCAGGATCTACTCGCCTGCGGATACGGAAGCGTCTGCCTCATCGACTCCGACTCACCCACGGTTCCCGCCGTTGCATTCCATCAGGCCGTCGCCGAACTGGCAAAACCCGGCGATCGCATCGTCCTTGGCCCCTCGCAAGACGGCGGCTACTATCTCATCGGCCTCAAACGCGCCCACTCCGAGCCCTTCACCAACATCACGTGGAGCACCTCCACAGTCTTCGCAGAAACCATCGCCGCGACGGAAGCCGTCAACATCGAAACAACCATCCTGCCGCTCTGGTACGACGTTGATGATGCCGAGACGCTCGACATCCTCAAGGCAGAACTTCTCAACAACACTCCGCCATCCTTCACGTCGATCGCCGGCTATCCTGCAAATCACACCCGCGAACTCCTCCGCGGACTCAAGCAGCAAGAAAGCAGCGGTCAATGACAACCACAAGCAATCCCGCGATGATCGCTCGGCCACACCCAGCAGCTATCACACACTGGTCCATCGCTCGCCCCTGGCAGACCAACGCCGCGCTGTTCTTCATCGGCACCGCCCTCTTCTTTCTTACACGCCAACTCATCAGCGAATACAGCCACTTCACCATCGGCTTCTCTGGAGTCTCCGGCTGGTCCTGCATCCTCTATCTCGCCGCGGCCTTCCTCATCCTCACCCAACCCGTTGACCGCTTCACCTTTCCGCTCATCCTGGCCATCGCAGTAGCCTGCCGCCTCGCCGCACTCTTCGCCGAACCCTATCTCTCCTCCGACATCTATCGCTACGTCTGGGACGGCATCGTCCAGCACGCCCACATCAGCCCATACCGCTACGTCCCGGGCGACCCCGCCCTCACCTTTCTCCGCGCTCCGCATCAGCAGATCTTCGACCACATCAACCGCCGCGACTACGCCCATACCATCTATCCACCCGCGGCGCAGGTACTCTTCTACCTGATCACCTGGATCTCCCCCACAGTCACCTTCATGAAGACCGCGATGGTTCTCTTCGAAGCCGTCACGATGTACGCCCTTGTTGGGCTTCTGTATCTCCTCGGCATCCGCCGTGAACAGGCTCTCCTCTATGCCTGGTGCCCACTCGTCATCTGGGAGATCGCCGGTTCCGGTCATCTAGACTCTGCCGCGATGGCCTTCATCGCACTCGCACTGCTCGCCCGCTATCGCAAACAGGCCGCTCTCACTGGCCTTTTTCTCGGCATCGCAATCCTTCTCAAGTTCTATCCGCTGATTCTCCTGCCCGCACTCTATCGTCGCGGAGACATCAAGATGCCCGCCACCGTAGTCGCTGTCATAGCGTTCGGATACGCGGCCTATTCAAGCGTCGGCAAGCTGGTCTTCGGGTTCCTCGGTGGGTACGTTCAGGAAGAAGGCGTCGCAAGCGGCTCCCGCTACTTTCTTCTCGAACTGGCACAAAGAATTCCCGGTCTCCACAGCCTCACCCCACCGACCTACTTCATCTTCTGCGCCGTGGTCTTCATGGCAATCCTCTGGTGGTGCTGGCAAACCGCAAACCAGCAAAAAAACGATACCCCCGCCGCAAAAGCGGCCTTCCTGGCTCCTGCCTTTACTCTCGCAACAGCCCTGATGCTCCTCTTCTCCCCGCACTACGCCTGGTACATCCTGTGGCTCGTCCCGTTCTTCACGCTGATGCCAAATCTCCCCATCCTCACGTACCTGCTAGGCTTTTTCTATCTCTACACCACTGCCCTGGCCGAACCCGGCCCTAAAATGTTTCTGGCAAACGAAATTCTCTACACCTCCGTCCTCACAGCGGTCCTGTTGCAATTCGCCCTGAACCGTTGGCCCATTCATCGCACTCTGTTCGTCCAACCAGCAGCCACGAGCAATCAGTCATGAGCCAGCTTCTCCCTATCCTGCCGCCGGAAGATCTCCTTGAACCTCAAAAGCTGAGTCAAGACAAGCTCAGTCCCGCCGCGCAACAAGCCGAGGAAGAAAAAAACCGCATGCGCCGCTACTTCGAAAAACCAGAAGAGCAGCTCAGCTCCATCGCGCAAAACGAACCCGTCTGCCTCTACCTCGAGACCACCAACCGCTGCAATCTTCTCTGTACCACCTGCCCCCGCACCTACGAGCAGCTCGAGCCCGAGGCCGACATGCCCTGGGAACTCTTCACCTCGCTCATCGACCAGTACCCGAAGATCGCGCGTGTCGTCCTCCACGGCATCGGCGAGCCCATGCTCGTCAAAGACCTTGCCCAGCGCGTCGCCTATCTCAAAGCCCGCAACATCTATGTCCTTTTCAACACCAACGGCACGCTCCTCACCAGAGCCAACGGAAGAGCCCTCATCGACGCTGGCCTCGACGAACTCCGCGTCTCCCTTGACGCCGCCGACCCCAAAGTCTTTCAGATGGTCCGCGGCAAAGATTTCTTCTCAAAGATCGTCGCCAACGTCAAAAACTTCACCGCAACGCAGCGCGAACTCAAGGCACCCAAGCCACGCGTCTCCCTTTGGCTCACCGGCCTGCGCGAGACCGTCGATCAACTCCCCGACTTTGTCCGCCTCGCCCACTCCATCGGAGTCACCGAAGTCTATCTCCAGCGCCTTGTCTTCTTTGAAGATCCCATGAACGAAAACTCCCTCGCACGCGCTGAATCAGCTCTCTTCGAGCACACCACCGAACGCGAAGAATCCTTTATCGGCGAAGCCGAGGCCATCGCAAAGGAACTCGGCGTAATGTTCTCCGCATCCGGCGCCGTCGACCCCGGCGAGTCCATTAAGATGCAACGCACCGACAATCCCTGGTCACTCTGCCGCCGCCCGTGGTCGCTGATGTACATCACCGCCAACGGTCGCGTCCTTCCATGCTGTATCGCTCCGTTCAGCATGAAAGGCTACGGCAGCTTCACCCTGGGCGACGCCACGCAGAGCACGCTTCGTGAGATTTGGAACGGCCCCGACTACCAGCGCTTCCGCGCCGGCCTTCTCACCAGCGCCCCGCCTCCTGCCTGCGCCAACTGTGGCCTGCGCTGGAGCCTCTAAGATTTTTCTCATCGCCTCAGCAAACTCTCGTCGCTTACAATGGCTTTCGTTGAAGGAGAGTTTCTGCAATGCGCATTGAGCACTATCCCGGCTTCTACATGGCCGGTTTGTCGGCCCGCACCTGCAACGCCAAAGAGATGTCAGGCAATGGCAAGATCGAGGACATCTGGGAGACCTTGCTGCAGCCCGGACTGGTCGCAAAAATCCCAAACAAGGTCGGCGTCGATCTCGTCGCCGTCTACACCGACTACGAGACCGACCACACTGGCCATTACACCTACCTTCTCGGCCTTCCCGTGCTCTCAGACGAGTCTCTCCCGTCCAATCTCACCGTCAGACACGTTTCTCCCGGCCGTTATGCGATCATCACTTCGGAGCGTGGCCCCATCGTCGAAGTCGTTCGAGAGGTCTGGCAGCGCGTCTGGTCCATGTCGGAAGAAGAACTCGGTGGCATACGAGCTTTTCAAACCGACTTTGAGATCTACGACCAGCGCACCTCCGATCCTGAAAACGCCCAGATCGACGTCTACGTCGGCCTCCGCTAGTTCGCATCGACATAAAGTGTTTTTGTTATGGTCGATTCAGATACGTCATCCTGAGCGGAACCTCTAGCCGTTTTTATGGCGAGAGGCACAGTCAAGTGTGTCCTGATACAAAGAAGAGATGTCTTCTGTTGTCTCCATCATCATCCCCGCACTCAACGAAGCCGAATCCATTGGCCAGGTCGTCGCTTCGATGCCCTGGGATCTCATCGCGGAGTGCATCGTCGTCGACAACGGAAGCACCGACGCAACCGCAAGCATCGCCATCGCGGCAGGGGCACGAGTCATCACTTCGCCTCGTGGCTACGGAGCGGCCTGCTTCGGCGGATCGAACGCCGCCCTTGCATCCAGCACCATCCTCGTCTTCATGGATGGCGACGGCTCCGACGTAATCACTGATCTTCCGCATCTCCTCGCCCCGATCCAGAACAACGAAGCCGACTTCGTCATAGGCTCACGCATCCGCGGCAACCGTGAACCCGGCTCCTTGCTCGGCTCCCAGATCTTTGCCGGCCGCTTCGTAGGCATTCTCCTGCGAATCCTCGGCAAAGGAAGCTACACCGACATGGGTCCCTTCCGTGCCATCCGCAGGTCGTCACTCCAACAGTTACAAATGTCCGAACTTACCTATGGCTGGAACCTTGAGATGCAGATCAAAGCCGCCCAACACGGTCTCCGAATCCGCGAGATTCCCGTCGGGTACCGGAAACGGATAGGCGGTACCTCAAAAGTTTCGGGCGATCTTGGAGCCAGCATCAAAGCGGGCTTCCGCATCCTGAGTGTGCTCTTTCGTGTAGGTCTCTCGCGCCACGGACAATCAAATTAAAGGCCAGCAGGATCTCTACTTGCGATCTTTCCACGCCCGCAGAATCACCTCGCGTGTTCTCGAGGCCCAGGAGTTCCAGTTCAGCATCTCATCGTAACGTTGTCGCGCCTGGGCCCGCATCACTGCTAGATTCGGATCGTGCCACAACTCGTCAATCTTCGCCGCAAATTGTTCCGGACCTGACTCCACCGGGAGAAGAGCACCCGTGGCACCATCGGCAACAATCGTCGCAGTTCCTCCCGTATCCGTCGTAATCACCGGTAGCCCGTAGGCAGCAGCTTCGCAGAACGCAACCGCCGAGCACTCAGCCTGCGTAGGCAGAAGAAAGATATCGGCATTGCGATAGAGCCCTTCGATTCTCTCCAGCCCACCCGGTTCGTTTTTGTCGATGTGTGGAATGATCGTCAACCCCGGCCTGTTGACCGGCTCCGGCGGAGCACACCCGACGATCGTCAGTTCGAACTTGGCTTCACCGAACTTTGCGGTCAGAAGATTGAAGGCATCAAGCGCGATCTGACCACCCTTCCGCTTCCAATCCCGCCCAACCAGCAGCATCCGGCAAACCCCATCCTTGCTGCCTCGATTCAACTCATCCGCTGGAGGAACATTATCCAGATTTGCACCGAACGGAATCACATTCAACTTGCGCGGATCGGCGCCATAGTGCTCAACCGCCGATTTCAGGGCCCAGTCGTTCGAAAAGATCACAGCCGCTGCACGGTCCAGTGCACGTCCCTCGATCATGTTGGCCTGGCGGTGGCTCACCGGGTGAACCTCCGACTTCGGATAGTAGTAGTCCACCATTGCCTCGAAGGTTGTGTCGGTGAGATAAACAACCGGAACCGGAGAGTTCAGGTAAGCGATCTCCGTCGATGCAGCAGGAGCAAACACCACATCGCACCCAGCCTTCAAAATTGCCCTGCGATACTCCCGCCCATACAGAATGCTCATCGGCACGCTCTGAATCACCTCGCCGTGATCCCCCAGAAAGCTCTTGACTCTGTTGACGAGACCCCGCGTCCGCTCCATCAACCGTGTCCGTGGTATCTCCACAAAAACCACATCATCGAACACGCGCTCCAGAGCTCGAAACAGCTGATAGTTGGTTCCCGACCATGACTTCCGGTCATAAGGGGAGCGAAGCGAGACGAAACCGATGCGAGGTTCCTTTAATTCCGCAGAACTGCCGTTTAACTTTTGCTCCTGCACTGCGTTACGCAATACTTCCACGTCATTCTCCTATAGAAATTTAAGGACGTTGTTGCGGTACTGCTGGTTTCAGGATCACAGAACTCCCTCTTCCTAAGATGCAGGTTCGGTGAATTCGCACATCCCTGGCTTGACTCCGCTGGTATCCTTAACCGCGAACAAGGAGAACCCCATGCAGAACCGCATCCTCGGCACAACGATGCCTGTGCTGGAATTCGCTCTCGCCCCCAACGACGCCATCATCTCCGAGGCCGGCGAACTCTCCTGGATGTCCGCGTCCATCCAGATGAACACACACACCCAGCACGCCGGCGGTGGTGGTTTCTTCGGAGCGATCGCCCGCGTCGCTGGCGGCGGCTCCCTCTTCATGACAGAGTATCGTGCGGTCGGCACACCCGGTGAGGTTGCCTTCGCCGCCCGGGTCCCCGGACACATCGTCCCCGTCGAGGTCGCCCCGGGCCAGGAGTATCTCGTTCATCGCCACGGCTTTCTATGCGGAACCCCCGGCATCAATCTCGGCGTCGGCTTTCAGCAGTCGCTCGGTGCAGGCATCTTCGGTGGCGACGGCTTCCGCCTCCAGAAAATCTCCGGCCAGGGAATCGCATGGCTCGAACTCTCCGGCGAACTCGTCGTCCGGGATCTCGCCCCAGGCGAACTCCTTCGCGTCCACCCCGGCCACGTCGGAGCTTTCCAGTCAACCGTCAACTTTCAGATCCAGCAGGTCCCCGGCATCCGCAACATGATCTTCGGCGGCGACGGGCTCTTCCTGGCTGCGCTCTGGGGCCCCGGCCGCGTCTGGCTGCAGACACTTCCCATTGCACGGCTCGTCCACCAGATTCAGGAGTATCTCCCGAAAGAGCGTGCCCGCGAGACAGCCGAAGCAGGTGTCATCGGAGGAGTCGTCGGTTCAATCTTGAAAGGTATGTAACAAGACCTTCGCAGCGGAATCGAAAAATTCTACTCCGCCCGCAGTGCCTCTACAGGATTCACCGAAGCCGCTCTGCGCGCCGGGAAATAACTAGCCAGCAGCGAAGCCGCGCCCAACACCACGGCAACTGCGGCCAGAGTCGGCACGTCCCACGACCTTATTCCAAACAGCAAACCGCGCATCAGAGCCGCAGCCGCGACAGCACAAACCAGTCCCGCCCCAATCCCCATTCCCGTCAGCCAGCCTGCTTCTTTCAGAATCAACCGGTACACCGAGCTCTGTTGTGCCCCTAGTGCCATCCTCACGCCAATCTCGCGCGTTCGCCGGCTCACCGAATAAGCCACCACGCCATAAAGCCCAACCACACCCAGCAACAAAGCCAGCGCGGCAAACCCGCCCACCAGCCACGCCGAAGACCGGTGCAGATATGCCGTCTGCGACTCGTTGATCCGCTGCAACTGCGTCTGTTCGTCAAACACGCCAATCCCAGGATCAATTTGTTGAACAGTAGCCCGCAACACAGGAAGCATCGCCGCCTCTGCTTGCGAAGTGCGAACCACCAGCCCGAAGTATCTATCCGGCCCCTGATTCGCAGGGGTGTACTCGGCTGGCCAGGTGTCAACATCCAGCGAGCTCTCCTTGATGTCATCAACCACCGCGATAATCTGGCGAAGCGACTTCGGCGTCAGATCTCCATCTCCCATCACCCGGCCAATCGGGTCCTCACCTGGAAAATACTTACGCGCAAAAGCCTTGTTGATGATGACGACCTTCGGCTTTGAAGCATCCTCCTCATCCCTGAAAAAACGTCCCCGCTCCAGTTTTGCCTCAAGCGTCTTGAAGTAATCGGAGCTGACCTCGCGTTGGTTCACCTCATTGTGTTCGCCGTTGTAAGGCTTACCCACAATTCGAATCCAATCCGTATTGCCATTGCCGCTCACCGGAAACACACTCGTCAAACTGGCCGATTGGACCCCGGGAAGACTACGAATCCGATCCAGTATCTGCCGCTCCACCGCAACAACTTGCGGATCCTCTGGATACGTGGTCTTCGGCAACGCCACCTGCATCGTCGCAAGATGGTCGGGCTGAAAAGCCAGGTCTACATGCAGCAGTTTGTAGAAGCTCTTGCCCAGCAACCCCGCTCCCACTAGCAACACCACCGCCACCGCCAATTCGACTACCACCAGATTTGCCCCGAACCGCCGCCACAACGTTCCCGCTGTGCCGCGCCCACCATCAATCAGGCCTTCTCGGAGCGTCGTCAACGGCACCCGCAGAATCGGTGCCAGCGCAAACAGCCCCGCTGCAAGCACACAGATCGCCACTGCAAACAACACCACACGCGGGTTCAAATTGATTCCCGCAAGATACGGCATACCCGCCAGCATGTCCTTCGAGATGAGGCGCGAGAGCCCCTGCATCGAGACCTCTGCAACCAACACACCCAGCAACCCACCCACCAATACCAGCGCGAGTGATTCCGTCATGAACTGTCGAACAAGGCGCGACGGCGACGCCCCCAGCGCTCCTCGCACCGCAATCTCGCGCTTCCGGCTCTCCGACCGCACCAGCAGCAGGCTCGAAACATTCACACACGCAATCACGAGCAACAATACCGCTCCGCCCAGCAACACCAGCAAAATTGGCCGTATGTCACCCACAATCTGTTCATACAGCGGCTTCACGCTCGCGCTTTGATCGCGGTTCGAGCCCGGATACTGCACCTCAAGCTGCTTCGCAACTGCTGTCATGTCTGCCAATGCCGCCTGCACCGTAACCCCATCCTTCAGCCGCGCCACACCGAACATATTGTGGCAGCTGCGTCTCTTCTCGCAGTTGTTCAACTTGTGCAGCGTCCCCCAGAACTCCGCCCTGCCTCGCGGCGCAAACTGAAAGCTCGCCGGAAGCACGCCGATGATCGTGTTCGGCACTCCATCCAGATTCACCGTCTGCCCGACAATGTCCTTCCTCCCGCCGAACCGTTCCTGCCAACTCTGGTACGTAAGGATCATCGTGTCCCCGCCGCTCGGCTGGTCCTCGCCATCGTAAAAATCACGGCCCAGTATGGGTTTCACGCCCAGAACACGGAAGAACCCCGCGCCCACTCGCGCCGCCGTCACCGGCTCTACGCCCGTGGACGTCTTCATCAGATAACCGCCGCCCGTGTAGGCCTCCAGCGCGCTGAAGACCTTGTTCATCTTCTTCCAGTCCACATAGTCCTGGTACGACAGGTTCGAGCGCGGCCACACCTTTCCCCTCTCTGCCACATCCACCAGCCTTGTTGGGTCCTGATAGGGCAGCGGCTTGATCAGCGCCGCATCCACAAAGGCATAGATTGCCACACTCGCGCCGATTCCAATCGCCAGCATAACAATCGCAGTCAGAGTAAAGCCCGGGCTCCTCCGCAGCTGACGAATCGCAAAGTGAAGATCCTGCCATACCGTCTCGAAACGAAAGCCCACGACCTCATAAATCTGCTCTTTCAACCGCGTCGTATTTCCGAACTCCCGCATCGCTGCATTATGCGCGGCCTTCGGCGCCACACCGGACTCCCGAAGCTCCTTCTCCTTCTGCTCGCGATGGAACGCCATCTCTTCGTCCAACTCGCTGTTGAACCTCTCGCGGTGAAGCAGCATTCCTAGTCTCTTGAAGAATCCGCCCATCGTCTCCATGACTCCTCCTACGCGTCCTGCATCACACGGCCGATGGCCGCAATCATCGTCTCGAACTGCGATCGCTCGACCCCAAGCTGCTTCCGCCCGGCAGCCGTCAGCGTATAGAACCGCGCTCGCCGGTTCGTCTCCGTAGCCTTCCATTCGGCCTTCACCCAGTTCTGCAGCAGCAGACGTTGCAGGGCCGGATAGAGCGAACCTTCTTCTACGGTCAGCACATCGTCCGAAGCGCGCTTGATCGACGAAGCAATCCCATAGCCATGCTGCGCGCCTCGCGTCAACGTCTTCAGAATCATCATGTCCAGCGTGCCGGGCATCAGGTCAGATTTCTTTGGCATGTCCTACCCATAGATCGTCTATGGATAGAACGTCGATAGCCTGGCAAAAGTTCCGTGAGTCCGTAATAAATCTCACCGTACCTTTCGGCTCGACTCGCGACGGCTCCTATATCCTAGAAACGATGGCTCCTTTTCTGCATCTGGCCCACGTCAATGTGGCTCGGGGCGACCACGTCGTCCTCCACGACATCAACCTCTCGGTCAACACAGGCGAGCACATCGCCATCCTCGGCCCCAACGGCTGCGGCAAGTCCACTCTCATCAAGACCATGACCTGCGAGTGCTACCCGATCGTTCAGCCGGAGACGAAGGTCAGCATCTTCGGCCGCGAACGCTGGGACCTGACCGAGTTGAAAAAGAAACTCGGAGTCGTGTCGGCGGAACTGCCCGGCAAACCCACGCTTCAAACTAGTGGACGCGATGCCGTCATCTCCGGCTTCTTTTCGAGTAGCACCCTCTGGCCGAATCTTGTCGTGACGGGAGAGATGCGCGAGCGCGCAGAAGAGGTGCTGCAACAGGTCGATGCAGTGGAACTGGCTGAAAAGCCAGTGGGGCAGATGTCCGCGGGACAGCAGCGGCGCATCATGATCGGTCGCGCTCTGGTCGCTTCAGCGGGAATGTTGCTACTGGACGAGCCATCCAACGCGCTCGATCTTGCCGCGCAGGCCGATCTTCGTGATCTGCTGAGGAAACTGGCGCAACAAGGAACGGGCATTCTTCTCATCACCCACCACATTGCCGACATCCCCCCGGAGATCGACCGAATTCTGATGATGAAAGAGGGACGAATCGTAGCAGACGGGCCAAAGAGCGAACTTCTGACAGCCGAAAAACTCAGCGCGCTGTTCAATACCGAGGTTCAGCTCGCGGAGCGGGATGGTTTCCACCATGCGTGGTAAAAAATAAATCTGAAAAAAGAGGAAAATTTTAGAGACCGGAAAGAGTGCACTTAAGAACCACGTAACGACCACGAGAATGCACTTAACAACCAGCGAAGAACCACGGTTTTACCCTGTGGAAATCTCCAAATCCCCTGTAAAAACACCACTCCTGCCAGCAAAAAAATAATTCGGCAAAGCCCCCGTCAGCGGGCCGGGGGAATGGTGCCGGTCTGTAACTTGACCAGTTCGGGTTGGGCGATGCGGCTTGGACCGAGGACGGCGATCTTCGGCAGAGGACCGCGGACCATGGCGACCTCATCGCAGGCGTAGAGCCGGGGGCAGGTCTGGCAGTCTTTGTAGATCTTGTCGGGGAGGGTGGTGCGGTCGACTACTCGGAAGCCGAAGTGAAAGAAGAAGTCGGGGATGCGGGTGAAGAGGCAGACGGCGGTGACGGACTGCTCTTCGGCTTCTTCGAGTAATGCGCGGAGGAGTCGGCCGCCCGCTCCCTGACCTTTCGCTTCTGGCTTGACGACGATGGAGCGGACTTCGGAGAGGTGCGGGCCGTACAGGTGAAGCGCGCCGCAGCCGAGGAAGACGCCGGATTCGGATTCGGCTACGGCGAAGTCGCGGACGTTCTCGCAGATCTCGGCGTAGCTGCGGCGCAGAAGGGTCCCGTCGCCGGAGAGGGAGTTGACGAGGTCGAAGATGTTGACGGCGTCGGGGAGCTTGGCTTTGCGGACCACGGCTCCGCCTTCGCGCAGGCGCGTTGAAGCGGTGGACTCACTTGCCGTCAACAGGGGAGATGTGGGCAACGATGCGGGCTCCTTTCTTCATTGTGGCAGATTTTTGATTGGTGACAGGTGGGAGCGGAACCTATTTCCCAAACATGAGGATATGAATTGGTTCGAGCAAGAATGCGGGGGTCTCTCCACTCCGCAACGAACGGTGAGACTGTCCGTCGCTTCGGTCGAGATGACGAATTGTGAGATATGGGTCATGAGGATGAAGAGAGTCGTGATTTGGCTTCGGCCAGTGCCGTGCGGACGCGGGTGCGGGCGGTGCCGCCGATGACATCGTGGCAGTCGAGTGTGGCTTCGAGGGTGATCGCCGCATAAAAGTCTTCGCCGAATTCGGGGCTGATGCTGCGTAGCTCATCCAGTGTTAGATGTTGCAGTTCGCGATTTGTTTCGAGGCCGAGGCGGACGGCGTTGCCGATGTGCTCGTGGGCTTTGCGGAAGGGAACGCCTCTGTTCGAGAGGTAGGTGGCTGCGGCCATGGCGTTGAGATAGCCGGTTTCGGCGGCGGTCTTCATGGTGTCGAAGCGGAATTTGAGCGATGCGGTGAAGGCTGGGAGGACGCTTAGGATTCCGGCGATGGTGTCGGCTGCGTCGAAGATTGGCTCCTGGCCTTCCTGGAGGTCTTTGTTGTAGGCGAGGGGTAGACCTTTGATGAGGGTTGCTAGTGTTGTGGCTGCGCCGAGCAGGCGGCCGGATTTGCCTCGGATGAGTTCGGTGAGGTCGGGGTTTTTCTTTTGCGGCATCGCGCTGGAGCCGGTGGAGAAGCGCTCGGGGAGGTCGAGGAAGCCGAACTCGGCGGTGGAGTAGAGGGTGAGTTCTTCGGCGAAGCGGGAGATGTGGATGCCCAGTGTGGCGATGGCTTGGGTGAATTCGAGGGCGAAGTCGCGGTCGCTGGTTGCGTCCATGCTGTTGGGAGTGGGGGCGTCGAAGTCTAGGGCGCGGGCGGCGATTGTGCGGTCGAGGGCGAGGGTTGCTCCGGCTACTGCTCCGGAGCCGAGGGGGCAGAGGTTCATGCGCTTGCGGGCGTCAGTGAGGCGGCTGGCGTCACGCTCGATCATGCTGACGTAGGCTAGGAGCCAGTGGGCTACGAGGACGGGTTCGGCGCGCTGGAGGTGGGTGTAGGAGGGCATGGTGGCTTCGCCTGCTTGCTCGGCTAGTTCTACCAAGGCCTTGCGCCATGCGGCGAGGCCCGCGAGGGTGTTGTCGATGGCTTCGCGGACGAAGAGGCGCATGTCGGTGGCGATCTGCTCGTTGCGGCTGCGGCCAGTGTGGAGTTTGAGGGCGAGCGGGCCGATTTCGTTGGTGAGTTCGAGTTCGACGTAGTGATGGATGTCTTCAGCCTGTGGATTGGCGGCGACGATGGACTCGTCGAATGGTCTGGCTTCGATAGCGCGCAGGCCTTGAACCATGCGTGAGAGTTCGTCGCTGGTGAGGATGTCGGCGGCTTTGATAGCGCGTGCGTGAGCGATGCTGGCTTCGATCTCGTGGGAGAGGAGGCGCCAGTCGAAGGGGAAGGAGCGCTGCCATTCTTCGAATTGCTTGTTGAGTGGTTCGCGGAAACGGCCGGACCACATCTTGTTGGGTTCGTTCGACATTAGGAAATAGGGCTCTCCGTAGATTCATGTGACGAGGCGACGCTGCGAAACGTCGCAACGATAGAGACAATAACAAATGCAATTCCGACAACGGCTGCAAGCCATTCAAGCACCGTTTGCGCTTGGACGATGGCGTGAAAGGCGGCGGCCCCGGAGCGTGGACTGCCGATGGCTGATCCGTAGAGGTGATAACGGAAAAAGTTGGCGGCCGACCAGCAGCAGGCGAGGGCGAGTTCCAACAGGGGTAGAGCAAATGTCGCCAGACCTACACGCGTCGAGAAGCGCTTTCGCAACCTGAGCCAAGCGACGACAGTCGTTGCAGACGCGATGATGACGACGAAGGCGCGGTCCCATTCGTTTTCGTTGTGGAGGAATGCTTGTGAGGCGAGGAGACCAAAGATGACCGCGAGGTATATCACGGATAGTGCGATGGTGCGTTTCATGCAGTGGCTCCTTTCCATGATTTGCAGCGGGCCTAGGTTCGTACCTTAGGGGCTAAAGCCCGGAAACATTTGTGGCAGTTACGGCACGGCTGAAGCCGTGCCCTTAACACAACCTAACGAGTACTGCGTGACGAATCTGCGAAGCTGATTAGTCCTTGTCGTTTGCGCTGTTGAGGTGTGGCATCTCAGAGCCTTTGCTTAGGGTGATTAGGCCGCTTTGGGCGTAGGTGATGAGCTTGGCGCGGGTGTCGGTGATGTCGAGGTTGCGCATGGTGAGTTGGCCGATGCGGTCTCGGGGGGAGAAGGTGGATTCGCCCTTTTCCATGGTGAGGCGCTCGGGGTGGAAGGTGAGGTTGGGCGAGGTGGTGTTGAGGATGGTGTAGTCGTTGCCGCGGCGGAGTTCGATTGTAACCTCTCCGGTTACGGGTTTGGCTACCCAGCGCTGGGCGGCTTCGCGGAGCATGATGGCCTGGGGGTCGAACCAGCGGCCCTGGTAGAGGAGGCGGCCGAGCTTGCGACCGTTTTCGCGGTACTGCTCGATGGTGTCCTCGTTGTGGATGCCGGTGATGAGGCGCTCGTAGGCGATGAAGAGGAGAGCGAGGCCGGGTGACTCGTAGATGCCGCGGCTCTTGGCTTCGATGATGCGGTTTTCGATCTGATCACTCATGCCGAGGCCGTGGCGGCCGCCGATCGAGTTGGCTTCGAGCATGAGGGCTATAGGGTCGGAGAGTGAGTTGCCGTTGAGGGCTATGGGGAAGCCTTCTTCGAAGCGGATGGTGATCTCTTCGGGTTTGATTGCAACGTCATGACGCCAGAAGGCAGTGCCCATGATGGGGGCGACGATCTTCATGCTGGTGGTGAGGAGTTCGAGATCCTTGGCTTCGTGGGTTGCGCCGAGGATGTTGGAGTCGGTGGAGTAGGCCTTCTCGGCGGACATCTTGTAGCCGAAGCCGGCCTTGGTCATGAAGGCGGACATCTCGGCGCGGCCGCCTAGTTCGTCGATGAAGGCGGCGTCGAGCCAGGGCTTGTAGACCTTGAGGTCGGGGTTGACGAGGAGGCCGTAGCGGTAGAAACGCTCGATGTCGTTGCCTTTGAAGGTGGAGCCGTCGCCCCAGATGTTGACGTCGTCTTCCTTCATAGCGGAGACCAGCATGGTGCCGGTGACGGCGCGGCCGATGGGGGTGGTGTTGAAGTAGGTGACGCCGGCGGTGGTGATGTGGAAGGCACCGGACTGGAGGGCGGCGATGCCTTCGCGAACGAGGGGGCCGCGGCAGTCGATGAGGCGGGCCTTTTCGGCGCCGTACTCGAGGGCCTTGCGGGGGATCTCGTCGTAGTCGGCTTCGTCGGGCTGGCCGAGGTTGGCTGTATAGGCGTAGGGGAGGGCGCCTTTTTGTTTCATCCAGTGAAGCGCGGCGCTGGTGTCGAGGCCGCCGGAGAAGGCTATGCCAACCTTTTGACCGAGGGGCAGCGATTCGAGGATTACGGACATGGTGGCGAAGACCTCAATAGTTCAGCGAACGTGTTCATGGTGTTCCTTTCGGAAGTCGTGGCTCAGGGAGCGAATGCTGTGTCCTTCGTCGGCCTCCCCGCGGTGAGGCTGCGGGGAGGCCGCTCAGGATGAAGAACTGCTCTGCGACCCTTGCGACGCGGCTGAAGCCGTGCCCTTAAACAAAACGAAGATCGGTTAGGCGGTGGTGCGCTTGCGGGCCTGGATGCCCCGGTCGCGGGAGTTGGAGATGCGCTTGGCTCCCCCGAGCAACATGAGGAGGATGGCTTTCTGGGCGTGCATGCGGTTTTCGGCCTGGTCGAAGATTACGGATTGCGGGCCGTCGAGGACGGCGTCGGTGACTTCGGCGTTGCGGTGCGCGGGGAGGCAGTGCATGAAGACGGCGTCTGGTTGCGCGTGCGCCATGAGGGCTTCGTTGACCTGGTAGGGCTTGAAGATGGGGGCGCGCTTGGTGGCTTCGTGCTCGAAGCCCATGCTGGTGCAGACGTCGGTGTAGATGGCGTCGGCTCCGGTGGCGGCTTTGATGGGGTCGTGGAGGAGGGTGATGCTGCCGCCGGTGGTTTCGGCGATCTCGATGGCTTTGTGGATGATTTCGAGTTTCGGGCCGAAGCCTTTGGGGCTGGCGACGCTGCAGTGCGCGCCGAGTTGGGCAGCGGTGAGCATGAGAGAGTGGCAGACGTTATTGCCATCGCCGACGTAGGTGAAACGGAGGCCCTGGCAGGAGCCGAAGTGCTCTTCTAGGGTGAAGAAGTCGGTGATGGCCTGGCAGGGGTGCTCGAGGTCGGAGAGGGCGTTGATGACGGGGATTTTGGAGCAGGCGGCCATCTCGGTGATGGTGTCGTGCGCGTAGGTGCGGAGGACCATGATGGACATCCAGCGTTCGACGTTGTGGGCCATGTCGGCGAGGGATTCGCGTTCGCCTAGGGGAGATTGGGTCTGGTCGACGAAGATGGCGTTGCCGCCCAGGGTGTTGATGGCGGCTTCGAAGGTGAGACGGGTGCGGAGGGAGGCCTTCTCAAAGAAGAGAACCATCTGACGGGCGTCGAGGGCGTGACGAAAGTCTTCGGGGTGGTTCTTGACGGCGTGAGCGAGCTCCATGATGGCGGCCATCTCCTGAACGGTGAGGTCGGCGATGGAGCAGAGGTCGCGACCGGTGAGACGTTTAGAGGCTTCGCTGAAGGCGGTATCTGACTGAATGCCGAGAGTGGCAGTGGGTTTCGGTGAGGCTTCTTCTGCGCTCTCTGAGGATTTCATGACTACGGTTTTGCTACCCATGGGTTTGTTCTCCTGCCGGCGCGGCGGCGGCGTATGTTGCGGTGACGATGTCGTCGAGCGCGGCGATGGCTGTGTCGATATGGTTGCGTTCGAGGATGAAGGGGGGAAGGAAGCGGAGGACCGTGTCGCTGGTGCGATTGACGATGATGCGGCGAGTCATGAGGTCCGCTGCGATTTGTTTTGCCGATTCGGCGGAGTTGAGTTCGAGGCCGAGCATAAGGCCGATGCCGCGGACGTCGACGATAGAGTCATGGCGCGCGGCTAGTTTGGTGAGTTGATTGTGAAAGTATTCGCCTGTTTCCTGGATGTGCTGGAGAAGGTTCTCCTTTTGGATGATGTCGATGACGGCGATGGCTATCGCGCAGGCGAAGGGATTGCCGCCGAAGGTTGTGCCGTGCATGCCGGGGGTGATGGCGGCAGCGGCGGCATTGCTGCAGAGCATCGCGCCCATCGGGATACCGTTGGCGATGGGTTTGGCGAGGGTGATGACGTCAGGGAGAATTCCGTAGTGCTGGTAGGCGAACCACTTTCCGGTTCGGCCCATGCCGCACTGGATCTCGTCGGCGAGGAGGAGGGCTCCGGTGGAGTTGCAAAGCTCGCGTGCGGTGGAGAAGAATTCTTGGCTGACAGGGTGGATTCCGCCTTCGCCCTGGATGGGTTCGATGCAGATACCGCAGATTTCGTTGGAGAATTTCGCGCGGAGGTCGGCTACGTCGTTGAAGCGGACGAATTCGACACCGGGCATGACAGGCATGAAAGGCTCGCGGTATTTTTCTTTGGCGGTGGTGGCAACCGAGCCCATAGAGCGGCCGTGGAAGCTGTGGTCGAGGGCGAGGAACTTTGTGCCTATGTTGCGGCCTTCGGCGCGGAGACGGCCGGCGTTGGCGCGAGCCAGTTTGAGGGCTGCTTCCCAGGCTTCGGTGCCGCTGTTGCAGAGGAAGACGCGGTCGAGTCCGCTGATCTCGCTGAGGCGGAGGGCTAGCTCGGCGGTGTGCTCGTGGAAGAAGAGGTTCGAGGTGTGGATGAGACGCTTGCTCTGGCGTGCGATGGCTTCTTCGATGGCGGGATGGCCGTAGCCGAGCGCCGAGACTCCGATGCCGCTGAGGAGATCGAGGTAGTCGTGGCCATTTTCGTCGCGGAGGTAGACGCCGTTTCCGCTGACAAAGAGAACCGGGTTGCGTTCGTAGGTTTGGAGAAGGAGTTTACTCTCCGCTGCCTGGATAGATGCTAAGTTCATGCGACCATGACCTCCGTTCCGTCGTTGACGCGGGTAGAGACGAGATCGGGCAAGAGCGCCGCCGCCTCCGCTGGAAGAATTCGAACACGTTTGACGCCGTGAGTCAGGGCCTCGCGGCAGGCGTTGAGTTTGGGGAGCATACCGCCGGAGATGACCTGCTGCTTTTCCATGGCGGGGATTTGAGCCAGCGTGAGCCAGCGTATGACGTTGCCGTCGGCTCCCTTGACTCCGGGGACGTCGGTGAGAAAGACGAGGGTGTCGGCCTTGGTGGCGATGGCGCAGGCCGCGGCCATCTCGTCGGCGTTGATGTTGTAGTACTCACCATCGAAGCCGAGGGCGATTGAGGAGATGACGGGAACTGCTCCCATGGTCCAGATGGCTTCCAGCCATTTGGGATCGGTGGCGGCGATCTCGCCCACAAAGCCGAGGTCGGGGTCGGTCTTCTTCTTGCGGGCGCGGAAGACGTGGCCGTCGCCTCCGGAGAGTCCGACTGCGGATTGTCCGTGGGAACCGACGGCGGCGACGAGCGACTTGTTGACGCGGCCGGCGAGGACCATGAGAGCGGCGTCGCGCGTCTCAGCGTCGGTGATGCGCAGGCCGGAGACGAACTCGCTCTTTTTGCCCATGAGGGCGAGGGTGCGGGTGAGCTGCACGCCTCCGCCATGGACGACGGCGACCTGATTACCGTCGGCGACGAGGTCGGCGATGGCTTTACCGGCGGCGTGGAGGATCTTCTTGTCCTCGAGCGCGGCACCGCCAAGTTTGACAACGAATCTCACAGTAAACCCTCCTCTTCGTTCCATCCGCACATCAGGTTCATGTTCTGGACTGCTTGTCCGGCTGCGCCTTTTAGGAGATTGTCGAGCACTGAGACTACGAGAAGACGTTTGTGATCGGGTGCGAGGGCGAAGCCGAGGTCGCAGTAGTTGGTGCGGACTGCGTGCTGAATTTCGGGTAAGTGAGGTGAGGTGTGCAAGCGGACCATCGGGCTGTTCCGGTAAAAGTTCTCAAGCACCGAGGCTATTGCCGCGGTGTCTGTGGGGTTTTTGAGACGAACGTAGATGCTGGAGAGGATTCCACGTGGGATCGGGAGAAGATGCGGGGTGAACTGGATCTGATCCGAGGTGAGGTGGAGCTGCTCGAGAAGCTCGCCGGTGTGACGATGGCCGAAGACGGCGTAGGCGGAAAGGTTGTCGGCAGCGTGAATGAAGTGGGTATTGGAGGTTGGGGCCTTGCCTGCACCGCTCACGCCGGATTTGGCGTCACAGACGATGCCGTGATCGATATCAATGAGGCCAGCCTGAATGAGAGCTGCCAGACCAAGAATGATGGAGGTAGCGTAGCAGCCGGGGTTGGCGACGAGACGCGCGTGACGGATTTCGTTGCGATGGAGTTCGGGGCAGCCGTAGACGGCTTCGGATTGCAAGTGGGCTGCCTGCGCGGGGTTGGCATCTTTGAGCTTGTAGATGGCGCGGTTGGTGTCGTGCTGGAGACGCCATGCTCCGCTGAGATCGATGACTTTTATGCCATGCTCGATTGCCTGAGGGACCCACTCGCGGGACTGCTCGTGCGGGGTGGCGAGAAAGAGGACCTCGGTGCCGGAGTCGACGATGCTTTGCCAGGTGAAGGGAAGGACCTGATGCTTCCGAGGATGTCCAGCGGTTGCAAGCTGGAGGTGAAGGTCTTCGAGGTAGACGGATTTTTCCGTGCCGGCTTCGCCTGCGCGTCCGAGGAATGTCGGCGCGGCGCCTGCGAACTTCGGATGGTGGAGCAGGAGGCGCGCGAGTTCACCACCGGCGTAGCCGCTTACGCCTGCGATTGCGGTACGCGGCGCAGAGCTGGCGGAGGGCCGACCGATCTGCTGAGCGGGTTCGACTGAGTCGGAATGAATTGTTGCAGTGTTAGCCAATGTAACCTTCAATCTTTGTCTTCAGAACCGTTGCCTGTTTTTCGTCGGGGCAGATGATGAGGACGGTGTCATCGCCGGCGATGGTGCCAACGACCTCGGCCCAGTCTTCGTAGTCGATTCCGGCGGCGATGGGCTGAGCGCCCCCGGTGGTGGTCATAAGGACGAGGAGGTTGATGGCCTGGCGGACTTCCAGGCCGAAACTTTGGAGGACTTCGCGAATTTGTGGGAGAGAATCACCATTGGAGTCTCCGTTCGCGGGGAGGGAGTAGCCTTCGGGACCCTTGTTCAGCCGAAGTTCGTGAATATCGCGGGACAAGGTAGCCTGGGTAACATTAAAGCCACGACTTGCGAGTTTGCGGCGCAGTTCGTCCTGGTTGGTGACCGCGGTCTTTAGGAGCAATTCCTGAATCGCGGCGTGACGTTGCTGCTTCATTGTGTTTGTTGTACCTGTTCTTTCATTCCTCCGTCTTCAACGCGGGTTGAAAGAGCAGAAGGAGAGAAACTTAATTATGTATAAATATACATTACCTGTGTATATTTATACATACAAATATTTGGTCAACACGAAAGAATGCCACAACACACTCCCAAGGAAGGTGTCGTCGCGGAGCGTTTGAACTCCCGACGAAGTATAGTGAAGCATGGAACGGTTCCAAGTAGCCAGTCTGTCGTCGAGTTTCCGAGGAGTTTGTGTGTTTTCGGGAGGTTCGCCGTCTTTGATTGATGAGCGGTTTGATCACGACTCCTGCGGAGTCGGATTTGTTGCATCGGTGAACGGGGTTCCGAATCATGAGATTCTCACCCAGGCTTTGACTGCATTGTCGCGTCTGGCACATCGAGGCGCAACGGCTGCGGATGGCAAGAGCAGCGACGGCGTTGGCGTGATGACGGCGATTCCACGAGCGTTTCTGGTGAAAACAGCCAATCTTTCGATAGACGACCAACAGCTACTTGGTGTGGGAATGCTGCTGCTGCCGGTGGATGAGACTCGCGCGGAAGGGCTGTTGGAGCGCTGCCTGATTTCGCATGATTTCGAGGTGCTGGGTTGGCGGGATGTGCCGGTTTCGACTGGATGGCTGGGCGAGATGGCTCTGGCGACGATGCCGCGGATCCGGCAGGTTTTGGTTGTGGATTCGGGCGTGGCCGAGCCGGGGACGATGGAACGGCGGCTGTATCTTGCGCGGAAGCAGTTTGAGCGGGCTCATGCGCAGGGCGATGTGACGGGATACGTGTGTTCGCTGTCGTCCCAGACGATTGTGTACAAGGCGATGTGTACGGGTGAGTTTCTGCCGTATTTTTATCCGGATTTGGCGTCGGAGGAGTATGTGACTCCGTTTGCTGTGTTTCATCAGCGGTATGCGACCAATACGGCTCCAACGTGGCATCGGGTGCAGCCGGGAAGAAAGCTGGGGCATAACGGCGAGATCAATACAGTGTGGGGCAACCGCGCGCGGATGGCGGCGAGGGATTCGACGCTGCCGGTGGAGTGTAAGCCGGTTTTGACAGTGGGCGGGACGGATTCAACGAGCCTGGATGAGGCAGTGGAATTGTTGTCGCAGAATGGCAGGACGCTGGCGGAGTCCATCCGGATGCTGCTGCCCCCGGCGACGGATGGGGTGCATACCTCTTCGTTTTTGCGATATCACGGAGATTGTGCGGAGCCGTGGGATGGTCCGGCGGCGATTGCGTTCAGCGATGGGCAGGTGGTGGGTGCGGTGCTGGACCGGAATGGGCTGCGGCCTTGCCGGTTTGCGATGACGAGTTCGGGTCTGGTAGTCGCGGGGTCTGAGGCTGGATTGGTGGATCTCGATCCGGATGAGGTGACGCATAGCGGACGGCTTGGGCCGGGACAGATGCTTGTGGTGGATCTGGTGAACCGGAAGGTTTATGAGAATGAGGCTCTGCTGGAGTTGTTCGACGCGGGGACAACTTATGGCGAACTGATGGAGGATGCTCCGCTGGCTGCTGTTGAGGTTTCGAGCGTTGATTCGGTTGCGTTAGTTGGTGCGCAGAAGGGATTTGGATATACGCGCGAAGACGTAAAGATGATTTTGCAGCCGATGGCGGTTGAGGGTAAGGATGCGGTGTGGTCGATGGGTGATGATACGCCGCTGGCGTTTCTGGCGCGTGCTCCGCGACCGTTGTATTCCTATTTTCGGCAGCGGTTTGCGCAGGTGACGAATCCGCCGATCGATTCACTGCGTGAGTCGTGTGTGGTGTCGCTGCATACGCGGTTGGGACCGTGGCCTCATCTGCTGGATAGGAATGCTCCGTTGCCGGGAATCTCGCTGGCTTCGCCGTTTTTGTCTCTGGGCAAGGTGGAGGCACTGCGTCGCGGGGAGTATCCGCATAGCGCTGAGTTGAATCTGGCAGAGTTGCCTGCGGTGTTTGCGGCGGAGAAGACGCTGATGCAGGGGCTGGATGAGTTGTGCATGCGAGCAATTCAGCTGGTGCGGTTTGGTGCGCGGATTTTGCTGCTCACAGACCGGAATGCAAGTGCGGAGATGTTGCCGATTCCGATGGCGATGGCTACGGGAGCGGTGCATCAGGCGCTAGTGGATGCCGGGCTGCGCACGCTGGCTGGGCTTGCGGTGGAAGCGGGAGATTGCCGGGATATTCATCATGCGGCGGTACTGATTGGATATGGCGCAGGTGCGGTGTGTCCGTGGCTGGCGCTCGAGACGGGAAGGAGTCTGGCACCTGAAGGTACGGATGGAGTTGAGGCAGAGAAGAAGATGCTGAAATCGCTCGATGCCGGGCTTGCGAAGGTAATGTCGAAGATGGGAATCTCGGTGGTGGATAGCTATCGCGGAGCGCACCTGTTCGACATTCTGGGGCTTCATTCGAGCGTGGTGACGCGGTGTTTTCCTGAAACTCCTGCCCCGCTGTCGGGGATTGGGTTCGCAGAGGTTGAGCGACAGCTGCGGCAGACGTGGCTTGGTGATTCGGCTGCGAATGAGTTGCCGGATTATGGTTGGGTGAGGTTCAGGAAAGCGGATGTCTCGGAGCCTCATGCTTGGCAGCCGCCTACGGTAAAGGCGCTGCAGTCGGTGGTGGGGAGTGCGCGGAATGTTCCGCAGCCGACGGACCCTGCCGGAGCTTTCGCGATTTATACGCGTGATGTGATTGCGCGCGACCCCGCTGTGTTGCGAGATCTGCTGGAGATTCGTCCGGCTGGCGTGGAGCTTGCGCTGACCGATGTGGAGGCGCCAGCTGATTTGTGCAAGCGGTTTGTCGCAAGCGCCATGTCGCTGGGTTCGTTGAGCCCGGAGGCTCACCAGACGATTACGGCCGCGATGAATATGCTCGGCGGCCGGTCGAATACGGGTGAGGGTGGCGAGGATCCTGAGGCGTACCGTGTGCCTGCTGCTCGTGCGGAAAAATTTGATCCACGTGGCGGAGGAGGATTGGCGGCACAGTCTGGTGGTGGGACGGCTGTGGCCGAAGCAGTCGTCGCGGCTCCTGCGGTGCATGTGTCGCTGAATAACAAGGTGAAACAGGTGGCTTCCGGCCGGTTTGGTGTGACGGCTGAGTATCTGGTTCATGCAGAAGAGATCGAGATCAAGGTTGCACAGGGGGCGAAGCCTGGTGAGGGTGGACAACTGCCGGGTCACAAGGTGAGTGGGTTGATTGCGCGGTTGCGTCATGCGCAGCCGGGAGTTTCGCTGATCTCGCCTCCGCCGCATCACGATATTTATTCGATCGAGGATCTGGCGCAGTTGATTTATGACTTGAAGCGAGTGAATCCTCGCGCTGCTGTCGGGGTAAAGCTGGTGTCGGGCTGCGGCGTGGGGACAGTTGCCGCTGGTGTTGCGAAGGCTTATGCGGATTATGTTGTGATCGCCGGAAATACTGGCGGGACCGGGGCTGCGGCGTTGTCGAGCATCAAGTATGCGGGCAATCCGTGGGAGCTTGGACTCGCTGAGGCGCAGCAGGTGCTGATGCAGAACGGGACTCGGGGACGGGTGCGTCTGAGGACGGATGGCGGACTGGCTACGGCGCGTGATGTGTTGATCGCTGCGCTGCTCGGTGCGGATGAGTTTGCGTTCGGGACGGCGGTGCTGGTGGCGCTGGGTTGCGATATGGCTCGGCAGTGCCATTTGAATACTTGTCCGACGGGGATTGCGACGCAGAAGCCGGAGTTGCGGGCGAAGTTTCGCGGGAAGCCGGAGCATGTGGTTCGGTTCTTTGAGCAGTTGTCGGGCGATCTGCAGCGTTTGCTGGCGCGATATGGATTGCCTTCGATTGAGGCTGCTGTGGGCAGGGCGGATTTGCTGGAGCAGGTGAAGTTTGATGGCAATCTTGATCTGCAGCCGATGCTGGCGAGAGTTTCGGATGGGCCGACTCGCTGGATGGGCGAGCGGAACGATCAGCCGATGGCGAAGGCTCCGCTGGATGAGGCGTGGGTTGAGCCGGCGATGGCCGCGGTTGAGGCTGGCGTGCCGTTCGTTATTGAGTCGAAGATTGCGAATCGGGACCGTGCTGTGGGTGCGAGGCTTGCCGGAGAGCTAGCGTTGCGGCGTGTACAGAGTGATTTGCCTGCCGATGTGACCTTCAACCTTGATGGAGTTGCGGGGCAGTCGTTTGGGGCCTTTGCTGTCGATGGAATGAAGCTTGTTCTGCATGGGCAGGCGAACGATTTTGTTGGGAAGGGACTGTCGGGCGGTGAGTTGGTGATTCGAGCCTGCGGTCTGGCGGCTAAGGATAGCGGTCAGCATGTGATTCTTGGGAACGTTGCCTTGTATGGCGCAACGGCTGGGAGGCTGTTTGCTGCCGGGCGCGCCGGGGAGCGGTTTGCCGTGAGGAACTCCGGGGTTACGGCCGTCGTGGAAGGCGTTGGCGACCACGGTTGTGAGTACATGACCGGAGGGACGGTGGTCGTGCTCGGGAGCGTCGGGATTAACTTCGGTGCCGGCATGACTGGAGGTTTGGCGTGGGTCTTCGACGCGGATGGATCCTTCGTGTCAGGGAAGAGATATCATCCTGAGTTTCTTGAAACTGAAGGGTTTGGCTCGGTCGACGCGGGGAGCCAAGAGAGTTTGCGCGTGTTGATTGAGACTCATGCGGAGAGGTCAGGAAGTGGGCTGGCAAAGGCGATGTTGGCGGATTGGCCAATGTCAGCAAAGAGGTTCGTGAGGTTGACCCCGCGACCTCAGGCATAGGCAGCTCGGTAAAAGTATCGGTAAAAGTGAAAGACGGTTGTTTTGTTCCGGTTTGACGGGTGTCTTCCGTCTTCAGGCCAGCGTGTGCGATACACTTGTGTGATTTTGTGATGGACGGGCTATTGCATAAAGATGCATTGTGTTCGAAGGAAAGCTCCTGTTGGCAAAGGGGAAGCAATTCATTAGAGTTGGCCTGACCGGCTGTCAGTTTGAAGGCTGGGAATAGAGCGGGGAAAAAAGGCAACAATGGGGGCAGGTTTGGCGACGGGAGCGGTTTCTGCGACAGGGCCTGGAAGCGAGAAGTATCAGCGGATTCTCGATGCGGCGGTTGAAGTAATCGCTGAGCGAGGTTATTTTAACTCGCCTGTGAGCGCGATTGCGAAGAGGGCCGGGGTCGCCGATGGAACCATCTATCTCTATTTCAAGAGCAAGGATGATGTACTCCGTACGGCAATCGATGAAAACTTTAACAAATTTCATCGGGCGGCAGATGAAGCGTTCAAGACGCTGACCGGGCCGCGGGAGCAGCTGGAGTATATTGCGCGGGTGCATCTGGAGAGCCATGCCGTGAACCGAAGCATGGCGATCGTGATGCAGACCGAGGTGCGGCAAAGCGCGAAGTTTATTACCGAGTTTTCGCATCATCACCTGGTGAAGTACATTCAGCTGGTGCGAGAGGTGGTGCGGAGGGGCCAGCAGGAAGGGATCTTCCGGCAGGATGTGTCGGATGGCGTGGTGGCGCACTGTATGTTTGGGGCGATTGATGAATTATTGAGTGCGGCCGTTTTCACGGGGCGGGTTTATGACTCGAAGGATACGGCGGCGCAGGTGATCGATGTGCTGCTGAATGGGATTACGGTGGGTCAATAGGAACTTCCAACGAACATGTTGACGATTCGTCCGGCTGAGGCTCGCGACACTGACGCAATCTGGTTGATTCTGGAGCCTGTGATTCGGGTGTGTGAGACTTATACGCTTCCGCAACATTTGAGCCGGGAGGATGCATTGGCGTATTGGTTTTCTGAGGCACATGAGACGTTTGTGGCCGAGGAAGATGGGGTGGTTCTGGGAACGTACTATCTGCGGGCGAACCAGGGAGGTGGGGGATCGCACGTGGCTAACTGCGGATATATGACAGCAGGTTGGGCGACGGGGCAGGGAGTGGCTCGGACGATGTGTGCGCATTCGCTGGAGCGTGCTCGCGAACGGGGATTTAAGGCGATGCAGTTTAATTTTGTGGTTAGCAGCAACGAACGTGCGGTTCGGTTGTGGGAGAGCTTCGGTTTTGCGATTGTTGGGCGCCTGCCGAAGGGCTTTCTGCACCCCCGACTGGGATATGTTGACGCTTTTGTGATGTATCGCGAACTCTAACGAGCTGCTCAGAGCCGCGTCTATAGTTTTTGAGATAGTCCACAATGCATCGACTCTCGATTCTCTCGGGTTTGTTTGTGGTTTTAGTGTTTGCCGACGCGCGCGGTGTGGGTTCTCAGACAATTACTGCTGCGGACCAAAACAACACAACCTACGGGCTTCGTGTCTCTGTCGATGAGGTGTATCTCACGTTTCACGCTGCAGATGTTCATGGTCTTCCGGTAAATGATCTGAAACTAGATGAGCTGCGCCTGCGTGACAACGGTAGATCACCAAGCAACATTCTTGTGTTCCAGCTGTTGCGGGACGTTCCGATTCGCGCGGGAATTTTGATGGATACAAGCGAGTCCATGCGGGATTTTATTGCTGCCAATCGGGCTATCTCGATCGAATACGCGCAAAGGCTGCTGCGGCAGGACCTGGACCGGGCGTTCGTAATGGATTTTGGGCGACTTTCGAAGACGGTGCAGCCGTGGACGGGCGATCCGACGGCACTGGTCGCAGGCATTCGCAGCGTCAGCGCAGGCGGAGAGAATCTCCTGGCAGGTACAGGGCTGTTCGATGCGATCTTCCGGGGATGCTATTCAGAGTTTGGCAAGACGGATTCGACGGCGACGGGGAATTTCATCTTGGTATTTTCCGATGGAGAAGACAATGCCAGCCATACTTCGCTCAACGAGGTGGTCACGGCGTGTCAGCGCACTCATACTGCAATTTATTCTTTTCGTTCGGATCCGAAGTCGAGTTTCTTTTCCGGCGGCGGCGCGACGTTGGCAGAGCTGGCTGCCAAGACTGGCGGCAGAGTCTTCCATGACAACGCTTCGGAAGCTGAGATATACGACGACCTGCGGATGATCGAGGCGGATCTTCGCAATGAATATCGTCTTGTCTACAGGCCAGCGGTGCTGAAGCACGATGGCTGTTTCCATCGCATTGAGTTGAAGGCTCCGGAGCGAGTCGAAAGCCTGGTTATCAGATCTGGTTATTACGCACCGGTGCGTTGATCCCGGGATGGCCTTTGTGAAGTCAACATCCTCGGTTTTTTGCAGCGGCTTTTTCATGCCGGAATTCTCTGCTTATGATGAATTTGCTGCAATAATGCTCTGGCACGGGAATACTGTTTGGAGATGACATGTTTGACCTGGTAACGATGAATGATGCGTTGGTGAAGGTTTCCAGCAGGGGCGATGTTGCGGTGATGCTTGGGCAGGACGCTGATGGGGCCTGGAAGCCGATTACGTCGGGTGAGCTGTATGGGCGAGTGCGTGCGCTGGCAGATATTTTGCTTGGATGGGAACTTGGGAAGGGCGATCGCGTAGCGATTCTGAGTGAAAACCGTTGGGAGTGGGCGGTGACCGACTTTGCGACTCTGGCGATTGGCGGAGTGGATGTTCCGTTGTATCCGACGCTGACGCCGGAGCAGATTGGGTACATGCTGCGGGACTCTGGGGCGAAGGTGGCGGTGGTGTCTTCGCGGGAGATGTACGAGAAGGTTGCGGCTGCAGGCGAACTAGCGGAGTTGGAGCACGTGGTAGTGATGGATGCCGGAGAATTCAGCGGGGCGGAGAGTTTTTTGAAGCTGATGGAGGGCGCGAAGGCGAAGGAGCAGCCGGACTCGGCGTTCGATGCGATGGTGAAAGATACGAAGCCGGAGGATCTGGCGACGATTATCTATACGTCAGGGACGACGGGTGAGCCGAAGGGCGTGATGCTGACGCACAGGAATCTGGCGAGCAATGTGAACTACTCGACCGGGCCGCTTGGTTTCACGAATTCGGATAGCTGCATCTCGTTTCTGCCGTTGTCGCATGTGACGGCGCGGCATCTGGATTACGCGATGATGTGCAACGGGGCGCGGTTGGCGTATTGCCCGAAGTTCGAGAAGCTGCCAGAAGCGATGAAGGCGGTAAAGCCGACGGTGTTTGTGGCGGTGCCGCGGGTGTATGAAAAGATTCGTCAGGCTGTGGAGGGCAAATCGGCTGCGTCGCCGGTGAAGCTGAAGATTTTGAAGTGGGCGCTTGGGGTTGGGAAGAAACATCGTGCGGAGATTTTGGAGGGGAAGACTCCGGGTGGTTTGAGCTGGAGGCTTGCGGACAAGCTGGTGTTTGGAAAGATTCGCGAGGCGTTTGGAGGAGCCGCGCGTGTGTTCATCTCAGGCGGTGCGCCGCTGGGAATGGATTCGGCGGGGTGGTTCGCGGACGTGGGGATTCGCATCTTTGAAGGGTATGGGCTGACGGAGACGTCGCCGGTGATTTCGCTGAATTATCCAAATGCGCACAGGATAGGCACGGTGGGTAAGGCGTTGCCGAATATGGAGTGCCGGTTTGCCGAGGATGGCGAACTGGAGGTGCGAGGGCCTTCGATCTTCAAGGGGTATTGGAAGAAAGAGAAGGAGAGCGCGGAGGCGTTTACTCCAGATGGGTGGTTCAAGACGGGGGATATTGGGAATATCGATAAGGATGGGTTCCTGTCGATTACGGATAGAAAGAAGGAGTTGTTGAAGACGAGCGGCGGGAAGTTGATTGCACCGCAGCCGATTGAGAACAAGTTGAAGGCGAACGTGCTGGTGGCTCATGCGGCGCTGGTGGGAGACAAGCACAAGTTTGCGTGTGTGCTGATCTCGCCTAACTTTGCTGCGTTGGAGGGATGGGCGAAGGGGCAGGGGATTGCCACGGGAGACAAGGCTGCTCTGGTGAAGGACGCGAAGGTTGTGAAGGCTTACCAGGAGATTGTGGACAAGGTGAACATGGGGCTTGCGAACTACGAGAGCATGAAGCGGGTGACTGTGGTTCCGGAGGAGTGGAGCGTCGAAGAGGGAACGCTGACGCCTAGCATGAAGCTGAAGAGAAGAGTGGTAGAGAAGCTGTATGCGAAGGAGATTGGCAAGTTTTATGCAGACGAGGCGACGGCTTCTAAGGCATAGCGGTGCGGGTTAATTTGTGCTTGCCAGAGGTTCACATTGGTGTATGATTCTGCGCAGTCTTGGAACGGAGTGTTCTGCTCTGTCCCCGGTGGGCGAACCCGGGTTTGACTGAAATGGGCCAGATCGAATAATTCACGATTTGAGGTCACTTCATGAGACTGCTTCTGGCAGGCGTGTTGACGATTTCCCTTTTTCTTGTGGCGGGGTGTTGTAATCCTCCGCTGGTCGCTACGGTGAATTTGCCGACGCTGCCTCAGCAGGCTTCGAACTGGTGCTGGGCAGCCAGCGGCGAGATGACGATGAAGTATTTCGGCCACGATGTGGCTGAATGTACCGAGGCGAATAACCGGTTCGGGTTGAGCGGTTGCTGCCAGAATAATTCTGGCTCGTGCAACAACGGAGGTTGGCCGGAGTACACGAAGTACGGATTCACGGCTGATCAGACGAGTGATGCAGCGCTTACCTGGGCGGAGGTGCAGGGGCAGATTTTTTGCGCGAACAAGCCGTTTGCGTTTTCGTGGCATTGGCCTGGCGGGGGCGGCCACATGATGGTGGTGAAAGGGTATCTGACGCTTAACAATGTTCAGTATGTGGATGTGAACGACCCCGAGCCTTACACGAATTTGAATACGCTGACTGGCGGGACGGAGACGATTATGACGTACTCGCGCTATGTGAGCGATACGGATCACACGCACTGGAACGATTTCTACAACATTACTTATACGGGAGGAAAATAAGATGAGATCTCGTGAAGCAGTGTTGTTGGCTTGCGTGGTGCTGACGATGAGCTCTTGCAAAGGGAAGGTGTTTCCGGGAGGACAAGGGACGCAGAGTGAGAGTGCGCCGAGTGCGACACCGCAAGAAGCTGCTCAGGCTGGATTGGCGGCGCTGCAGTCGCTGGTGACCCAGGATAATTATCAAGGGCTTGGGTTCAGTTCGGTAGATCAGGTGAAGAGTGCGCAACTCGGTGCGCCGATGAGCTTGCACAGCGTGCGTCTTGATGCGCTGACGGCGTACAAGGGAGACCCGGACGCTTCCTCGCTGGTGCAGGATGCCCATAAGACAATTTATCCGGTGACGTCGGGCGAGCAGGTACTGTCGTCGGTGTCGGTGACGCAGCGCAGTGATGGATGGAGGGCTACCGACTTTGGGAATTCGGCATTGACCAAAGCGTTGGTGGCTCACAAGCAGAGCGGGAGCGATATCGTAGTTTGGGTTCCAGCGCTGAAGATCTACTTTACCGCCCGGGGAACCGGAAGCGCGTTGACGCTTACACCGATCATGGACGACCCCAGATTCGATCTGAAGGCAGGTGAGGGGATTCTTGCGAGTGGCGCGTTTGCGATTTTACAGCGCGGCGCCAGCGGGTATAACGGGCTGCCTCAGTAGACACCAGGCGCACCGCCACATCGCAGAGCATTGGCTGCAGAAGAGGTGTATCTGGATTATTGCGTCGATGGGGCTGGGCGCCCGCGATGATTGCCGGCGAAGAACGCGCAATTTGCATTGACGGGGCAATGATCGCACTTGGGGTTGGTGCGTTTGCAGGTGGCTTGACCGTGGTGCTTGACCAGCAGATAGGCTCGGGTACGGGCTTCGAAGGTGGCGGGGGTTTGTGTTGCGATGGCCTCCTGGGCTTCGCGGTAGGTGACGGGGTAGCTTTCGCGTTCTCTGCCTAGAAGGATGCGCACGAGCACATGCGGGCAGTTAGAGGGGACTGCGGCTACGGGTGCGATGTGGCCAAAGAGGAGGATGCGATCGGCGCCGGGGTCCGCTATATTCGGAAATTTTCTAAGCTCCCTGCGCGCCTGTTCGAGCGGTCCGGAGATTGCGGCGAGGAGGTCGCCACTGAGGTGATCTTTGACACGCATCGCGATCTCCTTGAGGCGCAAGGCGCGTAGTTCAGGAACCATGCCGCCGGCCTTCAATGCCGCCGCGAGTTTTTCCGGAGAGATCGCGAGGAGCTTTTCAGGCGTGGTACCGATGGATTTGGTGAGCGAGGCCCAACCCTTGGCGCAGGTGGCGTCGGAGGCTGGATAACCGCAGTGCCACCAGACCAGAAAGTCATAGGGGTCAGTCGGCCACGAAGGCTGTTGCGTGCCGTAGAACGACTCGAGAATGCTGAGCAGATCGGAAAGCGGGATTGCATGTTTGCGCAAGGAATTCATTTTTACTCTCCCTTGCCTGCGCGGGGTTCGATTTTGTGATTTTGGCAGAGTAAGGATTGTAGGATTCAGAGAATGACGATGTTGCGGCAGGCGAGGCGGGAGGGCCGGAGGTTTTTGAATCCGGTTCCGACGACGATAGGTGGGTTCGGCACTCTGTTCAAGGTATTACCGCGTTTTCTGAGGAACAAGGAAGAAAAATCGCCTCGGGGACCGATTGGGCCTTTCAGGACAGATGTTGCGGTGTATGGGGTGGCGCCTGAGAGCGGGTTGAGAGTGACGTGGATGGGGCACTCTTCGATGTTGGTTGAGATCGATGGAGTGAGGGTGCTGGTGGATCCGGTGTGGGATCAGCGGGCCTCGCCGATGACGTGGGCGGGACCGAAGCGGTTCTTTGCGGCGCCGATGCGACTCGAGGATTTGCCCCCGGTTGATGTTGTGCTGGTGTCGCATGACCACTATGACCATTTGGGAGAGGCAACGATTCGGCAGTTGTCGCGGTTGGAGTCGATGCGTGGAGTTCGTTGGGTGACATCTCTGGGTGTGGGGGAGATTCTTCGTGGATATGGAGTGGAGTCGGAACGGATCACGGAACTGGACTGGACGCAGAATGCAACCGTGCGCGGTCTGGAGATCACGGCTGTGCCTTCACGACATTTCTCCGGACGGAGTATGTTCAACCGCTTTGAGACGCTTTGGTCGGCGTTCGTGTTTAAGAGCGCTAAGCATAAGGTTTACTTTGGGGCCGACACAGGCTGGTGGGATGGGTTTGCGGAGATAGGGGCGAAGTATGGGCCGTTCGATCTTGTGATGCTGGAGATCGGCGCGTTTGATGTGCTGTGGGAGGGGATCCATCTGGGACCGGATGGCGCCGCCCGCGCCTTTGACGCGTTAGGCGGGAGTGGGTTGATGATGCCGATTCACTGGGGATTGTTCGATTTAGCTCTTCACGCATGGAGGCAGCCGATTCAGCGGTTGTTGAAGTTGGCGGAGGAGAAGGGGATAGGGATCTGGGCTCCGGAACCGGGACGTCCAACCGAGGTTGTGACGGGTGCGGAGGTGCGGTCGGATTGGTGGCGGTGATGGGGTTATGTTTTGGGCGCAGGTCACTGTCGGGACGCAGCATGCATCTAAGTGGGTGCCATGGATTTCTTCTCAGACACTCAGGAGACTACTTCACGCTTCGGTGAAGCGATCGAAGACTTTCGTGATGTCTTTCGCTGCAACGGCATTGAATTCGGTTCGCGAGAAGCCTTTTTGTCGTTTGCCCGAACGGTGAGATATCACAGCGAACTTCGTAACGACCTTGCGCGTGTGGCGAAAACTGTCATTGAAATCGAGGGCGGTGTCTCACTACGGTCCCTTCTTACGATTATTGCGCTGGCGAGCGGAGGATCCGATATCGCAGAGTGCGAGCGGGAGATGAATATCCCGGTTAATCTTGTGATCGAATTCCTGGTGGGTGCGGGTGTCTGCAGCCAGTTCCATGCGGATCATCTCGACTTTCCTTGTTCGGGGTCGATGGCGAGCAATTTCGGGGGATCGAACACACTGGCTGAATCTCTGAGCCGACTGGAGATGGGCAGCCTGGAACTCAAGATGTACCTTGATTCAATCGACGAGAGAATCAACAGGATTGAGCCGCGTCTTCAGAATCTGAAGGATAATCCGCCGGCCGTGTTGTCTGAGCCGCCGGACCGGCTGAGAGTGGAAGTTAAGGAGAAATTCTCGCCGACTATTTCTTCCGAGATTGGATTTCAGCCGGAGTCTTACGAATCAAGCCATGAAGAGAGAACAGCGATCGGTCTTCTTGCGGCTCTCAGGCGTCACTGGACAGACGCAGGAGCATCCCCTTCTTTCCGAAGGCATGTTGCACTGCCAATTTTCGCTGGCGTTGCGACGGTGCTGCTGGCTGGTTCTCTCTTGCGGTGGTTTGAGCGTGATATAAGTTCCGCGGCACTATACCCTCTGAGCGCATCGGCGGTAGGCGGCGGGGGCGACGTTGGAAGTTCCAGCCCCGCCCCACAGGCAGTTTCTTCTGTCAGTAATCCGTCTGTTACTCCGATGAGAAGAAAGAAGCCAGTACCGAGCCATTTGAGATCTGCACCAGCCTCTTTGCATCACACTGCGGATTTGAAGGCTTCGCCTGTTGCTGCAACGGTGGGATTGGAGGACACAGACTCCGCTGATCGAGCTTACAATTTGAGCTCGATACCGGGGCCAAATCGTCTTGTCAACGTTTCTTCGGGGGTTATGGAAGCAAATCTTGTCTCAGGCCCGAAGCCTTCGTATCCAATGCTCGCGAGCCTTACCCATTTGCAGGGCAATGTGGTGATGGAGGCGGTGATCTCCAAGGATGGGACCGTGGAACACGTACAGGTGATCAAAGGGCATCGTCTTCTGAGGGGTGCAGCAAAGAATGCGGTGCGATCCTGGCTATATCGACCCTATAAGGTTGACGGAGTGCCGGTTGAAGTTGCGACCACCGTTACTGTTGATTTCGACTCGCGTCGCTAATTAACTTTTTGAAGTGAGTTGGGAGTGATTGGTGGGACTCTTGATAGAGTGCCTTTAGGGAATTCTGCCTATGGAAGGTCCAACTCGTCGCCCTGCGTGGAAGACTCTGTCAGCTTTCGCGATTATTTATTTTGTGTGGGGATCAACATTTCTTGCGATTCGGATTGGCGTTGGGGAGGTTCCGCCACTTCTTTTCGCTGCGATGCGGTTTTTGGTTGCGGGATTTGTTCTGTATGGCTGGATGATTGCGCGGGGCGAGCCGTCGCCGCGAAAACGCGAATGGATGTCAGCCTGCATTCTTGCAATGTTGATCTTTGTGGTTGATTACGGACTGTTGTTCTGGGCTGAACAGCGTGTCCCTTCTGGCGCTGCTGCAGTCATGATGGCCACGATTCCCGTGTTTATCGCGCTATCAGAGATATTTTTTCTGCGGACACAACGGCTCACGATTCGCCTGGTCCTGGCACTCCTGATTGGGATTGGGGGTGTGGCGGTGCTGATGAGCCGCTCATTGAATCTTGGAGGCGCGCCAATCGACAGGATTGGTGCTGTCGCGCTGATCGTCGGAGCGATGAGTTGGTCTGTAGCTTCTGTGCTGACGCGCAAGCTGGAGCTACCGCCATCGAAAGTGATGAGTTCGGGGGCGCAGATGCTTGCTGGTGGAGCGATGTTGGCTTTTGTATCGGCTGCGTTTGGGGAATTTCATAGGTTTCATCCGTCGACTGTCTCACGCGGCGCATGGTTCTCGTTGTTGTACCTGATCGTAGCTGGTTCGCTTATTGGGTTTACCGCTTATGTGTGGCTGATTCATCACGAATCGCCGACAAAGGTCGGGACCTATGCCTATGTGAATCCTGTGGTGGCGGTGGTGCTGGGATATTTTCTGGGCGGGGAGTCACTTGGCTTGCGAACAATTCTGGGAACGCTGTTTGTTCTGATCAGTGTGGTGATGATTACGACAACACGAACGAAAAAGCCAGTCGCGATGCTTACGGTGAAGGAAACAAATTGAGGTCTCGGCAGAAATATTTTCATTACCGGCAGAGAAAATTCTTTGAGGGAGAGGGCAGGGATGGTGGTCGCTCTCTGGCGTATGATTTTTCTGAAGGTTAAAAAGTTCAAAGGAGAAAGTGATGCGGATTGGGATGTTGACGGGGGGCGGAGATTGCCCTGGATTGAATGCAGTGATTCGTGCGGCTGTGCGCAAAGGGATCTTGCACCATGGAGATGAGTTTGTCGGGTTTATGGAAGGGTGGCGCGGCGTTCTGGATGACGTGACGATGCCGCTGAACCTGGAGACGACGTCGGGAATTTTGCACAAGGGCGGAACGATTCTTCGGTCGTCGCGGACGAATGTGAAGAAGATTCCGGGTGGTTTTGATAAGTGCGTCGAGGTGCTCCAGAAGAACAAGATTGACGCACTGATCGCGCTGGGTGGAGACGATACGCAGTCAATCTCGCTGGCACTGAGCGAGAAGGGCGTGAAGTGTATGGGCGTTCCGAAGACGATCGATAATGATTTGTCTGGGACGGACGCTTGTTTTGGGTTTGATACGGCCGTGACCATTGCGACGGAAGCGGTGGATCGGCTGCACTCGACCGCAGAGGCACATAACCGTGTATTGGTGTGCGAGGTTATGGGGCGCGATGCCGGGTGGATCGCAATTACTTCGGGTATCGCGGGCGGCGCGGATGTGATTCTTGTCCCTGAGGTACCGATCGATATTGACGAGGTGTGCCGGCTTTTGAAGTACCGGCACGATCACGGGAAGAAGTTCGGGATCGTAGTGGTGGCCGAGGGAGCGAAGTTTCCCGAGGGTTCGCAGGCGACGCAAGGAACAAGCGTGGACTCGTTCGGGCATGTTCGGCTGAGCGGGATTGGGCAGCAATTGGCCGAGGAGATTGAGAAGCGAACCAAGTATGAAACGAGAAGCGTCAACCTTGGGCATACGCAGCGCGGTGGGACGCCTTCTGCTTTCGACAGGATGCTGGCGACCCGTTATGGTGTGGCTGCGATTGATCTGGTACACCAAGGGAAGTTTGGCCGCCTTGTAGTGCTAAAGGGGACTCAGATTACGGATATTCCTTTGGCGGACGCAATCGCGAAGACCCGCACCGTTGGAGAAGATTTGCTGGCGGTGATGACTGGATTGCAGCCGAAAAAATAGCCGGGTATGTAGTGTTTTTCAAAGAGAAGGAGCTCCGGTTTAAACCGGGGCTTTTTCTTCTTCGTCACGAGCTGAATGTTCCTAGATTGGAACGAGGGTAGTACTTTGGTATCAGTTAGTTAGTGGTCAATAGCTGAGATTTTTCTTGTGCGGTTGTGGAAAAGCGGGTACAAAAGGGGTGTCAGGTTTCTGAACTGACATGCTCTGGTGTAGACGAACGGGAGACTTGGTATGGCAGTTGTGGTTCAGGCTGTGCGCGAGGTGATGGATATCCGGCAAGCTGCGGATTATCTCGGGATCAGCGGCGACACGCTGTACAGGTACGCGTCAGAGGGATTAATTCCGGCGTTCCGGCTGGGGAATCGCTGGCGGTTCAGGAAGACCCTGCTGGATGGATGGATGGATGAAAAGTCGGGAGTGAAGCGGCCCTCTCCCATTGCAGTGATGCCAAGGCAGAAGAAGCCGGTTGCGCGGGCTCGGTAAAGCGGCTTGATTCAGCGGTTCATCTCGCACATCGATGTCTATGTTTTGATCTTTGGCGCCATTGCTGTGGCGGCATTCTGGTTTGCGATTCAGCTGTGCTGGTCAGTAGTGGGGAAGCGGTGGTACAGCGTGGGATGGAGGCTTCTGGTCGCGCTGGCGCTTTTTGGGGTGGGATTTGTGATGATCTTTTTTACCGCGTTTGGAGCCAGATGAAGCTTGCCTTCGGGATTCGAGCGAAAGCTTCCTGAAGGTTTCAACTTTTTCGAGAACTCTGCTGAGAGATCAGCCGGGGTTCAGGGTGATGACGGTAATCTCCGGCGGGCAGTTGAGCCGGAAGGGAAGCCCGACGGTCCCGATTCCGCGGTTCACGTAGAGTTGCATCTGCTTTAAGCGAAAGTGGCCTTCCGGATATTTCTCTCCCATGGGAGGCAGTACAAGCGGCCCCAGGAAAGGAAGCCGGATTTGGCCGCCGTGGGAGTGACCGGCGAGCATGAGGTCGATGAGGGGCCCGCGGGCCTGCTCGATAACACTGTCGGCGTAGTCGGGTTCGTGTGCCATGAGAATGACGGGGCCATTGGGGTTGGGTGGCACTGCGAGATCAAGATCAGGGTGGCTGTTTGCGGGGTCGTCGAGTCCGCAGATCCAGAGGCGGTCGCGATTGCGTTCGATGGGGACGTATTGGTTTACCAGAACAGGAGTTTTGTTTGCATTGAGGGCATCGATGACCGCAGGGGCGTCGTAGGAGACGTCATGATTGCCGAGGCAGGCGAAGCGTTGGGGAGCGGTGAGAGTAGAGAGAATCTCTGCACAGCGACGGATGGCATGGCGACCGGCAATGAAGGAAATGGAGCCATGGGTGATGAAGTCTCCGGTGAGGAGAACCAGGTCGGGGGTGAGAGCGTTGACTCTGTGAACGATGCGCTCGAGGAAGAAGGGCTCTGTGTATTCGTCGAGGTGGATATCGCTGAGTTGGACAATGCGAAAGCCGTGAAACGAAGTGGGCAGATTAGTAATGGCGATGGGGCGTTCAACGACGTCGACTTCGTGGCGACCAATTTCGCCAGCATAGAGCGCCAAACCGGCGGCGGTGGTGCCTGTGGCTAAAAGGAATTTTCTTCGGGTGAGAACTGATTGAAGAGGGGTGAAGCGGGGCATAAGTCCATGATACTGGGTGAAGATTGACTGGCCAAAACAAGAGCGACAAACGGGTTGGATAGAATCAAAGAAATGAGTCTGAGGCTTCGGAAGGGACGCGCGGCTGCCGCTGCGAAAAGTGCCGGTGTGGATGGGTTGCTGGTGACGCATCTGCCCGATGTCCGCTATCTGTCTGGATTTACGGGGTCGAATGCCGCGCTGGTGCTTGCGAGGGACCGTGCGGTTTTGTTTACGGACGGGCGATATACGGCCCAGGCCAAGGCCGAGGCTGGTGGAATTCGAGTGGTCATTGCCACGAAACCAGCGGTCGTTGCAGCTTGTGAATGGATGGAGTCCGAGAAGATTCGGCGATGCGGGTTTGATTCGATGCATACGACCGTGGCGGCGCTGGAAGCGATGCAAAAGGCGGTTTCCGGCCGGGTACGGCGGGGGATGTTTGTGCCTCTGGGGGCGATAATCGCCAAACTCCGCGAGGTTAAGGACGCCGGCGAAATTTTGAAGATTCGAGCGGCAGCAGCGGTTGGGTGCGAGTTGTTTCAGGGAATGCTCGGTTATCTGGAGGCCGAACTGACGGAGATGGAAGTTGCGGCGACTCTGGAGTATGCGGCGAGGCTTGCTGGAGCGGAGGGGATGAGCTTCGAGACGATTGTGGCGAGCGGGGAGCGATCGGCGCTGCCCCATGGGCGTGCGACGAGTGCGAAGGTGCCGAAGCGCGGGTTCGTGACGCTGGATTTTGGTGTTATGCTCGACGGATATTTGAGCGATATGACGCGTACCGTGCACATGGGCAAGGCGATGCCGGACGAACGGGACGTGTATGATTTTGTGCTGGAAGCTCAGGAAGCTGCGGTAGCCGCCGTGGCGCCTGGAGTAACTGCTGGTGAGGTGGATGAAGCGGCACGAAGTGTGTTGCGGAAGGTAAAGCTGGACAAGTATTTCAGCCACTCGACCGGACACGGAGTAGGGCTGGAGATTCACGAAGGACCGCGGTTGGCGGCGAAGCAGAAGCAGGCTTTGGAAGAGGGAATGGTCATCACGATCGAACCGGGGGTTTATATCCCGGGGCGGTTTGGAGTGCGGATTGAAGATATGGTTTTGGTAACGGCAAGGGGCGGGGAGATCCTGACGCCAAGTGTGAAGGCCTGGGTTGAGTTGTAAAGACGGGAATCAGGCACAGAGAATAGGAACTAGCAATCCACGATACGAAACTGCTATTTGTACAACAACAGGTGTTTTGAGCACCGGGAAGAGACATGATGGACCGAAATAGGTTGGAAGAGCTTCGCGAACTGATCGACTTTTTGAAGGCGAATGGTATCGCCGAGTTCGACATGGAGCAGGACGATCTGAAGGTGCGGATTAAGTTTGCAGGAGAGCCTGCAGCTACCGGCGGATTCGATATGGCCCAGTTAGGCAGGCTGATGGCGTCTGCACCTGCAGCTTCGTCGGCTCCGAGCGTGGCGCCCGGCGGTCCAAGCCCCGCTGCAGAGCTTGCGGCAGAGCTCGAAGAGAAACTGCATTTGGTAAAGTCGCCTATCGTCGGCACCTTCTATGAGTCCCCGTCGCCCGGTGCGCCTGCCTTTGTGAAAGTGGGCGATCAGGTGGAGGTTGGGCAGGTGCTCTGCATCGTCGAGGCAATGAAGCTGATGAATGAGATTGAAGCCGATGTTGCCGGTGAGATCGTGAAGCGGATTGCTTCGAGCGGACAGCCAGTGGAGTATGGACAGGCGCTGTTTGCGGTTCGGCCGCGGTAAAGCCAGGTTTCAGTTTCCCTACTCCGTGTCAGATGATTTCTTAGCAAATTGCCGGGAGCTAAATGTTTCGTAAGGTTTTGATTGCAAATCGTGGGGAGATCGCGCTGCGGGTGATCAGCGCGTGCAGGGAGATGGGGATCCGTACGGTCGCCGTCTACAGCGAGGCGGACAGGAATTCGCTGCATGTGCGATTCGCCGATGAGGCAATCTGTATCGGGCCACCCCGGTCGGCTGACAGTTATCTGAATGTCCCAGCAGTAATCTCTGCGGCGGAGATTGCCGATGTGGATGCGATTCATCCGGGATATGGCCTGCTGAGCGAGAACGCGAACTTCGCCGAGGTGTGCCGGGCGTCGAATATCAAGTTCATTGGACCTCCGCCGGAGGTGACGCGGATGATGGGCGAGAAGTCCACAGCGCGGCAGACGATGAAGAAGGCGAAGGTGCCGATTCTGCCGGGCTCGGATGGAGTGATCGCGGATGAGAAAGAGGCTCTGGAATGGGCGAAGGAGGTTGGCTACCCGGTCATCCTGAAAGCGGTGGCCGGTGGTGGTGGACGCGGGATGCGCATCGTCCGTACCGCGGAAGAGTTGCCGGCAATGTTCCAGCAGGCCTCGACTGAGGCTGCGAACGCCTTCGGCAACGGCGACATGTACATGGAGAAGTTCATCGAGCGGCCACGGCATATCGAGTTTCAGGTGCTGGCGGATGAGCATGGCAACGTGATGAGCCTGGGGGAACGTGAGTGCTCAATTCAGCGGCGACATCAGAAGCTGATTGAAGAGGCTCCGAGCCTGATGGTGAATCCGAAGCTGCGTGAGGAGCTTGGCAAGACAATCAAGAAAGCGCTCGAAAACATTGGGTATTGGAACGCGGGGACAATTGAGTTTCTGATGGATGAGGACGGCAAGATCTACTTCATCGAGATGAACACGCGAATTCAGGTGGAACATTGTGTAACCGAGATGGTTACAGGAATCGATCTGGTGAAGGCACAATTGCGAATTGCTGCAGGCGAGAAGTTGTCGTCGATTATCACGAGACCGGTGGAGATTCGCGGGCATGCAATTGAGTGCAGGATCAATGCTGAGCATCCGGAAAAGTTCACGCCGTCGGCGGGCAAGATTACGGCGTTCAATGTGCCCGGAGGCAATGGAGTGCGCGTCGATACTGCTCAGTATGCAGAGGGTGTAGTGCCTCCGTACTACGACTCGATGATTGCGAAGTTGATATGTCATGGCGTTGATCGGGTTGAGGCCATGGACAAGATGCAACGGGCGCTGAGCCAGTTCGTGATTCAGGGAATTCACACGACGATTCCGCTGCACCAGCGGATCTTTGCCGATGACGAGTTTCGAGCAGGCAAGTTCGATACGAAGTTTATGGAACGGTTCCTGGAACGTCAGAAGGAAAGCTAGTCAGAGAGATCTCGATGCGCGAATCAGTGCCTTTGCAATTTCCACGGCTGTATCCGATTGTGGATCAGGGGGTGCTTCAGTTGCATGAAGTTGTCCCGGGCAGATTCGCAGAAGATCTGAAGGCGGCAGGGGTGGAGTTGCTGCAGTATCGCGACAAGGTGGGGGAACCCGATTCGGTTTTGCGCCGTGCCGCGGTGATTTGGGAGGTATTTGAGGGGACCGGCTGTCGGTTGATCATGAATGACCATGCGGAGTTGGTGAAGCCGGCGGGATTTGATGGAGTGCATGTGGGGCACGAGGATTTGTCGCCTGAAGACGCACGGCGGGTGGTCGGGCCGGACCGGTGGGTCGGAGTTTCGACGCATAACGATGGTCAGGTGAGGATTGCAAATGAGACAAGTGCGGACTATGTGGCTGTCGGGCCGGTGTTCGCGACAGGAACGAAGCTTGATTCTCAGCCGGTAATCGGGTTGGAGGGTGTGAGGAGGGCCAGGCAGTTGACTCGTAAACCGATTGTTGCGATCGGAGGGATTACCCGGATGAACGCGCGAAGTGTTATGGATGCGGGGGCGGATTCGGTGGCAGTGATTAGCGCGTTATTTGTTGAGGGAGAAGCCGTTCAGAAAGTGGTGGGAGACTTTCTCGAACTTTTACGGTAGAACTGACGGAACGAGAATTAAATGAATCGAACGATGGTGGATACCTCTTCCTCAGTGCAAGATGATAAGCAAGTGAGTTCAGCCGCTCCGCAGTTTGTGCAGGGGATGGGGCTGTTTTCGGCTACGGCGATAGTGATGGGCTCAATGATTGGGTCGGGCATCTTCATCGTCTCGGCGGAGATGTCGCGTGGGCTCGGTTCGCCCGCTCTGCTGATTGCGGCGTGGCTGGTGACGGCGACGATGACTATGATCGGCGCGTTGAGTTACGGCGAGCTGGCGGCGATGATGCCGAAGGCAGGCGGGCAGTATGTTTATCTGCGCGAGGCGCTGGGGCCGCTCTGGGGTTTTCTTTACGGGTGGACGCTCTTTCTGGTGATCCAGACGGGAACGGTGGCGGCGGTGGGCGTTGCTTTTGGGAAGTTTCTTGGCGTGTTCTTTCCGAGTGTGACTGGATCAAATTGGATCTGGCATATCGGGCAGGTGCCGGCGGTGCAGGTTGGGCCAATGCTGCTGGGCAATATGGATATCGGCTTGAACACGGCGAATCTGGCTGCAATCGCTGTGCTCACGCTGCTTACCGCGTTGAACTCTCTCGGTGTCCGGATGGGGTCGGCGGTGCAGAACGTATTTACGTCGGCGAAGGTTCTGGCGCTGGCGGCGGTGGTTCTGGTTGGCCTGGTGGCGAAGAATTCGACCGCGATTGCTGCGAACTTTGGTGAGGGTTGGCATAATTTCTGGGCTGGCGCGGGCTGGGGCACGCTGCATTCGGTGCAGGTAGGAGTAGGTGGCCCGACGGCGTGGGTTGGTGTATTGACGATTGTCGCTGTGGTGCAGGTCGGGTCGTTGTTCAGCTCGGATTCGTGGAACAACGTGACATTTACGGCAGGAGAGATTCGGAATCCGAGGCGGAATATTCCGCTGTCTCTGGTGATCGGAACCGGGGTGGTGTTGTTGCTGTATGTGCTTTGCAACTTCGTCTATCTGAGTGTGCTACCAATGGCGGGCGATGCGGCGGCGGCGACGACGATCATGGGGCGGGGGATTCAGTTTGCGTCAGAGGACCGGGTCGCTACTGCGGTGATGGAACAGGCTTTTGCCGGTTCCGGTGCGAAACTGATGGCCGCAGTGATTCTGATCTCGACGTTCGGTTGTGTGAACGGGCTGCTGATGGCCGGAGCTCGAGTTTATTACGCGATGAGCCGGGATGGATTGTTTTTCAAGTCCGTTGGAAAGCTGAGCGAGGGATCGAAGACGCCGGTTAATGCGCTTTGGGTGCAGTGGGCGTGGGCCTGCCTGTTGTGTTTGTCAGGGAGCTATAACCAGTTGCTGGAATACGTGATCTTCGCGGTACTGGTCTTTTATATTCTGACGATTACCGGGTTGTTTGTGCTGCGGCGGACGCGTCCTGATGTGGAGCGGCCTTACCGGGCGTTGGGATATCCCGTCCTGCCCGGGTTATATATCGTGATGGCAGTCTGGATTTGTGTTGTACTGTTGCGATACAAACCTCAGTACACGTGGCCGGGCCTGATGATCGTTCTGCTGGGTATTCCGGTGTACCTGGTTTGGACGCGGATGGCCACAGGGCGAGGGTCTGTAAAAGCTTAGTTTCAGGGAAGTGGAGAATTTTATTCGATGGCGAATTTGCTGGCAGTTAAACCTCTTTCCCGTCTGTTGAATGAGGCGGAGAACGAGGGGGAGAGCGGACTTAAACGGACTCTTGGTCCGCTGAACCTGATTACCTTGGGGATTGGGGCGATCATCGGCGCGGGAATCTTTGTGCTAACCGGCGAGGCCGCAGCGAAGCATGCAGGGCCGGCAGTCGTACTTAGTTTTGTGGTGGCTGGTATCACATGTGCGTTCGCGGGGCTTTGCTATGCGGAGTTTGCTTCGTTGATTCCGATTGCAGGGTCTGCGTACACCTATGGGTATGCGACGCTGGGTGAGTTTGTGGCGTGGATCATTGGGTGGGACCTGGTGCTGGAGTATGCGTTCGGCGCTGCGACGGTAGCTTCGGGCTGGAGCGGCTATCTTGTCGGGTTGCTGGCGGACATTGGGATAACGATTCCACCGCAACTGACGACTACGCCGGGACATGTGCTGTACCTGTTTCACGATCGGTGGCAGGCTTTGTCGGGACTGCCGGCGGGTATTGACCCTTCGACTCTTCCGCATGTGACCGGGGTATTCAACCTGGTGGCATTTCTGGCGATCACGATTGTGACGGCGGTTTTGATCATCGGGATTCAGGAGTCGGCGAACCTCAATACCGCGATCGTAATTGTGAAGCTCGGTGTTGTTGGAGTTTTTCTTGTGCTGGGAATTGGGTTCCTTCTGAAGCATCCAGCTCAGGCTCATGCAAACTGGACTCCGTTTATTCCGCCGTCCGAGGGCGATGGCAAATTCGGTTTGGGAGGAATCACGGCCGGGGCTGCGTCGATCTTCTTTGCGTACATCGGCTTCGATGCTGTGTCGACCGCCGCGCAGGAGGCGAAGAATCCGAAGCGGGATATGCCGATCGGGATTCTGGGTTCACTTGTTATTTGCACCATTCTGTACATCCTCGTGTCAGGCACACTGACCGGGTTGGTGAATTACAGGGCGCTGGATGTAAGTGCGCCGGTGGCGATTGGAATCGATGCTACGGGCGTTCGCTGGGGCTCGATCCTGGTGAAGATCGGTGCGGTTTTTGGCCTGGGCACCGTGATGCTGGTGATGTTGCTCGGGCAATCGCGGGTGTTCTACTCGATGTCGCGTGACGGGTTGCTGTGGAAGTGGGCCGGCAAGATTCATCCGAAGTTCCGGACGCCGTGGATCTCCAACCTTGTCGTTGGGGCAATTGTGGCGTTCATGCCGGCGTTGCTTCCGATCGGCAAGCTGAGCGAACTGGTGAATATGGGCACCCTGCTGGCCTTTGCGATTGTGTGTGCGGGAGTGTGGATTCTGCGCCGGCGCAATCCCGACCTGCATCGGCCATTCAAGACGCCGCTCGTTCCGCTGGTGCCGATCCTTGGTATCGTGAGCGCGCTGTATCTGATCTGGACGCTCCCTTCGCTGACGAAGATCGTGGTGGTTGGCTGGCTTTTGTTTGGATTGCTGATCTACTTTACTTACAGCGTGAAGCACAGCAAGGTGCAGCAGGCGATTGCAGAAGAGGCAGCCCCCCCTCCTAGTGCTTTGAAGTAAAGTCTCTCTATTCAGGACTTTGCGGTGTTCTTGATGGGTCAAGGTCTTCATAACAAGTGGGTTATCTGTAAAGTCTTCCATCTAAAGTAGTTAGCCCCGGACAGCTGTCCGGGGCTAAACTTGTCTTTTGATCTATATATCCAGTATAGCGGTTCGGGACAAACTAAAATGCCACGTGGATATTGAAGAATCGCAATGGGTTATGAGGTTTTGAGGCTTGACAAGCGTTTTTTGGGCTGTTTTGAGGGGATTATTTTTTTAGGTTCGGTAAGTTGCTTCGGATGAATGAGTTGTACGAGCTGAAGAGCAGATTCCTCCGCTGCGCTGCGGAATGACAAGGTCAAGGGGTGAGGGCAAGGTCAAAAGGGGACCAGTCAAAAAGGCCAGGTCCAGTCAAAAGCGCCAAGACGCATTACTGGGAGGCTTTTTGGGTTGCGAGGGCTTGCTGCGGGAGGATTGGCAGGTTTACAGGGTTGGCTGCTGTTGGGTCGTCGCGGAGTCTGAGGAAGAATCCGGTTTTGGGGGGGCGGGGGAGGGCGAGGGTGGTGCCTACGAAGCCCTCGGGGACGTAGGTGGGGTCGGTAAAGTCGGGGGTCATCGCGATTGAGTCGACGAGGTAGAGGTCGGAGCCGGAGACCAGGCAGGGCTGGGTGGCGTCTGTGGGGCAACGCAGATCTTTGAGGGTCGGGAGACGAACCAGCGTTGCGAGAGGAAGCCAGTCGCCGGTTGTGCCGTCGGGTGCGACCGGGCGGAGACGCAGGGGGCCAAAGGCGGAGGTTCCGAAGGCTTTGAGCGGGTCGAGGGTTGCAAGCAGAGTGTGGGGGTTCTGCAGGACGAGGCTGCCGGAGGCCACGGAGAGCGAGGTGCGGAGGCTTTCATCGGAGTTTGCTATCTCGATAGAGGCCGTTCGAGGGAAGGGCTGGCCTGATTTCAGAGAAAAGGTGAGTTGCTGGTCTACGGGCAGGTCGTCGAGATCGGCGAGGTGGATGGGGGTATCGCTGGGCTGGTTGATGTTCTTGCTGATGAGGGTGACGGAGGGTCTGGAGGGGGCCACAGTGACGGACATGGCGAGGGTGCGGCCGTCTTTGAGGGAGACCTGCGCGTTGAGATGGGTGCCGGGGCGAAATTGGGGTGGATTGGAATTGGCAGGGAGGGAGAGGCGAAGGTCTCTTTCGGCTGCGGCTGCGTCGTTGGTTCCAGGTGATGGGGTGAAGGTGAGGTCGTTGTTGAGGACTAGCTTCTGGACCTGATCGAGGCTGGTGCCTGCGAGCTGTGCTGTCGCATCTCCGGAGTGGTAGGTGAGCCCGTCGAGTTTGGCGGGTTCGGAGTAGTCGGTGAGACTGACAGTGTCTGTCCTGAAGACGCCGAACTGATGGATGGCAAGGTGAAGCGTACCGGGGTCATGAGGCGGTAGGGCGAGGGCAACATCGACGGTGTTGATTCTGTCGGGGGCGGTTTTGAAGGTCTGGTCTTTGGGGCCGCCGAAGGCTGAGTTAGGGCCCGGGTCGAGCTTGATGGTATCGAGGCAGGCGGTTCCGGTGGCGGTGAGGAGGACATGCTGGTTCTTTCCGGCGATGAGGGGGTCGGTGGAGGCGAGTTTCCAGTTGCGGCCCGGGGTGTCCTGCAGGCGAACGATGGGGCCGGTGTAGGGATCGAAGCCCCAGAAGCCTGTGATGGTTCCGGTGATGGTGGTGTCGTCGCTTGGGGGCGGCGGTGCGGCTACACTCACGGTTTTGGGTTTTTCGGTGGTGGCCGGTTCGGGCGGGGAGGTTTCCGGCTCGATGAGTGGATCGAGCGGCAGGGGCTTGCGTGCCGGTGGATGTGCGAGCCCTAGGCCGCCCCGGAAGGCGTCAGCGGTGACGGGAATCGTTGTTGTTTCCTTGCCGGGGCCTTCGAGGTGGAGGACGAGGTCGTGGGCGAAGGCTGTTGAGAAGACCAGAGGGGCGCCTTCGACTGGAAGGACGACGGCGGGTTTGAGCAGGCAGGTGATGGTTCTGGGGTCGGCCGTGCGCAGAGGCGGAGGCACCGCAGCCTGAATTGCGGGAAGGCCGATGACGATGACGGATTTGGGATCGTGGAAGGAGGGTGGGGTGTTGAGGCGGAGATTAAGAGCTTCGCCGTTAGGAAAGGCGATCGCGGGGATGTATTGATATTTGGCGGTGTGGAGGCCGCTCATCAGGCGGACGAGGTCGACGACTGCTCCGACGTAGGCGCTGTAGAGGCCGGCGCCAGCCATGGAGGTGTAGCTGGCCTGGTTGATGAGATCGGAGCCGGGGCCGTTGGTAAGTGCGGCGGCTACTGTAACGCCGTGGCCGTCATCGAGGAGGGTCTGAGTGCCGGCCTGGGTGAGGCAGGTAGCCTGAGCGTCTACCGGCTTTTTGAAACAGTCGCCGTTGGGCTTGAGGTTGAGAGTGCGGGAGAGGAGGTCGGAGTGCTCGGCGAGGGCCTTGGAGTCGTCGGGCGGGACGCGGCGCATGTTGGCGAGGTAGGTCTCGATGCGGGCTTGTTCGAAGCCTGCTTCGAGGAGGTCCTGCGAGGCTCGGACGAAGATCCCGGGGCGTCCACGGACAGCGGATCGGAGGGTGGAGAAGTCGCCGCCGGTCTCCGGTGCGAGGAACAGGATGACCTGCTGAGCCTCGTCCGGGACGGTGATGGTGACGCCTTCTTCCCGGACTTTTTTGCTCCAGGTCTGGATGAGGGTGAACCAGTTGTCAGGGGGCGGGTTGGTCGTGCCACGGAGGAAGGCAGCTACGAGGAGGTAATGAACGGATTGCGTGGGGGGGAGGTCGGGGTGCAGCCAGATTTTGTCGCCCGGCTGGAGGTTCGGGACCTGAGCGATCGGGAGGGTTTTGCCGGAGCGGGTGACGTGGACGTCGATTCTGGGGCCAGTGAGGTCGAAGCGCGCCGCATCGACGGCATGAAGGGGAATACTGAGGCCGACGAGAAGGGCTAGCGGTCCGAGCGAAGACGGGCGGCCGTGGAGCTTTGCCATCATCCCATTTTAGACGGTCGGGATGGCAGAGCGGATGTCAGGTGTGGTTAGGGTAGATGTGTTGTTACTGCTGGTTGCGAATACGACTGGAAAGATGATCTCCGGCGATGACACCGTCCCGGATGGTGACAATGCGATGGGCATATTCGGCGATGTCGGGCTCGTGGGTGACGAGGATGATGGTATTGCCGTTCGCGTGAAGCTCGTCAAAGAGGGCCATGATCTCGTCGCCGGTTTTTGAGTCAAGGTTGCCGGTGGGCTCGTCGGCGAGGATGATGGAGGGCTTGTTGACGAGAGCGCGCGCGATGGCAACGCGCTGACGCTGACCGCCGGAGAGCTCGTTGGGCTTGTGCATCATGCGGGGGCCGAGGCCTACGGATTCGAGGACTGCTTTTGCGCGCTCGGTGCGGGCGGCAGCCGGAGTGCCGTTGTAGATGAGAGGCAGCTCGACGTTGTGAAGGGAAGTCGCACGGGCGAGAAGATTGAATGTCTGGAAGACGAAGCCGATCTCCTTGTTGCGGATGCGGGCGAGCTCGTCGTCATTGAGCTCGGAGACGTCGTGGCCGTTGAGCCAGTAGCGGCCCTGGGAGGGGGAGTCGAGGCAGCCGATGAGGTTCATCAGCGTGGATTTGCCAGAGCCGGAGGGGCCCATAATGGCGACGTACTCGTTGTGCTTAATACGCAGGTTGACGCCGCGGAGAGCGTGGACCTGCTGGTCGCCCATCTCATAGGTCTTCCAGAGATTGTCGGTGACGATAATGTCGCCGGGGTTAGGACCGGACGCATTGGTGGTGCTGAGCGGGGATTCGACTGCGGTTTCGATGGCCATCCGGTTCTCCGGTTTCTTTGCCTTGTTTCAGGATAGTACGTTCGGGCCCACGGGATGGTTCCACGAGGGTTAATGAACCATCTTCCGGGGGGAGGAGTTTAGGCTAGGACTTATCGGCGTCGGTGGTTTCAACGGTATTGTCTATTTTGACTGCGGTTCCGCTCTTAAGGGAGCGGAGAATTTTGTAACGGCCGGTGACAATCTGATCGCCATCTTTCAGACCGCTGAGGACTTCGATGTCTGTGGCTCCTGTGATGCCGGTGGTGACGGGGACAAATACTGCGCGGAGTTTTTTGTGGTCGTCCCGGAGAATGTAGACGCCCTGGGTAAGCTGCGCTTTTGGAGCTGCTCCTGCCGGGGTGGCTACGGTGCTTGTGGAAGGTTTGCCGGCGTTGGCGGCGAGGACTTTTTCAGCTGCAGGATCTCGCTGTACGAGAGCCTGTATGGGAATGACGAGCGTGTCGGGCTTGTGGGCGGTGGTGATTTTGGCGGTGGTGGAGAGGCCGGGGCGGAGGTCGTCCATGGATACGCCGGGAGTGGGGTCGAGGGTGATGACGACCTTGAAGTCCTTGGCCTCTTCCGTGCCAGTGGTGCTCTGAGTGGTGGAGAGACCGGTAGTACGGAGAAGTGCCTGATCGCCAACCTCGGTGACATGGCCTTTAAAGACACGGCCGGGGAGAGCGTCTACGGTGACGTCGACAGGTTGGTTGAGGGCGACGTTGACGATGTCGGTTTCGTCGACCTTGACCTCGGCGGTGATGACGGACATGTCGGCGAGGGTCATGATGGTGGATCCGCCGGCGTTCTGAATTCCCACGACGACGGTTTCCCCTTCACGAACAGGGACGTTGGTGACGAGGCCATCGAAGGGTGCGCGGCTTATGGTCTTGTCCAAGGCGTCATAGTTGGCGCGTTGGCTGGCGACGGCCTGGTTCATGTGACCACGCTGGGAATCGGTCTGGGCGCGGGCCTGCGAGAGAGCGGCCTGGCGCTGGGCCAGGGTGGCGACCGACATGTCGTAGGCAGCTTTTTTGGAGTCGAAGTCCTGCTTGGCGATCAGCTTTTCGTTCGTAGAGAGCCTGAGCGCGGTTGAAGTCGAGTCGCTTCTGCTCGAGATCGGCTTTACCTTGTTCGATATTGGCTTCTGCGGTTTTTTCTGCAGCGAGAAAGCTGCTGACATCGGTCTTCGACGCGGCGATGGAGGCTTCCTGCGCTGCGACGGTGGCGGTGGGCTGAACGTTTTCGACAGTGGCAAGAATGGCGCCGGCTTTGACGTGGTCGCCCTCTTTGACATTGAGGTGAGTGATGCGACCGAAGGCGGTGGCGCCGACGTTGACGTAGGTCTTTGGCTTGATCTGTCCGGTGCCGCTGACGAGTGAGACCAATCCTGCTTGACGGCCTTCCCGCTGGAGACTTTAGTGACGCTGGATTGCCCGTGAATGATGCTGGCGATGACGACCCCGACCAGGACTAGGACGACCGACTGCGATGATGATGATCTTTTTGGCGCTCATTGCTGCTTTCCAAGAACCTCCGCAAAGAATTGAGGTGCTTTTGGCGATGTTTTATTTATTCGAAAGATAGTACGGAGGCAAATGCGGCGAGGTTCCGTAGTTCTTTCCAGAAATTAGACTTAGCTCCTCAATACAGAGATCCGGGGAAGCCCGCAATCCTGCTGAGGGCTGAAAATTCTGAGTCCCATACGAATGCAGATGATGATAACAGGGTAGGGCTGGTGCGTTCTAGCTGCTTGTAACCGGGAAATATCGGCTCTACAATACAGTTTGGTTACAGGAGTGCCACCCCTTATATGACGACTCTGCGGCGTCTTGGCATCTGGGTATGGCTTTTCTCTTCCTGCACTGGGACGGGAGTACAAGCCGTTACTGCGCAGACTACCCCTGCGCAACAGCCTGACGGCGTGACGCAGGGGCCAGTGACGGTTGAGAAACCCGATCCGCTGAAGCGGCCGTTGAGCGACAAGGAAAAGATTGCGCAGCAGAAGGCGCTGAAGCAGGAGTTGAAGGGCGAGTACAAGAAATGGGTCGACGAAGACGTTCGGTGGATCATCACCGACCAGGAGATTGCAGGCGTTCAAGAACCTGAGTAACGACGAAGAGCGCGATCAGTTTATCGAGAACTTCTGGCTGCGGCGGAATCCGAATCCCGACTCTCCTGAGAACGAATACCGCGAAGAGCACTATGCCCGCATCGCGTATGCGAACGAGCATTTCGCAGCGGGCAAGCCCGGCTGGAAGACAGACCGCGGTCATATCTATATTGCGTTCGGCAAGCCGGACAATATCGATTCGCATCCGAGCGGCGGCAGCTATGACCGTCCGATGGAAGAGGGCGGCGGCAATACGTCGACCTTCCCGTTCGAGATCTGGCACTACCGCTATCTTGAGGGCATCGGCGACAACATCGATATCGAGTTTGTCGATACGTGCATGTGCGGCGACTACCACATGACGATTGACCGCTCGGAGAAGGATGCGCTGAAGCATACGTCCCGGGGCTGGTCAAACGATGTACGAGCAGATGGGCAGGCGAAGCAGGCGGACCGCTTTCAGGCGGCGGGCTGGAGCAGCTTGGCGAAGGGTCCGATGTCGGAACAGAACCAGAGCAAGCAGTTTGACCGGCTGGATCTGTTTGCGAAGCTGCATGGCCCCTCCTGAGATCAAGTTCAAGGATCTCGAGGCGTTCATGGCGACCTCGAAGATCCTGACCGGGCCGCCGTTCCTGTTTGATGTCCGGACGGATTATGTGAAGGTGACGAACGACACGGTTCTTGTTCCGCTGACGCTGCAGATTCGGAACAGGGACATCACCTTCGATGACGAAGGACGGCGTTGCGACGGGTACGGTGAATATTCTTGGCCGGGTGTCGAATCTGAATCACAAGCCGATCCAGACCTTTGAAGACACGGTGAGCGTTCAGGTTCCGAGCGAGCTGCTTGCGACGTAAACGGAACGATGCTTTCGGTCTACTGGAAGGCGCTGCCGCTGCGTCCCGGCCTGTACAAGGTTGATATCGTCATCAAGGATGTCAACAACCCTGACCATATCGGCCGGTGGCAGCGCAGCGTGAATGTTCCGAAGTATGATGACGATCACCTTGCGTCCTCTTCGTTGATTCTGGCGGAGCAGATGGAGCGCGTTCCGTCGAAGGATATCGGGGCGGGGAGTTTCGTGATCGGCAATACCCATATCGTTCCGCGGGTTCCGACGGGAGTTGCTGTGCCGGTAACTTTCCACCGGGCGCAGAACTTGAATTTCTGGATGCAGGTGTATAACCTTGGCATCGACGAAAAGAGCAAGACAGAATGGCGCGACGATCGAGTATCAGATTCATCGATCTGGCGACCAATAAGGCAATCCTGCAGACGCAGGAGTCGACGACGAAGACGAATCCGAATGCGGACCAGGTTACGCTGGAAAGATCTTGCCGCTGGCCAGTCTGCAGCCGGGAAAATATCAGATGACCATTAAAGTGAATGACGGAATAACGAAGCAGCAGATCGCAGAATCTGCGCCGTTTGTAGTAGATTAGGCAGATGCGGATGTAAGCATGACTGCATGGTTGACGCGGATTGTTAAGGCGATGACCGGTCAACGACGCATTCTGTAACGACGCTCCCACTTTTCGGGCGCGTTCAATTTGGACGGCCGTCGACGCGCAGGACGGTTAATACTGTGCAACGATCCCAGGTGAAGATCGCGATTGTCTCGGTGATGCTGCTGGCGGCGGCCGGTCATTTTGCTGCGGCTCACAGCGGGCTGCGGTATCCGGGGTGGTGCGCGATGCGCAGGGTGTGGCGCAGATGGGGGCGCTGGTTCAGGTAGTTGCGGATGATTCCGCGGTGCTGGGAACTGCCTTTACCGATCTTCACGGACGTTACCTGATTACGCGTCTACTGCCTGGAAAATATGACGTGAGGGCGACCGCGGCTCTATTTGTCCCGGCAATGCGCAATAATTTGCAGTTGCGGGCGGGTGCTCAGGCGGTGGTGAATCTGACGCTGAATACCCTTTTCGAGTCTGCGACGTGGATTCCGGCGGAACGACGCAAGGCGGATGAGCCGAGTGATGACTGGAAGTGGACGCTGCGATCAGCTGCGAACAGACCGATTCTGAAGCTGGCTGAAGACGAAGATGTGATCCTGGTTTCGTCGAGCGTGACGGAGTCGGCGACGAAGCATACGGATCGGGCACGGGCCGAGATGACGGCGGGTGATGGGGGCTTTGGCAGCAGCGGCGTGCATAGTGTTTTTGTCTTTGACCGGACGCTGGACGATGGCGCGGGAATGAGGCTGCACGCTGATATTGGGAAACAGCCTGGGGCAACCGCTGTTGGGCCGTCGACCGAGGTTGCGGCGGGATACGAGACGCGGCTTGGGTTTGGCGGTGCAGGCCGGGCAGTAATTAGCTATCAGTCCCATCCGGAGTTGGTGAGTTCCGGTACAGTTCCGGGGCTCGATGCGATTCAGTTGTCAACTGCTCAGCGGATGCAGCTTGGGGATTTCGCCGATCTGGAGGCTGGAGGCACGATTTATGTGGTTCGGTCGATGGGTTATGCCTCTGCTGCGCGACCTTTCCTGAAGATTACGGCGCATCCGGTGAAGTCGTGGACGGTTGGGTATCGTATGGCGACCTCACAGGACCTGCAGTCGTTTTCAGGACTGGACTCTGTGCAGCAGGAGTTGCCGATCGCTGCGACTTATCACGGCCGAATGCAGACGGAGCAGGGTGTGCATCATGAGATTTCCGCCAGCCGCAAGATTGGTCAAGGACAGCTGCAGGTTGCGTATTACCGCGACAACCTTACGCGGGTGGCGGTTGCGGGCGGCGGGGCGTTGGGGCTTGCCGATATTCAGCGGACAGGGCCACCGAGTCCGAATGGAATTGTTGCCGATTCGACGACTGGTAATTTCCGGTTTCTCAATGCGGGATACAAGGCCCAGGGCTTTAATGTCATGTTGTCGGAACCACTGACTTCCAGTTTGTGGATGGCGGTGGAGTATGCGACGGGCGCCGGTTTGGCAGCGAAAGATGGAGCAGTGATCAGCCTTCCTACGATGGCGAACGATCTGGCACCACAGGCTGCTCAGTCGGCTACGATTGCGTTGCGCGGGCGGGTGGTTCACACAGGGACGAGGATTCGGGCGAGCTATCGCTGGCAGCCAACGCGAATGGTGACGGCGGTCGATCCGTATGCTTCGTTCAGTGATCAGGCTTACTTTGGGTGCTATCTGCGGCAGGCGCTGAAGCTGGGCAATTTGCTGCCAGCCGGGTTGGATGCCACAGTCGAAGTAAATAATCTGCTGGCGCAGGGTTATCGTCCGTTCCTCTCCGAGGATGGAAAGACGCTGTTTCTTGCGCAGTCGCCACGGACTGTACAGGCCGGGTTGGCCTTTACCTTCTAAATCAGCTTTTGTTGGCTGTTCTGGTTTGTTACGGGCAGTGCGGTGTCGCATCTTTTTCGATGAGGCAGGCGCGGTCGTAATAATGCACGCCTGATGTCTCCTGATATTCGAGTACTGTGCGGATGCCGGTTTCCGTCGGGGCGGAGACGAGGGTCTTTACGCTATCGGGCTTAGCGTTTTCGCTGTTGGCGAGCGCTTCCTGAAGGACGCGGCCTTTGAGGCTGCCGGTGGATGGCATTTCGATGCCAAGAATCTTTGCGAGGGTGGGGACGATGTCGATATTTCCCATTGGGGCTTCGTCGATAAAGCCGGATTTGAAATCAGGGCCAATGGCGGCCATGTTGTTGAAGGTCTGGTCGCGGCCGAAGCCGCCGTGCATGCCTTGTCCCTCCTGAAGAGTGGTGTCGGAGACTTGAGCGGCGGTTTGGAGGTCGCCGGGCTTTCTATAGAAGACCTTGTATGTGACAACGATCGCGGGTCGCGGTACTTGACTACTTCCAATGAGTCCAATTGCGCTCATGGGAAGTGTGCCGGGACAGTCTTTTGCCGCGGGGCAGAAGGCGTCGTCGACGAAGATACCGCCGACGTAGTCGAGTTGGGTGAGAATTGCGATGGTTTGATGGACTAAGTCGGTGCTCTTGCCTGGTACGTAGAGGAGATCGGAGCCTCCGTTTGCTGCGACGATAAGACGTGCATCGGCTCCGTCGACGCGTTTGACGGTTTCTCCAAGCAGAGCGCTTCCGCTGGTGGAGTGCTGCGATTTTTCCCCTCCGATTGCCAGTTCTGCATAGGCTGAGGAGCCGGTGGTTGCGCGGATTGCGGGATCGAAGACTCGCAGATGCGCGCGTATGGCCAGATCGATGGCCAGAAATCCTGTTGGGAGGGTTCCCTGAGGCTCTGGTTTTTCTTTGCCAACAGGTTCGTAGTTCAGTGCTGCTGAGGGTTCCGCGGTTTGTGTACCGTCACTGGCGATCTCGCGCCGGCTGATGGTTGCGAAGCCGTGGTCGGAGGTGACCAGCACGTCGGTGTGAGCCTTCACCGAAGGATGTGCGTCGAGCCAGTCGAGCAACTGCTTCAGGCAGTGGTCGGCGTCGTGAAGGCCACGTTTTGATGTGTCGCCGTTAATACCTGGATCGAGCCGTTGAAGACTGTCGCCCTCGTTGTGCTGAGTTCCATCGGGATCGCGCGACCAGAAGAGCAAGACGAAGGGCTTCTTGTCCGCGGCGAAGGTCGGCAACAACACTTTTGTGGTGACATCAGCAAGCCATTGTTGCTGGACAATGTTGGCTGCAATTGTGCCGGGCGTGGTGGCATCACCCTGGAAGCCGCTGTTCCATTGAGAAGCGTCAGAGTAGCCGTTGCTTCGAAGTGGGGAGTCCTGCGCAAGGTCGGCCTTTTCCATCGCCTCGAGGATTTCGGGTGGAAGCGGGAGGCCATTTGCGGGATCTCCCGTAGAGTCATCGAGGATGATTGCTCCGTTGGAATCGAGATGGCCGAATTGATCCCAAGCGACGGCTTCGTTTTGTTGAATTGCCGTCGGACCGAGCTTGCCTACCGATGCAACGTTGAAACCTTTTTCGCGGGCGACGGAGAGGAGAGTCCGTTCGCCGAGATAGTTTTGTGCGAACAGACTATTCATGTTCGCAAGAATCTGATCGTTTTCGAGGAACGGAACAATGGAGCCTGTAGCGGCGGTGAGGTCCGGCTTGGCGAGCCAGGTGCCCGGGTAGATGGTATTGCTGTAATCGCCGGTGTCGCCGAGACCGTGCCCTGTCGCGATCGCCGATGCGTTCGCTGTCGTGAAGGTTGGAAAGACCGAGTGGCTGTTGCGAAAGTCAACCCCGCTGGTTCTGAGCTTAAGAAAGGTCGGCATGTCCGCTTCGTTGACTGAGCCGCGCCGTAGACCGTCCGCAACGAAGATGATGACGTTGTTTTTTTGCTGTGCGGCCGAAGGCCTGGGATGGAATGCCGCACAGAAAAGAAACGCAGAAACGCATACGCGTGTAGTCGGTAGAGAACGCATGTTCATGATGCTAAAGCATATTGAGGAGGGAAGACACCGACGTTAATATTTTGAATTTCGATAGTTTTTTATCGCTCCAAATGGTGGTGCTGGATATTCCTTCGTCGACATAAATGGGTTTTGAGGATAGTCTGTCTCCTTCTCTCAAAAAAATACTTCCAGGTTGAGAAAAGATATGGAGATTTTCACGATGACAACTCCCGGTGTTGCAGATGCCCGCAGAGACCAATCAGCAGAGTGGATTTTGTTGGTGGCCGCTGAGGGCAGGGGCTTTCAACTAGCAGCCTCAATCAGAATTGTTCTGATGGTGGCGCTATGTTTTGTTCGAATTGTCTGCAATGTTTGCTCAGCACAGACATCTCAAACCGAGGCTCCTTCATTTCGTTTGCCGGATGCAGCCCGGCCTATGCACTATTCGCTGGATATGACGATCATTCCCAGCGAGCCTGTATTTCATGGGATCGCGACGATTAATCTTCAACTCAGGCAGTCGACAAAAACTATTTGGCTGAATCAGAAAGGATTGACGATCAAGCAGGTGCGCGTGAAGGACGAAGGTGGTTCTTACCGGACTGCGCAATTCGAGGCGCCGGATGAGTTTCTGGCGGTGAAACTGGCGAAGGCGATGGGCCCGGGAAAGATTGATCTGGAGATAGGATATGACGGAACGCTGAACGATAAGAGTGTGGGCGCGTTTCGCAAGAAGGCCGGCGATGGCTGGTACGTGTATACGTCGTTCACGCCGATCGATGCGAGGAGGGCGTTTCCGTGTTTTGACGAGCCTGGATATAAGGCGCCGTGGTCGGTGAGCTTGCATGTCCGGAAAGAAGATGTGGCCGTGGCGAATGGTCCGGAGGTTTCGTCAACGGCTGAGCCGAACGGAATGATGCGAGTGGTGTTCAAAGAGACGCAGCCACTTGCGTCCGAGGTAGTGGCGTTCGCAGTGGGACCCTTCGATGTTGTGGATGCCGGCGTTGCCGGTGAGAAGCGGATTCCGGTGCGGATCATTACGCCGAGAGGCCGAGCGTCCGAGGCTGGGCCCGCGAAGGCGGCGACTGCGGAGTTGTTGTCTAGAGAAGAGGCTTATACCGGGATCGCATATCCATGGGACAAACTGGACCATATCGCGGTGATCGATCTGCCTTTTGGGGCGACGGAGAATCCCGGGCTGATTACTTACAGGGACTCGGGTTTGCTGGCTCCTGCAGCGAAGGATACTCCGAGACGAGTGCGGGCGATGCGGGGGACGATGGCGCATGAGATGGCGCATCAGTGGTTTGGAAATCTGGTGACGCAGGCGTGGTGGGATGACACATGGTTGGCCGAGGGGTTTGCTACCTGGATGGCGGCGAAGGTGATGGATGCTGAACTTCCTGAAGGCGAACGCGGGCTGTCGATGGTGCAGGCCCGAGACCGAATTATGGCGACGGATGCAAAAGGTAAGAGACCTGTGCGGCTGGAGATGCATTCGAGAGCGGAGACAGAGGACGTTTATGACGGGCTGGTTTATCAGAAGGGCGCAGCGACCTTGAAGATGGTCGAAGACTGGGTGGGCGCCGATGCTTTTCAGCGTGGCATTCGGAGCTATCTACGCGAGCACGCCATGGGTAATGGGACGACGGCGGAGCTTGAGAGGGATTTGGAGCAGGCGACAGGAATGAAGGTCGCGCCAGTGATCGACGGGATGTTGAACAGAATTGGATTTCCCTCAATGCGATTTAAGCTGGAAACCGGAAAGCTGGTGGTGGACCAGGAGTCGGTTGATGGTGGTAAGGCGTGGACGATGCCGGTTTGCTTTCATATGGAAGATGCACCACGAAAGTGTGAGGTAGTTAGCATTGTCCATGCGGAGATTCCAGTGCAGGGAGCTGCGGCAGGAGGGCAGGGCCGTAGAAATTTGCAGACGTGGATCTGGACGAATGCTTACGGCAGCGGATACTACCGATCAGTGCTTGGGGACGGGATGCTGGATGCCGTGGTGGGCAGAGGCTATCTGGAACTGAGCGAGCCGGAGCGATTGAGTTTGCTGGTCGATGTCAAGAGCAAATGAGAAACGTTCGAATGATGCGGGCCTTCGCTTGAGTTAGCGTTTCGATGACTCTTTTGGGTACGCGGGTTCTGCAAGTGTCGCTGAACGTGCCGGCTTTGTTGCAACCGTCACCAGGTGAAATCCGTGAGAATTTGCCGAATATCCGAAGGCTGCCGTGTGCTTTTGGGTTGAACGTGCGATTCGGGCGGGCTGAAACGACGTTTTTGTTGGATCAACGGGTACATTTTGTATACAAGCTGCGCATCTGAGGAAATTCGTGCCGATGTGACATTGATGTAACCTGCTATGTCGCTAATAACAATAGTGAAAGTGGCGCTTCGGTTTTTCTATTAAAACTTATTGACATATTAAATATCTGTGAGTATAAGAAGACATTCGCAGCACCCCACTTGTAGTTTTTTGCCTCGGCAACCGGTCTCGTGTTGACGTTACCAGCGTCTGCGACTGGCACAGAGAAATTCCATTTTCGTTTTCTTGGAGGGCAGTATGACTACCCGCAAGCTACGCGTTCGTGTCTTTGTCGCCTGGATCTTCGTTTTATGTTCTAGTCTCTGTAGTGCTTACGCCCAGTCCGGCCAGGCTGATGTGCAGGGAATTGTTTCTGATCCGACAGGTTCCCTCGTCGCAGGAGCGACAATTACGCTTACGAATTCGGACAGTGGTGTCAAGCGTGTTGTTGCTACCGCTACGGATGGCAGATACAGCTTTCCTACAGTCGCACCGGGCACTTATTCGATTACTGTGACGGCCCAGAATTTTACGACCGCGAATATTACCGGGCTTTTGATCATGTTGGACAACCACGTCAATCAGAACGTAACGCTGCATGTAGGCAGCGCGACCGAGTCTGTCACCGTGATGGGCTCTGTGCCTGCTGTCGATACGACATCGTACGACGTGGGCGGTATCGTGGAGCAGGCCCAGATCGATAACCTGCCGATTCCGAACCGCCAGTATCTTGCGTTGGCGTTGCTAACGCCGGGGACTACGCAGGACGCATCGCGCAGCTTCTATTCGAATGTGCAGTCCGGCGGCGGGATTTATTTCTTTTCGAACGGGTTCTCGTGGGATGGTGTCTCCAATCAGCAGACCGAGGAAGGCGACCCGCGGCAGAATATTCCTGAGGATGCTGTCGGTGAGTTCAAGACCTTCACCGCACAGATGCCAGCGGATCTTGGCTGGGCAATGGGCGGCTATACGGCGCTTGTGACCAAGAGCGGCACGAATCATATTCACGGCGATGCGTTTGAGTTCTATCGCGGCACGTTCATGAACGCCGATAACCAGTTTGTGCAGGCGACGGAACTGGCGCAAAAAACCGGGCCTCCACCGTACAACCGCAATCAGTGGGGCGGCGCCATTGGAGGGCCGATCTTCAGAAACAAAACGCACTATTTTGGAGCATTTGAGCGGACCCAGGCGACAACCTCGTGGACACTGTATGAGCCGCCATGCACTCCACCCGCCACGCAATGTCCAGCGACATACTATGCACCGCTTCTGGGTACTTTCCAGAGTCCCAGCCACGATCAACTTATCGTCGTGCGTGTCGATCATGAGCTCAAGCCAAATCAACAGCTCTTTTTCAGGATGGCATTTGAAAGTCAGTTAGCTACTGCGCAGGGCTGCGCGAATACGACTACAACTGGATGCTATGACGGCCAGTTTCCCCGCCGTGCCTACGTGGGCGGGCATACCTGGGAACCCAATGCGAAGATGGTGAATGAGGCGCGGTTCCAGTACGCTTACATTTCTTACCAGCTTGGTCCCTGGAACACTCCTCCGCCGAAAAAGCCACAGGACTTTCTCGATCCCAACTACAGCAAAAACATTACGCTCTCCTACGCTTTTCCGAGCCTCAGCTATGGACACAACTATGCTGCGGACGGTGTGGAGTCTCGCTGGCAGGTCAACGACGCTCTGACGATCCAAAGGGGAAGGCACTCGATCAAGGTTGGCGCGGATGTGAGCTATGTTCCGTATACCGATGCGGTCGCCAGCAACCTGAACGGAACGTACACCTTCACCATTGACCAGCCATTCGATAACACCTCAGCGACAATACCTAATCTGGCGTCCAACCCTAACAATGTGAGGTCTTTCTCCCAGAGCGCGGTCCCGCTGCTCTTCTTCCTGCCATCGACCCAACAGGCGTACTTCCTTGAGGATAGCTGGAAGGCGAAGCCGAACCTCACTATCAGCGCCGGAATCCGTTACGATCTTCAGCGGGGTTCAGCCTTCCTCAATACGTATACTCCTGATCCTACGAAGCCTGCGATTCCGTATCAGGGCAACCCTCACGACCGAGGCGACTGGAATAACTGGGGCCCGCGGCTTGGATTCTCCTGGGATCCATTCAATAAGGGGAGAGACGTTATTCGTGGCGGCTACGGCGTGTTCTACAACTTCATCGAGACCGAGCTCACCGAAGGGGAGAAGCTCAACTTCGTGGCCTGTAACTTTACGCTTACAAGTACGCCCACAAGCCTAGTGCCGTATCCCAACCCATACAACGGACAGACCGTAAACAAGTTCTGCTCATCGACGGCGAATACGAACGTCACTACCCTGGCGCCGGGGTTCAGCAACCCGTATATGAACCAGTTCACCCTGGGTTACAGCCGCCAACTCAACGACGATCTCTCGGTGTCGATTGACGGTATCTACGATCGCGGTTTGCGCGACTACAAGATCTATGACCGCAATCTGGCGCCAGTGGGTCCGGGTCCATCGTTCTCAACCCTTGCCAGACCGAATACTCAGATGGCGCAGGTTCAGCAGCATGCGTCGACCGCAGCGAGCGAGTACAAGGGTCTGTTCATCAAATTTACGAAGCGTTACAGCCATCGGTATATGTACACGGCTGCCTATACTCTTTCGTCGGCCGAGGACAACAATCCGCACGCTGCACCGACCAACTACAACAATCTGAACAACGACTGGGGTCCGTCTGGCATCGATCGCCGCAGTGCCATCGTGCTCAGCGGTTCGGTGATGCTGCCCTGGAAGATCATGTTGGGAGGCATCTACAGCTACCGTTCTCGTGAACCATTCAGCATCACGACAACGCAGCTTACGTCGTATACCGTCGGTGGAGTTAATGACGGTTTCGGACTGCTACCCTACAATCCGAATACGAACGGTACGGCCCAGTATATCGCGGGGACGACGCGAGGACAGGGTAACCGCAACCTCAATTGGGCTCAGATCAATACGTATCGTCAGCAGCTAAACGATCACATCTCTCCAGCCGGGTTTGCAGGATCATCGAGTTTTTACAAGAGTTGCCATCCGGCGAGTGGCACCCCGTCGTGCCTGACCACGAGTCTGGGACCGGATTCGGTGACCACGAACCGTTATAAGGACTTCGACCTTCGTATCTCCAAGACGGTCTTTGCCCACGAAGCGATGAAGCTGGACATTATTGGCCAGGCCTTCAATCTGTTCGGGACTGAGAACTATACGGGCATCACGACTTCGCCGATCTCGTATACGTTCGGAGCTCCTACAGGCGCGGGCACGGTTCAGATTGGTGAATTGGCGGCGAAGTTTACCTTCTGAGGATTTTCTACTGGGACTTGAGTCTTGGCTCAAGTCCCATCTTTCAACTTCAAGTAAAAAGGACCTGTGCATGAAAGTCGTCCGTGGCGTTTTGATCCTGTGTCTTGCCTGGAGTACTAATCTTGTCGCCCAGAACAGCGATCCGGCGAAGGTTGCTGAATATCTTAAGACCCTTCCTGCGGTCACAGCGCCGGTCTTTAGTGAAGAGAGACGAGAGACCCTCGCCGCCTTCGCCATTAGTTGCGCGGATCATCCGCAGGAGTCTCCGGGGACGCGAAACAACTATCTGTGGGGCTACGAGAAGATGCCACAGATTCTTGAAAACTACGACAGAAACCGGTCGTTCTTCGGTTGTGCTAACTGGCACGACGCGGTGGGTTCCACGTGGGCGTTGATGACGTTGCTGCGGCAGGATCCGAAGATCACGCTTGCCTCCGATATCAAGGACATTACTACTACCCACTTCCGCAAGACGAATGTCGATGGAGAGGTGGCCTTCTTTTCGGCGCCGAGACCACCTAATCCGGCCGGCGGCGGTACTTTCAACTTTGAGGAGCCTTACGGGTATTCGTGGTTGTTGAAGCTCTATGGTGAGGCCAAAGGAGGAAACTTCGCTGACGGCAGGAAGATGGCCGTCGCTGTTGCCCCGCTGGCGAGATACATGTCAGAACGCTATGTCTACTATCTCTACAATCTGAAGTTTCCATTTCGATCGGGAACGGATACGAATACGGCATGGTCGATGAGCCTTGCTCTCGATGGGGTGAATCTCTCGGAAGACACAACATTGCAGACTGCGATCCACGCTAACGCAGTTCGTCTTTTCAAAAAGGACAAGAGCTGCCCCACTGGCCTTGAGCCTCAGAATGCCGACAACGTCTCGTCGTGCCTGACGGAAGCTGCCTTGATGGGCCGGGTGATGGAGCAGCAGGATTATCTGAAGTGGCTGGATGCGTTTTTGCCGCCGGTCTATTCGGAGGCGTTCCAGGGTTATGCGAAGGACATTGACACGGGCCATACGAATACGGGCGGTCCGGATGCCCAGGTGCAACTCAATGCCAAGTCCCACTTGATCGGTCTGAGCTTCCAACGCGCGTACGCACTTCTTGTCATCTCTTATGCGTTGCCGAAAGATGATCCTCGCGTGGCTGTGCTCAAGACGCTGGCTGCAATGAACGCAAAGCATGGATACGATCAGATCGGTAATGCTGGTTATGAGGGTCAACACTGGCTGGCAACCTACGCGATGCTCTATGAAAATGCTGCGAAAGGGCCGGCACCGCTCGCTCCGGAGAAGCCCAAGGGCCGGCCGGATCGAGCGGATGCCACCGACACTGCGCCAGACACGAATTAGCGCATTGGTTCGGGGCAAACTGATGCAAGAAGACACTGCTGAAATAAGAAAGCCGTTCCTGCATTAATAGTTATGGATTAGTAGTCGTGGATTCGTAGTTAGGGACTAGCAACATACAAGGATGAGACGATGCGTTTTCTATCAACTTTATTGACCTTCTGCCTGATCGGCGTACCTGCTCTCGAGGCCCAGAGTGACCCTGCGAAGCTGGCTGAATATCTCAAGAGTCTTCCTGACGTTAAACCGCCTGTCTATGACGAGACGCAGAGACTGGCTCTTGCTGCCAATCCTCTTGGATGTGAGGATCATCCTCATGCTGCGGGAGGCGGGGTTGCCGCTCGCCAGAACTATCTCTGGCAACGGGATGGCCGGCCGCAAATTCTTGAGGAGTACGACAAACATCGCGCTTTCTTTGGTTGCCTTGACTGGCACTCCGGAGTCAATTCAACGTGGATGATGGTTTCTCTTATCAAGGCCGATCCGACGATTGCTGTGGGTCCAGCCATCCGGCTTGAGCTGGAGCAGCATATTCAAAAGCCGAATGTAGATGGTGAACTGGCCTATTTCACCGGGCTCAAGGGGCCGCAGGCAGATTTCGAGAAGCCTTATGGTTACGGCTGGCTGCTCAAGCTCTATGGTGAGGCCAAGACCTGGGACGATCCAGAGGGGAAGAGAGTCGCCACGACGCTGGAGCCGCTGGCTAAGTGGATGGCCGAGCAATATGTGGCGTATCTGCACAGTCTGAATTATCCGATCCGTGTCGGACTTCATCCGAACACTGCGCTGGACATGAGTTTTACCCTGGACTATGCAATTCAGACGCGCGATACGGTAGTGGAGACAGCGATTCATGACGCAGCGATGCGTCTCTTTGGGAACGACAAACACTGCGCCACGAACTCCGAGCCCGTGTTTGGGGATTTTGCCTCTCCTTGTCTCATGGAAGCTGCGCTGATGGGTCGAGTGATGGATCCGGGCAGTTACTGCAAATGGCTGGATACTTTTCTGCCGCCACCTTATGCGGAGGAGTTTCAACTTTATGGGAAGGACATTGATGCCGTTCATGGAAATAATCGGGACACGACCGGAACCGATGAAGAAGGCCTGCCGAATGCGCATCTCGTTGGTCTGAATTTTCAGCGTGCCGCCGACTTCATGACGATTGCCCGGAGTCTTCCGAAGGATGATCCGCGCGTTCCTGTGTACCTGCGTTTGGCAACCATCAATGGAAAGCAGGGTTATGACAAGATCGGTGCTGCCGGTTATCTCGGAACGCACTGGCTTGCGACTTATGCGTTGCTTTACGAAAACCTCGTTAATTTTCCGCTAACGTCGTTGAGCAATCCGCAAACGGTAGCGAGCAAGCATTGAACAGAATCAGGCAAAAAGATTACGAGAACGAACAAGTAAAAAGAAAACGAATCGCAATACGCTTGACACCGCTTTTTGGGGAAGATATACCTTGTTGGGCAAGTTGTATATCTTTCGTATACAAGAGAAGGTAAATGACTGAATCAAAAAGAATTTACAGAGAATTAAAACAGGATATCGTCACTTGTACCTTAGCTCCTGGTCTGTCGATTTCGGAACAGGAGATGTGCGACCGTTACCGGGCGAGCCGGACGCCGGTTCGAGAAGCATGCCGGAAGTTATGTGAAGAGTCACTTATGCAGATGATTCCCTTTCGCGGCTACAGCATCCCGCAACTGACCATTGAAGAGTACCGCAATCTGCGCGAGCTACAAACTGCAGTAGATCCTGCAGTGGCGGCTCTTGCTGCTGAACGGGCGACGCCGGCGCAGATCAAGGAGATGGAAGGGTGGGCGAGCTACGAATACAACGTAGGACAACGCAACAGCTACTACACGTTTCTGGAGTGGAATCGGAATCTGCATATCTGCATTGCCGCTGCTACTCGCAACCAGGTGTATCTGGACATCGTGATGAATGTGCAGACGCGGTTGATGCGTTATTTCTACCAGGTGATTGTGATGGACGGTTATGGCCCGGAGCTGGTGGCCGAGCATCATGACCTCGTTCGAGCGATCAAGTCGGGCAATACCGAACTGGCGCGGCAACGAGCGGAAGAGCATTTGACGCATACGGCACGCCGGAGTGCGAATATCGACCTCCGATCGGTTAACTACGGAATAGATGGTTTGGTGAATCCTCTTGGGAATGAATGGCCACCCGAGAATGTTGCAAACCCCAGACCCAAGATTAATAAACGACCGCCCATGCGGCGGCGCAAACTTCTCAGCAGGTAAACAAACTGGGGAAGCAGCAATTAACGTTCGCAGAGATTTTTGATCAGGCAAAACATGATGCGTGTAGCAATCGATACTGGCGGTACCTTCACGGACTGTGTCTATTTTCAGGATGGAAAGTTTGCCGTTTTGAAAGTATTTTCTACTCCCCAAGATCCGGGCGCTGCGGTCCTCAATGGACTGCGACAGATTGCGGCAGGACCCGAGGTGGTGGTTCGTCATGGGACGACGGTCGGAACGAACACCATGCTGGAGCGCAAGGGTGCGCGTGTTGCCTTTGTGACGACGAAAGGCTTTGAGGACACGCTTGCGATTGGACGGCAGGCGAGGCCGAAGCTCTACGACTGGTTTCAGCCCGCACCGGAGAGCCTTGTGTGCGCCGGATTGCGATTTGGAATAGCGGAACGAACCAGCGCGGAGTGCGAGATCATTCAGGAGATTGATGCGAAGGAATTGGATGAACTCGTAGACAGGATTAAAGAAGCAAAGGTTGAAGCGGTTGCACTCTCGCTTTTGTTTTCTTTTGCCAACTCAAGGAACGAGAGTGAAGTGGCTGCAGCCCTCCAACGGTTGGGACTGCCACTGTCGATCTCACATCGCATCCTGCCTGAGTTTCGCGAGTACGAACGCGCGTCGACGGTTGTTGCGAATGCGTATCTGGCGCCAAAGATGGGCGCCTATCTGACGAATCTGGCGTCGAGTGTCGAGAGCGAATACGAGCATGCAAGGCTGGAAGTGATGCAATCGTCGGGGGGCATCATCTCTGCGAAGGTAGCTGCCGCAGAGCCGGTGCGGACGGTGCTGTCCGGGCCGGCAGGCGGAGTAATTGGTGCTTACAAGATGGCTTCGCTCGCGGGGTTTGATCGAATCATTGGCTTTGATATGGGAGGAACTTCAACCGACGTCTGCCTGGTGGATGCGAGCGCTGGTGGCTTGCATATCAGCAATGAGTCGATCGTTTCGGGAATTCCGATTGGCGTGCCTATGCTTGATATCCATACTGCCGGTGCGGGTGGGGGATCGATTGCGCGCTTTGATGCTGGTGGAATGCTGCGTGTCGGGCCAGAGTCGGCGGGTGCTGTCCCAGGCCCGATCTGCTTTGGAGTCGGCGAACAACCCACTGTGACCGATGCGAATCTTGCGCTGGGGCGACTGGATACGGACCGGTTTCTCGGTGGTTCGGTGAAGCTTGACCGTGACCGGATGATGCATTGGATGAAAAAGACGAAGGGATCGATTGAAACGGTCGAGGACTTTGCCGCAGGGATTCTTCAGGTAGTTGAAACTTCAATGGCCAAAGCTATTCGCGTGATCTCGGTGGAGCGCGGCTATGATCCGCGCGACTTTACTCTGGTTGCTTTTGGCGGGGGAGGGCCAGTCCATGCCTGTTCTTTGGCTCACACACTTCGAGTTCCTCGCGTATTGGTGCCGGCTTTGCCTGGCGCGTTGTCGGCAGTGGGGATTCTGCTGGCCGATACGATGCGTGAATATTCCCGTACTGTGATGCTTCCGGTCGATGGCTCGTTTGAAGGTGTGTTTGCTGAGTTGGAGGAACTGGCGGAAGAAGAGTTTCGAGCAGAGAACCTTACGGGAGAGTCATTCCGATCCGTTGATATGCGCTACCACGGGCAGGGATATGAATTGAATGTTCCATTCGGGCCCGAGATGGCTGCTCAATTTCACGATCTTCATCAGCGTCGCTATGGATTTGCGAATGAGGCGAGAACCGTTGAAATTGTAAATGTTCGGGTTCGCATGGTGAGCGCTGCCGAGCCGTTCGAGGCCAAGGTAGAGCCATTGGGGGAGGGTGACGGATCCCAGGCAATCATTGGCACGCGTCGGGTTTACTTCGACGATAGTTTTCACGAGACGCGGGTCTACGACAGGGAATTGCTGCGTCCGGGAGATACCTTAGCTGGCCCTGCGATTGTTTCTGAATATAGTTCCGCCACCGTTTTGCCGCTTGGAGATGTTCTCCGAGTTGACGGTCTACGCAATCTGGTGATTGAGGTGCACGCATGAACGGCGCAAACGAACCGCAAAGTCCCATCGAACTTGCGATCTTTCAGAGCAGCATTCACTCGATTGCGGAGGAGATGGGAGCGGCTTTGCGACGCACTTCCATTTCGCCAAACATCAAAGAGCGGCGGGATTATTCCTGCGCTTTGTTTGATGGTCAAGAGCGGGTGATTGCGATGGGCGATCATATGCCGGTTCATCTCGGCGCCATGCCGATGTCGGTCAAGGCAGTGGTGGATAGCATGAAGCTCGAGGAAGGTGATGTTGCGATCCTCAACGATCCCTATGCTGGCGGTACACACCTGCCCGACATCACTCTGGTGATGCCGGTGTTTATTGGCGATACAAACAAGCCTGCATTTTATACAGCATCACGCGCGCATCATGCTGACGTGGGTGGAATGTATGCGGGATCGATGGGGCCGGCACAGGAGATTTATCAAGAGGGAATTCGCATTCCTCCCATTCATCTGATTCGCAAGGGAGTAATGAGCCGAGATGTTCTGTCTCTGCTGCTGGCAAATGTGCGAACTCCGGAGGAGCGCGAGGGCGATCTGGCGGCGCAGATTGGTGCATGCCGTGTCGGGGAGAAGCGCATTAAGGAGATTGTTGCCAAGTACGGTTTGGACAAGGTAAACAGCCTTGTGGATGAGCTGCTTGCCTACTCTGAGCGCCTGATGCGCGCCGAACTTAGGAAGATGCCAGCGGGGACTTTTGCTGCAGAGGATTTTCTTGACGGAGACGGGGTCACGGACGATCCCATCCGGATTGCGGTCGCGATTACGTTTGACCCTACTGACGGCTCTGCGGAGATTGATTTCACGGGATCTTCGCCGCAGGTACAGGGAAGCGTGAATGCGGTTTATCCCATTACCTACTCAGCTTGTTTCTATATGTTGCGCTGTCTCTTAAGCGACGATGCGCCGGCGACTGCGGGGCTGATGAATTCAGTGACGGTTTCGGCGCCGCTGGGAACGATTGTGAATGCGAAGTTGCCCGCTCCGGTCGCGGGTGGCAACGTCGAGGCGAGTCAGCGTATTACGGACACCTTGTTGCGTGCTTTGGCGAAGGCGGCCCCCGAGCGCGTTCCAGCGGCTAGTTACGGCACGATGAGCAATCTTACTGTTGGCGGCATCGATCATCGCACCGGTGCACCGTTTACTTACTATGAGACAACTGCAGGCGGAATGGGTGCACGTCCGGGGATGGATGGGATTGATGGCATTCATTGCCACATGACCAATTCCCTTAACACTCCGATTGAGGCGCTCGAGTATGCCTATCCATTTCGCGTTCGCTCCTACGGATATCGGCGAGGTTCGGGAGGAGCAGGGAAGTATCGCGGGGGAGATGGCCTGGTACGCGAGATTGAGCTTTTGACGCCGGCACAGGTAACGTTTCTTTGTGATCGCAGAGAGTTCTCTCCTTATGGGCTAGCTGGTGGAGAAAATGGCACACCTGGCAAGGGATTGTGGATTACGCCGGATGGAAAGAGAACAGAGTTGCCTGGCAAATGCACGCTTCACGTCGGCAAGAACGATCTGATCCGAGTGGAGACACCGGGTGCCGGCGGATGGGGAACGGCGACCGTCAAAAAGTAACGTTTCGCTGAATTGATTTGGAACCGCGTTGTGTTTGAGTGATGTGGATGCTCGGGCTAAGGAAGTAAGTCAAGCTGCTGGCGTTTTCAGAAGTTCCATTTCTGCAGCGAATAAGGAGGCTTCGATGTCCTGGCGTAAACCGGTTTCTTTTACAGCTGCTTCATTATGCTATGTGCTGGGCGGCGTTCTTGGTGCGTATGCTCAACAGCCGAAGACAGAGACTCCGATCGAGAATGTTTTTCAACTGAATCTGATCCTGCAGGATACGAACAGCGATCAGATTGCCGACTCGGTATGCGGCCACATTGTCGTACCGAAGGCCCCTAGTGCGGCAGAGAACGCTGCGGCTGCGAATCTCGCGGCTCGCCTTGGCTATGAGACGAGCGCGCTGACTTTACCAATCGTGGTAGCGGCGGGAGAGACGTTGAAGGCTTGTAATACGGAGAAGGCGAGTCTATGGGTGGGGCGAGAGGCATTGCCCGCCGGAACTGCGACGATTGCTGACAGGGAGATTGCTGAGTTTGGGATTGGTGAGGGCGGAGTCTTCAACGTATCTGGCGGATTGCTGATCGCTGGAGTTGATCCATCGGGACTGCTGGCCGCGGCGGATGCTTATTCGGCCAGAGCACCGTATCAATGGAGTGTTCAAGGCGATAAGTTGCAGAGTATCGCTCGCATTATCAATAGCCGGTTTGAAAATCAAAAAATTTCTGCGTCTGTTGAACTGGTTGCGATAACTTACCAGAGCGGTCAGCCTGGAATTCGTAGAGCTGTCCTGCAGGTAACCGGAACTGCGGATGCGGCTGCGATCAAGAAAGCATTAGATGCGGGTGAAGGTGAGTCGCCGCTGAGGATGATTACCGCGCGCGAGGTCGAGTTGCGGATGGGTGATGGATCTCCTCTTGTGCTTGGCGGTGGTGGACTGCGAGCCGGTGCGGGGACTTCTCCACCTGCTGCGGCTTCGAATGGAGGAGGAGGTTCCGGCGATGGGGGAGAAGGGGCTGGTGCACCGCGGCTGCTTGATCTGCATGAACTCTTCGGGATCCATGGTCTTTTGACTGGCAATCAACGGAATCTGGTTCCACAGAGTGTTGCTTCGAAGTTATATGTGCCGGCTGGTGAATCGGGTATCGCAATGGCCAACCTGGCCGCCAGGCTAGGCCTGGAGACGACGGGAATCACGTTGCCGATCGCGCTTCCAAATACGGGCACTTCGACGGTTCAGGTTCGAAGTGTCGCTGTGATCAGTGGAGAATCACCTCTGACACAACACGCTAAAGATTTGCTCGGTGCGCCCGGCGGTACGCCACTGGATAAGATTCTGACGGGGCAGTATTCAAAGGATGGTGCGGCTGGGCTTCCTGCGTTGAAGCCTGGTGAAGGTGAGTTGCACGTTGTCGATCGCGCGTTTGGTGCGAACCCGGCGCTGCTCGTACGAGGGGACGCTGCAGGTACCGCAGCGGCACTTGACTATGCGTCGGAGCGGTTGCCTTATCTGTGGGAGCCGGCGAAAAAGTTCATGGGGCTGGAGGAGATGCGGCTCGATCTGGCCAAGTTTTTCTCTCTTCGATCCAGTGCCGGCCAAGCGACCACGGCTTTGTTTCTGCTGGACGAGTGGATGAATGAAGCAACCGCAGGAGGGAAGAAAGTTGCTTCAGCCGTGGCTGAGATTGATCTGGATGAATCTGATCCGAAGCTCGCGAAGTTCGTACGTGACGAGATCGCTTCAAAATTAAAGACTCAACACGTTGAAGTAAAGACGGGTAATCTGCATGCGGGAACGAAGTGCTGCAACAGTGATCCTGATCTACACAATATCTCTCAAATCATCCCATTCAAGCAGGCAGAGCCTACCTTTCGCGATGACTTCACCATTCCATGGGAAGGCAAGCGCATGATGGAGGTGGTTCGCAAGGCAGTGGGAAACCTTCCGAAGGGCCAGCCGGTAAAACTGGAGGTTCGTGTTAGCGAAGGCCCTGAGGAACGCGTCAAACTCAAGCAGAAATTGATGGATATGCTCAGGCAAGCGGGGGCTGATCCGGCGCAGACTGAAGTGATCGTATTGTGCAGCTACAAATCCGGATATAGCTGGCTTGTCGATGAGATTGAGCCGCTGCTGAAGGACAAGGGCACGACGAAGATCAAGGTAGAGTTTGCGCTTTACCCCGATCCGACGAAGCAGACGACGATGCGATCACTTTACCGATGGAATCAAGAGCTTTTTCCGGTGGATGAGGTGCTGGCGAAGAACCTGCAGATTCCACTCAAGAACGTCGAGATCGCAAAGATGGAGGATGACAAGGGGCCGACCTATCGAGTTCATGCTTATGGGGCGGACGGCAAAGAGATATTGTCTCGTGAGTTTACCGTGAAGACCGTCTCGCGACCCTATAACGATCAGTTTCCTGAGTACGAGACCGTAACGGTGGAGACGGGTTGGGTAACTCTTACGGCTGGAGGCAAGAGTCTGGTCGATGAACGAATTGCATCGGACATCGAATTGTTCTGGGATCATTATCAATCGCAGACTTTGCCGCGAATTTTCAAGATGGTGATGGCGCAGTACGACGGGAAGCCGCGCGTCGAATTTCAACCGCTCTTCGACACTTTGAAGGTCTCCTACAAGCTGAGCGAGCCGGATTACCAGATTGGCATTGAGCAGGAGCGCATCTCGTCGCTTGAGGGCCTGCAGGAAGATACGTTCTTCAACACGGAGAACTTCTTCTATATGCTTGGCGACTTGTTGGCTGGCGGTCGCATGGACTACCAGGGCCGCATCATTCCTGTGTCGTATCCAAGCCGCGATGGGGAAGACGGCGAGGTTCACGTCGAGTTCTATGCAAAGGATGCGGGGCCGCCAAAAGTCCGTTTGGCGTGGAAGAACGAAGGAGAATCGGTTGAGCATGAGAAGGAGCGCGAGCTGGCTGCGATTCCTTCTGCTGGACATATGCGCCTGGTCGCCGCGCGCGTGCAGGCAGGGAAGGATAGCGTCAGTTCTCTAACCTGGCGTATGCCGGTGGATTTCAAGAAGTTCAATTATGACCGTTGGATCGTCTTGGCGGAGAAGAGCAGAGTCGACCGCACGATTAGCTCTGCTGACCAGGCAGTTGCTCAGGTTGAATGGTTGCAGAAGATGCATGCAGGCGGTCTTTATCTCGACTCTCTAACGTACCCACATCTGATGAGTCTGGGATTTGAGTTTGAAATGCCGGTGCCGATGGATGCTCCCGAACATGCCAAGAAGGCGATGGTTATTACGCAGCTTGCGGTAGCGACTCCTGCAACGAAGAGGCCGATGATTGCCGACTTCACTCCTACACCATTGGACGGGACAGGACACTTTGTACAGTGGGACGATCCGATCTCGCCTGGGGAGGAAGAACACTTACTTAGCAGATTGTCTACTTATCCCGGCGTCGACGTTTATTGGATGGGACGGACTTATCTGGGAAGGAACATATGGGCTGCTGATATGACGTTGCCGACTCCTTCCACTTTGACTTCTATTGCGAAGGCAACCACGTTAAAGGCGTCGATCATTTATTCGGGACGGCAGCATGCTAACGAAGTTTCAAGTACCAGCCATCTGATGAAGCTCGGTGAAGAGTTGGTGCTCGATCCTAATCGGCGAAAGAGCCTCAATACGGTCAACGTTGTGCTGCATCCGATAACGAACGTGGATGGAGCTGAGTTGTCGATCGATCTGGCGAAGATATCTCCGCACAATATGCTTCATCCGGGATATCACGCTTCTTTGACGGCCGACGTTACGAATGCGCAAAATGAAGAGTTTCCGATGTATCCGGAATCAGCGACTCGGCGGCTGCTATGGAATGCCTGGCTTCCCGACGCGTTTCTGAATCCGCATGGCTATCCGACGCATGAGTGGGTCCAGCCGTTTTCTGAGTACAGTTCGTGGGTTACGACACGCATGGGCGCCGAGACTGGGCGTACCAACTGGGTGCCGCGAGGATGGTTCACCAGTCTTGGTTACCTGGGAGATGATGAGCATCCGGATAGCCGGACAGTCACTTATGCGTTGCGTGAAAAGATTGTTGGAGAGATGGCCAAGGCTCCCGGAGTTCTTGAGATGAATGCTCACGAGAACGACCGCTATGAGCGTTACCAACGTTGGGACGCAGAGAGCTATCAACAGCCGATCTATAAGGGAGTGCGAATCAATATGGCCCTGAAAGGGCAGGATGCTGGTGGTCGCGGGAATACCGGAGCCAATGTGGGGATCGGTGGCCTGATGGTGCGGTATCCGGAGATCACGTATGACGATGGGTACACTGAGGCTCCTGACGAAACAGCTTATGGAGATTTTCTTCATCTCGTGGCCTCGGCCGGTCTGGCTTACGATCACGCTCATCTGGACTATCTCACCGAAGGCAAGCTGAACGTGAAGCGGACGCAGAAAGACGCCGCGGATGGTGTGACGTGGCAGGTTGAACGCAAACGCCCAATCATGCCGCTAACACCTCCTCCGGTCTCGCAGGCAGAGGGAGTGGCACAGTAGAAGTTCGTCCGCCCCTTGTAGTCAACACGATTCGATGAAAGGTTGGGCCAATGAGTGAATTGCATCTTCAGACCGATGCGGACCTCGCCAACAAGGTGTGGTTCACTCAGCTCACCAACAAAGAGCGTTCTACGCTGGTAGCTACTTTTGCAGGATGGATGCTGGATGGCATGGATGCGATGGTCTACAGTTTCGTGTTGCCCTCCATCATTACCCTCTGGCAAATAACCAAAGGTCAGGCAGGACTTCTGGGGACTTCGGCACTTCTGCTCTCGTCATTAGGAGGATGGCTCGCGGGGCTTGCCGCGGATCGTTACGGTCGCGTGAGAGTTCTCCAGTTCACGATTCTCTGGTTTGCATTTTTTACATTCCTCAGCGGATTCGCTAACGGTTTCACGCAGCTTCTCATCATGCGCAGCCTGCAGGGGCTCGGTTTTGGAGGAGAGTGGGCCGTTGGTTCGGTTTTAATCAGCGAGACGATACGAAGCGAGTATCGAGGCCGCGCTGTAGGAACGGTACAAGGCGGGTGGTCGATCGGGTGGGCTATCTCAGCCCTGCTTTATACGCTGTTTTTTGCTGTCTTTCCAGCGTCGATCGCGTGGCGTGCAATGTTCTGGGTCGGCTTGCTGCCGGCGTTGCTGGCCTTGTGGATTCAGGGTCATGTCTCGGAGCCTGATATCTTTGCCCGTAACCAGAGCAAAAAGAAGACCGAACCAGCTTCCAGCTTTCTTCAAATATTTTCCCCGTCGTTAATCAAAATCACTTTCCTGGCGTCGCTCGTAGCCTTGGGCGCACAAGGTGGCTACTATGCCTTTACTACCTGGCTGCCGCTGTATATGGCGGCTCGTGGCCTGTCGGTGATGCATACGGGCGGATATCTGCTGGTTGTGATTGCAGGATCGTTTGCGGGATACATGACTGCCGCTCAGCTGACCGACAGGATAGGCCGCAAGTGGACTCTTGCGATCTTTGCCGTGCTCTCGTTCACCACGGTGTTGCTCTATATGGTGGTTCCTGTCAGCGACAGGGCGATGTTGTTTCTCGGATTTCCTCTCGGGTTCTTTCCGTCCGGGGCGTTCAGCCCGATGGGTTCGTTTTTCTCCGAGCTGTTTCCGACTTCGGTGCGCGGATCAGGGCAGGGGTTCGTTTACAACTTCGGCCGGGGTATCGGAGCAGTTTTTCCGACGCTGGTTGGCTATGTGAGCGCGCACATGCGGCTAGGGTGGGCGATCGCGATCTTTTCGGTTGCCGCGTATATGCTGATGGCTCTCAGCGTTTTGTTATTGCCCGAGACTCGCGGAAGAAATTTGATCGAATGATCTCTGTTGCTGAGTAGATGAGTTGCGTGATTGGACTCGGTAGGGATTGAACCTAGGACCAGTCGATTAAGAGTCAGACTTATCTGTGTGTCAATCCTCAATAGATCCTCAGTCCTTAGAATCGAACATTTTTACGACAGGACCATCCCTCATCGGCAACCCTAGCAAACGAACAGCACATAGAACGAGACCACGTCGAAGGATTGATCGCTCAAAACTCCGTGAAAGCTCACCTGGTCGCTTTCGTTGCAGGAACTCCGTAGCTTGTAAGCTGTCGTTGCGGCAACAGCAGGATCCACGACGCCAGTGAAGGGGCTGTCAAATTGGAGCAAACTCCAGTCGGATTGCTCCTTGTTCTCAAGATAGGCACATTGTCCACGGAAGTGGATCGTCCCCGCGTATTGGCCCGGGGCTGAATGGGTCCCCCGTACGACCGTATTAGGCATAGCTCAATGACCTCGGACTGATGTTGAAGATCGACCACGGGTTTGAGTGGTCCGCGTTCGGTCTTAGCAAAGAGAGAAGCAGCAGCGGAAACAGGGCCTCGCCCCCGATAGGAGAAGACTCAAGGCAAACATTAGGACTGCAATCGCGCAGGCGTCAAGAGGGTTATGAGGCATCTTTGGCGAGGGAGGATCCCAAATTGCGTTTGTGTGTCTTGTTGGCCTTACGCTATTATGCTTTGACTGAAACTAAGCTGTTGTAGAGGCAGCCTTCGTTCGACGACCGAATAATTTCCCTAAACAATGGTGAGGGTGGCTACGGGATGGATCGAGCGCTGTATTAGCGAGTTAACCAGTTATGATCCAACTACGGTCGCGAGTGGTTCTCAAGGGGTCTTGGAGGTAAATAGTATGCGTCCCGAACAATGGGAAACGTTCAAGCGAGCTGTACGTCGCGAGAAGATGGACAAGATTCCAATGGCGCTCATCGTCGATAGCCCATGGATTCCCGGCTACCTTGGAATCAAGCACCTGGACTATTTCCTCGACCCGGAACTCTGGTTTCAGTCCAATCTGAAGATCATGCGCGAGTTCCCGGACATCATCTTCATCCCCTCCTGGTGGATGGAGTACGGGATGGCCGCCGAGCCTTCAGTACTGGGCGCCAAGATAAAATTCTGGCAGGACAATACACCCAGCGAATATCAGACCCTTCGCAGGCTGGAGGATATCGACCTCTTTCCCGACTACGAGGTAGAGGCCGACGGCTTTGCCGGCCTGACCTTGCACCGCATCGGCATGGCCCGGCAGCGCATCCTGGATGCCGGCTATATCCTTCCGATGGTCACCTCGCGCGGACCGCTCTGCACCGCCGGATTTGTGCGTGGGACCACGGAATTCATGATCGATCTGGTGGAAGATCCCAAGGGCGCGCACAAGCTGATCGACCTGTGTACTCGCGTGATCATCGACTGGCTCAAAGCGCAGCAGAAGGTGATGGGTGACGGAGTCGAGAGCATCTTCATTCTTGATGACATCGTCGGCTTCATCAACGAAGAGCATTACCTGGAGTTTGCGCATCCCTATCTGAAGCGGATTTGCGATGCATTTCCGAAGGACTGGGTCAAGCTCTACCACAACGACGCGGAAGTCGACGCCTGCCTCGACCACCTGCCGGACACGGGATTCAATGTGCTCAATTGGGGTAAGCAGAGACACATCACTGAAGTGAAACGACGCGTTGGCGACCGGATGTGCTTAATGGGTAACGTCAATCCGCTGGAGATTGCGGTGCGCGGGACACCGGAGGAGGTAAAGGACGAAACCCTCGAGGTTCTGGAGGGTTCCGGTGGCGAGGGGATCATTCTCTCCGTAGGCGGCGGGGTCAGCCCGGGAATGCCGCGCGAAAATATCGTGGCTATGCTTGAGGCCCTGGAAGAATTCAATGCAAAGCGTGCACTCAGCACGGTTTCGAGCGCGCGTTAAGGAGAGTGTGGATGCCCGATTATGCCCTGATGAATCAGCTTCTGTATGAGGGAAACGCCGACCGGGTCGGACAGCTTACCGAGGAAGCTCTGGCCGAGGGGCGCTCCGCGCAGGAAGTGCTGACGGAGGGATTGATCGCGGGCATGAGTGTGGTCGGCGAGGATTTCAAGCACAATGTGCTCTACGTTCCTGAAGTGCTGATCGCGGCGCGGGCCATGAAGGCAGGCATGGCCGTGCTGAAGCCGCTATTGACCGCGAAAGGCAGCGGCGTCAAACCCAAGGGCGTTTTGCTCATGGGCACAGTACGCGGCGACCTGCATGATATTGGCAAGAACCTGGTGGGGATGATGGCCGAGGGCGCCGGTTTTGAGCTCCACGATATCGGCGTGGATCAGAGTGTGGAGAAATTCATGGCGGCGGCCGAGCAATGCAAGCCAACCATCATCGGCATGAGCGCGCTGTTGACCACGACCATGATGTACATGAAAACCGTAATCGACGGCTTTGATGCGGCCGGCAAGGGGCACATCAAAATGGCGATCGGAGGCGCGCCCATCAGCCAGATGTTTGCCGACGAAATTGGGGCTGACGGATACGGCGCGAATGCCTCGGCGGCGGTGGATTTGTTCTTGCGACTTGCGGCACAGGGATAACTCGAAATGACCACGTATAAGATCTTGTATTGGCAGGAAATCCCCACTCAAATCAAGGCCGAGGATGAGTCCGAAGACGTCAATGTGGCGCTTGACGAGAAGTTCATGACGCAGGTGGATATTCTCGCCGCCAAACGTGGACTGCAGGCGGCAGACGACTATCTTGCCCAGTGGAAATGGAGCGAGGAAGAAGAGCGCGAGGGTTCTGCGCGCGAAGTGGCGGAAGCCGTGAAATCCGAACTCGAAGCGAAGGGCTGGTAGGAATTTCTGGAAATGGCTGTCACCCTCACTATCAACGGACGATCAACCCAGGCGACGGATGGGCGGTCGTTGTTCGATTACGCCGAGGACATGGGCATCGACGTGCCCACATCCTGTCGCAAGCAAGGCAAATGCAAAGAGTGCATGGTCGAAGTTGTGGAAGGGATGAGCGCACTCTCGCCGATTGCCGAGCCGGAGCGCCATCTCAAGGGGAACTTTCGTCTGTCGTGTCAAACCCGCGTGACGGCTGGGGAAGGCCACGTTCGCTGCCATACCATGCGGCGCGGACACATGATTATCGAGCGGCACTCGTTCGGATTGCCGATCAGCAATCGCGAATTGAAACTTGATCCAGCGGTCAGTCGCGATGGGGACCGTATCCTCATCGACGGAGTGGAGGTGGAGCGCTCTACAGGGCCAATCCTCGGCATTGCAATGGACCTAGGTACCACCACGGTTGTCCTGCGCCTCGTCGACCTTGAAAGCGGCGAGCTGATTGCGGACACCTCGTTCGAGAATCCGCAGCGATTCGCCGGTTCGGAGGTCATGTCCCGCATCGCCTACGATACCGAACATCCCGGAAGACTGCTCATGCGTACGCTGGCCGGATACCTGTCCCATGCCATCGAAAAGTTTCCAGTCGATCCTAAGACGATCTACGAGATGGTCGTGGTGGGCAACTCTACGATGCGCGATCTTTTTTTCCGGCGGAGCGTGTATTCGATTGGGCAGACCCCTTACCGCTCAATTACAGAAATCGAAATGGCCGAGGGTCAGCGCAGCACAACCAGTCTGATCCAGACGGGGCTTCGCAGCTTGTTGCCTATTCATCCCAAAGCTCGCGTGTACGGCGCTCCCATCATCAGCGGCCACGTGGGAGCGGACGCCGCGGCTTGCATGTTAGCAGTAGATCTCGCCAATGAAGAGCGCCTGGTCGCGGTCATGGATATCGGAACGAATACCGAGTTGATTGTGGGCAACAAGCATCGCATTCTGGCGGCTTCGTGTCCGGCTGGCCCCGCTTTCGAGGGCGGAGCCATCGCCTGTGGCATGCCTGCGCTGGAGGGAGCAATCGAAGCCGTGGCGATTGCCGATGGCGAGACCTTTCGCCTTGGAGTCATCGGCGATGTTGCACCCCAGGGCATCTGCGGTTCTGGCCTGGTCGATCTGCTGAGCGAGTTGCTTCGGACCGGCCGCATGAATGATATGGGCCGCTTTGAGGATGATATTCAACGCATCACGCTTTATTGCGGCGAAGCACCCGAGGAGGACATCTTTCTGCTGGAGAGCGATGTCAACGAGCTGGCTCAGGCAAAGGGGGCGAACGTTGCGGGCTTGCATGCTGTCTTCTCGAGCTACGGCGTCGACTTCGGAGAGATCGAGGTTTTTTATCTTGCAGGAGGGTTCGGACGCCATCTCAACGTCGAAGCATCGAAGCGCATCGGGCTTGTGCCCGGCCTTGACTCATCAAAGATTGTGCAGGCGGGCAATACCGCGATTGAAGGCGCGACCATCGCTCTGCTGTCGAAGTCGAAGCGTCAAGAACTGGAAGAGCTGGTGAAGAAGGTAGAGCACTGCCGTCTTGAAACTCACCCTGACTTCTTCAATTTCTTTGTGGAGGGCTGCCAGTTCAAGCCCGTGGAGCCGATTCCATGCGCGAGATAGCCGAATCCATCGAACTGGCCGGCACGCTTCCCGATGTAAATGTGTCGCCCGAGGAGTATCTGCGCCTGCTGGGTTATCCTCGCGGCTGGGAGCTGGAAGGCAGAGCCTTGGAATTGGCAAACTGGGCGCGGGCCTGGTACGCAGAGAATGGCCGGTCGTGGTTCTATGCCCGGCAAGCCGAGAGCTTCGAAATCAACGGTGGTTCCATCTGCATCGACGGAACGCAGTTCAACAGCAAGCGACTGCAGCGCACGCTCCAGCAAGCTGAAGCCCACAGCCTGGTCCTTGTTGCCGTTGGCGCGGGTCCCGAAGCTGAGGAGGAAGCCCGTCGGCGCTGGCAGGACGAGAAACCCGACGAATATTTTTTCCTTGAGATCTTCGGCTCCGCGGTCGTCGAGCATCTGGCCACTGCAACCGGAGCTCGTCTGTGCGATTGGGCCGAACAGCATGACATGGCAGTCTTGCCGCACTCAAGTCCAGGTTATTCAGAATGGGATGTCGCGGAACAACCACGGTTGCTCGAGCTGATGAAGCGGACGCGCAAAGAGCCTTTCCCCTCCCCCGTGGAAGTGTTCGAGTCTGGCATGTTGCTTCCCAAGAAAACTCTGTTGGCAGTATTCGGATTGACGCATCACACCGATCGATTGCGCAGGCTCACCGACCTTGTCCCCTGCGAAAGCTGTTCCTTTGGTCCATGTCAATACAGGCGAGCGCCCTACCGGCGTGCTCCGCGAACAAGCGGCGAAAAACTTCCGGTTCGCACTGCTGTGCTGGACCAGGACGCCGAGTACAGCGTAAATCGAAGAGCTTTGAAACGCTGGGTAGAGGAGCGCCTCTCATTGCACCTCAACCAGGATGGCTCGCTCGACGCTCTGTTCCGCTATGACGGGACCACTTGCACCAACATGGGCCAGCCGTTGACGTTTCACTATAGCGTGAAGCTGGGTCCGTCCGTTGAAGGGTATCCCATTCTGGAGCAACGATGCGTGCCAGCCCCTGGCGACACGGGCCACACGGCCATGTGCCAGTATGTGGTAAATCCCGTGGGCCTGATGACGGACATCGACCGTGAGAAACCGCTGAGCGGCGAACGATTGAGTGCTGTCTTATCGTGGCAGCGCAATGGCAGCGCTGCGGGTTGCTATTGTGATTCTTCCAGCCGCGATCACAAGTGGGGCCTGGTTCTCGAAACAATTCACTATGCACTGGTTCAAAAGGAACGCATGCAGGATTCGGAGCTTTTATGAAGATGCTTCTACAGGACGCAATCCGCAAGCGGCCCTTGCTTGGCGACGGAGCCATGGGGACGCAACTTATGTTCGCTGGATTGGAACAAGGCAATTGCGGCGAGGCATGGAATCTCATAAATCCTGAGAGAGTGCTCGCCATTCAGCGACGTTATGTGGAGGCCGGCTCGGACTGCCTTATTACCAACACCTTTGGCGGCTCGCGCATCATGCTCAATCGCCATTCTGAGGCGAACCACGTAGTTGAAGTGAATAAGGCCGGCGTGGAGATAGCCCGTCAGGCCTTCAACGGCAAAGATGGGTACGTGCTCGGAGACATCGGCCCCTTCGGCGGATTGCTTCAACCGTTCGGAGAATTTACTGAAGACCAGGTACGCAGCGCATTCGAGGAACAGGCCAAGGCTCTTGTCGATGCCGGTGCCGACGCCATCATTATCGAGACACAGACTTCGCTTGAGGAACTTTTGATCGGCATCGAAGCAGCCCAGGCGGCAGGCTCGAAATGCATCATCGGGTCCATGGCCTACGACGTTACTCTCGACGGCTCCACCTTTCGCACCATGATGGGTATTGAGCCAGAACGTGCTGCCGAATTCATGGAGGAGCACGGCGCCCACATCGTCGCCCTCAACTGTGGCACGGGCATGGAGATGGAGCGCGCGCGCGACGCGGTCGAGCGTTACAAGCGCGCCACCAGCCTGCCGGTGATGGTTCAGCCGAATGCGGGGAAGCCTCAGTTGATCAACATGAAAGTCGTTTACGACGAAACGCCCGAGCAAATGGTGAAAGGCCTCCTTCCGCTTCTGAAGACAGGTGCAAACATCGTCGGCTCCTGCTGCGGCAGCACACCGGAACACATCCGTGCGTTCAGAAAAGTGATGGACGAATTCCTCGCATCAGAAACAATTGAAGCCAATGGAGGCTTGCGTGAAAGTCAAAATCTGTGATGTGAACCCGGCTGCCGAGTCCAAACTTCCGGAGCACACCGGCGATAAGTCTGGCATCGGCGTCCACTATGTGGACGCCTTCATCAAGCCGATGAATGTGAAGCTCGAGGATGGGACACCGGTGAGATGTAAGCGCCGCGGATTGAAGATCGTCCTCTCTGCAGGTGATAGAAAAGGAGAGGGCCTGATGCGCCGTATTGATGTGAGCGCTGACCCGGCTATCATGCTGAACGCAGCCCTGCAGGAGGCCGCCAAGGCCGCCGGCTTCGAATTGATGCTGGAGGACGGAGCAATCTTTTGCGCGCTTTGATTCGCGTTTCGACCGTGTTTCAGGTCCGTCGAATCCGGGTCATTGCAATCATCCTTGGCGACCAAGCCGATTGAGCATCAGCCACCTCCAAACCCAGGACACGCAAGACAGTCACGTGATTCTGGTCTTCTCTTTTATGGGGAGGATCATACTCTAGCATGATGACGGTTCGTTTGGCTTAGTGGTAGCCGTAACATCGCCCTTCGTCCTGGTAGGTGCCGGCAGTCGAACCCGCAAATCTTCAGCACAGTTTTGCGGTCTTTGTCGCCGCAGGTTCGAAGACGGGGGTTGATGTTGAGAGTTCGCTCCGCCCCTTGAGCTGCTCGGGGACAAGAGCAGAAGGCGTCGAGGAGATTACAAAACTAATACCGACGATGACGTTACAAAACTAATACCGACGACGGTGTCTGCTGGGTGAATAATTAAATCTATGAGCAGTCCGATGATTATCCAGGGTGGTATGGGTGTAGGAATATCCAATTGGCGGTTGGCCCAGGCCGTCTCACGTACCGGTCAACTCGGACTTTCTCCGGAACTGCGCTCGATCAGGTCCTCGCCCGCCGGCTGCAGGACGGCGATGACGGCGGTCATGTGCGCCGCGGTCTCGACGCCTTCCCCCACCGCCCCATGGCCGAGCGCGTCCGGGAGCGTTACTTCATCCCCGGCGGCAGGGACGAACGGACCCCATACTGCCATGTCTCGCCCCCGAACAAAGACAACGCGCGCGAATTCATTGAGCTCTGCATTGTGGCCAACTTCGTCGAGGTTTACCTTGCGCGCCAAGGCCATCAGAACCCAGTTGGCATTAACTTCCTTGAGAAGATCCAGCCCGCCCATTTGCCATGCATCTACGGCGCGATGCTGGCGGGTGTCAAATACGTCGTCATGGGCGCGGGCATCCCGCTCAAGATCCCCGGCGTGCTCGACCGCTTCGTTGACCACCAGTGCGCGGAGTACCCCCTCCACGTCACCGGCGCGCACGAAGCCGACGACACCACCATGCGCTTTGACCCGCGCTACTATGTCGAGTGCGAGCTTCCACCGCTCACCCGGCCGAAGTTCCTGCCCGTTGTATCCTCCAACACCCTCGCCACCACCATGCTCAAGAAGGCCAACGGCCGTGTGGACGGCTTCGTCGTCGAGACACGGACTGCCGGCGGGCACAACGCGCCTCCGCGCGGCAGGATGCAGCTCTCGGAGATCGGAGAACCTATCTACGGCGCGCGCGATACCATCGACATCGGCAAGTTCGGCGAACTCGGCGTCCCGTTCTGGCTCGCCGGAGGATACGGCCACCCCGAAAAGCTCCGCGAGGCGCTCGAGCAGGGAGCCGCCGGCGTCCAGGTAGGCACTGCCTTCGAGTTCGCCAACGAGTCAGGCCTCTCTGTCGCCTACAAGGAGGCTCTGCTGCCAAAGTCGCCGCCCGTTCAGCCACCGTCTTTACCGACCCCCTCGCCTCGCCCACTGGGTTTCCCTTCAAGATCGCCGCGCTGCAAGGCACCGCCTCCGAACCCGACGTCTGCGCCAAGCGTCCCCGCATCTGCGACCTGGGCTTCCTGCGCGAAGCTTACCGCACTCCCGAGGGCGACATCGGCTACCGATGCGCTGGCGAGCCCGTCCCCGTCTACCTTTCCAAGGGCGGAAACCTCGATGACACCGTAGGCAGAAAGTGCATCTGCAACGGCCTGCTCGCCAACATCGGCTTCCCGCAGGTTCGCAACGGAGGACGTACCGAACCTGCCCTCATCACCGCCGGCGACGATCTTCCGACCGTCTCGCGGTTCCTCACGCCCGGTCGCGCCAGCTACTCCGCCTACGACGTCATCCGCGTGCTTCTCGCCGGCTGCGGTTCCACACCGGCCGTGGATTACGAAATCAAAGTATCGCTTCTGCCAGAGGCGCGTGCGTCCTTGTTGCAGTGAGGCGGGACAGGCTGGCGGCGGTTGTCGGCATCCATCCGGCGTCATTGATGGCTTATCTCCTATTCCCATACCTTCAATGAGCATTGGCCTGTGGTTGCCAACTGAGATTCGGTGCGTAACTTGAACCGTCTCACGAATTGAAGGATGGCGCTTGGATTTCTCTTGACAGGGGACGCCTGTGTCGACTAATTTACCGATAGGCTAATTAGCTGATTGGTAAATTACATGCCGGATCCTCTTAACACAACCTTTGCCGCACTCTCGGACCCAACTCGGCGAGCCATTCTGGCGCGTCTCGCTTTGGGAGAAACCTCGGTCAAAGAGCTCGCAGAGCCTTTCTCCATCAGTGCGCCATCCATTACCAAACACCTCAAGGTTCTCGAACACGCCGGACTGATCAAGCGCAGCCGTGACGCGCAGTGGCGCCCTTGTCGCCTAGAGGCAGCTCCGCTTCAGGCGGTTTCCGAATGGGTGGAGAATTATCGCCGGTTCTGGGAGGAAAAATTCGCCAGCCTCGATCACTACCTGAGCAATTTGCAGAAAAAGGAGAAACATCATGCCCGCACGAAGCGATAAGGAGAATCCCGTAATGGAGAACACCAGACGTGCGAAGGTTACGACGCCTTCGGAACGGGAGATCGTCATCGAGCGGGTCTTCGATGCGCCGCGGACAGTCGTCTTCGAAGCCTGGACGAAGGCCGAGCACGTTGCACACTGGTGGGATCCAAGTGGCACGCCGCTTGCAGTTTGTGAAATCGACCTTCGGCCGAACGGCGCATTTCGATTTATAAACGGCGGGCCTGGCGGAGCGAAATATCCCTTCACAGGCTTCTACCGCGAAATCACTCCGCCCGCGCGGCTCGTCATCGGCGGGCCCAGCGCCGTGTCGAACGGTGAATCGGCATGCACGCTCGTTTTTAGGGAGCACGATGGCAAAACGACACTCACCATGACGTTTGAGTGTCAATCGAGAGCGGATCGTGACGCCTTGCTCCAGATGCGAGTTGATGAGGGAACGACTCTAACCCTGGACAATCTCGACGAATACCTCAGGGCGATCGGATAGGTGGTCTGCATGTGGAAGAGAGTCAGCGTTGTAGTCGCTTTGGTGTTACTGGCGCTGGCTATCGCATTCATTCTGCGCCCCAACGGCCCGACGGTGAAAGAGGTCGGTATGAATCGAACGACGACATCCAGCGACGGAACCACGATCGCGTACACGAAGCTCGGGTCTGGTCCGCCGCTGATCCTCGTGGACGGCGCATTCTGCTACCGCGAGAACGGCCCTGTTCCGAAACTCGCGCCGCTGCTCGCCCAGCACTTCACGGTATTTGCCTACGATCGTCGCGGGCGAGGCGCGAGCGGCAACGCGCCGGTGTATGCGATTGAACGTGAGGTGGACGATCTCCGATCCCTGGTGAGGGAAGCCGGAGGCTCGGCGTTTGCGGTAGGCATCTCTTCGGGGAGCGCGCTGGCGCTGCAGGCCGCCGCGCGGGGAGTGAGCTTGAAGGGGCTCGTTTTGTACGAGCCGCCTTTTATTGAAGAAAACGGTCATCCCCCGTCGTTCGACATGCAGAAGAGTCGCCTGGACAACTTGGTAGCGGCGGGCGACCGCGCGGGCGCTGTCCGGTTTTTCATGACCGACATCTATCGCGCCCCGAGATCATTCGTTGCCGTTATGCCGCTGATCATGCGGAATGCGTGGAAGAAGAACCAATCTGTTGCGCAAACGCTCCCATACGACCTTACGCTGCTCGAGGATTGGTCGGTTCTGCGTGACCGAAGCACGGCGGTCACCATTCCGACTCCCGTCATGGGGGAGAGAAGAGTCCAGCACCTTTGAAAAATGCAGTGGCCACCGTTGCCGGCGCACTGCCCAACGCACGGCGAATGTACCTGCGTGGGCAGGACCATAACTTCTCTGCACCGGCGGTTGCGCCGGGCATCACCGAATTCTTCTTCAGCGCATCGCCACGGGCAAGCACAAACTGAGGGAAGCTGTTTGGCGCGCTTGAACGCGCCGAACTGAACGCGGACTTGGATTTGAGCGGAACTCCGGACTTGACACACAAGGCACAATGCCTACCAGAATCGACCACACTTTGAAAGTAACGCGTTGGTCTCTATTGTGTAAGTTATTGAAAGGAAATGGTGGACGCGGTAGGGATCCCAACCTGCGACCAGTCGATTAAGAGTCGAGATTCCATGAGCATAATCGTCAATATCCGTGCTGGTTCGAGAAAGTGAGTACGCCCAAAGTAAGCCCAACCTGGAGCTTAGGTAATGCAGGACTCCGGACCATACATTTTCGGGAACTTCGGAAAGTTACTTGTACGACAAGCCGACTTCCATGATAAGTCTTTGTCAAGTGGGGCAAGGCTTTCCCGTAGCGCTCAGGAGAGCGCCTGGTTGTTTCACTGAGCGTATTCATCACTTCGCGGTTGTGCCTCTCGGCGCGGTTCCTGCGCGTAACGCAGAACCAGACATCCATTCACTGTATCGGGCTGTTGAGACCGTCACAGAAGATTGAGTGAGTGTTTCCTGCCAGTCCCGAAACATTTCGAAGGAGGCATTGGGAGCGTAGCTCCGTCGCCCAGTCGGCTTCTGCGGGACCTGGCGGGTTGCGTTCGATGAATCTGCTCGTTCTTCGTAGCGGCTTCAGGCCACTGCTCTTCGTTCTCCTGCCACTACGAACTCTCGTCCACTGCGGTCCACCGCAAGGAGATAGGCTACAAGCTTCCGGGCGACCGCGATCGAGGCTCGATTGGCATGGCCCTTCTGCTTTTCCGTGTCATAGACCAACGCCAGTTCAGGGCTCAAGCGCGGCGCCAGCTTAGCTGCTTCGATAAGCACCGATTGCAGATGTTTATTCCTCTGCTTGGAGATCGGCATGCGCTTGATCGTCTCTGCTGAACTTCGCTCTGCACCGCACAGACCGCAGTAACTGACAGCTTGCTTGACCGAGTGAAAGCGAGCTACAGAGTCGACCTCCAGCACCCAGGTCAGAGCGGTGATCGGCCCGACCGAAGGGATCGTCATCAGACGTTCGACACGAGCATGAAGCAGCGGGTCACGGCGCAGGGAACGAATCAATGCACTCTCGGTCTTGCCGATCCGCACGATGGTCTCGCGGCAGATCGCCAGCAGCGGCTTCAGCTCGCGGCTGATATCCGGGTTGGTCTCCATCAGTTCCTTGAAGTAGCCGACCTTGTGGAGCTTCTGCTTGTTGTAAACCACGCCTGACTCCATCAGCATCTGTGAGACCTTGTTGCGCAACTGTACGTTCTGCCGGACCAGAAGCTTGCGGTAGCGTAGCGTCCTGCGTCGCTCCCGAACCTCGGCGGAGACCATGTGGCACTCGGGCAGGAAGTCACATCGAAGACAGTCGCAGATCTTGCTGGCATCGATGCGATCGTTCTTCTTCTTGGCCGCTGCGATCGCCCGCAACATCAGCGGATGTGCCACCTTCACGGCTGCAGCATGAGGCAGAAGATGGTCATAGATCCATCCGGTAAACATGGTTGCTTCCATGGCCACGGTCCACGGAGCTGGTAACGTCTTCACCCAATCGTCGAGCTGTGCTCTAGTCGCAGCAACGGTGCCTTCAGAAAGAACCGTACCGCTCACGTCCTTCACGCAATAGCTGATCGTCTTCTTGTGGATGTCTAACCCGATGAAGTGCATACTGGTCACGAGGAGCCTCCTTGGATGTCTCTGAATCAGCAAGTGATCGCTGAGTTCAGCCCTTGTACACCAAGTGCTCCTCCACTCCGCGACTTATCCATCCAAACATTTCGGCAACTTGCCCCGATCTCATTTGTCAATGAGTGAGTTGGCGATTTATCGCTCATCCCATTAAAGTGAGTGAGGGTTTATCAGATCGATTTAAAGCAGATGGAATGAGTTCATTGCCAAGTGGTATACGTATCCCGGCAGAAAATTCAAAATAAACTGGGCCCCAAAACGGAGAGATCCCGTTTCTTCTGAGCCTAAGACAATTCTTGCCAGCAGATCAGGATGAGAATGAAAATGAGAATCGATTTTGTGCTTAGACTCGCGCTCGTGCTTTCGGTCATGGGGACCACGTTGACGGTGGCGCAACAGTCTCCTGCGGGTGGCGTCGTTCCTCCACAAAGGCCTCAAGGCTCGTGCGACATCTACGCGGCTGCCGGTGACCCATGTGTCGCAGCACATAGCACGACCCGTGCGTTATATGCGACCTATAACGGTCCCCTCTACCAGGTTCTGCGCCAATCGGACGGTAAGACCCTGGACATTGGCGTTGTCCAGGCTACTGCCACGCCAGTTCCGGATCCGGGCGGATATGCGGACGCAGCCGCACAGGATAAGTTCTGCACCGGTACCTATTGCTGGATCAGCATAATCTACGACCAATCTCCCAAACACAACGACTTGATTCAGGCTCCCCGTGGCGGATTCAGTGGCCCGGCATTGGGAGGTTTCAACACTCTGCCGATTGCGGACATGGCCCCGATCACGATCATGGGGCACAAGGTCTACGGTGTGTTCATCGAACCGGGCATGGGACTTCGCCAGAACAATGTGAAAGGCACCGCGGTCGACGACCAGGCCGAGGGGCAATACTGGGTCGTCAGCGGGAAGCATTTCAACGCCGGTTGCTGTTTCGACTACGGCAATGCTGAGATTGACAGTCGCGATGATGATAACGGCACCATGGAGACCCTATACTTCGGTAACGCTACGCCTTGGTACAGCGGAGCTGGTAACGGGCCGTGGATTATGACCGATCAGGAAAATAATCTTGTCGGGTGCGTCAACGACGATGGGACCAAAGGTTGTCCCAATTTACCCAGCATCCCCTGGCGCTTTGTAACCGCAATCGGCAAAGGAGAACCACACCATTGGACATCCATGGGTGGAGACGCGCAAAAGGGCGCTCTGTCGGTCATGTTCGATGGGCACCGTGTGAATCCAACCTATGACCCGATGCGCAAGCAGGGGGCGATTCTCCTGGGCAACGGTGGTGACAATAGTATCGGTTCGCAAGGAACGTTCTATGAAGGAGCGATGACCGCAGCTGGTACGTTCCCATCGAACGCCACCGACCAGCTTGTCCAAGCGAATGTTGTTGCAGCACGATACGATGTAGCCCAGCTTAGTTTGGTTCCGGCTGCGACGACAGGAATGCATGGGAGCGCGCAGACGTTCACTCCAGGATCTTCGCGGGACTTCACAGTGACATTCACGAATACAACTGGGGCACCTGCAGCGGACGTTACGTTGAGTATTGCCGTACCCAGCAAGCAGTGGACCGCTGCTGTTTCAGGCACGACTGAGACGTCGAAGACCTTCGCTCAACTGGTCGCACCGGGTGCGAGCGTAAGCGCGATCTTCAAAGTCACCTCTGCACCTGCATCCTTCAACGGCGATCTCGTCGGGCATGCATCGTGGACAAATGCTACCAGCAGCAGAAAGCAAATTGAGACGGCGGTTGCAAAGATTCGTAATGCGAGACCAGTCAAAATCAACGAGTTTCGAGTCAACTCAGGCGCTCCCGCCAACCCGACAGATTCATTTATCGAGCTCTACAACGCAGGTTCTCAAAGCGTCGATCTTTCCAACTGGACATTAACCGAGCACCCAGCCCACCAGGCTATCTTCTCGACGGTAAAGATCCCGGCTGGAACAAAGCTTGCAGCCGGCGGCTTCTACCTGCTCGGCCTCTCCAACTCGGGACTGGCGGTCCCCGCACACGCGGGCGGCAGCATCATCCATGTCAGAAACACCGATGGAATGTCCGTCGGCGACACGATCAACATCGGCACTGGCTCCAGTATGGAAGCGCGCAAGATCGCAAGCCTTGGGACGGCTGCCGGCAACCACACAACGTTGTGGCAATCGCTTCCCGAAGAACTGGTGATCACAGTTCCTGCCGGCTCGACCAATGTGCCGGTCGAAGATGCATCTGGCTTTGTTGTCGGTCAGAAGATTGCGCTTGGCTATGGCTCCACCTATCCGATCGTTGCTAATACTGCGGAACAGTACGAGATTGCGACAGTAACCGCGGTGGGCAAGCCGGGCACACAAGCTTATCTGGCGATGGAAGCGCCTGCGGGAGCCACCAACATCCAGGTGACATCCCTCGCAAATATCTCCACCGGTGACAAGATCAGGTTGGATATCGACAGCGTTGGTCATGGGATCGAAGCCGTAACGGTGGCGCATGTCGGCACAGCAGCGAGTCAGACCAATCTCTCAGTTCCTGCGAGCGCCGGAGCAACCCGGATCAGCGTGCGCCGAGCCGAGGGTTTCGCCGCAGGCGACAAGATCACTGTCGGCACGTCAGCAAGCCAGCAAATCGTTACCGTCACCGCTGTGGGCACCCCAGGATCGGACGGTACCCCTATCGACTTCACACCCGCTCTTGCAAAACCTCATGTAGTCAGTGAATGGGTGGTATCTCCGGGAACAGGCCTGGACCTGGTAGCTCCCTTACGGTTCAATCATGCGGCCAACCTTCCGTTCAGCGATCGCGGAACAGGGATCAGCTTCCAGCCGGCGACTGCCTTTGCCCATTCGAGCAACGAGCCAGTCCAGGCGCTCGGGACAGGCATAACGCTCGACAGACCACTGAGTAACAACCACGCGATCCACGCGCCCGTTCGCGATGCCGCAGTCAAGACAGCGGGATACCAGGGTATGCCAATACCCAACCAGTGGTTTGGCGGACCAGAATTAACAACGAAGTCCCCGCAATTCGGCCGTACTCTCACTGTCGAAGAAGGCAGCATCGTACTCCGTGAGCCTTCGGGAATGGTTGCCGATAGCCTTAACTATGGAGGCCTTGTCGATCCATGGGCTGCCGAAGGGGATCAAGCTGTCTCAGGAGCTCCGTTAAGCGGCTGCTACGCCCCGGCACCTGGCTCAGTGTTCAATCCCTGGTCGACAGTTATGGCGCCTGTTGCCATCAATACGAGCGCAGGACGGTTCCCTGACGGCGCCGACACAGACAGCAACTGTACCGACTTTTCAACGCAGGCCGCGGCCTCTTTGTCGGCTACGTCGGCCGCCGGTGCAACGAACATCAAGATCGCCAGTACGGAAGGCTTCCGCCCTGGCGAGACAGTTCATATTGATTCTGGTGCAAATACTGAAACCGCCGTCATCGCCGCGGTTGGAACAGCAGGCGCCACGACGGTACGCACTTCTACAGATGCTGGAGCAACTCTTCTGCCTGCCGTAAGCGTGACTGGCTTTGTGAAAGGCCAAACAATTACGATCGACGAAGGAGCAAATTCTGAAACGGCTGTTGTTTCCTCGAGTAGGGCTCGTGGCGCCCCCACCATCACAGTCGTCGCACCCCTTGCTCGTGGTCACGCAGCTGGCGCGCAGATCTCGGGTAGCGGCATCAGCCTCACTACTCCACTAAGCCGGACTCATACCAATGGAGCGCAGGTGTCCGACAGCATTCCAACCCCTGGCGCGCCGAACCAAAATAACGGTAGAAATCATTGAGTGGCTGGGACCTTTCAGAATGGCTCGGCCCCTCTGCCTCTACATGGTCGATCAGGGATCGTAACATGTAATGCTTGGACAGCTTCAATGAATGAGTGTCCATAGCATTGGCTCACGATTGATGACTTCAGGCCTTAACACTCATTGAGCTATTCAGAGCGATCGGCGTCTTCGGCAAGTTGCCCAATAACCGGCTATCCGTTGAAGTGCTTGTGACGCAGTTCATGGCTCCCAACTGTACGAGATGCCCGACTATTCGGCCAAGTGCTCCTGCCTTCAAATGCTCGATGAGCGCATTGGCGATTTGGCATCCACTCCAGAAGACAAGGTTTAGGAAGGCGAATTTCCGGCTTTTTGAAACAGGTAGGATCTTACCTGCCCAGACTCTGGAGCGCGGGGCTCTCGGAATGCATGATGTCCCATTCGTGGGAGCAATTGGTCGATGTAAATTGGGTGAGCATGTTGGAGTTCTCCTTGCTTGCGTTAGAAGAAGACGGTTGCAGCGAACTGTAGTTTGCGGCCGTTCGTCGAAGTGTTGGCGTTATTGCCGAAGGTGTTGCGGATACTGCCGAAGACCGGGTTTGCGGTGCCTGTAATCAGCGGATAGGAGCCTCCTACCGAGGTGCAGGACTGGCCGTTGGTGCTGGTCGTGGAGCAGGAGAACTTTGCCTGCGGCTGTCCGAGGTTTGGAGTGTTGAAGACGTTGAAACCCTCGACGCGGACGTTGAGGCGCATACCTTCGCGGATTCGTGCGAGGGGGAAGTCGCGACCGACGGTCATGTTCGTCATGATGTAACCGGGGCCGATCATTGTATTTCGTCCGACGGAGCTGAAGGTTCCGACGGTGGGGTAGGTGAATGCGTCGACGTTGAAGTATTCGACGGTCTTGGCGAGGCGATGCCGGTTGGAAGCCAGGTGCGGATTTGCACCGGGAACCAAAGCTGCTCTTTGATTGGGCTCGCCATCCAGGGCTGAGTCGTTGTTGATGGTCACATTGAAGGGGCGGCCGGTCTGTGCTTTGTAGGTGCCGCTGTAGACCCAGTTGTTGAAGATGGACCGCACGACCAACGAGTTGCTGTTGACTTTGGGAAAGTGTGCTACCCAGCCCACACTGAAGATGTGCGTAGCATTGTTGTCGGAAAGACCGCGGTCTGATCTGACGTTGAAGACGTTGGGTACGGCGTTGGAAGTAGTTTGGCCGTTGGTATCGACGTCGATCGCTCGCGAGAAGGTATAGGCCGCGAGCATATTGAGATATCTGCCTCCGCGTTGCGTGTACTGCATCTGCAACGCGTTGTAGCTTGCGGTTCCGATGCTCAAGATGTCGACGATACCCTGACCGCCGAAGTTGAATGGAGCATAGCGAAGGCGAGACTGAGTGGACTGCGTGGATGAGCTTGCATTGTGGCAGTACTTAGCGGGGTCGGCCTGGAAGTATCCGCCGTTGCAGTCGTAGATTGCGGGATTGAGATCGAGCGGTACGACGAGTTTGCGAGCAAATTTACCGACATAGTTTGTGTCCAGCGTCCCGCCGTGGGGGATGTGGAGTTGGAAGCCGAAGTTGATGGCCTCGGCGTAGGGAGTGCGGAAGTTTTTGTCGGGGAAGAAGATGGAGAAGGGCGCGATGAATTGCGGGTTCTTTGGATCGAAGCCCTGGGGAATCACTTTGACGGGTCCTCCGACCTCTGTGAGAAGCGGAACTGATGCTCCGCCGGGGGGCGTTTGATTGAAGAAGATAAAGTGATAGGGTTCGCCGACGCCGACGACATTGGCATTGACCGCGTCGAAGAAGATTCCGTATCCACCGCGAACGAGAAGTTTTCCCTGACCCGTGACGTCGTACGCGAAGCCTACTCGAGGCGCGATTCCATTGAAGTCGGTGGGCACGAGAGAGGGCAGGACGCCCTTGTCGCCGGGGAAGCCGAGGCCGCCGACGGCAGTGGGGAAGACTGTGGACTGGATTCCAGGGATAAAGGTTGCGGACTGTCCGTGCGGCTCGAACCACTGGAAAGGAAGCTCGTAGCGGAGGCCAAGGTTCAAGGTCAATCTGGAGGTCAAGCGCCAATCGTCCTGAAGATAGGAAAAGACTGCGTGTTGAATGCCGCCCTGGAGAAGGCGGTTCTGCGCCTGGGTTGAGTTGGCAAGGCCCATCATGCCGTCGGCGAAACTGACTCCTGTATAAGTTGAACTAAATGCGAGGGAGCCTGGATAATCCGAACGAGTGAGATATTGAAGACGAAGGTAAGAGAATCCACCCTGAATGGTGTGATTTCCTTTGGTCCAGGTCATGCTCTCGGTCATCTCAACGTTCTCATTGATGTGATCCTGATATCCCTGGCCGGTGCTGCCCAGGCCGAACTGATTTGAGAAGTTGAATGACGGCAGAGTTGGAACGCCGGATTCGACGAAGTTGCCGCCGAAGTCAGCGAGAGTTCTGTGATCCGTTGGAAGTTGAGATGCTTCAAAGCGCTTATAGCCGACACGCAGCCTGTTGAGCAGATTTGGAGTCATGACCCAAGTCCACCCAACATTACCGAAGTTGCTGATGGCTTTCTGAGCGACAGGGGCGTAGGTTGCAACTCCTACCGAGTTGCTGTCGACGCCCAATGGGCCAAGCGAACCGGAGTTGATGAAGTTGTAACGAACATCGAAACTATGCTGTGGGTTGAAGACATAATCAACGCGCGCCAGCAGGTTTTTGTCATTTGTGGGATCGGGAGAGCTGGTAACGGCGAGACCCCCTGCAGAGTTGCTTACCGCCGGAACGAAGGTGTTGACGATCTTTGACATGACCGGATTGAGGCACTGTACGGGAGCTTCCCCAAAGGGCAGGTAAGTTTGCTGCGATCCGGAGAGGCCTATCTGGGACCCTTGAAATATCTTTGCCGCGATAAGGAGGGGGATACAGGGTGAGGTTCCGGTTCCACCGGCCTGCGTCCAGGCTGTATTGAAATTGTCTTCGGCGTTCACATTGGTGACCTGGTTTCCGCTCGAGGAGTTGACGTTTTCAGGATTAATGATTTTCCCGCCGGTTGCATCGGCTAAGAAGCTGGCGCAGCTCATGCCGGGGAATGGTCCGGCGGAGTTGCAAGGCCGGGCAGTGACGCCGTCGGGATTCAGGCCGCGTTCGGCGTAGCCGATGAAGGGTACCGATCCTGTTGTGAGCAGGTGTCCGATCAGGTCTTGAAAGGCTCCAAAGAAAAAGAGCTTGTCTTTGAGAATGGGGCCGCCGACGGTGAATCCGAATTGATTGATGTTGTCTTTCGGGTTGACTTTGGAGAGATAGTCGGCGGCGTTGAAGGCCTGATTTTGAATGTAGTCCCACGCACTACCGTGAATCTGGTTGGTTCCGCTGCGAGTGACAACGTTCACGACTGATCCTGCGTTGCGGCCATACTCCGCTTTATAGTTATTGAGAACGACGCTGACTTCCTGCAAAGAGTTTGGTGGTGGGAAGTTGATACCCGTGTTGTAGAACAGGTTGTTCCACATCAAGCCATCGAAGAGGAAAAGATTTTGCGTGTTTCGGGAGCCGGATGCGCTGAAGGTGGGGCCCTTGGTGTCACCGGTGAAGGTTGGTGGCGCGTTGACGTCAACGACTCCGGGCAGCAGCGCTCCCAGGGCAACGACGTTGTGTCCGTCGATCGGGAGGTCTTCGATGAGTTTCTCGTCAATCATCGTTCCGAGGGTTGCGGACTTTGCGTCGATGGCCGAGCTGCTGTTGTCGACGACAGTGACGGATTGGCTTGTGGAGCCAGTGACCATCTTGACGACTTCTTTGATGTCGGAGTTCGCGTCGACTCGAATGCCTGTGATGATGGAGTTCTCAAACTGAGGCGAAGTGATAGTGAGGGTGTAGGTGCCGATTGGCAAGCCGGTGATGGTGAATTCACCTGAGCCATTGCTCTTGACAGCGCGTGAGACGGCATGCGATGGATCGGCTGCGGTGACCACAGCCCCCGGGATGACGGCACCAGTCGAATCCTGCACGCTGCCGAAGATGCTTCCTGTGTTTTGCGCGAGAACAGGCCGTGCGGCAAGCATGATTGTTCCTGCGAAAAGGGTTAGTGCAAGAATTCTTGTTTTGCCGGAGATTATTTTGCAAAGCGCAACGCCACAGCGAAGCGGCCCGAGAGACTTGGTGCTTTTCATGCCCTACTCCAATTATTGACTCAGTACTGGTCAGACCATAACAACCGCGGGAAGTATGCTTTTTTCGACATATGGCTGTCAAGTATTTCGTATGTTTTGTTTGCTAAAAGGCAATATTGGATGAAAAAACAGGGGTCGCCCACTTATTGACATTCGTACATCGCAGCAGGTACATTTCGGGCGGTTCACCAATTTCGTTCCTTTTGGTTCTACGTGGTCTTACCACGGTTTCTCAGTGCGACCCGTTATGGAACGAGATCTGTACGCGCGGATTGCAGGCAGAATTGCGCATGAATCCTTGAGTTTTGACTAATGGAGTGTTTGGGATGACGTTTTTGGGGAGTATGACTAGCAAAGTTGGGAAGTCCGCCCTTTGTGCATTTTGTCTGCTGGTAAGTGTTGCTATTGCGGATGCGCAGACCCCGCCTTATCTGCTTCCTTACACGATTTCGACTATTGCGGGAGGTGGCACCGCGCCTTCGAGTGTGACGAACCCACCGATTCCATGTCCCAGTGGAGTGGCAGGTCAAACCGTGGGCAGTATCATCGATACCTCCGGGAATGGCTGTCTGGCTACGGCTCCTTCGGTTATCACCAGTTCCGATGCGCATGATGTCGGTGTCGATTCTGTGGGCAACATTTACTTCATCGACAACGGATCGCCGCTGATGATCCGCAGAATTGATGGTCGCAGCGGGATCGTCACGCTGTTCGCGGGGAGCACGTCGACCAAGGTTTGCGCTGCGGCAGTGGACAAGTGGGGAGACAACTGTTCGGCCAATGATGGCGCGGGCAATGTGGCCGGCGGTTTCACAACCCTGACGACTACTCGTGGGCTTAGCGTCGCGAAGAATGGTGATGTCTATGTTGCGGATTTTTCTGGCAGACTGATTCACAAGATCAGCGCTGCGACAGGGATTATGAGCATTGTTGCCGGGGCGTTGACGGGCACTGCGGGAAACAAGAACACCGCGACCGGCGGCTACACGGGGGATGGGGGACCTGGGAACACCGCTGAGGTTAACTCGCCGCGCGGCGTGACGGCTGATGCTTCGGGAAATGTCTATATTGCGGACACTGCCAATAACGTCGTTCGAATGATAAATACGGCTGGAGTGATTTCGACGATTGTGAGCAAGTATCCGGGAAGCAATACTCCGGCAACGGCTGGGAGCGGCGGCGACGGTGGGCCAGCAACTGCAGCGCAGATATCTGCGCCCGAGGATCTCGAGATCGATGCGAACGGAAATCTGTTCATTGCGGACTTTGGCAATAATCGAATACGCGTGGTGTATGCAGGGGGAGCGCAGGTTGCGGCACTCATTGCAGCAACGAACGGGAATGCGGTCGCGGTCGCCGGAAATATCTACACGATTATGGGTGGAGGGACCGGTACGTATTCGCCCGGCACTATCGTCCTCGCGACAAGCGTTCCGGTTTCCAACGTTCGCAAGATTGCACTCGATGCTCGCGGGAATGTCTACCTTGCGGACAACGGAAACAATGTCATCTGGTTTGAAGATGCGACGACGGGTTACATGCGGGTGATTGCAGGAGTTCCAACCCTGACTTCCGGAGGGCCGGGGTGCGGTTTGACGAGCCCGATCGGTGATGGCTGCAAGGCAACGCTCGCAACCTTGTTCGCGAACAGTGATATGGGTGTGAGCGTCGATTCGCAGGGCAACGTGTATATCTCAGACTCGGGCGATAAGCGCATTCGTAAAATTTCGCTCAATCAGGCTTTTCCGACTGTAACGGCGGGAGGTTCGGCTACCCAGCCACTCATGGTTCATTTTGCGGCAGGCGATACTCCAGCGGCTACCTCGGCGTTCGTCATTGCTGGCAGTGCAGATTTTGTGGTGACGCCGGGAAGCTGTTCTCTCAATCCGGACAGCACGACCGACTGTACGTTGACGGTGACGTTTTCACCGACGCAGCCCGGGGTGGATACTGCAACGCTGACGGTGAAGTCGGCACTTGGCGCAACGTCTCAGTTTGCTTTGAACGGTACAGGTGCGGCTGCTGCGGTTGCATTGGATCCTGGGACGGCGGCAGGGTTTGGTTCGGGTTTCAATTCTCCTGCGGGCATCTCTCTTGATTCAGAGGGCAATGCTTACGTCGCTGATACAGGGAATAATGTTGTGGTTCGCTATGACAGTGCGGGCAACAAAACCGTGATCGCTGGTACGGGCACTGCCGGTAACAGCGGCAATGGCGGACCTGCTACGGCGGCCGCTCTTTTGGCTCCCTCGGCAGTTACGGTAACGCCCGATGGCGCGATCTACATCGCTGATAAGGGTAACAATGTCGTTCGCCGGGTGGATCCACTTACGGGTGTGATCAATGTCGTTGCTGGCGGAGCAACGACCACCTGTCCTCTTCATCTTGATGCCTTCGGGAATGGTTGTCTCGGCACTCAGGCCAATCTTTCGGGGCCGGCTGGCCTTGCTTCGGATTCACGAGGAAATGTTTTTATCTCTGATGCCGGCAACAATACGGTTCGGGAACTAACGAGTTCGGGATACATCTTCAATATTGGCGGTGCGGTTTTCAACTCGCCGACGGGATTGCAGGTGGATGCAGGTTCAAACATCTTTGTTGCCGATACGGGGAATAGCACTATTCGCAAGATTGTTGCGGTTGGCGGTGCCGTCGTAGCGGTGGCAGGGAACGGGCAAAACGGATCTGCCGGCAATGGAGGTGCAGCGACAGACGCTGAACTGAGCAATCCCATGGGGATTGCACTGGATGCTGCGGGCAATCTATACATTGCCGACGCGGGGAACCATGTCATTCGGTCCGTCAATGGCGCGGGGACGATCAATACAGTTGCCGGAACTCTTGGCCAGAGCGGTGCGGGCGCGTTACCTGGTTCTGTGAGCGGTCTTCTGTTGAATCTTCCCGGTGGAGTTGCTGCAAATACAGCAGGCAAGCTGTACGTTCTTGACTCCGGGAATAACCGTGCCTATACGATCGACCGGACATCGGTGGTCGAGAACCTGGGGACGGTAAGCCCGAACAACTCCAGCCCGGTTCAGACCGTTCAGGAGACGAACACGGGTTCGCTTCCGGTTCTTCTTTCCCAGTCGTCCAGTCAATCGGTCTTCAAGATTACAGGTGACGGATCGGTGTTTACAGTAACTGGACAAGGGTCGGCTGGCTGTTCGGCAAACCTGAACCTCACACCTGGAGCAACCTGCTTTTGGGGAGCACAATTCAACCCAGTCGCTGTTGCAAACTCGAGTGCAACATTTACTGAGACCAACACCGCGCCGGTCCTGGCGGCCATCCCATCGATCACGCTAAGCGGGTTGGGTGCGACTCTCGCCGCGACGACTTCGGCGACGGTGCTGACCTCTCCTGCATCCGGGAATCCTCAGTTTGGCACTCCTTTTGTAGTTTCGACTATCGTGACTCCAACGCAATGCAATCCATCGGCACCCTCGTGCGTTCCGACTGGGACGGTGCAGTTTTTCGTGGGCACGACACCGGTTGGCGTTCCAGTTGCACTAAACGGAAGTGGCGTTGCCTCGACGAGCATCAGTGGACAAAACGTTGGTACGCATACCGTGACGGCGGTTTATGTCGGTGACAGCTTCTACGGAAGCAGTACTGCTCCTGCGTTCACAGTGACTGTCACTACCGCGGCTGCGAATGTTGTTGTTACATTCTCGGCGGCATCTGTGCCACAGTTCCAGCCACTCACGATCATTGCGAAGGCATCGTCTGCGACTGGAGGAATTCCTACCGGCAGCGTTGCTTTCTTTGCCGATGGAAAATCAATTGGGACGGCCCAACTCAATGCAACCGGAATTGCCAGCGTTGTTGATCCTCCCCCTGGCATCGATCCTTCAACGAATCAAGCGTACGTTCCTAACAGTTTCGGATTGTTCGCGGGAACCCACGCAATTACTGCTGTCTACGCCGGGGATGCAAATTACAGCAAATCCACCTCGACTGCAGCAACTCTGACGATTCAACCCGATGCACCTGGTTTCCAAGCGTTTTTTATCTCGCCGACGACCCTGGGACAGGTAAATTCGTTGAGCGCGGGAACAGCGCAGGGATCTACGGCACTGGCGACGGTTGTTGTTGTGCCGTCCAATACACTGAACGGCATAGTTAGCTTTGCATGTTCTGGGCTGCCGGCGAACTCGGTGTGTACCGTCACTCCCACGAATCTTGTGTTTGCTCCCGTTGCGGGATCGCCGGTGTCTCAATCGGTTGGAGTTACGCTGTGGACTGATGTATCTCCGGGAGTGGTGCCGACGGCGACTTCTCAAGCGGTTCGGCCATCCTTCGGTGTGGCACGGTCTGGGATGGCTCTGGCGTCGATGTTAGGTTGGCCGGTGTTTTTGATCAGCTTTGCGGGAGTGTTTGGATTCCGCAAACGTCTGCGAAATGCGGGACTCCTCACCGTTCTCGCTCTGACTGGCTTGCTTGCCGGTAGCTCGATGATCCTGAGCGGATGCAGTACGGGCGCGCCTGCGAAGCCGAGCCTAACTCCGATCGGATCGTACAAGGTGAACCTGACCGTTTCCGGACCCAGCAACACTTCGGTGACCATGCCGATTCAGTTCACAGTAGCTGCGGGCGTTTCGGGCCAGGAGTAAGGTGGGCTTGCTCTCGAAGAGGCCACCTTGGGGTGGCCTCTTAATCTTCAGCCCTTGCGAGGCTTTCGGATTTCGTTAATGGTGAGGCTGGTAGCGATGCTTCTTCTCAGAATTTCGTTAAGTCCGTTGTGCCCATATGTCCGGTCAAGGCATCGCGGACGACGAACCTTAAGCGAACAACGCTGTTGGGAAGTGTGATGGGAAGGGTGAAGTCTGCACTACCGTTGCTGTTTCCGCGGGGGAAAGTCTCTTCACGAATCACGTGACCGACGAGCTTGCCTTTGTTGTCGTACCAGCCTGCTGCGAGGGTTGCCTCAGCGTGTTGACTTCCGTCCGGCGTGGGATCTGACCATCCGAGACCGTTTTCTGCAACGTGGATTTGGTAAACGTTCTGGGATTTTGTTGCGGACACAGCGAGCCCGTTGTAGGAGATTGTTGTGGTCAACGCCCCGGAAAGATCGAGTTGGAGGTTCGCGACTACCTGCTTCGTCGATATGGATTTATCAAGTACCGGGTTGAGGTCGGAAGAAGTTTCGGGATAATAACCGTCGCGAGTTGTTGCGCGGAGGGCCGGGTCGTTCATGACGATTCGGATTCTGCGGAACTTCGCGAGGTCGTCTGAGGTGTTGGTCGGAGAGTAGGAGAGTGTGTAGTAATTCTGACCCTTCGCTACACCTTCGGCTATGACATTGTTCAGATCGTTTCTCCCTGTAAAGGCGATGCCACCGGTGGACGGAGCAAAATTCGTGAAGGACACCAGTCCTCCGCCAAAGGGATCGCTTCCATTCTCGTCTAACGATGTGCTGAGATCGTCCGGGGTGTCGACTTCAATGACGGATGTCGACCCTGCAGCTGGGTTGATGCTGTACATCGTAATGCGGGCCGCAAGCAGACGCGCGGTGCAATGCCTCATCGCTGCTTTGAGTGTATCCGCCTGCTGTTGTTCCATGCCGACGAGGTTCGCGGAAGGAAATCCATTGCCGACCCAGATGAGGTTTTTTCGCCCAGGTGTGCCCGCGGAAGCCTGCGCAATCTGCTGTAGTGCCGCCATTACCTGCGCCATGCGTTCCACGGCACCGGGGCCGGATCGTCCGCTGTTCATCATGCGCCACGGGTATTCGGGCATATGCTTTTTTACAACTTCGATCAGTTCGTCGCGATTCTGAGTGTAGTCATGCACTTGCTGAAAGGTGTTGTTCGTCGCGATCATCATGACGGTCGGCTGCTTGAGTATGGGCGGCTGCGCCGCCAGATACTTGATCATCATTTGCCGCGAGAAGCTCATATCTTCGAAGCGTGAGTTCAGTTCGTCGAGGACGAGAAGTGTTACGGGAGCATCACCGATCTTCTTCAGGTCGGCCGCCGAGTTCACGATGGCCTTGTCGCTTGCAGGTATCTGATGCTGACTCGGCGGCTCGAAGCTACGGATACTCTGTCGCTGGCCATCCTCTAGGACCGTAAAGTCATTGACCGCGAGGTCGCGATGTATGAGGTTGCCCTTTTTGTCGGTGACTACTACGTCGAGGACCACAATCCGGGTGGTTACCTTGATCGTTGAGGGTGATGCGGCCTGCGGAGTCACGCCCTGTGGCGTTGCGCCACTGTCGGCTGAGTTGGAAGAAAGAGTCTCGGCTCTGAGTGGGAATAAAGAGAAGAGAACCGCTGTCGCAGCAGAGAGGCGAGCCAAATTCGACATGTAACTTCCTTGCACTTAGGAGGGAATCTGTTCCCTCGATGTAGACGCCAAATTGATCCTGTTTGTTGCGGTTTTAGATCAAGAAGCGGAGTAAATCTTCGACGTATTGTTTTGATGGCGAAGCTAAACGTTATGCAAGTGACTTTGCATTCTAGTTCCTGGGAAAGGGAACGAATTTGTCTGAGCACGCGGTTGCTGTTCCTTTTCCAGGAGTGCCTTGTGAGGTCGCCAAGAGTTTTAGATTGACCGGGCCGGGGCCCAGAAGAAAGTCCCTAAAGTATGTCCAACGGAGCCCTGTTTTGCCCCATAATGGCAACGATCAGAGGGTCTTCGGCCTTCCGTCGATGTCCTGTAAGCCTAGTAAAATCAATGAGGAAATGGTGGACGCGGTAGGGATCGAACCTACGACCAGTCGATTAAGAGTCGAATGCTCTACCAGCTGAGCTACGCGTCCTTTGATTTTGCTCCCTATAGAGGAGGTCGCTGAGAGTCGTTTTCCTAGGTTAAGCGGACAAGACTGCAATCAGCCGACTTATTAAAGATAACACAGCTTGACGCGCAAAAATTTCGGCGGCAAGCTGTGTTTTGAAGAGAAAAATCAGCCGTGATCAGCCTACGAAATCGACCTTGGCGCGATGGGAGATAATTCCGCGATCGTAGCCCATTTCGAGTAGCTTATGAATGGCTTCGCGGCCATCGGGACCGTAGTTGAGCGTGCGGTCATTGACGTACATGCCGACGAATCTGTTGGCAAGAGCGGGATCGAGATCGCGGGCGAACTGCATCGCATACTCGAGTGCTTCTTCACGGTGATCAAGAGCGTGCTGGATGCTGTCGCGAAGTGCATTGGTGGTGGTTGATAGGGTCTCGGCGCCCAGAGAGCGGCGGATGGCGTTACCACCCAAGGGAAGGGGGAGACCCGTCTGTTCGCGCCACCAATGACCTAGATCAAGAAGTTTGAGGAGGCCATCGCTGGCGTAGGTGAGTTGACCCTCATGGATGATAAGACCCGCTTCGAATTCGCCGGAAGCTACCGCGGGGATGATCTTGTCGAAGGGAACGACGGTGGTCTCAATCTCAGGTGCGAAGAGCTTTAGCGTCAGGTAGGCGGTAGTGAGAGTACCGGGCACAGCGACGCGGGTCTTCTTGAGTTGAGGAATTGAGAGCTTGCGAGTCGAGACGACCATTGGTCCGTAACCTTCGCCAACGCTGCCGCCGCAAGCCATCAGGGTGTAGTTGTCCTGCAGATAGGGGTAGGCGTGAAAGCTGATGGCAGTTACGTCGTAGAAGGCTTCGTTGATCGCGCGGTGATTGAGGGTCTCGATGTCAGTGAGGGTGTGGACGAATTTGTAGCCCGGGACGCGCACCTTGTTTGTAGCGAGGCCGTAGAACATGAAGGCGTCGTCGGAGTCGGGGCTATGGGCGATACTGATTTCTTGAATGGCGGTACTGCTGGCGGTCATGGTGCTTCAATCCTTCTAAGCGGTAAATCAAGGTGAGGTGCGCCACGTTTGCTTGACGGTTGGCGCAGAAAGAAAAGTTAAATCGTTCAGAATATGCGATCAGGATCTCCGCCAGCGCTGAATGCTAGTGAAGATGCCTGCAGCTGCAGTGATTTTGACGATCTCGCCCGGAATGAACGGAGCAATAGCCATGGTCCATGCAGCCGAGAGACTGTGATGCGCGTACATGGCGAACCAACCGGCTCCGAGGAGAAAAATCGGCAGGGTGGCGAGGGTGGCAGCTACCAAGGCACTGCGAAAAGGCGTGGTCACATTCTGCAGGGCTCGTGTGGCCCAACCAGCAGCAGCTGCGGCCAGAGGGTAGGAGAAGAGGAAACCACCGCTGGGTCCGAGGAGGTGGGCCGCGCCTCCTGCTGAGTATGGGGTAAATACTGGGAGGCCAATCGCACCTTCGACGAGATAGAGGACCATGGCGGAAAAGCCGGCGACAGGTCCGAGGAACATGCCGACCAGAAGGACTGCAAAGTTCTGGAGCGTCAGAGGGACGGGCGTGAAGGGCAGGGGGAACGAGATGTGCGCGCAAAGAGCTACGACGGCGGTCGCCCCCACGATGAGAAAGATCTTGCCGCCAAGGGTGTCCTGAAGCGATCCGGTGCGAGCGAAGCCAAGCTGGGAGGAGAAAGCAGATTGCATAGAGCAGGTCCTTTCGTACTAGAGAGGCTTGGGTGCAGATCCCAGGGTCGGAGAGGTAAGAGTCGAAATGGAAGAACGAAGGTGCATTTCTGCTTCTTGCAGGATACCAAGTTGAATGGGCTTCTTGCACCTTATTCGATCGACATTATGATTTGGATAAATATTTCGAGGAGGTCAAAGCAGGAGGTATGAATCAGGTACGTATATGGAAGAAGAGGGGTTTTCCACTTGACGGTGCGTAACGTGGAGCTTGTACTTAGTCGTGTATGAGTCGTTCGCACAACACTCGCGCGGAAGCGAAACGGATGGGCGGCGTCATGCGTTTGTGGCAGCAGGGCCGGTTGGCCTGGCGCAAGATCGTGACTGGTGCGGCGGCAGTCCTCGCGTTGGGTATGGGCTATCACGTTGTCTTTGGACAGAATGGACTTACGGCTTATCAACAGAAACGTCAGGATGCGCAGAATCTTGATCAACGATTGCGGAGCCTGCAGAAAGAAAATGAGCAACTGAAGGGGCATGTCGAGCGGCTTCAGAGTGATCCTAGTGCGATCGAGCATCAGGCCCGCGAAGAGCTGCACTATACGCGTCCGGGTGAAGTGATCTATACCCTTCCGGTGAGCTCGGGATCATCGAGTGGGGCCGGGGGCTCCTCTCCTGTAAAGCAGTGAGATTGAATCTGACTGCAGAGCCAACGATCGGGCAGCCACACGCTAAATAAATTCATGATGCAAGCAATTTATTGAATGCGAACAGGCCGGGATTGAATGGTCTGGCCACAGATCTGTTGAGCCTGCCATAATCTGGTGAAGGGTGAGGGAACCACGATGATCTTTGACATGGAGAAGCCCAAAGGGAGAACGGCTCACAACTTACTGATCGGCTTGGTTGCACCACGGCCTATTGCTTTGGTGACGAGTATCGATGAACAGGGACGGCTGAATGCCGCGCCGTTTAGCTCCTACAACTACCTTTGCACCGATCCGCCGATTATCGGCATGGGAGTTACCAATCGACCGGGCGAGGGATTTGTTCCAAAAGATACCGCGCGGAATATCCGGCGTACCGGCGAGTTCGTGGTGAACGTGGTAACCGAAGATCTGATGCAGAAGATGAATGTGTGCGCGACGGATTTTCCAGCAGAGGTGAACGAATTGGAGATGGCCGGCTTCACGACTGCGCCTTCGGAGGTGGTGAAGGTACCGCGGATCGCTGAAGCTCATGCAGCGCTGGAGTGTCGAGAGTTTACGACGATGGAGATCGGACGATCGCGGATCATTCTGGGCCGAGTCGTGTCCGCTTTCGTGGAGGACAGATTTATCGATCCGGCCGGGCCGTATGTGCGAGCGGAAGAATTACATGCGATTGGCCGTATGAATGGGCTTGGGGCGTATGTAAAAACACGCGATGCGTTCCTAATGATGCCGCGCTTCACTTATGAGGAGTGGAAGGCCGGAAAGCGCTGACAGCCTGACAGATCAGGAGAGGTACTCGCGAAGCCAAGGGTCGGTCGAGTGGACAAGTTCGTGTGTGGTTCCGTCGAAAACGACCCGGCCTTCATTGATAACAAGAAACTTCGTGCTGTCGTCGATGCCTCCGTTAGGAATTGGCTCGATTTTGCCCGTTTGCTGGTTAAAACGATTTCTGGCGAGGAGAAAAGCGTCCTGCAGACGGTGAGTGATCACAAGCGAGGTGGTATGGGAGACGTCACGCTGCTTGATGACCAGATCGATAATGGTAGTCGAAGTGATGGGATCAAGGCCGCCCGTCGGGGAATCGTAGAGGATAAGGTCAGGTTTAGAGATGATGGCGCGCGCAATGGAGACGCGGCGGCGCATTCCACCTGAAAGCTCGGGAGGAAACTTATTGATGGTGTGCTCGAGTTCGACGAAGCGGAGCGCTTCCAGAACGCGTTGATGGACTTCTTCCTCCGGGACACGGTCTTCGTGCAGGCGATAGGCGACGTTGTCTTCTACGGAGAGGGAGTCGAAGAGAGCTGACTCCTGAAAAACCATTCCGATGCGGCCACGAAGCTTAAAGAACTCCGTTTCCGGCATGTGAGTTATATCTTCCCCAAAAATATGAATGGTTCCCTTATCCGGACGGAGAAGGCCGTTCGCGAGCTTCATCAGGACGGATTTTCCGCCGCCTGCTGGGCCAAGGATGATGCGGGTTTCACCCCGCTGCACGGTGAAGGAGATATCCTGCAAAACCGGTTTAACGTCAAAGGTGATGGAGACGTCTTTGAAGACGACGACCGGCTCGCTCGTATCAGGGTTTTGCTCGGTTTGAGGGAGATTTCCTGGAACTATATCTGCGGGCATAACCGATTACCTACCGAAGATTCCGATCATCGCGCGGCTGACGATAAAGTCGACGATGATGATGAAGACGGAAGAATAGACGACGGCCTGGGTGGTCGACTTACCCACACCCTGGGTGCCTCCTCGTGTGGTCATGCCGAAGTAACAGCCTACGGTGGCGATGATGAATCCGGAGAAGAGCGGTTTGGTGAGTCCCTGAACAACATCGCCGTATTGAAGGGCACGGTAGGAGTTGTGAAAATAGGAGGAGGCGTTGAGTCCCATCAGGGTGACGCTAACCAAGGCGCCACCTGCGATGCCGACCGCATCGGAGACGATTGTAAGGAAGAAGAGCATGAAGATTGTGGCATACAGACGCGGGGTAACAAGTTTGCGGAGGGGGTCGGTACCAAGGGCGCGCATGGCGTCAATCTGTTCCGTGACCTTCATCGATCCGATCTCGGAGGCCATGCCGGAGGCGTTGCGGCCCGAAACCATGAGACCCGTGAGGACAGGTCCGAGCTCCTTGACCATCGACAGTGCCACGAGATTTCCCGTAAGGCTGACGGAGCCGAATTCCTGAAGCGATGTGGCCGACTGGAGGGCAAGAACGCAGCCGGTAAAGAAACCCGTGAGTACGACGATGGGCATGGAGCCGACGCCGATGGAATCCATTTGGCTATAGATATCGGCCCAGTAGACCGGAAGGGAAAAGAGATTCGTGATGGCGCGCCAGCACAGGATGGAGTACTCCTGGACCGAGGCGACGATCTGCTTAGCGAAGCTCTCTGGAGAGACAAAGGGCATTTGTTCTGTGGCTCAGGTTATCAGATGCAGGAGCTTTGCCGAAGATCGAGTATCTGATTCATTTTGCGGTATCTGGGAAAGTGCCGGGAACCGCGCGAAATGAGAAAATAGAGAGATGGCAACTGAGATGATGGCGGCGGTTCTGTACGGTAAAGAAGACCTTCGGATGGAGAAGGTGCCATTGCCTCAGGCCGGCCCCGGAGAGTTGGTTCTCCGGGTGGGGGCGGCGTTGACCTGCGGGACAGATCTGAAGGTCTACCGGCGTGGGTATCACGCGATGATGTTGAAGCCACCGATTCCCTTTGGACACGAGGTCGCGGGTGTGGTGACAGAGGTGGGAGCCGGCGTGGCTCAGTTTCGCGAAGGCGACAGGGTTGTGGCCCTGAATTCAGCTCCCTGTGATGCATGTTTTTTCTGCCAGCACGGGCAACAGAATCTATGTGAGGACCTTCTGTTCAACAATGGGGCCTATGCGGAGTTCATCCGTATCCCAGCGCGAATTGTGGAAAAGAATACTCTGCCGGTGCCCGATGGGGTTCCACTTGAACATGCAGCGCTAACCGAACCGCTTGCCTGCGTTGTTCGCGGACTAGAGGAGAGCGGTGCGAAGGCCGGCGACACAATGGTTGTCATAGGGGCCGGGCCGATTGGGCTCATGTTTACGCATGTCGCCGCACTCACCGGAACGAAGGTGATTGCAGTGGTGAAGCGGGAAGACCAGATTGCTGCTGCGCGACTGTTTGGAGCTAGCGAAGTCGTTCAAGTGAGTGCCGTTGAAGACGTAATCGCAGCCACTCGCACACTTACCCCCGGAGGACGGGGTGCGGATATTGTGATTGAAGCCGTGGCGGTGCCGGAGACTTGGGAGTGGGCGGTCGACATGGTGCGGAGGGGCGGAGTGGTCAATTTTTTTGGCGGGCCAGCGAGCGGAACGAAGGTTCAATTGGACACAAACCGGCTGCACTACGGGGATATCACCTTGAAGGCGAGCTTTCACCATACTCCGGCGACATGCAGAACCGCTCTCGGATTGGTGACGAGTGGCCGGTTCAAGTGTGCTGACTACATCACCGGGCGCGCCGGCCTGGAGGATGTGCCTGAGATCTTTGCACAGATGATGAGACGAAATGGGGGCTCGCGCGAGATTAAGACCGCAGTTATCCCAAAAAAGGTGGCACTGTGAGCGACGGGGTCGTCACGCAACACTCACTATTGGGCGCTCCGCCGGAGTATCTGACTCCGTTGGAGCGGCCAAGGCTGGCAGAGGCAAAGGCTTGGTGCCGACAGCTTGCGACGTCTCATTACGAGAACTTTCATGTTGCGACATTCTTTCTGCCTGCAAGAGTGAGGCCTCATTTTGAGAGCATCTACGCCTACTGCAGAGTGGCTGACGACCTTGGCGATGAAGTTCCCGATCGAGCCGTAGCTACTCGCTTGCTTGATACATGGGGCGCAATGCTTGAGGAATGTTATGACACCCCAGAGCGGTCGCTGCATCCTGTCTTCGTTGCGTTGCACGAGACGATCCGTGAATGCAACCCGCCGCGTCAGCTGTTTCTGGACCTTTTGCACGCGTTTCGCATGGATCAGTACAAGCTTAAGTACGATAGTTGGGATGAATTGCTGGAGTACTCGCACTATTCCGCAAATCCGGTGGGCCGATTAGTGCTTTGGGTCTGTGCATATCGTGAAGAATCGCTTGCGCTGTTGTCGGATAAGGTCTGTACCGCATTGCAGCTCGCGAATTTCTGGCAGGATGTGGTGGAAGATGCGGAACGCGGCAGGCGCTATCTTCCCGCTGAGGCAATGCTCAGATTCGGAGTAGAAGAGGGACAGATTGAAGGGCGCGTATTCACGCCGGAGTTTCGCGCAATGGTTGAAAATCTTATAGCGCGGACGCGCGCGATGTTGCTCGAGGGCGGCCAGATCAGCAGGCACGTCGATAACGAACTGGCTGTCGTGCTCGATTTGTTTCGCAAAGGCGGCGAGGCGATTCTGAATGGGATTGCTGCAGAGGATTTCGATGTACTGCGGGGAAGACCTGTCGTGTCGAAGGCAAAGAAGTTTGCGCTTTTGGTCGAGGCGTTGTTCAGCAAGTTGCGTGCGAGGACGTTTGCGTGACGATTGCTGAGGCTTACACGATCTGTCGTTCGATTGCAAAGCGAGAAGCTAAGAACTTCTACTATTCCTTCCGCGTGCTTCCGCAGGAGAAACGGGATGCGATGTGCGCAGTGTATGCGTTCATGCGGCGCGCCGACGATATTTCGGATGACGAGTCGATGCCTGTCGCCGAACGGCGCGAGGTGATGACTTGCTGGTTGAATGCGTGGAGGAGTTCACGGCAGAGCGACTCTTCCGATGACCCCGTATTTATCGCTCTAAACGATACTCAAAGGAGATTCGCGGTCCCGGATGCGTTGCTTGAAGATCTGGTCCGCGGTACGACGATGGATCTGGAACCTCATTCGGGGATCGAGAATGAATTGCAGACTTTCGCCACCTTCGACGAGCTATATCGCTACTGTTATCTGGTTGCGTCCGTCGTTGGGCTGGTCTGCATCAGAATCTTTGACTACAGCGATGCGCGTGCCGAAAAATTTGCAGAAGAGACTGGCGTCGCATTTCAGCTGACAAATATTTTGCGTGATGTGAAAGAGGATGCGGAGCGAGGACGAATCTATCTTCCTCTCGCCTCGCTGAATGAGTTTGGCGTAGATGTTGATCGCTTGAAGACGCTCACAAATGGGTCCACGATGGAGCCTAATGAGCGGGAGCTTCTCGGCTCTATTGGACTCAAGGCTCAGGGCTATTATGCTTCGGCGAATCAATTATTGCCCCTAATTGATGCCGACAGCCGTGCGGCTCTTTGGGTTCTTGTGACGATCTACCGCGGTTTATTGGAGCGTATTGCCTCAAAGAACTATGACGTCTTCTCGGAACGTGTCAGCGTGCCGACGTCGGCAAAGCTGATCATTCTCGGGCGCGGAGCACTGATGGCGCTCCGCAATCGGGTGACATCATGAGTCGCGAGTTTAATGATGTGATCGTAGTGGGTGCAGGTGCAGCGGGATTGTCGGCTGCAGCGGCGTTGACCGGCGCCGGAAAGCGCGTGACAGTCCTGGAGAGAAAGCCCTACGTCGGAGGAAGAGCCTGCTCGTATGAGCATCCGGCGCTCGGAGAGGTGGTGGATTCGCAGCATGTGCTACTTGGCTGCTGCACAAACCTGATCGATCTGTGTGAGCAGGCTGGAAGCGGAGACAAGATTCGCTGGTATGACGAACAGACTTTCCTTGAGCCGAATGGAAACTCGAGCACAATCAAGTCCAGCGATCTGCCAGCGCCGCTGCACTTCGCTCCAAGCTTTGCCACGATGTCTACCCTTGGTTTGAAAGACAAGATAGGGATGGCGCGTGGGCTGCTTGAGTTTTTCCGCGGTTATCCAGCGGAAGACAATGAGAGCATGCAACAGTGGCTGCAACGGACGCGCCAGACGGAGCGATCAATACGGCACTTCTGGAACCCGATCCTGATGGCGACGCTGAACGACCATGCTGCTCACTGTTCGACCCGTTATGCGGGCAAGGTCTTTCATGAGCTTTTCCTCAAGTCGTCGACTGGCGGCAGATTGGGAATCCCGACGGTGCCGCTCAGTGAGTTTTATCAGTCCATCGCTCGGTTGATTGAAGCTCGTGGAGGAACAGTGCAGCTTCGGACGAGCGTGGAAGCGATTACGCAGGAGCAGGATGGCCGCTGGCGCGTTAATGTCGCCGATGGAACGTACTCAGCGGACGCGATCGTTCTTGCGCTGCCGTTTGAGCAGACGCAGAAACTGCTGCCCACCGTCGGTTTGAATGACCGTTACGCGGGATCGGCACTTAGTACGCGAGATCAACTGGAGTTGAAGCTTGCCCGGCAGGTGCATTCGCCGTTTACGTCGATTCTGCTGTGGTTCGACCGGGAGATTACCGATCTCGATCATGCCTGGTTGCTGGATACGAAGATCGAATGGTTCTTCCACAAGTCGCGGATTCGCCGGTATGCGCCGGAAAAGGGGAGTTATGTCGAGTTGGTGATTGCGGGATCGCGCGCACAGTTGAGCATGACGCGGGAAGAAATTCTGTCCTCGGCGCTTCGTGAGTTGAAGATGTTCTTCCCGGAAGTGGAGCGGGCGAAGCTGTTGAAGAGTGGAATTCTCAAAGAGGCTCGTGCGACGTTTTCGGTGGTGCCCGGTCTGGACAAGTTTCGCCCAGGTACGCAAACGGATTGGCCAGGTTTTTTCCTTGCCGGCGACTGGACTGCGACGGAATGGCCCGCCACGATGGAGGGGGCGGTACGTAGTGGCAGGCTCGCGGCTGGGGCCGCGGTAGGCGATAGTGCGCAATCTATGGCGCCTGAGATCCCGGCCAGCGGGTTGATGCGATGGTTTGCTTGATCCCCTCCCTGCGCGATTTTGCGTAAAGTCTTCGAAAGAGAGACTTTAGGTCTGGACTTCTCTTGCAAAGCGCTCATTCTAAAGCCTCCGTTCTACAAAGTATTGATTTCTGGTTACTTAATGAGAAATCCCCGATGCTACCTGCACCGGGGATTTTCGTTTTGATCTATATATCCAGTATAGCGGGCTGAGGGTAACTAAAGTGCCATCTATATCTCTTGTTATTTGTGTAATTTAGGTGATTTGGGGACTTGACAAGCGATTTTCGGGCTGAAATGAGGAAAAGAAAAATGTGTGCTCGGTAAACGCAACAGAATGAGCGTTTTATATTGGCAGGGTTTTATCTTGCCAAGAGGACGACGCCTATGGCGACGAAGAGCACAGCGAGCCAGCGGCGACGGTCGACGTTTTCGCGGAGGAAGACTTTGGCCGCGGCAGCGTTTCCGATGTAGGTGACGGAGGCCGTTGCGGGGGCGGCTAATGAGAGATCGACTACGGAGAGGGTGAAGAGCAGGGCGAAGAAGTTGAGCGCCATGCAGAGGGCTCCGGCGAGGAAGATCGGGCTGGAGAGGACGGCTCGGACGGGGCCGAGGTAGCCATGGAGGCCGGGGCCAGTGCGAAGGTGGTCAAGATCGCCGAGGCGGCGCATGGCGGCGGCGATAAGGCATTCGCCGGCTATGGCGAGGGCGGCGACACCGAGGATGCAGCTCCATTGTTTGATGAGATCGGGTGGAAGCGATGTTGGGGGCGGGGTGGCGAGCATCAACGGCCGGCTCCGGAGTCCATCAGATCGAGTTCGTGATGTTCGCCCGGGTGCTCGGTTCGGGAGGGGCCGCCGGCGACGAAGCCTACGGCGCAGACGATCAGAAGGATTCCCGCCCAACGATAGAAACTGAGGTGCTCATGCAGCCAGAAGCGGCTGAGGAGCGCGACGACGACATAGCCAAAGGCCGTAGCGGGCATGACGAAGGTGAGGTCAGCCCAGGAGAGCGCGGTCATATAGCTGGCGAAGAAGCCTATGAGGAGGATGATTCCGGAGATGATGTAGGGGTTTGCGAGGGCGTGGAGGAGGAGGGGCAGGTGGTGGAGGTCGACAGGGCCGACCTGGGCCATGCCACGGGAGAGAAGAGTATCACCGACCGAGGCAGTAAGCATGACGGCTATCAGGACAGCGTATTGGGAGGGTTTTAGGAGGTGTTTCATGCAAGAGATTGGAGCGATGATTTGAAGAGCAGTTCTTTCGCGTTCGACGAGGATGACAACTAAAGACAAACACGATAGCAAAAACGAAAGCGGCCAGTATCTTTGAACCTGACCGCTTGATGTTCTTGATTGCGAGTTAGGCGTTCATGCTGACGGATTCCTGGGCCTTGAGGGCGTTCTCTTCTTTCTTGAGACGAGAGGCCTTGTTGCGCTGGGAACGGAGCTTCATGAAGGCCTTGGCTTCGACGTAGAGACGGGGGACATCGCGGTTCACGACGGCCTTCCAGACTACGCGGAAGGCGGCCTTGGGGCGGAAGTAGTATTCGTCGTAGAACTTGTGAACCATCTCCATGACGTACTCGGTGGGCAGGCCGGGGTACTCGATGTGAGCCATCTGATGCCCGCCGCCGTCCTCCATCTTTTCGTTGGTGATGAAGCCGTTCTTCTGAGCGAAGTCGTAGAACTCTGTGCCGGGGTAGGCGTGGGCCACGGAGACCTGGATGGTCTCGCAGTCGAGGGTCTTGGCGAAGTTGATGGTGTTGCGAATGGACTCCCGGGTTTCGCCGGGGAGGCCGAGGATGAAGTCGGCATGGATAATGAGGCCGAGGTCGTGGCAGTCCTTGACGAAGTCGCGTGCGCGCTCGACGGTGGCACCTTTTTTGATGTTCTTGAGGATCTGCGGGTCGCCGGATTCGAAGCCGACGATGAGGAGCCGGCAGCCGGCGTCCTTCATGGCCTTGAGGGTGTCACGATCGGTGGTGACGCGCGAGGTACAGGACCAGGTGATGCCGAGCGGTTTCAACTTTTCGCAGAGCTCGATGGTGCGAACTTTTTGAATGTTGAAGGTGTCGTCGTCGAAGAAGAACTCTTTGACGTGGGGGAAGTTTTCCTTGGCCCACTTCATCTCGGCTGCGACGTCGTCGGTGCTGCGCTTGCGCCATGCATGGCCGGAGAGGGTCTGGGGCCAGAGGCAGAAGGTGCATTGCGCGGGGCATCCGCGGGTGGAGTAGAGCGAGATATAGGGATGGAGGAGGAACGGCACGTTGTAGCGAGTGACGTCCATGTCGCGCTTGTAGATCTTGGTGGCCCAGGGCATCGCGTCGAGGTCTTCGACCTGAGGGCGATCGGGGTTGTGCTGGATGACGTCGTTCGAATCCTTATAGGAAATGCCGAGGATTTCGCTAAGGGGCTTGCCGTTGGCGTACTCGACGACGGAGAAGTCGAACTCGCGGCGGCAGACGAAGTCGATGACTTCGCACTCGTTGAGGGCGCGGTCGGGGTCGGTGGTGACCGGTGGGCCTACGAAGGCGATCTTGATTGTCGGGTTGGCGTTCTTGATGGCCCGGGCAAGGGCGTGGTCGCCGCTCCAGCCTACCGTGGAGGTGAAGAGGACGAGGAACTCGTAGCCCTTGGCGATTTCGATGGTCTCATCCGCGGAGACGTGGTGAGGCGGGGCGTCCAGAAGCTTTGAGCCCTCGAGCATGCCGGCGGGATAGGCGAGCCAGACGGGGTACCAGTAGGACTCGATCTCGCGGGTAGCGGGCCAACGGGAGCTGGCGCCGCCGTCAAAGTTTTCAAAGGAGGGCGGGTTCAGGAACAATGTTTTCAGCGGCATAATATAACCTTCATTTTACCATTCGGTAACCGGTTTGGCGGCCTTTTGTGGAGTTCCGTGAGTGGTTCGTTCGGCGATGCCTGGAAAGAGACAATTGATTCATTTTGCGAGTGATAGTTCTCGCGTCGCGAACTATGGTTTTGGAGGCGTTACCGGCTCTGCGCGTAGTCCGGTCGAGAGCCAGTTTTCGAGTTCTCCGGTGGTGCGGAGCAGACCAACCTGAGCCTGCTGGAACTCAAACCTGGCGTTGAGGAGAGCGATGTATTTCTGGCGCTCGGCGATGCGTGCGGTTTGCTCGTCTTTGGGAGTCATCTGCGGGGCGGAAAGATTTCCCGTACCGGTTTTCAACTCAACGAGCATGATGTCGAGTTGCTGCTGAGCCAACTGCTGATCGAGGGTTGCGACTTCGGCACGAGCTGAGAGTTCTGCTGCGGTATGGCTGGCCCGGAGGCGGGAGTCGAAGAACTGATCGCGGATGGAATCGGCTTCGTGCTCGTAGTGGGCGGCCTCGGCTGCGGCCTGACGCTCGCGTGCGCGATGTGCCATGTCGAAGAGGGGCAGGGTTATCTGCACACCGACCGCGGCGTTATTGTGCTGGAAGTGCGAGTAGTAGTCCTGAATGTTGGTGAAAGATGCGAAGCGACTGTATTCGCCGGTGAAGATGATCTGGGGACGCCAGAGATAGCGCGCCTCGCCAAAGGCTGTTTCGCGTTTGGAGTGCGCGATGGCGTAGGCGGATTCCACTGCAGGACTGGTGATGCGATTGGAGGCTGCGAGGTCGGGCGATGCAGCAGGGAAGGCGGGGACGCTGTCGGGGACCGTGCCGAGAGCCTGGGCAGGAAGGCCGATGAGGCGAGCGAGGTGAGCCTGGTCGTCGACAGTCTCGTCTTCCGCGCGAAGCCTGTCCAGCTTGATCTGCGCGGCGGTGAGACGACAGGCAGTGAGGTCGATCGCGGTGTCCTGTCCGTCATCGAGGCGCTGCTGCACGATGGTGACGAGGCGGTCGGCGAAGCCTTGCTGTTGTTGAAGGGCAGTTTGCCTTTGGAGATCGCGGTTGAGGGCGAGGTAAGTGACAGCAGTGTCCTCGGCAACGGCCGCACGTGCATCTTTGAGGGTCAGATTTGCGGCATCGAGAGCGGATCGGGCGGCCCGGATGTAGTCGCGCTGCGAGTAGCTGAAGACAAGGGACTGCGCTGTAATGTTGAAGATGGAAGGCTGGCCGAGAGGGAAGCCGTAGGACGGCGGACCGACGCCGGAGCCACCAACGACGGCGGGGATGTAGGCATCTCTGAGTTGCTGGAGCGTGGCGAGTGCTTTATCGACGTCTGCCTGTGCGGCAAGGACTTTGGGATTACTCCTGAGAGCGAGATCGACTGCTGTTGAAAGTGATATCTGCGCGCTGGCTGAGTCGACGGCCAAGGCGAACGCAGAGCACACGATACATAGGTGAAGAATGCGGATCATACGTCCTGAAAGATTCCTTGAGACCGGTTCCAGATTTATGGTATCGCCTTTTCCTTTAGAGGCTCTGCATTGCTTTTCGGGCAGGTGCATAGTTCGATGCGAGGGCGAGGGCACTTTCGTATTCGTGACGCGCCCCCGCAGCGTCGCCACGCCTGGCGAGGAGATTGCCTAACTGAATATGAACCTTGAAGGCAGGAGCGTCATCGTTTTTTGCCGGTGAGGCAAGATAGGTGCGGAACAGGCTCTCTGAGAGTTCGGGGGAACGTTGAGCGTCGACAAGAATGCTGGCCGCGTCGACGAGGACAGGGCCTTTGCGATGGTCTGCGCTCACTGCCGATTTGAGAGCTTCGATCATCTTGTCGAGCTGATTGTGACGTTGATAGAAGTGGCCGAGGTCGATGTAGGCTTCAGGAGATCTTCCGGCGGCAACGGCATTTGAAAACTCGGTCTCTGCCAGGGCTGTGTCCTTTTTCTTCTCTGCGATGAGCGCGAGCAGCCGGTGAGACTGGATGGGGAAGCGCAGCTGCATCTTTGTGGCAAGAGCGAGTGCCTTGTCGAGACCGCCCCCGATGAATGAGGGAGCGGCGACGTAAAATTCGCCGAGGTCACTCATCGCGTTAATATTTTCGGAGTCAAGCTGGACTGCGCGCTCGAAGGCAGTGCGCACCTTGATGGCGAGGCTGAGCGCAGCGATCGGATTGGCGTGAGAGGCCTTGAATCCGTAGGCGCGGGCGAGCCACATCTGGTTGTCGCTGCTGCTGGGTGCGTTCGAGACGGCGAGTTCACACTCGTGAATGGCGGCGTCGGCGATATCCTGCGCATAGTTAACTCGGCAGAGAAGCTGGTGTGCGAGGGCATCGTTGGGTTGTGCGGCGAGAATCTGATTAAGACTGGCGGCGGCTTCATCGACGCGGCCCTGCTGAAAAAGAGCATTGGCTTGCGCAGTATCGGCGAGCAGAGAGCCGGGAAAAAGAGGAAGAAGAAAATTGATGCAAAGAAGAGTCAGAGGTTTCGTCAGAGGCATGGTTATTCGACTATTTTGACTGTAAGCCCATTCGACAGTTCACGATTATTGACTGAGCCGAGAGCGACAATATCTTTTTCGGTGAGACCGCTGGTGATCTCGGCACGAATCAGATTGGTGGCGACGCCGACCTGCACAGGCGTACGGACGAGTTTGTTGCTGATCACACGATAGACGAAGTTGCCCAGTTCGGTGTGGAGGGCTTCGCGAGGGATGCTGAGAGCATTGACCCGTTGCGCGGTTGTGACGGTGACGACGACGTTTGTGTTGGGGAGAAGGTCGCCATGGGCGTCATCGACCGTGATGATGCATTCGCCGACATTGCGAGTGCCGTAGGTAATGATCGTAGTTGGTGCGATTGTGATGTGGCCGTGCCATACCTGGTTCGGCTTGGCATCCCATGCGATCTTGACTGCTTGACCGACGGCAAGTTTTCCAATCTCGGGCTCATCGAAGTAGGCGTGGACCTGGATTTTATTCAGGTCTGCGATGGCAATGAGATTTTCGCCGGCGGCAACGAAGTCATAGGCGGAGACGGGTACGGAGTAGACTGTGCCGGCCTGTGGGGTTCGAATGTTGAAGGAGGCGTAGGAACTCTGCGCGGCTTCGAGAGCGGCGCGGGCATCGGCAACCTGGGCTTCGACTCGGGCTCTGTCGGTAGAGCTGTAGCGTTGCGTACTACGCAGTTGAATGCTTTGGACGGAATCGTTCGCCGTTTGCAGTCTTTCCTCGGCAGCGGCGATTTCACTGGGGGAAGCGGCGCCTTGTTGCTGAAGGCGTTTGAGAGCGGCGAGATTGGCAGTTGCCTGCTGCTGTTCTAACCTGGCGTGATTGAGATCGCCGGTCCGGGTGATGGTCTCTTCCTGTGAGCCACCTTGCTCGATATCGTGAAGGGTGGCTTCGGCGGTGCGAAGGGAAGCCGTCGCGGAAGCAAGTTTCGCCTTGGCGTCGGCGTCGTCCATTTTGAGGAGAAGATCGCCTGATCGAACCTTCTGGAGGACCTCTACGTAGACTTTCGCGATGACGCCTGCGGTGGGTGCGTAGGCCTGGAATTCGCCGATCGGTTCTACCTTTCCGTTGGTGGAGACCGAACTGACGAGATTCTGTCGATCGACTGGGGCGACCTTGACTTCGACCGCATCCCGCGTGGTGGCACGGAGAATGACGAAAGCAAGGATGAGAATTCCGAGGAAGATTGCCCACAGCGCAATGGGAGTAATTCGTCTTGTTTCGGTAGTCGGCATCCGTCGATGGTTCAGTATATAAGACGCGGATCGGAGGGAAACGAAGCAGAAAGTTGTGAGAGCGAAGTAGTTACTCCCTGCGGCGATGCGAGGTTCAGGCGTGGCGGATGTCAACCAGTTCCAGTTCAAGCCCCGGAAATTGAGGATTAGTTTTCGCTTTGAGGCGATAGGCGACATCGACGAGAGAACCTCTTTCGAGGGCCATTTCTTCGCATCGAGCGGGCCAATCGAAGGTTCTGGTCCAGCCGAGCGCGCTTATGCGGCGGGGTTCGCCTGGCTTTTCGAGTTCGAGACAGATGTGCTTATCCTTGATGGTGCGGACCGGAGCTGCGAGAGCGAGTGCATGCGTGATGAAGACGGGTTCACGATTGCCGTTGCCGAAGGGCTCACATCGGTTGAGCCATTCGAAAAAGTCCTGCGTCAGGTCGTTGAGATCGACTTCGACGTCGCATTGCAGGGGGCGGGTGAGTATGTTTTCCGTCGGGCGCGTGGAGCCGTAAAGCTCCATTCGATTGCGTAGAAGAGAGAGGCGATCGGAGGGCAGGGAGAATCCCACTGCGTGGGCGTGACCCCCGAAGCGGGTGAAGAGGGCGTCAGTAGAGTTGATGTCGCCGTGGATGGTGGTGAGGGCATCGAGGAGGTGAAAGCCTTCGATAGAGCGACCCGATCCGTGGGCGTGTCCGTCTTCGTGAGTAAGGATGAGAGCAGGACGTCCGGTGCGGTCGACGACGCGCGCGGCAAGGATACCGAGGATTCCGCGATGCCAGTCGGGATCGTCGAGGATGAAACATTCGGGGAGGGAATCTCCCGCTAAGGCAAGTTCAGCGAGCGAGAGGTCTATCTTCTCAAGTGCCTTTGCTTCGGTAGCTCGGCGCTCGTCGTTAAGGCGGTTGAGTTTTTCTGCAAGCTCGGTCGCGCGAGCCGGATCTTTTGTGAGGAACAGTTCAACTACTTCGCTGGCTATATCCATTCGGCCAGCGGCGTTGATGCGGGGGGCAATGCGGAACCCTACTTCGACGGTTGTGGGGGGGCGGTCGGCGGGTATTTGCGCGACCTGCATGAGGGCTCGCAGACCGGGCTGTACCGGATTGCGGAGTTCGCGCAGGCCGAGAGCGGCGATGACGCGGTTCTCGCCTTCGAGGGGGACCGAGTCGGCGATGGTTGCGATTGCAACCAGCTTCAGGAAAGACGGGATGAGGCCGCGGTTGAGACGGAGGAGCTGTGTATCCGTGTCTTCAGCGGCTTTGGCCGCGGCGAGGAGAAGAGCGTGCGCGAGTTTGAAGGCGACTGCGGCGCCGCACAGGGATTTGAAGGGGTAAGGACAGTTTGCCTGGGCGGGATTGAGGACTGCGACTGCTTCGGGAATTCCGTTGGCGTGGTCGGGCAGGTGGTGGTCAGTGACAATCAAGTCGAGGCCCAGGGCCCTGGCTTCTTCGGCGGCCGCGAAGGCGCGAATACCGGTGTCGACGCTGATGACGAGACGGATGCCGGATGCGGCCGCGTTGCCGAGGACGGTGGCTTGTATGCCATAGCCTTCGCGGAGGCGGTGGGGAACGTGGTAGCTGACTTGCGCCGGATTGTCCTTAGGAGCGATACGTTCGATGGCTGTCTTGAGCAGGACTGTAGCGGTGGTGCCGTCGACGTCATAGTCGCCGTAGATGAGGATGGGCTCGGAGGCGCGGACGGCTTGCTGGATGCGGGTTACGGCGATGTCCATGCCCAGCATGAGCATTGGGTCGTGAAGCTGATCGATTGAGGGGTTGAGAAAGGTTTGTGCGGTTGCGTGGTCTGCTATGCCTCGCGAGACGAGCAAGGCAGCGATGGCTTCGGGGCAATGGAGTTCGCAAGCGAGGCTGGCGACTTGCGTGGCGTCGGTGTTGGGTACGATCCACTGCCGTGGCCCGGTTTTGGCGGACGGCATGGCGTTACTCTTCAGGGTCGTGGTTGTCCACGATGATGCCACCTAGATCGGACACGGCTTCGAGGAGGTTCTGAAAGCTGTCATACCATTCGGTGGCGATCTCGAAGATGAACATGACGCCCTGATGGGCGAAGCCGAGTTGCAGGTAGCCGATCTTGCCGACATGGTTGACGAGGTACTCGGCGTCGTCTAACTCTTCCGAGACGTCGTCGGGGAAGGTTTCGTCGCGAAGTTGTTCCAGAAGCAGTGCAACGTCAGCCTTTTCCAGGATGACTTCGCTCATGGTGACGAAGGGGGCACCGGCGGCTTTGGCGTGCTCGACAAAGTCCTTCCAACTGTCGGGATGGTCCTCCTCGAAGAAGACGGTGGGGATATCTTCGGAGATGAAGGCATTGAACCGGCGCATGCCGTGGCCAGAGATAAAGGCCACCATGTCGTCCTTGAGCGATATGAGATTGTCGGGCTGCATTTCGATGGTTATTGTCTCAGAAACAGGAGTGAGTCGCACGGGAATCGCGTGATATAGTCGAAGGAAAGCGAGATGATTTTTTCTAAAGATTACGTTGGATATCTGGCGCGCCAGACGATAAAACACCTGACCGCCGAGAAGATGATCCATACCGAAAAGCCGGCAGTGGTGAATGAGCGGGTGGCAGCAGCGATGGTGGAAGAGCTGGCGCTGGAAGACCGCATCAACGATGAAGTCAGGGTGATTCTTGAGGCGTTTCAGGAGGACATGCGCAAGACTGGCGCGAGCTATCCGGAGATGTTCAAGAAGGTAAAGAACGAGTTGGCGCGCAAGTATAAGGCGGTACTGTGAGAATTTCGCGCGACAAACTCAACAAGCTGGCCCACACGGTGGCGGATACCCTGGCAGAGATCAATGAGGTGGACTTCCTGGAGGATCGGAACACGATCCGGCAGGAGGCGCGGAAGGCACTCGAAAAACTGCTGACCGAGGAGACCAGGATCGATGCGGCAGCACGGCTGAAGATCGCTTCGCAGCGAAAGATCATTGTGGAAGGGTCTCAGGAGTGGGACATTCTTTACCGCAAGTATTACAACGATGAGGTCAAGAAGCTGGGGCTCTAGTGCCTCCGGCTTGCTGGGCTCGTTGGGTACCCCTCTCCCGCCAAAAATGTGCAAAGTCTTCGATCCAGATACTTTAGGTCTGGACTTGGATCTGGACTCTGGTGTGATTTTCCTTTGCGCCTGCCTTTTCTCCCTTATCTGGAGGATGGGTTTGTCAAGTCTGGCAACTCAAACCAAATGCAAATCCTCCCCATTCGAATCCGCTCGAGGTGGAAGAAAATGACACCTAAAAAGCGTAGTTGCGAGACAGGAATCGAAGCTGTATTCTCAGCTTCCTTATGAGCCCTGCCATAGTTGCTCCTTCACTTTCCGGCCAGGTTCTTGGCGCCGGCGCCGATTCCTTTGTGATGGCAGAGTGGAGAGATGAAGGTGCTCCTGCGGGGCCTCCGCGGCTCATTGCGCCGTTGCACGTTCATCATCGCGACGATGAGGCGTGGTATGTGCTCGAAGGAGTTCTGCGAGTGCTGGTTGGCGAGGATGAGGTTGAAGTCCGGGCAGGTTCGGCCGTGTTTGTGCCGCGAGGAATCCCACATACTTATTGGAATCCTGATGCTCAGCCAGTTCGATATTTGCTGGTGATGACTGCAAAGATCTATCGGTTGATTCAGGAGATTCACACGACAGAGGACCGAAGTCCTGCCGTTCTGCGGGGCGTTTTTGAGAGGTACGATTCCGAACTTCTTTGACAGCTATTCGAAGCGCGCGTCGCTTGTGTGGGTGTGAAGAAACGACTATACTTGGTGAGTGGCCTGGAGAGAGTTTCCTCCTTGCCTACCGTGGTTTGGCGTTATGGTGTAACTGGTTAACACGTCGCCCTCTCAAGGCGAAGAGTCCGGGTTCGAGCCCCGGTAACGCTACCAAATCTTCTGTTCTTCTTCCGCATTTTGCGAAGCAGACGGCTTATAGTTGAGTAACAAGGACGTTGTTGTGCGGCGCCATGGTGTAACTGGTTAACACGCGGCCCTTTCAAGGCTGAGAGTCCGGGTTCGAGCCCCGGTGGCGCTACCAAATAATCGACATCCTTAGAGGCAACACAGATCCGCCACGGATTCTGACGCTCGTGGTACGTCATCGAGTTTGCGTGGACCTTGTGATCAGTTCGTAACGGGTTACGCCGATTCGGGCGTAGAGATATCCCACTCTCAAACAAGTTGAGGCACATAGCCCTAACGCGATACAGGTGTTCTTTTTCGGTACGCGAGCAACGATGCTAATCCAGTCCCTAACAGGACGAGCGACTCGGGTTCCGGAGTCGTTTCGAGCGTTCCGGAGCCTATTGACGTGAAGGTGCCGTTGAGTTGATTCGAAATTTCGAGACCGGTGAGCGTTCCATGGTAGAAAAGAAGCGCACCTGTTCCGCCTGTCACGTTCAGGAGTTGGGTGAAGGGTACGATTGGGAAGGTGGAGAAATCACCCACGTAGTGAAGCGTGCCGAACAGGGTGTCCCCATCGAGGAACTTCATCTGGAAGGTTCCGTCGCCGGTCCCTGTGGCCAAATCAGGGAAGATCATGTCGCTCCAGGCTACGATGCCAAGGGGAAAGAGCACACCGGTTGCGGCACCAATGAGCGGCGGATTCAGCGGGTCTCCTGTGCCAGACCCGCTGAGGCTGTAAGTTACGATGATTGTGTCCGCTTGGGCCGGAATGGCCGCGCAAAAACTCAGGACTAAAACACAAGCAGCGGCGGATAGAAGATTTCTTGAACCCACGTTCCACGTCCTCTCTTCGTTCCGGGGCCCAAGTCAGCAATTAAGCAATCGTAGATAAGTAAGCGTTTGGTTCTCTGCGTCTAGACGCGATGCCTCCGTCAGCAGGTGCTGCGGTGAGCGAGCCGATAGTTCTTGGGCGCCTCTGAAAGTAAGGGCGCCCTCAAGTGTATTTGCGCAAGAAACTCGTTCGGGAGGAGAGATACCCCTAACTCCCGGAGATGCCCTTGTTTAACAGTATCCTGACATCAACCCGCCGGTTCTCGGCCCGCCCGGCACTGGTCTCGTTCGCTCCGGTTGCTCCGTACTCGCCCATCGCACCAGGAGCCACGATGTGCCGCATCGGCACGCCGCACTGCTGGAACAGATAAGTGATCACGCCTTTGGCGCGGTTCTCGCTCAGCGTCGTGTTCATCTCAGCGCCGCCGGTCGAGTCGGTATAGCCCACCACCTCGATGATGTATCCCTTCAATTCCTTGGCGGTTTCCGCCAGCTTTTTGAGTTCATCCTGATCCGTCGGCGAGATCTTGGAACTACCGGAACTGAAATGCGCGGCTGCCTCGCCCTTCACGTCATAGTCGCTCAACGCCATAAAGCGTTCTGTGTACGGCGTGCTGTCCGTCGAAGTCTGGGTAATCGATTGTTCGCGGGCCGCGCCATTCTTCTGCTGCTCGGCGAGTTGCGCCTGCAGGCTGGCAATTTGTGCCTCATGTTCTTCGAGCTTCTTGAGATTTGCTTCGACCTGCTTTGCGGTGGGATGCACACCTGCTTCGATCATCTCGCTGGTTTCGAGGTCGTCGCCATCGACAGTGATGGTTTTTGCTACAACCTGGCCATTCGGCCCAGGGGTTCCATCAACGTCCACCTTGAGTCCGGGTATCAGCACCGTTTCAGCCATCTTATCTTTGCCCAAGCCAAAGAGCCCGGTTTTGTCTCTCGTCGTCGTGCTATCGGTGAGAAGAACGGTAACGCTACCCTGATCGGTTGCCACGATCAACGTGTCTCCGACCCGGTTTTTGATCATACCCTTCACTTCCTGACAAAAAGCAGATACCGATGTCAGAAAGAACAATGCCATTAGCGTTCCTAAAATTGATTTCCTGCGCATGTTATTCTCCTTTGAATTCCAGCCGGCACGGTAATCGTCTGTGGTGTGAAATCCACTTGGCGCTGGCGTATTGCATCAGTTGAACTTTCTACCGACTACCTGTCACTTGGTCCCAGACCTTGAAGTTGTCGTCGGCGAGTAAAAAGCACTGTTGAGATACGTGAACTTTGAGATTAGGGAATTAGGCCTAGCTGCAACCCGCAGCTCCAGATGCCAGGGAATTTAGGCCTCGCTGCAACCCGCAGCGGAATCATCGGCGTCCCGTCAGCTTATACGAACCGTTGAGAATGCGACTACTGTCAAAAATACCGGGCCAAACTCCACCTGCCCGAGGATTTACCTCTCCCTTCAAGAAACCTGCTCTCTTCCTTCAAAACCAGCGCTTTGCGCGAACTATTTCGTCAAACCGGTGTTGAGAAGAGATATGCCAAAGCGAAATGGTTCCGCAGACGTTGTCTTTGAAGGCGTTCTTATTCCCAGAGGGACCCGTTCGGCGAAGCTGGCTGAAAGAGGGATAAACGATGTCGAGGAGATGGGTGAGTTCCTGACGGCCGTTTTCTCGGATACGCTGCGGGGAAAGATCAAACTGCCGCCAGAGGTGAACAGGAGGGTTTCGACGAAGATGGTGGCGCTGGAACAGAAGTTGAAGGAGGGCCGGCCGATGAGGATTCGTCCTAAAGAATCGACTCGAACAAACCTCTTGCGAGGCGCGGCGATCGGTAAACGGATAGGACCGCCTGATTCTGTTGTGAATTGAGTTCCCCATACGTCTGATACGTGCGTATTCTTTGTTTCCAAAGCAAAAACTATTGAAGTAGAGACGCGCGCACGATGCGTTCAGGTCCGGTTGCTCTTTGTGTCTTACTGACAGGCTCCCTTCTTCGTCAGGCGCCAGTTGCGGAGGGTTGGGCGCGCCAGAAGTGTGCTTCGTGACGGCTTCAATCCCGAATCGCGGCCCCACGAGGGTAACAGCGAAGTGATTATAAAAAGAGTCTGAATGATCTACGCATCCCCGTGCAGTAGATAAAATTTGTTGTCAATCGCATCCTATTACCAACTTCTTAGTCGAGAGTTTCCAGCGGCTATACTGGAGGGGTGACGAAGACTTTTTACATTGAGACCTTTGGTTGCCAGATGAATGCCCATGACTCGGAGAAGGTCATTGGGACGCTGGAGCACGAGGGTTATGCGCGAGTGCAGGATGAGGCCGAGGCTGGACTGATTCTGTATAACACCTGCTCGATTCGAGATAAGGCCGAGCAGAAGGTATTTCACCGGTTGAATGAGTACAAACGGCTGCAGGGCGAGGGCAAGAAGTTTGCCGTGCTGGGGTGCGTGGCGCAGCAGGAGGGGGAGCGGATCTTTGAGAAGGCTCCTTATGTGTCGATGGTGGCTGGGTCAGCTTCGTACAGGAATTTGCCCGATATGCTGCGGCGGCTGGAGGCTGGAGAGCAGCGGATTACTGGCCTGGATGACCGACAGACGGATCTGACGTTTGAGACGGAATTTACGGCTCGGTCGAATCCGCATCGTGGGTATATCACGATTATTGAGGGGTGCGACAAGTTCTGTGCCTATTGTGTGGTGCCGTACACACGTGGGAAAGAGCGGAGCCGGACTTCGGCTTCGGTTCTGGTGGAGGCTCGGCGAATGGCGGAGCTTGGATATACGGATATTCAATTGTTAGGGCAAAACGTTAACTCTTGGCGTGATCCATCTGGAACTAAAGCATTTGCGGAATTATTAGTGTCCGTGGGTGAGTTGCCGGGGATTCGGCGGGTACGGTTTACGACTTCGCATCCGAGGGATTTTACAAAGGATATTGTGGAGGCTATCGACGCCGTGCCGACGCTGTGCGACCATGTGCATCTGCCGGTGCAGTCTGGTTCGACGGCGGTATTGAAGGCGATGCAACGGGAGTACACGCGGGAGTGGTATCTGGAACGGATGAGCTGGATCAAGGCAGCGAAGCGGGATATCAGTATTACGAGCGATATGATTGTTGGGTTTCCAGGTGAGACTGATGAGGATTTTGAGCAGACGATGACGCTCGTCGGCGAGGTGAAGTACGACGCGGTGTTTGCGTTTAAGTTTTCGCCGCGTCCAAATACTCCGGCGGTGACGATGTCGGATAGTATTCCGGATGAGGTGAAGACGGAGCGGCTGCGAATTTTGATGGACCGGCAACGGGAGATTCAGCGGGAGCACTATGCGCGGCATCTGGGCCAGGTGCAGGATGTGATGGTTGAGGGATTGAACGCGGCTCGCGGACAGGTGATTGGGAGAAGTTCGCAGAACAAGACGGTTAACTTTACCGCGAGTGAAGGATCGGAGCCGCCGGTAGGTAGTTATGTGCCGGTGCGGATTACAAAGACTCTGCCGAATTGCCTGGTGGGTGAAGCGGCGGGAGAGGTTGAGGCTCCGGTGTTTGTGCCGACGGTGCGCATGACGGATTTTGTGGTGCTGAACGGATGACTACGACTTCGACGAGTTCGGCGACGCGGGTCTCCGATGAGGTGGAGATGCAGATTCGCGGGTTGATGATGGACCCAGTGACGAATCAGCCGATTATTGTGTTGAAGGATGTGGGGAGCGATCTGGTGTTGCCGATCTGGGTGGGGATCTTTGAAGCGAATGCGATTGCGCTGGAGTTGGAGAAGACGGCGATGCCGCGTCCGATGACGCATGACCTGCTGCAGAATATGGCACGAGGGTTGAATGCCGAGGTGCGCAAGGTGGTGGTCTCGGAACTGCGTGACGACACGTTTTATGCAGTGATCTGGATGGAGCAGGGTGGGGAGACAGTGACGATGGATGCGCGTCCGTCGGATGCGATTGCGCTGGCGCTCAGGTGGGACTGCCCGATCTATGTGAACCGTTCGGTGCTGGAGAACTCGAAGCTGGCAGCGAGTGGGGCTCAGGCGGTGAGTGCTGATGAGATGCGGCGGTGGCTGGAGAATCTGAACGACGACGATATGGGGCGCTACAAGATGTAGTTGCGCTGGTGCTAGTCGGGGTCATGTGGCTTGCCGGTGAGTTGGTGGAGAAGCTTGTCCCAGATTTCGCCGTAGTGGTCCCATCCGCCCAGATGCTGTACGCGTTGAAGCGCGGCTTCACTTAACTTGTGCTGTAGGGTCGGGTCATCTGCGATCTGCTGCATGCGCGCGGTGAGGACGTCGACGTCGCGGTCGGGGACGATGAAGCCTTCACGGCCGTTGGTGAAGAGGTCTTCTGCTCCAGTTGCGGAGGTGGCGAGGACCGGGCACCCGCAGGCCATGGCTTGTCCTTGAACGAGAGCGAGGCCTTCTTCGATGCTGGGTAAAGCAAGGAGATGGCTGGCACTCATTTTTTTTGCGAGTTCGTGTTGCTGCAGAGAGCCGGTAAAGGTCATGTTCTCTGTTGGCAGGGCGGCGAGCAGGGAGCGGATATCATCCTGAATCGCTCCGACTATGGTGAGGTGTTTGTTTGGGTGTTTAAGGCGGGCGAATGCCTGTAGAAGATAGGGGATGCCTTTGCGAAGGCTGACCTGACCGGCGAAGAGGAGCTGGAAGGAATCTGACGGTGGTTCCTGCGTGCGGGTGAAGTGGTCGAGACGTACTCCGTAGGGGATGACGTGGACTCTTTCGGCGGGGAGACCCATTTGGAGGAAGGAGCGTTTGGCGACTGTCGATGGGACCGTGATGGCGTTTGCGGTGGCGTAGATCTCCTCTTCGCGGAGTGTGATGTGGGTTTTTGCAGGCGGCTGCGGGAGGTTCCAGCGGCGATATTCCTCGGAGAGAAGATTTTCCTGATAGCGCTGATGGGTTGAGCCGCGGTCGCAGATGAAGATTCCGTTGTTTGATTGGACTTTGCGGCCTGTAACCAGGCCCGCACCGGAGATGGCGATGAAGGCGTCACAGGGGGCGATGCGTTTTGCGGTCCATCGATCGAAGGCGAGGGTGTTCCAATAGTTCATCTTTACGGAGACGGCGGGCGGATAGAAGCGTGTGCGGTTGAGTAAGTAATCGGTGGTGTGAAAGAGAGGGAAGGTACTGACGAGAGAAGGGGGGAGACCTTCGCGTTTGAGCCGTGCCCAGGGCCAGGTGGAGTAGATCTTTTGAAGGTGCCCCCTTCGATGCAGCTGGTGTGCCAGTTCAAAGTGGTGGTACACGCCAAAGACTGCCTGGGCGATTTGCATCGAAACGTTGTCCTCACCTTGCTTGTTCCGTCTGAGTGTACAGGGTCGGTTGGCGGTGTGGGCGATGTTATATCTAGAGTCAGTTGTCAGTTGTCAGTTGCCGGTTCTCAGTTGTCAGCTCGGTAGTGGTTGGTCGGGGAGTTTGGTTTGGTTCTTAAGGAGTCGGTCAAAGGAACGGGGTTTTCTGCGATTGCGGCGCTCGAACGGAGCCTGGGTCCGCGTCGGTCGGGCGAGAAAGAGCCGTCGAGTTTTCGAAATTTTCTCCTGCTGCAGCATGCAACCGCACTGGGGACGGTTGTTCATGCGACACCACTGCTTCCTGCGTTGCGGGAGGCGATTCCTGATTGCAGGATTGCGGTTGCGGGGAGCGGTTTTGCGCTGGAGGTTCTTCGGAACAATCCGGAGATTGAGCGGTTGATTGAGACACCAAGCCCCCTGCGTAACTGGAGAGACGCGGGACAAGTGTTGCGGCGGGAGAATCCGTTTCGCGGAGAGGATTTCGCCATTATTACGACAGTGGGGAACGAAAGGACGCTGATTGCGTTGTCGACCTTGTTTGCGGGGGTTGGCGCGCGTGTTGGTTTTACGCAGGTACCGGCGCTATATCGTGCGGCGTTTGCATTCGATTACGGCAAGAGTCAGATTGAGAATAATCTTTCGATTCTGCCTGCGCTAGGTTATCCGGCGCGCCACTTTGAACCGCAGATGTTCTTTTCCGGCGAAGATGTGGCGTGGGCGAGGCGGATGCTCGCGGACGAAGGTGTACAGGCTGGGCAAACGGTGGCGGCCTTCGTGACGCAGACCAGTGTGACTCAGCGGAAGAGCTGGCGTAAGGAACGGTTTCAGGCTGCGGCGGAATTTCTGGTTCAGCACTATGGGGCGCATCTTGCTTTTTTGGGAACGGCGTCGGAGGCTGCGGCGATCGAGGAGTTGCGGAGTGGCATTCCACACAAGACGAGCAGTTTTGCGGGGAAGACAAACCTTCTGCAGATGGCAGCGCTGCTGAGTCTGTGCGATGTCGGGTTGACGCTGGACACAGGAACCATGCATGTTGGGCGGACGGTGGGACTGCCGATGGTGATTATTGCTCCTGCGTGGTCGCCACCGCTGGAGTGGCTGCCCTTAGACAATCCTCGATATCGCATTCTGAAGAATGCGGAGATGAAGGTTTGTCCGCCGGATTACATAATCGATGAGGTTTCTGTCGATGAGGTGACCGGCGCGCTGCAGGGACTTCTGGAAGCGTATCCGCCGGGGCAGCGCCGGTCTGGTTGACTGTGCTGCGCGACTAACGCTGGCTTAGTTCATCGAGGTAGTGGAAGAACTCGGGGAAGCTGATGGCGGCGGCTTCGGCTCCGTGGATCTCCGTGTCGCCGCTGGCGCGGAGAGCAGCGATGGAGAAGGCCATGGCAATGCGATGGTCGGTGCCCGAGTCGATTTGTGCGCCGTGGAGTTGCTGATTGCCGGGGACGTCGAGTCCGTCTTCGTGTTCGGTGAGTTCCGCTCCCATGGCCCGGAGGTTTTTGACGACGAGGGCGATGCGATCCGATTCTTTGACGCGGAGTTCTTTTGCGTCGCGGATGGTGATTCCTTCTTTGGTGTAGGGAGCGATGGCGGCGAGGACGGGAAGCTCGTCGATGATTTGCGCGGAGAGGGCTCCGCCAATGTGCATGCCGCGGGGGCCGTTGGCGGGGCCGTTGACTTGAATACTGCCGATGAGTTCGCCATTGTGATCTTCGACGTTCAGGACCTTGATGCGGCCTCCGAGTGCGGTAATTACGTCGAGGAGCGAGGCTCGGGTGGGGTTCATGCCGATGGAGTCGAGGATGAGGTTGGAGTCAGGGAAGAGAAGAGCTGCGCAGAGGAAGAAGGCTGCCGAAGAGAGATCGCCGGGGACGGTTGCGTTGATCGCTTCGAGTGTTTGACCGCCAGGGATGCTGAGCTTTTCGCCTTCGCGGTTGAGCGTTGCGCCGAATGCGCGGAGGGCGTGCTCGGAGTGATCGCGGGTGCGGACGGACTCGGAGAGGCTGGTGGTGCCTTTGGCTTGCAAGCCGGCGAAGAGGACTGCGGTTTTGACTTGCGCGCTTGGGATTGGGGTGTCGAAGTTGATGGCGTGCAGCGGGCCGCCGTGGATGGTGATGGGAGCGTGGCCTTCGACGAGATCGATGCGTGCTCCCATTTGCATGAGAGGTTTGCGGATGCGCTCCATGGGGCGGCGGGTGAGGGAGTGGTCACCGATGAGGGTAAAGGTGTGAGGGTGCGGCGCGATAAGACCACTCAGCATACGCATCGTCGAGCCGGAGTTGCCACAGTCAAGTGGGGTGGTGGGCTGTATGAAGGCTCCCGCGGTGCCGGTGACGGAGATGGTTTTGTCCTGGTTGCGGACGACGGTTGCGCCGAGGGCTTCCATACAGGCTAGCGAGGAGTGGGGGTCGGCGCCCGTGGAGAAGTTGGAGAGGCGCGTGGTTCCGGCGGCGATTCCGGCCAGCATGGCGTAACGGTGAGAGATGGACTTGTCGCCAGGGAGGGTGAGTGAGCCTTGCAGATTGCGAGCGGGACGGACGACTTGCGTGGTCGAGGTGGCTGTAGAGGACATTGCCTCTAGCTTAAATGTTTTTGGTTTATTGCGTATTCCGTTGCTTCTGTGGTGGTTTTCGTTTCGGAGTCGTGATCAAAAAGAGAGACGCGGCGGGAAGGAGAGCCCCGCCGCATTTCTGTTGATTGAAGGTTTTAGAGATGCTTAGTGGTGGTCGCCGTGGTCATGATCGTCATCTCGGTCGTGATCGTTGTCGCCGTGGTGATCGTTATCTGCTTTTTCGGTGGGAGCGAAGGAGACGCCGCGGAGAACCTCCGCGAAGCCAGCCTTGCGAATAGTGACGAAGCTCTCTTTAGCTGCTTTGGTTGGATCAGTGTTGTTGATGTCGTCGATGATGGCGACAAGACGGTTGGGATCGGCACCCTGATCCCCGTTGCCGCTGACCGTAGACGTGATGCCGTAGAGGACGACGTGGCCGAAGATATCGGCTGAGCCGGTCAGATTGCGGATGCCGTCAGTTGCGGGCGCCCAGGGCAGGTTGGTGGCGGCGTTGTTGCCGGTTGGATAATTGTTGACGGTGTACGGAACGCCGAGGCCAAGGCTCGTCTGGAGCGTGTAGGCGAGGCTCCAGGTCTTGGTGGTGGAGTTGAATATCCACTTCTGAATGCCTGCGGCGGTTTGGGCAGCGGCATTTGTATACGTCTTTGTGGTGGTTGAATAAGTGTTGTCACCGGTGCCTTCGTCGGCAACGTAGAGGGTGTCAGCATTGGCGAACCAGAGGCCGAAGGGGGCTGCGGGCGTGGTGAGATTCTTGGCGAGTGTGGTTGGGAAGCCTGTGAGGATGCACATGTTGTTCGGCAGGCCGTTCTGCGGATTGACGCCTGTGAGATTGAGCGGCGCGATAGGCAAGGTGGCTCCGGCTGCGGGGAGGCCGACTCCCTTGGGGCAGGCGATGCCGGTAGTGTCGACGAAGTAGACGGTGTTGACGCCGTTGCTGCCGCTGCCTTTGGTGAAGTAGACAACGTTGTTGAAGATGGTCATACCGCGGAAGTTGTCGTCCTTGCCTACCTTGTCGGCCTTGTCGCCGAGAAGAGTGACGGAGAAGCTGGCGAGCGGAGTTGGAGTGCCGGGTGTCTGGAAGCTTTCAGGCGCGGTTGAGGGATCGATGAACTGCGCGCCTGCGCCCAGGATGATGCCGTTTGGCTGCGGGTTGGCGCCGTTCCCTGCGTTACCGGCGGTGTAGAAGAAGTTTGCGCCGTTGCTGTTGTTGAGCACGGCGGAACGACCGTTGTTGCCACTGTAGGCGTTGGTTTCTGTAAAGGTGAATTTTCCGTTGCTGTCGACGGTGGCGACCGCGCGGAGGAAGGTGATTCCGACGGGGTTGGTGGGGTCGGGTGCAGCGGGGGTGTTGGAGTTTGAGACGTCGATACTGTCGACTGGGGCGACGTAGCCCATGAAAGTCAAGAAGTGGCCGTCGGTGGATAGATGGAGGGCGAGCTCGGACTTGGAACTGAAGCTGGTGACAAGTTGATTGCTGCCGGCGTGGACGTTCCACTGTGAGCTGTTAGGGACTTCGATGCTGTTGAGGAAGAAGCCAAAGGGTGTGATCTGGTCGAGGAAGATCTTCGAAGTGATACCGAAGCTGCTGTCGACGGTGTCGTTGTTGAAGACGAAGGGGTAGGTGCCGTTGTTGATCGCCGGGGCGCAAGGTCCTACGGTTTGGGCACAGTTGGGAGGAAGCTGCGTGCCGACGGCGATATTGTTTGCATTGTTGTTATAGACGCTGCGGCTGACGACGAGATTGCCGGGGAAGAAGTGAATGCGGCCGTTGTCATCGTGGTCCTGCGCGATGGCTGGAATGGTAGCGAGGGCGGCAACTGAGAGGATAGCTAGTCCTTTAACCAGAGGACGCCAAGAATTGTTCGAGCTGAGAAGCGTGGGTTGCATTTTGTGTCTCCGAGAGGGTGAAGTTTGTTACTGGATCCCGAAGAGGACAATATGCCTGAGATGTTAGTAGCTCGTGAATATAGATTGCAGCAAGCTTCCACTCCATCTTGCCGGTAGCGACAATGCGGATATAGGCGTCTTTATTGGTGTTTTGTGGGTCAGTTAGCGGATCGGATGAATTATGAGGTTGAAGTCAGAGCTTAATAAAAACTGAAATACTTAAATTAACCTTAAGCGCTAAATGAAGAATCGATCAGTTGGTTTGTGTAGTATCTGGTCATCGCTTAATATTTTCTGCTTCCGCTTTTACGAAAGAGGATCGATGTTCCGAGGAGTTTTGCGCTCTCTGGTCTTTGTGGTTTACCTGGTTGGATTTGCGTTGAGCGTAGAGCCTGCTCGAGGCGCGTCGACGAAGCAGCATGCGTTCGATGTGCGGGAGACGACGATTGCGGAGACGCAGGCGGCGATTCGTTCGGGAAAGGTGAGTTGTAGACAGCTTGTTGAGGCTTATATCAAGCGCGTGAAGGCTTACGACCAGACGACACATCTGAACTCGATGATTTTGCTGAATCCGGATGCGCTGGCGGATGCGGATCGTTTGGATGCGGAGTTTAAACGGACGCAAGTGATGCGGCCGCTGCATGGGGTGGTCGTGATTGTGAAGGACAACTACGACACTAAGGGGTTGCAGACTACGGGCGGGTCGCTGGCTATGAAGGGAACGGTGCCGGAGACGGATGCGTTTATGGTGAAGCGTCTGCGCGAGGCTGGAGCGATTGTGCTGGGGAAGTCGAATATGGCGGAGTGGGCGTTTTCGCCGTATTTGACGGAGAGTTCGATTGCTGGGATTACGCGGAATCCTTATGCGCTGGATCGGGTGCCGGCGGGATCGAGTGGAGGGACGGCAGCGGCGGTAGCGGCGAGTCTGGGTGAGGTGGGGTTAGGGACGGATACGGGGAATTCGATTCGTGGGCCTTCGTCGCACAACGCGCTGGTGGGGATTCGGCCGACGATTGGGCTGACGAGTCGGGATGGAATTATTCCGCTGAACTTTTTTGCGGATGTGGGTGGGCCGATGGCTCGGTCGGTGGCGGATGCGGCTGCGGTGCTGAGTGTGGTTGCCGGGTATGATCCGGCGGATCCGGTTACTAAGATGGCTGAAACTGCTTCTGGGGGGAAGGCTGCCCAGGATTACACGAAGTTTCTGGTGAAGGATGGACTGCGCGGGGCGCGGATTGGCGTGTTTCGGCGATATGTCGATTTGGAGACGGGTGACCCCGAGGTGAAGGTGCTGATGGAGAAGGCGATTGCCGATCTGAAGGCACAGGGAGCGGAGATCATCGATCCGTTTGTGATTCCGGATTTCGACAAATTGACCGAGAAGATCGGGTGTGGAGATTTTCAGGCGGATTTGAATCATTATCTGGCGCTGCATGCTCCTAAGGCCTATTACAAGAGCCTGTCGGAGATTGTGGATTCGGGTTTGTATCTGCCGTATATCGAAGCGCAGATGAAACGGAGCGTTGCGCCGAAGACGGAAGCTCAGTTGGCGCGGGGGCCTTGCGTGGATACTTATCATGATGCGAAGAAGATTGCGTTTCGCGAAGCGACGCTGGCTGAGATGGAGAAGGCGCATGTAGATGCAATCGTCTATCCGACGTGGAGTAATGCTCCGCGGAAGGTCGGGGATATCAAGAGTCCGGCAGGGGATAACAGCCAGGTGCTTTCGCCGCAGACGGGGTTTCCGGCGATTACGGTGCCAATGGGGTTTACGCATGGGTCGTTGCCGGCGGGAATGACGATCCTGGGGCCGTCGTTCAGCGAGGGCATGCTGATCAAGTATGCCTATGCGTATGAGCAGGCTACGAAGCATCGGCGGCCGCCGGAGGGGTTCGGTCCGGTGGAGTGAACGAAGCGCGATTGCTTTGCGTATGGTGACGTGGAGGCATTGCGAGGCATCCCATGTAACTATGATTTTGCGATGAAGATTGCGACGTCGGGACGCGGTGCGCGTCTATTGGTCTGCGGCTGGATTTGAGCGTGAAAAGGGAAGGTGGAATCGAGATGACTCCTCAGGAACAAGAGATGATTGGCGATCTGATCGATCGCGTGCAGAAGACGCAGCTGGCGGAGAAGGATACGGACGCGGAGCAGATGCTGCAGGAGGGACTGGGCAAGAATCCCGATGCGATGTACATTCTTGCGCAGACGGTGCTGGTGCAGAAGTATGCACTGGAACAGTCGCAAGCACAGTTGACGCAGGCTAAGGCGCAGATCGAACAGATGCAGCGGCCTGAGCCGAGGCACGCGACTAGTTTTCTGGGAAATTTGTTGGGGAGGAATGACGCGCCTGCTCCGCCGCCTCCCCCTCCACCTGCTCCGACGCAGGGTTGGGCGCAGGTACCGTCGCAATATGTTGCGGGTGGGTATCCGCCGCAGTATGCCCCGGTTGGGTATGGAGCACCCATGGGAATGGGCGGAGGCGGTGGGTTTCTGCGTGGGGCGATGCAGACAGCTGCGGGCGTGGCTGCCGGTGCTCTTGCATTTGAAGGGATTGAGTCATTGATGCATGGGTTTGGTCACGCGGCTGGTTATGGGCCCGGGCTTGGTGGATTTGGTGGCGGCGAGCGGCCGGAGATCATCAACAATTACTACGGCGATGAGCGTGGCGGCGAGCATGGTGTTTCGGGTGATGAGCGCGCGATTGGTAGTCAGATGGATCGCGATCTTGGTGGAGGGCTCGATTCGAAGGGTGGGCGCGATTCTGCCTATAGTGCAAGCAGAGATAGTGGATCGGGGTTGGATGATCGGAACTCAAATGATCTGGGCTCAGATGACCGAGGAACGCGATTCGATGATGCCGGGTCGCAGTTTGATGGTGGTGGATCGAACCTTGGCGATGGTGGTTCTGATTTTGACGGTGGCTCCGATTTGAACGATAAAGGATCAGGCTTCGACGATGGTGGGGCCGGGTTTGATGACGGCGGTGGTGGTGGCTTCGATGACGGCGGTGGGGATTTTGGTGGAGGAGATAACGATAATTTCTAGTTAGTGCGACGGGTCCGGCGGCTCGAGGGCGCGGAGGACGACGATCGTCTCGTCGTCGAAGTGGGCGGTGCCGGCTTGAAAGTCTGTTACCGCCTGCAGTATTGCGTCGACTGTTGACTGCGCGGTGGGGTGGTGTTGCGATTCGAGGAGTTGCTTGAGGCGATCGTCGCCGAACATCTCGCCGGTGGCGTTGACTGCGTCGACGATGCCGTCAGAGAAGAAGACGATAAGGTCGCCGGGTTGTGTGGAGAGCGTGAACTCTTCGTATTCAACGTTCGGGAAGAGTCCGAGAGGAAAACCTTCGGCCTGGATGGTGCGGACGGCGGGCGGCTTAGTGGTGCCGGCTGGATTGATCGCAACGAAGAGCGGTTGAACGGAGCCAGCGTTCGCGATCTGGAGGGTCTGGTTGCTGTCGTCCCAGACGGCCATGAGCATGGTGACGTATTGCGAGTCGAGCTTACGTTCCTGAAGCTGATCGTTGAGCGCGGCGAGCATCTCTGCGGGTGAAAGATGCTGAGGCGCAAGCGAACGGAGGATACCGCTGGTGAGAGCTGCGTAGAGGGCGGCAGGCGCGGCTTTGCCGCTGACGTCTCCCACAGCGAGGGCTATGCGCCCGGGGCCGTATTCAAGATAGTCATAGACGTCACCCCCGATGGATCGCGCGGCTACAAACTGCGCAGCAATCTCGGCACGCTCGAGCTTTGGGGGGCGCGACGGCATGAGACGGAGCTGAACCTGGCGGGCCATTTCGAGATCGCGCTCCATGCGCTGCTCTTCCTGATGAATGCGCTGATAGAGGCGGGCGTTCGCGATACTGATGGCGATCTGCGAGGCGAGCGTTGAGAGCGTGCGCTGGTGGTCCTCGTTGTAGTAGTTGACACGGGTGTGTTCGAGATCGAGAATGCCGATGACTTCGCCCTTGTAGACAAGGGGAACGGCTAATTCGGAGCGGACTTCGGGGTTGGCTTCGATATAGCGAGGATCCTTGCGGACGTCGGGGGCGAGGACTGGTTCGCGAAGCTGGGCGGAGGTGCCGATAAGGCCTTCGCCTAAGGCGATGATGCGCTCGCGGATGACGCGCTCGCCGAAGCGCGAGCTGAAGCTGTGCTCGAAGTGCTGAGTAGTATCGCTCCAGAGAAGGATGCTGAACATCTGAAAGTCGACGACTCGCTTGAGGAGATGAGCTATGCGTTCGAGCAGATCATTGGGGTCGAGGATGCTTGTGATCTCGCGGGAGATATCGTTGAGGACGCCGAGGGTCTGGGCCTGGCGGGAGACCCGGGTGTAGAGACGTGCGTTCTCGACGGCGATGGCCATGCGCGAGGCGACAAGTTCAAGCAGGCGCTGATGTTCGAGGGTGAAGTAGCCGATCTGCTCGGACTGGATGTCGAGGACGCCGATGACCTTGTTTTTGATGATGAGGGGGACAGCAAGTTCGGAGCGTACAGCCGGGTTGGCGTCGATGTAGTTGTCCGTGGTTGTGACGTCTTCGACGAGGATGGACTTGCGTTGCAGAGCGGCCTGGCCGGAGATTCCGTGGCCGAGTTTGATGCGCATGCGCTCGACTTCGGTCGTGTGGCCGATCTGGAAGCGCATCCGGAGGTCTTCGGAGCGATCGTTGAGGAGCAGGATGGCAAAGATCTTGTAGTCGATGACGGCGCGGACCAGGTCGGCGACGCGGTGCATGAGGGTGTTGAGGTCGAGCGTGGTGTTGAGTGCGTCGGCCAGCTTGTGGAGGAAGTCGATCTGAAGGGGTTCGACGCGAATTTTGGGGTCGGGGGCGTGGGGGTGGAAGAGAACAGGCGCGGTGGGGCGATAGTCGCCTTCGAAGGTGTGTTCGGGTGGGGGCGTTTCGGGGGAGGCCGGCTTGGGGGTCTGCGACTTGGGTGGTGAAGGCATGCTGCTTGGTTGATCTTACTGGGTGAGGTTGGGTTTGGGGAGTGTTTTGAGTTGACTGGGGTGCGAGATGAGTCAGGAAAAACGGTTGGCTTCGCGAATAACACACTCTTCGCGATGAGCTGCGAACGATGGGCTACCGGAGCTGGGATCCCATCAATTGAGGGGATTTTAGTAGCCGGAGGTTGCCGGTTGTTCGGTGGTGTGGCCGGCGAGTTCAGAGACGATTTTGACGCTGGCACTGGCGCCGATACGTGAGGCTCCGGCTTGAAGCATCGTTGTGGCGTCGGCGAGGGAGCGGATGCCCCCGGAGGCTTTGACTCCAGCGCGGTTGCCGGCTACTCCGCGAAGGAGGGTGATGTCGTCGGCGGTGGCTCCGCCGCTGGAGAAGCCTGTACTGGTTTTGAGGAAGTCTGCGCCTGCGGAGAGAGCGATCTCGGAGGCGCGGAGCTTTTCTTCAAAGGTGAGGAGGCAGGTTTCAAGGATAACCTTGACGATGGCTCCCTGGGCGTGGGCCAGTTCAACGACGCCGCGGATATCCTGGCGGACGGCTTCGTAGTCGGCGGACTGACCGGACTTGAGAAGCCCGACGTTGAGGACCATGTCGACGTCGTGAGCGCCGAGTTTGAGGACGCGAGTGGTTTCGTCGCGTTTGGAGGCGGAGAGGGTGGCACCCAGAGGGAAGCCGATGACAACTCCGACGGGGACTCCGGTGCCTTTGAGGGCGGCAGCGGCGACGGCGACCCAAGTGGGGTTGACCATGGCGCAGGCGAAGCGGTGCTCGGCGGCTTCGTGGCAGAGTTGGAGAACCTGGTTACGGGTGGCGTCGGGCTTGAGCAGCGTGTGATCGAGGACGGCGGCGAGGTTTTGTGGGGACGAGAGAGTATGGGCTGCGAAGGCTGCGGCGTCGAATGCGGCGGGACCGTTTGGGAGAGGATCAGAGATCGACAACGTGTTCAAAACTTGCTCCTTCGGCGAAGGGGAGTGATTCGCCGGGTTACTTTCTATCATACCGGGATAAGGACTGGTTGAAGGTGATAGACCCTCCCCGTCAAAATGGTGCAAAGTATTCATGTTTAGCGATTTACCCTTGGACTTGCGTTGAACATCTGGCCAAGGCAGGAGGGTGAAATCGTACGATGAGGCTCGATGGCCCACATACTTGTCAAGCTGGTCGGCCTGAATTCATTTTAGTCGATGCAGGAGTGGATATTGGCGAAGCTACCCAAGTCAGAGCTTCTTCCAGATCAGGTCCTCGTTGTTGCGACGGTCGATGAGTGCGTCGACTTTGCCGCTATCATTGCGCCGGAAGAGACGGCGGCCCTCCGCGCCGGGGCGGAAGAAGAGGTCAGGCGATTCGGGTTCGAGTACAGATTTTGGGGCGTCGCCACGTTTGGAATAGAGCCGGGTGCCTTCTCGGGAGACGGTAAGGATGACTCCGGGGCTGAGTTCGTAGGTGCCGACGAAGTCGTCGAGGTGGGTTGTGTCGATTCTTCCGACGGCGGGGTCTTCGTAGTAGCGGAGCATTTGGCCGGTTACGATCTGCCAATGGCCGTTGCGCCAGAGCCAGGTATCGGTGCCGTGATAGCGAGCGTGCAGGGTTTGGCCAAACACGATCTCGGTTTCGTCGAGGTCGTAAGTAAGGATCGCCGTATTTCCGTCGATGCGGCTTTGGGGCTTTATGATTTTGATGGTTCCGGAGTAGCCTTTTGGCAGTGGCGCAATGCTAGCGACCAGGGTTGCTTTGTCCATGGTCTTGCCGGTTTCGTCGGTGTAAATGGCATCTTCGGCGAAGTAATTTTTCCAGGGAGTCTGATTGCCAATTGCAATCGAGTCATCAAGCTCCTGTGTACGACGAACAAGCTCTTCCTGCGTGATCTTGTTCGATTCGGATTGAGCTGCGTGAGCTGGAACGGTGAAGAGTGCGAAGGCAAAGAGTCCGCAGCCTAGATTGAGGCTTTGAATTTTCCTATAGCTTTTCATTGTCATAGACCGTGTTGTCATTTTTACACCCGCCTAATGCTGTGATTGGTTCTCGCGGTGTCATCTTCGTTTGGTTTGAGGCTTTGATGGGTTATGGGTCTTTACACGTTGACTGACATCTAAATGAATATGAAAGCTGGTGTAGCGATGGAAGGGCTGCGGTTGTCGGTGCTGGATCAGTCGCCGGTGCCGGCGGGGAGTACACCGGGGCAGGCGCTGCAAAACTCGATTAAGTTGGCGCGGCTGGTGGATGGGCTCGGATATACGCGGTTCTGGATGTCGGAGCACCATGCGATGGATACGCTGGCGTGTACGGCTCCTGAGGTGATGCTGGCGCGGATCGGGGCGGAGACGCAGCGGATTCGGATTGGGTCGGGCGGGATTATGCTGCCTCACTACACGCCGTTGAAGGTGGCTGAGTGTTTCCGGATGCTGCATGCTCTCTATCCGGGACGTGTGGACCTAGGGATCGGGCGCGCTCCGGGTGGCGGGCCGGTGGAGTCACTGGCTTTGAAGCGCGAGCGTAAGACGAGGATGTTGGATGATTTTCCGGAGCAGGTGAGCGAACTGCTGGCGTTTCTCGGACACTCGTTTCCTGAGACGCATCCGTTTTTTGGGATTCGGGTTTCTCCTGAAATGCCTGGTGGGCCGGATGTGTGGATGCTTGGTTCGAGCATGTGGAGTGCGGCTGCGGCGGTGGAGTTTGGGTTGCCGTACTCGTTTGCGCATTTCTTCTCGCCGGTGCATACGCGGGCGGCGATTGAGACTTACCGGCGAGGGTTTACTGGGAGCGCTTATCGCAGCGAGGCCGAGGCTACGGCTGCGGTTGGTGTGATCTGTGCTGAAACTCAGGAGGAGGCGGAGTATCTGGCTTCGAGCGTGCGGTTGTTGCAGCGAAGGATTCGGCAGGGGGACAGGCGGCCTGTGGCTTCGCCGGAGGATGCGCTGCGTGAGTTGCGATTAATGGGTGATATGCCGATGGAGGAAGGGGAGTGGCCGCGGTATTTTGTGGGGACTCCCGCCCGGGTGAGGGAGCAGTTGGAGCAGATGGCTTCGGAGTTGGGGATTGGGGAGTTGATTGTGAATACCATCGTGTGGGAGCAGGCGAAGCGGCTGCGGAGTTATGAGTTATTGGCGGGGGAGTTTGGGCTTGCCGGGGAGTTTGTGGGAATTGAAGAGAGGGCATACCCCAGGGGCTGAAGCTTCCTTTTCTTGGCGGGGTGGGAAGTGCCAAGGCTGAAGCCGTGGTTTACCCAGAAGCAAGACCGTGCCGAGGGCGGCGGGTTGTTCCGCGAATTGTGTCGGGGTGGTTGCTCAGGTGGTCGGTTGTGGCGCCCTAGTCCAGTCGATGTTGATGGAGAGACGAAGGACGTCCCCCTTTTTACCTTCTTTGGTGGAGGCTACGAAGAGGGTTGGTGTGATTGCGGCTCCGCCGATGGCGAGCGCTTTGTTGTCGGCTTTTCGATCGAGGAAGGCGTTCTTGAGGGTGACAAATTTTTCTGCTCCGGGAATGGATGAGAAATCGACGGCGAGTCGAATCTCTTCGCAGTCTTCCGCGACGAAGGATTTGAAATCCTGATGATCGCCCTGAAGACCATTCAGGAAGTGGGAGATGCTGAGGACGGTGTCGGTTTCGTCGTTGATGTCCATTTGAGCGATTTTGGCGATCTTTGCGGTAGTGTCCTGCTGGAAACGGACGTTGTCCTGCCAGGGGATGACGATGCGGGCGTCGACGGCGCCGGACGAGGAGTCGGTGCGGGCTTCGATGGCGCGGCGTGAGGGAAAGAGTTCGAGCGTGTAGTAGAGGGCCTCGTCGTAGACTGGAACGTCTCGCTCGGTCGGTTCGAGACGGTCGAGGGTGCGGGTGTAGATGGACCTGGCGATGGGGGTCTGCTCGGTAAGGTGAGTGACTTTGATGTAGAGCAGCTTGCGGTAGCCAGAGGCTTTGCGCGCGATCTGATCGCGACCGGTGGCGGCACTTATTTGGATATAAACCGGTCCGATCTTCTGCCCGGCATTGAGCGTGCCTTTACGGGCTAGATAGACGGCTAGCCCCATAAGGAAGAAGATCACAATGGCGAAGAAGGCGAGGACGATGTAAAGGATCTCGCGGTTGGCGGGAACGAGCAGTTCCTTAAGGATGTCTTCGGTCACATCCAGCAGGAGGCCGAAAGCGATGTAGGGCAACTTGTGATTGGCGGGAAGGAGCAGTTCTTTTAGGATTGCTTCGGTCACGATGTGCGTCCGATTCCGGGAGAGGGTGAGACTGGTGTGGGAGTTTTATACCACGTCCGGCAGGCTCGCGCTTGACACGACGGGCCGCGGGGATTACAAGGTGGTTTTCCCCTGAAAGACCGGATCGAGCTTAGTGGAGGAGAGCCATGTTTGGTTCTGTCGTTCTTGATGTTGCAATTGGGATGGTCTTTGTCTTTCTGTTGATGAGCCTGATCGCCTCGGTGATTCAGGAGATGCTTGCGACTTTTATGCAGCTTCGGCCAGCAAATCTTTTGCGTGGGCTGGTGAGTCTGTTTTCAGGTGATTCGTTGTGGGGGAAGGATCTTGTCGACAGCATTTACACCCATGGATTGACCCGGGGCTTGTATGCGGATCCCCACCGAGATTTGAAGCCGAGTCCGGCGATGACGGGTACGGCCGATTCAACGCCGGGTGCTAAACCGCCACTCGCGAATTCCGGTGCAACCAGTAAGCCGCCCAAGGAGCAAAGCGGATTCCCTTATAGTCGACCACTCGATCCGATCCGGCACGTCCTGCGTAAGGTGATCGGGATCGCTCCTGAAAAGGAAGTCGACGGAGTGACGAATCAACTGCTGCTTCCTGCTTATATTCCGTCGCGAACATTTGCTCTGGCGATGATTGATATCCTGAATCGCGATCGCAAGACCGAAGATGACGTGATGCGGTCGATCACGGAGTCTCTCAAGGCGCACCAAGCTCAGTTCGCGGATAACAAAGCCGGAGAGGCTCTGTATACCCTGGCGGTTGCGGCGAAGGGGGACCTCGACAATTTTCAGAAGCATCTTGAGCATTGGTACAACGACGCGATGGATCGGGTTTCAGGCTGGTACAAACGCTACACCCAGAGGGTTCTGCTGTGCATCGGATTGCTGTTGGCGGCGGGGTTCAATGTGAGCTCGGTGATGGTGGCGCGGACGTTGTGGTTCGACCGTGACGCACGAACGGCGATGGCGAGCGCGGCGGATGCTTATATTAAGACGCACCCGAATGCTCCTAAGGATGCCGGCTCTCCCTCGCCACCTCCAACGGCTGGCGCACAGGAGGATAAGTCGAGCAACGGACAGGATCTGCAAAAGAAGTTGCTGGAGTCTGCAGAGGCCTTCAATACGGCCACGAGTACGGCATTGCTGCCAGTTGGCTGGAAGCATCCGGTGACGAATTGGCGGATTGTGTGGGCGGATTTTGAGAATTCGAAAGCACCCCGGTGGAGCGGAGAGTGGTGGGATGCCTTCGATCAGGATTTAGGGGCTGGGTTCCGGATTTTGTTGCCGCTGCTGGCTGGTTGGTTTATTACAGCGTGTGCGATCTCGCTGGGTGCGCCGTTCTGGTTCGACATGTTGAACAAGATTATGGTGGTGCGCAGCACGATCAAGCCGCAGGAGAAGAGCCAGCCTGAAGGATCGAAGGATAAAGCGCCCGCAAAGGCCGCATCCTGAGGCTGTGGCAGACGCTAATCTCTAGTGGCCGGCGGCTTCTTCTGGGAAGAGGCGGATGTCGTCGACGTTGCGGTAGTGTTCGGCGAAGTCCATACCGTAGCCGATGACGAACTGGTTGGGGATTTTAAAGCCTACATAGTCGGCCTCGATGGGGACGAGGCGGCGGTCGGGTTTGTCGAGGCAGGTTGCGATCTTGAGGGACGCGGGCTTGTGCTGGAGCATGAGGCCACGGAGATAGCTCAGGGTGAGGCCGGTGTCGAGGATGTCTTCGACGATGATGACGTGCTTGCGCTCAATCGGATTGTCGATGTCTTTGATGAGTTTGACGGCGCCGGAGGAGACGCGAGCGCGGCCGTAGCTCGAGACGGCGACGAAGTCGAAGGTGGCGTCGACGGTGATGGCGCGCGCGAGATCGGAGAGAAAGATGGCGGCGCCTTTGAGGACGCCTATGAGGACGATGGTCTGTCCGGCGTAGTCGGCGGAGATCTGCTGGCCGAGTGCCTGGACGCGGTCGGCGATCTGGGATTTGGAGTAGAGGATAGGCATTCCGGAGGCGGCGGGAAAGACAGGTGTGCTGGCTGGTGTACTTGTTGGCATAAGGGATAGCGTAACGCGATTGGGACCTGAGGGAAAGGCCGCTATACTTGTAGAAGCGAGGATTATGTTTCCCTATATCGATATTGGCCCGGTGCATCTGGGTACGTTCGGGCTGTTGTTATGGCTGGCTGCGGTGGCGGCGACGGTTGTGCTCCATAAGAACTTTGTTCGCAATGGTGTAGACGCTGATGCATTGAGCGTGGTGGCGTTTGTGGTAATCGCCGGCGTCATCGGGGCGAAGACCTGGCATGAGTTGCAGAATGTGGCGGATTTGAAATATGCGCTGAAGACGATCGGGGCGCCGGGCTGGAAACATCCGTTGGATGTGGCCATGGAGTTTCTGCATTGGTTCCAGGCTGGCTTTGCTTGGTTTGGCGGGATGCTGGCCGGAATCGCAATGCTGATGTGGCAGGGAAATCACGCTCGATTCAAAGGTGCGCTTGAGGGAACCCAGGGCAAGGTGGTGGGGGCGTTCCGGATGCTGGATCTTGCTGCTCCTGCGGCGGCGATTAGTTATGGTGTGGGGCGGATTGGATGTTTGACTTCCGGGGATGGGGATTACGGGATCAATACGACTCTTCCGTGGGGGGTGCACATGGCGAAGAATGCGCTGGTGCCGCCGACTCCGCCGGATGCACTGGTGCAGCCTACGCCAGTGTATGAATTTCTGTTTGCGCTTGCGTTGGGGTGGTGGCTCTGGCAGAGAGGGAAGAAGAATCTTCCCGTGAGCGTAATTACGGGTGAGTATCTTGTACTGAGCGGAATTGGTCGGTTTCTGGTGGAGTTTGTGCGGGTCAATCCGCGGCTCTACTTTGGACACACGATGAGCAATGCACAGGTGGCGGCGCTTGGGTCGGTTATCGTGGGTGCGGCGTTGATTGCTGTCGCCCGGGCGAAGAATGTGCAGTGGGCGCCGGAGCTGAGACGCGAATCAACTGCCTAAATTTTGCTTCAAGACGTTTGAGAAAAACAGTCCGCAGATGAGTTCTCTACGGACTGTTTTTGTTAGAGGCTGCGAGTTTATCTGGACATCTCTTTGCGGAGAGGCTCCTGCGGGGCTGCGAAGAAGGCGGTTGAGATGAGGCCGCCGATGATCGCTCCGAGGATTGGCGCGACCCAGAAGAGCCAGAGTTGACTGAGCGCCCATCCGCCGGCGAAGATTGCAGGGCCGGTGCTGCGGGCTGGGTTGACCGAGGTATTCGTCACCGGGATGCTGATGAGGTGGATCAGCGTGAGGCAGAGACCGATGGCGATGGGAGCGAAGCCTTTGGGGGCACGCTCATCAGTTGCGCCAAGAATGACGAGCAGGAAGAAGGCGGTGAGAATGACTTCGATGAGAAAACAGGCGATCAGCGAGTAGTGTTCCGGAGAGTGGTCGGCATAGCCGTTGGAGGCGAAACCACCGGCAAGCGAGAAGGTGGCGTTGCCGCTGGCGATGACGTAGAGAACTCCTGAAGCTGCGACGGCTCCGAGAACCTGCGCGATGATATAGGCGGGGAGTTCGGACATGGGAAAGCGTTTGGCGGTGACGAGTCCTATGGAGACCGCGGGGTTGAGATGGCAACCAGAGACGTGGCCTATGGCGAAAGCCATCGTCAGGACGGTGAGACCGAAGGCTAGGGCTACACCTACGTATCCAATGCCGAGATGAACGCCGGCGGCGAGGACGGCGCTGCCGCAACCTCCGAAGACGAGCCAGAAGGTACCGAAGAATTCAGCTATTGCACGTTTGGAGAGATCCATCCTGTCACCTGCTCTTTCCTTTGGGATTTTTTTCTTCGCGACGACTGCGCGGGCCCGGGAAGTTGAGAGAGCTTACAGCGACTGAAAATAATGCTTCACGCGCAAAGGCGCGAACGCTTTTGACGTAGCGGAATCGTAGCACGGCGAAAGTGCTGATGGGTGAAATCAGATTTCAATGTGGTGCGTGACTGGGAGATTTTACAGTTGCTTAAGGTAGGCTTTTGCGGCAACGAGTTCGGGGAAGAGGCGCTCTTCGGCCTGAAACTCGCGGGAGTGGACGCAGCGGCGACCGGCTTTGACGCGGACGGGATGCTTGAGGTGAAGCATCTCGTGATAGAGGAGATATTCGACGGCGCAGCGCGGAGTGTCGGGGCGATCAAAGACTCGACTGACGACGATGGTGTTGTGGGCGGCGTCGTAGTGGCCTAACATTCGGCGGGCGTGATGGGCTGACCAGGTCAAGGTAGGACGGCCGAGCAGGCCATGGAAGAAACGCGCGTTGAGAGAGTCGAAGATTTCGTCGAGATCAAAATGATGACCGACGGGGGTAAGGATGCGTTTGCGTCCGCGGGTCTGGCGGACGTGTTCGGCTTGTTTGGAGACGGCCTCGGAGGAGACATGGCGGCGGTAGCGATCAGCGTGATGACGCGAGATGGGCTTCTTATAAAGCTTGGCGAGCAAGATATGAGCGATCGCGTGATGGACTGACTCGGGCGCGGGCTCAAGAAGATCGGAGAGACGTACGTGAAGGCGGCCTTCGCGAAGACGGATGGTTGTGTTGAGCGAGGTGAAGCGTCGGAACCGAATGTCGAGGGTGGGGATGGGAGCGCGGGGGCGAAGTTCGCGGTATTCGTGCTCGAAGATAGCGACGAGAGAATTCGGGGTGGGGATCTTTTTTGTGCGCAGCTTCTTTGGCTTTGGAGTTGGCGCGGATGAGTGGAGCGTGGCGGCGGGGATCTCCTGGAAGAGTGTCGAAGGTGGAGCAGGGGACGGCGAAAAGAGCTGCAGGAACTGACGCAGAGGGGAGGGGCCGGGATGCTTCGGTGTGGTCAGGGTTGGTCCTTGTTGATTCTTGTTGATTCTTGTTGATTCTTGTCGCAGAGTCTCGCTGCATTTTCGATTTTATAAGAGAGTGAGCCGCGAAGATTCGTCGTCTGCCCGCGAATCCAGAGAGATACGTGGAGAGATGTATTTTCGAGCGGATGATGCTAACGAGGATCAACCAGTCCCATGCCGATCATCCCTAAGGCCGTGATGCTGGGGAGAAAGAAGTAATCTCCGCCGCGCAGTTCGACGAAGTTCGGCAGATGGCTGCAGACGAAGGGCGGGTTGGTCGGAGTTGCATCTCCCTGGACAATGAATCTGCCCTTGCCGCCGTGATTGCCTAGCAACATATCTTTGTCGTTGCCCTGGTGTGCGTCGTTGCCGTAGTTGATCCACTGCTGCTGGACGAACTCGAACTGGCGCACGAGGCTGGCGTTGAGAGCGATAAAGATGACGCCGCGTTCGTCGCAGTCGGAGACGGACTCATTTTCGAGAGCAGCTTTTCCGTATGGCAATCCTCGTCGCGTGATTCGGCGGCGATCCACGAGGCGGCCGCTGAAGCCGAAGGCGTCTCGCGGATGTACGCGGCGAACGTGCGCGCCGATGGGGCAGCGAGTGCCTTCGGGATCGTTGCTGTACGTGAAGTTTGTGCTGCGGGCTGGATCATTCACGATGGACTGATCGGGTTGGTCGGGAGAGACTTCAAGCGGCGTTCCGTCTCTCCAACGACCAATAAATTTGGCGGCGAGTTTTTCTTTGCCTCCGGTGTAGTTCGCAGCGTGGCTGTCGAGGTAGGCGCGGAAGGTCGCTACGTTTTGGTGAAGCTTGCGGTAGACCATGAAGGTGCCGTTGCTGGCGAAGAGATGCGGCACGGGGGCAGGAGGAAGTTCGCCCGCTTCGTCGGCGTAACCGAGCAGGAGTTCGCCGGTAGCCAGTCGCTCCCATGTGCCGTCTGGCATGAGCTTGCCTTGTCCGGGTTGCGAGTCGCGCTCGACGCCGAGATAGTCGGGGTTGCCGAAGCCGTCGGTGAAGCCGAAGTGTTCTTTATTGCACGGCTTGCCGTTGAAGAACAGGGAGGCGGCGTCCTGCGATCCGAGGAAAATTGCTCCGTTTGTCTCATTCATCAGCGTCTGCAGTTGAGTTGTGCGCAAGTCGAGAGCTTCGGGTGAGACTGCGTTGATGCCCAACCACGCGTGGATTCCGTCTTTCTGCCAGAGTTCGTCCCACTTTGCTGGATCGTTGGCTTCCGTGTCGCCCAGGATTTCGGCGCGATTTTTCATTCCTTCCTGAAACTCGACGGGGAAACTGAGCAAGGTGGCGGTGGGGAGATCGAGTGCGATGAGTCCGCGATGAGTGAAGGCGATGTTGACGGTGCTTTGCGGTTTTCCGTTGTCCCAGCGCTGGCCAGTGGTGATTTGATCGATGAGCTGGAAGATAAACTTACGTGCGCGAGTCGCGTCTTCGAAGTGCAGGAAGAGATGGCGGGCAAAGGGCAGGTTGTAGCCGCGCAGGACGAAGCCCTGGATGTCCGTCTCGTTGAGCTTACTCATTTCTACCGCCAGTCTTGATGTTGCGAAGGGGCGCCATGGCGCCGGGTTCGGGAAGGGGGCAGGCTTTAAGTTCGGCGAGTAGTTGTTTGAAGTCGGCCTGCAGGCGCGCGGGGTCGGCACCTTGATGGTCTGTGATGAAGTCGGCGACGGCTCGTTGAGCGGTGAGAGAGCGGAGGGATTCGGGCAGTGACTTGTCGTTGACGGCAGCGAAGAAGAAGGTCGTTTCGATCTGGCAGGCCTTCATGTAACTGAGAAACTCTGGCAGGTTCGTGGCTCCCGGGTAGCCGACGCAATGGCTCCAGATTTCGTCGAGCTGTTGAGGAATGGTTTTGGCAAGGCCAGTGAGATACGCCGTGGCATCACTGTCGCAGTTGGTCTCGAAGATGAGGTATTTGGATTTGAGATGCTCTTCGTGCGCGGGAGAACCTACAAAGACGACGTCGTCCATGACGACGAGGCGGCAGAGGTGTGTGCCGGGCGTCAAGGCGAAAGGGCTGTTCTGATCCGTGGGCAGAGTGGCGAGATAGGCGCGAATCTGCAGGTCATGCGAGGGCGTGGCTTTCCTGTCGTCGATGATCGGCGAGAGAAACGTCAGGCCGTAGAGTTTGCCGTTCTGATTGGGCATCAAGTTTCCTTAGCAGACGGGAGCGGCCCCGGTGTTGCCGAGGTGGGCCTGGACCTGAAGGACGAATTGGAGATAGTGTTCTGCGAATTGATCCGGGTTGTCGGTGTCGGCGTACTGGCTGAGTTGATCTATCGAGGCCTGCACGATGTGCGCGGCTTTGAGGTCGTTCGCCGTGGCGTATGGGTATGCGGTGTAGTAGTAGTCGGTGTCGAACTGCACCCGCGCGATATAGGTCTTGAAGGGAGTGATGGGCACGGCGCCGGGAAATTTCTCACTCCACCTCCAAATGAGGTTGAGTCCGGTGCTGAGGACCGCGGAAAACGCATCGATGTACTGGTTCCATGTGCCATTGAAGTTGCTGAAGAAGAGGAGGTAGTCGTATTCCAGATTTTCTTTCCGCTGTCCGTTTGCGAGGAAAGGGATGCGCGTGCGCGGAATTATGACCCAGCGGGCGAACTCAATGAAGGAGAGGTTGATTAGGTCCTGCTGCTTGGACTTGATGTGCCAGAGGAGGAAGAAGATGAGACGAAGGATCGGTGTCTTCCAAGGCTTCATCGGGGTGACGCAGTTCATTGCGTAGACTTTGCCGTTGATGTTACTCATAGGGCTCCGGTGCAGCGTAGATAAGACACAGGGAATTCGTGCTCGAACGAAGTTCGGGTTTGACGTAACTGGGGGCCGGGAGGTGAATGAATTATGCCAGAAAGAACCGGCGAGAGACTAATCGTGCAGGGAGCCAACTGTGGGATGCTCAGTTCATCCTCTGCGGCTGTCGCGGTACTTCGCGGGCGGGAACGTTGTCAGGCTCTTTGGGCGGGGGATGTGCGGCGAACCATGTCTTCTGGTCGTCGATGAGCTTGGTGGCTTCTTCGCGGATGTCGCGAATGGCTTCGAGGGCTAGTTTGCGAGCGAGGTCATAGGAGGAGTTTTCGGGAGGCTGCTTGAGGTTGGAGGACCAGCGCTCGGTAGCGTCGAGGAGTTTGGGAAGGGATTTGCGAATGTCGCGGTGATGGGGGCCGTAGTCGTCGAGGTTGTCGTTGAGCTCGTCGGCAATGGAGGTGAACTGCTCCATTAGATCGTGGGTGTCCTGCTCACGGCCGGGCTTGCGCGGATGGGCGTAGAGATCCTGGATTGCCTTGTCTCGTGTGTCGAGAAGCTTGATGAAGAGGAGGATGCGATCGTTGGGAATGTAGGCCGACTCGCGAAGCTGCTCGATCTCACGTTCGGAGAGAGCGGTGTCGTTTCCCTGCGCACAGAGGGGCAGGGTTAAGGCGAGGATGACGATGGCGAGAGGGAGCCGGCGGAGCATTGCGTCCTAGTGTTTCATAACTTCGGCAAGAAGTTCCTCATGCACCTGGTCGAGCTGTTTGAGAGTCGATTGCAGGGTGGGGCGGTCTTCGAAGGAGGCGCGATGCAGGTATTCCGTGAGCCGGTAGGTTGTGTGATGCAGGAGCATCTCTGCGTTCTTGATGCGCTTGCTGTTGCTGGCCAGATCTATGTGGATGAGCTGGGCGTAGTGGTTGACCTTCTTCAGAGTGGCGCTTGCCTCGTCGATGTCGCCGTTGACCATCTGCCTGCCTGCGATCTCGGTCATGGTGTGAACGAGCTCGGTGTAGAGGAAGCATTGGTCGCGGGGACCTGCCTGCTGAGCACGGAGTTCAAGCTGGGCAAGGGCCTGCGCATCGGGAAGATTTTCGTCGATGTTGGAGGCTTGGGCGGGGAGGCAGAAGCACAGAGACAACGACAACGGAAGAACGAGAAGTTTGAAACGAACCTTGCGTTTCATAACGCACCTCGAAGGGAGCGCCTGCTACTTCATATGTTCGAGAGCAATGAGGCGGTGGCGGGCCTCCCACTCTTCATTCGGAAACTGGCCGTTTGCCACGGATAAAAACTGCTTGTACAGGTCGGTCGCCTGTTTCGTGTGGTGCAGCTTGTCGTGCGCCGTTGCTTCGAGAAACAACGAGCTCGGCGAGTTGGGAAGTACTGTAGCACGCAAAGATAGCGCTTGCAAGGTAACTTTCGGGTCATCGTTGGAGGAGGCCGCAAAGGCGAGGTGGCTGGCGGCGGTTCCGAGGTCATTTTTCGTAGGGAAGGCGTCGGGATTGGCGACGGCGCGCTGGAGCAGGGTCTCGGCTTCTGCGAAGCGCTTGAGGTGGATGAGGGCATCGGCGTTATCGTCGAGGAGGGTTGGGTCGTGCGGATTGGCAGATGCAAGTGCGGCGTAGAGCGGTAAGGCCTTGTCGTACTGCTCGTTGCGGCTGTACAGGCGCGCGAGGAGGCGGGTGACCGGAATGTCTTCGGGATGGGCGGCGTGGAGTTTTTCCGCGATCGGGAGCGCCTGTTCCGGCTTGTTCTCGCGATCGTAGAGGCTGGCAAGCTGGGCGTTGAGCGTGGGATCGTCGGGATCTTTGGTGAGGCTGGCGAGAAGAAGGACTTCGGCCTGATCGGGCTTTTGTTGATGCAGCAGGAGATGGGTGAGGGCGGCGGTGGCGTCGTGGTTCTGTGGATCGGCGGCGAGGAGGCGACGGTAAGCGGCTTCGGCGGAGGCATTGTCGCCGGAGGCTTCTGCGAGTTCGCCGGAGAGGAGGATGTCGTCGGGGGTTTCGGGCGAGAGTTTGATGGCCTGGAGAAGCTCGTCGCTGGCGGTGGCGGGGTTTGCGGTCTGGTCGAGACGAGCGAGAGCCCGGTACGCTCGGGCCTTGAGAGCGGTGTTGTCTGTGGCGAGAGTGGTTGCTTTGAGGAGTTCGGCGTGAGCTTCGGTGCGACGGTCGTTGCGGGCGAGAAGGAGGCCGAGGGCGACGTGGGAGTCGAGAAAGTTGGGGTCGGCGGTGATGGCACGACGGTAGGTGGCTTCGGCGGTGGTGGTCTGGTCGAGGGCGTCCTGGGTGAAGGCGAGGTTGTAGAGGATCGGGGCGTTGTTGGGATTTTTTTCGGCGAGGGTGGTGAGGAGTTTGAGGGCGGTGGTGTAGTCCTGTTTAGCAAGGGCTTCGTTGGCCTGGGTCTGGAGGGGGTCGGATTGGGGCTGAGTGGCGTCAGTTGTGCCAGCGGGAAGCTGGGCGTGAGCGGATAGAGATGCGAGAAGAGTTGTGGAAAAGATGAGGAGCTGGAGGGATTTCAGGAGGTTCCGGGGATTCAGCGAACGGGTGATGGCGGTGCGTTGTCTCATCGGCATTGGTTAGACCCCCCTCCCGGTCTTAAAGTGTGCAAAGTCTTCCAAAAATTAGACTTAAGTCTGGACTTCCAGTGTGACATTAAGTGCCGAAGCCCGACCTGAAATGGCCGGGCTTCGATTTCTTTTCCTGACTTAAGGATAACAGGTGTGTCAAGAGAAAGGCTCGTGGAAGAATCGTCTGCCGTCGTCGCGGAGCATGCGCTTGGATATGGCGCGAATCAGTTCTCCGCTGGCTTCGTGATGTGGTCGACCATAAGGTTGGGCACGGACTCGTGCACAGCTTCGAGCTTGAGGCCTAGCTGCTCCTGCACTGCGGTGAAGATCGAGGGCCAGCTTTCTGGATCGTGCACGGACCAGTCGCGGCCAAACTGAAGCGTGTAATTGTAGGTGCCGGTGAGACCGGTCTTGTCAACAACGGGCGCTTCTACCATCGAACTCAGGGCGCCGGTGATGGCCCGCAACGACGCATTCGATCCGACGAACTCGAGGCCATGCTGCGAGCCACGGGCCTGGACGTTGGCGGGTGGCGGCGAAGGCGGCACCTCTCGATTGGTGGGTGGCGGAGGCGCGGGCGCTGCCTGCATCTTGACACCGCCTTTGCCCACGACGAGGTGATAGATTGAGCTATTGCGAGTTTCAAGGTGCGTCTTCAGGCCCAGGCGCTCGGTCAGCAGCACGCGAATCGCATTCCGCTTTTCCAGCCGGACCTCGTTATCGGTGAGCTTGGCAAGCCTGGCGTCGGCAGCTTCGTCCGAGCGAGCCTGGATGTTGTAGAACGTGTTGGTAGCCCATTCCGGCGCGTCGACAACCGGAGCATCGAAGCCGTAAGCAATCTGGAGAAGGGCCTTGATTGGAAGGTTCGTGGCTTCGAAACGGCTGGAGTGTGGCGGGCTGGAGACGGATACGTGGAAATTGGCGTCCGGCGGCGGTGCAAGGCGGATGGTGGCGACGTCAAAGGTCAGCGTGGGTGTGTAGTTGGGCTCTTCCACGATGGGGGTCTGCGCGTGAAGGCACGAGGTCGGGCAGGAAGACGAGAACTGCCGCGAGCATACCTATATGTCGCTGAACGATGCGGAACATGAGCGTAGGGCTCCTTGTGGAGATGATACGGATGAACGAACGGCGTGGTTCCCTTGTCAGGTGTTGTCACTTCCCACAAACCAAGTGATGTTTGTGGAACTCGGCCACTCGACGGTCTACTCGCTCAAGGGTCCAGGTGTCCAGCGATCTCCCTGATCGGACGTCCTTCGGCACACACCTGCACAATGTCGCTCTGTCAGCGGCTCCCGTACATCGATCCGGGGCCCTTGTTGAGTTTTCCGAAGACGAATTATTTCACTCGTTTGAGATCCTGTACCCAATTGGTTTCCCACGTTTTACCACCATCCGGCGAGAATGCCTGTTCCCAGTGACATGAGGTTGGTGTGATCCTGGACCATATGAATCGCATGCGGATCGGTTTCCCGTTAAAGGTATCGTCGGCGTAGAACGTTCCTACGCCAATCTCGAAGCGGCCTCTGACGGGCGGATCCATTGGCGCTAGTGGCGTCCTGCTGTCAATCCACCAGATCGACCACTGCCCCGACTTGGCGTCGAATGAGCGCGGAGCCACACCGCGATAGGCGCCGCCCGGAACCTCGAACACGTCATCGTCTACATTGGCGTAGCCGCCCATCAGCGGTTGGCTGAACAAAGTCCCTTCGAATTCGATCCACTCGTGATTATTGACGAGCCGCTCCTTCAGCTTTCGATGATGAACTCGCCAATGCCCCACTAAAAAATCGAAGTCATGGAGTCCGGGCAGCGCACCTTCTGCATGACTTGTCTCTTTTACCGAACCCGGCGAGGACTGCGCGACAGACATCCCCGAAGCCACCAGGGAAAGACTCAGCAATACCATGATGAGCATGCGGCGATTCATTTCTATGTTGGACTCCCTTCATCGAGACATAATCAGGTAGAAGATGACACCGTCCTATAGATACGAACGCGCTAATGCCCGATCTTTCGCGCGGTACCTAACCAGGTCAATTCCGGTCATTGAGGGCATTGTAGTCCGTTTCATGTCGTGAAGAGGTGAGAGGCCAGTATCTTGCCTCGCCTCGTTGCGACCGCCCGATGCGAGCCACAGCACTTGCCGAATCGAATGAGATGATCACAGATCTGGATAGTCTCACGCGTTCAGAATTTATTTATCCGCCAGAACCGAACTTTCAGCGACCCCAACACCTCTCTCAAGTATGCACACCCGAACTCAAGCGAAGGAGCCCGCGACGGCCGACCAAACCTTGCTGGTCCTGCTCGCGCAAACCGGTGACCGGAGCGCACTGGAACAACTTCTCCGTGACGCCTATGCGCCGTTGCGCCGCTACATCACCGGTCTCGTCGACGCCGCCCTCGCCGACGACATTCTCCAAGAGACTTCGCTCCAGATTCTCCGCAAGCTCCAATTCCTGCGCGAGCCCGCCGTCTTCCGCCCCTGGACCTTCCGGATCGCTTCGCGTATTGCCTTCTCGCATCTCAAACACGCCCGCCGCTGACAATCCCTCGACGATGCCCCACCTGAACACCTCAGTACGCTCAACCCCTGTCTCGGCGAGCTACCCGACGAGGCCTTCTTGACCCTCCTCGACCACGTCTCGCCCGCGAGCCGAGCCGTCCTCCTGCTTCGCTATCAACACGACCTCACTCTCGAAGAAAGTGCCGCCATCCTGGAGATTCCGATCGGCACCGCCAAGTCGCGGCTCCATTACGGAGTCACCACCCTTCGCAAATACCTAACCTCCGAAAGGAAACCAGCATGAGCCCCGAATACCAGCAGCCCAACTCCGAAAATGCCAACGCGGAACTCGCCTTCGTCCAGCAAGCCCTCGCAGCCGCCGACAGATCCGAACGCTCCTCCCGCATTATCGTTGGCGTGCTCGCCATCCTCGCCGTCGTCGTCTTTATCTGGATGCACCTCCACATGTTTGCGCCAGAAAGCCTGGGCGGACTCCTGCACTCCCTTCTTCGAGTCGACCTTTTCTTTCTGGTACTCCTGTTCGCCATCACTATGTACGTTCGCCAGGTCATGAACAAGAACACCCGCACGATCCTTCGGGCGCTCGCCAACACCCGCCAGCGCTGACTTGATCGCAGACGAAACGCGGGCTGCAGACGCCTGCCTTCTTTTCATGTTTTTAACTCATGCACGACGGTCGAATCCTGCTACTTCCGCAGGATGGTCGATCTTGAAAGCGGCTCTCGCCTTAGAGGCGGCGAATGAGCAGGAGGGTCTGGTCGTCGGTCTGGCGGCCGAAGATACGGGCGGCGGCCAGGATCGCGTCTGCGAGTTCGGGTAGCGTCTTGTTCGCGTGAGCGGCGATCACCTCCTGAACTCGGTCGAATCCGAACTCCTCCTCAGCTTTGTTGCTGGCTTCGAGAATTCCGTCGGTCAGCGAGATAAAGAGATCGCCCGGAGCGGACGTTGTCGTCTCTGACCAGAAACGATCGACGGGCAGGAGTCCGATCGGGAACTGCTCGAGTGCAAGATACTTTGAATCGGTGCTGGTCAGGTGAAGGATAGGAGAATGAGCGGCGAGGGTATAGGCGACGCTGCCATCGGAGTTCAATTGAAATCCGGCGAAGGTGGCATACATATGGTCTTCCTTGACGCAGGGGAGAACGCGATTCAAGCGCTCCATCAGCGAAGTCAGGACGGTAGCAGGTTCCTTCGATGAAGAGTCGAGGAGTGCCGTGCGGACGGCGGTTTTCAACATACCCATGAGGATGCCGGCCTGCAGTCCGTGGCCGGCGATATCGGCGAGATAGGCTACGGCGCTGCCGTCGTCGAGGAGCACGATGTCGACGAGATCACCGCCGACTTTATCGCTGGGGTCGGAACGGCCGTAGATCTCAAACTGCGAGGTGCGCTCGTGAATTGCTGGTACCAGGGTTTTTTGGATGCCGTGCGCCAGTTCGAGCTCGTTGCGAAGACGAAAGGACTCTTTGCCCTCGCCCTTGATGAAGCTGATGAAGAAGATGTAAGAGACCATGACGACAGTGACACTCCCAATTGCCGCGAAGGGAATGCCGGACTCCGGAGGAACGGGTTGCAGATTAAAGACTTGACTCAGGAGGCGCGAAAGGTAGTTCCCCAACATGATCAGCGCCACCTGAGAGAGGATAAAGATGTACAGAAAGCGACGCGGCGCTCGATTGATGACGAGAATCCAGGTGGCAGCAATAAGACCGCTGTAAACGGCGCTGAACAAGACGGACGCATAGGCAATGACGCCGCCGTTCAACAGATCGGCGAAGAAACCGAAGATGGAGAATAGAAAGAAGGCGGCCAGAATTAAACGGACGAGCCGTTTGGGAGGAACACCTTGAAAGGCCTGTCTTTTTTTGTATCGCTGGGCAAGGTCCATACGCAGGACGATAACAGACGAGTTTTTTCGGAGGCTAGTGGGTCATGGCGTAGACGACGTAGTTGACGCCGATGCGGATGCCGAGATCGGAAAACCGCAGCGGGTAGCGAGGATTGTTGAGCCACTCCCATGAGTCGCCGAGATCGGAGTTCTGCGAGATGGCGACCATGATGTGGCCCTTGTCGTCGTAGATGCCACGCCAGCGAGGGACGCGGCCATCTTTTTTGAAGCCGGTGGTGAGGTGCTCGGCACCGGGGACCTGGTAGCGTCTGTCGAGATCGAAGACGGTATGAAAGATGGGATCGTCGTCGGGGATGTCGACGATGGGTCGATCGGGGAAGACCATCTTCATGGTTTTTTCGAAGTAGGCCTGCTCATCGGAGCCGTGAAAATCGTCGGCCATGAAGAAACCGCCGCGAAGGAGATAGTCGCGAAGTTTTTTGCACTGGGGTTCTGTGAGGCCCCACTCGCCGACCTGAACGGCGTAGAGCCAGGGCCAATTGTAGACCTCGTCGCCGTCGTCGAGGTTGACGGGTTCTTCAACGGAGCGGGCATCGATGCGGGTGAGACGGCCGACGGCGGCGGAGAGTGCGCGGTCAGCTTTGGGGTAGTCCTGGGTCCAGAGGGATAGGCCTTTGCGCCAGTCGCCCTGGAAGCGAGGGTAGTAGCCATCGAGCGGGCCGGGAGGGTACATGAGACGCGCGAAGGTCCACTCCGCGGGTCGTTCCCAGTCGGCCGGGAGGGGCATCGTTTCATAGCCTTCGACAGAGGGGTATTGGCGGAAGGGTCGCTGCGCGTAGAGGACGCCAAGCACAGCTCCGGCGAGGGTAAATGCGCAGCAGGATCGCGAGAGGAACTTCATGGTGCAGGATTCTCCCCGTTCTGTTGTGAGGCTAACATGTGGAGTTTGACGGGGGAGTGCGCTCGATGTGGGCAATACTCTCGCAGGTTGACAGGATCAGGCTCTACAAACACGTCATGCCCCTCCATGTCGTGGCTCGGCATGGAGAGGCACGGCTATCTTCGTTTTTTGCGTCGAGGTTATGGAGTTCCCTTCAAGAGCACTCCACTGATGGGCGTTCCCAGGCTCGTTGTCCAGGGCATGAAGGCTACGAGCGTGTCCACATTGGTCTGAAGGAAGTTGGCTGAGAAGAGTATGACTCCGTTCGAGTCGGTAAAGGTGAGTTGGCCCTGCGGGTTGGCGAATGGCTGCGGTACGATCGGCGGAGTGAGCGTCCATGTTCCCGAGACTGTGGTAACTCCGGGGCCGACGGTGGAGGTGATGGTTGCGGTAAATGTTCCGTCAGCGTTGAAGGTGGGTTCGAACCCAGATTGTGTGAACCCCATGAACCACGGGCCGCGGAGGACGTTGAGGATAGCCGGCAGGTTAGTGCCCCCGATGGACGAGCCGAGGGGAAGAGAGGCGAGCGAGCCGGAGTTGATGGTCCACAGGCGGCCTGCGCCTGCTGCGCCAGTATTGCTGGGATCATCTCCAATCCAAAGGTTGCCGGCGGCATCGAGTGTGAGGAGATTGGTTTTGGCAGCCGCGAAAGAGAAGCTGGAGGCGTTGGCCCCGTTCCTGTCGGCTCCTCCGCTGGAGACGAAGGTAAAAAATGCGTTGGACGGTGTGTAACGCCAGACCTGGCTGGCTCCGGGGGTCTGCGATGACTCTGACACGGCGAAGTAGACCGCGCTGACGCCATCGCTGGTGATGCCAGTGTGCGAGGCGCCTGCAAAACCGTCGCCGATAATGACGGCATTGCAGCCTCCGGTGCAGGAGGTGCTGGTTGCGTTGTGGATGACAGAGAGCGCGTCGGCGGAAGCTATGTATAGATCATTGCCGACGAATGCAAAGGCGCGCGCCGGATGTCCTTGCGGTGTGTTGCCCACGCTTTCCACGGCCTGCGCAGAGCCTGTCTCCGGACCGACGATTCTCTTGACGTTGCCGTTCTTGAGAAAGCCTACATACAGTTTGCCGTCCGGTCCGAGCGCTGCCGCGGTGGGCTGATTTCCATCTAACCCTCCCGTTGTTGCAATGTAGCTTGCCGCTCCGATAAATGCGCCTGTGTTTGGGTCGAGGGCGACGCGAAGCACGCCGCGAGCCGAGGATGGGGTGTTCTTCGTATCGACAACTGCCTGGGTAACGTAGGCGAAGCCGTCGCTCTCGAAGGCGGACTGGCCGCAGGTCGCCGGCACAGTTGTCGTAGAGATGGGCAGCTTGATATTGCCCGGCGTCCCGATGGCGAGGAATGGATCGGCGATGCCGGGTTCTGTAACGATCACGGGTGCAAATCCTGCCGAGGCATCGCAGACCCAGGGTTGATTGGCGACGACAACGCCGCCAGCAGGAGCTGTAGGCAGGGTTCCGCTTGCGATCGGAGGTGTGATGACCGCCGAGGAGCTACGCAGATCGGCCTTGATACCGTTGGTTTGTGAGTAAGCACTGGCGCAAGGAAACATCAGGAAAAGCGTTAGAAAAGCCACGCTGCCAGGGGAGGGCTTCCAGCAGATCGTCTTCATATTAACGTTCCTTTCAAGAGAGAACATCTCAGAGCAGATGGATTGCAATTGCGTCTGAAATGCTAGTGAAGTGAAGGACCGTTAGTTGTCATTCTGAAGTAAGACTTTCGTGCGTGTTCTGCAATTGTTTCGTCACCGCATCGTTACAATTTTGTCACTCGTCTGCATATAAAGGACAGGAAGCGGGCGCCAACCTATGTGGCTGCACGCCATGAGGGCCCAGTGGGCGTGATGTCGATCTCTTCTGTTTCCGAATTTCGTTCGGAGTGGTGGTGTTCCAAGTAGCAGCAACATAATCAGCACTGAAATCGCGGTTTATCAGTTGCGAGTTGCGGTTAGGCAGTGGTCTGGAGTTCCGGTTCAGGCTTCGGTGCTTGCAGGTTCAGGACTGGAGCGAGCCAGTGGCCGGTGTGACTGGCTGGGTTAGCGGCGATCTCTTCTGGTGTGCCGGTGGCGACGATCTGGCCGCCACCTGAGCCGCCTTCAGGGCCCATGTCGATGACCCAGTCGGCGGATTTGATGACGTCGAGGTTGTGTTCGATGACGAGGAGAGAGCCACCACCGTCGATAAGTTTGCGGAATGCCGCGAGAAGTTTGGCGACGTCGTCGAAGTGCAGTCCGGTGGTCGGCTCGTCGAGGATGTAGAGAGTGCGGCTGCGGGCACGGGCGGCAGTTTGGCTGGCGGAGTCGGTGCTGCGGCCGGTGATGGAGCGTGCGGTGGCGAGGTGCGAGGCGAGTTTGACTCGCTGGGCTTCGCCGCCGGAGAGTGTGGTTGCCGATTGACCGAGACGGACGTAGCCGAGCCCTACCTCGTCGAGGACGTAGAGCTTGTCAACGATTTTTGGGTGGCCGGCAAAGTAGACGAGAGCTTCTTTGACAGTCATATTGAGGACGTCGTAGATGCTCTTGCCCTTGTACTTGATGTCGAGGATGGATGATTTGTAACGTGTTCCGTTACATTCCTCGCAGGAGAGTTCGACATCGGCGAGGAACTGCATCTCGACGGTGACGGTGCCGTCGCCTTCGCAGACATCGCAGCGGCCGCCGGGGACGTTGAAGGAGAAGTGTCCGGGGCCGAAGCCGCGGCGTTTGGCGTCGGGCTGCGCGGCGAAGAGGGCGCGGATGTCGTCGAAAGCCTTGATGTAGGTGACGGGGTTGGAGCGCGGGGTGCGGCCTATGGGGGACTGATCGACGAGGATGACGTCGTTGAGGTGGTGCGTGCCTGTGAGTTCGCGGAAGAGAGGCGACGGGTCGCTGCCTTCGGTCTGGCCGAGAGCCTGCATGAGTGCCCGATAGAGGACTTGATGAACCAGGGTGGATTTGCCGGAGCCGCTGACACCGGTGACACAGACCAGGAGGCCGAGGGGAATGTCGATATCGACACCGCGAAGATTGTGGATGCGTGCGCCGGTGAGTTGGAGGTGCTCGCGGCCGGGCTCGCGACGGTATTTGGGGACCGGGATGGTGAGGCGGCCGGAGAGGTATTTGCCGGTGATGGAGTTTGGGTTGGCGGTGACTTCTTTGACGGTGCCTGAGGCGAGGAGCTGGCCGCCGAGTTCGCCTGCGCCGGGGCCGAGGTCGAGGAGATGGTCGGCGGCGCGGATGACGTCGGGGTCGTGCTCGACGACGAGGATGGTGTTGCCGAGGTCGCGGAGGTCCTTCATGATGCGGATGAGCTTCGCGGTGTCGCGAGTGTGGAGGCCGATGCTGGGTTCATCGAGGACGTAGAGCGCCCCGACGAGACGCGAGCCTAGCGATGTGGCCAGTTGGATACGCTGGGATTCGCCGCCGGAGAGGGTGGAACTGAGGCGGTCAAGGGTGAGGTAGTCGAGGCCGACCTGATGGAGGAAGTGGATACGCTGGCGGACCTCTTCGAGGATCTTGCCGGCGACTTCTAATTGCGCCGGTGAGAGTTGCAAATTGTCGAAGAAGGTCTGGGCCTCGGCGATGGTGAGCGCGCTGGTCTCGCAGATATTCTGGGCCGGACCATTTTGAGGTGCGATGAGGACGGCGCGGGCTTCGGCGCGGAGACGCTGGCCGCGGCAGTCGGGGCAGAGGGCGTACCCCCGATATTTTGAGAGGAAGACGCGGACGTGGAGCTTGTACTTTTTGCGTTCGAGAGCGCGGAAGAAGCCCTGAATGCCAGGATAGGTGCCGTCGCCTTCTTCGATGAAGCGCAGTTGGTAGGGCTCGAGATCGTACCAGGGGATGTTGGTGGGGATGTTGGCGGTTTTGGCGGCGCGGATCATCTCGCCGTGGTGCGGGCGGTATTTTGTGGTGCACCAGGGGGCGATCGCGCCATCGGCGAGGGATTTCGATTTGTCCGGGATGATGAGGTTGGGGTCGAAGTCGATGGTGTTGCCAAAGCCCTGGCAACGCGGGCACGCGCCGTAGGGATTGTTGAAGGAGAAGAGACGCGGCTCGGGTTCGCGGTAGGCGCGGTGGCAGGTGGTGCACTCAAATGCTACGGAGAAACGGAACTTTGCGGGCTTTTCGTTTTCGTCACGCGGCATCGTGAGGAACTGGATTTCGCCGGATTCGCGGTAACCGGTCTCGATGGCGTCGACGATGCGGGTGCGAAATTCCGGATTGATTGCGAGACGGTCGATGAGGACGAAGATCGGTTGGGAGAAGTCGAGTTCGAGGAGGGATTCGGGGGTGGAGAATTCGACGATTTTATTTTCACCGCCGGGAGTTTGCTGGAAGAGACGGTTGTAGCCGCGGCGACGGAGTTCGGTGAGGCGTTCCTTGAGAGCGTCGGTAAGGTCGAAATTGGAGGTGGCGACCGCGGATTTAACGGACTTTGCTGATTTTTTTGTGGATCGCTTTGCTGGTTTGGGTGCGTCGGCCACTTCTTCGACCGTCGGCATCTGCATTGGCTCGATTTTTACTTCAGCGCGCTCGATGGGGAAGAGAGCGTAGGTGCGAGTGCCTTCCGGAAGAGCGAAGAGCGCGGTGACGATCTCATCGACTGTGTCATGTTTGACGATGCCGCCGCAGTGGAGACACGTGACGGTTCCGCAGCGGGCGTAGAGAAGGCGGAGGTAGTCGTAGATTTCGGTGGCAGTGGCGACGGTGGAGCGTGGGTTGCGGGTCTGGTTTTTCTGCTTGATGGCGATGGCGGGGGCGAGGCCGTCCATGTGGTCGACGTCGGGCTTTTCGATGCGCTCGAGAAACTGGCGGGCGTAGGCGGAGAGTGATTCGACATAGCGACGCTGACCTTCGGCGTAGACGGTATCGAAGGCGAGCGAGGATTTGCCCGAGCCGCTGACTCCGCTGACAACGGTGAGGGCGTTGTGCGGGATATCGACGTCGATGCCCTTGAGGTTGTGGGTGCGGGCTCCGCGGATGGTGATCTGGTCATTCATGCCAAACTTCTATTTTCCCGCATTCCGCGGTGAAGTGCTAATTAATCCCAGCAGTGGAAAAGAGGTGGGACTCAGAAGGCAACTTTGCTGTCGCCTGGGGCGGGCTGGCCGAGTTGCTCAAACGCTGTTTTCAATGCAATCCTCAAGAGATGAAGCGAGAGATGTTATTGCGTGTCGTTCTTGGATCGGTATTGACTTGTTGCATGACAGCAGCGGCGCAGGATAAGGGTTATTGGCGGGCGAACAGCTCGACGGCGCAGTCCATTACCGGAGATGTGGCTCTCTCGGATGAAAAGATAGCGATCAATCTTGTCACTTTTACGATTGCGCACATCCGGGCGCTCAAGCCGGAAGAGATTACGGCGGTCTTCAATCCGGATGATATTGCCGGTGCGAGTGGGAGTCTGTATCGGGTAAGCATTCCGGCTTCGAAGAAGTTTTTGAAGAAGAATAGCCTGTGCGGCTCTGAGGATACGCAGTGGATGGCGACTTATGTCTCGGGCCGCTCGATGAAGATTGCATTCTTCTCGGGGCAGAAGCCGCCGATCTTTGCTCCGGATACGATTGCGAATTCGACCGATCTGTGCGGGACGTTCTCTTATACGAGGTGAGTCTAGGTCTCTGGCTGGGGGCGGAAGATTTCGATTAAAAGCAGGCATGCGCCAATGACGATGCAGCTGTCGGCAATGTTGAAGTCGGGCCAGTGGTAGTGGACGACATGGACTTCGAGGAAGTCGATGACGTAGTGGAAACGGATGCGGTCGTAGAGGTTGCCGAAGGCTCCGCCGAGGATGAATGCGAGAGCGACGGAGGTGACGCTGAGGTAGCGGCCTACGCGCCAGAGCATTCCGAATAAAACGATGACCGCGATGACTGAGAAGCCGATAAGGATGTTGCGGACTGTGGCGGGGGAGGCGTTTTCGGCGAACATGCTGAAGGCAGCCCCGGTGTTGTGGACGTCGGTGATGCGGAAGAAGCCGGGGATGATGGTTTTGGCCTGTCCGTTGGGGAGTTGCTGGGCGACGACGTGTTTGGTGATGCGATCGAGGATGACGACCAGGGCCGAGATGCCGAGCACGAGCGCGCGCCTGTCTTTGAGTTCGGTTTCGACTGCGGGAGTTTCGATTTCGTTGGCTGCGGACATCAGACTTGCGGCTCCGTTACGGTGTAGGGTGGGAAGTTGATGGCCTGGAGGGCGTCGGCGCAGCGCAGGCAGACGGTGGGATAGTTTTTCTGCTGGCCTACGTCTTCGGTGAAGCGCCAGCAGCGTTCGCATTTTGAGCCTTTGGCTGGGCGGGCTTGAACGTAGAAGGCTCCTTCTTCTACGTCGCCCCGGGTGACGACAGCATCGTCGAGATGAACCTGTGCAACACCAAGGAGTTCCGGCAGAATGTTGTGGTAATGCTCGAAGATTGCGTTGGTGTCGCTTGTGTCTTTGTTGAGCCAGCCAACGACGACTTCCACTTCGGACGAGCGGTTGCTGACTTGTTTCGCGGTGCGAGCCTCTTCGAGAACTTTGAGGACCTCATTGCGTAGGGTGAGGAGCTGCTCGAAGTCTTCTTCGATGCGGCTGACGTTGCCGGGGACGATGTCGGCGATGTCGGGGAAGAGTGCAAGGTGCACGCTGGGCTCGCGCTTCGTGACTTTGGGAAGAAGTTGCCAGACCTCGTCGGCGGTGAAGCTGAGGATGGGTGCGATGAGGCGGGTGAGGGCTTCGGCGATGCGCCAGAGGGCGGTTTGCGCGCTGCGGCGGCCGGGGTGATTGGGGGCGAAGGTGTAGAGGCGGTCCTTGAGGACGTCGAGGTAGAGCGCGCTGAGATCGGTGTTCACATACTCGTTGAGGGCGTGATAGGCGCGGTGGAACTCGAAGTCTTCGTAGGCCCGGCGGATGGTGGCGTCGAGCTCGGCGGTGCGGGCGAGGATGAATTGGTCGAGTGGCTCCATCTCGGAGAAGATGACGGAGTTTGTCACGGGGTCGAAGTCGTTGAGGTTGCTGAGCAGGAAGCGCAGGGTGTTGCGCAGCTTGCGGTAGTTGTCGCTGACGCGCTGCATGAGGTTTTCGCTGGCTGCTACGTCTTCGCGAAAGTCGACCGAGGCAACCCAGAGACGGATGATCTCGCCACCGAGGCGCTTGGCGATGTCGACAGGGTCGACGCCGTTGCCGAGGCTCTTGGAGAAGGCGCGGCCTTGCTCGTCGAGCGTCCAGCCGCTGGTGGCGACCATCTTGTAGGGGGCGTGATTGCGGACGGCAACCGAGGTGAGCAGGGAAGAGTGGAACCAGCCGCGGTGCTGGTCGCCGCCTTCGGTGTAGAGGTCGGCGGGTGAATGGAGTTCGGGTTCGAGGTCGAGAACCGCGTGCCAGCTTGCACCGGATTCGAACCATACGTCGACGATGTCGGTTTCTTTGCGGAATTCTTTGTGGCCGCAGCCGGGGCATGCGGTGTGTTTTGGCAGGAGAACGGCGGCTTCGTGTTTGTACCAGGCATCGGCGCCTTCTTTTTTGAAGAGTTCGACGATGGATGCGTTGATTTTTGTCTCGTTGAGCGGCTCGCCGCACTTTTCGCAGAGAAAGACGGCGATAGGCACGCCCCAGATGCGCTGGCGCGAGATGCACCAGTCGGGGCGGGTGGCGATCATGTTGGAGATGCGTTCTTCTCCCCATGCTGGGTCCCAGGCGACTTGTTTGATCTCGTCGAGTGCGCGCTGGCGGAAGGTGGTTTCTTTACCTTCAGTGGTGGTCATCGGGGTTTCCATGCCGATGAACCACTGCTCGGTGGCGCGGACGATGATGGGGTTGTGGCAGCGCCAGCAGTGTGGGTAGGAGTGTTCGTAGGTGGTGGCGCTGAGGAGAGCGCCCTTTTCTTTCAGGAGTTCGATGATGACCGGGTTCGATTTGAAGACGGTGAGGTCTTCGTAGGGCTGCGGCTGATCGCCTCCGCCGAAACGGCCGGTGAGGCGCTGGCGCCCGGCGTTGTCGACGTACTGAACCTCGGGGAGGTTGTAACGCTTGCCGGTGTCGAAGTCGTCGACGCCGTGAGCTGGTGAGGTGTGGACGGCTCCTGTGCCTTGATCGGCAGTGACGTAGGCGGCAGTGACGCCGAGGATGCTGCGATCGAGGAAGGGGTGCTGGAAGATTGCGCCTTCGAGCGCCTTGCCGGGGAAGCGGACGATGACGTCTTCCGTAGTGGCTGACTTACTGGCATCTTTGCCGCTCATCAGATTGCAGTTCGCGATGATTGAGGGGAGCAGAGCTTCGGCGACGATGTAGGTTGCTTCCGCGGTTTGGATGGCGACGTACTCCATCTCTGGATTGAAGGCGACCGCCTGCGATGCAGGGAGGGTCCAGGGGGTAGTCGTCCAGATAATGATGTAGATCTGGTTGCCGACGAGTTTGCCGTGAATGGTTTCGGGATCGCTACTGAGTTTGTAGCGGACGTAGACGCTGGGGCTGGTGTGCTGTTCGTACTCGACTTCGGCTTCGGCGAGCGCGGTCTTGTCGTGAATGCACCAGTAGACCGGCCGGAGACCTTTGTAGACAAAGCCTTTTTCGAAGAAGTCGTAGAAGGTCTCGACGATGGAGGCTTCGTAACCGTTCGACATCGTGAGGTAGGGGTGTGTCCCAGCGGCCGAAGACGCCGATGCGCTCGAACTGGGTGCGCTGGAGGTCGACGTATTTTTGCGCGTACTCGCGGCAGGCGCGGCGGACGGCGAGGGGGTCCATCTCGAGTTTTTTGCGGCCGAGTTGCTCGTCTACTTTGATCTCGATGGGGAGGCCGTGGCAGTCCCAGCCGGGGACGTAGGGGGCGTCGAAGCCGGCCATGGTTTTTGTTTTGACGACGAAGTCCTTGATGCATTTATTGAGGGCGTGGCCGAGGTGGATGGCTCCGTTGGCGTAGGGAGGGCCGTCGTGGAGGATGTATTTGGCGGCACCGGCACGGGCGGTGCGGATTTGGGCATACAACTGCTGCTGTTGCCAGGAGGCAAGGCGTTTGGGCTCATTGTCCGGCAGATTCGCCTTCATGGGAAAAGACGTTTGGGGCAGGTTGAGTGTCGACTTCAGCGCCTTGGGCGCTGGACTCGCAGCATTTTCTGTCCCGCCAATAGGGAGGTTGAGCGTGGATTTCAACGCTTTGGGAGCGGATTTTGAGTCGTCAGGGTTTCCCTGGGGTGCGTCCGGCATTCGTTCCTCGTGTTCCTGTTTACAGATGTGCGGTTTACGCCAAATACTTATTGTAGCCGGGAGAGACAGAGGAACAAATCGCGAGGGGGTACATTCCTATAGGGACGTGCGTCCAAGATAAAAGACATGAGAGGATGAAAGTTTGTAGAATATCCTGTGGAGCCTAAGGCGCTTGGCGGTAGTGGAAGAAAAACCGGCGAAAGACCGGGAACGTATTGACAGAAGTAGAGTCGGCACACGATTTTCTTAAAAGTGGTGGTTGGGGCTACGACTGCCGCCATCGAGATAAAAGCAGCCTATGGCGAATTCATTTTTACCTTCATCTCCCGAGAATGATCCCGATAAACCAGCACCGAAGCTGCGCCCGGCGGACGCACCGCACCTGAACGAAGAGACCGATGGGTCGATGTGGACGTCGCTGATCGCGAATCTGCGTGACGCGTTCAGCAAGAGCACAGAAGAGCCGCTGCAGCTTGAGTCCAAGCCGGTCGACAGCGATTTTGTCATTGAGGAAGAGGGCGTCTTTACCTCGCTGTGGGCGAGTATCCGGGATGTGTTCTTCCCGGTGAAGCTGCCGCCGCTAGTGCTGGAGTCAAAGCCAGTCGCTGTTGTGGACCGGATGAAGACGAAGCAGAATCCGATGGCGACCGGTTCTGCCGTTGCGATCTATGCGCTGCTGATTCTGCTGATTGCTTACCTGCTGCACAAAAAGGTTCAGTTTTCTGCTCCGGTGAAGGCGATGGTGGTGACGGATCTTTCGATTCCTCCGCAGGCTCCGCCGAAGCTGGACAAGATGGGCGGCGGTGGTGGACAGCGTGGGCCGACTCCGGTGACCAAGGGAACGCCCCCCAAGTTTGCGGATACGCAGATTGTGCCGCCGAATAAACCGCCGCTGATCGAGCCGAAGATTCACATCGAACCGACGATCGAGGTTCAGCAGGACGTGAAGATGGCGAGCAGCATTCCGCAGATTGGCATTGCGAGTTCGCCGCTGGTGGGAATGTCGATGGGTAACGGTTCCGGCACGGGACTGGGTTCGGGGAATGGTTCGGGTCTTGGGCCGGGTTCCGGCGGAAATACGGGTGGCGGACCGAGGAGAATTGGCGGAGGCGTCTCGGCGCCGGTGTTGATTTATTCGGTTGAACCGGAGTTCTCTGAGGAGGCCCGGAAGGCCAAGGTTGCGGGAAACGTCCTTGTGAACTTGTGGGTGGATACGAGCGGCAACCCGAGCCATGTGCATGTCGTTCGCGGTGTGGGCATGGGTCTGGATGAGAAGGCCGTTGAAGCCGTGAAGCAGTACAAGTTCAAACCTGCGATGGAGAACGGCAGGCCGGTTCTGGTGGAGTTGAATGTTGAGGTTAACTTCCAGATCTTCTAGTGGCAGGGAATAGGGTGTAGGGAATAGGGAATAGCGATTTGTGGAGGGTCCTCTTTGGGGGACCCTTTCTATTTTTGTTTGCCTAGTTTTGGTTTTCTACTCCCTGGGCCCTGCTCCCTGTTCTTATGCAGGTTGCAGGGTGGCTTGTTTGCGGGTGGTGGGGGAGTGAACGAGTCGGATTTCGGGTGTGGATTTCAGGCTGAAGCGATCGACCTGCTGTTCCAGGGCTATTGCTGTTACGCGGAGAGATTCGATTCCTGCTGCAGTGGTGGCCATCTCGGTGAGGTTGTCGTGGCTGAGGGAGTGGATGGCGTCGAGGCTGGTGCTGGATTGATCGGCTGCAGCAGCCTGTTGTGAGGCGGCGATGGCTATCTGGGCGATCATGCGGTCGACGCGCTCGGCCATGCCGATGATGCGCTCGAGGGCTTCTCCGGCCTGGTTGGTGGTGACGACACCTTGCTCGACTGTATCAGTGCCGCTCTGCATGCTGGCGATGGCGGTGCGGGTGCGGTCCTGAATGCCCTGGATCATGGTGGCGATCTCGCTGGTGGCCTGCGCGGTGGATTCGGCGAGGCGGCGGACCTCTCCCGCGACGACAGCGAATCCTCGGCCCTGTTCTCCGGCGCGTGCGGCTTCGATGGCTGCGTTGAGAGCGAGGAGGTTCGTCTTGCGTGCGATCTCGTCGATGACGGTGACGATCTGGGAGATGCGGCGGGAGTCGTCGCCGAGGAGGCCGACGGTAGCGGAGGTCTCGCTGACCGCGGTTGCGATGGAGTGCATGCTGCCGAGGACTTGTTTGACGATGGCTCCGCCGTCTCGTGCGGTCTCGGCGGCGCTGCGTGCAGTCTCGGCGGCGGATTGGGTGTGGCGGGAGACCTCGGCGATGGAGGCGGACATCTCCTGCATGGCCGTGGCGGCCTGCTGCGTTTGCTGGTTCTGCTGATCCATGCGGCGATGGATTTGCTCGCCTGCGGTCTGCATGGAAGCGGCGCTGCCGGTGAGAGAGTTCGAAGTCTGGACGACTGTGCCGATGATGCCGGCGAGGTTCGACTGCATCTGCTGCATGGCGGCTGCGAGAGTGCCGATCTGATCTTTGCTGTTGAGGTTGAGAGAATCGCCGGTCAGGTCGCCTGCGGCGATGGAGTCAGCACGCTGTGCGACGAGGCTGATCGCGCTGGTGATGCGACGAGCCATGAGGAACGAGGCGCTGCCGCCGACGAGAGCGCCGAGGATAGTTGCGAGCCAGAGGGTGAGGAGCGTGGCGTGGTTCGCGCGGCGAAGTTGTGCCAGTTCGGTATCGGTCTGGGCCATCTGCGATTGGGCAAGGTCAGTGACGTTGGTGAAAAGCGTTCTTTCGAGAGGAAGGATCTGGTTTTGCAGCGTGTCATAGGCCTGCGCGGTGCCTTGCGAGGTCTTCGATTCGTTGAGAAGCTCTACCCTCTCTTCAAGCGGCTTGAGAGCTGCAAGTCCGGATTCGAGTGAGGCGATTCGTGTTGCGTCGGGGCCTAGATCGAAGTGAGCGCTGTTCTGGCGGAGTTTAGCGAGAGAGGCTTCTGCCTGGGAGAACTGCTCGCGGCGCGAGTTGCGAAACGAGGCTGAGGAGTTTGGGTCGATGCCGAAGAGCATGTAGGATTCGAGCGCGCGAATGGTGTCGGTGAAGTGAGAGCGGAGGTCGCGGCTGCCCATGATGAGCGGAAGACGATTGGTGGTGACGACGTCGGAGAGGCGGTTGGCCTCCTCCATGCGGCGATGCGCGGTGTAGGCGCTGAGAAGCATAGCGGCAACGAGAAAGCCGGTGCTGAGGCCGAGTTTGGATTCGAGTTTCATTTTGCTCCTTAGCTGCGCGGTGAAAGACGAAAGCTTGTTTACTGGCCGTCGGGGTTGAAGTTGACTTCGACTTCGAGCTCGGATGCCTCGGAATTGGGAGAGAAGCGCCAACGGCTGACCGCATCCTGAGCAGCGGGAGCGAGGAGAGCATGGCCCGACTCGACCTTGGTGGCCGAGACTTTTCCATCGGGTTGAATGGTGACGAGAAGGACTACTTTTCCGGTGAGGTGCATGCGGCGTGCGAGCTCAGGGTAGGCGGGGGCAACACGACTGACGACGGATCGATGCGCGGTTGAGGCCGCGAATGCCGGGTTCACGCAGGAAATCAGGCCTCCGGCAAGCAGAAGGCGAGCGACGAGGGATGAGTTTGCCAAGGAAACCTCCAGGTACAGAGGTTGTATCGGCTGTCGGAGGGTGGCCTTTAGCGTGCGAGGGCAGGAGAGGCTACATCGGCGAAGGTGAGATTCTCGGCAGGACTGCCGGTGCGCTGCTTCCAGTCGAGGAAGAGCTTGCCGTAGCTGTCGGTGAGGCAGGTGGCGGGATCGATGCCAAGGGTGGCAAGAGTGCGGTCGATCCACTCGGTGGGACCTTCGAGCTCGGCGTAGGTGCCGATAGGGGTCTCATCGAGGACGAGGTGGGGCGTGGTGTTGGTGGCGGCGTCGAAGATGGAGTACTCGGTGCGGTACTTTTCGTAGGTGAAGGCGGGAAAGTAGCCAAGTTGTCTGAAGACTTCGGCAAGCGCCACCGGATCGGAGACGGTGGTCTCGGTCTCAATGCGAATCTTGTAGCGGGAGGGCTCGGCGTTACTGTCGTCGATGCGTTTGTGGGTCAGGGTGTGGATGCCGCCGTAGTCGCGAAGGCGGAGAATCTGGCGTTTGGCGCGGAGGTCTCGGGCTGGGGTGTCAAAGAGCGTGTTTTGCTCGTAGGTGCGAGGGGTAATCAGCTGAAAACCGAGATGCGGCAGTTGGGATTGGAGAGATTGTTGATCGACAACCGGAAACTTGAGCTCGATTTCAGCAGCCTGCATGGGTGGAAGTATACGGAAACCATCCGGTGCAAAACGAGGGATTTACTTCGATTTCGCGGCTTTTTCAAGACGGTCGCGGATGGCGAGGCCGAGGCCATTTTCAGCCGGAAGCGGACAGAGGATGACGGTGACGCCGCGATGGTCGAGATCCCGCAGCCCGGAAAAGAGACTCTGGGCGAGGGCGGCGCTGTTATCAAAGGCGTTCCAGTGAAAGATTTCTACGTGGCGATGGTGAGTGGTCCAGTCTTTGGGGAGCATCACACCAACTTTTTCTTTGTCTGCAATGAGTTGGGCGAGGTGATTGTTGAGGTCGGACTCGTTCTCGACGAGGATGAGGGTCGCTCGCGGAGCATAGTGGCGGATGCCCACGCCCGGTGAGGGAAGCGATTGAGGTTCGGCGGCGTGATGGTTTGATTGATAGAGCTTAACTGGACCGGCGATTGGTTCGAGCATCGCGGCGGTGATGGCTCCGGGGCGGTAGAGGACGATTGGGGACTGGGTGGGATCGAGAACCGTGGATTCTACGCCGACGTCGGTGGGGCCTCCGTCAAGTACGGCGTCGATGCGCTGGTCGAGGTCTTCGAGGACGTGGGCAGCAGTGGTGGGACTTATGCGGCCGAATCGATTGGCGCTGGGCGCGGCGATGGGGATGCCTGCGGCTTTGATGAGAGCCAAGGCGATTGGGTTCGCGGGCATACGGACGCCGACGAGCGGGCGGCCTGCAGTGACGTTATCCGGAACCTGCGCGGTGCGAGGCAGAAGAAGGGTGAGTGGTCCGGGCCAGAAGGCCTCGATGAAGCGCTCGGCTTGCGGAGGGACGGTCGCGACACGGTCGAGCATGGCGCGGTTACTGACATGGACGATGACGGGGTCCCAGCTGGGACGTTCTTTGGCAGCGAAGATTCCGGCGACTGCGTTTGTGTCGAGGGCGTTTGCTCCAAGACCGTAGACGGTTTCAGTGGGGAAGGCTACGGTGCCTCCGCCGCGAAGAATTTCGGCAGCTCGAGTGATGTCTTCGGGAGTGTTTCCGAGACGTGCCGTGGATTTCTTCTGTTCGCTCATGCTGGCTATCGTGCCGACAGTTGCTCGGCGAAGGCATCGAGCGAGAGGCTGCGAAGAAGGTTGCGGCGCATCCCGCTCTGTACCTGATCGAGGCCGCGGGAGGCGTTTTCGATCCACTGAAAGCTGAGGGTCTGGTTGAGGCGATCGAGTTCGGGGCGGAGGTCGGTGTTGCGGAGAAGCTCTGGTGTGCCTGCGCCGAGCAGGAGGATGTCTTCGAGCAGCAGTGACAGGGTGCGGAGCAGGGTTGAGGTCTTCTGCTGGCCTTCGGCTCCGGCGCGGTAGGTTTCGGTCATTTTGAAGAGGGCAGTGTGGTCGGGGTCGGAGGCGGCGTTGCGAAGGAAGAGAAGCGCATCGGCCCGTGCCGCCGCGTAGGCCGCGAGATCGAAGCCGAGAGCTTTGCCTGCGGCTCCCTGCGCGAGGCGGGCGATGAGGGTGCGCTGCTGCGGTGGGACATCGGGGCGGCGGTCGGCGAGGAGCATCTCGATCTCTTCGACCGGAAGCGCGCCGAGACGGACGATGGCGCAGCGGGAGCGGATGGTGGGAAGAAGTTCGCCGGGATTTTCCGCGAGAAGGATAAGGTGAACGGTCGCAGGTGGTTCTTCAAGGACCTTGAGAAGCGAGTTGGCGGCCTCTTTCATGAAGTTAGAGGCAGTAATGATAAATATCTTTTTTGGAGCTTCTGCCGGCAAATAATGAGAGCTTTGGATGAGGTTTCGGATCTGGCCCAGTTTGATGAGAAGCTGCGGCGGATCGGGCGGAATGATGAGGACATCGGGGTGAGGCTGGACGAGGACGCGCGTATCTTTGCGGTCAGCCTCGGTCTTTAGCTCTTCGCGGGCGCCTACGGCTTTCTCGACTTCTTCGTCAAGGTTGGCGGCGGAGGCGATGCGTGTGCAGTTGCGACAAACTCCGCAGAAACTGGCGAGAGACTGGCCATTCGACCAGAGATCGCGGGGCTGACGTTCACACTCGACCGCCATTGCCAGCATGAGGGCGAGGGTGTATTTTCCGGCTCCGTTGGGGCCCGAGAGGATCAATGAGTGCGGCAGGCGTCCGGCCGCGATGGCCGTGCGGAGATGCTCGACGGCGGTGGAGTTGCCGAGAAAGTCGTTGAATGTGGCCGGTAGTGGCAGGGAACTCGTCTCCTCTCTGCTCCATCCAGGGGAGCGAAAATCCGGCTACTCCCTATCCTACTTAATTGTGAGCACTCACGGAGGATGCAGGGGGGAACTATTGGGCGAGCTTTGCTTTGGCGCGGTTCGCCTTTCTGGCCAGTCGTTTTACTTCTTCTTCGCTGAACATCGTTCCGCGACATTTTTCCGCGCCGCAGTAACAGTCCGCATCGTCACCGTCGCTGTCGAAGAGGTTGTATTCATAGGTCAACTCTTCGCCTGCGGCGATGTCCCGGACCGCCTGGATAAAGACCCGCCCGTCGATGCTGCTGGACTCGCAGTTCGGATTGCACGAGTGATTGATAAACATGGCCACCCCAAACCCATCGATTACCGTGCCATTGTCGCCATTGCTGAACAGGTAGGTAATGTCCCGGCCTGCATATCGCTCATCCGCCTCTTTTTTAGAGAAGCGTGGCCCATCATACTCAACTACTTGCTGGCCCTTCCGGATTGCCCGTGTCGTATAACAGCCAGCCGCGTGGATCGACGAAGAACGAATAATAAGACCATCAACCATACTTAGAAAACTTCCATCCAATAAAATAGAGATTACGAAAAAGTCAGATTCTGCTGACTATAACAAACCGTCGCGCCGCACCGTCAAACCCTCAACGAGGCGTTCTGAGCCTGATGGCAATTCGCACCCTAACCCGCTCGTTGTTTGTGCTCTCTCTGCTCACCGCAGCGGGACTTGCGCAGACGTCGGCGCAGGACCCTCCCGCAGCACCTTGCCCGGGCACAAGCCAGACTCCTGACCAGGCCAAAAAACCCTGCACTCCAGCGGAAAAGAAATCCACGGCAGAGCGCTTTCCGTTTCCCGGCGCATCCAAACCGGCTCCCACAGCTGCGCCGGACGCTCCCGGGGCCACTCCGAAGACCTCTCCGGCGGACGCAGCCTCGCAGCATCCGTTTCCGACGGCTGAGCCGCCCAAGTTTCCCGGCGACTCCAGCGGTAGCAGCGGCTCCAGTTCGAGTTCTGGCAGCGGCGATGCTGACGATCCGGATGCGGCCAAGTTTGATGACCCCACCGGTAAAGGAAATCCACCCGAAGGCACTTCGGTGCATCGAAAGCTTCCCAAGCCGGCCAGGGTTCAGAGCGATGACGAACGCGTCGACGAAGACCTGAGTGTTGCCAAGTTCTATATGCGTGATGAGAACTATCAGGGCGCTTATCTTCGCGCGAAAGATGCAGTCAAGATTCAGCCCGAGTACTCTGCTACCCACTTCGCGCTCGCCGAAACCGCTCAGAAGCTCAAGAAAAATGATGAGGCGATCGCCGAATATGAGGCCTACCTCAAGCTTGATCCTGACGGGGAAAAGGCAAAGGACGCGAAAAAAGCCTTGGCCGATCTGAAGAAGTAAAATCCTCCGACACACGACCCACGATGCGGCGCAACCGTGTAATGTGGTTTCGTTACGATGAATGCAGTCCTGCAAACCCTTCAGTTTGAGATCGCGTCGTCGCTGCGTGCGCTCGATGCCACCCAGACTCAGCTTCGACCGCCGCAAAGCCCCGACCGGTGGAGCATCCAGCAGACTATGGAGCACCTCTTCCTCACCTACTCCGCGGCGGAGAGCGCTCTTCAAGGGCGTCTCGACAAAGGCACACCTACCAAATCGACGCCAACGTTCAAAACCCGCGTTCAGCAATATGCGGTCTTTAATCTGGGATACTTTCCAGGCGGACGGCAGGCTCCGTCCATCGTCACGCCGCCCGCAACGACTCACCCACTATCCGGGAGCGAACTCACGCTGGCCGCAACGCAATATTTGACGAGCGTTGACGAAATCAGCAGGGAAGCGGAGAAACTCTTCGGCGAGGGCCGATGCGCCACACATGCTGTGCTTGGGCCCCTCAACGCGGACCAGTGGCGCATGTTTCAACTGATTCACGGCCGTCACCATCTCAAACAGATTGCAGCTATCCGCAAAGCCCACGACTTATAGGGTTGCTGATCTATTTTTTTGTCAGTCAAGATCCAGCCCATTCTCGATAACGAGTTCATCTTCGGTCAACTCATCTTCCACGCGCAGATACCGCCGCATATAACGCAGCGGCTCCTCCGCGGCAGCGAGTTCCTTCAGGTGATAGAGCCACGCGTCTTCGCGCGCACTGCGCCGGGTATACCCCTTGCGCTTCACCATGCCGATGGTTCCGTCTTTCATTCTGCGGGTAAATGTCTGCGTGGGCACCTGGAAGGTCATCACCTCACCCGGTTTCCAGAAGTGCGAGGCAAAATCATGCGAAAACAGCAGAGCATAGTAGCGCCGCTCAGCCGCCAGCGTCTCCACCGCCTGGCGCGCTCCGTGCCACGGCAGCCCAAGTTTGCCGACATACCATCTGCGAAACTCAAATCCGTTATTCCGCGCCTGGCCGACCAACAACAAAAGCAATTCAACCCGTGTCATACGAAATCCGTTCAGCCCGAAGGAAGGTCCCTGTAACTCAGCTTTTCAAGTATCAAAGGGTATAGCCTAACCGCCTCTGCGTCCAATAGAGAATTGACTCCTCTTGTCTTATCATCGAAGAGGGAAGGCAATGTTTGACCTGAGCGCAATCCAGGAAACCGTGCCTGCCCCCGGAGAGGCATCATAAAACGCAGCGTAGCCATCCTTGCCCTCGCGCTTGCTCTTCTCCTGGCAAGCCCGTCTCCCGCCGATACCTACAACCCCGCCGCCCACACGGACCCCATCAACCTTACTCCGGAGGCCCGCGAGGCGCACGAACACTTTTACAACCTCGACTATGACGGAGCGCTTGCCCGGTTCGAGGCTATCCAGAAGGCCAACCCACAATCCGCAATCGCTACCGGCTACGTTCTGATGACGCTCATCTTCCGTGAGCTTTACCGGCAGGACCTGCTCGACACGACCTATTACGCGCACGACTCGTTTCTTACCTCCAAGCGCGCGGTAACGATCCCTCAGGCTACACGGGATCGCATCGAGTCCCTCACTAACTCGGCCGTCGCGCTCTGCGATCAACAGATCAAGGCCAACCCCAACAACGCCAACGCCTACTTCGCCCGCGGATACGCGCGCGGGATGCACGCGGCTTACATCACTCTTGTTGACCACAGCTGGGTCGCCGCTGCCCGTCAGGGCCTCGCCTCCCGCGGCGACAGCGAGTCAGCGCTGAAGATTGATCCAGGATATGCAGACGCCAAGATGGCAATCGGCATCCAGCAGTTCGCTGTTGCCAGTCTTCCGCGCTTCATCCGCATGATGGTCGGCATTGCCGGAGTCAGCGGCAACAAGGAAAAAGGACTCGAGCTTCTTCGGGAATCTGCGGCTCACGGCATCGTCACTCCGGTCGAGTCGCGCACGGCACTGTCGCTCTTTCTGCGCCACGACGCACGTTATCCGGAAGCAATCGCGGTGCAAAAGGGCCTCGCCCAGCAATTTCCACATGACTATCTCTTCCGTCTCGAAGTAGCCAACCTCACGAAAGACTCCGGCAACGGGCCGGGCGCCATCGCTATCTATCGCGAGATTCTTGCCGACGCAAAAGAGCCCAGCTACTTCATCGAGCCGCGCCTCCACATGGCCTACTGGGGGCTCGCCGATACGCTGCGCGGCCAGAATCAGATCGCTGAAGCAGCCCAGAATTACGTCGACGTTGCTGATCAGCCGACCTGTTCCGACTGGATTCGCCGACGCGCCCAGCTCAACGCCGGCGAGATGTTCGACCTCCTCGACAACCGTGCAGAAGCAATTAAGCAATACCAGCTGGCCTCGGCAGGAGGCGGCGATCAGTCCCAGGCCGACGCTGCCCGCCGCTATCTCAAGACACCCTATACGGGAAAATAGTTCCTTCTTCAGCAACCATGCACGCCGTAAGCCAGGCCGCCGCGAACACCACCGAACCTGCCACAGCGAATTCAACAGGTAGCCCGTGACCCACAACTCGAGCCCTCTCATTCGAGGCCGCCTTCCTGTTCCAGGCGTTTGCTCAACTCCGTGATTTTCTTTGCATCGATCTGCTGGTTTTTAATCGGTAAGCTGCAACTAAAAGCTTAGGACCGTTGCCATTCTGGGAGACCATATTCGCGACGCAGTGAACTAAACCTCTGAATCTTCCGTTCTTATCTATGGCAAAATAGAGTCCTCCGGAGACGAAAATGTTCTGTTCTCAGTGCGGCAAGCAAATCGACCCTTCCTCCCGTTTCTGTGCAGTTTGTGGAGCCACAATCTCCTCTGCTCCTCCTCCGCCTCCGGGCAACTTTCCGGCTCCCGGCCAGCTCACGCGGTCGCGTACCAATCGCATGATCGCAGGAGTCTGTGCGGGTTTTGCAATTCACTACGGCTGGGACGTGACCCTGGTTCGTGTCCTCACCGCTCTCTTCTGTCTCTTCACCGGTGTCGGTGCCATCGCTTATCTCGTCGCGTGGGTCGTCATTCCCGAAGCCCCGTACGCCTTGCCGGTAAAGAGTGCCTAGTTGCGAAAAAAGATTACAACTCAAGCCAGCGCCCGTCCCTTCGTCTACCGCAAACGTCTTCTGCACTGCGATCAAGCCAGCCTTAACGCGCTCGCCCATAAATTCGGCACGCCACTCTACGTCTACTCCGCGGGGCAGATCACAGAGCGTTTTCAACTCTTCCAACGAGCCTTCTCAACCCGTCCGCACACTATCTGCTACGCGGTTAAAGCCAACTCGTCGCTTGCTATCCTTCGCCTGCTGGCTGAGCAGGGAGCAGGCTTCGACATTGTCTCGGGCGGGGAACTCGAGCGCGTCCGCAAAGCTCACAAACCGGCTCTCAAGAAAGTAGTCTTCTCCGGTGTAGGCAAACAGGTCTGGGAGATCGACGATGCTGTCCGCGCCAACATCCTGCTCTTCAACGTCGAGTCCGAAGCCGAGCTTCACCTCCTCGGGGCGCGTGCCCAAGCTCTTGGCAAAGTTGCCCGCTTCGCTCTCCGCGTCAACCCCGACGTCTTCGCCGAGACCCATCCCTACATCTCTACCGGTCTCAGCGAGCACAAGTTTGGTATCGACATTAAAGCTGCGCGAACGATCTACCGCGCCGCGAAGAAATCAAAGTGGCTCGACCCAGCAGGCGTCTCCGTGCACATCGGCTCTCAGATCCGCAAGGTCGATCCCTTCGCCTCTGCGCTCGCCAGGGTCACTGCACTGATCGCCGATCTTCGAAGCGACGGACACAACATCCGTTACGTCGACGCCGGCGGCGGCCTTGGCATCGATTACGGGACTCACGCCTTCGATCCGACGAAGCAGGTCGAAAGATATGCGGCAGCCCTCAGCGAAGGTCTGGGCGACGAACCCGCGCATCTTCTCCTCGAGCCCGGCCGCTTCATCGTCGCGCAGGCGGGAGCGCTCCTGACGCGCGTGCTCTACGTGAAGAAAAACGGCAGCAAGACCTTCGTCATTACTGATGCCGCCATGAACGACCTTATCCGCCCAGCACTCTACCATGCCCACCACGAGATTGTTCCCGTAAAACAACCCGCCAAAAGCAAAACGAAGAGCCCCATTGTGGATGTGGTCGGTCCCGTGTGCGAGTCAGGCGACTTCTTCGCCCGCGATCGAACCCTCCCGCCTGTAAAGACCGGGGATCTGGTTGCGCTTCTCGACGCCGGAGCCTACGGCATGTCTCAAACCTCAAACTACAACACACGTGCCCGCCCGGCTGAGGTCCTCGTTGAAGGCAAATCAGCAAGACTTATTCGCCGCCGCGAGACTATTCCTGATCTCTTCGCTCCGGAACTCCTGGCTTAGCGCAGTTGGTAAGATCAAGCCCGGTTGACTTGTGTGATCGGCAGCGTGACTCGAAACTCTGTCCGTCCAGGTTTCGATTCGAAGTTGATTGCGCCGTCGTTATGGCGAACCAGGCGCCGGGCGATATCAAGTCCTAGGCCGGTTCCGTGTCCCTGGGGTTTGGTTGTAAAGAACGGATCGAAGACGCGGTCGCGAATCCCTTCCGGAATCCCTGGCCCGTCATCGATGATTCGAACCACTACGTTTTGTTTCTCGTGAATCGCAGCGACTTCCACCCGACCACCATTCGCCGCGGCGTCTAGGGCATTGTCCAGCAGGTTTCCCCACACCTGGTTCAGTTCACCCGCAAAGCCGCGCACCTTCGGCAATTCCGCCTCCAACTCCAGCGTCACAGCCACCGACTTCTCGTCGGCTTTGGACTTAAGGACCGCTACAGTGTTGGCGAGGCCTGGACCCAGATCTACAGGCTCGGCCACATTCGCCTGATCCATGTGCGTGAATCCCTTGACTGCGATCACCAGACTCGAGATGCGCATCGCGGAATCCTGAATCTTTGAAGTCAGGTTGCGGACAGCACAACCAGCGGCTGCCCACCTCACCACCGCGTCCAGCGCGGGGCGCTCCACCGCCGCAACAAGTTGCTCAAGCGCCTCGAATGTCACCCCTGTGTCGGCAAGCATTTGTGCGTTCGTCGTATCGAGCCCGTGTTTGGTAAGCCAGTCCCAAATCGCCTCTTCGCGATCACACTGTCCCAAAGGAGACCGCATCTCATGATTTTGTTTCGCCATGCAGGCCGCACGAACCGTTTCTACGGCGGCGATTTGAACATCGCTTAGTGTGGCCGCGGCGAGATCGCGTGTAGCGTTTTCCGAGTCTTCAAGGCGATCCTCGAGCATCGCTGCACAACGCTCAATCGCGGAGGCTGGATTATTCAGTTCGTGAGCCAAGCCTGCTGAGAGCTTGCCGAGCGAGATCATTTTTTCGTTTTGCAGCTCACTTGAAGTAAAAAGCCGGGCGCGATCAATCATGGTGTGTACCAGGATCGAAGTGACTTCGTAACACTCTCGTGTCATCGCCGCGAAATGGTCGCGGGGTATGGCGAGAATTTCCGCGGGTTCCAGTGCGATCACATCTCCGGGAGGAGTCACCATCCTCGAATACGGCAACATGCCGGTAATTTCTCCCGCACGCCATTCAACGAATTTGTTCGGCCCGGCACCACGATCGACGAATAAAGCCAGTCGCCCCGAAAGAACGATGTAAAGGGCCTCTACCGGGCGGCCTTTCATGCTCAACAAATCATCAATATTCAGTTTGCGAATCGATCCATGTGTGGCCAGCCACTCCAACTCTGTTTGCGGCGCGGCGCCAAGGGCCTTATGTTCCGCCAGACGATCGATGAGTTCTCGTGCTATCACTTCCGTACGATCTTCCTATCAGGCGCAAAATTGTTGCCTAACAACATACCAGATGAGAAATCGCCTGCGTTTAGCAATTGGTTCCATTAGGTGATAGATAAGAACTGGTTTGCGAATCGCTCCTTAGTTATGAGTGACTCGAAACTGACCTGGCGCCGCCTTGACCCCGCAAGCTTCTCGTTGATCCAACATGCTAAAATCACAAGGGCGCACAGGTTCTCGCCTGCGTCAGATCATCCTGAGGTAGTTCATGTCCGGCCACTCAAAATGGGCGACAATTAAGCACAAAAAAGGCGCCCTCGACGCCAAACGCGGCAAGATCTTCACCCGTCTGATCAAGGAAATCACCATCGCCGCGAAGCAGGGTGGGGGAGATCCCGACGGCAACCCGCGCCTTCGCGGAGCCATCGCCGCAGCCAAGGCTGAAAACATGCCGGCCGACAACATCAAGCGCGCCATTCAACGCGGCACAGGCGAGCTCGAAGGCGTCTCTTATGAAGAAATCACGTACGAGGGATACGGCCCCGGCGGCGTCGCCATCATTGTCGAGGTTCTTACCGATAATAAAAACCGCGCTGTCAGCGAGATCCGTCATGCCTTCTCCAAGAACGGCGGCAACCTCGGCGCAGAAGGCGCGGTCGCCTGGATGTTCACCAAAAAGGGCGTCATCAGCATCGCCAAATCGGCTGCCAACGAGGACAAGCTCACCGAGATCGTTCTTGATGCCGGTGCCGAAGACCTCTCGGACGAAGGCGACAATTGGGAGGTCCTGACCGATCCCAAGGATTTCGAGGCTGTCACCGAAGCCATCAAGGCCGCGAAGATCACTCCCGAGACCGCCGAGATCACCAAGATTGCCTCAACCTACACGAAGCTCGAAGGGGCTCAGGCCAACGCGATGATTCGCCTGCTCGAAGCCATCGAAGACCTCGACGACACGCAAAATCTCTACTCGAACTTCGATTTCGATGAAGCCACGGTAACCGCTCAGTAATCCAAACAGTTTGTTGCATCGAACACGGGCCGCCGTTCACCGGCGGCCTTCTTCTGCCAATCCAAACGGAGACATCGAGTGCCCCAGATAACGCGAAGCATCGGAACCAGAATCATCTGGCTCCTTGCCCTCCTGCTCGCCACTCTTCCGTTAGCCTACGGTCAGGCAGTCGTCAGCGATGATGCCAATCCTATGCAGGGGAAATCTCCACGTCCCGTAGAGATTGGCGCCATCATTCAAGGCGGTTTCGGCGTCACCGAAAATCGCGACGACTTCAAATTCATGATGGCCGGCGTGCATGCGGGCAAAGTCTTCTTCGATATGCCCGGTCGCGGCGCCTTGCGCGGCAACTTTGAGTACGCGGTCGAGGTTTTCCCCTTCTGGCAGTCCTACACTCCGAAGTTCGAGCGGCCGTTCTGCACCAACCCGCCCGGTACGCCGCCACAGTGCACGTCCTTTTACCCTGTGGGTGGTACGTTCACAGGCGTCTCGATTACTCCGATCATCCTTCGATGGAACTTTGCGGGCACCCGGCACTTCTCGTACTGGGGACAGGCCGCCGGCGGCATCCTCTGGACGAATCACAAGTATCCGGCCTTTGGTGGACCGCCTTATAACTCGCAAAACGACGGCCCCAACGCCGATGCCAGCGTCTGGAACTTCACGCCACAGGGCGGTATCGGCGTTCATTACTATCTCCGTCCACGGCGCTCCATCGACTTCGGCGCCAACGCCATCCACATCTCTTCTGCGTCTCTTGGAGACCGCAACCCCGGTGTCAATGCGAGCGTACAATTCTCCCTCGGATACACATGGTGGAAATAAAACGTTCGTACACTAGAGCTTAGCTGCCGTAAGAATGAATCCTGAAGCCATCATCGAATGCGTCCCGAACTTCTCTGAAGGAACCGACGTCGACAAAGTCCGCCAGATTGTAGCCTCCATGCAGGTCGAAGGCGTTCATCTTTTGGACTGGTCGCTCGACACAGCGCACAACCGCTCTGTCGTCACCATCGCTGGAACTCCTGCGGGCATCGTTGAAGCCGCAGCCCGCGCCGCCGGCAAAGCCGCCGAGCTCATCGATCTCACCAAACAGAGTGGTGTCCACCCGCGCATCGGTGCTGCCGACGTCATCCCGTTCATTCCGGTCAGCGGAGCATCCCTTGCTGAGTGTGCCGTCCTCGCGCGGCAGGCCGGCCTTCTGATCTGGCGACGCTACGGTGTTCCTATCTACTTCTACGGAGCCGCCGCAGCCCGTCCCGATCGTGTTCAGCTCGAAGACGTCCGCAAGGGACAGTTCGAAGGCCTTCGCGACGCCACTCGCCGCGATGCCTCCCGCCGCCCTGATATCGGGGGCCCAGAACTCCACGAAACGGCTGGCGCCAGCGCCGTCGGAGCCCGCAGCTTCCTCATTGCCTACAATGTCCACCTCCAAGGCTCGGACATCACCGCGGCTCGAGCCATCGCCCGGGACATCCGCGCTGCCAATGGGGGCCTTCATGGCGTCAAAGCCATCGGTGTCTTCGCGAATGGCCGCGCCCAGGTCAGCATGAACGTTACTGACTTCAACCTAACTCCCATGCGCCACGTCCATGCTACCCTTCACCACCTCGCCGAGCGTCATGGTGTCCTCATCGAGGATGCAGAGCTCATTGGCCTGATTCCCGAGGCGGCGTATGAGCCGGATTCCGAATGGGTTCGCCAAATAACAGGATTCGATCCCGACGCCAAAGTGCTCGAACGCAGACTTAATGCACCGATCGCGTGGCCGGAGACCTAGTTTGACGCGAAACAGTTACCACAAAAGTAGCATTCTAGAAGAGAACACCTCTCCATCTGGCCTTGCAAACCGTCTTATATTCAAGAAACAATGGTGTAGTGGCACTACACCGGAAGTAGCTCAAGGAGCATCGGCAACAATGAAGAAACTCTCGCACATCCTCCCTACTGCGGCCGTCGCCATTGCGACCATGATGGCCCCCACGTTCGTCTCCGCGGCACAGCTTTCGAGCGATGCAAAGGCAGCGATTCCTAAAGACATTCAGCAGCTTATCGTGGTTGATTACCATGCGATGCAGAACTCGCCTGCAGCGATGGAACTCAAGGATCGCGTTCTTCCGCCCGAGCTCAAGCGTCTTGAAACCGCTCTCAAGAGCTCCGGCCTCAAGGTTGACCAAGACGCCGACGTTCTTGCCTTCGCCGCATTCCGCGATCCGCAAGGGCAGGGAACTCGCATCGTTGGGATCGCGCAGGGCCAGTTCCACACACGCGAGATCATGGCCAGCTTCACCAAGAACAAAACCAAGCCTGAGGTTCTCCGCAACACCAGCATCTATCCGATGGGCTCGAACGGCATGAGCGTCGTTTTCCTCAACCAGACCACGATGGTCTTCGGCGACAAGTCAGCTGTTAAAGAAGCGATCGACGCACGCGACGGCATGACTCAGGACTTTCTCTCGAACAGCGATATGGTCAACGAGATGGGAGCAGTGGACACCAAGGCTGTATGGAGCCTGCTCGACGCAAAGGGTACGCAGACCATGATGAAGAGCGTTCTCGGCGACGCCGCGCAGCTTGCCGACTACGATACGGTCAAGAACCGCATGAAGAGCAGCCGCTACACGATGGACTTCCAGAACGGCGTCAAGTTCGATATGGCGGTCGTCATGTCCGACACACTCACCGCTGCCACTGCCGCGACGCTGATGAAAGGTGTCTCCATCATGCGCAAGACCGCGGGCTCGCCGCTGGAGAAGTCTGCTCTTGACTCGACCACGATCGACTCAAACTCAGGCACTCTAACGGTCTCCTACTCGTCGTCGGACAGTCAGTTCGCCACTCTCCTCACCTCGCCGCTCTTCCAGTCCGTAGTGAAATAAGGCGAGCGCAAGCGGCAATGCGATCTGCAGCACCCGAAGCCCGATCTTCGCATTCCTCGCGAAGGTCGGGCTTTTTCTTTGCGGGCCGATTGAGCAATGCTGTCCTTGAATCCGAGGGAAACCCGGCAGCGTAAAGTCTCACCTTGCTTCGCGGCAAAATTACGGTACACTGCGACTCACACACAACATCAAGGAGTCCTAACTTGGGCTTTGCCTCTCGGTGTCTCTTACTGTCGACTGTCCCGGTTTTTGCGTCTCTTCTTCTTCTTACCAATTCAACTCCCGCACAGGAGGCTGCTCCCAGAGCCACGCCTCCGGCGGCCGCCCCCGCTCAAGCTGCATCTGCGGCATCTTCCTCTCCACCGAACGACAACTCCGACGTCGTGCTGAAACGCATGGACGATCTTCTCTGGTACCAGAAGGTCGGCGACATCGCCGATATCGACAAGTCGGAGTACACCGGTCCACCGAACGATCACATCAAGAATAAAAAAGCTCCCGGCGCGACCAATCCCATCCTGCTCCATGCCTACACTTTCATTCCAAAGAAACTCGACCGTAGCCACAAGCAACCGCTGATCGTCTTCGTCCATCAGGGTGTTCACGCGTCGCTCGATACCACCATCGACGCGCATCTTATCCGTGAACTACTTGAACAGGGCTATCCCGTAGTAGCCACCGATTACCGCGGCAGCACCGGCTACGGCCGCAGCTTTTACGAAGCGATCGACTACGGCGGTCACGAGATCGACGATGTCTACCTCGGCATGAAATGGATGCTGGACCGTTACAGCTTTCTCGACCCCAAACGAGTCGGCATTGTGGGTTGGAGTCATGGCGGCCTGATCACGCTGATGAATATCTTCTCCCATCCTCACGACTATGCGGCAGCCTACGCAGGCGTTCCTGTGAGCGATCTGGTTGCGCGCATGGGTTATGAGAGCGAAGGCTACCGTCAGCTCTACTCTGCGCCGTATCACCTCGGCGAATCGGTTCACGACGATATCGCGGAGTATCGCAAACGTTCGCCGGTGAACCACGCAAAAGAGCTCGATTCGCCACTGTTGATTCATACCAACACCAACGACGAGGACGTCAACTACCTCGAAGTCGAACACCTTATCCAGGCGCTCAAGTTCGAAGGCAAACAGTTCGAATACAAGGTCTATGAGAACGCTCCGGGCGGTCACTACTTCAACCGCATGGACACGCCGCTGGCGATCCAGTCCCGCAAAGAGGTCTACACCTTCCTCGCGAAGTACCTGCACCCCCAGACGCCCTGACGCCGCTTTTTCTCGCTTGTCACAAGCGGGATTGCGATACACTGCGACTCACATCCACAAAATTTACTGTTTGAGCTTAGCTACTTGTCGTTCCTTACCTTGTCGCAAGGGAAACAAAAGACCATCAAGGAGCTCTCGCATGCGTACCCGAAAGTATTGGTTTATCTTTGGCCTGTTAGTAGCACTTTCTATAAATGTTAGTGGCCAAACTGCGCCTGTCACGGCCGAGAAGAACGCTGAGCTGAAACAGCAGATATTGAAAGCGGTCGAAGGCAACGCCAAACTCGTACAAGTCATGGTCGATACCATGTACAGCTTCGGCGAGCTTGGATTCCAGGAGTTCGAGACCTCGAAGTACCTGACAGATCTGCTGGAAAAGAACGGTTTCAAGGTTGAGCACGGTATTGCCGGAATCCCAACGGCGTGGATGGCGACCTGGGGAAGCGGTGAGCCGGTCATCGCTCTCGGCTCCGACATCGATTGCATTCCTCAGGCATCGCAGAAACCGGGCGTTGCGTATCACGATCCGATTATTCCCGGCGCTCCCGGTCATGGAGAGGGGCACAATTCCGGTCAGGCAGTGAACATTGTCGCCGCGTTGGCCGTGAAAGAGGTGATGACGAAGAATCATCTTCCCGGCACAATCAAGATCTGGCCCGGAGTCGCGGAGGAGTTGCTTGGCAGCAAGGCCTATTACATTCGAGACGGCTACTTCAAGGGCATCGACGCAGTCCTGTTCTCGCACGTGGGCGACAACCTTGGAGCCTCCTACGGCGGCTACTCCACCAGTGGTCTCGTCTCCGTTCAGTACAACTTCCACGGAGAAAGTGCACATTCGGCAGCCGCTCCGTGGCGCGGACGCAGCGCCCTCGATGCTGTTGAACTGATGGACGTGGGCTGGAACTTCCGCCGCGAGCATCTTCGCCTGCAGCAGCGTTCGCATTACGTCATTCCTAACGGCGGCGATCAACCAAACGTCGTGCCGCAGAACGCATCCGTCTGGTACTACTTCCGAGAGACCGACTACCCGCACATCAAAGACCTGTGGGAGATCGGCGACAACATGGCCAACGGCGCTGCCCTGATGACCAACACGAAGTGGGACTCCACGCTCGTCGGTACAGCATGGCCCGGCCACTTCAACAAGCCTATCGCGGAGGAAGTTACCGAAAACGCAAAGCTGATCGGGCTTCCGAAGTGGTCTGAGGACGATCAAACGCTCGCCAAAGCGTTGCAGCACGAACTGAAAGTCCCGGAAAAAGGATTGGCTGAGAAACTCGACGAGTTGAAGACGCCGAACGATCCGGAAAAATATTATGGCGGCGGTTCAGATGACATCGGCGATATCTCGTGGAACGTCCCGACTATCGTTCTTCGCTATCCCTCCAACATACCCAACCTTCCCGGACACAACTGGGCAAACGGCATCGCTATGGCTACTCCGATCGCTCACAAAGGCGCAATCGCCGGCGCAAAAGTCCAGGCTCTAACTCTCTTCGATCTCATGGTGAAGCCGGAGTTGCTCGGCAGCGCGAAGGCTTACTTCACCGATGTGCAGACCAAGGAAGTGAAGTACCAGCCTTTTCTTCGCGCCACCGACAAGCCATCAATCTGGCTGAACAAAGCAACGATGGAGAAGTATCGCCCAGAGATGAAGAAGTACTACTACGACGCGACCAAGTATCCAACCTACCTTGAACAATTGGGCATCAAGTATCCGACTGTTCGGACGAGTTCAACCCCAGCTACTCCTGCGACAACAGGTGAAGCTGAAGACGACGGCTCCTTACACTGACTCCCGTAGCCGCATTGTTCTGAAATCATCGAAGCTCTCACCGATCTCTTTTACTGATCCAGGAGGCTCTTTCGTTCATGCGTTTTCTTTGTTCTTGTTTGGTCCCCGTTCTCCTCGCGATCTCGGCCTCTACCTCCGCTCTCATCGCCCAGACCGTTACACCCCCTGATAAATTCTTCGGCTTTCAGCTGGGCGCCGACCGCAAGATGGCTCGCTGGGACAAGATCGTCGAGTACTACAACCTCATCGAGAAGCAGAGCGGCGGCAAGATGAAGGTCATCAACATGGGCCCCACCATGAACGGCAATCCGTTTCTCATGGTCATCATCACCTCCGCCAAAAACATGGCGAACATCGACACCATCAAGCGGAACAACCTCACCATCGTTAACCCGCACAGCACACCTGAGGCCGAGATCAAGAAACTCGTCGCCATCGGCAAGGTCATCCAGGTCCAGTCCATGAGCATGCACGCAACCGAGATCGGTGGCACCCAGATGGCTCCCGAACTCGCCTACGACCTCATCTCCCGCACCGACGAAGACACTCAGCGCATCCTGGACAACACCGTGCTTATCGAAGTCCCCTGCTTCAATCCTGACGGCGAGATCATGGTCACTGACTACTACAACTCCACCCTCGGCACTCCCTACGAGGGCTCTAACTATCCTTCTCTCTACGCCAAGTACATCGGCCACGACGATAACCGCGATGCCCTCCTCACCTCGATGAATGAGAGTCAGTACATGGCCAGCCTTCTCTTCACCGGTTGGCGCCCCGAGGTCTACGTCGACCATCACCACATGGGCAGCTACGGCGCGCGCATCTCTCTCCCGCCCTATGCCGAACCCACCCGCCCCTACGCCGACCCGCTCATCTGGCGCGAAGTAGCCTGGTACGGCGCACAGATGGCCTACAAGGAAACCGAAAACGGCTACACCGGGGCCATCAATAACGCCATTTACTCCGGTTGGGGACACTTCGGCTTCCACTGGATTACACCTTTCCACAATATCGACGGCATGCTCACCGAATCGGCCAGCGCCAAACTCGCCTCTCCCATGTACATTCTTCCCGAGCAACTCTCCGGAGGCGCACGTAACCTGCCCAAGTACGAAGAAGAGACTATCTTCCCCGACCCATGGCCCGGCGGCTGGTGGCATCTTCGCGATATCGTCAACATGCAGAAGACCGCAGCCTGGGCCGCGCTTGACCTCGCTGCCCGCAACCGCGAGACGGTTCTCTGGAACGCCTACCAGAAAGCTAAGAACCAGACTGCTCGCGGAGCAGCGGCCGACACTCCTAACTACATCATCCCCACTCTCCAGGACGATCCCATCACCGCGAACCTCCTTATCCAGAAGCTCCTCGTGCAGGGCATCGACATCCAGGTCGCTACCAAACCTTTCACCACCTCCGACGGACACGCCTACGACGCCGGATCCTACATCATCTCTCTTGCCCAACCGAAGATGGGTCTCATCAAAAACCTTCTAGATCGCAACTTCTTTCCCGATAACGACTGGACCCGCGACAAGAACGGCGATCCCATCCGCCCCTACGATCTCTCGACCGATAACGTAGCCGAATTCATGGGCGTTCGCGTCGATCACGTCCCAGGTACTCTCAAAGCCGAGACTAAACTCATCAGCGAAGCTCCACTGGCTCCCGGCAAAGTCGCCGCAGGTTCGTCCGGCTACCTCCTCAGCGGCAAACTCGACGTATCGTACAAGGCTGTCAATCTCCTTCAGGCTAAGGGCGTCGCCATCAGTCGCGTCGTCAAGCCAATCGACGGAACCGCTCTCGGTGATTTCGTCGTGGCGAAGGGCTCAGAGGCAGATCTGGCACCGATAGCCAAGACAGTTGGCGTCGACTTCACACCCGCCCCCGCCATCCCCGCAGACAGCACGACAGCACTCAAGTCCAGGCGGGTTGGCCTCTACCAGCACTACTACGGCGGAAACGTCGACGAGGGCTGGACTCGTTGGCTTCTCGAACAGTGGGGCTATAACCCCACCAGCCTCCTTGATCCAGAACTGAAGAAGGGTGACCTCAACGCAAAATTCGACGTGATCGTCATTCCTGATGACTCGACTTCCACCCTTACCGGCGAAACCGCTGCTGGCGGCGGACGTCGCGGCGGAGGTGGTGGCGGCGAAGGCTTCGGGCGTACTCCCACCGACTTCGCTCCCGAATATCGCAGTGGCTTCGGCGAAGAAGGGGTCACTGCGCTCAAGTCTTTCGTTCAGAAAGGTGGCACCATCGTTACACTTGGCACTGCCAGCGACTTTGCCATCGAAAAGCTAGGCGTCCACGCACGCAACATCGTCGGTGATCTGGCCACCAAGCAGTTCTGGTGCCCAGGCTCGACCCTCAAGGTCTCCGTCGATTCCACCAACCCCCTCGGCTACGGCATGCCCAAACAGAGCCTAGCACTCTACCTCCAGGGCGACCCGGTATTTCAGATCACCCCAAGCTCTTCCAACGAACGCTACTCCATCATCGTCAGCTACGAGAAACGCGACATCCTGCAGAGCGGCTGGCTGGTAGGGGAAGGCAACATTACAGGAAAGGCCGCAATGATCTCTGCAGAGATGGGTAAGGGCAAAGTCATTCTCATTGGTTTCCGTGCCCAGCATCGCGCCCAAACCTACGGAACCTTCAAACTATTCTTCAACAGCTTGACGGAGTGATTTCCACGATTTCGAAGGCACGGGGACTGAAGCTTCAGAACGCCAACACAACCCCAAACACGTTCCCCTGGAAAGAATAGTTACGGCTGAACTTGGTTCCGAATCGCGGCTGGTATCCCTCAAGACCCTCGCGGGTGACCGCCGGCACCGAGATCAGACAAGAGGACTCGTGTGACGCCAGCTTGCTCTTCCACCCCCCGGCAATCATGTTGCAAAGCTCGCCCACTGCATCGGCCACCATCGGATCGCAAGGCTCGGAGGGGGTGCCCAGCAAAGCCTTAGCCGTCACTGAGGCCGTGGCGGGGCTGGCATAGAGAAGGCATTCGCCGTCGACTGCGCCGGTAAATTGAATACGCGCCACAATCCTGCCTTCAACCGTATCGACTTCGCCCTCCATCGGATCGCAGCTTCGCTCCAGCATCGTCTCAAAAACTTCCGAGACGGCGGAATCGAGCCGGGTCATTGCCTCATTGTGAAACTGTGTCACGCTGGTCCTCCTTCACTTCAATTTGGGAATCCGGAACTGCGATTGCGAACCGCTTACGCTGCGCGCAGCAAGGGAAGCACACGCGCCTTCACCTGCTCCGCGGTAAACGGCTTGCAAATATAGCTCTGCGCTCCTGCAGCAATCGCGCGCAAAACGAAGGTCTCATTGTTCTCCGTTGTAATCATCACCACAGGAACGCCAACAGCCAGATTCTCTTTCCGCAGAGCCTCCACGAACTGGAGCCCATCCATCACTGGCATATTGATGTCGCTCATGATTACTGATACTGGTGCAGATGCGCTCTCCCGCAAAGCCTGCAATCCCTCTTCGCCGTTCGAAGCCTGCAATACCTCGGTGAGTTCGAGGCCTGCCTGCCGCAACGCCCGTTCGATCACCTTCCTCATCACCGCCGAATCATCCACTATGAGAGCTCGCAACCGTTCCTCCTCTGTCGCACGTCTGGTCTGAAGCCACTATCGGCAAATGCAACGCAATCTTGAGAGGCCGCGTTAGCATCTTCTAACCCGAGCCGTCCTGACTTCGGCCACCCAACTGCATATGCCAGCGGCATGGACAGCGGACTCTACGCAGCATATACAGGTCTCCTTGCGCGAACACAGGCGCTCGACACTGCTGCAAACAACCTCGCCAACGCGGGCACCGCTGGCTTTCGCGCCCATCGCGACTACTTCAGCGGAGTCCTCGCGGGAAGTTTCGATCAGAACCCCGAGACTGCCTCTCAGGTAGGTCAGTCCGTCAACGGCTTCGGTGTCCTCGGCGGTAACCGCATCGACCTCGGCCAGGGAGAGCTCAAGTCAACCGGTAACCCCCTCGATCTCGCCCTTCAGGGCCAGGGTTTCTTTGCCATCCAGACCGCGAATGGTGTCCGCTATACGCGCGATGGTGCCTTCTCACGTTCGCCCACTGGGGTGCTCCAGACCGCTCAAGGCGAGCCAGTCCTCGATACCAACCAGAAGCCCATCACCATCCCGACCGGCACCGTGTGCGTCGCCGCAGACGGTACTATCTCCGTCTCTACATCCGATGGCAGTGCCATTGTGGACCGGGTGGGAACCTTCGACTTTGCCGACAAGAATTCTCTGGTCGCCGAGGGGTCCAATCGCTTCTCCGCCAATGGAAAGCCAATTCCCGCAACTGCCCTGGTAGAACAAGGCTCGGTCGAAGGGGCCAACGAAGACGCGATCACCGGAACGATGCAACTGGTTCTTGTACAGCGGCAGGCAGAGATGATGCAGAAGGCGCTCAGCGTCTTCAACAACGACTTCGACAAGATCGCATCCGAAGATCTTCCCAAAGTCTGATCGCACCTGATCATTGGATTTGGACTTCATACTTCCAATCGCAGAGGAGCAAGAGATGATTCGAGCGTTATACACAGCAGCAAGCGGCATGAGCGCCCAACAGACAAACCTGGACACAATAGCGAACAACCTTGCGAACTCAGCGACGACAGGATTTCACCAGCGCCAAGTGCAGTTTGAGGACATGATCTACCAGAACCTCATCACTCCGGGTTCGGCGCAGACGCAGCAGACACTCTCCGCAGGTCTGCAGGTTGGGCTCGGTACCAAGTCCTCGGCCAGCGAAGTCATCATGACGCAGGGGGACTTTAACCGGACGAATGGTTTACTCGATCTGGCGATTCAGGGCGCGGGTTTCTTCCAGATATCGCGGCCCGATGGAACCATCGCATACACCAGAGCAGGGAACTTCCATCCGAACAACCAGGGAACACTCGTTACCTCGGACGGCGATACGGTTCTCCCCGCAATCACCATTCCTTCCAACGCAACCAACATCACAATCTCTCCCTACGGCGTTGTGTCGGCGACTCTCCCTGGACAGCCGAACGCTGCACAACTTGGCACGATCCAACTCGCCACATTTGCCAATCCCGGAGGCCTGAACTCGATCGGCGGCAACCTGCTCCAACAGACCGAAGCCTCCGGCAATCCCATCACGGATGCCCCGGGCGGCCCCACTGGAATGGGAACGCTGCAGCAGGGCTATCTGGAAAACTCAAACGTCGACGTGGTTGCTGAGTTCGTCCAGATGATCACTGCGCAAAGAGCCTACGAGAGCAACTCGAAGGTCATCCACGTAGCCGACGATATGTATTCGCAGATCAACGGACTGATCCGGTAAAACATGATGAAGCTTCCTCAGTTTCGGCATTGGCGTCTTTGGCTTGTCAGTGCAGCTCTCATGCTGCCCAACACTCTGAGTGCAACGTGCTATGGCACCGCTCATTCCGCAATCGCTGCGCTAACGGCATCGCCCTTGGTTGGTGAGACGCCGGGTCAAACCGGCTACCGAGTCGCAAGGATAAAGGCGGACCAAGTCCTGGGACTTCAATGGGTAACTATCTCCAGCTGCAGTCACCCGGAGTGGCCCTCCCTTGTTCTCTCCCTGCCAGCAGGAAGTTCGGTTCAGCCAAGAAATGCTGAATCTTCCATCAGGAGCGTTGAACCTTCGCCGATAGTGCATGTCGGCGACGTCGTGCGTCTCTGGAAAAACGAGGGTGTTTCACGCATCGAAGTTGTTGGAGTCTCAGAAGAGAGCGGGGGAGTCGGAAAGAAGGTACGAGTGCGCCTCTTGCACAGAAACTACGATGAGGAAGCAGCCCCAAGAGTCCTCTCCGGTGTTATTCGGGGACCTTCGAATGTGGAGATGCAGTGAAAAACATAACCGAATCAACGGCGACGAAATTGCTTTTTGATAAATGTAACTTACGAAATAGCCGTTTCTCAACTCCGAGTGCAATCGCATTGCTTTCGCTCCTGACAGTGCTTTCGCTTCAAGGGCAGACAGATAAGGCTCATCATGCAGCGGAATTCAAACCGAATGTCGCGGCAGCATCCCTGGCATCGTATCTGGAGCGCGTTCGAACCGATAACTCGAATATCCAGGCGGCTCCTGGGGCGATCTGGACTGACAGCGGAAGACTTACGCGGATGGTGACTGATGTGCGCGCGATGCGACCGCATGATCTGATCTCAGTGGTTGTCTCGGAGAATCTTGCTGCCTCTACCGACGGAACGGTGAAGAACTCCAGAGCTTCCAATGCCAGTTCGTCCGTCTCAGCGCTGTTTGGAACGTTGCATCCGGGCAATGCCTTACAAAATTTGGTCAATCAAACATCCTCCGCGGGCCTAAACGCCCAAGGCGCGAGCGCAACCAATTCCAGTTTGAGCACGACATTCGGAGGGCAGGTTATTGCGGTTCTTCCAAATGGAATGCTGGTCATCGAAGCGGCGCGGCAAGTGGAGTTCAGCCAGCAGACGCAGACGATTCTTCTCCGCGGCCTGGTACGGCCTGAAGATATTTCCCAGCAAAATCAAGTTCTCTCTACGGCTATCTCAAGCCTTGAGTTGGAAGTTCGCGGGAAGGGAATTATCAATGACTACACTCATCGTCAGAACGCGATAGTTCGATTGCTGCAGAGGATGTTGATTTTCTAATGGGACCCATGGCTTCTGAAACGAAAGCATCAAAGACGTCCCTGATACCGAGGATTTCAATCGACAGGATCCATCTCGTTATCGCCTATATATCTCTGTTTCCTCTTGTCACTAGCGCCTTTGCCTCGGAAACGGCCGGAGCACCGAGAGAGGCGCGTGTGAAAGATATCTCTTCGATCGAAGGAATTCGAGATAATCAACTAGTTGGGTACGGCATTGTTGTTGGCTTGCAGGGAACCGGTGATAGTCAGCAGACAGGTTTTCCCCTTCAAACGCTTGCCTCGACGTTGCTCAGAATGGGAGTGAGCGTTCCTGCGTCTTCTATTCGCGTACAGAATCTTGCAGCTGTCTTTGTATCGGCGACCTTGCCTCCGTTTGCACGCTCAGGCACAAAACTAGACATCACTGTATCGTCCGCCGGGGATGCGCACAGTCTGGAAGGAGGTCTGCTGTTGATGACGCCGCTGTATGGAGCTGATGGCAAAATCTATGCTCAAGCGCAGGGGTCGCTCGTCGTTGGCGGCTATTCAGTGACGGCCAACAACAATGTGAAGCAGGTCAACCATCCCAACACTGCTACGGTTCCTTACGGAGCGATTGTGGAGCGTGGAGTTCCACTGGAGCTGGAAGGGAAGAGCGAGTTCTCACTTTTGCTGAATGATGCGGACTTTCGTGGTGCTGAGGCAATGGCTTCCGCGATCAATCAGTCTCTGAACCGCCAGGCCGCTCATGCTGTCGATAGTCGCCGGGTAGAGTTGTCTGTAAATCGTGGTGAGGATATCCCGGCTCTTCTGGCGCAGGTTGAGTCGATTGAGGTGCCTGTGTTTCCGCGGGCGAAGGTCATTGTCAATGAGCGCACAGGAACGGTCGTGATTGGCGGAACGGTTGTCTTGCAGCCGGTTTCGATCCTACACGGCGGACTTTCGGTGAACGTAGTCAGCGAGTTCCAAATGTCGCAGCCGAATGCATTTTCGTCAGGCGGGACGACACAGGTAGTGCAACAGACGCGGATTGACGCAATAGACAAACCGGTCAATCGCATTGAGTTGAAACAAGGCGCGACAGTTGATGATCTGGTTCGCAGCCTGCAAACGATAGGGGCATCGGCGCGGGATGTCATATCAATTCTTCAAGCGATGAAGTCTGCAGGCGCGCTTGAGGCGGAGATCGAGGTCTTATGAAGATCGACTCGGATGTTTCAAGTCAGCCGGCGGCTTCCATCGATGGTCAGAGACGAGCGAAGCTGGTGGATGCTGCCCAGCAATTTGAGGCTTCATTGCTGCAAGAGCTTTTGAAGCCAATGCAAAATGGTCAGGATAACTGGGGCGCTGATGAGAAGAACGATGATTCATCGTCGGATACTTTGAGTAGTTTCGGGGTGGAATCCGTGGCCAAGGCGATCTCGAAAGGAGGCGGTTTCGGGATTGCAAAACAGATCGTTTCCAAGGTAACAGCTGAGAGTGAAAGGATTTTCGAAAAGAAAGTGCCACAGTACTAAAGTTTGCGAAATTGAGGCCGATAGATTGAAGTAGAAGGAGGGCACCATGAGTTTTGCAACAGGAATCAACAACATTCACCAGGCAATTAACTCAGTCACGGCTAATGAGGCCAAGCCCGTCGCGGAAGTAACCGCTTCGGAACGCGTTAATCAGTCGTCCAACGTGGAACACGCCGATCAGGCCAATCTGAGTTCTGCCGGTGGTCTGGTTGCGCAGAGTTTGGAGAGCTCCGATGTGCGATCCGCTAAAGTTGCGGCTCTGCAACAGGCAATTGCCGCCGGCAGCTACAGCGTGCCCTCGTCCGATGTGGCCGACAAGATCATTCAATCTCTGTTGAAGTAACGTGACGGCGGGGATCGGCTGATCTGCAGTCGCAGCGTCGCAATCCTCTCGCAGGAACCAAAACAATTTTGATTCGCTTTACGCAGCTTGCCAGGAATGAGGGACCAATGGGTTCGATTAGTTCGCTGATGGATATTGCACGGGAGGCTCTGATTGCCGATCAGGAAGCGCTCAATGTGACATCGAATAATGTTGCGAATCAGAACACGCCCGGCTACACGCGCGAGGTGGTCAGCTTTCAGGCGTTGGATGCTGTCACGCTGAGTGGCAGAACGTTTGGTTCCGGTGTTAGTTCAAGTGCTGCTTCGCAGCGCGATCGCGTTCTGGAGCAACGAGTCCAACAGCAGACTCAGACACAGGCGCAATCGGCAGCGCTCGAATCGGCGTTGCAACAAATTCAAAACATCTTTGGCCTGAGTTCAAGCGTCAGTTCACCTACTTCGACGGCTCTGGGTACTGCATCTAACGCATTTTTTAGTGCGCTTTCCGCCCTAGCGAGCAATCCTTCCGATACTGCGACGCGACAGAGCGTTCTCAATGCCGCAAATACTCTGGCTTCTACCTTGAATTCGACGGCCACTCAACTTGCCCAGGTATCGTCCAGCCTCAACCAGCAGGTTGTGGGCGACGTCAGTCAAGTGAACTCCCTTACATCAACGATTGCTTCACTGAACGCACAGATTTCCTCGCTCAGTCCCAATGCGGATGCGGGTACGCTTGAGGACCAGAGGCAGACGGCGATTACGCAGCTTTCTCAGCTGGTCGGATTGGATCAAATTTCGACCGAAGATAATGGCATTACCTTGACGACCAGCAGCGGCGCTGTGCTGGTCAGCGGCAGCCAGGCGTTTGCCGTGAGTACCACCTTTTCTGGAGGAGTGGAGCACATCCTTGCAGGTGTTGCTGGTACGGATGTTACCTCTAGCCTTACGGGCGGTGACCTCGGGGGAGTTCTTAAAGCGCGGGACCAGCTGTTGCCGAGCTATCAGAGTTCGCTCGACACGTTTGCGTTTGCGATTGGAACGCAGGTGAATCAGCAGAATGAACTTGGAATTGATGGTAATGGCAACCCTGGTGCCGCGCTGTTCAGTCTTCCATCGACAGCTAGTGGTGCGGCCGGGTTGATTCAGGTTGCTACGACCGATCCAGGTGCAGTGGCGGCTGCTGGGCCGGGTGAGGGTTCGGCAGGGAATAAGAATGCTTCTGCGCTCGCGGATCTCAACAGTGCCAGTATTGTGGGAGGTCAAACGGTGTCGAAGTTTCTTGCCTCCTTTCTTAGTCAGATCGGAAGTGATGTTTCGGCCGCAAAGACGGATAACAGTACTCAGCAGACTACGCTGACGCAGCTTACGACTCAGAGGGATTCGCTCTCGGGCGTCTCTCTGGACGAAGAGGCTGCGAACCTTACGCAGTATCAGAAGGCCTATCAGGCGGCGGCGCAGGTCTTCAATATTGGGAACTCTGTCATGACGAGTGCGATCAACCTTGGAGTCCAGACAGCCGTGAACTAAGCTGACCACGAAAAAATACGGGATTCCGAGACGGAAGCTAAGGAGCACTATCATGCGGGTGGACCCGAATTACATTACGAACTTAACTTCTTCGCTCGACCAGTCGACTGCTGAGGAGGACACTCTTACCTCCGAGTTGTCGAGTGGTTTGCGGGTCTCTTCGCTCTCGGATGACCCTGTGGCGGCGGCTCAGAGCATGCTGCTGGCTAGTTCGATTGCGAAGGACGATACGTTTGTTCAGACCGCCTCCAACGAATCTTCTCGTATGCAGGTTGCGGATTCTACCCTGGGCGAGGTCGTCAGTCAGGTGACCTCGGCTATTTCAACAGCAGTGGCGGGGAATAATGGAACGCTCAATGCAAGCGACATCGCCAGCATTGCCCAGAAACTTAGCGGGCTACGGGATCAGGTGCTTTCGCTCGCCAATGCGAGCTACCAAGGGCAGTATCTCTTTGGGGGCAGCCAGGGATCGGGGCCTCCTTTTTCGCTTGATACAAGCACAAATCCAGCGACGGTGAACTACAACGGAGACAACAGCGTTCAAGACGTGGAGACGCCGAGCGGTCAGAAGATTCAGGTTAATCTTCCCGGGGCTTCTATTTTTGGTACGGGGAATTCAGGGGTACTGGGTGCACTGAATCAATTGATCTCAGACTTCTCGAGTGGCGCCTCGACAGCTACGATCACAAGGGATACCTCGGCGTTGACGACGGCGCTGGGCCAACTTTCCTCGCAGAGGACAACGCTCGATAATGCGCTGAGTCAGTTGCAATCGAATAGCACGTATGTCCAAACCGAAGAGAGCCAGTTGACGGTAGCGCAGGGTGAACTGGTGTCGGCCAATCCGGCAACGGTAGCCTCTCAGTTGTCTCGGGCCGAGACGCAACATCAGGCCTTGCTGAGCGTGATCAATGCACTAGGGAACTCGAACCTCTTCAGTTTTATGAAATAGAAGGAGCCTTCTCTGGATTTGGTGCGGCGGCTTAGTCAAACATCCCTAACTCCGTTTCCGATACGAGGTCACACGACTGTGTCTATCGTCCGAATCACTGTAGAAGGCCAACCCGTTCTTCCGCCTTGAACGTTTCAGCGATGCCAGCGGGAACATTTATTTGGTCTCTATTTTGAGCCGCTTACAGCAGAACCCATTGTTTTGCCAGTATCGCGGGGGCCTCGGTTCGTATAGCCTCCAATCCGATGACGCGTCTGGGTCCTGATCGAGTGTCAATCGTCATCGTGGAGACGGAAATGAAAGCTTTATTGCTGATGATGTCTATGTGTCTCGCATTGGGCCTATCCGCGAAAGCAGATTGCGTTAAAAACTCGCGGGGCAAGACCGTTTGCGGCAACGGTACGACTGCCGCTGCTGTGAACCCAAACACGGGCAGGGCTACCGTCGCTCAGAAGAACCAAAATGGGGTGACGACTACTCAGACGCGTAATGGCGGTACAGCCAAAACCAAGAACGGAACGGGCGTTGCTCAAGGTCCCGGTGGCACGACGTGCGTTAAGACCAAGAACAACGCGGGCTGCAGACCCAACTAAATTGCGCACTCTGGTAGACCGAGCTGGAGGCTGCTTCGCTGATGCCGTTCTCACCCGCAGTTTCAGCGACGAGAGCAAGTTCGTCACTCTAGCCTTGGCATCCGCAGCAGAATGTTTAGTAATGCTCCGATCGCTTCGTAATGCAAACAGGGTTAGGAGCCTTGCCAAGAGTCACAAATGACCAGATCAGAGAGGTGGCGATTGGTGTAAGCGTCTTTTTTGTGCGATAAATAGCTTTTTCTTTAGAAAGATGGGCAGGGAGGGGAGACAGGATTCGACTCCCACTGGGTTATTTTTTAGCGGGGAGGGACACCGCGCCGATTCCAGCACACCCACTTCCACAAGTTCGCGGAGGACGAGCCAAGAGCATCGTTCGTGAGATGCGCGGGATGCCCCGCTGAATATCGCTAAATCTGTGGCTGCCGCACAAGACTTCTCGAACAACGAGGAGCGACCACCTCTCACCGAGCACATCGAGTGTGCGGGCGATCGAGCAGAATTGGCCAAGCGCCTTCATGGCTGGATTATAGGCACATTCCATAGTCGAGCCGGTACGGAATCCGTACTAATTGACTTGGCGTAGCCGTGCTCCGCAACCAACCCAAGCTCAACCCTCCTTGGTGGAGGGTAGGCGACATTTCTAGTTTGCGGAGCTACGACACTTCAGCTTTGCTCTCTTTGGCGCCCGTTAGAAATGTCTCTGTGGGCGCCGGATAGAAATGTCAGTATATGTGCCTTCGGATAATTCGTAGTCGTACGTGCGGTGCGTAATGTGCGGAATCGCTGGTTCTTCAGCGATTTCCAAGGACTGTGGGAAGAGAGGGAAACGGCTTTCATGTTTTCCTCGCTTTCCATCAGGCCGTCATTTCCACCGCTTTTGCGGGCACGCGTTCGGATTTTGGGACGTAATCTGGCCCATAGACTCTCGACGTCGGTTCTTCTTGTATCCGCCCTTGTCGCTGTTGGTCATGATCTTAGGCAGGTGCTTGGTATCCTGCTGCGCCTTCACGGTGGTGAGGGCATGTCGTAAGCCGCTTGTTCTCGACGATGGCTGTGTGGCTCACGCGCTGGTCTTTGCTGAAAATACGATAGGGAAGCGAGTGTCCTTTCCAACGCACCTCGAGCGGTCGGTCTGCGAAGTCATAGACCTCGACATACTGGCCTGCCAAACCATCCGCCACCTCACTTCGCTCCAGGATGATCTGTCTGCGATCGTAGGCCAGAGCTCAGCTGTTGGCTCACGTGACGCTGTTCTCGATGGCACAGGATGTCGGCAAGCCGAGACGCCTTGCACGTTCAGAGTGCGATGTAGGTTCTCAGCCTTCACTGCGGGTATGGAGAACTTCTCGTTGTACTGCTTCATGAATCCGGGCAGGAATGCGTTGCCGGCACTCATGTCTGAGATCTCAGCGAGCCTCAAGCTCCTTCACGAGACGATCCTGCAGAGTTCGGTTAGCCCGTTCCACTCGGCCTTTCGCCTGGCTTGAGTTCGCACAGAGGATCTCGATGTTCAGCTCTGCTAGCGCACGCCCGAACTGGGTCATACCCGAACCGCCCTTCGCATCCGGCCGGTTCACCCGAAAGACCGTGTGCTTGTCGGAGTAGAACGCGGTAGGGCAACCATGCTCAGTCAAATACCCGCTCAGCGCCTCGAAGTAGGAGTCCGTGCTCTCGCTGGGAACGAAGCGCAGTTGCATCAGCTTACTGGTTGCATCGTCGATGAAGACCAACAGAGTGCAGGGCTCGCCACGCTGCTCGAACCAGCGATGATCGCTACCGTCGATCTGGATCAGCTCACCGTAACCCTCGCGCCGCAGACGAGGCTGGTGGAAGCTGCGGCGTTGCTTGCGCGACTGCCAGAGACCTTCCTCCAACATCCACGTCCGCAGGGTCTCCCGGCCCACCTTGGACGTCATGCTTGGCAAGCAGAACTTCCGTCGCCAGCGTCGGTCCGAAATCCGCATACTTGGTCCTGACCAGCTCGAGCACGTACTCACGAACGCCGGCGCTCGCGCTATGGTTCGAAGACTTACCTCGCCCCTTGTGGATCAGGCCGCCGCCACCGTCATCACGAAACCGAATCAGCAGCCGGTTGACCTGCCGGGCCGTGATCGCCAACACAACCGCAGCCGAAGCTATCGTCCGCCGGCCAGAAAGCACTTCTGTCAAAACCTCGATGCGCCGTACGTCTCGCTCGCTCATCAGCACCCATCCCATAAACGCCCATCTCCCAGATCACAGACCTAGAAGAGGGTACTTGGGACATTTCTATCGGGCACGAGTAGGACATTTCTATCCGGCGCTAATATCTTCACTATACATAATATGTGTTATCGGACATTATGCTCAAGCAAATAAAATAGAGCAAGGAGGGAGCCTTCTCACTAAAATCTCTTTGGGACGTCTTAATTCCCACCAGGTACTTGTGAGGTGTTGTTCGTGTTGTCAGCCCGGTCTGTGTGCCTCTGCTATCGATCCTTCGGCCTGGCGGCTTTCCTTCTTGTTGGTTACGGTATACTCCCGATTCCCGTCTGCTCCCTTCATGCCCAGGTGATGGGTGGTATCCAGACACCCCGGACCCAATCTGGGAACGTGCCATCCTCTTCGACCTCGGCTGCTTCCTCAACGACCTCGGCTCCCAGCACGGTGGCCGGCATGGTGATCAACGCGAAAACCGGTGCACCTGTACCGCGGGCTTTGGTGCGGATGAACAACCGGGCCATGCTGACTGATCACGACGGCAAGTTCCGGTTTGAACAGAACACGGACACGACCGCGAATTTCGTGGTGAGCAAGCCTGGGTATTCGGCCAGTTTGGAGTTTCAGGAGCCAGGAAATATCTTCTTGCAAGCCGACCAGCTAAACTCTCCAATTGAATTGCGGCTCTATCCTGAAGCGCTGCTGACCGGTGCGTTGATTGGACCGGATGGTGTGCCTTTGCCAAACATAGCTGTGAGCGCACTTGCGAGTTATTTTGATGAATCCGGACACCGGTGGCTTCGTGTTGGACAGACTGCGACGAACTCACACGGAGATTTTCGGATTCCGGTGCAGCCTGGAGAGTACAGATTAGAAACCAGGTATCAACCTCTTGATAGAACCATAGGTGAAGCTGTTTTGCCTGTTGGAGTTCCAAACGATACCTCATCCGCTACCGCACGTAGTATTCGGGTTCGAAGCGGCGAAGAGCAGCATTTTGAGCTTCGTCCAGCCGTAAGTCCAACACATTTGGTTACACTTGTCGCGCAAACTTATGGTGGGCGGGATTCTATGAGGATTACTGCCCGGTCCAGCAATGGGAGTGCCTTGCAGGTGAATCCCCAGATGGATGGTGCCGGCGAGACAAAGATCCAGCTTCCCTCGGGCACCTACGCTCTGAAGGCGACGAGGAATAATCCGGAATCTGCCGAGGAGGCCGAGGCAACGGTTACCGTCACCGATCACGATGTGAATGGAGTGGTGATGCAGTTTTCGCCGGTACCTTCGATTCCGGTGGAGGTGATCGTCGATAGCTCTGCAACGTCTGATAACTCGCAGCCGCCGAATCTACCCCAGCTTGGGCTGACCTTGCAGGGCGAACAGGCGGACCCGGAACGGGGCGATCCGGTTGTGCGACCCACGATGCGACGTGACCAGAGCTATGTCTTCAGCGCGGAGCCAGGAACCTACCGCCTGCAAGGACGCAATACGGGAGTGTGGTACATCAAATCGGCCGTTTACGGAGCCTCGGATCTGTTGCTGCAGGACCTTGTTGTGGTTCCGGGCGCTGGAGGCACACCGATACGCGTGACGGTAAGCAATCAGATGGCGAGTCTGCAGGGTACGGTCGACCTGAACGGCAATCCCGCTGCCTGCTGGATCTATCTGATCGCTTCAGGGCCTAATGCACAATCTGTGATTACGCTGCGCAGTGGTAACTCTGGCAGCTACACTGCGGCGCATCTGCCGCCGGGGAGCTATCAGGCCATTGCGTTCGAGCGGCGGCATTCGGCGAACTACAGGGATCCGGAGAGTCTGGCGGCGTTCAGTACGTTTGTGCATTCCGTGACGATTCAGGCAGGCGATAAGCCTACGCTGAACCTCAATGCGGTGCCGATTGCGGAGGTTGCTCCGTGAAGCGGTGGGATGGTGGTTTTCGTGTGCCGATGGTGTTGATTGGTTTGGGAGCGCAGTGGATGTTTTGCCAGATACCGCAAAAGCGTGATGCAAAACCCACTTCGATTGGTCCAAAGTATGAGATTACGGGCGTCGTTATTAATAGCGTGACTGGAGATCCAGTAGCAGGCTGCCACTTGACGCCGAGTTTGAATCAGCGCGTAGGTGGTAACCGGCAGTTCCCTGCCCCGGGCAATTTTCGCCAACCTGCCAGATTGGATAGCGAGTTCAATTGCGACCCGCGGGGACATTTTACGGTGCCGCTTCCATCGGCTGGCTCATGGATGCTGACAGCGAGTGCTCGCGGATTTGTGGGCCAGGCTTATGATGCGCATCCGCCGTATGCGTCAGCGATTGTATTGACACCAGAGGCGCCGACCAAGGATCTCGAGTTCCGGATTAGTCCGGAGGCGAGCATTGTAGGAATAGTTCTGGATGAGGCTGGAGAGCCGGTGCGGAACGCGCAGGTAATGTTGCACGCCGTTCCGAAACCGAGTCCCGGGGGACCTGCGCCGATTGGTGGGACCCGAGGCAACGCTCGCACCGACGATCGCGGGATGTATGAGCTGCCGAATCTTGCGCCAGGAGATTATCGTCTGAGTGTGCATGCACAGCCTTGGTATGTGGCGGGTGCACAGGTGAGTCGCACGGTTGGGTCTCAAGATACTTCGTCGGTCGATCCTTCGCTTGACGTCGCCTATCCTGTGACCTGGTTTCCGGGGTTGAGCGATGCTGACCGGGCGGAGCCGATAACTCTGCATGCGGGCGATACGCGACAGGCGGACTTCAATCTGGTGCCCATCCCGTCGATTCATCTCAAGATAGTGACTCCGCCACGACCCAATACTGGACCAAATGGTGGGCCGAATCAAAATGGACAGGTGTTTCCGATTGTCCAGCCAATGAGTTCGGGCGGAGGTATGCCGGGCCTCATTCAGACTACGATGCGTGTCGACGGGCAGGGGCAGGTCGATGTCGGCGGACTAACCCCGGGGGTCTATCAAATTCGGCTCGCAGGACCAGGTCAGGAAGGCCGCGGGACGGTGGTCGAGGTGAATGCAAACTCGATGCGGACAGTGGACATGAGCGCTCCGCCACACGATATGGCCAGGATTACGGTGCACGTGGATGGGCTTGGAGACATTGAATCCGATCCGAGAGGGGGCCGCGGCGGCGGGGTTCAGGTTGCCCTCATCGATCGGGATGCTGGCAATATGCCTTTCGTCGCGAATCGGGGTGAGCCTATGGGCGGATTGGCGCGGCGTGATGTGAAAGAAGGTGGTGAGGATCGAATTTTAGAGGTTCCACCGGGCCGATATGAGGTAGTGCTGCAGGGGCGGCCGAATCTTTTTGTTACCGGGCTGGCGGCCAAAGGTGCTGAGACCTCCGGACGTTACATAACTGTGGTCGCCGGCGAGTCGACGCTGACGGTGCATGTGGGGAGTGGACGCGCGAATCTCAGCGGCATTGCGACGCTTGCCGGAAAGCCTGTTGCTGGTGCAATGGTTCTGCTGGTTCCAATAACGATTGAGGATCCAAACTCGATTACTTTTCTGTCGCAGGATCAGACCAATACAGATGGCAGCTTTGAATTGTCGAACATCATTCCAGGACAATACATTCTGACGGCGATCGATCATGGATGGCAGATCAATTGGGGCGATCCATCGACGCTGCGCGGGTATCTGATGCAAGGTGTTCCGGTGGAGCTGAGGTCTTCCGCAATTGTGAAGCAAAATGTTGTCGCACAGGTTCCGTGAGGCACTGCCAAGGGCAGTCCACGGCTTAGGAATCAGCGGCCAATTGTGTTAGATTCAAAAAAGGCCCCCAATATCGTGGAGAGATGGCCGAGTGGCTGAAGGCGCACGCTTGGAAAGCGTGTATACCGCAAGGTATCCAGGGTTCGAATCCCTGTCTCTCCGCCATATATAGAATCAACAACTTACGTTGAGCATTCGCTCCTTAAGTGTTACGTCAATACTCTAAAGCGTGCGCATTTCTTTTACAAACAAATTGCTAACAAACTGAGGGTTTTATTGCGAATGGATAGCCTTGTCGAGAAGCTCCGCTCGGTCAACTCCTTTCTTACTCTTTGACCGAGAGCACGGCCTTAGAGGCGCGAGAATCCCTCTCCAGGATGCCGTACTCACTACCGCACCGCCGTGGGGCATCCTGTGCGTTTTGCGCACTGCGCAGCAGACTACAGGAACCCGCATGAACAGAGGGTTTTTCTCCTTTGCCCTCCGCCGCGTTTCCGGTTTCCGGAAATGGCTGTTCCAAAGTCTTCCAAGCAAACGACCTGCGGCGTTTCCGGTTTTCTGGCCTGCTCCAACGACCTGCGGCGTTCCGGTTTTCGGCATACTCCAACCTACTAACTTATTGCTAACACAGATAGTTATCCACAGGGAACCCCTATTGGAGGACGGTTTAAACTTGGGTTAACGGGAGGAATCGCCATGAACGACACCGTAACTCCGATCACCGCCAGCCCTAAACGGTTGGTGTTCCTGTTTGGCTACACCGACGATTACTGGAGGAAGCTGGCGCTGCAAGGCAAGATCAAGGGGGCGAGCAAGTTATTCGCTGGCCGCCAGTGCCGGTGGTTCATCCCCATCGCCAGCGTCAGGGAAATGCTCGAGGCCGGTCGTGTCGACGCGGCCTAATGGGGGGCCGCCGCCGTCCGTCGCACGCAAGCGGGCTGCGGTAACCCTTCCGCCCTCTCCCTATGAGCGCCTGTGGAAGCGCCATCAGGTCGAAGCGTTGGAGCAGCGGGCCTCGGTCCTGGTCGGCTACCGGGCCCTGGGCGACGGCCAGCTGCCCCGCTTCCCGGATTGGCTGCTGGCCGATATCCCCGCGTTCGCGGTCGCCGTGATGCGCTTGTGCCGCAGCCATCTGGCCCTCGAAGAGATCTGCGATGTGATTCCCGATGCGGAGGAACGCAATGATGTGGGCTGAAGAGTTCGCGCAGCATCTCCGAGCCCACGGTCGCAAGGTGAAGCCACCTGGAGGCTGGCGCAAGGAGTACGCCGCAGCCTGCCCCGGCCCCGTTCACCGCCGCGGCGATAGCAGCTGCGGGTTGACCTTTCGCGACGGCGACAAGGGCGTGGGCGTCGTCTTCAAGTGCCATGCCGGATGCAGTCAGGAAGATGTTCTCGCCGCGCTGGGACTCAGCGGGAGGTCCGGGCCACCACGGCCCCGGCCAGCTCCGGTGCATGACGACGTGTACTTCAACCAAAAGGCCGCGACGGTAGGTTTCGCCGTTGCTGACAGTTTGCTGGATCGGGCGGTGATCCTGCCCGAGGGTCCGGAGAAGGATTTACTGATCGCGCAGTTTCATCGCGTGCTCGATGCCTCACGCGCATTGGAGGAAACAACAAAAGCCCCCCCGTCGCAGGGTGGGCTTCGATCTAGAAGAGCAGGAGAGAGAGCCTGAAATATTGAACCGCAGCGCAACGGTGCCGAAGCCGTTGTTCTGCCGAATCGTCACAAGCGGCCCAAGGAGCCGCCCCGACATGGCAAGAATACATGAATCTCTCTCTCCAATCGAACAGCAGCTGGTCGATATCTTCCCCAAGGCCGAGCCGGGCGCGCCCACCGGCGTCATACGCAACATGACCGCCGAGGGGGTCATGGAAAGCCTGAGTCGCGTGCTCAAGATGCCAGCGAAGGCCGAGGCCGCGGACAAGGCGGTGCCGGACCTCGTCTGCATCGGCGACGTGGAAGAGAAGGCCGTCGACTGGTTCTGGCGTCCCTATGTTCCTTACGGGATGCTCACGCTCCTGGAGGGTGACCCTGCGGCTGGCAAGAGCTGGATCGCGCTTTACCTGGGCGCGGAACTGTCACGCGGCCGCACGCTCGACAACCGTAGTGTCGAACCGGCCTCAACCCTGTACTTGACCAACGAAATGGCTTTGTCGGAGACGCTCGCGCCACGCTGGAAGGCACTGGGCGGCGACCCGCGCAGGCTGCATATTCTTCGCGGAGGGAAGACCAGTGAGGAGGACACCTTCGCCATCACCCTGGCAGATACCGCGCTTCTCACCGAGGCCGTCCAGTCCACCCAGGCGAAGCTCTTGGTCGTCGATCCGATCCAGTCCTACTTCGGAGCGACCGTGGATATGCACCGCGCCAACCAGACCCGCCCCATCCTCGACAAGCTCGCCCGGCTGGCCGAGAAGCACCACCTGGCTCCACTGATGATCCGCCATATCACCAAGGCCGAAGGTGGCCGACCGCTCTATCGCGGGCAGGGTTCGGCCGATATCACCGCCGCCGCTCGCAGCCAGTTGCTCGCCGGATCGCTGGCCGACGGTTCTGCAAAAGCCTTGTGCCATACCAAGCCGCTGACACGGCACGGCATGACGCTGGGCTACACCATCGAAGCCACCAAGGACGGCCGCGGCAAGTTCAGCTTCACCGGCGAATCTTCCCTCACCGCCTCCGACCTGCTCGCCGCGAAGATGCCCATCGAGACGAAGCAGGACAACGCAACGGTCTTCCTCGAGGAGTTGCTGCGCCATGGCTCCCGGTCCGTCAACGAGATTCATGTACTCGCGGAGCTGGGCGGTATCAAGCCCATCACGCTGCGCCGGGCTCGTCAGAGCCTCGGCATCGTCCCCAGGAAGGACGGAAAAGGAGGCTGGCTCTGGGGTCTGCCATGAGCAAGATGATCAAAATTTCGAGGGCAAGGTGATCATGCGATGAGCAAGTGCTAAGTGCAAAAAAGCAAGATGATCATGGGTCTTGATCACCTTGCCTCTAAGTTGCTGATTCCCGTTGAAGGTGATCATGGGTTCTCTAAACACTTTTAATGATCATCTTCGAAAGAAAAGCGAAACCTTACAGAGCAAGGTGATCATCCGCGCAGGTGTTCGGAAAGATGATCACCTTGCTCCCAAAATTCACCCGGAGGAACCCCATGCAACGACGACCGCGATTTCGATTCACCGACGAGCCCATCAACATGCTCCACCCGCACCGCGCCACCGCCTGCAACTGCAGGCCGCAACTCGTCACCATGACGAATTTGCCCGCCGAGGACGACTACGCCACCCTGGCCCAGGAGGCCCGACGCCGGCCGATCACCACCGCGATGATCAATCGCCTCAACCGCGCCTTCTGGAGGATACGATGACCACCACTGAACAGCAAGAGCTCGACAGGATGATGGCCGAGGTGGCCGAACAGCAAGAGCTCGCCATTGAGAACCAACGGCTGGCCGAGGCCCAGCAAGCCATCCGCGAGATTGAGAGCAGGCGCCAGGAACGCCAGAAAGCCGCCGACATCGCCACCCTCGCCAAGGTCCGCGCCGAACTCCTCGAACGCCAGACCTTCTACGACGAGCACCTCCCCATCTTCCGCGCTCAGGAGCAGGACTACTCCAACGCCCGCGCCCACATCATCGTCGCCCGCGAAGCCCTCGCCGAATCCAGCCGTGGTCAGCCAGCGGTCGCAGTCTTCCTGCCCGAAGACCCCGTGGTCCAACGCTGGTCCAAGCACCACGCCCAGCTCCAGCAGAGGCTCACCGATGCCGAGGTAGCCCTCCATGCCCTGCCAAATCCTGAAACCATCAGGCTGTCGTTGGTCTACTGCGGAGAAGCAATCAGCAGACTCACCTACTCGCAGACCAACCTGGTCCGCAAACTCTCCGGCTAGACCGCGACCTGGATGGACGGTGGGGTGTGCAACGTAGGCGGTGGCAGCGCCCTACCCGGCAGCGGTAAGGCGTGGGTGCGATGAAATTGTGACGAGTGGAGAGGAGCCAGCAGCAACCGCGACGATTGATGCGCGGGATCGCAGGCTGACCCCCGTAGGGGAATGGTTGTGAGGAAGTAGTGCAAAAAGCGTTGAAAAATGGAGGAAGAGAGATGTTCGAAATCAAGCTCACCGTGCCCGTCGACAACACCCGCCAGCTGAAGAAGGCGTTGGAGGCGCTGGCCAAGAAGGAACTGCTGGTCGGCTACCCCGAAGGGGGAACACCCCGCAAACAGAAGGGGCTGGGCAATCCCGACCTCGCCTACCTTAACGAGCATGGGTCTCCGGCGCAAAACATCCCGCCGCGACCCTTCCTGGAACCGGGGCTGGAGAACGTGAAGGACGAGCTCGCGCAGCACCTGACCTCTGCCGCGTTGGCTGCGCTCGACGGCAACCCGGAAGGGATGAACCGCGGATTCGAAGCCACCGGGCTGAAGGCAGTCAGCGGGATCCGGAACTACATCACGACGGGAGTGCCGCCCGCGCTGTCACCGGTCACCCTGATACTGCGCAGACGTCGCGGCATCCGTGGCACCAAGCCGCTCATCGCCTCCGGGCAGATGCTCGGTGCTTTGACCTACGTGGTCAAGGACAAAACGCGCTGAGCGGCCCTAGGAGGCATCGGGGGGTGTACCCACCAGCACAGTGCCAGCGGCTTCACCTGGCAAAGAGCAACGGGATGCTCGCATGCCGTGGCAGCCTTGCATACCGCGTTTTGCGCAAACCCTAGCGCCCGCGGCTGGCAAGGACGTTGGCCACGCTCTGGTGCGACAGCCGGTGGCCCTGCTCGCGCATCGCAGCCTCGATGGAGCGAAGTGACTGCCCTGCGACGCGCATCTCAGCCATGCGTGCGATGGCCGCCTGCTGCTGTGGGTGCTCGACCAGCTGGCCGCTGGGCTGCTTCGTCCAGCCGAACGGTATGGAGCCGCCCAGGTATTGATTGCGCTGTTTCTGGTCGCTCTTAACATCGCGTATCCGCTCCCTAATGCGGTCACGCTCTGCTTCCGCGACAGCCGACAGGATGGTGAATACGAGCTTCGAGATCCCGTTGCCGGTCACGTCGCCGCCCAAATCGATCATGTGCAGCGACACATCCTGAGCCTTCAGCTGCTCGAGTATGGCGAGCGCGTCGAGGGCGGAGCGGAACATGCGATCCAGCTTCGGCGTGATGACGACATCACCGGCCTTGAGCTCCGCAAGTAGAAGCTTTCCCTTCGGCCGCTCGTCCAGCCGCACCGACCCAGAGACGGCCTTCTCCACGAAGATGTTATCCAGGGCCAAGTCCTGCATCATGGCGTAGCCCTCAATCTTGCGCTTTTGCGCCCACAGGGACTCACCCTCGTCAGCCTGCCTGTCGGTCGAAACCCGACAATATCCGTAAACCGCCATCTATCCTCCTCGTCAATGTGTAAACCCGCATTTAGGCTAGCAATCGCCTGCGGCCGCGTCAACCCCTTTTAGCACGTTGACGCTTAATCATGTTTTTGATGAAACAGTTAGTTGGCATTATCAGCTTGACAGCGCGGCGATGAACGCCCGCGGGGCTATAGACCTAGAGGGGCGCTCTGTGAGCCGTCACCAGGTGGGGAGGGTTCTCCCCCGAGTGGAAAAAGCATGCTTCTAATCGCGCCGGGTCCCCTATTGACCGCTCGAACGGACTCGGGCGATTTCCAGACTCTGCAGATTCTTTGTGAAAGAATCACACCGAGGGTCTATGCAAAAGAGACAGAAGCTAACCAATAGTTCAGATGAAGCAAGCATTTCAGATCTGCTCTCGGGTGACATCGTTTTCTCTATCCCCTATTTTCAGCGACCGTATAGATGGGAGCCGAAAAGACTTACGCAACTGAATGACGACATTCTTGCTGTCGTAGATGGACGAGCTGATTCACACTTCCTCGGGGCGGTCATCATTTATGGACGCCCCAGCAATCCTTCGGATCCAAAGGTGTACGAGGTAATTGATGGTCAACAGCGGTTAACCACAATCTTCCTCTACCTGTGTGGGATAGTCCGGACTTTCTGCGTCAACGGAGAGCACGCGGAAGCGAGCAGCCTTTTCTTTAAGTATCTACGTGATCTCTCGCAGTACGAATCTATTCACGAACTCTAAGTTGCAATCTTGCAAAGATGACCGCGCCCAGCTCAACTATGTTTTTGCCAGCCTTATGGCCGATGAAAAGTTTGCCAGTCAGGTCGCGCCCTTCAAATATCTGCCTCTACCTGCGACCGGAGCTGATAGGGGAAGGTTACGTAATAACTACAACGCCGCCTTGCGCTTTTTTGAAAAGGAAGTGGAAGAAGCGGGCATTCAACGACTACGCGATGTCTACCGAGTGTTGGTGGAATTGTTGTCTGTTGTTCAAATAGATGTCTGGGACCCGATGAACGGCCCGAAAATCTTTGACAGTCTCAATTCTCAACAGCAGCCGATGACGACCGGAGATCTAGTGAGAAATGAGATTTTTTCAAAGGTTGCGGGGCGCTCCCCTGCGGAGGTAGAAATCATCGATCAGGCATCGTGGCAACCCTTCTATGTTAAGTTCGCTAATAGCGAAGGTAGCTTGTTCGACGACTACTTTTTCCCGTATGGGTTGATCCTCAACCCGAATTTGAAGAAGTCAGAAGTCTATTCACACCTTCGTGACGGTTGGCGCAAGAAAGAAGACCCGTCTGAGATTATTGAAGAGCTTACTGTTTTTCAGGATGCATTTCTTGACCTTTCGCGTGGCTCAAATCTGAAACATTTATCGCCAACTGCCGCGGCTAGCGTATTGCGGCTTTCGAAGGTCATTCCCTCGTCGACATTTCCATTTCTGATGCAGCTTCTAAATGCCATCAGCGATGGATCTGTGAGCGAAACCGATGGCGTGGATACGATCGAATTGATAGAGTCGTTTCTGGTCCGGAGAGCCATTTCTGGTCATGAACCAACAGGTCTACACGCTGTATTCAAGAGGCTTTGGGTCGACTGTGGAGTGCACGTAAATCCAGCCACAGTCGAAGCAGCGATTCGAAACCATAAGACTGTTGTATGGCCTGATGGAGAGGACGTTACAAGATCAATCAAAACGCGTCCTTTATATGGGTCGTCCATCACGAATTATGTACTGAAAGAATGGAACGTTTCCTTAGGAGGAGATGTAGTTAATGTTGACTTCTGGATTGAACACATACTTCCTGAAAAGCCGCGAGACGGATGGGAGATGTTTTCGAAGGAACAGCACGAGTCGAACAAAGATCTCTTGGCAAATCTCCTGCCGCTGACTCAAAAGATGAACCAGGAACTTAGCAATGGTCCTTACAGCCTAAAGCGCAAAACATACCAGGAAGACTCTTGCTTTAAAGCCACTAGAAAGTTTGCAGATGATAACGATGGTTGGAATCCTGAAGCACTGATCAAACGCTCCGAAGATCTGGCTGATTGGGCTGTTTTGAGGTGGCAATTCTAGGGCAAGTGTTTCGATGAGAAACTGGATGAGGGACGGTCCTACGGTTGCCGGACGATCCGAACCAGGTGCGGGAGACTGGAAAAGACGCTGGGGGTGGCAGGACTCAACCGTCCGTTAATGGACCACAGCCAGCCGCCCGCACCGCCAATTTAATGCTTGTGTTCGTGGTCGGTCGCTATGTGATGGGCCATCCGGTCTAAGGGGATGGCGAGGTCGCAGGTCCTGCAAAGGACGACAACGTGAACAGGCACTCCATGCCCGTTAGGGCAACGTTCTTCGGCGTTTCGGCCGAACCAGACCATGCCGCAATCGCGGCACTGGTAGAAGCCGCTCGCCTGCGCGTCAGCCACAAGGTGTTTGGGTGCAAAGCTCTTCAATTTATCCATGCCAGGCCAGTCTACGCTCGATACCGTCCTGCACTTTCCCGACACGTGCCTACGGGCTAGTAACCATATCGGTACGGCAGCCCCAGTTTTGGTGCAGATCGTGCAAAACTGGTAGCGGCCGCAATGGCGAATAGGAGGCGAAATGTCCGACAAATCGTCGATCGAGTGGACTGACGCAACTTGGAATCCAGTGCGTGGCTGCACGAAGATCAGCCCTGGATGCAAGCACTGCTATGCGAAGACTTTCGCGGAGCGGTTTCGGGGTGTTCCCGGCCATCCCTATGAACAAGGTTTCGACCTGCGGCTTGTGCCCGAGAAGCTCAGTGACCCGCTGAAGTGGAAGAAGCCTCGCAAAATTTTCGTCAACTCGATGAGTGATCTGTTCCATCCGGAGGTGCCGGATGACTTCATCGGGAAGGTTTGCGAGGTCATGCTCCAAGCCGATTGGCACACCTACCAGGTGCTCACAAAGCGGCCCGACCGTATGGCAAAGCTCTTAAACTCGCAGCTCTCCTTCGCGGCGAAACAAGAACACATCTGGTGGGGGACGAGTGTCGAGAATCGGAAGCATGGTGTCCCTCGCATTACTCAGTTACGGAAAGCGCGGGTCGCTGTGAGGTTCCTGTCAGTCGAACCTCTGCTGGAAGATCTTGGCACTCTCAACCTTCGCAACATCCACTGGATGATCGTGGGCGGTGAGAGCGGTGCTGGCGCTCGCCTCATGCAACCCGAATGGGTTCGGTCGTTGGAACGGCAATGTCGCCAATTCGAAGTGCCGTTCTTCTTCAAGCAATGGGGCGGAGTGCGTAAGAGTGAAACCGGTAGATCCCTCGATGGGGCCACCTATGATGAATTGCCAATTTTGAACCAAATCTCTGCACGTCCCACTGGTGAGCATGACGGAATCGGGTTATCAAGATCGTGAACAGTCCGAGATCAAGCACTATGCCATTCGGCTCTATCTCGAGGCCGCGGCCCGAATTCTAGGGTCGGCATACGACATCAAGTATGTCGACTGCTGCGCCCGTCCGTGGAACTCAAGGGACAGTGAATACCGGGACACGTCGTTTGGTATAGCGTTCGAGGTGCTCAAGGCCACTCGCGTGGAGCTATCGAACCGGGGCAGGGTTCCTTCGGTCGAATGCCTTTTCATCGAGAAGGAACTAAGGCCCTTCCAGCAACTGGAAGCCTTTGCGAAGGAGCGGAGTTCTTCAGGGATCAAGGTCCGTGCCGAGAATTGGGATTTCGCCGAACACATCGATGAAATCGTTCGTTACTGTTCGACCCGGCGTACCTTTCCATTCATCCTCATCGACCCGTGGGGATGGAAACTTGCGGGAATCTCACAGATTTCTCCGCTTTTGAAACTGAAGCCCGGTGAAGTCGTCATCAACCTGATGTCATCGTTCATCACGCGATTCGTGAACGATACCGCGACGGACCTGAGTGACCTGCTTGGCGAGGATTTCCCCGAGTTGCGGAGCCTGCCCGGGACCGAACTCGAATTCGCGGTGGTACGGAAATACTGCGACCTGGTCAAGCGTGAAGGAGGGTTCTCCTACGTTTGCGCCTTGCCAGTCATGAAGCCCGATTCCGACGCCTTCAACTTCTACCTCATTTACGCGACTCGTCATCCAAAAGGTGTCGAGGTCTTCAAGAACGTGGAGAAGCGTACTGAGGAACAGACACATGTGGTCCGGGCCGACGTCCAATTGCGACAGCGCCAAGAGAAAAGTGGAAACTTTCAGTTATTTGCTGCTCCAGTGCTGTATCGAGAGAGAAAGTATCAGCAGCTTGCGGAAGATAACCGCGTGCGCGCCAAGAAGCGGGTTTGGGATCTTCTATCCGCTTCGGGCGAGGTCTCCTACGATGATTGCTGGGCAGAGGCACTTCAGTTCTCAGCCGTCTACCAAACAGATTTGCGCCAGTGGCTGACCGAATGGGAAAAAGCGGGGAGAATCCATGTGAAGGGCCGCAAGAAGGCAACTGAAGTGTTGAAGAGAGACTGTGGTCACAGCGTCCTACACCTTGAGGGCATCTGAGCTGTCATTGCGGAAAGGTTCGTGGCAACGGAATGTGGCCTTGAGTTTATTCATGGCTTGAGCCGCTCGAAAGCATCTTCGCACCTGCAAACCAAGGCCGTACCGACTTTACCCTGGAGACTCTGTTGCGCAGTGCGCAAACCCGCAGAACAGCCTCAGGACGCATCCCTAGGGGGAAACTAGTCCCTCGTCTAGCGGCCCATACAAGCACCGCTAGACACGCTCGGCTAACCCTGGCTACGGTCTTGAAAGCAGACTTACGCGTTCGTGGACGGCTTGCAGATCGGTTGTGACGAGGTTGGCATAACGCCGGGTCATCTCAAGCGAGCTGTGACCCAACGTCTTCTGAAGGTGGAAGAGACTGCCGCCCCGACGAAGATAGTTGAGTGCGAAAAGGTGCCGGAAGCTGTGAAGGGTGCGACACGGAGCCTCGAAACCTAGTCGCTCACAAAGCGCCTTGACCTCGCGCAATGCCACCATTCGGCCCATCCTTACTCCGTCTCGTGTGGCGAAGAGAAACCCTTCCATCTTCAGTCCGAAGTCTGCGATGAATCGGTGAAGGGCCTTTCGCAGGACGACCGAGAAAGGGACGATACGTTGCTTTCTTCCCTTCCCGCTCAACTTGATTAGCAAGTCATCGAAGTTAATGTCCGAGATCCTCAACGAGAGACCCTCCGAGATGCGGCAGCCGAGATCGAACAAAAGCAATACAAGCAAGTGGCGCCGTCGCTCGTAATAGCTTTTTGGTTGCGGCCGCCATCCGATTAGCTGTTTTACCTGGGCCTCAGTAAACGTCGGTAAGACCGTTTGAGGCTCTTTCAGTGGTTGGATCCGCGGGTGAGAACATCCTGCCCCGCACTTCCGCTCTACTCCGCTATTCCAATGGAGGTAAGCGTTGATTGCGCGGATTGCAGCGTTGCAGCCGGTCTCCTTGAGACCCTTCTCTCGCATCCGCAAAACGACTTCCTTCAATTCCACTTGTGATGGTGCAGATGATGGGAGCCAGTTAAGGGCGTGCGTGTACCAGGAAACGGTGGCATCCGAAACGTTGTGCAGGTAACGACGTTCACGGATGAATAGGGCGAAACGATCCATTGCAAAAATCCTCCAAAAGCGTGTTAACTCTTTTGGAGAAAATGCTCGTATAATATTGATTCTAAAAGAGATGGCCGAGTGGCTGAAGGCGCACGCTTGGAAAGCGTGTATACCGCAAGGTATCCAGGGTTCGAATCCCTGTCTCTCCGCCATCCCCCTTCCAAGAACATCCCAAGTCATCCAATAAATTGAGGAAAATCCAGCATATGCAGCATTTTTCTGTTTTTGTCGTCCAGTAAGATTTCGCCGGAGCCAGCCTTGCGTGCGGGTACCTTTGCGGGTATGTTGATTTAGGAGTGCGGGTACATTGCGAAATGGCGGTTTGTTGACGATGGCGCTTACCGATCTGGAAATCAAGAGAGCAAAGACAAAGGACAAGCCTTACAAACTGAGCGATGGCGGCAATATGTATCTTTGGGTCACGCCGGCTGGCGGAAAGCATTGGCGATGGGCCTACCGGTGCGAAGGCAAGGCGAAGCTCATGACGTTTGGGAGGTATCCAGACGTCCCTTTGGCTTTAGCCAGAGAGCGCCATGCTGAAGCGCGGAAGCTGCTGGCCTCGGGAATCAATCCCATGGAGCAGCGGAAAGCTGAGAAGACGGCTGACCAGCGCAATACTGAAAATTCATTTGCCAGTGTGGCCACCCGATGGCTTGAACACTGGAAGGATGACAAGAGCGCGCGCCACGTGAATACGACGAGTCGACGCCTCGACTCGAACATCCTGCCCATCTTGGGTCGGCGCCAAATCGATGAGATCGAGGCGCCCGACATAGTCGCTATCGTCCGAGCCATAGAAGCGCGGGGGGCGCGAGACGTTGCGAAGCGCGCTCTGGAGACCACTGGCCAAATCTTCCGCTATGCGATCGCGCATGGCTACACAAAGCGCAACCCTGCAAAAGAGATCGAACCGCGTGACATTCTCAAAGCCTCGGTGAAGTCGAACTATGCACGAATCGACGCCAGAGAGCTGCCCAACCTCCTCCGGAAGATCGAGGTCTACCAAGGAACCCATGTCACAAGACTGGCGATGAAGCTATTGGCCCTTACCTTCGTTCGAACGAGTGAACTTATTGGTGCCAAATGGGCAGAGTTCGATTTGGAGGCCGCGCGTTGGAGCATTCCGGCAGCCAGGATGAAGATGAGAACACCCCACATCGTACCCCTGGCGAGACAGTCGCTAGAGGTGTTGGACTCGCTGCGGACTCTCAACGGCAGCGGCGAATTAGTATTTCCAGGCGATCTCGACGTAACCAAACCGATGAGCAACAACACAATTTTGAAGGCACTCGAACGGATGGGTTACAAGGGCACCATGACCGGTCACGGATTTCGTGGTCTTGCGTCCACCATTCTTCATGAGCGTGGGTGTGTTCATGAATACATCGAACTGCAGCTCGCCCACGCTCCTCGGAATGCGGTCAGCGCTGCTTACAACCATGCGTTGTATCTGGAACCGCGCCAGAAGATGATGCAGGAATGGGCTGACTTTCTGGATCAGTTACAGCGAGGAGCTAAGGTTCTGCCGTTTCGGAGAGACGTAGCATAGGTTGGATGTTCTAGGGGATCTCCGGAACCTGGAGCGAAGAACGACATCAGAAAATCGCGGCGGAGGATGGCCCTGAAAGGCCTGGCTCAAGCACCCGCTCGTCAATCCAAGTCTGCCGGTATCTTTGCCGCGCAGACGTTAGCGGCTCGATACGACGCTCATCCGAGTGCAGCTGACGACAATCAGGCGTTCTACCAAGCCTTAGCCAGAAGCTTTCCGTGGTAGAGCACCAGCAGAGAATCCAGGATCTCAGAGACCTGCACGGACGATTGAGCTGTAGATTGCCGGTAAAATTTGAGTGTCTGCTGCGTGATGTGGGACACGCGGCCCACCTCCTCAAGCGCTTGGGCTGCATATGATTTTGGGGCTGCTGCATCATCGCCTTTCGACGCGAGATAAAGAAGATTCGTGATTGCCTCCAACGGATTATTGATCTCATGAGCTATGGAAGCCGCGAGCCGGCTGGCAATAGCCAGCTTCTCCGCCTGGATGAGCGCAGCTTCTCGAGCATATGCCAAACTGGACCTGTCAGGCTGCCGGATGGGAAACAATATCACAAATGTTGACGGACAATTGGTTTGCATTCGCTGATCAAGTCGATCACATCCAAAGACATGTAAGAAGTTGAGAAAGACCCGGCATATGCTGGGTCTTTTGCTTTTAGCAGCCTTCTACCGTGATTCGCAGATAGACGCGGTCGTGTGACCTCGCATCGAAGCCGGAGCTAGGGATGTTTGACTAAAGAAGGTCTCGCGCGATCAGGTGGCACGATGCCCTGCCCTTCAAGAACAGTGTAGTGCTGGTCTGCCGCGAGGTTGGTCAGCGTGTCGCTGTGGCCGGACGGCCAGTGGATCTCGACCTTATCGATCTTCGTTGCATTTGACAGCCCGAAGTGGATGCGCAGGTCGTTTTGCGATAGGTAGCTGCCGCCGCTGTGAACCTCGTCAGTTTGTGTGATGTCGCCGGCCACAATCTTGATGCGGGCATTCAGTGCGAGACGATTGCTTTTGGTGCCTGTCAGTTCAAAACTCACCCAGTGGCGCCCCGAGATACCACGATTGCGCAGGATCATGGGTCCGCCGTCGATGTCACCGATGACAACATCCATGTTCCCGTCATTGAACAGATCTCCAACCGCGAGACCGCGAGAGACATGGCGTTCCATCAGCGCTTTGCCGGCCAGGTCGCTCGCTTCGCAGAAGGTGCCGTCCTTTTGATTGAGATGAAGCATTTTCGGTTCGCGATAACCGCCTCCTGAGGGCAGAGAATCGACCTGCGGATAGACATGACCGGTGACGGTGATCAGGTCCAACCAACCATCGTTATCCAGATCTACAAAAGCGGTTCCCCATTTGACCCAGGGGAGTGATGGCAGGGCGACTCCGGATGCATACGAGACTTCCTTGAAGTTCCAGTCGCCCTCGTTCCTGTAGAGGAGATCGTTTTCATCGGAAAAATTCGTGATGTAGAGCGATGGGCGGCCGCTGTGGTTATAGTCGCCGATCGCGATGCCCATCGACGCCTGTTCCGAGCCGTCATCGCTGACGGCGGTTCCTGACTCGAGACCAATGTCCTTGAATTTGCCGTTGCCTTCGTTTTTGTAGAGAAATTTTGGCGTTGAGTCGTTGGCAACGTAAATATCTGGCTGCCCAGTGTTGTTGAAGTCAGCCCAAATGACGCCCAGGCCGTAATAGCCGCTTGGATCGCTTACTCCAGCGGCTTTGGATACCTCGGTGAACGTACCGTCTCCATTGTTGTGAAAGAGCGAGTCGCCTGCGCCGCGAAGTCCGCGAGGTCCACACTGCACGTCAATGCCGCGATATTTGCAGAAGGAAGCGCTGCCAAAGCCAGGCAAATCGTTGAGGTGAAAATCTACGTAGTTCACGACCATCAGATCGACAAATCCATCGCCATCATAGTCGCCGAAGGCGGCTCCGGTAGACCACCGACCGTCAGCCACGCCAGCCTTTGCGGTTACGTCGGTAAAAGTGCCGTCTCCGTTGTTTCGATAGAGAATGTTGCCACCCAGACAGGTGACATAAAGATCGGGCCAGCCGTCGTTGTTGTAGTCTCCTATCGCTCCGCCCATCGCGAAGCAGGGTGTCGAAAGACCTGATTTTGCCGTCACGTCAGTGAACGTGCCGTCGTGATTGTTGTGGTAAAGAACGCCGAGGCTCTTCGTGCCCTTCACCGCCATTTCCACCGTCGGAGCATTTGTGAAATAGATGTCGGGCCAGCCGTCCCGATCGTAGTCTAGCAGGATCACTCCGCCGCTCATGGATTCCACGATGTATTTCTTTGCCGGGTCGGAGGTGTGTTTGAAAGTGATGCCGGTTTTGGAAGTAATGTCCTCAAGTTGTGGAACCGGGCGCCCACTACACTTCGATGACTTGGCGCCAACCGGTGGCGGCGCGGGCGTGGGATGGCCGCTCTGCGCCTCGGCGAGGTTCAAGATACAAAATGCTATGGCAATGGAGCGGAGAATGCTGAAGTGGATATGGCGATGACGCAATCGAGTCCTATTCTGCACTACGGGTTGGATTTTATTGCTTCTGCGGCGCGGTCGCGAGACGCTGCTTTGATCTGCCTATAGATCTCCAGTTCGCGGTCTGCATCGGCAATGCGGTTTTCTTTGCGGTACGCGGCCTGCAGTTGATAGTGGAGATAGTCAGTCTGAGGTTGAAGACGTGCAGCAGCTTCAAGGTATCTCACGGCATCCGCCGCCTGTCCCCGATCAAGCAGTATTTTCCCCAACTGATACTGGGCGTTCGTGTAATCCGGATGGACCGCGACGACCTGCCGGAAGAGAACGACAGCCTCGTCAGTCTTGGACTCCTGCATGTAGACGTAGCCGAGATGATACTGTGCATCGGGGTCACCCGGAGAGAGGTTCAACTCTGCTTCAAAGTCCTTCGCGGCCTCCGGCCAGCGTCCCCAACGAATGTAGGCGAGTCCGGAATAGAAGTGCGCTTTTGCCATGGTTGGGTTGGCCGCAAGCGCTTGTTGAAAAGTTGATATCGCTCGGGCGTAGTCTCCGATCTCAGTCCAAAGTTGGCCGATGAGCAGGACCGTTGCCTCAAGCCGCTGTCCGGATTGAAACGTGATTAACACGTCGGTTGCGTTCTTTGTGTCGCCGGAATGGGCCAATGAGGCAGCCCAGGCATAGCCGGTCTCGCCATCTTGCATCCCGCGAGTCCCGAGAGGCGCAAATGTCAGCGCCGCTTGAGAGAACTGGTTCGTGGCGAAGTAAGACATGCCGAGTTGGGCACGCACCGCTGCCATGTCGGGCTTCTCCATCAAGGCTTTTGAGAGTCCGCGAATCGCTTCAGGATAGTCTCCCGCACGAAAAGCGCATTGCCCCAGATTCTTTTCAAGACCGGGAAGACTGCTGTCCCATTGTTCCGCCTGTTGATAGTGACCAAGCGCCTGGGCGTATTCACGGCGGATCGCCTCTGAGGTGCCGAGGTCATTGAACGCAAGTCCTAACACCGATCTCAACTCATTTTCTTCTGCCTCAATGGCAGTCCTCTGCTCGGTTGTGAGCTTGCTCACTGACATTGAGGCAGGATCGACTCTGGCTATCAGATCGGTGCCTGCCTGTGGTAGAGGCGCCGATTGGTTTTCCTGTTGGCGGCTGAGGGGTACGACAGCCGCAATGGAGCCCGACCCAGCGATCGATGCAACTTGTTGTTGGCTCTGTTCCATCGTCTTGTTCTGGAGATTGCGTGCCTTGGCGAGATAGACTTCACCTTCCTCTTTGCGCCCGCTGGTGGCGAGAATTCGTCCGAGTTCCACATAGGCCCGTCGGATCTGGTAGTTGGAGCGCTCCTCATCGTCTCCCGTGAGAACAACCGCTTTTCGTAACATTTCCTCGGCGCGCTTCATGTCGTCCTGCGAGTACGCATTCAGACCGAGATAGAGAAAAGGCTCAGGCGCGGACGGATTGAGTAGGGCCGCTTCCTTGAGATACATGTTTGACTCGTCATAACGCCGTTCGCCCGAGATAAGGAAACCCAGCATATAGTTGGCGAGATAGTCGCGCGGATAGTATTCCACTTCTTTTCGCAGTTCCGCTTCCGCCTCAGGGGTTGGTTTCCAGTCCTTGAGATAGAGTTGAGCAAGACCCAGAAAGTAGTGCGCATGAGGGGTGCGAGGGTCGATCGCCACAGCCCGCTGGAACTCACGGACGGCGGAAGGCATGTCATCGGCGTCGCGGTAAGCTCGTCCGAAAAGAACGTGCAGTGAGCCACTATCTCCGGCGATCTGCTTCATCTGCTCGAACACCGCCACCGCTCGAACCTTATCATTCGGCTTCCGAGTCTGCAGCAGGCACATCGCCAGTGGATACAAGTTTTCGACGGTTGGCTCCGCACGGGCGATCCGCGTGAATGGTTCGACCGCCTTTGCACAATCGCCATTTTGCGTGAGCGCACTTGCGAGCACTCGATCTGCACGGAGATCCTTCGGGTTTGTTGCAAGGACTTCTTGTGCCTGCTTGATTGCGTCCGCGAACTTGCCTGCTTGAATCTCCGCGGTTGCCAGATCAAGACGGGCGCCTGGAGTATCTTCAAAATGAAGAGAACTGCTGTAGAGTTCCGAAGCTTGAGGATATGCCGACTCTGCCATGCGGAGTATCGCCAACTCGCGAAGAGCTGCTGCAATCAGCCGCTCATTGGCCCGCTGCACTGCAGCCGGATCTCCTGAGTCCCGAGCAGAATGCGCATCTGCAATCCGTGTATCGAGTTCGGTCGACTGGGGAGTAGTTTTTTGAGTCGACGGGGAGTGGTGCGCGGAGGTTTGGGCAGAGACAGCGGAGGGAACAAGCAAGCCCAGGGCAGCAATCACAAAACGTGAGGCGTTGGCGAAGTTACGATGGCGCATTCTCAAGGGGTCAACGGACTTAGGGGAGTAGCGCTTCATGGAAGGAATACTTGGCCGATTTTACTGCAAATGAATCGGCGGAGCCTGGACAAAGGCTCCGCCGCGAGTTGTAGGTTAGGTTGAGCCTCTAGAACGTAAACTTGAGGCTATATTGAAGTTCCCGGTTGCCGCGTCCAACCTGCAAGGCAGACACGCTTCCGAAGCCAGAAACTCCACTCTGGCCGGTTACAAGCCTGCTTGGGTTTGTAGGTCCGCATAAAGCAGAGCCACAGGTAAGTGTCGAGGGTGCGTATCCGGTACCTTCCAGCCCGTTGCTGTTGAAGTTGGGGTGATTGAAGAGATCGAAGAAGTCCATCGCGAACTTGACCCGATAGCGCTCTTTGATCTGCCAGTTCTTAGCCAGTTGTGCATCCAGGTTGGTAGTTGGGGCGCCGAAGCAGGATCCATGCTTTTCCATGTTTGTAGGGGCCGTACCGAGGATATATCCCACAAGTGTGAAGTAATTGGCGTTGAGGATCTGCGATCCCTTCTGACCAGAGTTGCAGCTTGTGCTGGCGACCGTCAACGGCCGGTTATTGCCGATGTAGCCGGTTCCGATCAGACCAGACACATTACCACCGTTATAGCTACCATTGGCGTAGGCAGTAAGCGAACTGCCGTGGGCAGCGGTGAAGATGCTGTTGAGCTGCCAGCCGCCGAGCGTACTCTGCACAAAGGCATTTTTATCGGCAAGCTTAGGCAGGTAGTAGACCTCGTTCATCACGAAGATATTGGGACGATTGATGTTGGTGCTGCCCTTATCGAGTCCTGGCTGGCTTTGAACTGTGATTGCCTGCTGGTTGAAGCTGCCGGAGGAGTTGTCCAATTCCACATTTCCGATCGAGTGGGACCAGGTATAAGCAGCCTGGAAGGTAGAATTGCCGATCTGAGAGCGGAAGAGTGTTTGAAGCGAGTGGTAGGACGCGTGGCCGCCGCGGTCGAAGCCTCCGATGGTCCCGAAGTTGAACGCGGGACGGAGGGCATTCTGAGCGGAACCGTTGGCGAATACAGACTGCGCCCAGTTCGATTGCGGAACTGGATTCAAGTCATACATAGAGGTCAAATGCACACCGGTATTTCCAACGTAACCGAGCTCGAGGGTTGTGTTTTTTCCGAGCTCCTGCTCAACAGTAATATTCCACTGCCAGGCATTTGGAGTTACTCCCCGTGGGTTCTTCCCATAGTTGGGAGAGACTGACGGGTTGGCCAAGGATGCTGGCGTGTCCAACGACCGGTTTGTATTGACACCAATAACAAATGGCGCCGTTTTCGCCATACCTTCATCGATGCCAACTAACTCGCGCTGAAAGAACTGGCCGCCGCCCACGCGAAGCGCCGACTTCCCGTTGCCGAATACATCCCAGGCGATTCCGACGCGAGGAGCAATATTATGGTTGTTGTTGTTGATCAAAGATCGGCTTGATCCAGGTGTTCCGTTCGACAGCGGAAGGTTTACGCCAAGGCCAGAAAGGAATTTGGCGGCATCCGCGCAGGGAGTTGTTCCGGGAACGATAATAGTCCCGTTACAGGCGTCGGAGGGATTGGCCTTTGCTTCCGAGGCGCTCCAGGCGGAAGCGCTCCAGTTCGCCCAGTGATTGTCGTCTCCATATGGTTCGCGATAGAACGACCACCGGATACCGTAGTTGAGGGTGATGTTTCTGGAGATCTTCCACTGGTCTGCCAGATACCACTCGAAGTCATGCCACTTGACGTATGCCGTCGCGTCAATGCTGTTTTCGTTGACGTTGAACACCTGCGGTTGGCTTCCTGTTCCAGGTATCAAGACGTTGGCCAGCGGATTGTTTGTGTTCCCGCAAGCCGGGTGACCAGGTCCGGTGATGGTGTTTCCCGCAGCATCGGTGTCGCAGTGGACGCTAGTCGGGAGGGTTGGCCGGTCGGCTCCGTTTCCGCCATTCTCGACCTTTTCGTTTGTGCTGAAGAATGCACCCGCTTTTAGAAGGTGATTGCCGTGTACCTTCGTCAGGTTGTCCTGTACCGTGTACAAGTCTTCATGGTTCTTGTAGGGGGCAATGTTCCAGAAGGAAGCCGCCCCTTGGAACGAACCATAAGGATTCAGACCTCCCCATCCGCCGAAGAACTCACCCGGAGTCTTGATCGAAGATGGGAACGATGCGGGATAAGCACTCTCCAAATCACCAACGATGTGAGACCTTGTACCCCCGAGGGTCGTGATGATGGCATTGTGGCCATATCCGAACTCCACGTCGTTCACCATGGTCGACGAGATAGTGGAACTCAACTTTGCCATGACGCTCTTCGAAGGCTGGCTCCAGCTCGACTGAACGGTGGGATAGTTGGATTCACCCCAGAAGGATGAGCCGTTATTTGGGGTAGGGTTGTCCCAAGACTCCTGGGTCCAGCGAAACGTGACGAGGTTTTTCTTCGTGAGGTTGTAGTCCGAACGGACGTTCCACTCGCTCCAGTTCAAGGGGTTGTTGATGGCAGAAGCCCAGTTGCTTCCATTGTTCAAGGTTTTTCCACCGTTGCCGGTCGTGGGATCCGGATAAAACTGGGCGATCAACAGACCTGCTTTGTCTGGATTGGCGACTTTGAGCGGATTGCCGGGGGCCTGAGCGAATGCCGGAATCGCATTAGCACCGGTGAGGGCTGGAATCGAAGCTCCGCACTGATCGGTGGTAGCCGTCCCGTATCCGCTGAAGTCGCCTGCGGACTCCGCGATGGTCGGCACGCAGGTTGCGAAGGAGCTGCCGCGGATTTCCTTGTTCCACTCCTGGTTCCACCATAGAAACAGCTTGTCTTTGATGATTGGGCCGCTGGCGTGATATCCGTAGTCGTTGCGACGCAGTTTGGCCTTGCCTGTACCGTTCTGGTTGGAGAAGTAGTCATTTGCGTCGAGTGCGTTATTGCGACCCGCATAGAACACGCCACCGTGGAGCTGGTTTGTGCCAGATCTCGTCGTAAGGCTGATGATGGCGCCCGATGCCTGACCATACTCTGCGCCGTAGGAGTTCCTGATCATCTTGAATTCGGCGATGGTGTCGACCGCAGGATAGACCAGGATCGTGCGGTTCGATCCGACGTCGTTGTTGTTGACGCCATCTACCAGAAACAGATTGTTGGTGTAAGGATTGCCGTTCACAGAGAAGTTGACTCCACCGGAGAGTCCTTTGCCGGTACCATCGTATGATGCAGCGGCCGAAACTCCAGGGGAAAGTTGCGTTAGACCGACAAAGTTTTCACCATTGAGCGGCAGTTCGCGGACCTGAGTGCCGTCGATGACTTCGCCGACCTCAGCCGACACGGTCTGGACCTGTACGTCATTCACCTGAACCGTCACTTTTTCGGTCATCGAACCGACTTGCAGGACGGCATTGACTTCCGTTGTTGTCGAGACGTGTACCTCAACACCCGTGGCGACGAATTCTTTGAAGTTGCCGGACGTGACCTGAACCTCGTAGGTGCCAACCGCTAGTTGGGCAACCGAATAAGAGCCATGACCGCTCGCGGTTGCAGTGTAGGTACCGTTCGTGCCAGTGTTTCTGACCGTAATCTTGGCGCCTGGTATGGCTGCCCCGCTTGCGTCAGTTACATTGCCGACAATAGTGCCGTAATAGGTTTGCGCATGCATGCTGAGTGGAAACGCGAGCAGCATACCAAGCACGGTTAACATCACACGATGTACAAACCAAGTTTGACCTTGGGCACGCCATCCTGAAGTTTGATTGCTCATTGGCACTCCTTCCAAAAGTCTTTCAGTCGATTTGAAATGCGGCTTGATGATTCTCTCGACCTATCGGTGGAGTACCTACTCCACCTTCGATACGAGCCATTGGTTGATTTTCGAGTCGCCGAGCATTGTTAGCTGCCGATTAGGGGCTTGTCAATACAATAATGTTATTCTTGGGCATATTTGGTTGATCTACATCCCTGATGAGAGGTCCAACCATCCGCTTTGGGCATCCCCAAAGTAGCGCTCAAACGCACGGATCTAATGCCTTGAACGGTGGTACGACCTCCGAATCTGATCTTTCGACTTAAGGCCGTGATCGATGGAACTAATTGCTCGAGAGCAAAAAGGTATCTGGAAGGTAATAACGCCTCGGATCAGCGATGAAGTTTGGAAAACTCCGTCGGGCCTGTATCTTGTCACTATGAGTCTTGTTGCAATCGAAACATAATTTCCACCTTGACTGCTCCCATGTCTTTGAAACGGACGACCGAACGGAGCGAGCCCAAAGTGACCCTCCAGACGCTGGCCAAGCATCTGGACTTAGCTGTGGGCACGATCTCCGCAGCCTTAAACGATTCGCCTGCTGCGCGTGCTCTTCCCGAACATACGAAGCGGCGAATTCTGGACGCGGCGCGCGAACTCAACTATCAGCCTAACTATTTCGCCCGCTCGCTCCGACTACAGCGCACTTATACAATCGGTGTGATTGCCGAACAGATAGGCGACCCATATGGCGCCATGGTCATTAGCGGCATCGAAGAACACCTGAGGAACAGTGAGTATTTTTTTCTGACCGTGATACACAGACATGACCGTCGGATTCTGCAAAACTATTCGAAGATGCTGGTAACGCGTGGGGTGGAGGGATTTATCACCGTCGATACCTCGATCACTGAAAAACCTGCGCGGCCTACTGTGGCGGTCGCTGGCCATACGCGGGTCCTGGGGGTTACCAATCTGATTCTTGACCAAAAGCTTGCAGCGCGTCTGGTATTAACCCACCTGCTTGAACTCGGTCACCGCGATATCGCATTTATGAAGGGTCAGATCGCCAGTTCAGACTCAGCAACCCGTTGGGCGGCGATTTGCGCAGTCAGCAATGAGTTAGGCGTACGGATTCGGCCCGAGTTGGTTGTCCAGATCGAACAGGACTTGACCACGCCGCAGATCGGTTATCCGTATGCCAAGGAACTGCTCGCACGGAATAAGCCCTTTACTGCGCTTTTTGCTTATAACGACCTCTCAGCAATTGGTGCCATCTGGGCGTTCCGGGAAGCCGGATTACGCGTGCCTGAGGATATCTCGGTCGTTGGTTTCGATGATGTACCGTTGGCCGTTTTTTCCAATCCCCAGCTGACGACCATCCGGCAACCGCTGCAACAGATGGGACACACTGCAGCCAAAACACTCATCGACCAGATTGAGCGGAAAGCGGAATTTCAAGCCGAAATTGTTATTGAGCCGGAGCTGGTTGTTAGAGCGTCTAGTGGTCCGACGTTGAGATCAAGCTCACCGGCAATGCAGGCTCGACCAGAGCGAGCAGTTCTCGATGGTGGCAGATCCATGCCTCTGCGGATTGCAAAATCGAGACAGCGACAGGATAGTTGAAATATCTTTTGGAATGCCGGATCGAAAGGTTCTTCTTTAAATCAGGAAGGAGATGGGGTGTTTCGTAACTGTTGTCGATTTCTCGGCTTTCTTGTCGCGGTGAATCTCTGCGCTTCAACCGCTTTCTGCCAGCTTTCGACAGGGGACCACCTCAACGAGCCGGGGTTCTGGCCGACACAGGACAACCCTTCACGAGACGGTTTTGTGGGCTCCAATGCTTGTGCGCGGTGCCACGGCGCCAAGACGGCCTCGCAGAAGAAAACACCTATGGCACGTGCCGCCATGTCCGCTTCCGTTTCCGACATTCTGAACACGCACCCATCAATGGTTTTTAGCCCGGCCAAGTATAAGTATCGAGTTGATACCAAGGCCAGCCACAGCCATTACTCAGTGAGTGACGGGAATCAAAGCTTGTCGTTTCCACTGCTTTGGGCATTCGGAACCGGACGTGTAGGTCAGTCTTACTTGTTCAAGAAACAAAGCTCCGATTTTTTTGAAGCCAGGGTAACTTACTTCGAGACCCTCGGAACGATAAGCTTCACGCCATCGCGCGCGCTGCTCTCTCCACCCAGCATCGAAGAAGCCATGGACCGTCCGGTTCTTCAAGGAGAACTGATGGCGTGTTTCGGTTGCCATTCAACCGGCTCAAGCATAGGCGGACGTTTCGACGAGGCCCACTTGGTTCCAGGTGTGACTTGTGAAGCATGTCATGGACAAGGTGCTGGCCATGTCAAATCGATGAAGGCCGAGACCGCAGCCTCGTCCGGAGAGGAGAAGCCGGCCATCTTCAACCCCGCTCATCTTAGTCCTATGGACGCGGTGGACTTTTGTGGTGCGTGTCACGGCACCTGGTGGGATGTGAAACTCGCAGGAGTCAAAGGTGTCTCGACAGTAAGATCGGCGCCCTATCGCCTGGTCACAAGCAAATGCTGGGGAAAAGGAGATAAACGACTTACGTGTAGTGCCTGTCATGACCCGCACGAGCAATTACAAACAGATGCGGCGGCCTACGACAGGGCATGTTTAAAATGCCACGCAAACTCATCAGAACCGAGCACAACCGCTCGGCATGAAGGACCAAGCTGTCCAGTCGCAACGAGCCGATGCACAACCTGTCACATGGTCAAGGTCTATGTGCCAGAGATGCACAGCAACTTCACTGACCACCGCATCCGGATCGCGAGAGCGGGCGATGCCTTTCCGGATTGACTCCTCACGGGTGTATGGGCGTTACTTCCACTTGCCTGTGCCCTCGATAATGGTGATATAGCGGTCCAAAGGGAGTTCTGTGAACCGTTCAATGCCGCCGCCAGGTTGAGGCCACTTCACTTCAAGCCAATCGATCTTCGGGTGTCTTCCAACCCCTAGAACTATCCGCGGATCGTGTGAGGAGAGGAAGCTGCCTCCGCCCACTTTCATCCTTGTGCGCTTTAAGTCTCCCGCCTGATAGGTAATACGGGCTCCCACTGCGTCAGGATTGCATTTGCGACCGACAAGGCGCAAGCCTAGCCAGTGATTTTCCTTGCCGGTGTTGTTGCGCAATAGTAAGGGCGGTCCGTCATTGTTGCTGATGAGCACGTCAACCTTCCCGTCGTTATCGAAGTCGCCCAATGCAAGGCCACGAGCGGGAAAGCTCCGAGCAAATACCGGGCCGCTCTGGGCACTTACGTTGCGGAACGTTTTCCCTTCGCTATGAAAGAGCAGCAAAGGTTCCTTCCATTTGACCAGCGACGATGTCTGGTCGATTAGATCGTCTGGAAAACCGTTCGCCAAGATGAGGTCGAGATTGCCGTCATTGTCATAGTCAAAAAACTTGAGCCCCCACCCGCTCATCCACCGAGTCGACATGCCAATGCCCATCGGCATGGCTACGTCGTCGAACGTGCCATCTCCATTATTCCTATAAAGCGAGAATATCTCCTGGTCGATGTTGGCGACGAAGAGGTCCATCTGTCCATCGTTGTCGAAATCAGCGGAATCAACACCCATTCCCGATCGCGCCCGACCTTCGCCGCTGTAAGCCACGCCGGCAACCAGTCCGACTTCTTCGAAGCTGCCGTCACGGTTCAAATACAGATAGTTCGGCACCGTGTCATTGGCTACCAATAGGTCCATTTTTCCATCGTTGTTCACGTCCGTTGCCACGACTCCCCAGGCTTTTCCCAGATGGTCGGCGATTCCGGTCGCGCGGCTTACGTCTGTGAACGTGCCATCGCCGTTATTGTGGAAGAGCCAACTTGGACGTGACTTGAAGATCCGCGGAATGCAGTAGTGACGCACGCCGGCACCATCGGTACCACAACCAAGCGAGGCGTCGAACTCAGCAAACTGGCAGACGAATAGATCAAGCTTTCCATCATTGTCATAGTCGAACCAGACGGCACTCGAACTCCAGCCCGCCGCGGCCACCCCGGCTTTTTCAGTCACATCGGTGAAAGTGCCGTCTCCATTATTCCGGTAGAGAATGTTGTGGCCAAATTGCGTGACGTAAAGATCGGGAAAGCCGTCGCCGTTATAGTCGCCGACCGCGACCCCCATGCCATATCCGCCCCCAGACACTCCTGCTTTCTCGGTAACGTCGGTGAACGTCCCGTCGCGATTATTGCGGTAAAGGGCATTCCGCAATGGCTTCGGCGGATTGTAGAAGTCGGATTTTCCGCTGTTTACCAGGTAAATGTCCATCCATCCATCATTGTCAAAATCCAGAAACGCACATCCGGCGCCGCTCGTCTCCGGCAGATGCTTATATTCGGTCTTGCCTGCTGTATGCACCCAGGTAATCCCGCTTGTTGAGGCGGGGACCTCCTCGAACGCGTAGTGATTCTGTGAAGAGGTCGGCCCACTAAACGGCACGGCATGTAGCTGTGACGTGGCGGCGAAAGCGGCGAGGTTTCGAAGGACCCTGCGACGTGTGAGCTGTTCAAAGGGTCTGACATTCGGTTGTTGCATTTCTATGATGAAGAGTCTCTCCTGGAGCTAAACTTACAGCGGAATGAAATCGCTGTCCATGTGCGCCCTTCGATCGATTGCTATGGGCGTGGTGTTTTGCCAGCTGTCATTGCACTCGAATGCGGCTGGAAAGATTGTTCCCGTTCTGCAGACGGCGACTGTGCAGCCCGCTGACCAAGTGAATATTGACGCCTTGCAAAAGTTGGCGCAGCAGGAGGGCGAATCCGGACAAACTTCTGAAGCCATTCGGGACTACCAACGTGTGCTCGAACTTCGGCCGGAATGGAAGGAGGGCTGGTGGAACCTGGGAGTGCTCCAATATAGCGCCAATCGCTACACGGACGCGAGATCAACGCTCCAACATATCGTTGAGTTTGCTCCGGGCCTCGGCGTCGCTTGGAGTCTGCTCGGGTTGTCAGAGTTCGAGACGAGAGATTTTGCTGACGCGCTGGTTCATCTAGAGAAGGCGGAGTCGCTCGGAATCAAGGACGACGCTGAGATTGAGCGCGTCTCGACTTATCATCTGGGATTGTTGCTCGTGCGGGCAGGTAAGTTCCAGCGTGCGTCTGATCTGCTGTTAGGGACCTTTAGTGGTGGTCAGATGTCAGACCAGGTCAAGTACGCGCTTGGCCTCGCAACGTTGCGAATTGCCCTGTTGCCCGAAGAGATCGATCCGTCGCAGGAAGCGTTAGTCGTGGCCACGGGAGGCGTTGCGTCCGCGGGCCAGGAGGCCCTCGGTCGTTTTCCAGGTTTGCTCCAGACTTATCCGGACGTTCCATATCTGCATTACGCCTACGGACTCGCGCTGGCGAAGGCGAGACGCGACAAAGAAGCACTCAAGTTCATGCTTGAGGAGACCACGCTGTCGCCCGAGAGTCCCCTGCCCTGGGTCGAGATAAGTCGACTGCAACTTCGGCAGGGGGCCGTAAACGACGCACTCGCCTCCGCTCTGAAAGCGGTCACGCTTGGCCCGGCTAGCAAAGCCGCTCATGAGAGATTGGCGGCGGCCCTGGAGTCCGCTAAAGATTCAGATCGTGCAGCGAACGAAACGAGGACGGCAGGCAGTTTGTCTGCCGACCAGGAGGCCCCCGAGCAGCGCATAGTCCAGCGTTATACGAACGCAAAAGCCAGCCCTCTTCCCGCAACCGGGCTCAGCTTCGATCAAGACCTCTGGCGACGCGCCATGCAGGAATATTCGGAAGGTCAGTACGCCGCGTCGGCAGATCACTTGAAGACCTGGTTAAGTCAGAATCCTGACAGCGGCACTGGCTGGGCGGTTCTGGGGCTCAATGAGTTCGCGCTAAACGACTTTGACAACGCACTTGTGCACCTGGATCGCGGGGCAAACCTTGGTTTGCGTGGTAGTCGCGAGTCACTACAGGCAGCGAGATACACCTTTGGGATTCTGTTGATTCACGTAGGAGAATTCGATAGGGCCTCAGACGTGCTCGCCTCTGCTTCGAAGACGGGAGGATTGGACGAGAAAGTTGAGTATGCACTCGGTTTGGCGCTTCTCCGAAGGCGGAGGTTTCCCGGGCAAGAGAAACCGGAAGAGACAGACCTAGTCAGCACCGCCGGAAAGATCGCTCTTCTGCTAAGGAGCAGCCAATACGACGCAGCGTTTCTGCAGTTCCAGCGACTGTTAAAGCAGTACCCCTCGACACCGTTTCTCCATTACGCCTACGGTACCGCGCTGCTTGCCGTGTCCGAGTTCGATGAGGCCGCCGGTCAGATGCAGGCAGAGAGAGCAATCTCGCCCGCAAGCGAACTTCCGTGCATTCGCTTGGCTTCAATCGCGCTTCGTCAGCACAATTTCACGGACGCGATCACATGGTCTCAGCGCGCGGTGAAACTAGCTGGAAATTCCGCGGAGGCCCACTATCTCCTTGGACGCGCTTCCCTCGAGTCCGGAGACGATACGACGGCCTTGCACGAACTGGAGGTTGCCAGCAGGCTTAGTCCCGCGAGCCCGGAGATCCACTTCAACCTGGCCAAGGCTTATGCGCGGGCTAAGATGCCCGAAAAGGCCGAGCAAGAGCGCGTAACTTTCTCTCAATTGAGCAAAACAGCGGAAAGTCAGAAGGTTCAGCACGGAGTCCCGATCTCTGCGGATTCCCCCGGCGCAGGGGGCGCAACCACAATCCCACCGGCGCGGACATCGCCGTCCCAGCCGCGCTCCAACTAGCAGCCCTATCCTTTGGCACGATCTTTGATCTGCTTGGCGAGCTTCTCGATCGTCTGCGCCTTCTTTACGAAGGTCACCGGAAACACGGCAGCAAGGTTGGTACTTTCGACCTCTTCCTTGAGCTCGGACGCCAATTTGTAAAGCTGCTGCACCATAGCAGCTATCTGCTCCTGATTCATTGGGTTCGGGGGAGGCTGATCTGGCTTGGTAGCTTGAGGGCCATTCATCCCTCCGGGAATATTCTGGTTAGTCGGCGCATTCGGCGATGGCATCGGCTGCGGATGCTGGAAGGCAGCATACATCCATGGCGCAGTCGCCAAAGTCCCGGCCGTCCCAACAACACTTTTCAGCAAGCTGCGACGCGATTTGAGCATGGTAAGGTCATTCCCCTATTCGTCCTGTCTCATGCGCCCCAATTCTATACCAAGTACTTGCCGTTGATTAGCCGTCTCGCTGCCCGCAAGGAGCGACTTACCCTCTAAACTGATTATCTCTTCTGAAGCAAAGGTAGATCGAACTCGTGTGCAGCGAAGAACAAGAATTCCAGGATTCTGACTTGCGAAAGATCGTTTGGCCGCTTAACAAGCGCCCGATCAAATCGGGAATTGCGGACACATGACGGGCTGACCGCAAGATTTACCTCTGATCGGATTACTTCTTGTTTGTTGACTAACAGACCGGAGAGTGAGGAATGAGATCAAACTCGCTTCTCAATAGACGGCTTTGGAACCGAAGACTGCGGGTGAATCGCATCCCTTGACGTCTATTAGTGTTCTTTAAATTTGTTCTGGTCAGCCATATTCTGATGGCATACAAGACATGAACCTCGAGGAGAACTCTGAACAGACGAGACTAAAGCATAGGTAAGTCCATGAGTACTCCACATAATTACATTCAATTTGTTCTTTGTTTGGTAGTGAAACGTTAGACCTTCCGAGACAACTTCATTTCCTCCGGTAGCCTCCGCTGACTTGTCCGACGTAACCATGAGGCTGATCTTCGAATTCTTCATCTCGTAAACCACCAATGCAGCGTAGTTGTCCTTATACTTCACCAATCTTCCACCCATGAGCCGATAGGCTGGTGACCCTGTGGGGGACGGCTGCGGTGCCGGCAGTCGGAACTCGAACGGCACCTTTCCGGTAAACCACGCTATTACCGTCTGAGACGAGGACGACAGAATCTCAAGCGGCAGGTTGCCTTCCAGATAACTACGATGCGTAGACACTGCGGCGTCCGCATAGGAGGTAGCACCCACGCGCCGGATCGCAGCCGGCACGAAGGTAGGGACAACAGCGATAAATAGTAGAAGCGCAACTGCGACTACTCGGCAGTTGATAATTGAATCTTCCCCCCCTAGAAGCGCCCGTCTTGGCCGTCGCGCAATATCCGGAAGTCGCACAGATGCTCCATCGGCGAAAGGGGCCGGCTTTGTGATTTCCTCTGCCACCCGCCTGCGCAGCCCATCCGGAGCAACAAACAGCGGCCGTGATTCTTGTAAGACGGTCGAGAGATAGCGTAGCTGCTCAACAAATTCCAGACAATGTTGGCAGTGAGAGATATGACGTCGGAAGTCTTCAAGTTCCAACCCTCTCAGTTCGTTATCGAAATAAAGCTGGGCTCGGATGCCGTATTGATCGCAACCCATTCTCACTTCTCCTTGATTTTTGAAGCGGAGTTGGACAAAGTGGCGGAGAGCAAAGTCCGCAATTTAGATCGCGCCCTCGCCAATCTTGACATCACCGTTCCCGCAGGACAGTCCAGTACGGCGGCGATCTCTTCATAGGAGAGTTCTTCGAACTCGCGCAAAAGAATAACTTCGCGAAAATCCACGGGCAGCTGCCGAATGGCATGGCGTACCTGCTCCCTTTCAACCCCTCTGACGAACAGGGAATGAGGGTCGTCGCCTTTCACAAAAGCATCCGTCGCACCTTCTTCGGCCGCCAAATCGCTCATTGTAGGAGACATGCGCCGCTGTCTGAGCTGATTGAGCCAGATATTCCGAAGTATAGTGAACAGCCAGCTCTTTACATTGCTATTCTCCCGAAGTCTTCCCATGGCGCCTATTGCACGAACATAGGTTTCTTGCACTAGATCTTCTGCATCGCTGCGATTGCGAGTGAGTACAACCGCATAGCTAAATAACCCGTCGATGTGGGCAAGGCCAGCAGCTTCTTTGGGAGATGAGCCATTCGGCTTCTCGAACATATTGACTTACCCTCTATAAACCCGAAAATTGTGACAATATTCCCAATTTCAAGAAATTCGACTTTTGATGTTGAGTCGGCGACGTTTTCGTTGGTGCTTTGATTTTGAGAGACAGTAATTCCTCGATGTACATAGCAGCGCCGTACTCTGTTATGAATATGCAGGTCCCAGAGAAGTGGTTCATGTCCGAAAGAACGAAAGGCCAGATGGCTTAGATGGAATAAGGCGCTGGGCAGGTCAGTTGAAGAGCGACAATGCGAACACTGTCCATCATTTGCATCAAACCCTTTTCTATCGGCTGTTCTCGCAGGGATCTTCCCATTTCTGTCTGTGTGACGATCCGCGTTCCCTCCCTCAGGGAAAAGATGAATTGGCAGCCGTTGAGCTTGCGCAACGCGCTTTCGGCGTGCGAAATCTCCCGATTCACGAATGCGACGATACATAGTCGCAGGGATCGGTTGACGCAGTCGCTAAGCGATGTACGGACCTGGGATTGCATATACCTGCCTTCGCCCACGAGCGAAGCAATGTGTGACGAAACATCTCGTGCATATTTGCATGCGAAAACGAGAGCTACCGAAATTGCCCGCATAGCCCCCAAAATCTCCAGGGCTTCGTCATTGAGTTCGTTCTCGTTGTGTAGCCTATGACAAATTGCCCGGATGGAAATCGGCAAGCAGCCCAATTTATTTCGCTCTCCGGCCGCGTGCAAAGCAATCTCAGCGCGATATGACCCGCAAGCCTTGGCGGTGTAATCTACAACTCGGAGTGTCGTCCTCATCATCTCCAACAACTTTACGCGGAGGTGCTTCAAAGATCGTCGGAATTCTGTCAAATCCGCTTGAGAGTTGGTTGATGCCTCACGGGCAGTGCCATGAGTTTTTGCGGTGCCAAACAACATGGCATTCCAATCAGAAGAAATTCGCGAGGGATTGTATTGCGCAAATGCCTGAGGCCGAAAATCTTTCGGCGAGGCCCCAAGCACGTTATTATCAGTCGCGATAGTCGATGATGAAGACAAATGGATACCTCAGTCGTTTGAAATAGTGAATCATGAGAGGCTCATAATCAAATACGATCCTATGAAACGCTCGTAGGTGAAACACGGCTCCGCTATTTCTATTCCCTGCGCGGCCAGGTTAAGCCGGTCCAATGATCAACATTGGATAGCAGTTTGATCCCACGAATTGAGTTTCGGTGGCAATTTTTATCCTTGTTGTCATCAAAGACGACAGAATGTTCATTTTTTGGCGTTACGACCATCTCGCCAATCTCGTCCACGCCTGTCACAGCAAGCATTGAATAGCCAGCCCGAACATGGGGAGCCGTCGCGATCTGACATGCGCCGAGGAATGTCCACATTTGGACCAGCCGTTCGCCCTATACGGTCGGGCAGATTTTCCCACCGTAGAACGAGAACCAAGACGATCTGCCTCGTCTCCCATTTCCGGTGGTTAATGCTGTGGCAGAAGTGAATATGTAGTCCTGATTAAATCGTTTCTTCGCGATTTGCACGTGGGAAATATTACTCCCGAAGACGAAGCATTCATCTGCGCCGGGAATAACAAGAGTGGCAACGTGTTCAGTCTTCATGGAAACCATGCAATGAATCGAAGGTTATTCCCCCATGACAAGTGACTCTCCTAATGTGAGGACTTAGCTATGACTCAGTTGGTGTTGTTTCTAGTCTTTCTCATCGTCCGGGCCCGTCTCGATCGCTAACGCTGGTCTCTAGAGACATGATTCAACCTCTCCCACTAACCAACGATAACCAACGACACGTCTTATGAAAATTCTTATCGCAACGAGATGGCTAAGCATGCCGGAAGCTTCGACCTCATTCTTGATGCCGTCCTGCCGACCACGATATCAATGCCTATCTCAATCTGCTCCGAAGGGACGGTAATATCACGCTCGTCGGTGCGCCAGAAAAGCCAATGGCCATTGCCGCCTTCAACCTGATCTTCGGACGGCGCAGCGTCTCCGGTTCGCCAATTGGTGGCATCGCCGAGACACAGGAGATGCTCGACTTCTGCGGAACCAATAACATTACCGCCGATGTCGAGGTTATTCCGATCCAGAAGGTTAACGAAGCTTATGAGTGACTCTTGAAGGCCGATGTCAAATACCGCTTCGCCATTGATATGGCATCGTTGAAATCCTAAACGAGTCGATGAGCAATTTCAGAAAAGGAGTCTGAAGGTAAAGATGAGGCTGTGATTGTAGCCATGGAATTTGCTGGTGGCAATCTGTTCGCCCGCACCTAAACCTATCCCTAAGCGGCTTTTCGGTTCTTTGGGCCGCAGCGAGAACTTGCCAAAAATAATACCCGGGGTGAGAAACTCCTGATTCTTGCCGTCGTTTGGGCCACCGTGAAAGTAAGTGGCGTTTGATTCGAGCTCGGGCCAGAAGTATTTACCAAGATGGAGTTGAGCGGTCGTGTTCCAAACGATCGGTCGGCCGAGTTTGTCAGCGTTCCCTGTCGGCAAGGTTCCTCCTAGCGTGGTTTGGACATCGAAGTGGCGTCCAAAACCCTTGCCAAATCCCATTGTCGGGGAGAGGCTCGCATTGGTACTTCCGTTTTTGTAGCTTCCCGTGGGGATAGTGAAGGGTAGGCTAATGCTCCAGATGTAGTTGCCGTGTTCCAGATTTCCGGTCATAAGACGGTATTTGAGAAGGAAGGACATGTCGCCTGCGCCGTCGACAGGCGTGGGAGTGCTATGTTGAAGATACGGCGGAAGATTGATATCGATTTCTGTGTTGGACCAGGGAATTAGACACAGTCCTTTGCTCGAATCATAGTTCCAGGTTGTGGTGTGCGTAGATGAAATCTGCCGCGTGAAGTCGGTACGTGCAACTTGTATCAGGCCAACGTAGGTTGTGGCGATAGGAGGGGTCCACGCAGGCTGCTTCGACTGCGTTGCGGAAGTGCGGGTTTCCCACTTCTCGAAGAAGTTATCTTCGGCCTGAAGTGCTGCTGCCGGTAGAAAGGCACAGAGAAAGAGCGCGACACGATGCGTCAAGGGTTGGTCTCCAAATAGTAATGCGAAATGCTCCAGAGCATTGCAGAGCTGGAGAATTGTGGTCAACCAACCTTGGGTGGATATTTTTCTCCCGCCAGAAGATAGACGAAAAGAGACTCAATCTAAAGATTGAGTCTCTTTTCCATCATCAGGTTGCAGACGGAGGTTATCTGAATTAGCTACCATAGGCCGTCCTGATATTCATAGCATCCCTTCCGAGGTGAACGGTTTATGGCGGCTTCCAACCCGAGTATTTCGCATCTTGGTTTCGTGTCCTCCTCCCATCCGAGTTTCTATGACAAGCTGAATTCGCAATGGCATGAACGGGCGTTACAGATTTTTATGGTGATCGTGCTTGCTCACTGGGGAGAGCATCTGGTGCAGGCTTACCAGATCTGGGTAATGGGGTGGCCTCGTCCACAGGCGAATGGGATTCTCGGGCTTTGGTATCCGTGGCTTATCAAATCCGAAGCGTTGCACTATGGGTATGCCGTAATCATGCTTACCGGACTTTGGGTACTTCGCAAGGGTTTTACTGGCCGGAGCCGCACATGGTGGACGGTTGCACTTGTGATTCAATTCTGGCACCACATCGAACATTTTCTTCTGATCAGCCAGGCGACGCTTCATCATAATCTCGGAGGCAAACCGGTGCCGTTCAGCGTACTGCAGTTTTTCTTTCCGCGTGTAGAGCTTCATCTTTTCTACAACGCCGTGGTTTTTATTCCGATGGTAATTGCGATGTACTATCACATGTTTCCGCCGGCAAGTGAGCCACAGGTACATGCCAATTGCTCCTGCTCATGGCGAAAATCAGGCATGGAAGATGCTGACTGTCCTGCTTGACTCTGCGATTCCCTGCTTATCGAGGCGTTGAATGATGAATGGATATTTTCTCGTGGGTCGCCGTTTGGCGACCTGTCCATTTCTGGGGTTAGTTTTTATCATTGCAGGGTCATTTGCGCTGGCAACCACTGGTTGCCGTCGGTCTGGGGCATCGGAAGACAACATTTTGATACGCGAGGAAATTCGTCCGCAGCCCGTGCGTGTCGGTGAGGTTACTGTAGCTATACAACTCTCGGATGCAGCTGCAAATCCGGTGACGGATGCCTCTATCATGGTTGAGGCGGATATGGCTCATCCGGGGATGAGCCCGGTGTTCGCGGCGGCGAAGGAGAACGCTCCGGGCAATTACGAGTCGAATGTGAATTTCGCCATGGGAGGAGATTGGGTGGTTCTGCTGCACATCCGGCTTGGCAGTGGAATGAAGATCGTACGTCAAATGAATGTGAGAGGCGTCCTACCCAACTGATTACATTGTCTTCGCCCCCCTTCAACTCGCTCGAACAGGATGATGGATCTATACAATCCCCGCCGTTTGATCTTCTTACGCTGCCGATTCTTGGACGATTTCTGCAATGGCGTCACTCCCGGACTGTGCTCCAGATTCCTCTTCTCTTGATCAGCGTTGCAATGATTCTGCATGGTCTTTTCGGACCATCCCTCTCGCCAAAAAATCTGGCAACAGTGCTTACCTGGGTTCACTTTCGTGGGGCGCTGGTGCTAATACTCCTCTGCGCAGGAAATTTCTTCTGTATGGCGTGTCCATTCATGCTGGTCAGGAATTTCATGCGGCGATGGATCCATCCGCGACTTACATGGCCGCGCAGGCTTCGTAACAAGTGGATTGCGGTCGCGCTCTTTGTGCTGGTTCTGTTTAGCTATGAGCTATTTGGCTTATGGTCGTCGCCGTGGCTGACTGCGTGGATTATTGTCGGCTATTTCTTTTCAGCTCTGCTGATCGATGGACTCTTCAAGCATGCTACTTTCTGTAAGTTTGTCTGTCCGATTGGGCAGTTCAACTTTATCGCCTCGACCTTGTCTCCACTTGAAGTAACGGTTCGTGATCACGAGATCTGCGAAGGCTGTCATACCAAGGACTGCATTCGCGGCCGTCGCTCACCTGAGTCGGATCTTGTGATCCTTCAGCGTGGATGCGAACTCGCGCTCTTTCAGCCAGCGAAAGTGGGCAATATGGATTGCACATTCTGCCTTGACTGCGTCCATGCGTGCCCGCACGATAACGTTGGCATCCTGAGCCGCATTCCTGCAGATGAGTTGATGTTAGACGTGCCACGATCGGGCATTGGTCACTTCTCTCGCCGCAAAGACATCGGGGCCCTGGCTCTGGTGTTCTGCTTTGGCGCGCTGATGAATGCCTTCGGAATGGTCAGTCCTGTTTATGTCATTGAACAGTGGCTGGGCCGGTTATTGCACGTCAAGAATAACGCTCCGGTGCTTGGCCTACTCTTTACGATTGTTCTCGTCATTGAACCTGCTCTACTCCTTGGAGTGGCGGCTTGGGTCACTCGCAACTGGGCAGGCGTTCGGAAAGCCTGGTTACCCATGATTCTTCGTTATACCTATTCCCTTGTGCCGCTCGGTTTCGGCATGTGGCTGGCCCACTATGGATTTCACTTTCTTACTGGTCTTTACACAATTGTTCCCGTAACGCAGAGCGCCTTGGCCGATCTTGGCTGGCCTATTCTTGGAGAACCTCAGTGGATGCTCGTAGGAATTCCGCGAAATGTAGTAGAACCGATCGAGATTGGATTTCTAATACTTGGTATGGCGGGTTCTCTTCTTGTTGTCTGGCACTTGGCAAAAGAGGACTCGAGGGAGCACCCGATTCGTGTTTTTGTCCCTTGGGCACTCGTTTGTCTGCTGCTGCTGCTTGCCTCGTTCTGGCTAATCGCTCAACCGATGGACATGCGCGCCACCATGATGGCAGGATGAATATGCGCGAGACCCTACTGATTGTGACGATGATGTCGACCGGAAGGATCGCATCCGGTAGGAAGATACGTGCATACGCGTATTTGGTGATCGTGTGTTTTGTGATTTGCGGGACTTCTTCCGCCTGGGCCCATATCGGGCCGCCGTACCCAATCATCCAGAACCAAAAAATCGGCCCTCTCACCGTCGCAGTCTGGAGCAACCCGGATGTGGGGACTGGAAGCTTTTTCGTTGTGATCGATCCTCCGGCGGGTAGTTCGATTCCCTCCGACATGAAAGTTCAAGTAATCGTTCAACCTGTGAGCGGGCGAATGCCGGAGAAGGCCTACAACGCCTGGCGAAACAAGCTCCGCGACCATGTCGAATTTAAGGCAGAGGTTCCGTTCGATAAAGAAGAAACATGGCGGGTTCGGATTTTGTTATCAAGTTCGCAAGTGAGCGGAGAGACGGATACTAATGTAGAGGTGACCCCAGCCCTTCTAGGGCGCTGGGACCTGCTGCTGTTTCTGCTGCCTTTTCTTGGTGTTGGATTTCTGTGGTTTAAAGCAGTCTCTACCAGACGGCACAACAGACGAGTCACGCGGAAACGGGTTCAAGAGGGAGCGACTGGATGAGCGTGCAGGAGTTACCAAGGACAATATGCTGGATTAGAGTTTTCGAAAAGGTCGGGCTGTGAGCGGAAGAATAGGCAATCGATTCATGATGAAAAACGAAAACTTTGCATGGCGATTAAAACTTCTTGGCTATCTGGTTGTTTTGAGCTTGCTCCTCGCCACAGGATGTCATTCGAAGGGCAGATTACCTGACAAGTCATCGAAAACCTATGCAGACTTCGTTTCGACCTTCTACACAGGTCTCGGTGCCTTGCAGGTGGGCGACGATGTCCGCGCGGAGACAGAACTGTCACGCTCCACTCAGATCGTTCCGAGCGAACCTGCTGCATGGGCTAACTGGAGTGTTTTGGGAATTCGTCAACGGGATTTCGATGCAGCGGCTCCAAGAATCGAACGTGCACGTGAACTCGCACCGCAAAACGATCGAATCTATTATTTGCTCGGTTTGCTTGAAGTAGGCAGAGGACATGCTTCAGAAGCGATTGCTAATTTCCGCAAGGCAACTGAAATCAATCCAAAGAACCTGATCGCCATGTATCGACTCGCCGAAGAGATTGAGCGGCAAGGCGATATGAATAGCGATGCCGAATTTCAGAAACTCATTCAACAGATTCTTGAAATCGATCCTAACAATCTTGCAGCTTTGCTGGAGCTAAGCCGCATAACAGCAAAACGCGGTGAGATTCCCGCGTTGACCGATGCAGTTACACGAATTCAGAGACAGTCGGCTGAGTGGCCCGCTGAAGTGCAGAAACAACTTGCTTCCCTTGTCGCAGCCACTACGGGACAAGACCCACGTTCCGCCGCCGTGAAAACGATTTTTCTGCGCAACGCGCTCATGACAGTTCCAAGCTTTCGAGAGAGCCTTGCAGCGATTAAACCTCCGCCGGGAGATGAGGCGCAGCCCTTTTTGCGCTTTTTGAGATTGCCCACACCAGTATTTACTCCTGCCCCGGCAGACACGGCAATGACCTTCAAACCCCAACCTCTGGCAAACTTAGTCGGGGGTCAGTGGAGTTGGATTGGAGCCATTCCGCTCAGCGGGGCTGGGGTTCCAATTGTTGCGGTAGCAAACGGAAGCACTCTACATTTCTCTACAGGTATCGATCTTGCCTTTCCTGGAGGAGCGTCCAAAACTCCTCCAGCACCTGAAGGCATTATTCCCATTGATTTCACCTACGATTTTAAAACTGATTTGGTCTTAGCAGGTGCGGGCGGACTGCGGTTTTTCCGCCAGGACACCGCGACTAGTTTTGTCGATGTAACGAAAAAAACCAACTTGCCAAATCAGATTCTCAACGGACATTACAGCGGAGGGTGGCCTATAGATATAGAGGCTGACGGCGATCTTGATCTTGTCTTGGCATCTCATGCCAGTCAGCCGATCGTACTAAGAAACAATGGGGACAGTACGTTCACTCCGATCTATCCGTTCGCCAGGGTTTTAGGCGTGCGAGGATTTGCATGGGCCGATCTTGATGGCGATGGTAACCCGGACGCGGTGTTCATTGACAGCGCAAATCATCTGCACATTTACCACAATGAACGTTCGGGGCGATTCACTGAAATTTCTCTACCGACGGAGTCTGGGCTCGTCAAAGCAATTGCGGTTGGGGACGTAAGTCACCGTGGAACTCTCGACCTTCTCGCGGTTCGCAGCGATGGTGCGATCCTTCGCCTCGCTCTAAAGGACGATGGGCGAACCTGGGATATCGCCGAGATTGCACGAATTCCTGATGCACAAAACTATCTCGCGGGAGAAGTGAGATTGCGAGTTGCTGATCTGGACAACAACGGTGCAATCGATCTGCTGCTGGGCCGTGTCACCCCGGTTGCAGAAAACAAAACACCCGGTGCACTTCTCTGGCTAGGAGAAGCTGCGGGCAATTTCGTGCCGGCACAAGGTGCGGCCGATTCGGCTATGGTCTTCGATGCGGCTGAATTGAATGCCTCGGGGCGACTGGATTTACTTGGACTTTCTGAGAAGGGTCAGGCGATTGAGTCAGTTAATCATGGAACCAAAGACTATTACTGGCAGATCATCCGGCCGCGTGCGAACCAAACTGTTGGTGATCAACGCATTAATCCCTTCGGCGTTGGGGGGGAGATCGAAATTCGCTCTGGTCTGCTAACGCAGATGCAGCCCATCACCGGGCCGCAGATTCACTTTGGGCTTGGGGAGCAGAAGAACGTAGATGTTGCCCGAATTCTTTGGCCCAATGGATCTATACGTGCAGAGTTTGCGCTTCAGGCCAACCAGGAAATCGTGACTGAACAACGACTCAAAGGATCGTGTCCATTTCTGTTCGCTTATAACGGAAATAAGATGGAGTTCGTAAAGGATGCGGTGCCATGGGGATCCGCCATCGGATTACGTATCGACAATCTGGGTACTGCCAGCATCGCTGCTACCGAAGAATGGTACAAAATTGGCGGCGATCAGCTTGTACCTCGCGATGGGTATTACGACCTCCGAATTACTGGAGAGTTATGGGAGACCTTTTACTACGACTCGCTGGCTTTGATGGTAGTTGATCATCCGGTGGGTACCGAAATATTCACTGATGAGCGCTTCAAAGTTCCTGCAATGAAGCCTGAGGTCATTACCGTTGGCCCGGTTCACAAGATCGTGAGGGCCGTGGATGATACCGGACGAAATGTCACCGATATCATTCGCGATCTGGATGGAAATTACCTCGACACCTTCGGGCGAGGACAATACCAAGGAATAACACGCGATCATTACGTGGAAGTAGACCTTGGCGACAATATCACTGATGGTCCACTGTACCTGATTGCGAAAGGCTGGCTCCACCCTTCGGATTCTTCAATCAACGTAGCAATCGGTCAGGGCCAACACGAACAGTCCCGCCCTCTAAGGCTCGAAGTGCCTGATGGACACGGCGGCTGGATGGTCGCACGATCTAATCTTGGCTTCCCTGCTGGCCGAAAAAAGATATGTTTATTTGATATCACGAAGGCATTTCGTCCGGGCACAGCTCACAAGGTGAGACTCAGAACAAATCTTGAGGTTTATTGGGATTCCATTGAGTGGGCACAGGGATTGCCGCAGACTTCGCTGAAGATTATTCGGCTGACCCCTTCTATTGCTGACCTTCATTATCGTGGGTATTCCATCGTTCATCAGCAGAACAGCTCGTCTCCTGAGATACCAGACTATAGCCATCTTGCAGGGACGAAACAACCTTGGCGCGACCTGGAAGGCTATTACACGAGATATGGGAATGTGCGTGAGTTGCTTGCGAGAGCGGATGATCATTATGTCATCATGAACGCGGGTGACGAGATGACTTTCCAGTTTCCCGCGCCCACTGCGCCACAGGCAGGCTGGGTGCGTGACTACATCATCGTTGGCGACGGGTGGATTAAAGATGGGGACTACAACTCAACCTACTCGAAGACGATACTCCCCTTGCCTTATCACGCTCGTAAAAACTATGACGTCGCACCCAGCAGACTGGAAGATGACTGGGTTTATCGTCATCACCCGGAAGATTGGATGACCTATCACACGCGCTATGTCACGCCAAAGGTTATTCAAAACGAGTTGAGGAGTTCAGTAAACAAATGAAACGAGGCCCCATCGCACGACTTTTATTGGGAATTCTCTTCCTGGCTCTGTTGTTGACACCCTTTTCTATCCGGCTAATATCGGCGCGACGACCAGTGTCTGGCATTGCCTTCAACTCAAATGCGGCTCTTGAACGTCATGGGTTCTATTTTACGGAAGTATCGAAATCCGCTGGCGTCAATTTTGTCCATCAGGCGCCTACCCTGGACTCCAAATTGAACGGCATTATGCCTCAGGTTGCATCGATGGGAGCTTCGGTCTCGATCGTCGACTTCGATCGCGATGGATGGTCTGATATTTACGTAACGAATAGCGCCGAGGGCAGTAACAATGCGCTTTACCGCAATCAGCACGATGGCACCTTTAAAGATGTCGCTTCGGAGTTGGGAGTGGCGAATGTAAACCAACCGGGAACAGGCGTTTCCATGGGTGCCGTCTGGGGAGACTATGACAATGATGGATATGAAGACCTGCTACTCATAAAGTGGGGACGCCCCGAACTGTTTCATAACGACGGCGGGCATGGTTTTACTCGTGTAACAGAGCAGGCCAACCTTCCGAAATGGATTAATGCAAACAGCGCGGTGTGGTTCGATTACGATGGCGACGGCCTGCTCGATCTATTTATTGGAGGCTACTACTCCGAGGACCTTGACCTCTGGCATTTATCGTCGACTAAGATCATGCCCGATAGTTTCGAATATGCAAAGAACGGTGGACGTAAATATCTTTTTCATAACTTAGGCCACGGTAGATTCGAAGAGATAAGTGAAAAGGTTGGAATCAACAGCCGTCGGTGGGCATTGGCGGCATCAGCAATCGATCTGCGCGAAACGGGACATCCTGATCTTTTCGTCGCGAACGACTATGGAGTATCCGAACTCTATCTCAACGACGGAAAGCAATTTCACGAAGCCGGTGAACAAACCGGAATTGGGTTTGCTCCGAAAAGCGGCATGAACGTGGCCTTTGGGGACATCATGAATCAGGGGAAATATGCAATTTATGTGTCCAATATATCCGAGGAGGGAGTTCTGATTCAGGGCAACAACCTATGGATGCCGAGAGATGAACCCGGCGCCATCAAGTTTGATAATCTGGCTCGCGAACTGGGGATCGAACTGGGGGGGTGGAGCTTTGGCGCCCAGTTTGCCGACTTTAATAACGACGGCACTCTCGACCTCTATCTCACAAATGGATATGTGTCACAGGATAAGAATCGTAGTTATTGGTATGACTTTTCTAAGGTGGCTGGTGGAAACAGTACAATCATTAGCGACGCGAAGAATTGGCCTGACATGGGAAACCGCAGTCTCTCCGGCTACCAGCAAAAACGAGTCTGGGTGAATGACGGTGCTGGAAGATTTGTTGATGTTGGGAATGCAGTGGGAGCGACAGATACTTATGATGGGCGTGCGGTAGCTGTCGCAGATCTATGGAACCGCGGAACAATGGATGTCGTTGTCGCGAATCAGCGAGGCCCCTTGTTGATTTACAAAAACACCGTAACACAGGCTAACCGATGGGTCGAGTTCGAACTCGAGGGAACGAAGAGCAATCGCAGTGCTATTGGAGCTCAGATTACGGTGTTCTGGAATAGGCAACGACAGGCTCAAAGCGTGTCGGGAGGCAGCGGTTTCTCCGCTCAAAATCAGAGACGCCTTCATTTTGGTATGGGAAAGAATCCAAATATCGACAAGGCGGTAATTCGCTGGCCTTCAGGAACAGTCCAGACTCTCAACAAGATATTGCCGGATCAGCTCTATAAGTTGAAGGAGCCACAGTGAGCCGACAAACTATAGAACCGCGACCCCTGACAACTGTTAAGCCATCGATGCAGAGGGCAAGGTGGTTCAGCCTCGAGAATCGCTTTGTTCCTCCCATTTTTATTACTCTCATTTTAGTCGTTGGCCATCTTTCGTTTGGCATGCTTGAGAGCTATCAGAAAACTTTTCTGGCGATTGCTGCGAGTCTTCTAGCTGAGCTGATCCTTAGCCGCATCTTTTATGGCAAGTGGCCTCACCTCGCCAGCGCCTACATTACTGGGATCAGTGTCGGAATTCTTCTGCGTTCCCCTGCATTCTGGCCTTATGTTTTGTGCAGCGTTATATCAATCACGTCTAAGTATGTTCTTAGAATGAAAGATCGTCATCTCTGGAATCCTTCAAACTTCGGTATCTCCGTTTTACTTTTTCTAGCAGGCGATACCGTTACAAGTTTAAGCATTCAGTGGGGGAACTATCTGTGGCCGATGATGGTGATCTGGGCACTGGGGGCAACAATCATCTGGCGACTCCAGCGGTTTCACATCACAGGTACTTACGTCGCATCATTTATCTTGTTTGCCATGATTAGAAGCTGGATGACTGGTACTCCTTGGCAATCAGAAATTGCCCCTATTACCGGACCGGAGTATCAGCTTTTTATCTTCTTCATGATTACCGACCCGAAAACTACCGTGCGAAGTTGGAGAGGTCAGTGCATCGTCGCTTTCCTGGTCGCATTGGTGGAGATGATCCTGCGATTTAATCAGGTCATCTACGCACCGTTTTATGCATTGTTCATCGTTGGGCCGGCTGCACTCGCACTTGATATTTGGCTGCATTCTCCGCGTGCCAAGACTCTTGCGACAACTGTGTAAGAGATTGGAGAATCACCGCGTATTATGACACAACGAGCTCTGCTCCTTTGCTGCTTACTGACAATGTTAGTCAGTATAGGCTGCAGCCGGAAAAACGCCGACCGACAACCTATTTCGACCGGTTCTGCGACCCAATCCACGGAGGCCCGCGATTCGGTAAAGCCCCTGCCTCTAGTGTCGTCGGACACACCCGTTCGCCCCTCGGGTCCAATTCAGTTTACGGATGTCACGTCCAAAGCTCTGATTACTTTCAAACACAACAGCGGAGCTTTTGGGAAAAAGTATCTACCTGAAACAATGGGGAGTGGGGTATGTCTTATTGACTACGACAACGATGGATGGCAGGACATCTTGTTTATCAATTCGATGGATTGGCCCGAGCATAAGGTGTCTAAATCTTATCCTGCCCTGTATCACAATAATAAGGATGGGACGTTTACGGATGTGACTCGGCAGGCAGGGCTCGCCACTGAGATTTACGGGATGGGTTGCGCTGTTGGAGATTTTGATAACGATGGCTTTGACGACGTGTACATCACCGCAGTCGGGGAGAATCATCTTTTTCATAATCTTGGCAACGGTAGATTTGCAGATATAACCACTAGAGCAGGCGTGGGAGACCCTGGATTTTCAACCAGTGCAATGTGGTTCGACTATGACAACGACGGAAAACTTGATCTAGTTGTCTCGCACTATGTCGAGTGGACGGTCGCGGGTGACAAATCCTGCTCGCTCGATGGAAAGAACAAATCCTATTGCACACCTCAAACTTATGAAGGGCAAGGCATGTCACTATTTCACAACAATGGAGATGGCGTGTTTCAGAATGTAACCAAAAGAGCTGGTCTTTATGAGGCCACTAGTAAATCCCTTGGCATCGCAATGCTTGACTATGATGACGACGGATGGATGGATTTATTCGTAGCAAATGATACCGAGCCCAATAAACTCTACCATAATAATGGTGATGGCACCTTTACCGAGTCGGCGGTAATTTCCGGAGTGGCTTATGGAGAGTCGGGTACCACTCGCGCGGGCATGGGTGCCGATGCCGGAGACTACGATCATTCAGGTAGACAAGGACTTGTAATTGGAAACTTCACAAACGAAGGCTTAGCGCTTTACCACAACGATGGAGAAGGCCTGTTCCGCGATGATTCTCTACGCTCTGGTGTAAGCACAGCCTCGCTTAAGTCACTTACGTTTGGAACATTTTTTTTTGACTATGATCTCGACGGATTCCTAGACATCTTTGCAACGAACGGTCATGTGGCGGATGACATTGGTGTGCTGCAACCAACTTTGAAATACGAAGAGCCTTCTCTGCTATTTCACAATGACGGCGGAAGATTTGACGAAGTGTCGGGCAGGCTAGGCTCTGCGTTACGCCGCGCCGTAGTGGGCCGAGGCGCAGCCTATGGTGACATCGATAATGATGGCGATCTGGATTTGATACTTACGACAAATAACGGGGCAGCGAGGCTTCTGCGTAACGATAACGGCAATCACAATGACATGCTTCGTATCAAAACTATTGGTACACGTTCTAACCGCGATGGTATCGGCACGAAGATAACTCTTACGATGAATAAGAATGGTCGGCAGTTCGCAATCGTGAAGAGCGGCTCAAGCTATCTATCACAAGGCGAATTGCCGCTTACCTTTGGGTTGGGGACGCCTGAAGAAGGCAAGAGCGTCAGCCTTGAGGTACGATGGCCGAGTGGGCGCAAGGATTCAATAACTGACGTCAAACCCAACCAATTTGTCACAATTCAAGAAGGAAAGGGCATCGTCTCAGCCCACCCGATTAACGTTTTTTCTTCCACGTCTAACCCTCGACACGAAACACAACGATAAGGTCGCGACACACTCTTACCGACATCTCCTAGATGCCAAAGCCGCATGACCGTAGCATGCCGGATATCTCTCTTTCACAGGACTCAACCTTTGCTGCCGAATCGAACAAGTCCTGTACATTGATTGGATACCAGTTACGATACTTTGAGTTTCCCAGACCCATGACATTGAACGGTTCAATTGCTTGGAGAATGTCCCTCGATAATTGATTAGACTCCTCCTTGCTCCGAATCATCCGGGCTCGATTACATATCCGAATAAAGGCTGGTCCAAAGCTAGGGTGGTCGTGCAGTAGAAATGATTGGGCCAGATGCGGCTTCTTGAGGCGACGCGCAGTCTCAGAGAAACTCGCGACCGCAAAATACAACAGGGAGAGCGAGACGAACACGGAAAAGTCCCTCATGTTCGCGTAGAGACTCCCAATCAGGCGTCCCGTTGCTACTAACTCTGCATCTGTATCTGCAGCATAGGTCTGGAGCCGGACAGTGAACCTTGGAGAATCCCAGTCGCTTTCGATTGCTCTGGCTAAGCGATCTACTCCTAAAAGCGTGAGTGGGAATCCCGTAGAGAGCAAAGGATCCACAAACCCTGCGGCCGATGGCAGCATTGCCCATCGCTTGCCTGCGATTTTCGCGCTGCGGAAGGACAGGCGAGGAATTCGCGTGAAGCCGCGTTGCACTCTGGCTTCTGCAAACTGTTCCTTCAGCGCAGGAATGCTTCGCACGATTCGGTTCCAGGCGCGAGTTTCATCGGCAAACTTCATTCGAGCAGCGAACGAATCAGTCGCCGCGACTCCGGCGCTCGTGATTCCGTTATTGAACTGCAGAACCCATATCCATCCACCATCGAAAACGTGATGCACGGCCGCGTCATCTATTGGATAAGGCGGCATTTCATGGATCCTCTCGCATCGCTGATCCTCAAGCTGGCCCACACCAGAGAAATGACCGTAGAAGGCTTGAGTCAAAGGAAAGTCAGGGAGATCGAGCGATTGGAGTCCAAGTGCGCGGTGGAGGAAGCCGCGCGGGCCTGACGCATCGACGACAAACTTTGCAGTGAGTCGAATGGGTTGACCGTCACGCCTTCCGGTCAAAGTCATTTCATTGGGTAATTCTGCGGCATGAAGCAGTTCGGTCTCGTCGAGATACCTAACTCCAAGTTTCTCAGCCTCCCGGACGAACAGAGAGTCGAAGTCTGCACGATACCAGTGGGTGTCCGAGATTTCATCGTGAGGGCTGGCGGCAACAAGGAGTTGGTTCTCTCGCGTGATATCAGTCGTGGCGGCGTCATCAAGGTCGTGATGGTAGAACGTGAAGCCGCGCTTCAATCCGCATGTCACTTTTGGATGCGCCTTTTGCCAACTACCCCATTTTGCGAGAGATCGGAGAGAAGGCAGGTTGTAGCGTGTAGTCAACTCCTCAAGTAAGAGATTTGTTAGCGGTGTCGAAGACTCTCCAATCACGACACGAGGATGCTTCCCTCGTTCGAGAAGTACGACAGAATGCCCCAGCCGGCGTGCAATCATTGCAAACAGCGACCCCGCAAAACCAGAACCTACGACGGCAATATCGTATGCATCGTTCAAACTCATGCCTTGCAACTCTCACAGACGATAGGCTGTAGCATTTTCTGTTCTAGATTCATCGTCTTCAATCGTGAAATGCGGAGCCCGTAACAACTTCCGCATTCTGCCGCCTGCCTAGAATCCCACAGATCAGCGAAGACCCGACCTCTTCCAAGGCTCAAGCCATAAGCGAAGCAGGCCTCAAGCATTGCCAGGCGTGGTGGAGAAAACTCGCCAATTGAAGCCAGCGTGTCCATGCCTCCATTTCCACCGCGAGTCGGGATAAGAGTGACTGCTGTGGCTCCACAATCAAAGGCGAAGTCCAGAGAACGTGAGGTCCATTCAAATACCTCTTCTTCGCGCAGAAACGGAGGCTTTACGAGAAGAAAGATACGAAGGTCGATGTCATTCTCCTTCAGTATTTGAGCCGAGTTCCCGAATTGTTCCACGGTCATTTGTTTGTTGAGCTTGTCTAATACCTGCGGATGAGTTGTTTCCAGTCCCATCGCTACCTCAAGCTTTGCACCTAATTGATCTTTGAAATGAAAGCAATTCTCGCCGATGAGCGTAGGATGGCATTCGACAATAACTCTCTCAAACGCTAAAAGGCGATCCGCAATAGCTGTGTAATCCTGAACGGGAATCGCGCGGCGATCGAAGAAACTGCCACTGTTATAGAGTTTAATCTGAGATGCGGGCGGCAGCCGAAGAAGTGCGTAATCGATCTGGGCAGGAATTGCACCGACTGGCACTGTTTCTGTCAGCGTGTTTTGCCAAAGATCACACATAAGACACCGCAATGAACACTCGCGGTTGGTAAGAAAAATGGTTGAAACAGTTGTGACTTCTCCCCGAGCCGAGCATTCCTCTTCCGAGAAGAACGCATAAGGGCGCATTGGATCGAGGACGTTTCGTGGACCTCGCTGCGCGAGAATCCATCGGTCGCGTTCGGAGCGAGTATCCGGATAGGAAGCGAGCATGGGAGCTCTCATTGATACAACGACAGAAATTGTTTGCGGTACTCCGCTTCGCGATAGGGTAACCTATCGTGCAACGCTTCGGCAGGCAAGGCTCCATGCTGAAAACGGCGTTTGGGGAAGACGCGCATCTGCATTCCCGTGAGTGCTGAAACACCACGCGAAACGATCTCGCCTTTCAACTCGTAGAGCCGGGGGACATCGTAATCCGTTAGTTCGATAAAGGGAATCGCTTCGGCGATTGCAATAACATCAGGCCGAGTGTATGGGCTAAAGCCGTTGAAGCCGTAATGATGAGCCGGCGCGTACGTCCGCGTATAAGAACGGCTGAGTCCACCGCTATAGGTAAGCGAATGCTTGATTTTTCCTACTCCCCATCCCTCCTGGTAGAGCATTTGATTGTTGATAACGCTTGTGATTGTAAGTTCGGAATTTTCCTCTATAGGATAATCCTTGAGATTCTCATCGCCGCCATCGCCATCGATCAGATAACGCCATGTCGGGTAGCGTTCGCGAATGCCACGGCAGAGCGCGAGTGCCATCGTTGCTGATTCGATGTCGAGCGGCTTGTAGTCTTCGACGATGCGAATTGTATCGACCGGATCGAGAATTGAAGAATTCATCGTTATAGGTTCGAGAAACAGTGTAAGCCCGAGTTGATCGAGAAAAACTCGCGCCTGTTCGAGGTCAGGACCATCTCCGAGATCCAGAACGAACGCCTTCAGCCGTACAGGATTCATTCCAAGCTTTCGCATCACATGGTAGGTCGTCAGAAAGACACTCCCACTGTCAATCCCGCCGGAGAAGGCAACTCCAATAGGTTCTTCCACGGGAACATTCTTCAGCCATCGTGCGATCTCTTCCGCCAATCCATTGATGTAGGTTCGGCCGATGATATCCAGGTCCGGAGGGAGAGCAGCCGAAACAGGAGCAAAAAAACGAGCGTAAGAGGGATCAGGGTCTGGGCAGCCAATCAATTGCAGTTCGACGACATGATGCGCCGGCACCATTCGCGTGTAACTTGGGTGAAACTGCCCCTCCAAGCCCTCGGATTTTAACCAATCAAAGATAGTATCGATTCGATCCGCGACGATGAGAACCGGGCCAGACTGACGCTTCGCCAGGAAATATCGCATCGGCCGGTCGAGCGAGCGCGCCATCCTCACGGTCTTGCCCGATTGAGCCAGCAATGCAAAAGATCCCTGAATCTCGCGTACGGCAACGCAGGGTTTATCGAACAGGAGCTTACTTGCTTCATCGACCTTCAAGTTGTAGATCTGATTTGTCTCGGGATTGATTAAGTTGACGACTCGTTCAACATATTGGTTCACAGCCGACCTCGAAGAGAATAGGATATCGGCACTCAGTTTACCGTTATCGGCGGCGTTCCGGCAGGCTAGTTCCCTCTTGTCCTATGTTTTCCTGTGGTGGGTTGGTTTCTATACGTCCGAGATGAGGTGCTCTCGCATAGCGAAGCGAACCAGGTCCGAGTTTGTCTTTAGGCCAAAGTCTTCCATGATGCGATATTTATGAAAAGCGATGGTGCGCACAGCTATATTGAGGACAACCGCCGCCTCTTTCATCGAGCGACCCTCCGCGAGAAGCTGCAGAACCTGACGTTGACGTTTTGTAAGCTCTTTTGTCCGCTCCTGATGGGGATCGCGTATGAATTCCTCTATCAACTTCTGCGCGATACTCGGAGTGACGTAAGAATGCCCGCGCAGAACATCCTCAATTGCTCGCTTCAGTTCGACCCCTGCAGATTTCTTAAGAAGATACCCTGACGCCCAATGGCGGAGCGCTTTCGACGCAACGTCGGGATCTTCGTTCATCGTTAGAATAATAAATTTGGTCTTGGGTAATAGCTTTTTGAGCTCCTGACCGGCGTCAATTCCATTAAGTAATGGCATGGACAGATCGAGCAGGACCACATCCGGCTTCATCTCCATCGCGGCAGTGAACAAACTTCTTCCATCGGCGACGATTTTGATGACCTGATAGTCGGACTCGATCAGACTCTTAAATGCTTCGGCGACCAAGGTGTGGTCATCTGCAATCAAAATTCTCGGCTGGTCCATTCGACCCCCTAAACTTACTTCAGTGGGCACGCATCTGCATACGTGCCCGCATTTCATCTCGTCAACTCCGCTAAACCGAACGTAGAGTAGAGCAGAATCAACACCTGTATCAGCAATGGTGGGGCTTTAACCCATTTTTCTCATCTGCTAAATCTGACAGTATTCGATGGGATTCGCAAGAATTACCTTCTGAGGTTGAAGAAATGGCAGACGCCCGGTCGGGACCGGGGCGGCACCGGGAGTTCTCATTTACCCAAAATCCGGTAAAGGGGCCGTTGGAATGGTTTCGTCTTACGACGAATCAGGAAAACTGAACTGTCCATCTGCAAAATATCCAATCGACAGGTGTTCGATTCCCATCCTATGATGCGCAAGGTGCTCGCCAGATAGAATAAATCTCTCGTTCGCGAGACACAGACGAGTGGGCGCCTGTCGCCAAGTCGACCTAGTTGACCGCTGCAGACTTAAGGGGATCCTTGGAAGGTCTCGAGGACTCTCCCAAAGGACATGGCAAAATGACCCGCGGATGAGAACCGGGATGCTGTAAGGGTCCGTTTCGGCAGGTTTCGTTGGGCCTACTGTTCCGAGGACTCAAGTCCCACAATGGAAATCTCGGTTCTGGCGCCAATAAGCATTTGCTGTTGCTCCATAACCGGTATGACGGGGGCATTCTTTGCTAGCTGAAAGCGTCCGTTCGTCAGATAAGTGACCACGATGCCCGCCAGTACGTAAGGATGAAGAATAGCAATGGGCACGACGTATTTTTTGGTCTTCAATAACGACTCGATAACCCCTCGATTAGCATGGCTTCGAGGAATATTTCCGGGAACCTGGGGAATAATTATTTCGTTCAATTCGAAGCTATCGTGACGATGTGAGTAATGTGAGAGAGCTCTTGCGATCTGTTTCGGTGTTGTGATTCCGATATCTGCAGCGATGCTTCGGCTGACCGCATGAGGATAGTAGAAGTTGAGAACGCGGCGGGAAAAGTCGGCACAGTTATTCGTAAATAGATTGAAGCGACTGCGATTATCGCTGTCGTTGTACTCGGCTATCAGAAGATCGTCTTGTTCTTCAGTCGTAGCAATCTGAAAGCTGTATATCTTACGAATGTACGCTACGCCCAGTAGTTGAGGCCAAACATTTTTTGAATCATAACCTTTGGTTGCGGAAATGAGCGAGGTTAAATGGGCCTCTGCATATTGACGCCGCATCTTATTCACCCAGCCCGCTTCGACCCAGTCCGGAACTTCTTCTGCTCTATCAACGGCGTAAAGGTATGGGAGAAGTGGAATTGCAACCCAGTCCAATTGACGAATCCGAGCATAGCGGCTGATCACCACTCCCGCTTCGCCCGCTTCGCACCGCCGGAGCCTTGTCGGAGAATCGGAGCACACGTGGTTGAGATAAATGGCTGAATGCCCTGTAGGGTTGATACTTCCAAAGAACCCGTACGGTTCTTCGACCAGAAGAGAGACATCGCCGTACACTTCTCGAACCCCAAAAAGCAATCCGAATAATCCAATTGTGAGGATGAGACTGAGTCGCCTTGAGGGACGAAGATCCATGCGAAACAGTCTAGGGATTCCTCGAAACACGCAATACTGCAAGTTCTACTAGTGAAACGTTGCATTTTGACTAGTTCCCTCCATCTCAAACCCAGCTCTCTTTCGATGTCGGGCGACAACACGGAGCTTCGATCAATCAGAAACTACATTCCTGAACTTTATAAATGGCAGTGCAATAACTGCGTGACAATACAGTTGCGGCAAGCGAGAAGACGCTTGAGACTCAATCTGCACGCTCCTTAACGATTCCTATGGCTGGAGGCGTCGAGATTGCTCGATTCACGTCATACCGTCGTATTTGCTGACGATCATCTTCCGATGCTTCAGGCTGCCTGTGCTCTTCTTGAACCAACATACAACGTGGTTCGATCAACAACGAGTGGAAAAGAAGCGGTACAGTGGGTGATAAAACTACGTCCTGATCTCGCAGTTCTCGATATTTGTATGCCGGATTTGGACGGACTCGCAGCTGCGCGTGAGTTAAACAGAGCTGGAATGAATACACGTATTCTATTCCTCGCAGAGATGGAAGATGAAGACTATGTCCGCGAAGCTCGCCTTCTGGCTTATGGCTATGTATTGAAGCGTCGCTTGGCTTGCGATCTTCTCCCTGCACTTGCGTCCGCTGCCTCGGGCTCCTTTTTCCTGTCACGACAGCGAAGTTCTTCCCGCATTTCTTTGGAAAAACAGGTATTGCTGTAAGTACTGTCAGGAAGATTACCCACCTTTTTATACAGTTTAAAGTAGACTTGGTGTAGCATCATCGGCAGATAAGCCTAACGCTGCAGAACGCGCAGTATCGCATATATTACTGTTTTGATTTCAACTCGTGATGCGGGCCCCGCTAAGCGATACCTTCTCCCAGAGACAAGCAGATGTTATTCGCCTTTGCCGCTTTTTAGGCTTGGGCAGAAGATTGATCCTCTACATCCCGCTGGGGAGAAAGGGACTTATGCTGAACTTACATCCGGAGAGCTATCGCTGGAAAGATTACCTGGAAAATAGTGAAAACGATTTGGAACGACTTTTCGTCGCATCGGCAATTGGAATGGCGCTACTCGATGAGGACGGATGCTTTCTATCCGCGAACGAGGTGTTTTGCCGCACCCTGGGCTTTTCCGCAGAAGAATTGTTGAATATGAAATGCGGACATCTCCTCAACACGGTCAATCAGGGAACGCGAGATGGGTCATTGCGCTTGCACGAAAAATCCCAGCATTTGAGTTGGCGGACAGAACAAGTACTGCTGCGAAAAGATCGTTCACAGATGCCGGCGAGAGTTTGGATCAGTTCTCTGAAGGGAACTCCGCTTCACGACTCCCTCTCTCTGATGATTATTGAAGACATTACCGAGCAAAGAGATGCGGAGTTCGAGCTTAGCAGACGCAAGATAGAGATTGAGACACTCGCTTCACAGCTTATCCAGTCGCAGGAAACGGAACGCAAGCGGCTTGCCCGTGAATTACACGATGATATCGGTCAAAGACTTTCTCTCGTCGCGTCTGAGGTCGCTCTGATGGCAAGTCAATCTTCGATCGAGAAGGCGGCTGCGCCCAACCGACTTGATCACCTTCGCGAAGAGCTCGACTCTCTATGCACGGATATTCATGAGATCTCGCACGATCTTCATTCCTATAAATTGCAGCATTTGGGCTTGAAATCTGCTTTAAAGGACCTCTGCCGGCGATTCACGCAACCTAACTTTCAAGTCAGACTCGACATTGATGACATGGATGAACCGGCCTCAAAGGAGGTTTCGCTTTGTCTTTATCGTGTTGTCCAGGAGGCATTAAACAACGCGCTGCGACATGCCCACGCGTTCGTTGTTGCAGTTACAATAACGAGTTTGCGGGGCGTGTTTTACATGTCGATTCAAGACACTGGAGTCGGTTTTGTGAGGAGCGCGAAACCGCAAGGTTTAGGACTCATCAGCATGACCGAAAGACTAAGGCTGGTGAGAGGCGAACTGAAGCTGAATTCTATCCTGGGGCGAGGTACTGAAATCTGGGTATCAATCCCTGATATGAGGGACAATTTTGAAATAGCAGGAACTAACCAAATCGTTGGCGATTCGTCTTGTTCTATCGAGCGATCTGAGGTCGCCTGACAGACCCCTCAGTTTGATGACACAAAGACGGCCGTTAGCCAACGATCCAGGGGTAGTAGTGATTTGCGTGATCTTAGCGCAAAGCCTTCGAGATGCTCTGCGCTCATTTTTGACGATCACCTTCGCTCGATTAGTTCCTTGAAGACGGTCATCATCCCGAACTGAAGCGACAAGTAAATCATTTGACTGCAACGCTCCATGCCGCTATCCACACGGAGATGGAATGGACAAAAAGGGAGCGAATTGGCAACACCCCGAAGGCTCGGGCAGCAATATCAAGGGGAAGGAAAACTATCCAGTCGTTCATATTTTTTATGACGACGCCATGGCCTATGCCAAATGGGCGGGCAAACGCCTTCCCACCGAAGCTGAATGGGAGTTCGCCGCCCGTGGAGGGCTGACCGACAGGCCTTGTGGGTGGGGCGACAGCTTCCGCCCAGAGAAGAAATACATGGCAAATACATTTCAGGGCCACTTTCCCAACACAAACAGCGAGGAGGATGGATATAGGACCGCGTCGGCCGTTACCAGCTTTCCACCCAACGGTTATGGCCTTTATGACATGGCTGGCAATGTGTGGCAATGGGTTTCAGACTGATATCGTCCCGACTACCATCAACAACTGGCTGTTTCTGGGGAGGTTGCACGCAATCCTTGCGGCCCCGATAACTCCTTTGACCCTGAAGAGCGTGGAGTCTTGCTCCCGCTACATGGTAGGAACGCGCGGCAAAGGTGAAGCCCGACCGGCACTAACCACCTTGGATTTCGTCGCGCGAAGTCTGTTCATCTCATGTGAGTACGGCGAGCACCCCGCTTAGTACTTTGTGTCGTGACTAGGTTGGTAATCTTCGCCAAATTTATTTTTATGATTGGCTAACGGGTCTGTTGCCGCTTCCAGAATGAGATCGCCAAGATGAACAGTTTCTGTTGAGACCTGTACGATCCTCTGAGACTGGCTTGGATTTGCAAGTTGTCCATTTTCGCTCCAGACGTTCAACCGGTAACTGCCTGTCGGAACATTCCGCAGCGCAACAGCTCCGTTTTCGCCGGAGATCGCATAGTAGGGTGTACTCAGCGCCAGTACAACGGCAGCCATCTCAGGATGAATATTGCAAAAAATGTACGAGACTCCTTCGCGATCAAACCGAACTGAACGGCTGGTGCCCGACTCATACAAACCTAGATCAAAACGCTTCCCATTGAACAAAGAGAACACGTTATGGAAGAACGGATCCTGATTTGGAAATTCCACTTGGCTGCCCGTCGGAACAACCAGCAAATGTGGCATAAACATTTTGTCCTTTTGAATCAGTCGATAGGTAGTTTGCCGGACAGGAGTGATTGGAATTTCCTGCGGTTTCAAAGGCGACAGCCAAACAACCACATTCGCTGCACTGAATGAACTCTTCTTGGAACTTGCCTGCGTTGCGCCCTTCACTCTAATCTTGCCGGAAACTTCCACCCCCTGCGCATGGAACGAGCGTACGCATAGGATGAAGAGAAACATCCAGCATCCAAAGATCATCTCGCGTTTTATGCGCCTCATTGCCTGCCTCCCTAAAATTGATAACCCGCAGAGAGTGTAAAAATATCGGCGGTATTGGCTGTACCTGTAATTGGCCATGTCCAGATTCGGCGATATTCCGGAGAAAAAATCAAATATGTTTTCGGCCTGTAAATTAGATTGGCAAAGACCATTCGGTTGCGTGCCCTCAATTGTGTCGCACTGGGAGTCGGGGGGAAAAAGATGGCATGAAAGTCGCTGGCAAAACCGTTGTCTAACCCCACGCTCGCATTCGCTTCAACAGATTGGCTCAAATGAGCCTTGAACTGAGTCCATCCTCCGATGGCATTCAGCCCGCGATAAGTGGTTTGGCCCGTATTAGGATAGGTGCCGAACAAAGCATCCTTGTAGACGCCGCCACCTAACCCGCCGAGCGCCCGGCCACGATATCCTTCTCCGCTGATCTCAACGCGGCTGCCGATCGGCACTCGCCAATCCGTAGTGGCCGCCCATGAATCAACAGACTCGTTATTGGGGTAGCTTTGGCGGCTATAGTATCCGCTTAGGCCAATCTGAAAAGGCCGTTCTCCGGTGAAAGTGCCATAAGAGACTCGCGATTCATATGCTGGTTGTTTGGAAGCCTCGCCCGGACTCGGAACACGGAACAACTCGTTCGTACTATAGCCAGCGGTGGGAGGATCCCACAGACCCAACTCAAGCTGTGCACGTCGCCCGGATTGAAAGTGCAACTGATGTACGTATCGAAGTTGAGGAGCCCATGTCCACAGGTTGCCTGCCCCTGCCAACGCTGGTTCAGCGACCATCGCATACGACGTAGGAGACAACGGGGAGATTAACGGCGAGACGAAACCAACCTCAAGGGAATCATGATCCCAATCCAGATCGATGCTTGCAGTTCGCATTCGAACGGTTCCTGCGGATGTTCCATAACTGCTATAAGCAAGACCCGCAAAGAAATCTATATCGATACTTGCCGAGGAGCGGGCTCCGAAGATTCTCGGCCCATAGCCCTCGAGTCCGAGAATTGTCTGTCGAAACGTTGCTCCCGCACTTCCGTTACCGACCGTATTGGTCTGGTTGTTGAGTGCAGCTTCAGGAAGATCAATATTGTCGACAGCTCCGCGATTAATAAACGAATTAAACAAGAGCAGTCCTGTCACGCGGAGCGGGTATTTGGATCTGCTTTCTATTTTCGTCTGATCATGAACCTTGACCTGAGCCTCGGTCGTCTGCATGCGCTCCTGCAAGTCTTCGATCACAGCGGCCGTCGTCTTCGCATCTCCGCCGTTCGTCGCCGTGGAAGATCCCGTGGCAGGCACTTGTGTCACCATAAGCTGTTTTCTGATCTCGACAAGTTCCTGCCGCAGTTGTTCCATCTCCTGTTGCGACTGCTCAAGTTGCTGACGCGTTACGACAAGAGCCGATGATACAGCTTCAAGTTTTCGTTCCAATTCAATGGAGTTTGTCTTGTTAACCAAAGGCGCTGTAGGTTCCGCTACAGAAAAACTTTGTGTCGATTGAGCGCGCAGAGGAGCCTGTGCTGCAACTATCACTAGACATGTGAAGAGATCGTAACGAATATTTCTCATTTTCAACCCTCTCCATTCACCGGAACGTACGCCGGCGCGGTCTTTCTTTCAATGGCAACACCAAGCGCCTGCAGGGATGCTTTGGGTAAATCGATCGTGAAAACAGTCTCGCCTTCACTCGACTGTTCGAGAGAAATACTGCCGCCATGCTCCTGCGCGATCTGTTGAGCGAGCGTCAGTCCAAGTCCGACTCCGCTCTCTCTGCCCTCACTCACAAACGGTAGAAATATTTTCTTCCGTAGGGACGGCAGAACTCCGGGACCATTATCCGCAATTCTAATGCTGATCGTTCGATCGTCCTCATAGAGGCTCAGACTGACAATTGGGGATCTCTTGCCACGCTTCGCGGCCTGACATGCATTGAGCAATAGATTAAAGACGGCGCGCCCCAGTTTCTTTGAATCGATCCAGGCCTCCAAGGACGAAAGACCGCTAAGAGTGATCTTTACGTCGCGGCTTGCAGGATGAGAACGAACCATTGCCACCGCACGTTGCAACATCAGCGCAATGGATTCATATTCTGGGTGGAGCGCTCGTCCGGTCTGAGTAAATAGCAGCAGAGACTCAAGAAGGTCGGTCATTCCTTGAACGGCCGTCTGCACTTCCAGCATCAGTTCCTGCCGTTCTCCTTGGGAGATTTTCCCGTCACTCATAAACTCCGCATTCGCATACATTGCGGAAAGGTAGTGCCGCAAATCATGCGAGATGGAACTCGCCATCCTCCCGATCGTGGCGAGACGTTCGGAGTCGAGTAACTCTTTCTGCGTGCGGCGAAGTTGGACCCGCATACGTTCGAATGCGCGGCTTAGCTCACGAATCTCCTCCGCCCCATCTTCGCTGAGTTGATAATCAAAATTACCTTGGGCCAGAGCACGAGTTCCTCCCACGAGCGTTTCGATGGGCCGCGTCAGAGTTCGCGAAATCGAGACCAACATTCCTGTACCGGCAACCAGGGCAAGAAGTGCAAGCGTCAGCACCCATCGGTTCACGCGATCTACCAACTGGGTCGCACCTGCAAAGGATTTGAGCACTACAATCTGGGGCACCTGTACTGCGTTCTCTTGCCCATCGAACATCGCGAGACGCTCGGATGCTGCTAGATAGTCCACCTTTCCAAGCTCGATCTTCCGGTTCTCCGTAGGCGAACTCAAAAGTTCTGCCCCACGCGCAATCAGTTCCTCCTGCAGCTTCGGATTAAGAGTACTGACGACGACCTTCCCGTCGACGGTAAAGGTTACCTCTGCAGCCGCAGCTTCACTTACCGCGCGTGCAACTTTTTGGTCGACGGCATATCCAACCGCAACAAAGCCAAGAAGCGTCCCATGCTCCTTCGATCCGAAATAAAGCGGCTGGGTGGAAATTTCAAAGATCCGTTCATCGAGCGCAAGTAGAAACGGGTCTAACCCGCGCGAACCCACCTCCAACCTGTGCGCGACCCCAGTACGATCAAGCGCCGGTCCTCGATTGTAGGTCGCGATCAGATTTCCGTTCTGATCGAGTAACGCAAAAAAGTCTGATCCACTGACCTGCCAGAACTCGACTCCACCATCTTCGATGGTCCGCGAATCATAGGTAGTCATCAGGGACTTCAGGCTTGGCAAATCCGCCAGTAGAGCAGACTCGCGCGCAAGCAGCTCCCTCTGCTGATGTTGAAAGTTCCGGTAGGTTTTTACCGAATGCTGCAGATCGGAGGAAAGATTGCTCTGTGTCTGCTGCTGAACGATGGTGCGAATCACCAGCAGACTAAGCAGCGTGCACCCAAAGGAGAGGATGAGAAGTGGAATCAGGAGCGTCGTCCTCATCCGCAACCTGTCCATCACCCTCCTCCTCCCGTACCTAATGGCGATATCAGCTTCCGCGGACGAATTTATACCCTATTCCATGAATAGTTCGAAAGTAGATGGGTTTTGCGGGGTCTACCTCCAACTTTTGCCGCAACTTCATGATATGGTTATCGACCGTGCGCGTCGTCGGATAGGAGGTGTAATTCCAAACCTCGTTCAGCAACTCCTCTCGCGTAATTACACGTTCCGCATGTTCCACGAAATACTGCAGAAGTTTAATCTCATGTGCCGTGAGCAGTACAGGCACACCGTCCTTGAATACTTCCATGCCCGAAAAATCGGCCGTAACATTGCCGAAGCTCACATGAGTATTGGCCGCCGGCTTCTGCGTTCTGCGAATCGCCGCCTGGACACGTGCCATCAGCTCTCGAGGGCTAAACGGTTTTGTAACATAGTCGTCTGCACCTAGCTCAAGCAGCAAGACCTTATCCGCGACCTCGGAAACTGCACTAAGCACAACGACTGGTGTATTCGCGGACCAACTCTTGATCCCTTTGCAAACCTCGAGTCCCGACATGCTTGGCAACATAAGGTCCAGGACAACGCCCGCAGGCTTCAATGTCTTGCAACTTGCCAGCCCCTGCGCCCCATCCCCTGTCACGTGGACCTCGTAGCCCTCCGTAGTGAACTGCCGGTGGAGTGCCTTTTGAATTCTCGGATCATCTTCAATTACCAGAATCAAGCTCACGTTTGTCCCCTAACGATCGTGGATAATCAGTCCGCGACTAATTCTCGTTACCCAATCATTCTATATAGATAAGGTGGCTCCAGCGTGAGTGAATCGCTCCAAGTGCTTGATTCAAATCATCAAATGACAAAGCCGCGACATTTTGGAGACATATCGTCGTCTCGGTCGCGGCTCAATAATTAATACTTCAGGCCCTGGCTAATGAATCAGACAGCACCAATCCCGTAAATAACTGCAGTAACGGTCCGTAACAGAATCGCACAGTCAAGCAGCACGTTCTGGTTGCGAATGTAGTGAAGGTCGTACTTCAGGTTTTCATGGATCGGAAACGCGCGTGCCGGACTGATCTGCCAGAGACCTGTTATCCCCGGCTTCACTGCAAGCCTTTGCAACTCAAACGGACCATATTGCCTCACCAGAAACGGCATCTCAGGCCGCGGCCCAACCAGGCTCATGTCCCCCTTCAGAACATTAATCAATTGGGGAAGCTCATCGATGCTCCATCGACGAAGCAGGCGGCCCACTCGGGTAAGGCGAACATCATCGGCGCTTTGGGGAGAGATCTCATATCTCTCGACGTCCCCTCTCATACTCCGAAACTTCCACAACACAAAGCGTCTGCCATCCTTGCCAATCCTCTCATGCCGGAACAATACCGGCCCGGAAGAATCGAGCTTAATCAGAATCGCAGTCACAGCAAAGAGCGGAAGAAGCGCAATCAGAAGTAAGAAAGAGCCAACAACATCACAGCTCTGCTTGAACAGGCCCGATGCATATTCGCCGCTCATATTAAGTTCAATAGAACCGAATCCAGATTCCCGGAGACTCTCCCATTGCGCGAGCCGCCTGACAGGGTCATGAAATAACCAGAAGCCAAAATCAAGATGTGTGCTTTCCCAGTGTTGCTCAACGTCCCCAGATTCCGCCTCTTGAACCTCATGAATCGCACTGGCTGCTGAAGACTCCGTATTTCTTCGTCCCAAGTCATTGTTTTTGTCGCGAATTGCTACAACCTTTGCCATGGCGTGATCGGAAGCGTCGCCCCAATCGAACGGAAAGGAGGAGGTACCCCGTGGGGCAATAGCATCCCCGGTAGAATTCATCGTTGAAAGTTCAGAATCATTCATTGATTTCTCTTAGACCGAATTGAAACGGAAAGATGTTCGAGCGAAACGAGCCACTATTCAAACAGGTTGCCAGCGCTTCACCGTGCTTGATAAGCACATGCCTGCGAACGTTTTTGCTTGGATTCGAGCGGGTAATGTCGTATGCCGAACATCTGTAATAATGCGCTGACAACAAATTGAGGGTTATTGAAGAGGTATCTCTTCCAAAGCCGAGAGGGTTCTTGAAAAAGACGATGTACCCATTGCATCCCCATTTGTTTGACCCACCGTGGGCTGTCTCGAATCGCTCCGGTATGGTAGAGAAATGCGGCGCCGACGCCGACCATCAGTGTCGTCTCAAGCATAGGCAAATAACGTGACATGAACCGCTCTTGTTTTGGAGTGCTAATCCCAACCCAGATAACATCCGGCTGAACCGAGCGCACTGTCGCTGCAAGTTTTGCCTCTTCTTCGGTGGTCATCAACCGAAATGGTGGCGAATAGGTTCCTACAATCTTTGCCTCAGGGAATCTTCGATGCATCTCGTCCCTCAAACTCTCCGCAACACCGGCCTCTCCGCCGCAAAGAAAATGAGTACAACTGCGAAATTCCTCTCTAGCAAAAATCTCCATCATCAAATCGGGACCGAAAACTCTCCGTATTCCGGAAAAGCCCTGCGCAAGCCCCATCCACACTGTCGGCATTCCATCAGGGGCAACGAGGAGAGCATCAGCAAAAATCGACTTCAGGCTTGGATCTTTCTGTGCCTCCATAATGCCGTGAACCCCCGCCAGGCAGATATATCCCTTCTTTTTCGTCTTCAGTTGTGTCTCAACAATCAAGACAGCGCCATCCATATTGACCGGATCGACCCCTACCCCGAGAACGTTCACACGATCGCCCATCGCCGAACTCATTGCCGTTCCACCATCTCGAGACTTGTCTCTCTTATCTGTGCATAGAGCGCTCTATATGCTTTGGAGGCATTCTCGACACTAAATCGTTCTAATCCTTCTGCTCGTCTCGCAGGTTCTTGCAATGCTTTACAAATCGCCGCAAACATCGCCGTACTCCCCGACTCCGAATGAAGATCGAAATAGTGGCAGGCTTTGCCTCCTACCTCACGAAAGGCCGAGATATCGGAACATACGACACGGCTGCCACAAAGCAATCCTTCAGCTACCGGCAAGCCAAACCCTTCCATCCATGACGGCGTTACCAACACGTCGCAGTTCTCATAAAACCAGCGCAGTTCACCATCGCTGACCCCTACCCGCAACATTACTTTCTTCTCCAGCGCCGCTTGCTTGATAACGGCTCGGATCCTCGCCGTCTCTGGACCATAATTTCCTACGATCACCAGTTCGGTTTGCACGTCAATAACCTCGCGGCGCAGCAACTCTTCGAATACCTTCACCGCCAGAGGGATATTTTTGTTGGCACGATGCTGACCGACTAGCAAAATAAACTTCCTCCGCCCTTCAAGAGGCAGAACAGTCGCGCTGGAGTTGATAGTCACGCAATTATGAATTACCAGCGCCTTTCGGTGAGCGAATCGAGGGAACCTCTCCTTCAGTCTTGACAATGTCGTCTCGGAGACGCATGCGATACTGTCGGCCTCCTTGAGGCATCGTTGCAGAAATACCCTATTAAAAAAAACCTTGGGAAATCCAAAATTGTCAGGCTCGTCGTAAGGATAGAGATCGTGGAGAGTAACAATCACGGGGCAACGCAGAGTACTTCGCCGAAAAGGAACGGGAAAGGACAGATGAACCAGATCGGCGCAAACTTTATCAGCCAATCCCGGCAGCTCTCGCAGGTACCATAGGTTCCGCGAGAAAGCCTCATTAGGAATGTCGACGGCAACCACGTTCAGCTTTGCATTATTCACGCGAAATGACTCGCGAAAATATTGTTCCTGCCACTTACCAAGAACCAAGGTGATTTCCAGAATCTCGCTACTGCTGGCCGCACATTCCACGAGATTGTGGGCGTGTCGGCAGATTCCCGAAGGACCTGTTGCGGCTGAGAGCGCAGTGATCAACAGATTCATGCGTCGATTCACGAATTGAACGAACTAACCCCACTCGATCGCCTTTGATGCCAGTAGTAACCCTTCCACAGCTTCTCCGAATATCTCTCAGCGGCAGCCAGGGAACGCAGGAAAGAAAGAGTTGACCTTCTTAGGACTGGTGACTTGAGGCGGCGAAAAGCAGGCGCGGATGCGAAAACGACTTCCTGGTGTTCCGTACGATGCCTGGTCGGCGCGCTACACGATTTACTTGCCGGGTGAACCCTGAACTCCGCAAGGATTTGTGGAATGTGTTTGAAGCGATAACCGCGCTTCGCCAACCTGATGAAAAACTCGAGATCCATGGCATAGTGAAGCTTTTCGTCGAGCCAGTTATTTTCGCTAAATACTCTCCGTCGAAAAAATGTAGCTGTCGTCGGAATATAAAGAACTCGATGATAGAGAAGAACAAATAGATTGAATTCAATCTCGCGCCTAACCTGCAGTGTTTTCCCCGACTCGTCCACAACCAGATAATCCCCATACAGAATGTCTACATCGGGGTTTTCGGCGAAGGCTCGGACGACAGAATCGAAGCAACCGGCTCGATAGCGATCGTCCGAATTCAACCAGCCAATGATCTCTCCCTTCGCAAGAGCAAATCCTTTGTTCAATGCCTCGCTCTGCCCGCCATCCGGTTCTGAAATCCACTTGAGCTTGTGTAAATCATTCTTCTCCTTCAGAGTCTGCAGCATGGCAACCGTACCATCTGTGGACATGCCATCTATCACCAGATGTTCATAATTGTCGTAAGTTTGGACCTGAATGCTGCCAAGCGCCTCTTGAATAAACGCCGCTTGATTAAAAGAGGGGGTAACAATCGAAACTAACGGTGCGTGCTTCATTTGCCGTGCTTTATTGATTTGTAGCTTCATACAGTGCTGGTGGTGACAGCGGCTTCGGCGCATCACGAGGCCAAACCACGCGGTGCAGACGGATGTAAGCAAGACAGGTAATCGGCCCATAGATCAGTCGCGACATGGCAGCTCCCAGCAAACCATGGCCGCGAATTGACAGCGCCATCAACAATAGCGTTGCCGCTCCTGCAAGGAGATTGAGTCCCGTCACAATCCGCACTTGTCCGGCGGCAAGCAGAGCATAGTGGGCGGTAATATTAAGCCCCAATAAAGCAAAACTAAGCACAATGATTGGAAAAATGAACGGCGACTGTTGATCGAAGGAAGATCCAATCCACATTCTGAGAACGTACTTGCCAAAGAAAATCACAGGAAGAGACAAAATACTTATGATCAGAAGATTAAGCCTGACAGCAAGCACAACCTTGCGTTTTATCTCAGAGCTGGGCGCAACCGGATAACGTGCGCTCAGATGGGGAAACAAAAAGTGCATTCCCGAAGAAACGAGCCCATGAATAGGTTGCGCAGCCTGAACGCAAAGACCGTAGTAAGCTACTGCCGGAGCCCCCATAAAGAATGCAACAAAGAAGCGATCTGCGTGGCTGAAAACTACGCTGGATACGGCTTGTAACCAACTGAACGTTCCGAACGTCGCGATATCGGAGACGATCTTCCGATGCCAGATGGGGATGAGTGAAAACCTACCGATCTTGTTTCGAAGAGCAATCCCCTGTGCCACCATCCCAATCACCGAAAGAGCAAGTGTGGCGCACATAATCCACACTACGTTGCGTCCATAGCTAGCCAGCACTATTGCTGATGCCAAAATTGCACTCCGCGTAATCATGGCTATCTGTACTGTCACACCATAGATTTCAAACCCACGCAGAGTGCTGATAAAAACACCTTCAATTGATTTGACCAGAAGCAATCCGCTTCCGATCCGAAGGGACATAATACAAATCGCCTTAAGTCCCGGATCACCTTTGGCGATGTGATGCGCCAGGTAAGCGGTCAAACACCAAAGAATTAGAGCCAGCATTCCGCTCAGCGCCAGGTTGATCGACATCATGTTCTGCACAATGCGCGCAATGCCTGACCAATCCTCTCTGCTTCGACACTCACCGACGTATTTGATAGCGGCATCCCCGAAACTTCCCGAAACAATCCCGCCGCCGCTAACAGCCGCGCTCGCTAGCAGCCAAACGCCATACTGCGCAACCCCAAGATGTCCAAGCAGAAACGGAGCCGCAAGTAACATCCCAATCGGCAGCGTCAGGTAGTCAGCAATCCCATATATGCCGTTGGTATATCCTAGCGACCTTGTCTCGCTTATTCGCGGCACAACTTCCTGCCCTCTAATCTTCAAGTCATTTCCACGCCGCTTCACAAAGGTCTGCGGCTCCCGATGCTTCTGATTGTCACCCCAATGCGGTTCGCCAACACGCGTCGGCTATCGCTGTCGTCCATTGCCAGCCAGGATCGTCTCGCCAAAAGAAATAATGCTGTCATAACAAACGATAGAAAAATCGATATCAATACAATCAATGTTCTGTGCGGGCCCGACCTTCTTTCTGGAACTCCGGGGAAATCAATTACGCCGATCGTTGGAATCGACTTTGCCTCTTCAATCCGCGCATTCTCGTATTCCTCCGAAAGTAAGTCGAAGACTGTCTCATGAATACGTACATTGCGGTAAAGATTGGCCCACTGGATGCCCAATTGCGGCAGTTGTCGCAAAGCGGGATAGGGATGACTGGAATCGGTATTCGTCTCCGAGCCGAGGTCGGCCTGTCCATTGGCTCGCTTTAATTCACGTTGCAGAATTGAATTTCTTGCTTCTGCCGCACGGACACGCACATTTTGATTTCCATAAATCTGCCGCAATGAGTCGAGTTCGGTCTCTCCAGCTATAAGTTGACCTTCAAGCTTCGCGCCCGCTTCCACTGTCGCTTTAGTCTGTTCCTTGATATCGATGGCAGTATTTTTACTCGAAAACTCACTGAGTTCTTGTTCCGCGCGTTGCAACTCTGCCTGGACCGTACTCAGACGCTGTTCAATAAATTCGCGCTCACGATGTGCAGACGAGGTATTAACCCGGGCAACGAGATTATTTAGTTCATCCAGATAGCCTTGAGCTAGATCACGAGCACGCTCGCGCGTTTCATCTGTAACTACGATGGTAATCACACCACTCTTGGTGTCTTCGGTAATCTTTGTCAGATGTGCAAGACGCTTGCCTGTATCGACGCGATAACGTTTGTGATAGACACGTTGTAAATCGAATCGATCAATCAAATGCCCGCTAATGGTGCCGCTATGCAATAAGGCCACGAAGAGAGCACTGTTATTCTTTGCTCCGACGAGGCTTCCGGCTAACCCAGCCAATGCGCCCGCTCCACTCTTACCTACTAGAGCTGCAAGCATCGCAGCTCCGTTTCCACCCTGTTCTGGAGGCATAATGCGCGCACTGGATTCAAATTCCTTGGGAAGAAGAAGAACCATCACAACGCTTAGAAGGCAAACAACAACTGCAACTCGAAAAAAAAGCCGGCGATGATCCCAGAACAATGACGCATTCGTTGCCCAAGCAGGTCCATTGAAGCCGGATGGAAGCACAGCTTCTTCGATTCGGTCAGTTCGAGAAAGTTCTTTGTCCAATACTTCAGTTCGCATGAACAACCTTCACTTCGGCCAAACTCGTTATCGCATTCATTTGCATTAATGCAGCGCCAGTGCCGCGGCGAAGCCAACCGACGAAAGAACTTGAGCAGTGGCAAACAGATTTCTAAGAGTCGCCGATCCACCGAAGACCTTTTGCGGCACAACAACAACGTCTCCCGGTTCAAGCTTTGTCTCAAGCACATTCGAGTCGAACCACTCTCCAGACCGTGGCCCTACAACCAGGCCGTTAGCACGAATCACGAGAACCTCTTTCATGTTCCCTCCTTCAGTGCTTCCACCTGCACGTTTCAGGTACCAGCCTGCGTTCTTGCCCGGAACAAAAGTGATCGCCGACGCGTTGTAAACCTGGCCGCTAACTAAGACGAACCCAGGCTTCTTGGGAATCGTCAGAACATCTCCCTGTCGTAACTCGATGTCAGCAGGAGTGCCTTCCCAGCTTGCTATATCAGAACTTATCTTAATAACAAGGCGTCCCACGGCCTGCTGATTTTTCAGTCGCGCCACTACTTCCTTCTGCTGTTGAATCAGCATCTGGAGAGTCGCAGCGTCATCTTGAGCCGAAAGACTCGGAGCAAGCTTCGCTCCGGCAGAGGTCGTCTCGATTTGGCGAATCAACTCATTCCTGCTCTTGTCCTCAAGCTCTCTAACTTGAGCGCGAACAAGAACGGCCCCCGTCGGATAGGCAGTCGATCGAAATCCGCCTGCACGCTTCAACACGGAGCTCAATCTCTCGCCGTCCTGAATCCCATAAGGCCCTGGATAATTAACTTCACCCTCAAGGTTTACGGACGCCCCGATATCATTCCATCCGGAAATTTGGTGAATGGTTAGCACATCCCCAGACTTGAGCAATACGTCTGCACTGGAATCGACACTCTTTACCGCATCGCCGATCCTGACCGAATCTCTTCTGCCCAGCACTTGCTTGCCATCTCTCACTTCGTAACTGGTTAGATCGGCTTCATCCAAGAGCGCGCTGCGATTAAAACCGCCGGCCATTCGAACAAGTCGTGCAACGGTCATTCCTTGCGAAAGCGGATATGTTCCCGGGTGGAGCACCTCTCCATGCACCTGAACCTTCGGCCCATCCGCCTCGTAACGGCCCAGGACGCGAATCGTATCGAAAGGCTGGAGATTGATCGGATCATTGCCCGCCAGTACATCTGGGACACTGAAGTCTATCGCCTCGGGTCGAAGATCTGGAGGCATAAGACGAATAATTTGACCGCGGTCCGCAGGCTCAGGCAACAGATCCTGATACGACCGAAATACATCAGTCAGCTTCATATCTTCGCGATAGGGGAATTTGCCCGGACGAACTACGTGACCCTCGACGTAAATTGCCTTCTCACTGTACGGCAGAATTGGAGCGACAGTTATCCGATCGCCATCTTGAACGGCATAGCCGTCAAGCAGCCTTTTCGACGAGTCCACGGTGCTTCCTTGCGGAAGATTTACATTCAACGTGGCGCGATGCCCTTGCGCCTCAACCCGTTCGATCGTTATATGAGTCAGGGAAGCCGAAGCCATCAATCCACCAGCATCCTTGAGCACATCAGACAACTTTGTCTCGTCCTTCAACTCATAGATCGCAGGACGCTTCACCATTCCGCTCACTGCCACTTGCTTCCCAGCCGGAGAAATAAGAATAGTGTCACCATCCTCGATTCTTTCCGTATCCGGGCGAACGCCATTTAATAGAAAATCGTAAAGATCGACCTCGCGAATTAATGTCTTCCCACGATAGTGACGCGCCACGCGCAGCGAACCTACACTCGTCGGACCGCCAGCCGCATACAGCGCGTTCAATGCTGTTGACAACGAGTTGATGTCATAGGCTCCCGGTCGCTGCACATCGCCCACAACATATACCCTGACGGTTCGCAGCCGGCCGATACTCACGGCAACCTTCGCGTCCCGGTACTGTTGGCTCAACGCACTCTGAATTAGTGCTTGAGCCCGTTCGAGAGACAAACCCGCAACAACAATCGCCCCAGCTTCCGGTAGTGCAATCTTCCCCTCACGATCAACAGTGCGCGAGAAATTCTGGGAGACGCCCCCCCATAGATTAATCGTGAGGCTATCGCCTGAGCCAAGAATGTAGTCGGGACCTACAGGAATATCAACTGACATCTGCCGGGTTCCCAGCCCGCGCTCGAGGAACATGTCTGAACCGAAACGCTTCAGCTTCACAGTCTGTTCAGGAACCTGGGTATAAAGATCACGAAGCGATTGAAGATTGTATGGTGTCGGCTGATGCACAATCTCAACCGAACTCGGGTTATTCCGATCGGGCTTAGGCGCTGGCGTCTCCACCCTCTTATTTACCGGTCGTGACGTAGTTCGTGTTCCCTGAACCACATTAGAACTCGTCGATCGATTCTGCCCCGCGTTCAAATCAAGTAGTGCCGCATCCGAGGTTGTTCCCAATACCGACGTCCCCGTCGACGTCTGCGAAGTGCCTGCAAGCTCATCCGAGCCTCGTGAATCCATCTCCTCAGTGTCGATCTCTGCGTCAGTCACATATCCACGAGCCCGCAGCCAGATCGTAAGGGACGTCCGAAGGTTTACGTCGGTCGCGATTCCTCTGTACATTACGTCATCTGTGATCTGGTCTACCTGGACTGGATTCCCTTGTTGGGCCAAATACTCAGCCATAACGCCTTTAACGTCGACAATTAGTTCAGGCCTCGCCTGCAGAAGATTGATGATCTGACTGCTCGTAAGCGCACCCGTTGGGTTTTGACTAGGACTTGAACTGGCATTCGCATTGGCCCTCGCCTGAGCGCTCCGGTCGTCGTCGGCAGAAGTGGAAGCAGTCGGCGTGATAGGCAGCGAAGTAGACGGAGTAGTTGTTGGCAAAGCCGTCGGTAAGGTTGGAACTTGTACCTGTTGTCCCAGCACAACCAGCGGCGACAACAAGCATGCTGCAAAAAGCGCAAAGATTTGTCGTACGCACCAACTCACGACAAGAAGCTGCGCCTTCCGCGCAGTCACTTGCTCGCACTCTCCAACCATTGCTTTCCAACCGCTTTCAGCCCGCACGTTGCTTTTTCTCCATCGGTTCGATTTCAAACTCACTTACTTCCACTACAAGTGACCGCATAATGGTTTCAATCGAAAGCACTACCCGATATTCCTGCTTGCGCCGCGTCAGAATCCCGGTCATCCCGGCTAGCGGGCCAGACACAATACGCACCGCATCACCGTTGTTCAGATAGGGATGCGGCTCAGCCCTGAGACTTTCTGTAGCGACTCGCAGTATGGCAATCTCTTCGTCGGAGATAACCGCGGGTCTGGCCGAACAAGCTGCAAATCCAAGCACACCCGGATGTTGCAACAGCCGAACTCGATTTTGGATAGCAACCCTCGCAAACAGATAACAAGGGAACAAAGGCAGATCCACATCGACGTGAAGTCCGTTTTTCCATGTGTGTCTGCTCCGATGCAAAGGCAGAAACGTCTCCGTATCGTGCGAGACAAGCCGCTCTGCCACACGCTTCTCATGTCGAGACCGGATGTGAAGCGCATACCAGTTCAACGAAGAATCTGAACGAATCGTCGAATTAACTGCTTGCACTGCCATCGAAATCATTTGTTCATATCCCGTTCAGCGAGATACCACCGGCAACCACTTTTCAAAGCCATTTACAGCTCCGCCCTGTCACTTAGGTATAGGTGACCTTCCCTAATCGTTTTCTTTCTGTCGAACAAAACAACTTAAGCTACCTAAAGCAAACGACAGTGATCAGTTCTGCAACGAAGCAACAGTTCTCTTCCAGCGAAAAGCTTCAACCATGTAAGCAATTCCTTGGGTGACGTGAAACCGCAGGCGGAAGAGTAGATACTTTGCTTCAACCTGGAATCGCCTTATACGCGCAAGCAATCCCGCATCCTCTCTCCCAACCGCAATCTTTGGAGGAAGATGAAAAGGAAATAATCTCCGACGTCTCTCGAGAGACTCAACATCTTCCTTGCGTGAAAGGGCCTTTTCGAGCAAAAGGTAAAGCTTCGTCCCCGGAAACTGTGCGAAGACAACGTTGTCCCCATATCGCTCAATCCACAACCGAACGGATACCGGTAACTCGGAAATTGGCTTTCTCAAAACATCCGGAAGCCGCATGATGCCGAAGTGCTGCTCAGCAAAAAGTGTTACTGCCCCAATCGCAACCTTCGCCCCTGGAGAACTTGCCAGGTATCTCTGCACTTCCAGCCATAGTTGCTCATTGTCGCAATGGAAGTTAATGAAATTGGCGTATTCCAGAACCCATGAGGCGCGTGTCCATTCGCTCTTGAGATGTTTGAAAAGATGAAGCGCCAGACCAAGAAACCTATCGCAGTCCGCAGGAACAGGAAATTCAAATTCATCGCATCGCTTCAATTGAATTCGAGAATCGCTTGCCCCGGGAAACGCCTCTTCATTTCTCAGCGAATCTGAAAAGTGAATCTCAACTGACCTCTGCGGCTTCGGTTTGTAAAGGTCCCGCACTGACGGGACTTGCCCTGAGCCAACCTTGTACTCTCGAACGTCTTTACTGGCGCCAGCCAGCACATATCCTTTCTGCTCTAATATCGCTTCGCAAAGTGCGACATCACCGCGGGCCACAAGAAAATCAAGATCAAACTGGCAACGCAGAGCAGCATTCGCACATGCATCCGGTACTAGACTGAATCCTTTGAGATTTACGTAGGTTACGCCGGTGGCCTCAAATCGTTGATTGATCTCGACGAACTCCTCGAACATTCCCTCAGTCTTATTCCGATTGTCCGCCGCATTCATCTCAAGACGCTCCAGTACGCGATCCGGAACTGCGCCTTCGATCCCAAGGGAACGGACCTGATCAAGAAAATAGAGTGCGAGACCACTTGCATCAAGCCAGTAATAAGCCCCGACCCACTGCCGATAGTCGAAAGCCGCAAGCCGCTCGTAGATATCTGACCTCTCTTCTTGAAAGACATCAATCACGGCTTTTGCCAGGTCCCGATTCATATCCCTCTCTTCTACAAACTCCGATTTCAATCTCCTGCGTCTCACTTGCTGTACATTGGCGGGTCGCCAAGACTGCCTGCTGGAGGAAGCTGCCGGATAAACAGAACCGTCGACCAAATCTCGTCATCGCTGAGAATTCCCTTGGACGCGGGCATTCCCGAAGGTGCAATCCCGTTTTCGACCACCCATTTCAGCTGCCCGTCCGAGTAGGACTGAATCTCTGGACTCTTAAGCGACGGCACTGGCGGAGATATGGAGTCTGCAAAGGGAACGCCCGTATTCTGCCCATCCATGCCATGACATGCGACGCAATAATGCGAAAAGGCCTCTTTCCCGGCGGCAATATTCTCCTGAGTTGCAGGAAGCGGGTTGTGCTCCGATTTATTTCGAACCGTCAACGTATGTTTCGTCCATCTCATAACGCCACGTTCCACCTTGCCGGGCGGATTCGCCTTGCATCCAGCCATGCCCACGACCAAACCAAGTACCCAGGCTACGGCGGATCTTCGCATCGTCACTCCGTCACATGAAGCGTGAGGGTCATCGAACCATGTCCAGACCCGCAGAAAACTGAGCAGTGCCCCACAAAATCCCCAACCTTGTCAGGGGTAAAAGAGAGTTCGCCAGGCTTTTTCTTTTCGAACTTTGAATCCAGTCCCAGTTCCTTAAACTTCAAGCCGTGGCTCACATCTTGGGTCGTCAATACAATCACCACCGGTTCCCCCTTTTTCAGGCTGATCTCTGAAGGGGTATAAGCAAACTTCTTTACCGAAACCTCAATTCGCCGCGCACCGTCCGAAGCTGGCCCAAACCCGGAAAGACCCAAAGGCCCGATAGTCAGACATCCCACAAACACGGTCTTTACAAATCTCCCAGCCTGCATTCACATCGCCTTTCTCTATTTAGGAATTCGGTTGACTAACACTTGAGCTCCATCCATCCTCATCAGGAACTTATTTCTAGTCTAATTTCGTTTCCCATCGAGAATAAATACCAAATCAGACCACCCTGCCTCATCGTTATTCCCTTCTCACCACCTCAACCTATTGGACTGCGCAGGTTCAGTTGTCATCATCGAATATGCTGTTTGTCACTTCTTTGTAAAAGCACCCCGGTTGACCATTTCTTTACTTTAGTGCGCGAATAGCGCAGGCAGAAGCAACGAAACAAGCTTTCGAGCCTTCACGTCCGAGGAGACAAATCCGAGAACTTCCGCGCTCTCTCTATCGTGAACTAAAATTGTTCTTCCCTGATGCAGCACTCGCAGGGCGCCGTAGGAAATGACGAATATCTCTGCACCATCCGCAGATCCTGCCGCCTCACGGATCACCTTGCACAAGAGGCCCCTGTTCTTCTGCCCTTCGAGACGAATCACTTCCGCGTTCCGAACGCTCAGAGCAATCTCAAGGTCATTCGACTCAATGCGGACCCGGCTCCCCCCCTCTCCTCCGCGGAGCACATATGGCGTGGCAACAAATCTACGAAGCAGATCAGGATGCCATGTTCGCTCGTAGTTCATGCGCAAATCTCCTCCCGGCGGCTAACGACGAATTCCATCAGCTGCGACGCAGCGAATTGCGGCGTACCACCATACCGAAAGCGCCAGCAGGGCAACCGGCCGACAAGCTCAATCGTCCTTTCTCGCAACGCAGCCGCTTCATGCAGTTGCGCCGGCAACCTCTCTACGCTCGAACTGACATAGTTCCTGGCCTCCGCAGAACGCATTGGAGTGAATTCAACTTCTGCACTTTCCGTTCTTTCCAGAAATAACAGCCATCGCGGCGCACACTCTCGCTTCGTCTGGAAATCAAACGCTTGAGCAATATCGACCTCGTAAGCCAATTCTCCATTCATCGATGTCTTCAATGAGTGTCTTCGCAGATCCCGAAAATGTTGCACCGCATCAGGAAGCAACTTCACCGGAGCAGACGTTCCGTGTGCCACAATCCCGTCCGCGCCTTCCGAGATGTACGTCCAATCATCCGAGATGTAACTGAAACCAGCTTCTGCAAGTGCTACGGACAACGTCGACTTCCCTGCTCCAGACGCTCCCGCAATCAGCAGTCCATGGCCGTCTATCTCCAGGCAGGCACAATGCACGGGGACTAGCCCCATCCCCGCCCCTAATACCCCAAGCGAAATCGGGATCAGTTTCTCTTTCCAGAATCCATAGTCGCGTGCCGCAGCACCGGAAACATGCGCGCTTAACGTGCGGCGCAGTATGTCAAACACGAATATATTCGATTCGCCGAACGAAGCGATAACTACATGATGCAGTCCACGAAAATGGGGTCTCCCGGCGGAATCACCTCGCGTTTCATCGACCACAACACGCATTGTGAAATCGCTCGAGTCTGATCTCCACTCCGCGACCGACAAGGCCTCCAACAGCCTCGCCAACCCAAGTGAATTTGTCTGCAGATCGCATCTCGCGCCGGCGAAAAAAAGCCTCCTCTGATGAGGCAATGCCGTCTCGTCGATTGGAACAAAGAGCATAGAACACCCGTTGGCCTTCACTCTAACGCACGAAACAGAGCAATTTCGGTACCAAGAAAAAGTTTACAAACCGCTGACACGGATGTGACAACTGTGCTTCAGCTAAGTCCTATCGTCCCCAATAAGCGAGGAGTTCGAAGTGTCCAGGTCCCGAAAAATTGTCTTCTTTTTTCCATCTTTCGCGAGCTCCGACGCAACTGCGCCTCTAGGTATTCTCGCTGTTGCCACGCCTCTGATCCGTGCCGGCTATCAAATTGTCCTCATCGATTCCACCATCACTCCGGACTACAAAAAACGAGTCCTCGAGGAGGTTCGCGATGCTTTGTGTCTTGGAATCTCTCTCGTCACCGGTCCCATGATTCGCGAAACAGTCGAGATCGCCAAGGCGATCAAAGCCTGGAATGCCGATTTTCCAGTCATCCTCGGCGGATGGCACCCTTCACTTCTTCCCACCCAAACCCTTGAAGCGCCTTACATTGACTATGTCGTTCGCGGCCAGGGAGAAGAATCTCTTCTCGAACTCATCGGCCACATCGAAAACAACTCTGCACCGGACTTCGTCGCTGGCATCGGCTTCAAGCGCGACAACAAACTTATCTTCACTCCCGAACGCCCACTCAAACCGCTCGTCGACATGCCTCCCAAGGCCTATCACCTTGCGGACTTCGACGCTTACGAGCGAGTCTGCGGCAAGCGCTGGGCCATGTACACCTCCAGCCTCGCCTGCCCCTACAACTGCGCCTACTGCACCAACGCAGGCGTCTACGGACGCAAGTGGAACGCACTTCCCGCCGAACAGTTCGTCGAAGAAACCGTCGATCTCAGCCGTAGATACAACCTTGAAATGTTGTGGATCGTAGACGATAACTTCCTCGTCGATCTCGATCGCGCGCGAGCCATCGCCGATGGTCTTGTGCGCGCCGGTTCCGAATACAAGTGGAGTATTCAGGCCACCACAAACCTCACCTCGCGACTCTCAATCGATGACCTGAAGCTCCTCCATCGGGCCGGACTCCATCAGATCTGCCAGGGCGCCGAATCCGGTTCACCTAAGGTCCTGAAGGCAATGAACAAAAATTTTCAGGACTTCGGAACCATCTACGAAAGTGCATCCCGCTGCGTCCAGGCTGGCATTCGCCCATCATTCAACATCATCTTCGCTTTTCCCGGAGAGGGCGAAGTCGAACGACGCGAAACCATTCGCTTCATCATGGATGTCTGCCGTAATTTTCCCGGTGCCGAGTTCTGGACCAACATCTTTACGCCCTATCCCGGCGCTCCCGTCATGAATCAAATCGCCGAACTGGGGGTTCACGTTCCCGACACCTTCGAAGGCTGGGCCGACTTCTTCCCCCGCTATACAAAACTCCCCTGGCTCAACGGAAAAGACCACAAAGAACTGCAAATCATGCGCGACTATCTGCGTATTGCATTCGATCGTATTCCGATCGGAGCCGATCGCCGCACACGATTTACCCGGCTCGCTCAGAAGTGCATCTCTTTCCCTGCGCGTCTTCGCCTGGATCGCGGCATCTACGGATTCCCAGTCGAACTCTGGCTCAACGACAGACTCAAAGAACACACCGCGGGCTTCAAACCTGTTATCGACGCAAAGCGCCTCGAACCGAACGAGATCCCGTTGGAGGCCGCGTGCTAAGCCCGGGAAAAGTAATCCTCTTCTACCCACCCTACGACGGGCCGCCGCTCGGAGCGCCTCTTTGCCTGCTCGCGCTTGCCGCCTCCCTGCGTCAGGCAAAGTTCGACGTTGTAATGATCGACGCTGCAATCGAGCCTGACTATCTCACACGCATCCAGTGTGAAAGCGTCGACGCGCTCTGCATTGGGATCTCCGTTCTTACTGGTCCCATGATTCGCGGCGCGATTGAAGTCGCCACCAGTGTCAAAAATCACGCTCCGTGGCTGCCTGTCATCTTCGGTGGATGGCACCCTTCCCTCCTTCCCGACGAAACACTCAGCGAGGACTTCGTTGACATGGTCGTCCGCGGACAAGGCGAACTCACCATCGTTGAAGTCGCGCAGGCTCTCGCCCACAAGAAGCCCTTCGACAATATCCCGGGTCTTTCCTGGAAGGGCCACGGCAGACGCATCCACAATGTCGAGCGCAAGGTTGAACCGCTCGATGCCCTTCCCATCCCGGCCTTCGATCTGACTGACTTCGACGCCTACGAAAAGCTCTGCGGCATCCGCAAGCTTGCCTACGCTACCAGCGTCGGTTGCCCCTACGCATGCAACTACTGCACCGACCAGGTCTTCTACAAACGCCGCTTCAACGCACTCTCTGCCGACCGCGTCGTCTCCGAGATGCTCGATCTCGTCACCCGATACAGGACCGAAGAAGTCGCTCTTCTCGACTCTAACTTTCCCGTACAGCTACCACGCGCTCTCGAAATCGCTCGCGGCATTCTCGCCTCTGGCGTGAAGTTCAAGTGGACCTTTCAGGCATCGACAGATTTCCTCTGCCGCATGAGTGAAGAAGACGTCTGCCTCCTTGGAGCCAGTGGCGTCTCTCACATGGGATTTGGCACCGAATCAACCTCGGAATCCGTTCTCAAGCTAATGAACAAGCGTCATCAACGCGTCGACGAGATGTACGAGACTGCGCGCAAGGCACAAATTGGTGGCATTCGCGTCACCTTCAATCTCATCTTCGGCTATCCGGGTGAAACTGAAGCCGATCGCATTATTACTTTCCAAACCATGAGCGACATCAGTCGCCAATTCTCTAACGTTAATTTTTCTCCGAACATCTTCACACCCTATCCAGGCATTCCCATCTGGCCGCAACTGCGTGAGATGGGCGTTCCCGAGCCTAAGAATCTTCGCGAATGGATGAACATGCCTCTCGGCGCCAATATGCTTCCGTGGCTCAAAGGAAGAGAGCTCGCGCGTCTCCAGCGCATGCTCAAGTATTTCCTGCTCAACAATCAGATAGACCGGAAGAAGAACCCCTCGTTGTTGCATCGCATGGTTCAGTTCATCGTTCAAACTCCCATTCGCTGGCGTCTGCGTTCCAGTCGCTACTTCTTCCCATGGGAGCTCTGGCTGTCCAATTTATCCGAACGCCTTATCCTCCGCCGCTCTCTCGTCACGGGTCAGGAGCTTCCCAAGGAGCCTGCCAATGCCTGCTAGCTGCATGAAAGGAGAAAGGTAGCGATGTCTGACATTCTGCTGACGCACTCCTACCATCTGCCTTACGATCCCAAGCAGGTTCGCAAGATGCAGCCCTACGCACCGCTGGGCACACTCTATGCCGCGTCCGCATTGCGCGCAGCAGGCATCCGCGTTGCCGTCTTCGACACCATGCTCGAAGCCCCATCGCCAGGCTTCTTCAACGCGCTGAGGCAGCTTCATCCGAAAATCGTGGTCATCTACGAGGACGACTTCAACTTTCTCTCCAAGATGTGTCTCACGCGAATGCGTGAACTGGCCTGGGAACTCGCCCACGAAGCGAGGAAAGCAGGAGCCATCGTTATAGCTCATGGCTCCGACGCAACAGACCAGGCCGAATCTTATCTCCACCACGGAGTCGACTTCGTTCTCCGCGGTGAAGCCGAGCAGACCCTCGTCGAGCTCTGCTCCTCCATCCTCTCCGGCCATGCACATCTGGAGGTTCCCGGTCTTGTCTATCTCGACAAAACGGACAATACGATTCAAAGCACAGATAAAGCTCCAAAGAACCCCTCTTGGAGCAATCTCCCAAAACCTGCACGCGAGCTGATCGATTTGGAGCCGTACCGTCAGGCGTGGCTTTCAGCGCACGGCATCTTTTCCACGAATATCGTCGCCAGTCGAGGATGTCCTTATCGGTGCAACTGGTGTGCAAAACCCATCTCCGGCAATAAATTTCAGATTCGCCCAGCCCGCGCCGTCGCTTTGGAGATCCGCGAGTTGAAAGAAATGTATGGCGTACAACATCTCTGGTTCGGCGACGATGTCTTCGCTCTCAATCACACCTGGGTCGAGGAATTCGCAAACGAGATCGAAGCGATGCACTGCGCTCTTCCCTTCAAAATTCAGTCCAGAGCCGATCTCATGACCCACACAAACGTCGCCGCACTCAAGCGTGCCGGCTGCGCCGAAGTCTGGATGGGCGTCGAATCAGGTTCGCAAAAAGTTCTCAACGCAATGGACAAAGGCCTACGTGTCTCCGACATTGTCACGGCGCGTTCACGTCTCCTCGACGAAGGCATTCGCGCCTGCTACTTCCTGCAATTTGGATACCCCGGCGAGCTTTGGGAGGATATCCAGCAAACCATTGCGATCGTTCGCAACACACGCCCCGACGACATCGGAATCTCCTTCTCATATCCTCTCCCAGGCACAGTCTTCTACGAGCGCGTCCAGGAACAGATTGGCGCCAAACGCAACTGGACCGACAGCGACGACCTCTGCGTAATGTTCCAGGCCGCCTACAAAGACGAGTTCTACATGGCACTCCGCAACGCGCTCCATGCCGAGGTCAACTCCTGGAGCGCCGCAGACTCCTCTGCAAGCGTGGATGCCGGTTTTCTCTGGCAGCAAGTCTTCGAACTCGAATCGAAATGCAGAAATGTTGAGGCAACAACCCTCACCCGAAGCTTCTCCAACGACATCGGCAGTCAGGAACTGGTCCCGCTCCACGCACTGGTCACGGCGAGGCAGGTCTAATGGCAGAGCTCTTGCTCACGCACGGCTACTTTCTCTACGAAGACCCCAAAGAGCTTCAGATTATGAAGCCATACGCACCACTTGGCATTCTCTATCTCTGCTCCCACCTGCGCAAGCAGGGTTTCGACGTCGACGTCTTCGACACCACCTTCTCCAATCGCGAATCGCTCTTCAATCATCTTCGTACGGAAACACCCTCGGTTCTTGGCATTTACGCCAACTTGATGACGCGTAACAACGTCGTCGAAACCCTCAAGGTCGCGCACGAAGCAGGCTGGAAAATAATTGTCGGAGGCCCCGAGCCAGGCGCCTACGCACTCGAATACCTTCAGGCCGGTGCAGACTTTGTCGTCTTTGGTGAAGGCGAACTCACCGTGCAGGACTTGCTTAGTGCATTTCGCGCTCGCGCTGTCGACTCAATCGCCAGCATACCGGGCCTTGCCTATCTCGACGCATCCGGCGTCATGCACGAAACACCGCAGCGCGCTCAAATCGCCGATCTTGACGCCCAACCCTGGCCCGCTCGTCACGCCATCGACGTCAGTCGCTACGTCAAAACCTGGCGCGACGCGCACGGCAAAGGATCGGTCAACTTCATCACCGCACGTGGATGCCCTTACAAATGCCGCTGGTGCAGCCATCAGGTCTTCGGCCAGACCCATCGCCGCCGCGATCCTCTTCTCGTCGTCGATGAAGTCGAGTTTCTCCTCCAAACCTACTCGCCCGATATGGTCTGGGTCTCCGACGACGTCTTCACCATCAATCACAAATGGATTCGTGACTACGCCGCTGAGATGCGCCGCCGCGATCTGCGCATCCCCTTCGAATGCATTTCACGCGCCGATCGCCTTAATGCCGAGATGCTTGACCTTCTCGCCGAACTCGGCTGCTTCCGTGTCTGGATTGGCTCCGAAAGCGGCTCACAGCGCATTCTCGACGCGATGGATCGTGGTGTCAAGGTCGAACAGGTCCAGCAGGCCGTCGCACTCACTCGTGAACGGGGCATCGAGAGCGGAATGTTTCTCATGTGGGGGTACGAAGGCGAAGACCTCTCCGACATCGAAGCTACAATCAAGCACGTCTGCACTTCGCAGCCGGACATCTTCTTCACCACTGTCTCTTATCCCATCAAAGGGACGCCGTATTACAAAAACATCTCCGATCGCCTCGTCCAGCTCAAGCCCTGGGGAACGACTACAGACCGCGAAATTATGATCAGAGGCCGCCACTCGCGGACCTTCTATAGTCACGCGGACAGGCTCCTCCGAACGGAAGCCCAGCTTGCGCGTCTCGCCGGGACATCTGATGTCAACTCGGAACTGGCGACGACTCTGCGAGAGCAGATCACAATCTCCCGCGCAGGTCTCCTCTCCACGCAAGCGGAGGTAGAGGCGTGACCCACTTAGCAACCGTGCAGCCTCAGGCCGCTCTTGTCTTCGACCAAATGGCAAGAGACTACGACGAGCTCTTCACCCGTTCCATGATCGGCCGAGCCCAACGAAACGCCGTGTGGAGCGTCCTCCTCGCAGTCTTCCCAAAAGGCAGTCATCTCCTCGAACTCAACTGCGGAACTGGAGAAGACGCTCTCTTCCTCGCACGCAACGGCATCTCCGTCACAGCGTGCGATGCATCAAGTCAAATGATTGACGTCGCATCTTCGCGTCTTCGCCAGGAAGCCCCCGGCGCACCAATATCGTTCAATCACCTCTCGATCGAGCGCATCCGGGAACTTCGCCCGGCAGCCGATTTCGACGGCGCATTCTCAAACTTTTCTGGCTTGAACTGCGTCGCTGATCTGGAACGAACCGCCGCCGACTTGGCTTCATTACTCCAGCCAGGTGCCCCACTTCTTCTCTGTCTTTCGACGCGCTTCTGCATCTGGGAAACCCTTTGGTACTCATTGCACGGACAATTTCGCAAGGCCTTTCGCAGGTGGCCCGGCCGTGCTACGGCACAATCAGGCGAGCACACCATCGACGTCCACTACCCGACGGTGCAGAAGCTTGAGAACTTGTTCTCACCGTTCTTCGTTCTGCGCTCATTCTCAGGCATCGGAGTTACGGTTCCCCCCTCATATGTTGAACCATGGATTCGCAAGCATCCTCGACTGTTGAATGCACTTAGAACGATCGACGAAAGATTGTCTCTTCTACCTGGATTTCGCATCCTCGGCGATCACATGCTTCTTCTCTTCGACCGGGTGCCTGTCTAATGATCATCCTTTTCAATCCACGCGCGACCCGTCCACGCAATCGTCGCTTGCCGCTTGCAATCCTCGCCATCGCCGCTGTACTCGAAGAACGCGAAGAGTACGAGATCGTTGACGGCAATCTCGACGAAAGCCCTATTGAAACCATCCTCAACCTCATTACCACCCATAACGTTGAGCTTCTCGGGGTAACCGTTATGCCGGGTCCGCAGATGGTTGCCGCAATGGAAGCCTCACGCGAGGTCCGTCGTCTGTACCCTCACGTCAAGATTGTCTGGGGCGGCTACTTCCCTTCCGTCTATCCAGACTCCGCCCTCAATGCAAAATATGTCGACTACATCGTCCGCGGGCAGGGCGAAGACACCTTACTCGAACTCCTCGATGCCATGCACGGCAAGCGTTCCTTCGATTCCATACTCGGCCTCTCCTACAAAGACGTCTTCGGCCTCCCGCGCAACAACGCCGAGCGCCCTATGAAGGGCCCTGACGAATTTCCATGGCATCCCTTTCATCGCATTCCGGTCGAAAGATATCTTCGCCCCTCCTTCTTCGGCAAGCGCACGGCAGTGCATCACGCCAGCATTGGCTGTCCCTTCAACTGCAGCTTCTGCGGCGTTCACGCAGCCTACGGCAACAAAGAGCGAATGGAGTCGCCCGAACGCACTGCCGCGATCCTCACCCATCTGGTTACACAATACGGCGCGGATTCTGTGCAGTTTTACGACATGAACTTCTTCCTCCGCGAAGATCACGCCCTCGAATTAGCCAACCGCATCGAACATCTCAACCTGCGCTGGTGGTGCGAAGCCCGCGTCGACATCATGTCTCGCTACTCGGACGAAACCTTCGCAGCACTCAAACGCGCCGGCTGCACCATGATCTTCTTCGGGGCAGAATCCGGCTCTGACTGGGCCCTCAAAGAGATGAAGAAGGGCATCACCACCGATCAAACCGTCAATATAGCCGAACGCACAAAACAGTTCGGCATCATCCCCGAGTTCTCTTTCGTCATCGGCAATCCCCACGACCCCGAGCGCGATACACGCGAGACTCTCCGCTTCATCCGCAAGCTAAAGAAGATCAACCCCGACTCCGAAATTATCATCTACCACTACACGCCCGTGCCCCAGCGCGGCCAGATGTACGGCGAGATCGACGGTCAGATCTCCTTCCCATCCACTCCGGCAGAGTGGGCCACGAAAGAATGGATGGACTTCACTCTCCGCATCGACACTCAGGCGCCCTGGCTCAAACGCAAGACGAAAGCACTGATTGACAACTTCGAAATCGTCGTCGGCTCCCGCTGGCCCACGGTGCAGGACATCCTCGCTCCCAAATGGAGCCGCATGCTTCTCAAGACACTTAGTTCTTGGCGTTACGCCCTGCGAATCTACAACTTTCCCATCGAGCTTCAGTGGGCGAACGAGTTCATCAATCTGCGCAAACCGAAGCGGGAGAGTCTATGACGACCTTGATGGCTACCCCATCCGATGTCTTCGATAACTGGGCAGGAGTTTACGACGAGCAGCCGAATCCGCTTCTCGCACTCGAACACCGCTATCTCACTCGAATGCTTCCCGACGCCAACGGTCTCGACATACTCGACGCTGGTTGCGGCACAGGCAGATGGTTGCAGATTCTTGCCGCCCAGCGCCCGGCGAGTTTAGTCGGCGTGGACTCCTCATCTCAGATGTTGCAGCGCGCCTCCACCAAACTCGGAACAGCGGCCACTTTTCGCCTCGGAAATTGTCTCGCACTACCCGTTCAAAACACGACAACAGACTTGGTTCTAGCCTCGTTTGTCATCAGTTACCTCGAAGATATCGAAGTCTTCGCCCGCGAAATCCACCGCGTCACCCGTCCCGGGGCCAACATCTTTTTCACGGACATGCATCCCGAGACTGCAATTGCGTGTAACTGGAAACGAACCTTTAAAACCAAAGGAACCGAAGAGCTTCTTCAAACCTATAACCGCACCCTTCTTGAGATCATCGAAACGTTCCGAGCATATGGATTCGAACTTCTCTCTCGCATCGAACCAGGGTTTGACTCGCAGGACAAGCCAATATTCGAACAAAATGGAAAGCTTGACTCCTTCAACTCCTCGGCGAATTTCCCAGCCATCTACATCCTGCACCTTCGAAAACAGGCAGCCCCTACACTGCGGCCGCATCACTTCTCAGAGACCTCGGAGAGATTGAATATTAGCGGAGCAACCTACGCCCTCGGCCCTGAGACAGCAACTTCAGCATCACTTGCGATCGAGCGCGGACATATTCACGCCATCTCAAGCGATACGTCCAAATCTCACTCCGCCGCTCCTTCAACCAGGATCGACCTCTCCGAATATCTTCTTCTCCCTGGTCTCATCAACGCACATGACCACCTTGAGTTCGGCCTCTTTCCTAACCTCGGCTCCGGTCCGTATCAAAACTCAGTCGAATGGGCCAAGGAGATTCATCGCACCCACGCCGCCCTTATAGCGCGTCATCGAAAGGTGCCGCGTGCGGTCCGCCTATGGTGGGGAGCCATTCGCAATCTTCTCTGCGGCGTCACAACCGTCTGCCATCACAACCCGCTCTCCCGCGAACTTCTCTCCGCCGAATTTCCAGTTCGCGTCCTCTCCAAATTCGGCTGGGCCCATTCGCTTGAAATGGATCCAAACCTCATCCGCAACTTCGACCACACCCCTCCCAACCTGCCTTTCATTCTTCACGCTGCAGAGGGAATCGATTCCCACAGTGCTCAGGAGATCTTTGATCTCGATCGCATGCAGGTACTCGACGATCGCACTGTGTTAGTGCATGGCCTGGCAATGAATCCGAAAGCGATCGCGCTTCTCAATCGTCGCCGCTCGGCCGTCATCATCTGCCCTACTTCGAACCAATTCCTCTTTCATTGCACCCCCTCATCCGCATCCATTCGATCAATCAATACAGTAGTCCTCGGAAGCGACTCGCCACTTACCTCCGCAGGCGATCTCCTCGACGAAATCGACTTTGCCCGAAACGAGATCGGCCTCAACATCAACTCGCTCTATGAAATGGTAACGGCAAAATCAGCAAGTGTTCTTCGTCTTCGCAATGGAGAAGGTCAGATCAAACCAGGCTCCATCGCAGACCTCATCGCCGTTCGCAATCAAGGCCTCACACCAGCCGAAACAGTCGCACGTCTCACCTTCGACCGCATCGAACTGGTCATGCTCGCGGGCAGAGTCCACCTCGCAAGCTCCACCCTCTACGATCGCCTTCCCGCCTCGCTCAAATCCGGCCTGCAGCAGCTCACAATCGAAGGCCATTCCCGCTGGCTTCGGGCCCCAGTCGAAGACCTCATCATTGAAGCCCGAAAGCACCTCGGACGAGACCTGCGCCTGGGTGGAAAGAAAGTGGATCATGCCAGCGCTGCATGAAGCTCAAGTCACTTCGTCATCCGGACGGATTACGAAGCTACCCATTCTTATCCTCAACGTCCACACACACTGCAACTGTCGTTGCGTCATGTGCGATATCTGGACGCGCGACACCAGCGATCAACTTCGCGCAAGTGACCTCGAGCGCCATCGCGCATCCCTGAAAAACCTCGGCGTTCGTCGTGTTGTCCTCACCGGCGGCGAACCGCTTCTCCACAACGATCTCGCCGCTCTCTGCAACTTTTTTCGCAGCCAGAACATTCAACTCACTCTACTGACAACCGGCCTTCTCCTGCAAAAACGTGCAGAGGAAGTAGCAACGCTATTCGACGACGTCATCCTCTCCCTCGACGGCCCCCCCGAGATTCACGACGCCATTCGCCGCGTCACCGGTGCCTGCAACTTGATTCACAAAGGCGTCGCTACTGTCCGCGCGCGCAATCCTGCGCTCCCTGTTACCTGCAGAACCACCGTACAGAAGGCAAATCACCGGTACCTTCGCGATACGGTCAACACAGCAAGAACGATGGGTCTCGACTCAATCTCATTTCTCCCCGCAGACCTGACATCTCAGGCATTCAATCGCACCCTCATATGGCCCGGCGAAAAACAAAATGAAATAGCTCTGACCGTCGAAGAAGTTAAGGCGCTTGAAGACGAGATCGAGCAGCTCATAGCGGAATTTCACTCAGCCATCATCCACCGATACATCCTCGAATCTGCCGACAAGCTCCGAAACATTCCGCGCCGCTTTCGTGAGCACCTCGGCCAGTTCCCACCGCAGTCCCCAAGCTGCAATGCACCCTGGGTCTCGGCAGTGGTCGAAGTAGACGGCTCCGTACGGCCCTGCTTCTTTCATCGCACAATCGGAACCATTGCTTCAGCTTCGCTCGAAGAAGTAATCAACGGCGACGCAGCACGCAATTTCAGAGGCGCACTCGACATCGAAACCAACACAACCTGCCGGCGTTGCGTCTGCTCTCTGAACTATCGCGAAGCTTAGCGTCGTGCTCGCAGTGTTTCGTTTGTTTTCGCCGTCGCCTCAGTGATCAGAGGTTGCCCCTGGTCCGCATCTCTCCACACTGCAAGAAATCTCCGATAGGCATCGGCGCTGCCGGCTCTATCACGATTCACCGCAAGCGCGCGCGCGAGATTCATCTCGGCCATCGGATAAGCATTGCTTCCAAGCATTACGTCCACTCCGCGATGTGCCAACACCATCTGAAAATCGCGGATCGCCGGTGGCATCTGCCCTAACGCCGCGTTTGCCATCCCACGCAGATAAGGGCCCAGCGACATATCATCAAACTGCTGCAGCGAAGCCAGCGCGTCAAGCGCCTTCTCCGGCTCATTCACTCCGATCGCAGACGCCGCCTGCAACTCTGGCACAAGATACTGCCCAACCGCCGAGTTTTTCGGAAAGCTCTTCTGTAGCATTGCAATCGAACTCTCGGCATAAGCCTGATCCCCACAAAGCGCTGCTGCCATGCCCCCATTGAAGATCGCAACCGGACCTTTCGGCAATTCCTTCATCTCCTCTACTAACTCCAGAGCAACCGTGCATCTCTCCATCAACGCACGATCCAGCGCTCCCTGTGCCAGCGTCGAAGCCTGCGTCGATGCAAGCTCAGGCACGTTGCTCGCCCTGGCCGAAGCCGTCTTCCACACCTCCAGCCCCGCATCCGTTCGTCCGATGTTGTCCAGGTAAAGACCGTAACGATACAGCTCTGCATACGTTGTCCTGCCATCGGCGATAGGGAGATCTGACATCGCAACCTGCATTGCATTTCCCTGTTCGGCAACGACGTCGTCTTTCCCAGCAAGATACCCGGCGAGCAGCGCGCTTCCACCTCGTGCAACTCCTACTCGCTCAGCCTGACCTTCCACTTGCAGTGCAGCCTCATAGCGATCCATTCCGATCATCGCAAGCTCAGCTTCACTATAGGCCTCTGCATCAAAAGGATTATCGCTATAACTCTGCTGAGCAGCCTGCAATGCCTCTGGCAAATTCCCTTCCGCACGCAACGCTCGCGCCAACCCGTTCCTGCCATCCACGTCGGCCGGATTTCGTGCCACATACCCCCGAATCATCTCCAGCGCACGATCGTAGTCTCCGTCCGAATTCATCTCGTAGCAAAATTCCACCAGTTGCTTTACCCTTTCACTATTCTTTCCCGCCGCACTCTGAGCAGCTGCAGCCGCACTTGCTGAAGCAACCTCAGCTTTCTCTTTGGTGTAAAGCCACGCCAGCTGCATCTGCGCCTGCACAAACTTCGGATCGAGCTTGACCGCATCGCCATAGGCCTTCAACGCATCGCCAACCCGGCCACCCTGTCGCGCCGCCTCGCCTACCGCATACGCGTGTAGCGCATCAATGTTTGCGGTGCCCTCGCGTTCAAGAGGAACACTATTCCGAGCCTCTGTCCTGGTGTCCTCAGTCATCGCTGAACGAATGTCCAGTGCCAACCGGCCAATCGCCACGGGAATCTCCGCCCTGCTGGCAGCTCGCTCCTCCAGTGTCTCCACCTTGTCATTCGAATCGCTCTTCAAAACATCGACGCTGATGACATACGGCGCTGTTCCCTTAATCTCGCCATAGAGATACGCGCGCGCCCCAACACTCTGCGCCACTCGCTGTTCCGGCACCCCTTCCGCGGAAACACCACTCTCCACCTCGACCTGTCGCACGCCTGCGCGATACGCTTCTCCGCCAAGCACATTCAAAGATCTCGACTGTCCGAGTGCAATCTCCAGCCCCTGCATCACCGTTCCGTCCAGAGCCTTATCGCCAGTCCGGTTCTGAACCACCGTCAGCAGCAGATGATCGTTCGCTCCCAGCACAAGCGGCCGAAAAACCCCGCTGCACCCCAGGGCCATCACAACGACTCCAGTCAAAATCAGCGCCGCAACGGCCACCATCCGAAACTGCGTTCTCGCACTGATCTTCGTAGACTCCTCAACAAGAAACTGGATGCTGCTGTCTTTTCTCGCTCCCACCCCCGAAGCTGTTTCATCGATAACGCACTCGAACTGCGCCAGACTGGTCCCCAATCGCGAGAGTGCCGGTTGTGGATAACCAGCAGGTTTGCGAATACTATTCCGCGCAGCATTTGCAGAACGCGAGGCTCGCACTTGAGCAGGCATCGCCGCACTCTCGACCGCAACCACCGTCGATCGCAGAAAATGCATAGCCGTCATCCCGACACTGCCGCGTTCAACTCCGCGCGGGCGCATTGGGCGAATCATCCCCCCGGGAGCAGCCGCCGCGTTCATAACCTGCGATCGCCGGTCTCCCCGATGCCATGCCACCGGATCGCTCGCGCGCACCAGTGGCACCACCGGCGAGGATCCTTTCTTCGTCCAGGAAACGCGCTCCAGTTTGCCCCCGGTCTTTCCCAACGCCTCCTGCAGTTCTCTCGCAGTCTGAAAGCGTTTCTTGGGACTCTTCTCCAGCAGCTTGAAAATTGCTTTCTCGAGCGCTCTCGGCACAGATTCATTCCAGTTCCGTATCGGCTCCGGAGTGTGCTGGAACAACTGCAGAAACATCAACGCGCTCGTCGTCCCTTTGAACGGAACCTGTCGCGTAGCCATCTCATACAACACAATTCCCAGCGAGAACAAATCCGAACGGGCATCCAGCAACTCGCCACGCGCCTGTTCCGGTGACATATACGACAGCGTTCCCACCGTCGATCCCGCCTGCGTCAGTCCCAGTTTTAGCACCTGCGAATCGCGTCGCCCGCGAACTTCCAACTCAATCTTCGCCAGCCCAAAGTCCAGAACCTTCGCCTGGCTTCTCCCATTTGGCTTCGCCACTAGAAAAATATTCGCTGGCTTAATGTCCCGGTGCACAATTCCCTTGGAATGCGCCGCCGTCAATGCATCGGCAATCTCTACCGCATAGCGAACAATCTCATCCGCAGGCAGAGCCCCTCGTTCGATCCGCTCCTTCAGCGTCTCGCCCTCCAGCAGTTCCATCACTAGATAGGGATTGCGGTCCTGCTCGCCGATATCGAAAACCGTACAGATATTCGGATGGTTCAGCCTCGACGCCGCACGAGCCTCCTGCAGAAATCGCTCACGCATCCCCGGCATCGCATAGTCGTCGTGGAGCAGCTTGATTGCGACTTCGCGCTGCAGACGCTCGTCCCACGCCCGAAAGACGAGGCCCATACCCCCGCCGCCCAGTCTACTAAGAATCTCGTAAGGCCCAAAACGCTGGCCAATCTCCGGAATCATACCTTTGATTTGCCTTTTATCTTTCTTTATCGTTCAACAGCTTCCAGGACAGGGATCAGGCGTTTGGCAATCTCTTCTCGTCGCCCGGCAGAATCGACTCGCAGCTCCGCATCGAACGGATTCCACACCCGATACCCAACATCGGCTGCGGCCTTTCGATCGTGAGTTGCTCGTCTCAAAGTCACTCGATCCAATCGCACAACTTCTTTCTTAACCATTGCCTACAATCTGTCACACCCCAATCGGGGCAGACATCCCCCAAGCGTGGCATCCTCGTCGCACCTTCGTAACAGTCGGCCTTTATAATCAACCTCGTGACCGATCCGAAACAGGCCGCACACCCAACCCCGGACCAGGCTCTCCGCCATCCTCCCAATCAAACTTTGCTCATCGACGCAGATGACACCCTTTGGGAGAACAACATCTACTTCGAGCGGGCAATCACCAGCTTCATCTCCTATCTCGACCATCGCGTCCATACTCCGGAAGAAGTCCGCGGCCACCTCAACCAGGTCGAACACGCCACCATCAAGGCCCACGGATATGGCTTGCGCAGCTTTCGTCGCTCGCTCATCACCTGCTTCGAGCAACTCGCCGACGAGCCTCTCACTCCCGAAAAACATCGTCGCATCGAGAGCTTCGCCCAATCCATCGCCGACCAGGAGATCGAGCTCCTTCCACACGTAGAGCCAACCCTCATCGAACTAGCCACTCGCCACCGCCTCATCATGGTCACCAAGGGCAACCACGAAGAGCAGACCGACAAACTTCAGCGTTCAGGCCTCGCCCCTCTCTTCACCGCAGTCGAAGTCCTCCCGGAAAAGCACGATGACGCCTACCGCTCCCTGGCTGAACACCACGGTTGCGAAGCTTGCACCACTTGGATGATCGGCAACAGCCCACGCTCCGACGTCAACCCGGCCCTAGCCGCCGGCCTTCACGCCATCTTCATCCCACACGATTTCACCTGGGTCCTCGAGCACGAAGTCGTCAACCAGCCCCCCAACGGCCAGTACCTCCTCGAACTCGCGTCTTTTGCTGACTTGATCCGACACTTCTAGCCAGTCACAGTTCGACAATCGCTCATCCCCGCGAACAGCTTCGCCTGCTTTGCCAGAATCGCAGCCTTCGTCGTCAGATCTGGCTGCAGATTCCAATCCCCCATCTCATGTGTTCCGCCCAGCACAACCCCATCGCGCCGCGAAAACATATAGGTGTTCTCGTAGACCGTCGCGTAAGTCACTTCAGGCTGCGGCAACAGCATCGTGAGTTGCCCGCGAATAGGAGTTAGCTCCTCATCCCCAAACAACGCTTTCGCTCCAAGCCCTGTGCAGTTGAAGACAAGCTTCTCTGGCAGAGCTCGAACCTCATCCAAACCCTTCAACTCCTGCACCACCACCTTGCCCCCGGCAATCCGAACATCTGCCAACATCGACGGCAGATAAATCGGAGGCTCAATGATCATCCCATCAAACTGCTGCACATACCTGTTCCCAAACGAATGCATTCCTGCGGGCAAATCCTTCGACTCAGGTAGCAGGTCGCTAATCTGCCCCATCAATCCCCCGCGCCCCGCTGACTCCCATGGCGTTTCGGAGATCCTGAAATTCCTCATCCAGCGAATCCCATACTTCGGATCGGTCATAATCTGATACCGCCGATATCCATACCGTGCTGCAGCCACAAACTGCTGCATAAACTCCGTCGTCAGCGTCTTGTCCGAGTCATATACAGTCACCGGCATCCACTGCCCACCTGCAATATTCGAAGTCGTCTCCGGCGGCATTGCCTTCGTATAAATCGTCACAGCGAACCCAGCCTCCTGCGCCAGCCGAGCCGTAGCCAAACCCACCGCGCCACACCCCAGCACGGCTACTGGCCCCACATGCCCCGGCAGTCCAAGATCCACCGCCAGCTTCGAAGTCCCCCAACTCAACGTAATTCCACCGCCGCCGTGCCCATAGTTATGCACCACAGCCGTCTCGCCAATCATCTCCTTCGCGACGCGAAATCCAGAGGGCCGAAACGGACGCAACCCCACCACTGTCCGAATCTCACGATCAGACGACACCCTCACCCGAGGCAGATGGCAAGCCGTCTCCGGCAGATTCACCGGCAAAGCTCCCGCCGCAACCGCGGCGCCAACCGGCCTCTTCATGCAGCCTAGCAAACCCCCGCCAGCAGCAAAAGAAGCCGCAGTCAGATTCGCATTTCGCAAAAACAACCGCCTGTTCATAGCTCACACATCCGAAAATCCGACGTGACTACTACTCTCAAAGTTACAGGCTCAATCCTCGCTCCAAGCCGAAAACATCTCATCAAACTTACTCCGACACCCTTTGAATAACCCCGCCCGCTCCGACGATCTCGATCATCTGAGACCGACCACCATTCGTCACATTTCCGCCAAATTCACACTCCTTCAACCTCCAACAAAAACAAGCTGTATTCTCTATATGGATTATTCCGAGAAGTGAGAGGTAAATGAGCGAAGGTCGTTGGGTTCTTTTGATTGCAAGTGAAGTAGGTGGCACCGACTCCGTATCGGATCGAGCCATGGAACGTTTAGTTGAGGCCATCCGTCTCGAAGGCTACGAAGTCGTCCGCACCTCCACACCGGAGGACGGCCTGTCCCTCGTCACGTCGGATCCATCGCACTCCGCAATCCTCCTCGACTGGGACCTCGAAGGCGAGAATCAGTTCGATGAGCGTGCCGCCCTCGGCATTCTCCGCGCCGTCCGCCGCCGCAACAAAAAAATCCCCATCTTCCTTATCGCGGACCGCACTCTCGTCAGCGAACTCCCACTCGAAGTCGTCAAACAGGTCCACGAATACATCCACCTCTTCGGCGACACTCCCGCCTTCATCGCCAACCGCGTAGACTTCGCCGTCGAGCGCTATCACGAGCAACTCCTTCCGCCCTACTTCCGCGAACTCAAAAAGTACAACGACCAGGGCGCCTACTCATGGGACGCACCGGGCCACATGGGCGGCGTTGCCTTCCTCAAGCATCCCGTCGGCATGGAATTCCACAAATTCTTCGGCGAAAACATCATGCGTTCCGACCTCGGCATCTCCACCTCGCCGCTGGGCTCCTGGCTCGATCACCTCGGCCCTCCCGGCGAATCCGAGCGCAACGCCGCACGCATCTTCGGCGCCGACTGGACCTTCTACGTCCTTAGCGGCTCCTCCAGTTCCAATCAGATCGTAGGCCACGGCGTCATCGCCCAGGACGACATTGTCCTCGCCGATGCCAACTGCCACAAATCCATCTGCCACTCCCTCACCGTCACCGGCGCGCGCCCCGTCTACATGAAACCAACGCGCAACGGCTACGGCATGATCGGCCTCGTCCCTCTCAAGCGCTTTAGCCCCGAGTTCATCCGCGGCATTATCGACAAGAGCCCCCTCACCACCGGCGTCCCCAATCAAAACCCCACTTACGCCGTAGTCACGAACTCCACCTACGACGGCCTCTGCTACGACGTCAACAAAGTCGTCTCCGAACTCGCAAAATCCGTCCCGCGCATTCACTTCGACGAAGCCTGGTACGCTTACGCCAAATTCCACGAAATTTATCAGGGCCGGTTCGCTATGGGCGTCCCCGACGACATGCCCGACCGCCCCACCATCTTTGCCGTTCAGTCCACGCACAAGATGCTCGCCGCCTTCTCCATGGCCTCGATGATTCACGTCAAGCTTAGCCCTCGCGCTCCGCTCGACTACGACCAGTTCAACGAGTCCTTCATGATGCACGGCACAACCTCGCCGTTCTATCCCCTCATCGCTTCACTCGACGTAGCTGCCGCCATGATGGACGAGCCTGCCGGACCCACCCTCATGTCCGAAACTCTCCAGGACGCTATCAGCTTCCGTAAAGCTATGTCCTCCATCGCGCATCGACTCCGCGCGGCTGAGCAGGGCTGGTTCTTCCGTCTTTACCAGCCCGAATCCGTATTCGATCCATTCGACGGCAAGACCTACCTCCTCGAAGAAGCCGCCGACGGCCTTCTCACCAATCGCTCCAGCGCCTGGACCCTCAAGTCCGGCGAAGACTGGCACGGCTATCAGGATGACGACATCGCCGACGGCTACTGCATGCTCGACCCCACCAAGGTCACCATACTCACCCCGGGAGTCAACGCGCAGGGCGTCGTCAGCGACTGGGGCATCCCCGCCGCCATCATCACCGAGTTCCTTGACGGCCGCCGCGTTGAAATCGCACGCACCGGCGACTACACAGTCCTTGTCCTATTCTCCGTCGGCACCTCCAAAGGCAAATGGGGCGCACTCCTCGAAAATCTCTTCGAGTTCAAACGCCTCTACGACTCCGAGGCCTCCCTCGAAGAGGCTCTACCCGAACTGGTCCTCAAGTATCCGGCGCGCTACCGCAATGCCTCTCTCAAAGAGCTCTCCGATGAGATGCACGCTGCGATGATTCAACTCAATCTCCCCGGCCTGATGAACGACGCCTGCGACGAAGACTTCGACCCTATCCTCACTCCCTCGCAGACCTACCAGAAACTCCTTCGCGGCGAGACCGAGAAGGTTCGTTTCTCTGAAATGGCCGGTCGCATCGCCGCTGTCATGCTCGTTCCCTATCCGCCAGGAATTCCCATGTCCATGCCCGGCGAACGTCTCGGTAGCGCGGAAAGCCCCGTCATCAAACTCATTCTCGCCATCGAAGAGTTCGGCAAGCGCTTCCCCGGTTTCGAGCGCGAAGTTCACGGCATCGAGGTCGACGCGGACGGCAACTACTGGATGCGCGCCGTCATCGAGACCACTGACAAAAAGAAAAATGGCAACGGCAGCAAACAACGTCCGCCAAACGCCGCGCCACCAGTCAAGAAGAGAAAGCGCGCAGCGCAAACCCAGGCAACCACACCCGAAGTGCCACCAACTGGCCTCTCCTCGCAGCGGTAACCTCGACGGAGTATTCCAAAAAGCAACACAACGCCGTGGTCCCCATTCTTTTCGACGTCACCGAAAGGGTGGGATGTAGATATCCGCATCGCTTCGATCAGTTCTGTGATTCGGGTACAAATGTTCCGTTACGCGTCCTTCCCGGCTCATCGGAAAGAAGCGGATATCTCCTGCATCTTCTGACCACGACATTCTGGTAATTTTGACAGTTTCGCTCCCCCGCATTGGCCGATAATTTGAACCTAATCCAGATACCGCCGGAGCCCGATTTCACGGCACTGGAACTTCCCGGCCTCACAAAAGAAAGGTTCCCATCATGAAGAAACCCGTGGTATTAGCTCTCGTGAGCGTCGCCATGACCCTTCCGGCCCTTGCTCAAAACAAGATCGACGATCGCCTGGGCACCTCGGCCGAAGTTCTAAGACAGGTCCTGGCCAAACCTGATGAGGTTCCTCCGGCATATCTCCATAAAGCTGTCTGTGTTCTGGTCTTCCCCGACGTCAAGAAGGTTGCCGTAGGTATCGGTGGAACCTATGGCCGGGGAGTAATCGCCTGTCGCACTGGAACCAAAATGACCGGACCCTGGTCCGCTCCTGCGATGTACAAGCTGGACACCGGCAGCCTCGGCGTTCAGTTGGGAAGCACTTCTACAGACTACGTGTTGCTCGTCGAAACCAAGACCGGCGCTCAGAAGATCCTCTCCGGCAAGCTCAAACTCGGCGCTGACGCAACTGCCGTCGCCGGTCCCAGTGGTGCCAAGGCGGTAGCTGCCAACGACTCAAACATCGACGTGCTCACTTACTCCAGAGCAAAGGGCGGATTGTTCGCTGGCGCTTCCCTCGCAAGTGCCAATCTCGACACCGATGACGAAGCCAACAAAAGCGTCTACGGCAAAGACATCAACGCGATTGAGATTGTCCGCGAGGGCGCAGTCAAAGCAACTCCCGCCGGACAGCCCTTGGTAACCATCCTCACCAAGGCGTCCCCGAAGTGGATTTACTAACGGAGGCAACCGCCAAGGCGGGGGAGTGTGTGCCATTACGACAGACACTTCCCCGCTTCCACCTTTAGTCCTAAGCAACGCGAGCACAACAGTCGAAGCAAAACCACTGCGTCCATCGATCGTAAAAAATACGTCGCCTTCAGGCGAACAGCCAGCCGAATCAACCCAATCAGCCCGTCAGGGATGGTATACTAACCTTCGGATTGCACACCGCAACTCACGCCCTCCAAGCGTCGAGACACAGCGCGGAGGTGGCGAAATTGGCAGACGCACAAGCTTGAGGTGCTTGCGCCGCAAGGCATAGGGGTTCAAGTCCCCTCCTCCGCACCAATCCAAAACATTCTTCCGGTTTCTTACGGACCAAGAGGTAACAGGCACCATGCTGGTCGGTCTTCTCATCACCATTCACGTCATCGTCTCCCTCTTCATCGTAGGCGTCGTCCTCCTCCAGCAGGGCAAGTCAGCTGACCTCGCCGGAGCCTTCGGCGGACAGGGATCCCAGACCGCCTTTGGCCCTCGCGGCGCAGCCAACCTCCTCACGAAGCTCACCACCTGGTCAGCAATCATCTTTATGGTGACCTCGATCGCCCTCACAGTAGCGCTCTCGCACTCCACGGCTGATCGCTCCGTCCTCTCGGGTACCAAGGCCGCACCCGCGACTCAGACGACACCAGCGAAGAAGTAAACATTCTGAAAGTCCCAAAATGCGCAGGCGACTAGCCTGCGCGTTCATGCTTAAGCCCATCCCCTGATTCGAAATCTGTCTCGATTCCCCCTAAATCAGTGGCATCGGTGAAATCGCTGCTAAGCAGTTCGGATTTACCATGACTCTGAGCCAATTATGATCCTTGAAACCATCCCGGTAGGTCCGCTTCAGTGCAACTGCTCCATCCTCGGCGATGAGCACTCCCGCGAAGCGATCCTTGTCGACCCCGGCGACGACATCCCCCGCATCCTTCTCCTCCTTGCCAGGCACAAGCTCACCGTCAAACAGATCCTCATCACCCACGCCCACATCGATCACATCGCCGGAGCCCACCGCCTCAAAGAGATCACTGGCGCCCCCATCCTCTTCAACCAGAACGACATCGAGCAGATCAAAATCATGGATCAACAGGCCGCCTGGCTAGGTGTCCCCACGCCAACCGTCCTCGCCCCCGACGACACGCTCGAAGACGGCAAGCTCATCACCATCGGAGCCAACCCGGAACAAAGTAAAAAGGGCATCACCGCAAACATCCTCCACACTCCCGGACACACTGGAGGCTCAGTCTGCCTCTACCTTCCCGAACACACCCTGGTCCTCGCCGGTGACACCCTCTTCGCCGGCTCCGTAGGTCGCACCGACCTTCTCGGAGGCAACATCCGCAAGCTGCTGTCCTCCATCCACGACCGTCTTCTCACTCTCCCCGACGAAACTAGAGTCATTCCGGGTCACGGACCGTCTACAACTATTGGGTCGGAGCGCTCAGAAAATCCATTCCTGCAAACCTTCTAACATCAACGAATTAGAAAGATAAATAAAACAAATACCTTATAAGCACCGCATGAACTAGTAACTACCGTGGTTCAAATTCTCGCCATGCACGATGCGCTCCAAACCCTGTTGAAATGCTGTGGACGGCCCTAATAAACTCACCACCACCCGTCCCAATTCGGGGATTCCATAAAACGACCCCGGATGCATTACCACCCCAACATCCCGCAATAGCCTCCACGCAACATCCCCATCCCCAACCCTCTGCGGCAATCGCAAAATCGCACTCCACCCCGCCTCCACCCGCAACACCTCCACCCCACTCCTCTGCGCCGCCGCAAGGTTCCCCCGCACCCGCTCCAGAATCTGTCCCTGAATCCCGGGCCGCCCCCCCAGCCAAATCCGCAAGGCCCCCTGCACCGGAGCATTCATCGACAAAAACGTATCCGCAATAACCTCCAGCCGCGTCATCGCCTCCCGCAGAACCATCTCCGGTCCCAACCCCGCAATCCACCCAACCTTCATCTGCGGCAACCCGGCAATCTTGCTCATCCCGCTCAGCACAAAAGTCAGCGCCGCATGCGGCCCCGCCGCAAAGCTCTTCAGCCTCTCTTCCCTCAGCGGATAATCCAGAAAAACCTCATCCACAATCAACGCCAGCCCATGCCGCACACAAATCGTCTCCAGCCGCCGACGATCCTCCTCACCCGTCCCATGCCCTGTCGGATTATTCGGATGAACCACCACAATCGCCTTTGTCCGCGGCCCAATCCGCCGCTCCAGTTCTCCAAAATCGATCCACCACCCATGGTCATAAAACAGCGGATAACTCTTCAGCCGCACGTCCTCCAGGTCCGCCAGAAAATCGAACAGCGGATAGCTCGGCTGCGCCACCAGCACCTCATCCCCCGCATCGCACAACAGCCGAAACAAATACCCATACCCTTCGCTCGTACTCGTAGTCAGCACCACCGCATCCGCATCAACATCAGCCCCATGGTCTCGGTAGTACCCACCCACAGCCTCCCGAGCCGACCGCATCCCCCGCGGATCGGGATCATAAGTCAAAGCTCGGGCATCCACCAGAGGCCGCAGAATAGCCTCCGCATCATAATCAAACCCACAAACCGTAGGGTTCGACACCGTCAGATCGATCAACTCCCGCCCCGCCGCCCGCGCCTCGCGAATCGCAGCCGCAAACGCGCTCTCCCCCAAATCCCAACTCGTCCGTTTCGAAAACCGCTCGCTCACTCAACCATGGTAGAGCCTGCGGGACCTATTCTCAGGAGACATTCACACTCCAATCCCTTCACATTCCTCCACTTCTCAGGAGATTCGAAATTGATTAAAGAAAAACAGCGAAACGATATAAGCTTGCCGCCACGATTAGAAAAGTAGGAGTGCTTATGCGAAAGATACTGTTGTTGGTTGTCCTCAGTCTGCCTTGCGTCTCCATGGCTCAAGCCAATCCAGCCACCTGGACAAACCTGAACTCTCTCCACGCCGGACAGAAAATTCAGATCATCGACACCGCCTCCAAAAAATACTCAGGTACCTTCATCAACGCCTCCGACGCATCCATCGCCTTCACCCAAACCTCAGGCCAGCAGAACCTCCAGAAGCCCGACGTTCGTACCGTCAAGCTCATGCAGAACAAACACCGCCTCCGCAACTCCCTCATCATCGGAGCGGTCGGCGCCGGTATCGGAGCAGGGATTGGCGCAGCCGCGCACAAAGGATGCAGCTCGCAATCCTTTTGCCTGGACATCGGCGGCAAAGCCATACCTGCCGGAATCGGCGCTGTCATCGGGGGCATCGGTGGTCTCACACTAGGAGCACTGCTGCCCTCTCACGAGACCATCTACAACGTAACTCCTCACTAACACGGCTTTCCGTCCACAACTCATCGCACCCTCAGTGCCAAGCCGAATACGTCCATCGGAGATCATCCCCACATCCCACTTCTCAGTCCCATACAATCAGCATTGCCCATGAATCCTATCCGTGCAGTCCTCTTCGACTACGGCATGGTCCTCTCTGCGCCGCCCGATCCCGCAGCCTGGGCGCGCATGCTCTCCATCTCAGGACTAAGCGAAGAGACTCTCCACCGCGAGTACTGGGCTCACCGCCACGCCTACGACTCCGGCGAACTCACCGCCGAATCCTACTGGAACCAGACCGCCGCAGGCGGAGGAATCGTCCTCACCGCACGCCAGCTCACCGATCTCATCGCCGCCGACACCGACCTCTGGTCGCAGATCAACACACCCATGCTCGAGTGGGCCCAGAGTCTCCAGCGCGCAGGCATCCCCACAGGTGTCCTCTCCAACATCGGTGACGGCATGTCCGCCGGGCTCACCCAAAAACACGCATGGCTTGCCAACTTCCATCACCGCACTTGGTCCCACGCACTCCGTTCCGCCAAACCCGACACCGCAATCTACCTTCACGCCGCCAAAGGTCTCCACACCGCCCCGACCAATATCCTCTTCATCGACGACAAGGCCGAAAACGTCGCCGCCGCTCTCGTCATCGGCATGCAGGCCATCGAGTACACAACTCATAAAGACTTTCTCGACGAGATGCACGAGCGCGGACTCGAGTACCTGCTACGACCAGAAAGTAATGTGGATTCCCAAAACGGGAATCCGTAGTACCTCCGTAACGCCCTTCTTCATCTCTTCAACCTCAACCGCATCATCACCCATGGATAGTAAAGGTCAGGCTGCAACAGCGCTCCGCCCGCACCCAGCAACCCATGAAGAAATCGCTCTCGCTCCGACATCTCTCTGCCGGCGTCTGCCTCCTCGCCTCCACCCTGGCCACCCCATCTCTCGCGCAAGCCACAGGCCCGCAGCAACTCGCCTTCGCGGGACTTCTCGGCGCTACTAACTCCACTCACACCGCGCAATTCAACGCTGTCCAGTCCGACGCCTCCGGCAATCTCTATATCCTCCTCGACCAAAAAGACGGCATCCGCCTCCTGAAAACCGACGCGACCGCAACCAACATCCTCACCCAAACCCAGCTAGGTGCGGCCGGAGACATCGGCCTCGCCATGGCCCTCGATCCCTCCGGCAACATCTACATCACAGGCGCCGCTGGTTCAGGCACCCTCGCCGTAACCGCCGGAGCAGCCTTCCCAACAGCAACAGGAGCCTCCAACGTCTTCATCGCCAAATTCGATCAAAACTTAAATCCCCTCTTCGTCACCTACGCTGGCAGCAGCGGTCTCTCCGTCACCGGCATCGCCGCCACCGTCGACGCGGTCTTCATCACCGGAAGCATCTTCGGCTCCGCACTCCCTGTCACACCGCCAGCCATCGTCCAATCCCCGGCAGCAGGCAGCCTGCAAAACGGCTTCGTCGAGCGCTTCAACGCCACCGGCGCCACCCTCATCTACGCCACCTATCTCTCCGGCCAAAACGGGAACACGGCACCCGCCGCCATCACCGCCGACGCCTCCGACAACGCCTACATCACCGGCTTCACTACCGGCTCCGGCTACCCCACTGTCAACGCTCTCATCCCCGAGATCATTCCGAACACCCCCAACACTACCTCCGGCTTCCTCACCAAACTCACCCCCGCCGCCGACGGCCTGCTCTTCTCCACCTTCATCCCTGGCCCGGGCCTCACCTCCATCGCAATCGATCCCACCGCACAAAACCTGCTCCTCTCAGGCTCCATCGCACCAGGCCAATTCCCCATCGCCAACGTCTCCACTCCACTCGTCAACACCACGTACCAAACCCTCCTCCGTCTCCCTCTCGACGGCAGCAGCGTCCTAAGCTCCACTCTCCTCGCCCCCGGATTACAGTCCAACCTCACACCAGCGCCAAACCAAAACATCTGGATCACAAGCTCTCAAACCACGCCGTCGTGGCTCCTCCCGCTCCAACCGCTCTCCGGAATCGGCAACAGCTACGCCCTCCGCGTTACACAACAAATCAACGCATCTCCAGTTACCTGCACCTCCTCTAATAGACCAGTCCATCCGCTTTGGCGGCCTCCCCACCACCAATCCAAACTTCGCCAGCGCCCCCATCACCCTCACCTCCCTCACCACCGACGCCACCGGCAACCCAATCTTCGCCGGAGCAGCCAGCCCCACCGCAAGCTCCAGCCTGCTTAGCACCGAAACCTACGACCTCCCCCTCATCGACACCCGTGCACTCCCGTCCACCGTCCGCGCCGCCGCACTCCCTCCGAACTCCTGCAGCGGAAGCCAATGCGCAGGCTCAGCAGCCTATCTCGCCAAACTCAATCTCACCGCCGCCCCCAGCCTCGCGCTCTCCACTGACGCCTCGCCAAACTTAATCCTCCGCAACCTCGGCAGCGCCTCCGCAACCAACCTCCAGATCACATCCACCGGCCTCGCCTCCGCGCACAACTGCTCCACCACCTTGGCCGCAGGAGCCGAGTGCAGTATCGCCGTCGGCGGCACCACCTCTGGAACCCTTACCGTCCAGGCCGACAACGCACCTGCCCAAACCGTCACACTGCCCAAACCCGCAACCTCCCCCAACCTGATCCTCTTCAACCCAAAAGAACTGAACTTCGGTATCGTCACCTCCACTGACCAGCCAGCAACCCGCACCATCACCATCACAAACCTCGCCTCGCAACCTCAAGACATTACTTCAAAGATTGGCAGCAACCAACTTACTCCATACGTCTTCACCAGTTCGTCCAGCGACTGCAATCTCACCGCGATTGACACCTATACCCTCCAGCCAAACGCCACCTGCCACCTCACTCTCAGCTTCACCGCCTCATCCTCCCCCACCGACGACGGCTTCGCCCAATCCAACTGGACCCTCGGCCCCGGCTCCATCCTCCTTACTGCCTACACGCAAGCGGCTGCCCTTAATCTCTCCGCCTCCGAGATCGACTTCGGCACGCAATTCGGCACCACTCCTTCCACTACCCCACGCCTCCCGCGCTATCTCTATCTCTCCAACAACTCCAACACCGCAATCCCCCACACTCCAGTCGCACTCACCCCCCCGTTCACCCTCACCGACCACTGCCCCACCACACTTCCCGCCCACACCGTCTGCCAGATCGAAATGACTTACAACTCCCCAATCGCCCCATCAGCCGACTCCACCACCCTCATGCTCTCTGATGGAACAGCCCAGGGCCTCACCGTCCTCATCACCGCCAACACCAAGCCACAACAAATCGGCATCGGCCAGATCGTCAACCCAAACCTCACAGTCAGCCCCACCACGATCACCTTCCCCGCACCAGTCTTAGTCACCGGCACATCCGGCACCACCCAGCCAGTCACAATAGGCAACATCGGCACGCAGCCCTTCGCCCTCACCCTGGCTATCACCGGAGACTTCACCGACACCACCGACTGCCCCGCCACACTCCCCGGCAACGCTACCTGCACCGTACTCATCACCTTCGCACCCTCGCAACCCGGCACCCGCCAGGGCATCCTCTCCATCACCGCCGGAGCAGGAACCTCACCCGCCTTCGTCAATCTCACCGGCACAGGCACAGCAATCTCCACCACACCCAACAGCACCCTCGCCTTCGGAGACGTCCTGCTAGGCCAACCGACAGTTCAGTGGACAAAAATCACCTCACCCTTCAGCAACCTCACCGCCGCCAGCCCCGCGCCCGACTTCAAAGCGATCCTCGTCGAAGACACCGGCTTCGGCCACGGAGCACCACCCTCCTCCGCCTTCACCTCCTCCTTCACCGGCCCATGCACCAACTGCTGGCTCGGAGTCCAGTTCACCCCCACAACTCCCGGCCCCCAAACCGCAACCCTCACGCTCACCTCAACCTCCTCCGGCACACCCTCCCCCTTCACCCTCACCGGAACCGGCCTCCCACTCACCGGCCTCATCCTCTCGCCACTCACACAAGACTTCGGCCCCATCCCCATCCACAGCACCAGCGCCCCAACGCTCTTCACCCTCACTAACCTAACCACTGCCACAGCCACGCTCAGCCAACCGACCACCACCGCCAACTTCGCCATCGCAGACGCAACCCTCTATCCCACGGGAGGCCAACCCTGCACCAGCTCACTCGCACCCAACGCCTCCTGCTTCGTCAACCTCCAATTCACCCCAACCACGACCGGCCAACTCACCGGAACCCTCACCATCCCCACCGACTCCATCCCCGTCACTGCGCAACTCACAGGCTTCGGCAGCCCGGACACCGGCCTCGCCCTCACCCCCGCAGCCCTCCTCTTCAATAACGTCCCCCGCCCCACATCGACGCAACAAACAATCACCCTTACCAACACCGGCACAGCAACCCTCCAGATCGCCCAGCCCACAACCACCACACCCAGCTTCGATCCCACCACCAACTGCACCACCCTGGCCCCCGCCGCCACTTGCACCATCGCGGTCCTCTTCGATCCCACCAACGCCCTCACCACCGATACCCTCCAAATCCCCGTGACCAACTCTCTCACCGGCCCCGCCACCTACACCATCCCACTCACCGGCGCCTACACCCTCGAAGACGCCGGTCTCCAGATCCTCCCCAGCCAGACCAGCTACGGCCCCGCCCCCGATGGCACTCTCGGCAGCACCCGCGAATTCACCATCAACAACCTCACCACAAAATCCCTCACCCTCGACATCGCACTCCCACGCCAGTTCGTGCGCACCAGCCCACCCTGCGCAGCCCTCGCACCCAACGCATCCTGCAACTTCACCGTCACCTTCCTGCCCCTCACCGACGGAGACATCACCGGCACTCTCTTCGCCCAGGCCACACCCACCGACGGATCCGCCACCCTCAACGGTCTCGCCTATGTCGAAGGCTACGGCACCGGCTCGGCCACGCTAACCATCACCGGAAACATAATCCCAAACTCAAATCCAGCCCAAGCCACCCTGAACTTCGGCCAGGTAGCCTCCGGCCAATCCGCCACCCAAACCCTCACTCTCACCAACAGCGGTACAACCCGCTCACCATTCGCCGCCTCACCAGCGAGTGGCCCTTCCTCATCACCCAAACCACCTGCGGCGCAACCCTCGCCCCAAATCAAAGCTGCACCGTCACCCTCGCCTACACGCCAATCAATCAAATCGCCACCGGAGCACCCACACCACCCGCATCTCCCAACACCGGAACCCTCGCCATCGAAAGCGACGCCCTCACCAGCCCCGACATCATCAACCTGACTGGCACGGCCGGCCCCATCACCACCGGCACGCCAACCAGCACCGCCCCACTGGTCTCCTACACCGCCTCTGCAAGTTCCCTCACCTTCCCCTCAACGCGAATCGGAAACGCCGCGCAACCCCAAACCATCATCCTCGCCAACACCGGCACCGTCCCCATCCACATCACCGCCCTCCAAACCACTCCCGACTTCACCTTCCAAAGCAACTGCACCACCATCCTCCCCTCCGCATCCTGCCTCCTCATCGTCAACTTCACTCCGCAACCGACCAACTCCACCGCACCAACCACCACCCGCATCAGCGCGCTCGAAATCACCTCCGACGCGAGCACAGCACTCGACTTCATCAGCCTCCTCGGCACCGCCACACCATCACCACTCACTATCTCGCCCATCGCCCTCAACTTCGGCAGTGTCCAACTCGGCTCCACCACCACTCTCCCGCTCCAGATCACCAACACCAGCACCACTCCCGCCACCTTCAACTCCATTACCTTTACAGGCGACTACACTGCCACCGGCGACTGCCCCACCAGTAACTCCCTAGCCCCAAACACCACCTGCACCGAACAAATAACCTTCACCCCCACCCAAATAGGCACTCGCACCGGCACAATCTCCATAGCGACCTCACTCACCACGCTCTCCATCAACATCCAGCTCACCGGCACAGGCATTCAATCCCACCTGCAAATCACGCCATCCTCTCTGGCCTTCACCAGCATCGCCATCGGAGCCTCCGCCAACCAGACCATCACCATCACCAACACCGGAACCGCCGACGTAACCAACCTCGCCTTCACCCTCACCGACGACTACGCTCTCACCGCTCCCTGCATCTTCACCACTCTCGTCCCCAACACCAGTTGCACCGCCACCGTCACCTTCACTCCCAAAACCCTCGGCGCCGACAACAGCACCCTCACCATCACCAGTTCCGACCCCAACTCCCCCGCCCAAATCCCTCTCACCGGCAACGGAGTCCCCAGCGGCAACTTCCTCCTCACTGTCAACGGCAGCTCCTCCGCCTCGGCAACCGTCACCACCGAGCAACCCGCCACCTACAACCTCCAGCTCACCCCACAAAACAGCTTCAACGGCACCGTAGTTCTCAACTGCACTCCGATCACTCCCGGCCAATACGCCACCTGCTCGCTTCTTCCCTCCAGCATCACCCTCAACGCCTCCTCTCAAAACGCGGTCGCCACCATCAACACCATCACCGCCATCAACCCGAACAACACCGCACAAAACACCCACACCCTCCGCAACAAAACCCTCCTCTGCCTCCTACCCGCCTCACTGCTCTTCTTCTGGACCACCCTCCGCCGCACCCGTCATCACAAGACCCACCTCACGCGCAATCTCTTCCTCACAATCCTTCTCACGCTCGCCGCACTGAGCCCCTCAGGTTGTGGCAGCGGAGGCGACCTCAACCTCCGCAAAACTCCCGCAGGCACCTACCAATATCAAGTCACCGCCACCTCCACCAACGGAGTCCAGCTCACCCAGACGGTCACCCTCAACCTAACCGTCACCGCAAAATAACAGCTGACGACGCTCTATGCTCCTGCGGGGTGTCTGCCAATCGCCAGCAGTTCACCGATGAGTCTCCGCAAGTCCGACATCCGTCTATCCTTCTGAAATCGGGCCCAGCACCTCCAGACCGGAGCCTAACTCATGAGCAGATTCAAAACTCCCGAAGTGATCAACCAGCAGCGGCGTCGCTTTTTGAGTTCTGCGGCCGCAACCCTTGCATCTACCCAACTCGGTATCTTTGCCTCTGCTGAAACGCAATTCGCCAAAACAAATTCGGCCTCTGTTCCAGCGATTAAACCCGGCACTCACACCTCCTTCGCTTCACTCAAACAGATCAACGCAGGCCTGCTCAACGTCGGATACGCCGAAGCGGGCCCTGCCAGCGGTCCGCCGGTCATTCTCCTCCACGGCTGGCCTTACGACATTCACAGTTTTGTGGATGTCGCACCGCTCTTAGCCGCAAAAGGCTACCGCGTCATCGTCCCCTATCTGCGCGGCTACGGCACCACAAGTTTTCTCTCAAGCAGCACTGTTCGCAATGGACAGCAGTCGGTCGTCGCCGTCGACATCATCGCGCTGATGGACGCTCTCAAGATTCAGAAGGCAATCATCGCTGGTTTCGATTGGGGAGCGCGCACCGCCGACATCATGGCAGTCCTCTGGCCCGAACGCTGCAAGGCCATCGTCTCTGTCAGCGGTTATCTGATCGGCAGCCCTGCAGCCAACAAGCAGCCGTTGCCGCCAAAGGCTGAGCTCCCTTGGTGGTATCAATACTATTTCGCCACCGATCGCGGCAAGCTCGGCTATGCGCAGAACACGCACGACTTCAACAAGCTAATCTGGCAGACTGCATCACCGAAGTGGAACTTCGACGACGCAACCTACGATCGCACCGCTCAATCCTTCAACAATCCAGATCACGTCGCTATCGTCATTCACAACTACCGCTGGCGGCTCGAACTGGCTCAGGGGGAATCAAAATACGACAGTCTTGAACAAAAGCTGTTCCAGGGTCCAGTCATCACCGTGCCCGCAATCACCCTTGAAGGCGATGCCAATGGCGCACCCCATGCAAACGACGACACAGGCTATCGCAAAAAATTCTCCGGCAAATATGAGTTCCGAATCATCAGAGGCGGCATCGGCCACAACCTCCCTCAGGAAGCTCCGCTGGCCTTCGCAAAAGCCGTCATCGATGTCGACGCCTTCTAACTCCCGACGCAGCAAATGGAAGCGGATCCGAAGTTTCGAGTCGCCTGCTGCGGTTCAAACTCTCAGCCCTTCAGCCGCGAACAAATTTACCTCTCGTGCGTATCTCTGCGTGACGGCAAAAATGCTAAAACCAAAGCGGTCATCTCACCCGAGGTAATCCGATGCACTCCATCCTGCAGGACCTGCGTTACGGCGTCCGCCAACTCCGCAAGTCCCCCAGCTTCACCCTCACCGCCATCCTCACCCTGGCCTTTGGCATCGGAGCCACCTCCGCCCTCTTCAGCGTAGTCGACGGAGTCCTCCTCAAACCTCTCGCCTATCGCGATAGCGGGCGCCTTGTCGTCATCTGGGAAAAAGTTCGCTTCCTTCAAAAGTTCATCCCCTACACCGGAGCCAATCCCCGCCACTTTGACCAATGGCGCAAGAACTCCACCACCTTCGAAGACCTCACGATCCTCCAGCAAGGTTCCACCGGCGTCGGCATCACCAACGACCACCCGCGTCTCGTCGGCAAAATCACCGCCCTCCCTAATCTCCTCGATATCCTCGGCGTCCAGCCCACCCTCGGCCGTAACTTCTTACCCGAAGAGTCCACTCCCGGCCACGAAAAAGTCGCCATCCTCTCCTCGCTTCTCTGGCAAACCCTCTACAACGGCGACTCCGCCGTCATCGGCCGCACCATCCAGATCGGCGACTCCCCTTATCAGGTCGTGGGCATCCTCCCCAAAAACTTCTACTTCCCCAAAGCCAACGAGCTCGCCCCCGCCTCGCTCTCGCGCCAGCTCCCCGACAACGAGATCCTCACCCCGCTCGCCATCGACTTCAACGACTTCGGTCTCAACAGTGACTACGGAAACTACGTCCCCCTCGCCCGCCTCAAACCCGGCATTACCATCGCTCAGGCGCAGGAAAACCTCAACGCACTCGACGACACCCTCGCCCACCAGATTCCCCCTGGTCAGCTCGACGGTCCACCGCATGGCGCCTTCTCCACCTACATCCAGCCCATGAAGGAAGTCATCGTCGGCAAGACCTCCACCCGCCTCTGGCTTCTCATGGCCGCTGTCCTCAGCATTCTGCTCATCGCCTGCATCAACCTCGCCAACGCGCAGCTTGCCCGCCTCGTCACTCGCGACCGCGAAGCCGCCGTCCGTTCCGCCCTCGGAGCCTCCGCTTCCCGCCTCCTGCAATCCGCCCTCGCCGAGATCCTCATCCTCTCTCTCACAGGAGGCATCCTCGGCATCGCTCTCGCCTTCTTCGCCGTGCATCGTCTCGCGGCTTACACGCAACTCGCCATCCCCCGCACCCAAACCATCAGCGTGAACTTCAGCGTCCTCGCCGTCTCCATCATCCTCACCATCGGCGCAGCCCTCATCTTCGGACTACTCCCCGCACTGCGTCTTCTCCGTATCAACCCGCAGCAAGCCCTGCAATACGCTCGCGGCTCCTCAGGCTCACGCCGCAGCGCATTTCTCCGCCGATGGCTCGTAGGCGCTCAAGTCTTCGCCTGCACCACCCTCCTCCTTGTCGCCGGACTCCTCGCCAAAAGCCTTATCCATCTCTCCACCTTCGACAAAGGCTTCTCCGCCGACCACGTCATCGCGGCCGATGTCTATCTCCAGGGCAACAGCTTCAAAGAAGACAAAGTTCGCACCGCCTTCGACGACGGTGTCCTCGACAAAATCCGCGGGTTACCCGGAGCCCAGTCCGTCTCTCTCGTCAGCTCCATGATCCTCGAAGGCGAGCGCTGGATCGACGGAATCACACCCACAGACGCACCCTCCAGCAACTCAGCCCTCGCCAACTATCGCTGGATAAGCCCAAACTACTTCGACACGATTCGCCAACCCATCCTCGAAGGCCGTCCCCTCGACGACCGCGATCGCAACGCCTCCAACGCCGTTATCTCACAAACCGCTGCCAAAGCCGTCTGGCCCAACCGCGACGCTCTCGGCCGTCAGTTCTTCTTTCACGAAAAGCCCTACACCATCGTTGGCATCGCGGCCGACGCGCACAGCAACTCCCTCCGCGCCGCTCCCGTCAACATGGTCTTCCTCCCCTTCAACAACAAGCCTCCCTACGCCACCTACTTCCTCGTCCGCACCGCGCAGGACCCGCAACTCCTCACGGATGAACTCCGCAGCGCGATCTGGAGCTACAACCCCAATGTCACCATCGCCCGCATCCACACCCTCGACTCGCAGATCTCCGACTCACTCGCACCCGAGCATCTCCAGACCGCCATCTTCGTAGCCTTCGGAGCAGCCGCACTCCTCCTCGCCCTCCTCGGCATCTACGGAACCCTCGCCTACTCCGTCGAAGCCCGCACGCACGAAGTCGGCATCCGCATGGCCTTCGGTGCAACGCGCCAAAGCGTCTACACTCTCATGCTCGCCACCATCATCGCGCCCGTCACCACAGGCCTCATCCTCGGCTGCTTCAGCAGCTTCGCCATCGGCAGAAGCCTCGCCTCACTCCTCTACAACACCAAACCCACCGACCTGACCGTAATTCTCCCGGTAGTCGCGATCTTCGCCATCGCCGCAGTAGCAGCCACCTTCGTCCCCTGCCGCCGCGCGGCAAAGATCGAACCCATGCAAGCCCTAAGAACTGAGTAACACCTACCGCCGAGGCAGATCCAGTAGCACAATATCCGAGCGATCCTGCACACGCTCAAGAACAACGTCACGCCCATCCGGAGAAATATCGAAGTCGCGAACATCGAATTCATGACCGAGCTTCGTCAACTGTCGCTCCGCACCTGTCTCCAGATCAATCAGCCACAGATCCTTATGCCGAATCTCTCCTCGCAGCACCACAACTCCTCGCCCGCCAGACAGGAAAGCCAAATGGCGGGCCCCACGGGTCAAAGTCAGGGCTGGCAACGCATGCGGCGCACCCTCAGCCGTAGCCGCCTTCACAGAAAATGTAGTCCCGATATCGGGCCCCGAGTAGACAACGAAGCGACCGTCAGGAGCCCACGCCGGGTCCACCGAATACTCCTTCACAAAAACACTCGTCGCGGACCGACCGTCAATCGCCACCCGAAACAAATGAGGAACACCGTGATCGTTAGCCGCTGACATAATCGAAAGTCCATCGGACGCCCAGGCCGGATCGCCCTGTAGATCGAGCGAATCCGCCACCACCCGCGCATTCGTACCATCCGCCTCCATCACGTACAACACCGCCTTCCCATGCTGCCTCACCGAAAAGGCAATGTGCCGTCCATCCGGAGAGATCGCCGGCCCGCCAAAGACTCGCGCTCCCTCACCGCTCCACAACTCCGTAGCATTTCCATTCGCGAACTTCCATAAACTCTCGCTCGCACCAGCTGCAGAGACATACACAAGATAGTCAGGCCCCAGTCGCGGCGAAAACCCTGTGCCCGCCGTCAACGAAATCTGCGAAGGCACCGAAACTCCCTTGGACGAATCCCGCGAATCACCCGAATCACCGGAATCGATCCGCAATCGCCACAGCGTTCGCTTTGGACTCGCCAGCGTAGCAACCAGACTTCGGCCATCGCTGCTCGCCGCCAGCGACGTGTACTGATCAAGTCCGGAAGTCAGCCGATGCGGAACGCGCCGCTCAACATCCATGCCGTAAAGCCACGGCCCCGCACCATCGGGATCGCTCGCGAGATACAACATTGTCCGCCGATCCAGAAGAACCGGGTAAATCACGTGCGCGGCGTGCGACGTAATTCGTTCCGGCGTTCCCCCTGCTGGACGAATCCGCCAGATATCCAGATTGTTCGGCAGTTCCCCCTGAACAAAGTACAGAAACGCATTGTCGGGCGACCACAACGGAAAGTGACTATGAAGTCCCGCAGGCGCGGTAAAGATCGGCCGGCTCCCGGGTACCACGCCGCCGTCCGTCACATACAGCGGATCTCCCGGCCCCGGTGTGTGGTACGCAAGTCGGCTACCGTCGTGCGACCAGTCGAACTCCGCCACACCTTCAAGATAAGGCCTCGTCTCCCCGCCCAGCGTGGGCACTGCCCAAATGCTGATATCGCCACTACCTGCACTACCCGGCTTGCGAACCCAGAACGTCACAAGCGATCCATCCGGCGAGAACCCCAGCGTTCGAATCGAAGGATTCACCAGCTCCGGCGCACTCCCATGCGTCAGATTATGAAACTCACCCGACCCCACCTGCGTAACCCAAACGTCCATAGGCCCATCGCGGTCCGAAAGAAACGCCACAAAATGCCCGTCGCGCGACACCGCAGCATCCTGCTCTAATCCATCAAAGTCAGTAACCTTTTGAAATCGCGCATCAGCAATAGGATTTCGCCAGAAGTACTCGGTCCTCTGAAGCCAGAAACTTGCGCCCACGGCGATCGCGCCCAGCACCGCAAGCAGGGGCAAAACGAACTTCCATCGCGAAGCGGCACTCGAGATCACCGCCGTTTCAACAGCGCCGGACGAGGGAGCACCGTTCCCATTTTCCTGTGCAGCACGCAGATTCCGGCCAAGCATCCACGCATCCAGATCCGACCGCGACGCATACACCGAACCCATCCTGTCATGCAGGTGTCGCTGTACCGGCATCCCCTCGCGCTTCTCCCAACGCTGGACTGTCGTCACATCGCGTTTGAGATACGCCGCGATCTCCTTCCACGAATCCAGCCGGTCTTCAAGCGGTCTTTCGGATGGCGTTGTCCCAACGGATGCTTCGCCCATCATGCTCTCCTGCTGGTCCGCGGACTGTGAGGAATCCGGGACCAAATTGTAGCCTCCCCCGGCGACAAAGGCACGGCAAAAGACCGCATTCGACGGCAAGTTAGAGAAACAGATGCAGTTCTGTGCCTTACCGCTTGAAAGCACGTCTTGGGTGTCCGATGGTATCTCGGTGCTGGTAATCGGCGACCCCGAACAATTTTCAGATCAAACAAGGAGACATCAAATGACTTCTCATAAGCTGCGAAACACTGTTCTGCTGGCGTGTGCCCTTCTGTACGGCATGGCTGCCCACGGGGACACAATCTACGACGAGAGTGTTTCGGGAGACCTGTCCAACTCCGGTCTAACCCCTACGCTGATGACCGTTTTGCTCGGGTCCAATGACGTCTTCGGAGCCACCGGCAAAAGCGCCACGACTGGCACGATCGATCGCGATTACTTCACCTTCACCGTGCCTCAGGATTTGTACCTGACGGCCATTACCGTCCTGCCCGGCACTCAAACGCTCGGGGCTCTCGGCGACTCGTTCATCGGTATTGAATCCGGACCGCAAGTGACCGTCTCGACGGCCGCTACCACCGCCGCGGGACTTCTCGGGTGGTTCCACTACAACACCGGAGATATCAACGAAGACATCCTGCCGATGATGGGAACTTCGGGCCTCGGCTCTACCGGCTTCTCCGCTCCGCTACCCGCGGGAACCTATTCGTTTTGGGTGCAGGAGGCAAGTGTAGGCACAGTCAACTACGGGCTGGAGTTCACCGTCGCGACACCAGAACCTGCCACCTGGACGATGATGCTCGCCGGACTGACGGCGCTTGTGGGTAAAACTGCGCGTCGTGTCGCAAGATCCCGCTTACACGGCTGAAATCCAACTGACTCGAATAGCTGAGGCTGAAGCTCTTGTCTCCCTGTATCTCAACTGAATCTCAACCGTGGAGGTCTTTCATGGAAAGCAAAACCCTTACCTCAGCAGCACGTACACTCTCACTGCTTCTGCTGGTCTCAGCCACCTGCGCTTTGACCCAGGAGCGCAGGCCGGTGCATTTCAGCGGCGTGATCAACGATTATTCACCCTACGATCCAACGATCAACGGCAGCCCATACGAAATGCATGGTCAATGGTCACTGGATCTCCACGAATGGGGCACCGCAGACTTCTTAGTGGATATGACGATGTCGGACTATGGGATGACAAACGGTGTTTTTGACGCGACAAAGGGCGGTCAGGGCTCTCACACGCACCACATCAGGTTGACCAACATTAAGATCACCGCGGGTATACTCACCTGCCCTCAATTCGGCATTAATCCAGTCACAGCGGGCTTTCAGATCACCGGCACCGTCAGCCTGATCACGGGGAATGGAACCACCGCACCATTTGACCCGACGAGTCCGCCTACATCGACTCTGCACGTCTGTATCACCGGAGGAAACGAGGTCACATACTCGAACATGACGATGCAGTTCGGTGGGCTCGCTGCGACGAAGCACTTCGGGACGCAGGCGATCCACGGCGTCGTGAATAAACCGCTCCTCGACTCGACCACGAAAGATCGGGAAGACCATCGATGACCGACCACTCTGGCCGGGGTCGTCGAGCAGCACGGCCCCGCTTACACCGCTGACCCAACGGCACGAGCCCATGGGACATTGACGCGATCTTCCGATTCCCTCAACTCCCTGTTCAGCCTCGATTAAGCCTCGCCCATTAACCTCGGAACATGTTCCGCCGTCACCTATTGGCTCTTCTGCTGTTCTCTCTTTGCTCTTGTTCATTTGCGCAGAATCTCGTCTCCGTCCGCGGCACCATTCTCGACCCCACGGGAGCCGCCATCCCCGGAGCCACCGTCCGCCTCGAGACTCTCAAGGGTGATCTCATCTCGCAAACCCAGTCCGACGCTCAGGGAAACTTCACACTCAACAACATCCACTCCGGCAAATTCTCCCTCACCGTCCCCGCATTCTCCGGCTTCGCCGCCTACGCGGCACCGCAGCTGGTCGGTTCCAACACCCTCAACGTCAAAATCACTCTCACAACTCAATCCATCAATCAGGAGGTCAGCGTCGGCGGCGACGATAACTCCCTCTCAACCGACTCCTCGACCAACAAAGACACGGTCGTCGTCTCAGCAGACGAAATCCGCAAGCTGCCCGTCTTCGATCAGGACATCATCGCCACTCTCTCCCCGTTCCTCGATGCAGCCTCAGGCTCCTCCGGCGGCGCCACCATCATCGTCGACGGCGTCGAGATGAAGTCCGCCGGCGTCTCCGCCTCTGCCATTCAGGAGGTCCGCATCAACAACGACCCCTACTCCGCCGAGTTCAACCGTCCCGGCCGCGGACGCATCGAGATCATCACCAAACCCGGATCTCCTGTCTTCCATGGCGAAGCCAACTTCATCTTCCGCGACGCCATCTTCAACGCCAAAAATTACTTCTCCCCGGTCCGGCCCCCCGAAGCCCGCCGCATCTACGAAGGCCATCTCAGCGGCCCCGTCGGACGCGGCGGACACACCAGCTTCATCACTTCCGCCTCGCACCGCGAGCAGGACACCGCAGCCGTCGTCAACGCCATCGGCCCCAACGGCCCCATCAACGAAAACGTCCTTACCCCCAACCGCAACTCGCAGTACTCCATCCGCGTCACCCACGACTTCTCCTCCTCACACCGCCTCTCCGTCGGTTACAACTTCGAAAACTCCTCCAGCACCAATGCCGGAGTCGGCGGCATCACCCTCCCCGAAGCCGGCTACAACCTCAGCTCCCGCGAAGACGACGTCATCTTCAACGACCGCATCATCGTCACTCCTAACCTCATCAATCAACTCCTCGTTACCTTCGAGAAAGATGAAGACGTCACCCAGAGCGTCACCAACGCGCAATCCATCCATGTCAGCGGCTCCTTCATCGGCGGCGGAGCCCAGGCCGATGTCAACCGCACCGAGAACACCATCCACGTCAACGAAGCCATTACCTGGAGCCACGGCAGGCACTACCTCCGCGCCGGAATTCAACTCCCACAGTTCAGCCGCCGCGCCGTGGACGATCACACCAACCGTCTCGGCACCTATAAATTCTCCTCGCTTACGACCTACGCCGCCAACACTCCCTACGTCTTCACCGCGCAGCAGGGAGTTGGTCGTGGTGTTTACTGGATCAACGAATTCGGATCCTTCATCCAGGATCAGATCAAGCTCACCCCTCAAATCCAGGTCTCTCTCGGTCTCCGCTACGATTGGCAGACCTTCGTTCCGGACAACAACAACTTCGCCCCGCGCATCTCGCTGGCCTATGCTCCGGGCAAAGGCAAAACCATTCTTCGCGCAGGCACCGGTTTCTTCTACGACCGCACCGGCGGTGACTTTCCTGCCAACGCCGTTCTTCACAACGGTGTCATCCTCCACTCCATTCAAATCCAGAACCCCACTTACCCAGTCCCGCCCAGCACGGACTTCAATTCCATCCCAACCAACCTCGTCCTCTTCGATCCCCACGTCCGCGCCCCCTACGCTATCCAGTACAGCTTCGGCATCGAACGCCAACTTCACAAAACCGTTACCCTCACCGCAACATACCGCGGCCAGACCGGGATCAAATCCTTCCGCTCGCGCGACGCAACGCTCCCATCCTCCCACCCAATCCCATCCTGACCGCCAACTACCCACGCCCCAACTCCAGCTTTGGCCAGATCCAGCAGATCGAGTCTGGAGGCCGCAACCGCCTCAACGCACTCGAACTCTCCTTCCGCGGCCACGCCGGACAATGGTTCTCCGGACAGGCCCAGTACACCTTCTCACGCTTCGAAAACAACACCGGCGGCATCAATGCCTTTCCCCAGGACCAGTACCACCCCAACGCCGAATGGGGCCGCGCCGATCAGGACCGCCTTCAGCGCTTCAACCTAATGGGAAACATCAACCCCGACCACTGGCTCTCTCTCGGCGTCAACGCCACCCTCTACTCCGGCACACCCTACAACGAAACCACCGGAAACGACGACTACCACACCGGCCTCGGCAACGCCCGCCCCTCTGGCGTGAACCGCAACACTCTCCAGGCCGGTGGCGTAGCGTCGCTCGACCTCCTCTACAGCCATGACTTCCGTCTCACCAAAGAAACCGGCGACAACGCAAAATTTCTCTCTGCCGGGGTCTCCGCCTTCAATGTCCTCAACCACACCAACTTCACCAGCTACATTGGCACCGTAAGCTCCTCGCTCTTCGAGCAACCCACCGCCGCGCTCGCCGGTCGCCAAATGCAGTTCTCCATCGGCTACCGCTTCTAACGCTGGCGAATCCACCCCCAGTAGGCGAGCCCAATCTTCGCGACGGCTTCATCGTCGCTGCGGGGTATTCGCGCAGCGAACCACGTCAGGAAGATCAGTGCGCCGGCTGTCCAGGTTCAATCACCATCAAACTGAACGTCCCCGGCAGAACCGGCCTTCTTCCTCCGCCCGCAGGAGCAGGCCCAAACTCTGCGGAAACGAGAAACAAACGGTGGTTCACAGGATTGAGACCCATATTGCGCGATCCAACTGGCGTAGGCAGGTTCTCCACCACGTGATACTGATCCGGCCCATCCTGATGAATGATCGTCAGCGTGCCATCCGCATTCGAAGCAAACGCATCGCCCGACGCCGCATCGTATCCAGCGCCATCAACTCCCTTGCCGATAGGAATAGTTGCAACCACCTTGCCCGCCTGATAGTCGGAGATCGCCATCGCCCCGCTCCTGCAGCCGCTGAACAAACGGTGGTGAACCTTATCGATCGCCATCGCAACCGGCTGTTTACACGGAGCCGTCGACCATCGCCGCACAACGGTAGCGGCCTTCGCATCGATCTCCACAACCTCGCTGGTATCCGTAAGGTTCGCAAAGACCTTCCCATCGCCGGCAGAAACCCCATACTCCGGTTTACCCCCAAGAGGAATGTTAGCGATAAGCGTTCCCCCGCGAGGATCGATCACCGTCGAAGAATGCGCGTCGCCATTCAGCGTAAAGACGCGATTCGACGGCTTGTCAAAAAGAATCGCATCAGCATCTTCCGCCGCAGGAATCCGCCTAAGTACCTTGAACGTCTTCAAATCAAACATCACCACGGACTGGTCGTTCCCTGATGTGGCAAACCCATGCCCGGTGTCTTCAGCAATCGCAGTTCCATGCGCTCCCTGAATACCGGTCACCTCACCAATCAACTTCCCGCTGTCTTCATCGACAACCATCACGCGATTCTGCCGCGCAAGATAGACCCGGTGACTGGGAGGGTCCGGCACGACATAGTCCCAACTTCCCTCCCCGCCCAGCACATACGTGTGGGTCACGTGATAAGACGAAGTCGATTGCGCCGGCAGTGCCGTCGCAGTAGCTAAGGTAAGAGCAAAAGCAATACAGCGCATGGATTATTTCCTCATAGGTTCGACAGAAGAAAGCTATAAGCCTGACCTTAACCAGAGATGAAAGCACCCGTCTCGCCGAAGCAACACCACAAGGCAGCATCTTGTATCTGGCGATCTTTGCATCGCAGTAGGCCCGGGGCTTTAGCTCGCCAAAAAAGGTCAGCCACAAAGGAGCCTCTAAGCCTCTGGCGTACCTTCTTATCCGACGGCTAGGCGGCAACACTTGCCTTCACCAGCCAACGCCAGGCAACGCAAAACGGCCCTACCAATACAGTGCCTATTCAGTAAGTACCTATAAAGTCGTAGATTTACGGGCCAAAGTATTAGAAGTTTCTAATAAGGTTGCGGATATCCTCCCCATAGGTTTAGGAGATCGGTTCGGCCGCCCTCAGAAGACGCATCGACCTGACATAAACAGAGGATGAACCCAAATATGACCCGGATACATACTGCTTTACTCGCTGGATTGCTCGGCTCCGCCTTGGTTCTCACATCAATCAGCCCCATCGAAGCACAAGAACCACAGCCCGCATCCCAGGCAGCCCCGCAACACCTCGCGCAGGCAGCCTCCCCGGCAGACGCAGCGCAACCCACAACTGAGCACGGACCAGCCGATCAGCCGCCCGAAGACAAAACCATCGCGTCTCCCAAGCCGCCGCAATCGGCCGCAACCACCCCATCGCCTGTCAAAGGCAAGAAAAAGGATCAGGTCTACACCGGCCCAACCACGCTGGTCATACTGCCCCCCACGCCCATGCTCGACGAAGAGGGAAAGCAACGGCAGGATCCAGACGGCAAGCTCATGTGGAACCCTCCCGTTCCCCAGCAGCGCGATAAAAAAGGCCATCCGCTCTTCGACGCCCACGGCAAGCCTGTCATGCAGACGAAAGACACCCTCGGCTATGACGAGAACGGCAAAAAGCTCCATGCCGTCAAAGTCAAGCCGCCGAAGTTGGTTTCAGTTTCGATCAGTCGCGGAACCCTTACCGTCGACGGACTCATCGGCAAAGCGGCTCTGAACTACGAGATTAAAGACCTCAAGTACATCTACTTTTACGTCCCCGGCATCGGCACCACCGTCGTCTCGAACGGTGCATTCCCAGGCGCGGTCGAACAGAAGAAGGCCTTCAACGACAAAACACTCACAGTAACCGTCGGCGAGCATGTCTTCCAGTTGTCCTCCGACAATCGCCTCTTAGGCAAAAACCCGGAGTCTGCCTTTGTTCTGGTCGATAAGAATTTTTCAGCCCCGGCCAAATTCCCCGTCATGGGTTACGGCCCCATCCGCGTAGCTCCCTATGCCTGGCCCGGCTCAAAGAGCAACGGAGAGTTAAAGGGTGCAATCGAAGCCCCGCCCCTCCCGGTAGATCTGCGTCCGACCCAGCTTCTGCAACCCTGTCCTTCCGGCCAGATGCGCAAGGCAGGCCCCCCGGTGCTGCCCGGCCAGACTGCCGCGCCACAGCCGTGCGTACCCATCGTGTCGGGTGAGACAACCACGAGCTCGAATCAGTCCTCCGCAACGAACACACAGGCAAAACGGTAAGCGCGAACGGAGCTTCTGCTCTAAGCCATGCGCCGCCGCACCAGAACGATCAGTCCGGACATGCCCGATCCAATCAGAAGGATCGAGGCGGGCTCCGGAGTCTGCACCAATGCCGCTTCAAACTGATTCGCCACAATAGCGGCGCCGGCAGTCGTCGGATGGACATTATCCCAGAAAAAAAACTGCCCAGGGTTCGCACATACCGACGTGCCGTTGAAGCAGGGATCCGTCGCATCGCTAAGTCCATAAGCCGCCGGATCACTGATCACTCCGTTAAGCAGGTTGAACGTATCGGCATACGTCACATTCGAAGGAAGGCTGGCCTGCAGCAACGAATTGAACGCCACGCTATAAGCCGTCGCTGCAGGATCTCCAGAATACGCCGGGGTCAATGCAAGATCAGGAAGCCCCGGCACCAGGATATGTTGCGCACCGGCAATTTCAAGCGTCCCGATAATCGAGTCAATATTCGCCACCGCAGTCGCCGGCGAACCGCCGCTGAAAAAATCATTTGCACCCCCCCACACCACAAATAACGAACTGGGCGTCGTCGGAGATGCCAACAAAGGGGCAGACAAAGCCAGTTCCTGCTGCATCCCAGGCAGGCTCACGTGAACAGTCTGGGTACCCCCATCAACAAAATTCCCTACGCCCGTCGTCGCTCCTCCCACAGCAAAGTCGATGAGCGGAACGCCCAGCGCCGCTGCGACCTGTTCCACCGCAACCGGCCCGTTTGAGAACCGCCCCAGATAATACGGCGGAGGCGGATACCCAATCAGACTAAAAAGATTTCCGTTGTCCGACAGGCTATCCCCATAAACAATCATGGAGGAATAGGACGAAGCGGAGGCGAGTGAACTCATCATCACAAGCACAACCGCAACCGAAACACTCAGCAACATCAATCGTCGAAATGCCATGGAACCCTCCGTACCAAAGAGCATGAGGCAGACGCTAGCAATGCGATAGACATCCGATATTACGCACAGTCGCCATCAACAGCCGACGACAAAATCAGTGCCCTACCTTATACATCACCTCGCGTTATCTCTCAACCTGCAACTATTTGCGCCTGTTTTCGTTCGCGCAAGGAGGCGTTGTACCAGCGCAGAACTCGGAGAGCCCGCAGTGTATTCCAGCGGCTTGCCCTCCCGACACCGGTCTCCATCTCCAATGGAATTTCTTCGGGATGAAGCAGGTTCATCGGCCAGCGCCCGTTCTGGTGGCGGCGTTCCATCACAAGATCAATCGCCTCGCCGACGCGGCCGTCAGGCTTGATCCCCGCATTCCGCAGATAATCTAGCCCGCGCAGCACATCGTAGTGCCAGAACATCGGAAACGAGAACCGCAGCCAGCGCTTGTCGATCACCTCGCCGGTTCGAAGCGACCGGAACATACCGCGCTCAAGCAGATAATCTTCGGCTCTTCTGCGCGCCTTAGTCACAGCCGCCGATTTGCGCCCCGCGCGCTCGTATTCGAGCAGCCCTTCAAGCACGCAAATAGTTGTATGAAACGAAGAGCGCAGGCTCTTGGGAGCTTCGCAGTTCCAGCCGCCATCCTCAAGCTGCTCCCCGAGAAGTTGGGCAGCCAGATCGTCATTCGGCTCCTTGAAATAAGTACCAACGCCGAGAATTCTCCCGTTGATGCACGGCTCTGTTTCGCCCTGAAGGTAAGGCCGGTTATTGAGCGGCTTAAACACAAGCCGTTTGTCGACGCGGTCAATCATTCGGCGAGCCTCCTTGCTTGCCGGGTCGAGACCGAGGTCCTTCAGGACGACCAGACTCCAGAGAGCAATCAGGTCCCACTTCTGCCCGCCGCCCCAGTGACCGGCACGAGACTGCGCGGCGAATAGCTGCGCCCCCCACCCTTCAGTCGCGACGCGAGCCCGCTCAGCGGCAATCGCATCAGGTGCTGCATCGGTAAGGTCCCTCATCACCTGCCAGCGAATGGCCGGGTCAGAATCAAGAAGCCATCGAATGTGCGCAGGCCGTAGCGCGTAATCGTGGAAGCGCATCCTTACGTTATAGCAAGGGGGCCGCAACTTTCACGATAGTGAAATTAGTTGTCACTCTGCTCACAGGCTTTCAGCCCCTTCAGTTGAAAAGCCCAGAGCGGCAGGAGTAGACTTCACACCTCTTCGGCCAGGTGGGTTCAAATATCACTCCTCGCGTAGGTGTCCTCATGTACGACCTCAAACATTGGGAAGGGTCAACCCTCCTCGAGCATCTTGCGCTTTATGAAGCGGCCAGAAGCGCCGGATACGCTGTCCTGACCTTCTGCCAGTACGGCCAGGCAAACGCGCCACTGTACGCCGTAGTGATGATCAAGCGGGCGAACAACCCCGACCAGAGAGCGTTTTGGGCAAAGACGCGCAATGAGTTCCAGAACATTTTTGATGCGCAGGCAAAGCTTGGTTGGGGTCCGGTGTTGCTGTCGGTCCACGGGCCGGCTAACGGTGCGCTGTTCGCCGGTGTATTTGAGAAGAGCGATCCGATTCCGCTGACCAGACTCGAACTCGGCCCCCCGAACGAACACGACTCAACAGATCTCACGACGCTGCAGGGGATGAATGCCGATGCAAGGACGAAGGGATTACGTCCGCTATGTATTGCAAGCTACGGAGAGGCGGATAGTCCGAGGTTTGCCGCTATCTGGCAAAACAATACCGGCGCAGATGCAGTGCTTTGGAACAACGACGGTACGCTGGACTCGCTCGATCAACTCAATCAACGCAACGCTGCGCAGGTCTCGAACTGGTGCCGGCCGGTGTTTATCACGTTGAACAAAAACCTCAAATTCTGCTCTGTCTTCGAAGCAAGCGATGCGGGCCAGTTCCACGTCACAAGCAGTACGCCCGCGATCGGGTACGCGCTGGAATACGAGCAATGGGCAACGCAGAAAGGCTTTCTGCCGATATGCGTGCAGGCCGCCGGCGAAGATACGCTCACAGCCACGTTTGCGGCCATCTTCGTTGAGAAAGACAAGGTGAGTCCACGGGTATGGAACGCCACCGGCATTGAAGGCGGCACAAATATCGCCAACAGGGTGCGTGCAGCGATGACCGACGCCATCATCCGGCAAGGCAGCGTAGCGATCGTGTACCAGAAGCGCCTGGTTTATGCGCGCGGATTCAACATGGCCGAGGCCAATTGGCCACAGGCCGAGCCAAGGATACGTATCCGGCTTGCGAGTTGTTCCAAGACGATCACCGCGCTTGCCATATTCCAGCTCATCGAGGAAGGAAAGCTGAAGCTAAGCGACCGGATGCAGGCCATTCTCAACCTGAAGACTCCGGCGGGACACGAACCGGTAGATCCTCAATTCAGCCAGATCACGATTCAACAACTGCTTGAGCACAGCAGCGGTCTCAATACGGACATGTTTGATTCGGATCTTTCGGCACTTCAGAAAACCTTTGGCCACGCTGGAAAAACCGTGTCGTTACCCGTAAGCGCGGGGGATACGGACTCGTTTATTGCGTCGCTCCCGATGGTAAGTCCCCCGGGACAACTTTTCGTGTACAGCAACTGCGGCTACTATCTGCTGGGGCGCGTGGTCAACCAACTGCGCGGGACGAGCCGCCCAATCGATGCCTACCAGAAACATCTCTTCGATCCGCTGCAAATCACCCGCATCCGCAGGGCGAAGGATCTGGTAGCGGACCAGGAACCGGGAGAAGCCAGATATCAGGATCCCGACCTTAGAGTGGGTACCAGCGTCTTTCCCGGCGGACAACTAGTGCCAAGCTACTATGGCACCTATCACCTCGAGATTTTGGACGGCGACGGCGGGCTGACCGGAGCGGCAGTCGATGTCGCACGCCTGGTTGCGATTATGCTCAGCCAGGACGACAGCCCGGTTCTGAAGCGAAAGACCCTCGTCTCCATGTTCGGGAGAGGAGCCGTTCTCTCAAGCCAGGGCCACCGCTCTGGTTACGGATTCGACGGCATCAGCGATCAAGGCAATGGCAGATTCTACGCGCTCAAGGGTGGCGCCCTCGACGACGCGCACTCTGTCATCGATATCGATGGCGATTGGGGATCCGTCTCCTTGTTCGCCGCCGCGGACGCGCCCAACGCCGGTTCCGCCGCCGGCTTTCTGAATGTCTATGCTCCCGACAGGAATTCTCTGATGGGTGCCCCCGACTTGTTTCCTCAATTTGGAATGCCATCCCTGTAAGGGGCACTAGCTGAAAGACGTCCGATAAGGAAACCTCTCGGCACATCCCTCAAGACTCGGCGCAGCTCACCCAAAAAGCATTTTGAAAAAAGAGGAAAAAATAGTGACCGGAAAACGGTGCACTTAAGAACCACGTTACGACCACGCAATTGCACTTAACAGCCAGCGAGCGACCACGTTTTTACACTCTGAAAAACGCCAACCCCACCCAAAAACCCCAGCAAAATCGCAAAAAACTCCCGCTAGCCTGCCCGAAAAAATATTAAAGAAAATTACCGTCGAACTGACTCCGTAGCCACCGGCACCTGCTCCACGATCTCAATCCCAAACCCCTGCAGCGCAGGCACATGCGTGGGCCGATTCGTAAGCAGTCGGATCTTATGAATCCCCAGATCCGAAAGAATCTGCCCACCCAATCCCACCTGTCGCAAAGTCCGATGCGCCCGATCCTCACAATCCCGCGTCCGCTGCTCCCGGTGAAACACCACCCGCGCCGGAGCAACTCCTTTATCAACACCAAAACCCGCGCTCCCATTGTGCAGATACACCAGCGCTCCGCGGCCCGCCTTCGCAATCATGCGCAGCGAATTCTCCACCATCGCCCGGCAATCGCACAGGGTCGTCGAAAACACATCCCCCGCCAGGCAATGCGTATGGACTCGCACCAACACAGGATCCTCACCGCTCACATCCCCTAATACAAGAGCAACATGCGACTCCCCACCATCCACCTCGCTCTCATACGCAATCATGCGAAAATCGCCATGCCCCGTAGGCATTAACGACTCCGCCACCCGATGGATATACCGCTCATTTTGTAACCGGTACCGGATCAAATCCGCTACCGTCATCATCTTCAAACCATGCGTCTCACAGAACTTAATCAGATCCGGCACCCGCGCCATCGTGCCGTCATCGTTCATGATCTCGCAGATCACGCCCGCTGGCACCAACCCCGCCATCCGCGCCAAATCGACGGAAGCCTCGGTCTGCCCAGCCCTCACCAGCACGCCCCCCTTCCGCGCTCGCAGCGGAAACACATGTCCCGGCCGCGCCAGATCGAACGCCGTTGACCCCGGATCGATCGCCACCTTGATCGTATGCGCCCGATCTGCTGCCGAAATTCCCGTCGTCACACCCTCCCGCGCCTCAATGCTCTCGGTAAATGCCGTGCCAAACCGCGAAGTATTCTCCTGCGTCATCGGCCCCAGCCGCAGATAGTCCGCGCGGTCCTCCGTCAGAGTCAGGCAGATCAGTCCACGCCCAAACTTCGCCATGAAGTTGATCGCTTCTGGCGTAACAAACTCCGCAGCCAGCGTCAGATCGCCTTCATTCTCGCGATCCTCATCATCAACGACAACAACCATCCGCCCCGCTTTGATCTCCGCAACTGCCTCGGCAACATCAGCAAACATAAACTCGTCCTCTGGCCTTCACTGCTATCGATGCATCCAATGCTACGCCGGTCGCAAAGAAGAAAAGCCACCCTCAAACGGGGCGGCTTTACTTTTTACAATCGAATGACAAATAAATCACTACGCCTTTACAGCGTGGACTCGATCTCAAAACCCCAGGCCTCAAGCAACGCCTCAGGAATGTACTTCGAATTCTTGTTCCGCCGGGCCCATTCACGAAGACGGGTCGAACGAATGTACTGGTCCGGTGTAAGCTTGTACTCCTTAACCACCTGCTCAAACGATGTGACCGTCGGAACTACCGGTCCAATCGGCTCTGGCTTGCCCCAGTTGGGGTTACCACGACGCTTTGCCATAGGCTATCTGTACCTCTTTAGGATTAACTTCGACTTTCAGTTCACGCACGCTGGGAAAATGCAGCAGTATTCATTCTAAGGCATTTATACCCGAAAAGCAAGGATGCCCCCAGCGAAAACAGCCGCCGGAAGCACCCTCATTTCGTCAGAATTCTGGTCCTACCGTTGAGCCGAGGCATAAAACTTCGCCATATCCGTCTTAAGCCCTTTCAGTGCTTCGACATTTAGATAGACCATGTGCCCGGCAGGATAGTAACCAAACTGCACATTACCCACGAGATTCGAGGGAAGATCCATGTGGCTCAGGTCATATTCCGTCGAATAAAACGGCGTAGCCAGGTCAAAATAACCGTTCGCCGAAAATACCTTCAGGTGCGGATTCTTTCGCATCGCATCCGACAAATCGACGGCAACATCTGGCTGAGTCTGCTCTCCTCCACGACCGCCACCGCCACCCCCGCCGGCCCCAGGCGGCCGATGGTGAAAGTCCCAATTCTGATTCAGCCCCGGCCCCGACAGATAGTAAGGCTCCTGGCTCATATACTTCAGCTCCTTCTGAACGTATTCGTGAAAGGCCCCGACATACACTCCACTGATCCCCGTGTCCGAAGGATCGTACCCGGGATTTTCTCCCGCCGCATCCGGATCCCAACCCTCAAACCGCGCATCGTACCGTCCCAGAATCCGCTCATCGCCGCGCAGCAGTTCCTTGCGGAACCGAGTCGCTGAAATCTTCAACTTCGTTTGTTTCACATACTCCACACTCAAACCGGTAATCGTTGCAACCTTCCCCGCAATCGAATCAAACTCCGCCGCCGGCAGCTTATCGCCCTGCGCCAAAGCCTCGGTGTAAGGTCCACGCGCAAACACACGCGCCTGCTGCACCCACTCCGCCATGCTCACATTCGTCTTCACCTTCTTGTGGTAGTACGCAATCGCAGCATACGAAGGCAGATATCCGATCGCCTCATAATCCAGCCCCGGCGCACGGCGGCCGTAGTTCAGAATCGACGACAGCAAGGTCACGCCATTGAACTCGATGCCATCGCTCTGCAGCGCATCCACCAGCCCAGCCGAACGAGTCGTCCCATACGACTCACCAAACAGAAACTTCGGCGAGTTCCACCGCTGATTCAGCGTAACGTACCGAACAATGAACTTCTCAAACGCGTGAATATCCTGATCTGTCCCGGCGAAATCCTTCACCGTTCCCTTACCCACCGCCCGTGAAAACCCGCACAGCGGCGCATCGATAAACACGAGGTCGCTCTTGTCGATCAAACTCTCCGGATTCTGCACCCACTCGAACGGCGCTGGTCCTGTCGCCTCCGGGCTATGCGTAATCACCCGCACCGGCCCCAGCGATCCCATATGCAGCCAGATTGTCGCCGATCCCGGCCCGCCGTTATAGAAGAACGTAACCGGCAGGCTCTTCGAGTCCACCCCATCTTCCGTATACGCCGTGTAGAAGATGCTTCCAATCGCCTTATCCTGCTCATCCCGAATCAGGAGGTTGCCCGCCGTCGCCGTGTAATGAACCGTCCGCCCGCCTGCCGTCCAGTCGTGTTTCGTCACCGCAGTCGTCTCAGGCGGAATCGGTGTCCCTTGATCTTCTCGCGTGTTCTGTTGCCCCTCGCCCGCTGCCGCTCTCTGTTGTCGGCCCTCCGGAGTCTGCGCAATCGCTGGAGAAGTAATCATTCCAATCAATAAAGCGAACATCCAAAATTTTGATATGCGAGATATCAGCGAAGCCCCCGAGCCCTTGGCCAGATTCAATTTCATTCTCCCGAAACAGATTGTTGGAATGGGTGAAACGTCTTTGTGAGTGCGACCATCATAACCCGCAAACAGCACAGATCCAGCGATTTTTCACGTGCGTCTTTTTTGAAAGTCCAATCGTCAGCGTAAGGTTGGCAGTCGTACGATACCTTCAAGAACATCAACCTGAATGAGGTCCGTCAATGAGTCCCGCATCCTGCACTGACCTGCTCCCCGATCTGGAAGAAACGCTCAGCGAAACTCCCGATCAGCCTTCCACTCCCGCCGAAATCGAACTCTCTCGCCGTACCTTCGTCAAGGCAGCCGGCATCCTCAGCGCTGCTGCCGCAACCGGCCTTCCTCATCTCGCACTCGCGCAAGACGGCCACGCCAGCGACGAGACTACTCCGCAGTTTGCGAGTATGACCCTCAAAGTCAACGGCACTCCGCAGAAGCTCTCGCTCGACACCCGCACCTCCCTCCTCGATGCGCTGCGCGAACACCTTCAGCTCACCGGCAGCAAAAAAGGCTGCGACCACGGCCAGTGCGGAGCCTGCACTGTCCTCCTCAACGGCCGCCGCGTCAACTCCTGTCTCACCCTCGCTGTGACAGCCGACGGCGCCGAGATCACCACCATCGAAGGCATCGCCAAAGGCGACGACCTCCACCCCGTTCAGTCCTCCTTCCTCGAGCACGACGGCTTCCAGTGCGGCTACTGCACTCCCGGCCAGATCTGCTCCGCAGTCGCGCTTCTCCAGGAATACAAGCACAACACCCTCAGCACCGTCTCTTTCGAGACCGCCAGCACCGCTCATCCCGAACTCACCGACAACGAGATTCGCGAACGCATGAGCGGCAACATCTGCCGCTGCGGTGCCTACCCCAACATCGTCGCTGCAGTTCGTCACGCAGCGAAAGGAGCCCGCGCATGAATCCCTTCCAATATCAGCGCGCAACATCGCCCGACGAAGCCGTTCACGCCGTCTCCGCTCGCGGAGCAAAGTTTCTCGGCGGCGGCACCAACCTCGTCGACCTGATGCGCTACGACGTCGAGCATCCCACCACGCTCATCGACGTCACGCACGTCGGCTTCGACCAGATCGCCGCCACCGGCACGACCACTATCATCGGAGCGGGCGTCCGCAACAGCGACCTCGCCAACCACGAAACAATCCGCACCCACTACCCCCTCCTCTCGCATGCACTTCTCAGCGGAGCCTCTCCACAACTCCGCAACATGGCAACCACCGGCGGCAACCTCATGCAACGCACCCGCTGCTACTACTTCATGGACACAGCCTTCCCAGCATGCAACAAACGCACTCCAGGCTCAGGCTGCGCCGCCATCAAAGGCTTCAATCGCATCCACGCCATCCTTGGTGCCAGTGGAGGCAGCACCGGCGACGCCGAGTGCATCGCCACCAACCCGTCCGACATGAGCGTCGCCCTCGCCGCCCTCAACGCCACCATTCACGTCACCGGCCCCAAGGGCAAGCGCACCATCCCCATCGCCGACTTTCACCGCCTCCCCGGCGACACCCCGCAACTCGATACCAACCTCAAGCCCGACGAACTCATCACCGCCGTCGAACTTCCCGTACCAAAATTCGCAAAGCACTCCTATTACCTCAAGGTCCGCGATCGCCAGAGCTACGCCTTCGCTCTCGTGTCGGTCGCCGCAGGCCTCGAGATGGACGGCAACACCATCCACTCAGCCGGTTTGGCTCTTGGCGGAGTCGCCCACAAACCCTGGCGCTCCACCGACGCTGAAAAATCCCTCATCGGCGCAACCGCCAACCTCGAAGCCTTCAAGCGAGCAGCAAACTTCGCCATCTCCGGAGCCGTCCCCCGCCAACACAACGCCTTCAAGATCGAACTAGCCAAACAAAGCATCGTGCGCGCCCTCACTCTCGCCGCACAAGGAGTTCAGGCATGATCGCCCTCGACGAAATCCCGACCCCGACCAAACCCGAGCGACGCGAGCTCGCTCATCGCTACGACGCCCTTGCCAAAGTCACCGGCCGCGCCAAATACGCAGCCGAATTTCCGATCGAAAACCTCGCCTACGCCTACGTCGTTCAGGCTACGATTCCCTCAGGTACCATCGTCTCCATCAATCAGGATGCTGCAGGCCGCGCCGCCGGCGTCTATTCCATCATCACTCCCTTCAACGCGCCAAAACTCGCCGTCCCGGGCAATGTCAACATCCTCCAGGACAACAAAGTCCTCTTCAACGGCCAGCCGATCGCCATCGTCGTCGCCCGCTCTCTGCTCGAGGCGCAGCAAGCCGCAAAACTCCTCCGCATCGAGTACAAAGAACAGCCCGCCAAACTCGACTTCAACGCCTTGCTCAAAGACGCCCGACCTCCCAAACGTGGCGGTTCCTCCAGCCGTGGCAACCCCGAAGCCTCTCTCGCCAAAGCATCCGTCGTCATCGACCAGACCTACTCCACGCCCATCCAGAATCACAACCCGATGGAACCGCACGCCACCATCGCCTCATGGGACGGCGACAAGCTCAGCGTCTACGACGCCACCCAGGGCATCAGCGGAGTCCAGGGCTCACTCGCCCGAGCCTTCTCCATCCCTCCAGCCAACGTCCACGTCCAGTGTCCATTCACAGGAGGAGGATTTGGAAGCAAGGGTTACGTCTGGTCCCACACTACCCTCGCTGCCATGGCCGCCAAAGTCGCTCAACGCCCGGTCAAGCTCGTCCTCGGCCGCGAGCAGATGTTCGGCCCGGTAGGCTCGCGCCCCAACACCCATCAGCACATTAAGCTCGCCGCCTCCCCCGACGGCAAACTCCTCCTCGTGCAGCACGACTCCACCTGCTACACCTCGCTCATCTCCGATTGGATTGAAAGCGCTGCAGCCTCCACTGAGCTTCTCTACGATAGCGAATCCCTCACCACAGCTCACAACGTAGTCGAACTGAACCTCGGCATGGGCACCTGGATGCGAGCCCCCGGAGAGGCCACCGGTAGTGTCGGCCTCGAAATCGCCCTCGACGAACTCGCCGAAAAACTCAATATGAATCCCGTCCAGCTTCGCCTCATCAACTGCGCCGACAAAGATCCTCGCCAGGGTAAGCCCTGGTCCAGCAAACATCTCCGCGAGTGCTACGGGCAGGCCGCCGAACGATTCGGCTGGTCCAAACGCAACGCAAAGCCCGGTCAGATGCGCGAAGGCAACAAGCTCATCGGCTATGGCATGGCCACCGCTAACTACGGCGCAGGACGCCGACCCTCAGCAGCAGTCGTTCGCGTCCTCCCTAGCGGCCGTATCTTCGTGGGCGTCGGCACTCAAGATATCGGCACCGGAACCTACACCATCCTCGCCCAGACCGCCGCCGATACATTCAACATGGATCCCACACTCGTCGACGTCAAACTAGGCGACACCACTCTCCCACCCTCCGGCGGCTCCGGCGGCTCAACCACCGCAGCCTCCGTCTGCCCGGGAGTGTACGACGCCGCCATGCAGGCCAAACTCAAATTAGCCCAGCTTGCAATCGCAGACGCCCAATCCCCGCTCCACGGTGCAACCGCCGAAGACATCCACACCAGAGACGGCAAGCTCTTCCTCAAATCCAGTCCGGAAAAAGCCGAGGCCATCACCGCACTCCTCGCCCGCAACGGCAATCAACCGATAGAAGCCACTGCAACCTCCGAGATGCCCAAAGACCGCGACGCCTTCTCCTCGCACTCATGGGGAGCCATCTTCGCCGAAGTCGCCGTCGACGCCGACACTCACATGGTGCAGGTTCGCCGCATGGTCGGCACCTACGACATCGGCACTCTCATTAACCGCACCACCGGCACCAACCAGCTCGTTGGCGGAGTCGTCTGGGGCGTCAGCATGGCACTCCATGAAGAGACTCTCATCGACACCACCTACGGCCGCACCATCAACGAGAACTTCGCCGAATATCATGTTCCCGTCAACGCCGACATCCACGAGATCGACGTCACCGCCCTCGACATACCTGACTACAAATTCAATCCCCTCGGCTCCCGCGGCATCGGCGAGATCGGCATCACAGGAGCAGCCGCCGCCATCGCCAATGCGATCTACAACGCCACCGGCAAGCGCATACGCGACCTGCCCATCACCCTCGACAAAATCATGCTGGCCTGACTTGCACATCCCTGCCCGGCCCTATATGCTTCCCTGCTATCACCACAGGAAAAACTAAGCGGAGGGCAGGATGAGCAACATTCGACTCAACTGGATAGCGATCCTTGTCGCAGCCATCGCCTCATTTCTCTTCGAGGCACTCTGGTACAGCATCTTCATGAAGGAGTGGCTCCTGGGCATAGGTCGCACGATGGAGTGGCTCTCCTCCTCGGGCATGAACCCCTCCATCCAATACGCAGTCGCCATTCTCTGCGCCGTCATCGTCGCCGCCGTCCTCAGCATCTGCATTCAGGTCTCAGGCGAGCAGACTGTAATCCGCGGTATCCTCTGCGCGGCCACAATCTGGTTTGGCTTCATCGCCACAAACTTGGCCACTGAGTACATCTTCGAGGTCCGCACGCTCCAGATCTATGCCATCAATGCCGGCTTCTCCCTCATTAACCTGGTCCTCATGGGCGCCATCGTCGGAGCTTGGAAGAAAAAGCACATAGTCGAATCAAAAAACGCCCAATTCGGCTAATCAAGCTTTTTTGCGTTGCTTGAGGGTCCGCTTTGCGAAGGGCATCGAGGCTGAGGCAAAAAAATCCGTCCTACAAGGGGACGGATTCGCAACTTCAGAAAAATCCGTCTTGCCTAAAGCGCACGGCTTTGCACTTCAGAAAATATCCGTCTTGCTTAGGCCACGGCTTCACACTTCAGAAAAAATCGTCTTGCTTAAGGGCACGGCTTCAGCCGTGCCGTAAGTGACTCGCCCGGAATGGGGCTTCAGCCCCTGAGGTACCTTCAATACCCACACCCTCTCCATCGCAATCAACTCGCCGTGTCCAGATGAAACGACTTGGTATAAGCCTCGACTGGATACCCTTTCGCCTTCCACCCCGCTAACCCGCCTCTGAGAAATTTAATCCGCGAGAACTGCAGCCGTAGCGCATTGTCCAACACCATGCGACTGGTCTTCTCACTCGTGCAAGTGCAATAAAGTACTGAATCCTTGTCTTTGGGAATCAGGCTCGCCTGCTCCATCACCTCTTTAGGTGGAATCCTCCTCGCTCCGGGAATAATCTCCGAGTGTGCCAGCAGATCAAGCGGCTGACGCACATCCAGCACCACGATATCCTTCTTCGATTCAAGCAGCGCATAGAGCTCATCCGCGTCAATGCTGAAGCTCTCCAGCTTCCGCCTGTTCCGCAGCTGAATCATCCTCACGATCCCGAAGATCAGGACAGCCAGTCCAACCGCGCAAATCACGATCAGATACATATCCCCTCCACTGAACACTATGCACTATCAGATTGATCTTCTGCCCCGAAAGATGCGTTATTCCGATCAGCGACCGGCTTCTTCGCCATGCTATTCTTTCCTCGAATTTCAAGAACAAGATGCGCGGCTCCCTCAGACTTTGCCTTGCTATAGTCCTTGTCGCTTCGCTGATTCCGTCCACATCTTCGCAGCCCCTTGCGCAATCCACACCTGTCGAGAAGCAACCTGACAACTCCACAAAGCCAGCTCAACCGCGTCCCAATCCGGATGCTTCGGGCATCTATCATGCTGGTGATGGCGTTATCGTGCCGAAGCTCATCTATAGCGTCGAACCAGAGTTTTCTGCAAAGGCTCGTAGACTAAAGATGGGCGGCACCACGAAGCTTTCGTTCATTGTCGAGATAGATGGCCATGTCCGCGACGTACACGTCGCCAAATCATGCTCCGATGATTTCACTGACAAAAAAGACCGCAAAGCAGCCGAGACATTGGATCAGGAAGCCATTAAGGCAGTTAGTCAATATCGATTCGAACCCGCACAATACAAAGGGAAGCCAGTGCCCTTCGAACTGTCGGTCGGGATTGATTTCCAACTATTCTGACCCGTATCTCTCTCTCTTCCTCATCTTCCCCGCCCGCAAAAAATCGAACAATATGCGAAACTCAAAAGGCGGATGAACCTCACCTCCCTGCTCCACAAAACCTTCGGCCACGAATCCTTTCGCGCCAACCAGGAAACCGTCTGCCGCGCCGCCACCGACGGCCGCGACGTACTCCTTGTCATGCCGACAGGCGCAGGGAAATCCCTCTGCTACCAACTCCCCGCCATAGCCCGCGGTGGCACCGCGCTCGTCATCTCCCCGCTCATCGCCCTCATGGACGATCAGGCCACCAAACTCACCGCCCTCGGCCTCCGCGTCGCCCGAATCCACTCCGGACTCTCCCGCGAGGAATCTCGCCAGGCCTGCCGCGACTATCTCGACGGCACCCTGCAATTCCTCTTCATCGCACCCGAGCGCATGCGCGTCCCCAACTTCCCCGCCATGCTAGCCCGGCGCAAACCCTCCCTCATCGCCATCGACGAGGCCCACTGCATCTCCGCCTGGGGCCACGATTTCCGCCCCGACTACCGCACCCTCGGCGACTTCCTCCCCGCCCTCCGCCCCGCACCAGTTATCGCACTCACAGCCACAGCAACGCCGACAGTTCAAAAAGACATCATCACCCAGCTCCATCTCGATAACCCGAAACTCTTCATCCACGGCTTCCGACGCCACAACCTCGCCATAGAAATCGTCGAACTCTCCAAACCCCGCCGCAACGAATTCACCGCCAATCTCCTCAAACAAAAATCCAACCGCCCCGCCATCGTCTACGCCCCGTCCCGCAAATCCGCCGAAGAGTTAGCCGCGATTCTCGGAGGAAGCGCCGCCTACCACGCTGGCCTCGACCCAGCCACACGCGAGCGCGTTCAGCGCCACTTCCTCGCCGGCAACCTCGAAGTAGTCGTCGCCACCATCGCCTTCGGCATGGGCATCGACAAACCCGACGTCCGCACCGTCGTCCACACCGCGCTCCCCGGCTCCGTCGAGCAGTACTACCAGGAGATCGGCCGCGCCGGACGCGACGGCCAGCCCTCCCGCACTGTCCTCCTCCACTCCTTCGCCGACCGCAAGATGCACGACTTCTTTCTTGAACGCGACTACCCCGCCATCACCGAGCTCACTCGCGTAGCCGCGCTCCTTACACCCGACTACCAGATGCCTGACCTCCTCCGTCAACGCTTAAAGATGGACGCCGAGTCCTTCGACAAAGCTGTAGAGAAACTCATCGCCCAGGGCGCAGCGACCATAGACATCGCAGGCAACGTCCGCGCAACTGAATCCGCCCGTTCACGCGCAGCATGGCGCAAAGGCTACGACGACCAGCTAGCCTTCCGCCGCGACCAGATCGACCGCATGGTTCAGTTCGCCGAAACCCCGCAATGCCGCATGGCAGCACTCATCCAGCACTTCGGCGACACAGCCGACGGCCTACGCCCCTGCGGGCACTGTGACTTCTGCGACCCGCAAAACGCCACCGCACAAACCTTCCGCCCCCCGACACAAGAAGAAGCACGCCAACTCCGCGCCATCCTCGAAGCTCTCGAAGGAACCTCGCGTTCCACAGGCAAACTCCACACCGAACTCTCCACCGGCCCCCTCCGCAACACCGAAGCAGCCAACAGAAAAATCTTTGACACCCTCCTCGACGCCCTCGTCCGCGCAGGTCTCGTCGCACTCACCACCGAACAATGGACCAACCCCGAAGGCAATCTCATCACCTTTAAAAAAGCCGCCCTAACCCACGAAGGCCGCATGTTCAGCGGTCCACTCCCCCCCGACCTCCTCATCAAAGATTCATTAGCGAACACCGAATCCTCATCCAAACGAAAAAAGACAAAGAGTACCGCCGGACCGAAGCCATCCAAAGCAACCCTAAAAACCGAACGACAACAAACAATCGCCTCTTACACCAGCGAACAAAAATCTCTCGAAGCCAATCTCCGCTCCTGGCGCAAATCCGAAGCCGCAAAAACCGGCAAACCTGCCTTCATCGTCTTCAGCGACATAGTCCTCCAAAACCTTGTCGTCGCCGCCCCACAAAATCTCACCGAACTCCGCACCATCTCAGACATTGGCCCCGACAAAATTGACCGCTACGGCGCCGAGATCATCGCCCTCTGCCGCAGCAAGGCTGCACCTGTCCCTCAACCCTCAAATAAGAAAGAAGCGTCATCTCGACCGAAGGCGGCGCATCTTGCCGCCGCAGTGGAGGGACCCCCGCATTTTGCCAACAGCAGCACTAGGACAACCTCGGCCCAAACCTTCACTCGCCCCCGCTCCAACCCTGAAGCCACAGAAACCCTAACCCCCGCTCAACAAGCCCTGGACCACCGCCTCCGCGAATGGCGTCAAAGCGAATCCGAAAAACTCAACCTCCCTCTCTTCTTCGTCCTCGCCTCCACCACACTCCGAAATATCGTCCTCGCCCGCCCGCAATCTTTCTCGCAACTCAAATCCATCCAAGGCTTAACGCACGAAAAGATAGAGAAATTTGGCCCCGGCATCCTCGAAATCTGCGCAACCTAAGAATCCCACAAGCAAACTGAATCACTATTCATTTGAGCCCGTCCTATGCTAACGTCCAAACCAGACGCCATGCCCACACCCGACTCCGCCCGCCACACCCCGGCATCCATGGACTCCCGCACCATCGACGAGCGTGCCAATCACTGCTTCGGATGCGGCCCCGCCAACCCGCAAGGCCTTCACCTCGTCTTCACCACTGACACCTCCAACCCAGAACAAATCACTGCCACCGCCCACCTCCAGCTCGACCGCATGCACGAAGGCCCTCCAGGCTACATCCACGGAGGCATCGTCGCCGCACTCCTCGACGAAGCCATGAGCAAGCTCAACCGCCCCCTCAATGTCCTCGCCATGACTCGTCACATGGAGGTCGACTACCTCAGACCCGCCCCGCTCTACCAGCCGCTCATCCTCGAAGCCCGCCACCTCAACCGCGCCACCAATCCCGACGGCACACCCGACCGCAAGCTCTTCCACCAGGCTGAACTCCGTCGCCCCGACGGCACAATCCTCGCGCGCAGCAAAGGCCTCTTCATCGCCATCGACGAACGCGTCCTCGCGGCAGCAGGCTTCTCCGCCCCACAACCCTAGACACAGACACCACTAGATGCTTTCGCGAAATGCGGACGCTCTGCAGTTGCCTGCGTGCGGCCACTCAATCTGAGTGTCCCAGCAAGACACGTCTATCCTGCTGAAATTGGCAGCCAACAAAACCCGGCGCATTCCCTCTCTTGTCTGAAATGATTCGCAACGCCTTCGCGCCAGCGGGAAGCGAAAATTGAACCCGCCAAAATGAAGCGCGAGGCCATTCGCCAGCACATACCCGCGATAGAGCGCCCGTTGCCCTCGTCTCCACATTGGACCCGCCTCGATCTCCGCGCGAAGTTCCGCCAATGTGAATGTGTAGGGATGCAGTTTCATCCTGAGTTCGCCGCCGACCTTGAGCACCCTTCGCATCGCCCGTAACGCAACCGGAATATCCATATAGCAGATCGACACACGAGAGATCACCGCATCGAAGCACTGATCAGGAAATGGAAGTTCCTCACCTCTGCCTTGAACAAACACAAACTGAGGAAAATTTAATCGCCCTCGCGCGAGAGATTCTTCGTCGATATCGATGCCCACCATCTCGATTCGCGTGCCATCCCCAGTCGCCTTAAGCCGAGCCTCAAACTCCTCGCGCAGCGAATCTCCAGCGCCGCAGCCAACATCCAGAATCTTGACTATCCCCACATCTTCGCCAGAACTTGAAGCTCGCGTCGACAACTGAGAACTAGCCCGCTTCACCCCAGTATCCCTGGTCCTCGAGGAAGTATTCTTCATCCCACGTATGTACCATGGTCTTGAAGAACATCCAAACCATCCGCCCATGCCCCAGCTTCTGGAACCGTCTGTTGGTCGTTAGTATCCGCCCACGCACAATCCGAAACCGGATCCGCGCCACACCTTTTGACAACAGATAATCCTCGGCAAACAAAGCCTTCTCGTTAAACCCGCCCAACTCCCAGAAAATCTCGCGGTCAAACAACATAAACATCCCGGTAGCAAACGGCTTCGTCACTGACCCCACGCGCTGCATCAGATTATTCCCCGCATACAGCAGGTCATCAAAAAAACTACCCTCGCGGCATGCAATATTCGTCGTCGCCAGATGCAGCCTTCGCCGTTCCATCCTCCACATCGCTCTTCGCAACAGCGTCGGCTCCGGCAGCTCCACATCGGCATCCAGAAACAGCACATACTTCGTCGTCGCCAGACGAGCGCCCGCATTCCGCCCTACGGAAGGCAACCCACCCTTTACCACCTCAACCCGTAAGCGATCACAAAATCCCAGCGCCACCTCAACCGTCCCATCGGTCGATCCCGCATCCGCCACCAGAACACGCGTCTTCGCCATCTCCGCATAATCCTGTCGGCAAAGAGACTCCAGCAATCGTGGCAACATCGTCACCTCGTTCTTCGCCGGAATCACGATCGTCAGTTGAGCGTTCATCCAATCCTCCCAAGGGTCAGTTCAACGGCAAGCACACCGTGCCGTCTCTGTAGAATGCCCACCTCACACCCCAACACGCGTCAATGCAAGTTGAATTTACAGCAAATCCTTCATGCCCGACTCAATCTGACCAACTCAGCCCTCCCAAAAAGAAGTATTTCATCCACATCGAATCGTCAAACCGATCCGAAGAATCCCCGCCGGCAGTTTCCCTCAACCCGAAACTGCTAAACTAAAGAGTCTAGCGGACATCATTCCAGTGACTGCGCCAACCGCTGCGCACGAGACAACAGGGATTCAGGAGAACCTCATGGCAGACCACAACCACAACGGCAACTTCGCCACCCCGTCCATCCGCCTCAAGCTCGGCCTCGCCGAGATGCTCAAAGGCGGAGTCATTATGGACGTTATGAACGTCGAGCAGGCCCGCATCGCCGAAGAAGCCGGAGCCATCTCCGTCATGGCCCTCGAGCGCGTCCCCGCCATGATCCGCGCCGAAGGCGGCGTAGCCCGCATGGCGAACCCTAAGCTCATCAAAGAAATCATGGCCACCGTCACCATCCCCGTCATGGCCAAAGCCCGCATCGGCCACTTCGCCGAAGCGCAAGTCCTCCAGCAAATCGGCGTCGACTTCATCGACGAGTCCGAAGTCCTCACCCCCGCCGACGAGACCTATCACATCGACAAGCACGCCTTCACCACGCCCTTCGTCTGTGGAGCACGCAACCTCGGCGAAGCCCTCCGCCGCATCGCCGAAGGCGCAGCCATGATCCGCACCAAGGGCGAACCCGGCACCGGCGACGTCGTCCACGCCGTCCAGCACATGCGCCAGATCGTTCGCGAGATCAAGGCCCTCACTGTTCTCGGCGACGAAGAACTTTACAACGCCGCAAAAGTCCACGGCGCACCCTACGAACTAGTAAAAATGGTCGCAAAAAACGGCAAGCTCCCCGTCCCCAACTTCTCTGCAGGCGGCATCGCCACTCCAGCCGACGCAGCCCTCATGATGCAGCTGGGCGCCGAAACAGTCTTCGTAGGCTCCGGCATCTTCATGAAAGAGCGCGCCACCCCGCTCGACGTAGAAAACGATCCGAAGGAACGTGAAGAAGCGGTCTCACGGGCACGCGCCATCGTCATCGCCACCACCCACTTCAACGACCCCAAAATCGTAGCCGAAGCCAGCGAGTCCGTCACCGGAACCATGAAAGGTCTCGCCGCCGCAGCCATCGAAGAGCAGCACCTCATGCAGACCCGCGGCTGGTAACGACCAACATCAGTTCCCTTTCAGCAGCGAACCCCGCGCCAGTCTCTCCGTGCCTTCAGGATCGTGCGCCGGCAGATAAACCAGCGGCCGCTCCTCAGCAAGAGCAACGATGCGCCCTAGCGTCTCGCAAGCAACAACCGGATCAGGACTCACACCATCCACCTTCCCCTCAAGAAGCAACTGTTGGCTGTAACTTGTATCTCCGGCAAGAAAGAAAGACGGCGAACCGCACACCACAACCGACACATGATGCGGAGTATGCCCCGGCGTCGGAATAACAAGCACATCACCCGCATTGGTTAGCGCCATGCTCTCCCGAAACGGCCCAACCGGCTTCTCTTCAAAACGGAGAAACTCCGGCTGCCACCACTTCGGCCACCGATGAGGCAGATACCCCTGCACCTTGCCTCCAAATCCACGCGCTCGCCGCAACTCTCCCTCCGATACCCAAATCCTGCTCCCCGTCAGGTGCTCCAATCCTCCTGCGTGGTCCGTATGAAGATGCGTCAGCACCACCTGCCGCACATCTCTCGCATCGATCCCCAGTCTCCGAAGCTGAGGTCCAATCTCTTCCTCCGGATGAACCGAAAACTGCGTCGCCCGCCGAAAAAACGGATGCCATCCCGGATGGTAGCCTCGCTCATGCACGCGCGCAGTCTCGCCTGTATCGACAACAATCATGCCCTCCTCATGCTCGATCACCCACGCATAAATCGGAAGCCACTCCGACCATCCCTCGTCCATCAGCACGTGAGCCATTCTCGCCAGCCCCGCCCCACGCGATTCCATCTGCGCGCACCGCACCTTCACCAGCCCAGTACGAATTGCATGAATCCTCGGCATCGCGTCTCTCTTTCTCGTCGAACCGGCACACCATCGAATTTTTACATGGCGGGAATCCTATGTCAGCAAGGCCTGCCTTTTCCCCAACACCCAGAAGGTAGCCCGTCAACCTAAGACCGCATGAAGCTCACCATTTCTCTACAATAAAAATCAAACATGCCCGAAAAAAATCTCACGATAGGCGTCCTCGCCCTCCAGGGCGCATTCGAAGCCCACGCCAAAGCCCTCGCTGCTCTCGGCGCGACGGCAAAACTCGTCCGCACCCCAGCCGAACTCGTCAATCTGGACGGCCTCATCATCCCCGGCGGCGAATCCACTACCTTCCTCAAATTCCTCGAGCGCGACGGCTTCCTCACTGCCCTCGAATCCTTCATCACATCCACGCCAACCTTCGGCACCTGCGCCGGAGCAATTCTCCTGGCAAGAAACGTGCTGAACCCTCCGCAAAAATCCCTCGCTGTCCTTGACATCACCGTCGAGCGCAACGCCTACGGCCGCCAGATCGACTCCGCCATCCTCACCGAGCCGACAAAACTCCCCGGCGGCCCACTCGAGATGGTCTTCATACGTGCCCCCCGCATCACTCACACCGGCCCGCAAGTCGAAACTCTCGCCACCCGCGACAACTTTCCTGTCCTCGTCCGTGAAGGCCACATCCTCGCCGCCACCTTCCACCCCGAACTAAGCTCCGACCCCCGTGTCCACCAACTCTTCCTCGACCTCATCCGCAACAAGGCCTGACACACCCATTTTCCCTTTGTCATTCCATAGCCCATAGCGAAGGGGGGAACCTCCTTCTGCCTTTGCCCTTTTGCCTAACCATCACAACATCCAAAAACCGAACGCGCTATCCTTAACTCGTGCCACTCGCCTGCATCGGCCACCCCATTCCTCCCGCGCTCCTGCTCGCCCCATCATGGTCGCTTCCGGCAAACGCCAGCGCCCACGGCCCCGCACTCGACCATCATCTCCTCCTCAATCTCTGGATAGCCCTCGCTCTCCTCGCCCTCGCACACATCATCCTCCTCACCGGCCTCATCCTCCGGCGCCGCACCGAAGCCACAAACCTCCTCCGCGTCGAATACATCCCGCTAGTCGCGCTCGCAATCCTCTTCGCCTCCCTCACCATTCAGGCCGAGCGCCTTTGGGCCGCCACCCGCTACACCGGAGCATCCCTCACCGCCCTGCAAGTTGAAGCCACCGGAGTCCAGTTCGCCTGGTACTTCCGCTACCCCGGCCCTGACGAAACCTTCGGCATCATCCGCCCGCAACTCATCGCCGCAGGCGAAGGAAACTCATTAGGTCTCGACCCACAAGACCCTCATTCCGCTGACGACGAAGTCACCTCCGAACTAGTCCTCCCTGCCAACCGCGAAGTCGACCTCACCATCCGCGCCCAGGACGTCATCCACGGCCTCTCCATCCCCGAACTTCGCCTCAAACAAAACGCCGTCCCGGGCCAGCCAATCCACATCCACTTCACCCCAACCACCCCTGGCACCTACGCGATCCTCTGTACCCAACTCTGCGGCCTGGGCCATTACCGCATGAACGCAACCCTGCGCGTAGTCACCGAAGAGGAGTTCAAGGCCTGGCTAGCGGCACATCAAAAGGAGTCCGCAAAATGACTCCACAAAAAAAACCCGCAGAACCGCAACCAGACAAGCCCGCTACTCCCTATTCCCTATTCCCTGTTCCCTCGCTCACCGATCACCGCACCATCGGCAAACAATACCTCACCCTCGCCCTCATCGCCGTAGTCAGCGGAACCCTCCTCTCGCTATTAATGCGCATCCACCTCGTCTGGCCCGCATGGTCTCTGTGGTTTCACGGCCCCATCCTCCCCGAAGACTACCTTGCCTTGGTCACCATCCACGGCACCATCATGCTCTTCTTCGTGTTAACCACAGCCCCGCAGGCAGGCTTCAGCAACCTCATCCTCCCCGCACAAATCGGCGCCCGAAGCATGGCGTTCCCCACACTCAACGCCGCGAGCTTCTGGCTGACAGCACTGGCATTCGTCACACTACTAAGCTCCACCTTCGTTCGCGACGGCGCCGCCATCTCCGGCTGGACAGCCTACCCACCCCTCAGCGCAATCCCCAGTTCAGGCCCGGGCCAGGGCGCAGGCATGGACCTCTGGCTCGCAAGCATCGCCCTCTTCGCAGTCGCGAGCACAGCAAGCTCCATCAACACGCTCACCACCATCATCCGCAACCGCTGCGAAGGCATGACCTGGGAACGCCTCCCACTCACAGTCTGGGGATGGTTCACCGCCGCCCTCCTCAGCATCGTCGCGTTTTCAGTCCTGCTCGCAGCAATCCTGCTCCTCATGTGCGACCGCCACGCCGGAACCAGCTTCTTTCTCCCCACCGGAGACACCCTCAACGGCATCGTCCACAGCGGCGGCAACGGCAGCCCGCTCCTCTGGCTTCATCTCTTCTGGTTCTTCGGACACCCCGAGGTCTACATCGCCATCCTTCCCGGCCTCGGACTCACCTCCATGCTCCTGGCGAACTTCTCTCGCCGAAGAGTCTTTGCCTACCGCACCATGATCGCCACCACTCTCCTCATAGGCTTCTTAGGCATCCTCCTCTGGGGACACCACATGTTCGTCGCCGGCCTCAATCCCTTCGCAAGCACCGCCTTCTCCGTCTCGACTATCGCAATCGCACTCCCAGCCTCCGCCAAAGTCCTGAGCTGGCTGGCCACCATCTGGCGCTCCAAACCGCAATACACCACAGCCATGCTCTTCTCCCTCGGCTTCGTCAGTCTCTTCATTGCCGGAGGCCTGACCGGACCAATTCTGGCTCAGCCAATCCTGGATGAGTACCTCCACAACACCACCTTCGTCGTCGCCCACTTCCACCTCATCATGGCGATGGCCGGAATCTTCGGCCTCTACGCCGCAACCTACTACTGGTTCCCGCTCGTTACCGCCAAACGCAACCATCCCGGCCGCCTCATGTCTGAGACCCTCGGGCGCTGGCATTTCTGGCTCACCCTCATCGGAGCCTACGCCGTATTTCTCCCCATGCATCTCACCGGCCTGGCCGGAGAACCCCGCCACTACTCTCAGCTGACCGGCATTCCCGGCCCCGGAGGCACCCTCAGTCCCGCGGGCGCCCTCCTCGCCCAGACCATCCCCCTCAACCAATTCATCACCTACGCGGCATTCTTCCTCGCCTCCGCACAATTCATCTTCCTGTTAAATCTCGTCCGTAGTCTCCGCAAAGGCCCATTCGCAACGTCTAATCCCTGGCGAGCCACAACGCTCGAATGGCATCCCGCCATGAATCCTTTCACCCCTCTCCCCGCATCCGATACACCAGCAATCAAAGTTCACCGCGCACCATGCCACTACCAGACCACCGAGTCCGGAGACTCATTCCTTCCTCAGTGGGTATCAGACCCAGTCCAAGAGGCCCCAGTTGAAGACGCAGCAGACACCAAACCGGAGTAATCTGTTCCTAACGTCCCTCCCGAGTGTGAACCGCCATGCCGGCCACCATCACCCCGAATAAAACCGATCAGGAACGTCGACGCCGACTTGAAGATCACGACAATGGCTCAGGCCGTCGTCCACCAACCGACAAACGTACCGGCGGCGGAGGCGATGGCGAAAGCTGGAACGATCGCTCCCACGGTCGCCGCGGTCCCTACGAGCGTCTTCATCGCTACCGCATGGGCATCTTCTTCGCACTCGCCAGCGACCTGATGTTCTTCGTCGCCATCGTCAGCACCTTCTTCGTCAATCAATCCACCGGTCACATCAACGCCTACAACCACTACGTCAACGAGTGGGTCCCCACCGTCATCCCCCGCATCCTCTGGCTCAACACCGCAATCCTCCTCTTCAGCACGGCCACCATGGAGTTCGCGCGCCGCCAGATGTTCCATGAGAACGACGTCATGGACGAGTGGCTCGGTCTCGGCAAACCCATCACACGCCGCACTCTTCCCTGGCTCTCCACTACCATCGCTCTCGGAGTGCTCTTCCTCGTCGGCCAGTGGATCGCCTGGCGCAAACTCGCCGCCCAGCACGTCTTCTTCAAGACCAACCAAAGCAGCCACTTCTTCTACCTCATCACCGGAGTCCACGCCGTCCATCTCTTCTTCGGCATCGCTGCGCTCATCGCAGCCTTCACCGGACTCTACGTCTCCCGCCAACTCGAAAACCGCCAGATCCTCGTCGACGGGGCCGCATGGTACTGGCACGCCATGGGCGTCCTCTGGCTCTTCCTCTTTGCCCTCCTCGCCTTCTTCCAATGAAGCGATCGGCATTTTATAAAGTTGTCTTCTCGGCGACACTGGCCATCGCTCTGTTCCTTACAGCCCCGCCCCTCCACGCTCAAGGCTGCACCCAATGCCTCGACAACACCGCTGCCACGCCACCCTCTACGCAACGAGCCTATCGCAACGCCATCATTCTCCTTACCCTCACCGCAAGCGGCCTCTTCGCCACAACACTAGTAGTCTTCAAACGCCACCGCTGATCGAAATCTCATCTCAATAGCATCGGCCCCAAGGCAAACCGCGTCTAAACCAACAAGGAGAATTGTCTCTAACCACAAACAATGACCCGCGAACAAAAATACGAAGCCTTCAAAGCCCTCCACGCTCGTCCCGACGCCTTCGTCCTCCCCAACCCATGGAACGCGGGCTCCGCGAAGATCCTCGCCGCTCTCGGCTTCGAAGCACTCGCCACCACCAGTGCCGGATACGCCTTCTCCCTCGGCCACACCGACTCTCCCGAGCAACTCACACGCGACGGAATCATCGCCAACGCAAAAGAGATCGTCGAAGCCACTGCACTCCCCGTCTCCGCCGATCTGCAAAACGGCTTCGGCCCCTCACCCGAGATGTGCGCAGCCACCATCCGCCTGGCCGCCACCGCTGGCCTTGCCGGTGGATCCATCGAAGACGCCACCGGCGAATCCGACTCCCCCATCTACGATCTCCAGCTCTCCGTCGAGCGCATCGAAGCAGCAGTCGAAGCCGCCCAGACCCATCAATTCCTCCTTACCGCCCGCGCCGAAAACTATCTCTACAATCGCCCCAACCTCAAAGACACCATCAAGCGCCTGCAAGCCTTCGCCGAAGCCGGAGCCGATGTCCTGTACGCCCCGGGCCTCTCCACCCTCGAAGAGATCCGCGAACTCTGCGCGTCCGTCCCCAAACCCGTCAACGTCCTCATGGGCTTCGGCAGCGCAACCTTCTCCGTCAAACAACTCGCCGAAGTGGGAGTCAAGCGCATCAGCGTAGGCGGTTCCTTCGCCCGAGCCGCTCTCGGAGGCTTTCTCCGCGCTGCCCGCGAAGTCAAAGACAAAGGCACCTTCACCTACGCCCACGAAGCCATCTCCCACGACGACGTCACCGCCTTCATGACAAAGAATTAAAATCGGATAAGTCTCAAAGCAACATCAAAGCACACACGAGAACGCTGAAATGTTCTTGCTTTGAAAGGGCGCGGCTTTAGCCGCGCCGCAAACCGAGCAATCTTAACGTGCCTTAGCCACTGAGAGAATCTATCCACGGCGCAACTTCTTTTTCCACTGCCTCTTCAACGCTGTCGTGCAATATCAATAGAACCACGCGCAAAAATCATGCACTGGAAGCTCACCCTCACCTACGACGGCACACCCTACAATGGCTGGCAGATTCAGCCCGATCTCCCCACAGTCCAGGGCACACTAGCCAGCGCCCTCCACCGCATTACCGGCGAAACCGTCCTCCCTCAAGGCTCAGGCCGCACCGACACCGGAGTCCACGCGCTCGGCCAGGTCGCCAGCTTCTCCCTCGCAACCCCCATCCCAGCCGCCAATCTCCACCGAGCCCTCAACAACGCGCTCCCACCCAGCATCCGCATTCTCGCCGTCGAAGAGGTCCCCGAAACCTTCCACGCCCGCCACAGCGCCCTCCGCAAAACCTACGAGTACCACATCCTCCCTCGCGGCATCCTCTGTTCGCCATTTCAGGCACCCTTCGTCTGGCCCGCCCGCTATCACCTTAACTTCCAAGCCCTTCAGCAAGCTGCAGCCGACATCCTGGGCACCCACGACTTCACCTCCTTCGCAGCAACCGACCCGGACCTCACCAAGCGGACGACCGGCGATCTCAACGATATCGAAAAGGACTGCGTCATCTCGACCGAAGCGAAAGACAGTCTTATCGTCTGCAGCGAAGTGGAGAGACCCCCGCATTTCGCTTTGGCTGGCGAAGATTTTCAACACGCAAGCCTCACCCGCACCATCCACCACTCCACCTGGCGCCGCGAAAACGATCTCCTCATCTACCGAGTCACCGGCTCCGGCTTCCTCCATCACATGGTCCGTAACCTCGTCGGCACCTTCGTCGAATGCGCCAGCAAACGCCGCTCCCCCGACTCAATCCCCGATATCCTCGCAGCTCGTAACCGCAGCGCCGCAGGATTCACCGCCCCAGCCCGCGGCCTCTTCCTGGTCAAAGTCGAATACCAATAGTTGCATCTACGATCGCCAGTGCTGAACAAAATCCGGGTGCCCCATCTTCACGCCCATCGTCGCGAAGCAGGCCTCCAGCAACGAGACCGCTCTCCCCTCCTGACAACCCAACACGTAAAGTAGAACCAGACCACTCATGTCCACCGTCTCCACCCAACGTCGCATCTCTCACCTCGCCACTCTCACCTCGGTCCATCGAGCCTTCCACTGGCTGCATCTTCATCAACCCCAACTCCGCCAGTGGCAACTCGACATCGTCCGCATCCCCGCCCCACCCTTCGGCGAATCCGCCCGCGCCGCCTGGTTCTTCGACCGCTTCCAGCAACTAGGCCTCACCAACGTCCACCAGGACGAAGTAGGCAACGTCCTCGCTGAACTAGCCCCGGAGTCCACCAGTAATTCGACCGAAGACTCCCTACTCCCTACTTCCTATTCCCTACTCCCTGTCGTTCTCCTCTCCGCCCACCTCGACACCGTCTTCCCCGCCGACACTCTCCTCGAACCCCTCGAAACCAAAGACAGCCAACGCATCCACGCCCCCGGCATCTGCGACAACGGCGCCGGACTCACCGGCCTTCTCGCCATCGCCGCCGCTCTACGCTACGCCAATATCACGCCACCCATCCCCATCCTCTTCGCCGCCAACGTAGGCGAAGAAGGCGAAGGCGATCTCCGCGGCATGCGTCACCTCTTCGAGTGCAGCCCCTACCGCATTCGCATCGCCGCAGCCATCGCGCTCGAAGGCAGTGGCAACTCCGCCGTCGTCACCCGAGCCCTCGGCAGCCTCCGTTATCGAGTCACCATCACCGGCCCCGGCGGCCATTCCTGGACCGACGCCGGCACCCACAACCCAATCCATCTCCTCAGTCAGGCCATCACCCGCATCGCCGCCCTCGAACTCCCCGCCGACCCACCGACCACCGTCAACGTCGGCCACATCTCCGGTGGAACCTCCATCAACTCCATCCCCGAATCCGCCGCCGCACTCCTCGACATCCGCTCCACCGACCCCGCTCAACTCACCGCCACCGCCGCAACCGTCCATCAAATCTTCGAAGAAGTCGTCACCCTTAACACCACCCGAAAAACCACCCACCCACCCAAACTCCAGATCGAAACCATAGGAAATCGCCCCGCAGCCGCTCTCCCCGATGACTCACCCCTCCTCCAAACCCTTCGCGCCGTAGACCGTCACCTCACCCTCCGCACCGAGCTCCGACTAGGCTCAACCGACGCCAACATTCCACTGTCCCGCAACATTCCCGCAATCGCCATCGGAGCCGGAGGAGCCGGCGGCGGCATCCACACCCTCCAGGAGTGGTACGACCCAACCAACCGCGAAACCGCCCTCCGCCGCATCCTCCTAACCCTCCTCGACACCCTCCAAATCACGGACGACCAGCAACAGCAGAAGTAAAGAACTACGCATTCAGCAGAACAGGAGTAACGAACTCCATCACTCGGCAGAAGTAACGAACTACGTCTTGCCGACTAAGTAACGAACCGCATCACTCAACCGAATCAACTAACGCGTTGTCATCCCGACCGAAGCGCAGCGAAGTGGAGGGACCCCCGCATTTGCCGTTGCAGTTGTTTTTGCTGTTGCAGTTGTTTTTGCTGTTGCAGTTGTTTTTGCCGTTGCAGTTGTTTTTGCCGTTGCAGTTGTTTTTGCTGTTGTTCTTCCTTTTGCCTTTTAGTTGTCATCCTTCGCCGAAGGCGGAGGATCTGCTTTTGCTTTTGCTTTTGCTTTTGCTTTTGCTTTTGCTTTTGCTTTTGCTTTTGCTTTTGCTTTTGCTTTTGCCTTTGCTTTTGCTTTTGCCTTTGCTTTTGCTTTTGCTTTTGCCTTTGCTTTTGCTTTTGCTTTTGCTTTTGCCTTTGCTTTTGCCTTTGCTTTTGCCTTTGCTTTTGCCTTTGCTTTTGCCTTTGCTTTTGCTTTTGCCTTTGCTTTTGCCTTTGCATTTGCTCCTGCACTTCTCCCCATCCCATTTTTTTCATCAAAAACAGCCCAAAAATCGCATGTCAAGCCCCAAAACCCCTCAAACCAAACAAAACAAACCACATCTCAAAAGGAAAATTACCCCAACCAAACCCGTACAATTAAATCAGGCCCCAAAATCGGAGCCCGCACCACCAATCAGCTCTTTCTCATTACGAATCAAGACTTTACCGATCGAGTCTTTTAGAATCAAGACTTTGCCGCCCAGGTCCAAGCTTAACTCCAATCATTCGAAGACTTTGCGCAAAATCAGGTACTAGGGGGATACACATCCAAACTCCTGATAAACTCGCCCTCGTGAAATCCCTCACGTTCCTTCCCTTCATCTTCGCGGCGGCGGTCATCCAGGCCCAGACCCCGGACACCATCTTCGTCCACGGCAACATTCTCACCGGTGCCCACCTCCGCGCAGACGACCCCTCCGCCACCCCTGCCAAAGTCGCCGCCCTCGCCATCGCCGATGGAAAAATTATTGCCGCCGGTACCGACGCCGAGGTCCTCAAGCTCAAAGGCCCGAAGACCCAAATCATCGACCTCCACGGAGCCTTTGCGATGCCCGGCATCAACGACGCCCACACCCACATCGGCGAAGCCGGACGCCAGAAGCTCTCCGTCAACCTCGTAGGCGTCCACTCCCTCGCCGAGATGCAACAGCGCATCCGCACCTACGTCGCAACCGCCAAACCCGGCACATGGATTGAAGGCGGAGGATGGGACCACACCCTCTGGGCCGACAACAAACTCCCATCCCGCACCGACCTCGACGCCGTCACCGCGGGCCATCCAGCGATCTTCCGCCGCGTCGACGGTCATATGGCCGTGGCGAACTCCGCCGCACTCGTGGCTGCCAACATCTCCGCCGCCACCCCCGATCCCGCAGGAGCCAGGATCGACCGCGACGAGTCAGGCAACCCCAACGGCATCCTGCGCGAAGCCGCCGCCAACGGTCTCGTCTTCAGCAAAATTCCACCGCCAACTCTCGAACAGCGTCGAGTCGCCCTCACCGCAGCCATAGCCGACATCGTGGCCAACGGAGTCACCACCGTACAGGACAACTCCGACTGGGAAGACTTCCTCGCCCTCGAAGAACTCGAGCACACCAACAAGCTCCCGATCCGCGTCGGCGAATGGATTGCCTTCGACACCCCTTTGGACGTCCTCAAGCAGCGCCGAGCCAGCCACCCCAGCGATGATCTCCGCCTCCACCTCACCCAGCTCAAGGGCTACATGGACGGCTCGCTCGGCTCCCGCACCGCAGCACTCGACGAACCCTACTCCGACGACCCCGGCAACTCCGGCCTCCCACGCTACCATCAGGACAAGCTCAACCAGATGGCCGCCGAACGAGCCATGGCGGGTTTCCAGTTAGGGTTCCACGCCATCGGAGACCGAGCCAACGCAATGGCCCTCAACGCCTTTGGAGTAGCCGATCAGGTCGCCAGCCTTCCTCCTTTACCCTCCGGCCACGGCCCCGACGCTTACTTAGTTACCAAACCGGAGGCAGGAGCAGCGCCACCCGCCGGCGCCCTGCGCTTCCGCGTAGAACATGCCCAGGTACTTCTCCCCGATGACTTCGAACGCTTCGAAAAAGAAGGCGTCATCGCCTCCATGCAACCGGCCCATCTCCTCACCGACATGAAGTGGGCAACCGACCGCCTCGGCCCCGAGCGCATCAAGTACGCCTACGCATGGAAGAGCTTCCTCGACCATCACGTCGTCCTCGCCTTCGGCACCGACTACCCCGTCGAACTCATCAACCCGTTCCGTGGCCTCTACTCCGCCGTCACCCGAATGAACGAAGCCGGCACCCAGACCTTCCAGCCGCAGGAGAAAATCTCACTCAACGAAGCCATCTACGCCTACACCCAGGCCTCCGCCTTCGGCGAGTTCCGCGAAAAAGTAAAAGGCCGTCTCGAACCCGGATTCCTCGCCGACCTGATTGTCCTCGACCGCGACATCACCACTGCATCGCCGCAAGAGCTGCTCCACACCAAGGTCTTGCGCACCGTAGTCAACGGCGAAACCGTCTACACTGCGAAATCCGGAGCACAGAAGTAGTTGCTCAAACGCCTCAGCCCGAGCGCACTCGCCCACATCCTGCTACTTGCAGTCGTCTTCGTCTGGGGAACAACCTTCGTCCTCGTCAAAGATGCCCTGCAGGACGCGTCACCGCTCCTCTTCAACCTCCTCCGCATGACGCTGGCGTTCTTCGCACTGGCCGCCATCAATCAGCGCCAGCTTCGCCACATCAACCGCCGCGCTCTCACCGCAAGCATCATCGTAGGCGTCTTCCTCGCCGCCGGTTATCAGTTCCAAACCGCAGGTCTCGCACTCACAACACCAGCCAAATCGGCCTTCATCACCGGCCTCGTCGTCGTCTTCGTCCCACTCTTCACGCTCATCCCCGCACTGCGCTCATCCAACACGCCGAAGCCGCGCTGGACCACTGCCATCGGCGCACTCCTCGCCTTCTCCGGCCTGCTTCTTCTCACGACGCCGACCGGAACCTCCTTCCAGAACCTCTTCACAAACATCGGTCTCGGCGACCTCCTCACCCTCGGCTGTGCGATAGCCTTCGCCGCACATCTCCTCTCCCTCGCTCACACTTCGCATCACGTTCCCACAGCCCAACTCGCCACTCTCCAGATCGGCGCAGCCGCACTCATCATGGCCCTTACCCTGTCAATCGGCGGTACACCACACCTCTCCCTCACTCCCCGCCTCATCATCGCCCTCGCAGTCACCAGCCTGCTCGCCACCGCCGCCGCCTTCACCATCCAGAGCTGGGCCCAGCAACATCTCCCACCCACCCACACCGCCATCCTCCTCACCCTCGAACCCGTCTTCGCCTGCCTAACCTCTTACCTCATCCTGCACGAGCATCTCGGCAGCCGCTCCCTACTGGGTGCCACCCTCATCCTGGCCGGCATAGCCACCACCGAACTTCTATCTGCTTCGCCTCCGGTTCCAATCCACCCGGACTGAGGGCAGTCAAGACTTTTACTAATAATCCCCGTCTAAACAAGGAGAAAGCCCGCCCTCCTCGAACGAAGCGGTAAAGCAAAACAGCGACTATACTTAAGATTCACGCCGTGCACAGTGTCCGGCGCGTAGTAACGCTCCACAAAGAGGTCAAGATCAGCTCAATGGACAACACGAATAACACATCTGCAACTTTGTCCCAACGCATTCGCAGCCACCGCCTTTCGACGACATTTGTCCTCCTGGCTACACTCTCGGTTGGCATCCTTACTGGCTCAGTCCTCACACACGGTGTCAGTGGCAAAGAGCAGGCCAGAGTCGACTCGACCGACGCAAAGCCCCTCGTTATTCCGTCCCCGGTAGCTCTCTCGAATGGCTTTTCCCAGATCGTCAAACAGGTAGGCCCCGCTGTTGTGAACATCAACACCGAAGAACTGCCCAAGCCTGCAGCAAACAATAAGCGCAGGCGCGGAGGTCAGCGTGCCGTCCCCAGCAATCCCGACGGGGATGACGAACAGGCCCCGGGCGATATGCAGGACTTCTTCAACCGCTTCTTTGGCGGACAGGGTGGCGATGATGGCGATGGCAATAGTGAGCGACGTGCGCTCGGTTCCGGTTTCATCGTTGATCCCCGCGGCTACATCATCACCAACAACCACGTAGTCGATAAAGCCGACAAGATCTACGTCAAACTCTCCAGCGACCCGGACGATATTGGCGACCCCGGCCGCGCAGCTACTGTCGTCGGCGTCGACAAAGATACCGACATCGCTGTCATCAAGATCGACACCAAAGAACCTCTTCCAACGATCAAACTCGGCAACTCCGACGGTGCCCAGGTCGGCGATTGGGTCCTCGCTATCGGCAGCCCATTCTCGTTGTCAAAGACTGTAACCGCTGGCATCATCTCTGCGAAGAATCGCAGCATCGACGAACCCAGTGCGAACGGCGTCTCCCAGACGCAATTTCAACGCTTCATCCAGACCGACGCTGCCATCAACCCGGGCAACTCCGGCGGACCGCTGGTCGACATGGCAGGACAAGTCGTCGGTATGAATACCGCGATCTACACGCAGTCCATGGGCTCGCAGGGTGTCGGCTTCGCAATGCCATCCAACATCATTGCGAATATCTACAACATGCTCATCGGTCCCGAACACAAGGTCGTTCGCGGTTCAATCGGCATCACTTTCCAGACTGTCCAATCTTCCGCGGTGGGTCGTGTCTACGGATTCACCAATGGCGTCATCGTGGGAACAGTTACCCCCAACGGTGGCGCGGCAAAGGCTGGAATTCAGGTCGGCGACGTCCTCACCTCAATCGATGGGCGCAACATCAAGGATGGTGACGATCTCGTAAACGACATCTCCGCCCGTCATGTCGGCTCTTCAGTCAAAATCGGATACCTTCGTGAGGGCAAGCCGAATACAGCAAACGTCGTGATCGGTGACCGCGCCAAAACCTATGCAGATATCACTGGCCAACAGCAAGACGAATCCGCCGCACCTCAGGAAGCGGATGCGGGAGAAGGCAAACTCGGCATCACTGTCTCCGCAATCCCGCCTGCAGTCGCGGCAAAAAGTGGCATCAAGGGTGGCGTAATCGTTACCAGCGTTCGTCCCGGCTCATTTGCTGATGAAATCGGTCTTGGCAAAACCGCAATTATTACCGCTATCAATCGCAAACCCGTTACGGACGAGGCCAGCTACCGAGCCATCGTCTCCACGCTCAAATCCAAGGACGACGTCGTCTTTGTAATTCAGAGCCCCAGCCAGAAAAACGTAAGTTACATTGGCGGTACACTTCCGTAGGAAAGTTCGTGCAGTAAGGGGCGGCGTATCAGCAACTTACGCCCTCCTTCCTGCACGTAGACGCCTTTTTGGCACCAAACAAAGTTCCTTCAACGAAAGATGTAGGGAAATTGATCAACCTTAAGTTGTCACATGATAACTTTCGAGATACTCTACCGACATCATAAATACTCTGATATGCAATTTTTGTTCAATACTCGGCCCAAGGTAACATCTGCATGCAACTAGGAAAGGCACTTCTAAGCTCGGCTCTGCTTCTGTCGGTCGCGATGCCATGCTTGGCGTTCACCCACGCTCGTCGGGGTCCAACCTCTCCTAAGTTATTCAATAAACGGACAAAATCAAAACCATCCGGTCAGAAGGGGATCGACGACACACGTGCGGCTCAGATTCAGGCCTCGCTGATCAAATCAGGCTATCTCTCCGGAGAGGCTTCCGGCCATTGGGATGCGCGAACGGAAGCCGCAATGCAGAAGTTCCAGGAAGACAATGGCTGGCAGACAAAGCTGATTCCGGATTCCCGCGCCATCATCAAACTTGGACTCGGCCCGGCACAGGATTCGGCCCTGACTAACCCGAGCCTGCCTACTCCTGAGCTTTCCGCACCGTCCGGCATAACACCAAGATAAAACTTAGTCCCCAACAAGGAAGCACGACTTCTTTGTTTTGAATAAGAACTCCGGACTATGCTAATGCTCCAACAGTAAAAACGTGATCCGCTACATCTTCTCCTGTTGATGGCAAGCTCCCCACCTTTCCGAAAGCCCCTCGTTCAAGCCATATTCGCAGCCAAAAATATTGATGCAACCTGATCAACCGTGACTTGACCGGTTGCTGCTGTTCCAGGATCGCCGTTATCCTCGCTGCCATTGCGTCTGTTTCTTGGAGCACCTCTTGTCTTGCCTCTACGCCATCACAGGCCAGCAGTTGTTCACGCGCAACTTCGAATTGAGCACTCTCCACCACTCCACTCTCTGCTTTTAGCTCCGACATCTGCTCCGTTACGAAGGCAGCGGAAGCATCAAGCCGATCCGCGAACCCTAAATACAAAATCCTCGACCCAGCCACTCGGAGCGGGAGCATGCCAAATTTCTCAACAAACAACTTCGGCACAGCAAGAGCCATCGTCTCAGGGAAAAACCCCTCCGTAGTCAGAACCGGGCATCCCCACTGCATAAACATCCACCACATTCGTTCCCGCATCCGGCGACATCTGCCACACCTCTCGCAGCAACTCACTACGGCTGCAGCACTGTCCGCGTCGCAGCAACAGGAACTCCAGCAAAGCAAACTCCTTCACCGTCAGTTCGATCACTCGCCCATTTCGTACCACGCGTCGTTCCATGCGGTTGAGTTCAACATCGCCATGCCGCAAAACCGGATCAGCAAACTGGTCGCGCCGTCGCAGCAGAGCCCGGCACCGCGCCGTCAACTCATGAAAGCTGAAAGGTTTCAAAAGGCAATCATCCGCTCCCAGGTTCAGGCACTTGATGCGCTCCTCAACCTGGCTTCGACCCGTCAGAACCAACACAACCGTCTCGTCAAAACGCCCTCGCAGTTCCGACAGAACCTCAGTTCCATCCTTCCGCGGCAGGCTCAGATCAAGGACAATCAAATCTGGACGATACTCCGCAGCATGAGTAAGCGCGGACTCTCCATCCCCCACCACCGTCACTTCATGCCCTTCAAGCTTCAAGCCCTTTTGCAAAAACAAACCAAGTGCAGCATCATCTTCCACAACCAAGACTCGCATCCAATCCCCCAAGGAAATTCAGCACTTCAAATCCACCGGCCACATTACCTGAGGCAGTGTCTGTAATTACCTTGGTTCATCGGACGGCGCTTTACAATAACTCTTCGCAAGAAATTGCGCAGACCATTTCAAAATGGGAATCTTCTCAGCCCCGAAAAAGCGGCTGCTCGAAAAGAGCGCTGCTTCGCCACGCCACAAGTCGATCAATATCAACATCACTTCACTACTTGAAGGAAATCCTCCAGCAGAAGCCTCATTTTCAGCACTCTCCGCAACAATCTTCCACGCAACGCAAAACGCTCTCTCAACAGGAATCAACTCAGTTAGCAGAATTCGATCTTCATTCGTTAAATGCTTGCAATTCGCCTTTTATTCGCTACAATCATCGGCATGGCAATTACGAGACGACAAAAAGAAGTCATAGACTTCCTCTCCAGCTTCACTCAGAAGAATGGCTACTCCCCTTCCTACGAGGAGATCGCCACAGGATTAGGTCTCAGCTCACTCGCCACCGTACACAAGCACGTCACCAATCTGCAGAACAAAGGTCTGCTTCAGCGCGCTCACAATCGCAGCCGTTCCATCGACGTCCTTCCCGCCCGTAGCAGTAAAAGAGGCTCCGATCGGTTACCGCTCATGGGCCGCATAGCCGCTGGGCAGCCCGTAGAAGCTATCGAAACCGCTGAAAGCATCTCTCTCTCTGACATCATCGGCAACCGCGAAGTCTTCGCGCTCGAGGTACGTGGCGACTCCATGCGCGACGAGCACATCGTCTCCGGCGACTACGTGCTGGTCGAGCGCACACGCACCGCACGCGAAGGCGAGATCATCGTCGCCCTCGTCGATGGCTCCGACGCCACCCTCAAACGTTTTTACCGGGAAGGAAGCATGGTCCGCCTCCAACCCTCCAATACAGAAATGTCCCCCATCTACGCACCTGCCGCAAGTGTCAGTATCCAGGGAAAGGTATTAGGCGTCCTCCGCAAATACGCGTAAAATCGACCTGGAATCATCGTTTGGACACTCCCCAAAGTTGTTATTCCTTCCGGTCTGGCCGGAGTCCAAAATAGGACCAGGCAGCACCGCCGAACGTCTGCGGCAACTTTTCTCCCCCGTCTATGGAACCGTGTGGCACTTCCGTGCGTAACCACACTTCGAGACGGCTCACCTAACCAGAACTATCAACATTGGAGCACCCTTTGGCTACACAGCGTAAGAACAAACGAAGAACCTGGCTCTGGACTGGCCTCATAGCCCTTGTCGTGGTCGTCGTCCTGGGCATTGCAGTCGCCGCCCGCGGTAATACGACCAAATTCGAGCCTTCCCAGCTCGGCAAGGCCGAACTCAGCGACATCGCCCGATCCGTCGTTGCCACTGGTAAAGTCCAGCCCATCACCAAAGTCGAGGTTAAATCCAAGGCCTCCGGCATCGTTACTCGTCTCGATACCGACATCAACGCCCAGGTCAAGCAAGGGCAGGTTCTCGCCCAACTCGACCAGCAGGAGATCCTTGATCAGGTAGCCGCTCAGAAAGCCCAGCTCGCCGCAGCCGAATCCAACGCCCGCGCAGCCGCCGCCTCCATCCAATACGACAGGGTCAATGCCGAAGCCCCTGACCTGCCCATGTACAAGAACACCTACGAACGCAACCTGCAGATGTCCAAGCAGGGAGTCGTCTCGCAGCAGTCCCTCGACGATGCGCAACAGAAATACCTCGCCGCGGCCAACACTCGCGACAAAGCCGTCTCGCAGATCAGCGTCGACAGCTCCAAGCTTCGCCAGGCTGAAGCGCAGGTTGCCCAGGCCCAGGCCTCCCTCAAACAACTCGAAGAGCAGCTCGGCTACACCACTGTCATCTCGCCAATGGACGGCACCATCCTCTCCCGAGATGTCGAAATCGGCGACGCGGTAAGCTCCATCCTCGTCCTGGGTTCTACTGCCACTCTTGTCATGACCATCGGCGACACGACTCAGGTCTATGTTCAGGGCAAAGTCGATGAGTCCGACATTGGCAAGGTCTATCTCGGTCAGGCTGCTCGAATCAAAGTCGAGTCGTTCAAAGACAAAACCTTCCAGGGCAAGGTAACCAAGATCGCTCCATTAGGCGTCGAAAAAGACAACGTAACCACCTTTGAGGTCCGCGTCTCCATTGACAACCCCGGCGGCGAGCTCAAAACCAACATGACCGCAAACGCTGAGATCCTCCTCGAGGAACACAAAAACGTCCTCACCGTCCCTGAACAGGCTGTGCTCTACGACAAGGATCGCAATGCCTCCGTTGAGGTTCCCGACGCCAAGACAAAAAATGGCCGCCGCAAAGTCGACATCAAAGCCGGCATCTCCAACGGCACCAAAACTGAGATTCTCGCCGGCCTGAAATCCGGTGACACAGTTATCCTGCAACAATAACTTCTTTGGGCCAGCAGCCAGTCAGCACTCATAAGAGTCGACGAAAGGGAAATCCAATGAGAAATCCAACCATCAAAATCCTAGCCACCGCAGCCTCCACTCTCGTCCTCGCCGCCACAGTCTTCGCCGACAGCAACTTCGACCGCACCCTCAACGTCAGCGGATCTCCAAACGTCTCGGTCTCGACCGGCTCCGGCTACATCAAGCTTCATCCCGGATCAGGCAGTCAGGTTCACATCGTTGCTCACGTCCGCTCAGGTCATGGCTGGATGAGTGGCGGCAGTGACGTCGAAAGCCGCATTCAGCAGATCGTCTCCAACCCACCCATCGTACAGACCGGCAACGACATCACCATCGGCGAGCGCCATAACAACGATCTCTTCCGTAACATCACCATCGACTACGACATCACCCTTCCCAAATCATCCACTATCAATGCCGGCACCGGCTCAGGTGACATCGAGATTCAGGATGTAGGCGCCAACGTCAAAGCCCAAAGCGGCTCAGGCTCGGTCCACGTACGCGGTGTCGAGGGTGCAACCACACTTGGCACCGGCAGCGGCGACATTGAACTCCATCAGACCGGCCCCGGCGACGTCAAAGCAGAAACCGGCAGTGGCAGCATACGTCTTCAGGGCCTCTCCGGAGCTCTCAAAGCCGGTACCGGCAGCGGCGAAATCGAAGCCCAGGGCCAGCCCACCTCAGATTGGAAGCTCTCCACTGGCAGTGGCTCTGTTCGTCTCATCGTAGGCGGCGCTCGCTTCAACCTTGATGCAGACACCGGCTCCGGCAGCATCAACGTCACCCAGCCCATCACCATGCAGGGCAGTCTCAACCGCCATCACGTCAGCGGAGTCGTCAACGGCGGCGGCCCAACCATCAAAGTAGGCACCGGCTCCGGCGACATTCAGATCAAGTAACATCAACCCAAAAAAGTCGGTGGCCAACCTTCGGCCACCGACTTTTTTGGGCCATCACTCACGCTAAGTGAAGTTCGTCACTCGACCCGTAGCAAGGTCATAGACCCCCGCTGCAACCTTCACGCCGTTCTCCTTCACCGCCTTCGCAATCACAGTCGAAGTCTCTTGGAGTAGCCTCGCTTGAAAGCTGGCGTTCAGTCTCACCGCATGGGCAACATCTCCCTTCGCATCTCTGATCCCAGGCATCAGGTGCTGGTACAAAACGCTGATCTGCCCGGGCACTTCCTTGGCCGCAACCGCGGCACTGATCGCCCCACAGTTCGAATGTCCCAGCACCAGAATCGCCTTCACTCCCAGCACCGCGACGCCATACTCCATACTCGCCATAATTTCTGGCGTCACCATATTTCCAGCAACTCTGCACACAAAGATATGGTTGATGCTTTGATCGAAGATGATCTCAACCGGCACTCGAGAATCCGCACAAGATAGCACTGCCGCAAAGGGCTGCTGCGAACTCACTGTCTTCGCCTTCAGGATCTCCAGATCTTCCGCAAACGAAGTAATCTTCCCGGCAGCATATCTCTCATTGCCGGCCGCCAACTCGCGCAGTGCCCCTTCGCCAGTCGTTCCGCTCTGTGCGAATGCCGGTCTGCCGCTCCATCCCATACTCCCCACTAATCCCGCTGCGCTCAGCCCCGCAACAAACTGCCGCCGGTTCCACTCTTCAGCTGATAGTTTGCACATGGCATTCCTCCGTTGCCAAGAAGCTTACACCCGAATCAATTACCCTTACAGAATGGCCCTTGAACCACCTCCCCGTCTCCTCGTCTTCGACCTGGACGGCACGCTCATCGACTCCCGCATCGATCTCTGCAACTCCGTCAACGCCACCCTCACCCACTTCGGCAAATCAGAGCTGCCCGAAGCCGTCATCTCCAGCTACATCGGCGACGGAGCCTCTCTCCTCATCCGCCGAGCCTTTGGCGACCCCGAAGGCGATATTCACGACGAAGAATATGTAACCGAGGCGCTTACATTCTTCCTCGACTACTACCGCATCCACAAGTTCGACTACACCCTCCTCTACCCGGGTGTCCTCAAATCTCTCACCTCGATCCGCGCCGACCGCCCCGAAACCCTCATGGCCGTCCTGACCAACAAGCCGGTCAATCCGTCCCGCGATATCTGCACCTACTTCGGCATCGCACCCTTCTTTTTTCAGAACTACGGCGGCAACAGCTTCCACACCAAAAAGCCCGATCCGCACGGCCTCGAAACCCTCATCGCCGAAGCCACATCCATCGCCGGCCATCCCATCACTGCCGCCGAAACCATCATGATCGGCGACACCGACACCGACGTCCTCACCGCCCGCAACTGCGGTGCTCGCAGCATCGGCTGCACCTTCGGCCTTAAACCCCACTCCCTCGCCGAAGCCCCTCCCGACTACCTCGCACACGCCGCAACAGACTGGCTTCAAATTCTCGACATCCACCCAGAATCCTCAGAACTGAGAACGGACAAATGAGAACTTACTGCCCCTTCTCAAACCGCTTGAAGAAACTCGAATCCAGATAATGCGGTCTCGCCGGATCATCCGCCACGGTCCGCGCGAGATCGGCATAAAAAGCATTGAACTGCGCCGCAGCAGCCAGATCCACAGGCTGCGTCAAATCATCATCCGTCGAGTGATACCGCTGCGCCAGCCATGTCCGCCAGGCCTTGTACTCCGGCGAACCCGCAGTCCATCCAAACTTCATCGCCAGCGCAGGAATCCCTGCCTGCACAAAACTGTACTGGTCCGTTCTGATAAAAGAATTCCTATCCGGCTCCGGATCACCCGCAATCACAATATGGTGAGCCTCACCCACCTTCTCCGCATCGACACCCAGCGTCGACTGCTCCAGTCCCTGCACATGCAGCTTCTTCAGTGAAAAGATCGGCATAAACATATCCAGGTTCAAATCCGCCGCAATCGAGCCCTCCGGCACCGTCGGATGCCCCGCATAGTACCTCGATCCCAGCAGCCCCTTCTCTTCAGCCGTAAAAATTAAAAACAACATCGACCGCTTCGGCCGCGTCTTCGTCTCTCCAAACTTTTTCGCCGTCTCCAGTACCGAAGCCACACCGGAGGCATCGTCCATCGCCCCACTATAGATAGTCTTTCCATTGATAGGTGCACCAACACCTAGATGATCGAGATGCGCCGACACCACAACATACTCCGCAGCCAGCTTCGGGTCCGATCCCTTCAACTCCCCCACAATATTCGGCGACGTCACATGCGAAGTCTCACCCACCACCGTAGCCCTGACACTCTTACCCAACGCAAAACGTGGCAACGGCTTCTGAGCATCCGCCAGCGCCAGTATCTCGGCAAAAGTATGTCCTGTCCCCGCAAACAGCTTCTCAGCCTGCGCCGGATTAAACGTCGCCCCAAACACTGCGCCATGCTCATCCGCCAGCGCAGGATGTCTTCCCGCCACAGCATCCGCATCAGGCGTAACCGACAACCGCATCCCCGGCTGCCCAGCTCCACTAGCCACACGCTGCCATCCAAAATCCATAGACTTCGGCGTCGGAATCGAAATCACCCCAACAGCCCCAGCCTCTCGCAATGCCCTCGCAAACGGAGCCGTCCTTGCATAAGACTTCAGCGGCCCCGGCAATTCCGCAGGCCCGCCATTGATCGTAACGACAACCTTCCCCTTCAACTGAGCCCACGGAATCTCCGCCGAATCGAAGTCGTCATACTTCGCCTCAGGCAGATGCAGACCATACCCGATAAACACCAGCGGAGCATCCACCTTTCCCACCTGTGCCGACCGCGATCCCAGAATCGCATCTTCACCCAATACCAGCGGAACATCCTTGCCATCAACCACCAGACTCATCGAAGACTTACTCGCAATCACACGCTGCACATCAAAACTCACCGGTTGATAGTAGGTCCCATTCACTCCCGCCGGAGCCAGCCCGTAAGACTTGAACTTATCCGCCACGTACGCCGCAGCCTTCAAATACTCCTCGCTGCCAGTGAGCCGTCCGTTCATCGACGGCGCAGCCAGATACTGCACATGCGCCCACCACAACTTTCCTTGCTCTTCATCAGATGAGGCAGTCGCACCGCTTTGCGCCCACAACAAAACTCCACCGGCAAAACAAACAGAAACACCAACAAAAAAAGCCCGGTTCATACGCATCGTCATCTCCGCAGGAAATAGGGATGCGTTGAATCTAGCACGCAATCGTTCATTCAGCAGCTCTTTGACGCGTTCCAACCGACTTGTTAAGCTCATTTCCATGATGCCCTCCTCCACCAATCCGCTCGCAACCACCTGCTGCATCATCGGTGGAGGCCCTGCCGGCATCATGCTTGGCTACCTGCTTGCGCGCCAGGGCGTCCCCGTCATCGTCCTCGAAAAGCACAACGACTTTTTCCGCGACTTCCGCGGCGACACCATCCATCCCTCCACCCTCGAACTCCTCCATGAGCTCGGCCTCCTCGACAAGTTCCTTCAACTCCCGCACGCGCGGCTTGCCCAGCTCTCCGGCTACATCGGCACTCACACCTTCACCATGGCCGATCTCTCACATCTCCCCACACGCGCCAAATTTGTCGCCATAATGCCGCAGTGGGACTTCCTTAACTTCCTCGCCTCCGAAGCCTCTCGCTTCCCGTCCTTCACCCTCCGCATGGGCTGGGAGGCCACTGGCCTCATCCAGCAACCTGATGGCACAATCGCCGGTGTTCGCGCCAACACCCCCGACGGCCCAGTCGAAATCCCTGCAACCCTCACCGTCGGCTGCGACGGCCGCCACGCCATCTCGCGCGAAGCCGCTCATCTCCCGCTCGTCGACTACGGCGTCCCCATCGACGTCCTTTGGTTTCGCCTCGCCCGCCAACCCAACGATCCCGAAAACGGACTCGGCTACGTCAACTACGGCCGCCTCGTCGTCCTTATCAACCGTGTCGACTACTTCCAGGTCGGCTACATCATCGCGAAAGGCACCTTTCCGCAGATCCAGCAGCAAGGCCTCGAGGCCTTCCGTCAAAGCATCGAGCGCATCGTCCCTTTCCTCGCAGGCCGAACCGCCGAGGTCGACTCATGGGACAAGGTCAAGCTCCTCACCGTTCAGGTCAACAGGCTACGCGACTGGTGCACTCCCGGTCTGCTCTGCATCGGAGACGCAGCGCACGCCATGTCGCCCGTCGGCGGCATCGGCGTCAACATCGCCCTTCAGGACGCAGTCGCCGCCGCCAACATCCTCGCCGAATCACTAAGCTCAGGCACAGTCACCGTTCACGACCTCGAACGAGTCCAACACTACCGCGAAGGAGCCGTACGCAAAACCCAGCGCGTCCAGGTCTTCGCTCACCGCATGCTCAACCGTGTCCTGCTCAGCAACGGCCCATTCGAGCCGCCATTCATCTTCCGCATGATCGCCGGCTTCCCCGGCTTCCGATACATGACCGCACGTTTCATCGGAATGGGCCTGCAACCCGAGCATATCGCCAAGTCCTAGCCTAAGCAACGTCCCGGTTCCAGCCTGCAATCACCCGCGTCTCCCTCTCCCACCCGAGCACACTCACGCTCCCAGTCCCTAACGCAAACAAGGCCCCGTCCGTAGCCTCCAGCCCAACCCACCGCGCCGCCAGAATCCGCAGAATATGTGCATGCGCAAACAACGCCACCTTTCCACAATCAGGCGCAACCGCGAGAGCCTGCGCAATCACCCGATCTGCCCGCTCACCAACGTGCTCCACCGTCTCTCCGCCAACAATCTCGTTCTTCCACACCGACCAACCCGGAATCTCCGCCTGAATCTCCTTCGTTGTCTTCCCCTCATACACCCCGTAATCCCACTCCTTCAACCCATCATTCACCTTAGCCACATCCCCAAATCCCGCAATCGCGCAGGTCTCCCGCGCGCGCTGCATCGGACTCACAAACACCGCATCAAACTTCGTCCCCTTCAAATACTCCCCCAGCTTCTCCGCCCGTTGCCGCCCTGTCTCTGTCAGCGGAACATCCGTCCGGCTCGTATGCTGTCCACTTGCACTCCAGGCCGTCTCCCCATGCCGCATCAGCCACAACTCAGTTCCTACACTCATCAAACCTCCTTACAAAAAAAGGATTGTCATCTCGACCGGAGGCGGCGCACCTGCCGCCGTAGTGGAGAGACCACCGCATTTTGTCTTTCCTACTCCCTACTCCCCGTTCCCCATTCCCTGCCTTTATCCTACATAGATGGACTTCCAGCTTTCGACCACTTACAAGCCTCAGGGCGACCAGCCTCGAGCCATCTCCGAACTCGTCTCCGGCATCCACGCCGGAGAAAAAGACCAGGTCCTCCTCGGCGTCACCGGCTCCGGCAAAACCTTCACCATGGCCAAGGTCATCGAAAATCTGCAGCGTCCCGCGCTCATCCTCGCGCATAACAAAACCCTCGCCGCGCAGCTCTACCACGAGTTCAAACAATTCTTCCCCGGAAACGCCGTCGAATACTTCGTCTCCTACTACGACTACTACCAACCCGAAGCCTACATCCCCGCCGGCGATCTCTTCATTGAAAAGGAAGCAACAATCAATGAAGAATTGGATAAACTCCGCCTCTCCGCCACCCGCAGCCTCTTCGAACGCCGCGACGCCATTATCGTCAGCTCGGTCTCCTGCATCTACGGTCTCGGCTCCCCCGAAGCCTACTACGGCATGCTGCTTCTCCTCGAAAAAGGCCAGCGCATCCGCCGCGAAGATATCACCCGCCGCCTCGTCGAGATCCTCTACGACCGCAACGACGTCGACTTTCGCCGCGGCACCTTCCGCGTCCGCGGCGACATCATCGAAATCTACCCCACCTACGACGAAAACGCCTACCGCATCGAACTCTTCGGCGACGAGATCGACTCCCTCTCTCAAATCGACCCCCTCTTCGGCACCGTCCGCCAAAAATACTCCCGCCTCCCCATCTACCCGAAGTCGCACTACGTAGTTCAACCCGAACGAAAAAGTTCGGCAATCGCCACCATCCTCGAAGAGATGGAGTGGTGGGAAAAAGAACTCGAAACCCAGGGCCGCCTCGTCGAATCCCAGCGCATCCACCAGCGCACCCGCTTCGATCTCGAGATGATCAAATCCGTAGGCTACTGCCACGGCATCGAAAACTACTCCCGCCACTTCTCCGGCCGTCTCCCCGGCGAACCCCCACCCACGCTCCTCGACTACTTCCCGCAGGACTACCTCCTCTTCATCGACGAGTCCCACGTCACCGTACCCCAGCTCCACGGCATGTGGCACGGTGATCGCAGCCGCAAACAAAACCTCGTAGACTACGGTTTCCGCCTCCCCTCCGCAATGGACAACCGCCCCCTCCGCTTCGAAGAGTTCGAGTCCCGCACCGGCCAGATCATCTACGTCTCCGCCACGCCCGGCCCCTACGAACTCACCAAATCCGCAGGTGTAGTTGTCGAACAGATCATCCGCCCCACCGGCCTCATCGACCCCGTCGTAGAAATCCGCCCCGTCAAAGGCCAGATCGACGATCTCCTCGCCGAGATCCGCGACCGTTCCTCAAAAAACCAGCGCGTCCTCGTCACCACCCTCACCAAGCGCATGTCCGAAGATCTCGCCAGCTACTACACCGAAGTAGGCGTCCGCTGCCGTTACATGCACTCCGAGATCGAAACCCTCGAGCGCATCAAGCTCCTCCGCGACCTCCGCAAAGGCGAGTACGACGTCCTCATCGGCATCAACCTGCTTCGCGAAGGCCTTGATCTTCCGGAGGTCTCGTTGGTAGCAATTTTGGATGCCGACAAAGAAGGCTTCCTCCGCTCCCAGGGCTCCCTCATCCAGACCATCGGTCGAGCCGCCCGTCACATCGAAGGCCGCGCCATCCTCTACGCCGACAAGATGACAGACTCCATGGCCCGAGCCATCGACGAAACCAATCGCCGCCGCGAAAAACAACTAGCCTACAACTCAGAAAACAACATCACGCCCCAATCCATCATCCGCCCACTCGAGATGGGCCTGGCCGGCATCCTCAACGCCGACTACGCCGACCTCACCGACGAAGCCGAAGGCTTGCCCGACTTCACCACCCAGCAGGAACTAGACACCTACATCGGCAAACTGGAATCCGACATGCGCGAAGCCGCCAAAAAATTCGAATTCGAAAAAGCCGCCAAACTACGCGACACAGTAAAAGAACTCCGCACCAAAGAATTTCTTTTCAGCTAATAACCCACCGATCGCTCTGAAACACTATGCAAGACAACGGACTTTCGAGTTTAGGTGAACGGAACAGCATCCTCAAAGACTTGCGTACATGGAACGGTGAGATCATAAGAGTGCGACTCGAGTTCTGCTGACACATAGATCGGCATAGCCAACACACCGTGTCTCTCTGGTTCTTTGAGATGTGTAATCGAGTAGTAAGACGCATTGCTCCACGACAAAAGCTGAGACGGCACCTCCAAGGTACAGGCGTATTCCTTTGCACGGGATCCCTTATTGCTCAGGAATGGTTTCAGATCAACCACCCGACCAACCTGCGCCTCATATCGGGGCGAATGCCGCAACTCCAGCGTCCCAAATTCGTCGTCCGAAGGCGAACTCTGCCCACCTGAAGTCGACCAAATTGACAGTTTGCTTTTTATGTCTGCTAGCACTTCGGCATTCTGTGTAAAAGTTATGGGATTCAAGTGCAAGAGCTCCCGGATACCTTCGCGTCCTACACCGCCTTCGATATACGCTGCAGTCAAGAGTTGGCGCTTAGTGGTTTGCTGGATGTACGCCGCAATAGCGATTTCTTGCTCAATCCAAACGGAAGCTCTAATGAGCGTCAATGCGGTTCGATCTCCAAAACCAACCTCACCGCGCCTGTGCATCACCGCAATAAATCCGGCAGTTCGCTGCAGAGCATCAAGGATATTCTCATTCAGCCCGTGCAGATTGCTTTGAAACTCCGCAAAAAAGAAGTCAAAACTACCGTCCTCCCTAATAGCGGTACATATGTCACTAGCAAGTTTTTTCTCCTCTGCGGTGCGCTGTCCGCAGGACACGAATATCTGAGGTTTCGGCATGCATCAACTATAACGAAGGACAGGTGATTACAACTGAGCCCACCTTAATGCGAGGTCTCAACGAGCATGAATGGTTTCAAAGCAACGGCGTATTGAAATCCGCAATAAACTGAACCCCCGCCACATCGAGCCCCATTAGCTGTTTGTCCCCAGTCAAAAACAAATCGATCCCAGCAGAAGCCGCCGACGCCAGATGAATCGCATCCGCAACCTTCAGCTTATTCTTGGCGCGCAGTCTGCTGAACGGCATCACGGCCCCGCCATCAAACGGCAGATAGGTGAACCCCATCTCCCCCATGGTCTTCTGTATCTTGCTCACCTTCTCAGGCGAGTTCACAGCCCCGGCCATCACCTCACCATAAGCAAGAAAGCTCGTATAGAGCGAGTCGCCTCGCTCAAACGACCGCTGCAGAAGATGCTGAACCCGTTTCGAAAACGCCGGATTCCCTTCCAGCAGATAGATGATCAACATTGAGTCCCAATAGATCTTGCTCACGCGGTATCCTCATCCGAGCGCACCCATCGCACGAACTCCTCCGCCCCGCCATATTCCTTTAGCTCCTGTTTGAGTAATCCGCGCAAAGATTCCGCCAACCGTTTCGCGCGTGCCGCCCCATCCTCACTTGCTTGTTCCTTCCCGGAAACCCGACCTTCGCTTGCTTCCGTACCGACCGACCGATAATGCACCACGACTGTAGTGCTCAACTTCGATGGCGGCCCATCCACAGCCGTAATCTCAAGCCCATTCTTCTTTAGGAACTTGTCTGAGCGCAGAGCATTACAAACCAGTGGGGTACTATTCGCCGGAAATCCGAGCGGTGCCAAATCATCCAGCACATTTCGTACTTTGATCGAAAAAGACGTCTGCCCAGATCGTAAGGCGGGCTTCACATAACGATCCATCGCTACCGATCGAACCTGATCACTCAACCCATACTCTTTCATCGTTCACCTCGTGGGTAGCTATCCATAAAGAATAATATCACACTATCTCATAATAGCTGTCTGTCTATCTAGAATAACCAAGATATGCATGGTTGGGAAGTAGGATATAAGGACAAAAAATCTCCACAAAGACTATGAACGCAACCCGTCACCCCAAACTCCTGCCAAGAACCTTCTACTCCCGCTCCCCCGAGATCGTCGCCCGAGCCCTCCTAGGCAAGCTACTCATCCGCGATCTACACGGCGAGCGCCTCACCGGCCGCATCATCGAGGTCGAAGCCTACCTCGGCCTCACCGACCCCGCCTCCCACGCCTACCGCGCGGCCTCACCCCAATAACTTCCCCCTCTTCGGCCCACCCGGCGCACCCTTTGTGGAAGGGCACGGCTTCAGTGTGCTGAAAAAGTCCGCTTTGCTTAAGGGCACGGCTTCAGCCGTGCCATAAAAGCCGCGTCGCAGACGCTTCCACTCTGCCGAAGGCTGGAGAAATTGCCTTCCTCAACCCGCCACAAAATCTTATGCAGGCTTCACCGGCACCAGCCCATACCTCAACATCACCTCAGCCATAGCCTTAGGATCAGGCGTCCCACCCCCACCTAACAACCCACGAATCTCCCGAAAATACTCCGCCCCCAGCAGCCCCGGAGTTATCGTGCAAAGCACCACAGCCGGCTCGTCGAACGGGTTAGTAAACCCATGCACCTTGCCGCGCTCAATCCACACTAAATCCCCCGCCCCCACGTCAATCGTCTCGCCCTCCAGCATGAACCTCAGCCTCCCGCTTACCCCATACCCCGACTCATCGAATCCCACATGATGATGCGGAACCGGCATCCCCGCCCCCGGTGCCACCGTCATCTCGAACGTCGTCACTCCGGCCGCGGTCACAGTTCCATCAACCAAAAAACGCAGCCCAATCCCACCAAGGCGAATCTCCTCCACCTCAACCACACCACTCTTTACACTCATCGCACGCACCTTTTGTCTGGGTTCATTCCCGGAGTACGATAACAGCTCACCGGACAATCGCCTAATTTTTATCTTTTCATATACTTACAGCGATTTCCACAGCCAAAAGCTTGACTCACCCACATATAATTAACTTATAGAGTAAAGATTGAAGCCCGGCCACCTGCCGGGCTTTCGCATTTAACCCACAAAAGGCTTAAGTCCGGCTCAGGTATGCCTCAAAACATACCGAAGTCCAGACCTAAGCCTTTTCCTCACTAGACTTTGCGCAAGAAAGTACCCCGGGGGAGGGGGTATCCATGAACAAGACCATCGAAGTCATCAAGGATATCCGCACCCTCTGCACCCACATCTTCGAAGGAGGGCACCGCTGCGCCTCGGCCCGCCCTCCAGCGAGAAGCCTTCTGGCTACTACCACCACCCCACCCGCAAGCCGACCCACAACCCAACCCGGCGCCGCAGTCGCCGTCAATCCTTTGGCCTCCAACTCCCCTCCGGCCAATCGAACCTGCAACACGCTGTCTACGAAGTGATCCGCCGTCTCGCAGCCAACCAGATCAGCACCCGCCACGCCAGCCTGATCCTCAACGCCCTCCACAACGCCACTCACACTCCGGCACCAGACTCACCAACTTCGTTCAACCTTCCACGCGATAAAATTCCCTTATGAGCGACTTCATCCCCAAAGCACCCTCCATCAAGACCGCCGGCCTCGGCCCCAAGGCTCAACGCCTCCAGGCCCTCCGCGAAAAGGCCGCCAAACAGGACGGCGCTAAACCCACCGCCGACGACTCCTCCACCTCACTCAAAGCCAAAAACTCGTTCGCCGGGAAAAAAACAGCCTTCCAGCGCAAAGCAACCTAGCCGCATCAAAATAAACAAAGCCTGGCCACTAGCCAGGCTTTCGCTTTTAACTCCATACGAAACTTATTGAGGAGTGATCCTGTGCACTCAAGCCACACAGTCAAACTCCTCCCGCGAGCCTTCTACTCCCGCTCACCCGAACTCGTTGCCCGAGCCCTCTTGGGCAAACTCCTCATCCGTCATCTCCACGGCAAACGCCTAACCGGCCGCATCATTGAAGTCGAAGCCTACCTCGGCCTCACAGACCCCGCATCCCATGCAGCCCGCGGCCTCACTCCCGGCAACGCAGTACTCTTCGGCCCACCCGGACACGCCCACGTCTACTTCATCTACGGCATGTACTACTGCCTCAATGTCTCATGTCATCTGAAGGGAGAAGCAGGCGGAGTCCTGATACGCGCCCTCGACCCAATCGACGGCCTCGAAACCATGGCCGATCTCCGCGGCCTTTCCCATAGCGCAAAGCCAAGACTCCTCACTGGAGGCCCCGGCCGTCTCTGTCAGGCTCTCGACATCACCCGCAAAAACAGCAACGGACTCGACGTCACATCCTCCGGCTCCCCCATCCAGATCGCAGACGACGGCACTCATCCCAACAAGATCCAAATCACACCTCGCATCGGCATCAGCAAAGCCGCCGACAGGCCACTTCGCTTCCTGACAGGCGAAGCCGCCAAAAGAGAAGCACGGTAAGCTCCCTAAAGAAAAAGGCAAAGCGAGTCCTAGCTCATCTGCGCAACGAAGAGTAACAGTTACTTTTGGACATTCCCCTCAGTACCTCCTTCGAAAAAAAGAAGCTGCCACGTCGCAGACAAACCGATTCGCCACCCACGCTAACCAACCGCAAATTTTCACTTACCTCACTTGAAACTCATTGCAGTGCACACCCAACGGTGCTATGCTTCTCCGCATTCCCCTGCAGTCAGGCTCAGTTTCACCTAGATTCATCGCTGAGAAGGATGCCATGATCCCGCTCCGTTGTATCGTCCCGCGTTTCACCGTCGCTGCTCTTCTACTCCCTGCCTTCACACTTACCGCTCAAACCACCCCAACAAACATCCAGCAAAAACTCGAGTCGGACTATACCCTTAGCAAGGCGGCGGCCGACAAAAGCGACATCGTCACTCCCGGCGCTGTTCTGGTCCTGAAAAAGGACGGCCTCCTCATGAGTGCTACCTCGACCGGAAGCGCCGCCTCCAACACCTATCATGATGGCAAGATCACACAAGGCATCTGGAAGATAGCAAAAATGCCAGGTTTCGGTGGCCTTGTCTCCCATTCCAATCCCAACGCAAACGTGCAGACACGCACCTTTGTAGCCGGCGAAAAATTCTGGGTCACGAAGATCACAGTCAATTCGGACAGCATGGTCTTCGAGCTGCTCAGCGACCCCATCTTCGACGTCCGTTTCTACTCCACCCTCAAATTCCCCTTCAAAGGAGCACTACCGACTCCCGAACAAGCCGACGCCAGTGTTGGCGAAGTCCTCCAGGTCGACCAGGGAGACGCCGCCGCCAACAACAAGGGTGGCGCCAGGAACGGTGGAGGCGGCGGCAACCAGCCACCACCGGCAGCCGCACCTGCAGAAGCCGCTGCTCCCCCGGCACCCATGGCGCCGATCGCTCCCCCACCCCCGCCTCCCGACGCCGCAGCCGCCGCGCCCAAAACCATTGCCCTGAAGCAGACCAAAGAAGAAGTCATTGCAAACTTCGGGCAGCCAACCAAAGTCGTTAAGCTGGGCACCAAGGAGATCGATTACTACCCGGACATGAAGGTGACCTTTGTCAACAACAAGGTCACAGACATTCAGTAACTTTGTTACGTTCGGAGCTGCCGCAACACGATAAGTAGAAGCATCATCCAAGGAGAACGTCCGTGTTCCTCTCATCCCTTCGCACCAAACCTCTCTCATCTCTGTCTATTGTTGTCTTGACCCTCTCGACTGCTCTCGGCCTCTCGGTCACCGTCCAGGCTCAAACCAAAAAGCCCTCAACTCCCGCTCCAGCCGCTCATACTGCAGCTCCAGCAGCCCATACTGCGGCACCGGCTGCCCATGCCTCTGGCGGGACATCTGGAGCAACCCACAACACAACCACCGCCAGTTCTCACACCACCGCTTCAGGCGCACACACAACAACGACCACCACAGCGAATCACACCGCGACTACCACTGCCAGCCACACCACAACCACCACCGGAGCCCATGCGATGACTGCCGGTGGCCGCACCACGAGCACAACCACTTCCCGTACAACGACAGTAGGTCCCGGCGGCCACTCCATCACATCGACGACACACACCACAACCATTTCACACGCCGGTGGCCCGGCAGGACGCACGCCCGTCGGCAGCCATGAGATGCACACCGCCAACGGCAGCATGGTCCGTACCCGCGCCAATGGCTCTCATGCTGATATCCATGACTCCCGCCGCGGCATGGACATTCACCACAATCTCAATGGCAACCGCCGCATCGCAGTCGAACGTGGCGACCACTCCCGTGTCTTCGCCGAGCGCGGCGGCCGTGGCTACGTCCAGCATCCCTACAACTACCACGGTCGCGAGTACGGCCATCGCACCTACTACGATCACGGCCGCTACTACGATCGGTACTACAATCGCTACGCCTATCACGGCGTTTATATGGACGTCTACGCGCCCGTCCGTTACTATCCGGTCGGCTTCTATGGATGGGCCTACAATCCCTGGGCCGCTCCCATCGCCTACTCCTGGGGATGGGGTGGCGCGCCTTGGTACGGCTACTACGGCGCGTATTTCGCGCCCTACCCGGTCTATCCCAGCGCAGCATTCTGGCTCACCGACTATCTCATCGCTACCAGCCTCCAGGCCGCTTATGCCGTACAGGTAGCCAATGCGAACGCAAACGCCGCAGCCGCGGCCAACGCCAATGCCGTTGCAGCTGCCAACGCGCAGCCAGTCCTCACCCCCGACATCAAGCAGATGGTTGCGGATGAAGTCAAACGGCAGATCGCTCTCGAAAACTCTGAAGCCGCCGCCAACGCCCAGAAGCAAGACATCGACCCTGCCTCAAGCAGCATCGCACGCATGTTGAGCGATGGCCAGCCCCACGTCTTCATCGCCGGCGCTGATCTCGACCTCGTCGACGCGGCCGGAACCGAATGCCCCATCAGCCAGGGAGATATCGTCGAAGTCGCACAGGCTCCCCCAGCCGATGCCGAGGGCGCAACAGCCGTCGTCCTCGCCAGCAAAGGTGGAAAGGAATGCGCGAAGTCCGATCACGTCACCATCGCCTTCAGCGATCTGCAGGACATGCAGAATCACATGCGCGAGACCATCGACGCTGGCATGAGTGATCTTCAAACGAAACAGGGCAAGGGTGGCCTTCCCGCCGCGCCCCCATCCGCTCAGGCAGCTCCGGTTCAGGCCGCCTTCACCGTCGGCGCTCCCCCGCCCGACCAGACCGCCTCCACCGAGATCGCCCAGCAGAATCAGGCTGCCGATCAGGCCGAGCAGGAAGTTGCCAGCGCAACCCCGGTCTCCGGCCCATCGGATACAACAGCTGCCTCTGCTCCTCCACCACCGTCAGCAGTACCTGCTGCAGCAGCTCCGGCCACAGCGCCTGCCACAGCGCCTGCCACAGCACCCGCAACCATCGCTCTCGGTCAGACCGTCGATCAAGTAACCGCAAGCATGGGTCAACCAACTCGCATCATCGACCTCGGCACTAAGAAGATCTACGTCTACAAGGACATGAAGATCACCTTCAAAGCCGGCAAGGTCAGTGACGTCGAATAACCTCTCGCTGTCCCGAAATCAAAGTGGCCCTCACATTCGTGCGAGGGCCATTCTCTTGCCAGTACCTATCACATCATTTCTAAAGATCGCGCGGCAAGTTACCGCCAGCTAACCGCCAGGTGCCACCGTAACTTTCGTTCCATCGTCTTCTCCAGCACATGCGCATACTCCAGCAGTTCGGAGAGCACCTGCTCCCCCTCCGTTCCCAACTGCTGCGGATCCGACTCCAGCGTCATCAGCAGCGCGCGAACCGTTCTTAATCCATCCTCCGGCGAGTACCACTGCGGAGGCGGCAGCCTTCGAATCAAATCCTGATTTCCCGCACCCTCTTCAATCAGCAGCGACATCGAATTCTCATCCGCAGAAAAGAACTCAATCAGCGGCCTCACCCCCAGGCCCAGCGCAAGCCGCTCCAGCGCATCCTCGTGCCGAGCCAGCGAGCGACCATTCACAAAAATGTCGTACCCCGGGTCCTCGCCTTCCACCACGATGTACATCGAAGCAGCCATTAATGGCAGTGTAACCCGCAAAATGTCCACCGCAAAGTATCACCGAAGCGACAACGGCGCCTCTTCATCCTGAGGCTCAAAGAACAACAAAATCCCAGCACCCGCAGCCAGCAAACAAATCCCCGACGCGATCCTCACTGTCAATACCGGCCTCACCAGAATAAAACCCTCGACTACAGTCAGCAGCGGAATCAATAAATAACGCGCCGCAAATCTCACCGGCGACATCACCCTCACCAGCCAGACAATCAACAACACCTCAACCACATCAACCAGCGACGAGACCGACACCACTGAAGTCAATCCGCTCACTTGCCAGACCATATCCTCGAGCACAGCACTCCACGCCAAAAGAAACGCCGCATTCGCCAACCCAACCATCGCAAACTCCACCGCTAAATCACCCACTGGAAGCAATCGGTACAACCACACACTCGCAACTCCCACCAAAATCACCACCGCACAAATGGCCCCCAACATCGCCCACGCACTCACCGTCTTCGAAAAACTTAACGGCAGAATCAGTAACAGTCCGCCAACCCCCGCCAGCGCAGGCACCAGAAACCGTCGCGCACCGCGTTCTTCGCTTCCGCTCCCAGCCGCAACCACCAGCACCACAACCGCAGGAACCATCGCATACAACGCGCCTCGAACATTTCCGGCGACATGATCCCGCGAATACTCCGCAATCACTATCGGCAACCCAAAGAGCCCAACAGCAGCAGCACTCACGCGTGCATACCATCCTCCTCGACGCACCCAAACCCTGCGACCGCCAAACAAAGCTGCAATCACTCCAATCACACCCAAAAGAATTCCCTGCCGCTCCAATGATGGCAATCCATCCGCAACCCCGTCATGAATCGCCCACGACGTCGCGGACAAACTACACAGCAACACAAAAGCAATCCAATCAATCCACCGCATCAGGAAATATCCTGTCTCAGAAAAAATCACTTCCAAACATGAGGGACTGACCCCGCAGGAGCATGCGAAGTCAACTCCAGATAAACAGTCTCGACATCCTGTTGCCATGCCTCCGGCCGAGTCGGAACCCAATTGCTGTCGCTCTCTGGCAGCTTGATCTGCATCGCATCAGGCTTCCTCCCCGCATTGGTCTGAAGTTTCACCTCGCGATAAAGATCCCGCAAAAATCGCGCTTGTCCCGTCAAGATCTCCGGACCACCCGCCTCACCATGCCCCGGCAAAATATACAGAGGCTTCAGCGAAAGAGCCTTATCCAGCACCTCAGGCCAATTCGCAAGATTCGCATCGAGCAATTTATTCCTCGGCCCATTTACCGCAGCATCGCCCGTACAGAGAATCCGCTCCTTCGGTAACCACACATACCCATCACCCGGAGTATGCCCCCACCCGAGAAAAAGAAATCGCACCTCGCGCTCGCTATCCTTCAACACAAACGAATCACCATCAAGAATCTTCTGCGGCCGCTGTACATCGCTCTCGCCCGTCTCACGAACATCGTCACGTTTCGCCATTGCTGCCTGCCACCGAGTCGGCTCCCAGCGATCCATCTCATTCACCACTCCACGAAATGCCATCGTCGTCGCACCCGCTGTCGTCCAAACCGAATTGCCATATGAATGATCGCCATGCGCATGCGTATCGAAGACATAACGAACCGGCTTCTTCGAAAGCCCTTTCGTAATCTCCAATAACTCCTTCGCTCGCCCCGGATAGTTCGCATCCACGACGATCAAATAACTCTTCATCTCAATCACGACGGTGTTGCTATACCCTTTACTCGCCTCCCCCAGCAGAAACCACACACCATCCGCGACCTTCTGCGGAGCCACACTCTGCGCAAATCCATTGCAGGAAAAACAACCCATCAGCCCCGCAAAAAATAACATCTTCACCACATCAGGCGTCACAACCCCGCGGATTCTCTGGCGCCAAAAACAACAAGGGCCACGCAAACGCGCAGCCCTTGAAGAAAGCAGTGAGTTAGTTCTAGCGATTGCCGCCACCCTGGCCACCGCCGCCGCCCGAACCTGGACGCCGTCCGCCACGACGACGCCTCCCGCCCGGACGTCGCTGACCTCCCGGTCCATTTGGCCTCGGACCGCCGCCGCCCGCTGCAACAGCCGGAACACCGTCAGCCCGGTTGAAGTTCGGTTCATCCGTCGGCTCATCGCCCTCGCCCTCATCGTCGAAATCCTCGCCATCCTCATCAAGTTCCTCAGTAGGCTGGCCTACGCGCGGCGCAGGACTCGCTTCCGCGCGGCCGCCATCCGTCCCGACCTGTCCCGGCTCAGGCAAGCCCAGCTTCGCGCGCTGTTCCCGCAAAACCGCCTTCCTCGAAAGCTTAATCCGATTCCCTTCGATAGCAAGTACCTTCACCAAAATCTGATCGCCCTCACGAAGCTCGTCCTTCACTTCCTTCACGCGATGCTCCGCGATTTCAGAGACGTGCAGCAACCCATCCGTGCCCGGGAATATCTCAACAAAAGCCCCGAACTCAGCCAGCCGCACAACCTTGCCGAGATAAGTCTTGCCCACCTCAGGCACAGCCGTCAGATCACTGATCATCTGGATCGCCCGCGCAAGCCCATCGGCATCGCTCGAAGCAACATTCACGCGGCCCGTATCGTCAACATCGATCTTCACGCCCGTCGCGTCGATGATTCCGCGAATCACCTTGCCTCCCGGCCCGATCAGATCGCGAATCTTGTCCGTAGGAATCTGCAGCGTATGAATGCGCGGCGCAAACTGCGACTTCTCCTGGCTCGCACTCGCAATCACGCCGTCCATCGTATCCAGCAGGAACAACCGTCCCTGCTTCGCCTGTGCAAGCGCCTCACGCATAATCTGCGGCGTGATCCCCATGATCTTGATGTCCATCTGCAGCGCCGTGATTCCCTTGCGCGTACCGGCAACCTTGAAGTCCATATCGCCATAGTGGTCCTCTGCGCCTGCAATGTCCGTCAGAATGGCGTAGTTATCGCCCTCCTTCACCAAACCCATTGCCACGCCGGCAACCGATCCCTTGATCGGAATGCCAGCCTGCATCAACGCCAGCGAAGCGCCGCAGACCGTAGCCATCGAAGACGATCCATTCGATTCCAGAATGTCCGAAACCACACGCAGCGTATAAGGCGACTCATCTTCAGCCGGCAGAACTGCCTCAATCGCCCGCGAAGCCAGCGCTCCATGACCAATCTCGCGCCTGCCAACACCGCTCATACGTCCAACTTCACCAACGGAAAACGGGGGGAAGTTATAGTGCAGCATGAAGTTTCGCTTCTGCTCACCCTCGTAGCTCTCCATCCGCTGTGCGTCGTCGGTCGTGCCTAGCGTCGCACTTACCAGTGCCTGCGTTTCGCCGCGCGTAAACAGAGCCGAACCGTGTACCCGGGGCAGCACGCCAACCTCGATCGTCAAATCCCGAATCTTGTCGAACGCGCGATGATCCGGACGAATCCGCTCCTGCAATACCTGCTCGCGGAAGATGTTCTCGCGCAGCAGCTCGTAGTACTTGTTCAGCTTCTTGCCCGCGTCGGCATCGCCTTCCGGCAGATCCTTCTTCAACTCGTCTTTGATCTCTTTGACCAAAGCATAGCTCTCGAACTTCGGATGCTTCTGCGTATCCAGCGCATCCTTCAGCCGCGCACCGATCTTCGCCTTCAGAGTATTGAGGTACTCGGTGTCGATCTCAACTGCGCTCACCAGCCGCTTCGTCTTGCCGGCCCGGCTCACCAGGTCTTCAATCGCCGCACAGATCTTCTTGATCTGCTCATGTGCAAACTCGATCGCATCGACGACACGCTCTTCAACAATCTCCTTCGCACCCGACTCGATCATCACAATGCCGTCCTTAGTTCCGACGACCATGATGTTCAGTGTGCTCTTCGCGCGTTCGGCATACGTAGGATTCACCACAAACTGATCGTCCACAATTCCGATCCGCACCGCGCCAACCGGCCCGTGGAAAGGAATATCACTCAGAGCCAGCGCGCAACTCGCGCCATTGATCCCGAGAACATCGGGATCGTTCTCCTTATCCGCCGAATAAACAAACGCCACAACCTGCGTCTCATTCCGGAACGTTTCCGGAAACAGCGGGCGAATCGGCCGGTCAATCTGACGGCTCGTCAGAATCTCTTTCTCGCTCGGCCGTCCTTCACGCTTGATAAAACCGCCAGGAATCCGTCCACCCGCATAGGTGAACTCGCGATACTCGACAGTTAGCGGAAAGAAATCGATTCCCTCTTTCGGGTCCGGCGAAGCCACAGCCGTCGCTAGAATTACATTGTCGCCACTTGAGGTGAGCGCCGCGCCTGAGGCCTGCTTGGCCATGCGCCCTGTCTCGAATTTAATTTGCTTGCCGCCGGCAAGCTCTACTGTCACGTCCTGTTTCATGTTGCCTCTTTTCTCTCTTCTCTTTATCTTCGATTAAGCTTGTTCATTCGCGTCTTCCGTCGAGCGGGCGCGAAAAAGCGCAGCTCCCCCTGCAGCTACTTGGCCGCCGGAGAACTGCGCTGATAGATATTACGTGGAATCATGCACTCATCCGAGTCACAAACGATGAAGCCACAAACCGCGGAGACAACGCCATCTTCTTTCATCGTCCGCAACCCCGGCAAGGCCGTGCTTGACCTTGCACGAACGTTGCAGCCGACAAAGAGCGGGCCGTGTGCACTTCCATAGTTTGAACGGTTTCTCCGGGATAAATGCGGTTACTTGCGGATTCCGAGTTTACCGATGACCTCGCGGTACCGGTCTGCATCGCACCTCTTCAGGTAATCCAGCAAACGACGCCGCTTGCTTACCAGCATCAAAAGACCGCGGCGAGAACCGTGATCCTTCTTGTGCTCTTTGAAGTGCTCCGTCAACTCGCCGATGCGCTCGCTCAAAATCGCGATCTGTACCTCAGGACTCCCGGTGTCGGAGTCGTGCGTGCGAAACTTTGCAATAATGTCTGTCTTTTTAGCGGATGCCAACACAGCTTTTATCTGCTCCTGATTCTTCTAGTCCACTCTTAGTGTCTTCCTAAGGATACCATCGCAGACCAAACCCGGCAAACGAGCAGACCCCAAAACCCTCAAAGATTTACAAGCCCAATCAGGCAATATTATTCTTCAGAAACTCCACGCTCCGCTCCCGGGCAAGCTTAGCAGCCTCCGCGTTGTACTTCGTCGGATCCACATCGCGATTAAACGCGTGCCCCGCGCCCTCATAAATAAATATCTCCACCTCAGGATGCGCTGCAAGAACTGCATCGACCTGGTCCCTGCCAATATGGTCGTCCTTCGCCCCAAAGTGCAGCATCACCGGACAGCTCGGCTCTTCCTTCGCCACCGACCCAACACCGCCCGCATAATATCCAACGCAGCACGAAGGCTGCATCTTCAGATTCTCTCCACGCGTCGCCGAAAGCCAGCTGACCAATCCGCCATAGCAGAAACCGATCACCCCAATTCCCTTCCCAGCCTTCTTCACCCACCCATAAGCCGCCGCAACATCCAGCAGAGAAACATCCGGCTTCAGCATCGAGTAAAACTCATACGCCCGCTTCTGATCCGCACCTTCATACTTCAGTTCCACGCCCCGTTCATAACGGTCAAACAGCGCCGGAGCGACGACTAAAAATCCATCCTTCGCATATCCATCAGCCACGCTGCGAATATGCGCGTTGATCCCGTAAATCTCCTGCACGAGAACAAGTGCGCCAATCGGCTCACTCGCAGGGCGCGCAACATAAGCACTGAACTCGTGCCCATCGTCTGCCTTCAATTTGATCCATTCGCTCATGTTCACCATCATATCCAGCAAGCCCGAAACTTTGCACCCGCCCGTTGTCAAATAAACATAAAACAAAATCCTGGTCCGGACCGAAGATAGATGGAACCAAGCTTCGCGTGGACCGCTATAACTTCGGCCTCGAACTCACGTAGCTCCTCATCTCATGTGTCCAGTGCAGAAAACGCAAAAACTGCTTCTTCTCTCGCCACATCACATTCCAGAAATCGCGCGCCCGAATCGTATCCGCCTTCTGGCCCGAATACGTCTCCATTCTCCACCGCAGATAAGGACTCCGCCACGGCCGCAATCTGTTTCCCCGCGTCGCGTTCCACAAGAATCTCAACTCCTCACCCATGCCCGCCCCCGCCCACAAAGTGAACCACCTCAAGCCGGTCTCCGTCTTTCAACGCAACCGCCGTCCAGCCAACGCGCGGCACAATCGCCCCGTTATGTTCGACCGCAACCCGGTCACCCTTCAACCCGAGCTCCCCAACCAGCTGCTCCAGGCTCGCAGCCTCAGCAAGCGTCTCAAACGTCCTCGACTGTCCATTCATAATCAGCGTAAGTGCCATACCCCTCCAGCCTAGCAGTTGACTCAACCCGTTGCTTCTGGATGGCTTCACTCTATCGAAAAACCAGCTCAATCACCCTCACCGCCTGCTTCACCAGCAAATCCTGAAACCGCTGATGCACCTTACGCTGCTCGGCAAACTCCTCAAACAAGCTCCGGCTCGCCCTCATCAGGATATGAATCGCCTCCAGATGCGCCGCCTCATCGAACTCCCGCGTCCAATATCTCCGTGAATTCGCCAGGCGCTCCGCAGCATGCCCCAGCGTCAGCAGCGTCCGTCCATGATGCGTCTTCGTAATTCGATGGATCGTCAGATCCCCTTCCGCCGAGATCGCCCTCCCATGCGACAGGCTGGGAAAACTCCGTCGCTTCCGCGAAGGAACGAGTACAGGCCCATTTGGACCTGGAAAAACTGCTGAAGCCATCGGTAAAAACCTCCGTCCCCCTTCTATCGGCGTCTTTATCCCGAAATATCATGTTGAATCAATCTGGGACATAAGCCGATTCGAAACAACACCAAAGCTCGGGGGCCCATTTTTCGCGGCATTTTCGGTAGTGGGTCAGTTTCAAAGTCTTGCATTAGGGCACCGCTTCAGCCGCTGAGGTGACTCTTTGGTCAAACTAACCCACCACCCCATTTGGCTAAGAATGGGAAGAAGAACATTCCAACTCGGTAACCCCCGAGAAATATCCCTACAAAAGCGAGTCATCCCGCACGTCTTCGGGTTTTAATGGAGCAGTTGCGCCTCCGGTCGCACCGCGCCCGCAGTAAGCGAGGAGTCCACCGTGCCTCAAATCAACCCGCAAACGCGGCGCACACAAACTTCCACCCCGATCCTGCACACCCTCATCGTTTTTCTCTTAAGCGCGCAGTTGGCCCTCCCCTCCAACCTCCTCTCGCAAATGGCGGCCACGCCCACCCCAGACAACCAACCCGGCGATGCTATGCACACCGCTGCACCAAAATCGCCACACACAACCATCCCCCTCACCCAGGACGAAAAAATCCTCCACGTCCTCAACCGCTTCACCTACGGCCCTCGTCCCGGCGATCTTGAACGAGTTCGAACCACCGGCCTCCAGACCTGGTTCACCCAACAGATGAGTCCCAACAAGATCGACGACAGTGCGCTCGAAGCGCGCCTCGCCTCCTACCCTGCCATGCAGCTTCCGCTCGACCAGATGATGGCGCGCTACCCCACCAACGCCATGATCCGGGCCGACATGAACGGTCGAGGCTCAGCCATCCCCCGCGGCGAAGCCGAAAAAGCCATCTACGCCGACCAGATGTCCCGCGCGAAAAACGCGAAGAAGAATAAAAATCAAACCCCAGCCCCGAACAACAACCTCAACGACCAGCCACTCCTCTCACACGAAGAAACCGCCCAGATCACCGACCTCCCGCCCGACAAACGATTCTCTGCTCTCTGCAAGATGCGCCCTCCCCAGCTCCAGCAATTCCGCCGCTCCCTCACACCCGAGCAGCGAGAACACCTCACCGACGGCTTCACCCCGCAGCAGCTCGAAGAGCTTGCCGCCTTCAACCGTCCTGAGGGCGTCATCGTCGCCGAAGACACCCAGACCAAGCTTCTCCGTGACATCTACTCCGAGCGGCAGATTCAGGAGATCATGGTCGACTTCTGGCTCAATCACTTCAACGTTTACATCCGAAAATCCCAACAAGCTCCTTATTACATAGCCAGTTACGAACGCGACAAGATCCGCCCCTTCGCCCTCAGCAGCTTTGAAAACCTCCTCCTCGCCACAGCCACCAGCGCTGCCATGCTGAATTATCTCGACAACGCCTCCAGCATCGGCCCGCACTCCAACTTCGCGCTCCGCCCCTTCAATAACCAGAAAAAACGCCCTGATGGTCTCAACGAAAACTACGCCCGCGAGCTCATGGAGCTCCACACCGTCGGCGTCAGCGGCGGATACACCCAGCATGATGTGACCGAAGTCGCCAAAGTCTTCACCGGCTGGACCGTCGGCAAGCGTCCCTTCGGCGGCGAAGACATCCAACCCCAGTTCGACCCCAACAAGCACGAACCCGGCCCCAAATACGTCCTCGGTACCGTCATCAAGGAAGATGGCCAGCGCGAAGGTCTCGAAGTCCTCCACATCCTGGCCAACAGCCCCAAAACCGCGCTCTTCATCTCCACCAAACTCGCCGTTCGCTTCGTCAGCGACAACCCACCCCCAGCAATGATCGACCGCATGACCAAAACCTTCGTCGCCACTCGCGGCGACATCCGCAAGGTCCTCCTCACCATGGTCAACTCCCCCGAGTTCTTCTCCCGCGATAACTACCGCGCCAAGATGAAAACCCCGCAGGACTTCGTCGTCTCCGCTGTCCGCGCCTCCGGAGCCACCGTCGCTAGCCCAGGCGCTCTCGTCGACGTCCTCGCCGACCTCGGAATGCCCCTCTACGGCATGCAAACCCCCAACGGCTACTCCATGAAAGCCGAAACCTGGAACAACACCGCAGCCCTCATCGAACGAATGAACTTCTCCGTCGCCCTGGCCTCCAACCGCGTAGCTGGAGTCACCACCGACTGGCCCTCCATCCTCGGCCACTCCGACACCCCCCTCAGCCCCGAAGCCAAAGCCTCCGCGCTCGAACAAACTCTCCTCCACGTCTCCGTCAGCGATCGCACTCGCCAGACCATCTACGCCCAGATCGCCGCCGACCCTGCCCAACGTGAAGCCAGCCTGCGCCAGGTCGCCATGAAAGACCGTCGTCGCGATCCCCTTGCCGTAGTCCCCCGCACCCGCCAGGACGGCGACCTCGCCAACATCGACAGCGAATCCGCCCTGGCCGCCGGCCTCCTCTTCGGATCGCCCGAGTTCCAACGCCGCTAATCCTTCCTCAGCGGCCAAAGCGAATCCGCCGGTCCCACTCCCCCGCCCATCGGCACCGCCCGACGAATCGCCTCCGCAACATACTCCTTCGCCTTCCCCAAAGCATCCCGCCCCACATCCCCCCAGACAACCCGGCTCAACAAAGCACTCGAAAACACACACCCCGTCCCATGCGTCGACCGGCTCAAAATCCTCTCTCCAACGAGCCACGAGGCCTCACCCTCCGCACTCAACAACAAGTCATCCGGCGAATCCAAATGCCCACCCGTCACCACAACATTCAAGCCACTCCGCATCCCCTGCAACACCCGCGCAGCCTCAACCATCTCATCTCGCCCCCTCACCGAAAGCCCCGCCAGCACCTCCGCTTCAGCCAGATTCGGAGTCACCCAATCCACCAGCGGCAACAACCGTTCCCGCAACGCCACCACCCCAGCATCATCGAGCAACTCCCGCCCCGAACTAGACCGCACCACCGGATCCAGGACAACCGGCACCCGCCGCACACTCCTCACCTTCTCTAAAAACTCTGCGACAACCCGAACATTCTCCGCCGTCCCCAACATCCCAATCTTGATCCCCATCGCCGGCAGATCGCTCTCCAGGCAATCCAGAGTCTCCCGCACCACCTCACCCGAAACCGCCATCGTCGACCGCACACCAAAAGTCGACTGCACCGTCAATCCCGTCACACACGAAGTCCCAAACAGACCATGCGCCGCAAATACCATCAAGTCCGCCGTCACCCCCGCACCCGACGACGGATCGAACCCAGCAATCGTCAGCACAGTCAGCATCGTCACTCCGCAGAGGAACGAAAAAAAACGCGCTCGTTCAGCGTTCGGTGGGAAAAAACAACATCTGGCACTGACTGATCGTCTCCTGTTTGCCGATACCGCTTAGCCTACCAAACGCCCGCCTCCTCACTAAGCCCTTTTCACCACGCATAGCCAGTTTTCCGTTACTTGATCTCCAGCATTTCAGCTGTGCCAAGCTTCTGCGCTCTCGGCATTTGTGTTACCGTCAGTGAGTAATTTGGGTCCTGGTTGGCTGGTCTGTATCAAAAACCCTGGCCGTAAGCGGAGCCAAGATGAGACTTTCTCCAGACTTCACAAGAACCCTCTCTCCCATCGCCAAAGACCACCAAGTCTCCCCACACAGAATAAGAACGAACCATAGGGATGTCCGCTGCCAACTGCGGAAGATAAAGGCAAATCCAGCATTCAACTCAATTCGAATCTAGTTCCGGAAGGAGCTGAATCCATTGTTGATGACCCTCTTCGTAGCGAGTTGTCTGATGTCGGTGACCGCCTTCGCGATCTTCGCGTGGCACTCCGTAGAGAGAATTCTTCTCTTGAAAAAGTTGAACAAACAAACTGGACAAGGGACATTACAACCCAGGGATGAGAATCAATTCGACATGAGGCTTCAAACGCTCAACCTGGTCCCAATCGACAAAATCTTCGATTCGACGGCCAAACTCACGGACAGTCTCGCCAAGGCCCCCTTCCCGGTCGTCGCTCTCATCGCATCCGTGCTCTTCCTTCTCGCCGCTCTGGCAGCGGCCACTCTGGAATGCAAAGGCTGCAATAAAGAACCGCCTCCAAAGCCCGAGAAGGTGGCAGTCGGCATCGACACCGAGCGATGCATCGTTGGAACCTTCGCTGAAGGAAAGAGTCAAGTGGAAGACACAGTGGATAAAGAAAAGAATCAGGCCCAACCGACTCTGAAAGATTTTCCGGGAGGATGCCTGGAAGGCATCCGCAAGCGCCTGCAGAGCGAGACCCCCGCAGCCCTCCTGATCATCGGTCACGTCGACTTTCGAGAGCTCAATTCAACCTCAAGGCACATCTACGCCAGCAACCTCTCGCTTGCCTACCAGCGCGCTCTTGTCACCCAGGCGAAGATCGAAGAATCGGGCGCCGTGGATACTCGGGCGCTCGCCCAACGCACAGTCTTGTTGTCTGTCGGGGCAAAAAATGTTCGAGAAAACAAGGATGTCCCCTCTGACCTGCTCGCTCAAGACCGGATCGCGGAGATCATCCCCCTCTGGAACGCACCGCTCGCCACAAATCCCTAAGCGGGAAGTCTCAAAAAGGTGCATCGATCATGCTCATGGAATTGCACAGGCCGAGAGAATCAGCGCCGGGCGCGTTTGACTTCTTCTCCGCCAAGGACTCCATCTCGACCTTCACCAGAGGCTGTTGGATTGCCTTCTATCTCCTCGCAGTTCTCGCAACAGTTCTGGTTCTGTTTGGCTTGTTCAACTATTTCCTCTCGGATTTCTCGCACATGCTGCTGGGCTGTGCGGCCTTCGGTCTTCTCTTTCTCATCGGTAAATTTGTGGACACCGCAGAGATCGACGATAGGCTGCTTGGTGCGATCCCATTTCTAATCCCCGTCGTGCTTGTCTTCGTCTGTCTGGTATTTTTGCTCTTCCAGGAGCCCCGCGCACCACTATCATTCCTTGGTCTGCTGGCACTCTATTGGGCGCTCAGTGCTACCCATCGCTTCATCGCAGACCTTGCAAGTAACGCATCTCGTCTGGTTCGTAGATTAGTTGCCGCCGCATTCCGTTCCCTTCGTGAGCTTTCCCTCTTGACTGCCGTAGGCTTCGGCTACGTCCTGATGGCTCAAATCTATATGTTTATCTTGACCGGTTTCGACGGAGACGCTATCTGGTCCTGGGAAGTTTTTGTCCGCGATTTTCCAGGGTTGCCAAAGGCAAATTGGAAACTGGTTGCCTGTGCCACCATGTCGCTCATACTGTTGTCCCTTCTTAATCCGCGTTTGCGTTTAGTTCAGCGCGGTACAGCTGCTGTGAAGATTTACAAGAAGGTTCTTGCCATTGCGACCGTCCTGGCCTCCTTCACCTTTCTTACCTCCATCTCCGTCAAAGCGCTGCATCATCGACTTTTGTTAAGTCACGTTCCCTTGCAAAAGGAACCTCGTCCCGTCGACGACGCCCTCCCCGTGGTGCGGCGGGCGGCCTATATATCTCTGCGCATTGAACAGGCAAGCCACGCCGAGCGCGATGCATTAAGAAAAAGAGCTCCTGCACCTGAAAGAGGCAGACGACGAAGAAACCGAGACCGCGGCAGTCGAGCGGATGGCAGAAGATCTCAGTAACATCAATATCGGCAACTTTGAGTCTTTCCCCGATTCGCAACCGAACACATCCTCGGGACCAGGCTTAGTCTCCAAGTCGTCCCCGCAAAGCCCCGTTAATCCTCCTACTTATGCCGAATGCAGGCAGGTAATCGTTTCCACACTGGACAACGCACTCAAAGAGGAAGGGATCAACAATATCCACTTTGGCAACGATCTCTTGGACTCCTTCGCCGGAGAGCTGTTGAACTCTGTCTCGTCAACCATCCTCGACCTCGTGATCCCGGAAAACCTGAGTGATCTTCACAGCATCCGGCAATGGCTTGCCAGCCACATGAAGCCCACGCCGCTCACGATCCCAAGCCCTGATCTCAGATTGGATTGGGATTCAATCGTGGCGAGTGCGCGCCCAAAGCCCCCCGAAATCCGAATCGTTCCGCGCTTCGGCCCGCGACTATCCGAAGGGGAACCCGTCGAGATTCCGGTGCGTATGCCGCTCCTCCCATAGCCAAAACAGTTTTCTCGGTGGGTTCAGCTTGAAACCCATTCCACTTGTCTCATCGGTACGCCACCTCAAAGAGAGCGCTAAACTGAAACTATGCCCTCCACGCAAAAGGCGAAAGACCACCTCGCAGTAGCCCTCGACTTCCCAGATGCCACCCAGGCCATCGCCCTCGTCGACCGCCTCGGCAATACCTGCAGTTGGTACAAAGTCGGAATGGAACTCTACTATGCCGCCGGAGATCATATCGTCCGCCAGCTCCATGACCGCGGCTTCAGCGTCTTCCTCGATCTCAAACTCCACGACATTCCCAACACCGTCGCAGCCGCCGTCCGCTCCGTCTCGCAAACCGGAGCTTCGCTCCTCACCATTCACGCCACCGGCGGAGCAGCCATGATGTCCGCCGCAGCCGTAGCCGCAGCATCTCCCGGCGCTCCACGCCTCCTCGCCGTCACCGTCCTCACCAGCATGGACGCAAACGAACTCGCGGGAATCGGCATCGACGGATCCCCCGCGGATGAGGTTCGCCGCCTAGCAAAACTCGCACAAGCCTCCGGTATCAACGGCTTCGTCTGTTCTCCTGAAGAAGTCGCCATGCTGCGAAAAAAGACCGGTCCAGACTCCCTGCTTGTCGTCCCCGGAATCCGCCCAGCTGGAAGCGAGACTGGTGACCAGAAACGCATCGCCACCCCGGCAAAAGCCATCGCCGACGGAGCCTCTCTTCTCGTCGTTGGCCGCCCCATCACACGCGCAGCCGATCCGCTACTGGCCGCTCACTCCATCCTCGAAGAAATCCAGGCAACGATCGAGCAGCCCATCGCGGGCTGAAAAAATAAATTTCAAAAATGAGGAAAATTTTTGACGCCGCAAAACGTGCACATAAGCACCACGTTACAACCACGAAAATGCACTTAACAACCACCTAAGAACCACGTTTTCACACGGTGAAAATCGCGGGATCCCCTGTAAACCGCACCCCTCACCACGAAAATAAAATCTAAATCTGAGCGGTAAAAGCCCCAGCTCCCACTCCATGCGTAGCATTCATATCGCTCAATCGCAGCGCCAGAGCCTTCGCCGACCCGCCCCCGCGCTGAAACTCACTTAAATCCAGCTCAGTCACCTCGAAGCCCCGTGCTTTCAATCGTGTAGCAAGATTCGATTCCACCAGGCCCATTACAATCTCACGCCCGGCATTGATCACATTGCAGCCAAACTGCGCCGCCTCCCACTCACTGATCGCAATACGCTTCTCCGCACTATAAGCAGCCTCGATCTTCTCCAGCGATGCCGCATCGAACGCCCCCGGGAAATACAACAGATAGCCGCCGCTAAGGGGCGCAAAACAAAGATCTAAATGGAAAAACCTCGGATCAATCAGGTGCAGCGAAACCACCGCGGTATGCCACGCATTCGCTACATGCCGATGGCTATGCTGGCAGGTTCTAACTCCATGCGCCGCCCAGAGATGCGAGCCATTCGCATCGAGAAGCGCATCTCCCTCCCCTTCAAACGAAGTCTCCCGCGGAGTCGCCCAAACCAAAAACCCCGCCTCCTCAAACCAATCAATGACATGTCGCTCTTCGCTCTGCCTCTGCTTATGCGTGAAGCTTGAGATTGCCGCAACTCCATGCTGCACCACCGCCGAATGGGCCACAAATACCATATCCGGCGAGCCCTTTTGCGCGTGCAACAGACGCACATCTGCAAATCGCCGCAACTCCTGGTAAAGGCTCTTCCATTGCGCAAACGCTTTATCACGTGAAGGTTGGTGAAGATTTCCCGCCATCCACGGATTGATGACGTAATCAACGTCATACCACTCCGGCGGACACATCAGATAGGTGGGGCGGTTGAAGTGAGGCAGCGACGTAAAAGCTGAAGCAGAAGATAACGCAGGTAACTGGGTAATCATAAAACTGGGGTCCTACTTTCCAGCGTAGAGTCTGCCCTCCGCCATCTACGATCGTCAAGCCCCTGCCAGAAAATTATCTATACAACTTTGGTGCCTGGACCTGGCCCCCATTCCTCCAATTTTTTCAATCAAATGAAAAGGAGCCCGTAAAAACGGGCTCCTTCACGAATATGAAACTCGATTAGAGTTTTTCGAAAAAATCACACGCCGAGCAGGAGATATAAACTCCGCCCGGAGTACCCCGCTCGCGATCCTTCACACGCTTCACGATGCGCGTTGGTTTGGAGCACTTCGGACAATCCGTGCTCTTGTTGGTATCCATAACTTTCTTACGGTCGCCGGTCTTGGCAATCTTCGCCATAATGCTTTGCTCTCCCTGATACGAATGTTGCGGCTCAACGCGCTGGATGTCTCGACGCCCTTATGGGCGAACAGAATCGAATCATCCGGAACTTCTCGTAAGGATTGGCCGGGACTCATCCACGGCAGGAATCGGCTGGAGAAGAACTGCGATTGAGGCTCTTCTATGAGTTTACACGACGAACGCTATTGCATGGGCGGCTTTGGATTTGAACCCGGTCGCGTCCCCGGAATCGTCCCGGAACTCGCCCCTGGAACCGAGCCTGGACCCGCTCCCGGCCCCATACCCGGATTCGCCCCTGGATCGGTCGCCGGTCCTGAATCTGTCCCCGGCGGCGCGGGAATCGGCGCCACAGGAGTGTTGGTTGGAAACTGCACCTTTCCGGGCCCATCCGCAGGAGGAGCGTCACCCGGCAGACGCAGCGAAGGAGGCGCCGCAGGTTTATCTTCGGCTCCTCGCTGATTCTGGTCGCCCAGCGCAACCTCACGCGTGGGCGGTCCTTGATTAAATCCCCCCATCTCGTCTTGATCGTGGATCTCAATCGGTTTGCCAAGAGCCGCGATCTCGACCATTGTGACGCGATCCCCGACGAAGCGTACAAAACGAATGGTCTGCGGAACGTGGCCGTAGATCCACTCTTCATAGCGACTGCCATTGGAGTCGCCATTCTGTTGTTCACGCATCTTGTTTTCAGGCGGGCCCAGCGCAGCTAGAACCATTCGGTGATTCATCCCAACGAGAACTTCGTGAGCTGCGATGGCCTCCTTCAATGGATCGGGCAGGGTGTCGCCATACGCTTCCGCTGAGGTTTTTACTCCGAAGTCGATGAGTGGCGCGAGAAGTGCTTTGACCTCGGGGCCGGAGACCTCAGGAGTTCCGCCTTCAAAGACGAGAGTGATGCGGGATCCGGTCGCAACCTCAGCGGGATCCCCTGCCATAGGCAGGGGTGAGTCGTTGATCTGAATGTGGCGCAGGAAGCGGTGTTTTGCGTAGGGGCCGCCGTTGAAGTCGATAACGATGCGGTCACCCTTGATATCCAGCGCGGTGATGACGACGCGATCGCCGGGCCGGCGGACTGGCCCTTCTCGTAGAGCATCTTTTTGTATGTGTCGGGGCTTGGGCTGACGTGGCCGTTGGCCATGAGGGTGAGACCCGCCCCCATGGGGAGTGCGCGGTGCGCAAACCCTTGTTCTGATTCAAGATTGCGGATGAGTTCGCGGCGGCCGCGCTCCGTAAGTTTGTCCTGAGGAAGCTCGACGTGAGTGGGTTTGAAGTCGGTAGCAATCCCGTCCGTAGCAGTCTTTTCGCCTACGACGAAGACCTGAGCTTGAGTGGCAGCGGGGATTAAGGCCAAAAGGCCTGCGATGAGGGCCGATCTGTATACCAGTGCCATGGCAGCACCTCAGATATAGAACAGCTTGCGCTTTCTCTTTGCTTTTGACAAGAGGGGCAGACACTTTGGGTGCCTTTGTTAGAAATATTTTTGGGCGTGGTGAGAATGGCTCTTTTACGAGGGATCTGGCGATTTCCACCGTGTAAAAACGTGGTTTTTACGTGGCTGTTAAGTGCATTTTGTGGTCGTAACGTGGTTCCTAAGTGCATTTTTCAGGGCTCCAAAAATTTCCTCTTTTTTGAAGTTTATTTTTCGGGCCGGGAATTCACTCTCCCTCTCATGAGGGCGGTTCGTCGGTAACGGACCGGGTTTGAGGGGTGGTGGGCAAAATCTGTACGAGCGCAGGAGCAGGGGCGGGGCGAGCCTGTTGTTCCATCGCAACGTGAGCGGCTGGTGGCTGAGCCTCCATCGGGTACCCAGCCGGGACGATCGGCACGTAAGTGTAGTGCCACGAGTAGTCGCGGGTGATGCGGACCAGGATTGCGATGCCTATGAGAAGAATGATCGCGGTGAAAGCTGCTCCTTCGGGGCCGTAATCGCCTCCGGTGAGCCAGGAGTGACCGATGGTGCGGGTTTCGATGATGCTGGCAAAGTCAGTGAGGCCGCTGATGGGCAGGCCGAAGAGAATGCCCATGGAGGCGTTCCATCCGAAGTGGAATCCCCAGCCTAGCCAGAGTCCGTGGGTGCGGAGCCACGCGATCGAGAGCAACAGTCCGGCGAGCATGGTGACGAGGGTGCTGGTCCAGGTCGCACCGGGGTTGAGCATGTGCGCGACGCCGAAGAGAAGCGACATCATGATGGTTGCCGTGACCGGTCCTAGGGCCTGGATGAGGCGGCGATAGGCGTAACCGCGGAATGCAACCTCTTCGGCAAGACCGGCGACTGCGAGCGTAATGAGATGCAGAATGAGGAGACGGAACGCGCGCGGCTGTGTCCAAAGCTGGATGCTGAAGGTTCCAGCCAGAGCCATGGGCAGAACTGCGAGGACGATGAGGCCCCAGCCAAGCGCCGCGCCGAGCATCCATTCCCTCCCGGAAGTGGGCCGCTTTGGCAGGCCAAGAACTTCGCGAAGAGTCGATCTCCGATTCGCAATCGTCTGCAGCAGCGAAAAGCCCAGCGCCAGCAGAAAGAGCAGAAAGAGCGAGGTGAGCAGCGGGCGCGCGGCGTCCAGTCCGAAACGTACGGCGAGCCCGCGTGCGGCGTGCGCGGCGATCGTGTCGGCTGCGAGGAACCACGCGACCGAGGTAAGAAATAGAGCAAGCTGCAGGGTACGCTCGGAGCGTCGGTGAGTTGTAGGATCGAGCGCGTGCAACGGTAGTAACTCCAGGGGTGATTTTGCAATGGCTAGAGCGATGACACTTCAAACAAATACGGGGATTCTTCCCCTTTGACTTCGCTCAGGGTCAAAATGACGATTTGGGGACCGTACTTCGGGACTCCTAAACACTGGTGTAGAACTGCGCCATGTTGCGGAACTTGGTGTAACGCTGTTCGAGCATGACGTCGAGGGGGAGAGCACGGAGTTCTGCGAGGTGATACCTGAGCTTTTCTCCCACCATGGCAAAGGTCGCGTCGGGGTCGTTCTGGGTTCCGCCTCTTGGTTCGAGGATGACGTCGTCCACACAGCCCATCAGTTTGACGTCGCCAGCGGTGTACCTGAGAGCAGCGGCGGCCTGCTGCTTCTTGCTCGCGTCCTTCCACATGATGGAGGCGCAGCCCTCGGGTGAGATGACGGAATAGATGGCGTTCTCGAGCATTAGTACACGGTCCGCCACAGCAAGCGCGAGCGCCCCGCCCGATCCGCCCTCGCCGGTGATGGTGGCGATAGTGGGAACGCGGAGGCGGGACATTTCTATGAGATTGCGTGCGATAGCTTCGCCCTGGCCTCGTTCTTCGGCTCCGATACCGGGGTTCGCTCCGGCGAGATCGATGAAGGTGAAGATGGGGCGGCCGAATTTTTCTGCGATCTTCATGCAGCGGAGGGCCTTGCGGTAGCCTTCGGGGTCGGGCGAGCCGAACTTGCGGGCCACTCGCTCTTTGAGGGTTCGGCCTTTGAGGTTACCGATAACAATGACCGGTTCGCCGTAGAAGAAGGCCATGCCACAGGCCATGGCTGCATCGTCGCCAAAGACTCGGTCGCCGTGGATCTCGCTGAAATCGGTGAAGATTGCCTGAATGAAGTCCATCGGATAAGGGCGCTGCGGGTGTCGGGCCAACTCCGTCTTGACCCAGGCTTCGGGAGGCGGGGACGGTGCCGGGTGAGGATGCGCTGCTCTGCCTGCTTCGTGTTCGGCCATTGTATTTATTGTAACGGACTTGCGGGTAGTTTCTGATTGACGGTTCTCAGTGGCCGGTTGTCAGTTCTCAGTTGTCGGTCCTCAGTTGGGTACGCAATTGGATCGGCTCAGGTAGCTGTCGAGGGCTAGGGAGTTGTGCTCGATGAGGAAGAGGAGCAGGAAGAAGACGAGGCTGTAGAGGAGTTGTTGGCCAACGATGTCCCATTGCTGGTTGGCGGTTACGCCGATGGTAAGGAGTAAGGTTGTGTGGAAGTGGGATTTGGCGAGATGTTCGGCGGTGGTTTGTGCGAAGGCCTCGACTCCGTTGTGGATGCGAATGAGACCGCGGCCGGAGAGATGGACGCCGAGGGAGATGCGGAAAAGTGCGTAGGCGAGCGATCTGCTCTTCGTTCCCATTGCTCTCTGAGACGCGCAGGACGCCAGACAAGTTACATCTTTCGAAAAGAATGAGGTATTTGGAAAACTCTCTAGTAGCCGAGGAACTTGCCCATGGTTCCGTAGGTGGGTTCGGGCTTCGGCTCGCTGCGGTGCTGCAATCTCGGAGCTTGTTTCGAGGTCGGAACAGCCTGCGGTCCTTTGACGTTTTGAGCCCAGTTACCGACTGCCGTTACGATGCGTGCTGCTGCAAGGCGACGTGATGCCTGTTCGATCTTCGATCCACCCTGAAGTTCGGTGATTACTTGCGGACTATGGCCGTCTTCGATCACTTGAAGCAGCCAGGTATTGTCTTCACCCGGCATGAGCAAAAAGATGGCTCGCAGGCTTCGGACCATAAACTCGATAACGCCAATACCTTCCTGAACGTCGAGACGAGGTTCCAACTCAAGCTTTTCCTTGCTGGTGAAGTCGAAGGCTTCTTCGACGCGCGCGCCGAGTTGCTGGAGCAATCCCTCTCGCTCGTGCTCTCTGCGCCGCTCTTCTTCTTCTGCGATCTTACGGTCGGCGTCGGCCACCACCTTGCGGGCCTGCTCGAACACGTCTACCAGCGCCTGATCCATGGGAAGGACCTCTCTGGTTATTAGAGATTGGCGTGGGAGCGTGCGCTACTCCCCAAATGGGGTATATCGGCGGAAGATTCCCGGCAGGTTTTTAGAGAAAGTACGTATTTAGTCGAGCACGCGGACGCTGCCGCGGCCTACCAGCTCTTCGATGTGGTCGATGAAGAGGCGGTCGGCCGCTACAGTGATGTTGTGGGGTTCGAGGACGGCGCAGAACTCGCCGGGCTCTTCGAGGTCGAGGAGAACTTTGCCCTTGCCGGGGGCGTTGACGAGAACGGCGTGAATTTTTTCGAGGAGCGCGGCGTCAGGGTTGTGGAGCGGAACCTTGATGCGGAGGGAGTCGGGGAGTTTTATTTTTACGTCTTCGAGGGCCTGAATGTTCGAGAGGGAGAGCTTGGGGGCGGAGTCTTCTTCGCCGCGCAGGACGCCGCGAACAACTACGGGGACGTCGATTTTGAGTTTGTCTTTGAGTTTTTCGTAGTTGGCGGAGAAGGCGATGAGTTCGATCTTGCCGACGGTGTCTTCGAGGATGGCCTGGGCGTAGAGTTCGCCCGAGCGCTTGGATTTGGCGACTTTGAGACCTGTGATGACTCCGGCGATCTGGATTTCATTGACGGGTTCTTCGCCGCGGCGGCGGAAGGTCTGCGGCTCGGGCTTCATCTCGCAGGCGGTAATGGTGTCGACGACCTTCATGTTGCGAAGCTTTTCGCGGTACTTGTCCATGGGATGGCCGGAGACGAAGAAGCCAAGAACCTCTTTTTCGTTTTGCAGGCGAGTATGTTCGTCCCATTCTGCGACTGTGGGGAGCGCGTCTTCTTTGTTGTGATTGGTGGAGGCGTGGACGTCGGAGTCGAAGATGCCGAAAAGTCCGTGCTGCCCTGCGGCTTCGTCACGCTGAGCCTTCTGGGCTCGCTCCATGGCCCTGTCAAGCACCGCAAAGAGCTGCGCACGCCCACCGAAGATGTCCATCGCGCCGGCTTTGATGAGGGATTCGAGGACGCGCTTGTTGAGAAGGCGAAGGTCGACTTTTTCGCAGAACTCCCAGAGGTTCGCGAAACCCGGCTTGTCGGCAGACTGCAGTGCGGCGCGCGCTGCGAGGACGGATTCGATGGCGTTGTGGCCTACGTTCTTGATGGCGGCGAGACCGAAGCCGATAGCTTTGCCCTGCGCCGTGATGATCGGCGTGAAGTTGGCGTCAGAGACCTGAACGTTGGGCGGGACGACTGGGATGTTCATCTCGCGGCACTCGGAGATGTACTTGACGACGTTTTCGGGCTTGGAGGTTTCGCTGGTGAGAAGCGCGGCCATGAACTCGACCGGGTAGTGTGTTTTGAGCCACGCGGTGTGGTACGCGAGAAGCGAGTACGCAGCGGAGTGTGACTTGTTGAAGCCGTAGCCGGCGAACTTGGCCATCTGGTCGAAGATCTCTCCGGCCTGCGCCTTGGGGAATTTACGTTCGGCTGCGCCCTTGAGGAATATCTCGCGCTGCTTCTCCATCTCGGCGGCATCTTTTTTGCCCATGGCGCGTCGGAGAAGGTCAGCGCCACCGAGCGAGTAGCCGCCGATGACGTTCGAGATCTGCATGACCTGCTCCTGGTAGACCATGACGCCGAGGGTCTCGTGGAGGAGGGGTTCGAGTTCAGGTAGCAGATAGGCGACCTCGCGGCGCCCCCACTTGCGTTCGATGAAGTCGTCGATCATGCTCATCGGACCGGGACGGTAGAGCGCGTTGAGCGCGGTGAGGTGTTCGACGGAGTTGGGTTTATAGCGTCGGAGAACGTCACGCATGCCACCGGACTCAAACTGAAAGACTCCGGAGGTGAGAGCTCGGTGGAAGACCTTCTCGTAGGTCTCGACGTCGTCGAGCGGAACCATCGCCATGTCGAGTTCGGTGCCAGTGGTGGACTTGATGAGCTTGAGTGCGTCGTCGATGATGGTGAGCGTCGTCAGGCCGAGGAAGTCCATCTTGAGAAGGCCCATTTTTTCGACAGCCTTCATGTCATAGGCGGTGACGATGTCTTCGTTCTTGGCCCGGGTGACGGGGACGAGCTCGGTGAGCGGTTTGGGGGCGATGACAACGCCAGCGGCGTGAACGCCTGCTCCGCGAACGAGACCTTCGAGGCGAAGGGCAGCGTCGATGAGCTCCTTGATTTTTGGATCTTCGTAGGCGGTGGCGAGCATGGGTGAATCTTCGAGCGCCTGCTCGATGGTGATGCCGATAGTGGTCGGGATCATCTTGGCGATTCGATCGACTTCGCCGTAGGGCATGTCGAGCGCGCGGCCCACGTCCTTGATCGCGGCCTTCGCAGCCATGGTGTTGAAGGTGATGATCTGGGCGACCTGGTCGCGGCCGTACTTGCGCGTGACGTAGTCTATGACCTCGCCGCGACGGTTCTGGCAGAAGTCAATATCGATATCAGGCATGGAGATGCGCTCAGGGTTGAGGAAGCGCTCGAAGAGCAGTTCGTTCTGGAGCGGATCGATATCGGTGATCTGCATGACGTAGGCGACGAGCGAACCGGCGGCAGAGCCACGGCCGGGGCCTACAGGAATGTCATTCTCGCGGGCGTACTTGATAAAGTCCCAGACAATCATGAAATAGCCGGGAAATTTCATCTGTTTGATGATGCTGAGTTCGCGGTCCAGACGTTCGTAGTACTCAGGGAGGGTCTTCTTGAGAATGCCGCGCTCGCGAAGGTGTGCGACGGCGGTGTTGAGACGCATCTCCAGACCCTCGCGGCAGACGCGTTCGAAGTAAGTTTCGAGGGTTTCGCCTTCGGGGACGGTGAAGTCCGGGAATGGGTTGTCAACCTTCGCCATTTTGAGATTGCAGCGGTCGATGAACTGCGTAGTGCGCGTGCAGACCTCGGGTGTTTGCGAGAAGGTGCGGAGCATCTCCTCGGCCGACTTGATGTAGAACTCCTGCGTGTCGAACTTGAAGCGCTTGGGATCGTTCATGCTGCCGGCCGTCTGGACGCAGAGAAGGATCTCGTGCGCGCGGGAGTCGTCAGCGGCGACGTAGTGGCTGTCGTTGGTGGCGATAAGCGGGATGTTGAGCTCGCTCTCCATCTTGAAGAGAGCTTCGCAGACAGCTTTGTCGGGGGCGAGACCGTGGTCCTGAATTTCGAGGAAGTAGTTGCCCTTGCCGAAGAGATCCTGGTAGAAGCCGGCGGTTCGTTTCGCCTCGTCGTACTTTCCCGCCATCAGGTGCTGGTTGACCTCGCCGGCGAGGCAGCCAGAGAAACCGATGAGGCCTTCGGAGTGCTTGGCGAGAAAGTTTTTGCTGACGCGAGGCTTGCGGTAGAAGCCGTGGAGTGCGGCCTCACTGGTGAGGCGGACTAGATTGCGGTATCCGGCTTCGTTTTCGGCGAGCACGAGTAGATGGTTGTAGGTGTCGCCTTCGGGAGCGCCACGGTGGTCTTGGTTCTTGCAGATGTAGAGTTCGCACCCGAGGATAGGTTTGATTCCCTTCTTCTGCATAGCGTCGAAGAAGTGAACCGCGCCATAGATGTTGCCGTGGTCAGTCATGGCAGCGGCAGTCTGACCGATTTTGCTGAGGTGTGCGGCTAGTTTGTCTACGTCGCAGGCGCCATCGAGGAGGGAGTAATCGGTGTGAAGATGAAGGTGGGTAAACTCTGCCGCCATAGATCCATTTTAGGCTGCACACGAATCCATTCCCGCTGAGGAAAAGAGGACTCTAATTCTGCACAAGATCGGAAGTCTGTTTTCAAAGCGTGCGTTCTGGCATCGGAAAGATGCGATCTTGGAAAGTCGGTATTAGAATCGCTAACCAATGGCAGGGATCTTTTTCATCGACGGGATCAAACGTTCGCTTCGCCGGAAGGCACGCGACAAAAAGTTGGCTGCTGCAAAAGGCTGGCCGACGGCGCAAGGTGAGGTCAACCATTGGCAGGTTCTCAATGCGGATGAAGACGTGGCTACGACCGGCACGCCTTATCAGATTGAAGCAGGATTCCACTTTCAGCTGAATGGCGAGTATTACGGTGGTTATCTACGCAGCGTTGCGATGACGCACCATGAAGCAGAGACGAAAAGTAAGGGCGAGCCTAAGGTGATTGTGCGCTACAACCCGACGAATCCGGATGAGACGGCGGTAATGGCGGAGGATAACGGTGGCAATCTGCCGTTTGGAGTTGTCTCAGGCTGACGTTTCGGCGATTGGTTTAGAAGAAAGCGCGTTTTGGGGAATCCGAAGACTCGGAGTTTGAAGCAGTTTTCTGCCTCGACGATGTAGTGCGCGGCTCGCTGGGTAAAGGAGAATTCCAAGGGCCACGGCGCCGCGTGGGTACGCCATGGGAAGGAATAGTGTTCGAGAATGAGCGCGGTTCGTGGCAGGTGGCTTGGCGAACTGACGACTTCGGCAGTGTTCCAGCCATGCTCATCCATGATGCGGCGGCTGTAGAAGATGTTCTGGATGGTGTTCTGCGCGCGGTCCTCTTCGAAGATGGCTGTGGGCGGCACGCCTTGAGATTCTGCAAGCATCGCCATGACGTGAGCTTCGACGAATTGGTTGTGGGCTGGGCCTCCGGTAAAAATGAGCGTCGGAGCGATGCCCGCTTTATATTCGCGGACGCCTTCGAGGGTGCGCTCACGCTGTTCGGGCGAGGGAGAGCCATCGGGTCTCGCGGGGGTGCCGAGCACGATGATGGTGTCGAAGTGCGTTAGATTTGTGTTCGCGGAGGGGATGCTTCGATAGGCGAAGACCGGGGCGAGGATTGCGACAAAAAGGAGCGCAAGGACAATCGCGAGGAGTCGGCGGAGAATCTTTGGCATGGTCGGCTAGAGGCTCCGCACCAGGCTGGTGGCGAGATCGACGTAGAGATCGACGGCTTCGAGGAGCTCTTTCTTTGCTATCTTTTCGTGCGGAGTGTGAGCGACATGAATGGAGCCAGGTCCTAAGAGAAACGGTTCGCCCCAGTTAGTGAGCGCTGGAATGTCGGTGGCGAACTTGGCAATCATCGTCGGCATTTCCCCGACCTTGCGCATGCGGACAAAGGGCAGGTCGAGCGAGAAGTCAACATCTGCGCGGTCGCCGACGACTGCGCGGATTGATTTTTTAATTCGTCGGACGGGCCGACCGTGCGGATGAGGAGATGAGCTTCGGCTTTGTCGGAGATGACGTTGGGAGCATAGCCTCCGGAGATGATTCCGATGTTGAGGGTGGCTGGGCCGATCTCGGGCTCCGACGGTAGCGGCATCGCGAGGACGTCGTGGAGCGCCTCGACGAGTTTGTTGATTGCTGATTCTCCGAGCTCAGGATAGGCCGAATGGGCCATGCGACCTTTGGCACGAAGCTCGACGCGCAACGCGCCTTTGGAGGCGATCGCGATGCGGTTGTCAGTGGGCTCGCCGTTGATGAGAAACTTTGATCCCCGGGGAAAGTTATTGGCTACGAAGGCACCGGCTGAGTCGCGCTCTTCGCCGACGACGAAGAGCATGCCCACTTTGACGCCAGCCTCGCGCAGGCGATCGGCGGCTGCGACCTGCGCGGCGATGATGCCTTTGGCATCGCAGGAACCGCGACCGTAGAGAAACTCGCCATCTTCACTCGAAGGAAAAAAAGGCGGCACGGTGTCCATGTGAGTCGAGAGAACGACATCGGGAGTCACGCCGGGCAGCGCGGCGTACACATTGAAGCGTTCGCCGCTGCCCGCACCGGGAGTTGTCGCGACGTCGGGCTGGGGGACGGGCATTCGTTCGACCGAGTAGCGCTGTGAGCCGAGGAATTTGTGCAGAAACTCTCCGGCGGGAGCCTCGTGGTAGGTGGTGGATTCGATGTCCACGAGCTTTCTGGTGAGTTCAATCGGGTCGATCGCCATGTGTTTCAGCATACGATACCGCGCGTGAACGACGGATAACGGCAAACCGATAGACTGATGAGGATGACTCACTCTTCTTCGCAGATTAAATCGATCGATGATCTTCGCGGGCCCGCGGGGCGGCTGGAAGCTCTTTTGAATACGGGGCGCGAAGACGCTCCCTACGCAGTACTGGCGTGCCACCCACATCCACTTGGCGGCGGGACAATGCACAACAAGGTCGTCTATCACGCGATGAAGGCGTTCTCTTCCTTTGGTCTGCCAGTGCTTCGCTTCAACTTTCGCAGCGTCGGCTTAAGCGAAGGCGAGCACGATGAAGGGTTGGGCGAACAGGAGGATGTTCGGGCGGCGCTGGATTGGATGACCAGCAGATTTAATTTGCCGATCCTGTTTGCCGGATTTTCATTTGGGTCGAATGTTGGGTTGCGTGCGTGCTGCGGCGACGCTCGCGTGAAGGGTTTAATCGGGCTTGGTTTGCCGGTTCGCGCAGAGGGCAGAGATTACGACTACGCGTTTCTACCGAAGTGCACCGTCCCCAAGCTCTTTATCAGCGGCGATCACGACCAGTATGGGCCGCGCGATGTCCTGGATGGCGTCTTTGAACGTGCGCCGGAGCCGAAGCGGCTGGTCTGGATTGCGGGTGCCGATCACTTTTTCCAGGGTACGCCGGATTCGCCGGGCCCTAAGCTGGACCGCATGCAGCACGAGCTTCGGGAGTGGGTACGGTCTGAGTTCGGTCTGAGCTAGATCAGGCTGCGCCGCGGGCTTCATGGCGATTAGAGCGGGCGGGGCGATCCTGATGGCGGCTCATCGAAGGACGCAGTTGGGATGGCGCAGGGGCGACGAGCCATTCCCGCATGGCCTGGTTGCAGACCTCGGGGGTCTCCTCAAACGCGATATGACCCACGCCAGGTAAAACGAGAAGCTGCGACTGCGGCAGAAAGCGGTGCAGTTCGCGGGCGGAGTGAAGGCCGACCGCACGGTCGCGGTCGCCCCAGATCAGCAGTGTGGGCTTTTCAGCGAGGCGGACGAGAGCCGACTGAAGAAGGCCCATATCCACAAACCAACGTTGAACAATCTGCATGACGTGATCGACCGTGCCGGGAATATGAAGGCCCTGGGTGTATCCGTCGAGGGCGTCCGGTGCAACGCGGCGGGGGTCGCCGTACATGCGGCTGAGGGCGGTGGCCTTCAGCATTCTGGGCAGAAAAGGAATCCGACGCGCGAACCATGCGCCAAAGCCTGTCTGGTAGAAGCGGATGAGTTGGTTGCCAAGGTCGCAAAAGGGATTGGCCGGCGCAAACAGGATAAGTCGGCGGACGCGGTCCGGGTGGCGGGCAGCGAACATCATGGCAATGGCTCCACCATGTGAGTGTCCGGCGATGTCGGCTTCCGGAAGCCCGACGGCGTCCATATATGCGGCTAGCCGATCCGCAGTCGCCTCAAGGCTGGCATCGAGGCCGAGTACGCGGTCGGACTGGCCCATGTTGAAGAAGTCGATGGCGTAAACGCTGGAGTCTCGCGAGAGGAAGGTGATGTTACGTCGCCAGTTTTTTGCCGATCCGACGAGTCCGTGAAGAAGCAGCACGGGGCGCCCTGTGCCTGCCCGCTGGTAGTGGAGCTTCGCTCCGTCCACCAGGACAAATGCCTCTTCGATTATCGGATCGTTTTCGGGATCTGCCTTCGTCACATTCGCTGCCAACTCAATAGAAGTCTGGAGATCGACGCCAAAGGTCGTGCAGGCAGATCATCTCGTCGGTGTTTATGTTACAGCAGTATTAATAATTTGAGGAGGTATTGCCGAAAAAGGTTCGCTCAGGTTCACAATTTGATTTTGTGACGGAGAGTTAACAAATTACAAAACTCGCAGTCCTTTTGCATGAACAATTGTCTAACGGATACGTAAGATATCAGTAGCGGGATTTATGTGAATTACAGAATGGGTTATGATTTTCTGTAGGATCAGGCACGATCAGACCTTTAGTAGACCACTAAATGTAAGCTCAGAAGCGATTTAAGCGTTTGGGCCTTGATGTGCTCTTTCTTAGGCGAGGCAGGATGAAAGACGTTGCACAAACACGCATTCTCGCGGTCGTGCTCGCATTGGCGACTGTAGCGGCTTGTGTGCTGGCAACGATGAACTTCCAGCATGAAAATGGGCTTGCAGTTCCGACGGACGGTATCTGGTGGGTGGAGGCCAGCGGTGGCCTGAAGGCCGAGCGGGTACCTGTGGATTCTCCCGGAAACCGAGCTGGAATTCGAACCGGCGACATCCTGATCAGCGTCAATGAGCAGACCACGACACGCGTCGCCTCGCTTGGCAGGGAGATGTTCCATACGGGCAGCTTTGCGCGCGCGACCTACTCCATCCTCAGGCCGGTTCCGCAGTCGATCGATCTGAACGGCGCAACCCGTTTGGATATTCCCGTCATTCTTGGAGAGAAGGACAGGTCCTTCAACCAGTACCTGCGGTTTATTGCGCTGGTTTATCTCTGCATCGGGATCTATGTTCTGTTCCGGCGATGGACTGCGCCGAAATCGGTCCATTTTTATGTCTTCTGCCTGATCTCGTTTGTGTTTTACAGCTTCCGCTCGACCGGCGAGCTGGGCATCTTCGACTGGGGCAATATGATCGCGCAGGCTCTACAGCCGGCGCTCTTCCTGCACTTCGCGGTCAGCTTCTCGGACAACTATGTTCCGGACCCGCGCAACCGATGGCGGCGGCGGCTTGCCTGCGCTCTGCTCTACCTGCCCGGAATCTTTCTGCTGGCGCTGCAATATACGGCGATTCGCTTCTGGTCGGCCACTGAGATTCTGGTGCATCGCCTGGACCAGATCTCGCTGGGCTACCTTGCGTTGTATTACGTAATTGCGGCCGTAGTCTTCCGATACCGTTATCGCCGGGCTGAGTCCGGGCTGGAGCGGCAGCAGCTGAAGTGGCTGACCCGTGGCACTCTGCTCGCCGTCACTCCGTTTACGCTACTAAATGTAATCCCCTATCTCGCCGACTGGTCGGTGCCGACTCCTCTGACGAAGTTTGCCGGTTTGTCGCTGGTGATTCTTCCATTGACCTTCAGCTGGGCGATCGTTCGTTACAGGCTGATGGACGTCGACCTGATCTTCAAGCGCGGCGTGACGTACACGCTGGCTACCGCTTCGCTGGTTGGTTTCTATTTCGGCATCGTCGCACTGATGGCGGAGCTGGTGCATACGCGCCTGCAGAGTCTCGGCATCTGGGGCCTGATGGCCGCAGTGATCCTCACCGGAATCGTCTTCGATCCGTTGAAGCGTGCAATTCAGGCACGCGTGGATCGGGTCTTCGATCAGAAGCGGTTTGATTATCGCGAGACGCTGGTCGACTTTGGCCGAGGCATCAACTCACAGACCGATCTGCGCACGCTGCTGGATTCGATCGTCGAGCGACTGCCGCAGGCGTTGCTTGTGACGCGGGTCGCGGTCTTTCTTGCTTCGGAAGGCGACGAGCGGCGCAACACTCCGCCACGCTTCGAGCTGGCTGCTTCGCACGGACTGATCAATCTCCAGGCTGCCGATCTGCGTGCACTCGATCTTCGCTTCCTCGACTTCGACAGACCAGGCGCGAATAATCATATCTTCCTTGAGAATTCGCAGAACGTGATTCGCCTGCCGGAGACGCAACGCTCGAGCGCGGCAACTCTCGATCTGAACTACTACCTTCCCTGTCGTGTCGCGAATCGCGAAGGCGGCGGCGCGCGCACCGTCGCTGTGATCGGCCTCGGCCGCACGGATAACGGGGATTTTCTCTCCAGTGAAGATATGGAGCTGCTCGAGTCGCTGGCCGGCTACATCGGCATTGCCATTCAGAACGCACAGCTCTATCGCCGCCTGGAGCAGAAGATTACCGAGTTCGAAAGCCTCAAGGAGTTCCACGAAAATATCGTGGAATCAATCAACATCGGCGTCTTCGCTGTCGATCTCGATGACCGCATCGAAAGCTGGAACACGCAGATGGAGACGATGTACGAGAAGGGGCGCACAGAGGTCCTGCGCCAGCCTATCTCTGCCGTACTGCCGCCGGAGTTTGTCTCGCGATTCAACAGCGTACGCGAGGAGCATGGTACTCACACGCTTTATAAGTTCCGGCTAAGACTGCCCAATGGCACCGAGCGTATCGCCAACATTGCCATTGCGCCGCTCGTCACACGTAATTTTGTCGCGGTTGGGCGGATCATTCTCGTCGACGATATTACCGACCGGATTCAACTGGAGGCGCAGCTCACGCAGTCGGAGAAGCTTTCGTCGATCGGCCTGCTGGCCGCCGGAGTCGCGCACGAGGTCAATACGCCGCTGGCGGTGATCTCGAGCTATACCCAGATGCTGACGAAGCATATGCGCGACGATCAGCGCCTTGCCCCCGTGCTCGAAAAGATCACGCAGCAGACCTTCCGCGCGTCGGAGATCGTCAACGGCCTGCTGAACTTCTCGCGAACAAGCGGGGCTGAATTTACCAGCCTGAATCTGAACGATCTTCTTGGCGACACGATCACGCTGCTCGAGCATCAGTTCAAGACATCACAGATTCGTGTGGAGACGAACTTCGATCCGGCTCTTGCACGTATCCACGGAAATCAGGGCAAGCTGCAACAGGTGATCCTGAACCTGATGCTGAACGCGAAGGATGCAATGTACGGGCTGCCGAATGCAACGCTCAGGATTGCAACCTTCAATGGGCCAGGACGCGTTGTTGTACGAATTCAGGACTCAGGCGCGGGCATCGAAAAGGAACATTTGCACCGCATCTACGATCCTTTCTTCACAACCAAAACCAAGCCGCAGGAGGGTGCGCACAAAGGCACCGGCCTGGGGCTCGCAGTAAGCTACGGAATCATGCAGGAACATGCTGGAAAGATTCACGTTGAAAGTGAACTCGGCATCGGCACCGCTTTCCAGTTGGAATTCCCATCCTCCGGCACACGCCCCGCCATCACTGGCGATCTGCCAAAGAGCAGGACGCACGATGGTGAAAGAAAGACGATCCATGCCTGAAGTGACTGAAGTTGTCTCCGAGAATCTGCCGGCCCAACGTAATATCCGCGTAGCCGGCGAACCACGCATCCTGATCATCGACGATGAAGAGGCGATCCGCGAGTCGCTGGATACACTGCTGACGCTTGAGGGATTCGCTGTCGATACCGCAATCGATGGACCCTCCGGCATCGATCTGCTTTCACACAACGAATACGACCTGCTGCTGTTGGACCTCGCACTACCGGGCCAGAGCGGTATCGATCTGCTGCCACGCATCGTCGAGATGCACCCTCATCTTCCTGTGATCATGATTACGGCCTACGGGACGGTAGGCAACGTTGTCGACGCGATCCGTGCAGGCGCGGAGAATTTCGTTCAGAAGCCGTGGGACAACGAGAAACTGTTGGCCGACATTCGCGCGGCAGTTGCCAGACATCGCGCGGAAGAAGAGGTCGTTCAACTCAAGCGCACGCTGAAGCAGCGCTACAACTTCGAAAACATCGTCGGCAAGAGTGAGCCAATGCTGCGGCTCTTTGATCTGGTCGCGCAGGTTGCGCCCAGCCGCTCAACGGTTCTGATTCAAGGCGAGAGCGGTACCGGCAAAGAGCTTATTGCCAAGGCAATTCATGCGAATTCGCCGCGCAGGGATAAGCCGTTTGTCCCGGTCAACACTGGCGCGGTGCCGTCGGATCTGCTGGAGTCGACGCTGTTCGGGCATGTCAAAGGAGCCTTTACTTCGGCTGTCACAGCCAAGAAGGGACTCTTTGAGGTTGCGAATGGCGGAACGCTTTTTCTTGATGAGATCGGCACTATGGGTCTGGATATGCAGGCGAAGATTCTGCGCGTTCTGCAGGACCGCCGGTTCATGCATCTGGGCGGCGTGCAAGAGATTCAGGTGGATGTCCGCATCATTGCGGCGACGAATGTCAATTTGCAGGAGGCAGTGCGCGAAGGCCGATTCCGCGAGGATCTCTTCTATCGCCTGAACGTCATCTGTCTTGAACTGCCGCCACTGCGTGCACGCCGTGAAGATGTCCCTCTGCTTGCGGCTCACTTCCTCAGGTTCTACGCGCAGGAAAACGGTACGGAAGACCGTTCACTATCCCCTGAAGCGATGCGCATCATCATGGACTACGAGTGGCCGGGCAACGTTCGCGAGCTTGAGAATGCGATGGAGCGCGGCGTGGTGTTGTCGAACTCGCGCACGATCAATCCTGACCTGCTTCCGGCGCAGCTAACCGGCGGAACCTACTCGACGAACCTGCTGGACCATGAGCCGAACGCCTCCCTGTTTGACCTGATGGAAGAGATCGAGCGGCGCATCATCTCCGATCGTCTGGAACGCTGCCATTGGAACCAGACAGAAGCCGCGGAGTATTTCAGAATTCCGCTCTCCACACTTAATCAGAAGATCAAGCGCCTGAATGTCGAAGTGAAGAAGCGCGCGAGAGATTAGCCGCCAGGCTGAATCACAATCTTCATGGAATCGGCCACCGGGTGCGATGCGAGGTCGATTGCTGCAACCGCATCTTCGAGCGAGAAGCGGTGCGAGATGAGCTGGGTGAGATCGAATCCTTTGCCGTAGCCGTCGAAGATCAGTTGGTTGACAGCCTCATTGAAGGTGACCGAAGAACTGTAGGAGCCCATCAGAGTCTTCTCATCCATGCAGACCGCGGCAGGGTCGAACGGGGCTTCGCCGTGCTGGGTCTGGGCGAAGAGCATCACTCTGCCGCCGGGGCGAATTGCGTCCATCGCAATCTTGATGAGTGCATTGCCGCCGACCGCAACCAGAGCGACGTCGGCGCCGCGGCCTTCACTGGCAGCCCTGGCTGATGCAACCACGTCGCCGCGGGCATCGAGAGGATGGTTCAGTCCAAACTTTGCGGCGATTGCGTGACGCTCGGGGTAGAGGTCGCTTGTGAGTACCGTAGCTCCCGTTCTTTTCGCCAGTGCAGCCAGAAGAATGCCGATCGGGCCCTGCCCAATCACCAGCACCGTCTCGTCGGGCTGCAACTTGAGTAGTTCGATCGCCTTATAACAGGTGTTGACCGGCTCGATAAAGGCAGCTTGTTCGAAGGGAACGCCATCGGGAATTTTGACGAGTCCTTTGCGGACGATCCAGTCCATGACCAGAATATATTCGCCGAAGCCTCCACCGGAGGGTTCAAAGCCAGCGGTGCAGCCAACTTTCTTGTAAGTCTCGCACTGCGCGAACGTCTGCTTGCGGCAGTAGTAACACTTGCCACAGGGAATGTGATGGTACGCCATCACGCGATCGCCGACTTGAACGCCTTCCACACCTTCGCCGGTTTTCGCGATCGTTCCGGACATCTCATGTCCGAAGATGCGCGGCGCCGAGTGTGAGCCAGTGTGAATCTTTTTGAGGTCAGTACCGCAGATTCCACAGGTGTGAATTTTTACGAGGACTTCGCCTGCGCCGATCTCAGGGACTGAGACGGTTTCGACGCGGACGTCGTTAATGCCGCGATAGACTGCGGCTCGCATCGTCGCGGGTATCGACGGGATCGTATCAGAAGCTTCCGGCGCGAATGACCTTTTCGACATTTCCTTCTTTCATGAACTCCATCACCAAGTCTCGCATGGCGTATGCGGCCTGTGCGCTGTTTGTTCCAAGGTGAATCAACGATCGCCAATATCGCGGTCGAAGAGCAACATGCGGCAAAAAGCGCACGAAGCTCAGTTGGCCATCTTCGTTGATAAAGGGATTCAGATCGGGGAGTCTTGCATCGAAGGCATCCGAGATGCCCTTGATGCAAAGCGCTGGAATCCCGTTCATCACTGCAAGACGCGCCACGGTCGCCCCTTCCATGTCAACCAGAAGCGCTCCGGGGTAGGTCGCTGCCAGACGGCTCTTTTCTGCCGAATCGGCCACACGTACCGTGGTGACCAGGGTGTTTTTCCTCTCGCTCTTGGAGTGCGAGAACCGTTCGCCAGTCTGGACATCGATCACCACCATTGGGATATGAACGGTTCCCGGCAAGATCTCGGGTGCGAGGGCACCTGCCCAACCGACTGAAAAGAGCATATCCACCGGCCCATCAGCGACGGCATTGGCGTACGCCCTGCGCGCGGCCTCTGCACCCATACCACTGCAGACGGCGATCCAGGTATTCGCGTCGCGAGAAGTTGTCCACTTCTTCGTTCTTCGGTCACCAGTGCGAATCTGCTGCCAGTCTTTTACCAGAGGCTTCAGTTCGCCGGGAAGCGCTGCGATGATTGCGATTCTCATGGCGCCGGCGCGTATCCATTCGCGATAAACCAGGCGATGGCTGCTCGAAGTGCGGGATAGATCGGCAGTACTTGAAATCCAAGATCGCGTTCGGCTTTGGCAGAGGAGGCGAACATCATCTTTTTGCCCATGCGGACAGCCTCAACAGTAGCGCGAGGCTCTTTACCGCGAAGTTTTCCGGTGATTGTTTCATCGAAGAAAGCAAAGGCCATCGCAACGGAATGCGGCACTTTCGTCTTCGGCGACGGAAGGCCGGTGATTGCGGACATGCGGTCGAGGATCTGTTTGAGGGTAAGGTTCTCGCCGCCAAGAATATAGCGTTCGCCTGGCGTTCCTCGTTCGAGTGCGACCACATGCATGCGGGCAACCTCGGTAACGTCGACAAGGTTGAGTCCGGTGTCGACGTAGGCGGGGAATTTCTTGTTCAGGAAGTCCACGATGATGCGGCCGGTTGGCGTTGGCTTGACGTCACCGGGGCCGATGGGCGTCGTGGGGTTCAGTATCATGACATGTTGACCGGATTGTGCGGCTTTGATCGCCTCCTGCTCGCCCAGGAACTTGGATCGCTTATAGTGACCGATCATGTCCGCGAGTGTAACCGGCGTGTCTTCGTTCACAATGGTTCCGTCTGCTTTGAAGCCCATCGTCGCGACGCTCGAGGTGTAGACGACACGCTGCACGCCAACTTCGCGCGCAAGTTTGAGGAGTTCGCGTGTGCCGTCGACGTTGGTAGCGTACATCTCTTGAGGATCGCGAACCCAGAGGCGATAGTCGGCGGCGACGTGGACGAGCGCATCGCAACCGGTTAGAGCAGAGCGGAGCTTTTCCGGCTCTCGCAAATCGCCTACAACTGTTTCAGCCTGAATACCTTCGATGGCGGTGAGGTTGCTGGACTTGCGAGTGAGAAGACGCAACTCGGCACCCTGGCCCGCATAGGCACGCGCGACGTGGTTTCCAACAAATCCAGTGGCACCTGTAAGAAAGACCTTCATCTCGAGGGAGAGTTTAGTCGAGCTTCTCCGGCTCGATCTGAATGTTCTTCTCGCCCGCAGCCTTCTTCTCCCAGTATTTTTTCACCCAGGCCTCGAAGGTCTTGCCCGCGGCGGTGTCGCGGCCTGTAAAAACGAGTGCCGCGATATCGGAGTACGGGACGTTGACTTTGCCCGACGCATTCGTAGGGATGATCCGGACAAAGGAGTCGGCGAGCGAGGTACCAGTGCGCCGGTCAAAGAGATAGCCCACGATCTGCGAACCGTCTTTGCGTGTAATGGTCACATCGCCACGATAGTCGAAGGCCTTCTCAAGGGCTTCGCGGATCTCGGCGTCGCTGGCCAGGGATGGAATCCAGCCCTCGAGGTTTTCTTTCTCGCGGCCTTCGATGTGTTCGAGTTCATCAGCGCTGTGCTGCCGCAGCTGTTCGATCTTCAGGTGTTCCTGCTGCTCTGTCGCCATGCCTAATCTCCCGAGACCGACTGCAGTTCGTTCGCGCCGGCTGAGGCCTGAATCTGGATCAGCGGCGTCGCGTGTTCCGGACGCCACTCGTTCAGCAGCTTCTGAGCGTCCGCGTCTTCATACGTCGACGGGAACACGTACTTGCTTGCGGTGACGAGAAATCCTTTGAGCGAGCTGAAGTTGTAATCGACCGCCGAGGCTTCGTGCCCGGAGTGGACCATGCAGTTGGCGCACTGCGGATTGCCGCTCTTCGCACCGTAGTTCTGCCACTCGGTGGCGGTCATCAGCTCTTCGAAGGTGTCGGCGTAGCCGTCCTGCAGGAGGTAGCAGGGTTTCTGCCAGCCGAAGATCGAGAAGGTCGGCATACCCCATGGCGTGCACTCGAAATTCTGCTTGCCCATCAGGAACTCGGAGAAGAGCGGGTGTGTGTTGAACTTCCACTCCTTCTTCCGGTTCGAAAGAATGGCGCGGAACATTCTGCGGGACTTCGCCTTGCCAAGGAAGTGGTTCTGATCAGGTGCCTTGTCGTAGGTATAACCGGGCGAGACCATCATGCTCTCGACTCCTGCCGCCATCATCTCGTCAAAGTGGGCGCGAACACTGTTCGGGTCGGCACCATCGAAGAGAGTTGTGTTGGTCGTCACGCGGAATCCTGCAGCAACCGCAGCGCGAACGCCTTCCATCGCGATGTCGTAACCACCCTCACGGCATACGGAGAAGTCGTGATGCTCCTTCTGGCCGTCGACGTGGACCGAGAACGAGAGATACTTGCTCGGTTTGAAGAGGTGGAGCTTCTCTTTGAGCAAAAGCGCGTTGGTGCACATGTAGACGTACTTCTTGCGCGCGACGAGACCGGCGACGATCTCCGGCATCTTCGGGTGCAGCAGGGGCTCTCCGCCCGGGATCGACACCATCGGCGCGCCGCACTCCTCGACTGCCTTGAAACACTCTTCGGGTGAAAGCTCGGCCTTCAGGATGTGGGCCGGGTACTGGATCTTTCCGCAACCCGCGCAGGCAAGGTTACAGCGGAAGAGCGGCTCAAGCATCAGCACAAGCGGATACCGCTTGCGGCCCTTGAGCTTCTGCTTCAAAACATACGTTGCAACCGTCCAGGCTTGCGAGACTGGGACTGCCATCCGGTGTCTCCTCCAAAGAATCGTTGTACCGGCTTATTCTGCCGGTGTCTGCATGGCTCGTTCATAGGTGGTCAGAGCGAGCAGCGGGAAGTACTGCTTGTACAAGTGATACCCAAGATAAAAGACGCGCGGGAACCCCGTGCCGGTGTAATAACTCTCGCCGTTACGTCCGGGAACCAGTTCGTCCCAGCTTCCATCGGCGTGCTGGCGCTCGATCAGCCAGCGAACGCCCTTAGCTACGGAATCGGAGCGTGTGTCACCGGCGCCTAGAAGGCCAAGAACCGCCCATGCGGTCTGAGAGGGCGTACTTGGCCCAATGCCGCGCTGATTCGGATCGTCGTACGTGCCGCAGGTCTCGCCCCAGCCACCGTCGGCGTTCTGGACCATTCGGATCCACTCCGCAGCCTGCTGAATGGCCGGTTCGTGGTTCCAAATGCCCATGGCTTCGAGGCCACGGAGAACCAGGAAGGTGCCGTAGAGATAATTCACGCCCCAGCGGCCGAACCAGCTTCCGTCGGTTTCCTGCTCTCTGAGGACGAACTGGATGGCCTTCTCGACGCGCGGGTCCTTGCGCGTGAAGCCGTACTGCGCCAACATCTCGAGCATCCGGCCCGTAATGTCGACAGTCGGCGGATCAAGCATGGCGTTGTGGTCGGCGAAGGGGATGTACTGGAAGATGCTCTTTGTGTTGTCCTTGTCGAAGGCCGCCCAGCCGCCGTTCTTGCACTGCATTGCCCAGACCCAGTTGATAGCGCGCTGACAAACCTCGTACTGATAGCGCTCGCGTGGATTATCCACGCAGTTGAGAGCCATCAAAACCTGCCCGGTATCATCGACATCCGGATAAAACTCGTTATTAAACTCGAAGTACCAGCCACCCGGCTCGACCTTCTTCACCTTCTCGGCCCAGTCGCCCTTCTGGCGCACTTCCTTTGCGAGTATCCAGTCAGCAGCCCTGAGCATGCGCGGGTCGTCGCGGCGAACACCAGCCTCGCCGAGCGCATACATGGCCTGCGCCGTGTCCCACACAGGCGGGAAGCAGGGCTGCATCCGGAAAGTCGGAGTCGGATAGTCCGGCGTTCCTTCGGGGCAGTCAATGCCGAGCTTCTCAAACTCGTCCATCGCGCGAATCATCTGCGGATCGTCGAGCGAGTAGTCGAGACAGCGCAGCGCGACGATCGAATTCAACATGGCCGGATAGATTGCACCCAGACCATCGGACTTCTCGAAGCGCTCCAGCATCCACTCCTTCGCGCGGTTGATGGCAATCTTGCGCAGCGGCCGGATATGGACACGCTCGAACCAGTGAATCATCCGGTCGGTAAAGAGAAAGAAGTTACGCCAGCTGAGAGGGCGCTTCTTGTCCCAGCGCAGATGGAGGTTCGAGCCCTGACGGCCGCCTACGAAGAGCTCTTCGATTCCCTGCTCAGGCGCAAGTTTTTTGAACGGTTTCTTCGCGTAAATAATCGACAGCGGCACAAGAATCCCGCGCGACCATGAAGAGATTTCGTACAGGTTAAAGTAAAACCAGTTGGGAAAGAGAACGATCTCAGGCGGAATCGCCGGAACAGCGTCGTAATCGTACTGACCCAGCGCGCAGAGATAGATCTTGGTGAAGGTATTGCACTCCACCACGCCGCCGTTGGCCAGAACCCACTCGCGAGCCTTGACCATTACGGGTTGGTTTTTCGACCAGCCCATGATCTTGAGGGCAAGATAAGCCTTGACACCGTAGCTGATGTTCGAGGGGCCACCCGGATAGAGGCTCCAGCCACCGTCTTCGTTCTGATGGCGGAGAATCTCATTGACCGCACGCTCCATCTTGCCGGGGTCGCCGGTACCGAGCAGCGTGTGCATGAAGATGTAGTCAGACTCGAGCATGCTGTCGGCTTCGAGTTCGCCGCACCAGTAGCCATCAGAATGCTGCTGGCCGAGAAGCCAGTCCTTGGCACGCTTAATGCCATCGGCCACCCGGTCGAGGCCGAGATCAATCCGACCAAAGCGCGGCTGCGCCGGTTGGTTTGCACCTTTCGGATTGCTTGAAGAAATGCCCATGAAAATTGACTTTCTGTGTCCGGAAACTCGTTACTGAGCGGCTGCAGCCGGAGCGGACGCAATGGCCTGAACGATCTCAGCCGGCAGGCCGAAGCGAACATTTTCCGGCATTACTTCCACCTCTTCGACCGAACCGTAGCCCATGGTCTGGAGGTACTCGACTACGTCCTTCACCAATACCTCAGGTGCGGAGGCGCCGGCCGTGACCGCAACCGTGTTCACCCCTTCGAGCCAGTCAGGCTGGATGGCATCGGCGGTATCGATCAGGTAGGAGTTCGTATCCAGGTTCTTCGAGACCTCTACCAGACGGTTCGAGTTGGAGCTGTTGCGCGAGCCGACAACCAGCACCAGATCGGCATCGTGCGCGACGTTCTTCACCGCTGTCTGACGATTCTCTGTCGCATAGCAGATGTCCTGCGCGTGCGGTCCGACGATGTTGGGAAACTTCTTCTTCAGCGCCTCAATCATGTAGCGTGCCTCGTCGAGCGAGAGCGTCGTCTGCGTGAGGTAGGCAACCTTGTTGGGGTCGGGAACTACCAGAGCCTCAACCTCCTGCACGGTCGAGACAACCTGCGTGACATCAGGGGCCTCGCCCTGCGTTCCCTCAACCTCTTCGTGATCGCGGTGCCCGACCAGCACGAGCGAATAGCCCTGCTTGGCGAACTTGATCGCTTCGACGTGAACCTTCGTTACCAGGGGGCAGGTTGCGTCGATCACCTTCAGTCCGCGTTCTTTGGCACCCTGTCGCACTGCAGGTGAGACTCCGTGGGCGGAGTAAATGACTCTTGCGCCCTCAGGGACCTCGTCCAACTCGTTGACAAAGATTGCGCCTTTTTTCGCCAGATCATTCACAACATAGCTGTTATGAACGATCTCCTTACGGACGTAGATCGGGGCTCCGAAGGTGTCGAGCGCGATCTGAACGATGTCAATGGCTCGTACGACGCCAGCGCAGAAGCCGCGAGGCTTGAGAAGAAGTACACGCTTGGTTTTCGTCTTGTCGTCTTCGAGCGAAATGTGGTCCAGGGTGGTTGTAGTCACCCATCAAGTATACCGCGTTCGAACCACGCTCGCGACGCAGGTTGAACCAATTTTGGTGCAATGCAGAATAGGACAAAATACTAAAAATAACTGGAACTTATGGGATTTCTGCGCATCGGCAAATCACAAAAACCGCCCTAAAGCTTCTGGCTGGCGCAGGCTGGATGACCGCAGTCGCATTGCAGCTTGATCTGCCCCTTCGCGGCCTCGCAATAGGACGAGCAGAACTTCTCGCCAGGGGCAACAAAGCAAAAACAACCCGCCATCGCACACTTCTCCGACTCTACAGTCATAGACAAGCCTCCCGCAGATGCCCCTTGGGATGCAAGGACCTCTTGGCGAGATGCCGGGAGCGGAAGACTATTTACTGCTTTCTAACAAATGCGCAGCATGCTTCAGGCTGGTCTCGGTGAGTTTGGCGCCGCTGAGCATGCGGGCGATCTCCTGCGTCCGTTCGGACTCGACCATCTGGCGAATCTCGGTCTGAGTCCGGCCACGCTTTTCGGTCTTTTCGATCAGGAAGTGCTGGTCGCCGAACGCCGCAATCTGAGGGAGATGGGTGATGCACAAGACCTGCTGACCCTTGGAAAGCGTCTTCAGCTTCTTTCCAACGGCCTCCGCGGCGCGTCCTCCGATGCCAATGTCGATCTCGTCGAAGACCAGGGTACGCGGCAACACTGTCTTTTTCTTCTTGCCCGTTCCCTTCGACGCCGATTCCTCCACCGTGACCTTCAAAGCCAGCATCACCCGCGACATCTCGCCGCCTGAAGCAATCTCGTCGAGAGGCTTCAGCGGCTCGCCCGCGTTGGTCGCGATCAGGCAATCCACCTGATCCCATCCGTGCAATGTCCAGTGTTCCGAAGCGTTCTGCGGTGTAACCTGAACATGGAAACGAGTGCTCATCGCCAGATCGTTAATCTGCGCCTCTGCCAGCTTTTCCAGTCGCTTCGCGCCGTCGGAACGTGCACTCGTGAGCTGTGTTGCGGCGTTTCGATAAGCTGCAGCGTCCTTTTCTTCTTTCACTTTCAACTCCGCCAGCAGAACATCGCGGTTCTCCACCTCCGCCAGCTTGCGCGAAGCCTCGGCGCCAAAGTCGATCACCTCTCTCAGAGTCTGCCCATACTTTCGTTTCAGCCGATCGAGCGCTGCCAACCGGTCTTCAATCTCTTCGAGACGTCCGGGCGCGGCGTTGATGTTGTCCGCAAAGTCACGCACCTCGGCGTCGACGTCCTCCACGATCGCCTTCGCAGCCGCCAACTGCTGAGCCGGTTCCTGAAATCGCAAGTCGTACCGCGCCAGTTCTTCCAGATGCTTGAGAGCCGCCCCCAGAGCGCCTTCGGCTGAACTCTCTGACTCATACAAGAGCTCGTGCGCGTTCATCGCCGCAGTGTGGAGCTTTTCTGCGTTGGCCAGAACACGCTTTTCTGCCTCAAGCTGAACGTCCTCGTCCTCTGCGGTGAGCGCGGCCTGATCGATCTCCGTACTTTGAAATCGCCACAGATCAGCCATGCGCAGGCGGTCCTGCTCGGCAGATTGCAACTCATTCAATTTATCCGTCGTCGCTCGCCATACCGCGAAGGCCTCAGCCACAGGCTCGGCATTCAATCCGCCGAAGCGATCCAGAAGACTGCGCTGCTGTGCCTGATCGAACGACCCGAGCGTCTCGCCCTGTGAATGAACCAGTGCAAGCTCCGGAGCAAGCTGGCGCAAAACGCCAACAGTCGCGGGCTGATTGTTCACAAAGACACGGCCTTTGCCGTTCGCGAGAATCTCGCGCCGCAGCAGAATATGATCCGAATCGGAGTCGACTCCATTGGCTTCGAGGATCGCCTCAGCACCCGGCGTCAGTTCGAAGACGCAGTTCAGGACTGCCTTTTCTTCTCCATGCCGAACCACGTCGGCCGAAGCTTTTCCACCAAGCAGAAGCGCCAGAGCATCGATCAGGATCGACTTTCCTGCGCCGGTCTCGCCGGTTAACAGGTTGAGACCGGGGCCAAACGTCGCGACCGCTCGATCGATCACAGCATAATTTTCCGCGCGCAACTCCAGCAGCATAAGGTCCTCAACCAGGGATGTATCGCGAGGATAGCAAAACAACATAGCCCTGCGCTGTGAACCATCGTGTGCACCTGAAACCAGCATCACAACAGGTGTTCGGCCCAAATTCGGCAAAAACCGGATTTACACTAGGGTCTGGCGGATAACAACTATGCTCTGGATGCTCGCACTTTATCTCCTTCAGGAAGACTCCTCAGCCGCGGCTCCTGCGGCAGCCAATGGCGGCGCCCTGCTGGAGTTGATTCACAACAGCGGCCCGGTCGCGCTTACGGTTCTCGTCATCCTTCTGGTGGCGAGCATCTTCTCGTGGACCATCATGATCGCCAAGTGGTCGCGTTTCAGCAAAGCTCAGACGCAGAGCGCCCGCTTTCTTCGAGCCTTCCGCAAATCGACACGCCTCAGCGAGATCGCCGCCGTAGCCGATCAGTTCAAGCCAAGCCCCCTGGTTGCCGTCTTCAGCGAGATTCACGATGAATACCAGCGCCAGAACGGCGGACGCGGCCTGCCACGGAATCCCGTCGCGCTCGAACGCGCAGCGCAGACTGCCTCGAGCGAGGCTCTGACTGCGATGGAAAGCCGCATGACATGGCTCGCCACGATCGCCGCCATCGCGCCGTTCATCGGCCTCTTCGGAACCGTCATGGGAATCATCGACGCGTTCCACGGCCTTGGTACCGCAGGTGCCGCAACGCTTCGCGCGGTTGCACCCGGTATCTCGGAGGCGTTGATCACAACCGCAGCCGGCCTTGCCGTCGCGATCCCGGCCGTTATCGGCTACAACCAGCTCACGGCCCGGTTGCGCGAGTTTGCCGCGCGCATGGACGACTTTGGCCGCGAGCTTCTGAATGCAATTGAAAACGCTGCGATGATGACGCCAACCACGCCACCGCAGCCGGAAGAGGCGAGACGGAGGGTCTTCTAGCGATGGCTTTCACCTCCAAGGGACACACCCAGACCGCGCTGGCCGAGATCAACATTACGCCGCTGGTTGACGTTGTTCTCGTGCTTCTGCTGATCTTCATGCTCACCGCGCCGGTGCTGCAGTCCGGCGTCGAGGTGGCGATTCCGAAGACTCGCTCTGTCAACCAGCTCACCGAAGAACGTATGGTCGTCACCATCGACCGCGAGCAGAACGTGTTTCTGCAGGACAAGCCGGTCAACGTGAATGAGCTTCCCGCTCTGCTGAAGGTCCAGCGTGGAGCCCCCGCCGCCAAGCGCATCATCTACCTGCGCGCCGATGAGCGGGTGCCATTCGGAGCCTTCGCCTCGGTAATGGATGCGGTCAAGCAGGCCGGCATCACCAACATCAGCATCGTCACCCAGCCGCTGAAGCCCTAAGGAGTCTGTCATCGCCGCCGAACTCCAATTCAGCCACAACGACTACATCGAAGAGGAGAAGCTCGGCCTTAACTTCGCCGGCTCGCTTCTGCTCCACGGCCTCGTCGCTGGGGCGATCGTCGCGTCGGCGTTTCTCTTTCATCATCGCGGAGTGAACTGGGGCGAAAACGCCTCTAATGCCGGAGCGATTCAGGCCACCATGGTCGCATCGATTCCTCTGCCGCCGACGCAACGCACTCTTGACACCGGCGTACTGACCTCAGAGGCACCAAGTCCAGCGCCCGTCACCGCCAAAGAGAAGACAGAAACCGCCCCAACCCCCGATTCGGTTGCGATCCCCGAGAAGACCAAGCCGCCCAAGGTAGCCGAAAAGCCTACCCCCGCCCCGCCAAAACACGTTCAACCCATCACGCCGCCTCCAACCAAGGCCGTAACTGGAGAAACCGCCGGCATCCGCATCGCGCAGTCCACGATGGAGTTGAAAAACGGCACCTCCAGCGTCTCGATCCAGGACCGCAGCTTCGGCGAGCGTTACGCCTACTACGTCAATATCGTCAACAGCAAGGTCTCGCAGAACTGGTTCAAATCCGAGGCCGACCCGATCGCCTCAATGGACAAGAGCGCGACCATCATGTTCGATATCGACCGCGAGGGCGTCCCCTCCAACGCGCGCGTCGAGACTCGCAGTGGCTCTCCCACGCTCGACCTCTCGGCTCTCCGCGCCGTACAGCGAGTGGATGGGTTCGGTCCTCTTCCCGCAGGCAATCGAATCACCGTTGAGTTCACTTTTCACTTCCGACCGCAGTAATTTGCGCACAAACGGTATTCGTTTGATTACCTTACCGAGGCTCTCAGGTGACCCGGCGCGGTTTTTTTGCGTCTAAGATTGGATAGAATGCCAAGTCCGCAACGAACTCCCCTCCTCCGAAGCGCACACCGTTCCAGTCTCCTCGCCTTGCTCGTCTGCCTCGCCAGCGCCCTGGCTCTTCGCGCGCAGGAAGGCTTCCACACGGAAACCTCAACCGGCGTAACGAACATTCGTATCGCGGTCGCGGACTTCAAGCCAGGTTCCGGCGATGCCCAGACTTTCAAAGGGACCTTCGATACCACGCTCTACGCCGATCTCGCCAACGCTGGCATCTTCGACGTCGTCTCCAAGAGCCTTCAGCCGCAAACCACCCCAGGCGCACCCGCAGAGATGAACATCCAGCAGTGGGCGGTGGCGCCGGCCTCCGCCGCCATGGTTGCCTTCGGCAGCTTCAGCGTCGAAAGCGGCAAAATCGTCTGCAACGGCTTCCTCTTCGACGCCAAGAACACCCAGTTCCCACAGATTCTGGCCAAGCAGTACAGCGAAGAAGCAAGCGAAGACTCAGCACGCCAGATCGCTCACCGCTTCGCAGACGAGATCATCTTCCGTCTCAGCGGCGGCAGCCAGGGCATCGCCGAATCGAAGATCGCCTACGTCAAGCTCAACGGCGCCGACAAAGAGATATGGGAGATGGACTACGACGGTGCGAACCAGCACCCAATCACCAAGCTGGGCAGCATCTCGCTCTCACCTCGCATCTCCCCCGATAACAGTCGCATCGCTTTCTCTTCTCTCGGTAAAGACGGCTTTCAGATTCGGATGTTCTCGCTGATTCTCGGCCGCATGGTCACGTTCACGGGCGTTGGCGGAACGAACCTGTCTCCAGCGTGGGCTCCCAACGGCAAGGACATCGCTTATTCCTCTTCGCGCTCCGGGGACCCAGAAATATGGATCTCCGATGCTAACGGCAGTCTGGCCCGGCGCATCACCAGCTTCCGCGGGCCGGATGTCTCCCCCACCTTCAATCCACGAACTGGGTCGCAGATCGCCTGGATCAGCGGGCGTACCGGCCTGCCTCAGCTTTACATCATGGATACCGACGGCTCGGCAGTGCAGCGGATGACCGACAGCGGGTATGCAACGTCTCCGTCGTGGTCGCCCAATGGCCAGTTTCTCGCCTTCGCATGGGACCGCAAATACGGCCCGGGAGCCCCCGGCGGACAGGACATCTACGTGATGGAGATCGCCACCAAACGATGGATTCAGCTGACCCACGACGGGGGCCGATGTGACTTCCCATCATGGTCGCCGGACGGACGACACATCGTCTACGCCAACACTGCCGACGGCAAGGCCAGCCACATGAAGATTATGTCGATGCTGGCCGACGGGACCCAGAAGCGCGCACTCACGGGCCCCGGCGCAGATATGCCCAACTGGAGTTGGAAGTAATAGTTTTCCGCAGAATTGCTTAGCGGGGTATGTTCTTTTTTTGAAATACTAACGACTGGCAGGAGAGAGCGAATGATCGCAAGACAAAGCAAGATCAACAGAATTCTGGCCATGGCCTTTACCTTCGCCGCGCTGGGCGCCGTTACAGGCTGCCACAAAAAGGCAAGCGGAGTTAATCCCAGCACCCTCGGCCCCACGCCGACTCCTTCCGCTCCTCCTACGGCCACCATCACCGCAGACCCGGTAGCGATTGATCTGGGCCAGTCCGTCGTCCTCAACTGGCGAAGTCAGAATGCCACGTCGGTCAACATTGACGGCATCGGCGATGTCAATCTCAACGGCACCCAGACCGTCTCCCCCTCCAGTTCCACCAACTTTCACCTCACTGCGAAGGGTGACGGCGGCACGACCGAGGCCAACGTTCGTGTCACCGTGAGAGTCCCGGTGGCCCCAACCGCACCCGAGACACCCGCAGCGGACATGGGCAGCGAGGCCGCCTTCCACCAGAACGTTCAGGACATCTTCTTCGACTACGACAGCTTCGACCTGCGCCCTGACGCGACAACCTCCGTCTCGTCGGCCGCCAACTATCTCAACGCTCATCCGAACATCAAGGTCGTCATCGGCGGCTATTGTGATGATCGTGGATCTGCCGAATACAACCTGGCGCTGGGAGAAAACCGCGCCAACGCGGCCCGCACCGCGCTGACTTCCGCAGGAGTCGCCGCAAGCCGTCTGCGCGTCATCAGTTACGGTAAGGAGAAGCAGTTCTGCACCGAAGAGAACGAGTCCTGCTGGCAACAGAACCGCAGAGCCCAGTTCTCACTCGACCGCTAACTCGCGGTTCCACTTCAGCTCGGCCCTGATGCAGTTCACTGCGTGAGGGCCGACAGGAAGACAGAAAGCCGAGTGTGCCACGCCCATGATTCATTCTTACGACCAATTTAATTCCCTTAGCGGCTCCCACCTGATCCGCTCGCTTCGTCGTGCCTCAGCGATCGCCGTCGCCGTCATCGTCTTCAGCAACTGTTCGCCAGCCTTTGCGGTCAGCAAGGACATGGTGCAGTTGCAGACGCAAATTCAGCAGCTGCAGGACGCTGTCGCTCGCCTGCAGCAGTCGAATGACGAACGCATGGGTGTGATGAAGGATCTCATTCAGCAGAGCGCCGACTCCGTGAACAAGATGGCCATCACCGTCGACGGCCTGCAGAAGCAGATGCAGGCACAGCACGAGGCACAGGGCGGCAAAATCGATCAGGTCTCAGGGCAGGTTCAATCACTCAACGACTCCGTCGATGAGATCAAGGCGCGGATCGGGTCGCTTCAGAAGCTGATGCAGGACGTCCAGAGCCAGCAGCAGTCGATGAGCGCCAACATGCAGAGCAACCCCCAGGGCGGCGGCGCAGCCGTTACGCCTCCAACAGTTGCTCCGGTAAATCCCCAGCCCGATTCCCCGCCCCCACCTGCTCCCGCCACCAAAAAGGGCAAACCCTCCGCGGCCCTTCCTGTCGCGTCAACGCCGGCACCTGCTCCGGGCCCCAATGTTCCACCCGCCGACGAGCTCTACAAGACGGCACTTGGCGATTACATGGCTGCCAAGTATGCGCTCGCAGCTGCAGAGTTCGGCGACGTCGTAAAGAACTATCCGGACAATCCGCTATCGGGTAACTCCTACTACTACCAGGCCGAAATCGACTACCGCGGAGGCCGCTATGCCGGCGCGATCAAGGCCTACGACAGCGTCCTGCAGCAGTATCCCGACAGCAACAAAGTCCCGGTCTCGCACCTGCATAAGGGAATGGCCCTTGTCGCGCTGAACCAGAAGGACGCCGGCGTGCGCGAGTTTCGTCTCCTCATCCAGCGCTTCCCGAACTCCCCTGAAGCGATGCAGGCGCGCAGCAAACTCAGCGGAATGGGCGTCACCGTCAGTCCCAAAACACACGATTAATTTTTCAGCCCAGCATCTTCAGTTGCGTAGCCCGCGCATGAGCGTTTCAATCTCCGCTCGTTCCTCAGCGGTCAACGGCAACTGCGGGGAACGTGGGGTCCCCCCGAAATACCCATTCAAATCACAGCCAAACTTTATGCCTGCGACTCCAAGCTCCTCTTCCAGCCGCTCCGCAACGCGCTGGAGGCGAGTCTGCTTTTCCTCCGCGAGACCCTCATCTCCATCCTTCCACGCTGCCAGCACCTCGTAAGAGGCCTGCGGAGCAGCAGCAGCAAACGCCGGCATCGCTCCAACTGCGCCTGCACGCAATCCTTCCAGCATGTCCCCCGTGCTCGCGCCCAGCAATTGGAACCCAACCCTCTTCGTCCGAGTCCTTGCAAGCGCCTTTGTGGGTACCGCCAGGGCAGCCGCACCGCCTGTCAGAGCGCTCGCCATAATCAACTCCTCAACAGCAGCTTCGCTTTGCCTCCGCATTCGTGCGGTCACCGCCGCGAACACCGTCGTCACCATAACCTCATGTTCCACGCCCGCTGTCCCGCTAAGAATCTTTTCAAATCTCCCCTTTCTGCAGAAACCGTCCACCAACCCAATGATCTGCGGATGTTCCGCGAGCGCAGCAACCGTCTCGACAGGCAACGCCTCCCCTGCTACCGGCCCTGAACTGTAGAGAACGACCGGCAAAGCCGACCGATCGGCGACAGCACGAAAATAAGTTGTCAGCGCCTTCACTGCCTCGCTATTCGTGTTTTCCCGAAAGAGCGAAGGCCGCCTGATCAGAACCGCATCGTAACCAGACTTCGCGGCAAACTCCGCCAGATCCAGCGTTCCAGCCACGCTGTCCCGCGAAACACCAGCCAGGAGAACCTTCTCCGCAGCCGCGGCGTCGGCAACGCTTCGCAGCGTCTGGCGCGTCTCTTCGTCGGAGAGCATCGTAGGCTCGCCACTCTCGCCAAGCGCCACAAACCCTGCAACCAGTGTCTTCGAGTAGCGCCTTACGTTGTATTCAAGCTTTGGAAGATTGAGCCGGCCGTCAGAATAAAACGGGGTCGTCAGCGGAAGTTGGAGTCCTTCAAGCAACATATCTCTATTCTAAAAGCGAAACTCCCACAATCCAGCCTCCCTGTTAATCAACCCGCATATGCCACGAAAGGCGTAACAGAAATCATCCCAGGCAGAAATCACCTGAAGTAATCTTTGCTTGGGTGCCAATGGACACTTCGCAGGAAAAATCGAGTGGCGGTTTCGCGCGCGAGGCGATGCTCTTCCTGGCGCACACGCTAGTTGCCATTCTCTTTCTCGCAGTCGCAATCGGAGCCATGTCGCTAAACAACCCCGATCCTGACTCCTGGCAGCCAAAGCTCATCGCCACGATCGCCGTTTTTTTTGTTCCGCTGATCGCAAGCTTTCTGCTCACCCGCATCCATCGCAACGAGGTTGCCAGCCACATCTGGATCGCCGGTCTCATCCTCTTCAGCGTCGTATGCGTCCTGATCCTTAACCAGCCAACAGGTAGAGGCCTTTGTGAGAGCTGCAGTCCCACCGAAAAACTCTGGCGCACCTTCTTTGCCTTTCGCAATGGCAGCGGTCTCCTGGGTGGCGACGGTCTTCTAATCGGCACCTGGACTCCGCTTGCCATGATCGGCTATGCAATCGGAGCAAAGCTAGCCCTCTAGGTCTCGACGATTCCCGCCAACGCTCTACCTCGCGCCCGCCGCAATCTTCGATTCACCGACGGAACGGTCCGCGTGTAACGTCTGCAGAGCGAATACGGTCAATGTGCCCTTCTGCAGCGAGCCGATTCCCTCGGCCGCAGCCTGAGCCGCAGCCAGCGTCGTGATCGTCGGAATTCGCGACAGCACCGCAGCTCGCCGAATCGCCTTCTCGTCGAAGAACGTATCCTGCCCGCGCGGCGTGTTGATGATCAACTGAATCCGATCGCCCTTGATCAAGTCGACAACGTTCGGCCGCCCTTCCTTTACTTTGTGAACCCGCTCCGGCTGCAGTCCGGCTCGCTCCAGGACAACCGCCGTGCCGTGCGTCGCCACAAGATGAAATCCCATCTCGACGAACTGCCGCGCCAGCGCAACGATGCGCTCCTTATCATGGTCATTCACGCTCAGAAAGACCGTTCCCTGCGTCGGAAGCACTTGTCCGGCGGCGAGCTGTGCCTTGGCAAACGCCTCGCCAAAGTTATCCGCAACTCCCATCACCTCTCCGGTCGACTTCATCTCCGGCCCCAGCACCGTATCGACGCCATGGAACTTACCCCACGGAAACACCGGCGACTTCACATAGTAATGCGAGCCGGTCTCGAGATCCTTGCCACTCGCAACCTGCTCGGGCAGCATCTCTTTCAGCTTCCGTCCCACCATGATGCGCGAAGCAACCTTCGCCAGCGGAATTCCCGTCGCCTTCGAAACATAAGGCACCGTACGCGAAGCGCGAGGATTCACCTCGATGACGTAAACCTTGCCCCGTTGAATTGCGAACTGGATATTTACCAATCCGCGCACGCTCAACGCCATTGCTAGTTTGCGCGTGTACTCGCGAATCGTCTCCAGTACATCCTCGCTCAGATCAACCGCCGGCAGCACGCACGACGAATCACCCGAGTGAATCCCGGCCTCTTCGATGTGTTGCATGATTCCCGCAATCACCACATCGTCGCCATCGCAAAGCGCATCCACGTCGCACTCAATCGCATCTTCGAGGAAGTGGTCAATCAGCACCGGCCGCTCCTGCGAGTACTCGATCGCAGTCGTCATGTACTGGACCACCGCGGCATCATCATACGCAATCACCATTGCGCGTCCGCCAAGCACATACGAAGGCCGCACCAGCACGGGATAGCCGACGCGATTAGCACCTGCAACGGCCTCGTTCACGGAGGTAGCCATCGCGCCCTCAGGCTGCGGAATCTTCAGCTCTTCGATCAGTTTGCCGAAGCGCTTGCGATCTTCTGCAAGATCGATCGACTCGGGCGATGTGCCGATGATCGGCACGCCTGCCTTCTTCAGTGGCAGCGAAAGATTCAGCGGAGTCTGCCCACCGAACTGCACGATCATCCCTATTTCTGCGCCCGACGAAGCCTCATGCTCATAGACACCAAGCACGTCCTCAAGCGTCAGCGGCTCGAAGTACAGCCGGTCGCTCGTGTCGTAGTCCGTCGAAACCGTCTCCGGATTGCAGTTCACCATAATGGTCTCGTAACCATCCTCGCGCAGCGCAAACGCAGCATGGCAGCAGCAGTAATCGAACTCAATTCCCTGCCCGATCCGGTTCGGCCCGCTGCCCAGAATCAGAATCTTCTTTGTCTGCGTCGGAGGCATCTCATCTTCTTCGTCATAGCAGCTATAGAGATAAGGCGTCTGACTCTCGAACTCCGCCGCGCAGGTATCCACCATCTTGTACACCGGCATCACGTTCAGCTTCTTGCGCAGCGCCCGCACTGCGGCGGTTCCTTCCGCGCCATTCAATCCCCACACAGCGGCCAGGCGCTCATCCGAGATGCCCATCCGCTTCGCCGCGCGCAGCTGCTCCGCAGTAACCTCCGTCATCGGCACGCCGCCGATCGCCTTGATCTCATCGGTAATCTGCTTGATCTGGTGCAGGAACCACGGGTCCATCGACGTCATGCGCGCAACCTCGCGCACCGTCATTCCCCTTTCAAACGCATAACGAATGTAAGCGAGACGATCAGGATGCGGCGTCACCAGCCGCTGCGTCAATCGTCGCGGCTCAATGTCGTCCGCCGTTGCTTTCTTGCCCGTCTCGAGCGAACGCACCGCCTTCATCATCGCTTCCTTGAAGGTTCTGCCAATCGCCATCACCTCGCCGACCGACTTCATCTGCGGCCCAAGCACATCATCTGCGTTAGGAAACTTTTCAAACTGCCACTTCGGAATCTTCACTACTACGTAGTCAATCGTCGGCTCGAAGCAGGCGGGAGTCGCCTTCGTGATGTCGTTCTGAATCTCATCCAGAGTGTACCCAACAGCCAGCCGCGCCGCGATCTTGGCAATCGGAAATCCCGTCGCCTTCGATGCCAGCGCCGACGAACGCGACACACGCGGATTCATCTCAATCACAGTCATGCGCCCGTTCAGCGGATTCACCGCGAACTGCACATTGCTTCCGCCAGTCTCCACGCCAATCTCGCGAATCACCGCAATCGCAGCATCGCGCATAGCCTGATACTCACGATCAGTCAGCGTCTGCGCGGGTGCCACGGTGATCGAATCACCCGTATGCACACCCATCGGATCGAAGTTCTCAATCGAGCAGATGATGATGACGTTGTCCTTCAGGTCACGCACCACTTCAAGTTCGTACTCCTTCCAACCGAGCACGCTCTCTTCGAGAAGGCACTCATGCACCGGCGAAAGATCGAGCCCGCGCGAGAGGATCTCCATCAGTTCTTCACGGTTGTACGCGATTCCGCCGCCAGAGCCACCCAGCGTAAACGAAGGCCGGATCACCACCGGGAACCCGATCTTCGCTGCAAACTCCAGCCCGTCCCGCAGATTGTTGATCAACGCAGACCGCGGCATATCCAGACCAATCCTGGTCATCGCATCTTTGAACAGCAGACGATCTTCAGCCTTCTTGATTGCCTCCAGCTTCGCCCCGATCAACTCAATACCCAGCTTGTCGAGCACGCCCGAGTCCGCAAGATCCACGGCAAGATTCAGTGCTGTCTGTCCGCCAACCGTTGGCAGCAGAGCAAACTTGCCCTTCCCGCCCAGACCATCCGGGTTGAGCATCTCCGCCTCGATGCGAAGAATCTCCTCAAGGTACCCCGCGGTCAAAGGCTCAATATACGTGCGATCGGCAACCTCAGGGTCAGTCATGATCGACGCCGGGTTCGAATTCACCAGCACAACCTCATATCCCTCGGCCTTCAGCGCCTTGCACGCCTGCGTGCCGGAGTAGTCGAACTCCGCCGACTGTCCAATCACAATCGGCCCCGAGCCGATCACCAAAATCTTCGCAATGTCATTCCTGCGTGGCATATTTTTATCGAACCTGCGCCTTATGTCTTTTTTTATCCACTCGCTTCAAGCGACCTTCACGCATCAGCAATCCGAGAATGCTCCAGGTCAAATAGTCTTTTGACCCGCCAAGATAATCGCTTTGTAAGCCAAGCGAGTGAGCTACATCTGAATTGGTAACGCCGTCCACGTTAGCAATGGAAAGTTCAAGTACAGCATCCTTCAACATTGATAAGCCTAACTGCGCTTTTTCTGTGATTCCAGAAGGCATTACAAGATTTCTCAATCGTCTTTTGCTTGGATTGAGTTTCGGAACAACCGAATTTGTTAACAATCCTCCGGTGACTTCGGTGCCGAAAGCTGTAATTAGCTCGGCCTCAATTCGTAATGCCTCTAGCTCCGTAATGTCTTCCACGAGCTTCGACACGAGAACTTCCAAACCTAGCTCATGAATAGCTCGAATTCTTTGGCCTTTGGCAGACGCATCGATCGTTAGATCGTGCTCCCATGCTCTGATCCCAGTTCCCTTGCCAATATAAAAAGGCTTTGCGGGAGTACTACGGGTATCTTTTAATGCGTACACGTAGTAGCTTCTCTCCTCGCTCACTTCTTCCACTCCTCCATCATCTTCCGAAAATCCCTGAAGAGATAATGCGAGTCATGCGGCCCGGGGCTGGCCTCCGGATGGTACTGCACACTGAACATCGGGTCTGTCTTATGCCGCAATCCCGCCAGTGTCTGATCATTCAGATTCGTATGTGTCTTCACGACATCAGCAGGCAGCGAATCAGGATCGACATTGAAGTTATGGTTCTGAGCCGTAATCTCAACCTTGCCCGTCTGGTGATTCATAATCGGGTGGTTTCCGCCGTGGTGCCCAAACTTCAGTTTGTACGTCTTGCCCCCAAGCGCCAGCCCGAAGATCTGATGCCCCAGGCATATCCCGAAGATCGGCTTCTTCCCCTGCAACTCCTTCACGTTCTCAACGGCATACTCAAGAGGTTCAGGATCGCCCGGCCCATTCGAGAAGAACACCCCATCCGGGTCCATCGCGAGCACATCCTTCGCCGAAGTCGTCGCCGGAACAACGGTCACGCGGCAGTTCTCGCGCGTCAACATGCGCAGAATATTTTCCTTGATACCGAAGTCATAAGCGACCACATGCATTTGCTCCGTGTCGCCCTCTGCCTGTGTCAGCAGCGCGTCACCAGTCTGGTTTTTCGGCTCGTTCGCGTCCCACTCGTACGCAACCTTGGTCGTCACGACGCTGGCCAGGTCCGTACCTTCCATCTTTGGTATCGCCCGCGCCTTCGCTACCAGCGCCTCGGCATCGAGATTCTCACCAGAGGCCATCACACCACGCATCACGCCATTCGCCCGCAGGTGTCGCACTACCGCGCGAGTATCGACCTCGGCGATCACCGGAACACCATAGCGCTCCAGATACTCGTCCGCAACCTGCGTCGAACGCCAGTTCGAACTCACCGGCGAGAACTCCCGTGTCACCAGTCCCTCAATATAGGGCTTCTTCGACTCCGCATCGCTCGGCGTCGTGCCGTAATTTCCAATATGAGGATTCGTGAGAACGACGATCTGCCCCGCATACGAGGGATCAGTGAAGATCTCCTGGTAGCCGGTTAAGGATGTATTGAAGACCACCTCGCCGGACCGTTCCGCCCGTGCGCCAAATGCCTTGCCGCGAAAAATGCGCCCGTCTTCAAGCGCCAGAATTGCCTGCATTGCCTCTCCCAACCGGAGTGGATTTAATCGATTCTATCAGCATTTACGCTGTGAAATCCTGTTCGCAGTCAAACTCTTCGCGCAGCAAAAAAAGACCCGGCACAAAGCCGGGTTTCTTCTTACAGTAAGACGTTACTTCGAGTGATGATGAGGGTGATGATGACGGTGATGACGCTTCGCGTTCGCGGGAACAACCGCAACCGCCAGAACGGCTAAAGCAACGGCAGCAAGAGACAACATGCGTAACTTCATAGTGAATTTCTCTCCGGTAATCGCTCTTCTTCGAGCGATATAAGTTAGACGAAGCGTACCCCGGCCACGATTTTTTCGCACTACATATTTCTGGTCATCATGTTCCCAGCTTGATTCCCGAACCTCGTCACTCAAACCCTATTACTCGATATCCACCAGAACATCTTCGCCCTCTACCCGCAGCGGAATCACATCCACCCGCGCATTGGCCGGATATTCACCGAGCCCGGTCTTTACGTCGAACGCCCACGAGTGCCACGGACAGACAACCGCGTTACCCACCAGCCACCCTTCCCCAAGCGGGCCCTGCCGGTGCGGACACACATTATCCAGAGCCGATAACTCGCCATTCACATTCGCCAGGCATATCGCGACGCCTTCGACCTCAGCTTCCTTAACCTGTCCCACCGGCGGAGCCTCCGCCAACCCACACAAACGCACCCACCTCGCCACGCAAACCCTCCGTTCTTCTTATCTTAGGCTTCTTCCCGAACCCACTCCGGTTACCGCGCGTCGCAAGTGCTAAAGTCGACAGAGAAGCTTCGATGCCACGCTCCGCCCCCAAATCCAGCAAGCGCCCCGCGCCACAGCCTTCGCAACCCGTGATCGTCAGCCCGCTCTGGCTGATCAAAGGCATCGTCCTCACTGCACTGGCCGCGCTCTTCTGCGCTTATCTCACTCTCTGCCTTCTCTTCTATCAAGGCCAGTGGCAACTCGTCCTGCACCCAATCCGCAACACCACATCCCCAGCCTCCATCGAAGGCGCGCCTTACGAGCTCATTCGCTTCGGTCCCGACGAATCCGCCACTCCGCAGCTCACCGGCTGGTGGATTCCTCCCAATCCGGGCAGCGGCTACTCCAGCCTCACCGTCCTCTTTCTGCCCGACGGCAACGGCTCCCTTACCGATTCCATTCCAACTCTCGCCGCCCTCCACAACCTCGGCATCAATGTCTTCGCATTCGACTATCGCGGCTACGGCCAGAGCGCTGCCCTCCGTCCCAGCCAGCAGAGCATGACGCACGACGCCGACCTCGCCTGGCAATACCTCACCACCTCACGCAACATCGTCGCAAAACAGATCATCCCCTACGGAACCGGCACCGGAACCTCGCTTGCAACATATCTCGGCGCAAACCATGACACAATCCCGGCTCTCATCCTCGACTCGCCCCGCGCCGACCTCCTCGATGTAGCCGCTCGCGACCCTCGCGCAACCATTCTGCCAGTCCGTTTTCTCTTCCACGAACGATTCCCGCTCGCTGAGCCGCTCTCCACGCTACGCACACCCAAGCTTCTCCTCTCTCGCACGACCGAACCGGACCAATCCTTCCGCAACGCACAAGATCCCAAGTTCACAGTCGAGCTAACGATCCCCTCCCCCGTCCTCTACAACCAGAGTCTGGTGCGTTTCCTCGATCAATACGTAGTCCCAGATCGGATCCCCGCACTCGTGCCTTCCCCGGCACCTTCCCGATAGATCGTCACCATCCTCAGCGCGGCTCCAGTTACTCTCTGTATTCGGGAAGATTCTTTATGACGAAATGGCTCAACAGTCTGCAACCCTTCGGCGCGCTGCTCATGCGTCTTGCGCTCGGCGTCTCCATGGCTGTGCACGGATACCCGAAAGTCGTTCCACATGGCGCACTCGCGCACCACGCCCATTACGTCGCGTCGCTCGGAATACCTTACTGGCTCGGTTACGTCTCGGCCTTCACCGAATTCGCCGGCGGCATCCTTCTTGTCCTTGGCTTACTCACTCGCCTCGCCGCGGCTTTCATCGCCATCAACATGCTCGTCGCATTTTTCTTCGTAGGCATTCACCAGGGCTTCGGAATCTACAACTACATCCTCGCCCTTGCTGCGTTGGCTCTTATGCTGACGTTCTATGGCCCCGGCTCTCTCGCACTCGATCGCAAGTTTGGCCTCTCCTGACGCAAGGAATCCCAACGCAAAAATTCTTGCCGGAAAAGACGTTAAGGCCCCCGATACTCTGGAGGCCTTACATAAGGTGGGGAGTTTTTGTTGCAGATAGGGGAAGCCGAAACCGTGGGAACTATGACTTCGGCAATTGCTAACTACACTCAATAAGACGCGAGTCTCTCTGAAAAGTTGTCCTCTTTTTTCCACTTTTTGGGAGATAGTAACTTTTTACATTCCATAAACAGAATCCAGATACCCTGGTTACATCCGTCCCACAATGCGCAGAAGTTTTCACATTAACTGAAGTTCAAAAACTCGACCGCCTTAATTTGAGCTGAAGGAAATACCAGTTCCAGGTTCTTCGCGCCTAGCGTCTTATACGCAGCTTCGCCAAGCACCCTGCGAAAATCCGTCGTCACGGCTAAATCTCGTCCCTCGTTCAACTGTTCGTTTGCAAGTCCCGGCCAGCGGCCGTACACCTTACCGCCTTTCACTTTGCCGCCCAGCACGAACATCACATTCGCGTGTCCATGATCGGTTCCACCAGTCCCATTCTGCCGAGCCGTCCTGCCGAACTCAGACATCGTCACCAGCGTGATGTTTTCCGCATCGTCCCCCATGTCCTTCCAGAACGCCGCAATCGTGTCGGAGAACTCCTTCAGCCGATTCGCCAGCTGACCATTCGCGTTCCCCTGATTCTGGTGCGTGTCCCATCCGCCGATGTCCGAGAACGCAGCCTCCACTCCCAGATTCGCCTTCATCAACTGAGCAATCTGCTTCAAGCTGTTGCCAAACGGCGTATTCGGATACACCACGCCCGCGGCCGGCTGATAATGCGCCGGGTCAGCGGCCTTCAACATCTTCACCGCTTCAAACGTCTCCTGCCCGGTCCCATGGAGCACGGCATCGGTGCTCTCGTCATACATCGCCTGAAAAGCATTGCTGATAGCTGAGGTCGTAGGCCCGCGTCCACCCACCGAAAAGTCGGCGAGGTTGTTCACGGCAATTGCCGGCAGCTTGCCCTGCAGCGTCCGCGGAACCTGCGTCCCCAGCGCCACTGCACGAAATGCAGAAGCTTTCGCTGGAGCCGGCTCAGCCTGCAGCGCCCGATTCAGCCAGCCATCAGTGGTCGACTTCACACCCGGCGTCCCGCTCTCCATATAATCCTGCGCATCAAAGTGCGACCGCGTCGTGTCCGGCGAACCCGCTGCATGAATCACCGCCAGATTCCCCGAGTCATAAAGCGGCTTGAAGGCCGCCATCGAAGGATGCAGCCCGAAAAATCCATCCAGATCGAGAACTTCCTTCTCCTGAATCGCAATCGAAGGACGCATCGAGTAGTAGTTCTTCTCCTTGTACGGCACCACCACGTTCAAACCGTCCACCGCGCCTCGCTGAAACAGCACCACCAGTTTCTTATTATTGGCGGCAGCCGTCGTTACCTCGGCCAGAACGCTGCGCGACAGAAAGGCCGGAATCGTCGAAGTTCCAATCAACGCCAGCGCACCACCTTTCATAAACCCTCGGCGCGTCACCACCCGCTGAGCCGCATCGCGACCATGAATATCGCATCCCCAGTCACTTTGGTCAGCAAGCCACTTTGAATTCGCCATTTTCCTGCTCCTGTCCGGCTCCGGTCGAGCCTACAGGCATTCTCTGCCTGTCTTTACAAACGCGCCTGGGGCAAAGAAGTTGTCAGCGCGGCTCAAACTTGTCGGTGGAACGCAAAAAATCCCGCGAAGTTATCCTAATCGTTTTCAGTTAGTTGGAGACTACTCTTCTCAGCCGGGAACAAAAACAGAAAACCCGGGCAACCGAAATCTTGGTCATCTCCGCGAGAGCACCCTACCTCCGCTGAAACTCCGGTGACCCCAGCAGCAACCCAGCCATCGTCGCTGCTTCGCGGTCCATCGGCGGACGCACCGGTCTGCTCATGGCTGCGGGGTTCAGCAACGGGCCCATTAACTCGACATCGCTCGCACGTATGGGAAAGCTCTTCGCCGCCTGCTGCTGTTGCTGCTGCATCGTCGGATCCTGCAACTCCGCAAGCACCGTGGCTCTCGTCCGGTCGCTCGCCGGTTGCCCCAACAACACAACCTCCAGCTTCTCTTCCTTAGCCGAAGCGGCCGTCGTCACCTTCTCCGGAGCGTTCGTCATCGTGGCCGATTGCATCGCAGGCCCTGTTCCCGGAATACCAGCACCCAGCAAAGCAGTCCAGTTCGTCTGCACTCCGCCCACCCGGTCGCTGCTCAGCGAAAGAGCAAAGTTCATCCGATTAACCAGATCTCCCGTATTCACCCACGGCTGCTCGGTCCACGCATAGCCATTCGGCGTCTGCATCCCATAGAGCGGCATCCCCAGCCTCTCCAGCGACTGCGTCAGAGGAATCGCATTCTTTACCTCTGCGCCGCTTGCCCGAACCGCCGACACCACAAACTCCTGCGGCGTCTTCATCTTCGCGCGGTACACCTCGCTCGACCAGAACTCCGGCGAGTCGAACATCGTCCGCAACACGGTCTTGATGTCCCCGTCGCTTGCCACAAATGCTTTCGCCATCCGGTCAACGAGTGCCGCCGGAGGCGTGTCGCTCACAAACCGCACTGCCAGCTTCGTCGAAACAAACTTCGCCGTCGCAGGACTGTTCGCCAGCATGTGCAACACCTCCATCCCCTCGTCCTGTCCATCTTCCAGAATCATCTTCCCCAGCACGGCCTTCGTTCCAGGCTCGTGCCACCGCGGCTCAAAGCGGAAACTCGCCCTCCGGTAAGGCTGATCGATCGTCCATCCCGTCAGCACCTTCGCCACTTGAGTCACATCCTGCTGCGTGTACCCCTGGCCGCAGGATTTATCCAGCTTGTTCACCGGATGGTCCTGGCTCACCTCGCACTGCACCCCAAGAGTGTGCAACTCCATCAGCTCACGTGCATAATTCTCGTTCAGGCCGCGGTTGTTCAGCGCCTGTTTCACCTGCGGATTCAACGCCAGCTGCGCAAGCTTCGGCCCGTTTCCCGCAGCCACCGAATTCGGTCCAATGCTTTGCCAGTTGTCCAGATACATCTGCATGGCAGGGCTCTTAGCAGTTGCAACCAGCAGATCTTCGAATCGCCCAAGCGCATTCGGCCGAATCACGTCCCGCTCATACGCCACCAGCAAATAGGGTTCATCCTGATTCTTGCGGATATAGACATTGAAGTGATTCAGCCAGAAGTCCGTCATCACCGCTTCCAGCTGCCGCTCGCTATAGATGTCGCGCAGCATCCGCGTCTCCAGTAGCTCCGCTCCAATCATTCTCGGCGAACCCTGCAGCGCAGCCAGCGTCTCCCGTTGGATCGGCGTCATCCCTTGCCCAACCTCTTCCAGTTCCTGCGGATTGAGGCCCTTCCGAAACGCAACCAGCTCATCCGGAGTCATCTCTAAAATCCGCATCATTCTCTGCTCCGGCGGAAGATTGATGATCTTCACCGCCTCCAACCCCGAGTAGAGCTGCTCCTCATGAGCCTTCATCGACGGAACGCCGGGATCAACCTTATCTCCCGGCAGCGCGGTCTTGTCTCTTGAAACCTCGCCCGTCGCGGCGGGTTTCATCATTCCATCGCTCTTATCCGCAGCCTGGGCTTCGGCCTTTTTCTCCTGCTGTTTCGCCTGCTGGGCTTTATAGAGAGCCAGTTCGCTCCGGTAGATCGCATATTCCAGAGGATCTGTCGGCAAAGGCAGATTCTTGTCGATGATCTGCCGCAACACAACCGGTCCCGGATACCGCCTCAACAGCTCCGCCTGATCCATTTGCATCGCCGGAAACATCTGCATCCTGGCCTCAAACGCCGAATCGTCGATCTTCGAAGGATTCAGCTGCTGCTCAAACCACTGATTCAGCCCAATCGCCTCTAGCGCCGCAACATCCCCCGGTCGCGGCCCAAACGTAAACCGGTTCAGCGTATGCAACACGCGGTCCTGTCCCTGAATCGGCTTCTCTTTTACCTTGGCCTTCGTGGACTTCTTTACGGCAGCCCCCGCCGCCACCGGTTGCGCCACCATCAGCACGCACAAAAGACCGGCCATCAAAGCCCGCACCGAACAGACCAAAACCGAAGCAGACTTTACCTTGAATCGCATACCCCACTCCTTACATCACGCTCCCGCCGGCCCGGCTCAAACGCAATGACAGAGAAACCTATGCCCTCTCAGACCCGTCTCCGGACCGGCAGTTGCGCAGAAATTCGCCTTGAGGTTCGCTTCAGAAGGCCGCCAGCTCCTGCATCGCCCGGTACAAATCCTCCGGCTGCGGCAGAATCGCATCCTCCAGCAACGGCTGATACGCGACAAATGTATCCATCGCAGCCACCCGCCGCACCGGAGCGTCAAGGTCATGAAATAGCTCATCCCCGATCCGCGCAGCAAGCTCCGCGCCGTATCCCCAGCTCAGCATGTCCTCATGCGCAACGATCACGCGGTTCGTCTTCTTCACGCTCTCCGCAATCGCTTCCCAGTCGTAAGGAGTAAGGCTCCGCAGATCAATCAGCTCAACGTCAATGCCCGTGTCGCGATGCAGCTTCTGCGTCGCTTGGAGTGCCCGCGGAACCACGGCTCCATAAGTCAGTACAGTCAGATCCTTGCCCGGCCGAACAATCTTCGCCTTCCCAAACGGAATGCAGTAATCCGGTCCCGGATAAGCCGCACGCCCAAAAGTCTCCCGATAAAGCCGCTTGTGTTCGAGAAAGATCACCGGATCATCGCAGCGAATCGCCGTCCGTAGCAGTCCCAACGCATCCAGCGCATTCGATGGCATCACAATCCGCACGCCTGGCGTATGCGTAAAGATGCTCTCGCCCGACTGCGAGTGATAGATTGACCCACCCGTCAGGTATCCGCCGATCGGCACCCGTATCACCAGCGGGCAGCTGAACGCTCCATTCGATCTCCAACGCATCAGCGGCAGCTCATTGCGCATCTGGTGCATCGCCGGCCAGATGTAGTCGAAAAACTGAATCTCCACCACAGGCTTCAGCCCACGCACCGCCATTCCAATCGCACGGCCTGCAATATTCGCCTCCGCCAGTGGTGAGTTGAAGCAGCGATCGTTGCCAAACTCGGCCTGCAACCCTGCCGTCAGCTTGAATACCCCGCCCTTCCCCTTAATCTTGCCCTCACGCAGAGCCTTGTCGCGGCTCGCATCAGCCACATCCTCACCGAAGACCACAATCCGGTCATCCCGCCGCATCTCGTCCTTCAGGCAGCAGTTGATCAGGTCCGCCATCGTCCGCTCCGTCGGATCGGCGGTCGTCGCGGGCTTGGTATCGAACCGCGCATCCATCGGACTAAGGTCTTCCGAGTACACATACTTCGTAATCGAAGCCACCGTAGGCAGCGTCGCCATTACCGCACGGTCCGACGCTCGCTGCACCTCTTCATCTACCTGCTTCTCCAGCCGGTTGATCCCATCGGCATCTAGAATCCCTTCGCGCAGCAGCCACATCTGCATCCGCGATATCGGATCCTTCGCCGCATCCTCCGCCAACTCCTCTGCCGACCGATACAGCCTCTCATCGTCACTCAGCGAGTGCGAATAAGGCCGAATCACATGCCCATGCACCAGCGCGGGCCCCTTCCCTGACCGGCAGTAAGCCACTGCCTCCGCCATCGCCTGGTAGCTCGCGATCGGGTCGGTCCCGTCCACCTCGGCAAAGTAGAAGTTCGGAAAATTCGCCACCAGCTTCGAGATGTTTCCGCCCGGCGTATTCACTTCCACCGGCGTCGAAATCGCATACCCATTGTCTTCGACAACAAACACCACCGGCAGTTTCCCATTCGAAGCCGAGTTCAACGCCTCCCAGAACTCTCCCTGGCTCGTCGACCCCTCACCGATCGAGACATAGACAACTTCATCGCCATGAAAAGTGACGTCCTTGAACTCGCGATAGTCGCCATCGTGCTTCTTCGCCGCGTCAGGATGCCGTGTAAAGTATTGTCCCGCCTCCGCACAACCCACAGCCTGCAGGCACTGCGTCGCAGTCGACGAAGAAGACGAAACGATGTTCAGCTTCTTGCTCGACCAGTGAGAAGGCATCTGCCGTCCACCACTCGCAATGTCGTCTGCCGCACCCACAGCCTGCAATAACTGCTCTTCAACGGTATTTCCTAACGCGAGACAGATCGCGCGGTCGCGATAGTAGGGAAAGAACCAGTCATATCCCGGCTTCATCGCCATTCCGGCGGCCACCAGCAAAGCTTCATGCCCCGCGCACGAGACCTGGAAGAAAATCTTCTGCTGGCGCTTCAAAACAATCTCGCGGTCATCCGTCCGTCGCGACAGATACATCAACCGGTAGAACTCCACCAGTTGCTCGCGCGTCAGCGAATTCTCCGCCGTTTTGACCGCCGCCCTTCGCTCCTGCACACCGGATCCAGACTGCCTTGCCATGAACCTGTCCTTTGCTCTGAAGCAGCCTTTTCAGGCCACCCACAAGATTGTACCGGGAAGCTACCGCAGTTGCCTCCATCAAAATACGCTTTTTTGACCCTGCGTTCAGATTGTACAAATACCCGAAAATAGGCGGCCGGAAGGCCGCCCATTCAGAAAACATTTTCAATGCCTAAACAAACAGCGGAGCCAGCACCAGCGTAATCGTCGCCAGCAGCTTGATCAACACATGCAGACTTGGCCCCGCTGTGTCCTTGAATGGATCGCCAACCGTATCGCCCACCACTGCCGCCTTGTGCGCCTCCGACTTCTTGCCGCCATACTTTCCTGTTTCGATGTACTTCTTCGCATTGTCCCAGGCACCGCCGCCGTTATTCATCAGCATCGCCAGTAACACGCCCGAGATCGTCCCGACCATCAGTAACCCAGCCACAGCCTCGGCTCCAGCAAGATTCACCGCCTTACCCGCAATCGACGGCACAGGAAGAACCGTTCCCGCAGCAAGGATCGCTGTATTCGCCTGATAACTCGCACTCAAGTGCCGAAAGATCAACCCGACCGCGACCGGCATAGCAACCACCAGCACTCCAGGCAAAACCATTTCCTTCAAAGCAGCACCGGTCACAATATGAACGCACCGCCCATAGTCCGGCTTCGATGTCCCGGCCATAATCCCCGGATTCTCCTTGAACTGGTTCCTCACATCCTGCACTACCATCTGCGCCGTTCGCCCGACGGCCTTGATCGCCATCGAACTGAACAGGTACGTAAGCATCGCCCCCAGCAGCGCACCGACAAACACCGGCACTTGCGCCAGGTTTACATTCGTGAAGCTCCATCCCGCAGGCATAAACCCGCCCGCGTTCGCGACCTTCGCCGAAACGATAACCTTGATCTCCTCAAGATAAGCCGAAAATAAAAGAAACGCGGCAAGCGAAGCCGACCCAACCGCATAGCCCTTCGTCAGAGCCTTTGTCGTATTGCCCGCCGAATCCAACTTGTCCGTGCGCACCCGAATCGAATCCGGCTGATGCGACATCTCGATAATCCCGCCGGCATTATCCGTGATCGGCCCAAACGTATCCATCGCGAGGATGTAAGCTGCGCAGCTCAGCATGCCCATTGTGGCAATCGCCGTTCCGTAGATTCCCTTCGCGTAATCGCTGATTCCAGCCACCCCGGCCAGTCCCTGCACGCCGAAGTAGTAGCTCAGCAGCAAAGCCGCAGAGATCACAATCACCGGAAGCGCCGGAGTCTCCATCCCGACAGCCAGCCCGCTGATGATATTCGTCGCCGGCCCCGTCAGCGAAGCCTCCGCGATCGACTGCACCGGCCGATACGCTGACTCCGTGTAATACTCTGTAATCCACACAAACAGGAACGAAGTAATCAATCCGACCACGCCGCATCCCAGCAGCCACAGCCACTGCACCTGCGGCCCGTTCAGCATCACATACACCGCACCCGCAAATCCCAGCAACGCAAGCCCCGACGTCACATAAAATCCGCGGTTCAACGCATGCATCGGGTCTTCGTCTTCCGTCGTGTGCACCACAAACACGCCCACAATGCTCGCAATCAGATTGATCGCCAGCACAATCAGCGGAAACAGAATCCCTTTCACGCCAAACACCGGGAAAAGCGCCGCACCTAAAATCATCGCGCCCACATTCTCCGCAGCGGTCGACTCAAAGATGTCCGCGCCACGCCCCGCGCAGTCGCCGACGTTATCGCCCACAAGGTCAGCAATCACAGCCGGGTTCCGCGGATCGTCCTCCGGAATTCCCGCCTCAACTTTACCTACAAGGTCCGCGCCCACATCCGCGGCCTTGGTATAAATTCCTCCACCTAACTGCGCAAACAGAGCCACCAGCGAAGCGCCAAACCCAAACCCGACCAGTTGATACGGCACAGCCTCCGGGTGCTCCAATCCTCCAAAGAAAAGAAACAGCGAGCCGACACCCAGCAGCGACAGCGCCACCACCACAAGGCCCGTCACCGCTCCGCCACGCAGTGCCATCTGCAGCGCCTTGTTCAGACTCGTTCGAGCCGCGGAAGCCGTTCGGATATTCGCACGGATCGAGCAATACATTCCCGTATATCCCGCCAGAGCCGAGCACACCGCTCCCACAAGAAAGCTCACCACCGTCTTAAGCGCAAACGGCTCCGTCCGCGGGGACACCTTGTATCCGAAGAACAGCACCACCGCCAGCACCACAGCAATCCCGCCGATGGTCTTGTACTGCCGACGCAGAAAAGCCTCAGCTCCCTCACGGATGGCGTTCGAGATCGCCTGCATCTCCACCGTTCCCGTATCCGAGGCGATTACCGCACGCGCCAGCATCAGCGCCGCTACCAACGCCAGTATTCCCACCGCCAGCGCAATCCACAGATACATAGCTCCATCATTGCCGACATAGGCAGGCGTGCCCGGAACCTGCTCTTGTACGGCTGCCAGAAAACTCACTCCATGCATGCAAAGCTCTCCTTACAACACAAAATTTCTTTTTGTTTCACAAAGGCGGCAATTAGAGCATGTCAAATCAAAGAGGGTCAATGTGTTCCCATTGGCGTCTTTCGCAGATCTCTGATACATGCTTCGATGCCGATATTCGCGCACTGGAAGTTTCATCCGCTTCATGAAATAGCCAAACCAAAGTAATAGCACACTACGCCGCTCTCCTTATGCACATTCCCTTTCCAGCCGATTCACACCTCAGCGCAACAACTGAGGTGCTGCTGTGTCTCTTCACAATTCCTTTGTCCTCTGTACGCCAACGCTTCGTGCATCTGCGCCGCGCCCGCGCCGCTCTTTTCTCTGCACTCGCATCGTTGCTCTGTTAACTGTTTTGGTGCGCATCGCAGGCGCGCAGATCGACACCTCCAGCGTCGCTCCCCATCACTACCTGATCGTTTATCGGAACGTCTCGATTCCAGCTGATGCGTCGGCGCGTGTTGCCTCCACAGGGGCGCATCTCACCCGCCGCAATGAACGCCTCGGCATCGCTGCAGTCCAATCCGCTGTCGAAGAGGATGACGCCACGACTCTCCGCCGTCTCGCCGCACAGCCCAACGTGGACTATGTCCTCCACGACCGCATCGTCTACGCCCACCGTCTTCGAGTTAAAACGATTAATCCGGCCTCTCTTAATATTGATGGAACCCCGCAATCCCCCACCTCCACAACCACTGTCGGCAAACTCCCCACTCACGGCATAATCAACACCGCTCAACCAGACGTTCTAGTTCCGCCATCCCCCGCCCCTCCATCCTACGACGCCTTCTACACCACTCCCCAAAGCTGGGCCGTCCAGCAGGTCGGCGGCTATGGCAACAACGTTCCCGGAGGCCCCACCCACGGTCCGTGGGACACCACGATGGGCAAGGGCGTCCGCATCGCCATCATCGACAGCGGTGTCGACCAGTCACATCCCGACATCGCTCCCAACCTCGCCCTCAACCTCAGCGAAGTCGATCAAACTGCCTACCCCAGCCCCTGCGACGACGGCACTCCACAGGATCAAACCGGTCACGGCACCTGGACAGCCTCTCTCGCCGCCGGTGCCATGGGTCCCGGAACCGGACAAGTCATCGGTGTAGCCCCTGCCGCCACCATTCTCAACATCAAAGTCCTCCAGCGAATGCCCACCATCATCACCGGCGACACCAATCCCGCCGACCAGTGCGAATCCGGCCAGGCCAGCGGTCTCCTCAGCTGGGTCTTGCAGGGCATCGAAGACGCGATCACCAACCGTGCCGACGTCATCAATCTCTCCATCGGAGCCCTCGCCGACCTCTCCACCGGAGACGGAGCCGGTCTTCTCGCCTCGTTCAACCGCATCACCTACGCCGCCGAACAAGCCAACATCGTCCTCGTCGCTTCAGCCGGAAACGACGGCTTCGACCTCTCCAACCCGCGCTATGTCGAGCTGCCCGCCCAATCCCGCAGCGTCCTCGCCGTCGTCGCCTCCACCAACCCCGCCTGCGCAGAAAACATCGTCCCCGAAGCCACCTGCGCCCCCGGCCCGGTCACGCTCCCTTACTACAGCAATCACGGCGGCCCCCTCAATGCCCTTGCCGCGCCCGGCGGCAGCTATCCCGACGGCTCGGACACCGGTGTCAGCGGCTGGATTCGCGGAGCCTGCAGCTCCGGCAAACCCAACACCATCGACGGCCTGCCCTCCGATGCCAACCGCAGCTACGGATGCTTCAATCTGGGACACACCTCGTACGTCCAGGCCATGGGAACCAGTGCCTCAGCTCCCTTGGCCGCTGGAGTCGCCGCTCTCTTACGCGCCGCCCACCCCGACTGGAGCGCCGACACAATCGTCTCCACCATGCGAAACTCCGCCACCCCCACCCCAGGTTTGCCAGTCCCCCAAATCAACGCAGCAACAGCCATGACAACAAGGAAGTAGGGAATGGGGATAGGGAATAGGGAGTAGGGTGTAGGGAATAGGGAATAGGGAATAGGGAGTAGAAGACAAAAGACGCTGCAGGAAAAAAAGCAAAAGCTGCGACCAAAAGGAGCGCGTGATCGAACGCCGCGTCAAGGGCTTTCTACTCCCTATTCCCTACTCCCTATTCCCTGCCTTTACCCTTTCATCCGCTCCTTCACGCTGTGCGCCAGCTTTTCTATCTCATCCGTCTTCTTGAACACATCCACTGACAAATTGTCTTTGGTCGATTTGTCCACCTGAGCCTTCAGGTCCGTCGCGAGCGCCAGAATTTTGTCCGTATCCGCAACCAGCCGTTTCTGCCGGTCGTCATTTCGCATCTTGGCCTGCCTCTCTTCACGGTTTGGATCTAAAGGCCCCGGTTCATCAGGCATTCCCGTTCGCGGCACACCTGGCGCCTGGCGTCCTTGTCCGGGCGGTGTTGGCTGCGGCACCGGAAACATCTGACCTCCGCTCCCCTTCACCCAGCAGGTAGTCGCCAAAATCATTACAACCATCGCAACTCGTAGCATTTTCATTTTGATCCCCAAATCCAGCCCCTCATCTCATCTGCTCTTTCATGCTGTGGGCGAGTTTCTCAATCTCATCGGCCTTCTTGATCACATTCACCGACAAAGTATTCTTGGTCGATTTATCCACTTGCGCCTTCAGGTCCGTCGCAAGCGCAAACAACTTTTCGGTGTCGGCCGCAAGCCGCTTCTGCCGCTCTGTCATCGGCCCGGACGGTTCCTGATCGACAGGTTTACTGGCGGGTGCCGTCCCGAGCGCTTGTCCCGGCAGCGGCTGCAACGGAGGCATCGGTCCGCCGCTCACTTTCACGGAGCTCGTGGTCAGCAAAACAGCTCCAATCGTCGCAACGCGAACTATGTTCATTGTCATCCCCCTTCTCCGCCGCGCTGGCGGCCTCCACTCCACTGCTCGTCGGAATTGCATCTTATCAACGTCTAGCGCATTCTGATCTATAGACCCCGAAAGCGAGACGTTGTAATCATGCACCTTCCGGATATGGCCCCGCAAGATGGACCTGAAACCATTCTGAACGTTATCGAGCAGGACTGGCACAACGACATCATCTTCATCATTCGGAACAGGCTTCCCAAAATCCTCGCCATTATCTTCATCGCTTACCTCTTCCACCGCTTTGTCCTCTACTTCGTCAGGCAGCTGCGAACCCGGGCCGATCGCCGGCACGGCAACTTCCACCGCGCCGCTCAGCTCCGCACCGCCGCCGCTATCATCCGCACCACCTCCTACGGCCTCTTAGGATTCATCGTCTTCCTTCAGATCCTCAGCCTTATCGGAGTCCCTTACGAACCCATTCTGGCATCAGCAGGCATCCTCGGCATCGGCATAGGCCTCGGCGCGCAAAGCCTCTTCAAGGACGTCCTCAATGGCATCTTCATCCTCGTCGAAGACCAGTACAACGTGGGCGAGATCGTCAACATCGCCGGACTCAAAGGCACCGTCGAAGACCTCTCGCTCCGCCGCACCACCCTGCGCGACGCGGACGGCACGCTCTACATCATTCCCAATAGTCAGATCGCCACCGTCTCCAACCTCTCCCGCGACTACGCCGTCGCCACCCTCAACGTCAGCGTCGACGCCAGCGCCAACCCCGACAAAGTCATCGCCATCCTGGGCCACGTTGCCCGCGATCTGCGCAACGACGACGCCTACAAAGACATCGCCATCGCCGACCCCAACGTCCTCGGCGTCGACAAGATTGAAGGCCGCGCCGTCACCTATCCCGTCCAGCTCCGCGTCCGCACCAACCAGCGAGATCCCGTCCTCCGCGAGCTTCGCCGCCGCATCATCCTCGCCTTCGAGAAAGACGGCGTCCCTCTCGGCGTCGATCCCACGAACATGTTCATCCTCCGCGCCCCCAACCCCACAGCCCCACCGGCGCAGCAACCCCTCACCGGCCAATGACCGGTGGTATCGATAACTCCTCAGCAGCAGTGGCGCAACCCCTAAGGCACCATTTGCAAAATAGCTATGCGCTTAGCTGAAGAGCGCCCGAGGATTAAACTCACGCTTCTTCGCAACATAGCTTGCACCAAGCAGGACAGCAATGCCCAAGCTGACCAGCGTCGCGGATTTAGGCTCTGGCACCGGAGCATCATTCACCTGTATCTCAAAGAGTAGAGCTGATGACGGCCCTTGATTGAAAGTACTGGCGAATCTGATCTGACTCACCCCGAAATCGACCGGTTCGCCGACATCAGCCGGAGGCGTGGTGAACAGCAGGTCGACCGTACACGCGCCGCCTGCTGCCAATACCAGCCCCACAGCACACGTTCCTCCGACGTCCGATACGGTAGTCACAAAGTCTCCAGCGTCTACTCCGGCAAAGTTAGGGATGAACACAATTTCTGTGAGTCCAGCCAGCGTGACTTGGAAAGCGTTGTTATTCGTGATTGTGAACCCGTTGATGGTTAGCTGTTTTCCCTCGTCAACGACTCCGATGATATTTCCATGTGCCCGAACAGGTACGATTACGGTAACGAGGCCGACCATAAGACTCAGCGGGGCGAGTAGGTTTCGTGAGATTCGCATATGGCTGCTCCTTCCGTTGGATACTCAGCTCCTGATCCAGAATGGCCGGGAGTATACGCTCACGATCCATCTGCTGTTTCGTTGGTGAAACCACCCTGCATAAATTCAATCGTTCCAACGAATCAATAAACGTCTCTCGGCTAATTGCCGACTGACTTTATCCTTGGAACATAGAAAAGCGGTTTCGCATGCCTTCTCAAATCGCCAACATAAAATCCGCCGAGCACTACAAGTGGGGAGGTCCAAACGGCACCGACTCCGACGGCTGGCACCTCGTCAAAACACCCGAACTCAGCATCATCGAAGAGGTTCTGCCGCCCGGAACCTCTGAGGTCCGCCACTCCCACGTCCGCGCGCGTCAGTTCTTCTTTGTACTCGAAGGAGAGTTCACCCTCGAAGTCGAAGATCAAAGCTTCATTCTTCATCCAGGGGATGGAATTGAGATCTCCCCCGGTCAGAAACATCAGGCCTTCAACCGAAGCACAGGGCAGGTGCGAATCCTCGTCACCAGTCAGCCCCCAAGCCACGGCGACCGCATCCTCGCATAACAAACTATCCGGCTAACTCGCGGACAATGAAATCCGCACGCTCTGCCGGCGACACCAGCGGAATCTCCACCACCTCATACCCGCAATCCCGATAAGCCGTCACCATCAACTCGTACGTCCTCACCGCCTCATCGAAATCCTGCCACCGCTCCGGGTCAGTCACATAAATCTCACCCCAGGGCGGCGCAAGAAAAGCCTTCGCCCCATAACGACAACGTCGGCAGGCCGCCAGAATCTCCTCCTCCAGACCCAGCCCCGCCAGCCGCGAATAACAAAGCGCATCCGGAATCCCGCGATCAAAGAAAACAACCTCCGCCGAACCCGCATGCTCAAGAAAGGCAGCCACCGAACGCTCCAGCATCAGCTTGCAATAAGCAGTGCGATCACCCCATGGAAGCGAATCGCCTTCACTCCGCACCTGTTCCTGAATAATCTGCCGCGCCACCTCCGGAGAACAACGAAATCCCCGTCGCTCCAGTTCGAGCAACAGCGTAGTCTTCCCCGCACCCGGCCCACCACTGATTGCAACCAGCATCGAACGAACCCAGCCTCACTCAAAACTTCACAACGACTGATTCATCGCCGCAATCAGCTCATCCACATTCGACACCGGCGGCAAACAGCCCTTGCCGTTGCAAACCACCGCAAAACTCCCCGTATCCTTCAACCCCGGCAGGTGCGGCAGCGTCTCAGCCAACGCCGGAGGCAGATCCCCCAACTGATCCCTCCGCAGCCGAATCACACTCTTATTCACCGCATACCGCGCCAGAGCCACAGCCTCCAGTCGTCGCGCAGCAGCATCGTCGCCAATCACACAAATCTGGGCCGCCCGCAGCACCATCCGCTGCAACGCCAGTCCATAACTCGCTGCATACAACCCAAAGTGTTCCACCACACCGGCAAAGGTCTCCAGCGTCTCCAGCGCCTTCACCGAATAATCTTCGCGTCCATTCAACGCCTCCAAACGCAACAGCAACGCCGCAGCCACGGGATTCCCCGCAGGCGTAGGCGAATCCTGCAACGGCTTCCGCCGCGTCACCAGAGCGCCCAGCCGCTCCTCGCCGCGAGCCGCAGCCTTAGTATCGAAAAACCCACCGCCGGTCGCATCATAAAACCGCAGCAGAGCACTATCCATAATCGCCTCAGCCGCCCGGTGATACTTCATCTCGCCAGTCAGTTCCCAGGCATCCAGCGCCGCATGCCCGGCAAAGACATAATCATCCAGCACTCCCGCCACGCGCGCGCCACTTCCACCCGCCTCACCATACGCCACCACATGCGCCATCCCGGCCTTCGCATCCCACGCCTTTGCCAGCACGCGATCCAGCGATTTAAGCGCAAACGCACGCACCTCCGGCAGGTCGAGCACCCGCCCCGCCTCCAGATACGCCGAGATACACATCCCGTTCCATCCCACATACACGGTCTTGTCGACATAAGGTGTAGGTCGCTTCTTCCGTGCCGCATACAACTTCACCTTCGCAGACTCCAGCCGCTCCCGCGCCACTTCCAGCGAGATTTTGTTCGCCTTCGCCACTCCCTCCAGCGTCCCCCGCACATGCAGAACATTCTTCGCCGGGTTGTGATGCATGTCCCCGATCTCGCCAATGTCGTAATACGCGCTCGCCACAGACATCTCCTCCGGCGTCAGCACCTCCGCAGCCTCATCCAGCGTCCATGTGAAGTAATCCCCATCATCATCCAGCGAAAAATCCGCATCCTGCGACGCATAAAATCCGCCGCGCTCCCGATCGCTCAGCCACTCATCCATCCACCGAATGATCTCCCGCGCCACCCGCGCAGCCTCCGGCTCAACAAAAGTCTGGAACGCATGAACATAGTTCTTCAGCAGTTCGCTGTTGTCATACGCCATCTTCTCGAAGTGCGGGACCACCCACTTGTCCTCCACAGAGTAGCGATGAAACCCGCCCGCCAGATGATCGTAGATCCCACCCCGCGACATCTTCTGCAGTGTCGCCATCGCCGCATTCTTAGCCTTCTCCCCCACACCCTCCGCGCCGCCCACCGAAACTCTGGAAGCCACATCCAGCAGCAAATCGATCGCCCCCGAATGCGGAAACTTTGGCTGCGACCCGAACCCTCCCGACCGCGCGTCGAACTGCTTCAGCGCCGAATCCACCAGCTTCGCCACCAGCTCCGGCCCCGGATTCCCTGCCCTCCCCATAAACGACTCGTTATGCTCGATCGCCGCCATCACACTTCCGGCCGAATCGTTCACCTCTTCACGCCTCTTCTGAAAAGCCTCCGCCATTGTCAGCAACACCCGCGGAAACCCCGGCCGCCCATGCTGATCAGCCGGCGGAAAATAAGTCCCGCCAAAATAAGGTTTGCCCTCCGGAGTCAGGAACGCAGTCAACGGCCACCCGCCCTGCCCGCTGATCGCCGACACTGCCGCCTGGTACCGCGTATCTACATCCGGCCGCTCGTCGCGATCCACCTTCACCGCAACAAACTGGTCGTTGATGATCCTCGCCGTCTCGGCGTTCTCATACGATTCACGATCCATCACATGGCACCAGTGACACCACACTGCGCCGATGTCCAGCAAAATCGGCTTGTCCTCAGCCTTCGCCTTCGCAAATGCGTCCTCGCCCCACTCCTGCCAATCAACCGGCTGATGCATCGCAGACCGCAGATACGCAGAAGACGCCTTAGCAAGCGAGTTCAGCTGCGCAAGACTTTTATCGTCGCTCATAGACATCCAGTCTATTGGAAAACAAAACTACTTAGCAGACACTTAACATCCATCTTCTCCTCAACAGAAAAGCCGCCTCATCGAGGCGGCTTCTCAGGTTATAAAGACTCGCAGCGAACAATCTACTGCGGCGGAGTATTCGGCGTTACGCTGATCGGCTTCGGAGCCTCGGGAGGCTTCGGTGCTGTCAATCCCGGAATCACCGGGGTCTTGTCAACGATCCCGCTTGCCGCACTCTCAATCGTGATCCCGTAGACGTCCAGAGTCGTTGCCAGCAACTGCCGCAACTCCGCCCGGTCCTTCGCATACGCGGCTGTGGCCGATATCAGATTGTTCTCCGCATTCGCCAGGTTCCTTCCCTGCTGCAATACATTGGCAGTCGTCGAAGCCCCAAGCTTGTACTTCTTCTGCTCGGCGTCCAGGCTCTGGGCTGCATATTCGCGCGCGGCCCGGGCTGCCTGTACTTGCGCTCGGTCATTGGTAAGAGCGTACTGCTGGTTGGTCACCTGGATACGAAGCTGCGTGTAAAGCTGCTGGATCCGCATCTCCGTCTGTCGGAATTCCATCTGCGATCGTGCCTGATCCGCCTGCGCTGTTCTGTTCCGCAGTGTCACGTTGATGTTCACACCAACGCCCTTATCCGGAGCGCTGCTATTAAACAGATTGCTGAACGCTGTACCGTAATCCACCGTAGGAAAAGTTCCCGGAGGATAAGGCGCTCCGGTCGCGAAATTGACAGATCCTGGATTCTGGTGACCACCGAGCGCATTCGCGCCGTAGAACGCATAAGCGTCAACCGTCGGCAGCAAGCCGTTCTTGAATGCCTTGATAGTAATCGCGTTGTTCTTCAGAATAAGAGCCGCCTGCTCGATCTGAGGATTGTTAACATAGGCCTCTTTGACCAGGTCCTCGGTCGACATATCCTCTTCCGGCAACCGGTCGAGGCTGATTCGATCGGTCGGAATCACCGGCGCATTCGCAAACTGCGGATCGTTGAGATTACGCGCAATCGCCTGCTTCATGATCAGTTGCTGATACTCCAGGTTTGTCTTGGCGGCCACCAGCGCCTGCTGGTCCGTCGCGACCGCACTGTCGGAATTCACCACATCCAGCGGTGCCAGCGTTCCGATCTCCAATTGCTTACGATTGTCAGCGGTCAACTGCGTCGACTGCGCCAATGCACGTTCCTTCGCCTGTTCGTCCTCGTACGCGCTCACCAGCGCCCAATAAATCGCCTCGACCTGATTCACCGTATACAGCAGTTGCTGCCGAAACGATGAGTCAGTTATCCGCCGGTTGTTCTTCGCCTGCAGTACAAATCGTCCATTGAGTCCTGGGCCAAAGCCTTGCAGCAGATGTTGCGTCGCCGTCGCCCGGAAACCCGTCGTGTAAGACGGACTGTAGTTACTGAACGGGTTGTTGGTCGACACGCGCGTGTTGTTGAATCCAACCGTTAGCGCGGTGCCGGTGACGAAGCCTTGGTTGTAATTGAAGTTGTAGGTCGCAGTATCCGTCGTCAGCACCGGCAGGCCGCCGCTGAAGAGAGTATTGAGCTGCGGAGCGTTCTGCGCCTCATACGACAGCTGACCCGTGACAAACGGATCCAGCGCCTCAGGCGTAGGACCGCCGCCATTCGTGCTCGTGACCAGGCCCCCGAGACCCGCACCGCCACCGCCTGTTCCCGCTGACGTTGCTCCCGGTCCTCCACCACTCAAAATTGTCTGCGTTGTTCCACCCAGCGTATTTGCCACCAGGCCAGTCGAAACACCGCGCAGGAACGACCCTGCCTTCGCACGAAGAATATCGGTATCTGCAATATTCAGGTTGATGCGTGCAATCGCAATGTCGTAGTTGTTCTCTAGCGCAAGAGTCACAGCGTCCGCGAGGCTCAGATAGATCTTCCCATCCTGCAGCAGTTGATCCACCCGCGGAGTATTTCTCAGGCGAGGCTCCGGATAGTTCGTCGCAGTGTAAGGTGCAAACGGATTCCAGAAGTGGCTCTTCGCCTTCATATAGTTCGTTGCCGAATCCCGCAGGTACAACGGTTCGGTCAACTTCGGCGCAGGAGCCTGCGGCAAGCCAGCCTGTCCGGTCGTATCGTTGCTGATCGGCTGAGGCGCTGCCGGCTGCGTTGGGTTAGGCTGCTGCGGAGGCGTAGGCGGTTGCTGCTGTGCCAGTCCGGGCTGTGTCCATCCACTCATCAGCAACAGCGCAACACTCGCTGCCGCCTGCATATCTCTTAATCTCACGATGCCTTCTCCAACTCTTCTGCGCTTTTGCCGGGAGGTCTCAGGTGCGCCCTGAACCCCTCTGCCGGACCCTGAAATTCATAGTCCTGTCTCTGTCCCGCACCTGCGTGCAGGGTCACTTCACAATCATTGGCAATGCACGTTAAGACGCGCAGCACCTCTCCGACGACTCTTAAAGAATGCTTCCGGCCGGTACACTCCTGTTGCACAGAAATGCTTTGGTTCAGCAGATATACGCACTCGTTCCCCGCTTCGTTCCCGACAATCCATCAAATTTATCGTATGAGGTGTGACCCACCAAGTATAGCAACCCATTGCGCAGGCCACCCTTGCCCGCACCATCGTATCAATCTGGATTCCACCCAGAATAACCCGCCCCCCAAACCAATCACTGCTCATTCCGGGGGCAAAATCCCTCGCGTCTGCAACGGATGGTTAGTGACAGCCCGAATCACAATGCACAGACCTGCAAATCAGCCCGGGCACCTTCAAATCTAAACAAAGAGTCAAAAAATGAACCCTAGCGTTTCTTCGCGGGTTTCGCAGCCTTCTTCGCCGGAGCAGCCTTCTTCACCGGCTTCTTCGCCGCAACCGGCTTCTTCGCAGGAGCAGTCTTCTTCGCCGTCACCTTCACCGGAGCCTTCTTGGCAGCAGCTTTCTTCACTGCGCTCTTTTTCGCAGGAGCTTTCTTCGCAGGAGCCGCCTTCTTCGCAGCAACCTTCGCAGGAGTCTTCTTCGCAGCGGCTTTCTTCACGGGCACAACCTTGCTTGCGGCCTTTTTCTCCGGAATCGCCTTCTTCGAAGCCTTCAGCACAACCTTGCCCTTCGCCAGAGCCGCCGTCTTCGGCTCGACAGCTTTCGCCGGTGCAGCAGCTTTCGCGGAAGCCGCCTTCGCCGGAGCCTCAGTCTTCACCGCAGCCGCAGCCGCCACATCGACCGTCTCACCCTCGGCAACCACGGCCGCTTTCTTCCTGCTCTTCGCAGGTTTCGCTTCTTTCTTCGTCAGCCGCGCGCGTCGCAGATGCACAGGCGGAGGAGGAGCAGGCGGCGAGAACGGCTCAAGATAAGCCTTCATCTCCTCCGGCGTCGTCAGCTTGTTGTCCATCAACTCGAAAAACAGCTTATCCAGCAATTCTTTGTAAACCGGCAAATCTGGCGTAATCCGCATCTCCTGCATCAGCACATACGGAATCTTCTGTTTGGCATTCGCCCACTCTGTAAAGAACCCCTTGAATTTCGTCTGAATCGCCCCATTCTTCGACGTATGGGCCACCCACAAGATCGATTCCGGCTTAGCCGAGTGCAGCAGTTTCCACGCCTGCGAAGGCGTCGCCGCTCCCTTGCCCGAAAACTCCGTCGCAAAGGCCTTGGCCTCCGTCTCAAGCGCCGCAATCTCCGCAACAAATCCCTGCCGCGGAAAACTCTTCTTCAACGCAGCAACATCCTTCGGCACCATCTTCGCAGTCAGGTACGGAAAGTTCGCCGTCGCCGTCTCCGGATGGATTCCCTGCATCACCAACTGCATCTGGCTCTCACGCAGCCGTTCCAGCTCCGCCACATTCGCCTTAGTCGAGCTCAGTGCCGGGAACAGGGTCTTCATCCACCCTTCCGCCTCAAGCTTTTTCAGCACACGTAACGGGTCTTCTTCATGGAAGATCTCTTCGGTCTCATACCCGCGATGGAACGCATCCATCACAGAGATGTAACCTTCCTTCTTGCCTGTCTCATATCGCTCGTGGGTCTTCGGATCCATCTGCCAGCCCAGCCGCGCCATCATCCTCGCCGCGCGAATCATCCGCACCGGGTCCTCGATAAATCCGTAATTGCTGACCAGCCGCAGTTCGCGATTCTCAATGTCCGCAACGCCGTTCAGCGGGTCCATCAACAATCCATACGACCCGTCGTTCAACGACAGAGCCATCGCGTTCGCCGTAAAGTCCCGCCGCCTCAGGTCGTCCAGAATCGTCGCCGGCTTCACCACTGGCTTACCCGGCTTCGGATAAGTAATCGACAGCGTGCTCCCGATCTCCATCCGGACCCCACCCGGAAACCGCACATAGATCGACTGAAAAGTCTCGTTTTCCCCGGCGATGATTCCCCCGGCCTTCTCGATATCTTTCTTCAACTTAAGGGCATTTCCCTGAACCGCTACATCCAGATCCCGCACCGGCGAGCCGCTCGTCATGTCGCGCACCGCGCCACCCACTAGAAATACAGTAAGTCCTTTGGCTCGTGCCACATGACGCACTGTAGACAATGCTGCCTGCTGTGCCGCAGAAAGACGATTTTCCAGCAAATAAATGTAATCTGCCATAACGGGTAGGTTTACTCCAGGCCGGTCGAACCGGTACACTTGACTCGCCTGAACTAGCTACTTAAGTCCAGAAAAATCAGATGTTTATCAAGATCATGACACGTAGGCACAAAACGTTAGTTTAACACAGCATTAGTGATTTGGCTACGCAGATTGCAGGTTTTTCCCCTCCTCGCACTCAGCCCGTGCGACAATGCCCCGAATCCTCCAAACCATGTCCTCAGCCCACAAAAAAGTCATCGTTCGGCGCTTCACAGGAGAAGTCCTCCCGGGCTACCTCCCCCTGACCGGATTTGTCCGCGAACGCGGACTCCACCTCCTCGACCTCGAAGGCCGCGTCCTCACCCTCCTCCTCAACGACATCAAGTACATCTGCTTCGTCCGCGACTTCAACCTCCACGACACCACCAACCCCGAGCGCCTCACCCGCCGCACCTTCCTCGCCCGCCCCCGCGCCGAAGGCCTCTGGGTTCGTCTCACCTTTCGCTCCGCCGATCAGCTCGAAGGCCTCGCCCCAATCGACATCACCCTCGCCGATGACCTCATCCACGACAACGGCCTCCACATCATCCCCCCGGACACTCGCTCCAATACCCAGCGCATCTACGTCCCCCGCACCTCACTCACCGACTTGCAACTGATCGCCGTCATCACAACCCCCTCCCGCCGCAAACCGGTCCCCGGAGCCTCCGTCCCTTCCCTCCAGGAAGACCTCTTCGAAAACCTGATTCCACCCCCCAACACCCGCCCAAACTGAGAGAAACAGGGAGTAGGCCATAGGGTTTAGGGAGTAGAAAACAAAAGCACCCGCAATCAGATCCCTCTCGCTAACTCCAACTCTCCAAGGCAATGGAGTCATTTCGACCGGAACAGCTCACGCCTTTGTGAGCTGCGGAGTGGAGAAAACCGCTTCTCCGTCCAAACCCTTCATCGCACCCACGCTCATGCTTTCTATTCCCTAAACCCTATTCCCTACTCCCTGTCTCTATAATCCCGTCATGCAGTCCATCACGTTAGCCAAGATGGCCGAGTACCTTGACGCCACCCTCCACGGCGGCGATCCCGCCTCTGAGATCACACGCGTCGCTGGCATCGAATCCGCCGGCCCGGGCGACCTCACCTTCGTTTCCAACCCGAAATACGCCGCCCTCGCTCGCACCACCAAAGCAACAGCCATCCTGGTCGAACCCAAATTTCCCCAGATCCCAGCCGCAACTCTCCGTGTAGAAAACCCCTACCTCGCCTTTGCCTTCGCCATCGAGCTCTTTTACCGCGCCCCGGCCTACCCGCCCGGCATCCACCCCACCGCGGTTATCGCCTCCAGCGCTCACATCGGAGCCAACGCCCACATCGGAGCCTATGCCGTCATCGGCGACAACGTCATGATCGGCGATCACGCGGTCATCCTTCCCCATGCCGTCTTCTACCCCCACGCCCGTGCCGGACACAATCTCTTCGCCCATGCCCACTCCGTCGTCCGCGAGCACTGCCGCCTCGGCAACAACGTCATCCTGCAAAATGGAGTCGTCATCGGTGGCGACGGCTTCGGATTCGCCCGCCAGTCCGACGGCACCTGGTACAAGATCCTCCAATCCGGCGCAGTCATCATCGAGGACAACGTCGAAGTCCAGGCCAACGCATGCGTCGACCGCGCCTCCATCGGAGAGACCCGCGTCGCCGCCGGTGTCAAAGTCGACAACCTCGTCCAGGTAGGTCATGGCTCGACCGTAGGCCCCAACACCCTCCTCTGCGCTCAGGTTGGCCTCGCCGGGTCCACCACCGTAGGCAAAAACGTTATCTTGGCAGGCCAGGTCGGCAGTGCCGGCCACAACACCATTGGCGACGGAGCCATCGCCACCGCCCAAAGCGGTATCCCCGGTGACGTTGCTCCCGGAGCAGTCGTCAGTGGCTATCCCGCAGTCGATAATCGTCAATGGCTTCGCTCAGTCGCTTTGGTCAATCGCCTTCCAGAATTGCTGCGCGAGATAAAAAGCAAACTAAAATAACCAGTTTTTTGGTGACTATAGTCGTAGAAAGAAGCATCATAAGGGGGTATGGCCATGATGGAGCCCCCGGAGAGCACAACGACCGCCCTTCACCTGATGCCCGACACGCACAGGCAGCCCGTGCGCGTTCTTCTGCTCGACGACGAGCCCACCAATCTTCATCTGCGCACCGCCATTCTCCGACAGCATGGCTACGAATGTGTTCCTGCCGGAACAATCGACGAAGCCATCGAGCTCTTCAACAACATCGACATCGCCGTCCTCGACTACCATCTCGGCCACGGCCAGTTCGGCACAGAAGTAGCCTCTCTTCTCCGCCGCCGCCGCCCGCACGTTCCCATCATCATCCTCTCGGCCACGCTCGATCGTTTCTTCGGCGGCGTCGAGGACATGCATCTACTCAAGGGCCACAGCTCCGTCGACGATCTCCTCGATGCGCTCAGCTCCCTTGGCGCTAAACGCCGAGGCGCTCCCGTCGTCGTCGACGCGCGCGACTTCTTCTATTCGCGCCTCTCCCTCACCATAGGCTCCGACGTCCTCGTGCAGATCTTCGACGAGCATGGCATCTGGCAGCACTGCAACGACGCCGCAGCCGAATACTTCGATCATCCCCGCGACTGGTTCATCGGCCGTTGCGTTTTCAACGAGCTTCAGCCTCACATGCGCGACTGGCGCGAAGTCATCCAGACCGTCTGCCACAGCCGCGAAACCTACATCGACCGCACCCGCCGCGGCCTCCTCAACCATCCCCGCCCCGACGAGTCGCAACTCACCTGGAGCGTCCTCGCCTTCCCCATCACTCTCCACGACGGTCGCAGCGGAGCCGTCCTAACCGCCCGTATCCTCGAAAAACTCCCTCGCTCCTCCGACTTCCTCCCGTTCCTCTAGTTCCTCGATAAGAAAAACTCAAGCTTTTGCGAGCAGCGCAGTGTCCACTCATCGCAACGCTATTCCCTACTCCCTCTTCCCTACTCCCTGACTCGCCACTCCCTGATACCCTTGTCTCCAAATGCGTCTGTCTGTCCCAGCACTTTTTCTCTTGCTCGCCATCACCGGCTGTCACTCTGCCTACGTCACCGCAACCGTCAGCAATCGCACCAGCCAGCCCCTCGCATTGGTTGAAGTCGACTACCCCAGCGCCAGCTTCGGAACTCAGGCTCTCGCCCCCGGAGCGGACTTTTACTATCGCTTCAAGGTTCTCGGCTCAGGAAACATGAAGCTCATCTACACCGACGAGCTCCACCAGGAACACACAATCCAGGGGCCCTTCGTCAAAGAGGGCGCCGAGGGTTCACTCACGATCCTCATCACGAGCAAAAGCATCATGTGGCAGCCCGCCCCGACCGTGGTCCCCGTCCCGCCTCTCAACCCCCGCTGATCGGCTTCAATCTCGAAGCTCACTCGCGTGTGCGGTAATCTTGAATTCATGCCGCGCGGATATTTCATTACCTTCGAAGGCCTCGACGGCTCAGGCAAGACCACGCAACTCCGTCGCCTCGCTGCCTCGCTCGAAACCGAAGGCCATCAGGTCGTCACTCTCCGCCAACCCGGCGGAACAGCCCTCGGCGATCGCATCCGCAGCATCCTCCTCGACTCGAACTCCGAAGCCGCCCTCGGCCCCATCGTTCCCGCAGCCGAGATGGCTCTCATGTTCGCCGACCGCGCCCAATCCATCGCCGAAATCATTCTCCCCGCCCTCAACGAAGGCAAGGTCGTCCTCTGCGATCGCTACACCGACTCCTCCGAGGCCTATCAAGGCGGAGGCCGCCAGCTAGGCAGCGAACGAATCCTCGAGATGCATCGCGCCGCCTGCGACAACCTCCAGCCCGACCTCACCCTCCTCCTACTCCCATCGCTCGAAGCCTCGCTCAAGCGCGCCCGCCGCCGCAATCAGCGCACCGTCGCACAGCAAGGCACTGACGAAAACCGCTTCGAGCGCGAGTCTGACGACTTCTACCGACGCATCTACGACAAGTACGAAGAGATTGCCGCTCGCGAACCCAACCGCATCACCGTCATCCGCGACGACGCCTCCATCGAAGACATCCAGATGCGCATCAAAGAAATAGTCGCTGGCCGCCTGGCTGCCTGCAGTACCTGAAAACAAAAATGCCCTCCCCTTCTCCAACCTTCGAAGCTCCACCCAAAACCAGCTGTCCAATCTCCGGAAACATCAGCTCTCCCCCGCCACAAACTTCCGTCTCAAGCCACGAATCAAAAGAATTCCACCTCCCTCCCGGTCTCAAGCACTCCCTCCCCTTCTACTCGTTCAAGCCCTGGGTCAAACTCGGCCACCCCATCCGCCTCTTCGAACACCTCCTCAAAACCTACGGCAACATCGCCCACTACCGATTCCTCGGCACGCCCATCATCTTTATCAACGACCCCGACTATATCCGAGAGATCCTCGTCAACCAGTCCTCCAGCTTCGTCAAAGAACGTACCGTCCGCCGCATGAAGATTCTTCTCGGCGAAGGCCTCATCACCTCCGACGATCCTATTCACATGCGTCAGCGCAAGCTCGTCGCTCCCGCCTTCCATCGCCAGCGCATCAACGCCTTCGCCGGTCAGATCGTCGCCTGCGCGGACCTGCAGCAAAAAACCTGGCAGCCTCACCAGCAGATCGACATCGCCGCCGCCAGCATGCAACTCTCACTCGAAATCGTCGCACGCACTCTCTTCAACACCGAAGTCACCGACGACATCCGCAGCATCAACGATGAAGTCAACATCATCATGGGGCTCTATCAATTCATCGTCGCCTTCCCCCGCCTCGAAAACTTTCTTCACCTTCCGCTTCCCGGCCTCATCAAGTTCCGCCGTTCCAAAGCCCACCTCGACGCCATCGTCAATCGCCTCATCCGCGAACACCGCGAAGCCGCCGCCAACGGAGAACCCGACAAGGGCGATCTCCTCTCCATGCTCCTCGCCTCACGCGACGAGCAGCTCGACGGCTCCGGCCACCCAACCGGCATGTCCGACGAACAAATCCGCGACGAAGTCCTCACCATCTTCCTCGCCGGTTACGAAACCGTGGCCAACGGCCTCACCTGGACCTGGTATCTACTAAGCCAAAATCCCGAAGTCGAGGCCAGACTCCACGCCGAACTGGACCTCGTCTTAGGAACCGCCTCAATAGAGTTGTCGTCTACGCGACCTCAACTTCATCACCGCCTCCCCACCCTCGCCGACTACCCCGCTCTCCGCTACACCGAGCAGGTCTTTGCCGAATCGCTGCGCCTCTACCCACCCGCCTGGGCCATGGGGCGCATGTCGACGAAACCAGTCGAGCTAGGCCCTTACCGCATTCCTCACGGCGCGCATTTTTTCTTCAGCCAATACATCATGGGCCGCGACCCACAATACTTCCCCGACCCGCTCCGCTTCGACCCCGAACGTTTCACTCCCGAAGCCAAAGCCACCCGCCCCAAATTCCTCTACTTCCCCTTCGGCGGCGGCAACCGCCAGTGCCTCGGCGAATCCTTCGCCTGGATGGAAGGCGTCCTCAGCATCGCCACCATCGCCAGCCGCTGGCGCATGACCTACCAGGCCTCCATCCCGCCAATCCCGCAGGCAAAAATAACCCTCCGCCCCCGCGACCCCCTCATCATGCAACTCGTACCCCGCTAAGTACAAAACCGCGCTCCCTCTTTTGCTTGTCATTCCGTAGCGCAGCGAAGGAACCTGCTGTTGTCGTCGTTCACACTCTACGGGGAATGGATGTAGATCGGCCAAGCAAGTATCTTCCAAAGAACCAACAACTTATCCACCATTGGCCCGAAAACTAAGCCAAACTCGCATGTCAAGCCCCAAAACTCACAAAATCCAATCCAAAAATCCCATAAATAATCCGGAATCAATAACCTGCAATCAAAAAATAAACCAGCCAAAACTGGCATTTTAGTTCCACCCCATTCGATAAAATAGAAGTAGATAGAAAAAGGCCCGGCCAAAAGCCGGGCCATCGCTTTTAACGCAAAAAAGAGAAAGTTGATCACGAAGACACCGCGTCAAGCTGACTAGCTAACTCGCTGCTTCAAAAAGTCCAGACCTAACCCTAATCTTTCGAAGACTTTGCACAAAAAAGTACCCGTGGGGGGATACCAATGAACGACACCACCGACACCGAACTCGACACCGAAACCGAAGCACCCAAACGCTACCAATGCCGCCACATCTTCACCGACGGACGCCGCTGCGGCAGCCCAGCCCTCCGCAACCAGCCGCTCTGCTACTACCACCACACCAACCGCAAACCAGTAAAAGCGCCACGAGCACGAAAAAACCGCAGTTCCACCTTCGCCCTCCCGCTCCCCGAAGACCAGTCCGCGATCCAGCACTCCATCGGCCAGGTCCTCCAGCGCATCGCCTCCAACGACATCGACCCCCGCCGCGCCGGCCTCCTCCTCTACGGCCTCCAGATCGCCAGCCTCAACCTCCCCAAACCACCCGCTGCCAACCGCAACCCCAAAATCGGCTCATCCCAACCCCAAACCCAATCCGAAATCGTAGAAGAGATCACCCACGACCCAGAACTAGGCCCCCTCGCCCCCGAAGCCGAATACACCCGTGGCCAGCGCCGCAAAAGCCCCGTCGAAATCCTCATGGAAAAAATGCTGAAAGACCCCGAACCCAAACCAAAAACCAACCCAGCCACCCCAACTCAACCGCCAAAATCCATCACTCTTCCAGAAATCCAGGCCACCGCAGCCAAAACCAACAACACAAAACCAAAAAAGGAACCGGCGCAACCAGTGCCAGGCAGCGTTAATCCTTCCCCAATTGCCACGCGTTATCCTAAGCAGGTATGTCCAAACCCATCGTTCTCACAATCCTCGACGGCTGGGGCTATCGCCCCGAGACCCACGGCAACGCCATCGCACAGGCTCGCAAACCCATCTACGACAAGCTCCTCGGCGAATATCCCAACACCCTTCTTCGTGCCTCCGAGCACTTTGTCGGACTTCCAGACGGCCAGATGGGCAACTCCGAAGTCGGCCATCTCAACCTCGGAGCCGGACGCATCGTCCGCATGGACATGACTCGCATCGACACAGCCATCATGGACGGTAGCCTCTACACGGACCCTACGCTGATCCTCGCCTACGACTTCGCTGCACAAAAAGGAAGAGCTTTGCACCTCATCGGCCTCCTCTCCGACGGTGGAGTCCACTCACACCAGCGCCACCTAGAAGCCCTCATTCGCATGGCCGCCCAGCGACACCTCACTCACGTCTACATCCATGCCTTCATGGACGGCCGCGACACCCTCCCCACCAGCGGGTTGGGCTACCTCGAGCAACTCCAGCAAACCCTCCGCGAAGCCGGAGGCGGACAAATCGCCAGCGTTAGTGGGCGCTACTACGCCATGGACCGCGACCTGCGCTGGGAAAAAGAGCGCCAGGCCTTCGACGCGATGGTCACGGGCCGCCCCGAAGGCGGAAACTACGCCGACCCGGTCGAACGAATCAAAGAACTCTACAACAACGGCATCACCGACGAATTCATCCCGCCCTTCACCTGCATGAAACCCGAAGGCGAGCACTCCATCCGCACCATCCCCGTCGGCCTGATAGAAGACTGCGACGTAGTCATCAACTTCAACTATCGTGCCGACCGCGTTCGCCAGATTACCCGCGTCCTCACCCGCCGCTCCGGCCTCACCAACGACCCCGAAGGATCCCAGGGCCACATCCTTCCGAAGGCGGCAGAACTCGACACCGCCATCCCGCTCAACGAAGTCCCCGCGAATCTGCACTACGTCTGCATGACCCAGTACGACAAAAACTTTCAACTCCCCATCGTCATCCCGTCCGAATCGATGGACAACCTCCTCGCGAACCTCATGGCACAGGCGAACCTCCGCAACCTGCGAGTAGCCGAGACCGAGAAGTACGCCCACGTCACCTACTTCTTCAACGGAGGCATCGAGAAACCCTTCCCCGGAGAAGACCGCGCGCTGGTGGCCTCCCAGAAGGTCGCCACCTACGACCTCGCACCCGAAATGTCCGCGGCAGGCATCGCCGACGCCGTCATCAAGGCCATCAGCGACACCGCTTTCGACGTCATCATCGTCAACTTCGCCAACGCCGACATGGTAGGCCACTCCGGCAAGATGGAACCTACCATCAAGGCCGTCGAGACGGTCGACACACAACTGGGCCGTATCTACCAGGCGATTAAGCAGCGCGGCGGAAGCTGGCTCATCACCGCCGACCACGGCAACGCCGAGATGCTCATCGACCCCGCCACCGGTGGCCCACACACCGCCCACACCACCAACCCCGTTCCCTTCCTCTACATCACCGAAGAAGGCAACAAACCCACGCTGAAAAAGGGTGGCAGCCTCCGCGACATCTCCCCCACCATCCTCTCTCTGTTGAAACTCGACCAACCAAACCAAATGACCGGAGGCAACCTCCGCAACACATAGCTCACTTCTTTTCATTCCGCACCCTGAGCGAAGACGAAGGGGCAGAAATCTGCTGTTGTAGTTGTGCTCGGCGTTGCTGGTTCTTTGAAAAGTCAATCGCAGGCAGGCTTCCGCGAGAGCCCTAGTGAAATAGGCGGCACCGCCGATAGAGGGGACAGCAACGCCGTATGCTCGGGGTCGAGCTTAGTGGCATTGTGTGCCAGATCGGCAAAAGGACAAGATCGATGTCTCTGATCCAGACCTGTAAATGCGAAGAGTGCGATATGCAGAAGTCATTCGCAAACCACTGGGTAATGTTGTACGAAAGGAACGGCAACCTGGTGATTCTGCCAAAATGGGACGCGAAGATGATACGGCGCACACGCCACTTCTGCGGACGCGCCCATGCGAGCAGGTATGTGGAACGCTGGATCGCTGGTATCGCTCTCAACGCGGTGCCTGACGCTGTGCTTGATCCCGGACTACACAAGCCCATTCCGTCTCAATTCATCTCTGACGAGGAGGACGAGGCGACCGCACTCGAACTGGCAGCGAGAGGGAGGACGTTTTGACCCGGTATCGGATCTATAGAAACTTGGTAGAAGAAACTACATACATATCACGCGACGATTGCAAGGCACAAGACGACCTAGGGAAGTTCCCGAATCTGAACGTCGCTCTGACGGTGCTCCGGGAGTGCGGAATACCCGAGTACGAGATTTGCCGAATCACAAAGGAGATGGCTGCCATCAACGGCGCGATTGTGCAGGTGGCAGAGACGCTAGTCTTCGACCAAACGACTGAACGGGAGTTACACGTCGGATAGGCCGATCGCTAAACTCCTCAATCCCTCGATCCGCGCGTCACCTCAGATAACCACCGTTCCATCAGGTTTCTTCGTAAAAGAATGAATCACTCGCCCCTGCTCATCCATATGCCGCACTGTCAGAACCTCCGGAGCCACCGACAGCTCACTGAACCCATAAACCTTCTCCGCCATCGGCCCGCGCTGCGCCTCAGCGATCTTCAGGGTATACAGATCCGCACCACCTCCACCCGACAGCACAAACGAAGTTGGATGCCCATCAAACTCCAGATGTTGCATATCATGATCATGCCCCGCGAGATACAGATGAACCTTATGCTTCCTGAGCAAAGGCTCCCAATCCCGAATCAGCATCTTATGATCTCCGTGCGGCCCATTGGAAAAGATCGGATGATGCCCCATCGCAATCGTGAACGGAGTCGTCCGCGGCTTCTCCAACTCAGCCTTCAGCCAAGCCAGTTGTTCCGCAGCCTGCTCAGGCTTCAACGTAAAGTTCGTCCCCCGATCCCACTTGCCATCCTCGGATGGCATATTGCTGTCGAGCGCAATCACCGTCACCAGAGGCTTCTTCGCAGGGAACTGAAAGCTGTACCAAAGCGAAGGCATCGTCCACCGGGTCCCGCCTGCCTTCGCATACTCCAGCTCCGCCGCCACCTTGCTCTCCGGCATCCGTTGATAGTCATGGTTTCCCGGAATCGCGTACGCTGGACAGTCAAACACGCTCTTCGGATACATCTCCTCAAACTGCGTCTGCCACCGCCTATCCTTAACACCGCCCGGCAGCGGCCCATACCAGTTATCTCCAAGCATGAACAGAGCCTCAGCCTTGAAGCCCTGCTCCTTCACATAACTCTGCATCGCCTGCGCGACGCGGCTCTGAGCAGTAAAGTTCTCATACCCCCAGTCGCCCACCATCAACAGCCGCGACCCACTCTCTCCGGTCGGCTTCGCACCCGCCAGCGCAGGCAAACCACCCAACCCCGCCAGCGCACTAAAAGCAAAGCTCTGCCTCAGAAACTGCCGCCGCGAAACGTCATTCGTACTCATCGATTGCCCTCAAACCCATAGACGATCCAAACCGTCTCCCGCGCCGCACACAATTGTTAAAACTCACGCCGCCCTTCCATAGCGCGAGTCATCGTCACCTCATCGACATACTCAATATCGCTTCCTGCAGGAACGCCGGTGGCAATACGTGTCACCTTCAACTCACCGTTTGCCTCATGCAACTCGTGAGCAAGATAAGCGGCAGTAGCTTCACCCTCAGTCGTCGGCGAAGTCGCCAGAATAACCTCATCGACCTCCGCCAACCGAGTCAGCAGATTCGCGATGCGCAGCTGCTCCGGCCCCACCCCGCCAATCGGCGACAAGGTCCCATGCAGCACGTGATAAACCCCGTTGTAACTCCGGGTCTTCTCGATCGCCGCAATATTAGTAGGCTCCTCAACTACACAAACCACCCGCTGATTCCGCACTGGATTCGTACAGTACACACAAGGGTCGACATCCGTAATGTTATTGCACACCGAGCAGAGCCGTAGATGGAGCTTTACTTCACGAATCGCCGCTGACAGCGCATCAGCATCCTCACCTGAGGAACGTAGCACATGGAATGCCAGCCGCTGCGCACTCTTCGTCCCGATCCCCGGAAGCTTCCTGAACTCCTCGATCAATCGGGCCATTGGCTCCGCGAACCGGCTGGACCCTGACGAAAACGCCACTACTTCAACCCCGGAAGATCAGGCAGCCCCAAACCGCTCATCATCCCGGCGACACTGGACTTCATCGCCTCATCCGCCCGCCGCCCTGCCTCATTCACCGCCGCCGCAATCAGATCTTCCAGCAACTCTAAATCCCCTGCGGTACTCCCCATTGCCGTCGGCTCTATCTTCAGCCGCAGCACTTCCTTCTTCCCATTCATCCGTACAGTAACCACCCCACCTCCAGTCGAAGCCTCTACCACCGTCGCAGCGAGCTTCTTTTCCATCTGCTCCTGCATCTGCTTCGCCTGCCCCATCATCTCTTTCATCTTGCCCAGATCAGAAAAATCCATCATCGCCTCAATCGTTTTCCCGCAGGTCGATCACGCTGCGAACCTCTGCATTGAAAAGCGTCTGCGCCCGCTGCACCATCGGATGCTCCAGCGCCCTCGCCTGCACACTTCCACCTTTTAGAGCCCTTGCCTTCTTCTCGGCTCCTGCCTTCTTCTCTCCAGGTAACAACACCAGCTTCAGAGCTCCCGCGCCCGCGTCACGGAGAGCATTTCTGATCAACTTCTCCGCCTCCGGATTGATCACCATCGGCAGCATCGTCTTCGAGACCTCGGTCTGAACCCTAAGCTCACCCTCTGCCACCATCCACTCCGCGTCCGCCATAGTATCTGCCGCCGTCTCCTGACTCTTCACGGAGATCAACGCTGCAATCGCAGTCTTCTGCAAATTCTCGGCAGAAGGCACCCCTGACCGTTCAACATCAACAGCATGCTTCGCCACAACCGAAGTCTCAGTCAGCTGGACGGTCTCAGCCACGCCGCGCACCAGCGCATTCCCGTCCGTTAGAACAACTTCTTCCGCCATACTTGCGATTACGGAAACCGGTGCTTTCACTGGAGGTGAAACCACATTGGGAACTAGGGACTCTACGCGTGGAGAAGAGCTTGTCGAACTCCGCTCCTCAAATCGCCTTCTATCCTGCTCGAAAGGAGAGAAGGCCTGCTTGCTGCTTACCGCCAAAGGCTTCGTCCCGGTAACTCCCGAAGCAGTACTGCCAGGGCCCACAGCTTTTGGCCCACTCGCAACTCGGGTCTGTTCTGAACCAGCAGCACGAAATTGGCTCAAAACCTCTTCGATCGGCAGCAATCGCCGCAGATGAACTAACTTCAGCAATCCCAGCTCAAAGTGAAACCGTTGCTCCTGCCGATAGCCAAGCTCGTCAAAGGTCCGCAGCATCACCTGCAGAAACCTTGACAGCTCTTCCTCGGTGAACAGCGCAGCCGACCGCCCCGCTCGCCGCTGCTCATCAGTAGAAATCTGTAGCAGCTCAGCTGCTGCGCCATCCAGACCCGAACCATCCGCTCCAACACCTGCAATCTTTGCAATCACGCAGTTCCGTAGATACCGGACAAACTGACGTGCGAGTTGTGCTGGAGAGTTCCCTGCATCCAGCAATTGATTCGCAACCGTAATCACCTCGGCGCTTCGGTTCCCATCTACCGCTTCAAGAATCCGCTCAAAAAAAGTGTTCGGAACGGTTCCCATCAACTCGCGAATCTGCCCGACGTCCAGCCGCGGTCGGCCATCCTCGATCGGCGCGCTTGCAATCGCCTGATCCATGATCGACAGCGCATCGCGCATCGATCCATCGCCAGCTTCTGCCAGAAGACTCAGCGCACTCTCATCTGCATCTACTCCTTCGCGTTCGGCAATCTCACGCAGTTCAGCAAGAATATCCACCAGCTTGACGGCGTGAAAGCTGAAGTGCTGACATCGCGACCGTACCGTCTGCGGAATATCCTCCGGTTGAGTCGTTGCCATCATGAAGACGATATGTTCTGGTGGCTCCTCCAGCGTCTTCAGCAACGCATTGAACGCCGCATCCGTAATCTGGTGCGCCTCATCCAGGATGTAAATCTTGTACTTATCCCGCGCCTGCCGGTACCGGGCCGCATCCCGCAGCTCGCGAATCTCATCGATCCCGCGATTCGTCGCCGCATCAATCTCAATCACATCAACAGCATTCCCTGCACGAATCTCCGTGCAGCTGTCGCATACCTCGCAGGGCTCTGCCGTTGGCCGTGCTGTTGATCCAATCGCATTCCTACAATTCAGCGCCATCGCCAAAATGCGTGCAATTGTCGTTTTTCCAATCCCACGATGTCCGCTGAAGATATATCCATGCGCGATCCGGTTCTGGGTCAGCGCATTCATCAACGTCACGGTTACGTGGTTTTGTCCCGCAACATCTGCAAACCGCTGTGGTCGATATTTTCGTGCAAGAACCTGGTAAGCCATCGATAGGTCGATTGTATCGTCAAGACGGTCGCTATCGCAGTCAGCGACGGACGGTAAACTCGTTCGTCGCTGTTGTGGAAAATAGCGGTTTTCAGAGGAGTGGTTCTGCTGTCAGAGGGTTTTTTCTGACCTACGCGGGAACGGCACTGCGGAATTTTCTGGCTGCCGCGATGATGACGACAACGAAAAGAATCAGCAGGAGGAATTGTGCAACCTTGAAGGGGGGTTCGGTTCCGGTTGGGGCCAGAGCGTGGATCGCGGGAACTTTCATGAAGATTTGGGCGATCAGGACGAAGACATTGAAATAGAGCGCGATCATGGCTGTTACAACGTAGGTGGTCCGCCAGCCTCCCTTGAGATGGAAGGCATAGAGAGCTGCCACAGCAATCGCGAGGACAATCAGTGAGAGGATTCCGATAATGATGCCGGGAGTGATCTTACTGTTGGGGAAGAAGAACCCCGTGACACTGGTGAGTATGGTGGTGACGAGAAACAGCCCGTTCCAGGTGCAGAAAAGTTTCCCCTTGAGAAGACCAAACAGGACGATAAATCCCGATCCGATGCCGATGAGGCTGATTGCGACGTGCACGATTGTGTAAGTAGCCAAGCTCATTCCAAGAACCATGATGAGTCCCTTCTTTCTTCGGAATCGATACTCGTTGTTAGAAATGAATGTTGGGGAGAACTAGTTATATCGCGGTTGTTGCCGCGCTGCAACTCGCTCAAGACACGCAGAGATGCACGAAAAGTTTATTTCGAACGCCGTCATCAATCCTCCTCAGTAGAGGAGGAGGGCGACGTGGTAGGTGGTGAACTGGCCGGACTGCTTGCCGGAACAGGCTCCCACGGCGGCTGAGGAGTATTTCGATTTGTCGAGCTGCCGAGCTACAGCGTCGGGGAGTTGGCTGATGTCGGAGCAGTCCCACCGGATGACGAGTTTTGGGGTGCCGGCCTGCTGCCCTTGCGGCATGGCGCAGGTTTTGCGCGCATCCTCATTCGAGGGGGCTGGAGGGAATCCACGAGCCTGGAGAAGCCTTGCGATTTGTTTCTCGATCGTGTCCGGTGTGAGCGTGGGAACATTATGGGCAAAATCTTCTACGGCAAAGTAAAGGCCGTTGACTTGAACGGCGGCGATGCCGACTGTATTGAGGTCTGGGTCGAGGAGGTTGGCGCGGTGGGCAGGGCTGGTCATCCAGACCTGGTGGAGTGAGGTTGGAGTTTCTCCGCGTCCGGCGAGGTTTTCGGAGATGGTGCCGAAGCGGGCTCCGGCGAGGGCGCCGCGGGTGACGAGGTCGGGCTCGCCAGGATACTGGTGCTGGAGATCGTCGGGATTGCGGAGAACCCACTGGAGGTGGGCGCGGGCGGCTTTGGCAAGGGTGTCGTCCCATTGCAGCGGAGGAAGACTGTGCTCGGCTCGGGACTGGTTTGCGAGCTGAAGGAGGGCCTTCTCCGGGGAAACGGAGGTCTGGGAATGAATTTGAGGAGCGGCGAGGATGAGGATGGCCGGGGCGAGAAGAAGTAGGGATTTGGGTGTTCTGATTTTCGTGTCCATGCTGATGAGTTGGATGCTAAGGATTTGATTGGGTTGGGCGCAGGGGATTTGGCACTAGCTTCCGATAGACTGGAAACAAGGAAGCCGGCTCGAATTGCGGGGAGACTCGCGTTCGGGCGGCACCGAGTGTTCGAAAGCCAAAGGATTCTTATCTTATGAAGTTGCGGTTCCTCGTTTTTTGTCTTGCGTTGGCGATGATCAACCTTGCTGCTCGTGCTCAGGATAATCCGTCTGCCGTCAATGCTCCGAGTGGGACTCAGATTGATGTGGGGCCCGGGGATGTCGGTTTGTATGTGAATCCTGTTGGTATCCACATTACGAATTCGCAAGCGGATTCGGGCGTATTCGCGTTTTTGGGAGACAACAAGACATCGCGTATGTTCTGGGGCGCTACGTTCGGGGGGTACGTAAATTTTATTCACAATCCGAAGTTCGATGCAGGCATCGATTTCCGGGACACGGCTGTGACGGGGAACAATGCAAATCTGAACAGCTTTCTTGTTGGTGGGCGAATTCTTCCGAAACCGATCGCCGAGAAATTTCAAGCCTTATTTGCAGGTATCGGTGGGGGTGGGGAGTTCGAAGCCTCCGACGAGCCCGATTCACCTGAACCGACTGGAGTTTGGCATCTACGGCGGGTTGGACTATACGCTGGCGAAACATGTTGACTTCCGAGCCTTTGAAGTTGGTTATGGGGCGGTGTCGACGGTGAACAGCGGCGACTTTGGCGGAACTACTACATTTCCGGCGTCGAGATTGCTCACCGTTTCGTCCGGTCTGGTGTTCCGGGTTCCGTAACAAGTTATGCGATTAAACGTAAAAAGGGAGCCGATGCCGGCTCCCTTTTGCACGCTGATCGTCAGGGATTGTTGGTGACGTGAACGATGACGATCTTCGACTGATTGCCATCGGGTGTGATCGTGACCATGACGCTGTTCTTGTCCTTTTCGCCGCCTGTCAGCATAGTGCCGCTCCCGGTCTGGATGATGGATGCCTGATCGCCCAGTTTGCCTTTGTAGAAATCGACGATTTTGTCAGCGGGGTCGGAGCTGGTGAAGACGGAGGTAACCATGGATCCGGTTGGGGTCTTCATGTTCATGGAGCCGTCGTTGGTGTGGCTGGAACCGGGATAGGGGTCGACTCCGAGGTCGGCGGTGCTGATCGCGGCAGAGGTGCCGGTGGTGATTGTACCGCTGGGCGTGGAGATGCTCACGTTGCCATTGCGGTCCTTGTGGACGGCCTTAGAGACCCTGTAGACGCCGTATCCGACGACGCCGGCGACGATGACGCAGAGCAGAACGATAATGCCGATGACGATGAGGACCACCTTGAGAACCGTGTTGCCCGAACTGGCCGATGGCGGTGGCTGGACAGGGGTAGGTACGTTTTGATAGGCAGGATTGGGAGGAATCGGAGCGCCAGCACTCATCGCGACACCTCCTGATTGAGAAGTGCAGGACGAAGCGTGTTGGGAACTTTCATGGAACTCTCCTTTTCGATTCGGTTCTGAATACAGCACGGCCGCAAGGGTTTGAACGGCAACAAATTCCCTGTGGCTGCTGAAGTAGCGAGGGTACTGGAAGGAAAGTTCGAAGTCGATAGAAAAATAGGGACGGCTTCACACCGATTGGCACCGATTCCTTTTTTGGTTTTGTGTTGTTGGTTTTGGCTGCGGTGGCCTGGATTACTGGGAGGGTGATGGATTTTGGCGGTTGAGTTGGGGTGGCTGGGTTGGTTTTTGGTTTGGGTTCGGGGTCTTTCAGCATTTTTTCCATGAGGATTTCGACGGGGCTTTTGCGGCGCTGGCCACGGGTGTATTCGGCTTCGGGGGCGAGGGGGCCTAGTTCTGGGTCGTGGGTGATCTCTTCTACGATTTCGGATTGGGTTTGGGGTTGGGATGAGCCGGTTTTGGGGTTGCGGTTGGCAGCGGGTGGTTTGGGGAGGTTGAGGCTGGCGATCTGGAGGCCGTAGAGGAGGAGGCCGGCGCGGCGGGGGTCGATGTCGTTGGAGGCGATGCGCTGGAGGACCTGGCCGATGGAGTGCTGGATCGCGGACTGGTCTTCGGGGAGCGGGAGGTCGAAGGTGGAACTGCGGTTTTTTCGTGCTCGTGGCGCTTTTACTGGTTTGCGGTTGGTGTGGTGGTAGTAGCAGAGCGGCTGGTTTCGCAGGGCTGGGCTGCCGCAGCGACGGCCGTCGGTGAAGATGTGGCGGCATTGGTAGCGTTTGGGTGCTTCGGTTTCGGTGTCGAGTTCGGTGTCGGTGGTGTCGTTCATTGGTATCCCCCCACGGGTACTTTTTGTGCAAAGTCTTCGAAAGATTAGGGTTAGGTCTGGACTTTTTGAAGCAGCGAGTTAGCTAGTCAGCTTGACGCGGTGTCTTCGTGATCAACTTTCTCTTTTTTGCATTAAAAGCGATGGCCCGGCTTTTGGCCGGGCCTTTTTCTATCTACTTCTATTTTATCGAATGGGGTGAAACTAAAATGCCAGTTTTGGCTGGTTTATTTTTTGCTTGCAGGTTGTTGAGTCTGAGTTGCTTGTTGGATTTGTCAGTTCGCTTTTTTGGGTTTTGGGGCTTGACATGCGAGTTTGGCTGAGTTTTCGGGGCGTTGGCAACTAAGCTATTGATTCTTAGAATGATCTGTGCAAGCACTCTAAATCCCATCCTTCGCAAAATTCGCCAAGGATGCCCGTTCCTCTGGACGGTTTCGGCTTGTTCCTGCTCATTGCTGCTTTCATGAGCTGCCGCCTCTATCTGCGCAATCTTCTTCTTCACAGCATCTTCAATCTGCTGGCAGGAATTGTCGCGTTATTCGGGATGGTCTACGTCTGTCAGTAGTGCCAGATTTGACATGCGGTAAACAGCGGCTAATGACCAGCCGATTCAATTTTGACAATTGCTGGTCGCGCAGAATCCTTGTAACGGGCCTTTGCCTCCGTATCACTATCTTTGCAGGATTGCGAAATTTGCTAAGACAGATCTCCGCGGGGAGGCTTCTATGGCTACGTTTAATTTTGCAGACGTAAAACAGAACTATGATCCTTCTGCTCCGCAGGAGCGCTTTCGCGCGGAGGGGCTGGAGGCAGCGTTTTTAGACCCCGCAGCACAGTTGCCGAAGGTTCCGGCGTGGCCTGCGGATGGAGTGCCGAAGCCGATTGTGTTGAATCCTGCTCCGCAGGAGACGGATGATCTGTCGCGGTTTCTCGGGTATGACGCGGTGGTCGTGACGTGGACGGCAGCGGAGGGTGCAGCGCTGGCTTCGTTGATCACACCGTCGAATCCGACTAGTACGTGGTATGAGTATCGGCATGATATTGCAAGTTATATTCCGCTAGTGACGGGAGGCGTTGCGCCGTTCAACAGCAAGCAAGCGGATATGGTGCGGTACTTTCATAGCCTGGGGATTTATTTTCCGGTGCAGATTGGAAGCATGAAGGTGCTGCTGTTCAAGTGCGGGTTGCATCTGGCTTATGATGGACCGGCTACTCCGGTGAAGAAGTTGATGACGGAGATTGCAACGGCGGTGAAGCCGAAGATTTTTATTACGACGGGAACGGGTGGAGGAGTTGGGAAAGATGTATTGCTGAGCGATGTTGTCGTGGGGCGGACGGTGCGGTTCGATTGCTCTGGACAGTTTAAGAATGAGCCTTGGTGCAATAAGGCGTTTACGGCTACGACTCCGGCAGCGGATGCGTTTGCTGCGGCGACTCCGGAGTTGCTGACGTTCAATTCGGTGCGCGTGCCGAATTCGCGCAAGGTGCCTAAGATCTGGCAGGAATCGACGGATACGATTCTGACGACAGATGTGTTTGCGTTTGATGAGTCGACGAATCACTTCGGGCTCGAGGGTAAAGGGCAGATGTGCGAGATGGGCGACGCAATGGTGGCTTATGCATTGCAAGGGATCGAAGGGCTGGAATGGTATGCGATTCGGAACGCGTCGGACCCACAGATTTCAAATCCGAATAATAATTTGCGGGATGCGGAGAATCAGGCGGGGCAGATCTATGCCAAGTATGGCGGGTTGACTACGGCTTCGAGCGTGATTGCTACGTGGTCGCTGATCTATTCGGCTGCGAAGAAGAATGGGTCGCATTGAGCTTACGCCTTGTTCGGTCTTACGTTGCCGACTTTAGAGTGAGGCGTTGGTGGGTCTTGGGGAGAGATTGCCAGGGGTCTTTTTGCAGGCGATCCTTCCATTCGTCGAAGCTGACTACCTGGAAGATGGGGCGGGTGGATTGTTTGAGTTCGGTCCAATTGAGAGGCATGGAGACGGCTACTCCTGGGCGCGAGCGAGGTGAGAAGGGTGCGACGGCGGTGGCGCCCCGCTCGTTTCGAAGATAGTCGAGGTAGATGCGGTCTTTGCGTGCGGCTTTCGACATTTTCGTCAGGTAGAGGGCTGGGTTGTTGCTGCTTCGATTGCGAGGACGAAGGTGTGGGCGAATTGCTTGATGGCGGGCCACTCGTGTTCGGGTTTGATGGGGACGACTACGTGGAGGCCTTTGCCGCCGGTGGATCTTGAGGAAGGATTCGAGTTTGAGGCTGGCGAGGTGATGGCGGATTTCGAGGGCGGAGTCGGCGAGGGTGCGCCAGGAGATGGTGGGATCGGGGTCGAGATCGAAGATGATGCGGTCGGGGTGCTCGATGTCTTCGTTGGTTGAGCCCCAGGGATGGACTTCGAGGACGCCCATTTGCGCGAGGCCGGTGAGGGCTTCGGGTGTGGAGAGAGTGATGTAGGGTTCGAGCTTACCGTTTTTTGTCGGCGATGGGGATGGAACCGATGCCCGGGGGGAGGGTGGTGTTGACGTGTTTCTGGAAGAAGCAGGGATGGCCGGTGCCTTCGGGGCAGCGGACGAGTGAGAGTGGGCGATCCGGCGATCTGCGGGCAGCATGTGGGAGGCGATGGCCCAGTAGTAGTCGGCTAGTTGCTGCTTGGTCAGGCTGGGATTCGGGGTCCAGGATTTTGTCTGGGTGGGTTAGGCGGACTGGGGCGTGTTCGGGCTTCGGTTGTAGTCTGGGGTTTTTTTGCCGATTTCCTTGTGGGTGCTGAAGTTTTCTTCGATGGCGTCGAGCGTTTTCGCGGCTATGGGTTCTGGGGTGGCGTGAGAGGCGTGGCGGATTTTGCGGCGTGGGTTTGGGAGGTGATGGGGTTTTCGCGGCGGACTTCGGTGGCGGGCTTGTCTTCGCGGAGGCCCTTGAAGGCAGCCTGGCGGACCAGGTTGTCGGCTGTCCATGTGGCGAATTGACCTGGGCGACGAATGTGCGGTTTGACCGAGATGGCCCCGGTGCGGGCTTCGGCTGGCGGTTTTTCGAATGGGTTGTCTGGTCTGGCGGATTTTTTCGAGTTGTGTGCGGATGATGCTGTGTGTTTTTTGGGTGAAGCCAGTGCCGGTGCGTCCGGCATAGATGAGTTTGCCGTCGCGTAGTAGCCGAGGAGGAGTGCACCGACGCCGTGGATGCCGGTGTGGCCTTTCGCGGGGAGGGTGAAGCCGCCGATGACAAACTCCTGCTCGTGAACGCATTTGATCTTGAGCCAGTCGCTGGTGCGGCCGGAGATGTATTTGGCATCGGCTCGTTTGGAGATGATGCCTTCGGCTTGGAGTTCGCAGGCTTTGCGGAAGATTTCACCGCCGTTGGAGTCGAGGTGCTCGCCGAAGCGGATGTATTCGCCGGAGTTGGTGAGCAGGCTGGCGAGAATGGTTTTGCGTTCGAGGAGTGGGAGCGTGCGGAGATTGCGACCGTTGAGGTGAAGGAGGTCGAAGATGAAGTAAGTGAGCGGCTTTTTGACGCCTTCCTGAAATGCGGCCTGCAGGTCGGCGAAGCTGGTGTTGCCTCTTTCGTCGAGGACGACGACTTCGCCGTCGAGGATGGCTTGCGAGCATGGGAGTGTGGAGACCTGGGCGGCGATGGTCTTCATGCGGTGCGTCCAGTCGAGGCCGGTGCGGGTGAGGAGTTGGACGCGCGGGCCTTCTTTGCGGGCCTGAATGCGGTAGCCGTCGAGTTTTAATTCGTGGAGCCAGCCTTTGCTTGCGGGTGGGGTTTCGGATTGCTGGGCTAGTTGGGGGGGGATGAATTCGGGGAGACTTTCTTTTGGTGTTTCGGCGGGCGGGGCGATGGGTTTGGTTTTTTGCTGTGGTTTGAATGGAGTTGGTGATCTTGCGATGTGTTGTTGTGGTTGCTCGTCGATGCGTTGCCACGGTTTGTCTGTGGCTGTGTGTTTGGAGTGCCAGATGTGATCTTCGCTGGCAGCGATCTGTTCGATGGAGCGGCCGGTGACGACGCTGTTGGGTTCGGCTTCGGTGACGGGCGGGTCGGATTCGGCGCGCTCGAAGTCGTCGTGTTCTTTGATGAGGAGCCAGTTGGGCTTGGTGGCGTTCGCGAACTTGCCGCCCATGCGGATGAGGGCCCACTTCCCTTTCATCTTCGTGCCGTGCATGATGAATTTGAGGCTGCCGGTGCGGAGACCTTCGTCGATGTCGGTGTGGCCGGGTTGCGGCTCCCATGTGCCGTTGTCCCAGAGCATGACGGTGCCGCCGCCGTACTGGCCTTTGGGGATGATGCCTTCGAAGCCGCCGTATTCCATGGGGTGATCTTCGACCTGAACGGCGAGGCGCTTGTCTTTGACGACGTAGCTGGGGCCTTTGGAGATGGCCCAGCTTTTGAGGACGCCGTTCCAGCCGAGGCGGAAGTCGTAATGGAGATGCGAGGCGGCGTGCTTCTGAATGACGAAGGGGAGAGCGGTGGACTTTGCGGATTTGGAGGAGCCGCTGGGTTCGTCGGTTATTTTGAAGTCCCGCATCGAGCGGTAGCGGGCCAGCTGTTCGTCGATGGCGTTAGAAGCTTTGTTGCGTGCGCCTGCGGCGGATTCTCCAGGGGCTTTTTGGGTGGCGGATTTTTTCTTTGTGATCATGGCGGGTTGATGAGATCGCACTTGACGTGTGGCGGTGCCGCACGAAGCGAAAAAGCGCGACTCAGGGGTCTTGTTGTTCCCGAAACATTCCCTCAGCGGCTAAAGCCGCATTCATTGGATTAACCTTACGGCGCGGCTGAAGCCGCGCCCCTTCAAAGCAATGACTTTCAGAGATTTTAGTAAATAAAACTCCGGTTCCTCTCAAGCGGATTTACGTTTTTTGGTGGTGGATTTTGGTTTGACGAGCGTAAGGCCTTTTCCTGCGCCCGTTGGCACTTTCTTTGTGGATTCGGTGTCGCCGTGGACGCTCTTGCGAAGTGCGTCCATGAGATTGATGACTTTGGCTCGCTTCGGCGCGGGTTCTTCGGTTGGCAACGGCTCGTTTTTCACTTTGGCTTCGACTAGTTCTTTAAGGGCCGCTTCGTACTCGTCTTTGAACCTGTCCGGGTTGAACTTTGCAGATTTCCGTTTGATGAGTTCTTTGGCGAGGGAGAGCTGGTCTTCGTCGACGGGAACTTTCTTGATGTCGTCGAAGTAGGTTGCAGGGTCGCGGAGCTCTTCGGCGTAGCGCATGATGTAGGCCATCATTCCGGGGAGTTTATCGTCGGCTGGTGGTGCGATGGCGACGAGATGTTCGCGGCCGCCGAAGGCTATCTTTCCGAGGGCCACTTTTTTAGTGGTCTGGAGGGCTTTGCGAACTACGGCGAAGGCTTCGGCCTGGGCGTCGTTCTCTGGCGTGACAAAGTAGGGTTTCTCGAAGAAGGATGGCGGGATCTCTTCTTCGTCAACGAACTGCTCGACGGCGAGGGTGTGGCGCGAGGGGATGCGTAGATGGGCGATCTCTTCGGGTTCGATGGTGACGTACTGGCCTTTGCGGTATTCGTAGCCTTTGACGATTTCGTCTTTTTCGACAGGGCCTTCGTCGGCGGAGATTTTCTGGTGATGGATGCGTTCGCCGGTTTTGCGGCTTAGCTGATGGAAGCGGATTTCACTTTTTGCTTCGGTGGCGGGAAAGAGTTTGACGCCGAAAGAGACGAGGGAGATTTGGATCTGTCCGGACCAGTAGGGGCGCGCCATGAATGTTCTCCATTTGATAAGAGGCAGCCAGATGCGGGAAAGATGCTTGTTTTTCTGTATGGGATGGTAACAAACATTGGAGAATCAGGCTGGTAGGCGGGTGATTGGGCGAGGTGCCGCGAGAGCGGAAGTTGACACAGGTTGGGCAACCTTTTTGTGGGCGAGACAACCCCGTTTGGTTTGACGGCAACTTAAAACTCACTGGCCTCAGGCTCTCGTTCGATTGAGCCGGCGTTGCTGCGGGATGTGCAAGTGATTTGGGGTTGGAGGCACGTGTCCGCTTTTTGAAGCACGCTTTTTATCAACGATAACCCCGCGTCTCGAACATCCCTCGTGAGAAGGGGTGCGACGCTGCCTGCGGGAAAAATGATTGCCTGCGTGCTGACACGTATGCGATCGACCCGCTGCAATTGCACTTTTTTCGGAGGTAGTATGAAGATCGGACGGTTCGGTTCCCTTACAGGGCTTGTGCTCTTTGTTTTGACGTTTTGGATTTGCTCATCGGCATATGGGCAGTTCAGTGCGAGCCTGGAAGGCACGGTGCAGGATGCGAGCGGGGCGATTATTCCAAAGGCCACGGTTACGCTGTCGAATCTTGGGACGCAGCAGACTTTGACGGCTGTGACGAATGACAGCGGATTTTACCGGTTTGGCGAACTGGCCCCGGCGCATTACAAGCTGGCGGTGACGGCGACTGGATTTAAGACTTCGACGTATGAGGACATTTCGCTGGCGGCTGAGAGCTCACGGGATTTGAATGTGAGTTTGAGCGCGGGTGGTGCGAGCGATACGGTTACTGTGACTGCGAGTGAGACGCCGGGGCTGCAGACGGGCGATGCGAATATTCAGTCGACGATTGATGGGAACACGATTCAGAAGCTGCCGACGTATGGAGCGGATCCGTATGAGGTGTTGCGGCTGACGCCGGGGATTACGGGCGATGGCGCGCGGAGTGGTACGGGGACAGCGGTGTTTTTGCCGAACGCTGCAGGGCCGGGCGGGTCGAACAGCGGAGTTTTTCAGACCGAAAATCAAGTGCAGATTTCTGCTGATGGGCAGCGGTCTGCGGATAACAATTTTATGGTGGATGGCGTGAGCGTGAACTCGCTGACGCATGGCGGCTCGGCGGTGGTGACTCCGAATGAAGAAGCGGTGGGGCAAATTACGACGGTGTCGACTTCGTATGATGCTTCGGATGGAAGGAATTCAGGAGCGCAGATCAAGGTAGTGACGAAGAGTGGAACGAATGATCTGCATGGCGGTTTGTTTTTCCTGTATGACGAACCGGGGCTGAATGCTTTCAATAAATATGGCGGACCGGCGGCGGGGACCTTGCCGGTGAAGGTTACGAATAAGCAGCGGAGTTATGCGGCCTCGCTGGGTGGGCCGATTTTGAAGAACAAGCTTTTTATCTTTGGGTCTTACCAGGGGTTCAAGCTTTCGAATAACAACAGTGTGACGGCTTATGTGGAGACGCCTGGGTACCGGTCTTCGGTGATTGCGAATCGGTCGGGTAGTGTGACGTCGAAGATTCTTTCGAATCCGGGTGCGGTGCCAAGGATTGAGGCGATTATTGCTCCAAATTGCAGCGGGTTCGGCACGTATACGCCGCCGGGATCGACTACGCCGCAGCCAACTTGCCAGGTAGTGAACGGGGGTCTCGACATTGGCTCGTTAACGCCGGGCGGGGCCTCGCAGTTGGGTGTGTTTCCTGCTGCTCCCTATGGTGGCGGACTGGATGGCGTGGCGGACGTGGAGAATGCGCAGTTGTTTGTTCCCGCGCATAGCCGTGGGAATCAGTTCAATGGGCGTGTGGATTATCACGTGGCGGCAAATGACCTGGTTGCGGGAAGTGTTTACTTTACGAAGCTGGATGCCTATGGGGTTTCGGGGACGGCAGGATCGCGGCCTAATGCGGATGTACCGTTCAAGCCGCTGAATTCGGCGGGGACGCTGATTTACATTCATACGTTTTCGCCGTCGTGGCTGAATGAGGCTCGCGGAAATGGGACTCGGTTTGCCGAGAATGGTTTGAACGATGCGGGGAATACGGTGAACTACGGGCTGCCTTACATCAATGTGCAGACTCTGCCGTTTCCGATTCAATACAATCCGACCTTTTCTTCGACTTCGCCGGCGGTGTTTGCGGAGAACACGTATGAGGTGCGGGATATGGTGACGCATACGTGGGGAGCGCATACGATCCGGTTTGGCGGTGAGGTGAGATGGGAGCAGGACAATGACAATCTGAATGGGCAGCAGAGGCCGACGTATGCGTTTCAGGGCTTGTGGACACTGGCGAACGATGCGGCGATCTTTGAGCAGGTGGCGGCGAATCCTGTGACGGGTGGGACTCCGCTGACGCAGCGGTATTTCCGGTCGAAGGATATTTCGGCGTATGTACAGCATGACTGGAAGGCGACGCCGAACCTGACTTTGAATATGGGGCTGCGGTGGGAGGACTTTACCCCGCTGCGGAACAAGGGATTTCTGATTAACTATCCAGTGCTGGGGACGACTCCCGGGCGCGAGCTGATCGACATTACTTTGCAGCCGAAGAATCATCTGTGGGAGGCGCAGAATCATAACTTCGCACCGAAGTTTGGATTTGCGTATACGCCGGCGATGTTCAACCGCAAGGCTGTGCTACGCGGCGGATTTGCGATGGCCTACAACCACCTGGATATTGGGTTGTTCAATCCTGCGCTGGAAGATGGGCCGGGCGTCGCGTCTTTCGGGTTGTGCTGCGGAGCTAACGGAAATACTGCAGGAATTATTTACGCGACAGGGACTTCGAATTCTCCCACGAGTTATCCGGCTAATCCAGCGTTGAAGACGGGGATCGGGCCGAATGGATTTCCGCTGCAGGTTGGAGGAGCGGCGCAGAGCACGAGCTTTGAGGTGTATGGGGCGTTGCCGAATACGAAGTACCCGCTGAGCTATTTGTATTCACTGGATATGCAGTTTGAGTTGCCGCATCAGTTGGTGTTGACTGCTGGCTATGCCGGAAGCGAGGGGCATCACTATGCGCGGCTGGTGAGCCAGAACTTTATTTATAACCAGTGCATTCCAGCGACTTTGAATTGCAATGGGACGAATGTAAAGACTCCGGTGAGCCAATCCTATTTTGCGCAGACTGATTCAAACATGAACTACAACTCGCTGAACCTGACGCTGGTGCGGAGGATGAGCAACGGGTTTACTGCAGCGGCGAACTATACGTATTCGAAGTCGCTGGACCAGGTTTCGAACGGTGATGGCGCGAACTCGAATGCGAACCAGACGAATCCTGCGAACAACACGAGCGAATGGGGGCCTTCGGACTACGACACACGGCATCGGGTTACGGTTTCCGCAGTGTATGAGTTGCCGCATGTTCGCTCGGAGAACTTCGCAGTGAAGGCGCTTGCGAATGGCTGGCAGGTTAACGGGATTCTGACCTATCACTCGGGGTTTCCATGGACTCCGGTGACGTTCAACCTGCAGACGGTGCCGAACCAGATTGGCGCGGCTCCCGCGGGGCCGGTGCGGCCGCTGGCTTATAACGGGCAGGCGGGGAATAGCTGCTCGAATGATGCGTGGCTGACGGGATCGAATTTTTCGAACCGCACGACGGCGAATCCGGGAGGCGGGAATTATTTTTCTACGACGCTGCCGCCGACCTTCCAGTACACGCCGGGGATCGGGAGGAACAGCTTCCAGGGGCCCTGCTACTTTGACGTGGATATGAGCGCCGCGAAGGAGTTTGGGTTCGATAAGTGGGACCGTCACATGTTGCTTCGGTTCCAGGCGAATTTTTACAACGCGTTCAACAAGCTGCAACTGCTTCCGGTAACGAATGGCAATGCGAATCCTGCGGCGAATATTCAGAACAAGTTCTTTGGAGTGGCGCAGGGTGCAGATGCCGGGAGGCAGATCGAGTTTCTGGCGAGATTTCAGTTCTGACGATGTTCCAACCACTTTCACCTCTGGGCGCGATGGCGTTCAGAGGTGATTTTTTATTCAGGCGTGTAAGCTTTGAAGAGTCGTTTTTTCGCGGAGTGAAGTATGCCAAAGAGATTTTTTTCTCTCTGTGTTGTTGCTTTGGTCGTCGGATTTTTCGGATCTGCGGTAGATGGGCAGACGGGTGGCTCGGTTGATGTGACGATCGACGCGCGGGATACAGGGACTCCTTTTCCTCATTTCTGGGAGCAGATTTTTGGGTCGGGACGAGCGGTACTTTCACTACGGGATAGTTATCGACAGGATCTGCGCAGCGTGAAGGGGATTACGGATTTTGAGGCGGTGCGGTTTCATGGGATTTTTATGGATGACGTGGGGCTCTATGATCCGAACGCGCAGACGCAGAATCCGGGACAAACTGCGGTGGCTTCGAATCAGAGTTCGCCTTACAACTTTTCCTATGTCGATCAGATTTATGACGGGCTGCTCGAGAATCATGTGCTCCCATTTGTCGAGTTGAGCTTTATGCCGAAGAAGATGGCTTCGGATCCGAATGCTCTGCATGCGTTCTGGTACAAGCAGAATGTTTCGCCGCCGAAGGATTATGCGGTGTGGGATGCAATGGTTACTGCGTTCGCGCAACACCTCGTGGACCGGTATGGGATTGAAGAGGTTTCGAAGTGGAAGTTTGAAGTTTGGAATGAGCCGAATATTGATTTCTGGGTGGGGACACCGAAGCAGGCGACTTATTTTGAGTTGTACGACCATACAGCGCGGTCGATCAAGAAGGTGAGTTCGCGGCTGATGGTGGGTGGGCCTTCGACGGCGCAGGCTGCCTGGGTGGGGGCGTTTCTGCAGCATTGCAAAGAGAATAATGTGCCGGTAGATTTTGCGACGACGCATGTTTATGCGAACGATACTGCGAAGGATGTGTTCGGGACGACAGAGGAGATTCCGCGCGACCGGATGGTGTGTCGATCGGTGAAGAAGGTGCATGACGAGATTGCCGCTTCGCCGTTTCCGAAGATGCCGCTCATCTTCAGCGAGTACAACGCGAGTTATGCGAATGAACCCGACGTTACAGATAGCGTTTATATGGGGGCGTGGCTGGCGGGAACGATCAGCCAGTGCGATGGGTTGACGGAGGCGATGAGTTACTGGAGTTTTTCGGATGTGTTTGAGGAGCAGGGCGTGGTAAAGACTCCGTTTTACGGCGGGTTCGGGCTTGTGGCAGAGGATGGGATTCCGAAGCCTGCGTACAACGCGTTTGCGATGCTGCATGAGTTGGGGGACCGGCGAATCAAGGTTGATTCGGATGCTGTGCTGGCGACGCGGCGCGGTGATGGTTCGGTGGTGATTGCGTTATGGAATTATGCTGCGCCGTATGGGACGGGCGCGAAGTATACTCCTCCCCCGGCGAACTTCGGGCCTTCGAAACGGTTTACGGTGAAGGTGGGAGGTATTGCAGCGAACGCGACGGTGGAGGTTTGGCGATTAGACGCGGAGCATGGAAACGTCATCAAAGCCTTTGATGCAATGGGTCGTCCGGCATTTCCAACTCGCGACCAGATCGTGCAGTTGCGTGCCGCGGGGAAGGCCTCTGCGTCAGAACGCAGTACGCTTAAAGATGGGAGACTGGCAATCGATATTCCTCCGCAGGGACTCGTCGTGATGAAGGTTTCGGGTCGCACGGCTGCTCATTAGAGCTTTTTTGTGATTCATGGTCTGATGAATCTGTAGAACGCATCCAACGATCGAGAACTGATGAGCGCGAATGACACGACTCCAACCAAGTTAACGCGGCGCAGTGCGACGAAGTTGCTGGGCGGAGCTTTTCTCTCAAGTGCAGTGACGCCGGCGTTGGGATGGACGGAGGAGCAGCAGCAGACGGGTCCTGCTCCTCAAGCAGCGGCTCAACAGCCTGCTTATACGCGGCTGCTGAGCGATGCAGACCTGAATTTTCTGGATGAGATGGAGCATGCTGCGTGTCTCTACTTCGCAGAACAGTTTGATCCGGCGACGGGGCAAGTGCTGGATCGTGCGCATTCAAAGAATCCTACGGGGGCGCTTGACCAGTATTTCGTTTCGAGCATTGCGGCGACGGGTTTTGGTTTGACGGCGCTTTGCATCGCGGACAGCAAAGGTTTCTTTCCTACCGATCGATTGCGGAAGCAGGTGATTACGACTCTTGATTTTCACCTGAACAAGATGCCGCATGTGCATGGGTTCTATTCGCACTTCAACGATGTGAAGACGGGCAAGGCGCTGATCAACAGCGAAGTGTCGTCGATCGATACGGCAATTTTTTTGTGTGGTGTGCTGACGGCGCGGGTGTATTTTGGCGATCGACAGATTATGGATCTCGCGACGCAGATTTATAACCGCGTTGACTGGCCGTGGATGCTGAATGGTGGGAAGACGTTTTCGATGGGGTGGCGGCCGGAGACGGGATTTATCTCGACACGGTGGGATCACTACTCTGAGCTGATGATGCTTTATCTGCTGGCGATCGGATCGCCGACGCATCCGATTTCGCCGGAGTCGTGGAATGCGTGGACGCGGCCGCCGATGACGTTTGGACCTTACACGTATATCAGCGGTAAGGATCCGCTGTTTGTGCATCAGTACTCGCATGCATGGTTTGATTTTGGGCGGCAGCGTGATGCGTTTGCGAATTACTTTACGAATTCGATTACGGCGACACGGGCGCACAAGGCGTTCTGTTTGAGTTTGAATCGCGGATACAGCGATGATTACTGGGGTGTGACGGCTTCGGACTGGGCGCATGGATATACGGCGTGGGGAGGGCCTCCGCTGATTGGGCCGGTGGATGGTTCGGTGGTGCCGTGTGCGGCGGCGGGATCGCTTCCCTTCCTTCCTCGGGAATGCGTGCATGTGTTGCGGGCGCTCCGAAGTAACTTTGGGAACGATGCCTGGGGACGTTATGGATTCTGCGATGCGTTTCATCCGGACCTGCATTGGTTCGATACGGATGTGATCGGGATCGATCTGGGGATTGGGTTGCTGATGGCGGAGAATCTGCGGACGGCGTTTGTGTGGGAGACGTTTATGCAGAATCCGGAGGCGGTGGCGGCGATGAAGGCCTGCGGGTTTCATAGCGCGCGGGTGGCTAGTCCCACTGAGCCTCAGACGAATTCGCCTAAGCCGTAGTAAGTCACTCACCAGCGTAAAAATAATTGCAAAAGCAAAATGCGGGGGTCCCTCCACTACGGCGGCAAAGGCGCCGCCTTCGGTCGGGATGACGCGTTCCTTTTGCTTCGTTCCGACGATGCAGGCTTTTGTGTTTCGGTCGGGATGACGCGTTCTTTTTCTGTAGGTTTTTTGTTAACTGAGAGTGGCTGGTGTGGGGTGGTGGGTTCCGGTGGCGATCAGATTGGCGATGTCTTCGAGGGAGTGAATGCCTCCCCGGGCTCCTACAGCCGTGCAGTTCAGCGCAGCGGCGGCGCAGGCAAATTCGAGCTGTCGGTCGAGTGACCAACCTTGCAGGAGTGCGTAGATGAAGCCTGCGTGGAAGATGTCTCCAGCTCCTGTCGTGTCGACTACGGAGACGCAGAAGGCTGGGATGTGGAGGAGGCGCTTTCCGTCGAAGGCGAGGACGCCTTCTTCGCCGAGGGTTGCGGCTGCGAGCTGTGCGTTGTGGCGGCGGTGCATCTTGCGAAGGGCTTGCTCGAGGTTGGGTTCGGCGGTGAGACGCGTGGGAAAGTCGCGGCTGACGATGAGGTAGTCGACGTTGTCGACGAGGGATTCGATGTTGGGGTAAAGTTCGTCGAGGTCGGCGACGACTGGAACGTTAGCCACGCGAGCCCAGGTGGCGGACTGAATTGCGGCTTCGGTGTCGTGGCCGTCGACGTGGAGAACGCGGGCGTTGGTGATCCATTCGCGGTGGAGGTCGGTGGGGTGGAGGATAATGCGCTCGTCGCGGCGGCAGAGGACCGTGCGTTCGCCCTGAGCGTCAACGAGGATCAAGGATTGGGCACTGGCTACGCCGGGGGCGGTGATGATGTGGGTTTCGACGCGCGCGTGCGAGAAGGCTTCGCGATGGAGAGTTGCGGCGAGGTCGTCGCCTAGTTTGCCGACGTAGCGGGTGCGGAGTCCCCATTGCTGGCAGGCGACGACGGTGGTGGCAACTTGCCCGCCGGGGAGGGTGGAGATAGTAGAGTATTCGGTCTTGGAGCCGCGAACGGGATAAGCAGGGAGCGGGATGACGGTGTCGGTGGCGTTGAGACCTACGCCGACGAGGTCAACCTTGGGGAAGTTCGTCATAAGTTAACTGTATTGGGGAAATGCCGTAATGCGAAGTTTGGCTGCTGCGTAGGGGATGAGGGTGAGGGCCTCTTCGGGCGAGTGGGTTGTGACAGGACTTTGCGGGAGAGGATTGGCTACTCCGTCTTCGGATCTCCAGGAGTCGAGGCGGGTGGCGGTGAGTTGGAGTTTGACTGGCGTCTCAGATGCGGCGAAAGGGCTGGCGCCGATTGGTGTTTCGAGGACGGTGATGCTTCCGGCTGTGGCTTCGTCGATCTTGAGGGCGTAGTTCCATGGTTTGGTGGGAAAGACCTGCCAGTCTGCGGTGAGGCCTCGCGGGCGAAGCTTGACCCAGTTTTCGCCGGGGCTGTGGGAGAAGACGATGGGGCCTCGCTCGACGGTTACGGAGTTGTTGAACCAACGCGAGACGCGTGGCTGCATCGGGAGATCGAGTTCGACTGTGTCTCCGGATTTCCAGTCCCGATCGAGGCGAGAGAACTCTGCGGGTTTGATGGATGTCGAGAATGGTTGGCCGTTGATGCGGATGTTTGCGGTGGCGGCCCAACCCGGGATTCGGAGGGAGAGTGGGAAGCGGGATGGCTTTGCAGGATTTACGGTGATTTTTATCAGGCCGCGGAAGGGGTAGTCGGTTTCTTCGATGAGCTGGACTGGCGTGCCGCCGATGTGTGTTGTGACTTCGCAGGGCGCGTAGAGAACGGCGACGAGGCCTTCGTCGGGTGAACGCATCCAGAGGCTGGAGGTAAGTTTGGGCCAGCCTTGGTGGAAGTTCGCGGTGCAGCAACCGAAGTTGGGCTCGAGGCCGTAGAGATTGGCTTCGACGCCGTTGGTGGTCCAGGGTTTGGAGTTGAGGCCGACCTGGATCTGATTGGGTTGCTGGTCGTACTGGTGGGCCCACATGTCGTCGGAGAAGGTGCCGGGGAGTGCGTTGTAGGCGATCTTTTCGAGGCGGTCGGCGATGGCGGCGTCACCGAGGATGGAGAGAGCGACTTCGAGAGAGAACATGGCCTCGACTACGGTGCAGAGTTCGGATCCGTGTGAGGGATCGCGGCCAGCGAGATGCTCGTCGCAGGAGAACATGCCGTTGGGCAGGCCGTGATATTTGTCGAGGGCGGCTAGTTGTGTTGCGAAGGCGGTGCGGTCTGCGGGTGAGCCGGAGACGCGGTACCAGACCGGCGAGGTTTTGAGGGCCTGACCGTTGTTGACTCCATGAGCCTGCAAGGCCTTGTCGTTGTTGTCGCCGTTACGCTTGAGGCCGAGATAGTCGCGCGTGCAGACCTCGGTGTAGCGGAAAGGCTCGAATTGTGTGCGCCAATCGTAGCCTTGTTGCTTGAGGAGTGTGGCTAGTTCGAGGAGCGATGGATCGGGGTTGCGGTCGTAGAGCCACTCGACGATGTAGACCTCGTCCTGCCAGCGATAGCGGCCCCAGCTTTCGAGCGGGCGTTTGGGCAGAGCGGTGAGTTGGAAGGTGAAGTATCGCGAGATTGCCGGGAGGACGCGCTTGTCGCCGGTGGCTTCGTAGCACTGCGCGAGGGCCTTGAGCATGGGTATACGTGGCCACCAGTCGTTGTTGGACTTTGGGCCGAGCATGCCTTCGGGGGATTGGGTATTGAGGGTCCAGTCGACGAATTTTTGCGCTTTGGCTTTGAGGGTGGCGTCGTTGAGTAACCATGCGAGTGGGATGAGGCCGTCGAGGAAGTAGGGGCCACGCTCCCAGCTTTCACCGGTACCACCGAGCCATCCGCTGTTGGGGCCGACGTCTGGCCAGGTCTCGTCGAGATGCCCGCTGAGGCCGTCGGCTTGAATGCGAAGCTGGCGCTGGAGCCATCCGGAGGGGCGGATTTCGCCTAGCGGAAGCATACGGAAGGCTGAGGGGGCGAGTTTGTTTTTGCTGTCCTGAGCTAGTGCTGCGGTGAAGGATGGGAGAGAGAGCGAGGCAGCGCCGAGGGTCTGTAGGAAAGTGCGACGAGAGACGCAGGATTTCTGATTCATTCGAATTTTCCGGACTAAGCTGGGGCGGCAGTTTTCTTCGGCTCCAATCTACAGGAATGAGCTAAGGGTTGTCTGAGGTGAAGAGCGTGGGCAAGGCCTCGGTGGCGGGCTTGAGGATGATTTCGTCGAAGGCGTGGTTGTTGAGTGGCTCTTCTGGGCCGACATAGATGGTGCGGATGCCGCGATGGTTGGCGATGTCGACGAAACCGGCAGCGGGATAGACGGAGCCAGAGGTGCCTACGACGAGAAGGATGGTGGCGCGGTCAAGTTCGCGGTAGATGGTGTCCATGTCGAGAGGGATCTCGCCGAACCAGACGATGTGCGGTCGGATGGTGGCGTGGCAGGTTTTGCAGATGGGAGGGTTGTTGGGGTCTTCGTAGAAGCCGTGGTCGGAGAAGTGTTCGCCGGTGCGTGTGCAGCGGGACTGGAAGAGGCTGCCGTGCATGTGATGGATGCGGCGGGAGCCCGCGCGCTCGTGGAGGTCATCTACGTTTTGGGTGCAAAGGTAGAAGTTGTCGGGATGCTTTTTGGTGAGACGTCGTTCGATTTCAGCGAGCGCTTTGTGGGCGGCGTTCGGTTGAGCAGCGAGCGCGTCGCGGCGGCGCTGGGAGTAGAAACGCCAGACGAGAGCTGGGTCAGTTTGCCAGGCTTCGGGGGTGGCGACTTCTTCTACACGATGGCCATTCCAGAGGCCTCCTGAGCCGCGAAAGGTGGCAAGGCCAGACTCGGCGGAGATGCCGGCTCCGGTCAGGACGAAAAGGTGATCGGTTGAAGAGAGATGCATTGGAAAAATGATACGCGGATAGAAGCTCATGATCGCATTTCCCTCATCGTCGATGAGGGATCCGTTTTGACTGGATTTTCGGGGGAAGAAGTATAGAATCGCCGATAATAATCTGCGACCCGCCGGGCCGGGCTTCAAGTCCTATATTTGCAGTGAGATTCGAGACTCCGAAATGAGATCCGATTCGTCTCCATATCTATCGTTGGCAGCGGTTGTGGGTTCAATCCTTCTAGGAGCGTGTGGAGCGGGGGGGTCATTAGACGCGCCCATCGTACTTCCGCCTTCAGCCAACCCGATCCTGGTCGTTACCTCTACACCCAGCTACGTGAAGACGCTGGTCGGGCTTCCGGAGCAGGGCGGATTCAACGCTAACAACCTTTTCAACTCGCTGCCTACGATGTTTACCTCAGCTATTAGCATTACGGGCCCTAACGCCAGCGCATTCAGTATTGCGAACAATACATGCGGCCTCAGCCTGGTTTCGAATAGCAGTTGCAGCCTAGTGGTCGTTTTCAACCCGACCGCGGCGGGAAGCTACGCAGCGACACTGAACTTTCCCAACAACGCGCCGGGGGCTACGCAGAGCTTGCCGCTGAGCGCTTCCGCCACGGCAACTCCCAACACAATTGATTGTTCTGTCAGCACAAATTTGTGCCCTGCCCTGGCTATCGCGGGTGATGCGATTTCGACGGGTCTCTTTCATGGCTACTCCGACCCTGATGTGCAAACCGATCCGTTCAGCGGAACAACATTCCTCGCTTACGGTTGGCCGCATACGCTAGCCGATGGGACACAGGTCGTCGACCTGCATTTGTCCACGAGAGCGACTGGAGTGGCGGGCTTCACTGAGGCTGGAAGCTTGTACCAGTCGGCGACCGTGATGCAGACCACAAGTTCGGCCTACGCGACGACCAACTACAGTTCCACGGAGAGGATCAGTCTCGCAACTGCCACGATTTCGGCGGTGCCGCCACAGGTGCTGTGGGTGCAGGCACACGAGAGCTACCTAGTGAAACCGCAGGGAGGGACTTACGATCAGGTCAACGCTACCAGTTACATCAGCGTTACAGCGGTAGTGGGGTCAGCCGCGACCGCCGCTGCGGTGACCTCTACGGTCTTGTCGCTGAGTGCAGCGAACACACCTGAGGCCCGGCTGGGCGGCACCGGTGCGGATGCTTCGCGCAATGTAACGCAATCACTTGCGGGCCTGAACACGGCGACACAACGGTGCACAACCTTCAGCCAGCCCGCACTGTTGGTTGTAACTACAAGTTCGACAACGCTCTACCTACTGCTGGAATGCAACGAGTCGGGCAATTACGATGCCCACGAGCATTCGCATTTCCTATACTCGACGCCCGCAGTTGGCTCCGATGCAACGAAATGGACCTGGGCGTATGTCGGCGAGATTGCGACTCCCGCGCAGGCAGTTCAGGTAGCGACCGCAGAAGGTGCAAGTTACAACTTTTTCACGGCGCCCAAATTCGCTAGAATCCCCGGGTCCGCTTCGACCGTTCTATTGGTCGCGCCGGCCACACCCGCTCCTGCCTCCGCGGTGCAGCCTCTAATCCAGTATGGTTGCCGGGCTTTCTATCTCTCGGGTCTAGCGCCGTCAGCATTCACCACCGATGCTAATGGAACGCCTCTGGTGATCGCGAAGATTACCGAGAACGATCTTTATACGGGTGCGAATGAGGGACCCGGGGGGTGCGCGTACGACGCGATCGCCCCAACGGCCACGGGCGTGATTTTAGGACGCAAATATGAGGCTGACCCAACACTTGGGTACAACGTCTACCCGGTGAGTACGGGACTTCGCGTGGGCGTCTTCCCGTAACAGACCCCCGCTGCCGCAGAAGGTGGCGAGGCCGCTTTCCGGGGAGATGCCGGCTCCGATTAGGACGAAGAGGCGGTCTTGGGCAGTGGATTGTCTTCAGAATCGCATGAGAAAACTACATAGTATCCAGGCAGCGAGAGCTGGTCTGCTCTACGCACTTGTTCCGAGGGAGAGTAAAAACTTTCCCAATGCCTGGTTGAACTCGACGGGCTTTTCCATATTGGATATGTGTCCTGCATCTTCCAAAATTATCAAAGTGGAGTTGCGAATACTCTGCTTCATTAGTTCAGCGTCGGAGACGGGGGTGAATGCGTCCTCTGCGCCTACGACGATAAGGGTTGGCAGGTTCAGCGAGGGCAGAAGCGGGACGTAGTCTTTGCGTTCGGTACGAACACGAAGGGCGACAGCTGCACCCTCGATCGGACAACGCTGCATCATAGTGAGGACTTCGGAGGCCAGGCGCGGGTTATCTGCGATGGTGCGCTGGCATAGCATCTTGGGGAGAACTTCAACGGCGTACTTCTGGAGCCCTTCGGAGCCGATGCGGTCTGCCAAGGTGTAGCGCCAGACTTTCTTCTCGGGGGTATCGAGTTGGGCGAAGGTGTCGGCCAGACCGAGGCCGAGAACGCGTTCCGGAGCGCTGGTAGCGACCTCAAGGGCGATTTGACCACCCATCGAGAGGCCGATAATGACAAACTTTCCCAATGCCAGAGCGTCGGCGAAGTGAAGAATGTCCTGAGCATAGGTGGCGAAATCCCGAGCCTGGAATGAGGAGGTGGTTCGACCGAAGTTACGAATCTCCGGAGCGAGAAGCCGGAAGCCTGGAAACGACCCGGCTAATTGCGGCGACCACATGGAGGCGTCGAAGGGATGGCCGTGAACCAAGATGACGGGTATTCCTTTGCCTGACTCTTCGTAATGAATCGAGAGGTCGTGGGTACTAATCTTTGGCATGGTCGTTTTGATTCAGGGTTTGGCCGGATGATGCAGTTTCTGACTGGATAACTGCAATCGTTGGGTCAGGGTAACGAGTGCAGTGTGGTGTTGAAGAGGAAGGGGTCGTCGAAGTCGGTGCGGTCGCCGGGCTTTTTGTTGGGGATGGGTTGGATGCGGGCGGAGAGAGGCTTGTTCCACTTGACGGCGAGTGAAGCTACGTCGGAGAAGATGCGGTTGAGCTGGTCGGCGGTGACATCGCCGGGGAGTGGGATGGTGTCGAGGCCGGTGCCGCAGACGGAGGAGTAGGCGAGGAGGCTGTCGACATTGTAGGTGGACTCGGCCCAGCGCTGCGCGAGGAGCTTGTCTTCCATGACAGGGACCATGAGGCCGGAGTAGCCGATTTGTTTTACGGGCACGGCTTTGACGGCGGCGGTGATGATGCGTGAGGCGGTTAGGGTTCCGCTGGAGCCGAAGCGGGCTCCGGTGAAGGCTTCGATGGCTGCGCCTATCGAGACGTCGCCGAGCGGTGCGGGCGTGGGATCGACGCCCATGTAGGTCCAGTGAGTGGCGGCGGCGATTTTGTTGCCTACGGCGTCGGCTACTTTGGCGTGGATGGTGAGGGCGGCGGTGAGATCGCGTGTGGCGGCTTCTGCGTTGCCCTTGTCTTTGGCGAAGACGTCGCGGACTACGTTGGCTCCTTCAAAGCCGATGGAGAATTGTCCGCCGGGGCCGTCGTGCCAGGAGCCGGGGAAGAAGGGGCCGTAGGGTTTGAGCATGGCGGTGGCGGTGAAGTTGAAGGTGCCCTGCGCGTGGTGACTGTGAGCGGCGACGTACTGAACTAGTTCGGTGGTGCGGGTGATGGCTTTCCAGTGGATGCCGGATTCGTCGGCGATGATAGCGCTGGCGTTGAGGTGAGGGAGGGTGGAGAGAGCCCGCTCGAGGAGATGCATGGTTTTGGGGTCGTCGTTGTCGTGCACCGTGGCGGGGCCAATGTTAGCCGCTACATTTTCTTTGGCGGCGAGGGCGTCGAGTTTGCCGAGGAAGGCGAGGGCCTGGTCTTCGGTTAGGCCGGAGGTTAGTTCGGCTAGAGGTTGGGTGGTGAAGCGGATGGTTTCTACTTCGTAGCCCTGGGATTTGAATTCGGCTTTGGTTTTGTGGAGGACTTCGAGGGCTTCGGCTAATTGGCGTTCGTAATTCTGGGGGTCGAGGCGGACGAATGCAGTGATGGCTCGGACCTTGGGTTTTTCGGCGTATGTGGTCAGGGTGCAGCAGAAAGCCAGGATCGCTAGAACGATGCGCTTCATTCGTGACTCCAAAGAGGATTCAGGGATTACGAAGTATAGCTTAGGTGTGAGAGCTCCGGTTTTGCGATGGAGAGAGTAACGGTCTTAACAACATCAAAGACAAAAGCAAATGCAAAATGCGGGGGTTCCGCCACCGCGCCGCTCACGATGAAACTGTGAGCGGCTTCGGTCAGGATGACGGTTTTTGGGTCAGGCTGACAGAACGACGAAAGAAGGTAGTGCAAATGCTATTCGCCGAAGTTGACGGATTCTATCCCTAAGAATTCGGCGGATTGGCCTAGTTCTTCTTCGATGCGGAGGAGTTGGTTGTATTTGGCGATGCGGTCGGTTCGGCTGGCGCTGCCGGTTTTGATCTGGCCTGCTCCGGTGCCTACGGCGAGGTCGGCGATGAAGGTGTCTTCAGTTTCGCCAGAGCGGTGGCTGATGATCGAGGTGTAGCCAAAACGACGGGCGAGCTCGATGGCGTCGAGGGTTTCGGAGACCGTGCCGATCTGATTGACCTTGATGAGGATCGAGTTGGCAACTTTCTGGTCGATTCCCTGCTGAAGGCGCTGGGTGTTGGTGACGAATAGGTCGTCGCCTACGAGCTGGACTTTTTCGCCGATGGCTTCGGTGAGGTACTTCCAGCCTTCCCAGTCATCTTCCGCGAGGCCGTCTTCGATGCTGACGATTGGGTACTTCTCGACCCATGATTGCCAGTAGGCAGCCATCTGAGCGGAGGAGAGCTCGCGCTTGTCGGATTTTTTGAAGATGTATTTACCTGAGGCTTTGTCGTAGAACTCGCTGGAGGCGGGGTCGAGGGCGATGGTGATGTCTTCGCCGGGGGTGTAGCCGGCGAGCTGGATGGCGTCGATGATGAGGTCGAGGGCTTCGTCGTTGGATTTGAGGCTGGGAGCGAATCCGCCTTCGTCGCCTACAGCAGTGTTGTAGCCCTTCTTCTTGAGGACACCTTTGAGGGTGTGGAAGACTTCGGCTCCCCAGCGGAGAGCGTCGGAGAAGGATTCGGCGCCGGTAGGCATAACCATGAACTCCTGGAAGTCGACGTTGGAATCGGCGTGGGAGCCTCCATTGAGGATGTTCATCATCGGGGTGGGGAGAATGCGGGCGTTGACGCCGCCGAGGTAACGATAGAGCGGGAGCTTGAGTGCGTCGGCAGAGGCGCGGGCGCAGGCCATGGAGACGGCGAGGATGGCGTTGGCACCGAGCTTGGATTTGTTTTCGGTGCCGTCGATGGAGATCATGGTGGCGTCGATGAGGCGCTGGTTGGAGGCGTCCATGCCTTTGAGCTCGGGGGCTAGGATGGACTCGACGTTTTCGACGGCGTTGAGGACGCCTTTGCCGAGGTAGACTTCTTTGTCTCCATCGCGGAGTTCGACGGCTTCATGCTCGCCGGTGGATGCTCCGCTGGGAACTGCGGCGCGGCCTTTGCTCCCACCGTCGAGGATGACGTCGGCTTCAACGGTTGGATTCCCGCGGGAGTCAAGGATTTCGCGTGCGTGGATAGAGACGATCTCAGTCATGTTGCTCCTATTTTCTTGAGTGATGTGTTGCGTTACGACGCGATGGTTCAAGCGATCGTTTAACTTTGGGCGACGGTCGACGGGGACGGTGCTACCTCCGAAGAGGGAGATGGATTGCACCAGGTTTCGGTCGGAAGAGCCCACTTGTGGGATTTTAGCAAAGCGGGGATGGTGGATGGTGAATGCCGGGTTGAGAAACGGCTTTCCTTGCTGCGCCTCACATGATGAGAACCCGTGTGAGGCTCCGGTGAAAATGACAACTTTTCGGTGGATGTTGGATTTTAAAACATGCAACGACAAAAGCAGGTCCTCGGCCTGCGGCGAAGGATGACAACTGAGATACACGAACAACAGAAGCGAAAACAAAAGACAAGAACAAATGCGGGGGTCCCTCCACTCCGGCGGCAAAGAGCGGCGCCTCCGGTCGGGATGACGAGTTATTTTGCTTCGGTAAGAGAATCAGCTGAAAGCCGAAGGCGGAGGCGTTGAAGGACTTATTAGCAGGTACGGTTCCCTGCGATGGATTTTGCCGCGTAGGTGGTGTGGGGGTTTAACCTTGAATTTGACAAGAGTGCTGATTGAGCGCTCGAATTTGTTTTTTGAGGATATTGCCATGAACCTTCGTATGACGACCGTTGCTCTTGTTTTTGCTGCTGCGCCTTTGATTGCTCAGACGAGCGGGGTTTCGCGACCTGATCCTACAGTGATTACGAGCGATGATGCGGCGAAACCGACGGCGGCGAAGCCTAGTGCGGCGGTGCCGACAACGAGTCCTGCGACGACTGCTCCTGCGACAGAGGTTTATGGACCTTATGTTCCTTATGCGGGGCCGAAGGCTGCAGGGCCTGCGCTTGCGACTCATGCGGCTCCGGTAGAAGACCCGCGAGACGCGATGGTTGTGGTGAGCGTGCCGGAGCGCGAGGGGGAACTTCATGCGGGGACGCTGCTGAAGACGAAGATGATTAGTACGATTTCTACGAGTTCGACGCTGCGCGGGACCCGATTTACAGCCGAGGTGACGGAGCCGATCGAGCGGAATGGGCGGGTGATTATTCCTGCCGGGTCGGTGCTGGAAGGGCTGGTAACGCAGGTTCGTGGAGGCAAGCGAATTACAGGGGGCGCGGCGCTGCATCTGGCGACGAGCGATGTGACGCTGCCGGATGGGACGCACTACATTGTTCATGCACAGGTGGTGAGCGCGGGCAAGAACGAGTTCAAGGTGACGGATGAAGGGACGTTGAAGAAGAAGGAACATACGAAGGAGACGCTGGCTGTGATGGGCGGGGTGACGGGCGCGGGCGCGGTGACTGGAGCAGTGATCGGCGGCGGCATTGGAGCCGCGGTCGGTGCAGGGATTGGCGCTGGGGTGAGCACGGTGATCTGGTTGAAACAGGATAGGCAGGCTACGCTCGAGAAGGATGAGCCGCTGGTGTTCAGTTTGACGGTGCCGATGGTTCTGACTCCGCTGAGCGGGTCGGCGCTTAACCATGCTGGGCGCGGGACCAGCGTTGCAGGTGCATCACAGTAATTTTTTGAGTTGTGCGTCTTGGGCTGGGGTTATTCCCAGCCCCTTTTTTTGTTCCTGAAAACCCTGAGGACGTTTACGTAGAGGAGCGGGTTTCTCCACTTCGCAGCTCACGATAAAGCTGTGTGCTGCTTCGGTCGAAATGACAACCTTGCATAGGGATAATGGATGAACGAAGAGAAATTATTTTATGTGTATCTTGTGGCGAATCGAAGCCGAGTGCTGTATGTCGGATTTACCAACGACATCAAAGTTCGTGTGAAACAGCATCGAGAGGGAAGGTTCGAAGGTTTTACCAGCACGTATGGTTGTAGCCGACTGGTTTGGTTTGAACGATTCACGAGCGCTTCGGCTGGGATCGCGAGAGAGGAACAAATTAAGCGGTGGAGACGAGAGAAGAAGGTGTTTTTAATCGAACAGGAAAATCCTACATGGGAGGATCTTTCTCTTGCGTGGGAAGGTCCGGTGGAGCTGTATAAGTTTCCCGATAGCTTGCCTGGGTGAAGGCTTCGGTAGAGCAGCGGGTTTCTCCACTTCGCTTCGCTCCGGTCGAAATGACAACATCTAAGGAACTCCGGTCGACATCCAGTAACTCCTTTTGGGAGTCGGTTTCTTGTAAAAATCGTTAGTCGCGGACCTGGGCGAGGAGGCGCTTCCAGTTTTTTCGGTTACGGCGATAGGACTTGTTGAGGTCTTCGAGGATGCGCTCGAAGTCGGCGTGGCCTTGCAGGTTGCGCCATGCCGGGTTTTTTGAGAACCACGGGAAGTTTTCGTTGCCGAGGTAGATGGCGCGGCGAAGCCAGTGGAGGGCTTCGGACTCGTCGCCTTCTACTGCGAAGTAGGTTGCGAGACGGTATGCCATCTCGCTGTCGGCTTCGGCGGCGGAGAGGGTTTCGTCGACGATAAAGGTGCTGGCTTTTTCGCGCTCACCGAGCTGGACGTAGCAGAGGGCGATGGTGGGGAAGACGATGCGAAGACTCGGGTCGTCGTGAATGACCTTTTCGAGAGTCTCGATGGCTTTGGAGAGATCGCCGGTGCGCATCTGCTGATAGCCGAGCGAGGTGCGGAGGAGCGGCTGGCGCGGCTCGAGGGTGAGACCTTTTTCAATTTCGTCGGCAGCTAGTTCCAATTGGTTTTGATACTGATAGACGCGAGCGCGGTGGTTGTAGATCATGGCGGCGTTCGAGGGGTTCATGCGCAGCGAGGCGCTGAACTGGTCGAGGGCTTCGTCGTACATTCCGTCGATGCGGAGGGTGATACCGGCGACCATGCGGACGTTCCAGTCGTTGCCTGCGGTCTGGAGGAGGTTTTCAATACCGTGGCGAGCGGACTCCTTTTCGCCGCGGGAGAGGAGCATGTAGACACGGTAGAGGTTGGCTTCGACGGAGCCGGGATCGAGGGCAAGGGCTTTGTCGAAGGCGCGGCGGGCTTCGAGGACGTGCATCTGGCCGCCGAGGCCGTGGCGGGCGTACTGAAGGTGGGTGATGCCCAGGCCAGACCAGGCGGGAGCGTATTTTTCATCCTGGCTGACGACGGAGGAGAAGAGCTCACGGGCGCGGTCGAGGTCTTCGCGGCTTCCGGTGCGGGTCATGAAGGCGGAGAGGACTGCTCGGGCCTGGAGATATTCCTCGGAGAGGTCCTGATTGAGCGAAACGGCAGTGGGTGCGGTGCGGTGGTTTTCGTGATTAGTCTGGAGATCGCCGAAGCCCTGGAGAGTGCTGAAGACTTCGTTGCAGATTTCGGCTTGCACGCTGACGAGATCGAAGGAGGCTACGTTGATGGAGCCTCCGGCCTTGATGCTCTGGCCCGGAACGTCGAGGAGCTGCCAGTTGAGGTCGAAACCTTCTTCAGAGCGGAGGAAGTTGCCGGCGAGCACGAAGTTGACGAGTAGTTTTTTCCCCACGCTGAGTGGGTCGAGTTGCGCGGCGGGAATGGTCATTAGTGAGGAGGACGGGCGGACTACGAGGGTGGACATGCGGGTGAGGCGTGTCGCGATGGCGTCCGCGAGAGCGTAGCCGTAGAGCGGGGCGACGTCAGAGGCTCCGAAGTTGACGAAGGGGAGAACGACGATGCTGTTTTGATTGGTGGAGGCAGTGGCGGCGGGCTCGCGGAAGCGTTCGGCGAGCATGGAGAGGATGCCGGTAGTGCGCTTCTCTTCTTCTGGAGTATCGAAGGCCAGGCGGTTTTGCGTGGGGCGGAGTGAGACGTTGTCTGCGGGCAGGAGGATCGAGTCGAGCTGCATGGTGCGGATGATGGTTTTGAGAGCGTCGCGGACTTCGGCTGCTGAGCTGAAGCGGGCGGAGGGTTGTTTTTCGAGACAGCGAAGGATGACAGACTCGAGTTCGACGGGGAGATTTGGGGCGATCTCGCGGATGGGTGGCGGGTCGGCGAATTGAGTTGCGCGGATGGTCTGGAATTCGGGAGCGTCGGGGCGATGGAAGGGGTGGCGGCCGGTGGAGAGTTCGTAGAGGATGAGGCCAAGGGCGAAGATGTCGGACTGGACGCTGGATTGGCCGGTGACGAATTGCTCTGGAGCCATGTAGGCGATGGTGCCGCCGCGTGCTGTGTAGGTGGGGCCGGGAACGGCTTGTGGGGAACCGACTTTTCGTTTGCTGACTGGGCCGGTGGGATCAAATTCGGCTTGATCGGGGCGGAGTCGGCGGGCGAGACCGAAGTCGAGGATCTTGATGAGGCCGCCTTCGGTGAGCATGATGTTGGCGGGCTTGAGGTCGCGATGAAAGATGCCGAGGTTGTGGGCGGCGGAGAGGCCGTCGGCAGTCTGGATGCCAGCGGATAGGACGAGTTGGAGCGTTGCGGGGCCCTCGGCGATGAGCTTGTCGAGGGATTTGCCGGGGATGTACTGCATGACGATGTAGGCTTCTTCGCCGTTGCCGCTTTCGGCGGGAGCTTCGCCGACGTCGTAGATGGCGCAGACGTTGGGGTGATCAATGGCGGAGGCGAGACGAGCTTCGCGAAGCTGGGTGGCGCGCATCTGCTCGGTGGTGAGGTTGCCACGCTTGAGGAGTTTGAGGACGACAGGGCGCTGGAGAAGCGTGTCGTTGGCGAGGTAGACAACGCCGCTGCCGCCGGTGCCGATCTTGCGAATGAACTCGTACTGCTTGATCTCGCGTCGCTTCATATCTTCATTATTGCAAGTACGAGCGTGTGGAAGATGAATGCGATGCGATGACGGGTGTGAGAGTTAAAAGAAAGTGCCCGGAGCTTCGCGTTTATGGCGGGCTCCGGGCCTGGGAGTGGGAGTCGTGTTGCAGTTATGCAGAGAGGCGACGGCGAACTATGCCGGCGACTCCAAGAAGACCTGTGCCGAGCAGCGAGAGCGTTCCGGGCTCGGGAACTGCGGGCGGTGGATCCAATGCGACGAGACCCTGCCTGGTTTCGGAATCCCAACGTGAGCCGCTCGAAGGCGAGAGCCAATCGAGGTCGGCGATGAGGCCGTTGTTGACCTGTCCATGGCTGATGGCGTTATTGAGCAGCGTGATGTCGCTGTTGAAGAGGTTCCATAGCGGGCTGCTCGTGGAGAGGATGAACTCGGGGCTGTTGTTGCCGCCGGTGCCGTTGTACTCGGTTGCCCAGATGGCAGCCTGGAGGGCTTCACTGGTGGTTTTGGTGTTGGCGCCTGCGCTAAGACTAAGGATGAGCCATGCGATATCGGCGGCGTTATTAACATGGCTGCCGTTGACGCTGCCTGTGTTATTCGAGATGAGGTTGTAGGTGCCGCCATTGCTGATGTCGTCGAAGATGTCGACGCAATAGACAGCGCTGAAGTCGACGGGCTTGCCGTTGATGATTGCAGTTGTGCCTACGTAGTTGCCTCCGCCTGCGGTCTCGGTTGTGGTGTGGCCGTTGTCCTTGATTGAGAAAGTAAAGGAACCGACGGAGGTACCGAGAGAGAGCGAGTCGGCGTGTGCTGCCACTCCGCCGACGGTGAAGATTCCTGCGGCCGCGAGCAGAGAGAGTTTCGATAACAACATGAGTCCTCCAGAGTTACAGTTTGAGTTAATCTTTTGGCTTTATACGGGATGGGTGGTCGCAAGTGAGTTGCCAATTGCGAAGTGGGAAGAAATGGGTGGTTTTTTCGGGGGAAAACCGGTGCTTGTGGAGGGATAAGAGAGTTGTGGGGTGTGGAAGAGAAAATATTTGCCCATGAAGTTTCCCTTGAATTTCCCATGACGCGAAAAGGCGCGTCATTCGTGGGTTTTCAAGTAACCGGGGGTGGTGTTACTGGTGGGAACTGCGATGATGACTGATCGTGGTTCGAGATAGCGTAAGAGTGCGAAGTTTTTGAGAGAAGGCTGGAGGAAGTGCTCGTTCGATGCGGTTGGCTAGAAGGTTCTTCTGTAGAGATTGAAGCGGGGTGGAGAGCCGGGTTGGAGCTGATAGTGTGACCATGCCGCGGCGAACTCGGGATTTTGAAGGAACCATGGAATCATGTCGAAGTCTTTGCCTTCGAGAGCCTGGCAGGGATGACGTTTGGTACATTGCTCGACCAGAACGACCGATGGGCGGTAGAGGTTGAGATCTTCTGCGACCTGGAGACGCTGGGTGGTGGAGCGTTGCGCGAGTTTGTCTGGAGGGAGACTCTTGAAGAGTGAAGGAGGAACGCTTGGTCCGCGTTCGTTCTGGATGAGTGCGGGGAGAGTCCAGAGGCAGGGAAAACGGCCGCCCCAAGTGAAGCCCTGGTTGAAGACTTCAGCGAATGGCAACAGGGTCGTGGAGAAGATATAGACAGTTTGCGGAGTTTTGTATTGCGAGAGTGCCTGATCGAGTTTGGAACGGTTGGTGTTGATGTGGCTAGGAAATTTCGCGATAACGATGCTTGTCACACAGACGAGGGTGAGAAGAGCAAGAAGAGCCACCGAAAAAGGGATCTCAGGGACAGAAATGAGGTCGCGAGAGAGACGCCAGAGGAGATCGACAGCGAGGAACAGAATGGCAAGAGTCAGAAAGGCGTCGATAGGGTAGGCATGGTAGGCCCAGTCGACATGCTGAATACTGTAAGAGACTGTTGCCGCAAGAGAACAACCCGCCAGAGCGACGATGGGCAGGACAAAAGTCAAGAATCGCCGAAGAAAGTACGCACACACAATTAGCGCCGACGCAAGAGCCACACTGATGTCCATTGTGTGCAAGAGAGAAGCTGTGGTGTCGGTCGCGTAGGCCCAGTAGGTGTCGATAATGAGCGGGATGACTTCCTTTGTGTAGAGCGGAGTTAAGACGCGAACCAGAACGAGATAGATTGCTCCGGTTAGAAGCATCGCGAGCAGCTCCGGGCTGATGATGCGGCGAAGGGTGCGGTTCCAGATCGCCAGAACAAGCTCGAAGGCGACGAAGACCAGGGCATGTTGCGGCTTGAGGCAGATAGCCACCGCTGCCGCTACACCGAGGGCACAGCGTTCAAGTGATGAAAGTTTGCTGACGGATTCGAAGGCGACGGCACAGAAGTATGGAAGGGTCAGGATGACGAGAAGATGCTCCCTCTGACCGAAGTCGTAGGGAAGGACCTTTAACTCTACGAAGAGGACGCACAAGGCGAGGAGGCTCCAGAGGCTTCCCACTGAAGGTGCGTCGGCTCGACGAAACAAACGAATACACCAGGAGACGCTCGCGAGGATCAGGAGAGAGATGATCAGACGAAAACTGACGACCATACTGAGATGAAGCGCTCGCGCAAGCAGATCCGGAATTATGGAGAGCCAGATGATGAGCGGGGGATTTGTGTCAGAGAGCCCGGGGCCGTAAAGATGGACTCCGTCGAGGACACGCTGCGCTGCGAAGAGATACCAAGCCTGGTCGTGGCCGAGCGTGTTGCGGCAAAGTTGAGCGATGCGGACCAGAACCATCACGGCAGCGGTCGACGCAGTGAACAGGGCGATGAGAGGGATGCGGATGGACGAGGCGGGTTTTGAGGACATCAGGCGAGATTTTTTTCGAGGTGGTTGGCCGCGGCTTCGGACTCGGCGATTCGGGTAGGGTTGCTGAGTAGAAGCTGACGATACTCGACGAAGGTTTTGAAGTCAGCGAAGGGAACGATGAGGCGTTGAACGCGGCTGTTAAGGAGCATAAGGATGGAGGAGAGCGTGACGCTGAGAGCCTGAACGAGGATGATGAGCATGCCGAAGGAGACGGTGGTTGCCCATCCGGGTGTGGCGAATAGCGGGATAGAAGATGCGGAGGATGAGAACGATTGAGATGAGGATGGCGCTGAGTGCGAAGAGGACGATCGTTGCGAAGAGCAGACGGACGAAGATCGTGTCGGCGTAGACGGAGATGCTGCTGAATCCGTGAACGACGAGCGAGGTGAAGTTCATCTTGGATTTTCCGGCGTATCGTTTGGCGCGATCGACAGGAACGGTCTGGATAGGGAGTTTGGAGCGAAGGACCGCGGCGGGAAGGTTGTTCCAGAGATCTGCTACGTGGACGAGCCGCCTGGCGTAGCTGCGGGAGAAGAGGGAGAAGTTGCCGAAGTCGATTTGTTTTGCGGTGAGGAGTTTGAAGATGAGTTTATAGATGAGGTAGGAGAGCTTGAAGGTAAGGTTTTCGGAGCGCTTGCGACGGCGGGCGACGACACAGAAGTCTTCGCGGGAGCCGGCGGTGGCGATGAGCTTGTCGAGGACATGCGGAGAGTCTTCACCATCGGCATCCATGACAAGGACGGCGTCGAAGTCATCATCGGCTACAGCGGTGCAGAGGCCGATGGCGATGGCTCGCTGATGGCCGACGTTGCTGTAGAGATGGATGATCTCGACGCTTGCAAGATTGTTGAGGAGGTGGAGGTCGTGGAGGGCGTCTTCGGGAGTAAGGGTGGATCCGTCGTTGACCGCACTGACATTGATCGCCATAGGAAGCGATGCGGCTACCTGGTTAATTTCGCGCAGGAGGATGCTGAAAGAGGCCCAATCGTTGAAGACTGGTACTACAAGTCTCAATTTCTTCATTTTGCACGGCACCTTTGGGAGTGAGATGCTTGCCTGCATACGGAGCGCGACTGTCTAAATTTCTCTAACCGCCAGCGTGTCTAACTTATCTACGGCAAGTTTATCGTATGCCGGTGGAAGGAACCGGTTTGCGCCAGATTCCGACGATGGACTTACCAAGGGAGTAACCGAAGACGGGATCGATGACACGCGAGACGGGGACGATCCATTTGTCCCAGACGCCGATTTGCGCGCGGGTGGGCATGGATTGACGAAGGAAGAGCTGGTTGGCGGCAGAGGCCATGATGCCGAAGGTGTCGAGGTAGAAGAGTTTTTCGAGGGTGAGGCCGGGGGGCGAGGTTTTTTTTAGCGAGGCTCGGTCGTAGCGACGGAAATGGCCTATGGAGGTATCGAATGGGGTGAAAAGCCATTGATGCGCTGGTGAAAGGACGATGACCCGTCCGCCGGGACGAAGGCGGGAGGCTGCGGCGCTGAGTTCACCAGCGTCGTCTTCGATGTGCTCGAGGACATCGATGTAGATGATGGTGTCGAAGGTTTCGGACGGATCGAGGGACTGGAGAGTGCCGCAGAGGTTCTCGTAGTTGCGGGTGGGATCGATGGCTTTCAGGTTCGCGGCGAGTTGCGCAGAGAGCTGCGGGTCGGGTTCGAGGCAGACCCAGCGGCGTGAGTTGGCTGAGCTGAGAAGCGCAGTGTTGGAGCCGATGCCTGCGCCGGCTTCGAGGACATCGCCGGTAAGGTATGGGGCGATTTTTCCTGACCAGTAGGACTTCCAGTTTTTTGCTAAGGCGAAGAGATCGAGCTCCGAGCCAACGTAGTGAAATTCAGTCATGGATCGCTGATAGCCCCTGTGGTTCGACGTTGGTCGTGATGCTTGCGAGTTGTCACCAGCTTAACAGACTAGTGGCCTTTGTTCTCCCATGGGCGTGGGTTTACGGGATCGTCCTGCCATTTCTGGCGGCGGCCTACGAGGAACATGATGAGGCCGAAGACGAACATGATGAGACCCCAGGTGAGGTTGAGGTTAATGCCCATGGATTTCTCGTAGATGTCGGCGGCGTTGCGGGTGAAGAGGCCGTAGATGCTCATGAGGCCTCCGATGAGGAGAAAGATGAGTCCGAGGGGGATGCGGATGTCGAGTCCCATGAAAACTCCAGGGTGTAGGGAATAGGGTGTAGGGAGTAGCTTGCGAAGCAGAACCCTACGGGTTGAAACATGAAAAAAGCAACAGCGAAAGCAAAAGCGACGGCAGATCCTCCGCCTTCGGCGAAGGATGACAACAAAAAGATCAAGCGAAGACCAGGTTGAGGATGATGAGGATGGCCAGAACTGCTACGGCGAGGGTTGCGGGTTTCTGGTACCAGCTTAAGTGTGTTTCTACCGGTTTGGGAGTTAAGGAGTAGACGAGACCTACCAGTTCGGGTTCGGGGCGTGGTTTGGTCACGAGGCTGATGGCGATCGTGACGACGAGGTTGACGGAGAAGGCAAAGATGGCGGTCCAGAAGTTTTGCGCCATGTCGCTGGGGTAGGTGTGGATGACATGGATCCAACCGCCGTGGATGCCGGGCGTGGCATCAGCAGGGATGGTGAGACCGTGATGGAGGAGCGCAGCGGTTGTGCCGGAGAGCAGGCCGGTGAAGGCTGCGTGGCCTGTTGTGCGCTTCCAGAACATGCCCAGTAAGAATGTGGCGAAGAGTGGCGCGTTGACAATCGAGAAGACTAGTTGGAGCGCGTCCATAATGTTGTTGAAGTTGGTGACAAGGTAGGCTGCGCCGATGGACAAGGCTACGCCTCCTATGGTGGCCATGCGGCCCATCCAGAGGTAGTGGGCGTCGGTGGCTTTTTTGTTGATGTAGGCCTGATAGATGTCGTAGGTCCAAACGGTGTTGAAGGCGGTGACGTTGCCGGCCATGCCGGACATGAAGCTGGCGAGCAGGGCGGTGAGACCCAGGCCGAGGATTCCTGTGGGGAAGAAGTGAAGGAGCATTACCGGGATGGCTAGATCGTAGTTATAGACGGGGGTGCCGTCCGCGTTGAGGACTGCCTGACCGTTGACGGGGTCGATTTTGACGGGGATGATGCCGTGGGGGTGGGCTTCGTCGAGGGGAAGTTTGACAGCTGGATGCGCAGCTGCCAACGCGGCGTAGTCTGCTTCGGAAAGCGGCTGACCCGGAACAGTAACGATCTGGCTATGATTTGTAGTTGCCTGTCCCACTCCTGCCATGTGACTGGTGACGCTGACGGCGATGAGGCCGGGGAGGATGACGAGGAACGGGAAGAACATCTTTGGGAGCGCGGCGATGAGGGGGACTTTGCGGGCGGAGACTTCGGAGTCGGCGGCCATGGCTCGCTGGATGACGAGGAAGTCGGTGCACCAGTAGCCGAAGGAGAGGACGAAGCCGAGGCCCATGGCGAGGCCGAACCACTCAACGCCGAGGGTGTTTGTTGAGGCATGGGCCATCCCTTGCCAGGAGTGGGTCATGTTGGCGGGGAGGGTTTGCTTGATTCTCTGCCAGCCGCCTACGTTGCGGAGGCCGATCCAGACGAGTGGGGCGAAGCCGGCGACGATTAAGAAAAATTGGAGGACTTCGTTGTAGATGGCGCTGGTGAGGCCACCGAGGAAGATATAGCCGAGGACGATGATTGCCGATAGGAAGACTGAGACGTGGAAGATCCAGGGATCGGGGACGATTCCGTGGAGGAGACCGAGGGTCTGGATCAAAAGTGCCATTGCGTACATGGAGATTCCGGAGGAGAGTACGGTCATGATGGCGAAGGAGAAGGCATTGACGGCACGGGTTTTCTCGTCGAAGCGGAGGCGGAGGTATTCAGGTACGGAGCGGGCTTTGGAGCCGTAGTAGAAGGGCATCATGAAGATGCCGACAAAGATCATGGCGGGGATGGCGCCGATCCAGTAGAAGTGGCTGGTAATGATGCCGTACTTGGCGCCGGAGGCACCCATGCCGATGACTTCCTGGGCTCCGAGGTTGGCGGAGATGAAGGCGAGGCCGCAGACCCAGGCCGGGATGGAGCGGCCTGCGAGGAAGAAGTCGTTGGAGGTGCGCATGTAGCGCTTGAGGGCGAAGCCGATGCCCAAGACAAAGACGAAGTAGACCAGCATGATGAGCCAGTCGATGATGGAGAGAGTCACGGTATCCCTTGGCGTTGAGAATGGGCTAAATCGTTATGGTGCTGGGGGAAACTGTATCTTCTTTTGGGTTCTCCGTCCAGATTTTGCGACCGGGGGTTATGGGTTTTGCGGCCCTGAGAATTGTGAGGATAGAAGGTAGCTGAATAGATTCCGCCGGAAAAAGAATTTTTTATTGAACGCCAACGCCAACTGAAAATTATGCATCGCATTAGAAATCTACTGAAAAGATCGACTCTCAACCAGCAGAGAACGGAGAATTTGAGAGAGAGTGAATGCGATGAGCCTTGCAGCATCTCTGGCCTTGGAGCAGACGAATCCGCGCATGACCGCTAATCTTCTTCTCATCGACGATAACGCTGTCCAGGCAGCAACGCGGCAGACGATTCTGAGGCGGGCCGGGTATTTTGTGGTTGCGGCGTTGAAGGCGGAACGAGCCCTGGAGCAGATTCAATGCGGTGACTTTCCGGGTGAGATCAACCTGGTGATCACAGACCACGTGATGCCGGGGATGAATGGCGCGGAGTTTGTCCGTGCGTTGCGGAAGACGCATTCGAGGCTACCAGTGCTTGTGATCAGCGGACTGGAAGAGGCCGAGCGGGAGTATGCGGGGCTGTGCGTAACGTTTCGCATGAAACCGCTGTTGCCGGATCAGTTACTGGAGACAGTGCGGTACATGGTGAATCAGGGTGAGTTGGATTCCCAGCTACCCGCGGTTTCGTAAACGCGTAAGCTTTGTCCGGTAAACGGCGGCTATTTGTTGGGTTTGATTGCTGTTGCGGGCTGCCCTTGAGAGAATAAGGGCAGGGGGGATTCATGCAAATGCATCCGATGCCGGAGTTTGGGAGCTTTGCGCTTTTGCTGGCTTTGGCGCTGAGCGTTTATACGCTGGTGATGGGTGGGGTGGCGTTGTGGCGTACGCGGGGAGTGGCGGCGGGTGTTGACCGGCAGGGCGACCGTTTGGGTGAGACGGCTCGGCGGGCGGGGATTGCAAGTTTTGTGGTGGTGACGTTTGCGGCGTTTGCGCTGGTGTGGGCTTCGTTTACGAATGACTTTTCGGTCAAGTACATTCTTCATCACACGAATCGGGATTTGAATACGGCTTATAAGTTTTCTGCGCTGTGGTCAGGGCAGGAAGGGTCGCTGCTGTTATGGGCCTGGCTGCTGAGTGCGTACGGGTTTGTGTTGCGGATGCGGCACAAGGTGGATGTGCGGCTGACGGCGTATGCTTCAACGATTCTGGCGGGGGTGCAGGTTTTCTTTTTGATGCTGCTGAACTTTGCGGCTCCCCCGTTTGCGATTGAGCCGGGGCCACGGGCGCTGGATGGGTTTGGGTTGAATCCGCTGCTGCAGTATCCGGAGATGGTGATCCACCCGCCGATGCTTTATTTGGGTTATGTCGGATTTTCTGTCCCGTTCGCGTTTGCGCTGGGGGCGCTGATGATGCGGTATCCGGGGGAGAAGTGGATCCACATTACTCGTCGATGGACGATGGTTACGTGGCTGTTTTTGACTTGCGGGATTTTTCTGGGCGCGCACTGGGCTTATAGCGTGCTGGGGTGGGGTGGGTACTGGGGATGGGATCCGGTTGAGAACGCGAGCCTGATGCCGTGGCTGACGGGGACGGCGTTTCTGCACTCGGTGATGATGCAGGAGAAGCGCGGGATGATGAAGAGCTGGAATGTGTGGCTGATCTTCTCGACGTTTCTACTGACGATTCTGGGGACGCTGTTGACGCGGTCGGGGATTGTGAGTTCGGTGCATGCGTTTGCGCAGAGTTCGATTGGAACCTGGTTTTATGGGTTTATCCTGATTGTGTTTGCGGTATGTCTGTTTACGTTCTTCAGGCAGCGGGATCATTTGAAGTCGGAGAACCGGCTGGAGTCGCTGGTTTCGCGTGAGTCGAGTTTTCTGTTTAACAATTTGATTTTGCTGGCGGCTTGTTTCACGGTTTTGTGGGGAACCCTCTTTCCTGTTCTGAGCGAGTATGTGCAGGGAACGAAAGTGACGATGGGCGCGCCATTTTATAACCGCGTGAACCTGCCGATCGGATTGTTTCTGCTGTTTCTGACGGGGATTGGGCCGCTGCTGGCGTGGCGGTCGACGTCGCTGCGGTCGATTCGGCGGAACTTTGTGCTGCCGGGGATTGCAATGGTGGTGGCTCTGGTGGTGCTGATTGCTGTCGGGGTGCGGCCGTGGGCGGCCGGGGACGATTGGCAAAGCAACTTGTTTTCGCTGGTGACGTTTACGCTGGCGGCGGGTGTAATTACGGCGATTGCTTCGGAGTTTCTGCGCGGGGCTTCAGTGGTAGCGACGCAGACCGGGAAGAACCTCCTGGCTTCGACGGTGCTGCTGGTGCGCAGGAATACGCGGCGGTATGGCGGATATATCGTTCACTTCGGGATTGTGGTGATGTTTGTCGGGATTGCGGGCGGGGCGTTCAACCAATCGCATGAACAGGAGATGGGGTTCGGCGATTCCCTCACGATGGGGCCTTACCGGCTAGTGTGCCAGAGCTTCACGCAGGACTCGAAGCCTGAGTTCGATACGGAGTATGCGCTGCTGGATGTTTACAAGGGCCAGAAGAAGTTGGCGCAGCTTGCTCCGGAGAAGAGGATTTATTTCCCGAATACGGACCACGCACAGCCGTCGACGATGGTTGCTTTGCGATCGACGCTGGCGAGCGATTTGTATGTGATTTACGAAGGGCGCGATGCAGATACGGATAAGCCAATTATTAAGGTTTTTCTGAATCCGCTGATGAACTGGATATGGATTGGAGTTTTGATTGTCGTGGCGGGAACTTTGTTGGCGCTAGTGCCGAGTTTGACGCGGGCACCGGTGCGGGTTGCAGTGGTTGAGCCGAGTCTGGTGGCGGCAGAGGCTCATCATGCTTAGGCGGTGGATATCCACGGTGGTGGTGTGTTTGCTGGCTGTGGTGATGCTGGGGGCGGATCCTTCGTCGCGGTTTAATCGCGTTGGACATCAGATGATGTGCGCCTGTGGATGTGGGCAGGTTTTGCTGGAGTGCAATCATGTGGGGTGTCCGGATTCGGACCGGATGATTGGGGAGTTACGCGGGCAGATTGCGGGTGGCGGGTCGGATACGGAGATTCTGAATTGGTTTGCCGGGAAGTATGGAGCGACGATTCTTGCTGCGCCGATTCGTGGCGGGTTCGATAACGTGGCGTGGATTGCACCGATGGCGGTTTTTCTGCTGTCTACGGTGGGAGTTGGATTTTTGATCTGGGCGTGGAAGCGAAGAGGCGGAGGCGGACCGGGGAGCAGTTCGGGTGGCGGTGGATTGGGGATGATGGAAGATGGCGAGTTGCGTGATCGCATTCGCAGAGAGACGGTGTACTGAGATGGGGGCGATTGCAGGGCTCGCACTTGCGCTAGCGGTGTTTGGCTATATGTTCTGGCCGGAGAAAAATCCTTTTGTGCAGGCGGATAAGACTCGGGTGGATTATCTGCGGGAACGGAAGGATGCGATCTATGAGAATCTGCGGGATTTGAATTTTGAGTTTCAGGCCGGGAAGTATCCGGAGCAGGATTATGTCGAGCAGCGGAGTGGGTTGGAGGACGAGGCTGCGCGGGTGATTGCGGAGATGGAGATGCTTGAGGGACGTGGGGTTGTTGGGCGGGGCAGAATGTAATCGGTGTCTCGGGTCGAGAACTGGCTAGCGCGGGAATGAATGTTTACCACTTCGATAACATAAGCTCTTAAAATATGAAAGCGGCCCTGTAGTATTCCCATGGTGTTGACAAGAAGAGATTTATTGCGAGCGGCAATCGCTGCTCTTGGACTAAGTTCGGTTTTTTTGCTTTGGATGATGGCCCCCATTGTTTCTCCGAGGCATAATGCGATCTACCATTGGAGCGGTTCGCCGGTTAGTTTCTTCGCGCCCCCGATCGTCGAGTTCTGCGCTTTCTGGCTGCTGCTGACCTTATTGATGGCGATGACGACAGGCCGGTTGCGGCTCGCGATCTGGTGCGGGGCGCTTGGCCTGACACCCTGGATGGCTGTGGCCAATTGGGCTCTCCTGCAAGACCGGGCTCCGCATCCAACGATCGCACTGGTCCTTCTTGGTGTCGGGGTGGCGGCGTTTGTAATTCCATTTGCGATGTGGAAGCCAAAATTCGAGCGAGAGTCAGAGCGGTTGGTGCGATTCGCTTCGACGATGCTGGCATTGCTGGCGATGAGCGGAGTGGGGATTCTGTGCGGGTGCGTGTGGTACGGGTGGCAGGCACGATCGCTGAATCCGGAGCCGTTTTTTCAACGTAGCGAAGATTTTCAGCAGCAGGCTGGAAGACCTCGAGTTATCTGGATCATCCTGGATGAACTCTCGTACCAGCAGGTGTACGAACGAAGATATCCAGGGCTGGAACTGCCATTCTTTGATTCCGTGGCTCGGGAAGCAACGGTATTCACGCATGTTATTCCAGCGGGGTTGATGACAGAACAAGTGGTACCGTCCCTGATGACCGGAGACACAGTGGACAAGGTTCGCTCTACCGCTGATGGAAGACTGTCGGTCCATCATCCGGAGACCGGTACCTGGGAGGCATTCGACGAACGCGGCACCATCTTTCAAGATGCCTTGAACATGAAGTACAAGACAGCGATTGCAGGCTGGTACAACCCTTACTGCAGAATCCTGCGAGACGTTCTGGATTCCTGTTTCTGGACTTTCGGCGGCTCGACGGACAATCTGCTCATTCCGCGGGCAGGACTGGCCTCAAACCTGATAATGCCTTGGGGGCACTTTTTCTCGAGGGGAATGGGCTATCGCAAGATCTCCGCTTTGCTGACGCCTATAGCTGGGGAGATCAATTCAAAGGAGCACCTGGTCGATTACCTGGCCCTGGATGCTGCAGCCGAGCGGATTCTGGACGACCCGACGGCGGGATTTGTCTTCCTTCACATGCCGATCCCTCATCCTTTCGGAATCTATGACCGCAAGTCCGGCAGGTTGACGGTTGAACATTCGAGTTATCTCGATAATCTTGCACTGGCCGATCAGTTTCTGGGAAAGGTGCGCGAGCGACTTGCAAAGAGCGGGCAGTGGGACAACTCTACGATTGTCATCATGGGAGACCATTCATGGCGAGCGAAGGAGTTCTGGAGCCAAACGTCTGAGTGGACCGAGGAGGAGCGGATTGCGAGCGGAGGCAACCAGTTCGACGACCGGCCGGGATATGTTGTCAAGCTTGCCGGCCAAAACACCGGCAGTCGTATTGACAAGCCATTCGATGCAAGGAATACGCGTAAGCTGCTGGATGCGCTGCTGGCGCAGCGTATCAGGTCGAAGGAGGAATTGTCTGCATGGGAGATGACGTTGCAGTGAATCGGGAGGACCGAGGAACGAGAGCCGGAAGCTGGTTCGTTCCTCGTAGTGCTCTCGACTTTGACGTAGACTTTAGAGGTGAACCTCTTCCCTTTTCCTTCTTCTCTTCGATCTGTTGTTCTGGCTGCCGCGGTGGTGGTGGCTTTTTCTGGCTTTGCTTTTAGTGAGACTATCACCGGCGTTGTAACGAATAAGACGACGAATAAACCCGCGGCTGGGGATGATGTCGTGTTGATTCGCCTGCAACAGGGGATGCAGGAGGCTTCGCGAACGAAGACGGATGCGAAGGGGCGATTCACGCTGGATGTTTCGGATAATGGGGTTCACCTGGTGCGGGTGACGCATGATAAGGCCAATTATTTTCGACCGGCGCCTCCGGGGACGCAGTCGGTTGAGATAGACGTGTTCAACGCGGCGGCGAAGGTAAAGGGCGTTACGAGCGAGGCCGATGTGATGCGCATCCAGACGGATGAGAGCGGCAAGACGTTGCGTGTAGTTGAGAATTTTTTTGTGAAGAATGAGTCCGCGCCTCCGATGACTCAGTTCAGCGATCGGGCGTTTGAATTTTCTCTGCCGGCGGGTGCGGTAGTGGAGGGTTCGGCGGCGCTGGCTCCGGGCGGGATGCCGGTGCAGGCCGCGCCGGTGCCGGTGGGCGAGGCGAATCATTTTGCGTTTATCTTTCCGATCCGGCCGGGGGAGACGCGGTTTCAGATTACATATCACTTGCCGTATAGCGGGAGTTTGAAGTTTGTACCGCGAGTGGTGATGCCTACGGACACGATTGCGGTGATGATGCCGAAGAGCATGACTTTCCAGCCTGGAGCTTCCACTTCGTACACTCCGGTGACCGAGGAGACTACGGCGCAGACTTATGTGGCGCGGAACGTGGAGTCTTCGCAGCCGCTGGATTTTACGGTTTCAGGGACGGGACAGATGCCTCGCGATGAAGGTGCGGCCGCGGCGAATGGTGCGGATGCTTCGGCTCCGGCTGGAGCCGGAGGCGGAGCTGCGACAGGCGATTCGCGGCCTGGTGGAGGGTTGGGTGTGCCGGTAGATCCTGAGGGGAATAACGATCCCTGGGCGAAGTATAAGTGGTGGATTCTTGGTGGACTTGGGTTGGCGATGGCTGCAGGTGCAGGGTTCATGTTGAAGAACGGGCCTGCGGTTCCTGCAGGTGCACCGAGTGGTGTCGCGGTTGGGATCGTTGCGGCGGGCCGGGAATTGCCCCAGAATTCACTGCTGGCGGCGATGAAGGAAGAACTGTTTGCGCTGGAGACGGATCGCCTGCAGGGACGGTTGAGTGAGAGTGAGTATGTGGAGCAGAAGGCTGCTCTGGAAGTGGTGCTGCGACGCGCTCTCGGGCGCAGCGAACGGGTGGACGAGGCGAAGGCGGGGCCGGTTGTCTGAGGTCGTACGATGAACACGTTCAAGTCGACTTTGCTGTTGGTGGTGCTGACGCTCTTTCTGATTTTAATTGGAGAGTATTTTGGCGGGCCGAACGGGATGGTGCTGGCGTTTCTGCTGTCGGTTGTCTTTAATTTTGGGACTTACTTCTTCTCGGACAAGATTGCCCTGCGTATGTACAACGCTCAGCCAGTGACTCGGGAGCAGTTGCCGCGGGCTTATGCGGCAGTGGAGCGACTGACTCAGAAGCAGGGGCTGCCGATGCCGAAGATTTATGTGTTGCCGACTGAGTCTCCGAATGCATTTGCGACGGGAAGGAATCCGCAACATGCTTCGGTGGCGGTGACGCATGGGATTCTGGAGCTTTTGGATGATGAGGAGTTGGAGGGCGTTCTGGCGCATGAGCTGGGGCACGTGCGGAACCGGGATATTCTGACGAGCTCAATCGCGGCTACTCTGGCCGGGGCGATTACGATGGTGGCGCGGATGGGGTATTGGGCTTCGATGTTTGGAGGCTACGGTGGTGGCGGGCGCGATCGGGAGCGCGGCGGCGGTGGATTGAGTGGTTTGCTGATGATTATCGTTGCTCCCCTTGCGGCGACTCTGATTCAGCTGGCGATTTCGCGTTCGCGGGAGTTCGAGGCGGATGCGACCGGTGCGGCGACGACGGGAAATCCTTATGCGCTGGCTCGGGCGCTGCAAAAACTGGAGGCTTATTCGAAACGAATTCCGATGCAGGCTTCGCCATCGAATGCGCATCTGTTTATTGTGGCTCCGCTGCTGGGGAGCGGAGGGATTGCGAGCTTGTTTTCGACGCATCCACCGATGAAGGAGAGGATTCGCAGATTGATTGGGAGGGACTCGGTTTAGTGCAGACTCTAGTGCGTGCTTTGCGGTCGTATGCGATGGTGGCGTGGGTTGGCGGATTAGCGTTCTTCGCTTTTGTTGTGGCGCCAGTGGCGTTTGGGAGTTTGCCGAGCGGGCATGAGGCGGGGCTGGTGGTGGGCGGGACGCTGCGGGTGCTGCATTGGATTGGGCTGATTGGCGGCGGGGTATTTTGGGTGGGCACGGGATGGCTTTGGCTGCAAGCGGAGGGTCCGGCGCGGGTGGGATTTGTGAGACAGCTTGCACTGGTTGCCGTGATGATAGTGGTGACGGCTTACTCGCAGTTTCGGATACTCCCGGCGATGGAGGTGGATCGCGCTCTGGCGGGTGGTGTGGTGGAGACAGCTTCGCCGGATAATCCGGGGCGCGTGGATTTTGAGCGGCTGCACCGTTTGTCGGAGAAGTTGGAGGGTTTTGTGCTGCTATGCGGGCTGGGTGTGGTGTTTGTGCTGTCCCGGGAGTCGGAGTGGGCGGAGACGAGTAAGCCTAAGACGGATAGAATCGTTAGACCATGAAGATTTGCTTGACTGGATTGCGCGGGGCCGCTTCTATTTTTAATGAGAATGATGGCGATGGACTGATTCGCCTGGTCAATTAGTTGTGTCAGCACTTTGGTTGAGCCTTGCGCTAGGGCTGGTGGCCGGGCTGGCGGATTATCTGGGTGGATTTTTGTTGGTACGGCGGTCGCCTTCGGCGAAGGCTTTGAGATATTTTGTCGCGCTGGGTGCGGGGTTCATGCTGGCGGCGGCGATTCTGGAGATGATTCCCGAGGGAATCCGGGTGAATCCGCGGTGGGCGGTGATGCTGATTCTGGTGGGGTACTGCGGAGTGCATCTGCTGGAGCATACGCTGGTGTCACATTTTCACTTTGGCGAAGAGACGCATCATCACGAGTTTCTTTCGGCGAAGACGAGCTACTCGGTGCTGCTGGGACTGGCGACGCATACTTTTTTCGACGGCGTAGCGATTGGGTCGGGGTTTGTGTTGTCGCGGTGGCTGGGGTGGGTGCTGTTCTTTGCCGTGTTTCTACATAAGATTCCCGAGGGTTTTACGATGGCGAGTGTGATGCTCGCGGGTGGGCGTGGGCGAGCGACGGCGCTGAATTCAGCATTGTTTCTTGGGGCGATGACGGTGCTTGGGGTGTTGGTGATTAATCTGGAGCCGAGTTGGGTGCGCGTGGGGCTGCCGCTTTCGGCTGGCGTGACGATCTATGTTGCGGCTACTGATCTGGTGCCGGAGGTGAATCGAGAGCCGGGAATCAGGATGGCTCTGGTGTTTTTTGTAGGGGTGGTGGTTTTCTTTTTGCTTCGGTTGCTGGGACCGGGGTGACGCGGGGAGTAGGGTTTTAGGGAATAGGGAGTGGGCGCTTCCCGCGCCGCTACTGCGGTTGTTCGACTAGCAGGGTTACTGTGGTCGAGTGTTGGAGGATGCTGCCTGTGGGGGTGGTGGCTGTTCCAGTGACCGTGATGGTATAGGGCTTGGCGGAGAGGGCGAGAGCGTCGGCTGTGCTGATGCGGTCTCCGCAGCCGTTTGAGAGGATCAGCGTGAGCGAGAGCAGGGTTAAGGTAAGGATTTTTGTTGCTGTGCGGCGATTGTTTGGCCGCAGGAGGGTTGCGATCGGGAGCAATAGAAGTGCCCACCTAATTGGTTGATTGGTGTTTTGCGCTGTGGTGTTTGGGGTGGCGATGGTCAGGGTGAAGGTGTTGACGGTGGATCCGGGGGGAATTACAGGTGGATTGAAGGATGCGGTGGACAGGTTGGGGAGGCCAGTGGCGGCCAAGGTGATGGGGCTCGACATAGTTGGCTGGAGTTGCACAGAAAAGGTGTAGGTGACGGCGCTTCCGGAGACGACGGTTTGCGTGGTTGTTCCGGTGGGAGTGACCGTGAAGTCGGGATTGGCGGGTGGGACGCCGACGGTGATGAGTTGGGGGGTGGAGGTTGCGGAGGTGAAGTTAGGGCTGCCGTTGTAGAGCGCGGTGAAGGAATGGTCGCCTTGCGTGATCGAGGGGATGATGAAGACAGCGTCTCCGGTAACGGAGATGGGTGAGGTGGAGAGTTGGACGGTATTGTCGAAGAGGGTAATGGTGCCAGTGGGTGTTCCGGTGGTCGTGCTGGCGACGTGAGCGGTGAGAGTGATGGGAGAACCAATGATCGCGGTTGGAATGAGATTGCCAAGGGTGACGATGGTGGGGGCTGGATTGATAGTGAGGGTAAAGACATCGGCCTGGGCGGAGAGGTGAGTTCGATCACCTGAATAGGTTGCGGTGAGGCTATGGAGGCCAGCGGTAAGCGCGGCGGTGCTGAGGATGGCTGTGTTGGACGTGAGCGTGACGGTACCCAGGGGGGTTGAGTTGGCGGAGGTCGTATCGAAGAAGGTGATCGAGCGAGTTGCCGGCCCAGAGGTCGCGAGAGTGGCAGTGATTTGTCCGGTGCCGTAGGTGATGACTGGCGGGGCGGCGAGGCTGAGTGTTCCGGGAATGGTTAAGCCGAGGCCGGCGATGGTTTGGATTGCTGTGGCGGGGGCTGGGGCGGCGGTGAGCTGACGGATACGCTGGTTTCCTGTGTCGGCGAGAGTGAGGAGAGTGTTGGGCGAGACTGCGGTGGCACGTGGCGTGTCGAGTGAGGCCATGTTGGCTGGGTTTCCATCACCTGCGAATGCTTGAGTGCCGTTGCCGGCGACGGTGGTGATGATGTTGGTGGTGGCATCGATGCGGCGGATGCGGTGGTTGGCGGTATCGGCTAGATAGAGGTTGCCGGCGGGGTCGATGGTGAGGCCGTGCGGAAGGGAGATGGTTGCGGATGTTGCGGCAGTAGTGTCGCCTGAAAAGCCTTGAACGCCTGTGCCGGCGATGGTGGTGATGATGTTGGTGGCTCCGTCGATGCGGCGGACGCGGCTGTTGTGAGTGTCGGCTAAATAGAGGTTGTTAGCGGTGTCGAGGGCGATGCCTGTCGGAGAGTCGATGCTGGCTGAGGTGGCTGGGCCGCCGTCGCCAGAGTAGCCTTGTGTTCCGGTGCCCGCGATGGTGGTGATGACGTTGGTAGTGGCGTCGATGCGACGGATGCGATGGTTGGCGGTGTCGGCAAGAAAAAGGTTCTGCTGTGGGTCGAGGACGAGGGCTGTTGGGAGGTTGAGTCGAGCGGCTGGGGCGAGGGAGTTGTCTCCGGAAAAGCCAGGCGTGCCCGTGCCTGCGATGGTGGTGATGGTTCCGGTGGCGAGGTTGAGTTTGCGGATTCGGTGGTTGTGGGTATCGGCGATGTATAGGTTGTTGGCGGTGTCGAGGGCGAGGCCCTGAGGGGAGTCGAGTGTGGCGGAGGTGGCTGGGCCTCCGTCGCCTGAGAAGCCCTGTGTACCTGTTCCGGCGATGGTGGTGATTTGGCCGGTCAGATCGACTTTGCGGATGAGGTGATTTGAAGTTTCGGCGAGGTAGAGATTGCCGGTGGAGTCGAAGACTATGGCGGATGGAAGGATGAGAGGGACAGCGAGCGCCGAGGTCTGTGCTCGCGCAGGGACCGAGAGCGCGAGACAGGTCAAAAAAACCGCGAATTGTTTCGGCGCGTGTGTCGAGTGAGTAGGGTGATTACTGCTCTGCGTACCCATGGAGGAGATGGCCTGGATGTTGTTTGGGATGTGACCGCTGATCGGGCGAGCCTCTGCCTAACTTTATCTCATTGCGCGGGATTGACGGGAGAACTTTTGAACAGAGTGAAAATCCGATGGTATCTTCGATTAACTTGCTGTATTTCGGCTAGAAGGAAGATTGAAGAATGTTTCGGAGAGAGAATGCCACGTCATTGTTTAACGTTGGACTTGAAGGATGATGCGATTGCAATTGCGGAGTACAAGCGGTATCACGCGAAGATCTGGCCGGAGGTGAAGCAGAGTCTGCTCGATGCCGGAGTGGAAGAGATGGAGATTTACCTGATAGGAACGCGGATGTTCATGATTATGGATGTGAATGATTCGTTTTCTTTGTCGGCGAAGGCGGCGATGGACATGGCGAATGCCAAGGTGCAAGAGTGGGAGACGATCATGCACGGATTTCAACAGCAGTTGCCTGGAGCACGGCCTGATGAGTATTGGATGGTGATGGAACGCGTGTTCAGCCTGGCGGATCAGTAGGGTTTGGATTGTTATGGAATTTCTAATGATTCTCGATGAACCAAAAATGCATGAAGCCCCGGAATAATCCGGAGCTTCATGGTTGAAGTGAAAAGCAGGTTAGGGGATTTGCTGGAAACGGCCATTGGCGAGACCGACCGCGAAGGGTTGATAGATGGGGACTCCGGCACCGACAAACTCGGTGATGAAGTGGTTGCCTGAACCGGCGACCCAGACGTTTCCAGCTTGATCGACCGCAGTGGCGAGGTTGGCGTTGAGGTCTGAGGTGGATTTCAAATAACCAGTGGAAGGCGACAACGCGATTGGGCCGAAGAGGCTGATTTCGCTGAGGCTGGGCGAGCCGCTATCGGGAATCCAGGTATTGGCTCTGCCATCAATCGTGATGCCGGTTGGGCCGGAGATTCCGGCGGAGGCGGAATTGGTGAAAGGCCATCCACTGGCAGAAACCCAATCAGTGCCATTGAAGACCAACCAATTGATATCTCCGTTAATACCATCGGCGACAAAGACGCTGTTTCGGGCAACTACCAGTCCGTACGAAGACTCGGAGACAGCCGGGATGAGATTCGTGACGAATCCACCCATGCTGCCCGGGCCAGTACCAGCGGTAACTTGAGCGACCGAAGTAGAACCGGTGGAGAGCCAAATATCTCCCAGAGTTGCGGTTCCCTTGAAGCTCGGCATCATGCGAATCGGATTCGGGCCAACCTGGTTGGAGATCTGGACCGGCGCTACGGCAGCAACAGCAGTCGCGGCTCCCGGAATCTGGTAGAGAGAACCAACGCTACCGGACGCCGAAGAGAAGTAGACGTTGCCGACTCCGTCTGCGGTAACGGCAAGAGGCGATACACCTACCGGGAAGGCGAGGGTAGCGCGGGTGTTGGGATTGTAGCGGTACATGGTGGTTCCGGCGGCATACCAGACATTGGCACTGGAGTCGATCACTGCGCCGTCATTGGACGAGCCTGGGTCGAGGTTGACGCAGGCGACCGGTGCACCAGCCTGGCTGATGGCGGAGAGATTACCGCCGGTCTCAGAGTTGGCGATCCAAACGTTATCATGGCCGTCGATGTTGATATCCACTGGGGCGTTGATGAAGTCGCCTGTGCCGCCGGTTGGCGTGCCGCAGGTTCCGCTGCCGACGTAGGCGACTGCCAGAGTCCAGTCGGTGGGCTGGCTAGCGGCCGGCTGATATGGTGCACCTACGCCGCCCGCGAGGCTGAATAGAGCCGCGAGGTTCGTCGCTCCTGTTGATCCCTGCCCATTGGTGGGATTGGTAAACATGTAATAGAGAGCTTGAAGGGTATCCGTCGTCGACGACGGATAACTGCCGTTAAGATTCGTTGTATTGGGCTGCGGAGGAACGGCCGATGCAAAGAGAGTATTGCACGCAGCGTTCCCTGATGTTGCGCCATTGATGCAAGCGGAGATGATATTTGCGATGACATTGAGCTTGCCACTCTCAGGAACTGCAGTAACCGTTACGCCGGAAGCAACGTTCGCACCCGGTATTGGAGAGAGGTTGGTCGAGGTAACAGCGAGACCAGTGGCAGAGTTGGCCAGGAGAGCGATGGTGGCAGGAATTTCGTCGACGACAATCTTCTGCTGGCCTGTACCATCCGCTACGAGGGTGTCAGTGTTGGGATCGAAGAATTGCACTGCCGCTGCCATGGTTGCTGCGGTAGTGACCTCACTCATGTAGACGAAGTTCGAGGCGCTGAGCTCTTTGCAATCGCCATAGATAGCAATAAAGGCCGCGGCACTATTGGACTGAGTGGCAATTCCATTGTTCTGTGTATTGCCGCCTTTGGAGACGACATAGACCAGCGGGTCGCTGTTGAGAGGGCAGGAGTACTGGTTGCCGGAGTCGGTGTTGCCGTTGACCGTATCTTTACTGAAGCTGAAAAACCCTCCGCTATCGGTGGTGGTCGTAGCGGCGAGGATTGCAGGACCGCTTTGTCCTGCGTACCAGAGAGTGACCGTAGCACCAACGACTGGCTGATTACCGCCATGAATTTTTCCGCTGAGATCGGCGGGCGAACTAAGAGGGTTTGCGCTCATTGGAATTGTGGTCGACAAATTCACGCAGCCAACGGCGAAGACGGCGCTCGATGCCAACAGCGCAATGAGAGCCCGCTTTGAGCCCGAAAGCCGGGCAGAATAATTGTCAATCATGGGTGTTTCCTCCGAAAGATGATGAAGCTGTTTACTAAACAAGGTGGTTGCCTTGGCGACAGGTTGAGGTGACCAGGGGGAGTTCGCATTCGTAAAAAATGCGACGGGCTTCGGAAAAAATACCTGATTGCAAATTGACTTCCGATGGTTCTATAGACATCGATCGCTTCCTGTTTTATGAAACCGCTTTACCGGTGGTCGATCTTTTTTTGAGAGAATCAATCGCCAAATAAAGGAAGAGCCTGAACTTCACATGATGGAGAATAACCGAGGTTGGCCATTCTGTTGCTTAATTGCACATGATACTTTTGGGTCATTTATCGAGAGCTCATCATGTTGAGTTGAGTTGAAGGCAGAGAAAAAATCGGTGACGCAAAACCCGTCGACATTTTTTTTGGCTCCCATAAGTGTTGTTGAGGTTGAGTTTACGAGGGACGCACCGCGAACTATTCGGAGAGGATTTTCAGAAACGAAAGATCGTGTAGGAGAGGCCTACCATTCCTGCAACACTGGAAAATCGAAGGAGCGAATTCATCGCTTCGCTATTGATGAACTTTATTCTGTGCTATGAATTTGCCGCAATACTCTAAGGCCTTGTCCGATGCGTCATCGGAGATGGCGAAGAAGAGTGTGTTAGATATTTTTTGGGTAGAATCTCAGAAGACACAGGCGAGGGCAGGCAACAAGATTGCAGGAAGAGCCCATACGAGTAGGTTGCTTTCAACATGAAATGCTTCAACAGGAGAGACCCATGCGCGAGAAGTTCCCGGCCATTACAGCAAGCTTAGCTCTTTCAGTGGTTTTCTTATTGAGCGGATGTAAGAGTTCAACACCTGCCCCGACGCCGGCCAGTTCGCCAACACCAACGGCGAGTTCGGATGGCTCGACGGCTCCGCCTCCGGCAGGAGCGCCTTCGAGTTCAACTGCGATGACTCCTGCCTCGAGTGCTCCACCGAGTTCAACGGCGATGACTGGAGCTCCGGCTCCAGGAACAGCCATGATGGCGGCTCCTGCCACGCCTCCACCAGTGAAGTTGACTGCTGCGACAGGTGCCTCGGTTTCGGTGACTGTGACGCAAGAGTTGCGCGCCAGCAAGAATAGTGTTGGCGATGAGTTTACCGGTGTGCTGGCGCAGTCGGTCAAGACGCCAGACGGCAGCGTGGTGTTCCCTCGCGGAGCGCATGTGACGGGGACTGTTGTTGCAGCTAAGGGACAGGGCAAGTTCAAGGGATCGGGCGCGCTTGGAATTCAGGTGAAGACGATCTCGGGGATATCGGTCAGCGTGAGCGAGTATGAGCAAGAGCAGAAGGGTAAAGGCAAGCGCACGGCCGCGATGATTGGTGGCGGTGCCGGTGGCGGCGCGCTGATCGGCGGGTTGGCTGGCGGCGGCAAGGGAGCGCTGATCGGCGGCTTGATTGGAGCGGGTGCGGGAACGGCTGGAGCGGCCTTTACGGGAAACAAAGATGTCGTCATTCCGTCGGAGACCACGATCAGCTTTCACCTGACAGCACCGGTAACAATCACGGTGCAGCCGAAAGAGTCAACTGCGGCTGCTCCTCCCCGATAGGATCGAGGAATTGCGACGCCTGCTCCGTATTTGAGGAGCAGGCGTTTTCTTGCTGATGACGCGGCGAATTCCGGGGTGGCGGTAGACTGGATTGATGCGGTTGAATCCAGTTTTCTTATTGTCTGCGACGGATGTTGCCCACTTCCCTTCTGAGGCGAAGACGTTTGGCGCGCCCGAAGTGGCGTTTCTGGGGCGGTCGAATGTGGGGAAGTCTTCGCTGATCAATTCCCTACTTGGATCGCGTGAGGCGAAGGTGTCATCGACTCCGGGACGGACTCGGGCGATTAATTTTTTTGCGCTGCATGAGGGTGCGGGCGAGAAGATGAAGATGAGGCCGACGTTGATCTTTGCGGATCTGCCTGGGTATGGATATGCGAAGATCTCGAAGTCGATCTCGGCGGAATGGCCTAAGTTTATTGAGCCTTATCTAGCGGAGCGGGAGACGCTGGCGTTGTGCATCTGCCTTGTAGATACGAATATTCCGCCGCAGGAGAATGATACTCAGCTGATTACATATTTGAAGCAGACGCAGCGACCGTTTGTGGTTGTGGGGACGAAGGCGGACCGGCTGTCGAATAATCAACTGGGGAAGTCGATGGCCGCGCTGAAGAAGGCGCATGGGGTGGAGGAGATTTTGCCCGTGTCTGCGAAGACGGATGCGGGGACGAAGGGGCTGTGGGCGAAGCTGATGGAGGTCGTGGAGTAGACTGCACGCAGCAGTTTTGCCGCCGCGAGGAGATTCGTGCTTCTGCAGCATACGATCGACAGCGTTACCTATGGCTTTCGTGATCTGAAGGATTTGCTTGCGAAGGCGACACCTGCGCGATCCGGCGATGAGCTGGCCGGTATTGCTGCGCGGAGCTCGGTGGAGCGGGTGGCGGCGCAGATGGCTCTTGCGGATCTGCCTTTGACTGCCTTTTTGAGTGAGGCGATTGTGCCTTACGAGAGCGATGAGGTTACTCGGCTTATCTTCGATATGCACGATGCGGCTGCTTTTGCTCCGATTGCGAGCCTGACGGTGGGGGGATTTCGCGACTGGCTGCTTTCGGAGGCGCCTGCTGAGTCTTTGACTGGGCTTGCGTCTGGGCTGACGCCGGAGATGGTGGCGGCTGTTTCGAAGCTGATGCGGGTGCAGGATCTAGTTGCGGTTGCGCGGAGGATCTCTGTTGTTACGTGTTTTCGCACGACTGTTGGGTTGGCTGGACGCCTTTCGACTCGGCTGCAACCAAATCATCCGACGGATGATCCCGTGGGGATCGCGGCTGCCATCATTGATGGGTTGATGCTTGGCTCTGGCGACGCTGTGATTGGGATTAATCCCGCTGGCGACAGTGTTTCGAGTACGACGAACCTGCTGCGGTTGATCGATACGATTCGTGTGCGGTATGCGATTCCTACGCAGAGTTGCGTACTGGCACATCTGACGACTCAGATGGCGGCGATGGAGCAGGGTGCGCCGGTGGATCTTATGTTTCAGTCGATTGCCGGCACAGAGTTGACGAATGCTTCGTTTGGAGTGAGCCTTGCGCTGCTCGATGAAGCTCATTGTGCGGCTCGTGAGTTGCGGCGAGGGACTGTTGGCGAGAATGTAATGTATTTTGAGACCGGCCAAGGGAGTGCGCTTTCGGCGAATGCGCATTGCGGAGTGGACCAGCAGACTTGCGAGGCTCGGGCTTATGCGGTGGCGCGGCGATTTTCTCCGATGCTGGTGAATACTGTGGTTGGGTTTATTGGGCCGGAGTATTTATATGATGGCAAGCAGATTTTGCGGGCGGGACTGGAGGATCATTTTTGCGGGAAGCTGCTGGGGCTGCCGATGGGGTGCGATGTCTGTTACACGAATCATGCGGAGGCGGACCAGGATGATATGGATACGCTGCTGACTCTGCTTGGCGCGGCCGGGGTGAATTACATCATGGGGGTTCCGGGGGCGGATGATGTGATGCTTCAGTATCAGAGCACTTCGTTTCATGATGCGCTTTATCTTCGATCGTTGCTTGGGTTGCGACCGGCGCCGGAGTTTGAAGAGTGGCTGAGGAGCGATATGCCGCGGCAGCTTGCATTACCTCCACAACTGTTGCTTCGCGATGAGGGCTGACTGTATATGGCGAATCTGATTCGGGGTGGTGGCGCGTTCAGTTTGAGGAATTACACTTCTGCGCGGGTTTCGCTGCCTACGGTGGGGCATAGCATCGCGACGGGTGAGTTGTTGAGTTTTCAGCTCGCGCATGCTCAGGCTCGAGATGCGGTGCATGCCGGGCTTCACGTGCCTTCGTTTGCGTTGCGGTTGCAGGAAGAGTTGCCGGTGCTTGCTGAGGCTGGCGTTGCAGTGATGCAGGTTGAGACGATGGCTGGCGATCGTGCGACGTATCTGCGGCGTCCTGATCTTGGGCGGAGAGTTCATCCGGATTCGGTTGTGCATTTTCGGCTGGGGAGTTGCGATCTGGCGATTGTTGTTGCGGATGGGCTCTCGGCGCTTGCTGTCGAACGGAATGCGATTCCTCTGCTGCACGAGCTTGTGCCTTTGATGCTTTCAGCGGGATGGACGATAGGACCGTTAACGCTGGTGCGGCATGGCAGAGTTGCGGTGGGCGATGCGATTGGAACTCTTCTTGGGGCGCGTTTGAGCCTTGTGCTGATTGGCGAACGGCCTGGGTTATCTTCGCCGGCTAGTCTTGGGGCTTATATCACGTGGTGTCCTCGTGCGGATCGGACAGATGCAGATCGGAATTGCGTTTCGAATATCTGCGCTGGCGGACTCTCAGCGGATGCGGCTGCTGGGAAGATCTTTTGGTATCTGAGAGAGGGTTGCGTGAGGGAAGTTACCGGCATTGGGTTGAAAGAAGGTTTGCTCAATCTACCGTGAGTGTTGGCGGGATCTGTGTTGGACGGCAATACTGCGGTGCGACAGGTGCGGTTCGTGATGAAGGGTGGGAAGGTCTATAAGAATCTGGCGCATTCGATATCGCCGGATTCGAGTTTTTTGCCGGAAGATTTGCGTACGCTGTCACTTCTGCCAGTGGCAACGTTTGCCGGGTGGGGGTTATATGGATGGCAAGTGCGACGGTCATCCCCGCTCATTCTGCACGGCAAAAAAGGAGGAGAGTTTGTGCTCAAGAGAAATCTTTTAGCGATCAGTGTGGTAACGGTGATGATTTTGACAAGCGGTGCTCCGGCTCAGCAAGCCGCTTCTTCAGACCAGAGCAAGGTGGATCAGGAAATTGATTTGCTGAGGAAGGATATCCGGTCGGAGAAGAAGCAGTTGATTGCGGCCAATCTGCAGTTAACGGATACTGAGGCGACCAAGTTCTGGCCAATCTACGATCAGTACACGGCGGAGCTGGTGAAGATCAACGACGCGAAGTATGCTGCGCTCAAGGAATATGCGGCGAACTACAGCACTCTGACGGACGATAAGGCTCTGAGCCTGGGCCGCCAGATTCTTGGAGTCGATGATTCTGTGGCCCAGTTGCGGCTGAAGTATGTTCCGATTGTGAACAAAGTTATCCCGGGTAAGAAGACGGCTTTGTTTTTTCAACTGGACCGGCGGCTGGTAATGATGATCGATCTGCAAGTGGCTGCCGAGATTCCTATCGTTCAACAATAAGGCTGTTGGCGTTCTTTTGTCTTATCAAAGTGTTTGTTTGCATTGCAGAAGAGGGACGGAGATTGCGTTCGATCCCTTCGACTATAATTCCCGGCAAGACCGGCCCGATCTCATCCAAGTTAAGAGTAGTTTCCTTCACGATTACTTCCGTCCGAGAAGCGTAGAAACGCAGCACAAAAATTGCGTACGCTGAGGAGGTTCCAATGAAGCGCACTCTTGCAACGTTACTGCTCGCATTGCCTGCCTGGTTTGGCGCGGGTGCGGTGCAGTTAATACCGGCCGGTTCGGTCATGCAGTGTATGGTGTCCCAACCACACCTTTCCTCTAAAACCGAGCACGTGGGCGATCCAGTGCTCTGTCAAGTAAGCCACAGCGAGATGTACGGTCGATCGGTGTTTCCATATGGAAGCTACATGGTCGGGCGGTTCGAAGATTACAAGGATCCGGGCCATTTTGTCGGCAAGGGCTGGATGGAGTTGAAGTTTGAGCGGATGGTCGTTGGCAACGATACGGTGATTCCGATTTCGACCCGCGTAGTTGCGACTTCGGCGAAGTATCCAGTGGATCGCGATGGGAAGATTCATGGGACGGGGCATCCGGTTCGCGACACAATTGAGTGGCTGATTCCGGTGCTGTGGCCGATCGACCTGATCAATCTGCCCCGACGCGGGCCCGTTCCGGAGCTGAAGCCGGAGACACGGCTTACGGTGATGGTGTTGGATGACTTCGGGATTCCGACGAAGTCGGAGGTGCAGCATCAGCCGGAGATGATCTCGAAGTACAACTTTGGGGACAATCAACCGGGGCAGCAACAGGAGGCTCCGATTGAACGCGGGTATGCGCAACAGCCAGTGCAGCAGGCTCCGGTGCAGCAGGCTTATGCTCAACCGAGTCCGACGGTTGTGGTGGTACAGGCTCCTGCACCTGCTGCTCCTACGATCATTCAGCAACAGGCCCCGGCTCCCATGGTTTACCAACAGCCTCCGATTGTGGTGCACAGCCCCCCGGTGGTTTACGGCTATCCTCCACCTCCGGGCTCTTACGCCTATCCGCCGATTGCCTATCGTCGATACTATCCGGCTTACTAGAAAGTTATAAAAATGCTCCGGAGATTTTCCGGAGCATTCTTTTTAAGCAACGACTCGCCGTAGTAGTCGAGGCGGAAGTAGGCGTGTCGATTGATTTGCAGTTGACCGTGAGAGTCCGATGACCCAGCCCTGAGATCACGAGGCTGTAACAATTGTCCCGCGATGATATTGAAAAAATATTTGATGGCATCGCATTGCCACGAGTGTTGCTGGATGATTACGAAGTCGATTCATACATTTCGAAGCTATTCCTCCTTCGAGAGAAATTTGACGGCGGAAATTACTTGGTTTTTACGTTTCACTGACACCTTCTCCAGAGGCCGAGCGCAAGCTCTGTGCCAATGGAGGTCTTTTTTTTATGGAAGACATGTGGATCAATATGAAGGCGGCAACCAATCGGCGTTCGTTTCTGAGAAACGGATTAACAATGGCTGGCGCGGCAACCGCAGGAATTGGGTTGCTGGCCGAAAGCCCTTCCATCCTGGCTGACGACGGGCTCCAGGACCGGAGCGGTCTTCTTACTCGAGGAGACGCGGCCTTACTGCGGTTCGCCGCAGCAGCAGAGATACTGGAGACGGACTTATGGGTGCAATACAACGAGCTTTGTGGAATTCAGGACGGTGAAGAACTCAGCGGTACTGGCAATCCGGCCTTCACGGCTGCGCTTTCGATGCTCGACCTCGATATGGCGCAGTACGTTCACGACAATACGGACGACGAGTTTACTCATCAGAACTTCCTCAATGCCTATCTTGCTTCGAAGGGAGCATCGACGATCAGTCTTGAACAATTTCGCACGCTGCCGGGCAGCAGTGCGACCGGATCCAGCGGAAAACGCCGTCTCACAAATTTGACGCGACTCACTCTGGACACCAGTTGGTGGACTCGCTATCGCGATGCCAGCCACAATCCTGATCTCGATCCCAACTTTGTCTTCCCCCAGGCAGTGCCGACTTTAGCGGTGGGCGAGCATACGGCAATTCCGAGAACGGATGCCGATACCACCGATCCAAACTTTCTCCAGGCCATCGCAAATACTGCGGGCTTCCACTTCCCCACAATCGAACAAGGCGGCAACAGTCTCTATCCTTCGATGGCGCAACGAGCCACGAGTGTGGAGGTTCTTCGAATTCTGATCAGCATTGGCCCAACGGAGACGATGCATTTTCAGACCTGGTCAGACAAGGCGGGTAACGCGACTCCTCTCACCGCAGTAGATCCGGTCACTAAGGTTTCGGTGACTTTTCCAGACCTGAACTCTCCGCCGTTTGGCGGCGAGGAATTTCAAACGAATCTGATCATGCCGGAGCCTTGCCCGTTTCTAAGCCGCAAGCTGCCGCGATGCTCGATCATCCGCCCTACCGAGACAAACGGGATCGCAATGGGCGTGGTCAACTTCCTGACGGCCATGGGGCTCTTCATTGGGCAGTCGCCAGCATTTCTCAAGGTAATGCGTGACCTGGCACAGGATGCCGACGCTGCGAGGCGGGGTCAGTTGTTCTGATTTGCTTTTTGCCGGAGCATTGTGCGCAAAAAACAAAAGAGCGGCTGCGAGAGTGATTCGCAGCCGCTCTTACTTGTTCAATTTGAGCTACTCGCCGTAGTAGTCGAGGCCGAGGTGGGTGATGAGGTCTTCGCCCATGATGTGGCGAAGAGTGTTTTTGAGTTTCATGTGCTGGATGAACAGGTCATGTTCGGGATAGACGCCGGGGCGGCTGTCGGGGTCTTTGAAGTAGAAGCTGAGCCACTCCTGAATGCCGAGGTTTCTCAGGCTTGGCGTGCGGGCAGCCAGGTCCATGAAGAGGACGAGGTCGAGCGCGAGCGGAGCGGCGAGGATGGAGTCGCGGCATAGGAAGTCGACTTTGAGCTGCATGGGATAGCCAAGCCAGCCGAAGATGTCGATGTTGTCCCAACCCTCTTTGTTATCACCGCGCGGCGGGTAATAGTTGATGCGCACCTTGTGATAGATTTCGCCGTAGAGGTCGGGGTGAAGATGGGGTTGGAAGATGTGCTCGAGGACGCCGAGCTTTGAGACTTCCTTGGTCTTGAAGGACTCCGGGTCGTCGAGGACTTCGCCGTCGCGGTTGCCGAGGATGTTGGTGGAGTACCAGCCGGAGACGCCGAGGTTGCGGACCTTGAAGGCGGGGGCGAGGACGGTCTTGATAAAGGTCTGGCCGGTCTTGAAGTCCTTGCCGGCGATGGGGGCGTTCATCTTGCGGGAAAGCTCGTTGAGCGCAGGAATGTCGACCGTCAGGTTGGGTGCACCGTTGATGAAGGGTATGCCCTCTTTGAGGGCGGCCCAGGCGTAGAGCATGGAGGGGGAGATGCTGGGGTCATCATCGACGAGGCCTTTTTCGAAGGCGGCGAGGGTTTGGTGGACGGCGGTCTGTTCGAGGTAGATCTCCGTGGAGCCACACCAGATCATGACCTGACGGTCGGTCTTGGTTTTGAACTCGGCGATGTCGTTTCGGATCTGATTGGCGAGGTCGCACTTGTTTTTGCCCGTCTTGATCTTCTGGCCGGTGAGACGCTTGACGTAGTGCTGGTTGAAGGCGGCGGGCAGGGGCTCGATGGATTGGAGGAACGGCTTGATCGTTTCGAGTTGGTCGCGGTCGAGAACTTGCGCGGTTTTGGCGGCGTCGTAGAGATTGCCGCCGAAGATGTCCCAGCCGGTGAAGACGAGGTCGTCGAGTGAGGCGATGGGGACAAAGTCTTTAATGAGGGGAGTGCGGTTTTCGGTACGCTTGCCGAGGCGGATGGTGGCCATCTGGGAGGTGGAACCGATGGGTTTGGCGAGGCCGCGGCGAATGGCTTCTACTCCGGCGATGAGCGTGGTGGCTACTGCTCCCATGCCGGGGATCATGACTCCTAGTTTTCCTGTGGCTGGCTTGATGGTGCTGGCCGCATCTGACGTGGCGGCTCCGGGTGTAGACATTCTGGGCGATACCCTTCTATGCTGCGATTTTTCCGTAAGGCGGAGAATTAAGTATCGCTTATGTGGAAGGGTGGGGGCAAATCAACCAACGGCCTGTTGCAGTGTCACAAGTCCGGACCTTTTCCACACGCTACTCTTCAAGAGCTCTCATCGAGGAACTCGCAAGGTACTCTATCGGAGTTTTGGGTGGTATCGAACCTATACATACTCCGGTCGCATCTTCATCAATTGGAGATTGCGACGGATGCTAAGCGATGCTAGTCTGCGACTACCAGTCGAAATTATCAATTTTGTTTTCACTGTTCTGCGTTACTTGCCCTGACTTCTCCGAACATAAATTTTTCGTAACCCGTCGTAACCTCGACAGTCTCTTTTCGCAAAGCGGCATGAGGTGGTCTTGTCTTCTTCCAAAGTTAACTAGGCTCTCAAAAGAAAAGAAGGTAAATCATGAAAAAATTTGCGACAATTCTGACCGTTGCAATTCTCTCAATGTCCACGAGCAGGATTTGGGCGGATGGTATTGGTCTTACGGTATCCGGCATCCTTACTCTTTACGGTGCGGGTAGCACACCCCTCGAACCTTCCGGAACAAATTACCTCAACAGTGCGTTTGGAGCGGTACCTCCGGGCTACGGTAATAGCAGCACGAATGGTACTGCAGTCATTGGATCGGGCATTGAATTTGGAGTATCCAATGGGTCAGATTTATTGACCATCGACTACACAGGAACCACAGTGACACTGACGGCTACTTGCCTTAACTCTGGTTGCGGCAATACGCCCTTTACTGTCGCAATGTACAGTCCGTATATAACTGGGTATTCGCTCGTATCATCGACCTTTGCCGACGCTGTACTCGGATACGGCGACACACTCGCTTTTCCGGGTAATGCCGGGGCTCTCACCTTTTTCGGCGACCCCGGCTGGTCTGGCGGTTCGGTTACCTTCGACTACACCTCTATTGCTCCTCCTCCCCCTGCTGCACAGCCACAATTCGCATCCTTTTCCCGGTTCGCTGCTCCTTTAGCAGTTGTGCCCGCTGCCGTCCCTGAGCCCGCGAGCTTTGGCTTGGTGGGAACGGGCCTTCTGGGGCTGGCGGGTTTCATTCGCCGATTCCGCGGATAACAAAAATCGAAGAAGTACCAACACAAAGGCTGCACTTCAAAAGTGCAGCCTTTGTTGTTTCGCAAAGTTTCGTCGTGCATTGTGCGACGGCCCCCATGCCGGGAATCATGACGCCTAATTTTACTGAGGCTGCTTGATGCTGGCCGCTTGGTTGGCTGCGGCTTCTGATGTTGACACCCTGGCCGGTAGCCTTCTTTGCTGCGATTTTCCCGTTAGCCGGAAATTAAGTATCGCTTATGGGCAAGGGTGGGGGGCAGATGAGTTGGAGATTGGGACAGTTTGGATCAGTGCCGACATAATCGATTTGCGCGTTTCACTGAAGCGGCATCAGAGGCCACACAATCAACGGGAGCGCCATCGCGCTTGGTGTACTCGCCCCTCATACCTGGTTTGACAACGCAGTCGTGCGAGGGAGAAAGGGGCAACCCGAATCAGGAACGGATTCGCGACCAACGCAGGTAACCCCTAATCAACAAAAGCATGTCTTGCAATTATGTCCGCATCCGGCGCAACAGCGTGCCCGCCGAACCGAGCAAGCCAGTCCCGAGCAGCATCAGCGTACCTGGTTCTGGAACTGAGGTGGTGATAGTACCCGTGAAGTCAAGGCCCATATCAATACTTGCAAGTTGGAACACTTCGAAATCCAAAGTATGGGAACCTGCAGTCAGGAACGGGAGCCCACCTGGATTTGTCAGTTGGTTGATAGTAAACACAGTCCTGCAGTTTGGTTGGTTGATTTGGCATGTGCCGTTGAGACCGGGCGTGAAATTGACGAGGATGTTTGAAGGATTTCCATCGACAAACACGTTGACCGTATCATCAGCTAAGAGATTGAGTGTATATGCAGTTGCTTGTGAGTCCAACGTTAAAGTAGTCGCAAAGAAATAAGTGCCGTTAGGAGCGAAATCGCCACCAGGCTGCGAACCTTGAGGCGTTGTTGGCCCCGTCTGGCCATAGGAAACCCAGCTTGACGAACCTGTCAGGCTTGAATTCCAAAGTCCCGGCGGAACTGCGACGGTTGCTGAGGTAGCCGAAAAACCCGGTATTGGCGTCGACCCTGCGACATCGAATACCATTGCCGAATTCTGATTACCAAAGCTTGGACCCAGGGTTGCATAACTTCCAATTTGGTAACTATTTGCAGATGCGAAAGCGGTCGAAAGAACCAGTACCGCTCCCAAGCCAGCGATTTTCGAGTAGAGGCCCATTATGTTCCTCCTTCTAACTAAATTCGAGCTCCTCGAGAAATCGAGGAACCCTTGCAGCGTACGGGTTTAGAACCATTAAACCAGTCGGTCGTTGTAGTCCCTATGATTCCTGTGAAAAATTCCTATGAAAAGGGAGGTTAACTAGTGAAGCCATATCAGATGGCACGAACCTCATCGTGGGATGCTCGTTCCAACACCTTTTTTAACGCATAGTCGTCGGCAACTTCGAATAGCGGGACAAGCTGAGAAGTACCGTCGCGTCCTAAAACTATGCCTCTTCGGTGCGAATGCGGTTTTTCCAATGGGAGATGACGAACCAGAGGAAGCCGACTATGAGGACTAGTTCGACCGCGAGGTGGAAGCGGAGGAAGATGTCTTTGAAGCGCGGATCCGTGTTCCAGGTTGCGCCGAGCTTCATGCCAACCCAAGCAAGGGCATAGCACCAGGGCCATGAGCCGATAAAGGTGTAGATGTGGAACTTCCACTGGTTCATCTTCGCGACGCCGGCTGGAAAGGCGATGAAGGTGCGGATGATGGGGAGCATACGGCCGATGAGGACGGCGATGGAGCCGAAGCGGTCGAAGAAGTGGTCGACGCGGTCGAGGTCGTGGCGGCTGAGGAGGAGGTAGCTGCCATAGCGCTCGACCATGGCGCGTCCACCGCGCGCTCCGACCCAGTAGGCGGGGATGGAGCCGAGGTTGGAGGCGAGCGAGGCTACTGTGGCGAGCATGATGAGGTCCAGTTGCGAGTGAGCGAGAGCGTAGCCGGCGAGCGGCATGATGACTTCAGAGGGGATGGGGATGCAGGCGGACTGGATAGCCATGAGAAGGATAACTGCGGGGTATCCACCAGCGGTAATGGCACCAATGAGGAGGGCAATAAGTTTTTCTGACATGCAGGCGTAAGTATAGCGGGTGGGATTGTTGCGGGATGCTGTGTGCTATACGGTGAATATTGTCAGAAATATGCGAATATCATAATATTCATCTATGCAGGACTCCTTGCGCAGGTTTAAGGCTGACATCTTCCAGGCGCTCGCTCATCCGACCCGGATCGCGATTCTGGAGCTTCTCGGCGATGGCGAGCTTTCTGCGGGCGTTCTGATCGAGAAGCTGGGGATGGAGCAGGCCAATGTCTCCCAGCACCTCGCCGTGCTGCGGGGGAAGCAACTGGTTTTGAATCGCAAGGCGGGGAACCAGGTTTTTTATTCGGTTCGGGATCCCCTTCTGATTGAGGTTTTGCATCTGATGCGCAACTACTTCCATGCTCATCTGAAGGAGTCGCTGACGATGCTGGATGAGATGGACAAGCCTCAGGAGGCGGTCCGATGAGTTCCGCGCAGACCTGGCTTCCTCGCTCTGTTGAGTGTCTGCGCAGCTACACGGTCAGACAATTTTCACACGATCTGGTTGCGGGATTAACGGTCGGGCTGGTTGCGCTTCCTTTGGCGATGGCATTTGCGATCGCGTCGGGCGTCTCTCCGCAGGCTGGTCTTTACACCGCGGTGGTGGCAGGGTTCCTAATCTCGGCGCTTGGTGGATCGCGGACTCAGATTGGCGGACCGACTGGCGCTTTCGTCGTTATTGTCGCGGGGATTGTCCTGAAGTTTGGCGTGGCGGGTCTGGCGCTGGTCGGCATTATGGCGGGAGTGCTGCTGCTGGTTATGGGCTTCACCGGGTTGGGGACCGCCGTCAAATACATCCCGCGTCCGGTGACGATCGGCTTTACGAACGGGATTGCGCTGCTAATCGCGTCGACGCAGATTAAGGATTTCCTCGGGCTGACGACTCCTCCGGTTCCCAGCGAATTTCTGCTGCGTATGAGGATGCTCATTCATTACGCCGGCAGCGTGAGGTGGCAGACGGTGAGTGTGGCGGCGGCTTCACTCGCAATCATTCTGCTGTGGCCGCGATTGACGAAGCGGTTTCCGGGTTCGATTGTTGCGCTTTTGCTGTCGACAGCCGTAGTCGCAGTTTTTCGTCTGCCCATCGAGACGATCGGCACGAAGTTCGGTGGGATTCCGCAGGGGTTTCCGCACTTCGTCCTGCCGGACATTCGGGCGGAACATATCGTGCCATTGCTTCCGTCCGCCTTTACGGTGGCGCTGCTTGCGGCGGTGGAAAGCCTGCTATCGGCGGTCGTTGCGGATGGAATGAGCGGAGATCATCACAACTCGAATGTGGAACTGGTCGCGCAGGGCTTTGCGAATATTGCGTCTCCTCTCTTTGGAGGAATTCCGGCGACAGGAGCGATTGCCCGCACAGCGACTAACATCCGTTCCGGCGCATTGACGCCGATTGCAGGAATGGTCCACGCGCTAACGCTGCTCGCGATCCTTCTCGTTGCCGCTCCGCTGGCCCGCTTTGTTCCGCTGGCGACGTTGGCTGCGGTGTTATTTGTGGTGGCGTACAACATGGGGGAGTGGCGGGAGATCGGCACGATTGTTCGCCTTTCGAAGACTGACATTGCCGTCTGGTTTACGACGTTTGCCCTGACTGTCTTCGCAGACTTGACTGTAGCGGTGGGAGTCGGAATGACGCTCGCGGCACTGCTCTATATTTACCGAATAGCGGAGACAACGACCGTCGCGCCGGTCACGCGCGAGTACCTGAAAGATGGGCAGGCGCACATCCTTCAGGACAAGGACATTCCCTCCAATGTGACCATCCTCCGCATCCATGGACCCTTTCTCTTCGGAACAACCGAAAAACTTGCCGAGGCTACCAAAGATTTGAACGCATTTGGGGATGTGGTGATTCTGCGCCTTCGCAATATGACGGCGCTGGACGCAACGGGATTGCACGCTCTGGAACAGTTTTCCAATCGCCTGCATAGAGCGGGAAAGACACTTCTGATGTGCGGTGCGCGTGATCAGCCTTCCCGTCTTCTCTCCCGCTCTGATTTTCTGGAGCAAGTAGGGGCTGAAAATGTGCTTCCGCATGTTCAGGCGGCACTGGCTCGTGCGCGGGAGGTCCAGGGGGACTTTGAGGGCGTTGGCCGGGAGATGGCTCTGGAACTGGAGCATCGGCCGCTTTAGCGATTCGCGTTACCAGTCCTGGCGGCTTTGCAAGTCGGGGGCGGTTCGGCGAGAATCAAAGAATGGCAGAGATTATTGCACCGACGCATGAAGTTCCGAGCGAGCAGACGACGTCCCCAGTGAAGAACGGGCCGCCCGCGACCGCAACAGTTCCCTCCCCCGTTGCAGGAAGGCCGGCGAGCAGTTATGGGGCTGGGACCCAGCCGCAGACGCATCCGCACGATCCCTCGAAGCCGGCGGTGAAGCGGCAGATTGTTTGTTTCAGCTTCTACAAAGTGATGCCGGAGTGGCGGCGGCTGCCAGCGGAGGAGCGAGCCGCGCATAAGGCTGCTTTTGCCGAAGTGCTGGCGAAGTGGAATAAGCCGGCGGAGTTTCTGTCGATGACTTATTCGACGGTGGGGACTCGCGGTGATGTGGATATGTGCGTCTGGTCGATTGGGTATGGGGTGGATGAGTTGAACCGGATGCGGAGTGAGTTGCTACGGACTCCGCTGGGCGGGTACCTGAACTCGCCGCATAATTTTCTGGCGATGACGAAGCGATCGCAGTATCAGATCGACCGGCCGGACGAGAGCGAAGGCGAGGGGCGTGGCGCGATCAGACCCGGCGGGCAGAAGTACATTTTTATTTATCCGTTCTGGAAGACGCGGGCGTGGTATCTGCTGCCGGCGGAGGAGCGAAAACGCCTGATGGACGAGCATATTCGCGTGGGGCTGAGCTATCCGCGAGTGAAGCTGAATACGACTTATTCGTTTGGGATCGACGATCAGGAGTTCGTCGTGGCGTTTGAGACGAACTTTCCGGAGGACTTTCTGGATCTGGTGCAGCAATTGAGAGAGACGGAGATCAGTATGTATACGCTGGCAGATACTCCGATCTTTAGCTGCGTAAGGGTGTCTCCGACGGAGATGCTGGATCGGTTGGGATAACGGTTTTACTAGAGTGAGAAAGGCGCCACCTCCTTTGCATGGCGCCTTTTCTCTTTGGCGAGACAATTATTTCTTTGTCATCTCTTCATAGCAGACTTGGGTCCAGCTCTTGTAGTTGAGCTTGTCGGTGTCGCCTACGGCGGCTTTGATGTCGTCGAGGGATTTGCCTTGAGCGGCGAGTTCTTTGACCTGCGCGCGACGGGCTTCCGCGTCGGCGATTCGTTTCTGAATGTCGGCTTTGGTCTGGATATTGCCATGGCCGGGGATGAAGGTGTCGGCGTCGAGGGATGCGATTCCTTTGGCTGTAGTGATCCAGCCTTCGGTTGATCCGTTCTTCTCGTCGTGGATGCGCGGGTAGGGGTTAGCGACTGCGATGATGTCGCCAGTGGCGACGATTTTTTCGTTTGGCAGATAGACGATGAGGTCTCCGCTGGTGTGCGCGGATGCCCAGTGGTAGAGCTCGAGCTTCACACCTTCGGTGGTCACGGTTTCTTTTTGTTTCGTGGTGACTTGCGTGGGCTGGTGGTCGGCAGGCGGGGCTCCGCGGCCTCCTGCGGCGAGTGCAGCTTCCTGTTCTTTCTTGTTGTTCTCGTGGGCGATGACTTTGACGCCTGCGGGAAAGGCGACGAGTCCGTTGACGTGGTCGCCGTCGCTATGGGTCAGGATGACGGTAGTCACGGGCTTGGGCGTAATCTTTGCGATGTCGTCGAGGAGTTCCTGGCCGCCGGGCTTGGTGGTCTTGGCATCGACGACGATTACGCCTTTGTCTCCGACGATGACGGTGCTGTTGCCGCCGCCGCCTTCGATCCAGTAGATGTACGGCTTGAGCTGGTGAGTGACGAACGGGGTTGCGGGCTGCGGACCTTGTGCGAACGCTGCGGCGGTAAGGGTTGCGAGAGCTGCCCATTGAAGTTTGTTGATGGGAAGACTTCTGAGAGTCATGCGTGTGCGCTCCGGCTCGTGATCAGGCGAGTCAATCACGGCACGGCCATCTTATCGGAAGACTGAGGTGAGGAGGTAAACTCTCCCTCGTGCCAACTAAATCTTCTAAGGCAGTGCGATCTGAAAAGCCTCTCGGCGGCAATGCTGGAGCTAAACTTCCCTCTTCGGAAAAAGCACGCGGTGGGACGAAGAATCCGACCAATCCTGAACGGGTGGCGGCGATTCTGGATGTTCTGGCTAAGACTTATCCGGGAGTGGTTTGTGCGCTGAATCACAGGAGTGCGTGGGAACTTACGGTTGCCACAATTCTGAGTGCGCAGTGTACGGATGTGCGGGTGAACCTGGTAACTCCGGCGCTGTTCAAGGCGTTTCCTACTCCTAAGGCGATGGCTGCGGCTTCCCTTCTCGAGCTTGAGGAGCTGATTCGGACAACGGGATTCTATCGGAATAAGGCGAAATCGATCAAAGGTGCCGCACAGGTGGTGACAGAGGAGTTTGGGGGCAAGGTTCCGCAGACGATGGAGGAGATTCTGCGGCTGCCGGGCGTGGCTCGGAAGACTGGGAATGTTGTGTTGGGCTCTTGGTATGGGATTGCGGTGGGGGTGGTCGTCGATACGCATGTGATGCGGTTGTCGCGGCGACTGGAGCTGACGAAAGAGAGTTCACCGGAGAAGGTGGAGCGGGATTTGATGAAGATTATTCCGCAGGACCGGTGGATTAATTTTTCCCATGAGCTGATTCACCATGGGCGGCAGGTTTGTGTGGCGAGGAAGCCGAGGTGCGTGGATTGCACGCTGGAGAAGCTTTGTAATTCTTCGGATAAGACGTGGAGTTCACACTAGGGGTGGTTGGATTCGCCGAAGAAGGCGCAGCGCATCGTTTTTCCTGAAGCCTGCCAGCATTTGATGGTTTCGTAGACGATCACGGTAGCGTAGGTAACGGTGATCCAGAGACAGATCTCTTCGATGGGAAGGAAGCCCCATGCCGTGATGCGAATCCCGAGCATCTGTTCGCTGTTGAAGTTCCACCAGCCGTAGGGGATGGCGAGGGTGGCTTCCCAAAGGAGACTGACGAGGATGATGAAGAGGGCTGCAAGCGAGAAGGCTCGCCAGTTGATGACCGCGCGTGCCGATGGGAAGAGGGCTGAGGATGGCGTGAGTGCGCCGACGGCGAGAAAGATGAAGTAGCCCGGAAAGCCTGAGGTGTGCGAGAAGTATTTTTTGAAGACGATGGCGCCCGCGACGAGGAGGGCTGCCAGGACGATGGACTCGGGGTGGAGTTTGAGGAGACGGCGGAACTGTTTTCGTTCGGCGAATTCGGTCTGAATACTGTAGGCGGAGAGCCAGTATTCGTCGAGCCAGATGTAGAGGAGAAGGACGCAGACAAAGCCGGTGAAGTAGAAGACGTACTCTTCGGAGGGAACGGGTGCGCCCAGGGCCGGAGCTTTGATTCCGAGGGTTGCGGCCGGGTTGGGAAAGGTGAAGAAGTAACGGGCGAAGAAGAAGTCGAGGGCCGAGCCCAGAGGAAAGAGAATGGCGATTGTCCAGCCGAAGCTCCTTTTAGAGATCTTTATGCTTTCCTGCGGGAGGAACCAAAGCGCGATGACGAGGATGGGGATGATAAAGAGGAGAAGGCTGATCGTGTAGCCGTGCGGCGAGGCTTCGGGGTTGGTGGCGATTGCCGGATTCAGGGAGGAGAGATTAATGTGGCGGAGTGTCAGTGTGGCGGGGATGACGACCATCGCGAGGATAGCGACGACGATCATTGAGTTGAAACGCGAGGATCTGGAGGGATCACGCATGTTTTACTTTCTGTAGATGGATTGGGCCGGTGTGGGGAGAAGGATACGCAGGTTTGTTTCGGGAGACAAGGGCCCTCACCAGCCGCGGTTAGCCAAAGTATGCGATGAGGGATCCGACGAGGGCCGGGATGGTGGGTTCGGCGGCTTCAACGGTGGGTGAGTGGCCGAGGTCGCGGAGGGTTTGGCTGGTGATGGGACCGATTGATGCGAGTGTGATGTTGGGTGGGAGGGTGAGGTCGGCGGCTTCAAGGAGATTGCAGAGATTGCGGACGGTTGAGGCACTGGTGAAGGTGATCGCATCAGGGTGGTGTTCGGGTGAGGAGAAGAGTTGCTGAAGTGCGGGGATGGATTCGGTGGCGAATTGGTTGCGATAAGCTTCGGCGATTGTAACGGTGGCTCCTGCGGCGGTGAGGGTTTGGGGGAGATGGTCGCGGGCTTCGGCCGCGCGGATGAGAAGGAAGGATTTGCCGGGGGCTTCCGGGAGAAGAGTTTCGGCGAGCGACTCTCCTACATATAAGGGAGGAACGAGATCGACCGTGAGACCGATGTTGTTGGCCGCACGCAGAGTTGCAGGGCCGATGACGGCGATGTGTTTCGGGAGTTGCGCGAGGTGGAGAAACTGCGCTCGCCGGTGGAAGACTTCAACGGCGTTGGCGCTGGTGAAGATGAGCCAGTCATAGGTGGCAAGACAGGTCAGGGCGACATCGAGAGCGGCAAAAGACGCCGGGGGGGCGATTTCGATGGTGGGAACGAGGATGGGGATGGCGCCAGCGGCTTCGAGTTGCGCGGCGAGGTCGGACGCCTGATGGGGGGCTCTGGTGACGAGAATGCGTTTGTTGGCGAGCAGGGGCACTGCGAGGATTTTAGTCTGTGGCAGTCCCTACTTTTCCTGCGGAACTAACTCCTGCTGGTAAAGGTCGACGTAGAGCTTCTTGATGATCGGGTAACAGTCGCAGGCAGCTGTCTCAAGTGCCTCGCGGTTCAAGATTTTTACGTGGCCTCGCCGATATTCGATCAGACCTTTGCGTTGCAATTCTCCGGCTACGGCGGTAACGGTTGTACGTCTCGATCCCAGCATCATAGCCAAGAATTCCTGCGTAAAATACAGGTCGTCAGATTGAACGCGGTCCCGGGCCATGAGCAACCAACGCGCCAGCCGTTCTTCCGCTTCATGGAGCCGATGACAGCCTGCGAGTTGACTAAGGCTGACGGCCTGGCTCTGGACGAACTCGAGGACACGGTCTCGTATCTCCTCCGAGGAGCGGAAGACTTGTAGCAACCGCCCGAGGGGAATTCTGAACGCAGTTGCTTCCAACTGAATGAAGCAGTCTGTGGAGACCCGACCAGGACCGAGAAGATGGAAGCTGCCTACCAGCCCCTCGGAGCCGATCAATCCGACCTCTGCGGTTCCGCCATCCGGCATTGCGGTCACGACTGAGGCGATGCCCGAGGTTATAAAATAGGCGTGTGCGGGAGTTTGTTCCGCTTCATAGAGCGACGTTTTGAGTGGAAGCTCAACCTGGGTGGAAAAGGAGAGGAGAAGTTCGCGAGCCGTCGGAGACAGGCCGGAGAGAAAAAGATTTTTTGAATCAGTAGACATGGGACGTCCTTCGTCAGTTCGCAAAGGACGGCCAATTCCTTGAATGGCAGCTAATCACGTCTCTGATAAGAGGTTAGATTTCCAGGCGACTCCAATAGAGCTTACGCAGGAAGAAGAAATAGCTCTGTCCGGTGGGAGATACAACCGACTGGCATATGTCGGGTGGCCTCTTAACTCCGCAATTGATGATTTGCGAAGGAGACTAGAGTGTACGCCTCTGCGAACATTTTAATCTTGGGCGATGACGAGATTTTGTTAGAGACTCGTCGTCTGGTTTTGAAGCGAGCTGGCTTCCAAGAGTGGACGGCCACAGAGGCGGCTGCAGCGCTCCAGATTCTGGTCACGAGACCTATCAACATCTTTGTATTGCGCAGGGCTCTCTCCATTTGTGAACGTGAGGCAATTCTGCGAAAGGCTCATACCCTCCGCCCGAGGATGAAGAACCTTATCTTTGCATTTTTTGGATGCCTGAGGGCTCATCGCGCTGATTCAACATGAACTCAGGGTCAACGAAATCACTTCGCTTAGAAACTAATCCTCTCGTAGGATCTTGCCGTTTCGGAGGCAAGTCCGGCCTTATGTCTCTCGATTCAGGAAATTACCCAATGTCGCGCAGGCGACACAATAAATGCTTTTTGCATCCAAGAAAAAGCAAGACATTCTGGTCTGAGGAGGAGATATCTTCCTCCAAACGAAAAACTGCACGCGAAGTTCTCTCCAGTCTCTCTCCATGAAGAAGGCTTATGGATGAGTTGGCTATTACGGAGCTAGAGGCAAGGTTAGCGTCGACATGCTCTGGGGGTGTCGGAAGAACGAGCCATTGCAGGTCAACTAGCTCTGGAGATGATGCATGAGATCAAGAATCCCCTGGAAGCATTGGGGCATTTGATCTATTTGTCGCGTGAGGAAGCCAACGATAGAGAGCATGTGCTTCGATACATGCAAATGGCGGAAGAGCAAATTCTGAGCCTGAACGATATCGCCAGGGAGGCACTTGGGCTGGCGAGAACCTCGCACTCGCCTAAGCCGGTCGATCTCGTCGCTCTGGCGGAGGCGGCACTACGCATTCATCGCCGAACGATCGAGGCTAAACAGGTGCATCTGGTGAAAGATCTTTCGGAGGAAGTTATCGCGCAGGTCCACACGGTCGAAATTCTTCAAGTTATTTCTAACTTGATTGTCAACGCGTTGGAAGCATTGCCAGCGCAGGGTGTTCTTTTTCTTCGCGTGCGGAGGCGGCGTAATCAGATTCAGTTTCTGATCGTTGATAACGGCCATGGCATCGAACCCAACCACGCGGCGCAGATATTCCAGCCGTTCTTCACGGCGAAGGGAGACCGCGGCACTGGATTAGGGCTGGCCTTGTCGAAGAAGATTATTGAACGACATCGCGGCAGAATTTCGATGCGGAGCAGCGTGCGTGCGGGGCGTAGCGGCACAGCGTTCAGGATTTCCCTTCCCGCTTAGCGGCAAATACTGGCGTTTCAAATCAAGTGTGGATTCAGTGCGTTTTGAACGGTGCGATCAAGTCTGTTAATAAAAATTTGTTGCACAAAATTCATTTTGTGATAAGTTCACATCACCCTGAGATGAAACAGCGGACTTCTGTGACGGATTACGATTTTTAGTTCCTACCGTTGTCCATAGTTTTTCTTGTAAGCCTTGATGCTCCAGGCTGAAGTCAATTTGTCGTTTCTGCACATGTTGTGATTCTGGCGGCTCACTGTTCTGACAAAAGTCAAAGCGGCGAACGTCTAAGTGTATTTTCATCCAACGATTTGCACCTATCAAGTTGTTCTGGCATCCAGATTCTTTGTAAACGAGCATTCTGTATTTTCTGCATCTGGTTTCCATAAGCGACGAGACCCGCGATGCGCGGGCGACGTATATCTGTTTCTTTCTTTTTTGTAAGAGAATCTGTTTCTTTGTTTGCCGCTTTTTGTGAGATGGCGGAGGTGTATCTCCTCATCTGGCGGAAGTAGTTCGGAAACTGTATTTGCGGGCCCATGCAAAAAAATGAACGAGATAGCCGGGCTAAAACAAGCTGGCAATTAACGACATTCCACAGGAGGCAACATGAAAGGGATTGCAGGACGGCTTCAAACGCTTACCCTCGTCACCGCCATTCTATTGGTCTCATTTTGTTTGAACATTGGACCTGTCTTCGGGCAGGGCACGAACACAGGGACAGTGATCGGAACCGTTACTGACCCAACCGGCGCAGTTGTTCCGGGCGTCGCCATCACCCTAACCGACGCCAGCACCGGCACGCGACTTACAAGTGTGACCAATAGCGAGGGCCAGTATGTTCTCGTCAACGTTCAACCCTCGACTTACAACATCTCGTCGGCCAAGGCCGGATTTTCAAAAGATGAAATCCAAGGCGTAATCGTCAGCGTTGGTACGCAGACTACGGCCAATTTCAAGATGGTCGTCGGCTCCGAAACCACTGTCGTCGAAGTAACAGCTTCGGCTTCCGATCTGCAGACCATGAATGCCTCCACAGGAACGACGGTGGACCCGGCCCTGGTTGAGTCACTTCCCGCTATCGGCCGCGATGTGGCCACCTTCACGACGATGCAGCCTGGCGTTACCCCCGGCGGCAACGTCGCCGGTACCACCGTGGATCAGGCTACCTTTCAACTCGATGGTGGTAGCAATACCGCCGACATGGACGGCACTCAGGGCGTCTACACGAGCAATAACGTCAACTCGAGCATTGGCGGCTTCTTCGCCGGTGCCACCGGTGCTGGTGGCGTGGTACCGATGCCACAGGACAGCGTTGAAGAGTTCAAAGTTTCAACGACGGGCCAGACGGCAGACTTCAACAACTCTTCGGGATCACAGTCTCAGATCGTTACCAAGCGCGGCCACGAAAAATGGCATGGCACTGCCTACGAGTATTACCTCGACAGTAACATCGGGGCCAACACCTGGCAGAACAACTTTCCAAACGCGTATACGCCAAAGGCGAGCTACCACTTCAATCGCTTCGGCGGCGCCGCCGGCGGTCCCATTGCACCCAGAATCTGGGGCGGCAAGACCTACTTTTTCGCCAACTATGAAGGTTTCCGTTACCCATTAGCCGCTACGCTCGAGCGTGCAGTGCCGTCATATGAATTTCTGCAGCTTGGCCAGCTGACCTTTGGCTCCAACACTTACTCGGCTGCTACGTTGAAGGCCAAGGATCCTCGCAACATCGGTATGAACGCAACATTGGCGAACGTCTACAAGACGCAGCTGCCAAATGCTCCAGTCGGGAATAATGGGCCGGGGAGCGGTCTGGTGGGCACCTTCGATTCGAGCTGCGGCGCTCTCTCCGGCGCGGTCTGCGACAGCATCAACGTCATCGGTTACAAGGCCAACGTGCTGACCCCACAGAGCAGTAACTTCCTTGCTACGCGCATGGATCACGACTTCGGCCCAAAGTGGCACCTGATGGCGAGTTACCGCTATTACAGCCTTACCAACCTTACGTCCAACCAGGTCGATATCGGTGGCGTTCTTCCAGGCGACACCTTGGGAGTTCCCAAGGCCTTGACGCCGCGGCCGCAGTCCCCGTGGTTTTTCGTTGTCGGCCTCACCACCAACATCTCTACCACCCTTACCAACGATTTCCACTACAGCTATGTGCGTAACTTCTGGCAGTGGAAGGGGGCGAACGCTCCTGCTCAGGTTGCTGGTGCGGCGGGGGCGATTGAACCTCTCGGCGAAAGCTCCACAATCGTTCTTTCCCCTTACAACGTCAACGCGCAGAACATCCGTACTCGTATCTGGGACGGCAAGGATAATTTTTTCAGCGATAACCTGACCAAGCTGGCAGGCAATCACCTCTTCCAGTTCGGCGGTCAGTTCCAGCACAATTTCAACTACCACCAGCGCACGGATAACGGAGCAAGCATCAACTTTACACCTACCTATCAGATTGGCGGCGATACGTCGGGCGGTAACATCACTTACTCGCCTACCGGAATCGGGGGGCTGGCAACCACCGGTGCTTATCGCCGCATTGCGGATACCTATTATGGCCTGGTGACAGCGACGCAGGTAGCCAACACCTACTCCAATTCAGGCGGCACGCTGTCACTGAATCCGGCGCTGACAGCAATCGGGGCGCACACCACGATTCCCTACTACAACCTCTACGTCACCGACACATGGAAAGCCAAGCCGAGCCTCAGCATCAACTACGGCATCAGCTGGGCACTTGAGATGCCGCCTACAGAGCGGAATGGCAATCAGGTGATGTTTACCGACGTGACCGGCAACGCAATTCACATTCAGGATTATCTGAATAACCGAAGGAACGCTGCGTTGGCGGGACAGGTCTACAATCCGGAGATCGGTTTCGCGCTGGTAAAGAATGTTGGGGCGGGTGGACGGAAATACCCCTACGACCCGTACTACGCAGCCTTCAGTCCACGTGTTTCCTTTGCATGGAACCCGAAGTTCCAGAGCCCGGGCCTGACTAAAATATTCGGAGACGGCACAACTGTTATCCGTGGCGGATACGGTCGAATCTACGGTCGCATCAATGGCGACATGCAGGTTCTCAATCCGCTTCTCAGCCCTGGGCTAATCCTGGCGACGCAGTGCAAATTTGCCCAGAACACCGCCAGCAGCGCCGCCAGCCCCACTCCCGGCACTGGCACCTGTACCCAAACCAACTTTAATGAAACTACCGCCTACCGCTTCGGCACAACTGCAGGTCTGGATGGTGTGTCACCGGCCTTGACCAACGCCGCCCTGCCCGCGACGCTGTCACAGCCCTACCATCCGGGTTTTGACGGCCCCGGCGTATCGATCGCGTCGCCTGTTGATCCCTCGATGCGTCCCAACGACGTCGACACCTTCAACTTCTCCGTTCAACGGCAGATTTAACAACAAGATGTTGGTCGAGGTCGGCTATATCGGCCGTCTTGTCCATCATGAGTACATCATGGAAAATCCCAACGTGGTTCCCTACATGATGAGTCTTGGCGGTCAGAACTTCGCATCGGCTTATCTGGCGCTCGAAGGAGCGTTCGGCTGCACGACCTCTGCCAGCCTTTGCGCCAAGAGCGCCACACCGACCACCGTCGCTCCTCAGCCGTTCTTTGAACAAGCGCTCGCAGGCACCGGGTACTGCAACGGGGCCTCGAGTTGCACTGCTGCTCTCGTTGCGAAGCAGGCTACCAACCTTCGTGCACAAAATGTTTTCAGTATCTGGCAGGCGCTTGACAACAACACTGCTACGAACGGATTCAACTTCCCCCGCAGCCTGATGGGTACGCCCACTTCCAATGCACAGTACGGTGGCGCCGGTCAGGTTGTGACAGGTTTGAGCATCGGCACGCCGAACGGCTACAGCAATTATCACGGCGGTTATGTCTCCTTCAAGACCAGCAACTTCCACGGTCTGACCTTCCAGGAGAACCTCACGATCAGCAAGGCTCTGGGTCTAAATGCATATAACCAGTCAACCAGCTCAATTTCCGCTGTGGACAGTTTCAATCTTCGCGAACAGTATGGCCGTCAGAGCTTCGATCAAAAGGCTATCTTCAACACCTTCATCGTGTATCAGATTCCTTACTACAGTACGCAGAGCGGTATCATCGGCCGGCTCGCCGGTGGGTGGACGCTGTCTCCCGTCCTAACAGCGGGTACAGGTCAGCCGCTTCAGTGCGTTACCAACAACAGTGGTCAGAACTTCGGCGGTGAAGATGGCGCAACCTTCACTGACGCCAATGAGAACTGCGTCTTTACATCGACACCATCCATTGGACGTCCTCAGACTTATCGCGGTATCGCGGGAGGCACTGATCCTCTTGGAGTCGCGGTTGGTACCACCACAAAGGGCAATGTCAACTTCTTCAGTAACCCTGTTGCGGTCTATGACAGCGTTCGGCCCCTGTTGCTCGGTCTCGATAACCGGAGTGGCGGTGGCGGGCGGATCAGCGGTTTGGGCTACCTCAACGTGGATTTGAGCGTGAAGAAGAAGCTCGTTGTTTACGAAAAAGTGAGCATGGAGTTCACGGGAGTTATTTCCAATGTGATGAATCATCTGGACTTCTCCAATCCCAGCATGAGCTTGCAGAGCACTTCGAACTGGGGAACGACCAAGACGCAGGGCAACGCTCCGCGCCAGATTCAGATGGGGGTGCGCGCTAGCTTCTAACCCTCTACGTTGCTTACCCAATCAAGTGTAACCAGCAGACCCCGTCGAATATTGGCGGGGTTTGCTTTTTTGTGGTTCAGGAGAGCGGTTTGAGGAGGATGCTGCGGTACTCGATCTTCATGGCCGGGCCCACGTGAACCTGTACGCCGATGAGGCCTTCCAATTTTCGGTTGGCGGGGTCGTCGTCAATAACTTCGGACATGATGTGGCCATTGAGGATGTGGATGAGTACGTTGCCGCGGATGATGAGGTGGTACTGGTTCCAATCGTTGGGGTGGATGAAAGCTTTGAGTTCGTCTGGCGTGCCGAGGCTGGCGATGGCGGTAGAGCCGTTGGCGTCGACGCGGGTGACCTGTCCGCGCATGGCGAGAAAGGTGCGGCCACGTTCCTCATAGTTTTGGCCAGTGTATTTATCTGCGCCATCGATGTCAGCCTGATAGCCGCGGAGGAGCCATTTTGTGCCGGGTATCTCGACGCTGCGGTAGTTGATGCCAGCGTTGCCGTGATCAGAGATGCGGAATTCTGCTTTGAGTTCGAAGTCTTTCGGCGTGCCTCCACGCCAGATGAGGAAGCTGTTCTGCTTGAGGAGATTGTTGGGTGTAACTTCGCCGATAAGGATATTGTTTTCGATGCGCCAGTACTGCGGGTCACCGTCCCAGTTCTTGAGGGTGCCGTCGAAGATGGGTTGAAAGCCTTCGTTGGTGTCGACGAGCGGATGAGGATAGATCTGCGGGCCGGGTGGTGGTGCAAATGGATACGGTTGGACCGGGGTTTGTCCGGCGGATAGCGCTATGAGAAAGAGTGCATCCAGAGAACGAGGCATTATGTCTCCAGTGGATATCAGGCGACCTGCGTGGGCAGTAGATTAAGCGCGCCTTTCGAGATGAGGTCATCAGCGACCCAGCGACCCAGGGCCTCCGGCAAGGTGGAGTAGGTTGCTTCGGTGTCGATCTGAATCATGGATTCGCCGTCGGGCGAGACGACCTGCGCGAGCATGCGCCACTTCCCTGTTTCTGAGAGAGGAGGGATGCAGTGTGCGCCGATGGGTAGCGAGCAGCCCCCACCAAGGGCGTCGAGGGTTATTCGTTCTGCTTCGACGGCGAAACGGGTGGGTGAGTGCTCAAGAAAAGCGACCGCGTTGCGGATCGCTTTATCGCGCTGGGGATTGGGACTAAGGCGGGCGGGATGTTCGGGGCTGCGGGTTTCGAGGGCGAGCGCACCTTGTCCGGGGGCGGGACAGATCTCTTCGGGAGGAAAGCGATAGTGGACGGATTCGATGCGGCCGAGACGGTCAAGGCCTGCGGCGGCGAGGACAAGTGCGTCGCAGTAGCCCTCGTCGAGCTTGCGGAGGCGGGTGTCGACGTTGCCGCGGACTTCGACGAAGGTGACGTCGGGGCGAAGAGCGAGAACTTGCGCGCGGCGGCGAGGACTGGTGGTGCCGATGCGGCCTCCGGTGGGTAAGGTGTGAAGGGCCCAGTATTTTTCGCACACCCAGGCATCGCGGGCGTCGACTCGTTTGGGTATGGCAGCGAGGACAAATTGCGGCGCGAGTTTGGTGGGGAGATCTTTAAGTGAGTGAACGGCGAGGTCGATGCGGCCTTCTTCGAGGGCTTCCTCGATTTCTTTGATGAAGATGCCTTTGCCGTCCAGATTGGACGGCGGGACGAAGCCCGGTTGTTGCATACGGTCGCCGGTGGTGCGAATGATCTCGATTTCGGCGTGATGGCCGGCGCTCCGAAGAGCTTCGCGGATGTGGTTCGCTTGCCAGAGGGCGAGTTGGGAGCCTCGGCTGCCGATGCGGAGGTGGGTGCGGAGAATGTCGTGCTCTGTACTCATATCTTTCTCATAGGATACGGGATGGCAGGGTGGATGGGCAGGACTTTGATCGCGCAGAAACTCGTTGCTCAGCTTTTGTGACGAGTGGAAAGTTTTCCAAAAAAACTTCCCTAACCGTGAAATGAATCGGCTGTCTAAGCCGTTAAACCGAAAGAGCTATCTCCTCCATTCGGCTCTTATCCTTCCCAATTTCCACCTAGCTTGCAGACGCGATGGAGCGATGAATGTTCTTAAACTGTGATATAGTCGCATACTACATAGATACAGTCGCATGCTACATAGATATACTTTTTCGCTGCTGCTTCTTGTTGTTGCGAGCTCTTTGACTGGTCTCGCTCAGAGCGTCGGCGCGCTGCGTGGGCAGGTACTTGACCGAGTGGAGCAATCGTGCCGGGGGCTTCAATCACGCTGACGGCGGGCAACAATGCCTTTACGACCAAATCGGGCGCGAATGGAAGTTATAGCTTTCATGAGGTTCCTGCGGGAAATTATTCTCTGACCGTCGATGCAGATGGGTTCGCTCCTTTGACCAGGAGTAATGTTGCTGTTGCTGCAGGACAGACGCGCCAGGTCGATCTTTCGATCAAGATTGCGGTGCAGCAGCAGGGGGACGCCGTACAACATTTCGATTGGAAGCGATTTGACGGGAAATAATCAGTTCAATGCGCGGCCAACGTTTGGGACTTGCGGGACGGCTGGGGTGGTGTTGACGCAGTTTGGATGTCTTGACAGCGAACCGACTGGGAAGGGAGAGATGATTGTGCCTTTCAATCTTGGGACGGGGCCTGCGAGTGTGATCTTTCACATGAGGGCGAGCAAGGCGATTGGCATCGGGCCGCGCAAGGAGAGTGGCAGCGGATTGAACTCGGGCGGGCAGAATACGAGCGTGAGCGGCCGCGGACTGAGCGGCGCATCCTCGGAGCCGAAACTGGATGCGACGGTGCCGCGGAGGTACAACCTGACTTTGGTTGTGGTGGCGTTAAACCTGTTCAACATTGTGAATCGCGGGCCGGAGAATGGTGTGCTGAATTCGACTTTGTTTGGGCAGTCGCAGACGCTGGCAGGTGGGCCTTATGGCTCGCCCACGCCGGGTAACCGGAGTATTTTGCTTTCGGCTAATTTTTCTTTCTAGTTGGGTCAAGCATTTGGGATACGCGCAGAACGTGATTTAACAAGTAGGGTCGGCATCCGAGCCTGCCCCTTTCGCAACGATTACGTTCCTTGATTCAGGCGCGATTAGGGATGACCGCCTCCACCACCGCCATGCAAGCCGCCGCTAAGGAGATGCACGGGTTGCCCGGAAACTATCTTCCGGATCGGTGCCGTCTCCCATGGAGCCGCGAAAGGGCCAACATGGGTTGTCCGGTCGAGCAGTTAAAGCCTGTGGGGTCGGAGGCACCGGGTTTAGAAGCTGAGGTTGGCGTCGAAGACGAGCGTGCGGCCCTGATAGGTGTTTCGTGCGTGATACTCCCAGAGCGCGCTGGCTCCGAAGTTGAAGGATTTGAATGGTGCGGTGAGGTTGACAGTAAAACCTGCTGCGTCAACCCCGTAGAGAAGCGGCGCTCGTGCCGGGAGTTGACCGCTGGCCTGAGTGGTTTGCCACTGGCCGTATCCTGCGGGGCCGAACTGCAGCGGCCATCGGTCTCCCTTCGCAAGAGCGATTGTTTGGGTGAGGGAGTAGTCGACTGAGTCGTTCTGCCCGGGGTGGAGGGTGGTGCCGCGTTGAGTGGTGTTCCAGGCATAGGAGTTTAAGACACTTAGCTGAGTGTTCCTGCTCTTGGTGAGGTAGACGGTCGCGCCTGTTTGCCAGGAGTTTGTCCAGAAGCCAGTGGAGACGTTGTCCGATGCGCCGGGAACGAATCGGCCTGTGGGGATGGCAGCAACATAACCCGTCTGGAGATCGGCCCACTTGAAGTGCCAGCCGAGGTCCAAAGGCATAACGTTGGTGTTGGTCAGACCCACTGCGGTGCCGCTTTCGCTGAGTCCCGCCAAAGGATCGCTCGCGTCGAAGGCTCCGTTCGATACGACCAGATCCAGTGAAAATTCAAGGTTGGCATGGAGGAATTTGAATTTTGGGACGTAGATTACGCTGTTGTTGTCGTAGAGAAAACTGGCCGAGCCTTGAATGGGAAGTACGTTGCCCTGAGGGCCTTTCAGTTTGTGAGCAGAGATGTACCAGAACTGGTTGTCGTAGGAGAACCCAGGGTCTGAGACGGTACCGCCGGCAGTGAGGACCGATCCCGGGGAATAAGATCCGCGGATTTGAGGAGACGCAGGAATTGCAAGGAGAAACAGAACGGGCAACGTTGGCGGAATAAGGCAAAAAGCTCCGGGAGTGCTTCTCATTCTGCGATTCTCCATCGCAAACAGCAAACCACAATGCGGGTGTTAAAACGTCATGGCTGATATGTCAGCTTTTCTGAATTTATTCGGAATCTTTGGGCCGGGTGGATTCCCGCAGGGCCGTGAGCTGCGGGTGGAGGAGCTTGGCAGTTAGTGAGCGGGTGAGGGATTCGACGGCTTCGCGCTGCTGCGGAGTGAGGCCGATTAGTTTGGATTGGGAGCGGGCAAGTTCGGCCTGGCGGAGCTCCTCGGCTTGTTGCTGGAGGGCCTTGATGGCGGGAACGGCGTCGCGGGATTGGAGTCGCTCATGATACTTGTCGACTTCCCTGCTGACGATGTTCTCGGCGGCGGCGGCTTCGCGGCTACGGTCGGCCAGGTTGGCGACGGCGACTTGCTGGAGGTCGTCAATATCGTAGACGAAACAGCCTTCGACTTCGTTCATGCGCGGGTCAACGTCGCGAGGGACGGCGATGTCGATGAAGAACATGGGGCGGTTGCGGCGAGCCTGGAGGAAGCGCTGGCCGTGCGACCGACCGAAGATCTTCCCTGGGGCTCCGGTGCTGGCGATGACGATGTCGGCGCGAGGAGCCTGGATGTAGAGGTCGTCGAAGGAGATGGCTTCAGTTTGGACAGCGGAGCTAGCAAAAGTGGAGGCTATTTTTTCGGCGCGGGATTGGGTGCGATTGACGACCAGGATTGAACCTGCGCCCTGCTGGATGAGATGGCGGGCTGCAAGCTCTGACATTTTGCCTGCGCCTACAAGGAGAACCGTTTTGCCTTCGAGGGAACCGAAGATTTTTTTGGCGAGATCGACAGCTACAGAAGCAATGGAGACAGAGTTGGAGCCAATCTGAGTTTCGCTGCGGATTTTTTTTGCAACGGTGAAGGTGCGTTGAAGGAGAGACTCGAGGTGCGTGGAGACTGCGCCGACTTCGCGGGCGATGGTGTAGGACTCTTTGACCTGACCGAGGATCTGAGGCTCGCCTACGACCATGCTGTCGAGTGAGCAGGCAACGCGGAAGAGGTGGCGGACGGCTTCGCGGTCGCGATGCTCGTAGAGGTGGGGTTGAATGTCGTGCGGGGGAACGCTGAAGAACTCGTGGAGGAAGCCGAGGAGGTCGGCTTTGGTTTTCTCTGTGTTTGCGGCTTCGGCCGCGTCGTCCTGCAGGGTGAGGAACTCGACGCGGTTGCAGGTGGAGAGGATGAGGCCTTCGCGGATGCCCGGCTGGTGAAGGAGACTGCGTGTGGCGTCGGCGAGGCGGCCTGAGGGGATGGCAAGGCGCTCGCGTACCTCGATGGGCGCGGTGTTGTGGTTAATACCGAGGAGGACGAGGCTCATGGCGCGGTGAACCTGTGGACGGAGGAGAACTGGTTAGCAGCCCAGACGGCGAGGATGACGAGGAAGACGAAGCTGGAGAGATAGACGGCGCGGCGTCCACGAAGACCGGAGTGGCGGCGGATGTAGATCATCGCAATGTAGACCAGCCACATGGCGAAGGCGAGAAGGATTTTTGGATCGCGAAAATAGGAGGAACCGACGGTGGCCTGGGCGATGAGCGAGCCGATGAGCAGACCGGCTGTCATGCAGGGCAGGCCGAAAAGGAGGGCCTTGAGCGCGATCTGATCTGTGGTTTCGAGGGGCGGAAGTGAAGGGAGCGTTGGGGATTTTTGCTTGAGGCGACGTTCCTGCACGAGATAGAGAAGCGATGCGAGAAGTGAAAGCAAAAGCGCGGCGTAAGCGGCCAGGAGCAGCGCGACGTGCAGGAAGATCCAGCCGGTTTGGATTATGGGAAAGGCTGAGGTCTCCTGACCGGGATGAAAGGCGGGGACGAGGCCGAGGAGAAAGCAGATGGGAAGTAGAAAGATTCCGAGCGAGACGGTTCGGTAGCGCCAGTATACGAGGAGGAAGGCGATTGCGAGGAGGAGTCCGAGGAGAGTTTGAGTCTCATGGGTGTCGACCGGGAGACTATGGTGAGCGGCGTTGAGCATCTCGGCGAGCGAGACGAAGTGGAAGAGGACAGCGGCGATGGTGGCGGGGATGGCGATGTGACGCCAGCGGGGCCGGTCGTAGAGTGCCGCGGGGAGGACAGCCAGCGCGGCGATGCCGTAGAGGACAACTGCGACTTTGAGCCAGAGTAGAGACATTGCTAAGCATTCGCCAGCGGCTAAACTCGCGAATCTTCAGTATATCGGTTCGGCAGGTGGGGGAGGAGCGGAAGTCCTGTAATTGCAGTTGATTTCAGGCACAGATGACAGATAATTGGTGCGATGTGCGGTGCAGCAATCGCACAGCGGCCCCTAAATTCAAGGAACGATCTCTTTTTTTGAAGGAGCATTGCGATGTATAAAGTGTTGACGACTACGCGAGCCGTTTGGCTGTGTGCGGTTCCCTTGCTGGTGGGTTTTGCGCAGGATTTTGTGAGGCCCGATGTGAAAACCGGGCTGTGGCAGACCACGGTCAACAATCACGTCAACGGAATGCCGCCTATTCCTGACGACGTACTGGCACGCATGACCCCAGAACAGAAAGCTCGTATGATGGGCGCCGGCGGATCGCGTACGGTAAAGGTGTGCCTTACCGAAGAGAAGCTGAATAAAGGCACAGACTTTGGCAGCAACGACCGTCCGAACTGTAAACGGACGGTTCTCGCCAGCACGGCGAAGGCGACCGATCTGCAGGAGGAGTGCACCGACAAGGATGGGACTTTTACCGCGAAGGTTCACTATGAGGTTACGAGCCGTGAGTCGGCGAATGGAACGATCCATGTCGACATGAACCGGATGGGTAAGAGCATGACGATGGACGGGACGATGCAGAGTAGGTGGCTCGCTGATTCGTGCGGCGATGTGAAATAACGCGAGTACCGTCGATTACATCAAAGCTGTTGAGGAGACGCCGGATCGAGGAGAACCGGTGTCTTCTTCTTTGCCTTGGAGTTCAGATCAGCTTGCTTAGTGGGTGACAGAGTTGCGAGCGAAGGCTGCCGCGGGTTACCAACGGATCGGTATGGACCGGGAGCGACCCTGTTCTGCACAGGCGTGGCAAGGGACGAGTACGGTATTCTGCGGTTCTGCGATGGCGAATGAGACGGTAACAAGTTTGGCGGGGGAGTCGGCGAGTCTAACGCCAGTGATGCGCCAGTATTTTGCGGCGAAGGAACAGCATCCGGACTGCCTGATGTTTTGCAGGATCGGGGATTTTTATGAGCTGTTTTATGACGACGCGATTCTGGTTTCGCGTGAGCTGCAGCTGACCCTGACGGCACGAGATCGAGAGAAGAAGCAGCCGATGTGCGGGGTTCCGTACCATGCGGCGGAGGTGTATCTGCAGAAGCTGCTGCGCATGGGGTACAAGATTGCGCTGTGCGAGCAGATGGAGGACCCGAAACAGACGAAAACGATTGTTCGGCGTGAGGTGACTCGGGTGTTGACGCCTGGGACGGCACTCGATCCAACGATGGGAGCGGAGCAGAGTAATTATCTGGCTAGTGTTTGTGTGGTGGGTTCCGGGACGGCTCAGGGCGGGACTTCAGTTTGGGGGTTGGCTTTGTTGGATTTATCTACCGGGGAGTTTCGGGCTACGGAGTTTGCAGGGGCGGATGGATGGGCTTTGTTGGTGGATGAGTTGGGGCGGGTGAGGCCGGTTGAGTTGCTTTATGGGCAGGACGGATTGTGGGGTGGAGTAAAGAAGCAACCCACCCTTTCCGATGAAGATGGAAAGGATAGCCCACTCAATGTGGAGGCCGGTTCAGGAGTGGATGGAATTCGGACAAAGACTGCGTTGGATGAGTGGGTGTTTACGAGCGACTATGCCGTGCCTTTGGTAAGGAATCACTTTAAGGTGCATTCGCTGGATGGGATGGGGTTAGGTGGGCATGAGGCGGCTGCGATTGCGGCGGGGGCGTTGCTGCACTATATGCGGCAAACGAAGCAGGGTGGACTGGAGCATGTGGATGGGCTGCGGTTTTATGAGCGGTCTTCATCGCTGGAGCTGGATGCAGTGAGTGTGAGAAATCTGGAGCTGGTGGAGCCACTGTTTTCGGGCGAGTCGGCACAGACTACGTTGTTCTACACGATGGATGCGTGTTGTACGCCGATGGGAAAGCGGTTGCTGAGGGCATCGCTGTTGCGGCCGACGAGCGATCTGAGGGAGATTGAGGCTCGGCTGGAGGCAGTGGGTGAGGCTACGGGGGATCTGCGGCGGCGTGAGGGGCTGCGGCGGTCGATGGATGGAGTGTTGGATCTGGAACGGCTGTTGGGGCGGGTTGCGTTGGATTCGGCTGGACCGCGCGAGGTGATGGCGTTGGCGAAGACTCTTGGTTGTCTGCCGGGGGTAGTGGCTGCGGCGACGATGTTTGAGGCGCCAAAGTGGCGAGATCTGGGAACGAGGGTTGATCCGCTGGATGACCTGCACGAGATAATTGTGCGGACGATTGCTGAGGAGCCGCCGGTGTCGCTGGCTGATGGGGGGGCGATTCGCGAAGGTGTGGATGCGGAGCTGGATGAGTTGCGCGAACTGGGGCAGAGCGGGCGGCAGGCGCTGGCGGCGATTGAGGAACGCGAACGGGCGCGGACGGGGATCGGGTCGCTGAAGGTGCGATTTAATAGCGTGTTTGGCTACTACCTTGAGGTGACGAAGGCGAATGCCAAGGCGGTACCGGCTGATTATGAGCGGAAGCAGACGCTGGTGAATGCGGAGCGGTTTACGACTCCAGAGCTGAAGGAGTATGAGGCGAAGATTCTGACGGCGCAGGAGCGGAGCGGTGAGATTGAGCGGCGGATCTTCGCGGAACTGCGGCGGCGGTTGCTGGACGCTGCAGGACGGATGCGGGAGACGGCGAGGAGGGTTGCGGAGATAGATCTGCTCGCCTGCTTTGCGCATCTGGCGGCGTTGCGTGGCTGGGTGAGGCCGCAAGTGGAGGATTCTGGCGTACTGGAGTTTGTGCAGGCTCGGCATCCGGTGGTGGAACGCCGGTTGGAGGAGTCGGGCGGCGGGCGGTTTGTGCCGAACTCGGTGCATCTGGATGTGAATGCAGGGCCGGCGGTGTTGCTGATCACCGGGCCGAATATGGGGGGTAAGTCGACTTATCTGCGGATGGCGGCTTTGCTGGTGGTGATGGCGCAGATGGGGTGCTTTGTTCCGGCGGAGAGGATGCAGCTGGGGTTGGTCGATCGGATTTATACGCGGATTGGAGCCAGCGACAATGTGGCGCGGGGACGGTCGACGTTTATGGTCGAGATGACCGAGACGGCTGCGATTTTGAATACGGCGACGAATCGTTCGCTGGTGCTGCTGGACGAGATGGGACGTGGGACGGCTACTTATGACGGATTGAGCCTCGCGTGGGCGACAGTGGAGTATCTGCATGACCGGATTGGCGCGAGGACTTTGTTTGCGACGCACTACCATGAACTGACGTTGCTGGCGGAGCGGTTGTCGCGGCTGACGAATCTACGCGTGACGGTAAAGGAGACTACGGGAGGGATTGTGTTTCTCCATACCGTAGAGGCTGGACCGGCGAGCAAGAGCTATGGAATTGAGGTTGCGAAGCTGGCGGGATTGCCTACGGGCGTGATTGCACGGGCGCGGGAGGTTTTGAAGCTGCACGAGCGGGCTGAGACGCAGCAGGTGAGGGAGGCTTCGCCGGTGCCGCAGATGCAAATGACGATGTTTACTCCGCTGTCGCAGAGGATCGTGGATAGATTGGCGGAGGCGGATGTGGATGGATTGACGCCTCGTGAGGCGTTGAATCTGCTGGCGGAGTTGCAGCGGGAGTTGAAGGGATGACGGAGAAGAGTTTGATTGTAGCGGGGGTGATGAGTGGGACTTCCGCGGATGGGGTGGATGTTGCGGTGTGCCGAATTTCGCCTGCCCGTGCGAAGGGCGAGACTCCGCAGGTGAAGCTGCTGGGGCATGTGGGTGTGGCGTATCCAAGGGCTGTGCGGGCGGCCGTGCTGAACGCCATGGATGCGGATGCGATTTCAGTTGCAGAGCTGTCGCGACTGAACTGGCGGCTGGGTGAGGTGTATGCGGATGCGATTGAGAAGGCTCAGGGTTCGATTGGAGTGAAGGTGCGGTTGGTGGGGTGTCATGGGCAGACGGTGTATCACCAGGGGGCCGCGGAGAAATATTTGGGTAAGAGTGTGAGGACTACGTGGCAGATGGGTGAAGCTTCGGTGATTGCAGAGCGGCTGCGCGTGCCGGTGGTGAGTGACTTTCGTCCGGCGGATGTTGCTGCGGGTGGGCAGGGTGCTCCGTTGGTGCCGATGTTGGACTACTGCATGTTTCGTTCGACTAAGGTCAGCCGGGTGTTGGTGAATCTGGGTGGCATTGGGAATCTGACGGCGATTCCTGCGGAGGCTGGTATCGATGGAGCAATGGCATTCGATACAGGACCGGGAAATATGGTGATCGATGGATGCATGCGGCGGCTGTATGGGCGGGAGTTTGACAGAAATGGCACGGTGGCCCGGTCGGGGAAGCTGCTGCAGGGTGTGCTGGATGAGATTTTGAAGGAAAGCTACTTCCCTGCTGCGCCGCCGAAGTCGTGCGGACGGGAGCAGTTTGGGGAGGCGTTTGTTTCGCGGCTGGTTGCAATGTGCCGGAAGGCCGGAGGGAGTGAGGATCGGGATGAAGATGTGATAGCTACGGCTACGGCATTGACTTCGGTTTCGATTCTGGACGCTTACCGGCGGTTTGTGTGGGGGCATGTGGGGCAGGCGGCTCCTCTGTCGCCGGTGGAGTTTGTGGTGGCGGGTGGTGGGGCGAAGAACTCGACACTGATGAGGATGCTGGAGGATGGTTTGCAGCCGATGGGAGTGAAGGTTCGATTGATGGAAGAGTTAGGAATACCGGCGCAGGCGAAGGAGGGTGTGGCCTTTGCGTTGCTGGCGTGGTTGAGTTGGTTCGGGCTGGCGGGGAATGTTCCTGCGGCTACAGGCGCGGAAAGAGCCGTTGTCTTGGGAAAGATTTGCCGCGGATGAGGTCTGAGACAGCATGGAGGAGAGCGGCCGTGCTTCGCACGATGCCCTTGGCGACGATGAAACTGTCGCGAACATGGGGCACCCATTTTTGTGGCTCGTTCGCCGTAGCTGCTTGCTTGTTGTTTGTGGGATGCAATCGCAGTGTGGAAGAACCAGGGTCCGTGGTGATGATAATTGAGAGCAGTCCGAATAATCTGGATCTGCGGGTGGGGACTGATGCGCAATCGGAGCGGTTGGGTGGGCAGATCTTCGATGCGCTCGTGAAGAAGGATGAACATTATGAGTTGCGGCCCTGGCTCGCTACGAGTTGGGAGCAGCCGAATTCGCTGACTTGGGTGTTTCATCTGAGGGATGGAGTTCGGTTTCACGATGGCAGGCCGCTAGAGGCTGAGGATGTGGCGTTTACGATCCAGAGTTTGATCGATGGTTCGCTTGTCACGGCTAAGGGAGGGAGTTTTGCGAACGTGGATCGGGTGGAGGTGCGGGATCGGCTGACTGTTGTTGTGTATTTGAAGCGGCCGGATGCTGGGCTGCTGTTCAATATGAGCGATGGGTTGTTTGGGGTGGTGCCACGCGGGGCGGGGAAGGATTTCGGATTGCATCCCGTGGGGTCGGGACCGTTCCGGTTTGTGAGCGCAGTGCAGGATAAGGAAGTGATTGTGGAGCGGAACCATCATTACTGGGCCGATCAGGTTGATGCGCTGCCGATGACCGCTGCGCGAGTGCAGAGGATCGAAAAGATTCGATTTCAGGTGGTGCCGGATGCGATTACGAGCGCGCTAGAGTTGCAGAAGGGATCGGCCGATCTGGCGAGTAATGTTGTGACGCTAGATATGGTTCATACGCTGGAGAGCAGGCCGAACCTGAAGGTGGAGTCTGGGGTGGGATCGCCTGTGATTTATGTAACTTTCAATGTTACAGAAGAGGTTTTGAAGAACAAGAGAGTACGACAGGCGGTGGCTTGCGCGATCGACCGGCAGGCGATTGTGGATGCAATCTGGAGGGGACAGGCTCGTCTGGCCAATACCTTGTTGCCTACGGGGCATTGGGCTGCAGCGGCGAATGATGAGATAGTGCAGTACCCGCATGATGTGGCCCGGGCGCAGAGGCTGCTTGATGAGGCTGGGTTTCCTGCCGGCAAGGATGGTGTCCGGCTGCGGTTGACGATGAAGACGAGCACGGATGAGACGACTCGTCTGATGGCAGCGGTGCTTCAGCAGCAGTTGAGGGCGGTTGGGATTGAACTAGGGATTCGGTCGGCGGAGTTTGGCACATTCTATGCGGATGTAACGAAGGGTGCTTTTCAGATCTATGCGCTGCGATGGATTGGAGGCAATGAAGACCCGGATATCTTTCGGTATGCGTATGGGTCGGGGAGTTTTCCGCCTAACGGTGGGAATCGCGGAAGGTATTCGAATCCGCGAATGGATGCTTTGCTCGCAGAGGCTGCCGCTACTTCAGATCGCGCGTTGAGGAAGCGGGATTACGTTGAGGTACAGCAGATTCTAGCCGAGGATCTGCCTTCGATTACGATGTGGTATCCGAATAACGAGGTCGTGCACACGCGTCGCATTTTGAGTGTGCGGCCTCGGCCTTCCGGCAACTTCGACTTTCTGCGCGAAGCCGAAGTTATGGGAGATGCGGTGCAGTAGTTATGCGCCTTCCTTTGTCAGAGGGCGAAGGGTCCATCCCCGGTCGTGCTTGTCGCAAGACTCCAAATCGAGGGAACTGGTCGTGAGTAATGTCCAGATGAAGATCCACGTCACGGAGTTGCAGATTTTATTTGGGAATTTCTGGAGAGTCTACGCGACGATGCGTTTGGTTGCCTCTCAGTCAACCGATTAGCCCCACTAAATATCTGATAACACAAGCTATCTGTAAACTCATACACTAAAGTTGCTCACATTGTTGCTCACAATTCCTATCGCGGGCATCGGCCGCACGGTCAGGAGCGGCTTGCGCAGAAGGCTATTTATTTCAACGGCGCCTTCGCGTATTCGATCCAGCCATGCAACTCAGGGTCGTCCACTGAACGACTATATGCTGGCAGGAATTTCATCAAATCGAACCCGGAGATTCTTGGACCTGACCGATAATCAGATCCTGCAAAAACAATTACTTGCGGGTCCGTTGGAATATACGCCCGAAACTCCGCCATGCTCACTGTCTCTCCTGCCGTCCAGCGCTCCACCAAGCCCCAGATGAAATGACGGAACTGGCCCTCCGCATAAAGGTGAGCCAACGGGAACCACGGGAAGTATGCCTTTCCCGGATGTTGTTTGAGGTAAGCAAAGGCCATCTGCTGTTCGGTTTGAGGCAATCCTCGCATTTCGGACGGGAATTCGTATGCCGCCGGAGCTTCGTAAACCGCCAGCGGAAGCACCGTAGCCAACAACACCGATAGCGCGAGGCGGCGAGTGGCGACCGCCTTCGCGCCGTGCCACAAATCCGCTAACATCATAGTCACGCCGCAGGTAAGAAAGAATAACGCGAAGCTAAAGCTATTGACGTCCCCGCCGGCCTTCGCATAGCCCAGAATCGAGAAAGGAAGTTCGGCGATGCCCACTAACAGCGGTGGCACCCACCGGTTCACAAGCAGAGTGCGCCACCTTTCGTAGCTAATCCCACTCAAGGCAAAATAGATGGCGCCAGCCAAGAGCAGGATTAACACCGGGAACGAAAGCTGAATGAAATGCTGCGCCGACCGGACCACACTCACTATCCACGAACCTTCGCTCGAAGGATCATGTGCGGGCACCCAAATTACACAGTGATAGAGGGGTTCTGGGCCCCAGATTGCCATTGAGGCGGCGGTAGCGATGACACTTGCCGCGAACAGACACACAAGGTAACGACCCGCGACCTTTCGCCCTTGCACCGTCAGCAGCCAAACCAGCAGCACGATCGGGACCGGCAAAAACGTCTGCTTACAGAAAACCGCGAGAACCGCGCACAACGCCGACACTGGCAGCGCCATGCGCCATTTCTCTGCCCCGCCAGCGTACAACGCGCCGCAAGCCACTGCGCCGAAAGCCAGCCCAGGACCATCGGCGTGGATACGGAAACAGGAGTAAGTTAGCGGCGGGAGAAAACACATCAGGAAACTGGCTGTCAGGAAGGCCAATCCATCCACCGCGCTCCGCTTTCTTTTCAACTGCGCGAAGTGCAAGAAAGCTACGGCCGCAAAGCACAGAACCACGGTAATGACCGACCCTGCCAGAACCGCGCTGTTGGGAGTTCGAAAGAGCGTGGCCGGTAGGTACACAATCGCAACCATTGGCGGGTATGCGACGGTAAACAGAGGGCCACCGCGAGGCAGCAGAACGTAATAATTGACGCCCCTGGCGAGAGCAAACGACGGCATAAGCCGCGCCCCATCCCAAGCTCCATAGGGCAATTGCAGCACAAGATGGCAGACAGTGGAAATCAGCAGGAGTGCCGCGCAGCCCAGTCCACCGCTTTGTGGTTTCAGCATACTCTGGTCCACTCTATCGAAAAAGGGCCGTTCGCTTTACAAGAATCTTTACGCGGGCCTGCATTACAGCAATCATAAAGTTCGAAACACCGCATAAGTTTCACCCAGGGAAATCGGTATGAGCACTTGTCCAATGGCTGTTCGGGCAACCTCGGACAACAATCGTGCGACTGGAATTCGGTGTTGGGAACAGCGGTGGAGCACGTACCGCACAGAGAAGTAGGACCTGCGACGTCCGAAGCGCACGAGGTGCAAGCCGGATATTTCAGCACAGAGCTTGAGACTTACGCGGTTGAAATAATTCAAGTGTTCCGGGAGCAGTAAAGGCCATCGTTTGCCCAGTACTCTGGCCTGGAGACTGTCGAGGTCCGGGACGTTGACGAAGAGGCAGCCACCAGGCTTGAGCAATTCACAACAGGTTTTCATGATTTTCGTCGGATCGACGACGTGCTCCAGCACATCCCACAATGTAATGGCATCGAACTTTTGGTCGCCGAGGTCAGCCTCCTCGAGAGTGAGAGGGAGCACGGTTCCGTGTCCCGCGAGTCTCTCGACAGCCTCACGATAGAGCACTTCGGAAGGTTCAATGCCAGTGACCTGCCAACCGGCATCGAGGGCCTTGGAGAGGAAGAGTCCCGAGGCGCAGCCTACGTCGAACAACTGTCCGCCCGGGATGCTTCGACTCAGGATCTCGAGGTGTAGTTCCGCTGTGCGGTTCCTGCCGCGCAACTCTGCTTGATAGACCTTGGGGTCCATCTTGCGGTATAGCTCAGCAAGTTGTTTCTGATTGAAGCGGCTCTGGCGGAAGGCAAACCCACAGCCGCTACAGCGCATGATTCTTCCCGGCGAGAACTCAGTACGAGACGAGCCGATGGCAGACGACTCAAGAATTTCGTTGGACTCATCGAGATAGATATCAACATTGGTGCTGCCGCATATGAGACATTGCGGAGTCAAGCGCGCCTTCCAATTCTGTGCAGCTCTTGACGGTCCTGCAACGTTTTAACGACGACTTGCATGAGCGCTCCCAGATAGCCTGGAGCGACTCTTCGAATCCGAAACGAAGACGTGCCCATATCGATGGTCCGGTTGATCCATGATATCGGCACTTCACAGATGTCGTATCCGCTTAACAAGGGCTTCAAGCCCGTCTCAGCATTGGCGGCGAATCCCGGCTGGTTGATCTCAAGGGTTTTGAAAATCTCTGCCCTGTATAGCTTGAGGTTATTGGAAACATCACGCATGTGCACTGGGAGCAGGATATTCGCAATAAGGTGAAATCCGCGGTTACAGACAATCTTGAGGAAAGGATAGTTAATCAAGAGAGACTCATGCGAGAAACGGCTGCCGATCGCGCCGTCATGGCCACGAGCGATAGCATCGAAGAGGTCGCGGAACTCGGGCATGATTTGCTCAAAATCGCAGTCCATTGTGAGGACGTATTCGCCCGTGGCTGCCGCGTAGCCGTCGCGCAATGCCCGCCCCACTCCGTTCGGGGGGGTGCGATCAACCAGCTTGACGCGGGGCTCGCCCTTGGCGATCTGCCTTGTAACTTCCGCCGTACGGTCACGACTGTTGTCGTTGACAATCAGAATCTCGTGCACGTAAGGGCCGTAGAAGTGAAGAATGGAATCCACAATCGGGCCAACATTCATCTCCTCGTTGTAGCACGGCACAACGAAAGATGTTGAATCGAAAAGCGACACATGCTCCGCAAGGCTGGTCTTGGAGCGGTGCACTTTCTCATCGCCGGGCTTCTTGGCCCAAATATAGAGAGCGCCGCACAGGTCCTTGATTCCAGGCGCATGCTCCAGCAAAAACGCAAGAGATTTTAGAGACCGCAGCAGGAATAGTGGTGTACGCGGATGGACGATGTCATATGGAATGATGTCGATATCTACGAAGCCCTGTTGCGACGCAACCTTCATGAGGATGTATTTGCGAAGACCGACCTGGCATTTGGCGTTTCCTGCCCAAAGTCCTAGCGGCCGTATGAAGTTCTTCAGGGCAACTTGAGGATTCCAGTAGTTGGCCTCGAAGAAAAGAATCTGTCCACCAGGCTTCAACAAGCGGAAGAGGACCTGCAGGTTCTGGGCGTATAAATCGTGACATAAAATACCAGTGCCAATAATGTAATCGAAGCTGCCGTCTGGAAATTCATTGCGGAGGTCCGTGACGTGAACGTAATCGACATTGGAAAGCTTTTGGGCTGCATCAGCAAAAGCTTGGTTGAAGACAGCTGCGGTGATGTGATTTTGTCCGCGAAGGACAGAGACCAAGTGTTTGGTCCACAAACCGGTTCCAGCGCCTAATTCGAGAATTGTCTCTCCGGGAAGCACGTGGAATGAATGGCGCACCGCAAGCGCGCGCCAACGCAGCTTGATCGGAGAGGTCCGAGGGTAACGCAGCCAATAAGCCTCGCGGCCGCGTTCCATCAATTGCAGGTTTGTTTCGAGAGAAATGATCGCGATGGCCTTCCTGTTCCGAGTTTCAGAAGCAGCGCATCGGAGCGATGTGTGACCACTCCGCCATTTGTTTTTAAATCAAAAGAATAACCAAACCACGTTATTAACCAGACCCCTCGGCAGCCAACTGCTTTAGTATTTCAAAGATTTATTATTGGGATGTAAACAAACTTGTCGGGGATGCTTGCCGAGGTAGGCTTTTTCGCGTTCCTCACTCTTGCAGAGCCTACTCCAATTTGGATGTCGCCATGGAATAGGGCACCCTAAGGCGCAAGCTAGTGCCCATTCGCCAGGCGCGAAGACCATGAGGCAGTTATCTCACCAATGGTCTGCCTCAAACTCTTGGTAATTCCCCAAGTCGGATAATGCGTCTTCATCTTCGTCAGATCGCTGTAGTAACAAATATGGTCTCCAATGCGATTGCTGTCGACATAGGTCCAAACCTGTTCGCGACCGGAAACTTCGGCCGCTAGAGCAAACGCTTCCAGAATCGAGCATGAATTCTCAAAGCCGCCGCCAAGGTTGTAGACTTCGCCGCAACGCGGATTCTGCGCAAAGGCCAACATGAACCTGGCAACGTCTTCGGAGTGAATGTTGTCTCGAACTTGTTTTCCCTTGTAGCCAAACACCTTGTATTCTTTGCCGGTTAAATTGCAGCGGATCAAATAGCTAAGAAATCCATGCAGTTCCACGCCTGAATGATTGGGTCCAGTCAGGCACCCGCCGCGTAAAGCGCACGTGGGCATGCCGAAGTAACGTCCGTATTCTTGCACCATGACATCGGATGCCACCTTCGATGCGCCGAACAACGAGTGCAGCGATTGGTCGATCGAAAAGTCCTCGGGAATGCCAAGTCGGTACGCGGGATCAGCGTAGTCCCATCGAGTCTCCTTCTCCACCAGTGCCAGCGTATTTGGTCGATCACCGTAGACCTTATTCGTCGACATATGAATAAATGGCGACTCCGGCGTCCAGCGGCGCGCGGCTTCCAGCAGATTGAGCGTGCCAACCGCATTTGTATCAAAATCATCGAAGGCAATCTGGGCTGCGCGGTCATGCGACGGCTGCGCAGCAGTATGCACGATGACGGCTGGTCTTGTGCTTTCGACCAGACGGAGAATGCCTTCTCGGTCACGAATGTCGATATTGTGATGCTCGTATCCATCGATATTCAGACGCAATCGCTGCAGCGACCATGACGTATCACCTTCCGGCCCGAAGAACACGGCACGTTGATTGTTGTCGATTCCTCGAACAGAGTATCCTGCCTGGTGAAAATGCAGACAGACCTCCGAACCAATTAACCCGCATGATCCGGTTACCAGAACGCACGCTTGATCCATCGTATCTTTGATGCATGTTCTTTTTGAGAACTTAAGACATTTCCCGAAATTTTTGAGCCAACCGCTGCACTTGGTAGGTGACTTGTACATCTGGAGCAAAAACGAATTGTTGCGGACCCAAAGAAGAGCGAGCGTCTCAAGCGTTTTTACACGTGAACCCTAGTTGGAAGAATTACCGAAGACCTCAACGCCTATCAAGGACTTGTCATATTCTTCCACGGTAAACGGGGTCTCTATGAAAGAGCTGAACGTCCTGAGGCACCTGCTCGCACTCGCCGTCGAATGGGAATTGATTCCGGCTGGGCGTGTCCGATACGTACAACCCACAGAATTGCGTGCGGTGCTTGACGCATGTCCCGAATGGCTTCGTCCGATTGCGGGATTGGCGGTCGCAACAGGAATGAGGCGCGGCGAGATCTTGGGGCTTCGGTGGTTCGATATTAATTTCAAATGCGACACCGAGTATGCCGTAAATGCCTTTTGTACCTTTGGGGTGTTGCTCCCACTACTCGCGACGGCAAAGTGCACCTTCCTCGGTCGTCTTAAGTTGAATAAGTTCCATTTCAGCCTCCTTCCCCACCGGGGGGCGACCAAACGACACAGGAGGGTTGCGCGCTCTTTATCATGTAGTGCAATCTGGACAGCATCCGAAGGAGCGCACGGCTTGAAAAATGGACTTTTTCCCGTCCCCGATAGGCAACCGAAAGGGAGCTTGATCTACGAGTTGACCGGTCGACGGAACGGGGCCAGCGGCACCAACTACGAGCGCGCAATGGTCCGAGTAACATCGATTGGTTTCGCTGTCTTCGTGATCCTGAGTACCTATAATTTAGGCGCGCAGGTTATTCCCACTGCTCCCAACTCAGCCGATACTTCAGGTTCCGTGTCCGCTCCGATCGTCGCAGGAAAATTTACCGATGTGACAACCGCAAGCGGTGTGCGCTTCGTCGGAGTCGCCTCGCACACGAGCCATAAGTACCTGTTGGAAACAACGCTTCTACTTGTTGGGCATAAGAGCAACCGCGACGCTATTGGCGCTGAAGTTAAAGTCGTTACAGCCCATGGTGCGCAATATTGGACAGTCTCGACCTCCGGCAGTTACCTCTCTTCGAACGACAAGCGCGCACACTTCGGTTTAGGCGCGTACTCGGTTGCCCGGACGATCGAGATTCGATGGCCGAGTGGTATCCGTCAGACCCTCACGGATATCACAGCCGACCGCATGATCAAGATCGACGAGCCATCCGGTTCGCAGGACTCCCATCCGAAGGCTGGTCCGCATTGAATCGGGCAAACCTCCCTGCGCAGAAGAGAGTCCGGTCTGTCGTCAGACTGGCGCTGGCGATGTTCGTCTTGGCCGTCGGCCATATAGGTGCGCAAGCTCCCTCGACCCTGGGAATTGGCGTGGCGCAGGTGCCTGCTAATTCGCCCAAACTCCTGTCAGACGCTCGGAGCATGATGGCCGCGGGAAATTTCAAGGGAGCAGAAAACGCCCTTCGGACCTATCTGCTTATGGACTCTCGATCAGGGGACGCGCGCTATCTGCTTGCCTACGCCCTGCTACGTCAAAACAAGCCAAAGGATTCCTTGGAAGAGTACACCCGTGCAGCCGCACTACAAACCCCCACGGCCGAGCAGCTAAGAGAAGTCGGACAAGATTACGTGCTGCTGGACGATACTACCGATGCCGGCAAGTGGATCTTACGTTCGGTCGAGATGAATCCGGGGGATCCGGAAGGCTGGTATAGCCTGGGCCGGCTTCGTTACACGGAGCAACGATTTGGCGATGCTCTGGAGTGTTTCATCAGGGCCATCGCCCTGGCTCCGGGAAGCGTCAAAGTTGAGAACAATCTTGGACTTGCGTACGAAGGTCTCAACCGCACGGATGATGCAGTGATTGCATACCGACAAGCGATCTCGTGGCAGGACGCTGGCCCCCCGGAGAGGGCCAGTGAGCAGCCCTTGTTAAATCTGGCAATCGTGTTGCTGCATCAGGGAAAGCCTGGAGAGGCTCAACAGCTCTTGCTCCGTGCTGTGCTCATCGCACCGCAAGACTCGCGCATTCACGAACAGCTTGGCCAACTCTCCACGCTACAGGGAAACTATGCCGAAGCTGCGAAATATCTGGAAACGGCAACGCGACTCGACCCCAAGAGGTCGAACCTCCATTTCCTCCTCGGCCAGGCGTATCGCCACCTTGGTAGACAGACGGAAGCTAAAACGGAGTTCGACACGGCAGCTCGCTTAGTGAATTCCTCGGCTACTCGCTAAAAAGCTCAATCAGCGATGTTCCGCATTATGAAATCGGTTTTTGTGAAATGCTGTTGACATTCTTCGCCAAGGTCAGATAACGTTCTCTCGTATTAAAATACGACCTTCGATTGACCGAAAAGTACGATTTTCGATTGATTCGAAAGGTTCGACCTTTGACTGACTGAAAATCCGAGAAGCCTTTTTTACATAATCGCTTTTATATTGATATGTCTTTCAAAGTAATCGTTTTCTCGTAATTCAAAACAGAACTTTTCAATTTCTAGCGTGGTTTTCCAGGAGAGCCTCATGCCCCGCCTCATCAAAATATTGCGTTTTACCGTTCTCTTTCTGTCTTTCCTTGTCATTTTCTTCACTTACAAAGCGGTCGCGCAATCCGCACGCGGCGCTCTCGCCGGCAGCATTACCGACCCCAGCGGTGCTGTCATCTCCGGGGCCACCATCTCGGCCACGAATCAAGCCACAGGCGGCAAGAACGAGACGAAGTCGACTTCAGCCGGCGCGTACAAGTTCGCCGATATTCCCATTGGTGTCTATACAGTCACGGTACTCGCCCCTGGCTTTGCCACGGCCACCAGCACCGGCGTTCTAGTCCAGATCAATGTCACATCTTCACTCAATGTCACGCTCAAAACCGGCTCAGTCAACGAGGTGGTAAGCGTTGACGCCAGCGGTAATCGAGTTGAAACAGAGTCCTCCGAAATCGGCGGCACAATTTCCAATAAGCAGATTGAAGACCTGCCTCTGTCGCTCGCATCGGGTGTAGGCGGATTGCGGTCGCCGGAGACCTTCGTCTTCCTGCTCCCAGGTACAACCGGCCCCGGAAGCGGCACGAGCGGAAATACCGGCAATGGCGTCTTCTTCTCGAGGCTGAGCGGTGGACAGGCCTATGGGGCCGAAGTTCTGCTGGACGGTGCAAGTATTCAGCGCAGCGAAAATGGCTCGTCCTTTGACGAGACCTCGCCCTCGATCGAAGCGCTGCAGGAGTTCAAGGTTACAACCTCGACTCCATCTGCAGAGTTCGGCCGCACTACCTCAGGGATTGAAAGTTTTTCCGTCAAATCCGGAGCCAATGCATTTCACGGAACCGGGTACGCGATCATCAAGAACAGGGTCTTCGACGCGAACAACTGGTTCAACAACGGCTACAAGGCCCTCAACTGCCAGGGCGTGCCTGAGATTCACTGCGCCTATAGCAAGCCCCAGGATAGCAAGTACGATTATGGCGGTACGTTCAGCGGTCCGGTCCGTATTCCCAAGCTATACAACGGAACAGACCACACATTCTTCCTCTTCGCGTGGGAAAAATATCAGCTCCATCTCGGCAATGTAATTCAATCCACTGTCCCGACTGCTGCCGAGCGCACAGGAAACTTCAGCGATGTCCTTGGAAGCCCCGTACCGGGAGGAACAACGGTATCGGGAATTCCTTATCCTGTCCTGGTCAATCCTTGTACCAACCAACCGATTTTGTATAACCAGATATTTGACCCAAGTACGAGCGTTCAAATCTCCCCCGGCATTTTTTGCCGCACCCCATTTCCAGGCAACGCATTTTCATCGACCAGATTCAGCGCGGCTGCGCAAAAGTTGATCGCTGGCTTTCCGACCCCCAACCAGGCTCCAACGTCTACCGATGTGTTTGGCTATACAAACAACTATTCGTTCGCTGCGAGCGCGCCGAACGTCAACACGACATATACGATCCGCGTCGATCAGAATCTCACACACCGGAACAAGATCTTCGTGACCTACAGCACGCGCGAAAATTTCAAGGACACTGCCAGTCCAAGCTTTCCTCAACCATTCAACAACAATGGTTTCGTTCAGGACTTCACTACCCACTACGTTCGGGGCGGCTGGGATTACACCCTCACACCCACGCTTTTGAACCATCTCAACCTTGGCTATAACCGGACCAACAGCATAAACCTGTCCCCAACTCTCGGGTCAAGCCTGACAGCAACCTCGGCCGGTATTGCAAACGACCATTCGACCTTCTATCCGGTCCTGGTTTTTCCCAGCCCGGACGCGCCTTCGACAATTGGCCAACAACAGAATGGACAAAATATTGACAACGGCACCCGCGTCAATGACAGCGTAAATTGGCAAAAGGGTAGACACAGCTTCAAGTTCGGCATCGACTTCCGTTATCAGCAGTACTCCACGATCAATTACAACCAGGACACTTTCAATTTCTATCGCGATCAGACAGCCGGAGTCAGCAACGCATGCTGTGGATCCGGGAATCCTTTTGCCAGCTTCTTATTAGGCGAGGTAGGTAATGGCGGGCAGACTGTCTTCAACGATCATCCACGCTGGAATTCGCACTACATCGCTGGTTTTGTACAAGATGATGTGAAGCTGACTCCCAATCTCACTATCAATCTTGGCCTCCGCTACGATGTCGATGCGCCGCGCCATGAGGCTTTGAACAGGACGTCGGAACTGAGTCTTACCGCTCCCGATGCCGCGGCCGGCGGTCACCCCGGCGCGCTGGTCTTCGGCGCAAACTGCAATTGCAACACGGCGTGGGCAGATACCTGGTACAAGGATATTTCTCCGCGCGTAGGTTTTGCCTATGTACTTCCCGGCACTGACGGCAAAGCTGTAATACGCGGAGGAGGGGCAATTATTTACGGCCCGCTGCAGTACAACGACTTCGGCGGCGCCATGGACGCTGGCTATACGCAAGGTCGCAGCTTCTTCACCAACCAGAGTCCTACGACTGGTGGAGCGTTCACGCCGGCGTTTCAACTGGACAGCACCGGCGGCTCCGATCCGACAAACCGGACCGTTGGCTTTCCAAATGTTAGTTATGCTCCAAGTCTGGATCCAACCCAACTTACCGCTCAAGGCGGGCCCGGTAACTTTACAGCAGTCGGCGGTGAGGTCATCCAGCCAAAAAATGGCCGGCCTTCGATGATAAGTAACTGGAGTCTGCAGCTGCAGGACGAGCTGGCGCAGGATCTGATTTTTACTATGGGGTATATCGGTCAGGTTGCGCAGAACCTACGATCCGGCTTTCTATCTAATATCAACAATATTTCACCCTCCAATTTCACCTTGGGAGACCGGTTGAACAACCCTCAGTTTTTCATCCCGCTGGGAGGTTCAAATTTTGGAGTGAACGCTCCCTATGCCACCTTCCAAGGCAACCTGGGCCAGGCATTGCGGCCATTTCCCCAGTACGACTTTATCCAGGGCGACTGTTGCCTGGAAAATCTTGGCCATTCTTCCTACAACGCTATGGTCGTATCCCTGGCCCGCCGTTTCCGGGACGGATTCAATCTGCAAGCGTCGTACACCTGGTCCAAAACCCTTACAGACGCGGATTCGGCCATCCCCTTCAGCTATGTAGCTGGCAATCAATTGCAACAGGCTCCGGGTTCTGGGAACCTCAAACTGGACAAGGCGGTCAGCGTACAGAATATTCCACAAACTTTTTCGCTGAGCTATCTGTATCAGTTGCCCTTCGGCAAGAATCGCAGGTTCCTTAACCAGAACAGGACACTCGACCTGTTGATTGGAGGATGGCAGATCGGGGCTATTCAACGCTATCAGAGTGGTCAGCCCATCAGTTTTGGTTGTACGAGTGGAATTCCGTACTATCAGAACTGTATTACTTATACGAAGGGACCAGCTGCTTTCAATGGCTTCGCAAGCGACGCGTACAAGAAAGACAAGAATGGTCCAAGTGCTTTCAATGGACAATCGTGGTTCAAACCGGCATATCGGCCAGCCGGGACGAACGGCGCTGGCGATCCTGGAGTCGCGATGGCTAATGCAGCCTTCATTGATCAAAACCGAGAGGGTACGAATTGGCCACGTCCTTTCACGCCAGGCTGCGGCACGGTTGCAGCCCCATGCTCCTTCGCACCGTTCGCCTTTGGCAACATGCCCCGTGTGACTGAAGCTATCACTGGTCCGCACTATCTTGCAGAAGACGTCAGTCTGATAAAGGACTTCCACCTGACCGAGAGAGTGACGTTCCAAATTAAAGGCGAGGCGTTCGACGTCTTCAATCGGCACCGTATGGGTCTGCCGGACCAGCAACCTGGTGATTCCTCCCAGGCAATAGGATTCGGAATCCCTGGCGCAGTCGATTACGGTCCGAGGAATATGCAGGTCACCGGAAAGATCAATTTCTAACCTGCCGAATGCTTCGCCGCGTTAAGCAGTAAGCTGACGAACGAAGATTGAAAAAGGGGCCTGGCGCATTTTTGCCGGGCTCCTTTCTTCGCTTCTGGCCGCTGTATAACTAAGGACAACACTATGCAAAGGCCCTGCCCTACTCTCAAGTTTTTCTTGTTATTTGCGCTTGCGGCGCCTTTAGGAAGCAAGCCTTTGAGAGCACAAACCGCCGATCAGCAGGCTTCCATCGTAAAGCTGCTTCATTCCGGTAGTGAAGCTATGCGCAGTGGCAATTCCGTAGCTGCGGAGTCGATCTTTCAGCAGGTTATTACCGCAGCGCCTACACTTTCGGATGGGTACCTCGGACTTGGACTAACGCAGCTACAGGAAGGCAAGGCCGACGAGGCGAGTCAGGCACTCAAGAGAGTCACCGATCTCAATCCGAAACTTCCGGGCGCACACATGTTTCTGGGAATCGCTCAATATCGCATGGGTCAGCTGGACCTTGCTAAAACGTCGCTGAGCGCGGAGATTTCGTTGAGCCCCGATAACACCGAAGCATTGACTTGGCTGGGAATCGTGGAGATCGAAGCCGGTCATCCGGAAAGCGCAACGGATCCGCTGGATCGGGCAGCCGCCCTGAGCCCAAAAGACGCGAACATCCTCTACTACTCCGGCAGGGCGCACAGCCTTGTTGCGGAGAATTTTTATAAGCAGCTTTACCAACTGGACCCCGATTCCGCCCTTGTACATCGCGCATTGGCTGAAAGCCTTGCGGCTTCCGGACAGCCGGAGAAAGCGATCGCAGAGTATGAGGCCGCGATTCGCAAGCAGCCGAACAACTCAGACCTGTACGAGTTCCTTGGAGAGGCGAATCAGAAGGTTAGCCGAACGGATGCGGCTACCAAAGCTTTCCAAGAGGCGCTGCAACTCAACCCAAACAGCATCGTTGCGCTCTACGGCCTCGGCAGCATGAAGGTCTTGGCCGACAAACCGGAAGAGGGTGTCCAGCTGTTGCGAAAAGCGGAGGCTTTGCATGCCCGCCCAGCTCCCACCGACTACTATCTTGGGCTTGGACTCGCTGAGCTCGGCCAGACGGCCGAGGCGGCACAATGGTTCGAAAGATCTTTGGCGAATCAGCCATCCCCCTTCATTGAACAAAGTGCATATTTCCAGTTAGCGCGCGCCTATCAGAAACTCGACCGCAAGGCCGACGCCCAACGCGCATTCCTGCAGTTGCAAAAACTCAAAACCGAAGCAGCGAAGTCGATTACCCAAGCAGGAAAAGAGACGGACTCATCCCCTGGGACAACCGTGACTCCACAGCCATGAATCTGCCATCTCTCTTTCCGAAGAAGTCTCAAGTTAAGTCCGAAAAAAAAAGCCGTTCGATGCTGCTCGCGGCGGCGGTGTTCGCTCACCTTGCCATTGGTATCCACGCACAACAATTAGCGCCCATCCGCACTTCGACTGTATTGGCCAAAGCGCGCGAGTTGCGGACGTCGCATGAGCCGGAGGCCGCCGAGTCATTGTTACGACCCTATCTCGTCACCCAGCCGAACGATGTGGAAGCCCTTACCTTGTTGGGACAAGTACGCATCGATCAAGGCGACCAAGGCGGTGCAGAAAAATTGCTCATTGCGGCTTTGTCGGTGAGCCCCAACTCGATCGCTCCAAACCTCGCTATGGGTGACCTGCTCCTCTCCATGCACCGCAACCCGGAAGCCATGGATCGTTTCGAGACGATTCTCGCTACTGCCCCGACCAACTCCGACGCTCGTCGCGGAGAACTTGCTGCCGCATCAGAGCTGGCGCTCTCCGCAAGGAGCACTGGCCACCCTGAAGTCGCTCTGCAAGTGTTGCAGCATGCACGCACAAAGTTGACGAACGATCCAAAGCTCCTGCTCGAACTGGGAATCCAAGCAACCGAACTCTACCTATATCCTGAAGCAGAAAACGCTCTGAATGGAGCTCGAAAGCTGGCGCCAAACGATCCCACCATTCTTTACGCGCTCGCTCGGCTGGAGACAGAACGGCAACATCTGCCCGACGCTGAAGTCGAGTTTCGGACCTATCTTGCCGCCCAACCAGCCGACGCCTCGGCGCACTTCGGCCTAGGTCATGTCCTTGCGATGGAGCTACGAACCGACGAGGCCCGCGTGGAATTTGAACGCTCAATTCAGCTTCAGCCCGCTCAGACCGAGTCTTACTACCAGATCGGGCAAATTGAACTGGATGCTCATCGGGACGCAAAAGCTGAGTCTTTCTTCCTCAAGGCACTGGAGCGCGATCCGACCCATGGAGGAGCACTCACCGGGTTGGGTGTGCTGGCATTCCGAACCAAGGACTACGCCAAGGCTGAGCGATACCTGGCCGCTGCTGAAAAGACCGCACCAAACTATGGCCCGGCCCACTACTATCGCGGGTTGGCATTAGCCCATATGGGAAGGAAAGACGAGGGAGATGCGGAGCTTCGGGAGGCCACAAAACTCGGCAGCGCAAACCATTCGCCGCAGGCACCTCCACAGACTCCGTGAATTTCGTTAATTCTTTGTGTCGAGAGAGAAATCAACGAAGCTTGCTCGGGTTCCCTTTGGCCCGTTAGCGACCAGGCCGACGCGCAACCCGTGGTCCCACGCTGGCAGGCCAGCGAGGCTGATCGCCTCTTTCGCCATTGTCCGTGCTTTCGATCAAGGCTGTAACTGAAGTCGCCTCCACATTCCCCGCAGAACTTATCCGCAACCAGACGACCGCGGCACTATCGAGTTCCATCTCCCAAAGTGCCTCTCGCGATTTGCTCGTTATCTGGGAAATTTCCAGGTGACTTCCTTTGATTGACATCACTGGTCTCGTCTCTGCCCCACCAATCAACGCGAGGCCTCCTTCTGCACCCCCGCGACTACGACCGTTGGCTCGATCGATCTCCTGCGCCCTATCCCGCTGAAGAGATGGATGCCGCGCGAGCTCAACCGCGCGGTCAACAACGGCCCCGAAATGCTCAATAGTGCGTGATAGGTAAATTCCGACCAAACCTCCCTAAACATTCAGGGTACGACTAGTAATCCAGAAGCTTGAAGGGCTCGTCATACCTATCGGCATACGTGAGCATCCCGGATTATGATGATCTGTCCTTTGTCGACCGCCTTCCTGGCCGAGAATAAGGCTTGAGGGCGAGCTTTCACGTGTGGAATGAGAGGATCTATGATCCGACATTTTGCAGCTATTCTCCTGTTGGCAGGCACCTGCCTGGGACAGACTCCCGGCACCAAAGAGATCAAGGTCGCTCCCGAGGTCCTTTCCAGATACGTTGGCACCTATGCGATGTCGCCGACGGTGAACATGACGATTACGCTCGTCGACGGTCAGTTGGTATCGCAGATGACCGGTCAGGGCAAGGTCGGACTGTCGCCGGAATCGGACACGATGTTTACGCCGCGGGGGATCGATGCCGAGATTGACTTTCCCAAGGATGAAAAGTGCGCCGCGAGCAAGCTAATTCTGTACCAGAATGGCCGCGACGTACCATGAAGCGCCTGAATGACGCCGCGGCCAGGAAGGTAGCCGATGCTACGGCTGCCTTCGATAAGCGCTACAAGGATCAGACCCCCGCGGCGGAAGCAGCGAAGAAGATGCCTAAGTAGATTAATACTGGCCATCGCGGCCTTCGACGGTTCGAAGAGGTTGACGAAGTCAACCGCGCGCGTATTTATTAAACCAGTCAATCGTGCGCTGCCAGGCCAGATCGGCCGCGGCTTTGTTATATCGTTCCGGGGTCGCATCGCAATTGAAGCCATGCACGCAGCCTGAATAAATATAGCCATCATGCGGAACATGCGCCGCTTCAAGAGCTTGGCTGTACGCCGGCCACGTCGCCGCCAGCCGTGTGTCGAGTTCTCCGTGATGCACCAGAATCGCTCCCCTGATCTTCGGAATATCCCCGTCGGCGGGAGGGCCGCCATAGAATGGAGCCGCTGCCGCCAGATCGCCTCCCAACCGCACGGCCAGCATATTGGCGGTCGAGCCTCCATAGCAGAAGCCGGTAGCAGTAATCTTTCCCGAGCAGTCAGGGCGTGCCTTCAACCACATCGCTGCGGCTACCATATCCTCAGCCATCTTGGTCTTGTCGACTTTGCTAAACAGCTGGCCACCCTTATAGTCGTCGCCAGGGTAGCCGCCCAGAGAGGTGAGTCCGTCCGGAGCAAACGCCATGAAGTTAGCCAGCGCAAACCGCCGCGCTATGTCCTCAATATGAGGATTCAGACCGCGATTCTCATGAACAACGATCACGCCGGGCAGCTTCGTTGCTGTCTCCGATCTCGTGTCGGCGCTGATAGGGCGTACAAGATAGCCCTTAATAGTTCCGTTGCCCTTCGGCGAAGACACGGTCTCATATGTCGCCTTGATCCGGTCGTCGGTGCGGGAGACCTGCTGGCCCAGAGCGTAATTCGGCATCAACGCGTTGATAACCGAGGCAGCAGCCAGACCGCCGGCTAGTTTCTGCACGCCATCCATAAAGGCCCGGCGAGTAATCTCCCCGTGTATGAAATCGTTGTAAAGAGCTATGGCTTCGCTCGGGAGTTTTGGGTCTTTCCGTTCCATCGGCCGCCTCCGTCGAGATAATACTATCTGCTCTACCTGCAAGGCACACATAGTAGTGGACAACTGCGAATCCATGTACACATCTGGATTTCGCATTGAAAGGCAGGGGAGGGTCGGAGATCCCCGGTGGCCAGATGTCGGATGTCAGGGCACGCGCAGATTGAATCCGCGATTGTTCCTGTGGCGCGAGGTCAGCAATTATTTGTTAAGGTCGTGCAATGAGGCTCAATCAAATTACGATACCCGCGAATGAACTACATGACAGCATCATCTTCTATCAGAATTTGGGCTTCACCCTGATCGTGAAGAATGACCACTACGCCCGGTTGGAGAATCCTTCTGATCTGTCGACGCTATCCTTGGAACTTCGATCGGGAGGTGATGGGGTGCATGTGTATTTCGAATGCGACGATCTCGATAGCGAAGTCGCCACACTGAAAGAAAAAGGTATCGTATTCGACAACGGTCCTAGTAACCAAGCGTGGCTGTGGCGCGAAGCTTGGTTACGTGATCCAGCAGGCAATAAGCTTTGCCTATATTTCGCAGGCGAAAACCGACGCTGCCCTCCATGGCGCCTCGTAACGTAAAAATGACTCACCAGAACTCTTTGAACTGCGGATAAGGAAGCAGCTTTTCAGTCTGCGATTGGAAGAGCAGAAGTGGCTCCAATCACCCGCATAACTTGCACCGCAGACCACTGGCCACCCCGGGGGGCCATCTCGCCACGTGCATTGAGCTCAGATGCAATCTCCCGAAGCGATGTCGCACCGCCAGTGCGCACCTCTTCAATTAAAGGCAAGATTCCCGCGCGGCCTTTGCTCGCCGTCGCACTCCACGATTGCCGGCCGCTGGCTGCAATCTCCGCAAACCGCTCTGCAGAGACGCCCCCCCAGCTTCGTTCCGCGGGCCTTCGCGGCCGCCAGGGCCGCAAACGATTTGCTTCCGGCATGTCGACCGCGACAAACTCCACACCCGATTCCATAAGTCCTGATATGAAGTGGACGTTCCGGGCAAGGCGATCCAGCTTGGCGATCACCAGTGTGGCTTTTTGCTGACGGCAGAGCTTTAAAGCGCCCGCCAGGGCTACCCGATCGTTACGCTTTCCGCTCTCTACCTCACGCCCCAAGGAAAGCGCTAAGGGAATGAGCTGGCACTGTCACTTGCTATCTTGCGGGATTTTTCGCTTTTGTTTCGCCTACAATTCACCCATCTCTTCGAGCTCAGCCATTTACCGATACAAGCACGAGTCACGATTTATGTCATTTTGATCCTTACTACGGGGATCCGCTTTCGGTAGATATAGCGCAAGTATTCAAGGCAGTAGCACCGCAAGCGGAACACTCGGGAACGGGTGATACCAAGGCCGAATTCTCGGAGCTAATTGAGGCTTCAAAGCATTTAGGGAACACTCCGCTGGATGATTTGGCGAATTCTTTAAGGGATCGCGCCAACCAGGAAACTGACCGAATAGAACTCTTTCAAGCGAAACTCCCAGCTTCGGCTATTCCAACCTACGGTTCGCTCATCCTGATTTTCTGCCAGATTTATTTATTGGCTCACTTGGTCGAGCTACGTGAGGTGGCATCTGCTTCAAAGCCCACCGAGCTACCCACTGGTTATATCGGACTCTATCGGCATCCTCTAATCTACGTTTTTACGTTTCTGTCCCTCACAATCGTTCCCATCCTCCCGCTTGCCCTCGAGACGCTTCAAAATAAGGGGCAGTTGCGGTACGTCGCGATCGCAGCGTTGCTCACCTCGTTGACGCTCGGGATTCTTTGCGCACTCGTTTTGCAAAAAGTTCGAAACCAACTGAATGCCGAACCCATCCTTTGAAGTGATCAACTGACGGAATCTGTTTAGCCTTCTTCGTATCCGGTCCTGCGTGCTGCCGAGTCACCAAAATCGGATCCCGCCTGCGTCCGCGGCGACACAATCACAAATTCCGCCTATCTGCCGTATTGCATGCACACCGGGCCGCCCCAGCCACCGTCGCGACCACTCTGCTCCCATAACCGAGAGCAGTAGTTGCGCCGAAGCGTTCTTTTCGCCTGTGAAGGTCAGCGACTCTTTCATGAACTGAACGCTCACGCCCCGCCGACAGGCAAAGCCCGGACCAGTCACTGTAGAAGGCACACCCCTGCTCTCAGCGTGCGATCGTCTACTTGCTCCAGCGCAAGTACATACCCACCATTGAGCAACGACGGAGTGTGCATGCAATGTCACCATGAGTTGATGAAACTGAATGTTTGACTTGCCTTGGTTCTCCCGGTCTGTGCCCAACTGACCTCCAACACGTTCTCAGGAGTGACACCATGCCCGCCGTGTTTTTGTCATCGGCAGGAGATGGAGGACTAGCCCTGATGCTTGTCATCATCTTCGCCCTCACCGTCTACTTCTTCCCCGCGCTGGTCGCCATCGTCCGGGAGCACGGCAACGCCGCCAGTATCGCGCTTACGAATTTCTTCTTCGGCTGGACGTTCGTCGGCTGGGTCGTCGCCTTGATTTGGGCGTTCTCTGACAACAGCCGCAAGACATACTACCCCGCGAACCACCGCGAGTAAGGAAGAGGCAAAATCGTGAGAGCGTTGAGTCGATTATTTCGGAGCTTGGGATGGGGCGCGCCGATGACCCCGGCGGAGTATCTGCGGGAGACCGCGAGAATATTGCGGACTCGCCTAGCGCGAGGGGAAGTTCTAGTCATGCTGGCGAGGGAGCCTGACCGCTATGCGGTGTTGGGGGTGCTGCCCAACGTGACCTCGCTTGAAATCCGCAAAACGAATCGTGACCTTGCTGATGGATATATCCCCGCCTTGGGTGAGGGATTTGGGAGAACCGATGTTCAGGATAAATACGTGTCTACTCGATGTGAAACTGACGCAGGAGCTTGAAGACGCGATACTCCACGTCTCGCGAGTAGAGGACAATCAAGCTCTCTGCCCGATTCGGGCGAAGGAAAGGTTTGCCGCTGCTCAAGCGGCGTGGATTGCACACAAAATAACCTGTCGATTTTGTTGCGGGCAGGAATTTAGCAGAGTCCACTAAACCCAGGGATGTCTCAATTGATATGGGTTCCAGCAAGCCTGATGCCCCGCGAATCTCTTCACTATGAATGCCCCAGAAGCTTCGCAGAGAAATTAGCGCAATTCTCACTGCCCATCGTCCTTTACGAATCGAACTGTAATGTTCGTTTGAATCGGTCCACCATCGGGGCCGCTCTGCTCTACTTTGTCGGTGAAGAGCTTGAAGTGCTTGCCCAATAATTTGAGGCTTCCACGCTTATCGCCCAGTTTGAAACGGGTCCGCAGACTAATTGGCGCTCGCCATCGCCTGCGCCGCCAATGATATCTGTGGTGATCGCTTGAATGGACGCTGCTTGATCTCTGGTCAGCCTCGAATAATCGAACTCCGCAATGCGGCCGTCTTTGATGGTCATATAATCCAGCATGTTGGCAAACGCCATCAGAGCAATCTCATGCAAAACACGTTCGGCGGTGATTCCGAGGCGTTCGAGGCGTGGCTTCTGGACCCTTTCGATTTCGCCGGCAACCATAACATTTGATAACAGTCTGGACCTCTGCTCCTGAGCCGTGCTCGACACCCATACGCCGCATCGCTGCAAGAATGGCGTTATCGCTCATCGGTCGTTTGTCGGTCCTCGCCCCAGGGAACACAAATCGGCCGTCGCCCGTAACAGGATGCAACCCACGCAACAGCTGTACCGCTTGTCGTGACAAGGGAACGATGTGCGGCGTCCTCGTCTTCCTCACGGTATAGCGCCACTCTGCCGCGTCGAGGTCGAAATCCTTCCACTCCGCGCGGCGCAGCTCGCCGGGACGCGTAAACACGAGAGGGGCTAGCCGGATGGCGCAGACTACAGCCGGCGAGCCCCTGTAGCTGTCCATGGCTCGCAGTATTCCTCCAAGCTGCGCGGGCTCAGTCGTGGCGGCGAAATGGGTGCTGGTGGCTTGCGGCAGCGCGCCACGTAAGTCTCCGGAAGGATTCCCGGGTAGCGCGACCCGTTGCGGCGTAGCGGAATACCTGGCCGCATGTGCCGATCGCACGATGGGCAGTCTCCAGGGCTCCCCTGCTTTCAATTTTGCGCGCAATCGCTATTTGTTGTCTGTCAGGGGTATGTGAGCAACTTGCCTTGCGGCAATTCGGTTGCTCACAGTTCGGGGCGGCTGTCAACGGACGTAGTGGTACGTCCAAGTATGCCAAATACTGGGTTATCCAAGGACGTGGAGGTAATTTTGAACTTTCCCTGAACGTCGTGGAATGCGTTCTTGGTTGCCTCCCAGGGATTCGAACCCCGATTGATCGGTTCAGAGCCGACTGTCCTACCATTGAACGAGGAGGCAACAAGTTGAAAAAGGAGCCGCAGGTGGGTGTGCTGACTGCCTGTTAAGAGTGTACGAGGGGGTGGGGGATAAGGTCAATTCAAGGGCACGCGTCGAAGCACAGCATGAGCGGTAAAATTCCAGAATGGATAATCTCGAGAACAAGATCACTGCTGACTTTGGAGACGTTTCATCCCGCAGGCTAGGGCAGATGACGGAGTATCTGGTGACGTGCGTGAAGAAGTTGTCGGATGAGCAGATCTGGCGGCGGCAGGGGGCCCATGAGAATGCTGTGGGAAATCTGATGCTGCACCTTTGCGGGAATGCGCGGCAATGGATAATGCATGGGGTGGGTGGGGCAGCGGATATCCGTGAGCGGGATAAGGAGTTCAGTGCGGATGGCGGGAAGAGTGGAGTGGAGTTGATCGCACTATTCGAGGCGACGATGGATGAGGCGAGGAGCGTCATTGCAGCTGTGCCGGCGGCCAGGATGGTGGAACGGGTTCATCCCCAGGGGCGGGATGTGAGTGTGTTGGAGGCTATCTACCAAGTGGTGGGGCATGTGCAACAACATACGGGGCAGATTATTTTGCTGACGAAGCAGATGCTGGGGACCGATCTGGATCTGACGATGCCTCGGCCTCGGTAAGTTCAATTTTTTGGAGTTGTATCAGATGGGGGTGGGGTGGGTGGGTTTGCGGGTGGGTGGCAGCGGCTATGCAAGCCAGGCCTTCGAGGAGGGTCTGGGTGGGGGTGTTGAGGTATTGGTCGGGGATGCAGAAGACCCGGTGTTCTCGGACGGCTTTGAGGTGATGCCAGTTGCGTTGGTCGATGACGCGCTCGAGGGGGACACGGTTCCCTGCTCCGCACCAGGAGAAGAGGAGGACATCCGGGTCAGCTTCTGCGATGGCCTCAGGTGTGGTGTGTGAGCCGGGTGTGCCCAGATAGCGGCCTCCGGCGGCTTCGACCAACTCAGCCACCCAGAATTGGGAGTGGATGATGGGCTTGCCCCACTCTTCGCAGAAGACCACCGGCGTTTGGGTGCGATTTTTGGTGCGCTCGCGGGTGGACTCGATCGTGGATTGCATTTGGGCGATGAGCGACTCGGCTTCTGCGTTTGCGTCGACGTGTGCGGCGATAAGGCGGATGTCTTTGTAGATGTCGGCGATCGAGTGCGGGGCCAATGTGAGGATGGGAAGGCCGGATTTGAGGATCGCGGCGAGGGATTCGAGGCGATAAGGGACGCTGGCGATGACCAGGTCTGGTTTCGTGGCGAGGATTTCGTCGGTGTTGGCGGTCCAGCTGTCGTGAAGGATTGGGAGATTGCGGTCGGCTAGTTCGGGGAGGGCTTCGAGGCAATATCTTGTGCAGGCGCAGAGACGGTCCAGGCGATTGAGGGCCTTTAAGGTGACTGTGATCGAGGGCTGAAGGGAGGCTATGCGCATGAGTTTGGAGTATCGCATTTTGGGATGGAGTATTTGTCAGGGAGATATCCCCTCCCCGTCAAAAGTGTGCAAAGTCCTCCAAGGAGAGACTTTAGGTCTGGACTTCGAGTATGCCGGTTTGCTCTTCTGCTTTTTGAGCAAGGTCGTTGAGTGACGGTCTTGTCAAGCATGGGCGAATGACGGGCTCGGGCTTTTGAGGGAGTGCCTCGGTAACAGAAAACGTACCTCAGCGGCTAAAGCCGCATTTACCCAGACTCTCGCGGCACGGCTGAAGCCGTGCCCTTAAGCAAGACGAAATTCGCGATCTCTTTAGCCAGACGGGATCTATTCAGCCCCATCGTTGGTCCGAAATTGGCTAGCGAACTGTGACATCCCAGACTTTGGACATGCGGGATTTTCCGGCGGGGCCTTCGATGTAGAGGGCTACTACGTATTGTCCGGGCTTCTGGTAGGTGTGGAGGGGGTGTTGTTCGGCTGAGGTGGTGCCGTCTCCGAAGTCCCAACGCCATCTTGTAATTTTTCCGATGGACTCGTCCTGAAAGGCCACGAGGCGGCGATCCATGTCGAGGACTTTGAAGCTCCATTTGGCTTCGATTGATTTCTGGAATTGCGGTTCGAGCGGCATGAGGCGGAATTCGCGCAGGAGCGTGGCGTTGCCGTACATGGTGTGTTCGGTGCCGAGGTTCCAGAAGCCGTTGTTTTTTGTGTCGCCGTCATAGTCGATGACGGCCCAGGAGAGACCGATGAGTTTGTTTTCGTAGAGTTTCGATTCGACGGCGCGTTGAGGACCTTCGCATCCGGCGTAGTCGAATGGGGTGATGTAGAACTCGAGGATATATTTGCCGGATTCGCCGTGTTTGAAGTGATAGCTTTGCGCGTGGTTCGCCCATGGGAGTTCCTTATCCCAGGGCTGGCAGCCCCAGGCTAATGCCCAGTCCTTTCCCTCGGACGGAGTAAAGATGTGGTAGTTCTGGGCCTGGACGCCGTGCATGGAGAAGTGGGCGTCGTATTCTTCCTGGTCGGCGTTGTTGCGGAATTGGGGGATGAGCGGGCCGCCGGAGCGGTCGCCATCGATGACGATCTCGAAGGTGTCGTTGTGGAGACCGGGGTCGGCGAAGTCCCAGAAGTTGTCGTAGGCCTCGTAGAGGAAGTAGAGGCGGTTGAGACCTTTAACCCAGCCTACTTTGACATGGATGTCGAGGTCTTTGGGGTCGGGGGTTGCGTGTTTGTGCTCGTCGTCGTGCATCTGGTCGAGGCCGATGGAGTAGCTCTCGGGGACGATGGCCCAGTCGCTGGGGTCGCCGTCGATACGGGGGATCTTGTCGGCGGGAAATTGGAAAACTTTGAAGATCTGGGCGGGAGGCGGTGCAGTTCCCTGCCGTTCTTCTCGGAGGACAGGCGAGGGCTGGACGGGGCGCATCTGCTGGGCATGAAGGCAGGCACTGACGAAGGCGATGGCTGCTACGCGGCGGATCGACATAATAAGTGAGAGCTTTGGAATGGATTTGGGAAAAGCAGCGTAGCTACAAACGAACCGGCAGGTCCTTCGACTGCGTCTCTCGCGATGAAACTGCGAGAGCCTTAGCTCAGGATGATACGTGTTTGAAAGATCGATCCGTAATTTCTCCATCCGCACAGACCTCAGCGGCTAAAGCCGCACGAGATTGAAACTTCCTTCAGCACGGCTGAAGCCGTACCCTTAAGCAAAGACGTTTTTCCTAACAGCATGTTCATGGCCCTTGGAATCGCTCGACTTTGAGTTTGGTTACGTTCTTTTGTTCGATTGCTTCACCGAAGGAGTCGGGGCGGTCTCTTCCCCAGTGGAGTTTGCAGTCGCGCAGGGTTACGTTGTTGGCATCCTGAATGCTAAAGCCAGCGGTTGGGTGTGGTTCGAGAGGAGTGATGGCTGATGTGGGGCGGTTGTCGTAGATGCCGCCTTTGTATTTCGTCCAGCGATCCAGCGTGATGTCGACATGGTCGAAAAGGATGTCGTGGGCTGGGTTGCCGGGGCTTCCCCAGATGCGAACGCTGTTTTCGGCGCGGCCTGAGACGTTTTGCACGGCGATGTGGTGGAGAGAGCCGAGTTTTGAACCGGGTTTGCGGGGGATGGCGGTGAAGGAGATGGCTTCGCCGCGTCCCCACCATGGATCGGAGAAGTATTGCGATTGGAAGGTGATGTCTTTGAAGTTGACGTTATAGACGCTTCCTTCGTCGCGGAGCTGGATGCAGAGGCCGCGTGAACTTTTCCTGATCGTGCAGCGCTCGAAGGTGATGTCGTGGATGTCGGAGGTCGACTCGGTGCCAATTTTCAGGCCGGCGTCCTGGGTTTCGATGACGCAATCCTCGACGCGGATGTTGGCGGCGGGGCCGTAGTCTTTCTTCTGACGGCTGGCTTTGATGACTACTCCATCGTCGCCACAGACGATGTTGCAGTTTTTGATCTGGACGTTGCGGGAGTGGTCGGGGTCGATTCCGTCGCAGTTGGGGACGTCGAGGAGGTTGCGGACTTTGACGTTGTCGACGAGGACGCCGTCGCAGCCGAGCATATGCAGGCCCCAGTTGGGAGCTTCGGCGATGGTGATGTCGCGGACTTCGAGATCGCGGCACTCGGTGAGGACGAACATCTTGGGGCGGAAGTCCTTGGGCAGCCACCACTCGTTGGCTTCGTCATAGCGAAGCATGAACTGGCGAGCGCGTCCCTGGAGGGTTCCGGTGCCGGAGATTTTTAGCCCGCGCGCCCCGGTGGCCACGATCAGAGCACCTGCGGCTGCGGCCATGGAGTCGGCGTCGGCAGAGCCTGCGAGGCCTCCGAGATAGTGTTCAGATTGCAGGCTGGCGAGGAGTTGGGCATCGTCTGCGAGATGAAAGTCGATTGCGCCCTTGAGGACGAGAGTGCCGACGAGATACTTTTTGCCGCCTCGGAGGAGGACCTGGGATTTTCCAGAGTAGGCTGCGGCTTCGTCGATGGCTCGTTGGACGGCGGGGCTGTCCAGAGTTTTTCCGTCGCCGACTGCTCCGTATTTTGCAACGTCGAAGACACGCACTAACGGCGGAGCTGCAATGACCGGTCGCGCGATTGCTGCTGCGGCGGCGCAGATGGTTCCTGCTTTTATTAATTGGCGTCTGGAGGGTCCGGTCTTATCCCAGTTTCGTTTCAACTCAATTTCCTGTGGGAAATGAATTCCTGCGTGAAATACGGAGATCACTTTAGCAGATTGGTCTTTTGGGATGACAAGCAAGAGGCAGCCGCAAGAACAACATCAACAGCAACTGCCAAGACAAATGCGGGGGTCTCTCCACTCCGCAACGGACGGTGGGACTGTCCGTTGCTCCGGTCGAGATGACGCGTTTTGTAGCTTGCCAAGAGGCGAAAGACAAAGCAGATTCCTCCCCTTTCGACTTCGCTCAGGGTGCGGAATGACAAGGGGAAGAGTTGCGGGACGACAGGGGAAAGCTGTGGTCGTGACAACAAAATTGGTTGTTATTCGACGGGGAGTTTGGCGTTGTAGCCGTCGCGGGCGATGACTGTGTATTTCTGGGGGTGGCCTTTTTCGTCCTGCATGCGGAGCGGGTGGCCCTCGTTGTCGACCAGAAGGACTTTGACGTGGCGATAGCTGCCGTCGTTTTTATTGTTGGTGGGGCGGTAGGTGAGGATGTACTGGTTGCGGATGGAGTCGTTGATGGCGGCGAAGACGTCCGGGAGCGCGCCCTGGAACATGGGGTTGAAGCTCATACCGCCGGTCAGGGCGGCGAAGGTGTTGAGCTGGTTCTGTGCCTGAAGGTAATCCAGTTCGCGAATGCCTCCACTCATGCCGCCGCGACCACCATACATCTCGTTTAAGAGAGCGCCGGTGCCGATGGTGAAGATGGTGACGTTCTGGGCGGCTTTGACCTTGGCGAGGATCTTGTCGAGAGTGAGCTTGGAGAAGGTATCGCGGCCGGAGCCGATGAGGATGATGTACTTACGGCCTTCAATGCGGGAGACGCGGTCAAGGGTTTCGTAGAGGGCGTCGAAGAGGTTGGTGTCCGAGAAGCCGGGGATGATGAGTGACTGGAGAGACTGGGCGACGAGGTCCTTGTTGTTGGTGAAATCGGTGAGGATGTGGGTATGGAGGTCGTAAGTTACAACGGCGACATAGTCGTTAGGGTGCAGAGAACGGAAGAAGTAGTACGAGGCGTTCTGCATGTCGTTGATCAGGTAGTAGCTATTGGCGGCGAATTCGAGGAGCATCACGGCGGTGATGGGGGTCTGGGCAACGCGGACGCTGGTGATGGTCTGGGGGACGCCATCTTCGAGAACGAGGAAGTTGTTGGCTTTGAGCCCGGGGACGAACTGGTGGGTCTTGTCGAGGACGACGTTGGCGTCGATGTTGACGATGGGGACGTCGATGCGAAGGGAGTAGGTATCGCCGTTGGGATTCTTGACTTTAGGCTCGGCCGGGGCAGCAGCGGGTGGGGGTTCGTCGGCTTCCTTCTTCTTTTTGAGGACGATGGAGCCGTTGTCGGTGTTCGGGCCGCTGTCGTCGGGCGGGGTCTGGGTGGCAGGTTTCTGCTGCGGGGGTGGCGGTGTCTGGGCGTGAGTGGCTGGCAGCGGAAGCAAAAGGACGGAGGCGGCCAGGAGGAGGATGCGGGCCGAAAGAGGGGGATGGGTAGTCATCATCGTCTAAAACTTTACTCCGATTGTTGGACGGGTTTGAAGAGCCATGGTGAGAATTGGCAAGTTATGCTGCCCAAAGTCGTGTTCTAGTAGTCTGTAAGACGTGATTTCCGAAACAAAGACTCGGTGGATGGGCCTCGGTGTGGCTATGGCCGGCATGCTGACGGGTGGGGTGTGGGCTCAGACACCGGTGACTGTGGCGTCGAGTACGGCGAGTGCTGTTAACGGGTCTTCTGAGGCCTGGAACTCGATGGCTTTACCTCCTACTGCGCCGGCAGTGACGAAGGTGCTTCCACTGGCCGAGGTGAAGCGCGGGATGAAGGGTGTGGCTTATACGGTGTTTGAGGGTGTGAATCCGGAGCCGATGCCCGTGGAGATTCTGGGAGTGTTGAAAGATGCGCTGGGGCCGGGGCAGGACATGATTTTGGCTCGGTTGCATGGAGAGAAGCCGGAGTATACGGGCGTCGTGGCGGGGATGAGCGGAAGCCCGGTGTATGTCGACGGGCGGCTGGTGGGTGCGATCAGTTACAGGATTGGGCAGTTTACGAAGGAGCCGATTGCGGGGATCACTCCGATTGAGGCGATGCTGCAGGTTCGGGATGGCGAGGTTGCTGCAGCTACAGGGCCGAAGGCAGCGGTGAGGTCCGGGAATGTGGATGGGCAACCGGGAATGGTTCCTATGGAGACTCCGCTGGTGTTTAGCGGGTTCAGTCGCGAGACGGTGGAGAGGTTTGGGGATAAATTTCGGGAGATGGGCCTGACGCCGGTGGCTGGGCTGGGCGGGGCTGATCCGACAGCTGTGCAGCCGGAACCTCTGGTGCCGGGAAGCGCCGTCAGTGCGGTGCTGGTGCGCGGGGATTTGTCGATGGCCGGGACTTGCACGGTGACTTATGTCGATGCGACCAGGCTGCTGGCTTGCGGGCATCCGATTACGCAGTATGGGCCGGTGGATATGCCGATGACCAAGGCGGAGGTGCTGACTTCGCTGGCTTCGCCGTTAAATTCATTCAAAATTATTAACACGACGGAGACTGTGGGAGCGTTTACGGAGGACCGGGCCTCGGCGATTATGGGGCGGTTTGGGGTGACGGCGCGGATGATTCCGGTGGAGGTGGAGGTTGTGCCTCCTGTGGGTGTCGACAAGCTTGCGGGGAAGGCGAAGACACTGCACTTCGAGGTGTTGGACAACCGGCAGTTGACACCTTCGGCGATGCTGGTTTCGGTGTATCAGAGTCTGCAAACGAACAATACCGCGGCGGAGGAGATGAGTTACAAGCTGACTGGCGAGCTGAATGTGAGGGGGCTGTCGCCGGTGCGGATTCAGGGGATGATGGCGCAGAGTGATTTTTTCCCGGGAACGATCAATGCTGCGCTGATGGTGAATGACCGGTTCAGCAAGGTGTATGGGAATCCGCTGGAGCAGCCGGTGGTGACTGGGTTGAAGCTGAAGGCTGAGGCGATTCCGGCGCGAATGACGGCGGTGCTGGAGTCGGCGCGGTTGAACAAGAGCGAAGCGCGCGCGGGGGATGAGATTGAGGTGGAGGTCACGCTGCATCCTTACCAGGCCGAGGCGCGAATGGTGAAGGTGAGGGTGAAGCTACCGGTTGAGTTGCCTGCTGGAGCGATGCGCGTGGTGGTGAGCGATGGGGCGACGGTGGACAGGTTGACGACGCGAACGGTCGGGGCGCATTCGGTTGGGCTGGCGGATACGGTGGCGGAGTTGAACCGGATGCATGCGAACGACCGGGTGTATGTGACGCTTCTGAATCACTCGACGCAGGCGTTGCTTGAGGGCGAGGCTCTACCGGGTGTGCCGCTTTCGATGGCGAATGTGCTGGAGCCTCTGAAGGATGCACAGAAGATGCAGTTGACTGGGGAGAGCGTGATGGAGGCTGGTTCGGCGGACGCGGGGTATGCGGTGACCGGGTCACAGGTATTGAACCTACTGGTGAAATAGAGCGGGTTACGCGTTGAGTTGATTCGAGAAGTTCCGACAGGGCTTGCTCGAGGCCTCCTCCGCGAACACAATGCCACCTGAGCGTTATCCTTTGTTGTGAAATTTGCTCTGCGAGGTGTTGTAGCATCAGAGAACGAGCGCATCGTTATGTCTGCGCGAAAAGGGAAAAGATTCGAATGAGTGAGATCCATGGTCTTGGTGTGCACGCTGCCGGTGCACAGCTGCTTGCGTATAAGTATGATCCGGGTGCGTTGGGTGCCAATGAGGTAGAGATCAAGATTTCGCACTGCGGAGTTTGTCATAGCGATGTGCATTTGATTGACAACGACTGGGGACTCAGCAAGTATCCGTTTATACCGGGACACGAGATTGTAGGGAACGTCGTGGCAGTGGGCTCGGCTGTGAAGAACCACAGCGTGGGGGAGCGGGTTGGTGTGGGATGGCAGGCGGATAGCTGTGGGATCTGCGAGTGGTGCAGGCAGGGGGCGGAACAGTTCTGCGCGAAGGCGCAGCCGACCTGCGTGGGACGCAATGGAGGATTTGCAGACAAGATTCGAGTGAACTCACGGTTTGCCGTGGCGATGCCGACGGCCCTGGATAGCGAACGTGCAGCTCCGCTGCTTTGTGCGGGCATTACGGTTTATAGCCCGCTGCGGAATCATGGAGTGCGACCGTCTTCGCGGGTGGGAGTGATCGGAATTGGCGGGCTGGGACATCTTGGAATTCAGTTTGCGAAGACTTTTGGGGCGGAGGTAACCGCATTTTCGACCTCGAAGGACAAGGAAAACGAGGCACGGGAACTGGGTGCGCACAATTTTGTGAATACGCGGGATACGGGTGCGCTGAAGAAGATTGCGGGCTCGTTCGATTTGCTGCTGTCGACGGTGAGTGCTGACCAGGATTGGCAGGCGTATGTGAATGCTCTGCGTCCGAAGGGTACGTTGTGCCTGGTGGGAGCGTCAGCGAAGCCGGTGCAGATACAGGCGTTTTCGCTAACCGGCGGGAACAGAGCAGTTTCGGGCAGTAATACGGGAAGTCCGAGGGAGATCGCTGAGATGCTGGATGTGGCGGCTCGCCACGGGGTGAAAGCGATGACGGAGAAGTTTGCGATGGCTAAGGCGAATGATGCGGTGGCTCGGGTAAAGAAGAGTCAGGTGCGTTATCGGGCCGTTCTGGTGAACTGAGACGCAACGGATTTTCCCGTGTGAGACGGATTAATGGAGAAAACGGATTGGGTGAGGGCTTTGGCTCTCGCCCTTTTCGTTTGCGGGAGATTAGACTCAGGGGCAGGATGATACGACGAATCTTGGTGATTTGGTTGGTGGCGGGGAGTGGACTGCTGCCTGGGTTGGCGAGCGCGCAAGGCACGAAGCTTTGGAGTGTTGGGCGCTACGACGAGATGGAGAAGGGTTCGACCGAGGGCGTTGCTATTCGCAGCGACGGGCGGCTGGAAGCTGGACCGGCGACTTCCCTGCTTTATGCAACTGGGAAGAGCTACGTGTGGTCGATGACGAGCGACGCGGCGGGGAATGCTTTTCTCGGATTGGGTGGTACTTCCGCGAGTTCGGCAGTGGTGATGAAGGTTTCGCCGGATGGGAAAGCTTCGCAGATTTTTGATGGGAAAGAATTGGCAGTTCAGGCGTTGAGGATAGGGGCGGATGGGAGTTTGCTGGTAGCGACTTCTCCAGATGGAAAGGTTTATCGGGTTCCGGCTTCGGGCGGGGCTGCTCCTGTTGTTGTATTTGATCCTGCGACGACGGAGGAGAAGCCGAAGTATGTGTGGGATCTGGCGGTGGGTAAGTCGGGCGAGGTTTATGTTGCAGCGGGAGCTCCGGCCGTGGTGTATCGTTTGCCTGCGGGCGGAGGCAAGGCTGAGGTTCTGTTCAAGACGGCGGATCAGCATATCCGGTGTTTGCTGATGGAGCAGGACGGGACGCTTTGGGCTGGGTCGGACGGGGCCGGAGTGATTTACAAGTTTGCGACGTGGATGGCTGGGGCGAAGCCGTTTGCGGTGTATGCCGCAGGGCGGAAGGAGATCACGTCGCTGGCGATAGATGCGGCGGGGAATGTGTTTGCAGCAGGCGTAGGAACGAAGGCGCATACGGCGTTGCCGCCGCTGCCCGTAACCGGGAATGTTGGGGTGACGATTACGTTTGTGCAGCCGGGGTCTTCGACGGCGGCAGGAGCAAATGCTCTGGTGCCGGATGGGTCGGAGATTTACCGGATTGCGGCGGATGGCGCGCCGATGAAACTGGTGACGCTGAAGGATGATGTGGTGTATGCGCTCGTGGTGCGGAATGGGAGTCTGTTGGCGGCTACGGGGAATCGCGGCCGGATTTATCGGGTAGACACAGATGGGGCGGGGCGATTTGCGGATGTCGCGCACCTGGAGGCGGCGCAAGGGATGGCGTTCGCTTCGGCGAAGGATGGGTTGCTGGTTGTGACGAGCAATAGCGGGAAGGTATTTCGGCTGGGCGATGCTGTGGCGGCAAATGCTACGTATACGAGCGATGTTTTCGATGCGCAGGGATTCGCACAGTGGGGACGGGCAGAGGTACGTGCGGGGGCAACTGGGTTTGATTTGTTTGTGAGGAGCGGGAATGTTGAAAGTCCGCTGATGGGCTGGAGTGATTGGGTGAAGATGGGGCCGGATGGAGCGTTTGCAGTTCCTGCGGGGCGGTACGCGCAGTGGAAGGCTGTTCTGCGGAGTGGCGGAGCGGTTGATTCGGTGGGACTGAATTATCTGCAGAAGAATGTGGCTCCAGTGGTGGATGAGATTGTGGTTGCGCCAGGGGCTCGAGTAACCGCGAATCCGGTTGTGAATGCGGGCACGGTGCAGGTGACTTTTCCTCCGGCCGCGGGAGCGCCTGCGGTGAGCTTTTCAGCGGATGCGAATACGCAGCCTCTGACTGCGCAGAAGGACAAGACGGCGATTACAGTGCGGTGGATGGCGCATGACGATAATGGCGATGACCTGATGTTTGCGGTCTGGTATCGCGGGGTGGGTGAGGCGAACTGGAGATTGTTGAAGGACAAGATTTCGGAGAAGGCGTACAGCTTCGATTCGGCGTTGCTACCTGACGGGAAGTACGAGTTGAAGGTGGTGGCGAGTGATGCTCCGGTGCATACAGATACTGAGGCGTTGACAGGCGAGAAGATGAGCGAGGTGTTTGTGGTTGATACGACTCCTCCGGTGCCTGGAGTTCTGACGGCGACGATGGTTGCAACTACGCCAGTGAAGATTCATGCGACGCTCGATGCTCGGGATGCTACTTCGCCGATTGCGCATGCGGAGTACTCGGTGGATGCGGGGCCGTGGCAGTATCTGGAGCCGGTTGGGAAGGTTTCGGATTCGTTGACTGAACGGTATGACTTTACGGTGACGGTGCCTACGTCGACTAGTGATGCAAAGGAGCATGTGCTGGCGGTGCGGGTGTATGACCGGTATGAGAATGTTGCGGCGGTAAAGGCGGTCGTTCGCTGATGGGTGGGTGGCTGCCGGCTCGGTTTCCGAAGTTTAGCCAGGACCGTCTGCTGCTCGTCATCGATTTGACCGGGACGTTTGTGTTCGCGGTGGAAGGCGCGTTGGCCGGGGTGTATGCGGGGCTGGATGTTTTTGGATTGCTGGTGCTGTCATTTGTGACGGCGCTGGGTGGTGGGACGATTCGCGATGTGCTGATTGGGGCGATTCCGCCGAATAGCATTCGGGATTGGAGGTATGGGGCGACGGCGTTTGCGGGTGCCGGGGCTGTTTTCTTTTTTCATCCTCTGATTGAGCGAGCTCCTGTTCATCTGATGATTACGCTGGATGCTGCCGGGCTGGCTTTGTTTGCGGTAGCGGGAGTCGGGAAGGCGCTGGAGTATGGGATCACTCCGCTGCTGGCGGTGATGATGGGTGCGGTGACTGGGGCCGGTGGGGGAACGGTGCGGGATGTGCTGCTGGCGCAGGTGCCGGGGGTCTTGCAGTCGGATGTTTATGCTGCGGCGGCGCTGGCGGGGGCGATTGTGGTGGTGGTTGGGTTGCGATTGAAGATGCAGCGTGGAGTCGCTATGAGTTTCGGTGCTGCGGTTTGTTTTGTGCTGCGGATGGTGGCGGCCTGGCAGCATTGGAATCTGCCGAAGGTAATGATGCGGTGAAAGCAGGGAGTAGGGTTTAGGGAATAGACCACACAACGGCTCGGTTCTCGATGTTTGACGAAAGCCAGTGGTTGGCTAGTCGTCGTAGGGGAGATCGTCTGGGTGTACGCCGATGTAGTCGGGTTCGGGATCGTGCTGGAAGCGAACGGCTTCGATGTCGGAGAGACCTTCGATCAGGGCTTTGCAGATTCGGTGCATGCCGTCCATGACACGACCGTCGCTAGAGAGGATGACGGGGAAGGTGAAGTCGCAATCGCGGATGAGACGGGCATGTTCGGCGATCTGGCGGCAGGTGATCGATTTTGTTGGGTCGCCGTCCCAGTAGGGTTCATCTAGTTCGCGGATGGCGGAGAGAGGGATGCGCTCTCGCGGCAGAGCGGAAGAGATTTCGACGAGACGGTGAACGTTCCAGGCGCGGAGGCCCCGGGACGATTGGTGGAAATGATATTGGGCGCGCATTGTTTTCCTGGGTTGGATAGTAAGCTGAGGTTCGATGCGATTTGAATTATTTATTGCGGCGCGGTATCTGCGGGCGAAGCGGCGGCAGGCCGTTGTGGGTGTGATTACAGCAATTTCTGTGATTGGCGTGGCCGCAGGTGTGGCTTCGCTGATTATTGCGCTGGCGATTACGAATGGGATGAGGCGGGATTTGCAGGACCGTCTGGTGGGGTCGACCTCGCATGTCGACCTGATGCGGATTGCTGGGGATGGGATTCGTGACTGGCGGCCTCTGCTGGCTCAGTTGCGGAAGGTGCCGCATGTGGTGGCGGCTGCTCCGGGGCTTTATGGGCAGGTGCTGATCTCGCATGGGGCTCGGAGTGGCGGCGGGTTGATTAAGGGTGTGATTCCGACGGATGAGAGGACGGTTGGGGATTTGTTACAGAGTGTGAAGGACGGGTCGGCTGCGGAGCTGGAGCCGGTTGGGCCTTTGATGGCTGCTTCGAGCGGTTTACGTCCCGCCCTTCGCGGTAAGACTCCGAAAGATGCGGCACCCGGCGATTCTGCGGCGGCTTCGGCGGTACAGGCGATTCCGCCAATTGTGATTGGGCGGGATCTGGCGGATTCGATTGGGGTGAAGGTGGGGGATGGGGTGCTGGTGACTAGTCCACAGGGTGAGTTGACGCCGCTGGGGTTGGTGCCTCGGTATCAGAGGTTTGAAGTGGTGGGGATTTTTAAGTCGGGGTTTTATCAGTATGACTCGAGCTATGCGTTCACGCGCTTGAAGGATGCGCAGAGTTTGTTCAGTGAGCCGGATCTGATCTCGGTGATTAGTTTTAAGGTGGATGATTTGTATCATGCGGATCGTGTGGGGAAGGCGATTGAAGAGACTGCGGGGAAGGGTTTTCAGACGACGAACTGGATGGAGCAGAATCGCGAGCTGTTTCGAGCGCTGAAGCTGGAACAGATTGTGACGTTTATTGTGCTGGCGCTGATTGTTTGCGTAGCGGCGCTGAATATTCTGATCGCACTGACCATGATGGTGATGGAGAAGACCAGGGACATTGCGGTGTTGATGAGTTTTGGCGTGACGGAGGGCCAGGTGCGAAGGATTTTTCTGCTGCAGGGTTTGTTGATTTCGGTGATTGGGACTGTGCTGGGGTTGATTGGTGGGTATGTGTTGAGCTGGCTGGGTGGGCACTACCGGTTTATTCACCTGGATGCGTCGGTTTATTCGATCGATTATTTGCCGTTCGCGCCGAAGGTTTCGGATGCGGTGATTGTGGCGGCGGTTTCGTTGGGCGTGAGCTTGATTGCTACGCTTTATCCGAGTGGAAGTGCAGCGAAGGTGCTGCCGGCGGAGGCTTTGCGATATGAGTGAACCGCGATTGAAGTATGGGCAGTTGGCGCCGGAGGGTTTAGCGAAGATGCGGGAACTGGAGCATTACCTGAATGCGGATTCGGGTTTGCCGGCTTCGTTGCGAGAGTTGGTGCGGCTAAGGGTGTCGTTGATGAATGGATGTGAGTATTGCATTCATCTGCACACGATGGAGTTGGAGAAGGTGGGCGAGACGGCGGAGCGGATTGCCGGGGTGGCGGATTGGCGCGGGTCGGAACTCTATTCGAAGCGTGAACGGGCGGCGCTGGGCTGGGCGGAGGCAGTCACGGATATTCAGGAGGGGCATGCTCCGGACGTGTTGTTTGACGAGGTGAGAGCGCAGTTCACGGATGTGGAGACGGTGAATCTGACGCTGGTGATTACGACGATCAACGCGTGGAACAGGATTTCGATTGCGCTGGGGAGACATTCGGAACATGCGCACAGGGATGTTTCGGTGGAGAGATAAGTGGCGGATGACGGAAAGAAAATCCGGAGGTTTCTCCACCTTGGTGGTAAGGGGGCTGCTGCTAGCGGTCAGGCGGCGGCGTCGGAACAGGTCGCTTCGCCTGGTCAAGATGATTCCTCTTTGAACGATGCGGAGAGAGGTTTGGAGCCTCTGCCGATAGGGCGTGAGCGGATGGTGGTGATGCGGGCAGTGGGATTGACGAAGGTTTATGAGGCGATCTCGGATTCGGATGGTACGGGACGTGGGGCTTTGGAGTTGTTTCGTGAGCTTGATCTGAAGATTTTTGGCGGGGAGATGGTCGCGATTGTTGGGGAGAGCGGGGCCGGAAAGAGTACGCTGCTGCATCTGCTGGCTGCGCTGGATAGACCTTCGGCTGGCGACGTCTGGTGTGGGGAGAGCCGGTTGGGCGGGTTTACAGCAAGGGAGGCGGCGGAGTTTCGGAACCGGGATGTGGGGTACGTATGGCAGTTTCACTATTTGCTGCCGGAGTTTTCTGCGCTGGAGAATGTCGCGATGCCACTGCTGGCTCAGGGGATGGGGCGGGCGTCTGCTTTAGAGAAGGCTCGGTTTTGGCTTGGCGAGGTGGGGTTAGGGGATCGGACGGCGAATCGGTCTGGCGAATTGAGCGGGGGGGAGCAGCAGAGGGTGAGTCTGGCTCGGGCGCTGGTAACGGAACCGAAGATTCTGCTGGCGGATGAGCCTACCGGGGATCTGGATGGGAAGACAGCGGAGGCGGTTTTTCAATTGATCAGGCGATTGCATGCAGCGCATGGGCTGACAAGTGTGCTGGTAACGCATAATCTCGAATTTGCAGCGAGGTGTGACCGGGTTTTGCGGTTACGGGATGGGCGGTTGGTGGATTCGAATCCGCCGACCACAGGATGACAGGGAAGCGAGGATTTAAAGACGTATTTTGTTGGATTTGACTGTGGATGGTTTATTAGAAGATGTTCCGATCAACTCTCTTCCATCCGCTCCTTTCCGCGTCAACCGTGGTGAATTTGGGTTTGAACTAGTGAGGTTGCACCTAGTTTGGTGCGAGTTTTGCACACGAAGCATCTAAAAGAGTGCTAAGTTAGGCAGTAACTTTCGAGGGATTTCAGAGATTTGGTACGGACGACTACACTGTAGGAGTGGAATGGGTGCTTTGTAGGTTGAAGTAGCCTGGTTAGTCCCTGAGGTGGAGCAGTTCGAAGGGGACGGTTGTTGGGACCAAGGACGCTAAAGAGCCTTCGGGCTCGGTGGTGGCCGGCTTGAAGGGGAGAACATGTTCGAACGCTATACAGAGAAGGCGCGCCGGGTGATTTTCTTTGCCCGGTATGAGGCTAGTCAGTTTGGGTCGCCTTATATCGAGACCGAGCATTTGTTGCTTGGGCTTTTGCGGGAGGACAAGGCGCTGACGAACCGTTTTTTGCGGTCGCATGCGTCAGTGGAATCGATACGCAAGCAGATTGAAGGGCATACGACGATTCGGGAGAAGGTGTCGACTTCGGTCGACCTGCCGCTGTCGAATGAGTGCAAGCGCGTGCTGGCCTATGCGGCAGAAGAAGCCGAACGGCTTTCGCATAAACATATTGGGACGGAACATCTTTTGCTGGGATTGCTGCGCGAAGAGAAGTGCTTTGCGGCAGAGATTCTGCAGGAGCGCGGATTGCGACTGCCGATGATTCGCGAGGAACTGCAGCGGACGACTCAGGAAAAGGTTCCTGCTTCGCAGTCGAGCAAGGCGCAGCGCGGTGAGCAGAGCATGCTGGCGGAGTTTTCGCGCGATCTGACGCAGAGTGCTCAGGACCAGCAGCTTGATCCGCTGGTTGGGCGCGATGCCGAGGTGGATCGTGTGATTCAGATTTTGTGCCGGCGGACGAAGAATAATCCAGTGCTGATTGGCGAGCCGGGTGTCGGTAAGACTGCAATCGTGGAAGGGTTGGCGCAGAAGATTGCTGACGGAGAGGTACCGAGTTTTCTGGCGGACAAGCGCGTGCTGGCGCTGGATCTTTCGCTGATCGTTGCTGGAACGAAGTATCGCGGGCAGTTTGAAGAGCGGCTGAAGACGATCATGAAGGAGTTGATGGAAAACCAGAACTCGATCGTGTTCATCGACGAGTTGCATACGCTGGTTGGGGCCGGTTCGGCTGAAGGGTCGCTCGATGCAGCGAACATTCTGAAGCCGGCGCTGAGCCGCGGCGAGATTCAGTGCATCGGCGCGACGACTCCTGCGGAGTATCGGAAGTCGATTGAGAAGGACCGCTCGCTTGAGCGCAGATTCCAGGCTGTGAAAGTGCCGCCGCCGAGTGAGGAAGATGCGATCAAGATCATCATGGGGATCAAGGAGAAGTACGAGAAATTCCATGCTGTCTCTTACACCGATGATGCGATTACTTTTTCGGTGTCGCATTCGAGCCGGTATATTCCGGATCGGTTTCTTCCCGACAAGGCTATCGATTTGATCGATGAGGCTGGTGCGCGGGTGAAGCTGCGTCAGACTTCGATGCCTGAAGAACTGACCGAGGTGCAGAAGCGGATTAAGTTCATTGTGCATCGCATGGAGAACGCGATTGCGAATCATGAGTTCGAGAAGGCACGGTTCTACTCGGATGAAGAGCGCAAGGAGCGGGAGAATCTGCGGGCACTGCGCGATAAGTATCACCTGGATGACTCTTCGGCGGGAATTGTGACGCGCGGGGATATCGAGGACGTCGTGAGCCGTTGGACTGGCGTGCCGATTACTTCGCTGAAGGAAGAGGAGACGCAGAGGCTGCTTCGCGTTGAGGAAGAACTGCACAAGCGCGTGATCTCGCAGGACAAGGCGATCAATGCGCTGGCGCGGGCTATTCGGCGGTCTCGTGCAGGGCTGAAGAATCCGGCGCGACCGATTGGAAGCTTCCTATTCCTTGGGCCGACGGGCGTGGGCAAGACGGAGATGGCTCGGACGTTGGCACAGTTCCTGTTTGGCTCTGAGAAGGCGCTTATACGTTTCGATATGTCGGAGTTCATGGAGAAGCATTCGGTCAGCAAGCTGATCGGTTCGCCTCCGGGATATGTCGGGTATGAAGAGGGCGGTCAGCTTACCGAGCGCGTGAAGCGTAACCCTTATTGCGTGGTGTTGCTGGATGAGATTGAGAAGGCGCATCCGGATGTGTTCAATCTGCTGCTGCAGGTTTTTGAGGATGGGCAGTTAACGGATGGTCTGGGCAACACAGTCGATTACAAGAACACGATCATCATTATGACTTCGAATATTGGAGCGAAGCATCTGCAGAAGCGGCAGGGGCTTGGCTTCCAGAGTGAGAAGGAAGACATGGTGATGGACAAGATGGAGGAACTGGTTCGCGGTGAGGTGAAGCGAACGTTCAATCCGGAGTTTTTGAACCGGCTGGACGAGATCATCATCTTCACTTCGCTGTCGGATGCGGACCTGATGCAGATTCTCGAGTTGCTGGTGCAACAGTTGAATGTCAATTTGGTGCACAAAGCCATTACGATTTCTGTAACGGACGACGCGAAGAAGTGGATTATCGAGAAGACGGCTTCGGACCGGACGTATGGTGCGCGGCCTCTGCGTCGGGCGCTGCAGAAGTTTGTTGAGGATCCTCTATCGGAGGCGCTGATCGCAGGCGGGATTGCTGAGCGGCCTGCGTTCCTTGAGGTCTACATGGAAAACAATAAACTCTTCTATCGGCCAGTCTCTGCGGATGGCGAAGAGAAGATGGCGGGGTTGGCGCTGACTACGGTCTAGCACTTCCCTTTCGATCAATTTGCGCCCCGGTCTGAATGGCCGGGGCGTATTGTTTTTGGTGGGAGGGTTTTGAGATATGGATCGTCGAGAGTTTGCAGCTTTGCTACCGGTATTGCTGGGCGGGTCGGCTCTGTTGGCAGAGGGTCAGGGTGCGAGTTTACCTGTGCTGGAGTCGGGGGTGTTCAAGCCTTCGGCTTCGAAGGCTGGATCGATGGCGGGGCATTCTTCGAGCCGGTATGTGGCAGGGATGTTGAAGGCCGAAAATATTCGGCTGGAGATGCATGAATCGACGATTGAGCCAGGAGCAGAGCACGAAGCGGTGGGGACGCATCTGCATAGCGAGATCTGGCTGGTGCGGGAGGGGACGGCGGAGTTGACGACGAATGGTGTCGCGAGGACGATGGTGGCGGGGGACGTGGGAATTTGTTGTGCGGGCGACAAGCATTTTATTGCGAATACGAGTGATAAGCCGGTGACCTATTTTGTGGTGACGGTGGGGCCGCCGGAGTAGAGTTCTTTTTTCGTGAACAGCCCCTGATCAGTGGGCGCTTGCTGAGGCTAGAGCCTGTGAGTTGGAGCGCTTGTTGAGGAGGAAGTATGTGAGAAGGATCATGGCGCCGATGCCCCCTACGACAGCATCGGTGCCAGCGAGACCTCGGGCTCCCCAGATTTTGCCACCTCTTCCGTCGACGATGGTCATGTAAGCGACAGGGAGATTGCCAAGGCCGTTGATGACCGAGTAGCGGCCGCTTCCGCTCTTGCCGGAGAGACCGAGGAATTCAAGCACCACGGCTGTAAAAAGTGCGTAGCAGGCACCGATGGTGAAGAGAAAGAGGGTTGCACCAACGTAGTAGGTGAATGGACTCAGCGGGGCCAGCCAGAGGATCGCTATGGTTGCTTCGTTAATAAGGCCAACAGAGAGATATGCCACTGAGGCGCGGATGCGAGCGGAAATGAGGGTTGCTGAGAGCGCGCCGGCCGCTGTCAGAAGCGCTCCGCCAATGCCGTTGATCCAGGCCATCTGCTGGCCGGTGACGTGGTAGTCCTGGGCTATTCCGGGAAGAAGCCCAACGGCGGCCCCGCTGCACATAGGAAAGATCATGAGTAGGGTGTATGGAACAGCCCGCCAACAAAAAAATGTCGTTTTGACTTCGTGCCAGATGCAGGAGAAGGTCTGTTTGAGCGTGCGTTGCGGTTCAATGTTGGTGGCGCGATCCGGTGCAGCAAAGGCGGCGAACGATGGGATGGTGATGAGTGCTACGGCGATCCAACCGAGGGTGACGACGGAGAATTTTTCGGCACTCGAGGCGAGAACGAAGATGCCGAGTGCTCCGAAACCGAGCGAGCCGCCCTGGTAGAAGCTGCTTGCCCTGCGGCGAGAGACTTCGCTGTGCAGGGAGCCCATAATTCCGCCGCAGCTGGAGACAACGAGCTGGCCAAGACAGGCGCTCAAGAACATCAGGGCCACAGCGGAAGATGTGTCGAGGCGCTGTCCGTGGAAGGCAGCGAACATGGCCAAGGCAGAGGACACACCGCCGACTACCAGCCAGGTGCGGCGGCGGATCCAAAAGTCGGTGATGGGGGTCCAAAGGCAGTAGATAGTTTGGGGGAGGATGAGAAGAGAGATGATCTCAGAACTTCGACCTATGCTGACTCCCTGCCTGCGGAGCAGATAGGAGAGAACACCACTGATAATGCCATTTGCGAGAACCGCGTTTGGAGCGATGAGCAGGCTGAAGAGCCAGGGACGTTCTTTTTGAGTTTGGGTTTGGGGGCCTGCGACTTGCTCCAGGGCGAGGTCGGACATGCGATTGACGTTAGCATGACGATTGGGATCTGGTCGCCGGTTTAAATACGAAAACCCCGGGTGGCCGGGGTTTTTCGTTTGGTGCAGGAGGTTAGACGAGCGATTGAGCGGACTTCAATGCGCTCTGAACGACGTCGCCGGCTCTGTCCACGGCATCTTCGACTTGACCGCGAGTTTTCTTAACAGCCTTTTCGGCTTCCCTGCTGAGGCGCTCGGCTTGTTCTTTGAGGTAGTTGGCGGCGTCTTCGAGGTAGTCGCCAGCGTCTTCGACTCCTTTGCGGAGTTGCTTGCGGGTCTTGGCTCCAGTCTGTGGAGCGTAAAGGAGAGCGATTGTGGCTCCCGCGGCGACGCCGACTCCAAAGGCTAGCCAGTAGTTTTTTGAGCTCATTGGTATACCTCGTGCTTTCTTTGTCTTCTCTTGAGTTTTGGATTCGGGCCCTGTGGGATTGGTTGGTTTCTCTTATGGTTTAGCACCGAACGAGTGAAATGCAAAGGCCATTAGATGGCAAGACCAGCAAGTTCCCTCGCTCGCAGAAAGACTTTGGTGAACATCAGACGGTTGAGGACTCCGGTGTTGGTGTTGCGTAGGGATGGGTGGTACGAGGCGAGGAGATGGAGGCCGTTGGGGAGTTGGTATTCGGCTCCGTGAGTGAAGCGGTAGTTGGATTTGCGGGTGATGACACCAGTTTCGAGGAGGAAGGCGAGGTAGCCATCGAAGGCGATCTTGCCGAGGCAGACGACGACGCGGACGCGGGGTAGGGCCTGAATTTCGGCGGCGAGATGCAGGGCGCAGTTGCGAATCTCCTGAGGCTGGGGTTTGTCGCCGGGCGGGGCGCAGCGGACGACAGAGGCTATCCAGGCATGGCGGAGCTTGAGGCCATCGTTGCGATCGATGGCGCGGGGTCCGGAGGCGAGGCCGAGTTCGTGGAGTACCGGATACATGAAGTCGCCGGAGCCGTCTCCGGTGAAGGGACGGCCGGTGCGATTAGCTCCGTGGGCTCCGGGCGCGAGGCCGAGGATAAGGATTCGGGCACGGGGATCACCGAAACCTGGGACGGGTCGAGCCCAGTAGGTCTGGTCCTGGTAGGCGCGGCGCTTGGTTTCTCCGATGCCGCGGCAGTAGGTACGAAGTCGGGTACAGCGCTCACAGGTGATGATGTTCTGGTGAATCTGCGGGAGAAGCTGAGGCGTAATCTGTGCGCGAGAAGATGTCACTGCATCCCATGATAGTAGGAGTGAGGTTTAACCCTGCTGACGTAGGCTTTTGCATACGTAGAATGGTAAGGGGTCCACGGCGGAAAATAGGCGCCCAATTGAGTGCGGGCAGTTTAGAAGGGCGAGGCGTTGGAAGATCCAAGACTTAGCAGGATGTACTGGGCCCTTCTGAAACAAGGGGTTGCCAAGTATCGACGACGTTTGTGGCGCGCAGCAGTGATGCGGTCGGGGCTTCTGACGTTTCTGGTTCTGATGATTTTGCTGGGTGGGTTGGCGTTTTTGTGGCGTGAGCACAGACTAGGCCAGTTTTCGGTGTTGAAGCGGGAGTTGAGGAAGGCGCCGGTGCAGGCTGTGTCCGTGCGGCCTGGCGGACAGGACGCAATTGAGTTGCAGCGGTCGCAGATGCCCGGGGGTGATGGGCCGGAGTTTCTTTCAGCGACGCTGCTCCCGGGGCGCGGGTTGAATTTGCTGCAGATACGGGCTTATCTGCCGGAAAAGGGCGAGGTGAACCTGCTGGCATCGCCACCGCTGAGCGATACCTCGAGACGATTGAGCGGGACTGGAGCGGATTTTACGGGGAAAGAGAGTCTGGCAATGGGAGCGGCGATCGAGTTGCCATGGGCTGGTCGCATTTGGGGGGGAGCCTTGCCGGATGGACAGAATGTGGTGACGATGTGGCGGGGCGAACGCTTGATCCTGCCTTCGGACGGAAAGGATGGCTACGGAACTGTCGCGGGGATGGTTGAGGGCGGGTTGTTTTTGAAGCAAGCGTCGGAGTCGATCAATTCCAATGTGATGCCTGATGGCGGCGAGGCTCGAGTTACGTTTCATCCGGGAGATTTTGACGGGCACTGGCCTTCGAAGACCGAGGTCTCGACAACGGTGGAGATGAACGGCAGGGCGATCGACATCAGGATTGTGGCGCGGAATTCGGGCGACTCGCCAGAACCGATTGGAATCGGCTGGCATCCGCGATTTGCAATTCTGAACGGGAATCGCGGCGAAATGAGGCTGAGATTGCCTGAAGGGGAGCGAGTCGACGTCAAGGACAGGCGCACGGGACAGTTGAGCGGAAAGCTGCTGCCAGTTAGCGGGACGGAATATGACTTTACGGCACGCGACGGAACTCAGTTAGGCGCTTTGAATCTGGATGATACGTTCGTTCATCTGAAGCAGGGGTTGATGGAGAATGGGCCGATTGCAGAGTTGCGCGATCCGGAGAATGATTACGGATTGCGAATCACGGCGATGACGTCCACGATCAAGGCGATTCGAGTGTATGCACCTCTGGATGGGTCGTTTATTTCAATTCAGCCGCGGTTCAATTTCGACGATCCGTTTGGACGGGAGTGGGTGAAGGGCGAAGATACGGGCATGGTAGTGCTGCAACCGGGACAGACGACGCAGTGGAAGATCCGGCTGGAGATTTTTTCTCTGAGCACGGGCCACAGAAATCATCTGTAGTTAGGAGCCTGGTTGGCGGAGCTGGTTTGACCCCCTGTGTTGAAGCCTCGTACAGTAGTTAGAGGCGTGGGCCGTGCTTGCGTTTGCATAGCGAACGACACGGAGACGCAAACGAATCTGGAAGGCATGGAATTGACTTCAACCGAGATGACAGAGACCAATGAGACTGCTGAACAGCAGTCTGAAGTAACACCTACTCACGAACACACCCATGTTCATGAACATGACCATGAACATATGCACTCGCATGCTCCTGCACTTAATCCTGAGCTCACCCGGGAGATTGAAGTAGAGGCAGGCGCGGATGAGGTTTCGAAGAGCTTCAAGACGGTGGTGAAGCGGTATCAGAAGTTGGCACGGATTCCTGGATTTCGGGCAGGCAAGGTTCCGGAGTCGCTGATCCGGTCGAAGTTTGCGAAGGAGGTTCGCCAGGAGGTTCTGGAGAGCCTGGTTTCGGAGCGATTTCGCAAGGCAATCGAGGAGCAAAAGCTGAGACCTATTTCCGAGCCGCAATTGAGACAGCTGCAGTTACTCGACGGACAGCCTCTGAAGTTTACAGCTGCGTTTGAGGTTGCTCCGGTGATCGACATTGCGGGGTATGACTCGGTTCAGGTGAGCAAGCCCGATGTTGCGCTGACGAACGAGGAGTTCGATGCAGAGTTGAATCGTGTTCTGGACAGCCATGCGACGGTTGAGCCGGTGGAAGAGGATCGTGCGCTGGTCGAGGGAGACTGGGCTGAGATTCAATTTCGCGGTGAAGTGAAGGATCTGGCTCAGACCGTGACGGAGGAAGGCGTGCAGAATGCTGCGGCGCAGGCTCCGATTACGGGGGAGGATGTGCTGATTGAGATTGGCGGGAAGAATACTCTTCCAGCTTTCAATGAGGCTCTGCGTGGAGCAAAGGTTGGACAGGAGCTGAAGTTCGAAGTGGATTATCCGGCGGACTTTGGCGAGCGCCGACTTGCGGGACAGAGCGTAAGTTATGACGTGACCGTGAAGGGGATCAAACATAAGAGCTTTCCGGAACGGGATGCTGAGTTTGCCAAGCAGCTTGGGAACTATGAGAGCTGGGAGGATTTCGAGGCGAAGCTTCGCGAACATGCAGCGGGCCGGAAAAAGGATGCATTGGATAATGCCGCGAAGGACAAGATGCTCGGAGACCTGATCCAGCGGTTCCAGTTCCCTGTTCCTGAGGCTTTTGTACAGCAGCAAATTGAGGCGCGGCTCGACCGTGGCTTGCGTGCGCTGGCGCAGCAAGGGATGTCGGTTGAGGATATGCGGAAGCTGGATTTCGGACGGCTGCGCGAGGCTCAACGCGACCAGGCAATCAACGAGGTGAAAGCTTCGATGCTTCTCGACCGGATCAGCGAGGCCGAGGGCGTGACGGTGGAGGACGAGGATGTTGATCGCGAACTCCTGATGCTTTCGCTTCAGTCGCATGAACCCCTGGAGGCATTGCGAGAGAGGTTGTCCCGCGATGGCGGACTGGATCGGATTCGCGAGCAGATGCGCCGCGAGAAGACGGGAAGCGTGTTGTATGAGAAGCTGAGCGCGTAGCGTTTTTGCTTCGCTGCATCGATAACGAGTAACGAATTTCCTTCCCTCTTCGGCTCAGGGTACGGAACGACAAAACGAGTAACCAACACCAAGCAGTGACAACCAAGGAAGAGAGAGTGCGATGGGATTAGTGCCGATGGTGATCGAGCAGACGAGCCGGGGCGAACGCGCCTACGACATCTACAGCCGCCTGCTGCGCGACAACATCATTTTTCTGGGGACCCCGATCGATGACAACATTGCGAATGTGATCATTGCGCAGATGCTGTTTTTGAGCGGTGAGGATCCGGAGAAGGACATTCAACTGTATATCAACTCGCCGGGTGGGTCGATTACTGCCGGGCTGGCGATCTACGACACGATGCAATATATCAAGAATGATGTGGTGACTTTCTGCATTGGACAGGCTGCGAGCATGGGAGCTTTTCTGCTGATGGCTGGCAAGAAAGGCAAGCGATTTGCACTACCGAACTCGCGGATTCTGATTCATCAGCCGTCGATGGGCGGGTTGAGCGGACAGGCGACCGACATCGACATCCACGCTCGCGAGATTCTTCGGATTCGCGAGATTACGAACAAGCTGATGAGCGCAAGCACAGGGCAGACGCTGGAGCGAATCGAACGTGATGTGGAGCGCGACTTTATTATGACGGCCGCGCAGTCGAAGGAGTATGGCATCATCGACGACATTATTGACAGGCCGCGGACGTAAATCTGCGGCGGTCATGTTACTCAAGCCCGAGCCTACGGTTCGGGCTTTTCCTCATTTGAAGGGTTTCCGCTCATGTTTAAGCACGTATATGACCATTTCGAGGTACAGCCGTGGGTACCTGCGGGTGTGTTTTGCGGTACGAAACAGGTGTAGACTTTTAAATGTAGTGGTGTTGCGCGGACCACCCAGGAGTAGTCGTACTTATGAAAACGTCGCGGGGCTCAGACGAATCTCTTCGTTGTTCTTTCTGCCATAAATCTCAGGATGCAGTCGCCAAGCTGATTTCCTCACCATCGGATTATCCGCGGGCCTACATCTGCGATGAGTGCGTGGCAGTATGCAACTCAATTCTCGAAGATGATCGTGCGGAGACTCAACCTGGAGCAGCACCGGCTCATCTGCCGAAGCCACAAGAGGTGAAGGCATTTCTGGATGAGTATGTGATCGGACAAGAACAGACGAAGAAGAAGCTCGCTGTTGCGGTCTACAACCATTACAAGCGCATCCAGATGAACAAGACGCGCGGCAATGATGTCGAGTTGTCGAAATCGAACATCCTGCTGGTGGGGCCGACAGGTTCAGGCAAGACGCTGCTGGCGCAAACGATGGCGAAGATGCTGGATGTGCCGTTTGCGATCGTCGATGCGACGACATTGACGGAAGCCGGCTATGTGGGCGAAGACGTCGAGAATATTATTTTGAAGTTACTCCAGGCTGCCGATGGCGACGTACAGAGAGCGCAGAGCGGGATTATTTACATCGACGAGATCGACAAGATTGGTCGTAAGGACGAAAATCCTTCGATTACACGCGATGTTTCGGGTGAAGGGGTACAGCAGGCACTGTTGAAACTGTTAGAAGGCACGGTTGCGAATGTTCCGCCACAGGGTGGCCGAAAGCATCCACACCAGGAGTTTACGGCAGTTGATACGACGAACATACTTTTCATCTGCGGCGGAGCGTTTGTCGGACTTGAGAAGGTGATCGGACGGCGTGTGGGCAAGAAGGCGCTCGGATTTAAGGCGATTGCAGAGACTGAAGCCAAGGAAGGCGATGTGACACCGATTCGGGCGCAGCGAGATGCGGAGTTACTGCGGCGAGCTGAGCCTCAAGACCTGCTGAAGTATGGATTGATTCCGGAGTTTGTTGGGCGACTGCCCGTGCTGGGAATTCTGGATGAGTTGGATGAGGCAGCGCTTATCGAGATTCTGACAAAGCCGCGCAATGCGATTCTGAAGCAGTATGCAAAGTTATTTGAGTTTGAGGGCGTGAAAGTCACTTTCACGGAAGAGGCCGCTCGCGAGATCGCTCGGGAGGCATTGCAGCGTAAAGTTGGAGCGCGTGGACTGCGAATGATCCTCGAAGAGCTGATGTTGGACCTTATGTACTTTGTTCCGGGCAATAAGAAGGTCAAAGACCTGTCGATTACGGCGGAAATGGTGAAGAAACACAGCCTGATGCTGCCGATGCTGCTGGAGAAAGCAGGCTAGCGGCGATGCGATGGCCTACGCATTTTGCGTGGCATGAGGCAGTACCGCTAGAGATTCTGGCCCGATTGTTCACTCCAATTCCACAGACGTTGCAGTTTGCCGGGTGCATCACGCGGCCCGACGCATTACAATCACCTGAAGCTGCGGAGCCGATGAATCGTCGCTGGTGATTTAACGTCTAATTGGAGAGAGATGACTAACCAACCCAAAAAAGCACTGACCGGCGATATACGCAAACTTCCGATGATGCCGATTCGGGATATGGTGATTTTTCCGCATATGATGACGCCGTTCGTGGTGGGGCGCGAATCGAGCGTTCGGGCCCTCGAAGAGGCTCTATCAGGCGACAGGAAGATTTTTCTTGCGACGCAACACGATGCGTCTGTGGATGAGCCAAATGCCGACGATATTTATGAGACGGGAACGATCGGAAATATTGTTCAGTCGGTAAAGATGCCCGACGGCAACATAAAAGTTCTGGTGGAAGGCGTCGAACGAGCGCGGGCGACTGAAGTCAACGATATTGATGGATTTTTTGTCGCGACGGTGCGAACGGGACAGACACGTTTGGAGATGACGCCGCAGGTTGAGCAGTTGATGCAGCGGGTGCACTCGCTGTTTGAACAGTATGTAAAGCTGCAGCAGTCATTGAACTACGAGACGATGGCTGCGACCGTACGTCCGGAAGAACCGGCGAAGCTTGCTGATACGATTGCTGCGAATCTCCAGTTGTCGATTGAAGAGAAGCAGCAGCTGCTCGAGGTTTTTGATCCTGAGTTGCGGCTGTCGAAGATTGCCGATGTGCTGGATGTGGCGATCGAGAAGCTGAACATGGATCGCACCATTCAGTCGCGGGTGAAGCGACAGATGGAGAAGGCGCAGAAAGAGTACTACCTCAACGAGAAGATCAAGGCGATTCAGAAAGAGCTTGGGCGCGGCGAGAAGTCCGAGTTCGATGAGCTGAAGAAGAAGATTGAAGCTGCAGGAATGCCGAAAGACGTATTTGAGAAGTCACTGCAGGAGTTGAAGAAGCTGGAGGCGATGCCCCCGATGTCGGCGGAGTCGACGGTGTCGCGAAATTATCTGGACTGGCTGCTGGCAGTGCCGTGGAAGAAACGGTCGAAGGAGATTCGATCGATTGAACATGCCGAGCAGATTCTGAATGAGGATCACTACGGACTGGAGAAGATCAAGGAGCGGATTCTTGAGTTTCTTGCGGTGCGGCAACTGGTGAAGAATCCCAAGGGATCGATCCTCTGTTTTGTCGGACCTCCGGGTGTGGGTAAGACTTCGCTGGGGATGTCTATTGCAAAGGCTACCGGACGGAAGTTTGTGCGGATGTCGCTTGGCGGCGTGCGGGACGAGGCTGAGATTCGCGGGCACCGGCGGACTTATATTGGAGCTCTGCCTGGGCAGATTATTCAATCGATGAAGAAGGCCGGGACGAAGAATCCGGTGTTCATGCTGGACGAGATCGATAAGATGGCTTCGGATTTTCGCGGTGATCCAGCGAGCGCATTGCTCGAGGTGCTGGATCCGGAGCAGAACAGCTCGTTCCAGGATCACTATCTCGATGTTGAGTACGATCTTTCGCAGGTTTTGTTTGTTGCGACGGCGAATGTACTGCATACGATTCCTGGGCCGTTGCAGGACCGTATGGAGATTCTGCGGCTGCATGGGTATACCGAAATCGAGAAACTTGAGATCGCCAAGCAGTACCTCGTGAAGAAGCAACGTGAGGGTACGGGGCTGACTGCGGAGCAGATTGTGTTCGAAGATGATGCTCTCAAACAGATGATCCGATCGTATACTCGTGAGGCTGGAGTTAGAAATCTTGAGCGTGAGATTGGGAATGTGTGTCGCAAGGTAGCTCGGCGGGTTGTGAAGAATGCCGATCATAAGGAGATCGTTACGGCCGAGAACCTCGGCGACATTCTTGGCGTGGCGAAGTTCCGAGATTCGCTTGCGCATGAGAAGAGTGAAATCGGCCTTGTGACCGGGCTTGCGTGGACAGAGATGGGTGGAACGATTTTGCAGACCGAGGTGCAGGTGCTCGACGGCAAGGGGAAGATGACTGCTACTGGGCAACTGGGGGATGTGATGCAGGAGTCGGCGCAGGCTGCCTTGACGTATATCCGATCGCGGTCGCATCATCTTGGATTGGCGAAGGATTTTTATAAGAACGTCGATATCCACGTTCATGTGCCCGAGGGCGCTATTCCGAAGGATGGGCCTTCGGCGGGAATTACGCTTGCTACGGCCCTTGCGAGCGCGTTGACGAAGATCAAAGTCCGGCGCGATGTGGCGATGACCGGAGAGATTACGCTGCGTGGGAAGGTGCTTCCTATTGGCGGGTTGAAGGAGAAGTTGCTGGCGGCGCACCGGGCGGGAATCTTCGAGGCGATTGTTCCGGAGGAGAACCGCAAGGATCTTCCTGATCTGCCGGAGCTGCTGAAGAACAGCATGAAGCTGCACTTTGTCGAGGAGATGGACCAGGTGCTGAAGCTGGCGCTTGAGGGCAATCTTCCAGAGTTACGCGAGGAGACTCCTGAAGCGCTGGCGCCAGTGCTGCCGGTTCCCGGAATGGAGATTCCTCAGCCGGTTGCTCACCAGTAAGACTGGTTCTAAGAGACGACAAAGGCCGGACCCCGATGGGTTCGGCCTTTTCTCATGCCGTGAATTTGGCCTAGCCTGCCCGTCTGCCGCGTATGAAGTTCATGATGATGGAGATCAATGCGAGGAGCAGCAGAAGGTGGATGAGGAAGCTGCTGACATGGAAGAGGAAAAATCCGCCCAACCAAAGCAACACTAGCACGATTGCCAGAATGAGGAACATGCATGACCTTCTTTCCTATAGATTTCCGCGCCTCCGTAGCGCGGTAATTGTTGGTATCAGGTGATTTGAGCCGGACTGCTCTGGATTCGTTGCTCCATTTAGAAAATATTGCTGAAACCAAGTGTGATTTGCTTTGTGTCCCGCCGACGGGGTGTGGTCAACGTAAGCTTTTTTATTTCAATGGTTTGCGTCGTCGAGACATTTGCAACTATTCAAAATAACCAGTTGCCGCTAAACCTTCTTTTATCAATGAATTCGCCCATGACTGGCTGTCTCGCACTCGTCTGGCTGGAATAGGCGGCAGGTACGAGTGTTATTCCAATGCGCACCCACGTGTCGCGAGAACAGGTGAGCGATGCGGATAGTTATTTGCGAGTAGTTATTGGCGGTGCCGTCACGGCTCGCACCGGAACCGCACTTTAAAAATCCAAGGGGTGTCTTTTGTCTATCTCTACCGTTCTTGCCGATGTTGAACTCGCTCGATTTAACGCAACCAAGCTTCGCGATCTTGACGCGTTTGAAGAGTTCTTCTGGCTCATTGAGCAGAGTGTTCCTCTGTTTCACGCAGTCGTCGCTGAAATGAAGGGCTCGACAACTCTTCAGCAATGGAACGACGCGCTGGATGCCATGCAGATTCGTTACCCTCTTCTGTCCGCGTCGATACGGAAGATTCCCGGCAAACGTCCTTTCTTCGAGAAAGTACGAGTTGTAATGCCTTTGCGAATCGACCCTCTGACCGATTCCCTGGTGTTGGAAGAGGAGATGGAAAAAGAGCTTCAGAAACCCTTTGGAGATGGAAGCGGTCCGCTCACGCGAGCTACTCTTTTTCATGCTCGAGACCGTTCGGTCGTTATATTTGCGACGCACCATAGCAGCCCGGATGGAAAGTCGCATCTGCTGCTGGTCCAGGATTTGCTAGCTTCTGTTGCAGGAGAAGATTTGGGGAAGCCGGGTAAAGTCCAGCCGGGTGTGGGGCAACTCTTTGGATTGCCGGCTCCTGTTGAGTATGGAAAGAAGCTTGAGGCATCGGTCGCTCCAAAAGATGAGGCTCACATTGCGATGTCCAGAGCGCGCGTACAGCGCCTGCAATTGAGCGTAAAGGAGACCGAGGTGCTGAAGCGGCGCGCGAAGGAAGAAGGAACGACGGTGCATGCCGCGCTGGTCGTTGCACTGACCCTGGCAGGAAAGCAGTACTCGCGCGAGTGGAAGGCAGGGCCGATACGCTTTAGTTCTACGATTGATATGCGAAAGACGCTGGGGATTTCCGATGCGGCAGGCCTGTTGATCTCAACATATCGTGGGCTAGTTCCAGAAGAGGGATCGTTCTGGGAGAGGGCCAGGGCAGTAAGGGAAGAGATGTTGCCAGCACTAAGTGCTGATGGGCCTCAGCACTTTCTGGGTGCGGTAGCGTCTGCGGTTGCAGAAGAACTTAACGCACGAGATCTATATGGATCCTTTCTGAACGGACCATTCCTGCATGAGTTGATGGTGACCAACTATGCGGGATATAGAGTGCGCACCGATTACGGCGATCTTAGAATCGAGAACCTCTTTACCGGCAGCGCTTGGGTCTGGCCGGCTTTGCAAAAAGTGTCAGTGCTTACCGTGAATGGACGTCTCGGGATGACTGTAGTGACCCGCGATATGTTTCCAACCCTGCTCGAAGATGCACGAGGGATTTTAATTCGTGCTTGAAAGCCTCGTGCGACGGGCACGAATAAGTGACGGCGAGCCCGATTTTAATACCGGGAACTCTAGCGACTGCCGCCAGCAATGGAGGGGATTAGCATGATCTCGTCGCCGTCCTGGAAGGCGTAGGTCTCGCCGCCGAGGAAGCGGATGTCTTCGTCATTGACATAGATATTGATGAAGCGGCGGAGCTTGCCGTCCTCGCCTTTGATCTGGGTGGAGAGCGCGGGGAAGGTCTGGTCGATGTCGGAGAGCAGGCCGGGGAGATTGGCGGCAGCAGAGTCGAATTGCTTGCGGCCATCGGTGTGGCGGGTAAAGGCGGCGGGAAGTGTGACCTTGATGGACATTATCGTGCTCCTGCGGTGGTGAGTTCTTCTGTGATGCCGTCGAGCTCGCGGAGATAGGCGTCGAAGTCGGCAAGGCGCGGACGGACAGCGCGCTCCTGCTGATAGTGGCCGGTAAGGGCGTCGGTGGTTTTGAGGCCGTTGCCGGTAATGCAGGTGACGGTGGTTTCGTCGGGACCGATGCGGCCATCGGCGTAGAGGCGTGCGGTGACGGCAGTGGTGACGCCGCCTGCGGTCTCGGTGAAGATGCCTTCGGTCTCAGCGAGCTCCTGAATACCGGAGACGATTTCTACGTCGGAGACGTCTTCGGCCCAACCGCCGGAGTCGCGAATCATGCGCGAAGCGGCGGGGCCGTCTGCGGGATTGCCGATGGCGAGCGAGCGAGCGATGGTGTTGGGGCGCTGCGGAATGACCTCATCAGTTCCCTGCTTGACCGCGGTGGAGATGGGAGAGCAACCAGTGGCCTGGGCTCCGAAGAAGCGGACGGGCTTGTCTTCGACGAGGCCGAGATAGATGAGTTCGTTGAAGGCTTTGCGGATTTTGCGGATGAGCGAGCCGCCAGCCATGGGGACGACGACATTGTCGGGGAGACGCCAGCCTAGCTGCTCTGCGATCTCGAAGCCTACAGATTTGGAGCCTTCCGCGTAGTAGGGGCGGAGGTTTACATTGACGAAGCCCCAGTTGTATTCGTCGGCGATCTGGGTGCAGAGGCGGTTGACGTGGTCGTAGTTGCCGTCAATGCGGACGAGACGGGCGCCGTAGACCTGAGTGTTGAGGATCTTGGCAGGTTCGAGGTCGGCCGGAACAAGGACGGTGGCTTTGAGGCCAAGTCGAGCAGCCTGCGCGGCTACGGCGTTGGCCAGGTTGCCAGTCGAGGAGCAGCCGACGGTCGAGAAGCCAAACTTGCGCGCGTTGGCGAGGGCGACGGAGACGACGCGGTCTTTGAAGCTGAGGGTTGGGAAGCAGACGGCGTCGTTTTTGACGTAGAGGTTGGTGGCGCCGATGCGCTTGCCAAGGTTGCGAGCGCGGACGAGCGGGGTGAAACCTACGGGGAGATCGGGCTGGAAGCCTTCTGGAATGGGAAGGAGCGCGGCGTAACGCCAGATGCTTGCTGAGCCAGCGGCGATGTTCTCTTTGGTGAAGATACCGCGCACAGCGTCGAGGTCGTAGGCGAGTTCGAGGGGATAGAGGCAGTCAGGGCAGGCGGAGAGGGGCTGGTTGCCGAATCGCTTGCCGCATTCGTTGCACTTGAGCTCGTACCGACTACAAGAGTATTCCATGGTGCTCTTTCCGAGAGGAAGAGCTAGGAGCCTTGACTATTCTCTTTGGGATTGCCGGCTGAGGGATGAAATACGGGGTGCCGGCCTTTTGGGCTGCATTCTCCGAATCTCATGTTCCCTGTGGCCTACGGCCAATCCAGGAGAGAGTTGACACCGGTACGTCTTTGTTCTGTCCGGTTGTCGTGGCGTCAAAGGGCTCGTCCCTCAACCACTCTGCATGAAATTCAAATCTGCCGAAGCAGACTGGAATACTTTGTTTGTATCACAGCAGATTGAGGGCCGCAACTCCGACCAACCGGTGGTGCGGAAGTTGTATCGACCAGAGGCTTTGGGGTGGGTGTACTGGAGGGGCGAAAGAAGTCAAACCCTGCTACGGAAATGAGGATGCCAATGACGAGATATTTGAAGTTTGCCGCGAGTTTCTGGGTAAGTGCTTTTCTGGTGACGGGCTCAATGGCTGTTGCACAGAGTGCGCCGGGTGCGAAAACGAAGAAGAAGGCTCCGCCAGCAGCAACAAATACGAATAATTCAACCACAGCACAGACCGGAACGGCTCAGACGACATCGGACGCATCTTCCGCAGCGCCTTCGAACGTAGTCGCTCATGATCAGCAGGGCGGAACGACTACCCCGGCGACGAGTACTGCTCCAAAGATGGTAGTTGGGCCCGACAAACACATGATTCCGGCACCACAGCTCTAGTTTGAGTCTGAGTCTGACGTAACGATGCTGCGAACGCCTTCGGCGAAGGCCGCGGGGTCGAATTCAGTACGGAGAATTTCGTCGGGGCAGTCGGTCATGATCGCGACTCGCCAGTTACAGACAAAGGCGACGATTTGCTCGGGTTGAGCGGTTTTGATTTCGCTGCAGAGATGCTCGGCATTACGAACGCCGGTTTCACCTTCGACGTCGATCAGTACAAGATCGTAATGCCGACTCCAAAACATGGACAGGCCTTCTTTGTAACTGAGGGTGGAATCGACCTCAAAGCCCTGGAGTGTAAGGACGCGATCGCGCAAGGGACGAATGGTTTCGCGAGTACATACATGTAGGATGGTCCGCTTGTTGGCTTCCGGGGTCTGCATGTTTGATCCGGCTCTCTTATTCGGAGATATCAGCTGAAAATCTCAATGCGAAGGTCGAACAAAACGCCGAACATAGCGTATTCAATGGCGAATCAAATCTCTACGGATGCGGAGATCAAGCGTACAACTATTTTACCGCGTAGTCAGACTTTTCTTTCACCAGTGTGAAATCGCCGCAATTCCGTTTTTCTTGCGGTAGAGGCCGAGTTTGAAGATTTCGCCAAGTCTTAGCCCGGATCGTAGTTCAGGTTTTGGCCTAGCCATCTTTCGACCTCTGGTACGCTCATCCCCTTGCGTTCGTGATAGTCGGTGACCTGATCACGGTCTATCTTGCCGAGTGAGAAATATCGCGACTCCGGGTGGGCGAAGTAGAGTCCACTGACACTTGATCCGGGCCACATCGCAAAGGATTCGGTGATCTGCATTCCGGTGTTGGCTTGAACGTCGAGCAAGCGCCAGAGGGTTCCCTTCTCGGTATGGTCCGGGCAGGCTGGATAGCCAGCGGCGGGCCTGATTCCACGGTATTTCTCCTGGATTAAGTCTGTAGGTCTCAGGTTCTCTTCGGAGCCATAGCCCCATTCGTCGCGCACCCGCTTGTGCAGATATTCCGCGAAGGCCTCGGCAAGGCGATCGGCAATTGCTTCGGCCATGATTGCGTTGTAGTCATCGTTGTCGGCCCTGAACTGGTCGCATAGCTCTTTCAGGCCGATTCCGCTGGTGACGGCGAATGCTCCGATGTGATCGGGCAAGCCGGTTTCCTTTGGAGCGACGAAGTCGGAGAGCGAGCGGCATGGCTCGTTGCCTTCTTTGTTTGCCTGCTGGCGGAGGAAGTGGAATCGCTCGAGGACCTCTCCGCTTGTCTCGTCTGTGTAGAGTTCGACGTCGTCGCCTACAGCGCTGGCGCGAAAGAAGCCGTAGACGCCGCGTGCGGTGATCGGCTTCTTCTCAATGAAGCGATCCAGGAGAGCATTGGCATCTTTGAATAGCTGGCGCGCCTGCTCACCCTGTTCTTCGTGATCGAGAATGCGTGGGTAGACGCCTTTGAGCCCCCATGCGTGAAAGAGCGGCGTCCAGTCGATGTAGTCTCGCAGCGTTGCGAGAGGAAAGTTGTCGAGCACGCGCACGCCGGTGAAGTCGGGAGTGGGAAGGTCTTCGGGACGCCACTCGATCGGAGTTCGTCTTGCGCGCGCGGCTTCGAGGGAGATGACCTGCTGGCGAGGCGCGGCGTGCGCCTTGCGGAGCGCCTCGTAATCGGCAAGATACTGCGCGACGAACTCCGGTTTGCCTTCAACGCTCAGAAGGCTGGTTGTGACGGGCACTGCGCGACTGGCATCGAGTACATGGACCACCGGCTGGCTGTAGTGCGGCGCAATTTTGACGGCGGTGTGGCGGCGGCTCGTGGTTGCACCGCCGATGAGCAGTGGTAGCTTGAAGCCCTGACGCTCCATCTCGCGGGCCACGTGCACCATCTCGTCGAGGGACGGGGTGATGAGGCCGCTGAGGCCGATCAGGTCAACCTTCTCGGCTTTCGCGCGCTCGAGGATTTTTTCGCTCGAGACCATGACGCCCATGTCGATGACCTCGTAGTTGTTGCAGGCAAGGACGACTCCGACGATGTTTTTGCCGATATCGTGAACGTCGCCTTTTACCGTTGCCAGCAAGATCTTGCCCTGCGCCTTGACTACGTGACCAGCGGCTTCCATTGCGGCCTTTTCGGCCTCCATGAACGGAGTAAGGTGGGCCACGGCCTTCTTCATCACGCGAGCAGACTTGACTACCTGCGGCAGGAACATCTTGCCTGCTCCGAAGAGATCGCCTACTACGCTCATGCCGTCCATCAAGGGGCCTTCAATGACTAACAGCGGGCGGCCAAGCTTGACGCGGGCTTCCTCGGCGTCGATCTCGATGTAGGTGTCGATTCCTTTGACCAAGGCGTGCGACAGGCGCTCTTCGACTGTGCCGTTGCGCCACTCTTCGGCTTTCTTCTCGCTTGCAACTGAGCCTGCGCCCTTGAGCGTTTCACCGTATTCAACTAAGCGCTCTGTTGCGTCGGGGCGCCGGTTAAGCAGGACGTCCTCGACCATCACCTTCAGTTCGGGCTCGATCTCTTCGTATACCTCGAGCATCCCGGCGTTCACGATACCCATGTCCATACCCGCCGCGATGGCGTGGTAGAGAAATGCGGAGTGCATCGCCTCGCGGACCTTGTTGTTGCCGCGGAAACTGAAGGAGATGTTGGAGACACCGCCGCTGACTTTCGCGTGGGGCAGGCTGGACTTGATCCACCGCGTGGCGTTGATAAAGTCGACCGCGTAGTTGTTGTGTTCCTCCATGCCAGTGGCGACGGTAAGGATGTTGGGGTCAAAGATGATGTCTTCGGGTGGAAAGCCTACTTCGTCGACGAGGATGCGATGAGCGCGTTCGCAGATACGGATTTTTTCTTCGTAGGTCGCGGCCTGGCCCTGTTCGTCGAAGGCCATGACGACTACTGCTGCGCCGTATTTGAGCACTGTTGCTGCGTTCTGCCGGAATTTCTCTTCACCTTCCTTGAGCGAGATTGAGTTGACAATTCCCTTGCCCTGAAGGCACTTGAGACCCGCCTCGATGACCTCCCATTTTGAGGAGTCCACCATGAAAGGGACTTTTGCAACTTCGGGTTCGCTCCCGAGCAACTGCAAGTAACGCGTCATTGCCACGACGCCGTCGATCATGCCCTCGTCCATGCAGATGTCGATGACGTTCGCGCCATTCTCGACTTGTTGCCGGGCTATGCTTACGGCCTCTTCGAATTTGCCTTCCTTGACCAGCCGGGCAAATCTGGGCGAACCAGCGACGTTGGTACGTTCGCCGATCATGATGAAGACGCCGGGCTGCTGGGTGAACGGTTGTGATCCTGACAGACGGAGTGGCTTCGTCTCCACGACTACGGTTTCGGTTCTACTCACGCTGCAACCTCGATCTTAGCGAGTCTTCGCGGAGCCTGGCCTTCGAGTGCCTTGGCGATGGCTGCGATGTGCTCGGGGGTATTACCGCAACAGCCGCCTGCGATGTTGATCAGTCCATCCTTGGCGAAGACACCGAGGAAACGAGCCATGTCCTGCGGACCAAGATCGAAGCCGGTTTCGGAGAGTGGATTCGGCAGGCCTGCATTTGGGTAGCAGGAGATCGCTACGTCGGCTTTTTCGGAGAGCTCTTCGAGGAACGGATACATGAGATCGGGGCCGAGCGAGCAGTTGAGCCCGATTGATAGCGGCTTCACGTGCTTTACTGCGTTCCAGAAGGCTTCGGTCGTTTGTGCGGAGATCATCGTCTCGCCACCTCGCCCGACGGCTGCTGAGATCATCACGGGCAGATTTTTACCATCCTGATCGAAGACCTCGCGAATAGCGACGAGTGCTGCCTTCGCGTTGAGCGAGTCGAAGATTGTTTCGACTAAAAGGAGGTCGGAGCCGCCGGCGATGAGGGCGCGCACCTGCTCAGCATAAGCAGTCTTTACCTGATCGAAGGAGACTACGCGGAAGCCGGGATCATCGGCATCGGGCGAGTTCGAGAGAGAGACGGTCAGCGGCCCGATCGCTCCCGCAACGAAGCGTTGACGTCCGGTAGCGTTCGCCACGCGATCGGCCCATTCGCGACACTGCTGGGCGGATTTTTCATTGATCTCCCAAGCCAGATTACTGAGCATCGGGTCGTCGATGATCTTCTGGTAGAACTCGGGGTCTTTGCGGGCACCGTGCTCGCGGGGATCGTCGACGAAGAATTCGCTCTGGGTAATGCTGGTAGCGCCGAAGGTGTTGGTTTCGATGATGTCTGCCCCAGCCTCGAGAAACCTGCGATGGATGTCACAAATCATCTCGGGCTGCGTCAGGGAGAAGAGGTCGCCGTTGTTGAGCAGGTCCTTCTTTGAGTCTTTGAAACGATCTCCGCGAATGTCTGCTTCCTTTTTGCCGTAGGTGCGGATGGTTGTGCCCATCGCTCCGTCGATGATGGCGATACGATTTTCGAGAATTTTTTCCAGAGGATGTTGATTGAGTCTTGTCATATTTCCCCCACGGCCCTGAGGGCACGTTGATTGAGAAGTCCTATCATGTTGCGCGGAAGCATCGAGTATCAGGATACTAGGACGCTGGCGCACTTGGAGCATCAGTTATCGATGCTGTAGGTATTGGGGGTTGCTGTGGCTTCCGCAACGGCTAGGCGAGTATCTCGGCCTGGTCCTTGTCTGAAAGGACCGCGTCCGGAAGCTGGGGCATCGGGACCAGCAGGTCTTCCTTGCGCATGACGAGGGTGGTGGCGTTGAGGCTGGCGAGTTCGAAGCCGTGGCCGTGAGTGATGGCGTCGGTGGGGCAGGCTTCGACACAGTAGCCGCAAAAGATGCAGCGGTTGTAGTCGATGTTGTAGACCTTGGCGTAACGTTCGGCGGAGGAGATGCGCTTTTCTTCGGTGTTTTCGGCAGCTTCGATGTAGATGCAGTTGGAAGGACAAGCCGCGGCGCACAGAAAGCAGGCGACACATTTTTCTAGGCCCTGCTCGTCGCGCTGAAGCTGGTGCTTGCCGCGGAAACGTTCCTGAAATTTGGCTCCGCGCATAGGGCCTTTGCCGTCGGGGTAGTTTTCGACCTCGGTTGGCTGAAAGACTTCCTTGAGGGTAATGCTCATACCCTTGGCGATGGCTGCGGCGTCGCGAACGATAGACATACCTTGAGTATACGGCAGAGGCGCGGTAGGCTGAAGTCCATGAAGACTGCCGCCATTTCGCTTTTGTGGTTCATTGCCCTGTGCCTTACGGGTACGGGGGCTGGGAATGGGAGCGCTCAAACCGTGCCACAAGCTGCGATGGAGAGGCATGAACATGCTCCGGCGCCTGCTTCGACGAGCCTGACGCTGACGATCGATGGGAAGGCAACAACGCTGACAGTTGCGGAGTTGCAAGCAATGCCCCAGAAGACGGTGAGTGTTCATAACGAACATACGAAGGCGGATGAGAGTTACACCGGCGTGCTGCTGGGAGATCTGCTGGCGAAGTACGGGTTCCCGGTAAGCCAGGCGACGCACGGCAAGATGCTGCGGAGTTATCTGTTGGCGGAGGGGTCGGACAAGTACTGGGTGCTGTATTCGCTGACGGAAGTTGAAGGCTCGGAGCATGAGGGAACCGTCATTGTTGCAACGAGCATGAATGGGAAGCCGCTGGGGGAAGATGGTCAGTTGAAGCTGGTCGATAGCGGGGACAAGAAACCGCAACGGTGGGTGAGGAATCTGACGGCGATTAGGGTAAAGAGCGCGGAGTAAATGGATCGCAACTGCGATCTGCTTTTATTTGCCGAAGGTATAGGTGAGTTTGAAGAGACCGTTATCAACTCCGTAGTTGGTTTGGGCAGTGTAAGCGTTTGAGAAATGCTGGAGCTGATATTCAAATCGAATGGATTGGGTTGAGGTTCGAAAATATTCGATGCCCGCACCAAATTGAAACATGAAGTTGAATGAGCCACCCGAATCGACGGGAATTTTTTTTGCTGAGAGTAGAAACCCGGTTAGGATGCTACCTGTTGGTTGCCATCGCCTGTGGGGGAGGAGATTAAACCTTGTCCCCAACGGTGACAATCCTTCCACGTAGGTCCAGCGACGACTACAACTGGTAGTGACGGTGCCAGTCTCCAATACTCCTGACGGGCCCGTGAAAGAATAACTTCGCGTTGAAGGCCTGCACTGCGGAATGGCTGTTGGAGTAGTCACAGTCGTTTGTGCTGGAGGCGGTGATGTCTGAACGATTGTTTCAAAGTCCGTAAGGTCGCTTTCTGCAATGAGTGGCCGAAACTCTGCCGTGTATTTCCAGGCAAGGTGTTTGACTAACAACAAGCGGCGTTCATACTGGAAGCCAAATTCAGTGAACTTACGTCCTTCGGCACTTCCGAGAATGATGTGGCTTGAGTCGTTGGAGTAATCGACAAAGGCGGCGAAGGTATTTTTGCTGCCAAAGCTGGTTGGGTCCAGTGTTTGCGCTTTTGCTGCTGAGGCTAGGATTAAGAGGACTGCAAGACTTACAACGGAAGCTGACTTCATTCGTTCCCCGGGGCTCTGTAGGTGCGGTGATTCTATCTTGCGATTAGACTCTGCCGAGAACGTTCTGTTTTCTCACCCATTCGTAACACCACAGCAGTATGCTTATCGGTGCGTTGACGGCAGTGGAGGCGTTATGCCGAAGAAGCCACCTGTTCCTTCCTTAGACCACACGAAGAAGAAGACAAAGACACCCGCGCCGACATCCGGTTCCGGTAGCAAGAGTGGCCAGCCGATCTTCTCGCAGCCACAGCCGTCGCCTGATCCGACAGGATTCAAAGACCCGGTCACCGATAAGAACCTCAAGGGAATATCGTTGCTCGAAGCGGTTCCGCAGCCACCAGGCGGTGCAGTGGAGCCCATTCTGACGCTTGCACAGGTCTACGGCAGCGCAGGAGCGGCGAAGGTAGCTTCGATTCAAAAGGCAGGACAGATTGTCTTTCATTCGGTGGGAGACACGGGCAGCGTGGTAGGGCCGGCAATGCAGTCGCTGGTCGCGGACAAGATGGGGACTGACTTCGACGAGACGAATCCGGCGGACGTGCCTTCGTTTCTTTTTCACCTGGGCGACGTCGTTTATTACTTTGGCGAGGCGACCTACTACTACGATCAGTTCTACTCACCCTATCGCGACTATCCGGCGCCGATTCTCGCGATCGCGGGCAATCACGATGGCATCGTGTATCCGAAAGATCCCGCGCCGACGTTGGATGCATTTCTGAAGAACTTCTGCACAGCTACGCCTGCACAGTCGTCTGATGCCGGTAATCTTGTGCGCACTACGATGATCCAGCCCGGGGTGTACTTCACGCTGGAGGCTCCATTTGTTCGCATCCTGGGGTTGTACAGCAATGTGCTCGAAGACCCTGGAGTTATCTCGGGCGAGAAAGGGCAGAACAAGGTGCTCGATAACCGCCAGGTCGCCTTTCTAACGGCGGCGTTGAAGCGGGTGCAGAGCGACAAGTTTACCGGTGCGGTAATCATTGCGGTGCATCATCCGCCGTTTACAGGAGGGTCCGACCATGGCGGCAGTCCGCTGATGCTTGCGGATATCGACAGCGCCTGCACGGCTGCGGGGGTGTGGCCGCACGCGGTCATCTCCGGCCACGCGCATAACTACCAACGCTATACCCGCACGGTAAGCAAGATGCAGATTCCGTTTGTCGTGGCAGGATGCGGGGGACATTCGCCGCTTTCTCCGATGCGCGGCACATACCGTACACCGTATGTCATCGACAGCATGTTAACGCTGGAGAATTATGACGCAACCGACTACGGCTACCTTCGGGTGATCGTGAATGCTACGACCATGAGCATCGAATTCCATCCGCAGAGCGACGGGGGCACCACGAAGACTCCAAACGATGTGGTGACGATCAACCTGGCAACGCATGCGGTGAGTTGAAGACCATCAAAGCAGGAGCGTACGGCAGTCATGCCGGAGGCTCGTGTCTCTCCTTCCTTTCTCGTTTTCCGCCACATAGTCAACGATCTAATTGGTAGGGCCAACTAATTTAACTTGTTGCATAGGTTGGCCCGATGGCGCAGACTGATTGCTGAAATCTGCAAGATCATTTGGTTTACGAATCGGCGTAGGATTTTCAGCTAAACAAATTGTATTGACAGGTCTGACCACATAGGCGTAAGTTGACGCGCTGTGCAGGATTGAACCTCTTCCCATGTCTGGAAACAAGATGACGCGATGCGGTTAAGAAGGGCTGGATCGGAGGGTACCTGGCCCGCGAAGCGTTGATTGCTTTGAGTTGAGTAATGAATCCGGATATTCCCACAGGAGTTTTTATGAAGAGTCATTCTTTATCGATTTATCTTGCACTCACCACCGCGGTGGGTGCTCTCACGTTGTCGCCCGCAGTGCGCGCCCAATCGTTGGCTACCGGCGATACTCGCACGGTTAACCAACCCAGCTATCCAGCGGTATGTACGACAGTGGCTGCGCAGTTCACGAGTTCACAACGGTCTTCCCCGCCCTCGTCCGATGACACAACACGTTTGCAAAATGCGTTGAATAGCTGCTCGGGCACAGGCAAGAGCGTAGTGCTGGCTACTTCCGGTTCTAACAACGCGTTCTACTCGAATGAGCTGACGATTAACGGCGAGGCGCTGGTCATCAATTCGGGCGTAACGCTGTATGGGAACAATAGCTACTCGAGTAAATCGGAGCTGTTGGATATTACGGGAACTAACTCAGCGTTAATGGGGCCGGGGGCTGTTGATGGACGCGGCGACATTATTAGTGGTACGCCGCGGCTGGTGCAGGCAACCAATGCAAACAATCTGATTGTCTACAACGTAACGCTGCAGCAGGCGGCGCACCCGAACCTGTATGTCGAGGGTGGCAACGGCTTCACGGCGTGGAGCGTCACCATCAGGACACCAGCGACGCGACACAATGCGGACGGCATTGACATCGACAGCCTGACAAACGCGACAGTGAATCAGTCGTCGATCGAAGCGGGCGATGACGGGATCGCAGTGAAGACGAATTCAGCTGCGGCTTCTAACATTACGGTCGAGAATACGCGTTTGTATGGAACGCACGGGCTGTCCATTGGGAGTCAGACCTTTCATGGTGTGACAAACGTGCTGTTCAACAATGACTACGTGTACGGCAACGATCTGAATGGCAATGCCTCAACTGACGCAAACGCGATCAACATCAAGACGGATCCGCAGTGCGGAGGCCCGGTCAACAAGGTGCTCTACAAGAACATCTGTATGACGAACGCAAAGCACCTGATCGTCTTCGATACGGCCTATGGGAGCTGCAGCGGCACTGCAGGCACTCCGGTGTTCACGAATATTGTCGTCAACGGAGCTAAGTCGGTCAGCTCGGTCTCTGGTGCTTACACGCGAATTCGTGGAGTCAGCAGCAGCAATCTGATCAATGCTTATCTGGCAAATATCAGCCTTGATGCGACAGCGCAGTCGAGCGACCAATACGCGAAGGTGGAGTTGGACAACTCGAACATCACGCCTTCGGGGACTGGAGTGACAACCTCTTCCTTTGTGCTGAGTGGAAGCGTTCCCAGTTGTTCTTTCTAGCTACATCATTGCGACACAGACGGGAGACACGTGGGATTAGCGACGCGTGTCTCATCTCTGTCCCTCCGCTACCAAGCCTGTACAAGGAGATTTCCTCATGAGATTCAAGCTCATCTTTGGCGCAGTTCCGCTGCTGCTCTGCACAACGCTCATGGCAACTACGGTCACCGTCGGCACCGGCGTCGGTGACTACAGCACGATCCAGGCGGCGGTGAATGCGTTGCCTTCCACCGGGGGTCAGATCGACGTTACGCCCGGCACCTATAAACAACAGGTCACAATCACCAAACCGAACGTGCGACTGATTGGACAGGGTTCGAGCCGCAGCGCCACGGTGCTTACGGACGATCTTTCGTCCAGCGGATCGAGCGATCAGGCGTCATCCACGCTTATCGTTCTCGCTGCTGGCTTCTTTGCTGAAAATATAACTATTGAGAACACCTATACGCAGGAGGGTCATACTCAGGTACCTGCGGTTGCGGTCTTCTTACGTTCCGACAAGTCGGTGTTCCGCAATGTAAGTGTGATCGGGCGTCAGGACAGCCTCTATGTCGGGGCAAAGGGATGCACGTCGACAACATGTACTCCGGCTCGCACCTATTTCTATGGCTCAACGATCGAAGGCAACGTCGACTTTATCTTTGGTGATGGCGCTGCAGTGTTCGATACGTGTGTTATCCAGGTGGACGAGCACGGTTCCACGAGTGGCGAGACTACAATCACCGCGCAAAACAAGGCTTTTACAAGCTACCTCAGCGGCTACGTTTTCTACAACAGCCAGATCAACGCCAGTCCAACGTCATTGACGAATGACTACTTCGGCCGTCCGTGGGGAAAGTACTCCACCAACGTCTGGATCAACACCAGCATTCAGGCTCCGATCTCGGCAGCGGGCTGGATTGAGTTTACCCCTGGCACCACAAACAATCTGCCGACCTCTTTTTATGCTGAGTATGGGTCGACGGGGCCGGGAGCTGCGGGTTATGCGAATAAGACACGCGAGAAATACGCGGTGTATCTGACCTCGTCGCAGGCTACAGCGTATCAGCCTGATACTTATCTAGCGGGTTCCGATCACTGGACGCCGACTACCGTCTTCTAAAGAACGAGCGCCCGCCTTCGACCAATGATGGGGGGCAATTTCATTCTTCTACGGCAATTAGCGTTATCTATTCGATGCCGAGTCTTTTCCAGAGTGCATCAATTTTTGATTTCACTTCGGCATCCATTGTCAGCATTGCGGGCCAGGGGCGGGTGAAGCCTTCGGCGGCCCACTTGCGTGTGGCGTCGATGCCCATCTTGCTGCCGTAGTTGGGGAGGCGGGAGGCGTGGTCGAGCGAGTCGATGGGGCCGAGGGTGAACTGGATGTCGCGTTCGGGGTCGATGTTGTTGAGGGTGCGGAGAGTGACTTCGGCGAGGTCGTGGACGTCGCAGTCTTCGTCGACGACGATGATGCACTTGGTGAACATGGCCTGACCCATAGCCCAGATGCCGTTCATGACTTTGCGGGCATGGCCGGCGTAGGATTTTTTGATGGCGACGATCATGAGATTGTGGAAGACACCCTCCGGGGGGAGGTTGACGTCGACGATCTCGGGGAGGGTGAGTTGCATCAGGGGGAGGAAGATGCGCTCGACGGCTTTGCCCATCCATGCGTCTTCCATGGGGGGCTTCCCTACTATTGTGGCAGCGTAGATGGGGTCTTTGCGGTGGGTGATGGCGGTGATGTGGAAGACGGGATAGTCGTCCTGCATGGTGTAGAAGCCGGTGTGGTCGCCGAAGGGGCCTTCGGTGCGGAGTTCGCCTAGCTGGACGTAGCCCTCGAGGATGTATTCGGCGTGGGCGGGGACCTCGAGGTCGACTGTCTCGGCTTTGACCAGTTCGAGGGGTTTCTGGCGGAGGAAGCCGGAGATCAGATATTCCTCTACATCGGGCGGGGCAGGGACTATGGCGCTGAAGGTTGTCGCCGGATCGGTGCCGATGGCTACGGCTACCTCCATGCGGTCTTCGCGGATCTTTGCGACTGTCATCGCATTGAGGGATTCCCATGACGTTGCGGCGGTGGTGCCTCCGGCGGTCAGGGCCATGAGGTCTACGTTGCCCGCGCGGTCTGTGGTGGTGGCACGGAGACGTTCGCGGAGGTGTTCGGCGGCTACCTTCTGGCGCTGCCAGTGCATGCCGGTGGTTTTGGCGTCGTAGACCTGCATGCGGTACATGCCTACGTTGCGTTTGCCGGTGTGCGGGTCGCGAGTGATGACGCAGGGGAGGGTGATGAAGGGGCCTCCGTCCTGCGGCCAGGTCTTGAGGACCGGGAGATCGAGGAGATTGACGTCTGCGCCGCGGTGGATGACCTGCTTGCAGGGGGCGTCTTTGGCGGAGATGACTTTGGGAAAGAAGCTGCCTACTTCGGCAAGTGTTGGGAGAAGCTTGAGCTTGTCCATGAAGCTGGTTGGCGTTTCGGGCTTCAGGAGGGTGCGGATGCGATTGGCTATGTCGTCGAGCGAGTCGGTTTCGAGGGCCAGCTGCATGCGCCGGAGGCTGCCGAACTGGTTCATCAGGACTTTTGCGCCGGGGTGGCCTTTTACGTTTTCGAAGAGTAGGGCGGGGCCTCCGGCTTTTTCCGTGCCTCGGCCTAATTTTGCGGTGCGGTCGGCGATTTCGGCCATTTCGAGGTCGAGGGAGACTTCGACGGTGATGCGCTTGAGCTCGCCGGATTTTTCGAGGGTTTTGATCCAGTCGCGCAGATCGGTGTAAGCCAATTCGGTCTCCTGTGGGTGGCTGCCCCCCACCCCGTACTTTAGTGTGCAAAGTCTTCGAACGAGAGACGTTAAGTCTGGACTGCTGGTGTGGCGAAAGTTCGAATGTCCAGTTTAGCTCGTTTTGGGAGGGGTGGGTTTGTCAAGTAGTGTTGACTGGTCACGCAACGGCAAACGCAACGGCAAAAGCCGGTCCTCCGCCTGCGGCGAAGGATGACAACTAAAAAGCAACGGCAACAGCAACTGCAAAAACAACAACAACGACTGCAAGTACAAAACGACAGCAGGTTCCTTCACTGCGCTACGGAATGACAAGAAAATGGTAAGCGGAACGAAAAACGGGTCAGATTTTGAGTCAGATTTTGAGGAAGATGCGTTTGCGATAGAGGAGCCAGTTGGGGATGAAGCAGACGGCTACGAATGCTATTGCGAATGCCAGAGACGTGATATTGGTGCTGCCGTTGAAGGCGAAGAGGTTGTGATAGGTCCAGTACCAAGCCGTAACGGGGTTGCCATTGGGGCCGACGGAGTGAGGAATTTTTATCCAGATCATGTTGATGACGAGGAACTCGGAGACGCAGAAAGCTGCGATCGCGTTGGAGCCGAAGACCAGCCATGGGAAGGTTAGCGACTTCCCTAGTTTGGTTTCGTTGAAGCGGCGGATATCGACGAGCCAGTAGAGAGCTGCTAGGGCGAGGAGAGCCCAGCCGGCGGCGAAGAGTACGTAGGAGCTGGTCCAGAGATTTTTATTGATGGGGATCCATATGTTCCACAGGAGGCCGGTGGCGAGGCTAAGAATTCCTGAGAGGAAAAGGCCCGTCAGGCACTGCGATGGGGTGATTGCTGTGGTGGTGCCGGAGAAATGCGGGGGTCCCTCCACTCCGCTCCGCTCCGGTCGGGATGACGCTTCTTTTGTTGTCCCTTTGGGGGTGTCGATATGACGCGTAGCGGCAGGCCTTGCGACGCGACGGAGCCAGAGGGCGGTGACGGCGCCGAGCAGCGTCGTTGCAACAGCGGGGATGGTGCTCAGGAAACCTTCGGGGTCGCGGGTGTGGTTGTAGAGGCGGCCTGCGTGGACGGTTCGCTGAAGAAAGACGACGAGGTGGCGGTCGAGCCAGGCGGCGAGGTTGCGGTCGGGATCGAGGATTGGCAAGTCGTGTGTGGGGATGCCGAAGCCTGGGACTGGAACGAAACGCATCAGCGCCCAGTAGCCGATGAGCAGGCCGACAGCGATTGTGAAGAGTGTGCGGGCGCGCTGTGTCGTGAGGCAGATGAGACCCGCGACGAGGTAGCAGGCTGCGATCCTGGTGAGGACTCCGAAGATGCGGAGGTGGGTGTAGTGAAAGTGCGGATAGAGGCCGAAGAAGAGATCGAGAGCGAAGATGGTGGCGCTGCGGCGGAGGATGTGGAGGGCGAGGGTGCGGCGCGATTCGCCTCCGCGGATGCGGGAGTCGAGAGAGAGGATGATGGCCGCGCCGACGAGGAAGAGGAAGTTGGGGAAGACGAGGTCGGTGAGGGTGAAGCCGTTCCAGGCGGCGTGATCGAGTTGGGAAAAGGTGTGGGACCAGTCGCCGGGGTCGTTGACGAGGATCATGAGGGCGATGGTGAGTCCGCGGAGGATGTCGATGGAGAGAACGCGTCCGGACGGGGCAGAGCAGGAGACTGAGGCCGGTGTAACAGACGGAGACGCGAGGGTGCTTTGCATTGAGTCTTATCTTCGCTCAAATGGGGTGGAACGTGCAGCGATTTCGCGGATATCTTTCCAGACCATCCAGTGCTGGTTGAGCGGTTCTGCGCCGTGATGGTAGTAGAAAGCGCGAGCGATGGGGTTTCCGGGGTCGACGCAGACCCGGAGGGCATTTTGCTGCTCGAACCACAGGGCGAGGGTGCGGAGGAGAGCACTGGCGATTCCCTGCCGACGGCGTTGTTCCGTGGTGTCGATCCACTGGAGTTCGGCGTCGCAGTCGTAGCGGCGGGTCAGATGACCGGCGATGAATCCTACCAGCTGTTCTTTGTGTTCTTGGTCGATTGCGACGAAGGCTGTGCGGGGTGCGAGAGCGTGCTGGGGAGAGTGTTCTCCCGTGAGATAGCGCGTGATTCTAACGTGCCAAAAAGCTTCCGTCTCCCAGCTTTGCGCTCGGATGGAGGCCATCGCGGGAATGTCGGAAGGTCGGGCCGGTCTGACAGTGATTGGCATGTGGGAACTTCGATGCTGGCGCGGTGTCTAAAGAGTAACGGACGCATTCCTCGCTGGGTGCGCACCTCATGTTCGATGGAGGATGCGGCTTATGTTTGAGGATAGTTTGTTTGCTTCGCGTGTGGGTACGGTTTCTGCGGACAGGCGATGGACCTGGGCGGCTTCGCTTGCTTTGCAGGCGACGATCGCCACGGTGGTGATTGTAGTGCCGATGTTTCATCCTGAGGTTTTGCAGATTCGGCGGGAGGTGCCGAAGGTTTTGATGCCTCTGATGCCGAAGGCTCCGGTGCGGGTGGAGACGCGGCAGGTGGAGTCTTCTAATTCGAGTGCGGCGATGCCTGCTGTGACGCAGATTGCGACGGGGCGTCCGCTGCTGCTGATTTTGCATCCGGATTCAGACGGGCCGCCTCCTGCGGGGCCGGTAGGTTTGGGGATGGCGGCGACGGATACTTTGCCAATTGGGGTTGGTGTGGGCGTTGGACATGATCCTGTTGTGTCGGTAAGACCGGAGACAAAGGCTGGTCCGCTGCATGTCTCTACCGGGGTTTCGGAGGGGATGCTGCTGGCGCCGATTCGGCCGGTTTATCCGTCGATTGCCAGGGCGGCCCGTGTGGAAGGAGCGGTGGTGGTGGAGGCGATTATCTCGAAGACCGGGACGATTGAGAGTCTGCGTGTGGTGAGCGGGCCGGTGATGCTGCAGAGTGCGGCGGTGGATGCCATTCGGGAGGCTCGGTACCGGCCTTACCGGTTGAATGGTGAGGCGGTGGAGGTGGAGACTCGGATTACGGTGAATTTTCGAATTGGCGGGTAAGTGGATGACAGACGAAAGCAAATACAAATGCGGGGGTCCCTCCATTACGGCGGCAAATGCGCCGCCTTCGGTCGGGATGACGGATTTGTGAGGCAGAAATCTTAGACGAGGGGGACGGCGTTGGTGGTGTCAGGGGTGGCGGGGAGGATCTTTTGCACGACCTCGCTGCTGGGAGTGTCGGTTACGTAGTCGACGAGAGGATAACCGGCTTGCTTCCAGCCATCGAAGCCTCCGCGGAGAGGCCGGACGCGATAGACGCCCATTTTGTGGAGCTGGAGGGCGAGCTTCGCTGAGGTCTCTTCGCTGGGGCATGTGCAGTAAAGGATGACGTCGCGGTCGCGTGGGATGATCTCGCTGTGCTGGCGGAGTTCGTTGGGGCCGATGCGAAGCGCGCCGGGAAGAACGCGGGGATCGGGGAGGTAGTCGAGCGGATGACGCAGGTCAACGATGAAGGGTGGAGGCGTGCTGAATTTTTCGGACTCGTCGAGCATCTCTTTCAACTCGGAGGGTTCGAGGCGGAGTTCACGGACCTGCTGGAGGAACTTGCGCTGCTTCCAGATGCGATGAGCGATGAAGCCGAGAACCATGACGACGAAGATGTAGAAGGCGAAATGGCCAAGCCACTGGAAGAAAGGGACGCTCTTTTTGGCGAGATCGCCGAAGAAGCGCCCAGCGAGGATGAAGGTTTCGCCCCAGATAAGCGAACCGGCGATATCCCACGCGAGGAAGCGCGGGAGAGACATGCCGGTCTGGCCGGCGATGGGGGCGGCAACGGTGGAGAGGCCGGGAATGAATTTCGCGAACAGAAGAGTAACGGAGCCACGACGGGTGAAGTAGCCCTCGGTTTTGCTGACGCAGGTGGAAGCTTCAAAGGAGAGGCGGCAGAGCAGCTTGAGGACGCTGTTGCCATAGCGTCGGCCGAGCGCGAACCAGATGGTGTCGGCAATGATGCAGGCGAGGAGCATTGCGAGGGTGATGCCGATCCAACTGACGCGATGCGTGGCGCTGAGCGTGCCTGCAGTGAGGAGGACTGGAATGCTGGGGATGGGGATGCCGATCTGCTCTATCAATACCCATAGAAAGATGAGCGGATAGGCGTAATGAACGAAGAAGACGATGGCGATCGGCATGGGCGTTTACTTGAACTTAAAAATTTCCTTAGCTCTTTATAGATGAGCCGAGGGGGCAGTTGGATGCGGCTTGAGGTTAAAGATACACAGCCCGAACGCTTCGTGCGTCGGGGCTGTGAATGTTACGTGACTTGAGGAGAATTGGTTTTGTTCTCGAATTATTTTTCGAGGATTAAAGGCATTTCCACCAAGTGCTGGCGAATGCAACTGCCATGTTTCGACTCTCCTTTTCCTGCAAGGTTGAGATGTTGCTGGAGGAGAGCCGGTTTCGTCGATTATTTGACCTCGACCTCGGGGGTGACGGACATGCCGGGACGGAGTGCGAGGTCCCCATTCTCCTGATCGAGGTTGGTGAAGTTGATACGGACTGGGATGCGCTGGACGACCTTGACGTAGTTGCCGGTAGCGTTCTCGGGTGGGAACAGAGAGAGGCGCGAGCCGGTGGCTCCGCCGATCTGAACGACTTTGCCGTGGAACTTTCGGCCGCCTAGGGCGTCGACCTTGAGGGTGACTTCCTGGTCTTTCCGCATCTTGGAAAGCTGGGTCTCCTTGAAGTTGGCGGTAACCCACAGATTGGTGAGAGGGATGATGGTGAGGAGATCCTGCCCGATGCTGACGTTGGCGCCGACCTGAACGTTCTTTTTGTTCACGATGCCGGTGGTAGGCGCGGTGATATGTGTGTAGCCGACGTTGAGAGCTGCCTGATCGACCTTGGCCTGGGCCTGTTTGACGTCAGCCATGGCGGCGTTAGCCCGCGCTTCCTGGGCCCTGACCTGATCGGGGCCAGTCTTGACGGACTGTGCAGCCTGGAAGCGGGATTGAGACAGCTTCTGGAGGGCCTGGGTGATCTGGGCCTGATAGGCGATGACGTTGGCTTCGGCCTCGAGGACGGTTGCCTGATTGGCAGCGTCTGCGGCTACGGCGGCGTCGAACTGTTGCTTTGAGATGACGTCCTTCTGGACGAGGGGAGTGTAACGCTCGACGTCGAGGCGTGATTTGGCTGCGTTGGCTTTGGCAGCGGCGACGCGGGCTTCTGCTGCGGCTTCCTGCTTGCGGGCCTGTTCGACCGAGGCTGAGGCTCCCTGAACATCGGAGGTGGTCGTGTCGACGCTGGTCGTAACGTTGATATTCGTAATGGGGATGTTGACGTTAGCCTGAATCGCCGCGGCCTGAGCGCTGGCAAGATTGGCCTGCGCCTGTTCGAGGGCTACCTGATAATCCTTAGGATCGATCTCTGCGATCGGTGCGCCGGCGTCGATCTTCTGGTTGTCTTCGACGTAGACCTTGATGACCTGACCGGTGACGCGAGAGCTGACCTGGTAGAGATCGCCGTCAACCTGCGCGTCGTCGGTATCTTCGGTATAGGTGGAGCGCCAATAGAAGATTCCTGCGCCTATGACGAGCAGGATGATGACGGCGATGATGATGAACTTACGGCCGGATTTTTGCGCTGGGATTTCGACTTCGTCTGGTTTATCGGCGGTCTGCACGGTGCCGCTATTCTGGGCGGTCTGGGGGTCGCGCTGCTGTGTTTGGTCTGCCAAGTTACTTTCCTCCGAGATAATCTTTGTAGTTTGTCTGAGTGACGCCCAGGGCACGGGCCAGCGAAAGCTTGGCTACGTTGTGCTGGTAAAGGGCGCTGATGTATTGGTCGTTAGCCTCCCCCAGCTGCGTCTGCGCCTGAGAGACGGGGAGATTATCGGCGACTCCGGCGTGGTAGCGTTCCTGCGCGTCGCTGAGGGCCTGATTGGCAAGCTCAACGTTGGAGCGGGTGGAGTCGACTAGTCTGGCGGCCGACTGGATGTCCAGAACACTGTCGCGGATGTCCTGATTGACCTGCTGGATCTGGTCGGCGAGTTTGTCTTTCGCCTGCTGGTATTGGGCATCGGCCACCTCCTCCTGACCGCGGGTCTTGGCGATCTGGAGGACGGGGACGCTGATCTGGCCGGTGGCGGAGAAGGATCCGTGGGAGTGGCCCGGAGTAGTGCCGATGTCGCCGTAGTCGGCTGCCGCGCTGACGACAGGATACTGGTAGGCCTTGGCTGAGGTCTTCTCTTCATTGGCGGCCTTGACCTGCTCAGCGTAGGCTGCAAGATCTTTACGAGCCTTGAGGGCCTGAATAAAGGCTGCCTGCGGATCTACGTTGTCGAGGGCTTTGAAGGGAACAAGATCGGTGAGGCGGAATTGCTGGTCGAGCGGCAGGCCGATGGTGCGGGCTAGAGCGAGCTTATCTTTTTCGAGGCTGTTTTTCGCAGAGATGAGGCTTTGCTGCTCGTTCTGATAGTCAACCTGAGCGCGAAGGACGTCGAGGCGCGGGCTGGTGCCTGCATCGTGAGCGGCGGTGGCCTGATCGAAGGAGATCTTTGAGGTTGCAAGCTCATCGTTGACGGCTTCGATGCGAGCTGCGTCGGCAATGCAGAGCAGGTAGGCGTTACCTACGGTGAGGACGACGAGGTCGCGAGCGTCTTGGGCGGTGAGTTTGGCGCCTTCGAAGTTATGTTTGGCGGCCACGTAGTTTTTGAGCGCGGAGACGTTGATTAGATTTTGAGTGAGGTATGCGCGGAAGTCGACGACCTGAAACGGGCCGACGATGGGATTGACTCCGGGAAACTTGAGACCGAAGGCGGCGAGGTTGATCTGCTGGACTTCAATGCTGGCGGTGGCGTTGACCGTGGGGAGGAGAGCCTGGAGCTCTTCGAGGCGCTGGCCGTTGGAGTTTTTTACCGCAGAGCTTTGCAGGATGAGGCCGAGGTTCTGGCGGAGGCCGCGCAGGATGGCGTCGTCGAGAGAGAGATCGAGGACGGCGTCGGTTGCTTTTTCGGCCACGATGCTTCCGTGAAAGGAGTCCTGTGAGGGCTGTGCGCCGTTTTGACCGGAAGCGTTATAGAGCTGCTGCTGAGCACCGGCGACGGGAGAACTATTCGCGGGTGTGCTTGGACCGCTTGGTTGTTTCTGCTGAGCGGGGCCCGCGGATTGGGCGTTTCCATAGGCGGGGCTTGCAAGGAGGACCAGGCTGAACCCCCACGATGGAAGGGCCCGAAGCGCCGTCAGGGCGCCAGACACGGTTTTGCTTTGACTCATACGGTTAATCTTAACCTGCATCCTGAAGAGATTTCTGACTGGTCTACGGAAAGCGTTGTTAGAAACAGGGATGCTTCAACTTTGCCATAGATATTGTTGCTTAAGTTGTGATGCACCCATTTCATAGAAATGTTCAAAAAATCTGCTTTCGGTACACTCTGAAAGAGATTCGAGGTGAGGTAACGCGATGATTTTAGGGGTTGATGTAGGAACCGGTGGGACTCGGGCTGTGCTGATTGACCGTTCCGGGAAGGTTCTCGCTTCGTTTGCGAGTGAACACGCACCGATTCATTCGGAGCATATTGGGTGGGCGGAACAGGAACCGGAGGATTGGTGGCGGGCGGCTCGGGAGGCCATTGCCGGGGCGATGGCGGCGAGTGAGTTGACTGGCGCAGAGATTGAGGGTGTCGGGTTGACGGGACAGATGCATGGTTGCGTGATGCTGAACGTGGCGGGTGAGGTATTGCGGCCGGCGTTGATCTGGTGCGATCAGCGGACGCAGCCAGAATGCGACTGGCTGACCGAGAAGATTGGATTTGAGAGGCTGATTGAACTGACGTGCAACCCGGCGCTGCCGAACTTTACGCTGACGAAGCTGTTGTGGGTGAGGAAACATCAGCCGGAGATCTTCGCGAAAATTGCGCATGTGCTGTGTCCGAAGGATTACGTGCGGTATCGGCTGACGGGCGAGTTTGCGATGGATATGCAGGAGGCGAGTGGGACGCTGCTGCTGGATGTGGCGCATCGACGATGGTCAGCGGAGGTGGCCGAGGTAGCGGGGATTCCTATGTCGTGGCTGCCGCGATTGTTTGAAGGGCCGGAGATTTGTGCGCGGATCAGCGATGTGGGAGCTGGGGCTACCGGGTTGGCGGCTGGGACTCCAGTGGCTGCGGGGGCAGGCGATCAGGGAGCCGGTGCTGTCGGAATGGGGATTCTGACACCGGGATCGGTTTCGGCGACGATTGGAACGAGTGGAGTGGTGTTTGCTGCTACGGATTCTCCGATCAAGGACCGGCTGGGCCGGCTGCATACGTTTTGCCATGCTGCTCCGGGGCGGTGGCATGTGATGGGTGTGACGAACGGGGCTGGGTTGAGCCTGCGGTATTTTCGGGATACGTTTGCGCCGGGGAGTGACTATGACGAGTTGTCGGCTCTGGCGGCCGAGGTTCCGGCGGGGTCGGATGGGCTGATGTGGGCTCCTTATTTGTTTGGGGAGAGGACGCCGCATCTTGATCCGGAGGCTCGGGCGGCCTTTGTGGGGATTACGGCTTCGCATACGCGGGGGCATTTTGTTCGAGCAGTGCTTGAAGGAGTGGCGTTCAGTCTGCGGGATACTTTTACCTTGTTTCATGAGCTTGGAGTGCCGGTGAAGGCGATCCGGCTGGGTGGTGGCGGGGCTCGGGGGCCGTTGTGGAGGCAGGTTCACGCGGATGTTTATGGGCATTCGGTGGAACTGCTGGAGGCGGAGGAGGGTGGAGCTTTTGGAGCGGCTCTGCTGGCCGGGACGGGGATTGGGGCGTGGGCCAGCGTGGAGGCGGCGTGTGCGGCAACGGTGCGCGTGGCGGAGACGATTCCGCCTCAGAATGCGCGGGTGATGGATGCGGCGTATGGAGAGTATCGGAGGATTTATCCGGCTCTCAAGACGATCGCTGGTCGCAAGACAAATTAGGGCTGCTTTCGTTTTTGAAAGGGATTACGGATGCTGACGGAGCAGGACGCTTACGATCAGGTTGCTTACCCTGGGTTCGCCTATCCCGATACGCATCCGGACCGGTTGGCAGTAATGGCGATGCTCCATGGGTTGGAGCCTGCGCCAGTGGAGCGCTGCCGGGTACTGGAGATTGGGTGCAATGAGGCGGCGAACCTGATTCCGATGGCGTATGCGATTCCGGGAAGCGAGTTTGTGGGCTTCGATATCGCCGGAATGCCGATTGCACGAGGGCAGGAGCGAATTCGGGAGTTGGGGCTGACGAATCTTCGGATCTTTCAGGGTGACCTGATGGAGATCGATGAGGCGCTGGGGCAGTTCGACTACATCATTGCTCATGGGCTTTATGCGTGGGTGCCGGAGCCGGTGCAGTCGCGGTTGCTGGAGGTTTGCCGGAGGCTGCTTTCGCCTGATGGGATCGCGTTTGTGAGCTACAACACGCTGCCGGGCGGGCATCTGCGGAATCTGGTGCGGGAGATTTTGTTGATTGGTGGTGCGGGGGGCGGCGATCCTGCTGAGTCAGTGGCGCGGGGGATGGAGTTTCTGCAGTTCGTAACTGGAGCACAGAAGCCTGAGGAGCCGTTTCGCGCGCTGCTGGAGCGGCAGGCGAAGAAGATGAAGGGACGTGATGCGAGCTCGATCTATCACGATGAGATGGGTCGAGTGAACCGACCGGTCTCGTTCTCGGATTTTATTCGGCACGCGGGCGAGCATGGATTGCAGTATGTGAGCGAAGCGGTGTTGCCGTTTCCGAATGATCCGTGTTTCAAGCCGGAACAGGCAACGGTGGCGGAGCAGTTAGCTGGGGGAGATCGGATTGCGCAGGAACAGATTTTTGATTTGATTCGGATGCGGATGTTTCGCGAGACTTTGCTGTGTCATGCGGAGCGGACGGTGAGTCCTGAGGTGGATGTGGAGGCGTTTTTGCGGCTTCGGTTCGGATGTGAAGCGGAGTCGTCTGCCGGGGAGGATGGAGTTCTGCGGGTTTATACGCAACCGGGCGGGCTGCAAATGAGGAGTCAGCATGCCATGACGGTGCGGTTAATGGAGACGCTGGTGGAGGCGTGGCCGCGCTCGCTCTCGTTTGGGGAGTTAGAAGAAAAGATGATGAGTTATGGGATCGCCTTCGACGGCGACTTCTATGCGCAGCTGCTGCGGCTTGTGATTGCGCGGTTCGTCCGGCTCTCTTCGTGGCAGGCTCCAGTGAGTGACGCGGTCAGTGAGAGGCCGCGGGCTAGTTTGATTTGCCGGTATGAGGCTCAGACGCGCGAGCGGGTGGCTACGCTGCTGCATTCGTCGCTGCGGCTTGAGGATTCGCGGGTGCGGGATTTTCTGATGTTGCTGGATGGGACTCGCGATCGGCGTGAGTTAGCGGCTGCGCTTCGTGAGCGTTATCCGGAGTTGAGCGTGGCTGAGTGTGTGGAACGGATGGAACCGAATCTGCGGCTGCTTCATCGGAGCGGGGTTTTGCTGGCGGATGATTTTGCTTGAGCGGGTTGCGGAGCGAATTCCGCTATGCTGAGTTCGGAACAATGGAGGCAGGGTTGATGGCATCTTCGAGTGAGATCAAAACGGCGGTGATTGGGTATGGGCTTGCGGGGCGGGTGTTTCATGCTCCGTTTGTGAGTGCGGTGCCTGGGTTGAAGCTGGAGGCGATTGTGCAGCGGAAGGGGGATGAGGCTGCGAAAGCTTATCCGGGGGCGCAGATTCTTCGGTCGGTGGATGAGGCTTTGAAGGATGCTTCGATTCAGTTGATTGTGGTGGGAACGCCGAATGAGACGCACTTCGATTTGGCAAAACAGGCTCTGGTTGCGGGAAAGCATGTGGTGATCGATAAGCCTTTCGCTGCGACGAGTGCGGAGGCGGCGGAGTTGAAGGAATTGGCTGAGAAGAAGGGATTGGTGCTTGCTCCTTTTCATAACCGGCGATGGGATGGGGATTTCCTGACGGTGCGTAAGCTGCTTCGCGAGGATGCTGTGGGGCGGCTGGTGACGTTTGAGTCGCACTTTGACCGATTTCGGCCACTCCCTCGCGAAAATACCTGGAAGGAGAGCGGGAATGCGGCGAATGGATTGTTGATGGATCTGGGGCCGCATCTTGTAGATCAGGCTTTGACTTTGTTTGGGGCGCCCGAGGGGATTACGGCAAGCGTTCGGCGTGACCGGGACGCAACGGATATTGAGGATGCGTTCGAGATCACACTGGAGTATCCGCGGCTGAGGGCGCATTGCAGGTCGAGCATGCTGGCTGCGGATGCTGCTCCGCGATTCTTACTGCATGGCGTGAAGGGGAGTTATAAGAAGTGGGGGCTCGATCCGCAGGAGCCGGCGCTGGTTGGTGGCGGGAAGGTTCCTCGAATGGGTGAGGGGGAGTGGTTGGCGGAGCCTGAGTCGGAGTGGGGGACGCTGACTGTGGCTCCGGTGCTGGCTGATCCGGGAAATTTGACTCGGACGAAGGTGAAGACGGAGTTGGGGGATTATCGGCTTTATTACGCGAATGTTCGCGATGCGATCAATGGCGTGGCTAAGTTGGAGGTTACGCCGGAGGATGGGTGGCGAGTGATTCGGTTGCTTGAAATGGCGAGAGAGAGTTGGGCTGTGAAGAAGACTTTGCCGGTGAAGTTCTAGCTGGAGTGTTGCGTGGGAAAGATGAATTTGTTGATGCTCAGGACTAGCTAAGAGCATCTGAATGACACCGACCGCGAGGGAGTGAATCATGGCTGATGAGCTGGTTTTGGTTACGGGTGGATCGGGATTCATTGGAGCGCACTGCATTTTGCTGCTTCTGAATGCGGGTTATCGTGTGCGGACGACTGTGCGTTCGTTGAAGCGCGAAGGGGATGTGCGGGCGATGCTGAAGGTCGGTGGAGTTGAGGCCGGCGAGCGATTGAGTTTTGTTGAGGCTGATCTTACGTCGGACGCTGGATGGCCTACGGCTGTGGCTGGTTGTAGCTTTGTGCTGCATGTGGCTTCGCCGCTGCCGCCGAGCGTGCCTAAGGATGAGAATGAACTGATCGTTCCGGCGCGTGATGGGGCGCTGCGTGTTTTGCGTGCGGCTCGTGATGCCGGGGTGAAGCGGGTTGTGCAGACTTCTTCCTTTGCGGCGATTGGTTACGGGCTTAAGGAGCAGGCGGCGCCGTTTGATGAGACGAGCTGGACCGACGTGAGTGGCGACGGTGTGATTGCTTATGCGAAGTCGAAGACTCTGGCGGAACGTGCGGCGTGGGATTTTATTGCGAAGGAAGGCGGTGGATTGGAATTGTCTGTCGTCAATCCTGTGGGTGTGTTTGGGCCGGTGCTGGGGCCGGACTATTCGGCTTCGATTCTATTGGTGCAGCGGTTGATGGATGGTGCGTTACCGGGATGTCCGAAGCTTGACTTTGGCGTGGTCGACGTCCGGGATGTCGCTGATTTACATTTGCGTGTGATGACGAGTGCCGCGGCCAAGGGAGAGCGATTTCTTGCGGTTGCGGGGGATTTTTTGACGATGCAGGGGATTGCGCAGGTCTTGAAGAGCCGTATGGGTGAGGCGGCGAGGCGAGTGCCGACGCGGGAGTTGCCGAACTGGCTTTTGCGGCTGGCTTCGCTGAAGGATCCCGCGGTGAACCTGATTCTTCCGGAGCTTGGGAAAAAGAAGAATGCTACGAATGCGAAGGCTGTACGAATGCTCGGTTGGACTCCGCGGTCGCGAGAGGATGCGCTGGCCGCTACTGCGGAGAGTTTGGTGCAGCTTGGGCTTTTGAAGCATAGCCCCAGGAAGGTCTGAGCATTTTTTGCTAATCCGATTTTTGTGTTCGTCGCGGTTCTTCCTATTACTGTTCCTGAGCTTCACCGATTGAGTCGAGTTGGCTGATCGTTTCTGGAGGAAGTTGCAGGGTTTCTGCCTTGAGATTCTCGCGCAGATGTTCGACGGAAGATGTGCCGGGGATCAGCAGGATGTTGGGCGAGCGCTGAAGGAGCCATGCAAGTGCGACCTGCATTGGCGTGGTGTTGAGTGACGCTGCCATTGCGTCGAGCGTTGCCGATTGCAACGGCGTGAACCCTCCGAGCGGGAAGAACGGCACATAGGCTATGCCCTGCGCGATGAGGTCGTTGATGAAGGCGTCGTCGTTCCGGTGGGCCAGGTTGTAGAGGTTTTGCACGCAGACTATCTCGGTGATGGTCTGGGCCTCCTCCAACTGCGCTGGACTGACGTTACTCAGACCGAGATGACGAATGAGCCCCTGTTGTTTGAGGTCGGCAAGTACTGTCAGCGGTTCTTCGATGGATCCCTCGGATGGGCCCATGACTCCACCAACACGGAGATTGACAACATCTAGTGTGTCGAGGCCAAGATTTCGGAGATTGTCATGAACGCCATCAGTCAGTTCCTGACGCGAAAGAGCATGGATCCAGGACTTGTCTTGACCGCGACGGGCGCCTACCTTGGTGACGATCACCAGGCCGTCTGTATAAGGATGGAGCGCCTGTTTGATGATCTGATTGGTCACGTGCGGACCGTAGAAATTGCTGGTGTCGATGTGGTCCACGCCGGCCTCGACTGCCTCTCGCAGGACGGCGACTGCGGCCTCAACGTTACGGGGTGGTCCCCAAACTTGCGGGCCAGCAAGTTGCATCGCGCCATAGCCCATGCGGTTTACGGTCATCGAAGTACCGGGAAAGGTGAAAGTGCTGGTGCTGCTGTGGTCTATCTGTGTTGTCATTTGCTTTTCCTTCAATCTGTTTTCGCTTTTCGCATTTGGACTAACGGCGTTTCCATATGATTGGATGAAGAAAGCTTCAGGTTAGGAGTTCGCATTTGCCGCAGCGTTCTCAGGTCGTCTTAGAGCCGCGTAAATCGCCGGTGCAGGCTCGTTCGGTGGTGAGCGTGGACGCGATTCTCGAAGCCACTATTCAGGTTTTGCTCCAGGTTGGAAAGGAGCGTCTGACCACGACCCGGGTGGCGATGCGCGCGGGTGTGTCGGTTGGGACTTTGTATCAATATTTCCCCAACAAGAGCGCACTCCTGCAGGCTGCCTTGAAGCGTCACCTCGACGGGATCACTGACGCCATCGAGCTCGTCTGCAAGGAACAGGAGGGTCGAACACTGAGGGAGATGGTGAGCGCTCTCATCACCGCATTTCTTGAAGCCAAGATGAGGGATGCGAAGACGAGCGTTGCTCTCTACTCCGTCGGCTCCGACGTGGACGGAGCGAAGATCGCGAGGCAAATGGGAGTGCGGTCTAATAAGGCGATTGTGCGAATGCTGGCGAGTGCGAACGAACCGCTTACGGTTGAGCCACAGCTTGTTGCTTCCATGCTGCAGGGGGCGATGGTTGGGATCAGCCGGAGGATTCTGGAATCGGGCGCTGCTGAAAAGGAATACGACAGTTTACGGGGAGAACTTATCTTCCTTGCGTGCGCTTATGTGGATGCTTGTTCTGCGCGTCAAAACGCAAGCTAAGAAAACTACTGGCCGTAGGTGGCTTTGGCTCCGTGTTTGCGAAAGTAGTGGCGGTCGAGGAGGGCCTGGGAGACACCGGGGCATTCGGCGTGGAGGGTCAGGGTGTTGTAGGCCATTTTGGCTACGGCTTCGAGGACTACGGCGTTGTGGGCGGCATCGTGTGGGTCGCGTCCCCATGCGAACGGGGCATGGCCGTTGACGAGGCAGGCGGGGATGGCCAGCGGGTCGATTTTGTGCTGTTTGAAGTGATTGACGATAGCTATGCCTGTCTCGTGGACGTAGCGGCCGTTAATGGCTTCGTCGGTGAGTGGTGGCGTGCAGGGGACTGGGCCGTGGAAGTAGTCGGCGTGGGTAGTGCCGAGCGGGGGGATGGCGAGGCCGGCCTGGGCGAAACTGGTTGCGAACTCGGAGTGGGTGTGGACGACGGCTCCGATGGTCGGGAATTCGCGGTAGAGAAGGGTGTGGGTGTCGAGGTCGGAGGAGGGTTTGAGGTTGCCGTCGACGATCCTGCCATGTAGATCGGTGACGACCATGTGTTCGGGGAGAAGCTTGTCGTAGTCGACGCCGGAGGGCTTGATGACGACGAGGTTTTGTATGCGGTCGACGCCGCTGGCGTTTCCGAAGGTGTAGAGGACGAGGCCGCGACGGACGAGTTCGAGGTTGGCTTCGAGGACGGCGGTGCGAAGTTCTTTGAGGAGCATGCGTTTCTCCGGTTCAGAGGCTAGAGTAAACGTTTTTTGCCCGAACGGTTGAGGTAGCTGATTGATAGAGTAGAGCGTATGCAGAGTGATGTGACGAACATGGATCGATTGCCGTTAGGTTTTGTCTGGGGAGCTGTGAAGGCCGGTATCAAGGCTAGTGGGAAGGCGGATCTGGCCGCCGCTGTGGCGACGAAGGGTGCGCGCGGGGCGGCGATGTTTACGCGGAATCAGGTGGTGGCGGCTCCGGTGACGGTGGGGCGACGGCATCTGGCGAGTACAGGTGGGCGTGTGGGCGCGGTGCTGGTGAATGCAGGGAATGCGAACTGTGCGACGGGGCAGCCGGGCATCGATGCCTGTATTGCGACCTGTGCGGCTGCTGCGGAGAGCTTTGGGTGCATTTTCGACGAGGTCTTCCCTTCCTCGACTGGGATCATCGGAGTGCCGTTTCCGGGGGAGAAGGTGGTTGCGGCTTTGCCTGCTTTGAAGGCGTCGCTGGGAGATTCGGCTGCGAATGCGGAGTCGTTTGCGCAAGCGATTATGACGACGGATACGCGGATGAAAGTGGCGGGAGCGTCGTTTGAGGTGGATGGGGTTGAGGTGCGGATTTGGGGTGCGGCGAAGGGTGCGGGGATGATTCATCCTCAGCTTGGAGTTAATGCCGGGCCACCTCATGCGACGATGCTGGTTTATCTGTTTACGGATGTTGCGGCGGAGAGTGCGGGGTTGCTTGCGGCGCTGGAACCTGAGGTGGAGCGGAGTTTTAATTCGATTTCGATCGATGGGGATACTTCGACGAACGATACGGTTTTGTTGCTTGCGAGTGGAGCGAGTGGCGTGAAGCTGGATGCGCGTTCGGGGGTGGCGTTTGCGGCGGCGTTGAAAGAAGTTTGCGGGTCCCTTGCTTATCAGATTGTGGATGATGGCGAGGGTGTGGGGCATGTGGTGACTCTGCATGTGACCGGGGCTCGCACGGAGGCGGAGGCGAAGCAGGTGGCGAAGGCGATTGCGCATTCACCGCTGTGTAAGACGGCCTGGTCGAGCGGGGATCCGAACTGGGGAAGGTTGCTGGCGGCGGCGGGGTATAGCGGGGTGGCGTTCGATCCGGCGCTGGTGAGGATTTCGATTGGCGGGGAGCCGGTGTTTGAGCTGGGTGTGCGGTCTCCTGAGTTTGATGAGGCGGCGGCTCATGCGGCGATGATGGCTCGGGATTACACGATTGTGATTGATATCGGCCTGGGTAAGGCGGAGAGCCGGTTTTTGACATGTGATCTGACGGTGGAGTATGTGCGGATCAATGCGGACTATTCGACTTAGGCGGCGCCGCTGACAAAGCTGCGACTCGATATCAGACATGGTTCGATGCGTGACAAAATGGCCCTGTGTCAGCGTAAGACGCGGCGAAGATGGGACACGCAGGCCTTGGTTTAGCACCCGCGGGTTAAGGCTCGCGTGAAACGACAATGTCCGTTACGTCGAAGCTGCCTGTGTTCTCGAACCCTTTCCACAGTTTGATCGAACCAAACTGTAGCGAGGTGTTATGAAACGGCGGAGGCATCGTGTAGAGTGCGTCGCCCGAGGCCCCACCGCCCGAGACGACTACATGTGCTGTAGATTGAGCGGCTCCAATATTCAGAGTCACCTGCAGAAGGAAGACCTGATTCCGCACAAATGAACCGATGACGACGAGGTCGTCGATACGTACCTTATTGTCCTGTGTGAAATCGATATGCATGAATTCCTGACCGGTTGCCGTCGCAAAGCTGATGGAGGATACATCCAACTGACTCGGCACAGAGGGGCTCGGGACGAACACTGCTGCGGAGAAGTTGTAGACGCCCGCGCCATCAACTTCGGTAAGCAGACCAAAGAAGGCGGGGAGTTGGCCAGTTTTTGGATCCGGGGGCGCTCCCGTAATCTGCACCCATTTGTCCGTATGAGGAAAAGGAGGATCGACGACAACCACGGTCCCTCTTGACCCCTCAACTCTTGCGGTTCCCACCGCCTGCGTGGTCGATGGGGGCGTGTTGTCCTGGGTGGGATCGAAGTTCGAGCTGAACAATATTTTTGGAACGGTGAGGAATACGATCTTTCCGAGAAGTGAGATGTTGTAGCCAATGCGGTAGATCCATGCGTCTGTATCGATGACAGCGACATCAACGTTGATTCCGGTGAAGATGTTGCCGACCGGCAGGTGCGTGAAGGCATCGGTGCCCGTGGTGAAGTGGTTGGGGCGCCAGACATCGACCGCGTAACCAGCGTTGATGGATTGATTCTGGTCGAAGATGGAGTTGAGGGAGGCAAAGGGTGCCCATTCCTCGAGTGAGAAGGCTGCGGTGGCGTTCGGGTTGGCGGGCCTCGGGATGCCAAATCGGCCAATCGCCCAGTTTAAAGGCCCCGAGTTCTGAGGTCCCGCCATGTCCGGGAGGAAGGACACTGTTTCCTGGAGCCACTGCGAAGTGCTGTTTCCTTCAAGATTTGCGATCACGACGCCCGACAGAACGAGCAAGAATTTCTGATCATGAATGCTCTTAGGCGGATTTTCTCCTACGGCGAGAGCCGCCGGTGTGATGAGCCAGTTCTGGCCTGCGAAATCGGTAAGGGTTTTCATTTGAACTCCTCCGTCCACCTTTGCGTGTTTTAGTGACGGAGCCTCGAAGAACGTTTCAAAACCGGATCAGTGGGTTCGGGCTGATTTAGGGAAGACCATATGGTTGAAGGGGGCATACCCCTGGGGTGTAGCGGGTACACTTGCAGGGGAAAAGGGAGAGCACAATGCGGGTACTGAAGATTCTGGGATGGCTGAGTGTGGTGATTGTTCTGGCGATCCTGGGAGCGATGTATATGGGAAGCAGAGTGCCGGTGGCGCATACGGTTTCGGTGTCGGATACGGTTCCGGCTTCGCAAGTGAAGGTTTGGGGATGGATTACGGATGTTCAGGCGCAGCCTAACTGGCGGACCGGGCTGAAGGCGGTGCGCCCTCTGCCTTCGGAAAATGGCGCGACTTGCTGGGCTGAGGTGACGAGCGGGATGACGATGCCGCTGTGCGCGGATGTGCGAGAAGCTCCGGTGCGGCAGGTGGTGCGGATTGCGGATCCGAAGCTGCCGTTTGGCGGGAGTTGGACTTATGTTCTGGAGCCAGCAGGGGAGAATGCAACGAAGGTGACGATTACGGAGAATGGGACGACGGGCCCGGCGATGTGGCGCTTCGTCGATCACTACATTCTGCATGAGGATGGGGAGATCAAGCAGTACCTGGGTGATTTGAAGCATCTGGCTGAGCATAGGGGCTGACCGCTCTCCAAAGATGACGTTTTAGCGTAAGCCTTATATCGTTATAAGTGTGGGTATTGCACCGTATCGCAGCGTACAGCGATCTCTGGACTGGAGTGTAGACGAGAATTATGACGACGAAACTGGAAGATGCCGCCAAAGAAGACTTCAAAGCTGAGATATCAGAGTGGATTGAGGCGTTTGACGACGTCGTTGCGGATGACTGGAAGCATGGAGAAGAGTTGCTGGGTGCATTGCGGCAGCGTGCGCGCGAGGCGGGGGTGCCGACACCGAGTGCGATGACGACGCCTTACCGGAATACGATTCCAAAGCACGATGAGGTGCCGTATCCGGGAGACAGGAAGCTGGAGAAGAGGATGGAGTCGCTGCTTCGCTGGAATGCGATGGCGATGGTGCATGGTCAGAATAAGAAGGATGCCGGAATTGGTGGGCATATCTCTACTTACTCTTCGCTGGCTACGCTGCTGGAGGTTGGGTTCAATCATTTTTTCCGGGCGAAGTATGGGGATCAGCCGGGAGACTTTATTTATTTCCAGGGACACGCTTCGCCGGGGGTTTATGCAAGGGCTTACCTGGAGGGGCGTTTCGATGAGACGCGGCTGAAGAACTTTCGGCATGAGCTGCGCGATACGCCTGGGTTGAGCTCGTATCCGCATCCTTGGCTGATGCCGGATTTCTGGAATTTTCCAACGGTGTCGATGGGGATCGGGCCGCTGAATGCGATCTACCAGGCGCGGTTTATGCGGTACCTCGAGAATCGCGGGCTGATCAAGAAGACGGATCGCAAGGTTTGGGCATTTCTGGGTGACGGCGAGACGGATGAGGTGGATTCGCTGGGCGCGATCTCGCTGGGTGCGCGGGAGAAGCTGGATAATCTGATCTTTGTGGTGAACTGCAATCTGCAGCGGCTGGATGGGCCGGTGCGTGGGAACAAGCGGATTATCGATGAGCTTGAGGGCGTGTTCCATGGTGCGGGATGGAATGTGATCAAGGTGATCTGGGGTTCGGACTGGGATGCTCTGTTTGAGCGCGACCATACCGGGTTGCTGCTTCGGCGGATGGAGGAGTGCGTGGATGGCGACTTCCAGACGTTCAAGGCAAAGGATGGCGCGTTTCTGCGGAAGCACTTCTTTGGGAAGTATCCCGAGTTGTTGGAACTGGTGAAGGACTACAGCGACGAAGAGTTGCTGAGGCTGCATCGCGGCGGGCATGATCCGGCGAAGATTTATAACGCATACAAGCGAGCGATGGAGCATAAGGGCGGACCGACGGTGATCCTTGCCAAGACCGTGAAGGGTTACGGGATGGGGACGGCTCAGTCGCGCAATGCGACGCACAACGAGAAGAAGCTGACGGACGAGGGCGTGGCTGCGTTTGTGAAGCAGTTTGATATTCCGATTCCGGAGCAGGCGGCGAAGGATGGGTCGTTTTATCGGCCTGCGGCGGATTCGCCGGAGTTGCAGTATATGCAGGCTCGGAGGAAGGAACTCGGCGGTTATCTACCGGTGCGAGAGGTGCCTAAGAGTGAGTTCAAGGCTCCGAGGGTAGACGCGTTCGCGGAGTGGACCGGCGGCTCGAATAATCGTGCGGTGTCGACGACGATGGGGTTTGTGAGCATCCTGCGCCACCTGATGAAGGACAAGGCGATTGGGAAGCTGATTGTGCCGATTGTTCCTGATGAGGGGCGTACGTTCGGGATGGAGTCTGCGATCAAGCAGGTTGGTATTTATGCTCCTGAGGGGCAGAAGTATGAGCCGCACGACAAGGACATGCTGCTGAGTTATCGCGAAGAGCAGGATGGGCAGATTCTCGAAGAGGGGATCACCGAGGCCGGGTCGATGGCGTCGTTTACCGCGGCGGGCACGGCTTACGCGAACTACGGCGTGTCGACGATTCCCTTCTATATGTACTACTCGATGTTTGGGTTTCAGCGCATCGGGGATATGGTTTGGGCATTTGCGGATTCGCGCGGCAAAGGCTTCCTGATGGGTGGAACTGCCGGGCGGACGACGATGCTTGGCGAAGGGCTGCAGCATCAGGATGGGCATAGTTTGGTGCTCGCGAGCACCGTGCCTACCTGCGTGGCTTACGACGCGGCCTATGTGTATGAGTTGGCCGTGGTGATCCAGGATGGGATTCGGCGGATGTATGAGAAGGGCGACAACATCTTCTACTACATCATGATGTACAACGAGGATTACGCGATGCCGGCGATGCCGAAGGGCGTCGAAGAGGGCATTCTGCGCGGGATTTATAAGCTGAAGCCAGCTGAAGGCGAGGCTACGGTCCAGTTGTTTGGCAGCGGGCCGATCTTGAATGAGGTTCTGCGGGCGCAGGAGATTCTGGCGACGAAGTATGGCGTTCATGCCAATGTTTGGAGCGTGACGAGCTATACAGAGTTGCGGCGCGATGCTCTGGCGGTAGAGCGATGGAACCGGCTGCATCCAGCGGAAAAGGAGAGGGTGCCTTACCTGCTCTCGGCGCTGGGCGATGCGAAGGGGCCGATTGTTGCCGCGAGCGATTATATGAAGTCGGTACCGGATGTTCTTTCGCCATGGCTGCCTTCGCGGTTGGTGACGCTGGGGACGGATGGATTTGGACGCAGCGATAACCGGGAGCATCTGCGAAGACACTTTGAGGTGGATGCGGAGTCGGTTGTTGCGGCAGCATTGTCGAAGCTGGCTCGCGATGGGAAGTTCGATGCGAAGGCTGCACAGAAAGCAATGGATGAACTTGGGCTGAACGTGGAAGCGGGCGATCCGGCGCGAGCTTAGAGAGATTGGATTTCGATTATCAAAGAGGGTTCCTATTGGAGCCCTTTCTTTTTGCAGAGGGAGGGTTGGGTTGAAGGATACGGGTGTACATGAGAATCCGCTGGTGCCGAATGCGAAGTTGCGGCAGATCTATCTGGCGATGGCTGAGGCCAGGGTCCTGGATGAGCACGTAACCAGGCTTCAGAGGCGCAGTAAGCGTGGGAAATTGGAGTCGACGCGGTGGCAGGAGGCCTGCCGAGTAAGTACGGCGATCGATCTGGCGCCGGGCGACCTGGTGAGCGATTCGCAGGTGGGAGTGGTAATGGATTTGATTGCCGGGGCGAAGGTTAGTTCCCTGCTGAAGCGTGTGGCTGAGATTCGATCGGGGAAGAAGGCTGCGGGATCTACCCGATCCGGTGTTTCGCGACGGTCATTGCCGTGGGTCGATGATGCGGAAGAGCGGGTGAAGCTGGCGATGGGCGCGGCGCTTGGATTCAAAACAGCGGGGCAGACGAATATTGTGATCGCGTACGTGCGACATAGAGAGATTAGAGAGGCGGTTTGGCGAAGACTGCTTGGGTTGGCTTCGAAGCTTGAGTTGCCTGTGATTTTCGTGATTCTGCCGGCAGGTGGGAGAAAGAGAGGTGGCGCAAATCTGAACCGGAAGACTGCAAAGTGGGGTGTGCCGGGATTTCCGGTGGATGCGGGAGACGCGGTGGCTTTGTACCGAGTAGCGCAGGAGTCCCTGGGCCGCACGCGTGGTGGGGATGGGCCTGTTCTGATTGAATGCATCGAATTTGGAGCTGGTGGTAAAGCTGGAGGACCTGTTGATCCGCTGCCTGTGATGAAGAATTTTCTTTTAGGGCGAAGCGTTTGTACTGAGGCCTGGGCGAAGGCTGCGGGCAACAGGTTGCGCATGAAACCGCGGGATTGAGAAAGTAAAGACCCGTCCGCGAGAGAGTGGTTTTGGAGGTTCGAACTCCGGCGTTTCGTGATTACACTGGAGCGAGCAGTTGGGCAACCGGGATTGAGGTGCGAGTGCGGACCAGTTTTCTTTCTATTGCAGCGCTGATACTGTGCGCTGCGTCGACTGTTTTTGCACAGACCCCACCTTCTACTACAGTTCCTAATCCGGCGGCAGCACCTGTCCCTACGCCGGGAACGACGGATTCTGTTCCGGCCTATGCCCCAAAGTCGCAACAGCAGCCTCAGCAACAGGTGCCATCTACGGTCGCGCCTGTACCGGAACCGAAAGCTCCCCCGACTGCACCCCCCACGGTCGCTACGCCGCAAGCGCCATTTTCGGGGTACCCAGGGTACGCACCGAAGCCAGAGAAGCCGGAGAAGCCTCCGACGGATGAACTAGGGTCGGTTTATATTCCGATGGACAGCTGGATATATCCTGCGCTGTCGCGCCTCTACGGGATGGGATTCGTCGACTCGATGTTTCTGGGGATGCGGCCGTATACGCGGCGGAGCGTGCTGCACATGCTGCATGTCTCTCAGGAGGCGATCCTTAATAGCGACAATGAAGAGGCACAAGAGATTCTGGCGAAGCTGCGAAACGAGTTGAGTTCGGAGATACCGAACGGGCGCGCGGACCGGGGGCTGGTCTATGGTTTGGACTCCTCCTATACGCGGTTTGTCGGAATTGGCGGGCCGATTCTGCGGGACAGCTTCCATATGGGGACGACGATCAGCCAGGATTATGGGCGGCCTTATGAGAGCGGATTGAATGCGATTGCGGGGGCTTCGACGACAGAAGAGTGGGGACCGTTTTCCCTGTATGTGAGGGGTGAGTACGAACATGCTCCGTCGGGGACGGGATACTCGAAGCCAGTGGCTACGGAGCTGTCGCTGTTCGATGAGATTGTGTATCTGGGACCTACGCCTACGATGCCTGCGGAGAATCTGCCAGAACGGAATCCATTCCGGCTGGTAGAGGCTTATGGGTCGTTGCATTTGCTGGGGCATGAGATCTCAGGAGGCAAGACTGACGCGTGGCTGGGGCCGGGATACGGCAGCGCGATGGCGTGGTCGAACAATGCCGAGAATATTTATTCGCTCCGGATTAATCGGGTAGAGCCGCTGTACATTCCATGGGTGTCGAAGGTGATGGGACCTTTGCGGTATGACTTTTTTGTCGGTAGTTTGAAAGGGCATTATTACCTGAACTCGCCGTGGGTGCATTCTGAGATGTTCTCGTTCAGGCCTACGAAAAATTTTGAGTTCGCGTTTGAGCGGACGATTATCTGGGGCGGTAATGGGCATGCACCGGTGACGCTGCACACCTTCTTTAACGGCTTCTTCGATACCAGCGATACAACCCCTGAGGAAAAGCTAGGCCGGGATGATCCTGGCGCGCGGTACAGCGACTTCACTTTCTCTTACCGGCTGCCATTTGTGCGGAAGTATGCGACGCTTATCCTGGATTCGATGACCCATGACGATGTGACGCCGATCAGCGCACCGCGACGTACGGCTTACCGGACAGGCTTGTACATCTCGCAGATTCCGGGGATGAGAAAGCTGGATTTTCGGGTTGAGGCGGTGACGACCGATCCGGGAGTGGCGCGGAGCATGGGTGGCCAGTTCAACTACTGGGAGGTTATTCAGAAGGAGGGGTATACCAACCAGGGGAACATTATGGGGGATTGGATTGGCCGTGAGGCGAAGGGCGGGCAGGCCTGGCTGACCTACCATCTGTCGGGAAATGAGTGGATTCAGGTGGAGTACCTGAACAAGAAGACGCCGAATGACTTCGCTCCGGGTGGAACAACGCAGAACCAGTTCAAGGCGAACGTGCTCAAACGATTTGGCCGGGAGGTTGAGCTGAATGCGTGGCTACAGTACGAGGGATGGAAAGCCCCTATATACAAGACGGGGCTGCAACAGGACACCGCGGCAGGAGTGCAGTTCACCTGGTATCCGAAGCTGCACAACTATCCGCAGATTCCCTAGCGGTCATCTTGCGGACTGAGTCGCCGGCGCGGCTTCGGCGGTGCGGGCCTTGAAATATTCGAGAGATTTTTCCAGCCCCTTGCGCAGCTTGATCTTTGGTTCCCAACCGAGGAGTAGCTTCGCCTTGGTAATGTCCGGGCGTCGACGCGTGGGGTCATCCTGTGGGAGAGGGTGAAATTTTATTTCGGAGCCGGACCCTGTGACGGAGATAACCTCGTGGGCGCACTCAAGGATGGTCCATTCGTCCGGGTTGCCGATATTGACGGGGAGATGCTCCTGCGATTGGGCGAGGAGCAGGATGCCGTCGATGAGATCGGAGACGTAACAGAAGCTGCGGGTCTGGGAGCCGTCGCCGTAGATGGTGAGAGGTTGACCCTGGAGTGCCTGCATCATGAAGTTGGAGATGACGCGGCCGTCGTTGGGTTGGAGCCGAGGGCCGTAGGTATTGAAGATACGGACGAGATGCGTGTTGACGCTGTAGTAGCGGTGATAGGCCATGACAGCGGCCTCTGAGAACCGCTTGGCTTCGTCGTAGACAGAACGAGGGCCGACCGGATTGACGTTTCCCCAGTAGGTTTCGACCTGGGGATGGACTTCGGGATCGCCGTAACACTCCGAGGTGGAGGCGTGGAGGTAGCCGACAGCGTATTTGCGGGCGAGGTCTAAGGTATTGATTGTTCCTGCGGAGCCAACGAGGAGTGTCTCAGGGCCGAGGCGAGTGTAATCTACAGGGCTGGCGGGCGAGGCGAAGTTGAAGATGAAATCGACTTGGCCGGGATCGAAGGGGCGCGTGATGTCCTGTTCGAGGAGGTTAAAGCGGCTCTCGCGCTCTAGATGACGGAGGTTGGCCAAGTTGCCGGTGCTGAGATCGTCGACGCCGATGACTGAGTTTCCGGCGGCGAGCAAAGCATCACAAAGATGAGAGCCGAGAAAACCGGCTGCACCAGTGACTAGAACATTTCGAGATTTCATCGATGCCTCTTTTTTTTATTACAACCATTTGATGCAGTCATTCCGAAGGGAGAAAACCGAACAGCGAGTCGATGCTACGTTTGCGAGGCAGGGACTACCTGCCTGAGAATGCTGGGGAGAGTTCCCGCGTGGGATAAGCTGCAGGCCGGCCGATGCTGAGGTAGGTAAAGCCGTGTTTTGCCATGATATCGGGATCGCAGAGATTGCGACCGTCGATGATAATTGGATAGCGGAGAGTCTTGTTGAGACGGTCCAGATCGAGGGTGCCGAATTCTGCCCAGTCGGTAAGGATAAGGAGCGCGTCAGCATCCTTTGCGGCAAGATAAGCGTCGTCGACGTAAGTGAGGTTGCCGCCGGGAGGAAGGACTTCCTGAGTGCGTTTGATGGCGGCCGGGTCATAGGCGGCGATTGAGCAACCCTCGGCGAGGAGCATTTCGATGATGTCAATCGCGGGCGATTCGCGGATGTCGTCGGTTTCACCTTTGAACGCGAGGCCGAGGACTCCGATGCGTTTTCCGCGGAGGGTCCACAAGGCAGAACGTACCTTGTTGAGGAAGCGCATCTTCTGCTGATTATTGATCTTTTCGACTTCGACGAGGAGATTGAAGTCGACGCCGAGTTGATTGGCGACAGAACGAAATGCGGCGACATCTTTCGGGAAGCAGGAGCCGCCGTAACCGATACCTGGGCGAAGGAACTTCGCGCCGATGCGGCTGTCGAGACCCATGCCTCGGGCAACCTGCTCGACGTTGGCATTAGCGGCCTCGCAGAGGTTTGAGACGGCGTTGATGAAGGATATCTTTAGGGCTAGAAAGGCGTTGGAAGCGTGCTTGATGATCTCGGCGCTCTTGGTTGAGGTCAGCAGAAGCGGCGGCGGGGTGGTCTCGCCGCATGCGCCGGCGAGGGCGCCGGTCCGGTTGTAATAGCTGCCACTTGTGAGGGGAAGGTAGACTCGTTTGAGCACCTCAGCGGCACGATCGCTGTCCGAGCCGATGACGATGCGATCGGGGTGCAGGAAGTCGGCGATGGCTGTTCCCTCGCGGAGGAACTCGGGATTGGAGATGACGTCGAAGAGATGACGTGAAACTCCGTTGCGTTCGATTGAGCGTGTAACCCACTCATTGGTATAGACGGGAACGGTACTTTTTTCGACGATGACTTTGTAGCTGGTGATAGAGCGGGCAATTTCGCAGGCGACCGCTTCAACGTAGGAGAGGTCAGCGTCCCCGGCTTCACTTTGGGGGGTGCCCACAGCGATGAAAATGGCTTCGCACTCCCGAGTGGCTTCGGCGAGATCGGCTGTGAAATGAACCCTGGTGTTGCGATATTTTTCAAGGAGTTCGGGGAGCGAGGTCTCGTGAATGAGCGAATCTCCAGCCTGAAGCGCGGCGACCTTGCGTTCGTCGTTATCGACGCAGATGACTTCGTGGCCAATTTCAGCAAAGCAAACGGCGGCGACGAGGCCGACATATCCCGATCCGACGACAGCGATTTTGATGTTTTCACTCATGATGCAATAGTGTCATTCCCTTATTGTCGAGGATAACCGAATGTTTAATAAATGCACGGGTAGTGGACCGTAGTGACTCTTTTGGAGCACGAGCGATGGAGATAAGTTAATCTGCCTTCGGCAAGGTACACTCAAGTAGACTAAAAACGATGGGCTCTCAAAATACGCAGGCGCCACCCGCGGGGGTTCCGGAGACAAATCCGGCCGGGTTCAGTACGACGGTGACAGATACGACGCTGTCTGAAGCGCTGATTGTGCTACGGAAACGCCGTTGGATTCTAATTATCTGCGTTCTGTTGGGCCTGGCGTATGGCATTTTCAAAGCAGAATCGCAACCCAAGCTGTATGACGCCTACGGACGGATCCAGGTGCGGTCGGGATCGTCGAATGAATACCGAGTCAGTGCGGTTCAGGGTTACTCCGGCGATTCCGGATCGAAGATGTTGACCGAGATTGAGATCCTGAAGAGCGACACCTTGATGTTTGCGGTCTGTCGCGAGATGGACCTGTCCAACAATGCGGACTTTCTTGAGCGGAAGGGGCCTTTTCCGCACACGAGTCTGGATAATGGAGAGACGCGACAGGATACGATTCATCGCCTGCAAAGCAATCTTCACATAGCGGTCGTTCCGAAAACGGACATTATCCGCATCAGCTACAGCAGTCTGAATCCGAAGTTGTCGGCTGATATCGTCAACCGGGTTATCCAGGACTATATTCAGCGCAGTTACCGGACGCGCTTCGAGTCTTCCCAGAATGTTTCCGACTTTCTCTCGGGGACACTCGAGGGTTTGAAGCAGGATGTGGAGACCTCGCAAGAGCAGATGATGGATATGCAGAGGAAGCTGGGAATTCTTGGCTTCGATCCGACGCATAACCAGATCAGCAGCTCGCTCGATGACCTCGCGAGGGCCGCGGCGTCTGCGAAACTGGCCCGCATTATCGCTGAAGCAAGGTTCCGGGTTGTGAGCGGCATGGACCCGGACACGATTGAGGGCGCGATCGAGATGACACCCGGGACAGCGCCCGGTGAGTTGACTGTTCTCCGAGGACAGCTTGCAACGGCGCGCGCGAACTATGCAGAGATGGAGTCGACTCTTGGGCCGAATCATCCGCAGGCGAAGGCGTTGAAGGCACAGATTGATGAGTTCATCAAGGAAATCAGCACCGAGCAGAATCGTCTTTTGCTCCAGGCTAAGCAGAACTTCGTCGTCGCCAAGGCTAATGAGGACCAGACCGTAGGAGCCCTGGAAGCCCAAAAGGCAGACGCATACAAGTTACGGGATGAGCTGGTGGAATATACGTTGCGGCAGCGGGAGTTTGAGGCAAACAGTGCTCTTTACAATGGCTTGCAACAGCGTCTCCGTACAGCGACCGTACAGTCGGGGCTGGAATCGTTGGAGATTGATGTTGTCGATCGTGCAGTGCCCCCGGCAAATCCTCTGCTGAGGCCGCAGTCGACCGTGATTCTTACGGCATTGGCGTTCAGCCTGATTGCGGGTATTGTGCTGGCGTTTCTGATGGAGAGCCTGGATACCGGGCTGCGGAGCATCGCGGAGATTGAGAGCATTACGGAACTGCCTTCGCTGGCGATTATTCCGAGGGCACGGCGATCTTCGGCCGATCAAGCTGGAACTCTGACGACGGCACAACGAAACGTGGGGATCCTGACACAGCCAAAGTCACAGTTTGCCGAGGCGTTTCGCTCCCTGCGTACTTCCCTTCTGCTTTCGACTGCGGGACATCCTCCGAAGTTTATTGTTCTTACGAGCGCCACGCCTTCTGAAGGTAAAACGACGGCAGCGAGCAATCTGGCAGCAATCCTGGCGCAGCGCGACACGCATGTTCTGTTGATCGATGGAGACCTTCGCCGGCCGAATATTCATCACCGGTTCGGGTTGAATGGAAAGATCGGCCTGACGACGGTGTTGACAGGTGCGACGAAGCTCGAACAAACGGTGCAGAGCGTGCGTGAGATTCCGAATCTTGACATTCTGCCGAGCGGGCCTGTTCCGCCGTTTCCGACAGAGATGTTGAGTTCGGGAGCGATGGAGGCGATCCTTAAGCGTTGCGGAGAGATGTACGACTACGTTGTGATCGACTCCCCGCCGATCATGTCAGTGACCGACGGCGTCATTCTTGCGCGCCAAGCGGATGCTGTCGTGCTGGTTGTCCGGCATGGGAAGTCAAGCAAGCATGTCGTGCGGCGTGCGAGGGACATTCTGCTGCGCGCCGGTGCCGGTATTACAGGAATTGTGTTGAATGCTGTCGATCTGAATTCGCCAGAGTACTACGGGTACTACGGGTATTCGGGTTATTCCTACGCGAGTGTGGATTCGGAGAGCTGGGAGGCTCAACGTACCACCGCCGCCGGAGTACGCGATTCGGGGGAGAACGAATGATGAGAGGCTCGGGTCGCGGTCGATGTGCATTGCTGATTTTGGGGCTGGTGGTGGCGGCGTCTGCTCACGCTCAATTCAGCGGACCAGCGCCCGGGCCTTCGACCGATATCAATCCACCTGTGAAGATAACCACCGATCCGGCCATTCTCTTCCCAGGGCATCGGGATGCGATTCTAGGAGAGGGGGATCTTCTAACAATCCATCTTTTTGGAAGCCAGGATTATTCCACGCCGGCGCGTGTGGGCCTCGATGGAGTTCTTCCGCTTCCTTTGATTGGCCCGGTGAAGGTTGGAGGATTGACGGTGCAGCAGGCTCAGGATCTGATTGCGCAGAAGCTGGTGATTGCAGGGATGTATCGCGATCCTCAGGTTTCGATTCAGATTTCTGATTCCCCGAATCAGTTGGCTACAGTGATTGGAGAGTTACACGGCGTAGTACCTATTATCGGGGAACGACGGCTGTTGGATGTTCTGGCGATGGTGGGCGCCGGAGGAGGAGCATCTGGCGTTACCGCGACCACGATTGTGGTAGGAGGCGGAGGCCTACCCTCTACGGCAAGCCACGTGATTACGATCCATCGACTGGGTGTTGCCGAGCCGATCACTGTCGACCTCGGAACCGATCCAGCTAAGAGCCAAATGGCAAATATACCGATCTTTGCACGCGATACGATCATCGTTCCGCGTGTAGGCGTGATTTACCTTCTCGGCGCATTCAAGATCCAGGGAGCAATCCCGCTGCAGCAGAACTCGCCGATGACTTTGATAAAGGTAGCGGCTCTTGCGGGCGGTCCGGGCTTCGAAGGAAAATCGGGCGATCTACGGATCATTCGTTCTGTTGGCCTGAGCCGTCAGATAGTTCACGTGGACATAAAAAAGGTTATGAATGGGCAGGCCCCGGACCCGGTCCTGCAGGCGGAGGATATTGTGTTCCTGCCCTCGAGTTCGATGAAGGCAGCGATTAAGTCAGGTGGGATCGGCACGGCACTGGGCATTGCTTCCTTACTTTTGTTTGCCGCTCACCAGTAGAAATAAGAGATTGCGAATGGCGAAAGGCCGCTGATCCGCGTACACTCCCCAAGCTATGGCTTTACGTTCCGCAGAAAAAAGTGATGGACTGAAGAAGGTGAGGGTGGCTTATCTGGTGAGCCACCCAATTCAATATCAAGCACCCCTGCTGCGCCGGATTGCGCAGGAGCCGGATATTGATCTGAACGTGTTTTTCGGTTCCGACTTTTCTGTTCGGGGATATTCCGATGAGGGCTTCGGCGTGGGTGTGAAGTGGGATGTGCCCCTGCTGGATGGCTATCGTCACGAATTTCTTCCGGTACTTCGCGACACATCCAGTCCGGGGACTCTTGCTCCGCTTAATCATGGGATCTTCCGACGTCTGCGTGGAACAACAAAAGCGGCTGGCTTCGATGTGTTATGGGTTCATGGATACTCCTCAATCAACGCACTTCAGGGAATGCTGGCGGCTAAGGCTCTGGGAATTCCTGTGCTGGTGAGGGCAGAGTCATGGCTGGGAGATCGGAGACGGAGCGACTCTACTCTTGGGGTAAAGCGTTTGTTCTTCAAGGTGCTGTGCGAACTGGTGGATGGAGCTCTTCCGATCGGGACACTGAACGCGGAATACTGGCGGCATTATCTGGGTGAGGATTTTCCGTTATTTCGGATGCCGTATGCGGTGGACAATGATTATTTTCAACGATGTTGTGGAGAAGCACGCCAAGGGCGGCAGGAGTTGCAGAAGGAATTGAACCTAGATCCTTCTCGGCCGGTGATTTTGTTTGCTTCTAAACTCCAGAACAGAAAACGATGCGGGGACCTGTTGGAAGCTTTTCGGAGACTTTCGTCAGAGATGGAAATGGAGCCGCTTCCCTATCTGGTCATTGTTGGGGATGGTGAGGAGCGGATCGCGCTGGAGAGACAGGCGGCTGAGAGCGGAGTGGAGGGGATTCGATTCTGCGGATTCAGAAATCAATCGGAGCTGCCGAGATTCTTCGATCTGTCGACGGTGTTTGTACTGCCTTCGCAACATGAACCCTGGGGATTGATTGTGAACGAGGTCATGAATGCCGGACGTGCGGTGATCGTCTCCAGCGATGTTGGGTGCCGGCCGGACCTGGTTGAGGACGGTGTGGAGGGTTGCGTGTTTCGTGCGGGCGATGTTGCGGGATTGACGGGTGCATTGCGGAGAGTTCTGCTGACGCAGGAGACAGCAGCGGCGATGGGACGGCGGGGGCTGGAAAGGATTCAGACTTGGGATTTCGAAGAAGATGTCCGAGGTCTGCGGCGGGCAATCGCACATGTAACGCGGAAGATAACTGCTTGATGACGTCGCTGGTGCATCCAAATTCGACGGTGCCCCTGCTGATATTCTGAGATTAATGATGGGCAGGAACTGATGCGGATTCTCCACATAATCGGGACACTGGATCCGGCGGCGGGTGGGCCGACGGAGTCTGTAAGGGTGCTGCTAAGTTACGGGCCGATCGGCTATACGGGCGAGGTGGTGACTCTGGATGATCCTTCAGCGCCCTATCTAAGGGATATCGGTTTTCCGATCCATGCCCTCGGGCCAACCAATACGAAGTATGGATTCAATTCAAAGCTGTTGCCATGGCTACGGGATAATCGCCACCGCTTTGATGGCGTGGTCGTGAATGGACTGTGGCAGTATTGCGGGTATGCAGCGTGGCGCTCGCTCGCGGGGAATACTCCCTATGTAGTGTTTACGCATGGAATGCTGGATCCGTATTTCAAACACGCTTTCCCGCTGAAACATATTAAGAAATGGCTTTACTGGGTTCCGGCGGAGTACTGGATTCTACGTGGGGCATTCCGCGTTTTGTTTACTTCGAAGGCAGAGAAGAGGCTGGCTGAGCAGAGTTTCTGGCTGCACCGATGGAATGCTTATGTGGTGCCTTACGGAGCAAGTGGGCCAACGGGAGATCCTGAGTTTCAGAAAAGGGCCTTTTTTGTGAAATGTCCTGAGGCGAAGGGCAAGCGGTATCTTCTTTTTCTGGGTCGCATTCATCGGAAGAAGGGTTGCGATCTGCTGATCGATGCTTTCGCGAAGGTGGCCGCAAGTGATCCTGATCTTTATCTGGTGATGGCTGGTCCCGATCAGCAGCTTTGGAGTGCAAAGCTGAAGGCAACAGCGGCAGGTGCAGGAGTCGCTGACCGAATTTTCTGGCCAGGCCTGATTACCGGCGATGCCAAATGGGGAGCGTTTTTTGGATCGGAGGCGTTTGTTCTTCCTTCGCATCAGGAAAACTTTGGAATCGCAGTAGCGGAGGCTCTGGCGTGTGGGAAGCCGGTCTTGTTGGCCGACAAAGTGAATATTGCTGAAGATATCGCGGGGGATGGCGCGGGATTGATGGAGTTAGACACGGCTGAGGGAACCTTGCGGCTGTTGCAGCGTTGGATCGGAATGAGTCAGGAAGAGAAGCGGCGTATGGCGGAGCTTGCGTATCGGTGCTTTCACAGCCGATACGATATGCGAGAGAATGCGAAGGCTATCATTCGGTTGTTTGGAACGGCTACGGTTCTGACACCAACTGAAGTTGGTACAGAGATAGGCACATAGCTCAATGCCAAAAGAGATTTACTACAACGCGGCGGAACATATTTCGGAAGGGTCTGCGGCCGATCCTTATCTTCGGCCAGCGTTTTCGTTTCGAGACCGCTTGCGGCGGCTGAGCTGGAACATTTGCCGGGCGATTTTCTATCGAATGACACCACGACCGTTACATTCCTGGAGATCATTTCTTTTGCGTCTCTTTGGGGCAAAGATGGGGGCGAACTGTCATTTCTATCCCAGATCGAAGGTGTGGGCTCCGTGGAATTTGACTTGTTCGGACCAAGTAACGGCAGCGGACGGCGTAGAGATCTATAATCCCGCTCCGGTGACCCTAGGATCGCATGCAATTCTGTCGCAGGATGCTTATTTGTGCGGGGCGACGCATAACTATGAAGATCCCGGGTTTCCGCTGCTTGCCTATGCGATGAACCTGGGAGCCTACAGCTGGGTGTGCGCCCGTGCTTCGGTTGCGCCGGGAGTGAATTTAGGTGAAGGTGCGGTGCTTGGGCTCGGTTCGGTTGCGACGCGAAATCTGGAGGCGTGGACTGTGTACGCAGGTGTTCCTGCCGTAAAGGTGAAAGAGAGATTGCGGGCTCATGCTGGAACAGCAGAGGCGGAGTGAAGGCATGGAAGCAGTAGTATCTGTCGCCTGCACAGTGACTGGCTAGCCTAGCCGCGGAGTTTCGCCAAAAGATCGGTTGGATGAACAGGCTTGGCGAGAATTTCAAACTCATGCCCTTGTGTCCGGGCCTTTTCAAGCAGATCGGCGGTAGCAGCCTGACCGGAGAAAAGAAGAATCTTGCATTTCGGCAATCTGCTACGAGTGATGATGGCAGCTTCGATGCCCGTCATTCCCGTCATGATGACGTCGCTGATGAGCATATCGGGCTGAAAGCTATCGAGCGACTCGACGGCTTTTTCCCCACTGAAGACAGCGCGTGCGTCAAAGCCCGCCTGATTCAAGATGATCGCGAGCGTGTTGGCGATGACCTGCTCGTCGTCTGCGACGAGTACTTTAGGTTTTGATGTGGAGGCGGTGGTTGGATCTGCCATTTCTGAGTGTCCCCAAAAGTTGAAGGTAAAAGTTCAGTTTTAAAGTGTTACGTTTCGCGGTCTCGCCTAGTTTCAAGGCTACATACTAATGATACGCTGAGCGAAGAGTTGGTTGCCGTACAAACCATCACAATTCATTAGCGAACGCCAACTTTACTACGAAAAAGCCTATGCAGCCAGCCATCATACGCGCCGAACGGGTAGAGAAGTATTACGCGCAACCAAGCGAGAACCGTATCCAGGTAATTTCGCCAACGGATCTTTCGATTACCGCTGGTGAGATCGTGGCATTACTTGGGCCATCTGGTTCTGGGAAATCCACGCTGCTGCGAATGTTGACGGGCCTGTCCGTGCCTTCTGCAGGAGAGGTGTACTGGCATGAGCGGCCGATTGCAACGGCTGATGTCAATGTCTCCATTGTATTCCAGAGTTTTGCGCTGTTTCCGTGGCTTACGGTTTTGGAAAATGTCGACGCGCCGCTAAAGGCCCGCGGGATGGAGCCTGCGGAGAGGCGCAGGCGGAGCTTAAAGATTCTGGATACGGTTGGTCTGGACGGATTTCAGGCTGCGTACCCGAAGGAGCTTTCCGGTGGGATGCGGCAACGTGTAGGGTTTGCGCGGGCGCTCGTCGTCGAGCCGGAGGTTCTGTTTATGGACGAACCGTTCTCGGCTCTGGATGTGCTGACAGCGGAGAATCTGCGTAGCGAACTGTTGGAGCTGTGGCAAAACAAGACGATTCCGACGCAGGCGATCTTTCTGGTGACGCACAACATTGAAGAGGCGGTGCTGCTGGCGGACAGGATTATTGTGCTCGGGCGCAATCCTGGGCATGTGCGGACTGATTTTCGGGTTGCCCTGCAACATCCGAGAGAGCGTAAGGCGACTGCGTTTACGCAACTCGTGGACTACATCTACAAAGTGCTGACACAGCCGGATGCACAACCTCCAGCTCTGCCGCAAACGGCGACTGGGAAGACAGTGCGCGACCAGAGGCAGATGCACTATCAGATGCTGCCGCATGCGCGGCCCGGAGGTATTGCCGGACTTCTGGAAATACTGCTGGATCACAACGGGAAGGATGATATTTATCGACTGGCGGACGATTTGGCGTTCGAGATCGACGACTTGCTACCGATTGTGGACGCTGCGCAGTTGCTGGGGTTCTTGAAGATCACCGAGGGTGATGCGGAGATTACTCCTACCGGGGCTGAGTATGCGAACTCGGAGATTCTGCGGCAGAAGGAGCTGTTTCGCACGGCGGCGATGCAGAACGTATTGCTGTTGCGGCAGATTGTTCGCGCGATCGAATCCAAGAGCGACCGCAGTGTGCCGGAAGAGTTCTTTCATGATGTGCTGGATGAACAGTTCAGCGAGGAAGAGACGCTGCGACAGCTGGAGACTGCGATTAACTGGGGACGGTATGCGGAGTTGTTCGATTTTGATGCGTCGCGGAGGCGATTCATTCAGCCAGAGAAGTTGGGTCCTGAGGCTACGACTGCATCTACTTCGGAGATCGATGCATGATTCAGCTGCCGGAAAACTTCAGCAATATTCCGGGCCGAGAGACACTGGCGCGGTCGCAGGTTCTGCAGCGCACTTGGCCGTTTGTGCTGGATATGTGCGTCGCGGGGATTGGGCTGGCGTGCTTTTACGGCGTGGTTCATATCGCGAAGTACTGGTTTGGGGGCGCGCAGCCGGAGATCGTCATCTCACAGAGCCCGCGGGCGCTGCCGTTGTACGCGTTTTACTCGGTAGTGCGGATTGGGCTGGCGTACCTGCTGAGCCTGGTTTTTGCGATTGGTTATGGGTATATCGCGGCCTATAACAAGCGGATTGAAGCACTGATGATTGCGGGTCTGGATATTCTGCAGTCGATTCCCGTGTTGAGTTTTCTGCCTGGCGTGATGCTTGCGATGGTGGCCCTGTTTCCTACACGACAGATTGGCGTGGAGATGGGTGCGATTGTGCTGATCTTTACCGGCCAGGTGTGGAATATGGCGTTCAGTTTTTATTCGTCGATCAAGAGCATTCCGCGAGAGTTGTCGGAGGCGGCGAGTATCTATCACTTTTCGCGACTGCAGCGGCTGGTGCAGTTGGAACTTCCCTACTCGGCGATCGGGTTGGTATGGAACTCGATGGTTTCGGTAGCAGGCGGATGGTTTTTCTTGATGGCCTGCGAAATGTTCGTGCTGGGGAGCCGGGATTTTCGGCTGCCTGGGTTGGGGTCGTATCTGCAGACTGCGGCGGGGACTGGGAATTATGCGGCGATTGCGTGGGGACTGCTGACGATGATCGCGATTATTGTTGCGACCGATCAGTTGATCTGGCGGCCGGTGATTGCTTGGAGCGATAAGTTTAAATTTGAGCAGGTGGAGAGTGGGACGCGAGTGCGCTCGCCGTTGCTGCACCTGCTGCAACATTCGCGCGCGCTTCGATCCCTGCGTGATCGCACTGTGGTGCCGTTAGGTGAAGGCGTATACCGGCGTTTAGCCCGGGATCGCGACGATTCTATAACGCAGGAAGCGCCTGTGGGAAAGCGCTTGAAGCCCAGAAATGGCAAAGTTGCGTGGCTGCGAGGAACTGTCCTGGTGGTGATCGCTGCGGTTGCAGTCTATGCAGCCTGGCAGGCGTTAATGCTGTTGCGAGAGGTGCATGCGACGGAGTTTGGTGGAATTATGAAGGGCGCGCTGGCAACATTTTTGCGAGTTAATGTGTCGCTGGTGCTGGCGTCGGCGTGGACGATTCCGGCAGGCGTGGCAATTGGATTTCATCCGCGACTTGCGCGGCTGGCGCAGCCTATCGCTCAGATTGCAGCTTCGGTTCCGGCTACGGCTTTGTTCCCTGTTCTTTTGATTGCCCTGGTGCGGATTGGCGGCGGAATGGGAATTGGATCGATTGCGCTGATGCTGCTAGGAACGCAGTGGTACATCCTGTTTAACGTAATTGCGGGCGCGATGGCGATTCCTTCTGATCTGAAAGAGGTCGCGAAGCTGTTTCAATTCACGACCGTTCAGCGATGGAAGACGGTGATTTTGCCGGGAATCTTTCCGTTTCTGATTACGGGGTTGGTGACCGCTTCTGGTGGCGCCTGGAATGCAAGCATTGTTGCGGAGTACTTTCATCTGAAGAATCAGACGCTGCAGACTACGGGGCTTGGTGCCACCATCAGCGCAGCGACCGATCATGGGCAGTTTCAGATTCTGCTTTTGGCGACGATTGTGATGGCGACGATGGTGGTGACGATTAATCGGCTTGTTTGGCGGCCGCTTTATCGGCTTGCGGAGACTCGATACAAGCTTGGGTGAGTTTTATTGCGACAGCGGAAGTGGCGGTGCCGGCGGGGGTGGGGGCGGTGGCTTGCGGAAGGCGAAGATAACTGCGAGTAGGGGTGGGGCGAGCAAAACTCCCCAGAACGGGATGATGATGCCAAGGACGATTGGGCCGAAGAAGGCTGCCCACCATGGAATCTTTGTGGTGCGGTGAAGAATATAGGGGCCGATGATAAGGCCTTCAAGGATGACGATCAGGCCGTAGAGTCCGAGGACGAGGCCTAAGCGCCACTCGTCGTGTCCGCTGAAGGCTACTGCGAAGACAGGGCCGATGAGGGCGACCATGCCTCCGAAGGTGGGGATGATCTGGAGAAGTCCGCCGAGGATTGCCCAGAAGGGAGCCCATGGGACGCGAATGAGTTCGAGGCCGATGAGCCAGAGGATGCCTACGATGAGGGCGTCGAGGGTGGCGGCACGCCACCATGCAACGAGAGCGCTGCCTGCGGTTTTGAGATGTGCGGTTGCGTTGCTGTTGCGGATTTTCATTCCAACCTGATGACCTTATGAGGCATCTGACTGCTGAAGAACTATACCGTAAAAACTCAGGTCTTTGATGAGAAGACGAGTCTCGCGGTGAACTTTCACTGCGTGGAGAATTATCGATGTCAGTAATGATGCAGGCGTTTTATTGGGACTCGCCAATCAAGGAACAGAAGGAAGGCGAGTGGTGGAATTTCATTTCGGAAAAAGCAGAGACGCTGGGCAAGGCGGGGATTAATGCGCTTTGGCTGCCGCCGATCTGCAAAGGAGCGGCGGCGAGATCGCCGGGGTATGACCCTTATGACTATTTCGATTTGGGGGATTTCGAACAGAAGGGCGGTGTGAAGACACTCTACGGCAATCGCAAAGAACTGGAGAACCTGCTTCGCACGCTGCAGGAGCACAATATTGGCGCTTATGCGGATATGGTGATCAATCACAACTCCGGCGCGGATGAGGAAGAGGTGAATCCGATTGACGGGCAGAAACGGTGGACGAAGTTCAATCCCAAGTCGGGGAAGTTTCCCCGGGATTGGAACTGCTTTCATCCTTCACGGTATGAGCGGGTGATGATTGAGGGAGAGAATTTCGCTGGATTCCCTCACCTAGCTCATCGCAATCCGAGAGTGTATGCGGCGATGTTCGAGTATTCGCGGATGGTGATTGAAGAGCTACGGTTCGATGGATTTCGATTCGATTTTGCGAAGGGGTACGGAGCCTGGATGGTGGGATTGCTGGCGAAGTACCGGTATGAACGGGATGGCAAGGAGTTCACGCCGTTCGTTGTAGGAGAATACTGGTCGGGGCATGAAGATATTGCGGGGTGGCTGGATGGGGTGAAGGCAGTGACCGACAACCAGATTGCGGCGTTTGATTTTCCGCTGCGGTACAAGCTAAAAGATGTCTGCGACACGCTGCACTATGATCTGCGGAACCTGACGAATGAGGGTTCGGTTGCGGCGAGCCGACCGTTCAATGCAGTTACCTTTGTCGACAACCATGACATGAAGGGCGATGAGATCGTCAACGACAAGAACCTTGCGTACTCGTTCATTTTGATGAATGAGGGGTATCCGTGTATCTGGTGGTATGACTATTTCAATCTCGGCCTGGCGCGGCCCGGAACGCCGAATGGGATTGATGCGCTGATTGATGCGCATCACAAATTTGCAGGCGGTGAGGCCTGCATTCTTCATGCGGACCCCGATCTTTATATTTTGCAGCGGAACGGCATTGAGAAGCAGCCAGGGTGCATCTACGTGCTTAACAATCTGGGCGACCAGTGGTCGGGGACTTCGGTGAAGACGAAGTGGCACAATCAGAAATTCGTCCCCGTAGCCTGGGATGGGCATGATGTTGCACATCCGGATGAACGAACTACGGATGGGGATGGGAATGCCGAGTTCCCTGCTCCGCCGCGTGGTTATGCAGTGTATGCGCCAGTTTAGGGCAGCGATTTTCGAGTGATATTCTTGAAGTATGAAGTTTGGCGTTCTGGTGTTTCCGGGGTCGAATTGCGATCACGATACGTATAACGTGATCGACGCGCTGATGGATCAGCCGGTCACGTTTCTCTGGCATGCTTCGGAGGATTTGCAGGGATGTGATGCGATCCTTGTGCCGGGTGGATTCGCCTATGGCGATTATTTGCGTACCGGAGCAATCGCGAAGTTTGCCCCGGTGATGCAGTCTGTGGCGAAGTTTGCCAGGAGCGGCGGGCTGGTTCTGGGAATTTGTAACGGCTTCCAGATCTTGTGTGAGGCTGGGCTGTTGCCAGGGGCGTTAATGCGGAATGCCGGTCAACATTACATCTGCAAACAGACTTTTTTGCTGACGGAGACTGTGGAATCGCCGTTTACGCATGGGCTGACCAAAGGACAGGTGTTGCAGATGCCGATTGGACATATGGAAGGAAACTACGTCTGCGATGCGGAGACGCTGGCCCGGCTAAAGGCTGAGGAGCGAATTGCGTTCAGATATGTTACGGCTGAGGGTGAGTTAACGGCTGCGGCGAATCCGAATGGGTCACTTGAGAATATTGCCGGAGTGTTGAATGAGGAGCGCAATGTACTGGGGATGATGCCGCATCCGGACCGATCGAGCGAGACTCTGCTGGGATCGGCGGATGGTTTGTTGCTGTTCAAGGCTATGGCTGAATCTCTGACGAATGCGCGCTAGGCGGGTGTTACTCTAGCTGGCAATGATCGATATCCACCATCACCTTCTATGGGATACGGACGATGGTGCGTCCAATCTTGACACCTCGATTGCCATGGCCAGACTCGCAGCTTCGGATGGCATTTCCCATATAGTTTGTTCGCCGCATGCGAATGGCACCTATCCCTACGAGCCTTTTGAGATAAGCGCGAAGATCGGCGAACTGCAGAGAATCCTTGATCGAGAGGCAATTGCGGTGAAGCTTGGGCGTGGATGCGACTTTCATATGTCCTGGGAGAACATTGAAGAGGCCAAGCTCGATCCGGCAAAGTTCAGTATCAATGGACTGGGATACCTGCTGGTCGAACTTCCCGACTATGGGATTTCACCGGGGATGACGGAGACTTTCTACCAGTTGCAGCTTGCTGGTCTGACGCCTATTCTGACGCATCCGGAACGCAATGCAACGCTGCAGAGTGATCCTGTGCGGATGATGGATTGGTTGCGCGGAGGGGTGCTGGTGCAGGTGACTTGCGGTTCTGTGGTGGGCCGCATGGGAAAACGTGCGGAGCGAATGGCTCACGATCTGCTGGCCGATCGCTGGGTAAATTTTCTTGCGACGGACGCACACAATATGACTTCGCGGCCTCCGTTAATGAATGAGGCGTTCGAGGTGGTGGCGCAGAGATATGGGCCGGATTATGCGCATCTGCTGTGCGTATCGAACCCTCTGGCGGCGTTTATGGGAAAGCCGCTGCAGCCGCAACCCGAGCCGTTGAATCTCTACGATAACTTGAAGCCAAAGGGCTGGTGGCAGAGGTTAACGGGACGGTAGGTCGGTGTGGCGGGCTAAAGACCCAGACCGCCGTCTACGGCGAGAAGCTGGCCGGTGATGAAGTGGGGGGCCGTGGCGAAGAAGATTGCAGCGGCGGCTACGTCGTCGGCAGTACCGTTGCGTTGCATTGGGGTCTTACGAGCGAAGTGCTCGTAAGCCTCTTCGACCTCGCCCTGGACGATCATGCCGGGAGCGATACAGTTGACGCTGATCTCCGGTGCCCAAGCTTTGGCCATTGTCTGCGAGAGCATGTGCAGCGCCGCTTTGGAGGTGCAGTAATGCGCGTGGGTCGCCCAGGGGTGGAGGCCACCGAGAGAGCCGATGTTGAGGATGCGCCCACGGGTGGCGCGCAGGTGGGGATGAGCAGCTTTTGCCATCAGGAAGGGCGCGCGGGTGTTGGTAGCGAACATCGCGTCCCACTGGTCGGCTGAGATTTTTTCAAGGGCTTCGGACTCAAAGATGCCTGCATTGTTGACGAGCAGGTCGAGCTGGCCGAACTCTTCGATGACCGAGGCCATGGTCTCCAGAATGCTCTCGGGATCGCGGAGATCGCACCGGGCGGCGAAGGCGTCAACGTCATGGGCTACGAGTGCGCGGACCGTGTCTTCCGCTTCGAGCTGTGAGCCGAGGTACGTTATTGCGACGTTTGCACCGCGTTCGGCAAGAGCGAGGGCGATGGCACGGCCAATGCGTTTGGCCGCTCCAGTGACGAGCACGGTCTTACCCTTAAGCAGCTTATCCATAGATCAAAAGCGAAAGAACGATTAGGAACGATTACTGCTGAGGTGTGGTTGGAGGCTGCTGGGGCGTTGATTGAGGTGCTGAAGGAGGCGTGGCCTGAGGCTTGGGACGAATCGGTTCCTGAACGCCTGGCTTTCTTGACGAGGTTTTACCGTCGTTGTCCTGATAGGACGAAAGCTGCTCCTGCGGGCGGAGCATCGAGACCTCGATGGAGCGAGTGGGTTCAACGACGACGTACTCCTCGGCGAAGGTAGCAAAACCAGTGGCAATGACCTGAACGCGGACCGTGCTGCCGGTGGGAATAACGTCAATGGACGCCTTGCCCTCGGGGTCGGTTTTGACTTCGAGGCCGCCCTGATCTTTGCCATCGAGGGTGGCGTCGAAGATAACGGCAGCGTTACTAATTGGCTTGCCGTTAAACTTTTTCAGGACAGTGACTTCGATGCGCGAGGTGGCCGGTGGGGCCTTGTACTTGCGTCCGTGCTTGGCAGGGGCATCCTGAGACAGGGCCGGAATGCAGGCGAACAGGGCGAAGTTAAAGAGAAGAGCGAATTGATAGGTGCGACGGAGCTGCATGGGCCCATTTTACGACGTTTCGGGGAGATTGCGGCCTGGATTGTGAGTGGGATCAGACTTGCGTGACTTTCACTCAGATTTCACATTGGGGATTTGACATCAAGGGACATGGTGGCCTATCGTTAGCAATCGGAGGATGTGAGTGCTAATCGACTTTTGCTCGGTGAGCTTTGGCTTGAGGTTCCCGGGTACATGGCGATTTGACGACTTCCCCAAGCATTTCTGTGGCGGGTTCCGGTTACAAGCCGGAGTTAGCTGCGCAACCACGCGGACGGAGGATTCCGTTCGCCACAATGCAACAGCAATTTGAACAAGGAGATGCAAAGCAATGGCGAAGACATCGTTTACACCGCTGCACGACCGGATCCTGGTCCGGCGCATTGAAGAGGGCGAGAGCAAAGTAGGCGGCATCATCATCCCGGATTCTGCAAAAGAGAAGCCGCAGCAGGGTGAGGTAATTTCTGTCGGTAAGGGCAAGTCGAACGATGAGGGCAAGGTGTTCCCGCTCGACGTCAAGTCCGGCGACAAGATCCTTTTCGGCAAGTACTCGGGTACCGAGATCAAGCTGGATGGAGAAGAGTTTTTGATCATGCGTGAAGAGGAAGTGCTGGGCGTTCTTAAAGTAGGAATTGCTGCAGCGAACGCCGCTTTGCGTAATTTTTGGCGCTTCGGGCGCTTTATCTAAAACCAAATTTGACCGGCTAGTAAGCCGGTAACAGGAGTAAGAAAATGGCAAAGCAGATTCTGCATGGAGAAGATTCGCGTCAGGCTATTCTGCGCGGCGTTAACATTCTCGCCGACGCGGTGAAGGTGACGCTCGGCCCCAAGGGGCGGAATGTCGTTATCGAGAAGAAGTTCGGTTCGCCGACGATCACCAAGGACGGCGTGACCGTCGCCAAGGAGATCGAGCTGTCGAATGCGCTTGAGAATATGGGCGCACAGATGGTTCGCGAAGTTGCTTCGAAGACCTCAGATGTGGCCGGCGACGGCACCACGACTGCTACCGTTCTGGCCCAGGCGATCTATCGCGAGGGCGTGAAGACAGTGGCTGCCGGTGCGAACCCGATGGCTCTGAAGCGCGGCATCGACAAGGCAGTTGAGGCCATCATCGGCAAGCGCGATGAGAATGGTCTCCCTGTTGGCGGAGCGCTAAGCAAGCTGTCGAAGCCGGTTTCGGGCGACATGATTGCCCAGGTCGGAACGATCTCGGCCAACTCTGATTCGCAGATCGGCACGATTATTGCTGAAGCGATGAAGAAGGTCGGCAAGGACGGCGTGATCACCGTTGAAGAGTCGCGCACGATGGAGACGCAGCTGGATGTGGTCGAAGGTATGCAGTTCGATCGCGGCTACCTGTCGCCTTACTTCGTGACCGACGCGGAACGGATGGAAGTTGCGCAGGAGAATCCGTACATCCTGATCTACGAGAAGAAGATCTCGTCGATGAAGGACCTGCTTCCCTTGCTCGAGCAGATTGCGCGTACGGCAAAGCCGCTCGTGATCATTGCGGAGGATGTGGACGGTGAGGCGCTCGCGACTCTCGTAGTGAACAAGCTGCGTGGCACGTTGAATGTAGCTGCGGTGAAGGCTCCTGGGTTCGGCGATCGTCGCAAGGCGATGCTACAGGACATCGCAGTTCTGACCGGTGGCAAGGCGATCACGGAAGACCTCGGCATCAAGCTCGAGGGCGTGAAGATCGAGGACCTTGGCACTGCGAAGCGCGTGACGATCGACAAGGACAACACCACCATCGTTGATGGCGGCGGCAAGGATGGCGATGTCGAGGGACGCGTTAAGGAGATTCGCGCGCAGATCGAGAAGACCACTTCCGACTACGACCGTGAGAAGCTGCAGGAGCGTTTGGCCAAGCTGGTTGGCGGCGTTGCAGTGATCAAGGTTGGTGCGGCGACCGAGACCGAGATGAAGGAAAAGAAGGCTCGTGTTGAGGATGCGATGCACGCTACCCGCGCGGCTGTTGAAGAAGGCATTGTCCCGGGTGGCGGTGTTGCGCTGGTTCGCTGCGCAGCTGCGGTTGAGGATGTGATCAAGGGCCTTGAGGGCGATGAGAAGATCGGTGCTTCGATCATCCGTCGTGCGCTTGAGGAGCCACTTCGCATGATCGTTTCGAATGCGGGCGAAGAGGGCGCAGTGGTGATCGGCAAGATCCATGACTCGAAGGACAACAACTACGGCTACAACGCCGGAACGAATGTCTACGAGGACCTGGTGAAGGCCGGAGTCATTGATCCTACGAAGGTTACGCGGACTGCGTTGCAGAATGCGGCTTCGATTGCCGGATTGATGCTGACCACCGAAGCGATGATCTCGGAGATTCCTGAGAAGAAGGAAGCTGCGGGCGGCGGTGGACATCAGCACGGCGGCGGCATGGACGGCATGTACTAAACCGTTTGTTACGCAAAAAAATATTTTGGCCCCGGGGAGACCCGGGGCCCTTGTTTTGCGGGGTTTTTTGAGGCAGGTGCTCGAAAAATTGCGGGTTTTTAAGTGGTAATTCGCGGTCATAACGTGGTGGCTAAGTGCATTTTCGTGGTCGTTAGCAGGTCGGGTTTTTGGGGTTCGAAATTTTTCCTCCCGAGTTGAAATTTTTCTGTGGAAAAAACAGATGTTCACGAAGAGAGGTACCCGGCGGTTGTGTTCGTGGAGAGCTTCGGGGTCCTTCGACTGCGCGGCTTTGCAAATGCGCAAACCGCTCCGCTCAGGATGACGTTTTTTGGGGGAGTGCGGCGAATGCTGGGTTAGGATTGCAGGAAGATTCGGAGGTGTTGAATGAGGGTTTCTCGGCGGGAGTTTTCCAAGTTGGGCGCGATGGGATTGGCGGCTCGGATGTTGCCTTCGGCGGATTTGGCGCAGAGTGGGGGCCGGAAGGTTGGGTATTGCGTAATCGGGTTGGGGACCATTGCGGATCACTTTATGCGTGGGGTGCAGGCTAGTTCGAACTCGACGATTACCGGGCTGGTGAGCGGACACCGGGATAAGGCGGAGCGGATTGCGGCGCATTATAGCGTGCCGACCAGCTCGATTTACAGCTACGAGGATATGGATAAGTTTCGCGACAACAAGGCAATCGACGCCGTGTATGTTGCGCTGCCGAACAGCATGCATGCGGAGTACACGATCCGGTCGGCGAAGGCGGGCAAGCATGTGTTGTGTGAGAAGCCAATGTCGACGACGGTGAAAGAGGCCGAGGACATGATTGCGGCGTGCAAAGCGGCGAATGTGAAGCTGATGATTGCTTACCGGCTGCACTATGAGCCGTTGCATTTGAAGGCGGTGAACCTGATCAAGGATGGTGCGCTGGGACGGGTTGAGACGATCAATGGAGCGTTCGGGTTTAATGCGGCACCGGGAGCTTGGAGGATCAATAAGGCGCTGGCGGGCGGCGGCTCTCTGTTTGATGTGGGAATTTATGTTCTGAATGCGTCGCGTTATCTGACTGGGGAAGAGCCTGCGGGATTTACTGCGGTGACTTCGACGGTGGATCAGGATGGGCGGTTTGTCACGATGGAAGAGAATATTTCGTGGACGGCGAAGTTTCCTTCAGGTGCGCTGTCGACTGGCAGCAGCACGTATGGCGCGCAGATGCCGGGGTACTTCAAGGTGTTTGGGTCGAAGGGAACGATGGTGATGGAGCCGGGGTTTAACTATGACGGGATGCGGTTGCGGGTGATTGCACCGGGGGTCAATATCGATGAGGGGAATCCGGAGAAGGACCCGGCGCAGTTTACGCGGGAGGCGGATCACTTTTCGGATTGCGTGCTACAGGATAAGAGGCCGAAGAGTTCGGGCGAAGAGGGTTTGCGGGATATGAAGTACATCTTTGAGATTTATGGGGCTGCCGGGGTGCGGCTTTAGGTGGGTTATTCGTTTTGTCGTGCAGCAGGATGGTCGGAGCAAAAGCAGGTTGCTCCCCTTCGACTTTGCTCAGGGTGCGGAATGACAAGCAAAAAAACACGGCGACGACAAAAGCAAAATGCAGGGGTCTCTCCATTGCGCAGCGGACGATGAGACTGTCCGCTGCTTCGGTCGAGATGACGCTTCTTTGCCGGACGCTGCGGTGGTTGCGTGATTACTGCGAGAGGACGATGGTGCCTGGGCGGATCTGATCCGGGGCGGAGACTTTGGTTTTGGGGAGATTGGTGGATGCCTTGAGGCTAACCATCTTTTTGTTGCCCTCGACGGGGAAGGTGGCGACGTAGCTCTCGGCGATGGCGTCCTGGAATTGCTTGAGGAACGGAGCGAGTGAGACGGGGTTGCCTGTGCCTTGATAGAAGGCTTTGCCGCCGGTTCCCTGCGCAACCTGCTGGAGATAGCTTTGACCGCTGAAGCTGCCGCGGCCACCGCGGAAGCCCGCGTCGCTGTAGTAGATGGAGTAGACAGGCACGCCTGCCCGCTGCGCGTCGGTGACGGCTGAGGCGACGTAGGGGCTGTCCTGATTGGTGATGCTGGTGCTGCCGTTGTAAGGGTCGACACCGTTGGTGATCATGAGGACGATGCGGGCCTTGTGGGCAGGCTGGGAGCTACGGTTTTGTGCTTCTGCGCTCTGGGGCCAGTTTTTGACGAAGTCTGAGAGGCAGAAGTAGGGGCTGGCGCTGGCTCCGCGAAGGCCCATGGGCAGACGAACGCCTTGCGCGACGGCGGCGCGGTCTTCAGAGAAGCCCGGATTGTCGCTCGCGGAGACGACACGGCCCTCCTGCATGAAACCTACGAAGACTTCGGTTCCTGCAGGAAGAGTCGTGATGAAGGAGCGAATGTTATTGAGATCGCCGCCAATGCTGGTGCGGAGGCCGTCGTCGATGAGGAGAGCGACCTGGGCTCCGCTGGCAGGAACCTGCGTGAGATTGAGAAGAGGCGTGACGTGGCCGTCGACCTTGAGGGTGATGTTTTTTGCGGTGGCGGTACTGGGAGATTTGGAGTCGAGTGAGATAAGAGTCTGCGTGGGGGTACCCGCTTCCTGCTGGGCGCGAGCTTGCATTGCGGGGAGAGTGAGTGCGCAAAGTGTGAGTGCGAAGATGTGTTTCATCATTTGATGTCTAGCCTTCCTTCTACAAACTTTAGACGCGGATGAAGGGGATCACGCTTCGGGGGAAGCTTCGTAAATTACAGGAAAAAGACAAGTTTCGGCAGGGCGAGGAGTGTCTGCGGGTTAAACACGGATTGTTTCGTTTTGATGCGGAAAGCTGTGAATCCGGATGTAGCCGCGGCTAGTCGCCGAAGATTTTGATCTTCATGCCAGCGCGAATGGTAAAGGGCAGGCCGGGATAGCCGATGGGGCCGATGTGTTGCTGGCCAAGAAGATTGTCGAGCTGAGTGAAGAAGGTGAAGTGGTTGCTGGCTGGAAAGAGCAAGTTGAGATCGAGCTTGGCGTAGCCGAAGTCGAGGTCGCGGTTTGGAAGCAGGAGAGTGTTGGCGCCGTGACGATCGTTGTTGAGTTGGAAGGTGGAGTCGTCGCTGCGACTGCTGAAAGCTCCTTTGATAGCGGCTGAGAAGCGGCTGGAGGTGAACTGTGCGGCGAAGAAGCCCGTGTTGGGCGGACGTTGGAAGGGGCGGCTGCCGACGAGAGGCGAGAGTGCTCCGATGGGGACGCCGGGGATGTTCGGGTTGATGACGGGGGCAGCATTGTCGCTGGTAAAGGACTGCTGGACGATGGAGGCGAGGTAGGTGTAACCGCCGTGGAGGAAGAGATGGCTGAAGGGTTGGGACTGGACTTCGAGTTCGAGACCCTGAGTATGGTAGGCGAGGGAGTTGAGTGAGGCCGCTGGAATTTGTGTGGCGATGCTGGCGGGGATGTTGAAGTAGTGCTCAAGTCCGGCAGGGCCGATGAACTCGAGTTGATGATTGAACTGGTTGCGAAAGTAGCCGGCTTTGAGGGTTAGTTTCTGGTTGAGGATGTTCTGGTCGACGCTGAAGTCGTAGGTGCGGGAGCGCTCGGCGGCGATGGGTGCGATGTTGAAGGTGGAGTTGCCGGTTTGCTGGAGGAGAGTGGAGAGGCTGGTGAGTTGCGCCGTGAGCGATGGCTCCTGGGTGCCTGTGGCGATGTAGGCGTGGAGGTTGGTTCCGTGGAAAGGCTTGTGGCCGGGGCGGATTGCGTCGTAGGTGAGGCCGAGGCGCGGGGTTCCGAGGATGCCGAGGAGTTGGTTGTCTTCGACGGAGCCGCCGCCGAAGTAGAAGAGACGATGTTTGATGTCGCTCTGAACCTGCACGGTGTAGAGGTAGTTGGTGCGGTTGCTTCTCCGAATTTCATTCGTTGGTTCTGGGCCAATCACACCGATGATTACTTGGCCTTGCGGAGAGGCGAAGTCGAGTAGGCGGCCGCGCTCGTTTTCGTAGTGGAAGCTGAAGAGCGTCGCGATGCGGTAGGGGAAGGTGTAATCGGTTTGGTAGTCGAATTGGTCGCGGTTGGAGACGCTGTCGAAGGCTGGGAGGATGAAGGCGGCCTGACCTGTGGCGGTGTATCCGTTGGCTCCATGGATGATGATGGGGTTGCCGAAGTAGGTTGTCTGTTGTGTTCCGTTCGTGATTGTGGTGACCGGCTGGCCGGTTGGGGCGAACTGCTCGACTTGTTCGCGCTTGCGGGCGATGCCGTAGCGGGCGAGGTTGTGCCAGTTCCCTGCAAATATGTTTTCGACGGTGAAGGCGGAGTAGAGATCCTGATCGGATTGCTTACCGGAGGAGGAGATGCCGTAGATGTCGTGTGCGCCGGGGAGGCCGGTGGCAGAGACAGTGTTGCGCAAGGTGAAGCGGGCTGTGGTGTTGGTGAGGATGGAGTAGCCGATGTTGGCGATTTCGTTGGTGGAGTGGTATTGGTCGAGCGGGAGAGCGTTGGAGGTGTCGAATCGGCTGAAGACGGCGAGATAGTCGAGGCGTTTGTATGCGCCGGAGAACGTGGCTTCGTTGCGGTAAGTATGGAAGTTGCCTGCGTCGCCGGTGTAGTTGAGAGTGGGGCGGATCGCTGCGCTGCGTGTGGTGGCGAAGGCGACTATGCCTGCTTCTGCTCCAGCGCCGTAGAGAGCGCTGTTGGGGCCGCGGTAGAGTTCGGGGCCAGTGAGGGACGCGGTGGAGACAGGGCTGAAGTTGAAGTTGCCACCGATGTCTTCGGAGGGGATGCTGTCGGTGAGGACTTTGTTGGCGTCGGAGCTACCGCCGCGAATGGAGAGCGCGATGGGGCCGCCGGCTTGTCCGGTTTGGACGACGTTGGTGCCGGGGGATTGGCGGAGGTCGTTCGCGATGCCGATTTGGGTAATGAGAGCGGACTGCGGGATGAGCGTGATGCCTGATGGAACCTGCTGTGTTGGGGTTGGGATTCCGCTGAACGTTTTGGCGAGTTGCGGGTCGATGGTGAGGTATTGCATGACGATGTTGCGAGTGATGACGGCGGTGCGGGCTCCGTAGAAGTGCTCGCCGATGTTAGGTGTGTAGGGTGCGGCTGCGGTTATGAGAACGAATTGGCCGACGGCAGTGCTGCGGATCTCATAGGTGCCGTCAAGTTGGGAGACGCCGAAGGCTATGGCTTGTTTGCCCTGGATGAGTTGGATGCGCGCGTTGCCGAGGGGGACGCCGAAGGGAGTGGTGACTTTTCCCTTGATGATGATGGCCTGGGCTGGAAGAGTTAGGAGGGCCGCTGCGACGAGTAAAAGGAGAGTCGCCGCTTTGCAGTGGTGCGGGTTCGGCATGAGTTGATTGTAAGGGGGCCTGGTGATTTTGGGCCGAGGCAGACAAAGGTCCCGGCGTTGACGAGTGTGACCCAAAAAACCGGTTTGCGACGTGGAGGAAGCCCCTCATCGGCTATAAGCCACATTGATCTGGTTTCTATTGCGGCACGGCTAACGCCATGTCCTTTCGAACAACGCGAGGTTACGGGATGAGGAGGAGTTTGCCGGTGGTTTTTCGGGACTCGAGGTCGCGGTGGGCGTGAGCGGCGTCGGCGAGTGGGTAGATGTGTTCGATGCGGAGTTTGAGGGTTCCGTTGACGATGCCGTCGAAGACGTCTTTGGCGCGGGCTTCGAGATCTGCTGGAGTTGCGATGTAGTCCTTCATCGTGGGGCGGGTGACGTAGAGTGAGCCCATGGTGGAGAGGCGGATGAGGTCGAAGGGTGGGACAGCTCCACTGGATCCTCCGAAGAGAACCATGAGGCCGCGGGGGCGGAGGCACTGAAGAGACTGTTCGAAGGTGGTTTTGCCTACAGAGTCGTAGACGACGGGGAGACCGCGGCCATTGGTGAGTTCTTTGACGCGGGCGGCGAAGTCTTCTTTGGTGTAGAGGATGATCTCGTCGGCTCCGGCTTCGCGGGCGAGAGCGGCTTTCTCTTCGGTGGAGACGGTGGTGATGACGCGGGCGCCGAGGGTCTTTGCCATCTGAATGAAGAGGAGACCGGTGCCGCCTGCTCCGGCGTGAATGAGGACCTCGTCGCCGCTCTTGATTGGGTAAGTGGAGTGGGTGAGGTAGTGCGCGGTGAGGCCTTGCGTGAGGGCGGCCGCGGCTTGCTGGAAGGTGACGCCATCGGGAACGGGAACGAGGCGGTTGGCGGGGGCGACGGCGAGTTGCGCGTAGGTTCCGGGGATGCCACACCAAGCGACGCGGTCGCCGGGTTTGAAGAAAGCGACGTCGGGAGCTACCGCGACGATGATGCCGGAGGCTTCCTGGCCGAGAGTGTACGGAAGATGGGCGGGGTAGCGGCCTTCGCGGAAGTAGGTGTCGATGAAGTTGACGCCGGAGGCCTCGATGCGGATGAGCGCTTCGCCAGGGCCGGGGGTTGGTGTGGGAAGATCGCGGAGGGTGAGGACGTCTGCTGAGCCTGTGGTGAGGATTTGGATAGCTTGCATGGTGGATGCCAGAGTACAACAATGCCGCTACGGTGTGGGGTCGCGACGGCTGAGACGGGAGAGATTTTATAAATTGACCTGCCACATTTTTTGTAAAAACATTCCCCAAAGCGCGGCTGGAAGCGTTTGTGGTTCGTCCTTCATCTAAAATTGAGATATCAGAGAGGGTAGGAAAACTGTTATGCCAAGCCGTCAGGATTTGCCGATCGCGATTTATTACGAACAGCCGAACTGGTTCAAACCGCTTTTTGCGGAGTTGGATAAGCGCGGGACGAACTACGTGAAGCTGAATGCGGTGGAGCATAGCTATGAGCCGGGCGATAAGCCTGAGGAGAAGTATGCGCTGGTGCTGAACAAGATGAGTCCTTCGGCGTGGAATCGCGGGCATGGCGACCAGATTTTTTACACGATGGGTTTTCTGGAGCACCTGGAGCACCGCGGGGTTCGCGTGGTGAATGGCGTGAAGGCGTTCCGGAGTGAGTTGTCGAAGGCTACGCAGTTGTCGATGCTGGAGGGTTTGGGGCTGGGGTATCCGAAGGCGCGAGTGATTCATCGTGCTTCGCAGGCGATCGGGGCGAGTGAGGGGCTTCGCTTCCCTGTTGTGGTGAAGCCGAATATCGGTGGAAGTGGTGCGGGCGTCGTGAAGTTTTCGACGAAGGAGCATCTTGCTGAGGTTTCTGCGGCGGAGAGTGGGTTGATGCTCGGGCTGGACTCTACCGGGTTAGTGCAGGAGTTTATTCCGGCGCGAGGGTCGCACATTGTGCGTGTTGAAGTGCTGGACGGGAAGTATTTGTACGCGATTAAGATACATATTACCGGCGAGACGTTCGATCTTTGCCCGGCGGATATCTGCAAGATGCCTACGGGACAGGAGCTTGTGAGGGGAGCTTGTCCGGTGGATGCTCCGAAGACCGGGCTTACGGTGGAGGCGTTCGATACTCCGCCTCAGGTGATTGAAGAGGTGGAGCGGTTGATGGCTGCGGCTGGGATCGAGTTGGGCGGCGTCGAGTTTATGGTGGATGATCGCGATGGGCAGCGCATGTACTACGACATCAATGCGCTGTCGAACTTCGTTGCCGATGGACAGAAGGTTGTGGGCTTCGATCCGTTTGCGAAACTTGTGGACTGGCTGGAGGCTGAGGCGAGGATTGTGAACGACAAGCGCGCTGGGGTGCCGGAGCTGGCGGGGGTTGGACGCTAGATGCGATACGGATTCTGGTTGCCGGTGTTTGGCGGATGGCTGCGTAATGTTGACGACGAGCAGATGGAAGCGAGCTGGGAGTATGTTCGCGATCTGACAAAACGGGCGGAGAAGATTGGGTACGATCTGACGCTGATTGCTGAGCTGAATCTGAACGACATTAAGGGGATTGAGGCTCCGTCGCTGGATGCCTGGTCGACGACGGCGGCTTTGGCTGCGGTGACGGAGCGGCTGGAACTGATGGTGGCGGTACGGCCTACGTTTCATAATCCAGCGTTGCTGGCGAAGCAGGCGGCTTCGATTGATGTGATGTCGCGTGGGCGGCTAACGCTGAATGTGGTTTCGAGCTGGTGGAAGGATGAGGCTACGAAGTATGGCGTGCATTTTGACGAGCATGATGACAGGTACGCGCGGACTTCGGAGTGGCTAGATGTTGTGGATGGATGTTGGAAGCAGCAGGGGTTCTCTTATAAAGGCAGCTATTACGATGTGCGGGAGAATGTGCTGTCACCGAAGCCTGTGAGCAAGCCACGGCCGACGCTTTATGCGGGTGGTGAATCGGATGCGGCGAAGAATCTGATTGCAGCAAAGTGCGATGCTTACCTGATGCACGGGGATGAGCCTTCGGTTGTTGGGGTGAAGATCGCCGACATGAAGGAGCGTCGCGAGAAGCTGGGGCTGGGGCCGATAACGTTTGGCGTGGCCGGGTATGCGATTGTGCGGGACTCGGAGGCTGAGGCTCTGCGCGAGGTGGATCGGATTACCGATGTGAAGCAGTCGGCTCGCGGGTATGCGAACTATGAGCAGTGGGTGACGGGTTCGCAGTTGCAGACGAAGGTGTCGCTGAAGGACTACTCGGTGTCGAATCGCGGATTGAGGAGCGGGTTTGTGGGGACTCCGGAGCAGGTTGGGGAGCGGATGGAGGAGTTCACTGCGGTTGGCGTGGACCTTGTGCTGCTGCAGTCGAGTCCACAGGCTGAGGAGATGGAACGGTTTGGAGCGCAGGTGATTCGGAGTGCGACGGCGGTTTAGGCCGCCTTTGCTTCCGAATGTCCTTGCAGGATAGGAAAGCCCACCCATGGCTCTACTGCTCCTTTCTATGTAGGGATTCAGAGGGCCAAGCCTGACGGCCGGGCTTAACCAAAAAGCAGTATCTGGACAATTAAGTTCTCAGGGTTCGATTTGTGGATCGCGGCGGGCCAGGGGAGTTATGCTTTCCCATGCTCTTTCGTTCACTTTTTCTAACGCTTGTCTTTGTCTGCGGGGCTTTTGCGCAGGATAACCCTGAGTGGACTACGCCTCATGCGCCCTTTCGGGTGATGGGGAATGTTTATTACGTTGGGAGCCAGGACCTTGCCTCGTATCTAATTACGACTCCCCAGGGACACATTCTGATCAACAGTAGTTTGACGAGCAGCGTCCCGCAGATTGAGAAGAATGTGGAGGCGCTTGGGTTTCACTTTAAGGATGTGAAGATTCTGCTGATCAGCCATGCGCACTGGGACCATGCGGCGGGGAGTGCAGAGATCAAGCGGCTGACGGGCGCGAAGTATATGGTGATGGATTCGGATGTGGGAGTGGTGGAGTCCGGAGGGAAGACTGATTTTCGGTATGGTTCGGAGGCTGGGAGTCACTTTCCGCCGACGAAGGTTGATCGCGTGCTCCACGATGGCGACGAGGTGAAGCTGAACGGGACTGTGCTGGTCGCGCATAAGACGCCGGGACATACAAAAGGCTGTACGACCTGGACGATGAAGGTGCGTGAGGGGAACAAGACTTACAACGTTGTTATTGTAGGGAGCCCCAATGTAAATCCGGGGTACAAGCTGGTGGACAATGCTGCGTATCCGACGATTGCACAGGATTATGAGTCGACGTTTCAGACATTGAAGTCGCTGCCTTGCGATGTGTTTCTGGGAGCGCATGGGGGGTACTTCGGGATGGAGGCAAAGTTTGCGGGGATGAAGCCGGGAGCGGCGAATGCGTTTGTCGATCCGGAGGGATATAAGAGCTACGTAGCAGAACGGGAGCAGGCGTTTCGGAAGGAGTTGGCGAAACAGTCCGGTCAGTGAACGCTTTCCCAATGACGCAAATGGGTGATACTCTTCGCCTCGTAGTCTCTGGTCTTCTTAAAAGATGCGGCTGAGAGTCCCGTGCATCTCTTGCGTGAATTTCTTCCTGGGGATGGACGGCTGGTGAGGAAGAGATTGAACGGAACGAAATCAAGACCGGGTTTTCGAACGACATGTTGTGTGGCAGGAGTGATGGTTCTGACGCTGACGGCGGTGGGGTGCCGTGGTCGGAGTTCTTCTTTTCTGGAGCGTTTCCGGCACACTAGCGTTGAGGCTCCGAAGCCGGGAGAGCTTGCGGAGAGAGGCCGAGCGGAGATTGCGGAAGAGTGCGGAAAACAATCTTATGAGACTGCGAAGAAGGGGCTGATTGTCAGCGAGGTGGGGCTGCATGAGGATGTCTTCATGCTGCGAGACCTGATCTCGTATGGAGCGATTGGATACAGCCTGGATGAGGCTCTGCGACTTGAGTCACTGTTGCATGACGAAGCGGGGGATGGGAGACATTCGGCAGAGCAGGCGGCTTGCATCCAGAAGTTCGCCGAACATCTGGAGTCGCTAAGCGATCCGCTGGTGGAGGGGGATGAGCGGTTGAAGGAGTTGGATGCTTCGGCGTTCCAAGACTCAGCGAAAGAGGCAGAGCGGCAGACTGCGGAGAAGCTTCGGGAGGCGGAGAAGTCTGCTGATCCCCATGGGGCACGCGACTAATTACTGGAGCAGACTCTCTTCCGAGCGCAGCCGGATGATGCGATCAACGGCATAGGGCGCGCGATGAGAAGCTGTGTAGAAGTGACGAACCTGAAGCTCGCCGAGAAGGCCGATTCCCATCATCTGGATTCCGGCTAGGATTAGAACGCTGGCGATGATGAAGAGCGGACCGTGGAGCGACATAATGTGCTGCCCGGTGACGAGCTTGAGGATCATGAGCCAGACTGCCATCCCCATGCCGGTGAAGACTCCAAGCGCGCCGAGGGTTCCGAAGAAGTGCAACGGGCGCGTCATATAGCGGAGAAGAAAGCGGATGGTGAGCAGGTCGAAGAAGACGCGGAAGGTGCGGGAGAGACCATAATGCGACTTCCCTGCCGAGCGCGCTGGATTAGTAATGGGGACTTCGCAGATGCTGGCGCCATACCAGGAGGCAAGCGCAGGGATGAAGCGATGCATCTCGCCGTAGAGCGGGATGTTCTGGATCACTTCGCGGCGATAGGCTTTGAAGGTGGTGCCGAAGTCGTGGATGTTGACGCCACTGAGAATCGCCATCAGAGAGTTTGCCGCGCGGGACGGAATGCGGCGGAGAAGAAAATTGTCCGCACGCTGGGCACGCCAACCGCTGACGACGTCGTAACCCTCTTCGAGTTTGGCGAGGAAGGTGGGGATCTCATCGGGGTTGTGCTGGAGGTCGCCATCCATAGCGAGGATGTAGTCGCCCTGGGCGTGATCGAAGCCGGCGGCGAGGGCGGAGGTCTGGCCGAAGTTGCGGCGGAGCTTGATGACGAGGACGCGGCTATCTACCGCAGCGATCTCTTCGAGCAGGCGATAGGTGCGGTCACGGGAGCCATCGTCGACAAAGACCAATTCGAAGGATTCACCGACCTGCTCCATGACGGCCTTGAGGCGATCGTAGAGCGTGGTGACGTTATCCTCTTCGTTGTGGAATGGCACGACGATGGAATATTTCGGCACTGTCTGATGATACTCCTGGGATTGTCGTTCCTGAACCCCGCAAAGCGCTGTTTCCGGAAGAGATTTATGTCAATTTCAAGTCGCGTGGGTGGCGATGCAATTTAGAGTCCTTTGATCGAAGGCGGCTTCTAATTATTTTGTTTGGCGCGAACTACTTGATTATGATGCGGTTGAGAGAGAGTTCGTTGCACTCAGTGAGCGTGTGGCTTACGTACTAGAAGTGCAGGTTAAGCACGTAATCCATAACGGCTGGTTTGCCGAAGTAGGAACCTGGGACGAACTGGGCCTGTTGTGCAGCCTGGGTGGCGGCGGCGACGAGTGCATCATCTCCGAGTTCGGCCCTGATGTCACCGGCTTTTCCGTCCTCCAGAACATCGACGATAAGGCGGACGTTTCCGTGAGTTCCGTGACAGGGCTTGCCCGCTCTGCAGTCGGGAGTGGGAAGGCTTATGAGTCTTGGTGGCGTAATCGGGGGTCTTTGAGCGCGCAGTAGAGCCATTGGCGCTACGAGACATAGCACAATGGCAGCACAAACTGAACGCATGGCCAATACTCTCACGATTTTACCGTGGCGAATTATCAATTTTTGGGAAGCACCAGTCGAACCAATGCTGGCGACAAAAGGACTAAGCCTTCATAGAAAGCCTCGCAGCCATAGTGCATGGCGTGCACTGACCGACTGGAAGGCAGGATGAAGGTGGAGGGGACTTCGAAGACGAAGTCGCCTGGGAAGAAGATGCCCGCGCCGAGACCGAACATCTGCGACGTCAGGCCTATATCCGCGGCTTCCGTGACAGGGCTTCCCTGCTCTGCAATCCGGCGTGGGTGTGCTGATCAACCGGGGAGGTGTGATGGGTGGACGGCCCTGAGCGCGCAACCAGTGCAGAGGCTGTAATTACGGAGCCTTTTGGGAGCAACAGATCGCGGTGAGGATTTCTTAGACTCCAGGATTTACAGAAAGCCGACGGTTGCACCGTTGCGAGGGATGTCCCGGGAAAGTCGCCTGCGGCGCGATAGCCTATTGCGATATTTTGCAGAAGTACGCAACGTTGTGCAAACTATTTAAGACGTATCTCGGTAATTTTGAGCAGATTGCTGCGTAAGTGTGCAAAAAGGAATGCCGCGACAGTCCCGAGCTATTTTGGCCATCTACTTGCATCTCCCTAGAGCGAGACCCGATGCGTATACGTCTATTCATTCTGCGGCTTACGGCAGTCGTATTTGTTGCCGGGTTCATGAGACTCCTGGGACAGAACCTCACCGCTGCCCCTCAGCCCAATGTCGGTCATCTTCAAGACAGCAACCCCGCCGCTTCGAATTCGGTTCCAGGTGCTTCAGCGATAGCATCACAGTTTGTTCTCGGGATCGCCGACGTAACCAAGATCAACGTTTGGAAGAACACTGATCTCTCCCAGGCGGTAACGATCGGACCGGATGGGTTTGTTTCTCTGCCGCTACTCGGCGACGTTCATGTCACTGGGATGACGGCGAACCAGTTGGCACAGGATCTAAAGTCAAGGCTCAGCAGCTATGTGGTGGATTCCCAAGTAACGGTGGGCATTGTAGATATCCGTAGCAAGGAGGTTTACGTAACCGGCCAAGCGGGCAGACCGGGAGGATATCCTCTCATTGTCCCAATCTCTGCGCTGCAGTTGATTGCGCAAGCAGGCGGTTTGAATACATTTGCCAACAGAAAAGATATTGTGATCCTTCGTGGTTCGGGAGGTCACTTGGAACGCCTGAAGTTTAACTACAATAGCGCCTGCGGGGGGACCCGAAGCAAACATCAGCCTTCAGGCGGGCGACACAGTAATTGTTCCGTAGATGAGCAATGAATAATCCTGCTGAACGGTATGACGGGCAGTTTTTTGAGGCGCCATGATCGATGAAGACGAACTGAATTCTCCTGGGTCATCATTCACATTGAAAGAGTGCTTCGCAGCGATGCGAAAGCATATTCATTTTGTTCTTATCTTGAGCGCTATCATTATGGCGACCGGGATTGTGAGTGTGTCGTTGCTACCGAATATATATAGTGCAACGACCACGGTTCTCGTTGATCCACAGAAGATTCCTGAGCGTTACGTTGCATCGACGATAGATCCGAACGCACAGCTGAATACTCTCGCGCAACAGGTTCTTAGCAGCAGTCGCCTTCAAGAAATTATTGAGCGATATAACCTCTACTCCAATCTGCAGACCTCTTCAAGGGAAGAGATAATTGATTACATGCGATCGAAGACGAAGATCGATATCAAGTCAAGCCTGGAACCGGAGCGGGGGCTCAGCAGCTTCAGCATTACCTACGAGAACTCGGATCGAGCAATTGTTGCTGTTGTCACGAACCAGCTGGCGGCGAGCTTTATCGAGTGGAACCTGAAAGTCCGCCAACAACAGGCTCTTGGAACAACCGAGTTTCTTTCGAGCGAACTCGATGAGGCCAAGAAGAGCCTTGAGGAGCAGGAGACTGCGCTTCAGGAGTACCGCATGCAACACGCGGGTGCGACACCCGATGCCTTGACGGGAAATTTACAGGCTCTTTCGCGCCTGCAAGCCGAGAGTGAGGCAAACGAAGACGCGATCAGCAGACTCGATCAGGAACGTATCCTATTGAGTCAAACCAGCTCGGCTGACCCCCGGGTGGCTCCGCTAACGGAGAGGGATAGGCTTATCCAGGACAAGCGCCGGCTGGAAAGTGAGCTTTCTGAGTTGAAACGTCAGTTTACAGATTCGTATCCAGATGTGATTTCCGTGAAAGGGCAGATTAAGGACGCGAGTGCACGTCTTGCTGCGATTCCCGAGTCGTCAAACACCACCGATCGCCTTGATTCTACTACCAAGGTCCGCCTGACGCTGATCGAGAAAGAACTGCAGCGTCACAAGGAACTGAAGGTCAATCTGCAGGCACAGATTAGGTCCTTCCAAGGAAAGGTCGACTCGGTACCTATCCTGGAATCACGCCTGGCGGAGCTTACCCGAAACTATGAAGTATCGCGTCAAAACTATCAATCGCTGCTCGATAAAACTCTTTCAGCGGGAATGTCGGAACAACTGGAGAAGAAGCAGCAGGCTGCGCGATTCATGATTCTGGATCCTGCGAAGACTCCGGAAAAGCCGCTCAAACCGAAGCGGATGCCTCTATTTTTGGGCGTCATGGCTTTATCGATCGTCCTTCCCCTTGGAGCAGTCCTTGCCAAAGAAGCGCTGAGTGGTGTGGTCAAGAGCGAAACGCAATTGAAAGAACTGCTCTCTCCCCACATCTCTGTGCTTGGTACAGTTCCTCCAATACAGAGCCAAGCGGATATTCGTCGTGCCAGGTGGACGATAGTTCGAACGAGCGTTCTCCTGATGCTTACGTCTGGGGCACTTGTAATTTTTTTGTTAAAAGTGAGGCCAATCCTGTGAGTGTATTGCTTGGGTTACATATGAAGAGTAGCGTGTATCCAGCAACCGCTGCACGGCCGGTCTCTTCGGAAAAACGAATCGTAATCCATCCCGATCCTGAGTCGCGCCTTGTCTTTTTGACGGAGCCTGAAGGATTGGCGGTTGAGCGCTACCGGCTGATTCGTCGGCGTCTAGCTACGCTTCATCCCAATGGAGCCGTCGTCCTTATCACAAGTCCTTCTCCCGGAGAGGGGAAGACGTTGACTTCGATCAATCTGGCGTGGTCGTTCGCGGAGGCCGGACATTCTACGTGTCTCGTCGATTTAGATTTCAGAGCTCCAGGTATCTCGCGCACACTGGACTATCACTTCGAGGAGGACGGTGTTCGGGAGGTTCTGGAAGGGAAGGCTAAGATTCGAGAGGTGATTTGCCGGCTTGGTGAACAGTCTCTTTATGTACTGGGGATCAAGAAACGTCTCGCGTCTCCCGGACACCTGTTTTATTCCGAGTCAATGGGAGCCATGGTGGCAGAGCTTCGAACCATGTTCAAATGGGTGATTATCGATTTTTCTCCTGTTATTCCAATGGCTGATTTCTCCGAGATGATCCCGCATATCAATGGCGCCATCTTGGTTGTCAGGACCGGGAAGACGGAGAAGGACGTGCTTAGCCCTGCGATCGAGGCCATAGGAGCCAAGCTCTGGGGAGTGGTAGCAAATGATTGCCAAATCAGTGGGAGCGCTTACTACGGATCCTATGGGAAGGTCCGATAGGCATCTGAGCGCCCTCCAAGAAAGAATTTTTTTGATCGCGGGTATTCCAAAATACTGCGTGCCTTGGCTGACAACGTGTTCGGTGCACAGTGTTTGCAAATCTTTGTCAGGCTTCTCGTGAAGCTTCTTTCAAATCGCATCCAGATCCTATGGGTGGCGATCATTCGAAAGTGAAGATTCCTATGGGCAAATATTGAGGCAGACACCTTTATCTACTGAGATTTAGCGGTTTAGCGTTATGGGGCGTGCCTGGGCAGCTCTGGTTTCTCGCGATTGCAACAAACTGCACATAGAAGAGAACTTCTTTTGTTTCGGTCAATGTGGCGGCACTGGCAATCCAATTGCTTGTTCAATCAACGGATCACGATATCTCATACCCTTTACCGGGATTCTCCTCAAGGAATGATTAGATGGCTACACATAAATTCGATCTCCCTTGGGTCAAGGACATCCCTTGGGAAGAGTCTTCGGATAGCTCCTCGGAATGGCTTGGGGACCTAGTCCTTATCTCGGAACCGGCATTCATCCGGATGCTTCGACTCGAGCGTCGCAGAACAGAGCGCTCGGGCAGAGCATTCATGTTTGTCCTTATATCCTGCGATGAGTTTCGCTCAAAAGGAGAGGACATTCTTCTGGATCGCGTCATCGCGGCTTTATCTCAGGCTACTCGTGAAACCGACACTCTTGGATGGTATGAGAGTGGGGTCACACTAGGTATCCTGATGACCGAGATTGGGGAGCCAAATCCCATCACTATCGACATCATTACTCAAAGGATTCGGCGAGCCGTCCAGAGCGAAGTAGCCATGGAAGAATTTCGCTCGATCTCATTTCAGTTTCGCCTCTTCCCCCAAGAAGTGGAGAAGTCATCCAGCAACGATGACAACCATATCCATTATCCAGATATTACGCGCCCAAACAGGTCGAATCAGAAATGGGGGGCTGTTCTAAAGCGCTCTCTCGATATTATCGGTAGCCTCACCGCCCTCCTTCTCTTTATGCCGATGTTTCTGATAATCGCGGTCCTGGTAAAACTTACTTCGCGGGGGCCGATTTTGTTTTGCCAGAAGCGAGTCGGCCGTTATGGAAAGGAGTTTACGTTTTATAAGTTTCGAACAATGTCTCCTGATAACGACTCACGTATTCATCAGGAGTATGTCGCGAAACTTATAGCTGGAGATGTTTCCAGGTCGACAGGTGTCTATAAACTTGTTAACGATCCCAGAATTACTCCTCTGGGCAGATTTCTCCGGAAAAGCAGCCTTGATGAACTCCCACAATTTTTCAATGTTTTGAAAAATGACATGTCCTTAGTCGGACCGCGGCCACCTTTGCCCTATGAATTTGAACGGTATCGAACATGGCATAAACGCAGAGTGTTGGAACTGAAGCCCGGATTGACGGGACTATGGCAAGTTGAAGGGAGATCTCGTACCACATTCGATGAAATGGTACGCATGGATCTCCGATACGCAATCCAGCAGTCGTTTTGGTTTGATCTCAAAATTCTTCTGCAGACACCGTCCGCAATGTTCTCCGGTCGAGGAGCATGCTGAAAAATTCGAAATCGGCTGGAATCTCGCTCCTTCATGGTCGCTATTTGCACTGACGCAGTGTCGTTACATTGTGGTAAGCGGTATATTCGCTTTCACGGATGCCTGAAGCTATGTGAGACAGACCAGTGTTGAGCGCGGCTTTGGATATTTTTGTGCGGTGTTAGCGCAGGCAGGCTGTGGTCTGGCGGCAGAGTTATCTGATTATGGAGGCTATTTCGTTCGATTCGGCCGGAACGGGATATAACCGCTGCCTGGTACAGGTCTCGCTCAAATGGGTAAGTAATTCAGGGAAGATCTTTCAAAGTTGATAATGGTGGGTTTTCCAAGATCCGAGGTTATTGGGATTCTGACGCTGGATGTTGCCCGTCATGAGAGGGGAGAAAGCGGGAATAGTCGTCAGATCGAGGCTTAGAAGGAGACCAGAGGCTGAAAATTATGCATTTGATTGCGAGTATTCGCCAGAATACTGAAATACGTTGCAAACAGTGTCCTACTCAAGGGTTGGCTGTCCCAGAAGGTGTGGGAAACTTATAAAGCCAAATGTTTGCTATTTCCTTCTATTTTCTGAGGAGGTGGAGTCCAGAAGGCTCTTTCATTGTCATATCGGATGGTGGGTATGGATGGCATCGCAATTGCTTGATTGTGTAGTGGTAAGCATGGTTGTGCGTTCTGTCGGATTTTCCTGGGTCTTTTAGATTTAACTCATCGGAGTCAGACCAGATAGAAGCGTGCATGTTGAGACTTTTGCGCAGTGACTTCCTGTGAGTCACAATCGCGAAGCGTCGTCAAAAATAGGAGTGTAAATGAGTTGTTTGGCTGATCCGCTGGCAAATTGCACGTCAATGCGCTATTTTTCGGAGGCACACTGGTATGCCGTGTATACGAATGCTCGTCACGAGAAGGTGGTGGCGGACCACTTTACATCAAAAGGCATCGAAGTCTTTCTTCCCACGATTGCAGTAGTGAGCTTATGGAAAGACAGAAAGATGAAGCTTCACAAGCCAGCATTTCCAAGCTATGTCTTTACGAAAATCTGCCTCAGTGAACGAGGACGGGTCATTTCAGCTCCCGGGGTTATCAGAATCTTATCTTTCAACGGACTTCCAACCCGGCTGGATGATTCAGAGATAGAGAACCTCAGACTGTGCCATCGGCGCGGCGCTTTGATGGAATCTCGGCCTTTGTTCGGAGTCGGCGAGAGAGTCAGAGTTAAATCCGGTGCACTGGAAGGACTAGAGGGATTTGTCTCGCGTTGTAAAGATGAACGGAGATTGATTGTTCCACTATCACACATCAATCAGTCGCTAGCCGTCCAAGTCGATGTCGACTTATTAGAGCCAGCGGAAAAGACCTCCAACCTGCACGTTTCCTAACCGGTAGTTCGTTCATTGCTTTTGGTGTTCTAATGCCTGCAATAGCTGACGAGCAATCTTCTATTTCGCCTGCGGAGAATCAGTCCGAGCACACCTACGGGCAGATTCTGAAGTCTTCCGCCATCGTCGGAGGTTCGACGGTCCTGAATGTCGGGATTGGGATCGTGCGGACCAAGATAATGGCATTGCTACTCGGGCCAGCGGGCTTTGGGGTGGCGGGGCTGTATACGTCAATTATCACACTGACCCAGAACATCGCGGGAATGGGCATCAACAGCAGCGGTGTTCGGCAGATTGCGGAGGCGGCGGGCAGCGGAGATCAGGACAGGATTGCGAAAACAACCGCTGTTCTGCGACGGACGTCGGTAGTTCTCGGTTTGCTGGGGGCAGTACTGTTGGTGCTGTTCTCGAAGCAGGTTTCCGTGCTCACGTTCGGCGACGCGAAACAGCGAGGAGCAGTCTGCTTGATTTCGTTGGCAGTCTTGTTCCAGTTGATCTCAGCTGGTCAAGGAGCACTGATTCAGGGAATGCGCAGGATCGTCGACCTGGCAAGGATGAACGTGATAGGCGCGCTCAGCGGATTAGTCATCAGCGCCCCTGTTGTCTACTTATTTCGAGAAAAAGGGATTGCGGTCGCACTGGTTCTTGTAGCGGCGACGACAATCATCACGTCATGGTGGTACAGCCGAAAGATTCGAATTAGTACAGTGCAATTGACGTACGGAGAGGTTAGGCTCGAGGCGGACGGTCTGCTAAAGCTTGGCTTTGCATTCATGGTGAGTGGGCTCATGGTTCCATGCGTGGCTTACTTTGTGCGCGTGTTTCTGTCGCGACAACTGGGAATAGCTGCAGCCGGAATGTACCAGTCTGCCTGGACTCTTGGGTGGGCTTTATGTTGGTTTCATCCTGCAAGCGATGGGCGCCGACTTCTATCCCCGGTTAAGTGCTGTTGCCAACGACAATGCCGAGTGCAACCGGCTAGTAAATGAACAAACGCTGATCGGCTTGTTGATTGCCGGCCCAGGTGTGCTGGCTACTTTGACGCTCGCCCCGCTGGTGATTGCCTTGTTCTACAGCGCCAAATTCGGGGGAGCCGTTGAGGTTCTGCGCTGGATATGTCTTGGAGCGACTCTTCAAGTAGTGACTTGGCCGATGGGTTTCATTATCGTTGCCAAGGCACGCCAAAACTTATTGCTGCTATGTGAGTTCATGTGGGCGATTTCGGCTATCGGGCTGGCATGGACATGTATCAGATGCTGGGGACTAAACGGCGCCGGAATAGCATTCTTTCTTGCCTATGTCGTCCATTGGATCATCGTTTATCCGATCACGCGGCGGCTCAGTGGCTTTCACTGGTCACCTGAGAACCGACACATCGGCCTTCATTATTTTCAGTTTGATCGCTATTGTGTTCTGCGGTTTCTATGTTCTGCCCGTACTTTGTGCGGTAGCAATAGGAATGTGCGCGTTAGTTCTGAGTGGTTTCTACTCGATTCGCGTACTCACGAAGCTTGTGCCCGTGCGTGATTTGCCATCTCCCTTGCGCCGCTTGTTAACTGGATTGCGCTTTGTATCTTCAGACGTAGAAGCGGCTACCCATGTTCCTGAGGATCGTTAAATGAGTACGGTGGATGTTATCGTCCCCTGCTACAACTATGCCCGCTATTTAAGGGAATGTGTCGAAAGTGTTTTATCGCAGTCTGGCCCCAGCGTTCGTGTGCTGATTATTGACGACGCCTCGACTGACAACACCGCTGAAGTCGCGTCTGAGTTGTCCAAACAGGATCAGAGAGTCGTATTCCTGCAACACTCAGTAAATCGCGGACACATTGCCACCTACAATGAGGGCATCGACTGGACCTCCGCGAAATATCTCTTGCTGTTGTCGGCGGACGACTGCCTGGTGCCTGGCGCTTTAGATCGCGCCACGACATTAATGGAAAAATATCCAAATGTTGGTCTTGTTTTTGGGAATGCAATCGAAGTTGATGAACTTGGACAGACATGCTATACCGACGCTGTCCCCTGCAGCAATAGTGAGCGGATCCTAACCAGTCAAGAATTCTTTCGGTTGAGTGGTGCGCGGAATATTGTGCCAACTCCTACCGCCGTCGTACGGACGACACTACAAAAGGCAGTCGGCGGATACAGGACGGAACTGCCGCATGCGGGGGACATGGAGATGTGGCTCCGTTTGGCAGCTCATGCTTCTGTGGGATTTGTGAAAATGCCCCAGGCAGTCTATCGCCAACATGGCACAAATATGTCACTATCCTACATGAGTCACGACTGGTTGCCGGACCTCAAACAGCGACGGATCGCGTTTGATTGTTTCTTCGAGACCTGCGGCCATCTTCTTAAAGATTCCGTCCAACTTCGTGAAGAGATGCACTATCTTCTTGCAGGTTATGCCGTCAACATGGCAAGCAAGATTTTTAACGATGGCAAATCGGAGGCGTGCAAGGGTCTTGTTGAATTTGCTCTGAGCACAAGTACGAAAATCACGAGATCATTACCTTGGGGCAAGTTTGTTTGCAAGCGCCTTCTCGGTTTCCGAGCTTGGAGATGGTTAAAGGCCCTATCTGCACTTAGGCGCCCGGCTTCAATTCAATAGCAATCATGAATACACCGACCGTATCCGTAGTTATGAGTGTGCTCAACGGTGAGCGATTTCTCATTGAAGCAATAGAGAGCATTCTTCTTCAAACCTTCACGGATTTTGAATTCATTATCATTAATGACGGTTCGACGGATGGTACTGCGGCCATATTGGAGGGCTATCTTAAGACGGACCCTCGAGTGCGAGTTTATCATCAGAGCAATCGCGGCTTAGTCGAGTCTTTGAATCGTGGCTGCGGTCTAGCGAGAGGCAAATATATCGCACGTATGGATGGGGATGATATCGCCTTGCCAGACAGATTGCTTCAACAAACTACGTTCATGAACGACCATCCGAACGTAGGGGTGCTTGGTGGCGCTGTAGAGTTCGTCGATACAAATGGACATATACTCACGGTCACGCATAATCCGGAGACAGACTCTTCGATTAGGTCTGCCCTACTACAAGGAGATTGTCCCTTTTGGCACCCGAGCACTCTAATCCGAAGAGATATGCTTCTCGCAGTCGGAGGATATAGAAGTATCGTCCCTCACGCTGAGGATCATGATTTGTGGTTAAGGCTTGCCGACTTCTCCAAACTCGCCAACCTTCGCGAGGTTGTGCTCCAATACAGGCTCCATCCTCACCAAGTGACGGTACGCAGGTATCGGGAGATGTCAATCAGCAATCTCGTGGCGAGAGCCGCAGCAGATTCAAGAAGAGAAACGGGGTTCGATCCGCTGGATTCCGCCAAGACAGTTACCCCGGAAATGTTGTCCAAGCTTAAGGTAAGTGAGAGACAAATCCGTGCCATGATCGCAAGCAGAATGTTGTGGAATATGCGGACTATGTGCTCAATTGGAGACTACACTGCGGCAATGCAGTCCTTTGAGGAGGCCATCGCGTCTTCGGACTGGCGATACGGGAGCAAGCGAGTCATCTCCGATATTCACCTAATCGGAGCGAGACTGTATTGGCGTTATGGCAGATTTGCGAGAAGTCTAGGAAGTGTCGCCCGGGCAGTCATCACCCGACCGCTGTCCTTGGGGCGACCATTCAAACGGTTGCTGACCAAATCGGTTCCGATTTATTAGCCCGAAGTGCCAATGACGTTCTCCGCTGCGGAATGAACAAGGAACGAGTTGCCACAGTGAACTAAATAGCTACGCTCTGAACGAGTACCTAAATTTCTGCTACCGCTCCAGTATGAGCGAGATTTGGTACCTAAACATTCCCTTTAACTCTATGATCATATCCAAGCACCCGATCACGCAGCCGCTTCCTAGCTATGTCATCATCACCCCGGCGCGGAACGAGGCCCAATTTATTGAGTCCACTCTGCAGTCTGTAATTGCACAGGCGGTGCGGCCAAAGAAATGGGTGATCGTAAGTGACGGATCGACTGATGGCACCGACGAGATCGTAAAGAAATATGCCGCAGAACACTCCTGGATCGAATTGGTCTCGATGCCAGCGCGTCGGGAACGCCATTTTGCCGGAAAAGTCCATGCCTTTAATGCTGGTTATGCCCGGGTTCAGAACCTCGAATACGAGGTAATTGGCAGTCTAGACGGCGACATGTCGTTTGATGAAGATTACTTTTCTTTTCTGCTTGAAAAACTTGTTAGTGACGATTCCCTCGGTTTGGTCGGGACGCCGTTCAGAGAGGGCACGACTCCTCTGTACGACTACAGGTATATGAGCCTCGAGCACGTATCCGGCGCCTGTCAATTGTTTCGGAGAGAATGTTTCGAAGAGATCGGCGGCTATGTGCCGGTGAAAGGCGGCTGCATCGATCACATTGCAGTGCTCACTGCGAGGATGAAAGGCTGGAAGACTAGGTCATTTCCCGAAAAACTCAGCCGCCATCATCGCCCGATGGGAACCGCCCAACTCAGCATGGTGGCGGCACGCTTTAAAAATGGTGCCAAGGACTATGCAATTGGAAACCACCCCCTTTGGGAGTGCGTTAGAACGGTTTATCAATTGACAAGGCCGCCTTTGATCGTCGGAGGTTTGATGGTGGGTTTAGGCTACGCCTGGTCACTAATCAGACACGTGGAGCGACCAGTCGGCCGAGAGCTGATCGAATTCCATCGTCGAGAGCAGATGACCCGACTAAGGGCGATGTTTGCGCGCCGCGTGCGCTTTGGAGGAAGTTCTCCCAGCGCTGTTTCAAACACACATGAATAGCTCAAGCTGGGTCATTTTGGATCGCCTCCACGTCTGCGAAGTGGCGTTCAACAAAACGATCACCCAATGCAACCGAACCTCCGGTACGTTCTTAGAGAGAGAGCAACTTGACACCCTGGACTAGCGGTCAACCCGCTCTGATCGTCAATGCAGACGATTGGGGACGAGACAACGAGAACACAGACCGCACTCTAGAGTGCATCGCTTCCGGGGACGTTTCCTCCGTCAGCGCCATGGTTTTCATGGAAGATTCAGAGCGGGCTGCTGTGGTCGCACGGGAACGAACGATCGACGCCGGCCTTCACCTCAACTTTACAACCCCATTTACCGCGCCGAACTGTTCGGAACTGTTACGTGATCACCAGCTCAGAATCGCCGGTTGCTTGCGGCGACATCGTCTGGCGCAGTCTCTGTTTTATCCATCATTGGTGCGATCTTTTGAATATGTCGTCTCGGCCCAAGTCGACGAATACCGTCGTCTCTATGGGGCGGAGCCAGAGCGGCTTGATGGTCATCATCACATGCATCTTTGTGCCAATGTCCTTGCAAGTGGGCTTCTTCCACCGGGAACCGTAGTTCGGCGCAATTTCTCGTTTCGTGCTGGAGAAAAGAGTTTTGGAAACCGTCTTTATCGGCAGGTTGTCGACCGGATGCTCGCGCGGCGCCACCATCTCGCCGACTTTTTCTTCTCACTGCCGCCGCTCGAGCCCCGCAGTCGCCTAGACCGGATATTCTCCCTGGCACAATCGTCTGTTGTCGAATTAGAGACACATCCGGTGATGCCGGACGAATATAAGTTTCTCAGGGGAGGCGAGATGCCCATCAGGTTGAAGAAGCTCTTGCGAGTGCCGGCGGCTGCCAACTCATGCAGGCGAGTCATTACCCCCCCCTGACCCTGGAATCCTACGATGACGTCAATAAACGATAACAAGTCTTTCGCACAACTCATGGGTAGCGTCCGACTCGACACCCGCAGTCGCGCAAAGAACAAAGCTTTGGCGCTAAGACCGGTTTTTTGATGATGCCCAAACCAACTGCCTTGATCGGTTTTGCCGAAGCAATTGCCGCACCAGAGGTGGCGTGGAGTCTCCTAGATGACAACTTCAACGTAATTGCTTTTACACGACGAGGCCGTACTTCAGCACTACGCCACAGTCGACACATTCAGTACCACGAGATCTGTGCGCCTGAGTCAGATGTACAAGCGTCGCTTTCCGATTTGAAAGCCCTGCTTAGGTTGCTATGCAGTCAAACAGAGTCCGCCCCATGCGTACTGTTCCCGCTCGACGACACGGCCCTTTGGCTATGCAGTAAAGTGCAAGCCGAACCAAACTGGCGCCTTGCAGCACCGCAAGAGTCATGTATCGAATTTGCTCTTAATAAGCAACTTCAGATAGAGATAGCACAAAAAGCGGGATTCAATGTTCCCAATACCCAGACGATACGCACCGCCGATGAGCTATTCAGATTCGTCCGAACAGAAGAATTCCCGATTATTCTGAAATCCCTGGAGTGTGTTCCTGTCAGTGATGGACGGGTGTGCCGCGCTAAGACCTGGATATGTGCAGATAACAGAGAATTAGAGCGGGCGGCAAGAGAATGGGGAGAGCGTCAGCCACTGCTCGCTCAACAATTCATCTCTGGGAATGGCGAGGGTGTATTCGGCTTTGCTACATCCATTGGTGTTCAAGCATGGAGTGCTCACCGAAGACTCCGGATGATGAATCCCCAGGGTTCTGGATCCAGCGCATGCGTCTCGCAGCCGATTGACCAAACTCTTATATCAAAAGTTGAGAATCTGACGAGAGCCGTGGGCTGGAGTGGGTTGTTTATGATAGAGCTTCTTCAAGACACTGCAGGCTCTTTATGGTTCGTTGAGCTGAATGGGCGGCCTTGGGGCAGTATGGCACTTTCTCGCCGTCAGGGGTTTGAATACCCAGCGTGGCAAGCGAGACTTGCGCTTGGTTGCGAATCAGGGATATCAACTCAAATTGGAGCAGCCGTTCCGGGATTTGTGTGTAAGCACGCAGGCCGTGAGCTCATGCACTTGCTGTTTGTGCTGCGTGGTCCAAAATCGCGGGCTTTGACCAACTGGCCATCATTTTGGAAAACCTTAGAAGAGATTGGGCGCGTTCACGCAAGTATGGGGTTGTACAACTGGCGACGCGATGATTCTAAAGTATTTTTCGCTGACATCTATTACACGCTCCGCGACAACCTTTTCAAAACCAGAGGCTGAACGAAATGGAGATCTCTGCTGCTTGCCACTTACATTCCTCCTGGTCGTACGACGGGAGCTGGCCTCTCGAAAAGTTGAGCGCAAGTCTTGCCGATCGTGGATACCGAGTGCTTTTGATGACAGAACACGATCGGGGATTCACGGAGACCCGCCTTCTCCAATATCGGGAAGCATGCTCCGCAGTTAGTTCTGACAAACTTCTGGTCATCCCGGGGATCGAGTATAGTGACGCGGATAATCGCGTGCACGTTCTGGTTTGGGGCCCCGTCCCTTTTCTTGGTGAAGGTCTGCCAACGCGTCAGATGTTAGAGGCGGTTCGAGCGCATCATGGGGTCGCAGTTCTTGCGCATCCTGCGAGAAAGTCAGCGTGGAAACTCTACGAACCTGAATGGGCCGACCTGCTTCTGGGAATTGAAGCGTGGAATCGCAAGTATGATGGGTGGGCGCCGGGCGCGATGAATGCATCATTTCGGAAGTCGGATGCTCTAACCCGATTCGTAGGCCTGGATTTCCATACTCGGCGACAGTTCTTTCCGCTTTCAATGATGCTCACGCTAGACGGCGAAATAACAGAACACGCGGTCATTCAAACCCTTAGATCGAATCGCTGTTCTGCACGAGCCTTTGGATTACCGCTCACAAGCAGCATCCTGACTCGAGCTATATTGCTGCTAAATGCAGCAGAGTCGACCAGGAAGACCATATCTTCGTTTCTCAGGTCCTCCAAAGTATTGACTCGCCGCGCTAAATCATGGATGTAGAAGGTTTGAACATGCTAGCTATTCCCCACATATCGGTTTGCGTTTGCACATTCAGGCGAGTAGAGCTTCTTAAACAACTGTTGGGAGCGTTGGATTCGCAGAAGACCGATGATACTTTCACCTACTCGGTGGTAATAGCAGACAACGACTGTACCAGATCTGCAGAATCTATCGTCGCAGACTTTCGCTCTGCCACTGGAATGCGGGTCGATTACTGTGCCGAACCTAGGCAGAACATCGCTCTGGCAAGAAACAAAGCTCTCGAGCGCGCTAATGGTGAGCTGGTTGCTTTCATTGATGACGACGAGTTACCCGTCGACCATTGGCTCATGAGCCTTTTCAAGACATACAACGAATTTGGAGTTGAAGGAATCCTTGGGCCCGTACTGCCCTACTTCGATCATGATGCGCCGCAATGGGTACGCAAGGGAGGGTTCTATGATCGACCGAACCATGCCAAAGGGCGCTTGATGTCCTGGTCAGAATGTCGCACCGGCAATGTCCTCTTTAGAAAGAGAATCATCAATGGCATCGACCCACCATTTTGTTCTGAATTTGACACTGCCGGGGAAGACATGGACTTCTTTCGGCGAATGATCGATAAGGGATTCGTATTCAGATGGTGCAATGACGCCATAGTCTACGAATTTGTACCTCCCGCACGTTGTCGCCTCGGTTTTCTTATGAAACGCGCGCTTCTCCGTGGGAGCAATTTTTCAAAACACCAACAAAGTCATCTCTTTTACTTCCTCCGATCCGTCATTGCCGTACCAACTTACACGTTGGCATTGCCGTTGCTCGCTCTCTGTGGCCCGCACATGTTTCTCAAGTATCTTGTCAAGCTTTGCGACCATTCGAGCCGGCTGACTCTGCATTCGCAGGGTGGAGAGTGATGACACAACGAGAAATGTAACGCCTCGCATTTCTGAACCCGAATTGAATAGTCCTTTCACTGCCCTGGAAAACACTCGTTGTTTTGCCAATCTCACCATGGATGAAACTCACAGGCGGGCGACCTCACAACGGCAAAATTAGTTCTGTCAATGACTCACAGGGACAACGCTTGGAGCATTGTGAATAGATTTACACACAGGAGTTGAAGGCTAACATGATTGAGATCAGCATTAAAGGCAAGTGGATCCCGGTTCCGTCGAGTCCTTTCGAGGGCTTTACAATCGTCACCACTGGAAGCTGGATCAAAACTGCCAGAGTTCATGACGAAGCGTGGATGGAGACAGAACTACACGATCCTGATCGTTGCCTCCGAAAATTGCGGGAATCGGGGCATCGCGCCGACATTTTTACTTTCACACAGATGCCGCCGGGCCGACCGACTGGATATGAGTACCACTCGGAACCGGATAGCATTGCGTTAATTCGACTGGCGAGTTTTGACGACTGGTGGAAAGGCCTATCTCAGGTAACACGCAAGAATGTAAGAAGAGCGGAAAAGCGCGGCGTTCGCGTGGAGGTCAAACAGTTTGACGATGCGTTAGTCAACAGCCTAGTTGAACTCAACGACTCCTCTCCCATCCGACAAGGTAGGCGATATTTGTACTACAAAAAGTCGTTCGATGAGGTTAAGAGAGATTTTTGTTGCTTTGCGGACCGAAGTGATTTTCTTTGTGCATATTTTGAGGGTGAAATTATCGGTTTTTTGAAGGTTGTTTATAGAGGCCGGGTTGCCTCGGTAATAAACCTATGCACGAAGGAGCACCACTATGATAAGAGACCTGCGAATGCACTAATGAAAGTCGCGGTCGAGAGATGTACCGCGAAAAACATATCGTACCTGACATATGGGCTGTTCCACTATGGCAACAAGCGGGACAATCCAATTACGCAATTCAAGGTTCGCAATGGATTCGAAGAAGTACTAATACCGAGGTATTTCATTCCTCTGACCGTATGGGGACGATTGTGCTTGAAAATCGGATTCCATCGAGGTATGGTTGGTATGCTTCCTAATCGCGTGCTTCAAACGGGTGTTGCAGTGCGCGGTAAAGGATACCAAGTCTACTTGTGGTTCATGAGCCGGTGTAGCTCAATAGCAGAGCGACCGAATTGTAATCGGCAGATGGAGTGTGCAAATCCTCCCGCCGGCTCCAAACTCCAATCCGTCGACGACCTCTGAATCCCCCCACCTGCCGTAGCCATTCTTACTATGTGCTGATCTAATATGCCAGGAATCGTCGGTCTAATCACAAAAATATCGCGAAAGCAGGCCGAATCACGTCTGTGCCGCATGGTTCACACTATGTGCCATGAGACCTTTTACCGCTCTGGTACGTGGGTCGATGAATCCTTCGGCGTCTACGTCGGGTGGACTGCGCTCGAGAATTCTTTCTCCGAAGGAATGCCCGTTCAAAATGAACGAGGAGACGTCGTCTTGATCTTTTCGGGTGAAGAGTTTTCTGAACCGCGCGCTCGCAACTACGCCGGAGGGCATCCGCACGTGCTCGATGCCAAAGGTCCATCTAATTTAGCACCTCTTCTTGAGGGAAATGCGGAAGATCTTGCGCATCTGAATGGATGGTTCCACGGACTACTCATTAACCGGTCCCAGACTTCGGTGAAACTTTTCAACGACCGATATGGAATGCACCGCCTTTATTATTACGAATCGAGAGAGGCATTCTACTTCGCTGCGGAGAGTAAAGCACTACTGGCAGTCTGTCCTGAGCTTCGCAGTATAGACGATAGAAGCCTGGGAGAGTTCGTCGCCTGCGGCTGTGTGCTGGAGAACCGGACTCTCTTTAAAGGCATTCGGGTTCTTCCGCCTGCGTCGGATTGGACCTTCCGTAACGGTAAACTCCAGACACAAGAGCTCTATTTCTCCCCCCGCGAATGGGAAGTACAAGAACCCTTTGACTCGCGAACTTATCAGAGTCAGATTCAAAGTGTCTTTAGTCAGAACCTTGATCGTTACTTCAGCGGCGAAGAATCCATCGGGATGTCGCTGACGGGCGGCTTGGATACGCGGATGATCATGGCGTGGCGTCACGCCGCGCCTCAAAGTCTTCCCTGCTACTCCTTTGGCGGGATGTACCGTGACTGCAGAGATGTCGCTGTCGCAAAACAAGTGGCTGCAGCCTGCGGTCAGTCTCATCAGATCATCCCCGTTGGAGACGAGTTTCTCTCGCAATTTCCGCATTATGCAGAGCGTTCAATCTATCTTACGGATGGGTGCATTGATGTCGGCCATTCCCCAGATCTCTATGTGAACGAACGTGCAAGAAAGATTGCTCCAGTTCGAATGACCGGGAACTATGGCGGGGAGGTCCTTCGCGGAGTACGTGCCTTCCGGCCAATGCAAACGATCCCTCGACTGTTCGCCGGCGATTTCTTACCATTCCTCGATGCCGCTCAAACCACCTACCATCAGTTAACTGATGATATCCATCCCGTGTCGTTCGCGGCATTCCAGCAAGCTCCTTGGCACCACCACGGCTTGCTCTCGTTGGAAAAGACACAAGTCACGCTGCGGTCCCCATTCCTAGACAACGCTTTAGTTAAGACTGCTTATCGTTGCCCCAAATCAGATTGGGTCTACAGCGACGTCTGCAATCAATTGATTGCTGCCGGGGACCCCGTCATGGCGAGAATTCCGACCGATCGGGGCGATGTGTGCGCAGAAAGTACATTGTATTCGCGCTCACGCCGGCGATTTATAGAATTCACTGTAAAAGCTGAGTATGCCTACGATTACGGGATGCCGCAGTGGCTGGCAAAGGCAGATCACTTAGTGGCGCCGCTTCACCTTGAGCGCGCTTTCCTGGGCCGGCACAAGTTCTATCATTTCCGTGTCTGGTATCGCGACTATCTAGCTACTTATGTGAGGGAAATGCTGCTCGACCGCACAACGCTATCCCGCCCATATGTGCAATCCAACATAGTTAAGTCAATTGTCGCAGACCATCTCACTGGCAAGGGGAACTATACCGTTGCCATCCACAAGCTCTTAACCCTCGAGCTTATCCACCGTCTCTTTATAGAGAGTAACAACGACGACTGGAATGGCGCGGTGCAACTGAGACACAATGGGGTCGTGCCGGTTCTGAAATGATGACACTTCCTCGTAAAACAACAGTATCGACGCTTCTCAAAGGTTCCGATAGTCCGGAAACAGTTTGGCTACCCAGCGATAAACAACCACTGAGGCCATTACACTGCGGCTGCGTAATAGCACAAAGAGTACAGGCACCCGGACGGCTTGTCGGACTCGACTTCGCCAAGGGAACCCTAGTCTTGATCATGGTCCTCTATCACTGGATGAACTATTTCGTATCTGCAGACGGCACAGTCTATAAATATCTGCGATTCCTGACTCCATCATTCATCTTCATTACAGGCTTTCTGATTGCCCAGGTTTATCTCGGAACAGAACGCGCGCGAAGTTCGTCCGTTCCGAAGAGACTCTTGGTGCGCGCCGCGAAACTCCTAGCGATCGTGTTGATACTGAATCTCGCAACAAATGCAACACACGTTAGCATATCCGATATAACATTCCCTGCGCTCCGTACGACAATATTGGGGTCGGTAGCCGGTTCCGTGCCAGTCGTATTTTCCATTTTGTTTCCGATTGCATATCTCTTACTGCTGTCCTCTGGCCTGCTTGTCGTGTCGCGATGGTATAGCGGAAGTTTTCATGTCGCATCGGTGCTCTCGATGGGCTTGGCGTACTCGCTCGATCTGACTGGAACCGGGGGTAGAGGAGGATATCTGCAACTCCTTAGTATTGGCCTCTTTGGCGCCAGCCTCGGCCACGTTTCCATTGGCCGCCTCAATAGAATTGTCGACCATCGTTTCGGCCTGCTGCTTTTCTATTTGGGATATCTAGCCGTTATCACATATTGGGGTGATGGATATCTGGTTCAAGTCGCTGGAGTGTGCGCGACTCTTGCCATCATGTATTGGATTGGCAATACAGACCCAGGATCGAATAAGGTCAGGCAGACTATCGTTTTACTCGGACGGTATTCCCTGTTTGGATACATCATCCAAATTCTGATTCTCCAACTTTTTCGTCGAGGTATGTATCCCCTGAGACCTGGGATTGGGATGTCGCTTCTGACATTTCTTGCGTGTATCGCTTCGACAATTCTGAGCATTCAACTGGTCGATTACCTGAAGAAAAGAAGTAGCGCAATGAATCGGCTCTACACAGCTGTGTTCAGTTGAAAGCTGCTCAACTAAAGATCGAAAGTCATTTCGCGTAGATATGCCTGGTCAACAAATGAGAGGTAGAGAGTGATCCCGCTTCTTGGCGCCGTGGTGACCGGCTTTTTTGTATGCGTGCTGTTCTGGCTCGATCGAGACAATGCACGCGTTTCGAAGGCGACGTGGATTCCAACCTGCTGGCTGCTGATTGCTAGTTCACGACCAATCAGCGAGTGGCTAGGGGTGTCTTCGGGGAGTGACGCCTACGTTGAGGGTAGCCCCCTTGATCGCAACATTTTGACTGCTCTACTCATCGCCGGGCTCGTTGTCTTGTTCCGACGGGGGACGCGGGTATCCGAGATCATTCGGGCCAATTGGCCGATAATTTTGTACTTTGCCTATTGTGGAATAAGTTTGCTCTGGTCTGATTTTCCGTTCGTGGTGCTGAGACGTTGGTTTCGGTCCGTGGGCGATCTTGTAATGATCTTGGTTGTCATCACTGATCCCGCCTGGACAGATGCGCTTAAGCGACTTCTTGACGCGTATCGGCTCCGTGCTCATTCCACTGTCTGTTCTTTTGATTAGGTTCTTTCCATCGTTGGGCAGACGCTATTCCGTAGGCGGAGCGCCGCAATGGACCGGTGTTTGTAGCGACAAAAATGCCCTCGGCGTGTTGTGCATGATCTTCGGCGTCTCCCTGTTATGGCGCGGCATCACCGTTTATCTTGACCGCGGCACGCCTCACAGATCTCGACAGCTTACGACCATCGGCTTATCTTCACGATGGACCTCTACCTCGTACTCATTGCCAACTCTCAGACGGCTCTGGCATGTTTCTTAATGGCTAACCTATTAATCATTGCGACAGCTCTCTTCAAAGCATTCCGACGGCCCGCTCTTGTGAGTCTGCTAGTTGCGGCGATGCTCAGCGTCGCTTTTTGCGCGCTATTCCTGGGAATTGGTAGTAGTGCGCTCACGTCGTTGGGACGAGACGCGAGCCTTACCGGACGCACTGATGTGTGGCAAATTATACTCCCCTTCGCAACCAATCCGTGGGTTGGAGCTGGCTATGAGAACTTCTGGATTGGCGACCGACTTGAGGCATTCAAACGCATCGATCTTGCCGGACTGAACCAGGCGCACAATGGCTACATAGAAATCTATCTGAATATCGGCTGGGTCGGCCTGGCGCTCCTCGGTATAGTCATTGCCACGGGATATCGAAATATTATGAAGGGGTTTCGCTATCAAAATCCGGAGATGACGCGGCTCCGACTCGCATACTTCTTCATATGCCTCGTATACAACTTCACGGAAGCCTCATTCAAAATGATGTCTCCCGTCTGGATGATGTTTCTCTGGTCGGTCATGGCCACGAGGAAAGTCGAGGCAGACAAAGTCGTCCCCACGACTCAAAAAGCGCACGCGCGCACACATCGAAGTGCTTTCCAATGAGCCTGGGGCCAGAGTGATTGAACACCCAGTGGTGCCCGTTTAAAGTGATCGCACCGAAACTGCAGGCTCTTTCATCGCTGGCGAACGACACGCTTCCCAGTTTGATCAATTGTTCATTTCGACACAACCCGGGCGAACTAACAACCACAAAGACGCCCCAATCATCGTTCTGCCATATGCTCTTTAATTCAATTGAGTTCGCATTTTTTTTCCCGGTAGTGGTTGCCATCTTCTTCCTCTTGCCGCAGACGTGGCGTGTGCGTTGGCTCCTGCTCAGCAGTTGCGTTTTTTACATGGCTTTCATTCCCAGTTATATTGCGATACTTTTTATCACGATTCTCATCGACTACTTTGCTGGGATCTACATCGAGCGAGTGGAAGGCTACAGGAAAAAGGTCTTACTGTACTTCAGCATTGTATCGACCTGCGCGGTATTACTAACCTTCAAGTATCTCAATTTCGCCTTGAGCAGTTTTGTCGGTGCCGCAGGATTGTTCGGGTGGCATCTCCCGCACACAGTGGTTGCTGTTATTTTGCCAATCGGTCTTTCCTTTCACACTTTTCAAAGCCTCAGTTATGTGATCGAGGTATACCGCGGACGCCAGAAAGCAGAACACGATTTCGTCGTTTACGCGACCTATGTCATGTTTTTTCCCCAATTGGTGGCGGGCCCGATCGAGCGCCCGCAAAACCTACTACATCAATTTAGAGAGTGGCATGCTGTTAATTATTCCGACATCAGGGCCGGTCTTAGACGAATGGCTTGGGGGTTCTTCAAGAAGTTGGTTATAGCTGACCGTCTGGCGTTGTATGTGAACGATGTCTATGCGGCGCCCAGAACCCATAATGGGTTGCAGTTGTCGTTGGCCACTGTGTTCTTTGCATATCAAATCTACTGCGACTTTTCTGGATATACCGATATCGCCATCGGGGCCGCTCAGATTTTGGGCTTTCGCCTAATGGAAAACTTCAGGACTCCGTACTATTCACGATCCGTATCGGAATTCTGGCGGCGCTGGCATATCTCACTTTCCACTTGGTTTCGAGATTATTTGTATGTCCCGTTGGGAGGAAGCAGAGTAAATCAGCGTCGGCATACGGCAAACCTGCTGATCACATTTGGAATCAGTGGGCTTTGGCACGGTGCCAGTTGGACATTTGTATGTTGGGGCCTTCTCAACGGTTTTTACCTTGTCGCAGGTGCATCTACGAAGAAATGGCGGAACCAACTTTTTGAGACGGTCGGTCTTGGTGAGCAGACGCTTCCTCGCAAGGCAATCATGCTGGCGTCAACGTTCTCGTTGACTTGCTTTGCATGGATTTTGTTCCGAGCACAGAGTCTCCCAGATGCTGTTTATATTGCGACCCACCTTTGGTCTGGCTGGAAATTCAACGCGATCGGCACGCCTTATTTCTTGCTGCGACAACTTCTCGTTGCGATAGTTTCGATCCTGGTGCTGGAATCCGGGCAACTCTTTGGCTCCAAGATCGGGGTCCCCTCCCTGCTGGGTAAAATGCCGACAGCGTTACGTTGGTCAGCATACGGTGCTTTTGTCATGATCGTCATCATGTTTGGCGTTTACCGAAATACGCAATTCATTTACTTTCAATTCTGATGGAGCAACAAATGTACAGAGAAGAGTGCGTGGACCCTGTGTTCGTGCCCTCCGATGCCGCCACCGTGATCGAACGTCGTAGCATTCCGCAAACAAATGAACGGGTTGCTGACGTCGTGACAGAGAAAGGCGAGGTATCAGAGAACTGCTTCGCTTCGATTAAGCGGATCGTTGTTTTTTTTGGATTCATTGCCTTGTTGATTTTTAGCTTAAATGCCATGATTACGGCCGGATTGAGACAGATCAAAACATCCCAATATGGGGTCTCCAACCGCATAATGCACGGCGACATAAACGCACAAATCATCATTACCGGTTCATCAAGGGCCGTGTCACACTATGATCCACGAATCATTCAAGGACGTACCGGACGAAGTGCATTCAATCTCGGTCGCAACGGGTCACAGACCGACATGCAAATCGCGGTTCTCAAAGCCTACCTGGAGCACAACCGTAAGCCCGACGTCATTATCCATAATCTCGACGGGTTTACCTTCGTTACTACCCGCGAAGTCTATGACCCAGGGCAGTACGTCCCATACCTGCGGGATGAAGAGATCTATCGGCCATTGCGGCATATTGATCCCATGATTTGGCGTAGTCGCTACCTACCGTTATACGGGTACGTCGTTGACGACATGCGCTTCAACTGGGTCACGGGGCTTAGAGGATTGTTAGGATGGCAACCGCGCGAAGATTTTTTCCAAGGCTTCAATCCCCGATCCGGCGGATGGAGCGATGACTTCGATCGTTTTAAGGCCGATAACCCTCAAGGAATGAGTTGGGAAATAGAGCCAGATGCAATTCGACTTGTCGAAAATCTAATTCGATTCTGCCAGGACAATAAAATCGAGTTGATTCTGGTTTATTCGCCTGAATACTCCGAGATGCAGAGTCTCACGAAGAATCGGTCTCAAATATTTAGCGAGTTTAATAGGTTGGCTGCGCGATACGGTGTGCCTATATGGGACTACAGCAAGTGGAAATATTCTGATAACACGGCGTTCTTTACAAATTCTCAACATTTAAATGCGCGTGGGGCCGACGTATTTTCCAACGACCTAGCAGACGATCTCAGGGCATTTTTAACGACGCAATCCATCGCTTCTTCTAACTGAGGCTATCAATCCAACTGGGAGGTTCGGAGAAGACTGTGGATCAGAATGGCACAATATTTCGTGGTACTAAGGGGGGCGGACCTGAATGGCCGCAGATGGGAACTACTATCCCGAAACGATTGATTCAAACCGGTAGGAAATCCCAGCCACTGATCAACCGGGCTGCGATGACTAACGTGAGGATGTTAAATCCTGACTTCGAATATCTGTTTTTTGACGATCTGGCGGTGGATGAATTCTTCGAAAGAGAATTTCCTGAGTACCGCCAAGTCTTTAAGGGGTTCCAATTTTCGATTCAACGCTATGATTTCTTCCGATACCTTGCAGTCTATCGCTACGGTGGATTTTATCTTGACCTCGATGTCTTCCTGGCATCCGGGCTCTCCAGCCTCTTGAATTGCAACTCCGTTTTCCCATTTGAAGAACTTACGATCAATGCTTACTTGCGCGATGTTCGAAAGATGGACTGGGAGATTGGAAACTACGCGTTTGGAGCAGCCCCGGGACATCCATTCCTGAAGAAGGTGATTGAAAACTGTGTAAGGGCACAGGAGGATCCCGCGTGGACGAAGTGTATGATGCGAGGAACGTTTGGCCTAATGAAATCGGAATACACGGTTTTAAATACTACCGGCCCCGGCCTTCTATCTCGAACGCTGGCAGAGAATCCAGAAGCCGCCAAGACAGTGACCGTCCTGTTTCCGGATAACGTGTGCGACGTAGACAAATGGCATCGATTCGGGGAACTGGGTGTCCACCTAATGGGCGGATCGTGGCGGCCGCGAACTCACTTCCTGCGCAGGAGGCTAGCCGTGTATGTGGAGGGCCGGAAACAGGAGCAATCATTGAAGTATGGTCTCAAGCTGGGAAAGCAACGGCAGCATATCGGAAACACAAATAGTGAAATCTTGCGAGAACGCGTACCAGTTTAAAAGGGCACCCGCTGGTCCCGGTGACCGAACAGTAAGCGCAGTGAAGACAGAAATGGGAGCAAACGCCATTGGCTCTATGGACTAGGGTTCAAAGATTTTATCATCGAGAAGCCTCAAAGCTATTGTTCAAGAAGACGTTGGTCGTCTCGGCACAACGGCCTCTGATTTCTTTTTCTTTTGATGACTTTCCCGAATCTGCATTACACAATGGCGGTGCCATTTTGAGGCATTTCGGCCTGAATGGGACTTATTACGCATCATTAGGTCTTATTGGAAACGATTCGGAATCTGGCCGTATCTTTGGCAGGACAGACTTGAAGCTGATCTGTGAACAAGGTCATGAGCTAGGATGCCACACGTTTTCACACTGTCATTCAGGGAACACCGCTACGAGGATTTTCGAAGAGGCGATCATTGAGAATAGTAACGCCTTGCATACACTACTACCCGGCACAGAGTTCCGGACATTTTCATATCCTATCAGTTGCCCTCGCCCACTTACGAAACTAAGGGCCAGTAAGCACTTTATGTGCTGCCGGGCAGGTGGTCAGACTTATAACGTGGGGTCGACAGATCTCAATAACCTCGCGGCCTTCTTCCTAGAAAAGAGCCGGGATGCCATTCGGCCCGTGAAAGACCTAATCGATCAGAATCAGCAGGCTCGAGGTTGGCTGATCTTTGCGACTCACGACGTTTCTGACAACCCCTCACCGTACGGGTGCACTCCAACATTCTTCGAGGAAGTTGTGCGCTATGCAGTCGATTCTGGCGCCTGCATTCTTCCAGTTGTCGGGGCACTGGAGATCTTGATGGGAGGGGAGACTGATGAACGTGTTGTTGCCTAAGTGTTTAGTCCCGGCATTTGAGGGTGCATTTTTATCCGAGGCTGGAAGGGAGGCACTGTTGGGCAAGTTCTACACCGGGGTCACAACGACAGAGGCGATTGGTCGAGCGATATAACATAGTGAAGATAGTCTGAGCAGGCTGGTTCCGCCGCATCGGATTAGCCCCAAGACCGTAGCCAAGTTGAGGAGCGATGCTCGGTAGCGATCTGCCTGCCGGAGCGAAGCAGTCTCATTCAATGGTCCTGACCTTAGAGGAAGAGGCGATCATCGTTGGCCAGCTTCTCGCTCACCTCAGCGACTTCGCGGGCGCTTACAAATTCGCTAACGACTCAAGAGTTTAGGCGGGCTTACAGCCTTCGAATTCATCTGCAAATCTTGGCAAAAGAGCCGGAGGTTTATCCTTGATTCAACCCATCAAATGCCGGGACTAAACACCTAGGCCCAGCGATCTCTTGATGTGAAGGCTGACTGGAATCACCCACAAGTTGCATTTCTGCCGATTGATATTTACTGGACATGCAACCAGGCGACATGTAACCTACGGTGAGCATCAAAAGGCCATCGGGCTTTCGATAGAGCATGCAAACAAATTGACTATTCGTAGAGCATTACCTCTTGTTTTTCTCTGATTTACCTGCCACAACCGTGAACAATTACGCAAGCATCTTGCGTTTTCTTCCGATTTTTAGAGGTGATGGATGTTATCTCAACGAAGCGTGTCTTTCGTCGCATTATTCTTCATTCTGGGACCTTTTTGCAGTGTCGCGAGGGCCCAGTACTCGACTGTCTCCTGTCTCAACGGAGAGACGGGGGTTTGCCGGCAGGCCAATTCTTGTAGTCAGGCTAACGTACAAGCTGCTGTCAATGCTTCTTCTACGGGTGGGAAAGGATACGCAAGCCCCACGAGTTTCGACGGGGATGGCGTTTATGTACCCGCAGGCTCGTGCTCATGGACGAGTCCCGTCGCATGGGCAAACAAGAACATCAATGTTATTGGCTCGAATCCCACCATCACGCATTCCTCGTCGGATGCCTTCGATGTGGGCGTGTCCAACAACGGTGCGACGGCGGCATCTTTCCATATTTCCGGGTTCACCTTCACCGGGAGCACGAGCGGTGACCTGCTCAACATTAATACTAGCAATCCGAACCTCACCGCCTGGGCCGGATACTTTCGCGTCGATCACATCACCTACAACTACTCCTCTTCCGGCAACGTGTTCATCATCTACGGCCCGGTATGGGGGCTGTTCGATCACGTGAATGGGACTACACCCAGTAACCATCTTGAGCAGGCGGATTTTTTGAACAGCGAGTACACCAATACTCATGGTGGAAACAACTCGCAGATGATGGGCGAGTACTCGGGCCGCATCCTGCCGATAGCTTTGGGAACGAAGGACGCCGTTTATGTAGAGGACAGCACCTTCTCATGTCCAGGCAATTACTCAGGAGCTTTGTCTGATTCCGAATCAGGCGGTCAGCGCATGGTATGGCGGCACAACTCCTCGACCGGAACCTGCTTCCACTATGCCCACTGGACGCGGAGTACAGAATGGGATGGGCACAAGTACGAGATTTACAACAACACCTATAACGGTAATGGCGCGTCGGACTACAACATGCGCTTCGGATCGGGCACCGGCGTGATTTTCAACAATACGATCACCGGCTATGGTGACCCGACGATTCACATCGATGAGACCCGCGGGGTTGGAGGAGAGAGCACAGATCCACCCTTCTACGATTGCAATGGAACACAGGGCTTTGGACGGTAACGCGGGAGACGCAAGCGCGCCCGGCTGGCCCTGCGCGGGACAGATTGGTACAGCCTGTTTAGGCGGAAGCTGCACGCGTGGCACGATGAACTCGATTCCTCTTCTGGCCTGGAATAACGGTTCCCAGAGTGGATGCTCAACTGGCGGCTCCTGCACGAACTCGGTAACGGTCAACCTTGATGGCCCTATGGGTTCTAGTAATACCGCCACTCGCACAATGTCCAACTACATCAAAGCGACTCCGCATGTTGTGTCCGGCCCATTGAACGGTGCTGTGGACTACTGCCAGGGAGCGACCATGCCAAGTACCTGTGGGATTTACACGAACAACTATGTTCCGTACACCTATCCACACCCGCTGGATTCGTCGACAGCAGCAGTAACTCCAGCCCCACCAACTAATCTTAAAGGGACAGCCAAGTAACTGATCCTCTCTATCAAGACGGCCAGGTAATCCCCTCATTCAGGGGGGCCTGGCCGGTCAGTCAGGTCCAGGTTCCATCCCCGCATTCGGATGGAAGTTTGCAGGCGCACAACACAACGGCGCGCATCCTTACCGTAATTCCTTCAACTAAGAAATTGAAATCTCAATCTTTTTATTGTCTCCGCGAACTCGGCGCGGAGTCCTCGTGGTGCCACAAAAACACAGTAGTAGTCCTGACGTGATCCGGCAACTGCCGACTCGTGCCGAAACAAAGAAGGGATAAAGTCATGAGAGCGTGCATGGTCGCCTATGCATTTTACGAAACTGACAACCGCATTCGCCGCTATGCGGAGACGCTGGCGAAGCGCGGTGACGAAGTTGAAGCCTTCGTTTTGGGTAGGGAGGGACAGCCGTCTTACGAGTTAATCCAGGGCGTACACGTGACTCGCATACAAAAGCGGGTTAGAGATGAAAAAGGGCCCATCAGCTATCTGCTCAAGATTCTAACGTTTTTTATACGATCGACCTTGATTCTAGCCTTGCGGCATTTGAGAAAACGATTCGACATCATTCACGTTCACTCCGTGCCCGATTTCGAGGTATTCGCCGCTATAATTCCCCGTTTGCTTGGAGCGCTGGTCATCCTCGACATCCATGATATCGTTCCTGAATTTTATGCGAGCAAATTCAAGGTTACTGAGCGTTCCTTGATATTTCGTCTGCTACTTTTGGCCGAAAAACTTTCGGCCGCCTTCTCCGACCATGTAATCATTTCCAACCATCTTTGGCAGGCAAAGCTGACAGAGCGTTCTGTGCAAGTGGAGAAATGCACGACGATCCTTAATTATCCAGATCCATCAATCTTCTTTCCTCGACCACGCACAGTATCGAATAACGAAGACTTTGTGATGTGCTACCCAGGCACACTCAACTGGCATCAGGGCGTGGACATGGCAATTAACGCCACGGCACTCCTGCGGGACGAGGTACCCGGCCTCAGATTCCTCATCATCGGTGAGGGACCTGACCGTGAGAAACTCCGAGCTTTAGTGCAGGAGCAACGACTGGAAGATCGTGTGACCATCGCTGGATTGATCCCACTCGAACAAGTAGCGCAGACAATGGCCAACATCGATCTCGGTATCGTGCCGAAACGAAAAAATTCGTTCGGGAACGAGGCATTCAGCACAAAGATTATGGAATTCATGGCGATGGGAGTGCCTGTCGTTGTATCAAACACCCGGATCGATCAACACTATTTTCCCGAAAGCGCCGTGCAATTCTTCGAGTCAGAAAGTGCCGAGGATCTAGCTGTAAAGATTCTGAGCCTGGTCCATAACCCGAACAAGCGGACCGCCTTGCGCGCTAATGGGATGGAATACGTTCGACACAACAATTGGAACGTCAAGAAGGTCGAATATCTGTCTTTGGTAGATAACTTAGTGAAACATCGGCCACATTACGCCTAGTATGCTCGGCAGCCTGAAAGGTCAATATGTCGTACCGTCGCGCCACCCTGGATAGCTCACCCAAGACATTTGCTACTGCTGAAGATCTGAAAAGTATCGTAAATGCCAGCGCACAACAAGTTGCGCAATGGGTGGAGGAGCATCACTACCGCGCTTACGATCCCGGCGATGGGAATCTTTCCTTTCTTCGATATCTGACATGCGACTCACATTTTCTGCGGAGATGTCTAACCGCAACTGTCCTTCGCACACCCTTTCATATCCGACCGTGGATAGGGATTAAGCCACATACGTCCACTAAGGGAATGGGATATATGGCTTGGGGACATGTGAAAATGTACGCTCGATCAAAAGCTCAATTGCACCGGCGCCGTGCTGAAAGCTGTTTCGATTGGCTTCTGAAACATCGCTCGCCGGGGAATGAGCACTATTGCTGGGGAAATCACTTTTCATTTTCAACGAGGGCCGGCACAATACCTAAGTACGCCCCAACCATTGTCTGGAGCAGTCTGATTGGCTTAGCCTTTTTGGAGGCGCACGAAGTCCTCGGCACGGCACAATACTTAGACGTGGCTGCCAGCGTAGCGGAATGGATAAAGATTTTGCCCCGCGAGCAGACGACCCAGGGAATCTGTCTGAGCTATGTGGCATTCAAGCAAAGTTCTATTCATAACTCCAACATGTTGGGTGCGGCCCTACTTGCCCGCGTGGCAGCCTATACAAATGACCATGTTGCTCTCGCTCTGTCGAAGGAAGCTGTAGCATATAGTTGCACTCGGCAGCGGAGCGACGGCGCGTGGTTCTACGGAGAGGCGCCGGAATATCATTGGATCGATAATTTTCACACCGGCTACAATCTGGACTGCCTCAAGCGTTACATCGACAGTACTGGTGATCGGCAATTTGTTCCTCACCTCTGGCGCGGTCTCCAATATTTCAAGCGCACTTTCTTCGAAGCCGACGGGCAGCCAAGGTACTACCATGACAAGACTGCTCCCATCGATATACAGTGCGCGGCTCAGGCGATTGACACGCTCACTTATTTCTCAACCACCGATCCTGAATCTCTTGTCCTCGCTAAAGCTGTTGCTCGTTGGACAATCAGTCATATGCAGGCGAAGGATGGTCATTTCTTCTACCGGGATCTGATATGGAAGAAGGTAAAGACGCCAATGTTTCACTGGGGTCAAGCGACTATGTTCAAGGCCCTAGCACATCTATTAAGTCAGCTCTAAACGGTTTTCCCTTACTCTGTGTCCGACCGTATCTTAGTGTGGAACTACAAGAGACGTCTTCTTGAAGTCGCTCCGCAGTTTGCCACCAGAGACGCTCTGAATAGACCGAATATGTTGTGCGGCCTCCTTCCAGTCGTAGCAGACTCGTAAATTCAGTACTAACAGCCGATACGACAACGCTCTCTGCGGCCGGTGTGAGACTCGAAATGTGACGGAAGGGCCAGTATCTTGCAAACCTTACAAATTCTGTTCCTAGAGGGCTCACGTTGTGCATCTATCAGGAGCGATGGTCTCCCCTGTCTTGTCGGTGCGAAAGAGTTTGAGAGGGGAGAAGAGCGTGTCGCAGGTGAAGATCGCCGCAGGCTGTGCTGCCTCTAACAATTGAAGCATCAACGGACGTGCGTTGCGGAGAATCCGTTGTCGCGGATGTGCGGAGGCGGTAGGGACCTCCTTATTTTCGCGTGGGAGCGGACCGTTGTGGAGGGGTATCTCATAGAAAGCGGGATTCTGCTTATCAAATTCTGGCTCGAGGTGAGCAACGAGGAACAGGAGCGAAGATTTGAGGCACGCATCGAGGACCCACTGCGCCAATGGAAGCTGAGCCCGATGGACTTGCCGGCGAGTGAGCGCTGGTACGAGTACTCCCGTGCGCGCGACATGATGTTGGAAGCCACCGATTCCGACCATGCTCCCTGGTGCATCGTCCCATCAGATGGACAAGAAACGGGCGCGACTCAACTGCATTTCCTACCTGTTAAGTTTGATTCCCCGGGAGAGAGTCCCAAGAAAGAAAGTTAGACTTCCCGAGCGCTCTAACCAGGGCGCCTACAACGATCAGGTCACGCTCAAAGGGAAGAGATCCTTCCCGCCTGGATGTCTTGTTTGCGCTTATCGGATCGATTGAAGATCAATATGCAATTTCCGGTGCCTGCCACGCTAAGACAGGTGAACTCAGCCCGATTAGAAAAGTGTCGTGAAGTTCACTCCTGTTACATTCGCTGAATTGACCGTGGCTGGCTTACTTGTAGGCTGAATGAAGTGCCCCGACTTAGTTGGGGTAATCGTATAGTTGCCATTTGTAAGTCCGGTGAAGGTGTATGCGCCGGAGGTGTTTGCTGTGACCGTTACCGTGGCTGCTCCTGTCAGTTTTACCGTTGCGCCGGAGCCTGCAGCACCGCTGATGGTCCCGCTGATAGTAAAGGTCTGCGTGGCGAAGTTGGCAGTCACGTTGGCGCTGTTAACCGTCACAGGAGTATTTGCAGGTGTATAGGTAAAGCCTGTTTTGCTTGGCGTGACGGTGTAAGAGCCATTGGTAAGGCCGGTGAAGCTGTAAACGCCGGAAGTGTTTGCTGTGACCGTTGCTGTAGCGGATCCAGTCAGTTTTACAGTCGCACCTGAACCACCTGTACCGCTGATCGTGCCACTGATGGTAAAGGTCTGGGTGGCAAAGTTGGCGGTTACATTAGCGCCGTTCACCGTCACCGGAGTATTTGCAGGTGTATAGGTAAAACCTGTTTTGCTCGGTGTCACGGTGTAAGAGCCGTTGGTAAGGACGGTAAAGCTATAGGCGCCAGAGGTATTTGCCGTGACCGTTGCTGTAGCGGTCCCCGTCAGTTTGACAGTTGCGCCTGAACCGCCAGTACCGCTGATCGTGCCGCTGATGGTAAAGGTCTGAGTGGCAAAGTTGGCGGTTACATTTGCGCCGTTCACCGTCACCGGAGTATTTGCAGGTGTATAGGTAAAACCTGTTTTACTCGGTGTCACGGTGTAAGAGCCATTGACAAGGCCGGTAAAGCTATAGGCGCCGGAGGCGTTTGCCGTGACTGTTGCAGTAGCGGCTCCCGTCAGGTTGACAGTTGCGCCTGAGCCGCCAGTACCGCTGATCGTACCGCTGATGGTAAAGGTCTGGGTGAAGAAGTTTGCGGTCATATTGGCGCCGTTCACTGTCACCGGAGTACTTACTGGCGTGAAGTTGAATCCAGTTTTACTTGGCGTGACTGTGTAAGAGCCATTGGCAAGCCCGGTAAAGCTATAAGCTCCGGAAGTGTTTGCAGTGACCGTTGCTGTAGCAGCGCCCGTCAGTTTTACGGTTGCGCCTGAGCCGCCAGCACCGCTGATGGTGCCGCTGATGGTAAAAGTCTGAACAGTCGAACTGAAGTTTGCCGTCGCATTGGCTCCGCTTACCGTAACTGGAAGACTCGCTGGCGTAAACAGGAATCCGGCCTCTGTCGGTGTCACGGTGTAGGAGCCATTTGCGAGACCGGAAAAGGTGTAGGCGCCCGACGCATTGGTAGTTGTAGTGCCTGTCGCCGACCCGCTTATGCTGACCGTGGCTCCGCTAGCTCCTGCACCAGTTATCGTGCCGGTAATAGCAAAGGTTTGGGCGCTAGCTGTGAATGCGGGAACCGAAACATTGCTCCCGTTGACGATCACACTATGACTAGCCGGGGCAAACACGAACCCGGCGTTGGCAGGTGTAACTGTGTAATTGCCGTTTGTCACCGCGCCAAAGCTATAGTTCCCCGATGCATCTGTAGTGGTGCTGGCCGTTACTGGTCCCGTCAAGGTAACGGTCGCCCCCGCGCCACCGGCTCCGCTAATGGTTCCTGAAATTGTAAAGGCTGGTGAATAGACGACATCGACCCAATAGTTAGCTGCATTAAAGCTGTTTGTCGGGAATGCGCTGATTGGGCCGTACTCATAGACTCCATTCGTACCGTCAACTCCGTTCGCCAATGCGTGTAAGGGCGGCGTGTCAACTCCTGTATTTGTAAAGAAGCCCGAGTCGGCAGAGTATTTGCTCACGGGGGCAAAGTACGAAGCAACATAAGTTGTGTTCGCCGCGATTGCAACCGGATTTGCGAAGAAAACCTGCTGCCATCCGGATGCTCCTTCATTCGTGAAGGTCGCACTGGCAAGAAGTGTTCCTGTGCTTGACCAGAGATTTCCCTGGTGAGTACCAACGTTCGCCGTGCCCTTATAGAATCTGATTCCCGTGATGAGCCCGTTGGAGTCGGAGCGGAACTTGACCCCAACTTCGATACTTTGGTTATCCGAGACATTTGGAACGGCAGGCACCGCGGAAGGCTGCCATATCGTGTTGCATGGGCAACTTTGCGGTACCGCAAAATTGGCACCGAGAATATTTGCTCCCGCGACTACCGCTGTGAGGTTCGTTGGAGAGAAGACCAAGCCAGTCTCTGCGGGTGTTATGACATAAGATCCGCCGGTGATACCCGCAAAACTATAATTTCCGGAAGCATCAGCCGTGGTCGCAAGAGTAACCGCACCGGCCAGAGTGACCGTTGCTCCCGCGCCTCCACTGATCGTGCCGGAGATTGAGTAAGGAATCGCAGTTGCTGTGAAGTTGACAGCACCCACATCGGATCCGCTAACCGTAATGCCTTGGTTCACAGGGCTGACAGTAAATCCCACTCCATTTGGAGTTACCGAGTAAGTACCATCCGGTACGGCAGGAAAGGTGTAGTCTCCAGAGGCGTCCGCAGTAATCGGAGCGATGGTTGTTCCTGTGAGAGACACTACCATTCCGGAACCCCCGGCAATCGTCCCGGAAACAACGTGAGTTGGCACCCCAGATGTGAAATTAACCGAGAGGTTGTGTGCGCCACTAATTGTGATTGTCTGACTCGCGGGGCCAAATACCTGCCCAGTCTCGCTTGGCGTGACCGTGTAAGTGCCGTCGGCAAGGCCACTAAAGCTATAGTTTCCAAATGAGTCAGTAGTTGTTGTGGCTGTCGCCGCTCCGCTCAAAGCGACTATCGCTCCTATCGCACCAGTGCCTGTAATAACCCCGCCGAGGCTATGCGTCGTCGTTGTGGCATAAATCACATCGACCCAATAGTTGCTGGCATTATAGCTACTACTCGGCAACAGGCTGGTCGATGCCTGCGAATAAACACCGTTCAAGCCGTCCACACCATTCGCCAATGCGTGAAGTGGAGGGCTATCTACACCGACAGAGGAAAAGAATGTGAAGTCAACTGAGTAATGACCGGCCGGAGCAAAATAGGAGGCAATGTAAGTTGTGTTTGCACTGACTGGTACAGGGCTCGGGAATAGAACCTGTTGCCATCCTGAAGCGCTTTCATTCACAAAGGTAGCTGAAGACAGCGGATTGCCCGTGCCAGAAGGAGACCAAAGATGTCCAGTGTGTGTGCCAGTGTTTGTTGCACCTTTATAGAAACGAATACCAACAATATAGCCATCCGAATCGGCGCGGAATTTGACTCCGAGCTCGTAAGGCAATGCATCTCCGGAGTCGACCGTTCCAGGCAGTGTTGAAGGCTTCCAGATCGTGTTGCACGGGCAGATTTGTGGGACTGTAAAGTTTACTCCTGCAACGTTGGCCGTTGTCATTGTCAGATTTTGATTCCCGGGAATAAAAACAACATTCGGCAAACTCGGAGTTAGCAAGTAGGAGCCAGCAAAGAGGTTATTGAAGATATAGTTGCCCGAACTGTCTGCGATCGTGGTCGCACTGCCCGTTCCGCTTAGCGTTACTGTTGCGCCTGCTCCACCTGCGATGGTCCCGCTGACACTAAAGCTTTGGGCGCCCGCATACAGAATATCTACCCAGTAGTTCGTTGATAAGTAAGTGTTGGTTGGAAAACCACCAGATGGGTTTGTCGTATAGAGAAAAATTCCGTTCGGAGCGGAAACGCTATTAACTTGAGCGTGAAGAGGAGGAGTGTCGACTCCTGTTGCTGCAAAGTAGTTCGTGTCGGCCGAATAGTGCGCTGAAGGAGCATAATATGACGCGATATACGTGGTGTTAGGAGTCAGCGAAATAGGTGTCACAAAAGTTACCTGCTGCCAACCAGAAGCCGTTTCGCTGGTGAAAGTCGCACTGCCAAGTAAAACGCCTGAACTCGACCAAAGATGCCCGACGTGAGTACCTGTGTTCGTCGTGGCCTTATAGAATCTCAAGCCAATGACTGTACCCGGGCTGTCGGCCGTAAACCTAACGCCGACTTCAACTGGGGTCGTGTCATTGCTGTCGATTAATGTTGGCGTTGCTGACGGTTGCCAAATTGAAGTGCAGTTGCAAAGCTGTGCCTGGAAGTTGACATTTGACGCACTTGCTCCCGAAAGAACTACCGTCTGCGAGCCTGGATTGAAGATAAAGCCGTTTTCGCTTGGAGTAACATTGTAGGAGCCGCTTAGCAGGCCCCCAAAAGAATAATTTCCAGAAACATCTGCCGTTGTGGTGGCTGCAGCGGCTCCGCTTAGCTGTACTGCCGCGCCAGCACCACCAGTCAGTGATCCGGAGATGGTCAACGGATTGGTTACTACGGCGGTAAAGTTTACGCCTGTGACCACGCTGCCATTGACAACCACTGATCGGCTTGAGGGAGTGAAGGTAACGCCAGTATTGCTAGGCGCCACGGTGTAGTTGCCGTTGACCACGCCATCGAAGCTATAGTTGCCTGAGGTGTCAGCAGTTGTAGTAATTGACTCCGCTCCTATCAAGGTAAGAGTCGCACCGGCGCCACCGGGACCGGTAACTGTTCCGCTTATACTATAGGTGTTTGATGAGGTGTAGACCACATCTACCCAATAATTGGACGAGAGAAAGCTGGAAGTGGGGAAACCACCCAAAGTTCCGGCAGGTGGGTAGATAAAGACCCCATTTTGACCGTCGACTCCGCTCGCCAAGGCATGGAGAGGTGGGTTATCAGACACCGGATTGTTCAAAGAAGACTTGAGTCGGCCGAGTAGTGACCAGCCGGTGCAAAATAGGAGATAATGTATGTTGTATTTGCCATCACCGGGATCGGTGTTGTGAAGTTAGCCTGCTGCCAGCCAGAAGTACTTTCGCCGGTAAATGTGGCGGTCCCAAGCAGAGTTCCTGAGTCGGACCAGATGTGCCCAATGTGGCTACCTGTATTCTTTGGCGCTTTATAAAAGCGTACGCCGATAACTGAGCCGTCGGCGTCAGCGCGGAACTTGACACCGACTTCCACTGCGCTAGGGTCACCGCTATCCACGGTTGCAGGAGTCTTGGAGGAGCTCCAGATGCTGCAAGGGCAGGCTTGCGGAAGTACGTTGACTGTGACTCCGGTGTGAGGAGTTTCCAGATTGGCGCTGTCATCAACCGCACGGCTCAAAAGTGTCGTCGTAGAACTTACGACAGTAGGTGTCCACAAGTAACTCCATGTGGAGCGTCCCGTGGCCGGGTGCCAGGTTATCCCACCGTCCGTTGAAACCTCAATTCCAGCAACAACTCCACCTGAATCGGTCGCTGTTCCTGTCACAGTGACAGCACTGCCGGTATTGATCGTCGAACCTGCCGCTGGGCTAGGTAATAACAGATACTGGGGGCGTCACATCCGTAGATGCCGTCGCTGGAACAAGTCCGGGTTGCAACGTTCGCAGGCTGCACCCCCATATCTGCAAAAAGGTTAACCGTAGCCTGCTGCATGTTGGGATCTGGGATCCGGAGTTGTGAAGGCAAAGGGATTATCGTGATTGCTATTGAGTCCACAAGAACAATCAATGGTTCCCGCGCCGAAGACCAGAGCACCGCTCGGTGCGCGATAGAGCATCAGGTGATGAGTTGCCACTCCGGCACCGTAAGTGGCGCCGTAATCCAGTAGCAAATCGGTAGTCATTGTGTACTGTCGACGTCGAAAGCTGAAAAGCACCTGCGGGCCGAAATCCGTTATCGACATCTACGTCAAATTCAAAACCAAGGGTCCCTGTTGGGAGAGTGTAGGTTGCGTTCGGAGCGAGAGAAGCAATGGCGGTGTTGCGCCAGAAGCGCATCTTTCCGTCAGCCGATGGAACCTTAATGGTAAGACTGCCATCGTCATCGGCGCCTCCCCCATTGACCATGAAGAGGGTGCCCGTTAGAGCATTCTCAGGGTTGCCTCCATCGGCCGGAGGGCTGAAATGTTGGATCACGCCATGTTCCAGTCCATGTTGGCGGATCTTGAGGATCGATTTTTGCCAATGCGAACGTCTCTTTGTAGGAGACCAGAGTTCGATTGGGCGAGTTTGTCCCGTCGATGCTGTTCTCCCATCGCGTCTTCCAAAACATCTCGTTGCCACTAAAAAAAGCCAGGTTTACTCCCACATCGCGAGCAGCCTGAACATTGGCCCGATGCGGCGCCGGACCAATATTCGTCATGACCGGCATCCATATAGATCTTGTGATTCTGATCAATGTTCCGTTACGAGCAGCATCTACACCGGTAAAATAAGACACGTCGTAACCGTTTTGTCTCTAGCCATTGGACCATCGCGAACTCTGCGCCAAACAGAAATGTATCCGATTCTAGGCCGAAACTCCTAGTGTAGAATGGACGGTTGTAGCTGACTTTATTGGAACGAGCCGTGATGTCGAAGGTGGGCGAAGCTGGACCATAGAGGCTCCCCCCACCGTAGTAGTTGTAGGCCTGCCAAGTTTCGTCGGACGTTTGATATAGGATGGCTGAATGGCTGGAGTCGTTTCGTACTATGAAGATTATATGGCTGTCCCCGCCAGTGTCAGTTCGCATGAGATGGGCAAAATAGATTCCGGACGTGGCATTTGCAGGTACCTGCCAAGAGGCAGATACTGCCCAGTTGCCGCAGTCAATAAGACCCAGCTTGAGTCCGTCAAACAGGACGGTTGAGTCTGAGGGAGATGTGCCGAGGGTGAAATCGTAGCGACCTTCCGCGCACCCATGCCACCGTAATAGCCCATGCGATAGATGTTGATCGTATAGCGCTGACGCGGGCGTATTTATCTTGAAAAAAACCGTACTGCCCTGATTCACACTTATGTCGGTGGAGAAGCCTTGGATAGTCGGATCCCCGGCATCGCTAGTTTTCACATCCCATTCACTATCAGGACTTCCCGGTAGGCAATTCTCTGCCACAATCGGATTAGCAGGATTGCTGCACTGAGCATGGACTTTGCCACCAAATCCAAAAAGCGCGAGAAACATCGCACCCAGCGTTAACCAGATGGCGCCATTCCGGTTGGGCATGCAAGTCGTGAATAATGTCTTTGCTTCTGCGTTTTTGATTGGAGTGTCCTCAACGACGCACAGTTGGTGAGCCAAATTTTCTCGTCGAGCTGTAGGTGATTCAATCCTCGACTCCATACGCCGCAACAAGTAGCAATCGTTCTTTTCAGTACCCTGGGGTGGATTGACATCCAACTCCCTATTTCTCTTTCAGGTACAGCACGCAAGGTGCCAAAATTAACGCCATTCCCCGATTCAGACACCACCAACGGTCCACAATGCAGAAGATTGCAACCGACGGATATGTCCTTCAAATGTCTATCGACAAGCTCTGCCCTTAGCAGAAAAAAGGCTAGTCGTTCCGGACCTTCCAAAAGTGGACGAGTTTGCTTCCCGAAATTACACCCAGGCGGTATCCCAATATCGCATTAGTTTGTGCAATTTATCTAGAAATGGCGGTGACTCTGATGAGACGTGGCAGGTGCATGGATCCCGCTGGGGCAATGAGGAAATGAAGCCGTAGGATTGTCGTGCCGTTGATACCGACAAGCGAGAAACGCTTACACCAACTCGGAGGGTTTAGGAAATCAGCTGAAAATTCCAACAAGGTTGTGTTGCGGAGGCCAAAACAATGTTAGGTTTTTCTTCAGATTTGCAAAAGAATGTCACTAAGGTTGCAAATTCCTAGTTCCGACTATCCAATGAATGGCATTTCAGTTGACCAGAGCGGTAATTTCCTCACCCTTCCGGCTTTCCATGCCTTTCGAAAATCGGTCCTTTAGTTGATTCATGGGGCCCTCAACTATTTTCCAAGAAACCGACGCTGCTAGATAAGTCACCGCCAGTTTGACCAAAATAACACTCCTCGACACGAGATGGTTTTGAAGGTGACCGGCGCGACTGACCAAGGCATCGACAAAGAGAAAGGTAAATGGGTGATAGAGATAGATGCCATAGCTTATCTTCCCCCATCGCATTAGAGGACGAAACTCCAGCCAGCGAGTCCAACGGTGCCCAACTGCAACTAATCCAACTGCTCCGGAGAAGGTACAGGCCATAATGCTTATTACAAGCGGGCCATACCATGTCCTGCCCCATATTTTGGGCGTCCAGAAAACCTGAGTTCCGACAAAGCTCACGAGGATTAGCAGACTCGTCGTGCCCAGAAGGAAGGCTACTGATAGCCAACGCTGCATGGTGCGGCGATCATAGATTCGTGATGCATAGGCAATTGCAGCCCCCGCCGCAAGTGTATCTACCTGCACTCCGAGCCAACCGTCAATGAAAAATGGATTAGCGAAAATTAGAGAGATAAACCGCAGTCCCACAGCTACAAAGATCATCAGCGCAATGGTTATGATGAGCTTGCGCCCTTTCAACAGAAACACCGTCAATGGCCAAATAAGATAGAACTGTTCTTCAATAGCCAACGTCCACGTGTGTCCAAGCATAGGTGCAACGCTGAATTGAGATTTCAATTGTGGAATCGTCTGCAAGTACACGTAGTAGAGTGGCAGCGAACGCAGATTCCCGACCGATGAAGAAAAAATCACCACTGTATACGTGATGAGGACAAGATAATAAATCGGGAAGATTCGAAGAGAGCGACGGACGTAGAAATTTTTGAAGTAGTTCCGATCTTCTTGTGTATTCAGCAAGATACGGGTAATTAGAAATCCCGAGATAACAAAAAATAATTCAACTCCCGCCCACCCCAGACTGCATTTTGGGATGTTCAAATGAAATAAGAGCACTCCGATTATGGCGAGTCCACGCAGACTATCGATAGCGGGAATGAAAGTTGGGATCTTTGCGCCGTTGGTGATTAGCCCCCGATTGGATTCTTGAACTTGTATCTGCATTGATGGCGTTCCTCACTGGGCGGCCCCGTATTGTCTTTTCTGAATTGCTTATGCTGATGCAAGATGTAAGCAAATTTGGTGCCGAAGCAAAAATGGCAACCCATTTCTGTTGCCAGCGTATATTCGGTGGCATCAATGTGAATTGGTTTGCATATCTTGTAACGCGACAACTCCACGCCTTCTCTTCATGAATCTTCGGTCGAGAATCATGGGAGACTAAAGACTGATTCGCTTCGAGCAGCGGCCATTCTTCGCTTTGGAGTCGCTCTCTAGACCACCTGGCACTTGTGGAAACCCATTTCCAGCCCCTTCGAAGCAGGTTTCGTTCGCCTAGTGGCAGATTCTCTGCTCAGCACGATATTTTGGAGAAGTCTGGTATTCGGTTGCCTTGGTTTGTAAGCAATATTGAAGGGACGCTAGGCTTTTAGCGCTCTGATATTTGTGCCCTTAAGAGGGCTTGCTATTGGTTTGGGTGGTGGGCAGTGAGGGACTCGAACCCCCGACATCCTGCTTGTAAGGCAGGCGCTCTAACCAACTGAGCTAACCGCCCGTTCGGTTTACGGAACCAGATTTTAGTGTATGGGAGTGGTGACGCAGATGCAATGTCTTCGAGGGTGCGATTCGAGTGCGCGGTGTGCGCTTGGGAGAGTATTATAAGAAATGCCAATACCCCCCAGGGGTATTTGGCATCTGATGTGAAGTGGAGGAGAAATGCAGGAGAAGCTCAGGTTATCGATTGAAGGAATGCATTGTGAGGGGTGTGTCCGCAGGGTTACGGCTGCTCTTCAGAGTGTTCGCGGTGTGGAGTTGGGTTCGGTCGAGATTGGCTCGGCTGAGATGCGTTTCAATTCTGACACGACAGATGCAGGAGAGATTGCGGCCGCTGTGAATCGCATCGGGTTTTCTGCACGAGCGCAAAGGTTGTGAGGAGCTGATGGCTGAAGCTGTAAAGCTTAGACAAACGATCGCGAGCAGCCAGTCTGTGGCGGCTGAGCGAGTCACGATTCAGGTGGCGGGAATGACCTGCGCTGCTTGTCAGTCTTTTATCCAGAGGACGCTTGAGGCGCAGCCGGGAGTGAAAGACGCGAGCGTAAATCTGATGCTAAATAACGCGACTGTATCGTTCGATCCTGGGCTGACATCGACGATGTCGCTGGTGGATGCGATTCGAGGCACCGGTTATGGCGCCGAAATTCCTGCAGCGAATCAGTCGATCGTCGAAGAGCAGGAAAGGGATGATGCGGAACGACTGCTCGAGTATCGGCAACTTCGTGTAAAGGCCGGCGTGAGCTTGGTTGCAGGGTTTCTGGCGATGTTGTTCTCAATGCCTTTGATGAGCAGGGAGAGTGGGGGCGGGATGGAGCGGGTGCAGGATCCGCTGATGAGTTGGAGTCTCCGGGTAGTTGATCCCGTGCTGCGCAAAGTGCTGCCGTGGATGTATCGGCTGAGTGATGACGTCATTCGATGGAGTCTGTTGGTGTTGACGGGATTCATTCTTGGCTGGGCGGGCCGACGTTTTTATGTGAAGGCGTGGTCGGCTTTGCTCCATAAGACGGCGGATATGAACACACTTGTGGCGCTTGGAACTGGGGCTGCCTTTTTCTACTCTGCTGCGTGCACGATTTCTCCTGCTTTTTTTATCGCGCACCATGTGGCTCCCGATGTTTATTTTGAAGCTGCCATTTTGATTGTTGGATTGGTATTGACGGGCAATGCGCTTGAGAGCAGAGCGAAAGGGCAGACTGCGAATGCTTTGCGACAGCTTGTGCAATTGCAGCCGAAGACGGCGACGGTGTTGCGTGATGGCATCGAGCATGAACTTGCGGTCGAATCTATTCAGGAGAGCGATATTGTTTTGGTGCGTCCGGGCGAACGTATCCCGACCGACGGCAAGGTAATTTCGGGCAGGAGCAGCGTGGATGAATCGATGCTGACGGGCGAGTCGTTACCGGTAGAAAAAACGGTGAAGGATCGAGTGATTGGCGGGACGATTAATCAGCGGGGATCGCTACAGTATCGAGCGACAAGTGTTGGGGCAGGGGGCACGTTGGCACAGATCGTCCGACTTTTGCGCAATGCGCAGAGTTCTCGCGCGCCGATTCAACGAATTGCCGATCGTGTGAGCGCGGTCTTTGTTCCGACGGTTTTGGGAATTGCAATTTTGACATTTTGTGCGTGGAGAATCTTTGCTCCGAGCGCGGGCGCAATGCAGGCTTTCTCTGCGGCGGTGACGGTGTTGGTCATTGCCTGTCCGTGTGCAATGGGACTGGCTGTGCCCACGGCCCTGATGGTTGCGACCGGGCGCGGCGCAGCGTTTGGAATTCTGATTAAGGGTGGCGAGGCGCTTGCAACGGCTGGAACAAATTGACACGATTGCACTCGACAAGACAGGAACGATCACCTTGGGCAAGCCGATTGTGACGGACGTTATTGTTAGGTTGCGCGAGGATGGAGTGGTCAGGGATCTGCGCGACGCGGAGAATGATCTTCTCCGGATTGCCGCCGCGCTTGAACGTTCGAGCGAACATCCCCTGGCTGAAGCCGTCGCTCTGTGCGCCGAAGAGCGTGGCGTTGAAGTTCCGGAGGTGCAGGAGTTTGAATCGGTTACAGGGCTTGGTATTGCTGGGGTCGTAGAGGGCAAAAAAGCACTCATCGGCAGTCGCGCTTTTATGAGAGACCGCAGCGTAGTGACGGAATCCATGCTGGATGAGGAGACTCGTCTTGCTGAGGAGGCGAAGACTCCGTTCTGGGTTGCAGTTCAAGGCAAACTGGCTGGCGTTATTGCCGTTGCCGACACTCTGAAACCTACATCGATTGAGGCGATTCGCCGGATGCACGCTGAGGGACTTCGGGTTGTGATGTTGACGGGAGACGACGAGCGCACTGCTCGGGCGATCGCTCGGGAAGCGGGCGTGGATGAAGTGGTTGGCGGCGTCTTGCCTGCGGGAAAAGTTGGAGAGATCCGGCGGCTGCAGGCGGAACATCGATTCGTTGCGATGGTGGGAGATGGAATTAATGATGCTCCTGCTTTGGCACAGGCAGATGTGGGACTCACAATGGCGACCGGGGCCGACATTGCGATGGAAGCGGGCGATGTGACCCTGATGCGCAGCGATCTACGAAGTGTTGTGGCTGCTATTGCGCTGTCGCGCGGGACGATGCGAGTGATGCGACAGAATCTGTTCTGGGCTTTTATGTATAACGTGATCGGAATCCCACTCGCTGCGGGTGCTTTGTATCCAGTCTTCGGACTGCTGCTAAGTCCAGTGATTGCGAGTGCGGCGATGGCGTTGAGTTCTGTGAGTGTCGTTACGAATAGTTTGCGGCTGCGGCGGCTGAAGATTGCGTGAGGATTGGATGGCAAAGAGAAAAAATGTTTTGAAGGGCATCAATATAGAGAGAACAACCTGTGCTGTCGATGACGATATGCCCGAGCGCAAAGCAGTGGGGGTCGATACTGTGATCAAGAGTTCGAACCTGCGCCGGTTGCGTCGCATTGAAGGACAGGTTCGAGGCTTGCAGCGCATGGTGGAAGAGGATCGGTACTGTGCAGATATTCTGATGCAGGTGACCTCGACACAAGAAGCGCTTCGATCCGTGGCGCGGGAGTTGATGCGCAATCACCTTGCTCATTGTGCAACGACTGCGATTCGGACCGGGTCGGGTGAGGAACGACAAGCGATGTATGAGGAATTGCTGGAGATGATCTACAAGAACGCTCGGTAGTGGCAGAAGAGGGTGAACATTTGCACTAAATTCTGATAGACTTGTCTATGTCGTTGCGCTGTGAGCTTTGAGTTCCAGCCATGCCCAAATTCCAGAGTTTAGGCGTAAAGCAACGAGAAGGTTCGATCTGGGGACGTAGCTCAGTTGGTTAGAGCGCTGCCCTGTCACGGCAGAGGTCGCGGGTTCGAGCCCCGTCGTCCCCGCCATACATTCCAAAGGACTTACGGGACGTATGGACCTAATGTGACAACGAAATCTGGGTTCGATATAGCGGCAATAATATCCCTACCTCCCGTTTTGAGGATGTTTCTCATCCCTTCATTTCAGCCAGATTTGGAACCATCATCTTAACAACATTTAATCGCTAGTAGCGAAGTCCATTCATCCGCGCTCCGCGATGGAGTGGAGCTAATCTTCGCGAATGCCGGGCTTGAGGCAGGCCGCATGTTAGCCGCCCTCAGCGGACGCCCAGAACGCGTCCACCGCGCCCTGGAAATCGCTGCGCGATTTCCACAAACGCCCACCGCCCTCTCTTCTGGCGATGACTTAAGAACTGACAAAAGACGCCGTTGTTGCGCACGGCCTGGACTTGCGCGATACTCGCAACCCCTGCCGCTGGTTGGTTTTCAAACGTTCGGTGATACACTTCGTTCGGGAAAACGACGAATCCATGAAACCACCATCGAACGTCAAGACGCCAGGGCAATACATCGCCTCACTCCCCGCCGATCGTGCGAAGACGATCGCGACGGTGCGCGCATTCGTGAACAAACACATTCCGCGCGGCTACGATGAGTGCCTCGTCTGGGGCACGATCGGCTGGACGATCCCCCTGTCTCGATATCCAGACACTTACAACAAGCAGCCGATCTGCTACGTCGCGCTCTCTTCGCAGAAGAACTACTACTCGCTCTACCTGATGGGCGCGTTTTGGAGTGCGAGTCAGCTCGAGCAGCTGAAGGCGGCGTTCCAGGCGGCGGGGAAGAAACTCGACATGGGGAAGTGTTGCGTTCATTTCGAGTCGCCTGACGATTTGCCGCTCGAAGCGATTGGCAAGCTGATCTCGGCGATTTCGAGCGAGAAGTGGATCGAGATGTACGAACAATCGCGCTTGATGACCAAGGCAGGGCAGGCGCAGAAGGCGAAGCAAGGCGCCCCATCGGCGAGCAAGGTGGCCGCCAAGCGCATCGACACAAAACGTCGGCGGTAAACTTTCCCAGCATGACTCGCCGATACCTGGCCACCACGTTTTCCGCTGCTGTTGCGGGGTGCCCTTGCGGTTGCGGCGTGTAGCACGGACGACGGTGGTGGCGCGGCGGTCTGCACGGAGGTGACCCTGTATCGCTCTTTGATCATAAAAAGGAATTAGCGCTCGTCGGAATCTCAGCTCACGTAGTCGGGCTCGTACGAGTTTGAGTGCCATGACTTGTCCAGAGAACTACGACGGATCGAGAGCCCACCCTATAAGTGCGGTCCAGAGTTGCAGGTGCGGATTGCCACTCGACGATATCTTGCGGCGAATCCAGGTAGGTATCGATCCATCGGTGCCAGGGCGTCGCGTTGTCCGCGATTAGAGGAAGTTCAAATTCGAGTTGGTCCCAATAGGCATTGAAGATGAAATAGAGAAGTAGCCTCTCGTCCGGCAACTCTACGCTGAGGGCGATGCTATGCGAATCATCACTCCAGTCCGGTTGGTTGAGTTTTACTCCATGCCAGCCTTTTAAGCCCCGGTTGATCAATTGCGTCAAAGTCATTCGTTCACGCTCGGGACCGATATCTCGCAATAGCCGTCTCTCTATCAATAACCTCGTAAACCGGTGAACATCCCGGTGCGCTTCAAGGGATTTCCAATCGAACCAAACACTCTCGTCATTGTGACAGTATGCGTTGTTGTTGCCATGCTGCGTGCGCCGGACTTCGTCGCCCATCGTGATCATGGGCATGCCGAGCGAAAGCAAAGTGACGGTCAGTAAGTTCTTAACCTGTCGATTCCTCAGTTTCTCGATGGCAGGATCATCGGCTGGGCCCTCGATACCACAGTTCCAGCTGCGGTTATCGTCTGCGCCGTCACGGTTGTCCTCACCATTGGCTTCGTTGTGCTTCAAATTATAGGAGACCAGATCGTTGAGAGTGAATCCGTCATGGCACGTTATGAAGTTCACGCTCTGCTCCGCTTCACGGTTTTCGTGGCGATATATTTCGCTGCTTCCAAGCAGCCTGTCAGCGAAAGGCTGCAAGTAACCATCCTCGCTGCGAAAGAAACTTCGTACATCATCACGAAAGCGCCCGTTCCACTCCCTCCAGCTATCTCCGACAAAGCTGCCCACTTGATATAGTCCAGCCGCATCCCACGCTTCAGCGATCATCTTTGTCCCGGCAAGAACCGGATCCGACTCGATATCCCAAAGAATGGGTGGATTGGACATCAACTTCCCGCTGGAGTCGCGTGCGAGGATAGACGCCAGATCGAAGCGGAACCCGTCCACGTGCATTTCCTGAACCCAATATCGAAGACTATCCAGGATCATGCGGCGCACAATGGGATGATTGGCATTGAGCGCGTTCCCAGTCCCGCTGTAGTTGGCATATTGTGAGCGGTCTTGATCCAAGAGGTAATATGCGTTATTGCCGATCCCGCGAAAACAGAGCGTTGGCCCGTCCTTCCCTCCTTCGGCGGTGTGATTGAACACGACGTCGAGGATGACTTCGATTCCTGCGCGGTGCAGTGCTTTGACCATGTCACGAAACTCGTTGACTGGGCCCAGAGGGGCTTTACATGAGCTATAGCCTTGATGCGGCGCAAAGAACGAGACGGGGGCATAGCCCCAATAATTGACGAGTCTCGGGGGGCAATCCTGGGCATCGAACTGGAACACGGGCAACAGTTCCACAGCGGTGATCCCGAGTTCACGAAGATATGGGATCTTCTCGATCAATCCCTTATAGGTGCCGCGGGTTTTCTCACGAACACCTGAACTGGGGTGAAGGGTGAACCCCGCTACATGCATCTCATAGATAATCGTCAGCGTCGTTAGTTGGCGGAGCGGATGATCGCCTTCCCAGTCATATGCCAGCGGATCGACCACGACGCTCTTCATCGCGGTTGCACTTGTACTCCCTGGATGGCGCGCAGCTTCTCGGCTGTAATTGTTGGGGACAACCACGCCGCGTCCATAAGGATCGAGAAGAAGCTTGTCGGCATCGAAACGCAGACCGTTGTCAGGGTCGAATGGTCCGTGGACTCGATATCCGTAGAGTTGTCCGGCACGAATGCCGGGCACAAACACATGCCAGTAGTGATATGTGCGGTTGGCAAACGGATCGAGACCGATTACATTCGCAGGCCGCGCATCCTCTTCATGGTTGAAGAGCAGCAACTCGACAGCGGAAGCTTTTCGGGAGAAAAGACTAAAGTTCACGCCATCGTGGGAGACCGTGGCTCCAAGAGGAGCGGCTGTCCCGCTGGTCGTAGAAATCGAAGGATCGCAAGTGGGATTCGATGATGATACGTTTGCGGGCATCTTCTCCTCTCCCCTTCCGTCACGTAGAGAGGGTCGTGAGCGAACCTGCATATCCTTTTGCGTTCATGCGACAGGACACGGTACCGCGTTCCATATGTCTTCTGCGTACTCCCTGATGGTTCTATCACTCGAGAACTTGCCTGAACTCCCGATATTCAAAATCGCTTTGCCAGCCCACTCATCTTGATGAGCGTACAAGCCAAGCATCCTCTGGTCTGCGTCGAGATAAGATCTGAAGTCCGCGAGGTGCATGTAGTGGTCCCCATTGGTCAGCAGTACGTCGCGGAGGGGTGAGAAGATTCCGGGTTCGTACCGGCTGAAGAAGTCGGAGAAAATCAGGTCCAATGCAGCGCGCGTTTCCGGTTCGTTTTCGTAGTGCCAGTGCGGGTTGTACCATCCGCGGCTTTCCGCGACCTGACTGGCTGTCAGCCCAAACAGAAAGAAATTTTCCTCGCCCGCCTCTTCGGCCATTTCGATGGTGGCGCCGTCTCGTGTACCAATGGTCAAAGCACCATTCATCATGAACTTCATGTTGCTCGTGCCACTCGCTTCGTAGCCGGCCGTTGAAATCTGATTTGATACGTCGGCAGCTGGAATCAAGCGCTCTGCAAGAGAGACTCGATAGTCGGGTAAAAAGATAACCTTCAAACGGCCGCGAACGGCAGGGTCACCGTCGATCGTACTGGCGACGTTGTTAATGAACTTGATGATCAGCTTTGCCAGTTGATATGCCGGCGCTGCCTTTCCGGCGAAGAAAAACGTTCGTGGCTCCATGGCAATGTCTGGGTTTTGCCGGATGCGGTTGTAAAGCACGACAACCCGCAGGGCATTCAGCAGCTGCCGCTTGTATTCGTGAATTCGTTTGACCTGACAATCGAAGATCGAGTCCGGATTGACCCTTTGTCCCGTGCTCGTTACAAGCCATTCTGTAAACCGAACTTTGGCTTCGCGCTTAGCCTTGAGGAAGGCTTCTCGAAAACCACGATCTCCGGCAAGCGGCTTAAGGTTGCACAGCTGGTCGAGATCTGTGATCCAGTCGCTTCCGATAGCTTCTGTAATGGTTGCGGTGAGAGAGGGATTGGCGAGCAGAAGCCACCGTCGAGGCGTGACTCCATTTGTTTTGTTATTGAAGCGTTCTGGAAACATCTCGGCGAGGTCTCTGACCGTCGTCGTCCTGAGCAGGTGCGAATGAATTGCAGCGACCCCATTGGTGCTGTGCGAACCGACGATGGCCAGATTGGCCATGCGAATCTTGCGCTCAGGGCCTTCTTCCACGACGCTGATGCTCGCAGCGCGCTGACTATCGCCAGGGAACCGGTTTTGAACCGAAAGAAGCAATCGACGGTTGATTTCGTAAATGATCTCAAGATGACGCGGCAGCAATATCGCAAACCATTCAGCGGGCCACCTCTCGAGAGCTTCGGGGAGTAGCGTGTGGTTCGTATAGGCCAACGTCCGCTGGGTGAGCTCCCATGCGTGGTCCCATTCAAGGTGTGCGTCGTCCAACAGGATGCGCATCATCTCCGGGACCGCCATTGCTGGGTGCGTGTCATTCAACTGGATCGAAACCTTTTCTGGTAACGTGCTCCAATCTGCGTTATTCCGGCGGAAGCGTCGGATGAGGTCCGCGAGCGAGCAGGCCACCAGAAAGTATTCCTGCACGAGCCGCAACGATCTTCCCAAACTTGTAGTGTCGTCTGGATACAGAACCCGCGTTATCGACTCAGCCGCAAGATCCCCGGTTTGTGCAGCAACAAAATCACCGCGGCTAAAGCTCTGAAAATCGAAATAATCTGCGCTCTTCGCCGCCCAGAGCCGAAGAGTGTTTATGTTCTTGCCCCCATAGCCAATGATTGGACGATCAAAAGGGATGCCCCACAACGTGGACGGCTTTCCGCGAATCAGTCGAAACGATCCACTCTGCAACTCGAAGGAAGAATTCAGCTTGATTTCGACCTTCTCGTGCGACCGCGCTACCTCCCAAGGATCTGGTTGACGCAGCCAATTGTCCGGCTGTTCTAGCTGCCAGCCGTCTTCAATGAGCTGTTTGAACATGCCGTATTCATATCTCAGCCCGTAGCCCATAGCCGGAAGCTGCAGAGTGGCCATGGAGTCAAGAAAACAGGCCGCCAAGCGGCCAAGTCCCCCGTTACCGAGGCCTGCATCATCCTCTTGTTCCAGCAGCGAAAGCAGATCAACGTTGTTTTTCTTTGCCGCCTGCGTGACGATCGGATCCAGCAAAAGGTTCGTGATATTGTTTGCAAAAGAGCGCCCGAGCAGAAATTCCATCGAGAGGTAATACACACGTTTGGCATTCTTCTGTTCGTACGTCTTCTCGGTAAGCACCCATCGTTGTGCAAGAATGTCCCGCACTGAGTGCGCAGCAGCTTCAAAGTGCTCACGTGGACCAATGGAATCCTCGTCAGCCACATTGTCAAAGTGGAGATGTCGTTGATATAGTCCATCCCCCGCCATGAACTGGATAGGGCCACATCCGTATTGTTCGGGAAGGTTCGCATCCTCCGCCTTCGATTTTGGTGCCGCGCCTGCCTTTGTATCCATCTGTTACTCCTTCGTGAGGCTTGGTACCCCGGCTTATTCGGAGCTAGAAATCATGCGCTTCTCGGTCCGTGCATGGGAGCATCAGTAAACGGGCTCTAGCGTGGCCATCTCCAGCCAGCAACCTCGGGTATATCGGTCCCATGTTCGTAAGCGTAGTTCCGGCATGCAATCTGCATATTACGGAAGCGTTCCATAGCGTGCGCTCCGACAGGCTGGAGCCTTGGAACACGCTTGATGGCGTCCATTGCCAGGCTAAAGCGGTCAATTTCGTTAGATATCGCTAGCTCCAGCGGCGTATTGATGTTGCCTCGTTCCTTATAGCCACGCACATGCATATTGTCGTGATTTTTGCGTCGGTAAGCCAATCGATGTATGAGCCACGGATACCCGTGGAAATTGAAGATGATCGGCTTGTCGACGGTGAAGAGCGAATCAAAGTCGTGATCGGACAAGCCGTGGGGGTGTTCCGTAGTAGGTTGCAGTTTAAACAAATCGATCACATTGATATAACGAATCTTGATGTCGGGAAACTCTCCCCGCAGCAGGCAAATCGCGGCAAGCGCTTCCTGTGTGGGTATATCGCCGGCAGAGGCCATTACCAGATCTGGCTCACTACCCTGGTCAGTACATGCCCATTCCCATATTCCAATGCCCTTAGTGCAGTGCGCGATTGCGGCATTCATATCCATGTACTGAAGATGCAGCTGCTTGTCACAAACGATAACGTTGATGTAGTTCTCGCTCTTCAGACAGTGGTTGGCGACGGAAAGGAGGCAATTGACATCAGGCGGTAGATAGATGCGTGTGACCTCGGAGCTCTTGTTCACGACGACATCGAGGAACCCGGGATCCTGATGCGTAAAACCGTTGTGGTCTTGCCGCCAAACCGTGGAAGTGACAAACATGTTCAGCGACGCAATGCTATCGCGCCATGAGAGGTGATTACAGATGGAAAGCCACTTTGCATGCTGGTTGAACATAGAGTCAATCACATGGATGAATGCCTCATAGGAAGAGAAGAATCCATGGCGTCCGGTGAGCAAGTAGCCTTCGAGCATTCCTTCAAGAGTATGTTCGCTAAGCATCTCGATCACTCGTCCGTCAGGAGCCAGCTCGCCGCCATCATCATCTTCGGGAAAATAGTCTTCTATCCAGAACTTTTTGCTGACCGCATAGATATCATTCAGCTTGTTCGACGTGTTTTCGTCCGGGCCGAAGACGCGAAAGTTCTTCATATTAAGCTTCATGACGTCTCGGAGGAATGCGCCCAGCGGGCGCGCGTTTTCTGCCTCCTGGGTGCCTGGTTTATCGACCTTGCAGGCGTATTCCTGAAACGCCGGAAGGCGGAGAGCCTTCTTCAGGTGCCCCCCATTCGCGTGAGGATTAGCGCCCATTCTTCGTGTGCCAAGCGGTGCCAGTTCTTTGAGCTCCGGAACCAAAGTTCCGTGCTCGTCGAATAGTTCTTCCGGCTTGTACCCCCGCATCCAGTTTTCCAGTTGATGAAGACGTTCCGGGTTCTTCTTCACATCCGCCATCGGAACTTGATGCGCCCGCCAGGAGCCTTCCAATTTGTGTCCGTCGATCTCGCCTGGAGCGGTCCATCCTTTTGGCGTCCGTAACACGATCATGGGCCAGCGCACACGTTCAGCTACTCCGGATTGGCGAGCTTCGTTTTGAGATTTCCTGATCTCGGAAACGCAGTGCTCGATGGTGGCAGCCATTGCCTGGTGCATGCTCTCTGGATTGGAGCCCTCCACAAAGTACGGCGTCCACCCGAAGCCTCGGAACAAACTCTCCAGTTCTTCATGGCTTATCCGTGCGAGGAGCGTCGGGTTATTGATCTTGTAACCATTCAAATGCAACACCGGCAGCACTGCACCGTCGCGGATCGGATTCAGGAACTTATTGATCTGCCACGACGTGGCAAGCGGCCCGGTCTCCGACTCTCCATCGCCGACCACGGCTGCAACAATCAGTTCCGGATTGTCGAAGGCGGCGCCACACGCGTGCGAGAGTACGTACCCAAGTTCTCCTCCTTCGTGGATTGAGCCGGGTGTCTCTGGTGTGCAGTGACTTCCGATGCCGCCCGGAAAGGAAAACTGCTTGAAAAACGCCCGCAGCCCATCTTCGTCTTCGCTCTTGTCCGTATAGATCTCCGAATATGCGCCTTCCAAATAGACTGGAGCGAGAACTCCGGGCGCTCCGTGTCCTGGTCCCGCCAGGAAAATCATGTCCAGGTCATACTTTTTGATCAGACGGTTCAGGTGTATGTAGATAAACGCCAAGCCCGGACTCGCTCCCCAATGTCCCAGAAGCCGACTCTTGATGTGCTCCGCTTTAAGCGGTTCCTTCAGCAGCGGATTGTCCTGTAGGTAGATCATGCCCAACATCAAGTAATTACAGGCGCGCCAATAAGCGTGGGTTTTGCGCAACTCGTCGGTGTTGAGAGGTATTTCCGAGATGGTCGATCTCGCAGGTCCATATGCACTCAGGGGATGGCGGACTTTTTCAGGTGCTGCCACGGGTGTCATAGTCTTTCTCCTATTGGCTGGATTCGCAGACTAAGGCTGTCAGAAGTATCGGCGCTTACAGAAATGACGGGCCTAGAAATGTGCCCTCTCACGAGATCGTGTGGCGCCGGCAGAAGATGCTCAACATTTGGGCTTGTCTTTCAGCTGTTCTAACTATGGGATCGCGCTCGAGTAGGCGAAATCGCTGACGGAACTTCAGAGCTTCCACTGTCATCCAGTCTTACGCCGAGGAACCGGTGAAGGCAATCAGGGAAACTCCTAGGTATTGGCGATTTGCCTGACGCTGTCAGCGAGTTTGCTGCGCAATCGCGATTGGTCTTCGGGAGGCTCCTGTATCTCGGGCGTCCTGCATACTGGGGATATCCCCAGTGGCGGAAGGCCGCACTTTGCTCTAGGAATAGTCCGAGGGTTCATTGGTGCAATGAGATGCTCTGCCCTTAACCGAGGCTAACTTTGATGGGTTTGCGCGCCTCGCGTTTCCGCAAGCAGCGAAGCAAGTGGGGTGACCATGACAACGCAGAAAGAAAAAGCTGCCGCTCCCGAATCGAAGCTAAAACGGAAGGACTATGAGAAAGAGCTGCGTCGCCTACAAGGCGAACTCTGCCATTTGCAGGAGTCCGTGAAATACAAGGGGCAGCGCATCATCATCATCTTTGAAGGACGTGACGGCGCCGGCAAGGGCGGCACCATACGGGCCCTCACCGAGCGAGTGAGCTCGCGTGTCTTCCGAGTCGTGGCACTCCCTGCTCCATCAGATCGAGAGAAGACTCAGCTATATATGCAGCGCTATATTACGCACTTCCCCGCCGCTGGGGAGATCGTGATCTTCGACCGCAGTTGGTACAACCGTGCCGGTGTGGAATATGTAATGGGCTTTTGTACAAAGGAACAGCATCGCCGGTTTCTCCAACTCTGTTCGGTTGTGGAGGGATACTTCATAGAAAGCGGAATTCTGATCATCAAATTCTGGCTCGAGGTGGGCAACGAGGAACAGGAGCGAAGATTCGAGGCACGCATCGAGGACCCCCTGCGCCAATGGAAGCTCAGTCCTATGGATTTGCCGGCGCGAGAGCGCTGGTACGAGTACTCCCGTGCGCGCGACATGATGTTGGAAGCCACCGATTCCGACCATGCTCCCTGGCACATCGTCCGCTCAGATGATAAGAAGCGGGCGCGACTCAACTGCATTTCCTACCTGTTAAGTTTGATTCCCCGACAGAAAGTCTCAAGAAAGAAAGTCAACCTTCCCAAGCGCTCTAACAAAGGTGCCTACAACGATCAGCTCACGCTCAAAGGGAAGAGATTTGTGCCAGAAAAATACTGAATGCTGGACCGCACAAGGTACGCATCGGCGTAAGCAGAAGGGGCATGAAAACCTTACGCGCATATGCACCGCTCAAGGGGTTCCAGAAAGAGTTTGGCTTCGATTGATTCCTTGCTCAGGGCAATACCTGATATCGCGCGACCATGCCGCCTTTGTAGTGGTCAGCGACGTGGCAGTGAAAGAGCCAGGTTCCTTCGATATCGGGAACCATGTCGGCGATCGCCATGGCCATGGGGCCTAGAGATATCGAGTCCATCCGCATGTTATTCCATACCACCGTGTTGCCATGCCAATGCGCCATGTGTATGTCGTCTTCATTCCCGTTGGAGAGCATGTACCAACGGACATGTTCTCCTTTTCGCATCACGAGCATCGGCAGATTGCCTTCGACGTAGCCGTTGATGGAGTAGAGAAGATTCTGGTCGCGAAGGATAGGGTCGGTAGCTTTGAGGCGCGCCGCTCTGGCTTGCTTGCCCAGGTTTCCCTCGAAGAACCAACTATCGGTCTCGTCAAAGACGGCAAAGTCAGTAATGAACTCACGAGTTACATCATCGGGAGATCCGTCCGGTTTGGCGTGTCCCTTTCGCGTGATGATGATCGGGCCGATGAGTCCGGTATTGATGTCGGTGGATTCGACGAAGTGGGAGTGGTACATCCATAGGACGGAGCTTCCGTCCATAGGCCCCGGGCCGCTGCGTTCAGGCACTGACCAGACGTAAGTATAGGTGCCGCCGGGACGTACAGCGTCGTCCGCTTTGACAGTGCCGGTAGTTCCGTCATCATAAGAGGCGCCCTCCGCATCTTTGGCGTATTGGACACCGTGCGGATGCATGGTGACTGAAAGATGCGTGTTGTTGCGAAAGACGACGCGGATTGAATCCCCTACTTCAGCGCGAATCAGTGGACCAAGGATGCCAAGGTACGCGGATTGTTGGGGGCGAGTCTTCAGTGTTTTGAAGGTCGAATCCGTATATTCGCGGTAAATAGCCTTGTGGTAGATCCGATGACTAATACCCGATGCCGATTCGTCATCGGCTGATTCGGGGCGCGGAAGTCCGGCTAAATTTCTTCCCCCGGGAGTGTAATCCCACTGCACTTCGTCCGCTGCGATAAAGTAGTTTCGCACTACCCCGGGTTTTGGTTGCCGTGTTGCGGTTGCAGACTGACCAGCGTTGCCTGATGTGGATGATTGGTGATGAGTGGGCTTCGATTCCGCCATCTTCATCTGCGGGTTTTGATCGTGAGTTGGAAGCACCCTCTGGGTGTTGGCCGGGATACACTGCAGCGCCAATAGGAGTGCTAACGTTGCTTTGTTTACTCGGGAAATCAACCTCACCTCCTTTTCCCTCAGAGCGAAAACCGGTGGCGCGAACTAATAGAAACGCAACTGATCGTTGAAATGCTGCCAATGTCGAACTTTATCATTGATGGCTTGCCAGGACTATCGATGTCGGACGATCACGGCGCCAGTATGTAAACTCAAGCTTAGACCGACATTTCATTGCCTGGACAGGCTAAATACATGTAAGGACGCACAATACTGATTGTCACGGCCATGTGCGAGTCGAGCGTAAAGACGTGAAATCCGGACCTTCTACCCAGCCTGTATACAGAACACTCACACCCAGGCGAGCCGATTTTTGAATTCTTCAGCGTTCCTGCCAGCGCGTAATGAGCCGCGTCTTCTCAAACTTTCACCCGGTGTCAGCGAGATCCCTATGGCGTTGGAATTGCCAGAATTCGTTGAAATAGCAGAAGACTCGCAAAAAGCCGAGTTAAATATGCAGTGCATTGCAAACACGCACAGCCGGAGAAAAATGTGATCGCTGACGTGTGGGAGTGGTCACTTGCTTTTCAAATCCGTCTCCAAGCAAAAGAAATGGACATGGGCCGAGATCCTGCACCCGTGATAAGTCGTGATCGGTCATTGCCGGTTATCTCAAAAATCGCCTAAAAACGGCGCCGCTACGCGCAAACACGTGAACAGAGATAGCTGGTTCCTTGTTGGGTTGCCCTATGTAACTCGCTCCTTTTGCCAAAAATGCCGACTTAGACACCTTAAAAAACAAGGGTCTCCGCAACGATTTATCCTATTTTGGTCATCTACGTGCATAACCCGTGCTTGATGAGGGCATAATATTGGAAATTCACGGATATAGACTGGCGGATATTCTTATCGGTGAGTCGCCGGCGATCCGTCGCATCGGCGATCAACTGCAGAAGGCAGCGCTAACCGAAGTTCCTGTCCTCATTGATGGAGAGAGCGGAACAGGAAAAGAGCTAGCTGCAAGATTGTTGCATAATATGAGCACGCGTCGTGCATACAATCTCGTTAAAGTGAGTTGCCCAGCGATCTCAGGGCAGTTTTTTGAGACCGAGCTCTTCCCAAACGATCCGACTGGCCAGGCCGACGTGAGAATGGATCAAGGCTCGCTCCTCCTGGACGAAATTGGAGAACTGGACCTTCTCCAGCAACGCAAACTTCTCTATGCCTTACAAGACCTTCATTTGGCTGGCATTGGAGTCAATAACGAATCCACGACGGGTGTTCGTCTAATTTGTACAACCAGCCGTGATCTTGAGGCCGAGACTGCAAAAGGCAATTTCAGGAATGATCTGTTCTACCGAATTAATGTATTGAGGATTCAGATGCCTCCCTTGCGAGAGCGGATCATTGATGTACCAATCTTGATCAATCACTTCATTGGGATATACGGCAGGCGATTTGGAAAGGATCAGATTCCCCTGAGCCGATCTCTCTTAAAGACACTTGAGTCCTATCACTGGCCCGGCAATATTCGTGAGCTCGAGAATATGGCAAAACGATATGTTGTGTTGGGTGGCGAAGAGCACATCTTGTCGGTAATGAGACCGCCCGAAGACTTTTCTTCGTTGGTGTCTGACGCTGTCGATCTGAAAACGCCCTTGCGAGTCCAAACGAAGCGTGCGGTTCAGCATCTTGAAAAAAAGATTATCTTGAGTGTCCTGGAGGCGCACAAGTGGAATCGCCGCAAGACCGCTCGGTCTTTGGATATCAGTTATCGCGCCCTCTTGTACAAGATCAAACAAGGGGATTTTCACCGGTGCGAACCGCCGAATCTCCATTGAGAAAATGTCGTTTTATCCCATCCTTCACGCCGAAATCTAATAAGTAGGTTTCGGCACTTTTCTTTAAAGCCCATTCAATTTGGAAGCTGACATGCTTCTACCTTCAATGTTGTGGCAATCCGCTTTTCGTAGATGCATCCAAAGTGCCGATAGGAACTGTAGAAGCCGTCTACTTAGAGCTGCCGATGTGCAAATAGTTTGCACAGAGTTGCAACCTTGCGGTATGAGTTGCCCCAACCTGGAGATTTCGCGTGATAAACGTCGGAGTAATTGGTTATGGATATTGGGGACCGAATCTGGTTCGAAACCTGTTCGAGGTCCCCGAGACGCAGGTAGTCGCAGTCAGCGACATGCGGCAGGAGCGACTTGACCAGGTTAGAAGCCGCTATCCGTCCGTTGAAGTCAGCACAGATTTTCATCAATTACTCAATAATCCCAAGATTGATGCGATCGCAATCGCCACCCCGGTTTCTACACACTACGATCTAGCTCTGCAGGCTCTCAGGAGCGGCAAGCATGTCATGGTTGAAAAGCCGATGGCCTCCTCTTCTGAGCAAGCCATGCGGCTTATTGACGAGGCTGCCAGTCGCAACCTAGTTCTGATGGTTGACCACACTTTTGTCTACACCGGTGCGGTCCGCAAGATTAAAGAGATTGCCGACTCCGGAAAACTGGGCGACATTCTCTATTACGATTCAACTCGTATTAATCTCGGCTTATTTCAGCGCGATGTCGACGTGATCTGGGACCTCGCAGTCCATGATCTTGCAATTATGGACTACATCCTTCCTTCAACTCCGTGTGCTGTTGCGGCTACGGGAATCAATCATGTCTTCGGCGGTACGGAAAATCTGGCGTACATCACAATGTTTTTCGAAGAAAATGTGATTGCTCATGTCAATGTGAATTGGCTGTCCCCAGTTAAGGTTCGGCGAACTTTGGTCGGTGGCAGCAAGCAGATGGTTGTTTACGATGACATGGAGCCCAGCGAAAAGGTCAAAGTCTATGACAAAGGAATAACAGTAAATCCGACCTCAGATTCTCTTTACCAGGCTTTGGTAGGTTATCGATCTGGTGACATGTTTGCGCCCCAGCTTGACGTCTCCGAAGCTCTCAAGGTTGAGATAGCTCACTTTGCCGATTGTATTGAGAATGGAACTGAGCCTATAACCGGCGGCGACGCTGGCCTGCGTGTTGTTCGCATTCTAGAGAGCGCTTCGCTTTCCATGAAGCAGCGAGGCAAATTCGTTAACCTCACGTCCGATAACCTGATCCTTAGCCGCGGAGCCGCATAAATTATGTCGCAAATGAGTGCCATCTCTTCGCCGGAGAATATTGCAGTTGAAGATTTGCCGAGGTCCATCGATGCGGGGTTTAGCAGAATCGCTTCTGATGTGAAGCTGGGTAAGGATGTGAAGATTTATGCATTCGTCAATCTTTATGGCTGCTCGATCGGCGACAACAGCAAGATTGGTACCTTTGTCGAGATTCAGAAGAATGCGGAGATAGGTAGGAACGTAAAAGTATCGAGCCACACCTTCATCTGCGAAGGGGTGCAGATCGACGATGATGTTTTTATAGGCCACAACGTCTCCTTTATTAACGATAAGTACCCGAGGGCCACGAACGCCGATGGAAGGTTGCAAACGGAAGCCGACTGGCATGTTGAGAGGACTGTGGTGAAGCGCGGTGCATCGATTGGTACCAGTTGCACAATTTTATGTGGAGTAACGATTGGTGAATTTGCCATTGTCGGAGCCGGTAGCGTGGTTACGAAGGACGTAAAACCACATTCGGTCGTCGCAGGGAATCCTGCTCGGACCTTAAGAACACTGGAGGTATCTTGAAAATTCCTTTTGTAGATTTGAAATCCTTGCATAACGAGCTTAGGGGCGAATTGCAGGAAGTCTTTGAACGTGTTCTCGAAAATTCATCTTTCGTGCTCGGACCTGAAGTCCAGCGATTCGAGCAGGAGTTTGCTGCTTATGTCGGGACAACTCACTGCGTCGCTGTAAACACCGGAACTGCAGCGATTCATCTCGCTCTCGCCGCGCTCGGCATCGGTCCCGGAGATGAGGTCATCACAGTTCCACATACTTTTATCGCGACTGCGGAGGCCATTACAGCTGTAGGCGCTCGACCTGTATTCGTTGACATCGATCCGGTAAGTTTTACGATGGATCCTGCGCTGATCGAAGCTTCGATCACAAGTAAGACACGAGCTATCATCCCTGTTGACCTCTACGGACAAGTGGCAGACATGGATCCGATCCAGGAGATAGCAGACCGCCATGGTATCCCGATCATCGAAGACGCATGCCAGGCGCACGGTGCCGAGTATAAGGGACGCAGAGCGGGATCTTTTGGTCTCGCCGGGTGCTTCAGCTTTTATCCAGGTAAGAACCTGGGCGCCTGTGGCGAAGGGGGAGCTGTAACCACTAACGACGGTGACCTCGCTCAACGTATCAGGCTGTGGCGCGACCACGGCTCTTCCAAGAGATATGAACACGTTTTCCCTGGGTTGAATATGAGAATGGAAGGGCTACAGGGCGGAATTCTTTCTGTGAAGCTAAAGTACCTTGATCGCTGGAATGATCAACGGCGCCAGGCCGCAGCTGAGTACGGTAAGGCGCTGGCTGATACCGATGTTGTGGTACCCACCGAGATGAACTATGGCCGTCATGTCTATCATCTCTATGTTATTCAATCGTCCAATCGGGATGCGCTTCGCCAACAGCTCACTGATGTGGGTATCGAATCAGGGTTACACTACCCAACGCCGTTGCACCTTCAGGAAGCATATCGGTTTCTCGGCTATAAAGAGGGGGATTTCCCCGTAACTGAAAGGGTTAAGAGCCGTATCCTTTCGCTTCCCATATATCCAGGAATTCGTTCCGAGGCTATCGACCGAGTTTCGGCGGAACTCCGGGAGAGTTGTTATGTCGGTTGATCATGAGGCCGCAGCGGCTCTCAACAGGCGCGTTCCTGCTGTATTTGGGAGTGCCAAGACGGTGGAGGATCCGTCGTGGGAGTGGGAGTTTGCCGCCCAACTAAAACAAACTCATTCACCGCAGGATCTATTATCTCTTTATTCCAAGTATCGAAATGATGAAGGCTTATTTGAATCTCAGCTGCGCCGGATAATCTTTCGCGCGATGTGCCGTATAGCCGGACACGCGCTACAGGCTGGACCAGGTATTGTTTTAAAGCATCCCGAGACGATGGAATTTGGAGATGGGGTATTCGTCGGGGCCCAAACTATGATTCAGGGGCGCTATGACGGAACCTGTCGCATTGGTAGTCATGTCTGGATTGGGCCTCATGCTTACTTCGACGCACGCAATCTTGTTATCGAAGACTATGTTGGATGGGGACCCGGAGCGAAGGTGCTCGGCTCATCACATACGGGGGAACCGATCGATGTTCCGATCATCGCAACAGAGCTTAACATCAAACCTGTGGTGATAGGCTACGGAGCGGACATTGGTACCAATGCAACGATTCTTCCGGGTGTTCATGTTGGTGCTCATTCCATCGTGGGTGCCGGCGCGGTTGTTACGGTCGATGTTCCAGACTATGCTGTTGTTGCCGGAGTACCTGCACGAGTGATCCGTTTTCGTAAATAGCAGTCTTCAGAGTTGGGATACGACGTAGGTAGTCGAGATGGAAGATGTTACCAATTAGCAGAGGCAGAAGGGATTCTCGTGAATCGTATTGAAGGAACAAAGATACTCGTAACTGGCGGAGCAGGGTTCGTTGGAAGCGCTACTGTGGACCAGTTGTTGGAAGCTGGAGCAGCCGAGGTTCGCGTTTTGGACAATTTTGTCCGCGGAAACTTGCGTAATCTTGATAACGCTAGAAAAACCGGGAATCTGGTACTCATCGAAGGCGATATCCGCGATGTTGATACTGTAGACAGCGCCATTGAGGGTGTTGACTATATCTTTCATCAGGCTGCGTTGCGTATTACTCGCTGCGCCGAAGCACCCCGAGAAGCTGTTCAGGTATTGATCGACGGCATGTCCAATGTTCTTGAGAGCGCGGTTCGCCACAAGATCAAGAAGATAGTTGCAGCATCTTCTGCCTCTGTTTACGGTGATCCTTCGTATCTTCCGATGGATGAGAGTCACCCGTTCAACAATAGAACTCTTTATGGCGCAGGCAAAATTGCCAATGAGCAAATGCTTCGTTCGTACTACGAGATGTTTAATCTGCCTTATGTTGCGTTTCGATATTTCAATATTTACGGCCCGCGGATGGACCTGGACGGCGTCTATACCGAGGTGCTAATCCGTTGGATGGATGCTATTGAAGCAGGCCAGTCTCCGAAGATATTCGGAGATGGCTCTCAGTCGATGGATTTCGTTTACGTTGAAGACGTCGCCCGTGCGAATCTTGCGGGATTGGTGTCCGATGTGACTGACGAAGTCTTCAACGTTGGGATGGGTGTGCAAACGACATTAAATCGAGCTGTGCCATTTGTTGCTTAGTGTGACCGGATCGAACTTACAGCCTGAGTATCATGCGGCTCGAAAAGTAAACAATGTTCAGGCACGTCGAGCATCAATCGAAAAGGCCGAAAACATGCTCGGCTTCCGAGGGCGTATCGATCTTGAGACCGGATTGAAATCACTTGTCGAGTGGCGTGATCAGGCCAGATTAGAACTTGCCTCACCCATCGGGAGCACAAAATGAGTAGCTTATCAACGCAGATCCAGACAATGATCCCTGTCGCTCGCCCGTATATCGGTGTTGAGGAAGAGGATGCAGTCAACAAGGTCTTACGTTCAGGGTGGCTGACTCAAGGACCTCGCGTCGCGGATTTCGAAAGACAGTTCTCAGAGTATATCGGATGTGATTATTCGGTAGCGATCTCTTCCTGTACGACTGCACTTCATCTTGCACTGCTGGCGAGTGGCATTGGCGATGGCGACGAAGTCATCTGCCCTAGTCTTTCGTTTATCGCAACTGCAAATTCGATCACATATGTCGGCGCGACTCCGATCTTCGGTGATATTGATCCCGCAACCTATAATCTCGACCCGTACCGGATTGAGGATGTCATTACACCGCGAACGAAGGCCATTCTCGTCGTCCATCAGATTGGATTGCCGGCAGAGATGGACTCACTTTTGGCCGTAGCCAAAAAACATAATTTGACCATCATTGAAGATGCGGCATGTGCAATCGGATCTGAATATAAAGGAGAGCTGATTGGTAAGCCGTTGGGCGCGATGGCGTGCTTCAGTTTTCACCCGCGAAAGATTCTGACGACCGGCGAAGGTGGAATGATCACCACAAACGACGCCAAGTTGGCGGAGAGACTTCGTCATCTGAGACAGCATGCCATGAGTGTGTCGGATGTTGTCCGGCACAGTTCGAAGCAGGTTACAACCGAAACTTATGATGAAATTGGCTTCAATTTCCGTATGACGGATATGCAAGCTGCGATAGGAAGTGTTCAGCTTGGCCGTTTGAACGATTTTCTCGAAAAGCGCCGCTTTCTAGCCGCTCGCTATACCGAGGCCTTGCAACAGCTAGAGTGGCTCCAGACGCCAAAAGTTCCAGTTGAGTGTCGCCACAATTATCAGTCTTATATGGTGCGTCTAGTCGACGACATTGCGTCAAGACGTGATGTGATCATGCAGGAATTGCTCGAGAAAAATATCTCCACGCGCCGTGCGATTATGGCGACGCATCGTGAACTGCCCTACCGTTCGCCGCGTTGGGACGCTTCCCTGCCCCAGACAAACCTTGTCGCCGATACCGGACTCATTCTTCCCCTCTTTCATCAAATGACAGAGGCCGACCATGACTATGTTATCGAAGCGCTCTATGCAATCCGAGCCTAAATGCGAGGTTCACTAAGGAATCGTAACGGTGATTTCGTTTGAGGGGATACTCTCCGTCCCACTTGAATCAACACTTTTTACGACATAGCTGTATGTTGTGCCGCTAATGACAGTACTATCAACATACGCAGTTTGTAGATTCATTGATGAGTTGACCAGTTGCAAGGATCCGGTCCCTGTCGCACGATAGATGTTGTATCCCGCAACCGGATCAGGCGAACTCGACGGCGCATTCCAGGTAAGATCCACTTCATGCGGAACAACTACACCGGTACCGTTCAACGATACGACGGTTGGACTCCCGTTGATTGAATTGCTGCTGATCGAAAGCTGACCGCTCGCGGCCACACCGGTCGTTGGATCAAACTGCACCTGTAGCATCGCAGTCTGCGCAGGATTCAAAGTGATGGGGAAAGCTCCCCCGATAAGCGTAAAGCCTGCACCCGTAACTGACGCAGCGTTAACCGTGACTGAGGAAGTTCCTGTCGATGTCAACGTTACCGATAGAGTGGTCGGCGAGTTCACATTTACATTGCCGAAACTCAAAGTTGTTGTGCTAATTGAAAGTATCGGATTTGAGGGTGTTCCAGTCCCACCCAACGATATGACAGCCGTCGCTCCGCTCGTCGAATTGCTGGTGATGGTGACTTGGCCGCTGGCGGTTCCGGTTGATTTGGGATCAAACTGCACCTGCAGCGTCAACGATTGTGTTGGATTCAATGTTTGAGGGAATGTTCCGCTTACCAGCGTGAATCCCGAACCAGTAAGGATCGCGGAATTTACAGTTACCGGCGAACTCCCGGTTGAGGTCAGCGTAACAGGCAAGGTAGTTTGCGAATTTACAGTCACACTGCCAAAACTCAGATTTGCGGTACTCAGCGAGAGGACCGGATTTGGTGCTGGTGTTCCCGTTCCGCTTAGCGAAACAATAGTCGTACTTCCGTTGGTTGAATTGCTACTGATCATTAGTTGACCGCTCGCAGTCCCAGTCGCCGTTGGATCAAACTGCACCTGCAGCGTCATCGTCTGTGTAGGATTCAGGGTGATCGGAAGGGTAGCGCCTACTACCGTAAAGCCTGCTCCAGTAATCGCTGCTGAATTCACCGTTACGGGTGAAGTCCCCGTCGATGTCAGCGTGACTGGCAACGTCGCAGGCGAGTTGACCGTAACGCCTCCAAAGCTCAGATTTGCTGTGCTCACGGAGAGGATCGGGGCTAGAGCCGCTGTTCCGGTTCCACTCAACGTGACTGTGGCTGTATTCCCGTTGGTCGAATTGCTGCTGATCGTGAGTTGACCGCTCACAGCTCCAGTTGCCGTTGGATCGAATTGAACCTGCAAGGTCACCGTTTGTGATGGATTAAGCGTCACGGGAAGATTCCCACCCACTAACATGAAACCTACACCGCCGATGGTTGCCGAGTTCACAGTTACAGGCGATGTGCCAGTCGATGTAAGTGTAACCGGCAATGTCGTTGGCGAGTTCACAGTGACGTTCCCGAAGCTCAGATTTGCAGTGCTCGCTGAGAGAATCGGAGCTAGAGCCGCTGTTCCTGTTCCACTCAACGTAACGGTGGCTGTACTTCCGTTGGTCGAATTGCTGCTGATCGTGAGTTGACCGTTTGTTGCTCCAGTCACCGTAGGATCAAACTGCACCTGAACCGTCATCGTTTGCGTCGGATTCAGGGTGACAGGGAGGGTACCGCCTACAACCGTAAAGGCTGCCCCAGTAATTGCAGCTGAGTTTACGGTAACAGGCGAAGTCCCTGTCGAGGTGAGCGTGACCGACAACGTTGCAGGCGCGTTTACGGTTACGTTGCCAAAGCTCAGGCTTGCGGTGCTTAGCGAAAGAATTGGATTTGGCGCTGACGTTCCGGTCCCGCTGAACGAAACGATAGCTGTACTTGCATTAGTCGAATTGCTACTGATCGTGAGTTGACCACTCGCGGCTCCAGTCGCCGTTGGATCGAACTGTACCTGCAAGGTGATCGTCTGCGTGGGGTTCAGCGTCACGGGAAGAGTTCCACTCACTAACGTGAAGCCTGCACCGCCAATTGTCGCCGAGTTCACGGTAACAGGGGATGTCCCAGTCGACGTCAGTGTGACCGGCAATGTTGTTGGCGAGTTTACCGTTACACTACCGAATCCGAGACTGGCGGTACTTAGTGAGAGAATTGGATTTGGCGCTGCAGTTCCGGTCCCGCTCAGCGAGACGGTGGCTGTACTTCCGTTGGTCGAATTGCTAATGATTGTGAGCTGCCCGGTTGTTGCTCCAGTTGCCGTAGGATTGAACTGCACCTGCACGGTCAGTGTTTGTGAAGGATTCAGAGTCGCTGGCACGGTGCCGCCCACTAACGTAAAGCCTGCGCCACTGATTGTCACAGAGCTTACGGTTACAGGGGACGTTCCAGTTGATGTTAGTGTCACTGGAAGCGTCACCGGCGAGTTCACCGTCACACTGCCGAAGCTCAGATTAGCTGTACTCGCTGAGAGAGTTAAAGTCGGCGCTGCAGTTCCGTTCCCACTTAGGGAGACGTTGGTTGTCCCCCCATTTGTTGAGTTGCTGTTGACCGTGAATTGACCACTCGCGATTCCTGTTACCGTTGGATCGAACTGCACTTGTAGCGTCAGCGTCTGTCCTGGATTCAGGGTGGTTGGGAAGTTCCCGCCAGCAATGGTAAAGCCGGTGCCTGTGACTCCCACAGAGTTCAGAGTGACAGGAGAGGTCCCGGTCGAGGATAGCGTTATCGGCAGCCCAGTCGGAGAGTTTACCGTTACGCTGCCAAAACTAAGGCTTGTGGTGCTGACCGAAAGAGTCGGAATCGGTATTGCCGCTCCAATCCCACTTAACGACACTACAGTATTTCCATTGGTCGAATCGCTGGCGACCGTGAGTTGGCCACCTGCTGTTCCGCTCGTCGTTGGATCGAACTGCACTCGCAGCGTCAGAGTCTGTGAAGGATTCAGCGTCACTGGGAAGGTTCCGCCCACCAACGTGAAGCCAGAACCTGTAATTGCTGCTGAGCTCACCGTAACAGGAGTGGTACCTGTTGAGGTTAGTGTGATTGGCAATGTCGTCGGAGAGTTTAGGGTCACGTTGCCGAAGACCAGACTTGAGGTACTCGCCGCCATTGACGGATTTGCCAATGGAGTTGCTGCCATTCCTGTGCCAGCCAGAGCCACAACCGCATTGGTACTGCTCGAAGAATTGCTGTTGATCGTAAGTTGTCCGCTCGACACTCCACTTGCCGTTGGGTTGAACTGTATTTGCAGAGTCGTCGTCTGCGAGGGATTCAGCGTCATCGGAAAACTTCCTCCAACCAGCGTAAATCCCGTGCCACTGATCGTTGCGGAAGTAATCGTAACGGGCGAGACCCCGGTGGAGGTCAGCGTCAGAGTCTGCATCTGCATCGAGTTAACCGCTATGCTTCCAAAACTAAGACTGCTCGAACTCAATGAAAGAAGTTTCCCGTTCGCCCCGTGCCCCTGCATCTTGAGTTGACCAAGAGGCTTTGAATTAGCGTCCATCATTGATAGCTGTCCCGAATAGTCGACCGTCGAAACGGGCGCAAAACCGATTGAAAGAGTGTGAGATCCGCCTGCAGGGATATTGATCGGGAACTTTTCCGAATTTGCGATTGAAAACGATTGGTCGGAGAGACTTAGCTGGGATATCGCGACTGAAGTCGGACCAACGTTCACAATCGAAACGTTGTTCTGGACTGTCTGACCGACACTCACATCCCCAAAGTCAACAGATCGAGGTGAAAGCTGGAGATACTCTGAGACGGATCCGGTACCAGCTCCACAACCAACGATCGACAGCGTCAGACAAGCGATTAAAATCGCATAAAGAGTGTTGGGATCGCCGATCCAAGATGAAAAATCTCGCCACGAATCGCCACGAAATGGCGCTATGGACCGCTCGGGGGAGGGAGCGAAACGGTACTTGAATGCCACTAAAATCACCTCTTCAAGTTCAACTTGCAAAACATTTGAGAGGCAGAGCAAAAGAAAATATTGCACATGCATACAACTGGGTTTCAAAGTCAGGTCTTCACCGGCAGATCAAAGCTGCTCGGCGACCAACTCAAACTTCCAAATCCCTTCAGACGAGGAAATACCTCAGACCATTTCCGTCGACGGAAGAGAGTGTGGGAGTCCTATTTCTCACGGTAGCAGAATAACTTCATTTACCAAAAGGGCTCAATGACACGAATTGGTCAACGAGAACCCGACGAATGGGTCTCGACGTGCTGAGGCTATTGATTTCAAAGACGTTCTTCCGCCACTACAAATCCTTCACCAAAGACTAAAGAGAGCTCATCCAGCAAACCGCACCAGTCATTATCTCGACCGGGCGAAAATGTTTTTCAACTCTGTCCAATCGAAAATGAATCTTTTAATTTCTCGGAGGTACAATTGCCAAGCGAGACGAACATCGCCGGCTATCCTAAACACGTTCTTAAAGCTTATCTTTTATTTTGAAAGCTTATTAATAATCTCCCGCCTTGGCTTGTGTTTAGACTCGATTCGCATCACCGGATAAAAATTTTAGAACTTTTCCCGAATTTCTTTTATCGGAAGTCGTTAGGACTGCGGGTAACAATGCATTGCTGATCGTTTCCTATGCCTCTTGGTTATTGAGACAAGTTTCGGATAGGACACGATGCGAATATTTCCGGCAGTCATTCTCGGCTTCCTGTCTCTTATTACTCCTGTGATAAGCAGATGCCAGACAGCCTCAACCACTTGGTTCACTCTCAACGTCCGTGATGGGGATACAATTGCCGCTACCGGATCCATTACTCTCCGTTATGGACAAGTGGCCTCCATCTGCGCTGTGACGATGAGCGCAGGCCCATGCGCCGGGGTTCCTCCTGGAACGCCTACCCCTGAAGCATGGACCAACCCTCAGACTTTTACTGCTTCTCCTGGAAACACAGTCGCGATCGTTGTGGGCGCTGCGGCTTTCGGGTACGTGGACCCGCTACCTGGCGTTTACAAGACGGTTCAGGTGGCCGAACAGGCGACACCTCAGCAAATCACAGTAGATGGACTCGTTGTCACAGTCCCGGCACTTACCTCTTCATCCGCACCCGCTTCCGCCTGGTTCACTCTCAATGTTAATGATGGGGATACGATTACGGCGACTGGATCCATTACTCTCCGCTACGGACAAGTGGCCTCCACCTGCGCTGTGATGATGAGCACCGGACCATGTGCCGGGGCTCCTCCTGGAACGCCTACCCCTGAAGCATGGACCAACCCTGAGACTTTTACCCCGTCTTCTGGAGGCGCAGTCACTATCGTTGTGGGCGCTGCGGCATTCGGCAATGTAGACCCACTACCCGGCGTTTACAAGACGATTCAGGTAGCGGAGCAAGCAACTCCCCAGAACATCACCGTAGACGGTCGCTCGGTTACGGTTCCGGCTCTATCCTCTTCATCTACACTTACTTGGTTCACTCTTACGGTAAACGACGGCGACACTATCGCGGCCACCGGATCGATTACTCTTCGCTACGGCCAAGTTGCGTCCACCTGTGCCGTGACGATGAGCACAGGCCCATGCGCCGGTGCGCCTCCTGGAACGCCCACCCCTGCAGCCTGGACCAATCCTCAGACTTTTACTGTTTCTTCTGGAAACACAGTCAGTATCGTCGTCGGCGCCGCCGCATTCGGCAATGTGGACCCGCTACCCGGCGTTTATAAGACGGTTCAGATCGCGGAACTAGCAACGCCTCAAAACATTACGGTGAGGGGACAACCTGTTACAGTGCCGGCACTGTCAACTTCCTCAACGTGCCAGCTGATATCAACCCCAAGCTCCATTGCGTTCTCGAACACAACTGTCGGATTCACCATCTCCAGTCCGGCAAGCATTGTAAGCACTTGCACTACATCCATCACCATAACCAGCGTTCAGTCGTCTGGGCCGCCATTTACCGCATCCGGGTTTCAGACTCCGTTTTCGCTCGCTCCCAACCAGTCGCAGAGCTATACAGCCATCTTTGGACCTACGGCTACAGGCACTGCGACAGGCAGTCTAGTCTTCGCTAGCAGCTCATCGGGGGTTCAGACCTTGACAGTACCGCTCACCGGCACTGGCGTTGCCACTCAGAAGGGGATCTTGTCGTCGAGCGCGACCACTCTAAGCTTCGGGAATGTGACGGTGAACAACACACAAACTCAAACCGTAACAATCACAAACACCGGAGCGGCGTCAGTTAGTATTTCAGCCGTTAGCGTGTCGGGTGCGGGGTTCTCGCTGGGCAGTGTACAGACACCGATTACTCTTGCCACGAACAAATCGATCCAACTTACTGTCGGCTTCACTCCAACCATCAGTGGCTCCTCGACAGGAGCTGTGACAATCACGAGCAACGCTCAGAATGCAACACTCACTGTCCCGTTGACCGGAACCGGGGTTGCCGTTGCCCACAGCGTAGCTCTGTCATGGAGCGAGACGGGAACCCAAATTGCAGGCTATAACATGTATCGTTCTATAACTTCGAGTGGTTCCCCCACAAAGATTAACGGCACTCTTATTCCATCAACCAATTATTCCGATCAAGCCGTAGCATCCGGAACTACCTACTACTACACTGTTACGGCGGTCGGAACAAATGGGATAGAAAGCGCGCCCTCTAACCAGGCAATCGTTAGTGTGCCTTAGGGTTTTTCTGTCTTAATACAGCGCCAATGGCTTCCGCTGTGCTCAATAGCAGTGTCGACGATGTATCTACCGATCGCGAGTGAGGCAGTTGCCGCAGGTGAGGGCACATTACACACGTGAACCATGCCTGCGGTATGAACAAAGTAGAAGTCATCGATGAGCTTTCCGCTAACATCCAAAGCTTGAGCGCGAACGCCCGAGGCACCTTGTATGAGGTCTTCCGATTCAATATCAGGGATAAGGCGTTGCAGAGCGCGAACAAATGCCGCCTTATTAAAGGAGCGGTAATACTCGCCCAAAGACGTCTTCCAATGGTTCCCCGCCATCGTCCAGAAGCCTTGGAATGTCGCAAATTCCAGCACATCGGAAAAATTAAATGAGGTTTTCGAATAGCCCTCTCGTTTCAGAGCGAGAACCGCGTTTGGTCCTGCTTCAATTTCTCCTCCGATACGACGGGTAAAATGCACACCAAGAAATGGGAATTGCGGGTCTGGAACTGGATATATCAAGCCTCTGACGTAGTGTCTCTTGGCTGGCGCAATCTCGTAGTATTCGCCACGGAAAGGAACAATCCTCAGGTCGAGCTTGACGCCTGCCATGCGACTAATCCGATCACTTTGCAGGCCGGCACAGTTGATGATCAATTTCGCGGCGATATCGCCCCTTGCTGTCTGAATGACCGTACACTCGCCGGAGCGCTTTAGGCCTATTACCTGATGAGATAGAAGAATTTCTCCTCCGCGGCTCGTGATCAGCTCCGCATACTTCTTAGCGACCCTGCCGAAGTCAACGATTCCGGTCCCAGGCACGTGTATCCCGCGAATGCCTGAGGCACGTGGTTCGAACTCTCGAATCTCCTCCGAAGTGATGAACCTCAATCCCTGAAGACGATTGCCTATGCCACGCCTGTATAACTCATCCAGCCGCGGCATCTCGCTCGCATCGGTTGCGATGATCACTTTGCCACAGATATCGTGGGGCACATCGTATTCACGACAAAAACTAACCAGCGCGCTGGCTCCTTCGACACAAAGACGCGCCTTGAGGCTTCCGGGTTTGTAATAGATACCCGAGTGGATGACCCCGCTGTTGTGGCTAGTCTGATGAGCAGCCACCAACGATTCTTTCTCAACGATAGCCAGTGAAATGCTGGGGAATCTCCTGGTCAGCTCAAGACCGGTTGCTAAGCCCACGATGCCAGCACCAATAATTGCGACTTCGACTTGAGAGGAGATAGTGATTGTTATCCGTGCTCGAAATCTCTGAAATTAACTTCGTTCACCACCAGAATAACGAACGCAATCAGATCCCCCAAAAGGATTTTGAATCAGCCTTTTGATGTTTACAAATTGATTAACAATTAACTTCATTTATGAACTCTGAGAGGTTAGCAAGGCTTTCGTTTGACGATTGAAATTGGCATGATTTTTGACGGTTCAGGGGTACTTTACGATTACCGAAGATATGCACGTAACTATCACTTTTTTACCTTTTTCCCTCTACATCGAAACTCCCAGCCACGAGCAAGCTTTTCGTATCTATTGATATAAAAGCACTTATCAATACGTCTAAAGTATGCACAAAAAGTTCATACGATAAACATGATTTTTCATTTGACACTTTTGGGAGATCAGGTTAAATTCGCTCAACTTCAGAGGACATGCGACCAAAGGATTAGTCCTAGGTGAATCGGGATAGTAACCAAATGGCTTGTTACGTCCCCTGAAATAAGAGTGATTTGATTTGTAAAAGTGGCTGTTTATGTTTTCTTTTTGCTTCGGCTCCAGCTGATTCATGGATCCGCTTTTTCTGTGTTTGGTACTCCGGATTTTGCTAGTAATCGACTTTCAAGGTCAATCTGGATAAGCACACAAATCTGCGCCCTTGAAAAAAGCTACGCCTTCTTCTAACTGCCTTGAGGTGCGTTGATGAACGATGCGGTGCAGATTCTCGCAATAAGCGACGATCGAGATGTCTTCAACTTGATTCTGAGTTCTCTTGAATCCCATGGTCACAAAGCTATCTGCGTCTCCTCATCGCAGGACGCACTCGAGATGTTGAGATCTGGGGTGTCGGCCGAGTTTATTGTGATGGACGCGGCTAAAAGTCAGCTAGAGAAGGGCCTATTCAACCGCGCCTTACGCGAAAAAATACGCGATGAAAAATTGTGCGTTGTTTCCGAACGGGGCGATAACTCATGGAAGCCGCTCGCGACAGGATGGAACGTGGGCACTGTGCTGACAAAACCCTTGCTGCCTCAAGATATTGAAAGACTCACATACAAGCAGGGGGGAGGAGCTACAGCATCATGTTGCCCTGATATGGGGGGCTCGACGAGTAATTCAACGTACCATTTGGAAGAATTGGATAATGATCGCTTCTTTTTAGCCGCATCACCAGCGATGATGCAACTCTACAAGGATGTACGCGTGCTGGCGCCAGTTGATATTCCGGTACTCATACTTGGCGAGAGTGGAGTGGGCAAGGAAATTGTGGCTATGCTGCTCCACAAATATCACACTCGGTCTGAGAACAGGTTCCTCAACGTTAACTGCGCCGCGCTCCCTACAGAGCTTCTCGAAAGCGAACTCTTTGGTTACGAGTCAGGCGCGTTTACGGGAGCGGTGAAATCCAAGCCGGGCAAGTTTGAGTTAGCAAATAAAGGGACCATCCTTCTGGACGAAATTGGAGAGATGAGCCCCCAGATGCAGGCAAAACTGCTCCATGTGCTGCAGGACGGAACTTTTAGTCGCCTTGGCGCTCGCACATCGACCCAAGTGGATGTACGTGTTCTGGCGGCAACCAATATCAACATGCAGGATGCAATTGCGGAAAAGCGATTCAGAGAAGATCTCTATTATCGACTCAATACGCTGACTCTCGTCATTCCTCCGCTTCGCGAACGTCGAGAAGAGATTCCTCTTTTGATAGAAGAGTTGATTCGCAGAGGCGCGCCTGGAGTGACGCAGACTATGGTCTTCGCCGATCGCATTTTTGAGGCGGCATTGGAATACCACTGGCCGGGTAATCTGCGTGAATTGCGTAATTTTGTCATTCGGACCCTCATTTTGCGGGATCAGGAGTCGGCATATGCTCACCTGCGTGGCAAGACGCAGACAAGAGTTTCTTCGGCGGAGCCCATTTCCGCAGAAGCCACGGAAGACCAAAAGGCAGCGGGTCCTGCCGGCATGAAAAATGTAATCAGCGAAGTGAAAAATCAGACGGAAATCCGTATGTTGCAGGATGCGCTATCGGCTTCCGGCTGGAACCGGCGAAAGGCTGCTATCAATCTCAATATCAGCTACAGGAGCTTGCTCTACAAGATTCAACAACACGGACTAAGCGCATAGCACTCGCTCGCTGAGATCTTGAGAAATGGTCCCAGTTCGAAAAGGAAGAAATCGCGAGTTCGAGCCTCGTCTTTCCACCATAAATCACTAATTAGTGGGTTATGGTGAGATTGTTTCTGCTTGCACTAACCGAAAAAAGTGGGATTTCCACGGTTGGAGATCTACATATAAGCCGGAAGATTGCATGACTCTTCCTGCTCGTATGTAATTTGCACCGGACAATTGATCAATCAATTGCCAGCTTCCATCTCCGATTTCAGACCACGGAATCTGAACTTGTGCTTGTGACGGAGAGTCGCTGAGATTGATTACGATCAGATATCTCTCGTCTTTTCTGGACCAACCCCAAACGACCAGATTCTGAAAGGTGATGTTATTGGGCCAGCCTGTTGGTTCAAACATACTCCATGTGCCCTCATGGAAGATTGGCTGATCGGTGGCCGCGAGGAGCTTCTGATAGAACTCCTGAAGATTGCGATCTGTTGGCTCCTCAGGCCGCCTGCCAAGAAATACCGGTGTCCTTATTTTGCGGCCCTCAAATTGGCCTTCATAGAACAGTTTCGCTCCTGGCAGAGTGGCGATGGCTACCGCGGCTGCCTGTAGCTTCGCCGACGGAAAGGTAGCAGAGGCTCGTGGTTCGTCATGGTTCTCCACAAAACGAAGCAATTTGTCTTGAAAGGCGAGATCGGCGCTGAGATGGAGGCGGATGTTTTCTGCAGTGCCGTGCTCGAGCCGATCGTAGAGTTTCTTGTCATAGCAGAAGTCGAATCCTTTTTGCTGAAGATCCCACTCGAGACCCCAGTAAGCCTCAGCAATAAACAGGAAGCCCGGGTGCTTACTTTAATGGTGGAGATTACGTCCACCCAATATTCCGTTGCGGGCACCTGCCCGGCTCGACTACCCCAGGTGCGCTGAAAGATGGAGTTGAGAACGAGCATTCCCATATCGCAACGGATACCATCGCATTGAAGGGCGATAGTTGAAATGGTTTCGATCACGGCTTTCCGGAGACCTGCCTCAAACGCATTCAACTGCAAGACATCGGGCCATGGCGGGAAGAAAGGGTCCCGACCGCATGCGCATATCGAACCCTGGAGTTCAATGAAACAACCCGGGGCGTTTTTGATGTCATCGCCATTACCCTGGATGAAATACTCTGGATGCTCGCAGGCCCAAGGATGGTCCGGCGCCACGTGATTCGGCACGAAGTCGAGGATGAGATTGATGCCGCGCTTGAAAAGCTCTTTACGGGCAGTTGCAAGGCCTGTGGGACCTCCAAGATGCGGGTCAACTTCGTAGCGCCTGATGGAATAGGGGGATCCGACGTTATCGGCGGGCTGAAAATCAGGGAGAGCTTCTCTGAAGCTTTCGAGTAGACCCAGATTTCGATTCGCTATCGCAATCCCAGCAGGACTTCGTTCCCAGACTCCCATTAGCCACACTGCATCGAAGCCATGGATTGCGACCGCATCCCACTCGCTCGAAGGAACTGAAGACAGGTCGATGTTTCTCGAGTATTTTTGGCTCAGATCTGTCAGCCAAATCCACGTGTTGATTTCATATAAGACAGGATATCGGGGCCATACCGAGACAACTGCCTGTGCAGTTTTTATCGCAGCATGGGCTGTATTCATGCGATATCTCGCTTATGCTCCGAGTCGAAGCTGGTATCCGGACTGATGAATCGCAACAGGTCTAATTTAATTCGGTTTGAGTTTAGCTGACCTGATTGCTTCATCAAGGGTTGTCGCATGCTCGCGGAACATTGCTGCGATGACGGTCGGGAGACTCGACTTAGTCCCATCTAGCTTTTCCACTTGATTCAAACGCGCAAACTGCGCTTCCATTCTGCGGGCATCTTTCAATGCCGACAAACGCTTAGCTTTAAGTAACTTCAGGGGAGTGTTCACGGGAGTGCACCTGATAGGTGCGAGATGCAAGAACCGGGAGATTCGTTGCCCAGCATCTCATCTTCTAACTTACTTTTTTGATGTCGTCCGGCTTCCAAGCCTGGTCAAAGAAGGCTTTGGTAGGGCCATAAAGACGGAGTAGGGTAAACCAGCCTTTATCTGGAACGGTTGCGATCCAGTTTTTGCCGGGGCCAGGAGATTTCGGCCCGAAATAGACGTCGGTTGAGCCATCGGCGTTCGGAATTGGCCTGTCCATTGTGTTAATGGAGGGAAAAGGCTGTCCATTGTCGAGTCCGGAGCCGGTGACGGGATCGTAGACGGTAACAGACCAGAAGATTGTGGCCGGAATATTCGGCGGGAGATGGAGGACATATGCTTGACTTCCGCGAAGGAAATTGCCATCCGCGTCCTGATAAGCCGCAGGATACTTTGCGCCAATATTCTCCATATTGGCGGCCATTCCCGGGCTTGCAGAGTATGCGAAGGTAAAAAACCCCGTGCGTGCGTCAATGACATTGTAGGTGTCTGCGGTAAAGGTAGCGTTGGTAGGAAAGGGGTTGATCCAATGGCGATTCGCGTAATACAAGCCGTTGGGAATCATGGCAGACGGTTGATAGGAGATCGCGTGCCCCATGCGCGAAGCTGTACGCGCGGCCTTATCAAGCAAGTCGCGCGTTGGAGCATCGGGGGCGAAAGGCTTGCCCTGGATGATACCGATGCCCGCAAGGATGCCGCGCATCTCCATATTGGCCGGGTCGACGTACTCGTGATCGATGAAGCGCGAGAGTAGATCAAAGGCCGTACCATCCTGCGGATAGAGCATATTGGCGGGCGTCGCTGAGGCGTCGGGAAAGATCATCGGCCGTGCGGTTGATTCCTTGCCAAGAGGATAGATGCGCGTTTGCTCCATCACTTTTACTGGTTCGGAGAGGTCTTTGGGATCTTTAAAGAAGCCACGCCAAAAGACAAAGACTCCGTAGGTTCCAGAGCGAAAGGTGAGGAAACCAGAGGGAATAGAGCCTTCGTAGTCAGGCGGCAGGATGAGGTATTTTCCGCCCTTGCCATGATCGGGGCCGAGTAAGCCGACATCGCCGGCCCACTTGCGGCCCTCGATCTCTCCTTCAGAACGGATGGGGCGCTGCCAAAAGTCATCAAGGATGCCCTGAAGGCCAGGCGGCACCTCGATCACGATTGGCCCGTCGTCCTTCAAATCGAGATAGCCGAGTGCATAAATAACGTCAGAGTTTGGCGTGGTGATGAGCGTCTTGGCGTTCAGGCGCTCTTTGAAGATCGGCAGTATGTTGTAACCTTTGCCGAAGACCTTCTCGGATCCCTCTTTCATGCCGTACATATTCAATGCGGGAAGCGCCCACAGATAAGCCTGGACTCCGCGTTCGAAGAGCAACTCCTGCTTCAGCAAGCTGATGTCAGCCTTCAGCGGATAACCTTCTATGTAGGGCTGGTCAGCGAGATTGTCGTAGTGCGTTGGAGGAATCCGCGGCTTTTGATTACAAGATGTAAGCCCAAGAGCGGCCAGAGAAATAAGGCAGAGCTTCTTCATTATCCTTTTGCTCCTACATTAGTCTTGCCGGGACCGACTAGTACGATCTCCCGAAACAGCATACTGTCTGCGAGGCCGCAGGAGCGAAGAAGAATTACAAAACGAACTTAATGAGCATCTTGACCACATCCTTCAAGGGAATCATGGTGAGAAGCAGAGAGACCATCGGGATTAGACAGGCAATTACGAAATTGATTGGGGTTCGATAGTCCATCGGCAAAGATCCCATCTTTTCGATGAAGGAGTAGCTGTTGCCGAGGTCAGCCAGAGACTGAATATCTGCTGTTCCGAGAAGCGTTTCCTCGTGCGACGGTTTCGTTTTAATCCATTTTCTATCAAAATAGGAGGCATATTCGGTCGCCAGGGAGCCGCATTTGTAAAGTCCGGCGCGCTTGGTCTGCACAAGGGTCGGAACGAAGATTGTCAGTGACAGCAGGACTATGCCAACGCAAACAATGACATAAATCGCAATGAAGGGTGCAAAGTGAGGGAGCGAAATTTTGCCGTAAACAATCTCATCGGCAAGAACGCCCGCCATCGATATCGAGCCGGCGAGAAGAATAACGGAGAAGAAGCGATGTGCCTCGCCTATGAAGCGCAACCCAGCTGCCTCGTCCGGATGTGTGGGAATGAGTTCCAGGGGCGATTTGAGCATTCGCCAGAGGAACTGTCCCCAAAGGAACAGTCTCCAGATCCAGCGAAGAACAAAGAATTGAAAGAGAGGAACACAGAAAAAGACAAACCACCAACCAGCAGGAGTCAACGTAAACGTCGCACCGGTTGGGATTGCATACCAGGTGGAAACCGGAATCGCGAGCGACTTGAGGGATAAGTAACCGCCGCCATAAGCCAACAAAAGAATGGCCATCTCGGCCACTGGGGAGTCCCGCAATCGCAGTTCCTGATCTACCGCATGGTCGAAGCGCTTGAAGTCTTCTTCGAGGGCAAGGCCGGAGTGGATAAAATGAGCGGAGGCCTGGCGATGCGGGGGCCCAGAATGGTCTCAGCGATAATCAACAGTGGCAGTGCAAGCAGGAATCGCGTATAGGCTGCGATGTCTAGCAGAAAAGGCACAGCGATGCGATCGCAAGGCCCATGCACCTCCCTGGGAACCGTTTGCCGCATTGCCTTGCCTTGAGCATCGAGTTCCTGAAACGCTTGGAATCGGAGCAGTCAGGTCAATGCGATCAGTATAAGGAGCAGCGGAACTCTTTTTTGTTATTCGCGCACACATATTCGAAGAATATTTCGAGGCCAATCTAGACGTTCCGCCTAAAAAATCAGTTCAGGTCCGAAAACCTCATCTTTAAAAGAGAGTTGGAGTCCGGTGTGATCGGCTTCCCGGTACAGTTGGGAACGTACGCTGCGACGGAAGGCATTGAAACTGTCAGAATTAATAGCGAAGGGATTCGATGCCGATTTGGCTAAGGCACGAGAAACCTGAGAATATCCTTTTCGTCCTGAGCGCTAAGACTGGCGCGAACTCTCATATGGCGAACCACAGTCCCGGTTAGTGAGGGACTAAATTGCTCGGGAGCGCTGTGACACCGGCTGCAGTTCGCATTAAACTTTCGCTCACCCACATCCGGTTGATTTTTGCTCGAAGCTTGTGGCGCCGTTTTTGCAGGGAAATTTGAAGGTTTAGCAGGGTTGGAATTCTGACCCAATACCGATATCGTGTTTACGATCGTGATTAGACAAATTTGATGGAACTTTTTCATTTGGATCTGCCCTTCCAGGCGGGAAAGAGAAACCGGTAGGTCACGGTAGTCTCCCAAATATTTTCGTTACCCGTACTTGAGAACTGTCGCGCATAGCTCGCGTTGACCCTTACTTCATGGGGGAGGTGGTAGTCGAGGCCGAAGTCTGCGCGCTGGGTGCCTACGGAGGGGAGATGATCGCTCCCTGGACTGTTACGAAAGGTCTGCTGCATACGGAAGACGGGCTCGAGCCGGCCAAGCCAGCTATCAGGGCCACTCCACTGCGAAAGGCGGTAGGCCGACTCGATCCAGTAGCCATTTGAGTGTGGACCGTGGGCATATTCGGAGCGAATGGCGAGTGGAACGCAGTAGGGTTGCCACCAAAGATGAATACCCGTTGAGTTGCCGTGTTGCCCCTCAAGAAGTCGCGAGTATGAGGTTCCAATCTCGAGACGCTTCTCGGGAAGATACATTGAGAATTGGCCTCCGGCGGCACGTTGTGCTGGAAATTGCGTGACGTTGCTAGCAGCCGAGAAGTAGGCAGCATAGTTCAACTGGACGCGAGGGTTTGAGTAGGCCGCTCCACGAAGCATTGCGCCAAGACCCGAACCATCCCCAATTCCTATCGGCGCGATGAGCGGAGCGTCCTGAAAGTTGCTGATCCAAATCGGAGATAGCCGCTCATTGTATGTGCCGAAGGGGGTTAGAAAGTCTCCTGCTGTGATGGTGAGCTTTGGAGCAGCGATGTAATCCAACTGAAGATATTGAAGACTGGCGAAAAATTCACCTTCGTAGGGGCCGCTGTTTCCATTTTTTGGTGCGATGAATTCCTGGAGGTAAGCCCTGGACTCCACCAAGAGATGCTCGCCGAGTGGAACCGCAGCAACCGGAGCAAGAACCGGGGATACCGAAGTGACTCCGCCGTTGGTAGTTGTCAGAAAACCGATTCCTCCGGAGATCAACGGCGCATTCTGAGCGGCTACCTTCGAGTTCAAAAGCGACAAGAACGATAGTGTGGCTAATATCCCCGTGACAACTCTATGTCTCCATCGTGTCACTGAAGACCGCGTCATTCTTGAATATTCCATAGCACCCCAAGGCTATCCGGCACTGATAGGGGTAGTTGTCACGAGGCAGTTTTCTTGTTGTCACTTGTTTGTAAACCCAATCAGGTCATCCTCATTGCTCGCGATGTAACGAAGATGCATGCCCCAACGCTACCGCTGCGACATTCGACAGTTGGCATTCACAATTAACCAACGAGCTCGCGGAGAAGGCAACCCGCAATCCAAACTTTACTTCGCGCTCGGCACAGTCGCGAGTGCTATTGGACCGGGGTTGTCGCGTACTCAACAGTTCCAGAGTCTTCCAGAAGCCATTGATCTCAGGCTCAATTAGTCACATCGCAATTTTGAGAATTTGCGTAGTGGTGCCCGGGCGGGAGTCCTGACGGGACCGCCGGGTTGGATTTGAGGCGTGGTGGCCCGGGCAGGAGTCCAACCTGCGACCTTCGCGTTAGGAGTGCGCTGCTCTATGCAACTGAGCTACCGGGCCATCAAGGCTAGTGTATCGCGTGGTTTGGCGACCTCTGAATGGTAAACTTGGGAGTGGAGAGTTTATGCCAGAGATAGTGCGTCGACGTGCGGTAACGGTGAATATTGGCGGGGTGCGGGTGGGGTCGGATGCTCCGGTTGTGGTGCAGTCGATGACCAATACCGATACGGCCGATGTCGAGAGCACGGTGCAGCAGGTTGCTGCGTTGGCTCGCGCTGGTTCGGAGATGGTTCGTGTGACCGTCAACAATGACGATGCGGCCAAGGCTGTTCCTTACATCGTCGAGGGGATCGCGAAGAAGGGCTGGACGACTCCGATAATTGGGGACTTTCACTACAACGGACATCTGCTGCTGAAGAAGTATCCGGAGACGGCGAAGGCGCTGGCGAAGTACAGGATCAATCCGGGCAATGTGTCGATTGGTCGGAAGGATGATGACAACTTCCGGACAATGGTCGAGGTTGCGGTGGAACATCAGAAGCCGGTGCGGATTGGCGTGAACTGGGGCTCGCTCGATCAGGCGTTGCTGACGAAGATGATGGATGAGAATTCGAAGCTGGCCGACCCCCTTCCCGCTCGCGACGTGATGATGGAGGCGATGGTGGTATCGGCTCTGGATAATGCTGCGGCGGCGGAGCGGTATGGGCTGCGGCGCGACCAGATTATTTTGTCGGCAAAGGTATCCGGGGTTCGCGATCTGATCGATGTGTATACCGAGCTGGCCCGGCGTTGCGATTATGCGCTGCATCTTGGACTGACCGAGGCCGGCATGGGGATGAAAGGCGTTGTCGCTTCGACTGCGGGTCTTGCTCCTTTGCTGTTGGGCGGGATCGGGGATACGATCCGAGTTAGTTTGACGCCCACTCCGGGGGGTGACCGCTCGGAGGAGGTACGGTGTGGGCAGCAGATCCTGCAGTCGCTGGGGATCCGGAGCTTCATGCCGCAGGTCACGAGCTGTCCCGGGTGCGGACGGACCACTTCGACCTACTTCCAGGAGCTGGCGGAGCGGATTCAAGGCTACCTTGTGGCCTCGATGCCGGAGTGGAAGAAGATCTATCCGGGCGTCGAAGAGTTGAAGCTGGCGGTGATGGGCTGCATCGTTAACGGGCCGGGCGAGTCGAAGCATGCCAATATCGGGATTTCTCTGCCGGGTACATTTGAGGAGCCCAAAGCTCCGGTTTATGTCGATGGAAAGCTCTACACGACACTGAAGGGCGACCGGATCGTGGAGGAATTCCAGGAGATTCTGAACGAGTATGTGGAGCGGCGGTACGGGCGGGTTCTCGTCGGAGCCTAGTGCTTTGGAATGCAATTTCGTTTACCCACCCGTTGTACCACTTTTCGCGCAAAGTCTTCTAATAAAAGGCTTTATCTTTGGACCTGCTTCATTGAGTCCTGGTAAAGTATTCATTCTAAAGATTTGGTTTTGTAAAGTATTGAATTCATTGAGCTAGAGTTTCAGATTTGATGAGAAAAGCCCCGATGCCTGGCACCGGGGCTTTCGTTTTGTTTCTATATTTCTATTATAGCGGGTTGGATGGGGTAAACATGCCATGCCGATCCTTCTTGTTTTGTGGTGTTTAGGCCTTTTGGGGGCTTGACATGCGTTTTCCGGGCGGAAAACATAGAAAATATCTGCAATCAATTCATTCCCTTACTCTTTTAGGCAGTTGGGCGAGGGATAGAAGGTCCTGGCCAGATGGCGCTGTTGAGTTTAGTTGATTGCCCAGCATTTATTTTCTGGTTGTATAGTTATCGCAGCTAGAAGAGCTGTTAGAAAGACCAGCCTCGCGATTGAAATAACGGGCCCCTCTAAGCACCTTTCTTCCGGGAATGAGTTGCATGGCCTACCAATTGTTACTTGCCCGTGCGTTAAGGAAACTGGGGATACTCCGGTTACTGGAGTTGCGCGATTCTAGGCCGGGGATTCTGATCGTCAATCACCATCGGATTGGCGCGCCCGATGAGACCGGCTTTGACCGGGACTTGTTCAGCGCAACCATCGACGAATTGGATGCGCAGATTCAAGATTTTAAACAGCGTGCCCCCATTGTTTCCGGCGAAGAGTTGGAAGATCTGGTGTCCGGCAAGACGCCGCTGAAGCGGCTCCATGTGGCATTTACGTTCGACGATGGATACCTCGACAACTACACCAAGGCCTTTGATGTTTTTCGCAGTACCGGGACGACCGCAGCTTTTTTTCTTGTAAGCGATTATGTGGGGACCACCACGGTGCCATGGTGGGATGAGATCGCGTATGAGCTACGGAACACGAAGCGGAGAGAGATCAACCTTCAGTATCCGGTGCCCCTGAAACTGTCGCTGAATGGGAATCGCGAAGCATCGATTATCAGGGTTCTACAACATTACAAACGCGCCGATAACGTTTGCGGTGAGGAGTTCATGTCTGAGATTCGGCGCGAGACCGATTGTGCGCTTCCTGCAGCACCGAGAAGTTTTCTCAACTGGGACGAAGCAAGAGAGATGAGGGATGCGGGAATGACGATTGGATCGCACACGCGATCTCATGCGATTCTGGGCAGACTTTCGCCGGAGTCGCAGAGGCGAGAGCTCGAAGACTCCAAGAAGGAGATTGAGCGTCAGCTCGGGAGCGAAGTGAGAGCGTTGGCTTACCCGATAGGTGCGAGAGATTGCTTCAGCGATTTAACTGAGCAAATCGCTGTGAGTGCCGGCTATAGTATGTGTTTTTCGGCGTACGGCGGAATTAACGATGCGACGAACCTGAGGCGGAGCAATATTTTGCGCGGGACGGTTCCTTCGAATCCGGAAAAATTTCGTGCAGTGGCTATAGCCAGAATCAATCCCTGGACAGCTCCCCTAGTGGGACGCTGAGACTTTCTTCTTAAGATCAGCGAGTGGATAGAAGGTGCCGCGCCAGGTGACACCGCCCTGGGCCAGCGTGACTGCGGTCGAGCGTATCAGGGAGTAAAGCACGAGGACTGTTGCCACTGGGAAGAGCGCTGAGTACCAAGGGGAGACTTTGGAGTGGCGGCTCGACAGGACGTAGAGGGTGGCGGTTGCGATCAGGGTGAGTATCGCCGGCGTGCGCGTGGCGGACAGGAAGAGGAAGGCGAAGGGTGCCAAGCAAAACAGGATGATCCAAAGGGATGCGAGCAGAACGAAGAAGGGGCTGAAGCGCAGGACGGCGAAGAGATTTTTGGTCATGACGTTGACGATGCCGAAGGCTCCGCTCGCCCAGTGGACGGTGACCATGCCGGGAGCTACGGCTACTTGCTGACGGAGACCGGCGAGTTTGACCTTGCGGGCGAGGGTGAGGTCTTCGAGGATCTGCATACGGAGGGATTCGAATCCGCCTAGCTGGTGGTACGCGGGAGTGCGGAGAAGGTTGAAAGCGCCGATTCCTATAGAGTCGCGGATGGCTTTGGGGTTGTGGGCTCGCCAGGGGCGGGTGGCCCAGAGGCCCATGACGCCGAGGTAGCTGAGGAGGGTACCTTCGCCGAGGGTTTTGACGACGGGGGTGGGAAAGGTGACGAGGTGGTCGGCGTGAGTGGCGACGGCGTGCGCGAGGGAGCGACGGAGGATGGTGGGATCGAAGTGGACATCGGCGTCGGTGAAGAGGAGGTAGTCGGAGGTGGTTTGGCGGGCGGCAAGCGCGAGAGCGTGGGGTTTGCCGAGCCAGCCTTCGGGGAGTTCGGTGATGTGGATGGCCTGGAGTCTGGTTGGGTACTGTGCGGCGATGCTATCGATGATGTCTCCGGTGTTGTCGGTGGAGCGATCGTCGACGGCGAGGATGTGGAGGTTGGGGTAGTCCTGCGCGAGCAGGGAGTGGAGGGTGTTGGCGATGTCAGCGGCTTCATTGCGCGCTGGGACGATGACCGTGAGAGAGGGGTTTTCTGGCGGCGAATGATCGTACTTCGTGAGTGCGAGGTTGGGAATTCGGGGGAGGCCGATGGCGGCAGTGAAGGCTTTCCAAAGCCAGGCGAGCGCGACGAGCCAGGCGAGAGCGGATTGTAAGAGATGGCTCAAACGACAGGGTGTAACTCGGATGCTCCTACTCAAAGATAAAGCTTCCCATTGCATCTTGCTGAGGCATAGGATGCGGTCGTTCCAAAAGCAAGGAGGTTCGCGTGTTGAAGACTTCGTTCGTGCTCGTCGCTTTAGTTCCCCTGTCCGTCTTCGCCTTCCAGCAGCCTCAGCAACCTGCGGCTGCACCTGCTTCGTCGAGTGTTCCTGCCGATGCGGCCAAGATGGTTAACCCTGTGAAGGCTACGCCTGAGTCTCTGGCGCACGCTAAGAAGATGTATGGATACGACTGCGCGATGTGCCATGGAGCCAACGGCAATGGTAAAGGCGATGTCGTCGCAGATTTGAAGCTGACGCTGAAGGACTATACCGACCCGGCGGCCTTGAAGGATATATCGGACGGGGAGATGTTCTACATCATCAAGAACGGCAAAGGTCAGATGACGGGTGAGGGTGACCGTTTAAAGACAGACGATATCTGGAATATGGTGCTGCTTGTGCGGTCGTTTTCGAAGAAGCCCTGAGCGCGGCTTGTTTATGAGGCTGAGGCCTGCGCCGTGGTGTGGTGGAGTTGCGGGGCGTGGCGTGAGCCTATGTAGAAGATGACTGCGGCTAAGAGCATCGTGATAAGGGTGGAGCCGAGGCCCAGGTTGAGGGTGGAGCGGTCGCTGACGGCTCCGATGATGCGGGGGCTGATCATGTCGCCGAGAGCGTGGATGATGAAGAGCTGACCGGCCATGGCGGTGGCGCGGATTTCGGGGCGGACAGAGTTGACGGTGGCGGCGTTGACGGGGCCGGTGCCGAGAGAGATGAGGAAGACCGCGAGGGCCAGCCCGACTAGCGTCAGGGAGTGGGGTCCGAAGAAGCAGAGGAGCGCGGGTGGGACGGCGCTGGCAGCGCTGATGGCCGGGACTAAGTAGAGGGCTTTCGAGTTGGTGCGGGACCAGCGCTGGGCGACGATGCCTCCGATGACGGTGCCGCCGAGACCGGCGACGAGAGTGATGGTTCCCATGAGGTAGGCTGCGGAGGATTGGCTGCGACCATCGATGCGCTGGAGGAAGGATGGCATCCACCAGGAAATGCCTCCTAGGGAAAAGGTGACGGCCGCGTAGCCGAGGATGGAGGAGAGATAGGCTTTGTTTTTGAGAAGTGAGGAGACAGTTCCTTTCTCGAGCTTGGCTTTGTCCTGCTGGCTGGCGCCGCGTGCGGGTTCCTTCATGAGAAAGGCGATGAGGATTGCGATGATGACTCCGGGGATGGCGGAGACGATGAAAGAGCGGCGCCAACCATAGTGTTCGCCTACGGTGCCACCGATGATATAGCCGAGCGCGGCACCGACGAAGAGAGCGATATTGAAGATGGTGAGGACGCGGTTGCGCTGGTCTTCGGGATAGAAGTCAGAGAGAAGCGCGGGAGCGAAGATGCCGAAGCTGGCTTCGCCGATACCGAGTGCGGCGTGACGGATGTTGAGCGAGTCGTAGGAATGGACGGAGGCGGTGAAAAAGTTGGTGCCGCTCCAGAAGAGAGCGGCGATGACGATCATGGGCTTGCGGGGGAAGCGGTCGCCAAGATAGCCAGTGAGGGGCGAGGTGAGCATGTAGGCGAGCATGAACCAAAATGTGAGCGCGCCGATGTGTTCGTCGGAGAGATGGAACTCGCCTTTGATCTGCTCCTGGACGCCGGGGAGGATGTAGCGGTCGATGTAGTTGACGAAGTTGAGTGCAGTGAGCAGGACGAGGGCAGTGGTAGCTCCGGCTACCGTGGTAGTTGTTGGTTTGGTCGCGGCGGGCATTGGGGGAAGGATAGCAGGGAGTGGTGACAAAGGCTTAACGCCCGTGGCGGGGCTGGGGTCAATAAGAATTTCTCCCGCATAACGCGTGTGCGGTATGCGGAGTCGTACTTCTATGAGGGCATACGCGGCGGCTATTTCTTTACAAGTCAGTGCGTTCGGCCCAGCTTAGTCTCGGCCTTTGAAGTTCTGAGACGGCGTAGAACACTTCTACTGCCTCGAACGGGCGCGGAACTTACGGCGAGCCGCAGCTGCCAGACTGAGCATGCCAGTTCCAAGAAGGGCGAAGGTAGAGGGTTCCGGGGTTATGGCAGTCCCATCGATTTCGAAGGCGTGGGTGTCTGGCACGGACTGCCAGCGGTTGGATGCACAAGTGAGGGTTGGATCACACTCCCAGGAGGGACCGACTGATCCTGCTCCGGTTATAAGGGGCTGCGCGAGATCCCACTCTACATTTCCGCCAGAGAGTTGAAGATAGTAGGTTCCAGCTCCCAAGGTGATATTCAGACCTGAGAAGTCGAATATTGAAGAAACCCGAGGGCCGTTGGGGTCGAAGACGAGATCGCCTGGGCCAATCTCCATCCCAGCCCCGAGCACAGGTCCGAGGATCACGTTGAAACTACCGTCGGAGAAGCCAAGACGGTCGGGACCGGTGATACCGACCTTGATCTGGTCGATCGTAACCGGAGTGAAGAAGGTGACCTGTTGAGCGATCTCAAGGCAGTCGGCGGCGTTTGGACATAAAGCTGATCCTCCCGGCAGGAACAGATCGGATCCAACCAGGACGGTGTCGGCGTGGGTTAGGGTGGGGGCGACGAGAACGAGGGCGATGGCAAACAGCGAGGGGAGGCGCATTGCAATCTCCTAAAAACTCAAGATGGAGCGAGCGGCTTTTGAAGCCGCACCTCCAAGGTGCAATTGCGTCGCCAACCTCCTACGCAGTAAGGGTGTGACCCTGCTTCATCTTTCCAATTCGTGATGTTTTGACAATGCAATTTCTTGCAGGAATCGAGAAAAGAATTGATTCCAGAAGCTAGGCTGGACCTTTGGAGTTTTTTGGGCGCGGGTAAAAGGCTTCGACGATGGTGGAGATGCCTCCGCGGGGGCGGAAGTCGCCGGTGACCCTTGCCCAGATAGGATTAGTGGCTTTGACGACGTCATCGAGAACCTGGTTGACGATGTTTTCCTGAAAGATGCCAAGGTTGCGATAGGTGAAGAGGTATTCCTTGAGGGATTTGAGTTCGAGGCACTGCTCGCGTGGCATGTAGCGGATGAGGAGACGGCCAAAGTCGGGGAGGCCCGTCTTGGGGCAGACGCTGGTGAACTCGGGGTCGTCGATGAGGATTTCGTAGGCTCTGAATTGATTGCGCCAGGTTTCGATGGGGGGGAATTTGGTGTCGAGACCGGCCTTGGCGTGATCGTCGGTGTAGCCGGTGGTCTTGCTTTTTGCTTTGTCCTTTTTGCTCATGTGTCCATTTTATCGGTTTTGGCGCGAGATCTTGCGCGGACGTGTAAGGCAGCTGCAGTTGCGGGAGTTGGACTTGGCTGGCAGAGAGTCACCCCCCAGAACGCGGAAGCCAAGACGCAGCGGGGCGGTAGAGGGAGACAGGAGAGAGGGCGGTTCACGCGTCGTGCGAATATCCGCGCTTCGTGGCTTCGCAATTGAGCAACGAAATAGCCGCGACGAAGAGGTTCATCGCGGCTATTGTTTGTCGACTGCTGTGGGCTCTAGTTGCGACGGCCCAGGGTTGGGCGGTCGTCGGTTGAGCTGGCCGGGTTGTTTGGGTTGTTGGGGTCGTTGTTGCCGCTGCCGCTCGAAGCACGGCGGAGTGTGGGCTTATTGCCGCCCTTGCCGTCGTTAATCTTGCGCTTGTTTTCGAGGCGGGCGAGGCGGGTCTTGACGTCGTCGAACTCGGAGGTGGTGACCATGTAGTCAGGCCGCGCGGGCATGATGGTGGCGATCTCTTCTTCCGAGTGCATGATGCGGTCCGGGGTCTGGGGGTGGTCGGAGAAGACTTTGGCGAGTGTGCCGGGCTTGTGTTTTTCGAGGGCGTCTAGTTTCTCGAAGAACTGAATGAAAGCCTGGGGATCGTAACCGGCCTTGTACATGTACTGGAGGCCGAGCCAGTCGGCCTCGGCTTCGAAGCTACGGGAGAACTGGAGGAAGGTAATGGGGATGGCGAGTTGGGTAGCCTCGTAGATACCGTAGCCGGTCCATGAACCCGAAGTCATGATGATGAGCGGGATGGAGCCGATCTGCACATAGTTCATGCGGGTCATCTCGCGGGCGGCGTGGTGGGCGCAGACGTGGGCGGTCTCATGTGCCATGACGCCGGCAAGTTCGGCCTCTTCATCGGCGGCCATGATGAGGCCGGAGTTGACGTAGAAGAATCCACCGGGCAGAGCCATGGCGTTGATCTCGTCGGAGTCAATGACCTTGATGGTGAAGGGAACTTTGCAGTCGGAGTTCTTGACGATGTTCTGGCCGATGCGATTGACGTATTCGACGATGACCGGGTCGGTGACCATGTGGGCGGATTTCTCGATCTCCATCGAGTACTGCTTGCCCATGCGGATTTCGGAGTCGATCGAGTACCAGTTACCTGCACCGCGTCCGCCGATGTTACGGGTGCCAACGGCGCTGACGTCGTCCTCACTGCCGGCCTTGATGTGCGGGTCGAGCGATTCGCCGGGCGACGGGAGGGTGTCGGACTTGGGTTGGTTGGTAGCCTGCTGCTGCTTCGCGTTCTCTTTAATCTGTTTCTTGGCCGCCTTGGAGTCGGTGGGGGTTGCCTTGTCCGCAGCAGGAGCGGAGGCTGAATCATCCGTTGTTGATGGTGGAGGGAGCTTGGTTCTGGCCGGCGGAGGAGTCTGGTCGTCCGGGGCTGCAGTAGGCTGAGGAGCTGCTTGCGGGGCCGCGGGGGTGGCTTTAGGGTCCGCTGGCGTGGTTTTGGCAGGGTCCTGGGTTGCAGTTGTGCTGGAAGGAGTCTGGGCGTAGAGGGCAAAGGAGAACGTAAGGGAGGCGGCTAAGCCGAAGCGCGTAAAAGAACGCATAAGATTGTCTCCTTGGAGCCGCTCTTCCCTACCGGCGGACGCAGCTCTACAGGTCTTAGACGATAGTATGCGCCTTTAGGGGAGCTTTGAGGAAGTGGGGGGGCGGTTTGTGTAACCTTTTTTGAGGAAGCAGGGGGGAGAAGGCTGCGGTTTTGGTCTTTCCCTGTTTGTTTTCGCCATTTTTCTATTCCGTGCTTTATCCCTAGCCCCTAATACCCATTCCCTGGTTACCAGGTGTTGTAGGAGGATCCGTCGATGGCCGTATCCTGGGAGCCGCTGTGGACGTCGTTGATGCCGCCAGAATCAGTCTGATCGAGGCTCATGACAGTGTCATCCTGGGACGGCATCCAGGTGTCGGTGCGGTGAGTAAACGGGTCGACGGGCATGACTTTGAGGTAGCCAGACTGGACGAGATCGTCGAGGGACTGGGGGGCTTTCTGTTTGTCGACGGTGTACGAGTCGATGGCCTGACGCATGACGTGAAGATCCTCTTTGAGAACGGCTTCGCGGGCGTGTTTGAGGTTGGTGGTATAGGCAGGGATCGCAATGGAGGCGAGGATGCCGATCACGACCATGACGATCATGAGCTCGATGAGCGTGAAGCCTTGTTGCGAGAACGCCGAAAGAGAAGCAGATTCCTCCCCTTCGACTTCGCTCGGGCCGCGGAATAACAAGCCAGTGCGGCATAGTGTTGCGGTGCGGATTGGAGAGATGCTTACCATGTGCTGTATTTTGTTCCGTCGAGTGCGGTGCCCTGGCTCTTGGAGTGGACGTCGAAGACGTTCTGGCCACCGAAGGAGTCGGAGTCTGCGTCGTCCTGGTTGGAGCGGAGGCCCCAGTCGGTGTTGCCGGTCATGGGGTCGGTGGGGATTCTGCGGAGAAACTTGACCTTCTTGTCCTGAATGTCGACTCCGTTGACGAGGGTTTCGAGGTCCGGAGGATAGCCGAGGCTGTCGGCCTTGACCTGCATGGCTCCTTTGTCAGCGGCGTCTTTGTAACGGTCGATGGCGTCACGCATCTCCCAGAGATCGCGGCGAAGTTCGCGCTCCTTCTGCCTTTTGACTTGAAAACGGGCGATAGGGAGAGCAGCGGAAGCCAGGACGGCGACAATACTTACGCAGATGATGAGTTCGACCAGTGTGAGGCCGGACTCGGGGTTTGTCTTAGTTGTAGAGTTTGCGGAACCCACCCTTTTCGATACGACCAAAAAGAATGAGCCCCCCGGATTGATACGAGCGTTCACTTCACATGCACCATGGCCTGCGAACCGACGGCCGGAAGATTGGCCTGAGCGCTGTTGCGTGCGCCTACTTTGACTAAGGTGAGCTCGGAGTCACCCGCTGCGATGGCCTTGAAGGTGAGGAGACAGACACTTCCCTGTCCGTTGACTCCTGCGGAGTTTGGCGGCCGCTCAGTGGCGATGGCGACGAGGCCAGCACCGTCGTCGCGATGAGAGATGGAGACGAGCTGGTTGTCGCGGCGGAGGAAATCACCGGAATCGACGTTGACGAGCTGGAGGACGGCCGGGTTGAACTTCATCTGCAGCGGCACGGAGAAGATGTCGCGTCCGTTGCCGAGCATCACGGCAACCTGGAAGGTGCTGCCGACAGCCTGGTTGAGGGTGGAGGGCACGACACTGAAGCTGACGGGCGGGCCGCCAACGGTGCCGGGAGTGACTTCAGCGGGCTGGCTTGTCTGGCCTGGGAGCGGCGGAACCGGTTGAGCCTGCTGGCTGAGTTGCTGGGCCATGGCGCTTGCGGCGTTGGCGGCGGAGGTTGCCGGGCCAGTGACACGAGGCTGGGGGGCCGGGTTGGCGGCTTCGGAACCGTTACCGCCGATGGACCTGTCGTGGTGGAGTTCGAAGGCCTGCCCGGTGCCGGTGTCGATGGCGCGGGTGTTCATGCGGGTGAGCACCGACTCGCGGACGATGTGTGGGATCATGATGAAGACGATTTCAGTCTTGTCGTTGATTTTGTCGCGCGAGCTGAAGAAGTACTTGAAGAAGGGTATCTCGCCGAGGCCGGGAGTGCCGTTGATGGTGAGGGCGTCGCTCTTGGTGATGATGCCGGCGAGGAGACTCGGTTCGCCATCCTTGAGCGTGATGACCTGCTCGGATGTACGCTGACCAATGACGGGCTCTTGAACGCCGCTGATGGTGACGGTGTTGATCTGGGAGAGCACCTCAATCTTCATCTTGAGGGTGACCTCGCGGTCATAGTGGACCGTGGGTGTCATGTCGATATTGACGCCGATGTCGATGTAAGTGAACTGGGTCTGCACGCCGATGCTTGCGACGCCGGTCGAAACACCGGCGTTGTAAGAGCCGGTAGCGACGGGAATCCTCGAACCAATCTTCATGGTGGCGCGCTGGCCGTCGGTGGCGCGGATGCTGGGGTTCTGCAGGATGCGGGTGTCAGCGTCGCTGAGCAGTGCATTGACGGTGGCTGGGCCGATGTTCACGATGACGTTGTTGGCGTTGAGATGGGCGAAAGAGTTGAGGGACGGCGGGGTGGTCGTGGTGCCGTTGCCACTTGACGACGAGCTTCCACTTGAGTTCGTGGTTTGGGTCGCCTGCACGCTGATGCTGGCGGACTGGGGAAGGGTGATGCCGAGATTGTGCTCGACGTTCTTGTTGACCTCGAGGACGGCGACGTCGACAACCACTTCGGGGCGTGCGCGGTCGAGGTCGTTGAGCACCTTCTGCGCGAAGATGAGCTCGTCGGGGGTGGCACGCATGACGATGGCGTTCTGGCTGGGAACGAGATAGATCTTGACGCTGGGGTCAAGCAGGTTGCGGATGGCGACTACAACTTCATTGGCGTCGTTTTGCTGGCTGGCGTTGGTGAGGTAGAAGGTCTGAACCGCCTGCTCGTCCAAGTCCTGGCGCTTCTGGCGCGTGTTCTGAGCGACGAAGATAGTGTTGGCAGTGACGGGCTTGTAGAAGGTTCCGGCGAGGGTTCCGACGATGCGGAGAGCGTCGTACCAACTGACGTTCTGGAGGTCGACGGGGATGCGCTTGGAGGTGTAGTCGGGATCGAAGAGGACGTTGAAGCCAGCCGCTTTGCCAATGGCCTGATAGATGACTTTGACGTCTTCGACCATGTGGATGGCGGGAATGGGATCGTTGGACAGCGGCTTGAGTTCGACGGGACCGGAGAGAGAGCCGATGCTGGAAAGGATCTCGTTCTGGCGCGCCATCTGCTCGGTGGGAGCGGGGGCGCCGTTGCCGGAGGGGGCCGCGAGTTGCTGGTTGACCTGATCGAGTTCCTGCTGGGCGGCCTCATTACCGGGATCGTATTGCAGGGCCTTAGTGAACTCGGCCTGAGCGCCGGTGAGATCGCCCTGCTGGCGGAGGACGCGACCGCGGTCGACGTGAGAGACGCCGGCGAGGTAGCGCACATGGGCAAGGTGATCCTTATAACGGAGATCCGTGGGCTTGAGCTTAAGTGCGTTCTCGTAGGCTGTGTATGCGGTGTCCCAGTCCTGATGTGCTTCGGCGGTCTGTCCGCGCTTGTCCCACGTCTTGGCGGACTGGGCATGGGCGGACACAGAGCCAAACGAGGCGAAGCAACAGAGAAGGAGAATTACAGATGATCGAAGAGGCAATGCTTTTAGTTTATCGAATGAATTGTGACTTCGGCCCATGCTGCTTCCGTTTTCGTCCTTTGCACCTTGGAGTGGGTGGCCTTTGCCCGAGTGTCCGCCTGCCGGGAAGATGATCTGGAGCAGGACACTGCCTGTTCGGGCCGTGCCTGCCAGGCTGCTGCTGCGCTCGGGTGAGTATAGCATTCGGTGAACGTTGGGCCTCAATGAAACGGTATCGTTTATTGGTCTTTTTACCGGCGGATGCTTTGAAGTAACGACTCGCACCTGAAGATCGTCGCGACTCCGTGCCGGCGGATCAACCGGCTGTTGAAGTTTATGGTTAGACGCACGGGTTGATTGCGGGTGAGATAGTCAGGTGAAACGAAAGTTGCAGACATGTTAAAGTAGAAGATTCATGCCTCGTTCCTTGTCCAATCCTACGATCGCGCACCAGCCGAAGACTATGGCTAAAGAGAAAGACCGCGACCCGGTGGCGGCCGGCAAAAAAGATGCGGCTTTCAACCGGGCTGCCAGCCACAACTATTCTCTGTCGGACAGATTTGAGGCTGGAGTTGCGCTGCGCGGGACCGAAGTAAAGTCGATCCGCGAGGGCAAGGCTAATCTGAAGGATTCCTACGGGCTATTGAAAGATGGGGAGTGTTTTCTTCTAAATGCCCACATAGGTCCGTTTTCACATGGGAATGCGATGAACCATGACTCACTACGTACGCGGAAGCTGCTGCTGCATAAGAATGAAGTGCGGAAGCTTGAGAGCCTGACGAAGCAGAAAGGATTTACGCTGATTCCGACGCGGCTTTATTTTCGCAACGGGCGGGTGAAATGCGAGCTTGCTTTGGCGAAAGGCAAGCAGGAGTGGGACAAACGTGCGACAGAACGAAAGCGTGAGGCCGATAATGAGGCGAAAGCGGCAGTAGCTCGAAGTCAACGGCGTTAGATTTGTGGGGACATTGTCATTTTGCGCAGGGCGGGTGAAGCGGGTCGCGCTACGATAGAGGTCTATGGATACCAGGCTTGTATTTCACGATGCGGCTGGATTTCAGACGCCGATGCTGGCGGTGTTTGCGGTGGACATTGCCGTTGGGAGAGACGCGGACCCGTTGCTGGCCTTGTTGACGACTTCCGACGCGGTAACAGGTGCGGCGGCGAAGGTGCTGGCTTCGGGTGAGTTCAAATCGACGGCGGGCGAAACGCTGCTGCTGCACGCTCCGAATGGCCTGAAGGCGGAACGACTGCTGATCGTGGGATTGGGGAAGGCGAAAAGCCTTTCAGTAGACGAGGTGCGCAAAGGTGGCGGAACGGCGGTTCGTGCAGCCAAGCCGTTGGGTGTTCGCGATATGGCGATTGCGTTTCCGGAAGATCATGCTCTGGATGATGAACACCTGGAGACGCTGCCGTGCACGCTATTGTCGCGTGCTCTGGTGGAGGGCGCGGAGTTGGCGGAGCCGGATTGGGATACCTATCGTAGCGAGAGGAAAGATCGTTCGGTACGTACGCTGACGGTCGTAGTGAATGAGGCGGAGCGATCGACGCGCGAGGAGATTCAGCAAGGGTTTGAAGAAGGACTGATTGTTGCGGGGGCGCAGAATTTTGCGCGGTCGCTGGTAAATGAACCGGGGAATGTGCTGACTCCGACGGAGCTAGGACGGCGTGCGGCGGCGATGTGCCTGGAGTTTGGGTTACGGTGCGAAGTGCACTCGATGGATAAGTTACGCGAATTGGGGATGGGGGCGTTCGTAGCTGTGGCTCAGGGATCATCGCAGCCTCCGGCGCTGATTGTAATGACGTATGAGCCGCAGTCAGGCAAGGGTCCGGCGGCTGCGGACCGGCCAGTGATTGGGCTGGTGGGGAAAGGGATTACGTTCGATACGGGCGGGATTTCGATCAAGCCTGCGGATGGCATGGAGAAGATGAAGTACGACATGGCCGGCGCGGGAGCGATGATAGGAGCGATGCGGGCGATCGCGCAGTTGAAGCCGAAGGTGAAGGTGATCGGCGTGGTGTGCTCGGCTGAGAATATGCCGGATGGCGCAGCGTACAAGCCGGGGGATGTGGTAACTGCGATGTCGGGCAAGACCATTGAGGTGGTCAATACGGATGCGGAAGGGCGGCTGGTGCTGGCGGATGGGCTGCACTACGCGAAGACTCTGGGGTGTACGCATCTTGTGAATGCTGCAACGCTAACCGGGGCTTGCGTGGTGGCACTGGGGGTTATTAATGCCGGGTTGTTTACGAACGATGATGCAACTTATGAGAAGTTCCAGGCGGCGATGAAGATTTCAGGGGAAAAGTTCTGGCGACTTCCCTGCACTGATGATTACAAGGAACACATCAAGAGCCAGATTGCGGACATGATGAATACCGGGAAGAATCGCGCTGGGGGGGCGATCTCGGGAGCTATGTTCTTGAAGGAGTTCGTTGGGGAGACTCCATGGGTGCATCTGGATATTGCGGGGTGTGCGTGGAATGAGGACACGAAGCCGTGGATGCCTTACGGGCCTAGTGGGATTGCGGTGCGGTCCATTGTGGAGTGGGTGCGGGGGTATTCGGGTTAGAGTTTTCGCTGCTCCCAGGAAAATACCTAACACCAGTTGGAGCAGATCATCGGTTTGATTTGATTGCGTTTCTGTCGTATGAGGCGGGGAAATTGCGCATCCTAATGGGAATGATCCGGCCTTGTGTAGCTAATGCTCTTTTCTTCGCGACGTTGTTGATTGCACCAAATGCCTCCATAGCGCAGGAGTTGAGTGCGAAGAGAGCAGTTGCTGTGGACTCGGATCGTGATGGGTTGAGCGATGCGTTGGAGCAGGCGCTGCTGGTTCAGTTTGAACCAACGTTTTTTGTGGGACAGCGTGACTGTTCGGTTGTTCCTGCGCAGTTTGAGGCTGGGGTGGCGAGGCCGACGGTGGAGCGCGAGGATGGCACGATCTACGGCCAGGTTTTTCTGTCGAAGTCATCGACCGACGATGTGCCTTTGGTGGAGTTGCATTTTTACCATCTGTGGCGACGAGACTGTGGGGGGAATGGGCATCTGCTGGATACGGAGCATGTAGCTGTGCTGGTGCAGGGTTCGGGTGGCGATCTCGCAAGCGCGCGGTGGAAGGCCCTCTACTGGTATGCAGCGGCGCATGAGAAGACGATTTGCGATGTGAGCCAGATTGCGCGGGCTTCGACGCTCGATGCGGTGGACCATGGAGCGAAGGTTTGGATCTCGCCGGACAAGCATGCGTCTTATTTGAACGAAAAGTTATGCCAGGGCGGGTGCGGCGCGGATCGGTGTGAGGCGATGGTTCCGTTGGCGGTTGGGCGGATTGTGAATCTGGGCGAGGTGGGGAGGCCGATGAATGGTTCGGCGTTTATTGCTGCGAGGGTATGGCCGCTCGAAGGCAAGATGATGATGACTAATTTTCCGGTGGGGCCGGTGGCTCGGTTGAATACGATGCCCGAGACGGAGATTGCCTGGTTCAATGCAGGACGGCATCCAGCGCAGGGAGTGATTGCGGTGAGTGCTTCGACTGGAGGAGCGATTGCCGAAAGCGGAGAGAATACGACGGCGGCAATCGATTTGGCTGGGGATTCTACTGGAAATGCTCTCGATAAGACTTATCAAAAGACGAAGCATGCGCTAGGGAAGTCAATACGGGGGGTTGGAGATGCGCTGCATGTAACTTCGAAGCCGGATGAGAAGAAAAATTGAAACCTTGTGCGCTTTCGGAGCAAAGACTTAATACGGATTTTTAGGATGACAAGGATAAAACTCGCCAGGCTTCATCTTTATTCGTCTTCTGCATATTGAACTCGCAGATTTGTTTGTTCTCGTTCTTGTTACATAACCGGTGGGGCTTCGATACCTAAGTAGCCCAAAGCCCGAGTCATTTCGCGTTGGGCTACGGCGGCGGTGGCCAGGTAGAGGGCTTTGCGGGTGGGGTCGGTTTCGTTGAGGATGTGGTGGCGGTGGTAGAAGTTGTTGAACTGTTGCGCGAGTTGGAAGGCGTACTTGGCTAAGTAGGCCGGCTCGGATGTGTTGATGCATTGGTCTATGAGAAGAGTTAGTTTTGAGACGAGTAGCGAGGTCTCCCAGAGGCTGTTTCCCTCTTCTGTGTTGAGGATTGCGGCTAGCGCCTCAGTGGGGATCGTTTCGATGGCTGCGAGTGAGGCCGCTTCGGTGGTATTGGCTTTGCGGAAGATGTTCGCGGCGCGGACGATCGCGTACTGGACGTAGGGGCCGGTCTCTCCTTCGAAGCTGAGGGCGTCTTTGAAGTCGAAGGCGATGACAGTGTTGCGGGTGAAGCGGAGCATGAAGTAGCGGAGAGCTCCTACGGCGATTTGTTTCGCGATGGATTCTCGTTCGGCTTCGGTGAGATCGGGGTGGCGGGTGTCGACTTCGGATTTTGCGGCGGCGGTGAGGCGGTCGATGAGGTCGTCGGCTTTGACGCCGAAGCCTTTGCGGCCGCTGACTTCGATGTAGGATTTGGCGCGGTCTTCTTCGCTGATGGTGTAGCCGAGATCGATGGCACAGCGCGGGGTGAGGGCTACCATCTCGTAACTGAAGTGGGTGTAGTTGTCGGCGGCTTCGGTGTAGCCCATGCCGCGGAGTGCGGCGATGACGTTATTTTGCGGGTCGTTCTGGCGTGAGTCGATGACGTTGTAGATGTGGTCGGCGTGGCCGAAGGAGCGGACACCGGATTCGCTCGGGCCGTCGGTGGAGATCCAGCAGGTGTGCGATGGATACTCGAAGAATTTCTGGTAGCCGAAGTCTTTGCCGGGGAGGAGACCAAACTTCCAGAGGTGGTAGGCGATGTCTTTTCCGACGTAGGTGACGGTACCGTTGGAACGGACGATGACCTTGGCGTCTTCGTCGGGCTGGTTGGGGTCGGTTCCTTCGTGGGCTATGAGGTTTTCGTTGCCGGCGCGGCGCATGACCCAGCAGTCTTTGTTTTTGCCTGCAGTTTCTTTGTAGAGGACGCCTTTTTCGATCATGAGAGAGCGGGCGGTATCCCAGAAGTGGAGATGGAGGATCTCGCTCTCACGTGGGAGGAAGTCGTACTCGATGCTGAGGCGCTGCATGGTTTCGAGGTGACGACGGAGGACAGCAGTAGCGATGAGGTCGGCGATCTCGGCGGTGTCGTTGTTGCCGGTTTCGAGGGCATGGAGGGTGTCGAGGCGGATTTGTTTGCGTGCTGGGATCTGGTTGGGGTCGGCGGTATACCACTGGGAGACGCGGGCGTAGAGATCCCAGCAGTAGTAGTCGATGCGTTGGTTAGTTTCGAGGAGTTCGGTGAGAAGCTCGTGGGTGGATGAGAGATTTTTTCCTTCGAGGTGGACGAGGCCTACGACTACGTCGGCTACCTGAACGCCGGTGTTGTCGATGTAGTTCTGGACGCCTACTTCGTAGCCGGTTTTGTAGGCATCGTGGCGCAGGAGGCGTTGGAAGGTGTCGCCGAGGATGGCGTTGCGGAGATGGCCGATGTGGGCAGCTTTGTTGGGGTTGATGCTGGTGTGCTCGACGAGGCGGAAGCCGGGGCCGCCGATGTCGGCGTGCTGGTCGGCGGCGATGCGGCGAAGGGTGGCGGTGCGGTCGAGGCGGATGTTGAGATAGCCTGCTCCGGCGACTTCTACACTGGAGACTCCTTCGGGGAGTTGCGCTGAGAGTTCGGTGGCTAGTTCGGTGGCGATAGCGCGCGGGGCTTTGCGGAGACGCTTGGCCAGTTCGAAGGCTACAGGGAGCGCGAGTTCGCCGAGAGCGATCGACGGTGGCTGCTCGACGACGAGATTCGTGAGCGTTACTTCGTATTTCGACTGAAGGATGGCCTGGATGCGGGCCAACAGGGACTGCTGAATTGTGCGATACATGCTTTTGGGTTCACCGGGATGGAATGGTTTCAGTTTAACAGAGTATGGTGGTGGGTCCTTAGGGTGCTGAGGGTATAGGCAAAAGCAACTACAAAAAACAAAACGAAATGCGGGGGTCTCTCCACTACGCGATGGACGATGGTGCTGTCCATCGCTTCGGTCGAGATGACGCTTCAATGAGAAAGCGAGGAACATGTAAGAGCGATCTCTAAGCGCGAAGGCAAAAACAAAACGAAATACAGAGAATCTGAACTTTGCTCAGAATGACGGCCAAGGAGAGATAGCGGCTTTGGAAGTTCCGGTATGGGAGTCTGGTTATGACCGTCCAGTTATGGGAGTTCGGTGGGGAGTTGTTCGATTTCCACGTAGAGGGGTTTGTGGTTGTGGATGTGGATACGGTGGGTGAGGAAGATAATACCGCCTGCTCCGGTGATCGAGATCAGCATCCAGGCGTGGATCGCGAGGCCGAAGATCGCAGCCTGCGACAAGGTTGCGCCGTGATTGGCTAGCGAGGTTTTGACGGCTAGCTCGAAGGGGCCGATGGCTCCTGGGGAGCTCGGGATGAGGTACGAGAGGTTGGCGAAGGAGACCGCTAGCCAGGGAGCAATGCGATCGACGGGGATCGCGAGGAGATTGAGCGCTGAGGCGAAGATCATGCCCTCGCAGAACCAGATGATGACGGTCTGCAGGAGAAGGAGCAGTGAGCCGATGACTCCGAGGCGTCCGGTGGCGTCGAGGGCGAGGGTGATCCAGTGCTCGACTTTGACGAGTTTCGGGTTTACGGGCAGGCGGGTGAAGAGGCGCTGGATTGGAGGTTGTAGTGGGCGCGCGAAGACCAGGAGAATGATGAGACCAATGGCGGAGATGACGAGAGAGATATCGGCGATGAGGCGGAGGTGCGGTGTGGCGAGACGGCCGACAGTGGAGACAAAGAGCAGGACGAGGACGAAGATGTCCAGGAGTTTCTCGAGAATGACGGTGGACAGAATGGTGGAAGGTGAGGCGTCGAGGTCTCCGGCGTAGGTGAAGACGCGCATGATGTCGCCGATGCGGAGGGGGAGGATGTTATTGGCTGCGAGCGAGGTCATGAGGACGCGGGCGCAGGTGAGGAAGTGCTCGCGGAGGGAGCGGCGACCGCGCGGCATCATATGGGTCCAGCGGACGCAGCGGAGCGTGTAGCCGGCGCAGGTGAAGCCGAGGACGCCGAGGATCCAAGCAGGATGGACGAAACGCAGGGCAAGGATATGGTTGAAGGAGATTCCGCGGAAGGTGTACCACAGGAAAAAAGCACTGACAGCAAAGCCGGGGATGGTCTTATAGAGATTGCGCGGCCTGGATGCCGTGGCGGTGGAGTTCATGCGGCGACCGGGCCGGGCCTGCTCTGGAAGCGGCGACGGAGATGGACTGAGGAATCAGAAAGGTTCGTGGAGTGAGACAACATGCATCTTTGATTGTATCTTCTGGAGGCTACGGATCGACGATGCGGTGGGCTAGCGGATTGGCCTGCGCGGAGGTTGCGGCGGATGACCATATGGTTGCGAAGCAGTCTAATTTTTCGGCGGCATTATGCTGTTTCTTTTGCATCAGATTTTCTCATACAGATATTGTGTTGAAACCTGACGGATTGATTTTGCTGCCGAATTGAAATCGACCTGATGGTGTAAGAGAGAATGTAGCTGCAGCGGGTTGTACTTATTCTTTTTTGCGGCGGGAGTAACGGGTATTTGGCGACATCGTTAGCATCACCAATCTCTTCGGAGCGGCTTCGGCGGGAGGAGTACCAGCGGGAGCGGGGATCCGCGGCTCTCGTCGTGACGGCACTGGCGTTTTTAGCTGTGCTGGTGCATGGATATCATCCTTACGCGGAAGATGGAGGGGTTTACCTGCCGGAGATCAAACGGCTGCTGGACCCGGGGCTTTATCCGAACGGAGCTGAGTTTGTGGTGGGGCATCTCCAGTATTCGCTCTTTGCGCCGATGGTGGCGGGACTGGTTCGGTTGTCTCATCTGGGTGTGGAGACAGTGCTGGTGGGTCTGTATTTGGCTAGCTTCTGGGTGACGTTATTTGCAGCGTGGCTGCTGGCGGCGCGGTGTTTTGCTTCGCGTGAAGCGCGGTGGGCGGCGGTGGCGCTGCTTGCGGTGTGGATGACGCTGCCGGTTGCGGGGACTTCGCTGACGGTGATGGATCCGTATGTGACGGCGCGGAGTTTGTCGACTCCTTGTGCGCTGCTGGCTCTGGTTGGGGCGCTTGAGTTTCGCCGGCCGCAGTTTGAAGAGGAGGACGGGCGAAGGCGATGGCTCGGCGCTGTGCTTTGTGTCATGGCACTCGTTTGCGCGGTGGTGATGCATCCACTGATGGGGGCCTATGCGCTCGGAACCACGATTCTGCTGGGTTCGGCGTTGTCTTCTAGCCGGGTTGTACGTGTGTGGGGTGCAGCGGGACTGGGTTTGACGGCAGTGGCTATCGCGGCGGGGTTACAGCTGTCGGCTCCGTCTGAGAGCGAGATCTACCGGAGGGCGGTGCTGACGCGGAGCTACTGGTATTTGAGCGAGTGGCATTGGTATGAGTGGGTGGGTCTGATTGCTCCGGTTGTTATTTTGTTCGTTGTTGCGAGGGGACGGCGACGGGACGAAGATGCGGCGCGGGCTGGCCTGGCCTGGATGGCGATGGCGGCAGGGCTGACGGTAACTCTGGTGGCATTGTCATTTGCGCGGACAGGGATGGGTACCCATCTAGTGGCGCGGATGCAGCCGCTGCGGGTCTTTCAGGTGGTGTATGTCGTGATGACGCTGATGGTGGGTGGGGGGTTGGGCGAGAGGATTTTGCGGCGTCGGGCGATGCGGTGGGTGGTGATGTTTTCTGTGCTCGCGGGAGTGATGTTTATCGCGGATCGGAGGACGTTTCCTGCCTCGCGGCATCTGGAGCTGCCGTGGATGACGGTAGCGGGCACTGGGAATCAGTTCGAGGAGGCGTTTCGGTGGATTGCGGGAAATACTCCGCGGGATGCCGTGTTTGCGCAGGATGCGGACTACATTACGAAGCCGGGAGAGGATGCGCAGAGCTTTCGAGCGATTGCGGAGCGGAGTGTGCTGCCTGACTTCTCAAAGGATGGAGGAGTTGTGACGAACCGGCCGGAGCTTGCGAATGCATGGCGCGACGGGCAGGCGGCGCAGATGGGATTGGATGATCTGCCGGATGGGGAGCGGATGGCGAGGCTGAAGCCTTTCGGAGTGACGTGGGTGGTGCTGGCACGGGGTGCGGCAACGGGTTTTGCGTGTGCTTTCGCGAATGAGGTGGTTAAAGTGTGCCGCCTGCCCTGAACAGCAGAGCAGGCGGTTTGGTGTTGGGTCAGTTGCCAGTTGGCGCTGGCTTGGCAGATGCTGCGGGCGGAGCGGTGGTGAGGACGACGGATTCCTGGTCCTTGGTTTCCATATTCGAGTAGAACCTGCGGAAGTTGGCATACTTCGGGGTGGACACGACAATGTCGCCGATTGCGTAGGTTCGCCGGACGGTGAAGCTGTTTGGTGTGGACTCGCTGGAGAGGGTGTAGGCCATGGATTGTTCGAAGGTGGTCTTATCGGCAGCGGGCAGCGATTCGATGGAAAGCGCCGGGGGGAACCTGATACGAACGGCATCCTGCATGATGTTGGGGTACTGAAAGTAAACGGGGATTTCGCGCTTCTCGTGGGGGAACGAGGGTTTTGCGTTGGCTACGAAGATGTCACCGGGAATCAGGACACGCTTGCCCGTCGCGGAGCCGAGGGATCCTTTGACGTCGAATTTAACGACGAGAGGCTGCTCGTAGTCTTCGAGCTTGTCGATGGAGAGGAACTTGACTTCGACGCCGGCGGGCACGAGGCTTTCGACGCTGGTGCGCAACTCGCGTTCGAGGCTGGCAGAGTCTCCTTCGATGGAGCGCTGGCGCCAGTGCATGGCGGGGTCACCGGTGTAGGTCATCGTGATTGAGCCATAGAGTTCGCCTTTGGGATCGAGGGCGAGGTCGCCGATACGTTGCGTGCGGGAGAAGCTGTAACCATCGCCGGGACTAGTGAAGAAGTCGGTGCCGTGATCGGTCTGGCGTATGCCCTCATCGAAGGTGTGCTTCCAGCCCAGATGCGCGTAAGGACAGAAGCGTGTGCCGGGATCGAAGACAAGCTCTTTGCCATCGACAGTTACGATCGCGAGGACGTCGTCGAGCTGACTGACGCTGAGGTAGTGCTTCGTGAAGAGGCTGCGGTCGCGATTGGTCACGACGCCGGCATAGGCTTTGAAGCCCGCGGCACGGGCCATGGCGATGAAAAGGTCCGCGATCTGATCGTTGTATCCGCGCTTGCGGGTCCAGATGTCGTCTGTATTGTGAATGTCCTTGAAGCCTTCCGCATGCTCCTCGGCGCTGGTGTGCTGACGGGTGTAGCTGGTGTTTTCAAGCTTCATGACTGCTGCATAGAGCTTGCGCAGCTTCTGGTCGGCGGAGTCGGTCGGCAGGATAAGATCCTTCACGGCCGCAGTAACGGCAGGCCCGGGACCGATGAACTTCTCCTGATCCTTCGACCAGAACTTGCCTTCATTCCTCCAGAACTCATCTTCGGTGCGGTAGGCAGCGTAGTAGAAGAGGACGCGATAGGTGAAGCTGCGGATAGGCGGCATGAAATCCTCCTCGGGCGCGGGAGGGATGTCATTCACGTTGAGTTCCATGAGGCTCTGTTCGCTGCCAACCATGGTGGATTGCTTGACCTCAACGCCTTGAGGCAGAACGGAGGCCCAGGAGATGAAGTTAAGAACCTGATCGTGTGCGCCGGTGACGGTGATGTTGCCGCGAAGGTTGATGGGCCGCCAGGAGTAGTGGGCTTTGCGGGTCCAGAGATTGGACTGAATGTACCACTCCGGGGACTTGAGATACTCGTCGTTGTAGCGGAGCTTGTAGCGGTATTCGAGAATACTACCGACCTGGACGTCCGGCATGGAAAAGACCTTGGCCATGACCTTGATGCCCTGTCCTTTTTCGATGAGCTTCTCGTAGGGTTTTCCGGTAAAGGGAATGATGGTGCCGTCGGAGTGGATTGTGCGACCCTGAATGTCTTCCACGCTGAAACCTGAACCATCGCGACCGTGGACAAAGCTCAATTCGACGTTGCCGAATTCCTTGCCGCGCTCGTTGAGGACTTTGAGGCGGATATAGATGCTGAATGAGTGGAGTTTGTCGTCGGTGGTCTCGTCGCGGTTGAGATAAACGGCGGAGGCTCCCGGGACCTGCGGCTGCGAGGTCATGGAGAGTTCTTCGGGAGTGGGTGCGATCCATTGCTGGTCTGCGTGAGCAGCGACGGCGGAGAGGGTGACAGCGGCAGAGAGAAGAGCGAGGCGAACGAGACGGCCTGAGAGGTTCATGATTCCTGATTCCTTTGGTGGGTGAGACGGGTCTTACTGTTTTTTGAGGACGGCGTTGCGCTGCTCGTCGGCTGCGATGACGCCGGCAAGTTTCTGGACATCGGGATATTTATCCGCAGGGAGGGTCACCTCGCGGACGGTGTAAGTGCGGGTGTAGTGGAGGACGTTGTCCTTAACGCTGTTTGTACTCTCATACGAGGCGAAGCCGGGTCGAGCTTGACAGGGTCGGGGATCTCGTCGACTGCATAGCCCGGGGGAAGCTCGATGGTGTAGTCGTCCTGCACGAGCATGGTCTGGTCGAGATTGATGGGGACTTCGTGGCGCTTTTTGTGATCGGCGTAGAGGTTTTCGCTGCCGAAGACGCGTGGACGGATCATGAGCAGGGGGCCAGTGGGCTTGCCGAAACGGTCAGCAACGATGGAGTAAGAGGTGGTGAGGTCCTTGTTGAGGGATTCGACGTTCTGGACCTTGAAGTCAGAGACGGTAAAGCTGGTGAAGTCCTGGCCGAGGACTCGGTCGCGGTATTCGGTTTGCTGTTTGGCGTCTTCCATGGTGTAGCGATAGCGGCCGTTTTCGGAGAGATCGCCGAAGCGCTTTTCAGTGACGGTACCTTTGAGCGAGCCGTCGGGTTGGAGTTGGAAGGTGGCGATGCGGCGGACGGTGTTGAGGTCTGGTGGCATGAGCGGAAACCGAACGATCTGACTGTCCTGACCGTCCACCAGAACACCATAGCTTCCCTGGAGATTATGGGCGAGCTGGCCAAAAGCGGTTTTCTCCCAGGTGGGGTCGAAGATGAGGTACTGGCGACCATTTTTTGTAGTGACGACGCTGTGGAGCTTCGGCGAGGTGTAGCCTTTGGGAATTTCGATCGCGGCAATCATATGATTGCCAACGATGGAGGGCGCATCCGGATCGATGACACCTCGACGGTCGTCGACCAAGACGAGAGTTCCGTGGATGCCGACCGTCGACAACATCGAAGTGAGCAGGGTGGCTTTGTCTTTGCAGTCTCCGTATCGGTTACGGAAGATGTCACCGGCGAAGTGAGGTTGATGGCCGCCGATTCCCATCTCAATGACAAAGTAGCGAATCTGTTTCTGGACGAACTCCGCGATGGGTTCGACCTTCTCGTAAAAGTCAGCCTTGCCAGCTACCAGTTCGTTAGCCTTTGCGGCGATTTCGGGTGTTGGGACAAGGCGATCCTTCGCGAGATTCTGGTACCACTCGCCGATGCTCTTCCAAGTTCCTTCAGTGGGTGAACTCATGGCTGGACCGGCATAATGCACGGTCATTCGGCCTTCAAGTGAGGATGCATCGGGACGCAGGGTGACATGATCGAGATCGATAGGGGGTGTATCTTTCATCTCCCACCGCCATCGCTGATGCTCGAGGTCAATGGAAGCGGTTTCCTTGCTGTGAGCCCACACAGTGCCATGGGTGAAGCCGGGGGGAAGCTCCAAGGTAAAGCTCTGGCTGACGTGAGGAAGATCGCCCTGAAAGAACCAGGTCTTTTCGGTGACGTAAGGGTGTTCGCGCTGCTCGTATTCGTATGCAACGATGCCGCCGGGGTCGCGGCCGGGCGGAACAGCCACTTTGATTTTAATATCTTCAAAAAATTTATCCTGACCGGGATAACCGTATTCGACGAATTCGTTATCCTTCACGGCGTATTCGTGGCCGTCGGGACCGATGCTCCAGACATGAATGGAGAGAATCTTCTTATCCTTATCGAAGGCAACACCGACGATGCCTTCTTCCCTACCTTGCGGGCGGAGGATCTTAAGAACGTGACGATGATGCTCGATTGCCGATCCGTCTGGGGCAACGGTATAGGTTATTTCGTCGAGCAAAATGACAGCATTGGTTTCGTTGGAATAGTCAGGGAGTTTTTGCTGGGCGGCAGTGCGGACCCAATCGGGAACGTTGTCCGGTTTGGAGGCCAGGGCCGAGAGCGTGATAAGGCTGAAGAAAAAAACCAAAGCTGAACGATACATAAGAGGTTTGCGGAATTGCTCTGTTCGCTGCGCTGTTTGTATTCTCATAGGCCCGTGATACACGGATCGGCCTGCCGCTGCGATGAGCAGAGCGATGAAGTGTACCGCCAAGTTATACGGTTGCACTGATTGTAATTCAAGAGAATTTACGGGACGGGGAAGTCCCCAGTTCGGGGGATTCTTTCTATCGCTATAGCGTGAGTTGGAATTTAGCTGGCACGAGCGGCTAATCATTTCCCTGCAGGCGGAAGCGGGCTTTGCGACGAAGTGTGGAGCGGAGAACGATCGCCATGAGGACGCAGGATGTCAGCGTGAGGAAGACCATGAGCGGCGGATATTGCTGAAGGATCAGATTGGGATATCTGCGCCAGGGGATGGACCCTACGCGGTAGAGATTGTCGCCGATGCGGTATGAGGTGAAGTGCTTACCGTCGAATACGCTGACCGATTGTGTAATTCCGGATTGTGCGGGGCTAAGGAAGGCCGAGAGGAACCCGGGGATGGAATCCTGGTTATGGAGAAGGATGACGATTGCAGAGCGGCTGGAGCGGCGCGGCCACTCAGCCGCTTCGATGAGGGCTGTGGGTGAGCCTGCGGCGGTCTGGAGCTGGCTGAGCTGGACGCGATCGAAGCTGCGAACCTTCCACCAGGCGTGTTGCAACTGAGGGAAGAAACCTTGCGTGTCCTGAATGTGGAGACCGCTGCCGTCAATGCTGACAGGGAGGGCAGGATTAAGGACGGAGATGGCAGGTTGATCGCTGCGGGTGCCGAGGATGAGATAGTCTTTTCCGCTTTCCGCGCTCATGCCTTCCGCGTTGGTAACGGAGACGCTGAAGACCGGGTAGCCAGTTTGCGCGCCGAAACGGGACATCAGCGTGAGGTAGAGCTCGATCTCATTTGTGGAAGGGCTGTCCGGCAGAACAATTGCTGTATCGGCGAGATCGGATTTGCGGGTGAAGGGGTAGCCGGATTGCCCGAAAAACTCGAGGTTCGGGAGCGTGGTTGGGTTTTGCGGGTCGGGCGCTTCAGCGGGTGCGCGTGAGATGACGGTTTGGGGGACGCGAAAAGTGTCTCCCTGAAGATTGGACTGTTGGGTAAGGGCGGTTGCAGCGGCGAGGAGGTTGTCGGAAGAGTCTGCTGCGAGGATTAGGAGTTTGGAGGATGGGTCGGCAGGGTTGGTCCGGACGGCGAAGGTAGGTTGAGTCACGACGAGTTGCAATGAGGGGGGGAGAATCGAGGCTCTTTCAGCGATGACGATTGCGTTGCGGTTGGGGATGTCGCCAATGAAGACAGGAAAGCGACCTGGATGCGTAGTGGCGAGAGTTCCAAACCATGAGGCGACGATGCCGGCGGCCTGAAGGGCTTTGGCCGATGGTTGGGCGAGAAAGACAATTGGGATGGTGGGCTGGAGATCGGTTTGGCGATTGTAGAACGGGGCTGGAAGGAGGCTCAGGTCGTCGGGCAGCTGGGGTTGAGTAGAAGCGGCGTCGACCTGAGCTGGCATGGCTGCGGGAGCGAGGGGTGCTTCCTGGGCGAATGCGATTTGTGCGGATGGTTTTGGGATGAGGGCAGGTGATTGCTGGCCGGCGAGTGGGCGCGCAGTGAAGAGAATCAGCAGAAGAAGGAGTGGCGCAATGCTGGTGGCGAGTCTTCCTGCGAGCGGGCGGGGTTGCGGCTCCCTTGTAGCTTGCAGGGATCGTGCGAGGCCGCGGAAGGCGAGGTGGAGGATGCGGCGGAAGCTGGTGAGAGGCCTGTCGGTTTCGTTGGCTTCTCCCCAGCCGAGCCAGGTGTCGGCACGGGAGAAGAGGACGATGGCGAGGGCTTCTTCCTGTTCGATGGTGAGGGGGTCGTACTTTGCGCGGAGGATGTTGTTGCTGACTTCGACGACAGTTGCCGGCAAGGTTGCGTGGCCGCTGAAAACAGGGAGGGTAACACTGATGGCGTCGCCGGGATTTGCAGTGAGATTCTGCTCCATGCGAATCATGAGGCCGCCGGTGGAGACGTCGGAGGTGACTCCGCGGAAGACAGGGCCGGTTGCGAGTTGCACATCGGCAGGGACGGTCATCGCGATGCGGACGGAGAGGCGGCGCTGACGGCTCTCCCATGCGACTGAGGTGGCGACGCCCAGAATGATGAGGTTGAACGCGGCCCAGAGGAGGTTCATGACAACGACGCCGACGTGATGGCCGTCATACATGTTGGCGAGGAGGTTCAGGGGAAGGGCACGGTCTGCGCCGGGAAGCTGGACGAGCCTGGGAATGGCACAGAGAATGGCGAGGAGATTGAGCGCGATCAGGAAGAGGAACGGCAGGGCGGTGCGGCCGTCGAAGAATCCGCGATTCACGGTGCTGGTTTTGGAAGTGACTTTGAATTTGCCTGCGCGGGGATTAAAGAAAGCGCCGATCGTTGGAAGAAGAAGGTAGGGAGCGAGAACGGTTTCGTAGATCTCGTTCCAGAACGAGAAGCGGTGATGGCCCTGGATGCGTGAGTTGACAATGTTGGCGAGGGCGAGATGAGGAAAGGCATAGGCGAGGATTGCCGCCCAGTAACCGATCATGTTGACATGACCGAGGACGAGATAGATGATCGGCGCGGTGAGGAAGATGAGACGCGGGAGAGCGTAGAGGAAGTGCGTCATTGCGTTGAAGTAGCAGAGACGCTGCGCGAAGGTGAGGCCGCGGGCGAAGAGCGGGTTGTCGATGCGCATAATCTGGATCATGCCGCGAGCCCAGCGAATTCGCTGTTTAACGTGGCCGCTGAGCCGATCGGTTGCTAGGCCGGCGGCTTGCGGGATGTTGATGTAGGCGGTGCTCCAGCCCCGCGACTGCATGCGGAGTGAGGTGTGGGCGTCTTCGGTTACAGTTTCTGTGGCGATGCCGCCGATATCGTCGAGAGCGGCGCGACGAAGGACGGCGCAGGAGCCGCAGAAGAAGGTTGAGTTCCAGAAGTCGTTGCCGTCCTGCACAACGCTGTAGAAAAAATCGCCCTCGTTGGGGACGAGACGAAATTGGTTGAGATTGCGCTCGAAGGGATCGGGTGAGTAGAAGCGGTGCGGGGTCTGAAGCATTCCCAGTTTGCTGTCGCGGAGGAGCCAGCCGAGGGTGATCTGGAGGAAGCTGCGGGTGGGAACGTGGTCGCAATCGAAGAGAACGACGAAGGGAGCGCTGGTGCGAGCGAGGGCGTTGTTAATGTTGCCCGCCTTCGCGTGAAGATTGTCCTCCCGAGTCATATAGCCGATACCGACTTCTTCCGCAAAGAGACGGAACTCTTCGCGATTGCCATCGTCGAGAAGGTAGACGTTGAGTTTGTCGGAGGGCCAATCAATGTTGACGGCGGCAAGAACGGTGAATTTGACGAGACTGAGAGGCTCGTTAAGGGTTGGGATGAGGAGATCGACCTCAGGCCAGTCGTTGAGGTCGTCGGGCATGTCGACAGGGGTGCGACGCAGAGGCCAGAGAGTTTGCAGATTGCCGAGAACGAGAGTGAGGAAGGCGTAGGTTTCGGCGAACAGGAGCAGGAGAGTGAAGATTACGTCGACGGGACGGGTTTTGAAGCCATGGGAGAGGAGGAATCCTGCGGTGGTGTGGTATCGCCAGTATCCGTAACGAAAGGTTGAGAAGATGGAGACGAGAAGAAGAGTTAGAGTGACGAGATAGGAGCCCGAGCTGCGATCGAGCCAGAGGATTACGGCGATGGTTAGGATGCCGAGCAGGACCTGCTGGGGCCAGTCGAGCTCAAGGATCGCAGTGTAGCCGAGCAGGAGGGTCCCACCGGCGAGAACAAGAAACCGAATCGCTTTGAGGAGGAGACTGTCACCGGACTCAAACTGTTGCATGAGCGGTGACGAGATCATCTCTCACTCCACCTGACGTTGCGGAAGCCTGCGGTTGCGGGTGCGGCGACGGTTCGGAGCCAGGTGGCGAGGTTGAGATAGTCTTCCGCGACTGGGGCGTCTGGCGCGTAGTCGACGACGGTCATACCTTCGGCGAGCGCCTCGCTGACGGCTGGGGCGCGGCGGATAACGAATGGCAGGAGACGGTCGCCGAGCTGGCGGCGCATAACTTCGCGGACGTCAAGGTGCAGAGGAAGCGAGGTGTCGAACTGATTGAGAATGTAGTAGGGCTGGAGAGGACGGCCGTCGCCATCGTTGGTACCGGTGAAGAATTTCTCGAGTGACTGAAGGCTGATGACGGAGTTCATGTCGGGCGCGACGGGCACGAGGATCGTGGGGTTCATGCGAGAGAGGCGACTGACGAGCCAGGCTGAGGTGGCATTGAGATCGAGAAGGATGCGGTGAGTACCGCGGCCGTTGTCGATGATCTCTTCGGCGAGCTTCTCCTGTGCGGCTTCATCGATTCCCTTGTAGTCGATTTCGTGGCTGACAAGGTAGATGGGAGCATCGGTGCTGCCGCTGGGCGGGGAGAAGGTGCGGACTGTTCCCTGGCGAAGTTCACTAGCACCGAAGTAGAACGGGAGCAGACCGTGAGAGGTAGTGTCGGTAAGAAGAACTTTTTCTCCCATGGAGGAGAGAGCGCGGCCTACGGTGGCAACCAGGCTGGTTTTCCCGACTCCGCCGGCGAGCGAGAAAACGGCGAGAACCGGGGTGCGCGTTTCCTTCTGGCGGACGGGCGCGGCTTCGGGCTGCTCTTGGCCGGGCTGGTCAAAGACGCCTTTGAGGGCGTACCAGCGTGCGGCGACACGCTCGCGCGAGTGCTGGAGAGTGTCGGCTACGGAGGATTGAACTGACGGGGCGAGCGGACGCTGTGCAGCTTGCTGAGCGGAAGGAGCGTAGAGCCAAGCCGGACCTGTTGGATCGGCCTGATTGGCAGAACGCTGGGGAGTCAGAGCTGGAGGATCGGAGAGATTTTCCGTCGCGTTGCGGCGGTCGGGGAAGCCCTGCGAGTGCTGGTAGTCGAAATCATCCTGGGCGCGACGGCCTCGGGTGGAGTCAGAGGGAACGAGTGCCTGCGAGAAAGGAGAGACAGGCCGCGGGGATGGAGATGACGCCATGATGCGCGACGAGACAGGTGAACGTGGTGAGGTGGGTCTCAAAGGGGACGGATTGTTGCTTTCGCGTGTGATTGGCGTGGGATCTGTCGAGAACGGAGGCCATTGACCCGCGTTGACTGGAACGGAGGATGCAGGGGACTCGGCCTGAGGGAGACGAGAGGCCGGTGTGGCTTGGACCTGGGGATCGGAGCTGCGTTGACCCATAGAAGGAGCCTGACTTTCGTTAGCGTTGGAAAGCGGACGTGGTGTGGGGATCGGATATTGGGCCGCAGGCTTTGACTCATATGGCGATGCGGATGCGACGGCGCGGCGCTCCAACGGAAGCGCACGGCGGGAGGAGATGCCTGAGGTGTAGAAAATGGAGGAGTCGGAGCCGCGATAGATCTGACGAACGCCGGATGCGTCGTCGGGGTGATAGCCCTGAGGACGCCGCGGCGAAGAATGTCCGGCCGAAGGGCGACGTTCCGGTTGAGGAGGAACAGGGACTAAATCTTCCTCACGCTCGCGATCGGTGTATCGGCGATTTTCGTTTGAGGCAGGTGATTCTTCGTTCGCAGCAGAAAGCGTTGGCTCTGGTTGGGAAGGGATGGACTGCGGTGTGGGCGTGGTCGCGGACGTGCTCGACGTTTCCGGGGAAGCTTGCTGCGCCGCTGCCGCGGCCGCGGCCTTGCGTCGTCGCTCGGACTCTGCGAAACGGGCGGCCTGACGCTGGGCAGAGGCGTGAGCTTCGGCAATCTCGCGCTCTTCGCGGCGGGCGGCGGCTTCGGCTACTGCAGCAGCTTCGGCTCGGCGGGCAGCTTCGAGTCGTTCGGCAGCTGCGGTGCGAGCAGCGGATTCAGCTTCACGCAGGGCGCGGCGCATGGAGGAGTCAGCGTCATCGGCCTGGTGGTTTCGGGCTGCTTCTGCTGCGCGACGCGCGGTGGACTCTGCTGCGGAGGCAGCGGCTTCTGCTTCAGCCTGTGCAAGAAGAGCCTGCTCGCGGACCTGTTCGGCGGCACGATGACGCAGTTGCGCGCGGTACTCGCGGCGTGAGGCCGAGAAGTCGCGATACTTTGCGCCATGAAGATTCGCCCAGGAGTAGAGGACTGCTACATCTTCAGGGGTTTCGGCGACTGCATGGTCGTCGGCTCTTTCGGGGTTGCGAGAATCCATTTTGTGTTTCCTGTTTCGGGCCGCGGCGTTGTTTTTTGTTGAACTGCACCGGTTCGCTGCCAGTTCATTTAAGAAGTAATTGCACACGTTATCATGCAATGGTCTGAGGCTACTGGCGGGGTTCATTCAAGTCAATCAAATGAAGTGCGACTTTCGTGTGACCGACTCAGAAAGACGTGGGATCGGTATAAAACAAGCAGTTCGCGAAGTTCTGCGCAGGTTACCCGGCATCGGTTTGTGGCCGAGGGAGTGTTTTTTTGGCGGGCGGTATGAGGGTACCGAGACAAAATTCCCTCGACTGAATGTGCTAACTTGGTAGCAGGGTTTGAGAGCGTAGCTCAGTTGGTAGAGCATCGCCCTTTTAAGGCGTTGGTCCTGGGTTCGAGCCCCAGCGCTCTCACCATTAAATCAACAATTTACAGCCAATCGGACGATTAGCCTAACGATGCGGCCGTCCCTGAGTGTGCAGGACGATCTCGGTCCGTCCGCTGTTTCGCTATCTGGCACCAATATCAGCTGGCTGAGTTAGAGCCGGCGCAAAATGACGAGCATTTGCGAGACGGACGATTCCGAAGAGAAACAGCGTCACGGATTCCGGCATCGTCATTGTCAGGGTAGAGCAATTACGCGGCAGAGATTCAGGCTGTGGGCTTGTCGGGGGCGGGAGCAGTCGCGCAGAAGTCTTCGAGGAAGCGGGCGCTATATTCGGTGACGAGGACTTCTACTCGTTCTGCGGCGTCGGCACAGACGATGAGACCGGCGTGGTGATGCTTGCTGAGGCGGCGGACGACCTCGGGGTCGTTGTAGCTGGTGGTGTCTGGTTGTTCCTGACGGGCGAGGGAGATAATGCTTCCGGCGTAGCGTTGCTTGAGCGGCGGGAGGGCGTACTCCATGTGGAGGAGCGCAGAGACCTCCATACGAGCCCATTCAATCCAGGGATTGATGCCGGAGGCGTGTTCGACGACGTCGGCGATGTGGGCTCCGCCGACGCGAGCGGCCGTTTCGAGGAAGTAGAAGCGTCCATTGGCGTGAGATTTGATGAACTCGGTGTGGGTGACGCCGTAGACGAGGCCGAGAGATTCAATGACATGGGTGTTCATACCGATCAGGCCAAGGGCGTCGTCGGATTTGCGATCGAGCGTTCGGGTGGAGAATATGCCGCCTTGATGCATCGTCTCGAAGGGCGGCTTACCGTACTTATAGGCTGCGCCGAAGAGCGTGCGACCGTTCCAGGTGAAGCCTTCGACGTGGAAGATCTCGCCCGGGATGAAGCGCTCGAGAAGATAGTGGGATTGCAGGTCGCCTAGTTCCTCGAGAATGGGCCAGATGGCGTCGGCGGTGTCGATTTTTCGGATGCCGATGGCGGAAGCATTCGTTCGGGGCTTGAGGAGCCAAGGGCCGGGGACCCGGTTGAGGAAGTGGCGAAGCTCATCGTAGTTGAAGACAGAGGTAAATTCGGGGACGGCGACTCCGCATTGCCGGGTGCGAACCCTCATGGCGAGTTTGTCGCGGAAGTGGCGGGTGAGGGTTTCGCCCATGCCTGGGAGACGCATGTGTTCGCGGATGAGTGCGGCGACCTCGAGGTCGAACTCGTCGAGAGCTACGATGCGATCGAAGCGTGTTTCGCGGGCGAGATAGCTGACTGTATTGAGAACCTGACCAGGAGTAAGGTTCTCCGGCATGGTTATGACACGGGAAATAGAGGCGCGGGGCCAGTCGGCATTCGCAAGTTTGTCGACAGTAAGAAGGACAACATTCACGCCGAGGCGCGCAACCTCTTCGAGAAAGGGCTGGCCCTTTTCGTAGGTACTGATGCAGAGAATGGTTGGCTTGCTTTGTTGTTCCGTCACGCCTCGCTCCTGTGCCGTGATTGCACTCTACATCAGGAGGCAGGTTCTTCGGCAAAGGTTTGTTGAATGCCTTCTTCAAGCGAGGTAAAGGGTGCGGTGTAGCCTGCAGCGCGGAGGCCGGTGATATCGGCCTGGGTGAAGTGCTGATAGCGATTTTTGAGGTCGTCGGGCATGGGGATGTAGTCGATCCTGCCGGGGCCGTGAACCTGCATGAGAGCTTCTGCAACAGCCTTGAAGGTGCGGGCTTCGCCAGTGCCCGCGTTCACCACGGCGTTGATGTGTCGGCGGGGGCTTTCAGAAAGAAGCCCGCCGAAGAACATGTTGATGCGACAGAGATCCTTGACGAAGACGAAGTCGCGGCGTTGCTCGCCGTCGGCATAGCCGCCTGAGCCCTGAAACATCTGAATCGCGCCGGTGTCTTTGAGCTGGCGAGTGAAGTGATGGATGACAGAGGCCATGCGGCCTTTGTGCTGCTCGCGAGGGCCGTATACGTTGAAATAGCGGAGACCGAGGACGGTACTCTTCATCTCGGGGATGAGGCGGCGAACGTAGTTGTCGAAGACGAGCTTGGAGTAGCCGTAGATGTTGAGAGGGCGCTCGTTGGCGCGAATTTCGGTGAAGCTGGTGCTGGCTCCGTAGACGGCTGCAGTGGAGGCGTAGACGAGAGGGATCTTACGGTCGAGCGCGAAGTGAAGGAGTTCCTTCGAGTAGGTGAAGTTGTTGTCCATCATGTAGCGGCCGTCGTCTTCCAGGGTGTTGGAGCAGGCGCCTTGATGGAGGATTGCGCGGATTTTCGTGTTTTCGAAGTCGCCAGATCTGAGGGCTGCGCGGAACTCGCGCTTGTCCATGAAGTCGGCGAATTCGGCTCCGGCAAGGTTGAGGAACTTCGGCCCGGTGAGGTTGGCTGCGGGGGCAAAGCTGTCGACGAGGAGGATGTCGCGTTCACCGGAGTGATTGAGCTGGTGGATCAGGTTGCTGCCGATGAAGCCTGCACCGCCGGTGACGATGATCACTGTCTGGTCTCCTTCGCTGGCTCGGGGGTTGCGGTGAGTTTTTTGACGATGTTGGTGGTGGAGAAGCCTTCGACGGTGGGGACGATCTCGACACGGCCGCCATGAGCGATGACTTCTTCGTGGCCGACTACGGTGTCGATGGTATAGTCGCCGCCTTTGACGAGGACGTCGGGCCTGAGGGCGCGGATGAGTTCGAGCGGGGTGTCTTCTTCGAAGAGAACAACGGCGTCGACGGCGGCCAGGGCTGCCATGACGCGGGCACGTTCACGTTCGGAGACGATGGGGCGTGTGGGCCCTTTGAGGCGGCAGACGGAGGCGTCGGCGTTGAGGCCGAGGATGAGCTTAGAACCGAACCGGCGGCAGTCTTCGAGGAGCGCGATGTGGCCCACGTGGAGGAGGTCGAAGCAGCCGTTGGTGAAGACGATGGTCTCGCCGGAGGCTCGCCACTCGGCTACGCGAAGCTTGATGCGATCGAGGTCGAGGATTTTTTCACCCGCGGTGAGGTTGGTGCTGGGTGTGAGCGCGGCGACGAGCTCGTGGCTGGCGATGGGGACGGTACCGACTTTGCCGACGACGATTCCAGCGGCGAGATTGGCAAGCTCGACAGCGGTTTCGATGGGAAGGCTGCCGGCGAGGCTTGCAGCAAGGGTTGCGATGACGGTGTCGCCTGCTCCGGATACGTCAAAGACCTCGCGGGCTCGGGCGGGGGAGTGAAAGATGCCTTGGCCAGCCGGGCGGAGGACGCTGATTCCCTTCTCGCTCATGGTGACGGTGAGAAATTTCAGGTCGTGCTCGGTGACGAGGGCCTGGCCTGCGGCGAGGAGAGCTTCGGTTTTGTGCGCGGGGACGCCGGTTGCGGCCGAGAGTTCGCCGAGGTTGGGGCAGACCGTGGTTGCGCCGGTGTACTTGCTGAAGTCCGGAGTTTTGGGGTCGGCGAGGATGGGAATGCCTGTGGTCCGAGCGGCGCGAATGACGGCTTCGCAGAGCGCGTTGGTGAGTGCGCCTTTGGCGTAGTCAGAGAGGATGACGGCGTGGACTTTGGTTACGAGTTCAGTAGCGCGTTCTTCGAGACGCCTGGCTTCGGCGGGGAGTGGGGTGTCGCGACTCTCGATGTCGAGGCGGAGGAGCTGCTGGGTGCGGCCTACGATACGGGTTTTCGAGATGGTTGGGAGCGAACTGGAAACGACTCCGACAGTGTCGATGCCGACGCGGCTGAGGATGGCAGCTAATTCGGTCTGTTCGGCGTCATTTCCCCAAAAACCGGCGAGGAAGGTCTGACAGCCGAGGCCAGCGAGGTTCATGGCGACGTTGGCTGCGCCACCTGCCCGTTCGTACCGGCGAGCGTGGCGGATGACAGGAACAGGGGCTTCGGGAGAGATGCGCTCGACGTCGCCGTGGATGTAGCGGTCGAGCATGATGTCCCCAACGACGAGGACTTTGAGCTGGCTGAAGCCTCCCTCGAGCAGATTGAGAATGGAATGAAGCTCCGGCAGCATGCTTGAACAAATTCTCCTGAGACCATCATCGCATCTTCCCGCAGCTAGCCGAGGAGAGCGCGAACCTCGGTTACAACCTCATCGACGGTGATGGAGGTGAGGCATTTTTTCTTTTCGACGATGCAAGTTTCGAGACCGCAGCCCCAGCAGTCGGTCTGATGGTAGAGGACGCGATGCTTTTTGCCGTATGGGAACCAGACGCGAGGCTTGTTGCGGGCCGCGAAGATGGCTACACATGGGGTTTGGACAGCAGCGGCGAGGTGCATGGGGCCGCTGTCGTGCCCCACGAAGAGGCGAGCGTGGCTGATGGCGGCAGCGCTTTCGCGTGGAGTGAGAAGGCCGCAGAGGTTGATGACCGGGCTCTTCGAGTTTTCGCGCCAACCGGCGGCGGCGAACTCGCTGGCTTCGCTCTCTTCGTGGGCACCGCAGAAAGCGAGGGCGTGATTGGGATAGAGCGTGGCGAGACGGTGCAGCAGTGCTCGCCAGTTGTCGCGTCCCCAGTCCTTGGATTGGACCTTGGTGCCTACGCTGACGGCAAGGATGGGATGATCCTGGGCGGGCTTCAGGATTGCCCTGGCGCATGCCTCTTCGGCTTTGGTGAGATGAAGGCTCCAGCTTTCCGGAACGTCCAGATTGGCATCCCCTAGTTCGGAAAGATTGCGGGCGAGGCGAGAGGCTTCGGGTTCGAGCTCCTTCTCGGATTCCCGCCAGCGGTTTTTTTGCATGTCTTCGATCAGGGGAATGCCGATGACGCGTGGGATTCCGCAGAGACGAAAGAAGTTAGCATCGCGACGTGCGGTTTCGATACCGCGGGCAGGACCGAGGTAGACAAGGACGTCCGGGCGCCAGCGAAAGAGCTTCCACCAGAGAGCGAGGAGTTCACGAGGATCGCGCGTTCTCGCGGCGTAGCGGAAGTATCCGTGGATAAGATCGGTGTTTTCGAGGATTGCTGCGGCTGGCGGGGCTTTGGCGTCGACCGGGAAGTTGGTAAGGAGACGACGCTCGGCATTGGGAAAGGCTCGAGCGATGAGGTGATATGCCGGAAGGGCGACGACCGTGTCGCCGAGACTGCCAAGGCGGTAGATGAGTATCCGTTTTGTAGAACTCTCCATCGTGTGACCTTTAGTCTGCTTGGTTTGGGGGTTTAGAGCAACTGCGGTGAAGATTTCCGACCATGGATTGACACGGATTAGAGGCCAAAGAATATTTGTGGAGTTCGGGATCGATGCATGAAGCTGGGCGTCCCGAAGTCGTATTGACAGTGTGGAAGCTGATAGAGTTTTTTCGTGTGCCGGATTGAAGGGAATAGGCCTGCTTATGCTTGATGCGCTACTAATTACCCGGATGCAGGACGAGATGACGGCGGCACTGCATGAGACCGACGGCGAGCTGGCGGTGGAAGTCAGTGGAGATGGCTTGATGGCGATTGCGGCAGCACAACATAGAGCGAATTTTGAGCTTTGGCACGAAGAAGATAAAGCGCGAGTTACGAGGGCATCGGACGCGGAGATTGCTGCGGTGAAGCGGGCGATCGATGTGCTGAATCAGAGGCGGAATGACCTGGTGGAGAGGATGGATGGGTGGTTGATCGCCAGACTTGATCAGGAACCGGGCGCGCCGTTGCACTCGGAGACACCGGGGCTAATGATCGACAGGCTTTCGATCTTATCGTTGAAGATTTATCACACGCGGGAGGAGTCGGTCCGAATGAGCGCTTCGGAGGAGCATAGGGCGAAGAACCTGGCTCGGCTGGCTTTGCTTGAGGAACAACAGCAGGATTTGGCTCGCTGCCTCGATGCTTTATGGGCCGAGGTGCTGAGGGGAACGAGGCGATTCAAGCTGTACCGGCAACTGAAGATGTACAACGATCCGGAGCTGAATCCGGCGGTGTATCAACGGCGGTAACGGACGGGGAGTTGACCTCGAACTCATGTCTGCGTATAAAACCGAGACGAGAACAAATCAACAAAAGAGCTACCCGTTAGAATGGGAGAGCTCAGAAACGCCTTGGCGACAGGATAGAAGATGGCTCAGACAAAGACGGCGAATATCCCTGCAACAAAACGTGGTCCCCGAACACTGGCGGGAACTGTTCCGGCCAACGACAATGCGCGAGCTCAGATCGTCGCGCAGTACGAGGCTGCGCTGCGGCTGATGCAGGAGAGCAAGTACGATAAGGCTCATGCGGCATTTGAAAAGATGCTCGCAGCGGGTGCCGGCGAACTGAGCGAGCGCGCGCGGATGTACAGCAACGCGTGCCTGCTGCAGACAAACAAGGTAAAGAATTCGTTCGCGAACCTCGAAGAGCACTATGACTACGCTGTCTCGCTGCTGAACGACGGGAACTACGAGGATGCACGGGAACAGTTCACGCTGATCCTGAAGGCGAACGACAAAGCGGATTATGCGCTGTATGGCTTGGCTGTGCTGTCGAGCATGACTGGGGATGCTCAGCGCTGCCTGGAGCATCTGACGGAGGCGATCCGGCAGAATCCTCAGAACAGGATCCAGGCGCGGTCGGACTCGGATTTTCAGGATATGGCGGACGACCCGCGATTTACGGAGCTGTTGTATCCAGAGGTCTGAGGCTCATCCTGCATCCAAGCTGAAAAGCAGGTTCATTTAGGCTTGGGTAGGAGAGACCGTACATGTCGTTGCCGCATTCGGCTGAATCAAAAGAAAAAGAACTTCGGGTGGTTGCGATCGGTGGCGGCACAGGGCTGTCGACACTGCTGCGCGGACTGAAGCGGTATGTGGCGAGTCCGGACCGGAGACGGGGGATTCGGATTGGGGATGCTCCGGGACCGCAGGCTGCACCGGTTCCCTCCCCTGCGCTCCTGTGCTTGATACGAGAGCTTTCGGCGGTGGTGACCGTTACCGATGATGGCGGATCATCAGGACGGCTGCGCGAAGACTTGAAGATGCTGCCGCCGGGCGATATCCGGAACTGCATGGTGGCGCTGTCTGAGGATGAGCACCTTCTGTCGAAGCTGTTTCAGTTTCGGTTTGAGCATGGGGACCTTGAAGGTCACAGCTTTGGAAATCTTTTTGTTGCGGCGCTCTCGCACATCACGGGCGATTTCGCACAGGCGGTGCAAATGTCGTCGCAGATCCTGGCGGCTCGCGGGAAGATCTTTCCTTCGACGAACGTGAATGTGAATCTTGCGGCCGAGATGGAGGACGGCTCGGTGGTGCGGGGCGAGACGAACATCACGGCGAGCAAGCGCAGCATCGTCGAGTTGCGGCTCGAGCCCGAGGCCGCCGATCCGCTGCCGGAAACGCTAGAAGCGATTGCGAATGCAGACCTGATTACGCTGGGCCCAGGGTCGCTTTACACGTCTCTGATCACGAATCTGCTGGTGCGCGGGATGCCCGAGGCGCTGGCGTCCTCGCGGGCGACGAAGGTTTTTGTGTGCAACCTGATGACCCAGGCGAATGAGTCGCTGGGTCTGTCCGCTTCACAACATATCGAGAAGATTCTGCAACATGCCGAAGGGGTGGGACCGATCTTTGACTATGCACTGATCAATACGGGGGCGATCTCGGTTGAGCGGTTGGAGCAGTATGCTCGTGAGGGTCAGCAGCCGATTGAGGCGGATCTGGAGCGTGTACGAGCGCTGGGAGTGGAACCGATTACCGGAAATTTTGTTCACGAAGGCGATGTGCTGAGGCATGATTACGATCGCGTGGCGGAACGTGTGCTGATGCTTGCGATAGAGCAAATGGCTCCAGCTTAAGGCAACAGAGACCGGAATTGCAGTTAGAGTCGTCGTAACACCAAGTGGCTGCTGGACTTATTTAGTTTCAGAGGCTCTTCTGCTAGATAGGTGACATCCCCTCCACTACTGTCACTCCGGCGGGCGGAACAAACCCGAAGTCCGAATCCTTTACCGGCACATTTTCCTCGATGCCCGAAAACGCAAACTCCGTCACCGCGCCGTCCACCTCTTCCAACCGCATCCGCTGAATTGTGCCCGCCGCAGTCACCCACAGCGAGAGCAGCTTCGCCTTCTGCTCCATACCCTTCGGCACTCCCGAGATCCGAAAACCCGGTCCGTCCTTCACCACCGCAATTCCATCGAGTTCCTTCGCCAACTGCGTATGCCCCAGCAAAAAACGCAGCGGCGATCGCAGATCGTCGAGCTGTTTTGCCGGCACCCGCGTTGCCTGTGCATCGCCGGGGGTATAGAACCACGCAAACTTCCCATCCAGCACAAACACCTTCCCTGCAGGATTGGCATAGTTCCACCGCATCCGCCCCGGCTTCTTCAGAAGCAGCGTACCCTCCTCCGAGCGGTCCATCCCCATACCGGAATACCGCTCCGTATAGTGTGCGCGCAGCGAGTTCAGATGGTTGTAATGATCGTCAACCCTGCGAACAATCGGATCGTTCTGCTGAGTCGCCAACAGGGAGTACCCCGCCAGAAAAACCGGCAGAAATCCGCTCACCCGAAACACACGAATTAGAAAATTTTGCGGCTGCATTCTTACTGAATCGGCTGTGTGCAGTTGGTCCCGCCCGCAGGATCGAACCGGATCGTACTGTTCTCGTCCGTGCAGAAACCGCGATCGCCCGTTCGCCCAATCGAGTTCGGCACAGCGGTAATCTCATATCCGGTATACATGTCCTGATTATTCACGGTCACCTTGGTGCAGTTCGTAATCGCAAAGGTGTAACCGGCCTTCTGCCCGCTTGCCAGGTCAGCCGCGAGAAGCTGCGCCGATTGCGCCGAGGGAGCGCCTGACTTTGGATCGCCTCCCAGCGTACCGAGAGCGCAGGAAAAGCCATTCGCCGGATAGGCCGAGTTGTATTGCAGCTCCGCCTGTCCGATCGTGCGCAAAGACTGGACCGCCGAGGTCTCGTTCGTCTGCTTGCGGATCTTCAACATCTGAGGCACGGCCAGCGTCATCAGGATCAGCATCACCGACATCACGATCAGAAGCTCAATCAGCGTAAATCCCTCTTCGTTCGGCAGTTCTGGGCGCAACCGGTCCAATGCTTTCATTCTCTCCCTCATCCTCAGGCCGTTTCTGGTTTCCAACTCCGAACAAAACTCTATCAGCATCGCCCTAACAGACCAAATCTTCGCGATCCACCTTCATCGAACCGAGGTTTCCGAGCAGCGTTAGCGCCATCGTCTCGGGTTGGAAGAGCTCTTGCGCCATTTCCCGCACTTCCGCGGCGGTCACTGCATCGACATCTTGCATAATCTCGTCCACTCCGAAGAACCGCCCGAAGTACATCTGCTGCCGCGCCAGATTCGACATCCGACTTCCCGAACTCTCCAGTCCGATTACCATATTGCTCTTCAGCTGGTCCTTGGCCCGCTTCAACTCCACATCGCTGACTGTCTCTTCCTTCAGACGCCGCAACTCGTTCAGCGTAAGCTGCAATACCTGCCTCGTTTTGTCCACGGACGTACCCGCAAAGATGCAGAGCGACCCCGTATCCCGAAAGGGACTCATCTCCGAAAAGATCGAATAGGCAAGTCCCTGATCCTCGCGAATCGTCTGAAATAGCCGCGAACTCATCCCGCCGCCAAGCATCGTGTTCAGCAAAAACACGACATACCTCCGCGGATCGTTCACCGGGGGGGCCGGTACTCCCAGGCAAAACTGAACCTGCTCCAGCGCCTTCTTCCGCTTAAGGGTAATGTGAGGAGTCGCCTGCGGCGCAGACATCTTCGGCCCCGACGTATCGGTGCTCATCGCCAGCGAACTGAACTCACGCTCTACCTGCGCAACAAACGAGTCATGCTCCAGGTTCCCCGCCGCCGAAAAAACCATGTTCCGCGGCGTAAACTGTCCGCCGTAATAATCGAACAGTGACCGTTGATCAAAACTCGACACGGTCTTAGCTGTTCCGAGGATTGGCCGCCCCAGCGCATCGCCCTTCCAGAAGTTCTGGGTCCAAACCTCGTTCACAAGGTAGTCGGGGTTGTCCTCGTCCATCTTGATCTCTTCGAGAATAACGCCCTTCTCGCGAGTCAGGTCCTCCGGTGTGAACGTCGGATGCAGCACTAAGTCCGCTAATACTTCAAGCGCTGGTGGAACATTCTCGTCCAATACTTTGATGTTGAAGCAAATCATTTCTTTTCCTGTAAACGCATCCAGGTTCCCGCCAATTGTGTCCACCTCACGCGCAATCTGCTGCGCGGAGCGCGAAGTGGTCCCCTTGAACACCATGTGTTCGACAAAGTGTGAGATCCCGTTAACCTCGGCCGCCTCATCGCGCGCACCCGATCCGATCCACGCCCCCATCGACACACTGCGCAAATGAGGCATGCTCTCGGTTAGCACAAGCAGGCCGTTCGACAGAATAGTCTTGCGAATATTCCGTGACCCGTTCCTGGTCACGGGGAGTTCTTCGATTAAAGTTGCAGGCATGGGTGCTCCTTGAATCCTGAATCCCGGAAAGATTCCTGAATCGCTATTGTTTCATAGCTGACGCCTCCCGCCCGGGAGGTAGACTAAGTCATGGAGGCACGGTATACCCGAAAGATTCCGCCCGTCCACGGCCTTTCAATTAAGGCCCTAATAAATATAATATTATGAATTATTTAGAAGAAAAAACGAATTTACAACTTGAGGAAAAAGCGCTCTTCGGATTGGGCCTCGAAGACCTCACTGCCCTCATGGCAGATCACGGCCAAAAACCCTACCGCGCCCGCCAGCTCCACGAGGCCCTCTACCGCCTCCGCGTCACCTCCCTCGATCAAATTACCGTCCTTCCGCAGACCCTCCGTGACACCCTGACCGCCGAAGGCTACGTCGTTGGCCTACCAGAGATCATCCAGACCGCTCGTTCCATCGACGGCACCGAGCGCTACCTCATCCGCACCTCAGACGGCGAGACTGTTGAAACCGTCTGGATGCCCGACGGCGACGGAGGCGAGCGAGGCGACGGCAGCGAGGCCGCAGCCGAAGAAGAAGCCACCGAAGGCCTTGAAGGCAACCCCCAGCCCTCCGTCCAGCCTCGAAAAGACCTCCGCAATCAAGGCGCCCTCGAACGCAGTGGCTACACCAGGGCTACCATCTGCATCTCCAGTCAGGTTGGTTGTGCCGTCAACTGTCAGTTCTGCCTCACCGCCAAGCTCGGCATCAAACGCAATCTCACCGCGGGAGAGATCGCCGGCCAAGTCGTTGCAGTCCTCAACCGCCAAGGCGTCAAGATCGGAGCCGACCGCATCAACCTCGTCTTCATGGGCATGGGCGAACCCTTCCTGAACTACGACCAGTTCATCCGCAGTGTCCATCTTCTCGCCAAATACATCGGCATCCCGGACTCCCGTATGACTGTTTCGACCAGCGGCATCGAGCCCTCCATCCGCCGCTTCGCCACTGAGCCCCTCCGCCCGAAACTCGCCCTCAGCCTCAACGCCTCAAACGACATTGTCCGTGAGCAGGTCATGCCGATCACCCGCAAATGGAACATCGCCGCGCTCCTCGAAGCCGTCAAAACCCTCCCACTGGGCAAACGTGAGTGGGTCACCTTCGAGTACGTCCTCCTCGGTGGCATCAACGACCAGCCCCAGCACGCCCGCGAAATCCTCGAGCTCCTCGAGGGCGTGAAGGCCAAGGTCAACCTGATCGTGTGGAACCCGGGCCCCGGCATCCCTTACACCCAACCCAACCCTGAAGACGTAGCCGTCTTCCAGAAGACGCTCATCGAAGGCGGCATGCCCACCTACATCCGCCGTCCCCGCGGACGTGATATCTACGCCGCCTGCGGACAGCTCAAGCGAACCATAGAAGCCACGCCCGCGCCGCTTGTAGCGATAACATAGCCGAAACACACGCAGGATACGATAGAAACTGGAGCTTCGAAGAGATTTGAAGCGCATGGGAAGCCCGTGCGCGGGAAGTTAGGTAATTTGTGACTAGATTTGTTACGGAAAGCCGTCTAGGTACGGCGGAGTTTCATGCGGCGGTGATGGCACTGTCGCCAAAGATAGCTGTGTTCGATTGCGACGGAACGTTGTGGTCTGGTGATGCGGGATCAGGTTTCATGCAGTGGACGATCGAGACCGGGCTGGTATCGCGCGAGGCTGCGGATTGGATCGATGCCCGCTATCGAGGGTATCTGCGAGGGCAGGTGTCGGAACTGGAGATCTGCGGGGAGATGGTGCAGATGTATCAGCGGCTGCATGAGGATGAGATGCGACGGGCGGCGAAGACCTATTTTGAGAGCAGGATTGAGAGGAAGATCTTTGCGGAGATGCGGGTGCTGGTGGAGGAGCTTTGCAGCGGGGGTGTCGAGCTTTGGTCGGTAAGTTCGACGAACAATTGGGTGATCGAAGAAGCTGTTCGAGGGTTTGGGATTCCGGCGGAACGGGTGCTGGCGGCTCGGGTTGAGGTGCGGGATGGTGTGGTGACGGACACGATTCTCGACGTGCCGACGGATGAGGGCAAGGCAGTCGCTCTGCGGCGGGTAGGCGTAACTGCTCCCGATGCGGTGTTTGGGAATTCTGTGCATGACGTGGCGATGCTGGAGATGGCGCGGCGGGCGTTTCCGGTGAATCCGACGCCGGGGCTGGTGGAGCGTAGCACGCAGGAAGGTTGGTCGGTTTACTATCCGGTGTCGGTTGAGCCTAAGTAAAGGGAATAGAGGCTTTTGTGGGGTTAACTCGTCTAAGCTACAGGCAGATGAGAGAGCCGATTCGCAAGCTCGGGGGAGGAGCAGGGATGGCGGCACGCAAGCCAGTCCGGCTTGTCGTGGCGGCGTTAATGCTCCGTGAGGGCAACGGCGGTCAGGATGTGCTGATCTGTCAGCGGACAGCAGAACAGCCGATGAGTCTGAAGTGGGAGTTTCCCGGTGGAAAGATTGAGGCAGGAGAGAGCGCGGAGGGAGCGCTGGCTCGGGAACTGAACGAGGAACTCGGGATTACGGCGGCGATCGGGGCACGAGTGGCACGGGTGCGGCATAAGTACAGGAATGGCGGAGCCGTCGATCTTCAGTTTTTTGCAGTACGGAAGTTTGAGGGAACGATTGAAAACCGGATTTTTAATGATGTGCGGTGGGTTCCTTTGGTGGAGTTACCCGGGTATGACTTTCTCGCGGCGGATCTTGGGTTGATTCGGGAACTGTCGGAGGGGAAGTTGCTTTAGTCCTGGGTGGTGTGCTACTTCACGAAATAATTGTGGAGCGGGCAAGACAGGCATAGGATTCGCACCAGAAGAGATTCAAACCGAAAACTCCAAGCTAAGAGCAACACGGGAGAGTTTGGGATGGGGAAAATCAACTGGCCTCGAGTTGTTCTCTGCGGATTTGTGTCCGGCATCGTCTGGACTGTTCTTTCTTCGTTTATCACTGCTCTGGTGGCTAAAGATTTTGTGGCCGCGGTGCCTGGTGGGCGATTGTCCAAACCACCCGGCGGCCTAGTCGCCTTTCTATTCAGCGTGAACCTTGTGACGGGGATCTGGGCAATGTGGCTCTATGCCGCCATTCGTCCTCGCTACGGCGCTGGACCAAAGACCGCCGTGATTGCCGGATTCTCCTTGTGGATCATAAGCAGCTGCATAGACGCTACCTGGGGTTCTTTCGGATTTGTCGCGCCGTCTGCGGTCCTGCCTGCGAGCGGAGCCTCCCTTCCCGCGCTCATCATCGCAGCGTTGGCGGGGGCATGGCTCTATCGGGAGTGATTCGGGATCTGTCGGAGGGCAAGTTGTTGTAGGGTGATCAGTTTTCTGAGTTGGTGTCGAATGCGGAAAAATTCCTACGAGAACAAGCAACACCAACCCTAAGAACAAGCGCAAAAGCGAAATGCGGGGTCTCTCCATTTCGGCGGCAAAAGCGCCGCCTCCGGTCGAGATGACGCAGGTTTTAGGGGCGGGATAAGAAAAACCGGCGTCCTAGCCGTGGATTGTGTTCCAGACAAGGACGAGGGAGAGGCCGGTGACGATGATCGCCGTGGCCCATGCGATGATGTTGAACCAGCGGGTGTTGGTGTAGGTGCCCATTAGCTCATGTTTGTTAATGAGTTTTAGCATGAAGACGAGGACCAGGGGCAGAAGGATGCCGTTGAGAACCTGCGAGAGAATGCTGAATTTGACTAAGGGGAAGTTGGGGATAAGGACGACGGCAGCTCCGGCGAAGAGGAGCAGGCTGTAGAGCCAGTAGAAGAATTTGGCTTCGCGGAAGCCCTTGTCGAGGCCGCTCTCGAAGCCGAGGCCTTCGCAGACGGTGTAGGCGGTAGAGAGCGGCAGAATGCTGGCGGCGAAGAGTGAGGCGTTGAAGAGCCCAGCTGCGAAGAGGATGAAGGCGTAGTCTCCGGCGAGAGGCTTCATGGCCTGAGCCGCATCCGAGGGGTCGTTGATGCTGTGCATGCCGTGGGTGTACAGGGTGGCAGCGCAGGCGACGACGATGAACCAGGCGACGATGTCGGTGAAGATGGAGCCGACGATGACATCGAGACGCGAGGCTTTGTACTGGCGAACACTGACCCCTTTGTCGACGATGGAGGATTGCAGGTAGAACTGCATCCACGGAGTGATTGTGGTGCCGATGACGCCGACGGTCATGTAGATATACGCTTTGTCAGACCAGACGCTGCGGGGTGGAAGCTTGACCGTTTCGACAATCGCGAGGTGCCAGTCGGGGCGGCTGAGAACGCCGGCAATGATGTAGGCGATGTAGAAGACGCTTGCAATAAGGAAGATCTTTTCGACACTCTTGTAGTCGCCCTTGACGACAAGAGCCCAGACGATGAGCGAGCAGATGGGGACGCTGATGTATTTATTGACATGGAAGAGTTGCATGCTGCCCGCGATGCCGGAGAACTCCGTCACGACGTTCGTGAAGTTGACGGCAACGAGCAGAATCATGATGAGGAAGGTCATGCGAAGGCCGAACTCTTCCCGGATCAGGTCGCTGAGGCCTTTGCCGGTAACCACTCCCATGCGGGCGCACATCTCCTGGACAACGATGAGGGCTATGGTGATGGGAATCATCGTCCAGAGGAGCGTATAGCCAAACTGCGCTCCTGCGGCCGAGTAGGTGAGGATGCCCCCGGCGTCGTTGTCGACATTGGCAGTGATGAAGCCCGGGCCGAGGACGGCGAAGACAAGAATCAGCCGAGTTCTCCAGGTGCGCCAGGCAGTCATTTTGCAGTTTCCTTTTTGCTGGGTTGGAAGAACTCTTTAGCTCGCCTCTGACAGGTTAAATCAATTTTTCGATGTGGGGCTATTCGTTTGAGTGATCTGGCTGAAGGAGCTGACTGCCCTCCGCTTGGACGAGGCTGTAGAGTTGGCGGGCATGGGTTTCGAGAGTGCGGTCGGCCGCGATGCGGGCGTTGGCTTGTATGTGCTGGGGGTTTTTTGAAGAGAAAAGGATAATGCTGGCTGGGTTCATGACGAGCGCCGCCTTGAGCATAAGGTTGGCCAGAGTTTCAGAATTGGCAAGATCGGTGTTGGTGGATTTGGACCAGCGGCGGGTGAGGTTTTTGTTGTTGAGGAGCGCTGTATGGAGAGTGCGGAAGTTGTTGGTGAGGGATCGATGGTGGATGTGGAAGGGTTGGCCTGTGTCGATTAACGGAGCTTCGATCGGTGAGTCAAGAATCGACCATTCGTACTGAAGAGTTCGGCAGTAGGCAGGGTGGTCGCTGAGAATTGCCGGGATTTTTTCCCTGCTACTGCCTATTCCGAAGGTGCCTATGCTTCCCTGCCTGATTTCTGATTCGAGGAGGGTGAGGAGAGTGTCGTCCATGAGGTCGCGGGCTTCGACTTCATGAAGGAGCCAGAGGTCGATGTGCTCGGCCTGCATGGCTCGGAGGCTACGATCGAGTGACGCTTTGGCGTGGGCTGCGGTGAATGCGGTGCGTTCGTCGTTGCGGGTGGCTGTGCTTGCGGCTTTTGCGAGGCCTTGTTTCAGGGACGGGATTTTTTTTACGATCGAACCCGCGATGCGGCGGCCTGCTTGAATGAGGGCCGACCTTTTTGGTGGGGCAATCCCGAACTTTGTGGTGACGGTGATGTTACGGTGGTTTTGCAGGAATTCGCCGAGGCAGGACTCGGCTTCTCCGTAGCCGTACATGGGAGCAACGTCGAAGTGGCGGATGCCTGCGTCGTAGGCTGTTTCGAGGAGGCGGAGGGAGTCGCGGCGGTTGAGCGCACCCATCAGGCTGGAGCAGCCGTAGCCGAGGCGGGTGGTCTGTCGGCCGGATTGTCCTAGTGCAATCTGTTCCATTTCTTCAGACACTCAGATGATCGCTCAAACGAACAGCAAGGGCGAGGACGGTGTGGGTGGGGTTGGAGAAGCCTGAGCAGGGGAAGACGGCGCTCGAGCAGATGTACGTGTTCGTTGTGCCATAGAGGCGTAGGTTAGGGTCGACGACGCCCGTTTCTGGTGAAAGGGACATGCGCATTCCTCCCATATGATGATTGCTGTCGTCGCACCGAGTGAGGAAGTTCGGATTACCGGACATGAGGTCCTCGTCAGGGATGATGGCGGCGACGCCCGCGAGTGAGCGCTGCGCTACGAGAACGTATTGACGGATGGTCTCCAGTTCCCTTTCCGATATCTGCCAGTTGAAGCGGATGCGCAGGAGGCCGAGCGGATCGCGCTGGTCTGTGAGGCAGATGCCGCTGCAGGAGGTGGGTTCCTGTTCGCAGTGGACACGAAGAAAGATGCGGACGGAAGGAGGGGCGTAGCCGCGGCGACGGATGTAGTAACGCCAAGCTTGCCCGAAGAGCATAGGAAGATGCTTAGCGGTGTGGGAGAGGTTACCACCGGTGACTTCGCTAAGGCGTCCGCGCATAAGGTTGCGGATGGTGTGTTTGGCCTGCATGCGGGCTTTGCCGGTGTCTTCGAACCCCATCGTGGAACCGACACTGAGAGTGTCGAGCTGGGATTGAAGATCGGGTGGGAGGCGGAGCTTCGGAAGATATTTGAAGCCACGCGAGAAGATGGGATCGAAGGTGTCGTGGAAACTCGCGAGATCGTGAGGGATGACCTGGGCCGCGTTGCAGTCGATGTGATCCTGAAAATGTCGGCCGAGAAAGCTGGAGCGATTCCATGGCAGGCCGCCGGGCCGCGGCTGGAGGAAGAAGCGGGAGCTTTCGATTCCGCCGAGGGCGAAGACGTAGTCGCGGGCGCGGAAGATAGCTTCTACCCGCGTCAAAGTGCGGGTGCGGACGCCGATTGCGGTGTTGCCTTCGGTAACGAGCTCGACTGCGTTGGCATGAAGCCAGAGATGGATATTGGGGTGAGTGGTGAGGGTTCTGTGGTCGAGACGGGCAAAGTTGGGCTCAGGGCACCAGCGCGAGAGGTAGGCCTGGAGATCGGGAAACTGGGTGAACGGGAGGCCCAGCTCGCGCCAGACGGCTTCATCGCTGCGTTGAACTTTGGCGAGGCCTTCGAGTTGGAGAGCTCGTTCGTAGTATGAGGTGAGTTCGGTTTTGGGGAATGGCCAGCCGCTCTCGGGGACGTTTGCGCGCGGAGTGAAGTCCGAGGCGCTGAGCTCGAGGATCTGGCCTCCCCAGCGGACGGTAGTTCCGCCTTTGACTCGAATACGACCGGTGTGAATTCCCTTGTGGGCGCGACCGGCGATCTCGCTGTCGTAGATGGCCTGGGATGAATCTTCGCGGGTGGCTCCGCCGCCTTCGAGGAGGAAAACTTTCTTGCCTTTGCGGGCGAACTCGACGGCGAGGGTGATTCCGGCCGCCCCAGCTCCGACGATGCAGACATCTGCGACGAGGCCCGGGGGTGTTTCCTTGAGAAGGTCGTGGATCACGGGTGGCCCGCGAGGGCTGGATTCGCGGGAAGACTTGCGCGCATCGCGCTTAGTGATTGGATTCGCTCGATGATGAGGCTTACCTGCCGGTCGTTGTGGTAGCCGTCGCGGAGGGCGCGAAGGTTTCCGGCGACGGCGATGCGGTGACGGGCGGCTTCGTCAGGGAGATAGCGACGGATTTTCTGGGCCAATTCGTCAAAATTGGAGAAGAAGACCGCTTCCTCGTCTTCCCTGAAACGCTGGAGATGGCCTGCGGAGCGCTCCGCGAGCAGGAAGCCGCCACATCCTGCGATCTCAAAACTTTTGTGGACGAATTCATCCTGATTGGAGTGGGTGAGGAAGCTTAGATTGATGCGAGAACGCCAGATGGCTTCGCGGTATGCCTCGCGGTAGAGTTCGCCGACGTGGAAGGTGGCTTTGAAGACGTCTGCGGGCATGGCGCGGCCCCAGAGTTTGCCGCTTCCGGAGACCGCGACGGAGAATCCGCACTCGCGCCAGAGGCGGCCGAGGGTTTCGGCGCGATCGTCGTAGGGTGTGCCGATGAAGGAGACGTCGCGGTTCCGGTCAGCGTCGGACCAGGCGGGCGGGGGAGGAAAATGCAGCGTCGGTTCGTAGGCGGTCTGGATCTTGATGACGTCGCGTGCGCCGCGCGAGATGTAGTCGTGGATGTTTTTGTCGCGCTGGACGACATGCAGATCGTAGTGGGGAATGTTCTTCATGTAGAGACGCCAGCCGGGATCGCGGCGGGGGCCGAAGGGGTTGTCAATCATATAGCTAACGGAGGCAATGCCCAGCTCGCGCATGCGATTCAGGGTGCGGGGATGGAGGAAGAGCAGCTTGTCAGCCCAGAAGAGGTCGGGTCTTTCAGCCGTGGCTATGCGGAGGAGATCGCCATTGAACCGGGTGACGGTGGGACCTGCAGAGAGCCGAAAGGTGGCCTTGCTGATCAGTGGGTTTCGGGGCAGATAATCGAAGGTGTTGAAGGGGACGACTTGATGACCGAGGCGTTCAAGCGCCCAGAGTCGATAGAGGGAGGATTCTTCGAGCGAGAGGCCGGCGGCGTACAGAATCTTCATGGAGTAACTGCATTTCCTTTGCGTATGGCCTGAATTAATTCATCGTGCAAAACCGAAGATGCGTTAGCGGGTAGCCCGGAGGAGAGCGATGACCTGTTCGGCGTGGATGACTCCGACGAGGCGATTGTCGTGATCGACGATGGGAAGCGAACGGAGGTTGTATTTGTCGAAGAGTTCGGCGACCTTGCGACCGTTGGCGTCGACGTTGCAGGTAACGATATGGCCATGCGGAAGCTCGGATAACCGCGCTCCAGCATTGGCAAGCAGAAGATGAACGATAGGGACGAGCCCGGTGATGTGCTCGTGTTCGTCGAGCAGATAAATATCGGTGATGGACTCAAGGTCGCCCTCGAATTCTCGAAGGGCTGCGATGGCCTGATCGGCAATGGCTGTGGACGGAAGCGCGACGTATTCGGGGGTCATGCGGCCGGCGGCGGAGTTTCCGGAGAATTCGAGGAGGTCTTCAACTTCCTGACGCTCCTCAGGATCCATCTCTTCGAGGATGGCCTCGGACTTCTCATCTGAAAGCTCGGAGAGAAGATCGGCGGCCGCCCCGGGGTCCATCTCTTCGACGATGCCAGCTACGTGCTCGGAGTCGAGAGACTCGATAAGGGACTGCTGCATCTTCGGTTTGACCTCTTCGAGTGCCTCAGCGGCGACCTCTTCGTCAAGAGAGATAAAGAGAGCCTGACGTTCGGCCGGGGCAAGATCTTCAAGGATGTCAGCGATGTCGGAGGGGTGCATCTGGGAGAGGCGATCCTGCTCGATCCTGAGACGGACGCGGCGAGCCGGATCGCGATCGATGAGATCGACAAAATCCCATGGAATGACACTGGCGCTGAAGCGGGCGGCGATGCGGTTGACCGGGTCTTTGGGAAGGCCATTCAGGAGGCGTCGGACGGCGCCGCGCATGCCGACTTCGACTTCGGAGATGCGGAGGGCAAGATCTTCAGGGTTGTCTTCATGGCAGTTTTCCCAGACAAGGTCTACGTCGTTGACTCGAACGACCTTGTGACCGTGCACGTCGATGATCTGCTGATCCAGGAGGTCGCGTTCGAGTAGGAGAAAACGGTCGTCGTCGGGCAAAGGCGTGGGCTGCGCGGGTCCTCGGAGCTGCATGGTCCCGGCGGGAGTGAGCCGGAGGTGAGTGACCGGGACGAGATGGTGCCGGTCGCCTCGTTTGGCTGAGGTTAGCTTGAGGGCGATAGCGTAGATGTGAGCGGTGTCACGATCCGGCGCGACGGCGAACTCACGCACGTGGCCAAGTGTCTTTCCGTTCGCGTCGATCACGGCCGACCCAAGCAGGGTGGAGACACTTGTCCGTTGCTGATTGGCGTGTTTTGTCATAGAGCGGCGATAGCGCCTGGCACACTTTACCTGCTATTTCGCATGTTAGCCCAACTTACAGCGGGATGGGCGGCAGGAACCGATGTACTTACCTTGGGGGTGCCAAAGCGAAGGGCGGTGGCGAAAAGTTCGGCACCTCATCTTGACTTTCGAGAATTCCACAAGCACACTGCCATCACCGACGTTATCCGGGATCGGTTCAGGATTGTGTCCAGCTCGATGACCGGAATGAACTCTAGCGACAAAAGTAAGACAAGGAAATCTTTGGCCGACCCGAACCCAAGCCGTGTGAGCTTTACCCTTGATTCGTCTCTCGATAGCGTGAACAAAATTGAGATAACCGCGGAGCAGGTCGCCCAGCGGGCTGGTTTCGACGAAGATACGATTCCTCATATTGCCATGGCAGTTCGCGAGGCGGCCGTGAATGCAGTTTTGCATGGAAACTCTTATGACGCCAACAAGCACATCAAAGCGTCTTTCGAAACAACGAGCGATTCGCTAATTATCCGTATCGCCGACCAGGGCCCAGGACTCGACCCGGATTCACTTCCCGATCCACTGGCTCCGGAGAACATCCTCCGCGGATCGGGGCGCGGCATCTTTCTCATCAAGGCGTTCATGGATGAGGTAAACTTTCGGCAGCTACATCCCGGCACAGAATTGACCTTGATCAAACATAGGACACCCGCGCAAACGGGGACATAAGGAGAACAACTGACATGAGCATGAAAGTATCGACTCGCCAGGTGGACGGCGTAACCATTTTGGACCTCAGCGGACGAATTACACTCGGTGAAGGTAGCGTGACGATTCGCGATGCCGTACGTGATGTGCTGGCGAAGGGTTCCAAAAAGATTCTGCTGAACCTGGGTGACATCAGCTATATCGACAGCTCCGGAATCGGCGAATTGGTCAGCGCCTTCACAACAGTCAAGAACAGCGGCGGCGAACTGAAGCTGCTGAACCTGACCAAAAAGGTTCATGACCTGCTGCAGATCACCAAGCTTTACACAGTCTTCGACGTGAAGGACGACGAGGCTGCAGCGATCGCTTCGTACACCAAGTAATCGGCTCGGAACGAGTTTTGGCAGCACAATAAAAGGCCGTCGCCACTGCGACGGCCTTTATCGGCCCAAAGTTCAGTTCGCTTCACTACTTCGAGAAGTCGACCTTCGGTGCCGTTCTCGCTCCGGGATCCGCCGAGTAGTACTCGTTCTTCGGATGGAATCCCGCGAAGTTTGCAAAGAGGCTGTTCGGGAACTGCTGAATGAAGGTGTTGTATTCCCGAATCGACTCATTGTACCTCCGACGAGCCACGGCAATCCGGTTTTCCGTTCCCGCCAATTCGTCCTGAAGGCGCATGAACTGGTCGTTGCTCTTGAGCTGCGGGTAGTTCTCCTGCAGCCGCATCAGAGGCAGAAGGGCTACGTTCAACCGATCGTTGGCGGCGAGCTTTTCATCCGGCGTCTTTGCGGTCATGAGACCGGCACGGGCATTGGCGATGTTGGTCAGAACAGTTTCTTCGACGTTGGCGTAGCCCTTGACCGTCGCAACGAGGTTGGGAATCAGGTCAGCGCGGCGCTGCAGGTTGACGTCGATCTCCGAGAACGCAGCCTGGACGTTCTGGTCCTTGGCAACCATCTGATTCTTGGAACTTACGTACATTCCGCCGCCGACAATCAGAGCCAGGATAAGAAGACCCGCCAGCCCAAGCACAATCCATAAAGGTTTCATTTGTCCCTAGTTTCCCTTCGTTTGAAATTCGATGTGATGGTTGGCTGACCCGCTCGGCTGTACTTTATCATCCTTAGCCGCGGCTGCCCTTCTTTGCAGCAAAATCGTTTACATTCGTTCTCCTCAGTAGTCCCCGCTGGCTCCTCCGCCACCGGAACTGCCGCCTCCAAACCCACCAAAACCTCCACCTCCGCTTCCGCCGCCTCCCCAGTCTCCTCCTCCGCGCCGGCCTCCTCCGGGACCTCCCATCAAGCTTCCGAGTAGGAAGAAGATAAGCCCCGTATTACCGGTCTTTACCAGAAAAATGAGGATGAGCAGTATGACCCCGCCGCCGAGGATAAGCGCGGTGAAACTGATATGAACAGGCGCCTGCTCACGGTGGTACTGGTGGACCGGCTGGGGAACGGTGAGGGTAACTCCGGCGTCGGCGGCAATGACGCGGGCGATCTGCTGGACTCCGATTGGAATTGCTGTGTTGTAGTCCAACTGGCTTAGCGCAGGAACCATGGCACGGCCGATATCGCCTACCTTTGCGTCGTTGAGTATCCCTTCCAGACCGTAACCGACTTCGATACGATACTTCCGCGGATTCATAACAACGAGCAGAAGGACACCACGGTCCGTTCCCTTCTTGCCGACTTTGAATTTTTCTTGGAGTTTTACGGCGAAATCGTCGATGTTTTCATCGTTGTCGAGGGTTTTGATCGTGACGACTGCAATCTGGGCGCGGGCCTGGCGGTCGACCTGAGTACACAGACGTTCGAGGCTACCAATTGTTGAGGGTGACAGGACACCAGCGAAGTCGCTGACATAGCCGGTTGGCGCTGGAAGTGAGTTCACTGATTCGGCCGCCGGGGCGTGCGACGGGACGAGCAGCAGGAGGACGACTGCCAACCATCGTGAGAGGTAGGTCATCGATGGTCATTCTACGCTTCGCTTGTGAACAAAGTTCCCCCAGGCGTGAACAAGCGCAAGAGGATGCCGAAGTATCCGCCGATTGATTCAAAAGAGGCTATGTCGCTATAACGTGGGTGCTGGGGTGGGTTTGTTGGCACCGTGGGAAGGCACCGGAATCCCCTTGGCGCGGGCAAGCCTGTCGACCAGCAACGTATGTTCATGAATGACTCCGCCGGCTTTGACGACTTCGTCATGCAGAGTCGGGTCGGCTCGACTCGCGGCCTCGATGCGGAACTCGTGCAGATCTTTGTGGTGGTCCTTGACCATGAAGGTGAGGTACTCAGTATCAAAGGCGTCGCCAGAGAGTGCGCTTAGCTTGTCATACTCTGCCTGATCGTCTCTGTTCATCGACTTAGGCAGCATGACACCCATGGAATCGGCGACCTGAGCCATTTCGCTGTTCATCTTGGTGCGGTCATCGACCATCTTCTGGGCGAGGGCCTTCACCTCATCGCTGCTGGCTTTCTGCGCGGCCAGTTGCCCAAGCTTGACCTCGGCAATGCCTCCTTCAGCTGCTTTGCGGAGGAACATCTTGTCCTGCATGGCCTGGCCTACGTCTCCCGCATTAGGAGCCGAGTCCTGCGTCGCGGGACTCTGGGGCGTTTGTTGCTGTTGGCGGGGCCCTGTGGTGGACGAGGGGATGGGATCAAACTGAGCGAACAGCAGAGATGGGAAAGACGCGGCGGCTGCGCCGAGAAGAACCGTTCCTGCGCGACGGAAGTTCATGAGCGACTCCTATGGCGGGCAAGTGTAGCAAAGCTTATACGCCTTGGTCATACATCATTTGGGTGTTCGAGGATACGGTATGGTTGTCTCCGGAGCCTCGTACGACACTGTATTCTGGAAATTGGAGTTTTTAGAGAAATGACAGAAAGCACCATCAGGCCGCCCCAGGCCCGGCAGGAACCTACCTCAACCACATTGTATGGACACACCCTGGAGGACAACTACCGCTGGATGCGGAATAAGTCCTCGCCGGAGCTCCTGGCCCACCTTGAGGCGGAAAATGCCTATACGAGCTTGGTGATGGCGCCAACGGAGGAGTTGCAAGCGACCCTTTACAAAGAGATGCTGTCGCATATCAAGGAGACGGACGAGTCGGTTCCCTTCCGCGAACGCGGATGGTTTTACTACGTGCGGACGGTGGAGGGCAGCCAGTACCCTATTCATTGCCGGCGACTGGCAAGCGGGCCGAAGTTCGACGCGTCGCAGCCGGAAGATATTCTGCTGGATGTAAACAAGCTGGCCGAGGGCCAACCGTTTATGTCCGTAGGCGCGATGACGGTAAGCCCGGATGGATGGAAGCTGGCTTACACGACCGACAACACAGGATTTCGCCAGTACACGACGCATGTTCGCGACCTGAAAACCGGGGTGAATCTCGCTGACACGGCGGAACGGGTTGGGTCGATTGCGTGGGCGGCGGATTCGAAGACGCTCTTCTATACGACCGAGGATGCGATGACGAAGCGGCACGACCATCTGTGGAGACACCGCCTGGGTGATCCGCAAACGGAAGATGCGGTCATTTTCGAAGAGAGAGATGAGCGCTTCAATCTCGGTGTAGGCAAGACCAGGGATGGAAAATTCTTGTTGATGGAGTCCGGGAGTCATACGACGAATGAGTGCAGCTATCTCGATGCAGAGACCCCGGGCGGCGTTTTTCTCGTCATTGCACCGAGGGTCGATGAACAGGAGTATTCGATCGATCATCGTGGCGGACTGTTTTATATCCGCGTGAACGATACAGGAAAGAACTTCCGCGTCGTGACGGTGCCTGTGAATGGCGGCGGACGCGAGGCGTGGAAGGAGTTGATTGCGGAAGAAAGAGATGCTCCGCTCGAGGACTTCGAGGTGTTCGCTTCGTTCTGCGTGAGCTTGCGGAGGAGGCAGGGGCTGCCGACGCTGACCGTAACTTCGATTGACGCGGCGGGAACGCTGGGAGGATCGCGGGAGATTGAATTTCCTGAGCCGGTTTATTCGGCTGGGCCACACGCGAATCCAGAGTTTGGAACAGAGGCGTTTCGGTACGGTTATCAGTCGCTGGTTTCGCCGTCCTCGGTATATGAGTACGAAGTGAAGGCTGGAACCTCGACTCTGCTGAAGCAGCAGGAGGTACCGGGAGGGTTCGATTCTGCGCGATACGGATCGGAACGAGTCTGGGTAGAAGCCGCGGATGGGGTGAAGGTTCCGGTCTCTCTGGTTTACCGGCGCGACCGCTTCAAGCGTGATTCGACGAACCCGCTTTATGTTTATGGATATGGCTCCTATGGATATCCACTGCCGATCGGGTTTTCCGCGGCGAGATTGTCGCTTCTGGATCGTGGAGTAGTGATCGCCTACGCACATATTCGCGGCGGCGGCGAGATGGGCGATACGTGGCACGACGCTGGAAAGATGACAGTGAAACGAAATACGTTCTCGGATTTTATTGCGGCGGTCGAGCAACTCGTCGCAAAGGGTTATGGGGCGAAGAATCGCGTGGCGATTGAAGGTGGAAGTGCCGGGGGCCTGTTGATGGGTGCGGTCGTCAATGAGCGGCCTGATCTTTTTCGTGTGGTGCTGTCTCATGTGCCGTTCGTGGATGTGATGAATACGATGCTGGATGCCTCCCTGCCCCTGACGGTCGCGGAGTATGAGGAATGGGGAAATCCGAATGAAGCCGAGGCGTTCGCTTATATGCGGTCCTACTCGCCTTACGACAACCTGAAGGCAGGGGCGTATCCGTCGATCCTGGTGAAGACGAGCCTGAACGACTCGCAGGTAATGTATTGGGAGCCGGCCAAGTATGTAGCAAAGCTAAGAACGTTGAAGACGAACGATACGCCGCTGCTGCTGCACATCAATATGGATGCCGGGCATGGCGGGGCCTCGGGAAGATACGACTACTTGAAGGAAATCGCGTTTGACTATTCGTTTCTGTTGAGGGAGCTTGGGGTGGAAGGTTAGCCGAACATCGTTTGCGACTTCGCTTAAGACGCGTGACGTTTGCGTAGCACCCACGTCGTCATGCAGCGGTGATCCTGCACGATAGTCGTCTTAAGTGGATCGACCATCACGGCGTTCATTTGTTCGGTCATCTTCATCAGCGCGCTTTCATCCACGAGAAACCATTCCGAACCATCGTTAATGCGGAAGATGTTTCCTCGCAATCGCTCGAAGTGCATGCCGATGCGTGAACCCAATCTGCAGAAGAGCATTCCTCCGGGTCGGACGACGCGCCAGAGTTCCTCGACCATCGCAAGGAAATGAGACTCGTCACGAGCAAAGTGCAGCACGGAGTTGCAGATCACGACGTCGGCAAAGTTGCTCTCAAACTCCATCTTTTCGATCGGCCCTACGCGAAAATTGTTCGCAGGCAGGTTAGGCGCGAGCTCCGCTGCCAGGGCACGCACATGTTCAACACCTTCGGCGTTTGCATCGATGGCAAAGACATCGCATCCTTCCCGCAAAAGATGCACAAGGTTTCGACCATAACCGCAACCAGCGTCGAGCACTCGCATTCCGGGCGCGATATTTCCTCTTAGAATCTGATCGAAGACGTAAATATCGATTTGGCCGAACTGATCCTGCACGTTCATCGCGGCCTCATACTTTGTCTGCGCGTCTAGGCTTTGGTTGTGGTTAGATCATCAACCTTGTCTCCTTCGCCGGGCGCGAGGAAAAGGTTGGTTTCGAGGCCGTGCTGGCGTGTGTAGAGGTCGTAATAACGGCCGCGAAGTTCGTAGAGCTGTTCGTGGGTGCCACGTTCGACGATGTTCCCTTCTTCGACGACAAGAATCTGGTCTGCACGACGGATCGTAGACAGACGGTGGGCGATAACGAAGGTTGTTCGGCCTTGCATGAGGAAGGCGAGGCCAGCCTGAATCATGGCTTCGGATTCGGAATCGAGCGAGCTGGTGGCTTCGTCAAGAATGAGGATGCGCGGGTCGGCCAGGATCGCTCGCGCAATAGAGAGGCGCTGGCGCTGGCCGCCGGAGAGCTTTACGCCGCGCTCGCCGACGATGGTGTCGTAGCCTTCCGGGAAGCGCTCGGCGAATTCGTCGACGCGGGCGATGCGGCAGGCGTTTATAAGCTGCTCTTCCGTCGCATTCGGGCGGCTGAAGAGTATGTTCTCGCGGATGGTGCCGTCGAAGAGGAAGGTGTCCTGCAGAACGACGCCGAGTTGCTCGCGGTAGCTGGAGAGACGGATGGTCGCGAGGTCGATGCCGTCGACAACGACCTGGCCCGTCGTAGCGGTGTGGAAGGCGCAGATTAGCGAGATGATTGTGGATTTGCCGGAGCCAGAGGAGCCGACCAGCGCGGTGACGGTGCCCGGTTTGGACTCGAAGCTGATGCCATGGAGGACGGGCTTGCCGGGTTCGTAGCTGAAGCTGACATCCTTGAAGGCAAGGTCGCCATGGATGGTCCCGAGAACGTTGGTTCGTGTGGGCTCAGAGTCTTCTTCAGATTCGGAAAGAATCTCGGTAGTGCGATCAAGGCCGGCGAGGGCTTCAGTCAGTTGCGTGCCGATGGCGACCAGCTGTGCGATCGGTGCGATCATGAACGCTAGGAACATCACGTAAGTGACGTATCCACCGGTCGTGAGGCGGCCGGCAACAACCTGATGGGCGCCAAGGTACATGATGAGCGCACCGACGACGCCGAGAATTGCGGTTGAAGCTAGCGACATCAGCGACTGGGCTGTAATGGAAGAAATAACGTTGCGGAGAAGGCGATCGACACCCGCCGCGAAGACGTTGGCCTCGCTCTGTTCGGCGTGATAGCCCTTGACGACGCGGACACCACCGAGGGATTCGGTGAGTCTACCAGTGACTTCGGCGTTAATCTTGGCACGCTCTCGGAAGATGGGACGGATAGTCTTAAAAGCTTTTTGCAGAACGAGGCCGAAAGCAACGAGGATGACGAAGGTGACGAGCGTCATCTGAACGCTGAGCTTGATCAGGTAGCAGAGGGCGAAGATCGCGGTGAGGATGCCGCCGATGAAGTCGATGACGCCGGTCCCGATGAGGTTGCGAACGCCTTCAACGTCAGACATGATGCGAGCGACGAGGGTGCCGGTGCGATTCGAATCGTAAAAGGCGACAGGGAGACGGCCGATGTGGGCCTGAACCTTCATGCGCAGCTCAGCGATGAGACGCTGGCCTTCTTTGGAGAGAAGCTGTGTCAGAGTGAATGATGTGGCACCCTGCACAATGGTCGCGAGAACGACGACACCGACGATGATGGGCAGCTGATTGATCAGGTGTTTACCCATGACGTTGTCGATGAGGTAGCGAGTGGAGGCCGGCAGGATCAAGCCGCTGAAGCGGTTGACGATCATCAGCAGAAAGCTGCCGCCAAGGAGCCAGCGCCGGGGCCTCATCAGCTTCCAGACCTCGGGAAGAACCTTCTTCAGCTTGGGTTTGGGACGGCTGGAAGTCATCTCGGCGGATGTTGCTTTGCCGACGCTGCGAGATGGGCGGTCGGCGGCTTTCATGCCACCGCCGAATCTGGATGGGCTAAAGGATGTGGATGACATTTGTTGCTCCAAGTCTACGCCGAACGATTCTTTTTACGGCGGGTTAAAAAGAAGAAACGGGACCGCACTGGCGTTTGAACCGATTGGGCTCCTGTTTCGATGATTTTATGAGCATCGGCGATGCAGAACGCATTTCTTTAAGCGAGGCGGCTGCGACGGGCATTGATGAAGGAGCGGACACAGAAGAGGACGTAGATCAAGCAGAAGAGTCCGAGCGCGGCCTTCTCTTCAACGGCGGCGGGATAGGGAAAGGACACACCGCGGGAGAGCCGGATCACGTCAATGCATGCGGGGATCATTCCCAGAAATACCAGCAGAGCGACTGTGACGGAGATGTGCATCCACAGCATACGTTTTTTACTGTCGGGAGAATTTGCCATTATGCCAAAGAGAACGAACAGGAGGCCGATGCCAACAGGAATCAAAGCTGTGGGATGCGCACTACCGGTCGCGACAAATCCGAGGATGCCAAGGACGATGAGCAGAATGCCGAAACCAGTGGTGAGCTTTGCCATGATGTTTGTTCCTCGCAGGACGCAGTCTCAGGATACTGGAAGGATGCTCACAAGTGCATCTCAGAATGCCTCGCCAAGACTGACATAGCTCGCTTTGCTGTTATCTCCCACGCATAGTCGAAGCGCAAGTTGATGTGGTTTCGCTTGGCGAGAACGAACCGAAGGCCGAAGCCCCCCGGGTTCGGCCTGAGTGTTGTCAAAATCTCCCCAGGTGCGAGCCACCGCGCCGGCTCCCGCGAAGCCAACCGCGCCGATGCGCCATAAGAGCTCACGGCGGAACTCGACCTGACCGACCAGCATGCGGTTATCACGAAACTGCCCTATCTGGTAGCCGCGAAGATCCTTCGCAAAAGCCAAGTGTACAGATGTCGTAGAAGGGTGCGGCCTCGGTCACCATACAGTCTGATCCGCGAACTGCGATGACACTCTTGCTGCCAAGGCTGAGATATTTGTTGTAACCCAACGTGAGGTTTTGATAAGTCCTTCTGCCACCGACCGCCGACCCATAGAGATCGGCAAGAATATCCAGGATGGAACCTCGAAGCGGATAGAAAGTACTGTCGCTGGTATCACGCTGGACACGGCCTCCAAAAGCTGCTGTTCGCAAGTTTAGATCACCCGGGAGCGGAGCCGGCAGATCGTCTGGATTGAGTTCGGTCGAGTTAAGCGAGGTGTCGCTTGAGATCCAGTGATAGCGTGGGCCAACATACCACCGGCGATAGACGCGGATCTTCGGCTCGATAAGAATGGCGCTAGAGCGTTGGGCGAGGGGAATGCTCTTACCCGCCGCACCCGCCGCAGTTCCAATCCCGAAATAGTTGTAGTTGATCTGACCGCCTCCGCCGGCGACCGTGATTCGATATTTGTCGTCTTGCAGATGGAGCCGCGCACCAAGTCCCAGGATCCAACTGCCTGTTCCGGTGCCCACACCACCTGCCCCGAACGTTGAGGGAGGGGAGGATTCGTTACCAAGGGGAACGGCGTAGATAGCAGCGAGGCCGCCTCCGTTCCCGATCGACGGGTTAATGAGAGGGACCGGAGCAATTGCAAATTCGCCGCGCCTCTTCTTTTTTAACAGCGGGCTTGTCTTCCTGATGGGTTCCGAGGCCGAGTTCAACATTTCCTGTGCTGGATGAACTCTGCACGTCGACGTTGGTTCCGAAGAGAACAGGTTGCCCCCTTTTCAACAGGAGCTTGATTCGGGGACGAGGGACTTTGGGCAATGGAAAAAGACTCATGAAAAACGAAACCTAGAACCAGCACCAAACCCCATTTGATCCCCACACCGTACTCCGCTACGCGACGATTTCGTTGAACGAAATCTCCGACGCTCAGGTGCCCTTGACTCCGCATGACGCAACAATAGCGAAGCGATGAGACAACTGAAACTGGCAGATTTTGCAGAGAAGGCATCGATGCCTCAGGTTAGAAGCACAAAAGTACCCGGCCTCCGCTGCCGGGCACTTTGCTTTGAGCTATGGCAGGTTTACCTGCGGGGGCCCTTGTTCACGTTCATGAGATGATCCATCGCTGCGTCGTAACCGCGGCGAAATCCGTCGCGGTAGTCGGCCTGCGCACTTGGAGCAACGTGAGGATGCCGGTATTCATCCCGGTTGTTGACGTCGGCGCGACGTTTATTGTCGAAGTCCATGCGCGCGCCTTCAATTGTATTTCGCGAACCTCGGCAGGGAGTGTCCCATCGTTGTCTGGAGGTTTTTTGATGAGAGTTTAAGTCGTGCTCTTTCTGATATCTGCGAGAATCTCCTCAGGCTTCCAATCATTCGCTGGATACCACGCGATAATTCTGCCTTCCTTGCCGATGAGAATGGTCGAGAGGGAGTGATTGAGGGTCTGGTTCTCCCCCGGTGTGACGCCTACGTTGAAAAACTGCGTGACTGCGGGAAGATCCTTTTCTGCTGGCGCAGCAAAGTCCCAGTGTTGAAATTTTTCGTTGGTGTAGTTGCCAGTGTATGCCCCGCCATAACTGCGCAGAACCTTCGGCGTGTCGTAACCGGGATCAAAGCTGATGGAAAGAAGGTGAGTCTGGTTGTACAGGGCCGGATCAGCTGCGAGTAACTTGTCGATGTCGGCGAAGTTGCGGCTCATACGAGGACAGTAGTCGGCGAGCGGGCATCGCGTGTAAATGAAGGTCATCAGAACAAACTTGCCCTTGAACTGAGCGAGGTGGATGGTGCGGTCGCTTTGGTTGCGAAAATGAAAATCGGGGACGGCATCGCCCGCGGCAGGGACGTGATATCTGACAGCCGGTTTATAGTCGGGTCGGGCCTGCGCAATAACAACAATGTCGTCGAGCTGAACGTTTGTGTAATCGTCACCGATCTTGTCGGCGAGAACTTTGGCTGTGATGCGGTCGCCCGGATGGAGTTCGCTGATGATGTCAGGGCTTTTTAGCTTGTAGTCCATCGTCATCGCTTCCATGAAGCCCGGAACTGCTTCGCCATCGAGAGTGACGTGGCCGTTGCTGGCGGAGACGATTTTGCCGCTAATGGTGAAGGCCTTCGGGCTGCCTGGCGAACTGGTCGCGGTAGTGGAATTTTGGCGGCAACCGAACAGCAACGTGAGAGAAGCGAGGAAAAAGAGAGGCTTGCGTGTCACGAATTACTCCTGTCTCCATGATAATGGCTGGGGCACAAGTCTGTTGTGAGGGTCGATTTGGCTGAGCGAAGCAGAACGGAAGCACCTTCTTTGGGGTTGATGCACTTCGGGCTGTTGTTAGCCGGGCTGGGAACTGCACTGTTGGGGCCGATTCTGCCGTTGCTGGCTCGGCAGTGGGGAATGCTGGATTCGCAGAGCGGATTTCTAATGGCGGCGAAGTTCTGTGGGGCATTTCTGGGCGGTATAACCGTCTCGCGGCGGCTTCGGCGTAGTCTGCTGCTCGGATTGATGGCTGGGGTAGTGGGATTTGGCGGGTTCGCAGTCGCTCCGGGAATGATAACGGGATGCATCGGCTTGTTTGTGGGTGGATTTGGGCTAGGCCAGATCATCACGTCGGTGAATATCCTGGCGGGGCGAAGATTTACTGCACGCCGCGGATCTGCATTGGCGCTTCTGAATTTTTCATTCAGCCTTGGGGCTATGTTATCGGCGCTGTTGTCGGCCTGGTTGCTTCCCCGGTTCGCGCTGCGTGGTCTGCTGGAGTGTTTTGCGGGGATGTTTCTGGTTGGAGGAATTGCTTTGTCAGTGCAGATGCTGCGGGGTGGCGCAGAGGCGGAGGTTGCTGATGCAGCCGCGTTGGCAACCGAGCCGCAAACTGGATTAGGCGCGCGAGTTTACCTGTATTTCGCAGGATTATTGGTGCTTTATGGCGGCCTGGAGACCTGCCTTAGCGGCTGGCTGACAACCTACGCGCTGCGCTATGGCGATAGGACGCTTGCGATAAGCGAGTACACAACACTGTTGCTCTGGATGTCGCTGACGGTGGGCCGCGCGGGGGCTTCGGCGGCCATGCTGCGCGTGGGTGAGAAGACTGTACAGCGATGGGGACTTGCGCTCGCTGCAATCTTTACGGCAGGGCTGGCGGTCGCGCATTCGGCTGTGACGATCGCGGTGTTTGCCATATTGCTTGGGTTGAGCCTGGCGCCCTTCTTTCCGGCTACATGGGCACTGCTGATGGCGGAACGGCCGACAGCGCGCCAGGCAGGGATTGTGCTGGCTGTATCGGGGTTGGGTGCGGCCGCGTTGCCGTGGATGATGGGCGTGGTGTCAACACAGGTAGGCTCGTTGCAGGTGGCACTGGCACTGCCGTTTGCCGCGGCTGCGGCACTGCTTGTAATGAGTTGGTTGACGCCAGCACCTTCTGCTGCGGCGGACTGATTTTCCAGTGACGGCAAGCGTATAACCGAGATATGGATGGTCTGGGGTTCTTGCCAGTCGAGATTGTTGAGGCTCTGGAGCGCGGCAAGCTGATAGTAACGGGAAATCAGCGGGCAGCACGGGCTTTGCGTCGGGGATTCGACCGGCGAAACTATCAATTGGGTCGCAAAAACTGGGCTCCTCCAAAGGTCCTGTCCTGGGATTCGTGGATGACGGCGTTATGGCGTGGATTGGTGATGGAAGGACATGCCACGCAGTTATTGCTGAACCGGACGCAGGAGCACGCTATATGGCGGCTGATTCTCCAGGGAGACGAAGGGCTTGCGAGCCTGCAGAGTCTCGATTCGCTGGCCGAGATGGCGGCCGAGGCGTGGAAGGTGTTGTCACGCTACGAGGGTCGAAAGCGTCTGCGTGGAAGTGCCGGGGGCTTTGACTCGCGCGCGTTTCAGCAATGGGCTCGGATGTTTGAACGGACGTGCGAGACAGAAGGATTTCTCTCCGCGGCGCAGTTAGAGGACACGTTGGGAGGCGCAGCAGTACGCGGGCTCTTGGCCATCCCAACTGCGGGTGTTGCGTTGATTGGGTTCGATCGGATGACTCCGGCGCAAGCTGGCTTTGTCGAAGCAGCGAAGTCGACTGGAATAGAGATTGAGGAAGTACAACCTGCAGTCGCGCCAGACCGGCGAATACTTGTGGAAGCGGGTGATGAACGCGAGGAGTTGTTTGCGGCGGCACAATGGGCGAGAAGGTTTCTTGAGGAACACCCCGAGGCAAAGATTGCGGTGGTGGTGCCAAGCCTGGGAACCGAGAGGAGGGAGATCGATCGAGTATTTAGAGAGGTATTAGCTCCAGAGCTCGAAGATATTCGAGTTGCAAATGATGTGGGGCCCTATGAGTTTTCCCTGGGAATTCGGTTGGCGAACACTGAGATGGTTGCAACAGCGCTCGACCTGCTCCGCTGGCCAGTAGAGGCTCTTCCGATAGAACGGGTCAGCAGATTATTGCTGTCGGCTGATTTCGCCATGGCCGAGGAAGAACGCGGGTACCGGGCAGAGTTCGACGCGTTTGAGTTGCGGAAGTCGCGGATGCTGCGGCCGGAGGTCTCTCTTGCAGCAGTAATCACTGCCATGGAGGCTTCGAAGCGGCGAGGTAAACTTTCGCGACTGTTGGGGACGCTTCGTACGATGCGACAAGCCGCGAATCGTCTGCGAAGAACGCGCCAGAGCAGCAATGCTGAGTGGGCGGAAGGAATGCGCGAACTCCTCGAAGCTGCAGGCTGGAGTTTACGTTCAGGCGAAAACAGCATTCAGTTTCAGATTCGTCGCAGATGGGAGAGCGTGCTCGATGAGTTGACTACTCTTGACTTCGACGGAGTTCCGGTTGAGTACGCGCAGGCGTTGGATGCTGTCGAGCGAATTGCCGGGCAAACAATGTTTGCACCGGAGTCGCATGACGCACCCGTGCAGGTAATGGGAGCGCTCGAAGCTGCTGGCGGAATCTTCGATGCAATCTGGTTCATGCGCGCCGGTGAACTGAGTTGGCCAATGGAATCGAAGAGTAGCGGGTTGTTGCCATGGACCCTGCAACGTGATTTGAGAATGCCGGGCACCGATATTGCAAGTGACAACGACGATGCACGATGGATGACGGAGAGAATTGCAGGCAGCGCTCCGAGGGTGGTGTTCAGCTATGCAAGCGAGACCCCCGAAGGAAGGCAGCGCTCGTCGCCTGTCCTTACCGGATTGGGGCTTGAGAAAGTTCGCGCAACGGAGTTTACCTCTGGCACAGAGGTACGAGAAGTCATCAAGCTTGAAGAGATTGAGGATGATGCGAAGCTGCGATTGCTGCCGGATCGCGTCATACGAGGCGGAGCGGCGGTGCTCCAATCGCAGGCAGCATGCGGATTTCGAGCGTTCGCAGAATATCGATTGTGGGCAAGTGAACTGGAATCGATCGATCCCGGAATGGATGCGCGAGAGAGCGGAACGGTGGTGCATGACGTTCTGAAGCGGTTTTGGGATGAAATACAAACCCAGGAACAGTTGCGCTCCATGACGGTGGAGGAGCGCGATGAGGCGATAGAGTGGTGCATTAGAGAAGCATTGAAAAGAACCGGGGACACGGCCTCAACGGCATGGGACGAAGCTTATATTGAGGTGCAACGCGACAGGCTACACAGACTGCTGAGCTGGTGGCTGGAGCTTGAATTGCAACGTGCGCTACCATTTGCGGTACGACTGAGCGAGAAAGACTTCAGGGATGTGCGTGTTGGCCCGTTGCGTCTGAACGTGCGGATGGACCGTGTCGACGAGGTCGAAGGCGGAGAAGTCTTGATCGATTACAAAACGGGAGCTGCTTCGCCGAGCGATTGGCTGACGGAGAGACCCGATGCGCCGCAGCTTCCGTTATATGCAATCTTGTCGGAGAACAGGCTGAAGGGTGTAGCGTTTGGACTCGTGCGCGCCGGCGAGGATCGGGGATTGAAAGGGTATGCCGTAGGCGGCGGTGTGTTGCCCGGTAGACCGACTAAACCGACGGAGGCAACAACGCTCGAAGCACAGGTCGAGCGCTGGAGGCAGGTGCTTGTAGGTCTGGCAGAGAAGTTTTATACGGGCAACGCGAGTGTGCTTCCGAAGAGCTATCCAAAGACATGTGAGTATTGCGCGCAGAGACTCATCTGCCGTCTTGATGTGTCGTCACTTGAAGAGATGGAGCAAACCGACGCTGCGGCTGTCGATGAGGTGGGCTGTGGCTGATCTTTTTGTTGTTGCCAAGAGTGAGAAATCCCACGATCAGAGCAGTGAAACGCTGCCGCCGGATTGGCAGGAGCGCGAACTTGCGCTGAATGTGCGGCAGTCGTGGATCGTGGAAGCGCCCGCGGGATCAGGCAAAACGGGCTTACTGATTCAGCGTTACCTGAAGCTGTTGGCTGATGAAAGTGTAGGGCAGCCGGAGCAGGTACTCGCGATTACGTTCACCGTAAAGGCGACCGGCGAGATGCGGGAGCGCATCGTAGATCAGCTTGAGATGGCTGCTCGCGGCGATGCGCTGAAGGTCAACTCTGTGTTTGCACGCGAGACGAGAACTCTGGCGGAGGCTGTGCTGCAGCGGGATGCGATGCTGGGTTGGAGGCTGCTTGAAAATCCACGACGCTTGAGGATCCGCACGATCGATTCGGTGTGTGGGGAAATTGCCCGTTCGCTGCCAGTGTTGTCCGGAGGTGGAGGCAGACAGACGCCAGTGGAAGATGCGACACCGATGTATCGGGAGGCTGCCCGCCAAACGTTGATGCAACTCGGAGGCCCCGATGCGGGGTTGGATGCAGCTCTACGAACAGTGCTATTGCATCGTGACGGAAGTCTTGCGGACTGCGAACGGCTGCTGATGGAAATGCTTTCCCTAAGGAACCAGTGGGGTGCGTTGGTGCCTTTGCTTGGGCGGTCCGAGATGACCGATGAGCTTCTTGACGGCGTAGTCCTCCCGCAGCTGCAGCGTGCTCTTGAGGATGCGATTTGCGCCGGGCTGACAAGACTTTCTCAAAGTGTCCCAAGTGACATCCTGGCGGAGTTGGTTTCGCTTGCTGAAGAGATGGGCCACGCGGAGGGCTATAAGGATGAGCCTTCGCCAATTGCGATGTGTGCCGGGCTGCACAACCCTCCGGGAGAGACCGCTGAGCACCTCGAACATTGGAAGGCGCTTATCCATCTGCTGGTAAAAAATGATGGAAATTGGCGGGCTTCCAAAGGCATTCGCAGTGATTACCTGATGTTTGATCTTGAAAGGGACCACGCTACCCGCCTGCGAAGTCTTCTCGAAGAGCTTCGCGAACACGAAGGGCTGCTTGAAGAGATTAATCAGGTGAATTCTTTACCGCCTGCGGTTTATCCTCCGGAACAATGGAGGGTAGCGAAGGCGTTGTTTCGCGTGCTGAGCCGCGCTCTTGCTGAGTTGCAGGTCGTATTCGCGCGACACGGCGAGTGCGACTTTGCCGAGTTGGGACTGCTCGCGAGGACTGCACTGGAGCACGAGAGCGGAATTGAGAGTCTGAACGTTGCGGCGGGAATTAAGTTGCAGCATCTGTTGGTTGATGAGGTACAGGACACCTCCACGAGCCAATATGAACTGCTCCAATTGTTAACTCAGGGATGGGATGGGCAGAGCCAGACGGTGTTTCTGGTGGGCGATCCGAAACAATCCATCTATCTCTTCCGGCAGGCGTGTGTAGAGCGATTTGTTCGCATGATGAACGCGAAGATGTTTGGCGATCTGCCTTTGGGGGTTCTGCGATTGACGGCGAATTTTCGCTCGCAGCCTGAGTTGGTAAATGCGTTTAACGAGGATTTTTCGGTGCTGTTTGCACAACAAGCTGATGTCGCAAACTCTGAAAACGTGCCGTATGTCAGAGCGCATGCGGTACGGGGACAGCCGAAGAACGGTGCGAAGAACGTAGTCTGGCACCCGCAGATTTTGGACCCGGATACTGATGCTAAGAGGGAAAGACGAAGGCTTGCAAGAATCGAGGCTGAGCAGGTGCGCGCCATTGTTGAGGAGTGGCGCGCGCGTCCGCAGCCCGAAGGGCGAAGTGAGCCGTGGAAGATTGCCGTGCTGGTCCGAAGCCGGAATGTTCTTAGTGAGATTGTGGCCGAGTTTAAGAACGATACGAAGGGGCGGATTCCATTTCGTGCCGTGGACATTGAGCCGCTAGGAGAGCGGCAGGAGGTACTTGACCTTTTTGCGTTGACACGCGCTCTGCTGCATCCGGGTGATCGCGTTGCTTGGTTTGCAGTTTTGCATGCTCCATGGTGTGGGCTAGGGCTGGCTGATTTACACGTGCTCGCCGGAGCGGACGATTCGGATTGGGCCGAGCGGTGCGTTGACGATGCGATTCGGGAACGTGACGATCTCCTGAGCGAGGAAGGTTATGAACGGCTGATTCGGGTATCGTCGGTATTGCAGACGGCACAGGCTCATCAAAGTGAGTTGACAACGGCACAGCTGGTGGAGCGGACATGGAGGTCTCTGGGCGGAGATGTCTTTTTGTCAGCGGAAGAGATGGCGAATGCACGCCGGTACCTGCACCTGCTCGATGAGGTAGAGGAGCAGGCAACAGGTATCGATCTGACGCTTTTGAGAAGGCGACTCAAAGATCTCTATGCTGAAACCGTTCCGATGGCAGGTGCAGTCGAAATCATGACGATTCATAAGGCAAAGGGCTTGGAATGGGATGTAGTTCTGCTACCCGGAATGGAGAAGCGTGCCCCCGCAAATCGAGAAAAATTACTGAATTGGAGCGAGGTCGATTCGGACAATGACGAGGCAGCCAATATTGTTCTGGCGCCGATCGCAGAACGAGGCGAGGGCTCCAAGGAGCTGAATGCGTGGCTGAGAAATATCGCCAAAATGAGAGATGCGTCGGAGCGGACTAGGCTTTTCTATGTCGTTTGCACACGTGCGCGTGAGGAGTTGCACCTCTTCGCATCTCCAAAATTGAAGACCTCAGGTGAGGTAGATCGGGAGTATGGAAGTTTGCTGGCGACGGCATGGCCTGTGGCGGAAGAACACTTTGCCGGTGTCTCTCCGATGTCTCGGCCGACAACGCAGATGTTCATCATGTCACTGCCGTTTGAGCCTCGCGACAAGCCTGAGGGACTTATTGATATTGCTGCGGCGGCCGAAGACAACGATTCCCGGCCTGCGATGCTAAGGCGGATGCCGCTGAGTTTAATCCTGAGGAACGATTCGCGGCGGCTCGACGACTCTCGTATGGAGAGATTCCGGAGAATCCTGCGCGTTTTGATAGACCAGAAGGGTCGTTCGAGGCGCGAGCGTTCGGCAATACGGTCCATGCGTTTGCCGAGATGCTGGCGAAACGGTTTACGGAAGGGGCTGATGCGGAAGCTCTGCTTCGCGAGATTGCGGGATGGGCGCCACGAATTGCGGCGATATTGCGTTCGGATGGCTTGGCTCCGGCCGCAGTCGAGCGAAATGCCGCAAGGGTAAAGATCGCGCTAAGCAACGTGCTGAAAGATGCTGAGGGGCTATGGATTCTTGGAACACACGCTGGTGCGAAGAGCGAACTTGCATTGACAACCTATGCCGAGGAGCGAAGTAGTGTGCGACTGGATCGAATATTTTTCGCCGGCGCGAAGCCTCTGGAGGCCGGAGAGAAATACCTCTGGATTATTGATTACAAGACGGCGACGCACGGCCGCGAGGGTCTGGATGATTTTCTAGCCGAGGAACGAATAAAGTATGAGGTGCAAATGGAACTGTATGCGCGAATGATGCGCGACGGCGTCGATAGCGGCAAGTTGCGGGTGGGGCTATACTATCCGATGCTGTCGCGATTAATTTGGTGGGCGCCAACTATTGCTGAATCTATGGATTCGTAGCCGGGCTGTGATGGCGCACATCAGCTCCCCGGACCCAGAAGATCACGTCTTCAGCGATATTGGTGGCGTGGTCGCCGACGCGTTCAAGGTTGCGAGAGATGATGAGGGCATTGAGCGACTGAGGAGTGAGCTCTGGTTTTTCTTTGATCAGCGTGCTCAGCGAATAGAAAGCAGCATCGTTCATCTCGTCAACCTGATCGTCAAGGAGAAGAACGGAGTCTGCCAATTCTGCGTCGGCTTCGATGAAGGCCTGGAGTGCTTTGCGGACCATAGCGGAAGACAGCGAGGCGAGTTTGGGAATATCGACAGGAAGGTCGATGTTGGCGAAGGCGCCCATCTCACGCACGCGCACCGCGATATTGACCGCTTGATCGCCGACGCGTTCGAGATCAGCGTTGATGCGAATAACCGAGAGAATGAAGCGGAGATCGATCGCCATGGGCTGCTCCATCGCGAGAAGGTCAAGGGCCATCTGATCGATCTCACGCTCGAGACGGTTTATGGAAGGCTCAGCACGGAAGACAAGCTCGCAGATGGAGAGATCACGGGTGCGGTAAGCCTCAATGGAACGTTGGATCGCCTGCTCGGCCATACCTGCCATCACGAGAAGTTTTTCCTTGAGTTCGTCGAGGCTCTGGTGAAATTTTACGCGCATCAACCAAACCTCCCGGTAATGTAGTCCTCGGTTCGCTTGTCCTTCGGGTTAGTAAAGATCTTGTGAGTGGAATCGAACTCGACCATCTTACCGTTGAGAAAGAAACCCGTGTTTTCCGCCACGCGCGCGGCTTGCTGCATGTTGTGAGTCACTATGACAATAGTGTATTGGCTCTTGAGCTGGAATATTAGGTCTTCAATCTTGGAGGTGGAGACGGGATCCAGCGCCGAGGCGGGCTCGTCCATCAGAAGAACTTCAGGATCGACAGCAAGCGCCCGGGCGATACACATGCGTTGCTGCTGCCCGCCGGAGAGCGACGCTCCGGATTTTTTTTTCAGATCATCCTTGACCTCTTCCCACAGCGCTGCCTGTTTGAGCGAGCGTTCGACCGTCTCATCAAGGATACGGCGGTTGCGAAAGCCATTGAGTTTGAGGCCGCTGATGACGTTGTCATAGATCGACATCGTTGGGAAGGGGTTGGGACGCTGGAAAACCATGCCAACGCGACGGCGGATCTCGACAGGTGAGGCCTCTTTATAAATGTCGACTTCGCCCATCTTCACGACGCCGGTAGCGCGAGCAATGGGGTTCGTCTCGTGCATGCGATTAAGACACCGCACGAAGGTGGATTTGCCGCAACCCGATGGACCGATGAGGGCAGTGGCGTGATTCGCTGGAATGTGTAGATTAATATCCTGCAGGGTGTGCGTTGTTCCGTACCACGCGTTCAGATCCTCAACTTGAATGCCGACTCCCACTAGCTTCCTCCCTTGAGTACGCCGCGGTTGGCAAAGATGCGAACAAGCGTGACGGACACCATAATCATAACGATGAGGACGAGCGCTCCGGCCCAGGCGAGGCGATGCCACTCGTCATAGGGCGAAATCGCATAAACGTAAATCTGCAGAGGCAGTGCGGCGATGGGCTCGCTAAGCTTGAAACTCCAGAACGAGTTTCCAAAGGCCGTGAAGAGCAGAGGAGCCGTCTCTCCGGCAACGCGCGCGAAGGCAAGCATGCAGCCAGTGATGATGCCGGGCGAAGCAGTACGCAGACTGACAGAGACAGCAGTCCGCCACTTGGGAACGCCAAGGCCGAGAGCAGCTTCGCGGATGGCGTGCGGTACAAGCGCAAGCATCTCTTCGGTGGTACGCGTGATGGTAGGAACCATCATGATGGCGAGAGCGACGCCGCCGGCCAGCGCAGAGAAGTGTTTTTGCCGGATAACAATCAGAGAGTAGATCGAGATGCCCATCACGATTGAGGGAACGCCGTTGAGAACATCCGCTGTAAAACGAACGGCGGTGCCTAGCGGTTTGCCTCGACCGAATTCAGCGAGATAGACCCCGGCCGCGATGCCGATGGGAATTCCCATGAGGCTGGCGATCATAAGGACGATACCCGAACCAACGATGGAGTTCGCCATGCCGCCACCCACTTCACCGACAGGCGCGGGAATGTGGGTGAAAAACGCTAAGTTGAGTGAGCTTGCGCCCTTGTAAATAAGGTAGAAGAGGATTGCGATCAGCGGAAGGATGACGATTACCGTCGCAAGAATGGACAAGCCGCCAATCAGATAATTCATGCCGGTGCGGCGGGCGGAGTTAATACGCATGGACTTCGTCTTGAAGTCTACACGTCTGGGCGGAGCACTGAGAGGTTGCGCGCTCATATCAATGCACCCGCGCCGGAGCGTTACGCGTAACCGCCCACACCATGAGTCGGGCGATGGCGTTAACAACGATGGTGACCAGGAAAAGTGCGAGGCCGATCTCAATCAGTGCGCTGAGATACAAGTCGCTGGTCGCTTCGGAAAACTCACCTGCGATCACACTGGCAAGTGTATTTGCCGGGGCGAAGAGAGATTTGCTGATGTTGGGATGGTTGCCGATGACCATCGTGACGGCCATGGTTTCTCCGAGAGCTCGTCCCAGACCGAGCATGACTGCACCGACAATTCCGATGCGTGAGTTGCGAAGGACTCCGATTCGGATCATCTCCCAGCGTGTCGCACCAAGGGCAAGAACGGCCTCGCGTTGACTATTGGGCACGGCGTTCATGATGTCGCGCGTCAGAGAAGAGATGATAGGCAAGATCATGATTGCGAGAATCATGCTTGCAGTCAGCAGACCCACGCCGAAGTTTGCTCCATCGAACAAGGTTGTCCAGCCAAAAAATTTCACCAAAAACGGCCCGATCGTCTCGCGCATCAACGGCACGAGCACAAAGACAGCCCAAAGACCATAAACAACACTGGGAATCGCGGCGAGTAGCTCGGTGAGAAATGATATTGGCGCACGAAGCACACGAGGACAGAGTTCCGTGAGGAAGATCGCAACGCCAAGCGCTAGCGGAACTGCCATCAGAAGGGCAAGAAACGAAGTAGCAAGAGTGCCATAGATAAATGGCAAAGCACCGAAATCGCCGGAAACCGGGTCCCAGGCCGAACGCGTGAAGAAACTCCAGCCGAACTGCGCAAGGCTCAGTCGAGAGCGAACGATCAGAATGCTCAGGATGAACAAAACGATCGCGAAGATGCTTAACGCGCACACAAGCATCACGGCAGCAAAGCTGTTGTCCGCCATCCGGCCACTCCCGCGCTTACGAAGAAAGTCGCGTATTTGCGAAGGAGCTAAGTCGACTGATGACGAGTCCGTATCAGACGTGGCCGCGATAAGCGAGTTGGGTAGTATTGGCGGCACAGGTTGCGACGACCTGGAGTCTCGTTCGTCAGTCATTCGAATAGAGGACACTATCTTGTCTTCAGTCAATTCTATTTGTCAGGTGGTTGCAGGTCCTGAGCCGGAGAAAAAAGTAGCCGCACGGGGTTGGCTATCCGTCCGTGCGGCGATGGATTTTATTTGATGGTCGCAATCGTTTTGCGAACCATGTCTTGCACCTGCTTCGGCAGCGGAGCGTAGGAGAGCGAAGCCGCTTCGGCCTCACCGTGGTCCAGCATCCAGGTGAGGAAACCAACAAGCGCCTTCGTCTTGGTGGCATCGGTGGACTGAGTCGGAATTAGCAACCAGGTGAAGCTCGAGATCGGGTACGAGTCAGGACCGGCGGCATTGGTAATGGAGACACGGTAGTCGGCCGGCATGGACTTGGCAGCAGCGGCAGCAGCGGCTGTGACGCCGCCCGTGCTCGCCTTCACATATTTGCCCGCGGCGTTCTTTACAGAACCAAAGGACATCTTGTTCTGCTCGGCATAGATCAGCTCAACGTAGCCGAAGGAGTAGGGTGACTGACGCACCATGCCGGCAACGCCTTCATTTCCCTTCTGACCGATTCCCGTGGGCCATTTCACCGCGGCTCCTGCACCTACCTGACTCTTGAAATCAGCGCTTACCTTCGAAAGAAAGTCAGTGAAGATAAAGGAAGTTCCGCTGCCTTCGGACCGATAGACCGGTAGGATTGGCTTGTCGGGCAGACTGACGCCAGGATTGTCCTTTACAATCCGGCCATCATTCCACTTGCTGATCTTACCAAGGTAGATGTCGGCAATGACGTCACCTGAAAAATTGAGATCCTTATTCACGCCCGGCACGTTATAAACCGGAACTACAGCTCCCAGAACAGTCGGGATCGCCATCACTTTGACCTTGGCCTTGGCAATCTGGTCATCCGTCATGGTCACGTCGGAGGCGCCAAAATCAACCGTACCCGAGGTTACTTGCTGAATACCGCCACCGGAACCGATTGATTGATAGTTGATTTGAACGCTGGGATTCGACTGTTTGTATTCGCTAAACCACTTGGAATAGACGGGATACGGAAAAGTCGCACCCGCCCCGTTGAGATTCTGGGCATTGGCTCCTGTCGTTACGAGAGCCAGGACACCTGCTGCAATAAATTTCAAATTCACGCTTCCCCCTCGGAAAATTGCATCGATTTTGCAATTGCTCAATTACACCTAAATAGAGTGTGAGGGGCTATTGTTACGGGGAGGTTACACGCCAGTGAAAACGCCGTTATTCCGTAGGAGATGCAGGAGATAATGCCCTCGGCAGGGTGAAGATAAAAGTGCTTCCTGCGTTCAGTTCACTCTCGGCGCGGATCGATCCCCCATGAGTCTGGACCATGTGCTGGGCAATCGCGAGGCCCAACCCGGTACCACCGGACTCCCTAGAGCGGGCTTTGTCGACCCGATAAAAACGTTCGAAGATCCGGTTCAGATGCTCGGAAGCAATTCCCTGGCCAAAATCGCGCACACTGAATTCGACGGCTTCGATTGGTTCGGAGACTTCGCGTGCACTGACGACGACCCGGCAGTTCGGTTCATTGCGCGGCTTGCCGTACTTGATACCGTTTTCGATGAGATTGCTGAGCACTTGAAGAATGGCGTCGGTGTCGGCAATAACCTCGGCGGTGGTGATTTCGCCGATCTCAAGGACAGCTTCGGTGTCCTGGACCATGCCGCTCATGGCTTGCACTGCATCGCGCACGAGAACGTCGGCTGGAATCGGCGCTGGATGAAGCTCCTGTTCGGAGGACTCAACGCGCGCCATCACAAGAAGGTCTTCCGTCAGACGGTTCATGCGAGTCGCATTCTTGAGAATTGTCGAGAGAAACTCCCGCGCCTCCTTGCTGAGCGAGGCTTCATGGTCGAGCAAGGTTTCGACGTAGCCACTGATGGAAGTGAGTGGCGTGCGGAGTTCGTGTGAGACATTGGCGACAAAGTCACGTTGCGTACGCTCCAACTGTTCGATGCGCGTGATGTCGTGCAGTACGGCGACCGCGCCTCCACCAGGCATCGGCGATGCGGTGACCTCAAAGATACGCCCGGGAACAAGAGTCGTTGAACGGACCTCACTGACGGTGCGCTGCTCAAGCGCGACGCGAACGCTCTCGAGAACACTGGGATCACGGATCGTGTGGACAAGCGAATGGCCGATGCGCACAGCACTGCCGGAAGTATTGGCAGGGATCAGCCGCTGCATCCGTTGATTGCTCCACAAAATCCGAGCCGCCGAGTCAACCGCGACCACCGCGTTCTGCATACTGTCGATCATCGCCTCGAGTTGGCGGCGGCTCTCGGAAGCTTCATTGAGCGCTCCCTCGACATGGTCGGAGGCGAGAGAGACAGCGCGGGCAAGTCCGTCGAAGTCGCTATAGGAGAGGGCAATCACACCCACGTGGCGTTCAGGAATGGCGGAAGTTGACTGCTCAAGGCGTGTAATATTTTGCCGGACTGACCGTGCCAGGAGATACGCGTTGAGCGCTGCCCAACCGACGATAATCGCAGCCTCAAGCACCCAGCCACGGGGGTTAAACCACAGACGCATCGCGACCACAACGGCCAGCGCGATGGTAATGCGGAGGAAGAACGAAAAGAAAAGACCACGCGTCACGAGCTGCCCCTGAGCCTAGGCTGGCACGGCCTTCGGAATTTCGAAGCGGTAACCCGCACCCCGCATCGTCTTAAGATAACGCGGCATCTCGGCATCGGCTTCAATCTTCTCGCGGATGCGCCGTACGTAGACATCAACCGAACGGGGCGTGACAAACCGCGCATCTCCCCACACGGCGTCAAGCAGATGATCGCGGCTGAAGACACGGCCAGGATGCCGGGCGAGATAATCGAGAAGGCGGAACTCCGTCGCCGTGGTGGTGACGAGCTCCCCACTAACGCGAAGCTGCATTGCACCAGCATCGATTTCGACGTTCTCAAACTTGAGAACGGAGGGAGAGCTCGGCCGTTCGAAGCGGCGCAAAACAGCCTTGACCCGGGCAACCAGCTCACGGGTTGCAAAAGGCTTTGTAATATAGTCGTCGGCCCCCATTTCAAGGCCGTGAACTCGATCGTTCTCCGCCGCGCGCGCCGTCAAAAAGATAATAGGAACTACACTGAGTGTAGGGTTCTGGCGAAGTCGGCGGCAAAGATCCAGGCCATCGCCGCCAGGCACCATGATGTCGAGCAGGAAGAGCGCAGGTGGCTGCCGTTCGGCATCGGGAAGTATTTGATGGATTGCCAGATAGGAGCGGACGGTAAATCCAGCACTTTCAAGATGGTATTGCACAAGCCGTGAGATGTCCGCGTCGTCTTCCAAAACAAAGATCGTCTGACTCAATTGATAAGACCTCGATGAAATTTACAATTTCATTAACGTCAGGTTATCGCAACAGGGACCGGAAGATTGCGAACGTACGATGAATCGTGCTGCCGGGACGGAAAGTCACCTACAGACTATACTTGAGAGAAACCTGACCCCTTGGCCGTCGGATCAAACTTTTATGAGACAGGACTCCCATCTTGTGCGTTGTGTAGATGACGAGGTGGGTGGCCTTCAGGTTCGAAAGATCCTGCTGGAGCGCGCGGGTTAACGGGTGCTGACGGCGACGGACGGACCGTCCGCCCGGAGATTTTCTCCGCGGAGCCGATTCAGGTTATCATCAGAATTAGAGCGAGCGCAGTTGTTCGGAGACAATCGCGGCAGCCCTTTCACATGCCGCACGATCCACATCGTAATGAGTGACGAAGCGAATCGAGTGCGGACCAATGGCACTCACCAGCACGCCCTTCCCCTTCAACGCCGCTGTAAACGCAGCCGCATCGCCGCCACTTCCCTGCTCCTTACCGCGCAGTTTGAAGATCACAATGTTCGTCTGCACGGCTTCGAGATCGATCTCCGCGGCCTTCGGATTTGCAACTACTGCCTCCGCCAGCAAACGCGCGTTCGCGTGATCTTCGCAGAGACGCTTGGGCATCTCATGCAGCGCGATCAGTCCCGCAGCAGCAAGAACACCGGCCTGCCGCATGCCACCACCAAGAGCCTTGCGATGGACCCGTGCCTGCTCGATCGCTCGCTTGCTGCCGACAAGCATCGAGCCCACGGGAGCACCGAGGCCCTTGGACAAACAGAACATCACAGTATCGAATCCACTGGTTAGCTTCGCCACACTGATTCCAAGAGCCGTCGCCGCATTGAAGACACGTGCGCCATCGAGATGCACAGGAAGCCCAGCCTCCTTCGCGCCGGCCCAGACCTCTTCGATCACCGAAAGCGGCGTTACCGTACCGCCCGCCATATTGTGCGTGTTTTCGAGGCACACCAGTGCCGTCTGCGCACGGTAGTAGATCTTCGCTCCAATCGCGGGCCTAATATGATTCCACGTCAGGATGCCCCTATCCGCCGCAACGGTCCGAGCCTGACATCCGGAAAACGCAGCCATCATAGCCATCTCCCAGTCGAGCACGTGTGAACGCGCCTCGCAGATAACCTCCTGCCCGTGCTGGGTATGCAGGCGGATCGCGATCTGGTTGCCCATCGTGCCGGTTGGGACGAAGATCGAAGCCTCCCTTCCAAAAACCTCGGCCGCTTCCTTCTCAAGACAGTTGATCGTCGGATCTTCACTGTAGACATCGTCGCCAACCTCAGCGGAGGCCATCGCCTCGCGCATCGCCGGAGTTGGACGGGTGACGGTGTCGCTACGCAGATCGATCATGATATTTGCTATCTCCTGAATTATTTGTTTGTGTTTAGGCCGCCGATGGGATCAACAATCGGCTGAAGACCTCGTTGGAAGCGAGACGCCCGCGCACAGTAAGCCACACGCGATTGGAATTGAGTTCCAGCAGACCAGCATCCTGAGCCTGCAGCAAAGAAGGCATCGTATCGCGTATTACGCAATTGCCAAACTGCTCACGCAGGTGGCTAAGATCAACACCCTCATTCAATCGCAGACCGAGAAACAACGATTCTTCAAAAGCCTGATCGTGCCCGATGATATCAATCTCATCTACAACGTCCGTCCCGGTGCCGATCACGCGAAATGGAGTTTGTGCATCGACATCGTCGAGATATTCGTCCAGGTCGCTCGTATTGGCAAACCTTATTGCATTTTCACCTGAAGCCAGCATCGAGTGTGCATCCAGGCCGAAGCCAATGTAAGGCTCGCGTCGCCAGTATTTGAGGTTGTGTCGTGATCGATGCCCCTCGCGCGCGAAGTTCGATATCTCATATTGCGGAATACCGTGTGCTTCTAGTGTCGAACATGCCTCTTGATAGAGCTCGGCCGCCTCATCTTCCCCTGGCGCTGCAGCAGCGCCATAACGAGCACCCCGCGCCAAAACTTCGCGGCCAAGCCTCGATTCATCGTCGACCTCAAAGAGATAAATACTTACATGGGGAGCGCCGCTGGCAATCGCACGTGCCACAGAATGCCGCCAGCTTCGTCCGGTCTGGTAAGGAAGACCCGCAATCAGATCTACGTTGATGTCACCAATACCCGCAACACCGACACGTTTTATCTCCTCCTCGCATTGGTGCGAAGTATGTAAACGTCCAACAGCAGCCGTCTCTTTGTCCACAAACGATTGCACGCCAAAGCTGATCCGATTCATGCCTTCTCGCAGAAGTTGGTCCAGCGTCTCGTTCGAGAGCTGTCCCGGTGCGCACTCCAGCGTGATCTCCGCGTCTGCGGCTACACTGAACTCTCCGCGCAAAGCCTTGAAGACCCGCCTGAACTGTTCCGCAGAAAGCAGACTCGGTGTTCCACCACCAAAGTAGATTGTGTCGGCAATACGAGGCAGAGATGCCTTCCTCGCGTTAGCTGTCGGATGGGCTCCGCGAATCTCTCGGCAAAGATGATCTACGTAGCGGTCCATTCGCTCCTCGCCGAAGACACCGGACGAGAAATTGCAAAAGGTGCACTTCGCCTTGCAGAAGGGGACCGAGATGTAGATGCCGACAGGTTCAATCATTCGAAGAAGGCCTTTAGCTAATTGTTTCACGGACTCGCGTCTTCCTGGGTGTACCTTACATCTAAACACCGAGTCTAACGTCGCAGAGGTCGATTTCCATGCTGCCGCTTCGTCTCAACACCCTTGCCGCAATCTTCTCGGGCCCGCTTTTCGCCGCATCTTGCCTCGCACAAACCGCTCAGTCAAGCCGCACTCCCGTGCTCGTGGAGCTCTTCACTTCGGAAGGATGCTCGAGTTGCCCTCCCGCCGATGCCCTGCTGGCGAAACTGGATCGCAATCAGCCGATCAATGGCGCGGAGATTATCGTGCTGGGCGAACACGTTGACTACTGGGACAACCAGGGATGGCACGATCGTTTTTCGTCACATCAGTACACCGATCGCCAAAGCCAGTACAGCTTCCACATGCATTTGGAGAATGGCGTTTACACACCGCAGATGATCGTCGATGGCACCGATCAGTTTGTCGGCAACGATTCATCTCACGCACAGCGGGCCATCGAGCACGCAGCGCAAAGTCCTAAGTTCAACCTGTCGCTGTCCCAGCCGACAGTAGACGGCCGTAAAGTCTCCGCATCAATATCGATGACGACGCCGGCAACCACTAGACCACAGGCAGACCTCTACGCCGCACTCGTCGATCCAGCGGCCAGTACCGAGGTTCGCGGGGGCGAAAATGGCGGGCACAAACTCCAGCACGTTGGCGTTGTTCGCACTCTTCAGCGGGTTGGAAGCCTGAAGGAACTGGGTTCGGGAGCCGTCACATTCAGCCTTAAAGCGCCGGCTGATTCCAATCCTGCTGCGATGCGCATGGTCGTCTTCGCCCAGCAGAGTGGTCAGGGTGCGGTCCTCGGCGCTGTCTCCACCGGGGTTTCGCCATAGTATCAGGCGATGATTCCGAATCCCGCGCTTGCTATAACCATCTAAAATAGATAGCGCATGGCAGACGATCAGAAGCCGAAGGATTCCGAAAAGAAATCTCCGCAGGACGATGATGTTGTAGGCAAGGTCTACGACCGGCATCTCATGCGCCGGCTCCTGACCTATCTTCGTCCTTACAAGATTCAGGTGATCTTGTCGGCACTCTCGATCATCTTCAAGGCCGGCAGCGACGTGATGGGTCCCTACCTGGTCAAGGTTGCCGTCGACACCTACATGTCGGACACACCACCAGCCAATCTCTCCTGGCTTGCGCGCCATCTCAACCGCAATCCGATGAGCGGCATTACGCAGATAGGGCTTCTTTACCTCGGGGCGCTGCTTGTCACCTATCTCCTCGAATTTCTGCAGACCTACACCATGCAGTGGACAGGACAAAAGATCATGTTCGATCTGCGCAGTCAGATCTTTCGTCATCTGCAGCGCATGGCTCCCGCGTTCTTCGATCACAACCCTGTCGGTAGGCTCGTCACGCGAGTCACCTCTGACGTTGACGCGTTGAACGAAATGTTTACCTCCGGCGTACTCGCCATCTTCGAGGACGTCTTCGTCCTGGCTTTCATTGTGATCATCATGCTGCAGATGAGCTGGCCGTTAGCTCTACTCGCTATCTCGGTCATTCCGGCAATTCTCTACGTCACACGCATCTTCCGCCGCCACGTACGCGACAGCTACCGCCGCCAGCGTCATGCCACGGCACGCATCAACTCCTTCACGCAGGAGTACGTCTCGGGCATGTCGATCGTGCAGCTCTTCAACCGCGAGAAGCGCGCCTTCAACGATTACTCTGCCGTCAACGCCGAAAACAAAAAAGCCTGGTCCGATGCGATCTTCGCCTACGCGGTCTACTATCCTGTCGTTGAATTCCTCAGCTCCACCGCCATCGCACTGATCATCTGGTTCGGCGGTGATGCGGTCCTTCGCAACGCCGGGTATCCGAATGGGCTTCGCCATTCCATCTTCGGCGGCGTCACACTCGGGATCCTGATCGCCTTCATCCAATACGCCCAGCGCTTCTTCCGTCCGATTCAGGACCTCAGCGACAAGTACAACATCCTGCAGGCGGCAATGGCAGCCAGCGAGCGCATCTTCAAGCTGCTCGACACTGAGCCGACCATCGTCTCTCCTGCGCACCCTGTCGCCGGAGACAAATCCGGACGTGTCGAGTTCCGCAATGTCTGGTTCACCTATCAGAGACTCGATGAACCACAGAAGACTCGCATCGCAACTGCAACCGACGAAGAACTCCGCACCTTCGCCGACATCGAGTGGATCCTCATGGGAGTCAGCTTCGTCGTCGAACCCGACGAGACGGCAGCCATCGTCGGCCACACGGGCGCGGGCAAGACGACCATCACCAGCCTGATGATGCGTTTCTACGACATTCAGCGCGGAAGCATCCTTGTCGACGGCGTGGATGTTCGTGAGCAGGACCTGAAGCAGCTCCGCCAGCGCTTCGGTGTAGTTCTTCAGGATCCGTTCCTCTTCTCCGGCACCGTCTCCGACAACATCCGCCTCGGATCAAAATGGATTACCGACGAACGACTTGAGCGCGCCGCCGAAGAAGTTAACATCGGCGATTTCATCCGCACTCTGCCGCTCAAATTCGAAGAGCCGGTACGCGAACGCGGGGCCACACTTTCCACCGGTCAGAAGCAGCTCATCAGTTTTGCACGCGCACTCGCACACGATCCGGGTATCCTCATCCTCGACGAAGCCACCAGCTCTGTCGACACCGATACCGAACTCCGCGTCCGCCTCGCTCTCTCACGTATGATCACAGGCCGTACGTCGATCCTGATCGCGCACCGCCTTTCGACCATCCAGCGCGCCGACACAATTTTCGTCATGCACAAGGGCCAGCTCCGCGAAAAAGGCACGCACCAGCAACTCCTCACTCAGCGCGGCCTTTATTGGAAGCTCTATCAGCTTCAGTACAAAGACCAGGAACTCGGCACCGGCAGCGACGCCTCGACGCCGCTGGAACCGCTCAGCGCGGACTGACTTCGTCCGCAGCAGAAACTCTTGTGCTCAGCTGCAGACTCCTGCATTTGATCCACTCCGCAATCGGTTGCCAATAGGTTGCGTCCGGCGCAAAGATCGGCGCATTGTGCGACAGACCCTTTACGACAATTAGTTGCCCGCGCTCGCCACAGGCCTCAGCAACTTTTCTGGCCATCGACACCGGAAACAGATCGTCCTTATCGCTATGGACCACGAGCACAGGTATCTTTAGCTCACGAACGCGGCGAATTGTCTCCCATGAGTTTGGGACCGCACTGGTCATCCATCGTGGAAACCCCATTACGAGTCCTGCCTCGCGTAGAGTCGAGAACCCCTCGCAGAGGATTAGTCCGTCAACTTCGATTCGTGAAGCCACTGCACCCACGACCGCACTACCGAGGGAAAATCCCAACAGAACAACCGACTCGTGGCCTCGCGCTGTAAGCGCGCCATAGGCTGCTATCGCATCCTCCTCACAATGCGCCGCACTGATATGGCCGGAGCTTTCACCATAACCGGAATAGTTGAAGACCAGCGACGAGATTCCCATTTCCCGCAACAAAGCCTGCACGGTGCCCCAGTATTCGACGAGTTCCCCGATCCCATGGCAGATCAGAACGGCTGGCGCATCGTCACCCGCGGAAACGTAAACTGCCGAGAGACGTCTTCCATCGCTTGCGATGACGATCTTCCGGTCGGCAAAGGGGAAGACCCGCATCATCCGCTTCTTGGTTCCATTCACCTGGTCCCTGCGCAGAAGCAGGCGGCTGACCAGCGTCAACACCACCGCAAGGGCCACTTCCCTCATCTGCCGGCCACCTTGAGACAGTCCTCAACTACCTTCTTCACACGCTTCTCGCGAGCCTCGGGACTCTGATAATAGAAGACCGCCATCAGATTCGTCCGCCGCTGCACAGGGGTCATCTTTTCCCATCCCTTACGAGCGGCTGGGGTTCCGCGAAATGCAACTTCGATTACCGGCGGAAGCTCCCGCTCGCCCTCCATCGTCAGCATCAGACGCTCGGCAATCTGCTCGGCACGCCGCCCACGCGACTCCGCAGCCTTCACCCCGTTAATCCACTTCGCAATCTCCCACCTCATCGATTCGCTCAACCCCTCATACCACTTTGCCAGCCGTTTCTGCCCCTTCAGAAGCTTCGCCAACTCCGCCGGGATTTCTGGCGTTCGCTCGTCAAGATCGGGTTCGATGATAAAGTCCACCATCGCCCCTACCTTTGCCCCTGCAGCCTTCTGCATCTTCTTGTTCACCAGGACAAAGTGTCCCTCGCGCTGCGCACCCGGAAACAGCGATGTGCGAAAGACCTCGCCCCCCACCTCAACCTTCACCCTCAGCCTTACCAGCTTCTTCCACGCTGCTTCGACGTCAAAAGGGATCCACGCCACTACCCAGCCAAGGCCTCCGGGGAGAGGCTCCAGCACCGCACGAAACTTCTTGACCGAACTTTGAGCCATACATTTTCCCTGAAGAAAATCTACACTGGTTGCATCGATAACCCATCCAATCCGAACATTTTTCTCTCTGCCGGCGAGGCCAGCGGCGACCACTACGGCGCCCAACTCATCACCGAGTTGCGCAGCCGGCACGAGGGAGCTACCTTCTTCGGTCTCGGCGGACGCGAGATGGAGGCGGCAGGTCTGGACCGCGTGATCAAGGCCGAAGACGTCGCCCATATGGGCATCACCGAGGTGATCCGCCATGCTCCACGTGTGTATAGCTCTTACCGCCGCCTGGTGACGTCCATCACGCAACGCCGCCCTGACATCGCCATCCTCGTCGACTTTCCTGACGTCAATTTTCGCCTCGCGCGCGAGCTGAAAAAACTAAGTATTCCTGTTATCTACTTCGTCGGCCCGCAGCTCTGGGCGTGGAAGCGCCATCGTCTGCGCTGGGTGCAGCAACGCGTCGACCGTATGATGGTCATTTTTCCCTTTGAGGAGCGCTTCTATAAAGCCCGCGGCGTCGATGCAAAATTCATTGGTCATCCCCTCGCGGAACTGCCGCTCCCATCAACCTCGCGTGAGGAGTATGCGGACAACATTTCTTCGGTGCCACAGCGTCACTGGCACTTCAGTGCTGGCATTACAAACCTAATTGATCCGAAACCACGGGTCGAATGGGCGCATCCCCGCGAAAACGGGGAGATCATTTACAGAATTGATACGGCGAAACCGTGGATAGCTCTCCTTCCGGGCAGTCGAATCGGTGAAATATTCAACAACCTTCCGGCCATGATCAAGGCGGCCTACACGCTTGGTAATGATTACGAGTACTTATTGCCAATTGCTAAAACAATTACCGGCAAACAGCTAGAAAGACTCGAATATGAAATCGGCGATCACTACCTTGCAAGTCCAAACCCTCCACGAATCACCCTCGTTCCTGATGCCCGCGAAGCTCTCCACCATGCTCGAGCTTCCATCGTCGCCAGCGGAACCGCCACGGTCCAGGCCGCCGTCATCGGCAATCCCTTCATCGTTGTCTACAAAGTTTCCCCGCTGACTTTCCGTCTCGCCAAGCATCTCGTCCAATACCCCGCCGAAATCTGGTCCGCTGACCAACCCGATCCCGGCGGCAACCTCCCGATCGCCATGGTCAACCTCATCGCCGGCCGGCGCATCGTTCCAGAGCTGATTCAGGGCGATTTCACAACCCCGAACATCATTTCGGCGCTCCTCCCCTTGGTAGGCGATACCCCCGAACGTGCCCGAATGATCGCCAGCCTAGCAGAGGTCCGGCATGCCCTTCTGCCTCCAGCAGGAGTAAACTCCATCCAGCGGGTATCCGACGCCGTCGAAGCTCTTCTGGCGGAAAGCCACATCGTAAGTGGCCCAAAAACGTCGGCAAGCGTCTAATAGGTTGTGGGTTGTACCATGATGCTCTGAGGAACTTTAGCTGCATGTCGCGTCTCTCCAGATTTCTCCGAATCACGTCCGCGATCCTCCCCCTTTGCCTCCTCGCCGTGACTGCCTGGGCTGCTCCCGTACGCGTCCAGATGCAGATCACCGGCTATGTCATCAACGCGGACCTGGATCCTGCCGTCAACCGCCTTACAGCCACCGCCGACGTCACTTTTACCGCCCTCGAAGAGCTGATCAACCCTACCTTCGAGCTGAACAATGGCCTACAGGTAACCAAAGCCACCGATCCGCAGGGCAAACCCCTTCAGTACGAGCGGCTTACCAATAACAACACGATCCGTTTTACCTTGGCAGCGCCGCTTGCAAGGGGCGCTACAACCACTTATCACTTCGAATATTCCGGGACTCTCAAGGGCACAGATACCAGTCCCGTCGAAGGCATCAATCTCGCCTCTGTCGAAGATCCGATCAGCGTTCTGCTCTACCCTGGCCGCTGGTTCCCGATGGTGGGTCTGTATACAAACCGTTTCACCGCCGAGATGCACATCCGCGTTCCCAGCGATGAGCGTGTCGTCGGCTCCGGCTCCGGCGTCGCTGCGACCAAGAGCCTCCCCGGCAACCGTAGCGAATACACCTTCAAGTGGGCACGACCCGGCTTTCCCGGTACTATCATCGCCGGCAAGTTTCTCGAGCCCATTTCCGTCGCCAACGTGCGCGTCTACGTCACCGAGAAACATAAGGACGTAGCTCAGGACTTCGCCAGCACCGCCGAGCGGCAGTATCTCTACATGTCCGGCACCTTCGGCCAGCCTGAGTCAACCCGGCTCAATCTTGTCGAGCTTCCGGAGGACACCATCGCCTCCACTTGGTCTCCTGAGATAGTAGGGCTCAGCGGAGCCCGGGTTGCAGGCAAGACATTCCAGCGCCTTCTCTCCAGCACCATCGCTCGCCAATGGTGGGGATGTCAGATCTCTCCCGCTACCCTCAACGACGCTTGGATTATTAATGGCATGACGCGTTATTCGGAGCTGATGTATCTGGAAGACTCTGCCGGCAAAACCGCCTTTCAGACGGCTATCGGCGACGTCTCAGCCGGAGCCTTGGCCTACGACACGGAACCACTGACAACGCTAGGCCGCCTCGATCCATTCTCACCTCAGTTTCAGTCAATGACTCTCGAAAAAGGAGCAATGGTCTTCCATATGCTTCGCTGGGAGATGGGCGACGAGGTTTTTATCAAATTTTTGCGCACACTTCTCACGCAGTACACGGACAAATCCATCCGCACCACGACCGTAGAGACGATCGCGCAGGGCCAGTCCAGCCTCGACTTGACAGCCTTTTTTGCACAGTGGCTCGATGGAACCGGCGCACCGGCGTTCGCAAACAAATACTCGGTCTTCCGTCTCGGCGATAACAAGGGCTTCCGCACCATCGGAGGCATCGATCAGGATCTCGATCTCTTCCGTATGCCGGTCGAACTTCGGATCGAAACCGACGGCAAAACCGAAGTCCGCCGCGTCGACGTCTCCGGCAACGATTCGCATTATTCGGTCGAAACCTTCGGCCGTCCGCGCCGCATCAGCATCGATCCCGACAACTGGCTGCTGAAGAGCACGCCTGACCTGGCCGTACGCGTCGCCGTCCTGCGCGGACAGCAGCAGGTCGCACAGGGAGACCTCACCGCCGCGTTGATTGAGTACCAAAAGGCGCTGGACGCCAACAAGAACAGCTCACTTGCAGCGTATCGCATCGGCGAAGTGTTCTTCATGCAGCGCAACTACCAATCCGCTGCGAACTCCTTCCGCGATGCTCTCCGCGGCGATGGCGATCCCAAGTGGGTTGAAGTCTGGAGCCACATCAAGCTAGGCAACATCTTCGACGCCACCGGCCAGCGCGACCGTGCCGTCAACGAGTATCGCCTCGCCGTTCAGACTAACGACAACACGCAAGGTGCAGTCAACGAAGCCCGCGCTCTCATGCAGACCCCCTACAAACGCGAAAGCTCCGACAACTAGAGTCGCTCTGCTATTCGTACCGAAGCGCTTCAATCGGATCCAGATTCGCCGCCTTGACCGCCGGAATCATCCCGCTCACAGTGCCCACAATCACCAGCACTGCCGTCGCCACTACAACGATGTTCGGCGAGATGATGAGGTGAATGTCTCCCGCATCCGCGTTCGAGGCAAGTGCGCTATAGAACGTGATCTTACCCACCACTTTAGCGATCGCGTAAGCCAAAGCTATACCTCCAAGGCCGCCAACTCCCGAGATCACCAGCGCCTCGGCCAGAAACTGCAACAGAATGTGACGCTTTCGCGCACCCAGAGCCTTTTCAACTCCGATCTCCCGCGTTCTCTGCTGCACACTCACCAGCATAATGTTCATCAGGCCGATACCCGCGATCCCGAGCGTCAGCACCCCGATAAACAACAGCAACACCTGTAGCCCTAGCGAAATAATCCGGAACTGCGTCAGCTGCTCCATGATGTTCGCAACAAAAATCGCGCGCCTGTCGGTTGGCCTGTAATTGTGCGCCGCCGCCAGCGTTTTGCGCAGGGCCTGTTCCACAGCCTTCGGGTCACCCTTGTAGTCCATCCAGATGCCGTCGAGGTACTTCGTGTCTTTGATGTCGCCCATCGTGGTGAACGGCACATTGATGCCGCGATTGATATCGCTGTTGTCACCTTCCTGCATCTTGGGCGTCAAAACTCCAATCACCTCAAAGCTGATCCCGTTCAACCTGATCTTCTGGCCAATCGGGAAAAGCCCCGAAAAGAGCTTCGTCTTCGCCTCCGAGCCGATCACAGTCACGTGCGCCCTCTGCTGCACGTCAGCCTGCGCCAATAACCGCCCTTCAGCGAGTTCCATCTTCTGAATCGACTGAAGATCCGGCGTAATCCCCGTGACATCCCAGTTGAAACTGTGCAGATCGTTTTGCACGGACACCGTCTTATAAAGTGTCGGAGCAACCCGCATCACTCCGGGAACTGTCTCCTGAATTCGTTCAACATCTTCCTGTGTCAACCGAACCTGTACGCCAGCCTTCTCACCACCGGCCTGCTCGCTGGTACGGCCCGGAAATATGCCAATCATATTCGTTCCGAACTGCGCAAAGATATTCTCAAACGCCTGGCCAAACCCGGCGCCGTAAGCCAGGAGCAATACAACCGTCGCGATTCCCCACGCCATGCCGACAACCGTAATCATCGTGCGCCGGCGATTGAATCTCATCGCCTCTATCGCTTGCCCGAAAATGTCGCTCAGCATCGGTCGCTACTCCTTCCGCAGCGCTTCGACTGGCTCGAGCATCGCTGCCTGCCGCGCCGGATAAAGCCCTGCGACGATCCCACACAACATCAGAGATCCCATCGCCATCGCCGCCGACCACGGCACCAGCCGAGGCGGATCGAATCCCATGTCATTATTCCCCACCACCGATCCCATCGCTCCCATCAACGCCGCCGCCCCCAGAATCCCAATTAACCCGCTTAATCCGGTCAGCGTCAGTCCCTCAAGAAAGAACTGAAAGAGAATACTGCGATTCGTCGCACCCAGCGCCTTCCGCAGCCCAATCTCCTTAGTTCTTTCGCTCACCGTCACCAGCATGATGTTGATAATTCCCACCGCCCCCAGAGCCAGAGTCACGATTCCCACGCCGCCCAGAAAAATATCCATCGCTGTAAAGATCAAGCCCACCATTCGGTTCGACTTGATCGTGTCCCACTCCTCAAAAGCCTCTTTCGCATGAGGATCGAATCCATGACGAGCCGCAATGATCTTATGAACCTCGGCCTTCGCCGTCTCGTTCAACTCTGGCGTCAGTGGCTGATATTGAATCGACGTAATCGCATCCTGCGGCACATTTTGTCCCGTGATCGGGAAAAACTCCATCATCGTAGGCAACGGAATATAAATCCTCTGATTGTCTCCGTCATTGTTGCCGCGCCCGATCTTCTTCACTACACCGATCACCTGAAACCGATAGCCATTCAGCGTGATAAACCCACCCAGCGACGGATGGCCGGGAAAGAGCAACTTCTCCATCTTCTGCCCAACCACCACAACTTGGGTCCTATGCTCGAAGTCGTACTGATTGAGAAACCGCCCTTGTGCAATAGGCAGGTTGCGTATGTCGGGAAAGTTCAGTTCAACGCCCATCACCTGACCACCGGCGCTCGAAAACTCGCTTACCTGTTTCAGATCGCTGCGCTGAATAAATGCCGTTACATTCCGAACATCAGGAGCGCCGGAACGAATTGCCTCCTCATCGCTTAGCGTGAGCTTGTACGGATGCATTCCCACGTGCTGCTCCGGCAACACGGGAATCGTGCCTCCCCACATCATGATCAAGTCAGTGCCCAGCTCCGATAGGCCTCGGCGCTGTCCGGAACGAAATCCCTCGCCTAGACCAACCAGTAACAACAACGACGCCACACCCCAGGCAATCCCGAACATCGTCAGAAATGACCGTAGCTTATTCGCCCCAATCGAGCGAAATACCTGGGCCAGGATGTTCAGAAAGGCTCGCATGACAGTCGTTGGACGATATCTCCCCGGAGTTCGTTACGCAAATCAGGGCCGAACAGTTCCCTTTTGGGAAATAGGCGTTTACGTTCTTTCGTTGCACTCGATTTGTCCCGGAAATCCAGGAAAAACCTACGCTGGAACGTTCTTCATCAACGCTGGCACGTCGGGATCGGGCTCTTGCCTTACCTCAATGCCAAGAACCCGGAAAAATTTCTCCACCCCCGCCAATGCCGGCTCCGATGCAGCGGCCGGATACAACAGTCGCACCGCCGGCGAAGGGTTGGAACTGGTTCGAACCAGTTCGCCCCGCACAGCAAAACACCGTTCCGGCCGATACACACAGGAAGCCAGATCGGTGATACTCAAGGCTTCGCTCGGCGTGCACAGAATCGTCTTTGGCGGGGCCATGCGATCGATCATGCTGAAGATCTCCAGCTTCGACTCGAGCTCATCCGGCACAAAGTCCACCGCAAGATCAGCCTCGCGAACTGCATCTTCGACCGTCAATGCGAGCGACAAAGATCCCGCAGAGCCCCGCGAAGTCAGATCCGCATAGTCGGCTTCCGCTTTACGCAGATTGGCCGGCATAACGTCTTCGAGCACTACCTCGAAGCCTGCAGCGGCACATGCCAAGGCAAATCCCCGGCCTGCCACGCCGGCTCCAATCACCGCCACTGTACGAACTTCGGAAGCGGCCGCAACTCCAGCCGCATCGCTCACTTCTTGCTCGCCACAGCCGTAATCACCGATTCATAGCTCGGCTCCGCGGCTTTAATGTGGGCCGCCACACGCTGGCGTTCGTCCTCGGTCAACGATGGCAGCACCGCAAGAATCCTCCGCAGTGTCACTGAGATATCGTCAACGTAATTCATGGTGCGGATGGCTTCGCCAGAGAGAGGCATGTCGTGTTGCTCCTGAAAATTTCGTACTGAAAATATAACTTCCTCTCCAGTCTAAACGTTCGCGCCCGGCTCTGCCCGCTTCGAAGCCTCTTCCACAGGTTTTCCCGCCTCCACACCCTCCACCGGCTTCTCATAACCATCTCGGTCCGTCATCTCCATCAGCGCTGCCAGCTTCTTCGCGAAATCTGGATGTACGGCACGCAGCCCATATCGCCAGGTCCAGTTTCCTGACTCCGCCGACGGTGTATTCATCCGCGCCTCGCTCCCCAGATGCAACACATCCTGCAAGGGAAACACGCACAGATTCGCCACCGACCGCGCCGCAGCCCGCATCATCGCCCAGACAATATCTCCTTCATGCTCGATCGTCTGCAGATACGCCTGTGCATGCGCACGCTCAGACTCCGTCGCATCCTCGCGCCACCATCCAAGGGTGGTGTTGTTGTCGTGCGTTCCCGTATACGCCACTGTATTCGGCACATAGCGGTGCGGCAGATACAGATGTGAGCCGCGATCGATAAACCCAAATTGCAGAATTCGCATTCCCGGCATCCCGAAGTGCTCCCGCAACTCATCCACCTCTGGAGTAATGAGTCCGAGATCTTCTGCAACAAACGGAAGGTTGCCGAAGACCTCGCGTAACCGCTTAAACAGCTCATGCCCTGGAGCCTTCACCCACTGCCCATGAATCGCCGTCTCCTCATCCGCAGGAATTGACCAGTACGCCTCGAACCCGCGAAAGTGATCCAGGCGAATCAGGTCATACAGCGCCAATGCCCGTCGAATCCGCGCAACCCACCAGTCAAATCCACGCTCCTTCAACAATCCCCATCTGTACAAAGGATTGCCCCATCGCTGCCCAGTCGCCGAAAAGTAATCCGGAGGCACACCGGATACCCGCACCGGCTTCAACTCTTCATCAAGCTCGAATAGCTCAGGATGCGTCCACACGTCCGCGCTGTCCATATTCACAAAGATCGCCACGTCACCCAGAATCCGAACTTTGTGCTCGGCACAGTAGCCTCTCAGCGCACACCACTGTTCATTGAAGAAAAACTGAACCACCTCCTCGATCGCCAGCTCCCTCCCATGCTGGTTCATCACCTTCGTCATTGCGTCGTCGTTTCGCCGCGCATATTCGGCCGGCCACTCATTCCAGCTGACGTACTTGTAGATTCGCCGCAGCACATTGAACAGCGCATAATCTGGCAGCCACGAGATATTGTCCTTGCAGAACTTCTGAAACTTCGCACGCTGGTCGCTCGACGCATGATCCAGAAAACTCGCCGCCGCCTCCTCGACCAAAGGGAGCTTCAGTCGATGCGCCGCCCCGAAATCCGCCGGACCATCGTGCCCCGGAAGTCCGGCAATCCGCTCGTGTGCAATCCATCCATCCCGCACCAGCAACTCCAGACTGATCAGCAGAGGATTCCCCGCAAACGCCGACAGTGCCGAATAAGGCGAGCTTCCGTACCCCGTCGGACTTAACGGCAGCACCTGCCAAAGTCTCTGCTTCGCCGCAGCCAGAAAATCAACAAAGGCATACGCCGCAGGGCCAAAGTCACCAACTCCGCCATACGACGGCAACGACGTCACATGTAACAGAACACCCGATAACCTCTCCTGATTGCTGGCTTCCCCACTCATTCCACTCTCCCCTCAGCAATACGAGCTTGGATGAATCATACGAGTTCCCGCAGCCGGGGAGTTACTCCTCGTCGGCTTGACGCCCTGAAGGTTAATAAAAAACGCCCCAAGGATCATTTCTTCAGGGCGTTTTATTCGAACTTTCGTGAATTTTAGTTGCCGAACGGCGAAGCACCAGGTGCAGGTTGCGCCTTCGAGTACCGAACGGCGCCCCCCTTCTCGTACTTCTGCGTCAGCTCGCCGAGATACACCCGGAAGATCTCTTCGCGCTGCTGGCTCAAAAGTCCCTCACGCGTTGCATCGAAGTTCTTCGCGATGTCCTCTGCCGTCGGTTCCTGCTTGTCGACCACAGTCAGCACAATCCCCGACCGCCCGGTGTTGATCGGCCCCGAAATTGCGCCCTTCGACAAGGTAAACGCGACAGAAGCAGGCCCCGTCATCGCACCCAGATCAGGCACTTGACCATCCTTGCCCACCAGGTCGCTCGTCTTCAGCGAAAGATTCATCTCAGCCGCCGCCTTCTTCAGATCGTTGAGAACCTTCGCTCGATCCTCCAGCTTGTTCAGCTGCGTGTTCAGCAACTGCGGCACCTGCTGCTCACGATAGTCCTCAAGGATATGAGACTTGTAAGTCGCAAAGTCCGGAGCATGCGCCGGCTTGATGTCGGCCACCTGGAAGATCGCATAACCCTCGCCCGTCGAAACCGGAGCAGGGTCAGCGCCCTTCGCCACACCGAAGGCCTGCGTCAACAACGACGAGCCGTCAGCCAGTCCGCCAATCACCCCATCCTTTCCAACGAAGTCGGTTGTCACAGCATGCAGCCCTTTGGCTGCCGCAGCCTTCTCCAAACCATTCCTCTTCGCATCGGCAGCCAGTGCCGTGGCGAAAGTCTGTTCCGCCGCGCCAGCCTTCTGCTGCTCAAGCACAGGCACGATCTCCGCCTTCACCTCAGCAAGAGGCTTGCTGTGCGCCGGCTCCTTCTGCTCAGTCTGAATAATGTGATAGCCAAACTGCGACTTCACCAGATCCGAAGTCTGACCCGGACTCAGCGCCATTGCCGCCTTGGCATACGCAGGATCGAGTCCACTCGTCGGATACATCGGCAGTTCGCCGCCCTGCGTCTTGCTTCCCGGGTCGTCCGAATTCTTGCTCGCCAGCTCTGCAAAGTTCGCGCCGCCCTTGATCTGTTTCAGCAGGTCCTCGGCCTTCCCCTTCGCAGCCGCATCGGTCTTGGCATCCGCACCCGCAGGCACTGAGATCAGGATGTGACGAGTCTTCACCTGTTCCTTCACCGAATACTGGTCCTTGTGGGCGTTGTAGTAGGACTGTATCTCCGCGTCTGAAACCTGCGGCTTGCCTCCCGGCAGGTTCGACGCGTCGAACGCAACATACTGAATCTTCCGCATCTCCGGCACCGCCGTCGCATAGCGGGCAACGTTCGTCTTGAAGAACGCTTCCAGATCTGTATCCGAAGGATTGATGCCTTTGCGGACATCATCCGCAGAGAGCACAACATAGTCGAACTTCACCTTCGTACCATCGGTCTTATAGGCATCGCGAACAGCCTTATCCGAAACCGTCACGCCGCCAGTAACCAGCGCCTGCAGGCGGTTCAGCTCCATGTCGCTCTTTACCTGACGCTCGAACTCCGCCCGGCTCAGCTGATTTCCAAAAGCACGCGAGACGAAATCGATGTACGCATCATCCCCGATGTAATTTCCGTTGGGAAAGAGGTATTGCGCAAACGGTCCAGTCCGAAGCTCGCGGCGCAGATCTTCGTCGCTCACCTGAAGATTCATACGATCGGCTTCATGCTGCAGAATCGCCCGCTGCACCAGGATCTGCCCGGCGCGCGGCACCAGGTACGACAGCAACGACTCAGGCAGTCGCTGTTGCTGCAGCTGCCGTGCCGCCATCTGGTTTACCTCCGTGGTCTTGATCGGAGTGCTCTCACCAAAGACCCGGCCGAGGTACCCCGGCTCACGCACCGTGGCATACACCGTTGCATCACTGCCCGAAGCGTTATCGAAGATGCCCGGAACCAGAGTAATCACCATCGTTACGGCGGCGAAGCCAATAATGATCGCAAAAAGCCACTTCATCAGGCGGGAGTCTTGCTGCAGAAGACGAATCATGCTGTGTTGAAACCTTCACTTTGCGTGGGCCCGCTCTCCTCGCGGAAAACAGGCGCGTGCCCGGGATTTTGCGTGACCTTGCGGGGGAGTCATCAACTCGCGCCACGCCGGTTGCAGGGCAAGCTACAAGTATAAATCAGCGAGGCCGGGGAATTCATCCCCAGCCCCAATCACCTGGTTTGGACTTCGCAAATAAGGTCGCCGGGCCGTCCAACCTCCACCGGAGCCAGAATCTCATGCACCGTCGCCAGCAACTCCGGCAAACGAAACGGCTTCGCCAGAAAACTCCACCCCTCCGCTTCGAGCCCCGCCTCCAGATCCCGGTCCATGGCTCCCCCCGAAATCATCAGCACAGGCATCTCCTTCCGGACTCTCTTTAGCTCCTGCGCCAGCTCCATTCCCGACTGACCCGGCATATATAAATCCGTAATTAGCAAATCGACCTGTGGCACGCTTCGAAAAATCTGCAGCGCGCGGACAGCATTTCCCGAACTGAGAACGCTGTACCCCTCATGTTCGAGAAAAGTCCGCGTCAGCGAACGAATATCCGGATCGTCATCCACCAGCAGAATCACCCTGGGAGAAGCCTCTCCTGGACTTCCGCTGGAAGAGACTTCGAACGTCCTCTGTGATCTCTCTTGCGCGATACCGCTAAATTCTCCCATTCACTCAAACTCTGCTCAGCGAAATACCCATCGGTGAGGCCCCATTCTGTAGCAATCCATCCCTCTAGATGGACTCTTGGATTCACCCCGGAGTTGCCTTAACCAAATGATTCTCTGGTAGACACTACTCAGAACCAATCTCCTTCGCCGCGATACACTTGAGCCAGATCTCGAGCAGTCGCCGCGAGCAGTAAAAAGATGCGCATCCTCACCCGCTACATCCTCCGCGAAGTCGTATCCCACGCCCTGCTCGGCGGAGCCCTCTTTACCTTCATCATCTTCACCCGCGATCTCGGCAAAATCCTCGAGTTCGTCGTCCGCGACTCCGCCTCTTACACCGACGTCGCCCGTATCATCGCCTACACGCTCCCCCCCACACTGAACGTCACCATCCCAATGGCTGTTCTGGTCGGGATCCTTCTCGGCCTCTCGCGCCTCGCCGCCGACAGTGAGGTCACCGCCATGCGCGCCGCAGGCATGGGCGCCATTGATTTTGTTCGCGTCGTCTCCATCGTTTCCGCAGTCGCCCTCGTCCTCGGCCTCTTCAACTCCCTCTTCCTCGCCCCTCGCGCCGCCGCCGGTCTCATCTCTCTAGGCGAATCCCTGAAGTCCACACAGGCCTCTTTCGAGGTCCAGCCCCGCGTCTTCTACGAAGAATTCAAAAACCGAGTCCTCTACATTCAGGACGTCACACCCGCTGCAGGAGCCGCCGTCTGGCGTCATGTCTTCCTCGCCGACCTCACCGAGCCCGCTAACCCACACATCACCACCGCCGATCAGGCCGTCGTCGTTAACGGAACCCCGAACTCTCCTGACGCCCAAACCATCCGCCTCCACCTTCTCAACGGAGGCGAGCACGAAACCTCCTCCACCGATCCCAACCAGTACGACATCTCCACCTTCGCCACCACCGACGTCCCAATCGAGACCGAAGCGCCCGGAGACACTCATCTCGGCCGCTTGAACACACCCATCGCAGCCCTGCCGCTGCCCGAGCTCTGGCGCCGCGCTAAATCCGCCGAAGCCACCGCAGGTCGCACCCCCTCCGTCTACCGCATCGAGTTCAACAAGCGCTTCTCCTACCCCTTTGCCTGCCTTGTCCTCATGCTCGTCGGTGTCCCACTCGGCATCTCTTCCAAACGCGGCGGCAAATCAACCGGCTTCGTCCTCACCATCGTTCTTGTCTTCATCTATTACCTGCTCTCCGAGATCGGGGCCGCCTTCGCCCAATCCGGCAGGCTACCTCCGTTCTTAGGGGTCTGGGGAGCCAATCTACTCTTCGCAGCCGCTGGCGCCATTCTCCTCTACCAGATGTCCCGCGGAGGCATCGCCCTCGGCATCTTCGCCACCATCGGCATGCGCCTCAGCAAGCTCATGACTCGTCTCGTCAGCGGCAACCAGACGCCCAACGCCCACTCCAGCTACGACATCGCCACTCTCCTCCGCCGCTTCCGAAGCACCTTCCGCGTTCAGTTCCCGCTGCTGCTTGACGACTACGTCATGCGCGAATACGCCACTAACTTCTCCATCGTTCTCTTCTCCTTCACCACGCTCTTCCTCATCTTCACCTTCTTCGAACTCATCGGCCCTATCTTTCGCAACCGCACCCCGCTCTTCACCGTCGGCGAATACCTCATCAACCTCATCCCCTTCATCCTCTACAATGTCACACCGCTGTGCGCGCTCGTCGCAGTCCTCGTCACCTTCGGCACCCTGAACCGTACCTCCGAGCTCACCGCCATGAAGTCGAGCGGCATCAGCCTCTACCGCATCATCACTCCAGTTCTCTTCGTCACCCTGCTCATCTCTGCCGGCCTATTCGTCTTCGACGAGTTCTATCTCCCCGCCGCCAACCGCCGCCAGGAAGCTCTGCTCTCCATCATCAAAGACAAGCCCGCGCAGACATTCTCACGGCCCGACCGCCAATGGATCTCTGGCCAAGCCAACAGCACCGGCGAACCCACCCGCATCTTCTACTACCAGTACTTCAACGCCGAGAAGGACTCCTTCGACAATCTCACCGTCTTCGAGTTCGACCCCGCAACCTTCAACCTTCACCGCCGCATCTTCGCCACTTCCGCAAACTGGGATCCGCGCGTCAATAATTGGGTCTTAATTAACGGCTGGCAACGAACATTCTCCGGTGACTCTATCTCGACCTACCAGCCCTTCACCGTCTCCACCTTCCCTGAGATCCGCGAGCTGCCCACCTACTTCAAGAAGGAGTACGTTCCTTCGCAGGAGATGAACTATAACGAGCTCTCTGCCTACATCGAAGACCTCAAACAATCCGGCTTCGACACCAAGCGCCTCAGCGTCCAGCTCGACAAAAAGATCGCCTACCCCCTCATCACCCTCGTCATGGCAATCCTCGCCATCCCCTTCGCACTCTCCATGGGCAAAAAAGGCTCGCTAACGGGAATCGCCACGGCCATCGGGCTCGCCATCGCCTATTACGTCGTCACTCTCGTCTTCGAATCCCTCGGCAACGTCAACACCCTCCCCGCGGTCCTCGCCGCCTGGACCCCCGACATCCTTTTCGGCATCACCGGAGCCTACCTCCTGCTGCGCACCCCCACGTAAGAGTGGCGTCTTGCAAACGTTCTCTTTGATTGGGCGCTACTTTTCAGTGCTGGCAGAATAATGGCAGCGCTGTTGCCATCCCTACCATCTTGCGAAGGTGCAGCCCCGCACTCCCACATAGGCCGCAAAGCCGGCAACCGAAAACTTACCTCCAGGCACCCACCTACTCCCGAAACATATGATTCAGAATCGCATTCATCAGCGGTTCGATCACCACCACGTCCGCCGGATAAGACCAGAACCCAATCAGGTATCGCACCATCTCGCTGACGCGCTTCTTCACACCCTCGCGAAATTCCTTTTGCTCCTCGATCGACAGCTGTCCCAGCTGCAGCCCATTCAGAGTGGCGTCGATGGGATTCATATGCATTGGTGTATACCGTATCGGCCCCAACTCTCCCGCTTCACTCATCACGGGATCGGTCAACACCATCCGCGCCACCATGCGCCCCCGGTCGTAGTCGTGCGCGCGATACCGCTCATCGAAGAATCCAAGAAAGCCCGTTAGATCAGCACCCGCCAGCAACTCCTCGGACACCGCGATTCCATAGATCCGCATATAGTCGCACTGCCCCAGATTCGCCGCCGTCTCAAACGCAAGCACCGTGTCGCGAAATGCATCGGCGGCGAAGCTTCCAACCCCCAGACTTGCAATCTCCTCCTTGTACTGGTGTTCAATCCGCTTTCTCGCCTCAGCCAGACTCTCTCTTCCAATCTTTGCGACCAGCCTGGTTCCCGTTCGCATCGGCTGTGTGAACAATACCTTCAGCAAACCCTCCGCGGTTCGCTTCAGGCTCCCGCTCTTGATTTCGCCCGAACGCAGCCTCTCTGCCAATTCACTGGCACGAGCGTCCATAAGGGCAATCTGCTCATTCATCTCCACCGCTGTAATCCAGTCCTGAAACTCCGACTGGCCGAGCAGCACCTTCGCCCACCGCTTCATCATCTGAAAATAATCTGCATTCTCCTCGCAAAAGCTCGAGTCCGCGCTCGAAGTTCTCCCATGCGGCGACACAAACAAATAGAACCGGCTGTCGTTGTACCAATGCTTGTCGATTTCATCCACCAGGTTCTTCGCCATACCCAGCGGCTCGTTCTGCAGGATTCCGCCGTCGGTGTACGTAAACCTCGACGGATCGTCCGTCCACGGCTCCAGACCGTTTTTGGCGTAGTCCGCCCGCCATCGATCCATCTCCTTTGCGCGAAACGCCAAAGGATAGGCCCCACTTGCCACCGAAGCGTCTACCAACTCCTGCCACACCTCCGGCTTGTCGCTCCCGTCCACACTCACCACTCGTGTCATCTGGTCTTCATGCCGCGTGTAGATAAACTTCCCACAAGGCTGCATGTCATAGCCGTAGTCCACGCCGTTCAGGTTCGTCAGCGTCATTCCAATAGAGATCGACCGCGCCGCAGCCATGTGCGTAATGGGAGCAGGCCACTCTCCCGTCGCATATCGTCCCAGCAGCGTATCCTTCGCTATCCCCTCAACCATGTTCGACGAAAAGATCGAACGCAGCGGCGGCTCCACCTCGCCGGTTGTTTCATTCTCTGTCTCTAGCAACCCCCTCAGGTCGATGCGTTTCACCCACACGTTGTACAGCGGATTGTCGTAGGGATCGCGAAACTCCTTGGCCGAATACAACATCTTATGCGCCACAATCGCCGCGGTCATCGCGCCCGCCGAAGCACCCGTCATTACATCGATAAGAATCTTCTCGTCATCCGTCACCCCCTCGCCTGAGTTATGCTGATGAATCGCATCCAGCACCTCATACAGCACTCCTGCCTCGTAACTCCCCAACGACACAGCACCCGCAATCGTAATAGCCAACCGCTTCGGCATATCTCTCCTCGCAGCAGAATTAGAGCACCCTTCCGAACCGGGAACCATATACCTATTTGGGCATGGCCCCTTAGTGGTACTCACACTCCACAATCCAATTCCCATCAACCACTTACAATCTTCTTCTTCAAAACAACCCAAAAACACTTGCCAAATCCAAAATCCCACGCCTCTAACAACCAACAAACGCGCAAAAACGCCAATCCGTCCTAAACTGGAACCACGATGATCTTTAAGCTTCCCTCCATTACCCTCCTGTCCTCCGTCGCCGTAATCGCCTCCGCACAGACCACAACCAAACCGGTACCCAAGCCCGCGACAACCACCCAAAGCTCCTCGACCGCCGTACATCGGCCCGCAGCAACCACAACCGTCCAGCCGCCGACGGTTCCCTGCGCAAATCTGCCTGAACTCTCTCCGAAGATTCCCGCGCTACCCTCCGGCCTTCCCTGCGCCAAGCCGTTGTACACGATCGCGGTCGAACCCAACGCGAAACTTGACTATGTCTCTCCTCTCGAAGGACCGGGACTGCGCCAGACCCTGGGACTGGAATCCTCCAGCTTCTCGCTCAACTACGTCGATGTTAAGCTCGGCACTGGGGAGCTCGCCGCACCCCACAAGTGGTACAGCATCCACTACACCGGCTACCTCGTCGACGGCACCAAATTCGACTCCTCCTACGATCACCCTGGCGCCGAGCCAATCGTCATCGCCTACGGCCAGCATCAGGTTATTCCCGGATGGGATACCGGCTTCGACGGCATGCACGTCGGCGGTAAACGGCGTCTCTTCATTCCTTACCAGCTCGCCTACGGCGCCAACGGCAAGCCGCCAATTCCGCCCAAGGCCGAGCTCATCTTTGACGTGGAACTAGTGAGCCAGAGCGACGAAAAGCCCGCACCGAAAACCCCTGCCGATTCGAGTCCGAAACCCTCCGACCCTGCAAAGCCAGCCACTCCACCCGCCGATTCAGCGAAACCAGAAACGACACCGCATCCGCAGAGTCTCTAGCTTCATCTGATACTGAGATCAGCGACCAATTATGTTCGACAAACTCAAGCCGCTCGTACCCTACCTCAAGCGATACCGAAAGCAGCTCGCCTGGGGTGGGGTCGCGACCGTCCTCTATAACGCTATTAAGGTTCTGGTCCCCGTCGTCATCGGCCACGCCATCGACGACATGAAGCACGGCGTCACCGAAAATAAAATCCTCTTTCATGGACTCCGCCTGCTCCTTGTCGCCGCTCTGTCCGCGATCTTCCTTTACATTACCCGCCAGGTCATCATCGGCGCCTCGCGCGAGATCGAGTTCGACCTCCGCAACGATCTCTTCGCCAACCTTGAACGACAGTCGCCCACCTACTACCACACCCACCGCACCGGCGACATCATGGCCCGCACCACCAACGACCTCAACGCCGTTCGCATGCTCCTCGGCCCCGCGATCATGTACAGCGCAAACACCATCGTCTTCACCGCCGCCGCGCTGCCTTTCATGTATCGCATCAGCCCCAAGCTCACTTTCTTCGCCTTCGTTCCTTTGCCGATGGCCTCCGTCCTGGTCCAGTACTTCGGAGCACGCATCCATAAGCGCTTCGAGCGCATCCAGGCCATGTTCTCCGACATCTCCGCCAAGGCCCAGGAGAACTTCTCCGGCGCGCGTCTCATTCGCGCCTTCGCCCAGGAAGAAGCCGAGATCGCCTCCTTCGAGACCGCCAACAAGGAGTACATCCGTCGCAGCCTCTACCTCGTCCGCCTCATGGCCATGCTGTGGCCCACGCTAGAGTTCGTCCTCGGCCTCTCCCTGATGATCACGCTCCTCGTTGGAGGCCACGAAGTCGTCCAGCACCAGATCAGCGTCGGCGAGTTCACCAGCTTCAACGTCTACATGGTCCAGCTCATCTGGCCCATCATCGCCGTAGGCTGGGTCGTCAACCTCTTCCAGCGCGGCACAGCCTCAGTAGTTCGCATCGACGAGCTTCTCAAACAACAACCCGACATCGCCGATGACCCCGCTGCAACTGACACACCCGTAACGGGCGGAATAGTGTTCCGCAACCTGACCTTCGCCTACCCCAACGCTCCCGCGGTCCTTCACGACATCAACCTGCAAATTCCCGCTGGCAGCAGCCTCGCCATCGTAGGACCCACAGGTTCCGGCAAATCCACCCTCGTCAATCTCATACCACGCCTCCACGACGCCGCGCCCGGAACAGTCCTCATCGACGGCCGCCCCATCCGCGATTACACTCTCGCCACCCTGCGCCACAGCATAGCCTTCGTCCCGCAGGAAACCTTTCTCTTCTCCGATACGATCCGTCAGAACATAGCATTCGGCCGGCCCGACGCAAAGCTTGAAGAAGTGGAAGAAGCAGCAGCCATCGCCTATATCTGTAACGAGATCCTGGAGTTCCCCAAAGGCTTCGATACCGATGTCGGCGAGCGCGGCCTCACCCTCTCCGGCGGTCAGAAACAACGCGCCGCAATAGCTCGCGCCATAATCCGCAACCCAAAAATTCTCCTCCTCGACGACGCCCTCGCCAGCGTCGACACCTACACCGAGGAGCGCATCCTCAGCGGCCTTAAGCGAGTCATGGAAGGACGCACCACCATCTTCATCTCCCACCGCATCTCCACCGCCCGCAATGCCGACCAGATCGCCGTCCTCGTCGCCGGCCGCATCGCCGAGCTGGGTACCCACGACGAGCTCATTGCCCGCAACGGCTATTACACTGATCTCTTCGAAAAACAACGCCTCGAAGAAGAGCTCTCCGTCGCAACCTGACGAAAACTAAGCCGACCAGCGCGAAGCACCAGCCTCGTCGGAAGCCACAGGAACCGCGGCTGCAGGAAGAAACTTTTCCTCCCGCGTCCGCAGCTCTCTCGGCAACACCTTGCCCGCCTCCGGATCGCGAGCCACTACCGCCCAAGCCTCGCGAACATTGCGCACCAGCACAATCACCTCCTGAAACTGCTCCTCCGACTCGAGATGCGACGCCTCAAGCGTCATCGTAAACATCGTTGTATAAAAATCAGAAAGCGACGCGGCAACCGTTCCTCCAAGATCAGGCCGCAACCGCGCCTGAAGATACATCAAAATATCCAGAGCCTTCTTCACCGCCACCCGTCGTCCATGGACGTCACCCTCTTCAACGCATTGCATCGCTCGGTAGAGAAAACGGATCGCTCCGTCGTACAGGGCGATGATCATCTCAACCCCGGTTGCGCCTGCCAGAGCCTGCTGCTGGTAGCTTGTCTCACTCAATTGGTTATCCTCACGCATGCTGGTTCGGATTGAAGCCCGTCAAGGAATCAAAAACCGAATTGACTTCATTGAGTTGACTTGGAATAGACTGCAATATCTCGTTTGCCTGATTCAGCTCCGCCGTAAGCTGCGTCTTTTGCGTTGCCAGCAAAGCATTCTCATTGGTGATGTCGGCGTTGAGCGCCGTCTCCTGGCTGCTGTTCTGCTGCTGCGCAAGAAAGATCGCGCCGTTCGGAGCCTGCGTCCCGGCGTTGTTCAGTGCACCCGACAACGTCTGGCCGAAACTCTTCGCGTTCTGGAAAAACCCTGTGACGTCGGCCAAATTTGAATTGAGAGCACTGGTAAGTGTGTCCGAATCCACAGTCAACGTTCCGTCATTACCAACCTTCAGTCCCAGCTGAGTGATGTTATTGATCGAACCGCTCGCCGCACCGGAGAAGAGAGACCCCGTAACCGATTCCTGTAGTTGAGCGATCAGCGGATTTCCCAGGAGCGGCGAGGAACTCCCGCCCGAGCCACTCTGTTCCTGCGTATTGATGTCTCCGATCACAGTGTTATAAGCCGAAACGAAGCTGCCGATCGCTTTAGCAATATCCGTCGTATCATCCGTGATCTGGACCTGCACTGGCGTCGACGTGGTAGCTAGCAGTTGAAATGTTACCCCGGCGATCGCATCCGTTACCGTGTTGGATGAGCTCGTAATTCCCACATTATCGACGGTGAGTTTCGCATCCTGTCCTACCTGTCCGGTCGAGAAGGAGATATTGCTCCCCCCCGTTGTCGAATCAGACAGATTATTGGTTGTGATGGCGCTCAACTGTCCTGCCGCGCCACTGGTTCCGCTTACGATTGATAGCCGCGACCCGGAGGAGTCTGTAATCACGCTCGCAGTCACACCAATGGCCGCCGAATTGATAGCGGAAGCCAAACCCTTAAGCGTGTCGCTGCCCGCGGTGCTTGTATCGAATTCTTTGCCCTGTATCGTCACGCTCCCGGTCAGCGTATCGTTGGCGCTTGAGATTGCGCTCGAAATCTCCGACGCGGTCTGCGCCAGCTGGGTCACTTCGATCGTGTGGCTTCCTGCTGTGGCCGACGAGCTTGCAGAAGTCAGGCTAAGCACGTCCGTATTCGAGCTGGATCCTTGCTTCTCTGCGAAGACCCCTTCAAAATCCGTAAGTTTCTGCAGGCTCGTAGAAAGGGCCGAGAGGTCAGTTCCAAGCGAAGAGAGAGCCGCATCCTGAGCTTTCAATGCCGTAAGTTGATTCTTCCATGGAGTCTCAATCGCCTGCTCTGCCGCCTGGATCTGCGCGACAGTCGACGCCACGTCGAATCCCTGACCACTCGTCGCCGATCCGAAATTTAATCCGACTGTGCCCATGTCACCTTCCCGTCCTTTTCTCTTTCCACGATCAGAAGCAAATGCCGTTCCAAACCTGGCTCTCAAGAATTAGAACCAGCTAAGACCTTCGAAAACGAAAGCGACGGCAGCCAAGCCTCTTCGCGTGACCCCGTCGCTTTTCTCGTCTTATTGCAGCAGCTTCAGAATCTCCTGCTGAGAGCTGTTCGCCTGCGCAAGAGCACTGATGCCGGTCTGGCTCAGCACCTGGAACTTTGCCAGGTCGCTCGTCGCCTGACCGAAGTTGGTCGCACGAATTGCGCTATCAGCACTGGAGAGGTTCACCTCTTCCGAGCTGGCAACGTTGGCCGCCGCATTCAACTGGTTGATGTTGGCGCCGATTGCACCGCGCTGATTCGCAACGTCTGCAATGGCCGTAGTGATCTCCGACAGCGCGGTCGTCGCGGTAGCCGCGGAGGTCAAAACAGTTCCGGTAAGGCTCTGCCCGGCTCCGCCGCCAGTGGCAGTACCGACGCTCCCCGCATTAAGTGCTCCAACAGTAGCAGCGATAGTCGTGGTTCCGGCCGTGGTCCCGTCGCTCACAGTAAAATTGGTCGCCGTCGCCGTAAAGACACCGGTGCTGTTGAAGTTTGTGGATGAGCCGATGTTACCGATCTCGTTAAGGATGCTCTGGTACTCCGTGTCGACCGCGCCCGACTGCGCGGCAGTCAATCCGCCGTTGGACGCCTCGGTCGCGAGCGTAACTGCGCGATCGAGAAGGTTGGTCACCTGAGACAATGCACCGTCGGCGGTCTGCAGCAAGCCCACGCCATTCTGCGCGTTCTGAGCGGACTGGGTCAGTGCGGCTTCGTTCGCACGAAGACCATCCGCAACCGAAAGGCCGGCTGCGTCATCCGCCCCGCTATTGAGGCGCGAACCCGAGGAAAGCTGTTGAAGAACATTTTGGAGGCTGTTCTGCGTCTGATTAAGATTGTTCTCAGCGTAGGTTGCTGCAACGTTAGTAAGAATGCCCAAGGACATAAGGAAACGCTCCTGTACTGCTCGGTTTGAGTTGCCGCGACGCCGCCCCGAGTGACCGCCCGGCAAACTCATGTCGCCGACCCAGCGGCTCATGAGATCCGATTCACCATGCGGAAGGCTCCGCGTTCCCCCACCTCATCGGCCCCTGTTCTGCCAACTTGAGAGCGCTTCTACCGTCTTGTACGTTACTTCGTTAACGTGCCTATTGACCTCAGCCTCCCTGCCGATGAGACCCATGGAAGGAACACCGCCCATGATCGAACTGACACGTTTGAACGGCAGCCCTCTCGCCATCAACTGCGACCTCATCAAATACGCTGAGGCCGCGCCCGACACGGTGCTCACTCTCATCACCGGAGAGAAGCTCGTCGTTCTCGAGCCCTGCAAAGAGGTCTCACAGCGCACCCTCGACTATCGCGCCTCCGTTCTTCGCCATGCCTGGCCCGAGGCCGCTTCATCGCTCAGCGCAAAATCTGCCTTCGACGCAGACCACCGCGCCCGTCATCACTCCGCCAGCGACTCAGGCGAATAGCTATCAATCACTGAAGAGGAAATCCCATGGATATCGCCAGCATCGGTGGAATCGCACTCGCCATCCTCGGCATTCTCGCCGGCATGATGATCGAGGGCGGAAGCATCGCTCAGATCACCCAGCCCACCGCGGCTATGATCGTCTTCGGAGGCACCATCGGCGCCGTCATGCTCCAGTTTCCGCTGAGCATCTTCCTCGCCGCACTGAAAGCCATCCTCAAAGTTTTTCTGCACAAGAGCTCCGACGGCGAAGCCACGCTTGCGCAGATCGTCGGTTTCGCAAACAAAGCCCGCCGCAGCGGCATCGTCTCGCTCGACGCCGATCTCGCTACCATCAAAGATCCATTCCTCAAGCAAGCCCTCATGCTCGCTGTCGACGGCACCGAACCCGCTGAAGTTCGCAAGATCATGCAGCTCGAGCTCGACAACAAATCCGAGATCGAAGAGAAAATTCCGGCAGTCTTCGAAGCCGCAGGCGGCTACTCTCCCACTGTCGGTATCATCGGCGCAGTCCTTGGCCTCATTCAGGTCATGAAAAATCTCTCCAACATCGACGAGGTCGGCCGCGGCATCGCCGTAGCCTTCGTCGCCACCATCTACGGCGTCGCCATGGCGAACCTCATCTGTCTTCCCGCCGCCGGCAAGCTCAAATTCCGCCACCGCGAAGAGCAGATGATCAAAGAGATGATGCTCGAAGGCGTCATCTCCATCCTCGAAGGCATGAACCCCCGCATGATCGAGACCAAGCTCCGCACCTATCTCTTCGACTCGGAACCTCCAAACTCCGACCGCCGCTCCGAGGTCAAAGCATGAACAAGAAAAAGCATACCGAACACCTCAATCACGAGCGCTGGCTCGTCTCCTACGCTGACTTCATCACCCTCCTCTTCGCCTTCTTCGTGGTCCTCTTCGCCTCCAGTCAGTCCGACAAGAAGAAACAAATCAAACTCGCCGAAGCCATGCAGGCTGCCTTCACTCCGCTCGGCACCTTCGACGCGCACTCGAAGACGCCTCCACTCACCGAGATCAACGCAGCATCCATCACCGACGCAACTCCAGCGGCTCTCACTCCCCCATTGCCGTCAACCAGCACGGAAACGCTCGAACAAACCAAGGCTCGTCTCACCCAGCTCCTTGCAAGAGAAGTCGCCGCAGGCCACATCCCTCCCGGGAGCATGACCATGCGCATCACCCCGGACGGCCTCGTCATCTCGCTCCATGAGATCGGCTTCTTCCCTTCAGGTTCAGCCGAGGTCCGCTCCTCCGCAATCGCTATGATCGCCATCCTCGCGAAAACCCTCCCGCCAGGATCGCTCCGCATAGAAGGTCACACCGACAACGTTCCCATCCACACCGCGCAGTTCACCAGCAACTGGGAGCTCTCCACCGCGCGTTCCACCGCAATCGCCCGTCTGCTTCTTGAGCGTGGTCCCATTAACCCCGCGAATCTTTCCGCCGCAGGCTACGCCGAATTCCACCCTGTAGCCAGCAACACCACCGAAGACGGCCGCATGCAGAATCGCCGCGTCGACATCATCCTTTTGCGACGCCCAGCAGCTTCACAATGACCCGCTTTGATCGCTGTCCATCGAACTCCGCATAGAACACCCGCTGCCACCTCCCCAGGTCGAGGTGCCCATGAGTCACCGGGAGCGTCGTCTCATGATGCAGTAGCAATGCCTTCAGATGCGCGTCGGCATTATCTTCGCCCGTCTTGTGATGCTCATACCCAGGCCATCGCGGCGCCAGCTTCTCCAGCCACTTCTCGATGTCCTCAATCAACCCTTCTTCGTTGTCGTTGACATAAATCGCCGCGGTTATATGCATCGCCGAAACGAAACAAAGCCCATCCTCAACACCGCTGCGCCGCACAATCTCTTCCACCTGCGGAGTGATGTGCACCATCTCGTATCGCTCATCCGTTTGAAAAGTCAGATACTCAGTGTGAGTCTTCGTCGCTGCCATGGTTCTCCAGTCTCCCTGGGGGCATATCACTCTCTGATGCCTACTTTGGTCTCCGTGGCAACGAAAAAGATCATTTTGATGCATCAACTTCGTCACTTGGAACGTCCAACAGCCTGAGGGAAATGAGGAAAACGCGGCACCATCTCGCATCGCTCCTATGCCTGCTGACGATACTGCTCGGCGCGGCAATGCCCCTCTCTGCTCAACCGCCTGTTCAGTCCTCATGCCACCACTGCCCGAAGCACACGCCGCAAAGTCATCAGTTGCCGGTCTGCTGTAGCCCGCAGCAAGAACCCCCAGCCGTCGTTACCGCAGAAATCAAGCGGCCTGTTCCATCGATCGCCGCCGCACCCCTCCTCCTTGGCAACGAAATCGCCTCGTTCCGTTGCACAGCGATAGTTCCGCAGGTACAACCGCCCCAGTCCCCGCCCCGCATCGCGCTTCGAATCTGATTCCTCTCCTGCCCCTACGCGACGTGCAGCGTCTCCACGCTGTCTGCCCGCCATGCAGTGAAGAAAAAGGAATCGCATGCTCCCGAAGCTGACATTTGCTCTACTCTCGTTCGGTCTCTTCGCCGCGCCTGCCATCCATGCGCAGACGAAGCCATCCCCAATGCCTGAGATGCCCGGCATGAACATGCCTGCGCCAAAAAATACACCACAAGAAAACCACGCAGCTCCGATGAAGATGCCCATGGAAATGAAGGGCATGAACACGAACAGCATGCAACCTCCCACAACCCTTATCGAGGCCGAGTTCGCCCACACAACCTCAGGCACCAGCATCGAGCCCTCCTCAACACCCGTCCCCATGCTCATGCAGAGCCATGGCGGCTGGACTCTCATGCTCCACGGCAGCGCCTTCATCTCCGACACTCAGCAGCAGGCCCAAAACCATCGCGGCACCGACAAGCTTTTCTCCACCAACTGGCTCATGCCCATGGCCACCCATAAACTCGGCGCCAACGGCCAGCTAACCCTGCGCACCATGCTCTCGCTCGAACCCGCAACCGTCTCCGGCCGCTACTACCCCGAGCTCTTCCAGCAGGGCGAAACCGCCTTTGGCAAACCCATCATCGACGGCCAGCACCCCCACGACTTCATCATGGAACTCGCCGCCCTCTACGATCTCCGCCTCGGCGAACACACTCTCCTCAGTCTCTACGCCGCGCCCGTCGGCGATCCCGCCATAGGCCCCACCGCCTACCCCCACCGCCTCTCCGCCTCCGAAGACCCCATCGCCGCCCTCGGCCACCATCAGGAGGATTCCACCCACATCGCCTTCAACGCCTTCACCGGCGGCCTCACCTGGCGCTGGCTCCGCTTCGAAGAGTCCGGCTTCCACGGAGCCGAACCCACCGAGCAGCGCTGGGGCTTCCAACCCTCCCCCAACGGCCACGCCGTCGACAGCTACTCCTCCCGCATCACCTTCTCTCCTACACCCAACTGGAGCAGCCAATACTCCATCGCCCACATCGTCAGCCCTGAAGCCCTCTACCCCGGCGAAGACCAGCAGCGTCAGACCGCCTCCATCATGTACAACCGCCCCTTAGGCACTCATGGAAAAGCCGCACATCACGACACCACAAGCATGCCCGGCATGAAAATGGATACGGACACGACCACCCCAGCCACCGGCAACTGGTCCACCACCCTCCTCTGGGGCCGCACCAAATCCCTCAGCGACAACAGCAAAGAAAACAGCTACCTCCTCGAATCCCTCCTCCAGTTCCACACCCGCAACTACATCTGGACGCGCATCGAAAACGCCGCCCGCACCAACGAACTTCTTCTCCCACCTGGCTCCCCACTCCCACCCAACTTCACCGAAAACCCCATAGGCCACGTAGCCGCCTACACCTTCGGCTACGACCGCGACTTCCACATCCTCCCCCACATCCTCACCGCCCCCGGAGCCCAATTCACCACCTACACCACACCAGATGCCCTCACCCCCACCTATGGTCACCACCCATGGGGAGTCGTAGCTTTCATCCGCTTCCGAATTGAGGGACCGCACTAATCGCCCGCCATTCTGCAACCTCTTTTGGCTTGTCATTCCGTTTCCTTATTGTCTTGTCATTCCACACCCCTTTTGTCTTGTCATTCCGCAGCGCAGCGGAGGAATCTGCTTTTCCAACGCTGAGGCACCACGTTCAAGTGCTGTAATAAGACCAGACAATGATCCTTTACATCGCTACCTCCAACCCCGGCAAGCTCCGAGACTTCGCCGCAGCCGCAACACCAAACATCACCCTAACCCCACTCCCCAACCTCAAAGAAATCCCCTCCCCCGCCGAAGACGAGCCCACCTTCGAAGGCAACGCTCGCCTCAAAGCCATCTACTACTCCCGCCACGCCTCCAACCAAGTCGTCATAGCCGACGACTCCGGCCTCGAAGTCGACGCCCTCCAGGGAGCCCCCGGCGTCCGCTCCGCCCGCTACGCCGAAGACCACAACTTCGGAGCTCCCGAAACCAAAACCGACGAGCGCAACAACCTCTGCCTCCTCGAAGCCCTAAGCGAAATCCACAACGAAAGCAGAACAGCCCGCTACCACTGCGTCCTCGCCGCCGCACGCGACGGAAAGATCCTGGCCACAGCCGATGGCACAGTCGAAGGCCAGATCCTAACCACTCCCCAAGGCACCCAGGGCTTCGGCTACGACCCTCTCTTCTATCTCCCTGAACAAAACAAGACCATGGCCGAACTCGACATCGCCACCAAACTCACCTTCAGCCACCGCGGCCGAGCCTTCGCCGCCCTCCTCATACAACTGACAACTGAGAACTGACATCGGAGAACTTTTTTCGCACAAACCCAACGATAACCGCACAAAACTCCTCCCTTTTGTTGACCTTCGCCACCCACGGCGGAATAATCGCACTGCCGCACTTTTTCCACCTCAACCAAAGTGCGACCATCTCCTTCAAGGATTCTTACTTCAGGACTCCCTTCGAAGGATTTCGGATTCCAGTATCCGGGATTCCAGTATTCCAAAGGAGCAGCCATGGCCACCGCCGCCCCGCCCGCACCTCCTGCCACGCCAGCACTTCGCGGAGTGCAACCTCTCCGCGCCGGCGAAGGCCACTCCTTCTTCTGGCGCCGACTCCACTCCCTCACCGGAATCGTCCCCATCGGCGCCTTCCTCGTCGAGCACATCATCTCCAACTACGAGATCGTCAACGGCCCCCTCGCCTACGCCAAGCAGGTCCTCTTCCTTAACTCCCTCCCGCTCGTCCGCGTCCTCGAGTGGACCTTTATCTTCATCCCCCTCGCCTATCACGCGCTCTACGGCGTCTTCATCGCCATCCGCGGCCGCTCTAACGTCAACGTCTACCCCTGGGCCGGCAACTGGATGTACCTCTCCCAGCGCGTCACCGGCATCATCGCCTTCCTCTACATCATCCAGCACCTCTACCGCCAGCGCTTCACCGGCGTCTCGCTCCCCGAGCACCCCGGCGCAGCCTTCGCCAAGGTCCAGCACGAGCTCTCCAACCCGTGGATGCTCGCCATCTACGTGATCGCCATGATCGCCACCACCTGGCACTTCGCCTACGGCGTCTGGCTCTTCGCCGCCAAATGGGGCATCACCCCCGGCGACAAGGCCCGCAAGAAATTCGGCTGGGTCTGCGGACTCGGCGGCGCAGCCCTCTGCCTTATGGGCCTAATCAGCATCTATGCGGTCGTCACCGCTCCACCCGCACCAGAAGACGTAATGCCCGAGATTACCTCGCCAGTTTCCGCAGCCTCTCCGCCTACAACTACCAGCACAGCCACGTTGCAGAAATAGTCTTGTTAAGGGCACGGCTTTAGCCGTGCCGTAAAGCCAGAAATAGATAGGGGCTTTAGCCCCTGAGGTAACGAAGGCAAGTCAGATAGAGGAATCTCGCATGGCAGCAGCAACTCCAAGAATCATCGTCGTAGGCGGAGGCCTGGCCGGCCTAGCCGCCGTCATCAAGATCGCCGAAGCCGGCGGCAAGGTCGACCTCTTCTCCATTGTCCCCGTCAAGCGCTCGCACTCCGTCTGCGCCCAGGGAGGCATCAACGCCGCCAAGAACCTCAAGGGCGAGGGCGACGACGTCTTCAAGCACTTCGACGACACCATCTACGGCGGCGACTTCCTCGCCAACCAGACCCCGGTCAAAAACATGACCGCGCAGGGCCCCGCCATCATCGACCTGCTCGACCGCATGGGCGTCCCCTTCAACCGCACCCCTGAAGGCCTCCTCGACTTCCGCCGCTTCGGAGGCACCCTCTACCACCGCACAGCATTCGCCGGAGCTACCACCGGCCAGCAACTCCTCTACGCTCTCGACGAACAGGTCCGCCGCTACGAAGCCGAAGGCAAAGTCACCAAATACGAAGGCTGGGAGTTCCTCTCCGCCGTCCTCGACAGCAAGGGCGCCTGCCGCGGCATCACCGCCATGGACCTCCGCACCATGGAGACCCGCACCTTCCCCGCCGACGCCATCATCGTCTGCACCGGCGGCAACGGAGCCATCTTCGGCAAGTCCACCAACTCCGTAGTCTGCACCGGCAGCGCCCAATCTGCCCTCTACCAGCAGGGCGCCTACTACGCCAACGGCGAGTTCATCCAGGTCCACCCCACCGCCATTCCCGGCGAAGACAAGCTCCGCCTCATGTCCGAGTCGGCCCGCGGCGAAGGCGGCCGTGTCTGGGTCCCCAAAGACAAGAACGACAAGCGCGCCGCGCAATCCATTCCCGAATCCGACCGCTGGTACTTCCTCGAGGAGTGGTACCCCAAGTACGGCAACCTCGTCCCCCGCGACGTCGCCACCCGCGCCATCTTCAAGGTCGTCTACGAACACAACATGGGCATCGACGGCCAGCCCATGGTCTACCTCGACGTCTCCCACCTAGCGCCCGAGCGGCAGCACAAACTCGAAGGCATCCTCGAGATCTACGAGAAATTCGTCGGCGACGACCCCCGCAAAGTCCCCATGAAGATCTTCCCCGGCATGCACTACACCATGGGCGGTCTCTGGGTCGACTTCAACCAGCAAACCAACATCCCCGGCGTCTTCGCCGCAGGCGAGGCCGACTACTCCATCCACGGAGCCAACCGCCTGGGCGCAAACTCTCTCCTCTCCTGCATCTACGGAGGCTTCGTAGCCGGCCCGCAAGCGATGGCCTACGCCAAAGCCATGCCCGCACAAGAGGGCGACGGAGGCCACGCCGCCGAGCTCCAGCGTCAGCTCGAGTTCAACCAGATCCTCCTTAACAACCCCGGCACCGAAAATCCCTTCAAGATCTGGCGCGAACTCGGCGACACCATGACCAAGCACGCCACCATCATCCGCTACAACGCCGGACTCGACGAAGCCGACGCCAAGCTCGTCGAACTCCTCGACCGCTACCGCAACGTCAACCTCTCCGACAAGAGCCAGTGGGCCAACACCAGCTTTGCCTTCACTCGCCAGCTCTGGAACATGCTCCAGCTGGCCCGCGCCATCGTCCAGGGCGCACGCCTCCGCGACGAGTCCCGCGGAGCCCACTACAAACCCGACTTCCCCGACCGCAACGACGAAAAGTTCCTCAAAACCACCAAAGCCGCCTTCAAAGACGACGCCCCCGCCTTCGAATGGGAGGACGTAGACATCAGCCACATCAAACCACGCCCACGGCGCTACGACGCCACCGCCTGACACTTTGCTACCGTTGTCCGTTTTGTCGTTGTTCGTTCTTTGCTTTGTCATTCCGCAGCAGTTCTTGCTTGTCACTCCGCACCGTGAGCGAAGTCGAAGGGGGATGAATCTGCTTCTCGCTTTAGGTTTGTTAAAGGGCACGGCTTTAGCCGTGCCGAAAAGGCACCGTAGGAAAGGGGCTTTAGCCCCTGATGGATCACAAAGATGCAACCGACAGGTTACCCCACAACCCGATTCCGCCGTCTAACCAGCCATGGAAGACGCCTATCCTGTCTATATCGCACTTGCCGTCGTATACGCCTGCGTTATGACGTATATGTATCTCTACACCACGCACCTTCACCCCAACGAGCGGACCATGGCCCTCAAAGGCCGTCCGCCGATCAGCAAGGAAGAAGGCATCGCAGTCGCCACACTCGAGAAGGAGCACGACCACAAAATAGGTCGGTTCTGACTCCTTCCAAAGCGACCGCTTTCCTTCGCAACATTCGCCTCCAGCAGGGCCTCAAGCTGGAGGCATAGGAAATCTGCAGTCGCTAAGGAGCCTCCGCATGCCGCCAAGCACCATCAAGGTAGAGATCAAGCGTCAGTCCAACCCCGACGCACCCGCCACCACCGAAAAGTTCGAGATCCCCTACCGCCCGGGCATGAACATCACCTCGCTCCTCGGCGAGATCGCACTCAACCCCGTCGACGTCTCCGGCCGCGCAACCACCCCCATCACCTACGACTCCAACTGTCTCGAAGAGATCTGCGGCTCCTGCGCGATGCTCATCAACGGCAAAGCCCGCATGGCCTGCTCCGCACTTGTAGACAAACTGATGGGCGCTGATATGGCCCAGCCCATCACCCTCGCGCCACTCTCGAAATTCCCCGTAGTCCGCGACCTCGCCGTCGACCGCTCCGTCCTCTTCGAAAACCTCAAGAAGGTCAAAGCCTGGGTCCCCATCGATGGCACCTACGACCTTGGCTCCGGCCCCAAACAAGCTCCTCAAATCCAGGAACAACGCTATCCGCTCTCCAACTGCATCTCCTGCACCATCTGCATGGAGGTCTGCCCCCAGTTCAACGACGCTACCGGCTTCGTCGGCGCCGCCACGATCGCCCAGGCCAAGCTCTTCAACATGGACCCCAGCGGCTCCGTCCTCAAAGAAGAACGCCTCCGCGCCCTGGCCGGAGACGGCGGCATCCAGGAGTGCGGCTTCGCACAAAACTGCGTCCAGGCCTGCCCCAAACAACTCCCCCTGACCGAAGCCATCAGCGACATGGGCCGCGACGTCTTCATCCAACAAGTCAAGGACCTCTTCGCTCGGTAAAGACATGGGAAGAATGACGGGCATACTTGCCGGACTCTGTTTACTCTTCTGGATAGTTGGGGTTCTTTACGGATTCAACCCTCACGGGGGCTTCGGACTTTTCTTGGCACTCGGACTGTTTGGCCTATCCTGTGCCACTGTGATTTCTTTCTCAGTCTGGGGAATCCGAGAAGTAATACGCAGAAATCGAACTAAGAATTAGAAACACTGCTCGGATATCTCATTTTTCGCGGTCACCGATTGATGGGAATGTAAAAATTTCACGCTTCACACCTCGGATTCGCACAATTCATTTTCTCTCACAACCTCAAGCAGTAATCTCGTGCTAGGAGAACTAAATGATCCAACTAGCAGACGCTCGCCGCATCATCGCCGCAGCCGAAAAGAAAGCCACCGAGATCGGCCAACCCATGAACATCGCAGTAGCCGACGCCGGCGGAAACCTCATCTCTCACGTCCGCATGGACAACGCATGGATCGGCTCCGTCGACATCTCCATTAAAAAAGCCTGGACCTCCCGCGCCTTTGATATCGCCACTAAAGACCTCGCCACGCACTCACAATCCGGCAACCAGTTCTTCGGCATCCACGCCTCCAACGACGGCAAGGTCATGATCTTCGCCGGCGGCATCCCTCTCAAGAAAGACGGCGAAGTCATCGGAGCCATCGGCGTCAGCGGAGGATCCGGAGAACAGGATCACGCAGTAGCCGAAGCCGGCGCAGCCGCTCTTTAAAAATCATCCGCCAAAAGAAAGCCCCGCTGACCCGCGAGGCTTTCTCGTTTAAAACCGCCGTTTCACTTCGAAAAAATCGAATTCCCCGGCGTTGTCTCTTCATTCGAAAGGATCCGATTCTGCGCGCGCTTTGCACTCTGCATCGCAGCGTGATCCATCCGCACTTGATCACTCTTGTTCGATTCGTCCGCAGTCGTCTCGTCTTCAATCGCCTCGTGCGAAGGACGTGCTGGAGTCTTCGTCGAATTCAATCCCTGTGCCATATCGCATCACCTCTACCCATGAGAGATGACCGCTCTGCTGTCGCGGTTGTCCCGAATTGTCCGCCAACGCAATTGTTACAATCGTCCTGTTCATGCGAAAGAAAATCGCATCTACTATGCATCGGAACTTCTCTTTTTCGAGCGACTTCCGCCTTGCGCTTTTCAGCACTTCTTTTTTGCACGCGCAGGCAACCGCTGCAACAGGATCCAAACTGATGTCAGACCCCGCCAAAGTCCACGCCAGCGCCCTCGTCATCGACACTCACGCGGACACACCGCAACGCTTCGTCGACGAACACTGGAACTTCACCGACCCGCTCAACGGCGGCATGCTCAACTACGCCTCCGCAAAAAAAGGGAATCTCGACGCACAGTTCTTCGCCATCTGGGTCGACCCCAATCAATACTCCGCCAACGCCTCAGCCCGCCGCACCCTCGAACTCATCGACGCCACGCTCGAACAAGTCCGCCGCGCTCCCGACAAACTCCAGTTCTGCACTTCAGCCGACGACATCATCGCCACCCACAAAGCCGGAAAATTCTGCGTCCTCATAGGAATCGAAGGCGGCCACTCCATCGAAAACTCCCTCGGACTCCTCCGCGACTACTACCGCCTCGGCGTCCGTTACATGACCCTCACATGGTCCAATTCCAACGACTGGGCCGACTCCTGCGGCGACATCAGCGACGCCACCATCCATCACCACGATGGCCTCACGCCCTTTGGCAAGCAAGTCGTCGCAGAGATGAACCGCCTGGGCATGCTGGTCGACATCTCCCACGCCTCCGACAAGACCTTCTGGGACGTCATCGCCACCACCGGTACCCCGATCATCGCATCGCACTCCTCCGCCCGCGCCCTGACTAGTGCTCCTCGCAACATGACAGATGAAATGCTTCTAGCCATGAAGAAAAACAACGGCGTCGTCATGGTCAACTTCCACCAGGCCTTCATCGACGAGAAATGGCGGCAAGCCTGGAACGCCCAGAAACCCGAACGTCGGAAGGCACAAGATGCAATGGAAGCCGACTACAAAGCGAAGGGCCTTCCCGTCCCCTACAACGCCTCCAACAAAATCGACCGCGAGTTCGCCGCAAAGATCGGCCGTGCCCCGTTCAACTCGCTCATCGACCACTTCGATTACGTCATCAAAATCGCCGGCATCGATCACGTAGGTATCGGCACCGACTTCGATGGCATCCCCGTCCCACCCGAAGGCATCGACTCCGCCGCCGATCTCCCCAAAATTACCGCCGCCCTCATGGCGCGAGGCTACACCGCCGAAGAAATGAAGAAACTCCTCGGCGGTAATCTCCTTCGCGTCTTCCGCGACGTCCAGGCCGCATCCGACCAATCAAAATAGACTCTACTTGTCCCCAAGAATATCTATCTTATGAATCTGCGGAGCCTCTGAAAACAGCGCAGCTGCATTCGCCATCAGTGCCTTCGCAATCTCGCCATTCAAATGCGCATCCCGACCCGCCTCATCGTTGAACGTATCGAAGACACTGTAATGCCCCTCCGCTTCCTTCAACCCATACCAGTTCACCGTAAAGGCCTCGTTCTTCGCCATCTCCGCGCCCTGCTTCAAAAACGCCTCAACATCCTTCTCTTTCCCGGGCTTCGCCTTCAACGACACATAAATCGCAAACTTCGCCATACACTAATTCCTCCGCTTGATATCAGATGCCGAAACCATCCAGCAGTTACACAATTCTCACGTCCAATTGGCGCAGAAGAAAGAGTCGCGCGACGAATTCTCTCGCTTTCAAAAAAATCCAACCCGAGTTCAACACCTGCGCCGCGTTGCTCCAACCCTGAGTCTGCGATAGCCTGTTGATTGGAGTCCAACCCAGCATGACGCTTCGTCTTCTCGCACTCGCAGTAGCCCTCAGCGGATCCACACAAGCTCAAACGCCGGCCGCTCAAACGCCGGCCACACCGCCAGCTCAGCAGCTGCCCGACGCTCCAAGCCTCACCAGCCAGCTCAAGCCGCCTCCCGTCCCCCTCGGTCCCACCGCCGTCATCGACACCACCATGGGCCGCCTCACCTGCAAGCTTTACGACAAAGAAGCCCCTGCCACAGTCGCCAACTTCATCGGCCTCGCCGAAGGCACCAAAGACTGGACCGACCCCAAAACTCTCCAGAAGATGCACAACCAGCCCTTCTTCAACGGCACCACCTTCCATCGCGTCATCCCCGGCTTCATGATTCAGGGCGGCGACCGCGCAGGCGACGGCACCGGTGATCCCGGCTACTTCTTCCGGGACGAGATCGACCCTTCCCTCACCTTCGACACGCCCGGTCTCCTCGCTATGGCCAACGCCGGCGTTGGCCCATCCGGTGGCGGCACCAATGGCAGCCAGTTCTTCATCACCGAAGTCCCCGTTCCGCAACTCAACGGCAAGCACACCATCTTCGGCCAGTGCGACGCACACACCACACTGCTCGTAGCCTCCATCGCGCGAGTCGACCGCAACGCCAACGACAAACCCGTCACCCCGGTCGTCATCAACCGGGTTACCATCGTGCGCGAAGGCCAGCCAATGCCTCCACTACCGGCGGCGCCATCGACAACGCAGGCCACGCCACCAACCACCGCGCAACCAAAATAACCGACAGCCTGCGCAATCCCGTTCTTCGAATTTCATCAACCAGCAAGGAGAAATCTGACATGCCTACGAAACCTGGCACTTACGCTACCTTCAAAACCAATCAAGGCACCATCGTCTGCGAACTCTTCGAGAAAGACGCGCCCGAGACGGTCGCCAACTTCATCGGTCTCGCCGAAGGCACCAAGGATTGGAACAGCCGCAGCAAAAAAGGCCCCAGGCTCTACGACGGCACGATATTCCATCGCGTCATCCCCGAGTTCATGATCCAGGCCGGCGACCCCGAAGGCACCGGCATGGGCGGCCCCGGCTACAAGTTCGCCGACGAAACCAAAGGCTCCAGACACGGCTTTCAGGAGAAGGGCAAACTCGCCATGGCAAACGCCGGCCCCAACACCAACGGCAGCCAGTTCTTCATAACAGTAGCTCCCACCACCTGGCTAACTGGCAAGCACACCATTTTCGGCGAAGTCGTCGAAGGCTACGACATCGCAGAAAAAATCTCCAAAGTCAGCAAAGATGGCATGGATCGCCCCAAAACTCCGGTCGTCCTCGAATCCGTCACCATCGAACGCATAGCCTGATCGTGCTCCGCTAAAGACCAGAAGGGCCCGCTCAATGAGTGGGCCCTCTTACTTGACCTGCGGATGCCATCTTCTCGTGCATGATATCTTCGCTTACCGGAAATTCTATGGAGACAGCAACAGACACTTTCTATGACGATTTAGCAGATGACTACCATCTCCTGTTCAAAGATTGGAACCAAAGCATCGACAAGCAGGCCGCAATTCTCGGCCCGCTCTTGGAGCAACATACAAGTCGAGTCGCACCGTACGTTCTTGACTGTGCATGCGGAATAGGAACGCAGACACTTGGCCTCGCAACAAGAGGCCATTATCTCGTAGCATCTGACCTGAGCCGCTCCGCCATCTCCCGCGCAAAAAAGGAATCTGATTTGCGAGGTCTGAAGATTCAATTCTACGCAGCAGACATGCGCAATCTTGGTCCCGTCCAGCAGCACGATTTTGACGTCGTCCTTGCTGCAGACAACGCTCTGCCTCACCTGCTCCTTAGAGAGGATCGTGATCGAGCATTAGCCGAAATGGCCGAAAAGCTGAGGCCTGACGGCATCTTGGTAGCAACGATTCGGGACTATGACGGTCTGGTTCAAACCCGTCCGACAATACAGACCCCGGTATTTTACGGCGACGCATCATTCATCAGGTTTGGGACTGGGATGGCGACGAATACGAACTTCATCTCTATCTATCGTTGAAAATATCTGGGCAATGGATTGCCAGGCACTACGTCTCGCGTTATCACGCCCTATTGCGAAACGATCTCACGACTTCGTTGCAGAAGATTGGATTCAAAACAATCCAATGGCTCGAACCCGTGGAAACATTGTTCTATCAGCCCATCGTCATCGCGAGAAAATGACAAGCAGTCAGTAGAAAACATCCGAAAACCAGCCGAATCAGCGCGCCCCAAACCTGGTCGTCCTCGATCCGAAATCGTAACGCAGGGGGAAGCACTAACTCGTCCTCCTCTTTGTCCGCTGGCACCGACAACTTCAGCAGCGATAACACCTTTGGCAGCAACAGAGACAGCTTTAGCGGAGGAGACGGCGGAGACTCTGGCGGAGGTGGGGCAGGCGGGGACTGGTAACACCACTTCTGCCGAGCAACTACGCCACTCCATCGAACATCAGACAATCCGAAGGGAACTTCAAAACGTTTCAATACGTTACCCGATATTTCGCGAAGATGATCCCGCAGCCCTTGAAAACGAAAGCGTGCTGGGAATAGAATCACTCTCTCCCTACAGGGCCCTTACACACTTTGGAACGCGAATTTACTGCCATTGGGGGCTCGATGGTTTCTCATTCGGTTTTGCTCGGGAGCAATCGGGAGCTTCAGTTCATTGGCGACTTGACCAATCTCTGCAAGCTTCATAAGGTTAGCTGCGGAGACTCCCGGGACCTTACTCATCTCAGCGACGATCTCGTTTCGAATGAAAAATTTCGACTCGATCTCTTTGCGCTCTGCACTGCGATAAGTCACATGGGCACAGCCGACCTCTCTTCAGAACAATTACTGACTCTGGTCGCTCGCGCAGTCGCTGGTTCCGGAATCTCCGTCAGCAACACCGATCTTCCTCAAGAAGCCCGCTCCGCCTTTATCGACGGCTACGAGACTTGGTCTAAACGCGAACTCGAAGTTGAGTTTGAGCCCTGGCCCGAAGATCCCGAGCCGGATCCGCTCCCGCCGCTGCCGGGCAGATCTCGGTTTTTTGCCGCCGCCGCTCGCACCCACGCAGTTCCCGAAACGAAGAATGGATCGCCAAACTATCACGCCACAAACGGAGCATCTCACCACCACGTCCCCGGAAACACTCCGCTCGAAAATCTCACGCTCAGCGAGCTTCGAATGTACCTCGAAGACATCGAGAATCGCGTCAGACGAATCGAGCCTCACCTGGAGCAAATTGCCCCGCAAAAACTCGCCCCCGACGAAGCGATCGCACCAATCGAACCGCAGGAGACCTCATCCGAACCCTCAATCACTCATTCCATCGATGAGCCTGGCCAAGCCACCACACCTCAGGCCATCGAAACAATTCCCTCGCTGGATCTCATCCCAACTGTAAGCACAGAGCCCATACTCGACACCACCGCATCGTCGCTCATGATTCTCCCGCCGCAGAATGTGATCCTCCCGGACCATCAGTCCGTGGTGCCTGATGCTGCACCCCTGCGTCGTCTTCGCATCATTAATGCAATCCTGACAATTCTTCTTATCGTCGTCTGCGGTGCTGGAGCAATCTTCGCCTGGCGGTACCTGCGTCCGCTGCCCGCTTCCGCTACAGACACAATTCAACAGGTCCCTGCACCCGGAACCGACACATCATCGAAACCGAGTCCTGCAGACCCGACCTCCAACGTCCTGCAGCAAGACAATCGCCCCGCCAATTCACCCCCAGCCACTCGCATCCGCCCAACCGGCACCATCACCGCCGCTGATCCTCCCGACGTGCACCCTCAGTCATCGCAGCCCCAGCAAACCGTAGTATCAGCATCCGTCCCTCATGCTCAAGTCGACACAATCAAAGCGGAGCTCCCTCCTATACAGATCCCGGAGACGACATCGCCTTCCTACGTGAATAAGCCCATCACAGCTACGCCGGCACCCATCCCTCAGGATCACTCTCAAGCCGCATCCTCACCATCCAATTCTCAAACCGACCTCAATAAAGCCGAACAGAAGCGCGCAGCCGAAACTCACCCCGTACTCGTATCCGCCGCAACACCCGCGCCCTCCAGACCGGCCGACACCCCCGCTCCGTCACCCGTCGCACATCCGGCAAAGCCAACGAATCCCATCATCGCCGTGCCTCCTGCCATGATCATGACCTATGCCGTGTCGACTCCCAAGCCCACTTATCCTCGTTATAGGCACCTGGCAATGGACACTACGATTGACGTACAAACCACCATCTCCAAAGACGGCAAGATAGTCAGCGCCCGAGCCCTCAATGGAGCCCTTGATGTCCAGGACGCAGTAGTCAAGGCCGTTCAGACCTGGCGCTTCCGGCCGTACATCGTCAGCGGAAATCCGGTCGAAGTCTCCACAACCTTCAAATTCGTCTTCAAAGCCCCGTAAACTTCAGATCACACGAATCTAACCGAAAAAACAAAGCCCGCTCATAACAAGCGGGCCTCGTAATTTCTCTTAATCGGTGCAATTGGTGCAAATCAGTATTAAGCCTTAAGCCATCCCAATGACGGCACAGAGCTCCTTCACCGCATCCGCACTCTTATTCAGCGCAGCCTGCTCTTCAGCCGTCAGCTTGATTTGGATAATCTGCTCAAGCCCCTTCGCTCCCAGTTTGCAAGGCACACCAACATACAACCCTGAAATCCCGTACTCACCCTGCAGATAAGCTGCACAAGGCAGAATCTTCTTCTTATCCTTCAGAATCGCCTCAACCATCTCAACAGCAGCAGCCGAAGGAGCATAGTAAGCCGATCCTGTCTTCAGGTGCTTCACAATCTCCGCGCCGCCATTGGCCGTCCGCGTCTCCAGCTCCTTCAATCGAGCCGGCTCAATCAGCTCCGTAATCGGAATCCCCGCGACAGTCGAATACCGCGACAACGGAACCATCGTATCGCCATGACCGCCCAGCACAAACGCAGTCACATTCTCCACTGAAACATTCAGCTCTTGCGCAATAAACGTCCGGAACCGGGCCGAATCCAGCACACCAGCCATCCCGATCACGCGCTCACGCGGCAACCCAAGCTTCTTGAACGCAGTCTGCGCCATCGCATCTAGCGGGTTCGAGACGATGATGAAGATCGCATTCGGCGACGCTGCTAGAGCCTTGCTCGCAACATCGCTCATGATTCCAAAATTCGTGTTCAGCAGATCATCGCGGCTCATCCCTGGCTTACGCGCGATCCCAGCGGTAATCACTACAATGTCCGAATTCGCTGTATCTGCATAGTCGTTCGTTCCAATCACCGAGACATCTCGCTTCTCGACGGGCATCGCCTCCAGCAGGTCCAGCCCCTTGCCCTGCGGCACGCCTTCAACCACATCGATCAACACGACATCCGCAAGCTCCTTCGCCGCAATCCAATGCGCCGCCGTAGCCCCGACATTTCCCGCACCAACAATCGTTACCTTCTTCCGCATCATTTGCTCCATTTCTCTTTTACTTGTCATTCCGCAGCGGAGGAATCTGCTTTTCTCTCCTCGCGCCGCTAAGCACTACATATTCTCAATCATCCGCGTGGCAAACTCGCTCGTCTTCACCTTCGTCGCACCCTGCATGCCGCGCTCGAAGTCATACGTCACATACTTCTGCCCAATCGTCTTCTCCATCGAGCTCTCGATCAGCCGCGCCGCCTCGCTCCATCCGAGAAAATCAAACAGCATCACGCCCGAAAGCATCACAGACCCGGGATTGATCACATCCTTATCCGCATACTTCGGAGCCGTGCCATGCGTCGCCTCAAACACGGCATAACCATCGCCAATATTGCCACCCGGAGCGATCCCCAATCCACCAACCTGCGCCGCCGCCGCATCCGAAATGTAATCTCCATTCAGATTCGTCGTCGCCAGCACGCTATAGTCTTCCGGCCGCAGAATAATCTGCTGAAAGATCGAGTCGGCAATCCGGTCATTTACCAGAATCTTCTTCTTCCACTGGCCATTCCCATGCGACTTGCCAATCGAAGCCACCACGCTCTTCACCTCAGCCACAACCTCCGCTCCAAACTCCTTCGAGGCGAACTCAATCCCCGGCTCAATCAATGCAGCATTCTGCTCCGGCGTCAGATTCGGATTCGCCTCCAGATTCCCTAAAATCCAGCTCTCTCGCTCAGTCACCGTCTGCTCGCGAAACTCCTGCGAAGCAACCTCATATCCCCACTCGCGGAACGCACCCTCAGTAAACTTCTGAATATTTCCCTTGTGCACCAGTGTCACCGTCTTGCGCCCGTTATCCAGCGCATACTGAATCGCCGCCCGCACCAGCCGCTTCGACCCGGTAATCGAGATCGGCTTCACCCCAACACCCGAGTCCAGCCGAATCTTCTTCTTCCCGCCTTTCAGCATCTCGTCATTCACAAACGAGATAAACTTCGCAGCCTCAGGCGTCCCCTCACGAAACTCAATCCCGGCATAAATATCCTCCGTATTCTCGCGGAAGATCACCACATCCAGCTTCTCCGGATGCTTCACCGGGCTAGGCACGCCAGCGTAATACTTCACCGGACGCACGCACTGATAAAGATCCATCAACTGGCGCAGCGCAACATTCAGCGAGCGAATCCCGCCGCCAACCGGCGTCGTCAGCGGCCCCTTGATCGACACGCGAAAATCCACCGTAGCTTTCACCGTGTCATCCGGCAACCAGTTCTGCGTCTGCCGGTAAGCCTTCTCGCCGGCCAGCACCTCGTACCACTTCACCGCACGCTTGCCGCCATAGGCCTTCTCCACCGCAGCATCGAACACTCGCTGCGAGGCCTTCCAGATATCGCGTCCCGTCCCATCGCCTTCGATAAAAGGAATAATCGGGTTATTCGGCACCGTATACTTGCCGTCTTTGTATTCAATAGCCTGCCCATCCGTGGGCACTGCGATTCCGTTGTAGCTTGCCTGCATCGATGTCGACTCCGAACAAAGGTATGTTCGAAGGCTACCACCCACGCAAGACCACCCGCAACGATACGCGCCCACCCCGTGCGCTTATCGAACGAGACAACAACCCATCTCTAATCAGCCAGAGCGAACCGATCGGTCAAACCGTCATAATGGTCGAAGCCGCGTCAGAAGTCTTTCGAACCGAACCCCTTCTCCTCGCGTACAGTACCCTAAACAGCGATTCCATCCCCCGCTATCCAAAGACCACTGGAGACGCCTTGATGATCCGCACTGCCGCCGCCTCGATCCTCGCTCTCGCCATCTTCCCTGCCACTGCCCAAACCCCGCAGCCCTTCACCGGCAACTGGATCGTGACCACCGAACTCTTCGGCACTCCCATCTACGCCCGCTTCACCCTCGAGCAGCAAGGCAACAAACTCACTGGCAACTTCAACGGCGACAAACTCGAAGGAACCGTCACCGGCAACCAGATCCACTTCGTCTCCAAAGACAACGAGGGCGGCTCCGACACCGTCCAGGCCACGCTCCAGAACGGTACCCTCACCGGCGACTACACCGAAGTAGACGGTAGCAATCCAACTCATCCGGAACATCACACCTTCACCGCCGTCCTCGCCGCGCCGCTCCAGCATCCCATTCCGCAGCGCCACGACTTCATCCCCACCGTCTTCTACCGTCAGTTCTCGCCGTTCTACAAGCCCGTACTCACAGTCAATCCAGGCGACACGATCCACACCACGACCGTCGACGCCGGCGGCACCGACGAAAAAGGAGTGCGACGCGTCCTCGGCGGCAACCCCGAGACCGGCCCCTTCTACATCCAGGGCGCACAACCGGGAGACACCCTCGTCGTTCACCTCGTTCACCTCAAGCTCAACCGCGACTACGCCATCAGCGATGACAACCTCGTCGGCCGCGTGCTCGGCCCCGGGCTCGCAGTCAAAATGAAAGACACCGGAAAAACCATCCGCTGGCATCTCGATCTCGCCAAAGGCCTCGCGTCACCCGAGTCCCCCGGCGAACACATGCACTCCTTCACCATCCCCGTCCGTCCAATGCTCGGCTGCGTCGCAACAGCAACCGGTCCCGCCAACGCGCCTCCCGGCTCCGGAGACTCCGGCGGCTACGGCGGCAACATGGACTTCAACGAGAACGGTGAAGGCGCCACCATCTATCTTCCGGTCTCAAACCCCGGTGCTCTTCTCTACGTCGGCGATGGTCACGCCCTCCAGGGCGACGGCGAACTCAACGGCAACGCCCTGGAGACATCGATGGACGTTGAATTCACTGTCGACGTTCTCCCCGGCAAACGCCTCGGCAACCGCCGCATCGAAACCCAAACCGACCTGATCGCCATGGGTCTCGCCGGCTCCCTCGACGACGCCATCAAAGAAGCCACCGGCAACATGGCCAGTTGGCTCGAACAGGACTACAAACTCACCCCAACCGAAATCGCCCAGTTCCTCGGCGTCGCCTCCGAATACCACATCAGCGAAGTCGCCGACCGCAACGCCGGAATCGTCCTCAAGATCGCCAAATCCAAACTCAGCACACTCACCGTCCCACCAGCAAAGTAGCGAACGAAAACCGCGTTGCCACAGGTGCAAAAAAAACAGGGCCGCGAGAACGCGGCCCTTTCTATTGAGAAAACGGCTAACTCTAGAACTGGTTCCACAAAAGCTGGTTATAAACATCGTGATGGAACTGAACCTCAGGAGCCTTCACGATCGTCCCCAGCAGCCGCGCACACCGGTCCGCCGAAGCCTGCTTCAAGTCCGCATAACGGCCCTTCACATCCGCGCCCAGCAGCGCCGTCGTCCACTCGGATCCGCGGAAATTCTCAATCGCCGTATAGACATTGTCCGGCAGATACCGTTCCGCCTGCCGCAGGTTCTTAATCCGCGCCGTTTCACCGTGCAGACCACTCTTGAAGATCGAATACATCACCATATACGGATTCGCATCCGGCGCAACCGATCGCACCTCTACACGAGCCGACTTCTCGTTCCCAATCGGAATCCGAATCATCGATCCGCGATCCACCGCTGAAGCTTTGATCTGGTTCGGAGCCTCAAAGTGCGGATCCAACCGCCGGTAAGCATTCACGCTCGCATTCAGCAGCAGGCAGATATCGTTCCCATGCGTCAAAATCCGATCAGTAAACTGCCACGCCAGCTTCGAAATCTTCTCCTGACCCTGCGGATCCCAGAAAAGATTCTTTCCGCCCTTGGTAATCGAAACGTTCGTGTGCATCCCGCTGCCATTCACGCCCACAACAGGCTTCGGCAGAAAGCTCGCCGTCATTCCCATCTGCGTCGCAACCTGTCGGCAGATCAGCTTATAAAGCTGAATCTGGTCCGCAGCCGCCACCACCTCACCGTAGCTGTAATTGATCTCAAACTGGCTAGGCGCAACCTCTGGATGGTCCTTCTCATTCTCGAAGCCCATCGCACGCTGCACCTCAGCCGTCGTGTCGATGAACTCACGCAGCGGGTCGCCCGGTAGCGAGTGGTAATACCCGCCCTTATTCACATACTCGAAGCTGCCCGTCTCGTGATACTTCCGCTCTGCATCCACACCCTCAAACAGGAATCCTTCAATCTCATTCGCCGCATTCAGCGTATAACCCTGCTTGTCGAACAGCTCCTGCGAAAACTTCTTCAGCACTCCGCGAATATCCGCGCTATACGTCGAGCCGTTCTTATCAATCACCTCGCCGAACACCATCACCTTGCCCGCGCCAAACACATCCGCCGGCACCCAGTAAAACGCACCCCAGTCGATCCCCAGCCGCAGATCGCTCTCCCGCTGCGCTGTAAATCCGCGAATCGACGAGCCGTCGAACGTCAGGTTGTCGTAGCTCTTCACCAGAAACTTCTTGTCGTAGTCCAGCATGTGCAGTCGGCCTTCAAGATCGCTGAAGAGCACCGTCACCGCTTTGATCCGCTTCTCGTCGGCCAGATACTTCAACCGCTCTTCCTTAATCACATCAACTGAAACACGCTTTCTACGTTGCTCTTTGGCTCCCAGGTTTAGGTCCTCAAGTTCGCCGTAGGAAAGTTCCAGAAATTCACGAAGCTCGCTCAAAATAACACTCCTTCTGCAATGAAATACACGTCTACCGCAACAACCGGGGTAAAGTTTTCAGGTGAATGGAAGAGAGCGTACCGGACGCTAATCAGGCCGCCGTTGCAACTTTAAACGTAACAGAAAATTCACCGGCAAAAAAGCGATCTGAGCCAAAAAATTGAAGACAATCAGCCGATGGCCGTTCGCTTCCGGCCTGAATCAAGCGCCCACCCAATACCATCTAACTCGTTATCCGCCGAACCTCTCGGCTCAAAGGAATCCCCGATGCAATACAAGACCCTTGGCGACACAGGCCTTCTAGTCTCCACGCTCTGTTTCGGCACCATGACCTTCCATGGCGGAACCGGCCTCTTCCGCGCCATCGGCACCGTCGATCAATCGGGAGCCGACCAGCTCATCAAGGCCTCCATTAATGCCGGCATCAACTTCTTCGACACCGCGGATGTCTACTCAGAAGGCGAGAGCGAAAAAGCCCTGGGTCAGTCCCTCAGGAATCTGGACATCGCTCGCAAAGACGTCGTCATCGCCACCAAGGTCTATGGCCGTGTCGGCCAGGGCCGCAACGACGTCGGCGCATCCCGCGGCCACATCATGGACGCCGTCGACGCCAGCCTTCGGCGCCTCCAGACCGACCACATCGACCTCTACCAGATCCATGGCAACGATTCCATCACGCCCATCGAAGAAACCCTCCGCGCCCTCGATACCCTCGTCCAACACGGAAAAGTCCGTTATATCGGCGTCTCCAACTGGCTCGGCTGGAAGATTGCCAAGGCACTCGCCATCTCCCAATTCAAGAATCTGGCCCGCTTCGACACCCTGCAGGCCTACTACTCCATCGCCGGCCGCGACCTCGAACGCGATATCGTCCCTCTCCTCGAAGCCGAAAAAACCGGCCTTCTCGTCTGGAGCCCGCTGGCTGGCGGCCTTCTCTCCGGCAAATTCTCCCGCGAAAACCAGAAACCCGCCGACTCCCGCCGCTCCGACTTCGACTTCCCCATCGTCGACAAAGAGCGTGCCTGGCGCATCCTCGACGTCATGGCCCCCATCGCGAAAGCGCACAACTGCAGTCCAGCCCGCATCGCTCTCGCCTACGTTCTGGCCAAACCCTTCGTCACCTCCGTCATCATCGGAGCCAAACGCGTCGACCAGCTTGAAGACAACATCGCCGCAGTCGACCTCAAACTCACCCCGGACGAACTCAAACAGCTCGACGAAGTCAGCGCCCTCCGACCCGAATACCCAGGCTGGATGCTCCCCTTCCAGAGCGTCAACCGCATCGAACCAGTAGCCCGCACAGTCCCGCGCATGTCAGAAAAGAGTTAACGTCGGACTCAGAAAGTGCCGATAAAGACGTCTTGTTTAAGGGCACGGCTTCAGCCGTGCCGAAAATCATCATTTACAACGCGGCTTTAGCCGCTGAGGCACGCTTATGTTTCGACAAACCGCCTCAGAAAACCCTCGAAGAAAGATTAATCTCGCAAAATAGAGCCTGGGTTATTCCCGCGAAAAGCTTCTAGGTAAAGCCAAGCCTTCAAGCTTCGCCCTCTCTCACAGCTCCGAAGAAAAGAGGCTTCAGCCCCTGGGGTATGCCTTTTCCGCCAGTTTCACGCACCCGCAACATTCAACGAATCCCGATAAACTAAACAAGATCATGACCAACAACGCCCGCAAAAACGGAAACACCAAGCGCGTAGCTCTCATCCAGATGTCCTGCGACCCGGATACCCGTCTCAACCTCGACAAAGCCGCTGAGCGAGTCTACGAAGCCGCCCGCCAGGGCGCTACCCTCGTCTGCCTCCCCGAGCTCTTCCGCGCCCAGTACTTCTGCCAACGCGAAGACCACGCCCTCTTCGACCTCGCCGAGCCCATCCCCGGCCCATCCACCGACGTCCTCACCCGCGTCTGCCGCGAGACCGGCGTAGTCCTCGTCGCGTCCCTGTTCGAACGCCGAGCCCCCGGCCTCTACCACAACACCGCAGTCACCATCGAAAAAGACGGCAGCATCGCCGACCTCTACCGCAAGATGCACATCCCCGACGACCCTCTCTACTACGAGAAGTTCTACTTCACCCCCGGCGACCTCGGCTTCAAAGCCACCCGCACCACCGCCGGCCCCATCGGCACCCTCGTCTGCTGGGACCAGTGGTACCCCGAAGGCGCCCGCCTCACCGCCCTCCGCGGAGCCGAAGTCCTCTTCTTCCCCACCGCCATCGGCTGGCACCCCTCCGAGAAAGAAGAGTACGGCACCGCCCAATACGAAGCCTGGCAGACCGCCCAGCGCGCCCACGCCATCGCCAACGGCGTCTTCGTCTGCGCCGTTAACCGCGTAGGCCACGAGCACGGCGACGTCAAATTCAAAGCCCCCGCCGCCGACGGCAACCCCGCCACGGTCGAACTGCGCGGCCCCGGCGACCACACCCCCAGCTCCGGCATCGAGTTCTGGGGCGGCAGCTTCATCGCCGACCCCTTCGGCCGCATCATCGCCCTGGCCAGCCACGACAAAGAAGAGATCCTCTACGCCGACCTCGACCCCAAACTCATCGAAGTAACCCGCCAGCACTGGCCCTTCCTACGCGACCGCCGAATCGACGCCTACGAAGGCATAGCCAAACGCTTCCTCGATTAGAAATTTGCCTCGGCCTACGCAGGACTGGAGCGGCGGGGTGACCCACATCTGGCTGAAGCCACAAAATCGGGTGCCCCATATCTCGATTTTGAGATGTGGGCATTCGCGTGAAAGCGCGAACCGTCTTCCTCGCCCGCCACCTCAGCCCATGTGCCCCATCGTCACCGCAGCGGCTGTGAACGGTTCCTCGACTAACGATTTGCTTTAAACAAACGCAAGATTGGAATGCGTAATTCCCGCTTGCTCCCTTTCCCCAGAGTCGTCGAGCCTCACCCAGGCACACACCTGCGGAGGACAAACTACCTGGGATTGCATTTCGATGACCTCAGATCGTAGCCGCTCTTCAAGACTGTCGATCGATATCTCCTCCTCCGACACCACGCCTTGCTTTGCCAGAAGGGGCGTCAGAATGCCGACCGTCTCAGCGATCCACGCGTACATAGGCGAATCCACACCTCCCCCTACCGGCAGCTCCGCGAACAACTCCGGATGAGGAAGGTCTGCCATCCTGAAGTGCTCCAACAATCGCCCCGCAGCATCGTAACTCGGGAATGCCCTGGCAGCGATCCTCAACAGCTTCGACATCCTCTGAAAAAGAGGAGCCTCGGGCAAGCTGTACGCTTCGTGATGGCAGCTGACCTCATGAAAAGCGATCGCACCCCCAGGGCGAACATGACGCCGTGCGGCACGAAGAAAATCAGACGGACTGGGCTGGTGTATCAATACATAGCGTCCGATCACCATATCGAACTGCTCTGCAGAAGAAAACTCCGCAACCGAGCTGACGAAAAACTTAATCTGCTGATACCCAAAATCGCGAGCGCGAGCCTCAGCCCTGCCAACTGCGTCCGCGGACTGATCGATACCGACCACTGACCCCGCTGCTCCCACCATCTCTGCCGCAAGCATCGAGACGTCACCGGCTCCGCAACCAAGATCCAGAACTCGCATTCCTTCCTCGATCCCTGCCTCACGCAACAGCCGTTCCGTGATCGGCCGGAGGATCTTACCCTGCAAGCTTAGACGCGATAACTCCCTTGGAGAACTCCCCAAAACATAGGTTGTATTGGACAAGTCGACTTCCTCTCTCAGAGAAAAGAACACCTGACTCACCGATCTATTCCCTCAAATCCGAACCGGCTTTCTCAGCCAGCCGGTAAAATGGCGGGTGCCCTGTTCATGCAGCCTCATCGCATGAGTGCGCATCCGCGCAAAGCCATTCGAGCCGCAAATCACCCCTGCCTGATCGATTCCTTCACAAGTAGCCGGTCCACCGTCAGTTCCTCGATCCTCAGCTTCTTCACATGCCCTCTGCCGATAGCGAGTCGCCCAATCGCCAGAGCCCCAATCGCCAACGCTCCCACCGCCATAGCGCCCAAAGCCAGCGCACCGACAGCAGCGCTACCCACAGCAACAGAACCCCGGCTCATATTCCTATGCCGTGGCTGAAACTGGATGATCTCCGACAATCCCTTTCTCATCTCCACCTCCCGACAAACCATCTCTACACCTGATAAACCGTAGCACCACCCACCACCGTCCGAACAATCGCAACATCCTTGATCTTCCCCGTCTCCATTGTATGAATATCCTCAGCCAGAAGCACAAAGTCCGCCAGCTTCCCAGGTGTAATCGACCCCTTGATCGCCTCCTCGTGCGAGTTATACGCTCCATTGAGCGTATTCACCCGCAAAGCCTCATCCACCGTGATCCGCTGATTCGCACCCCACGTCTTCCCATCCCAACCCGTACGTGTCACCATCCCCTGAATCGCCATCCGCGGATCAAACGGCCCGGGATGAAAGTCCGAACCAGCCGCCACAGGAACCCCGGCATCGAGCAGACTGCGAAACGCCATGCATCGCTTCATCATCTCTTCGCCATAAAACCCAAATTTGTCTGAATTGTAGTAAGCGTACGTAGTAAAGAGCGCGGGGACTGTCCCCGTAGCCTTAATGCGCCGCACCAGATCGTCGTTGATCAGCGTGCAATGGGTAATCTTAGGCCGCGCATCCATCCGCGGAGCCAACCCCTGCGCCCGCTCCACCGCAGTCAGCACCATATCGATAGCGACGTCGCCATTCGCATGGCAGTTCACCTGAATCCCCGCCCGATGCACCCGCTCAATCCACGCATTCAACTCCTCCTGCGTCTCCGTCACATTGCCTTTGTAAGGCGGCACCACGCCCGGATAAGGAGCACTGAGCGCCATAGTCCGTTCCGAGAAAGACCCATCCACCGTGTGTTCCGAAGTCGCACCCAACCGAATCCACTCATCGCCAAAGCCCGTCATCAGGCCGCTTGAGATCATGGCTTCCAACTCCTTGCCGCTGGACTCGTAGCTCACCCGATGCCTCAGATCCCCACGCGCGCGCACCTCCTGCAGCGCCGTCAGACTGCCGCCCTCATGATGAACGCTCGTCACACCATAGCGCGCAAACTGCTTCGACATATGCGCCAACCCATCCCGCTCGCGCTGCTGTCGCTGCTCCGCCGTAAACACCGGTCGCTTGCCCGCGCGGTTCACAACATTCATCGCCCTGTCCGTAACCCTGCCGTTCAATTCGCCGTTCGCATCGCGGTCAAACGTCCCACCCGGCGGATTCGGCGTGTCTTTATTAACCTGCGCCATCTCCAGCGCCTTGCTGTTGTAAAACGCAGTGTGGCCCCCACGATGATGAACCACCACAGGATGTTCCGTCGAAACCGTGTCCAGGTCCCGAACATTCAGCTCACGCTTGTCCTTCACCTTCGTATCGTCGAAGAAATACCCCTCCACCCACATCCCCGCAGGTGTCACCTGAGCTTTCGCCCGCAGCTTCTCGGTAATACTCGCAATCGTGACAAACTCAACCTCGTATGGATTCCCAACCAGGACCTCGTAAAGCACCATCTCGCCACTTACATGATTGTGGCAGTCCACAAAACCCGGCACTACCATCATCCCCTTGGCATCGAACGTCTGCGTCTTCTTCCCGATAAGATTCTTGATCTCCGCATTACTTCCCACGGCAGTGAACCGGCCATTCTTCACCGCAAACGCATCTGCCTTGGGCATCCCCACATCGACCGTATAAACCTTCGCATTAAAGACAACGAGATCCGCGTCTCGCACGTCCTCAACCGGAGCACCGAATGCAACTCTGCCGCCAACCAGACCGGCAGCACCAGCTCCTGCGAAACCAAGAAACGCCCTGCGGCTATGGCTGTGAGTAGGCATCGTGCGCCATCCTTCCAATTTTGTTTAAGAGCCTCTGACGCTACTGTTGCCTTGGGCCGCTGTCAAGAAATGTTTCTTGGCACCGTGGCCTCTCGTTGTAGCCACAAAATCGGGTGCCCCATATCTCGATTTTGAGATGTGGGCATTCGCGCGAGAGCGCGACCGCTTTCCTCGACCAAGCCAAAACAGCTCGGGTGCTCGATTCTTTGCCGTCTGACCGCAAGGGTGGTATGTAAGCGCCCGCCCAGCCACTCTCTTGACCAGCCCAAACCACCCAGTACAATTGGCCATCCCCAAAGGAGCCAGCATGCCCCCTCGCATCTTCCTCTCCCTCGCACTAGCAGCAGCACCACTCTTCGCCCAATCCACTGACCCCGTCGTCCACACCGCAGCCGACCTCCAGCAACAAGAAGCCAAACTGATCGAAGCCGCCAAGGCAAGCCCAACCGGCCTCGCCGTAGGGAGGCTTGAAGACTACGGCAACGACTACACCCTTCTGGTCGTCCGCGTTCACACCGGCGACGCCGAGCGCCATCAATTCTTCGCCGATCAAATTGTCATCACGAAAGGCACAATTACGCTCATCACCGGTGGCACAATGCAGGGAGAGCACCCCAATAACACCGCAAACCGTCCCGGCGAAACCCTCGGCTCCGGTATCGACGGCGGAAAGGAAGTCGTCCTTCACACCGGAGACATAGTCCATGTTCCGGCCGGCATTCCCCACTGGGTGAAGGTCGCTCCCGGCGCCACGACCAGCTACCTCGTCTTCAAAGAAAAATAGCCCATGATGTACGCGCGGCCAGTTCTCCTCCTCAGCCTGTCGCTCTGGATTTCTGGATGCCATAGCCGCCCAGCCACGAATGCATTCCAAATGCCCTGAGCGCGAGAGAAATCGCCGTCTACCAGGACTGGCTCCAGGACTTCTACAACCAGTCCGCATATCCCCAAAAAATGCAGTACGTCGAAACCGAGACCTCGCCCTACCCCCAACAAACCTTCTGCGACGAGAAGCTCTTGAAGGATGGCGTCCAACCCGCCTATCTTCGAGCCCTCAGAGACCTCGGCACCGCCAGTTACCCGATCCCTTCGTTCAACATGGGCTTCGCCAGAACATTTGACCCTTGGGGGTTCACCATCGACGGAAAGGTGCCCGGGGAGCGCTCCATCAGACAAACCTTTTCCCGCGTCGCTTTCTCCTCGGACGGGAAGCAGGCATTTCTCAGTGTGTCTTACATCAAAGGACCCGGATACGGACAAGGCGGCATGGGACAGGACCTGCTAGCTAGCCGCGATGGCCAGGTCTGGCACTTCCGTACCGTCGGCTGCGACAGCATTATTGATTGATTCACTACCCAATCGTGCCTTCGCGAAGACACGACCGTTCCCTCACCCCCGCAACTGTCTCTCCCCCAACCATCCCCCCAGCCAAGCACAAGGCAAAGCCGTCACAATCAACGCCAACGGATACCAATGCGGCCCAAACTCCGCTCCCTTGTTCCACGTCGCCACAGCTCCCACAAGACTCACCACAAACCCCAGTCCGCCGCCGATCATCGCGTGCAACACCGGTCGCGCAGGAGCAAGCCGGGCGGTAACATAAGCCCCCAAAATCCCATACACAACCCGATACAACGTAGCCAGCGCCAGAGGCCCATCAGTCGCTGCCTGCCCCGATGGCGGAAACACTCCCATCGCATGGAGCGCCAGGTCCGTCAGCAAAGTCAGAACCAGCGCCACCACAATTCCGCCAATCACCGCACCAAAGCTTCGAGCAAGAGGCCCCATACAAACCTCCTGGGAAAGGTATCTTCTATCCCGGTCCATCCAGCTTGCCACAATTTCTGGCGCTGCATAAAAACCGTCATCCTGAGCGGAGTTTGGCGCGGCATCTTGCACCAAAACGCAGTCGAAGAGCTTGCCCTGAGCTTGCCGAAGGGACCCCGAGAATGCCAGCATTCCATCGACTGCCCGGCCTTTTCAGCAGCTGACGTTCGCACCGCACCCCATCCCAACCACGCCGCTATACTTGACAAGAGAACCCAATCAGCAGCCACGTTATAAGCCCGTAACCAGCACCTGATACTCTTCACCAAAACCGAAGTCCAGACTTAAAAGTCTCTCAATCGAAGACTTTGCACAAAAAAGTAAGGGTAGGGGGTACCCTCTGAGCACCGACCAAAAACCGACCGGCTACCGCATGCCAGCCGAGTGGGCTCCCCACTCCGCCACCTGGATCGCCTGGCCTCACAACGCCGAGGACTGGCCCGGAAAATTCCAGCCTATCCCCTGGGTCTACACCGAAATCACCCGCCACCTCTCCCAGGTCGAAGACGTCCACATCCTCATCAACGACGAGCCTGCAGAAAAACGCACCCGCCGCATCCTCCTTCGCGCCGGAGCCAACCTCGCTCGACTCCACTTCCACCACTGGCCCACCGACCGGGTCTGGCTCAGAGACGCCGGCCCGATATTCGTAAAAAACCCAAAGGGCGACCTCGCCATCACCAACTGGAAGTTCAACGCCTGGGCCAAGTACGAAAACTACCACCGCGACGACCAGATCCCCGCACACGTAGCCCAACTCTACAACATGCCGCAATTCCAGCCCCACATACCAAGCCTCAATGGAGAAGCTCACAGAGTAGTTCTCGAAGGTGGCAGCATCGACACCAACGGCGCCGGCCTCCTCCTCACCACCGAAGAGTGCCTCCTCTCCAAAATCCAGGAGCGCAACCCCGGCCTCGGCGACGAAAACGAAACCCGCGCAAAATTAGAACAAGTCTTCCACGACTATCTCGGCATAGAAAAAGTCCTCTGGCTCCACAAGGGCTGCGCCGGCGACGACACCCACGGCCACATCGACGACATCACCCGCTTCGTCCCAAGTCTCGATAACAAGACGGACAAGATCCTCACCTGCACTGAGCCCAACACCCACGACGAAAACCATCTCCCCCTAGCCGAAAACCTCGACCGCCTCCGCACCTTCCGCAACCTCCACAACAAACCCTTCGAGATCGTCGAACTCCCCATGCCTGCGCCGGTCCTCTTCGACAACCAGCGCCTCCCCGCCAGCTACGCCAACTTCTATATCGCAAACGGTCTCGTCTTAGTCCCCACCTTCAACGACCCCAACGACCGCCACGCCCTCAACACTATCGCCAACTGCTTCCCCGATCGCCAGATCATAGGCATCCACGCCGTAGACCTGGTCTGGGGCCTGGGCACCCTCCACTGCCTCTCCCAGCAGGAACCCGCATGAGCGCCCCCTGGCCACCCCCACCTGATCTCGAATCCATCAAAGAACTAGTCCGTGATGCCGACGTTGAAGGTTTTATTGAAATTCACGGCGCTCCTGCGGATGAGTACGACTCGGAAGCAGAAATGCTGCACACCTCAATAGCCCATCTTCGGACCGACGAGATATCTGTCAGCAACATGTTGCTGATACTCGAAACCATTTGGCGCAAGAATTTCATTGATGATGACGCTGAACTCGCCCTTCGCCGGCCTGCCCTCGAAGGAGTCGCCCAACAGATAGCCCGCTTCTTCGGCCCAGAAGCGAAACCGCAAGTTCGACAACAGTTATGACCGACCTCGACTACCTCCGCGCCGCCATCGCCGAAGCCCAATCCGCCGAAGCCAACGGCGAAGTCCCGGTAGGAGCAGTCGTTGTCCACGAAAACCAAATCATCGGCCGCGGCCAGAACCGAGTTCTCCGCGACTCCGACCCAACAGCCCACGCCGAGATCGTCGCACTCCGCGAAGCCGGTCTCACCCTCAAAAACTATCGCCTGGAAGATTGCACTCTCTACGCCACACTCGAACCCTGCGCAATGTGTGCCGGAGCCATCCTCCACGCACGCATCGCGCGCCTCGTCTACGCCGCACCAGACCCCAAAGCCGGAGCCTGCGGATCTGTCCTCTCCGTCATGAACCACCCCCAGCTCAACCACAAACTCGAAGTCACCTCAGGCCTTCTCGCTGAAGAGTGTGGTCGTATGCTCAGCAATTTCTTCCTCGAACGCCGCGGCAAAAAAACCCTCGACTGACGACCCGATACAGAAGCGGCAGAAGAGTGACGATCAGTTATCCTCGTCGCATGAAGCTCGCTCGCCTTCTCCCAGCCGTCGTCCTCATCGCCACTGCACTCCAGGCCCAGCAGACCCAGCACGTCGTCGGCTTCATGACCGACTTCGACGTCAAAGACGACGCCATCGGCATCTGCAAAGCCGTCATGGAAGGCATCGACCCTGGCATCCGCATCATCGACATCTCCCACCAGGTCACGCCCTACGACATCGCCGAAGGTGCCCGCTTCCTCGCTGGCTCCGCCCCCTATTTCCCCGCCGATGCCGTCTTCGTAGTCGTCATCGACCCCACCGTCGGCAGCACACGCAAAGCCATCATCGCCCACTCTCTTCGCGGCCAGTACTTCGTCCTCCCAGACAACGGCCTCCTCACCCTCATGCCCTCCGATGGCCCCAACCGGATCGTCGAAGCTCACGAGATCACCAACCCTGCATGGATGATCGGCGCACGGCTCTCCTCCACCTTCCACGGCCGCGATATCTTCTCTCCTGCCGGAGCACACCTCGCCCGCGGCGACAACTGGACTCAGGCCGGCCCCAAACTCGACGTCGCCAAACTCGTCCGCCTCGACATCCACAACGCCACCGTCGACGCCACTGGCCTCCACGCCGAAGTCCTCGGTCTCGACGGCCCCTTCGGCAACGTCATCCTCAACGTCCCCTCCGAAACCTTCGCCAAACTCGGCTATCACCTCGGCGATCAGGTCCCCGTCACCCTCGACGGGCACCTCTACACCATCCCCTATGTCAAAACCTTCAGCGATGTCCCAATAGGCAGCCCGCTGCTCTACATCGACTCGCGCGGACGCGTCGCCCTCTCCCTCAACCAGCGCAACTTCGCCGAGCAGTACAAAGTCGCTCCAGGCCTCGCCGTTTCGATCCCCATAAAAAAATAGCGAATAAAGTCTTTTGGCACGCCTCTCAGCGCATCTCAATACCACTCAACACAGGAGAGCCCCGTGCCTGCTCTGAAAGATAAAGTCGCCATCGTCACCGGCTCCGGCTCCGGAATCGGCAAAGCCATCGCCATCCGCCTCGCTAGCGAAGGCGCATCCCTCGTCGTCGACTACCGCAACCACATCGAAGAGGCGCAGGACACCAAATCCAAAATCGAAGCTGCTGGCAGCAAAGCCATCCTCGTCCAGGCAGATGTCTCCGTCCTCACCGACACGCAGAAGCTCGTCGACCAGGCCTACACTCAGTTCGGCCGCTGCGACATCCTCGTCAACAACGCTGGCATCGAGATCGAAGCCCCCTTCTGGGATGTCTCCGAAAAAGACTACGACGCCGTTCTCAACGTCAACCTCAAAGGTGCCTTCTTCCTCACGCAGGCCTTCGTACGCCGTCTCCTCGCCGCCAAACGACCCGGCCGCATCATCAACATCAGCTCCGTTCACGAGGACATGGTCTTCCCCCACTTCTCCACCTATTGCGCCGCAAAAGGGGGCCTGCGCATGCTCATGCGCGATCTCGCCGTCGAACTCGGCCCCCACAACATCACCATCAACGACATCGCCCCCGGAGCCATCGCCACGCCTATCAACACAAAACTCATGTCGAACAAATCCCAGCTCGATGCCCTGCTCACCAACATCCCCCTCGGCCGCATGGGAACCCCGGAAGACGTCGCGGGCCTCGCTCTCTTCCTCGCCTCGGACGATGGCGCTTACTGCACCGGTTCCACCTTCATCATCGACGGCGGCCTCATCCGCAACTACCACGAGCAATAGTCGCTACTCTAACTCCACAGCCACTCCGCCCCAATCCCCCGGAGCAACATCTGCAATCGACTCTGTGAACGTCCAGCGGTGTCCTGCAAAGTCGACTACGTTGCACTGCCTCTCCCCATACGGATAATCCTTTGGAGGCCGCGTCACCGTACACCCTGCCTTCACAGCTCTCTCGAAAGACTCATCGACGCTCTCCACCCGCAATAGAATGCTCCGAGGACATGCAGGCCCACCTTCCTCACGTTTCGTCAACACAATTGCGCCATCACCCGCATGCATCTGCGCGCGATGCCCTCCCATCGAAATCCGCACGCGAAATCCGAAGGCCTTCACCAGCCACGTCGCTGCCGCCTCCACGTCCGGATAGTCCAGCTCCGGAATCACCGTGCAGGCCGGTACCGATCGATTCTTCCGCATATGTTCGCTCCTGCGGAAGAGCCTACTCCCCTCCGCGTGTGCGTCAAAACCTGAATTCGGCGAAAATAAATTATGGATTTAACCCTCTACTCAGCGACCTGGTGCCGCGACTGCCGCGAGGCCAAGCGCTTTCTCACCACCCACAACATCCCCTACAAAGAAATTGACATCGAAACCACCCCGGGCGCAGCCGACCTGGTCATCGCCAACACCGGCAAGCGAGCCATCCCTCAGTTCGTGCTCGACGGCAAATGGATCCAACCCTACAAACCCGGCCAGGGATTCCTCTACGACGAAATGTCAGCCCTCTTCGGCGTTGTCAGTTAGGACTCAATCTCAGTCTCGCGAAAACCACGATTCGGAATCGGATCATCGCCCGGAGTTAAATCTCCATCCAGTTCAGCGATCCCTGCAACAGCTTCCGCCTGTCTCGCGTGTGAAAACGGCCACCGTGGACGCATCACTCGCTCGCGTTCAGTCTCCCGCAACCCGGCCTTAGTCCGCGCCAGCAGCAGATCCGCAATCTGAATCAGCCCCATCAACTTGCCATCGCTCGCTCGAACCACTGGAAGCGCCGTAACATTGCTCTCCCCCATCCTGGTAACGGCGACACGCAGCGTATCGTAAGGCGCAACATACACGGGCGTCTTCACCGCCTCGTCCAACAGCAAACCCTCAGCATCGCTCTGCTGCGCTGCCTCAATCATCTTGCCCCGAGTCAGTACACCCGCCAGCTTCCCGTCCGCATTCACCAGCGGAAACAATCGCTGCCAATGCGACCACGCCTTATTCCCTCGCGCCTGCATCGCCCCATACCACTCAGCCGCGTCCTTGTGCGTCGCATCCTCCGGCAACGCGAACAGGCTCGTATGCATCACCTCGCGCGCCGTCGTTGTTTCCATCGGATCCACGCTGTACTCACGAATCAGGTGATACCCTCGCTTCGCCAGACGTTCCGTCAGGATCGAGCGCTTCTGTAGCAGCACATTCAGCCCGTAAGCCGTCATGCACGCCAGCAGCAGTGGCAGCAACAAGCCGCTGTTATGCGTCAACTCCACCGCCAATACAGCCGCTGTCAGCGGCACGCCAATCGATCCCGCCAGCACCGCCGCCATGCAGATCAACGGCCACGCTCCCGGAACAAGCACCGGGAAAAAATGCGCCAGCGCAACACCCAGTCCGCCGCCAATCATCAGCTGCGGCGCAAGAATTCCTCCTGAAGTCCCCGACCCCAGCGAAGAAGTCCAGATCAAACTCTTCACGACCAAAACACCGAAGACCAGTCCCCACGCCATCTCGCCGTTCAGCATCCTCTGAATCACCGGATACCCCACGCCCAGTGCCGGCGGATAGATCAACCCACCCAACCCAATCCCGATTCCCCCCACCGCCGGCCACCACATCCAGTGAAACGGTAGCTTCTCAAACATCTCTTCAAAAAAGTGCACACCCTTCGTCAGCACAATTGCCAGCAATCCAGCCAGCAGCCCGGCAACAATCGCCAGAGGCATCGTCTTCTCAGGAATCGTCAGCGTCGTCACCGTCATCGGAAACACCGGCGAAGACCCCAGCAGCAATCGCCGCAAAGCAGCTGCCGTCACGCTCGCAACCGCAACCGGAACCAGACTTCGCGGCCTCCACTCGAACAGCAGCAACTCCACTGCCAGCAAAATCGCCGAGAGCGGCGCCAGAAACGTCGCTGACATGCCCGCCGCCGCCCCAGCCACCAGCAGCGTCGACCTTTCCGCATCACTCATCCTGAACAACTGCGCCAGCAACGATCCCGCCGCACCGCCCGTCATGATGATCGGCCCTTCCGCGCCAAACGGTCCACCCGAACCAATCGCAATCGCCGTAGCCACCGGCTTGATCACAGTAATGCGCGGAGAAATCTTCGCTCCCCGCATCAGCACCGCCTCAATCGCCTCTGGCATCCCGTGTCCGCGAATCCGGTCCGACCCGTAGCGGGCAAATAACCCCACTACCAGTCCGCCGATCACCGGCAAAAATATCGCCTTCCACCCCAGCGTATTCGCGCCCGGATCGGCAAACGCCGCACTCCAGCGGTGATAGTAAAACGCGTTCGTCGCTAAAAAGATCAGCCGCAGCAACACCCACGACAGCCCCGCACCTGCTGCTCCTGCAATCACCGCCAATCCGCTCATCAACACCATTCGGCTATCCGCCGAATAATCTCGCAAATTGTTTGAGGACTCTGCGTGCGTCATCTCTCTGCTCCTCGTTTCGATGAAACTGTTTTTGTGCCGATCAGCCGCTGCAGGCTCCGAAGCAACTCGCCATCCCCCGTCCTTACTTCGGCCAAATGGATCGGCACGAGTTCGGCCAATAGATCGTTTCCATGAGATGTGATCTCCACCAGCGATCGTCGGTGATCGTTCTCGTCCGTAACTCGGTTCACCAATCCTGCCTTTTCTGCCCTGTCCACAAGCTCCACTGCGGTATTGTGACGCACCACCATGCGCTCTGCGATGTACGAAATCGACGACTCGCGCTCCGGTGGCACTGTAGCCACCACCTGCAGCAACTGATACTGCTGCGCCGAAATCCCCGCCGTCTCCGAAGCTGCCTCGCTGAAGCTGACAAAACGCCGCAATTGATACCGGAACTCCGCCAGGTCAGCTAGTCTGGCCCAATCCAGCGACGCCATCTTCCCTTTTCGCATGATCGCCATAATGTCGTATTACGATTATATCGTATTACGATCCTTTCCAAAAGACCCCGATCCCGGACAAGCCAGTTACTCGCAGTAAAATAGAGACATAACCAACTTTCTGAACCCATGGAGACCACCTTGATCCCCCGCTACACTCGTCCCGAGATGGGCCACATCTGGTCCGACGCCAACAAATACCAATGCTGGCTCACCGTAGAAGTCGCCGCCTCCCAGGCCCTCGCTAAATTCGGTCTCGTCCCTCAATCCGCCGCCGACGCCATTCGCGATCGCGGCGCCTTCACCGTCGACCGCATCAACGAGATCGAAGCCGAAGTTCGCCACGACGTCATCGCCTTCACCACCACAGTAGCCGAACACATCAACAACCCCGAACACTCCCGTTGGCTTCACTACGGCCTCACCTCGACCGACGTAGTCGACACGGCCCAGGCCCTCCAACTCAAAGAAGCCTCCGCCATCATCCGCGCCGGCATCGTAGCTCTCGCCGGCGTCCTCAAAAAGCGAGCCCTCGAGTTCAAGCACACTCCCATCATCGGCCGCACTCACGGCATCCACGCCGAACCCTCCACCTTCGGCCTCAAACTCCTCCTCTGGTACTCCGAGATCCAACGCAACCTCACCCGCTTCGACGACGCCGCCGAAGATCTCCGCGTAGGCAAGCTCTCTGGAGCCGTCGGCACCTTCGGCCACCTCAAACCCGAACACGAAGAAGCCATCTGCGCCGAGCTTGGCCTCAAGCCAGTCGAAGTCGCAACGCAAGTCGTGCAACGCGACCGCCACGCCGCTTACATCTCAACGCTAGCCGTACTAGCCAGCAGCCTCGACAAAATAGCCACAGAAATCCGCCACCTCCAGCGCACCGAAGTCCGCGAAGCCGAAGAATTCTTCAGCGAAAAGCAAAAAGGCTCCAGCGCGATGCCCCACAAGCGCAACCCCATCACCAGCGAACAAATCTCCGGCCTCGCCCGAGTCATGCGCGCCAACGCTCAGGTCGCCTTCGAAAACGTAGCCCTCTGGCACGAGCGCGACATCTCCCACTCCTCCGCCGAACGCGTCATCTTCCCCGACTCCACCATCCTCGCCGACTACCTCCTCGCCAAGACCGAAAACCTCATCGACAAGCTCCTCGTCTACCCCGCTCGCATGTTGAAGAACCTCGAATCCACCGGCGGCCTCATCTTCTCCGGCCAACTCCTCCTCGACCTCGCCGAATCCGGCATGTCCCGCGAAGACGCCTACCGCCTCGTCCAGTCCCACGCCATGAACTCCTGGAAGAACGACCTCATCTTTCGCGAAGAGATCGCCAAAGTCCCCGAGATCACCGCCCGCCTCACTCCAGAAAAACTAGCCCGAGCCTTCGACTACAGCCGCCAGCTAGCCAACGTAGACGCCATCTTCGCCCGCGTCCTCGAAGCCTGACTCTCACTTCGCTCTACTAAGACCCAACCATAATCTGCGTCATCTCGACCGGAGCGGCGGACAGCTTCATCGTCCGTCGCGGAGTGGAGAGACCCCGCATTTCGCATTTGCTTTTTCTTTTCGCTAACTTAGGACACGCTTCAATAAGCTTCCCCGATGTATGCTGTCTCTCAACATAGGAGACAGCCCGTGACATTCTCTGCTGACGTGCAAAAGGGCCTCATCGCCGGCGCGTTCGGCCTCGCCGGCACTCTGGTCCCCGCGATCATCACATGGAGCCACGAACGCGATGCCGCCTCAGCCCGCAACCGCAAACTCGACGAAGCCACAAAAAAAATCGCCTTTTGGGAGCAGTGGCTCAAGCTCTCCTCCCAGATCTGCGAACCCTCCAACTCCGATTCCGCCACCCGCGTCCAAAAGGAGCTCAACCTCCTCGCCGAGATGCTCGCAAACGACTCCGAGGCCGCACAGTCAGAGATGATAAGGCAACGCGGCAAGACAACTGCGTTTCAGCAGAAGGTGCACTCCATGCCCTTCCTTCGCAGATGCCTTCTTCTCTACAAACCCGCGCGCGGTCTTGCCTGGTTCCCTCGCCTCTTCTTCTTCATCGGCCTGTTCCTCGCTCTCCTGATGCTCTTCACCCTCTTCGACCCAACCGCGGAGTTCGGCCGAAAAGATCTGGCCATCGTCGAGTTCATGCTCTTCATCTGGATGGCGATCTTCTGGTATCTCTCCAAGTGGTTCGAGCAACCCCACACCTCATCCCTGGTCCCCGGCTCGCCCCCTCCACCTCCGAAGCCCAGCTAACCTTTACCAATATCATCCAGCCGTATTTGCAAAATCACTGCCCGTTTTTAGGAAGAGGTGGAGGCGGTGGAGAGTCCTTCGAAAGAGTTCCCTGCCATAGCGTAAACATCCACTTTTCGTTCTGTTTCACGAAAACAGCGGTGTACAAAAACTCGACAACATAAGTGCCGTTCATGTAGGCCCGCGCTCTTCCCGTGATAATCCCCACATTCCCGTAAGCTCGTACCTGTTTATCGAAGAGCTTGAAGGTAGCCGCAGCCATCATCTTTTGCTTACTGCTGTCCTTCTCCGCCATCAGCTGAGCCTTGTTATCTGTCCCGCCATCGGCGTTGATCGAGAAGTAGTCTTCTGCAACAAGATCCTTCATATAAGCCGGGTCTTGTTGAGTGATCTTTGCGAACATCTGCGTTTCGGCAGCCAAAAGTTCATCCATCACAACCGCCGAAGGCTTCCCCTGTGCAAGGCTGCTCTGCGAAACCGCTACGATCAAAAGCGCGAGAACTCCAAGCTTCTTATTCATGCATCCCTTTTCAAAACGCCTGCCTGGCGCAAGTGCGGTTGAGAGTGCGAGATAATTGACATATCCATGCAATGGCTCTGCCCGCATGAAGAGAGGTAAACAGCGAGGTTCGAAGTCTGGAGTAGAAGCGGGCCCGAAAGTTGCGGCGAGTGGTTTGAGACTGGACTGAGATCGAAGCAACGGAAAGACAACAAGCGCAAATCACGCCTCTTCCTAATGCAGCACCATGCGCTCCGATGAACGCCATGCTAGCACACAGACTCGACAATCAAGGCAACCAAACTTCCCATTGTCCGATCTAGTCCAAATCGTAGACACCGCCGTAGCCGACGCCTACCAACGCGGAGGCTCACACCTCGCCTGCCACCCCGGCTGCTGCCAATGCTGCATCGGAGTCTTCCCCATCTCCCAGCAAGACGCCACCCGTCTCCGCAACGCCCTCACCAACCTCGAACAAACCGACTCCGAAAGATCCCACCGCATCCAAACCCGGGCCGCCGCCTCCCTCACCCGCCTGACCCCGTACTTCCCCGGCGACCACCACACCGGCATACTTAACGAAGACTTCGAAGACTCCCCCCTCTTCGCAGACGAATCCGAAAACAGTCTCGGCGACAACGAACCCTGCCCTGTCCTCGACCCCGCCACCGGAACCTGCGACCTCTACGAAGCCCGGCCCATCGTCTGCCGAACCTTCGGCCCACCCATGCGCACACCCGGCGACGAGGGAGAAATCAACCTCGCCACCTGCGAGCTCTGCTTCACTCAAGCCACTACCGAAGAGATCGCCGCCTGCGAGATCGACCCAACCCTCCCCGCCCAGGAAGCCGCCTCGAACGAAGCCTTCAATGCCACCCACCACCTTCACGGCCAAACCCTGGTCGCCTATGCCCTTCGCGAAACCGCAACATCCACCACGAACGCGTAAAAACTTTTGTCAAGCCCTTCCGCCACCGGTCCGGACACGGTTTCACCCCACAAACCAAAGAAAATAAGATTCTTACTCCAACAAAAATAAAGCTGGTCGATGTGGCATTTTAGTTACACCCAATTCGATAAAATAGAACTAGAAGATAAGACAAAAAGGCCCGGCAAAGAGCTGGGCCTTTTCCTGCGAAGTGAAGCATTCCTGAAATCTAAGTCGTTTATTTGAAAGACTTTATCTATAAGCCATTTATTTCGAATACCTTAGCAAGCCAGTCCTCGGTTATCTCAAGCAGAATGAAGACTTTGCATCAAAAGAGGGAGTGGAGGGGGTACCCGCAAGATGAGCGATAATCATCCCGTGACAGAAGCCGGTCCAGCCCGCAACATCACTCTTGCCGTAACCGGAGCCAGCGGCAGTATCTACGCCGCCGAAGCCCTCCGCGCCCTCGCCGCCGACGACCGCGTAGCCAAGATCAACTTCATTGCCTCAGAAAACTCCCTGCGAGTCTTCGCCGAAGAACTAAAACTCAGCGGCCGCACCAACCTCCCCGAAAAACTCCTCGGCGCCCCCTCCCCCAAACTTCACAACCACGCCGAATCCGACATCGGAGCCAACATCGCCAGCGGCAGCTACCCCACAGCCGCCATGATCATTCTCCCCTGCTCCATGGGAACCCTCGCCCACATCGCCAACGGACTCGCCGACAACCTCATCCACCGTGCCGCCGACGTCTGCCTCAAAGAAAATCGCCCCCTCATCCTCTGCGTCCGCGAGACCCCCTTCAACCGCATCCATCTCCGAAACATGCAGCTGGCCTCCGACGCCGGAGCCACCATCTTCCCCACCATCCCGACCCTCTACAACCATCCCCAAACCACCGAAGACATGGCCCGCAATTTCGTCCACCGAGTCCTCGCCCACATTGGCCTGCCCCAACCCGGGGCCTACCAGTGGCAACCCGACTAATTCTTCGCAGCCACAATCGGAAAAGTCTTCTCCCCGCCGCGCATCGGCGGCTCGGACCTGAAAAAATCGACCGTTCTCTCGGTCACCGGCACAGAACACTCAAGAGGAGCAAGGTGCCCACACCCCTCAATGATGTTCAGAACCGACTGTGGAACTTTTTCATGAATCGCTTCACCCGCCGACAGCGGAATCAGCTCATCCTTCGATCCCCAGACGATCAGCATCGGCTGCGAGATCTGATACAACCGGAAGTCCAGCAGATCCTTGCCACTCGTCATCGCAGCCATACTTCGGTTGACCACCCACGCGTTCCCCTTCAACCTCCGGAGCGCGGCCTCAGCCGCAAACTCAGGCAACGACGACGGCTTCGGCGACAGCATCGCCATCAGCTTCTTCACACCTGCTACATCGGACGGAGTAAATAAGTCCGGCCCAAACCTGGCCGGAAAATAGATCCCTGCACTATCGTAGATCGCCAGGCGATCCACCATCTCCCGATGATCGATCGCCAGCTTCATCACAACCCACCCACCCATCGACCAACCGCCAATATCCGCTCGCGGAACATGCACTGCCTGCATGAAGTCGGTAACAACCTGCTCCTCCATCGAGATCGAGTAGTCCACATTCGGCTTCGGCGACCGCCCATACCCCAGCAGATCCGGCACGTACACATGAAACCCCCGCGCCGCCAGCGCAGGAATCATCGCCGCCCAATCCTCACCCCTTGCCCCCAACCCATGCACCAGCACCAAAGGCGTCCCACCCCCGCCACCCCCCGGCGAAGCCTCAAAATAATGCAGACGATACCCGCCCGCCTCGATTGAATCGCTCTTAACCCCGGCGCGCCACAGACGAAATCGAGTTATCTGATCCCCTACCCAAAGCGGAGACCGGTAAAAAATCAGCGCGGCAGCAACCACCATCAACACCAGAACAGCACCAACGCGCAGCGCCCACTTCATAGGCCACTCGTCTCCGGGTTAAAGCTTCAACGGCTTACCGTACTCTTCTCCAAAAACCGTATGCGACAGCTCAAACCGCCCACCATAGAACTTATCAGGACCCTTCGCATGCCCGATTGCAAGAAGCGCAACAACCCAGTAACTCAGAGGCAGTCGCAACACCTCATGCACCTTGTCCTGCTCAAACCCTTCCATCGGAGCCGTGTCATAACCCATCACTTCCGCCATCAACATCATGTGGGTAAACGCCAGCATCACCATCTTGTTCAGCCAGCCATGCATCTGCACCGTGCTGAAGCTTGAGAGATAGTTCGGAACACTATTCTTGGCCTGCGCTGCATAACTTTCCGGCATTCCACCCTTGCGCCCAAGCTCAAGCATCAGGTCCAGATCCTTACGCCACCCATCCGCATCGCCGCAGGCCACAATCACCGCCGACGCTTCTTCAACCTTGCCCTGGTTATAACTCGCCGCCCTCAGTCTCTTCTTCTGTTCCGGCGACTGCACTACAACAAACCGCCATGGCTGCATGTTGTATCCACTGGGTGCATGCAGACCGGCATCAACAATCTGTCTCAAGTCCTCGGCAGGAATTGGAGTTCCATCAAAACTGGGAGTTGCTCTCCGTTCCTCAATCGCCTGGCTCAGCGTTTTTTTTACTTTGTTCATTCGTTTCTTTCTTCTCGATTAATTGCGGTGCCAATTCCGATCGCGAAGCAGATAAGTATTTCATTCCAAGCTAGGTTCAATTGCGGAAACGACTCCCAAGATAGCATTTCACGATCAAGCATTCATCAGAAGTTTGAAAATCTGCAGAGGTCAGTGAATCTCGCTCATCGCCTGTTCTGTTGCGAAAGGGTTCTGCCCCGGAACATTTGCTATCACCCACATGCCATGGAAAGACTTCCGCAACTCGGGGTAAGCGGTCAGCAGTGCAACCATCGCATCCGTATTACGTTTGCGAGCCGCGACCGGATCGCCAATCTGATCAACCTTCAAATGCGCGGTTATATCGATCTTGTCTTTTTCCAGTGAATCGTCGACCCCGAGACCGGTAAAGTGATACTCCACTCCATCAGGCCCCTTCACAACCAGCGGAGCCTCCGCGCTTACTCCTTCTGACAATACAGGTGGTGCGGCAGCAGTTGCCTCGGCCTTCAACTTCTCCAGATGCGTGCTCTGAACAAAACCCACGGGAATCAGAAGACTCTGTGCCTGCTGATAGTAGAGCCACGCATTCCATCGCTCCTTCTGCGATGTCATCGTACGTGCCTGAGTCCAGTACCAAAGTCCGTCGTGACCCGCAGCCGACAGTGGCTTTGGATAAAAGCCAGCCATTGCCCATTGCCCATTCTCTTCTCGGAGTAAAAAAGAGAGCCGCCAAGGCGACTTGATATCCATGACATCAACAATGACAAATCCATAACGTCCCGGCGCCAACCCCGGAATCAGAAAATCCGCTTCAGCAACCGACTTATTCAGCGAACAGAAAAACTGGGCCTCAGTGAACGAACCATCCGCCCCGCGTTTCAGCTGCGTTCCATCCAGGAGATAGACCTGTTCGACTACCGGCGTACCTCCCTTAATCCTTACCGAGGTACTGCCAACGACCGTACCGATCCCACTGAAGTCCTTCGCATATTCGGCAGCCGTCGATGCCTGCAGCCCGCTCACATCGTTCGCCTGAACCTTCCCGGTCAACATTCGGCCCGCAGCCGCCAACGCGTCTCTGTTCGCGCCTGTCATCTGCGACTGAGTCGTGCATACCTCGGCCGAGGTTACCGTCGCCATCACCACCCCCACCGCCAGCACCTTCATCGTAGTTCTCATCATCGCGCCCGCCATCGATTCGTTCGAATGCCCGCTCCCCTTCGAGGGGCTTCACTAAATCACTGTCAGTCTAGTACAAACAAGCTCCTCGTTTCAGTCTCGCGACCCTCTTTTCTGTAACCATGTTTTGCAGGTTCACTGTAGACTTGTCCCAACGAAACGCATTGCTGCGGATGACTTCCTTCATCGCAGCGCGTCGTACAGTAAAATGACCTGTCTTGCGCCAATCCGATTTGCGTCTGCTGCAAGTCTCGTAATCTCTACGGCGTTGTTTGCACAAGTGCCGCAAGCCACGGTCTCCACCCCAACTCAGGCGTCAACCTTGCCAGCAACTTCACCGGCAGCGCCCCCTCCTCCGTCGACTCCTCTTACGCCGTCGCAACTCCCGCCTCAACCTGCGCAAGTTACGTACTCAAACGGCATCTTGTCGGTTTCTGCTGACAACTCCAGCCTGAACCAGATTCTCCGTCAAATCTCGCACAATACGGGCATGAAGATCACAGGTGGCGTCGCCGACGAGAGAGTCTTCGGTCAATACGGACCCGCGAATCCTGCGCAGATTCTGGCTGAATTGCTCGGCGGCACTGGCAGCAACATGATCCTCCAGCATCGCGAGGGTGAGGCGAACGACGAACTTATCCTTACACCGCGTCAGGGCGGCCCCACGCCACCCAATCCCAACGCCGCAGCATTCGACGACAGACCCCAACGGCAGGATCCCCGGTTTCCTCAGTCCGAGCGCACATCACCTGTGCCTCAACCAGCCGCTTTACCTGTGAATTCCGTTAACGAAGGCACATCCACTGCGCCTCCAAACAACACGGCCCAGCCCGAATCTCCCAACGGAGTCAAGACTCCGCAGCAGATCTACGAGCAACTGCAACGCATGCGACAACAACAACAGCAGCCGCAGCAGCCGACAACGCCGCCTCAATAGCCCAATGAAATAGAAATAAAGTGAAGATTGATTCCGTTTCGCCTCAGAAGAGAGGCGACGAAAATCTAGCTTTTAGCCACTTGAGCGGATGCCGTCATCTGCCGGGTTCGACTCTCAGCCGCCACCTGCCGCACATGCATCTCAAAGGCCCGAAACATCGCAATACAGACACCGTAAGCCACGAGCACACCCACCGCCAACGACGCCAAAACCGCACACACCAACACAATCGAAGTCACAACCGCTCCTAGTTCAACATTTCTCCGCCGGCACATTCCACAGGCGACAATTACTTCCAAAGATCAGTTGCTATTGTTGCAAATCCCGCAGCGATTACAATGACCCGAACGTGTACCTCTATTGCTCCTTCGGATACACACTTCGTAACCTGGGGTTGCCCAGCCAGTTCGTTTCCCAGACCGCTTCCATTGTCTGCCGATATACCTCACCCCAGAAAATACCGTATTCTAGAGACTTGGCCGAACACTGCCAAGCAACTCACATGGGCATCACACACATCACCGTCCGCGGCGCGCGCCAGCACAATCTCCGCAACGTCAACGTCAGCATTCCGCGGAATACCCTCACTGTAGTCACCGGCTTGTCAGGATCGGGAAAGTCCTCCCTTGCCTTCGATACCATCTATGCCGAAGGCCAGCGGCGTTACGTCGAAACTCTCTCCGCCTATGCCCGCCAGTTCCTCGACCAGATGGAGCGCCCCGACGTCGACGCCATCGACGGCCTCTCCCCGGCCATCTCGATCGAGCAGAAAACCACCTCTCGCAGCCCACGTTCCACCGTGGGCACCATCACTGAGATCTACGACTATCTTCGCCTTCTCTACGCCAGCGTAGGCCAGCCCCACTGCCCGAACTGCGGCCGACCCATCACCCGTCAATCCGCCGAACAGATCGTCGAACGTATCGCAAGTCTTTCTCCCGGCGAGCGTATCACCGTCTATGCGCCTATCGTTCGCGGCCGCAAGGGCGAGTTCCGCGAAGAACTCGAGTCTCTCGACCAGCAGGGCTTCCGCGCCCGCATCGACGGCGAAATGGTCGAGCTCACCGAGGGTATGCGCCTCGAAAAGCGCAAGAACCACACCATCGAAGCCATCGTCGATCGCATCATCCTCAAGCCCGGTCCCGATGGTAAACCCGACACTCGCCGCCTCGAGACCTCCGCCCTCAAAGCCCTGCAGATGGCCAGCGGCCTCGTCCTCATCGGCCTGCAAAATCCCGAAACGCGTAAGCAGGAAGAGACTCTGTACTCCTCCTCTATGGCTTGTCCCGACTGCGGCATCAACGTCCCGCGCCTCGAGCCCCGCAGTTTTTCCTTCAACTCCAACTACGGCGCCTGCCCCAACTGCCACGGCCTCGGCAGCATCTACGACTTCGACCCCGCTAAAACCATTACCGACTGGTCCAAGCCGCTCCTCGATGGAGCCATGGGCCCCGGCAGCGGCTCCGCCTATCTCCTCCGCCTCATCAAGCTCTTCGCCGAAAAATACAAGATCAACATTAACCGGCCCTTCGAAGACCTGACCACCGAGCATCAGAACCTATTCCTTTACGGCCCCCCTCGCAACGAAGCCGGCCGCACCGGTTTCCACGGCATCTTCAATTACCTTCGCGCCAACCTCGAAGACACAAAATCCGAAGGCTACCGCGAGTACATGATGCAGTACATGTCCGCGACTCTCTGCCCCGTCTGCAAAGGCCGCCGTCTCCGGCCCGAATCTCTCGCCGTCACCGTCAACAGCCAGAGCATCGCCGATTTCACCGCCCTCCCGCTTGAGCGCGCCTTGACCTCCGCCCGCGACATGAACTTCACCGGGCGCGACCGCATCATCGCCGACCGCCTCCAGCGCGAAATCATCGAGCGCCTCGAATTCCTCAACGCCGTAGGCCTCGGCTACCTCGCGCTCGACCGCAGCGCAGCCACACTCTCCGGCGGCGAAGGCCAGCGCATCCGTCTCGCCACCCAGATCGGTTCTCGCCTCCGCGGAGTTCTCTACGTCCTCGATGAACCGAGCATTGGCCTTCATCAGCGCGACAATCAGCGCCTCATCCACGCCCTCGAAAATCTTCGCGATCTCGGCAATACCGTCCTCGTCGTCGAGCACGATGAAGACACCATCCGCAAGGCCGACTACGTCCTCGACCTGGGCCCCGGCGCAGGCAAAAACGGCGGCCACCTCATCGCCGACGGCACGCCCCAGCAGGTAATGGATAACCCGGCCTCCCTGACAGGTCAGTACCTCGCTGGCAAAATCGAGATCCTCGCCCGGACCAAGCCCCGCGAACTCACGAACAACTGGATCACCGTACAGGACGCCCACTCCCACAATCTCAAAAACCTCACTGTCCACTTCCCCCTGGGCGTCATGACCGTCATCACAGGCGTCAGCGGCTCCGGTAAATCAACTCTAATCAATGACATCCTCTACCGCTCGCTCGCAAAAGAACTCTACGGCTCCCGCGAAGAACCCGGCCAGCACGGACGCGTCATCGGCATCGACCAGATCGACAAGGTCATCGAGATTGACCAGTCCCCTATCGGCCGAACCCCACGCTCCAACCCCGCCACCTACACCGGCGTTTTCTCCGCCATCCGAGACCTCTTCGCCATGCTCCCGGAATCACGCGAGCGCGGCTACAAGCCCGGTCGTTTTTCCTTCAACGTTCAAGGTGGTCGTTGCGAAGCCTGTCAGGGAGAAGGCCAGCGTCGCATCGAAATGAACTTCCTCCCCGACGTCTACGTCCTCTGCGAAGTATGTAACGGTCGTCGTTACAATCAGGAGACGCTCTCCGTCAAGTTCAACGGCTACTCCATCGCTGATATCCTCGATCTCCCCATAGCCGACGCCGTCCCCATCCTCAAAGACATCCCCGCCGTCAATCAACGCCTCCAAACCCTCGTCGACGTTGGCCTCGACTACATCCACCTCGGCCAGTCCGCCACGACGCTCTCCGGTGGCGAAGCTCAGCGCATGAAGCTCGCACGCGAACTCTCCAAACGCCAGACTGGCCGTACGCTCTACCTTCTCGACGAGCCCACCACCGGCCTTCACTTCGACGACGTCCGCAAACTCCTCGAAGTCCTCCACCGCCTCACCGACCTCGGCAACACCGTAATCATCATCGAGCACAACCTCGACATCATCCGCAACGCCGACTACGTCCTCGATATGGGCCCGGAAGGCGGCGAAGGCGGAGGGCGCATCGTCGCTCATGGCACTCCGGAGCAGATCGCCACGGTCGCCGCCTCCCACACCGGAAGCTTTCTCGCTCGTTACTACACCACCCACGCCGCCGACTTTCTCAGTCGCAACGGCACCAACCATGCCGGCCCCCAGCCCGCAACGATTTCTGCCGCCCCTGACCGGAAAAAGGAATCACGAGGAAAGTTCATCGCCCCGGAAAAGAAGACAGGCATAGCCAAAGCCAGCAGCAGGAAACCCGAAACAACAACCAAGCCAAAATCGAAAAAGAAGTCCACAATAAGCAAGACAACCAACAAATCCGCCTGATAAGGGTCCAAAAAGCCGTAATCTCGTCAAGCACGAACAAGCATGAGCGATCTCACTCCCAACTCGCCCCCCTCCATCCGGCCATTTGCCTCAGAAGAACCTGCAGTCACTGTTCCAGCCTTCCGGCCACCCATTAGCCCCGAAGACCAGTCCCTCTTTTTCCCGCACGCCGAAGGCACCCCGCCCCCCGAACCTCCGACCCGCATCCCGCATCTTGGCCACGCTCTTCTCTTTCTGGCGATCTTCGGTTCTTTTTTCCTCATTCAGCTCCTGCTTCTGGGCCTTAGCCATCCCGCCCTCACATCGGCAAAGATCTCCATCTCGCCAAAACTCCTCATTGGCGGCCAGGCCCTCGTTTATATCGTCACTGTCGCTGTGTCCTGGTTTCTCTTCCCGATGCTCTGGAAGCGCTCCTTCGCCGAGGGCATCCAGCTTAATCCTGACGCAGCGCGACGAAATCTTCTGCGCCTCGTTCCAATGGGACTCCTCCTGTCGCTTGCAGTCCAGTCGATCACCTCGCTCATTTCAGTCCCCAAAGAAATTCCCATGGATGATTTTTTTCATACCGCTTCCGATGTCTGGCTGGTCACGTTCTTTGGAACTCTCGTCGCCCCGCTCTTTGAAGAGATACTCTTTCGAGGATTCCTCCTCCCTGCCTTCGCCATCGCCTACGACTGGCTCTCGCTCCCCCGAACGCCTGCTGCTCACGAGGCCTGGCATTCCAACAACAAGCTCACTCGCGCCTCGCTCGTCTTCTCAGTCGTTCTCACCAGTATTCTCTTTGCATCGCTTCACGGTTTTCAGACGGCATTCACCTGGCAGGTTCTCGTCATCCTTTTTCTGGTGTCGCTCGTCCTCAGTTACGTCCGCCTCCGTCTGCGTTCGGTCATGGCCTCAACGCTCATGCACGTCAGCTACAACGCCACCATCTTCATCTTCGCCTTTGTAGCCACAGATGGCTACCGGCACCTCGAAAAGCTCACCCACTAGCTCTCAGGCCCAATAGCTCCGAAGAAAGAGCCTGCCAAATTTAAACAACGCGCGAACTTTGCTTGTAAACGTCGAGGCGTTCGTGACATGCAAAGTTCGAGCTGTTTCCAGCATCGGGCCACCACCCGGTTTCAAAACTCCCGTCCCCAAATCTCCGCCACCATCGCCAATCCTATCCAGCCGAAACGGCATCTCCGAAAAGATCACTGGAACACTGCCAGCATAGGTCGCACGTCGAATATTCCCCACCAGCCGGAACTGAGAGCCGTTGTGCCAGAAGCGGCAGTCGAGTGCAAAATGGTCAGCGTCGGGACCTGCTTCCTTAGGCCGGACGAGAACCTCAATAAATGGCCTGCAGCCACCCAGTACAGGATGAACAAGGTCGCCGCTGATCTCCGTCACACTGGAATCTCCTGCAAGAAAAGCGTCAAGATTGACAATTCGAACCGTCAAGTGAAGGGTCAACGGAGAACTGGATTCCACCACACGCACACGCCCTTCTCCAACAGCCGTTTCCAGAGCGACCGTGCCCTTCATCGTCTTGCTGAAGGTAATACCAACTCCGGGAACCTTCATCTGGCTGGCTTCCCAGTTCAGCGCAACACCCTCAGGCCGCATCTCCTTCTCGATATACCGACAGGTATCGGCGTACCCCATGTTGATCAGCGTCGAGGCCGTGATCTTGCCGAGGAAGAAGTCTGGATCAAGAGGCAACGGATAACGCGGCTTGACGATGTGAACCTTTACCGGTTTCGCCGGAGAAGCAAGCGACTCACTGGCAGCACGTTTGCGATTGATCTCTCCAATCTGCTCTAACTCGACAATCAGCCGGCCATTGCCCGCCATCTCGATCATATGAACGTACTGATTGAACGCACCCGCAAGATATTCCGTCGTATTCCCGATGCACCACACAATCCATAACTCTTCAGATCCGCCGCTCACCGCGGTCATAAGGTTGGCATCTTTAATCCAGACAGCATCGGTGTACCAGTCGCCATTGATCTGAACAGCTGGCATAAAAATAGGAAGCGAGATGCCTGCAACAAGCAGATCAAGGCTAAGCTGTTCACCAGAGATGACCTCGGCAGTCTTACGGCTGAAGTTGCAAACGTTGAAGGTGCCAGTCATACCACTGGAACGATTGATCGCTGCAACATCGATTCCGAGGTGCGGGTAAACATACTCACGAATACCCTTGGAACTGGCCACGCCCATCATGTCCCAGGACCGCAGGTATTCATCGATCGGCATAAGTGCGCTGAAACGAAGAACATCGAGCGTTCGCCATCGTTCACACATCGCGTCGGGCGAAAGCCCCGAGAGCAACATGGCCAGGTTCATCGTTCCGCCTGAAGTCCCATCTCCATGCGCGAATCTCAGGCCGAATTCTCCAAGTGCCTTGAAAACGCCCGCCTGATAAGCGACACGCATGCCACCGCCGGCGAGGATAAGAGATCGTCGCGGCCCCGAATATCCCGGGGCAGTTGCGTCGAGTGTACGATCGGCCATAAGAAACGCTATGTGTTCAACGAACCCTGATTTTGGTCCAGTACCAGAAGATGAGGCAACCACTAAGACCATCAAAAATCGCTATGAGTAGCGCGAACGACGAAAAGACATGTCTCTGCACCCCAATGAAAACCGCAACAAACGCCCCAAACTTCTGCATCGCAACCCAGAAGACCGCAACCTGCTGATTCGTCGCGCTGCGCAAAGCCTGAAACAACATGCCCCCAACCACCACCATGAACATGCCAATAGTCGCGAACAATTGTTCGGAAGTAGTGTCACGAATGACTCCCACGATACCGAGCACGAAGCCGGGAGCGACCATCTGCACCAATCCGCTCACCACCGTGATCGCGGAGATGGCCAGAATTATCCAGTAGACGAGACCTTTCAAATGCAATCTCCTGGCGAAGGCTTAGCCACAGGCGGAGAAAGCCACTCTTGACTCTGCCCGAGATTGACGACAGACTCCAAACCCTCCGGAACATGCGTCGGCGGCTGCGTGTAACTAAGAAACCAGCTCTCGAAGTGATCGTCGAGAATACCATCAGCCTCGGGAATGAAGGCCGTAAGGATCGGATCTTTCGCAATCTCCAGCTGCTTCAAGGGCTCCAGCCGTGCAATAGGTCCAATGCAAAGTCGCGCGGAGTTCTTCTTGAAGAGTGAAAAACCAACCTTTCCGTGAAAGTAAACCGATGACTTCATTAGCAGTCCACGAAATTGGCAAAAATTTGCGGCGCCCAGAGAGAACGGCAGCCATGGTTTAGGCTTGTCGATCTCAACGAGCATCCCAAGCTGGCCGTTCAAATCATATTGGCTGCTGATCTTGCTCTCAGTAATCTGGAAATCCAGGTTCGCCTGATGCTTTGGCATTCCCCAAATACCCTTTCCCCCTTTAACCGAAACCTCAGTCGACACTGGCAGATCGAAGACATACTGACCAGTGTCGTAGTGCTTCATAAAAATCGCCGGTAGCAATCGCGGAGCTTGCTTGCGCCCATGCGTACATGCGATCGCAATGCTGTACTCGATATATTTCCCTATATTCGTGATCTGATAATTGACCACCGTAATGATTAGCAGACCTTTACTCCAAAGCCGCAGAGCGTGAAGCTCGTTTCCGGGCAACAAAGCATCGGCCTTGTCCGCGTTGATCGAAAAAACCGCCATCAGAACCGGCGTCTTATGACAAGCCACCGGCAACTGGAAAGGGATACTATCCACAAGCGAGTATCTGCCCGACTGTTGCAACACGCGCTTCGGTGCCGACATATTTGACTCCTATGTCTTCTCGAGTTCCTCATAGATCGCGGGAAAAGTATCGCGGCTTGCATTCTTACCCATGAAAACATCCAGATGACCGTAATTCGGCAGCAAATGCAGCGTATGTCGATTCGCAGCATGGTCGTTGAACCATTCGAAAGTTCGCTCCTGGCTTTCAGGCAAAAAGCACAAATTGTTCAGCCCGGCAAAGAACGCAAACCGCGCATCGGTCTGCGGTGCCTGCAGCAGAAGATCGTCAGGAAGCTCCCTAAGCCGATCGACCGGAACCAGATGCCCTCGGTTGACGCATCGAATCATCTGATCGAAAAAAGTAAGCGGCACTTTGGCAAATTCCTGTCGAAGCCACACGTGAGTTTCGTCGTTGAGATTCGCATGCGACCACAGCGCAGGAAAGCCCGCACCATAAGTAAAGCTAACCATCTTGCACACAAGGTTGTTGCACTCGTGATGAGTGGCTCGAACAACTTCAATAACACTTTTAGCAAGCAGGGTCGGCGCTTCGATTCCCCATTGAGGGTCAAGGTACTGAGTCATCATGCGAAGCAACGGGACCGACATCTGCATCTTCAAAGACGCCCACGCAGGAATCACCGTATGCAGCGATACAGCGTTGCTAACGATCACGCTCACATTCGGAAGAAGACCTGAAACCGCCGACATCATAAAACTCGTCGAACCCTGGCAATGAATTACCGCCTTCACGGAACGCGCCCCAGTACGTTCGGTGACAGTCTGCACAGCAGCAGGATGGTCGTAGACAGCAGCCTGATCTAACGTCCAGCGATTAACGGAAGATCGATACTGGCGCGCCAGTTTTCAAGCCACACGTCATAACCACGCTCGATAAGATAATCCACAAGAGTAGTTTCAACTGGCGCACGAAAGAGATTCGCACGAACTCCCGCTCCATGAACAAGAATGACAGGCCCCTTCGTCGGAGGAGTGTGTCCTTGAACGTGGATCAAATTGCACGCAAAACCATCCTTCGCCTGAAAGGGAATGACTTCTTCGTGCCAGGGTTGTCGCGTCGTGGATAAGTATGCAGTGGTGGCCATGGTCGTCTCCGGAAGATACGAGGCCCTTAGCCGAAGGCTTCAGTTCACTGAATCTTCGACCAAAAACAATAGCAAAATTTATGTCTGCAAAGAATACTCTTACTTGCATCGGCCGTACACGAACGTTTAAAAATTGTCGACCTTCACCGAATTGTCTTCGTCATTGTCCAGATAGTAACTGATCGTCGCCTTTGGCCCGTTGAGCTTCATAATCGCATAGCCATGGGCAAGGAAATCGCCATTGGCAACAGGGCGAATCGTATCGTCAGCAGCAATCTCAGGATGCAGCACCTTGGGCTGCTGCGCCGCCAACACCGGAACCGCGCCGTTCCCAATGCATCGCATGAGAATACCCAGCTGCTTTTCGTAGATAACTAAGTCATGCTCATGCCCACAAAGCCAGACCGCGAACTCCGGCAACAACGCCCCGAGCTGCCTTTGCAGGTTCGGATTCACGGCAAGACCAGACTGTGTCATGGAAGGTGAATCGACAATGTTGGAATAACGTGTAAAGAGCTGGTGATGGGATAACAGAACTGATTTACGGCCACCCGCCGTTGCCACTCGTTGCTTGACCCACGCAACCTCGGTGTCTTCGAGAAACGTAGGCGTCGACCCACCTGGCGTACGGTCATGAAGCCCAGTGTCGATCATGACAAACTGCCAGTTCTGGTTTCTAAGGCAGCAATAACTCGCCGGCTGATTCAATTGTTTGAGCAACGCATAATACGGTGCTCCTCCACCGTACATATCGTGATTTCCCGCCAGCGTAAAACTCGTAGTCTTACTGGGATCGAAATACTGCTTCCAGATTTGCAGAAAATAGTTCTGAACCTCGAAGTCCGTACACGAGTAATAAATGTCCCCAAGGTGGATCACCACATTGGGTTGCTTCCTGGCGATCTGCGCCAGCACTTGTTTCGCAGCGTCCTGTCCCGTTGCCCAATCCCCGATAATGGCGACAGTTGCATCGTCGGGAAGTTTGCCGTCAATCACAAAGTCATCAATCGACTTGTAAACGACATAAGGGCTCGTGGCGTTGCACAACTGAGCGGAGAGTTGAAACTCCGCATATTTTCCTGCCACTTCAAGCCAGCCCGCATCGCATTGCTGATACTTAGAAAACTGTTCCTCGGCCGCTGCAATCTGCGCAGCATTTCCGCTGATCTTCGCCATCGCCAGCTGGCGCGCCGCATTCGAACAGAACTGCGCAAACGAGCCGATGCTCTCCGCTCCAACCCGGCCAAGAGCAGCAGGAAGCACCAGGGGCTTGTTCGCAGTCTCCGCTTCAACATCGATGGCCGCACCTTGGACCATCTGATTGCTGGTATCCGGCCGTTGCACAGCAGCGGCCTCACCCACAGATTGAGCACGCGACGCGGAACTGCGTTTGGCGACAACTTCATCGACAGCAGACTGCCACAGCGAAAGATCTGCATCACGAACTGGTTTAATGGTCGACATATTAACTAGACAGACATAATAGCGCGCATAAGATCGACCATACCGCATCCTTGAAAATCAACGTTTCGGCCAAGATCGATCGCATTCTTCAAAAAAATATCCTTCACTGAAGCCGGGTCGCCGCGGTATTCGGGATGCACCGAAAGAAAAGCCGCAATTGCTCCCGAGACATGCGGAGCAGCCATGCTCGTCCCGCTCCGTTCCTCATATTCGTAACCCTGATCAGTGTTAATCGAACAGGAGATCACCTTCTCCCCTGGCGCGACGATGTCAGGTTTATGACGCCCATCGCCGGTCGGCCCCTTCGAGGAAAAATACGAAACCCCGTAAGTATGTGGTTCAGACTTGTGAACAGACCCGACAGCGATCGCATCCTTCGCATTCGCAGGATCAGTAATCGAGAGAGCAATCCAGGTCGGAACCTGCTCCCCAGAATCTAAAGTTGTCGTGCCGTACCCGGAGTTACCGCAAGAGATAACCACGATCAGTCCCGAATCAACTGCTCGCTGAACCTCATCGCATAGCGGGCTGTGGCCGCAGCCATACCACTTCGGGTCAAACGGATAACCCAGGCTCATATTCACTCCATCAATGACGATCTTGCGATTGTTCGCATTTAGCTTGCGCACATATTCCAGTCCAAGAATCGCATTCGATGCAGAGCCAGTACCATCGTCGTCCAGAACTTTGACATTAACCAGTGCTGCCAGCGGAGCCACGCCGGAAGGGCACCCATCAAGATTGACCATCTCAGGAGCGTCTTGCTCCTCCACAAAAGTCGCCGCTTTGTAGGAACTACCATCGCTCTTGGGCTTCGAGCAACCGGCAATAATTCCGGCAACATGCGAACCATGACCATTGTGGTCCTCAAGCGTAAGCGAATTGGAAAAATTTTTCGCAAGGTCCGTTCGCAGCACACCCTGAAAGTGAGCATGATCGGATCGAATTCCCGTATCCAGAACGGCCCAGCAGATACCCTTCCCCTTTGCATCAAATGAACGCCATCCAGCCGAAGCCTTGATCGTGGTGGTCGAATCAAGCAAATGCGTATACGTCGTCTCGTCCTTCCAGATGCGATGAATCCACTCTCGTTTCGTCGCAAGATCTCGAATGTCCGCCGGCCGCAGGCTCACAAAGATATAAAAATCGCTCTCTCGTACCTGATAACTCCTGGCCTCGAGAAATGCTTTGATCTCCGTCTTCGCCCGCGCAACGCCCTGATCCAGTCCACCCTGCGCCTCAGTCACCGTGATGATCACCGGAATCGGCTTGGGAGCATCTGGCGCCTGCGCATCCATCGCCGCGCGGACCGGTGGAGAGATAAGAAAGCTCTTGAAGTCAGGCTGCGACGAAGAGGTCATCTTGCCTCATCCCGAATTATCTTTGCCACTCGCTCCGCCAGCGCTCCAATCGTGCGCGACGGATTCACACCCAGTGCCTCCGGAATGATAGCCGCATCCGCGACATAAAGATTCTTGTACCCAAAGACCTCCCCTGCATGGCTAACTACGCCATTCGCCGCAGACGTACCCATGCAACATCCACCCAGTGGATGCGGAGTCACTAAATAATTCAGCAGCGTCCACGTTGGCGGAACCACCGGATCGCCATGCGTGGCAGCCGACAGCTTCTTATGCATCGCGATGATGGTATCCATCAGTGGTTTAGATCTTTCAATCTCCCAATCGAGACTCAACGACGATTTCCCGGTGATAGAGTTGCGATCCAGCGAGAGAACACCATTCGCGGCATCGACCCCTTGCGCAAACCAAGGCATAACATTGCGGAACGCCTGCCCATCCTCATCGCGCAGCATGTGAGCAAAGGCTTCGATGATCATGCGGGCCCAGAGCCCACCGCTGTTTTCCCCAGACTTCAAACCATTCACATAATCCCGAATCAGGTTGGGGAAACCACCATCCTCAATCCAGAAAGACTGCCCAGACTCGCTGCGATCAAGGAAATCAATCGCACAGGTAATCGTAGGACCAGAGCTTGGAAGAACATCACGTTCGGGGTTGGAATAAAAAGCCGGCGTAAGAAAATCGCCATTGCTGCTCCAGTCGCGGCCAAGAAATGAACTGATATTAGGCAACGATCCTGTCAGATCACGGCAACGCAACAGCAGCTCCGTCGACCCCAGAGAACTTGCCGCAACGATAACAATGCGTGCAGCCTCACTTCCAGGCGTTCTCTGCCCATTGGCCAATTGATCAAAGTAAACCTTATACCCCGAATTAGTCGGCTCGATATTTGTTGCCAGATGAAGCTCGCGCACCTCAGCCCCATGCTTCTCTGCCCACGGAATATAGTTTCGATCCAGTGTGTTCCTGGCATCCACTTCGCAGCCGATATCGCAATTCCCGAGGTGAACACAGGTGCCCTGCGCGACTCCCTGGGCATTCGTGAACGGTTTGCTGTGAGAAGCATTATGACAATCAGGAAGACCGTAATTCCACTGCGAGTCGAATGAAACCGCAAGCTCAAGCTTCTTGAACCGATTCCCCGCCCCAATTGCATTCGCACCGTCCCGCATCAACTCCATGCGTTTGGTCCATTGATTATCAGGAACCGGCTGCACATTCATGAACCGCGCAACTTGATCGTAGTAAGGCTTCAGTTCAGCGTAAGTAACCTCCGCAGGCCAGCCCGCCGCAAAAACAGACGCCGGCGCCTCGCACGAAATATTGGCATAGATAAGCGATCCGCCTCCGACCGCGGCGCCCTGAGCAACGGCCATATGCCGGAACGTATGCAGCTCCATCCATCCATTCTTCTTCTCTGGACAGTCGCCATTCCAAATCCAGTTATCTTCGGGCTTACGCGGGTAGTTGGACTTGTCCCACCTTCGCCCGCGCTCAAGGATCAGGACTTTATACCCTGCCTCTGCAAGTCGGCAGCCCGTGATAGCGCCGCCGAATCCACTTCCAATTACGATGACGTCATACGCCATGTCAGGCTCCCGCTCGCTTGATGTAGGTGTCCCAGAGCTCTCCCATGAAAAACTTCCCAAACTTCGCGATCGCAGCCACGCCCGCCTCCGCCGAAGGTGCATTCAGTGCCTTGAAGTGCTGGCCCATCTTCAGCAGTTCTCCAAAGCTCAGAGAAATTATTCCAGCACCCACAACGGGACCTGTCTTGTCCTTCCCTTGATGCAGTTGCGTATGAAGTGTCGTGGTATCGTGCCACACTTCGAGCACAGGATGAACCTGAACATCCTTCTGCCCTGCAAAGTAGTAATCCTTGCCCCCGTACTGCACCCCCCATTCATAAACCATAAGCTTCAGCTTCGGATCACCCGTTGGCGAAAAGAGATTAAACACGCCGCCCGGAGCAGGCAGTCCCGTCCCAAACGATGGCCAGTCCATCACAACATCCAGCTTCCCCAGGTGTCCCGGATCAGTGGTGAATCGATCGATATCATCAATTGTCACGGTGCCATGCATCACAAGAATGTCATTAGCGCCCTTCTTGGCGCCGGCCTCTGGTATCGGTTTCGCCGAGCGCAAAACCACCCGACATAACTTCATCAAACGTGATGCCTATGGGGCTGGAGTTCATATTGCTCCTCATCAAAGCCACGGCAACAAATACCGTGGGCTGGCTTTTTTTCAGAGCCTCTCGAATTCTCTCCAGGACGTTCCTGGCGTTCTTCAACGATGGAGGGGAGGAGGCTCAACGGATGTCTGGCCCGGTCAAACGCAAAACTGGCGAATACGGCGTAACTTACAGGTAAGTCCTTGTGCCGTCAACTGATTTGTTCTGAGAATTCTACCCGCTTGCCATCCTACAGGTAAAAAAAACGAAGCGGCAAGGCCAATTCTCTAAAATTGGTCCCAGCCGCAGTCGAACGCCTGCCTTCTCTCTATTTTTCGATCAGTTTGCAAAGATTGTCGAGCGATCGCCGCCAGACCTCGCCGTACCACGCACTTTCCACCGCGTCCCGAAACCCACTATGCTTCAACCCAAGCGTACATCCCTCGAAGCTTCTCGATAGCCGCAGATCAACAACAGTGTCCACTCTTTGCCCCGGAGACGTAATCTTCCACGTGTATCGAATCTGTTCCGAGCTCAAGATCGTACAACAACTCTGAACTCGCGTATGCAGCGTTACGCCACGAAAAAGATCGATTCGGAACGTCTCCGGCGTCACAGAATGGAAGAGAAACCGGAGTTCATCTTCAGCCGGGCTCTTAAACCACGCTTCGATATACTCCGGAATGCTGATCGCATAGAAGACTCGTTCACGATCAGCACGAATCCTGAAAGACAAAGCTACTTCCTGCCTGCTCTGGCCGGCTATGATGGCCATTACCGCAGGATTACTTGAAATGCGCTGCTGCGTGTTGCTCACTGGAGTCACCTCACCCAACTAAGCAGTTAGCATTCTTGTCTCCGAAGAAAACCCATCCAACGAAAATGTGACGACAGGGGACGCGCAGGGATGCACCGCTCAGATGGAGGGGCTTTCGGCACAGCGAGATGCGGCACTTAATCCAGAATCTCTCCGTCCAACTCATGCTTCTATGAGTTTGCAGAGAATCTCAAAAATCCAGATTCTTATTTTTGAAAGATGGGTTCATAGCCCGCAGGCAGGGACGAACAGCGCGAAACAAGCGCTGTCCGACAGATTTCCTGCTCGCCGGTAATCTAAAGTGCGCTCACCGAATGCAAAAATCAGTAACCAATCACCCGTGAGTCAGCCATCCGTTGATGCGCGAACGATACCCTCGACTCATCGATAGCTTCTCGCCATTCACCAGAACCACGGCGTAATCGCCATCACCCTCGGTCCGCACTTCCTTCACGTGATGCAGGTTGACGATCGACGAACGGTGTACTCTTAGAAACATCTCGGGATCAAGTTTTTCTTCCAGGCGCGACATCGTCTCACGCAAAAGATGCGTCTCGTTGTGTGTGCTGATCCGCACGTAGTTCTCCTCCGCACTGATCCAGCGAATATCCGACACCGGAAGAAAAACAATTCTTCCCCGCGATTTGAAGACGATCCGGTTCGTATAGGGTCGACCATTCTGTCCAACAGTACTGCCTCCGGAAGGTTGCTGATTGGCAAGCAGTATCTCTTTCCGTACACGCTCCACAGCCGAAGAAAGGCGCTCGCGAGTAAACGGCTTCAATAGATAGTCAACCGCGTCGATCTCAAAGGCACGCAGCGCGTACTGGTCGTGAGCCGTCGTGAAGATGATATGAGGCATCGTGAAATTCTTCGTGCCGCAAAGCTCCGTGGCAATGTCGAAACCGTCCATTCCCGGCATCTGAATATCGAGAAAGAGAAGCTGTGGTTTCGTGGCTCGCACCAGGTCAATCGTCTCGGCCGCTGTCATTCCTTCACCGACAACATCGATCTCAGGTTCGTCTCGTAAAAGCTGGCGCAATTTCTGTCGAGCCAGTACCTCATCATCAGCCAAAACTGTAGAGATCATCACACACCGTACCCTGTGAACTTTCTGGTTGGACGTTCAGAGAACTGTAAGGGGAGCGATAAGGTCACTCGGACGCTACCTTGGGCCAATTCCTCCATCTTGAACGCCTGATCGCTCCCATAGTGCAGGCGCATTCGGTCCCTCACATTAGCGAGACCTACACCTTTCCTCGTACTGCCATTAGATGACTCTGGATGCAGTCCCAGACCACTATTTGTTACACAAATCATCAAAGTAGCGTTTTGCCGGCGCACATCCACTGCAATCATGCCGTCCCTGTCCAGCCTGGAGAGACCGTGGGTGTAAGCGTTCTCAATAACCGGCTGCAAAAGCATCGCCGGAACAAGCGCATCATGAAGATCCGACTCAACCGAGACCTCCTGACGTACCTTGCCGGTAAATCTTCGGTCCTGCATCGCCAGATACATCTCTATGAATTCCATCTCATCGCTCAGAGGGATGAGCTGCACCTCCCCGCGTTCCAGGGTTATACGCAGAAGGCTACTGAGTTGTTCCAGCATTTTGTCTGCAGCCGCAATATCGGTCTGCATCAGGCTCGAGATGCTGTTCATCGTATTGAAAAGAAAATGCGGATTCAGCTGCATTCGCAAGGCGCGAAGCTGGGCATTGGCGAACTGAGTCTCCAACTGCAGAGCCGCATACTCAGTCTCGCGATAAAGCTGGTAATAGCCGACTCCTCGAAGCAGAAAGAAGACCGCCCAGAAGAACACCAGACTGTTAACCAACTCTCCATCCAGTTGAAATATCAGGCGATGCCAGTAAGTCATCTGCGGTCGCCCTAGTGGCAACTGGGGAAATAAAGCAACCCAGATCATCTCTTCTGCCACGCTTAAAACCACACTCAGCGGCAGAACAAGTACCAGCATCGAAAACAGATTCACGCGCTGAATCTGTTCCCCCAGCTTCCACCACAGAAGCCAGCACATCAGCCCCAGAAGAAAATACTGAACGCCCCATGCCTCCAGGAGAAGGCTGATAGTGACCAGTACATGGCTATACCAGGAGTGCAGGCTCACCCACTCCTGCAATGCAAACAACATTCCCAATAACGTGAACGCTCCCACAAAGACAACAGGATGCAGAAATGTGGGAACTCTACGAATTGTTTTCACTGGGGAAAATTTCAGCGTTTAGTCCTCCTCTTCTTATTCAATTCGCATTCTCCGAAAACCTCAAGAGCTGGCGAGAGGTAGCAACTCCCCTGCCAACGAGCCGTCCGAAGCCAATGCCATCGCAGCCGCTGGAAAATCTCTCTTCATACCATTCTTGTACACATACGCAAGGGCAACAGAATGATGCTCAAACCACTGATGGGCGGAATCTTCCGCTATCTGCCGCTGATCGGCATCGATCGCAGCGCTCATCTTTTCCATATCTTTCTTCAGCACACGGCTCGCATCCTTTCCTCCCTGAAGCATCGCCACTCGAAAGTGAAAGTAAGCTTCCTTATTATCCGCCGGAATGCCTCGCCCATCACGTGCCAGTATGCCAAGCACAACCGATGATTTCCAGCTTCCAGCCTTAGCAGCCGTCTCCAGAAGAGTGCGGCTCTCCTGCGGATCCTGTTTCAACTCAGGATGATTCACCAGCAATAACCCGAGCGAATGTATCGCCGGAACATAACCTGCATCCGCACCCTGACGCAACAGATCCGCCGCCCGCGGAAAATCGCTCGGATGATCCGGGTGCACCGAGTAAAGCGAACCCAGATTAAACGCCGCCAGCGGATCATGCAGCTTCAACGCCGACTCAAACCAACGTTCACCCTGGGCCTTATCCTGTGGCAGACCTATTCCAAAGTAGTGCAGCAAACCCAGATAAGTCCCAGCCGTACCATTCCCTGCATGAAAGGCCTGGGTAAGAAGTTGCACGGCAAGGTCGTTGTTCTCCGGCCCCTCGGCACCATGCAGATAAGCGATCGCAAGATTAACCTTAGCCTGCGGACATCCCGACGCAGCCGAGAGCTGATACCAATGAACTGCGCGCTTGCTATCCTTAGCCACCCCGATTCCAGCCTGGTAAAAATATCCGATCTGGTTCTGCGCCTCTGGATTTCCGTGCCCCGCCGCCCTCTCATACCAAAAAGCTGCCATCTTCGAATCCTGCGGAACTCCGTTGCCAACAAAATAATCTCCCGCCAGCGCAATCTCATCGCGCACAGATCCCTTTTCGGCAAGCTTTCGAACCTGTTTCACATCATTGGTCGACGCGACATCGGTGTCCGCCCACAACGGAGTGTACACGGTCATTGAAAACAGAGAGATGAAAACTCCGAAGCTGCAGATACCCTTCCACGCTGTGCGTTTCATGGTCTCCTCCAGGGGATTTCACTGCGGGCCCGTTTGAAACTTCTCAGCAACCACCAAAATTGCAATGGTGTCACCTAGACGTGACCTACTACGCAAGGGTTATCGCAATAGTTCGCTCCTTTCGGCGTTGCCACCTCCCGAATCGGACTACTAAACCTTTCGTAGTCGCTTCTGGAGGGGCCAATCCGGTCATTCGTCACAAATCCCATGGTTTAAAAGAGAAGGGCCGGAAATGAGTCTTCCGGCCCCGGTGAAAACTGTTCGAACCTTCTAGAATCTGAACTTCGCCCAAAGCATCAGGTGGCGGAAAGTCGGTTCAACCGCGTTCTGCCTGTTCAGATAGCTGCTTGTCCCGATATCAAGCAGGTTGATATCAAGCGGCCCGATATTGTTGTGATTCGTAAAGTTCTGCGCTTCAACACGGAAGACGAGCATGCCTCGCTCGAAGTGGAACCATGAGGTCGGAACATCTTTCTCCGCGGCTACATTCCAATACTGCGCATTGGGATTCACAAAGCTGTTACGGCCAATTTCCTGACCGGTGAATTGCGTCCCATGGGGCACCAGCCAGTGCACCTTATCCGCCGTCGTTGGATTGCCGGTCACGCCATCGTAGTAAACACCCGGCGTATCTCCAGTATAGACTCCGTCAAATCCGACCGTATCGATAGGCTGACGCGGATTTCCAACAAGCGGCCGATCGTTCGCCGTGCTTCCATCGCCATTGGTGTCCAGACCAAAGACGTTAAACGTGCTGTGATAGCCGGATTGCAGCTGTGTAGTTCCCGAGATGCTGATATGACGTGTAAATGCGCTGAGCAGAAAATCCGCCCCACCGTTACTCGAATGGAAGCCTGCCGGCGACCAGACATAACTGAACGAAACATAGTGACGATGATCCCAGACCGACGGTCCCCAATCCTGCCCTAGGCCGTTGCCGGAAAGATTCGCTGAATAAGAGGTCGGCGCTGCAAACGTTGCAAACACATCCGAGGCATCATCCAGGTCCTTGCCATAGGTGTAAGCAATTCGGAAAAACAACCCGTGGGAATATTGCCGCGACACCTCAGTCTGCAGACTGTTGTACTCCGCATCGGCACGATTGGCACGAATATTGATCGCATTACGTGTCGGGTTGATGCGCGACCCGTTGATGAAATAATTCATCTGCTGGTTGGCATAGAGTGCTCCGCTATGATTTGCCACATAGTTGACCGTTAGTTTGACCTGAGCAGGCAACTGTCTCTCGATGCCGACATTCCACTGCCACGTCCAGGGATTGCTGAGATTGCTCGCCACGCTTTGCACTGCAGACTGCGGACTCAACGTCGGAGTAATCGTCGCGATCAATGAGGTCGCGTTCGCCAATCCCCGCCCGGTCGTAGAGGTCAGCAAGCCAGTCGGAGCATTCGGCGAAGACTGCGCGCCATTGGTAGCGATATTCGTGAAGTCGGAGTCATAGAAGAGGCCTATTCCACCGTGAAACACCGTCTTTCCATCCCTGAAAAAGCCCTCATGCGGATTCCACGCAAGGCCGAGACGAGGTGCAATATTGTTCGTATCGCCCTGTACCTTTACCACTGTGTTGATCGGCGCGAAGGGGTTATTCAAGTCGATCGCTGGATATTGAAGCGAGTTTTCCGGTGAAGTCAGATAGTCGTACCGTACACCGGCGTTGATCGTAAGCTCCGAATTCAACTTCACATCATCCTGAATAAAGAACGCGCTCTTCCAGGAGTGAGGATCGATGCGCGTTGGGCCAAAGGTCTTCCCGGCGGAGCCTGATGCACCCAAAAAATTATCGAGAAAATTGTCGATGGCAGATAGGGCGCCGCCCTTAGCGAAGCTAAGTCCGCCCAGAGCGTTCTGTGCAACGACATCGGTTTCAATCTGGCGCCCCACGTCTGCACCGAAACGAATCGTGTGACGGCCACGCGCCCAGCTGACAGCATCCTGAAACTGATAGAGCTCCTCATTGTTACCTTGCGGCATGTTTTGCGAAATACCCAGTGGGGTTGATCCGCCGAAACCTTGTCCAACGAATGTGATGTTGGGGTTCTTCGACAATGGATTGGCCAGCGTCTCAGGCGTTGGCTGGAAGAGGAAATTTACCCGTGTCTCCGACGCTCGAAACTCATTCAACACATGCGCCGAGAAGACATGCGTCCACGTTCCCTGCGCAACCTCGGCAGGTCCGCCGACTTCTGAATCAAATCCGGGCAACCCCGAGGTGTTCAGCGGCAAATAAGGATTGAAATTTGAACGGTCATGCAGATAACGGAAGCTGAACGTGTCCTTCGCAGAAGGAATGAAATCGATGCGATAGAGCCACTGGGTCTCAGGCTCTAGCTGTGCGACAGGCGGCCGCTCAAACAGAGCGGTCGTAATCGAGCAACCTGCAGCGCAGCCGCCGCGGGGGCTGATCTTGTAGGCATTGGCCGCGCCTACATTGGTATAAGTCGTCAGATATTGCCCTGCCGAGAGATAGCTATCCAGCAAAGCAACCTGGGAACCACCAATCGCATTCAACTGCGCGTAACCGGCTGTATCTGGAAGTTCGACGGCGCCCGGCTGCGAGTGGCCATAGAACCGTGTCCACTGCGCCGCCCCAAAGGCAAAAAGTTTGTCCTTCCAGATCGGGCCGCCGGCCGTGAAACCATACTGGTGCTCGTCATAGCGTGCCTTGGGATTCGAGGCATAAGGCTTGCCCTGCCGCGTAACGCCGTCCAGGGAATCGAGCCCCGAGCCCGTATACAGCTCCCACACATCTCCGTGATAGTGATTCGTCCCGGCCTTAGTGATCAGATTAACCACGGCGCCGCCCGAACGGCCATACTCGGCCGACGAAGAATTGGTCAGCGCAGTAATGCTCTGATAAGCATCAGGAATATTGATATTAAAAGCCTGGCCTCCGATCCCCACGTCGTTGATATCCTGGCCGTCCATCATGAAGTTATTGCTGCGCGGCCGTGCTCCATTCACCTCAATCTGTTCGAAGTTGCCGCCAATTCCTCCAAGCCCAAGGTTCTGATCCACGATCTGAACCCCCGGAACAGTCTGCAGCAACTCAATCGGATTCAGCGTAAACACCGGAATCTTCGAAAGCTCCGTCGTGCTGACCGTGCTCGAGAGCTGGCCATTCTCCGTATTGATAGTGTTGGAATTCGCTTCGACCGTAACCGACTGCGAAACTTCGCCCACCGTCAGCACTGGATCATGCGTTGTTACAACGGAAGGCAGTACATTCAAGTCGTGTGTACTGGCAATCTCAAAGCCCGCCGCCGTAACCGTAACCGTATAGTGACCCGGATTCATCGCGTCCATGCGATAAGCGCCGCGTTCATCCGCAACCGCAGAGCGCGTCTCACTTGTCTCTTGGGAAGTCACAGTGATCTTCGCTCCAGAGACCACAGCCCCCGTCGTGTCGCGCACGACACCGGCAATAATTCCTTTGCTGGTCTGCGCCATCGCGCAATAGAACGGCGCAACCACCAGAATCAAAGCAAAGATTCTAAATACAATCCGTCTCAGGTTCATTTTGTTCTCCTCGGCGTCAGAATTTCCCGTCCCGATTCGCATGCGAAAGCCGGTCGCACATTGATGGCGCCGGCTTTTGCTCTGAGAATTGCCGTCGTCTCAAACGGTTCTTTCGCATGCCTTAACTGCACAGAGTCACTGGCCTCAAGCACATCCCTATTGCAAATGCGTCTCCGAAATGCAATTCGGCTGCAACCTATGTGACGAACGTGACGGGAATGTGACGGAACGTGACTCGCTGTGACCGAAGGTCAGGCAGGCGAAATATCACCAACAACGAGCCGCCCAAAACAAAATGCCGGTTTCCGTAAATTCGGAAAACCGGCTATATCTTCTTTTGGAATCAATATCAGGGACGAACATCAATCGCGACGGGATAGAACGTTGTAACGAGGGACCAATGGAAGACTCAGCCGTTACGACAACAACAGATGCTCCCAACCACATATTGAAATTGGAACTTTAAGACGATAAGGTTCACACGGTGCTGATTGTGGGCCAGTCATGCAGCCGCCGTCGCACCACGTCAACGACCGTGACGAATTCACTATCTATACTCCGCCGCGAAACCATCCGCCGCTTGATTCATCTCATCCGCACTCGCGGCATGATCCAACAGAATCACCCGATAAGTAAACATCGCAGACTGATCTTTCTGAAGAGTGAAGTTGAACGCCGGCTGCTTCGTATCGAAGATGCTGCGCCCCAGTGGATTCGCGGCAAATAGCCCGTACCCTCGCGCATGCCAGTAAGTCGGATACCCCGGGTTCTTCGGATTGTCGATAACGCCGATCGTCACCACTCGTTTCTCCGCGTCATTTCCAGTCAGAATGCACCAGCGTCCACGCGTAGACCACACCGCTCCGCCCTTCACACCTTCACTCGTCAGATAAACCCCGGTTGCTCCTGAAGTATCCGCAGCATCGACTTTGGTGGGTCTTCCGCTCGCATCCATGAAGATGCCGCCCTTCTCATCAGCGGATTCAAGCCAGTGAGCCACTCGAATCCCCAGCACTCCTTCTTTGTCATCATTAAAGACAGCCTTATCCAGCGCCTGAAGAGTCGTCACCTGATCGATCACGCGCGCATCCTTCCTCTGACTGAAGACATAACGCGTAGTCTCCTTCAGAAGATCCTTCCCCTCGCCCGTCACCCACACCGATTCAACAACCAACTCACCCCGGTCAGCTCCGCTCTTCGTCGAAACAATCTTCTTCTGATAGATCGTCCCCATCTTCGAGCGATTCTTCGCCTCAATCGCATCCGAGTTATTCCAGAAATCGAAGCCATTGACGTTCCCGTAGTTGAACCACATCCCAGCATGGTGCGGATGATCCACCCGCTCCCCCGGCCTTGGTTCAAGCGGGTACCCGCGTGTCACCGTAATGCCTCCATTCGTGATCAGCGGATACAAAACCGGTTTCTTCAAAGAAGTCGGCCACAGATAAGAAGTGAACGGCTTCCCATCGATCGTGACCTCGACACGCCGGTGTGCCTCATCCGCAACGACCTGAACCCCCTTACTCGAAGCCCTTGCAGAACCGCCACCAATCAGACCCATGCCAGCCACCAGAAGGCCCAGCGCAAAAACTCTACGCATAGACCTTCCCCCCCACCATCACCTGCTGCGTCTTGTCGTCAAACGTCACCTTCTGTCCTGTCTGAATCGCAGCAACGTTCATGCAAAGTGCAATCGAGTGGCTATAGCCCGCTTCGATACTCGCATTCGGCGTCTTCCGCGAACGCACGCACTCCATCCAGTTCCGCATATTGGCAGAAGTCTGTGGATCGCCCTTCGTATCTGCCGCCGTCGAAACCGCCTCCACATGATCGGTCAACGAAAAACTTGGCAACAGATTCGGCTGCATCTTCATCTCTGCCGCACTCTTCGCCGATAACCCGCCAGACGGCGTCACGGTCTGCTTATCCATATCGATCATCCCGGCGTTCGAGTAATAAAGCTCCTTCACCCCACCCGCCGAGTTTGTGAATCGCGAACTGTACTGCACCTGGAAGCCCTTGCTCAGGTCATCCAGCGGACCGTAATCAAACACCGCAGTCATCGTGTCCCAGTTCTTGCGGCCATCCTTCCACAGATAAATCCCTCCATTCGCCACAACGCTGCGCGGATGCGGCAGTCCCGTAAACCAGTGAACCGTATCGATCTGGTGCACCAGCCACTGGTCAGGAATCCCCGACGAATACGGCCAGAACAACCGAAACTCAAGATACTTCCTCGCATCGAACGGCTCATACGGCTCATGCATCAGATACCGCTTCCAATCGGTGTCCTGTTCCTTCAACAGCGGAACAACATCCGGCCGCCGCCACCGCCCCGGCTGGTTCACATTCCAGGTCATCTCCACCATCACAATGTCGCCGAACTTACCCGACTTGATATACTCCGCCGCCTTCATATAACTCGGAGTACTCCTGCGTTGTGTTCCAACCTGAACAATCTTGCCCGTCTTTTTCACCGCGGCCCGAAACAGCCGTGCATCTTCCATCGTGTGCGCCGTCGGCTTCTCCACATAAGCATCACGGCCGGCATTCACAGCCTCCACCCCATGCCGAGCATGTTGAAAATCAGCCGTAGCAATCAAAACCGCATCGACATCCTTCCGCGCATACAACTCATCATTGTTCCGCACCGCATCGGTCGAACAGCCGCAGAGCTTCTTAATATAGGCAACGCCCTCTTCACGCCTCATGCTCCAGATATCCGACACCGCAACGAACTCGAAGTTCGTGTCTTTGGCATTCTGCAGAAACGCCGGAATCAAGGCCTGTTTCATCCGGTCACCGCAACCGACAACGCCGACATTTACCCGGTCATTCGCCCCAATCACCTTGGCGTAACTCTTTGCACTCCACGACACCGCCGTCGTCGCCAATGCAGCTCCGCCCAGCTTCAGAAACTCCCTGCGATCATTACCCTTCGATTCCATGGGTCCTCCCCGGGTCCAACAAGTCCAAGCCGCTGGAAACCCTGGCCATCGCCAGGTTTCGTTACCATACTTCTTCCTGCGAGCTTGCGCGCCCATGTTACAAGTGGTTGGGCCAAAAAAACAACTCTATCCCTTCCGGCTGCCCTCCAGGGGACTCAGAACGGCTTCCCGCTATACTTCCTCCAGTCATGAGCACCCGACGACGCACAAACATCCTCCTCCTGGCGGCAACCCTAGGCGTCGGTCAGAAAACCTCTATATCGGCACAATCAAAGGCTGTAGCGGATTCGATCGTCATCTCAAAATCCGCTCACACACTCTCTCTCAAGTCGGGCGGTACCGTGCTGAAAACCTATCAAGTCGCCCTGGGTCGCGGTTCTGCCGGAGCAAAGCAATTCGCAGGAGACAATCGAACTCCCGAAGGCAAATACATCATCGACAAGAAGAAAGCCTCAAGCAGTTTTCATAAAGCGCTTCACCTTTCTTATCCAAATGAGGAAGACAAGGCGAGAGCCGCAAAACTCGGTAAATCTCCCGGCGGAGACATCGAGATTCACGGCTTGCCCGTGACCTTCGCCTGGGTCGGCAAAACCCAGCGTGTCATCGACTGGACCGCCGGTTGTATTGCATTGACTAATAGCGAAATCGACGAGCTCTGGAAGATGGTCTCCGTCGGCACACTCGTCGAAATCGATCCATAGCTCCCACCCCGCTATACTTCCTCCAGTCATGAACATCACCCGACGACGCGGAGCCATCGCCTTCTTCATCACCCTTGGCGCGCTCATCGTCGGCGGCCTCGTCACCCTCAACATCGGATGGATCGTTCGCAACGAGCGCGCCGTAGCCTTCGCCATCCTCGGCACCATCCTCTTCTCCCTCGTCATCGCAGGTGTCGTCCTTAACACCGTCTTCCTCGTCCGCGAAGTCCGCCGCAACGAGCGTCAGGACTCCTTCCTCAACGCCGTCACCCACGAGCTCAAAACACCCATCGCGAGCATCCGCCTCTACCTCGAGACTCTTCAGCGCCGTACCACATCCGAGGAGCAGAAGCAGGAGTTCTACAAAATCATGCTCTCCGATTCCGACCGCCTCCTCGCCACCGTCGAGCAGGTTCTCAAAGCCGGACAGCTCGGCCAGCGCCACCGCCAGCAAAACCGGACCGTCATCAACCTCAGCTCACTCGTCGAAGATTGCATCGCCATCACTCTCCAGCGCCATCATCTTCCCCCGGCGTCTATCGTTCTCGAGCCCGTTCCCGGAGCCGTTCGCCTCCGCATCCTCGGTATAGCCGAAGACCTCCGCATCGCGATCATCAACGTCCTCGACAACGCCGTCAAATACTCCCCGGAAGGCGTCCACGTACGCTGCTCCCTTGCCATCACTAATTACACTTGGGTCACTCTTACCATCGCTGACACAGGGGTCGGCCTCGACTCCAGCCAGTTCAAGCGAATCTTCAAACGCTTCTACCGCGTCCCCGGCCGCACTATGTCCCGCATCAAGGGCACCGGCCTCGGCCTCTTCCTCGTCCGAAACATCGCCCTCCAGCACGGAGGCGACGTCACAGCATCAAGCACGGGCCCGGGCCTCGGCACAATAATCACGCTCACGCTTCCCCTTGCCGGCAGCGCTGAAAACCTCGCAGACTCCTCGTCCGGTGAACGCCCCATATCAGCATCGCATTGATCCGGCGCAAGCCGCTTCATCTACCTCAAAAAAAACATTTCTGGAAATCGCCAGCACTTGGCGAATTAATTGTTCGCCTCGTCGCGCAAATAGTCGCATGAGCACATCCTCGATTGCATAGCACACCACATTATTTTCGCGACACAAAAATGCAAAAGCCGTTGCATACAACTCATCCTCCAGACAAACGCTCCCACCCTTCATGAACGACCCGCTGTTCTGTTTGCTCCAAAGAATTAATTTTTAGTTTTTTACCCAGGAGGAATTTCAATGCATAAGGCCCTAGCTCCACTGACCTTGGTTGCCGCACTTGCCTTGGCTCCCATTTCACTTCACGCTGACAGCTTGATGACCGGTCAGTTCTCGATCGACGGAACTGTTACCAATACGGTTACAACTGGCGGCCTCACTGAACTCGTCTTTGACGGCCCCACGCTCAAAACCGGCACTGGCACTCAAACAGGATCCTTCTCTTCCCTTCTCACGGACGCTGAAACTTTCAGTGCCGGAAGCTCAATGATCGTTCCTTACAACCCATACGTACCCAACAGCGCGTTCTTCACCATTGGCTCATTATCCGTCGTCGTTGAATCTCTCATGGAAAGCACCGAGATCATCAACGGACAGACCGTCCTGGGATTCTCCGGAATGGCTAGTCTTTCCTCTCCCGGGTTCGCCAATACTCAGGCAAACTTCACCTTCAGCACCCAGGATTCGGGACCTGTCACCTTCTCCGCGACCGCTATCGCCGACGCTCCGCCGGCCGTCCCCGAACCTTCTTCACTCGCGCTTTTTGGCACAGGCGCGTTTTGTCTCGCAGGTGTAGTTTCACTAAAACTGCGCAGCACATCAGCGAATTAGATCGGCTTTTCTCGCATCATTGTGAGTTGGGGACGTCGACGGCAGCCTTGCGTTCGGCGTCCTCCTTTTTCGTTGTTGTTTTCAGCGTTGAGCCGTGTGCGCCAGTTAGATCGCCACTCGTTGCTGCGAAAACAATTGACCACCACCAGCGGCTCTTCTTTCCTTCCGGCACTTCAGAAAACAACTCGTCTACAATGACTTTGACATCTGCCGTGCCACGTCATCTACTCAAAACTAACCATGTTCCTTCTCTGGAAATTCTTCGCCTTGGGCTTCAGTGCGCTTCTTCCGCTCGTAAACCCCCTCGGCTCCGCGTTTGTCTTCCTCGGCCTCGTCGGCAACGCGCCCATTGATATCTATCGTGGTCTCGCCCGCCGCATCACCATCAATACCATCGTCTTTTTCGCGGTCATCGAACTCGTCGGCTCCTCGCTCCTCACCTTCTTCGGTATCTCGCTGCCCATCATGCAAGTCTCCGGAGGCATCGTTATCGCCATGATTGGCTGGGGCCTGCTCAACCAGAAGGACAGCAGTCCCAGCCCGGAAAAAACCCAGGCCGCCGAACCCGTCGTCACCCAATCCCAGATCGACAACCTCCTCGAAAAAGCCTTCTATCCCTACACCTTTCCCCTGACCGCAGGCCCTGGATGCATCGTCGTCATGCTGACCCTCAGCGTTCACGCTACCCAGCCCACCATCCCCGACACGGTCCTTGCCTATACCGGACTCTTTATCGCCGCCATCGTTCTCAGTGCCTGTGTCTATCTTTGTTACGCCAACGCCCCCAGAATCTCACGCTCCGTCTCTCCTTCAACCGCTCACGGAATCCTTCGCGTCATCGCCTTCATCCTATTCTGTATCGGTGTCCAGATCGCCTGGAACGGCGTAAGCGATCTTCTCAAGACCGTTCTTCAACATGGCTATAGGTAACAGTTAAAGTTACAAACTTTGGCAAATCGATTCCTCATGACCGAACCCGCCCCTCTTATCGTTCTCGTCGAAGATGAAGAGCACCTAGCCCAGGGCCTGCTCTTTAACCTGCAGGCAGAAGGCTACCGCACTCACCATGAGGCCGACGGCGACGCCGCACTCAGCTATCTCCTCGCGACAAAAGAAAAACCCTCCGCAGTCCTCCTCGATTGCATGCTCCCCGGCGCAGACGGCTTCACCATCGTTCGCGCCCTCCGCGAAGCAAAGCATTTCACCCCGGTCCTGATGCTCACCGCACGCTCGCGTCCCGAAGAAGTTCTTGAGGGCATCGAAGCCGGCGCAGACGACTATCTCGCCAAGCCATTCGACCTCAGCATCCTCCTCGTCCGCCTCAAATCCCTGCTCCGCCGAACCGCCTGGCAAAACACCGCAACCCTGGAGACCCCGCCACCCCAACTCGCCGATCAAACTGACGAGTTCACCTTCAACCACCGCACTATTCGCTTCGACACCCTCGAACTCATCGCCCCCAACCGCATCACCCACCTCACCCTCATGGAGGCTGACCTCCTCCGTTACTTCACCGAGCGCGAGGGCCAGATCGTCTCCCGCAAACAAATCCTCGAAGAGGTCTGGCGCGTCCACGAAGACACCGACACACGTGCCATCGACAACTTCATCGTCCGTCTCCGCCGCTACATCGAAGACGACCCCTCCAACCCGCAACATCTTGTCACAGTTCGTGGCATCGGCTACCGCTTCCTGGCCAACCCTGATGCATCTTCGGTTGTCATCCCTAGATGATTTTTTTGTTGTCATTCCGCAGCAAAGGAACCTGCTTTTCCTCTTTGCTTGGAACCTGAGGAAAAATAAAGTTCAAAATCGAGGAAAATTTTCAACGCCGAATTGAGCCCAGCGAACAACCGCGAGTTTGCACTTAACAGCCACGTTGCGACCACAAAAAATCACGAAAAAACGCCTTCCTCTTTCACAACCCCCACGAGAAAACGCCCACAAACCCGGGAAAAAACCGGCCTATGGGCGTCTAAAAAAATATTTTAAATTACCGCGCAGTTGATTACCGCGGATAGTAATAAGCAGGTCCGTAATAAGGATAAGGATAGGGATAGCCATAAGGAGGCGGTGGCGGATAATATCGCCGCTGGATCTGAGCCTGTGGCACGCCAGCACCCAGCCTGTTCAGCTCTGCCTGAGAAACCGTAGTCACATCAGCAGGTTGCGTCAGATGGAAGATCACAATCGCCTCAGGAGGAATCGAAGCCTCGCCCACGTGAGAAGCTGACGAAACCCCCAACCCAGCCACGCCGCCGATTCCAGCGCCGACCGCCGCGCCAACACCGCCGCCGGCCACCGCACCAATCAACGCTCCAACACTAGCTAGACCAACCGTGTTGCCGACTGTATTTGCGGTCTTATCGGCACCCTGATGCCACCAGAAATCAGTGGCAACCGGATAAACTCTGCCGCCAAACGAAATGCTCGTAAGTTGCAGTTTCAATTCGCCCTTACCGCCCAGCTGACCCGCCGTATGGGCATCCACAACCCTCCCCTGAAACGAAGCACCTCGAGGAATCGCAATGTTGCCACCGGCAATAACGTTATCCAGAACCATTCCATCAAACACGGTCCCCGGCGCAGCATTCTTGCTGGTCATCCCCTGGTTGATGCGAACTCGCAAACTCGCACCCGCTGGAACAACTACAGCATCTCCTCCCCGCTGCGCATAATAAGGCTGCTGCGGATACTGCGGAGGATATTGACCATACGGAGTTCCATAAGGCGGGTACTGCCGTTGCGGAGGAGGAGGAGGATACTGGCCCGCTTGAGGAGGCGGTCCATAAGACGGATATTGTCCTGTCTGCGGAGGATATGGATTAGCAGGAGCAGTCTGAGGCAAAGTTGGAGCCGGAGGATTCTGCGCTGGCGAATTCTGCCCTTGAGGAGGCGCTATCGTTCCATCTGACTGCAGGTTCGGATTCGATGCTCCCTGATGATTCGCGTTCGCGGCCGGCGTCCCAACCGTCATCTGATCGACAACCTTCTGAACTCCCGCCGTATTCGCCACCAGATGCTCAGCCAAATCACGCGATGGCTCGTCCCGAACCGTCCCACTCAGCGTCACTACACCATAGACTGTTGTCGACGTGACCTGCTGATCCGCCAGTTCCGGCGCACCAGCCAGTGCCTTCAACACATTGGCTTCAACCTGAGCGTCTGGGATCGTCGCCGGTTTAGTCGGCGCCTGCCCAAAAACCGTGCCGCTTACAATCAGTCCGCCGGCCAAAATCGCCGAGGCTGCAAACCTGGAAAAAGAGTTGCCGTGAACCATACCTTCCTCCGCTATCTTCCGCGTCAGACAAGACTTCACCACGCGAACATAATAATCATTCAGACTCATTTTTCTCCAAAAAGTTCCGGTCCGGAGCCATTGAAGTAGACCTGCCCAGAAATTGACCTTCCCTTCCAATAACGATATATTCATAGAGCGGGGTGGAGCAGCCCGGTAGCTCGTTGGGCTCATAACCCAAAGGTCGTAGGTTCAAATCCTACCCCCGCAACCAAAGAATCAATAAGCTAGAGACTTCGATTTCCCAATCAAGTCCCCATTATCCCCCAATCGGAAATGGCTCCTACTGACAGTCCTTCTTCATTGAAGGACTGTGGTGTTTAAATCCCCCTTTCGCGCGACCAGAGTTTCGCCAAATACCAGCCCTACAACCTGACTGTTGGCTTTACGTTTCGAGTCAGTCATCGCCCTACCATAGACGTTCATCGTCGTTTGGATAGAGGCGTGACGCATCAACTCCTGTTGCACCTTCATTGGAGCGCCTGTCTCGTCTAGCCACGAACGGTAGGTATGGCGGAAGGTGTGCCACCCTATCCCGTCAGGAAGGCCGATGAGCTCGGCCACCCTGCGAAGTTGGCGCTTCTTGAGGCTCTCCTGGTGGTACGGCTTCCCTGTCTGCGGATTGGCGAAGACCCAATCCCCATCCTTGGAAAAAGTGCTGAAGCTCCGCCACCGAAGCAGCAGTTCTTCAACACGTGGGTCGAGCGGAACGTAATCCTTGGAGTATTCCGTCTTCGCCTCGTCGATCCGTCCACCGACTGAGCTGCGCTGAACCAGAAAAGTGTGATCTTCAAAATTGAAGTCACCCCACTGCAGTCCCAGGATTTCGCTGATGCGAAGTCCCGTGCACTGGGCCACCATGACCATCGTGCGGTATGGTTCGGCAAGATGCTTGAGCATCTCGAAGAACTGTCCCACTTCGAGGATTTGGGGCCGTTTCAGCCGCTTACTTGCATTCTTGACGCGTACAAGAGTGACCGGGTTCTTACCGATTTCGATAACTCCCCATCGTTCCGCACACTTCAAGACGAGGTGCATCAGGCTTCGTATGTGAACCTTTGACTTCGGAGCGAGTGGCAGATCACGTAGCCACTGTTCCATCGCCATCGGCTTCAGCTTGTTTACGGGTTGTTCGCCCCACCGCGGTCGAATGTGTTTCCGAATGTTCGACAGATGCGAACTCCGGGTGGAGTGTCGCTCTGGAAGTTCATGCTCGATGTATCTATCGAGCAGAGCCCCGAACGTCGGCGCTACCATCTCCTCGCGTGGAGCTTCATCGTTGAGCCGCATGAGAAGTGCTTGCGTTGCCTTCCGTGCATCGTCCTCGGTTCGGTACAGAGCTTGTTCTCCAAGGATCACGCTCTGTCTGATCCGCTTACCTTCCGGGTTGGTCTCGTAATACCGAAACTCCCACACGTCAGAACCTCGCTCGCGCTTCCGTAGCCGCAAACTGCCATATTGAAACCGTGTCCGAACACACATGGATTACCTCCTGTTAGTTGCGGGCACGAGTGGTACTTAAAGCGTACCGCTCGGCAGTGTCGGAGTCGAGTGTAGAAACGAAGCCGTCGTTCCGGCCCTCAAGGTCGGAGCGGTGGAATCTCCAGAGCTTGCCAACACGGTACCCAATCACGCGACCGTGTCGGGCCAGGCGTTGCAGGGTCTTGGGGTGAATGCGAAGGATAGCGGCGGCTTGATCGCTATCCAGGAACGGCTCAGAAATAAGCTTGAGATCGGACATGGCTCGTACGCCTCCTGAACACACAATGAAACGTGGTTTTGGATTTGTCTATGGGCCTACAAGCGCGTTGCGGCAGAGGTCGTTGGCGCTCTGAAGTCGTTATTGTCGCTACAGTGTCTTCTAAGGAATTCTTGGGAACACTGGGGACACGATTCGCCTGTGGAAAACTAGGAAAAAATAGTTGGCGACTAGCTCCGAAGGGTGTTCGAGCCTGCGATTTAGAGTGGCTTCCTACTACACGTTTTATCTGGATGCTCCCCCGGCAATGCTCACCATCAAGAACGAATCTCGGGAAATGGTGATGGCCCTGGCCAATGACGTTCGAGATCGAAACACGATAATGCGGTAGGTCGTCACCTTCCGCCCTCCAGCAAGCGTGTGATGGCCTTCATGCGATATTTCGAGCAACGCCATAACCTCACGCCTCTCGGGCGGGCTAGACCGCATCCTAGCCATCCCTGCGGGCCATCATCGTCTGAAATACATTCACTCATTTCCTGACGAAAACGGTCGCGTGAGCCGTTGATGAGCCACGCCATGGCCCATCAGACCGGCACAGGCGCTCATCGTTTATGGTCAATCTCGTGTGGGCTAGCTAGCGGCCTTGAGAGACGCGGCGAGTACAACCGCACGATGGACTTGGCCGATATGCCGCGACAGGGAGACTTGGACGGACGAAGAAACCTCTCCCTAAAAGCCCTGCAGGAGTTTGTGCTGTGGTTCCTTAGTTGCCTCGATCAAGTTCAGTTCGTCTCGGGACCGTTCGACTTGAATGAGTTGAAGCAGAGACTTCTGATTTCTGTTGAAGTAGCTCCAAAACTTCAAGCTGCTGCGCTTCTGGAAGAAGCGCTCATGGCGAGTTCGAAAGAAAAGAAGTTGCGTGTATCACAAGCCTTCCGGGACGCAGTGCACGTCGAATGCTTGGGGACGTGACCGACCTTGGATTGCTTGCATCCTCAACGCCGAAAGGACCTGTCTCACTTCGCTTCCCCGAGGGCGCATTAGAAGAGCTTTTCCCGAGACTGTATCCCCAGGTCTGACCAGCCCACGTCGCAGGCAGAACTTCTATGCCTCATGCGCCGCTCATAGGGGCAATACGTTCGTTCAGATCGTTCAAGGATGCAACACAAACGGCAACATCAATCCATAAATCGTTAGCGTGGAATCTCCATAGCTTGCCGATTCGATAAGCCGTAATGCGTCCTGAACGGGCGTGCCGCTGCAATGTCTTCGGATGGACACCAAGCATCGCCGCTGCTTCGTCTGTATTCATGAATGCTCCGTTGGTGATGGAATGATTTGGCATGGCTCATGACTCCCTAAATTCACAATGCCGCGAATTACAGGTGTTGTCCAGAGGGGCAGGGAGCATAGCGAATTACTCGCGATTGCATCTGATAGCAATGTGTTGCTCAGCATCGCTACGCGTTACACAAAAATATTTTGGCGATGACGTTACAAACCCAATCCCATTTCCAAACCAATCTCCCGGGTCTGCATAGGAAGCTTGATCTCCTGCTTCAGACCTTGCCCGAGGTCTTGCTCAGGCGATACCTTTCCTTGCGCTATCTCGTTCGCCAGTTCAATCGCAGAAGGACGCGCCATGGAAACACCGAGCGATTCGCCCAGACGCTCTATATCTGACGTGACGATGGAAATTCCCTCACGGCCCCGCGACGCGGCCACGTAAAATAGCTCCTGCTTCATCGCATCCGCCGCGACGATGACCTGATCTACGGTCTTGCCTTGACTGCGATGCGCCGTGACAGCGTAGCCATGCGTGAACTCACGATAGTTTGTCGGCACCCTTCGACCATCTTCCAAGTTGATGATCCCCCGGTCTACGCTCCGCACGGTTGTTAGCTCTCCGTTCGTTGCACGGAATCCCGGCTCTTTGCGATTGCCCATCATCAGGAGCTTGTCCCCGGCTGCGACTTCAATTTCTGTGCGCTCCTGCACGGAAAACGACCTTGCTTGCGTCAGAGAGACAGACTTCTCCTCACCACGCTCGTTCATCGCGTGAATGCTGGGACCCATAACGCCAGTGACCGTCAGCGCCTCATGCTTCTCGATCCCGCGTGAGGCACGATGAAACACCAACACCTGATCGGGTTGATAGTTCGAGATGTCCTTCTTCTGCGCTTCCGTCCACTGCAACGGAATATGTCGCTGTAGTGTTTCACCATCACCCAGGACGGACCTCTGCTTCAAATCTTCGCGGATCGCCTGCGTGATGCGTCCGATCTCTTCATGCGTCGGCGCAACGACGAGTACCTTGCGCCCTGGTTCTGCCGTCATCGATCGATATATATCGGCCACGGCTTGCGCTCGCTCCATATAGGGCACTTCACGAACGGCTCCCAAATCTTGCAGCTTGGTAAAACCTTGATCGGGCGAATGTCTGAGGGTCTCGATAGCCTTTCGATACTCAGAGTTCGATTGGCGTTGGATGCCTGTCAAGGAAACGCTTGTCATCAGCGATTCACGCTCTAGAATCCGCAAAGCGTCAGAGGACTCGACACTCTGTATCTGGCGCGTGTCACCCGAGAACAGAATCCGTGCATCCTCGCGACGGGCCAGGCCGAGCAGCCCCTCCATCTGCCGCCCTGAGACCATGCCTGCCTCATCTACGATTAGCACATTTCCCCGAAGACTTTCCTGAGCGGTTTGGTCCTCCAGCAGACGAGAAATCGTCATCGCGTTTCCAAAGCCGACCTGCTGCAATTCCTCGACAGCGCTCCGCGTTGGAGCTACAGCCAAGACCTCATGCCCCGCGACATGCAAGCCGCGATCGATCTCCTGCAACGTCGCCGTCTTCCCGGTTCCTGCGGCACCGCGCAGGTTGATAGCGAAATCTCGAGAAGCAAGTATCGTCTCTACAGCGAGACGTTGCTCTTTCCTAAGACTTGTCTTCGGCTCTAAGTAATCGCTTCCACCCAAGGCCGGGTATCGATGGAGGCCTTGATCGACAACGGCAACCATACTGCGCTCGCGCTCAAGGCTTGTTTGGGTCGCGACCTTGCCGCCGATCTGAAGCAGTTTGCCCTGAGATACCTCCAACTCGTAGCTTCCGCGCAACTCCCCAAGATCGAGTTTGCCCCTGCCATGACGTAAGGCCTCCGTCATCAATTCGTGATCCCAGGAGACAGTCTTGCGCTCAAATAGGTGCTCTTCCGCGTGCTGAAGGGATTGGACGGCTGGGGCTCGTTCAGGAATCAGCGTTCGGCTACGCTCAATGGATCGTTCCCGAAGGTCGAGCAGGTTTGTATGATCCTGTGAGGAAATGCGATCTACCTGTAGCCGGTGAACCTCCGCCGAGCTAATTTCATGCAACTTATCCGGCCGAGATTCCCGCACGAGTATGGCGACCTCGTTGTCCGTAGGTTGACGCCCGTGCTCTGTCGCAAACTGCCGAATAGACTTATCCCGCTCCTCGCTGCGCTGTGAGTACCGCTCCAGCACGTCTTTAGAAATTCCTTTGATTTCGAATCCGTTATCAACTCCTTTTGTATTCCGCTGACTCTCGATGTCGTATCCAAGTCGAAGAACCTCCTTCGCCAACTCATTCCGGTAGATCTCTGTGATGTATGCGCGTCGCTCATACATCCCCGAAGCCTGAAGTGCCTTCCACCGTCCCTCGATTCCGTCATAGCTCAGGTTTGCGGCGACCGCATGTGTATGGAGTTGAGGATCAAGCTGACGGCTGCTGTCGTGTGTATACGCCGCTATGACGAGATTGCCAGTCTGCCGATCATGGTTGGCCCTATCCAGGCGCACCCTTGTACCGGCATACCGTTCTGCTTCCTGCAATGCCGCGCTGACCGCATGGCGGTGCGCTTCGAGCAGTCGTTCGTCTCCTCCTACGAGCGCCTGCACCGACACGGACTTCGGGGCTGACAGTGTCAGGTCATACAGTGAGCGAGCCTTGCTCTCAACTTCCCCATCCGTTCCAAGCCGGTCCGCACTCTGACGAGGACGCAGGAACTCGCCCGTTTCATGATGACGCCCCTCACGGATGGCTTCGAACTGCATATGTGTGACCGTGCCATTCAGTCCAAGCAACTCCGCTCCGCGGCCATGCCACTCGCCTTGCACCGTTCGGTTCTGGTCGAAGTAGTCGCTATGCTCCAGGTGCTTTTGTGCATAGCCAGCGCCACCCGTCATTGCCCGAATCGTCAACATAAAGTGACCCTACGGCTGTTCGAAATCACGATGCAAGCCCGATCCGGACCCGGAGATGATAACTCTCAGTTTTCACCCGATAGCTAGGAATTATTGGATACAGAGAGGAATTGCTTACAATCTGAGTATGCGGTGATCGCACGGTGATTGACCGACTCGTCGAGTTTGAGGAGTGTTTGCCATGGATAGCCCCAAAAAACCACCCACAAGGGCCGAAGACCACGTTCGATCGAAAATTGAGCCGTTGATCGACACCGAAGAGGCCGCCGCCCTGCTGCAGATTCATCCGAAAACACTCCAGCGCATGGCGCGACGGGGTGAAGTCAGAGGTTACCAACTCGGCAAACTCTGGCGATTCCGTGCCTCCGATCTCGTCAAATGTCTCTCAGCCGAAGTCGCTTCCTAATCGCGCCGATTTCTGACCAAGGTTGTACAAGACACGGGAAGTGTCTGGCATACAGAGAGCCAGTGCAAGAGAAGAGAGAGAGAGACACCATCCCTAAGCCTGTCGGCTTAGGAATGGCATCTGCCAATTCAGAATCCGAACGGCTTCGGACATCGATAGAACAGTGTCCAATGTTGTTCGATCCTTGTTCGAATCCGTTCCTTTAGTCCAAAGCTGGACGCCTAACCGCTCAAGAGAGTCCGACCTGAAAAGGCCAGCGGCGGCGGTTCGATCCGATCTAATGTTTATCCTTTTGGAGTCTTCGCCCGATAATGCAGCTTATGTATAGTCGGTTTACTAGCTGCGAAATTCGGAGGCAAGTTCCGGTTTGCCAACCAACCGGGAGTAACCCTGGGATGAACCCTTGCGCCTCGATGGTGAATGCACCGCCCTGTTGGCAACGGTTGAGCGAGGGGGCACCTGTCCGAGAAGCCGACTTCCATGATAAGTCTTTGTCAAGTGGGGCAAGGCTTTCCCATAGCGCTCAGGAGAGCGCCTGGTTGTTTCACTGAGCGTATTCATCACTTCGCGGTTGTGCCTCTCGGCGCGGTTCCTGCGCGTAACGCAGAACCAGACATCCATTCGCTGTATCGGGCTGTTCAGACCGTCACAGAAGATTGAGTGAGTGTTTCCTGCCAGTCCCGAAACAATTCGGAGGAGGCCTCGGGAGGTTGAACTCCGTCGCCCAGTCGGCTTCTGCGGGACCTGGCAGGTTGCGTTCGATGAATCTGCTCGTTCTTCGTAGCGGCTTCAGGCCGCTGCTCTTCGTTCTCCTGCCACTACGAACTCTCGTCCACTGCGGTCCACCGCAAGGAGATAGGCTACAAGCTTCCGGGCGACCGCAATCGAGGCTCGATTGGCATGGCCTTTCTGCTTTTCCGTGTCATAGACCAACGCCAATTCAGGGCTCAAGCGCGGCGCCAGCTTAGCTGCTTCGATAAGCACCGATTGCAGATGTTTATTCCTCTGCTTGGAGATCGGCATGCGCTTGATCGTCTCCGCTGAACTTCGCTCTGCACCGCACAGACCGCAGTAACTGACAGCTTGCTTGACCGAGTGAAAGCGAGCACAGCGTCGACCTCAAGCACCCAGGTGAGAGCGGTGATCGGCCCGACCGCAGGGATCGTCATCAGACGTTCGACACGAGCATGAAGCAGCGGGTCACGGCGCAGGGAACGAATCAATGCACTCTCGGTCTTGCCGATCCGCACGATGGTCTCGCGGCAGATCGCCAGCAGCGGCTTCAGCTCGCGGCTGATATCCGGGTTGGTCTCCATCAGTTCCTTGAAGTAGCCGACCTTGTGGAGCTTCTGCTTGTTGTAAACCACGCCTGACTCCATCAGCATCTGTGAAACCTTGTTGCGCAACTGTACGTTCTGCCGGACCAGTAGCTTGCGGTAGCGTAGCGTCCTGCGTCGCTCCCGAACCTCGGCGGAGACCATGTGGCACTCGGGCAGGAAGTCACATCGAAGACAGTCGCAGATCTTGCTGGCATCGATGCGATCGTTCTTCTTCTTGGCCGCTGCGATCGCCCGCAACATCAGCGGATGCGCCACCTTCACGGCTGCAGCATGAGGCAGAAGATGGTCATAGATCCATCCGGTAAACATGGTTGCTTCCATGGCCACGGTCCACGGAGCTGGTAACGTCTTCACCCAATCGTCGAGCTGTGCTCTCGTCGCAGCAACGGTGCCTTCAGAAAGAACCGTACCGCTCACGTCCTTCACGCAATAACTGATCGTCTTCTTGTGGATGTCTAACCCGATGAAGTGCATACTGGTCACGAGGAGCCTCCCTGGATGTCTCTGAATCAGCAAGTAATCGCTGAGTTCAGCCCTTGTACACCAAGTGCTCCTCAACTCCGCGACTTATCCATCCAAACAATACGGCAACTTGTCTTGATCATTTCTCGATGAGTGACTCGGCGATTTTGCGTCCACTCAGAATGATCGACTCAGTGAGGAAGTTCGATATGGGTTGCGATTCACTTAGCCGAGCCAACTGACACTTGCACGCGTACCTCATCTCCGGCGTGAATAGCATCGGAGGCCGTCTTCACCACTTGGTCCCCTGAAGAAAGGTCTCCAAATATCTCGATGTCTCCATTGACCGTTTGGCCGGTCTGCACGGTTACCCATTCGGCTTTGTTGTTTCGTACCCGGATGACGAAGGTGTGTTGCTGGTCGGTGGTTACGGCCGATGCCGGAACGAAGAGGGTCGGATAACTTCTTTTTAGAGGCCAGGAGACCGTAGTGAAGCTGCCGGGAGAGAGCTTGCCGCCTTTGTTGAGAACATCGAGTTCAACCGGCATGGTGCGCGAGTTCTCGTCGACTTCGTGCGAGATCCGCTCGATGGGGGCATTGAACGTCTGGGCCGGATAGGCGGGGACAGTGAAGGAGACCGGCTGCCCGACTTTCATGTCACCCACTTGGGCTTCGGGGATAGGCACCACCAGGCGGAGACGATTGTCGTCCACGATCTGGAGAATGGGTGGTGCTCCGCCCTGGCCTGAGGCTGGTCCAATGAGTGCTCCGGGGTGAAGATTTCGCGTCGTGACAACACCGGCGAACGGGGCGGTGATATTCAGATACGCTTCTGTCTGGCTCACGCCTTTCAGTGCTTCTCGAGCCGCTGCTATGTTTTGTTCCGCCGCATCCACGAGGCCCTTGTCGGCGGAGACAGTTTGACCGGCCACCAGGACATCGTTCTCCGCCAGCACACCTGGGGTTTTCGCCGCCTCGACCATGTGCAGATAGGTTCCATTGTCTGAGGCGAGCTTGGCTTGCGCGGTAGCAAGTTGGGACTGAGCGGCACGGACTGCGGCCTCAGCCTGCGAACGCTGACTAACTAGTTCGGGTGCGGTAAGGCGAACGAGCAACTGACCACGCTGAACGTGAGAGCCACGATCCACGCTCACGGTCTCCACAAAGCCAGTCACCTTCGGGTAGATGTCCACCTGCTCATAGGGCACTAACTGAGCGGGCAACGCGATGGTCGTCTGCAAGATCCTTGATGCGACGGGGACTGCGCTCACCATAGTGGGACCTGCCGGAGGAAGCGCAGACGGGGTTGTCGAACCGCTGCCATCCGAAGGCGCCGTATTGCATCCAACAGAGACGAAGAGCAGAGCAGCAAAGGCAAGAAACAAGCGTTTCATCGTGCAACCTCCGAGGGCTGTTCGAACCATTTACTGGCCGGGTCTTCGGGATCGAGAGAGCGCGATCCTGTTGGTGCGTTATGCTGTGTGATGCCAAAGATCATCGGCAGCAGAAAGAGTGTCGCGACAGTCGCAACGGATAGACCGCCAATCACAGCCCGGCCGAGCGGCGCAACCTCTTCGCTTCCCTGACCGAACGCAAGGGCCATCGGAATCATGCCCGCGATCATAGCGAGGCTGGTCATCAGCACTGGGCGGAGACGCTCAGAGGCGGCCGCGCGCGCGGCTTCATGTGCCGGGGTTCCTTTGAGCCGGTTCTGCTCGGCAAAGCTAACAAGCAGAATGGCGTTCGCTACGGCCACGCCGATCGCCATGATCGTCCCCATGAAGCTTTCCAGATTGAGGGTCGTTCCGGTGAGGAGCAGCATGAGCACCGATCCTGCGAGAACAGCGGGAGCGGTGGAAAGGACGACGAGCGCGAGCTTCAACGACTGGAAGTTTGCGGTGAGGAGCAAAAGGATCACACCGATTGCTGCTGCGAGGCCAATGACCAGCTCGCCGAATATCTGCCGCACTGCACTGACCTGACCGCGAACCTCCGTCTTCACGCCACGAGGAGGCGTCCCGGCATCCGCCAACGCCTTTTCGATGGCGTTGTTTGCGAGACGGAGATCCCGGCCGCCCAGATTGGCTGACAGCACCAGCATCCATTGTCCGTTCTGCCGATCCAACTCACCCGGCACCGTCGTGCTTCGAAGGTCGGCAAGCTGATTGACGAGCGGCTGAGCTCCCGTGGTGCTTCCCACGGGAATGTTGCCGATGTCCGCGAGGGAGGTCATCTTCGGCTGCGGCACCTGAACCTGCACCTGATAGCTGACGCCGGACCTCGGATCGCGCCAGTAACTTGGAGCGACGAAACGGCTGGATGCGGTCGCGGACACGACAGCCGAACCGACTGCATCCGCAGTCGCACCGAGCTGGCCGGCCATCGGGCGATTTACCCGTATGTCAACGGTCGGGTAATGTTGTGGCTCTTCATACTCCAGATCGCGAAGAGCAGGAACCGCAGCCAGTTTTTGCCGGACACGCTCGGCGAAGCTTGCTACATCCGCGTAGGTCGGCCCTGTAATGGTGACCTCAGCCAAGGAGGAGGAACCAAAGCTGAGAATCTGGCTGATCAGATCGCCGGGATCGAAGGAGAAGTGCGCATCGGGGAACTCTTGCGGGAGCTTCTTTCGCAGTTGTTCTTCGAGGTCGGCCAGCTTCACTGAAGTACCTTCCTTCAGCCCCACATTGATGATCGCCTGCTGCGGTCCGCTCGTCCAAAGAAATACTGCGTTGATCGGATAAGAAGAACCTTGGGTTCCGACATATCCCAGACTGAGATCGAGGTTCTTCTCTCCGGCCCCGTCCTGGATAGAGGCGAGAACGCGCTTGACCAGATTCTCCGTGATGGCCACGCGGGTTCCGTCCGGAGCATCGATTCGGAGCCGGAACTGTGTCGAGGCAGCGGAGGGAAATATCTCCTCGGCGATGTGTGGCGTGATGAAGAAGAGCACGAGCAGGGCGGTTACTCCATATCCGGTGAGCATCAAGGCTGGATTGCGCATCACCCACTGAAGCGCCCGCTCGAAACGGAGGCGGAAACGATCGAAGCTGCCTTCGACATGAGGAACGTTCTTTTCTTCGGCAGACTTGGCCTTCAGCATCCAGTTCGCGAGAACCGGCACGAGCGAACTAGACAGAAGGTACGACGCTCCCATCGCGAAGCCCACGGCAAGCGATAGTGGCAGGAAGAGCGACTGAGCCGGTCCCGTCATGAAGAAAGATGGGATGAACACCGCCATCACGCAGAACATCGCGAGCAGTCGCGGAATGGCAACCTCTCTGCTCGCGAGGTGCACAGCGCGTGCTGTATTTTCACCATGACCCAGATGCACGTGAATGTTTTCGAGGAGCACCGTGCCCTCGTCGACAAGAACGCCGACGGCTAGAGCAAGACCCCCGAGTGTCATGATGTTGATCGTCTGTCCGGCTAGTTTGAGCAGCACCACCGCAGTGAGCAGGGCGAATGGAATCGTAATGACAACGATCAGGGAAGAGCGCCAATCGCGAAGGAAGAGAAAGAGGGTCAGCCCCGTGAGGAGCGCTCCAAGGATGCCTTCGCGAAGCACGGACATCAGCGCATTGCGAACGTACTGCGATTGATCGAACTCATAGGTGATCTTGATGTCTTCAGGGACGAGGGACTGGAAGCGGGCAAGACTCTGACGCACTTCCTGTACGACCGTAAGAGTCGAGGCGTCCGGCCGCTTCGTCACGGGAATATAGATCGTCCTCTTCCCATTCAGCAGGGCGTAGCCAGCCAGAATATCGGAAGAATCCGAGACGCTGCCGATATCCCGGATATACACCGAAGCACCCGAACCAAGCTTGAGCGGAATACTCAGCAGGTCACTGATCTGCGTCACAGTCGAATCCGTTGTGACCAGGGTATGCGTCGTCCCGATGTCGGCGTTGCCTGCGGGCTGGATGCTGTTGCCGCTTGTCAGCGCCTGCACGACTTTCTCCGGAGACAGGCCATACGCCTGTAGCTTCTGCGGATCGACGTTGATAACGATAGTTCGCTGGTTTCCTCCGAATGGCGGAGGGGAAGACACACCGGGGAGGGTTGCGAAGACTGGACGGACCCGGTTGAGTGCGAGATCCTGAAGCTCTCCAAGCGTCCTGGACGGACTGGAGAAGACCATGTATCCCACTGGCAGTGTTCCAGCGTCATACCGGATGACGAAGGGAGAGACCGTCCCAGGGGGCATGAAAGCACGGGCGCGGTTCACATACGAGATTGTCTGCGCCAGCGCCTCGCTCATATTCGTGCCGGGGTGGAAGGTCAGCCGCAGAAGAGCCGTCCCCTGGATCGACTTAGCCTCAACACTTTCGATTCCGTTGATATAGAGGAAGTGGTACTCGTAGTAGTACGAGACGAATCCCTCCATCTGTTGCGGACTCATGCCTCCATAGGGCTGCGCCACGTAAATGACCGGAAGGTCTAGATTTGGGAAGATATCCACGCGTGTTCGCATGATTGCGAGGATCGACGAAAGACCCAACGCAACCACTAGGACGAGGACGGTGATTGGGCGGCGAAGTGCTGCGCGAATGAGCCACATGGAGTCGTTACTTTCCTTTCGCCTGGCTCTGCAACATCTGAAGAAAGGGCTGAAGATCACCCTGCGCCGCCGCAACCCCGAGTTCGGCACGCCAGATCCCGAGTCTCGCAATCAGGTCGTCCGCCTCGGCTTGAGCCAGCACACCCTCAGCCGATGACACATCCACGACTGTTGCCAATCCCGACCGATACCGAACCTGCTGCTGCTGTTCACTGATCTGGGCAGCCGACAATTCCATTGGAGTATTCGCTGCGATCCGGCGTGCACCGGACAGGGCGGCGCGAGCTTGTTCGATCGCTGCAGAGACATTCGTCAGGGATAGATCGTATCGTGCGTGTTCAGCTTGAACATTCGCTTCCTGAACCCTCTTCTGTTCTCGAAGATTGAAATAGTCGAAAGCCGCGAATGTGACTTGGATCCCGGCGGCCCAGTTGAAGGTGTCCGGAGCCAACCCCGCTGTGCCTCCCGGAAATTGGCCGGTCAGGGCCGTCCCGGCACCGCGTCCCGAAACCGCGCCGAGCGCACTAAAGACAGGAACATAACTCCGATCGAGAACTCGCTTTTGAGCGTCTTGCTGGAGAGACAGCGCGTTTTCTTCGAGGACCGACGGATGAAGCCTTGCCTCAGTCGCTTCAGGGTCGGATGCGGGACTGGACTTGAGCAGCGACGACGCGTCAATTGTTACCTGCGCACTCGGTGTTTGCAGGTAAACAGCCAATGACGATCGCCGGATCGATTCCTGGGTCTGCGCCTGGATCAATTGGTTCTGCGCGAGAGCAAGCTGCGCATCGGCCTGAGAAGCGTCGGCACCAGGACGAAGTGAATTGTCAACAAGCACATGGACTGCCTTATCGAAGGCTTCATAGCGGCGGACGTTTGCCTCTGCGACTGCGACAAGCTGTTGGGCGGCAGCCAGATCAAGAAAGGCGCTCCCCGCAGCCGTCGTAACGTCGAGCGTCGTCAGAGCCGAGGCTTGCTTCGCCGCTTCACTGCCCTCGCGGGCGATAGTGACTCTTGCGCCTCGAACGCCGAAGTCAAATGCCTGCCAACTCAGCAAAGCGCCGCCGCCGCTGCTCCACGCGCTCCGCGTAACGTCCGACGCGATCACCGGCCCCGAAATGTTAGGAATCACACTTTGTGGGAGAAGGAGGCCGTAGATGTTGTTCGCGGTCGCACGGTTTGTCTGCCAGAGCAGATCGGTCCGGGGCAGATAAGCGGTCTTCGCGACACCGATAGCTCCCTGCGCCGCCTGCTGTTGGGCTTGGGCCGCTTTGATCGCCGGGTAATGAGCCTTGGCACTCTCGATAACTTGTTTGAGGCTGACCCCAGAAGGACCAATTCCTTCCGAGTTTTGAGCCCATGCTCCCTCTTGAATCCCCGCACTTGCGATGCAAAGCGAACCGATGTAACACACGAAGGCGAACAAGTGTCTATGCATAGAAGTGAGCCATATGTTCCGGTGGGGTCAACTTTTCCGCCTGCGCGGAATCATACCATCGAATTTCGATAGTATGATTGCGGCGATTGGCGAAAGGGTGTTTCTTGGCGACATCACATCAGCGGGAGCTCTTCAAGGGACTGATTCGCATCCACGTGCTCATGCATGCTTCTCACGAGCCGATATTTGGATTCTCGATGATGGAGGAGCTGAAGCACCATGGCTATCGCATTGGACCGGGGACGCTGTACCCACTGCTGCACGCAATGGAGCGCGGCGGCCTACTGAAATCTGAGTTGAAGAACGCTTCGGGTAGAAGGCGACGGGTATACGCGATCACCTCTTCCGGCAGGAGGGCTCTGGAAAAGGCCAAACTGAAGGTCGACGAATTGCATCACGAACTGCATGAAGTCCACCCACGAAAGCTCCGGACGGATTCAAGCGATGGACGTCCCTCATAGAGATTTCATGTATTGGAGCCGGAGTTCTTTCCTTCGATGGGCAGTTGCGGCGTAAGGGTTCAAAGGCCGGCTTGCTCACCGGACGCGAATAGGTAGCTTTCCCGAAAAGCTTGTGTAAGGGCCGAAGAGAATCCGTGCTACCTCATGGACAGGTGCTTGAGCGATCGAGACCTGTCAATTTTGTGATGGTTCTCCTCCAGACGGTCTCTTACGCTTGCCTTTTCGGAAGTGATCTGTAGCCCTTTCAATAATCGTCCGTTGGCGACACCAAGCCAAAGAGCTCATTGAGCTGTCTAGGTAGTCAGTACTCCCCTTGGCCGGAACCACTTGAGTGTATAACCGGCTATGGGGACAACTGGCATTTCATCATTCCGGGATGGGGTCTGCACGAGGACACATGTACGAGATGCCAACTATTCGGCCAAGTGGAATGTTGACCTCTGCCATTACGCGAAAGGAAGGTCGTAACTTACAGAAGACAGGCGTTACGGACAGGCACAAAGTCAGGCGTCTAGGACCAAGTTACTCGCGGGGACGACGGAACATGTCAGAGAACCCGATGGATCACCTGACAACTTGAATGACTAAGTCCTGCTGAGTTTGCATGGTTATACATCGGACAGTACCGGACCAAGACGTCGAGCCATTGTGGCAAGCAGCTTCGGACGCACGTCCGGGCGCGTCCAGGGGCACACGGCAAAGCAGATTCCGCACGATGCCGATTCGGCAAAGTAAGGGATGCACTTATCGAAGTCCACATACCAGCGTTCGACGCCGCGTACCATCTGTTTGTGCTCGGTGATGGCGCCAGGAGGACACGCTCTTGTGCAAACCTGGCAGGTCGCGCAGAATTCGTCCGCACCGAAGTGGTCGGGCTTGGTTGCAACCAGTGGCATGTCGGTGGTGACACCGGCGAGACGCACACCCGATCCGAAGGCCCGGCTGATCAACGAGCCGTGTTTGCCGAGTTCCCCAAGGCCGGAGGCAATGGCCGGCGGGATCAAAAGAAGTGCGCTTGCTGAAGGCCCGGGATATGCGCTGGCGTTGTATCCCTGCGACCGGATCCAGTTGGCAAGGGCGAACGAAGCTCGTGTTCCGCGTGCGTACTGATCGCCGATTTCTGTGACACCGACACCATTTGTCTCGTCCGATGGAACCTGCTTGAGACGTTCATAGTTATGTGCAAGAGCTAGCACGATCACCCAGGGTTCGTCGATCGTATACCCCTCGAACACATAGAGAGGATCCATTGGCGCGATACCAATGGCATCGGCTTCGTGGGAAAGCGCGAAAGCTTTGACCTCGGCGGCTAGCTGTTCGGCGGGGGATTCGTTCCGCACGCCGGCTACCGGGATGAGCTCTGGGTAGTTATAGGCCGCGAGAAACGCCGGTGCCGCACCTGGACATTTTCGCGAACTTTGCCGGGCGACAGTCTGCAATTCGCCATACGGATGCTGATCGGGGGGATGCCAGAAGAACGGCGAAGGCCTTCGTTGTGTCGTTTCACCGAGCCCGTTGATCAAATTGCCCGAAACCTTAAGCAACGCAAGCGTCTCGGGCTTAGGGCTGTAACGCTCTCGCTTGGGATGCCCCGAATTGGGCTGATCTGGCATGGCTCACCTCAGATGAATCGGCAAATTTAGGGACGAGTCGCGGAACCTACGTAGCCTTGTTTTGCTAGCACGGCAGCCCTCTGCCGGTAGAAATTCGGGTCTTCCGGAGTCCACGTAGCGAGCCCATCTACGTATCGGTTCATCATGCAAAAGGTGGCAGCGATGAGCACAGTATCGTGAATCTCGAGATCCGTGGCACCTTCGGCGCGGGCGCGCTCTATGTCCTGACGGGTCACATCCTTTCCGCTTTGCTGTACTTTGCCCGCAATGACTAAAAGAGCTTTTAGCTTGTCCGAGACAGGTGCCGATAGAAAATCTCGCTTGATGTGCCCGATGAGGTTCTCATCTCCGTCGAGGTAATGCGCGGCCACGGCGCCATGAATTGTCTGGCAATACTGACAATCATTTTCGGATGAGACAAAGGTACCGATCAATTCTCGTTCGGCCTGCGTGAGAGTGCTGGGGCCACGAAGCAAAATCTCCGCGAGTTCATTGAGGGGCTTTGCCGTCTCTGGGCGAAATGTCATCGGACCGCGCGGCCCGGGCAGTCCTTCTGGTAGCTGAATGTGTGGCATGGCAAGGTCTCTTTCTTTTTTGATGTTAGATCGCTGGATCCGCCGCGGAGATTGTTGGGAGCCCATCGATCGATGTTGCGTCGGCCTGAAGAATCTGCTTGTAGCGCGGGAGGAAGAACATGAGAAGACACGGAATCAGTGCAGGTACAGCGAGGAGTTGAATGGAGAGTGGACGATAAGAGCCGAATACATCGAAGACTCTTCCTACGACGATCGGGCCGACGGCGCCCCCTATCGCGAAGGCTGTCCAGGCGAATGCGTAGAGCGTGGAGAATCGCCTCAGTCCGAAGTATCTGCTTAGCAAATATGGGGTCACATCGCCTTCACTTCCCATGCCGAAGCCGATGAGGATGGCGGCGGTGAGACCTGTCGGTAACGTGCTCGCCACGGAGAGAAGAACAACGCCAGCAGCCGTAAGGAGGAGCATGATTTGCGATACACGCGGGCCGAAGAAGCGGTCGAGAAATGCCCCAGTTGCAATGCGACCGATGACGCCTGATCCACCAACTGCCGCAACGGCGAAGGCTGCGTCTCGGACTGAGACTCCACGATCTGTGAGCAAAGCGGAGAGATGCGCAATCGAGCCATTCAAACTGATCGAGTAAAGAAATACGGTGAGCAAGATGATCCAAAATATCCGGCTCCGCATGGCGCTTCGTACGGATTCTCCAGCGTACAGCGAGCTGCGTTCGGGATGTTCTCCGACGGGTTGTTCGCGGACGAAAAGGGCTGTAAGTGGGAACCCAAACGCAAATGCGATCAAACCTATGCCAGCATATGCGATGCGCCATCCGTAATTTGAAATCAGCGACTGGGCAAGGATTGGCAGCAACATCGCGCCACAACCGCCACCGGCAAGCATCAAGGCGAAGGCCATTCCGCGGCGCCTGACAAACCAACTTGCGATAGCTCGAGAGTAACCAAGATAAGCCGTGCCATTGCCTACGACTCCCAGCAACAGAAAGATGATGTAGAAGTGTGCAATATGGTTGGTCAGCAGAGCCAATGACCCAAGGGCTGCGGAAAAGAGGACGATGCAGGGGAGGATGATTTTTTTGGGACCGAATCGATCAAGCAGGTGCCCGATCGCGGGAGAACATGCAGCTACTGCCAAAGCAGCGATGCTGAATGCGATGGAGATCGACTCGCGGCTCCAGCCGAAGGATAGGGATAAAGGCTTGAGGAAGAGCCCGAAGGTATAAGGAACAATGGCCGCGAAGCTGACCATGACACCGAAGAAACCGGCGAGCACAACCTTCCATCCGGGATAACTTAGGCTGGACTCCTGATCAGTCACGAATGTAGCCTCTCTGCGATCTTAGCGACGTAGATTGGTATCGTTTCGGTCAATGTGGTGGCGTCCCCTAGAACAATATCTTGACGGCAAACTGCGTCAGCCGTGCAGGGCCGGCATGGAGAATCCTTCCGAAATCTGCTGATGCAAGGTCGGCGATCGGCAGCCCAAAATTAGGATGATTTGCAACATTGAACAACTCCGCTCGGAATTGCAAATGCGTTCTCTCGGTCAGCTCGAATGTTTTGAGAGCGGACAGATCAACGTTCGCAGATGCCGGTCCGCGTGAGGCGTTTCGGCTTTCGTTACCAAACTGCCCGGCCTGAGTTTGTGGATTGAGGCGCTGGAATGGAGTGCGGTCGAGCCACTGAGGCACCGTATGTGGACCCTGGCTAGGATTGCCGATAAGGTTTGGTCGGCTGGCAAAAAAACCAGAGATAGGTGGCGCCGATGCTTGCAGGGAGACGTTGTTGCTGTCATACACCGTGAACGGCGTTGCGGAGTTTGCGGTGACAATGCCATTGAGTTGCCAGCTATCCAGAAAGACCTTTTTTACCCCTTGGGCGTGGCGTGCGAACGGAATTTCCCAAGTGGCGCTGGCTACAAACCGATGTCTTGCATCGAAGATGGATGGGCCGTGCTCCGCTTTGAGGTCAAACGGATTTTGCGCAAGATCATTTTCTCCACTCAAGGGCTTAGCTGAAGCCCCCTGCAGATTCATCGACGAGAGATAATCCAAGGTCTTTGATAACCAATAGGACACATTGAACGCTAGTCCACTCCCATATTGATGGGAAAAGCTTATTTGTCCAGAATGGTAGGTGGAATTCTGACCGTAGGTAAGTTTGGCGATGGTCGCGTACTGACAGGGACCATTATTGGGGGCGCAATTCGCGTAAATTCTGCGACGATCGGCGTTTTGTGCCGTCGCACCCGGCCCGTATACTGCCGGGTTAGCATCGATGTTGCGTGGCAGATGTGTGCCCTTTGTCCCAACGTATCGAACCTCCAGCACAGAGTTCTTTAGAAGTTCATGCTGGACAGAGAGATTCCAATCCTGAGCGTTCGACGGGCGCGCTTTGGTGTCCGTCACAAAAGGTGTCGATGGACTCAGAAAGGTATTGGGCGCTGGAATGGGCACATTGCTGTATGGTGCAGCGAAGTTCAATGTGGGAGGAGTAATCTGTTCGAATTGTGCCCAGGGAAGCGAGCTGATCGGAGCCTGAGATGTTACGCCCGATCCGTTCGCGAACGGATCATAGAAGATCCCGTAGGCTGAGCGTATCGACCACCGGCCGGATCCAGTTGGATCCCAGACAAAACCGACTCTCGGCATAAATCCTTTGTAATAGCTCGGGGCAATTCCACTCGAAACCCCAGGATCGCCGGGGAACAGGACTCCGACCGGAGCATTTGGAATGGCATGGGACTGGACGCCGGGAATAAACGCGTTCAACCTGTTGCGTGTTTCGGTGTTGGGATTGATGATCTCGTAGCGCAGCCCGTAGTTGATAGCAAGTCTTGGCCGCGCACGCCATTCATCCTGGTAATAAATTCCGGCTCCCCAGTTGCGCACGTAACGTGTGAAGTCTCCGCGACCCTGATAAAACACTACCGGGCTGCCAAGCAGGAGATTGGCGAAGGCATCGTTTGTAGGAAAGCTCGATGCAAAGATGAAGAAAGCATTCGGTGCGATTGACTGGAAGAGGTTCAGCTGATTGCGAGTAAATTCCCCGCCCACTTTTATGGAGTGCTTTCCGTGAAACCACGACAAACCATCGTGAACTTCGTAAGTATTCTGAACTGAAGTTCTGGGGCCAGTGATCGCGCCACCGATCGGCGAATAGCCGCTCAGATTGAAAAATGGCGGTCCCTGTCCTATCTCTGAAGCGGAGTCATAATCAAATCCCAAGGCGCGTGGTGGTGTTCTGTTCAGTCGTTGGTCAAATAAAAATTCATATCGAAAAAAAGACGCTTCGAAGGAGTTGGTCATGGAAGATGACAGGAGGTACGTATTCGAGCCCACGATAGAGTGAGCGGTGTAGTCATCACGTGTAGGGTATCCAGGAAGATCGGAGCCTCGGACCGATACCGGATTGATGTTGTATCCGGTGAAATAGGAGTACCGAGTAAAGAACTGGCTCTTGTCGGACTGGTGAAAATCGAGACGGATGCCAACCTGATCGTCATCGTTTGTGCCAACGACGGTCGCAGTGTAGATGGAGGGAGTAACGTTGCCCGAGGGATAGAGGTTCGCAACATTTACGCCGACGGGATTGAAACTGCTGGAAGGAAGCTGATTGTCTTGGTAAGGAATACCGCCCGCTGCAAAATTGATGAGCGGATGTCCCAGACCCGAGAAATCGCCCTTCTTTTGTGCATCGGTGGGAACGGTCGCTGAAGTTGTAATCCCTTGTCGATTGCGGAAACCCTCATAGTACGTGAAGAAGAAAAGACGGTCCGTTCGAATCGGTCCGCCCACGGTTGCGCCAAATTGATTTTGCTTAAGGGGTTCCACCTTCGAAGAAAAGTAGTTTCGCGTGTCCAGCGCATCGTTCCGGAAAAACTCGAAGATGCTGCCATGGAACTGGTTTCCACCCGCCCTCGTCACCACACTTGTCGTCGATCCTGTATTTGCACCGTACTCCGGTGGTGCAGTGTTTGTCAGAATCCGAAACTCGGCAATGGCGTCGATCGGAATCTTCAACGCAAATCCTCCGTCCATGCGATTCACATTCTGAACGCCGTCTAAGAGAAAGTTATTCGACTCCGGTCGCTGCCCATTAACGGCATACGATTGACCAGAGCGTAACGAGCCTCCTTGAGTGGCTAGCCCCGCTGTGAGCGGAGCCACTCCCGCCTGAAGTAATCCAAGCTGCGCGAAGTTGCGGCCGTTCAAAGGTAGTTCCAACACTTCTCTGCCGCTAACTACCTTGCCCAGAGTATTGGTTGAGGTGTCAATTGTCGGCGCTGTGCCCTGCACTGTAATGGACTCCGTCACCGTCCCGAGAACCAGACCTATATCTAGTTGCAAGGTCTGGCTTATCGCTATCTCGATTGGAGACTGGGAAAAATGGGCAAACGTGGCAGCATCCACCGTTAAGGAATATCGGCCAACACTCAGCAGGACAAAGCGATATCGGCCTTCCGCGTTCGATACCTGTGTTCGAACTGAGTTTGTCTCCAAATTTTTCAAGGTAATACTTGCCCCAACCACAGGAGCACCACTCTTGTCCTTAACTAGTCCTTCAAGATTGCCTACGGCATCCTGGGCGCTTGAATTTCGAACGCCAACGACAATCAGCATTAAGGCAAAAAGCATGGCTCGCGATGCGATGGTTGTTCTAAGCAAACTGCTACGACTATTCTCAAGAAACTCTAAGAACATAGGTTGGCCTCGAGCAACAGATGACAAATATGTGGTCTGATTCAGCCTGGTTGGCCGATATCTGTATACAAATGCTTTGTGACAGTTGTGTTTGTCACCCTAAATGTTTGCTGCAAGTCTGTCTTCGGTATTTGGATGGGTATCGAGCTCCACCGAACGGTGGATAAAGTTCTAGATGAGGTTTATAACGTCTTCTCCGCGGAACCTCGTCTCACGCAGGAGCCTCGAAGAATTCAACACTCGCTCGGTTAGATACTACTGAATTCAGAGCACCGAGCAGGATTGAGAGAGTGTAGATACGCCGGATGAATTCTCACGATGAGATTTCGTTCATCCCGAACTACGTCAGCGTTGGCTAACCGCAGTCTGGATTGCTGCCGCTAGATCTTTGGGATGGAAGCCAAACGGTCCAGGCTTGCTCTTGTAGAGCACGCGACCGTCGGAAGCAATGAGATACATTCGATCCGGCCACCCGGTATACGCAGATTCGACACGATTATCAAATCCATCGATCACCGCCGGGAATTTGATCCCGAGTTTGCGTACGCAAGCATTGGCCACTGAAGTTCGTTCTCCCTCATCACGCGGACTGCGGAAGAGCACTTTGTCACGCACATTCGATTGCATCTGCCATACATCTGTGGGGTGAGCTTCAAGGATATACACGGCATAGAAACCAACGTTGTCCTTGTATTGTTCGGCGAGCTTGTTCAAAGCGGGAACCTCCCGCCGAAATGGTGGTCAAGTGTAGCTGCCGAAGACCAGCACGACGGGCTTGGCGGTCCACAGGGACGACAGCGGCACGGATGTGTTCGTCTCCAATGTCTTGACGCTGAGGTCTGGAGCGATATCGCCCACATTCAGATGGCCATTGCGCGCTTGAGTCCACAGCGTCTCAAACGGGAAAAGAAAATAGACAGGCATAGGCATTCTGGACATGACATGCCCGAAGACTTCGGGTGGCTGCCGCATGGCCCAACCGATGTATACGACGAAACAGAGCCACAACCCCGCAACGATCACCAGGGTTCTGGTCAGCCATCGTTTTGTACGTTGCTTCATTGCTGTTCTTTTCCCTCATTTCGTCAAATAATTCATCTCGAGGAATCTCTGGAGTGCAATGCCGAACGCATCGGTAACAGCATCGACTTGGAGTTCCGTTTTGTCGTCCCGCATCTTGTCTTCCATGAGGCGTTCGAACTACCTATGCGCCGCGTGGAAGGCGCAGATTGTCGCATGGCAACCCTACAATAGCGAAATAGAAGGGAACATCCATCAAAAGGTTGAGTCAACAGAAATCTTCGGATGAAACGGCAGCTAGATTCGTCCAAGTGAACTCCGCTCGATGGCTCAATGAGTGTCTGGGCGATTTATTGGCACCTCAGCATTACCAGCTGTGAAGCGAGTGCAATAAAAGGTAGACGAGTCTGCGACTGGAAATTCTTCTGAACCACACACCCGGTGTACTCCGGCTTAATCCATTAGGTGGAGGCAGGCGCAACAGACATACGGCTATTATGTCCTTGTAACCGCAGTGACAGTGTTGAGCATCGATTCAGCGCTTTGAGCGGAATTTGTCTAGTTTGAAACGGGCGTTGGTCTCTCAACCAATTGTCGTTAGTGACGAGTTTCGAGGCGGATTATGAATCGGCGAGATCTCTTGCGAGCGAATGGCTCAATCTGTGTCGGCTGGGCTCTCAGCAGGGCGATGCCGGTCCTGGCGGATACCCCATCGGCAAGCGAATGGCGACATTTCGAGGTCGTCACCAAAGTCGAGTTGCTGAAGCCTAACGGTATCAGTCACATCTGGCTGCCGACACCGCTGATTCGCAACACGCCGTATCAACACACAATTTCGACCCAGGTTATGGCGGAGGGTGGAACGGCCGGGCTGAGCAAGGATAAGCAAAGTGCTCTCGGGATTGTGTCAGCGATGTATGCTGCAAACGCGAAGCCGGCGCTGATCCTGACCAGTCATGTCGCACTGAAAAACTACGCCGTCGATTTGTCCTCCCGGGCAACAGCGCCACCCGTTTCACGGACTGAATTGGACTACTTCCTTCGGCCCAGCCAATATGTGCCGACAGACGGTATTGTCAAACAGACTGCGCTGAAGGTGACCGCTGGAGCGACCACCGACACCGAGAAGGCGCGGGCAATTTATGAGTGGGTGGTGGAAAATACGTTCCGCGATCCGAAGATCCGTGGCTGTGGTCGTGGCGACATTCGATTCATGCTGGAGTCAGGTGATATGGGCGGCAAATGTGCTGACCTGAACGTTCTGTATGTTGGCCTGGCCCGCTCCGTGGGCTTGCCAGCGCGGCATGTCTATGGATTGCGCGTCGCAAAATCAGACCTGGGTTACAAGAGCCTTGGACTGGCCACCGGTGTAGCAACAAAGGGACAGCATTGTCGCGCGGAAGTCTACCTGCGAGAGCATGGATGGGTGCCTGTGGACCCAGCCGATGTCCGGAAAGTAGCTCTGGAAGAACCTCCCGGGAATCGTCCATTGAGCGATGAAATCGTGTCGCGGGCACGCAATGATTTGTTCGGGTCGTGGGAGATGAATTGGATGGCATACAACTACGCTCACGACGTGGACCTACCCGGATCGGCCAGCAAACCGTTGGTGTACTTCATGTATCCGCAGGCCGAAACCTCAGAAGGCCGGATCGATCAGTTCGATCCGGATAACTTTAAATATGAGATCTCAGTGAAAGAAATCAGCTAGTCGTTGTGTGGTCAAAGCGCGAAAGATCGATCTGCGAGCGTGATTTATTTCTATGAGCGGCGCCGGCGCTGTGGAGATGCGAAGAAGGTTCGCTTCGGCGTAGGCATTAAATGACAACGTCGCGATTAAATAATTCGAACTCTGCGCAGGGTGGTGGCCTACCCGTCAGTTATTGAACGGCAACTGCTATAAGTCACCCGTTGAAAGACCAGCAGTGGAAGAAATAGCTCCAAGTTGACGTAAAACCGGCTATCCGCCAACATCGCACACCCATTGACAAGTGGACGACTTGCCGACTATCCATCCGGAACCTCACCTCGCCTTCCCAAGGAGCCCGGTCGAAGGGCGTTTCTGCATTTACGACCAAGTGCGAAAGACAGCACATAATGATACTGCGCGAGGCGTCGATGAAGATTCTAGTTTACGGAGCGGGAGTTATCGGCACGTTGTATGCAGCCCGACTACAGGGGGCGGGGCATCATGTGACCGTCTTGGCCCGCGCCTCAAGGGTTTCGGACATACAGCGTCATGGCCTGGTTCTTGAGGATGTCGTGACTGGTGCGCGATCCGTTACTCCGGTTACTGTTGCTGAGCGGCTCCGTCCTGGAGACACTTACGATATGGCGCTGGTGGCTGTCAGAAGGGATCAGTTGTCCGGCATCATGCCCGATCTAGCGTTAAACACGAATATCCCATTTGTGCTCTTCATGCTGAACAATCCCCTTGGCTCCTCCGCTTTGATCGACGCGCTTGGGACTGACCGCGTGGTGCTCGGATTCCCGGGAGCCGGCGGTACGCTGGAAGGGCATGTGGTTCGTTACGCGATGATCACTCAACAACCAACGACATTGGGGGAGCCGAACGGAAAGCAGACTGCCCGTCTGCGAACTCTGGTGAAATCATTTCGCGCATGCGGCTTTCGCACTCGGATCGACAATGACATGGATGCTTGGTTGGCTTTACATGCATTTTTTGTCACGTCGGTGAGTGGTGCGATCTATCTTGCCGAGGGTGATTGCGGACGGCTTAGTCACAGCCGAACCCTGCTGAAACTGATGGTTAATGGAGTGACTGAAGGATTCAGCGTCGTGCAGGCGCTCGGGCGGCCCATTCACCCCTTCGCACTCAAAGTGCTCTTCACCTGGCTTCCGCGACCCTTTGCCGTCTACTATTGGCGGCGGTTTTTCTCGAGCCAGATGGCAGAATTCGTCTTTGCCCAGCATGCTCGTCACGCTTCAACCGAGACCCAGATGCTTGCTACGGAATGCCGCATTCTGCTCGGTAAGAGTGGCGTCCCTGCTCCCGCATTGGACCGCCTCTACCGCGCAATCGACGATTACGCTACGCCAAATAAGAAGCAAACTCCTCCCGCCTTGGCTCTTTAGACCAACTTCAGTGAGAATTGCGAAGTCTCTCTCCCGGAATTGCCCTCCAGTAAAGGGAGCTACTCCAAGCAGCCTCTACACGTGCACGGCGGTGGTATTGGCCACAAACACGGCACTTTTCTCGCGACTGAGAGCGCTAAAAATTGCTGAAAGTTGCCTTGCGACCCTAAGTGTTGTGTGATCTCTCTACACTACTGTTGTAAAGCATTTGTTCAACTGGGCTCTTGCGCATTGGAATTTTGTGATATTGTTGCGCTATGACGCAGCAACTTATTCAATCATGGCTTGAGATCGCAGGAATTGTTCGCTATTCCAGCACTCGCCGTTGTTGTTGCCGCTAAAAACCCCCACCCATCTAAGTCAGACTTGCAGAAAGAGCACTCGCGCTTTGATGAGTAGTTAGCGCTGCACTTCCTACAAATCTTTCGATTTCCTCGAGGCCATCTAGGAGTGTCTTCACGACGCCTTCGTTGACGCTTGGAAGCCGATATTTACGCCACCCCAGAATATCTGCACAGCAGATCAAGAGGACGCAAAAATGATCCGCAAGTTATTCATTGTCTTATCTGTAGTCATAGGCCTAGTGTTGTTTGCGACGAGATATTCATCAGGACAAACTCTAACCAGTGCAACAATCGTCGGGACGGTGAGCGACACTTCAGGGGCGGTTGTCGCCAATGCGGAAGTAAGCATTAAGCAAAAAGATTCCGGCGCTATTCGCACGACGAAGACCGGTAACAATGGCGAATATCGCTTTCCTTTCTTGAATCCAGGTGAATACGAGGTCACATCCACCTCAGGCGGGCTGACCGCTCGACCTGTAGCGGTACAGTTGCTGGTGGGTAAGGAACAGGCCATCAATCTCACACTTGGCCTTCAGTCGGTCTCGGAGTCCATCACCGTGGACACGACGATAGGCCTACTCCAGACCGAGAACGCAAATGCCGTCACCTCGTATTCGCAACACTATGTCGAAAACACTCCAGTGAACGGCGGTGATATCACCAATATTGCGTTCACAACTCCGGGGCTTCGGCTCAATGTTGGAGGAGGCAATACCAATTTCAACGTCAACGGATTGCCTTTTAATTCTGTTCTTTTCACGATGAATGGCGCTGACATCGTCGAGCCCTACAACCTCAACAACAAATCCGGAGCCAGCAACAACACCCTCGGTGCGAACGATGTGGCTGAAGCCGCGGTTATAACGAATGCTTTCAGCGCTCAGTTCGGTCGTGAAGCAGGGGCTCAAGTAAATTACATCAGCAGGTCCGGCTCGAACTCGTTCCACGGAAACCTGGTGGAGAACTATAACGGCAGCTTCTTGAATGCGAACGATTACTTCAACAAGATCAGCAACACACCGCGTGCTCGTTCGGTCGCGAATCAATATGCGGCATCGATTGGCGGTCCGATCGTGCGCGACAAGCTGAACTTCTTTGCCAATACGGAAGGGCTACGGTACGCTCTACCATCGAACGGCGTTGTGTCGCTACCTTCTTCGGAACTGCAGCGATACATCCTTGCTCATGTACCCGCCTCTGCCACGCCAACGTATCAGAGCCTATTCAATCTCTACAACGGTGCGCCTGGTATCTCTCGTGCTATTCCGGTAACGAACGGCACTCTTCCTCTTCAGGACAGCTCGAACCATCTTGGTTGCGGAACACAGACGTTCACCGGCAGGTACGTGAACGGCACCTCAGGTCCCCGGTTCGGCGTGGATACGCCTTGCGCCATTGCATTTGGAACGACAGCATCGAGCGTTAATACGGAGTATTTTGTCTCAGGCCGAGTGGATTGGAACATCAGCGACAAACAAAAGGTTTACTTTCGCTTCAGCCGTGACGCCGGAGTCCAGGCGAGCAGCACCAGTCCCATTAATCCCGTGTACAACAAGCAGAGTGTTCAGCCATGGATGATTCCGCAGCTCAACTACACCTACGCAATTACTCCGAGACTGGTAAATAACTTTATCCTCAACGGAAACTATTACTCTGCAGTCTTCGGTGTTCCGGATTTTGCCAAGGCCCAATCGCTCCTTCCGGCGACGTTTAGCTTTACTGATGGAGGAGCGAACGGCGGCCGTTTTGCCTCGGTGGGTCCTTCGCTTCCTACAGGCCGCAAAGGACAACAACTTGGCATCATTGATGACGTCTCATGGAGTCTGAGCCGTCACACGTTTCAGGCCGGCGTGAATAACAGGAACAATCGCATTACCGATACAAGCATTGCTAGCGGCTCCGTAGTAGGTACATATTCGTTTGCGGATCTCACGGACTTCGCTACCGGCAACGTAAACGGAACCAATAAGGGAAGCACGTATACGCAATCCTTCCCGTTGCTCCAGTCCGTGCACACGCGCCTCAACTCGCTGGGTTTCTACGCGCAGGACGAGTGGAAGGTACGCTCAAACCTCAATCTCACATATGGGGTTCGCTTCGAGCTTCAGGGAAATCCTTCCTGCAAAGAAAACTGCTATTCGCGCCCTAACACGGTATTCCTGGGTGATGGATATCAGGCAGGCGGCAGTGTCCCATACAACACTACCCTGCAAACAAGCCTCAACAAGAATTTCAAAAACCTGGAAGGGCTCGTCACCGAGCCCCGGTTCGGCTTCGCGTACTCTCCGTTAGGTGATCGTGAAACGGTCATTCGCGGTGGCATTGGCTTGTTTGCCAACACCTTCGCAGGATCGATCACGTCAAACGTCTTCGGCAACGCGCCGAACAAGTTCACTCCAACCGTTGGCACTGGAATTGTAGGCGACGCTTCGACGGTTAGTTCGGCGACTGCAGCGGCTATCGCCTCCAGTCAAGCATTCCAGAATGGATTTTCGCAGGGCTATACGCTTGCTCAACTTCGCGCCGCCGTACCCGCGGGGACCTCATTCTCCACGCCTACGCTTTACGTTAATCCGGATACGTTCCATACGATCAAGGTGCTTGAGTGGAGCCTTGAAGTTCAGCAGCCCTTATCGAAGTTTGACGTGGTCAGTTTTGCTTATAGTGGAAATCACGGCTACGATCAGCCTCTTTCCAACACAGCAGCCAATGCCTATGTCAACAACGCCGCACTTTACCCGAACGGATTCGCCGGACTCCCACGGAACATTCCCGATGCGCGTTTTTCAACGGTCACGCAGATCTATAACTCGGGCATCTCGAACTACAACGGTCTGACGATTACGGAGCGTCACGCCATCACTCACGGGCTTCAGGGACAGATCAGCTACACGTGGAGCCGCTCGCTTCAGACCGGAACGGTCTACAATCCCACGCTCTATGTGGGTACAAATAGTTCGAGTGGGCGAAATGCAGCTTACGGGCCAACAAATTTCGACACGCGTCACAACCTTGAAGCTGACCTTGTCTACACAACGCCGAAGTTCAACAACCATCTGCTTCAAATTGGCGTAGGTGGATGGACAGTCGGAGGCAAGCTTTATCTGTACAGCGGCCGCCCATTCTCAGTAACAAATAGTCGCATTTCTTCGAGCTTCGGTATATCGACCTTCGGAAGCGGCAACGTTCTCGCTGATACGCTTGATCCGAATTCCATCGGGACTCAGTGCAACAAGGGCGCAGTTCGCTCAGGCTGCCTCACCACAGCTCAGTTCGCAAGCGTTGCAACGAACAGTACCAACGGACAACGTGACTTTGGAAATACAGCACCGAACAGCTTCCGTGGCCCCGGGTTTTTCTCTGTCGCGACGCAGCTAAGCAAGACGGTCCCGATCAAAGAGGCGTTCCGTTTCCAACTGGGAGCATCTGCTTACAATCTGCTCAACCATACGAATCTCGCCGTTCCAAACAGCAATGTTGGCGGAACGGGTTTCGGTTTGATCACGTCCACGGTCAGTTCGCCAACCAGTATCTATGGCTCAGGACAAGGAGCAATTGTCTCGGGTCGAGTGCTGGTCGTCTTTGGCAAGCTGCTTTTCTAAACACCCCTGAAAGGGACACACGATGAAAACACTCGCTCTAATACTGTCTTCGCTGTCCTTCGTTGGGAACGTCGCAGCACAGACGCCGCAACTGACGATTGATGATCTCCTCTCCTCCGGTAACCTTCGCGGAGGAGGAGAGGGAATCCTGTCCCCTGACGGGACTACCTTCGCAAAGCTTGTTCGGGGTCAGATCCTTCTCACTCCCGCGAGGGAGGGAACCCGATCACCCTCTTACTTCGACTTCGGACGTGAAGTCCGAAATCTCCTGGTCGCATGACGGGAAGGAACTCGCCTACATTAGCGGAGGGGATGTCTGGACTGTTTCTGTGGCCGACGGCACTCAGCAACGACTCACCCATGATCCCGCCGGCCCAGGGGACCCACGCGGCGCTTCGGATCACCATCCTTTATGGAATCCCAATGGCCACTGGATTCTTTATCAGTCTGGCCGAAAAGGATTCAATGAACTTTGCGCAGTCAGCTCGGATGGGAAACAGGAACAATTTCTCGCCGCGACGGAGATATACAAAGGCGCTGACGTTATTTCCAACAATATCGTCGGATAAGGGGGATGCTGTCTCGTCCGATAGGTTTGACCCTAACCCGGATTGGTCACCAGACGGCACACGAGTCTCATACACGGAACGCTCTCGTGAGTTTTTCTCCGGAAAGCTCAACATCATCAATTTCGACGCGAAAACGGGAGCAGCTGTCGGATTGCCTCTTACTCTTTACACCGCGAAGAATGACCCGGGCGGAGCATGGGCGATCAATACTGTGACCTGGTCTCCCGATAGCAAAACTCTTACCCTCGTCCTGCAGGAATCAGGCTGGGATAAGCTTTGGCAAATTCCGTCCGAAGGAGGGGCTTCGAAACAACTGACCCGAGGGACGGGTGAAGACGAATTCCCTGTGTATTCGCCTGATGGAAGATGGATCGTCTTTACTTCAAATCGAGATCTTCCTGAAGAACGTCATCTCTGGGTCATCCCCTCGCGGGGGGGAGAGCCCCACCGGCTCACTCACCTGTCTGGTATTGAGGGCAATGCTCAATGGAGTGCCGATAGCAAGGAGATCTACTTCACCCGTGCTACTGCCCTCACGTCGCCACACGCTTACGTGGCTGGTGCAACAGGCAAGAGCGAGCCTCGTCCGCTGGAGCCCATCAGTGCGGGAAAGTATGAAGCTCTAGGAATCGTTCCAGAAGTTGCACATTTTAAAGGTAAGGATGGGATTCCTCTCGCAGGCATTCTTTATAAACCTGTGGGGTACAAGCCCGGCGTCCAGTATCCAGCGGTAATCTGGGCTCACGGAGGCCCTGAAGGACAGGTTCTGCTCAGCCTCAATCCGTGGTCACTCTTCCTGGCGCAGAAAGGATATGTTGTCTTCGAGCCAAACTTCCGCGGAAGCACCGGTTATGGTGAGCAGTTTCGCAATGCCAACGTAGAGGACTCCGGCGGTGGCGAGATCGACGATATCGGTCAGGCCGTTCAGTATCTAGTTGCATCGGGTCTCGCCGACCCGCATCGCGTTGCTATTGGCGGTGGCAGTCACGGAGGCACCGTGGTCGCAAATTCCGTTACTAAACTCCCCACCACATTTGCCGCAGGAATTGAGATGTTTGGGGTGGTGGACCGTGCTCTTTTCCTTCAGTACACCAATCGCAACTCGAAGATCCGCTGGGAGACGAAGATGGGGGGTCCTCCTGCAGCGAAGCCGGCAGTCTATCGAAAGGCCAATGTTCTTCCTGACGTAACCAGAATTCAGACGCCATTGCTTATTCTGCACGGCGAGGAAGATCCTCAGGTCCCACCGCAGGAGTCGATCGAATTTACCAAGGCCCTCAAACAGGCTGGAAAGAACTTTGTTTACGTCACCTACCCGCACGAAGGCCATGGGTTTCAGCAGAGGGAACATCGTGAAGACGCGTATCGGCGCCAGATTGCGTTCCTCGACAAATATCTTCAACCCAATTTGTCACAACAGCTCCTTACTTCAAAATAAGAGGGATCTTGATGATGTTTATGACACGTGGGCGGCTGTTCTTCTCAGCCCTTCTTCTAGCGACTCCTTTGGTGTCGCAGCAGGCAAAATCAGCATATGATCCCGGAACTCGCCCCGTAACCGCCGAGTCGATTGCGGCGCAGAAGGCTGCGGAGGGTGCCTGGTTCAGTCATCTCCAGTTCCTCGCTTCAGATGAGTTGAAGGGCCGTCAGACCGGAACCGATGACTACCTTCGCGCAGCAGATTATGTCGAGTCACAGTTCAAGGCGATCGGCCTTAAGCCCGCCGGTACGGATGGCTTTCGCCAGCCGGTTAGCTTTCGCAAGATAAAGACTGACACCGAAAAATCATCACTCGAAATTGTTCGTGCTGACGGGTCTACGCAATCCATCAAGATCGGTCCAGGTGTTTCACTCAGTCCCCACATAGACGGCTCGAATCCACTCGAAGTCCCTGCAGTGTTTGCGGGGTATGGTTTCGCCGTTCCAAGCCAAAATTTCGACGATCTTGCAGGGGTTGACCTGAAAGGCAAGATAGCAGTGGTCTTTGCAGGATCTCCTCCATCCGTTCATGGCCCGCTCCGCGCTTACTTTCGAACAGCTGCGGAACGATGGAAGGCACTCAAAGCGGCAGGCGCAATGGGGGTCATCACCATCCGACCAGCTGCTAGCCGAGGAGTTAGCCCAGCAGCACCTACAGAACGCCCTGTGTACCTTCTCTCTGATCCTCAGACGGACACGTTGGCGGGCATTCGTCTCAGCGCTGCTCTTACTGAGGAGGCTGCGAAGGCTCTCTTTGAAGGTTCGCCTCATACACTTGCGGAATTACAGTCGATTGCATCTTCGGGGAAACCGTTCCCTAAGTTTCCTCTTGCGGTAAAAATCCGTGCCACGACCGTCATGCAAGTTCTCGAAGAATTCAAAGCTCCAAACATCGTAGGGTCGCTGCCGGGCACTGACCGTCACCTGAAATCGGAGTTCCTGGTCATCAGCGCACATCTTGATCATGTAGGAGTCGGGCACGAGGTCAACGGTGACACAATTTATAACGGTGCGATGGATAATGCGGTCGGCATAGCGTCTTTAATTGAAGTCGCCAAAGCACTAGCCAGACAGCCCCCGAAAAGGTCGATTATCTTTCTGGCTCTTACAGGCGAAGAAGAGGGCGAACTCGGCTCCCAATACTTCGCCCGCTATCCAACCGTACCGCGACGCAATATTATTGCCGACCTCAATATGGATATGTACCTACCAATCTTTCCGCTGCACTTTCTCGAGGTTCAAGGGCTTGGGGAGTCCACTCTTGGAACCGATGCGCGGGCCTCTGCGCAGCTCAACGATATTGAAGTACAGTTCGATAAGCAGCCTGATGAGAACCGCTTCATACGCTCCGATCAGGCCAGCTTCGTCAAATATGGTATTCCTGGGCTGGCCTTCAAGTTCGGATGGCTTCCTGGCAGTCCGGAGGAAAAGGCGTTCAACGAATGGATTAAGAGCCGCTACCATCGCCCAAGCGACGATTTAGCTCAACCTATCGATCGCGAAGCAGCCGTTCATTTTGATCGTGTGCTTGTAACTCTCGCTCAACGAATCGCCAATGCTTCCGGACGCCCGACTTGGTATCCAGGAAGCTTCTTCAGCACTATTCCACCTTCTTAGAAACGCACTTCTATTGGGCAAGTCGGGGTCATCGAGCAATCGTTGGAATCGTAATGAGACGCTTCATTTGGGATAAGTAACGAACAATCGGTTTTCTTCACTAATCCTGTGACGGAGGTTGAAGACCGCGCTATCGCGGCCATTGGGAGGGCGACCTGCTTAGCGGCAGCAGGAACAGCCACATCGCAACCCTGGTGGAACGACATTCACGTTTCACCAGGCTGGTGAAAGTGCCAAGCAAAGACACACGACGGTCGTCGCCGCGCTGAGCAAGCACGTACGTAAACTGCCCGAGACCCTGCGGCGCTCGTTGACGTGGGACGGGGGGCACGAAATGGCTAAACACAAGACCTTCACGGCGGACACGAAGGTGAAAGTCTACTCCTGCGATCCGCAAGAGCCCCTGGCAGCGCGGCACCAATGAAAATCCAAACGGCCTGCTAAGACAGTACTTCCCTAAGAAAACCGACTTGTCCGGTTACACTCAAGCCGATCTCAACAAGGTAGCTCTGGGCCTCAATCAACACGTCAGCGACAAACTTTGGGCTTTGAAACGCCAGCGAGTAAACTGCAAGCCAGTGTTACATAGACCGGTTGAGGCCTCCCTCCTTTTCGGCAAGTTCAGGCCTTAGACGGCATAGGTCGGTAGCTCAATCCTTCCGGGCGGGTTCAAAATTCAGCGGCACAGTCTGAGCCGGTGTTTTGCGAACGTCGAAATCTATATATGTCTGTTCGTGGCCTTTGGGGTGCTGCTCTCGCCACAGTACCAGCAGAAGCGCCGAAAACTCCGTAAAGACGACCTTTGTCCGGTGGACCTTCGCATGACATCCCGCACAGAGTGCGATCATCAGATGCAACAGAGACTTGCCCGGTTCCCTATGATGGACTCCGGGATTGGGATCACCGCACACCCTACAGGCGTATCCGTCGCGCTCCAAGACTTGCTCTCGCAGGCCGCCGAAATACTCGGCATCCTGCCGTTTTAGCGTGTAGCAGGTCGCGCAGAGGCCCAGGGCGAGTATCTTCTCATTCCCGCAAGGACACCAAATTGAAGTCTGAACCCCTTTCCTCAAAGCACTACTCCTTCGTTTTCAGCTTGGAGTCGTTTTCGCGGATGAATGCCTCGATCTCCGGTGCACTCGCCAGGATGCGGAGCCATTGTTCTTTGTAGAGCGTGACCGGAAACCGGCCCATACCGTACAAAGAGAGTCCGCCTTTCTCGCTCACCTTCAAAGTGAGGCCGCCCTTGTCTTTGCTCTTGAGCTGGGCATTCTCAGCCCGCAGGCGCTCCAGCTCCGCTTGCATCTCCGATTCACTCATCGTTTCCCTCCTTCGATTTCCTGCATACAATTCATCTTCCAAACTTCCTGGCCCGGCGCTTTTCGACCGGAACATATCGATATAGCGTATCCCGGCTGATGCCAAACTCACGAGCAAGCGCAGCCTTCGAGTCCCCATCGGCGACTCGCCGTCGCAACTCGGCCGCCCGAGTTGGCGACAACGACGGCTTTCTGCCGGTGTACTTCCCTTCCCTTTTGGCAATCGCAATTCCCTCACGCTGGCGCTCGCGGATTAGCTCTCTCTCAAATTGAGCAAACGCCCCCATGACACTCAGCAACAGATTCGACATGGGCGAATCCTCGCCGGTGAAGGTCAGGTTTTCTTTCACAAAGACAATATGGACGCCCCGCTCTGTCAGGCCCTGCACTATTCTCCGCAAGTCATCGAGGTTCCGGGCCAACCGGTCCATCGAGTGACAAAACACCGTATCGCCATCGCGGACGAAGCTCTGCAGGGCCTCCAATTGGGGCCGCTTCACATCCTTGCCGGAGGCTTTGTCGGTAAATGTTTTGTCCAGGGCCAGCCCTTCGAGCTGGCGGACCTCGTTTTGATCCAGGGAGCTGACGCGCAGGTACCCGACCCGTTGGCCTTTTGACGGCTTGCGCCTTCGAGGGGGCCGACGTGTCCGAATAGACTCTTTAACGTTCGTCATTACCTGTACGATAACGCAAAAATGGACTCTATTGCGGCATTATTTCGCCACTTGTCGGACGTAGGGTTGGGCTATACCCCAACAAGACGAGATATTTAGGACCTGCACGAAATTGACGCTTTGGAGCTTCGACACCGGGCCACTTCACTATCAACGCGGGAGAGCGTAAATTAGCGCAAAGTCCTCATGAGCATATCTCCTCACCACCGACACGAACTCTTACGGCTGCTATGCCGCCCTTCCCCGTTTCAGCAAGCACGAGAACCTCTATGAAGACCTTTGATGCCTCCGCCCTATTGGTCAGGTCATCAACCGCAACGCCTAAGACTCCGCAATCATCACTAGACTTCATCCGTCGACTTCACCCCATAGGCAAACTTCCATGATCGATTTTGAGATTTCACAGGATGAACTTGCAAAAGCAGTCCGTCAGATGACAAAGGCACGCACCCCCAGTGAACATGAGTTGGTTGATCTTGCCTGCTATCGCGACAACATCAAACTCGTTGTCACTGGTCGCGAGTTCACCTGCCGTGCAACCGTAGAACTTAAAGGGCATGGCGCGGATGCCGCTTGCCATCTTACCCAAGCTTCGTAAAGCTGCGGCCACATTTGGCGACAAACCCCTGCGAATTCGCATTGAGGCGGGCCGGATTCGCGTAAACTCCATGTCTATCGCCTTGGATGGCATCACTACACAGAAGATGAGCGATCGGCCGATCGACATACCTGACGACGCATCTGTTTGTTACATTCTCGCTCTAAAGTATGTCTTCACTAAAGAGGAGGTTGCCGAAAGTGATCTTACGGCGAGGTTCCTCGCTGCGAACTCAGCGCGACAAAAGGCTGTAGATCGGGCGACGGAATCACTGGCGACATTTGGAATTTCACACGATGTCATAGATTCACTTGTCACCCAAGCAATCAAGGCTCACGCAGAGACGTTGCGTCCGATGCTTCATCCCTCTATGATCTCGGATCGTCCTAACTAAAGAATCAGCAAGCGCCTTCGGCCCGGAAGGTTCTTTAAGTCGGTAGAGTATACCGATCATGAGCGCAATCTGCTGAAGGGCGAATGGTGACTGAAAATGGCAATTCCTGACTACCAAACGTTGATGCTTCCATTGATGAAGGTTGCCGCAGATGGCAAAGAGCACCAGACCCGCGAGACCATCAACCTCTTAGCTGACCAGTTCGGGCTTACCGAGGGGGAGCGAAAGGAATTGCTGACAAGCGGACGGGGCTCTGTTTTCGATGACAGGTTTGGATGGGCTAGGTATTACCTGAAAAGGGCTGGCCTCCTGCAAAATCCGCGGAGGTCGTTCTTCCAGATAACCGAGCGTGGCAGAGGAGTGCTTGAGAAGAACCCCGCCACTATCGATGTTAACCTCCTCCGACAGTTCCCGGAATTCGAGGAATTCTACAGTTCCAAGAAAGCAAACGAAGAAAGCGTGCCGCAGGAGCCTGAAGAAAGTGCAATCCAAACCCCTATAGGTCTTTTGGCCGAAGGATACGAGAAGCTGCGGAAGCAACTCGAATTTGACTTGTTGGCTCGGGTCAAAGTTGCTCCTCCCGAGTTCTTCGAGCGTTTGGTTGTTCGTTTGCTCACCACGATGGGATACGGGGGCTCACTGGCTGATGCCGGAACTGCCCTCGGGAAGTCCGGCGATGGCGGTGTGGATGGTGTCATCAAGGAAGACAAGCTGGGGCTCGACCTGATTTATATCCAAGCAAAGCGTTGGGACAATGCAAGCGTTGGACGTCCGGAGATTCAGAAGTTTGTCGGTGCTCTTCACGGCAAGAGAGCGCGTAAAGGCGTTTTCATCACGACCTCGATATTCACGAGGGACGCAAGGGACTATGCCGAGGGTCTCGAAACGAAAGTCATTCTCATCGACGGGCCACAGATGACAGCACTGATGTTCGAATATGGCGTCGGCGTTTCAACTGATTACACTTACGTTGTGAAGCGCATCGACTCAGACTTCTTCGAGGATGAGGTGGACTCTGATGTTACTTCAGAAGTTGAGGCGAAGTAGCTGAGCCAAACCTCTTGCTATTCTGTGGTCGTACTTGAATCCAGTCTGATCTCTGACTCCAACTAAGCGACCAACTCACTCGCCTTTGCCCAGGCTTTCTCTTTCAATGCAGCACCTGCCCCAAACCATGAGCTATCGAGCCTATCTGCGCCCGGTCGGACCTTATCGGCATAATAGGTGACGGCGTTGACGGCTCCCCAGACCGTTCCCTTCGCAGTCGATAGCTCCTGTCCCTGAGCGGACTCGAACAACGCCATAATGGTCTTTTGCTCGCGTTGGGATTTGGGAGACAGTGGCTTGGATTCGCTTTGGCGCAACACGTCCTCGAAAAACTGTGAAGCGGCGGCAGCTTTTAGCTGGCGCTGCGCCATTCGTCGTACTTGCTCGATAAATCCAGCCCACGCCGGGTTGATGAGTCCGAGGCTCTTCTTGATTTGTTCCGCGTCAAACCGTAGGTTGTGAGGCACTTTCAGGTGCAACCGCTTATTGGACTTCACATCGTTCGCCGCGAAGGACAGAGTATTTTGGCACACGACTCGGATACTGGTGAACGCGACCGTCGTGGCAAGCGTCTTATCGCAGGACGTAGCCAGTAACAAGTAAGCGGCGAGTCGATCTTGGCCGTCCTCCCCAACATTGCCGTCTATACCAGTGTTCGCAAGGGCCCATACCTTGCGACCGCCATTCAACGCCCCGGCAGTTTCAAGCGAATATCCACACTGGCCCACAAGGTCTCGATAAAATTCGACAATTTCCTTTGGCTGCACGACCTGATAGTCACCCGAGACAACTGACAGTGCCTCTTCCGTGTCGCTCCGCATTAAGACGAAGCGATCATCCATCGCTTTCAGTCCTCCTGCCACGAGGTACTGCACGGGAAGCCTCTTCAGTTCCCATTCAAGCCGCGCCGCTTTGAGCCAAGCCTCTATCGGTTGGCCTAGTTCGAGCTTCTCGCCATATCCATGCCAAGGGGTCTGGCCTACGTACGCGATGGCCGGTGTACCTGTGGAGAAATCAATCTCGTGCGCCATATTCTCCTCTGTCAATGTTCATTTGAAACCAATTCATCGGGGGTCTTCGGGGGTTCATCGGTCAGTTGGCCCTTCATGAGATCGGTGACACTTAGGATAATCAATACTCCATCCAGGGTGGAAAGCGACATCAACATGGCTCGCGAAAAGGCGATGAGTATCGTACTCGACCCGATGCGGCGCGAGGCGGCTGTAGTCTTGGAGGAGATCAGACTTGAAGACGAGAAAAGGCGCCGAGAGATCATGGACAGGCCAGGGTGTTCACCATGCGACCGCCCGGCAGTCGATCCAACCTACTTTGAGACATACAAGAGGTATCAAGCTAAAGAGCGGGCGGTGTCGGACCCGACTACTTTGATACTCGTGGATGAGGCCGATCGCCTCCAGATGAACAGTTTAGAGCAAATGAGATCGATCTTTGACGAGGGCACCGCCGGTATGGTTCTCATCGGAATGCCGGGCATCGAGAAGCGCGTCGCCCGATTTCCCCAGTTCTATTCGCGTATCGGGTTCGTCCATGAGTTCCAGCCTCTCAATGCTACTCAAATGCAAGAGCTGCTGGAAAAAAGATGGACACCTGCCGGCGTCACTCTTCCGGACGAACAACTGGTCCCGGAAGTGATAGCGAGCCTCATACGGATGACCGGCGGAAACTTCAGGCTCTTGACCCGCCTCCTCACTCAGATCGAGCGGGTTCTCAGCGTCAACAACCTTCATCTGGTCTCGACCGCAGTCGTGGAAGCTGCACGGGACAGCCTCGTGATTGGGCCGGGATGACGCCGAATACGACAAATAATCCTGAAACATTACGACAAATAGCGATCAAAGCTACAGCCCTGCACCCAGATCGGGATGGGACGGTGCGTATGCGTCGGCTCCCGAAAATCCTCTTTATTCAAAGGCAGTGGCGGTCACCCACCGCGCCACATCAACGATCCCAGTGAACTGAAGTTCTTCACCTGATGGAGTGGTCAACAAATAGGCACCCGTTTTATCTTCTACAGAAAGGTTCGGCCTTGTAGCGAACTGTACCGACCAAACACAGAAGCATCGCAAATCGCAGAAGTACATCTCCCCTCCCGTATCCTTCAGCACGAAAGAAGGATCAGGGACGGCGAACATATCGTAGGAGCAGACCCGACGCTTCATGTTTCGACGATCCTTCCACCAAGTCTATCTACCTCACAGCCCCAGATTATCGTTAACCGCTACAGCCAGGTCCTGCTCCGAACCGAGATATCGTTCCGTCGTCTGAATAGAGCTGTGTCCAAGCAGAAACTTGATTTGCTCCAGGTCTCCTCCATTTTTGCGGCAAAGCTTGGCGCAGGTCCGGCGTAAATCATGTGCACCGAAGTGTTCTATTCCGATCTGCTTTGCACACTGCTCGACAACCGACCAAATAGCCCAGTCGCCCAACTCGTCACCGATCAGCTTTCCACTCTTCGAGAGCGGCCGCAGCAGTCGGCCGTCCTCGATCTTCCCCGCGATCATCCAGGCGTCGATTCCGTGCTTGACCCAGAGCGGAATCGCTACGGTTCGGACTCGGCCGCCCTTCCCACAAAGATCGGGCAAGACCCATCGGCCCTCCCGCATCTCGATACCGTCAACGTCCAGACTGGCCAGCTCCTGCCGCCGCAGAGCGCAGCCCAGCAGCAATGCCAAAATCGCGTAGTCCCGCTTCCCTTTGATCTTGGAGCGGTCAGGGACCGTGAGCAGCTCCTTGGCCTGCTCCCGCGTGAGCCAGTTCCCGACCCTGGTTCCCTTCTGGGAGAGGTTGGGTACGCCGGCGAGATTGGCGGCCTCTTCCGCGCCGATGATTCCATTGCGTTGCGCCTCACCGATCAGCTTGCGCACGGCAGACAAACGAACGTTCACGGTCGACGCGCTCAGCTTCTTCTCCAGCATGGCGGCACGGTACTCCATCAAGAGGACGCGCGATAACGGCTGCTGACGCGCCTCACACATGGCGAAGACCTCATCCAGCGCCTTGGCATAGTTGCGCTTCGAGTGTTCGGACGCAACGGAGTTCAGCACCATCTCCCGCAACTCCTGGAACGCCGCGGCGCGGTCGAGCGGAGACGCATCCGCCGCGTGCATCAGCGCCAGCGAGGTGCTCATACCAGTCCCCCGGCGCGGGTGCGAAAGGTTTCATCAGGGCGATGAGTGTTCAAATCCCAATTTTGCAACGGCCCGTTGCAAAATTGGCCGGGCCGGACGATCCTTCGTTTCCTAGTGATACGGAAGGCTTTATTCCTCATCGCCTGGCTCCTTCCGCAACATCTCCATCTCCGAGCGGAGCTTGTTGACGACCTCCTGCAGGTCCTCTACGCTCGGCAGCTCCTCCTGCATGGGCGCCGGCAGCTCGCGAGTTACTTGATACGTGGACACCCCAATCGGCTGATTGATGGTCTCAAGAGCGAATTCCACCATAGGACCGCTCCGGCTCTCACACAGGAGAACTCCGATGCTCGGACCTTCGATCGAGGTTCGCATCGTGCGGTTCACTGCCGCCAGGTAGAAGCCCAGCTTGCCGGCATGTTCGGGCTGGAAGGCACCCACCTTCAGCTCGAAAACAAAATATCGGTGCAGGCGGACATGGTAGAAGAGCAGATCGATGTAGAAGGTCTGCTCGTCCACGGTCACGGGCACCTGACTCCCGACGAAGGAGAAGCCGCGGCCCAGCTCCAGGAGGAGGTCGCGCAGATGGGTCAACAGCCCCCGTTCAATCTCCCGCTCCCTGGCCGTGGCCGTTACGGTGAGAAAGTCGAAGTTGTAGGGGTCCTTGAGGATCTGCTCCGCCATGTCGGAGTCAGGGGGAGGCAAAGCACGCGGGAAGTTGGTCAGGGCCTTCCCCTCCCTCTCATGCAAACCGCTCTTGATCTGCAGGACCAGGACATCCCGACTCCAGCCGTATTCGAGGGCGGCGCGAAGGTACCACTCTCGCGTGGGACGATCCTTGATCCGGTCCAAGACACGGACATTGTGGCTCCAGGGCAATTTTGCAACGAGCTGTTGCAAAATCTCCTCCTCCGGCCAAGCCTCGGCCAGAGAACGCATGTAGCGGAGGTTCCGAGGGCTGAACCCTTCGACTCCGGGGAACTCAGTCTGCAGATCCTGAGCGAGCCGGTCGATAATCTTGCCGCCCCACTCCTCGGCCGCAAACCGCTGGCTCAGGTCCCGGCCGATCGACCAATAGAGGAGGATGAGCTCCCGGTTCACGGCAAAGGCGGCCTGCATCTGGGCGGCCCGGATGCGGCCCTTCAGGTCCTGGAGGAGCTCCTGGTAGCCGGAGGGTAGCTGGAGGCTATTTTTCACGAATTCAGCGTAGCACAAAAATTTACTAAGACAATTAGCATTATCGTAGGCAATAAACATTGATTCTCCAAGACTTAGCTCTACGCTGAACACAATGCTGCACCACACTTTCTGAATCGGGGATTTCTGTTAATGACCACTTTTTTTGATACTGCAGCTGCAAAAGTGATCAGCCAATCACAATCTGTCTTGCCGAAAACGGATTCGCGCTAGCGTCCGGAACGGAGATGCAATCTGTGCGGGTCCATGGAGGAAGGCGAGGTAGTCTTCTTACTAGCTCCGATTTGTGGAGGCGTAAGCGTATCACTTCTCTCCTGCGAACAGATGGACGCTGTCGGTTGAACCTCCGAATCTCTGCAGCCTTGGATATTCATCCCGGCAAACAACCCGACTATCATCGTCGCTCCTGCAGCAATCGGCATCCAGATACGCAACAAGTCAGTTTTGAACTCGCGCAGAAGCGAATCCAACACTCGGGTGCGCTCTTCCAGCGTGTTAGATATTCGCCGGTTCGCTGATTCAACTTGCGCGACAACACCACCATCCGAATCGGATAGCTCGGTGAGGGCTCGGATGAGCTTCGTCTGGACGTTAGCCATTGCCGTCGCTGTCGCCCGAAGGCCCGCAGCCGTATCTAACACCCCAGACTGAACAAAGTGCTGCCGCAGACTTTCTCCCAGGAGCCTGGCAATCTGCTGAGGATCGAGTCCAGCTTCGATCTCATAAGGCAGACTCGCCAATCGACTTTCGATGAAATGGACGTATCCTAGCGTCTTCTGTTGCGCTTCACCTGAAAATTGAATATGACTATCCAGCATTTCCTGGATGCGCTCCCGTTCATTGGCGATGTCTTTCGGCGTATGGCGCGTGAGCAAAGTCAAAATGCCCATAGCTTCCAGAATTCGAAGCATCTCGTCATCCGGGCTTAGCGTTCGGGTGTGTGCGAGAACACGATAGTAGGCAATCTGCAGTTCCTCTGGCACCAGCCGAGCGAGAGAGTCGAACAAAGTCGACTCTCCCGCCTTCGGTTCATCCAGATCGTTCAGGCTGGAAAGGTTGCTCATGGGAGGAAGACCTCCTTTGTGCGATCGAACTCACTGAATAGCCGGCGCCGATAGCTTTGAGCCCGCATCACAAGCGATGCTCGCTTCAATTCCTGTACCGATACTTTCCGATCCGCTACGTCTCCCAGCTTGATTCCGTGCTGGCGAACCGGGTTTTCAAGCTCTGCCAGACGGAACTCCATTTGCAGGATCGTTGGAGAGAACGCTTCACGAAAACGCTTGGCTTGCTCAGTTCCCTTCCAGTATGTGAAGTCGGAGAGTGTACTGTTCGCATTCTCGACGACCACATACGCCACGCGATCCTGAAGCCGGTTCGCCCAGGCGAGGATGCTCTCCACGCTGGCCGGGTCGGGCGTGACCACGCCAACAGCAGTGAAGCTGACACCCGTGCCCGCCACATCCTCGTACATGCTCTCGAACCAATCTGCCGCAACCTGTCCGGCCCCAGCTCCCATATCTGCCAAGATGATCTCCGAGCCATTATCTAGATGATCAACGAAGGCATCGAGACCGGCGGGAGTATGAATATTGACCTTTGTGACCGAGCCGTTAAAAAATGCTTGAGTGAGCCACGGGCCTTGTTCTCTGTGTCGAGATCCAGCAGTGTGACCGGGATTTCGTTTGTAGCGAACCATTCGGCGAGGGCTACCATGACGCCCGTCTTGCCGACACCTCCTTTACCGCCCATCGTGAAAACTACGCGCTTAGCAGTCGCGGCTTGAGTCATTGTTGCCTGTGTCATCGGACACCTCCATCAGCGCTCAGGGTAAGAGGTTCGTTTTCGCGAAAGACGAAGCGGGAACGCTTGGACTCCTGCGCAGCAGGCTTGACTTTGAACGCGGCGAAGCGGGCGCTCGTCGACGGTTGGGTACTCGGCAGCTCGACAGCAGGCAACTCAAACTGCATCTGCTTCCGGTGACGTGCGCGGACTTTCACGAATGAGTGGAGGGTGCTGGGGGCGACCTGTAGCCCCAGCCGCTCGCCGAAGAGCCGGGAAACCTCCCGGTAGGTGCGCCCTTTGCGGCGGAGTTCGCGGATCAATTCGCGGTGCGGTTCGAGTTTTGAACGCGGCGGTTTAGGCGGAAGGTCTGCTAGTTCGGCGAGCAGAGCTGCTGGCTCGAACGGTGGGTCAAGGGGTGAAATCATGGCGGCTCCAAGCGCGAAGCGATGCTCACGCGCGGTTGCGACGACGGTGCAGATGTCGTCAAAACGGCCATTCTGAGGGTGTCTAAAAACTGAACTAGAGAACCTTTGGGGATTGCATACAACGGCCAGAAGTCAAGATTCCGAACGGTGCTAATATCTGAAACCAATCACTTAGCAGGCTTGGGCAAAATGGGGACTTAAGAACTCTCTAAGTCCCCACTGAGGCCCCTGACAACGATTCCCAAAAGTTCCGGTTTGTTTCTATCTCGTCCCGAATGTGCCACTTAGAGCCATTCCCGAATGTGCCAATGGGTTACCACTCGTACCCTTTATTTTCTATGACTTACCGGGATTTTCGTCGTCTCATAACCCAAAGGTCGTAGGTTCAAATCCTACCCCCGCAACCATTTAGCAATATCGAGGGCAATTCTAGGGCAAGCTAACCCGGATTGCCCTTCCTTTTTGCCGATCAAGCCATTGCGCCGCAACTCGAATGCCGGGAAGGGTGACTCGCCAAAATACTCCGAGTGGTGCACCCGTTTGGATGCGTTGAAGTATTCGTCAAGCGCAGCCGGTAAATTGACTTATTTGAATAGATACCTCTAATCTCCAGCGACACGATGCGCAATCGGCACCACTTCTCCGCTCTTGCCCTTCGCCTTCTGAATGCGAAGCCGAAGCCTGTCGAAGAACAGATAGACCACCGGAGTAGTAAATAGAGTCATCGCCTGCGAGACAATCAGGCCGCCGATAATAGTGATTCCCAGGGGGCGGCGCAGCTCGCTTCCCGGCCCTGTGCCAAGAGCAAGTGGGACTCCGCCGAGCAGCGCCGCCATCGTTGTCATCATGATGGGACGGAAGCGCAGCAGGCAGGCCTCATAGATGGCTTCTTGCGGGGTCTTGCCACCTTCGCGCTCGGCAACCAGGGCGAAATCGATCATCATGATGGCGTTCTTCTTTACGATACCGATGAGCAGGATGATGCCGATCATCGCAATGACGCTGAGGTCGACCTTGAAGAGCAGCAATGCGACTATGGCGCCGACTCCGGCTGAAGGCAGTGTGGAGAGGATGGTGAGGGGATGGATCAAGCTCTCGTATAGGATGCCGAGCACAATGTAGACCGTGACCAGCGCCAGCAGAATGAGCATTGGCTCGCTTGAGAGCGACTCCTTGAACGCCTGCGCCGTACCTTGGAAACCGCCGTGAATATCGGAGGGCATGCCGATCTTGGAACGCGCCTCTTCGATCGCGTCGGTAGCCTGGCTAAGGCTTGCTCCGGGTGTGAGGTTGAAGCTGAGCGTCGCCGCTGGAGACTGCGACTGGTGGTTCACCGTAAGCGGCATGCGTTGCTCCACGAAGTGGGTGACGGCCGAGAGCGGTACCATCTGCCCCGTCGTGCTCTTGACGAAGATGTTCTTCAGCGAGTCAGGATTGTCGCGAAACTCCGGCGCAATTTCCATTACCACGTGATACTGATTCAGCGGCATGTAAGTGGTCGCGACCTGTCGCTGGCCGAAGGCGTCGGCCAGCGTATTGTCGATGGCAAGCGCGGAGACGCCAAGCCGGGTCGCGGTGTCGCGATCGATGACCAACTGAGCGCGTAGCCCCTTGTCCTGCTGGTCGGTCGCGATGTCTTTCAACTCCGGCAACTTCTGCATCGCGGCCATTAGCTTGGGTGCCCATTCATTCAACTCAGCAAGGTTCTCGCTCGTGAGGGAATATTGATAGAGGCTGGCAGAGCTGCGAGCGCCGATCTTGAGTTCTTGCGAAGACTGCAGGACAAGCGATGCCCCGGGAACGCCGGTCGTCAATTTGCGGACCTGAGCCAGGATGCCGTCCGCTGAGTCGCCATTCCGAAGTCGCTGGTCGGCCGACGCCAGGAAGACATTCAAACTGCCGGAGTTGCCACCACCTTGACCACTGCCGCCGATCGACATCATCACGTTCTGGATACCAGGAATCTCGCGGACGACATCGACCAGACTTGTAGACTTCTGGATGAGCGTGTTGAAGCTCACATCCTGCTGGCCGCGAATCTGACCGCTGAGACGTCCCGAGTCCATCTCGGGAAAGAAGCCCTTGGGTACGATGGTGTACAGATAGAAGTTGAGTCCGAAGGTGAGTAGGGTGAGCAACAGAATGAACGTCTGATGGCGCAGAACCCACCGCAAGCCCATGGCGTATTCGTCGGTAAGCCGCTTGAAAGCGCGCTCGCCCACGCGATACAGCCAACGATGCCGCTGCGTGCCGCGCGCCTTCAGGAAACTTGCACTGAGCATCGGTGTAGTCGACAACGATACCGCGAGCGACACTATGATCGACGCCGACAGCGTGATGGCGAACTCACGGAAAAGGCGACCGACGATCCCTTCCATCAACAGGATGGGGATGAATACCGCGATGAGCGAGATGCTCATGGAGACGACTGTGAAGCCAATCTCGCGCGACCCAAGCATGGCAGCTTCGTAGGGATTCATGCCCGCTTCCAGGTGGCGGGCGATGTTCTCCATGACAACGATCGCATCGTCGACGACGAAGCCGGTAGAGATGGTGAGCGCCATCAGTGAAAGGTTATCGAGCGTGTATCCCATCAGGTACATGATCGCGAAGGTGCCAAGCAGACTAAGTGGGACCGAAACGCTTGGGATAAGAGTTGAGCGGAACTCACGGAGAAAGACGAAAACCACGACGATGACTAGAATGATCGAGATCACCAGCGTTCGCGTTACATCGCGCACTGACTCACGGATGGCAATGGTACGGTTGAGTGCGACGGTTACTTTGATCGCTGGCGGTACAGAGGCCTGGAGCAGCGGAAGCAAATTCAGCACGTCGTCAACCATGGCGATGACGTTGGCGCCGGGTGCCTTCATCACGTTGACCAGGATGGCCGGCTTTCCGTTGAAGCTTCCCGCGGTGTAGATGTCCTCGACGCTGTCGACGACTTGGCTTACATCCTTCATGCGAGTCAAACCGCGAACCTCGGTGGGTGTTGTTGCCGGGGTCGCGGCAGCGGAAGTTGCGGTTACCGCGGAGGCGACGTTCGCCGACAGTCCTGTGCTGGCTGAAGCGAAGCTGACCGGGCCATGGTTGGTGGCGACGATCAGCGGAGTGTAGGCTGCGGAGCCAAACACCTGATCCGTCGCACTGATGTTGTACCGGATCTTGTTGTCCGTCAGGTATCCCTTCGGTTTGTTCACATTGACCGATCCGATGACCGCGCGGAGAGCTTCGAGCCCGAGGCCGGATTGCGAGAGCAGCATCGGATTCGCTTCGATCCGCACTGCCGGTTTGGCGCTGCCGCCAACCACCACCTGACCGACGCCACTTACCTGCGAGATCTTCTGCGCAATCACAGAGTCAGCCTGATCGTAGAGCTGCGCCTGGGTCATGGTGTCTGAGGTAACCGCGAGGACGAGACTGGCAGAGTCGCCTGGATTGACTCGGCGATAGCTGGGATTCTGCGGCATATTCGCCGGTAACTGGCTTCTCGCGGCGTTGATGGCTGCTTGCACGTCGCGCGCCGCGCCGTTGATGTCGCGGCCCAGTTCGAACTGCATCGTGATCGATGCATTGCTCGCAGAGGAGGCTGAAGTGATCTCGTTAATGCCGGCGATGCGGCTGAACTGCCGCTCCAGCGGAGTCGCCACAGCGGAAGCCATCGTCTCAGGATCTGCGCCCGGCAACTGCGCCGACACGCTGATAACCGCAAATTCAACCTGGGGCAAACTCGATACCGGCAACGCGGAATAACCGGCGATACCGGCGAGGATCACCGCGACCGACAATAGCATCGTCGCCACGGGACGATCGATGAAGAGCGCCGCAAAGTTGATCCACCCAGCGCTAGAGTCGAGCAGCTCATGTGCTCCGCCTGACCGCAGCGAATGGCGATCAGCGTCATGGATGTGCGGAGTATTTCCGGCGCTGGGCTCATAATAGTCCATCCTTACCTCTAATCTCCCGCAACCGGCTCGTGCCGCAAGGTACGTTGCCGCGACTCGCGACGACTGCGGCTGGCGGGCAGATACTTGCGGCCGATGCGGTCAAAGAAGAGGTAGACGATCGGTGTTGTGTACAGCGTGAGTATCTGCGAGACTATGAGGCCGCCGACGATGGTGATGCCGAGTGGCAGGCGCAACTCGCTTCCCGTGCCCGTACCGAGGGCGAGCGGAACGCCGCCAAGCAATGCGGCCATGGTCGTCATCATGATGGGGCGAAAACGTAGCAAGCACGCTTGATAGATCGCCTCTTCCGGTGCCAGCCCATGGTCACGCTCGGCCTCGAGCGCGAAGTCAATCATCATGATGGCGTTCTTTTTCACGATGCCGATGAGCAGGATGATACCGATGAGTGCAATGACACTGAGGTCGACATGGAAGAGGAGAAGAGCGAGAATCGCACCAACACCCGCAGACGGCAGCGTGGAAAGGATTGTGATGGGGTGGATGTAGCTCTCGTACAGTACGCCGAGGACGATGTAGACGACGATGAGCGCGGCCAGGATGAGCAGTGGTTCGTTCGAAAGGGACGCTTCGAATGCGGCTGCCGATCCCTGGAAGCGAGCGTTGATGCTTTCAGGAAGTTGAAGATCCGCGCGCGCGCTATTGACCGCCTTTACCGCGTCACCGATCGATTTGCCAGTCGCGAGATTGAACGAGATAGTAACGACGGGAAACTGCCCTTGATGATTGAGCGCCAGTGAAGCAGGTCTCGTCACGAAGTTCGTGAAGGTGGAAAGCGGAACCTGCGTACCGCTCGAACTCTTGACATATATGTTATCGAGCGACGACTGGCTCTGTTCAAAATCCTTCGCGACCTCCAACACCACGTGGTACTGGTTTAACTGCGTAAATATCGTCGAGACCTGCCTCTGACCAAACGCATCGTCCAGCGTATCGTCGATGTTCTGCGGAGTGATGCCAAGCCTCGACGCAGTGTCGCGATCGATGACCAGCTCCGCCTGCAACCCTTGCAATTGCTGGTCACTCGCGACATCGACCAGCACAGGCTGCTTACGAAATGCCTCCACCAGCAGGTCGGCGTATACGGCGAGTTCCGCCGCATTCGCGTCCTCCACCGAGTACTGGTACTGCGTGCGGCTGATGCGGTCCTCGACGGTGAGGTCCTGCAGTTGCTGCAGATAGCATTTAATGCCATCCATCTTCGCTAGCCGCGTATGCAACCTGACGATGATGTCCGCAGCGGACTTCGAACGCTTCTCGCGATCTTTCAAGTTGATCTGAATGCGTCCGCTGTTAAGTGTCGTATTCGTGCCATCCACCCCGATGAACGACGAAAGACTTTTCACATCGGGATCTTCAAGAATTGCACGAGCCAGTGCTTCCTGCCGCTCCGCCATCGCACTGAAGCTGATAGTCTGAGGCCCTTCGGTGATACCGAGAAGTACGCCAGTGTCCTGCACCGGGAAGAAGCCCTTGGGCACGATCACATAGAGGTAGACTGTGAGAATGAGCGTCGCCAGGGTCACTAGCAGCGTTAGCGTCTGATGCTTCAGAACCCAGCGAACTCCCCGGCCGTACTTCGCGATCACATACTCAAAGAACTCTTCTGACTTGGAGTAGAAGAGGTTCTGCTCGCTCTCCGGCTTTTGCTTCAACAGCTTCGCCGCCATCATCGGCGTCAGCGTCAATGAAACGAACGCGGAAACGAGAATCGTGACGGCAAGCGTGACAGCAAACTCGCGGAAGAGGCGGCCAACGATATCGCCCATGAACAGCAGCGGGATGAGCACCGCGATCAGGCTGATGGTCAGCGACAGGATAGTGAACCCTATCTGGTCCGATCCCATCAGCGCGGCTTCGAGCGGCGCGTAACCTTCTTCGAGATACCTTGAGATGTTTTCGATCATCACTATGGCATCGTCCACAACGAAGCCAGTGGAGATGGTCAGCGCCATCAGACTCAGGTTATTGAGGCTGTAGCCAAGCAGAAACATGACGCCGAAGGTGCCGACGATCGATAGCGGTACCGCGACGGATGGAATAATCGTCGCAGCCAGCGATCTGAGGAAGAAGAAGATGACCATGACGACGAGCGCTATCGTCAAGACCAATTCGAACTGCACGTCCTTGACCGAGGCGCGAATCGTGTTCGTCCGATCCGTCAGGGTCTCGAGGACGACGCCTGCCGGCAGAGCGGACCGAAGCTGCGGTAGAAGCTTTTGCACCGAGTTCACTACGCCGATGATGTTCGCGCCAGGCTGCCGTTGAATGTTCAGGATTACGGCAGGTTTGAGCAACACGTCGCTGGTGTCTCCACCCTTGTTCGCATTGGGCTCGGCGACGCTTCCCATCCATGCCGCCTGGTAGAGATTTTCGGCACCCTCCACTGCATTCGCAACATCCGACAGCCGTACCGGCGACCCATTGCGGTAAGCGATGATCACGTTGTTATACTCGGCGCTGGTCAGCAGTTGGTCATTGGCACCAATCGTGTACACCTGTCTGATTCCATAGAGATTGCCCTTCGCCTGATCGACGTTGGCGCTAGCGAGCGCAGACCTCACATCTTCGAGGCTTAGGCCGTACCCGGCCAGCGCGATCGGGTTCGCCTGTATTCGCACCGCCGGCTTCTGTCCGCCATTGATCGAAACCAGACCGACGCCCGAGAGCTGTGAAATCTTCTGTGCGAGGATCGTGTCGGCCAGGTCCTCCACCTTGCTGAGGGCCATGGTGTTGCTGCTCAGCGCTAGCGTCATGATCGGCGCATCAGCAGGATTCACCTTGCTGTACACCGGCGGATTGGGCAGGTCAGTGGGAAGGTAGCTATATGCAGCATTGATTGCCGCCTGCACATCCTGTTGGGCGACATCGATCGACTCAGTGAGCGTGAACTGCATCGTGATGACACTGCCACCGCTCGAGCTGGTCGAGGTCATCTGGGTTAGGCCGGGGATTTGTCCGAACTGCCGCTCAAGGGGAGCCGTCACCGAACTCACCATCACATCCGGACTCGCGCCCGGATAGAACGTCTGTACCTGGATGATCGGGTAGTCGACCTGCGGTAGCGCCGAAACGGGCAACTGCAGGTACCCTACGGCACCGGCAAGCAAAATGGCCACCATCAACAGAGAGGTGGCCACTGGACGCAAGATGAAGAGACGCGAGATGCTCATGGTTGTTGTCCGCGATGGTGGGGTGCACCTGCATTCTTGCCATCCGCCGCAGTGAAGGATTTGCCGCCCGCCTTCGGCGCGACCATGCTTCCGTTCTTCAGCTTCTCCAGCCCGTCGATGACTACCTTCTCACCCGCAGCCAGACCACCGCTGACGATGACCTGCGTTCCCTCGGTCACATCGATCGTTATAGGCCGAACCTCGACGTAGTATTTCTTGTCCCCACCCTTGTCTCCAGCGCCACCATCGCCGGCAGCCGGAGCAGCCGCGGGCTTGTCTTTATGCTCGTGCTTATGACCGGACCCGGATTTTCCAGAGGAGTCGCCCTTATCCAATCCCGACTTCGAATCATCGGACTTCGCAGGAGGATCGCCCTTATTCACCACATACACGAAGTTACCCTTTGCACCAGTTTGCACGGCAGCTGAAGGAATCACGAGCGTATCCGGTCGCTGCTCGAGGAGCAGACGGACAAAGACGAACTGATTGGGGAACAAAGCGTTGTCCTTGTTGTCAAAGACAGCCTTCACTTTATCCGTGCCTGTGGTGGTATCGATCTGATTGTCGAGCGTCAGCAGCTTCCCCGTCGCCAGTCGTGTCTTCTGTGTGCGGTCGTAGGCTTCCACGTCGAGCTTCGCACCTTTCAGCAAGGTCCGCTGCACCTGCGGCAGCTCGTCCTCCGGCAACGTGAAGATCACGCTGATGGGCTTCAGCTGTGTGACCAGCAGCATACCTGTCGTATCTGTGGGATGAACAATGTTGCCTGGATCTACCTGTCGCAGGCCAACGACACCATCGATTGGTGAATTGATGCGCGTGTAGGCGAGGTTCACTTTCGCCGCCTGGATCGCCGCCTTGTCCGCCTGGATCGCTCCTTCGCTCTGTCCCGCACTTGCGGCCTGGATCTGCTGGCTGTCTTGCGAGACTACACCGGCGTTGAAGAGCTTCATGTAGCGCTCGGCCTCCACGCTTGCATAGTTTGCGGTCGCCTTATCCTTGGCAAGCTGACCTTCCGCTTGCTCAAGCGCCGCCTCATATGGTCCTGGGTCGATCTGCGCGAGCAACTGCCCCTTCTTTACCTCCTGCCCCTCGCGTAGATTGACCGACATCAACTCGCCATCAACGCGTGTCTTGATCGTCACCGAGTAGTATGCCGTCACGGTTCCCAGCCCAGTCAGGTAGATGGGCATCGTCTTCTGCTGAACCGAGGACGTCGTCACCGGCACCGCCCGATCGCCACCGCCCGGCTGCTTCTTTCCCCCGCTGCCCGTCGCGGTTGAATTGCTGAGATTGCCATAAATCTTCCAGGCCGTAAAGCTAACGACACCGAGGATCACAATTAGGACGATAAGCTTGCGTACGATGCCGCTGCCGCCCCCGGCATCCGGATCCGGTGAGAGCTCGGCAGAGGATGCAGGAGGCACGGGCTGTTCCAGGTCGATCGCTTCAGGCAGGTGAACAAGCGGCATAATAGGTACGTTCTCCAGCGGCTAAGCTGCACTCGACTGCTATCCCGGATTGGTCGACAGCAGAATGCAGAGTCAATTTCAGCTTCCGCAAACAAAGGCCGTCAGGAGTACTTTTGTTTCGTCCACCATTCAGCGATTTCAGTGCGAGTCGTAAACCAGACATTGGGAAGACTCTTGCCGTAGCGCAGAGCTTTGTCCACGGCCTTGGTGCCGACGGCGCGTCCGAAGTAATGGCAGCGGATCGAAGCATTCAGCATCTTCGGATGCGTTGAGCCTTCCTTGTAGAGAACATTTAGGCTGTCGATGAAGTAGTCGGTCAAAACCTCAGGTGGCTGTAGGTTCTTGCCGTAGATCTCCCAGTCGTCGCACTCCTTCGCAAAGGGAATGATGACCATCATTTTTCCGGCGACCGGCACAACGTAAGGTAAATCGTCGTTAGGAAAGTCTCCGTTCCACATGATCCCGGCTTCAGCAAGAACCTCCAGCGTGTGATCTCCCGGCAGCAGGTCAGGGCTCACCCAGCCAACCGGACGTATGCCTGTCACCTTCTCAAGAATGTCGAGCGTCTTCAGTATCTCGGCCTTCTCCTCTGCCGGCGTCATATCGCTCAGATACCGCGACGTGGTATAGCCGTAGCCGACGATCTCGTGACCTCGTTTCTTCACCTCAATCACCGCCTCGGGAAACTTCTCCGCGGCGTAGCCGTTGATGAGAAAGGAAGCCTTCACGTCGTGTCGATCGAGCTGATCGAGCAGGCGCCAGACGCCGCGGCGCCCGCCATAGATCGACTGCTTCGCGACTTCAATCGAGTATGTTGACGTAGGGTTAGTGAAGAGCTCGAAGATCACCGTCCAGGTGACAGCAACCCGCGCGCCGTTGGGCCACTCAATCGGGTCCTTGCGAATCTTCGCGTGATCGAGTGAGCTGACCGTCCTGGTGCCGGTCGCAAATAAGTTCGTAGTTGTCTCTGGCATCGGATCGTCCTCGTTCAGTCGTAGTTTTGCTTCAGCCAGTACCGGGCAATGTCAACTTCGGTAGTGTTCCAAACACCAGGGAAGCCAGCCGCGTATTGCACAGCCTCCTCAACTGCCTTGCTGCCTGCGGGGTGCGCAAGAATCCAGGCGTGTGTTGCCGCGGAGAGATACTGCGGATACGTAGCACCTTCCTCGTACATCACATCAAACTGGTCCTTGAATTTCTGCAACCAGACACCAGGGTGATAACGACGCCCGCTGATCTGGGTGTCGTTCGACTCACGCTGATAGGGAACAACAACGATCTTCTTGCCTTTATAGTTGATCGTGTAGGGCACGTCGTCCGTCGAGAAATCCCCGTTCCATAGGTAGTTCTCATCCGCCAGGAACTCCTGCGTGGTGGAAGACTCTGCTTCTCCGGACCCCATCCAGCCTGGGATACGGTAGCCGCTTACCCTCTCGACATCGCTGAATACCCGGTGAACGACCTCGCGTTCGTCGGCAGCCGAGATCGTGGTCATCGGAATATTGTTGGCCCAGTTATGACCGTCGATCTCATGGCCTAACCGCACCAGTTCCCTCAGCGTCTCCGGGTAGCGAGTAGCGATAATGCCATTCGTATACCAGGTGCCCTTCACCTTGTTGTCTTCAAATATCTTCAACAGCCGCCAGAATCCTGCCTTGCACGAATAGTCCGTATAGGCGATGTCAAACGAGGTTGTGGCATCCGTCTTGCCTTCGAAGTTGACAACCCAGGTGACAGCGATACGCGCCTTGCCCGGCCACTCGATCGGTTTGCGACGAATCTTGTAGTGCTCCGGGCTGAGTTCATCTATCTTGATGCCACGTCCACTCAGAGACCGCCCCTGAGCTTCGGCGACCTCCGGTAGACCGAGCGCCCCGGTTGCAGCGAGTGCCACTCCCGCTACACTCGCCCCTTTGAGAAATCCACGTCGGGTCGTCATTTGACCAACCACCGGATCACGCTATAGTCCGCCGCAGCCTTCTCCTTCGGCAGTTCAAGATGTCCATAGTGAGTCAGCGGAGGATCCCATACGATCAGCCGAACTTCCGCATCCGGGTTCATATCGCGGTACTGATTGGCTACATAGACCTCCGGCGCATTCATCGGATCTTCCGGAAGCCAGTGATTGCGATCGAAATGACCGACCGTCCAAACCATCTTCTTATAACCATCCATTCGAGTGAAATATGTGGACATCAGCTCCTTGTCTACGTCCTCAAAGTTGATTTTCCACTGATTCCCCGAAGCCTTCAGCAGCCGCTTAATCTCAACCTCGATATAACCCTTTTCTGCGTAGCCCGAGCCGTGCTCGAGGTCCTGAATCTGCTGCTTGAACTGTGGACGACGACGGGCTTCTGTATCCAGCCACGCTGCCGCAATGTCGTTGATCGACATACCGGGCACATAGAGCGGATTGAGGAAAAAACTGTATCCGCGGCTATAGGTAGGCACATCACGCCGGCTCAGCATCTCTAGCGGACGACGCTTGCCACCACCTTCACCCTCGCCCTCACCTCCGCCACCACCCCTGGTTGCGACGGTGCCGGAGACCGTGGCAGCGGGAGTGGCACTCCGAACGCTCTTCGGCTGATTGAACGACCGCGTCAGCGCGAGACGTGCCGGACCGCCGCTGCCCCATCCGAAGTAGCGTCCTTTGAACCGCGGACCAAGCTCCGGATCTGAGTAGGCCAGCATTGCGAGCTCACCCGACGTCGAGTGGCCGCTGATCAGGATATCGCCCGTCGTGTTCTTCATGATGATCTGCCGCACGCCCTGCATCACCAGCTGATTGTTGATCAGCACGTTGCGCAGATAAATCTCTTTGTCTGGCAACGTCTGATCCAGCAGATACTGCGGCTGGCGCTTGATGCTCATGATCGGCTCGTCCCATCCGCCGTACTTGAAGTTGCCCGGAATCGTCACGATCATGACGTTGATTTTCTGTGCAAGATACTGCGCCCAGCCGGGGTTGTTCTTCAGATCGACGTAAAACTCATACCAGTTAGCGGCACCGCCGTTGATGATGATGAACCAGGGATACTTCTTCGCGTCAGGATTCAAGCTGGTCAGTTTCAGACCGGTGATGTCCCAATCCATGTTGTAGTGCTTGTACCGCTCGACGACCCAGTCGACCTTGTATCCAAGGGTCTTCGCCGGAATCTTCTCGATGTCACGCGGATCGAAGGCACCGCCGGGGGCGGCCTTCGCTAGATCGGTGACCGACTTACCGCCATCGGGCAGGTCGAAGCCCACACCCAGCGTGCGGAAATCAGCCTCGGGCACCGTGACGTAGGTGGCCTTCTTATCATCGAGCAACGTCCATATCTCTTTCTCGACCTCCGGGTTCGTCAGTTCCGGATTCTTGGATTGCGCGTTCGCGCTAGGCGCAACACACAAGGCGATCGCAGCACTCAAACAGACGCTGGAAAGAAGCTTCTTGATGGTCAAATCGAACTTCATAAATTCTCCTGTCGCACTGCTGGGTTGGCTACTTGTAGTCGATGACAAAGGTCAGGCCTTCGGCCGTGCCGCCACCGGGCTTTGGCGTTGAGACTCCGATCAGATAGGTTCCGCCGTTTTCAGTCTGCTTTGGCGTCAGATGTACCGACATCTCTTTGTCGCTGACCCATTTGCTCTCCACCGGGTCCCCAGCGAACAGAACCACTGAGTTCGGTGAGAAGTTGGCGCCCGACACCTTTACCCATTTATCGGCTCCCTGCGCCGCGGTGCCCGGAATCAGGTTGGTGACAGCGGGAGGAAGACTATAGAGATGTTTACTGACCGAACCCCATGTATGGAACGGAATATCGTAGTAAGGATGGAAGCTGATGTCCTGCACCACACCGCCCTTGATCACTGTCTCAACGGCCTGGGTATTGTGAATGTCCTTCAGAGGATCCGCGCCGAGGATAACCACATCGCCATACTTGCCGACCTCGATCGAGCCGATGATCTTGTCCATTCGGGCCATCTCAGCTGCCCACTTGGTCGAGGACTGCAGTGCCTGCATCGAAGGGATGCCGGCATCCACATACAGCACCATCTCGTGATGCAGTGACAAACCGGGTACCGTCGCTGAGGCGGAGTCCGTGCCCGAGTAGAGCTTGCCCCCTGCCGCTACAAACTTCTTCAGAAACAACGAAATTTTCTCGTAACCCTTCTGGAACTCGATCTTGTCCGCAGCCGAACGCTTGTCCGCCCAGTGATACCGATCGAGAAACTCCAGACGCTCATCTGAGGGCACATACTGCAGGTCGAAGTTGGAGAGAAGCTTCTGATCCTCCAACTCAAACTCGTGCGACCGGTTGACGATTCCGCCCCACTCAAAATCGAAGGTTGGGTTCAGGTAGGTCTTGTTCTTGATAAGGTGCGCGATGATCTCGTCAAAGTAACTCGTATCCATCCAGCGATACAGGAGACTGTTCTTGTGTCCGGCAGCGATGCAGGGCAACGACTGCTCGAGGATTGGCGGGTAGGCCTTCTTGCAGAATCCCATCTCCTCGATCGCCTTCTTGCCCTCCGTGCTGCGAGTGGCCACGATCCCGACACCAGTAAGGTGCTCGATACCGTCGACTCCCCAATCGGAGGTGTCAAGAGCATTGAACGAGTGCGATATGATGCTCAAGCCCTGAGCGTGTGCAGCCTTCGAGACCGCCGAGAAATAGTCGCCCTTCCAGTCCTCATTGAGCGTAATGATGTCGGCGTGCCCATTTAGCGCGGCCACCGCGGCCACTGCGTCAGCCGGTGTGGTTACATTCGCGAGTACCCTCGTCTTCGCGGTGTCTTTACCGGCAAGCGGATCGTTCTTGTCGTTGCTGCCATCCCCCAGCGTAGCGTGATGGTAGTAACGTGGGGCCCGCAGTTGACCGCTGTTGATTCCCTTTTGCAGGGACTCCGACCAACGGCCTCCGCCCAACTCGAAGATGGAGGTAACACCGTAGTGCAGGAAGAGTTCGCCCTCATACCATGCGTAGTGGACGTGGGAATCGATGAGCCCTGGAATAACATACTTACCCGCCGCGTCGACTACCTTCGTCCCTGGCGGCAGAGCCGGTGAACCGGCCTCGCCGCTCCACACTTTCTGGATGATACCGTCGACGATCAGAACTCGGGAATCGGGGACCGGTTTCACGCCAGTCCCATCGATCAGGGTTCCTCCTTTCACCAGCACGTTCTGGGCTTTCAGTGTGCTTGCTCCGCACAGCAGCAGGCACAGTATGAAACTTCCAACGCTTCTCAGGTCCGTTCGGTTCAGCATCGTCATTTATCCTCGTTCCTTTGCGCTAGTAATTCGCCTTACTTCTCTACCTAGAATGAGAACTTCCCACTGAACTGCATCTGCCGATTGGAAAAGTTGTTGTTTACGGTGCTGGTTATTTTCCCAGCTGACGTTACAACCCATGGAAGTGGGTTAGCACCAGTTGGTGTGACATATGCATTTGTGTCGTTGACCGCCGTCGTTACCGACGGGATGCTGAAGTTGGGATGATTCAGCAGATTGAAGACATCTACTGTAAGCTCCAGGCGACTGCGCTCAGGGCTGAGGGAAATTATCTTTTTCAAACTGAAGTCGACATTGACGTAGTTCGGACCGATGAGCGTATTACGGCCAACATCGCCGTAGTATCCATAAGCCGGCACTACAAAAGCTGAGGGGTCGAAGTAAGCAGTGGTCTTCATATTGGTCGGGTGCAGGTAGATGTTTGCCGGACTGCGGCCTACTGCATAGTCCGGACGCAGTGCATTAGCAGTTACACCGTTCGGCGTCGTGCCCGATCCGAGGTTGGCAGGAAGCGTCGTCGCCCCGGAAGGAATCGTAGTCGTAACACCCGGGAGATTTCCGGTTGCGGTAAGGTTGCCCGTCGCGGTGACCGTGAACGGTTCACCGGAGTTAGCAACCACAACCGCGGATGTCTGCCAGCCCTTGGTGAGACTGGACAGCAGCCGCGTGCGCCCCGAGTACGGTAGCGGATACACGCCATTCAACAGAAAGGTATGCTTCTGGAACAGCCCCGAGCGAGCACGATCCGACTTGGAAAGATCTGGCACGTTAGTGCTCGGCTCGTTGCCGATGCCGCTGACACCGCCACTGGTCGAATCGTCGATATTCTTGGCATAGGTGTAGGACATCTGCAGTTGGGCTCCGCCGGCGAAGCGCTTCTTCGCCTGGAAGACCGCTGCGTTGTAAAAGGACTGGGCATCAGACTTATGGATAGATCCCTGGCCGGTCAACGGGTTGATGACTCCGCTGGCGCCGGCGACGTAAGGACGACCATTATTGATGGTGCTCGGAGCGTAGTTGGTCGCGAAAGTCCGCCACAGGTGGAAGCCTCGCCCGGCAACCAGTTGAACCGTCGCCGAATAACCCTTACCCAACTCGCGATCGAAGCTGAGGTTGTACTTGGTCTCGTACGAAGGCTTCAGATTGTACTCGATCAACGTTTTCCCTGTGGTAGCGTTCAACGTCGGACTCGTGGCAGAGCCTTGGGCTAGCAATACATCGTTTTGCGAGTGTAGAAGATTGTAGACACCCGTGCTACTTCCAGGAGCAGACGCCGTAGTGGTGATATTGGCGTAGAAAGGTGCGTTCACCTGTCCAGGCGTACCGTAATAGGTGTCCATGATGTCGACGAAGAAGAGGCCGGCACCACCGCGAACTGCCGTCTTTCCATTGCCTTGCACGTCCCAGGCAAACCCAAACCGGGGCATGATATCGACGTTCGAGGGACTCTTCCAGATCGGCGCGCTGGCCTGGTAGCCGGCAATGCGGGCAGGAATAGTTGGAGCGGCTTGAACGAGCCAGGATTTGGCCGTAGTCCAATCCTGAAGCGTCGCGTAACGTCCGAACTTCTCCGTCGGCACGGTGAAGGGCTCATACCGCACACCGGCGTTGACGGTCAGGTTGCGCTTGAGCTTCCAGTCATCCTGCAACCAATAGCCATTCACATATTGAACCCACTGCCGCGGCTCGTGACCATCGATATTGTAAGGAAGTATCGCGACCGCCGAAAGCTTACCATCCGTTTCGAAAGCGGAGAGCGTGTTCCATGTGAAGCTGCCGAACTGTCCGGGGCCACTCGCCAGTTGGTTATAGCCGATATGCTCGATGTCAACGCCGAACTTCAGAGTGTGGGCGTGACGGACATACTGAAACGCCTGCTGCCCCTGGTAAAGATTCTGAATGCGGAGAAACTGTTCCGTACTCACTGGCGAGAAGACAGTTGCTCCGCCAGGAAGCTGAAGTTGCGGAGGTGAAGGAGAGCCCCACGGCGTAAACATGATGGGACCCGTCGAGATGAGGGGATCCGGCACGGACGACAGAGCGCTCAGCGTAGCGGCAGTCGGCTGAGTATCCGAGTGCAGTACAGTACGGTTGTAAGCGAACTTGCTGGTTGCCAAAAAATTACCCGTAATTATCTTCTGGTACTGGATCGTCGAATAACGCGTCCGCACAGTCACGGTATATGCGGAGATGGGCAGAGCATCGGGAGCGGTGATCTTACCCTGGTCGTAGTTGAACCGAGCAAAAATGGACTGCTTGGAAGTGAGTTGATGGTCCAGCCTGACAAGGAAATAGTTCTCAAGAGTCGGCTTGGTAACAGCGGTAATGTTTTCTCCCAGTCCCTGAGAGTCGTATCCGGCCACATTAGCCGTAGGCCATGCCGCAATGTAGGGCAGCAATTCTGAAGCTGTCACGGCGGCGCGAGTCGCAGCATCCGGAACGAAGGACACTACCGTAGCCCCCTGGCTCTGCTTAAGACCCTCATAGTTCAGAAAGAAAAAGGTCTTATCCTTGATGATCGGCCCGCCGGTTGAGCCTCCATACTGGTACTTGCTCAGTGGCTGCTTCGCATTGTCGAAGTAGTTCCACGCATCGAACATGCCGTTACGAGCGTAGAGGTAGCCTTCCCCGTGGAACGTGTTGCCACCCGACTTCGTCAGCATGTTGATTACACCGCCGCTGGTGCCGCCAATCTCCGCGTTGAAGTTCGTCACAACCGTCTGGAACTCCTGCATCGCGCCAACTCCAAGCATCGCGCCGGACACGTCGGCGGGGGTTCCGTAGTTCGTGATGCCCTTGATGTTTGTCCCGTCCATCAACCACGCCGTAACGTCCGGCCGCGACCCCGCCATAACGATCTTCGCGCCGTATCCCATCGTGGTACTGGTCGAAACGTTACGGCTCGCCGTGACACCGGCAGTTGTAAGCGGGAGTTGGCTGAAGTCGCGGCCATTCAGTGGAAGGTTCTCGATCATCTTTTCATCGACCACTGCCGCAACCGAGCTCGTAGTCGTGTTCACTTGTGCTGCTTCGCCCGTGACCGTGACTTCCTCTGTAGCCATACCAAGTGTCAACTTTAGTGCGAGACTCATCTCTTGCCCGACCTCCAGTGTGATTCCTCGCTGTACCACAGTAGCGAACCCGGGCATCGCCGCTGTAACGTCATAGGGCCCAGGTGGAAGTTGGGGAACCAAAAATCGGCCCCCGCCGTCCGTCGATACCTCTCGACTCAACTGTGTCGCAGTATTTGTAACCTTTACCTTCGCCGCAGGAATGACGGCTCCCTGAAAGTCCGTTAGCAATCCCGAGACAGTGGCCGTGGTCTGAGCCATGAGGCTCGATCCACTTACAATCACGGCCAATGCCACGCCCGCCGCCAGAATTCCATTTCCAGCAAAGATTCGTGAGCAGCCGGTACCGAAAAAAGGAAAGGAAAGTCCTGATATAAGACGACGCATAGGAAGCCTCACACGAGATCGATAAATTTTGAATAAAGAACCAGCAGCATCTCAACCCGTTCTGACGAGCAGAGCGGACGCAGTACTTTCTTGCGTGAAAAAGACACGAATCCGAATGAATCCATCCGCAACTGCGGGGACTCAAAACTTAGATATTCGGAAAATCTCTGTATGGGGTCACTATGACAGAAGTAAATTTATTTTCAAAGGAAAGATTTGTCACAAATTGTCACAAAGGCGTCTATCAGAGCGATCCTTACAACCAATAAAGGAGTAATTGAAGATCCACGCTGGGTTTGCGAATCTCCGGTTAGCGGTCCGAAGCGTTAGGTCGCTAGCGTTTAGAAACCATCCGGCCTATAAAGTTAGTCCGTCTCTGCGAAGAAAGGAAAACACATCTCCACAATCAGCCCACCCGCTGGCCTATTGAGTATGTTGATGGTTCCGCCATGGACGCCGACCGCTCGGTTGGCGATGGCCAGTCCGATACCAAAGCCGTCCTGCTGCCAATGTCTCCCCTTGTCCGCCCTGTAGAACGGCTCAAGCACAGACTTCAATTCATCGTCGGGGATTCCCGGCCCATTGTCGCTGATCCGCACGATCGACAACCTCTTACTTTCTCTCTCCACGGGGGCTGTATCAATGTGGATCAGACCGCTGTCAGGAACATACCGAATCGCATTGCGCACGATATTTTCCACGGCTGCACGCAACAGTTCCGCATCGCCTCGCACAGTACAGCCTGGTCTAATCGTCGTGGTTATAACGCAGTTACTCTGCGCGGCCTCATACTCAACATCGGGAAGAAGATCGACAACAAGTTCGCTCAGGGAGACGTCGCTGGGCCGATCAATTTCCTGAATCGTTTCCAAATAAGACAGAGACAAAATCTGACCGATCAGATTGTTGAGCCGCTCAGTTTCGGTTTCGATGCGATCAAGGTGCTTGCTCATGGTCACAGGCGACTCCTGCCGTGCCAGTCCAAGTCCGACTCGTAATCGCGCCAAGGGCGAGCGCAACTCATGAGAAACATCGCGCAGCAGCAGGCGCTGAGATTCCGCAAGCGCCTGTAGCCGCTCCGCCATATGGTTAAAGTCCCGCACAAGCTGGGCGATATCATCATTGCCGTTGAATCCATAGACTGTCTCTGACATGCTGCTCCATTGCACGCGTGCATCGAGCTTACCCATGGCAATCTGCTGCGCCGCCCTTCTCAGGCGGCGGATGGGCAGCGCGAGCAGCACCGCTAGAAATGGCGTCACCACGCAGGAGATCGCAATCGTCGTGTAGCCAGGTAACAGGCCGTAGACCTCAAGCGCACTACTGTAACTGTTCTTGAAAACAATGACGTACTTGTTTCCGCTACGTGATCTCATAGGAGTCGCGATGAGCTGAAACCTAGGGTAATTGCTCGTCATACGCTTCTTCTTCTTGACGGCTGCCACCACTAAAGCTTTCGTGCCACCAATCCCGGGATCTCCACACACCACGCGCCCCTCCAGGGTGGCGATGGATAGCACGTTGTCCTTCGTACTCAGTAATTCTTGCGCCTGCGAACAGTGACCACTTTCGTAGGCATCAGCGATTGCTTGACCGCTCATTGCCAGCGAACTATCGAGTGCATCAGCAAGCTCAGAATGATGTGTGGTCCGATGGGGTGCAAAGTCCGCAATAAAAATCACGACCCCGGCTGCAATCCAATAGGCGAGAAATATCTTTAATACCAAGCGGAACATAGTAGCTCCAATTGATCTAGTATCTCTTCCAGTCTTCAGCTATTTCGAGGTTATATATCGGCTGTCGAAAATAGGTAGCCTGAACTGCGAATCGTTTTGATAGGGTTTCCCAACAACGTTGCGGAGCGGAGTTTTCTACGAAGCCTGCAGACATGCATGTCAAGATTGCGGTTCAGTGGATGATACGGTCGCTCGAAGATACGAATCACAATTTCTTCCCTGGTCAGCACAACCTCGGGAGACTGCATGAATATCTCTAGCAGCGAAAACTCTATGTCAGTCAGATCGAGCCTGCTATTCCCGTACCTGACTGTGCGGGCCGCAAGGTCGATAGTCAGTCGCCCCAGGGATAGGCCGTTACTGGCATTTCTTGTCGGAAGGATAGTGGAGCGCGGTGCACTTCGACGAAGGACCGCGCGAATTCTGGCTACAAGCTCTTCTGGATCAAAGGGTTTGGGTAGGTAATCGTCAGCACCAAGCTGTAAGCCACAAATGCGATCAGCAGGTTGGCCACGTGCTGTAAGTAACAGGACAGAAAGTTCGGAAGAGACGCGGAGCCTCTTAAGCACTTCAAAGCCGCCCAAATCTGGGAGCATGACATCCAACAGCATTAGGTCATACTGCCCGGCAGATGCCGCCTTGAGGCCCGCCTCTCCGTTATGCCGAACGGTCAGTTCAATCTCATGTCGCGCGAGGTACTCGCGCAGCATGAAACACAACTTGACGTCATCGTCGACGATAAGGACGGATTTCATGATGTGTACTGTAGCATCCATCCGACTCGGTCTGGCACGGAAGTGTGCGAGCAACACCCTGAACAGACGATCGAGGAAGCTGAGGATATTTGAAGACAGACCGTGAATCTCTCATCATTGCCCACCGAGGGCAGGGTCTGTTCAAGGAACGGGCATTGCGGATGAGCAGTTCTGCAGAGTGACGAGGGTGGAGAGGCTCGAATATCTCCGAGCAAGCCATTGCAAGCCGTGGCGAGATTCAACTAATGAGGAAGGGAAAAGTAGGCTTATAACCCAAGGTCGTAGGTTCAAATCCTACCCCCGCAACTAAAAGAATTTTATTGATACCGAATGGCTCAGGAGCACAGCTCCCGAGCCTTTTTTCTTGCGCGCTATTTTACTCTAAGGCGAGATTCACCCTGCAGCAGCCGATAAACCACAGTAACCGCGGGAATCAAAAACACCGCCGAGCCCACCACCCACATCACCACCGCTCCGGCTCTCTGATCAGAAAGGGGATTAATGCCGAATGGGTTAGGCACCCGCAGATAATACGGATAGACCGGCCGGTCACAGAAGGCAAGAAATGCCGACAAAACCGTATTCACGATGTCCGCCATTACCAGGTAGATCAGTAGAATCCACCCCTCGCGACTCTCGTGTGCCGGCCACGGGCGCACCACCGGCCACCAGAACAGAATCGAGCTCCCGAGAAAGCACAAATGCTCGAATTCATGCCACCCCTCGTGCTCAAGAGCAAAGTCATAGGCAGCTGGAACATGCCAGCCAAGAAAAATTAGATTCATTGCCAGCCACGCAACCAGCGGTGCGGTCAGCGTCCGTCCAAACCCCCGCAGCCACTGCGCACGAAGCAGAGGCCCCAGCACTCCAACTGTAAAACTCCGCGGCAGACCCCGAAGCATTGGAACCACCGGCCAGCCTAAGAGAAGAAGCGGAGGAGCAAACGACATCAGCAGAAGATGCTCCACCATATGCGCACTCAATAGCACATCCGCGAAGCCATCAAGCGGCGATGCGATCGCCACCCAGATCACCGCAAGCCCCAGAAGAGAAGATCCGAGCCGCGCCCCGGAAAACTCAAGCGGCCGCGTCCTTCGGATAGCAAACCACCCGCGTGTATAGACGACGCCGGAAACGATCAACGAAGAAGTCACCCAAACCGGCGGCGACCACTCGGCAAAAATCTCTCGAAACGCAGAAGGCATGGCACCAGAGTAAACGCGAGATTAGTGAGGCTCGGGCGGAATCCCCGGCTTTTCACCCGTAAGAACCATATGCCGCGATGCATCGACAGCCGGCGAAAGATCATTGCCGCGCAGCGTTGTGAGAAATCGGACCAGCGCAGTCGTCTCAGCAGGACTCAACGCGTTGCCATAGGCTGGCATATTTCCCCCACCCTGCAACACCTGACGAATAATCTGGTCCTCCGTCATGTGTGTCGCAACCGAATCGAGCGCTGGTCCTCGCATCCCACCCTCTCCGCCAATCGAGTGGCAATTCCGGCACTGCTTATCCTGCAGAACAATCGCTCCCTGCCTCTCGAGCGGCGAACGGCCATGCAGATAGGCCGTCGGAATCGGATCACTCGTCCAGGCGTCCATAATCGGACTCCACGGCGTATACATTCCCAGCCTCGTAAAGACGCCAAGAGTTACTGCGATCACAGCCAGCATCAACACCGCGATCGGGCGTCGCGACCAATGCTTCTCTCCCTCGCCCGCAACCAGCGGCAGAAGCAGCATCGCTCCGATAATCACAACCGGTGCGATAAACATAACCGGCGTCTCCAGGCTCGGCGGAAGATAGGCGAGCACAGCATAGATCCACAGAAACGCAAAGTCGGGCTTCGGTACTGTCTCAATAATCGTGGGATCGGGTTGCCCGCTCGGCCCAAAGGGGCCAAAGAATAACGCGCACGCAATCACCGCAAGCATTATCGCCGCCGCGAAAATCGCATCCTTCCAGGCTGCATCCGGAATGAAAGGAATTCCAGTCTTCTTCGTCAGCTCGTGGTATTCGCGATCGTGCGTGCTCTTTCGAACAACTCGCCCCGGCATGGGCCAATCGTTGATTCCAAGCCGCAACACCATCCAAAGGTGTAACCCGACCATCAACATTAGAATTCCCGGAATCACAAAGACGTGCAGCGCGAAAAATCGTGTCAAAGTTGGCCCGGCAATAATCGGCCCACCAAGCATGATGGCGACTAATGGTCCGCCAAGCACCGGCACCCTGCTCAAAATCGAAGCCCCGATCCCCAATCCCCAATAAGCATCCTGATCGAATCGCAGCACCTGCCCTGTAAACGCCATCCCCAGCGTCATCAGAAGCAGAAACACACCGATAATCCACGTCAGCTCGCGAGGAAACTTGTAAGCGCCAAACATAAATACCTGCGCCATATGGACAAGCACCACCGCAACCATAAAGTCCGAGCCCCACCCATGTATCGCCCGGAGAAACCATCCCAGCTTTACGTTGTGATCCAGAAACTGCAAACTACTCCATGCATGGCTCGCTGACGGCGAGTACACCAGCGCAAGAAGAATCCCCGTCATCACCTGCAACACCAGCAGCACCGTCGCCGCACTGCCAAAGACATACCACCAGCTCGAAGTATTCTCCGGGACCTCATGCTCAGCAGCCTCGATGGCCGGCTGCCCAAGCCCAAGCCTTCGCTCGAACCATCCATAGAGCTCGACGAAACTTTCCTTCAGCCCTGGCATGATCCACACCTCGGTTTCGATTGCTCCAGCCTCGCCAGGCGCGCCGTCGAATCGCCGCCCACAAGCTGTGTCAACGGCATCTCAACCGGCATTTCAACCTTTGCCTCGTTCGCCAGAGTAGGCATTCTGCCGGCACTGATCATCAACGCATCGCCAACTATCTTGTGTTCATACTCAAACAACCCGCGCTCTGGCGGCCCCGACGCTCGCGCGCCGTCCTCATAGTAAGCGCCACCATGGCACGGGCACAGAAACAACTTCGACTGCGCAAACCAACGCACCGGACAACCAAGATGCGCGCAATTAATCGCAAACACCTGGAAGGTTGTGCCCGAAACCCGCCGCACCCAGCATGGAACGTTCCCCGTCTCCCCATCCCACTTGGTCGTCACCGGATTCCGATAGTTCACTAACCGCGTCTCGCCCTCAGGAAAATCATTCAACGGCCCAAGCGTCACCCACGAATTGTCCTCAGAGCTTGGGTTCAGCCCCGGACTAAGAAGATACCCGATCACCGGCACCGCGAGCACTGCACCCACCGCTCCGTTCAGCCACAACGACAGCTTGAACAAAAAAGTCCGTCGCGAGTGTTTCGCGCTCCGCACACTCTCCGGCTCGCTCCTCACAACCTGTTCGCCCTGCGGATTCTCTTCCATCGCATTGACTCCTGCAGTCTCAACCTAATGCCCGAAACGAACTACGGCTGCGCCGGATAAGGCTGCCCGGGATTCGAGCTACGCAGCGACGCAAGCCACGCAACAATATCGGTAATCTGCTGATCGTTCATTGCTTGCGCGCCATCCGTGCGCCAATCAGGCATTCCCTCGTCCGGCTTTCCTGCAATCACAAAACTTCGCAAATCCTGATCGCTGATCAACGCGAGATATGACCCATCAACGATCGACCCAACCTTTCCCGTTCCACTCTTGTCTCCTGCTAATCCCTTCCCGCTAACCCCATGACACCGCGCACAAAACATTCCAAAAGCCTGCTGACCCCGCACCGCGTCTCCCGGCAACGTAGCCCGATAAGGTAGCGGACTCTGCTTTGCAAGCACATCCGGCCCGCTCCACTGCATCATCCCGTGCACCAGCACATCGATCTGCTTCTCCGTCAACATGCCGCCAGCACTTTTGCTGAAGCCCGGCATCAATCCCCCGCGCACTCCCTTCGCCGTCACTTCGCGCAGATTCCCTTCTCCGGCAACCACTAGATAAACAGCATCGTTCAACGAAATCGCCGCACCATTCTTGCCGTTCTCTCCATGACACGCCGCGCAGTTTGCTTTGTACAGCGTCGGAAAGTCCAGCACCGCTTCCGGTCGCAAGACCTCAGGATCCATCTTCGGAGTCTGCGATAAACGGCCGCATCCCAACAACGCAAAAGCAGCCGCCATTAAGAACGCCACGCGGTATGAGGCGATTCTCATCGGTTATGATCCTCATCCTCTTCCACCGTCTCCAGGCCTGCGCGAAGCGCGAACGGTAGGGAACGAAACTGCGGCGTCCGAACCCTGACCTGTAAATTGACCACAAATCCCGCAACCAGCCCAAACGTAATCTGCGAAACAATAAACCAGAGCCAGTCAATCCGCTGATCCAGAATCGGACTGATCACACCAATCGCCGAATAAAGCAGCCCCGTCCAGAAAAACGGCGCGAGAAAACCCGCAGTTAGAATCGGTCTGCGTGGAAACATCGGCAGCAGCGCTCCATAGAGCAATCCGATCAGCACTGACGCCAGTCCATGGATCGCTGAAGCTGCCAGTAACCCGCGCAGATGAAATTGCGCCAGAAATTCATTACTCTCCCTCGCCCAGCTCACAAACCCTCCCGCCGCCAGCAGGTTCGCCGCATACCAGACGCTGTGATAACGAATCAGCCCAAACAATGTCGCCGGCGCAATCATCGCAATCCCACCCGCGATCCCACCCTTCACTCCCGCCATCACACTGAATGTCTCGAGCGGTAGCAATTTGCGATGACGTTCATCGACCGTCAGGTGCGCCAGCCTTTCGCGCGTCGTCTTGATCTCCACAACATCGGCTTGGATCGGAACGTAAATATGATGCTCGTCTGGCACCACCTCGGAAAACCAGCCCACGATCGCCGGCAACGCCATCATCAGCCCCAACAAACTGATCACCCAGTGCGTCACCATTCCGCCAATCACCAGCGAAATCCCCAGCGCAAGCACCATCGGCCACGCTGTAGGCGAGGGAAGCTGAACTGGATTCGGCGGTTGCGTGTGGTCTGTGGGTCCATGACCGTGCGTGCTGCCTTCCATCCCGATTCCCCCCTTCCTGAAATCTGCAATAAGCTATCTGCCCAAAACGTAGACCACCAGAAACACCACAACCCAGACTCCATCGACAAAGTGCCAGTACAACGACAGCACCTCCAGCTTCTCCGTGTGCCTCTCATTCACTCGCCCTCGCAGTAGCAGCGCAAGCGCAACCGTCAGCATGATCAGTCCAACCACGACGTGAGTCGCATGCAGCCCCACCAGCGAATAAAAAGTCGTGCCAAAAAGATTCGTCTTAATCGTCAGACCCACATCATGGATCAGGAAGTACCACTCGCGCGCTGTCGTCATCAAAAAAATCGCGCCCAGCAGAATAGTTCCCGCCACGCCGAGAGTAGCCTCGCGCACCTTGGCCTTACGCAGTGAGCTGACTGCAAAATGAACCGTGATGCTGCTCGAAAGCAGACAGATCGTCCCCAGAATCGGCAGTTCCAGCACCTGGGCCGGCGTCGGTCCGCTCAGGCTCTTGCCGATGTAGTAGATGTAGGCAACCACAAAAATCAAAAAGATCGCCGACTCCGCCACAATCAGACAAGCCATCCCTACCACGCCGCGATGCGGCAGCTTCCACGGAGTCCCAACTTGCGCACTTACAGGAATCGAGCTCATTCGTAATTCACGTCCTGATCTTCGGGGTGTTTAAGGTCCCACAGCGGCCGTCTGCTCGAGACGGTCGGTTCCACGGCAAAGTTGTAGCTAGGCGGCGGAGAAGGCGTAGACCACTCCAGCGTCCACGCATCCCACGGATCGTTCCCCGCAATCTCGCCGCGATAACAAGAACGCAACATGTTCCACACAAAACAAAGAATCCCCGCTATCTGAAACAACGCCCCGATGCCAACAATCAAATTCCACCACTCCCACCCGCGCCCGGCCTCATAGGTATAGATCCGCCTCGGCATTCCCAGCAATCCCGGAATATGCATGAAATCAAACGTCAGATGAAATCCAAAGATGAAAAGCCAAAAATGCCACTTACCCAGCCGCTCACTCATCATCCGCCCCGTCACCTTTGGGTACCAGTAGTAAAAGGCCCCAAACAACGCGGTCAGAATCGCCCCAACCAGAACATAATGGAAGTGTGCCACCACAAAGTACGACGCACTCAGCTGCCAGTTAAAGGGTGCCGCCGAAAGCATGATCCCCGTCAACCCCGCCAACAGAAACTGGAACAGGAACGCGATGCAGAACATCATCGGCATCTTGAAGATGATCCTTCCGCCCCACAAGGTCGCCAGCCAGTTGAAGATCTTAATCCCCGTAGGCACTGAGATCACCATCGTCGCAAAAACAAAAAAAGTATTTCCCGCCGGTCCCATCCCGACCGTGAACATGTGGTGCGCCCACACACTCAGGCTGATAAATCCGATTCCTACCGAAGCCGCCACCATCGCCGGATAGCCAAAGATCGCCTTACGCGAGAACACTGGAATAATCTCGTTCACAAAACCGAATGCAGGCAGCACAAGAACGTAAACCTCCGGATGCCCGAAGATCCAGAAAAAATGCATCCAAAGCACCGCCGAGCCACCCGCCTGCGTATCGAAGAAATGCCCTCCAAGATAGCGGTCGATCGTCAGCATGATCTGCGCCGCCGTCAGAGGGCTCACCGCCACGAACACGATGCCGCTCGATACAACCATCAGCCAAACGAACAACGGCATGCGCGACAACTTCATCCCCCGGCATCGCATGCATACGGCCGTCGTCACAATGTTCAGTGCGGTTCCCGTACTTCCGATGCCGCTCAGCAAAATCGCAAGCGTCCAGTAGTCCGTGCTGTGCCCCGGCGAAAAAACCTTTGCCGTCAGCGGCGCATAAGCAAACCATCCAACATCTGGAGCCGAGCCCGCGCCATACAATCCATCGCCCCCGATATAGCTGAAATACAACAAGAATCCACCGAACCCCGAAATCCAGAAACTGAATGCATTCAGTCTCGGAAACGCCATATCGCGCGCGCCGATCATCAGCGGCACAAGATAATTCCCAAATCCAAACAGAATCGGCATCCCGACAAAAAACACCATCGTCGTGCCATGCATCGTAAACAGCCGGTTGAAGACCTGCGGCGAAACAAAATGATTGTTCGGCACCGCAAGTTGAATCCGCATCACCACAGCCTGCAAACCCGCAATCACCAGAAAGATCAGCGCATACACGATATACATCAGCCCGATCTTCTTATGATCGACCGTCGACACCCACTCGTACACCACATCCATCGGCGGCCGCCGCTTCACCTCAAGCGACTGATCGATGGCTTCGAGTACAGGATGTCCATTCGCCATGCCACGTTCCTCTCAAAACCAATTAGCCCGCGGAACTAATGAAGTGTCGTCAAATAAGCCGTAATCACATCTAGATCATGATCGTTCAAATGCATCGAAGGCATCAGTACCCCAGGCTTCATCGAATTCGGATCCGCAATCCACTGTCTCAAATTCGCAGGCGTATTCTCAATCGGCCCTGAAGCGATCGTATCCCGGCTCGCCAGATGACTCAGGTCAGGCCCAAACCGCCCCGTCGCAACCGTTCCCGTGATCGCATGACAATTGATGCAAGCGCTGTGCATGAAAACCTTCTGGCCCTCCGCTGCCACCGCATTTCCTGAAAAATCCTGCACCGCCGGCTTCTTCTGTTGCTCGACCCAAACCGCAAAATCCTCCGGCGACTGCGCATAAACCCGCAGCAGCATCTTGGCATGCTGTACGCCGCAGTACTGCGCACACTGTCCCAGATAAAGCCCGGCCTCCTGAGGATCGATCCACATCGTATTTAACCGGTTCGGAATCAGATCCGTCTTGCCCGCAAGTCGCGGAACCCAGAAGCTGTGATCCGTGTCCGCCGACGATAGCGCAAGATACGTCGGTATGGGCTTCGACGGATCGCTCACCGGCACATGCAGTTCATTGGCAGTCACCACACCGAGCTTCGGATACCTGTACTCCCACCAGAACTGGTGCCCGATCACCGTCACGTCCAGCGCATTGCCGGGCTTCGGCGCAGCCTCGGTCTCCAGAATCACCCTGGTGGTCGAAAGGAACAGCATCACCACAATCAGGATCGGGATCACCGTCCACGAAAGCTCAATCTGTGTACTGCCATAGATCTGGGCGGGCTCACGGTCCGAATCAGTAGGCTTATGCCGGTAACGAATAACGACATAAAGCAGCAACCCGCCCACAATCAGAAAAATCGTCAGGGTTACTGCCAAAATCAGCATCGAAAGCCCGAACGCCGATCGCGCTGGCGTCCCCGCCGGATCAAAGATGCTCGTCGGAGACCGCAAAAACCCACCGTCCGCAAGGCGGAACGAACTCTGCGCCACCGCAAGCAAAATCAGTTCGGAGATACGGTCACCTCAGCGAGCCGACGACTGTAGACAAGAATTGCGAAGATTCTACATGGCAGAATGATATTCACACACCTCGATAAATTGCCAGTACCTCAGCGTGGCTTCATGCCTGGCGCATCGAATACGGGACCACTGTCTGGCGCTGCTCTCCCAATCCCTGGACCCCAAGCCGCATCACATTTCCAGCCCGCAGGTACACCGGTGGTTTCTGTCCAAGCCCAACCCCGGGAGGCGTTCCCGTCGAAATAATATCGCCGGGCTGCAGACTCATAAACCGGCTCAGATAACTCACCAGGTGCGACACCCCAAAGACCATCGTCGCCGTAGACCCATCCTGATATCTCTTCCCATCCACCTCCAGCCAAAGCCCCAGCGCCTGCGGGTCCGGAACCTCATCCGCTGTCACCAGCCACGGCCCGATCGGCCCAAACGTATCCGCACTCTTGCCCTTAACCCACTGCCCTGTTCCTTCCAACTGAAACGCACGCTCCGACACATCGTTCACCACGCAATACCCCGCTACGTGCGACAGCGCTTCCTCCTCTGTCACATACCGCGCCTCCTTTCCGATCACCACCCCCAGCTCCACCTCCCAATCCGTCTTCTCACTACCACGCGGAATCATGACATCATCGAACGGACCGCAGATACACGACGTCGCCTTCATAAAGACCACCGGCTCTTTCGGCACTGCCATCCCCGACTCTGCAGCATGGTCCGAATAATTCAACCCGATACATACAAACTTCCCCACACCGCCAACGCACGCACCAACGCGCTGCATTCCAGCCACAAGTGGCAGACTCTTCGGATCAATCGTCCGCAGCTTATCAAGCGACTCAGGCAAAAGCGCCGCACCCGCAATATCGCTCACTACTCCAGACAGATCACGCAGCTCCCCACCAGCGTCAAGCATCGCTGGCTGTTCCTCCCCCACATTGCCCACGCGAAGCAGCTTCATCCTGTTCCCTTCTCTCTATCCCACCGATATGCGCATTTCCTTTGCCTTCACTTGGCAATGCTGCGATACTTCGATGCTGTCATGCATCGTTTTCTTCCACCGACAAATCTCGCGTTCTGCTTAGCCAGAATTGTACAGAGAAAATTTCTCACGGCGAAACCTGCATAGGTTTCAAGTTTCAGCATTTGGCATGGAGGGGTCAAACAAAAGATGACTCGCCGCACATTAAGACCACTCACAGTTACATTTCTCGCTCTCCTCCTCGCCGCAGCCCATCAACTTTCCGCCCAGCGAGGCCTGACTCCAGCGCCTGACCGTTCCCCAAAAGACGGCGGAGGCCCCTACGACCGTCTCGTCATTCGTGGCATCACCGTTATCGACGGAACCGGAGCTGCACCCATTGGTCCCATGGACGTCGTCGTTGAACACAGCCGCATCGTTGACGTCGTCTCCGTCGGCGAACCCCACGTCCCCATCAAAGAACGAGGCCGGCCAGCAAAAGGAACCCGCGAGATCGACGGCACCGGCATGTACCTCCTGCCCGGCTTCGTTGACACCCACGTCCACTATGGCGATCCGCAAAAAGCCCCGGATGCAGAGTACTGCAATAAACTCTGGCTCGCCAGCGGAGTCACCACTGTTCGCGGCGTTCCTGCAGGCTCTCTAGACTGGGCCCTCCACGAGCGCGACCGCAGCGAGAAGGACCAGACCACCGCCCCGCACATCTACGTCTACCAACCCACCTTCACCGGGGACGGCTGGAAGCCTCAAGCCAATCTCACCCCCGAACTAGGCCGCGAGTGGGTACGCTTCCTCGCCGGGAAAGGCGCCGACGGAGTCAAATTCTTCGGCGGCGATCCCGACGTAGTCGCAGCAATCCTCGACGAAGCCAAAAAATATAAGCTCGGCTCCCTCGCGCATCTCGGCCAGGAGAGCGAACCGCGTCTCAACGCACGCGACGCAACTCGCCTCGGCCTCCGCACCGTAACTCACAGCTACGGCCTCTTTGAATCTCTCCTCAAAGACACCACCGTTCAGGATTACCCAGCCGATCAGAACTACAGCGATGAGCAGATGCGCTTCGGCCAGGTTGCCCGCAACTGGAACAAGATCTACCCGCGCAGCAGCGAGCAGTGGAACGCACTTATCGCCGAATGGGTAAAAGCAGGCACTGTCCTCAACCCCACCATGGTCATCTACTCTGCAGGCCGCGATCTTGAGCGCGCCTACACCGCGGAGTGGCACGACAAATACACGCTCCCCTCGCTCATGCAGTACTACCAGCCCAATCGCGAGAACCATGGCTCGTACTACTACAACTGGACCTCCGAAGACGAGTACGCCTACAAGCAGTACTACCGTGTATGGGAAGACTTCCTCCTGGATTTTAAAGACGCAGGCGGACACGTCACCACCGGCACCGACGCAGGCTTCATCTACCAGACCTACGGCTTCGCCTACATTCAGGAACTCGAACTCCTTCGCGAAACAGGCTTCACTCCACTCGAAGTCATCCGCTCCGCCACCCTTTACGGCGCCGAAGAACTCCAAAGCCCCAAACAAACCGACGTTGACTTCGGCATCATCCGCCCCGGCAAGCGGGCCGACATGATCATCGTCGACCAGAACCCGCTAGCCAATCTCAAGGTCCTCTACCCCACTGGAGCGATGCACCTCAACGATGAGACCGGCAAAGTCGAGCGCATTGGCGGAATCAAATACACCATCAAAGACGGCATTGTCTTCGACAACAAGCAACTTCTCGCTGACGTAGCCGCAATGGTCGCGAAACAAAAGGAAGCCATCAAAGGTTCAGTAACCCTCCAGGGCATTCCCACAACCTACACAACCAAATAACTTCGTCAGAATTCCGCCGTCGCAAGATATCTTCTTCTGTTTTTTGTTTGTCATTCCGCACCCTGAGCGAAGTCGAGGGGGAGGAATCTGCTTTTTTGCTTTTTACCCTTACCCTTGCCGTTGCCGGTTCTGTTGTCGCCTTTTGCTTTTGTTGTCATCCTTCCGCGCAGGGGGAGGACCTGCTTTTTGTCTTGCCGTTGCTACCCACATTGCCTAACCCAGCAATGACCACAACACGACAACTCGTCCGATACCTCCCGCTACAATCCCACCAGAGGAAATCCATGCCCAACTCCCGCCGCGAATTCTTAACCCAAAGCGCGCTCACTCTGCTAGCCTCCACTGCTGCACTCGCCCAGAACCCCGCCACACCCACCACTCCCGGAGCACCGCCCGCCTTTGGCACTGCCCCCGCGGTAGGCCCCGAAGTCACCACAGCCACCTTCGCGGAAGCCGAAAAGCTCATCCAGTTCCCTCTCACCGAAAAAGACCGAGCCCAGGCCGCTGGCAACTGGCGCTCTGCCATGGCCCCGCTCTACGAACGTCGCACCGGCCCACGCAAAGTCGTCATCCCCGACGCCATAGCCCCGTACTCGCGCTGGGACTGCCTCATCCCCGGCACCAGCCCCGTCCCACAGAAAAACCAGTTCATTCGCACAAAATCCGATGTCCCGCTCCCCGCCAGTGACGAAGCCATCGCCTTCGCCCCAGTCCATCATCTCTCCCGCTGGATCGAAACGCGCAAACTCACCAGCACCCGCCTCACGAACATCTATTTGAAGCGCATCGAGCAGCTAAATCCCAGGATCAACTGCATCATCACCCTCACCCGTGACCACGCGCTCGCACAAGCCAAAGCCGCCGACGCCGAAATCGCCGCTGGGCACTTCCGCGGCCCGCTTCACGGCATTCCCTGGGGCGCAAAGGATCTCCTCGACACCGCCAACATCCCCACCACATGGGGAGCCGAACCCTTCCAGCACCGCGTCCCTAAAGCTGACGCCACTGTCACCGAACGCCTCAACGCCGCAGGCGCAGTCCTCATAGCAAAATTGAGTCTAGGAGCCCTGGCCCTCAACGACATCTGGTTCGGCGGCCAGACCATGAACCCCTGGCTCCTCGAAGAAGGCTCCTCCGGCAGCAGCGCAGGCCCCGGAGCCGCCACAGCCGCAGGTCTCGTAGCCTTCGCCATCGGCAGCGAAACCGGAGGCAGCATCGTCAGCCCATCCATGCGCTGCGGAGTCACCGGCCTTCGCCCCACCTTCGGCCGAGTCCCCCGCACAGGAGCCATGACTCTCTGCTGGTCCCTCGACAAACTCGGCCCGATGGCCCGCAGCGTCGAAGACACCATGCTTGTCCTCAACGCCATCACCGGCCCCGACAGCAAAGACGTCTCCGCTGTTCCCAGCCACTTGGACTTCGACGCCAACGCCCCCATCACCGGCCTCAAAGTCGGCTACTTCCCACAGTGGATGAAAGAGCCTCCCGCAACCGACGTCGATCGTGCCGCACTAGCTGCGATCAGCAAACTAGGCATGACGCCGGTAGAAGTCACCCTCCCCGACTGGCCCTATGACAACCTCGACCTCATCCTCTTCGCCGAATCCGCCGCCGCCTTCGAAGAAATCACTCTCAACCACGCCCTCGACTCTCTCAAAGCCCAGGTTCCCGACGCCTGGCCCAACACCTTCCGCCAGTCCCACTTCCTCTCCGCCGTCGACTTCGTCCAGGCCGACCGCCTCCGCCGCATGGTTGCGCAGGAAATGTCCCGCATCATGAACCAGGTCGACCTCCTACTAGTCCCCTCATTACGCGACGAGATGCTCACCATCACCAACTTCACCGGCCACCCATCCCTTACCCTCCGCACCGGCTTCGTCGAAGTCTCCGAGGCCCGCAGCGACTGGGCCCCCGACCCCGCCAACCCTCTCCCAAAGTTCTCACCACCCCGCCGTGTTCCTCACGGCGTAACCCTCATCGGCCGCCTCTTCGACGAAGGCACCATCGCTCGCGCCGGCCTCGCCCTCGAACGTCACTTCAACGTGGCCAGCGAAAATCCCCCTGGCTTTTAGCCCGAAAACAAAGCCGCCCGCAAAACGAAGCCACCAGGCATCGCTCAGCGGACGGCCTTTTACCTACTTGCCTTACTTGTCGTCTGAATCGTGGTCGCCGTCCCCGCTCTTGGCGAACAGGTCCGACATCACGTTCTCGGTCGCATCGCAGGCATGATTCAGGCACGGAAGCCCAAATCCCGCTTCAATCGTCTTCAACAGCGAGAAGTGGTCATAGCGCTTGCTGCTCTTCACTCCCTGCACGCCATAGTTGGTGTCGACAATCAGCAACACCTGGTTGACCACCGGAGTCAGGCTGTAGTCGTTCTCATCCCATACCACCACAATCGCGCTCCGGCTGTTCTTCCACACTGGCGATTTGTGGATGGCCTTCACCAGGCGTTGCACCGTCACATCGCCCTGGTAGATCAACGCCGGATTCAACCCAGCCTGCGTCCCATCATCATTTGGATCGAAGTTGCAGAACGGTCCCGCATTGCCGCGTCCATGCTGATCATTGCACTGGTTCGGCGCGATGAAAGAGAACGCAGGCACATGACCCGAGCCAAGGTCGGCATAGAATCCATTCGGCCCATCCAAACCCACCGTATTCTTCAGGCTGTTCTCCGGATCCCAGCCCTCCTGCACGCTGCGGAAGTAAACAAACGGATTGTGTTTCGCCGCGTACAGCGCCACAATCCCATCCGACGTCAGCGGAGGATTCTGCACTGGCAGGATCTTTGTAAAGTCGGTGTTATTCGTGAAGAACCCATCGCTGAAGTTCACCGTATCGATGCCGCCGAACGGTACGCTCTCCTGGTAGCTCTTCCAACTCAATCCCCGTGCCGCAAGCTGATCTGCAATCGTCTTGCCCACCGTATTCTTGTTCGCCGGAATCGACCGCGTCCCATCAATATTAATCGTTCCCGGAGGCCCCTGCGTCTGGTTCGTAAAATCAATCGCCGGAGTAACCGCATCGGTGCCGATTCCCGCGATCGGGCAGACATTCGGACTCGCCGGGTTGTCCGTGGCCACCTTCCCCGAAGCCAGATTCGTCGTGCAGTTCTTGTCATGCCAATCCGGATAATTGTCCGTCTGCACCCCGAAGTTCGACCCACCCACAATTTCCAGGTAGTTCGTCAAACTCGGGTGCGCAATCGCGAAGTAGTTCGTCGCCACGTTATGCGTCTTCGCATACTGATTGATAAATGGAGCATTCGGATTGTTCACAATCTGGCTATAGCCATGGTTTTCCATCATGATGACGAACACATGATCCAGGTTGGGAACGCCCTTCGGCGCGCTACCCTCTTGAGCACACATCGTGCTGGCCAGGGCCGTAACGAGTACTCCTAAAGTTGCGGTCTTGCTGATCATCGTTGTGGTTCTCCTTTTTGAAGAGGGCACCCAACCACGTACGAAAACGGCGCCGCTCGACAGCGAGGACAATAGCCCCACATTGTTGCGTTGCCATGACAGCAATGCGTCTGCTCTGTGAATCGCGAATTTCGTGTCACACCAAAACAATTGGAAACAAAATCGTTCATCGCACGAACCCGGTTGCGGGTGTGACGATTCCGAGGCACTTCAACGGGCAACGCGGAAGTTGAAGCCGTCGCCCTATAGAGGGAGAAATGCATTACGGCGCAGTGATCTAGGGGAATAATGTCGGCCTTGCATGCACCAAAGATACAAACCGAAGATAGTTTTAGGTTGCTTTGATCGGGCGCATTCGCCACCTATATGCAGATTTGTTACGGTCCCGTCACCTCTGCGCAACAACTGAAGCCTAAATTCACCTGGCAACTGCTTACAAACCATCCAGTGAGGTTCCTCCCCATGGCTTCAGACCGTCGCACATTCCTGCAACTTTTAAGCGCCAGCGCCCTCACCGCATCCTTCCCCGCAAGTATCGCGCGAGCACTCAATATCCCTGCGCACAACCGCACCGGCTCCATCAATGACGTCGAGCACATCGTCTTCATGATGCAGGAGAACCGCTCCTTCGATCACTACTTCGGCACCCTCCGCGGTGTCCGCGGATTCGGCGACCCCCGCGCCGTCACCCTGCCCTCCGGAAACCCCGTCTGGTATCAGCCTGGCAGCGGCAACAACTACGTCCTGCCATTCCATCCCGGCGCGCCGAACCTCGGCCTGCAGTTCCTTCAAGACCTCGCCCACGACTGGATCACCACCCATGCCGCCTGGAACGAAGGCAACAACGATCAGTGGATCCCGCAAAAGGGCACCACCGCCATGGCACACCTCACCCGTAGTGACATCCCTTACCACTACGCTCTCGCCGACGCCTTCACCGTTTGCGATGCCTACCACTGTTCCCTCCTCGGGCCCACCGACCCCAACCGCTATCACATGTGGACAGGCTGGGTCGGCAACGACGGCAAAAACGGAGGCCCCGTCATCGACAACGCCGAAGTCGGCTACGACTGGTCCACCTACCCCGAGCTTCTCGAAAAGGCAGGCGTCTCCTGGAAGATTTATCAGGACATTGGTGAAGGACTTACCGCCAGCGGCTTCTGGGGATGGACCGGCGACAAGCCCTACATCGGCAACTACGGCGACAACTCCCTGCTCTACTTCCACCAGTATCAGAACGCGCCGCAGGGCTCGCCCCTCGCAGAAAAAGCCCGCACCGGCACCAACATCCTGACAGCCGGCACCCTTTTCGACATCTTAAGACAAGATGTAAGTTCCGGAAACCTGCCGCAGGTCTCCTGGTTGGTCGCTCCTGAAGCCTATACCGAGCACCCGAACTGGCCCGCCAACTACGGCGCATGGTACGTCTCCCAGGTCCTCGACATCCTTACCGCCAATCCCGAAGTCTGGAGCAAGACCGCCTTCTTCCTCATGTATGACGAGAACGACGGCTTCTTCGATCATGTGCCCCCGCCCGTCCCTCCTCAGACCCGGGCACAGGGTATCTCCACCGTCGACTTCACCAACGAGATCTTCCCGGGCGACGCCCACAACCCCGCAGGCCCCTACGGTCTCGGCATACGCGTACCCATGGTCGTCATCTCGCCGTGGAGCAAGGGCGGCTGGGTCAACTCCGAGGTCTTCGACCACACCTCGCTCATTCGCTTCATCGAGAAGCGCTTCGGCCCAACCAACCATGGCCTCAAAGAAAGCAACATCACCAAATGGCGCCGCGCTGTCGCGGGCGACCTTACCTCTGCCTTCAACTTCGTCTCACCAAACGACTCAAAGGTTCCCCTCCCCAGCACCATCGCCTACCTGCCACCCGACAACCAGCGCCATCCTGACTACAAACCCACGCCACCCACCAACCAGGCCCTGCCCACTCAGGAGCCGGGGATACGGCCTGCTCGCGCCGTGCCCTACGAACTCAACGTCCACGGCCACGCCGACCTCGCAAACCAAACCTTCCAGATCGACTTCCACAACTCGGGCAAAGCCGCTGCGGTCTACCACGTACGTTCCGGCAACACCCGCACTGGCCCATGGACCTACACCGTCGCGCCCGGCCTCGAAGTCTCCGACACTTGGAATCTCGCAACCACTCAGGGTGCGTACGATCTCTCGGTCTACGGCCCGAACGGTTTTCTGCGCTCTTTCAAGGGCAGCGCCTCCGGCCCGGGCAAGGCCCATCTCCACATCACAAGCCGCTACGATGACGACCACTCTGGCATCACGCTCGAGATCGTCAATCACGGTGCAGACTGCGACCTAAACATCTTCGACGTCTATACCAAGGACCAATCCTCTCACCGACTCAAGGCCGGTGAAGAACTAACCAGGCGCTGGAATCTCAAAAAGTTCTATGGCTGGTACGACCTTGTCGTCGAAGTCTCCTCGGACTCCAACTTCCAGCGGCGCATAGCCGGACACGTTGAAAACGGAGAGGACAGCATGACTGATCCGGCCATCGGCCCGACGTAAACACCGTAGAACACATTCACCCAAGGCACCATATAGACGACCTCAACCTCCAGCGGCGAACTCTGCTTCCCAGAGCAGCAACCGAAAGCGGCATCCATCACCAGCTGCCCACCCAACGACCAGCCCAACCGCTCCCAGACAAAGAGCAAGTGCAGCAACGCGCAACCTGAAAATCCCCATAAATCCCACCACCTATCCGTCTCCAAAATCGAAAGCGACTATAACACCACTCTCCGTATTTTGATCGAGCAAGATAGCATCAACTCAAAACATTGCACGCGAAGCATCATTCAACGCTGCCGCGAAAACTGCATCTCCGGATAATCCACCCGCAACTTCAACCCGTCCGAATCGGTAGCAAACTGAGAAGGCCGCAAAATACCCAAAACGATCGGCGTTTTGGAGTTTACATTCAACAACGTGAAAACCAACTCACCTTGTTGCTCCGGGACCGCACTCATCTCTGCAGGATCATGCACAAGAATCGGAAGATCGATCTCAAAGCTCTTATCCTTTGTCATCGGCACTGACACTACATCGAACTGCGGCGCTTCCGGCACCGGCTGATCTATTCCAGATTGCTCGGCCCCAAGAAATTTTGGCGCCCAGTTTGCTCGGTACTTCACCTGAACCAGAAGCCACTTCGCATCCTTCACGGACTCGTCCGCGATCCGCCCTCTGAACTTGAAAATTGGCACTCGAACGCACTTCGCGTCGAGATGAACCTCACTCCTGCCCCGCATCGCAACATCTAGAAGTTGAGCTTGGCAGCCCGGAATGAAGACAACCGCACGCACCCTGTCTGCAGGGACACGATTCAGGCTTGCCTCAATTCCAAAGTCCAGCATGGGTCCCTGCTGGCAATGTTGTCGACCGTCGGGGCTTACAATCAGCTGGCAATTTTTGTGGAAAGGATACGGCAACATATAGCTATAAAATTGCCCCGCATTGACGGAATATCCCACCTCAGCCTTTTCGGGAGTGGGTACGCCGAGCATGAAAATAAGCAATTGCGGCGTCTTCTCTGTCTTCTGAGCCCACCCAAAAGAAACAGCCAACCCACCCAGCAAAAGCCCCCATCGCAATCTCTGCCCTCTCATGCCTTTGCCTCCCGAAGACCAAATCTATCAGTTGGCGCCTTCGTCACTTACAGAGACACCGTTCATTGTCCAGGTTCTTCCCTTGAAACATTCTCCCAAATGAACTACCGTTTCTCCGTCACTATAATTTCCTCTTCGATGAAGCCAACCCTCCGCACTCTGATCCTCAGCCTGCTTGTTCTCGCAACGTTCCCCGCCCTCGCCCAATCAGCAGCAAGCCCGCCAACCCACACCTTCACCACCCAGGGCGACCAATTCACCCTCGACGGCAAGCCCTTCAAGATCCTATCCGGCGAACTCCATTACGCTCGCATCCCCCGCGAGTACTGGCGCGCTCGCCTCAAAATGGCCCACGCCATGGGACTCAACACCATCGCCACCTACGTCTTCTGGAACGTCCACGAGCCCACCCCCAACCACTTCAACTTCTCCGGCAACGCCGACCTCGCCGAGTTCATCCGCGAAGCCCAGCAGGAAGGCCTCTACGTCATTCTCCGCGCCGGCCCCTACTCCTGCGCCGAGTGGGAGTTCGGTGGCTTCCCCGCCTGGCTCATGGCCGACCCCAAAATGCCGCAGGTCCTCCGCTCCAACGACCCCGCCTTCATGGTCCCCGCCGAGCGCTGGATCCACCGCCTCGCCCAGGAAGTAGCCTCACTCCAGCTAGGCAATAGCGGTCCAATCCTCATGACCCAGGTCGAAAACGAGTACGGCAACTTCGACTCCGACCACGCCTACATGCAGCACCTTAAACAAATCTTCGAAGACGCCGGCTTCACCAAATCCCTCCTCTACTCCGCCGACAACTGGCGCAATATCCCCAACGGCTCCATCCCCGGCCTCTTCGCCGCCACCAACTTCGGCATTGGCAACCATCAGGGAGGCATGGACGCACTCGAAAGACTCCGCCCCAACCAACCCCTCTTCGTCTCCGAATACTGGCCCGGCTGGTTCGACGCATGGGGCCGCCCCCACGAAACTCGTCCTGTCCCTCAGCAACTCGAAGACGTCGACTACATCCTCCAACGAGGCACCGGAATCAACATCTACATGTTCCACGGCGGCACCAGCTTCGGCTTCATGTCGGGAGCCACCGGAACCCGCAACGGCCTCCTCCCCGACGTCACCAGCTACGACTACGACGCTCCCCTCGACGAGTCCGGCTACCCCACCCCCAAATACTTCGCCTACCGCAAACTCCTCGCCAAATACGCCTGCGTGCAATCTTCTACGGACTCAGAAAAAGATTCGTCATCCCGACCGAACCCTGAGCAAGCGAAGCGCGTCGAAGGGGGAGTGGAGGGACCCCCGCATTTCGTTCGGACATCTGACCCCGGCTTGCTAGTCAAGACTGCCACTGCCGGTGACGAATCCTGCCTCCCACCCGTTCCCAACATCCCACCCGCCATCACCATCGAAACCTTCACCCTCACCGAATCCACTCCCCTCTGGCAAAACCTCCCAACCCCCATCGCCACCGAACAGCCCCAATCCATGGAGCACTTCGGCCAATCCTACGGCTACATCCTCTACCGGACCCAGCTAGCCGTACCCTACTCAGGCGATCTCGTCCTCGACCAACTCCACGACTACGCTCAGATCTATATAGACGGCAACCTGGTCGGCACCCTCGACCGTCGCCACCTCCAATACGCCATGCCCTTGACCACCACCGCCCCCGCCCGCCTCGACATCCTCGTCGCCAACGACGGCCGCATCAACTCCACCAAACAAATGCGCGGCGAATCTATGGGCATCACCAAATCCGTCACTCTCGCCAACCACCCCCTCACCAACTGGCAGGTCTACCCCCTGCCCATGACCACGCTCCCCGGCCTTTATGTCAAACCCCGCATGACATCTCGTGTTACCGGGAAGACCGGAAGCCATACATGGATCGGCGAGCCCGGGATCGCTCCCGGTTCCAATGCGTCGCCGTTCATCGCTTCAGTTCCCGCCTTCTACCGAGGTCACTTCACCCTCACCACCACCGGCGACACCTTTCTCGACATCCGCTCCCTCAGCAAAGGGGCCATCTGGGTCAACGGTCACCCTATCGGCCGCTTTTGGAACATCGGCCCTCAGCAAACCCTCTACGTCCCCGGTCCCTGGCTCCGCAAAGGCGACAACGAAGTCGTTGTCTTTGACCTGGCTTCCTCCCCCAGCAAACCGACGGCCCCCGGCAACCCAAACCTCACAGGATTGCATTCCCGAACTCTGACAGGTCTTGCCGAGCCCATCCTCAACGGCCCTGTTCCCGATCAGGCTACGCGCCCCCAACAGGAGTAATCCACAAAATGGCTTCTTTTTCCTCAAGATTTCCACAGGCAACGATCCTCGCAATCGCCTCTATAGCATTTGCGTCATCTTTCCTGTCCGCACAAACTTCAATCGAAACGTCAAAGTCTAACTTTAAAAATCCTCCGGCTGACGCGAAACCGATGATGCGCTGGTGGTGGTTCGGCACCGCCGTTGAAAAACCAGAGATCCTCCGCGAACTCCAGCAGATGAAAGCCGATGGAATCGGCGGAGCCGAACTAGCCTTCGTCTACCCCGAGGTCCTCGATGATCCCGCCAAAAATCTTATCAACGAGCGCTTCGTCGGCCCCGCAATGCTCAACAACGTCCGCTACGCCCAGGCTGAAGGCCGCAAGCTCGGCCTCCGCATCGACGTTACCCTCGGCAGCGGCTGGCCCTACGGAGGCCCCGCCACCACCCTCGCCGAAGCCGCCGGCCGCCTCCGCACCATCGAAGTCCCCGTACCCCCGAAAGCCGACTCAGTCGCCACCCCGCCCCTCGAGGAAGGCGAAACCCTCATCTCCGCCTCCCTCGTCGATCTCCGCCCTCGCAGCTCAGCCGAGCACTGCAGCTTTGCCCCCGGAAGCGTCTGCGGCAGCCCCGCCATCTCCACGCCCACGGGCCGCAACGTCCCCCCACAAATCACCTGGAACCCATCCACCGCACAACAGGTCTTTATCATCATCGCTGGCGCCTGCTGCCCGCCACAAAGCATTCAATTCAACTCCTCCGACCAACCCCGCATCGCCCTCTTCTTCATCGCCAGCCACACCAAACAAGTCGTCAAGCGAGCCGCCGTAGGAGCCGAAGGTTACGTCCTCGACCCCTTCAGCCACGACGCCGTAGCTACCCACCTTAAATCCGTAGGCGAACCTCTCTTCAAAGCCTTCGGAGACACCCCACCCTACGCCGTCTTCTCCGACTCCCTCGAAGCCTACGGAGCCGACTGGACCACCAACCTCCCCGCCGAATTTCAGAAGCGTCGCGGCTATGACCTCCTCCCTCATCTCCCCGAAATCGTCGCCGGAGGAACACCCGCCGCCGACAAGGTAAGGCACGACTGGGGCCAGACCCTCACCGAATTGGTCAATGAAAACTACCTGACTCAAATCAACAACTGGGCCATCGCGCACCACACCAGGTTCCGCTCGCAAACTTATGGAGAACCAGCTGTTAGCTTCTCCAGTCAGCACCTCGTCTCACTCGCCGAAGGCGAAGGCCCACAATGGCGCGCGTTTTCCACACTCCGCTGGGCTACCTCCGCCAACCACGTCTTCAACCACAACGTCACCTCCGGCGAGACCTTCACCTGGCTCCACTCCCCCGTCTTCCGAGCCACGCCCCTCGACATGAAGGCCGAAGCCGACATCGACTTCATCATGGGCGAGAACCAGATCATCGGCCACGGCTGGCCCTACTCCCCCCCGCCTGGCAAAGTCCCCGAACCCGGCTGGTCCCTCTACGCCGCCGCCTCCTTCAACGAACACAACCCTTGGCACCCCGTCATGCCCGATGTTGCCCGCTACATCCAGCGCATCAGCTGGCTCCTCCGCCAGGGCGAACCCGCAAACCAGGTTGCCATTCTCCTCCCCACCGACGACGCATGGGCCAGCTTCACCCCCGCCCACGTCACCGTCACCGGAGCCATGCAGAGCCGCATCACCCCCGCCCTCATGTCCGCTATCCTCAACGCCGGTTATAACGTCGACTTCATCGACGCCGACGCAATCAACTCCGTAGGCCTCGGTACCCACAAGATCCTGGTTCTTCCTCCGACCGACCGCATCCCACTCAAGACCCTCTCAAATATCGTCGGTTGGACCAAGATCGCCACGGATCTTGGCCCACCCAATAGCGTCATCGCCGTCGGTCATCTTCCCTCCATGGACTCCGAAGGCAATGACTCATCCGCGATCACCGCACTCTCCAAAGGCTTCACACTCGTCCCTGATATCAGTGATCTAGGCGACGCTCTCCACAAGGCATACAAACCCGATCTTAGTTTCCTCTCTGGAAAAGTCACTGACGCCATCGGCTTTATCCGCCGCGAGCTGGATGACACCGATATCTACTTCGTCGCCAATACCGGCAATCGTCCGATAGACGCAACCATCTCCCTCAAGACCCGTTACCTCGACGGTGAAGTTTGGAATGCTGACACAGGCGCTATCTCCACAATCGGCAGTGCCTGCATCCCGCTCCATATGGCACCCTATGAATCTCGGGCCTTCGTATTCTCAGGACATCAACGAGACGTCTCTAGGACAGGGCAGTACTATTGCGGCAAAGACGTCCCGCTTCACTCGGATCAACCGGCCCACCTCGCCGACCTTTCCAGCGACTGGCAAGTCACCTTCACCTCAACCAAAGAAACAGAAACCGAACCCACCCTCACCGACTGGACTATCAACCCAGCCACACTCTACTACTCGGGCGAAGCGGTTTATAGACGAGATTTCAATCTGACTACACCCCCAAAGGATCCCATCTACCTCGAAATCGAAGGGGGCACTTCACTCCCCGGCTCACCCAACTCACCACCCGAACACCCAGCACTCGGCACCAACGGCCTGCCCGACCCACGCATCACCCGCACAGGCCCCGGCATGCACGCTTACTACGACCCACCCATCCGCGAAGCCGCCATCGTCTTCATCAACGGCCAGCGAGCCGGCTCACTCTGGCACCCACCCTACCGCCTCGACGTATCCAAACTCCTGAAGCCCGGCCAGAACCACCTCGAAATCCACGTCTACAACACCGCCCTCAACGCCTGGTCCAAACTCCCACCCCACGACTACAAACCCCTCATCGAAAAATACGGCGACCGCTTCCAGATGCAGGACCTCAACAAAGTCCAACCCATTCCCTCCGGCATCCTCGGCACCATCCACCTCGTCACCGAGGACATCAAATGAAGCGTCCCTCGTTCCTGTCCACTCAAAGAAGCGTCATCTCGACCGAAGCGAAGCGAAGTGGAGAGACCCCCGCATTTTGCTTTTGCTCCTATCGCGACCGCCAAGCCTTCACATCAGCCTCCGCACGATCAATCGCCGCATACAACTGGTCCGGCTCCGTCACCTCAATCCAATGGTGCGTTGTGGCCACCACCAGCGTTGGCGTATGGACCACGCCAGTCCGTCTCCCCAACGCGCAATCAGCCTCCACCTCCGCCGCGCATTTACCCGAAGGATCGATGACAAAGGGCATCGCCTGCCCATGCGCCTGAAACCACCTCCGCGTAAACTGCTGCAGATCGTCAGGACTCGCAATCAGCATTTGACTCGCAAATACATCCCGCCGAAAATCCTCCGCCACCTGCAACGAAACCTTGTCCTCAAGATAGCGGGCGTTAATCGCAGCAGTCCGCGACCAGGCATGCCCCTGAATGATGAAGTCATGATGAACCCGCGTAATGTGGTAGCGGCTCATCGCATCCCGCACCATCGGAGAAACCTTCGCGCAAAGCGGGCACTCCAGATCCTCAAACTCGATGATCGCGACCTTCTCACCACTAGGAGGCTTGAATGCAGAGGTATCTTTGAACGCTGTAGCGCCAGCCGCCGGCATCGCAGTCTGCGCACCCGCCGGAACAACCGAAGCCAAAGCCATAATCAGAACCAGACGATTCATTGTGCAACCCATTCTAGCGGCCACCTTCCCACTCTCGCTCTGATCCCTGCCGGGTACCCCATTCATCCAGTCCCATCGCATGCTTCGGCTATCGCGCGCAAGCGCGATCCGCTTCGCTTAAGGGCACGGCTTCAGCCGTTCCACAAATCGATGGAACAAGTAGGGGCTTTAGCCCCTGGGGTATGCTCTTCTGCCCATGCCGATTCGGTTTACCTAAAGGCGCACACCAACTTCCAATCCACAATTAACCTATTGACGCCCACGATAAAATTAACTCAGACACCAACAGTCCGGCGCAAGCCGGACTGGGCCATTTAAAGCGGTACTAAGAACACTCGAAGTCTAGACTTTAAAGTCTCTCCTTCGAAGACTTTGCATACTATTACCCCGGGAGGGGGAGGTATCCATGAACACGACGACCAGGCATCGCAAAACACTCGCCTTTACTCTCTTCCTGGCCCTCATTCCCGTCTCCGCGCACGCCGCCCCAAAAATATTTTTCGCCAACGCCTATGGAGCCAAAGGCGACGGCACAACTCCCGACACCGCCGCCATCCAGAAAGCCATCGACGCTGCCGCACCGAAGAAAGCGACCGTCAGCTTCAAACCCGGAACCTATCTCACCGGCGCTCTCTTCCTGAAATCCGGAATCACCTTCGAGATACCAGAGGGTGTCACCCTCACCGGATCGCAGGACATTAAAGACTTCCCCGAACTACCCACCCGCATCGCCGGTATCGAGATGACCTGGCCCGCCGCCATGATCAACGTCCGCGACCAGCAGGACGTCACCATCACCGGTAAAGGCACTATCGACCAGAACGGCGCCATCTGGTGGCAGGTCTACCGCGACACTCTCAAGATCTACCAACCCAAAGGCCTCCGCTGGGCCTCCGACTACGACGCCAGGCGCGTCCGCCTCTCCCTCATCCAGAACTCCTCGAACGTCCACTACGGCGGCGGCCTCACCCTCAAGCGCTCCGGCTTCTGGACCGTCCAGGTCCTCTACTCCCATGACGTTACCATCGACGGCCTCATCATCCGTAACAACGAAGGCGGCCGTGGCCCATCCACCGACGGCATCGACATCGACTCTTCCCACGACGTCGAGGTCTCCCACGCCGACATCGAAGCCAACGACGATGCACTCTGTCTCAAGGCTGGCCGCGACTCCGACGGCCTCCGCGTCAATCGCCCCACCTACAACATCAAGATCCACGACTCCATCATCCACCGTGGCGCCGCCGCCATCACAATCGGCTCCGAGACCTCCGGCGGCTTCCACAACATCGAAGCCTGGAACATCACCGCGGAATCCGGCGTCCCCAACGGCGTCCTCTTCAAATCCGCTCACGTTCGCGGCGGTCATGCCTCCGACATCCGCATCCACGACCTCACCTTCATCGGCGTCGCCGTCCCCATCTCCATAAACATGAACTGGAATCCCGCCTACAGCTACGCCAAGCTACCCGAAGGTACTGATCCCAAGACCGTCCCGCCCTATTGGATTCCACTCACCACGCCCGTACCCGAAGAACAGGGCCTCCCGCACTTCTCCGACGTCCACGTCTGGAACATCAAGGCCACCGGCGCCAAGCGAGCCTTCAACGTCTCCGCCTACCCCAATGCCCCACTCGTCGACTTCAAGCTCGATCACCTCAACATCGAAGCCGCCACCGCCGGCACCATCGCGAACGCACAAAACTGGACGATGACCGACAACACCATCACCACCGCCGACGGCAGCAAAGTCAGCATTACCGACTCGGAGAACGTCTCCACAGGCGAACCCAAATAAAATGCGTTCTTATCCGTGCAACCCATTGGCGCCGTGGTTGGCCTTGACATCGCTTTGCCCCGCCCCATGCGAAAAATCAATAAACGCGTGCTGCGGATCCGTATGCACCAGAGTCACATCCACCGTGTCCCCAACATCGAGCCCATTCGCCCCGCGCACAATCTTTCCTTCCACAGGAGGATCGAACACTCGGACATACGTCCCCTTGTCATTCGCCCCGGTTATCACTCCATGGAACGTCTTCCCCACGCTCCCCGCCAGCGCCACCGCCGCAATCCGCTTCACCATGGCCCGCTCCACTTTGCGAGCCGCAGCCTCACGCTCATTGCAGTGCAGCGCAATCGCCGCCAGTTCCTCATCGGAGTATGGCGCAGCCTCACCCTTCAACCACGCCTTCACCACCCGCTGCGTCACCAGGTCCGCAAACCGCCGGTTCGGCGCCGTCGAGTGAGCATAGTCCTGTGCCGCCAGCCCAAAGTGTCCCGGCACATCCATATCATCGCCCTTCGCCAGCACATACTCCCCCGGCCCCATCAACTTAATAATCGCCAGCGACAAATCCGGATAATGCACTGCATCCACCACCTGCTGCTTCTGAAGAAAAGCATTCAACGCACCCGAATTCGGCTCCCCAGGCAACGTCGTTCCATATCTCCCAACCAACTCCACAATCCGCGACCAACGCTCCGGCGACTTCACCACCCTGCGAATGCACGACCGCTTCGCCGCCCGAAGCGTCTTTGCCATCGTCTCATTCGACGCAATCATCAATTCCTCGATCAGGTCGCTCGCCCGGTTATGAAACACCGTGCCGATCGACTGCACCTTCCCATCCACAACGACGGGATCGGCCTCAGCCCGACTGAACTCCAGCGCCCCCTGTTTCACCCGTTGCGCCCTCAAGGCGACCGCCGCCTCATCCTGCAGCTTCAACTGCTCCTGCAACTCCGCCGACGCCGCAACCTTGGCATCCGCCCCCGCCGCCCCTTCAAGCCAAGGCCCCACCCTGCTATAAGCAAGCTGCGCCTTGTTCCGCACAACTGCCTTATAGATCCTCGTCTGCCCCACCCGCCCCTCAGCATCGACCACAAACTCGATCACATGCGCCGCACGATCCTCGCTCTCATTCAGCGAAGTCATATCGGTTGACAACTCAGTCGGCAACATCGAAAAATTCCGCACCGCTGTATACACCGTCTGCGTCTGTTGAGCCGCATGCTGATCAATCACAGTGCGCTTCAGCACCGAAGCCGACACATCCGCAATCCCCACGCGCATGCGAATGCCGCCATCCACCCGCTCTGCGACTTCAATCTGATCCAGATCCCGCGAAGTATCGTTATCGATCGAAGACCAATGCAGCCCACGCAGGTCCTGCGCATCTTGATCGACAACTGTGTTCAACGAAGCGCGAATCTCCGCAACCTGTGCGTCCGTCCCACCAGGAAAATCAGGACTAAAACCCTCGCGAACCATCTCTGCAGAGGCCGCAGCAACAAGATCAAATGTAGTGGTAGACATGCAAGGGAAGCCTATCACGCAACGGCCTTAGGCCGTCACCGTCTGCTCCAGCGACGCAACAAACAGCCCCGCCCATCGGGACACCTGTTCAGCATAAGCTCCGCTCATAGCATCGCGGCTTCCTTCCAGTACAGCCAACTGAACTGCAAAGTTCCCTACAGTCGAGCTCTCCGCCGCCCCGCGAAACAGCTCCAACCCCGTCGCTTCCTTCGTCAACCGGTTCAGATAATCGTTCTGGCTCGCGCCGCCCACAACAAACAATCTCTTCAGCTTCTTCCCGCTGTGAAAAGCCACGCGATCCAGCACCTTCGCATACCGTGACGCCAGACTATGAAAGATCAGGCTCGCAAACACAGGTGCATTCTCCGGACTCTCATCAAGCGCCTCGAAACCCTTGCGCACCCGCTGCGCATTGATCCGTTGCGGCATCCGCCCAGCAAGCAGCAAATCAGGATCATCTACATCCAGCAATCCGTGCGGTTTCGCAATCTTCTCCGCCGCCGCCACCAACTCCGGCACAGTCCATGTTTTGCCGTCCGCAGCCCACTTCTCGATGCACTGCCGAATCAGCCACATACCATTCACATTTTTGTGAAAACAGACTCGCCCTCCAACCGCGCCAAGGTTGGTAAAGTTCTCCTCCGCTGCAGCTTCGCCATTTCTCGGCTGTTCCAGCAACGTACCTACCAGCGACCACGTTCCCGAGCTGATATAAGCCCAGTCATTTCCCGTTGCCGGAATCCCCGCAATCGCCGAAGCAGTGTCATGGCAAGCTGGAGCAATCAGGACGGTATCGCGCAGCGTTGGCAACTCCGCCAGCGGTCCCGTCAGCCTGCCGATCTCAGTTCCCGGAGGAACCAGCTTCGGTGCCGCAGCCAGGTCAAGATGTGCTGCAGAAAAGATCTCCCTCGACCACTGCCGCTGATACAGCTCCACCATCTCCGTATGAGTCGCATTCGTAAACTCCGCCACCCGCGCTCCACCCAAGCGCGAGAGAGTATACTCCGGCAGATTCATCCACTGGCTGCCCTCAGGCAGTCCCTGCATCCCGTCAGCATAAAGCTGATAGAGGGTGTTAATCCGAATCAGTTGCACGCCCGTCAATTCGCGCAGCCGCTCTGGGCCGATCTTACGATGGAGTGCCCGCTCTGCTTTGATCGTCCGCTCATCGCGATAACAAAACGGATCGGCCAGCGCTTTCCCCTCTGCATCGACCCGCACATAATCCACCGCCCACCCATCCACTGCAATCGAACGAACCCCCTCATTCGCAATAGCAGCACAGCGGCGAAGCCCCTCCTCCAGGCCCGCCTCAATCATCTTCAGATCCCAGTGGAGCCCGCCTTCACTCTCACGTGGAGCATTCGCAAAACGATGCACCAGTGTGATCTCAGGCTGCCCATCCCGCCACCGCAGCAGCGAAATCCGGCAGCTCTCCGCACCCAGATCCACGGCAATCGAAGCCCGCGTATCCCCAGGCAGTAACGCCATCTCGGGAACTCGTCTTCTCATCGCCCACCTTCATTCAGCACCAGCTTCATCGCAGATACGCCTCGGTCAACCCGCCATCAACCGGAATCAAATGCCCCGTCGTACATCGCGCCAATGGCCCCGCCAGAAACATAATTGCCTGCGCGCAGTCCTTCGGATCGATCGGTTGATGTGTCAGTGTCCGGGTCGCATAGAATCGCGCCAGCTCATTGCGCAGCTCATCGTCGGTCATCGAATCCTCAAACGGCAGCTTGTACTTCTTCAGCGAAGCAATCACCCGATCCCGCGGAAACATCGTAGATCCCTTCACTACCGTCGCGGGCGAAATCCCGTTCACTCGCACCTTCGGTGACATCGACACCGCCAGTTCCCGCACAAGATGACTCAACGCAGCCTTGCTCACGTCGTAAGCCTCACTCCCGCGTTTCGCAACAACAGCATTTGCCGAGCTCGTCAGCACCACACTGGCATCAATCCCCTGCTCGACAAAGACTTTCGCTGCCTCATCGGCCAGCAGATAGTTCGCCGTCACATTGACCTCGAGGGTCAACGCCCACTGTGTATCACTGATCACGCCATCCGGCGAAGAAGGAAACAGCGCCGCCGTATTGATCAAAATATCGACCCCTCCAAACTGCTTGATCGTGGCCTCCAGCGCTGCCTTAATCGTCTTGCGGTCACGAATATCGATGCTCGTCCAGCCAACGGCTTCTTTGCCGGAGATCGCGGCAGTCTCAGCAGCAACAGCCTCCGCACCCTCCACATCGCGGTCCGCAACCATCACATGCGCGCCACGCTCAGCAGCCAGCATCGCAACCTCGCGTCCAATCCCGCTGCCTCCGCCAACAATCAGCGCCACCCGCCGGCTGAGTTCCTTCTCCGGAGGCTGCCTGCGAATCTTCGCCTCCTCCAGCTTCCAATACTCAATTCGAAAAGCCTCACTCGGGGGCAGCGCAACGTAGTTCGCATGCGTCGAGAACTGGTCCGCCGCAGCAGCAGGGCCAGCCTGTGGAATCTCTTTGCAATCCACACCAGCACCAAGCGCGCCCGCGCCCTGCATCACACCGATCGCATTGATATAAAACTCGCCTGTAATCCGCGACTCTGTCTTGTTCTTGCCAAAACTGAACATCCCCACACCCGGCACAAGAACAACCGTCGGGCTCGCATCGCGCAACGCAGGCGAATCCCTCACAGCGTGCTTTTTGTAATACTCGGCATACTCCGTCCGATAAGTCTCCAGCCCAGTCTCAATCAACTCCTTCAACTCGGCAGGATCCCCCGCAGGATTCCACTTCAAAAACATCGGCCGAATTTTCGTCCGGATAAAGTGGTCCGGACAGCTGGTTCCCAGATGCGCAAGCTTCTCCGCCTGCGATGAATCCACAAACTCCAGCACCTGCCGCGAATCCGAAAAACTCCCGATCCACCGCTGCTTCCGCGAAACTGCTCCCCTCAGATAAGGCATAATCGCAGCCGCAATCTCAGCGCGATCCTCCCGGACTTTCACAGCCCCTCCGCCGAAGACCTTGTACCCCGCCGCAGCATGCCGTTCAATAAACTGCCCGAACTGATCGATGATCGTAATCGTATTCAGATAGCTCTCGCGCTGCGTATTCCCCCACGTAAACAACCCGTGTCCACCCAGCACAACGCCATCGCACCCCGGAGTCTCACCCACAATTTTTTTGAGCATCATCCCCAGTTCGAACCCAGGCCGCTGCCATGGCAGCCACGCCAGCTTATGCCCAAACTCCTTATTGAACTCCTCCATCTTAATCTTCCCGTTCGCCGAGGCCGCCAGTGCGATCCCCCAGTCCGGGTGGAGATGGTCCACATGCGGAAACGGCAAAAATCCATGCAGCGGCGTATCGATCGATGCCGCAACAGGATTATTCCCGAACGTGCACAGCGGATACATCTCCACCATCTCGTCCTCGAGATCCACTCCGCGATACACCTTCTCCAGCGCCAGTAGCTTATCCAGATAGAGCGTCGCAAACCCCGACCGCTTGATGCTTCCCAGGTCGCCCCCGCTCCCCTTCACCCAAAGAATCTTCTTCGTTTGCCCGTCCAGCGGATCAACCTGCTCGAGCTTGGTACTCGTATTCCCTCCGCCGAAGTTCGTAATTCGCAAATCCGAACCCAACAGATTCGATCGGTACCGCAACAACTCCGGCGCATCAAGTTTCGACGCCACCGCCTCATCCCATCGATCCTCAAGAAACCGAAGACCCTTCAGTGCTGTCATGTGTCAACCTCTGTCGTGTCGGCCGAAACGCGGCCCCGACTATCATTCCACACGTAACACCAATACGGCAACTATTTCCAATGGGAAAACCGGACAGCCCAACCCGACAACCAACCGCTGACCAAACCACCATTACCCTTGCGACAAAGATTCCCGAGTCACCATCCGATGAGCAACATAGTTATACGGCGGCACCGTCTGCCCTTTCAGCAAAGACAACCCAAGATGAATCAAACTCGGCCCATACGAACTCGTCTCATGCGAAACCGATCCGATCAAGGGCGACCTCTCCCTGCGCATCTCCTGGATCGCTTCGGCGATGCAATCCTGTCCCACAATCGCCACATGCTTCTCTCGCTTCTGCTCCCGCACCGCGTCAACCGCACCCAATCCGCTCGAGTCCGTAGCCGCCGCAATCAAAATATGTTTGTCCTTCGGATGCCGCTGCAGAAAATCCGAGATCAACTTCTTGCTCCGTTCCCGCATCCCACGCCCATCAATCCGCACAAACGTCTCCACCGGCAGTTCCGGATGCCCCGCACGAACGCCCTCAAACGCGCCGGTAATTCTGCTCTGCACCAGTTGACCAGCCTCCGGCAGATCGAGCCCGATCACCCAATCCACGTGGCCCTCCCAGTGCGTCGTCGCATGAGCCGCCAGTACCTCCCCCGCCTCAATCCCCACTCGATAGTTATCCACGCCAAAATAAGTCGCGTGAGGATGCGGAATATCGATCGCAATCAGCGGAATCCCCGCTCCCGCAATCTTGTCGCCGATCATCGGCGCAACCTCCTGCTCCACCTGGAACTCGATCACCAGGTCCACTTTGTTCCGCACAAACTCCTCGGCATTCTTCAACGCCGTCGCTGAATCGTAGCGATTATCAAGGACCAACAGATCAACCCCAACCGAAGCCGCCGCATCCTTCAGACTCTCCGTCACCTCAACCGAGAACGGCATATCCGCACTTTGTCCCCCAAACCCGAAACGCAGCTTCTTCGGCCGCGTCACCTGCCGGTACAACCCGTCTGGAGATTGCGACAGATACCCGCGGTGCACAAACGTCTTCAGCACTCGGTACACCGTCGTCTTAGAAATCCGCGTCTGCCGATGGATCGCCTCCAGCGTCATCGGCTGGTTCTCTGCCTGCAGCAGCTCAAGAATATCCAGTGCCTTCGACAGCACTGGAATCAGATACAGTCTCTTCGTCGTTTTACGAACCGCCATAGTCTCCTGCCGGGGAACAAACCTCTCAGCCGCTCCATTATGCGGCAAACCTCTGATGTTTCGTTAATGAAATCTGAATCCAGTAGGGAACCGCTCAAAATTCTGTCAACTCCAAGGCGCGCATATTCCTAAAGAAACAGTCCTCTTGACAATCTAGTGGAACAAGGTATACCTCTAGACAATCGATAGGAGAAATATGACCAGCAAACCAAGCGAACTCATCCAGGGAACCCTCGAAATGCTGATCCTCAAGACTCTCGCCCTCCAGTCCATGCATGGCTATGGCATAGCTCTGCGCATTGAACAGATCAGCAACGGAGTCTTCCGCGTCAACCCTGGTTCGCTCTTCCCCGCCCTCACCCGCCTTGAACGCACCGGCCGCATCAACGCCGAGTGGCGAGCCACCGAGAACAACCGGCGCGCCAAGTACTACCTCCTGACCGACCGCGGGCGCAAGGCCCTCAAGGAAGAGACCCAGCAGTGGAGCCGCCAGCTCGCCGCCATCACCAGCATCCTCCAAGCTTGACGGAGCCGCCATGCCCTTCCTCAACAATTTCATCAGCGGAATCAAAGCCCTTCTCAACAAACAGCAGCGAAGCCACGACTTGACGGAAGAACTCCGCACCTTCCAGGAAGCCTCAGCCGAAGAAAAAACTCGCAGAGGCTTCAACCCTCACGAAGCCCAACGCGCCGCCCGCATCGAAATGGGCAACATCGAAACCGTGAAAGAGAAAGTTCGCTCCTCCACATGGGAGTCCACAGCCGAAAGCATCTGGAACGACATCCGCTTCAGCTTCCGCTTGCTCCGCCGTAGCTCCGGATTCACCCTCGTCGCAATTGCCTCACTCGCCCTCGGCATCGGAGCCAACACGATCATCTTCACCCTCGCAAAAGGCATCCTCCTCGACCGCCTCGCCGTACCCCAGCCCAATCAGCTTCGCCTCTTCGCTATCGTCAGGGACAATCACAGTCCCATCCACCGTTTCTGGGGTGACTACTACAAAACCCCCGATGGGCGATCGATAACTCACTCCATCTCTTACCCTGTCTACCAGCTCCTGCGTCAGCAAAACCTTGCCAAGCCTGTCCTCGAAGACCTCTTCGCCTTCAGATATCTCGGCGACTTCAACCGCTTCACCGCTACCGTCGACGGTCACGCCGGCACCGTCACGGGCGAGCTTGTCTCAGGAAATTTCTACCAGCAACTTGGCGTTCAACCCACTCTCGGCCGCGCCATCCAGCCATCCGACGACGAAGCGGCCGGCTCCGGACCCGTCGCCGTCATCAGCGACGGCCTTTGGGCACGCCTCTTCGGACGCTCTCCCTACGTCATCGGCAAAACGATCCAGCTTAACCTCATCCCTATCACCATCGTTGGCATCAATCCACCCGGCTTCACCGGAGCCGCAGGTGTCCAGATCTCGCCCGACGTCTTCCTCCCCTTCAGCATGCAGCCCACCCTGATGCCCACGCAGAATGGCTCTATTCTCCAGGACCCCAATCAATGGTGGATGTCGATCATGGGACGTGCTCGCCCCAGCGTCTCCGACGAAGCCGTCCGTGCCGCCTTCGCCGTCTGGCTCGAACAGGACATCCGCGCCACAATCGCCGTTCCAAAGCACGCGAGCATGCCCGACCTCGTCGTCGAATCCGGCAGTCAGGGTCTTGCAGCAGCCACCCATGACTATGCCGCGCCGATCTATGTCCTCTCCGTGCTCACGGGCTTTGTTCTTCTGCTCGCCTGCGCCAACCTCGCCAATCTTCTGCTCGCGCGCTCCGCAGCCCGCCAGCGCGAGATGTCCGTTCGCCTCGCTCTCGGAGCCAGCCGCTCCCGCGTCCTCCGCCAGGTATTGACCGAAAGCCTCCTCCTCTCCTCGCTCGGAGGTATCGCCGGTTTCGCACTAGGCTACCTCGGGCGAAACATCATTCCCCACCTTCTCTCATCCGCCTGGCGCCCCGCGCCCCTCAACGCCCGATTCGACCTTCGCATCTTCGCCTTCACCGCCATAGTCTCTATCCTCACTGGAATCCTCTTCGGCCTCGCCCCCGCATTGCAAGCCACTCGCAGTGTCATCAACACCGCGCTCAAGGACGCCGCCTCTTCCGCCACCCGCCGCCGCAAGGGCCTCGCCGGCAAATCCATCGTCGTCTTCCAAATCGCGCTCTCCATGCTCCTCGTCGTCGGAGCAGGTCTCTTCGCGCGCACCTTGATCAACCTCAACACCACCAGTCTCGGCTTCGACCCCCACAACCTCCTGCTCTTCAACATTCAGGCCCCGCCCACCCGCTACCCCGCGCCACAGAACATCGCCCTCCACCAGCGCATCGAAGACCGCCTAGCGGAAGTGCCCGGCGTCGAGTCCGTCGCGCTCCTCGAGAATCCTCTGCTCGCCCACAATATCTCCAACACCACCTTCCAACCCACGGATCAGCCCAAACCAACGGGCGACAAGCGTTATCGCGACGTCAACACCGTCGGCCGGAATTTCTTCGAGACCTACCGCATCCCTATCCTCTACGGCCGAAGCTTCGGCCCAGCCGACACTGCAACCTCCCCGCTCGTCGCAGTCATCAACCAAAGTCTTGCCCGCAGTGTCTACCCGGACGTCGACCCTGTCGGCAAAACCTTCACCACAGAACGGAACCAGGGCGATCCTGAAACCATCTACCAGATCATCGGCGTCTCCGCCGACGCCAAATACGATCGGCTCCAGGGCGACCCATCCCCTACCTTCTACACCCTCTACCGCCAGGCCAAGGGAGAGCAGTTCATCACCTACACAATCAAGACGCAACTCTCTCCCGCCGCCATCTTGCCCGCTCTCCGCAATGCCGTCGAGTCCATCGACAAGGATCTTCCTCTCCGCGACATCCGTACCCAGACCGAACAGATCGAAGACAGCATCTCGCAGCAGCGCCTCTTCGCTACCCTCACCGCTGGGTTCGGTATCCTCGCTCTCGTCCTTGCCTGCATCGGCATCTACGGCATCATGGCCTACAACGTCGCTCGCCGCACCAGCGAGATCGGCGTTCGCATGGCCCTCGGCGCAAGCACCCGTCAGGTCCTCTGGATGATCCTCAGCGAAAGCTCTGCGCTCGCACTCTTTGGCATCGCCGGCGGCCTGGCCGCAGCCTTCGGCCTCACTCGCTTTGTCCGCGCGATGCTCTACGGACTCAAGCCCTTCGATCCAGGCACATTAATCCCAGCCGCACTGCTGTTAATGACAATCGCCATCGCAGCAGCCTTCGGCCCGGCACGTCGCGCCTCACGCACCGACCCCACACAGGCCTTACGCCACGAATAACGGATTCGCAACCCGCATTCCATCGAAGAACAAAAGCGAAGCGACTGATTTTGAGAAAATTGCTGCTAGGCATAACTCGAAACACTACGAGCATTCTTGCTCCCGCGCTCACGGGTAATCTTCTCCACGTAACCGCTCTCCGACAAAGCCTTCAAAGGCTCCGCAGGCAGCCCGCGAGCAACCCGCCACTCCCGCACCACCGGCCGCACATCCGTCCAGAACGCTCCCCGGAAGCACTCCTCTGCCTCCACCAGGCGACACTCCTGCTGCAACTCAGCCAGCCGAGCCTGATCCACCAGCGCAGCCTTCGCAAAAATCTCCTGCGCCGTCATCACCGTCTGAACCATCGCCTCCATCTTGCCCTTCAGGTTGTGGCTCTGGTCGATCATGAACGCCACACCCGCACGCTCCTCTTCCGTCACACTCAAAATCTCATGGAAGATCCGGAACACCTGATAAGGATCGATCGAGCCCAACGTCAAATCGTCATCCGCATACTTTCGGTCGTTGAAGTGGAATCCGCCAAGCTCTCCCAGACGCAACAGCCACGCCACAATCTGTTCGATATTAGTTCCCTGCGCGTGATGCCCCGTATCCACCAGCACCTTCGCTTTAGGACCAGCCCGGCGAGCCAGTTCCAGCGCCATTCCCCAGTCCGCAATGTCTGTGTGATAGAAAGCCGGCTCAAACGGCTTGTACTCCACCAGCATCCGCTGATTCTCTCCCAGCGCAGCGTGGGTCGCGGACAGCACCTCCTCCATATATCCAATCCGCCGCCGAATGCTCTGCGTCCCTGGATAGTTCGAGCCATCCGCAATCCACAGCGAAAGATCCTTCGACCCCAGCTCCCGCCCGATCTCAACCGAATCCAACAAATGCGCCAGAGCATTACCGCGAATCTCTGCACTGGGATTCGCAATCGACCCGTATTTATACTCCGCATCCTGAAACAAGTTCGGATTAATGGACCCGGATTTCACTTCATACTTCGTCTCCAGCTCTTGAATCGCCGGAACATCCGCCTTACCGCCCGGCAGATCCCACAACACATGCAACGCCACCGTCGGACTGGCACCCGTCAGTTTGTTCACCTGCGAAGCATCGCTGAACTTCTCTTCAATCGTCGTCGCCGCTCCACCCTGTACAAACTTTCCGAACCTGGTTCCGGTGTTTGCGAAACCCCACGAGGGAAGTTCAATCCGAAACCCATCCAGAGCACTCCAGACCCTCTGTGCATCCCGCTCCGCTGCACCTGCACCGTTGGTCATCATCGGTCCATTCCTCGCTCCATCAGATATTACAGATAGAAATATACTCTCTATTGAAACATTCAGAAGAGTCTACTTTTTCCACGCAATTGTCAAAGGTATTTTCTCCCGTATCCTACCCAACCAGAATTACATCCAGAAAACGCGGCCCGTGCACACCCTTAATTCGGGTCATTTCAATATCAGCCGTCGCCGACGGCCCGGATACAAACGTCGTCGCCAGATCAGCCGTCGCCTGCAGCCGCCCAATCGCCTCAGGAACCGTCTCCACTACGTCCGCAACCCGCACTACGCACAAATGGTAGTCCGGCACCAGCGTTATAGCTCGCCTCCCCTGACCAGCCACATTTTGCAGCACCAGAGTTCCAGTTTCCGCAATCGCGAGTGTAGCTCCGGTCATCACACCATCAAGTCGGTCAAGTTCCACCGCACTCAACCCTTCATCAACAACAAACTCAACTCCTTCGGGAATCCAGTCCGCCATCAGGCCCTGTGGAACAACCAATCGCCGCGTCCCACGATCTCCCAGCATCTTCGCGGCAACCGCACGAACATCGTTGTGAGTCGCCCGCACCACCCGAGCGTCATAGTCCCGCAGGCGATCCTCCAGCAACTCCAGCACAGCCTCTCGCGGACGGGTGGCCTCGCGCCGATACCTTCTTTCAATACCACTCCACGCAGCCTGCGACCTCTCAGCAGTAGCAACGCCGCCCTTCGCAGCGCGAATTCGCCGCAATATCTCTTCCCGAGCCGGATTTGTAACCATCTCAGTTGCCATTTTTCTCCCGCTTCTCCCACCAATCGCGAAACGTCTCCTTTGGCATCTGCTTCAAATCCCTCGCCTGCGTCCACCCACCCAATTGCCCCGGCAACCACCCAATCCAGCCATCCTTACGTGCCAGCGGCGTCTCCGCTACCCTTCCCAGCCGCTGGGCTGCACGAAATCGCCGCTCACTTCGAAAGATCATCCCCATCGTACGCATCGCCAGCGCCTCAGCACTTAGCCCCTTCTGCTTGACGACCCTATTCCGCAGGTGAATCAACACCTCGGGAATATTGATCTTAACCGGACAAACTTCATAGCAAGCCCCGCAAAGCGAAGAAGCATACGGCAACGACTGGGCATAATGCATCTCCTGCAACTGCGGAGTCAGAATCGCCCCAATCGGCCCTGCATAGACTGACCCATACGCATGCCCACCCGTCTGCCGATAAACCGGACACGCATTCTGGCAAGCCGCGCACCGAATGCAGTTCAGCGTCTGCCGCGCCTCTTTGTCCGCCAGAATCTCCGTCCGCGCATTATCCATCAGCACCACATGAAAAACCCGTGGCCCATCCCCTGCCATCACCCCAGTCCAAACCGAGTTGTACGGATTCATCCGCTCGCCTGTCGCCGACCGCGGTAACAACTGCAGTAATACCTCCAGATCCTGATACCGCGGAACAACCTTATCGATCCCCGCCACGGTAATCAGCGTCTCTGGAAGAGTCAGGCACATCCGACCATTGCCTTCGCTCTCGACGATGCAAACCCCACCCGTCTCCGCGATCAGAAAATTCGCTCCGCTCACCGCAGCCTTAACCCGCAAGAATTTCTCCCGCAAAAACACCCGGGCGGCATCCGCCAGGTCCTGCGCCTGGTCGCCCAGTTCCGGAAGATCCATCTTCGTCCGAAATATCTCTCGAATCTCATGGCGGTTTTTGTGCAGCGCCGGCACCACAATGTGCGAAGGCCGATCCTCGCCAAGTTGAATAATCAGCTCAGCGAGATCCGTTTCAAACGGATGAATTCCGGCAGCCTCCAGCGCCGAGTTCAACTGAATCTCCTCGGTCGTCATCGACTTGATCTTGATTACCTCGTTCGACCCCGAAGCCTTCACCAGCGAAACCACAATCCGCCGCGCCTCCGCAGCATCCCGCGCCCAATGCACCATGCCCCCCGCTTGCGTGCAGTTCGCCTCAAACTCCTCCAGATAAAACTCCAGATTCTCCATCGTGTGCTGGCGAATCTGCTTCCCCGCCTCACGCAGATCTTGCCAATCCGGCATCTCCCCCACAACTCGCGCACGCTTCGCCTGAATCACATCCGTCGCGTGACGAACATTCCTCCGTAGTTGCGTATCCCCCAACGCGGTCTTAGCCGCAATCGGAAACAGTGGCGCCGTCTTAGGATCAAGCCCGGTCACGCTCACTGTCCCGCCTCTTCCCCGGCCAGAATCTCCGCCAGATGCATCGTCCTCACGCCGCTCTTCTGTCGATGCAGCGCGCCCTCAATGTGCATCAGACAGCTGTTATCGCAGGCGGTACAGGCCTCAGCTTTCGTCTCCAAAAGAGCGGTCACTTTATCCGCCAGCATCGCCCCCGAAACATCCGCATTCTTCACTGCAAACGTTCCACCAAACCCACAGCATTGCTCCAGCCCCTTCAACTCCACCAGATCAATTCCCCGCACCGCCTTCAACAACCGCACGGGTCCATCGCCAAGTTCAAGGTTTCGCAGTCCATGACAGCTCGCATGATAAGTAACCCGATGGGGATAGTGCGCACCCACATCCTCCAACCCCAATCGCTTCGTCAAAAACTCCGAAAACTCAAACACCTTCGGCAACAGAGCATCAACCTCAACAATCAACTCCGCCTTCCCAATCTCCCGAGCCATCTTCGGATAGTGGTCCCGCATCATCGCCACACACGAAGACGAGGGCACCACCACGGCCTCTGCATCCTTGAACTGCGCAACAAACCGCTCCAGCAGCGGCATCGCCTCTGCCTGATACCCGGTGTTGTAGTGCATCTGTCCGCAACAAGTCTGACCTGCAGGAAACTCCATCGTATGTCCCAGCCGCTCCAGGACCCGCACAACAGCTTTGCCAGTCTCCGGAAACAACGTATCGTTATAGCAGGTAATAAACAGCGAGACTCGCAGACAAACCTCCGCAGAACCAGTGTTCCGGAACAAAATTCAATAGAGAGTATATTTCCCCAACGCAACATGCGTCAGGTACGATAGTACCGCTTACAGAAGAATCATTATCCTGCATCACTACGAGGGCACGTGGGACCAAATCCGTTTCTTGGCGTCATCTTTCACTGGATAGGGGGCTTCGCCTCCGCTACCAACTTCATCCCCTTCCGCGGCATCAAGCGCTGGTCGTGGGAGATCTACTGGCTCATCCAGGGATTCGCCGCGTGGATCGTAGCGCCCGTCGTTCTTGCATATCTCTTCGTCCCAAACGTCTTCGGAATCCTCCACACCGCCTACGCGCAGGATCCCAGCAGCGTCTACTATCCGATCCTCTGGGGCATCCTCTGGGGAGCCGGCGGCCTCACCTTCGGACTCGCCATACGCTACCTCGGCATCGCCCTCGGATATGCCATCGCCCTCGGCCTCTGCGCCGCCTTTGGCACCATCATCCCACCCATCTATCACCGCGAGTTCGGCACGATCCTTCACACAACCTCCGGACAGATCATCCTGCTTGGTGTCCTCGTCTGCATCATCGGCGTTGCCGTCAACGGAGCCGCCGGCATGTCCAAAGAACGCGAAGTCACGCCGGAGGAAAAAGCCGAAGCAGGAGAAACCGACTACAACTTCGGCAAAGGCCTTGCAGTCGCCATCTTCGCCGGCATTATGAGCAGCTTCTTCGCCTTCGGCCTCGATGCTGGTAAGCCGATCGGTGCCCTCGCCAAGACCCAACTACTCGCGAGCAATAGACTAGACCTCTGGCAGAATCTTCCCGTCCTCATTGTCGTCCTCTGGGGAGGCTTCCTCACCAACTTCGTCTGGTCGGCCATACTCATCTTCAAAAACCAATCAGTAAAGCAGTTCGCAGGCGAGCCCGGCCTCAACCCCATGCGTGCCACCCACGCCTCCGGCACAACTCTCGTTGACTTCGACCCCCTCGACCCCTCCACCTACGATCGCATCGCCCCCAGGACTCTCGTCGCCAACTACTTCTTCGCCGCCCTTGCCGGCATCGTCTGGTACTTCCAGTTCTTTTTTTACTCCATGGGCCAGACCAAGATGGGTAAGTACGACTTCTCCAGTTGGACACTCCACATGGCCAGCATCATCATCTTTGCGACCCTCTGGGGACTGTTCCTCAAAGAGTGGCGAGGCACCAGCCGCCGCACAAAAACCCTCGTCGCTGCCGGCCTTTTCCTGCTCATCAGCTCAACTGTCGTCGTAGGCTACGGCAACTACAGAAAATCCGTGGAAACACCGGCAACCATCACACAGTAACTTGACAGAACTACTCCCCGAATTACTTTGGAAAACTGCCGCCAGCCGGAGTCCCAAAGGGCTTTGTCCCATTTTGGGCCGAGCAATAAACAAAATCGCACTCACTTTCTCAAAATAAGTTAGCCCCAAACCTAAACTTGGATCACAACGAAACAGAGGTGATCCTTGCTGTCCTTCGCCAATGGAAAAATCTGCCCTGCCTGTCACACCGAATCCCTTCACCACTCCCATCGTCCCGTAAGAGACTGGTTCTTCCGCATCTTGCGTCTTCGATCAGTCCGATGCATCTGCTGCTACCAGCGTTTCCTCGCTCCTCTGGCGTCTTACAGCCCCAATCTGAGCCGCCATCGTCTAAACTAGTTAAGCAATGATTCCCACCCTCGAATGGCTTCCTGAAGGCGTAAACTTCCTCGACCAAACCAAGCTCCCCCTCGAAGAAACCTACGTCCTTGCAACCGATTACAAGCAGGTCGCCACCGTCATTCGCGACATGATCGTCCGCGGCGCACCCGCCATCGGCGTCTCCGCCGCAATGGGCATGGCCATCGGCATCGACCGCAGCCAGACGACCACCCTCCCTGCGCTCACAGAAGAAGTCTCCGTCATCGCGAAGACTCTCGCCGAGACTCGACCCACCGCCGTCAATCTCTTCTGGGGCATCGATGAGATTCGCAACCTCTACAACGACCTCGCTGCAAAAAACACCGCGATCCCCGAAATCAAAGCCGCCGTCGTAACCCGCGCCCGCCAGATGTATGACGAGGACATCGCCGCCTGCAAACAGATGGGCGCAAACGGAGCCTCGCTCCTTCCCAAAGAAGGCACTGTCCTCACTCACTGTAACGCCGGAGCGCTCGCAACCTGCGGCTACGGCTCTGCCCTCGGCGTCATCCGAACTGCCATTGAGCGCGGCCACAAGATCGATGTCTTCGCCGACGAAACCCGCCCCTTCCTTCAAGGCGCGCGCCTCACCGCCTGGGAACTCATGAAGGACAACATCCCGACCACCGTCCTCTGCGACAACATGGCCGCCCATCTCATGAGCAAAGGCCGAATCCAGGCCGTCATCGTCGGAGCCGACCGCATCGCGGCCAACGGCGATGTCGCCAACAAGATCGGCACCTACGGCGTAGCCATCATCGCCAAAGAGCACGGAATCCCTTTCTACGTCGCGGCCCCCTGGTCCACCCTCGACCTCGATACTCCAACCGGCGACAGCATCCCCATCGAGCAGCGCAGCGCCCGCGAAGTCACCCACGCCAACGGCAAACAGATGACTCCCCACGGCGTGGCCATCGAAAACCCCGCATTTGACGTTACCCCCGCCAAATACGTCACGGCCATCATCACCGAACGCGGTGTCCTCCGCGCCCCCTACGAGCAATCGATCCAGGCCATGGCGAACCACACTATTCCAACCGGCCAGGAGACTGTGCTCACAGCAATCTAACCGTCGCGCAGACAAAAATCTTCGCAAACATTGCGAGAAAGAACACGACATTCTCTCGTCTCTTGTGTTCGACTAGTTTCGTCCACCGGAGATACCATGCAGCGTTCCATCCCGCGCGTTCTCGGCCTCGCCTTCTCGGCTCTCTGTTTCGCAAACTTCGCCACCGCACAATCTCAGCAACCGGATAAAAGCGCCGCCGCACCGCAAACCCCTCCCAACCCGGTAGCGACCCTCCACTCAAGTACTCAGCTGGTCGTCGTCGATGTCGTCGTAACCGACAAGAACCACAGACCTGTTCACGGCCTCAAAGAATCCGACTTCGCTCTCACTGAAGAGAATCTTCCACAGTCGATCAAGCACTTCGAGGAGCATTCGGCACTCACACCCGCCGAGGCTACCAGGTTCACCACATTTCCTAAGCTCCCCCCCGGCCTCTTCACCAACTACAGTCCCGAACCGCTCAACGGGGCTGTCGATATTCTCCTCTTCGACGCGTTGAATACTCCATTGAAAGACCAGATGTTCGTCCGCCAACAGCTTCTTACTTTTCTCAAATCCGCACAGCCCGGCGTAAGAATCGCCATCTTCGGTCTTACCAGCCACCTCACCATTCTTCAGGGCTTCACCAGTGACCCCGACACCCTGAAGAAGATCGCTTCAATGAAATTCAAAACCTCTCCTCTGCTTCAGGATCCAACCGGCGGAAGCGGTATTCAAAACAGCATGTCCGACGACATGGAAGACATGGGACTCCCGGCGGACCAGGTCGCCAACGTCCGCCAGTTCGAAGCCGAGACCCAATCTTTCCAGACCCAGCTGCGCGTCAAGTACACTCTCGACGCCATGAACCAGCTCGCCCGCTACCTGTCCAGCATCCCCGGCCGAAAAAATCTCATCTGGTTCTCAGCTTCCTTCCCGATCAGCGTCCTTCCCGACACCTCCGGCACGCTGAAGGATCCATTTGCAGTCGCCGCTGATTCCGGGGACGAGTTCCGCGAAACCGTCAATCTTCTCGCTCGCAGCCAGGTCGCCGTCTATCCCATCGATGCTCGCGGTCTCTTCAGCACGGAGGTTTACAGCGCCGCAACCTCCCGCAACTACGTCCGCAATCCCGCCCGCATGCAGCAGGATCTGGACAAATTCTCTACCGACACCTTCTCCGAACACTCCACCATGTCGGAAATGGCCGAAGCCACCGGGGGCCACGCCTTCTTCAACACCAACGGCTTGGCTCAGGCAGTCGCGGCTGCCATCGATGAAGGTTCCAACTTCTACACTCTTACCTACACTCCATCCAATCAGGCTCGTAACGGTGAGTTCCGCAAGATCAAAGTCCAGCTCGCCCGCCAGGGCCTTACCCTTGCCTATCGCCACGGCTACTACGCCGATGATCCATCCAAACCTCCACCAGCTCTGAAAGACACACCGAAGCAATCCTCAGTCGTCGACTCTGCTGTCACCGCCTCAGCCACCACAGCCCAGCAAAACATGCGTGTTGCAATGATGCGAGGCTCGCCGACGCCAACCGAAATCTTGATGAAGGTTGGCGTCTATCCTCTAACCCCTCCGACTCAGACCGAAGACCAACCCGCCGATGGCAACATTCTCAGCGAGAAGGTTCACGGTCCCTTTCGCCGCTATATCGTCACCTATGCCATCAATCCGGGCGACATCGCATTTCTTCGTGGCTCCGACGGCAAAATCCACGCTGACTTCGACCTCGTACTCTTCGTCTTCAATCCCGATGGCGTCCTCGTCAACCGCCGCATCACATCCCTCCATATCTCCTCGCCTTTGGAGGAGATCAAGAAAAACGTAGCCCACGGAATCCAGTACAACCAGGAGATCAGCGCGCCCGCCAAAGGAGAGTACTTCTTTCGCATCGCAGTTCACGACCTCCATCGCGATCACTTCGGTGCCATCGAGGTAGCCACCTCCGAAGTAAAAAACCTTACACTGCCATCAGCTGCGCCCTCAGCCACGTCCCCCGCAGCAGACACATCCACTCCGCCCGCCCCCAAATAATCAAGCGCGCATAAAATCAGAGATGTACTTCATTTGGATCGCGTGCTCCCCGTTTTTTTCAATCCGCGTTCTCGTTCTCTCGCACGCGGCTGTCTCCTTGTGCTCTCCGGACTCGCAACAGCCATCCTCCTCTCTGGCTTTCCGCAAATCCACCCGGCTCCTGTGCTCATTCTTCCGGCCCTGGCTGCCATCGCCGGCGCGGCAGACACAGTCCGCTGCATGCAGCGCCGCTGGAGCCTCTATCACGGCGGAGTGCTCCTTCTTATCTATATGGACCTCATGGCTCTCTGTATGATCCTCTTCCTGCTCCTGTATCCGTACGCCCACTGGATCTCGGTTCAATAACAAACGAAAAAAACAGTCTAAAATCACGACAATCTACGGAGACCCATGCTAACTATTCGCGCTCTCGCAATACCCCGCTCTCTCTTTGCGGCATCCGCCCTCGCAATCCTGACTTCCCTCACCGCGTCGGCTCAGCCGTCAAAAAGGCCCGACACTGCCACAGCAGCATGGTGGGCCCGTACGGTTGCCCTCTCCAACGACGGCATGGAAGGCCGGGACACCGGCACCGAAGCCTACGAGCGCGCTGCAAAGTACGTTGCCGATCAATTCCAAACCGCTGGCCTCAAGCCCGCCGGCGACTACGGAACCTTCTTCCAGCGCGTCCCCATGCATCAGGTCGACCTGGACAAAGACAAATCTTCAGTCGAAATCCTCACCCCCGACAGCAAAATCGCAGGCACCCTCCACTTCACCGTCGATGTCACCACGGTCCCACGCGAGCAGCCGTCGCAAATCGAGGCCCCGCTCATTTTTATCGGCTACGGCATGCCCGCCGCGGACCTCGACCTCAAAGGAAAAATTGCCATCTTCTTCGGCAACACCCCGGCGGCTATCTCCCGCGCCGAATACAACACCTTCACTGCGCGCCGCCTTCGCGCCCTCACTCAGGCCGGAGTCGCCGCCATCCTCTCCATCGACAACCCCACTGGCACCGAGCCCTTCCACTGGCCCGCCGCCTATGCCCGCAGCGTCACTATCGCCGGAACAGCCCCACCCACCGCCAGCAGCCCCGTCGTCATCCGCATCAACTCCGCATCGCTCGACGTCCTCTTCGCTGAGTCTGGCCACAAACCATCCGACATCGTCATCGCCGGAAGCAAAGGCGAGCCTCTCCCAACCTTCCCGCTCAACCTCTCCGCCCGCATCCGCCTCTCCTCCACCAGCAAAGACATCTCCTCCCCCAACATCCTCGCCGTCCTCCCCGGGTCCGATCCAAAGCTAGCCCCCGAGTACGTCGCTCTCTCCGCCCACCTCGACGGCTACGGCTACGGAACTCCCGTCCTCGGCGACAACCTCTACAACGGCACCCTCGACGACGCCGCTTACGTCGCTCTCCTCACCGAACTCGCCAAAAACTTCCAAAATCACGCGCCCGCACGCTCCCTCCTCTTCTGCATCTTCACCGGCGAAGAAAAAGGTCTCCTGGGCTCGGCATACTTCACTCAACACCTCACCGTCCCCAAAGAAAACATCCTCGCCGATCTCAATCTCGACCAGCTCCGTCCTATCTTCCCCCTCAACATCCTCACGATGGAAGGCCTCACCGACTCCACCCTCGGCGACACAGTCCGCACCGTCGCCGCTCAATACAAGATCGAAATCCGCGCCGACCTTGAACCCGAGCGCAGGCTCTTCAGCCGGGCCGACAACTACAACTTCGTCCGCATCGGCGTCCCCATCGCGTCCTTTATCTTCGGGTACGACAACGGCTCGCCCGAAGAGGTCGTCTACCGCGACTGGTACGCCCGCCGCTATCACAAGCCCCAGGACGACATCAAAACTCCCATCGACTGGGCCGCGGCCGCAAAGTTCAACGCCTTCTATCAATCCCTCGCACTCGCCATCGCCAACGCACCCGCACGCCCTCAGTGGCTATCCTCCAGTCCCTATTCACCACATCAAATTCTCGCGCAATAGCGCAACGTCCGCGTTATACTCCCCGCACCGGAACGGGCACCCTGACCACGTTTCCTGTTGCTCAGAATATTCAAGGAGAGACTCATGCTCAAGGGATTCCGCGACTTCATTCTGCGTGGCAACGTCATGGACCTCGCCGTAGCCGTTATCATCGGCGCAGCCTTCACCGCCATCGTCACGGCTCTGACCACGAATGTCATCAGTCCTTTGCTTGGCGCAGTCGTTGGCAAGCCGAACTTTGACGGTCTCGTCCTACATGTTGCAAGTGGTCCAAATGGGGCTGTCGAATACGGAAAATTCCTCACCGCCATCGTCAACTTCCTCATCCTCGCTGCCGTCGTCTACTTCTTCCTCGTGCTGCCGGCGCAATATCTCATCAAAAAATTTCATCCCACCACAACCCCGCCAGCCACGAAGACATGCCCCCAATGCCTCAGCGACATCCCGGTCGCAGCCACTCGCTGCAAATTCTGCACCCAGCCTGTCTCCTGACCCTGCCGGCTTTCGGGAATTCTCTTCTCCAAACGTAAGCGCTGCGCAATCTCACTCTGCTAAGTGCGCAAAAAACTGCGTAGTGGCAGAATTTGGCAACGCCAGATTATTGATAGCAAAGTAGGACAACTTGGCACAGTTCTTGCGCATCTGAGCCATTAGGCCCTCTCTGCCACGAAGCGGATGAGAAAATGGGTTGGCCCTACCCTCGTCCAAAGAATTTCCCAACTACCAACTAAATAAGGGGGGAGCACATGCACGTCAGGTTGAAGTATCTCTTCGTCCTCGGCCTTGTAACCCTCGCCTGCACCCAAGTCAAAGCAGATTCAACTATCAACGGCATTATGTGGAGTGTGCCTGGCACAACTGCAGATAATGTCCCAACCCTGGGCAACACTCCAGGCCCGGGAGCCACCGAGTGGGGAACCTTTACCGCTTCAGAAATTATGTTCAGCGGAGACGCGCCGGGAGCTTATAACCTCGGCGGCTTTCTGAACTCATTTGGGGCAGCATCCAATATCGTTTACATGAACGGAGCTTCAGCCAGCACGGACCTTTCTAACGTCTTGTTCGAATTCACAGGCACTGCATTTTTTACCAACGGCCAGACATTTTCGGTTGTACATGATGACGGTACCGATATGTATGTGGGAGGAAACCTTGCATTGGGGGTACCTGGACTGACAGCTCCTGTCGTCAGCACATTTACTTACACCGGACCAACGGGAAATCAGAGTTTTGATTTCATCTATGCCAATGGCCCTCCTGTCCAGGCCGACTTCCAAACGACGCTCGTGACACTCCAGACGCTCGCGGTCAGCTCCACACCAGAACCAGGATCTCTGCTGCTCTTAGGAACAGGAATGGTTGGCATTTGCGGTTTGGTTCGCCGGCGATTCGCCAAACCGTGAAGATGAATTGAATTTCTTCAGAAAACCCGCAGCGGAAGATGAGACGAACGATTGAGTGAAAGCTCGCTTCTGCTGTGGGTTTCTTCTTTTCAATGACCCCGGCAGTTTCGTGCCTCTCTTGGCCTTATTTCATTTGCGTTACTCTACCTCTATATCCCTGTAGAGGTTCTCCTTTGCTTTCGCTTCGATCCTTGGTCTATCCCCTCCTTCTCAGCGCGATAGTCGTCGTTGGGCAAGCCCCGCAGGTCTTCGGCTACCGCGACTTCACCCAACAGGCAAAATGGGACGAAGCCTTCCTCGCCGTCCCTGACGCCAAACTCGCCGGCGAACACCTTAAGACCCTCACCTCCGCCCCGCACTGGGCGAGTTCCCCGGGAGACTACGCGACCGCCGTCTACGTCGCGGATAAATTCAAAGCCGCAGGCCTCCAGACCGAGATCGTCCCTTACAAAGTGCTCCTCAACAAACCGGTCAAAATCCTCATCGAAGCCTTCGACGCAACCGGCAACAAACTCATGTCGGGTCCTAGCCCCGAGCACGTCGACCCGAACAAGAACGGCGGCGACTCCTTTCAGGATGATCCCCGCATCCTCCCCGCATTCAACGGCTCTTCGCCCTCCGGAGATGTCACCGCCGAAGTCGTCTACGCCAACTACGGCAACCTGGCCGACTTCCAGCAGCTCGCCAAACTCGGCATCAGCATTAAAGACAAGATCGTCATCGTCCGCTACGGTGAAAACTTCCGCGGAGTCAAAGCCTACATCGCACAGAAATATGGCGCGAAAGGCGTCCTCATCTACTCCGACCCCGCTGACGACGGCTACTATCGCGGAGACGTCTATCCCAAAGGTCCCTGGCGGCCCGAATCCGCCGTCCAGCGTGGCTCCGTCCAGTTTCTCCCCATCCACCCCGGCGATCCCACTACGCCCGGCATCGCCTCCACTCCCGACCTGCCCGCCTCCCGCCGCATCCCAGTCGACAAACTGCAAAACAACCAACCCAGCATCCCCGTCAATCCACTGTCTTACAAAGACGCAGCTCCCATCCTCAAAGCACTCGGCGGCGACGAGTCTCCACGCGACTGGCAAGGTGCGCTTCCTTTCACCTATCACCTTGGCGCTAGTGCGAAAAACGCAAATCCCGCCCACATAACCGTCCACATGCTCCTCGAGCAGGACATCGCGCTCCGTACCATCTGGGATGTCATCGGCACCATCCCCGGAATCAGTCCCACTCAAAAAGACGATCTGATCGTAGCAGGCAACCACCGCGACGCTTGGGTCTACGGAGCAGTCGATCCCAACTCCGGCACCGCCGCCATGCTCGAAACGGTCCACGGCCTCGGCGAACTCCTCAAGCAGGGCTGGCATCCCCAGCGCACTATCATCATCGCCAGTTGGGACGCCGAAGAAGAAGGCCTCATGGGCTCAACCGAGTGGGCAGAGCAACACGAAAAAATTCTCGGTGATGCCGTCGCTTACTTCAACACCGACGTCGGCGTCTCAGGCCCCAGCTTCAACGCCTCCGCCGTACCCTCGCTCAAACAGTTCGTCCGCGAAGTCACCAAAGAAGTCCCTAGCCCCAAAGGTGGCACCGTCTACGACCAGTGGAAGGCTGAACAGGATGCCGCCAGCAACTCCAACCGTCGCCGTCAACGCCCGGCCACCGTTACCATCGACAACGAGGTACGCATCGGCACCCTCGGCTCCGGCTCCGACTACACTCCCTTCATTCAGCACCTCGGAGTTCCCTCTACCGACATTGGCTCCGATGGCCCCTACGGCGTCTATCACTCAACCTTCGACGACTACACCTGGTTCACCAAATTCGCCGACCCCACCTTCGTCTACGAGCAGCAACAGGCCCGCGTCTTCGGCCTCGAAATCCTCCACATGGCCGACACCGACATCCTGCCCTATGACTACGAACTCTACGGTAAAGAGATCGTCGGCTACATCGAAGCTGCCCAGCATCGAGCCGCCGAACAAAAGCTAACCCTCGACTTCACCACCGCCCTCACCGCAGCCAAACGATTCGCCGCAGCCGGCACAGCCATCCGCACAACGCAAACCAACCCATCCTCTGACCCTGCCGCTCTCAACCATGCCCTGCGCGAAGCAGAAGAAGCCCTGCTCAACCCCGACGGCTTGCCCAAACGCCCATGGTACCGCCACACTATCTACGCCCCCGGCGAGTTCACCGGATACGCCGCCGTCGTCATCCCCGGCGTCAACGAGGCCATTGAAGCTGCTGACGCCACCCGTGCGCAGGCCCAACTCACACCTCTGTCCGAAGCCCTCAACCGCTCCGCCGCAATCCTGGAAACCGCAGCAAGATAAAGACCGCTATGCGCCGTGATGTCCTTTTACGGGCGATACAAAATCACGACTCTAATTGAGCACCACGCATAACACTTTGGTGGTACCCACCTCCTCCGATGGGGGATGTTCCCTGGATTCCGTCAGGAACATGATTCTCAAAGACGGCCAAAGCCGCCCAAAGGAGACTCTCCCCAATGGTTCACGATCTGGTTCTTGCACTGGTTTTTCTCGCTATGATCATCGCCCCTGCACTCCTCGCCATGCGCAGCGAAAAAGAAGAGAACGACATCCTCTAAAAAATTTTAATTTCGCGCGAGTTGGGCATTCCCCTCCGCACACCGCACTCGTAGCCTCCACTCCGAGTCTGCAGAGGAAAGAGCTCTGCTGAAAGAAGACAAGGGCCGCGTCCCCCAGGATCGCGGCCCTTTGTCATTTGTAAACTCCAGCAAGGTACATCAGAAAGCTCCGGCTACCCACGCAGAGCCATCTGCTCCGTAACAATCTGCGTAAGATCCGGCTTCTTCAGCCCGTGTTCCCGCGCATTGAACTCATCCACCTTGCTCGACCAGTTCATGCTGCAGAATTTCGGTCCACACATCGAGCAGAAAGCCGCTTCCTTGTAGTAATCATCCGGCAAAGTTTCGTCGTGCATTCCGCGAGCCGTCTCTGGATCAAGTGACAACGCAAACTGCTTATCCCAGTCAAACGTGTACCGCGCGTGCGAAATCGCATCATCCCGATCCCGCGCCCCCGGACGATGCCGCGCAATATCCGCCGCATGCGCAGCAATCTTATAGGCGATAATCCCGTCCTTCACGTCCTTCTCGTTCGGCAGCCCCAGATGCTCTTTCGGAGTCACATAGCAAAGCATCGCCGCGCCATGCCACCCAATCATCGCCGCGCCTATCGCGGATGTGATGTGGTCATACCCAGGAGCGATATCCGTAACCAGCGGCCCCAGCACATAAAAAGGAGCACCATCACACAGCTCGACCTCCTTATCCACTTGCAACTTGATCTGGTCCATCGGAATATGTCCCGGCCCCTCGATCATCACCTGCACGTCGCTCTTCCAAGCCTCACGGGTCAACTCGCCCAGCGTCTTCAACTCGGCAAATTGAGCCTCATCGCTCGCATCCGCCACGCAACCCGGTCGCAGCCCATCGCCAAGCGAATAGCTCACGTCATACTTCGCCATCAGCTTTGTAATGCGGTCAAAATTCTCATACAAAAAGTTCTGCTTATGGTTCGAAGTCATCCACTGCGCCATAATCGCGCCGCCCCGGCTCACAATCCCGGTAATCCGCTTCGCCACCAGCGGCACATACTGGATCAGCACGCCCGCATGAATCGTAAAGTAGTCCACTCCCTGCTGCGCCTGCTCCTCAATCACCTCAAGGTAGAGATCGATATTTAAATCCTCAACCTTCTTCACCCGGCTCAGAGCCTCATACAGCGGCACCGTCCCAATCGGCACCGGAGAATGCCTCAAAATCTGCTCCCGAATCATGGGAATATCCCCACCAGTAGAAAGATCCATCACAGTATCAGCACCAAAGTGCACCGCAGTATGGAGCTTCCGCAGCTCCTCATCCACGTTCGACACAATCGCCGAGTTCCCGATATTCGCATTGATCTTGCATAGCGACTCCACCCCAATCGCCATCGGCTCCAGCTCCGGATGGTTGATGTTCGCCGGGATAATCATCGTCCCCTTCGCGATCTCGCTCCGCACCAGCTCCGCCGAAATCTTCTCCTTCTGCGCCACGAAGGCCATTTCTTCGGTAATCAGCCCCTTGCGCGCAAAGTGCATCTGCGACATATTCCAGTCGCCCATCCGCTCTGCCTCAGCCTTTCGCTTGACGATCCACTCCGCCCGCCCGCTCGGCACTTTATATCCGCTGCCATTCGCGTGAGCCGCGTTGCCGTTACCGTTCGAAGTTGCGCCGTTACCGTTTCCACTCATTTAAATGCCCCCTGCGTTCACAGCCATGTAATGAAGTAAGTATACGACGCAGACGAGGCTCTCGATTCACAGCCAACCATCCCTCTGACTCCGCATCCTGACCGCCAGAATGCGTCTTTCAGCATCACATGACTAAAATCAATCATTCCGCAGAGCAACCATCGGATTAATCCGCGAAGCCCTTCGTGCCGGAAGGTACCCTGCCAAAACCGCCACCGCCGCCAGCAATCCCATCATCGCTGCGAGCGTGGCTGGATCACTCGGCTTGGTCCCATACAGCATCGTAGCCATCAGATTCGCCACCACAATCGAAGCCACAGCCCCAACACCAATCCCAATCGCCGCCAGCCCCAGCGTCTTCGAGATCACTCCCATCTGCACCTTCCCCGGAGTCGCTCCCAACGCCATCCGAATCCCAATCTCCTGCGTACGTCGCGTCACCGAGTAAGAAATCACTCCATAAATCCCCAGCGAAGCCAGCACCAACCCAAGCCCCGCAAACGTCCCCACCAGCAACGTAAAGAATCTCCTCGGCGAAGTCGATCGATCCACCAGACTCTGTATCGGCCGCAATTCTGTCGCAGGTTGGTCAGGATTCATCGTCCGCAGCGTGCTCATCAGAGTCGCGGTCAGCTGTTCCGGCGGTAACTTCGACCGCACCACCAGCTCGGCACCTGCAGGTCCAGCCTGAGTCACCGGCATATAAGCCTCAAATGCAGACGACTCCTCCACCTTCGTCTCGCGCACATCCTCCACCACGCCGATAACAATCCGGTCGCCGCCAACCTTAACTGCCTTCCCAATTACGCTCTGTCCTGGCCAGAACTTTCTCGCAGCCGCACGATTAATCACCACCACCTGCTGCGTGTTCTGGCGATCATCCCAGCTCAGATCCCGTCCCTCGATCAGCCGAATCCCCATCGCCTCCAGATAACCCGGCGTCGCGACGTACACAAACGCGCTCGGATAATCGTTCTTGCCGTACTGGATTCCCGGCAATGCAAACCCCCAGCTCCGGTTGCGATCCAGCGGCAGCATATCGCTGATCCCCGCAGCCTCCACTCCCGGTATCGCCTTCACCCGACGCTGCATCTCCATCAAAGCAGCACCACGCCGCTCCGAGATAACCGCAGACTTCAGCCCAGAAGTATCTCCAATCTTGTAATCCACCTTCAACGCACCGGCCCTGCTCGGTTCAAAACCCAAATCAAGATCCAGCACCCGCAAAAAACTCCGCATCAACAAACCCGCACACACCAGCAACACACAAGCCAGCGCAACCTCGCTCGCCACCAGCACTGACCGCAGCCGCTCATGCCTCTTCCCATCACCTGAACTTCGTCCACCCTCTTTCAACGCCGTCTGCAAATCTCCGTTCGCAACCCGCAACGCTGGAACAAGGCCAAACAGAACCGCCGCCAGCAACATCGTCAGCACCGTCCATCCCAACGCCGAACCGTCCACCCGCACGCTGCTCAAAAGCGGCAACGCAACCGAGCTCTGATGCGAAAGCCACCACACAACCGCATATGCCAGCCCAAGCCCCAACACCGCTCCAGCCCCTGACAGCACCACGCTCTCTGTAACCATCTGCCGTACCATGCGACCGCGTCCCGCACCCAACGCACTACGCAACGCAAACTCCTTCTCCCGAGTCGCGCCCCGCGCAATCAGGAGATTGGCCAGGTTCACGCACACAATCAGAAGAATCATTCCCACCGCACACCACAACACCACCAGCGATCGTCGCAGCCGCCCGCTCACATGCTCTTTCAATCCGCTGATAACACCCGTATAGCCCACCCCATACTCCGGATGCTTCGCATTAAAAAATAATCTTGGTCCAATCGCGCTCCATTCCGCCTGCGCCTGCCCTATCGTCGCCCCCGGCCTCAAACGCCCAATGATCGTCAACGTATTTCCCCAGTCGCGCATATCATCCATCAGCGCGGGGACAAACGCATCCATCTTCATCCCCGGATCGAAGAACGATCCAAAATCAAAACTATCCGGCAACACACCAACCACAGTCACTGGCGAATCGTTCAGCGTAACCGCCTGCCCCACGATCGAACGATCCCCATTAAACTGCCGTCTCCAGAACGCATTGCTCAACACGACAACCGGCGCTGCGCCCTTCACGCACTCCTTCTCGGTGAACAACCTACCCATGGCAGGCGCAACACCTAATATCTGAAAGAAATTTCCCGCCACCATAACGCCGCTCAAAGGCTGTGCAATACCTCTGCCGGTCAGCTTGTAGTCGCTGACCCCATAAAAGGGCATGTACGCCGTCATCGCTTCAATCGTATGGCTCTGCGCACGATACTCCTCAAACGCATCCACCGAATACGTCGCGCCCGACAACCCCTTCGCATTTTCAGGCTCAATCCAAACCAGCCGCGAAGGCTCGCTAAACGGAAGCTGCCGCAGCAGCAACGTATTCACCACGCTGAACACAGCAACATTTGCGCCAATCCCCAACCCGAGAATCAGCACCGCAACAATTGCAAACACCGGATCGCGCCGCAACGTTCGAAACATATAGCGCAAATCCTGCAACAGTACATCCAACCATGGCAGTCCGCGTGCACCCCTCTGCTGCTCCTTCGCCTGTGCCACTCCGCCAAAACGCACCAGCGCCTGTCTCCGCGCCTCGTCTGGTGGAAGTCCGCGGTTCACATTTTCTTCGGTAGCCATCTCAAGATGAGAAGCCATCTCCGCATCCAGTTCCTGATCGAGTGGCCGTTTTCGAAAGAAGGAACTAAGGCGTTGAAAACCCCGTCGCGTCGAATCACCCATCGAACTCTTGGCAGGAGTCTTCATCGCTCACCGCCGTCTTCGCCCATCGCCAGAACCCGCCCCATCACGCCTGCCAGCCTAACCCAGTAGGCTGCATCCTCCGCCAACTGCTTCCGCCCACGCTTCGTGATCGTGTAAAACTTCGCCTTTCGGTTATTCTCGGAAGTCCCCCACTCCGCCGCAATCCATCCCCGGTGCTGCAATCGCACCAGCGCCGCATAGATCGTCCCCTGATTCAGCAGAACCTCATCGCCGCTCACCTGTTCAATCCGCCGGGCAATCCCATACCCATGCATCTCGCCCATCGCCTCCAGCGTCTGCAGAACCATAAGGTCTAGCGTCCCCTGCAGCAGATCCAGCTTCATCTCACCCATACGCGTCTCCTGTGGTCGTCCCACATCGTACCTGTGGTTACGCCACAGGTACGGCAGAAGTTCCCAATTTCTTCTTTTTTTCTAAAGTGGGTCGAGGTAGTTTTCTTACGTTTCCGTTTTCGGCCAGGATACTGAAGAACTTCGTTGTGCTAACCCTTGGGATACGCATTCATTTCACTGGACATTTGCGCCGCCACCAACTTACCTCAACACCAGTTCCCAGGTTTGCCCCACAAGATCCTTCCCGAAACTATGGTGCGGCGTCTCATCAACCAGACGAAACCCGGCTCGTTCATAGATGCGATGCGCCGCGACGAGAATGCTTTGCGTCCACAGAACCACTTTCGTATACCCCGCGGTGCGCGCGAAACGAATGCACTCCTTGACCAAAGCATCTCCAAGCCCCATCCCCCGCGCACTCGGTTCGACAAACAACAGCCGCAGCCTCGCAGTATTCGTCTCCTCCGGATGCTTTACAAGAAAGATATGCCCCACACTCTGACCATCGATCTCAGCGATCCAGCAGCGCTCCTTACTTAGATCGAAATTAGTGACGAACTGATCGACAATGCGCGCAACCAGTGCCTCGAAGGTCTCGTCCCATCCATACTGCTCTGCATAGCCGACGCCCTCGCGATACACGATCCAACCCATATCGCCGATCCGATGGGGCCGCAGAATGTACGGCAGGCGGTTTCTATCCGTCTGAGTAAGAATCCCCTCTATCGTCCGCATGCAATCGGTAAGCTGCATCCGGGTCGAAGGCGAAAGACCTTCCAGAACATTCTGAGCCTGCTGTTCAGAAAGAGCATTGAGCTCCTTGAACGCCGAGCGGCCACGCCACGTGAGCGTGAGATCGGCATACCGCCCATCCTGCTCCGATGTCTTTCGATTCAGCAACCCATCGCGTTCAAACTTTCCCAGCAGCCGGCTGAGATACCCGGCATCCATCCCAAGCTCATCAGAAATCTCCCGGGCTTTAGGCGCATCCCGGGTTGCCAACTCATAAAGAACACGCGCCTCCGCCAGACTGTAAGGGCTGTTCAAAAGTCCCTCGTTCAGCGTTCCGATAAACCGCGTATACATCCGATTGAAGCGCCGAAATATCGATGCGTCGTTCGCCCGAACTGAAGCTGGGTCGGTCATGTTGCTAATGTCAATCAATATATTTGATTTTGTCAACTACATTAGACTCTCGCTGCTATCCAAATTTCCCTCTATCCGAGACGGGACATCTTCTAATTCAGCTAAAATGAGCGGATGGATGACTTGACAAACGATGCCGTCAGAACTGGCATTTCATTTTGATTTCCCGTTGGCAAGGGAAGTATTAAGTATAAAGTCCACCCTTAAGTCTAATTTCTTGAAGACTTTGCACAAAATCAGGTAGGGTAGGGGAGGAGTCGGAAATGATGAACGCCAAATCAAAAAGCTCTGTGAAGATCATCGCCGCTGCCGTCATCGTCATCAGCACCGTCGCCTATCTCGCCTTTACCGGCGGCCGCGATAACAAGAGCTACTACGTCACAATCAGCGAACTTCAGGGGATGGGTGACAAAGCCTATGTCCGCCATCTCCGTGTCGCTGGCAACGTAGCTCCCGGCAGCATCCACCGAGCCGGCACCAACGCCACTTTTGATCTCCTCGAACAGGGCCGCAAACTCTCCGTCGTCTATCAGGGCTCCGAACCACCACCCGACACCTTCAAGGACGACGCACAGGCCCTCGCGGTCGGCACCTATAGCCACGACGGCGTCTTCCATGCCACGGAACTCCAGGCAAAATGCGCCTCCAAATACGCTCCGGCCCCTACTGCAACCCCCGCGGCCACCACCGCTGCGGCTATGCCTGCAGCGCACTAACCTAAAAAATGGCGCAACCGGCAGCGACAACTCGCAGCAGTGCACCCGAAACCGCGGCGCTCACCAGTTGCGTCATGCTGAACTCCGTTTCAAAGATCTACGGCAGCTTCGCCGCACTCTGTAACGTCACCACCACCTTCGCCGCTGGCAAATGCACCGTCATCCTCGGTGAGAACGGCGCCGGCAAATCCACTCTCCTCCGCCTCGTAGCCGGTCTCATCAAGCCAAACCGCGGCAGCGTCACCGTCTTCGGCGAAGCTCCGTACCACCAGCGCCGCCGCATCGCCTACATGAGCCACTCCCCGATGCTCTACGACGAGCTGACCGCCATCGAGAACCTGAACTACTTTGCTGGACTCCATCGCGATGGCAGCGCCTGCGCCTGCATCGGCAATCCGGAGATGGCGCTCCGCGCAGTAGGCCTCGACCCCAACCTCAAGCGCCCCGTCGGCCAGTACTCCCAAGGCATGCGCCAGCGCACTTCCCTGGCCCGTGTCCTCCAAAGCGACCCCGAACTCCTCCTGCTCGATGAGCCGTTCTCCAACCTCGACGTCGACTCCGCCCGTCACCTCGTCGAACTGCTCGCCGACTTCCGCACCTGGGTCGTACCCGGTGGCGGCCACCGCACCATCCTCATCACAACTCACCAAGCCACCCTCGCAAAACCCCTCGCCGACCGCACCCTCACTCTCCGCAACGGCCAGATTGCAGAAGCCGAGGCGGTCGCGTGAAGACCGCGTACCCAACCAAAACCAACGCCGCCCGCCTCCTCGACTCTCTCGGCATCACCTACGAACTCCGGGCCTACGAAGTTGATCCAGAAGACCTCACAGCCATCTCGGTCGCACGAAAAATAGGCATGCCGGCCGAACAGGTCTTCAAGACCCTACTCACCCACAACAACGCCGGAGATCATTTTTTTGCGGTCATCCCGGGTGATGCGGAACTGGACCTGAAAAAACTTGCCCGCGCAGCAGACGCCAAGAAGATCGAACTCGCATCCCTCAAAGACGTCGAGCCACTCACGGGGTACATTCGCGGTGGAGTCACAGTGATAGGTGCGAAGAAGCCCTTCCCAGCCTTCGCCGACGAGACCATCGAGCTCTTCGACATCATCTCAGTCTCCGCAGGCCTGCGCGGCCTCCAACTCATCCTCTCTCCCGCTGATTATCTGCGCGCCGCCGAAGCCACGCTTGCGGACCTCACCAAAGCGCCAGCATGACCTACCTAAGGTACGTCCTCGACCATCTCCGCAAAGACCTCCGCCTGGAGTGGCGTTCCCGCGACTCCATCAACGGAATGCTCTTCTTCGCGCTCTTGGTCGTCGTCGTCTTCGGATTGGCCTTCGATCCCACCAGCTATCCCACGACAACCCGTCAGATCTCGGGTGGAATCCTCTGGGTCGCGCTCCTCTTCGCCTCCATTACCGCGCTCAACCAGTCGTGGAACCGAGAACTCCGCAATCAGGTCCTCGAAGCTCAGCGCATGGCCCCCTCCCCCGCCTCGGCCCTCTTCGTAGGCAAAGCAATCGCCAACATGCTGTTCGTCCTCATCGTTGAAGCGATCCTGGCACCAATCTTTATTATCTTCTTCAACCTTCACGTACTGGGGAACGTCTGGCTGCTCGCTCTTGTACTTCCCCTCGGCACCTGGGCACTAGTTGTCAACGGAACTTTTTTCGCGGCGCTCGGCTTGCGGGCGCGCAACCGCGAACTACTTCTCCCTCTGCTCCTTTTGCCGATTTCGTTGCCCGCCCTTCTTTCCATGGTCCAGGCGACGACGGGAATTCTTACGGGAGATCTCGACTCCATCCAAATCGGGACATGGATCAAGCAACTGGCTGGCTATGACATCATTTTCACAACGATCTGCATCCTGCTCTTCGAAACCATCCTCAACGCCGAATAGCTGAGTTTCGAGATAAACTAACGGAATGGAGCAGCGTACCCCTAGTCTCCGCAGCGTCGCCTGGCTCTGGTTCGGAATCGCCGTTGCAATCCTTGTCATTGGCTTCCGTCAAGCCATCTTCCTAACCCCGACTGATGCAGCGCAGGGCGATGTCGGAAGAATCTTTTACTACCACGTCCCCATCGCGATGCTGAGCCTGGTATTCCCTTACCTCAATTTCGCCGCATCGCTCCTCTACCTGTTCTGGCGCACCCGTGATCCACTCAAGGCACTCGGAGCCGACGCATTCGCACTTGCCTCTGCAGAGGTTACAGTCGTCTACGCCACAATCTGCCTGCTGAGCGGTATGATCTGGGGACGCGTGGCCTGGGGAATCTGGTGGACGTGGGATGCACGGCTCACCAGCATGCTGCTCCTATGGTTGCTCTATGTGAGCTACCTGCTGCTCCGCAGCTTCTCCCCAACAGGACAGAGCCATACACTGGCTGCCGTACTCTCGATCTTCGCCGCAGTCGATGTCCCGATTGTCTACATGTCGATCCGGTGGTGGCGGACCCAACATCCGGCGCCCGTATTCGGCGGTGGCCCCAACGCCGGCATGGATAAGTCCATGCTTCCCGCGTTCTTTTGGAATCTTGCCGGGTGGGCAGTCTGGGGAATCTTTATTCTTCTCTTCCGGTTCGCAGTGGAGCGGAGACGTCAGATTAATGAGCAGGAAGCAGCCCTGCAAGCGATTGAAGCCTCCCTGGAGATTTCGCGATGAACTGGAATTCGTTCTTTGATTTCAGCACTATGGCAAATCGGCACCTGATTGCAGCCTATGCTGTTGTCTTGGGTATTCAGGCGGGGTATCTGGGGTGGGTTGCGCGGAACTGGCTGCGCTCCAAGGGTTCTCGGAATTAAAAAATCAACGAAGCCACATAGAAGTGGCTTCGTTGTCCGAGAATAAAGTGCAAATGACGCGATAGATCCGAAGGGGTCTATGTTCCGCATCACTGGCATAGACACGCCTTTCCGGGAAAAAGTTTCGCGGTTTATCTAAATTCCTGTGGGCGATGCCTTCGCTTGCCGCTGGTGCGCCACCTCGATAGACTCCGAAGAGTGCCAACGCTGCTCCGACTTCTTCTCATGCGATTCTCTTGTGTTTTCTGTGCACTCCTGTTTTTCGTGACGGGATGCAAGCGAAACAGCTTTCCTGACGTGCCTGATGGGTACAGGGAGTTCGCCTACGTCAGCAATGGCGGATCGAACACTGTTTCGGTGCTTGATCTTGTGTATGTGAGGCAAGACCGGACCTTACAGGTGGGGGGCGGCCCGACGAGTGTCACCGCGAATCCGGTTCGCGATGAGGTCTATGTCGCCAATTCCCTATCTGGTTCCGTGTCGGTAATTGATGCGACGACGAATCGTGTGGTGGCTGCAATAGCGGTGCACCGGGTGCCTTCGTCTTTAGCCGTAGATCATTCTGGACATAGGGCATATGTGGCAAATACTGGATCGAATTCTGTCAGTGTTCTGGATCTCGACAAACGGCATGAGATTGCGGCTGCCGGGACGGGTGAGTTGCCCGATATCGTTCGTATCTCTCCGGATGGACGCAGCCTGATTGTGGCCAATCGGGGGAGCGGAAGTGTCTCAATCTTTGGGGTTTCTCCTTACGATGCTGCAGTGAAGACTGAGCCTCCTCCGCGGTTGCGGGCGGCTTTCCCCGGGTGCCCGGGAGCTTCGGATGTTGTGATTTTGCCGGACTCTTCGAAGGCGTTTGTGGCGTGTTCAGCGGGGCATCAGGTGATGACAGTAAGTCTTGCCGCTGCAGCAGGATCGTGGACTGCACGACAGAATCCTTCGCTGATGACGGACCATCTGCTTACGCTGTTGGATGTGGGGAAGACACCGGTTCATCTGGCGATGAAGCCCGATGGCGGTGAGATCTTTGTATCGAATTATGATTCGGACAGTATCACGGAGATCTCAACCTGGACCAACGAGGTTGGAGGGACCTATTCCATTGGAAATAAGCCTGTTGGGGGTATTGTCAGCAAGGATAATGGACGGCTTTGGGTCGCGAATTCCGGGGCCGACTCGCTGGCGATGTACAGCGTTGACGATGGGCGTTTGACGTGGAGCGTGAGGGCGGGTTCCGGGCCGGTTGCGCTGGCGTTTTCTGAGGACGAGCACCTGCTGCTGGCGGCGGACTCTCATTCAGGGGATGTTGCGCTGGTTCGGACTGAGAGCAGTCAGGGGCGACCAGCGCTGTTTACGATTCTTCCCGCGGGAGTTTCTCCGAACGGGATTGCGGTTAAGGCGATTGAAAACCGGCCTTAGTTCATTGATTTTTTTTTGAGGTGTTTGGGCCGCGTTTTTTGGCGTTTGCTGGGGTTTTTAAGGGGGGTCGCGCAAAAGGAAGGTGTTTTTGCGTGGTAATTTGTGGTCGTTACGTGGTGGCTAAAAGCAAAAGCGTGGTTGTTAGCTGGTCGTAAACTGGCGCCAAAATTTTTCCTCTTTTTCGAAATTTATTTTTCCACAGGTTTGCGGTGACCTGGAGCAGATTGAGATTCACCTGCGAGGGATAGTTGCAGAACTCTCTCTGAAGGTATAAGACAGGTGAACTCCGATTGAAAGCGCTTTGTAGAACAGCCGCAACATTGGCTATCGGACGGCCACGGTTGTGATCAGTTTGATGTCCTTCGAAGAGCTACCGATCATGAGCTTCACGGGCTCTGCTTCGACCTTGAACTGATTCTGTTTCTCGTCCCAGAAGGCGAGCGTTGATGCCTTCAGCGGAATGTGGACGGTCTTCGTCTCGTTCGGGTTCAAGGTTACTCGCTGAAATCCCTTGAGTTCCTCGATTGGCCGCTCCACCTTCGACTTGAGGTGCTTCACGTAGAGCTGCACGACTTCATCGCCGGTCCGGCTACCCGTGTTCGTAATGTCTACGCTGACTGTGACTGTGCCGTCGCTCGCCAACTCCGCGGAACTTGCTTTCAGGTTGGTGTAGCTGAAAGTGGTGTAGCTCAAGCCGTAGCCAAACGGGTAGAGCGGGTCGCCCTTGAAGTACATGTAGGTGCGGCCGTGGCGGATGTCGTAGTCCATCATTGGGGGTAGCTGATCGAGTGACTTCGGCCACGTCGTCACCAGATGGCCGCCCGGGTTGTAGTCACCAAAGAGCACCCTGGCGAGTGCGGTGCCCTCATCCTGCGACGAGTGCGCCATATGCAGGATGGCGGGGATGTTCGCCTGCGTCCAGTTGATGTCGAACGGGAAGCTGGAGACCAGAATCACGACGGTCTTCGGGTTCACTGCGTACACCTGCTTGATCAGCTGTTCCTGTGCCAGCGTAATGATCTCGCGGTCACGTCCTTCGCGGCCATCGCTTGGCACCGTGCACGGCAAGGTGCCTCCGCCATCGGGGGAGTTGTGCCAATCGTGCGCCATGTCCGGACCACACTTGGGATCATTACCAACAACCACGACGGCTACATCGGACGACTGAGCCGCGTGGATTGCGGCGTTGCCGATCTCATCGGCAGCATAGTTGACCTTGAGGCCTGCGCCGACTGCGTTCCTGATTCCTTCGAGCGGCGTAACTGCATGTGGAGGCGTGCCGCCGTACCAGTCCCAGTGCACGGAGTCGGCGAGCGGTCCGATGACGGCGATCGACTTGATCGAATCCTTCTTCAGCGGCAAAAATGCATTCTCATTCTTCAGCAGCACCACGGATTCCAGCGCCATCTTCTCCGAGACGGACTTGTCCTTGTCGGTGTTCCATGGCTCGGGTGTGTCCTTGATCTTCGAATAAGGCACCATCTCCGGCGGATCGAGCAGGCCCAGACGTACCGTGACGCGAAACTTTGGGCGCAACAGATCGTCGATCTCCGCCTCAGTCACCGAACCGTCTTTGATGGCTGCTTTGGTCTCGTCGATGTAGGTGTCAAGGAATTGATTGATCCCGGCTTTGAGGCAGGCCACCACCGCCTGTTGCTGATTCGCAAAACGCTTGTGGGAGGTCACGAGCAGCTTCACCGCCCCGCCGTCGCTTGAGAGCACATCGACGCCCCACTGTTTCTGGACGATGCTTTTCAGAATCGGATTGATCGCCATCGGCGTACCGTTCCACGAGTTGTACGAGGCCATCACGCCTTTGGCTCCGCCCTCGACAAATCCCATGCGAAACGGGACTGAGTAGTATTCCCAGAAGAGTCGCTGGTCGAAGTCCGAAGAGGAACTTGTGCGAAAGTTTTCATTGCTGTTGGCGAGAAAGTGCTTCAAGAGTGCCGCTGATTGCCAGTACTTTGGATCGTCTCCCTGCAGGCCCCTAGTAAAAGCAACCACCATGGTTCCGTTGAAGAACGGATCTTCACCATAGACCTCTTCGCTGCGGCCCCAGCGTGGGTCTCGTGCGAGGTCTGCCTGCGGTCCCCACAGCATCAGAACCTGGCGATTGTATTTTTCAGTCTGAGTGATAAACCGCGCCTCGTATCCTTCGACGCCGCCGGCCTGGCGTACGAGTTCGGGGTCCCACGACTCTCCCATGCCGGGAGGCTGTGGAAACTGCGTTGTTGTGATGGCCGCGCGTTGGGAGTTGCCACCACCTCGCTGCTGGACACCGTGAATTCCTTCCGAGCTACCGAAGTTTGGGACGCCGAGACGAGGCACTCCGGTTCTGGTTCCAAGACAATTGATCTTTTCCTCGAGCGTCATGAGGGAGAGCAGGTTGTCGATCCGCTTCTCCATCGGCAGAGCAGGGTCCCTGAAGGGCTGCGCAGATTGCTGTGCCGTCGCAGGAGCGAGAGCGAGCGCCAGAAGGGTGAATATTCCTGAAAGTTGCTTCATCATCATGCGTAGCCGCCGCCTCAATTTTTCTACCGTCCTTGCGCGTGAGTCAATTGGACCTTCGCATCGAGCCTTCTGCAAACGAACCAAGGCTACCATGCTCAAACCGCGGAATTCCCAGAGCACCGGGGCGAAAATAATTCGCATTATCTTTACCGAAACCGTGGAAATGGCCTAGATTGCTTGTATGACACTGAACGATCGTCGTTCCTTTCTGAAGACAGCCCTTGCCGGCGCCTTTTCGGCGAACAGTCTCTTTCACCAGGCCCATGCGGCCGATTGGGAGGCTGCGTCGCGAGCCGCGGGACCCCATGATGCAGGAACTGTTGCGCAGAACGAAGATTACTGGAGCGTAATTCAGCGGGACTTCTCGGTCAGTACTCAGATCATCAATCTGAATAACGGCGGGGTGTCTCCGGCGCCGATCGTTGTGCAGCAGGCAGTGGAACGCTACAACCAGATGACGAATGAGGGGCCTTCGTATTTTATGTGGCAGATTCTAGACCAGGGACGCGAACCGCTGCGGCAAAAGCTGGCTCATCTGGCGGGGACTTCGGCTGAGGAGATTGCGATCAATCGCAACTCGACCGAAGCGCTGAATACCATCATCTACGGACTGCCGCTGAAGGCTGGGGATGAGGTGGTTGGGTCGAAGCAGGACTATCCCAACATGATGAATGCGTACCGGCAGAGGGCGGAACGCGACGGCATTGTGTACAAGCAGATCAGCTTCGACTTCCCTATCGAAGATGTCGACGCGATGGTGAAGGCGTATGAGCAGGCGATGACTCCGCGCACGAAGGTGGTTCATCTGACGCACATGGTGAACTGGGTGGGGCAGTTGATGCCGGTGCAGCAGATTGCTGACATGGCGCATGCGCGCGGGGCCGAGGTGATTGTCGATGGAGCGCACTCGTTCGGGTTGATGGACTTCAAGATTCCGGAGTTGCACTGCGATTACTTCGGGACGAGTTTGCACAAGTTTCTGTCTGCGCCGATCGGCTCAGGCATGATGTGGGTGAAGAAGGACAAGATTGAAAAGATCTGGCCGCTGACTTGTTACGGGGATCCTCGGAGCCCCGATATCCGAAAGTTTGAGGCACTTGGAACGCGGAGTTTTCCGATTGAGCAAGGGATTGGCGAGGCGATTAATTTTCATGAGGCGATCGGTTCGAGGCGCAAACAGGAGCGAATCTTTTATCTGAAAAACTATTGGGCGACGCGGGTGCGCGAGATTCCTGGGGTGAAGCTGCATACGTCACTCGATCCGCGATTCTCATGTGCGATCTGTGGGGTAAGCGTCGACGGCGTTGCGCCGCGCGATTTGATGAATACGCTGTTCGATAAATACAAGATCCATACGGTCTCGATCGACTACGAAAAGATTCATTGCATTCGAGTTACTCCGCATGTGTATACGACGATCGGAGATCTGGATAAGTTTGTAGGAGCGATGGGTGAGATTGCAGCGAGCAGGAAGGCTTAGGCTATAACGCTTTCGTGCGCGCTCAAACGGCGCGCTCCTTTTTTGTCAGGTTATTCGTTGCGAAGTGCGACCATCGGCTCGACTCCAACTGCGCGCCGTGCTGGAATCACTGACGCCAGTACGGCTGCCAATGCGAGCAGCAGCGTTGCGAAGACGAGCATGACCGGGTCCCATGGTTTTACGCCGAAGAGTTGATCCTTCATCAGCCTGCCTGCACCGATCGCTGCGGGAATGCCTAGCGCCAATCCGATTCCTACCTGGGAGAAGGCGCCTCGCAGCACCATTTTTACGACACGCCAGCGATCTGCTCCGAGGGCCATGCGAATGCCGATCTCGCTTGTACGCTGCTCGACCATGTAGGCCATAACGCCGTAGAGTCCGACGGCAGCGAGCAGAAGGCCAAGTACGCCGAAGAGGGTCGTGAGCGTTGCGATCATGTTCTCCTGCTGGAAGTCGTTGCTGAGGACGCCGCTGTACGGGTCGACACCGTAGAAGACGAGATCCGGATCGACTTCGTTTAGAGCCTTGCGTACTCGCTCTTCCATGCCCGGCGGATTCCCGGGCGCCCAGATCACGATGTTGTAGAGGTAATGCGACCAGAGTTCGCCGCTATCAAAGGCCTTGTCCCCATACTGGACAGTCTGGGCCTCGGGCACCCAGAACATTGGGCGTATCGGATCCTTGTAGTCATAGGTCAGATACCGCATGTCCTTCGTGACTCCGACGATTTCGAATGTTGTCGCATATTGGATCTTGTCGATTCCGAAGTGCTCTCCGATCGGATTCCTGTCCTTGAAGAACCTCTTCGCGAAAGCCTCGTTGACCACCGCGACCTTGCGGGTTGTGGAAGTGTCATCCTCAGTGATGGAGCGGCCGAGCACCATTTTTGTGCCCAAGGTTTCGAAGAATCCGGGCATCACTCGGGACCACGAAGCACTTGTGTCCTCTTTGGCTCCGGGCTCGGGTCTGCCTGCAATGCGAATGCCATCGTTCCAGCTATCGCCTGTCATGGGAGCATAAAGAGCGGGCGCAGCCATTCGCACGCCGGGAATCTGGCGCAGGCGATCGTCAATTTTCTCGAACATGGGCTGGAGTTGTTCGGGCTTGTAGTTCGTCAATATCGGATTGATCCACGCGATATAGCGGCCGTCTGTCTCGAATCCGAAGTTCTGGTGTTCGAGGTTGCGCAGGCTCCGGCCGAGGAGGACTGCGGCCGAGAGCAATACGAGAGACATTGCCACCTGCGCGATCACCAGCGACTTCTGCGTCCACGAGCGACTGCTGCCCACCGAACGGTTTGCGCCGCGCAATGCTTCGATTGGGTCCGCGTGGGAGGTCAGCCATGCGGGTACGATCCCAAAGGTGATTCCTGTGAGGACAGATATTGCCATTGTGAAGAGCAGGACTGTCCAGGACGGGCTCGAATCAATGGGGATGAAGTTAATCGTGCCACCGACCCTGAAGGCAAGATGAATAATCAGCTTTGTCCCGGCGTAGGCCACGCCGATGCCGAGCAGTCCACCGATGAAGGCCAAGAGCAGCGATTCCACCAGGGCCTTACGCACGAGCCGCCGCCGCGAAGCACCAAGCGCCACGCGTACGGAGGTCTGTCCGCGATCTTTCAATCCGCGCGCGAGCATGAGATTTGCGAGATTTCCGCAGGCCAGCAACAACACGCAACCGGCTGCGACCAGCAGTAGCTTCAGGCCATCCTGATACTGATCCCGCATGGAGTCTACTCCGGCACCGCCAGAAACGAGATGCAGCGTCTGCTGTTGCCAGAGCTGTTTCTCACCCGTCTGCATGTCGGCGACGTGGCTTGCCAGCCAGTCGTGGAATTCCACCTTCAGCTTCGCCTCAAGTGATTTCGGATTGGTTCCGGGGCGTACTCTGCCGATGAGGTCGAGGAAGTTACCATTCGGTCTTTTTAGGCGCGAGGTATCTCCATCGATCAACAACTCCGAGGTCAGTGGCAGCCAGAAGTCGGGCATGCCCCAGCCAGCCAGCTTGGCTCCGTAGAACCCGGGAGCCGAGACGCCGATGACTGTAAACGGGTGCCCGTTGATTTGATAAGCAGCTCCAACGACGGAAGGATCGGAGCCGTACTTTTCCTTCCAGATGCGGTAGCTCATGACGGCGACGGGCGCCGCGCCTTCCTGATCGTCTGCGTCGGTCGTGAGGCGACCGATCCAGGGCTGTACGCCGAAGGTTCTAAAGAAGTTTCCGGAGACGTATTCTCCGTTGCGCGTGTCGACCGGGCCGCGAGTGCCGGCTCTGCGGACGCCAAGCGGGGCGTTGCCTGCCTGAAGCGCAGCCACATCTGTGAACTCGGGAGTGTGGTCGCGAAAGACTTTGTAGGCTTCCCACGAGAACAACGCAAAATCTCCATCGTTGCCCTGGGTGTATCCGCCCCAGTTGCAGCAGCGATCTTTGTCTCCGATGCGCCACAGTTCGTCCGGTTTCGTTACCGGCAACGACTTCAGCATGACCTGATGGACGAGGGTGAAGATCGCGGTCGTCGCGCCAATGCCCAAAGCGAGCGTGATTACTGCCGTTGCGGTGAAGCCCGGTGCCTTGCGAAGTTGTCGAAGCGCGTCGCGCAGATCCGCCAGCATTCGTTCCTCCGATTCCTTCTGTGGCTCGTGGACTTCCTGCGCAAGATACGAAGGTGGCGGGCCGCTGGTTCCGATAGGGCGTTAAAAAAGTGCCTTCCGAAACAAAAGCGTACCTCAGCGGCTAAAGCCGCGCTGCGAATGATCGCTTTATGGCACGGCTGAAGCCGCGCCATAAGCAAGACGGGGCTCGTTCCGCAGTCTCGGCAGTTGACTGCGGTTTCAGAAAATGCGACTTTACGGGATCAGGCTCGGTGACTGGACTAATTTGGGTATAGGTTGATCAAAATGAATGGCAGCTACAGTTCCACTCGATGGTCACTGTTTGGGACAAAAATATTACATACCGGTGACTCATCGTAGATTTTGGCGGATTACTATTCCGCGCATGGGCCATCGACAGCGAATCGAGTCATCCGTGGTGAATGGGTCTTCCCAAACAAGCGTGAACTCACAAACCTTCCCGATCCTCGAACACAGAGCACGCGCTAACGGCCGCAATTAGCCTCATCGGAGGTAATCCATGTCGCCGCTCTTCTCTTGCCGTCCCTTTGGCCGCGTATTCCTTATCGGTCTGTCCGCCAGCTCTCTCCTCGCAATCGCCGGTTGCGGAATGAGTATGCAAACCGCGGCTCCTCCCGTTGCCACGGCCGGTGTAACAACCCTTGTCAACATGGGCGACGCTCCCGCCGACCGAGTCATCGACTTCGAAGTCACCGTCGGTCCCATCACTCTGACTCCAACCAGCGGCTCCTCCGTCACAGTGCTCTCCGCGACTAGACGCATCGAACTCACTCACCTCTCCGGGACCAATGAAACCCTGGGCCTGGTCAAAGTTCCGCAAGGCAGTTACACGGGTGCCAGCATCACTGTCAGCAATCCCGAGATCGTCTTTCTCAATAGCCTCGGCCAGACTATCAAGCTTGAACCCACATTCAACCAGGCGGTGCCCGTCACCTTCACTCCGGCTCTCACGGTCGGCGCGGGAATGCCCGTCATCAACATCGATCTTAATGTCGCTAACTCCCTCACCTTTGATTCCCAAGGGAACGTCACCGGCCTGAATATCAATACCGCTTCGTTCAACCTCGCAACATCTATCGTTGCGGCTCAGGCTGACCAGGAAGATGAAAACGGTGAACTTGAGGACATCAAAGGTACAGTCAGCAGTGTCAGCGGGAGCAGCTTCACGCTTACGGTCGCGACCTCCGGAACTCCGCTAACCTTCACCACAGACGGCAACACCCAGTTCAAAGATGGCGCATCGCTTGCCTTGCTGGCGAACATGGTGGTCACCGTTGAAGGCCGGACTCTCGCTGATGGCAGTCTCTACGCCAAGGAAGTTGAAAGCGTCGAATCCGGTGATGGAGCCGAAGTCGAAGGCCTCATCTCCCACGTCACTGGCAATCCCGCTACGCAGCTCACCTTCATTGCGGACCATGGATCGGGCGGCGGAATGGACGACTCGAAGACAGGCGCCATGTTTACCATCGACGTCAGCAAGGCCGGATTCAAAGTCGACCAGAGCAACCTCGATACCAGTGGCCTCGGCAGCCTGCCCTCATCCCCCAACTTCCCCTTCGACGCCGCCACTGTGCACTCCGGCCAGCGCGTCGAGATCGACAGCCACCACGCAGTCAGTGGCACTTCAGCCGTAGCCGAGACAGTGAAGCTGCAACAGCAGACGCTGTCGGGAACCGTCTCAGGCTTGACGCGTGGCGCTCCCACAACCTTCACCCTTACGGTCGTCCCAGACTCAGCATTTGCGATACTTGCGGGGACCACTACCATCACGGTCTACTGGCAGAGTGGCACCGACCTCAATAGCCTGCCGCACACACTCACCAACGACGACAGCGTACGCGTACGCGGCCTGCTATTCTTCACCGGCACCAAGTCCAACATGATCGCTCGCCGTATCACTCCGTAAGAATGAAGTTCAGGGCTATCAGTGGCGCTTGTCAAGAAATCCCGCTGGGTACTCCCCCTCAACGGACTACACGGAGACTTGGTTGCCCCGAAGTTCAAACTAGCCACTCCCGAATCAGGCTTAGGATTGGCGGGCGAGGACCAGAGTGATGTCGTCGGGTTGCTCGTCGGCACCGATCCACGCGTCGAGGGCAAGCATGACCTGGGTGGAGATGATGTGGAGGGGCTGGTCGCGATAGCGGCTGACGACCTCCATCATGCGGGTTTCGCCGAATTCGCCGAAGTCGTTCTCGGGTTCGGTGACGCCGTCGGAGTAGGCGACGAGGATGTCGCCGGGCTGCATGTGGAAGCTGTCCTCGTCGTAGTGCATGCCGTCCATGAGGCCGACGACGGTTCCTCCCTGATCGAGGCGGCGGATGCTGCCATCGCGGCTTAGAACGAGGGGAGGCAGCTGTCCGGCGTTCGAGTAGGTGAGACGGCTCGAATCGGCGTCGTAGTGGGCGAGAAATAATGTTGCGTACTTTTCAGGTTGGGTGCTGCGATAGAGATGGCGGTTGAGGAGCGAGAGGATTCTGCCGGGGGAGTGGAAGAGCTCGTCGTATTTGTCTCCCTGGCCCTCGCGGCTGGCCATGAGTCCCTCGATAGGTGACTCGCTGTAGACGAGTTCCTCACTGGCGAAGCGATAAGCGCGGACCGCAGAGTGCAGCGTTGCCATGAGAAGAGCGGCCGAGATTCCCTTGCCGCTAATGTCGCCAATGGCTATGCCGACGCCTGTCTCCCGGCGGCTGGCTGGTCCGTTGGTCTGATCGTGAAAGACGAGGAAGTCGTAGTAGTCTCCGCTGACGGAGCGGGCCGGGCGGCAGATGCCGTGAAGATCGAGCCTGGCCACGCCGCGGGCGTGGAGAGGAAAGAGGTTGGCCTGGACCTCCTGGGCGATGGAGATCTCGTTCTGCAGACGCTCTTTTTCTTTTTGTTCCTGGAGGAGGCGTTGGAGCGAGCCGGTCATCGCGTTGAAGGAGCGGCTTAGCTCTGCAAGCTGATCGGTGTTGGCTACACCGATGCGATAGTTGAGATCACCGCGATCGATGTGCTGAGTCGCTTTGTAGAGATCGGTGACGGAGGATGTAATGGTCCGGCTGAGGCGGAGGGCCATCCAGACGGCGATTATTCCGAGAATGGCGAAGAGCAGGCATAGGATAAAGAGCCCGATGCGCAGGGCGCTGGTGATGATTCCGCCGAGCGAGGCGCCGAAGAGCTGGTTGTAGAGGAGCGAAGGCCGCGACCGAACAGCTATCAGGATGTTGTTGCGCTGGCCTGTTTCCCAGTTGATCACCGGTTCGGTGGAGGTGAAGCGGACGAGCAGGTCAGCGACGTTGACGGGCGGAGGTTCGGTGCCACCGACGATCCATGTTCGCCGGGTGCTTGTGCCGGGGTTGAGGGTACGGCCAGAGTTTTTCTGAGCAGAAGGAGAAGTGGATGCCGATGGGGCTTTGGGGCTGGCCAAGCCTGACTGATTTGCCGGGGGAGATTGGCTAGACTGATTGTTTTCGATCTCAGGAACACGCAAGCCGGTGTCGTCGTTGTTTGCGCCGGTGGTCTCAGGTAAGAGGCTCGCCTCACCGAGACCTTCGGCGATCGAGCTCAACACAGGACCCTCGACGGGGAGACGATTCATGAGACTAAAGATCCGGCCGTCCTTCCATCGGTCCTGATGAATGGCGACGAGGTAGAGTTCGGACCCGTCGAGAACCATTCCGGAGAACTGGCCGCCGGGAAGCTCGGTGGCCCAGGGAGGGAGACCAAAGGACATCCTGCCTCGGCTCGCAGCGTCGAAAGCGGGGGTGAGCGAGATGGGAACTCCGTTGAGAAAACCCTGAATCTCACGACGATACTTCAAGCGAGGAAGATCAAGACCTGCTGGGCGTTCGGTGTCGCGTAAAGCTTCTGCGATAGCTGGCTGGGAGTTGGGGTCGCCGGAGAGGCGACGCTCGAGTGGTGGTGAGATCAGGAGTGTGCGGTGCTCGTTCTCTCCGGTCATCAGGCTGATTTCGGCCTGAAGGCGAGATTCTGCGAGGTGGATGGAGAACTGCCCGGCAGCCACGTAGGCGAAGATCCCGGCCAGGATCAGGAGCAGGACTACAGGAGTGAGGCTAATGAGGAGATAAGTCAGGGCGAGTTTGTTGCGAAGGCTCCAGAGCATGTGCTTACGCACGAAACGCCAGAGGAGAGGGATCGCGACACTGACAAGAGCGATGCCGACGAAGATTTGAAGGATGCCGAGGAAGGTTCCGAAACCTCCGGGTACATAACGGCCGAAAAAGAGCACGCAGAACCATATGCCGAGCCAGAAGGCGGCACCGGCGAGTCCTGTGGGCAACCGTCGCATGAACCCTCCCGGAGTCTGCGAGGTAGCCTGGCTACTCGGATTTTGCATCTTTCGCCGCCTCCTCCTCCGCCTCTGCCTCGCAAGCGAGCCTCAAGGTATAGCGTGTTGCAGAAAAATGTGCCCCAGCCAGCAGAAGCAGACCAGAGAGAAACGCCCACATCATTAACCCTACCGAAATATAAAACGGGCCGTAAACGGACTGAAAGTCCAGCCAGGGCAGAGCCCTGATGTAAAGGACTTTAGCCAGTTGCCAGAGGAGTCCGACCACGATCGCGGTGGGAATGACGGCGCGCGGTGGGATCTTCCGGTAGGGCAGAATCCAATAGATCAGGAAGAAGAGCAGGATACTCGCAAGGGCGGCGCAGATACGCAGAAAAAAGAAGGAGATGGTCTGGAAGACGAGGTTGTCGGTGTGGCCGACGAAGATCCAGGAGAGGATGGTCTGCTGGCTGGCGGAGGAGGCGACCGCGATCATGGCCAGCATGCCGACTGCGAGTGCGAGACCGAGCGAGACGACCTGGTTGTGGAGGTAGCTGCGGTTCTGACGGACTCCCCAGACGCCGTTGAGGGCGACTTCGAGCGGAAGAAAGACTCCGGTGGAGGTGATGAGCAGCATGACGACGGAGAAGATCTGCGTGCCTTTGTGGGGGTGGGTGAGGAGTTGCATGTTGCGAATGACGAAGTCCTGACCTACGGGAAGAAGGTTTCTCATCATGTCGCCGGCGACCTGCTCCATCTCGCGGGAGTGAAAGATATTACGGCTGATGGTGAGGAGCAGAACGATGAAGGGAAAGAGCGAGAGGATGGCGTTCGCAGCGACGCTGAAGGCGTAGGTGTGGACCTCGGTGCGGGCCATGTAGCGTGCGAGCGCGACGATATCGGCACCCAGGCCTTGGCCATGAACGGCTGGCTGAACATCCTCTATGGGCGTGGGCGGCAGTTGGGGCTGGTCAGGCTTCGGCTCTTCGGTTGGATCGGACACTGTCAGGGGCATAAAGGGAGAAATCGCCTTGACCGATGCGGTCCGGCTTACTTCGATGCTAGCAGAGCGAGATGGGATTCTGCGCTGGTGATTGAGACTGATGGGATGAGTCGCTTTGTCTCTTGCCTCGGGCGCGAATTTTGTCGATTGCCCATTTCGCGGCTTCGGCGAGGATGGGGTCTTCGGAGGCGGCCCAGGTTTCGAGTTGAGGGAGAAATTCCGGTTCGGCGCTGTTGCCCATAGCGATGGCGACGTTACGGTGAAGACGCTTGCGGCGAGTGCGCTCGATGGGTGACCCCTTGAACCAGCGCTTGAATGCTGCGTTGTCCATGGCGGCGAGCCATTCGAGCGGAGGATTGATGAGTTCGGGACGCGCCAGCATGTCGTCCGGGGTTAGTTGGGTTGCGGCTCTGTGGGTGGGGGTTTTTCTATTCTCGGTTTTCCTATTCCAAGGGCAGACGTCCTGGCAGATGTCGCAGCCGAAGACCTGGCGGCCGATGGGTTCGCGGAGGTCTTCGGGGATGGAGCCCTTTTTTTCTATCGTGAGGTAGGCAATGCAGCGGGAGGCATCCATCTGGTGAGGCGCAATGAGAGCGTCGGTGGGACAGGCGTCGATACATCGGGTGCAGCTTCCGCAGCGGTCGGGGGCGATCTGGAGCGGTGTGTCCTCGGCGATGGGGATCGAGGTGATGATGACTCCGAGGAGGAGCCACGAGCCTCGTTGCTGGTTGATGACGCAGGTGTTTTTTCCGATCCAGCCGATGCCTGCTTTGGCGGCAGCGGCACGCTCGACGATCGGGCCGGTGTCGACGTAGCAGCGGGTCTCGCATGGGATGTGTTGTTGCAGGGCCGCTTCGATCTGACGGAGACGCGGGAGGAGCTGGTCGTGATAGTCGGTGGGGAGGAGTTCGGTTTCCGACGCTTCCCTTCCCACTGCCAGGCGCCCGCTCCAGGCATAGCGGGCGATCCAGCCGGTGTTGGGCGGAGCGGCGTCGATGGAGCGCGGGGCGTCGGCGTCGTAGTTGAGCGAGCAGACGATGACGGAACGGGCCCAGGGAATAGCGATCTGGACTCCGCTGCGAAGGAGGACGCCTTGCTCGTCGCGGCGTTTGAGGTAGTCCATCTCGCCGGCTCGACCTGCCTCGACCCAGGCCTTGAAGCGCTCAGCATCGGTGTGATCAGAGATAGGAGCGATTCCTGCGGTGTCGAAGCCGGCCTGAGTGGCTTGTTCCTGCAGCCATTGCTCGAGGTCGGGAGTCCATTGGGCGGGTGACACGAATTTTCCTTCACGGCCCTGGGCTGTGTTGGCACGGTGGGCTGTGATCAGAATAATCGTTGTCGCCCATGTTGTGTGACGAGGCGAAAGCGCGTGTCCTGAGATAAATGGAGAAACGGAGAGTTGGCAGAGCCCGGTTGAATGCACCTGACTCGAAATCAGTAATCAGGGGATTTTGCACTGGATCGCACTATGATGCAGAATAGCGAATTCCCCTTTATTTATGCGACCTCCAACCTCATACTCAGACTGCACCGCCCCAAATGCAAAAGCAAACGGCCACCAGAGGCTATACCCTAGCCGGGTATCTCCTAGCGAAGAGCCACGGGTATCCTCGTCGGTTCGAGCATCGTTGCCCCGAGATGGAACGCACAACTCGGCTGAGAATATGTCGACTTGTATATCTACCTAAGGAATCGGCGGGCGTCCATTCCCCTCAATAAGATCAAGGAAGCGATCGAGCTTCGATGGAGGGTTGAAGAGCTCGACGTTGCCGTTGGGCCAGCGCACATGAATAGCTTTTAGCTGTGTCTCTGTTCCGAGGCCGAAGTGCAGGTGCAGGTCACTGGAAGAGTTATAACTGGATCCGCTGCGCACCTCATCGATCCATACGCGCTTTGTTCCCTGAAGTGTCACGCGTGCACCGATCGCATCGTGGTTAGAGGATGTTCCAATGAGGCGGAGACCTAACCAGTGGTTCTGATTCCTGGCGAGATTCACAAGGAGCATGGGGCGGTCGCTGAGGTTGTTGATGACTGCCTCGACGCGACCATCGTTGAACAGATCAGCTATGGCGAGGCCTCGGCTGGAGCGTGGTTCGAGGAGGGACGGGCCGGAGCTTCCGCTGATGTCTTTGAACTTGCCATTGCGAAGGTTGTAGTAGAGGAAGCGCGGCTCGCGATAGAAGGAGCCGAGCTTCGCGGAGTCGACTTCGGGGTATACATGACCATTCGCGACGAGAAGGTCGGGCCAGCCGTCGTTGTCGACGTCGATGAACATGGCGCCCCAACCGAGAGCGTTGGTATTGATGCCCAGACCGGCGGGAAAGGTTACATCGGAGAACGTTCCGTCGCCGTTGTTGTGGTAGAGAGTAGAGGTGTCGTCGGAGAAGTTGGTCTTGAAGAGATCGAGTTTGCCGTCGCCGTCGTAATCGGCCGAGGTGGAGCCCATACCGGCTTGTTCGCGACCATCTTCGTTGTAAGCAACGCCCACTTCCGCTGCGGTATCGGTGAAGGTTCCGTCGTGGTTATTACGGTAGAGAATCGACGGCGTGGAGTCGCAGGCGAGGTATAGGTCGGGCCAACCATCGTCGTTGTAGTCGAGCGTTGTGATCGAAAAGCAGTAGTGGCCGTTCGTTTTCTCGAAGCCGCTGGCTTTGCTGACGTCCTCGAATCTCCCTCCGCCGAGATTGTGGAAGAGAATGTTGGGAGCGCTCTCAAGTCCGCGCGGACCGCACATGACGGGAACGCCCTTCCACATGCAGCCGGCACCCTGGCCTGGAACAGGAGTATGAGCCAGATCGAAGTGGACGTAGTTGGCGACGGCGAGATCGAGTTTGCCATCGCGGTCGTAATCGATGAAGGCGCAGCCGGTGCCCCATTCCTTGCCGGTGCCGGCTACTCCGGCCTGTTCGGCAACCTCTTTGAAGGTGCCGTTGCCCTGGTTATGGAAGAGGCGATTTTTGCCATAACCGGTGACGTAGAGGTCGTCAAAGCCGTCGTTATCGTAGTCGCCGACGCAGACTCCCTGTCCCCAACCGGTGGAGATGAGGCCGGCCTTCGCGGTTACGTCGGTGAACGTGCCGTCGTGATTGTTGTGGAAGAGATGGTTGCTGGGACTTTCTTCAGGCCTGACATTGGGTAGGTCGGTGCCGTTGACGAGGAAGATGTCGGGCCAGCCGTCGCGGTCGTAGTCGAGGATGGCGACTCCGGAGCCGGTGGCCTCGATGATGTAGCGCTTGGAATCGACACTTCCGTTGACGTTGCGGACGGTGATGCCAGCTTTCGAGGAGACGTCAACGAACCATGCCGGGGGAGCGTGATCGGTGGTGGGTGGATAAGGCTGTTGCGCGGAGACAGAAGGAAGAAGCAGGTTGAATGTGCACAGCAAGGGCAACCAGAAGATTGTGCGGGACATGGCTATTCTTTGCCTGTCATGGGTGGGGTCCGCATGGCCACTGTCTTGAGGATCTTCCCGCCTTCCTGAATGACATACAGATGGTTGGCTGCGAGGTCGGCCAGTTTGTCGGTGGCGCCGGAAGGCCAGCGGATCTCAACGGAGTCGGCCTTCGCCGCGCGGTCGAGGCCGAAGTGGATTCGGAGGTCGTTCTGGGAGTAGTAGCTGCCGCCGCTGCGAACCTCTTCAATCTGGACAAAAGGCTTGGCGGCAGGTGAGCTCTGCGTTGTGATGGTGATTCGCGCGCCGATGCCGGTGCGGTTCGATTTGGTGCCTACGGTACGAATCTTGATCCAGTTGCGGCCAGTGGTGGAGTCGCAGCGGAGCAGCTGCGGAAGGCTGTTGACGCAGTTGACGACTACGTCGATGTCGCCATCGTTGTCGAAGTCTCCGAAGGCCGTGCCGCGGGCGGGGACCGAGTCCGTAATGCCTGAGCCCGCCTGCGCGGTGATCTCTTCGAACTGGCCGTTGCGTAAGTTGCGATAGAGATACTTGTGCTGTGAGTAGGGTGCGTCAATGTCGGTGCCGTCGACTTCGGGGTACACATGGCCATTGGACATGAGGAGGTCGAGCCAGCCGTCGTTGTCCATGTCGAAGAAGCCGACGCCCCACCCGAGAAAACGGGTGTTGACGCCTAGGCCCGACCGGTAAGTATGGTCGTCGAAGTTGCCATCGCCGAGGTTGAGGTAGACGGAGTCGGTGTCACCGGCGAAATTCGTTTTGACGATGTCCAGCAGGCCGTCACGGTTGTAGTCGCCGATGGTGACACCCATGCCTGCCTGGGGCTTTCCGTCGGGAGAGTAAGCGACGCCCGCCTCTGTGGCTACATCCTTGAAGGTGCCGTCTTTCTGGTTCTGATAGAGAGTGGCCGCAGTGGAGTCGTTTGCCACATAGATATCGGGCCAGCCGTCGTTGTCCAGATCAGCCACGCCCACCGAGAGACTGAAGGTACCGATGGTATCCCACATCCCACTTTTTTCGGAGACGTCGGTGAAGGTTCCGTCGCCGTTATTGTGATAGAGGATGTTCTTTCCGCCCTGAAGTCCCGGAGGGCCGCAAGCCACGTGAATGCCTTTATAGGTGCAGCCAGCGGCCTCAGGAAGAGGGGCGGTTTTGATATCGAAGTCGATGTAATTGGCGACGAAGAGGTCGAGGTTGCCATCCCGGTCGTAATCAAGGAAGGCGCAGCCGGAGTTCCAGCGAATTTTGGACTGGAGAAGGCCGGCCTTCTCGGTGACATCGGTAAAGGTGCCATTGCCGTTGTTGCGGTAGAGGACGTTCTGGCCATAGTAGCTGACAAAAAGGTCGTCCCAGCCGTCGTTGTTGTAGTCGCCGATGCAGCAACCCTGACCCCATCCGTTGCGACCCAGACCGGACTTGAGGGTGACATCGGTGAAGGTGCCATCGCGATTATTTTTAAAGAGATGTGAGATGGGTTGTTGGCCTTTGGGGAAGCCCTCGAGACGTGAGCCGTTGACAAGGAAGATGTCGAGCCAGTCGTCGTGATCGTAGTCGTAGAAGGCGACGCCGCAGCCGGTGGTTTCGAGGAGATACTTGTTCCTGTGCTCGCCGCCGTAGATGGTCCTGGCATTGAGGCCGGACTGGCGAGCAACATCGATGAAGCTGATGCCGATAGGAGTGCCGGAAACAGGTGAGGACGAGCCCTTGGGCGCCGGGCGCGGCCTGGTGTCATAGGTGGGTCGTGAACCGATTTGTGGTGCGGTTGAAGGGGGGGAAGGCGCCTGCGGAGCAGCGAGAGCGAGCACGTCGTCGAGGCAAAGGACCAGCGCTGTGCCGGAGAGGGAAGCGATAAAGTTTCGACGAGACCCGCTCAAAAACTGCCTCACGTTAAATTGCCTATTCCATACTTGCGTTGATCTGAGTTTCCCCTCGGTGATAGATCACCGAATCAGCTTACTCACCGCGAGTTGAGACAGCTTCAACTGCGGTGGACAGAGTATAGAGAAGGTGGTGGGCCCAGGCAAGGAGTGCCTCTGCCTGGGGTGCGAGTAGTCGCTGGCAGATTTTCAGGGATGGTTCGTGGGAGTGGATGAGGTCTGGGCCAGCTTCTGGGCCTTCTGGCGTTCTATTGCTGCGTCAGCGTTTTGTCCCTGTTGGGCGAGAGCATCGGCGAGGACGGCGTGGGGTTCGGCATAGTTGGGGTCTGCAGCAATTGCTGTCTGAAGCTGGGCTATAGCTTCGGAGAATTGACCGCGTTTGAGGAGGAGGCGGCCGCTATCGAGAGCAAAATTGGAACGCTGTCGGCTGATCGCGACGCGACTGAGATCGGCAGCTTTTTTCCGTTCTGCAGCTGCGCCTGAAGTGTCACCCTGCTGACTGAGGATTGTCGCTAAGATGATGTGGGAACTTGGTTGGTCGGGAAGAAGCTCGATAGCGCGGCGAAGAGCCACCATAGCTTTCGCGGAATCCTCATTCTGTCTGTATACGTTGCCGAGGAGAGCCCATGCGTCGCCATGGTCGGGACGCAATGCGATGTCTCTCTCCAACTCGGCTTGTGATTCGCTGAAACGGCCGCTCTGCATGTAGAGGACGCCCAGGGTGTAATGAGGGTCAGGAAGCTGAGGGTCGAGCTTGGCCGCCTGTTCCAATTCTGCAATGGCTGGCGAGAGGTTGTCCTTAAGTTTGAAGGCGAGACCCAGATCGTAATGGAGTTGCGGATTGTCGGGTTCAACGACAAGTCCCGCACGAAACTGCTCAATCGCGTGATCAAGATCATTCTGTTGCAGGTAAGCGACGCCCAGGTCTTCGCGAAAGGTTCCATTGTCAGCATTGAGCTTGAGTGCCCGAAGGTAGAGCGGGATTGCGCCTTGAGCGTCTCCTTGCTGCACCAGGGCAAGGCCGAAATTTGTGAGTACGGCGGCGTCTTTGGGGCGTGCCGCGGCAATCTCTTGAAAGAGGGGCAGAGCCTCGTGCACGTTTCCGCTCGCTTGCAGGGTCAGGGCGAGTTCGTACTTTGCATCAAGGGAAGAGGGGGCCAGCTCAAGTGTGTGGCGCAGAAGAATGGTAGCGGCCTCGTCCTGATGAGACGCGCGTAATGCACGGCCCAGTTGGAGCGCATATTCCACGTTCTGCTTGGCTAGGGTATTGGATTCGGTAAGTTCTGATACAGCTGGGGCAAGCTCATGCCGATCCAGGAAGACAGAGCCGAGATGAAAGTGAGCGGGGGCGAGGGACGGATCCAGGGCGATCGCCTGCTGAAATTGCGTCACCGCCTGATCGTATTGCTCGTGCTGGGCAAGCAACGAGCCGAGGGCATCGTGGAGAGAAGCATTATCAGGCGAGGAGGTGAGAGCGAACTCCAGCTGTTTCTGCGCGGCATCGGCTTCCGCGATCGCGGCGAGAGAGGTGGCGTACGCGATTGCGAATTCGGGGGCCAGGGGCTGCGGGGAGTTTGTGTCCGAGCCGCTGAGGAGTTGAAACAGCTTGACCGCTTTTACGTAGTCGTGGAGTTGGGTGTACGCGAGGGCGAGGTTGGATATGGCAGTTGGGTCCCGGCTGTCGAGTTTGTGAGCCAACTCGAGTTCCGTCACTGCCGCGCGGAGATCGCCTTCAGCGAGGAGAACTGTGCCATATGCAGTGTGACCGGCAGGTACTGTGGGAGCCAGCTTCACGAGTTTTGCAAACTCGACGTGGGCGGTATGCAGGTCGTTTCGCTGATAGGCGTCCGAGCCTGCGCGAAAGGCTGCGTCAGCGGCTTTGAGACTGGAGCTGCCAGTCGCGGCACTCTGATCTTTAGTATTAAGCGGCTTCGTCTGTGTGTACGCAGGAGCAAGTAATGCGACTAGGAAACCGTGTAAAAACAGCACACGCAGAGAAAAATTTGCGGCGATCATCTAAGGCTGCCCAGCCATGAAGCATACGGGGGAAGCGTGATGGCGGAGAGATTAGATTGTTGCTGGAGCGAGGGCGCGTCCGTAAGCAGAGTACGCACGGTCTTGGCTGACACTCCAGCAGCTTTTGGGTGGAGTGAGACCGTTTGCGTGGTTGCGGTGCAATTGACTGCGACGATGATGGCGGGTTGACCAGCTACACCTTGGCGGACGTACGACAAAACGGAAGGATTGGTCTCGTCGAGCATGATCATCTTGCCGCCTCGCAAGGCAGGATCTTTCTTGCGCATCGCAATCAGCTGCTTGTACCAGTTGAGGATTGAGTCGGGGTCGTTTTCTTCGGCCTTGACGTTTTTGGTTGAGCTGTCGGTGGCGACCGGCAGCCATGTTTCGCCAGCGGTACTGAATCCAGCGTTCTTCGAATCCTCCCATTGCATCGGCGTGCGCTCGCCGTCGCGACCTTTTTCCTTTGGCCAACCGGTGATTCCGATCGGGTCCTTCACGTCTTCCACTCGTGTAGGCGGCGAGGTCTTCATGCCAAGCTCCTCGCCGTAGTACATCAATGCTGTGGAGCGCGTGGTTAATAGAAGCGTTGCCAGCAGTTTTGCGATGGACGCATTGTGGACTCCATCGCCGTAACGCTCCCAGCTGCGAATGTTGTCGTGATTATCGAAGACGAAGAGTGGCTGATTGTTACCAATCATTGTTTCTGCATCGTTGATCCTGCTACGCAGGAGCGATGCATCTAGCTTATTGGTGAAGCCAACCTGCATATCCATTGGCAAGTGCAGTTCGGCGCCCTTGGCACCGCCGTACCACTTGTAAAGTTCCTGAACGTTGGGTAGGTAGGTCTCGCCGATCAACACGCGATTTCCCGGGTATTTGTCCACCATAGCCCGCAAACGCCTCATGACATCATGGACTTCGGGCAGGTTATTTGTTTGCGAGTCGTCGAGATTTTCGTCACCGTAGGCATTCACTCCGCCGATCTCTTTTTCGTTGGTCAGTTTTGGATCCTCGAATAAGGTTGGAATGGCGTCCAAGCGGTATCCGGCAACACCGCGGTCCAGCCAGAAACGAACCGCGCCAAACATGGCATTTTCAACCGCGGGATTTCTCCAGTTCAGGTCCGGTTGCTGGACGTAAAACTTGTGATAATAAAATTGGCTTGTTTTTGGGTCGTATTGCCACGCGGAGTGACCGAAGAGGCTCTCCCAGTTGTTCGGAGGCAACGGTTTGTTATCTGGTCCAACACCTCTGCCATCCCGCCACACGTACCAATCGCGCTTCGGATTTGTCTTTGAACTTTCGGATTCGATGAACCATTTGTGTTTGTCGGAGGTGTGGTTCATCACCATGTCCATGATGACGCGGATGTTCCGCTTCTTCGCTTCGGTTACGAGTCTGTCAAAATCGGTGAGCGTACCGTATTGCGGGTCGACATTTTCGTAGTCAGAGATGTCGTAGCCGAAGTCGACCTGCGGTGAAGGATAGATAGGTGTGAGCCAAATAGCATCGACACCGAGCGACTGGAGGTAGTCGAGGCGCTGGGTAATGCCATTGAGGTCGCCAATGCCGTCGCCGTTAGAATCCTGAAAGCTGCGCGGATAGATCTCGTAGATGACGGCGTGCTTCCACCATGGGCCATCGTTTTGTATCGCAGCGAAGTTCGGGTGTGTGGTGGCAGGAGCGGTAGGCGGCGCCTGAGCCCGAGTGAGATTTGTAAAAGCTGTCGCTGCAAGAATCGCGAGGACAGCGGTGGTCACCCACGATGCCTGGCCCGAGGTGTCAGATCGTCCTGTTGTGTTCAATGCCAGCCTCCGGAGATGCCGAAACAATATATAGCATTTGCCATCACAAATTTTCAGTATTGATATGACGATCAAGGCCGTTGATACGCATCAATTGATACCTAGCTTGTGCTGGAGTTGCTCAAGGGTGATTTCTTTTGTCTCCGGATATTGAAATAAAACGACAAAAACTGGAGAGCCATCACGTCCGCAAAGAAGGCGACGGGCAGTGAGCCGGAGGACGTTGCAAGGATAGGAAACTGAACGAGATGATCGCGTTCATAATTTAGGGGGCGGCCAACTACTGCGTCGCGCCGGCTATTACCGCAGTATCAAAAACCAAGAGCAGACCGCCAAAGCGCCTACGGCTGTGCTTTTAAGCAGGTACGGGTCATCCTCATCGGGCGGTCTTTTACGACACGCTCAAAGCATACATGGGTGCGCCATCGTACTTTGGTCGCCGATGCGGCACACCACCAGGCTCATCGATGCCAACGATCCGCATTCCTGAGGCCCACTCACCACCTGCTTATCAGACTCGCCGTCACTCGGGCTGCGATGAAATCGTTCGCACAGAAGATGGCTTCCGGCCTGCACTCCTTCGCGATTTCATCTTTTCCTCTGGTCTTCCGTTTGCCCAGTCGAAAAAGCTTTTCTCGTTCGTGAAAAAAATGTATCGCAAATGTTAGCTAGAACATTCCCTGAGGCCCCTTTTTTCGCCGAGGATTGGTCAACCTTTTGGAGGAAATTTTTCTAAACACTCCGTCGCCCATACGAATCAAAGATACCCTTTGGTGGAATACTCACAATACAGACCACTTCCGTTTGAGACTTTTGTGCGAAATGCGATGTCGGTCCGACCACATCCCCACTTGATCTCGTAATGGGCCAAATGACATGTCATTTTCTCGAGAATTTCGCCCAACACAACCGGCGAAGCCTATTGACATAACGTACGGCGTGCGCGTATTTTTCCTGTCCACTCGCGAAAGAGGTACTCCCCTGCTTCGTGCAGTTTCCTCTTTTCGTGCAGATAAGACTCACTTCAGACTCCCTGTCTCGGCCTGGGAGCTTGTGATAGACGCGACTCTTAGCAATCGCAAAGCATTGGCGACAGACTAGAGTCAGAGCGCAACACCCTTAGGAGCGTACGCGATGAGATTGATGACGCAAATTGGGTTTCTATTCACGGCTGTCTGCCTGCTGGCAATATCTCAATCTTCAGTGGCCTTCGGGCAGTCGGTCTATGGTTCGATCTACGGGACGGTCACAGACGCTACTGGCGCGATCGTTCCCGGCGCAAACGTTGTGGTGACGGATGTGGCGAAGGGCACTACGGTCACGGTGCAATCCAATGGCAGCGGTGAGTTCACGGTAGAGCACCTGATCCCAGACGTCTACGACGTGAAAGTAGACGCGGGCGGTTTCAAGGGCTATCAGCAAAAGGGAGTTCAGGTCTTTGCTGATGCCGCGGTAAAGGTTGCCGCCGGGCTTGAAGTCGGCGGGTCCGAGGTAACCGTCGAGGTCAACGCGGACGCGGTTCCGCAGCTCAAGACGGATCGCGCTGACGTGTCGACAAATTTCGGATCGAGGCAGATTGAGGATCTTCCAATCCCCGGCCGGAACTTCACGGGCCTGGCGCTGTTGCTGCCAGGCGCGCAGCAACTTGGGTGGAGTCACGCCGCCAGCGAGAATCCGCAAGGCAGCTTACAGATCATGGTCGACGGGCAAGCCTTCGCCGGCACAGCCTACGAGTTAGACGGAACCGATAACCAGGATCCGATCCTCGGAATCATCGTCGTCAATCCAAACTTCGATTCGCTGGCGGAGTCAAAGATCGCGACGCAGAACTATGACGCGGAGTTCGGTAAGGCTGTCTCCTCCTTCGTGACAGCGCAGACGAAATCGGGCTCAAACAATTTCCATGGTTCGGCGTTTGACTATCGTCAAAGCGGTGCCAATCTGGCGAAGGATCCGTTCACGCAAGGGCCGGGGCGTTCCGCTATCCCCGGCCAGCTCAAGAACCAGTTCGGCGGCTCCATCGGCGGACCGATTCTCAAAAATAAGCTGTTCTTCTTTGGCGATTATCAGGGTGTGCGTCAGAAAGTCGGAACCGCCAACGTCCAGACGGTTCCCTCGCATTTGCTCGTCGAGACCTGTCTCGGCAAACAGGTGGGGCCTGGCGGAATTCCTGGCTGCGACTTCAGCGAGTATGCAACGAATGTGACGCCTGCCGGTACGGGCATCATCTATCAGCCCAACGGTGTGGCGTACCCGAAGAATGTGATACCTGCAGCGCAGGTATCCACGCAGGCAAAGAACTTCCTCACTCTTCTGGAACCATACGCACCAAACACGCCTGGTTCGTTCAATGGGCTTAAAAATAACTATGCAGGCTCCGGCACGGGCGGTCTGAATAGCGACCAGTGGGACATACGCGGCGACTTCACTATGAATGACAAGGTCCACTTCTTTGGCCGGTTCAGTCGATTTACCGATGTCCTGAGCGGAACGGTCATGTTCGGTCCCGCCGGAGGGGCCGGCTTCGGTCTCGGCGGGTACGGTGGTACCTCGAAGGGAGCAAATGACAGCGCTGCGCTTGGAACCGACATCGCAATCAACGCGAAGCTGGTGACCGACGTGCGCCTCGGCTACTTCCGTTACAACATCAACACCAGCAAGTATGACCAGGGCACCAACCTGGCCAACCAGCTCGGTATCCCCGGGATGAATACGGGTACTTCGATCACCAGCGGCGCTCCGAGCTTCCAGCTTGAGGAGGTTGGTTCATTGGGCGGGGCGGCTCCCGCTAACGCACAGGCCACGGGACCGCAGTATGGCGCGGGCTTGAACGTGGACCGCTGCAACTGTCCTTTGATCGAGAGGGAAGACCAGTATCAGATTGTGAACAACTGGACCAAGCTTTTTGGCAACCACGCGCTAAAGGTCGGAGCCGACCTTCGTTATGCGCGTAATCTGCGCGTCCCGAGCGATAACGACCGTACCGGTATCCTTTACTTCAGCAACAACTACACTTCTAACCCGGGCAATGCAAACCTCGCCACCCCTCTCCCAATAGGCGGATTGGGCTTCGCGACCTTCGCTCTAGGCCAGGTGACCAACTTCCTGCGCTACGTCAGCACTTCAACCAACGCTAAGGAGTTCCAGAAGCGCATATTCTTCTATGCGCAGGATACCTGGAGAGCATCCCCGAAACTGAGCGTCAACTACGGGCTTCGTTATGAGTTTTACTTCCCGGAGACAATCAACGCCCCAGGGAACGGAGCGCTGTTGAACCCAGACACCGGCTATCTGTACGTAGCAGGTATGGGCGGCGTCGGCAGCAACATGAACTGGGAAAGGACCACCAACACTTGGAGCCCACGAATCGGAATAGCCTACCAGGTGCGTCCGGAGACGGTCATTCGAGCCGGGTATGGACGGAGCTTCGACATCGGCGTATTCGGTTCGATCTTTGGACACGCTGCGACACAGAATTTGCCGGTTCTCTCCAGCCAGCAGGTGACACAGACTGGCGGGAATTACACTTCGGCCTTCACATTGGCTCAGGGGCCTCCCGTCCCAACGCCCACCGCAGTTCCTGCCAGCGGTCTCCTGCCCAATCCTGGTACGTTGGTCAACTCGCGCGCCAGACCCAACCCCCTCCGTCTTCCGACCCTCGATGCATGGAACGCAAGCCTCCAGCAGTCCCTGACACCGACGCTCTCGTTTACGATCGCCTACGTGGGCAACAAGGGCACCCACACGCTTGGCGACGGGAGCGGCAATACGACCAATCCCATGGAGGCGGCGATCACGCTGCCGGCGCAATACAGCATTACCGGCCAGCAGCTGCACTTTGATCCCTCGGTGAGTGCGACTACAAACTTCGGTGTCAAAGCGTTGAACGGTCAACCAGTACCTGGCATCTCGCCTTCTGGAGGAACGAACAACCAAACCTATTTGACGCGTTACTACGGAGGAAAGCTTCCTGCATGTGCAGACCCCAACTATCACATCACTGATCCGCTCATCGGCCCTGGTCAGTGCGGCTGGACCAACGGCATCACCGATTACAGCGATGACTTCAATACCCATTACAACGCGCTTCAGGTCACGCTCGCCAAAACATTCAGCCGTGGCTTTTCGATGAATGCAAACTATGCCTGGCAGCACGCGACCAGTTGGCAAAGCGGTTACTACACCTGGAGCCACACAGCCACTAAGGGGACCGATGGTTTCCTTCGCCGTCAACAGTTCATTATCTATGGTTTGTACGAACTCCCCTTTGGTAGAAACAAGATGTTCGGCAGCCATGCGGGAGCTGTCACCAACCAGATCATCGGAGGATGGCAATTGAGTCCGGTCCTGAACTACTCCAGCGGCTTGCCGTTTACGCTAACCCTTGGAGGATGTCCGGGGATTCCGGGCTCGGCTCCTTGCTACATGAATGGAGATAAAACGCGGTTCCAAAAGCAAATCACGGGCTCTCCATATACTACTCTCCGGTATTTTAATGCGACGGCCATGTCGACAGTCTTCACAACGCCCGGACTGGACCAGATCGGAACTCTGGGAAGAAATAGTCTCTATGGGCCGAACTTCTTCAATACCGACCTGTCTGTATTGAAGAGCTTTCCAATCCATGAGGCCACTACGATTCAGTTCCGTATGGACGCTTACAACGTCATGAATTACATCAGTTTCGGCTCGCCCAGCGGAGTCGACGGAACGATCAGCAATGGACCTGGCAAGGATGGCACCGCGAATCCGCGCCAACTGCAACTCTCCCTCAAGGTGCTGTTCTAACGTGGGCTGTTTTCCAAGAGAGGGGAGCTGCGGCTTCCCTCTTTCTGCTTCGATACACTTTGACCAGACACGTATGAGTTTTCTGCGCATTACGCTTTGCCTATCACTGTGCAGCTTTGCCGTCACCTCGCCGGAATGGGCTGTGGCCCAGGAGTTGTATGCACCCGCGCCAAAGTCTGGATCGGCTGACGGATCCAGCGGTCAATTTCCTCAATCCCCTAAGCCTGCTACCTCCAGCGAAGCTCCGACGAATCTTTTGCAGCTGCACCAGCTTATTGATCGTGGACATGCTGTCGAGGCATTGAGACAACTTGATGATCTCTCGGCGCAGCACCCAGGAACACCTGGGATAGATCGATTGCGCGGTCTGGCCCTGTATTCTCAGGACCACTTCGCGGAAGCAGACGCGGCCTTTGCTGCTGCAATAAAGCTGGATGACCGGGATGAAGAGTCCAGGCAGATGCGGGGCCTCACGCTTTTCCGGCTGAGCAGGCCTGCAGACGCGATTCCCTTGCTTGAAGCAGCGCACAGCTGGACCTCAGAGACAAAAGTCGATCCAAGTTATGTCCTGGGCCTCTGCTATCTCGAGACGCGGCTCTATGATAAAGCGCGAGCGGCCTTTGCTTCACAGTACGGGTTCCCACCGGATTCGGCCTCAGCATATCTTTTAGCCGCGCGAATGTTGCTGCGCCGCGAGTATCTCCCAGTCGCGCAGGAGTTTGCCAGCAAGGCGCTCTTACTAGATCCTCAGTTACCCCTCGCGCATGCGCTTCTCGGCGAGGTTGCCATGGCAGGTGGACACCTTGACGAGGCGATTGGACAATTCGAGAAGGAACGCCTGCGCAACCCTCTCGATGGCAGCGTCTATGACAGACTCGGCGATGCCTATACGCGTGCGGGAGACTACACACAAGCGCAGCAGTCATTGCAGCGGGCTTTACTGCTGGAGCCGAATTCTACCGCACCCTACATTCTGCTAGGTAAAGTCCTGCTCAAGAAGCAGGATCCTGTGAACGCGGTGATGTATCTGGAACGTGCGGAAGCGATGGACCCGAGAAATTCGATGACCCACAGCCTCTTGGGCCAGGCTTATCGAACCCTGGGTCGAACAGACGACGCCAGCCGAGAGACACTTATAGCCCAGCAGTTGCAAGCGGCAAGCGAGCCAAAACTTGAAACCATTCATTAGCGAAGACATGGTAAATTCAATGCATTCGGCGCCAGTAACCAAGCGAACGACACTCTATATGAATTCGCGTTGCTAATTTTCGGGCGACTGAGAAGTTCACCACCATGCTGCAAGCGATTGGCCAGGCCACCATGCTCCGGTTGCATCTAAACCGAAGGGCTAGAAGATGATTCCGGCGGTGAAAATACACTTCGTTGACGGTCGACGAAGAAAAGATGGTTGTGAGGCCGCGCCGATCATCCGCAAGGCTTGGCAACTATTCGCTCTCTCAATGCTGACTATGAGCGCAGGTGCCCAATCCTACAAGACCCACGATTGCAAATAGTGCTGCGATAGAGATACACCAGACCGGAGAGATGGCTACCACAGCAAAGTAACTGTCTGTTTCTTGTACCCTTCACCTGAAGGAAATTTCACCGTCAGAGAGTCCAGACCAGACTCACTCCTTCCCGGCAAAATGCTTGCACCTTGCGCACGAACATTAAGTTTAGGAGCGTTGCGACGAAGCTGAAGCTCAACCACCGATCCCCCATCAGCCTCCAACTCGAGCTTCAGCGAGTGAGTTGTCACAGTCTCGGTCAGTACCTTCATCTGCGCTGTGCGTGCGCCAGGCAATGGCAACTCATGCGGCACGGCTACTTCGACTGGCGGCAATGAGAACGCAATCGACAATCCATCGGCTGCGGTTCGAACGTCCTTCACTGCGGTTTCCAGTCGAACGATTGGACCGGAAATGTTAAGGACCTTCACGATGAGGCTCTGACCGTGGCGCTGATAGTCCAGCGAGCACACCGATCGTCCCACATGGAGTTGCTTCACCTCGGCTCTATCCCAATCCGCAGGAAGATGCGGATCAAGATGAACCGATCCCGAGAGCCCTTCAACGTCCACACCAAACATCCCTCGCAGCGCAGGTGTAATCACCATGGCGGAAGACCAGAGTTGGTGACTCGTGCTTCGGCCAAAAGGCTGAAAGTAGGCTCCCGATAGCAATTCGGTCACCGCGCCCAAATCCTGGCTCGTAGTCTGGTTCGCGTTTTGCATCAGATGCGCGTAGCCAGAGAGAGCGTGACCCGAGCGATACTCAGCAATCGAAGTCCAGCCTGTAAACAATGGCCAAACCGATCCCTGGTGATAGCTAATCGGGTCGTAGACAGGATCGCTCTCGGCCACATCACGCATCCCCCAGTCGGTCGAAAAATCGTGCGATGCCCACCGCCGAAAGCTCGCCTCTGAATGTTCCAAACCCTCCCCGCCGTTCCACCACGCGACGACGGGAAAGATGGTTGCGGTGGTGTCGAGCATTCCGCTGCCGTTTCGGCTGAAGGCATACTCCTGTCGCGCTGAGCCGTAATACTCAGTCTCAATCTTCTTCGTCAGATCAGCCGCGCGCGCGCCAGCGGCATCGGCGGTAGTCTTGTCGCCCAGCAGGCCAGCCAGTTTCGACATTGCCGTGGACGCCTGCTGGTCAAGCAGGGCAAGATAAATCTCCTGATGCGGCATTCCTGTAGGCCAACTCTCCACCCAGCCTGTGCCCTGCGAATTATCGTAGATACCGTCTCCGTCGCTGTCGTGCATCGTTTCGAAACGCCATGCCTTTTCGACCATTTCGCGGTGTTGCCGAAGAAACTCAACGTCGCCACTGCTCCGAACGTAATCCAGCGTCGCGGTTAGAAAAAGGGGTGTCGAATCAGCGGCAGCATACGCATACGAAAATCGTTTCCAATCAAAGAACGCTGCGGTCTGCGGGTACTCGTGCATGATCTTTCCGTCATCACGCTGACGCCTCATTAAGAATTCCAGCGCCTCGCGAGTCAAACTAAAATCGCCAAATCCATTCACCGCATAGAGGGTATAAAGCGTATCGCGGCCGAAATACCAACCGAATCCGGGCCGCGCCGAGTCGCCGGAGGAGTAGTATCCCGCCACCAGGCCAGTCTCCCCGCCAGGCTGCGCCCTGGCTTTCAATTGTTCGATCGAAATCTCCGCCCAGGCAAAGTTATCGTTCAATTGAGTGTCAGGAGTACGAATGGCGGTCAACTCCTTCTTCATCTGCTCGTATCGCGCCGCGTGTTTCGCGTATATCTGCGGCAGAGTATCGCCTAGCCGATGCAACTTTTCCTGCAGTGTGGCAGTCGTCGCCGTCTGCACTGTGGTTCCCACAGCCATCAACAATGGGAAATAGCGGTTCGCATCGCGCTTTGGGTCGTAATGGAGAATCAGTTCCAACGGATGAAATTGCGGCCTCTCCTGATATGGCGCCATGATTCCACGCTGGGCATCCGGCATGCCCACGGCGCCTGCGAGGTCAGGAAAATCAGTGTGCAGCACATAAAATCCTCCTGACTCCTCCTTCACCCACTCCACTGTTGGCAGTCCCTGACCGCGCTGCGGCCACATCGGTCGCATCTCCGGCGTAAAGCTGAAAGTCAGATCCATTGGCCGCGCCGAGTCGATCTGAAACAGAACCTGAGCGCCCGTGCCATCCTCTGCGTCGTCCGGCGCGAACATGATCTGTCGCACCGTGAAGGCAATGTGCGAATACGTGATCACCGTGTGATCGGGAAACACCTCGATCTCCGCCGCGTCAGCATTCAAGTCGATTGGCACCGAGTAGCCTTCGACATTTGCACGAATGGTGAAATGGCTCAGCAGTTTGACAGGCAACACCCACGCCTCAAACATCCCTTCCTGCTCTCCCAGCAGCACGCTAGTTGAACCAGAGACACTAAAAGGTTTACCCGCTTCAACGTGCCGCCGGATCGCCAGCCCATCCTCTTTTATTGAAAACGCATCCACAGGCTGAAACTGTGCAGTCTGCGCAGCTGCTACTCCGCCAAGCATCACGATCACGGGAAAATACGCCGCCTGCATATCCCCTCCGTCTCATCCTCAAAGGACCACCAGTCTACATGTCGGAGGGGGGTGGGCGTACCGGTGTAGGGCGGATGGCGCGGTGCCATCCGCATCTTCACGGTCACGGTTAGTTGGCTTGCAATAGTTCTGGCTCCTGCTTGCCGGCTGTCTTTGCTGCAGGATTTCGATTGCAGCGAGAATGACGGCGGAGGTTTTCTGGATCACTTCCAAGCTTTCGGTGAGCAGGCTCCGTCGCCGTGGTACAGCTGGATGTAAGAAGCCGGTGCCCTGCCTGCGAGTCCAATAGTCTTTCGACCACAAAGGCTGGGGCCTCGACCTCCGTTTCGCCTACGGTCGTGGAGGTGCCGGTGCGGCGTTCGGCCTTGTGCAACATCTCGTGTGCCAGTTCGTACACAAGGGCGCGGGAGTTCGGTATCAGCCACCCGACGCTCTACACCTACCTGAACGCTAACCGCGTTGTAACCCGTGGCTGAAATTAATTCCAGAATCGAACTCTATTTCCTTCGATCTTGGTTTGCACCGCTTACGACACTGTTTCCGGTTCCCGAATCCGGGTTCATCAGGCAGTGATCAAAGAATGCATCGGTCCGTCTCCATGCATCACGAAGTACAAAAGCCCTTCGGAAAAAGTGAATTTCGCCAGGATAGATGGTCATGTCAAATGGCTTGCCAAGTTTTTCAAGAGTGTCGATCACTTTGAGCGTCTCCCAGAAAGGGACGTTTGCATCATTTGTTCCCTGAAGAATCAGAAGCGGGCGAGCTAGTTTGTCGAGGTGCTTCACGGGAGCGGAGCGATCATACAGACCAGCATCGGTGACGGGTGTCTCGCCAAGGCGTCCGAGGATCATGCCCCCCGTTGTCCACGTCTCCCAATCGCCGACGCCCGCCACGTCGATCCCGCAGCGGAAGAGCGTCGGATCGGTGACCATAGATTGCAGTGTCATAAAACCGCCATAGCTTAGTCCCCAGATGCCGATGCGATCTGGATCGACATAACCTAGAGCCTTTAAGTAGTCAGCGCCAGCATTGACGTCCTGAGTTTCAGAGCCGCCAAGATCGCGGGATACGCCGGTAGCCCAGTCGCGGCTATACCCGGAACTGCCGCGGTAGTCCGGGGTGAGAACAACATAACCTTGCTGTGCCAGATACTGGCTCACCGAGTAGTACATACGGTACCAGCCAGGATGCCAGCCAAGGTAGTTCTGGTCGGCGCCTGAACCGTGAATCCAGACGATTGCCGGATGTTTTTTAGTTCGATCCAGATGTTTATCCACCATGAGCGTGGCTGGAACTGACTTTCCGTCGGCACGGCTTGGATAGTGCACGGCGGTGGGAGCGATCAGATCCTCTGGAAGCAATCCGGAAGGTAATGAGTTGGTCAGTCGTACCGGTGCACCTCCTGTTTTCGCCGGCACCGAGTACAACTCGAGAGGATGTTCGACTGCGCTGCGTTCATAGACGAGCATCGAACCATCTGGAGAAAACTGAGGAGCACGGTTAACTCCGCGGGCCATGACGACGGCCTCGATGCTTCCGTTCGCGACCGTTACGATCGAGATGAAGCGTTCCATCTGGTTGTTTTCTGCACTGTGTGTGAATGCGATTTGGCTGCTATCGGGTGACCAGGCAGCGTAGCCATCGCCGAACGCACCCTTGCTCACCTGTCTTGCCTGAGACTCGGCCGTCGCGTCAGTCGGAATGATATACAGGTGCGGCCATCCAGTACGGTCGCTGATGAATGCCAGCGATTTACCGTCGGGAGAGGTTACATCCTCGGCTCCATCGGCGGGAGATATCCAAGCCGGATCATGATCCTTCCAGAGAGTTCGCGTCTCACCGGAGAGCGTCGTAATCTTGATCTCCAGAGTTTTGTGGTCTTCGGAAAATTCCTCATGCACGATCGATGGACCCGCCGCCCATTGCATCTCTGTAGAGCCATAATTGCGCGCAGAAACTGGGATCCACATCGGCTCCGCACCGTAACTAAAAACCGAAACTACACCGATGCGGTCATCCCAACTTAAACTGCGATAGACCTTCACTAGATTTCCGTTGTAGGGAAGCGGCTCCGGGACCTGCTCATGGCGGGCCGCGTCAAAGGCGACATACTTTCCATCGGGAGAGAAGGATAATCCGGAGACACGAAGTCCGTCGGGCATGTGAGTAAGTCTACGTCTAGTCTTGCCTTTAATAGACCAAACCCAAACGTCCCCGGCCTGCACAAATGCGATCGTTTGTTTGTCAGCAGATAGTGAAAAGCTACCGACAGCTTGAAAGCCTTGCATGGGCTGCGGCTTCGGAGACGATGTTGAAACACTCCAGAGTTGGCCATCTTTGCCGAATATGATGTCGTTCGGCGTAACCCATTCAAAATGGCCTATATCGGAGAGCAGTGTGTCAGGATTTACAGGAAAATCTGTCAGAGCAACAGGCTGTCCTCCTGGCTTAACCATGAACAAATCTTGCTTACCCGCCGCATCCCATAAAAATGCAATGGCCTTTCCGTCAGGAGACCATTGCTGCTCTGTTGGATATTTAATATCTGCTATGCGGTCGATAGTGATACTTCCCTTGTGTGCTTGCTCTGCGGAGACTTGCCTGAAAGGCGTCACGATCGCAAAAAGCAGGAGTGCGACAGAAGAAGATTTTATGTTCAAGATGCGTCGCTCCCAATTTCATCTGGCGAAAAGTTAAAGATTCCGGAATGTTTATCAGAACAGCAGCCGGCCAAGGGGTTTGTCCCTGGCTGGCTGCTGTCGAGCATTGCATGCACTCTAGAAGCTAAACCGTAGAGCAAATCTGGCAATAAATGGGTTGAGTTGATTCGTAGGCTGCCTGAAGCTGCTGCCTCCTACTGGAACCTCACTAATCACTGTGTTTGCATTTGTGACATTGAAAAGATCTGCAATCGGTTCAAGGGTGAACCGGTCTCCGATATGCGTGGGACGTGAGAATCGTAGATTCAAAAGATTGACATTCGGTAAGCGGAGCACCCCGATCTGCTGCCCGATAACCGAAACCTGTCCCTGGTTAAGGTTTTCGAACACTGCAGTAGGTGGTCCGTTGTTCGGGTCGAGAGGATAGCCAGTGTAATGCTGGAAGTTCAACGCTACGTTGATTGATTTTGGAAAAGTATAACTTGTAAGAATCTTCAACATCTGGGTTGCATCGTAGTTCAAGGTGGCGTTGTTCCGATTGATTTCGTTATTAGGATTGTTGAAATCGTCCGTCAAGCCACGGCGGTACGTTCCTTCCTGCTTTTGCAAAGTGTACCCGGCCAGGACCTGCCAACCCTTGCTCATCTGTTTCTCAACGGTCAATTCAACACCGTTGTAGTGGTTAGTGTTTAGCTCTGGAATATTCGTGATGAAATAATTGGATAATCCGACCTTGGCTGGCGCAAGGTTATAAAGTGTAATCGGCTTACCCGTAACAGAGTTCACAAGTATGTGACCCATATTGTCTACCGTTGTCGCCGTGTAGTCGGACGGCAGATTGGCGAGGTTACGCTCTGCGTACTGGTTCTTGAGACCTCGATAGTAATAGTTCACGCCAACTTTGACCGAATTGAAGACCTGCTGCTCATATCCGACATTGACCTGGTTAGAATAGGGACGCTTAAGGTTGGGATCTACCGTCGTCACGACACCTCCTGACGCCGCCACGAGGTTTGCCGGAAGAGCCCACTCACCTGGTTGCGGAATTCCATCATGATTGGTGTCATTCCATGTGTAAATCTGGGTATTGAGCCCATTTGGATTGATCTGTTCCGCCAATTCTGCACCTTCCAGAATGTCAAACTGCCCAAAATATGCTCTTATGACGGACTTGCCCTTTCCTGTTAAGTCGTAGGCCGCGCCGAGTCTTGGCCGGAACGTATTCCAGGTTGCGATATTTGGAGATTGAGCAAAGGCTCGTTGGGGAAATAGAAGCGGGAAGGTTGCCGGAGGACTAATCTGGGCCGGATAAAACGTATTGAAATGGTCGTATCTGACACCGAGATTAAGAGTCAGTTTACGCTTGATCGTGAGGGAATCCTGTGCGTAGAGAGCAGTCTCATGGTAGACGCTTCTTACGTTGACAGGGGTGTTGTAGGCGTATACCTGAGTTGGCACGCCGTTGTTGTAGATGGCATTAATTCCATTGTTGACGGTGTAGTCGTACCCGTTTCTATTGACCGAAGTATCGACCCCGAACTTGAAAGTATGAGAGCTACCCCAAAGATGACCTTTGTAGTAAGAGACACCTTCTGCCAGACCGAATACACTCGCTGGATTCACAAAGGAATAGGGTGGAGCTCCTGTTTCTGTTGATAGAGTGACATCTTGTCGATTCAATGCTGTCGAAGATGTTCCTGGCTGATTGCTGAGTGGGAAAATCTGGTGCAAATAGCCGAACCGGGTGTCGAAAATAATGCCATGCAACGCGCTGGTCCACTCGGTCTGGAGAATATACGCAGGTTCGATCTGGCGCCAGGCAGCATCTGCGCTGACGAAAGCGTACGAACCATCGCGGCGGAAGAACCTATTCTGTTCGTTGAACCACCAAACGAAATCAAGGTGATTGTTGGTTGATATCTGATAGTCACTGCGCAACGTGACATTGCTTTGGTGGTTTGGATCGGTGGTCGGCGTGCCATCCTGATTTCGTACGGAAAGCACACTTTCTTTCAGGTTGTACAGTCTCCACGAACCGAATAGCCACCATTTGTTCATAAGCAGAGGGCCGCCCAGATTGGTCGCAATATCTCTCGCCATGATGAACGGCGTACCCGCGCTAATGGGCGATCCCATGTAGATTGGATTGGAGATAGTGGCTTGGGTGCCCGCGGACTGATAATAAAAAGCCGCCAGGCCATGCATCGTATTTGCGCCCGACTTGGGTACCAGGTTCATGTAGACACCACCGACTGCGACTTCTGCCTGAGCGCTGTCGGTCACAACCTGAAGTTCGGACAAGGAATCGTTGTCCACATAAAACGACGTGTATCCGCCTGTTGACCCAGGCCAGTTGAGACGCAGACCGTTGAAGCTGTACACCTGATCGCCGGGTAGACTTCCGTGAACCTGCATCACCGACTGTTGGAAACTTTGGCTTCCGGCAACATCGAAGTCGCTGGTAGCAACGCCGGGGGCCTGAGCGACCGTCGAAAATGTATCGCGACCACTGGGAATGCCCTGCAGAAGTGCATTGTCGAATGTCGTTGCTGTCGTGTTATTGGCCGTGTCGACCACAACCGATGCAGCTGAGACTTCAACAGACTGCTCTGCCGTACCGATCTGCAACTCGAGAGTGATCGTTGCAGTGAAGCCGGGGGTAATTGAAATGTTGGATTGGATGCCGGTCTTAAATCCCGTCGAGGTATAGGTGAGTTCATAGATGCCCGGTGGAAGTGAATCAAATAAATAACTTCCAGCGACATCTGTGGTGGTCTTTCGTGGAGTCATTAGGGCGGGGCTCTTTGCACTGATACTTACGTTAGGAAGAACACCACCATTAGCATCTGTAGCTACCCCACGTATTTGTCCTGTGATTGCTACCTGCCCGAAAACGAAGGACGAACTAATCAACAGAATAGAGAGGACTAGAAGAATTTTTTTCGCCATGACCACTCCTTGGTGTGAAACCTCGTGTGAATACAGCGATGACGGTGCGTCAGGGAGTCTTCAGTGCTACTGAAGGTTGATCCCCAAAGAGGCCTTTGTAGGAAGGCGAACAAACAAATCAAAAAAGCGATGAGACGGATGCCCCGCATCCGAAGAATGCGTCGATCAGCAGATGATCACAGCAAGAAAAAGATGACGCAATTTCCGGCTGACTCTGCAGTTTTTACAGAGTCGGATGTTGCAAATGCCACTCGGTGTGGCTTTGGTACAGTCGCGCCGCTTTCAGAACGACAGCGTCGTTCAGTGCTCTTCCCATGATCTGCATTCCATACGGAAGATGTTTTTTACTAAATCCACACGGAACACTGATTGCGGGAAGTCCGCAAAGACTGGAAACTCCATCGGGAGCACGACGATCGAGATTAAACTTTCTGGGCCCCTTCGGAGCAGTCGGATCGTCCGGGTCCTTCGCTCGCAACAGCTGAGCGGCAGTTGGCTGAGCGGGAGAGATCAAGACGGAATATTGGTCGAACATTGCGTCAGCGGTGCGTAGAAGTTTAGTTCGCACTCGTTGCACATGGAGATAATCCGCGACCGAAAATTGTTGGCTCGCGTAGCCGTTGATACGCCCTTGAGGATCGGAAAGTTCCTTACATTTGCCAGACCGAATAAGGTGCTCGAAGGCGCTTGCAGCCTCCATCAGAATAGTCAACTCGGCAGCTTCTTCGAACGGACCATCCGGAAACTCGCAGGGATGAACGGTCGCTCCGGCCTGCTCAAAGACCTTACAGGCGTCGTCAACCGCCCTATCAATATCAGGGTCACTCTTGCTGTATACGTTCGTAAGGCGGCCGATCCTTAAATTTGCCCCCTGAGTCGGGTCAGTATCGTGATAGCGAAACTCCGGCCCATCTGCTTCGATCGAATCATGATCTAGAGGATCATGGCCGCCAATGATATCGAGCACAAGAGCGCAATCATCTGCAGTTCGCGCCATAGGTCCAAGTTTGTCCATGCTCCATGCAATCGCCATCGACCCATAGCGACTAACCCGTCCAAAGCTAGGACGTAACCCCGAAACTCCACACCACGAAGAGGGACAGAGAATAGAACCGCGAGTATCTGAACCGAGAGCCCATGGAGCGAGCCCCGCTGCAACAACTGCGCCTGAACCGCTGGACGATCCACATGTCCAGCATTCAGGATTCCACGGATTACGCGCAGGTCCAGTCAGCGATGCATTGCCGGATGTATACCCCAGGCCGCCGGCGAGTTCAATCATCGCAGCTTTTCCCAGTAGGACTGCACCGGCTTCATTGAGCCGCTCGATGACTGTGGCATTGAAGTCAAAACTTTGGTCAGCGTAGGGGACAGCGCCCCAAGTCGTGGGATAGCCCTTAACGGTTACAAGGTCTTTCACAGCGTAAGGCACACCATGGAGCGGGCCGCGGTACTTGCCGGATGCAATTTCGGTCTCCGCTTGCCTTGCCTGACGAAGGGCAAGCTCCGGCGTGAGCCTTACGAAGGCATTCAGACGTCCTCCGATTGTGTGACCGCGCTCAAGATACCCTTCAGTCAGCTCGACGGGCGAGAGTCGACGCTCACGGATTGCATCACCCAAAGCGCGTACCGACATGAAGTATGTGTCCGGTGTGATCATGTGGCCCTATATTTTCAATTCAAAACCAGGCTTCAGAAGAAGGTCGAATTAGAGAAGACAATCTCATCCAGCTAAGATTCATGAATTCTTCGGAGTCGCAATTCGGAGCGTGCATGCCGATGGATCGCCATTCTGAACCTCAAAGGACTTGATGGAGATCAGCATGTGCTGGTTTGTCGTAAGAATATTTACCAAGCTATGCTTCTCTTGCGCCGAAAGCCGGTCTTCGTAAACGCGCAGGATGTTCAGATACTTTGCGTGCACTTCATCCCAGTCAGTCGTTGAAAGCCCTTCCGGCCTAGGTCCCATTTCTGCTAGAGCGGTAGGCACCTTTTTCTGTTCAGCTGCTACAACCCCGTTAGGCATCAACGCCATTGCGGTCGTCGCGACGAGATCTCGGGCAAAGTGTCTTCGGCTAACCCATTCATCATTTGGAAACACGTCTCTATTCATATGCGTCACCTTGTGGATCGCTAAAAGTAGAGTGTCTCGATCACTGATCGTGCTAGATTTTTTTGGGTGCAAGGTTGAATGCTTGCTTGTGTGATTTGTATACAATTTTTAATTCTATGTCAAATGCGTTAAGATAAACAATCTGTGGATAGGTTTTCGGTTTCATTGTCGTGTGCGCTCACGTTTGTTCAGAAGTGCTGACCTTCGACTCGGGCGACAATGACCCGGTGAACAATATGCGTGTGTCGGTTACGGGAATCCTTGCGGAGTTCGGGCGCAGGGTTTATTCGTGAGCGGCAGCGCGGGGTATTGCCATAGCTTGCCCAAAACTACAAAGGCCGCGTGGAGGTTCCGGATGCGGGCGAATGGGGGGTGTCCAATCGTGGTTGCCGAAAACCACGTTATTCGCCAACGTACCACTTACGGGCCGGGCTTCCAGTCCTTCATCCCAAAAGCAAACCGTGGGACCCGCAGTCGGTAAATTTCGACCTGGGAAGAATTACTCGATCTGTGGAGAGAATTCTGTCCAGTGCTGATTCGGAATTACGCCCTATCGTGCGCGGTCCAACAGTTCGAAAATCGTGCACCATGGCCGACCACCTACTACATATAGAGCATTACGATCAGGCTTTTAGGGCAACGCATAGGCAATCACATCGTCCCCTGCGGCAACAGCGAAGTACTGCTTGCCCGAGATGCTATAGCACATGGGAGACGCATGCATCGGCTGTGGCAGGTCAAACGTCCGCAGCTTCTTTCCTGTGTGAGCATCGTCGATCTCGAACTGTTTGACGTCATTCCCGAAGGCCACGAGTCCGCCTGCGGTTGACACCACACCTGCGATGGCTTGGTCGCCTGTCAGCTGGTTGCGCCATGCAAACTCGAGCGTGTTGAGATCGAAGGCGTTAAGGTATCCCGCATTGGGAGTATTGCCCGGCGCGCGCTCTGCTCCGGTGGAGTAGTACCCACTCCCTTCCTCGAACGGCTCCGTCTTCCCCTTGAACAGGCTGCATGCCTCCAGCGAACGGAAGTAAAACATGTTCGTGTCCGGGTCATAGCTCGGTGAGTACCAGTTCGTTGCGCCACTGTAGCCCGGACACACGGTTACTCCCTTCTCATCGGGTATCAGGTTGTTGGAGATCGGCCGCCCCTTCTCATCGATGCCCTTCGCCCAGTTTTGGCTTGGGCTGAACAGTTTCGAGTAGAGATAAGCTCCATTCGTCCGGTCCAGGATATAAAGAAATCCGTTGCGGTTCGCCGTCACCACCAACTTGCGCGGCTGGGCCTTGAAGATTGCATTCACCAGAACCGGCGTCTGCACCCCGTCGTAGTCATACAGGTCATGCGGGTTGAACTGGAAATGCCACTTCAGTTTGCCCGTATCCGGGTCCAGCGCCAACAGCGAACTCGTATACAGGTCATCACCGGGCCGCACGCTACCGTCGAAATCAGGAGAAGGATTGCTCGTCCCCCAGTAGATCGTGTTCAGGTCAGCATCATAAGTGCCAGGCATCCAAGTTGTCCCGCCGCCATGCAGATACATATCGCCGGGCCAACTCTCCGATCCCTTCTCACCGGGCGCCGGAATAGTCCAGAACCGCCACGCCTCCTTGCCCGTCTCCGCATCGTAGGCTGCCACAAAGCCACGCACGCCATCGTCGCCGCCCGACGTTCCCACCAGCACCTTGTCCTTCACAATCAGCGGGGCACTGGTCGCCCCATAGTTCTTGTTGCCCGTGGCATAGGCAACATCCCAGATCATCTCGCCCGTACGTGCATCCAGACACAGCAGATGCGCATTGTCGGTCTCCATGTACACGCGCGTTCCCAGCACTGCGACGCCACGGTTGATATGGCCCGATGCGTCGTCGATCAGTCCGTCGGAGACAGCGCGCACATGGTGCCACAGTAGCTTGCCCGTCTTCGCGTCCAGCGCATACGCATCGTTCGAGCGCGTTACGAACATCACTCCGGAAACCACCACCGGAGTCACTTCCATCACGCCTGCTCCCTTCGTGTGAAACACCCAGGCCGCCTTCAGGTGGTTCACGTTTGCCGGCGTCACCTCTGCCACGCTAGTGAATCGCCGCCCCGTATAGTCGCCGTTGTAAGAGACCCAATTCTCCCTGACCTCCTTCTGATTCAGTTGGGCCTGCTGCACATCGATCTGGTTCACACCGGAGACTGGATCAACAGCCTTCCCTGTTGCCGCCTTCATAGGATTCTCTTGCGCCGCGTGTGTCTCCGTCGGCGCCATAGCATTCACATTGCCTGATGCCTTAGTCGCAGCCGGACTGGTTGCAGCCGCAGCTACGCTCGTGGATTGCAACGTCCGCACATAGCGCACAATTGCCTGAATCCTTTCATCGCCGAGTTGCTTCTCCCCCGGCATTCCCTTGCCCGGAACGCCGTCGCGTACAATGCGGATCAGGTCATCGTCTGAGAGCGCGATTACCCGCGGGACTGTAGCAATCGCCTCTCCCTTTGCGCTGCCCGAACCATCCAAACCATGGCAACCAGCGCAGGTCTTGTTGTACTGCTTCGCCCCTGAATCCTGGCCTCCCTGTGCGAACATTGCCATCTCTGCAAACACGAGGAAGGAGGAGAAAACCAAAATCCGTGTGAGTCGAGCGCATGTCATTGGTTTTAAATTTCTCCACAAAATCGGCCAACCGCAAGGATTCTCGAAGGCTGAAGAAACAATACCCTTGTACCACAAATAGCTTGCCTTCACCTCAGCTCCGCATTGACTGGAACATCTCGCTGCATACCAACATTCTGGTCTGTGCCGATAGAGGCTTAGAGAGCTCCGGACGACAACGCACGACCCGTGTTCCGAAGATCGAACCAAGCGAACTCAGCCAAGAGAGAGATCCGGTCTTTTTGCCTAAATCCGCCAACATGATCAGCATGCAAAGACTTAGCGGAAAACTGGGCGGACGCGACGGCACCTTCGTTCTTCAAGGCAAGGAAACTGCTGAGAACGGGCGAAGGAGGGTTTGAGGCGACTTTGGAAAAGGGTGTGACTGATGGGCTGGATTATTGGTTGGAAAGAAGCAGTTTATGGGTGCAAGGACAATGCCGATCAGGTGACATTCTGGTCAATTTATAATCGCCTTGAAAGAAAGCAAGGACGGCGTTCGAAGCGCGTCCCATCGCTGCCGTTGGACAGTCGACTCAGAGTCAGCCTATTTTTGTGAAATCCTACCTGATGACAACCAGCGCTCAAGTCGATCCGCGTAGGTGCGGCTCGAGCGATGCTTTGAGCCGTCCGAAAGCTTCAGCGTGAATTCGCGGTTCTCGATGGATCGCAGTTCCAGTATGCCTTTTGACTGCACAATTCGGGAGCGGTGTATGCGGATAAACTTTGCCGGGTCGAGCCTCTGTTCGAGAGAAGCCATTGTCTCGCGTAACAGGAAAGAACAACCGTTGACGTGGAGTTCAACATAGTCACCCGCAGCGCCAATCCACTCGACATCCTCTGCAGCGACAACTTGAATGCGAGACCCAGTTTGCACGGCAAATCGTGAGGCGCATCTATCCGAGGCGCCGTCCAGCATTTTCAAAACCCGCTGTGCCGTGTCGGCCTTTAATTTGGAATCGACCAGAGCACGAGCTCGACCGATCGCTGTGGCGAAGCGTGTGTCGTCCACCGGCTTCAACAGGTAATGCAGCGCATGAACATCGAATGCCCGCAAAACATGTCGCTCATACGCTGTTAGAAAAATGACGGCAGGCAGGTTTTCGATAGGCAGTGCACGCAGAACCTCGAAACCGTCCATCCCCGGCATCTGGATGTCGAGGAATACAACATCGGGAGATCGTTCCAGAATTTTCTCCACCGCGGATTGCCCATCTCCGCATTCTCCAACGATCTCAACATCCTTGAATCGACGCAGCCTGAGAACGACGCCACGGCGCGCCAACGGCTCGTCGTCGACGATCAGAGCCCGCACAGCGAAGCCTCCTGCAGGTTTCGAGCCCTGCGTAATGGCAATTCCAGCACTACTTCGCAGCCGCCCGCTTCAGGCCACTCCAACGAAAATACAAAATCTGTCCCATAAAGTGTTTTCAGGCGCTCCGCCGTGTTTCCGAGACCGATTCCATTTCCATTCTTCTTCTGGTCGCCCTCACGCCGTCCGGAGTTCCCGACAACAATTCGCAACCTGTCGGCATCGAGCGCGCTCTTGATCGCAATCCACCCACCTTCGATTAATGGCGCCACTCCATAGCGCACCGCGTTCTCAACGAGCGGTTGCAGCAACATACTCGGCACCAGGGCATCCCGCGTTTCCGATGGAACAGCAATATCGATTCTTAGCCGCTCCCCCAGCCTTGTTTGCTCGATCGCCAGGTACCCTTCGGTAAAGGCCAGTTCCTGCGAAAGCGTCACCTCCGAGGTGACTTCCGAATCCAGGCTTGTGCGCAGTAGATCTCCGATCTGCGCCAGCATCCGTGTGGCCGCAGGCCCATTTCCATCCAGAACAAGAGTGGAGACGGCATTGAGCGAATTGAAAAGGAAGTGTGGATTCAATTGATAGCGAAGTGCAAGCAGGCGCGCCTCTCTGACCTCGGACTCGGCGCGAAGCAGCCGCTCCTTCTCTTCGCTCGATTGCTGCCATTGCTTAATGCTGAAATACAAACTGCACCAGATAAAGAGAATGAAACAGGACCACATCGAAACTGCAACCAAAGCGTGCCAGGGTACGTGCTCGAAGGATTCCAAAATTAGGCACGCTGCGCCGGCTACGGGAATCGATGTGACCACGGCTGCCGCGGCTGCTTTCAATTCAAAAGCGATCCATGACTGCGACTGTCGCAGCAGCCGGCGGCAAAAAGGACGCAGCGCGCAACTTCCCAGGAACATAAAGAAAATAGGCACCGTCTGTTCCTCGATCGACACACGCTGAGTCAAGAAGTTATGAATGGACTCCAAAAGGTTGAAGAGATAGAAGCAGCACCACCCAACGATCTGGATTTGCCAAAATGACCGCAAATTCAGGACATTCTCTCGATTCATGAATTGCATTTTAGTCTAAGTGGAGTATCGGCATTCCGCGTCCTGGCGCACAAAACCCTCGGCTCATCGCATTTTTCAATCGCCCGGCAGATTCGCTCTGGCCGGTCAACTTCATTGAGCTAAGCTCTGACCACCGCTCGAAGGTCGATGTAGATCGACGCTGCGGAGTTAACCAACGCGACGCCTAAGCTTGAGCGAACGAACGTGATTCAGGCGCCACGACTTTACCGGAGGAAAAGATATGAGGATGATTAAACAGTTGCGGAGTTCCTGGATACCGTGTGTTACGACGATTGTTTTGGCTTGCGGCAGCACTGCATTCGCTCAACGGAGCTACAAGATTACCGATTTGGGCGTTAACAAGAGCACGGACAACTTCAACATGGTCATGGGACTCAATAATGAAGGCTGGGCGGAGAACATGGATGGGGTTGTGAACCCGCCCATCAAGTCGACCTCCACGACCGTTGCAAGTGGCCACGCGGTAATAAGCATCTACGGACTCAACATCGACCTCGGCACGCTAGGAGGAGACAACAGTTGGACCAACTATGGCGGGATCAATGATCGCGGGGAAGCTGTCGGTATGGCCGAAACATCTGTTCCGGATCCGAACGGTGAAGACATGTGCGCCTTTGGCACGAAAAAAACCTGTCGTGGGTTTCTTTGGCGGCACGGTCACATAATGGCTCTCCCGACGCTGGGCGGAAATAACGGGCAGGCCGCCGCCATCAATAACCGCGGACAAATAGTAGGCATTTCGGAGTCGACGGTCCCGGACTCCGGATGCCCGCCGAGCAAGCAGCCTGGAACGACGATATTGCCGGTAATGTGGGAAAAAGGCGAAGTCCGAGCTCTTCCTACGCTGCCTGGCGAGCCGGACGGCTTCGTGCAAGGCCTCAACGATCAGGGCCAGGCCGTAGGCGCCACGGGAACCTGCACCAGCTTTGCGATTCACGCCGTATTGTGGGAAAACGACCATGCCTTCCAGCTTGCGGACCTCGGACACACTGGATCTGACGCCTACGCCATTAATGCCCACGGCCAGGCTGTTGGGTATGTCTCGACCACTGACGGCTCAACCATCGTTGCCTCTCTTTGGGAGAACGGCGGAGTCAAAAACCTCGGTATTCTGGCGGGAGATGGTGCCGCCTTTGCCACCGGCATCAACAACCGGCGCCAAGTGGTGGGAAGCACCTTCAACTCCCAAGGTTGGTCCCGTGGCTTCATCTGGCAGGACAATGTGATGACCGACCTGAACACGCTCATTTCCAAAGATTCCAACCTCTCCATCATCGCGGCCAGCAATATCAACGAGCGCGGACAAATCTCAGGCATGGCGACGGTCATGAGCGGGCCGGATGAGGGCAAGATCCACGCCATTCTGTTAACCCCTGTAGACGAAAGATAGGCGAGTCGGTTGCAGATGTCGCACGTATACGCCCGGGATCCATTTTGCCCGCGAATGTTTGCAACCACCATTTGCAGAGATTCGGACTCGGCCAATTCGTCCCATAAAGGGCTCTTCCGGAGCTTCCGCACCATCCAGCTATATGCTGCGAAGGCGCAAGGCCGGAGGTTCTGCGGGACAACATGGGTCACGTCGAATATCGACGTGACCCAGAATTGCCAGCAACCGAACGGAGAAACCTTAATATTCCTCGAAACCCAGCACTCCAGCTATAGCCGGATAGCAGCCTGAACCATAACCTCGTGCATCTTTTTCTTGACGAACTTCATTGGCAGGATATGGCGAACGGTCTCGCAATCAGGCCCAAGAGCGAGAATTCACGATGGCAAGCAATGCGGCGCAATGCTCCAGAATCGCAGGCCGGAAGAGCGGCTTCACGCTCGCGAAGAATTGCGGACCGAGGACCTGGAAAGCTTTGGCGGTTTTTGTAGTGGCTGCATGCGTCGCCATACATGGCCAGTCATCGCCCAGGCAGACGGCCGATCCGGCGGTGGCGGCGCTAGGGAGTGGCTTCGTCTCCGATACTGCGCGAGTGAATGGAGCCACACTCCATTACGTGCGCGGCCGGGCTGGGCCCCGCATCATTTTGCTGCACGGTTTTCCCGAAGACTGGTACGCATATCACCGCATCATGCCGCAGTTGGCGAAGCAATTCACAGTCGTGGCAGTTGACCTGCGCGGCATAGGCGGCTCTGCTGCGACGGCCGGTGGTTACGATGCTGCGAATATGGCAGAAGACGTTCAACAGCTGGCGGAACATCTGCATTTGGAGCACGTTTACGTGGTCGGGCACGATATCGGTGGAATGGTTGCGTATGCCTTCGCCCGTCGTTATCCGGAGACGAGCCGCGGGGTGATGATGCTTGACGCACCGCTGCCAGGCCGTGGGCCGTGGGATGCGATTAAGGCCAATCGCATCACTTGGCATATCAATTTTCAGCAGACGCCGGGCCTGCCGGAGCAACTCCTTCCCGGTCGCGAAGCTATTTATTTGCGTCATTTTCTCGATTCCGACACTTTCAGCGATGCGGATGTCGCCCGCTACACCCGGGCATATGCCGCTCCCGAACATCTGCGTGCGGCGTTGGAGATCTATCGGGCCTTTCCAGCGAATGAGAAATTCAATGCGGCGCAACAGAGCACCATCAGCGTGCCGTTGGTACTCGCTCCGGGAAAAACTCGCCTTTCGAGAAGCTCATGCCAAGCTTCGCCGATGCGTTGCGGGCGCATGGGTGCGCAAATGTTGAGATCGAAGTCATCGATAACAGCGCTCCTACTATTTTTTGAACAAATTGCCTTGGGAACTAACAAACTCTTCCCTTTGAGAGGAGGGCGGATAGATCCCATGGTCCGATTGAAGCAAGTCTCACTGCTGTTTCTTCTCGCATTCGCTATCTGTCAATGCGTTCCGGTGCGGCACCCGCCGCTCCAGCAATCGGCGGATGGCGGGGCGACGCGTAGGCTGAACTTAAATAACCCTAACATTGAAGCCGTCCTCAACCGATCCTGCGGCGACTGCCACTCCAGTCATGCAAGTCTTCCTTGGTATGGCCGTATTGCCCCCGTCTCCTGGCTCGTTGCATCTCACATCGAAAAAGGTATTCACAAGTGGGATCTCTCGGTGTGGGAGTCGCGCAAGCCTCTTCGCGGAGAACTGGAGGACATCTGCGATGCAGTAACGGATCGCAGTATGCCTCTACGTTCCTACACCTGGATTCATCCAAAAGCCAAATTGGCCGACCGTGACATCGCCACTCTTTGCGGTTTGGCCGAGTCTTCATCCTCGACAGATAAGTCGACGAGGTAACAAAACCCGCGCAAAACGTCCACGCCCATTCGGCCACGCCGAATAGGTCCTCGGATAGTTATGCCTCAAAAAGAAAGGACTAACATGCACGCAATAACTCGAAAAATATGCGTGCCAATTGTGAGTGCAGCCTTGGAAATCATTGAGTGACGCAGGAGCAAGATGAAAACTGGATTCGAGAAATCGAAAAGGACAGTCTGGCAGTGCGGGAGGCCTCTACTGGCTGCGTTGTTTTTACTCTCCGCAATTGCACTGGGACAAACGCAACCGCCGGCGAAGCCAGAACCTGCCCCAATCCGGCCGTTCAAAATGCATGTTCCCGACCGTGTTCTAATTGATCTTCGCCACCGTTTGGCGGAAGCCAACTGGCCCGATCAACTTCCGGGCACGACCTGGGAGTACGGCGCCGACATCAAGAAGGTTCGGGAACTCGCGGACTATTGGCAGAATGGCTACGACTGGCGTGCGCAAGAAGCGAAGATCAATCAGTTTGACCAGTTCACAACGGAAATTGATGGACAGCAGATTTATTTTATCCATCAGCGCTCACCTCGCCCCGACGCCATACCGTTGATGCTGATTCACGGATGGCCCGGCTCGATTTTGGAGTTTGAGAAGCTTATTGGACCGCTCACCAATCCCAAGAACAAAAATATCCCAGCATTTGACGTTATCATTCCTTCCCTTCCTGGCTTTGGATATTCCGGACCCACCACAACCCGTGGCTGGGGCCCACAGCGTATGGCGAAGGCTTTGGTTGTTCTGATGGATCGTTTGGGCTATTCCAAGTTCGGCATCCAAGGTGGTGACTGGGGTTCGGCAATAGCCCAAGACATGGCTTACCAGGCGCCCACGCACGTGATCGGGTTGCATCTGAATCAGATTTACATGCCTCCGCCGAACCGAGAAGCCGTTGCGAAAATGAGCGATGCTGAACGGAAACGGTATTCCTACTTTGACCGGGAAGAGAGCAGCTTTTTTTTCCTCCAGGCCAGTGAACCGCAGACTCTTGCCTACGCCCTTACTGACTCCCCAGTTGGGTGGCTGGCATGGATGATTGGCAAATTTCAACTGCTTACGGACAACAACGGCGATTTTCTTACGGCTGTGGATCGGGACACATTTTTAACCGATGTTACGCTCTATTGGGCGACCGGCACGATCGGCTCCGCCATGCGAATTTATCGTGAGGACCGGCTCACCAGAGAGGAAATGGTGCCGACGCCACACCTGGAGACTCCTGTGGGGTATGCGGATTTTCCGAAGGAGGTGGCTGTCCCGCCGTTTAGCTGGATTACTCAAACATACAACTTAGTACAAAAAACTAGTATGCCGAAGGGCGGACACTTCGCGGCCCTGGAGCAGCCCGATCTCCTGGTTGCCGATATACGGAAGTTCTTTGCAAAGATTGATCAGAAGTAAGCCGAAATTGCAGCCTGATACGAAATGCATGCGAGACAGATTGGCCCTCTAAATCTCGGTGCCAAGCCATATGTCCGCAAAAAAATCTTAGATTGTTTTTGTGGGTGCGGGTTATCGTGTACTTCTTGCCGCCACTGACTCGCACCAAGTACACGCCGGTAGCCATCGTTGACGATGGGAAGATCTGATGGAGGCTGCCGAACTTGGTGTGCTTATGCGAAATCCAGGGCTGAGTTACGTTCTATCACTCGGCGCTGCGGTTCTACGCGAGGGCGAGCCGAAGTTTCTGCGGCTCGGCTACATCTGGCCTACCATCAACGGTGGAGGCGGTCCGACGGACGAAAAGCCTTACTGAGGGAGCGCAAGTAGTCGCCGCTGGTAAACTGAGTCGTCCAATCGCTGCCACAGACAATCCATCTCAAATCAGAGAAACGATCGAGCATTACCAACGCGGCGGCAGAGTTCCACTCGACTTTAATGATTCCGACTAGGCTCCCGCGCAGATTCATTCGTGCGGTTTCACACGCCAGCCACTGCGCTATCCTGAATGCCTGAGTTTCTGATTTCTGATCGTAACGAGAGCCGTGACTCCAGCGGAAGCGGACGCGGTTGCGGCCAACGCAGCGATCAGGCGAAACGCATCAACAAATGCGCGGTCGATTGCGACACGACCTTTCGGGTCGTCTGTTCTGATTGCACCGAGTAGCTTTTGTTGCTGTTGAAGCTGTTGGGCAACAGATGGTGGAACACCTGCAGCCTTCGTTTGATTGGGCAGTGCAGTCCTGAAGCACGCAAAGAAGACCGGTGCGCTGATGGCGATGGCCAACAGCGCAGCCGTCTGCGATACGGCGTTATTGATTCCTGATGCGGCGCCAGCGCGGTTCGGCGTGACAGAGCTCATAACGAGAGTCGTCAAGGGAGCCACGCTGATGGACATCCCAAACCCCAGCATGAGTATCGCTGGGAAGTATGTAGTCCAATACGATCCTCCAACTCCCGGAAGAATGAAGAGGCCAAATCCGGCCGCCGCGACGAGAGGGCCGATAATGAGGGGCTTTCGCGGTCCGTATCGCTCCACAAGACCACCAGCCCAACGGGAGAGCAGGAACATCAACAGAACCATCGGCAAGGTCGCCGCACCAGCTTGAGTTGGGGAGTAGTGCTGAGCCTGAATAAGGTTTAGAGGAAGATAGAAAAGCGTTGCCGAAAGGGCACCATAGAGAAACAATGTCAGGAGATTGGCCCCGGCGAAATTCCGGTTTCGGAAGAGCTCTATGGGAACGAGCGGCGCGTGCGTTCGTCTCTCGACCAGAATAAATAGTAGGAGCAAAAGTAGCCCGACCACTCCACAAAGGCGCGACTGCATCCTCTGGCTCGACCACTCCAATAGCCCGAAGGTGACGCAGCTCAGTCCAGCCGTTACTAGCAACGCTCCCGGTAAGTCGAGCCGCCTCCCTTCGACTCTCGTCTCTCGATTTCGAGTCTTCGTCAGGATTATCCAAGCCGTTGCCAACGCGATAGGAACATTCAGGAAAAAGACGGCCCTCCAGGATCCATGTTGCAGCATCCAACCGCCCAGCACAGGACCGAATGCAGTCATGATTGATGCGAACCCGGACCATGTCCCGATGGCGCGGCCCCGTTCTGTTCCTTGGAAATAAGCGCTCAGAAGGGCGAGACTGTTCGGGACAAGCAGTGCGCCACCGATGCCCTGAAGACATCGCCCGATGAGAAGCTGCTCAATTCCCGGCGATAAACCACACCAAATCGAGGCACACGCAAACACCACCACGCCACAAAAAAACGTTCTTCTCAATCCGAATCGATCGCCCAGCGATCCACCGATCAGCAATAGCGAAGATATGAAAAGCGCGTAGGCTTCCACAACCCATTGCGCCTGCGCTCCTGTTGCCGCCAGGGAAGTTTGCAGGTTGGGTAGAGCCACGTTCACGACAGTACCGTCGATGAACTCCATGCTCGAGCCCAAGATCGTTGCTGCAAGCACCCAGTGTTTTGAAGACTCACCTGGCCCCGAAACGGTCGCTGCGGGTGTGTCGACTTCTTTGCACGGCATGGGACCACAGTTCATAGATCACGCGCCAGACGGGTAGGTCTTCAAAACCTCATGATGGAACTGTACCGCCATCGCCCCCTCAGCGGAGACTTTCTTCACGCTATTGTTCTCACTTCGCCGACCGTGAAGACCCCCAGTCGACCGGTCTCCAAAGGAAATGGTGCCCGCTCAAGCTTCCAATTCTTAGCAAGTTCACCTCCGGTGAAGGATGAGTCGTCTGTCGCCTAAGGCAACACAGCCGTCCAACCAGTCGGTGTTCGGATCTGCACCGATCATTACGAAAACGTAACGAATATTCATCGGCGAGGTTTTCGATTTGAGGTTCTCGGCTTCGAGCAGGTCGATGAAGAGAGCCGAGCAATATAGCTCGCATGGAGCGGTGAGGACCTTCGATTCCTGGAATTACAGCTCTCTGAAGGGCCTGAAAACTGTTAAGGGTGACAACTTCTTTTCTCGCTTCGCTACAGAATAATCCCGTGAACTCGTGTTCTCGGACATGATCCGGGTCCTTCCTGGATCACGGGCACTTCGTAAGTTATCGCCGGATTAGTACCGAGAAACGCGCTTCTCGTCAGTTGGCCGTGTATGTATGGATGGATAAGTCGCGGAGTTGAGGAGCACTTGGTGTACAAGGGCTGAACTCAGCGATTACTTGCTGATTCAGAGACATCCAAGGAGGCTCCTCGTGACCAGTATGCACTTCATCGGGTTAGACATCCACAAGAAGACGATCAGCTATTGCGTGAAGGACGTGAGCGGTACGGTTCTTTCTGAAGGCACCGTTGCTGCGACTAGAGCACAGCTCGACGATTGGGTGAAGACGCTACCAGCTCCGTGGACCGTGGCCATGGAAGCAACCATGTTTACCGGCTGGATCTATGACCATCTTCTGCCTCATGCTGCAGCCGTGAAGGTGGCGCATCCGCTGATGTTGCGGGCGATCGCAGCGGCCAAGAAGAAGAACGATCGCATCGATGCCAGCAAGATCTGCGACTGTCTTCGATGTGACTTCCTGCCCGAGTGCCACATGGTCTCCGCCGAGGTTCGGGAGCGACGTAGGACGCTACGCTACCGCAAGCTACTGGTCCGGCAGAACGTACAGTTGCGCAACAAGGTTTCACAGATGCTGATGGAGTCAGGCGTGGTTTACAACAAGCAGAAGCTCCACAAGGTCGGCTACTTCAAGGAACTGATGGAGACCAACCCGGATATCAGCCGCGAGCTGAAGCCGCTGCTGGCGATCTGCCGCGAGACCATCGTGCGGATCGGCAAGACCGAGAGTGCATTGATTCGTTCCCTGCGCCGTGACCCGCTGCTTCATGCTCGTGTCGAACGTCTGATGACGATCCCTGCGGTCGGGCCGATCACCGCTCTCACCTGGGTGCTTGAGGTCGACGCTGTAGCTCGCTTTCACTCGGTCAAGCAAGCTGTCAGTTACTGCGGTCTGTGCGGTGCAGAGCGAAGTTCAGCGGAGACGATCAAGCGCATGCCGATCTCCAAGCAGAGGAATAAACATCTGCAATCGGTGCTTATCGAAGCAGCTAAGCTGGCGCCGCGCTTGAGCCCTGAATTGGCGTTGGTCTATGACACGGAAAAGCAGAAAGGCCATGCCAATCGAGCCTCGATTGCGGTCGCCCGGAAGCTTGTAGCCTATCTCCTTGCGGTGGACCGCAGTGGACGAGAGTTCGTAGTGGCAGGAGAACGAAGAGCAGCGGCCTGAAGCCGCTACGAAGAACGAGCAGATTCATCGAACGCAACCTGCCAGGTCCCGCAGAAGCCGACTGGGCGACGGAGTTCAACCTCCCGAGGCCTCCTCCGAATTGTTTCGGGACTGGCAGGAAACACTCACTCAATCTTCTGTGACGGTCTCAACAGCCCGATACAGCGAATGGATGTCTGGTTCTGCGTTACGCGCAGGAACCGCGCCGAGAGGCACAACCGCGAAGTGATGAATACGCTCAGTGAAACAACCAGGCGCTCTCCTGAGCGCTACGGGAAAGCTTTGCCCCACTTGACAAAGACTTATCATTAGTCGGCTTTCTGGGTTTCTGAGCTACGGGGAAGAGAGAGATCTGCTGGCGACGATCGATCGTCTCTTCCCCAGTTCAGAGCGCACGTTGTCCTTGCGATCCACACCGGCATGAGAATGTTCGAACAGTACTCATTACGGTGGCGTCAGGTGGACCTGGACCGACGGCAGCTTCACCTTACTTTCACGAAGAGCAAACGGCACTGCATCATCCGGCTCAACTCGGTGGCTGTTGCAGTGCTCACTTCCCTCCTTCCCAAGCAGTACCGATCCAGCGCTCCGGTCTTTCCTTCTGCTCGGACTACCGAGGGCCTGAAAGGGTCTCGCGGCTGGTTCCCCCGCCGTCGCTGAGTCTGGCATCGAGCACGCCACCTGGCATTGCACGCGGCATACTTTCGCAAGTAGACTGGTTATGGCGGGAGTGGATCTACGGACGGTTGCAGAGCTACTCGGCCATCGGACTCTTCAAATGGTGATGCGTTACAGCCATCTCGCTCCGGAGCACCCAGTCGAGCGGTTGGTGCCTAAATTCAACAAGCGAGCGGCCACTAAATCGGCCACCGGTGCTTTGGGATCAAAAAATGATGGAGTCCGAAAATCACGTAAGTCTTCATAGAAATTGACTTACAAAGACGGAGAGTTGGCAGAGCCCGGTTGAATGCACCTGACTCGAAATCAGACATAGTCGCAAGGCTATCGGGGGTTCGAATCCCTCACTCTCCGCCAAAATCTTTCAAACTGATCAGTCTCGTGTGGGGCGGGTGGATGATCGGGCCTTCATGGCGTCCTGAAAATAGCGTTGCGCGAAGGAGCTCGTGCACGGTGGGCAGATGAGATTCAGGAGCGGCACCCAAATAAAGATGATTGCGAGAGAAGCCAGCGGAAAGATAATCGCAAGAATATAGTCAGACATAGGTGTGCTCCGTAAACCTAGCTTGGGTGTGGGTTAGCGGGTGGATTGTCGCAAGACGTGGTCAGCCTGAGGGCCTTTGGTGCCCTGCACGATGTCGAAGACGACCTGGTCGCCTTCTTTGAGGCTTCGGTAGCCCTCTTTCTGGATGGAGCTGAAGTGGACGAAGATATCGGAGCCGTCGGGACGACCGATGAAACCGTAACCTTTGAGGTTGTCGAACCACTTCACAGTGCCTTTGTACTGTCCCAGGGAGTTCATTAGGAGACCTTTCGGTTAGAAAAGGGTGAGGATTGTAGCTCCGGCGAGGAGGAGAACCGCTACTTTGTAGGCGTCGGGGCCCTGCAAGGTAGAATCTGCCTCGGCTGCGTTTGGAACTCGGGGAGTGAGCCGCGATGGTGCGTTTTTCGGATTCAGTGGACCCAGGCGGGAGAACCCTGCGGATGGCAGGCATGCTACGAAGTTCAAGTGCATTGGAGATCCTTTTCGTGGCGTCGGTGACCGGCTTCGAGCAGATAGTGGCGCAGGAAGCGAGAGCGTTTCATGATTTTGCGTTTGAAGACGGAAGACAGCCTATGTGAAGGGGATTGCATGTAAACTCCTCATTGACAGGGCCTGGGGGATGTTCGGTGAATTTTGAGACATTTGATACCTCCTACGTGAACAGGCTTCGTGCAGGGGATGGGCCTACAGAGCAACACTTCACTACCTATTTCAGTGAGCTAATCCTGTTGAAGTTGCGTCCGCGGTTGAGGAGGCCGGAGCAGATTGAGGATGTGAAGCAGGAGACGTTCTCTCGCGCACTGACACTGATTCGGAGCGAGAACGGGCTTCGCCATGCCGAACGGCTGGGGCCGCTGGTGAATTCGATCTGTAACAACGTATTGATGGAGCAGTACCGATCTTCCGGGCGCGTCGAACCCCTGGAAGACGAGGCCGCAGAGCGGCTTGTGGAGACCAGGCGCGATGCCCTGAGCATGGCGATCTCGGCGGACACGCGAGAGCTGGTGCGTGAGGTTCTTGGCGATCTGAACGCTCGCGACCGGGAACTGCTCCGGGCGGTTTTTCTGGAAGAACAGGATAAGGACGAGGTCTGCAGGGAGTTTGGGGTGGACCGGGACTATCTGCGGGTGCTGCTGCACCGCGCCAAGGGTTCCTTTCGAGAGATGTATACGAAGCGGGTAGACCCTAAAAGGCGGCGGGCAGCCGGTGGGTGGCCCTAAAAAGCGGTTTTTTGAGGGCGAAACGAAGGTTTGAAACGTTTAGTTGCCTCCCCGCACTATTCAGTGAGTTGAGGAATTTGAGATGAATCACGAAGATGCAATCCAGGAAATGGCAGTCGAACGGTATCTGTTGGGGGAGCTCAGCGGCGCGCCTTTGGAGGCCTTCGAGGAACATCTCTTTGGGTGTTCTGAGTGCGCCGAGGACGTGAAAACGGGCTTCGCCTTTATTGACGGTGCACGGGCTGAGTTGAGCGCTCCTCGAAGGGTCGAGGCTCCGCAGGCGAAAAAGGCCACCAGGTGGACTTCCTGGTTTACTGCTCCATGGGTGCTTGGTCCGGCGCTTGCGGCTTGCCTGGCTTTGCTGTGCTTTGAGACCTTTGTTGTGCAGCCGCGAATGAGAGACGAAGTGGCCCAGGCTGAGGCTCCGACGATTTTGACTCCACTGGTTCTGGCCAACGCCGGAGCGCGTGGCGACTCTGTGCAGGAGGTTACGGCGCGGAGGCATCGATCATTTGTGGTCTCGCTCGATGTTCCATCGACGGGGGGCTTTGCCGGCTATTTGTGCTCCCTGCAGGCGCCGGATGGATCGGTTGTGTGGCAGACCTCCATTACCCCCGAGCAGGCGCGCGATGCTCTGCTGATCCGCGTGCCTACCGATAAGACCAAAGAAGGATTGAACACATTTTTAATTCAAGGTATACCCGGCGGTGGCGGCTCGAGTGGTACGCTGGAAGACCTTGCTAAATATAGATTTCGGGTCCGGATTCAAAAATAACTGAACTTGAACGGGAGAGCACATGAACGCGAGCAAAGGGAGAGTCTTTTACTATCACGCGAACGCCACTCCGATTGGCGGTTTCTTTACGCAGCCCGTTGAACAGATTTTACAGAGTCACGGATCTTCCTCTCTGGCGCAGGCGGGCGGGAACGCAGCGGCTCGAGCAAGCAATTTTCGTTTGGACGGCCTGGTGTCGTTTGACCATGCTTACTCAGAAATCTACGGAACGACGAATAAGTCGAATGGATCGTGGACGACTTCGGTGACCTCGGTGGTGGAGGGACTGAACATTGCGGAGACGGTAACGGCCGACCGGGTGGTCGCAGTTCTTACCGTTGAGCATCCGATCGATGGAGAATTCCCCAGGGCGTCGGTTGTAGGATCTCAATTTGAGAACCTGCGCGTTGGCGGCGTACCGATCGCTACCGAATTGGGTAAAAGTACGATAACGAATCATGCTGAGGGGAAGTTTCCCTTAACATCGATCGTTAACGATGAGAACTTCATTTCCAATGCGGTTACCCAATACGAGAAAATTACCGGCCTGCCCGACACACCTGACTGGCTCAAAAAGCGATATGAATGGATAAAATCTGCAGAGACGCGTCGACAGAAAGGGTACGTTTTATGTTCTCTGGCGGACAAGGTGCATGGACACAAGCCGGAGCATACATTCGGCCACGTCTTGCACGTACCCGACTTTGGCAATATCTTTTTGAGCGAACTGCTTACCGATCACCATACCTTCCGACTCGCGATGATTCGGATAGAAATGGGATGTGCGAATCACGGAACGGTGACTATTGGAGGCGGCGACGGAAATGGCAGTACTATGCCATAACAGTTGGGTCCTTAGCCACTCTGGTTTGCGCGGGATGTAGAAGCAACCCGCAGGTAACGGCACCTGACGCGGCCTTTAAAGAAATCGAGAAGGAATTCATTTCGGGGAATCTGTCGAAGGCCCGGAAATTATCGGAAGAAGCATATGCGAGCTTCCAATCCAGTGGTCCCGAATGGAATTCTACTTTTCGTATAGAACTGGCAAAGGTGCTGATTTACCAAGGGGAAATCGGCCGCGCGCTAACATTGCTCGAACAACCACTTCCGGCTAACTCTACTGTCGAATCGGAGGTGCGTCGCAAGATATATCTTTCTATAGCGCAAGTTTTGCTTGGACGTCCGGATGACGCAGAGAAGACTGTCCAGGGTGCAGCTCTTCAATGCGGGCGTTGTGTGATGCACGCCGAGGTTTTGAGCACAGAAGGCATCGTCTACATCAATCGAGGCAAGCTAGATGATGCCGAGCGGGTTCTCCAGGCCGCACTTGCGGAAGCTCGTCTTAGAGATGAACGATTTCTTCAGACGCAGGCGCTCACGAACCTCGGCGTGGTCGCCTTGCGGGAGTATCACTACGAAGATGCATTGAAGCGATTTGGCGATGCTTCTGCGCTCGCACGTTCTATCGGCGCAAATCTGGTGCTCGAAAAAGCAGTTGGAAACATAGGTAACATCTATTTCAAGACTGGAGATTTCCCACGATCCCTTGATAGCTACAAAGAGGCTGAAAGGCAGGCCGCCGAATTGGGGGCATTGAAAGATCAGACTCTGTGGCTTAGCGATGCGGGAGAGAGTGAATTTCAAGTTGGGGAACTCGATGCAGCCCGTTCGTTTTACGAACGCTCCCTCGAACTTGCGCAAGCAACGCAGAACCAAAATCAGATTCTGATCTTGGAAGTCGACCTTGGGTATCTTCTGCTGCGGTTGAATAATCCGGATGCAGCAAGCAGCCACATCCACGAGGCTACTCGCTTAGCTGCATTGCGAAAGAACAACAGTGCAGAATTACACCCCATGCTTTTGGAGGCTCTTCTGCTTGATATGAGGGGGGACAAGGTTCATGCCGCCGAGATGCTTCTCAAACTGGACAAGCGCGCAGCCGAATTACCGACAGTTCAGTGGGATGCAGAGAGCAATCTTGCCCGCATCTATGCCGACGCCGGCCGACGAGCGAATGCAGATCACTGGTTCCAACAGTCTCTCAATACTTTTCAACGCTCGAGAGCATCACTTTCAAGCGTCGACTCGACGCTTCCCTTTCTTGCAAATGGAAATGATCTGTACACCGTTTATTCGGCCTACTTGGTCCATGAGCACAGGCCTGATGAAGCTTTGAATGTAATTGACGAGAGCCGCGCGGAGTCGCTCGCCGATGGCTTACATCTTGCGCGGTCGAAACAGCATGGGCCACGTTCTCAAACCTCGAATGCGCGAGCTATCGCTGCGCGAGTGCAGGCTACTATTCTGGTTTACTCGCTGCGGCCGAAGGCTTCGTATCTTTGGGTAGTCACCCCTGCGCGGCAACAGTTTTTTCAAATTGCGGGAAGTGAGACGATTCTTCCGCTTGTCCAACAGCATTCCAAGATGATTATGGCGTCGAGAGATTTGATTTCTCAGCCGGATGCGCCAGGGCGGAAGCTTTACGATGCACTTGTTGCGCCGGCGCAGGGTTTGATCAAGAAAGACAGCAGGGTGTTTATCGTTGCGGACGACGCGCTGAGCGGGCTTAACTTTGAGACGCTGCAGACGCCTGGGAACGATTCGCATTACTGGATTGAAGATGTCGCGATTACGAATGCAAAATCGCTGCAGCTGCTTTCGATGACAGTGCCGCGAGAGTCACGTTATGCGGATCGGCGGATTCTGCTGATGGGCGATCCGGTTTACCGGAAGGATGAGTATACGGAGTTGCCGCATGCCGCGACCGAGGTGGCGAAGGTTGCGAGCCACTTCTCGGCGGATCGGCGGACTGTGATTACGGGGCCGCAGGCTTCGCCGGAGGCTTATCAGCTTTCCCATGCGGGGGAATTTTCTTATATCCATTTTGTTGCGCATGCGACGGCAAACATGTCGAGTCCGCTGGACTCGGCTGTGGTGCTCTCGAGGGACCACGATGATGGGACGGTCTACAAACTTTACGCGCGAGACATTTTGAAACAGAATTTGAATGCCGATTTGGTGACAGTGTCATCGTGTTACGGCTCCGGGATGCGGAACTATTCGGGGGAGGGATTGGTGGGGCTGGCATGGGCGTTTCTGCGGGCGGGTTCTCATCATGTGATCGGTGCGATGTGGGATGTGAGCGATGTTTCGACGCCGATGCTGATGGATCGTCTTTATGGCGAGCTCGCGAATGGCAGCCGGCCGGATGCAGCGTTGCGAACGGCGAAGCTTGCGATGATTCATTCGGAAGGAGTATTCCGGAAGCCGCTGTACTGGGCTCCGTTTCAGCTCTATTCCGGCGCGTAATTTCCAAAAATAGATGAGACCCGATCGTTGAGGAGATCGGGTCTCATGGCCCAGAACCAGAGAAAAACTCATCGCAGGAAATCGCCGATCCTCGGCCAAACTTGAGTCAAGAAATAGCGACCGGATTTACTGGCCCGACTCCCGTTCGAGTCAGTAAATCCGCCTCTCGTACTGCTCTGCTTGGCAGCGTTCGCTACAAATGGATAGTGTTATCGTGCTTTCGGGCGTTTCACTTTTTTTTGCAAAGCTGTAGTTGGTCCGCGGCCATGGCTTGCCGAAAAGATTTCAGTTGAGGCGCGAGCGCCTGGGTAAGATATTCCGCTGCTTTGTTCATCGCGATCTGGTCCGCAATGGTCTTCGCGAGGGTTGCGCCTACCTGCAGGGCAGTGATCGCGCTGACGGCAGCGCAGCCGGGAAGTTCGGCGCGGCCCCAGGAATGGATCTCCCAGTTGCCGGCCGGATTTCGTTTGCGGAGAGTGAGGTTATCGTCGTCTATTTCCTGCGTAGCGACCTGGGGGGTGAGCATGAGAACTCCTTCATTTTTCTTCTAATCCGATTCCTGGAATAGTGAAGGAGCGCGACGAATCGTTTCAGGCGGGAGGAGGAAAAGCGTGGTTGTGGCAGTGGAAGTGCTACGGGTTTTTGCTGAGCCGGCGGTAGTAGTCGGCGACTGACTCCTGATAGCCGGCGGGAACGGAGGCGGGTTTGCCGGTGCGGGCTTCGGTGGATCCGTCGCGCTGCAGTTGGAGCTCGATGCGGTCGAGAGAGTTGAGCATTTCGCGATGCATCTGCTCGACCATCGCCGGATTGCCCGGGAAACGGGCTGGATCGAGTTGCTGCATCTGCCGGGCGAGATCCTGGACGGCCTTTGCGGCTTCAGGATCGTCGTGCACCATCTGTCGAAGATGATTAAGTTCACGCATGCCTTGTTGATAGGTTCGCTCGGTGTCGGCGGGGTTGCCGGAGGCATCGAGCGGCACGGGCCGCTGGGGATCCTGGCCGTAGCGATTGTTGCCAGTGTTGATGTTTCCCCAGACTGAGCTGTCGGCACCGCCTCCGCCGTGGCGTATGTCGCCGCTTTGGCCGTTGCGGATGTCGCCAGCTTGATCGTTGCGAGTGCCGCCGCCTTGGTTGTTCGTAGGATTGCCAGGGCCTCCGCGCTGGAGTTGGCCGGTTTGCGCGTTCTGGCCGGGTTGGCCTGGGCGTCCGGGTTGGGTGGAGCTGCCGGCTTGCTGGCCGTTGCCGTTGGGCTGGCCTGGCTGGTTGCCGTTTTGGCCCTGTTGATTGCCCGTTTGGCCCTGTTGATTCCCGCGCTGTCCGGATTGGCTGCCATTCTGGCGTTGCTGGCCGTTGCGATTTTGAGGATTGCCCTGGCCGTTTTGATTTTGTTGCTGACCATTTCCGGTGCGAGAGGAGGCCATCGCTTCAAGCTGGCTACGGAGACGTTCGACCTGACTTAACGCGGCCGTTTGGTCGCCTTGTCCCTGACTGGGCTGTCCGGGTTTGCCTTGGCCCATTCCCTGCTGGGCCTGGCGAAGTTGCTGGTCGAGTCTCTGCAGGCCCTGGGCGATTTCAGTCTCGGTGCCGTTTGAGTTCGGATTGATTCCGCTGCGAAGCCAGTCGGCCGTTCTTTGTACGTGATTGTCGAGGTCGGACTGGTCCATTTCAGTCAGCGCGTCGCGTAGTTTTTTTGCGACGTCTGGTTGGGTGGAGGCCATCTGACGCGCGGTGTCGCGAAGATTCTTCTGCAGATTCGAGAGATCGTTGGAGAGTTCCTGACGCTCGCCAGCCAGCTGGTTGCGCTGGCGCAGCTTCTCCATCATGCTGTCGCGATCCACGGCGGCGGAGTCGTTCTGCTGGCTGGCGAGTTTGCTGATGCGGTCGGCCTGGGCGCGCTCCTCCTGCGTGAGGCGGTCAGCCTCGTGCGCGAGTGAACCGAGCTTGCCAGAGGCGAGTTGTTGCTGTGTGCCGCCGAGAAGATTTGTGGCCTCGCGAAGGCGGTCTGCAGCCTGACGGGCTGCATCGGCGTTTTGCTGCGGACCGGCGTTGCGCTTCATCGCTTCGCCGGCCTGACGGAGACGGCTGAGCGCTTGTTCGATCCGCTGATCAGCGCTTTGGCCGGATTGCCCGCCGTTTTTTGCAGACGTTTGATTGTTGCCTACCTGTTGCCGTGAGGATTGAGAGCCGCTCTGCGAAGATGCCTGCTGTTGCTGCGAACCGGACTGGCCGGAGGAAGATCCACCTGAAGATTGCTGGCCACTTTGTTGCTGGCCGCTCTGTTGTCCACTCTGCTGTTGACCTTGTTGACCCTGTTGACCGCTCTGCTGCCCTTGATTGTTTTGCGCCAGCTGCTGCTCCATCTGGCGCTGCAGTTGTTCGGCTTCGCGGCGAAGCATTTCCTGCTGCCAGCGCTCCTGGAAGCTTTGTTGCGGATTGCGCTGCTGGTTGGCTAGTTCTTCCTGCCGTTTCGCGAGTGCGTCGAGTTTTGCCAGAGCATCTTCGACATTCTTTTCGTGCTGCTCTGCTGGAGTTGCGGACTGCGCGGTTTCATACTGGTTTTTTTCTGTGTCAAGCTCGAGATCAAAGAGACTGGCGAGGTCGCGCCCTGCGCTGTTGGCGCCCCCACCGCCTCCGCCGCCTTGCTGACCGAAGGCGACCTGGATTTTCCGGAAAGTCGATTCGGCGTGCAGAAGAGCCTGGAGCGCTTTTTGCTCAAGCTGGATGGCATCCTTCCATTGCATTCCTTTGAGCTTGTCCGCTGAGGGAGCCATGGCAGAAGCAGCGGTCTGCATGTCTTTTTCGAATCCGGTGAACTCTTCGTTTGCTTGCGAGAGATCGCGGCTCTGCATACGGACTGAGAGCGCCATAACCTGGTCGCGAAGTTTTTGTTGCGCATCGGAGAGGAACTGACCTGCGACCGCGGAATCTTTCGGGGTTGCAGATTTGTCATTCTGCTGCTTCCAAGTTGCGGCGATCAGCTCTTTTTCACGCCGGGAGATGTCGGTCTGATTGTTTTGGCTTCCACCACCACCTCCACCGCCGCCACCTCCGCTTTGTTGCGACTGCGAAAATTCGCGCTCGAAGGGATCGGCCTGAATAAAGCTGATGTCGGTGCGTGCTTCGGAGTGTCCATCCTTTGCAGTTGCATAGAGACTGACGAGATCGCCAGGGACCAGCTTGAAATCTTCGAGGCGGAGCGTGTAAGAGCCATCGGCGCTCTTCTCTCCGGGAGCCTTGAGCAGATTTACGTCGCGATCAGGCCCGCCGTTGACCGAGTAGTGCAGATGCACGTCGTTGAGGCCAAACTGATCGGCTGCTTTGACGCCGATGGTGACTTCTTCAATGGGGCTGGCGCGATAGTCGCTGCCGGGACGGCTGATTGCAATCTCCGGAGGCATCGCCTTTTCGGTGGCAATGAAGTAATCCTCCGAGAGCCTGACGGGTTGGCCTTCATCCAATGCAGCGACGTGATAGGCGCCGTCTTTTTCCATGTGGATGCTGCCCTGATATTTGTTGCCGTTTTCGCCTTTGAGGTTGATGACCTTGCCGTTGTCGAGGGTTAGTTGACCGTCTTTGAGCGGGTGATCCATCTCGATCTCGATAGCTGCGTCCGTTCCTTCGATGGCGCGAAGATCGCCGGAGTGCTCTTCGGTTATCGGCTTCATTCCGGTCCACTTTGGATATTGATAGGTGACGCGAATGCCTTTGACTGCGGGAAGATCAACGACTCGCACTTTGTAGTGTGGCGAAACAAGCGGGCCTGCGGCGACGTAGTATTCGACGTTTTCGGGCAGACCGGCGAAGAGGAACTGATAGGCTGCGGTGCCGCTTGCGTCAGGTTGTGCCTGCATGGCGACTGGCTCCCATGCGGCGCCGCTCTGATAGTGGGCGAATAACTGCACCTTTTCAGGTTTCATGCCGGCCACATGCGCGGTGATGAGTTGGTCGCTGTTTCTTCGTACGGCAACGTCGCCGGGTGTCACTGTAATGGAGTAGAGCGGAACCGCGTTCTTCTTCGGACCGGTCCAGAGAAGCGATGCTCCGTAACCCAGGTAGCCGGGCCCTGCCGCGATCGTCCAAAGGAGCACGCCGAGACATGCGAGCCCCGCCCCGGCAAGCGCGAGGAGACGATTGTCGGGAATGAGCGAGGATGGCTCTGCATGTTGTGCGCGAGAGAGCGTGTCGGCTGCGAGCAGCTCCAGAAACGGGTCGCTGCCGTTTTGTTCGCGCTCGTGGAAGGTTGTGAGGCGCTGCTCAAACTCAGGATGCGCTGTTTCAGCTTCCTGCACAGTGTGGGATTTCGTTAGGCGTATGAGAGGAAGTGCGATGCCGAAGCCTGCCGCCGCGGCGAGGGTCATAAGAAGAGCGAGTCGTGCTCCGGCGACTCCGTGTGCGGGAAAGGCAAAGCGATTGAGAAGGAGAACCAGCGCGATGGTGACGAGCAGCGCTGTGCCGGTGAAGATCGCTGCACCGCGCAGCCATGCGCCCATGCGCAATCTGTGTTGCAGGCGCACGATATAGGAGTTGAGCTCGTCCCTTCTGCTCATGCTTCCTCCCGCTGCGTACCCATATAGCCGCTGGCAAGAACTGTCTCCGCCAGCGCCACAGCCAATGCAACCAGCATAACGTACCACCAGAGGTTCACGCGGCGATATTTGGCGTCATCCATCACATTTGCAGAAGAGGTTTGAAGAGGTGCGGTGGCGCCGCTTCCACTCCAGAGTTGTTGCACATCGTCTGCCATGGGCTGCAGGTCGGATTCGCGGCGATCCGGGTTAACTCCAATAGCAGCATCGCGACCGTTGGCGTATCGAACCTGGTAGAAGCCAGCGCGATGGAGTTGAAAGGTCTGGACAGTTCGCGCCTCGCTGAGCGAGAGCGGCCGTTTCCCGCCAGGGTCGATGACCTCCACACTGGCCACCTCGCCGACCGGTGCGGCGTTCGAGCGCAGTTGCACAAACGAATCCACAACCTGGGAGCCGGTCAGGCGCTCGCGGCCAGAGAGATATCGCGCTGTCTTGTCGACAAAAGCGACGAAGACCGGGTGCAGTGGAAGATCGTTGGTCAGATTTTCGAAGCCGGAGGTGAACAGGAGGATGTGTCCTTCGCCGAGTTGTTTGTCGAGCACGAGCGGCATTCCGTCGTTGAGCCGCGCTGCGACGCGCGCCTGACCGGGATCGACCGATGTGGCATAGAAGAACTTCGCCTCGGCCCAGCCTCCGTTGTCGCGTACGGGCTGTTCCTGCACGAGCGCGGGATAGGTGAAGTCGACTTGGCCTACAGTCGCAACACCGATGGTGCGGGCATAGTCGTGCACGTCTTTCGCATCCGCCCCCCACAGGGGAATGCGCGCATGCCGTCCAGCATTGATACCGAGCGTTATGAGAACGCTTCCCCCTTCGGATATGAACTGCGCAAGTGCGTGCTCAAAAATCGAAGGAAGCGTCACGGCATCCGACAGTACGACGAAGGCATATTTCGATGGATCGAGATCTGTCGTCTGTTCGGCTGTGACCGACTGCAGGACGAACGAGGTTTGACCGGTTGCTCCCAGCGCGGAACCGAAGTATAGAGCTGAACGTGTGTCGTTCGATGAGTGGACGAACAGGACCCTTTCGGGGTCGGACCGGCGTATCACGAAGATACTTGCGTCATCTGCCGGGAAGGCATCGCTGCCTTCGATTTTTACCTCGCAGCGATTGAATCCATAGCCTACATCGATGGGAGCGAAGTCCACGGTGGCTCGACCGTTCGCCGGTACGTTGACTTTTCGCATCACAATGCTCTTTCCGTTTACCAGCAGCGATATTGTCTTCTCTGCTGCCGGAGTACCGAAGCCTGCTACGACAGCCTGTACACGCGATCGTTTTGGATCTTTCGGGTCAGATAGCTCAGGCGGCGCGCTTACACGCTCGATTGTCCAGTTGGGCGGCGCCGTGCCTTTCGCTTCAGCATGCAAGGTTAGCGCCACGTTCGGCGGGAACACCATGTCGGCGAAGTTCGAGGGCATGGCCGTGCGCTGCATATCGCTGAACAATTGCAGTTCGATCGGCGTCTTCACGGTTTCAGCCATTGTGCGAATACTTCGTCCTAGTTCGCCGAAGTTTGCGCGCCCGTCACCGGGCTGGATGCTCTCAAGAGCGGCACGCAGTTGCGCCTGATCGCTGATCGGTTGCGTCAACATCTCGAGTTGACCTCCCAGATCCATCACTTGCGCCTTTTGCGCGCGAGGCTTTGCAGACAATGCTGCGAGCGCCTGTCGTTTTGCGTCAGCAAATCTGGTTCCTGCGCGCATGCTGAAGGAGTTATCGAGCACGATGAGAAGAAGGCGGCCATTCACGTCGGTCGCGGGACGCCGTATGAAAGGTGCGGCAAACGCAAGCACGACAAGCAGGACTAATGCGGTTCGTAGAGCGAAAAGGAGAAGATAGCGCAGGCGTTTGTGGCGCGTGGAGCTCTGGATGCCGCGTTCGAAGAACATGAGGGAGCTTACGGGATGCGGCGTTGTTACATGTTTTCGCAGCAGATGCACGAAGACGGGGACACCCAGCGCTGCGAGGCCTGCGAGAAACCATGGAAAGAGAAAGCCCATCAGTTCGCCGCCTTTCGCAGGGAAAGATATTCGCGCAGTGCGGCGTCGAGAGGTTGATTGGTGAGGAGCAGGTGGTAATCCATTCCTGCGCCTTGTGTACGCGAGCGGAGTTGCTCGATGTGCGAGTCGATCTTTGCGCGATAAGTGGTCTTGGTGTACTCAGGGATGACTTCGATCTCTCTGTCGGTCTCGAGGTCGACGAGGATGGCAGGACCCTTTAGTTCGGGCCGTAGCTCCTGAGGATCAAGGATATGAAAGAGAACAACGTCGTTGCCGTGGAAACGGAGTGGCTCGACTGTGCGGACGATGGTCTCGGGGTCTTCATAGAAGTCGGAGATGACGATGGCGATACCGCGTCGATGCAGGAGCGCCTGAAAGTGCTCCAGAGGGCTGCCGAAGTTGGTTCGCGCGCGCGGTTCTGCATTTTCAAGACCTGCGAAGAGGCGGGCGAGTTGTCCTTGTCTTCGGGATGGCCGGATGTATTCGCGAACTTCGTCGTCGAAGACGATCAAGCCTGCGGCATCGCGTTGATTGTGAATTGCAAGATAGAGAACGGAGGCTGCGATGAAGCGCGCGTAGTCCATCTTGGAAGGTGGGCCTGAGGTGTAGCGCATCGAATTGCTCGCGTCGAGTAAGACGGTAAGCTGGCTGTTCGTCTCACCACGATAGCGTTTCAGGTAGCAGCGCTCCGTTCGTGCAAAGAGATTCCAGTCGACGTGACGCAGATCGTCGCCGGGCACGTAGGCGCGATATTCGGCGAACTCCTGACTGAAGCCGAAGTCGGGCGATCTGTGGAGACCGGCAACGAAGCCGTCCACAACGGTCTTCGCGAGCAAGTCCAACGAGGAGATGCCTGCGAGCACTCTGGGATCGAGGAAACGCTGCATCAGCTCTCCTTCGGCCGCGGGACCTGCGCGATGAGACGGTTGAGAATTTCGTCAGTGTCGATTCTTTCCGACTCGGCATGGAAGTTGAGTAAGAGGCGGTGCCGCAGTACTGGAACAGCCAGGGAAGTGATGTCCTCGTAGGTGACGTGATAGCGCTTTCGCGAGAGAGCCCGGGCCTTTGCGGCCAACACGATGAACTGGGCCGCTCGTACGCTGCCACCGTAGTTCACATACTTCTTGATGAAGTCAGGTGCGCTATCGTTGGCGGGCCGCGTCGCGCGAACGAGGCTGACGACGTAGCGTGCGAGCGAGTCGGCAATCGGCACCATGCGAACGATCTGCTGGAAGTCGAGCAGCTCTTCTGCGGATGTTACTGCTTCAATCTCTGCAACGCGCGTTGTTGTCGTGAGGTCCACGACCTTTAGTTCGTCTTCGGCGCTCAGGTAGCCGAGAGTTGCATTGAAGAGGAAGCGATCCAGTTGCGCTTCCGGTAGTGGGTAGGTACCTTCGAGTTCGATCGGATTCTGGGTGGCGAGCACGAAGAACGGCGCGGGCAGACGGTAGATGTGACCGCGAACGGTACAGGATCGCTCCTGCATGGCTTCGAGTAATGCGGCTTGTGTCTTGGGCGGTGTGCGATTAATCTCGTCGGCGAGCAGAATATTGCCGAAGATCGGGCCTTCGACGAACGTCCATTTGCGATGGCCTGTCTGAAGGTCTTCTTCGATGATGTCAGTGCCGGTGATGTCGGACGGCATGAGATCAGGTGTGAATTGAATGCGGCGGAATTCGAGGCCGAGGGCCTCGGCGATGGTACGCACCATCAGAGTCTTCGCCGTGCCGGGAAGACCGGTAAGCAGGCAATGTCCACCGACGAAGAGCGCGAGAAGTATCTGGTCGAGAACTTCGTCCTGACCCACGATGACCTCACGCACCTGCCTTATAATGCCTTCGTGCACGGCGTGGAAACGTTCGACACGTTGCAGGAGTTGCGCTGCATCCGGATTCAAGTCGGCAAAGGTAGCCATTTGTTTTCCATCCTCGTCGATTTTATTTTTCTGGTGTCTGATTCAACTCCAACAACAGTTTTTGTGCGGGGCGATAGCCGGGTGCAGCTTCGAGGGCCGCGAGGACACTCTCCTGCGCTTTGTCTTTCTGTCCTGCTGCCAGATACGCCTGTGCCAGATGAAATTGCGATCCGGCAATATCCAGTGGTTTTGATGCTACAACTGCACTGTACTCGCGGATCGCGCCGTCGTATTGTTTCTGCGCGTACAACAGATCGCCGAGTTTGCGATGCAGTTCCTCGTCCTTAACCGGGTAGATATAGTTGATGCGCCCAAGCGTAGCTGCGGCTTCCGCTGGTTGGCCTGCCGCCTCTTCAAGAGTCGCCAGGCGCTTCAGCATTCCAGGGTCCTGGCCGCCTTCGTGTTCGTACGCGGCAAGAGCACCGGCCTCCGCTTTGGCGTCTCCCTTGGCCCTGTTCGCGTCGGCCACCAATTCGTAGACGCTCGCGTCACTGGCGTATTCGGGGTACATCGCCTTGGCTGCAGGCCCTTCGGCAAGGATCGTGTCGTATCTCTTTTGCTGCGAGGCGGCGACAAGCGTCTTCAGCTTCTCGCGCCACTCGTCGAAGTGCGCGGCCTCTGTGCCGTACTTCTTGTCGATCCATGCGAGGTACCGCTTATCGAATTCTTCGGGTGTGAGGCCGAGATCTTTCTGCACTACCTGCGGGGTCGTCTGCAACTGGGCATAGGAGTGGATCATGGCGAGGAGCTTTTCTTCGTTCCATCGCTCTTTGATGAAGTCGCAGATGCTGCCTGCCTGAAAGTAGGAGACGATGACCTGTGAGGGGTATTCGGGATAGACGAAGCCGCGGTCAAGATCGGAGACGGCCAGAAGTTTTTTGTCGCGAATCGCGACCAGAACGTCTGGAGTGACGCGATCGCGCCATTCTGTTGAATGTTCGCCTTCTTCGTGAACGGCCAGTCCTTCGGTGAACCAGCGTGGAACGCGATGGTTGGTTGCGGTGAGGACGTAGACGTGGCTCATCTCATGCCAGAGGGTTGAGCCCCAGTTGAAGTCGCCGGGTTTGTGCGCGGATGGGCTGTCCATGGCGACGACCTGGCCGAAGGTTACGCCGAGCGCTCCCAGTCCAGGCATGCCCATGGTGCGAACCGCGAAATCTTCGTGGTCTGGATAGACTTCGACCTGCACTGGACCGGAGAGTTTCATTTGGTATTTTTTGTTGTAGGTTGCGATGATCGTGTGGAGTTCGGTCTGGATGTACGGGCGCAGGAGGGCGGCTTCGGACTTATTCAATTTCAGGATGGTGGTGTCGTCACGGAAGGTTTCGAAGTTCTTGTAGCTATCGAGCAGGCGCAGGCTGTTGACAGTTGCGGCGTCGCGGTAGCCGTTGTTGTAGCTCAGCTCCAGTTCTTTAAGCGGCTCGTCTTCTTTGCCAAGCCGCATAAGGTCGATGCCCAGCGCTGAGTGGGCCTGCCAGAGTCGCGGATCGGCCTCGATTGCCTTGCGATAGTAGGTCACGGCGTCTTCGTAGCGATAGTGGGTCTCAAGCTGGCGTGCTACGTGTGCATAGGCCTTGCCGTAGCCGGGATTGATCGCTTTGATTTTGGTGAACCAGGGATCCGGGGAGCGGTCTGCGATGAGTTCAATAGCCGCGTGGATCGCCATGGCATCCATCGCGTCATCTTCGAGTGCGATCGCCTTGTCGGCTTCTGCGATTGCGAGATCAGTATCGTCGTTCTGGAGGGCGAGGTTAGCCATCAGCTCGTGAGCTTCGGCGAGTTTGGGATCGAGTTCGATGGCTTTGGCCGCGAAGGCAGGAGCTTTGCCGTTGAAGTTATCTGCAGAGACGATTGCGAGACTGAGGTAGGCCTGCGCGTTCGATGGCTCTTTGGTTAGAGCTTCGTGGAAGAGATCGATGGCTTCGGCGTTGTTGAAGCGCTCGTGCAGGAGCATGCCCCATCGAACTTTGTAGAGGGGCTTGCTATTGGCGGGTTGCGTCGCGAGTCGAAACTGCGCGTTTGCCTGATCCCACTCTTCGAGACCCCAGAAACCTTCTGCCTGAGTGTAGGCATCGCTGCTGCGCGTCAGGCGTTCGAAGCATGCCTGAGCCTCAGTGAGATGTCCGTGCTTGCGCTGCGACCAGCAATCAGCGGGCACATTTGCAGCGGCAAAGGCACAGGTCGTCGCGGAGCCGGCGACTAACAGCAGGAGAGAGTTGGTGAGGCGGCTCATTTGTCCAACTCCTGCTGCACTTTGGCGAGCTCGAGGAGAGCGGTTGTCAGTTGTTGCTTGTAGTCAGTGGGATCCATCGCTGCCTTTTGATATTTCAACGTGTCGATTTTCTGTTCAAGCTCTTCTTTTTTCGCGAGGAGTGTGCGCTTCCCTGGATCGTTTGCGGCTTGCTTACTTGTCCCGAGAAGCACGAGCGTAAAGTTCGCCATCAGTGCGCCCTGGCCGTTGCCTGCGTCGCGTACCGGTTCGCCATGGCCTATGTCGTCGAAGACTGCATGCTCGGTGGCAAGACGTTTTTGCGAGTCGTAGAAGGCGGCGGCCTTTTTGGTTGCATAGACGAAGGCCTCCATCGCGCTGATGGAATCGCTCTTGTTAGTGTCGGCCTCGGGGTCCTGCAGGGCTTCGACCCAGTACCGAGCGAAGACGGTGGCGTTCTTTTCGGTACCGGATTTGGTGGCTGCGACGACTGCGCGTCCCGGGCGCTCGAACGCCGCGACTGCGCCCCCGCTGGCGCTGGTGGTGTCGACGATGAGCTGACGCTTTGCCGGAATGCTATCGCACATGGCTGCGATCTCTGCTGCGGTGAGATCGGGCCCGACAAGGTTGAACTTGTAGTCGACTCCGTCGAACGAGCCGTGGCCAATGAGGACGAGCACGAAGTCATCCTCCGGTTTCGCGTCATACGCTACTGAGGCAAGCGTCTCTTTCAGGTTTGGCGCGGTAGACTGTTTCCCGGTGAGGGTGTAGACGTGCGGATTGCTGCTTGCGGATTTGAAGACTCGATCGAGATCTTTTGCTGCTGCGGTAAAGCGCTGTTCGTAGTCAGGCTCTCCTCCGAGGCCAGCAACAGTCACGTAGTACACGGCTGCGTTTGATGAAAGCGTGAGCATTCCTATCGCCGCGAAGAGAAGTGTTTGTGTGATGTTGCGTCTCATACAACGCCCCATTTGCGGCGTAGAAGCCACTCGGAAACGGGCAGAGCGAGCAACAGCAGAAAGACGATCGGCATATCCCACAGTTCTTTGGTGTCGCGGAAGGAGATGCCTGCTTCGGAGTAGGAGATATCGCGTGGGAGGTCCTTGAGATTCGAGGGTTCCCAGTAACGACCTCCGGTCTGGGAAGCGATCTGTTCGAGGAGCGGGCGGTTCTGTTCGGTGTGAAAGTTTTCGGCGACGCCGTCTTCGCGCTGGAAGGTGACAACGTCGCGGCCCAGCTCTTGAGGCTGGTTGCCCGTGGAGTTTGCGGTGAGCTCTGCGAGATAGGCTCCGGGTTTTTCGGCAGTCCAGTCGACCTGGTATTGGCCGGGCGTATCGCGTGATGGAGTCAGGTCGATAAGCGCATTTGTTCCGCCTGGTCCGACGATGTGTGCGATGACGTGTGCGTCGGCTGCGGGCTGAAACTGCCGGTCACGGACTTGCGCTGCAAGCTGTACGTGCCCTTCATCCATCAGAACTCGTGCTGGCATCGATGCGGTAACCGGGCCGGGGGAATCGGCCACAAGCCAGCGAAGAAGCTGCTGCCAGAAGAGATCGTGGGAGGGATCGTTGAGAGCTTCGCTCATCTGCCAGCGCCATGTACCACTGGTCGCCATGATCGCGGTGCGGCCGTGACCGTAGTTCTGCGTGATGAGCATCGGCAACTTGCGACGTCCAACTTTCATCTCGGCCAGCACCGTTGCACCGGGTTTTGGCGAGCCTGCTTCCTGGTAGTCGGCGAGGTAGGTGAGCTTCTTCCAGCGCTCAACATTTTTTGCGGGGTCATCGAGCAGGCGAGTGATCGTCGAGTCTCTGCCTTCCGACGTCAACTCGACTGTTGCGGAGTTGCGGTGGAAGCTGTTGCGGCCTGAAGGGAGAAAGGTGGGCAGGAGCTCGTTCATTGTCGAAGCGCCCCAGCCGCCGTCGCTAAGCGAGGAGCGTCCTCCTAAGAAGAGGACGCCTCCACCGCGACGGTCGACATATTCGCGTAGCAGTTCCTGCTGCAGCGGCGTGAAGTAGTCGGCGTCGACAGAGCCGATGATAATTCCCGAATAGCCGAAGAGATTCTCCGGTCGCACAGGAAAACCGTCTGCCAGTTCGGCCGGGTCGCCGATGCCCTGGCGATAGATCTTGTTTTCGCTGGTACGGAGCATGGAGACGAGTTGGACGGTTGAATCGTTCTCTTCGGCGCGACGAATGAATTTAAACTCCCAGCGCGGCTCCCCTTCGATGTAGAGAATTTTGCGCTTCGCGTCGCTGACTAAGAGCGGACGCGATATTGTGTTGTTGCTAACGTTGTCTTCCCCTGTCAGCGGCTCGATTCCAAAGCGGAGGCTTTTCGCACCGGCAGCCCCTGCCGAGAAGAAGACTGGCTCCGTCTGCAGTGCGCTGCTCTCGGCAAGCGTGACCTCGTGGGCTGCGAGAGTCTTATCTCCGTCGCGTACGGTGAGGATCGCTTTCTGGCCAACGTAACCGTGTTGAGTGAGGCTGACTGTCGCGGTAAGATGTGCATCGGCGATGGCGCTGGCAGCTACGCTTACGTCTTCGATCTCCACGTCATGGGCGTGAGCGGGGTTGCCGAAACCTATGGTGTGGACGGGCAGACGGCGATTTCGCAGCGACTGCAAGGCATCGAGACCGATGCTTGAACCGCCTATGCCTGACGTGTTCTGACCACCGTCGGTGAGAAGCAGAATCGCACCTATAGGAAGGTCCGAGGTCTCCTCGGCGAGTTGCTTGAGACCCTCGCCGATGTGCGTCGCGGCTTCGGTTGGCTCGAGTCCCTTCAGTCCATCAACTTGCCTGACTCCTGCGTCGAGCCGATAGAGGCGCGTCTGGAAACGTTTCTGCAATCCTGAAAGAATGCCGCCCTGGAGGGCAGCGAGCGCTGCAGACTCGCGGGTTTTGCCATCGCTGTCTGCGATCGCCATGCTGCGGGAGTCATCCACGACGACGGCGATGATGTTCTGCTGCGAACTAAGTGCAGAAACAGACATGGCCGGTTGCCAGAGCAATAGAAGAATCAACGCTACCAGCGCAGATTGCATGGCCCACACCGCCCATGCGCGCCAGCTTTGCATTTTTGGCGCAGCTTCGCGCTGCCTGCGATGGACCATCACGGCGAGGCCAGCGGCAAAGACAACGATCAGCACCGGCAGCAGCCACCAGGGCCCGGGCGCAAGCAGTACGAAGCGTCCTTTCGTGAAGACTGGGGCTGGATATTTGAAGAGAAACTGAAACATTCACGATGTGCCCTGAGTGAGATTCGAACCCTTACTTCATTCGGCTTTATTGCTGCACGTCTTAGTGCGTCATGCCATAGAGGATGTAATCGAGCCCGACGCGGAATGCCATCGAGGCGAAAGGCTCAGGGTAATTCGGGTCGTCCGCCCACTCCCACGCGTCGCCGAGATGCATGTTGTGGCAGATAGCGACGATGATGCGTCCTTTATCGTCGCGGATAGCGCGCCATTTGGGTTGATAGCCGTCCTTTTCGTAGGTTCGACCGGTGCGAATCCACTGCTCGCCAGGGATCTGCATCTTGTCGTCGATATCGTAGAGTGTATGGAAGATCTCGTCCCCGCTTTGGAGGTCTTCGACAGGACGATCCGGCAGGACCTGTCGCATTCCGTTCATAAAGTTTTCCCAGTCCTCGGTGCCGTGAAAGTCGTCGACCATCAAAAAGCCACCTTTGAGGAGATATTCGCGCAGACGCTTGGCCTGATCGTCGGTGAACGACCAGAGTTGGACCTGGACGGCGTAGATCCAGGGGTAGTTGAATATCTCGTCGGAGTCGAGGTTGACGACCTGCTCGATCGGGCGGCCGTCGATGCGGGTAAGCCGATGCATGGCGATGAGGAACTGGCGGTCAGCCTTGGGATAGTCGCGCGACCAGGCAAAACGGCCCCAGTAACCTCCACGACGGCCGGAGCCGCCGAAGCTGTCCATGCTGGTGGTGTAGGCCAGACGCGACCAGTAGAACTCCGCCTTGACGTTGGTCGGAGAGTCATCGTTGCCGAAGCCGAAGTCGGCAACTCGCTGATAGGCCCGCAGTCCCGCGCAGCAGCCGGCAACCATGACGGACAGCAATGCGATCTGCGACAGCCTCATCAGAACCTCCGCGGACGACGGTTGTGCGGCGAGAGCACCAGAATTCCTGGTGTGCTGTCTAATATAGACGGAGCGGACCTATCGCTCGTTGCAACCAGGCCGTCTTTGTGTGGTTTGTTTTTAGTATGGAAACAGGCTGGCACGGATTTACGTGTGAAACGGCAGAGTTATGAAACGTCGTGACTTACTCAAACTCGGCGGTATGGCCCTGGCAAACGCCGGGGCGAGCCGCTTGCCGCTGCTGGCCCAGAAGGCGGCTGCCGTGTCCTCTGCCGCCCTCGCCAACGGGAAAGCCGACTATACCTTGCGGATTGCACCGGTGACTGTGGAGCTGGACCGGTCGCATATTCTCTCAACCATCGGGTATAACGGCACCGCTCCCGGCCCCGTACTCCGGATGCGGGAGGGCAAGCCGGTAATGGTAGAGGTGATCAACGACACGGACACCCCGGAACTGGTGCACTGGCACGGGATGCTCATTCCGCCGGATGTGGATGGCACTGAAGAAGAAGGCTCGCCATTCGTACCTCCGCATGGCCGGCGCTCCTTCCAACTTACTCCCGGGCCTGCGGGGAGCCGGTGGTATCACTCGCACGCCATGGCGATGGATAACCTGCATAAAGGGGCGTATACCGGGCAATTCGGTTTTGTGTACGTCGAAGCCGCCAACGATCCGGGCCAGTACGACCAGGAGTTGTTCCTCGCTCTGCGTGACTGGGAGCCGTTCTTCACCGAAACGATGGACGATGATGACGACGATACCCACGAGGGCCCTCTGCTGGAAAAGCCCCCGACGCTAAACACCGATCCGAATGGTCTCGAGGTTGGTTCGATGACCTACTCGTTCAACGACAAGGCTATGGGGTCGGGGGAGCCGATTCGCGTGCGCGAGGGTCAGCGGCTGTTGATTCATTTCCTCAATGCAAGTGCGATTGAGAATCGGCGGGTTGCGTTTGCCGGGCACAAGATGAAAGTGATTGCGCTGGATGGGAATCAGGTGCCTTCGCCGCAGATGCTCGACTCAGTTTTTCTGGGAGCCGGCGAACGCGTCGACGTTGTCGTCGAGATGAATCATCCGGGAATCTGGATTCTGGGTTCGACGGAGAAGATGGTTCGCGAGTCCGGGCTTGGTGTTATTGTGGAGTACGCCGGGCAGCACCGTCAGCCGCAGTGGGTCGACCCGCCTAAAGCGCGCTGGGATTACACGATCTTTGGAACGACGGCGACCAATTCCCTCGCGCCGCAACAGACCATTGAGATGGTCTTCGAGAAGATTCCTCGTGGCATGGGCAAGTTCAACTCCTTCCTCGTAAATGGCAGGCCCTACCCGCATGACCGCGAGTTTGTGCTGCAACAAGGGACACGGTACCGCCTGGTGATGCGTAACCGGACCGACGATGCGCATCCGATGCATCTGCATCGGCACCTTTGGGAGCTAGCGGAGATCAATGGGAAGAAGACTGCTGGGGTTCTAAAAGATACAGTCGTTGTTCCGTACTACGGACGCGCCGTCGTTGATTTCACCGCGAATCAGCCGGGGCTTTCGCTCTTTCACTGCCACATTCAGCAGCATATGGATTACGGATTCAAAGCGCTCTTCCGCTATGCGTGACAGTTCTAAAGACTGGCGGACACTAAGCGCTGTAAAGGTTTGTATTGATAAATTCGTTACGAAATTTTCCCTTGGGATCGTACTGTGCAAGGAGCGCCTGAAAGTCGCTCATTCTTGAATATTGCTGTCTGAGAGAGGTAGGCTGCATGGTGAACAGTTTGGCCCAGTGCGGTCGGGCGCCGAATGGGGCAAGCTTTTCTTCAATAAGCGGAAGCACTTTCTTGACAACGGGCCACTCTGGTTTCCATGTGAAGTGAATTGCCATGGCCGGACGCTGATAGCAGGGGCTGACCCACAACTCGTCGGCGGCGATAGTGCGAAACTCCGTGATGAAAAGGTGCGGCGTTACCTGGTCGCGGAGTTGTTCGACGGCGAGGATAGCGGCATAGGCCCTGTCGCGAGGGACGAAGTACTCAGATTGCAACTCGGCGCCGCTGCTTGGCGTGAAGTTCATTCGGAAGTGCGGGAGGCGCTCGTACCAGGGCCCGGGAACGCCCATCTGCTCGGTGCAATTTTCCGCGGAGTGACCTGCCAGTGGATGCAGATTTTGTTTTGCCGGTTTTGCTCCGTAGAAGTCCGCCTTAGTATCAAGATGCGGAGTCTGGTCGACCCGGCGCTTCACCCACACCTGCGTCGCACGATGATTCTGCCAGTCAGTAAACAGGCTCACGCTGTAGCCACTGAGAAAGATGTCATGCAGATGATGTTCGAGTTGGGAAAAAGACAGGTTTTCGTAGACCATCTGGGTCATCTGAAAGCTGGGTTGCACGTCGAGCGTAATCTTTGTGATCACACCCAACGCTCCCAGCCCGACGACTGTACCGAGGAACTTGTCGCCCACCTTTTCGCGCGAGAGGGTTGTTACGCTTCCATCGGCGGTGACGATTTCGATGGCACGAACGGCGGTTGAGAGGTTGCCGTTCTTACTGCCGGAGCCGTGGGTTGCGGTGGCGCATGCTCCTACGACGGAGATGTGGGGCAGCGACGCAAGATTGTGGACCGCAAAACCGCGGCTGTCGATGTACGGGGCAAGTTGACCGTAGGTGACGCCCGCGCCGACAGTGACTGTCTTTGCTTTGGCGTCAAGCTCAATCTGATCAAAGTGCTTGAGAGAAATCTGCTCGACTGTGCTGTCGGCGATGTTATTGAAGGAGTGGCGTGCTCCGAGAGCCTTGAGATGAGACTGGCTCTGAACATTGTGCCGGACATCTTCGACTGTCTTGGGCAGGTCGAGGTTCTTCGTGCTGTAAGTGTAGTTTCCTGCCCAGTTGGTGCGACTTTCGGGTGAAGTCTGCGCGATGGAGATTTTAGGCAGCAAACTACTGGCAAGCATAGCACCCGATGCCTTGAGAAATTCCCTCTTATCCATTGTGAATCTCCCCTTGAATATTAACTTCGCTTCGCTCGCTCAGTTGACTACAAGATCTGTTCTAAGCCGGATGTCTTCCGCGGAAGAGCCAACCATTACTTTGAACGTTCCGGGAGCCACGATGAATTTGTGCGTATCGACGTCGTAATAGGACAGGCGTGAGATGGGGAGCGACATCGTAAGATGCTTCGTTTCGCCAGGGTCGAGCGTGATGCGTTGAAACCCGCGCAGGCTTTTGATTGGCTGGATTACATTCGATTTCACTTGATGAACGTAGAGTTGGGCGATCTCCGAGCCTGCTCTTTGCCCTGTGTTTTGCAGATCGAAGGATACCTCGACCGTCCCTGCCGCGGTCGTCTTAACTTGTGACAGCTTCAGATCGCTGTATTTAAACTGCGTGTAGCTAAGGCCGTGGCCAAAGGGGTAGAGAGGCACGCCTTTGAAGTAGAGGTAGGTATAGCCCTTTGAGACGTCGTATTCGTTAGGGGGCGGCACACCGTCGAGACTGGCGTAGACGGTGTAAGGAAGATGACCGCCGGGGTTGTAGTCACCGAAAAGAACCTGCGCGATTGCTGTTCCTCCCGCTTCGCCCGGGTACCAGGCACCGAGAATTGCCGGGAGCCGGTCGTTCGCCCACGTCACTGCCAGAGGTCCAGCATTCATGAGCACCAGAACCGTCTTGGGATTCGCGGCATAGACAGCTTCGAGCAACTGCTCCTGCGCTCCCGGGAGGTTGAGGTCTCTGCGATCTCTGCCTTCGGCTTCGATTCGCAGATTCGTGCCGAGAAAGACGATGGCGACATCGGATTTGTGGGCGAGGTCTGCAGCACGTGCAATCATCGCCGGGTCGGCTGACTCAATAAATCCACTTCCCTGCTCGTAGTCGACCTTGACGTCTGGGCCGAGCGCGTCCTTAAGGCCCTGAAATGGCGTTACTTTGCGTGCTGGCGTCCCATAGTAATTGCCAGTCTCGAAAGCGGTGTCGCCTGCGGGGCCGATCACGGCGACGCTTTTCAGGTTTTCTTTTTTCAGGGGAAGAAAGTTGTTTCTGTTCGAAAGCAACGTCATCGATTCAAGCGCTGTTTGCAGCGATAGCTTCAGATGCTCGGGTGAGCGAATCACATCGGCTGAGATTTTGGAGTAAGGATTCATCTCAGGCGGGTCGAACGCCCCGAGCCGGAAGCCGACGCGAAGAACTCGCGCTAACGCTCGGTCGACGTCGGAGGTTTGCAGGAGGCCGCGTTTTACAGCGAGGGGAATGTTTGTCTCGTACTGCGCGTCATCGGAGTCGCAGCCGGCTTTGATAGCTGCGGCTGTCGCTTCGACGGGATCTTCGGTGATGTGATGCGCAGCGACCAGAAGATTAACTCCGCCGAGGTCATCCGTCACGAAGCCATCGAAACCCCATTGCCCACGGAGAATATCTGTCAGGAGATACTTGTTGATCGCATCCGGCGCGCCGTTGATTGCGTTGTAGGAGGCCATCACCGACTGCGCGTGCCCCTCCATGATCGCGTCTTTCCAATGTGGCAGCCAATACTCCATCAGATTGCGCTCGTCGACTTCAGCGGAAAGTCGTTGGCGATTCGTTTCGACGTTGTTCACTGCGAAATGCTTTACGGTCGCGGCAAGTTTCAGATAGTGAGGATCGTTTCCCTGAAGCCCCCGAATGTAAGAGACCGCCATGCGGCCAGTGAGATAAGGGTCTTCGCTGAAGACCTCCTGAATGCGCCCCCAAAGCGGATTGCGGCTGATATTAATGACCGGCGAGCGAAAGACAAGGCCATGTTTGGAGCGGGGGCCATCGGCGCCAATATTATAGAGGGCTCGCGCCTCGTCGGACATCGCGGTGGTGATCGTGTTGACCAGGGCTGGGTCCCATGTCGCTCCCATGGCGATGGCTGCTGGAAACAGTGTTGTCGGCTGCTTCGACCAGACACCGTGGAGAGTCTGGTTCCATCCTCCCCAGGCCGGAACCTTGAGCCGAGGGATCCCAACGTTGAGGTGGTTGAGCTGCTGCGCCTTCTCTTCGAGCGTCAATCTCCCGATGAGATCATTTACGCGCTGATCGATCGGCTTGGAGGGATCCAGATACAGCGGTCGCGCGGCATCCTGTGCGGAGGCGCTGCAAAGGCAGAGCAGAAGCCCACTGAAGATAGTAAGAGACTTCACGGTTCAATCTCCAATCCAATACGTTGGAACGATCTTGCTAGTGCATCGCCGACAACTACTTTTTGTTGCGGAGAGGCTCGATAACGGATGACATATCCTTTTCGCCCAGACCTTGTGCAATGGCGGTTTCGAACAGACTTCGCGATGCCGCTGCCGTTTTGAGTTCGACATTGTTCTGGGCAGCTTCGTTCTGCGCGTAGAGAAGGTCTTTGGTCATGAGGTTGAGCAGAAAATTGACCCCGTAGTTTTGGCTGACCATGCGCGCCGAGATTGCTCCGAGCAATGGACTGCCTGGCGCGCCTGATTTCAATACAGTGAGCGCCTTTTCTGTGTCGAGACCGCTGCGTTCGATCCATGCGAGTCCCTCGGCAAGCGACGCGATCTGGACTCCGCACAGAAAATTATTAATCAGCTTCATCTTCGCCCCGCTTCCAATCGGGCCGAGATGAGTAATCTCTTTGCTCATCGCTTTCAACGCGGGTGTGGCTTTCGCCAACGCGGCCTCTGTGCCACCGACGAGGAACGAGAGCTGACCTGCTTCCGCCTGCATCCGGCTGCCGGTCACTGGGGCGTCGAGAAAATTGAGCCCGCGTTGCGCCGCCGCTGCGGCTAACTCGGCAATCCAGGTTGGACTTACGGTACTTGACTCAATCAGAACTGAGTTTTTCTCAGCTCCGTCGAGGGCTCCTTCCTTGCCAAGCCAAACGGAGCGCGATGCGGCGTCGTCTGAAAGCATGCTGATGATGATTGAGGCGCCTTTGACTGCTTCCGCAGGCGTTGGCGCTAAGCGAGCCCCCAGCTCTGTCAGCGCTTTTGCCTTTGCAGGGGTTCGGTTGTAAACCGTAAGGGAAAAACCGGCTTTCAGTAAATTCGCTGCCATGCCGGTGCCCATTGTGCCGAGTCCTAGAAGTGCGATATTTTCAGCCACGAATTGCTCCTCTTCTTTCTCTCTCGTCAGGCAAGCGTGCGAACAGTTACCTGACGGTTTTGGGTTTTGGGTTCGATGCGAATCGGGTTGCGGAGCGGGCGTCCGAATCCCTGGTAACGAACATCCATCCAATCACCATCCTGCAAAACGATGCCATCGCCAAAACTCAACGAATGAGCGCCGAAGAAATGCACGTGCACATCGCCGGGCTGACGGTGTCCTTCAAATTTGAAGTGATGATGCTCGAGGTTGGCGAGACTATGACACATGTTTTCTTCGCCTGTCTCAACCAGTTTTGACCAGATTGTCTTTCCTTCGCGCTCGATACGAACCTCGCCGCTGACTGACCGAAAGTTCGCGCCGACAACGAGTTCAGGCCCAACACTACAAGCGCGAAGCTTCGAGCCGGCGAGGTTAAGATAGTTGCGCCTCTCAAATTGATGGTCAGAGAACTCGTTGCCCGTGGCCATGCCCATGCGATACGGCGTACCATCGTCTCCAACGATATAGATTCCGGCAAGCTCCGCTTCTTCGCCACCATCTTCTCCGTACGCCGGTATCGTCAGCGGCGCGAATGGTGGTTGGAGCATGAAGCCGGTGCCCTTGTAGAACCACTCCGGCGCAATACCTATTTGACCTGGCGTTGGACGCCCTCCTTCGAGACCCCACTGGAACATACGCATGCTATCGGTCACTGTTTCGGCCGCTTTCACCGTGTCGAGATGCATGGCCTGTCTTTCTTTTGCGCTGCCAAGATGAGTGAGACCAGTACCGGCGATCATGAGGCGAGATGGGGCACCGGGCACATCGATGGGCGCGAGTAGTCTCCATTCGGAGGTGCCTGCATAGATCTCGTCGTAGTCCAGCGACTCACCGTGTGCGAGGGCAAGGGCTTCATCACTTAGCTGACGGTTTTGATTCAGGCATCGCTGTACAAGCTCGTAAACGCTCTGCACTTCGCGGAGGCAGCAGAGACGTGGTCCCTCAACAACCGCTACGCGACGCGACGAGCCGTTGCTCAGTTGAACAAGATGAATCATCCTTCTCCTTTTGACTCACTCAATAACCTTGAAGCGCTTCAACGACGCTTCATTCACGGTCAAGCCGAGACCCGGCACGTTGTCGTCGAGGTCGATAGACCCGTCAACCGGAACCGGCTCGCCATCGAAGATGTACCAGAAGAGTTCGTTCCCGACCTCAACGTCCACCTTCGGGAAGAACTCCGCCATCGGAGAGTTGAGGCTGGCCATAACGACGTGATAGTTGTGCATCTGGCCCGCGTGCGGAACTACTGGAATCTGAAATGACTCGGCCAATGCTGATATTTTACGGGCCTGACTGATTCCTCCAACGCGGTTGGTGTCGAACTGAATATAGTCGAGGGCGTTCGCCTCGAGGAGATCGCGGAAGCCGAAGATGGTGAACTCATGTTCACCGCCAGCGATTGGGACGCGACCGTAGGCTTTGAGCTCTCTGTACCCGCGCGTGTCATCGGGGATCACGGGCTCTTCGAGCCAACGCAGATGGAAGGGCTCGAGCAACGGGAGCATTCGCTTGGCGTAGTCGAGTGTCCAGCCCATGTATGCATCCGCCATCAGATCGATGCCGTCTCCAATCACTTCGCGAACTGTTCTCAGCAATTCGACGTTGCGTTGCATTCCTTCGGCACCATCGACCGGGCCCCACCCAAAGCGCAACTTCATCGCTTTGTATCCTTCATCTTTGTAACGCAGCGCTTCCACGCGGAGTTGGTCCAGCGGCATGCTATACAGGCGGCTGGCATAGACGGGAACTTTTTTCTTTGTTCTTCCTCCAAGCAGGCGGAAGACCGGTTGCCCGGCGGATTTTCCCATAAGATCCCACAGTGCGATATCGACCGCACTGATCGCGGTCATTGCGACGCCTTTGCGTCCGAATGCCATGGTCCGGCGATACATCTGCTGCCAGAGATATTCTGTGTCCCAGGGATCTCCACCGAGCAGCACTGGCTTCAAATAAGTATCGATGCAACCCTTGGTTAGAAGAGGCGACAAAGCTGCATTGCCGAGCCCAACAAGACCAGTGTCGGTGAAGATTTCCACCAGCACCCAGCCATGGAATGCAAAGTTGCCCATCGAGGCTTCCCGGAACATGACCAGGTCCATCGGATTAGTGCAAAAGTGGGGAGGAAGCGGGGTGGTCTTCCCTTCCCACTGAACGACGCGTGTACGCACTTCTGTAATTTTCATGATTTTGGCTCTCTATATTGGTAGTAAATCCGGAGTCTTGAGTGGTTGCACCCTGCCTCCGAAAAGGAGGATGGCTAGAAACCCAATAAGGTGAAACGTCCCGACGATCAAAAACAAGGTTCCGTATCCAAATCCGTGACCAAGCAGGAAGCCAGCGACGACTCCAAAGATCGCTCCGCCAATAGCACCGCCGAATCCAATCAGTCCTGAGACTGACCCTACCGCTGACAAAGGAAAGATGTCAGCGGGTAAAGTCATAATCAGGCCGGACCAGGACTGCTGACAAAAAAATGCAATGCTGAACAATGCAAGCGCCCAGCCTACCGGGACATGCGGCACCAGCATGACCACGGGCATAAACAGGGCGCTTAGACCGAGTGCGAGTTTTCGTGAGAAATCCAGCGAGTGGCCTCTTCGTAGAAGGAAGCTGGAGAACCATCCTCCGAGGAAGCTGCCGACTCCTGACGCTGCATACGGGATCCACGCGTAGTAGCTGACATGTTTTACGTCAAAGCCGCGGACGTCATACAGATATTTCGGGAGCCAGAAGAGGTAAAAGTACCAGGCCGAGTCGCTCATGAATTTGGCGAAGACGAGCACCTGCACCTTGCGCATCCCGAGAACATCGGTAAACGATAGCTGGCGAGCGACGGCGCGGGCGTCGATTGTGGCGATCGACGCCGTGTTGGTTCCACGATAGGAGACAGACCACCAGAGAACCCAGGCAAACCCGACGGCTCCTGCTGCAAAGAAGACCGGCCTCCATCCCAGCGTGAGGAGGATGATGCCGATCAGCGGCGGAGCAAGGACCGAACCTACTGCTGTTCCCGCATTGATGATTCCCATTGCTGTCGAGCGCTGCTCTGTCGGAACCCACTCGGCGACCACCCTTGTTGCTGCCGGGAACGCTCCACCCTCGCCCATTCCGAGCAGGCAACGAGCTGCCAGAAGAAATCCGAAGTTCATCGCGAGCCCATGCAGCGCACACGCGCCGGACCACCAGAGCATGATCACAATAAATCCGCGGCGAGTGCCCACGACGTCGAGCATTCGCCCGCCACCCGCATACAGCAAAGCATACGGAATGAGAAATGCGAACTGCAGCCACGAAAACTGCTGGTCGCTGAGCGGTATCGTCCGTTGGATCGCAGAAATGGCAACCGGCAAAGTCTGACGATCAAAATAGCTGATAGCAATTGCCGCGGTTACAAGCACGACAAAATACCAGTACGAATTGGTTGTGCCGGACCGTGCTGTCTCTTTAGCGTTTCTCAACATAGTAGGCACGGCTTCACCACTTCAGACGCAGGAGCGATGTCGCCTGCCGCGGAAGTTCTGTGGCAATCGTCACCTTACCGTCATTGACGTCCAGCCACTCCGGCGATTTAAGAAGTTCCAGTTGCCCTGCGGCTTTCATTTGAGCGTACTGCTCGGGCGTTGGGTTCTGGGGAGATCCCATCTGCTTCCAGACGGTGTAGGCGTTGCTGTGCGTCTCGTCGATTCGATAATGCTGCAGCAGCACTTTCTTCACTCCTGTTGGAACTCCTGTGAGGGTGACCTGAACCGATGCACCTGTCGCGGGCACGTCATCGTCGTGGTAGTTCCATAGCATGACCGCGGCCTCTCGATCGGCCTTTGTCGCAAATGCGTCCACATCAGGTGACTGACGAACTCCGGAGGCGAGGATATCGTCCAGGGGAACCTGCCCAGTGCTGCTGGTGTCCACGCGTTGACCGGCCATCAGGGCCGCCATGCGAAAGACATTCAGCACGGGCTTGTCGACGCCGTTGGTTGCGAGAGTTCGGAAGCCTTCGAAGTACTCTTTATCCTCGAACTCGAACGACCAGGAGAGCATCGAGATGAGATTTACTTTGTAGCGATCCTGCAAAGCGAAGAGAGATTTGATCGCCGCCGCCGTGTAGGTCGGATACAGAGGGCCATTGCGATAAGCGTTAGAGGGGTTCACTTTCATCGAGCAAGCCGCGCAGCCTTCCGGATCGGCTTCGCTGAGAATGATCGGAAGATGAATGAACTTTGGATACTTCGCGACGATGCGAAAGCCTTCGCCGGAGCTTTTAATTCATTCGCGAGGCCCATGCGAACGTGTCCGTCGACTACTGTAGGCCGTCCCTTGGGATGAAACGAGATGAAATCCAGCGGAATCGGCTTGCCATTTGCCGCGTTTTTGTCGTTGAGGCAATGCTTCAGGAAGTTATCGAGAAAAGCACTTGCTTTCTCTGAGGCAGGGCCGGTGCTTGCGGGACCTCCGACGATTGCATTTGGCAGAGCCGCGCGAATTCCAGCTACCGAGTAGTCATAGAGCTTGAAGTACTCTTCAGGCGTTCCGTGCCAATAGGCGATGTCCGGCTCATTCCACACTTCGAAATACCAGGTGCTGACCTTCTCTTTTCCGTAACGCTCAACGAGGTGCTCAGTGTACCTTCTCACCAGCTCTCCCCACATTGCATAGTCTTTCGGAGGGTTATTGGAGGCACCTGAGATGGTGCTTCCCGGATAATGAATCTGATACTCGGTCACTCCGGGCACTGTTGCCGCAAGGTCTTTCGGCATGAAACCCAGCTCGACCATCGGGCGTACACCTGCTTTTTGAAACTGATCGAAGGTCTGGTCCGTAATCGTAAAGTCGTATACCGGCTTGCCGTTCGCGTCGAGTGTGAATACGTTCGACGAACTCCACTTCAGCTCCGCAACTCCCTTGCCAGAAGTAAGAAGATGATGTGCGCGGATATAGACAGGCACTGGGCTGAGATCATGCAGCTCCGTTAGCAGTTGCTTCCCGTACCTCATGGTCGTGTAGTTCGATTCGTCGTATCCAAACCAGCTGTAGATGGGCGTGTAGGGCCCTTCCACCTTCGTGAGGTCGACTTGAATGGAGACGGGTTTGGACCCAGACATCTGCGCCGCCGCATTGATGGCAGCGGCACAGATGAGGGTAATCGCGAGTTTTCGCATTAGGGATGGCCCTTATTTTAGAAGTTGTACTTCAATGCAAATTGAATATCTCGAGAAGGAACAGAAGTTGCGGTTACCGTGCAGCAAGATGATGCATCGATGGTTGCGCTAGGTGCGTTGAAGCTGGTGGTGTTGGGAAGGTTGAAGAACTCGGCACGGAAGGACAGCACCGACTCGCCGGGCAGCGCGAAGTTCTTGAAGATGGATGCGTCGTATTGCCGGAACGCATCGGACTGGAGCGTATTTGCCTTGACCGTACCGTAGGTCAGCGCAGGCGCAACAACATAACGAGTCTTATCGAACCAACTGGTAAGCGACTTATGAAACGTTGGAGATCCACCTGCTGGATTGATATTTGGCCTCTGACCTCCGACACCAGTGTTTGCCCTGTCGGTTGAGACGACGGGAGTGTAGGGAGTTCCACTTCGCAACACGATGATCGTCTGCACCTGCCATCCTCCAAACACCGTGTCCACGAAGCGATTACTGTTCGCCATGTATTTCCTCCCTCGGCCAAAGGGAAGAACATACGTGCCGCTGATCGCCAGGTTTTGCGGAGTATTGAATGGAGAATACGTCCTTTCGTATCCCGTGTTTCCGCCCAATGCGGGGGCTTGGTTCGATTGCATGAACTTCGACCACGTGTAGGAGATCAGGCCGGTCAATCCGTTGCTGGGGCGGAGTTGAATCTTCGACTGAAGCGCCTGGTAGGTGGTTCCCAGATCCTGCGACTGGAAGGTAATCGTTCCCCATGGCTGATAAGGACGCCGAGCTTGAACGGCACCCAAGGCTGGAGTTGGATCGTTGAAATCATCCGTGCTCTGCAGATGGACTCCGTGATTCCCCACGTAGGCGATTTCGAAGACCGTCTTGGGAGTAAGTTGCTGTTGCACGCCAAAACTGTAGTGTTGGTTCGAACCGACCTTCAAATGCGTAAGGGTTGGCAGAATCGACGGATTCGCCAAGGCAGAGCCGAGTTGCGAACCCAGGAAAAAGTTTGCAGTAGTACGGTTTGGAACCACGCCTTGCGTCTGGTTCACTGTCTCCAGAAGCAGGAATGGAAGAATATTGCGATTGACGCGGCCGCTGGTCCCCTCTGGTTCGTAGAAGATACCGAAGCCGCCTCGAACAACCGTGTCATTGCCGAGCGGGCGCCAAGCAAATCCGATTCGTGGGCCGAACTGAGTGCGATCGGTGTAGGTGATCGAATAGGGCAGTCCGGCCTGGCTACTGGTTTGAATGTATTGACCAAAGAATTGGTATGCCGCAGGAGCCGCATATTGCGAGGTGAGATCAACCTGACTCGTATTTCCTTCGACAATGATCGGCTTGGCCTTCGTTGGATCGAACGTTCCAAGCTGACCCTTGTAACCGTTGAGCCACGGAGTATATTCATAGCGCAATCCGACGTTCAACGTCAGCTTCGGACTCACGCGGATATCATCCTGACCAAAGTACTGGTGGTACCAGCGCTGCCCGCCGAAATTAGCGCCGGGATAAGCGCGAGCTACTGAAGCGGGGTATCCAAGCAGGAAGTCGGCGAAGCCATCACCGCCCGACGCCGCGGAGTTCTGCGTCTCGACTCCGGAGAAGGTGAAAATGCCTGCATAGTTGGAGCTATCGTACCCTATCCATTGGTAGTAGCGGACCAGCACTCCAAACTTCATGGAATGTCGCCCTTTGAGGATCGTGAAGTTATCGGTCGGCTCAAAGACAGTGCGGTCTTGCGACTTGGGACGCTGATCGAAGGCAGATCCTTGAAGCGAGGCGTATCCGCTGAAGGCATAATCAGGGAACGAGCTTCCCGTATCGGGCCGCCCAAGACCCGTGAAACCCTGAATGCCATTGGCAGCATTAAAATCCGGTCCCTGAAGGAACGCCGTGAGCCTCACGTGGCTGGGAAGATAGTGCACGCGGAAATCCTGCACCATATTTGAGCCGATGTTGGTAATCAGGCCGATAGCCGCGTCCTGGCCATTGGATGTAAGGGACGCAGTCTTCAGGAGTGGAGCGGCGTTGGGGTCAGTTTCACGGTTATTGACATAGATCCACCGCCCAAAGAGCCGGTTGGAATGATTCAGCTGATGGTCGATGCGGACCGTGAACTGATCGTAGTCAATGGCCTGCGACGGAACAGCCTTGAATGAATTGGAGCCGCTGTTTGCATGCGGTATGTAAGCCAGGACAGCACTGGCCTGCGCAGGAATCCGCGACGGGCAGATCACGTTGAGCACCCCATTACAGCTGAGCTGAGTACGGGGTGTTGTCGTTGGATCGTAGATCGGCTTCAACCCTGCAGCGCTGAAGTCACCGGTTCGTTGAGCATCCGTCGGAACTATGCTGTTGATGACGAGACCCTGCCTCAGCCGTTGCGCTTCATAGTCGACAAAGAAGAAGGTCTTGTCCTTTCCGTTATAGAGATGCGGGATCGAAAGCGGTCCGCCGATATCGCCTCCAAACTGGTTTCGCTTAAGAATTGCCCGCGTCGCTGAAAAATAGTTTCGCGCGTCGAGTTTGTCATTACGAAAGAACTCAAAGATTCCGCCATGGAATCGATTGGTGCCTGATTTTGTCGTCGCATTGAAAAATGCGCCGCCGCGATTGAATTCAGCAGAATAAGGACTCTGCTGCACGCTGAACTCCTGCAACGCGTCAATCGATGTCTGGATGAATGTGCCGCCCTGGTGCTGCTCACTGACGTCCACGCCGTCGAGCAGAAACGAGATCGCACTCCCGCGAATGCCGCTGATTGTGTTGCCATTGACGATCTCAGGACGAATCGCCAGCGAGTTACCCGTCGGCGGTAGAAGTGCAGCACCAGGCGTGAGCTCGGCCAGACGGAAGAAGCCGCGTCCGTTCAGAGGCAGGTCGGTGAGCTGCTGGTTCGTGACGACGGTTCCCAGAGTTGCCGTATCCGTACTCAGCAGAGGAGACTCCGTGGTGACTTCGATCGTCGTGGTGGCTTCGCCCACCTTCATCGCCAGATCCTCACGAACGATCTGTCCGACCTGAACCTCAATATTTGCCGCATTGATTGTCTGGAACCCTGTTGCGGACACGGTCAGGGAATAGTTCCCTGCTGCTACCGGAGTGATGACAAAATCTCCCGTGGAATCGGTGAGCGCGGTCTGCACAATATTCGTGCCAGAATTTGTGGCTTTTACGATGGCGTGAGGTATTGCCGCGCCTTGTGAATCAGTAATGTGACCTACGAAGCGTCCCGACTCTACCTGGCCATAAGTAGAGAGAGTCCACCCCAGGATGAGGATCAGACCCAACAGGTGCTGAGTCCCCATGACATGGTTGCGAGCTTTCATTTCGTCCTCCAAGCTCTGACATTTGCGGAGATTCGATCTTGTCCAATCTGAAACTCTTCCCATATCGAATCGAATTTTCCGACGTGCCAAAGGTAGTACCAAGATTTAAGAGGTGTCAAGCCAAAAATTGACATTTTTCCCGGTTCCAATTTGTGAGAATCCGACCGCCAGTATCCTGCGTAATAGCTTCTTTCGCGACGATCATTTTTCGGTAAATCCCGTTTTTGGGAATATTCTTGAGCTTTTTGCCCAACTCTCTTTTGGCTGAATCCTTAAGATTGGGCTATGCTTGGTACGCAGATTGGGACAGGACAGTGTCCCGCCGCTTTGTCTTCTTGGTAGCACCATTCGCAGCAGAGCAAGATCGGAACTGTTCATGGACGACAAATCCATTGACATCAAATTGCCCGTAGCCCACTATTCCAGAATGCGGGAACCCGGAAAGACTGCGCTCGGCGACGTTGGGCATGTCCTCAACGACAAGGAAGATGTTACACAGCTGCTGATTCTTCGTTTTCAGCAGTTAATGAGCGAGGGACTACTGTCGCCCGGCACGAAACTGCCGCCCGAACGAGAGCTGGCTGCAAGCTTCGGCGTGGCTCGTTCTTCTTTGCGGCCGGCGCTTAAAGTGCTCGAGATCATGGGCGTTATTACGCAAAAAGTAGGCGACGGAAGTTATCTCAACAAGGATGCGTCCTCGGTGCTTGCAGTGCCAATGGAGTTTCTTTTCCTGCTGGACGATACCTCTCTGCAGGAACTCACCGAGATGCGGCTGATGATGGAGCCAGCACTTGCCGCCAAAGCAGCAGAACGTGCCAATGCACAGCACATCGCGTTGCTCAAGCAGTCCATTCTTGACCTCGAGCAAAGCAAGAAAGACCGCGTTCGCCTCGTCTCGTCTGATCTGCTCTTTCATCGCGCTATCTTCCAGGCTTCGGGCAATCGCCTCGCTGGCCGCCTCTTTCAGACGATCCATCGCGCGATGCTGAACATGATGATGATGACCTCGCAGCTAGTCGATCTGGAGCATACGCTGGAATTCCATAAGCCCATCCTCGTTGCTATCGAGAAGCGTAACCCTGAGCTTGCCGCACGTCTTATGACAGATCATCTGACCGATGCGCGCAGTCTCCTGCTGCACTCTCGCCAGGTGGAGACCGCGCGTCAACTCCGCGATCATCTCGCCTCCGGCCAGTCTGTTCATAAGCGTTTTCGCAAAGCGGCGACCTTACCGCGGCGATGAATCTTTCTCTGTTTTTGAAGGCGACCAGAGATTGAAATCGTTCCAGTCTTCCTTTCGCACATTTAAAGGTAAAACCAATTTCCCTCTGGCGCGATAGGCGTTTTCCGCCTAATTACGCATAAATTTCAGGTTGTGCTTGACAAGGTTTTTGCATAGGTACTACCTTTGCAGTCGCGAAAAAAACACAATCGAACGCGCAGTTCCGATTCGGGAGAAATTATATGCACAATCCTGGTGTTACTCATCGGCCGGAGACGTCTTCAGAGAATGCTCAGACCAAGTACTACCGAACAAGTAAACGATTACTGATGCGCACTGCAGAAAACATCTTTACCCTATCCGCCGAGCGCTCCCACCCAAAGCGCCCCTTTCACCTCTTCGCGCGAATTGTGGCGATCCTGGCATTTGTATTGGTGATGTGCGGGTCGCCGTGTTCGGCGCAGTTCAACAGCAGCATACGTGGCATCGTGCAGGACTCTACCGGTGCGGCCATTGTCGGAGCAAATGCCACGTTGACAAATCTCGGTACGAATATCTCGACGTCAACCGTGACGGACAACTCCGGGGCATACGATTTTCGCAGTCTTCCGGCGGGCGAGTACCGCTTGCAGGTACAGGCAACCGGCTTCGCCAACACGACGATTCATTCTGTCTTGCAGACCGACGAGAGCCAGAATCTCCCTGTAAAAATGGATATTTCGAGAAGCACAACTGTCGTCGAGGTTCAGTCAGAAGCTCCTTTGCTGGACACGGCTGACAGTCGCATTCAAACAACACTCCCTCAAACTCAGATCGATTCACTCCCCATGCAGGGACGCACCGTCATCAGCCTCATCTCATTAGCTCCGGGCGTTACGGGTTTGGGACTTGCGTCCGGGAGCCCGCCCGATAACTTCAACGTGGAGACAACCAACAACGTGACTGCGAACGGAAGAGGCTTTGACGGAAACATGTATGTCGTCGATGGATTAGACATCACCAGTTCCGTGCGCCCGGGAGTTATTAATGCCTCTCCAAATCCCGATTCCGTACAGGAGGTCGCGATCCAGACGAACACATACTCCGTAGAGTATGGCAGAGCCGGTTCCATTCAGACAGCGATCAGCACGAAGTCGGGTACGAACCGGCTTCACGGATCTGCGAGCTACTACTACACCTCGCAGCAGCTTTGGACGAGATCGGAGTTTGTCAGCAAGTATGCGCCGTTTCACTACAACAACATCGCCGGGACAATCGGTGGACCAATCATCAAAAACCACACGTTCTTCTTCGCTTCCATCGAACCTCTCCGCTCGCTGACAACCAATAGCGCGGCTACGACGTTTGAGGCGCCGGAGTTCGTACAGTTCGCCAAGCAGAATGATCCCAACTCAATCGGGACTTCCCTTCTGACCAAATATCCTGTCAACAAGGCGACGATCACGAGCGTCGCAAAGACTGCTCAGGCTGTATTTGGCGCGAGTTGCGGCACGCCCGCCACTCAAAACATACCGTGCACTCTGCCTGTCATCGATAACGGCAATTACTCGCTAAGCCCTTACAGAAATGGAACTCAGTGGTCGCTTCGTATCGACCAGAACTTCAGCCATGATCGAGTCTATGGAAGCTACTACAACACCGGACTATCAACGCTGACGGCATCTCCGCGCCAGGGCATGAATCTCGGCAACTCCCAGACGAGCCGGAACGGACAGGTCAATGAGACTCACACATTCTCTCCAAAGATGTTGAACGAAGCCGTGTTCGGATACCTGCAGATCGAAGGAATCGCCGGCACTTCCGGTCAGTTCGACGTTCCTATCTCGACGATTCAGGGTCAGGGCACAGGTGTAGGAGTGGGCCCTGCGGGTCAGGACTTTATCCAGCACAACTATCACTGGCGTGACACTTTTAATCTTGTTCGCGGCCACCACAACCTGCGTATGGGGTTTGAAGGTTTCCACGGCGATGAACTGACTCTCTTCGCTACGCAATACTCTCAGCCTTCTTTTGTCTTCACGAATCTTCTGAACTTTGTCACGGACACTCCCTTCTCCGAGGGCAACATTTACTACAACCCTCTCACCGGCTTGCCGAGGCCGTTCAGTCTCGGCGTCTCCAGCACAACATGGGGATTCTTTGTGCAGGATGAGTGGCGGGTGACGCCGCGTTTCACCTTGCTGGTCGGTGGACGCTTCGATAACTTCGGCAATCCCTATCCTTCGAAGGCGCTCGGATCTGTTCTGAGTAACTTCATTCTTGGCAGCGGCTCGGATCAATTGACACAAGTGGCGAATGGAGGTTTGAAGAGCACGACGAATGTTTATAACAGCGCTCCTAAGACATTCACTCCACGCATCGGAGCGTCGTGGGACCCAAATGGCAGCGGCACCTGGGTTGTTCGCGGTGGCATCGGCCTCTATCATGACTGGTTTACGAACGGAGAACTGACCGTTCCTCTGCGCTCCAATCTTCCTGTGTATTCTCTGCCTACCTTCCTCGCAACCCAGGGGACGAAGCCGATCTTTTCGGTTGGAACAAGCGCTACCTATCCTTTCGGCTATATTCTTCCAGTGCAGCCGCCATCGGTTCCGGATAGCCACGGCGGAGTTGTAGGCCAACAGAATTCGATCGGCGGAACAGACCCGAATCTGAAAGAACCGAGCGTTCTCAATTACACCATCGGCGTGGAGAGACAGCTTGGCCGTCATATTGTGGCAGGAGTCAACTATTCGGGGTCTCATGCCTACGATCTGCCGGAAGGCAATGTGTCGACGATCAATGCAAACAACGACGTGAATCGCGTGGCTGGAAATCTCGTCGTAAACAACAATGTATTGATTCGCCCCAATCAAAGTTTTGGCGCAATCAACTACACGAAGAATGGCAATCAGTCTTCGTACAACGCATTCATCGCCACTCTTACCGGGAGATTTGGCTCAAGAGATTCATTTCAGACGTCGTATACCCATTCGCAGGCTTACGACTACGGCCAGCAATATCCGGACGCCAACGTCGATATCTCTCAATACCATGGGCCGACGGCCTTCAACGTTCCTAATCGCTTTTCTCTAAGCGAAAGCGTTGAGTTGCCATCGCTCAAAAATCAGAATTTCTTCGTCAATGCCCTTGCGAATGGCTGGGTGCTATCGGGCGCAGTCATCTTGCAGAGCGGCCAACCGTTTACAGTCCTCACGACAGCGACCTTCCAGCCAACGTTTGATGCCTCAAACCACCTGAACGGGTTGAAGGCGAGCAGCGGCGACTATAACGGTGATGGCTATAACTACGATTTTCCAAACGCGCCTGCTACTGGCTATTCGCAGCCAACGGACAGACAATCCTATCTGCATGGGCTTTTCCCGGCCTCGTCGTTTGGAATTCCCGCAATCGGAACCGAGGGGAATGAGAAGCGAAATCTGTTCAACGGACCTGGATATGCGAACACCGACATGAGCATTCTCAAAAATGTGCCTCTGAAGGAGATCGTTCGCCTGCAATTTCGTTGCGAGTTTTTCAACCTCTTCAACCGTCCCAATCTGTCCGGCTTCATCAACGATCTCTCCAACTCTCAATTTGGCAAGGCAACGTCCACCTTCAATCCACGCTATATCCAGCTTGGCGCAAAGATTAGCTTCTAGACCTTCAAAATGTTAACAGTTCGATCAAACCAGAGAAGCGGTTGAGCAAGACTACGAACCACTCAGCCGCTTTATTTTCGAGGTAAGGATGAAGTATTCAAGAAGAGATGTTCTCGGGGGAATGGGCGCAGGGCTCGCACAGTTATTGTTTTCCAGGCCGATCGATGCGGCGGGATTTTTTGGCGCTATTCCTGCGTCGGAAGCAGGTGCAGCGAATGGTTCGCTGACGCTCGTGGCCTTTAGTAGCAGAATTCTTCGCATACGGGTTGTTCCGCTGTCGAAGCTCGGGCCTGCGAGTGAACTAGGGATTGTTCCGCGCGAATCGGCTCCGCTTCTCGATCAGCCGAAGAATCCTGATGGTTCGCGAACAGTGATTTGGGGCTCAAATAAGATTCAGGTGCAGGAAGGCCCGCTCCGGCTGACAATCACCGATGCAGCGGGCAAGGTTCGTCAGGAGTTGCGCTTCGATGCGCCGGGAGGAACTGTTCACTTCCGGCTTGGCGACGGGCCAATCTATGGCATGGGTGAAGGCGGCCATCCGTTCGATCGTAGAGGAACAACCGACACGATGCGTAATGGTCAGCATCGAGGAGATCTCGCAACCTTTGGTGCACGCGTGCCGATTCCCTGGCTGATCGGCACAGAAGGTTGGGGACTCTTTTTTGCGCATCCGACTGGAGCCTTTGATCTGACCGGAGAACAGGGATTGTTCACGCCATCGCCTGACACACCGACTCGAGATATCTTCGTCTTGCTGGGCGATACACCGACTGAGTTGTTGGGCGCATGGGCTGATCTTAGTGGACATCCACATATGCCGCCGCTGTGGTCGCTTGGTTTTCAGCAATCGCACCGAACGCTGGAGAGCCGGTCAGAGATACTCGATGAGTGCAAGACATTTCGCGAGAAGAAGTTGCCTTGCGACGCGATGATTTATTTGGGAACGGGATTCTGTCCGTCCGGGTGGAATACGGAGCATGGCTCCTTCACCTTCAATCCAGCTGTATTTCCTGATCCGGCGACGATGATTAAAGAGATGCATGCGGAACACTTCAAGGTCATCGTGCACGTCGTGAGTCCTCCGGAAGATCTTCATGGCAGCGTGAAGGACACAGGTGCCGCTGCAGAAGACCCCAGCAACGCGGCAAAATACTGGCTGAAACATAAGGACGTTCACAACCTTGGCGTCGATGCGTGGTGGCCCGATGAAGGCGATGAACTCCAGCCTCCTTCCCGGCTTGCGCGCAATCAGATGTATTGGGAGGGCTCGCAGTTATTCACACCCAACGTTCGGCCCTTTTCTCTGCATCGTAATGGTTACGCCGGGATGCAGCGCTACGTGTGGCTCTGGTCTGGCGACACGCTCTCGACCTGGAAGACGCTGGCTGCACAGATCATGGTCGGCATTACAACAGGTCTCTCCGGAATTCCTTACTGGGGTACGGATACCGGCGGATTTGTGCCTACCAAAGAATTGACGGCTGAATTGTTCGTTCGCTGGTTCCAGTTCAGCGCGTTCTGTCCGTCGTTTCGTTGCCACGGGCGCACGTGGAAGCTGCGGCTTCCCTGGGGGTGGAACCTTGGCAACTTTGGCCCTGCCGAGTTTGACGGACAATTTGTTGCGACCACACTGCCGACACCCGAAGAGTTGCACAACACTGCGGTCGAAGGCATCTGCAAAAAATATCTGAACCTTCGCTATCAACTTCTGCCCTATCTTTACTCCACCGTCGCCGAGACACACGAGACCGGACTTCCTATCATGCGTGCGCTTTGGATCTACTATCCACACGATCCGAAAGCGACGGCGACTGACGACTCTTTTATGTGGGGAAGCTCGATACTGGTGGCACCCGTGATCGAAAAAGGCGCGACGCAACGCAAAACCTATCTTCCGCAAGGACAGTGGTGGGACTTTTGGTCCCAGTCCAAGGTCGATGGAGGGACGGAAGTCGTTCGCGACGTCGATCTGGAGACGCTTCCTCTGTACGTCAAAGCAGGTGCGATTCTTCCTATCGGGCCGGTTAAGCAGTACGCCGACGAGAAAGTCAGCGAGCCGCTAACGCTGCGGGTCTATCCGGGGGCGAATGGACAGTTCACTCTCTACGAAGACGATGGAATTAGCTACGATCACGAACACGGCGATTTCACAAAGCTTGAGTGCGGGTGGAGTGACGGGGATCGAACGCTCTCCATCAAAACTACGAATGCACCGAAAAAATCGACGGAGCGTAAGTCATTAGTGGTTGAAATTGTCGGAGTCTCCGACAAGAAAACGGTGACTTTGGATGGCCACCCGCTGGTAGTAAGGTTCTAGACGATTCGTCCTGAATATAAACAGGCCGCAACCCGCGAAGATCGGTTGCGGCCCTTTACTATTCTTCAGGCTATGCGTCGCGATAAGGAATCCATACCTGCATGGACGCTGGTTCGCGATTGGCCCATGCGTAGTAAGGAATCAACGTCAATGTAGTTGGTGTCACGACTGGTTTTGCTGCGTTCTCGGCGGGGAAATAGAGTCCGGGGTCAGCCGATCTGCTGATCGCTCCCGGATGAGTGAGTGTCATTACTCCATCCAGCAGAGTGGGTTCATACTTCGTTGCTGTCGTTCCATCGAGACGGACAGTGTAATCCGCCATGTTCACTCCTGGCGCGTGGTCCTTCTGGTCCAGATGCTCCATGCAGAACACGATCGGGCCTCGCTGGAAGGCGACTCTACCGCGGTCTTCTGTCACGGCAGGATTCGCCTTGAGCAGATGGGTCGTCATATCGAAGGCCAGATCAATTGCGTCGTTTGCAGCCCAGCGACGCCTCATTGCGAGATACTGGCCGGGTTTGGCTCCGGAGACTTCTTTGCCATTTACTTTAACCGTGTTCTTCACCGACCAGCCCGGAATTCGAACGTAGACGGTGAATTCATTGGGTGTGGCCGGGCTGACTGAAATCTTGACGTCACCGTTCCACGGGTAATTTGTCTTCTGCTGAATTTTGAGCGCCGATCCATCCTGCAAGTGCCAGTTCATCTCCGAGTTGTCGTAAAGATGGACGTAAACTCCGTCGGAACTCGTGCTGTAAAAGTAGCCGGAGAGTGAAGCAAAGGTCCGCTCCAGATTCGGCGGACAGCATGTGGTGTCGTACCATGCGTTGCGAATCCTGCCGTCAACCAAATGACGGTCCCTCGATTCACCAGAGGGATCGAATGCCAATGGATTCCTGTAGCAATAGGTCGTGCCATCGAGCGACATTCCGGAGTTGATGCCGTTGTACAGCGCACGCTCGATGACATCGGTAAACTTCGCGTCTCCAGAGGCTGCAAGCATCCTCCAATTCCACATCATATTGCCGATTGCGGCGCAACTCTCGCCGTACGCCTGTGCATTCGGCAGTTCGTAGGCATCGCCGAAGGCCTCGCCGGCCGCACGCGCACCAACCCCGCCGTTGACGTATAGCTGATGCGTATTCAGATCGTCCCAAAGAACATTCAGCGTCTTCCAGTAAGCCTGATCACCGGTTTCAAGGTAATAGTCTGTGGCGCCGCAACACGCATACATGCAGCGTACAGCATGGCCCTCAAGCTTGGTTCGCTGGGGAAAAGGAATCCCGCAGTACATATAGACGATCTGTTGCGGCCTAAGCGGAATCCTCGAATCTCCGTGAAGGATGTACCCTGCGAGTTCGATGTACTTCGGATTGCCGGTTGTACGAGAGAGCTCGATCAACGCCATCTCGACCTCTGGATGCCCGGAGACAATTCCCTTCTGATTCGCGCCGGGGCCGTAGTTGGGGATCAGAAAGTCATCGACAAAACGCATTCCTGCATTCATCAGTGTCGGATCGCCTGTCGCCCGGTAGTAGGCAATCGCGCCTTGCAGCATATGGCCGATGCAATATAGTTCATGCCCCGTGGTCTGCGTGTCGTATTGCATCCGGAGCGGTTTGCGATCGTCGTTGTAATAGGTGTTCAGGTAGCCGCTTGGCTCCTGGATCGCCACAACATCGCGAATCATCGCGTCCGCGGTCTTTCGCAACTCCGGCTGATCTCCATTCTGCAGCTGAAAGCCAACCGCTTCAGTCCACTTATAGATATCGGAGTCAGAGAAGACAGGTCCTTTTTGCGGCTGGGTGGATTTGCCTTTGAGGCGCAGGAAGTTATCCATGCGGCCATGGTCCACCAATTCCTTCTGCATGCTGGGCATGCTCGATGTCAGATTGATCTTGCGCCGTTGCGACCAGAACCCGTCTTCGATCACGACAGCTCTCACCGGCACCGTCTTCAACTTGGCATACGGAGAGTTGGACAGATCGATCACCCCAGCATCCTTCCAGTTTGTCGGAGATTTGGATGCCTGCTGGCCCTCGGCAAAGAATGAGAGCAGGCCTCCGCTCTTCGGCTGAGCATAGGCCAGTGCGGAGGGGACAATCGAGACAGCTGCGGAAGCGATGAACCTTCTGCGGGATACTCTTTTTTTCATAACCAACTCTCCCAAAAGACTTGCGTACTCTTTCTAGTCTTCTCAAGACATGCCCGTCAAGAGAACGTTTTCTCATTCGCTCCATCTTCAAAAAGCAGATCGGCCAGCACTCTAGGTCTGGTGGTAGAGAAGATAGCTCTCGTCTTTGATGTCGGCGTAGGGCAACATGCGAACCTTACCGGCGTCGGTTGCAACCTCCCAGGCGGAAGAGTTTCCAATTCGCTGGGCGGCGAGGAGTTGTTTCTGCGTAATCGTAGAAGACGCGGGATTAATTGCGAAGAGCGCGACCGGCCCATAGAGAAGAGCGACGATTTGCCGGTGATGATCATCGATAGGAGCGAGGCGCAGCGACATGTCGAGTGACAGCTCGATCCGGTCACCATCTTTCCAGGTACGGTCGAGGTTGGCCCAGGTCCCGGGTGTCAGAGTCACGTCGACCGCATTGCCATTGACCGTAACCTTCGTCTTACGGCCCGCCCATGCAGGGATGCGCAAGGCGATCGTGAAACGCTCCGGATGTGACAGAGTGAGGTTCATGCTGGTGTCGCCGTTGGCAGGATATTGTGTGTGCTGCGTCAGCGAGGCATGCGCACTTCCCTGCTGCCAGGTGATCCGCGAAGGCACATAAAGATTGACATTGATGCCTTTAGCGCTGCGAAGGTAGGAGCTGATTCCGTAGTCGGCAGTGAGTTGCGGAAAGGTGCCGGAGCAACAAGGCCACTTCTGTTCGTAGTCGACCTTCCTGGCATCATGATTGTTGTAATCTGCGTAGTAGAAGCTGACACCATCCGGGCGAATGGGACGTGCGCCGAGAATAGTGTTGTAGAGAATGGTCTCCATAGCGTCGCCGTAGCGGCTGTCCCCGGTGACGCGCATCAGATAGCGCGTGACCTTGAATTGCCCGTAGGCGCCACAAGGCGTCTCGAAGGTGCTGTGAGTCTTCGTCAAACTGTTAGCGAGGCCATCAGTACCTGGCTCCTGGAATGTCTCGTCAGGCCCCCATCCGCCGGTGGCGTAACTCTGCTGCAGAACGAAGGCGAAGCCGTTCTTAGCAGCGGTGAGATGCATCTGGCTGCCGTCGGTAAGGTAAGCCTGAATGGCGGAACAGAGTCCGTTGACGTGGCTGTAGGCGTGCTGGCCGGGCAGCATGTTCACGTTCTTCGAGAGCGGCCCGAAGTAGGTATCATCCTGGAGAAAGCGCTGGGCGAGCTGACGATAGCGCTCCCCGGCTCCACGCTGATAGGCGAGATAGAAGTTTTCCGGAAGGGTGTAGGTCTCGTCCCAGGTCCACGAGACATTCTTATGCGGACGGGCAGCCATCTCAGTACGGTCGAGCGCCTTGGGAGGAAGAAACGGCAGTACAGCGTCGGTCGCATGACCGAGAACCGCGAAGGCCTGCGGATCCTGAGCGAATTGATGCGCATCAATCAAGCCGCAGTTGGTCTTGTCGAAAGTGTAGGCCGGGATGCAGTAGTCGGAATAGAACTTCTGGCTGACGGTGGGGGCAAAACCTGCGACGAGGCGATGAACCTTGGCCTGAGTCGCCCTGTCTCCCGTAACTGCGTAAGCACGAGATAAACCCGAGACCCATTGGCCAAAGGTGTGGCCGGGAACATAACCGGTCATATTCTTTGGCGGGTCGAAGAGGCTCGAAGGAGTGTACCAGCCGCCCAGATCCTCACCCGGCGCAGGCAGACCGGAGAGCTGGCGGAAGGGCTTGAGGATGCTGTCCTCATTGAGGTTCATAAAAAGAGTATGGTTCTGCTGGAACTGCACAAGCATCGGACCGTCGAGGAGTTGCACATCCTTATAGTCGAACTGAGTGAGCGGTGTGGATGGAGCGGAGGCGGTCGGCATAGCCAACGCTCGGGCATTGCGAAGGACGGCGGTACCGGCAGCGAGGGCTGCGCTGCTCTTAAGGAAGGTTCGACGGGATGGCTTGGACATTTTTGGAGACCTTTCGTACGCATTCCGACTGCAGAAATCGGGTAATCGTTTTCTCCGCTCAACCGGTTACAGCTGCTCAAAGGAAGCGACCTGAGAGTACCACTCTCGAAGAAGCACTGTAAATCATTGAAATCGGACCGGCGTTCTTGGCAAAAAGCCCGAGTTGGCTACGGATTCGGAACCACCGGCCCGGGCTGAGCCTCCTGAAGAATGTACTTTGTTTTCGCTTCCTGGTTGTGCGCCTTCGCCTCTTGAAATTTTTTTACCAGAACCGCCGTTCTGTCCGGGTGATTCAACTTGCGTTCAGCAAGAAGTTCCTGATAGATGGCGACCTCGTCGTAGGGATCGCGCTTTGTCGCTTCCTGCGCCTGCTCAATAACGCCCGCCAGATCATTCTTGCGAAGCAGCAGGACACATAAGAGGTCATGCGCGGGCTGATAGCCAGGCTCAAGCTGGATGGCACGCTTCGCGCTTGCAATCGCCTTCTCCATCGTCTTCTCATCCGCACCCTCGACCTGCGAAAGAGCTTCGGCGTAAAGATAATGCAACAGAGGATCGTCAGGGTGAAGCTGGCTCTGCTTCGCAAAGAGGTCAAGAGCAGCGGCGGTGTCGTGTTTCTGGCTGAAGAGCATGCCCATCGCATCTTCGGCGAAAGATAACTTCGGATCGAGGCGATGCGCCTCCTCAAAGTCGCGGAGCGCATCATCCATCTGTGTCATCTGCTCTTCGAGCACACCTCGCGCCAGGTAGAGGCGGGCCTCAGATGGAAGCTGCTGAATGCCGAGAGTGAGAAAGTCCACGCCTACTTTGAAAGCGCCATGGTTGAAAGACATCTCTGCAAACGCGAGATACGCGCTTGCATCTTTGGGGTTCAGTTCGATCGCCTTGCGAAACCATTCAACAGCCTGCGGGGTGTTGTTGTCTGTCTCGGCAAGCTGTGCGGCCAGTAAAAACGCAACGCTATCGCGTGACCCTGTGCCGAGCAGAGGTTGAAGCGTCGCGAGGGCCGCGGCACGGTCTTTTGCAGCCGCCTGCGCACGCGCGAGAGCAATTCGATTCGTACTGCTGTCTTCAAGAACAAGCAGTCGCGACAGTTGCGGCACAGCTTCCGCGGGACGCTCAAGCGAAACCAGGCATCCGCCGTACTGCCGCAGGGCCGCTGCACTCCCATTCACCCGGCTCGCGGCCTTCGCGTAGTTCTCTACCGCGCCGACGCAGTCTCCGTTGCGGGCATCGATCGCGCCCAGCATCGCATAACCCGTCTCGTCCGCAGGGCGAAGCTTGATGACCTCGCCGACGAGGCTCGTGGCTTCTGGCTTGTTCAGGAGAAATGCGGTCTCCGCAGCGCCTTCAATCGCTGCGAGCGACTGAGGGCACTGGCTCATCGCTGAGTGGAAGGCCTTAAAAGCAGGCTCGAGTTTGGCCTCGCCGCGAAGAGCGAGACCGAGGAGCACATTGCCATTGCAATCTCCCGGATTCGCGACAAGGTAGGCATTGGCCGCCTGCTCCGCCTGTTGAAAGCGATGGGCGGCGAGAAGGTTATATATCTCCTGCTTTTGTGTTGAGGGCTGTTGCGCGAAAGATGAAGAGCTTGCTGGAAGGAGAATCGAAAAAAGACAAAGACCGCCTGCCACCAGATTCGACTTGAGGAGGGCCGCCTTCATAGCTCCTACAATAACTCTTCCGTGCCCAAAAAACTGCGGCCGGCACAAAACCGGCCGCAGCTATCATTTGGAGTAATTAGAACCTCAGATTGCCGCCAATCTGAATGAGACGCGGGGTGGCTTGTGATGTTGCTTTCCCGAAGTTACCGTCAGGCAGATTGACATCCATACCGGTCAGGTTAGGGTGATTGAAGAAGTTGAACATCTCGAAGCGAAATTGGAAATTGACCGACTCGAGGATGCGGGTATTCTTCAACACTGCAACATCCCATTGCTGGAACCCGGGAGCACGGAAAGCCGCGTACCGTTCATTTCCTTCACTGCCAAAGGCCGGCTGCGGAAAGTTCGCGGTCGTAAAGATTCCGTTCAGATAGTCCTGTCTGCTGTTCTTGTAGCTATAACTGAGCACATCGGGATAGTCGCGGTTGTCTCCATCGGCGTTGTAGTCTCCGCTGTTTGCTGCATAGCCGATGAACTGGCCGCTGGCATTCTTCAAAGGCGCAAAGGGAGCGTTCGTTGCCACAGTAATCGGATTGCCGCTCTGCAGAATTGTAGTTCCGCTCAGCTGCCAACCGGTCGCTATTCTCCCTACAAATCCTTCACCGTTGTTATAGCCCGGGATCTCATAGTTCCAGGCCAGCGAGAACCGATTTGGAGCATCCCAGATCGACGGAGCGTAGTACTGGTGAGGATTGATATAGGTGGGATAGACCTGTGTGTCGTCCTTGGACGCAGAGTGCGTGTAGGAAGCGTTGAAGAAGGCTCGAGAAAACCGTCCTCGCAAGGCAACGATAAATGCGTTGTAGTTCGATACGCGATCGTTCTGCGTATAGTTGACAGCGCCAAAGCTGGTGTTAAGCCGGGTCGGCGCCAGGCTGTTGTGCGCAATCAGGTCGCCAGCTACTACGTTGATGTCCTGACCGTAACTCACGTTAAAGACCTGGCCGCCACCGGAGAGAAGATTACGACCATTCGCACCGCTATAGATCGCTGAGGCGACCAATCTTCGGCCGACCTCGCGATCGACAGCTGCGGAATAGGTATAGGTGACGGGTGAGAGGAGGTTCGGATCAATACCGCCAACGGCGAACTGAAGTCCGACGATTCCTCCCTGTGGCGTCAGAGGCCTTGCCGGCAGAGTGGGGTAGGTGTAACCAAATGGCTTATCGTTGGAGGTTCCTAGCGAAAAAATTGGCGCCGGTGACGAAGTTCCGGTCTGGAAGACGGGCATGATGTTTCCAGGAGGATTGCCGCGATATTGCTCCTGCAGGTTAGCAAGCGTCGGCCAGTTGTGGAAGAACCCAAACCCTCCTTTGACAACCCACTTTCCATCTCCGGTCGGATCCCACGCTGCTCCGATACGCGGGCTAAAGACGTCCGTAATCGAGCGGTTCAACGCGTGATGGTGTTCCACCACGGCTCCGTTGGCAATCTGATTCTGTAGAGTCGCTCCAGGTCCAAGGAAGAAATTGCCGAAGGCCGTGCTCGGGGTGCGCGAGTAAGGATTGCCAAAATCATCCCAGCGCAGCCCATAGTTGAGGGTCAGCTTGCGGTTGACCTTCCAGGTATCTTCGAGGAAGGCTCCGTGAGTAATGCCAGCCGCGTCCCAGCTGTACTGTGTCTTTTGACCCGAAACTGGATCGTACGCGACGCCAGTCTCTGTAAAGACGTTGTCCCTCGCGAGATCAAGCAGGCTGTTGAAGTTGAAGGTGGGCTGATCGTAAGGTCCGTTGAATACTTCAACGTCATCGGCGAAGAGTCCTTCATATCCTGCCCTGATGTTGTGCGAGTGGAAGACATGGGTCAGCACATCGCGCCAGTGGTAGTTGTGCTGGATAAAGTCGCCCTGAGCGAAACCAGAACCAAACCCCTGACCTCCGCCCGTGATGTTGACCACTGGCACACTGAATAAACCGGTTGCGGGCTGAATACCCTCCACACGCATGGTTGCAAAGGATGCTTCGTTCAACGTGTTCGGATTGAAGGTGTGAGTCTCGTTGCCCTGAATGGCATATTGACTGAAGGTATTGGTTGCCGAGAACGCTGCACGCGGATTTGTGCTGTTGCTACCGAGTGTAGTGCGGTAATAAGTCCCGTAAAGGCGTTCCTTACCAAAGTTCTTATCGAGGCGAAGGTTGTATTGATTGCCGTTACGATAGGACGTATTTGCATAGTTTCCGCTATCCAACATTGGTGTGGAGCAAGGGAGATTGAATGTGGAAGGAGTCCCGCAAATCGGACTGCCTGTCGTATTGGCCGGGAAAAAGTTGGCTGCAGTCTTCACAACCTGAACATTGGAGACGTTACTGACCGGATAGGTATTAAGCAGCTTGGTCCCGATTGTGTTGGGAAACGCGCCAGCAGCCCAGGCGGCAAAAGCAGGATCGTTGAAGTTAATAGACCCGCCGGTCGCATTCGATGCACGATAAGGTTCCGCAGCGAAGAAGAAAAACCCAGCCTCGTGACCTGGAATGATCGGTCCACCAATGGTGGCCGAGATATTGTTGCTATGAAACGGCTTGTAAGTAAGACCGCTGAAGTGCGTTCTGGCAAGAAATTTTTGATAGGTGAAATAGTCGCTGGCGTTTCCATGATAATGACTCGTGCCAGACTTAGTAGTCATCGTCATCTGAATCGAACTGGAGCGCCCGTAGTCGACGTTGTACGTGTTCGTTTGAACCGTCGCCTCCTGAATGGAATCAGGATTTGGAGTCATATTCAGCACGCCAGGGCGAATGGAACTGCTGACATCAAGGCCATCGACGATGTACATATTGCCAACCGCACCCTGACCATTGGCGCTGGCGTCGACCTGCGTCTCCGTCGAGAAGTTATCGCGTCCGGATCCGGGACTGCCATTCGAAGTTACGCCGGTTCCAGTAACGCCCGGAGCCAGCGTTACAAGCGAGATCATATTGCGCCCGCCGAGCGGAAGCGCGGATAGAGTCTCCGTGGGCAACGTCTCCTGAAGTCGAGTGTCACCAGTGTCCAGCAGAGGAGCCTGTCCAGTGACCTGCACCACTTCAGTTGAAGCTCCCACCGCCAGGTTCACCGGGAGATTTAGGTTCTGATTGGTCTCAAGCGTCAGCGTAATCTTCGACCCCGCAAAACCCTTCATCGTTGTTGTAAGTTCATAGGATCCCGGCGGCAGACTGACGAACTGGTAGATTCCAGCCGAAGTCGTTGTCGCTATGCGCTGTTCATTGGTGGCGGTATTGTGGAGCGTCATCGTCGCGCCCGGCACAACAGCTCCGCTCGGATCAAGGACTACACCGGAGACTGTTCCGCTGAATTGAGCCAATGCCTCAGAAGCCACCAGCAGTAGACCGCACAGAAGAACGAAACGGAAATTTTTGATTATGGTACGCATCCTTGCAACCTCCTCGAAGTGAAAGCAACCTATCGTGCGCGGGAACTTCCCTTAAGTGGGAAACGTTTTCTGGCTTGCTCGGGTAAACGGTTTCTCGCGCGCCGATCACTCTATGCGCTCTTGATTTGCTTCGTCAATAGAAAATCTCCCTATAGGGGGTTAAAAGAATCAACCCCAAGGTTGAGATTTCTCTGACAAGGAGGTCAAACCAATGTTTCAGGGGCTCGATCACCGCCGAGGGGGGTGGAAAAGGCTGGTGCGCCGGAACAGCAATTTTGCTGGCAGCGCGCGGCGAAGCGAGCCATCGACCGTCCATCCAAAGAAAAGGAACAGACTTAGGCTTTGGCCGACGACTTAGCCTTTGGTTTTTTCGCGTTTGTCATCGTTCCGCGAGGAAATCCAGTCGACTCCCTTACTATCAGGTCCGTACGGATTTCGTACTCGCGTTGTGGTGCGGGGTCGTCTGGGTTTTCAGCATGAGCGCGGAGCGCCATGACTGCAGAGCGTGCAAGCTCGAAGCGTGACATCTGCACCGTCGTCAGCGGCGGAATCGTTACCTCCGCTATGTGAATGTCATCAAAGCCAATCACGGAGAGATCGTCAGGCACGCGCAGACCGGCGCGGTACAGCTTGTGCAGAACCCCAATAGCCGTCATATCGTTGGAACACATGACGGCAGTCGGGCGCTTCTTGGTCGCGAGCAGGTCTTCCATGCAGGCGATCCCGCCCTCCATGGTATGGTCGCCCTCAACAATCCATGTGGACTCCGGCACGATACCGCACTCTTTAAGCGACCCTACAAAAGCCGCGCGGCGCGACTGAGCAGAATGAAGAGCCATTGGACCAGTAATGAACGCGATGTCTCTGTGTCCCATCGCGGCCAGATGCTGTACACCCTGCCGGATGCCGTGGTGATAGTCCACCTTGAGCACACTCACGCTGGGCCGGTTCGGACCGACATCGATGAAGACGAGGGGAACCTTGCGTCTGGCAAGCTGATCGAGTAGCGGCTCCTCAATCCCGAACGTCATCACCGCAACCCCCTCCACCTTTCGTTCGAGCATCCGTCGGATGCAATGCGACATTCGCTTTGGGTCGTAGTTGGTAGAGCTGACCAGAATCTCGTAGCCGTGTTCCACCGCGATATCCTCAAATCCCTGAATCAGTTCAGGAAAGAATGGATTGGTAATCTCGGAAACGATAAGGCCGAAGATCCGGCTGCGGCCCGAAACCAGCGCGCGCGCCTGGGTGTTAGGAAAGTAGTCGAGCTGGTCGATCACCTCCCACACGCGTTTGGCCATCCTGGGATTTACAGTCGGAACGTTGTTCATCACGCGGGAAACGGTCGCGATCGAAACATTCGCGGCGCGAGCGATGGTGCGGATATCCATTCGCTCCGGTACCTTGCCATCGTGATTTGAAGATTTCACTTTCTTATCGGGCATAGATCCTTAGTGCAAACTCCTGCGTTTCTTCCCTGCTTAGCTTAGCAAAGTTGAACGACAGGCCCTTTCTTTGAATCGGCGGATACAGCGCGTGATTTGGCTCCAGCAACTCGTCAGCGTCCTAATCGACGTCAGTTCCGTCTCTCCAGGAGCAGAGCCGCATTGACAAGGGGTCTGCCCGTCTATAGAACTAACTGAGAAAACGATTTCTTTACATCATGATTTGTACGCCGAAAGAGTAGATCGTGGCAATTGTTGCAGGAGTCGACTTCGGAACACTAAGCGTACGCGTTACCCTGCTCGACAGCAAACGCGGCCGCCTGGGAACGTCAGCAGCTGAATATCCTCTGAACCGAAAACGCGAAGACCCTGACTTCGCCACCCAGTCGCACAACGAACAGATGGCGGCTCTTGTTCGCGCCATGCGCCAGGCGCTTACTGAAAGCAAAGTCAAAGGTGAGGACGTCGTGGCTCTCGCCCTCGACACGACCGGCTCCAGCGTCGTTCCTGTCGATGCTGCCATGCAGCCCATCGACGACTACTATCTCTGGTGCGACCATCGCGCTCACGAAGAGGCCCGCGAGATCACGGAGATCGCCCTGGCCGAGAATCTCGAAGCAATCCATTGGTGCGGCGATGTCTACTCGCACGAGTGGGGATTCGCCAAGCTGCTGCATTGGTTGCGGCACAATCCCGACAAGCGTACCCGTTTCGCCACCGCGCTCGAACACTGCGACATGGTCGCCGCAACCCTGACCGGAGTTACGGATCCTGCAAAAGTAAAGCGAAGCATCTGCGCCATGGGTCACAAGTGGATGTGGAATCCCAAGTGGAACGGCCTTCCTCCGCAATCGTTTCTCTCCATGGTCGATCCGCTCTTCGATGGCATGCGAGAAAAAATCGACGGCGAATACCTCCCCTCGAATCAAATCGCCGGAACCCTTTCCGAACTATGGGCGAAGGAACTAGGCCTGAGGGCAGGCATTCCGATTCCCGTCGGCGCCTTTGACGCACACTGGGACGCCATCGGCGCAGGCTGCCGCGAGGGCGATGTCGTCAATGTCGTTGGCACTTCGACCTGCATCATCGCGATGGCCAAAAAGACCGAGCTTGTCCCCGGCGTCTGCGGCGTCGTGCCCGGCAGTGTGCACCCCGACTACACCGGCATCGAAGCAGGACTCTCCGCCACCGGAGACATCTTCGAAGCGATAGCCCGCCGCGCAGGAATGAAAGTGAGCGAGCTAGCCAGGGGCCTCGAAAACTACCGCGCCGGACAGACCGGGCTCCTACGCCTCAGCTGGGACAACGGCGACCGCACCGTCCTCGTCAATCCCGAGCTCGGCGGCGTCACCTTCGGCTGGAACCTCCTCCACACCGCGCAGGACGAGCTATTCGCAGCAATCGAGGGTACAGCCTTTCACACGCGCATCATTCTGGAACGCATGGCCGAACACGGAGTTCCCGTCGAGAGAGTCATCAATGCAGGCGGCATCCCCCAAAGCAACGCCGTGCTCAACCAGATCTACGCCGACGTCTTAAATAAGCCTGTGCTGGTGCCCGACGGAACACCAACCAGCCTCGGCTCAGGAATCTTCGCTCTGCTCGCCGCCGGTGCGTTCGAAACGATTGAAGAAGCACAAAAAGCCGTGTGCCTTCCCTATCGAACATTTGCGTCTCAACCCGCCGCTGTCGCAGTGTACAACCAACTCTACGAGCTCTACCGCGACGCTTACTTCGCACTCGGCAGACGTAACTCGGAGCCTGCGAACCTGGGCAAACTGCTTCCTGAACTCCGAAGAATTGCATCCAGCGCACGCGCCTGACCAAGGGAGAGCAAATGATTCGGACATGCGTTGCAATCACGTTACTCGCATCGGCAACGGTCACCAGTCACTCTCAGCAGCCTCACGCCTACACTCTCTCCGGCGATGTCGCCGGCACACACGATCCCTCCATCATCAAAGAAGGAAAGACCTGGTATGTCTTTGCCACGGGAAAAGCTCCCGACAGTGGTCAATTTGCAATCCGCTGCTCGAACGATCTCGAACACTGGAAGCTATGCGGCCATGTCTTTGACGCGGTTCCCAACTGGATTCACGAACGCAGCCCCGGCACGAGAGATCTCTGGGCGCCTGACATCTCCTATGTCCATCATGAGTACCGTCTCTACTACGCCTACTCGCTCTTCGGAAAAAATACCTCCGGCATAGCCCTCGCCACGAGCAAAACCCTCGACCCAGCGAGCCCGGACTACAAATGGATCGACAAAGGCTTAGTCTTCGAATCGAAAGCCGAAGATAACTTCAACGCAATCGATCCCAATCTCGTCGTCGACGCAAAAGGCGGCGAATGGCTCGCCTTCGGCAGTTTCTGGGATGGCATCAAGATGCGCCGACTTGACGATTCAGGCCTGCTATCGAAGACTGACACCACACTCTACTCTCTCGCGCGTCGAGGAAAGCCGGAAGACGCCGCCCCGGCGCCGCCTGGCTTGCCAGCGAACTGGCAGGCGATCGAAGCGCCCTTCATCGTGCGCCATGGCGGCTACTTTTATCTCTTCACCTCGTGGGACCTATGCTGCCGCGGCCTCAAAAGCACTTATAAAACGACGGTCGGACGATCCAAATCCGTAACCGGACCCTACGTCGACGCCACTGGCAAAAGCCTCCTCGACGGAGGCGGTACCCTGCTGCTCACCGCCAACTCTCGCTGGCTCGGCCCCGGTGGTGAAAGTGTCTACCTCGGCCCGCACAAGCAAGACCTGATCGTCTTTCACGCCTACGACGCAAAAACAGGCAAGCCCTCCATGCAGCTCTCAACCATCGACTGGGCTGGTGGATGGCCTCACGCCGCTCTGGAACAGTAAGAAAATTACGACTGCTTTCTCCGGGTGCAGATGCGATGTGCGTTTGCCGCAACCCGAACAACTACTGAGAGGGAATGGCAGGAAACGTCTTGCCTTGCGGAATGTATTGCGCCGCCATCGCGCCAAACGCCGCTACCTGAGCCTCTTCCCACGCTCGATCCTTCCTGAGTTCCGACGCAAGCAGAGAAGCAACCGCCGGCGCAATCGCGACCGCCGCACGTGCATTCAACAGAAGCGCCCGTGTCCGTCGCGAGAGCGCGTCATCCACCGTACGAGACATCTCGTGGCGTGCTCCCCACACCACCTCCGCAGCGATATAAGGCAAATCAGGATGCAGCAGCCTCGCCAGCTCCGGCCTTTCTTTTGCCAACTCAAGAATAGCCGGCGCATCCGAGCCATAGACCGACAAACTTCCCAGCTCTTCCGGATGCTCATCAAATCCATGGATATGCGTCGTCACAGTCACACATGGTCTCTCGTCAAGCCCGCCAAGTGTGATCGCATGTTCCACGCAATCCTCAGCCATGTGCCGATACGTCGTCCACTTTCCTCCTGCGATCGTCACCAGTCCCGCATGGTCGATATGAATTGTGTAGTCCCGCGAAATCGCCGAAGTCTTGCCGCCGCTCCCACCCAGAGACTTCGCAAGCGGGCGAATCCCAACAAACACGCTCAGAATATCGTCACGAGTAGGTTTGCGACTCAAGTAACGTCCTGCCGTTTCGAGCACGAACTCAATCTCCTGCTCAAACGGCAGTGGCTCATACCCAATCGTATCAATGGGTGTATCCGTCGTACCGACAAGCGTCCGATTGTGCCACGGGACCGCAAACAGAACTCGGCCATCATCAGTATGGGGTACCATTAATGCGGTATCGCCAGTAAGAAATGACCGCTCAAACACAAGATGAATTCCCTGGCTGGGCACCATCATTGGCTCCGCCTCTGGCTCCGCAAGACGCCGCGTCTCATCCGTAAAGATGCCCGTCGCATTCACCACCGCGCGCGCAGCAATTGTGTACCGTTCGCCACTCTCACCATCCACCGCGACAACGCCCCGCACAAACCCATCCTCATCCTTTGTCAGCTCGACTACATCCGTGTAGTTCAGCAGCGTCGCGCCGTGTTCCGCCGCCGTCATCATCAGATGAATCAGCAAGCGCGTATCGTCGAACTGGCCGTCCTGATACATCACACCACCGCGAAGCCCATCCTGCCGAATCGTCGGCAAGAGATCGAGCGTCTCCTCAAGCGAAAGTGTCTTCGAAGAACCGAAGCTGTACTTCCCTGCAAGCAGATCGTAGACCTTCATCCCTATGCCATAGAACGGAGCCTCCCACCAGGAGTAATTCGGCACAACAAATCGCAAATTACGCACAATATGCGGCGCATTTCGCAAGAGGATACCGCGCTCCTTCAACGCCTCCATCACCAGCGAAAGATTTCCCTGCTCCAGATACCGCACGCCGCCATGAACAAGTTTCGTCGCACGGCTCGACGTACCTTTGCCGAAATCCTCGCGCTCCAGTAGCAGAACGTCATATCCGCGCGTAGCTGCATCGACGGCGACACCAGCACCCGTAGCTCCTCCACCGATCACCACAATGTCCCATGGCTCCTTGCGATCCCGAACCCGAGCTGCCATCTCATCGCGATTCATCGGCTCCCTCCTGCCCAGTTGCGCGAGCGTGCCACAGCCTCTTTCCAGTTAGTCTGTAGGCCCTCCATCTTTTTCCTATCCGCCTTAGGATAAAAAACAGTACCTGCAGCGCGATGCTGTTTCAATTCATCCACGCTGCTCCAAAATCCGGTTGAAAGCCCCGCAAGATAGGCCGCCCCCAGCGCCGTGGTCTCAAGAACCGCCGGCCGATGCACAGGAACGCCCAGCAGATCCGCCTGAAACTGCATCAGCCCATCGTTCGCAGCCGCGCCGCCATCCACGCGAAGCTCCGTCAGCGGGTTCTTCGAACTCGCATTCATGGCACGCAGAACATCCGCAACCTGAAACGCAATGCTCTCAATCGCAGCCCTCGCGATATGCCCGATCTGCGTCCCTCGCTCAAGCCCAATAATCAGACCGCGGGCCTGCGCATCCCAATAAGGTGCGCCGAGCCCCGTAAATGCCGGCACAAACACAACGCCGCCCGAATCTTCCACCGAGTCCGCAATCGCCTCAACCTCCGACGACCGACGAATGAACTTCATGTTGTCGCGAAGCCACTGCACCACCGCCCCTCCGACAAAAATACTGCCCTCCAGCGCGTATACGGGCTTTCTGTCCACACTGCAACCCAGCGTCGTCACCAGTCGCTCACTCGAAAGCCCAAACTGCTCACCGATATTCTGCAAAAGAAAACAACCCGTCCCATAGGTATTCTTCGCATCACCCGAAGACACACACAACTGCCCAAACAACGCCGACTGCTGATCCCCCGCAATGCCCGCAATCTCGACTGCACCAAGCCCCAGCGTGGTCGTCACCTGCCCCACCCGTTCGCTCGACCAGACCACCTCCGGCAACATGCTCTTCGGTATGCGGAACAGCTTCAGCAGATCATCATCCCACTTGTCTTCCACAATGTTGTAGAGCAGGGTGCGCGAAGCATTCGTGCGATCGGTGATATGCCGCCGCCCACTCGTTAGATTCCACACCAGCCAGCTATCCACTGTCCCAAACGCAAGCTTCCCAGCCTCAGCCCGTCCCCGCGCACCCTCGACGTTGTCGAGAATCCACGCAATCTTGCTCGCAGAAAAATAGGGACTCAACAACAACCCCGTCTTCTGCCTCACGATCTCCTCGGCGCCATCATCAGACAATTTCTTCATCATCGCCGCAGTCCGGCCATCCTGCCAGACAATGGCGTTATAGACAGGCTCACCCGTCTCACGATCCCACACAATCGTCGTCTCGCGTTGATTCGTAATCCCAAGCGCAACCACATCCCGCGGACGCGCTCCAAGCTTCCCCATCACCTCAACCGCAGAACTCACTTGCGAGGTCAAAATCTCAAACGGCTCATGCTCCACCCATCCACTGTTCGGATAGATCTGCCGAAACTCATGCGCAGCTGTGCCCACAACGCCACCGTCGTGATCGAACAGAATGGCGCGCGAGCTGGTCGTCCCCTGGTCAAGCGAAAGTACATACTTCATCTCGTCTCCTTGTTCGTCATTTCATGGGATGCTGCTTCGCTGGCCGACTATGCCTTCGCCTCATCCAACCTCGCTCGCGCCCGCGCAGGCAAAAACGGACGAATTAGTAACTGATAAACCCCGCCGCCAATAACTCCGCCAATCAGCGGCGCAACAATCGGAATCCACCAGTAATTGTCAGGCGACGGAAACGCCGACGATCCCCACCCCATAAAAAAACAAAACAGCCGAGGCCCAAAGTCGCGCGCGGGATTCAGCGCCCACGCCTCAAGGTATCCCATCGAAGCCCCAATCAGCGCGACCAGCAACCCGATCATCACCGCACCGCCGTTCGCACCCGGAGCCATCTCGTTGTACTGCTCCGTAATCGCAAATATCCCCAGAATCAGAAACGCCGTGAGAATAATCTCATCGCCAAACGCATGCATTGGAGTAATCGCAAGCCCCGGATGAGTAAAGAACACTCCAGCCGCCCCGCCAGAAGCCCGCGAAAGATTGTTCACCATATTGAAGTGGTCGATCACCGGCAAGAACAGCGTATATACGATCCCCGCACCGAGAAATGCACCCACCACCTGCGCAACGCAATAGGGAACGACCTTCTTCCACGAAAATCCCCGGTACACCGCCAGCGCCAGCGTCACCGCAGGATTCCCATGACACCCACTCACTGATCCAGTCGTATAAATCGCCAGGGTCACCGCCAATCCCCACGCAATACACACGCCCCAGTACGCCTGCTGATACGGGCTCGGAGTATAAAGCGTATACATCGCCGCGACCGAGTCGCCAAACGCGATGATTATAAACATCGCCATCGCTTCAGATATCAGTTGCCCTGCATAGGTCTTCGTCATGAACCGCAATCCCCCGCGCGAAAAATTCGCGTCTTTTGCCGCTTTGATAGCTGACCCTATTTCTCCGTAACTGTCCAGCCAGATTTTTCGCCACGCAATCCCTCATAATGGAGGATCGGGAGCACTCATGGGGTTATTTCGTAAGAAACTAAAGCAGGAACACAAGATCATTCTGCAGCACGACCGCGCCGCCGGCCAACTCCAGCCAGAGATGCATCGAGCCACGCCCGAGTGCCCCGAGCCCCAGCACTGGAGCATGATTGACTCCATGACCGCCGAGACTGAGGTGCTTGAGTTCATTGCCACCCTCGTCACCACCATCAAGCCGCGCCTCGTCGTCGAGACCGGGTCCTTCCTCGGCATCTCCACCGAATGGATCGCCCGCGGTCTCGAACGCAACGGTTTCGGCAAAGTCATCAGCTGCGAGTTCGACCCCATCGTCTACGCCCGCGCCAAACAGCGCCTCGACGGTTCACCGCTCAAGCCCTGGATGGAACTCCGCAATCAATCGAGCCTTGAGATGAAAGTCGATGGCACGATTGACCTCTTCTTCTCTGACTCCGATCCCGACATCCGCGAGCAGGAGGTCCGGCGTTTCCTCCCGCAGATCAATCCAAACGGCATCATCCTCATCCACGACGCCAGTTCGCATCACAAAGTCGTTCGCGACGCTGCCCGCGCCATGGAATCAGAAGGCGTGCTCTCCGTCGTCTTCCTGCCCACTCCGCGCGGCCTCGTCATCGCGCAACCCCGCGCCGGACGCAGCTAATGCAAGACGAGCACAAGCAGGAATCGAACCCAACCGCGAAGTCGCAGATTCTCCGCGCACCCATCGCGATGTTCTGGGCGGGTTTCCTCATCCGCGTCCTCTACATCACCATCATCCACACCTATCGCATTCGCCCCGAAGAAGATCACCTTCAGTTCGGCTGGGAGATGGGGCGCATCGCCCGCGCACTCGCGACCGGCTTCGGCTACGCAGATCCCTTCACCAGCCACTCCGGCCCCACAGCCTGGTCGCCGCCGCTCTACCCTCTGCTGATGGCAGGCGTCTTTAAAATCTTCGGCGTCTACACATCAGCCTCGGCCTGGGTCTTACTCACCATCAACAGCGCCTTCTCCGCAGCAACCTCTTCGGTCATCTACGAAATCGCAGCGCGCTGCTTCCATCGCACCGGCCGCGCAAAAAAAATCGCTCTCTGGTCAGGATGGCTCTGGGCTCTCTATCCCGCCGCCATGCAGTTCGCCGTACGCTGGCTCTGGGACATGTGCATCACCGCATATCTCTTCTCCAAGATCATCGTCATCGCCCTGCGGGCACGGGGCATTGGAGAAGACTCGCCTCCCGCGGATTCGCCTGAATACCAAACTACAGGCAGATGGGCCACCTTCGGACTTCTCTCAGGAATCGTAATCCTCTTCAACTCCACTCTTCTTCTCTTTATCCCGGCTTGCGGTCTGTGGATGCTCGCCGGCGCGCGCAAAACCAAAGCCTCGTTATTACCATTACTTTCTCGCAGCGCGCTTGCCGCGATTCTGGCACTCCTCTGCATCGCACCATGGACGATTCGCAACTACAACGTCTTCCACGCCTTCATCCCAATGCGCGGCAATCTCGGCGCCGAACTCCACCAGTCCATCCTCGCCGAACATCAAGGCTTCCCTTGGGGAGCGACCATCCCCGTCTGCGAGCCCTGCCCCGTCTTCCAGCAATACCGCCAGATCGGAGAGGTCGCCTATGTCCGTCGCGAAGGCGAACTAGCCAGGCAAGAGGTCAGCACCCACAAACGCCGTTTCGTCGACTACAGCCTCAAGCGCTTCTACTTCTTCTGGGTCAGCCTGCCCAAGCCCGCCGACAAAGGCATCCTCATCGAAGCCGCCCGCGAAGCCAATTACTTCTTTGTCAGCCTCGCCAGCCTTCTGGGTCTCGCACTAGCGCTCAAACAACGTATTCCCGGAGCCGTCCTCTTCGCATGGGCCTTTTTGCTCGTGCCGCTCACCTATTACTTCATCACCGTGCAGGCGCGCTTCCGCCATCCTCTCGAGCCCATCATGACCATCCTCGCCGTTTACCTCTTCCAGTCAGCAGAAAAGCGAAGAAAAACCGTATCATTAACCTAATGACCCACGTCCTCATCACTGGAGGCTCCGGCTTCTTCGGAGGCGTTCTCAAACGCCGTCTTCTCGCCGAAGGCTACGCCTGCACCAACATCGATCTCGTCGTCGATCCCGACACCCACCCCAACCTCAGCAGCATTCAGGCCGACATACGCGACAGATCTCTCCTCGAAAAAATCCTGACCACACAAAAATTCGCCGCCATCTTCCACTGCGCCGCACAACTTGCCCATGACGCCATCGACGACAACCTCCTCTGGACCTCCAACGTCGACGGCACCCGCAACCTCGCCGAGGCGGCAAAAAATACCGGCACTAAAAAGCTCATCTTCATCTCCAGCAACTGCCTCTGGGCCAGCAACCTCGGCCACGACGTCACCGAAGACGAAACACCCAATCCCATCGAGCTCTACGGCCGCTCCAAACTCGAAGGAGAAAAGGTCCTCGCCGAATACACCAACGATCTCGATGTCATCACCATCCGCTGCCCCACCATCATCGACAGCGGCCGCCTCGGCCTCCTCGCCATCCTCTTCGAGTTCATCGACGACAACAAAAAAGTCTGGGTGGTCGGCGACGGCAGCAACCGCTACCAGTTCATCTACGCGCAGGACCTCGCCACCGCCTGCCTCCAGGCGCTCGATTACGAGGGCTCTAACCTCTTCCACATCGGCTCGGAAAACGTCGTCTCACTCCGCAACGTCTACGAAGCCATCATCCGTGCTGCGGGAAGCCGTTCCCGCGTGGCCTCGCTCCCCAAGGCACCCACCATTGCGGCAATGCAACTCGCACACAAGCTCAATCTCTCGCCGTTAGGCCCCTATCACTACCGCATGATCGCCGAAAACTTCGTCTTCGACACCACACGCATCCGCAGCGAACTAGGCTGGACCCCAACGCTCACCAACGAAGAGATGATGGTCCGGGCCTACAAGTACTACTCCGACAACCGCAACGAGATTCACGCCCGCACCAACGTCTCCGCCCACTCCCGACCGACGTCCATGGGCATCATCCGCATGCTCAAGTGGCTCTCTTAGCCTCCGCGCCCAATCCGCCAGGCCTTCGCATACTTCCAGCTGATATACCCCGAGTGATAGATATGCAGCAGCAGCCCCTCCCGCCCATCAAGAAAACCAAGCCGAAAAAAATAGTTCCACGCAAAAGTCAGCGTCGGAACCAGCGCAACATTCCACCCGAACGCCACCCATGACTGGCTGATCTTCCCTTTTGCCGCAACAATTTTGGCACCCAGCGTGCTGTACCGGTTCATGTGCTCGAGATAAATCTCCAGGTCCGGATATCCATGGTGAAGAAAATCCTTCTCCATCGTCTCCACCCGTCCGGGAACTTGGACCGACTCATGCACAGGCCGATCTGTAAAGTGCGACGGCCCTGTCTCCGTCACTCGCCGGAACAGTCTCAGCTTGAAATCGGGATAGTATCCCCCAAACCGCATCCATCGCCCAAGAAACACATGCCGCAGCCGAAGTCGATACCCATCCACCTGCGGCGTCACACTCGCATCCGCCGCCAGCATCGCGCGAATCTCCGTCTGCAGTTCGCCCGTCAACTCCTCATCGGCATCCAGTGAAAGCACCCAAGTCCCCACGCATTTATCGATCGCCGAGTTCTTTTGCCTCGCAAACCCCTTCCACTCCTCAACCGACACCTTCGCCCCAAACGACTCCGCAATCTCCACCGTCCAATCGGTCGAACCCGAGTCGACCACAACGATCTCATCAGCAAACCGCACACTCTCCAGCGTGCGCCCCAGGTTACCCTCTTCGTTATACGTAATGATGGCTACAGATAGTGTCGCTCGCGGCATTCCCTGCCTATTCTATTTGCCTATCCATCACAACCAAGCCTAAAAAACCATCGCAGACAAGCAGAAATCGCGCCTCTTCTATCGATTTCGCTGCCACGTAGGTTGTATTGGCCCATCAGGTTCGCGACTCTACAGTGGTTCTTGGCGAGGTACCAATAGGTTGATAACCCGTTGCTATTGCAACGCCTTGCCCAGCGGTTTGAGGCATTCATGACCGAATTGATCCAAAGGTACAGGCACGCGGGCTCGGGAATTGTTGTGACCTCAGCAACACTTATCGCTCTGTTCGCCTGCGTCGCCCTCTTTCTCCAGTCTCGTCTCGGCGCCCTGCACTACTCAGGTCTTGCCCTTACTACGAAATTGACCGCAAACATTGCATTCGAACGGATCATCTGGGTTGCCTGGTTCGCCTTGGGCATCTCTCTGGTGCTTCTGGTCTATGAGTGCCGTAAAGACAAGCTCATTCGCTGGGTCGTCGGAGCTTTCCTCGTCTTCCTCATCGCCGACCTCGTCGACCGCGAACTCGCAATGAGCGCGCTTTTCACGCAATATCCGTGGATCACCAGGATCTGCGCAACCCTGGGCACCCTCGGCGCAACAGTCTTCGTCGGTGGACTTCCTCTCTCCGTCCGCCGTCTCGCCCTCATCGTCCGCGATACCACACGCTCCCGCGATAACGAGCTACGTCTCATCACCGCAGCTGAATCCAGTCCTGACGCAGTCATTCTCTATGACAGCGTATACGACGCCACCGGAGAGCTCTGCGACTTCAGGTTCATCTTTCTCAACAGCAACGCCGAACGCATGATCGGGATGCACCGCGACGAGGTGCTTGGCAAAAATCTTTATGAGGTCTTTCCCGCTATTCGCTCCGAAGACCTCTTCGAACGCCACAAAAGAGTCGCCAAGACCGGAGAACCAGCTCTCATCGAGACCAACAGCTCCGCCTTCCAGTCCGGAGATCAACCCGGCCGCCACCAGATTCAGGTCGTCCAGCTTTCGAACGGAATTGCAACCACGATCACTGACGTCACCGCACGCTATCAGCATAAAGAAGATTTGACGCGAGCGCTCAACTTCAACAAATCCATCATCGCCAGCTCGCCCTTCAGCATCATCGTCACCGACAAGACAGGAAAGATCACCTCCGTCAACCCCGCAGCAGTAAAGATGCTCGGCTATCAGGAGAGCGATCTCCTCGGCCACGAAGGCATCGAGCTCCACGATGATGAAGAGCTCCGCCAGCGTGCCCTCGATCTCTCCGTCCAGTTCGACACGGAGGTCGAACCCGATCACCACGTATTTCGTGTCGGTCCGGAGAAGGGCATCATCGACGAAAGAGAGTGGACCTACGTTCGCAAAGACGGATCGCGAATCCCCGTCCAGCTTGTCGTCACCGCACTCCGCGATAGCGACGAACACATCACTGGCTTTGTCGGAATCTCCTACGACCTCACCGAACGTAAACGTGCCGAAGAGTACATCTACCACGTCGCGCATCACGATCATCTCACCGCCCTGCCCACGCGCACGCTCCTCCGCGATCGCCTCGAAGTCGCCATCGAACGCGCTACCCGCTCGCAGGACAATCTCGCCGTCCTGATGGTTGACCTCGACAACTTCAAACGCGTCAACGACTCGCTCGGCCATCAGGCTGGAGACACGGTCCTCTGCGAAATCTCAAAGCGTCTCAAAGCCGGCGTCCGCAAATCCGATACTGTCGGCCGCATGGGTGGAGACGAGTTCGTTGTCCTCCTCCCTGATCTCCGCGCAGAAAAGGATGCCGAAGAAATCTGCCAAAAACTCCTCACCTCCGTTGCTCAGCCAATTCGCGTCGGCAAACACGAGATCATCGTCACCGCCAGCATCGGCATCAGCGTCTTCCCCATCTGCGAAGACGTCGACAGTCTCTTCAAAAACGCTGACTTCGCCATGTACCGCGTCAAAAACAACGGCCGCAACGGTTTGCAGGTCTACACCCCTGGAATCGCCATGCAAGGCCTGCAGCAACTCCAGATGGAATCGGCCCTGCGTACCGCCCTCGAAGATCAGGAGTTCGAGATCCTCTATCAGCCGCAGATCTCCTTCGCTGACGGCCGCATTCTCGGTGTCGAATCCCTCCTTCGCTGGAATAGCTCCGAATTCGGCCTTGTTGGCCCAAACACCTTCATCCCTCTTGCCGAGGAAACCGGCCTCATCGTTTCCATCGGAGAGTGGGTTCTCCTCCAATCCTGCAAAGAGATTGCCGCGTTGCAACGCAGGCTCGGCACCGAGTTCACCGTAGCCATCAACATCTCTCCCCGGCAATTTCAACAGAGAGACTTCCCGGCCACAGTCGAGCAGGCCCTTCAAATCAGCGGCCTCAAACCCGAACAACTCGAGCTCGAAATCACCGAGCATCTCCTCATGGTCGACTCCGAAGAATCGCTCGAAATCATGCAGCGCGTCCGCAAGCTCGGTGTCCGCTTCTCCATCGACGATTTCGGCACTGGCTTCTCCAACATGGGCTACATCACTCGCTTCGCTGTCGACCGCCTCAAGATCGATCGCTCTTTCATCTCACGTTGCGACGTCGACGAAAACAGCCGCGCCGTCACCGCAGCCATCATCGCTCTCGCTCACAGCCTGCAGATCGAAGTCATTGCTGAAGGAGTCGAGACCGAAGGACATGTTCAGACACTTCAACAGATGGCCTGTGATCAGGCACAGGGCTACTTCTACTCGCGTCCCATCAAACTGATCGATCTGCAGAGTTTTTCACTCCAGAATCTTCACGAGCATCCGCAGCAACTTAGCGAAGCACCACGTAAGCCGGCGACAAATGTGCTTGCTCTCTCAGCCCTGCCCTCCATGGCGCAAGCCTGATCCCCGCTCACCCTCAACCTCCAGAGAAGGAAACCCTGTTCATGAGCGAACGAACCCAGAGACGATGCATCGTTCTGCTCCCCTCCCGCCCTCACTACGACCGCCTCTTCAACGAAATTCTCGATCCTGTCCTCTTTAACGCCGGCCTCGCTTCGTATCAATTCCAACGCGATTCACCTTCGATACCGATCGACGTCTTTGTCGATGAGATCGAACAGGCCGAAATCCTCTTCGCCGATGTCTCCGAGAACACTCCCGAAATCTGGATTGCAGCCGGCTGTGCCATGGCACTCGGAAAACCGCTCTGCCTTATTTCCTCCGATGCGATCCCTCTGGGAATCCAGTACCTGCCACTGATTCCCTACCCGGCCGACGCATTTCCCGGCGACTACATTCAGCTTCAGCAAAACATCGCCGACCGGCTGTCATCCGTTCTCGCTCTTCAAGACGTCTTCGAACCCGAGCCTGAGCTACACACGCTGCCCCCAATTCCACCCGCCGACGATCTCGCCCCTTACGAGGTGATAGCGCTCACCATTATCGACGTCCGATCCATGGATTCCGGTCTCAGTCCGCGCGACCTCGGCATCGAGATGAAAATTCACGACTCCGCCCACCTCACCAGTCACGCCATGAACTCCCTGAAACGCAGGCGGTTCATCGAAAAAAAGCCCATCCAGCTTAGTCACGGAGATGAAGTTCACTTCTCCGAAAATCTCTTCCTCACCGATGCGGGCAAGGACTGGCTCATGCGATACCACGGGCGCACCGGCTCGCACCGCTCCACCAGCCGTGCCCGCCATCTTCTGCACAGCCGCTAGTTTTCGCTTCGATTTATCTCTTTAAGAGACCGCGTTCGAGGAACGCTTCTTGAGCGCCACATGCCGATACTCAGGCTCGTAGCCAAGCTCGCGTGCATAATTCAATATCCGCGCAAAGTCGAGACTGATCGTCGCCCCCGCCTTCTGCGTCACCTCATCCTCAATCGGCAGATCGAAATCATCCGCGCCATAGTTCAATCCCTCCAGCGCCCTCTGATTCTGCGTCAGCACCGAAGTCCGAATCCGCGGAATATTGTCGAAGTAAATCCTGCACAGTGCCAGATGCCGCAAATACTCCGCAGTCGAAATCTCAATCCCGCCCATCTGCGTAAAGTAAGGCTTGTAAGTCCAGCAAAGAAAGCTCCCCAGCCCGCCCGTCTCATCCTGAAACTGCCGCGTGCGCTCCAGATGCTCCAGCCGCTCCTCAAGACTCTCGTCAAACCCGATCACCATCGTCGCGGTCGTCTTCAACCCCGCTTCAACAATGGCTCGCTGAGCCTCGAAATACTCCGCCACTGTGTACTTGAACTTCGAGTGCCGTGCACGAAACTCCTCCGTCAGAATCTCCGAGCCGCCCCCGGTAATCCATCGCACGCCCGAAGCCTTCAGCCGCGCCGCAGCCTCCGGGTAGCGCAGCTTCGCATGATCAGCCAGGTACATGAACTCCGCAATCGTAAGCGCATAAAATTCAAGCGCATCCCCATACCTCGCTCGAATCGCCGCAAACAGCTCGCAATAGTAGCTCAACGGCAAATGCGGATTGAACCCTCCATTGAACCCAGCCAGATCTCCACCCAGCGCCAACAACTCATCCAGCTTCGCAAAGACCTGCTCCTGGCTCAGCACATAACCGCCCTCCTGCGAAGGCAGTTTGTAAAACGCACAGTAGTCACACTGCGCCACACAAACATTCGTGTAGTTGATAATCCGCATCACCATGTACGTGCATGAACCGGGCTTATGAAACCGCGTCCGCACCACACCCGCAAGCGAGCACAACTCCGCATCCGAGGCATTCTCCCACAGCCATCGCGCCTCGTCCCGCCCTATTCGTAACCCCTGCCCTACCTTCGCGGCAATCCCGGCAACCGACATCTCCAGCGAAGCAGAAGAAGAATTCATGCATCCAGTGTAGTGCCCTCGCCTCAAACGACCCAACCATGCAATTCCGTCTAAGAAACTATTTCCCATTCAAATCCGTCCCAGTGTATAAATCCATCGCACCCTGCTGAGGTATTTCTCCTGTCGTCCACGAAAGCCAGGGCAGGGTGGCTCACACCGCAGGAGAATCCACGATGCCTTCCCTGATCCGCCCCGCCGCATCATCCATCGCTCTGCTAGCCGCTCTCTCTCCCGTCGCCTACGCCCAGACTCCGCCAAAGACCTGGGTCGACAAAGACACCGGCCACCGCGTCTGGCGTCTGTCCGACGAGCCCAACTCCGGTGGCTTCTACTTCAACATCAACGCCTACACCCCCGACCACAAGTCGATGATCTACACCGCGCCCGACGGCATCCACGTCCTCGACATGGACACGCACAAGACCCGCCTGCTCGTTCCCAATCCGCCCGCCGCGACCGCTACCGAATCCGCCGATCCGAGCGCCGTTCGCGGAGCCGGAGCCGGTCGCAATCCCCACGCGCTCGTCGCCGGCAACAAGACCAATAGCGTCTTCTACACCCAGCAGGATCCCGCCACGCACGCCGCAGCCGTCTACAAAGCCGACACCAACACCGGAGCCATCCGCAAACTCACCGACCTTCCTCCCAGGATCAGCATCGTCAGCATCAACGCCGACGAGACCCTGGCCGCTGGAACCTACATCGAAGGCGACGCAACAGGCAAAGAGTACGGCTCCAACGCCCCAACCCCCACCACAAGTGACAACCGCACCGCCAGCGCAGCGCAGGGTCCGCACTACCAGCCCGAGAACAAGGGTCTGATGATGGAACGTCGCCTCGCCGCCCGTCTGCCACTCGTCCTCTTCACCATTCGCCTGGAATCGGGACCCAACGGCGAAAAGCCCGGCGACATGAAGACCCTCCTCCACTCCACTGACTGGGTCAACCACCTCCTTTTCTCCCCCACCGACCCCGAACTTCTCATGTACTGCCACGAAGGCCCATGGCAAAAGGTCGATCGCATCTGGATGATTCACACCGACGGCACCCACAACACCCTCATCCACAAACGCACCATGGCAATGGAGATCGCCGGCCACGAATTCTGGGGCCTTGACGGCGAAACGATCTGGTACGACTGGCAATATCCCAAAGGCGAAGATTTCTTTCTCTCCGGCTACAACCTTAAGACCGGCAAACGCACCGCCTTCCACATGCAGCGCAACGAGTGGTCGATTCACTTCAACCTCACCAAAGACCTCGACCTCTTCACCGGCGACGGTGGTGATCCCGGTCAGGTAGCCAAGGCACCCGACGGCGAGTGGATCGAGCTTTTCTATCCGCACATAATCCCTCAAGGCGAGGGCGCCCTCAACGGCCCCGACTTCTGGCAGCCTGGAGTCTTCAAGTCCGAGCGCCTCGTCAACATGTCGCATCACTACTACCGCGAAGAACCCAACGTGCGCTTCTCCCCGGACAAATCGCTTGTCCTCTTTACCAGCAATATGTTCGGCCCCAGCTACGTCTTCGGGGTCGAAGTCAAAAAAGCCGAAAATCCGCCCGCAGCCGACGTAGTCTCCACGCCGGACCTCGCTCGCAAGTTCAACCCAACCGAGCCACCCAACAGCAAAGGCCCTGTGGTTCAGCCTCAGCCTTCAACTAACTCAAAGTAACAGGAGTTTCTCGGAATGAATCGCCACTGGCTCTCCACATTTGCTGCGCTCGCTCTCATCGCGATACCTTTCGCCTTGCGGGCACAATCGGGCGCGCCAACAGAGCAGCTTCCGCCCAAAACCTGGGTCGATAAAGATACCGGCCATCGCGTCTGGCGCGTCTCCGACGAGCCCAACTCCGGCGCCTACTACTTCAACGTCAATGCCTACACCCCCGATCACAAACAGATGGTCTACAACTCACCGCAAGGCATCCGTGTTCTCGACCTCGACACCATGAAGACGAAGATGCTCATCCCGAATCCCCCGCCGCCAGCCAATGCCGACGACTCCCCTATGGCTCGCTTTGGCCGCGGGGCCCGCGCCATCGTCGTCGGTAACAAAACCAACAGCGTCTTCTTCACCCGCACCGATCCCGACACCCACAAAAACGCCCTCTACAAAGCCAACACCAACACGGGCGAAGTCCGCAAACTCATCGACCTTCCCGGCCGCCTCGGAATCTCCAGCATCAACGCAGACGAGACCCTCGCCGCCGGCACCTACAACGAATCCGACGTCCCCGGAGGTGATCCCAACGCACCCAACCCCTTCGTCGCCAACGCCGCACCACCACGCCAGGCCAACGCAAATGCCGCTGCCAACCTCGGTGGAGCCCACGTTCAGGCCGACGACAAAGGCCAGATGATGGAACGCCGTCTCGCCGCACGCATCCCACTCGTCCTCTTCACCATCCGCATCGAGCCCGGACCCATTGGCGAAAAACCCGGCACCATTAAGCCTCTCCTCCACTCCACCGACTGGGTCAATCACCTTCTCTTCTCCCCCACCGACCCAACCCTCCTCATGTACTGTCACGAAGGCATGTGGCAAAAGGTCGATCGAATCTGGCTCATCCACACCGACGGCAGCCACAACACTCTCATCCAAAAGCGCACGATGGCGATGGAGATCGCCGGCCACGAGTTCTGGGGCCTCGATGGCAAAACCATCTGGTACGACTGGCAGTACCCCAAAGGCGAAGACTTCTTTCTCGCCAGCTACAACCTCGAAACCGGCAAGCGCACCGCCTACCACCTGCAGCGCAACGAGTGGTCGATTCACTTCAACCTCACCAAGGACCTCGATATCTTCACCGGCGACGGTGGCGACTCAGGCCAGGTCGCACAAGCCCCCGACGGAGAATGGATCGAGCTCTTCTACCCCTACATGATCCCGGAAGGCGAAGGCGCGCTTAACGGCCCCGACTTCTTTCAGCCCGGCGTCTTCAAATCCGAGCGCCTCGTCAACATGTCCCACCACAACTACCGCGCCGAACCCAACGTCCGGTTCACCCCCGACAAAAAACTCGTCTTCTTCACCAGCAATATGTTCGGCCCGAGTTACATATTCGGCGTAGAAGTAACCAAAGCCATCAACCCACCCGCAGCCGAAATCCAATCCACCCCCGACCTCTCTCGCAAATACAATCCAGTCGAACCCACCCCCACGACCACCGAAAAATGAATAACCAACCCGCAATTGCCTTTCACACCAGATATTTTTTAGTTGTCATCCTTCCGCGTAGCGGGAGGACCTGCTTTTAGTTTTGTCGACCAAAAGCATGGGTGCCCCATCCTTCGCAGTCTCATCGCGAAGGTGTGCAGTAAAATCTCCCCCAGCCACTTCCCAAGGAATCCGATGCGCCGCAAGATCCTCCTCGTAACTGCTATCCTCACCACCCACGCCTTCGCCGCCCTGCACTTGATACAGCCCCGCATCATCCAATCGTTCGACACAGATTGGCACTTCACCCAATCCGACCCTTCCGGCGCTCAATCTCCTTCCTTCGATGACGCCCAGTGGAAGACCGTCACCCTTCCGCACGACTGGAGCATTGCAGGCCCCGTCGAAGAAAACGCCCCTAGCCGCGGAGCGGGAGGTTTCTTCCCCACCGGCATCGGCTGGTACCGCCGCACACTCACGCTGGAGAAACTCGATCCCACCAAGCGCACTTTCATCGCCTTCGACGGCATCATGGCCAACTCCGACGTCTACTGCAACGGCGAACTCCTCGGGCACCGCCCCTACGGCTACGTCAGCTTCAACTACGATCTGACCCCACACCTCCACGCCGGAAAAAACATCATCGCCGTCCGCGTCGACGACTCCCAGCAACCCGCCTCACGCTGGTATCCCGGCGCAGGCATCAACCGCCACGTTCGCCTCATCACCACTAGCCAGGTTCACATCGCCCCGTGGGGTACCTTCGTCACCACCAATATCAATACCGGGAACGTAAGAACAGCCACAGTTCACGTTCGAACGTCAGTGGTCAATAAATCAGACGCCAAATCTAAACTGACTTTATCCGTAAATTTCACCAACTCCAGCGGAAACGTCGTAAAAACTTTTAACAACCTCAAGAACTCTAAACCTGTCGCAATAACCGGTGGCGCAACCGCAGATATTGACGCTGAAGTGACAATCCCAACGCCATCTCTCTGGGATCTCGACCACCCAGTCCTCTACACTGCCCGAGTAACCCTCCTCAAAGACAACAAACCCATTGACGAAGAGTCAGTCCCCTTCGGCATCCGCGAGTTCCACTTCGACCCCGACCAAGGCTTCTTCCTCAACGGTGTCCACCACAAGATCTACGGGGTAGCTCTCCACACCGACGCCGGAGCCCTCGGCACCGCAGTCCCTCTTGCCGCATGGCAACGCCGCCTCACCGCCCTGCGAGCCCTCGGCGTCAACGCTATCCGCACGGCCCACAACCCACCTGCGCCCGAGTTCCTCGACCTCGCGGACCGCATGGGCTTCCTCGTCATGGACGAGTTCTTCGACTGCTGGACCGTCGCCAAAAACCCCTACGACTACCATCTCTATTTTCGCGACTGGTCCGAGCGTGACGAAGCCGCCACTATCCAGCGCGATCGCAACCATCCCAGCATCATCCTCTACTCCGTCGGCAACGAGATCCACGACACACCCAGGCCCGAAATCGCCATCCCCATCCTCAAACAACTTGTAGCCACCGCACACGCCAACGACCCCACCCGCCCAGTCACACAAGCTCTCTTCCGCCCCAACGTCTCGCACGACTACGACAATGGCCTCGCCGACCTCCTCGACGTAGTAGGACAGAACTACCGCGAACAGGAAATTCTCAAAGCCCACGCCGACAAACCCACCCGAAAAATCATTGGCACCGAAAACACCCACGACCGCAACCAGTGGGTCGCCATGCGCGACCACCTCGAGTACTCCGGCCAGTTCCTCTGGTCCGGTGTCGACTACCTAGGCGAAGCCGGCCGCTGGCCCTCCATCGGCGCAGGCAGCGGTCTCCTCCTCACCACATCGCTCCCCCGCGCACGAGCCTTCGAGCGCCAGTCCTGGTGGGCTGACCCCGCAACTGCCCCCATGGTTCGCATAGTCCGCCGCGTGCAAGCCGCACGCCGAGGCCCCGTCGATCCCGGTTACGCCTCACCCACCTCCAGCAATCAAGCCGCAACTACACCCAACGCCCAACTCGATCCCACCACCCGCTTGGGTCAGCCGCTCCTCCTCGACTGGACCCCAAAAGATCAATCCCCGCACACCGAAAACATCGAAATCTACACCAACGCCGAAGAGGTCGAGCTCTTCCTCAACAACGAATCATTAGGCACCCAGAAACTCCACGCCGACGCCAGCCCTATCACCTACGAGGTTCCCTTCGAACCCGGCATCATCAAAGCCATCGCCCGCATCGCAGGAAAAGCCGTCGCAACTGACGAACTCCGCACCGCCGGCAAACCAGCTCAGCTCATCCTCTCCACCGGCCTGACCGCGGCAAATCTCACCAGCCAGCCCCATCCCGATACCATACCTGCCCTGACGCCAGACTGGAACGATGTAACCTACATCACGGCCACCCTCGTCGATGCCAACAACACCGTCATCCCCGACAGCGACGCCCGCATCCACTTCACCGTTGCTGGCCCCGCGAACATCATCGCCGTCGACAACGGAAACCTCCTCGACCACGATCCGTTCCAGCCCCCAACACCGGAAAAAGATCGCAAACTCTATACCGGCAACGCCCTCGCCATCTTGCGAGCCACCGCCTTCAGCGGCACCATCACCCTCACCGCAACAACCGAAGGACTCCCACCCGTCACCACCACCCTCAAAGCGGGACCGGCCAAACCACTCGCCATCCAACGCAGCTTTTAGCCTCACGCAACGAAAAAGCGCCCCGCAAGGAGCGCTTTTGCATCCACCACAACTTCACTCTCAGCGAACGAACTTACGACGTACCGCACCTGCAAGTCCAAGCAGTCCGCTACCTGCCAGGATCATGCTCGAGGGCTCAGGAACAGTCCCGCCTGTAACCGTTGGCGTAACAGGTCCCAACGCCGTCCCAGAGAGCGTCGTCAGACTTGTGATAGCCGTATAAGAGATATTTCCAACAGTCGTATCTGCCGAGTCAATCAGAAAAAGATCGGCGACGTCCACCGACGACCCGGTAGGATTGCTCGGAGTCGTTGCTCCGCCACCGGTCTCAGTGAACGTAACGCTGGTGGAAGTGAAGGTCGCAGTAAACCCGGTCGTTGGAGCGGCGCTCGCTCCCGTAACCCCGAACAAACCGATAAAGATCAATGTGTCACCGTTTACTACGCTTACTCCAGGAGAACCCGGATCCAGCTGAACCCCATATCCAAATACGCCCGCACCCTGAGAGGTCAAGACGATGGAGTCGGCCCGCGAGGCCTCCGTACCCACCACCAAAAGCGATAAAGCAAAGATAGAGCCAAGTCCAAAATGTTTCATAAAGACCTCCCAAAAGTATTGTCGTGTCCCTATCAGATGCAAAATGTGTTCAATTAGCAAGAGATAAAAGGTAACTTTGCAAACTTTTACACACAAGAAACCAAATCTTGAAACAGGCTATCAGCCCGAAGCGCAACCAGTCTTTTCTCTTTAACTAGCTATTACTTCAGCAACTTACCCGAGCGGCTCTCTCTTTAGCCTCGGCTGGGCTTACTCCCCAGTAACTCCCGCGCAATTACCATCCGTTGAATCTCACTCGTCCCCTCCCCAATCGGGCACAGCCGCACATCGCGATAGAACTTCTCCGCCGGATAGTCCTTGATAAACCCGTATCCGCCATGGATTTGCACTCCCTCATCGCAGATTCGGCAAGCCGCCTCGCTCGCAAACAGCTTCGCCATCGCCGACTCCTTCGTCACCCTCAACCCCGCATCCTTCATCTGCGCCGCGCGCATCGTCAGCAACCATGCCGCATCCAGCTCCGTCGCCATGTCCGCCAGTTTGAACTGGATCGCCTGGAACTCGCTGATCGCCTTCCCAAACTGCCTGCGCTCCTGCGCATACTTCATCGCCGCATCCAGCGCTCCGCGCCCAATCCCCAAACTAAGCGCCGCAATCGAGATCCTTCCACCATCCAGCACTCGCATCGCATCCTTGAAGCCCTCACCCACCTTACCTACCTGATTCTCCGCCGGAATCTCGCAATCCTCAAAGATCAACTCCGAAGTATCGCTGGCCCGCAAGCCAAGCTTGTTCTCCTTGCGTCCCGGCCGAAACCCTTTCGTCCCCTTCTCCACCACGAACGCCGAGATCCCCCCGCTAGCGCCCTTCGACTTATCCGTCACGGCCAGCACAACCGCGCAACCCGCATAGCTCCCATTCGTAATAAAAGTCTTCGACCCGTTCAGCACCCACGAATCGCCCTTCCTGATGGCCGTGGTCATAGCCCCGCCCGCATCCGAACCTGACCCCGGCTCCGTCAAACCCCACGCACCCAGCCACTCCCCACTCGCCAGCCTCGGAATCCACCGCTTCCTCTGCGCATCATTCCCCGCAAGCATAATGTGATTCGTACAAAGCGAATTATGCGCCGCAACAATAATCCCCACGCTTCCATCCACCCGCGACAGCTCCTCCACCGCCAGCACATACTCGACATAACCCATGCCCGCACCACCCAGCTCCTCAGGAAAGATCACGCCAAGCAGCCCCATCTCGCCCAGCTTCTTCACCACCGCATGCGGAAACTCGCTCTTCTCATCCCACTCGCTCACGTGCGGAGCGATCTCACCCTCCGCAAACGCTCGCACCGCGCTTTGCAACTGTTTCTGCTCGTCAGTCAACCCAAACATTTTCTGACCCTCCGTTCACATAACCGATACTTATAGATGTATCACACCCACGCATACTCTGCCCCTGACCCGCCGAGCAAAGCGAGGCCCTGCGCCATAAGCATCATCAAGACCGGCACACACGCCGCGAAGTAGCCGCCCCACGCGCAGTGGCCCGTCGGTCAGGACAAACTTTTAAATCCGCCCCAAAGCCTGATCCAGATCCGCCACAATATCCTCTACCTCCTCAATCCCCACCGAGACCCGCATCAGCCCATCCGTAATCCCCAACTTCGCGCGTCCCTCCGCACCAACAGCAGCATGGGTCATCGTCGCCGGATGGCAGATCAGCGTCTCCACCCCACCCAACGACTCCGCCAGGTATCCCAGACGCAGAGAACTCGCAAACTGATTCGCCTTCTCCAGCGATCCCAGCTCCATCGAGATCATCGACCCAAACCCTTTCTGCTGCCGCTTCGCCAACTCATGATGCGGATGCTCCACCAACCCCGGATAAAACACACGCTGCACCTTTGCATGGCCCTTCAAAAAATCGGCAACCACACGCCCATTCGCATCATGTTGTTTCATCCGTACCGCCAGCGTCTTCACGCCACGCAGCAGCAGATAGCTCTCAAACGGCGAAAGAATCCCGCCCGTACACTTCTGCACAAACCGAAAAGTCTCCGCATGCTCCGGCTTCGTACCCACCAGCACGCCACCTAAACCATCCGAGTGCCCATTCAAAAACTTAGTCGTCGAGTGCATCACAATGTCCGCACCCAGCTCGATAGGCTGCTGCAAATACGGTGATAAGAAAGTATTATCAACACTCAACTCCACCCCGCACGCATGGCAGATGTCCGCCACCGCCCGAATATCCGTAAGCGACATCATCGGATTCGTCGGCGTCTCGATATGCACCAGCTTCGTCTCCGGCCGAATCGCGCCGGCAACATTCTCCGCCACACTCGTATCGACATACGTAAACGTCAACCCGTAATTCGCCAGCACTTTATCGAATAGCCGCCCCGTCCCGCCATACATATTGTCGGTACAAACAACATGATCGCCCGACTTCATCATCGTGCACATCGCCGTAATCGCCGCCATGCCACTTGCAAACGCATGGGCACTCGTACCACCCTCCAGCGAGCACAGATTCTCCTCCAGTGCATCCCGCGTCGGATTCGTCAGCCGCGCATACTCATGCCCTTTGTTCTTCCCAATCGCCTCCTGCTGATACGTCGACGTCAGATAAATCGGCACATTCACCGCACCTGTCAGCTCATCCGGAGCCTGCCCATCATGAATCGCCCGCGTCGCAAACCCCATCCTCTTCAACTCAGCCATCACGCTCATATCCCCGCTTTCCACTCCCTATTCCCTAAACCCTACTCCCTGCCTTTAGGCCGCCTCGGCCTCTGCTTCGCCGAAACCGACTTAATCACCAGCCTGTACTTTGTCTTTTCATCGAACGGCACCTCCGCCATCTTCATCGCCGTGGTCATCATCGCCTTCACATCGTCCCGATCCAGGGTCGTCTCATCCTCCAGACGAACATGCTTCGCAACAGAACCCGATCCCTGCAACAATCCATCAGGATCAGGCAGCTTCGCCCCTTGCAAAAAAAACAGCGTCACATACCTGGGATACAAAGCAATGGAAAAAATCCCTTCCGAAGCCCTCTCACTCGGCGAAAACCCAATCGCCAGCGCGTTGTAGTTGTCATAAACCAATTCGATCGCATGAGGCAGTCGCTTCCGCAGCTTCGCCAAAGCCTTTCGCGCCACACCAGCAACCTCAGGCGTGAACTTATCCAGAAACCCTTCGAGTTGCTTCTCCGCACTCTCAGCCGCCATCGGCAACCGCTTTCTACTCCCTATTCCCTAAACCCTACTCCATGCTTCAATCGAACAATCCCTTCGACAAATACCTCTCCGCCGAATCCGGAATCACCGTCACCACTCTCTTCCCCGCTCCCAGTTCCCGAGCCACATCCACCGCCGCACACACCATCGCCCCGGCGCTCGATCCTCCAAACACACCCTCTTCCACCGCCATCCGCTTCACCATCGCCAACGCCGGATCATCCATCACCATCATCACGCGATCGCAGACAGAGCGATCAAACGTAGCCGGAATAAACGAAACGCCAATCCCCTCCACCTTATGCGGCCCCGGTTCGCCACCCTCGAGCACACTTCCCTGAGGCTCAACCGCCACCGTCAAAATCTCCGCTCGCTTCTTCTTCAAAAACCGCGCCACTCCAGTAAACGTCCCGGCCGACCCCACACCCGAAACCCACGCATCCACTCGCCCCTCCATCTGCTCCCAGATCTCAACCGCAGTAGTCGCTTCATGAAAATCCGGATTCGCCGGATTCTCAAACTGCAGCGCCGCAAACGCACCCGGCGTCTTTCTCTCAAACTCCAAAGCCTGTGTAATCGCTCCAGCCATCCCGTCAGTCTCAGGAGTCCGAATCACCGTCGCGCCCAGCCCACGCATCAACTTCACCTTCTCTTCCGCAAACTGCTCGGGCACATACAACACCACCTTGTACCCGCGATTCACGCCAATCAGCGCCAGCCCAACACCGGTATTTCCCGCCGTAGCCTCAACGATCGTGCCTTCCGGCCGCAACACGCCACGCCGCTCCGCATCGAGAACCAACCCCAGCGCCGCACGATCCTTCACACTCCCGCCCGGACTCAAAAACTCCAGCTTCGCCCAGATCTCCGCGCACGATCCAGCCCCACTCGCCTGCTCCAGACGCCGCAACCGCAGCATCGGCGTCTGCCCCACCAACTCCAGCACATTCTCCACAACCCGCATCCGCTCAAACCTCACACACAAATTCATTCCGCCCGCGCTTCTTACTTCACGGCGCAACACCCCTGCTTTTGTACATCAATTAGAAGAAATCCGGCTCCGTAAAACCGTCACAATACGTTTCAGATTGATTTGAGCGAAAGATCAGGGTTTCGTCGCCGGATCAGCAAGACTTGCCTGCGAACCAGAGGCAGAGCGGGCAACCCGTGGATAATACCCACTGCGCGTCCGCACCGAAAGCCTGCCCATACTCTTCGCCTTCGCCTCCACATGCACCTCGCGATACCCGCCCAGCGTTGGAGACTTCGTCGAATGGTACGAAATCGTGTACTGCGTCCGGATATCCTGCGCCACCTCGGCAGCAATCTCATCCACCTGATTCACCGACTTCGGAAAATACGCCGCCCCGCCCGTCTGTTCCGCCAGCGTCTCCAGAACTCTCCGCGCGTGTCTCGATTCGCGCTTATCCGTATCCTCGCCAAACAGCAGCCCGACGCAATAAATCACCGGCCCATCCAGATCCTGAATCCTTCGGATCGTCTGCTCCAGCGTCGCGCTCGAAGCATTGTCCTCGCCATCCGTCACAACCAGCAGCACCTGTTTCGGATGCTTCGCATTCTTCGCCAGATAATCCGCCGACGCTACCAGCGCATCATAGATCGCCGTTCCGCCGCTCGACTTTATGAATCCCAACCCCTCACGCAGCTTGTCGATATTGTTCGTAAAGTCCGTATCGATGAAAGCCTCCCATGAGAAGTCCACGAGAAACTCCTCATCCGCAGGATTCGACAGCTTCACAAAATCCAGCGAGGCCTTCTCCACCGCCGTCCGCTTGTCATACATCGAGCCCGAACTGTCAATCAACAATCCCAACGACACCGGCAGATCCTCATGCCGGAAGGAATTAATCGTCTGCAACACACCATCTTCGTAAACCGTGAACGCGCTCTTATCCAGCGTCTGTACTGACCTCCCGCTGCTGTCCAGAACGGTAGCGTTTAGCCGAACCTCATACGCATCCTCATGCAGTGTGTACTTCCCACCCTCACGCCCAATCTGATTCGGCGTCCCAACCCCCTGAGGAGCACCCGTCTGTGCCTTCGGCGGAGCATCAGGATCAGGCGAAAGCACAGGATCACGATCCACTGTCAGAGAAGGCTGCTGCGTTTGCCTCACAGGAGCCTGTTGCGCAAAACTAACCAGACTTCCGCACAGCAGACCACCTGCGACAGAAAATCGCAATCGATTCATTCTCAACCGCATCCGTGTCTCAATGGGAAGGGGCATAATACTCCTGCCGAAAATGCGGCTCCGTCTTCGTTGCACTTACAAATCTAACCTCCACCTTATGACGCTTTCCATCCCTTTGCGAGTGCCCCGAGATATATTCCAAGCTGTAACGGCTATGTATATCCCCCACTATCTCTGCAACCTTGTCGCCCAAATTCGACTTATCCGGCACAAAGCTCCACCCACCGGTCTTCTCAGAAAGAACTTTCAGATTATGTAGTCCTGTACTCTCCATCGGCGATGGGCTTAGCGAATCAATCAATGGCGATCCCGGAGACTGCGCCTTCCGCAATAGATCTGCGAAGCTGATATGCGAAAAATTGTCGTCCCCATCTGAAAGCACCACAAGAATCTTTCTCCGTTCGATTGGACGTTTCGAAAGCTGGTCGATGGATGCCCAGACCGCATCAAAAAAACTTGATGGACCTCCAAATCCTACTCGATCCAGCGCCGCTAACAGCTTCCCTGGGTCCGTCGTAAAGTCCTGTTCCATAGAAACGCTTTTATCGAACGCCACAATTGCGAATTCATCGGTAGGTCTGGCGCTGGCGATAATATGTTTCGCGACGGCCACCAATGCCTTTCCGCTATTTTTCATCGAGCTGCTCTGGTCAACCAGCAGACAAATGGAGGCGGGTTGGTCAATCCCCAGCACACGTATATCAGGCTGCAGCACGCCATCTTCAACAACCTGCAGTTGATCCTTCATCAGACTGCCAACTGGATTGGAACTTGAAGCGACAAACCCTACTTCCTGGCGAATCGTCGGCCAGCCCCTAAAATCGCCGGCATTCATCTTATCCGGCACAAGAGTCTCGCCTGATGACTGCCCTTGACACGAAAAGGTAAATGCAAACAAAGCGGGAAGAAACAACACGTTCCCAAAATTAAGCCGAGCTCTCCAGCTTTTACGGCGAAGGTGCATAGTACCCCTGGCGATTGTGCACCGTCAGCGTCGGAAGTCCCGGCGGCGGCACCAGTCGTATCTTCAATTTACGCCAGTTCCCATCCTGCTTCACATCCGAGGGCCGGTACCCGATCACATATTCGTTCCGCAGCTCCGCGCTGATCCGCGACGCAATGTCTCCAAGATCGTTGATATCCAGCACCCTGAACATCCGTCCGCCCGTCATCTCGCAGATATCATTCAGCAGAATCGGCCCCAGTTGCTCTTCCGTCGTCGGCGCATACTGATCGAAGATTCCAATCGAATAAATCTGCACATCGCTCTCACGAACCACGCGCCGCAGTTCGCCCTCGGTATACCGGCTCCGATTGTCACCACCATCAGAAATGATCAGCAAAGCCTTCCGCTCGTACTTCGCCTGCTTCAGCTTATCAACGCCCAGATAGATCGCATCGATCAGCGCCGTGCGGTTCTCCGGCTTCAGCATCACCATCCGCGCCTCAACGTCATCAATATCCGACGTGTAGTCCACAATCACCGCCGGACGGTCATTGAACCCCACTACAAAAAACTCATCCTGCGGATTCGAAGTCCTCAAAAACTCGCTCAAAGCCTTTCGAGCCCGCATGAACTTCGACGACATGCTCCCGCTTAGGTCAAAAATAATTCCAATCGTCACCGGAGCATCTTCCGTCGAAAAGCTCTTGATCGTCTGTCCTACATTGTTGTCGTAAACCTCAAAATTCTCCTTCTCCAGCCCAGTCACCAGCCGGTTCATCGGATCGGTCACCGTCGCCGGCACCAGCACCAGGTTCACATCCACCCGAATCCGCGCATCTCGCCGTGAAGTCGCCAGTCTCGCCGCATTGTCCGCGCCTTCGACCACCGGCTTGGAATCTTCAGGCGTCTTCGGAGAAGGAGGAGGCGTCGGCGTCTTCACATTGCTCAGCGGATTATCCTGTCCCCAGCCAACTGCGCTTCCCGCCGAACCCCACAACAGCGCACCCACCAAAATCACAGCAAGCCCCACGATCGCCTGCCGCAACCTGTTCTCTCTTCCCCGCCTGCCACTCTCGTTGCGCATATTGATGTCCATACTGGCACCCATGCCGTTTCCTGCTGCTAAATCGAGCTCTTCAAACCCCGCCGAACCGCATCTGAATCACAATTCATTGGCCGACCATTCTAACTCTAAGATGACGTAGCCTACAGCCCATCAGATGCTGGATCAAGAAAATAATAGACTCCGGTGTTAATCCAGTTGTCACAGATTTATCTCGCGGCGCTACTTACTCACATCCGCCACTTTCCACCTTACGCACCGGCCGGCCTAAACGTTGCATTCACACCGCAGCCCGTACAATCTCTACATAACCTTAGACGTCTGGAGACCCAAAACAGCATGGCCCGTCTTTACCCCTTTCGCGCCCTCCGTTACGACCCCGCCCGCGTCAATCTGGAGGCTGTCGTCACCCAGCCCTACGACAAGATCACCCCGGCAATGCAGCAGCGCTACTACGAGGCCAGCCCCTACAACCTCATCCGCATCATCCTCGGCAAACGCGAACCCGGCGACACCGAGCCCCAGGAGTTCCTCCCACCCGGCGAAAAGGCTCATAACGTCTATACCCGCGCTGCCGAATACCTCCACGACTGGCGCGCCGAAGGCATCTTCGCCGAAGAGTCCGAACCCGCCATCTACGGCTACTCTCAGACCTACACGGTCCCCGGCACCGGCGAGACTCGGGAGCGCCGCGGCTTCATCGCCCTCGGCCACCTCTACGACTACGCCGATAAAGTCGTCTACCGCCACGAGCAGACCTTCCCCAAACACAAATCCGACCGCCTCGCCCTCTTCAAAGCCACCCGCGCCTACTGCGAGCAGATCTACATGCTCTACTCCGACCCCGCCTTCACCGCCGAAAAACTCATCTTCGAAGGCTCATTTCCGAACGGCTTCGACGACAACCCAGCCGACCTCGCCATCACCGATGAATACGACGTAGTCCACAAGGTCTGGAAGCTCACTGACCCCAACCTCATCAATCTCCTCCTCACCGCCATGGCCGACAAGAAGCTCATCATCGCCGACGGCCACCACCGTTACGAGACCTCCGTCGCCTACGCCAAGGAGCGCGGCGCGCAGCTCAAACTCCCTTTCAACCAGCCCCTGGACGAAGACGAGCGCGTCACTCCCACCCACCTCCCCGTCCCCACCTTCCCCGAAGCCGCCATGATGATGACCTTCGTCAACATGGACGCCCCCGGCATCACCATCCTCCCCACCCACCGGGTCGTCCAGGGCATCGAAAACTTCTCTTCCCCAGACTTCATCACCAAAGCAAGCAACTTCTACACCATCGCCGAGCTCGACGACGAAACTCAGGCCTCCGCACTCATCAACACCCTGACCAAATCCGCCGGCGACTCCTTCCTTGCAGTCACCGGCGACGGCAACTACCTCCTCACCCCCAAACCCGAGTGCATCGCCCCACTCCTGGCAGGCCTGCCCACCAGGCAACGCCAGCTGGGAGTAGCTCAGCTCCACACCGTAGTCCTCGATCATCTCCTCGGCCTCACCGAAGACAAGGTCCGCGCCACCGGCAGCATCCAGTACCTCCGTGATGCCGCCGAAGCCGTCACCCTCGTCGAATCCGGCGAAGCCAACATCGCCTTCCTCATCAAACCCGTCACCCTCGACCAGCTCAAAGACGTCTCCCTCTCCGGCGAAGTCATGCCCCAGAAATCCACCGACTTCTACCCCAAACTCCTAAGCGGCCTCGCCATCTACGCCCTCGACTAGGCTCAACTGTTGCCGCTGCCGGGTGCCCAGCCTTTTCGGATCTCATCGAAAAGGGTGGGTTGCCTTTGCTGTTGTTTTTTGCATTTTAGTTGTCATCCTTCGCCGCAGGCGGAGGACCTGCTGTTGCAAGCGCGCCTTGGTCGAAACCGGAAACCCCACCGCAAGGCATAATGTTCACTCCAAAAACAATCACCCATTACAATCAAGCAGAACCTTGCCCCGTCCCCGACTCATCGCCGCGGCCCTCACCCTCGCCATTCTCGCGAGCCCCATCACCGCACCCGCCCAGCAACCCACCCCGCGCACCATTATCCTCATCGACCCGGCCCACGGAGGCCCCGACCCCGGAGCCCGTCTCCCCAACGATCTCCTCGAGAAGAACTTCACCCTCGCCTTCGCCGCCCGTCTCCGAGCCCAACTCTCCACCAGCGGATTCGCCGTCATCTCCACCCGCGACTCCGACCCCATCGTCCCCTTCACCACCGACCAGCGCGCCGAGATCGCCAACCCGCGCCACCCCGCCGCCTGCCTCATCCTCCACGCCACCGACAGCGGCAACGGCGTCCACATCATCACCTCCGCTCTCACGCCAACTCAACCGGCCGACCCCCGCGCTCCAACCCGATGGGACGCAGCACAAGCCACCACCATTCCGCAGAGTCTCATCCTCGCCAATGAAATCGGCCTCGCTCTCCAGCGCGCAAAGCTCCCCGTCATCCTCAGCCGGGCCTCCATCCGTCCCGTCGACAACCTCCTCTGCCCCGCCGTCGCAATTGAAATCGCGCCACTAGGCACCAGCGACGGTCAGACCGCCATCACCAACGCGACCTACCAGCAAAACATCGTCAAAGCCCTCGCCAACGCCCTAACCCGATGGCGCACCCACCAACTCGCCGCCGCCCCTCCTGCAACCGCTGCTGGAGCCGAAAAATGATCCCTCGCTACCAGCGCATTCTCTTCTGGAGTCTCATCGGCGGCAGCGTCCTCATGGCCGCCTTCCTCCTTCGCGGCTGCCAGCAAGCCCAGAAACGCCTGGGCGCATCTCTCGACACCACCCCAATCGCCTCCCCCACCTCCACCGCCACCGATGACGTCACCCTCTATCTGGCCAACGATACCGACGCCTCCATCACGCCCACCACCCAATCCATCGCGCTGCCCCCCCAGCCAACTCTCCGCGCCCGCGCTCTCGTCGAACACCTCCTGGCCGCCTACGCCGCACCCAACTCAGATCATCCCCTCCAGGGCGGTCCCACGGTAGACGACGTCTTCCTCCTGACCGATCCCAACCCCGCCCCCGGCGAGCGGCTCGGCCAACTCGCCGTCATCAATCTTCGCAGCAACTTCGTCAACAACCACCCCTCCGGCATTCAGGTCGAAGCCCTTACCGTGCAATCCATCATTGGAACCCTCCACGCCGCAAACCCGGACGTCACCTCAATCCGCTTCCTGGTCGACGGCCAGCCCCACGACACCCTCGCCGGCCACGCCGACCTCCTCCGCACTTATCCCGCCACCGACACCGCCGCCAAACCCATACCCCCGACCGAAACCACGAAATGAGACCGGAGAACGCACCCCTGACAACCCAACCAACCATCGGAGTCTTCGACTCAGGCTTCGGTGGCCTCACAGTCCTCCGCGCTCTCCTGCCTCTCATCCCCGAAGCCAGCTACATCTACCTCGGCGACACCGCCCGCCTGCCCTACGGCTCCAAATCCCACGACACCATCGCCCGATTCGCCGTCTCCAGCGCAAAGTTCCTCCACGAACAAGGCGCCGACCTCCTCGTAGTAGCCTGTAACACGGCCACCGCCCTCGCCCTCGAAGACATCCAGCAATCCCTGCCCATCCCCGTCATCGGTGTAGTCCAACCGGGCGCTCAAGCCGCCCTGGTTGCTGCAAAACCCGCATCCACCCCCGTCGCCCAACCAATGAAGTTGTCATTTCGACCGGAGCGTAGTGAAGTGGAGAAACCCGCTTCTCAACCTCAGCCGACTGACCCACCACAAAGGCGGGTGCCCCATCTTCGCGACGGTCTCATCGTCGCTAAGGTGGGTGAGGCGCCACAAAAATCGAATCCCCAACCCCAAGTTCTGGTACTAGCCACTCAGGCCACCGTCCAATCCCACGCCTACACCCGAGCCCTATCCGACCTCAACCTCGAAGCCCACGAAAAAGCCTGCCCCCTCCTCGTCCCGCTGGTAGAAGAAGGCTGGATCAACCATCCAGTCACCGACGAAGTCCTGAAAATCTACCTCAAAGAGGCCCTGACCGAAGCCCCCAACGCACAAACCCTCCTCCTCGGCTGCACCCATTACCCACTTCTCGAACCGGCCATCCGGCGAACCCTCGCCACCCTGAACCACCCACTCACCATCATCGACTCCGCCAAAGCCACCGCGGAAGCCGTAGCCGCCCACCTCAACCTCACCGCCCAAGGTGCAATCGGCAACCCTCAAAGCCGCACCTTCTACGCAACCGACTCCATTGAAAAATTCGAGCGCCTCGGCTCAGCCTTCCTGGGCGAACCCGTAACCGGAGTCCGCCACATCGACCTCGGCGGCTAAACACGGTTCTTCTCCACCCATACTTTTGACTCTGTCATTCCGCACCTTTTTTGACTTTGTCATTCCGTAGCGTAGCCAAGGAATCTGCTTTTTACATCTTCCGGCCCCAACCCTGTTGACGGCCCGCACGCGCAACCTTATCCTCGCCTCAACTCACCTCAAAAACAGGACAACCTTCATGGCGCATCCCGTAGTTCACTTCGAGATCGGCTGCAAGGACAAAGCAAACACCTCAGCCTTCTACCACGATGTCTTTGGCTGGACCATCGACTCTGGCCCCGCCGGGATGATCAATACCGGCGCCGACTCCGGTATTCAGGGACACATCGCCGCCTTCGGCCATGAGCCGCATCAGTTCACACACTTCTACATCGAGACCGACGACCTCGCCGCCTCGCTCAAACAGATCGAAGCTGCCGGGGGCAAAACCATCGTCCCTCCAATCGAAATCCCCACCGGAACCTTCGCCTGGTTCTCCGACATCGAGGGCAACACCGTCGGCCTCTGGAAACCCAAATGAAACGCAGACTGAACCTGCCTCGGAGATACTTAGGTGCGTAAGCGAACGTCTCTCACTTTGATCTTCACCCCAGTTCTAGTAGCCCGTTTCGTTGCTGCGCAGGTTCACCTTTGCTGCAACGCAGAAGACTGCAATCGTCTGCAAGTCCAACCAAACCTTCAACTCACCGAGACAACCCATTTATTTGGCTCTTTGACCGATGGGAGAATTCCCATCAGAAAATCCAAGGTCGAATTACGTAAGTGGGTTTCACCGACGCAGCAAATTCTGGTGAAAACCGTCACTACTGATCAGGCCGGCCACTTCGACTTGGGGCAAATTGAAAAAGGAGAATACCGCTTCCTCCCTTCTCCTCACGGCGGGTTCAAGCAGCCGGAACGAGTGGCGTGTCCACAAACAGAGTGCAATATTGAGCTGACACTGCAAGTCAGTACATCAGACATTCCTGAGTCAGTTTGCCCAATCAAGTAAGAAATCGACTTAACCCACCCGCCTCTCTGCGCTCGCCTATGCCGTTGTATTACTTCTCCGAACTCCCAAGTGCGTCGCGCTTGACAAAACACACTCCCCGGCTGGCTATACTGTTAATCGAAAACAGACAAAAAACAAGAGAGCGATACCCGCAACCCTTGCCGTTCGAAGACTTTGCAGCGACAATCGACAAGAAATAAGACTTTTTCGCAGATTTAGCACCTGAAGTCCAGATCTAAGTCTTTTCCGTCGAAGACTTTGCACAAAAAGGTACAGGGAGGGGGAGCCTCCCGGAAACGAGCCGGAACCGATGCCCTACCTGCTGAAATCCGAACCCGAAACCTACTCCTTCGACGACCTCGTTCGCGATGGCAAAACCACCTGGGACGGCATCTCCAACCCCCAGGCCCTCCTCAATCTCCGCAGCATGAAGTCCGGCGAAAAACTCGTCATCTACCACTCCGGCACAGGCAAAGCAGCCATCGGCACCGCCAAAGTCCTCTCGGTCAACGCCGCCGACCCCAAAAACCCCAAAGTCGTCATCGAACCCGGCAAGCGCCTCAAGCGCGAAAAGACACTCGCCGAGATGCGCGAAGCCTCTGTCTTCAAAGACTCAATCCTCCTCCGCCAGTTCCGCCTTTCCGTAGTCCCCCTCACCGATGCGCAGTACGAATGGATTACGGCCTCGTAAATAAGTGCAGATATCGCTCATCCATAATGTTCCTTTTCCCATGCAGCGCTTAGAATCCCCACACGGGCCGCATCCATGTCGTTGATCAAATCAGTGGACATCAACACGCTCCTCGGCTGCCAGATCGCTTTGACGCTCGTATACGCGATCGTCTTCTGCTGTATGAAAGTGATCTACCCCCACCTGCGTGGCGCCGGCTCCGTCGCCCTCGCATTCCTTTTAGCCACCTTCGCTAACGTGCTTCTGCTGCTGTCCGACTCCCTGCCCATCTTCGTCTCGATCGTTCTCTCCCACTGCCTCCTGCTCTCGGCATTCGTCCTCTTCTACACCGGAGTTCTGCACTTCTTCAAAAGCCCACGCAAGATCCGCTACGCATGGATCTTCACCTGCCTGTCATCAGCCCTGACCGTTTACCTCGTCCAATCCCACCGCCACCCCATGGTCCTCACCTGGACCATCGCAATCAGCTTCTTCCTTATCCGCGGCGTCATTGCGCTGGAGATCTATCTCCAGGCGGCGGAGAGAGTCTTCCTCAAAATCTTTGCCTTGTTCATGACGATCTATGCGGTCTTCGCCTTAAACCGCATCCTCTTTCTACTCATCTACCACGCACCTCCCAACCAGGCGCAGAGAACAATAATTCAGACCATCTCCGTCCTGCTCAGCGTCTCCTTCGCCTTCCTCATTGGCCTCTCATTCCTGCTCATGCTGTGCAGCGAGCTTCTCACGTTAGTCAAAGAGGAGTCTGAACGCGACCTCCTCTGCGGTGTCTTCAATCGCCGTGGCATCGAGCAAAAACTCGACGTCGAAATCAAGCGCTCCAGCCGGAGCAGCCACGGTCTCTCCATCGCCCTCATCGACGTCGACCACTTCAAAGCCATCAACGATCGCGCAGGTCACGCCGCAGGCGACTCCGCCCTTCGAGACGTCGTCTCCGCCATCTCCGAACGGTTGCGGCCAAACGATCTCGTCGGCCGATTCGGCGGCGACGAGTTTCTCCTCATCTTTCCCCGCACCTTCTGCTCCGACGCCCTCGCAGTTGCCTCTCGAATCGAGCAGTCCGTACGCGAACGCTCCGTTCAGGGTGCAGACATGGCGCTGACCATCAGCACTGGTCTCACCCAGGCCGCTCACGGAGAAACTGCGGCTCCGCTGCTCGCGCGCGCCGACAAGGCACTCTACTCCGCCAAGAACGCCGGCCGAAACTGCTGCCGCGTCCTCCTGCATGAGACACACGAAGAATCCGGTTCAAGCCGGGTTCTTCTTACTCCCAGCCGCAGCGATGTCCTCCAGCAATAGCACCACCCCGCCACGACTGCTATCCTTGAGGTCGCAACGCACTGAAAGGAATAGTCACACCATGATTGACCTCAAAGGCAAAGTCGCCGTCGTCTTCGGCCTCGCCAACAAACGCAGTATCGCCTGGGGAATCGCCCAGAAGCTCTCCGAGGCCGGCGCCACCCTCGCCATCTGCTACCAGAACGAGCGTCTTCAGCGCGACGCAGACGAGCTTGCCGCCGAACTCCCCAGCACCAAGACCTTCCGCTGCGATGTCGCCGTCGACGCCGACATCGACGCCGTCTTCGAGCAGCTCAAAACCACCTACGGCAAGCTCGATATCCTCGTCCACTCCATCGGCTTCGCCCCTAATATCAAGAACTCCGTCGTCCAGACCGCCCGCGAGGACTTCCGCGTCGCCTTCGACATCAGCGCCTACTCGCTCATTGCGCTCGCCCGCGCCGCCGAGCCCCTCATGCCCGAGGGTGGCTCTATCCTCACTCTTACCTACTACGGAGCCGACAAGGTCTTCCCGAACTACAACATCATGGGCCCCGCCAAAGCAGCACTCGAGTCAGTCGTCCGCTACCTCGCCTCCGACCTCGGCGCCAGGAAGATCCGCGTCAACGCCATCTCTGCCGGCCCCGTTAAGACCCTCGCGGCCCGCGGCATCGGTGACTTCACCAAAATCCTCGAAGCTGTCGAGCTGCGAGCCCCCCTCCACCGCAACGTAGACCAGCTCGAAGTCGGCAACGCCGCCCTGTTCCTCTCCAGTCCCCTCGCCAGCGGCATCACCGGCGAAATCACATTCGTCGATTGTGGCTACAACGCAACCGGACTTTAACTCCATCTCCAAGCTCAATCGATTTTTAAATGAATCGCAGTTTGCTTTTCTAAATCTGTTTAATCGGTACCAATCCGTGTCAATTAGTTCATTTGCTCCTGAACATCCGCGATGATCCGCGGTCGAAAGGAATCTGCAATGAAAATCTCCGAACTCCTGCTCCAGGATTACGACATCGAGATCTCAAACACCCGCCGCACGCTCGAGCGAGTCCCCGAAGGCAAGAACGACTTCAAGTGTCATGACAAATCGATGCCTCTGGGCAAACTGGCCATGCACTGCGCCACCCTTCCACTCTTCGGACACTATGTCCTCGAGGACGAAGGCATGGACATCGCCAACTCCAAACGTCCACACTCTTCCCTCGAATTCACCACCCGCGAAAACGCCCTCAAGCAGTTCGACGAAGGTGCCACCAAATGTCGCCAGTCTCTTGTCAACGCATCCGACGATGCCCTGAACGCCAAGTGGAAGTTCAGCTACGGCGACCAGATCATCTCCAACGGCCCACGCTCTCTAGCCTACCGTCAGATGTTCTTCGACCATCTCATCCACCACACCGCGCAGCTGGGAGTCTACCTCCGCCTCAACGACCTCCCTGTCCCCGCCCTCTACGGCCCCTCCGCCGACGAACAGTGGTAATGAAGAGATGAGCGTCTGCCACGAGCGTTGAGATCGATAAACTCAAGGCTCAAAACTCGACGCTCACGGCTTTTTGTAGACCACGCCATTCTTCATCACAAATGAAACCTTCGTCGTCACCGAGATATCCTCGAGTGGATTTCCCGGCACAGCGATCACATCGGCAAAGTACCCACCCTTCAACTCCCCAATCTGCCCGCCCCAACCCAGCAGCTTCGCCCCATTCAACAGATCCGCCTGCAGCGCGTCCCCGGGCTTCATCCCATACTTCACCATCAACTCCAGCTCATGCGCCTGCGTCCCATGCGGAAACGGCCCTACATCGCTCCCCATCGCCATCGGAACCCCAGCCGCGAGTTGCTTCCTGAACTCCGCCGCATGATAAGCCTGCTCCGCCCGCCCGCGCTCCGCTCGCTCCGGAGTAGCCGCATGATCGGCAAAGTACTCCGCAATGGCAAACGTAGGCACAGCATAGATCTGCTTCTCCTTCATCGTCCGCATCGTCGCCTCACTCAACTGGTACGCATGATCCACTGACGCGACACCTGCGGCGACCGCATACCCAGTCCCGGGCTCACCAGTAGCATGCACAGCCACACCACGCCCAGACCCCACGCCGCCCCCAATACGCGCCGCCTCCCCAACCGCCGCGGCCAACTCTGCCTCCGTGTACTGATAAGGCGACTTGAACACCCCATCCCGATAAGAATCACGCCCCGTCTCATAGATCTTCGTGAAGTCCGCACCACCCTTGCGTTGCTCCCGCATCACTTTCACAATCTCGTCCGCAGAATCAGCATAGTCAGCATTCGACAAAACCTTCTGCGCAGGGTTATACCCGATCGCATCTTCATGGCCGCCGGTCAGATCGATCGCATTGCAACTCATCCGCATCCGTGGTCCCGGAATCAATCCGGAATTGATCGCGTTCCGCACCGCCACATCCGCACACCCCACACCCTCAGTTCCCATATCCCGCTCAGCCGTAAAACCGGCCATCAGGTCATCCTTCGCCGCACCCGCGGCGATCAGGGTCCGCTGCGGTACGCTCTCTTGAATCGTCTGCAGATCCTCCGCCCCCACGTGCAGAAAAAGATGCACATGCGCATCGATCATTCCGGGCATCAACGTCGCATCTCCCAGATCGATCACCTCAGCTCCCGCCGGCCGATCTACATGCGCGCCGGCCGCCACAATTCGCTGGCCCTCTACCAATACCTCACCCGGCGTCACAATCTTTTCCCCCGCCACATCCAGCAACCGAGCCGCATGAAGCACCACGACACGCCTCGGAGCAGCCGCTCCCTGTGCCAGACAAGACACCGCTGCCGCCCCAAGAACCAACCCGCAAACAAAATTTTTCATAATTTCAGAAGCATATCGCGAACGCTATCGTTCTGCAGCACGAAGCGCGAACAGATCGCTTGGAAATCTCGGAATCGAGTCCCTAACGCTTCACTGCCGACACAGCCGGCATCCGCGCCTGCGCCAGCAGGACCTGATCGTCAACAGTCAGTCTTTTCATCTCACCCAACAATACGGAGATCTCATCTTGTGTCACCAACCCGAGCCTGATCATCACCGGTGTCACCTCCTCAAACGTCTGGTGCCACCAATCCTTTCCAAAACCTTTCATATGGACCGGCTGAACGAACTTCACTGTAGGCGACCCGAACCCAGCTTCCAACACCGCGGAATGAAGTTGAGTCCCGAAGTCGTAGTTCACCCCCAACATCTTGCCCATCGCATGACCCAGCGCAACCGACTGTTCGTAGGCCTTCGACGCCGGACGGCTGAACAGAGTCGAAAGTTCGAGGTCCTGGCAAACCAGAACTCCGTCCGGTTTGAGCAGCCGGTGGATCTCACGAAGCGCATCCGCAGGCCTCTCCAAATGGCACAACAAAAGCCTGCAATGCACCATGTCGAAGCTCTCCGCCGGCAACCCGGTGTCATACGCGTTGACCTCAATAAACTCAGGAAGCCGTGACGATTCACCGTCCGAACGCTGCCTCCTTGCATACGCCAATTGGTCTCGACTGATATCGCCCCCGACCACCGTCCCTGTCGGTCCCACCTGCTTCGCAATCCAGTGCGACATGATCCCCGTGCCACATGCGAGATCGAGAACCCGCATCCCGGCGCCCAGGCCAGCATCCAGCATCATCTGTCGTGTCGAAGCGCCGTAAATCTCGTCCTGCATCTGCAGCCTTGCGGCTCCGCAGTCACCCGTCTCCAGAACGTAAACGTCGCTGCCGGTCCCCTTCGATCCTTCCATCATTGAGCGGTTCTCCTCGCAACTTATCGCGCGGTTGGGGATTCCGCTAAGTTCGACGCAGTATAGCACTGCAACTTTATCCGGCCTTTTCGGTCAACTCCGCCCACCGTGCGTACAATCCATCCGCCTCAGACTGCGCCGTCTCCAACTCGGTCAACGCCGACGTCAACCTCGCAGCATCGATCGCCACCGCCGGATCCTCAATCGTGTGCCGCGCTCTCTGCAACCTCTCCTCAGCCGCCTCCACCGCAGCCTCGATCCCCGCAAACTCACGCGCCTCCAGATACGACAGCTTCTTCTTCCCCATCCCAGCCGAAGCCGCCGGAACCGAAGCCACAGCTTTTGCCGCAGGTGCCGAGGCACCCACCTCATCCGACCGTACGCCACGCCACTGCTCCCACTGCGAGTAATCCGCAAACATCTGCGCCTCGCCTCGTCCATCCAGCCCCAGTACCACCGTCGACACCCGATCCAGCATGTAACGATCGTGCGTCACCAGCACCATCGCCCCCGAATACTCGAGCAGGCTCTCCTCCAGAATCTCCAGCGTCGCAATATCCAGATCATTCGTCGGCTCGTCCAGCAGCAGTAGATCCGCCGGCTCAAGCATCAGCCTCGCAATCAACACTCGAGCCCGTTCCCCTCCGCTCAGTCTTTCCACCGGTTGATTCAGCTGATCGCCCGTAAATAAAAATTTCGCCGCATAACTCGCTACATGCACCACCCTCCCCTGGTACATCACCGAGTCCGAATCCGGAGCCAGCGCACGTCGCAGCGTCATCCCCTCGTCCAACTCGCGCATCTGGCTGAAGTAGACAATCCTCAATCCCGCGGCCTTCTTCACCACGCCCGAAGTCGGCTCCAACTCACCCGTCAGCAGCCGCAGCAACGTGGTCTTCCCGCTCCCATTCGGCCCCACTAGCCCAACTCGCATCCCGGCAGTGATCAAAAAATTCAACCCTTCCACAATCTTCTTCTCACCCAGAACGACCGAGACATCCTCCAACTCCACCAGCCGCTTCGTCTGCCGGTCCGTCGCCGCAAACTCAATCCCTGCGCTCGCCGTCGCCACCCTCGCGTTGACCTCCTTCAACTGTCCAATCAACTCATTCGCATTATCGATCCGAGCCTTCGCCTTCGTCGCTCTCGCCTTCGGCCCGCGCCGCAGCCACTCCACCTCAGTCTTCACCCGATTTCTCAGCGCATCCTGCAGCTTCGACTGCGCCTCAAGATATGCCTCTCTTCCCTCCAGAAACTTCGAGTACGTTCCCTTCACGCGCAGCAGTCCATCCGCATACACGCGATTCAGCTCCACTATCTCCGTCGCAACATTCTCGAGAAAATAACGATCGTGGCTAACAAGCACACAAGCAAAATCACCCTCATTCAGCAGTCCCTCCAGCCACTCAATTCCCTCAAGATCCAGATGATTCGTAGGCTCATCCAACAACAGCACATCGGGATGCCCTACCACGGCCTCGGCAATCGCCAGCCTCTTCCGCCAGCCACCACTCAGCGTAGCAGCCTCAGCATTCAAATCCAGAAACCCAACCCGTCCCGCAGTCTCTCGCAACCGCCCTTCGTGCTCACCCTCCGCGACATGTGCCCGCACCAACGCACGCTCCAGCACTGCGCGAACGGTCAACCCCGGTGTGAAATCCGACTCCTGTTCCACAAATCCCACCCGGGCCCGCTTCCGCACTGCAACATCGCCGGCATCCGCATCCTCGTTCCCGCCGATCACCTTCAGCAACGTGCTCTTACCCGCGCCATTCGGCCCAATCAACCCAATGCGGTCCCCATCCGAAACAGTAAAACTAATCTCACGAAACAAAGCAGTCGCGCCAAAGGCCTTCGTCAACCCCTGCGCATTCAAAATCGGCGGCATACCTCCAGTTTACCGTCCTCGCAACGATTCCTCTGCCAGCAGCACCTCCTTTGTTCGAATACTTCCAGACCAGAAGTTCTTCGATCCCTCAGTTCGCAAAAATGCATTGGTTTATCTGCCGTGGCTATTTCCTGAACTGGATCCAGTAGTGAGCCACGCGAGGGCGTTGGCGAGGAAGCGTTGCTGAAGAACGGGGTGCAGTTCGGGAATACGGTGGTAGAGAAGTTTCGTACTGCCTAAGGTTGTCGTGAAAGTGCCAGCGCCGATGTTGCGATCATGGTCTCGCGAGTAGGCGGCGATGATTTCTACCTTCGGGCCGTCCACTAAGAGACCGTTCGCCTGACGGCCTTGGGCCTGATAGTGGATACCCATGGCCTGGTTGACCGGGAGTCCTGCGTAGATGGGGTGCTCGCGGACGAAGTACCAGTTGCCCATCCAGGGCGCGCGGTAATCGCCGACGGTTCCGTTGTAGGTGAAGGCTCCAGCGGCGGCTAGTTGTTTGGCGACTCCTTCGGAGAGGGTGTCGGCCTGAGGGATGGCTAGGAGGGGTGTACCGGCGCGGACGGCTTCGAGAACCGCGGTGTCGATTTGGCCGACCTGCTTGGTGGTCTGAATTCCGCCTGTATCGCCTGCTGGTTGGGCTTCGAGGCCGGTGGTGTCGCCCGAGTTTTGTGTGGCAGAGGTACGAGCGGTGAGGCCGGAGGTGATGATGGCCGCGTACTTTGTGCCGGGGGTGAAATCGAGAAAATCAATCTCAAGCTTTTTCCCTACGCTTTCAAGCTGTTTGCGTAGTGCAGGTGTGATGCCGGAGACCGCCATCTTCATTTGCGTTCGCCGCATGATCACGGGTGTTCCTGTGACCCAGATTTCTTTTGTTTGTGTGGAGAGCGGGGCCGAGGAGAGAGCTAATTTGAAGCGGTAGAGGCCTTCTTCGGTGAGGGGTGGGGTTTGGAAGGCCTCTTCGATGAGGTAGCTGAACTGGTCGGTGACGTGTTGCGGGGCGGGGAACTCTGCGAGCTTGATTAGTTTATTTGAGGGTGTGACAACGGTGAATTCTAACTTGCCTGTGGTGGGTTGTGACGTGTCGTTGAGGAGGTAGAGGTCGAAGGTGGCGGTTTCGCCGCGTGCGGTGCAGGCGCTGCGCTGTTTGGCTACAGGGCGGATGGGCTGGAGCGTGGCGCTGATCGGCGTGGGGTCGGATTTGAAGTTGCGCAGGTTGTCGACGATGCCGGAGTGGTTTTCGATGGCAGTGGACTCCCAGCCGGAGATGACGGCGAAGTCGAGGTCGTCGGAGATGCGGGCGTTTTCGAGGTAGTTTTGCCAGGTGTCGTAGCACTTTTTGCCGAGGGCGTTGAAGAGATACTCCGCGGTGGGGAAGGCGCTGCGGAACTTCCATCTGTCAAGGAAGTTATCGTAGGCGGCGAGGATCTCTTTGTGATCGGTAAGGTCGTAGCTGTTGCCGCCGTACATGAGGTAGGTCTCGGTGATCTGATGGACCATGAGTGCGTGGTTGTCGGGAGTGGCGCAGCCTTCCATCTCGCCGAACTCGGTGAGGTACTGGTGGTAGGGAGAGCGGTAGGTGAATTCGGTGGGTGATTTGTAGAACTCGTCGTACCATTGGTCGCCTGCGCCCTGGTGATTGTTCCACCAGAGGGCGAAGGGCTCCTTGTCGGAGCGGTGGATCGTGTCATTCGGGCCTTCCAAGTTCCAAGGCTCGTACCATGCCTGTGCGGCGCTGCGGGGCGGAGGAGAGAAGCCGTCGTTGAGGACTACGGCGCGGCTGGGGTCTTCTTTGTGCATGGCTTCGAGGATCTCGAAGACTGCAGGATTGTTGAGGTCGGCGCCGATCTCGTTTTGCAATGTGTACTGGATGACGGAAAGATGCGAACGGTAGGCTTTGACCATCTCGACGCACTTGACGAACATGAAGCGCTGGGCGAACTTGTCGGCTTCGGACTGCGGTTTGGCTAGCTTAACGCCGGGGTTGGCGATTGCGCCTTCGCCGGTTGCTGTTGGAGCGGGTGCGCCGATGGAGAGCTTGCCTGCTCCGGGTTCGAGGTAGCGGAGGAGGCCGAGGCGGTCGTGGGCGCGGAGGACATCTTCCTTGGCGAGGTTGCGGTGAAAGTTGAGGCAGTTGAGGTTTAACTTCTTGGCTTGGGTTACTTCTTTTTCGGCTAGCTCGGGAGTGGGGAAGAGGCCGTTGATTCCCCAGAAGCCCCAGGAGATGGAGCTGTAGAGCTTGATTCGTCGATCGTTAAGGCGGAAGAGGGCGTTGGTGCCGAGGCCGGAGGGGGCGAAGGTGCGGAAGCCGAAGGCGATGGTGCGCGTGTCTTCTATGCTCTCCGATGGCGATTGGGTCACTCGAAGGTGATAGAGCCGCGGCGTGTCTAAATCCCATAACTTTGCATCAGGGCATACAAATTCCGCGGTGTAGAGATCCATCTTGTCGCTGAATCCTCTAACAGACGCCAGAACCTTTCCTGTCACCGGATCCAGAACCTCAAATTTGACAGGTCCGCCAACCCTCGGACCTCCAACACGAGCGTAGGCCATCACCGCCCTGGGCTTGGCTGAATTAAGAACCCAGGCATCAACGATTCGGCATTCGGCACTATGCGCACTGAGGGTCATGCCGCGGTCAAGGCCGGCGAAGCCGTGGGAGCGGTAGAGTTTGACGGCTCCCCACTGGGCGTTGAGGCCGTCGACCCAGTCGTAGCGGCCAAAGGGGTTGGTGAGGCGGATGCCGAGGAGGTTGAAGCCGCCGGGGTCTGCGGCGTCGGTGAGGTCGCACTCGAAGGGGAGCTCTTCCATGATGGAGTAGCCGACGAGTTTCCTGTTGAGGAAGACCTCGGCGCGCAGGCGGGCACCACGGATGTGGAGGAAGATGCGCTTGCCCTTCCACTCGGCGGGGATGTGGATCTGCTTACCCCACCATGAGACGCCAAAGTAGGCGCCGTTCTGGGGGATGGGGTCGTCAGCGGCGTAGCGGTACTCTTCCGGAGTGTAGGGACGGGTTCCGAATTTGCCCCAGTGGTGCTGCTCGACGGTGGTGGGGAGAGTGACGTTGATGCCGGTGTTGGCGGCGAGGAGACCCCAGCCTCCGGTGGGCTCGTTGATGGGGAGCGGTTTGGATTTGCCGCAGAGGACGCCGTTCTGCCAGGAGATGTCTTCCGGAAGGAAGAGTTCGTCGTTTTTCCACTCGGCTTTTTCGTCGATCCAGAGACGCCAGTCGTCGTCGGGGATGAGGGTGCCGTTTTCGGGATAGGGGATTGCGGTCGGAGTGGGGGTTTGCGCGGAGGCGGGGTTGAGTTTCGCGGCAAGGGTTGCGGCTGTGGCGGATTGCAGAAAAGTGCGGCGGGATAGTCGGGGCATGGTGGTTGGGCCAGTTTAGCGCGTCACCGCAGGGCGAAGGAAAAACGTGGGGGATGACCCGTTCGGGGGAGTGCATGGTTACTAGTGTGGGAGAGATGATTCTGGTTATGGAGAAGACGCGGGAGTTCTGGCTGCGGCTGGGTGTGATCGGAAGTGCGGTGATCCTGAGTTCGGGGTTGGCCGCGCTTTTCAGCTAATTGCTGCTATTGCTTCGATTTTTAGGGAGAGAAGCGGGTTTCTCCACCATGCTTTCGCAGTGCACGAGCCCTTCGGTCTAAATGACAACATTTGGCGCGGGAGTTGGATTATTCGCCTAGCATGATGCGCTGGATGTGATGGGCACGACCTGTGGCTCCGTCGCAGGAGATGAGGGCGGCACACATCTTTGGGTTGCCTTTGGCAGCTTCGAATTTGCCGGGCATTCCTGTGAGAAAACGATTGAGGACTAGCTCCGTTTGAACACCGATGACAGAGTCATAGGGGCCCGACATGCCTACGTCGGTCTGGTAGGCGGTGCCGTTGGGGAGGACGCGCTCGTCGGCAGTGGGGATGTGGGTGTGGGTGCCGATCATGGCGGTAAGGCGGCCGTCGAGATACCAGCCGAGAGCTACTTTTTCGCTGGTGGCTTCGCCGTGGAGATCGAGGAGGATGACTTTGGCTTCGGACTCGCGGGCGATCTGGGCGAGGAGTTCGTCGGCTTTGCGGAACGGGTCGTCGCAGGAGGACATGAAGACGCGGCCCTGGAGATTCATCACAGCGTAGGTCTGGCCCGTGGGGAGTTCGCCTTGATAGAGGCCGAAGCCGGGGGTGCCGACCGCGTAGTTGGCGGGGCGCAGGACACGGCGGCCACGAGTGTGGGAGTCGGCGGGTACAGTCATGTATTCGAAGATCTCTTTTTTGTCCCAGATGTGATTGCCAGTGGTGATGACGTGCGCACCGAGGTCGAAGAGTTCTTCGGCGATGGGGGGCGTGAGGCCGAAGCCGCCGGCGGCGTTTTCTCCGTTGATGACGAGGAGATCGACGGCGTTGGTTTCAAGGACGTGCGGGAGGTGTTCGCGGACGATGTGACGGCCGGCGGAACCGAAAACATCGCCGACAAAAAGGATATTCACTGGATGAGTTTACACGGAGATGCGGCGACGGCGGATTCACATGAGCGCCGCCGATAAATTCGGTACAGGGACAAGGAATCGGCGGATTGGGCGTGGGTGTGGTAGCTTCTTTTGCATGGCACAGAGCGGGCGGTTTCAACTGAGCGTGCGGGTGTTGGCGGTGCTGGCGAGTGAGCCGGATACGATGCATACCTCGTCGGCGATTGCAGAGACTCTGAAAGAGAGCGCTGTGATGGTGCGACGGACGTTTCTGCTGCTGCATAAGGCTGGGTTAATTGTGCAGCGGAAAGGGCCGCATGGCGGGGCAAAGTTGAAGATGCCGGCGAAGCAGATTGGATTGGGAGATTTATTCGAGGCCACGGCTGGCGATTGGCTAAGCGTCGACGATAAAGCAGTGAGCGGGTGGATGAAGAAGGTTCGAGAGGGCGCGGTCAGCGCGATGAATGAGCACTCGCTGGCTGGAGTGGTGAAACGGATGAAAAAGGGCAGGTAGCTGAAATTTGTATTTCATCTCGTATTGCTCGAAAGCGGAATGAATGGTCCGACGGCCTCCGCGGCTACCTTGATAGGTCCGGCGTTACGGTTTCGGACGAAGGGCTCTTAGGAGAGCTTCGGCAGTGGGCTGAGTATTTAAGATGTCGGTAGGAGTAAGCCAGGCGCGGCGGAGTTGGGTGATACCGTAACGCATCTGATCGAGTTCTTCGGTGGAGTGAGCGTCGGTGTTAACGACGATCTTGCAACCATATTGTTTGGCGATGCGAAGGTTCAGATCATTGAGATCTGCGCGTGCCGGGCTCGCGTTGTGTTCGACGGCTACCCCTAGTTCGGCGGCTCGTTTAAGAACTGTGTCAACGTAGATGGAGTATCCTTCGCGGCCCAGAACTTTGCGGCCAGTCGGATGCCCGAGGATACGAACATGGGGATTCTCGAGAGCGCGGAGGACGCGGGCGGTCATCTCTTCGACCGGCTGATTGAAAAGAGAGTGGACGCTGGCAACAACGACGTCCATCTGGGCGAGGGTGGAGTCATCGAGGTCAAGCACGCCATCGGCAAGAATATCGACTTCGATACCCGGAAAGACGCGGATCTTGCCTTCGTATTCCTGCTGAAGTTCGGCATCGACTTTTCGGATGGCATTGATGTGGGCCAGGGCTCGCGCGTCGTCGAGACCGTTCGTCATAGCTAGATTTTTGCTGTGGTCGGTGATGGCAATATAAGAAAGGCCGCGGCCAAGGGCGGCTTCGGCCATCTGGCGAATCGTATCGCGGCCATCAGTCGCATTGGTATGCATGTGAAGATCGCCATGAATGTCGCTTAGCGTAATAAGCTGCGGAAGTGTGTGGGCTGCACCGGCTTCGATCTCACCGGAGTTCTCCCGAAGCTCGGGCGGAATGTAATCCAGGTCGAGTGCGTTATAGATGTCAGCTTCCGAAGCGGCGGCGACAATAGTATTGTCTTCGACGCGAAGAAGTGCATACTCGTTGAGAGTGAGCCCGCGTTTGATGGCTCGCTGGCGGAGAGCAACGTTGTGCATCTTGGAGCCGGTGAAATATTGGAGAGCTGCACCGTAACCACTTCGAGGTAGCAGGCGAACGTCGACCTGGAGATTGTTGCGAAGGGTGAAGCTGACTTTGTTTTGCCCCTTGGCGAGAAGCTTTTCGATAAGTGGAAGTGCAGCAACATGTTCGACCGCGGCACTAACAATGTCGGGCTCGCAAGCTGGGCCGGTCACGAGTAGATCTAAGTCGCCGACAGTCTCGCGACCTCGACGCAGGCTGCCAGCGGGGGTTATCTCTTCGATTCCGGGAAACTCGAGGATGAGGTTGGAGATGATGTCAGCGTGGTACTGGGCCTTGTCAATCCGAAAGCGGCTGGAGTTTTTACGATGATCCTCGATACCTTTGAGTAGTTTAGTGACAAATTTTTCTCCCATACGGGGAAGCTTGGTCAAATGCCCCTCCTTGGCAGCAGCTTCGAGGGAATCGAGATCGCAAACCTGACACTCCGACCAGACGAGTGCTACCGTCTTTGGCCCCATACCAGGCAAACGGAGAAGTTCGAGCATGGAGGCTTTGTATTTTTGCAGCAGCTCTTCACGGAGGGGCATGGTTCCGGTCGACAGAATGGCTTGAATATTGGCCGCCATCCCTTTGCCTATGCCGGAGATTGCGAGGAGGGCTTTGGGGTCGTCGGCGATGCTAGAGAGCTGGCTAGTTTGTTGCTCAACGGCCTCAGCTGCACGGCGATAGGAACGAACGCGGAAAGGGTCGGCGCCGTCGATCTCGAGGAGGGAGGCGGTTTCATCGAGAAGACGGGCGATCGATATATTGTCCATGAGGTTTGGTCAGAGTCCGCGTGACGCGGTCACTGGGCCAGTATGCAACACGCAGAGTTAGGACTCAAGGCAGAGCGAGACTAGGAACGCCGGTGGGAGTGCCGGAAAATCCTGACCTGCCTTACTGCGTTTGTTGATTGGGTTCGTGGTTGACTTCCTTAATCCGATAGACCTGATCGGCCTGGGGCCCCTTGGTGCCCTGTATGATGTCGAACTCGACCTCGTCGCCTTCCTTAAGGCTTTTGTAGCCTTCACGCTGGATGGAGCTGTAGTGCACGAATACGTCGGCGCCACCTTCGCGGCCGAGGAATCCATAGCCCTTTGCGTTGTTGAACCACTTAACAGTGCCTTTATATTGTGCCAATGGAGCGACTCCCTTACATTCGTGTCTAAGCCGCCCGCTGCCGTGAAGTCAAAGTCCTTCAACGGTAACGTCGCTTAGTGTGTGTGACGCAAAAGGGAGAGAGGGAGTTTTCTGGGAACCGCGCCGATGTCTCTTTTTTGTCGATCCAGGATTTTTTTTGGTAGTTTGCGTGCTAGCCCGGGGAAGTTAAAGACGCCCGGCTCGGCGGCCGGCGTCATAAAGCATTAGGCCAATCAAGGTTTTGGCGTCGTGGATTTTATTGCTATAGACAAGGGCGAGGGCCTCGGAGAGGGTAAGGCGAAAGACCTCAATGTGTTCGTCAGGTTCGGGCGTCGAGGCGCCTTCGCGGATGTCACGGGCAAGATAGAGCTGCATCCATTCCCCGAGAAAGCCCGGGCTGGCAAAGTACCTGGTGAGGAGGGTCCAGCGCTTGGCGCGATAGCCAGTCTCCTCGATAAGCTCGCGCTTGGCAGCAGCAAGTGGAGCCTCGCCGGGTTCGCAACGGCCGGCGGGAAGCTCGATGAGGGTCAGCCCTGCAGCGTGACGGTATTGGCGCTCGAAGATAATGTCCGGGTCGTTGGGGTTCTTCGAGTCATCGACCGCCAGGATCACGACGGACCCATGGTGGCGAATGACGTCACGAGTATTGATGTAGCCTCCGGGCTCTTCTACTTTGTCTGTAACGACGGAGAAGACCTTCCCTTTGTAGGCGAGTTTGGAGGAGATTAGGCGCGGCTTGGGGAGCTTCTTCTTTTCTATCGAGGAAGCGCTGGCAGGCGTCTTTATTTGGGCGGACATAGGCCTAAGGTATCATCCTGCATCTAGACTTAGGGTTAGGGCATCAAAACGGATGCACATGAAAATTATGTCGTTTGGCCGGCGTTTGCCCGGGTGAGTGAGATCGAGGATTAGCTTGACGAGTTCTGAATGTTTCCCCATCACGATTTTGCCGCATGTCTCGCAGCTGTACCGCGATTATCTTGCAATGGGAGATAGTGCTGGCGGCGTAGCAGTGCGAAAGTGGTTTGGCGCGGAACCGTTCGCCGGAAAATGGATCGGAAAAGCCTCCCAGGGGAAAGATGCAAAAGTTTTGGCTGACTTGCTGGAGCAGCAGGCTGTCAAGTTTGGCGCAAGTGAAGCGGCGAAGGCAAATATCACCAAGCTGCGAAATGGTGCTCGAGCTGTCGTGACCGGGCAGCAGGTGGTTTTGTTCGGTGGGCCGCTGCTGACACTTCTGAAAGCAGCGACAGCAGTAGCCCGGGCTGTAGAGGCGACAAAAGCCACAGGGGTCGAGCATGTTCCCATCTTCTGGTTAGCGACAGAGGATCATGATCTGGAGGAAGTAGACCAGATCTCGTTCTTAACAAAGAATTCGGTAGAAACGCTCCGACTTGAGTTGAAGCTTCCACATTCAGTTCCCGTGGGAGACGTAGTGCCGCCGGTACAAGCATTAGAAGCGGTGCTGGAGCGCGCAAGCGAACTGCTCGAGTTTGCTCCGGTGAGTGAGTGGCTTCGAGAGTGTTATCTGCCGAAAGATGGAGCACCCCCAACACTTGCGTTGGCATTTGGGCGATTGATGGCTCGGATCTTTGCGGAGCAGGGGCTCGTCGTGATGGATGCTGCTTCGCGCGAGTTCCATGCCCTGGGCGCGAGCACGTTGCGATATGCCTTGGAACATGCCACAGAATTGCAGGACGCGTTGATTGCTCGTAACACGGAATTGATGAAGGCCGGGTATCACGCGCAAGTGCTTGTAACCGAGGGAGGTTCGCAGTTGTTTTTGCTGGACGGGGCGACCGGGGAGCGGGAAGCACTACGGCGCGCCACCGGGGATAAGGAAGAAACTCGGTGGAAGGCGGGTGGACGGAACTATTCGACCGCTGAATTGATTGAGATCCTGGAGACCACGCCCGAGAGATTGAGTCCGAATGCCCTGCTCCGACCGGTATTTCAGGATACGGTATTACCGACCGCTGCTTATGTTGGTGGACCGGCGGAAATTGCCTATTTTGCGCAGAGTGCAGTGTTATACGAGGCGATTCTCGGCCGCATCACCCCGGTTTTGCCGCGATTGAGCGCGACCCTGTTGGAGACGGCAATTTCGGCAGTCATGGACAAGGACGAGGTCCAGTTGCCGGATGCCATGACAACTGCGGAGGAACTGGCGCAGCGACTTGGAGCGCGGGCAATACCGATCGAGGGAAAGCGAAAGCTCGCTACGGTGGGGAATGCTTTGGATATTGAACTCAACGCGCTGACAGAGTATTTGGCAGGAATGGATGCCTCGCTTGGCCGGGCAGCTGATGTGTCGGGATCGAAGATGCGCTATCAGATGAACAGGCTGCGGCGGATGGCCGCGACATTTGAGTTGCAGAAGCAGACAAGCCTGCGAAAACATGCCGAGGCGATTACCCTGAATGTGTTTCCGGACGGGCATCCGCAGGAACGCGTTGTAGCCGGGATCTGGTTTATGACGAAGTATGGGGATGGCCTGGTGGAGCGACTGGTGGGAATAGCGAAAAACCAATGTCCTGGACATGTGGTCGTGCGGCTCTAGACTGCAAGTTTTCGGTACCGAGTAAGCTCCACGCCTTGACCATGAGTTTTAGAATGGGTGGCAGAGGTGTGTTCCATGGGATTGAGCGATCAGCCGTTTGAGGTAATGTGTCCGGATTGTGGGGCGATGTTGAAGGTAGACCCGGTTGCGCGGGCGATTATTTCGCACAAGTCAGCGCCGAAGAAAAAAATGTTTGAAGATTTTGGCGAGGCGGCTAAGGCTCTCCGTGAGGCGGATGCGCGAAGGGATTCGATCTTTCAGCAGAGCGTGGATGCTCAGAAGAACCGGGAAGATGTAATGGCAAAGAAGTTTGCCGAAGCGGTAAAGAAGGCGAAGGAAACTCCGCTGACGGACCGCCCCCTAAGGGACTTCGATCTGGATTAGATCGGATCTTTCTCTACAAAAAACTCTACAAAAAAGAAACTCTCTCTTCGCGTCGCACGATTCCTGTGACAGGAAACGCACTTGAGGTCGGCAAATAGTTCGCCTAAATGAATTTACTTCTAATGGACGTACCGACTCCGGCGCCTTAAGGTTATCGATTGCTGTGGAGCGCAAGCAGCGAAGCGGAACCTCCGCTTCGCTGCTCTTTTTTATGCGCCTTTGAAGCTGGAGAAAGGTCTCTCGACGACTTTCGGCCGGTTGGCAAAAGCCGTTTTGAACGTTGCCTGTGCGGTCTTGAGTTCGTCGCCTATGATTTCCATACGCGGGGAGCGGACGCGTGCCGAGCCGACTCCGGCTTGCTCCTGAACCCATTTGATGAGCTGCACGAACTTGGGTACTGTGTCCATGCGGAGAAGGGGAAGGAACCAGCGATAGAGCTCGAAGACTTCTTTCTGCTTACCGGCTTTCGCGAGATTGAAGAGTTCGACGGATTCGGCAGGATAAGCGTTGACGAGACCGGCGATCCAGCCTTTGGCTCCTGCCTGAACGCCTTCGACAAGAACATCGTCGACACCAACAAAGATGTCGAGACGATCGTCGAGGACTTCGCGGATGGCGGAGACGCGGCGAACGTCGGCGCTTGACTCTTTGACGGCTTGGAGATTCGGATTTTCGGCAGCTAGTTCGGCGATCTCTACAGGCAGGAAGTCGGTCTTGTAGGCGACGGGGTTGTTGTAGAGCATGCAGGAGAGTTTCGTTGCGCCGATGATAGTCGCAACGTGATTCTTCATCTCGCGCCAGTCCGAGGTGTAGACGTAGGGCGGAAGAACCATAAGCGCTTGACAGCCTGCTTGTTCGGCCTCTTTTGCAAGACGCACGGCGCTTGCGGTGGAGAGAGATGAGATCGCCGCGACGACTGGAGACCCTCCTCCCGCGACTCTCACGGCGGTTTTGAGTATTTCAACTTTTTCGGAATTTTCGAGAGTCGCTCCTTCGCCGAGTGACCCGAGCATCACCAGGCCGGTGCATCCATTGCCGAGCAGCCACGCTGCGTGCTGGGCGAGAAAAGGGTGGTCGACAGCGAGGTTGGTGTCGAACGGTGTCGTCATTGCGGGCATTACGCCAGACCAGATCATGCAATCTCCTCAGATACAGTTTGTTGGAAATCGTGCACGCAAAGTGCGCTTATGGGAACAGGAAAGATGGGCGGACGAATTGATTTCGGTGTCCACCCAAAGAGAGTTTGGGTTGCGGGACCGCAGATACGTCCCTGGCATGGGCCCATGCCGCAACGGGTTTGCAGCTTGGCGTCGGTCCATCCGTTGCGAGATGCCAGCTCTTCGTACGTTACGTCCTCGCAACGGCAAACGATGGTGTCCAATGCAGGAAGCAAGCGGAGTTCCGGACGGAGACGAAAAGCAGCCTCGAGGCGTGCGACAAATTTTTGTTCGGAGAGATTGCGTGCGTGCAGGTGATCCGTTGGCTGTCCTGCGCAGGCAAGGCCAGCGATTTCGCCTTGGATTAGAGCAGCGTCGAGTCCAGCGATTCCCGTGGGTTCTCCAGCGCAATAGATATTTTCGACGGAGGTCTTTTGCTGCTCGTTGACAGTGACGAAATCGCCGTGCAGCTCGCAACCGAGGAGAGAGGCCAGTTCGGTGTTGGGAACGAGATGAAAACCGCAGGCAAGCATATCGCAGGGTTCCTGCCACGTCCTGTTTCCATTGGTGAGCTGGACGCTTTTGAGCAAGCCCGTTGCTTCGTTTGGTACGACCGAAACCGGCCAGCACCCCGTGCGATAAGGAGTTTTGCGAAGAGTGGCGCGATAGCCGATGCCCTGCAGGACCTTGGAAGGATGAGACAAGAGCGAAACGGCAAAGAGCGAAAGTTGCGAGTTCGTCGCCTGCTCCGCCACGCAGGTTATACGAGCCTTATATCCGTGGAGATGAGCGGCCACTGCGAAGAGGAGCGGACCCGACCCGGCAACGACAACGCGTTTGCCGTGGACCGGAAATCCACCTTTTACGAGAGCTTGAAGTCCACCAGCACCAAAAACTCCCGGAAGAGTCCATCCGGGAAATGGAAGAAATCGCTCGCGGGCTCCTGTGGCTAGAATGAGGCGATCGTATCGGAGCGTGACGACTTCGGCACCGTCAGCAGTTTCATTGATTGCACGGACTACCGATGGACCGGGTGCATCGAAGACCCGCAAACCAGAGAGTAGAGTTGCTCCAGACGAAATCAGGCCTTGCAGAGCCTTAGCTTTCGCAGTGTCTTCCCGATTATCTCCGTGTCCATTCGAATTTTCGATACCACCTCGCCAGATCTGTCCCCCAGCGACTGGGTTGTCATCGACAAGAAGAACACTTCGTGCGTGACGAGCGGCTGCGGTGGCGGCTGCGATGCCGGCTGGTCCGGCTCCCACGACAATGACATCAGCGCGTTTCATCGATCAGATTCCACCACCATACCTTCGCGGCAAATCATCTGACATGTGCGGCGATGGCGAACACCGTTCACGGTGGCGCGGCACTCAAAGCAGATGCCCATCCCACAAAGTGCAGTTCGAGATTCGCCCGTGACAGATAAGCGGCAGGGTTCTCCTGCTTTCAAAAGTGCAGCCGAGACGATCGATCCGGCTTGCACCTGAACCGGCCGTCCATTAACCAATACTGTGACACTCTCACGCATGCAGCGCCGCCTGGGATGTCATTCGTTGAGGCAAGTAAGGAGCAGTATTAATCTCCGATGCGCGACCAACCATCTGGTCCGTCAACAGACGGGCAGCTGCGGGAGCATTTGTAATGCCAAGTCCCTCGAAGCCAGCGGCAAGCCAGATAGTCCCGTCATCGGTGAGGCCTTCGGCCGGTCCAATCAGTGGTAATTTATCGGGGGTTGCCGCGCGGAATCCGGTCCACACACGCAGGCCCGAGACCTGCGCTAACTCGGGCATGTAACTTTGCGCCCGCTCTAACATTTGCGTCAGAATCGCCGCGTCAGATTTCGGATCATCATTGCCATACTGACGCGAAGAACCGATCAGCAATTGGCCCGTGCGACGTGGCTGAATATTGAAGGCAACGGAATCTGACTCAAGCTTATGCGCGCTTTTGAGGTATCCAAGCTCCACGAGTTGGTGACGAAGGAAGCCTGGATAACGATCCGTAATGAGTAAGTGCCCTTTTCGCTTTTTTATCGGCAACGACGGCAAAAGAGAACAATCCGTACCCGTAGCCAAAACAATTCGCTCACCGTGCAGTGTTGTTCCGTCTGCCAATCGAAGCTCCCCATTGTCAGCAGATATGGCTTGTTGCCCACGCAGTATTGTTGTTCCAGCCTTAACGGCGCCTTCCAGAAACCAATCGGCTGCAGCGGGAGGATAAATAACTCCATCGTCAGGCACGAGCAGACCGCCGGCGAGTCCGGATCGCAGTTTAGGCTCCTCCTCTGCCACTTCCGCTTCATTAAGGATCTCGGCACGAACACCAAAGGCGCTGTAGGCCGACTGCTTCGCGCGCACCTCAGCCATCTCTTCTTCATCTGCCGCTACCCACAGCGTTCCGCGAACCTCATATTCAGCGCTGGCTGGAAGCTTCGGAATCAACTGTTGCCACATCGAACGGGAATACCGGGTCAATTGAAATTGAGCCGGCGAATCATCCATGACGACTATATGTCCCATGCCTGCAGCAGTCGCAGCTCCGCCGGTTACATTACCTTCAACGATGCAAACCCGTAAACCCGCCAACGCACACTCACGTGCGCAGGCACAGCCTACAATACCGGCACCGACAATGAGAACGTCGTAGCTCTTCATCAGAATGCAATGCCGCCAACGAAGGGATCATCACTCTGGAAGAGCAATTTCGACTCACCCGTGATCCAGGCTCGTCCAGTGATTTCGGGTTGTATGTACCCATTCGGCACGCCAACAATCCTGCCTTCGAAAAATGTGCCGAGAATCCCCTCCTGAACCCACACATCTCCCGCAGCGAGCTTTCCATCGGCGTACAGGCACGCCATCTTCGCGCTCGTTCCAGTGCCGCATGGCGAACGGTCAAACGACGCGCCAGGACAAAGCACAAAATTCCGCGAGGAACTCTGAGGCAGTCGCGGTGCAGAAAAAAACTCGATGTGATCAATGGGCGCTCCACCTTCGCCTGTGATCCGGCTTGCCATCAGCGCCGCGCGAATCGCCGTTGACGCCGCCACAAGTTCCGCCCGATTGGCGAGCGACAGATCGAACGGATGCTCTCCAATAAGAAAGAACCAGTTCCCTGCCCAGGCAATGTCCCCAACAAACCGTCCGTACCCCGGAACGTCGACAGCAACAGATGCTCGGAACCGATAGCTGGAAACATTGCAGACCGAAACTTTCCCATCCTTATGAAGATAAGTAGAAACCGTTCCCACAGGAGTTTCGATTTGATGACGCCCCTGTGCGATCCGTCCCATGTGGGCGAGCGTTGTCACCAGACCAATCGTCCCGTGTCCGCACATCCCCAGATATCCAACATCGTTGAAGAAGATTACGCCTGCTGCGGATTTCGGATCTACTGGATCACAGAGAAGAGCCCCGACGACGACCTCAGATCCCCGCGGCTCACAAACCACGCCACGCCGAAAATCATCAAATTCAGCCTCAAACCGTTTCAAGCGAACCGATAGATCGCCGATTCCGAGATCAGGTCCCCCAGAGACAACGACACGAGTAGGTTCACCCTCCGTGTGAGAGTCCACTACGTCCACCCATCGCTTTAACCCCATGAATTTATCATACCTCATTTTGTAGACGATTTTGGATACATTTTTGTAAATTCGGTTCAACAGTGTTTGTATACCAACTTGCGATAGAGTGACATATACGATTTCATTTCTTGTAATTTAGTAGATCGGTACATGAAGAAAAAAGCCAAAGCAGCATCCACTTCACTCGAACGAGTGAAGGCGGAACACGGTACAAGTCTTCTAACGGCTTTTCGCGAAATCCGCGAGCTCATTGTTCACGGCCGCTTGTCTCCCGGAACATGGATTCTTGAGGCCGACCTGGCCGAAAGGCTCAACATGAGCCGGACCCCGGTTCGCGGTGCAATTCACTGGCTGCAGCGTGAAGGATATATCCTCGAACACCGCAATGTAAGCAAGTCCAGGATGATCGTTGCGCCGCTGACAAAAGAGGACGCGAACGAACTCTATCTCATTATCGGGAACCTCGAGGGCATTGCCGGACGCGGCGTTGCGGCATTGCCTTCACCCAAACGAAACGAGCTTTGCACTCAGCTTAGAAAGCTCAATGACCAACTGTTGCAGATATGCGAGGGACGCGGGGGAAAGCAAGGGGATATATTCGATCTCGATCGCAACTTCCATCGCCTGATCGTTTACAACGGCGCAGGGCCTCGGCTGCTGACATTGCATGGCGCCATTGAACCGCAAGCCGAACGCTACTGGAGGCTGTATGCAAGTTCCATCATTAAGGACCTCCACATCTCGGTCGAAGAACACGAATACATCATCAAAGGAATCGAGAAGGGCGATGCCGACCGTGTCGAGTTGGGCCTGCAGCAGAATTGGCTGAAGGGCGCTCAGAGATTAGGCCACGTGATCGACATCTTCGGTGAACGTGGAAGCTGGTAGCCTATGAAACGGGTCTTTCTCCTCTTCGCACTTTCACCAATTCCCTTTCTTAGTGCGCAGGACACGCGAACAGTCACCGAACCTGTCCTACCAGCAATCTGTAGTTCCCTCGATGCACAGCTGCATGTCAGCAATCAAAGCCTTGCCAGAACGGACGAAGACAAATTGGACACCGCCCGCATTCAGCAGGCACTGGATGGATGCGGAAAAGGCCAGGCCGTAATCCTCAGCAGTCACGGAGCGGAAAACGCATTCCTCAGCGGGCCTCTTGAACTGCGCGAAGGCGTCACACTCATCGTCGACAAAGGTGTCACTCTGTTCGCATCGCGCGATTCATCCCTCTACGAGAAAACTCCGGGCAGTTGTGGCCTGGTGAATGACTCAGGCAGCGGATGCAAGCCATTGATCTCGGCCCAGCATATCTCGGGTGCCGGGATCATGGGCGAAGGCGTAATCGATGGTCGAGGAGGCGAAAAAATCCTCGGCAAGGATGTCTCCTGGTGGGATCTCGCAGAACAGGCCCGCAAAGGAGGTCGCCAGCAGGTTCCGCGCCTCATCGTCACCGACGCTGCAGACAATTTTACTGTTTACCAGATCACACTGAAAAATTCGCCAAACTTCCACATCGTCTATAACCACGGCGACGGCTTCACGGTGTGGGGACTGAAGATCGACACTCCAAAACGCGGCGCACGCAACACCGACGGAGTCGACCCCGGGGCGGGCTCCAAAAACATCACCATCACCCACAGTTACATTCGCACGGGCGACGACAATGTAGCCATCAAGGGCGGCACCGGTGGCATCACGAACATGACAGTCAGCCATAACCATTTTTACTGGGGCCACGGAATGTCAATCGGTAGCGAGACGAACGGCGGAGTCAGCAAAATCCGCGTCTTCGATCTCTCGCTCGACGGCCCCGACAATGGTATCCGCATCAAGTCGAACGGATCTCGCGGCGGTCTGGTGCATGACGTCATCTACGACGACATCTGCGTGCGCGACTCCCCGAATCCCATCACACTCGACACCGGATACACCGCCGCAGGCACAGTCGAAGGAAACTCGCCCCCCTCAATGCGCGACGTCACCCTGCATAACGTTCGCGTTTCAGGAGGCGGCAAAATCTCTTTCAATGGCTACTCGAAGGACTACCGCATCGCAGCGATTCTCGACAACGTTCTCATCACCGACTCCGCCTCTTATAGCTATTCGATCCACCACGCCGACTTTCTTCTCGGCCCCGGCCCGGTCAATCTGAAGCTGCCTGCCGGCGCAGACTCGACAACACAAGGCACTCCTGGAGAAGGAACAGCAACCTCGTGTACAAACAAATTCGTTCCCTTCCCCAGGAACTGACACACGAGTGATGAAAAGCAGCGATTCGAGGCGCTGCTTCTCGTTTTCAACGCTTCAAATAATCCAGTGCTACGGAACCACTTCTGTCGCCGTTACAAAGCTGAGCTGGTGAATCGCCATCCATGTCTGTGAGTAGGCGTTGAGCGCATCCGTCGTCACCGAGCGCGCTTCACGCACTGCATCGAGATAATCAATCAGCGCCAGCGCCCCGTGCTCATAGCTGAACTTCGAAATATCCAGCACATCCTTCGCCTCATCAAGATAGTGCCCATTGTAGCGATCGGAAAGAATCTTCGCGTTCTCATATCCAACCCACGCCTGATCGACATCACTAACGACCTGGTTCCGCGCCGCCAGCTCAGCGAACCGGCTCGCCTGCGCCACATATTTGCTGGTCTCTTTATTGCCTTGATTGCGATCGAAAAACCGCAGAGGAATGTTGAAACTAAAAGCCGCAGAGTTATCCGGCCCATTGCGGTCGTAGTCTGCTTCAAGCGTCGGGTCGGCAGTACCATTTGCGTTAGCCAGCTTCACATTCGCGTCCGCAACAGCCACCCCGAGCTGCGCCGCATGATAATCAGGCCGTGCAGCCAGAGCCTTCTGCTCAAGGCTCTCCATCGTGTCAGTCACTCCGGGTGGAACAACATCGCCCACCACATCAAAGCCCTTACGCGGCTTGTCGTACCCCAGCAGCACCTGCAACTGCAGACTCGCCTGGAGTGCATTCGTAATCGCATTCGATTCATCCGATTCAAACTGCGCCATCTGCAAATCCAGTCGTTCAAAATCCAGTTTGGCCAGATCGCCGGCCTTCAGCCGCTCCGCGTTAATATCCAATTCGTGTTTAAAATCCTTCAGATTATCCTCAGCAATCTTCCTTGCAGCTTTTGCGATAACAAAATTGGTAAAAGCTTGCCGCACCGCGAGAATCGTCTGCTGTTCTTGCGCGTGATACTGAGCATCCGTCTGTGCCGTCGTCGATCGGGCACTATCAAGCCGCCACCGGCGTTTTTCCCCACGCTCAAATAGCCGCGAAACTCCCACGCTGTAGAAAAAAGGATTGTTGGAATCTTCGCCCAGAGTCACATTCGACCCCGTAAGAACAAGGTTCGGATTCTGCCTGACCCCAGCTTGAATCTCCTGCGCCTTCACCGACAACAGGTTCTGTTGTGCCGCAAGCAATGTAGGATTCTTCGCACGCGCAAGCTCCACAGCCTGTGCCATCGTAATCGGCACGTATGGCGCAGAAGGCTGATTTTGCCCGTCAGCCGCTCCAACGCTCATGAGAACGCACATCCCGACGAGAAGGTCTCGGTATCTCATCAGTTTTCAAACTCCGTCTCAGGCACGGGAAGAACATCGTTCGGCCTTGCAACCCACACGTACAAAGTAGGCAGCAGAAAGACGCTGATCAGCAGCGCGCCAATAAGGCCGCCAACGATAACAATCGCAAAGGGACGTTGCGAATCCGACCCAATTCCGTGCGAAGTTGCCGCAGGCAACAGCCCAAGGGTCGCAACCAGCATAGTCATCATGATCGGCCGAAGCCTCAGAACCGCTCCTTCGATCGCCGCCTCTTCAATCGAGTGCCCCCTCACCCGCATCTGGTTGATGTACTCCAGCATGATCACGCCCACCTGCACTGAGACACCAAACAGCGCAAGAAACCCGACGCCTGACGAAACCGAAAAGTGGGTGCCGGTAAGCAGAAGCGCAATCAACCCACCTAAAGGCGCCATCGAAACATTTCCGAGAATGAGCAGAGCCCACTTCCCCGAGTGAAACATCGTGTAGAGAATGATGAAGATGAGAATGAGCGTGATCGGCAGAACCAGCATCAATCTCCGCGACGATCGCTTCTGACTCTCGTACTCGCCCGCCCAGTCGATCTTGTATCCAGTCGGAAGCTTCACCTGCTCCTTGACCTTGCTGATAGCCTCTTCGACAGTCGAACCGAGGTCACGGTTCCGCACGCTGTACTTGATCGCGACATAACGCTGCCCGCCTTCGCGATAAACCTCTTCCGCACCATCTTCCGTCTTGATCGTCGTCAGTTGGGCGAGCGAAACACGCTCCCCCGATGGTGACATCAATCGAATGTTGTCGATCGCTTCCTGCGTACTGCGGTATTGCGGCAGATATCGCACCACAACGTCGTAGCGGGCTTCTCCCTGCAAAACCTGTGTCACAGCATTGCCACCAACTGCAGTCTGAATCGAATCCTGCACATCCGCAACGTTGATGCCAAACCGCGCGGCAGCCTCGCGATTAACAATGTAGTTCAGGTTCGGCTGGCCGATCACACGGAACAACCCAAGATCCTGAACACCCTTGATCTTGCCCATGACCGAAACAATCTGATTGCCTTTTTCTTCAAGCGTTCGAAGATCGTCGCCGTAAATCTTTACTGCAAGCTCACCTTTGACACCGCTGACAGCCTCCTCAACGTTGTCCGATATTGGCTGAGAAAAATTCCACAACACACCCGGCATCTTTTCAAGTTCGCGATCCATCGCTGCAATCAGTTCTTCTTTATTTTCCTTGAACACCGGACGCCATTGATCTTTGGGTTTGAGATCGACGAAGTATTCAGTATTAAAAAAACCTGTCGTATCCGTGCCGTCGTCCGGGCGTCCAGTCTGACTCACAACCTTTAACACCTCGGGAAACGCAGCCAGCTTAAGTCGCCCCTCATTCATAATCCGAAGACTCTCCGTAGGCCCCGTCGAAGGTGCAAGCGTACCTCTGGCCCAGATCGAGCCTTCATCAAGATGCGGAAGAAACTCAGAGCCAATCACGCCGCTGAGAATGAGAAACCCAGCGGTAAAGAGCGCAACTCCCGCAAGACTCACAGTGAATTTGCGGTGTTCGATCGCCCACTTCACGGCGTGACGATAGCGGTTCGTCAGCCAGATCATCACCGGATTCTCCCACTCGCTCGCACCCTTCGGAAACAACAGACTCGACAAAACCGGCGCAAGCAGCAGAGAAAAGATAAGCGCACCGAGCAGAGCGAAACTCACCATCCACGCCATCGGCTTGAACAGCCGGCCCTCAACCGACTGCAGAGTAAAAATCGGCAGATACGCCGTAATAATCATCGCTCGCGCAAAGAAGACCGGCCTCTGCACCTCATGCGTGGCATCACGAATCTGTTGTGTTGGAGTGATACCCTCTTTTCGGCCATGGCTCAGATGCCGGACGATGTTCTCAACAATCACGACCGAGCCATCCACAACCATGCCAAAATCCAGCGCACCAAGCGACAAAAGGTTCGCAGGAATCTCCCGCAGATTCAGACAGATCGCAGCAAACAGCAATGCAAACGGTATCGTAAGCGCCACAATAATGGCGCCGCGCGCATTCCCAAGAAAAAGGAACAGGATAACAACGACCAGGATGATGCCTTCCGTGAGGTTGTGCAGCACCGTGTGCGTCGTATAGTGCAGTAACTCGCTGCGATCCAGAAATGGAATGATCTTGACGCCCGGCGGCAGAACATGATCGTTCAGTTCTTCAACCTTCTTGTGAATCCCCTCAAGCGTAGCGTCGGAGTTGTCTCCCTTCTGCATCAGGACGATGCCCTCGACAACATCACCGTTATCGATCAGCCTCCCATCCTCGTGATGTATTACCTTACTGCCTGGCTTCTCCGCGTGATCCACACAAGGATCGCTCCCGCTGAAGGACGCTCCCGCCTCCGACGGCGGAGTGGAACCGAAACGGCAAGTCTTGCCAATCTGTCCAAGACGTATTCTCGGCCCCTGAACAACAGCGGCAATATCTTTTACTCGAAGAGCCGTGCCAGACTGAGTCTTGAGAACGGTATCCTCGATATCTTTGACGTTCTTATAGAGACCCACTTCTCGCACGTTAACCTGCTGCTGGCCCTGCTCAATAAAACTCCCGCCTGCATTTGCATTGTTGTTGGCAATCTGCTGCTCCACCTGCCCGATGCTCAATCCATAAGCGATCAGCTTGCCCGGATCGACGCGCACTTGGTATTCACGCGTAATGCCCCCAAAACTGGAAACATCCACCACCCCAGGAACCGACTTGAACTCTTTTTCAAGCCTCCAATCCTGCAGCGATTTCAGCTCCATGCTGTCGTAGGCAGGATTCGTAGACCGCAACGTATACCAATAGATCTGGCCGACCGGGCTCCAGTCCGTTCCCATCTGCGGCTGTAGTCCCGCAGGTAGCGTAACCAGTCCGAGTCGCTGAAATACCTGGTCCCGATTTTCCCTATTCACTGAATCGTCGTCGAAGATCATCGTTACGCTGGAAAGGCCAGCCAGCGAAGTCGATCGCAGATGAGTCATATGCGGAATCCCCGCCATCTGAATCTCGATCGGCGTAGTAACTTGCTGCTCCACCTCTTCGGCCGCGCGACCCGGCCACTGCGTAATCACCTGAACATAGTTGTTCGCAACATCGGGATAAGCCTCAACCGGAAGATTGTGGAACGAAACCACTCCCCACGCGAAAAGCATCACCGCAAGACCGAGAACAAGCCACCGGTTATTCAACGCGAAATCGACGAGGCCTCGAATCATTTACTGATCCGCCGCATTCTGTAGCGCCAGCACGTTCGAAACGACTTGCTGGCCCGCGTCGATGCCCGAGAGAATCGCCTGCATATTGTTCGGTAAACTATCGCCGCTACGAACCGCCACTCGCCGGAATTTACCGTCACCCGCAGGAACATAGACCCAGTCACGGTCGTGCAGATGCAGCACCGCAGTCGCCGGCACCTGAACGTGAGTCTCCGGACTCTTGCCTTGAATCGTTACCGTCGCAAACATTCCAACACGCATCGTTGTGTTTGGATTCTCAACCTCGATCCGCACCTTCGCCGTGCGTATCTGTGGATCAAGCACTGCGCCGATATCGCTGATGACCCCACTCAACACTCGATCCGGATAGGCGTTGAGCCGAATCTCCGCCTTCTCCCCAAGATGCACCGCAGGAAGATCGTTCTCATACACATCGCAGACAATCCACACGTGAGAAAGATCCGCAATCGTAAAGGCATTGGCCGAGCCCGTGTAAGTCACTCCAGCCGCGGCAGCAGCAGTTACATTCTGCGCGATAATATAGCCCGACGCCGGCGCATAAACTTTTACGGTCGCCGCAGGGTGATCTTTATCGACACCGAGCACGCGCAACTGCTCCTCCGAGGCAGACAACCCAGCCTTCGCGTCATCCTCCGCATTCTGTGCGATCTCAACCTGACTGTTCGAAATCGCGCCTTTATCATTCAGGATCTTCGCGCGATCGTACTGCGCCTTCGCAAGCCGCTCATCATTAACAGCCTTCAAATACTGCCCAAACGCTGAGGAGACATCGTTGCTCTGCACATCCATCAGAAGCTGGCCTTTTTTTACGTAGTCTCCAATGCGTGCGTGAACATCGACAACCCGGCCCGAGGCAATCGAGATCACCGGCACCGTACGCGAAATATCAGGATTCACCGTACCGGTAACCTGAATCTTGGACACCGACGTATAAGGCGTCGCCGCTACCACCGGGAAATGTTCCGGATGGTCCACGCGCACCAGGTTCACATCCGTATCGGCCTGTACAACCGTCTCCGGCGGAGCCTCGCCTTTTGGGTCGGACGGTTTACTATTGCAACCTGCCAACAGATAAATTCCAGAACTAAGAAGAATCGCGGCATATCGCCTGAAACGGATTGAACTCATCGTATAAATTCGTCTTCCCTCGTGGCAGCAGGCCCGCCCGTCATTTGCTGATAAACCCAACGCATCGATGAACCCACGTTCTATCATCGGCGCCAAAAACTGGCCTTCGACATACACAAATACCTTTGCAAGACGAGACCGCTATGAAAAAAGTCTACCGTCCTAGCAGGTATCCCATCTATTTTGAAAACCCTTCATTACACAATCAGCGATTAAGCTTGTGACACCGAAACTACACAAAAGTTTCGCAAATCATTCGTTAAGATTGTGTAAGAACAGATACTTCTACTTCGCCCGCGGATGCGTCGCGTCATAAACCTTCTGCACCTGACCCACCGTCAACTGCGTATACCGCTGCGTCGTCGACAGTCGTTCATGTCCCAGCATCTCCTGAATCGACCTTAGATCGGCACCCTCCTCCAGCATATGCGTCCCAAACGCATGCCGCAGCGTATGCGGATGCACATCAGCCGCCAGCCCTCGACTCAACGCGATCGCCTTCACAATCCTCCCGACGCTCCGAGTCGTTCAGCCGGCAGTCTCCCCGCATTCGCAGATTCGTCATCAAAGGCCCGCCAGCCACCAGGCCACCCTTCCCCGCGGCCACAAGTCTCGCCTCCCGCAGCGGCAGATAATCTCGCAGCGCAGCCGCAGCCTCATCTCCCAGTGGAACCAACCGCTCCTTCCGTCCCTTGCCTCGAACCAGCACCGCATCATCCCGCCACTTCACACTTCCCATATCCAGACCCACCAGCTCCGAGTTCCGGATCCCGCACCCATACAGCAACTCGAAAATCACGCGATCCCGTTCAGGCCACGCCGCAGCCTCCTCTTTCTTCTTCGCCTCACCCTCCAGCGAATTCAGCACCCGGTTCACCTCTTCCACGCTCGGCACACGGGGCAGATGTTTCGGCAGCTTCGGGGTCGACACCAGCAGCGCAGGATTTTGCTTCACCTTTCCTTCCTTCGCCAGCCACTTAAACCAGCTCCGAATCGCCGCCAGCGCCCGAGCCGCACTCGCCTTCGTCAAACCCCGTTCATACAACACACCGAGATAAGCGCGAATATGCAAATGCTCCACCTGCTTCACCGAAGCCCGATCCCCCAGCGTCTCCCGCAGATAATCCGCAAAGTTCCTCACCTCCCGCGCATAAGCCCGCACCGTATGCTCGCTCGCCCCGCGCTCGTTTGCGAGCATCGCCAGAAACTGCTCCGCGAGTGTATGGAAGTTTATGGTCTTCACGTCACAGTACCTCGCGTTTTGTCTTTGCGATATGCTGCGCCGCCCGTCGTCGCATCCACTGCCGAAGGTTTGGATACCAAAGGAGAGCCCGACATACAAGGAAGTAGAAAACCCACGTCGCGACGATAGCGACAGCCAAACTAGATGGCTGGTAGTAGCCGGCAATAGCATTCGCAACCAGCATGCCAGGCACACCGAGCCAGAAGAAGACGACAATCCACTCGGGCGGTGCAGGAGCATGTGCTTTCAGCATTAAGAACCCATATAGCAATGGTGAAAGTGCCAGAAATACAATCCCCGTGGCCACCGAAGATGCGAAAACATTCGGCCGCCGCATTACTCCACCACCTCTCTCCGTCTCTTCCCCCGCGGATGATGCTCCCGATGCACCCTCTTCAAATGCCCTAGCGCCACATGCGTATAAACCTGAGTCGTCGCAATATCCGCATGTCCCAGCAAAGTCTGCACACTCCGCAAATCCGCTCCATGCTCCACCATATGCGTCGCGCAACTATGCCGCAGTTGATGCGGACTGGCCTTACGCCCATCCAAAGCACCGCCCGAAACCGATCGCACCATCTCCCAAATCCACTGCCGCGTCAACGCATTCCCCCGCACACTCAAAAACAACTCCCGCCGCAGCAACTTTCCCGACCGCACCAACCGCGGCCGGCCCAGCGTGCAATATTGTCTCCAACGCCTCAACAGCCGCGCGACCCAGAGGCACAATCCGCTCCTTATCTCCCTTACCGCGCACCTGCACCCGCCCCTGATCCAGATGCACGTCCTCCACTCGTAGCGTCACAATCTCTCCCACCCGCAACCCGCCGCCATAAAGCAGCTCCAGAATCGCGTGATCCCGCAACGCCAACCCATCCGCGTCTGCACTTCGAGCCGCCACGCCCGTCCGCTCCAGCATCTCGGCCACCTCACCCTCAGCCAGCGACTTCGGCAGAACCTTCCAGCTCTCCGGACTCTCCACATTCACCGTCGGATCGCCCACAATCCGTTTATCCATTAACAACCAGCGATAAAACCCACGCAGACAACTCAGCTTCCGCGCAATCGACCGCGACTCCACCGCATGCCCCCGCAACCCCTCCATAAATCCTCTGACGTTCGCCTGAGTAGCCCCAACCAGCAACCCATCCCGCCCCTCAACATGCTCCGCAAACTGCTTCAGATCCCGCTGATAAGCCTCACAACTCGCCGGTCTCAACCCCTTCTCAACCCGCAGATACGCCACATACTCCCGAACCACCCGCGCATTTCCATTCACCTGGCCCGATTCCCGCATAACCTCGATTATCCCGCCCCCACCTGCCCCCAAACCGGCCAACCCGAACCATGAACCCACAAAGCCAGCACCAACCCCGCTACTTGCCACCCACGCCGCGGCACTCTACTCCCATTCCCGACTCCCTAAACCCTCTTCCACCACTGATAAACTAGCTCAAGTCATGTTTGAAAACCTAAGCGACAAACTCCAGCGTTCCTTCAAGACCCTCCGCGGCCAGGGCACCATCTCCGAAGAGAACATCTCCGACGCCCTCCGCGAGATCCGTCTCGCCCTCCTCGAGTCCGACGTCAACCTCACCGTCGTCAACGAGCTCGTCGAGCACATCCGCGCCCGAGCCATCGGCGAAAAAGTCGCCACCGCCCTCAGTCCCTCCGAGCAGATCGTCAAAATCGTCCACGACGAGCTCATCAACGTCCTCGGCAAAGACACCGCCCGCTTCCAAAAAAGTTCCCAGCCTCCATCCGTCATCCTCATGGCTGGCCTCCAGGGCTCCGGCAAAACCACCACCAGCGGCAAGCTCGCCCAGTGGCTCAAGAAAGCCGGCCACCGCCCCATGCTCGTCTCCGTCGACGTCTATCGCCCCGCCGCCCGCGAACAGCTGGCCATCGTCGCCCGATCCACCAACTCCCAGATCTACGAAGGCAAACTGACGACGGACAACGGACAACTGGGAACCCCAGACGTCCTCCGTCTCGCACGCGAAGCAAAACGCGAAGCCGCCAACTTCGGCTGCGACATGCTTATCGTCGACACCGCCGGCCGCAACCAGATCGACGCCGCATTGATGCAGGAAATGGCCGAGCTCAAAAAGCTCCTCAACCCCTCCGAGATCCTCTTCGTCGCCGACGCCATGACCGGCCAGGACGCCGTCAACTCCGCCAAGGCCTTCAACGATCTCCTCACCATCACCGGCTCCATCCTCACCAAAATGGACGGCGACGCCCGCGGCGGCGCAGCCCTCTCCATCCGCCACATCACCGGAGCCCCCATCAAGTTCCTCGGCACCGGCGAAAAGCCCGACGCCTTCGAACCCTTCCACCCCGACCGCATCGTCTCCCGCATCATGGGCCACGGCGACATCGCCACCCTCCTCGAGCGCGCCGAATCCACACTCGACCGCGGCAAAGCCGAGCAGTTCGCCAAAAAAGCTCTCTCCGGCGACGGCTTCTCCCTCGAAGACTTCCGCGACCAGCTCCGTCAGATCAAAAAGATGGGCAGCATGAAATCAATCCTTAAAATGCTCCCCTCGGTAGGCCCCTTCGCAGGCATGCAGCAGGCCGTAGAAAACGTCGACGAAGGTCAGTTCACCCGCGTCGAATCCATCATCAACTCGATGACGCAAAAAGAACGCCTGGATCACGAGATCATCAACGGCAACCGCCGCAAGCGCATCGCCCGCGGCAGCGGCACCACCGTCCAGGACGTCAACAACCTCCTCCGCCAATACGCCCAGATGCGAAAGATGTTCAAATCCATGGGCTCAGGCGGCGGCATCAAAGCCCAACAACGCATGATGAGCCAAATGCAAGGCCGCCAAAAATTCGGACGATAATCCCTATCTTAGTTTCAACATCGCCTCAAAAGTGTCATCCTGAGGGCGGGTGGCCCACATCTAAGTCAAGCCACAAAATCGGGTGCCCCATATCTCGATTCTGAGATGTTGGCATTCGCGCGAAGGCGCGAACCCGATACTCTAAAATCATCCCATGGCGGGTGGCCCAGATCTAAATTGAAACCACAAAATCGGGTGCCCATATCTCGATTCTGAGATGTGGGCATTCGCGCGAAGGCGCGAACCCGATACTCTAAAATCATCCCATGGCGGGTGGCCCAGATCTAAATTGAAACCACAAAATCGGGTGCCCCATATCTCGATTCTGAGATGTGGGCATTCGCGCGAAGGCGCGAACCCGATACTCTAAAATCATCCCATGCCGCTCGGGCTCAAGCGATATCAACAAAAGGGCGACGACCATTTCATTACCTTCAGTTGCTACAACCGCAAACCCTACCTCAACACCCAAGACTCCAGAGACATCTTCCTCGACTCTCTCGAACGTACCCGCGCTCATTATCAGTTTGAACTCCTCGGTTACGTCGTCATGCCCGAGCACGTTCACCTGCTCATGAGCGAACCTCCCGGCGATCCCCTCGCAAAAGCCCTCCAGGCCCTGAAGATCTCCGTCTCCAGACGTCTCACACAACGTCCCTTCTGGCAGCCTCGCTACTACGACTTCAACGTCTTCACCCACAACAAGCGCGTCGAAAAGTTAAAGTACATGCACCGCAATCCCGTCACCCGAGGACTCGTCGCCCGCCCAGAAGACTGGCCATGGTCAACCTATCGCCACTATCTGCTCAACGAATCCACGCCAACTCTAATCACCCAAACCTGAGGCGGGTGCCCACAGATGAAGTACGGAGGGTGGCCCATACATGCAGTCTCATCGCATGCCGAGGTCCCCAGCGAGCAGTTTTTCGCTCGTCGGGATGGATGAGTGATGACTGGGCCATCGTGCGAACGCATGATCCGCTCTCCCTTCCCCACTCAACTTGATTCAGGCGAGTGCGATTATCGACGCTGCCCAACTTCAACCCAATCCTGAAGTGAAGCTCCGAGATCAAAAATACGTCCTTTACACATCGCTAAATGTTCCACGTGAAACAATTTATCCATTTAGAATGAACGAGATACGCTGGAAAAATAAACATCCAAATAGAGGAAAATCTTCGAATTCGAAAAAGATGCTCTTAACAGCCACATTATGACCACAAAAATGCACTTAACCACCACGTAAGAACCACGTTTTTACCCAGTGGAAATCGCAGATCCCCCTATAAAAACGCCATTCTCACCACGCCGAAAAAAATATCTGGGCCGGTGGCCCACATCTAAATTGAGCCAGAGAATCGGCCATGGGCGGGTGACCTTTTGACACGCGAAAACAACGCCTGATAAAGTGGGCGCACCGGGCAAGCAGGCCAACTTTCAAGGAGAGAACTTTATGAAAGTATTGCTTTGCGCTGTCTTACTAGTCGCCGGAGCAGGTTTGGCAAAGGCTGACACTCTCCAAACGATCACCTTCAATCTGGGTACTTTGCATCCCGGATCAACGCTGTCAGCCACCTTCGACGTGCCCACTTCGATCGGAACCGGAGTGACGCTGCCCGTCACCTTCGCTTTCAGCGACCCTTCAGACTACGCCGAAGGAAGCCTGATGGGGCCGACGGGAGGAACGTTGGCGGGAACGGTCTTGATTGACCCCAACCCTCCGATCAGCAACTTCGTCGTAGGTTTTTCCGTGCCGACCTTTTTCAACCCCACCGGTAACATGTTTACTCAGGTAAATGTTCTTTCCGCGCGCGGCTTTGCGCAATGCGCGTCTTTTCCGTGCACAACCACCGGAGGATTCTCAGACAGTATGGCCTTTAACGGCGTGTACACTGTCGCTCCAGCCGCTGCTGCCGCAACTCCCGAGCCATCCTCCTTCTTGCTGCTGGCCACCGGTTTCGCGGGAGCTGGTCTTTTTTATACGAGGCGGGTGGCCCACATCTTAAATTGAGCCACAGAATCGGGTGCCCCATATCTCGATTCTGAGATGTGGGCATTCGCGCAAAGCGCGAACCGCTTTCTCTCCGGGACCGTAAAAATATCTAGGTTCGCGAAAGGAGTCTTCGTGATCCCCACCACACTCGCTCCCTTCCTCTCCGTCCGCAACGGAGCCAAAGCCGTCGACTTCTACAAACTCGCCTTCGGAGCCGAAGAGCTCTTCCGCCACGAGACCCCTCAGGCGTAGTCTGCAATCGCTGGAAATCCCAACAGGAAAGATTTATTCTCAACCCCATCCATCAAATGCCGGGACTAAACACCTGGGCTCCGTTCACGCTGAGAGATCCGGCTTCGCCGTCAATGTACCGAAAATTATTGCAACGAAGGCCCGCGGAGAATCACTACTCTTCCGATGGGATGCCTAGACGAACGATCTGACGCATGATCCATGGGTCCCGCCAGATTCGCCGGCTCCCCAACAAAGGGGTGAGCGATGCAACGATCACACCGCAACCGGACCTCTCAATCCTTTCGCACAACAAACTTGATGCCGATGGTAGCTGCAGCTCTGATGCCGATCCTTTTCGCCATAGGATGCCAGCCGCCTGCACCTCCGGCACTGCCCACCGACGCACAAGACGCCTGCCCGCTCTCCGCTACGACCTTTGCCGGCTGGTTTCAATCCAACAGCCCCTCCCTCAACGGCGTCGTCAATCCCGCCAACAGCCTCCTCAATCTCAACCCCGACTGCGGCTTCTATCAGTGGTCCGAGCAGATGTTCCTCTGGCTGAACTCTCCGGCTCCCGCAGTCTACGGCGGCGGCAGTCGCATCTTCGACTCGCCCGCCTTCTACGACGTCTCGCCCCCCGACGCCAGCGGCAACCGCACCTTGCTCGCTCATTCGTCCGGGCGCTTCAGCATCTTCCCCTTGCGGATCGCAAAGCTCGGCCCCGACCGGCTTCCCGTCATCCTCGACCGCTCAGGAAGACTCTTCGAAGCGCGACCCGTCAACCCGGCATTGAAGCCCATCGTCCGCGACCCCTCCGGCAATCTCGTCGAAATCGCGCACGTCAGGGTCGAGCGTGACCGTCCCGTCTTCCTCGACCAGCAGGGCAATATCATCCTGGCCCAGCATGCCTCAACCCCACTCGCCAATCTCGATCGAAAAGAAGGCAGCGGCACGCCCATCGTTCAGAAGTTCATCGTCGACAGATTCCCCCTCTTCATCGATCCCTCCCTCGCCGTAATCGACGTCGAGCAGGGCCAGGCCGAGACCGACAGCGTCCTCGAAGCTCAGACCACCGCCAACGGCTCACTCGTCTACTACGCCACCATGGTCAACGACGTCTACGCCTACTTCCTCACCGGAATGAAGGATGGCGCAATCACGACCAACCCTGCCAACGAATTCCCCACCACCCCGACCGATCTGACTAACATCCAGACCTTCGCCGCGGCGCACGGCAAACCATCTTTCCCCGACCCCAACGCTCTGGCTATTGAAGTGAAGTCCTCCTGGGTCATCGCCGCCAGCCTACCCAATGTGGGCAACTACATCACCATGACCGCGACCATCCCCACCTACGACACGACGAACCCCCAGTTGTGGAAGAACACAGGCCAGCAAACCGTCCTGTTGGCTCTGGTCGGCATGCACGTTGTAGGCAGCACCGCAGGCCACCCCGAGATGGTCTGGGCCACCTTCGAGCACACCGGCAACGCGCCGCTCGCCGCTTATTCCTACACATCGACCACCGGCACCAAAACCGTTGCTCAGGACACATCCCCAGCTTGGCTCTTCGCCGCATCCGGCTCAGCCAATCCCTTCAACACGCCTCACATGTCCTTCACCGGGCCGTCGGGCACACCCCCCAACGCCATCCAGGCCAACCCAACCTTCTCCATCAGCCCCAGCAACACCCTCCGCGTCGAACCCTTCGGAGTCGATGGATCCAACCTCTTCGAGAACACCGAAGTCCTCTCCACCAACAACCACGTCCTCAGCATGTTGACGCCTGGAGACATCCGTGGCAACTACTTTATGACCGGCGCCACTTGGACCCCCTTCGGCTCCAACCCATCCGGCTCAAACCAGGGCGTCGGCACCAACAAACTGGCCAACTCCACCATGGAGACGTACGCACAAGGCTCCAATTGCTTCAGCTGCCATCAGAACATCAACAACCCGGTCCCAGCCGTTCCAACCACCCAGATAAGCCACATCTTCCCCGGAATCCAACCGCTCTTCTAACGAGAAAGAGGGAGGACGGGTGACCCACATCTAGATTGAGCCGAAGAATCGGGTGCCCCATATCTCGATTCTGAGATGTGGGCATTCGCGTGAAAGCGCGAGCCCGATACTCTAAATCAATCCATGCCGCTGGGACTCAAACGATATCGACAAGAAGGTGACGACCACTTCATCACCTCGCGTTAGCTCGCTAATCTTCGCCCTTTGAAAAATCTTTTAAAATTGAAAACGGATTGTTGTCATCCAGGGCCTTTTGCAACTTTGCCTTCAAATCGCCGACAAAACTGGCAGCGGTCTTGTCACCCTTCGGCAGCCTTGTCATTCTCGCGTTCGGCGAGGACGGCACAACCCGTCTTATGAAGTAATCTTCAGTCTGAGCATCGTGGATCAGGATGTAGGTGCATCCGTCTGGATCAGTACTGAACTCAAAATAAGTCCCAGGCTCAAGTTCAATCAGTGTGGGTGCTATCTCCTCAAGAAACTGCGACATATTCGGATAAAGAGAAGGAGTGACGGTTGGATGTTTCACGATGTTCCAGAAATGCCGTCCAACACTCTTGGAAAAACTCGTATCGATGACTACCGGTTGATTGATATCGCCCGCGGGCATTACGAAGATCCTTTTTGCAAGATTTACTTTTCTTGGCTTTGTATACCAGTGCAGAAGATTAGCCAAGCGAAACTTGGCGACGGGGGCGCCCCATATCTAGACTCAAGGTGCTTGACGTCGGGCAGGTGTGGTTCAACGCTTCTGGTACGGGTGGAAGATGGAGTCCTTCGCCTTCACGGCCTTATGGCACGTGGTCCCGCAGTTTACCGGGCTCGAGTCCGCCGTGAACTTGTCCGACGCGGCTGCGTAGTTGAACACCGCGTATCCCCATCCGCCGTCGTCTTTCGAAAATCTCTTACTGTCCTTTTCCATAATGAAAGCCTGCGTAAAGATGTCGGGCACATCCACGACGAAGGGGGCCTCCGTGCTCTTCTTCGGCTTCCACTGGAGCTTTGCGATCTTGGCGCCATCCGGGAAAGGCTGGCCGTTGCCCGGAAAGCCGGCCTTGTACGCCTTGATCATGATCGGATTGGCGACGATCACCTTCAACACTTCGTCGGTCCGGGCGGAAGAGACCACCGACCAGTCCTCATATCCCCTGAAGTCGGAGAACGCAATTCCGCCCGGCGATTTCAGCGAGTACTTTTCCTGCGGGTAAACGGCTGCGGCGCCGAGGACGGCGAGCACCACCGTGACTCTCGCAATCGTGAGCTTGCTTTTGCGCTTCATGGAGGATCCCTTTCTAACGAGGGTTTTTCATTTGGCCGTTGGATGCGACAGCATAGCACAACCCCCCAATTCCTGATTCATCGTGGGCGGGCGTTACCCGAAAGCGAACTAGCTCACCTTGCCCGGACCATCTTCTTCTTAGGCTTGGCCTTCCCTTCAATCGTCGCGACAAACTCCATCCCTCGCTTCACCCAGCGCTCGACCATCTTGTCCGTCTTGCTTCCCGCAGGTCCCACGTAGACATACCCCTTCATAGGCCGCCCTGTAAAATCCATCGGTCGAACATGCGGCTCACCCAGCGCCTTCTCATGCCGCTCCGGACCAACCCGCACCATCAGATCATCCTTCGCGATCCCGCAGAACATCTTCCCATCCAGCAGAAACGCCACCCCCCCAAACATCTTCTTCTCGGTCACATCCTCACGATCAGCTACCGCCCGCTGAATGCGCCCTTGCAACAAAAAGTCGTAAGCCATGCCTTCACCTCATACTCAATGTAGGTCACGCAAACCTCATCTGGGCGGGTGGCCCATGCATCGAAATCATACCTTCTTGCCGACCCAAGTCTCGATCTTGAAATGTGGGCATTCGAGCAAAGCGCGAACAGCATTATCAACATGGTGTATTGGCAGCTGGGCAAATTCAAACACTCACAACGTGGCGCACCGGCTCCGGCCACGATAGAGCAGCGATCCAGGAAACAAGTTGCGCACAAATTGCCACGCTGACAAGGATCGCGATCGACTGTGGGTGCTTCATTCGAACCTCATCCGCCAGAAAAGTTGGACCCACGCTCAGCACGGAAAACACCAGCCCCAGGCTGAACCCAAAGAGACGGGTCCGAGGTTCGAATCCGAGAGTTCGCATGCTCGCAAAAACAACCACGGCAGTAAAAAATGCGACAAACTCTTCCAGCCGCTGCAATTGAATTACCTCAGCGGCCAACAGGCGCGGACCGTCCCAACGCATCAAGAACACGAGAACGGCCGATAGCGCAATCCCCAGAATCAGAACCCAGCGAAAGATTCGCATCGAAAGAGATTGCAACTCAGGCAAAGACGAAAACATTCGTTTCAAAACTTCAGAACAGAATACGAGCATCAGAATTAATTCGACTGCCTCAGTTAACCAATACGAATAGAAGTAGCTCTTATAAAACAAATGGGAAAGGGGCACGTAGCGGATTACCAAGCCAAAAGCGTTCGCTAAAAACATGAGCGCTAGAATCACGGCCAGAGACTTGTACCGTTGCAGAAGATGTTTTCTCGCGAGCGATATAAGAGCAATCAGCGCCAACACCGCTTCTACGCATAACAGCGCAACTATAAGAGCATCTGGGAACGCACCCGCGAATCCGAACCCATTCATTAGCGGACTCCAAACAAACCTTGGAGAGAGTTGGAAAGGAGAACCACTTATATCTCGAAGATCAATTGAAATCAACGACAAAGATGTTCCACCCCATCATTCTCAAATAAGCTCTAATGGACGGGTGGCTGACGTCTAAATTTGAAACCAGAATCGAGTGCCCCATATCCGATTCTGAGATGTGGGCATTCGCGGAAAGCGAGACCGTACTCCTCCAACCATCAATAGATTGGAAGGCACGATAACACCTCCAGCACGAAGGCATCCGTAGTAACCCCCAAACTAGTTCAATCCTGACGAACTAGCGATCCAGGCCGCAAGGCTGGCGTGCTTCTCGTCCTGCCGCCACGGCGGACCAATCGCCTTTCCCATGCGCTGCAGATGTTGGTCGATCAATCCCCCGGAAATTCCCAAATCCTCTGGCGCGCGAGCAATCAGCTCTTTTTCCTTGACAGCAAGCACCGGAAGACCGTGATTCAGGCACGCTCGCGCAATCGCATTGCGAAACAGTTCGCCCTCGGCGGTGTGAAGCAAGGGATGTGACGCCAGAATCTTATCAAGCGCCGGAATTGATCTCCCGGAACCGGTCAGAATGCAGCTAGTCGAAATCTCATAGCCCTTCTGCCTTGCGTCTCCGATCGCCTTCCGCACAGCTTCAGCCGCCATTCGCGTAGAAGCCTCAGCACAGACACTCACCAACGCTTCCGCGCTCTTTAGGGATAGCCCTTTGGCAGCATGGTACGGTTGCTTCGAGCCGGCGATCTTCGGATCAGCGATTTCAATTCGCCTCCGCTCCACAACGATCGGAGACTCCATCGGTCCGGCGAGAACCACAAGCACCGCCCATCCCGAATGCGCCCGGAGACCAAGAGCTGCTCTTTTATCCGGAATTTTCGTTTGAGCTTTCAATAGCCCACACTATACGCGTCGGCCGCGTGGCCCACATCTAGCCAAACCTCAAGTTCGGCGACCTCTTCGCGATGGCTTCATACTGGCTAACCCGGCAAACGGCAAAAGCCTTGACAGAACCCAACTGGCAGTCAGATACCAAGAATCTCTTTGCAACTCGAGAGCCACCACCTGGGCGCGCCGTGCCAAAGATAAATCGCCAGGTTCTGCCAAATTACCAGCGCCGGGATTGCATACAAATAGACATTGTGCACACGTCTGTCCACAAGAAGATCACGCGCGACACCAAGCAGCATCACCGCATCCACGCAAACGTAGAAGAGATTGTGATTGAACACATAATCGTAGCGCGCGACAGCTGCACCGAGCAGGCCGCACGTGGCCAGCACTAGCAGGCGTCGGTGCCACTCCGGCTTGCCGCGCCATACGATGGCCAGTCCTAGCAGCGTGCCGAACGACGCCATGTCGAAGAACGGAATGCTGAGGAATGCCGGGTCCGGCCGATGAAGCTGCAGCGCATCGAACCGCCCCATCACCACGGCAATCACACAACCCAGCGTGACCATCACGGCCCCGAGAACAGCCCCAAACCATCCCAGCGTCCGGTGCACACTCACCTTCCGCACGCGCACCAGAGCCGATTGCAGGATAAAGAAAACCACCCACGCGGAAAATGCCGCCCCGTGAATCCACAAGAGCACAGGCCTCGGCGGAGCGGCATGAAACAGATTCCCGTCGGCCGTCTGGCTGAAACCAACCACCACAATTCCTGCCGCAACCAGCGAAAGGAAGAAGTAAAAGTAGCGATCCACCAAACCGCCTCGGCCGATGATCCGTGAAACAGGGCGCGCAACCACCGACTGACTGGCTGAAGCCATCAGAGCCTCCAAATTCTTGCCTCAGGTCGAGGGGACGAAGTGCGCATAAGATACCTGAAGAAGTTGAGTTACTCTAACACAGCGGGTGCCCCACATATGATTAGTGCCGATTGCCTGCGCCCCGTTCTCCACTGTCCGTAAATTACTCACACCATCAAGAAGGAGTCTTCATGATCCCCACCAACCTCGCCCCGTTTCTTTCCGTCCGCAACGGAGCCAAAGCTGTAGATTTCTACAAATCAGCCTTCGGGGCGGAAGAACTCTTCCGCCACGAAGACCCGTCTGGCGCCGTAGTCTGCAATCTCGCCATCAATGGTTACAGCTTCTGGGTTGCCGACGAGTCCCCCGACCACAAAAACTTTAGCCCCGAAACCCTCAACGGCAGCACCGTCCGCATGATCCTCACAATCGAGGACCCCGACGCCGCGTTAGACCGAGCCGTAGCCGCCGGAGCCACCACCGTCTATCCCATAACAACCCAACACGCCTGACGCATAGGCCGAATCCTCGACCCCTTCGGCCACCACTGGGAGATCGGCAAACCCCTGCCCAAATCTTCCTGACATCAATATTGGAAAAGACTTCCCACGCCAACTCGCAAGGAAGCGATCTTAAGGATGATGCTGCGCAGAACATGCAAGCCAGTTAATCTTGGGATCCCATTGGCCATTGCAAGAGTTGTACATCTGATAATGCCGGCAGCCATCATTGAACGTTCTTGTGACCTTCACCGAACACGCATTTATCTGCTGATTCTCAACAGAGAACTTGCCCGGATGCGGATTCAGGCAACCGGTTTGAAACATGCCGACTCGTAACAACTTCGCCTTCGAGGGTCGGCGAATCTGCGGCGAGCTAACGTTGGATGGCGTTGCAATCGGTTGCGATTCTGAAACCCCGGCATTCTGCGCCCCTAACGCACGCAATGGATCGATAACCCACACATCCTGATCGTTTCCGTAGAAAACATTCCCAGAGACCTCCGAACTCTTCTTTCGCGAGATATGGATGCAGCCATCACTCGGATAGTAGGCGGCGCGCTCACAACCTCAGAGTTCCCGCCCGAACCGCTGTCGATAGCAATCGGTTCAAAGTGATCGTTGTTTTGCTCATGTTTCTGAGCTTCGGTCAGTTTCGCTTGAGTAACGCTGCTAACGGTACGCACCGTCCTCGATAGAGAAAGGTTCTCTTCATGAACCTTGTTGAATACAGTCACAAAACCAGTACTGGCAGACGTTAGAACCGCAACTGCAGAAATCGCGCTGATCGCCCACCCCTTCAAGGTCACGCCCATAAACATGTTGGCCGAAGCGCCCTCGGACGACGACTTCGACTCGTCAGGGGTCTTGTGCAGCAAGGGATCGCCCGATCCTATCGCAAGATTGGAATCGCTCATACAACCTCCACAACGCAGGAGCTTGAGAACTCGTCTCAGATTGTGAAAGGACCTGGCGATTCGTTACAAACGGTTCTGGAGACAGTGCCTGCTCTCTCCCAACCATCGAGACTTGACATTGAGTCCGTACAAAGAGCCCCAGGCGTAGCATCACGCTTAAAGTCCAGACTTAAACCTTTTCATCGGAAGACTTTGCGCGTTTTTGACGGCGTAGGGGGACTGGATCTATGTCAGGCAACCCGCTGACTCTGGAAAATGACTCGACCACTGCCTCAACTCGTAAATTCTGCATCACACCTCCAGCAGGCGATTCTTCGCCGACGGAGAAATAAATAAAATGCTTATCCTTTTGATCGTTCTGATCCTTGTGTTCGGCTTCGGTGGATACCGCATGGGGCCGGGTCTCGGTTATTACGGCGGTGGCGGAATCTCCCTCATCCTTCTAATCGTGCTCGTCCTGCTTCTAATGAAAGTCTTCTAGCTGGCGATATCCCATTGTTTGCGCAGCGAAGAATGGGATATCCAGCCGTCAGTGTCTTGAAGACCCTCTCAATAAAGGCCTCTCACCAATCCCATCGCGTTCACCCCACCGTCGAACCTTGCTGAACTCTCGGTGATCACACTCCAGGCAAACCAACCCGCTCTCTCAAAACTCAATGCACCTGACAGGACTCTTTCAACATTCGCACCACGACAATCCTCTCTCCATTTCCCACCGGCACGGCGATCCTCCCCAACTCCCGATACCCCTTCAGCCAATAAAGCACTAGTCCGGTCAAAGTGCTTCCCATCTCGAATCGCCGAAAACCCTTTGCAACAGCAGCATTTTCCGCCGCCTCTAAAATCATGCTCCCAAGGCCCTGCCGCGCAAACTTCGGATGAACGAAGATCGCTCGAATCTTTGCCGCATCCGTCTTCGGATCAAGTTCCTCCAACTCAATCGCCTCAACCTGGTGATCTCCTCCATAAAGCGTCTTTCGAAAGCTCCACCCACCGCACCCCGCCAATTCACCACCCTTAGCGAAGGCTACAAAATACGTTCCATCCGCAATCAACTGGCTATCCACGGTGAACACTGTAGCCAGCGCACCCTCAATCTGCGCCTGCGAATAATCTTCTGGCTGCAGCCCGCGCACCGAAGCTTCAATCAGCCTTCGAATCTTCGGCACATCCTCGCTCGTGGCCACTCGCAGACGAAACTTACTCATAAGCGAAGTATAAAAGCGTGGTCGCCTCCCGCGAGCGAATGTAAAAATCTCTCCCGTGATCTTGTCCCTTGCAGCGCCTTCGTACTAGACTCCTCCCCATGACGACAACCATGCCACGCGCCCTCAAACTCCTCACCGCCGCTTTGTGTCTCCCGCTCGCCGCCATGTCCCTCCGCGCGCAGGACTGGGCGAAAACCCGCCTCGACGCCTCTCCCCGCCACCACGAATACGTCCCGCTTAAGCACGGTGACCGTACCGTTCAGGCCTTCGTCGTCTACCCCGAAGTCAAAACCAAGGCCCCGGTCATCATCCTCATTCACGAAATCTTCGGCCTCAGCGATTGGGCCAAAGAGATGGCAGACGAACTCGCGGGCCAGGGTTTCATCGTCGTCGCTCCCGACCTGCTCACCGGCTTTGGCCCCAACGGCGGCGGCTCCGATGCCTTTCCCAGCACTGGCGACGACAGGACCAAAGCCGTCTCGGGTCTTGATGCAGCTGTCGTTAACGCCGACCTCGACGCCGCAGCCGACTACGCCAAAAAGATCCCCGCTGCCAACGGCAAAATCGCAGTAGCAGGCTTCTGCTGGGGAGGCGGTAAATCCTTCGCCTTCGCCGCCCATCGCAAAGACCTCTCTGCAGCCTTCGTCTTCTACGGCCCCGCTCCCTCTGACGTCACCACCGTCACTGCTCCGGTCTACGGCTTCTACGCCGGAAACGACGCCCGCATCGGCGCCACCATCCCCGCCACTACCGAAGCCATGAAGGCCGCCGGCAAAAAGTACGACCCCATCACCTATGACGGCGCGGGCCACGGCTTCATGCGCGCCGGCGAAGACCCCGGCAACAACAACCCGGCCAACAAAACCGCTCGCGATCAGGCCTTCACCCGGCTCGTCACCCTCATTAAAGAGATGAAGAGCTCTCCCATGGCCAGCATCGCCTCACCGAACAAAACCGTAGCTGCGAAAAAATCATCCGCACCCGCCATCCAGTGCCACGACCCATCCATGCACCTGGCCGGCTCCATGTAACGCAGTGCGAAGCAACTATTCTGGGACCTGGGGCGGGTGCATCGACGCAGCGCTCGCCCGCCCGCATGCTGCTCACTCACCGGGGCTTGGGCTTGCTTTTTCTCAAGGCCTTGAGTTCGAGATTGAGCGCCACAGCGGCTCGGATGAGATCCTTCAACGCCGCCTCATTGATCTTCTCGCCTTCGCGAATGTCGATGGCGCGCCTGACATTCCCGTCGAGACTGGAGTTGAACAGACCTGCAGGGTCTTCCAACGAAGCTCCCTTGGCAAAGGTCATCTTCACGACGTTCTTGTACGTCTCTCCCGTGCAGACGATGCCGCCGTGGGAGAAGATCGGAGTCCCCATAAACTTCCACTCTTCGACGATCTCAGGGTCTGCCTTGTGGATGATTGCGCGTACCTTCCAAGTTCGTTGATCCTCGCGTCGATGAGTACGGAGGCTGATTCCGCCGGGATGGTCCTTTTCATGTTTCGCTCCAACTCTCGCACCATTTTCGCTGCGCTCAGCGCAACCTGCAACCTTAGCTTCTGACGAGTCCCAATAACCAGGAGCTTGCTGCTAGGGAGCGACTCGTCCTGATACTGTGAATTCATGGATCGATCGAACGGATACGAAGGGGTCGCGGAGGAGTTTCTTGGCCGCCGTGGTAGTGGCCGTTCTACCAGCATCGGCGTGACTGAGGTGCACAAGTGGGCCCGAATGCTACCGCACGGCGGCACCGTAATTGATCTCGGCTGCGGGCCCGGGTTTCCCATTACTGAGGTTCTGGTAGCCGAGGGCCTAAACGCCTTTGGCGTTGATGCAGCACCATCGTTCGTCCAGGCTTTTCGACGCAATCTCCCCAATACACCCATAATTTGCGAGGCTGTTCAGGATTCAGGATTTTTTGATCGAACCTTCGATGCAGTCCTGGCATGGGGTCTTATGTTCCTGCTTAATGCTGAAGAGCAACACAGCCTGATCCAAAGAATCGCCGACATACTGGTGCCGGGCGGCCGCCTGCTGTTTACCTCACCTGCCGAACCATTGGTTTGGAACGATGCGATGACAGGATTGGAATCACGCTCCCTCGGAGCCGAAGAGTACCAGAGACAGCTCATGGCGGTTGGCATCTCGATTTCTAGCGAGTACGAGGATGAAGGCCAAAACCACTATTTCGATGCCTTCAAGAAAGCATAACGGTGAATTACCGAAAGCGATCTGAGAGTCTGCCTTGTGAATAATTGCGCGCACCTTCGCGAACGTCTCCCGCACCAGTCTCCAGGTTCGTTGATCTTCGGGTCGTGGATTGCGGCTAAGCATTCTTCGAGTGTGGCCAGGTGGGACGCAGGTTGATATCACCCGAAGTCGAAGCAGGAGAGCTCTACCCTCGAAGCTCTCCTGCTGTTTTGCGAACAGTTAGCTGGCTTTGGCGAAGTCCACATCGGATTTCGCTGCGCTTGACCGCAGTGACCGGAAGCCCGCCCGCACGTCTTCGGAAAAGAGTTGCGGCTGTTCCCAGGCAGCAAAGTGTCCGCCCTTATCGAGCTTGTTGTAATGGATCAGTTTGGGATACGCCCGCTCTGCCCAGCTCTTCGGGGCTGGATAGAGTTCGTCAGGGAAGACGCTAACGGCAACGGGGATCGAAACGCCTTTAGCATTGAAATATCCGAGTTTGCCCCAATTTTCCCAATAGAGACGGGCGCCAGAAAGTGCAGTGTTCGTCAACCAGGTGATCGTGATGTTGTCGAGGATGTCGTCGCGCGTGAGGCCTTCGGATCCTCCCTCAAAGACGCGTGAGATCAGCTCGTAACTGCGCGCGTCGTGATCAAGGAAATAAGCCGCCAGGCCGACGGGGGAGTCCGCGATTCCGTATAACGTCTGCGGTCGCAGCCCCATCTGGAACCCGTAAGCGATTCCTTTTTGATATACGAACTGCAAACGCTCGTAAGCAACCTTCTCATCGGCTGAGAGACCCGGTGGCGCTGCCGCGCCGGAAAATGCCGCCTTGTCAATGTCGTTTGGAAAGATGCCCGGCATATTGGTATGAATGCCGAGCAACTCCGGAGGAGCCAGCACGCCCATCTGTTCCGTGACGAGTGCGCCCCAGTCGCCCCCTTGGGCCACGAATTTCGTATACCCGAGACGCTTCATCAACACAACCCAGGCACGTGCAATGTGGTCAACGTCCCACCCGGCGGTGGCAGGTTTGCCTGAGTATCCGTAGCCCGGCATCGACGGGATCACCAGGTGGAACGCATCGGATGCACTTCCGCCGTGTGCGGTGGGGTTGGTCAGCGGATCGATGATCTTCATCTGTTCGATGATCGAGCCCGGCCATCCATGCGTCACGATCAGCGGCCATGCATCTTCGTGTTTTGAACGGACGTGAATGAAGTGGATGTCCAGGCCGTCGATCTCGGTGATGAACTGCGGCAGGGCGTTCATTTTTGCTTCGATCTTGCGCCAGTCATACTCTGTCGCCCAATAGCGCGCGAGCGCCTGAGTCGTCGCGAGTTGGACTCCTTGAGATGCATCTGTAACCGTCTCGCGTTCAGGCCACTTCGTCGCCTGGACGCGCCTGCGCAATTCGGTGAGTTCCGCTTCCGGAACATTCACATGAAACGGACGAATCGCGTCCTTGTCAGCTGGAAGCTTGGTACCTTGTGGCATAGCACTGGTCTGGGTCATGTCGTCCTCTCTTTTCAGAAATTTCGAGCTATTGGTTTGTGCTGCGATTGATTTATGGATGGTCTTCGTCTCGGTATCCAACATAAGTAACGGCTGAAGACAAGTCCACGAGCTTTGACAGTCTCGTGACCGGAAAGGCAGGTTTTTGAGCACTACCTCGTCGGCGGGCTTGCCCTCGTTTTCGTTAATTGAGCGAATCCGGAGTCGTCAGTCGAGGCGTATTTTTTGATTACCAAGTCAGGAGAAGGGAGACGCATTCCATCAGAGAATGGTGTCGATCGAAATCTTGGACTAGTGGGGTCGCGGCGAGACACGGTCCCCTTCGTGTGAATAATGAAAAGACATTGTCGCCGATGAAGTCAAGTCGTCTGACGATGAATTTCTAGAGAACCCGACGCGGAAAAGAGGGCGCCGATGGTACGGCTTTGGGGTCGCAGCGCCCACGACGCCACAGTAAAACCGGTAATGATGAGAGGGGCGATGACGTGAAAGGCGTAAGCGCCATACCCTCCGACCGCAGCGCAGGATGCTGCCGCGCCTGTCAGGTCGAAGAAGATTCCGGCATACGCCCATTCCTTGAGCCGCGGATAACGCGGCACAAGGATGGCAATGGCTCCTAGAATCTTCCAGAATCCCAGGATGGCAAAGAAGTACAGCGGGTAGCCAAGGACCGGCACCGTGCCATGGGGGTTAGCCCAATACTGTATAAGCTGCCCCACGCCACCGCTTCCAATAGGAAGCGCTACAAGAATAGTCATTGTCCAATAAACAATGGATCTTGCTCTCGTTGTCATTCCAACCCTCCAACAACCTTCTCCAGACCGCCAAAGAACTTCTGCCAGCCGTACTTTGCACCCTGATAAGCCTGCTGCTGATCCGGACCGAAGCCGGACTGCTCCATGCGAACATGCGTCCCGCCATCAGTCGGAGTCAACGTCCAGAGCACCACCCATTGAAGCCCGCTTTCGCTCGCCCCAACACCCCAGTTATATGAAAGGCGTTGCAATGGGTCGACGATCAACACCTCGCAGTCGACAACACCATTCCAGTTCGGCATGGGATCGGCCCGGAACTGGAACTTCCGCCCAACCACCGGCTCGAAGTCGTTGTTCATCATCCATTGCGCAAGGAGCGAGCTCTCAGTAAGCGCGCGCCACAGCTTCTCTGGTGGGTATGGGAATACTCTCTCAATCACAAGACTGCGGGTACTCTCTGCTGTATTGGTCGTGGTGCTCATGGCTCCATCCTTTCCAAAAGGGATTCTAGTTGGTCAAACCGATCGCGCCAGAAGGCGCCGTAGTCGCGCAGCCAGTCCACGATCGGCCCCAGTGCCTTGGGCTGCACACGATAGTGATTTTCGCGTCCCTCGCGGCGATGTTCTACCAGCTTTGCCCGTTTCAGCACCGTCAAGTGCTTGGAGACAGCAGGTTGGGACACGCCCGCATACCGAGTCAATGCGTGGACAGTCTGTTCGCCCTGCCGGGTCAACTGCTCGAAGATGGCCCTGCGAGTCGGATCGGCAAGAGCGCGGAACACGTGATTGGCATTGGTCTGCGTCACGATTGAAACCATAACCAAATGGTTATGAATTGTCAAGGGGAAAAATTTAGCGCCAATTCCAATTGCGCCTCGATCCGACACCAGGGAGTTCCTGAAAACGAGGTTCCGGAGAACGCAACTTACTCAAACCGGTTTACTCCCAACCGGGTGGGCTCTTGACACCTCCGATATAATTAAGTCAGGCATAACCCAGTCCGGCTCTTGCCGGACTGCAACATTTAACTCGTCGGTTTTCTGCCGAAGTCCAGACTTAAAGTCTTTGATTCGAAGACTTTGACACATTTTAGGTAAGGTGGGGGGAGCATGTCGGCCGGCACAAAAGAATCTCTGCAGGACCAGCTCGACCGCATCACCGAGAACACCCGCGCACTCGTCCAGCCGGAGCGTTTAGCCATCTCGGAAAAGGCAACCGCCGATCTCTTCAACACCGGCATCGAAGACCGAATCCTGAAAGCCGGAACTCAGGCTCCAGCCTTCACCCTCGAGGACGCACGCACCCATAAGCCCATCAACTCCGCCGATCTCATCGCCCTCGGCCCTCTCGTCGTCAATTTCTTCCGTGGCCGCTGGGACCCATACTGCATCACGGAACTCGAAGCATGGCGAGACCTCCACACCGAAATCCGCTATCGTGGAGCATTCCTGGTGGCCATCTCGCCGCAGACCACCCGCCAGAACAATTTCACCCTCCAGCAACACGCCATTCCCTACCCGCTTCTCTCCGATCCCGGAGCCGCCATCGCCGAGCAATTCGGAATCGCCCACACCATTCCGCCCGACTACCGCCGCTACTTTCAATCCATCCTCATCAACATCCCCTTCAACAACGCCGGCCTCAGCTATCACAACGCCACCGAAGCCAGCTGGCGACTTCCTCTCCCCGCCGTCTTCGTCATCGATCGCACCAACACCATCCGCTTCAGCGAAGCCCACGCCGACCCGCGCGTCCGCCCCGAGCCAGCCGACATCCTCGCCGCACTTGACCAGCTAAACTAAATTCATGATCGACGAAGCCACCTTCCGCCGCGAATCCGACCGCGCCCTCGAAACCCTCAAGCAATCCCTCATCGTCGCCGAAGATGACGACGCCGGTTTCGAGTTCGAGGACAATAACGGCGTGATGAACATCATCTTCGAAAACGGCTCCTCCAAATTCGTCATCACCCCCAACACACCCATCCGCCAGGTCTGGATCTCCGCCCAGGCCACCAGCTTTAAACTCGACTGGTCCGAGTCCGCCCACGCCTTCACCCTCCCAAAAACCGGCGAAGACCTCAAAACCCTTACCCAGCGACTCCTGCGCGAACACCTCGCGGATCCCACCATCACCCTTCCCTGACGTCGTTTCGCGCGCCCTTCTAAAAAAACCAACCATTATCGCAGTCTGACTGGCACCGCTCCATGCTAAAACAGACGCATGCCCAAACATCTTGCTCTGGCCCTGCTCGCAGTCTCTGCGTTCGCGTCTGCTCAATCCATCTCCACCAAAACCGCCGCCATGAAGCACATCGACGGTTATCTGCCGCTTGACTGGGACGCCAAAGCCGGCAAGCTCTACCTGGAGATCCCCCATTTCGACGCCAACGGCCACAGCCCCGACATGCTCTATACCCACTCCCTGCCCTACGGCACCGGCTCCAACGACCTCGGCCTCGACCGCGGCCAGATCTCCCGCGGCCAACTCGTCCACTTCGAACGCACAGGCCCCAAAGTCCTCCTCGTCGAACCGAACCAATCCTTCCGATCCTCTTCCACCGATCCGGCCGAGCAACTCGCCGTCCGCCAATCCTTCCCCGAATCCATCCTCTATGGCTTCAAGGTCGAAGCCGAAGAACCCTCTGGCGCGGTCCTGGTCGACGCAACTGACTTCTTCCTCCGCGACGCGCACGACGTAGCTGGCGCCCTCACCCGCACCCAACAAGGAGCCTACAAACTCGACGCCACCCGCTCCACCATCGCCCTCGACGCCACCAAAGCCTTTCCCAGAAACACCGAAGTCGAAGCAATCCTCACTTTCACCACGGACGGCCCCGCACGCGGCCAGTTCGTCCGCGACGTCACCCCCGATCCACACGCCCTCACGGTCCGCGAGCACCAATCCTTCGTCGAACTCCCCGGCCCCGGCTTCACGCCGCGACGCTTCGACCCCCGTGCCGGCTACTTCCCCACCACCTACCGCGACTACAACGTTCCTGTCAGCGAGCCGCTCAATCAGCAGTTCATCATCCGCCATCGCCTCGTCAAAAAAGACCCAAACTGCAAAGCCAACTGCGAAGCTGTCGCACCAATTCAGTACTACGTCGATAGCGGCGCCGCCGAACCCATCCGCACCGCACTCCTCGAGGGCGCACGCTGGTGGGATCAGGCCTTTCAGGCTGCAGGCTGGGCCAAGGGCACCTTTCGTGCCGACATCCTTCCCGTCGGTGCAGACCCCATGGACATCCGCTACAACATGATCCAGTGGGTTCACCGCTACACCCGCGGCTGGAGCTATGGCGCAGCCGTCGTAGATCCCCGCACCGGCGAAATCATCAAAGGCAACGTAACCCTCGGCTCGCTCCGCAGCCGCCAGGACTACCTCATCGACGAGGCACTCCTCAGTCCCTACCTCGACGGCAAACCGCTTCCACCCGCAGCTGATCCCATGCTTGCCATGGTCCTCCAACGCACACGCCAGCTCGCCGCGCACGAGACCGGTCACACCCTCGGCCTCGCCCACAACTTCGCCGCATCCGGCTTTCCCCATTCACCCGAAGAGTCCGTCTCCGTCATGGACTACCCACATCCATGGATCACTCTCGACAAAAACGGTATCCCCAATCTCACGCAAAGCTACGCCGCCAACATCGGTATCTGGGACAAAGTCACCATCGACTACGGCTACCGCGAATTTGATACCGCCGGTAAACCCACCGAAGATCCAGCGGCACTCAATGCTATCCTCCAGGCATCGCAAAAACGCGGCCTCATCTTCATCACCGATGAAGACTCCCGCCCCCTCGGCGGCGCGCACCCGCACTCTCACCTTTGGGATAATGGCACCGATCCTGCCGATGAACTCACCCGCGTCATGACCGTCCGCACCGCGGCCCTCAAACGCTTCGGCGAAAATGCCATCCGCACTGGCACTCCGCTAGCCCAGCTTGAAGAGACGCTAGTCCCCCTCTATCTCTTTGAGCGTTACCAGACCGAAGCCGCGGCCAAAGAGATCGGTGGTCTCGACTACCGCTACGCTCTGCGCGGCGACGGCCAGCTCATCACGAAAATCGTAGCCCCCGAAGAGCAGAAAAAGGCCCTCATTGCTGTCCTGAAAACGCTCTCTCCCGAAACCCTCACGCTTCCCGAATCACTTCTCGAAATTCTTCCACCACGCACTCCCGGCCTTGAACGAACTCGCGAGTCCTTCCCCTCCCACACCGGTCTCACCTTCGATCCAATTGCCACCGCCGAATCCTCCGCTGACCTCACCCTTGCCCTTCTACTAGATCCAGCCCGAGCCTCACGTCTCATCGAATACCACATGCGCGTCCCCGACTCGCCTTCGCTCCGAGGCGTCCTCGAAGCCATCTCCAAAACTGTCGCCGAACGGCCGGAAGGCGGACACACCATATCCTCCGAGGTGGAACGCGCCGTCGAATTCCGGGCGCTCGAAGCCATGCTCTCTCTTGCTGTCAACCCTGCAGCCTCCAGTCAGGCCCGAGCCATCGCCCGTTCTCACATCAACGACATCCTGAAGGAATTCACCACAACGCCGCCGCCCACCGACACAGCCGAAGCCATCCACCGCGCCGCGCTCGTCGACCGCATCAACGAATTTCAACGCGATCCCGCCAAATTCGTCCCAGCCAAGCCCCTCGAAGCCCCCCCAGGCATGCCCATCGGCGACGACGAAGACTTCTAACTAACCCAAATAACCGGGTGCCCCATCCATCGCGCTTTTGCGCTGGGTGGGGTGTAGAACTCTACCCAGGGCGCCTCCTCACTGCTCACAACGTAACTTACTTCGTCGAAAGCCACCACCCATCCCCAGCAACCCAGCAACTCTCGTCTGGCGTATCCCCTCGATGCAGCGACTTCACCTTCACCCATCCGCCATTGCGAAACGCTTCAGAAAGCTTTTTTCCATCTTGCTCCTCGCGAGCGCCCACACATCCGACAAACTGCGCCTGCAAAAGAAATCGCGCTGAAAAACTCCCATCTTCCAGCTTCGTGATCAATAACATGCCCCCCGTACCATCATCCGCAGTCATCGGGAACAAGAGACGTCCCGCGGGCCGCAAAGCATCCAGCCAGACATCTATCGGGCCTGTCGCGCCGGCGTTCACATAAAGGACCTCACAGTCAGGGAGCGGTCGTTCGGCTCCTGACCGCTCATGCACCGTGACAAAAGGGAACTCTGCCAGGTAGCTGGTGGCACGCCGCGAAAACTCCGGTACGATCTCGTAAGCATCCACCTTGCCGGACTCGCCCACCAGCTTCGCCATCAAAGTCGTGTAATAACCGGTGCCAGCGCCGACATGGACGATGGCATCGCCCTTCTTGATATTCAGAGCCGCCAGACAAAACGCATGTAGCGTTGGCTGCCCGTTATTGAAAGGGCCTTCACCTCCAAGCGAAATCACGACATCCTGGTAAAGCATCGCCGGATCGGCCGTTGGCGACTCCACGTATCCCGACCGAGTAAATATCCTCCACGGTGGAGGCCCCACAAACTGCTCGCGTGGCGTCGAGGCAAACGCAGCCTCCAGCTCGCTTCCTGCAGCGATCCCTGCGTTCGCCGTAATCAGCTTCGCAAAAAGCAGCCGGTGCGCCTCAACGCGATCCATCGACTTTCTCCAGATTCCTCACAGAATCATCCTAAGCGTCAGCGGACTATCTCATCACCCCATGCCACGGATATACTCACCAATCGATGACTACTATGCCACCAATCCGCGTTCTCGTCGCCAAACCGGGTCTCGACGGCCATGACCGTGGTGCAAAAATCATTGCCCGCGCCCTCCGCGACGCCGGCATGGAGGTCATCTACACCGGTCTTCGCCAAACGCCTGAGATGATCGTCTCCGCAGCCATTCAGGAAGATGTTGACTGCATCGGACTCTCCATCCTGTCTGGAGCTCACAACGTCATCGTTCCGCGCATCGCGCAACTCCTGCGGGAACAAAAAGCCGAAGACATTCTCCTCATCCTCGGCGGCACCATTCCCGAGGAAGATCAGATCGGATTAAAAGAGAACGGCGTCGCAGCCATCTTCGGGCCAGGCACGCCGCTTGAATCCACTATCACCTTCATCCGCGAAAACGTAAAACCCCGCACCATGCTTCTCAAATAATCAAAAAACACCGCGTGAGTGCGAACCTCACCAAGGCAGTGGCTTCCCCAAATGAAAATACCCACCCGTTGGCCCGCTATCCTGCAATGTCGCCAATTCCACCGAGGTCTTCGCGCCAGTCTCAACGTCCAACTGCGCCCCCTCACCGCCCATCTCCGTCTTCACCCAGCCCGGATGCGCTGAGTTTACCTTGATCTTCGTATCCTTCAGCTCATGCGCCAAGTGAATCGTAAACGAGTTCAAAGCTGTCTTCGACGCGTCATACGCAAAGGTTTTGGCATCGTAGATAAACGATCCCGGCGTCGCATGAAGTGTGTTCGAACCGAGTATGCTTGACAGATTCACGATGCGGCCACCAAGACTCTTCTTCAGCAAGGGGAGCAACGTCTGGGTCAACCCCACTACAGCGAAGAAATTCGTGTTGAACGTCTTCCGCAGAGCATCCGGCGAGGTCTTCGACGTCTCATTACCCTTTCGGCTATCGATCATGATGCCGGCGTTGTTAATCAAAATATCTAACACTCCGTAATCCTTCTCGATCAACTTCCGCACGGCCTCATAGTCGGCAGCATTGTCGACATCCAGCTTCACGGCATGTACATCGACACCGTCCTTCTTCAACTCCGCAACGGCCTTCTCGCCTTTTTCAAGGTCTCGCGCGCCAATCAGAACCGTAATCCCCAGCTTCCCCAACTGCCGTGCCGTCTCCAGACCTATCCCCTTATTGCCACCCGTCACCAGCGCGACTTTTTTTGCTTCACTCATCAATGTCACCTCCTCAAATCTGACTGCAATCACTTATGAGATGAGATACTCCGCAAAACGTTCCGCATATTTCGGTGGCAAGCACATCTTCTTCATATCTTTGCCAACGCAAACATGCATCGTCTCTCCCTCGCACAGCAACATATCGTCCCCAACACGCCGAATCCTGTACCCGAACTTAACCACCGCTCCGCGCGCAACCAGCAGCCGCGTCTCAATTATCAACTCATCGTCATACCTCGCCGGCGCACGATACCGCACATGCACATCGACGACAGAAATCCCGCAGTCATCTTCCTCTTCCATCTGCTTGTAATCCAGCCCTATCTGGCGCATCAATTCCACACGTCCTACTTCAAACCAGATCAGATAGTTCGAGTGATATACCACTCCCATCTGATCGGTCTCCGCGTACCGCACTCGAACCCGTGCCTCACTCACCTGCCCATTGTTACTAGGATCACTCATCGTTTCAGTCTAACGACTTAAACCCACATACAAAATCGGTGTTATCGGTGTAAATCGGTGTTATGCCTTCCAGACAGGCTTCCGCTTCTCCAGAAATGCCGCAACACCCTCGCGAAAATCATGAGTCCCTCTGGCCTCAGCGTTCGCTGCCAGCGACTTCCCAATCGCCGCATCCAACCATTCTTTATTCTGCGCCGCCAGCAATCGCTTCGTCGCCGCCAACGCCTGGGGACTATTTGCCTTCAACGCCGACACAATCTCCAGCATCCGCGGCTCTAATCGCTCCACCTCTACCACTTCGCTAACCAATCCCAGCCGCAACGCCTCCTCTGCCGTAAAGAGGCGTGCCGTCAATAGCAGATCCCGTGCCTGCTTCTCGCCAATCTGCAGCGCTAAAAACGCTGACACCACAGCAGGCACGAATCCAATTCGCACTTCGGTATATCCAAACTTCGCGCCTGAAGCAGCCAGCGTAAAGTCGCACATCGTCGCCAGTCCGGTTCCTCCGGCGATTGCAGCGCCGTGCACCAACGCGATGGTAGGTTTCGGCAACTCATACAACGTGCGAAACAGCCGCGCCACGCGCTCCGCGTCCGCCGTATGCTCTGCTGCTGTCTTATCGTTCATCTTCTGAAGAGCGCTCAGATCCAAGCCGGCACAAAACCCCTCACCCGCGCCAGCAAACACCACGACACGACAATTGCCCGCGGCAGCTTCCTGCATCGCAGCAATCAGCTCCTCCTGCATCTCCGGAGTCATTGCATTCCGCCGCTCCGGACGATTCAGCGTAATCCGGAGGATTCCATCCGTTTCACTCACTAACAAAGTCTTCATCACCACACAAACCCGCTTTCTACTGCCTATTCCCCACTCCCTAATCCCTGTCTTACTGCACCCTCTCCCCATACTTCCGCGAAATCTCCGCACTCGCGGCAATCAAACCATCCAGCGGCCGCAGTGGAGGCAACTCCGCACCCAGCGCTTTCAACTCCGCCAGTAATGTTTCCGTCGCCATATTCCCCACCAAAGCATCCTGAGCAAAGGGACACCCTCCCAATCCGGCGATGGCTGCATCGAACCGTCTGCATCCTGCCTCATACGCCGCCTTCACCTTCGCGACTGCATTATCGGGCCGAGCGTGCAGGTGCACCCCTATTTCAATGTTGTCGTGCACAGCCATCACATCGCTCACCACGTCTGCCACCTGCTTCGGTGTCGCCAGCCCTACTGTATCCGCCAGCGAAATCTGCCTTATCCCGTTATCCGCCAGCAGATCGCAGGCAGCCACTACCTCATCGATATCCCACGCCTCTCCGTAAGGATTCCCAAACGCCATCGAGATATAGGCGACCACATCCATGCCCGCCTTGTAAGCCAGTGTTCCCACCTTTTCCAATTCGTCTAATGACTCCTCCGGCGTCTGCCCCTGGTTCCGCTGTAGAAACGTTGGAGAGATCGAATAAGGAAACCCCATCGTCTGCACGCTCCCGGTCTTCACTGCGCGCTCGGCGCCCTTCGCATTCACCACGATGCCGATAATCTCCACATCATCCGGTGGGTCCAGATACTCGAGCACCAGTTCCGAGTCCGCCATCTGCGGCACCGCAGTCCTCGAAACAAAGCTGACCGCATCGATATGCTTGAACCCCGCCGCAATCAACACCCGCAGGTAGTCCGCCTTTACCTCCGCCGGCATATTCTTCGGCAACCCCTGCCATGCGTCTCGCGGACACTCGATAGTCTTCACCATCTCACTCATTCGACCCTCTAAGATGCGTCATCTCGACCGAAGCGAAGCGTAGTGGAGAGACCCCCCGCATTTCGCTTGCACTTCGAAACTGCATTGCTTCTCAACGTTTCTTGGTCCACTGAGCGGCCAACCCTCGACCAAGCTTCCGTCGCATGACCCAACGATATACATCAATCGACAGCGCTCTCAAAAATCCAATCAATGCTACTAACCAACCCAGCGTACAGAGTTTGACCCAGACGGGCATACTGCGCCACAACACGACGGTGCACGAATTGAATAAGCTGACTTCATGCATTCCATCGGGCAGCGCTATATCGCTTCCGACGTCCGTTTTGGGATCTACTCCTGGATGGGCCGCTTTCCAATCGCGGCAGGGTTTGTCTTCTTGATAAGCGTCGTACTTCAATCCCGCCGAAAAACCAAGTAGTAAAACAAACCAAATGATAGTCCGTCGAGAAATCACGTCTGCAAAACCCCCGGATTGAACTTCGGCACCTCCGGATTCAAACTCGCCGCCTCCAGCGCCGTCATTAGCGCCTCCCGTGTCTTCACCGGATCAATAATCGCATCGATCCAAAGCCTCGCCGCCCCATACCGCGGATCGGCCTGTGCATCGTACGACGACTTGATCTCGTCATATAGCGCCTTCTTTTCCTCGTCTGAGAGCACCTTCCCCCCGCGCTCCATCTGCTTTGCGCGTACTTCCGCGAGCGTATTCGCCGCCGAAGCCCCACTCATCACCGCGTACCGCGCCGTCGGCCACGCAAACAAAAACCGCGGATCATAAGCCTTGCCGCACATTGCATAGTGCCCCGCGCCAAAGCTTCCACCTACAATCACCGTAATCTTCGGCACCACGCTCGTACTTACCGCCGAAACCATCTTCGCTCCCGCGCGAATGATCCCACTCCACTCGGCGTCCTTCCCCACCATGAACCCATTTACGTCATGCAAAAAAATCAGCGGAATCAGGCTCTGGTTGCAATCCATAATGAAGCGCGCCGCCTTCTGCGCACTCTCCGTATAGATCACGCCGCCAAACTCCGTCCGCTTCTCTCCCGCCTGCGGACCCACCGCAACAACCTGCGACTGGTGCATCTTCTGGTTCGCAACAATTCCCACGGCCCGGCCGCCAATTCGCCCGTATCCACACAACACCGTTCGCCCAAACTCTTGCTTATACTCGTCAAACTCCGAGCGATCGACGATCCGAGCAATCGCCTCCCGCATGTCATACACATTCGTCGCCGCCTTCGCCGGATCTGGATCGATCAACCCATACAAATCCTCCGCCGCATACTTCGGAGCGTCGAGATTCGCATCAAAAGCCACCCGGGAAAACGGAGCCCCGGCCCGCTCCCCGATCTTCCCCACCAAAGAACGTAACCTCGCCAGGCACAGATGATCATTCGGCTCCTTGAAATCCACAGTCCCCGAGATCTCCGCATGCATCGAAGCCCCACCCAGCTCCTCCGCCCCTGTCTTTTGACCAATCGCCGCCTGTACCAGCGACGGCCCAGCCAAAAATAGCCCTGAACCCTCGGTCATCAAGACCGTATCGGTCATCACCGGCAGATAAGCCCCACCCGCCACACACATCCCCATGATCGCCGTGATCTGCGGCACCCCGAGCGAGCTCATCACCGCGTTATTGCGAAACACCCGTCCAAAATCATCCGTGTCCGGAAAAACATCTTCCTGCAAGGGTAGAAATACTCCAGCCGAATCCACCAGATACAGCGTTGGAATCCGATTCTCCAGAGCAATCGTCTGCGCCCTTAGCACCTTCTTCGCCGTCATCGGAAAAAACGCTCCAGCCTTAACCGTCGCGTCATTCGCGATGATCATGCACAACCGTCCACTCACCCTCCCCAGCCCTGTCACCACCCCGGCCGCCGGAGCCCCGCCATACTCTTCATACATCCCACGCGCCGCCCAAAGCCCCAACTCCAGGAACTCCGATCCCTCATCGAGCAACAACTTCAATCGCTCCCGAACCGTCAACCGACCCTTGGCCCGCTGCGCCTCCGCTGCCTTCGGCCCACCCCCGAGCCGAATCTCGTCTTCTTCGACGCGCAAAGCTGCCAGCAACACCCGCAGCGCCTCACAATTCGCCCCAAACCGAACCGCTTTCACATCCAACTTCGACTCCAACACGTTCTCCAACGGGAATTCCTCCGCAACCATCCAATAAAATTGGTCCGTCTAGCATCTTAGTCACACAAGAAGCTTATCGTCTTGCTCGAAGACGTGTACTCTATCCCACCAGGGCTCGTCATGCCCTCCACGGAGACGGAATGAAACTCCGCACTCATCTCGCAAGACTCACTGCCATCGTGGCGCTCACCATGCTAGCCGTAACAGCGCACACCCAGACCGGCACCACGGATCTCGACAAATCGATCGACCTGTCGGTAGGCGACCACACACGGGTCCACACCATCCTTACTCAACTCCAGCGGGCCGTCGCCAAACACGACGTCGCCACCGTAGCCTCGCTCGTCCACTATCCCATCAAGGTCAACCCGGGCAAGAGGCCCTTCCTCGTCAAAAACGAAAAAGCCTTCATCAAGGACTACGACAACATCATCACGTCCGACATTCAGGACGCCATCTTCAAACAAAAGTACGAAAACCTCTTCGTCAACTCCGAAGGAGCCATGATCGGCGACGGCGAGGTCTGGATCACCGGCTTCTGCCGCGACAAATCCTGCAAACAATCCGACATCAGAATCGGCACCATTCAGGACACCAAAAACCTGAAGCCCTGACAACGATGCCCATAACACTACAACCCACCGACGCCCTGCTCGTCATTGACGTTCAGAACGACTTCATGCCAGGCGGCGCCTTAGCTGTAGCCGACGGCGATGCCATCGTCCCGCTGATCAACATCCTTGCGAAAAAATTCGACCATGTCATCCTTACTCAGGACTGGCATCCGCCAGAACACATCTCCTTCGCCTCGACCCACGCCAACAAACAGCCCTTCGAATCCATCCAGGCTTCTTACGGATCTCAAACCCTTTGGCCCGAACACGTCCTCCAGCACACCGACGGCGCAGCCTTTCATCCCGACCTGAAAATTCCCCACGCCGAACTCATCCTGAGAAAGGGGTTTCGCCGCCACATCGACAGCTACTCCGCCTTCCTCGAAAATGACCACACCACCCCAACCGGCCTCGCCGGCTATCTTCGCGAGCGCAACCTGCAGCGCCTCTTTCTCGTCGGCCTTGCTTATGACTTCTGCGTCCGCTACTCCGCCATCGACGGCAAGATCCTTGGCTTCGAAACCGTCGTCATCGAAGACGCCACCCGCCCCGTCAACCTGCCCAACAGCATCGCGGAAACGAATTCAGAACTAGCCGCGGCGAAGATCGAGCTTATCCGCTCGAACAAGATCGCTCAGCAGAATTCGATTCATCTTCATCCGTGAGAATCCACGGTTGGTACTCCCCTCAAGCCGAGTTCCGCTGCCCGCGCCTGCATCGCCTTCAGGCAATTCCCCACATGCTCGTCCACACTCAACCCAAGCAACTCCGCCCCACCCGTAATATCCTCCCGCTTCACCGCCCGGGCAAACGCCTTATCCTTCATCTTCTTCTTTACCCCGGCAACTTCCACGTCATTGATCGACTTCGAAGGCTTCACGAGCGCACAGGCCGTCAAAAATCCCGCAAGTTCATCGCAGGCGAATAAGGCTCTGTCCAGATGCGAGTCCCGCCCCACGCCCGAATAATCCGCATGAGCCAGAATCGCGTGCAGCACATCCTCCGGCCATCCAATCTCGCCCAGGTGCTTCACTCCGAGGAACGGATGTTCCTCTGGCGTCGGGTGCCGCTCATAGTCCATGTCATGCAGCAATCCCGCACACGCATACTTTTCGACGAAAGCCTCAGCGTCCGCACCGCTCAAGCCCAGGCGACGAGCCTCGATCACGCCATAAGCCTCGGTGCAAACCGAGACTGCCATGCCGTGTTTCCTCAGGCTCTCGCCCTTCGTCCACTCCTCCAGCGTCGCAAGCGCATGTTCTCGGCCCAACCCCTCACTCATTTCAAAACCTCCAATCTCAAACTAACTCACAAATCTCCAATCACAAACCGACACCCTTGTTCATTACTAATTTGGTTCCTCTTTGGTTTTTTTCGGGTTTCTTCGGTTTTTACCCCCTTTTCCTATTGACTACCCTGGGCACCAGTGTCAATCTAGGCACATCGAACGATCCGTTATCGGACGTGCGATGCGGTCCACGCTCTGGGTCCGCCCGCTACAGACAACTTATGGCAACCATGATGGCACCCGTAGAACAACGTGAGGTCTTGCGTTGTGATCATTGCAGCTTGGTGCAGTTTCGGACAGCAAATGCCCTGTGCCGCCGCTGCCACAAATGCTTAGAGGTCGAAGAGCCCGAACCAGCTCCCGCTCCTCTGGCAATCGTACCCTCACCCACCACGGTTGAAGGCGGTCTGCAGGTAGCTACAGCAGTCCGCGATCTGCGCCATGTTCGCAATCTTTCGCAACGGCAGCTCGCCACCCGCATGGGTGTGCCGCGCACTTACATCTCCAAGATCGAGAATGGCAAGGCGATGCCGACCCTGTCCTCGCTCGATCGTCTCGCCAAGGCTCTTCAGGTCGACATCTCTACGCTTCTGCGCGACTCCAACACGCGCCATCGCGACGAGACGGCGGTCCTGATGACCGACCCGTTCCTTGCCGAGATTGCCATGTATACCGCGCAGCTCGACGACCTCCAACGCTCCATCTTTCTGAACCATGTTCGGGAGTTGGCCGCAGGCCGTCGCCGCACCGCCTAAGCTCTGCCGCGATACCCGAATCTACCTTTCCGGAGCGCCGCCCTCCATGGTGGCGCTCTCCTCTCTCCTTCCCTCGCTGGTCTTTCTCTGCGACGATAATCTCGTCCGCAGAAAGCATCAACATCGCAAATCTAATGAGGCAAGAAAAGTGAGCGATTCTCCCAATCCGCGGATCGGGCTCTTAGGAGTCGGCTTAGACACGTACTGGAACCAATTTGCAGGCCTTGAAGCGCGCCTCAACGGCTATCTTCAAATCGTTCAGGAACGGTTGCATGGTCCAGGTCGTGACATTATCAACTTCGGTCTCGTGGATAGTCCCGAAAGAGCCTTCGAAGTTGGACACCAAGCCAGAATTCAGGATATCGACCTCCTTGTCATCTACGTAACGACGTATGCTCTGTCGTCAACGGTCTTACCGGTGGTGCGTCGCGCGAAAGTTCCGGTGCTCGTCCTGAATCTGCAGCCAACGCCGGCCCTGGACTACGAGACGTTCAACAGCCTGCCCGATCGCACTGCGATGACGGGCGAATGGCTCGCCTACTGTTCCGCCTGTCCGATGCCTGAGATCGCCAATGTCTTTGCACGATGCGGCATTCCGTTTCATCAGGTAAATGGCTCGGTCGGGGAAGACGAGGCTTGCTGGCGTGAGATCGATGAATGGATAGAAGCCGCTCGCGTTGTCTATGTCCTGAGCCACACCCGCCTTGGCCTGATGGGCCATTACTATAGCGGAATGCTGGATATCGCCACGGATCTCGTCGGAGTCTGCAATATCTTCGGAGTTCACATCGAACAGCTCGAAGTGGACGAACTCAGCCGCCTGAAGATCGAACTGAGTGACAGCGAAGTCCAGCAACAGGCCGCGATCCTTCGTGAAACCTTCGACATACAGCAGAACTGCTCTACCTTCGAACTTGAGCGCGCTGCAAAGACCTCTGCCGCTCTTGAGCATATGGCGGCCAAATATTCACTCGGCGCACTGGCCTACTACTACAAAGGCTCCGGATCGGAAGTTAACGAAGACACCATGAGCTCCATCATTCTTGGAACCTCCCTGCTCACCGGCCGCGGTATTCCGGTCGCGGGAGAGTACGAGGTCAAGAACGCCCTGGCGATGAAAATTCTCGACAGCCTCAGTGCCGGTGGCTCGTTCACCGAATACTACGCGGTCGACTTCAAGGATGATGTAGTCCTAATGGGACACGATGGCCCCGGACACCCTGGCATCGCCGAAGGAAAGACCAAGGTACGTCCGCTGCAGGTCTATCACGGTAAGGTGGGGAACGGGCTCTCGGTTGAAATGAGCATCCGGCTGGGTCCCGTAACGCTTCTCTCGGTTGTAGAAGCAAGACAGGGTGGATTCAAATTTCTTATTGCCGAAGGCGAGACGGTAGAGGGACCACTTCTTCGCATTGGAAACACCAACAGCCGTTATCGATTTCCCATTGGAGCACGCGGCTTTCTGGAACGGTGGAATGCCAACGCCCCGGCCCACCATTGCGCGGTTGGCTTGGGACACCTGGCTGGAAAACTTGAAAAATTGGCGGCCTTACTGCAAATCGAGTCAGTTCGCGTTTGCTAGAGGATCCTTACAGGTCAGCAGAGAGTAAATAAACGGCTTAAGCCGGGCTTCATACAGTTGTGATGTGGGCGCCACATCCCGGCCAAAAGACGTTCATTGCATGCCCCCTATCGGTGTGCTAGCGTCAATAACTGCGAGGTAGCTTTTGCGCGCATCAACACCCCCTTCGAACCGCACCCCCGTGCTCAGCCGCGTTCCCGACCGCAGCCACGAACTCTCTCCCGACGAGCTGAGCCTCTACCGGCAGCTCGATACTTCCCGTCTCCCCCAGCACGTCGCCATCATTATGGACGGCAACGGTCGTTGGGCTGGCAAAAGAGCCCTCAAGCGCTTCCTCGGGCATCAGCAGGGAGCCGAGTCCGTCCAGTACGTCGTCGAAACAGCCTCCCGCATCAATCTTCCGTTCCTCACCCTCTACGCCTTCTCGCTCGAGAACAACCTGCGCCGCCCCAAATCCGAGGTCAGCTTCCTCATGAAGCTCCTAAAGAGCTACCTCGTCGGCAATGTCAAGCGCATGAACGACAACAACGTCCGCATGGCGTACATCGGCCGCACACACGACCTTCCGCAAGAGGTGCAGGAGACGATGCAGTGGGCCATGGAGGCCACCGCCCGCAATACCGGCACCACCCTCACCCTTGCCCTCAACTATGGAGCCCGCTCCGAGATCGTCGACGCCGTCCGCCGCATTCTCACTGACCTCACCACTGAAGCTCACAGCCGCGGTTGCTCAGTCGAAGACATTCTCGGCGCTGGCGCCCTTGACGCTCTCGACGAGTCCACTATCGCTAGCGCCCTCTACACCGCGCACATGCCCGACCCGGATCTCATCATCCGCACCTCCGGCGAGCAGCGCATCTCCAACTTCCTCCTCTGGCAGATCGCTTACGCAGAGATCTTCGTCACCGATCGCCTCTGGCCTGACTTTCGAGGCATCCATCTTCTCGAAGCCATCGCAGACTATCAGCGCCGCGAACGTCGCTTCGGAGGTCTCGGCGAATCCACCGACGAAGCAGTCGCTACCCTACAGCCCGCAGAAGAAGTAGCCGCTGAGATCCAGGATCACCTCGTTCCCAAGCCAAGGCACGAGACAAAACCGGAATCCAAATCCGACCACGTCCTCACTCGCCGATAAGCCTTCCGCCTTCGCAATTAGTTCAGCCGATTTCACCCTTCGGCGCTTCGAGGGCGCAAATCCCTTCCCGACCCTGGTAACGTCAGCGCGCAACCTCACGCGAATGATCCTTTACGGATTGATACGAAGTTGATTTGACGTTCAGACCCACATGGGCCATCGTCCCATCATCTTTCGAGGATTTCCATGACCGCGAGCACGCCCTTGTTCCGTTCCGTCGCCGTGATTCTCATCGCCACACTCACGTCTACGATCTGCGCCGCAAAAAGCCCAACCACCCCAATCAATTCTGTCGAACTTCATCAAAAACTCCTTGATCGTGGCGTGGGAAAACGGGTCAAGGTGACTCAAATCGATGGCGGAGTGTTCAGAGGCGTTCTTGTGTCGATCGACACGAACTCCTTTGACATCACATCAAAGGACACGATTCAGCCCACACGCATCCTCAACACGCAGGTACACAAATTCAGCAGCGATGGTCTTCCTGGCGGAGCGAAAGTCGGCATCGGTATCGCTGCTGGATTCATCGGAGTTCTCGTTCTGTTGGGTCTTCTCGTTCGCGTATAGCGCAAATCCTTCCAGGTGATAACGGAACAGCGTTCCATGATGGTGACCACTTTTCTTTTTAGTATCTCCTCCCTCGCTCTCATTTACGACGTCTTCCGCGAGTCGTGCTGACACGCGCATCCCTACTCCGATGGGATCCGGCCACCCTTCACCAGAAACTACTAGCTCGTGGCATTGGAAAAGACGTCGAGGTCGCTAAGGTCAATGGCACAAAAATCAATGGGACCCTGATCGCAATCGATCCCGATTCTTTCGAGGTTAACCCGGCGATTCGAAACAACCAACTTGAATACCCAATTCCAGCGTCACCAAATTCGCAGACTCCTGCTTACCCAAGGGAGCAAAGGTGACCATAGGAGTCGGCATTGGCGATTGCATACCCTATCTCCTCCAGCTTGGTTAGCATCGGATAAACCACGCCAGGGGTTGGAGCATAGGTCCCTCCCAGCCGCTCCGGGGTCGACTTGATGATCTTGTATCCGTGGCTCGGCTACCCTATCAGTCGCAAAATGACATTCCCACGTCTCCCGCGCCGAAGAACCTAACCTCCTCCATATATCCTGTCTAAGCCCAATGAAACGCATCCTCACCGCCACCGTTCTCATCCTCGTCGTCTTTGCCCTCATCTTCTTCGGCCAGCTCTGGATGATCACTCTCTTCGCGGCAATCGTCGCTGAGCTCGCCGCATACGAGTATCTCCAGCTTGCCGCGATAGGTGCCGAAGCCCATGGCGCAAAACTCCGCATTCCCATCTGGTGGATGGCCCTTGGAACCGTTCTGGCCTTCGTCGTTACCCTTCCCGGTTTTCCGGTCGAGGCCCAACTCCCGGTCCTCAGCGCCCTCACCCTTGTCCTCTTCGCCTGGAACGGTTTCCGCTCCCCGCTCGATCAGGTCCTTCCTGACACAGCCCAAGGCCTCTTCGGCCTCATCTACATTGCCTATCCCCTCACTCTCATTCCAATGCTCTGGAAACAGGAGGATGGCCCCGCTCTCGTCCTCTTTCTCTTGGTCTGCGTCTGGGCTGGAGACATCGCCGCGCTTTACATTGGTCGGGCCTTCGGCAGACGCAAGCTCGCCCCTCGCCTCAGCCCGGGCAAGACCTGGATCGGCTCCATCGCTTCGATCGCCGGCAGCCTCATCGCCGCGAGCCTTGTCGTCGTTATCTCCAACCTCCTCATCGCCAGGGGAAACACCGCCCTCCACATCGCCCAACCCCTCTGGCAGTCTCTCCTGCTCGCCGCCATCCTCAACATCGCCGCTCAGCTCGGCGATCTTCTCGAATCCGCCATCAAACGGGGCGCTGGCGTCAAAGACTCAGGCACTCTCCTGCCCGGCCACGGAGGGATCCTCGACCGCATCGACGCGCTTCTCATAGCCGCCCCGGTATTATGGTTCGTTCTTCTCCTCAAGGACTACTACGGTCTCGGCCGCTTCTAACTGACAGATCACTGGTGGCCAACTATCACTTTTAACAGTTATGGATTGGCGCACTAAAGGCTAGTTTGGTGGGGTGCGGCACAGAGCGGTTAATAGACTGCGGACATAACCTAATAAGACTAGGTCCAATTGCTCTGCGGGAGTGAGACCCCTACCATTTTGCAAATTAGTTGAGACTGGTGGCCTTTGTCTTCCAGCAAAACTATCATCAACCCGGTCTGCCAGTACCTCACCGGAAATGATTCGCGAGGTAGAACGATATGAGCTTCTTAAAGCGATTCTCAGCAAAACAACTAACCTTAGCAGCCGCAATATTCGTTCTCATCGCGGGAGCCATTCTGTGGGCGTCCTTTGGATCGAACATTCTTGCGAAGATCGATCAACAGCCTCAAGCAACGCCTGAAGCAAAAGAAGATTCCAACATCGATCCCGCCGCCATCGACACAATAAAAAAAATGGGCGCGTATCTTCGCACCCTCAAGGTCTTCCAGGTGCAGGGAGACATCACACACGATGATGTCCTCGAGGACGGACTGATCGTTCAATCCAGCAGCAAAGTCGACATGCTCGCCGCCAAGCCCAACCGGCTGCGCGCCGAGGTCACCAGCGATGACAAGCACAGACTCTATCTCTACGACGGAAAAACCTTCTCCGCTTGGGGAAAGCTGAATAACTACTACGCAACCGTTGCCGCACCGCCAACCATCGGCGAATTATTCAAGCAAGTCCAGGAAAAATTCGACATCGAACTGCCCCTCATCGACCTCTTCACATGGGGGACCAACGAAGGTGACATCAATAAGATCCAGACCGCCATTGACGCGGGCCCCACAACCGTCGAGGACGTCACTTGCGAGCAGTATGTCTTCCACCAGGAAGGCGTCGACTGGCAGATCTGGATTCAGCTCGGAGACTATCCTCTCCCGCGCAAGCTGGTCATCACCAGCCTCACCGACGAGGCCAGGCCGCAGCACACCATCACTCTGGCCTGGAACCTCGCTCCCTCCTTCAACGACTCTGCCTTCGTCTTCTATCCGCCGCCCGATGCCAAGCGAATCCTCTTCGAAGGGCAAACCGCGGACGACGCCAAGAAAGGGAAATAAGGTGAATCCTATGAAGCGATCAACGCAAATCTTCGCCCTTTTCGCCATCGCAATACTGGTATCCGGAATGACACTTTTCGCCCAACGCGGCGGCGGCCGCGGCGGTGGCGGCGGTGGTGGTGGCGCAGCCCGCGGTGGTGGCGGTGGTGGCGCCGCAGCCGGCGGCGGTACCCGCAGCAGCGGTCGAACCAGCGTCAATTCGGCTCCGAGCCAAGGCGGTAATCGCGGCGGCAACCAGGGTGCCAATCGCGCCAACGGCAACCAGGGCGCCAATCGAACCGCGAACGGCAACCAGGGTGCCAATCGCAACGGCAACGGCAACGCCAACGCAAATAGAAACGCCAACGTAAATCAGAACGTAAATAGAAACGCCAACGTAAACCAGAACGTCAACGTGAATCGCAATGTCAACGTAAATACCAACGGTGGCTACTACGGTGGAGGTGGAGGCTATTACGGCGGAGGCGGCTGCTGCTACCATCCCGTCGCCGCCGCTGCCGTAACCACAGCCGCAGTAGCGGTAACGGCTGCAGCTATCGGTTCGATGGTCAACCAGCCGCCCGCTGGCTGCGCAACGCAAATCGTGAATGGATTGGCCTACCAAAACTGCAACGGCACCTGGTATCAGCCGCAAATGTCAGGCAGCAACACCACATACGTCGTCGTCAACGCGCCATGATGATCGCGCCGGCGATCGAACTCTAACGAGGGCCAGCTAAGTCCAAACCTTTGCAGATTCGAAGAAATGGCGTCCCTCCCCTCGCCTCCATCTTCGAGTCTGCGAAAATAGAACTCGTGAAGAAACTGGCAATCCTCGGCTCCACCGGCTCCATCGGTAACTCCGCCCTCTCCATCTGCGAGTCCTTCCCTGACCGCTACCGCGTCGTCTCCCTTGCCGCAGGCACCAACATCGACGCCGCATTCGCCCAATGCCTCCGCTGGAGCCCAAAAGTCATCTCCCTTGCCACCGAGGAACTAGCCGCGACCCTAAAATCCCGCCTCAAAAACAAAGGTATTACGAACATCGAAGTCCTACACGGGACTTCGGGCAGCATCCAAGTAGCAACGCTTCCCGAAGTCAACTTCGTCGTCTCCGCCATCGTCGGAGTAGCCGGCCTCGAAGCGACCTACGCCGCCGTCTGCGCCGGCAAAACCATCGGTTTAGCCAACAAGGAGTGCCTCGTCGCGGCTGGCGAGCTCATCATCGCTGCGGCAAAACAACACAACGTAGCCCTCCTTCCCATCGACTCCGAACACAACGCTGTCCACCAGTGCATGCGCGGAGGAACTCCCGCCGAAGTCAAACAAGTCTGGCTCACCGCCTCTGGTGGCCCCTTCCGCAACACCCCCCTCGCCGACTTCGACCGCATCACCCCCGCCCAGGCCCTCAAACACCCCACATGGGTCATGGGTCAGCGCATCACCATCGACTCCGCCACCATGATGAACAAGGGCTTCGAGGTCATCGAAGCCTGCCGCCTCTTCGACCTCCCTCCCGCGCAGGTCCGCGTCATCATCCACCCTCAATCCACCGTCCACTCCCTCGTCGAATTCGTCGACGGCAGCATTCTCGCCCAGATCTCCGTCACCGACATGCGTCTCCCCATCCTTTACGCCCTCGCCTATCCCGAGCGCGTTCCCGTCACCGAAAGAGAATTCCTGACCTTCGACCTCGCAACGCTGAGTCAACTCGACTTCTCCCCGCCCGACCTCACCCGTTTCCCCTGTCTCCGCCTCGCGTACGAAGCCGCTGAAACCGGAGGCCGCGCCCCCATCGCGCTTAATGCCGCCGACGAAATCGCCGTAGCCGCCTTCCTCGCCGGGGATATTCCATTCCTCGGCATTCCACGTACAATAGAGACTGTGCTGCAACTAACCTCTGGTCAACCCCCGGCGTCCATCGGCGAAGTGCTCGAAGCAGATCTTGCCGCGCGTGAAAGTGCGCGCGAAGTGATTGCCAGCCTGTCAGCCGGTGTACGACCGTAGCGAATTCTTTGTAACGAGGTCTTCCCCAACTTCATGTCAACCATCATCGAGCTTCTGATCGTCCTTGGCATCATGGTTCTGGTCCATGAGTTTGGCCACTTTTCCGTCGCCAAACTCTGCGGAATCCGTGTCGAGGTGTTCTCCATCGGTTTCGGCAAACGTCTCTTCGGCTTCCGCCGCGGCGAAACGGAGTACCAGCTCGCTGCAATCCCACTTGGCGGATACGTAAAAATGGCTGGCGAGATGGGAGGAGCCGGAACCAATCTCTCCTACGAGAATGAGACCGCCCCCGCAGATGATCCTGGCAACTTCAACGCGCATCCTCGATGGCAGCGCATGCTTGTCGCACTCGCCGGGCCAGTCGCCAACTTTCTCTTGGCTTTCGGCCTGATGACCGGCGTCTCCATGGTCCACAACGAGGTCGAGGAGTTTTTTGATGGGCCCGCTCACACCGATTACATTCCTGCCAACACACCTGTAGCCAGGACAGGTATCCACAACGGCGACACGATCGTTCATTACGATACCGTCGAGAACCCCACCTGGCACGACGTTTTCGACCGTTCCCTGCTGAACCTGAACCAGATGGTTTCATTCTCTTTTGTGCATAACGGCCAGCGTGTCGACACCAAGCTTTTCGTTGAAAATAAAGGCCAGGCAGACGATTTCTCATTCACCAAACTCGGATTGATTCCCAGGATGCAGGACACGCCTGTCGTGGTAAACAGCCTTGAGGCCACCATGCCTGCTGCTCACGCCGGGCTCCAGGAAAAGGACAAGATCGTCAGCATCGACGGGCAGCAATTCCACTCCGTGCCTGCCATCCTTGCTTATCTGCAAGATCAAGCTGGAAAGCCTGCGGACCTTGTTGTGCTTCGTAACGGCGTACCCGTGCGTTTGCATATCAGTCCGCAACTTACTGATATGGGGGACGGTACTAAGGATTATCGGCTTGGGTTCGGGTATCTGCCGCCACCGGTTAAAGTGCAGCGCTTGCCGTTCGATAAGGCTCTCGTCGCTTCGTGGCAGTTCAATAAAAAGAACTCCATGTTGATCGTCGAGGTGATTAACAGGCTCTTTACCCGGCAGGTTTCGGTGAAGCAGTTGCAGAGCCCAATTGGGATTGGGCAGGCAATTCATCAGGCTGTTCAAATGCCGGGATGGATGCCTCTTATCGGGACGATGGCGATTATCTCGCTCAATCTAGGCATCTTGAACCTGATGCCTATTCCTATTCTCGATGGCGGGCTGATCGTCTTTCTTATCATTGAGACCATCATGCGGCGGGACGTGAATCAGCAGATCAAAGAGCGGGTGTATCAGGTTGCCTTCGTCTGTATTCTCGCCTTCTTTGCCTTCGTGATCTTCAACGACCTTACCCGGCTTAACCTCTTTACCAAGCTCAAACCATAAGTATTTTTATTTGTGGTGGGAGTGGCGTTTTTGCTGGGGGTTTTGAGTTTTCCACAAGGGGAAACCGTGGTCTTTAGCTGGTTGTTAAGTGCATTTTCGTGGTCGTAACGTGGCTGTTAAGTGCATGTTTTTCGGCTTCTAAAATTTTCCTCTTTTTTCGACTTTATTTTCCGCCTTAATTCTCGGCAGCCTGCAACTCCGCCACAATTTCACCTACTGCTTTCCGCGCCTCTTCTTCCCGATCCGGGGGGAAACTGATCGCACCTACGCGAGCGTGGCCGCCGCCTCCGTATCGCTCGCAGATTGCGGCCAGGTTGACCAACTTCGAAGGCTCGACCTTCGTCCACGGATTCGTTCCCACAGAAACTTTCGTTCGAAAACTCGACTTGCTCAGCCCGACGTTATACGTGGCCTGCGGATGCAGATAGTAGGGGATGAATTTGTTGTATCCCTCCATCGGCTGATCCGAGATATCGAATGTGATCACACCTTGAACTACGGTAGCCCGTGAACGAATCAGCTCCAGCACCGCCCAGTGCCGCTCCATCAGTGGACCCAGCAATTCCTGCACCAGGCTCTGGTCCAACACCTGCTGCAGACTCATCTCCGTCAGCAATGGAATCAGCCGAGGCACCAGAGAGTGGTCGGCGGCGCTCTCGATCACCATCGTCAGCTTCATGGCTGGCGCTTCCATCTCTACCGCTGCCTTCGCGCTTTCGTACCGGGCACCATCGACGATATCCGCCCACTTGATCAAATCGAGAACGGGAGCTGTGTCGAACCCAAAGTTTACCAGTCCGATATCCGCGATCAAACTAGTGCACGAGACATAGTCTGGATTAAAGAACTTTCGCATCCGCTGCGATCCATCCGTCTGTCCGTCACGAAAATTCTTCTCGTCCTCAGCCGTCAAAAACGCACTCTGATGATGATCAAACCACCATGTCACTCTTGGCGAAGCCGAATACTTGAAATCGACGATCGCGTTCTCACCCTCGATAAACGCGGCTTCATCAAACAGCGCTCCGGCCCGATGCACCAGCCCATGAAATGAAAATTTATCGGCAGTCTTCACGCATTCGCGATGAAACCGCATAAATAGTGAGGCCGAGCACGCCCCATCGAAGCACTTATCGTGATAAAAGATCCTGCATTCCAAATCAACACTCTCCTATCCCAGCACCTCTCACGGAGGCGAAGTTTTTAGCATAGCGCACCTCTGTCAATCCCGTGCGGCCAGATTATGAGAGCGGAATCCCCAGGTACTGACTCTCCGCCAGATCGAGTTCCCTTTGCATCGTCCGGAGTACGTCATCGCCGATCCGTCCTCGATCCCGCAATTGAACGAGTGTGCGCCGCTCAGCCTCGAGCGCTCCCTCGGCGATCGATCGCTGAACCGAATACGTGGCGAGACCCACCTCTCCTAATCCCTCATCAGCCTCTTCGCCGACGAATGCCAGCTTGTGCCGGTACCGATGCACAAGATCGTCATAGATGTGTTCGATGTCTGGGCTACAACCCTTTCTTCCCTCCTCCAGAAAACGGATCGCCGCCCTCAGCACAATCCGTCTCGCCTCTTTCTCTTCCGGTTCCATACCCGTGGTTCCCTGGAGTCCCAGGCTGCGAATGAGCACAGGCAGAGTCAGTCCCTGCACAACCAGCGTTACGAAGATCACGCAGAAAGCGAGAAACACGATCAGGTTTCTTGCCTCAAAGGGCCGCCCATCTCCCATCACCTCTGGAATCGAGATCGCCGCAGCCAGCGCCAGCACCCCGCGCATTCCAGTCCACCCCACCACGAAGACACCGCGTGGTGGCAACTTGTCTTCGTGATGCCCTAACCACTTGCGTTCCACATAGGACGCAATCTTCACCGCCGGAAATACCCAGATCATCCGAAGCAGGATCAACACCGCACTGAAGACCACGCCATAGAAGATCAGTGTTCCCGTTGCATACTTTCCATTAATTCCTGCCAGCACATAGGGCAGTTGCAGCCCGATCAGGACAAACACGAGCCCGTTCAGCATGAATACCAGCGCTTCCCAGGCCCCATCGACCTGCAGCCGCACTGAGGGCGAAAAAAACTCTGCGCTCTTCCGGCTCATATAAATTCCGCAAGCCACCACGGCCAGAACGCCGGAAGCCTTCGCCCGCTCCGCCGCCAGATAAGCCGCATACGGCACCACCAGGCTCACCACAAGTTCCACAGGCCCATCATCGATAAACTTCTCGATCCATCCCACGACCACACCAATCAGCAACCCGATCGCCAATCCACCCACAATCAGATAAAGCAGGCGCGCTATACCCGTTCCTACTGTAGGCGTCTGGCCGCTAACCATTATCCCCAGACCAATCTCCAGCGCCAGCAAACCAGTAGCATCGTTCAACAGACTCTCGCCCTCAAGAATGTCGACGATCCTGCGCGGTAAGCCCACGGCCTTCGCAATCGAAGTAGCAGCAATCGCATCGGTCGTCGCCACCACTGCCCCGAGCAGAAATCCAGCTTTCCAATACATTGCCGTAATGAACCGCTCGGAAAACTCCGCTATCCCCCACACCGTAAATCCCACCAAACCCACCGCCAGCAGCCCAATCACCACCGCATTCCGCCGAAACTCCCGCCACGACATCGTCCACGCGGACGCATACAACAACGGAGGCAAAAAGATCACAAACACAATATTCGGATCCAGCGGCACACGTGGCACCCGCGGAACGAAGCTGATCACCAGTCCCGCCAGCACCAGGACAATCGGATATGGCACCTTCAGCCGCCGGGCAACCACCGCAAATCCCGCTACCAGCACCAGCAGCAGCAGAATCACGGTCTCAACTGCATGCAAGCTCTCGCCCGTACCCATTCGAGGCCTCCCATCCGACCAGCTCAAACCAACTTACGGCCAACTCCAGTAAGCAAATTAAATCTTACCCGTGCGACCAATCGCAACGCCGCGGAAAAACACGGCACCATTTACACTTGGCATGAACCCATGAGCCTCCCCCATCTTACAAATCCGGACGTAGTTCCCGACGAGCCACTCACCCCAGATGAGGCTGCGCGCCAATCACGCCGCCGTCGGATCATCCGCCGTTTTCTCTTCTCCTTTACTTTGCTGATCGTGGTCGCTGCAGTCGCTGGTTTCTTTTTTGCCCGCCACTGGGCGAGCCAGGCGATGCACGAGTCGCTTCCTCAACTCGACGGCTCGGTCACTCTCCCGGGCCTCGCTGCACCTGTGAGCATCCAACGCGACGCACATGGAATGCCCCATCTACGCGCTTCATCGCTTGACGATCTTCTCTTTGCGCAAGGCTTTGTGACGGCGCAGGACCGGCTGTGGCAGATGGATTCTTTCCGCCGCCACGCGGCTGGAACGCTTGCCGAAATTCTGGGCCCATCGCTCGTTGCGCACGATCGTCTCCAACGCACGTTCGAGCTTCGCAACTCCGCCGATCGGGCTCTGACCACGCTGCCACCGGATCAACTACACCAACTTGAGCGATATGCCGCTGGTGTTAATGCGTCGATCCAACTGCAACGAAGCCATCTGCCGATTGAATTCCGCCTGCTTCGCTATGAACCGGCCCCGTGGACGCCGCGCGACACTCTTCTGGTCGCACTGGTCATGTTCCAGGATCTCACTACGAGTTTTTCGTCCGAGCTCAATCGAGAAGCTCTCACTGCGAAACTCCCGGCACATCTGGTCGATGATCTTTACCCGACCGTTACCTGGCGCGACCATCCGCCTGCGCAGCCCATCGTCGATCTCACCGCTCCGCAGAAGGATATTCCCGATATTCCGCTCGACGAATCGCAGACCAGACTCGACAGGCCTGCGCTATCGACAACCTCCGAGGACCTTATCGCACTGCAGCAGACTCTGCGAAATCCAATCTGCGACGGCTGCTTCGCTGGCTCCGGCAACTGGGTTGTCTCCGGCGCACATACCTCTACAGGAAAACCACTCCTGTCGAACGATATGCACCTTACACACAACGTTCCGGGCATCTGGTATGAAGCCGATCTTCAGACTCCTACGCCGACCGGCAACCTTCACGTTGCCGGAGTTTCTCTTCCCGGCGTTCCGTTCATTATTGTGGGACACAACGAGCATGTTGCGTGGGGCTTCACTAATCTTGGGGCCGAGGTACAAGATCTCTACATCGAGCATGTTCGCGGCAAAGCTAACTCTGCCGAGTATGAAACGCCGAGCGGTGCGTGGAAACCTCTGCTGCGCGATCGCGAGGTTATCCGCGTCAAGAACTCGAAAGACGTCGTTCTCGACATTGCCGGGACGCAACACGGAACAGTTGTTACGCCTATTATTTCGGGCATTCTGCCCAGCGAAAAAAGGGCGATCTCGCTTCGCTGGATTGTTTATGATCCGGCAGCGCTGAACATCGCGTTGCTCGGCATAAACAATGCTACCGACGGCGCCAGTCTTGTCGAGGCCTTCTCTGCCTTTGGCGGGCCTGCACAGAATCTTGTCTACGCAGACGATCAGGGTCACATCGGCTATCACGCCATTGGACGCATCCCTCTTCGCGGCAGCGTCATGACGCCGAGCGAGATCAGCCCTGTGCCGACCGACGCGCTCGACTCGACACAAGAGTGGGTTGGCACGATACCGTACGAGCGGCTCCCGCAGGCGATCGATCCAGCCAATGGCATCCTGGCGACCGCCAACAATCGTGTTACGCGTGATGATTACACTTACCCGATCGCTCTCAACTGGGGTGCGCCTTATCGCAATCAACGGATATGGAAGGTGCTCACTGACAAATCTATTTCCATGAAAAACCAGCTTACGCCGGCGGACATGCTTGCGCTGCAAACGGACATTTACTCCGACCTCGATCGCGTGATCGCGCAGCGACTGGCTTACGCCATCGACCACGCCAGCAAGCCTGAGCTGACAAAAGACAAGCGGCTGCACGAGGCTGCCGATCTTCTCCGTGACTGGAATGGGAACGTTGACGCTGATGCCGCGGCCCCGGCCATCGTCGTTGCGACGCGTGCTGCTCTTTGGCCGCTGCTCATCAATCCGCAGGTCACTCCACAAGGGAAATCCCAGCCTAACCCTACAGCACAAACTGAAGGAAAAACTCAGCCTCTTCCAGTAGCTGCTCTCTATTCCTGGGGCAACAAGTCCTATGCGGAAGAGTGGCTCATTATGCACACTCCCGCGCGCTGGCTTCCCAAGACCTACGCTACATGGGATGACTTGCTGGCGACTGCTGTAGCTGACAGCCTCCGCATCGCGAACGCCCCCGTCGACATTGCGAAATGGCACTATGGGGAGTTTCGTCCCCTCGACATCGAGCACCCCGTGTTCGGACAGGCTGCGCTGCTCCAACGCATCATAGGCGTTCCTACCGGCCCCGGAGTTCATCCTCAAAGCGGGGACGACGCAACTGTCAAGCAGGTCGGCCGCACCTTCGGGCCCTCCGAACGCTTCACCGCCGACCTTGCCGATCTGGACCACAGCACGCTTAACCTTGTGCTCGGCGAGTCCTCGAACCCTACCAGCCAGTGGTTCATGGACCAATGGCCTGCCTGGTACAGCGGCACCACTTTCCCGCTGCCATTTTCCAACGCGGCAGTCGACGCTGCGACCACCCACACCCTGACTCTCACTCCGCGCTAGCTATTATTCCGTACGCAAGGCCTGCATCGGTTCGATATTCGCGGCCCGCCGTGCCGGAACAAATCCTGCCACTGTAGCCGACAACAGCAAAACGCCTACTGCTGTGATCAGGCTTACCGGATCCCAGGAACGTACCTTATAAAGCTGATCGGTCATCCAGCGGGCCGCAATCAACACTATAGGAATTCCGATCGCGAGACCGATCCCCGCCTGCAGCAGCGCTCCACGTAACACCATCTTCACAACCGACCCGCGATTCGCGCCGAGCGCCATCCGCAAGCCAATCTCGCTCGTGCGCCGAGCTACCTGGTATGACGTGATTCCATAGAGCCCCACTGAAGCAAGCACGAGCGCCAGGACTCCAAAGAGCATTGTGAGACGCGAGATCAATCGCTCCTGCGTGAAGTTGCCCGCGACCTGATAGTCAAGCGAATGGAAGTCGATTACAGTCAGATTCGGATTGATTCCCTGCAGGGTTCGCCGCACCATTGCGTCCAGATTCGCCGGCACGCGATCGAACCGCAGCGTGACAGAGTTGATATAGAGCGAGCGGCCCTCCGCCATCTGCGCATTCGCTTCAGTCACTCCAGTCATTTGCTGGGTCAGCGGCCGGAAGTACATTGCCCGAACTTCACTCCGCGGATTGTTGTACTTCGCGTCCGCCACCACACCCACGATTTCAAACGAAGACGAATACTTCTGATCGAAGATCCCGAAGTGCTTTCCGACCGGATCTTCCTTCTGGAAAAACTTCTTTACAAACGCCTGGTTCACGACGGCAACCTTCTGTGTCGTTGCTGTATCCTGCTCCGTGATTCCGCGACCGCGAATTACTGGTTGTCCTACTGTCTCAAAAAACTGCGCATTGATGCGGTCCCACGACGCTCCATTGTGTGCATTCACTCCCGGATCGGGCTTTCCATCCACAAACACGCCTTCGCCCCAGTTATTTCCTTCGAGTGTGCTGTAGAGCGCCAGGCCCACGCCCTTCACTCCGGGCAACGCGCCGAACTGCTGCTCGAGTTGCTGATAAAGGGCCGGCAGTGTCTCAGGCTTGTAGCCTGCGCCAGCGGGGTCCAGATGCAGAACGTAGCGGTTCTCCGTCTGCAATCCGAAGTCCTGATGCTCCATATTTCGCAGGCTCTTCGTGAGCAGGCCCGCACTCATCAACATTACCAGCGACAAGGCTGCCTGAAAGACGATCAGCGACCGCTGCGGCAACGACGTCGTATCCCGCGTCGTCCGGCTCACTCCACGCAGCGCCTCTGCGGGATCGGAGTGCGACGTGATCCACGCCGGAACGATTCCAAAGATGATGCCCGTCAGCAGCGACAGCCCAAACGCAAACCCAAGCACCGTCACCGATGGACTCGCCGAAATCGGCAACTGCGGCGCATCCGGAAACGCGAGCGACAGAATCGTCTTCGTTCCGGCATACGCCACTACCAGCCCGGCCAATCCTCCAATGCAGGCCAGCAGCACACTTTCGGTCAGCATTTGCTGAATCAGGCGTCCTCGTGCTGCGCCCAGCGCCATCCGCACGGAGATCTCTGCTCGCTTCGTCGCCCCGCGTGCCAGCAGCAGGTTCGCTACATTCGCACAGGCAACGAGTAATACGAGCCCGGAGATCGTCATCAGGAGATAAAGGCCTTTGCCAGTCTGCTGCTGTAGATTTTGGATTCCCGCGCCACCCGGGACGATCACCACATGTTGCTTTGGAATAATCGACGCTCCGCCGTTGCGTGTATAGCCTGGCTGCGCCTGCAACCAGTCACGCAGGCGGCTCGACATCTTGTCCGCGAGGCCGCCTACGGTCGCACCCGGCTTCACGCGCCCAATGACGTACAACCAGTTGCTTTCTGCCACATGGAGAAGCGAGGTCTTTCCTTCGATCACCGGCTCGCTCGCCAGCGGAACCCAGATCGACGGCGGACTGCTACGAATTCTGTCTCCAAAGAAGCCGGGCGGAGCGATGCCAACTACGGTCATCGGCTGACCCTGCATGTAGAACGTCGACCCCACCACCGAGCGATCGCCACCATAATCGGACCGCCACGACTGGTAGCTCAGGACTACTGCCGGCGCTGCACCCGCTGTGTCGTCCTCATCGCGCAACATGCGGCCCAAGTAAGGTCCGATCCCGAATGTCGTAAAGAAGTTTCCCGACACATACTGCGTGCGCACCGACTTCGCCGGTTCGGAGCCGCGGCGAACCGTCATCATGTTGCCGCCGGACTGCATCGCCGCCATCTGCTCAAACTCTGGCGTCGTTTCTTGTAACCGTTTGTACAAATCCCACGAATACAGATCGAAGTCACCGTTATCGTTTTCAAACCCGCCGTTCACACAGCAATCATCGAGGTCGCCCACGCGGTAGAGCGTCTTCGGATCTGCTACCGGCAACGACTTCATCAGCACCGAATGCACCAGCGTAAAGATCGCGGTGTTGGCTCCAATCCCTAGAGCCAGCGTGAGTATCACCGTCAAAGCATACCCGGGCGACTTTAAAAACTGGCGAAAGGCCATCGCAATATCGCGCATAAAATTAGTCACTCCGTGGGATGGAATAGGTCATTCGCCGTCCTGTATGAACTCCGTTACGCGAAAAAGTGCAGATCGGTTCCATGCAGAAAAACCAAAGAATCCCGGACACTCTGCCGTTCATCCCATTCGGGTACAATTCGCGTTCACGAGATACGGGCCCCGTAAGTCAAATTTAAAAACTGAGAGGATCACACCATGGATAATCCCTTCTGTCACGTCGAGCTCGCTTCTACCGACATTGGCAAAGCCAAAACGTTTTACTCCACTCTCTTCAACTGGAAGCTCGCCGACAACGATATGGGCGGCGGCATGGTCTACACCACGTTCAAGGCCGAAGGCGGCCCCGGCGGCGGCATGATGCAACACCCCGTTCCGGGCGCTCCTTCCGCGTGGCTCCCCTACGTCCTCGTCGATGACGTCGCCGCCGCAACCGCAAAAGCCGCCGGTCTCGGCGCACAGGTCATGAGAGACAAGACCGAAGTTCCGCATATGGGCTGGTTCAGCATCATCATCGACCCCACCGGAGCACCGCTTGGTCTCTGGCAGACCAACCCCAGCGCCCCCAGACCCTGAACCATTCACAAGAGTCGCCACTACCATCGCTGGATGACCCACCCTTCGCGCTCTTCTTGCGAGGGGTGGGTTATCGCGCCACATGGGAACCCGCGTTCTAAAACTTCTGCTGCTTTTCAGATTGTCCTGACCCGCCGCCTCCGATAAGATTCACGCTATCAGGAGTTCCTCAATGAATCGGGTTGCAAAACTGCTGTCTCTCTGCCTTCTTATCCCCATCGTTCTTCAAGCCGAAAGTAAAAACCCCGCCGACTACCCTCTTCGCGTCCACGTCTTCGGCCGCAACGAAACCACCTTCTACCACAATCGTTATGCTGAAGAGGCGAAAGGCGAGGGCCGCGCCAACATCTTCGAAAACGGGGAGGCACGCGGTGTCGACTTCACCTTCGACTGCTCGGAGAAGCTTAAGGCCTCCTTCGGCTACGACACCTACCCCGCCAGATGGAAGAAGCCCGGTCAGGAACTCGTCGTTCTCCTACCCGTCTTCGGAAAGACCAACACCTTCTTCACCTGCAACTTCAAAACCGACGTCAAAGACTTCGCCTACCTGCGCCACAACGACAAAATAACCTCCGAACCAATTGCCGAATATAAAAAATGGATGCTCAAGCACGACTACGATCCCGAACATGGCAAGAACGCTCCCACCAAACCCCAACCCGGTGAGGAACCCGCGACCGCCCCATCGCAGGATTAGAACCGTCATAGACTAAAGACAAATGCGCCTCACCCTTACTCTGCTGGCCTTTGCCCTTCTTGGTCCCTCGGCCCACGCACAATTCGATATCGAAGACTCGCATACTACCGCGAGCCTGCGCGGGATTCACAACGTTGGCGGCGGAGTCGCCTGGGCGAGTGGGACCAATGGAACCGTTCTCCGCACGGAAGACGGCGGATACCTCTGGCAGACCTGCAATATCCCCCCCGGAGCCGAGAAACTCGACTTCCGCGGTATCCAGGCCTTCGATGAAAATACCGCTATCGTTATGTCTTCCGGCACCGGCGACTTGTCTCGGATTTACAAAACTACCGACGGCTGTCAAACCTGGAAGCTGATGTTCACCAATCCAGACAAAGAAGGCTTCTGGGATGCGCTGCAATTTTTCGACCGCAACGACGCATTTTTGCTGGGCGATCCGGTGGACGGACGCTTTGTTCTCATGGGGACGCTTGATGGAGGCAGCCATTGGGTGCGAGTGGATACCTCCGATCTGAAGCCCCAAACCGAAAAAGCCGGAGCCTTTGCTGCCAGCAACTCGTCTCTCCTGGCTGACTCATTCGTGACGGGCGGTGCGAACGGTTCGTTCTTCTATCAGGCCGACCATGTATGCACCATGACCATTGCTCAGACTATTCCCGCGGAGTGCATCCGAAGTGGTCTGCGATTTGACCCCACCAAACTTCCACTCGACAGCGCGAACTCTTCTTCAGGAGCCTTCTCAGTCGCCGGAAAAGACCGACTGATGATAGCGGTCGGCGGAGACTACATGAAACCTGATCAGGTCTCAGGAACAGCCGCATACTTCGACTCCTACTTCTCAGGATGGTTCCCTTCTAAAACCCCACCTCACGGCTACCGCTCAGCAGTAGCCTACGACGCCGATCAAAAGCTCTGGATCGCCGTAGGACCTAATGGGAGTGACATCTCTCGCGATGATGGCAAAAACTGGACGCCCCTCAAACCGAGCCCGCAAGACCCGCCTGATACTGATAAAAACTGGAACGCTCTCTCGCTTCCCTTTGTCGTCGGCCCCAAGGGGCGCATTGGACGACTGCGCACCATCGCCGAAACCGAAAACCGCCCTGCAAAAAAATAAACTTATCTTCCCAGACCAGCTACCATCTCTCCGATCTTCTTGAGAGCCCCGGGTTTCCCCATCGCCCGAGCCGCTGCGCTCATCCTTTGCAGTCGCTCGCGGTCGGTCAGGAACTCCGCTAGCCGGTCCAGAAGAATCTCTGGTGTCAGCTCAGGCTGTAGGAGAATTTCTGCTGCTCCACCCTGCACCACCAACTCCGCATTCTTTCGCTGATGGTCGTCCGCAGCGGTGGGCAGCGGCACAAGCAGCGCGGGCTTTCCTGCAGCCGCCAGCTCCGCCACTGTGCTGCCTGCGCGCGCCAGCACCAGATCGGCTCCGGCGTACTGTTGCGGCATATCGTTCAAAAACGCAGCCACCACCACTCTCGCCGGATCGGCGCCGCTTTGAGCGTAGGCCTCTCGCGTCGCGACCAATGCTCTCTCGCCTGTCTGATGCACGATCGATAGGCCCGGAACTCGCTCAAACAGACTCACCGCAATACCCGGCAGCGTCTCATTGAAGATCTTCGCTCCATTGCTGCCTGCCGTGACCAGCAGCCGACGTTCCGCACCCAGCGTCCGGTCCGGTACGGCAAAGATCTCGTCGCGAACCGGCACACCCGTCACCGTCGCGTTGCGAAAGTATTTCCCAGTCTCGGGAAAGTTGACTGCCGCAGCATTGACGTACTTTCCCATCCGTCTGTTCGTCATCCCAGGAACCGCATTGGGCTCATAAGCAAGCGTGGGAACACGCAGCAGGATGGCGGCTATCATCGCCGGGCCACTCGCGTATCCTCCAACGCCAACCACGACGTCGGGCCGAAAGCTTCGCACAAGCCGGATGCAGTGCAGTACGCCAAGGGGAAGATCCAGCATCGTCCGCATCCGCGTCGCGAGGCTTACATTCTTCAACTGTCCCGAGCGCACCAGTTCAAGAGGAAACCCCGCCTCCGGAACCAGCTTCGTCTCAAGCCCGCGAGCCGTTCCAACGAATCGGACCTCCGCTCCATAGCGGTCGCGCAACTCCCGCCCAATCGCCAGCGCAGGAATCACATGACCACCCGTCCCTCCGCCGGCGATCAAAACCCGCAGTTGTCTTTGGCTTTCGATTCCCTGCTCCCTATTTCCTGTACGCTAGTCAATCTCGCGAGTGATATTCAGCAGCACACCCATGCCCGCCAAGGTAATAAAGATCGAGGTGCCGCCGGACGAGATGAACGGTAGAGGAATTCCCTTCGTCGGCAGCAACGCGAGCACGACGCTCATGTTAAAGAAGGCCTGGATCAAAATCGCCGAGGTAAGACCGAATGCAAGAAAGCGCGCAAAGGGATCCGTCGAAAGAAAGGCGGCTCGGAATCCGCGATAACAAAGTGCGACAAACAACCCGACGACGAGCAGCGCGCCTATCAGGCCGAGCTCTTCACAGACGTTGGCAAAGATAAAGTCCGTCTGGACCTCCGGCAGATAGAAGAGCTTCTGACGCCCTTCCATCAAACCCAGGCCGCGGATTCCGCCGGTTCCCACGGCTATCAGCGATTGCAGAATATGGAATCCCGTTCCCTTGGGATCGGCCTCAGGATTGATGAACGCAAGCATGCGCGCCCGGCGAAACGCGACGTGAAAGAGCAGGAAGTACAACACCGGCGCGGCGAATGCAGCCCCAATTGCGAAGTATCGCTTCCGCGCTCCAGCCAGATACAGCATCAATCCAGTGACTGCCATGCAGACGAGGCCAGTTCCCAGATCCGGTTCCTTGAGGATGAGAGCGGTAAATGCCAGCGGAACGGCGACCGCACGCAGAATCGTTCCCTTCCAGTCATCCATCTGGTGAATGCGAGTCTGCAGGAAGTAGGCGAGAAACAGCACCAGGACCGGTTTCGCCAGCTCGGAAGGTTGAAAGGTAAAGAGGTCACCGAAGCGGAACCAGCGATGTGTGTTGTGGGAGTCCTTTGTCGCGAATACGGCGATCAACATCAACGTTGTGACTGCGACCGCGGGAAAGACCACGCGGGGATTGTTATAGCGGCGATAATCCACTCGCATCAGCCAGACCATCACCAGCAGGCCAAGCAGCGCCCACTTTGCCTGCTTCATTACATACGGGTACGGCGAACCAAGCGTCGACTGCGCCATGACCGCCGAAGCCGAAAACACCGTCACCAGCCCAAATAACACCAGCAGCAGCACCACTCCGAAGAGCCACTTGTCCACCCCTACTCTCTTCGCCATGCCATCACTTCCCTGCCGTGTCTTTTAATCAAGTTCCATCACGGCCTGCCGGAACACTCGGCCGCGATGCTCATAGTTTTCAAACTGGTCGAAGCTCGAACAGGCCGGAGACAACAACACCACATCGCCAGGCGCCACAGCCTTCTCCGCTTCAGCGACAGCTTTCTCGATCGTCTGTGCTGAGACTATCTTCACGACTCCGTGGAGTTGACGCTCAATCTTTTCGGCAGCCGAACCAACCGTATAAACAATTTTGACGCGCTTCTTCAGGAGCTCCGCCATCGTGGCGTAGTCCGAATCCTTGTCCTTGCCGCCCAGAATCAGGTGGATGCCCCCGGGGAACGACGCGACGGCCTTCATCGCGGCATCGACGTTAGTCGCCTTTGAGTCGTTGTAGTACTCGACCTCGTTCAGCTTCCTCACCAGCTCCAACCGATGCTCCACCGCCCGAAAGGACTTCACAGACGCCCGCACGCTCTCCGCAGGAATCTTGCCAAGCCGAGCCGCACAGACCGCCGCCAGCACGTTCTCGACGTTGTGTGCCCCTTTGAGAGGGATCTCTGAGACTGGGATGACGGGTTCGGTTGTGCCGCCTTCCTTTTCGACCCACACGACGACTCCGTCGCGGACAAATGAACCCCGCCGAACAGCTTTAGTTCCGCTGAACCAGAACACTTCGCTCTTCGCGCGTGTCGCACACATCTGGGTTACGCGGTCATCGCCGTTCAACACAAGGTAATCGTTCGCATTCTGCCGAGCGAAGATGCGCTCCTTCGCCGCAACATAGCCGTCGAAGCTTCCATGGCGATCGAGGTGATCCGGCGTGATGTTCAGGACTACCGCAATTTTTGGATGGAATTCCTCTACTGTTTCCAACTGGAAGCTTGAGACCTCCAGCACATTCACGGTGTCGGGTGTGCTCTTTGCAACCAGATCGATCACCGGCAGCCCAATATTTCCTCCTACCTGTGTCGGCACACCTGCATCGCTGAAGATCTCTCCAACCAGAGTTGTTGTCGTAGTCTTTCCATTCGATCCGGTAATTGCTACCACCTGCCCCTGCAGATACCGGCTGGCCAGTTCCAATTCCCCGATGACTGGGAGCCCGAAGGCGATGACCTGCTTCACTTCGGGTGTGTCCATGGGGACTCCGGGCGAGATTACGATGAGGTCTTGCCGACGGAACGTAAGCAGCCCGTGCCCGCCAGATTCGACCATGATTCCGGCCTCCAACAGCGTAGGAATCTCCTTGGAGAGCGCTACGGCGCTGCGCGTGTCGCTTACTGTTACGCGCGCTCCCTGCCCGCGCAGAAATATCGCTGCCGATAAGCCGGACTTTCCCAGCCCCACCACTAAAACTCGCTTGTTCTTCAAATCCATCATGAATCCACACTCTCACCGCAGCTTCAGCGTAGTCAATGCAAAGAGTGCAAACACCAAGGCCAAGATCCAGAACCGCGCAATCACCTTCGACTCGGACCACCCCATCAATTCGAAGTGATGATGGAGCGGGGCCATCTTGAAAATTCGTTTTCCGTTGCGGAGTTTGTAACTTCCAACCTGCAACATCACACTGACGGCCTCAAGAATGAATACCCCTCCGATAAAGGGAAGGAGTAGCTCCTGCTTAATGACAACTGCTACAGTCCCAATCGCTCCACCCAGCGCGAGACTGCCGACATCTCCCATGAAAACCTCCGCGGGATGCGCGTTATACCAAAGAAAGCCGATGCTCGCGCCAACCATCGATCCGCAGAAGACCGTCAGTTCGCTCACCATCGGCATCCGTTGCAGTTCCAGGTAGTCTGAAAACACTACGTGTCCGCTGACATACGTCAGCACTGTCAGCGCCCCCGCCGCGACGATCGTGCAGCCAATCGCCAGGCCATCCAGACCATCGGTTAGATTCACCGCGTTACTGGAGCCCGCGATGACGATCATGACAAAGACTACGAACGGCACAAAGACCAGCCAGTGCATGTGCGGAATATGCCCCATCCACTCCCAGACGAGGTCCGGACGGAACCTCTTTGCGAATGGAACCATCAGCCGCGTCGAATAGGCGCCGCGAGTCTCCATGACAACAAGTGCAATCGCCACACATGCACTTACCAGAAATTGCAAGGTTAGCTTTGCTCGCCCCGTCAGCCCCTGGTTTCGTCGGTGCACGACCTTGATGTAGTCATCCGCAAACCCAATCGCTCCAAAAGCGAGAGTAGAGAGCATGACCAGCCACACGTACGGATTCGAGAGATCCGACCAAAGCAGTGTGGGAATCAGAATCGAGATACAGATGAGAACGCCACCCATTGTGGGTGTTCCGCTTTTTTTCTGATGCGATTGCGGTCCTTCCTCGCGGATATATTGGCCGATTTGAAACTCGCGTAGACGCTCGATCACGTACGGGCCGATCAGCAGGCCAATCAGCAACGCCGTCAGGCTCGCAAATACCGTACGAAACGTGAGGTAGCGAAAGATTCGAAACAACCGGAAATAAGGAAAAAGTTTTTGATACAGCAGCCAATAAAGCAAAATGTCCCGCCTTTACCCGCAGCCAAGACCGTTCTCGCGCTGAGAGTCACGGCTATCTTAACAGCCTTTATCGAGGAACCACGGGGCTTATCTCCGCTAGGAATCAACACCATGAACCAAATTGTGTGCGCCCAGGCTGCAGAATCACCGCATCAAAGACCATTCTCCAATGCGAAACAAAGCGAGTCCGCCGCCATGGCAAGCTCAAACGCCAGTTGAGCATCAAGTTTCTTATTTTCCGCCTGCCTCAGCAACTCGGCCGTCACAGGAAACAGGTCCTCTCCCTTTCCCCGATCTGTATTTTTTACCTGCTCCAGGCGGCGATCTGTTTCGGCAATTACCTTGGCTAACCACTCCGGCGTGGGGGAGGCAACTTTTTGCTTGTGTTTGTCGCGCGCTGCGTAGAGTCCCGCCATTGAAAGATGCTCGGTCGCTCGTAACACTCCAATCGCTCGCAAAACGATTTTATGTTCAGCGTCGGTCTCCATTGCCTTGCGATAGAGGGACACACCTCGTTTGAGAAGATCCCGCAGATCTTCACCACTACCCTTCTCCATCAGCGACATCACGACCGAAGCCCTCTGCATATGATGAAAGGCCGTCATCAGTCCATGATCGACTGCATAAACTGTTCTTGCTCTGGCCGTCCGGGCCGGGAGTGATTTCGGTGCAGACTTTCCGATCTTCTTCGCCATTTTTTTCGAGGCACTCGCGGCCTTCGTTTTGGCGGTCATTTTTTTCCCACCCTTTCCTCGTGCAGTCTGATTTGCCATAGCAAATTCCGATGCCTCCTGTTGGGATTTACTGAGAGCCCGCCGCAATCGCTGTTAAAGCCTTCTCCAGTCGCACACCACGAGAGGCCTTCAATAACACTACGTCTCCGGCACGCACATTCGCAACCAGCCACTCCCCGGCTTCCTCAGGGCGAGCGACAAAAAGCCCTTCCATGCCACCTTCTCTGGCTGCGCGGACTATTGCCTCGGCGGCACCTCTTACGCCAAGTACAAAATCTACTCCAAGCTTAGCCATACGCGACCCGGATTCCTCATGGAGAGCAACTGCCTCCGGCCCAAGCTCCAGCATCTCGCCGGCGATCACGATACGACGCTCTGCCGGAATCGCCATCAGGGCATCCACCATGGCGTCCAGCGCAGTTGGATTTGAGTTGTAGCAGTCATTAATCAGTGTTGCCCCGCGCCACTCCAGTACCTCGCCGCGTTTATCTCCCGCGCGCATCTCACTCACCGCCGCCACGCACGCATTGAGCGCTATTCCGCTCTGAAGCCCCGTTGCAATCGCCGCAAGCGCATTGGGAACGTTATGTCTGCCCAGCATCTTCAACTGCACACTCGCGCGTTCATCGCCAGCCTCGACCGTAAAGACGACCCCCTCCGCACCCAACTCCGTCACGTGAGTCGCACGTACGTCTGCGCCATCACCCGTTCCATAGAAGACTGCACGAGAGCCTAACCCTTTTCCAAAGGTCGACACATAGGGATCGTCGTAGTTCAATATCGCGATACCATTCGCGGGTATCGCCTCGATTAGCTCATATTTTGCCCGTGCAATCCCAGCTAACCCATCGGGAAAGAATTCAAGATGCACCGGTCCTACATTGGAGACCACTGCCCAATCCGGTTCTGCGATCTTCGCCAATGCAGCGATCTCTCCCGCATGGTTCATCCCCATCTCAATTACGGCGACCTCATGCTGCGGCTCTAGTTTTAATAACTGCAGCGGCAGTCCATAGGCGTTGTTCAGATTTCCTGCCGACTTCAGCACATTGAACTTCGCTTCGAGAACGTGTGCGACTGCCTCCTTGGTGGTCGTCTTCCCGGCCGATCCTGTTACACCGATCACTCTGCCGCCCCATTCCCGGCGCATCGAATGGGCTAACTGCTGTAGCGCGTGTAAGACGCAATCATCGCAATCTGCCACCCTCAGCAAATGCCTCTCATCGACCTCCGAAGGCACAATCCATCGATTGCTGACGACGGCTGCTACTGCACCGTTCGCCAGTGCAGCCTCTACAAAATCGTGCCCATCCAGTCGCTCCCCGCGCACCGCAAAAAACAACTCGCCTGCGCCGATCGTTCGCGAATCTATCCCGTAAGCTAAAGCTTCCGCCGAAGTATTGAAGTCGCCATCCGCGTGAATCCAGTCCGCAATTTGGCCTAACGTCAGCTTCACGCGATCTCCTTCAAAACCTGAGCAGCGATTGCTGCATCATCAAATGGCACTGGTCCGTCTTTAAATATCTGCACCTTCTCATGCCCCTTGCCTGCGATCAGAACAATGTCCCCGGGGCGCGCAGCGCGGATGGCAATATCAATCGCCGTTGCTCGATCTTCCTCAACCATGCAGTTTGTGCCGGTCTCGCGTACGCCCGTTAAAGCTTCCTGAATGATCTCCATCGGGTCTTCACTTCGAGGATTGTCGCTCGTCAAAACCACCAGATCGCTACCCTCACCCGCCGCCTTGCCCATACGCGGACGTTTCGTCCTGTCGCGATCGCCGCCGCATCCGAACAAAATAATTACTCTTCCGTGACGTGCTTTGACTAACTCGCGCGCCAACGAAATTAAGTTTCGCAGGGCGTCCTCGGTATGGGCGTAGTCCACGACGACCGTTACATCATTGCTCGAAGGCACGACCTGGAATCTTCCCGGCACCTGAAGGCTGCCGGCAGCGGCCACCCCAACCTGCTCCAACGACAAGCCTCGCGCCAGGGCAGCACAGGATGCAGCGAGCAGATTGTAAACATTCACACTTCCCGTTAGCCGTGAACGAATCGGCACATCCCCATCAGGAGTCTTGAAGACGAAATGCGTCTCGCCTGAATGCAGCTCCACCTTTTCAGCTCGATACTCTCCCTCGTCCACCCCATAGGACATAATCTTCGATCGCGACGGATATTGCATGAGTCTTCTGCCCCATGCGTCCTCTCGATTAATCACCGCGACCTTCGGAGGAGGCGTGCCAATTCCCTCAAACAATTTTGCCTTCGCAGCAAAATAATTTTCCATCGTCGCGTGATAATCCAAATGATCCTGTGTGAGGTTGGTAAAAAGCGCAACGTCAACCGGAAGCGCCCAAACTCTTTCCTGCTCCAGCGCGTGCGATGACATCTCCATTACGGCCTCTGTCGCGCCTGCGTTAATACCGTCAGCTAATACTCGCAGCGTATCGGAGGCTTCCGGTGTCGTATGCGGTGACACTCTTATCTCATTACCTACATGCGTCTCAATCGTCCCTATCAGCACACACGTCCGCCCAATGCTGCGTAACATTCCTTCCAGCAAAAAGGCGGTCGTTGTCTTTCCATTTGTTCCTGTCACAGCGCTCAATGCAAGTTTTCGCTCTGGATGTCCAAACAGATTTGCAGAGATCTCGGCGAGCGCACGTCGTCCGCTGGCGACGAGATAAAAGGGCCGCTCAGCATAAACCACCCGTTCTCGATCCCGAACCTCTCGCGAGTCCGTAACGATTGCCCGGGCACCGCGCTCGATTGCTGCTCCAATATATTGATTGCCATTGGTCGTTTCGCCGCGCATCGCGACAAAAATGTCGCCAGAATTGACTCGTCGCGAATCGTATTGAACGCCAGCGACATCGACCGACGAATGCGATCTTTCGACTGTCTGCACGCCGTGCAGAGCTTCCTCAATCAACATGATCGGATTTTACTTTGACTGCCCAGATCGCCTGCATTTGGCTCATAAGGGCTCATCGGCTGAACCGAACAACGATCTCCGTGCCTGCTGGAACCATCGTTCCCGCTGCCGGTATTTGATCTCTTGCCAGTCCGCTGCCCACGGCCTGCACTCGCAATCCAATCGCATCCGCTTTCTCGACCACACGGCGCAGCGCAGCCCCTTCAAACGAAGGTACTGGAACTCGCAGCCCGGCATTCACGACCACGGCATCCTTACGTTTGGAGGGAGCAGGATTTGGCGTTGGGATTGAGCTTTCCGGAGTGTTCGCATTCTCTTCAGATTGAGCCTTCGGAGCTGGCACTGCCTTCTGAAGCGGGCTCAAAGCTCCGTCTGCTCTGCTCCTATTTGTCGCCATCAAGGTCGCCTGCTCATTGGCAGCGGCAATTGGGGTCTTTGGATTTACCGCAGCGCGCAATGGGTCATCCGCCGGCAGGCTGTTGACGTCATCGAACATCGCATTCAAGTCCGCTGTACTATCCGCAGGAGCGTCGTCCACCACATCCTTCTGCGCAACCAACAACTCTTTCTTCGTCTTCAGTGGCTGATCGTGCGGCACTCCGAGATACTCCAGCACCTGCTGCGCCACCTCTGCAAATACCGGCGCACTAGTCTCTGCGCCATATCTTGTACCTACCGTTGGCGTGTCAATCACTACCGCGACTGAGATCGCTGGGTTGCTTACCGGTGCAAACCCCGCAAAACTGGCCACCAGCTTTGTGTGCGAATAGGTATGCGTCGCAGGATCGATCTTCTGTGCCGTTCCCGTCTTTCCGCCAGCGCTGTAGCCATTCAGCGCGCCTCGCCGCCCCGTGCCCTCCGTCACAATACCCTGCATCATCATCCGCATCTTGGCAGAGGTCAGCTCCTTGATCACCCGGTGCGCCCCATCCGGAAGCTGTTCCGGCAGCTGGTTCGTCGGGCGGAACGCAGCCGGTTTCAACCGCGGATCGCCCTTCATCTGATCGGTCGATTGCAGCAGCACATGTGGCGGCATGTATACGCCGCCATTCGCAATGGTGCTCACCATCGTCACCAGTTGCACCGGCGTTACGCCTACCTCCTGCCCGATCGCCATCGACAGGATGCTGGTCGAGCCCCACTTCCTCGGATTACGCAACAGCCCGCGCGTCTCACTCGGCAGCTCGATCCCCGACCGGTCACCGAAGCCGAAGCCTCGCATGTAGTCATAAAACTTCTGGTTCCCCAGCTTCAACGCCATCTTCGCCGCGCCGACGTCGCTCGATTTCTCCAGCGCATACTGCACCGTCACCTGTCCAAGGTGGCCGTCAGACTTATCGTCATGCAGCGTGCGGCCATACATCGTCAACGCGCCGCCCTGGCAGTCCACAATGTCCGTCGGCTGTACGCCTGCCCCATCCAGTGCCGCCGAGTACGTTACCAGCTTGAATGTCGATCCCGGCTCATACACATCGCTCACTGCAAGGTTCTGCAAGACGCTCGCTTCCATGTGGCGCTGATCGTTCGGATTGAATCTCGGGGATATCGCGAGTGCCAGAATTTGTCCTGTATGGGGATCCTGCACAACCACGGTTCCGTGTGCCGCCTTCATCTTCTCCATCTGCGCATCCAGCGCACGCTCGGCCATGTACTGAATATTCGCGTCGATCGATAAGACGAGGTTTTCGCCTGGCATTGGCTGATTCTCTTCACTGCCGAGCACGCGCCGCTTTGCATCCACCGCAGTCAGCATATGTCCCGGCTCGCCGTGCATCTCTTCGTCGAACTTCTGCTCAAGTCCTCCAAGTCCCGTATCGTCGGTACCGACGTAGCCTAAAACCTGGGCAGCCAAATCGTTGTTTGGATAAAACCTTTTGAATTCTTTTTGAAAGTAGACACCTTTCAGGTTAAGCTCCCGGACTCGCGTTGCCGTGTTCTCATCGACGCGCCGCGCCACCCATGCAAAATTTCTGGATGCGGAGAATCGGGCCAGCATCTGCTGCTTCGAAGTGAAGGAGTCACGCGGATCCGCGTGCACAATCTCGGCGAGTATCTCTGCTGCGCTTGCGCGATTGTCCCCCATCTCCGAGGGCACCGCAAAGACACTGTCTACCTGAACCGTGACTGCAAGCTCGCGCAGATTGCGGTCGTACATGACTCCACGCCGCGGAGCCACCTCAAACGTTCTCTGCTGCTGCATCGCAGCGCGCTTCACAAAATCAGAATGCCGGACAACCTGCAGCCATGCGAGCCGCACCGCGATCAGTCCTGTCCAAAAACAGAAAAACAGCGCCACATGGGCAAACCGGATCCTCCGTATCGGAGCGGTTAACGTCTGCCGTGGCGCTTTATCCATTCCATTTCCTACTTTTTCTTTTGACTATTGAAGCTACTGAGCGATCTGCATCCTGACAGTGCTGGCTTCAGCCAATACTGCAGCGTTCGGATCTCCACCCTCGGGCCGTACTACCTGTCCTGGTTGAGGTTCATTCAATCCAAGTTGCCTCGCGACACGGTCGATCCGGCCAGGATCTGTCAGCTGCGCCTCCGAGAGCCGAAGCTGGCGGTTCTCCTCCTGCAGATGCTCGACCTGCTGCTTCTGCGCCTCAACGTGATAGCCAATCTCGATCGCCGAAAAGTGTTGCCACACATAGACCATCACGAGCAGAAAAAGCACGCTCATGACGCCAGTGAATGTCCGCATCTCGCGGCGCCGTTCCGGATCATCAGCCTTTACAATCCTGCTGTTATCGATGTGCTTGGCGAAGAAGACTTCGGGCGTGGGTCCGCGCCGTGCGCGCCGCTGGGTCTCATACAGTTCGCGATTCCGAGCTGTGACCGACTCCGAGCGCTTATGCGGCTGCACTCGCGAGCCCATCAATTGCATCTGTTGTCCTGCCATCGCCGAAGCGGCCATTGCACACCTCACTTCCTGTTGCCTGCCCGGGAATCGATCCCCGGACGAATTTTTCTGCCGCTCTCCAAACGTGCGAACCGGGCCGGGATCGCTATTGGAGGAGGGGGCTTGTGTTGCAGAGTTGTCTTTCGCCTGAAAGAAGGTGGGACAACCCCGGCCCGATTTCCTGTCTTCTTCACCAATCGTGAAGAAAATCTCTTACTGAACTTTCTCCGCGGCTCGCATCTTTGCGCTGCGCGATCGCGGATTCCTCATCTCTTCTTCTTCACCGGCCACAACCGGCTTCTTCGTCAAAACCTCAAACTTCTTCTCCCGGCCCCACTCACGGAACGCATCCTTTACCAGCCGATCCTCCAAAGAATGAAAGCTGATCAGCACCAACCTTCCTCCCGGCTTCAACAGAGACCCCGCGCTCTTCAGCAGCGATTGAATCTCTCCCAACTCGTCATTCACTCGAATCCGAAGCGCCTGAAAGGTTCGTGTCGCCGGATGAATCTTGTCGCCTTTCATTGATGGGGCCGCGGCCGATACCACTCTTGCCAATTCTGCAGTAGTAGTAATCGGCCGGGCCCTAACAATGGCTCTGGCGATTCTCCGCGACCTCCTTTCCTCTCCGAATTCGTAAATCAGGTCAGCGAGTTCGTTTTCGTCTTCCTGATTTACCACTTGCTCGGCCGTCTCTCCACTGCGCGTATCCATCCGCATGTCTAGTGGTCCGTCGGTCCGAAAACTAAATCCTCTCTGCGCCTCATCCAGTTGCAGGCTGCTCACGCCAAAATCAGCAAGCAGACCATCCAGACTTCCCGGAGCGATCTCGCTGGCCGCCTCCGAGAACGCCTTAGGCACCAACCTCAAATCCGGCATCGCGTCTCGCCCATCTGCGTTTAGTTCAGCTCGTATTTCCTCCAGCCGAACCTTCGCCGCCTCCATCGCCTCGGGGTCGCGATCAAATGCAATCAGCTTGCCTTTGCCGCCCAGCCTCTTCGCAATCGCCGAAGAGTGACCCGCCAGCCCAAGCGTCGCATCACAGATCACGCCGCCCGGACGCACATTCAAATACTCAAGAACTTCATCTAAAAGAACCGGCACATGTCGCGGACCGTTCATCTCACCGCCTCTGCGCTGCCCCTGGGGGCCTCTAACCCGTTACCTTCGTCTTCTCTGCGAATGCCATCAGATCCGCGTTCGTCAGCTCAACCACGCCTTCCGCGTTCTTCACCTGCTCGTCCAGCATCTCTTCCTTCACCACTTCCAACATTGTCTGGAAGCCCATCACATTCACATCGCCCATCACCTTCGCCGTATCCCGCAGCTTCTGTGGAATCAGCAGCCGGCCCTGTGCATCCATCTCTGCCATCTGGCCGTAGTAGTTCGTCACGTCCAGAAACTTCTTGCGGGTCGGATCGAACGGCGACATCGTCGCCAGCGAAGCCTCGACCTTTTCCCACTCCTTCAGCGGATAAACCTGAGCCCGCTTGCCATCCGTGCTCGTGATGTAGAACTGGGGCCCGTATAGCTCATCCACCCGGCGCTTGAACTCGGCAGGCAGCTTCAGCCTGCCTTTTTCATCCACGCGAGTTGGGTGATTTCCCCGAAACATTGCAACCTCGATACCTGTCCAAACCAAACCTGATTCAATTGCTGCCCGCCGTCATAGAATTCATGCATCGGAGTTCACTTATGGTCCACTAAACTCCAAAATTTTCTACTTCGCTCCACAAGCATCGCCGAGAGTACCCACCCTGTAAAGGGTTTTTTAGGGCCAGACCGGTGGAATTCCCTTAATGGATAGTGGAAAACTCAGGCGCTTGCGGAATCTAGAGAGATACCCACTACCTGTAGTGTTTGCTCTTCTGGTTCGCTGCTATCTCACCCCTTGCGACGCCAGATGTGATCTGATAAAGCGAAATAAAGGCGAAAACGCCCTACCTGGTTCCCAATGACTTCTTCCTTCGAAGCAGCCAGACCAGGTACCAGAGAACCGCAAGATTGATGAGAAGCAGGCTCAGGCGAAACCAGTCAGGCCGCCGCGCCAACTCATATAGTTCCCACGGCAAGAACGAGACTGTAAGGATCAGTGTGAGATACTCCGCCCACACTTTTTCCAGAAGCAGTCCTACCCCTTCAGTCAAAGCCAGCGCCGAGTAGCCAAAAGTGGCGACGCTGATCTGTCTCAGGCGGTGTGCGTCGATCAGATCCACCTTATCAAGGATCAGCGCAACGATTCGGCTCTCTGAATCAAACTTGAACCTTGCCGCAAGACGCAGCACCTCATCTTCAAGGTCCTTGTGCAGGAAGTGGATTGCACCCACGCCGATACCGAAGAACAAGATCGCCTTCGCCAGCTTGAACAACCCAATCGCCAGCAGGCCGCGGTCATGCGAGCCGTGAGAATGTGTCCCCGCCTCTTCCATCTGCATCAATTCCTGACCGCCGCTCGATTCCTTCTGCATTAACATCCAGCCTTCAGTTGACGGTGGTCCGCAGAAATTGTCAACGCCCCGCTCGTGTCACCTTCCCTTCACAAGATCAACAACCAGTCGGCGTCTTTGCTCCTCTCCACGAATTTCCCGCAATCGCTCTCCTCACGAACCAACGCAGAAGTCAAAGCAATCCAGTCTCACTCAGCGCTCGTAGATGCATATGAGGCGCCCTTGAAGAGAGGACGCACAATTCAAAATCAGAACGAAAAGGACAACCGATAATGAATAAGACCTTGCTCGCCAGTTTTGTTACGGCCGCTCTGGCCCTCACCACTCTCGCCGCCCGGGCTCAGAAGGACCCCGATGTTGGCGGCGCCACCATGTATCCCACCAAAACGATCGTCGAGAACGCAGTTAACTCGCCGATCCACAAGACCCTCGTCGCGGCCGTCAAAGCCGGCGGCCTGGTTGATACTCTGAACAGCGCGGGTCCATTTACTGTGTTCGCTCCTACCGATGATGCATTTGCGAAACTTCCCGCTGGGACTGTCGATACCCTTGTTAAGCCGGAAAACAAAGACACGCTCGACAAGATCCTGACCTACCACGTCGTCGCCGGCAAGATCAGTTCGAGGCAGCTAGCAGGCATGATCAAGAAGGGCGGCGGCAAAGCCACTCTCAAGACCGTCCAGGGTGAAGACCTCACCGCGACCATGTCCGGCGACAAGATCATGCTCACCGATGCGAAGGGCGGCATGGCCACCATCACTACAGCAGATGTATTTCAGTCCAACGGCGTCATCCACGTGATCGGCACCGTTCTAATGCCGAATTAATCAACAGGTTAAAAACGAAGAGGGGCACCTGGATCAGGTGCCCCTCTTCATCAATGATTGAAACGTAGCCGCAACTGTTACAAATACGCACCTTTAGTGCTTGGCTAACGCATGGTCCATCATCCGGCTCAGATAGGGTCTGGCTCTTTCCAGCGCAGCCTCGGCCGTCAATCCGTACTTCTCGCGCAATGACTCCACCTTGCCGTGTTCGATAAACTCATCCGGCCAACCGACACGCACGACCGGAACTTGCAATTCAAGCTCATGCAGCGTCTCCATTACAGCCGAGCCAAATCCGCCTGCAAGTACATGATCCTCCAGCGTGACTACCAGACCGCATTTGCTGCCGAACTCAGCCAGACAGGAACGGTCCACTGGCTTTGCAAACCGTGGATTGATGACGGCAGCAGAAAATCCTTCCGACTTTAGCAACTCCGCGAGCCGCATCGCTTCTGGCAGCATCGCTCCCAGCCCAAGGATCGCAACCTCGGCATGGACGGGGTTGGAGACTACCTCAGCTCTGCCGATCTCCAAGGCCATTGGCTGGGTCTTCACGGCCATTCCAGGCCCAATACCGCGCGGATAACGAATCGCGCTTGGCCCATCGCGCAGCATCGCGGTATACATCATGTCCTGCAGCTCATCCTCGTCCTTCGGCACCATGTGAACGAGGTTCGGAACGCTTCGCAGATAGCTGATGTCGAACAGGCCGTGATGCGTCGGCCCATCGTCTCCGCTCAGGCCACCGCGGTCCATGCAAAAGACGACCGGAAGATTCTGCAGGCAGACATCGTGAACCACCTGATCGAAAGCACGCTGCAGAAACGTGGAGTAGATTGCGCAGAAAGGCCTGTAGCCCTTCGTGGCCATGCCAGCGGCAAAGATTACAGCATGCTCCTCCGCGATACCCACATCGAAATAACGCTTCGGATGATGCGGGCGGAACAGATCGAGCGCGGTTCCGTTTGGCATTGCTGCTGTAATCGCAACGACCTTGTCATTTTGATCGGCCAGCTTCGTCAACGACTCCGCAAAGATCTCTGAATAGGTTTTCTGCCCGGCAGACTTCGTCTCGCCTGTCTCGGCGTCATACGGTCCGAGCCCATGAAACTTCTTTGCCTTTTCGATTGCAGGCTGAAAACCTCTGCCCTTCTGGGTAATCGCATGAAGCACAACGGGGCGGTTCTGCGTCTTTAGAAACTTGAACGTCTCAATCAGCAGCGGCAGGTTATGTCCATCGATCGGGCCAAAGTAGTTCAGCCCGAACTCCTCAAACAACATACCTGGACCAATCAATCCTTTGGCCGCCTCTTCCGCCTTGCGCGCCAGGTGAGCCACCGTCTTGCCGCCAAACCGCTCCACCAGCTCCGCCGCCTTTCCATGCAGGCTCGAGATGGTCGGGTTCGTCACAATCTTGTGGAAGTACTCTGCGATCGCTCCAACATTTTTGTCGATCGACCAGGCATTGTCATTCAAGACAATGATGAGCCGCTTCGTCTGAGCTCCAATGTTGTTCAGAGCCTCAAATGAGATCCCATTTGTAAACGCCGCATCGCCCGCGAGCGCGATGACATGCTCCTTGCCACCCGACATGTCGCGGGCCACAGCCATTCCTAACGCTGCACTCAGAGCAGTGCCGGCGTGGCCAGCACCATAGCTGTCATGCTCGCTCTCGGTGCGCAGCATGAAACCGTTCAGCCCGCCTGGCTGGCGAATGGTGTGAAAGAGCTTCTCGCGCCCAGTGAGCAGCTTATGGACATAAGCCTGATGACTCACATCGAAGACAAAATTGTCGGTGGGCGTATCGAAGACGTAGTGCATTGCAATCGTGAGTTCAACGACTCCCAGATTTGGCCCGATGTGCCCACCTGTCTTCGAAACTCCTACGATCAGTCGCGCACGAATCTCCTCAGCAAGCTGGGTCAGCTCTGGAATCGTCAGCTTTTTTACGTCTGCGGGAGAATTTATCGTCTCAAGAATGTTGCTCATCCAACCCTGTTCTGCAGGTTTTGGCCCTGCTATAAGGTTCCCTATGCACATTCAATGTAGCGAATAGGCCCAGTTTTTAAGTATATCAACCCACGCCATGTCTCTGAGTTGCTTTTTCGGGACTGCTTTCTTAGACGATTCGTCCCGATCTTTGGCTTACATGCAGGCTTTTGTCGCAAATCCGTGTGGCCTCATAAGATATGCTTTCATCCACATGACTCCCGCTGTAGTCACAACCAATCTTACGCGCCGTTTTGGGGAATTTACGGCTGTTCAGGACGTAAATCTCACCGTTGCTCCGGGCCAGTTTTTCGGTTTCCTCGGCCCCAATGGCGCAGGCAAATCCACGACGATTAAGATGCTGACTGGCCTGCTGGCCCCCACCTCCGGGAGCATCCAGATCCTCGGGCTTGACGCCCTCGCAAACCCTGTTGAAGTCAAGCGGCAGATCGGCGTCGTTCCGGAGGGTCTTGCGCTTTTCGGCCGGCTCACCGCGCCCGAGTATCTCCACTTTGTGGGTCGCATGTACGGACTCGACGCTGCCACTACTGCTGCGCGCACAAGCGAACTGCTCGAGTTTATGAGTCTTGCGAACGAGACGAAAAAGCTCATCACCGATTTCTCTCACGGCATGCAGAAGAAGCTTGCTCTTGCGGCAGCTGTAATCCATGGCCCCAAAGTTTTGTTTCTCGACGAGCCATTTGAAGGCGTCGATGCGATCGCCTCGGGCACTCTGAAAGCGATGCTTCAGGGCATGATCGCCCGGGGTGCGACGATCTTCCTTACCTCGCACGTGCTTGAGATCGTCGAGCGTCTGTGTTCGCACATTGCCATCATCGACCGCGGCCACCTGATCGCTGATGGATCGCTCGAAGAGCTTCGCGCTGGAGTACAGGCCCGCACCAGTGGCGATCAGGCTGTCACCCGAACGCTCACGCTGGAAGAGATCTTCCTCAACATCGTCGGCAGCGAAACCGGTTCACGTCAGCCTGAGCAGGAGCTTTCATGGCTGGGCTGACACAACTGCCGACGCAGTCGCCCGGGATTCATGCTGCGGCTGGGCCGTGGACCGCAGCACAAAGCCGTGCGCAGTTCGCGGCGCTCGCCAGACTTCGCTGGTGCATCTTTCGCAATTCCTTTCGTCGCAAAGGAGGCGGCGGGGAGCTTGCTGCTCGCATTATCTTCCTGCCAATCCTCGGTATCTTCGCCTTCGGTCCCACCTTTGGAACAGGTTTTGTTGCTCATCTGTTCGTCGCCAGCGGCCGTATCTCCATGCTGGAATTTCTTACATGGGGAGTCTCTGCGCTGTGGCTTGTTGTTCTGCTCAACGTCTCACCGCCCGGGCTAAGCTTCGACCTCAATACGATTCTTCGCTTTCCTCTCAGCTTTCCGCGATATCTTGCGGCACGCATCTTCTTCGGTCTTCTCAGCGCCTCGAATGTCATTGGAACCCTCTCGCTGATCTCGGCTGTAGTTGGAATCGGCATAGCGCGGCCATCGCTGGCTCCCTGGTCCGCGTTCGTATTTGCCGTCTTTGCGCTCACCAACATCTTCTTCGTGCGGATGATGCTTGTCTGGGTCGAACGGTGGCTCTCGACACGGCGCGCGCGTGAGATTTTTACCGCCTTCTTCCTCTTCATCTCGCTTGGTTTTCAGTACATCAATTTCAACTTCAATCCCGGCATGCAGGGCGGCCAGGCACCACCGTGCTTCCACCCATCTTCCACTGGTTCTGAGCATCTTCCACCATATCCAGCCAATCGCCGCCTATCTTCCGCCCGGGCTAGCTGCCTCTTCCATCGTCGACATCAGCCAGAACCGCATCTTTGCTGCTGTCGCTTCTCTTCTCGGTCTCATGTCTTTCACGGCGCTGTTTCTCTCTGTTTATTCGTGGCGCATGCTCAAGGAGTTTCGCGGGGAAAATCTCAGCGAAACAAAGCAGTCGAACCAGCCTGTGAGTCGTCGCAGTGCACTTCCTGCAATCGCGGCCAGCGCGCCGTCTCCGTCGGTCAGTCGCGAGACTCGCGTCTTTGGACTTAACTCCACCGTGGTCGCTTGCCTGCAAAAGGAGTTTCTCTATCTGCGGCGGAATCTAAATCAGCTTTATGGCTTCATCGCTCCGCTCATCATGGTTTTCTTTTTTGCGAGCCGGATTGGCTCGAGCGAGCGCCTTGGCGATCTTATCTTTCCGATCGGTGTTGCCTATTCTGTGCTTGGAGTCTCTACGCTTGCGTATAACTCGCTTGGCACGGATGGCAACGGGGTTCAGTTCTACCTGCTTAGTCCCGCGCGCCTTCGCGATGTCTTTCTAGCAAAGAACATGCTCACTTTTCTGCTCGCTTTTTTTGAGCTGGTGCTGATCTACGGGGTCATCTGCTTCGTGGCGCGAGTCCCTTCGCCGATCGTAACCGTCGCGACAATCTGCTGGCTGATCTTCAGCACCCTTCTGAACGCAGCCATCGGCAACCTGCGTTCTGTCATCGCTCCGCGCAAGGTCGATCTGCTGCGGGCCTCGCGCAAACAGATCTCGCAACTCAGCGCGCTGATTGCGCTGGGGATGATCGTGTGCTGCGCAGGAATTGGGGCCGCCATTGTCGCTCTGACCGCTTATTTCCAGCGTTCGTGGCTGATGGTGCCTATCTTTCTTGTCCTGGCAGTCGTCTCTCTTGTGGTTTATCTGCAGGTGCTCGGTCGCATCGATACCATCGCGCTCGAACACAGAGAACAACTTACAGAAGAGCTCTGCAAAGCCTGAACCGTTTAGACTTGACAGCACCTTCGTTGTTCCTAGGGGCCCGGAACTCAATCAGAATTGTCTTGAGACAGTTCACCTGGCTAAGAACGGCGTGCATAGTCCGGTACGGCTGTCTTTACCCCATGCGAGTACTCTCCGAATCACTTGCCCAAGAGGAGCCGTCATGAAGATCCGTGCCGCAATCCTGTGCTGTCACCTGCTGTTCGCTCTACCCCTGTTCGCACGAGAAAGCACCGATGTCCTTGTCATAAGAAACGGGGATCACCTCACAGGCACGATCAAAGCTCTGTACGGAGGAGTACTTTACTTCAGCCTCCCTTACGTCATTGAGACCATCTCCGTCGATTGGACGAAGGTCGCCCACCTCGAGAGCAAGCAGCTGTTTATTGTGAAGACGGAGGACGGCTCGGTCTACAACGGAACCCTGAGCAGCAGTGAAGTTGCTGAAGGCCGCCCCATCGAGATTCACGTTACCGAACCCACCGAACTACCCACCGAGAAAACTCCTGAGACGCCTACTGAGAAAACTGTCTCACTCAACAGCGAACGAATCACCGACGTCACCCAGACCTCAGAAAAATTCTTCCAGCGCTTCACCGGAGGCCTCGGCGTTGGATCCATTTACCAAAAGGGAAACGAAACGTTCCAGTACAGCATCAGCGGATTAGTCGCCTATCCCCGGGAACGCTGGGGTGCCCAGGCAGGGCTGAGTTCCAACCTCTCCGCCGCCTCTGGGACGTCGACATCCACCCGCAATCAACTGACATTCGAGGGATTCCATCTCCTGCCCAAAGAAAACTGGTTCTACGGGGGCTTTGATGGCTTCCTCCAAAGCGCCGAACAGGGTATCGCACGTCAGAACACTCTCGGTGGCGGCATCGGTCGTTACCTGATAAACAACAACCATTCCATCGTCTCCATTCTGGGTGGAGTCGCCTGGCAGAGCACGAACTACACCCCAACTGTCTCCGCCGTCTCCACGCAAAACCTTACAACGGCCTTGATCGACGGAAATGTAAAGCTCTTCAGGTTCAATAAAACCAATCTCGATTTCAATGCCATTCTGCTTCCGGCTTTCTCCGATCCTGGTCGCATCTATGTTTCCACTACCGCGTCCTACTACATCAAGATCACGGGCAACCTTTCCTGGAATCTCACGTTCTACGGCAACTGGGATAACAAGCCGCCAGCCAACCTCCCCGGCAGCGACTACGGAACTACCTCAGGGCTAAGTTGGACATTTGGCAGCAGCCTTCGAACTTCACCGACCAACATTCAATAGAAAGGTCATTCGGCAGCGGACCGGAAGCTGGGGCTGTCTGCGGTTGATTTTCCCATCTTGCTCATGTCCGGCGTTAACGGATGATTTACTAGGAATTCTCCCAGTTGCCTGGGGGTGCGGGCAGGTCGGATAGTTGAGTCGTATAAGGCGGGAATCATTTATGCGATTGCGAGTCAGTCTAGTTACGCTTGGGCTGCTATCCATGGCAGCTCCCCTCATTGCGCAGCACAATTGTCCTCAAGGGTTCGACTATGCAGGAGCCCTGAAGGGCACCGGTTCCTACGGGATCGCTTTCGATGAGAGACGTGAAATCAATCTTCCCCAGGATGCGACGATCGACAGGTCGTTCCAACAGAGCAACGTGCGCGTCCGTGGAGGCAATAGCCGGGCGAAGTCAGACATGCAGGCAAAAGATATTCCCAAGGGAATTTTAATCATCCCAAGCGGATCGACGCTGTACGACAATGGCTGGGCCGTCAGTGCACCGGAACTAAAGGCAGTGGGCGAGACTACTCAGTATCGATTCGGAATGAGGCTTTACTGTATCTCGAGCTCAGGTACCGACGCGCACTTTGGTGGTTGCGACGTGAATGTGGACGTCTGCTACAAACTGAAGAAGTGAGGAAGGGACGGGAACTTCCACGCCGAGGCGGGCGAATCAACAAGGCGTTCGACAAACACCCTACTTGACAAACGCTTCGCCTCGAAGAGCCCTCCCCATCGAGTCAACTGCCCCATCGCAAAACGAAGTCCCGAAGCCCAAAACGGGAAGTCCAGACCTAAAGTCTCTTGTTCGAAGACTTTGCACATAAAAGAGGGGGGGGAGGGGGGCGTCCTCCCATCAATCCAGGTAAGCCAGACAGCATTCATCTGCGCTAGACTGACACTCTCTGGACAATCCATGTCTTTATCCAAAGGAGTAAGAAAGAAATGCTGCTTCAAAGCCGCAGTACGGTAATCCTGCTCGCTCTCTCGCTGGGAACGACCCTGACCTTTGTCCCCGCACTTGCCCAGAACACGACCGAACAGCCCGATAAATATCAGTGGCTTGAAGATGTGAACGGCGAGCGTTCCATGGCGTGGGTGAATGCTCAGAACGCCCGCTCGGCCAAAGTCCTTACCGCAGACCCGCACTACGACGTTCTGGCAGAGACTGCCCTTAAGGTTCTGGAATCGCCGACGCGTCTTCCGGTCCCGCAGTTCCACGTGGGCACCGTTTACAACATGTGGCAGGATGGGCAACACGTACGCGGGATTTTGCGTAAGACCACGCTTGAAAGCTACCTGACCGACAAGCCTGACTGGCACACCGTCGTCGACTATGACGCACTCGCTGTTCAGGACAACGAGAAGTGGGTCGCCCACGGCCTGAACTGCCTCTATCCCGGCGACGGCCTTTGTCTGGTGACTCTCTCAGCGGGTGGCGAGGATGCCTCGACTCTTCGCGAGTTCGATCTTCGTACCGGTAAGTTTGTGGAAGGCGGCTTCGTGCTGCCGCACTCCAAGCAGAACGTGGCGTGGGTCGATAAAGACACCCTGCTCGTGGCTCGCAACTGGGGGCCGGGAACGATGACACAGTCCGGATACGCCTTCGTGGTGAAGCTCTGGAAGCGCGGCACTCCGCTCGACGATGCCAAGGAGGTCTACCGGGGCACGGCTGCAGACGTCAGCGCAGGGCCGCAGACGCTTCATGACAGCCAGGGCCATTCGGCCGTTCTGCTCTATCGTGGCGTCAACTTTTTCGAGCGCGAAGTTTCGCTCTATGCGACGGATGGAGTGAAGAAGATTCACATTCCGGGCAAGTCGGACATTCACGGCATGCTCGATAGCCAGATCATTGTGGAGTTGAACGAAGACTGGAAACCTGAGGGCCTTGCAACGACCTTCAAGCAGGGTTCTTTTGTTGGCCTCGATCTTGAAGCCGTCAAGAAAGACCCGGTGCATTTGAAACCCACGGTGATCTTCGCGCCGACGGCGCAGGAGTTCGGACAGGAAGCGGCGGTTACGAAGAATCACCTGATTCTCACAACGCTGGATCATGTTCAGGGTCGCGCCTACGTTTATACGCGTAGCCCGAAGAACGTTTGGACTGCACAGAAGCTCGATATTCCGGATAACCTCAGCGTCTCGATCGAGAGCGTCAACAGCTCGGACGATCACTTCTTTCTGCTGACTACGGGCTTTCTGACGCCATCGTCGCTTATGCTGGGCGACGCAGCGGCGACAACTCTGAAACCTGCAAAGACTCTGCCCGCGCAGTTCGACGCCGCGAATCTTGTGGTGGAACAACTTCAAGCTACTTCGACGGACGGCACCAAGGTTCCCTACTTCATCGTCCATCGCAAGGACATCAAGTACGACGGCTCGAACCCTACATTGATGACAGCATACGGCGGCTTTCAGGTCTCTGAGACCCCACGCTACTCGGGTATTGTGGGCAAGCTCTGGCTGGAGCGGAGCGGCGTCTATGTGCTTGCCAATATCCGCGGCGGCGGAGAGTTTGGCCCGGCGTGGCATGAGGCCTGGCGAAGACTCATCGCCAGATTATTTACGACGACTTTTCCTCTATCGCCAAGGACATGTTTACCCGTAAGATCACCTCGCCGCGCCGTCTGGGCATTGTTGGCGGCTCGAATGGTGGCTTGTTGATGGGCGTCGAGTTCACGCAGCATCCGGAGATGTGGAACGCGGTGGTGATTCAGGTGCCGCTTCTCGATATGCTGCGGTTCGAACAGATTGCCGCGGGCGCGTCGTGGGTTGGAGAGTATGGCACCGTGACCAAGCCGGACGAGCGCGAGTTCCTTGCCTCGATTTCCCCGTATAACCAGTTGAAGGCAGACCAGACTTATCCGGAGCCGCTGATCTTTACGACGACCAAAGATGACCGGGTAGGCCCGGTGCATGCGCGCAAGTTTGCGGCAAAGATGGAGGAGTTCCACAAGCCGTTCTATTACGATGAGATCGTTGAAGGCGGACATGCCGCCGGGGCCAATTTGAAAGAACAGGCGAAGACCTGGGCTGAGCAGTACACTTACCTGACGCGCAAGCTGATGGATTAAAGAGCAAATGACGCGAGAAATCCGTCAAAGTTATGCCGAAACCGCCTTTCCGAGGGGCGGTTTCGATTTTTAAGGCAGAATGAAGCAATGCTCTCCGGAGGCTTGAATTGAGAGGGGCTACGACGCTGGAGGCGCTGGTTGAAGATTTCAGATTCAAATACGAGCAGTCGAAGTGAAGTTCCGGTGGTAACGGTTCCGGCCTGGGGACAATATCTGTGGCTGTTGCATGGATTCAGTACGCGGGCTGGCGGGGTTTCTTCCGTATATGGCGGGAATACTTTGAATCTGGGTTGGACGAAGGAAGACGATCCGGCTCTGGTGGCTGAGAATCGGCGGAGATTTCTGAGTGCGGTTGATGAGGAGGGCGAGCCAGTGCTGGTTGGAGTTCGTCAGGTCCACTCTGGTTCGGTGAAGATCATCAGGGAGGGTGATAGAGCGCTGGAGGGACGGTTACAGACTCCCGAGGGCAAGGCAGTTCTGGAAGGGGATGGGCTGATCAGCAACCTGCCGGGAGTGTTGCTGGGAGTGGGTACAGCAGATTGTGTTCCGGTGCTGGTGGTTGACGTGGAGAAGAGAGTCGTTGGAGCGTTCCATGCTGGGTGGAGAGGAACCGTGGCAGGGATCGCGGAACACGGCGTAGCGAAGATGATCGCCGAGTTTGGTTCGCGGGCTGAGGATATCGTCGCCACCGTTGGGCCTGCCATCGGGGCCTGCTGTTATAGGGTGGGAGAGGAGGTTCGGCGGGAGTTTGGCAGGCAGTTCTCCTATGGGGCTGAACTGTTCGACGAGGAGGATGGCGGAATTCGGCTGGATCTCTGGGAGGCGAACCGGAGGCAGCTTGTGGATGCAGGAGTCGATCCTGAGCGGATCTGGATGGTTCAGGAGTGTACGGCGTGTGCTCGCGAGGCAGATGGAAGCTCGCGCTACTTCTCTCATCGTGCCGAGAAGGGGCTTGCGGGGCGAATGTTGAACGTGGTGGGGGTTGCGGGGTAGAGTGTGTCGGTCGGTATCCAGTTTCAAGTGCGGGGATTTTTCTTTTGGGGGAATGGTTCCGCACATGGCCGATGGGATGTAAGATACTTCAGGTGTTTCGCCTATCTTGGTGCCTGTAGTGAGGTTTCGGCATCCAATAGGTTGCTGTTTGCCCCGAAAATCCGGGAATTCCAGCCTAACCCCCTTTGGTTTCAACAAAAGTTTGCATCCTCAAGTGGGTCTCTGTAAGATACCCCGATTGTAGATATGACAATGAATGTGCCTAGCGTAGCTCCACAACACCTCCGATCACGAATTGGTAAGATTTGTGTCGCCATTATTGGTTCAACTGCAGCCGAAATGCTTGAAAAAGCGAATGCGGTGGTCAAAGAGACCTCCTTTCTTGAGTTTCGGCTCGACTACCTTGAAAAACCGCTCGCAGCGTTGCCGAAATTTAAGCAGTTCTTCCATGACAACACCGCGGCGACTGGGATTGCGACCTGTCGCAGGACGGCAAATGGCGGCAAGTTTTCTGGAAACGTCGCAGCTGAAATTGAGATTTTGTCGAAGGCCGGGGCAACAGGCTTTCACCTCGTTGATGTTGAGCTCGAATCTGTCGAAGCGATGAAGAAGGGAGAGCTTCAGAAACTTCGTGATACCGGAGTCGCTCTCATCGTCAGCCATCACGATTTTGCCGCGACCAAAGATCTTGAGGGTGTTTACAAACGTATCGTTCCCTTCCACCCGGATTTCATCAAGATCGTTCCGACGGCGAAGACGCTCTCCGACAATGTGACGGTGATGCGGTTTATTGAGCGCATGGCAGACCATGCCAACATCGTCGGGCTCTGCATGGGAGACGCTGGGATCATCTCGCGCGTTCTCGGTCTGCGAGCGGGCAGCGCATTTACGTTTGCGGCGGCCAGCGTTGGCGAAGAGACAGGACCAGGGCAGATTGCGGCGCGTACGTTGATCGAGACCTATCGCATCGATCAGGTGGATGCGGCTACAAAGGTTTATGGCGTTGCGGGGAATCCAATTCGCAGCTCGCTGTCGCCGATCATGATGAATACGGCGTTTCGTCGTGAGACGGTGAATGCGGTGTATCTCGCGCTGCAGGCGACGAAGCTGAATGATCTGCTGAAGCTGATGCATGAGATTCCTATTCAGGGGCTGAGTGTTACGATGCCGCTGAAGCAGGAGATCATGGAGCACCTGGAGAAGACCGATCCGCTTTCGGCCAAGATTGGTGCGTGTAATACCGTATTGCGTGGTCAGGATGGCAACCTCTACGGTTTCAATACGGATGTTGCGGGGATTACCGGGCCGCTTGAGAAGCGCATGTCGCTGCGTGGGGCCAAGATTCTCGTGCTTGGCGCCGGCGGGGCTGCGCGGGCTGCGGTCTTCGGGTTGCGGGATAAAGGCGCTGAGGTGTTTATTTTGAATCGCACTTCGGAGACGGCACAGAAGCTGGCGCGTCAGTCGGGTGCGAAAACGATCAAGAAAGATGCGGTGGCGAAGACTCAGTTCGATGCGATCGTCAATGCGACGCCGGTTGGAATGGCGGGGATTAAGTCCAATCAGATTCTTGAAGCGAAGGATCTGAATACGAAGCTGGTGTTCGACCTGGTCTATAACCCTTTGGAGACGCCACTGTTACGACTGGCCCGGCAGAAGGGGATTCCGATCATTACCGGGATTGAGATGTTTGTGCAGCAGGGCGCTCGCCAGTTTGAGATCTTTACCGGAAAGCCTGCTCCCGAAGAGGAGATGCTGCGGGTTGTGATTCATTCGCTGCGGCAGCAGGCTGAGGCTACGGCGGCGGAGGCTCCGGCTGCTGCGGCTCATGGGAGTGGAGCGAAGGCTCCTGCGACCAAGGCGAAGAAAGCTGCTCCGGTGAAGGCGAAGAAGGCCTCCTAGAGCTCGGTTTGGCAGAAAAAAATAAAGCCCCGGTGCAAAGCCGGGGTTTTGTTGTTTTTGCCGGTGTTTTTTGGGGGTGCTGGAAAAACGAGGGTGCGAAAACATGGCTTTTGGGGGTCGTTAAACGTGGTACTAAGTGCAAAAACGTGGTTCTTAGCTGGTCGTTATTCGGTGGAGAAAATTTTCCTCTGATTTGGACTTTGTTTTCGAGTTTTCCACAGACAGAAGAAAGCCGTCTCTTCGTGAGACGGCTCGAGTCAAACTGGATTGGTTTGGAGGCGAAGGTTTAGGTCCTCTTGCCCTGGGCGGAGGCGATCTTTTCTTCGGCCTTGCGAGTGATGGCGTTGGCTTCGTCATACTTGCCGCCGTCGTCGCCGGCCTCCTGCCAGAGCTTTTCGCCCTCTTGAAGCTCCTGTTGGGCTTGGTTAAGGTCGATCTCGTTGGGGTGGAGGGCAGTTTCGGCGAGGATGGTCACGCGCTCGGGCAGGACTTCGACGAAGCCCCAGGCGACGAAGAACTTCTGATCACCGGAGGAGCCGCCGTGAAGGCGGACCTCGCCTGCGCCGAGTTCGGCGAGGAGAGGTGCGGCTCCGTAGAGCGCTTCAAGGTAGCCCGACATCGACGGGAGCTCGACTGCCTCGGCCGTCGCATCCAGCAGGAGGCGATCGGGGGTGACGAGTCGAACGGTGAGGAGGCCGGATTGGGGTGTGTCTGCCATGGCTATACCGTTTGCTTCATCTTCTCAGCGGCGGCAAGGACATCTTCGATTCCGCCTTTGAGGTAGAAGGCCTGCTCAGGGATGTCGTCGTGCTTGCCTTCGATGATCTCCTTGAAGCTGCGGACCGTGTCTGCAACCTTGACGTAGGCTCCGGGAATGCCGGTGAAGATTTCGGCTACGTGGAAGGGCTGCGAGAGGAAGCGCTGAACCTTGCGTGCGCGAGCGACGGTGATCTTGTCCTCTTCCGAGAGTTCGTCGATGCCGAGGATGGCGATGATGTCCTGCAGGTCTTTGTAGCGCTGCAGAATCTTCTTCACGCCCTGGGCAACGTCGTAGTGCTCCTGACCGACGACGCGCGGAGCGAGAATGCGCGAGGTGGAGGCGAGCGGATCGACGGCGGGATAGATGCCGAGTTCCGACAGCGGACGCGAGAGCACGGTGGTTGCGTCAAGGTGAGCGAAGGTTGTGGCGGGCGCGGGGTCAGTGAGGTCGTCGGCGGGAACGTAGACGGCCTGCACGGAGGTGATGGAGCCCTTCTTGGTGGAGGTGATGCGCTCCTGCAGCTCTCCCATTTCAGTGGCGAGGTTCGGCTGATAGCCTACGGCCGACGGCATACGGCCGAGCAGCGTGGAGACCTCGGAGCCAGCTTGGGTAAAGCGGAAGATATTGTCGATGAAGAGCAGCGTGTCGGCGCCTTCTTCGTCGCGGAAGTGCTCGGCAACGGTGAGGCCGGTGAGGGCGACGCGGAGACGGGCCCCCGGCGGCTCGGTCATCTGGCCGTAGACAAGTGTGGCTTTGCTCTTGGGGAGATCCTTGAGATCGATAACGCCGGACTCCTGGAACTCCATCCAGAGGTCGTTGCCTTCGCGGGTGCGCTCGCCTACGCCGGCGAAGACGGAGAAGCCGCCGTGCTGGCTGGCGACGTTGTTGATGAGTTCCTGAATGATGACGGTCTTGCCGACGCCAGCGCCGCCGAAGAGGCCGATCTTACCGCCCTTCAAAAAGGGTTGGATGAGGTCGATGACCTTGATGCCAGTCTCGAACATCTCTTCCGAGGTGGACTGCTCGTCGAAGGCCGGGGCTTGCCGGTGAATGGGCAGGTACACTTTGGCGTTGACGGGGCCGAGTTCGTCAACAGGCTGGCCGAGGACGTTGAGCACACGGCCGAGGGTTTCGCGGCCTACGGGAACGCTGATGCCTGCGCCGGTGTCGATCGCCTTCATCCCACGAACCATGCCTTCCGTCGCGACCATCGCGATGCAGCGCACGCGACCTTCACCCAGGTGCTGCTGTACCTCAACGACGATGTCGAGCGGCGTGGGGACGTTGAAGCCGTCGCTCACGATGCGAACAGCCTGGAAGATGGGTGGCATCTTCGACTCTGCGAACTGAATGTCAACGGCCGGGCCGCTGATGGAGATTACTTTTCCAATGTTCTCTGCCATAGGTCTCTTTTCGTTACTTATAAAGCGGCTGCTCCGCTTACGATTTCGATAATTTCCTTGGTAATTGCGGCCTGGCGTACACGGTTCATGGTGAGCGAGAGCGCATCGATCATGTCTCCTGCGTTGTTGGTCGCCGAATCCATCGCGGTCATGCGGGCGGCATGTTCGGCAGCCACCGACTCCAGCAACGCATGGAATATCTGTGTCGAAATGTAGCGCGGCATGAGGTGGCGAACCAACCGACCGGGAGACTGATCGAAGATATAGTCGACCTCCGCGGTTCCAAACTTCTTTGCCTCGGCCTCGACGACGGAATCCTCCAACACGTTGGCGCTCACGCCGGATGATACCGCCGCATGCGCTATGGCCTCCTTCTGCTCCTCAGTCATCTCCTCGGCCGCGGTGATCTCGTGTGAGCCGAGCTTACGGATGGGAAGCAGTTTTTCAACCACGACACGCTGAGCGATGACCGATTTGAACTCGTTATAGACGAGGTAGACCGAGTCGATCTCCTCGCGCGAGTAGCGATCAATGATGGAGTGAGCGATGTCGCTGACTTTATCGATATCGAAATTATGAAGGAGGTCCGCGCGGGTTGCGGTGATTTCGATAGGCTGCGAACGGTGACGCACAATCTCATAGTGCGTTGCCAGTTCGTTGTCATAGTGCTCCGTCTTCTTCTCATAGACGGCCATGGGAAACCTTTTACCCACATGGGCGACGGTCTTGCGGCCGATCAGCTCCATGTCGACCGTCTTCCCCTGCGCAATCCGTTGACGAATGAATGCCTGGCCGGCTCTGACGATGTTTGAGTTGAATGCGCCCGCAAAACCCTTGTCGCCAGCAACGAAGACAACCAGGACGTTTTTCTCCTCGCGCTCTTCGAGCAGCGGATGCATGATGTCGCCGGTGTCGTCGCTGTAGGGGTCAGTGCGGCGAACGAGCGACTCGAGCACGTTGGAGATCATCCGCGCGTACGGACGAGCGAGCATGGCACGCTCCTGCGCACGGCGCAGCTTGGCCGCCGAGACCATCTTCATGGCCTTGGTGATCTGCCGCGTGTTCTTGACACTGCGGATGCGTCGCCGTAAGTCGAGTACGTTTGCCATGGTCTATTTGGCCGCAGCCTCCTCTTTCTCGTCCTGACGCGCTGCGAGGAAGTCTGCCTTGTAGTCCTTGATGGACTGGGTGAGACGACCCTTGATGTCGTCGTCGAGGGCCTTCTTGGTGGCGATGTCCTTGAGGACGGAACCCGAGGACTCGAGGTAGGGGTAGAGGCCGTCTTCGAAGGCGCGGAGGTCCTTAACTTCGACATCGTCTAGGAGGCCGTTGGTGCCGGCGAAGATGATTGCGACTTGATTTTCGGCCGGGAGCGGCTGGAACTGCGGCTGCTTGAGGAGCTCGGTGAGGCGCTGGCCCCGGTTGAGCTGCTGCTGCGTCACCTTGTCGAGGTCGGAGCCGAACTGCGAGAACGCTGCGAGTTCACGATACTGCGCGAGGTCGAGCTTCAGCGTTGCTCCAACCTGCTTGGTGGCCTTGATGGCTGCGGAGAAGCCAACGCGCGAGACCGAGAGGCCGACGTTGACGGCGGGACGGACGCCCGAGTTGAAGAGGTCAGTCTCGAGGAAGATCTGACCGTCGGTGATCGAGATGACGTTGGTCGGAATGTAGGCGGAGACGTCGCCGGCCTGAGTCTCGATGATCGGGAGCGCGGTGAGGGAGCCGCCGCCGAGTTTGTTGGAGACCTTGGAGCTTCGTTCGAGCAGACGCGAGTGGAGATAGAAGACGTCGCCGGGGTAGGCTTCGCGGCCGGGTGGGCGGCGGAGAAGGAGAGAGATCTCGCGATAGCTGGCGGCATGCTTGGAGAGGTCGTCGTAGATGACGAGGGCGTGCTTGCCGGAGTCGCGGAAGTACTCGCCCATGGCCGTGGCGGCGAAAGGCGCGATGTATTGCATCGGCGCGGGCTCAGATGCGGTGGCGGCGACGATGATGGTGTAGGCCATCGCGCCGAACTCTTCGAGCGTCTGGACGACTTGCGCGACGGAGCTGCGCTTCTGGCCTACGGCGCAGTAGATGCAGATGAGGTTGTTCTTCGCGGAGTTGATGATGGTGTCGAGCGCGATAGCGGTCTTGCCGGTCTGGCGGTCGCCGATGAGGAGCTCACGCTGACCGCGGCCGATAGGGATCATCGTGTCGATGGCCTTGATGCCGGTGGCCATGGGCTCGCGGACAGACTGGCGGTCGATGACGCCGGGGGCGAGCCGCTCAACGGGCAGGAACTTGTCAGTGTTGATGGTGCCCTTGTCGTCGATGGGCTGGCCGAGCGCGTTGACGACGCGGCCGATCATGGCCTCGCCGACAGGCACGGACATGATCTTGCCGGTACGCTTGACGGTGTCGCCTTCCTTGATCTTGGTGTAATCGCCGAGAAGCACGGCGCCGACCTGATCTTCGTCGAGGTTCATGGCGAGTCCGGCTACGCCGTGGGGGAATTCGATGAGCTCGCCGGCCATGACCTTGTCGAGGCCGTGGACGCGCGCGATGCCGTCGCCCAGGGAGATGACGGTGCCGACCTCATCGACCTGGATGCGCTGCTCGAAGTTCTCAATCTGCTGGCGAAGCAGTTCAGTTATCTCGTCCGCCTTGATCTGTGCCATGTCTTCCTTCTACTTGATTCGGTTCAAATCTGAATAAACTTTGCGTCGGGGCCGAAGCAACTTTACGCGTTTACCAGCTTCTGCTTCAACTGCTGGAACTGAGCGCGGATAGAGCCGTCGTAGACCGTCGATCCGATACGGACGACAGCACCTCCGAGCAGGGTTGGGTCTTGGTGGTAGGTCGCGCGGACGCGGCCCCCGGCGAGCTTGGCAACCTGGGCTTCGAGTTCGGCGCGATCCTGATCATTGAGGGGATGAGCGCTGGTGATCTCGGCCTCGGCGAGGTTGGACCGCTCGTCGGCGATGGTACGGTACTCCTCGATGATCTCGTTGAGTTCGTGGAGGCGCTGGTGATCCATGATGACAGCGATGAAGTTGCGGGCCTGCCGGGACATGCCGATGCGACCGGCGATCGCGTCGAGGACTTTGAGCTTCTGGTCGGTTGTAATGGAAGGATTCGCGAGGGCTTGGCGAAGCTCATGGCTTCCCTCGAGGGTGCCGTTGAAGTCCGCGAGTTGCTGCAGGGCCGCGTTGACGTCGAGATGCGCGGAGGCAGCAACGTCTGCGAATGCGTGAGCGTAACGAAGGGAGACGACGGACATTAGTTGTGTCCTTCCTTCGTCTCTTCGCCCATCAGCCTGCGTGCAAAGCTCTGAACAAGGAGTCGGTCGGTTTCGGCGGTGACGACGAGCTTGCGCGCGGCCTGGTCGATGGCGAGTTCGGCGGCGTACTGGCGAATCTGGCGCTGCGCAAGTGCGCTGGCGGCGGAGATCTCCTGTTCGGCTGCGGCTAGAATCTTCTGTTTGTCTTCTTCCACGCTGGCTTTGATGCGCTGCTCATCGTGCGTGGAGTCTTTTTCGGCCTGGGCGCGGAGGGCTGCGATCTGCTCGTCGAGTTTGCCGAGGCGATCTTCGACGGAGCTGAGTCTTGCGCTGGCTTCTTCAGTTGCCGTGCGAGCGTCTACGAGGTCTTTCTGGATTGAAGAGGTGCGATTGCGGAAGGTCTTGGGCAGTGTCTTGAGAAGAAACCAGCCTACGAGGACCGCGAGGACGAGAAAGTTTCCAACTGTAAAGGCTGTGGCGGCCTGCTCAGGGTTGAGTCCGACCATGGCGCCGAGTTTGCGAACGGACGGCGAGTGGAGATACGCGTCCTTCTCGTCGGTCTCGTGCTTGTTCGCTTCGGGCGAGTTGGCTTCGGGTGAGTTGAGGCGTCCTCCACCGGCATTGTCCGGCTTTTCCTGGGCGCGCACCGGCTGCATCGGTGCGAACAGCACAGTAGCCATCAACAGTCCGGGAAGAAGGCGCTTCATCGCCGATTTCAGATTCACTGAGCCACCTCCGTTGCGCGAACTTCAGCAGGCAGGACTGCCTTGAGGACGCGTGAGCTCAGTTCATCGCTAAAGCCAACGATCTTGAGGCGGGCATCCTGAACGCTCTGTTCGATCTCATCTTTGGCTCCTTCGATGCGAGCCTGAGCGTGTTTGCGAACGTCGGCAAGAGCTGCCTCACGCTCGGCGTTCCACTGCTTCAACTTCTGGTCGCGCATCTGGAAGATCTCGGCCTTAGCGGCGCGGAGTTTCGCTTCGTAGGCTGCGGTCTCGGATTCAGCCTTGGAGATGGCGCCTTTGGCATGCTCGATCGCTCCGGAGGTGCGGGCGTGGCGCTCGGCGAGGACGCGGTCGAGGGGACGCCGGACGAGGAAGCCGTAGGCTGCCACTAACAAAATAAACAGGATCATGGTCGGCACAGCGCCGAGCACAAGTCCACCGAGTTCGTTCAGTATCTGGTCCATGAATGGGGTCAGCAGTGGCCGTCTTGAAGTCCTGTCGTCAGCTGTTGGTTACAGCTGGATTGTCGTTCTAAAGGCACTTGGAGATAGTGCGAGGTACACCTAGTTTTAGCAAAGTGTTTGAAGGAGTGTCAATTGAACTCATACCGATAATCGCCCAATTGATGCGATCTTCGAACGGGTTACCAATTTGCAGAAATTTGCAAAGTTTTCCCCAATTCGCCTTGGATTTCCGGCAAAACAGGATTAAACTAAAGTTACTACCTGGACCCTAATATCTGGGTCACATAGGTCGCGTGATTGGGGACACCACCTCCGCTCCCCTTCAGGCGGCCTATGCTAGTTAATGCGGCTTTCTTCAGGTTTTGTTAGCGACTATCAGGCTCTTTCGCGGAACCTCCTGTAGCGATTGAGTAGTGAGGCCGGCCCTCGTGCGGTGAGGAAGGCCAGATTTCCCTCAAATTTTTTCTCGTCTACGATCGCCCCTGCTTCAAGGGCTGCCAGGACCGCCCCTTCCGATTGCGGCAGACGAAATTTCACTTCAATGACGGGATCGACGACGAGGGCGGCGTCGATTGCGGCCAGCAGATTGTCGAGGCCCAGCTTCCTGAGACCCGAGACCGCGACCGTTCCAGGAGCGCCGAGGTGTGTCCGCTCGCTTTCAGGGAGCAGGTCGATCTTGTTGAGGACTTCGATGACGGGTTTCTTCGAGACTTCCAGTTCGGCGAGAACCTTTTCCACCTGGTTCTTCTGTTCGTCGACCATCGGGCTTGAGGCGTCACGTATGTGGAGAAGCAGTTCGGCGCGTTCCACCTCTTCGAGAGTGGCGCGGAAGCTGGTGACGAGGGTGTGCGGCAGATTGCGGATAAAACCTACCGTGTCCGACAAAAGAATTTTTCTGCGCGAGGGGAGCTGGAGCTGACGCAGCTTGGGGTCGAGAGTTGCGAACATCTTCGAGGATTCGAGCACGCCGGCTTCGGTGAGTGCATTGAATAGAGTGCTCTTGCCTGCGTTGGTGTAGCCGACGAGCGCGACGACCGGGACGGGAACGGCTTCGCGTCGTTGCCGCTGCTGGCGGCGGATGCGGCGTACAGATTCGACCTGCTCCTTGATGTGGTCAATGCGCAGGTTGATCTTGCGGCGATCGGTTTCGAGCTGGGTTTCGCCGGGGCCTCGAGTGCCGATGCCGCCGCCGAGCTGAGACATGGCTTTGCCTCGTCCGGCCAGACGCGGGAGCTGGTATTCCAACTGGGCGAGCTCGACCTGAAGCTGGCCTTCGCGGGTTCGTGCGTGGCGGGCGAAGATATCGAGGATGAGCTGGGTGCGGTCGATGACGCGGCAAGGGAGTTTTGCCTCGAGGTTTCTGAGCTGCGAGGGTGAGAGGTCGCGGTCGAAGAGGACGAGGTCGGCGCCGGTGGAGGCGATGACGGCTTCGATCTCGTCGAGCTTGCCGCCGCCGATGAGGGTTGCGGGGTCAGGTCTTGGGCGACGCTGGATGAGAGTCGCGGCGACTTCGGCTCCCGCGCTGCGTGCCAGCTCTTCGAACTCTGCGAGCGAGGCTTCGAAGTCCCGATCGGCGTGAAGCTTCGCATCCGCCGCCGAGTCCTGATCCTGGTCATGGTCCGACGAAACCCCGGCTAAGACCGCAGCTGAAGCGCGAGCGAGGCGTGCAGCCGCGGTGAGCTTACGCCGTTCGCCGGTGAATTCGACAGCGACGAGAACGGCGCGCTCCGCCTGCGGCATGCCGCCTCCAGCGGAACGTACGGCCGCTTGTTGTGCGACCAGACTTCGCCTCACGGACTTTGCCTTCGTACTCTCTGTTATCAATGGCTAACGGCCTTGTGTTCCGTTCGCCTCTTGCACTGCAGTGACAGGGGGCGCAGAGCTTACAGCGGCCCGCATCTCTGGCTTGGCCTCGAGTCGGACGTCTCCGTGCGCGCCGGCTCTCCCACTCACGACCGTTGAGATTGCATGCTTGAAGATCAACTGCTCCTGACTATTGTTTTCCAACAGTACGGAGTATTTATCGAACGATCGGATCTTTCCAGTCAGTTTGACGCCGCTGACGAGGTAGATCGTAATCGGGCTTTTATCTTTTCGCACTGTGTTGAGAAAAGTATCCTGAATGTTCTGTGCCGGCTTTGATTCCATGGTGCCGATCTCCTTAGTTAATTTCGGTTTACCGTGCCATAAGGTTTTGCTGCGCCCAATCAACTCCAGAAGAAAACTCAGCGCGTGGATTCGCCGAGTCTGGAGCTAAGAATGTCCACGATACGAGCATCGGCGGCAATAATCAACCTTCGAACGAATATTCCGCCGCCTTTCGAGACAATTCTAGACCTGTTAGACGATCTATAAGTAAGAACGAGAGTTCCGATTCGAGCCGTTGAGCAATTACCATCACTGATGTGCCAATAAGTAAGACGCAACCCGTTCCGATGCTTGATTTTTCCCGTCAGTTTTCGAGTCTGCGGGAGGAACTGCTTGATGCGATTGAGGCCGTCTGTACGTCGCAGCGGTTTATTCTCGGGCCCCAGGTTGCGAGGTTCGAAGAGGCCGCCGCGGCTGCCTGCAAGGTTCCTCATGCCATTGGATGCGCGAGCGGGACCGATGGGATCTGGCTGGCGCTGGCGGCAGCGAATGTTGGGCCGGGCGATGCAGTTGTTACAACTCCCTTTAGTTTCTTCGCGACGGTGAGCGCGATTCTGCGATGCGGGGCGCAGCCTCTGCTGGCGGATATTGACCAGACCACGTTCAACCTCTCGGCAGCGGCTACGGAAGAGGTGATTCGTTCGCACAGGGGAACGTGGGTTAAGGCGATTCTGCCGGTACATCTCTATGGGCAGTGTGCGGACTGGGATGCTTTTGCTGCGTTGAAGAAGAGTCATGGGATTTTGCTGATTGAGGATGCGGCACAGGCCTTTGGAGCGACTTGGAATGGAGTTCCTGCAGGTGCTCTGGGCGATGCTGCGGCGTTCAGTTTTTATCCGACGAAGAATTTGAGCGCGATGGGCGATGCCGGGCTGGTGACGACGACTTCGACAGCGATCGACGATCATGCCCGGGTGCTGCGTGCTCACGGGATGCGGCGGCGGTACTATCACGATGAGGTTGGGTGGAACTCGCGGCTCGATAGTCTTCAGGCGGCGATTCTTGAGGTGAAGCTGCGTTATCTGCCGGATTGGAACCAGAGGCGGCGTGAACTGGCCGGTCGGTATGATCAGCTTTTCCGTAAGGCAAAGCTGGTGGGCAATAGCGTGAAGGAAGGGGTGGTACTTCCCTTCACCGATCCGCGGGCCGGACATATATTTCATCAGTACGTGATTCGCGCGCCGCGGCGCGATCAATTGCGGGCGTATCTGACGGACCGGCAGATTGGAAGTGAGATTTATTACCCGCTGCCTCTGCATCTGCAGACAAGTCTTGCCAACCTCGGATATAAACAGGGAGATTTTCCGCTGAGTGAAGCCGCTGCGAATGAAGTGCTCGCACTGCCGATGTATCCGGAGTTGCGCGAAGATGAGCAGGAGATTGTGGTGGAGGCGATTGCGAGCTTTTACCGCTGAGTAGGCGGGTGGGTTTCTACCGTTTCTTTTTCGCTTTGGTCGCAGCTGTTTCTTTTTTGGCGGCTGGTTCAGGACGGGCTTCGCCGCCCGTTGACGTCCCTGGGGCGATGACTCGGCGGACGTAATTGCCCTCGATACGGTAGGTCTTCAAGATGGTTTTGCCGGGGACGATTGCTCCGGTGACCGGGTCGGGAATGACCGGGCCTGCTGCGTCGGCCAGCACTTTGTAGCTGAAGGTTGGCGCAGGTGTTGATGCGGTGGCGGATTTTCCGTAGGGGTCGGGAGCCATTTTTATCGTGACCGGCAGGTAGCCTACGATGTTTTTGTCGCGGAAGCCGGTCTCGTAGCGGTGTTTCTTCAGGCTCCAGGTAAAGACGCGAACCTGGTCGAAGTCGTAGGGCAGTCCGGCTTTGTACGGGCTCATGACCGTGACATAGATCGGGACGTTTTTGTCGTCTTGCTCGGCTTCAGGATCGTAGACCTTGGTCAGGACATAAGCTCCGACCACACGCTGACCTTCGGCGTAGCGGGTGATTGCGTCGGGAGCGTCGACATCCATCATGCGGCTGTAGAGCCAACCGGTGTCGCCCTTGGAGTCGCGGACGAGCCACCAGTCTTCCATCGCGGGCGGCAGCGGGAGGTCGGGAGCTGCTCCGGGTTTGGCGCCTTTGGCATCGGTGGGAGCGGATTTGGCTACGCGGGTCCCCGGCGGAAGAGGCTTCGGCAGTGTGGCGCGGGAGAGCAATGTTAGTTTTTCACCTTCTGCAAGACGATAAAACTTCTCCGTGTCGCGACCTGGCTTGATGTGCATGTAGACTTCGTCGCGCACGACGCCGGAGGCTACCGTCGGATCGGACTTATGCTGCTGCTTCAGCTCGTCGAACTGGTTGTAGATATCCTGAGTTGCGACCTGCTTCTCGTCGATCCAGCCGGTCTCGCCTTTTTCCGTCTGGACGCGCACGTAGCGGCGGCCGTGTTCGAGGACCTGCAGCCTGTCACCGTTGCCTACCGTTGCCGTGCGATTGGAGACGGCTGCGACGCGATCACGCAGGTAGGTCTGCTTGGCTGTGACGTAGACGTACTGCGTTTCGGGCTTGGGACGGAAGTGCGAGCAGCCGCTGAGTCCGATGGTCACCGCTGCCAATATCACCGGAGCCGCAACACTCGAGATCCAGTGCCAAACGACTTTTAAAGAAGAAGAAAAGATGACTGAAGAACTCCCCCGAGGTTACACACCGCTTCTCTCTCCATACTAATGGTGCTGGGAAAAGATTTCAGTCAAGGGACAGGCCAATTCCAGGCGCTAACCAAAGAAGTATCGGGCTCTAGTGCGTCAGGGCAAGCGCGACTGCGCCCGCGGGGTCGATACCGGTAGCGACGCTGGTTGCGGGAATGAGTTTGCCGGGTACAGCCGAGTCAAAGCTGTACATGGAGAGATCGGGATCTCCTCCAATTGCCAGTGCCAGCAGATACTTGCCGGTCTTGTCGATGGCGAGGGAATTAACCGAAAGTCCACTGGCATAAGGGGAACCGTTCAGCGGCGTGAGCGACAAGGCAGCGGCCGTCGTGCCCGGGACGATCGTGAAACCTGAGACGGTTCCGTCGGTGCGGTTGGCGGCGTAGGCGTAGGTTCCGGTGGAGTCAAGCACCACGGCTACAGTTCCACTTCCCGCGACAAATGGTGATCCGGTGACCGGAGTCAGGGCTCCGCCGGCTCCGATGCTGTAGACGGCGACCCCGCCTTTGGTTCCGCTGCGGGCTATGTAGAGGTAGCTTGTGTTTGCGTTGACAGCGAGGCCGTAGTCGCCTGTCGCTGCGTCTCCTACAGCAAGATACTGACTGCTGACTGCGACGCCGGTGGCGGTGTTGAAGGTGAAGACGAAGTCGCCACCGGTGCCGAGTGCGGCAAAGATCAGCGTGCCGTCCGCAGAGATGCGCAGATCGCTCGGCTGCCAGGTTCCTGACTGGATAGCGTAGGCTGCGGGTGCGGTCAATGAGGTGAGTGCACCCGTCGCGTAATTGATCTGGAAGATATCGAGCTGCTGGGTGGTGCCGTCGAGGACGATTAGCCACTGACCATCCGGCGAGACTGTCATCGCTGTGGCAAAGACACCGGCGGGTTGCGGACCAGTGGACGGTGCCGTGATAGTTCCGTTGGAGTTGATGAAGTAGACAAAGACGCCGGTTGCCGCTCCGACATACAGCAAGGAGTTGTTGGGAGTGACCACCATCGAGATTGCCTTATAGGCCTCAGTGAGTGGAGTGCCGTTGACGGCTGTGAGGGTCGCTGCCGTGCTGCTGATGATGAATCCGCCGATGGAGTTTACCGCCTGATTCGCGATATAGATCTGATTGCCGGCGGTAGTGCCACCTCCGCCGGTATTGTTGACCGGAGGAAAGAAGCCGTCACACCCAGTGAATACCGGGAACACCATCGCGATTGCAATTGCCACCCAACGCTGCACGCTCCTGCTCCAGCCGTTTACTTCCACTTCTCTCCCCCGCGTCGTTGTGCTTCAAGACTAACTGGTTCTTTTATAATCGGCACAATGTCTTCCAAACTTCTTCGCCTGCTAGGCACGTTGGCGCTTGCAGGCACAGCCACTCTTTTCTCAGCAGCTTACGGTCAGAAATCCCACTCGTTCGACGCAGCAGCGGCGCAAACGGCAACGCTCGAACATGAAGTTCAGGCAAATATGAATTTCCTGGCCGACGATGAGATGCATGGTCGCGGCTCGGCGACTCGGGATGAACATATTGCCGCGCTGTTTGTTGCAGCGCAGTTTCAGTCGCTTGGTCTCGAACCGGGAGGCGACAGTGGGAGCTTTGTGCAGAAGAGCCCTCTGCCTGATCCGCTGCCGCAGAGGATTCAGCAACGGCTCTCGAAGTTTCAGGATGTGCCACGTAAGGAGACCTGGAACGCCGTCGGCATTTTGCGCGGAAGCAGTTCGCCGAATGAGGTGATTTTGTTGACCTCGCATCTCGATCATCTTGGTATTGGGCCTGCGAATGCAGCAGGCGATACGAATTACAACGGAGCGGACGACGATGCCTCCGGCACGACTGCGGTCCTTGCGCTGGCGCATATTCTGGCTACCGGACCGCGGCCGAAGAGGACGATCGTCTTTGCGTGTTTCGGATCAGAGGAACTTGGCGGTTTCGGCAATCGCGCGTTTCTTGCGCATCCGCCGGTTCCACTGACGAGCATTGTTGCGAATCTTGAGTTTGAAATGATCGGGCGGCCGGATTCCGCGGTTCCTCCGGGAACGCTTTGGCTGACGGGCTTCGAGCGCTCGAATCTTGGCCCTGAGCTTGCGAAACACGGCGCGCACCTGGTTAACGATCCGCATCCTGACCAACACTTCTTTCAACGTTCGGATAATTATGCTCTGGCGTCGCAGGGAATTGTCGCGCATACCGTATCGAGCTTTGGTTTGCACAAGGACTATCACCAGCCAAGCGATGAACTCAGCACGATCGACTTCAGACATATGACGAATGCAATTGCTTCGATGATCGAGCCGATTCGCTGGCTTGCGGATTCGAACTGGAAGCCTGAGTGGAACCCTGGCGGCAAGCCTGATGCAAATGCACCGAGGGGACCGCGCTCGCCATCAAACTAGATCTCCGCAAATATACGCAAATATAAAAGAGCGGCCCATCGCTGGACCGCTCTTGCCTTCCTTTGAGTTACGCGAGGTCGAAGCGATCAAGATTCATCACTTTGTTCCAGGCCGCCACAAAGTCAAGCACGAAGACCGGCTGTGAGTCGCTGCACGCATACACTTCGGCGAGCGCTCGTAGCTGAGAGTTCGATCCAAAGACGAGATCAACGATTGTGCCTAACCATTTCGGCTCGCCGGTCGCACGATCCAGTCCCACCAACACGCCTTCCGTAGCGGACTTCTGCCACTTCGTGCTCATGTCGAGCAGGTTGACGAAGAAGTCATTGGTCAAGGTTCCCGGCCGCTCGGTGAAAACGCCGAGTTCCGACTGCCCAAAGTTTGTATTCAGCGCTCGAAGGCCACCGATCAGGACAGTCATCTCGGGAGCGGTCAGCGTCAGCAGGTTTGCCTTGTCCACCAGCAGCTCGGCAGCAAACGCCTCGTGTCCTGGGCGCAGGTAGTTGCGGAAGCCGTCTGCGATGGGCTCGAGTACGGTGAAAGAGTGGATATCGGTCTGCTCCTGCGACGCGTCCGCGCGCCCCGGCGAGAAAGGAACCTTCACGTCGTGGCCAGCCTTCTTCGCAGCCTCCTCAACGGCTGCGCAGCCGCCCAGGACGATCAGGTCGGCGAGCGAAACCTTCTTCCCACCAGACCCTGCATTGAAGTCCTTCTGGATCGCCTCCAGCGTATCGAGGACCTTCGCAAGCTCGGTCGGCTGGTTCACCTCCCAGAACTTCTGCGGTGCAAGGCGAATGCGCGCTCCGTTGGCCCCGCCCCGCTTGTCGCTGCCACGGAAGCTTGAAGCCGACGCCCAGGCGGTCGTGACGAGTTGAGAGATAGATAGCCCGGATGCAAGTATCTTGGCCTTGAGGGCTTTGATCTCCGCCTCGCCGATCAGTTCGTGATCCACCGCCGGGACAGGATCCTGCCAGATCAGCTGCTCCTTAGGAACCAGCGGGCCAAGGTACCGCGCGATGGGCCCCATATCGCGATGCGTCAGCTTGTACCAGGCCTTCGCGAACGCGTCCGCAAACTTCTCCGGATTTGCCAGGTAGTCCCGCGAAATCTTCTCGTAGCTCGCATCAAATCGCAGCGCAAGGTCTGACGTCAACATAGTTGGCGCGTGCTTCTTCGACTGATCGTGTGCATCCGGCACCGTGCCCGCAGCAGCTCCATTCCTGGGCTTCCATTGCTGCGCGCCTGCCGGACTCTTCGTCAGCTCCCAGTCGAACTTGAACAGATTCTCCAGGTATTCAATGTCCCACTTCACTGGATTCGTCGTCCATGCGCCTTCCAGGCCGCTGGAGACCGTATTGACCCCCACGCCATTGCCGAGGCTGTTCTTCCAGCCAAGCCCCTGCTCCTCAATCGGCGCACCCTCGGGCTCACGGCCAACATACTGATCAGGATTGCCAGCGCCATGCGTCTTACCGAAGGCATGTCCGCCAGCAATCAGCGCGACAGTTTCCTCGTCGTCCATTGCCATCCGTGCAAACGTCTCGCGAATGTCCCGCGCCGAAGCGATGGGATCCGGATTGCCATTCGGCCCCTCCGGATTGACGTAAATCAAACCCATCTGCACAGCACCAAGCGGGTTTTCCAGCTGGCGATCGCCACTGTATCGCTTATCGCCGAGCCACGTCGTCTCGGGTCCCCAGTACGTCTCATCCGGCTCCCACGCATCCTCGCGACCGCCGGCGAAGCCGTACGTCTTGAACCCCATCGACTCCAGCGCTACGTTGCCAGTCAGAATGATCAGGTCGGCCCAGGAAATCTTCCGGCCATACTTCTGTTTGATCGGCCAGATCAACCGCCGCGCCTTATCGAGGCTCACGTTGTCCGGCCAGCTGTTCAGCGGAGCAAATCGCTGCATTCCCGCACCCGCGCCACCGCGCCCATCAGCGATACGGTAGGTACCGGCGCTGTGCCACGCCATGCGGATGAAAAAAGGCCCATAGTGCCCGTAGTCTGCTGGCCACCAGGTCTGCGATGTCGTCATCAAGGCATGCAGATCCTTGATCACGGCGTTCAGGTCGAGGCTCTTGAACTCCTCTGCGTAGTTAAACTCCTCGCCCATGGGATTGATCAGCGGGGACTGCTGGTTCAGCGGAGTCAGATTCAGTTGATTAGGCCACCAATCGGGATTCTTTCGACCTGCACCGTGTGAGGTCGTGACTGCGCCATGCTCTTTACCATGCACGACCGGGCATTTCGCTTCGTTTGACATTGTTCACCTCAAGAATTTTTTGTTGCCGCTTTACCTAAGCACGTTGGCACTTCGCACAAATGCCAATCACATCGACTGCATACCGCTCGACCAGAAATCCGCCGGGCAGGCTGTTTTTCTTCGCGACCAACCCAAGCTCTTTCTCCCCGATGTCGGTAATCCCTTTGCATTGGGAGCACACCATGTGATGGTGCGCCTCATCATTCATCTCCACGCGCAACGAACCATGGTGCAGGCTCACTTGACGGAAGACGCCGCTTTCAACAAACAGATGGATGTTTTTGTAGACCGTGGCCAGCGAGATTGCCGGCACCTTCTTCTTCACTCGCGCATAGACCTCTTCCGGACTCGGATGGCCATGCATCGTCTTCATTACTTCGTACAGGACCTGGCGTTGATGCGTTACGGCGATGCCATTCTCACGGCATACCTCACGAAACGACCTGGTCGGACCAACCTGCACAAGGCGAGTATAAACAATAATTATTATTGTTTAGTAAATAGAATTATCCACAGGCTGCAGGCTTGCGGCAGAGTTCTCAGTTGGGACGGTCACTTTTGCCGAACCGCGCATCCAAAGGCTTTCGGCCAGCGTAGCCCTCTTCTTCGGTGTGCCAATGGGTGATTGTGGGTTCGCCGAGCTTCCAGCAGAGCAGGACTGTCTTGCCATCGAGCAAGGCGGGAAAATCGAGCAGGCCCTGCTCGAGGTCTTTGACCTGTACGCCGATCGAGTCGATCTCTTTCAGTGTGTCGTTTGCTTCCTGGACGGCCTTGTCGCGCTCTCCACGGCGTCGCGCCGCCGCGCCTACATCGACATGCATACCGCCCGAGAGAAAGATGCGCTGGCTGAGCTGCTGCATCTCGCTCTCCACTTCCTCGACGCGGGTTCCTGCGGCCTGGGCCTTGCGCAGCAGTGCTTCAACTACGGGCAGAAGCGTCTGCGCTTCGTTCAACGTAAAGGTCTTGCTCAAACTTTAATCTCCAGCATGCGGTCGAGCGCTACGCGCGCCCACTGCTTCACATCATCCTCCACTTTAATGCGATTGACCACACGCCCTTCGACGAGGTTTTCCAGAGCCCACGCAAGGTGCTGGGGCGAGATGCGATACATCGTTGTACAGAGGCATCCGGCGTCGTCGAGCGTGATGACGCGCTTGCCAAGAGGCGCAAAACGCTTGGTGAGACGGTTTACCAGATGGATCTCCGTGCCTACGGCGAAGCTCGAACCTTCAGGAGCTTTTTCGATCACTTCAATGATGCGTTCGGTGGAGCCGATCGAGTCGGCCTTCTGGCAGACCTCCCAGCGGCACTCCGGATGAACGATGACCTGCATCTCCGGATGCTCGCGGCGCACGCGGTCAACGTGCTCGGGCAGGAAGCGCTGATGAACCGAGCAGTGCCCTTTCCAGAGAATTATTTTCGCGGCTTTCAGGCGGTCGGGGCTTACGCCGCCGTTGATCTGGTACGGATCCCAGACAACCATCTCGCTTTGCGGGATTCCCATCGCAAAGGCGGTGTTGCGGCCGAGGTGCTGGTCGGGGAGGAAGAGAATTTTGCCTGCGCGGGCGAAAGCCCACTCGAAGGCAGCGCGTGCGTTCGATGACGTGCAGACGAGGCCGCCGTGCCTGCCACAGAAACCTTTGATCGCCGCAGCGGAGTTCATGTACGTGAGCGGGATCAGACCGCCGTAGGCTGCATCTGTCAGCCCCGCGCGAACGAGCGAGTCCCAGCAATCTTCGACTTGGCCAATCTCCGCCATATCGGCCATGGAGCAGCCGGCGTTCAGATCAGGGAGAATTACCTGCTGCCACGGGCGGCCGAGGACGTCGGCGGTCTCGGCCATAAAGTGGACGCCGCAGAAGATCATGTACTTGGCGTCGGTCTGGGAGGCGATCTTCGAGAGCTTGTAGCTGTCGCCGGTGTAGTCGGCGAAGCGGATTACCTCGTCGCGCTGGTAGTGATGGCCCAGCAGAACAACATCGGTTCCGAGTTTGGCCCGGGCCGCAGCGATGCGGTCGTCCATGGTGTTGTCGGGTTGGGCAAGGTAGTCGTCTAACGAACACGCCTCAGCGCTTGAGCGCGTCGCCGCGTCATCTTCCGCCACGGCCTCTGCCGTAGTGATCTCCAGTAGTCCGTTCAAAGTACTCCGCCTTCAGTCTCACCGAGGCCAACTCGCGCCGGCTCAATGCCTGCACTGTTGTGTTGCCTCAGAGACGGGGATGTTGAAAGCATGCACTGCTTGAGTTGCAGCGGATTCACTGTGTTGGCTTAAGCCTTCACCCAACCCGCGGGGATGTTGCAACTCCTGTCTTCCAGCTAACGGCCGCAATGGCCGGTAGCTACTTATTAGACGCAACGCCTGTTCGTGAGTTGCGCTTTTCCGTCAAACTAAAAATGCAGAACATGTTGTCTGCACTCAATATTTTATAACAACAGGCGAATCCTCCATCCATTTGTTCGTCTACGACCTAAGCCGTATCATGGGACTGACTTATGCCTAGCTTTCAGGACAGCGCCATCCTCATCATCCTCGCCCTGATTCTCTTCGGGCCGAAGAAGCTGCCTGAACTGGCGCGGCAACTGGGCAAGCTGATGGCGGAGTTCCGGCGTGCGTCGAATGAGTTCCGGATGCAGATGGAAGAGGAGCTTCGCATCGCCGACCAGGAAGAGCAGCGCAAGAAGATTGCGGCGATGGAAGCTGCGGCTCCGATTGCACCGGCGATCATCAATGACAAGTCCGATGCGGTCGCTGTAAATGACGAGTTCCTCGTCGGTCATCCGCATGAGCAGCCTCAGTCGGAACCTGCGCCTGAACCGCAGTCTGAATCAAAGCCTGAACCGCTACCGATTGCGACCTCCGGCGATCTTCATCTGATGCCGCCTGAGACCGGGCTCCCGGTCAGCAACTCGACACTGTCGCCTGTGTTCAATTCGATTCCCCACGACCCCGATCCCCAGACTGCTTCGGCGGAGACAGTACCCAGCGAGGCCCCACAGCGTGGTTGATCTCGACATTGACAAGGCGCGTAAAGCGGTCACTGAGCGAGCCGAACTCCCGGGCATGAGCCTGATGGAACACCTCGGCGAGCTTCGCAAACGGCTCATTCACTCGGTCTATTACCTGATCGGCGGGTTCGTCGTTGCCTACATCTTCCACGTCCGTCTGTACAACTACATTCAGCGTCCGGTCACGGACCTGGGGCTTAGGCTCAACTTCACCCACCCAACGGACGGCCTCAATCTTTATCTCAAGACCTCCTTCGTAGGGGGCGCCATCCTCGCCTCGCCTTTCATCCTCTACCAGATCTGGCTCTTCATCTCGCCCGGCATGTATGCCAACGAAAAGAAGTACGTATGGCCCTTCATGTCCACCACCGTCGTCCTGTTCCTCTCAGGAGCGTGGTTCGGCTATCGCTGGGTTCTCCCCGGCGCGATCAAGATTCTTGTCCTGGATTTCGGCAAAGCCTTCAACCCGATCCTAACGATCGAGGACTACACCGGCTTCTTCCTCGCCGTCATCCTCGGCCTTGGCATTACGTTTGAGCTGCCAATTCTTATCTTTTTTCTGTCGCTCTTCGGCATCGTCGACGGCAAGTTTCTGCTCAGGCACATTCGCTATGCGATTCTTGCGATCTTTCTGATTGCGGCGATCATCTGCCCAACGCCTGACCCCATCGGCATGTGCCTCTTTGCCACCCCGATGCTGGTTCTCTATATGATCGGCGTAGGCATTGCGTTCCTTGTTCATCCGGACCGGCGCAAGGCCAGAGAGGCGAAGAAGACCGCATGATCTTCCACGCGAAAAAGATGCTGATGGCGCTGCTCGTTCTTGCGGCGTCGGGTGCAGGCGCAACCGCACAGCATGCAGATTCAACGACGGCCCGCTTCAACGGACAAGCAGCCTACACGCTCACGGCGGAAATGCTCAAGGTTGCTCCGAAGCGATTCAATGGCTCGCCCGGGCATTTGAAAGCGGAAGAGTTCATCAAGCAGCACTTCACTGCCGAGGCTGCCAAAGGGAACTTCGAGACCGATACTTTTACCGCCAGCACGCCCGCCGGCCTGCAGACGATGCGGAACTACATCGCGAAGTTCCCCGGCAAGAAAGACGGCATCATCGTCCTCGCCAGCCACTATGAGACGAACTATCCTCTGCGTGACATCGAGTTTTATGGAGCCAACGACGGCGCTGCCACCACCGCACTGCTGATTGAGATCGGCAATGTCCTGCGCGCGCATCCGCCCGAGGGCTACTCGGTCTGGCTGGTCTTCGACGATGGCGAAGAGGCCGTTAAGGACTGGTACGCAAAACCCGGCCAGGACAACACGTACGGCACCCGCCATCTCGCCGCGAAATGGTCACAGGAAGGAATTCTTAACAAGGTCAAGGCTCTCATTGTCGTCGACATGGTCGCTGACAAGGACCTCAACATAGACCATGACAACAACTCCACTCTCTGGCTGCTTGATACGCTTCAGCTCGCTGCGAAGAACACCGGCCACTCCGCCAACATCTTCCAATACAGCGAGGCCGAGGAGGACGATCATCTTCCCTTTGCCCAGCGCGGCGTCCCCGTGCTTGACTTCATCGACGCGCACTACGGCCCGTCCACCAACGCCACTCCCGACGGCTACCACCACACCGCGCAGGACACGCTCGATAAGGTCAGCGCCAAGTCGCTGCAGATCTCCGGCGATCTTCTGCTCGAGATGATCCGCTTAATCAACAAGCGCCCCTGAGGCCCGGGGTGGGGCGTCAGAGGCGCGGTCTTATTCCACCATTTTCTATTTCGTGCAGGCCTGCCCATGGTCTGGATGCGCGCCTTTTGTCTTCGCGTCCGCCTCGGACATGTAGGATCCTTCTTTGGTCTTGCCGTAGTAGGTCGAGCCGTAGCAGTGATAGACGTTGCTCGAGGTGTTGAGCCATACCAGGCCAGGACCGCCGCCCGCAGCCGCCGTCATGGACGCAGCCTTCGAAGAAGGAGACGGTTTGGCCGGTGCCGAGGTAGCAGCCGGAGCTGGGGCCGAAGCAGGTGCCGGTACAGGAGTTGTCGTCTTAGGAGCGGGGGCTGGCGCCGGGGCGGCTGCAGGAGTCGCCGCTGTCGGGGGCGCAGCGTACCAATCCTTCACTCCCTGATGCCCGTGGCAGGCGCCTCGTTTGCTGGCTCCTGTCCAATAAGTCCCGTCTTTACATAGTCCCGTAGCCCCAGCGGGACCTCCGCCGGGTGCCTGAGCCACCGCACACTGCATTGCAAAAAGACCCGCCGCGACCGTCATCCAACGAATGCCTGTCCTCATCATCACTCCAATAAAGATTTGAAAAAAGCTCGAGCCCGATTAGCCGTCCAGATACGGCCAAATGCCACGGACTCATGCAGTTCCTGTCATTTTCGTCTGTCCGCGGAGTAAAATCACGGGGAAATTGCCGCGTGATGACCCGAATGCGCCACCCGCTGATGCCTTTGAGGGATAGCTGTGGATAAATCGCTCAACCTACTCTCATCTTTGCCGATGGAGGTATTACCTATGCAGACAGCGTTCCCTTCCTTTCAAGCGAAGTTCAAAAGCCTCAACTCAAGCGCCTTCGACGAAGACCGGCCAAACGGCTTCTTCCGCAAGCATTCTTTTGGCGAAGTCGTACGAAGCCTGTTCTTCTCATCGATCCTCTGGCTGGTGCTCGCGATCGCCCTTTACGGGGTGTATTCGATGGTTGTTGGCAACGTCTAGATTCCCTGTTTCCCACAGCGGCGCAACTCCCCCCGAAGGACGCTCCCTCGTCCTACCCGTCGCGGAAACCGGACGTTGTGCATCTGCCCCCCGCGCGCTGTAGCATCCAAAGGAGATGCCCGGCGCTACTCCGATCAGTTACTGGATAGGTTTTCACGTCTTCATCCTAATTCTTCTTGGGGTGGAGCTTCTCTACGCACACCGACAGGGCCCGGGTAAGACTCAAACTGTCTCCATCGTCGCCACGATCCTTTGGGTCGCCGCCGCGCTTGTCCTGGCGATCTTCGTCTTCCGCACAATGGGGGGCCAGAGCGCCACACAATTTCTCGCCGGTTATGCGATCGAGCAATCGCTCTCCGTCGACAACCTCTTCGTCTTCCTCATTCTCTTTCGCGTCTTCAACATCGCGCCCCACCACCAGCCCAAGGTTCTTTTCTGGGGAATCCTTGGAGCCATCGTCATGCGCGGAGCGTTCATCGTCGCCGGGTTACAGCTTCTGGCCCGGTTTGAGTGGATCAGCTACGTCTTTGCGACCATTCTGCTTGTCGGCGCGATCCGGTTGGTACTGCCCTCCTCGCACAAACCGGAGACTACACCCCGCTGGATCCGATGGGTCGCCAGGATTCACCCGGTCAGTCTGCGTCAGGATAAGTTCTTCGTTCGCGAAGGCGGCCGCGGCATGGTCACGGTTCTCTTCCTTGCGCTGCTGGCGATCGAGGCTACCGACGTTGTCTTTGCGCTTGACTCAATCCCCGCCGTTCTCTCCATTACGCGCAATCCCTTCCTGGCCTACACCTCGAACATCATGGCTGTGATGGGGCTGCGATCGCTATTTTTCATCCTCGCCCACCTGCTGGAGAGACTTCGCTTTCTCCACTACGGGCTCGCAGCGGTGCTGGCGTTTGCAGCGGTGAAAATGCTCAGCGTGCACTGGATCGAGATCGGCCCCATCACATCCCTGACTGTTATCGTCGTCGTGCTTGCCATCACCATTCTGCTTTCGCTCCGCTTTCCGAAAGAAGTCCCAGTAAACTAGAAGGCCGCTGGAGGAGATCGATGAAGTGGTACAACTACCTCGCCTGCTTTGTTGCCGGAGTCTTCCTGATCCACCTCGTTCCGCATATCCTGAACGGCTTCTCCCTGACGAATGTAATTGGCGCAACGGTCAGCGTGGTTGTTGGCGGACTGCTGCTCTGGGCGGGCAAATTCTCGTTTCGCAACGTGTGGGCCGTCGTGCTGGTGCTTGCCGGGATGGGCTCCGTGTTCCTCTACCTGGCTATTTTTCCCCACAATCATCACGGCTAACTGCTTGCAACGATGGGCCCCTGGCATTGAGGCGTGACTTTTTAATATATCGGACTGAATTTGTCGTATTTCATCTTGTTGTGTAGAAATGAAATAGACCATGTCCTCCTCTCACCGACTTCTCAAGTCTTTTCGCCTGATTCACCTCTATATTGGCGTGTTTACCGCGCCTGCGCTGATCTTCTTTGCTTTTAGCGGAGCGCTCCAGACCTTCAGCCTGCATGAGACCACCCGGGGTAGCAGCTACAAGCCGCCAGCCTGGGCGGTGGTGCTCGCCCAGATCCACAAGAAGCAGACGCCCATCGTCCCAGTGCGAAAGAATCCGCAGCCGGACAGCGCCGGGGAAAAGCTTGCTGGCGAAAAGACCGCGCCGGAAAAATCTTCCCTGGAAAGCGGATCTCAGGACAAGGCGCAAGGCTCTCCGCATCCGGAGAGATCGGGCGCTCAGGCCGACTCACCCAGACTATTGCCTGACGCGATTGTCCCCCGCCCCCACAATGCTTTGCCACTAAAGATCTTCTTTCTTGTGGTTGCTATCAGCCTCTTCCTCTCCGCTCTTACCGGCCTGTATATGTCGTACAAATACATCCGCAACAGGAAGCTCATTACGGCGACGATTATCGCGGGCGTCGTTGTTCCCATCCTGCTGGCGATCTTCTGATCTAAGCTACAAATTCCAGCTTTCCCGCCTGCATGGCGGAGTGCTTTGGCGAGGCGTCATGCAGGGGAAAGTCGTTGCGGTAGTGGGCGCCGCGACTCTCCTCGCGGCCAAGAGCGGCAGCGACAATCAGTTCAGCGACGATGTGAAGATTCCTCGCTTCGATGGCTCGCCGTGAGATTCCTCGTGGCATGGTCACGGCAAGCGCAGCGAGCTGCCGCTTCGCCTCGCGCAAGCCGTCTCCATCACGCAAGAGGGCGGCATACTTCCACATCATCGAGCGCAGCTCGGCGATCCACTTTTCCGTGGCGGCCTCCGGCGTCGAACTGTTGGCTGCGACAGGCGCGTCGTCCGCCCTCTGAGAACCGCCGTGCGAGCCGCGCTCGGCAATCATCGTCTCTGCGGCCAGCGCTCCAAAGACCAGCCCCTCGAGCAGCGAGTTGCTCGCCAGACGGTTGGCTCCATGCACTCCCGTGCAGGCCACTTCTCCTGCGGCGTACAGCCCCGGCAGCGTTGTTCGCCCGTGCACATCGGTCGTTACGCCGCCCATGAAATAGTGCGCGGCGGGTCGAACCGGAACCAGATCGCGGGCAAGTTCGAGATGATGGCTCGCGAGAAAGGCCGAGATGCCCGGAAACCGTGCGTGCAGATCCTTCTTCACGTGACGCATGTCGAGATAGACGGGCCCGTCGATGCCTTCGCGTGTGATCGCCCGCGCGACAACATCACGCGGGGCCAGTTCCAGCAGCGGGTGATACCGCTCCATAAATCGCTCCCCCCTCGCATTCACGAGGCAGGCGCCCTCGCCGCGGAGGGCCTCGCTCAACAAAAACCGGGGAGCACCCGCTGCGGAGAACGCCGTCGGATGAAACTGGTAGAACTCCATGTCGCTGACTGCGGCGCCCACGCGGTAGGCCATTGCGATTCCGTCGCCGGTTGCAACGGCGGGATTCGTCGTATCGCTATAGACCTGTCCAGCTCCGCCGCTTGCCAGCAACACGGCATTCGAACGCACGACACGCAAGCCACCCTCGCCATCGAGCAGCGTCGCACCCGCGACACGCCCATCTTCGACGAGAAGATCGACGCTGGTCGTCCACTCCATCAACTCAATCCGGCCACCCTCGGCCGCCATCTCCCGCACGTGGCGCAGAAGCGAGACGGCAATCTCGCGACCCGTTGCATCGCCGTTCGCGTGAAGGATTCGCGAGAGGCTGTGCGCGCCCTCACGCGTCCGCAACAGCTCGCCATCTTCCCGATCGAAGGCTGTGCCCCATGCCAGTAGCTCTTCGACGCGCTTCGGTCCCTGCTCGACCAGCATCGCCGCGGCGTCGCGATTCACCAGCCCATCGCCGGCGGCAATCGTGTCCTCCAGATGCAGCGCGACGTCTTCATCGCCTCCCATTGCCACCGCAATTCCACCCTGCGCATAGGCCGTGTTCGACTCGGCCAGCTCCTCCTTCGTCACCACCAGCACCGACCCTGCATTTGCCAACCGAATCGCCGCACTCAACCCTGCAATACCCGCACCGATCACCAGAAAATCAACTCGATCCATGGTTCAATGCTACTAGCCTCCGGGCCCTTCGTTGTCCTTGCGTTACCATCGAAATACTGTGCCAGTCATCGCTGTCAAAACGCCCTCCGTAAACTACAACGTCATCATCGGCGCAGATCTCCTCCGTACCTTTCACTCGCGCCTGAAGAAAATCAGCAAAGACAAACCCTTTCGCCCGTTTGTCGTCACCTCGCCAGAGATATGGGCGCTCTGGTCGGACAAATTTCTCGCGTCATTCCCAAGAAACGAGAAAGATACGCCGACAGTTTTGTTCCTGCCCAGCGGAGAGCGTCACAAACGCCTCGCCAGCGTCGAGTCTCTCGCCGAACAACTATCGCGCGCTGGTGCTGATCGCGATGCCCTGCTTCTTGCCTTTGGCGGCGGAGTTCTCGGTGACATCACCGGCTTCCTCGCCGCAATCTACATGCGCGGCGTACGCTACGTGCAGATTCCAACAACGTTTCTCGCGCAGGTTGACTCGTCCATCGGCGGAAAGACCGGCGTCAATCTCGCTACCGGGAAAAATCTTATCGGCAGCTTTCACCATCCCTTGGTCGTCTTCGTCGACACGAATCTGCTCGCAACTCTGCCACCGACTGAGCTCCGCGCTGGGCTGCAGGAGTCAATCAAAGCCGGCGTCATCTATGACGCAAAACTTTTTCGCTACATGGAACAAAACGCCGATGCAATCCTTGCCGGTGACGCGAAGGCGATCACGCAAGTCGTCGCTGCCAGCGTTCGTGTCAAGGCCGACGTTGTCAGCAAAGACGAGCGCGAATCCGGCCTGCGCATGATCCTTAACTTCGGCCACACCATCGGCCACGCCATCGAAGCCGCTACCGGTTACAAGAAGCTCCTTCACGGCGAAGCGGTCGCATGGGGCATGATCGCCGCACTCAACGTAGCGCGCCACCGTAAGGCTATCGATCCCAAACAAGCAGGGCGCATTGAATCGCTTATTGTTCGCTACGGCCCATTGCCGCGCTTCAAAGCCAACGCTGAAAAGCTGGTTGCCCTTACCAGTCGCGACAAGAAAAACCGCAGCGGTATCCGTTCCTTCGTTCTACCGGTAGCGATAGGTAATACTGAGATCGTTCGCGACGTTACGGAAGCGGAGCTGGTGCAGGCAACTAAAGCGATGCTCGCCCCCATGCGTCGATCTTCGGCGCGTTGAAAGAGCAGATTGGGCTGAAGTTCAGGCTAAAAGGGGCCGATCGATTACTACGTCATCGATCACTTCGAGAGACCGTCGGATAACTAGCGTTCCGAATCTCCGTTAGCATAGTTCAGTGACCGTTGTGCACAAACCCGAGCACGAGCTCTCAACCGGAGCGCGCCCCGCCGGCGCTACGACCGAGCTGGCGGCGGCAGCAAACGTCCAGCAGATGTTCGACGCGATTGCTCCGACGTACGACCGTGCGAATCATCTTCTTTCGGTCGGAATCGACCGCTCCTGGTGGGCGCGCACCGCACGCGTCTTCCGCCCCATCCTTCAACATCCCGAGACGGTCGCGCTCGACCTCTGCTGCGGCACCGGCGACATGACTATGGCGCTGCTCAGGCATCGCCCCAACGCCACCAGCACCGCCCCCATCCTCGCCGTAGACTTCTCCCACCAGATGCTCTCGCTGGGCCGACAGAAGTTCGAGGGCCGCAATATTCTGCCTATCGAAGCCGACGCGCTGCATCTGCCAATCGCTGATGCCTCCGTCGATCTCGTCACCTCTGCCTTCGGCTTCCGCAACCTCGCCAACTACGAAGAAGGACTCGCCGAGATTCTGCGCATCCTGCGCCCGGGCGGCCAGCTTGGCATCCTCGAGTGCAACCAGCCCGAAGGCCTCACCGGCGCAATCTACAACATCTACTTCAAGTCCATCCTGCCGAGGCTTGGCGGCCTGATATCCGGCAACGCAACCGCCTACAGCTATCTCAACTCCTCCGTCTACCGCTTCCCGCGTCCTCCGCGCATGATCGATCTTCTCCGCAAAGCCGGCTTCGCAGACCCGACCTGGACCAGCTACACCTTAGGCGCCGTAGGCCTCTACCACGCCGCGAAGCCTCGCGAAAAAACTCATAGCTCATAACTCAAAGCTCTTGTACCATCAGCCATCGGCAGTGATCCAACTTCGTTCGATGAGGTGGTATCCAGATGGCTGTGCGCCCGACCCTTGTCGTCGACGAAGCGTTAACGCCATCGGAGACACTCATCGGCGCTTCCGCCATGCGCAAAGCCACACTGCGACTCATTCCCCTGATTGCCCTCGGATACGGAACCGCTTACATGGATCGAGTCAACATCAGCTTCGCCTCGCTCCAGATGAACCGCGACCTGCACTTCAGCGCGACCACCTACGGATTGGGCGCAGGACTCTTCTTCCTCAGCTACGCAGCCTGCGAAGTCCCATCGAACCTTCTGCTCTACCGCTTCGGAGCGCGGCGCTGGCTCGCCCGCATCATGATCACCTGGGGCCTGCTCGCCATCGGCATGCTCTTCGTCCACACTCCGGCGCAGTTCTACACCGTGCGCTTCCTGCTTGGCATGGCTGAGGCGGGCTTCTTTCCCGGAGTCATCTTCTACCTCATGCAGTGGTTCCCGCCCGAACTGCGAGCACGCACCGTCAGCCGCTTTTACATCTCTCTGCCATTAAGCTCCGCCTTCATGGGACTCTTCGCCGGCGCGCTTCTCAACCTCGATGGGAACCTCGGCCTGCGTGGATGGCAGTGGCTCTTTCTCATCGAGGGCCTGCCCGCTGTTCTTCTGGGGATCGTCTTCTATCTCCTTCTCCCCGACAAGCCCGACGACGCCAAATGGCTCACCGAGGACGAGCGCCAATGGATATTCCATAACGTCCATCAAAACCCTGCCGGCACCGCCCACCATTCCGAATCGGTCAGCCACACACTCTTTGACCCCCGTGTCTGGCAGATTGGCATCTTCGACTTCCTGATGCTCGCGAGTATCTACGGCTACGTCTTCATCGCTCCCCAGTTAATTCAGAGCATCACCCATCTCAGCATCACTCGTGTGGGCTTCACCATCTGTGCGCTCAGTCTGCTCGGAGTACCCTCGATGCTGCTCGGAGCAATACACTCGGACCGCACGCTCTCCCGCTCTCAGGATCGGTACCGGCAGGTCATCTTCTGCAGCCTTGGCATGACTGCCTCACTGGCGGTCTGTGGCCTCTTCACCTCTCCGATCGTTACGCTGTCTGCACTCGTGGTTCTCCAAATCTCCTTCTTTTCGATGCAGGGCTCTGTCTGGGCCATTCCAGCTAGCCTCTTCACGGGCCGATCAGCAGCGGCCGGCATCGCCGCTATCAACACGATTGCCTTCGTCGGCGGCTTCGTCGGGCCCTACTGGATGGGGATCGCCAGAGACCTCACGGGCGACCATCAGCGCGGCCTGCTCATTCTCAGCATTCCCATGCTTGCAGCGGCCGGAATCATGCTCTACATGCGCCGCCAAAGCCTTGACTCCAAGCTCATAGCTGATAGCTCATAGCTCCTGTACCATCTCTCCATGAGCCACACGGCCACGCCCGAGCAAGCCTCCGCTCCGCACCAGGCAAAGCGTTCCGCCGCGCTCTTCTCCGTGTTCGCCGCGTTCGGGGTAACTCTCTTCAAGCTGATCACAGGCCTGCTCAGCGGCTCACTCGGCATGCTCTCCGAGGCGGCACACTCCGGCGTCGATCTCATCGCCGCCGCAATCACCTTCTTCTCCGTCCAGGTCTCCGACCGACCAGCCGATGCCAGCCACAGCTATGGCCACGGCAAGATCGAAAGCCTCTCCGCCGGCGTGGAAACCGTGCTCATGCTCGGCTCCTGCATCTGGATTCTCACCGAGGCGATCCGCCGCATCGTCTTCCACGAACACCTCTCCCTCAGATTCTCCGTCTGGCCCTTCGTCGCACTTCTCCTCTCCATCACTGTTGACTTCACTCGCTCCCGCAAGCTTCGCAAGATCGCAACCGAAACCCGCAGCGAAGCTCTTGAAGCAGACGCTATTCATTTTGGAACGGACATCTGGTCTTCGCTCGCTGTGCTCATTGGCCTTATCGCGAGCTACAGCGGCGAACACCTGCAGATTCCGCAGCTTCAACTCGCAGACCCCATCGCCGCCATCATCGTCGCGTTCATCATCCTCTACGTCACGTGGAAGCTCGCCCGCCGCACCATCGATACTCTTACCGACGCCACTCCACCCGAAGCGCGTGCGCAAAACCGCGAGCTGATTCGCGAGCTGGCCTCCATCGATGGCGTTATCTCGGTCGAACGCGTCCGCACCCGGAGCTCCGGCCCAGGCTACTTCGCCGATGTCACCCTCGGCATGCCCCGTAACCTCACCTTCCAGCGCTCCGAACAGATTACAAGCGCAGCGACTGCTGCCGTGCAGAGACACCTTCCCGGAGCGGATGTGGTCGTCCACTCCGTCCCCGTCGCCTCGCTCGCCGAGAGCATCCACGACCGCATCCGCGCCGTCGCTGCCCGTTCCAACCTCAACATCCACGACGTAACCGTGCAGGAGTTCAACCATCGCCTCCACGTCGAGCAGCATCTTGAGGTCGACGAGACCATGTCCCTCGCCGCAGCGCACGCCCTCGTCACGCAGCTCGAAAGCGACATTCGCCGCGAAATTCCGAATATCTCCTCCATCCTGACGCACATCGAAAGCGAGCCCGCCACCATCGAGCGTCCTGCCTCACTGGATCACGACCGCCAGTTCGAAGTTCGTCTCCGCCGCGTCGCCCAGGCCTTCCCTGAGATTCTCGACATCCACGAGGTCCTAGTAACGCGCAATCATGACCGCATCCAGGTGAACTGTCACTGCACCCTGCCTGACGATCTGCCTATGTCACGAGTTCACGAAGTCATCACTGCACTCGAAAACGCCGTCAAACTCGATTGCCCCGAGGTCAACCGCCTCCTGATCCATCCAGAACCCGCCACTGACAACCGCCGCTGAAGCCACCACGAGAGACCGATGGACCAATCGCACCGCTCCTCAACTACTGCAAAGAACTTTTCGCTTCGTGCCAACCCTTCTCGCCGAAATTTTCTCTTCGGTGCGGCCACCTCTCTGTTCGCAGCCACGCGCCCTCACCTCGTTGCCGCAACCTTCGCGCCGGATCGTAACGATAGCCCGCTCAAAATCGAAGCAGTGGAACTCGTCGAATTGCATGGCCGTTACACCGACGAAGCGGGCGTGAACCGTCAGCAGCAGGTGAACCCGCTCGACATCTACGACGACTTGCGTCCCGCGCCGTACGCCGACAAACCCTCTGGCACACGGGAAGTCAGCTACACCGCAATTTACCTTCGCATTCGCACTGCTGGCGGCCCCGAGGGGCTCTACGGTCCTATCGAAAAGAGCGCAGCGACCGTCGTCAACGACGAGCTTCGCCCGTTCCTGATCGGCAAAGACGCGCTCGCCGGCGAAAAACTCTGGGACCAGATGTACCGTTCCAATCGCCACTCGCGCGATGGTTTCTTCATGATGGCGATCAGTGCCGTCGACAACACCCTGTGGGACATTCGCGGCAAGTACTACAATGTCCCCGTCTATCGTCTCCTCGGCGGGCCCACGCGTCCCTCAGTCGAGATGTACGCAAGCTGCCTCGGCTTCTCTCTCGAACCGGCAGCCGTTCGCACACGCGCGCTCGCAGTCAAAAGCGAAGGCTATCGCTATCAGAAGTGGTTCATGGGTTACGGCCCCGGTTCAGGTCCGGAAGGAATGCGAAAGAATGTAGAACTGGTCCGCGTCCTGCGCGAGACCCTCGGCGACGACACCGAGCTCATGTTTGACGCCTACAGCGGCTGGACGCAGAACTACATGCTCGAGTGGGCCCATCAGGTAGAACAGTACAGACCTTACTGGATCGAAGAGGCGACGCACCCCGAAAAGATCGAGAGCTTCGCCGTGATGCATCGCAGCACCACAATTCCAATCGCCTCAGGCGAGCACTTCTACGGCCGCTGGGAGGTCGAACGATATCTCGAAGCAGGTGGACTCTCCGTCGTGCAGGCCGATCCAGAGTGGTGCGGGGGCACCTCGGAACTTCTTCGCATCGGCACCGTCGCCTCGTTGCACGACGTCCCTGTCATTCCTCACGGCCACAGCCTTCGTGCAGCCGTACACATCATCGCCAGCCAGTCGCCGATGACGTTTCCCCTCGGTGAATACCTCATCAACAAGATGCGCCACTATTATCACTTCGAGAGCAACCCGCTCGTGCCCGAAAAAGCGCACATCGCGCTTCCTGCCGGCCCGGGCTTCAACGTGCAGTTCGACGCAGCGAAGATCGAGTCGCAAACCATTCTCAAACCAAGCTGATTTCAAACGAACCAGCAGTTCACACCGCCACCGAGTGCAGAGTCACTTCGCCCGCCTCCAGCCCACGAGCGCTCACCTTCATCTTCACGTCGCCAGCGGTCTGTCCAGCCTGCACCAACGCCGCGCCCATTCCCATAAAGGCGCTTCGTTGCGTCGCCTTATCTGGCTCATGACAGCTCGGATCGCCGTTCCCCACGCCGATCACCTTCCCCGGGCCCTCCACCGTGAACGTCAACATATCTCCAGCACGTCGGAACCATGCGTCCCTTGGCGTCGACAACGCTCACATTCACCTGAACACAGTCCTTCCCGTCGGCACTTAGATTGTTTTTGCTTGTTTCGATCACCAGCCGCGCAGGCGCACCCGTCGTCTCTCGCCGTTCCGTCAAAACTACTTTTCCACCTGACGATCCTCGCGCCTCAATCGCTCCTGGAGCGTACTTCACCTTCCACTCCAGGTGTCCATTCTTCTTCACCGTCTGCGAGCCTGCGCTAGCTCCATTCACAAAAAGCTCCACCGACTCGCAGTTCGCATAGCACCAAACCGATATCTCCTGTCCCTCCTTGCCCTCCCAGTTCCAGTGCGGAAACAGATGCATCGCCGGTTCGCTCCCCCACCAAACGCGGTAGTAGTGAAAGTTATCCTTCGCAAATCCGCACATATCCATCACGCCAAAGTGCGAGCTGATGCACGGCACGCCATACGGCGTCGGTTCGCCGCGATAATCAAAGCCCGTCCAGCAAAATCCGCCCGCGAGCCACGTATTCTCGTCGTAATAACTCCACCAGGTCTCCGCCGAACTCGCCCAGCTTGGAAAGTTCACGTCATACGCGCTCACATATCCACGCAGCGGATCGTTCTCGTAGATCCCACGCGTCGAAACCGTGCTCGCTGTCTCCGACCCAACCCCCGGCTTCGTCGGAAACTTCGCGCGAAAATCCGAAATGTTATCTATTCGATTGACATGCGCCCCGCCATAGTTGAACCCCATCACATCCAGCACCTGCGTGTAGCCCTGCCCCCAGCCACCATTCATCGCTGCCGTTATCATGCGCGTCGGATCGAGCCGCTTCGCTTCCCGCTTCATCGTCGTCATAATTGCAGCGCCGCGTGCCGTACTCTGCAGCGGCTCTTCGTTCGCCATCGACCAGATCACCACGCTCGGGTGGTTCCTGTCTCGCCGAATCATCCTCGCCAGTTCGCTCAATCCCTCCACGCTCGAAGAAAAATTTCGCGTCTCGTCCATCACCAGCACGCCGAGCTCATCGCAGGCGTCCAGCACCTCCACCGCGGGAGTATTGTGCGTCGTTCGCAGCCCATTGCAATTCATATCCTTGAGCCGCTGAATTCTGTAACGCTGAATCGCATCCGGAACAGCAGCACCAACGCCCGCATGATCCTGGTGATTGCACATCCCCTTGATCTTCACCACCTTGCCATTCAACAAAAATCCGCGCTGATCGTCCCACGCAATCGTCCTTACACCGAATCGCGTCTCATCCTGGTCGACAGCCTTTCCCTCCGACTCCACCACAGTCACCAACTGGTAAAGATTCCGTTCCTCCACGCTCCAGATCTTCGCTGCCGTAATCTTTCCCGTCATCGGCAAAGTCACGGTCTCTCCCGGCTCGACAGTCACCACCGCCGACCGGCACCGCGCCACCTCCTTTCCGCTTCGCGCTTCTACGACAACACCAGCAACCGAGCAGCGCATCGCCCCGGTCCCTGCGTTCTTCACCTCACTCGATATCGCCAATCCCGCATCTGCGCCTGTAAGACTCGTCTGCACAAACACCCCATCCTTCACCAGGTGCAGCGCTCTCGTCTTGCGCAGCCAAACATGCCGGTAAACTCCCGCGCCCTCATAGAACCAGCCATCGCTCAGCGTCGCATCCACTCGCAGCGTCACTACGTTCTTCGCAGGCCCGCTCGGACGGTGCATCTGCCCGTCCGGTCCTCTTACCTCTCTCGGCACATAGTCCAGAAAGTCCGTCACATCGACCTCAAACGGCACATACCCGCTCAGGCTCTCCGACACCCAGGTCCCATTCACGAACACCGTAGCGTTCCGGTACACCCCATCGAACTCCAGCACCATCCGCTTACCTTCATCCTCAGGATGAACCTCAATCTCTTTCCGGTACCATCCAATGCTGCTCTCCGGAAAATCTCTTCCCACAGGCTTGCCTCCGTGCCCCACGAGAACCGGCTCAACAACAAACGGCAACGCCACGGCCCAGTCATGCGGCACCTGCACAGGCTCCCACTTCGTGTCGTCGAAGTTGATCCCGGTCGGCCCACCCGCATCGCCCGTCTTCGCATAGGCTCCAGTTCCATTCAGCTTGCCAAAGCCAAAGTCCCGGGCAGGGTCGTAGACGTGGCCCAGCGCAAACCTCCACCCAAAATCCAGCGACTCACGCTCTCGCAAAGTATTCTTCGTCGCGTCGATAATCAGATCCTGTGTATTGTTTGGCGTTGCCTTTGTCTGCTGTTTCGCGCTCTGCTCCGCTGAGACTCCACTCGCCGTCAAAGAGACCGCACCAACCGCCGCTCCTGCCTTCACCAACTCTCGCCGTGTCCACCGCCGCATACAACGCCTCCATAATCCGAAAGCAAGTCTAGAGCAATTTCAAACTCATGGGCAAAAATGACATTGCATCCCCGGCTACCCTGTATCCTGTTCCTGAATGAAGTTCAGACTGAAGATTCGCCGCATCAACCGCATCTTCAACCTCGCGCTCGGCGCGCTTGCGATGCTGATCGTCGCGCTTGCCTCTGCCTTCATCGCTATGCGCCTCGCCATTCATGGCCGCGAGGTCAAAATTCCTAACCTCACCGGCCTTACGCTCGCCGAAGCCAGCAAGATCACCCGCTCTGGCGGCCTGCGTCTCACACTCGAAAACCGGTTCTACTCTCCCAGCACGCCGCCCGGCCGCATCCTTGGACAGTACCCCGCTCCAGGCACTACGGTTCGGCGCGAGTGGGCTGTCCGCGTCACGGAAAGCCTCGGCCCACAACAGGTCGCCATCCCAGACCTTCTCGGTCAGTCCGAGCGCACCGCGACCATCAACATCCGCCGCCTTGGGCTCGAACTCGGCGTGACAGCGCACATCGCAGCGCCCGGCGACCCCGGCGTCGTCATCGCCCAGACACCCAATCCCAACGCCGCGGGTGTCGATCGTCCCCGCGTCAGCCTCCTCCTTAGTGAACCTGCGGAAGAGGAGTCGCCAGAGGCCTTCGTCATGCCCTCGCTCACCGGCCTAACTCTCGCCGGAGCCGCAGCACGCGTAGCCGCCGCAGGGCTTCACATCGTCAGCGCGGAAGACCTGAATCTCTCCGCCGCAAACACAACCCAAGCAGCCGATCCAGCAGCAACCGCTTCCGCGACACCCACTGCACAACCTGCCGCTGTCGGAACCGTCGTCGCGCAGTCGCCCGCAGCCGGTCATCGTGTCGTCAAAGGCGATGCCGTTCACATCACTCTCAGCGACTAAAATCACTCCCTCTCCAGCACTACAGCGTAAAATCCGTCGCACGCATGCACACCCTGCAACGTCCTCAACGCACCATCCCGCACCGCCGAACTCAGTTCCACTCCACTCAAAAAAATCCCCTCCTCGCCAAGTTTCGTCAAGACCTGGTCAACGGGAACCATCCTCACGCCGCCGCCACGCAAAACCGTATCCACTACACGCTCACACTCTTCCGGCTCCTGCGAACAAGTTGAATAAACCAGCCGCCCACCCGGCGCAAGCCGCTTCAACCCGCCATTCAAGATCGCACTCTGCCGCCCCGCCTGCCGTGCCAACTCCTCGAGCTTCAACCGATGCCGTATCTCCGGATTCTCTGCCAGTGTGCCCGTCCCCGAACAAGGCGCATCACAAAGGATCAGATCGAAACTTCCCTCAATGTTCTTAGCGTCAGAAGCATCTGCGATTTCAAACCGGACCCGCTCCGCATACGAATACCTGCGCAGCCGTGCCTCCATCTGCGCAAGCCGCTTCGCGCTTACGTCGCTCGCCAGAATCTCCGCTTTAGCCAGCCGCTGAGCCAGCACCAGCGTCTTTCCACCGGGAGCGGCACAACAGTCCCAAACCCGCTTTGCCCCGGGCATCGCCGCAGCCGCAATCTCCGCCACCAGCCGCGAACCATCATCCATCTGCGGCCAGTCGACTCCCCCCTCGGCAAACATCGCGCCTTCCACCGGCTCTCTCTGGTCCGCCTCGCAGATCTTCATCGCCGCCGTGCGCCCATACTCCTTTACCCAGCGCTCCACCATCCACAGCGGATGGCCCAGCCGTTCCGCAAACGCCGCAGTCGACTCGTGTAGCTTCGCTCCCTGTCGAGGCGCAGTCGAAACCTTCCGTAAAATTGCATTCACCATGCCCGCCGCATGAGGCTCACCCGCATACTTGCACAACTCCACGCTCTCGCTCAAAGCCGCATGTGCCGGAATCCGATCCATGTGCAGCAACTGAAACGCCCCTATTCGCAACGCAATCGCCACCGTCTCCGCAAGCCTCTGGTCCGGCCGCTGCAACAGCAGACGAATCCGCGCGTCGAGCCCAATCTGCCATCGCAGCACTCCCATCACCAGCGCCGTCGTCAGATTTCGATCCTCTCCCGATAACGACTCCAAACGGGCCGAATGCAAAAGCTCGTCGCTATGCCCCTTGCCTTCACCGACCAGCTTCAATATCTCAAACGCAGCCAGCCGCGCCGGAGTCACTTTCGCAACTCCACCTTGCCCGCTCTTCGTTCGCGAAGCTTCCTCTTGCGGCTTCCTCCCAACCGCCTTCTTCGCCGCAACAGGCTTCTCTTTGCCTCTCATGATCCCAACCGTTCGCCGCTCCGCACCTGGTACCCACGAAGAAACTCGCTCACCGCCATCCGCCGCTTGCCCTCCACCTGCACTTCGAGCAGCTCGATCACGCTCCCACCGCCGCACCCCACCAACAGTTCGTCGCCATCCACGATCGTCATCGCCGCTGGCAACACTCGCTCTTTCTCCACTCGCAGTCGATGCACAATCAGCTTCTTGTCGCGAAAGATCGTATGCGCGCCCGGCCACGGTTGAAATCCACGCCACCGGTCATAAATCTGCTGCGCGGTCCGCGAGAAATCCATCCAGCCATCCTCGCGCTTCAGAATCGGCGCGTGAGTCGCCAACGCGTGATCCTGCTTCTGCAGAACAATCGTCCCGCACTCCAGTCCCTGCAGCGTCTTCACCATCAGCTCCGCGCCCACCGGAGCCAGCGTGCCATACACATCCGCCGCCGTCTCCTCCTGCGCAATCGGCACCACGTGCGCCAGCAGCATATCGCCCGTGTCGAGTCCCGCGTCCAGACGCATCGTCGTCACGCCCGTCACGGTCTCGCCGTTCGCCACCGCCCACTGAATCGGGGCAGCCCCGCGATACTTCGGAAGCAAAGACCCATGCAAATTGATATTCCCAAACCGCGGCAGCTCCAGCATCCACTGCGGAATGATCCGCCCATACGCCACCACCAGAATCGCATCGGGCCGAATTCTCTCCAGCCACTCGCGAAACTCCGGATTGTTCTTGATCTTCTCCGGCTGCACCACATCCAGCCCGCGAGCCAGCGCAGTCTTTTTCACCGGGGGAGCCTGCATCTCCATCCCACGCCCCGCCGCGCGATCCGGCTGCGTCACGACCAATGCAACGTCGTGCCCCGACGCCACCACAGCCTCCAGCGTAGGCACAGCAAACTCCGGCGTCCCGCAAAAAACCAGCTTCACAGAGCCCTCCCACGCCTCCCAAACAAAGCTTGCTAATCCCTGCTTCCTATTTCCTGCCCTACCACTCGCCGTTCTTGATCATCTTCTTGATCTTCCGCACGACCAGGTCACGCTTCAATCTACTGAGCCGATCGATAAACAGCACCCCATCGAGATGATCGATCTCATGCTGAAACGCGCGCGCCAGCAACTCCTCGCCCTCGATCTCGAACCACTCGCCCTTCACATCCTGTGCCCGCACCTTCACCTTCGCCGCGCGCGAAACCTTCTCACGAATCTCCGGCAGGCTCAAACATCCTTCTTCCTCAACCTGCTTCCCCTCACGCGCGATGATCTCCGGATTGATCAGCACAATCTTCTCCTCCGGATTCTTCCTGAAGCTCACATCGATCACCGTAATTCGCTGCGAGATCGCAATCTGCGGTGCCGCCAGCCCAATTCCCTGCGCCGCATACATCGACTCGAACATCTCCTCCGTCAGCTTTTTAAGCTTCGCATCGAACACTGTCACTGTCGCACCAGGCTTCTGCAGCACCGGATCCGGCCACTTCACTACTTCATGAATCTTCACGCCCTTTTTCGAATCTTTTTCCGTCACGCTCTCAATCTCTTTTCGATGATTTTGCCGCTAACCAATAAGACCGAAATCAATACTTCCGAATCTGCTCGCAATACCCATCAAAATTCCGCTTCATCTCTTTTAGCGAATCCCCGCCAAACTTCTCCACTACAAGCCGCGCCACCGTCAGCGCAACCATCGACTCCGCGGCCACGCCAGCCGCCGGAACAACACACACATCACTCCGCTCATACGCAGCCTTCACCGGCTCCCGAGTAGCAAAACTGACCGAGGCGAGCGGCCGCCGCAGCGTAGAAATCGGCTTCAGATACCCACGCACCACAACATCCTCACCATTTGAGATGCCGCCTTCAAGCCCACCGGCATTATTGTGCTCCCGCGAAAACTTCGTGAACCCCTCACCCTCATACGCAATGGCATCATGAACAGCCGAACCCACCGACTCCGCCGCCGTCACTCCGCGGCCAATCTCCACCGCCTTCACGGCCTGCAGACTCATCACCGCCTGCGCCAGCAACCCATCCATCCGCTCATCCCAGTTCGCGTGCGTCCCAACTCCCGGCGGCAGTCCATGCACGACCACCTCGAACACTCCGCCCACCGTATCCCCCGTGCGCAAAACCGCATCGACCTCGGCCTTCATAGCAGCCTCGGACTCCGAATCCACACAATTCAGCAGAACCTCATCCTTCTCACGCAGCGCAACAATCTCTTCCCAGGTCGCGGCCCGCTGCAACTCCGCCTTCCCTACCCGAATCACATGGCTCGCAACCTCAACGCCCAGCGCCCGCAGCAACATCTTCGCCACCGCACCCGCCGCCACTCTCGCCGTACTCTCACGAGCGCTCGCCCTCTCCAGAACATATCGCGCGTCGGGAAAGTCGTACTTCAGACTCCCCGCCAGATCCGCATGTCCCGGCCGAGGCGAAGCCACCGCCTTGTGCTTCGTCGCATCACCCTCATCGACCGGAAGAATCTCCGTCCAGTTCTTCCAATCGGCATTCGCAATCACCATGGCAATCGGCGACCCGATCGTCTTCCCATGCCGCACACCACTCAAAATATGCGCTGTATCGGTTTCAATCCGCATCCTGCCGCCGCGCCCATATCCACGCTGCCGCCGCCACAGTTCGCGATTCAAAAAGTCCTGATCGACCGTCACTCCGGCCGGCATCCCGCTCAACAAAGCCACCAGACTCTCGCCGTGACTCTCCCCCGCTGTCGAAAATCGCAACATCCGCTCTCAAGCCCTCACAAAACCAACGCCGCAAACCTAAATTGTAACAACCTGTTTGCCCGCACCGGCCATCCATGCCGGCAATGCTGCCCAATCAGGCGTGAGCCGAATCGCGAATCCGCATACGCTCCTGCAGTTGCCTCCGATATCGCCGGCTCAACCGCAGCCTCGCGCCCCCATCGAGCAACACGTCATACTCGCCGCCCTCATTCAGCTCAAGGCTTCTCACCCTATCCAGCCTGACGATCGTCGAGCGGTGAATCCTGCAAAAAACCGCCGCATCGAGCTCCTGCTCAAGCTCCGCCATGCTCCTGCGCAACAAATGGGATCTCGCTCCCACATGCAGGCAGGAATAATAATCCGCAGCCTCGATCCAATCGATCTCCGCAAGCTTCACAAACAAGACCTGACCCGCATTTTTGACCACCAGAGACTCCGTCGCTCGCACCGGAACACGGCCCAGCGCAACTCTCTCCTTGGCCCGCACAAGCATCCTGTCAAACCGGGCATTGTCGAAAGGCTTCAACAGATAATCCAGCGCACCAGCCTCAAACGCCCGCAGTGCATACTGGTCGTAGGCCGTTACAAACACGATCGCGAGAGGCAGATCGCTGCCCAACATCTCTAGAACATCAAATCCATCGCACTCCGGCATCTGCACATCAAGAAAAACCAGGTCCGGCTTCACCCTGCGAATCTCTGCCAGCGCCTCCATACCCGACCCGCACTCGCCGACAATCTCAATCTCCGGATCGCGACGCAGCAGCACCAACAGATTGCTTCGTGCCAGCGGTTCATCATCCACCACAACCGTGCGAATCCTCGCGAGCCGCTCTTCCGCTCCCACCAATCAAACCTCCCCGCGAGGTTGAGCGACTACAAACGGCAACGACACCGAAACCTCCACGCCACCCGCGTCCTGATTGCGCATCTTCAACTCAAACGCCTCTCCATACAGACTCTGCAGGCGCGTCCGAACATTCGTAATCCCAATCCCCGAGCGAAGCCGTTCCGATTCCACCGGCAGACTCGGCCCATCGTTCGAAACACTCAGCGTCAACCTTCCGTCCGAACGAGATGCGGCAATCCGTATCGCCCCTCCCTGCGCACGTTTCGCAATCCCATGCTTCACCGCGTTTTCAACCATCGGCTGCAAAATCAGGCTGGGGACCTGAGCCTGATACAACTCCCTCGGCACATCCACACTTAACTGGAGCCGCTCTGCAAACCGAACCTTCTGAATGTCCAGATACTTCTGAGCAAACTCCATCTCCTCGTGCAGCGGCACCTGTTGCACCGGAGAGCCTTCCAGCACACGCCGCAGAAAATCGCTCAGCCCAGCGATCATATTCACCGCAGCGTCACTCCTGCCCTCGCGCACCAGTCCCGCAACAGCGTTCAGCGTATTGAACAAAAAGTGCGGCTCAATCTGTCGCCGTAACGCCTCCAGCTGAGCCTTCGAAAGCTGCTCATTCAACCGAGCCGTCTCCGTCTCCTGGTAGGCCAGCCGTTCCCGCGAATCCAACACATAACTTACCGCCTGAATGCAGGCATAGAAAATCGCAGACGCAAGAACTCCACCCAAAAACTTCCCCCACAAGAGATTTGTAAACGGCATCGGGGGTGATTTCTCGGCATAGGGATTCAACAACACCAAAAGCCCTGCATTCCACGCCGCGAAAATCAGCCCTATCGTCAGGCAAGCCACAACATGCACCAACCACGTCGATAGCGGTCTCACCTTCACCGGAGGAAATCTACGCCCCAGCCACACTACCGACGTCGTCGCTAATGCCCATGGCAGCCACGCTACGACCACAGTGAAAAACAGCCTTCCCCACGCGTGGTGCATCCCCTCCGCGCGCATCGACAAGACCGTTTGCGTAGCATCGATCAGCCCGAAGCCGAACCAAATTGCCGCAATCCACATCCATCGATTCCACGAACGAACGCTTCTCATTTCCATACCGAGAATCCTAGTCCACCTTCCCGCCTGCCGCGCTAGAAATGCAGCCAATCGCCCGAGCCGTGCAGCCACCGGTCTGTCCCTCGAACCGGCAACGGAGCATACTGCATTTATGATCCATCTGGCTACAAACGCGCTCTTCTTTGCGATCGTTTTGGCGTCCTGCGCCGACCCACCCAACTCGAGGGAATCCAGGTTCGTGCCGGCACCCACCAGTGACGCCCAAGTTCAATCCCCAGAACACGATCGCGAACACGTCTATCTCACAACCTTCAACTTCCATGGCGTCTCCATGGAGATCGAACTCCGCACCAAAAATTCGTGCCTCGCCGGAGGTCAGATCTTCTTCGGCTTCGACGACGCCGAGTCTTCCGGAATAGCCTTCGCCGCCTGACCAGCAGCCTTGCAACGAGGCGTCAGCTATGCGATAACCTACTTACGGCGAGAGTAGGAGGCAAATATGGACCAACACCCCGACTCATTCGGCGCCATCTTCCGTCAGCCCGCGGCATTCCTTCCCATCGCGATGTCGCTCATCGCCCTCACCGTAGTCTTGTTTCACATCGCAGTCTACGGCGTCGTTCGCGAACCCGACGAAGGAACTGCGGCCCATCTCTGGCAGATCCTCATGGCCGGACAGCTCCCCATCCTCGCCTTCTTCGCCGTCAAATGGTTTCCGCGAGCCCCCAGGCCAACCCTCTTCGTCTTTGCCCTGCAAGCCGCCGCCGCACTGGCATCCATCGCGCCAGTCTTCTTTCTGAATCTATAGATCACTCCTCAACGAACCGATAGCTCCCATGGCTGTCGTAGTCGATCCCATGCTTCTTCTTCAGCTCTTCGATGTACTTCAGCGTCGACGTCGTATGCGGCCCTACACCATCATTCGTATGCAGCAACATCTCCTCGAGACAGCTATCCACACTCATCCGCTTATGGGTCGCGAGATCCTGCAACAAACCAGCCAGCCGCTTCTCCAGCCGCACCGGAACATCCACTCGCTCAATCTTGATAGGCGGCCCAACATTGTAGGTAGGATGCCCAAACACCAGCTGGTACCCATACAAATCCTTCACCGCATAGTCGCGAATGCCATAGTTTCGGTCGTCGATCTGCTGCACCACCTCCACCCCATTCGCCCGATGAAACTCATACAGCGCATCGGCATCGCCCACCATGAAAACGACCGCGCCGGCATTCGGAGCAGGCGTATCCTCCTTCAGAAAAATCTCAACCTTATCCAGCGTGATCCCCGCAAACCACGCCGGCTCCCCCCAACGAAACCCAAGCTTGAACCCCAGCTTCGTCTCATAAAACTCAATTGCCGTTTCAAGATTGCTCACCGGCAAAGTAACATGCATCCTCTCGCACTCAACAACTGGCGCAGTTGAATTGGTCATGACGTGCTCCTCCGCTACTCGCCTGAACTTACCATCTTTCAGGCCTGCCGAGCCATCGCAAGGTCCACGATCTCTCCGATCATTTGGGTATAGGAGAGACCGGACTTCTTCGCCGCCATGGCAAACTCCTGGCCGCTCGAGAGCCATGGGTTCGGATTCGCTTCGATCACATAAACCTCACCCTTCTTCGACACGCGCATATCAATGCGGCCGTAATCACGAAGCTTGACGGCACGATAAGCCTTGATCGCAATCTCGGTGAGCTTGGTTGCGGTTTCTTCATCGAGGTCTTCGGCGATCGCCGATTTCGTTAGCTTATAGGCTTCCGTGTCTTTCTCGAACTTCACATCCTGGCTCGCGATCCTGGGCATACCCTTCGGAAGCTTCGAAAGATCGAGTTCCACAAGCGGAAGTGCATACGCCTTCTCGTAACTGCCCAGGATGGCCGCATAGATCTCCCGCCCTTCGATGTACTCCTCGATCAACGCAGGAGAATCGAACTCCGTCTGGATATAGTCGACGCGTTCCATCAACTCCTTTACGCTCGTAACTACCGCAGCGGCATCAATGCCGATGGATCCATCTTCGGAGGTAGGTTTCACGATGAGCGGGAACTTGATGTCGTGTGCGTGGTCGATGCTGCCGCGGTAGGCTGTCGCGAAGTAGGGCGATTGAATCCCGTAAAAAGCGAACATCTTCTTGGCGATCGATTTGTCCTGCGCCAGAGTGTGCGCGTGCGGCCCCGCGCCGGTGTAGGGAATATCGAGCATGTCCAGAAATGCGGTGACGTGCATCTCCTTGGTGTCATCGCCCGCATAGGATTCCGTTATGTTGAAGATGAGATCGGCGCTGCACTTGGCAAGTGCGAGCAGTGATTGCGGCCTGCCGTCGAGGACGTGATACGACGGCTCATGCCCGAGCTTCTCCAAAGCTTCGAAGATCTGTTCGCGGTCCTGCTTTACCGGCTTCTTCTTACGCTTGGTTTGGCCCTTGCGTTTGCGCGGCGCAGGAACTTCTTCCTCCACTTCAGCAGGCTCTTCTTCCCATAGGTCGTACAGTACGGTGACTTTCAATTTCCCTCCAGTCATGCGGCCTCCAATTGGAGTGACGGCAACTGCCGGCACGCCTCATGGATGAGTGAACTTGCCGCGGATCAGGTAATTCATCGACAGTGCGGTTGTGTAGACCGTGAACTCCGTGAGGTACTCAGACTCGCGCCGAACGTCCACGAGCAAACCCAGTTCCTCAACACGCTTGCAGATGGCTTCCACCAGCCGCTTCACGATCGGACGTTGCACCCCGCTCCAATATGCAACCTTGTCGACGATAGGCTTGCGATGCTGATGCAACATCTCCTGGGCAGGTCGAATGTCCTTTCCGTCGCTTCCGGGAGATATTGAAGATGTCCGCCAGGTCCGTATCCAACGCGAGTTCCTGCAACGGGATCTCCTCCGGCAGGGTAAGACGATAGAACTCACCGACCGTCGATTCCATCTCATCAACGGTGATGTCGGTGCGGCCGCGACGCCGGGTGGGTTCAATATTTCCGACTTTTCGCACCGTGCGATCGACGTATTGCAACTTGGGCAACGCACCCCAGCCTTTGTACCGCTCTCGCCATTGCGAGCGAGGCGTAAGCCAGACCGCAAACGTCTCTGCAAAATCTTCATCCGGATGCTTCTGCGCGTACCACCCGGCCATGTGGCGAACGTACTTCCGCGAGAACGGTATCGGACGGTAGTGATCGCGATACGCGCGCCGAAACGGACCGAAGAGATCGCGCCACTCAGCCGACTTGTAGAGCTGGTAGGCGTAATTGAACGCGTGTCCGGCCTCATGACGCATGTACATCATGATCTCGCGGGCGTCTTCCAGATCGTTCATATCGCGCTCAAGCTGTGCCAGCTCTGGATTAGCCAGATAGAACGGAATGCCGACGACGGGCTCGCCCGAAGGACATCCCCATTCATCGGTGAGATAACAAAGCGGACGAAACTTGTGAATGCCCTTGGCTTCCAATTCGCGATAAAGCTGCTGAACGAATCGTTCGAGCGGAGACCCCTCGAGTTTAAGCCCAAGTTCGCGAATGGGCTTGGCGAGTATCTCCTGGAACTCCGTTCGTGTTTTCTCGAAATCGCGCATTGGGCTATTCAGTGTTCTATACCACGTAGCCTGATTTGGCACGACAAGGCGTATCGCTTATGCACATAGCCGGGTGGACCCGCCTCGTGCTGAGCTCCGAAGGCGCAAGCATCTATTCCAACCATTCCTAAGCCAGCCGGACACACGTGCTCTCCAAATCCTCTACGCACCGCGAAACGATTGTCTTCAGGAGAAAGCCACTCTAGACTGACTCCATGCTCACGCGCACTGTTCTATTTTCGCTCCTATGCACCAGCATGTGTTGGGCGCAGGGGAAGATGGCTTTCACGGTCTCGATGCCACAACCTTCCAACCACACCTATCATGTGACATTTCGCTGCGAAGGGTTGCAAGGGGAATTGCAGGACTTCAAGATGCCACAATGGTCGCCCGGCTACTACGGAATCGGGGACTACGCACGTTATGTCTCCAACTTTCACGCTGTAGACCGGACCGGCCATGAGCTTGTGTGGGAAAAGGTCACGAAGAACACGTGGCGCGTAGTAGCGGAGAATGCTCCGGTGATTGTCCTTGAGTACGACGTCTTCGGAAATACTTCGTTTGCAGCCAACAACTATCTGGGGGAGGACCGCGGCTATCTCTCACCCTCCGGCCTCTTCGTGAACCTCGCTGGGCATCTGCAACATCCGGTCACCCTGGCGATACATCTGCCACCGAACTGGACGAAGATCTCGACGGGCCTCGAAGCAGTGAACGGCCAGGGAGATACCTTCGAGGCGCCTGACTTCGACGTACTCTACGATTCGCCAATCCTGATTGGCAACCAGGAACAGTTACAGTTCGAGGTCAAAGGCGTCCCTCACTACGTCGCAGTCGAGAATGTGCCTGCGGAAGTGGACCGCACTCGGATGGCAGCGGACCTGAAGACAATGGTGACCGCTGCAACCCAATTGATGGGCCAGGTGCCCTACAAGCACTACACCTTCCTGATGATGGGACGCGGAGGCGGCGGGATCGAGCACGCCAACTCCTCCTCGAATCAGTTCGATGGAACGAGCCTGACGGCGCCTGCCGGATACCAGCGTTGGCTAAGCTTTATCTGCCACGAATACTTTCACAACTTCAACGTAAAGCGCATCCGTCCTCTGGCGCTGGGGCCGTTCGACTACGATCAGGAAAACCTGACCAACATGCTTTGGGTCTCGGAGGGATTGTCGGTCTACTATCAGGATCTTGTGCTGGTGCGCGCCGGACTGATGACGAAGGACCAGTATCTTGCGAAGATGGCGACCGCCATCGGAACGTTTGAGAACAGCTCCGGCAGACACTACCAATCTGCGACTGAATCCAGTTGGAACACATGGAACACCGGTTCAGGAGTCGGTGGAGATCGCAACACCACCATCTCCTACTACAACAATGGCGCGATGCTGGGCGCGATGCTCGACCTCAGGATCCGGGAAAGCAGCGCAAACAAAAGGTCGCTCGACGATGTCATGCGCGGCATGTACCAGAAGTACTACGTGCAGAAAAAGCGCGGATTCACCGACGCCGAGTTTCGAGCAGAGTGCGAGAGTGCCGCCGGAATCAATCTCGGTGAGTTGTTTTCCTATGCTTCGACCTCAAGAGAAGTGGACTACGCGAAATACTTCGCCCTCGCCGGGTTGAAGTTGGAAGCGAAATTCGAAGCTGCTCCCGGCGGCTCGATCGGACTCGATACACGCACCGAGGAAGTACCGCCGAACGAGTTGCCACCTGGACGGGGAGGGCGGGGGCAGGGAGCAGCGCCCGCACTGCGGTTGATTGTGACCGATACCGCCGCTGGATCAACAGCCGCTCGAGCGGGGTTGCAGCCGGGCGACCGGATCGCCGACGTGGATGGGCTGGCGGTAACCCCCGTTGTGCTGAACACAGCCATCAACGCGAAGAAATCTGGCGAAACAATCAAGCTGCACGTCTTCCGGGCTGAAAAGGAAATGACGGTGGAAGTTGAAGTGGCTTCGAACCTCAAGCGTACTTTCGAGTTGTCGCCCGCCGAAGGCACGTCCCCCGCTCAACAGGAGATTCTGAACAGTTGGTTGCGGAAGGCCCTCTAAGGGCTTCCTATTCGGGCTCGAACATGGACCAGCATGATTGATCTATGCGCAAGGCGTGAGAACAAAGAGCAAGAATGCAAATGACGATCCGAAAACGGCCGGCAACACAACGGCAATAGCCTTTAGGAGATTGCCGAAATATCCGGCCTATTCCGTTCTCAAGGCTTGCATCGGATCAAGGCGCGAGGCACGCCACGCCGGCACGATGCATGCGAACGCGGCCACCGCGAGCAGAGTTGCGGCAACTGCGGCGAAAACCGCCGGATCGAGCGGCTTAATCTCATAGAGCAGGTCGCGTATCAGCCGGCCAGCTTCGAGGCTCGCTGCGAGTCCCACGACAAGACCGAAGACCGCGGGCCGCATTCCATCCAGCAACATCTTCCGCATCACCTGTTCGCGCTTTGCGCCCAGCGCGATGCGGATCCCGATTTCGGTCGTCCGCTGCGCTGCGATGTACGACATCACACCGAACAGTCCCACCGCCGCAAGAACCAGCGACAGCGAGGCAAAAGCGGCGAGCAGCGTAGTGTTGAAGCTCCGGTCTACGGTCGATTCGCCCAGCAGCTGATTCATTGTGAGCACGTCGGAGACGGGCAGGTCGCGGTCCATCTCGGAGACAATCCGCTGTACCGGAAGAGCGAATTGCTCCAGGTCGTGTCTCGAGCGAATCACAAGCGTGCCGACGGTCTCGACGCCTGCATCCAGCGGGTAGTACTGTACAGGCCGCGGCATTTCGCCGATTGCATAACGCGTATCGCCCACGATCCCCACAATAAGTGCATCTCGACCGCGTACACGCAGGTGTTTGCCCAGCGGATCTTCGCCGGGAAAGAACTGGCTCGCGAAGGTCTGGCTGACGACGACTTCGTTGGCAGTATCCAATCGCTTCCCGCCGTCAAAGGTACGTCCGCGCAAAATAGGAATGCCCATCGCACCGAAGTACTTCGGATCGGCCCAGCGGCTTAAGGCAAACAAACCACTACCTTGCGGCAGGGGCGGATGCTCCACGATGTTGAAGGTCCAATCCATCGCATATCCCTGTCCAGGGACGACCGTTGCAAACCCTGCCGCGTCCACTCCGGGCAGCGCACGCACACGCTCAAGCAGTGTGTCGTAGAAGTTGGCTCGCTGGACTGGTGTCGCATAGCGGGCATCAGGAAGGCCGAGGTGCATGGTCATCACGTCTTGCGTGATGCAGCCCATATCGGCGGAGCGAAGCCGTTCATAGCTTTTAAGCAGCAGCCCGGCGCCGACGAGCAAGATCACCGTCAGCCCGACCTCTACTGTAAGCAGCACCTTGCGCAGCGAGGCCCGCGCGCCGCCCGAGCCTACTGAGCGCGACGCTTCATGCAGCGCGCCGAGAATGCGCTTGTCGCTGGCGCTGAACGCGGCGATCAGTCCCGAAAAAAGCGCGCACAGTACGATCACGCCGACCGTAAACGTCACCACCACGCCGTCGATGTGGATGGATTCGACGCGGCTCATGTCGTGGCGAGTTCGCGTCAGCCAATGAAGCGCGGCGATGGCGAGCAGAAGGCCCAGTGCCCCACCGGCCGCCGAAAGCATCAGGCACTCCATCAGCCGCTCGCGCATCAGACGCAGCCAGCCCCCGCCCAATGCGGTTCGAATAGCCAGTTCTTTGCGCCGTGCCGCCGCGCGCGCCACCAGCAGATTGGCCACGTTAAGGCAGGCGATCAGCAGCAGGCAGCAGGTCGCCCCCAGCAGCATATAGAGCGGCTTCTTGATTTCGCCTACTATGTGCTCCAGTAACGAACGGCTCTTGGCGCTTTGAAGTACGAATGGATCGTTGAGGTGCGCATCGTGGATGCGCTTGGAGATGATGCGCAGATCGGCCACGCCTTGCGCCGCGCTGACTCCCGGCTTTAGCCGTCCGACAACGCGAAACATATGATTGCTGAACGAGGTCATCTGCTCTTCGGGCTTGTCGTGGTAAACCGCTGTCCATAGCTGTGTGGACGGATCAGGAAAATCGAACCACGCGGGCATGACACCGATAACGGTGTACGGTTCCGCGTCGAGTTCGATCGTCCGGTTCAGAATGGCAGGATCACCACCAAAACGGCGCTTCCACAGGCCCCAGCTCAACAACACCGTGCCGCTGGCTGTGCGGCTGTCATCCGCCTGAATAAAATCGCGGCCCAGCACGGGCTGTACGCCCAGTGTGCGGAGCAGGTCCCATGAAAACAAGGCGCTATTCAGTTTCTCCGGCAATTGGCCGCCTGAACCGGAGAGCCCTACCCGGCTGCCTCGCGCGAGCGCGAGACCGCTGAAACTCCGGTTCTGCTTCTTCCACTCGGCGTACATGCCGCCTGAGACCCAGTTGGAACCGGCCGCGTCGTCTTCATGAAGGGCCGCCTCGTAGAGCATCACGAGGCGATCCGAATCAAGGAACGGCAAAGGTTTGAGCAAAATGCCACGCACTACTGTGAACAACGCGACGTTGGCGCCAATGCCCAGCGCCATCATCAGGATGGCGATGACAGCAAAACCCGGTGTACGAAGAAGGGTACGCAGACTGATGCGCAGATCGCGCGCGAGAGATTCAAGCCAGTTCCAGGACCAGATGGCGCGAGTCTGTTCACGAATAAGAGTGGGATTCCCAAAGGCACGCAAAGCTGCGTAGCGAGCCTCTTCTCCTGAGATTTCACCTTCCCGTAGCTCCTCCTCTTCCAAGTCCAGGTCGGATCGCAGCTCCCGTTCCAGGTCTGCCTCTCTCTTCTTGATCTGCCACCATTTCATGTCAGCTCTCCTCGGGGGCGGGCCACATCACGCGCGCCACAGCTTCGGCCATCTGCTTCCATTGCGATTCTTCGATCACAAGCTGTTTCCTGCCCTTGTCAGTCAAGCGGTAGTATTTGAACTCGCGATTTCGATCCGGCGCGGTCTCCCACTTCGACACGACCCACCCTCGTTCTTCCAGGCGATGCAGCGCGGGATAAAGCGAGCCATGCTGCATCTGCAGGAATTCATTCGTGGTCCTCTGAATGTGCTTCCCGATCTGGTGGCCGTGAGCAGGTCCATGGAGAAGCGTCCTCAAGATGAGCATGTCAAGCGTTCCCTGGAGAACCCCGGCCCGTTGCTGTGCTTGCTTCGCCATAGAAGACACTCTACCCTCGATCTGGCAGTGATGGTAGACATTCGACCATTGATTGTCAAGGAACAAAGCAGAGTGCAGATTCTTCAGTGACGGCCGGAGGTTAACGCCCTCTTTGAGGTCGCCTTGCATTGGTCATAATCAGGGTTAGTACCGAGAAACGTGCTTCTCGTTAGCAGTTTGAGATTGTTAGCTATACCGAAGTCGTCGTTCTGTTCGTAGAATCAACCCAATGTCCATGAACGCAATTCGATACACACTCGTAGCGGCCTTCTCGCTCGCCACTATCACGCAAGCCCAATCGACCCCCGCCATCGACCCCACGCTGGCCGCCCAAATCGCCGCGATCCCCGCCATCGACAACCACGCCCACCCTGTCCTCTCTCCGCCCGCCTACGCCACCGACCGCAACTTCGACGCTCTCCCCGTCGACAACATGGAGCCCGACACCGACCCCGCCGGCATGCGCCCCGACCTGCCCGCGCTGCACGAAGCCTGGCAGGCCATCTTCCACTTCAACGGCACCTCACCGCTCGACGACGCGGGCCTCAAACAACTCGAAGCCGCGCGCGAAGCCATCCGCCGCGAGCAGGGGGAAGCCTATGCCGCCTACATCCTCGACCGCGTGAACATCGGCACCCAGCTGGCCAACCGAGTCGCAATGGGCACCGGAGTGCAGCCTCCGCGCTTTCGCTGGGTTCCCTACGTCGACGCGCTCCTCTTCCCGCTCGACAACTCAGGCCTCGCCGACGCCACTCCCGACCGCAAACAGTTCTTCCCCCTCGAAGACAAGCTCCGCGCAAAATATCTCGAACAAGCCAACCTCAAAACCCTCCCACCCACACTCGACTTATATCTCAGCAAGCTGGTCACACCGATCCTCGAACAACAAAAATCTCAAGGCGCCGTAGCTGAAAAATTCGAGATCGCCTACCTGCGCTCCTTCGGCTTCGACGACGTCTCCCGCGCTGAGGCTGCGCACATCTACGCCACCTTACTCCACACCCCGCACCCGGATGCTGCCCAATACAAGCGACTGCAGGACTTCCTCTTCCGCTACATCGCCACCGAGTGCGGCCGCCTCAACCTCCCAGTCCACATCCACACCACCTCAGGCGGCGGAGGCTACTTCGACATCGCCGGCGACAACCCTCTCCTCCTAGAACCCCTCTTCAACGACCCTCGCCTCCGCCACACCAACTTCGTCCTCCTACACGGAGGCTGGCCCTTCGTCCACGAGATCGGCGCTCTCCTGCAAAAACCGAACGTCTACCTCGACCTCTCCCAGCAATCCCTCATGATCAGCCCCCGCACCATGTCGCAGTGGCTACGCGAGTGGCTCGAACTCTACCCCGAAAAGATCCTCTACGCCACCGACGCTTACCCCTTTTCTTCCTCGATGGGGTGGGAGGAGGCCGCCTTCATTGCCAACCAGAACATCCGCACCAGCCTGGGCATGGCGCTCACCGGCATGATGAACGATAAGCAAATCACGGAATCCCAGGCCGAAAAACTAGCCCGCAAAGTCCTACGCGAAAACGCCGAATCTCTCTACAAGTTCTAATCGGCCCGGACACCACGAATTCCCCTACCTAAAAAGCATCTACGAAATAATTCGTTGACAAGTACGAACACTATCGTATATGGTTTCCAGCATGGCAAAGAAACCCGCAACGCCGAAGCCAACCGAAAGCGAGCTCGAACTCCTGGGGACCCTCTGGGAACGCGGCCCGCTTACAGTGAGAGAGCTCTTCGAAGCAGTCAACGAGGGACGCCCCGTCGTCTATACTGGCGTTCTCAAACTCCTGCAGATCATGACTGAAAAGGGTTTAGTCGAACGCGACGAGCGCGAACGAGCCCACCTCTACCGCGCCGCAGTCTCGCAGGCCGACACCGAGCGCCGCTTCCTCCGCGAATTAAGCGAAAAGTTCTTTGCAGGCAGCGCCGGCCAATTAGCTCTTCGCGCCCTGCAGATCGAAAAAGCCAGCGACGAGGAGCTCGAAGCCATTCGTCAATTAATCGAGAAAAGAACATAACCAGATAGCCGCTCGCCTGTCAGATAAGTATTCAGCTGGAGGAAGGTCGAAATGATGAGCCCGATAGCTTGGTTGTCTCGCGAAGAGATCGTTGCGCTGGGGTGGACTCTACTGCACTTCTGTTGGCAAGGAACCGCCGTCGCGGTCGCCTTCAGCGTAGTGGATCGAATCACCTCACACACTGCCGTCAAAGTTCGCTACTCAGTGGCACTCGCCGCCTTCATGCTGATGCCCATAGTCGTCCTCGGCACATTCACCGAAGAAGTGCGAGTCGCAAGGCAAGGCTCCCGGCCAATCCCGACAACCCAGACATCCGGACCAATAACGGCTCAGCCGGTTGCCGGCATCTCGCAACTCCTCTCCGGCCTGCATCTGACCGAGCCCAGGCCAACCCTTCATCCGCTGCCTCTCGCTACAAGTCTTGAAGAGTCGACCGATTGGTTGATGACCCGCGCCGATCGTATTCTGCCGTGGGTCGATGCTCTCTGGCTCGCCGGTGTTCTCTTCCTCGTGCTCCGGTCGTTAGGCGGCTGGTTGCATCTCGGAGCGGTCCGCCGACGCGCCCAGAGAATGGTGCCCCAGGAAGTCGAGCGCGCCTTCCTCCGTCTCTGCGAACAGATTCAGGTCGGTCGTCAGGTCGTTCTGCGAGCCTCCGATGAAGTGATCTCGCCTCTTGCCATGGGAGTATGGCGCGCCACCGTAATCCTGCCGATCAGCGCCGTGCTCGCTCTGCCGAAAGAAGAGCTCGAAGCCGTGATGGCCCATGAACTCGGCCACATTCAGCGCTGTGACTACCTCTGGAATCTCCTGCAGACAGCGGTCGAAAGCGTTCTCTTCTTCCATCCCGCCGTCTGGTGGCTCAGCCGCACTGTACGCGAACGCCGCGAGGTCTGCTGCGATGAGATCGCCGTGCAAAGCTGCAGCGACGCCGCCGTCTATGCCCGCGCTCTGTTGCGGCTCGAAGAACAAAGAACAGTCAAGCTGCGGTTGGCGATGGCGCTTGGAGGATGCGGCGGATCGCTGCTCGGCCGAGTCAGAAAAATTTTAGGAGAAGACATGGTATTGGAGAGCAGAATGACAAGTGGAACGAGTGTTGCAGCGGTCGGAGCCCTGGTAATCATGCTTTTGTTGGGCCCAAAGATCAGCGCGGTCGCGGCTCCTGTAGCAACCCGGATGCATCCAGTCGTCGCACAAGTGATGACGGAATTCCCCGCAGCCGTCATCTCCAGACTGGACGCCGCCAGCACGCGGCTCATGGCACCACACGTGGAAGCGCCACAGGCTGCCGTTCGTCCGCTAAAGCCCACTGCGCCGGTGGCAGCTCCGACTCCCTTGCCGCAAGCTAGCGCGCAGGTCTTCGTCACACCCAACTTGGCTTTCGAAACAGCCACCAACGTGAGATTCGATTTTCAGGAATCAACCGGAACAGGCTCTTCACAAGGCGCCGGCAAGGGCTCCTCGCAGGCAACCGGCAAAGACACTGGCACAGCCTATCTCGACGGCATGCGCGGTGCCGGCTATCCGCTCGATCTGAACAATGATCTGGATTCTCTGGTCGCGATGAAATCCGTTGGCGTCACACCGGAATATGCGAAATCGATGAGCACCGCAGGTCTGGGCAAGCCCTCCGTTCATGAACTCATCGCCCTCAGGTCCATGGGAGTGACCCCCGAGTACGTTGCCTCGCTGAAACAGACCGGCATCGCCCCCAAAGACTTTCACGAAGTCGTCACAGAGAAGTCACTGGGAGTCACACCCGAGTATGCCGCCGAGATGAAGAAGGCGTTCGGGGATCTCACCCTCCATGATCTGATCACCATGAAATCGCTCGGCATCACACCTGAGTACGCAGCCGAAATGAAACAGAAAGGCTTCGGCGATCTCAACGTCCACGATCTCGTCATCATGAAGTCGCTCGGCATCACACCTGAGTACGCAGCCGAGATGAAACAAAAAGGCTTCGGCAATCTTAGCGTTCATGAATTGGTCTCCATGAAATCGCTTGGCGTCACACCCGAGTACGCAGCCGAGATGAAACAAAAAGGCTTCGGCGATCTCAACGTGCATGAACTGGTCTCCCTCAAAGCCCAGGGCATGACGCCCGAGTACGCGCAGTGGCTCAAGCAGAAATTTCCGCAGGCAACAACAGACGAACTGCGCCGGGCCGCGACCTTCCATCTCGATGACAAGTTTGTCGCCGATGCGAAGTCGCACGGCTTCGACACCAACAACCTCGACAAGCTGCTCAAGCTGAAGATGTCCGGCTTGCTCGATCAGTAATCTCTTGACCGCAACTCTCCCCCGCAAGACTGGCAGATTGAAGGAGCCGACCCATGCGAAAAACTCTTCTCCTCACCGCAATATTCGCACTTGCCGCAACAGCAGCCGTCGCCGAAATCGCAGACACCTGCTCCATCAGCGCTGGCCGAACTGACGAGAAGATGTCCATCAGTTGGGAGCGCGGAGACTGCGTCGCCGGCCAACACTGCCACCAGGGCAACTCCGACATGCTCTGGAGCAAATGGACCGGTGTCACAGCGCAGGACCTCGAGCATGAAGGCGCTACCGTCGACGCCCGCATGAAAGCAGAAGCCGGCGAGATGCGCTGTGTCGGCACAGTTCACAATGCGGCCCTGCGAGGGACCTACTCCTTCACGCCAGACGCAGCCTTCGCCAGACGAATGGAGGCAATGGGCTTCGATAATCAGACTCCCGATCGCCTGCAGGGCTACGCCATGCTCGACATCACCACCGAGTGGGTCAAAGAGATGAAAGACGCCGGCGTCACCGAGATGACTGCATCGAAGGTGATGGGACTCAAGGTCCTGAAGGTCGATCCCGCCTACGTCAAAGCGATGGCCGCCGCAGGCTATCCCGAACTGCGAGCCAACAAGCTCACCAGCATGAAGGCCGTAGGCGTCTCTCCGGAAAAAGTGCAGGCAGTCAAAGCGATGGGCTACTCGCCAACCCAGGAAGAATTAATCCAGATGTGCGTCTTCAAGATCGACGCGCCCTTCATCGAGCGCATGAAGTCCCGCGGCTTCCAGAACCTCACCATCGCACAACTCGTAAAGATCAAAGTCTTCAAGCTCGACGAGTAGCCCTTCTCTCAACGATCCATCCTCTCCAGAATCGGTCCCAGCAGGTAGGCGACAAAGAAACCGCCGCTCCAGATAAGCGCCGAAGCCCACAGGATCAAGCGACTAACCTTGCTGACTTCACCGCATGTTGTCGGATCGTCGGCAGCACAACTCTCCCCAGACCGCAGCCGAGGAACAAGGACATAAGTCATCACAAAGCTCGTCGCGATCAGCACTCCGGCAATGCTGAAGGTCCAGATCTTATGCCGCGACAAACTGACAAGCCACGGAGCCGCGGACAAGACCGACGCGACCGCCGTCCCCATTCCCAGCAAGACCAGCACGGAAGGAAGCGCACAGCAGATTAGCGTGCTGAACGAACTGAAGAGCGAGAAGTAATTAAGCAGAGCCGCTCGTCTGGCCCTGTTCTCCGGAGTCGATATCGCAGTCGTATTCATTGCGCCTCCGTGATGGTGTTGTAACGCATCGTGTCAGGCACCTTGCCCTTCGCTGCCTGCGGCAGAACGCCTGCAATCGTTACCGTTTTGCCGAGAAGCCCGCTGACATCGATTCCCGCCGCTGCCGGAACCAGAGCAAAGCGATCGGCAGTTCCCGCAACCTCAAGAAATGGTGCGCTGGCTGTGCCGGTCAACTTACCTCGTGCGACGACAACGGCATCTTTGTGGGTAAACCCGTTTTTTTCGACCGCCTGATTGAACTGGCGCATCGCTGCAGTGTTGCCGGGAGTCAGCTTGATCGTCACCAGGCCCGTATTGAGGTCCACGTCGACTGTGTCGACTCCCTGAATGCCCTTCATCGAGACGTGGATAGCATGAGCGCACGGAGCGCAGTCCATGCCGAAGACAGTAAGGTTGACCTGCTCATATTCAGCATGAGCGGCAAGCGAAGCAAGTGCGAGAATTCCTGCAACAAATATCTTTTTCATAATCGATCCCTTTCGATTTCAATGACCGCTCGTGTGTGCGGAGTATTTGAGATAGCTGAAGTTGATGGCAAAACGGACGCGCTCATGTCCGTAAATCGAGTCCGGCCCGTCCCGAAAAACAGGGCCCTGAACGCCGCCTGAAATCGCAACGTTCTTGAAGATTGCGAGCACCGAAGGACCAAGCCAGAGCGTTGTCGTACTGCTGTTGGGAAGAATCGCGCCGCGTTGCACCACATTGCCGGTATGCTCTCCCGTGAACTCCGCGAAGCCGCGATAGTCCCACTTGTCGTAGCCTCGTCGAAGTGCGGCCGGACGATACCCATAGACTGCGCTCCACGAAATTGTGTCAGGTCTTCGATCGCCCGAGGCCTCCGCAAAGCGCGTGTAGCCACCGCCAACCCACGCATACTGGCTACGCGAAGCGAGACCTGTAGCCACTGTGCCCGCGATGCCCGGCGCCCGATGCAGGTCACCGAGAACTCCGGGGTCCGCCTGTGGTCCCGGAACAACAGCTCCGAACGAAGCCGTCGATTCAATCCGCTTCCCTACGCTCGTCACCGAGTGTAGGAATCGCCATGAAGCACCGGCATACCATTCGCCCGTCGAAATCATGCGGCTTTCGGGCAGAGAGCCGGTTCCGAACGTCGCCGGGATCAAAGCACTAATCGTTAGGTGGGGAGTAAGGCCGTATCCGAAGCCTGACCCCGTCGAAAACTGAGTTCCGCCGGAGCCGTTTCTTCCGAAGACGCCGCTGTCGAAACTAAGTTCACGCTGCGAGTTGACCGGGGTGGCATAGCCAAAGACCGGGCCGTGGTCAGCGGCAATGGCACTGCCTGGCAGTGCGAACGCACAAGCCAGAACCGTAAGAATTCTCATAGATGCTCCTTCGTTTGGACCAAATGAAGCGCAGGCGCAGGTTCGGTGCGCAGGTCATTGGTAACGACAGGAGGATCAGATTCGAAGGACGGTAATCTTTACAGTGAGCAAACCCGGCGGAGAGTGTTCGTCGGGAGTATCAAGCAGAGAGGGTGGAACTGTCAGAACCGGAGCCGAGGCGAACGTAAGCCAGCTGATCACAGCCCAGTGAAAGTCCACTGAGGGAGAATTCGCTGCAATCTGCGGCTGCTCATCGGTCTTGATCTCTGTCCTGCAACAGCCCGTCTTCGCCATCTCTCCGCAATTGCCATGCATGGCGGCACAGCAGGCACTCTCCGCATGGCTCATCGCATCACCTGCAACGCAGGCAAGAACCGGCGCTGCAGTCGACAACAGAAAGATCAGTGCGATGATGCCTGTAAAGCGGCGCATACTCTCTTCAGTATAGACGCGCCCTGACTGCGTTCGTCAGGCGCCCGGGATCGGCTCGGTGAGCCAACGCATATCCAAAAATAAATTTTAAAAGTGAGGAAAATTTTCAGACACAAAAACACGACCAGCCAAGAACCACGATTTTGCACTTAGCCACCACGTTATGACCACAAAAAACCACGTAAAAACCACGGTGGAAATCGCAAATCCCCAATAAAAACGCCCATCCACCACGCAAGAAAATTATTTGTCTTTCAGATACTTCATCGAGTCAAACAGCGACCGCTCCATGCTCCTCACCCACTCGGTCACCTCGTCCGGCCCTCTACCCATCGCCTCAGCCGCGGCAAACTCGTTCCGCACCGCCTGCATCTTGGCCTCAAGGTCATCCAAAGCACTCAAAAGAATAGCCTCCGGAGTCATCGGCAGTTTCGGCGACCCGAACTCATACTTGCCGTGATGGCTCAGAATCATATGCCCCACCAGCAGCGCCAGCTTCTCCGGAAACGGAGCCAGCTCCTTCACCTTCTCCCGCAGCATCCCTTGCGCGATGTTGATGTGCCCAATCATCTGGCCTTCTAAGCTATAGGAAAAACTGGACTTCCACTCCAGCTCCCGCACTTTGCCAATATCGTGCAGAATCGCCCCCGTCACCAGAAGATCCGGATCGACCTCAGGATAATAAGGAACCGTAGCCACACAGACCCGCACCAGCGTCAACACATGCTCCAGCAACCCACCCAGCCACGCATGATGCAGACGCTTCGCAGCAGGAGCCGACTTGAAGGCTGGCCCGACCCGCTCATCGTCGAGAAAAGAAAAGACTAACCGCTTAAGATCTTGGCTGCGAAACGCCGAAACATACCCGCGCAACTCCGCCCACATCTCCTCCACATCGAACTTCGTAGCCGGCTGAAAATCCGTCGGCTCAATCTCCGAATCCGCCGCTAACCGCATCTTTTTCAATGTGATCTGGAACTTACCCTGGTATTTGGAGATGTCACCCTGCACCTTGACGTAGCAACCCTCAGCGCAAAACTCGATCGGATCCGCAACATCATCCCACATCCGGGCTTCCAGCGACCCCGTCTTATCACTAACAATCAAAGCAAGATACTGCCCACCCTGCTTCTTGTCCCGCACCTGCATTGACGACAGCAGAAAGTAACTCGTAACCGTGCAATTCTCAAACCGGGCCGCATCCTGAACAAAAAACTCTTTCATCTCAACAGAATACCCCCATCAAAGAAAACGCGAGAGCCGAAGCTCTCGCATGACAATAAAACCAATCAATACCTAAACTTGCGGAGTTGCTAGAGGTGGAGTTGTTGGGGTGTTTGTGGTGTTGCAGGAGGTGTTTTCGGCGGCACCGTCGTATCCGGAGTCTTCGAAGCAGGAGGCAGAATCCCTTCCTGGGGCGTTCCACGGTCCGGAGCCTTCGACGGCGTCTCCTCAGGAGCAGGCGCGGGTGGTTTAGGTGGCTGATTCTGCAACCTTTCCTTGGGAGCGTTCTTATCCTTTGCCTGCTTCTTCTTGCTGTTCTTCACCGTATCGCCGTTCAACCCAAGAGGTGCAGCCTGAGTCCGCTCCGCAACCTTTTCCTCGGGAGTCGCCGCAACCGGTCCAGCAACAATCTTCTCCTTTGATTTCTTTACCTTCGCCACCTTTTTCTCTTCGGAGACTTCCTTCGCCCGTGCGCTATACCGCGTCTTTCCCGCGGGCGCAGCCTTGGCATCCAGAGGATTCGCACCAACGTCGCCCGGAGTATCGATAGGCGCAATCGCAGTTCCCGGAGCAGCGTTCGCCACGAGACCACCCCCGGTTGTGACCGCTGCAGAGGCTGCTCCTGCCCCAACATCAGACCCCGAAGCCGTCTCCTCAGGTCCCGCAGGGAGCGAGTTCCGCGGCGCCTGACCATACCTGACCTTTTCACGCTTTGGTTTCTTAGGTTTAGCGGTCGAACTCACTTTTTTGGCATTGGAAGCATTTGTAGAGGTATTTGTCTTCGCAGAAGCAGACGTAGTCGTCGCAGCGGGAGTCGCAGCAACTGGAGCCGTTGCCGGAGCAGCCTTCGCCGCCGAGTACTTCGTACCTCGATCAAAACGCTTCTTTTCTTCGACGACCTTCTTTTTCTTCGTGGCAGGAGGTGTGTACGCCGTAAACGCCATCCTGGTCTGATGCGGACTCGCGCCGGAATCCACATACCCGGGCCTGATATCGATGTATGCGTCTTCACGCAGCTTCGTAAGATAGGTACGCAGAGCAGGCGCCATCGCTTCCTGATACATCGCCTCCTGCACTTGCTGCTCAACATCCTTCAGCGGAGCGATTCCGGCAGCCTGATGATCCGTCACCTTCAGAATGACAAAACCCTGCTTGGTGCGGATCGGCGCTGTCCACTCACCCACCTTCAGGTTAAAGGTCGCGTCTTCAAGCACCTGGCCCAGGGCACCACGCTTGTAAAGCCCCAGGTCGCCGCCCTCGGATGCCAGCGGCCCACCCGAATAAGTCTTCGCCAGATCCTCAAACTTGCTGCCGGCCTTTAACTTGGCCCCGACATCTTCGGCCTTGGCCTTGGCCTGAGCAACCGCAGCGTCATCCGCGTCTGCAGCCGTTGGAATCAGGATCTCGCTCAACCTGATCTGTTCCGGCTGTGCAAAATCCTGCTTGTGAGCTTCATAGAAGGCCTGCTCCTGCCCCTGCGTCATCTGCAGACGGCGGCTTACCTCGTCGCGCACCACCATCTGGGTAATCACGGTGTCGCGGATACCTGCCTTAAAATCCTCAAACGAAACGCCTTGTTGCCTGGCTGCCGCCTCAAGATCTTCCATCGTCGCCAAATGGTTCTGTTTGCGGATCTCATCCAGTTGCCGAACGACTTCAGCGTCGGCATTGAGCCCAAGCTCTTTACCCCGCGACAACAACAACTGCTTGTCGATCATGTCGCGAAGCAGATTCTTCTGCCTCTCCGCTGCATCTGCGGGACTCGCATTGGTCCGTTGATTCTCTTCAGCAAGCGACTGGGTTGCGCGCTCCACGTCGCTCCGGCTGATGATCAGATCGTTGACGTGTACGACCACGTCCTCAACGACCGTGCCACCAGGAGAGATAGACGGCGTCACGGGCAATTTAATCTGTTGTTGTGGCGCATTCGGCACACTCAACGGGCTCTGATACCGCGGGGCCTGTGCCTGTACCACTCCCGGCAGCGCCAGCAGGCCTAGCCCACACAACGCCGCAAACTGCGAAATTCTCAAGGTCATCTTCACTCGTATCTTTGCCACTCGTATCTTTGGTCAACTTCCGCGATGGAACAATCGATCGCCCGGCACATCCGCCCTGGCTCTTTGGACTCACCCTGCCTCAGGACGGTATCCGTACCCAATTCTAACTGCCCTCGACCGAACAAGCGAATCCCCTTTTCGGCCGAGCCTTAGCTCACCCCAGAATGCTATACTCCGTCCAAGATAGGACGACTGTCTTTGCGCAGTATTTTGCGCCGTTTCCACCTTTTCGAGGTTTTCAGCCTATGGCTCCCCGCACCCGCCGCGCCCTTTTCTCCGCCTCACTTTTCCTTGCCACCTGCGCTATCCTCGGCTCGGTCATCAACCAGAAGGTCGCCGCCCAGTCGGCGGGCGACGAGTCCACCCTGCGCGACTCGCTTCACTCCTTCACCAATGTCTATTCCCTCGTCGAGCAGAACTACGCCGAGCCGATGAACACCGAAAAGACGGACAAAGCGATCTACGACGGCGCCATCCCGGGCATGCTCCACGTCCTCGATCCTCACTCCAACTTTTACGACCCCAAAGCCTACGCCCAGATGCGCGAAGACCAGCACGGCAAATACTACGGCGTCGGGATGACCATTCAGCCTCAGCCTGCTGGCAATGGCAGCGGAAAAACGAAGATCGTAGTTCTCTACCCATTTGAAGGAACGCCCTCCTACAAGGCCGGCATCCGTCCCGGCGACGAGATCCTTACCGTAGATGGCAAATCCACTGAAGGCATGGATACGACTGGCGTTGCCAGTATGCTCAAGGGAGCGCGCGGAACTCACGTCTCAGTCACAGTCAGCCGCGAGGGCGCTGCCCGTCCAATCGTTTTCGATCTCGTCCGCGATGAGATTCCCCGCCCTTCGGTCGATCTCGCATTCATGGTTCGCCCTGGCATCGGCTACATCCGTATCAACAGTTTTATTGAAACCACTAGCCACGAAGTCAGCGACGCGCTGGATAACTTCGGCGATGTTCACGGCCTGATTCTCGATCTTCGCGGAAACCCCGGAGGTCTCCTCAACGAAGCCGTTGCCACCTCGGACAAGTTCCTTCAGAAGGGGCAAATCGTTGTCTCACAACGGGGCCGTGCCTTCCCCGACCAGGTCTATCGCGCCACCCGTGGTGAAGAAGGGTCGAAGTTCCCCATCGTTGTTCTCGTCAACCGCGGCACAGCCTCTGCAGCTGAGATTGTCTCCGGCGCTCTGCAGGACCATGATCGCGCCCTCATCGTCGGTGAAACTACTTTCGGCAAGGGTCTCGTCCAGACTGTCTTCAACATGGCGGAAAATACAGGCCTCGCGCTCACCACTTACCACTACTACACGCCGTCCGGCCGCCTCATTCAACGCAATTACGACCACGTCTCGCTCTACGACTACTACTACGTTCGCGACGAGGCCAAGACCCAGGACAAGACCAACCTCGAGGTCAAGCTCACTGACTCAGGTCGTACGGTCTACGGCGGCGGGGGAATTACTCCTGATGAGAAGATCGACAGTCTGAAGCAGAATCGCTTCCAAGACAGCCTGCTCATCCATTACGCCTTTTTCAACTTCAGCAAACACTATCTCGCCACTCACACGATTACCAAGGACTTCGAGGTGGACGACAACATCATGCAACAGTTCAAGGCATATCTGAAGGACAACCAGATCGATTACACCGACGCAGATATCGCTCCTGTCAGTGAGTGGGTCAAGGCGAATATCAAGCGCGAGCTCTTCATTTCGCAGTTTGGCCAGCGCGAAGGGGCCAAGGTCGCAGCCCAATGGGATCCGCAGATTGCCAAGGCTGTGACTTACCTGCCCGAGGCTCAGACTCTCGAAGATCATTCCCGACTGGCCCAGAAGGGCAATCCAACAACTCACTGATCAATTTATCCACCGCAAGGAAAGAACGGCGCTCAGGCAATAGCCTTGGGCGCCGTTTCTGCATATAAGAATCATTTTTTTTGGAGCGGGAGACCGGGATCGAACCGGCGACATTCAGCTTGGGAAGCTGACGTTCTGCCACTGAACTACTCCCGCTTATCGGTAATTCGCCCGGAAATCCTTCAGCTTCCGCCACTTCCACAACGACAAGCTTGAAAGAAATCCAGGTCAAAGCAACCTTTATAAAAGTATCTCGCAGTTGACTGTCGATAGCAATCGCTTTGCGTCGACTCTCTGCCATAAAGCCCGGTCAGCATGATGTTGCACATAGTCATTTTGAAACGCCAGGCCCCTGCGCGTCACAATTCCTCATCTCGTAAAACGAGAACGAAGGAGAATCCCAATGAGTACGAAACTTGAAAATGAGTTCATGACACCGGCCCAGATTGTAGAGAAAAACATTACAGCCCAGGCCGTTTCGTCTGCACCTCTTCTGGGAACCTGGAACAATGTCAATCACGCTACGCGGGACATCGTAAAGATCGTTATCGCCAGTTCCGGCACCGGTATCACCGTCCACGCATACGGAGCATGCAGTCCAACGCCTTGCGACTGGGGCGCAGTCGCGGGTCTCGACTATGCGGCGAGCGTGAGTTCAAGCCCAGCTGTAGCATTCAGTGCGCAATACCGATTCAGCTTTTCGCAGGTGATTCTTGTCGGCCATCTACAGGGCAAGAATCTGCTGGTTGAATCATTTACTCACTTCACCGATGGCAGTGGGAGATCTGACTACTACATTACCGACACCATGGCGAAGTAAAAATTCTTGTTTCCTTCAGCCCGCAATCGAAATCCCACAAGGATTATTCTGGGCGGCTCGAAATACCCCAAGGCTAACCAGCCTGGGGTATTTCTTTGCCTCTCCCGAAACTCTTGAGCCTCGTCGCCCGCCAGTCTGCGGCGATAACGATTCAATCTCGATGGATTAGGGAGTCGCGAAAGATATAACCTGATTGGGCGAGGTTTCACGATCCACGATGAATGCTCTTCTTCTCTCCGAGTACAACCATCTCGAACTGGCGTCGCTGCCAGTTCCCACACCGGGACCTCATGAGATCCTGGTTCAGGTTGCAGCATGCGGCATCTGCGGCAGCGATGTTCACGGCTACGATGGAACTTCAGGACGCCGCATTCCTCCCCTGGTCATGGGACACGAAGCCGCAGGCACAATCGCAGCAGTTGGCTCGCAGATTACTGAATTCGCCGTCGGCGACCGCGTAACTTTTGACTCCACGATCTACTGTGGCGAGTGCGCGTTCTGTCTCGGCGGAGAGATGAACCTTTGTGACAACCGGCAAGTCGTCGGCGTATCGTGCGGTGATTACAGCCGCGCTGGCGCTTTCGCAGAATACGTTGCCGTTCCTGCACGCATCGCGTACAAACTCCCCGAGAACCTCGGATTTGCCGAGGCAGCCATGCTCGAAGCAGTCTCCGTGGCTCTTCATGCGGTCGCCGTCACAGAACTCAAAGGAGAAGACACCGCTCTCGTAATAGGCGCGGGCATGATTGGCCTTCTGACCTTGCAGGCCGCTCGCGCCAAAGGCTGCTCACGCGTCTTCGTCGCCGACATCGACGCAACGCGCCTGCAGTCAGCATCGGAGTTAGGCGCCGATCAAACTATTCTCGCCTCCGGGACCGAACTGACGCAGCAAATCCTCAAACTGACCGGAGGACGCGGTGTGGATGTCGTTCTGGAAGCGGTTGGGCGAGATGAAACTATCGCAACGGCAATTGATTGCGTCCGCAAGGGGGGCACGGTAACGCTGATCGGCAATATCTCACCACAAGTGAACCTGCCTCTTCAAAAAGTAGTCTCACGACAAATTCGATTGCAAGGATCCTGCGCCTCCTGCGGAGAATACCCCGAAGCGATGGAACTCATCGCTGCAGGAAAAATTCGAGTTACCCCTCTGATTACGGCGGTCGCTCCTCTTAGCGACGGACCGGGCTGGTTCGCTCGCCTTCATTCCCACGAACCGAACCTGATGAAGATAGTGCTCGATCCCCGAATCGGGTCAAAGGAATGATGAGCGAAAATCTCTTCGATCTCAGCGGGCAGGTAGCCCTTGTAACCGGGGCGAGCCGCGGACTAGGCCAATACTTCGCACGCGCACTTGCTCGCGCGGGTGCAGACTTAATTCTTACCAGCCGTAAAAAGGAAGACCTTGCAGCCTTCAAATCGGATATCGAAGCGCTCGGCCGTAAAGTTCTTCCACTCGAACTTGATGTGCGCAATCAGGCAAGCATAGAGCGAATGGCCTCCGCAGCCCTTGCCGCGGGTCAGATACATATCCTCGTCAATAATGCGGGGTGCAATGTACGCAAACCTTCTCTCGACGTTACCTGGGACGACTGGAACCTCGTGCTCGACACCAACCTCCGTGGAACCTTCTTCGTAGCGCAGCAGATTGCGCAAGGCATGGTGAAACACGGCTACGGCCGCATCATCAATATAGGTTCCGTCACAAGTGTGTTCGGATATGCCGGACTCGCCCCTTACGGCGCGAGTCGCGGCGGAGTTCGGCAACTGACAATGAGTCTTGCCGACGACTGGGGTAAGCATGGGATCACCGTAAACTGCCTCGCACCTGGCTGGTTCAGAACGGAACAGAACAAAATTCTCTATGAAGATAAGGAGTGGGTCGATTATCTGGTCGATCGCATTCCCGTCAAACGTGCCGGGCAGCCAAACGATCTCGACGGCGCAGTAGTCTTTCTGGCTTCGGAAGCCAGCCGTTATATTACTGGCCAGACTCTCCTGGTCGACGGCGGCATATCCACCGGTTCGATGCGAGCAACGGTCAAACCACGTGAGTCAGCCTGATCGAAAATTCTCATGACTCACTTGCTCGCATCTGTGATGGAGCCGGCATAGGTTCGATCCTGCCGAGCAGAAAAATATAGCCCGCAATCCCAATCAACAGGTAAATCGCTGACACCGCAAAAGCCCACGCGAATGAGTGTCGGGCAGCAACCAAATATCCCGTAATTATTGGCGCACAGATGCCGGAGACCTGGTTGGAAAAGTTAATAATTCCGCCGACTCTTCCAACACTGCTACGGGGAGCGATCAACGAAGGCACAGACCAGCCCACAGCCGAGGCCGCCGAAAGGCCGCCGATCGAAAGACTGATCCATAGCAGCGCGGTCATCGCGTTATGGGTATACGCGGCCCCTAAAATTCCCAAACCACACGAAGTGCCTATAACAAGAACGCTCTTGCGAACGACACTTGCATCCGAACCACGCCTGATCATCACATCCACCAGCCATCCGCCTATGCCAACATCGGCCACTGTGGCAATCAGCCACGGAAATCCCGTGTACAAGAAAGAGTGCAGCAGATCCACATGCAAAGCCATCGAGAGGTAGCTTGGCAGCCACGTCAATAGCAGATAGAAGACATAGTTATAAGCTCCGAATCCCAGAACCATTCCGATCACCTTGCGCTGCCGCAAAAGCTGGCCGAGCGACGCCTTCCCCGTCTCGTTGACAGCGAAGACCTGATCGTCCGTCGCGATGTATTCGCGCTCCGCATCGGTCAGTTTCGGATCGTCTTGCGGATCCCGGTAAACCTTCCAAAAAAGAAGAAAGTACAAAAAACTGATCACGCCGGTCGCTGCAAAGCTCCAGCGCCACCCAACGTGGATCAATAGCACGCCTAGAAACGGAACTCCGACTGCCGAGGCAAACTTGGCTCCTCCGTCGAAGATCGACGTAGCAAAACTTCGCTCCCGCGAAGGAAACCAATACCCGATCGCCTTGGCATTAGAAGGAAAGGTCGGTGCTTCCCCAATTCCGAGCAAAAACCGTGCCGCAAAAAATCCTCCAATGCTTGGTGTAACAGCCGCGGCAAAAGAAGCGATGCTCCAGAGAAACGTACCCACTCGGCCGACGCGCTTGATCCCGAACTTATCCAGCAGCACGCCAATCGGCAGCTGGCACAGTGCGTAGGTCCAGTTGTAGGCGCCTGAGAGATATCCGAAGGTTATGGTCGAGATGCCGAAGGTTGCGTTCAAAGCCGCCTGAGATACCGACAGGTTAACTCGGTCGAAGTAATTGACCAGAACGCCGAGCCCAAGGAGCCACGCAATGCGCCATCGGCGCCTGGGAACTGCGTTCGATGAAGTCAACCTCACATCCGCCCGGAATGCGATCGCATGGTGTAGGCGATAGACTCCAGAACTCTCTCGGGAGCAACATCCGGCGGCAACGGGATCTGCATCTTGGCGCTCATCCGCTTCGCAATCCTGTCTGCGATCTCTGCACGTTTATCCAGGTCGAGGTCCAGAGCACGTCCGAAGAAGGTCTCGATTACATTCAGATCGCCTGCATCGAGCCGAGCCACTCCATCCGCCGGAAGATGTATTCCGACAGGCTCACGCAGAGTCTCCACCGGCTGCGGATACAGCGATGCAGTAAACGTTCGGCTATTGTGGCTTAGCAATGGTTGCTGATCGATCCGCTCGTGTACCACAATCGTTCCCGCAACAAAATCGCCCAGTCGCTTTTGTTCCTTGTTGCACAACATACTAATCACGCCAATCAGGTAGAACGAAGGCAACGCATCGACAACCCGAAGCAGATTCCGCGCGAGCGCTTCAAATAAAGTGATCTGACGCCCCGAATCTTTGATCACGCGAATCTTCAGCAACCGCTTCCCGGGTGTCTGACCATTCCAGAAACCCTCAAACAAAGAAAAATAGCCCCAGTAAAGAAGAAAGTAAAAAAGAACCACTCCCGCCATAAACCACTTGGACCCGGTGTTCGACGGCGCGCTGGTATGGCCAAGTCGGGGACTCGCGCTAAGAATCAGAAAGAATGTCAGAAAGACAACGACCAGGGTCACACCCTGCAGAAAACTATCGGTCAAAAGCGCAAGAAACCTGCTCCCAATCCCAGCACTCGGAAACCGCAGTTCCACTTGTTCTGGAGTATCAATGTTAAGCTGGTCTGCGTAACCTTTGGACTCGTTCCCCGGTTCGTACATAATCCCCTTATGATCTCAAATCACTGGATCGCCCTGCGCAAAGATGGTTGGAGCCGTCTTGAAACCCTTGTTCAGCAAGTCGAAACATACGGACTCAAAATGCTCTCACCTGCTGAACTGCGCGAGTTCGGCCTCCTCTACCGGCAGGTCGCTGCCGACCTCTCCGCCGTCCGAACTGACGAGGCCTCCCGCACCCTCGAAGCATACCTGAACCGCCTCGTAAGCCGCGCCCATAATCGCATCTACTCCGGTGACCGGATGAATTTTTCGAGCATCTGGAACTTTCTTGCTCATGGCTATCCCAGAGTCTTCCGGCGCTTGCTCCCTTACACCACTGTCGCTTTTGCCATTTTTCTCGCAGGCGCTCTCCTCGGGACGCTGCTCACAATCGCACGCCCGCAGTTCATGCATGCCATGCTCGGTCCCCAGATGGTCGAAAAAATCGAGCATCGCCAGATGTGGACTGATTCCATTCTCACAGCGAAGCCCCAAACCTCCAGCAAGATCATGACGAATAACATCGCCGTCTGTTTTTACACCTACGCAGGTGGAATCCTCGTCGGTCTTGGAACGATCTTTCTGATGTTCACCAACGGCATCAACATGGGCGTAGTCACTACCGCCTGCACGCAGCACCACATGGCACTCAGCATATGGAGCTTCGTTGCCGCTCACGGCGCGCTCGAACTCCCCAGTATCTTCATCTCGGGGGGCGCTGGCCTCCGTCTGGCCTCAGGGCTTCTCTTTCCAGGCATGCTGCGCCGCCGGGACGCTCTCGCACTCGCAGGCAGCGAATCCATACGCCTTCTTTCCGGCACGATCCCAATGCTGGTCATCGCCGGCATCCTCGAGGCATTTCTCTCCCCCACTCGGGCCCCAGTCGCACTCAAATTCTCAGTCTCGGCTGTGCTTCTTACAGGCCTTTGCCTCTGGCTCAGCGAAGGCGGACGCGAAAAACCCGCGCCAGCCTCCGTTCTCGCAAGCCCTGCGCTCGCAAAGACCTAAAGCAAACCCTGCGCCTTCACCTCAAGATATTTGCTGATTGCCCGCGCGCCAACCTCAGCCGGTGTGGTCTCCACTACCAGCACACCCTGCTGTCGCAGCTTCGCAATTGTCTCTCGGCGCCTCTCCAGCATCTCCTGCGCCGCGGTTGCAGCAAACATCTCCTCAGCATTCTTTGGTTCTCTCGCTGCTAACGCATCCACTTCAGGATGCTCCAGCAGCACCAGGATCACCAGGTGCCGCCGCACCAACTCCGCGACTGCGCTTACCACTTCCGGTCGCCCTGCACTCTCTGCAATCTCTGTAATCCATACCACCAACCCGCGGCGCCGCTGCAGATTCTTCAACCTTGAAGCTGCCTGGAGATGGTTCGCCTCCGCAGATTCGCTCCGTACCTGCGACAGCAAACTAATCATCGTTCGCAGATGCACAGGTCCATTTCCCGGCAACAACTGCTGCTGTACCCTCCGCCCGTAGCTCAATAAAGCAAACTTGTCGCCTGAGCCCCCAATCACCTGGGCGAGCATTACCGCCGCACTCGTCGCTTGATCCAGTTGCGTCACACCCAGCAGTAGTTTTTCGGCAGCCTCTTGTTCGCTCTCACCTAACGCGGCCGGCCGTTCCTTGCGTAACTCAAACGCAGTCCGCGAGAGCCGACCCGCATCCAGCACAATCCACACCTGTTGGCTTCGCTCCGTTGTAAACTGCCGCGTAATCAGTTTCGCCCGCCGGGCCGTCGCCGTCCACGAGATGTTCCGCAACTCGTCGCCCTGGTGATAGTCCCGCAGACTCTCAAACTCCCGCCCAATGCCTCGTAGGCGAAGCCGCCGCTTCTGCAGCTCAATCTGCCGTGCTCGCATCAGGAAAAAATCCGCCTTGTTTCCGCTCTGTTCCGAAGCCGGAAACACTCGCACGTCCTGTTCTGCATCGCACACCGCCCAACGCTCTACCAGGCGTAGCATTCCGCCATACCGCAGATAGATCTTTCCCAGCCGAAAATCCCCACGCCGTCCTGGATAGCATTCGATGACAGTCCGAACTGAGTCCCGAGGATAAGACAATATTTCAACTGTCCGCGGCATTGGCATAAGAGCGGGATGTAAGTCATCTGTACTCGCGACAGTTACAATCCCATTTGACTGTTGCACTATCTCGTACTCAATCTCCGTCCGCTCTCCGAGTGTCGGAGAATTGAGAAACCGCCGCGTCACAGAGATCACAGAGGGAGTAGGCAATCGTAGAGCGTCCAGGACAATCAACAACCCGATCAGCCCGTCCCACGCAAGCATCATCCATAGCCGATGTGGATGAAAGAACGTTGGAATCGCCCACAACACGCCAGCAATCAACAGCAGCAAAGCTCGCGACGTCAGCCCAAACCCCAGCAACCGCCCCGCTCGCCCTACATAGCGGCCCGTTGCCGAAACTGGTTGTGAAATCAGCGTTTGCATTTATTTCGGCAATGCCGTAGCGGCAAGAATATCTGCAATGACGCGATCCGTATCGAAGCCTTCAAGCTCAGCCTCAGGCCGCAGCACCAGCCGATGCCGCAATACCGGCACCGCCGCCAGCTTCACATCGTCTGGAATCAAAAAATCACGCCCGTCCCGCGCAGCATACCCCTTCGCCATTACTAGCAGACTCGCAGAAGCACGAGGCGAAGCACCAAGTGAAACGGTAGGCCACTCGCGAGTCCGTCTCACTACTGCCAGGAGATAGTCAAAGATCGCTGGCTCGACTTTCACCGCGCGAACTTCTCTTCGTGCCGCAGCCAGCACTGAAAACTCCACCGGGTCAATCGGCATCAACTCCAGATCCTTTGCCTCAGCGCTCGTATGATGCCGCTCAAGAACCATCCGCTCATCCGCCAGCTTTGGATATCCAACCTTGATCTTAAGCAGAAAGCGGTCCAGTTGAGCTTCAGGCAGCGGGTACGTCCCCTCAAACTCCAGCGGATTCTGCGTCGCAAACACGGTAAAGTAATCATCCAGCAGGTGCGCTTCGCCATCCATCGTCACCTGCCGCTCCTCCATGCTCTCGAGCAGCGCTGCCTGCGTCCTCGGAGGCATTCTGTTAATCTCATCTGCCAGTAAAAACTGGGTAAACACTGGCCCCTTATGCAGCGAAAACTCGTTCGTCTTCGGAGAAAAAACCATGGTCCCAAGAATATCCGCAGGCATCATATCCGGCGTTCCTTGTACTCGCCGAAACGTCAGCGAAAGAAATCGCGCCAGCGTCTTCACCGCTAGAGTCTTCGCCACACCTGGCACACCCTCCACCAGCGCATGTCCTCCGCACAACAGAGTCAGCAGCGCCTGTTCGATCAGCTCCTGTTGCCCGGCGATTACACGACCAATCTGTTCTCTTCCCTTTTCAAACAACTGCAGCGCCGCCTGGACTTGCTCCACTCTACTCGTCTCCGTTTCACTCACTTAGTTCGCCCCTTTCAAAACCGTTCGCTCTGCAACTCCCGAACGTATTGCTTCCGCCAAATCCTGCTGATCTCGATCCAGCGCCTTCACCAGTTGCAATGTGGTGGCCGGCGTCAGCTCACCGTGCTCTGAACTCGCCGCCTGCGTCAGATGCTCTCCCAGAGAGTTCCATCTTCCGCCAAGCCTCTCCTCGACCGCCTGAACAATAGCATCCGTTGTAGACCGCAGCACCTCGCGCGGAATCCCGCACTGTTCTTCAAGAACCTTCAGCAGACGACGTCGCGCGCCATCCACAGCGGCCTGTGTCGCACCAGCCTTCCCGTACAAGCGCCCCATCGATTCAGCAAATTCAACCGGCGAACTCCGCGGCACCTTCACCGGCATCCGAATCGGCCCGCTCCGCCTCCCAAAACTAAGCACCAGGAGGATCGCCACCACACCGCACTGCCATGCAATCTGACGCAGCGGCAGGCCTTTTGCTGTATCCCATAACGAAGCTCGCTGTCCATGAAAATACTCGTCGAACAATACCCGCCGATCTGAATTCCCCACACTCGCCAGCATCAGCTTCAGGCTCGCGTCCTCTTTCAGGCCACGATTGGTCATTGGTCGTTCCGAGCTCCACCACACCGCCTCCCCCGAGCCGTATTTGTAACTCACGACGACCGCATCCTCTCCGCACAGTTGGGAAACGCGAAATTTCGATCCCTGAACGGTCCAACGCACATAATCTGGCAGCGAGACCTTACCGGCTCGCGCTAGCACTCCCGGCCCCTCGGGTGTAGTCGCGCAGAGATTCTGATACAGTCTCGTCGGTGCATCCGTCTTTGCGTCAGGAAGAAAGTACGCTCCATCTTTTCCAGTCGCCAATACCCGGCCGCCGCGTGATAGAAAATCCGCAATCTTCGCCTGTACTTCATTTTCATTTTCTGCCGGAAAGTTCGGCTCAGCGAGTATCAGTGTGGTCTTCCCCGCATCCAGGCTTTTTAGGTCTTCTGGTGCAGTCTCCCATCGTTCTGCAGCATACCCAAGTCGCCCCAGCAGGAGATATGCTCCTTTAATTCCAGCAGAACCGCTGTTATATGTCGTCGGCGACTGATCCGTATCGTCATTCGCGGGTGCAAATACGCTGAAGATGATGATTACGACAACCATTACCCCCAGTATCCAGAGAACAATCCGCCGATCGCGCGACGCTGCCATCAAGCGCTCCTCAGTTTTTCAAAGAGGGCCAACGCCCCAGCATAATCGCTCTCCGCTGCCGGTCCCAACCCATACCAGATGCGCTCAAACAACTGCGTCATCTTCCGCAATTCGTGCTGCATGCGAGAGCCGGGTTCCAGCAAGTGCACGTATTCACGTGGCGTCCGCGCCCGATTCTGCCTCCACAGTTTACGTCCCTCCATCATCACAATCGTCGCCCAGTAGAGACAGTGCACCGCCTCGCGCCATTCCTGCTTCGCAGCCTCACCTCGCGCCAACTCCGCCCAGTTCTCCGACTCCTTCTGCCAAACCTCTGCAGTCGAGTTCGCTTCGATCCGCACAGCCAGCCGTTGCCGCTGCATTGTGCGAAACACCCAAGTGAGTAAGCCGGCAGCCGCAAGCGTGATCGAACCCCACTCCATCAGCGGAACCAGCCAGGGCGAGCGTTTCCCAAACCGGGATACACCGCTGAACACCTCATCCAGCCACTGGAAAAACTTTACGATCTCACGCTGGATATAAGATTCTTCCGTTACTGTCTGAAACTCTGGTTCCGCGAGCACTTCGTCGGCCTCCTTACGCGCTCGCGGAAAGTCATCCTTCGTCGATGAGGCACTTGGGTCAACAAAGGCAGCGTCTTCTGTCAATCGTGCGCCAACCTCTTGCAATAATCTCTCTCTGTCAGCCGGTGAAGCCTTCCTCGCACTCTCAAGCGCCTCTCGCAACCATGACCATCGGGTCAGAAATCCCTTCTCTTCCACGCGCTCATCATCACCAACTTTTTTTGCGTCGCACTCCGACACAAGCTCGTGGCAGTTTCGAACCAGAGCTCTCAAGCTCTCCAGATGTAACCGATACTCCGCAACAGTTACTGCTCGTATATCCGCTGTCCCGGTCGATGCCTCCTCCTGCCCCCACGCCGCCGTAAGGCCAGTCAGCAAAATGCCCGCAAATAACACCCTGATCCGCAGCCGCATCTGCCTAGGCCATCTCCGCAGTTGCACCACCCAGCGTCGCATCAGCTCCCGGAGTTGTTTTACTCATCAAAAACTCGATATCGAACGCCTCTTTACGGACCCGTTCATCAAAATAGAAGAGGCATAGCGCAATCGAAGCCACCGGTCCAATCAGGGAGCTGCAAAGAAACGCCACAAACACCGAGATGAACTGCCCGATTACATGCTCCGCCGAGCGCGACCGAAGAAGCAGCATCGCAAATGGAACCTGCAAGACTCCGGCGACAAGATACAGTGCGAACAGCAGAAGCAGCAGCAGAAAGATTCTTGCTTTATGCCCCGCAACCAATTCTTTGCTACGTCGAATCGCTCTTCGTACGCTAAGGTTTTCCATCACCGCCGCCGGAATCGCCAGCGAATTACGAATGTAGGCAATCACGCCATAGGCAGCGCCACCCAGCGACAAGAGCGCCAGGAAGCCAATACCGACTGCTACTGCAGGACCCTTTACCCCGAGACTGGGCAACATTACAGCCGGCAAAATCAATAAGATAAAGGCCCACCCGGCGCTCCAGCTCTGCCACAGAGCAATCAGGCAATAGCGCAGCCAGTGTCCCTTCACCGCACCGAAAGCCCTGCTCATGGAAGTAGGCTCGCCAAGATAGATCGAAGAGACGGCGGATACCGTCGCCGCGTGCGTTACGCTGTATATCGCAAAATACACAATCCCACCCACAATCGAAAATACCGATCCTGCAAGAACTCCATTCGGCGAGGTCTCCGGTATTCCCCTCCAATCGAGGTACCCCAACCTCACAATCGACGTCAGGACATTCACTCCTGCGGCAATCGATGCCAGTCCTACGTATAACCAGAAACTCGAGCGGTAAAGAAAAAAAGTGCGATCCAGAATTTCGCCTGTCGTCAAAGGCCTAAGTTCATGTTGAACAATCGGTTGCGTCCCACCGTCCACTCCTTTGGAAACTGGTTGGATTCCTCGACGGCTTCCGTCCAGCCAGTCATGCTCTGCCATCTGCGTTCTCCCGGTTTTCAACTTTTGTTTTGACCGAGATGGTAGCACACGGCCCGATCTATAAAACGTCCACAGATACCTCCATTTCTGTATCGAGAAGGAGGCAGCCTTGCGGTAATCGGCAAGCCCTAGTCCTCACAAGGGATCTCAATGGATCGCTTGATTCCCGTCGCCTGCCGTCAGAGTCGGTGCACTCAAAACCTCGCGGGCATGGGTTACCTCGGGAAGATTCGCATCGGCTGCCGGCCACGACTTCAGAAATGACTGATAGCCCGCATGGGCGCCCTCTTTATCTCCCGAAAGCTCCTTCACCCGTGCCAGCCCATACAGTCCGAAACCGGAATCGGGTCTCTCTGTCAAAGCCGCTTCATAGGCACTCTTCGCTCCCGCATAGTCCTTGACCCGAAGCAAGGCAGCAGCCTCCGTCTCGCCGACCGGACGGATGTACGACGGAGGTTCACGGTAGCCTAAACCCTTTTCATCCTTCACTGCCGTCGCGTACAGCTTTTTCGCCTCTTCAAGTTTTCCCTGGTCAACCAATATGCCCGCACGCAACTCAAGCGAGGCGATACTCAAAGAACTGATAAGCGGACCGACTATCGCATCAGGCATGATCGGAACCGTCGGCATGTCGTCTTTCTTCTCCGCCTTCTGATCTTTCCCGGCCGCATCACCCTTCATCCGCATTTCAGCCTTCGAAGTCTCCAACTGGTCCTGTTGCACACGCCACAAGCCAGCATCCATCCGAGTCGAGGCAGCCTGTGCGTCCGCGACCTCGTTGCGCTCAAGCGCCCGCATCCCTGTAGCGAAGTCGCGAAGCTCTGCCGCAAGAAAGCGCAGATTCGCAGTATTCTTTTCGTCGCTCAGGGAAGCCTGGTCGAGCAGCGCCAGCACCCTGTCCCAGTCGCCGAGCCGAAGCGCTACAGGAAGCCTGAGGTTGACACGCGATATCTGATCCCGCGACGACCCCGTATACAGCGTCCAAAGTTGTCCGCGCGCGCCCACCAGCCGGTCTGAGAGAGCATTGGCCTCTGCGAGCTTCCCTTGTTCCATCAGATTGGCAATGCTGTACATCAGGTTGTGGACGTAGTTCCAGTCATCGTCCGGCGCCACATGCTGCTCGCGCATATATCGCTCATCTGCGACCGTCGACGCGGCAAACCACCGCTCCGCCTCCGGATAGTTGCCCACGCGATAGTAGATATGACCCGGCATATGCACCATGTGACCGGAGGTCGGAGCCAGGCTCGCCAACAACGCCGCGCTCGAAATAGCCCGCTCCGGATGATTGCCCGGCTCCATCGCATGGATCCAGTAATGGTTCGCCGCAGAATCGTTCGGAGCATCGCGTAGAACACCTTCAAGAATGGAGATCTCCTCCTTCATCCCCTTCTTCGGCTCGCCCGCATCGTCATACCCATCCCCGACGGCGATCGCAAGAAAAATTCGTGCCTCAAGGTCTTTCGGATACTTCTTCACCAGCTTCCGCAGAACCACGATCTGCTGAGTACTATCACCAGGTTTCGCAACCGACGCGGCTTGGGCGGCTTCAATGTAAAGCTTCTCCGCGCCCTTCACATGGCCCTTCAAACGGACAGCTTCAGCCATTGCCTTCGTGCCATAGACCTTCTCCGATTCGCCCCGAAACCCCTCAGCCCTAGCCAGCCCCCAGTAGCACATCGCGCATTTGGGATCGACACGGAGCCCCTGCTCAAAAGCTTTGGCCGATTCATAGTCCCAGAAGTCGTGCATCAGACTGAGTCCCTGATCGAACCACGCCTGCGCCTCAGGCGTAGCCGTAATATCGATGTGGCTATTCCCAATACCGCTCATCCGAATCGGAACCGGAAGCTGCTCAGGCGGAGGAACGGCCTTCATTCCCTCCATCACATTGCCGCTTCCCATCGCCATTCCACCCATGCCGTTTTGCTGAGCGACCGAAACCAAGGCCGCACTCCCCACAAAGAAAGCGGCAAGTAACACGAAGCACCAGCGCGAGAGTCTAAAAACGGAGTTGTTCGAAACGGCGGAGCGAAGCCTTACAAATCTCATTGAGTAAGACTTTACGCGACCACACAGGAACAATGAAGAGGAAAGGACAAAATACTCAACGAAGTACGGACCGCGCCACTTGAAGCAGTAACGACGTTAGTGACACATTCAGCGGATTTGAAACGGTGATGGAAAGTCGCGTATTCGCCGGATCGCGCAATTAAACGCTTGGAATCTTCACCGCTGGCTTCGAGCGTCGTTGACGGCCGCCGTAAATCACAACTACTGTGATGGATTTCCTAAGGATGCGTTGAATGAGACCGCCACGCGCGGCGTCTCGCCCACATAGGGATGGACCCAGTGGTAGAGCCAGCTGGGGAAGATCACGAGGAGACCGGCTTCGGGTTTGATTCGAACAGGTTCTCCGTATGGGTCGCCAGGTGCACTTACGGCTTCCACGCCGGCGCGCGGGTCTAAAAATTCCAGCACCCCGCTCAGCGGACGTTCCGGATTGCGAACTCCGGGATCCACGTAATAAACGCCGGACCACGCACTGTCAGGATGGGAGTGCGGAGCATGGTACGCACCATCGCGGCAGGTAGCCGCCCATGCCGAAAGCGAAATCGTTCCTTTGAACACGCCTTGGCCGGCAGAAGCATCCACCATATGCTTTACCGCCCAGGTAATCCATGCAGTTAGTGCCCCAACGCACGCGTCCGAGCCGTTGAGGAAGTCTGGCCGCGAGTGCCATCCTCCGATATTGCTACGACCCAGGGAAGCGTGTTTCGTCTCCTCCGCGAGAATCAACTCTCGGAGTTCCTGGTTCATCGCATCGGAATCCGGTACCTGCAATTGGCCGATGAGGGTGGGAAACGCCGATGTAACTTCAAGTTCCATCGGAGTCCCCCTTATTCAACAGAGAACCACCGAGAGCGCAAGGCCCGCCTCACTGGTTTCCTTGTACTTGCTGTTCATATCCTTTGCCGTCTGAGCCATCGCCAGGATGGTTTCGTCCAGGCTGACGCGGTGGCTTGATGCGATTTCGTTACTTGCAATCGCATAAGCCGTCCATGCCTTGACCGCGCCAAAAGCGCAGCGCTCGATGCATGGAATCTGCACGTATCCGGCAACTGGGTCGCAGGTCATCCCAAGATGATGCTCAAGCGCCGACTCCGCAGCATTTTCGACGACTCTTGGCTCAGACCCATGAGCCTCCGCGATCATCGCTGCAGCCATTGCCGAGGCGACGCCGATTTCTGCCTGACAACCTCCCTCGGCAGCGGCCAGCGTTGCGTTGTGCTTGCAAAGATACCCGATTGCCGCCCCCGTGATCATCCCGTCGCGAATTTTTTCCGGCGCAAGTTTACGTCCTCCTTCGCCCAAAGCGTAGACCAGAGCTGGCATCACTCCGGCAGATCCACCAGTCGGTGCGGTGACAACGAGATGGCCGCGTGCGTTTTCCTCCGACCCCGCAAGAGCGTAGGCCGAAAGCGAACCAATCCCGCGATCCGATTGGTACTGCTCGTCCTGCGCACGCTTGAAGACCGTAGATGCCTTCGTCTTCAACTTCGCCGGACCCGGCAATACCTCTTCCGGAGCGCTTAGTCCTGATTTCACGATCGCCACCATCGCGCCGCTGATCTTATCCACGAACGCATAAACCTCCTCCTGGCTTTTGCCCGACGTGGACATCTCGTTCGCCGTGACCACTTGCGCGATCGTGAGTTTGTTTTGCTCCGCGTGCTGCCGCAACTCTTTCATCGTGCTGTACGGGTACTTTGGCGGATTCTTCTTCGGAGGTGTATAGCCTTTCCACTCAATGAATCCGCCCCCCACCGAGTAGTACTCCTGCTCAAGAAGCGCCTTATCGCCAGCCATGAGACTGCACGTCATCGTGTTCGGATGCGGGAAGTTACCTTTGACCGCATCGAAGACGACGTCCTTAAGCGTGACGTTGATGGTCTTTGAACCAAGCGTGACGGGGAATGACTGATCAGGATTCTCTCGCATGCTGTCCAAAAACTTCGGATCGACCGTTGCGGGCTCCTTGCCAACCAATCCCGCCAGCGAGGCTCGCTCCGTGCCGTGTCCCTTGCCTGTGGCGCTGAGACTTCCGTACAGATGCACTTTAAGTGCTGTCGCCTGATTGAGCGTGGCGGCTGGGAGTTTCGTGCACCGTTGATAGAAATCGTAGGTAATGCGCATCGGACCGATGGTGTGCGAACTCGATGGACCGGGACCCACCTTGTAGAACTCGTCGAGCGTTGTCATCACCGGACCTTTTTTCTTCATTACATCCAGATCAGCCGAAACCTTTGTTCCAGCGGGAGGGGCCTTCGGAGGTGCTGCCGTGGATCTCTCCGTTCTTTCCTGCGCCGAGATAGGGGTGCCGACGATTACAGCGGCAGCTCCTACTACAGCGCTCCGCATGAGGAAGGTACGCCGATCAACGCCGACTGGACTCTTCTGGGAAAGCACGTCGGTAGAGGTTCCAATTGGATTCTCTTGTTCTGATTCATTAAGCTGGCTCGACGCCGACTCATGCTCACTATCGCCTTCTTTGGTAGACATGTTTATCTCCTTTTCGGTGAGCTCTGTCAGGAGCCCGCACTCGGGCACCCATGAATCTGCAGCGTCGGCAGAATGGTAGAAGCCGCTTCTCCCACTGTCGACTGTTAAAGTTGCTAGTTCCATTTGTGTCATTCGATTCAGCTCGATCGAGGCGGGCCATAGGATGTCGCGCTTGTACGCAAGTTTGCGTTTGACAGAAAAGTGTGTGACGCCTAGCATGAGCCGCCATGAAAATCCTTTGTCTATCGCTAATGCTCCCGATGCTAGCGCTGGCTCCGCAGAGGAAAGAGAGCGCCATATAGCTTCACCCTCTGGACATCCGCCGGGGCGGCGTCGATCGTAGCCGGCAACATTGGCTGGCAATTCAGTAACGCTTTCACGCTAACCGGAGGTTACACTGGCGTTCCGGGCAGCCGATCGCTGGTTGCAACGTTTCCATTTTTCACGGCAAATGACAGGACCATGGCTGACAACTTCTTCCGCCCCGGGTTCACTCAGGGTGTCTGGGCGAGCGGAGAACCCGTGAAGGGACTGAATTACCTGGCGTTCCTCGGCAACGGTCTCAATACCCTGAGTATCACGGCAAATAAGATCGATACGAATCTGCTGTTTTCCAGCAGTGTCTGGTGGGAGCCGCTGGGAGCGTACGGGGAACCCGGTAGATCACGCAATATGTACGATGATTATTTCTCGTCCAGGAAAGTTCGTATTCGACTAGGTACCGCGTTTACAAGATCGCGGGAGAACCGTTTTTCAGATCTCGACCAATCCAGTCCCGAGAACACCTCAATATACAATTCCGACGGCGTGCAGGCCTTCGCGACCGGAGCGTTTGCGCCGGGTGTAACACTCCAGGATGCCACGTATAAGATGTCGGCAATTGACTACGGCATCAAATGGAACGGGCTTGCGGTCAACGGGCAATACTTCCTGCGCTCGCTAAATGATTTCGTAGCCGACGGACCGCTTCCGCTCGCATCCACATTTGATCACCGCGGGGAGTTTTCGGCGAGTTACTTTGTCAAGCCGAAAAAATTGATGCCGTATGTCCGCGGATCATGGGTGCGCGGGCAGTTCCGCAACCCTTATGAGTATGGAGCTGGACTAAGGTGGTATTACCTTCCGACAGAGCGGCTGTGGCTCAACGCAGAGGTGTTCCATATCAACGGAGTCCTTACAGCGGGGGCTTTAGAGGTCGTTACGAAACTCAGCTCAGGAGATGCCAGGAGGGCGCTAACGCTGCCCCGGACGCTCTCAGGATTTCGGATTGAGCGTTCGGTTGCTCCGCTCGATCAGGTTTGATGAAGAGCTTCCGTTAGTTTGATTGTGCCGAGCACATTTGTGATGCGCTTGAGGTTGTATGCCATCGTCGCGAGGCCTATTTCAGCTTTGGCACCGGACAACCCACGCATCAACAGACGCGGGTGTCCGAAGATACGGTACTTGATCGTTGCGAAGGGATGCTCGACCGTGCATCGACGTAGCCTCATCGCCTCTGGTGTCAACCGCTCTTGCATCCGGTTCAACGCTTCTTCAAACAGGTGGCGAGCGAAGCCTCGTCTCGGAGCCTGGGTGCAACGTGACTTGAGCGAACAGGCGCCACAGTCGAGTAACGAGGCCCTGTACATGATGTAACGATCTTTATGATTGGTATTCTTCCGTAGCAGTCTCTTGTCACCAGGGCAGAGATAGGTATCGGTATCGGGTTCATAACGAAAGTCCCCACGCCCGAACAGTGTGCCATCGCCTTGGTTGTTCACTGTCCGCATGACTGGAACATATGGCGTCATGCCTACCGATTCACAGTGAGCGGCATGCTCTCCATTGGAGTAACCGGCGTCCGCCACCACGTTGAAAGCATCTACTTCGAGTGCCTCCTTTGCTGCTTCCGCCATTGGTCGGAGGCAACGGATATCAGAGGCATCAAGTACGACAGCATGGGCCACGATCAAGGCATGCTCTGTATCAACGGCGGTTTGGACGTTGTACGCCGGCAGAGCCTGTTGCCGGACAAGCATGAATCCGGCCTCTGGCTCGGGATTTTTCTCCAGCTTCTTGAGCGCAGCTTGCACAGCAGATTGATCGATTTCAGTCTCTGGCTCCGTATCAGCTTTCTCCAAGCTGTCGAGATAACGCTGTAACGAAACCCTCTCGCGGACGGTGTCGACACTGGCCACAGCGCGGAACTTCGAGCCGTCGATTGCGATCCACTCACCACGGATCAGACCGCATTTTTTCGCGAAGCGAACCAACTCCGCTCCGGCTGCGGCGACCGCCACGCGGTGCATGCGGCGGAACTCAGCGATAGATTTGTAGTCGGGATAGAGCAGCTCCAACAGCCACATCAGTTCGATATTGCGACGGCACTCCGTTTCGAGACGCCTCGATGAGCGGATCTGGTTCAGATAGCCATACAGGTAGAGCTTCAGTAGAGCGCGCGGATCATAGCCTGGTCTGCCGGTATCGGCTGGTTGCGCCCGCTCGAAGCTTAGCTTTTCCATATCTAGCCGTTTTACGAAGGCGTCGATTACGCGACACATGTGATCGGCAGGAATCAGATCGTCCATGACCACAGGAAACAGAGTGCTCTGATTACGACCTTCACCTTGGATATAAGCCATAAACGACGATGTCCTCGCATTGCGAGGACATCGTCTCATCTTTGCTTGTTTAAAAATTAGGACTTTCTCAACGAACTCATTAATCTTCAAATATTTTGGTTTTGCGAATCACTTTAAGCTCAACCTCATAGCCTGAAAATCCAACGTGAACCCCGACGTTTGCATGTACAGGTCTTTCCCGACATTGGCAAAAATCCAATCGCGATGATCTTGGCGTTTCGTCATTATATGTGCTGGGCGAAGTGTTAGGCTTTTCTCGTCTATTTGAATTGAAAGCTCAGGAACATCTATCGCATCGTAGTTCTCAGCGCCTCCAATGCCGATGATCTGATTGTTCCCGACCTTCCCGTGTTGCTGCAGATAATCCGAAAATCGGTGGGCAAATGGTGCAAAAATATCAGTCGTGCTGGCGCCCGAGTCAAATGACGTCCATATCGGTTCTCCCTGAAACTTCGCCTCCAATACAACGTGGTCGCCAGCATCGAACGTGAGATTCGATCGTTCCGGAAGAAGACGCTCTGATTTCTCACCGATCATGAGCGTACCATTTGCATCCCATCGAAATTTGCCTATCGCAACCAGGATGGGCAGGCCCATGATCCCGCGATGTCCAAGAGGCACAAGCGACATTGGTGGCTGATTGTCGGGAAAAACTGCGAACGAAACGTTCCTGAAATGCATCTTGCCGATAGTGACAGTCTTCGCCGTCGCCATGCGGAATGTGACGCTTTGGGTCATGGTTCCCATAGACCCTGACGAGGATGAGAAGGTCATCTCAAGTCGCTTCGCTTCGTCCTCTGAGATGCATGAAAGGTCTGCACCATTATCAAAGAAGAATTCGACGTGCTTTCCGTTGATCATCGCCGGAGCAGGAAGTGAATGACCGTCATGGTGAATTATCGAGGTGACACGTGGGCCATTCACCTGGTCAGGAAGATTCATAAAAGGTGCATCTTCCTTTTTCTGCGACGCGATCGCTTTCTTATCCGGGAAGGCTTTCCATTGATCCTGGCGGATGGTAGCAAGGCTATGGTAGCGGCCAGACTTCTGGTAGATGTTTGCTAGCCAATCGTAGGCTTCGTAGGCATGTTCGGAACCGGGCGCGTCTTGAATCACCTGCTTGAATAGCGATTCTGCCTCAGGATCACTGAAGACGGCTGCCACCACGGCTCTATAGTAGCCCGCATTTTCGCTTTGCGCGACGGCTGATCGAAGTTTGCTCCAGCGCCGCTGGCGGACCAAGTCATCAAGATTCGGGGCGGAAACCTGTGCTCGTAGGACGTATGAAACCAGACTCAAGACGAGTACAAGGGAAATACTCCTCAGCTTCACGACTGGCCTTCCCCTCCGGAAAATCGTTTTACAACGCCATTAGTTGAATATTTTCTGCGCCGAGCCATCCTCTCACATCCAGATCAGGTTTCGTAACAACCTCTTTACTCCCTATACCGCAGGGATGACGGGTTGGGTGCCGATGGTGCAAGGGTACATCGCTTTTTGACGATCATCAGCTTCTGACATTCGCGAATTCTCGGAGGAAAGAACCGCCCGTATCCATAGGCTTCTGGTCTGTTGCAGGCGCAAGAAAAGAGTCATCTCCCTCATATGATTCGTAATTCGTTTGAATAAAATCGCGAACGTTAATCTCCTCTTGCCAAAGTCCCGTTCTGAATCCAGTCCATGGAGAAGTCGCTGCTTCCGGTCCGATCTGCTGCGAGGTGGCAATCGTCATTGTTATGTCTCCCGGCTTCTGCCTTTTATGAGACGGGCTGCAGTCCAAGTAGCGACCAGGTATGGCGCGCGATCATGAGTTCCTCGTTAGTCGGAACCACCCATGCCGACACTCTGCTTTGCTCGGTCGATATTCGCGACTTACCGCTAGTGTTCGCCTGGGCATCCAGGTCCAAACCCAGCCATGAAGATGCATCGCAGATTCGGCGGCGGATTTCCGGCGAATTTTCTCCAATTCCCGCCGTGAAGACAAGTGCGTCGACTCCACCGAGCACAGCGGCGAGAGCACCGATTTCTTTCGCCGCACGATATACGAAGTAATCCACCGCCAGACGAGCGTCGGGTTCGTCTCTGTCGAGCAGATCGCGCATGTCGTTGCTGATCCCTGAGATCCCCAGCAAACCCGACCGCTTGTAAAGCATCGTTTCCACCTCTTTGGCGGTGAGCTCGAGGTTTTGAAAAAGATATAAAACCACCCCTGGATCAATCGCGCCCGGCCTCGTTCCCATGCAGAGTCCATCCAGGGCCGTAAAGCCAAGAGTGCTGTCCAAGCTTCTTCCATCCTTTAACGCACATAGGCTCGCGCCGCTTCCAAGATGCGCGACGATAACCCTGGCTTTGGCAATCGCGGGTGCCACCGAAGGCAAAACGGAGGCAATGTACTCATAGGACAGTCCGTGAAAACCGTATCGCTGCAGTCCCGATTTGCAAATCTCCTTTGGCAGCGGAATGAGTTCTGCGACTTGCGAATGGCCGGCATGAAAACCTGTATCAAAACAAGCGACCTGCGGCACATCAGGCAGACGCTCGAAGACGGCATCGATGGCTGCGAGGTTGTATGGTTGGTGCAACGGGGCCAGCGGGACAAGCTCGTAAAGATCGGAAAGTATCTGCCGCGTCAACAGCACTGGTTGGCCATATTGTGCCCCACCGTGAACTACACGATGTCCAACACCCAGCACACGCGCGCCACCCCACTTTGACCGCAGCCACGACGCCAGCGCCTCAATGGCTGCATGGCCATCAGCGATGCCGGCATCCAGGCCGTTGTTGACAAGGACAGCACCCTGAGCATCCTTCGCGCATAGCCGTGGCGAAGTTCCAATCCCCTCAATCTGGCCGCGCGCCGCGATTTCCCAGTCGTTGTCACCCAGTCGCTTGTAGACGCAAAACTTCAGGCTCGATGAGCCGGCGTTGAGCACAAGTGCGTAATCATCCATCTGTAACTCCTATGGTTTCCTTCGGCGGGCGTGCGCCGCCAGCATCGCGACGGCACAACTTGCAATTCGCGACCGCACGCTATCGGCCCGGCTGGTCAGGATGATCGGCACTCTAGCGCCAAGCACCAGCCCGGCACTGTCGGCTTTGGCCAGAAAGCTTAGTTGCTTGGCGAGGATGTTTCCTGATTCGAGGTCCGGCGCTAGAAGGATGTCAGGATCGCCAGCAACCTCAGAGTGAATACCTTTGGTCCGGGCGGCCTCCTTGCTGATTGCGTTGTCAAATGCCAGTGGACCGTCGAGGATCGCTCCGGTGATCTGTCCCCGCTCCGCCATCTTGCAAAGCGCCGCCGCATCGATCGTGGCCGGCATCTTCGAATTCACCGTCTCGACTGCCGCTAGAATCGCGACCTTAGGTTTGTTCATTGCGAGTGAGATGGCGAGATCAGTAGCGTTCTGGCAGATATCTACCTTGTCTTCCAACGTCGGGGATATATTGATTGCACCGTCCGTAATAATCAGGACCTTGTGGTACGTCGGAATATCCATCACAAAAACGTGACTGATGCGACGGCCTGTCCGGAGTCCTCCTTCGCGTGACACGACGGCCGCCATCAATTCGTCCGTATGCAGGCTACCCTTCATCAGAAGTTCTGCCTGTGCCGTGCGCACCAGTTCGACCGCCTTCACCGCAGATGCATTACTGTGCGGAGCGTCCACGATTTGAAAGCGACTGATGTCTATTCCCGCAGCGATGGCAATGGCTTCTATCTTGTCGTGAGGCCCGACCAGGATCGGAACGATGATTCCAAGGTTGGCTGCCTCGATCGCACCGGCCAACGCGGACTCCTCGCAAGGATGGACGACAGCGGTTGGAATTGGCTTCATGTTCTTGCATGTCTCCAACATCTGTTCATATTTTCCGGTTCCGGTTTGGTGAGTCACGCTTTTACCCCCTGCACTGCTCGTAAAGACGACGCTCGGGCCGCAGGGCCCGTTTCCCTCAGGAAGAACGACAAAATAATCGCAACCGCGATCCCCAGGAGCAGCGGTGCAAAAGCGGCTTGATAATGTTCCTTTTCCAGACGCCCTGCCCCGCCAGCCAGGTGTAGAAGAATCCATGCGAAGACCGGACCAAGCAGAGCGCTGAAGGTAAAGTTCAGAAAATTGATGACTCCGGTCGCCGTCCCGCCAAACTGCGGAGGGTTAGCTTCCTTGATCACGCTGTAAGGCAGCATCGCTGCGCCGGATGCCACTCCGGCCATCAGGCCGACGGAGTAGGGAGGGAACACTCCTGTACGGCCGAAGAGTATCCAAGTCATGCATGCCATAAGCCCCGCCGCGCCTCCGATGATTACCGGCTTCCGTCGCCCGAGCCGATCGGAGATGAAACCCAGGAGCGGGCAACCGATGATCCAACCAAAGGGGACCGCGGACGAGCGCATAACCGCAGATGCGTAGTCGAGGCCATGCGCCTCCTGAAGATAGCGCACTCCCCAGACCATGTCGAAGATCGTGGTCGGGATAAAGAGCAGCCCGGCGATCAAACCGCACAGAATCGACTGCGGATTGCTGAAGACAACCCGGAAAGACCCGACGGTGCTACTCAACCAGTTATCGGGCCGCTTTTCCTGTTTTTCCTTCGGTAAGAAAACGGCGAGGAGGAGGCCAATCCCCAGGCCAGCGATGCCCATGCCGATCCAGAAACGGTTCCACGCGAGGCCGGCACCGATCATGGGTCCAACCACGAACTGCCCAGCCGACCCACCGGCCATTCCAAACATCTGTGTGGCTCCGACCAAAGTAGCAGCATGGGAAGCCGGAAAATTCTTGGTCGCGATGTAGATCGCACCTACAAGTGCAAAAACGCCGCCAGCGCCCTGAAGCACCCTGCCCAGGCTCGCGACGTCGCTACGGCCGGTAGCAAATAACAGAGCCCCTAAGCCAACCACAGCTGCGGCGATCGGCAGAACTCTTCGCGGCCCAAGCTGATCCATTGCAGCGCCCGCCACTAGGCTGAACGGGGAATATCCGTAATAGAACAGGCCTACGATCGAGGCAACGCCGAGTGCGCTCACCCCGAAGGCTTCCGACAACTGCGGCATCATGACAGAAGGAGCCGAGCGGAGTGAATACTGATAAAAGTAGTAGATCGCGGTCAGCACCCATGCAAGAGCAGCCATTCCCAGGGTCTTCCCAGTCTGCGGCCGGTTTTCTAATTGTGCTCTTACCTCTGACATATACGTCCGTGCGGCGGAGGCTGAAGTTCCCGCCGCATGTTGTTGCTCTCTAACAGAGCACCACAGACACCGCTAACCCACCTTCGCTTCATATGTCGGTATAGGCGGGTACCAGGAAACCGGCAACTGGGGAAAACCCTAGTGCGACTCGTCCAATGCTCGCCTAATGCTGAAGCTGCTTGAGATCGACTATGTTTACCCGTTGCTATGACACCGTGTCCGAATGATTGTGAGGTGACTTTGGTCTTCAATACCGGCCGATATTGACAGCATCTACTCTCCTTTCGAACCCCAACCGGCACCGACCCTCCATAGAGAAATACTCATCGTGAGTGCAAATGAAGACACGGTGTAGATTTCGCGGTGGCATTTCGGATCGTTCAAGGGAGTGAAGAACGCGCAGACTGTCGGGGACGAGTGGCAACCCTCGTAATTACCGAAGTTTGACGTCCTCACAGATTTTCTCGAAGGTCTCCGGGTTGAACGCCTCCAGGGTCACGGTAGGGCCATTCACGTGGAACAATGCCATGGAGGGTGGCGCGGTGAAGAACTTGAAGTTGTCCATCCACGGATTGTTGTTCATGAGGGCATAAGCGTAAGCGCCCCCACCCCCATTTTGGATATAGAAGAACTTGCGGTTAACCTTGAGTTTAGCGGGCGCGTAGACTTTGGGATACAGGTCGAGATCCGGAGTAACCTCCAGCATGGCGAAGTTATGTTCGCTTCCAACGAGAAAGCCAATGACCTTCTTGCTGTGGTTGATGGCAATATCAATGAGTTGGTCCCGGCGTTCTATGATGCCCTTGTCGGTTGGAAACCCCATAATATTAGGCCGCATATCATTCTTGCCGTCATACCACATACCGGCATCGGAATGATCCCCGTTGGGAAACATGGAGCTGTGCAGGTTGACGAAGACGTGATCGATCTTGGGATCCTTTTCAAACTTCTGGATCGTCTCGTCGAGCCACTTCAACTGCTGGTCCATGACGTAACCTTCGGGAGATCCGCTAATCTTCAGGTCCTGAGATTTCCAATATTCCGAGTTCAGGACAATCATCGCGAGGTTGCCGTAAGTGTAGTAGTAGACATTTTCTTTATATGTTGGGAAATCCTGCTCGCTTGGATTCGGATCGTAGCTTGCACCGTCTTCGCTTTCAGGACCGTTAGTCGGGTTTACAAATGACTTTGCGAAAGCAGCCTCGCCGGATTCGGTTTCGTACGGAAACTGATCGATTCGGGTCGTCTTCTTCGTGACACTGTCGGCCGCGAAGACATGGTAGTTGCCCTCATGATTTCCCATACCGACATATACAGGAGTTGTAGCCCAGAAGGGCTCCAACGCACGTTTGTAATTTGCATATTCAAGCACGTGGCCCGCAGTGCTTGGATTGTTTCCTGTGGTCTGCCCGCCCATTGCCTGCATAAACGAGATATTGCGAGCAACCGCGGCGGCCATTCCAGAGCGAGCCATCTGATAGTTTGTTTGTCCGAACTCGCGCTCGCCGCCTGCGATGACCGAGCGGTTGTCGGCGACAAAGCCAAAGGTAAAGGGCTTGCGGCTCCCCGCCTCGGGCGCAGTCTTCAGGGTGTGCTGATCAGTTCGTTCACCATATTGGACTGTGTAGGCATAAGTCTTGCCGGGTAGCAGCCCTGTAACGGCGATCTCATGATGCATCGTCCCTTGCTCATCGGTAAAGGTCTTGCCGTCGATCATCACAGAGGTCTTCAGCGGCACCTGGGTCTCGAAGGAGATCACACAACCGGTAGGCCCGAGCAGGTTGACCAGAGGACCTTCGATAATCGTCGGAAGAACCGTGTATGGGCCTTTACCGCTAAACGCTACGCGCCCCTCGTAGAGGATCTTTCCTGCGGTGTTAATGACTCGGAACCCGAGGATCCCTTGACCGTTCTCAGTGAAGTGGTAAATGTCGTTCGAGTTGTCGAATGTCTTTTTGATCTCAAGTAGAGCGTGGCCATTGCGTATTTCGGCCGGTCTGGGGAGGAAGGCTATCACCGGAAATTTTGACTTGTCCTGATAGGTTCCGTAAGACACCGTGCCATTCAGTTCAGGATCGTGGAAATCGAGCGCAATCCCATTCTCCGCACCAGTCGGACTTCCGATCATTTGAGATATGTCATAGCGATCGGTGTTCTTGATTTCTGGAACCAGTTCTCCATTCTTCGAGAGCCGCAGCACTCCAGCATCGTCATAGGAGAGAACAGTGCTTAGAACGTTGGGTATCGGGCGACGAGTATTGTTCCCATCCTGGGCGTGCAACGTACCAACAATGAGCAGTGCCGCAAGCGCGGGTTGAATCTTTCGCAAAGTGCTGTCGACATTCTCGATCATGATCTCTCCTCATGTGTCCAGCGACTATCAGCAGAGTAGCTGCTGCAGGGACTCAATTAGGTGATCCGACCGTCATACATCAGTGAAAATCAGCTTACGTTGAGCTTATGCAAGAACTGAACCCTAGGACACGGAGGCTACAAAGCTTGGGGCCAGATCTTGTCGTATGCCTTCTCCAGGAGAGAGTTGTCTCTGAGCCCGGAATTTCACTCGGAATGTCGAGCCCGCGCCTAATACGCTTTCGACACTTAGGCCTGCTTCGTGAACGTCGACTATCCAACGCGCGATTGCCAGGCCAAGCCCAGAACCTACGTCGGTGGCCAGTTGTGCATTCTTAGCACGGAAAAAACGGTCGAAGATATTCGGAAGGTCTTCGGCCTCGATGCCGATACCCGTATCCGCAATCTCACAGATTGGAGCACCCGTTGAGTCAACGTAGGTGCGGACTGCAATTTTTCCATCACCCGGTGTGTACTTGATTGCGTTGTCGAGAAGTAAAAGCCAGAGGCGATTCAGGTGTGAGACGTCCGCCCACAAATACATCTCCTCTCCCTCCTCACAAAGGACCTCGATGTTCTTAGCCTCGGCAAGGTGGCGGCAGGCAGCCAACGGTTGGAGGATGCTCCCGGAAAGAGAGACGTTGGCAAACTGAAGAGTCTCGGCTCCGGAGTCCGTACGGGCCAACATCAACAAGTGATCTAACAACCGTGTGTTTTTCTCGGCCTCGGCACATATTTGTAGAAGAGCTTTACGATGCGACTCCACCGTAGGTCGTGCATTCAGCAGTGCGATCTCTGCAGATGCGCGGATGATCGATACGGGGGTCCGCAGTTCGTGCGAAGCATTCGCGGTTAGTTCTCTCACGTGTCGAAACGCGCTTTCGACACGTGCCAGCATACCGTTCAATGTCTCCGATAAAACCTGGATATCGTCCCCGGTCTTTGGAACCTGAAGACGCATGCTGAGGCTGTGTTCGCCTATCGCGCGAACTTCTTGGATAATTCCCTGAACTGGTTCGAGCGCTCGTCCGCTCAACCAGTATCCACCCAGGGTGGAAGATAGTAGCGCTAAGGGTGCTATCAACAATAGCCAGAGGGAAAACCGACGCAGAATCGTAGTCTCGTAGCCGAGATCGCTGGCCACACAGATGCGGTAGGGCGCCCCTTTGATGACCCGGGTTACAGATAAGACCCGTTGATCTTTAGCTCTGGTGAAAAAAGGTGAGGTGCGCTGTGGAAGCGAACTGCAGAGGGCTTTTACGGATGTGCCACAGTAAAGAAGATCGCCCGCTGGATTCTGAATGACAAGCAGTGCGGGCTTGAGAGCAACATGGACCGATAGGTCCTGCTGAAGTCTGGTGGCAGGGAGGCGGTTAACATGTTCCGCAAGAAAGTTATCGACGCCGTCTAGCCGGGAGCTAAGTTCATTATCGACAATTTTCACAATGGTGGAGCGCAGGCCAACATAGGCGGTGATGCCCAAGAGAATGAATCCGAGAAGGAAGACAAGGTCATACAAGATCGTGAGGCGAGCGCGGATTGAGAGCTTGAGATTCATCATGACCCCATAAGTTTGTAGCCGAAGCCACGGACGGTATAGATTAATTTCCCAACCGAGTCGGCGTCGATCTTCGCCCTCAAGGACTTAACATATACGTCCAGGCTGCTTTGCTCGATAGAGTCCTCAGTACCCCAAACCTTTTTGATGATCTCCGCCCGCAACACTACATGACCTACGTTCTGCATTAGAACTTCCAGGAGACCGTACTCGGTCTTCGTGAGGGGAATAATTACCCCTCCGCGCGAGACCTCGCGCGACTTTGTATTCAGGATGAGATCGTCTACGCGCAGTATTGGTGGAAGAGGTTTTGCCCCTCTTCTGACCAAGGCACGTAATCTTGCAAGAAGTTCCACAAAGGAGAATGGCTTCGTGAGGTAGTCTTCGGCTCCTGCATCAAGACCGCCAATAATGTCATCGAGCGCATCTCGAGCAGTAAGCATGATGATAGGCGTCTGGTTGCCAGTAGATCTCAGCCGCTGAGCAACAATGTGGCCCTCCATACCGGGCAAGATGACATCGAGAATGATGGCTGAGAAATCTCCCTTGTTCGCGAGTTCCAAACCATCTAAACCGTTGTAGGCGACTGCGACGGCATAGTGTTGGTCCTCGAGTCCCTGGCGGAGAAGTGACGCCATGCTGCGCTCGTCTTCTATGACCAACACACGTGCCCGGTTATAATCCACGTCGGTGAATTCCTCACCTTCTAGGAATAGGCTCATCGTGTTTCGGCCACGTGAATGTCGTCAGCAGCACGGATGACGGAATAAACTGACTGAACTGTTGTATCTCGCCGGCGGCGAAAGACTCGGCGCCACCAGAGTGTCATGCCGGTGATATAGAACAAAGGAAGTGTTAGTCCGACAATGACCGCGACGATGCGCGTCGCCATACCTCCAAATTGTCCGTAATGGACGGCGGTCGCTCCCTCGATCACTCTGGAAGACAGGGCACGGTTACGGCCGAGCTGGACTCCGAGCAACGTGGCTGAATTTCCATCTACCAGCACACGGTTATCGCCTTCATCTCGCCAGTCACTCGGTAGGTGCATCCACACCACATAGCTGCGGTTCTTGCCCCCCGTCGCCTGGATACGGACGGGAGTCCCCCCCGGAACCTGTTCTCTCGCCACTTTGACAACGTCGTCCAGACGCGCAAGTTTGGGCGAAACAGTATCGTTCTTGCCGAGAGTCTGGTTTTCATCGGCCTCGCGTCGCGTCTTCTGCCCCAAGGCTTTTTGTTCGCCACGCTTGTCGCCTTTTGGGTTGAGTTGCTCCGACTCCCAACCGAGCACGGCACCCACAACGGTTCCCGTCAGCTTTGGAAAAGCGAGGCCGACCCCGGTGACTGCCGAGACCAGCAACGGAAAAAGGATCAATACTCCGGCCAAGCGATGAAGATCGAGGGAAAGGCGGTGCCAACCCTTGTGTAGTGAGATCCCAAACGTCGCCGCCCTGACATGGTGCCTTCCCGGCCACCAGACAACTATGCCCGCCAGTCCAGTGAGCAGAAGCATAGCCCCGCCAAAACCGTTGATCGTCTTGCCTGTCTTCCCGCTGAGCAGGTTAGCGTGGAGATCGCGTACCCAATCGTAGAATGTGGCGTCCTTCTTGCGATCGATCAATATCTGCGCACTGTACGGATCGACAACGATCTCGCGAACGGTCTTGTCTTCCGTTTGCTCCTCAAAACGATCCGCTTGCAACGCAGTCTGCCCAGGATAGACCCTCTGGAGGCGAAACCCAGGATTGCTCCTTTCGATGTTGCTCTGCAGGGTCTGCAAAGACAAGCGTTGCTGACCGGCCGCGACGTGGATCGGGCCCACCAGCCTGTTGCGCAACTCCGGCAGGAAGACAGATAGTCCTCCGGTCAGTCCCATCATCGCCAGATAAAGCCCGGTGCCAACGCCGGCCCACGTGTGTATCCGCAACATCCAGAAACGAAGTGAGGACCGGCGAGGTTCGAACCACAGTTTGCGAAGCAAAGAAAGCATCATGTCAATCCGGGCTACTTGCCGACAACAAGAACTGCAAAGGTGCCTTCGGTAATTACACGTTTGGGCTTCTGCGTCGCATCAGCGGCAGGAGTGACGACTACCGTTGCGGCTGGCAGAAGAATATGACCAGTCTTTTTGTCGATGGCCATCGTCTTCGCGCTCGGCTGGGTGGCTATCGGAGTCTCGGCCACAAATTCGTCAGGAGATTTCTCACGTATAACGGTGATGTTTCCCTCGCCATTCGAGATGAAGGCTAGCTGACTCTTGCCATCCCAGCCCGCAGCGTCCGTTCCGGAGCCAGTTGGGAAACTGGCTATCTTCTTACCGGTGGCTCCGTTCAAAACCAGCGCCATCTTGTTATGACCACCCACGAAGAAGCGGTCATTCTTGCGATCGACCGCGAGCCCTGTCGGTGCGTCGATCCCTTCAAGCGGAACGTGTCGTTTGACCTCAAGTGTCTTTGGATCGAAAGCACAGAGTTCGTTCTTGTCCTCCAACGCGACATAGATCAAACCATCCTTGCCAGTGACCATCCCTTCGCCATCCCCCCCTGCTGCCACAGTGCCCAAAACATCTCCCGTGGTGCCGTCGATTGCGGTAATGTCGTGCGAACCATGATTATTGGTGAAGACGCGATCCGATTTCGCATCGTAGTAGATGCCGTCAGGGCCTTTACCTACTTCGATCTTTTTGATGAGGGAGAGATCAGTCGCGTTAAAGATGGACACCTTGTTCTCCTTGCCGTTGCTGGTGAAGCCATGCTTCGATGAAGTGGCGATGGCAATTCCGTGAACGCCAGGAGTGTCCTCGATCGTACCCACCTGTGCACCCGTATCAGCATCCAGGACGTTGACGCGGACGGCATGCGAGACATAAATCCGGCGGGTCTCACTGTCGACGGTGATGTAATCCCAGCTGTCAGTCCCGGTAATTGAAAAGCGACCCTGGACCTTGTACGGGCCCGCTGTCTGAGCAGCAGCCGAGCCTGCAAGAATAAATGCTGCTAGATAAATGATGGACTTCATATAAGTTTTACCCTTCTCTTTTTGCGATGCCGTTGGATTTCATACGACAAATGTTTAGAACTCAATGCGAAGGCCGAATTGAATTCTGCGTGGTGTGCCGCCGCCTGTTGCGCCGGTGTTGACGACTGCGGAGGTTTGGGAGAAGGTCGCCGATGCAGCCGCAATTGCAGAATTGTCCGCAGCGATCTTGGTTGGATTGGTCTGTGTCCTCAAATCTAGCTGGGCATTGCCGATCGTGGTGAAGTTCGCGGCCGGCAGGCCATATTGCGAGCGATTGAAGATATTGAAGATTTCAGCCCGGAACTGACCCGAGAGGCGATCTTTATAGATGCGGAACCGTTTTGCCGTTCCGAGATCCGCCTGCCATAGAGCTGGCCCACGCAGGAGGTTGCGCGGAGAGTTCCCCCAGGTGAAGTGCGCAGGAACAGCGAAGGCTCCCGGATTGATCCAGCGCCCCCCGAGTTTGTTCGACCTTCCCTCCGGAGGAGTCAGGCTTACGCCCGGAACCAGGTCGGGGCGAAGGTTGGGGGCACCGGCGTTGTGATCTGTATTGTTGCCGTCAAGAATTTCCGATGCCGGACGATCCAAGACGATGTTGACCGGCAGTCCCGAGCGAAAGCTAAAGATGGAGTTCAACGAGATCCCACCCAGCAAAGCGCGCCCAATGCCGTGGTTTGCGAAACGCTGCCCACGGCCGAATGGCAGCGTATAAATCGCGTCAGCCGAGACCGTGTGGCGCGCGTCCTGATCGCTGCTGGCATACTCGCACCCAAGGCATTGATCGTTGTTGGGATAGTCACTTTCACCGCCGCCAGTCGTGCCGTCGTTGATCGAATGCGCCCACATGTAGTTGAACTGCAGGCCAAGATTGTTGCGGAACTGCCGCTGCAGAGAGGTCTGCCAAGCGTTGAAGTTCGTTGTGCTGATTGCTTCCTTGTAGTCCACCTGTCCGAAGGTAGGATATGGCCGCGTGGTCGTGCCATAGAGGTAATCGTTCTTGTAGGTGCGGGTGAATTGATGGTCGCCCCAGCTTCCGATGTATCCGGTGTCCAGAATCAAGCGGTAAGGCAGCGCAGTCTGTATCTGGAGTCCATACTGAGTCACGCGCGGATCCTGCCGCTTACGCGCAAGACCGCGGGGTTGCACCGCCGAGGGGTTGGTCGCTGCCTGCGCGACAAAAGAATCTACCGGCCACGAAAGACCGGGAAAGGTCGCCGGGGTCAGACCGAAGAGCGTAGTGTAATTGTCGCTTGGAGCGTTGAGGTCGCCAATCTGCCCCTCGCCGTGGTAAAGTCCGAAGCCTCCGCGCAGCGAGGTCGCGCCGTGAAAAAATGCGGGCTCCCATCCAAAGCTGAACCGGGGCTCGAAGTCCGTGTAGACAGGAATGGTGAACAAACCACCTACCGGGCAGTTCCCTCCGCAGGTCACGTCGTCCCAAGCCTGGCTCCGCCCGTGTACTTCGTGCAACACATTGAGAAACGCATAACGAAGGCCATACGTGAAGGTCAGGTTAGAACGCATCTTGAAGGTGTCTTGAGCGTAGGCGAACGTTTCGACCTTATGCAATCCATGTACGGGAACATCGGCGACGACGCTCACGCTGTCGAGCTTGTTGGTTTGGAATTGTGTAACGCCGTTGTATTGAAGTTGATGAACGCCCGCTTGCGAGTAGTTGAACTGCAATTCCTTCAGTTCGAAACCTGTCTTAATGGTGTGCCGGCCAACCGTTTTCGTCAGATTATCCAGCAGCGAATAAGTAGTCGGCGCCGACTCGCTGGCCTTGCTGTTCGAAAGCGAAGTGAAACCGCTCACGGCCAGCGCATAGCTGATGTTCTGGGTTGTGGTGAGATAGCCCGCCGTGCTGGCAACCGACCAAAGACGATTGAATCCGATCGCTGCCTCATTCAAAAGGGTCGGCGTAAAAACATGAACGTACTGAACCGTCGCGTTCATCGGGCTCGTATTTGTAATCGACAAGTCCCTCAAAGCGCCACTAGGACCGGTAACGTTGGCGTGGTCGATGTTGTAGCGGACGAAGAGGTTGTTCCTGTCGTTCAAGATGTGCTGAACGCGGAACAGATAGGAATCTTCAGTCTGCTTCGTTGACGTCGGGGAGGAGTAGTTGATGCGATTCGCATCGAGCGCCGCACCATTGCCCTTGGGATAAGCGCTGAGAAACGGAGCCAACGCAGGAGATGTTGCGAGAACTGCCGCCCGGTAGCTGTCGGTCGGCACAATAGCAACCAGGTTAGCCGCAACCGTTTGGCGAAGCCCTTCATATGTACCAAAGAAGAAGGTTTTGTTCTTAATGACGGGCCCCCCAAGACTCAAGCCGAAGTCGTTCAGCTTCAGTGGCGGTGTCCTGGCGTCAAAGGGGCCTTGAGAATCGAACCAGTTGTTGCGGAAGAAATCGAAGACACCACCGTGAAAATCATTGGTGCCGGACTTGGATACCAGTTCTATCTGTCCTCCAGCCGTCCCTCCGGTGTCCGCGCCATAGAGCAAGGTCGCGACCTTCAACTCCGAGATCGACTCTGTGGAAGTAACCAGCCGGAGAGTGGCGTTTGGATTCTGCGCGCGAATACCCGTAGCATCCACTCCATCCAGGCGGAAGTTCGTATCATCGGTGCCGCGGCCTGCAAAGCGAATGGTGCTCAGAGTGCCGCCTCCGCTATCGATTGCACCCGGAACCAAGACCAGCAGGCTGGCTACGCTCCGGCCATTCAGCGGCAGATCCTTAATCTGTTGGTTCTGGACAACAGCGCCGATCTCCGCGGTATTTGTAGCCAAAACAGGTGCAGTATCTTTTACATCGATCTCCTGCTGAACAGCCCCGATATTGAGCCTGAGATCAATGTTTCGTATTTGCCCGACTACCAACTCAATATCTGTGATCTGCTCGGTCCCAAAGTTCGGAGCCGAAGCCACAAGAGTGTAATTGCCGATAGGCAGGTTGCTGACATAATATGTCCCGGCACTTGAGGTCTTGGTCTTGCGCACGGCATTCGTGCCAGAGTTGGTTACAGTCACCGTTGCATTGATCACCTTCGCGCCCGTAGTGTCCACAATCGTCCCGGTCAAGGTGGTCTCGTAGTTTTGAGCCTGAGCGCCTTGCAGGCCGCCCAGCATCAGGACAAAAATCGCAACCTTTGAAATCAGCTTCACTGGGTCCCTCCTACACCGTACTTAGTGGTCTCCTGCCAGCCGGGAGCGGCCATCAGAATGTGAAATACATCGGTGTTTGAAATGAATCCGTGGACTCGCTCAGAACCCGGCCCAATTGCCAACACCGGAACCTCCTCAGCGGTATGCTCGTCTTCCAGTGAGACCGCCGAAGTAATCTTTTTCCCCTCGTTCTTCTTCAGCGTTTCGGTTAGAGCTTCACCCTTGATGCGCAGGTCGTAGCTGTGGTCAGCAGTCCACAGGAGCATCGTGTCTTGCTTGTGTGCAGCCGCGACCTCACGTACAACGTTGTCCATCTCAACGATTCGGCGAAGTGAGGTAGTGGCCTTTCCCGTATGGCAGTCGGAGAAGACGACCAGCACAAACCCATTCGGGTTCTTCGAGAGACGCGTAATCGCATCGTCGACAGCCGGCTTGATTGGCATGTCGATGTCGTCGTTCAGCATCACGACCTTCGTATGGCTCGCATCGACAGACTTAAGAGCATCCAGGGAATCGACGAACACATAGCCGCGGCTCTTTAGGTCCGCCGCGCCATCCTTGCCCATCGCTCCAACCTGCTTGAGGACGCCGGTGCGACCCCCACTATAGGCAACATCCAGTCCAGCGCCGCCGTTGCGCGGTGCAATCATCTCCTCGAAGATCTCGCCGGTCTTGCCACGATTATTATTGTGGGCAAAGAAAGCTGCGGTCAGTGCATTGGTCACGCCCTGGCGATCGTCATTCGATATCGCGCCGGTCGAGAGTCCGTGCTCCCGCGCATACTCGAAGAATGTCTTGAGAATCTCACCATCCTTCTGGTCTTTGACGGCAGCAGAGGACTCAGAAAGCACGCCATTATTCGTCTTGACGCCTGTCGCGATGGCCGTTGCCCCTGCCCCGCCGTCGGTCACCCACTGGGTCGCCGTGGACGTATCGGCGAGTGCAACCCCAGGGAAGCTTTGAATGTACAGAGACTGAGGTTTGTCGTAGCCATAGATGCTGGCAGCGTTAAGGCTGGAGACCCCGGTACCGTCACCGATGAAGATGATAATGTTCTTAGCCTTGCTCGATTGCGCGAAGCACTGGCTGGCGAGGACGACGAAAACGGCTAAAGTAGCAAGAGCGGAACCGCGAGCCATATATTCTCCTGAGTCCGGGACATAGATCCGCGAATGACTGGAAAACCGTCTCTTCGCAGCCTTGAACTTGACCCTCTGGACTGATGACCTGAAAGTAGCCTCTAAATTGCCGAATGGAGTGAACAGAAAGTCATTCGTCGATTAAGAATTGCTTAGGTTTAGCTGAAGCGCGGGCGACCGAATGTGTGAGCACGGCGACATGATCTCATCACTCATTCGCGTTCGTAGATTCGGCAAAATCGTAAGCTAATCATCAGAAATTTGTAATCAATTCCTGAGTGGCTCAACGTACCTTTGATCGATGCGTCGTTTTCGTCACTCTCTGTTGTTCCCCATCACTGCAATTGTCTTGGTCCACTGCTCCGCGCAAAGTCCGATCTCACCAAGCGGCACGGTCTTTGACCCCTCGGGGGCCACGGTCCAGGGCTGTGCCCTGGAGCTTGCGTCTACCGAAGGGGTTCTTCTGCAGCAGACAACGACAGATGTACATGGTTTGTTTCATTTGAAAAATCTGGCGCCAGGGGACTATACCCTGGTGATTCCGGCCGACCACGGTTTCGCCGCAGAAAACCTCCCAATTCACATCGTTGGTGGATATATGCCGTCGCTGGACGTTCATCTACGCCTGCCAGAAGTGAATGAAAAGGTTGACGTGGCGGATGATTCGTCGGACGTAACAACCAACCCCGGCGCAAATAGCGATCAGGTCACTGCTAACGCCCAGCTCATCGAAAAGATCCCAGTGGTCAATCAGGATGTAATCTCGACGTTTACCCCGTTTCTTAGCCAGACAGGCGTCAACTCAAAGGGCGTGACCCTCGTCGTCGATGGAATCGAGACCAAGTCATCGGGAGTATCTGTATCCGCTATCAAGTCGGTCAGTATTAACAATGACCCATATACGGCAGAGGCGCGCAGCCCTGGAAAGGGTCGAATCGAAATCTTGACCAAGGCCGGCACACCCAGGTTTCACGGCACCTTCAATTTCACATTCCGGGACGCCTCCACGGATGCCATCCCGCCTTTCGCCATCGCTCCCCCAGTCGAACAACGACGCACCTACGAAGGCAATATCAGCGGGCCGCTCAGTCGCGGCGGTAAGACAAATTTTCTGATCTCTGGCACCCGTCAGGAAGACAACCTGCAGGCGATCGTAAATCCGGAAGCTATCCTCGCGGCTGGGCTTCCGGGCGGCGCCACGAATATTGATACACCCATTCACACAACTCTCTTTGCTGCTCGAGTAGCCCGAGATTTGACTGCAAATCATCGCGTTTCCTTGCAATACAACGTAGAGGACGTTATTACGCGCAACCAAGGTGTCGGCGGACTGATTCTCGGAGACACCGGCGTCAATACGCAGTCGCGCGAGGATGACATCGTGATCAATGATAGTTACACAGTTTCGCCAAACGTCGTAAATCAGTTGCAGCTATTTTTTGAAAAAGATCACAACCCCGTCCGCAGTGCTATCAATGCACCGAAGGTGATCGTCGATGGGACCTTCACAAACGGAGGAGCGCAAGCGGACGTACTCGATACCGAGAACAACCTCAAAATCAACGAAATCGTGAGTTGGAACAAAGGACGCCATTTTGTAAAAACAGGAGTTGTCATTCCAAACTTGAGCAGACGGGCATGGGAAGACCATGCCAATCGACTCGGCACCTTCAAGTTCGCTAGCCTGGCCGAGTATGATGCACAGTTACCCTACTCCTTCACCCAACAAACTGGACCAGGCCGCGCGGTGTTCTGGGCCAACGAAATCGGCGTCTTCGCTTTGGATCAGATACAGCTTAGGCCCAGTCTTCAGATGTCTCTCGGCATCCGTTACGACTGGCAAACCTATTTCGATTCGCCGCACAACTTCTCGCCACGATTTTCAATCGCTTATGCACCTGGCAACCAGAGAAGGTCCGTCCTCAGAGCCGGAGGCGGCGTCTTCTACGACCGCGCAGGCGCTCGTCCTATCTCTGAGTTGAAACGCTTTAATGGCACAGTCCTGCGCGCTATTACGATTCTCGACCCGAACTACGCAAACCCGATTCCTCCCGGACAGAGTATAGAGACATTACCAACTGACCTCATAACCACTGCAACCAACACCAGCATCCCTTTGCTAACGTACTTCAGTGTTGGCGTAGACCATCAGTTGGCGAAAGGCACATCAATCGCCTTCACCTATCGCGGCAATCTGGGCTTCAAAATGTTTCGTTCCGCCGACGTCAACGCTCCGCGTGGACCTGACTATCTGACACGGCCAAATCCGGCCTTCGGTGTCGTGCGACAGATTCAATCAAGAGGCAGACAGATATCCAATGCGCTCGACATCACCTTCAAAGGAACCGCTGGCCGGTGGTTCAGTGGCCTCGCGCAATATACCCTCAGCCACACAGAGAACAACACGGGCGGCATCTCATGGTTCCCCGCAAATCAGTATGACGACTCTGGCGAGTACGCCCGCGCTGACTTCGACCAATTGCAGCGCTTCAATCTTCTCGGCACCTTCAATGAAGGCCACTGGCTTAGCCTCGGACTGGCTGCGAATATTTACTCCGGAACACCGTACACGGAGACATCGGGCATCGATGCGCTCAATACAGGTATCCTTAATGCACGTCCGGCGGGCATTGGACGAAACACCTTGACGACGACGGGATATGCAAATCTGGACCTGCGTTGGTCCCACGATTTCGCCTTGACAAAGGCACGTGATAAAACACCCACGGTTACGTTCGCCGTTGACGCCTTCAACAGCCTCAATCGGACAAATTACTCGGCTTATGTGGGAAACGTACAGTCGCAGTTCTTCGAGCAGCCGACGGCGGCTCTGCCTGCCCGAAGAATACAGTTCACAGTGAGATTCAAGTTCTAACGTTGCGTTCAACCGACCGCAAGGCTCGTCGAGAAGACGCCGTCCAATCTAATCTTCATATCGCATGTTATTGAATCTTTGGTGGAGCTGAGCGGGATCGAACCGCTGACCTCCTCGTTGCGAATTCAGGACATCGACTCAGACGACGCTATACCTAAGGAGCCCAAGTGATACGAGATGACCAATGTTTATGCAGGTTTTGGGTGATTTGCCGGGGTGTACTTCACATCGAGCGATACGGCGCGAGATGACCTGAGATAGGCGAGGATGGCAGGGTTATGACACAAACCATGGCACAAAATTCCGGCGGCTGTCGTGCTCAAGAAGATGGGCCATGCGCTTAGTAACGCATGGCCCGTTCTCAAGAGTTGTTATTTCTGAAGCGGGTGTGGCTCTACTGGACATTGATCTCCCTAACCAATCGATTGAGTCGAACCATAGGGGGGCGGATCAAACAATGTCGCTGCGAATTGCCGGACATTCACGGCTGAGGGGTTGTGTACATGTATGCGAGCTACAAAAGACAGGAAGTCTTCAACCGACAGGTTGCTCTTCATCGAATTGCACTCCCCGCAGCACGGTATGACATTACCAGAGACATAACCCTTCGCTGAGTCGACACGATCAATACCCGAATAACGAATTTCCATCTCTGGTACTGAGCCACGTTGATACTTACCGTCATCTTGTACTTCAATCGATGGATGTTCGAGGGTTCTTTGCCGCAGTAGCGACACGACAGTTGCGCGATCGCTTTCAGTTGAGGAAGGGTGAGGTCGGAGTCATGCCCGCAGCACTTAACTTTTTGCAATAGGTCTCTCCAGACTACCTCAATATCGCGTTCGCGTGACTTGCAGCCACACGATGGACTGCGACCACAGCGCAACTCGCCATAGGTGCGGATAGCTACGGTTCCACATTCGCAGCGAACGCGACATGCTCGATGCCTTTGATTCCTGAAACTCTTATAGAGATCATTCTCAAGAACGGTCCACCGACCAACTTTCGTGTCGACCGGAATCCGGGCATGGGATTTCACAAACATTTCGCGCATCTTGCATCCGCAGGATTGGATGCGCTTGCGCTTCAGTTGCATGTACGTTCGCACCACTTCTATTCCACAGACGCAGCGTACGCGACAAGCCCGCTTTTGCTGTTTGTCTTTTCCATAAGTGGTGTAGAGATCGTTTTCAAGCACGGTCCAATAACCAATCACCGACCCGACTGGAATCAAGGGATGTCGTTTGCTGCGATGGTTAGTCATAGAATCAGAATGGCGGTACACAGCGGCCTGTGTATGGATGCGTTCTTTTTTCATTCGTTTATCCATTCATTTGGTTTTCCCATTCGGTCGTCGAGAGACCAATTGGGATGTACCGCCAATTGTACGACACGAAAGTAAGGCGAACAATGGTTTAAGGCATATGTGGAAGGTTCCGTGGATTGGCCGCGACGGCTGTCCCTTCCAGTCTCCTCGCCAAGTGCCTTCGCTCTCCGGCATTTGCTCACGAGCCATTCGAAGCTAACTGATGCTTCTGAGCCACTAGGGTTAGGGGTTTCAGGTTCTTCCAGGTAAGTACTAAAGATCTAGCTTTTCCGCCGCCAATAATGGTGTAATGTGGTGCATATCACACCGAATCGCCATGCGCCCTATCGCCGAACAAACCGTCCGCTTATCAGTTTCTCTGAACAAAGTCGATCACGATACACTCCAGCGCGTCGCTGACAAGAATGGCCTTTCTGTGGCTTGGATTGTGCGAAAAGCTGTTGAGCGTTTTCTAGACTCAGATCCACAGGGCAATCTGTTCCGTAGCCCCGAAATGCTGGAGGGGGTAATGCGGAAATGAAGATCGTCTCTCTATTTTCGGGTGCCGGGGGATTGGACCTTGGCCTCATACAAGCAGGGCACAAGATCATCTGGGCCAATGATTCCGATGCAGATGCGGTCGCTACCTACCGCAAGAACATTGGAGGCCATATTGTTCTGGGATCGATCGAGGACCTCCCATCGTCCGAGATTCCAGACTGCGATGTAGTCGTGGGCGGCTTCCCTTGCCAAGGGTTCTCACAGGCGAACATGTTGCGCTTCGAGAAGGATGACCGGAATCGACTCTATCTCGAATTCCGGCGTGTCATTAAGACAAAAGACCGAGGTACTTTCTGGCCGAGAATGTGAGGGGGATCCTCAGCCTGGCAGGGGGAAACGCGATCAGGAAGATCGAACGCGACTTTGCCCGTTGCGGGTACCGAGTGAGGAAGGAACTATTCAACGTTGTCAACTACGGAGTGCCCCAGAGTCGGTGGCGTGTGATCATTGCCGGGACACGCGATGATATACCAGAGAGCAGTGATTTCAGGTTTCCGGACCCGACCCATGCGGCCCCGGGTAAGGCCCGAGCGGTTGGGCTGAAACCATGGGAAAATATTGGCAGGGCGCTCGCTGGTATTCCGGAACCTGAGGTTGCCCATAACCTCATGAATCACATTTACTCAAAATATAAAGTGACAAACCGAAACTTCACAGGGCACCGAGCGACAAATCCCGACAAACCTTCACCAACCATACTTGCTCGTGGCAATGGTAAGGGTGGTGTCTGTGCTATTCAGCATCCCCTCAATCATCGGCGTATGTCGATACGCGAGTCCGCGACCATACAGACCTTTCCGCTCGCTTTTGAGTTCGTGGGAGCAATGAATTCGTGTTACCGGCAGGTTGGTAACGCTGTACCCGTGATGTTTGCTCGGCAGTTAGGCGAGAGTCTTAAGGAGCAAGACGTCAATACAGTTCGGAAGCGGGAGGTAGCATAAGTGAGAGTTGTCTCCCTGTTCTCCGGTGCTGGAGGTCTCGACCTGGGCCTCAAGTTGGCTGGTCATGAGATCGTTTGGGCGAATGACATTTTCCTAGACGCCGCTGCCACGTATCGCGCGAACATCGGCGATCACATCGATACTCGCGACATCTGTCTTATTCCGTCTTCAGAGATTCCGCGTTGCGACGTTGTGGTTGGCGGGTTTCCTTGCCAAGGGTTCTCTGTCGCCAACTGGGGGCGCACTACGGATGATCCGAGGAACCAGCTCTTTAGCGAGATGGTCCGGGTCGTTCGAGAAAAGTGCCCACGTTATTTTGTTGCCGAAAACGTCAAGGGTTTGATGTCGATGGCGGATGGAAACGCACTGCGTGAAATCACGTTCGCATTCTCAGAGGCAGGTTATCGTGTACGACACAACCTTGTGAATGCGGCGGACTATGGTGTTCCACAGTTTCGGAAGCGCCTGTTGATTCTGGGTGTCAGGAATGACCTTCAAGATATCGAGTCCTTCCACCAACGCCAACTCATGCGGATCCAGAATGCGCGCCCATACTTGGGCTCTCGCCGTGGAAGTCCGTTGGGGAAGCCCTGGGTCACCTTCCCGAACCGGAGGATGGTCGACATATACCAAACCACGAGAATTCCCTCTACAAGCTGAGGTTCAACGGTCATCTCGGGCACCGGTTCATCGAACCATCTCGACCGGCCCCCACGGTCACCGCGCGGGGCGACGACCGTGGTGGTGTTGTAGTTCTCCATCATCCGGGCAATCACCGACGGATGACGGCAAGGGAGCTCGCAGTGGTTCAGTCCTTCCCTGATACGTTTGTATTTTCCGGGACAAAGACATCAGCATACCGCCAGATTGCTAATGCTGTTCCACCACTTCTGGGACTTGCAATCGGCACGATGCTCACGAAAGCGGATGCTGAGTTGATTTCAACGGGGAAAGAGGCCGCATGACTCCGGTCAAACCATTTCCCGGGTACAAGTGGAGATGGTTGAGTGTCGCTCCAACAGAGAGCCTACTCGTGCCGCCGGTCTTTCTCGGCGTTCTGCGCGTTCTGGCAAGGCACGAAGGCGAACCACCTTCCGATCCCGACATCGCCAGGGAGTTGGAGGTAGTTCAAGAACAAACAGGCACAACCGTCAATTTGGTAAGAACACCCGAACGGAATCTGATTAGGAACTCGGGCCAGTATTGGAAGGGGACCGGACTTTTACTGCCCGATCGAGGCGAGATCCAGCTCACTGCTCTCGGCCATAAAGTCGCAGAAGGTAAGGTAACCCAGGGAGAGTTCGCTGCAACCATGGTTCAGCAAACTGTACTTCCGAACCCTTGGACATATACGCCAGCGCAGATTGCGGAATGGCAAGCTGCAGGTCTGCAAATACGGCCGCTCGCGATGATACTCGAGATTCTCGATGAGCTGGGTCGAAGACACGGTACTGCAGCGGCTTACATAACCCCTTTCGAGCTAATCCGGATTTGCATTCCTCTCGCTGGAACAAAGGCAACGTCCCCAGAAATCACCCGCGCAATTTGGCAATACCGAGCGCGAAGGTTAGACATTTCCGATTGGCCAGACTGCGCGCCTGCATCCAATGATCACCGCCTAGCAAAAGAGTTCCTGATGTTCTTGGCGAATTTTGGTTTATGTCGCCGGATACCGGCAGAGAACTCCATGGAAGATCGTTACGCGCTCGACGAGCTCTACAACATCGAGGCATTGGCGGTAACAAGCGAAGGATCGGTTTTCTCGGGTAACGACGACGAAACTGACGAAGTTGTCGCCGCAGTGCGCCATTCTCAGCTTCCCTCGATTATCGAGCGTCAGAGAACACTCACAATGGCTCTGACTCGGCCTGAACAGCCCCAGTTCAGAGATAGGGTCTTGGACGCCTACAGAAATCGTTGCTTCCTGACCGGGGATTCCATTGGAGTGATCTTGGAAGCCGCGCATATCGTCCCCGTAATGCACCGAGGCGGCGACGATGTAGCAAACGGCATCTGCCTACGTGTCGACGTCCACCGACTTTTTGATACAGGCAACATTCGTATCAAGCCAACCGGACAGTTGGTCCTGTCCGATGCTCTCCTTGCGAGCCGGAATTATTCAGTCCTTCCGGAGAGGGTTCAAATTCCTGCATTTGTAAATCCGGCTAACATCCAGTGGCGGGATACCTACTACTGATGTCCGATAGATTGTCTGCGGAGGCTCGAAGCCGCATCATGCGGTCCATTCGCAGCAAAAATACGAAACCGGAGATGACAATCAGAAGGTACCTGTTCGCGAAAGGATATAGATATCGCCTCCACCAGAGGGAACTTCCAGGCAAGCCTGACCTAGCTTTTCCCGGCCGTAGGAAAGCAGTCTTCGTCCATGGGTGCTTTTGGCACCAGCACTCAATCGAGACATGTCCAATCCGGGTGGTGCCGTCCTCCAACCGCCATTACTGGGAACCCAAACTCCTTAGGAACAAGGCGCGGGATACAGCAAGTTTGGAAGCCCTAAAACACTTAGGCTGGAAGTCGCTCGTCGTCTGGGAATGCGAGATCCGCAAGAACTCCGAGAAGGTGTGCGTCAGAATCCAGAAATTTCTAGGACCGCCCGGAGCCAGTTCAAACTAATGAGTTAGCCTGAGCTAGCATTAAGTTTGGCAACCGTCCACATCGGGTCGCTGCGAACTTTCTCATAGAGGTCCCTCAGGTTGTAGCGAGACATCAGACCCAGGCGGCACCGCGAGAGGCTTCGCAGAGACATCGGTGGTCTTCCCCTTGAGGTGTGTCTCGAACTCGTGCGCTCCAGTCGCGCGCGTTGGGCATCCGACCCGGAGATCCTTCATTGCCATTTGGGCATACGCTTAACAACCTCGAGAATTCTCGGCTTGTATCGCGTGCGCTATAACGGGCGCGTATTGATAGAGCGTCTCCCTACTAATGCCGAATTCGCGTGCAAGCGCAGCCTTCTTCTCCCCTAACGCAATCCGCGTGCGCAGTTCCTGAACGCGCTCAGGATTCAGAGACCGTTTTCGACCCTTGTAAACGCCCTTCTTCTTGGCAATGACGATCCCCTCGCGCTGCCGTTCCCTGAGCAGTGTTCTCTCAAACTCGGAAAAGGCTCCCATCACGTTTAGCAGCAATTTGCTTATGGCTGAGTCCTCGCCGGTGAATGTCAATTGCTCTTTCATGAATTGCACCTGTACCCCGCGAACGTTCAGGTCAGTGACGATCCTGCGCAGGTCATCCAGGTTGCGCGCCAGGCGGTCCATCGAATGCACGACCAACAAATCACCATCACGGAGATACTCAAGACACGCCTGGAGCTGGGGCCGCTTAATGTCCTTGCCCGAGGCTTTCTCGATGAAAGACTTATTTAGCTCGATACCGTTGAGTTGGCGCAGCTCGTTCTGGTCCAGCGAACTCACCCTGATATACCCCACTCTCTTGCCACCTTGCCCTACTGCTACTGCGACCATCGCACACCCCCTCGTCAGAATAGAATCTGTAGCCCATAATGACATTGCGTCAAGAAAGTACTTTTTCAACCCTATTCTGACGGGAAAAATCTCAATTCAGTGTGTGGTGTTGGGGTATACCTCACGCTGACATAGTCGAGCGAGAGCAACGGATATCGCCGGTTCATACAAATAGATTCAGTATTCCGACGACAGCCCATCCCGGTTTCCGAAGGGGCTCACGCCAGTCTTCTGGCGCAGAATTGCGACGAGGACGACTAGGAAGATGATGCTGAAAAAGATGAGCAGCAAGAATGCCTGTTGGCGATGTTGCTGCGATGACGGGGAATTCCGGTAGCTCGCTCGAGGCTTCGCCTTACCGGCAATTCGTCTGCCGCTGTCGGCTTCGCTAACCCTGCCGGAATCGTTGGCACCTTTGCGATGCCGCCGTCTGTACCGGCGGACACGTTCTCGATTCAGCCTCCGGAGCCGCTCTCTTTCCAGCTCCATATCGCTCATATCGGGATCAGCAATATCTTCGCTGCCGTCTATCTTTGTATTCATTTCGTCACCTCTAGAGTGACGCCTCTAGAATACTTACTTCGAAGAATACGGTTCAAAAATCTGCACGATGTGTAATGCACAACACGAACAATAAAGGTTGTCACGCTGTAATGCCGGTCTTGTGCCAGCGTTTAATCGCGAACATTTTGTAATGGGGCGTCATCGCGGCTTATTGTTGCACTTTGAAGGCGCTTGGAAGGTGTAATGAATCGTTAACGATCGTTAACAGTTTTGAACATCAGTAATAGCCATCATGAAAGGATTAAGATGACGCAAGTTAATGAGATCGAGGAACTCCCAGTCGCCGAGGCTTGCCGCAGGTCAGGCCTCTCGTTGAATTACTTCTATACCCTATTGCGAACTGGCTACATAAAGGGCCGGAAAGTTCATGGGAAATGGCGTATTCCCGTTACTGCAATTCAAGAGCATCAAGGGTATTGGAGCGATGCAGCATCTTCCGGCAGATCGGCACACGGAGAACCTTCCCCGCCTTTGGCCACTTCTGCATTGAGCCCACCCAACCCATTACCAGCCCCCCGACGAATTCGACGTGTCCGCCGGCGTCCAATTTAGATGGTCTTCGAAAAATCCGCTGAGTCCAATGGATGAAATGTCCTGTGTTCCATGGCTCTGGAGATGTCTTCTCGCTGTGATTCCATCCACAAATCGCCTTTCTGTTGGGCGGCTATATAAGCGTCTTTTAGTGTTCTTGGATCCGCCAAGTCAGACAGGAACACCGCGCTCCCATAGTCGACCTGTTCTCCTGTCTCTGGATTAGGACCGTAGAGATAGAGACGTACACCTCCGCCGACCTGCGCCGGCCGCTTAACGATTTCGTAATTGTATTGATAAGCCAAAGGTCCTCCTAAAGCTCGAGGAGCGGATAATATGTCCTGCTCCACGAGAGTCTCTTCTTCAAGTTCGTCCTCCTCGGCATCATTCTCCCTTTCATCATCGTCACTAACGTATCCATAAAATTGGGCCACAGAATCGTCTTGTTCTTGATGGATTGGCAATCTTTGAAAGCCGTTCCCACCGTTCCCACCGTTCCTGATCGTTTCTTTTCAGTGCGGTACAGCGGGACAGTCAAAACAGGAATCATACTGACCGTTCCCACCGTTCCTAATTGGGAACGGTCGCTTCTAAAACCGTTCCGACCGTTCTTCCTTAACTCACTGGCTCCTGACAACTTGACACGGTGGAACGGTCGGGAACGGTATCTTCCGCTGCCGGACGAGCGGTGTATCGTCGCGACTTTCGTGAGTGCCGATGTCCAGAGATCACGAACATCCTCCGACCCACTCGCCTGTTGTCGTATCGTCCGAAAGTTTTGCCGAGTTTCGAGAGTTGCGCTGGCGTCATCAGGTTCTGAGCGTCACCGGTCAACGACGAAAACACCTCATGCTTTCGACACTCTGCCACTAGGTCAGTAAATGTGTACTCGTTCCCCAGCGTCATCGCCGCGACCAGTTGACGCATGTCTTCCCCATCCTCATCAACGGCTGCTGCGTTCTCTGATCTGGATGGTAGAAGCGGGCAGGCGAAGCCGGCTGCCTCGATAATGCCAGCGACAGTGTTAGACCACTGCGGGAACGCCGAGTCCGACATACTAGCGCGGGGACGTTTGATCTCGGCCCAGAATCGGACGATTGCCCAGTACGCGGCCAATATTTCCGGGCGGAGTTGACGGAGTGCCGCGACGTCGAGCGAGCGCGTGAACTTGCGATCGCCTGGCCGCTCGAAACTTTGGTGAAGTTCAATTACTAGTGTGCGGCGATTCATGTCCGGGCTTAAGGTCAGTCCGTTGCCAGTGATGAACACAGTCGACAGGTTCAGGCCGGAGATCATCTCATTGCCGCCGAGCTGCCGATCTCGCCATATGTATGAGGTTAGAAACATCTCCAGCGCACACGACTTCAGAACCCCACTCACATTGTCGAGGACTAACAACGGGTCACCATCGCGTACGATCGTGGTAATCAGCTTCCTCATTTCGTCGTCGTTGCCCGGCCTGGAGTTGAAGGGCACGTCCCCTAGCACAGGCGCGGTCATACATCGGGTTAGCGTCGACGCGCCCGCACCCTCAGCGTTCTTGGTCACTACAAAGCCAGGACGGAGTGCACCTTGAGGAAGCAGGTGCGGGCAGAACAAGGTCATTGCCCCGGCAATCGTGACAGCGAGAGAGCGTTCATCATCGACAAACTCAAACTCGCTATACAGGTCACGGAGCAGCTTCACCGCATCGCCATGCTGCATGTCCGTTCGGTACTTCACATCACTGACCGTGAGTGTTGCTGTCGCTTCGTCGTACCCTTCCGGAAGCAAGTCGATCTGACCGTTCTCGCGCATCGCGGGTAGGCGACAGCGGTTCACTCGCTGGATGGGCCATAGTGTCTGACGAAACTGCGGTGCTACGAGAATTCCTGCGGCTTCGACTTCACTCATTGTCACAACGAACACACCGTCCTTCGTTTTCCGTGTGCAGGCGATATGCGGCGCAATGAGAGTTCGCAACTGCTGCGGCTTCACTACGTGGAGCGAAGCGGCGCGAGGGATGACGATGTCATCCCCGTGGGCAAATAATGTACCCCGCAATACCGTTCCCATTTCTTCTGCGACGTCGGCAAGCTCGCGGTTGTTACCACTAAGCTCAATGCGCTCGCGGTCATCGTCCGGGTCGCGTCCGCTGAATTTTCCATCGAGTACTTCCAGCATGGCCTCATCGCTACATTGCGCGATATAGTCATCAGGTCCGTTGAGGCCATTCATTAGGGGTAGACGACAGGCATGTATACGCGCTGCCTTCTTTATCCGCAGCATTCTCTTTAACCTGCGCTCCGCCATCTCCACTTTGGTATTGGTCGCCACATTGGCATCGAGTAGGACAAACACCTCATGGCCTTCGACGTAGCACAAATCCCATAAACTGCCCTTTTGATCAACCTCGATGTTGAATTCATTACGTTTTCGACTGGTCATGCTCCAACCGAAACAGCCTCCCATCGCCAACACCAGCATTGGCCTCCGTAAACGTTGCGACCATGCCGTCAAGGCCAGTGCACTCTTCTCCGCTTCCACGAGCACGATGGGAATGGAGGAATCGGCAAGTTTCTCTTTCGCTTCTGGTGGATAGTACAGCCGGCGACGATCCCCCCAAGGGGTCATGTACTTGGCTTGCGGCTTTCCATCGGCACCGATCTCGGGGTTATCCCGCCTGATGCGCACGGAAACGCGATGACCATCCTCAGGAGCGAAATACGGAAAGGCGATGCCGCCCATGTCTGCAGTCGCCGAGCTCTTGTCGAAGCCCCACCTCTCACGGGCCTCACGGTCTGTTATGCGGCAGACCCCAGCGTCGGCCAAGAGCGATTCTGGAATACGCAACTTAGCGAACATCTCGCGGTCCCGAGCCGTGAGGGTGCGCAGGGTGGCATTCTCTTCGGCGGCCGAGCCATTGGGCTTGGTTCCCCACGAGGTAATGGACGATTTCAATTGCGTCGGTGATATTCTCTGGTCAGTCACGGTCGCTCCTGGCGAAGTTGATCCGAGACGCTTTACAAAGCCCGCTCCTTACGCGGGCTTTCGTTTTTTGGCTCTATATTCGTGTCCACATCTGAGACCGTGTGTAGATTTCGGCGAAGGTCATGTCGGCTGTCTTGGCGCGATTCCTCAATAAGCCGGTTCACCTCAGCAGGTTCGAAGAGTAGACGTCGGCAAATGCGGACGGGCTGAATTTTCCCATCTTGCACCCACTTGCGAATCGTGTGCGGGCTGAGCCTTAGCGCGTCAGCAAACTCGGTTAGTGTGAGCAGGCGAGAAAGGTTCATACATCACACCTGCGCGCCCGTCGCTCCTCAATCGCCTCCACCGGAATGCGCCATTTGCCGTCCACTTTTCGTGCTTTTAGTTTGGCTGCCCAAAGTAGGGAATAAAGGTGATCGATCGTGATTCCCAATCTGCGGCTGGCCTCCGCTACTCCAACTTCCTCAATCTCGTTCGTCCGCATTTGACGCCTCCCACCAGTACCAATAGCATGGATGTCACGATGAACGCTATAAACCATAACAACGGCATAACGGGCTTCGCACTCATCTTCACAGCGGAGACGACTGAAAAAGCTACAGGAGTAGTGAACTTCGATTCGATTGGTGATATTCCTGTTCGCCAATTCGCGAATTCGGACCGAAGAAAAATGCGCGAAAGCCTGAAAGGACCAGCGGCGAATGATTTGGTTACGCTCATAACTTTGCTAAATGCACTCACGTCTGGCGATCCCTTCTACCTAACGCAAGCAAAGAAAACGCTGGAAAAGATCGAGCCCATTGAACGGAAGACGATTGAGGAGTGTTCTACCGCAACTGAATGGGTAACAGCAGTGGTAGAGCTATTTCGTTTTATGTTGTCGGCTTACAGACTAGAAAGCGCCTCTTTTAAGTTGCCTGAGGAAGAATGGGCCCGGCGTTGGCAATTGCGACGATCAGATATTCCCGACCTCCCTAGTCGAATTTGCCGTGAAATTACACAAAGACTTAATGACAATGGCACGCAAATAGTCCTTTGGTGGCAAAAGGGGCGGGTTGTGCCCGCGATTTACTGCACGAGCCTGGAGATGGCGTATTTCATTGACACACTTTTTATCTCTCAGGCAAGCGTCATCGGCTGGCGCATTTGTCCTTTTTGTTCGAAGCCGTTCGAACAGCGCCGGACGGGTCAGGAGTATTGCTCCAATAAGCATGGGGATGCCTTTCGCATGGCGAGGATGCGCTTCAAACGAAAGCAAAAGGTCGAAACGGAAGTAAGAAGGAGAAAGAAAGATGGCACTAAAAAAGCGCGGTAATACCTGGCACACAGACTTCGTAGTCGACGGACAGCGGTATCGTCAATCCCTCGATACCAGCGACTGGCGTGAGGCACAGGCTCTACACAAGGAACTGATCGCACGCGCGAAAGCGGGCAAGGTTTCGGCTAAAAAGCATGAAATCGCCAAGCTCACTTTCCGCGATGCTGCGGAGCGGTTCCTCAGAAGACAGGCTTTCGCATCTCGCGGAGCGTAGCATCCAGACTGAACGAGAGAGAGCTAAACCGATTAATGATCAATTCGGCAGCATAGCGGTCAGCCGCATCACCGTCGATGATGTGACCTCATATATTCGCGAACGCAAAGCGGCTGGCAGAGCGAATGCCACGGTCAACCGTGAGTTGGACATCATCCGCGGCGTACTGAAGAAGGCCAAACGCTGGCATCTGTTTGCCGATGACATCAAGCCTCTGCCGGTTCGGCAGACGATCGGCCGCGCCATGAGCTATGAAGAGAAGACACGCCTGCTAAAGGTCGCTGCAGCTCGTCCAGAGTGGCAGAACACGGCATGGGCTGCCACCCTCGCACTCAATACCACCATGCGCGGCGTCGAGATCAAGAACCTGTGCTGGCGTGACGTGGACTTCTTCCGACGCACGCTGACGGTCAGACGCAGCAAGACAGACGCCGGTCTGCGCTCCATTCCATTGAATGACGATGCCTGGAATCACTATTCAGGAACTACGAGAACGCGCTTTGAAATTCACGGACGTGCCAGCGCCGGAGCACTTTCTGTTTCCATCCTGCGAGCACAATGCCATCGATCCCACCCGACCGATGAAGAGTTGGAGGACGTCCATGGCGGAAGCTGACGCGGCTGATTCAGTGCCCAGTGTGCCGAGAGATGCAAAATCCCTCAGAGATCTGCCTCAATAAAAACTGCAAGGCAAGTCTCAATGGCATTAAGAGTCCACTTGCCGGTCTCCGCTTCCACGATCTCCGCCACCACGCCATCACTGAGCTTGCCGAGTCACAAACGAGCGACATCACCATCATGTCGATTTCGGGGCATGTGTCGCGGAAGATGCTCGAGCACTACAGCCACATCCGCCAAGATGCGAAGCGGGACGCTGTCAACATCTTGTCGAGGAAGGCGCCACAAAGGCATAGTTCGGAGAGTTATGGCACAAACCATGGCACAAAACCAGTTTCTGTTGATTCAGTGCCTTTGTATGTTATTGATTCTTTGGTGGAGCTGAGCGGGATCGAACCGCTGACCTCCTCGTTGCGAACGAGGCGCTCTCCCAGCTGAGCTACAGCCCCCTACCAGACGCATCGCGCACCGCTCATCGCAGGCCCAACGCAATCAGAACAACACCTCTAAGTGTATCAGCAATCGCCACTGGCTCAAAGGCCGACTCGCAAGGTGTCTGAGCTTGAAGTTGCGTTTGAATTCTCGCGAGGACGACCGAAGAATAAGACATAGCCGTCAACATCTTTCAGTTCGAATCCACGTAGGCCGTCAGTGGTGTCCTTTAGAGGTACGGAAAAGATGACGCCACGCGACGTGAACTCGGCCGCCAGCGCATCAGGATCGGGCACATTGATGTAAGCATCCCACCGGGCCGCGGGATCCCGCGCGGAGTTGGGCAGCGGGTCCACCTCGACTGCCTTGAACATGAGCATCGCACTGCCACGGTAAACGATCCCAAAAAAAGGATCATGCTCGGGTTCTTGGTAAGTGATATCGAAGCCGAGCTTATCTCGATAAAACGCGAGGGCGGCCACAGCGTTGCGCACGATGAAAAATGGTGCGATACCGTTTATTACTGGCCGGGTCATACTAGGCCGTCCTTAATGCGCACTCGGCGCATTGTGTCGCCGGAGCGAGATGCCTTGATAGATTTCGTGTCAAGGCTAGCTCTGCTTTGCCGCTCCTGCTGATATGTCGATCATGCTCGCATTCATTTCGAATTTCAACTGAGACACTATCCCGCACTCCTGGCTCAATACTCAACCCACCCGCCCGGTTACCCGGGTTCCTGCGGCCAAGGGCTTTTCCACAACATGCCAAACCTCGCCCGCATCGACCATCACGCGAAGTACCGGAACCACCAGCCGCGCACCGCTCCGCGAGACCGCCTCCAATAACCCTACATCTCCAGCGCAAAACTCTGTCCGATCCAGGGAAATCCGCCAACGCTGCATTCCCCCCGCACGCCACTCCTCACGAATATCCGCCACCACACCATCAAATTCCTTCACGACAACCCTCTCATCTCTCACTAGTCATTAAACATTGTCGCCCGTCACTTTCAATCGATCAGCCCGCACCCAACCCGCTACAATCACAACACCCATGACCCAGACGATTCAGACGCCCCAAGCCAAAATTAACCGCCGCCGATTCCTCCTGACCTCCGCTGCCACCGCCGTAGCAGCACCCGCTCTCTCCCTGGCCGCACAGACTCGTCAGTCCGAAAATCTCCCACCAGCCGTCTCCGCACTCACCAACCGTCGCAGCGAAGCCGTCCCTATCACACTTGCGGAACGCGAGCAGCGCCTCGACCGTGCCTGCACCCTCATGCACCAGAACAAGATCGACGCCATCGTCATCGCAACTGGCACCTCGCTCAACTACTTCACCGGCCTGCGCTGGGGCCAATCCGAGCGTTTTTTCGCCTGGACCCTCCCCGCCAAAGGCTCGCCCTTCATCGTTTGCCCCGTCTTCGAAGAGGGCCGAGTCCGCGAGCGCATGGAAGCCAAACCCGCAACCCTCCCTTCAGCCGATACAACCCGCGTCTACACCTGGAATGAAGACGAAGACCCTTACAAACTCCTCGCCAAATCCCTTAAGGAAGCCGGCATCGCGACTGGCCGCATCGGCATCGAAGAACGCACTCAATTCGTCTTCGCCGACGGCATCGCTCACGCCAGCCCCAGTCTCACCGCCACGAGCGCAACGCCCATCACCTTCGGTTGCCGCGGCATCAAGTCCCCTGCCGAGCTCGCCCTCATGCAGCTTGCCAACAACATCACCCTCTCGGTCTATAAAGCCGCCTACGAATCCGCGCAACCCGGCATGACCAACCGCCAGTTCTCGCAACTCATCGACGCCGCTTATGCTCGCTGCGGAGTCACAGGCGACGCAAGCTGTCAGGTTGGCGAATACTCCGCCCTCCCTCACGGTTCTCTCCAACCACAGACCATCCGCGAAGGCGAGATCATTCTCATCGACGACGGCTGCCTGGTCGAGGGCTACCAGTCCGACATCTCACGCACGTTCGTCCTCGGCGACGGCACCTCGCCCAAACTCGACAAGGCCCGCAAGGTATTCGACATCGTCCACAACGCCCAGTCCGCCGCACTCGCAGCCGCACATCCTGGCGTCCAGTGCCAGGCCATCGACAAAGCAGCCCGCGACATCGTCACCGCCACGGGCTTCGGCCCCGACTACAAACACTTCACCCATCGCGTCGGTCACGGCATCGGCATGGACGGCCACGAATGGCCTTACCTCGTCCGCGGCAACACCACCCCGCTCGCTCCCGGCATGTGCTTCTCCGACGAACCCGGCATCTACATCACCAGTGAGTTCGGCGTCCGCCTCGAAGACGACTGGCACCTTACCGAAGATGGCGGCAGGATGTTCACCCCGCAGAGCCCAAGCCTCGAATACCCATTCGCGACCTAGGCAATAACGATCCGGGCCGAAGCACAGAAAGCAAAGTTAAAAACCGGCCCTAAGCAAAAAATCCCGGAGCACCCCAATGACCAACCTCACACGCCGAATCCTCCCCTTCATCCTCTGCACACTGGCAATCCCCGCGTTCGCGCAGGACACCGGCATCTCCATCCCCAACATGGACCCCGCCATCCGCCCCGGCGACAACTTCTACCTCTACGCCAACGGAACCTACGTCTCCCACACCAAACTCCCACCAGACCGCGCGGCCATAGGCGTCTTCAACACCCTCGTCGACCTCAGCTTCAAACAAGTCGCCAGCATTATCGACGACGCCGCAAAATCCAACGCCCCCGCAGGCTCCGACGAACGCAAAATCGCTGACCTCTACCACTCCTACATGGATGAAGCCGCAATCGAGGCGTATGGTATGGCCACCCTCAAGCCGCATCTGGCCTCCATCGAGACCATCCACACGCCGAAGGAGCTCAGCAACGCACTCGGCCTCTCCCTCCGCGCCGACGTCGACGCCCTCAACGCCACCAACTTCCACACTGCGAACATCTTCGGCCTATGGGTCGCTCCCAGCTTCAACGATCCCGACCACTACGCCCCCTATCTGCTTCAAGGCGGCATCGAACTCCCCGATCGCGACTACTACCTCACCGACTCCGACAGCATGAAGACCATCCGCGTGAAGTACCAGACGCACATCGCCGCGATGTTACGACTCGCCGGCCTCTCCGATCCCGAAGCCCGCGCCACCCGCGTCCTCGCTCTCGAAACCGCGATCGCCAAAGTGCAAATCTCCCTCGAGGATAGCGAAGACATCCACAAGGCCAACAACCCGTGGCACCCCGTCGACTTTACCGCGAAAGCCCCCGGCCTCGATTGGCCCGAGTTCTTCCGCGCCGCAGGACTGGAAAAACAGAGCGTCTTCCTCGTCTGGCAACCCTCCGCCTTCACCGGCGAAGCCGCCCTCGTCACCTCACAACCGCTCGACGCCTGGAAAGATCTCCTCGCCTATCACCTTATCGAGGACAATGCCACCGCAACCTCCAAGGGGCTCGCCGATGAGCGCTTCGCCTTCTTCGGAACCACGCTCAACGGAACACCCCAACAACGTCCTCGCGACTTCCGCGGTCAGGCACTCGTATCCGCAATTCTCGGCGATACTGTCGGCAAGATTTACGCCCAGCGTTTCTTCTCTCCCGAAGCCAAAGCGCAGGTCCAGTCCATGGTGGCCAACCTCCTCGCCGCATTCCGGGTCCGCCTCGAAAACCTCACCTGGATGGCCCCCGCGACCAGGAAAGAAGCCATCGCCAAACTCGACTCGCTCAAAGTGAGCGTCGGCTACCCCGAACAATTTCGCAGCTACGCCGCCTACCAGGTCTCGCCCGGCAACCTCTTCAACAACCTCTGGAACGCCGATCTCTTCGAATACCACTACTCCATCAATCGCATCGGCAAACCCACCGACCGTAGCGAGTGGTGCATGGACCCGCAGACCGTCAACGCCGTCAATCTCCCTCTCGACAACGGCCTCAACTTTCCCGCCGCCATTCTGCAACCGCCGTTCTTCGATCCCAAGGCGCCGGCCGCGCATAACTACGGAGCCATCGGTACCATCATCGGCCACGAGATCAGCCACACCTTTGACTCCGAAGGTGCGGCCTTCGACTCGCAGGGCCGCGTCCGCAACTGGTGGACCCCCGAAGACCTCAAACACTTCGAAACCGTCACCGCAGCCCTGGCCGCGCAATACGACACCTACGAGCCCTTTCCCGGCGTTCACGTCAAAGGCAAGCAGGTCCTCGGCGAAAGCATCGCTGACGTAGCCGGTCTCGCCGCGGCCTTCGACGCATATCACGCCTCACTCAAAGGCAACGCCGCTCCTAAAGTCGACAGCTTCACCGGCGACCAGCAGTTCTTCATCGCCTTCGCACAAAACTGGGCCTCAGTCACGCGCGACGCCGCTCTCCGCCAGCAAGTCCTCACCGACCCACACCCACCCGGACAATACCGTGCGCTCACCGTACGCAATGAAGACGGCTGGTACACCGCCTTCGACATCCCGCCCACGGACAAACTCTATCTAGCTCCCATAAACCGTGTCCGCATCTGGTAGTGCTTTCGATCAGTGCGTTAAACCTGGAGACCGCGGAATGCCTCGCTATGTCTTAAATCATTTTTGATGACTTTAGTGCTGCGGCAATACCAGCACCTCAACTCCGCTAGCGGCATCCGCACTCCGATACACACTCTCCGTTGCCTTCACAAACTGCTCGGGCTTCGCAAACGGAATGTCCACAAACGTCTGCGGATTCCGGTCCACTAGCGGGAACCACGAGCTCTGCACCTGCACCATGATCCGGTGTCCCGCGCGAAAGGTGTGATTAATGTCCGGCATCTCGCTCTTCACCTCCACCATCTTCCCCGGAGGCAGCGCGGTCGGCTTCTCCCAGCTATCGCGAAACTTCGCCCGCATCGGCTCGCCGCGTACCAGCTGCTGATACCCGCCCATCAGAATCGGTGCCGCTCCCAGAATCCTTTTCCCCTGCGCATCCGAGGGCGGATCCGGAAAATCCTCCGGATACACGTCAATCAGTTTCACCACAAAATCCGAATCAGTCCCACTCGAAGCCACCTTCAACTTCGGCCGCACCGGGCCCGCAAGCGTCACATCCTCGGTCAGCGGCTCTGTCTCATACGTCAAAACATCCGGTCGCCGTGAAGCAAACCGCTGATCGTCATCCATATACCGCTGCGGAACTGTATCTGTTGTGAAATTCACAAACGGTACCGGATGTGCTGGATCGCTGACATACTCATCCACCCCAGCTTTCTCCGTCGGCGGGTCAAAACTCAGCTTCCCGCCCCCACGAAAATACAGTGTCTTCATCTCCGCTGTCTTCGGAGGCCACGCACCATACCTCTTCCACACATTCGAACCCGTTTCAAACACATAAGCCTTCGGCAAAGGCGCGCCATTCCGGCCCTTCAGGTAGTACTCAAAAAACGGAAACTGGATCTGCGATAGAAAGAACACTCCCGTCTTTGAGCCGAAATTAACATCCCCCAGCCTGTCTCCATCCGATCTCGACCAGCCCCCATGCGTCCACGGTCCTACAACCAGCGTATTCACCGCCCCCGGATTGAACTCATCGATCGCGTGAAATGTCTTGAACGGTCCCGACAGATCCTCGGCATCGAACCACCCGCCAACCACCATCACCGCCGTCTTGATGTTCTTCATATGCCGCGAGAGATCGCGCTTCTTCCAGTAATCGTCGTAAGTCGTATGCACCAGTTGGTCGTGAAACAGAAAGTTCGATCCGTCGAACTTCTTGTCCAGATTCTCCGTCGGCCCCGCATCCAGATAAAACTTGTAGCTGTCCGGTTTCCCCAAATCAAACGAAGTCCTTGGATCCGGCAGCGTCGGATTTTTCTGCGGCTTGAACCCCACATAAAATCCATAGTTCGCCGAAAGCATAAACGCCCCGCCATGATATCCATCGTCATTGAAGAACAGATCCGTCATCGGAGCCTGCGGACTCGCCGCCTTGATCGCCGGATGCGAATCGATAATGCTCGCCGACGTATAAAACCCTGGATAACTGATGCCCGCAATCCCCAACTTGCCGTTGTTGTTCTCCACATGCTTCAGCAGAAACTCGACCGAATCGAACATATCGGTCGACTCATCCACATCCTTGTTCGACTTCTTATCGTCGATATGCGGGTTCATCTCCTGAAACACGCCTTCGCTACCATACCGCCCGCGCGCATCGCCGCAAACGAAGATGTAACCCGACTCCAGCAGTTCCTGGCTTGGCCCCAGCCGCGTTGGCATCTTGTCTTCGCCATACGGCGCACAGCTGTAGGGAGTCCGCGTCATCAGAAATGGATAAGGTCCCGCATCTTTGAACGCCCCCGCTACCGGCACATACACCGACACAAACAGCTTCACTCCATCCCGCATCGGAATCCGGTACTCGTACTTCGCATAGTGCGTCTTGATGAACTCCTCTTCGTTTGGCCCCGGAGCCTGCGCCTCCACATAACCGCTTAACAAAAGCAAACACGCTGCCGCCAGCACCAGCCGAATCTTCATAATGTCCTCAAAGAAATTGGAGTACAGGAAGTCTACTCGAGCATCCTCACGACAATCGAAGGATATTTCTCATCGGGTCAATGACTGTTTGTTTGTGATTTCAGCGAGCTTTAGCGCTGGCTTTGACTCCGGCTTCAACCGTCTTCTTGACCGGCTGGGTCACCATGGTGCTCGTATCTTTCATCGCCGCGATGGCTTCATCGTAGCGACCAGCAATGGAGTTAGCACGAATGCGGGCCATGTCTTCGAGCATCTTCATGCCATCTTTCAGGTAAGACATGCGGCTGCGTTCGTCATGACCCCAGGTCACCGGGACTTCGACAACACTGTACTTCAGCTTCCGGGCGATAAACAGTATCTCAGGATCGAAGCCCCAGCGCTCAATTGTCTGGAGACGGAAGATGACCTGCGCGGCGGAGCGTTTAAATGCCTTGAAGCCGCACTGGGTGTCTTTGTAGGGCAGACCCATGACGGTGCGGGTGACCCAGTTGAAACAGCGGCCAAAGAACTGACGATAAAGCGGCTGGTGAATGGTCTGGCGAGTACGGTCCATCCAGCGCGAGCCGATGGCGGCATCTGCTCCGGCGGCGATCGCATCGAGGAGGCGCTGCGCCTCTTCCATAGGAGCGGAGAGATCGGCATCCGTAAACATTACGATGTCGCCGGCAGCCTGAAGGAGACCGTTACGCACGGAATAGCCTTTGCCCTTATTGCCCGGGTTTTGCACAAGGTGGAGCCGCGGATGTTGCGTCATCCAGCGTTGAACGATTGCAGCCGTATCGTCCTTTGATCCGTCATCAACAACGAGAACTTCGGCATCCCAGCCTTGCTCAGCGACACAGGAGAGCACACGATCGAGAGCGTGCTCAATGCGGGCGCTTTCGTTATATGCGGGAATAACTATACTTAACTGTGGATGTGCCATGGCCGTCGACGGACCCCTACTTTCAAAACTCCAAAATTGTGTGCGATGCTGGGGGAAGGGCGTCGCCGTTCATCATACTGCAATATTTAGACGATTGGGAAAGGGTTTTCGACGCAATTTTCGAGCGAATGAGCGTTGAAAGTTGGCATCCGCAAAATGAAGCCCCTCAACCCAGAAGAATCGAAGCCGCCGGGGCTCCGTCTGAACCGCGCTCTATGCTCGGAAAGTCTTTCCCTGCAGCAAGAGAAGCGTTGCATCTTCGCATTCGAATCTGGACGCCTGCTAAACTTCACAACATGCCGGAAGACTACGTAACACCTCCGCCACCACCCCCACCCCCTGCGCCGTCGAACACGCTCTACGGTCAAATTCCGACCTATCCGCCACCTCCTCCTTATGCTGCGGGATATGGTCCTCCGATGCCTCCTCGGCGTCGATCGGCATGGTTTTACATCGGGATTATTGCGGGTTCCCTCGCTGCGGTCTTTCTTCTGGTAATGGGTCTGGTCTGGGCCACATTGCGTTCTGTCGGAGGCGGCGACTCGGCTGGCTTTGGGTTGAGCGGAGACTCGATTGCTGTGATTGAACTCTCGGGCGTAATTCTTTCGCCGGAGACGGTCGATGCCCAATTACGAAAGTTCGGGGACGACGCCTCAGTGAAGGCGATTTTGCTACATATCAATTCTCCGGGAGGTGGGGCAGCGGCTTCGCAGGAGATCTATCACGAAGTGCTGCGGGTGCGACAGGAGAAGCATAAGAAGGTAGTCGCATCAGTCGAATCGGTAGGAGCCTCGGGCGCATATTACATTGCTAGCGCGTGCGACAAGATTTATGCGAACGATGCGTCCGTCGTGGGCTCAATCGGCGTGATCATGGAGTGGACCAACTACGGCGATCTTCTGCGATGGGCCAAGCTGAAGAACGTTGTAATCCACGCGGGTGAGTTGAAAGATGCAGGCGATCCGAGCCGTGATCTTACTCCGAAAGAAGAGGCATACTTTCAATCCTTGGTCGATAACATGTACGTCCAATTCGTCCACGATGTTGCGACCGGACGCCACACTTCCGACGAGAAGATCAAGCCACTCGCAACAGGACAGGTCTGGACAGGCCAGCAAGCGCTTCCGCTCGGCCTGATCGATAAAGTCGGCGGGTATCGTATTGCGCTGATGGACACCGCGAAAGATGTGGGAATTTCGGGCGAACCAAACGTGGTTCGGCCCGCAAAACCAAAACGGGGGTTGTTGACAGTGTTGACGGATGATGGCGATGACCTGTTTCCAAACCCAAGTCAGTTGCTGAATCGGTCGCCCGGATTCTACTTCATGTGGAAGTAAGGTGCCGCTGGTCAGCATTTAGGCCTTGGTTTAGATGGGGATTTTCGTGCTTGAAGGGAACTGAAACCACTATCAGACCACTCGGGTCGCTAAGAATCTAGCTCCTTTTTGCCGCCGCACGACCCTTTCGTCAGCTTATGCATCTCATGGAATGAATGTTGATTTCCTACACACCTTGGAGTTGTAAGCAAACATATTGGCCGTCATCCCGTCTATAATCAACAAGAAGACAGTTTTCAGATGCGGTACCGCAGCCCTCCCTCTGCACGAAAGGAACCCACACTATGACAAAAGCCGACCTAGTAGATCACGTCACAGCCCTCGGCGACCTTACACGTCGTGATGGAGAGGTGATCGTCGACACGCTTTTCGACGCCGTTATCGGAGCGTTGAAGTCAGGAGATAAGATCGAGATTCGTGGCTTCGGAAGCTTCCGGACGCGGCAGCGCAATGCCCGCACCGGACGTAATCCAAAGACGGGAGCCAAGGTCGATGTTCCGGCCAAACGCGTTCCCTTCTTCAAACCTTCCAAGGAACTCCGCGATTCCGTCAATCCGAACGGTGCCGTGAAGTCGAAAGCCGGCCCCCGAGGGAGAGAGCGGGCACATCGATCCCCATCATCCGCCAGCTATGTAAATGGCGATACAAAGCAGTCAGCAGACAGATGCGGTGGTATCTGTCTGTTTTTTGTTTTGCCTCAACCGTCAGCACACCCTTTATTCAGCGACGCCTTCGAGAACGACAGAAGAAGCTCGTTCGCTTCCAAAATCTCCTTCCCATTTTGCGACGATGACGCTGGCAAGGCAGTTCCCAATTACGTTGATCGCCGTTCGTCCCATATCGGCGACAGCATCGATCCCGAGAATGACGAAGATGGGCTCGGTGGGCAGATGAAACGTGGCTGCAGTGGCGAAGAGCAGAACGAGTACTGATCGCGGTACACCTGCGACGCCCTTGCTGGTAACCATCAGGGTGAGCATCATCAGGATCTGTTGGCCGACTGAAAGCGAGATACCTGCTGCCTGGGCCACGAAAATGCTGGCGATCGCAAGGTAGAGCGTCGAGCCGGTTGAGTTGAAACTGTCGCCGGCAGGAATAACGAAGGCAACGATGCGCCTGGGTACGCCAAAGACCTCCATGGATTCCATGGCACTGGGCAGCGCCGCCTCGCTGGATGAGGTAGCGAACGCGATCGTGGCTGACTCGGCTACGGCTGCAAGAAACGCTCGCAGCGGCACACGGAAGAAGAGCGCGGACGGCAGAAGCACGAGCAAAGCAAAGGCTATCAGCGCGATATATAGGGCAAGCAGCAATTTGCCCAGATTCACCAGCACTCCGAGTCCCATCTGACCCACGGTGAAGGCCATCGCCGCTCCGACACCGATTGGCGCGAAGTACATGACGATGTTGGTGAACTTGAACATGACTTCGCTCAAGCTTCCGAAGAACTTCAGCATGGGTTCTCGTTTTTCGCGGCTGAGGCAGGCAAGCGCGATGCCGAAGAATATTGCAAAGACGGCAACTTGCAAAATCTGACCTTCGGCTACAGACTTGGCGAGATTTTCTGGAAAAATGTGAGTGAGGAAGTCCTGCCAATGAGTCGGCGCAGGCGTTGCAATCGTCTCACTCGATGAGGCCGAAGCGGACAGCCTCAGTCCCACGCCAGCTCCACTCACGTTGATGGCTATAAGCCCGATCACCAAGGCAAGAGTGGTGGCGATCTCGAAGTAGATCAGGCTCTTGATGCCCATACGCCCCACGCTCTTCAGGTCGCCATGACCGGCAATGCCGGTAATGAGAGTGGCTAGAATGAGTGGGGCGACGATTGTCTTGATCAGCCGGAGAAAGATGTCGCTGAAGACACGCAGGTTCACGGCAACCGCAGGAGCATCGAAACCAATCTCCGCACCTGCCACCATGGCAACGAAGATCCATGCGGTAAGCGAACGTCTTTGAAACGCGAAGACTGATAGAAGGCCAATCGCAACGCAGCGCAGAGCAATGGCAACGTGAAAAAGAAGCGGTTGGGAGCTGAGTCCTAACCCGATTCCGGCAGCTAATAAAACCAGCGCCGCGAGCAACGATATGCGTTCCGTGTTCGTCTTAAGCATCAGGTGCGAAGGATAACAGTCTCCAACCAAAACCTCTTCCACTCCGGCCCAGATTCTGTCGCTGATAGCATAAACGACATGCCACGCCGAACGATGTTTCGCCTGCTTTTCAGCGCGCTCTCTACCTGTGCGCTTGCTGTCCCTCTGACTGCTCAGACCGCTCCCGCCCCCAGTGGAAGTACAGCTTCTTACGATGCTCTGTCTCAGTCCTCCAGCGGGATCTTGAGCCCTCTCACCCAACCTTCCTTGAGCCCCGGAGCGTTACTTCTGATGGAGTTAGAGGGGCGTTTCGCCCAGGCGGTAGCGGCTGGTGGAGGCAAGGCCTTTGCCAGTTGGTTCGCCGATGACGCCGTCACTCTGAACAATGGAAAACCTGCCGTTTTGGGGCACACTGCCATCGAGGCGCAGGCGCAGTGGGATCCGAAGACCTACCAACTGACGTGGGTTCCCCAGGGCGCACAGATGGGACCTTCGAACGATATGGGCTTCACGTGGGGTCACTACGAAGGCCGTTCGAAGGATAAGAATGGCGAGCCGGTTGTTATTTCCGGAAGGTACTTCACGGTTTGGAAGAAAGTAGCCGATGGATCATGGAAGGTGGCGCTTGACGCGAGCGCCAACGAACCACCATCGGCAGGGGAATGCTGCGTGCTGCCAAAGCCGTAACTTATTGCTGCAACAAAAGTAGGAGTGCGCAAAGATTTGCATGTCACCTACGATTGGTCAAGTCGAATGAATGCACTTTTAGTCAAAGACGAAGCCTTGCGGACCGAGGCCCTCAATCACTATGAGGTCCTCAATTCTGCGCCTGATCCTGTTCTTGATGACCTGACTCAACTGGCAGCGCAGATTTGTGACACACCTGTCGCCGCAGTCTCTTTCGTAGGTGCCGATAGGATCTGGGTCCGTTCCCGTTTTGGGATGGAGTCGCAGGAACTCTCGCTCGGTAGTTTGCCATGCGAGACGACGATTCTCGGCGATACGGTTTACGAGATTTCTGACACACGCAACGATCCGCACTACGCTCCCGACGGCATCCTTCTCGAAGGTCGGATGTATCGTTTCTACGCCGCCGCCCCACTTACGACACCCAATGGGGTGACGATCGGGGCACTGCTTGTGCTCGACGCACCGGCACGCACGCTGACTCCAGCACAGACTTCGGCTCTTGGCATTTTGAGCCGTCAGGTAATCAATCGGCTGGAATGGAACAGCCGAATCCTGCAGATGGATCGGGCGGCCCGCTCACGCCAGCGCGTTGAGACCGCGCTCACAGTGGAACGCAACTTCGTGATGACGGTGCTGGACACCGTAGATGCTCTTGTCGCCGTATTCGATCCAGCAGGACGAATCGTTCGCTTCAACCGGGCCTGCGAGATAATCTCAGGCTACGACTTCGCCACGCTGGTGGGACGTTATGCGTGGGACAAGCTCATTCCTCGGCAGGATGTTCCCGAGGCAATTGAGACCTTCGAACGATTACGCTCTGGACACTTCCCTGCCGCTTTTGAAAACCAGTGGCTGAGCCGCGACGGCAGCTTGCACCGCATTGCGTGGTCAGCGACAGCGTTGACCGATGCGCAAGGGCAGGTAAACTTCATCATCGCCACTGGCCTGGACGTAACAACGCAGCGCGTGGCTGAAGCTACCCTGCGTGAAAGTGAAGCACGATACCGACAACTGATCGAAGGCGCACTGGGCATGGTCTGCACGCACGATCTGCGCGGAACGCTGCTGACAATCAACACGCACGGTGCGGAAATGATTGGGCGAACAGTCGAGGAGATGGTTGGACGTAATCTGGCAGAGTTCATGAGGCCGGACAAGAGAGACGAGTTGCCCGCTTACCTGAAGAAGGTTGCCGATACCGGCGAAGCGCAGGGCATGCTTCATCTCGCGCACTCGAATGCAGAGGATCGCGCAGTCGCGTACAGAAACAAGCTGATCGTTATTCCAGGACGCGCGCCCTACGTGCTCGGCTTCGGCGTCGACATCAGTGAACAGGTTCGCGCCGAGGACCAGGTGCGTACACTGACACGCCAGTCCGACTCGATCCTTGCATCTGTGGGCGACGGCATCTTCGGTATCGATCTCGAAGGCAGAGTGACCTTTGTAAACGCCGCTGCCACGCAGATGCTTGGTTACAAGCAGGAGGAGATACTTGGTCGAGTCATGCATGATCTGATCCACCACACGCGCGCCGACGGCACTCCATACGACTCAACCGACTCGCCGATTCGCAAAAGCCTCACGAACTTCGATACGGTCCGCGTTTCAAATGAGATCTTCTGGCGCAAAGATGGGACAAGTTTCCCGGTGGAATATGTCGCGCGCCCGCAGATCGATTCGCAGTCCTCGGACTCAGACGGATTGAAGCCACTGGGTGTCGTTGTCGCCTTCACCGACACGACAGAGCGTCGCGCACTCGATCGCATGAAGGACGAGTTTATCTCCACCGTTTCACACGAGCTGCGCACACCGCTGACATCACTACGCGGCGCCCTCGGCCTGTTGGCTGGTGGCGCATTATCGAACAGACCGGAGAAGACCCAGCAAATGCTGGAGATTGCAATCAGCAACTCCGATCGCCTGGTTCGCCTCGTCAACGACATTCTGGACCTGGAACGCATCTCCAGCGGAAAGGCCGAACTCCATCTGGCAATGTGCAGCGCGGAAGACCTTCTGCGCCGTGCGGCCGGCATCCAGCAGGCTCGCACACCACGGCCCAATATCCGGATCTTCTTCGCCGCCCACGGCGTCAATGTGTGGGCTGACTGCGACCGAATCCTTCAGACGCTGAACAATCTGCTCTCAAACGCAATCAAATTCTCACCGGCAGGCAGTGAGATTCATCTGACCGCCCGCAATCTGGACGAGAGCGAGGCTATCATCGAGGTTCGTGACCAGGGACGAGGCATTCCTGCGGACAAGCTGGAGCACATCTTCGACCGCTTCCAGCAGGGCGATGCCTCGGATTCGCGCGCGTTAGGCGGCACAGGACTGGGGCTTGCAATCTGCCGCAGCATCATAGCGCAACATGGTGGACGCATCTGGGCCACGAGCATCGAAGGTCAGGGCACGACGTTCCACTTCACCTTGCAGACAAAGCCAGTTACGAATCTGCGGTAGTCGGTTATTCTTCACCTTCTCGCAATTTTGCGATGACCGAAAAGTCCTCGAGTGTCGTGGTGTCCCCTTTGACTTCGCCGGTCGTGGCGAGTTCACGCAATAATCGGCGCATAATCTTGCCGCTACGTGTCTTCGGCAACGCCTGAGCGAACGTCAGATCATCTGGCCGTGCAAGCGCCCCAATCTCCTTGGCAACCCACTCACGCAGTTCGCGGCGGAGTTCTTCGCTCGGTTCATGTCCGCCTTCAAGTGTCACAAAGACCGCAATAGCTTGCCCTTTCATCTCATGCGGACGGCCCACGGCCGCGGCTTCAGCGACTTTGGGATGTGCCACCAGCGCGGATTCTACTTCCATCGTCCCGAGACGGTGGCCGCTGACATTGATCACGTCATCGACGCGCCCCATCAGCCAGTAATAGCCATCGGAGTCACGGCGCGCGCCATCGCCTGTGAAATAGCTGCCGGGGATCTCACTCCAATAGGTCTTTTCGTACCGTTCCTGGTCACCGTAGATGGTTCGCGCCATCGACGGCCAGGGCTTGCGTATGACCAGCAGACCGCCCATGCCGTCCGGAACCGGCTGACCCCCCTTCGTAACCACTTCAGGCACAATCCCAAAGAATGGCTTCGTCGCGGAACCTGGTTTGGTCGCGATTGCTCCGGGAATGGGAGAGAGCATGATCGCGCCGGTCTCGGTCTGCCAGTAGGTATCGACGATAGGGCAGCGCTCGTTTCCGATCTCACGGAAATACCACATCCAGGCCTCGGGATTGATCGGCTCGCCGACCGTCCCGAGCAGACGCAGTGAGGCAAGCGAATGCTTGTGAACCCACGAGTCGCCCCACTTGATAAACGCGCGGATCGCCGTCGGTGCTGTGTAGAAGACCGTGACTTTATGATCGTCGATGATCTTCCAAAAGCGATCGTTCTCCGGCCAGTTTGGCGCGCCTTCGTACATCATCACGGTGGCGCCGTTCTGCAGCGGACCGTAGACAACGTAACTGTGCCCGGTAACCCAGCCTATGTCTGCAGTGCACCAGTAGACATCGTCGTCGCGCAGGTCGAAGACATACTTCGTCGTGAGATAAGTCTGCAGGGAGTAGCCGCCAGTGGTGTGAAGCAGACCCTTCGGCTTGCCCGTCGTCCCGGAGGTGTAAAGCAGGTAGAGCGGGTCCTCGGCGTCCATCCACTCAGGAGGGCAGGTGGCATCGGCCTTTTCCATCGCCTCGTGCCACCACAGATCGCGGCCCGGCTGCATGTTGACAGGAGAACTGGAACGACGAAAGACAACAACATTTTTCACCGTCGGACACTTTGTAAGCGCCTCGTCGACGATCCCCTTAAGCTGGACCTGGGAGCCACGGCGATAGCTTGTATCCTGCGTGATCACAGCGATGCAGCTGGAATCGTTAACTCGGTCGGAGATCGCGTGGGCAGCAAAACCGCCAAAGATGACTGAATGCATTGCGCCGATTCGTGCACAAGCCAGCATTGCAATTGCCAACTCAGGCGACATCCCCATATAGATGGCAACCCGGTCGCCTCGTTTGATTCCCAGCCCCTTCAGAACATTTGCGAAACGCTGGACCTGTTCATACAACTCCCCGTAAGTAAGCTTGCGAACCTCGCCCGGCTCACCCTCCCAGATGATTGCGACTTTATCTTTGCGGTTGCCCAGCGCGTGGCGATCGACACAGTTATGCGACAAATTTAGCTTTCCGTTAATAAACCATTTAGCGTGCGCAGCCTCTCCTTCAATAACTTTGGTCCATGGCGCGAACCAGTCAAGTTCCTTCGCTGCATCAGCCCAGAACTCTTCTGGCTGCTCGACACTGCGCCGATACATCTCCTCATACTCCGAAAGATTTTTAATATGGGCTTTTTGAGCAAATTCAGGCAGTGGCGGAAAGAGTCGGTTCTCCCTCAGACTTGAATCCAGATTCGTATTTTCTTCTACCGTCGCCACGTAAAAAACCCTCCGCAATTTATTCCAGCAAGACGAAGGTACCCTATACAACCCCTTCGGGCAACCCGACACAGACACTTCGCAGACACTTAAGTGACACATTCCTCAGGTGCATCATGTATTGTTGTCGCGCATCTTAGTTTTAGATTCCAGCTCCGTCTGAGCATCTGTGTACTGCTCAGAAGTGACCGACAACTTCCGAGGTTCCGCACATGGCCCTTGCTTTTCTCGATCGTGATCGTTCTATCGCCCCAGCCGGATACAGCCGCTGGCTGGTTCCACCCGCTGCCCTCGCCATTCATCTGTCAATTGGCCAGGCTTACGCCTTCTCGGTGTTCAAAAACCCGCTGCTCGCATTGACAGGAGCAGACGGGTCCCACTGGAATCTCAAAGAAGTTGGCTACATCTTCTCGATCGCTATCGCCTTCCTCGGAATCTCGGCTGCACTTTTCGGAGCGTGGCTGGAGAAGGCAGGACCGCGGCGCGCGATGTTTTACTCAGCCATCTGCTTCGGCGCGGGCTTTATTATCTCTTCCTTTGGAGTCAGCAGCCACCAGTTGTGGCTGATCTACCTGGGCTACGGTGTCATCGGCGGCATTGGCCTCGGTCTCGGATATATCTCTCCCGTCTCAACGCTCATCAAGTGGTTTCCGGATCGCCCGGGCCTCTCCACCGGCCTCGCCATCATGGGATTCGGCGGTGGAGCAATGATTGGCGGCCCATTGGCAAATCAGTTGATGGCCCACTACAAGAACGCAGGCCAGCCTTCGATTCCCTATACCTTCATCACAATGGGGATTCTTTACTTTATCTTCATGATGTTTGGTGTGTTCACCATCCGGGTGCCGCGCGACGGCTGGAAGCCCGAAGGCTGGGTACCTCCGACGAAACACTCTGCACTCATCTCCGACCACAACGTGGCTGTCCATGAGGCTTGGAAGACGCCACAATTCTGGCTCCTATGGGTCATGCTCTTCGTGAACGTCACCGCCGGGATCGGCATCCTCGAGCAGGCATCACCAATGATTCAGGACCTGTTTAAGGGCTCAGTCGGAGCCACGGCCGCCGTCGGCTTCGTCGGCCTGTTGAGTATCTTTAACATGGCTGGGCGCTTCTTCTGGGCCTCGACTTCGGACTTCATCGGACGCAAAGCCACCTACTTCATCTTCTTCAGCCTCGGCGCCATCCTTTACTTCTGCCTGCCGTTCACTAGACAGGATATGTGGAACTCGGTTCCTCTCTTCGTCGGCATCGCCGCTGTCCTCCTCTCGATGTACGGCGGAGGTTTTGCCACCATCCCCGCCTACCTGAAGGATCTCTTCGGCGGTTACAACGTCTCGGCCATTCACGGTCGGCTGTTGACAGCCTGGTCGATGGCCGGCATAGTCGGTCCACTCATCGTCAACGGCATCCTGGACCATTACGTCGAGAACAAGATGCCCAAGCAAGACGCCTATCCATTGATCCTGCATATCATGTGCGGTCTTCTGGTCATCGGCTTTCTGGCCAACCTGATGGTGCGCCCCGTCGCTGATAAGTTCTGGCTGAAAGACAAAAGCGTCGTCATTCGCGAAGGCGCAGTGCACTAAGCCGGTCAAACAAGATTTTCAGGAGAAGATTCATGGTAGATACACCGGTAAAAAGATCATCACCCATCCTGATCGCGTTCGCTTGGGCCATAGTTATCATCCCTCTGGGATGGGGCTTTAACTACACGCTGCAGAACGCGATCAAATTGTTCACTGCACCACACACAGCACCGACTGCGCCGGCAAGATAGCCGAAGCGGTGCCTGTAGAGTCTAAATTATCGTGACGTTTTACTGGCCCGCCATCATCGGTTTTCTCTTCGGTTTCGGCTTTGGCATAGGGTGCGCGCTGGCAGTGATGTACTCCATCTTCATGGGAGGATACCGCGCGGCCGTGCGCGAATCGCAGCTGTCAACGCCGCCGGAGCGCTTCAAGAAAGTATTGGCAAAGCTCCTTCGCCAGCAGAAATAGACCGCAGACTCAAGCCTTCGACACTCGTGCTCCATCAGCGGTGACGACTATCGTGTGTTCGTGGTGTGCTGCCCGAGAACGATCGCGCGTGCGGACGGTCCAAGCGTCTCAGAACAGCTCGTGTCACCTTACTCGCCAGTTCCATTCCTGCGAGATCTTCGACCGACTCGATCGATATTACGCCCCTTAAATGCATCTTCAGCTTCCGCTGTTGGTTGCACTAACGCGCAGCCAGTTCAGTGCGCATGTCCCGGACCTCCCGGGTCAGAACTTCAATTGCCCTCATCAGCTCAGCGCGCTGGGAATCGTCGCTCAACGACTTGATCCCCTCCATATAGAAGTTGCCGTTGGGTTCGAGAATGCACTTCTCGACCTCTTCATATCGGTCGAATCCCTGTTTATGCAGGACCGAGCGCAGCTCAATCTCGGTGAGCGCCTCTTTTTTTGCGGCATTCCAGTCAACGACTCCTTGATTGATCAGTCTGGTTGGACTGCCCTCAAGAGCTTTGTTCAGCCTAGGCATGCGAAAGAGAAAACGAGTGAGCAGCCAGTTAATCGTCAGCAGGGAAAATGCCCCGATCACCCCGCCCGAGACCGAGTTGTCATCGCCAATCATCGCGTTCTGCACCGTGTTCGACAGACTCAGCAGCACCACAAGGTCGAACGGATTCAACTGCGCAAGTTCGCGCTTGCCGAAGAGTCGCAGAAAGCCGATGAGGAACAAATAAACGAGCATCGGACGCAGGATTTTCTCCAGGACCGGCAACGGCATATGAAACATACTCTCAATCAAAGCGTTCTCCTTCTCTGCTTCTTGTTATGCGAATCGCTGCTGGTGCCACTCCCACGCGCTGGCGATGATCTTGTCTAACTCGGCAAACTGCGGCTTCCAGCCAAGTTCGGCTTTGATCTTCTCCGAGCTGGCCACGAGAACCGCCGGGTCGCCAGCTCGCCGAGCACACTCCTCCACTGCGACCGGCCTCCCAGTGACGCGCCGGACCGACTCAATCACTTCGAGCACAGTAAACCCCTGTCCGTTGCCTATGTTGTAAATGAGCCTGCTTCTCTCATCGCTCAGCGCGGCAAGCGCAAGCAGATGCGCCTCGGCAAGATCCCGAACGTGAATATAGTCGCGGACGCAGGTCCCGTCTTTCGTCGGATAGTCGCGGCCAAAGACCTTGATACTGGCTCTGCGACCGAGCGCAACATCAAGAATCAGAGGGATCAAATGAGATTCAGGCTCGTGCGCTTCTCCGTAACCCTCGATCGCGCCCGCAACGTTGAAATACCGCAGGCTCGCGTATTTAAGGTTTTGGCTAAGGTTTATCCAGCGAAGCATCTGTTCGACCAGCAACTTGCTCTCGCCATAAGGATTAGTAGGTTGGAGTCTCGCATCTTCAAGAATAGGCGTGGATTCCGGCTCTCCATAGCAGGCAGCGGTTGAGCTGAAAACGAGCCGGTCATGTCCGGTCGCAAGCATCGCCTCCACCAGAGACAAGGTAGCAGCGGTGTTATTGCGGAAATAAAGCTCAGGATGCTTCATGCTCTCACCGGCTTCGATCAAAGCTGCGAAATGCATCACTCCGTTGAATCGGCCTTCACGCAAAACCTTTTCCAGAAGGCTGCGATCGGCCAACTCTCCCTCGACAAATTGGGCCTTGTCCGCAACTGCTAAGCGCCTGCTATGGCAAAGGTTGTCGTAAACAGTCACTACATGCCCCTGGCGGAGCAAAAGCCGCGTCAGTGTACCCCCGATATAACCCGCTCCACCGGTCACTAAAATCCTCATTAATCTGCACTCCTTCTTTCCTTCATGGATACCACAAAAGTACCAGTGTCAATCACTTACGCTTACGGCAATATACTTGCAGTAAGTGACTGGCGGCGTATCGGCACATGAGATTTATGTGACTCCCCGAAAGCGCGATACCCGCTACAACCTTTTCCTTCGCGGCTTGCGTCTGTCTAAAGAAGTTAGCGCAACTTTCGCGACGAATCTCTGGTCGTACAGATATGAAGAGTTAGTTCGACCGGCTTGGCACATGTTACTGATACTCCCCGTACCGATTCTGGCAGGTTAGCAGTACCGGTCTCGACATCCCGCCTCGATGAGAGGCCGCTCAAGGATTTTTTCTATGGCACAGGTCAAGCCGCTTCGCAGTGATGATCCCAAACCGCAGAATATGCAGTTCTCGCACTTCGGTGTCCTGAACGATGGTAGCCAGAGCAAAGGCTCCCTCTTCACCTCCGTCTTGCTGAATATTCTGCTCGCCGTTTGCGCAGTCATCATTGGCGCGGCCGCAAAGAAGACGATCGACAACCGGCACAAGCTGACTCATCTGGACGAGCCGATTCCGATCAAAAAGGCCGAAGAGCCGCCGCCACCACCGAAGATTAAGATTAAACTCCCGCCGCCTCCGCCGGTTGTTAAGATCGAGCCCCCCAAGATCAAACTGCCTGACGTTAAGATTCCGGAGCCTCCAAAACCGCCGGAAATCAAGATGACCCAGCCGCTACCGGTCGTTATGCCCGCTCCGCCCAAGCTGGTTCAGCCCCCTCCGGCTCCGAAGGTCGTCAACCTCGCCCAGGCGATGCCCGCAACAGTTCCGAACAACGCAGCACACCCGCAGGCCATCGCACTTGGTTCCGCGACGAACCCGATTGCAGTCTCGAACAAACCGTCCCCCACGGCCATCAGCCTGGGCAACGCCGGAGCGTCGGGTATGCCAAAATCCAACAATGGAGCAGGAGCAAGTGTTGTCAGTCTTGGTTCCGGCGCTCCTACCAGCCAGAACATGAAGGGCAATGGCCCGGTCGCCGTCGCCGGCATTCCCCACGGAGTCGTTGGAGGCACCGGCCCGCTGAACTCGACGAGCAAGACGGTAAGCCTTGGACAGAGCACACCACCGCCGATGCCGAAGCCTGCTGGGCCCACAGTAGCAACAGCCAAGAGCGGACCCAAAGTTCTCTTCAAACCCAAACCCGAGTACACCGAAGAGGCCAAACAGCTTCATATCGAAGGCAACGTTACTGTCAAAATTCGAGTCTCTTCGTCTGGTTCGGTTCAGGTACTGGGCGTCACCAGCGATCTTGGTCACGGACTCGGTGATTCTGCCGTTCGCGCCATTCAGGCCACTCGTTTCAAGCCGGCTACCGACGACTCGGGCAATCCGATCGATTGGGAAGGCATCGTCAATGTCACATTTCAACTAGCAGGTTGAGCACCATAATTTTTATCTGGTTATCGCAGCAGGCACTAGCATCTAGTTCATATTCAGGCTTACCCTCAGGTAGCCGCAGGAGCCGTACATTATGATTCTCGGGAAACAGTCCATCGCCGGTCTAGCCCTGGCAATCTTCGTCGCAACAACTTTCTCCCCGCAAGCCGAAGCAGGACTGCTCAAGGGGAAGAAGAAAAAAGACGACGATCTCTCGACTACACGCAAACCCTCACCGGCGCAAAACGCGCTCATCGACAAGGCCATCGTGCGTGAGAAGGTCATCGTCAAGACGATTAAGGATCGAGCTCCTATTGTCGAAACCTACATCCAGAATATGAAGCCCGATCCTGTGCTGGGCCAGGTTCCGGACTCCGATCAGCACTTCCTCAGCCGCGTCGACTTCAAAAGCGTCATCAATGACGACTCCTTTGCTGTCAACAAAGCTACGTCAGAGGGTGCGAACGGCAGCAAGATGGGATTCTTCAAGCATTCCCTCACTGCTGTCACCGGTCTTGGCACCAGCCTGCACTTGACCTTCCATGAGGCCGGCTTCGTTCAGATGCTGCTCATGGACTCCAACAACTTTGATCGGCAGCACTACAGCTTCGGCTATGTGCGCAACGACTTCCTCGGGAACACCCCCACTGCGGTGTTCGATGTAACGCCGATTCCGGGCAAGAAAGATTACGGTCGCTTCTTTGGCCGCGTCTGGATTGAGACCCGTAACGGCAACGTCGTGCGCTTCAATGGCGACTTCGCAGGCACCCAGGAAGACCAGAAGGAGTTTTATCACTTCGACAGTTGGCGCACCAACGTTCAGCCCGACCTCTGGCTCCCAACCTCCTTCTACGTTGAGGAGAGCGACCCAAAGAGCGTCTCCCGAACTCTCAAGTTCAAGGCAATTAACCATATCTGGGGCTATCTGCTGAAGGTTCCCCCGCCGGAAGCTGCAGACGCTTCACTGGATGTCGTCGGTGCAACCGACGTCAGCAACGATGCGCAGGACGTCAGCCCCCTCGGAGCACAACGCGCCTGGGTCCAGCAGGCAGAAGACAACATCGTCGAGCGTCTCTTCCAGGCAGGTCTCCTCGATGCTCCCAGCGAGTTTGATAAGACCCTCGAAGCCTTGGCGAATAACATTGTGGCTTATAACAACATCACGCTCTCGAGGCCTATCCGCTGCCGTACATTGCTGACCGAGCCGCTCGAATCGCTCGCGATCGGCAACACAATCGTTGTCTCAAAGAGCCTCCTCGACACCACGGGCGTCGTGACCCAGGACGGGCAGCAGCAGATGGGCAACCTCAATGCGATCCTGGCCTTCCAGATCGCTCACATCATCCTCGCGCACCGACTTGATACCAAGTATGCCTTCAATGACCGGCTGCTCTTCCCGTCGACCGCTGTATTCAATCGCATCCCAATGCATCACACTGATGCTGACAATACAGCCGCAGCGAAAAAGGCTATCGAGCTTTTGGGCGCCAAGGAACTGGAAGGCGGACAACAATACTTCAGCCTCTATCTCCAGCAACTTCAGCAGCGCGTAAAGAACCTGAAGGCTCTGAACGAGCCGATGATCGGAGATGGACTCGTCAAGAGCGACGAAGATCCGACCTTCTGGATGGCAGCCATGATGTCCAAGGGTCCGAAGCTGGATATGAAGGATCTGAAACAGCAGGCTGCAATGCCATTGGCAAGCTTCCTCCGTTTCGATCCGTGGACCGATCAGGTCTTCGTACTGCACTCTGCCTATGAGCCTCTGCTCACTGCAGCCGACAAGATGCCTTTCGAAGTGGAACCCGTTTATCTGAAACTCAGCTACTTCAAACCGCCCGCCGACGCAACACCGGCTGCTACTCCTGCAGCGGCACCGGCAAACACACCGCCGGCTGACAATACCGCCGCCCCTGCAACAACGGCTGCTCCTCCAACCACAACTCCCCAACCCGCAACACCGCAACAGAACTAACCTCGGTAGCGTGGCCAGCCGATAAACAAGAAGGCTGCCACGCTATACGACTGCAAGTGTTTGATTGCGCATCATCGAAGTTTCACCGCTAGGAGGCAGTGTTGAAGCGGAACAACTTAATAGGCTGTTTCGCTTTTGTCCTCGGCATGTCGAACATGCTGCACGCCCAGGCACTTCCTACTGCTTCACGATTGGGTTCTATCTCTGCCGGCGCAGGCTGGTTTCTGTCCAACCCTGACTTTGGCCAGAAAAATATTCAGGGAATGACTTTTTATTCTGATTTCGACTTTGGACGGCATTTCGGTGCTGAAGGCGAGATTCACTATTCCATCATCACTCCGACCGACGTAAGCGAAAATCACTATGTCCTTGGACCCCGTTTCATTCTCCCTCAGAAGCATGTTGCGCCATACGCAAAGGTTCTCTTCGGCGCAGGTCACTTTGGACTGCAGCTCGGCAACAATACTCTTCCGCAAACTAATACTTACTTTACCTACGTGGTGGGCGGTGGCATAGATGTCCACGTCCTGCATCATCTCGACATCAGGGCAATTGATCTGGAAGTGCAGAAGTGGCCCGGTTTTCCACCTAACGGCCTTACTCCATGGTCAGGCTCCGTTGGCGCCGCATACGTCTTTCACTGAAATCGCACAGTGCCTCATAGCTATCAAGCGCGGAATGTCAATATCTGAAAGCTCTTTTTGCAGCAACTTGAACCTATTTTTTGGGGAAAGCACGTGCTAACACGCATCATCCTATTCATCACCCTGTTAGCCACGTCGTCGATCTTGCGTGGTCAGGCAATTCCAGTCGGTGAGCGCCTCGGCGACCTCAAAGTCGGGGGCGGCTTTTCCATCGCCAACTCGGACTACTATCATCGCTTCAATGGAGGCTCAGCTTACTTCGACTTTGACTTCCTTCCCCGCATCGGCGTCACTGGCGAATTTCATTTCGTTTCAGGCACGGCCGACCTGTACGAGAAGACCTATGAGGTCGGCGGACGCTACTATTTCACTCACCGCAAGTTTGTTCCCTACGCGAAGGTCTTATACGGACGAGGTGTCTTCAACTTCCCTGCGCTGCCGGATGGAGTTCATCCAAACCTCGCCTATAATCTTGCCGCCATCGGGGTCGGCGTGGACTACAAGGTAAAGCCCTGGCTCTACGCCCGTGCCGACTGGGAGTACCAGCAGTGGTTTGGCTTCCAGGGCTCCAGCCTGACGCCAAATATCCTGACCGTCGGCGCAGCCTATCGCTTCAGGTAGTTTTCTTGAATCTGCAAAAATCAAAGCCCCGGACGACGCCGGGGCTTTTTCAACTTAGAGTCCTTGCGACTTAAAAGTGGTAGGCAATTCCGATCGCGGGAGTCGAGATGATTTCATACCGGTTGGTATTGAAGACATTTCCCGGAAGGCTGAAGTTCGGGGTCTTGACGACAAATCCACGATACTCGGCCCGAATATCGAAGCTCGGGCTCAGCTCATACGCAATGCCGCCGCCAAAAAGAGCACCGATATTCGTATTTTGTCTCGCATCGAGATTCGAGGTACCGGCATCTTTGAGCGGCGTAAAGATCATCGCGCCTGGACCACCTTCAAGGAAGGGATTGAAGTTCTTGAAGTTCAGGTTGAAGACGTACGCCCCGCTTATCTCCTGCTGGAGGACGTGGATACCACCATTCTTCTTGCCAAAGACCTGATAGTACTGGGTATTCTGCTGGTATCCGTAGTTCAGTTCGAGTGCGCTTCGCGGTGTCAGCATGTATCGGTAGCTGGCGACAAGCCCCATGGTCGTGCTTGTGTTTTTCTGAACGCTGTTTCCTGTGATCTGGGGTGCAAACGCGGCTGTGGCGCTTACGCTCACGTCCTGCCGGCTCTCCTGCGCATAACCGGCCGCCGCAGTTGCCATCAGCGCGCCCAACAACAACATCGTCTTCTTCATTCTTCGCTGGATCCCTTCCAAATTCGTCCGCAACCCATGCCCTGTCCCGCAGGCAAAGCTATAGCAAGAGTTGCGATGTGCCTTAGTCACTGTTCTTCATTGTAACCGCACCGATGCATCCGAAGGGTGTCCACAACGCAGAAAGGCCGGAGGATAGGTCTTCCCCCGGCCCTTTAAATTATTTTATTGACTCGCTCACCTGTTTACAGCTGAGGCGTCGGAGGTGGTGGGGGTGGTCCATATCCGCCTCCGCGGTTTCCCCTATGCTCTCGCATCTCACTCTGCAGAGCATCAAGCTTCGTCTGCTGATCAGCCGTGAGCAACGCGCGAATCTTCTCCTGCGAAGCCTTGTGAATCTCCATCATCTTCGATCGCTTGTCGGCATCGGCAATTGTTGTGTCCTCATGAAGCGCCTTCGCCTGCTTCCAGGTATCCGCATCAATGGCCTTCACCTGTGTAACCTGATCCGGAGTTAGGTCCAGCTTCTTGGTCAGAAACTCCACCTGATGCCCGCGCATTCCACCCCCTCGGGGTCCGCCTGGTCCCCGAGGGGGTGGTGGTGCCCCAGGATCCTGGGCAACGGCAGGCACACTCAACGCCGCCGCGCCGATTGCCAAAATCGCCATTCCGAGAATCGAACTACGAAACATCGTCATCTTCATCTTCATCGATTTTTCCCTCTTCCTCATCGTCTCGCCGGAGCGCTCTTCTCCTGCGGGCCAGTCTAATGCTTACAGACGCACCTTTTTTCCGAAGGACTTCCTTCCTCAAAAATAATTTGCACGATCATCACATCCCACGTTCGGCCTGAAAACAATAGGGATCACCGTGCGCCGCTGCATACGCCTCCACTACCTTGAGAAACGCCAGCGCCGCATGAGAAAGGCTTGCCTGTCTTCGATAGACCAGCCGCAACTTGCGTTCGAACTGCAGCTCCGGCACCTGCACCTGCACCAGTGCGCCGCTCTCTAACTCCGGCCGCACTGTCAAACCCGGCACCAGCGCAACGCCATTGCCCATCTGGACAAACCGCTTGATCGCCTCAAGCGACGGCAACTCCACTCCCATCTGCAGCGGAGTCTTGTGGCGCTTGAAGGTCTGGATCACTTTTTGACGCTGCGGCGAAGGGATATTGTGCGCAATGAAGTTCTGCGCCCCCAACTGCCGGATCGATACCTTCCCCGCACCGGCCAGCGGGTGGCGCGGATTCACCACAAACGTCAGCTCGTCGCGGTACACCACGGTTGATTTCACCTGCGTGTCGTCGGGGTGGAACGACAGCACCCCAAACTCAACCGAGTGCATCAGCACCTCATCCGAGATCCGGCTCGCCAGCGTTCGCTGCACCGCCAGCTTAATCCTCGGATTCTGACGTCGGAACTCATCCAGCAGCGGCAGTAAATAAAGGCAGGTGTATTCGTTTGCTGCGAGGTTCAGCCGTCCTCGGTGCAGCGCTCGCAACTCCGCCAACGCGCCGGAGGCATCATTACGAAGATTCAGTAACTTAGCGGCATATTCCCGCAGCACTTCCCCTGCGTCGGTCAGCGTACCATCCCGCGAAGAGCGGTCGAACAACACTTCACCCAGTTCGCCTTCAAGTTTTGCAATTGCCTGACTTACCGCTGGCTGAGTACGATGGAGCCGTGAGGCCGCCCGTGAAAAGCTTCGTTCCTCAGCCACCGCAAGGAACGTCTCCATTTGGACTAAGTCCAATCTTCACCTCGCCGCGGCAGCGATTTCGACACCGAATACCGCAATTAGAATTTATGATAAACCTTCCGGCCATCATAAGCATGCATTATGATCGAGTCCAGATCGAGAGCACAAGGCCTTATGTCTTCCTCTAACCAGATCGTCTTCTTCGACACCACCCTCCGCGACGGCGAGCAATCTCCCGGCTGCACCATGCACCACGACGAGAAGCTTCGTATGGCCCACCAGCTTGCGAACCTCGGCGTTGACGTCATCGAAGCCGGGTTTGCCATCGCGTCCGAGGGAGACTTCAATGCCGTTCGCGACGTCGCCCGCGAGGTCAAAGGCAGCCGCGTCGCCTCACTGGCCCGCTGTAAACGCGAAGACATCGAGGCCGCTGCCCGCGCCGTAGAACCCGCGCCGAGCAACCGTATCCACGTCTTCCTCGCGTCGTCAGACCTTCACCTCGAAGCCAAACTCAAGATCACCCGCGAACAGGCGCTCGAACATGTCGCCGAATCCGTCCGCTTGGCGCGCAGCTTCGTCGACGACGTTGAGTTTTCAACCGAAGACGGCACCCGCACCGATGCCGAGTATCTCTTGAAGATGATTACCGTCGCGGTTCAGGCCGGCGCCGGCACCATCAATATTCCTGACACCGTCGGTTACACCACGCCCGGTGAGTACGAGGCGATCTTCCGCATGGTCAAAGCACGCGTGACCGGCATCGACGACGTCATTCTCTCGACGCACTGCCACGATGACCTTGGCATGGCCGTCGCTAACTCACTCGCTGGCATTCAGGGAGGTGCGCGCCAGGTTGAGTGCGCCATCAACGGCATCGGCGAACGTGCCGGTAATGCCGCGCTCGAAGAGATCGCCGCAGCTTTGATGGTCCGCCGCGACCAGTTCCCATACACCAACAACATTAAGATGAACCAGCTCTACCCGACCAGCCAGCTTCTCAGCGAGTTCATCAGCTTCGGCTGCTCGCCGAACAAAGCCGTCGTCGGAGCCAACGCCTTTGCGCACGAGTCCGGCATCCACCAGCACGGCATGATGGCCAACCCGCTGACCTACGAGATCATGACGCCAGCTTCGGTCGGCGTCGTCGGCACGAATCTCGTCCTCGGCAAACACAGCGGCCGCCGCGCGCTCGCCGATCGTCTCGAAAAACTCGGCCATCCGCTCACACGTGCGCATCTCGATGAGGTCTATCACCGATTCACCGAGCTCGCCGACCGCAAGAAAAACATCTACGACCAGGACCTGCTCGGCCTGCTGAAACCCGAACCCAACGTCTCCGCCATCGTATGAACACGCCACCAAACGCCGTTATCCTGAACGCAGTGAAGGACCCCTGTATTTAGCTTTTCTACTGGACTAAACCATGGCAGACATCGAAAATCTCGGACTAACAGATGACCAAGACGATTACGCGTCCGAATCGTCAAGTCTTGCCCCATGGCAGCAATTCATAAGAAGGTGGCAAGGGCCAATCGCGTTCGGGCCATTCGCGGTTTTCATCTTAATGACATTCAAGTTCTTCGCAAACTCGCCAGCCAATTGGCTCTTCATGGCACTACTGATTGGGCTTCCCGGTTGGGCAGTAGCAGTTGTCGGCTACGCCCTCTACCTCAAATACATCGACTGAAACGGGACTAGAATCTCGATCACTGAGCAGAATTCAACACAGAGAGAACAATGAGACTCAAAATTGCAGTCCTCGCCGGAGACGGCATCGGCCCTGAAGTCACTCGCGAAGCGACCAACATTCTTCGCGCGGTCGCTGAGCTTGGCGGCCACGACTTCACCTTCGTCGAAGGCCTGATCGGCGGCATCGCCATTACGGAAACCGGCTCTCCGCTCCCCACGGCCACGCTCGACGCCGCGCTCGAATGCGACGCAGTTCTCCTCGGCGCCGTAGGCGACAACAAATTCAACGCCCTCCCGCCCGACAAGCGCCCCGAAGCCGGCCTCCTCCAAATCCGCCAGGCCCTCGGCGGCTTCGCGAACCTCCGCCCCTCTATCGCATACACCGCACTCGCCGAAAGCTCGCCTCTGCGTCCCGAAGTTATCAAAGACGCCGACATCCTCTTCGTCCGCGAACTCCTCGGCGGCCTCTACTTCGGCGCACCACGTTGGTGGAACAAGGAGACTGACGAAGCAATCAACACCATGCGCTACACCAAAACCGAGGTAATCCGTGTCGCACGCATCGCCTTCGAACTCGCCTCGAAACGCCGCAGCAAAGTCACCTCGGTCGACAAAGCCAACGTCCTCGAAGTCTCACAACTCTGGCGCGCGACAGTCACCGAAGTCGCCAAGGACTACCCAAACGTTACGCTCGAACATCAGCTCGTCGATTCCATGGCGATGCACATCATGAACATCCCGCGAAACTTCGACGTCGTCCTCACCGAGAACCTCTTCGGCGACATCCTCTCCGACGAAGCAGGCGTCATCACCGGTTCGCTCGGCATGCTTCCCTCGGCCACCATCGGCGGCGCAGTCAATCTCTACGAACCCGTCCACGGCAGCGCACCCGACATCGCCGGAACAGGCAAAGCCAATCCACTCGGCGCGATTCTCACCGCTGCAATGGTTCTCCGTCACTCCGCAAACCTCGAACAGGATGCCAAAGCCGTCGAACAAGCCGTCCAGAAAGTTCTCGACGCAGGCTATCGCACCGCTGACATCGCACGCGGCCAACAGCCCGACCAAACCCCAGTCAGCACACAGGAGATGGGCAAGCTCGTTCACCAGGCGCTGTCCGAATCCATCGACCGCCGACAGGCCATGCACGCCGTCTAAAGAGACATGAATCCGAAATTCAAACAGGTCCTCCTCAACTGTGCCGTCCTCGCAGCGTTGATCTATCGCTGGCTCACTGGCACACCACCGATGGTGCTTTTAGTCGCAGCCATCATCATGTTCACGATCGTCAACGGCCTTCTCTGGCTCACCCAGAGAAAGTTCAACCAACCCAGACGCTCTCGCTGAAGAAAATCATGCGCCGTGCTCTCCAACTCGCCGCCACTTCGCTTCTGATTACCGCGACGGCCACGTACGCTCAGATGCCCACGCCTCAACCTCCGGCACAAGTCCCTCCGCCGCAGATACAGAAGAACAAAAAAGCGCCAAAAGAAAACGTTGAGTGGCTCTGGCAGTACGGTCCCCCTCCCGCCGATGGCCGCGAGACCCAGCTCGTCCTCGACACGCGCTTCCAGCCATTTCTCGCGCAACACCTCACCACCCCGCAGACCTTCTGGGGCAATCCAAAGACAGGCTACAAATCGCTCGCTGTCACCGCGCTCGACTTCCTCTCGATGCCCGACAAAGTCATCGCCGACGACAACCGATATCTCACCATCACCGGCTGTGTCTTCCGCTTCTGTCCAGCGCGCGGCCTGCTCTGGGTCGACCTCAACGGCCCGCATCCGCTAGTCGTCTTCAACGCCATCGACTGGATCAAGGACAGCAAGACACCCGACCAGCCCGGCGCCGAGTACACACTCTGGGTCTTCCCCAACCATCCCATCGATCCCGAACACATCCCCGCTGCGCTCGTCCACAGCGTCGCCCGCTGGACCGCACATCCGCCGCAGGGCAACAAAGAGATTCAACAGATCCGCAACGCCATCCTGGTCGATCCCGATGGAACACCGCACGACATTCCGCCCGCTTCGATCGGCACGAACACATTCACCCTCCCACCAACCGAGCAGAAGGCACAGCCATGAGCGCACCACGCACCCTCTTCGAAAAAGTCTGGAACCACCACATCGTTGCCGAACCCGAGGGCGAGCCGACGATCCTCTATATCGACCTGCACCTCGTCCACGAGGTCACCAGCCCGCAGGCCTTCGATGGACTTCGCATGGCCGGTCGCAAAATTCGCCGCCCCGACCGCCACATCGCCACTGTCGACCACAATGTCCCCACCACCAGCGCGCAGGATCGCCTCCACATCGTCGATCAGGTCTCCGCCGCACAGGTCAACGCCCTTCGCACGAACTGCGCCGACTTCGGTATCGAGTTCTTCGACGTCCAAGACGCATCGCAAGGCATCGTCCACATGATCGGCCCTGAACTCGGAGCCACCAAGCCGGGCATGACCATCGTCTGCGGCGACTCCCACACCTCCACCCACGGAGCCTTCGGCGCTCTCGCATTCGGCATCGGCACCAGCGAAGTCGAACACGTCATGGCCACACAAACTCTGCCGCAATCCAAGCCGAAGACGTTCCGCATCACCGTCGACGGCGACCTTCCTTTCGGTGTCACCGCAAAAGACATCATTCTCGATATCATCGGCAAAATCGGCACTGATGGCGCCACCGGCTACGCAGTCGAATACGCCGGATCCGTCATCCGCGCGCTCTCGATGGAAGGCCGCATGACCATCTGCAACATGAGCATCGAGGCAGGAGCCCGCGCAGGAATGATCGCTCCTGACGAAACCACCTACGCCTACCTCAAAGGCCGCCGCTTCTCACCAGCCGGCCCCGCATGGAATGAAGCAGTCGCACACTGGAAGCAGCTTCCCACCGACGAAGGCGCAGTCTTCGATCGTGAACTCCACATCGACGCCGCCACCCTCGCTCCTGCGGTCACCTGGGGAACCTCGCCCGGCATGCACGCCACCATCGACGGTACAGTTCCAACGCTCGATGACGCAAAGTCCGAGGCAGACCGCAAAGCCTTCACGCGAGCCTACGAGTACATGGGACTGAAGCCCGGCACGCCGATGGAAGAAATCAAAATCGACACTGTCTTCCTCGGCTCCTGCACCAACGGTCGCATCGAAGATCTTCGCGCCGCCGCTGCCGTCGTCAAAGGCCATCACATCGCCACCAAGGTGCGCGCGCTCGTCGTCCCCGGCTCACAGGCAGTCAAGCATCAGGCAGAACAGGAAGGCCTCGACACCATCTTCAAATCCGCAGGCTTCGAGTGGCGCGAGCCCGGCTGTAGTATGTGCCTCGGCATGAACCCTGACATCCTGCAACCCGGCGAACGCTGCGCCTCCACCTCGAACCGCAACTTCGAAGGCCGCCAGGGCCGCGGAGGCCGCACCCACCTCGTCTCCCCCGAGATGGCCGCCGCCGCCGCCATCACCGGCCATTTCACCGACATCCGCAAATGGATGCAAAACGCTAAAGGCAACTGAAAACGGACAACCGAGAACTGAGAACTCTTATGGAACCCATCAATATCCTGACCAGCAAAGCCGTCCCCCTGCCGCTGCCCAACATCGACACCGACCAGATCATCCCCAAGCAGTTCCTCAAGCGCATCGAGCGCACCGGCTACGGCGACTTCCTCTTCTTCGACTGGCGCTACAACCTCGACATCCCCGACCACGTCGAGCCCCGCAAGGGCTTCGTCCTCAACAACCCCGCCTACAAAGGCGCCGAGATCCTCATCGCCGAGCGCAACTTCGGCTGCGGAAGCTCCCGCGAGCACGCCGCCTGGGCCCTCAACCAGTACGGCTTCCTCGCCGTCATCGCCCCCACCTTCGCCGACATCTTCTACTCCAATGCTGGCAAGAACGGAATCATCCTCTGCCGCCTCACCGAAGAAGAAGTGCAGGAACTCCTGGCCCGCTGCACCAAAGACCCCAACCACCTCGTCACCATCAACCTCGAAGCCCAGACCGTCACCGACGACCTCGGTTTCAACGCCCACTTCGACATCGACCCCTTCCGCAAATACTGTCTCCTTAACGGCCTCGACGACATAGGCCTGACCCTGCGCCACGAAGAATCACTCGACAAATTCGAACAGCAGCACGACAAAGACTTCTGGTCCGCACCCAAGACCGTTACCGCATAAACGCCATGACCAACTTTGAAAAAACCCGAGCCAGCTACCGGCCTGATCGCATCACGACTCTATTCGTGGGCGAGTCGGCGCCGCACGGCGGCACGTTCTTCTACAAACAGAACAGCGGCCTCTTCCGCGAGATCCGCAAGGCCTTCCACGGCAACGGACACTTCCTCGAAGACTTCAAACGCAATGGTTTCTATCTGGACGACCTCGTCCTCGAACCCGTCAATCATCTCGCCAACAGAGAGCGCCGCTCCCTCTGCAAGCAATCTGTTTCATCGTTCGTCGAGCGGTTAAAGAATTACAAACCGAAAGCAATCGTCATCCTGCTTCACTCCATCAAGCCCATCGTCCTTGAAGCAATGCGCGAGGCCGGCATATTCTACGATCCCTACTGCACACCCTACCCAGGCTTCGGCAACCAGCCGCGTTTTCAAAAAGCCATGATCGAGATCATCCCTAATCTGCCAGTCACACGCGGCAACCAATGGAAGGAATATCAATCTTGAGCAACGTCGATCCCAAGCAACACTCCAAAGTCCTCACCGAAGGCCCATCCCGCGCCGCCGCCCGCTCTTACCTGCGCGGCGTGGGCTTCTCCAAAGAAGACCTGCACAAACCTATCATCGGCATCGCCAATACGTGGACCGAGATCGGCCCCTGCAACTTCCATCTCCGTCAGGTCGCAGAGGCCGTCAAGCAGGGCGTCCGCGAAGCCGGTGGCACCCCCATGGAGTTCAACACCGTCACCATCTCCGACGGCATCACCATGGGCACCGAAGGCATGAAGGCCAGCCTGATCTCGCGCGAAGTCATAGCGGATTCAATAGAGCTCGTCGCTCGCGGCAACTCCTTCGACGGACTCATCTGCATCGCCGGCTGCGACAAGAACATGCCCGCCGCCATCATGGCTCTCGGCCGCCTCGACATCCCTGGCCTCATGCTCTACGGCGGCTCCATCGCCCCGGGCAAGCTTCCGCAACCCGACGGCACCGTCAAAGAGATCACCATCCTTCAGGTCTTCGAAGGCATGGGCTCGCACGCCGCCGGCAAGATCACCGACGCCCAGCTCGAAGCCCTCGAAGCCACCGCCTGCCCCGGCCCCGGAGCCTGCGGCGGCCAGTTCACCGCCAACACCATGGCCATGGCCGGCGAGTTCCTCGGCATCTCTCCCATCCAGATCACCGGCGTTCCAGCCATGTCCCCCGACAAAGCCGAAGCCTCCCGCGAAGCAGGCCGCCTCGTCATGCAGCTCGCACGCACTGGCCTCACCCCGCGCAAGATCGTCACCCGCAAAGCCGTCGAGAACGCCTACGTCTCCGCCTGCGCCTCCGGCGGCAGTACCAACGCCGTCCTTCACCTGCTCGCCATCGCCAGCGAGTTCGACATCCCGTTCTCCATCGACGACTTCAACGCCATCAGCGACCGCACGCCTCACATCTGCGACCTCTCCCCCGGCGGCAAGTACGCCGCAAAGGACTACCAGGACGCCGGCGGCTCGCGCCTCCTCGCTAAGCGCCTCCTCGATGCAGGCCTCCTCGATGGCAGCCAGATCACCGTCACCGGCAAGACCCTCGCCGAAGAAGCGACCCACGCAGTCGAGACACCGAACCAGCCCGTCATTTACCCCATTGACCACCCACTCAAAGCCACCGGCGGTCTCGTCATCCTCAAGGGCAACCTCGCGCCCGAGGGCTGCGTCGTCAAAGTAGCTGGCCACGAGCGCGTCCTCCACACCGGCCCAGCCCGCGTCTTCAACTCCGAGGACGCCTGCCACGCCGCCGTCGAAGCCGGCAAGATCAAACCCAACGACGTCTGCGTCATCCGCTACGAAGGCCCACGCGGAGGCCCCGGCATGCGCGAGATGCTCGCCGTCACCGCCGCCATCAAAGGCATCCCGGAACTCTCCGAAACCGTCGCACTCTTAACCGACGGCCGCTTCTCCGGAGCCACCCGCGGCCTCATGGTCGGTCACATAGCCCCGGAAGCGCAGCTCGGAGGCCCCATCGCCGCCGTACAAGAGGGCGACCTCATCACCTTCGACATCAAAAAACGCGAGCTGAACCTCGACGTCCCAGCCGAAGAGATAACCAAACGCCTGAAGTCATGGAAGGCCCCCGACGCACGCTACAAACGAGGAGTCTTTGCGAAGTACACCAACTCAGTAAGCAGCGCATCAGAGGGAGCTGTCACCACGTAGTCCTTTTGTTTGTCATTCGTAGCGCAACGGAGGAATCTGCTTCTCGTTTTTGCCTTGTCGTTGCGGTCGCAATTTGCAGTTGTCTCGCTTAAGGGCACGGCTTCAGCCGTGCCGCAACATTAATCCGAAGAACGGGGCTTTAGCCCCTGAGGTCATTGGCCAATGCTGAGAGGATCAAAGACAAATCGCAGAGACAATGTCTTCGGGACGCTCGCCGCCGCGATCATGATCTTGATCCTGCTTTGGAAAGCCTTCGAACTCCTTGTCTTCGCACCGCTAGCTGGGGCCGAGCACTTGCGAGACTATCTTCCGTTTGGAATCGAACTCTTGCTTGGATTCGCCTCCCTCATCCTTAGCCTCAGGAAGCATCACGTTGAAAGTTTTGCGGTAGCTTGCCTGCTAGCCTTCGCAGCTCTTACCTACTGGTGGTTTGTGATCTGCGGAGGCAGCAAACCTATCTGGTCAGATTTCGAATGGCTAACGGTTCCAGACTTTTTTTTTGCTGCAGCCGTACTTCTCCGCTGGTTCTTACCACCCGAGCGTGGAACCGACTTTCCTCAACGGCCTATGGAGGCTGAAAATGTCTAATTCAAAAAATCAACACCCCACCCTAACCGGAGCCGAAATCCTCTGGGCCACCCTCGTAGGCGAAGGTGTCACCACGGTCTTCGGCTACCCCGGCGGAGCCATCCTTCCCGCTTACGACGCCCTCCGTAAATTCCCCATCCACCACATCCTCACGCGCCACGAACAAGGGGCAGCGCACATGGCCGACGGCTACGCACGCGCCTCGGGCAAGGTGGGAGTCGCAATCGCCACCAGCGGCCCCGGCGCGACCAACCTTGTCACCGGCATCGCCACCGCCATGCTCGACTCCATCCCCATCGTCTGCATCACCGGCCAGGTCTCCAGCAAAGTCCTCGGCACCGACGCCTTCCAGGAGATCGACATCACCGGCATCACCCTCCCCATCACCAAGCATAACTTCGTCGCCACCCGCGCCGAGCACATCGCCCCCATGCTCCGCGAGGCCTTCCAGATCGCTGCCTCCGGCCGCCCCGGGCCCGTCCTCGTCGACATCACCAAAGACGCGCAGCAGGGCACCGCACTCTTCAACTTCGAAGAAGCCGCGCCCTCGCCCTACCGCCCGCACCCCATGCTTCGCGCCGAAAGCTCCTCCATCCGCAAAGCTGTCGAGCTCATCCGCGCCGCAAAGAAGCCCGTCATCCTTGCCGGTCACGGCATCACGCAGTCCGGAGCAGAAAAACAAGTCATCGACTTCGCCGAGCGCCTTCACATCCCCGTCGCCAGCACGCTGCTGGGCCTTGGCAGCTTCCCTGCAGGGCATCCATTGTCACTCGGCATGATGGGCATGCACGGCGAGTCCTGGGTCAACAACGCCATCCAGAACGCCGATTTATTACTCGCCTTCGGGATGCGCTTCGACGACCGCGTCACCGGCAACCTCGCCAGCTACGCGCCCAACGCCAGGAAGATTCACATCGAGATCGACCCCTCCGAGATCAACAAGAACGTCAAAGTCGACGTCGCTCTCATCGGCGACCTCAAAGAAGTCCTCAACACGCTCCTGCCACTCCTTGGAGATAAAAACGGCGACACCTACACCATCACATCTGACGGCGACACAAGCACTCTCCGTTTCGGCGACGGCCAGCAAGGCCAGCGCCCGCCGAGAGGCACCGGTGCAACCGGCACGTACCGTCAAGGCAGCGGCGCCTCCGGCACCCCCGGCCAAACCTCCGACTGGCTCCGCGAGATTCGCGCCATGAAGGGCGACGCCTCCGTCCGTGACATCATCAACCTCCCCGACAACGGCCACCTCTACGCCGCCCACGTCATCCACGACATCTGGCGCGAAGCCGTAGCCGCCGGTCGCGACCGAGACACCATCATCGTCACCGACGTAGGCCAGCATCAGATGTGGGAAGCCCAATACTTCCACCACATCGCCCCACGCACACTCGTCACCTCTGGGGGCCTTGGCACAATGGGCTTCGCACTCCCCGCGGCAATCGGCGCCAAGGTCGCCTGCCCCGAAAAAGACGTCTGGGTCATCGCCGGCGACGGTGGTTTCCAGATGACCGCCGCCGAACTCTCCACCATCGTCCAGGAAAACCTACACATCAACATCGCCATCATCAACAATGGCTTCCTCGGCATGGTCCGCCAATGGCAGGAGGCCTTCTACGACAAGAACTACTCCTGCTCTCCCATCCTATCCCCCGACTTCGTCAAACTTGCCGAAGCCCACGGCCTTCCCGGCGCACACATTACCCAGCGCAAGGATGTAACACCAACAGTTACAAAATCCCGCACGGGCCAATCCGCCTTTGTCATCAACTTCGCCGTAGAAAAAGAAGACGGTGTCTACCCCATGATCGCCCCCGGCGCCGCTCTCCACGAGATGGTCCGCCGCCCACAGAAAGACCCACTCCTGGAAACCGCGGAGGATGAACAATGAAGTTCCGAATCGTTCCCACATGCTCCCTCCTCATGACGTTGATGCCGATCACCGCTTTCGCCCAGCCAGGTCATCCACTCCACATACGCATCATCAACGCAAAGACCAACCAGCCCATCACCGACGAGCACCTCAACGTAGCCCTCCGTCTCGATCAGATCGGCTCCGTCTCCATGCCAACCGACAAGAATGGCGTCATTCTGGTCGACCCCGGTGACGCCACCATCATCCGCATCCTCTCCAACATGTACGCCGACTGCCGCCCGCGCGGCGAACTCTACACCAACTACTCCATCGCAACCATCCGCCAGACTGGCATCACCACGGGAAACCTCTGCGGTGGCGCGCAACGCAAACCTCACGCAGGGGAGCTGGTCCTCTACGAAATTCCAAAGAACTACATGCCTGTATATCCCGCACCGCCGGCCAGCAGCCTGCCCCACTCCGACGAGAACCCTCACCAACCCCAAAAATAATTCCACTCCAGGCCACAGTAGTTAAACCGTTTCGAACATTGATTACCCGTTTTTGAGAACTCAGAATTGACCCAACCGCTACAACTCGAAACCCAGCGCCTCACCCTCCGCCGCTGGCAGGAGGCGGACCGCGCCCCCTTCGCCGCCATGAACGCCGATCCCATCGTCATGCATTACTTCGCCGCCCCGATGACCCGCGAACAAAGTGACGAAGCCATCGACCGCTACCTCGCCGCCTTCGACAGCGAAGGCTTCAGCTTCTTCGCAGCGGACCTGCGCGAGTCCGGAGACTTCATCGGAACCATCGGCCTGCAAACCATGCGAGACGTCATCCCCAACCTCCCTCAGCCCGCGGTCGAGATCGGCTGGCGACTCACTCAATCCGCTCAGTGCAAAGGACTCGCCACCGAAGGCGCGCGTACCGTCGTCGACTTCGCCTTCAACCAACTCGGCCTCAACGAAGTAGTCGCCATCACCGCAATCCCCAACCAGCCATCACGTCGCGTGATGGAAAAGCTCGGCATGACCCACCGCCCCGAACTCGACTTCGACCATCCCCGCGTCCCCACAGGCCACCAGTACCAACGCCACACCCTCTACAGCCTGATCAATTCAAATTCCAACGATGTCCACCGCTTCACAACCAAGAGCCTTCTAGTCCCCAGGCCCTAGCCCCTATCTCTGAGGTCCGATGCTCCAAACCTTCAAAGCCGGTAGTTTTTTATTCCCTGCACCCTATTCCCTACTCCCTGAGGTTTTATGCTCCACACTTTTGTAGCTCTGGTGCAAGACAAACCCGGCGTCCTCACGCGAGTCGCCTCGCTCTTCCGCCGACTCAACATCAACATCGTCTCGCTCACCGTAGGCGAGTCCGAGCGCATCGACGTCTCCCGCATGACCATTGTCTGCGAAGCCCCCGACCACGCTGCCCACCGCATTCGCGCCTCGCTCTATAAACTCGAGATCACCGTCGACGTTGACGAAGTGGGTCGCAGCGAAGCCGTCATCCGCGAACTCTGCCTCGTCAAGGTCGCTGCAGGGCCCTCGCACCCCCTCGGCCAGCACTCGCGTTCGCAGATCTTCGAGCTGGCCACCGTCTTCAAGGCCCGCATCGTCGACCTCGCCCCCGAGTCCATCATGCTCGAACTCACCGGCAGCTCCTCGAAGATCGAAGGCCTCATCCAGGTCATCACCGAGAGCGGCTACACCATCCTCGAGGTCTCCCGGACCGGACGCATGGCCATGCGCCGCGGCCACCACACCAGCCGCGTCCTCAAGGCCCTCGGCACACCCGATCCCAATAACCCCGACCAACCCTCTTACCCGGACCGCCCTGAAGCCGACGACCTGCCCGACCAGTTCACCGAAGACGAAACCTGACACTCAATGCAATGCAAACCTTCGCAAGCATCCAGTCCTGATCGGTGAATCGGTGCAAATTGGTATTAGGCCTTAAAATTTATTTACGCAAAAAGAAAAGGAAAAAAGAGAAATGGCAAAGACTTATCACGACGCAGACGCAGACCTCTCCCTCATCCAGGCAAAGAAAGTCGCCATCATCGGCTACGGCTCACAGGGCCACGCCCACGCGCTCAACCTCAAGGACTCCGGCGTTGATGTCCGCGTAGGCCTCCGCCCCGACTCTCCCAACGCCGAGCGCGCCCGCAAGGCCGGCCTCGTCGTCGACACCGTCGCCAACGTCAGCAAATGGGCCGACGTCATCATGAACCTCACGCCTGACCAGACCGCCGCCAAGGTCTATCACGCCGAGATCGAACCCAACATGAAGCCCAACGTTACCCTCATGTTCGCCCACGGCTTCAACATCCGCTTCCGCACCATCACACCGCCCAAAACGGCCGACGTCTCCCTCGTCGCCCCCAAAGGCCCCGGCCATCGAGTCCGTGAAGTCTTCACCGAAGGCGGCGGCGTCCCCGGCCTCGTCGCCGTCGAGCAGGACCCCAGCGGCCACGCCCTGGCGCTCGCGCTCAGCTACGCCAAAGGAATCGGCTGCACCCGCGGCGGCGTCCTCCAGACCACCTTCACCGAAGAGACCGAGACCGACCTCTTCGGCGAGCAGGCCGTCCTCTGCGGAGGCACCAGCGCTCTCGTCAAGGCAGGCTTCGAGACCCTCGTCGAAGCAGGCTACCAACCCGAACTCGCCTACTTCGAAGTCCTCCACGAACTCAAACTCATCGTCGACCTGATGTACCGCGGCGGTCTCGCCTATATGCGCCACTCCATCTCCGACACAGCCGAGTGGGGAGACTACATCGCCGGCCCCCGCATCGTCACCCCCGAAGTCAAAAAAGCGATGAAGTCTCTCCTCAACGACATTCAGGACGGAAGCTTCGCCAAAAAGTTCATCGCCGAAAACGAGACTGGCCGCAAGGAATTCGCCCGCATCCGCAAAGCCGAATCCGAGCACCAGATCGAAAAAGTTGGCGCTGAACTTCGCAAGTCCATGCCCTTCCTCGACCCCGTCGTCGTTAAGGATGGGCAGGTCCAGAAGGCATAAATTCAGTCGAATCAAAACGAAAACCGATTTGCACAGTCCAAAGTACAAGAGGCGGCATCCAAGTAATGTCGCCTCTTCCATTTAATCGCTTCCTCTGCAGGAAAAGAAAGCTGCAGGTAATATCTGCAACTCAGGAACTCCTGTAACAATGGAGACGTAGACAAGAGGAACGACTCGACACACAGCAGCAGAAGGAGCCCGTAAAAAGATGGCCACCCTCAACAGCTACGAAGGTCTGCTACAAGATCCATCCCCCGGTCAGATTGAGCCGCAGGTTATGGCTGGCCCACCCGCCACCCCGACCCCGCTTCCAGAGATCATTGCCGCACTCCGCACAATCACTCCGCTCGACGGCCTCACCGACGAGGAGTACACCTGGCTTGCGACGCACGGCACAGAGCGGGTCGGCCCGGATCGCGCGCTCTTGTTCCGCGATAACGATCCCGCGCGCAACATGAACTTCATTCTTCGCGGAGAAGTCCAGGTCCGCCGGCGCCGTTCAGGCAACGTCGCGCTCTTCATCGGCCGCGCGGGTTCCATGACCGGCAAGCTCCCCTTCTCGCGCATGAAGAACTATGGCGGCGAAGGCTTTGCGGTCGGGCCCGTCTGGTCGCTCGACCTTCCCGATACGCTCTTCCCTGACATGCTCGCCGCAATTCCATCGATGGGCCAGCGATGCGTCTCCATGCTGCTCGACCGTGTCCGCGAAGTCACACGCATCGAGCAACAGTCCGAGAAACTCAGCGCCCTCGGCAAGCTCGCCGCCAATCTCAGCCACGAGCTCAATAACCCCGCCTCTGCCGCGCAGCGCTGCGCTGCCAGTCTCTTCGACGAACTGCGAGAGTATGGCGAGCAGAAGTATCGCCTGGGCAATCTTTGTCTCACCGATCAGGAGATCGCCGCTTATCGTGCCTGGGTTCAGAATGCCCGCACCCGGATGTCTGCTTACACCCGTTCAGGACCGCAAAGCCCTCTCGCCGCCACAGATCGCGAAGACGCTATCATACGCTGGTTGACAGCGCACAACATTCCCGAACCATGGAAGATCGCTCCAGCACTCTCGGAGACCAATCTACCCCTCGATCTCCTCGACGAGCTCGCGAATGTCACGCGTCCTGAGGTCCTTCCCGTGGCCCTTGCAACCGTCTCGCGTTCGCTGCGTGTCGAGCGTCTCGCCGAAACAGTAGTCGACTCCACGGTCCGCATCTTCGACCTCATCAGCGCTATCAAGGACTACTCCTACATGGATCAAGCGCCGATCCAGGAGGTTGACCTCGCGCAATCACTCGAAAACACGCTGGTCATGTTCAACTCGCGCCTGAAGAACGTCAAGGTCGAGCTGGACTTCGACACGGAGCTCCCACCGATAAGCGCCTACGGCAGCGAGCTCAACCAGGTCTGGACAGCCCTCATCGAAAACGCGCTCGAAAGCATGAACGATCTGGGAACTCTCCGCCTCGTAACCAAGCTCAACGGCTCCATGGCGCTGGTTGAGGTCTGGGACGATGGCCCCGGGATCGACCCCATGATCAGGTCTCGCATCTTCGAGCCATTCTTCACGACCAAGGCTCCGGGACGCGGTCTCGGCCTCGGTCTGGACTCCGTCCAGCGCATCGTCAGCAAGCACTCCGGCTTCGTTACGGTCGAATCCAAGCCCGGCGGGACCTGTTTCCAGGTTCGCCTCCCTCTCGACCTCGCGCAAGCTTACTGAAAACAAGAACGGGAGAGGCCTAAGCCACTCCCGTTCAATAGCTTAAATGCCGCCGACTACTTAATAATCTCAACCCCGCGCCAGAACGCAATGTGATGTTTCACATTCCGTGCCGCAGGCTTTGGATCAGGGTAATACCATGCAGCATCAGGGTTTTCCTGCCCATCAACGATGATCGTGTAGTACCGGGCCTGCCCCTTCCAGGGGCAACTCGAAGTCGTGGAACTCGTCTTCAGAAACTCCCGTTTCACCGACTCATCCGGGAAATATAGATTTCCCTCGACCATCTCTGTTTTTTCGCTCTCGGCCAACGTCTGACCATTCCAAACTGCCTTCGCCATAGTAAACAACCTGCATCTTTTCAATAAGTTACGGCATACGCTCGCATCAGCGGGCCGCCGCCGTCGAATCTGCGTCACTCTGGCCTATAACCCAGTTGTAACAGAAATGAGGCAAAAAAGGAATGGCCGGTCAGGCCTGCTTCAGTGCGGTTTGAACGTCTTTCCCGTCTCGATCAGGGTCTTGAGGCGGGAAAGAATGCGAGGCCAGCCATCAGCAGTAGCGGCATAGGTTGAGTCACCCAGGGCCCATTGGTCATGGATCACCGTCACCTTGGTAGCCTCAGTCTCTGGAACCAGCTCCACGCTGACACGGGAAGCTGTCTCGCTTTGCCCCATCCTAAACGTGTATTGCAGCACTTTAGGAGGGTCAAAGCGCAGCACCTCTCCTTGAACGTATTTCATCGGCTTACCATCGGTTCCCGGCCCTACCCATGCCATCGCTCCGCCGGGCTTCCACTCCGCCTCAAGCTCCGCACCCATAAAGAGAATGCGATTAGACTCCGCGGAAACGAAGCCGTCCCACACTTTCTCCGGAGCGGCCGCAATGTAGATGACATAGCTCAACGCCCCTGGATTTGCCATTGCATCTCCCTTGATCTGGCTCAGGCGATCTTCAACTTGGATTCTTTCCGGCTACTTCGCAACCCCGAAGCTCTTCAGAAAAGTCTCATAACGCGCATGGGCCGCCGGATACTTCGCGATCAGCTCCGCCGTCTTGCCCATAAAAGGATTCCCGCTCTGCTTCTCCGTCTCGGCATGGAAGTGATGAAACTTCGCATAAAGAAGAATTCCCTCCAGAGACGTATCCAGAAACAGGTCCGCATCGATCGCCCCGCGCAACACAAACGAAGCAGCCATCTCCCAGTAGCTCAGCGTCTGCCGCCAGTAAGGATTGAACTCCGAATTGACGTCCCGCGAGACTGCCCGCAGCTCTTCCAATGTCTTTGGCTGAAAATCGAAGATCATAAACCGTCTCGCCTTGCGCAAAGTCTCTTCGCCCCGAACCTCATAAAGCTTCAGGATCAACTCAGCATCTGCCGCAGTCGCCATCTTTTCCCTTTCGTTCAGGCTACGCTCTCGACAACCGCCCGGGTCTTCTCCGGATCGGGCTTCTCCAGTACCGGCACAGGAGCCGGCCCGGCAATCTTTTTCTCATACGTGCAAGGCGGAGTCGTCGGTTCCTCCACCGGCGCACCCTTCTTCTTCCGCTTCTTCGGCAGAGCCTCGCGGTTGTTCGGGCACACCAGGTAAGTCCCCTTGTCGTTGTGCACCTCAAGCAGATACGCGCTGTCGCACTTCGGACAAGTCTTATCGATCAGCTTCAGGTTAGAAGCAAAGTCGCACTTCGGATAGTTCACGCACCCGTAGAACACGTCGCCGCGCTTCGTCTTCCTCACGGCAATATCGCCGCCATCCTTAGGGCACTTCACATCCAGCAGCTCCTGCTTGATGTACTTGCACTTCGGATATCCACTGCAGCTGATGAACTCACCGTACTGTCCGTTCCGCAGCAGCAGTGGCTTTCCGCACTTCGGACAGTTCTCATCCAACTGCACCGGAGGCTTTTGCTGCACTTTCTGGTTCAGCTTGCGAATCGTCTTGCACGGCGGATCCTCGTTATACCCGGGACAAGCCATAAACGGTCCCCACGGTCCATTGCGCAGCACCATCGTCCGCCCGCAGTTATCGCAAGCTTCTTCCTCAGGAGCCTCATCCGCACCCGGCGCGCTCAGATCAGGCTTCGCCGCAAAGTTCTCCTTGGTAAAGTCGCAGCTGAACGGTTCAGCCGTCACCTTCTTGCCCACCAGCATCGCCTCATCGATAGCCGCGGTCAGCTCCTTCGCGTCGGTGGTCTCCTTCGAGTACTCCGCCACATCATCCACGGTCGCCTTCACCGTAATCGGATAATGCAGCGCCTTCGTCACCTTCTTCAAAGAAGCCTTCGGATCTTTCTTCCACGGCCCCGCAGCCACCGTCACCGGCTTCACCTTGCTGAAGTTTGAGCACGAATAGAAGCTGCCGAACTTGCCCCACTTCAAAACCAGCGGTGCCCCGCAGTTATCGCAGACCTCCTTCGTCGCCTCCTCCATCCGCTTAATGTCTTCCATCTTCTTCTCAGCGACGTGGAGTTCCTTCTCGAAGTGGTCATAGAACCCGTTCAGCAGATCGGTCCACTTCTCATGCCCTTCCTCAACCGCGTCCAACTCGCCTTCGAGCGTCGCAGTATAGGCCGTATCAAAGATGTAAGGAAAATTCTTTACCAGCAATTTCGTCACTACAATCCCAATCTCTGTCGGGACAAACCGCGCCTGAATCTTCTTCACATAGTCGCGATCCTGGATCGTATTAATGATGGATGCATACGTCGAAGGCCGCCCAATCCCCTTCTCTTCCAGCGTCTTGACCAGACTCGCTTCGTTGTAACGCGGCGGTGGCTGCGTAAACTTCTGCTGCGGGTCCAGCTTCTCCAGCCGTAGAGCCTCGCCTTCGCTCAACTCAGGCAGCCTGCGCTCAGACTCTTCTTCGCTATCAGCATCGCCACTCTGTTCAGCAATCTTCGCCGCGGCCTGATCCTTCGCAGCCTGCCGCGCACGCTTGTCCTCTTCCTCAAACCGTAGATGCCCATCAAACTTCAGCACACTGCCCGTCACGCGGAAGTCATAAGCCTGCATCGCCTTCGCGACAATATCCACAGTCGTCTGATCGAACACCGCCGGCGTCATCTGGCTCGACACAAATCGCTGCCAGATCAGCTTGTACAAACGAAACTGCTCATCGCTCAAATACTTTCGAATCGCCTGCGGCGTATAAGCCACATTCGTCGGCCGGATCGCCTCGTGCGCATCCTGCGCCTGCTCCTGTTTCTTTCCTGCATATTCATTGGGAGTCGCCGGCAAATATTGTTTCCCCAGCTTCCCGATAAACTCGCGCGCCTCAGCAATCGCATCCGGGCTCACACGTGTCGAGTCGGTACGCATATACGTAATCAACCCGACCGTACCCTCGTCGCCGATCTCCACGCCTTCATAGAGTCGCTGCGCTACGCCCATCGTGCGCCGCACATTGAATCCTAGCCGCCCCGAGGCATCCTGCTGCAGCTTGCTCGTCGTATACGGAGCCTTCGGATTATTCCGCCGCTCCTTCTTCTCAACCGAGCGCACGCTCCACTTAGCCTTCTCCAACTCTCCAACAGCCTCGTCGACCGCTTCCTTATCCGGCAGCGCGTTGGAAAGAAAAACCTCCTTGCCCTCTTCATCCTTGCCGTTCGCGACTCGCGAAGGCACACCGTTCACACCGACAAACCGTGCTGTAAAGCTCTGCTTGCCTGCTCCCGGCTCGAGCTCTGCGTCGATCGTCCAATACTCAACAGGGTTAAACGCGTTAATCTCCGCCTCACGCTCCACAATCAGCCGCAGCGCCACGGTCTGCACGCGCCCAGCCGACAACCCACGCCGAACCTTATCCCAAAGCAGCGGCGAAACCTGATACCCCACCAGCCGGTCCAGCACCCGCCGAGTCTGCTGCGCATCGACAAGATTCTCATCGATATCGCGAGCATGCAGAAACGCAGCCTGCACTGCCTTCTTTGTAATCTCGTTGAACGTAACCCGCCGAACCTTTGACTTATCCTTGACCATTGGCAGCAGCTGCATCGAGAGATGCGCAGCGATCGCCTCGCCTTCGCGGTCAGGGTCCGGAGCCAGATAAACCGTATCCGCCTTCGCAGCCAGCTTCTTCAGACGTTCAACAATCTTCTCCTTCCCCGGAGACACAATCAGCGTCGGCTCGAACGTGCGCTTTTTCAGCTCCACGCCGATCTCGTTCTTCGGCAGATCCATGATGTGGCCAATCGAGGCCTCCACCGTGTAATCACTGCCGAGATATTTCCCGATCGTCTTCGCCTTCGCCGGCGATTCCACGATCACAAGTGACTTTGCCATTCTTTCCCTTCATACACAGAACGCATCGCCGAAGCCAAACGTTCCGATTCTTCCCTGTTCCCTTGCGAACCTAACACGGTTTCCGCAAACGCGTCATCTCGCTAACGATTTTTCAACAGACGAAAATCATTCCCGAAGGTCATCACGGGCCTGTGCATTTCTCGCGAAAATTCGCGCTGCAAAATAATCAGCAACCCAAACCAACACTAGAACTTAGATTTAGTTTTCCACCGCGCTATTCCCCACCAAACCAGCCTCTCCCTACCTGCCTAAAAACTCCGAACATAATTTTTTCCGGGAAGTTGTCTCACCCGCCCTTTCAATTCCAGTTCGAACAGTGCCGTAAAGATCTCCGCCGACCCGAGTTCCGCCTCCAAACCTTCGATCAACTCATCCAGTTGGGTCGCTTCATCATGCCGCAGCCGGTCGAAAACCACCCGCTCATGCTCAGGCATCGGCTCATCATTAAATAGTAGAGATGCCGTTCCTTTGGCTTTCGATTCACCGGGCCTCCTCGCCGACAGCTCATCCTCCAGACCCAATCGTATCTCCGAAGGCAGGTCCTCCCAGACATCCTCCCAAGTCGCGGTGAGCTTAGCCCCCTGCTTTATCAGCGTGTTAGGCCCCCACGCATTCTTGTTGGTCACATTGCCCGGAACCGCATAAACATCCCGGTTCTGCTCCATCGCGCACCGCGCCGTCACCCGGGTCCCGCTGTACTCCGCCGCCTCGATTACGAGCACCCCAACGCTCATCCCGCTCAAGATCCGATTCCGAATCGGAAAGTTTTGCGGCGCCGGAAACGTCCCCAACGGATACTCACTCACGATTGCACCGCCCGTCGCCACAATCTGTTCCGCCAGTTTCTTGTTCTCTTTCGGATAAATCACATCGATCCCCGTCCCCCACACCGCAACCGTCTTTCCGCCGGCTTCGATTGCACCCTTATGCGCCGCCGTATCCACTCCCCGAGCCATCCCACTCAAAATCACCAGCCCGCGATGCGACAAGTCCCGCGAAAGCAACTCAGCCATCCCCGTTCCGTAGGGCGAAGGCTGCCGCGTCCCCACCACTGCAATCCCCGGCCGCGCCAGCAACCGTACATCGCCGCGAACCCAAAGCACTGCAGGCGGATCATAGATCTCCCGCAACCTCTCCGGGTAGTCCGCATCCTCCGGCGTCAGCACTAGTCCGCCGGCCTCCGCGACGCGTTTCATCTCATCTTCGGCAGCCGTTCGCGCCTTCCCCTCAAAGACAAACTGGGCGGCAGCCGCAGGCATCCCCAGCCCCTCCAACTCGGTCAGCGAAGTCTCAAACAACTGCTCCGCCGCTCCAAGCCGCCTCATCGCTTTCCATATCCGAGTCGGCCCCATCCCTGGCGTCAACATCAACGCCATCCACGCCATCTTTGCAATTTCACGCGCCAATACATCTCCAGCCATATCCTGCTCTGCTAGGCCCATTCTCCTGGTTCCCCTTGGTCCACGATTTCTCTTCAACCTCAATCTAAGCACGCAAGGCGGCGATCAGGCGAAGAACTTGCAATCAACTCATATCTCTGTAACCAAAAAATCATCTACATTTAACCCACGTGCCGCTCTTCGAACAGCATCTAACAAGTCCCGCCAAGTGCGGAGGGAGAACCCAATGTTCAAGCGTCTTTGTTTGACCGGGCCACTTGTCTTTGCTCTCGCACTTTCTCTGCCAGCGCACGCCGACACCATCACCTACACCGCAATTCTCCTCGGTTCCAACGAGGTTCCTCCAAGCGGGAGTCCTGGAACAGGATCCGCCATCTTCACTCTCACCGGCAATTTGCTCACCATCAATGAAATCTTCTCCGGACTAACCGCCCCCGCGAGCGCAGCGCACATTCATTGCTGCGGCCCTCTGGGTGTCAACGAAATCGTAGCAGTTCCATTTACCCCATTCCCCAACACAACCTCGGGTGCATTCAACGCAACGGTCGACCTGACCTTGGCCACTACCTACAACGCAGCCTTTATCACTCAGGAAGGCGGTACTGTCGCACTGGCAGAAGCTGGCCTCATTGCTGCCTTGAATAGCGGAAACACATACGCCAATATCCACGACACGAATTTCCCCGGCGGTGAAATCCGCGGCCAGATTGCTGTCGTAACACCTGAACCCGGAACTCTTCTGATGCTCGGCACCGGTATGATCGGTTTCATACAAACAATACGCAAGAAGATTCGAACGTAGATCAACCTAAGAGCTTCCGCCGTCCACCATCGGCGGAAGCTTATTGGCCTCGACAAAACAAAAACTCTTTCGTCGTCCCTGCTCCATTCGCAAAAATAAGCCAGCGAATGTTCTTCGCAGCGCCAGTTACAATTGTCGCGTCGAACTGGGGACCCGAATACAGCAATGTCGAAGGCGCATCGATATCGGAAAGAAGTTGGGCTTGCTCTGTCCGCGGTCGCAGCGTTGCTGTGGTGTACCGGAGGGCTGACCGCACCCTTCGCCCATCCGCAACCCGTCGCCAAAGCAAGGACAACAACCGCGCCGTCTTCCGTCGACGGCGATCAATGCCGAAAATGCCACGCCGAAGAGGTTGACGGATTTGCACAATCCAAGATGTCTCACTCCATGCGCCTCCCCTCCCAGGAACCCGCAGGAGTCGTGCAGATTCCCGGCTCTACCATCACCATGTACTCCGACAAACGCGGTTCATGGCAGAAGATCGAAAGTAACGGCAGCACAAACTCCTATCGCGTCGACTACGTCATCGGCTCCGGAACTCACGCAAGCGGATACATCATGGATCTCGGCGATCATCTCTTCCAGTCCCCAGTCGCCTACTATCGCAGCCGCGCCGCCTACGATCTTGCCCCCGGATACGAAGGAAAACCCGATCCCGACTTCACTCGCCCAATCGCCGAAGCCTGTGTCTACTGCCACGCCGGTTCCTTCGACCCTGTCTCAGGGACCCAGAATCAATACGGCAAAGTCCCCTTCCCGCATCTTGCTATCAGCTGTGAACGTTGTCATGGTTCCGCAGTCGCCCACCTCGCGAAGCCCAAGCTGCAGAATATCGTCAATCCAGCCACGCTGGAGCCCGGCGCGCGCGACAGCATCTGCGAGCAGTGCCACCTCATGGGTATCGCCAGAATCCTCAATCCAGGCAAGCGCTACACCGACTTCAAACCCGGCCAGCGCCTCGAACAGACCTTCACCATCTACCACAACGAAGCGCCCAAAGGCACCGAAGCCGCATTCAAAGTCATCAGCCACTCCGAGCAGCTCGCATTAAGCAAGTGCAAGCTCACAACCGGCGCTGCCATGTGGTGTGGAACCTGCCACGACCCGCACTACGAGCCCACCGACCGTGAATGGTACTATCGCCAGCGCTGCATGAAATGCCATGCCGCCACACAGTTCGCCGGCGATCACCCCGCAAAAACAAGCAACTGCATCGGCTGCCACATGCCAACCCGCGAAGCCAGGGATGGAGGCCACACAGCATTCACCGACCATCGCATTCAGCGCCACCCCGTGCCCGAGCCCGCCGAAGTTTCCACCCAGATCGCTCCCTGGCGCGAACCCCCCATCGAATTTGCCACCCGCAATCTCGGAATCGCATCGATTGAAACAGGGATGGAACACCGATCGCCAAAACAAATCGTCAGCGGATATCAGATGCTCACAACAGTGCAGCAACAGTTCTCACAAGACAGCGAGCTATACAACACCATGGGCAACGCTCTCTTCATCGGACAGCAGTACGGCGAAGCGATACAGGCCTTCGAACTCGCCGTCCGTTACGATCCAAAGTCATCACCGAAAGAGGTGAACCTCGCCGAGGCATACGCCGCAATGGGAGACCAGAAACTTGCCGAGCAGCATTTAGAAAAAGCGATGGCCCTCGACCCGTTGAATCTGAGCGCCGCAACAACTCTGATGCAGATCTATGATAAAAACGGCGAACAAGCAAAATCCGAAGAGCTTTCAAAGAAGCTCGCAGAATTTATTTCACAATGAGGCCCATCACAAAACGGAACTTGACACGGAAACGTCTCACATTAGAAATCAAAAGGAAGATTGTGGCGACACGAAACACCAAACACGCAACACGATTCACTCGGACAACCTTGCTTTCATCGCTGCTGACCATCAGCCTCGCAGCGCCAGCCCAGGTCGCTCCGCTGGCGCCGAAGTGGCTCGCCGGCACCCCACCCCCTCCGGTCGAAACGTTCGCCGACGGACTCACCCGCCACAACATTCCGCTCACCGAATCCGACCTTCTCTCCGCCCTGAAAAATCCCGATCCCGAGATCCGAAGCTTAGCCGCCGCCCAACTCGCAGCATCCGATGACCATCCCGCCCTCAAATACATGATCACCGCCTTCCAGGACGAGCGCGACCCGCAAGTCCAGGTCAACATCGCCGGAGCAGCCACATGGCTCGGGTCCAACATCGCCATCGAGCAACTCAAAAACATCTGCAAGGACATCAACCAGCCCTCAACCGCACGTCTCGACGCCGCACGCTACATCTCCAACAAGCAGCTCCCCGATTGCTTCCCCGCAGTCCGCGAGATCGCCCGCAACGACCAGGATCCCGGCATCCGCACAATCGCCATCACAGCCGCCCTCAGCTACCGTGGCCAGTCCGACGGAGCACAAAAGATTGCCACGCAGGCCCTCAGCGACATCGATCCCTCCGTACGAATCACAGCATCCGACTCACTCCGCCACCTCCGCGCCACCGACGCTATCCCCGCGCTCCAGAGCGGCCTGCAAACCGAAGGCGACGAGACCACGCGCGAACACTTTCGCGAAGCCATCCGCGTGCTCCAGATTGCAGCCGATCAGGACAAAAAAGAAAAGGAAAAAACCAACCCAAAATAAGCGGTTAGCTCGCCTGCAACGCGCACGGCCTACGCGACTTCAAGGGATTGGAGCAGCCCCCGGATATATCCATAGCAAAATGCGAACGACTGCAGACCGTCCGGATCATTCTTCGCAACCGGCACATGATCCGGCATCAGCATATACGGATACTCAACCTCACGATAGACCTTGATCGCCTTCACAAAATCAATATCTCCCTCGTCCGGATACACCTCGACAAAATCATTGCGATGCCCGCGAATATTGCGAAAGTGAACATTGAAAATCTTCTTCCGCGTCCCGAAGTACCGAATCACGTCATAAATCTCGCGCGACGGATCAGCAAGCATCTCCGACACAGTCCCCTGGCAGAAATTCAACCCGTGATAAGGACTCTCCCGAATCGCAACAAACTTCTTCAACCCATCCACCGTACCCAGCACACGATCGACACCTTGATAACCCTCAGGCGGCACACCCGGATCCTGCGGATGACACGCCATTCGCACCTTATACTCATTCGCAACCGGAATCACCCGATCGAGAAAATAAGTAATCCGCTCCCAGAACATATCCGCATCGACACGTCCCGCAATCGTCAGGGGCGTCTTCGGCTTCGCCTCTGAAAGCCTCCACTGGCTGTAACTCGCATCGCCCCGCCCCGCCGTTCTTCCCGTTCGCAGCACGCCAAGAATACTCATGTTGTACTTGATCGAAGGCAACCCCACCTGCGCACAATTCCGAATCAGCGTCTGAATCGACTCAATATCGCGATCCCTCTCCGGACTCTGCGCCAGCATAATCGCCGGATGCTTCTCATTGTCGATGTAGCTCGATGTCAACAGCGGCGGCCCAACGCAATCGATCTCAATCCCATTCTTCGCAGCCAGATCTTTCATGCGGCTCAGCTCATCCACGGTCGCCCAGCCTGGAGTATTGCCTCTCCCATCTCCGGTCTCCGGATACCCGCAGATATTCCTCACGCCATACCGCGCCAGATACTTCAAATGCTCATCATTCGTCGGCGCGCTCTGGCAACCCAGCTTCATCAACATCGGCTTCGGCGCCGCTCCTATGGGAACGGCCGACATCCCATCTTTACTGAGCGCAAGAGCCGCAAGGCTCGAAGAGGAGAGAAATTTGCGTCTGTTGATCGAACCCCTAGGCACCAAATCCTCCGAATCTGTCTGCACGCCCGCTCGCCAGAGCAAACCCCACACCGCTCATGGCCAGGGCAATAAACAAACTTGTTACCTCGTCCCCACTGCGCGGCGTAGCGGCCACACGCGGCAGATGTAGTATCAGCACCCAAATCAAAAACATGACACCTAGCAGCGACCCCGCCAGCCCAATCATCTTCCCGCTCACAAAACTCAACGCCGCAGCAACAAACGCCGCCCCGGTGAAGTAGGCCCAGAACAACCGACCCGGAATCCACGCCGGAATCAGTGTCGCGACAAACCCCGCATACATAAAGTGCTGCACTGCAAAAACCACCAGCGAAATTGCAATCAGCCAGCGGCCCAGCCTGCCTAACATCCTCATCTCCCCAATCACGTGGGGAAAATTCGCAGTAATCACAAACGCTCCACCGCCCAGCGCCAGCAACTCAAACAAAACCGTCCATGGCCCCGGATCATGGAGCTTCGCGACAAGCGCCGGCCCGAATTTGATAAGTCCAAACAGCACGAACGCCACCCCCACCAGCAAAGAAACCATCCGAGCCAGCGCACCCGTAGCAAGACAGACGCCTGCTACAAGAAATCCCACCGCAACCAGCCAGGCAGTAACGACGCTCCCCTGCGTCCACGGAGGCCCCGGTACCGGTCCCGTCAGCCCTGCCGCAAAAATTACAAATTGAAGTCCGAAAAATATCATCGCAATCGCAAACAAGATCCGGCCCAACCAGAGCAATCCCATAAAGTCGTCTCCAAAACGATCTGCGCTTTTCCTGAGAATCCTACTATCAAACCTTATCTTCCTCGCACTTTTTGCATTCCATCATTCTCCCGATCCGCTCCGCCCTGCCCTCCTCTGTCGTCACCCACTCCCGCACCATCCACGGCGGATCATGCCGCACATGCTGTCCATGCCCACACTCCAGCCGAGCCGCCCAGTGCCCTTCCTCGTCCTGATAAAAACCCACCACGGCCCTCTGCATAGCACTCCTCCATCCAACATCCAATAGACTAGTTCTTAGATCACCCGAATGCTTCGTGTCGCTGCCATCAACTTCCTCAATCCCGCTCCCCTCATGTGGGACTTCGAACACCCACCTCTCGCCGCAAAACTCGCCGAGCGCTACTCCCTCCACTACACCCTGCCCTCCCTCTGTGCCGACGAGCTTCTCGCCGCCCGCGCCGACCTCGGCCTCATCCCCATCGCCTCGCTCACGCCCGAGCTCGCCATCGTCCCCGGCTGTACCATCGCCTCACTCGACGAAGTTCGCTCCATCCAGCTCATCGTCAAAAATCCACACACCCTCTCAACTATCCGCACCGTCGCTGCCGACACCGCCTCCCGCAGCTCCCTCGTTTACGCCGAGATCCTCTTCCGCAAATTCCTCAACACCCAACCCACCTTCATCTCAGCCAAGGCCGATCCCATTCCCATGCTCCAGCAGGCGGACTCAGCCATCCTCATCGGCGACCCCGCGCTCCTCGCCCTCGAATCCCGCGCGTCAATCGAAAAACAAATCGGGTTATGCGAGTGGTTCGACCTCGCGCACGAATGGCGAACCCGCACCAATCTCCCCTGGGTCGCCGCCGTCTGGGCCGTCCGCCCCGAAGCCTTGGCGCAAAGCCACATCACCGCGCATCAGCTCACAGAAGATCTCGAAACCTCTCGCAATCACGGTCTCCAGCACATCGAAGACCTCGTCAGCCAATGGACCCCGCGCATCGCACTCTCACCGGAGACCATCCGCAACTACTTCACCCGCAACATTCACTACACCCTCGACCCCGCATGTATCCGCACCATTCATCTCTTCCGCCAATATGCTGCCGAGGCGGGAATCCTGCCACCCCTTGCCGACCTCCGCTTTCTTTAATCATCAATCTGCCGCAATTCAGCGACTTCGCGCCACCGACCGACGTCAAATTAAGGTATGACGCTCCGGGGCACAGTAATTCATCTCGCAAGACAGGCCTCGTCCACCGCCCCCACGGCAGCGAGAGCAGCCCGCCCGCGCAACCCGCTCCTCCACCTCGCCTTCAGCTTCGGACTCCTCGGCCTCTTCATCGTTTCCATCGTCGATAGCTCCTTCGTGCCGTTGCCTATCCCCGGCCTCACCGACATCATGATCATCCTCATGGCCGCGCGCCATCAGAACGTCATCCTGCTGGTTCTCGTCGCCAGCATCGGCTCAGCTCTCGGCGGATACTTCAGCCATCAGGTCGGCCAGCGTGGTGGAATGGCCTTCCTCGAAAAACGGGTCTCCCCGCGCATCCTTAAACCCATCTGCGACTGGATGGAAAAACACGCCATTCTCTCCGTCGCCCTCCCCGCAATCCTTCCGCCGCCCATGCCGCTCAGCCCATTCGTCCTGGCCGCCGGCGCGCTCAACATGTCCCGAAAAAAATTTATGATCGCCTTCGCCGTCAGCCGCACCTTGCGTCACACCGCCGCAGCATGGCTCGGAGTTCACTACGGACGCCACATCATTCGTCTGTGGGATAGTCTCTCCGCCAAATATGCCACGCCCTTCCTCATCATCCTCTGGGTAGGCATCGCAGTAAGCTGCGCCTTCGCCTTCTGGAAGCTTTATAAAACCTCGCGCAGCATCGCAGGCTCTCGTTCAGGTCTGGCCAACCCGTCAAAGACCGCAGCCTGATCTAGGCCACAGTTTTCACCCGCGGCGCAAACTTCCGCTTGTAGTAAACCGTCGTCAAGGCGATCGCCGGCACACCAACGATCGTCGGCCACAACCAGAGAATGAACCCTGCATGCCGGAAGATCAGCGGCAGCGTCGTAACAGAAAAGGCTGACCACGCCGCAATGTAGCTTCCAATCATGTTCCCAAGATGCGTGTACCACCAGAACATCTTCTCCGTTGGCTTCCGCACAAAGCTCCACATCTGCACAGACGACGCGCGCATCCCGATCGCCCCAAACACAATCGCCACGATCCCCATGTGCTGCACCAACACCGGGCGAAATGCTCCAAACCCGGCCAGGCCAGCACTTGCCGCAAAACAAATCACAGCCGCGATCCAGTCAACAGGCGCAGCACTCCCGCCCCGCGCCAACTCCTTGAGCCGAAGCACCCGGTACGCCGAGAATGCAAGGTAAAAACTGAACACCGCCACGAGCGCAAGAAACAATACTGGCCGATAAAGCGCCATCGGCAGCGCTGTAGCCGCCACAACGCCCATCGACCATAGATACACCATCCCCCAGCGCTTATGCTGCTTCCCGCCCTTCGCCGTAGCCAGTGCCACCGGTGCAAGCAGAAACGACGAAGCGCCAGCCGCAATATGCACTCCAAGAAAAGCCTTCATCCATAACGGATCCGCTGCATGCATCACCTGCCTCCTTTTTGCCCGCCCGCCATCCCGTCCAACTCTGCCAGTGTCTCCTTGCACCACTTCACCATTGCCGCGCTGCGATGCCGCCCCATACTCAAAGTCATCAGACAAAACGGCAGTTGCGGATCATTCGCCTCTTCTCTCCGCAATCTCTTCGCAATTGCCGCATACGTCTGCAGCTGCTTCTGGTGCGACTCGAGATAGCTCTGCACATGCTCACGGCTGACACTCGTCGGAACACACGCCCCAAAGAACAACTTCAGGAGCAACTCGTTTCTCGGCACCTCCGCCATCACTGGCAGCTTCAGCCACTTCCGCAGACGCACACGTCCATCTGCCGTAAGCGAATAAACATACCGGTCCGGACTTCCTTTCTTTCGCTCCGTCTTCTTCGCGACAAGCCCTGCCGCCGCCAGTCGCTTCAGTCCCGGATATATCTGCCCATAGCTCTCACTCCAAAAGTGTGCAATCGACCGCTGAATGAGCTGCCGAATGTCATATCCAGACATAGGCCCCAGGCTCAGCAACCCAAGCAAAGCATTTGGCGTAGCGCCACCTTCCATCTTCATAGCTAAAAGCTATATATCTGTCAGATACTTCGCAAGCTAATTTCTCAAAATTCCATAAATAAGCAAAGTGAGAAATGGGTGAAGAGTCACGCCTTCACCCACTCCTGCGGATCACTCTCAATCCAGCCGCTAAATCTCCTACCATAGCAGCGTCGCACCAACCGTAAATCCGCCCATCGCCCTACCTGCCGTTAGATCTCCCACCGTAACAACGTCGCCCCAACAGTAAATCCGGCCCCGACACTCGCCAGCAGCACCAGATCGCCCTTATTCAACCGCTTCTCATCCATCGCAGTCTTCATCGCCAGGGGAATCGTCGCCGCCGTAGTATTCCCGTAGCGGTCGATATTGATAATCACAGACTCCTCCGGCATTCCCAGCCTCTCCGCCGTCGATAAGATAATCCGTTTATTCGCCTGATGTGGAATGAAACACCCGAGTTCCTTTCCCTCCACGCCATTTCGTTTCAGCACCGCCTCCGAAGCCTCCGCCATCTTGCGCACCGCAAACTTGTACACCGCCTGCCCATCCTGATGCACATAATGCATCTTCTTCTCCACTGTCTCCGCAGTCGGCGGGTGTAGACTCCCACCCCCAGGCATATTCAACGCCGGCGCTCCCGACCCATCAATCTCATGCAGATAATCGATCAGCCCGATCTCGCCCTCGGCGCAAGGCTCCAGCAGAACAGCGCCCGCGCCATCGCCAAAGATCACACACGTCGCCCGATCGGTGTAGTCGATGATTGAGCTCATCACATCCGCCCCAATCACCATCACCTTCTTGTGCATCCCGCTCTCAACCAGCTTCGCGCCCACCTGCAGCGCATAAGGAAACCCCGAGCAAGCCGCCGACAGATCGAACCCCCACGCACCCTTCGCTCCGAGCCTGTCTTGCACCAGGCAAGCCGTCGCCGGAAAAAACATATCCGGAGTCACCGTTGCGACGATAATCACCTCAACTTCACTCCCCTCAATCCCGCGCTTTGCCAGGCAAGCCTTCGCAGCCTCTACCGCAAGATCGCTCGTCGCGACACCATCATCCACAATATGACGTTCGCGAATCCCCGTCCGTTCCGTAATCCACTTGTCATTGGTCGCGACCATCTTTTCGAGGTCTGCATTGGTCAACAAACGAGGAGGAACGTACGTCCCAACCGAACTGATCTTCGCGCGCACGGTCGTCCGCGGCTTCAACGTCAAACTCAATCCCTCACCTCACCTGGCTGCGCTGCAATTAAACACAAAGAATCGTTACAAAGGGAACGGCATTCCTCTATCGCAGTTCATTCTCTCCGAGAACCGCTCTCATGTCACGCACCCGATCCCTGGCAACTGAGAACCGGCAACCGACAACTAGCTTGTGGAGGATTGGATCAGGAGGAATAATGTGCACCGGGCGACCTACTGCGCCCATAATTACCCGTTACCGTTGCTTCCTTCCGGACCTGGCGGGGTTGGCGGGATTACGTCGCGTAGGACCCGGCACAGTTCTTATTCTAACTCAAAAATCCTGACCCCAACTCGCAGGCGCTCAGCGCATAGGCTCATCAATTCACCGGCCCTTATGCGGCAGACTCTCCAGGTTGCAAGGTCCATTATCCACAGTGCCAAGCCCTTTCAAGCCTGCCAACAAATTCAAAACTTGCCGGATGATTCGATTAGCTTCTATTAAATGGAACTCCACCAGGACCCGTCGGCGACACGATTATAGGCGCATCATTTCCGTTGAACAGCAGGCCATTACTCGCGTAGGATGACTTCCTGACGATGTCGGAGGCTGACGATGCGCAAGCGGACATCTATTCTCCATGCAGTAGTTCTGCTGTTGGTATCCTCTGCATTCGCAAAGGACAAAACCAAGAGCACCATGCCGGTCTACGTTGTGCACGCTCGAACTGTGGCCGTCATCATTGACCCGGACGCGGGCATTTCAGTCGACGACCCGCAGGCAAATCACGTCGCGCAAAAAGATGTCGAAACGGCGCTCCTCAATTGGGGAAGATTTGAACCCGTCATGGGAACTTCCGCAGCGGATTTAGTCATCGTTGTACGCAAGGGCCATGTACGTCTGGTCGACGAAACAATTCCCGATCCTCGTCAGAACAATCGCGCCGGAGCCATTAATCCTATCGACAACGGCATCGCCATAGGCGCCCAGCACGGGCGCCAGCCAAATTCATCCAACGCCCCCCCGGATTCGTCCCCCGCAAGATCACCTTCGCAAACAGAGATCGGATCCTCAGACGATTCCTTCACTGTCTACAAAGGCGACGTCGACAAACCTCTTGATTCTGCTCCTGCATGGAGATACCTCGCAAAGGACGGACTCCGTCCACATACTGTTCCGGCGGTAGACGCATTTAGAAAAGCATTGGCAGAAGCAGACAAAGCGGCAGCCGCGAAGAAGCCATAAAAACTGATAGTCTTACGACCATGCGATTGGTCCTGCCAATTCTTTTCGCCGCTTCCATCACCGCCGTACTTCCTCTCCTCGCACAAGACGTTCACGTCCGCGTCGACCCCTCCGCCCCGCACGCCAACCCCGGCGATGAAAACCTCACCATCTTCCCCACCATCCAGAACGCCCTCGACCATCACCCCTGGCCCGGCCCCGGCGGGCGAGTCTTCATCGAGATCGCACCCGGAACCTATCACGAGCGCGTCATCATCACGCAGAACCACCCCAACATCACGCTGATCGGCAAAGGCAAATCTCCTGAAGACGTCGTCATCTCAAACTCCCTCAACGCCAAAACAGCCGGCGGCACCTTCTTCACCGAAACCGTAGAGATCAACGGCACCGGCTTCCAAGCCGACAACATCACCTTCGAAAACGCCGCCGGCAACACCGGCCAGGCTGTCGCTGTAGCCGACCGCGCCGACCGAAGCATCTTCAAACACTGCCGCTTCCTCGGCCACCAGGACACTCTCTTCGCCGACTACGGCCGCCAGTACTACGTCGACTCCTACATCGAAGGCGGAGTCGACTTCATCTTCGGCAACGCAGCCGCCGTCTTCGAACACTCCGAGCTCCACGCCAACGGCCCCGGCTACCTCACCGCGCAATCCCGCACCGCCCCCGACCAGACCACCGGCTACGTCATTGTCGATAGCAAAGTCACCAGCGGCATCGTCCACGACGCGCCGCCCATGGAACCCAATACTCCCGGCGCTACCAGCTCCGCCGCCGCACACAACACCACCGGCCTTGGCCGTCCCTGGCGTCCATACTCCCGCGTCATCTATATTCACACCGATCTCCCCGCCGACCTCAACCCCGCAGGCTGGAACAACTGGAACAACCCCGGTAACGAGCAGACCGCCTGGTACGGCGAGTTCGGGTCAACAGGTCCCGGAGCCAAACCCTCCGCCCGTGTCCCTTGGTCGCATCAGCTTACTGCCGAAGAGGCCAACCAATACCTGCCTCAAAATTTCCTCAGCGGCAAAGATCACTGGGATCCTCGGGCCGAAGCGGCCAAACTCCCCTGAGCCGTCTGTAAGAACTAACAGTTTCCTACTGCAGTTTGGCCTCTTAGCATCGATTCGAAGCCGTCATCTTCGACGAGCTCCAACGCAACGAGGCCGAACGACGCACACAAATTGGAGACTGAACATGAAAAAGCTTTCCTTCCTCAGCCTGGCGCTTTCTCTCATCGCGACCAGCGCTCTCTGCCAGGACGTCCGTTACAACTACGACAAGGGCACTGATTTTTCAAAGTTCAAAACCTATAAATGGGTCCTCATCAAAGACGCCCAGATGCCGAACGATATCGTCGGCAAACAGATCAAGTCCACCATCGATTCTCAGCTTCTGATGAAGGGCTTGACCGCAGTCGATACCGACAACGCCGATCTCTTCATCGCTTATCAGACCGCAGTCGGATCAGAGAAGCAATTCACCTCCTTCAGCAGCGGAATGGGTCCGGGCTGGGGCTATGGTGGGGGCTGGTACGGAGGAGGATGGTACGGCGGAGGCGGAATGAGCACAACCACCGGTTCAACGTCGACCATCTACGTAGGCCAGCTCGTCCTCGATATGTACAACCCTGCCGACAAAGATCTCATCTGGCGAGGAACCGCAAGCAAAACTCTCGACCCCAAGGCCAAGCCCGACAAGCAGCAGAAGAATCTTAATAAAGCTGTCGCCAAACTCCTCAAAAACTACCCGCCTCCTCCAGGAAAATAGCTCATCCCGTTTGGACACCACCTGTCAGCACGTCTCTGCAATTTCTTTCGTGCCAGAAAACCATTACTGGACCCCTTAGCCTCGAACCAGCTACACTTCCCCTGACCATCGAAAAGGGGAAAAAGCCCAGTGCTAAATCGATTTTCTCGCCGCACCTTCGCTCGTCTGTTCGGAGCCGCAACTCTTGCCCCAAATGCTCTCGCGCACCTCACTCCTCTCGCCTCTGCCGAAACGCCAGCTCCTGCGCCCATCGCACTGAGGTTCCCGGACGGATTCCTCTGGGGCTCCGCAACCGCCTCCTATCAGGTCGAAGGCGCCGTCAACGAAGACGGCCGCGGCCCCTCCATCTGGGATACCTTCTCCCACACAGCAGGCAAGATTAAAAACGACGACACCGGCGATGTAGCCGACGATCACTATCACCGTTACAAAGAAGACGTGCAGTTGATGAAGAACCTCGGCCTCAAAACCTACCGCTTCTCCGTCGCTTGGCCGCGAGTCTTCCCGCAAGGCGCCGGAACCCCCAATCCCAAAGGCCTCGACTTCTACAACCGTCTCGTCGACGAGCTGCTCGCCAACAACATCCAGCCCTTCTGCACTCTCTTCCACTGGGATCTCCCCCAGGCCCTCGAAGACAAAGGCGGCTGGCAATCCCGCAACACATCCGAGGCCTTCGCCAACTACGCCGGCTATGTCGCCGAACACCTCTCTGACCGCGTCCACCACTTCATGACCATGAACGAGATCCGTTCCTTCGTCGACATCGGCTACCAAGACGGACGCCACGCTCCCGGCCTCACCCTCCCACCCGCAGGCGTCAACCAGGTCCGTCATCACGCCGTCCTCGCTCACGGCCTCGCCGTTCAGGCCATCCGCGCTCACGCCAAACCCGGCACCAAAGTCGGCCTCGCCGAAAACGCGACCTGCTGTGTCCCCGTCATCGAGACCGCCGAACACATCGCCGCCGCCACCAAGGCCATGCGCGAAACCAACGCCGGTTATCTCACCGCAGTCATGGAAGGCAAGTACACCGACGCTTATCTCCATCACGCCGGAGCCGACGCACCCAAATTCACCGACGCCGACATGAAAGCCATCGGCTCACCCGTCGACTTCGTCGGCATCAACGTCTACACACCCTCTTATGTTCGCGCCGACGACACACGCGCCGGCTTCGCCATGGTTTCTCCACCCAAATCCTACCCGCACATGATGAGCCCCTGGCTTCATGTTGGCCCCGAAGCTCTCTACTGGGGACCAAAACTCGCCGCCCAGATCTGGAACATCAAAGAGATCTACATCACCGAAAACGGTGCCTCCTCCACCGATGTCCTCACGCCGGATGGCCACGTCTACGACACCGACCGCATCATGTACCTCCGCAACTACCTCACGCATCTCCATCGCGGAGTCACCGAAGGCGTCCCCGTCCGCGGCTACTTCTGCTGGAGCCTCATGGACAACTACGAGTGGGCCGACGGTTATCAGTACCGCTTCGGCATCCACTATGTCGACTTCAAAACCCAGAAGCGCACCCCAAAACTCAGCGCCCACTTCTACAAAGAGGTCATAGCCCGCAATGGCCTCGCCTGAGGCCGAATTCTCGGCAATTTTCGGGGAAAATTGATAAAATAGAACTCTGTGACTCCCCCCGAAACCACTGGACAAATCGCAGTCCTCGAGACCCCCGCGCCCGCGAAACCCAAAGTAGGATTCGTCTCTCTCGGCTGCCCCAAAAACCTCGTCGACTCCGAGGTCATGATGGGCCTGCTCCATCACAACGGAGCCGAACTCACCCCCAACGCCGAAGACGCCGAGATCATCGTCATCAACACCTGCAGCTTCATCGACTCCGCCAAGCAGGAGTCCGTCAACACCATCCTCGAGATGGTCCAGCACAAGCAGCAAAACGGCGGCAAAGCCCAGCGCATCGTAGTAGCCGGCTGCCTCGTCGAACGCTACCGCGACGAAATCCAGAAAAACATCCCCGAAGTTGACGCCGTGGTAGGCACAGGCGAACTAGAAGCCATCCTAAGCGCCGCAGGCCTCACGCCAACCGGCCACGCAAAATTCGACAGCCCCTTCAACATCCTCCCGCAAGACTCCTTGGCCGCACGAGCCCCAAGCGCAGTCCACCAGCACTCCCACCCCACCGAACAAGGCACCCAACTCCGCCGCGAGCAGGAACAGAAGCCCTCTACTCCCTATTCCCTACTCCCCACTCCCTCGCCGTCGCCATCGCGCCCCGAAGGCAACGCCCGCGAACATTCCGGCCGCTTCTCCCGCGCCTCATGGGACGGAGCCACCGCCGCTCTCCCCGAGTACCTCTACTCCGACGAAACCCCGCGCATCCTCTCCACCCCACGCGCCAGCGCCTACATCAAGATCGCCGAAGGCTGCGACCACCCTTGCAGCTTCTGCATCATCCCGCAACTCCGCGGCAAATTCCGCTCCCGCCGCATGTCGTCCATCGTCCACGAAGCCGAAAACCTCATCGCCCAGGGCGTCCGCGAGATCACCCTCATCGGCCAGGACACCACCTGCTACGGCGAAGACCTCGGCCTCACGGATGGCCTCGCGCAACTCCTCGACGCACTCGCCGTCCTCCCCGGCCTGCGCTGGCTGCGTTTCCTCTACACCTACCCCAACAAGGTCACCACTCGCCTGCTTGAGACCATGGCCAAGCACGACACCATCGCAAAATATCTCGACGTCCCTCTCCAACACGCCAGCCCTGGCGTCCTCAAGCGCATGAAGCGCGGCGGCAACGCCCAGATCTTCCTCGACCTCATCGCGAAGGCTCGCCGCATCGTCCCCGGCATCGTCATCCGCACCAGCTTCATCGTGGGCTTCCCCGGCGAAACCGAAACCGACTACATCGAGCTCGAAGCCTTCATCAAAGCCGCCAAAATCGACTGGCTGGGCGTCTTCACCTACTCCGACGAAGAGGGCGCGAAGGCCTTTGAACTAGCCGACGAACTCAAAGTCCCCAGGCGCACCATCCAGTCCCGTCGCAACAAGCTGATGAAGCTCCAGCAGAAGATCAGCACCAAATCCAAAGCCGCCTGGGTAGGCCGCGAGATCGACCTCCTCGTCGAAGGAGAATCCGAAGAGACCGAACTCCTCTGGCAGGGCCGCACTCCCCTCCACGCCCCCGAGATCGACGGCAAAGTCCTCATCAACGACTTCGGCCCCCACGAAACCCTGGTCCCCGGCACCTTCTACCGCGCCGAAATCACCGACTCCCACGACTACGACGTAGTCGCCCGCATCCTCGAGTAAGTTGAACTCAGAGACCTATGAGCCTCAAGGCGTCCACTAAGTTGATGATATCGATCTTGGGCGTTCTTCTCCTGCTCTTCATTTCTGCGCCGACAATTTTTAGCTACGGGTGGCAATTTGTTCACGGTCGAGAAGCGACTCTCGGCGGACTCAGTTTTCGCCTCGACCCAGGATGGATCATTCTTCACGGGAGTGCGGCACGGCTCCCTGAAGACATTTTTGTCCATTCTTCGGAAGAAACTTTCATTAGCGCGACGCAAATAAAAGCGTGCCAAACTAACCAGTCCGCGTCTGCGATTCTTCTTCGCCTTCATCGGGATATGACAAAGCAGGATTCCTTGCCATCGACCTACGCGACGATTCCGATGGCTGGGAAGCGTGCGTCCTGCTTCATCGTTGCGCATGGAGATATAACCCACGCAATTGACACTGTATGTCTCTCACCTGGACTACAAAACATCGTTTCGATTCACGCAAATTCGAAATATTTGAAATATCAAGGTGAGGCTATCCATATGCTCGAAGCTGCGAGCGAGACTTCTGCCTGCACGCGATAGGTCACCTGCGCGAGATTGTCGTCGCTAGCATCGTCGAGCAAGCCCTTCGCATACTAAAATCACTCCCATGGCGACGCTAACACCCACCTACAAAACCCTTCCCTCCTTCCGCCTAGCCGGCATCCGCCGCTGGCACACCTTCGCCACCGCCCCCGAAACCATCCCGCCGCAGTGGAACGAGTTCAACGCCCTCCCATTCCCCGGCCGCGCAGAGACCAAGGTCAGCTACGGAGCCACCTGCCAGATTGACATGCCCAACCAGCGCTTCGAATACCTCTCCGGTTACGAAGTCCCCAGCTTCGACAATCTCCCCGCCGACATCGGCCGCATGATCGTCCCCGCCGCCGAGTACGCCGTCTTCCCTCTCGACACTGTCAAAGACATCCGCCCATTCTGGCAGCAGTTCTTCCAGACATGGCTCCCTTCCTCCGGCGTCAAACCAGCGCAGACACCGGACTTCGAACGCTACGACCACCGCTTCGACCCTGTCACACGTGGTCCGCTTGAGATCTGGGTCCCAATCACACGCTGAACCCGCGATTCTCTAATAATACGATCCCGCGCATCCTCGAATGATCTCTGCCCGGCGATCCGCAACGAGCGGCACTACTCGCTTGGCGTAGCAGGTCTCTTCGTCCCAACATTCTGAGCCACCACCCACCCGGCAGCCGTGATCGCCCAAGAAATTAAAAACGCAGTCCAGGGAAATCGTTCCTTCGGCATCACAATCACTCGAGGAGCCCATACAAGAAGCGCAAACAGGCTTACCATCGCCGCCTCCGCCGCAGCCGCCACACGCGGCAAGACCGAAAACAGCAAGCCCAGACTGCACGCAATCTGCCCAACGCCGGTCACATAGGCCCAGCCCGTTCGAAAAGGAAACCACACCGGCACCAGGTCCGCCGTCTCCTTCACATACATGATGTGAGCAAGCCCGACCGGAAAGACAGCAACTGCAAAAACAATCCGGACAAAACGAACCCCGCGTTGCCCCGTGGCAAAGCTCAGGAATGATCCATCAGGCACCTCCGCAAGCACCGCAAACAGAGTCCATCCCCCAGCCAGGAGCATCGCAATTTCACCGAAACCGAGCCAGACGCTCTCGATCTGCGGAGCCACAAAGAGAGCAGGCACCTTCAGCAGCGCCCACACGATGAGATAAGGAAACAGAACTCGAACCGACCACTTCGCAGTAGCTCGAATAAGCAGCCCAGCCCCGCCAAACAGCATAATCAGCCCTGAAAAATATGCGAGAGCGGTTCGTCCAGGCACCCATGCAGCAACAGGCTGCCAAACCAGCGCAAAATCTCCATAGATCAGAGCGAGGATGCCAAGACCAATCATCCCAACAGCAAAAAATGTCAAAGCAGGCTGCTGGCTTCTAGTCATGAGTTATCCCTACCTGAACTGAATGAAAGAAAATCCCCGCCCGCGAGGCAAACGAACGTCAGCAACACATCGACGAACGATGGAGCGGATCGATAATCTTTGCACACGAGTCTAGCTTACTCAGGCACCTCGAAAGGGGAAGGCAACCGGCATCTCGTCACATTCCATGCCAGCGATTCTCCAACATCACCGACCAACAACAACCTCCAGCAGCAGATTGTCCCCATTCCGAATCACGGCACGTTTCTCCGGACTCGTCACCGTAATCAATCCCCCGGACGACTCCAGTTTCGCCCCCGTCTCATATCCATAAAGCCCCTCAGCCGTAGTCGAAAACACCCCCATAGCCCGTGGAAGCCGGGAAGTCCCATCCGCCACCGGCAAACCATAAACCCCGTAGTAGTCCGCACTCCCCACCGTTCGCAACCCGCTCCCGACGACTGGACCCACCCAGCCCGATCGGACAACCTGATCCCCTCCAACCTGCCTCGTCGTCCAGCTCGCCTGATTTGAATTTCCGCGATCGGTGCTTCCCGTCGCCGGCAGAAACGTATCGTCGACCGCCATCAGGTTCGCCAACGCAACCGCCCTCACCTCCAGAGGAACCGTTCTGCCCCCGTAACTCAACTGCGTAAACCGGATCGTCAACACAGAAGGATGCGCCGCCGTTCCATCTCCGGCATCCGAGACAACGACCTCGCCCCGAACCCTGGCTCCCTGTTTCAGGTAGGCATTATCCGACACTGGAACTCGCTGCGTAGTCTTCACCTCAAAAACCGTTCCCTGCTTCACCTTTCCGGCGCGAAGTGTCCGGCCCATCTGCACAGGCAACGTAATCCCCGCCGCCAGCGGCTGCAGCTCCGAGACAGCCTGACTCCCCAACGCCTCCGCCCTCGCGCTCGACAAACCGGAAGCAGAGGCGAGCAGGAAGCCGAGCGTCCCAACCACACTCGCAGCTCTGCAAAACATGCCAATCCCGCGCATAAGACACCTCGCACTCCTTAGACGCTTTCCCTCGTCCCCTCTGTGCATGCTTGGCCGTAGTCCTCACGAGGGATTAAACTGGATGCATGACGAAAGGGTCCGCTTCCAAAATCAAAGCCCTCCGCTGCCCCAGCTGTCGCAACATCGTCATCGCCGGCAGCGAGGACTTCCCCTTCTGCTCCGACCGCTGTCGCCGCATCGACTTGGGCAAGTGGGCCTCCGGCGACTACAAAGTCTCCACCCCCATCCAGGACCCCGACCTCCTCGAAGAGCTCGCCCGTTCCAACAAAACGAATCGTCAGAACGACGAAGACTAATTCTCCGGCATGAAAATTAAGTGCGTCCTACTACAGAGCTAACCTTCCTGAATCGAAGGCTTTACACGCAAAACCGGCCTTTCAGCACCGAAGTCAACGCCTAACCCTTTTGGATCGAAGACTTTGCCCAACTAAGTACGGGGAGGGGGACCCAAGTACACTAGACAATGGCATGCCGGACCCCATCCCAAACGAGACCCCCAAAAAAACGATAGAGAAGACACGCTGGGCGTGGCTCGTCGCTACCTTCTTCGGTTCTGGCCACCTCAAACCCGGCCCCGGAACCTACGGCAGCATAGCCGCCCTGCTTCTCTGGTACGGCGCCGCACATCTGCTTCATCCAGATCCATTTGCCCTCGCGATCGGCACCCTGATAGCCGCCATAATCATCACGCTCATCGGCATCCCCGCTGCAACCATCGTCGCACGCGAGTCCGGCCGCAAAGACCCCGGACACGTCGTCATCGACGAGGTAGCTGGCCAGCTCTTCGCCCTCATCGCTCTCCCCGCCACGCCCGCCTTTGCCGTCCTCGGCCTCGTCCTCTTCCGATCCTTCGACATCCTCAAACCCTGGCCCATCCGCAGACTCGAACAGCTCCCCGAAGGCACCGGCATCATGCTCGACGACGCAGCCGCCGGTCTCGTCGCCTTCGCAGTCGCGCAGCTCGTCCTTCACCTCCGCTAGCCGTCTATCATTTGCACTCGTCCAACACTCCGGCTACGCTAGCCACAGCCATGACGACCCTTCGCTCCTTTCTCACCCCCGACAAGACCGACGGTCCTCATCTCGACCGCATCGTCCCCCCCGCCGCCATGCCCGGAGGAGAGATCGTCGTCCACGGCCAGCACCTCGCCCCCCATGCCACCCATATTCCCCATGCCACCATTGGCGACACCCCCGCCCCCGTCACCCTCAGCCGCCCCACCCGTGCCACCATCCGAATCCCTGAGGGATCCATCAGCGGCAATCTCATCCTTCATCGAAATTCGACCGAGAGTAATCCTCTCAACGTCCGCGTCGCCGTCCCCATGGCAGAAAATCTCCACCCCGTTGCCAACCCCGCAGTCGACACCGAGGGCAACGTCTACTCCACCGTCTCCGGCGCGCGTGGCCAGACAGTACCCGTCTCCATCTATCAAATCCAGCGCGACTTTCAAATGCGCCCCTTCGTCCGCGATCTCATGAACGCCACCGGTCTGGCCTTCGGCCCCGACGGCTACCTCTACGCCAGTTCCCGCGCCGAAGGCACCGTATACCGCATCTCTCCCGAGGGAGCCATCTCCACCTACGCCGAAGGCATGGGCATCGCCACCGGTATCGCCTTCGACAGCGAAGGCAATCTCTTCGTTGGCGACCGCTCCGGCACCATCTTCAAGATCGGCCCCGCACGCGCAGACTGCACCAACTGCGAGATCTTCGTTTACGCCACGCTCGAACCCAGCATCGCCGCCTACCATCTCGCCTTCAACGACGCCGGCACCCTTTTCGTCACCGGCCCCACCACCTCATCGAATCAAGCCATCCACGCCATCGATCGCGACGGCAACACCACCGTTTTTTACCAGGGACTCGGTCGCCCGCAGGGCATCGCCTTCGACGTCGAAAACAATCTCTACGTCGCCGCCAGCCTCCACGGTCAGCGAGGGATCATCCGCATCACCCCGCGCCATGAAGCAACACTTGCCGTGTCCGGCAACAACCTCGTCGGCCTTGCCTTCCTCGAGGACGGCAACGCCGGCCTGGCCACCCGCGACGCCCTCTACCACGTAGCTCTCGACATCGAAGGCCGCAAACTCATCTAGAACACCCGGCAGCCTGTTACTTCAATGCGGCGAACCCAAACGCCCCCTGGCCCGACTGAATCGCATGAACGTCCACCACTGCCTCAGCCTGCCGAATCCTGCGTTCGACAACGTTAGCCGCCTCAGTCTGCTGGTTCTCCTTAAGAAATCTCGCGTAGTACGTCAGCGCCGCAAGATATGCCGGATGCCCCCACCCAAGCTGCTCGCTCATCGCATCCGTCCCACTTCGCATATGTTCGTCAGCAAGTGAAATCTCACCCGACTTCCAGTACGCATAACCCAAATGAAATTCGCCAATCGCGATGATGAGATTATTCCGAGGCATCGTAGCTTTCGCTTCATCCACCGCTTCCTTCAAATACCGCACAGACGACGAGCATTCCTTAAGCGAGCAGAGAGCTTCACCAAGTCCATAGCGCGCCGAGATCCTGTCGAAAGCAATCGCTCCTGGATTCACAGCGAACTCTTCCATCGCCTTCTGTGAAAAATCCCGCGCCCGCTCAAACTTCCGTTCTTCAAATGAGATCGCCGCTATATCGACCCAGCTGCGCGCGATCTGCAATCGATCTCCCAGCTTCTCTCTCAGCCGTAGCGCCTCCTGCTCTTCCTTCACGCCCTCCCGAAACTTCCCCATCGCCGCATGCAACGTTCCCAGGTCGCTGAGAGCAACGGCTAATTCACCATTTGGCTCTCCCGCGCGACGAAACAAAGAAACCGAGTGTTCCGTCGCCGCCTCTGCACGCTGCCACTGTGCTGCACTCCTGCATAACTGTCCAATCTGCGCGTAAATTCTGCCCAGTTTGACATCGCCCCGATTCTCTTTCTCTGCCTGCCGCGCTCCATCCTCCATTATTGCGATCCGATGCATCAGCTCCTGCTTGTAAGAACCCGCTGCACTCGAATCACTCCGCGTAGGCTTGTCAGTATCTTGACTCTGCGCCGTCCACTGTCCCAAAATGCAGGCTGATAAAACAAAAACAACGACAAGTTTGACCATCAGGAGAATATTCATCACAACCTCGGCAAGTTCTGGTTCGAGCAGGAGCACTGAAGACGAGGGCCTTCCCTTCGCGTTCTAGGGTATGGAGAACGCGCTGGAAATTCATCAGCCGCACGTCACTTCGATCGCGTTATTTCAGAGGATTAGCACCACGGGAGCGTCAGTCCCCATCCAGCGATTACAGGAGATATCGCTGCAGTTACAACTCCATAAGTACCAAGCGAAATCTCTTCTTCGGAATCGCGAGCAGAAGCTCTTCAAGAGAAAAGGCAGAACATCTTTATTCCCGAAATGCTTCCCTTCATCCTTTTCAGCTTCTCATTTCGCCTATTAGACAATTCGCGTCCTTTGCGGTTAGGTCAGAGAAGATTTTTTTTGATCAACCCATCCGCCTAAGTAAAATCATCTGGGCTGGCCTATTCTTGGCTACGGGACACGACCTAAAACCCAGCCTCCCGAGGCACACAGTGGAATCCCGGCTCCATCGCAGACTCTTGTTTTCGCGAATGCCCCCATCGACAAAGCAATACTATGGATTAAGAACCCGCTTTGGAAGTTCGAAGAAGGTCAGAGTTTTCAACATAAAACATGATCGCTGAAATCATCGCAGTTGGCTCCGAGATGCTCACCCCTTTCCGTCAGGACACCAACTCTCTCTACCTCACCAGCGGCCTCAACGACCTCGGCGTCCAGGTCGCCTGCAAAACCATCGTGGGAGATAGCCTCACCTATCTCACAAATGCAGCACGAATCGCCATTGAACGCGCCGACGTCATTCTCTTCTCAGGCGGCCTCGGCCCAACCGAAGACGATCTCACTCGCGAAGCTGTCGCCGCAGCTCTCAACATCGGCATCCGCACCGACAACGCAGTCCTCACAGCGCTCTACAAACGCTTCGCCGCCCGCCAGATGGTGATGCCGTCCAACAACACGAAGCAGGCCCACATCCTCGACGGCGCCACCGTTCTCGAAAACAAAAACGGCAGCGCTCCCGGCCAATACCTTGACACCACCATCCCCGGCCCCGCTGGCGAACCCATCCGAAAAATCGTCATCCTCCTGCCCGGGCCACCCAAAGAACTCAAACCCCTCTTCGACAATCAGGTCAAGCCTCTCCTTGCCGCTTCCCTGCCGCCCCGCCATCTCGCGAGCCGGACGCTCCGCATGGCTCTCATCCCCGAGTCGCACGTCGACGCCCGCACTGCGCCCATCTACGAGCAATACTCCGACATTGAAACCACCATCCTCGCCGCCCCCGCCGAGATCCAGCTCCACTTCCTCTGCGTCAAACCCACGCTCGACGAGGCGCAACACCGCGTCGACCAACTCACGGAAAAAATAGAAGCAGAGATGGAAGATGCCATTTTCTCTTCACACGGCGAATCCCTTGAAGAAGTAGTCCTCCTCAACCTCGGCCTTCGCGACCTTTCCCTCGCCGCGGCAGAAAGTTGCACCGGAGGCCTTCTCGCACAGCGTCTCACTGCCATTCCGGGCAGTTCGCGTTACTTTCTCGGCGGCGCAGTCGTCTACAGCGACGCGCTTAAAACCACCTTTGCTGCAGTTCCGCCCGAACTCGTCGCCGAAAAAGGCCCCGTCTCCGCAGAAGTAGCAAAGTCACTCGCGGAAGGCATCCGCACACGTACTGGAGCATCGCTCGGCATCTCCATCACCGGTATCGCCGGCCCCGGTCCAGGCTCACCGGGCCCCGACGCCAACAAACCCATTGGCCTCGTCTACATCGCCCTCGCCAACGGCCGCCATACTCAAGTCAAAGAACTCAACCTCCCCGGCGACCGCGAACGCATCCGTTTCTGGGCCAGCCAGCACGCCCTTGAACTTATCCGCCGTCACCTCCTCTAGTCATTCCGCAAATCTGGTTGCCCATATCTCGTTCTGAGATGTGCATCGTCCAAGGCTCGACCTCCGTCCATCCCACCTAACCAACTGACTCGCTAACTAGCTCACTCGCTGTCTTGCTAAACTCATCCACAGTCATGAATCCCTGGTATCTCTCCATTCCGCTCGCTTATCTCCTGGGATCCATCCCCTTCGGTTATCTCCTCGTCAAAATCTTCCGCAAACAGGACATCCGTGCCACCGGCAGCGGCAACATTGGCGCCACGAACGTCGCCCGCTCCGGAGCCAAAGGACTCGGCATTCTCACGCTTCTGCTCGACTGCGGCAAAGCCTTTCTCGCCGTCAAAATCGCCCAGCTCCTTGTCCCCGGCAACTACGATCTCGCTGTTGCTGCCGCCGTAGCAGCCATCCTCGGCAACGTCTTTCCCATCTGGCTCGGCTTTCGCGGTGGCAAAGGAGTCGCCAGCGCCCTCGGCGTCTTTCTCGCGCTCTCGCCCCCAGCCGCAGGATGCACCTTCGCCATCTTCCTCATCGTCGTCCTCCTCACCCGCTACGTCTCGCTCGCATCCATCGTCGGCTCAGCCTTCTTCCCTCTCTTCGGCTTCTACTTCGTGCCCTACCGAACGCCTATCGTCATCGCCGGCTTCCTTTTCATTCCTTTGCTCGTCATCGTAAAGCATCGCGAAAACATCCGCCGCCTACTCAACGGCACCGAAAATCGTTTCGGCAAAACAAAGGCAGCAGGATGAGCCGTATTGCCATCCTTGGAGCCGGAGCCTGGGGCACCGCACTCGCCCTCACTCTCGCACGACGTGGCGGACACAAGCTCTGCCTCTGGTCTCACTCGTCCGTGCTTGCCGAAGAACTCACCGACGTCGGCGAAAATCTCCGCTACCTCCCCGGCTTCACTCTTCCCGCCGACGTCGACGTCACCTCCGACCTCCCGGGCGCCATCTTCGAAGCCGACATCATCCTCTGTGTCACGCCCTCGCAACACCTCCGTGGTGTCATCACTAACATCGCCCCAATGCTGACCCGCGACCAGATCATCCTCTGCGCCAGCAAGGGCCTCGAAGAGACCACCTTCCTCCGCATGTCGCAGATCGTCGCCTCCATCACCGACAATCCCTTCGCGGTCCTCAGCGGTCCGTCTTTCGCACAGGAAGTCGCCGCAGGCATGCCTACCGCCATCGTCGTAGCATCTCAATTCGCACCTGTCGCCCAGATGGTTCAACGCGACTTCACCTCGCAAACCCTCCGCGTATACACCAACGACGACGTCCCCGGCGTCGAACTCGGTGGCGCCCTCAAAAACGTTATTGCTCTGGCCGCAGGCGTAGCCACTGGCCTCAATCTCGGCCACAACTCATCCGCCGCGCTCATCACCCGCGGCATCGCCGAGATCACACGCCTCGCCATAGCCTGCGGAGGCCGCCGCCAGACCCTCGCCGGCCTCTCCGGAATAGGCGACCTCGTCCTCACCTGCACCGGCTCCCTCTCGCGCAACCGTACCGTAGGAGTCGAGTTGGGCCTCGGCCGTCAGCTTCCCGACATCATCGCCGGCCTCAACGGCAAAGTCGCCGAAGGCGTTCGCAGCACTGCCGCAGCCCTCGGCCTCGCCGCCCGCTACGCCGTCGAGATGCCCATCACCGAGCAGATGGACGCCATCCTCCACCGCAACAAAAACCCCAGAGAAGCCATCCGCGAACTCATGTCCCGCCCCGGCCGCGACGAATAGGTCGCCCGTAAAAAACATCTTGATCGTCATGCAAAGGACCGCCGATCAAAATCGCTATCCGCCAAGCGTGTCCACACCGTTAAGAGTCTCGTCAAATCGCAGGGAATGGACTACCTTGGACTCATGGCAGAGCCCAATCACGGACAACATCACGAGGAAGGACACATCCCGCCACCCGATCTTCCCCGCGAGAAGCGCATCCTCGGCTTCCGTCCCCTCCATGTTGTCATCGGAGCGATCGTCCTCGTCATTCTCCTTCTCATCTACCTGCTTCTCATGGCTCGCGCCGGCTATTGATCAACAGGCGAGGAACGGCGACCCGGCTCCAGAGGCGAGAGAGAGAGTCACCGGCACCAATCTTAAGGCTTCGTATTGGCCGAGCCCATCGTCCCCGTCCCGGCATCGCGCATCACAATCCGCACTCGCGAAGTTCCCATAGGCACCGCGAACGGAAAAGCGAACCCAACCTGCGACTGCGGCCCGATCACATCGCTCGCCTCGATCTGCTGCTTAAGTTCCGCGGCGTGTTGCCCCATTTCCCTGTCGCGGTTGTTATATCCGACAGCGACCACTGTCACCTCCGCACTACGCGAGCCGTCGGGCTGTACCGTCCATGTCAGATCCGTAGCCTTCACCTTCAACAAGTACCCATTCTTCGTCGAAACCGGTTCGATATGCAGACCGCTATAGACCAGGGTCGTCCTCGCCGCTGCCGTCAGATCGAAGAGCAGTTGCTTCGGCTGCTTCTTCGCAATATTCGCAGCCACCGTATCGACCTTCTCCTCACCGCCAAAATAGCCGTCTCGTGAAATCACCCGTAGCGAAGGATCGTTCGCCGTGACACGAATCTTGCGGTACGGTCGCGCAGCATCGTTCGAGTTCGTCGGCACATAAGAGAGCGTGTAGTATCTCGTCCCTTCAACAGCCGTCTGCCCGATCTCCGCATCGACATCGTTGTGACCGGCAAGAACTCGTCCACCCGTCGTATAAACCAGGCTCTCAAATCCAAAACGAGGATCATAAGATCCATAACCTGTCGCCGGATCGCCGGCATATCCATTGCCGAGCGAATCCGGACTGCCCGGATCCCTCGCGATCTCCGCCTCCGGATCAATCATGTACAGCGTTACATGCGCCGACTGCATACGATCAGTCACGGTCTGAATCCCAGCCGTCACTTTGTTGTTGTCTGCGTTGGAAAGATTATTCAGATCGCTCGCGTTTCGGTATCCAGTCCCCACCCAGATAACATTCTTACGCCCCGGCACCCCGCGCACGCTGCTCGCAATCTGCGTCAACGCGCCCAGCGTCTTTACCAGTCCCTCATCAGAACCTGAACTCCCTCCATTCAGAGTATTCGTCAGCATCGTGAAGTCCGTGTCGGTCGTGTGCGTACGAATACTCGCCAGCAGGTCACTGCGGCTCTGCGTATAGTCGTGAAGCACAGCCATCTTCTTCGCGCCCGCCGCAACGAACAGCGTCGGAACAGGCAGAACCTCCGGCATCCGTTTCAGGTATCGCTCCATCGCCTGTCGTGCATACGCCAGTTGCATAAAGGGGGTATTGACCTCGTCAAACACAAGAATATTCACCGGTGCATTCCCGATCTTCGGCAGGTCCGCACTGCTTTGCACCACCATCTTGCCGGCAATTTCCGGCGGCATCTCATGTGCATTCGGCGGGTCGAAATTCCTAATCGTCTGTGGCTCCCTATCTTCGCTCACGGTAAATTGCGATCGATCAAGGTTCGGCACAAACCTACCATTGCGATCAAGTACCACAACATCGATCACAACCAGCCGGGATGCCACATGAAGTGTCGTCGTATCCGTTTGCGAAACAGGCGGTTCTTGAGCCCACATCGGCCTCGCAGCAGAGACCATCACCATAACAAAAAGAAAAAGCCCACGCAGAAAAGCCCTTCGTAAATCACGCATAAATTGGTAAACCCAACCTATCACGCAAGGTTCCGCTCGTCTCCGCTAAACTAAGAAGAATGGCTTTCTCCCTCTTCGGCAAACGCCCCACAGAACCTGACCCGTCCAGCACTCCCAAGCCGGAGGAACCCAAACGCGGCCTATTCGACCGCATGAAGCAGGCGGTCACCCGCACCCGCGAGTCCTTTACCGAGTCCATCGGCTCCATCATCGCCCTCACACGCGAAGTCGACGAGACCACCCTCGTTAACCTCGAACCTCTTCTCCTCGCTGCTGATCTCGGCGCTCCCACCACCGCCCTCATCATGGAAAACCTCCGCCAACGCGCCCTTCGCGTAGGCATCCACGGCGGCGACGAACTCAAGCAGCTCCTCAAAGCCGAGCTCAAACAAATTCTCGACGGCGTAGCCCGACCCATCACGCACCCATCGACACCGCCCGAAGTCATCATGATGGTCGGCGTCAACGGCACCGGCAAAACCACCACCACCGGCAAGCTCTCCGCCTACTTCACAGCACAAGGCAAAACCGTTCTCCTCTGCGCAGCCGACACCTTTCGCGCCGCCGCCATCGAGCAGCTCGAAGTCTGGGCTCGCCGCTCCAACGTCGACATCATCAAAACCAAACAAGGCGGCGACCCCTCAGCCGCGCTCTACGACGCCTGCGCCGCCGCCAAAGCGCGAAGCACACAAGTCCTCATCGTTGACACCGCCGGCCGCCTCCACACCAAGACTGACCTGATGAAGGAACTCGACAAGATGCGCCGCACCGCCGAAAAACTAATCCCCGGCGCACCGCACCAAACTCTCCTCGTCATGGATGCCACCACCGGCCAGAACGGCCTCCAGCAGGCCCGCCTCTTCACCGAAGCCGCCCGTGTCACCGGCATCGTCCTCACCAAACTCGACGGCACAGCCAAAGGCGGCATTGTCCTCGCCATCGCCACCGAGCTCAAACTTCCCGTCGTCTACGCCGGCACCGGAGAAAAACTCGAAGACATCATTCCCTTCGACAGCGCCGCCTTTGTCGACTCGCTCCTCGACTAACTACCTGCTTAGCCGCAAAGCAAACTGCATCACCCGCGGATCGGTCGTCGTCGCTGTAATACTCCCAAACGCCGTCGACCCGAAACTTCCATTCGGCTGCGCAAACTCAGGCGTATTCGTCACATCGAACATCTCCGCCCGAAACTCCAGATCCGTCTGCTCCCAAAGTTTCGTGTGTTTCACCAACGCCATATCCAGGTCGCGATAAGCAGGTCCGCGCACCGGATTCCGCGACGCTGTCCCAATCGCAAACTGCGGAGCAGGAGCGAAAGCCGCGGTATTGAAATAATGCGCAGGCGTCCTAAGCACCGGAGACAAACCCGGATTCCCCACAATATTCGGTCGCTGCAGCGCAAAACCTGCGAAAGAATTGTTATTCGTAGCTTGTGTCACCGTCACCGGCATTCCCGACTGAAGCGAAAAAATTGCATTCAGAGACCATCCGCCCAGCACCACAACGCCAATCCCAGTCGAAGCAAACTGATGCCCGTGTCCTACGGGAATACTGTAGATCCCCGTAAACGAAGTCACATTTGGCATATCCCCACTCGACGAATCGCGCTCCAGATAAGGCCGGAACGTATCCGCCGCCACCAGGCTGCTCGAGTTCGGCGACGAAAGCACCGTAGTCGAGAACACCGAAGAAGCATCGTCAATCAGCTTCGAATGCGTGTACGCAAACAGAAACGCATTCCCGTTCGAAAACCTCTGCTCCACCTTCGTCTGAATCGCGTTGTAGTTCGTCGTCCCGCTATTGTTCCGATAAGTCGCAATATTCTGAAACCGCGGATAGGGCTTTAGCAACTGCGCCTGGCTCACCGTCTTCGTTCCAATCGAGCTCGAAGCTGGAATCTGCCCGAAATAAGGGTTCGGCACCTGTGTCAACAATGACTGGCCCTGCGCAAGCTGAGCCGCTGTCAGCTGGTTCAAATTTGAATCCGGAATCCCCACATGCACAATATGCGACCCGACATAAGCAATCTCTGCCGACAAATTATTTGTAATCGCTCGCTGCACAGCAAGATTCCACTGCTGCACGTAACCCGAGCCCGCAGCCTTCCTCGCGGTATAAACACTCTGCCCCAGCCCCGCATCCGGCGTAAACGGAATCGGCGCAACCGAAGGCCCACCCGACAGCACAAACGCCGCATTCACACTGTCCTGTGTCTTCTGCTGCACATTCTGAATGAACGGAAACTGCGGCGTAGTAAACGGAGTCGTAATCCCCGACTGATCGATAAACACAATCCCATATCCGGATCGCCACACAGTCTTCGGCGTCGCGAGAAAAGAAAACCCGATCCGCGGCGCAAAATTGTCATAGTGCAACTCACGCGCGCTCCGCGAATTCCCATTCTGTCCCAGATAATCCAGCTGCTGCGTCGCAAGATTGAACACCGCACCCTGATTGTTCTTCTCCACCGAAGGAAAGTGCAGCGTCCATCGCACGCCAACATTTAGCGTCAGCCGCTGCGAAGCCTTCCAGTCATCCTGCACAAAATACTCTTCGATCATGTCGCGCGGACGAATCTTGCTCTCCTGCAGATCGATCGAAAACGTATCTACCTGCCCCAGCAGAAAACTCGCAATTGAATTCCCGCTGTTCGCCAAACCCTGCTGGTCCGTGCCTGTAGTCGTAAACGCAAATGACCCCGTAGGATTCGGCGGCGACACTGTATTCAGCTGATACCACCGAAAATCGAGCCCAGCCTTGATCGCATGAGGCCCTTTCGTATAGTTGACCGTGTCAACCATCTGCCATACACCCGTTTGAAACCGCGAAAACGTGCTCGCCGAGGGCCCTAGCTGCTGAATCCCCGTCAACGTAAACAAAGGCAGCGCATCGTTGAACGCCGCATTCGTTGGAATCCCCGGAATCCCCAGCGCATTCGAAGCGGTCGTTCCCAACGTAGGCCCGGCAACGGTATTCCCACGCCGCGTGTAGCCCAGCGCAAAGATGTTTAGCACTCGCGGTGAAAAAGTATGAGTCTCATTGAACACCGCCTGTTGTCCCAGTACATTCGACAACCCCACCACACCTCCGGTCCCCAGGACCGTTCCCGAAATCAATCCACTGCCATCAGGGAGCGGCGCCACCGGTAGTTCCACCTCGTTGTAATACGTGTAACGCCCAAACGCCCGGTCCCGCGACCGAAATACGCCATCCACACGCACATCAAACTGGTTCTGATGATCCGAGTCATTCGCGGTCCGCGAATAGTTATTCGCTGCACCCGAAGTCGTTGGTGTCGGAAAGCGCGCCAGCAAAGCCTTTGCCGCCGAATCGAACGGAATATTGATCACATCGTTCGGAAACTCCTGCCGCACAAACTTCCCACCCACCGTCTGCGTCGTCGTCGGATCAAAGACCTTGGAAACGCCTGTAAAGATCCCTTGCCGCTCCGGAGTCGTCGGAATCGTCGAGATGCGCGTCACGCCAATCAACTGCTTTACACCCTGGTAGTCACCAAAGAAAAAAAGCTTGTCTTTTAGAATCGGAGCACCAAGCGTCGCACCATACAAATTTCTCCGGTACTCAGGCTTCCGCCCTGCTGGCGCAAAATAATTTCGTGCATTCAAAGCCTCATTGCGAAAGTACTCAAACAAGCTTCCATGCAGCGCATTCGAGCCCGACCGCGTCGCCACATTCACCACACCGCCATTGAACCGCCCAAACTCTGCCGGCACATTGTTAGCCTGAATCGTGAACTCCGCAATATCGTCAAGGATAGGAAAGAATGCAACCTGTCCGGGCTCTGGCTGCAGCGCCGAGATTCCGTCATAGAGATACTCATTTGTCCTCGGCCGCCCGCCATTGATACGCGGCAGCAGCGTCCCCGGCGGCAGCTCCACTCCAGGCGCCAGCGTTGAAAGCTGAATAAAATTCCGCGTATTCAAAGGCATCGCTTGAATCGTCGCCCCGGTAATATTCGTCTGAATATCGCTCGTCCCCACCTGCATCAGCGGAAAATCACTGTTCACCGTAATCGTCTGCTGATCGCCGCCAAGCGTCATCGATAGATCAGCCGTCACCGTCTGTCCAACCTCAACAGAAATCCCCGAGTGCTCCAATCTCTGAAAACCGCTCGCCGAAACCGACACGCGGTAGGTTCCAGGATTGAGATTCGTAAACAGATAATCCCCAGTACTCGAGCTAGTCGTCGTCTGATGCACATTCTTCGCGGTCTCAGTCAACTCCACACGCGCATTCGCAATTGCTGCTCCCGAAGGATCAAGCACCCGCCCGCGAAGATTCGCCGCAATTTGAGCCTGCGCAGGAGTTCCACAGAGCAGTTCAATAGAAAACAAAATAGCGAGGGAGAGAACGAAACGAAAAAAATTCATGAAAAGCGGCTCCTGGAAAGCGATCCGGCAGATTTTCTGTAAAATCTGCATTTATCTGATTGATGGTTAATGAAGATCGGCGCTTAACTCAGACTGTTTTTCTCAAATGCACATTAGTCAAAACTAGTCGGATGGAATCGTATAGTCAAACTGCAAGCGAAGATTTGTATCGGCAAAATGGCGGCATCGGCCTGCAACCTGACTTGTGAGTGCGCTTACGGATCGCTACTCGAGCCGCTCAATCATCACGTCGGTCGACTTGATAAGAGCAGCCACCGTATCGCCCTTCTTCAACTGCAGCTCCCGCGCCGCGTTCGCAGTGATAATCGACGTCACCTGCGCGTCCCCAACCGTCAGCACAACCTCAGCCAACAGCCCCTCGATTCGAAGGCTCACAATCTTCCCTGCAAGCTGATTCCGTCCGCTCACCCTGCGAAACCGCTGCCTCGACTCAACCGACGGCTTCATCTTGTCTTTTTCAAGAAACGGCTTCAGCGTCGTAGCAGCCAGACGATGATGCCCTCCCGGGGTTTGCACCGTCTTCAGCTTCCCGTTCAAAATCCACTGTTTTACGGTTGCGTAGCTCACGCCCAGCATCCGTGCAGCTTCGCGAGGAGTCATCATCGGCGTCAGGTTTCGCATGGCATAAGTTGTACACCTCAGCGGACGAACCATCAAACCCGTTATCCTTAAACTCATGCAGTCGGGCACGCCAACCAATCAAGATGAGTTCTTCATGCGGCGAGCGCTCCAACTTGCCGTCGAAACGATCGGCCTCGCCTCACCCAATCCCCAGGTTGGCTGTGTGCTTACCCTCAACGGCGAAATCATTGGCGAAGGCGCTCACCTCTACGACAACGGCGACCACGCCGAGATTGTCGCTCTCAAGCAGGCCGCAGCCCGCGGCCTCTCGCCCCGCGGAGCCACCGCTTACGTTACCCTCGAACCCTGCAGCCACCACGGCCGCACACCCCCCTGCGCCAACGCTCTCATCGCCGCGGGAATCGCCCGCTGCGTCATCGCCACACAAGACCCCAACCCGCAAGTCAGCGGCAAAGGCATAGCCCGTCTCCGCAGTGCAAACATCGAAGTCACCCTCGGCGTCCTCGAACAAGCCGCGCGCGACCTCAACGAGGCCTTCGCCCACTTCATCCAACACCGGACACCCTTCGTCGCACTCAAAGCCGCGCTCTCCTCCGACGGCAAACTCGCTCCACCACCAGCCTTACGCCAATCCAACCACCCCCACTGGCTCACCGGCCCCGCCGCCCGCAACGAAGTCCATCTCCTCCGCCACGCCGCCGACGCGGTCCTCACTGGCATCGGCACAGTACTAACCGACAACCCACTCCTAACTGACCGGAGTGGCAAGCCGCGCCGGCGCCCACTCCTCCGCGTCATTCTCGACACTCACCTCCGCATCCCCCTCGAATCACAACTCGTCCGCACCGCTTCCAACGACCTGCTCATCCTCTGCGGAACCCTTGCATCCCGTTCCAAAGCCGCTACTCTTGGTTCTCTAGGCGTCGAGGTAGATCAAGTCCCCGACTACGCCGGGCACCTCAGCCTCCCGGGCGTCCTCGCCGCCCTCACCGAACGCGACATCCCCAGCCTCCTCCTCGAGTGCGGCGCGCACCTCAACGGAGCATTCCTCCGCCAAAACCTCGTCGACAAAGCCATCCTCTTCTACGCCGAAACCAACTTGGGCGAAAACGCGATCCCCTTCGCCGAAGACATCCCGTCCGCACAAACCTTCGAACAATCCCTGAGCCGCATCACTCGCACAACGTTCGGCCCGGACACCTGCATCACAGGCTACCTCCACGCCCCATGGCCGCAGACGAGTCCAGAAACCCCGGACCCTATTCCCTAAACCTTATTCCCTATACCCTGTATTTATGTTCACCGGACTCATCGAGACCACCGGCTCCATCCTCGCCGTCACTCCCACCGAAGGCGCAACCCGCATTACCATCGCAGCGCCCACCCTCACCTCGCGCCTCAACACGGGCGACAGCATCGCCGTCAATGGAGTCTGCCTCACCGCGCTCAGCATTGAGCCCAATGCCTTCCCCCCGCGTTTCTCCGCAGACCTGGCCGCCGAGACCATCGCCCGAACCACTCTCTCGCGCCTTCAACCCGACGCCGTCGTCAATCTCGAACTCCCCACTCCCGCCGGCTCACCCCTCGGAGGCCACGTCGTCCAGGGTCACGTCGACGGCACAGCCACCCTCATCTCCGTCACACCCATCAATCCCGACGCCCCGCAGACCGACTGGCGCCTCCGCCTCCAACTCCCCGAAACCCTCACCCGCTACGTCGTTCCTCAGGGCTCCATCACCGTCGAAGGCATCAGCCTCACCGTAGCCTCCATCGTGGACAACCTGGTAGAAATCGCCATCATCCCACACACCTACGCCGCCACCAGCCTCCGCACTCTCGCCCCCGGAGCCCCACTCAACATCGAAGTCGACGTCCTCAGCAAATACGCCGAACGCAAACAAGCCGACACACAAAAATTTACTCTCACCGAGGAATACCTCATCGCCAACGGCTACTGAAAACCAACTCCTCGCCCTTTATCCTTGGTCCACTTCGCGAACTGCTCCGGATTCATCGTCATCTTCACCAGGTCGAGTTCCCCATGCTCAAGATCGACGACAACCACCTCAATCCCTTTATTCTGTGCACGCACATAGATCAACGACTGATTCCCGCTCGCCTCCCATTCCCGCACTACACGCGACCAGTCCTCTCCCAGCTTCGAGCTGACCAGTTCCTCAAACCCCACCGCATCCTCAATCCTCGGCGAATCTTCAAACTCAACCACTCGCATCCCGCGTACGCCACCATGCGTAACCCCGCGCGCGCAAAAACTCACCATCCACATCAACGGAATCGTCTTCGGCTTCACCGCATAGCGCGCGCTTAGCCCCCTCACCAGCGCGTCAAAGCTGTCGCCGCTGCGATCCGAGGCATGCACACTCTGCGCAATCATCAGCGCAACTCCAAGAGCAACCAGCAAGAAGCCTCCCGTTCGCCGCATCATTTCCCCTTCTCCTTGTCTTTGTCTTTCTTCTTGGGATCACCCTGAGGTACGCCATAGTGAGCACCCATCCTCGTCAGCTCGTCCATCGTCATATGCCCCTTCAGATGAACAAACGTTAGCTCCGTCGGCTCCGCGCTGATCACCACCAGTTCGCTGAACTGTCCGTTCCCGTCGACCTTCACACACACATCCGTGCTCTCGTTCGCGCTTCTCTCCTTCACAATGTGCGACCAGCCGCCATCCTCCAGGCGTTTCCGAAATTCCTCGACATCTGCTATCTTGTACAACCCCGGAGCCCCGTACTCATACGAATGCACAATCACGAAGTCCATCTTTTTTGCGAGTTCCGTACCGCTCTTGTCCGCCCCATCATCGCCAAACTTTCCCACCATCCCCAGCATGTTCTTGTCGAGATTCACCTCAGTCGTCGACTTCGCCCCCTGGGCAAACTTCTCCGTCCCGGCAAACAGTTCATCCTTCTGCTGCAACCCTCCCATCGCCAGCATGGAAGCAGCCGACATCAGCAACCCCGCAATCACCACAGTCATCCACACAATCCCGTTTCTTATCTTCATTGCCTCTCCTTTTCAACTTTCATTCCTGCCCTGCTGACCCGCGCACCAACATCATCCAAAGTCTTTCCTGTCACTCGCATCGCAACCTCAAACTTCCGTTGCACAATCTCCGCCTTGCGCCGCTCCTTCTGCCTCTGCCACAAACCAACCCCGCCAAACGAAAGCGAGATCAGCACCACAGCTGCAATCGCGGCCTGCCACACTGGTGCCACGCGAAACAGCATCACCCGCACCCGCTGTCGTTCCTTCGCCGCCACGTGCTCCATCACCCGATCAGCGAAGCCCTCCGGCGCCGTCACACGTTTCAAAGCTTCCTTCAACTCCTGTTCCAATTCATCGCTCACGGACAAACTCCTTCAATACCGTTCCTGCCTTGCGCCTTAGCATCTCCAGCCCGCGCTGCAGATTGCTCTTCACCGTCGCCAGCGGCTGTTCCAGCACCTTCGCAATCTCATCCGGACTCAAATCCTCCTGATACCGCAGCACCACCGCCGTTCTCAACCCTTTCGGCAACGCCGAAACCATCTGCTCCAACCGCATCGCAACCGCCCCATTGCGAACAACGCTCTCATCCCATCCGCGCCCGTGCTCTTCAGTCCACTCCTCCGCAGCAAACTCAGGCCGTAACCGTCCCCTTCGCAAATAATCCACTGACCGGTGCGACGCTACGCGCCTCAGCCAGAACTTCACATGCTCCGCCGACTCCAGCCTCGCAATCGAAGCATGAAACTCCACAAAAACATCCTGCGCAACCTCCTCCGCGGCTCCACGGTCTCCAAGAACTCGCAGCGCAATCGAATACACCATCGACTGGTGCTCCTCGACTAACCCACGAAACCTTGCCTCGTCCGTTCGCATTAACCCCGCTTACCTGCCTATACGCAATCCATTTCAATCCGGAATGCAAAAATGCAAATCGAACAAAATATTTCCGCGCTCACCGATTTCCCCGACTCAGAAGGTCGAAGCCCGTTCCCTTTCGGGGCGCCATTAAAAGAAAAACGGCGCAATGCAATCGCATCACGCCGCTCAGTCCACTACCTGGACCAACTTGAAGCCCGAATCAAACTTAAATCGAGCTCATATTATGCAGAAACTCCGAGTTATTCCGGGTCTTCGCCAGCTTATCCGTCAGAAGCTCCATCGCCTCAACCGGTGAAAGCGGGTTCAGCACCTTCCGCAGAATCCAGATCCTCTGCAAATCCTCCTTCGGAATCAGCAACTCTTCCTTACGAGTGCCCGACCGCTGAATATCGATCGCCGGGAACACGCGCTTATCAACCAGCTTGCGGTCAAGAATCACTTCCATATTGCCCGTGCCCTTGAACTCTTCGAAGATCACTTCATCCATCCTCGAACCCGTATCAACCAGTGCCGTAGCAATAATTGTCAGCGACCCACCCTCTTCAATGTTACGTGCCGCACCAAAGAACCGCTTCGGCCTCTGCAGCGCATTCGAGTCCACACCGCCCGAGAGCACCTTGCCCGAAGGCGGAACAATCGTGTTGTAAGCCCTGGCCAGACGAGTAATCGAGTCCAGCAGAATCACCACGTCGCGCTTATGCTCGACCAGCCGCTTTGCCTTTTCGATCACCATCTCTGCAACCTGCACGTGACGCGCAGCCGGCTCATCGAAGGTCGAAGAGATAACCTCGCCCTTCACCGACCGCTGCATATCCGTCACTTCTTCCGGACGCTCGTCGATCAGCAGCACAATCAGCACTACCTCAGGATGGTTCGACGTAATACTGTTCGCAATCGCCTGCAGCAGCATCGTCTTGCCGGTTCTCGGCGGAGCCACAATCAATCCACGCTGCCCCTTACCCACCGGAGTCAGCAGATCCATCACCCGGCCCGAGATGTTCTCCCGCACCGTCTCCATCTTTACCCGTTCCTGCGCATACAGCGGAGTCAGGTTGTCGAACAGAATCTTATTCCGTGTCTCCTCTGGCGACTCGAAGTTGATCGCCTCAATCTTCACCAGGGCGAAGTACTTCTCGCCCTCATGCGGAGGCCGCACATTGCCCGAGATCGTATCGCCCGTCTTCAGGTCGAACTTGCGAATCTGCGAAGGCGAAACATAAATGTCGTCGGGACCGGGCAGATAGTTGTAATCCGGACTGCGAAGGAAGCCATAGCCGTCCGGCAGAATCTCCAGCACGCCCTCCGCGAAGATATGTCCTTCCTTCTCGCTCTGCGCTTGCAGAATCTTGAAGATAAGGTCTTGTTTGCGAAGTCCGCTCGTGCCGGCGATGTCGAGTCCACGCGCAAGCTTGCTAAGCTCCGCGATATTGTGTTCTTTCAATTCAGAAATTGTCATGGTCTACCTGGGATTTTTGAGATTTATAGGAGGGATATGTTTGAAGCTGAGGCGGGATCTGCTTGACGAAGGGGGTCGTGCGGAAGGCCAAATAAGAGCGAAATCAGTTTTGCGGATTGGTATTGCAGGTAAAAATCTTTGTTCGAGGTTTGAAGGTTGAGGTTGAAAATCGAAAGAGGGTGAAACTGCCGCGCGTTAAGCTGCGCGGCGTTCCTGTAATTGTACCTTCTCCACCAACGCTTCCGGTTCATTCATCGGAATCGTGTCCTTGAAGCGGTCCAGAACTTCGTTCGTCGTATCCTGCAGCCGTGTGTTCGGCTTGTGCAGCTTACGCGTCGCCTTCGACGCCAACTGGCAGAGTTCGTAGCGGTTATTCACGTGCGTGAGAGCTCCAAAAATAAGATCTGAGCGCATAGTTTCTCCTTTTCTTTGTTGCAGGGCGTAAGCGTCTTGTTCGCACTCACTCGCCTGAAATCACTTCAATTTGCCAATCGAATTGGATCAGAGGTTGCTGGATCCGACGCTTGGGTATTAGACGCAGAGAACCCGGTTAGGGACTCTGAAATTCGAATTCATTTCCTTCAGTTTGATCGGTTTAAACTGCCCGGCAGACAAACCAAACCCTGCTGATCAATGACCAGCAGCATAACGAAAACTGTCTCTTCCGCAAGATTCAGCGCTCACCGCGCCCAGGCCTGAAACAGAATGCCAGCCACGAATTCAGCCAGCTAAAATCGCTTGCGTCGCCGTCCTCCCGGCCTTCCTTTTTCGGAGACCTTGCGTTCGGAGCAACTGCGACTCTCAAGCAAACTAAATTGTATCGGTCCCAAGGTCAATACTTTTTTTGGGAACCTGTTATTAAAGATATTCCAGAAACTGAATTATCTCAACCCTAAAATTGCCCAATAAACCGCCAGCGAACAACCATGAATTTGCACATAACCACCAGCGAAAAACCACCCAAAAACACATGGGAAAATACTTCAGGACCAGTAGCTCCGGTCAAGCGTCCGGTACTGGATCGCCTCCGCAATATGCTTCACTGCAATATCCTTCTCACCGCCAAGATCCGCTATCGTCCTTGCCACCTTCAAGATACGGTCATGAGCCCGCGCGCTCAGCCCCTGCTGCTGCATCGCCCGCTCCAGCAGCCGCTCCGCATCCGAACTTAGCTCGCAATAAGCCCGAATCTGCTGGGTATTCATCTGCGCATTGGCGAAAACCTGGCGCGAAGCACTCTTAGCCGAACCATTTCCGTTACGTCCCGTCCGCTCCCCCGCAACTCCAAACCGCGCATGCTGCCGTTCCCTCGCCGCCAGCACCCGATCCCGAATCTGCTCCGATCCCTCCGCCGCCGCCCCGCCACGTAACTCCTTATACTGCACCGCGGGAACCTCAATATGAATATCAATTCGATCCAGCAGCGGCCCGGAGACCTTCGACACATACCGCTGAATCATCGGTGGAGTACACATACACTCCCGGCTCTTGTCATTAAAGTAGCCGCACGGGCAAGGATTCATCGCCGCCGCCAGCATAAACTGCGCGGGGAAGCTCAAACTCATCGCCGCTCGCGAGATCGTCACATTCCCATCCTCCAACGGCTGCCTCAGAACCTCCAGCACATTCCGCGGAAACTCCGGCAGCTCATCAAGAAACAGCAGCCCGTTATGCGCGAGCGAAACTTCCCCCGGCCTTGGCACCATCCCCCCACCAATCAACCCCGCATCCGACACCGTATGGTGCGGCGACCGAAACGGCCTGTGCGCCACCAGTCCCTGCTCCGCATCCAACACCCCCGCCACCGAATGAATCTTCGTCGTCTCCAACGCCTCTTCAAATCGCAGCGGAGCCAGAATCGACGGCAGTCTCTTCGCCAGCATCGTCTTGCCCGACCCCGGCGGCCCGATCATCAATATATTGTGCCCACCCGCCGCCGCCACCTCCAGCGCTCGCTTTGCCACCTGCTGCCCCCGCACATCTTTAAAGTCATGTGGAAACTGCTGCATCTCATTTAATAAATCCTTCGTCTCAACTCGAAGCGGCTTAGCCGTAATCCCACCCAACACCGCCGAGTTCAGCAGTTCCCTCACCTCCAGCAGTGACCGCACAGGATAAACATTCACCCCATCCACAACCGCAGCCTAGCGAGCATTGCTGGCGGGAATGATCAGATTCTTGATTCCCTGTGCCCGAGCCGCCACTGCAATCGGCAGCATTCCCTGCACTGCTCGTAGGCTCCCATCCAACCCCAGCTCCCCTACCAGCAGGTAATCACTCAGATCCTTAATATGGAGCGCCCCATAAGCCCCCAGAATCCCGATCGCAATTGGCAGATCGAACCCCGACCCCTCTTTCTTCAGGTCTGCCGGGGCAAGATTGATCGTGATCCGTGTAGTAGGAATCTCAAATCCGGAGTTCTTAATCGCCGACCGCACCCGGTCTCGGCTCTCTCTCACCGCCGCATCCGGCAGCCCCACGGTATTGAACTGCTCCTTCTCCAGTTTTATCCCGGAGAAGTCGACCTCAACATCGATAATGTTCGCGTCAATCCCGTAAACCGCAGCACTGCGAGCCGTAAAAAGCATGATGAGCCTGATCAAACCTTGAGGCAGAAGATTTTGCCGAGTATAGCACCCACTCCGTTTTGCCGAGTCATTCCGTATACTGGACCGGCCAATCACAGATAGCTTCCGTTCTACCGTGAGGAGACCTAACGATGTGTCTGTCGAACGCCCGCAGCTTCGCCACCTGCATTGCTCTGGTAGTCAGCTTTGCGCAAGCCGCGTCCGCCGCTGAAATCCTGATCGCCGACGCAAAATCACAGCCGGAAAGTATGACCGTCGCGCCCGGTGGCGTGCTGATCGTCGGCAGCGCCAGCTCGCCATTCGTCTACAGAGTGCGTCCCGGCGCATCCACCGCCGAGAAGTTTGTCGACGCCAGCGCCGAAGGCCCCGGGACTTTCTTCTTCGGCATGCTCGCCGATGCCTCCACCAACACATTGTGGACATGTCAGCTCACCCCAGTACCCAACACCACGCCAGTACAGCGCCACACGGCACTGAGAGGTTTCGACCTCTCCACCGGCGCGCCAAAGATCCGCTGGAATCTGCCCGGAGACAACAGCACGTGCAACGATTTTGCGATCGGACCCGAAAAAGCCCTCTACATAACCGACACAGCAAACGGGAAAATCTACAGGCTGCCAGCTGGCGCCTCCACCGCCGAACTATTCCTGGAGCATCGGACGCTGATGGGCGTCGATGGGATTACCTTCCTCAATGGCACGCTTTACGTGAACAACGTGTTCTTCAATAAGCTCTACCGCATCCCGGTCGACGCCGCTGGTAAGCCGGGGCAGCCTGACGATATCTGGATGGATCAGCTGGTCAAGGGACCTGATGGCATGCGCGCAGCGAATGGCAAACTCATCGTCGCCGAAAATGCCAGCGGCAGAATCTCCGCCATCACCGTCAACGGAGACAAGGCCAGCGTCACCGTGCTCAAGGAAGGGCTCAAAACACCAACCGGGGTCGAACCTGTGGGCGACACCCTCTGGTTCACCGAGCGTGCCACCGGCAAGGTCATGTCGATCCCGATGCCCAAATAGTTCGCAAATCGCAGAGTTCTTGCAACCGCGTAAGATCATTCCAGGATGGCCCCTCGAATCGAACTCTTCCGTCGCCTCGCCCTCCGACTCCCAGGAGTTGCCGAGAGTTCGCACATGAATCACCCCGACTTCCGCCTCAACAACCAGATCTTCGCCACCCTCTCCGGTCAGGAAAAAGGCCTCGGAGTCCTCAACCTCACTCTCGATCAGCAAGCCGCCTTCGTTTCCGACCAGCCCAGCATCTTCTTCCCCGTCCAGGGTGGATGGGGACGCATGGGCATGACCTACATCAATCTCAACGAAGCCGACGAGTCCATCATGGCTGGAGCCCTCAAGACCGCTTACCAAAACCTCCACGAAAAACAATCCGTGAAGAAGGCCACAAAAAAATCCATCAAGTCCGCCAATCCGGCCAAAACCACCCGCCGCCCCCTACAATAGCCACCGTGAACACCAGCCTCTTCGAGCTCTTCAAAATTGGCATCGGCCCCTCCAGTTCTCACACCGTCGGCCCCATGCGAGCCGCCCTGCGCTTCATCTGCGAACTTGCAGAAAAAAATCTCCTCGAAAAAACCGCGTCCATCAAGGTCGACCTCTATGGCTCGCTCGCCCTCACAGGAATAGGCCACGGAACTGACCGCGCCATCCTCCTCGGCCTCCTCGGCGAAGCACCCGACTCCATCGATCCCGCAACCATTGACGCAAAGATCACAACAATCCGCAGCACCAACACCATCGCACTAGGCGGCCGCAAAGCAATCCCTTTCGACGAAGCCGCCAACCTCAACTTCCGTCGCAACCAGATGTACCCCAACCCCGAAGTTCACTCTCATCCGAACGGAATGCGTTTCACCGCCTTCGACAACAACTGCGTAATCCTCGCAGATGAAGTCTTCTATTCAATCGGCGGAGGCTTCATCGTCTCCGAAGCCGAACGCACCGCCGAAACCACAATCAGCACCCGTAAAGTACCCTACCCATTCCGCAGCGCCGCCGATCTCCTGGCCACCGCGAAGCAACATAACCTCACCATTTCCGAACTCATGCTGGCCAACGAGGTTGCTCTCCTCAACGACCCCAACATCCCCATCAACCGCCCACAAGTTGCCTCGCCGAACGCGGATCAATCCGCTGAAGCGCGAGTCCGAGCCAGCATCCTGGCCATCTGGCAAACCATGCAGCAGTGCACCGAGCGAGGCATCGCCACCGAAGGCATCCTCCCCGGCGGCCTCAACGTCCGCCGCCGAGCCCACCGACTCGCCGAGCGCCTCAACACCATCGGCTCCAAAGACCCGCTGGCCCCCATCGACTGGGTCACCGTCTACGCCATGGCCGTCAACGAAGAGAACGCCGCCGGAGGCCGAGTCGTCACCGCCCCCACCAACGGAGCCGCCGGCGTCATCCCCGCCATCGCCAACTATTACACCCACTTCATCGAGGGAACCGGAGAAGAAAAACAGGAAGGCATCATCCGCTACTTCCTCACCGCTGCCGCCATCGGCATCCTCTACAAAGAAAACGCCAGCATCTCCGGAGCCGAAGTCGGTTGCCAGGGAGAAGTCGGCGTAGCCTGCAGCATGGCCGCCGGAGGATTAGTCGCCGCCCTCAACGGCACCAACGCCCAGATCGAACACGCCGCCGAGATCGCCATGGAGCACAACCTCGGCATGACCTGCGACCCCATCGGCGGCCTCGTCCAGATCCCCTGCATCGAGCGCAACGGTATGGGCGCCGTCAAAGCCATCAACGCCGCCCGCATGGCCATGCACGAATCCGGCGACCACAAACTCTCCCTCGACCAGGTCATCGCCACCATGTACCAGACCGGCCTAGACATGCAATCCCGCTACAAAGAAACCTCACTAGCCGGCCTCGCCCTCAACATCATCGAGTGCTGACGGGTCGATTCTTTTGTTTATCCGCATCCGTAATCGCGAGGTACGATAGCCCTATGCTCGATATAGCCGTAGAGTCACACCCAGCCGAGACCAGCACCCGGCCCCAGCCGATTGCGCCTGTGCTCCATACGGTGTTTCTCTTAGTGATACTCGTACTTTGGGCTAGCTACAGTGCTATGCGCTTCAGCCTGCCTCCAAGCGTCATGCCGCATTTTGTCACCTACACATCCAGCATTGTCGTCCAATGCTTGCTCGTCGGATCGACGATCGCAGGACTTTATCATCGACGGCAGTTCGTCCACTACGTATTAGGTTCATTTACGCAAAGAGCCCTTATCGGTGATATCGCTATCGGGATTGCAACCTTCATTGGCGCACTTACCTTTGTCACAGTGTTAAGCCTTGCGCTCCGATTGACTTCGTTGCATCTAACCCATCGAAGCAGTGCCCTGCAGGCTATGGCTCCAACTTCACTTGGGGAGCTTGCGCTTTGGGTGGTGGTCAGCATAGTGGCTGGAACGGGAGAAGAGTTCGTCTTCCGTGGTTATCTGCAACAACAACTGACCCGCTGGTTGGGGGCGGCTCCAATTGCCATCACAGTTTCCTCCGTACTCTTCGGTTGTCTCCATTTCTATCAAGGCACAGCTGGGGTTCTACAGACTGCCTGTCTAGGCGCAATCTATGGCATCGTCGCAATACGACGCGGGAACCTGCGCAGCGTAATGATCGCCCATTTTCTCGAAGACGTTATGGCTGGATCATTTATGTTTATCCACCACCCGTAACTTCACCCATCTACAACTATCGCTCCACCGCCAGCGCCACCGAGTTCCCTCCCCCCAGACAAAGCGCAGCCACACCCTTCTTCACATCCCGCCGCATCATCTCGTAGATCAGCGTCACCAGCACCCGAGCCCCACTCGCTCCAATCGGATGCCCAATCGCCACCGCCCCGCCGTTCACATTCACTTTCGAAGCATCCAGCCCCAACTCCTTCATCACTCCCAAAGCCTGCACACTGAACGCCTCGTTCAACTCAAACAAATCCACCTCATCCTGCTCCCACCCAGCCCGCTTCAGCACCAGCTGCACGCCCGTCACCGGAGCCAGCATCACCCACTTCGGCGCGACACCACTCGTAGCCTGCGCCTTGATCGTCACCAGCGGCATCAACCCGAGCTCCTTCGCCCGAGCAGCCGACATCACCACCACCGCCGCGGCCGCATCATTCACACCCGGAGCGTTCCCAGCCGTCACCGTCCCATCTTTCTTGAACGCCGGCTTCAGCGCCGCCAAAGCCTCCATCGAAGCGTCATCCCGAACACTCTCATCGCGAGTAACCACCGTCACCGCACCCTTCTTCGCCGGCACACTCACCGGCACCACCTCCGCCTCGAACCGCCCTTCCCTCCAAGCAGCGCTAGCCTTCCGATGCGACGCAAGCGCATAAGCATCCTGCTCTTCCCGCGTAATCGAGTGCTTCTCCGCAACGTTCTCCCCTGTAATGCCCATGTGATAGTCCTCACACGCGCACCACAACCCATCCTTCACCATCGAATCCACCACAACCGAGTCGCCCATGCGAAATCCCTTGCGCCCCTGCGGCAGAAGATAAGGCGCATTCGACATCGACTCCATCCCACCCGCAACAACAACCTCCGCATCCCCCGCCATCACCGCCTGCGCGGCCAGCGCCACCGCCTTCAGCCCCGACCCGCAAACCATATTGATCGTCATCGCTGAAACCGTATCTGCCAACCCACCCTGCAACGCCGCCTGCCGCGCCGGATTCTGCCCCAACCCTGCAGGCAACACGCAACCCATCAAACACTCATCCACAGTCGCTGGATCGATCCCCGCCCGCTTCACCGCCTCGCGAACCGCAATGGCCCCAAGCTGTACCGCCGTTAAATCAGCGAACGCCCCTTGAAATTTTCCAACGGGCGTCCGCACTGCCGAAACAATCACAACATCCTTCATCGATTACAACCCTCGAGGAAGACTCTACTCCACTAGTTCGCCTTCACACTAGCCGGAGTAGCTCCCGCAGGCACAATGTCATACTGCGGCTGCGGCACTCCCATCAAATACTTATCGAACCAGCTCATGATGTTCTCCAGCCGCTCCACACGATGCCACGGCTGCCCACTCCGCGACAGTTCATGACTCTCGCCCGGAAACCGCACCATCACCGTATCGATATGCCGGTACTTCAACGCGCGGAAGAAATCCTCCCCACCACCCGTCGGTGGTGTCCGGTAATCCGCCTCGCCTAGAATGAACATCATTGGCGTCTGAATCTTCGTCACATAAGTAATGGGTGAATACTTCTTAAACTCCTCCACTTTGTCGAATGGCGCACCTTCAAACCACGTCGGCTGGAACAGCGTAAAGTCCGCCGTGTACCACCAGTTCGACCAGTCCGTAATATCGCGTTGCGCCACAGCGGCCTTGAAACGGGCCGTCTGCGTCACCGTCCAGTCGGTCAGCAGCCCGCCTCCGCTGCCACCAGTCACTCCCATCCGAGCCGAATCGACATACCCAAGCTTCACCACGGAATCCACACAATCCATCAAGTCATGGAAGTCATCTCCCGGATAGTTATGCTGGATCACATTCGCGAACTGCTGCCCATAGGTCGTCGAGCCGCGCGGATTCGGATACACCACCACATATCCCTTCGCCGCCATCCACTGCATCTCATGGTCGAACACCCATCCATAAGCCGAATGCGGGCCGCCATGAATATTCAGAATCAGCGGATACTTCTTCGACTTATCGAAGTCGGGCGGAAGCTGCACAAACGACTCAATCGTGCTCCCCGGAATGTCCTTCGGATTCGCCGTAGGCACAACCTGCATGTCCTCCGGCATCGTCAGATTCAGCTGTGAGAACAGCGTCTTGTTCACATCCGTCAGTTGAGTCTGCTGCTTCGAGCCGTCAATCGCCACCGAATACAAGTCCCCGATCACCACCGGCGTCGAAACCAGTGCCACCAACTTCGCCGTATCCCGCGTCGCAGCAAAACCGACCACAGCCTGTTTCTCCGCCGTCAGTTCCTTCACCGCGCCTGATGAAGTATCGACCGAAACCAGCAGCGCGCTCCCCCGCTTACCAACCACATCCAGGATTGACTTCCCATCCGGAGTCCAGACCATACCCCCGCGTCCGCCGCCTCGCGGAGCCGTGTTGTCTCCTCCAACGCCGCTTCCCATCTCATAGTCGTAGTTCGCCGTCAGATTCCGCGGTGACCCGGCTGGATCGAGATCCATCACAAACAAATCCGGCTGCTGGTGCGATCGCGGCTTCGTCAGCGGCTGATCATCGCCATGAAACGCCATCTTCCGCCCATCCGGAGAAATCGAGATCCCCGAAGCACTGAAAGTCAGCTTCGCCACCAGCCTGCTCATGGGTGGCAAGGCTTTTTCATCCGAAGGCGCCGTCGCCGGAGCATCCAAGGCATAAATCTCGTTATGCGGCAGATCATAGTACGGCTCGTCCGCGTGCTCCGACGTGTAGTGAATGCTCCCCGAGGAGGGACTCCAGGTAAACTCACCCACCGAAAACCGTCCCGCCGTCACCTGCCACGGAGTCACCGTCTTCGATCCAAACTTAGCCGTATAGAAAAGGTAAAGCTGCGAAGCGCCCTTCGTATCGAGGTACCCAGTCCCGTTGTTACGATAGACAGCTTTCGTAATGATCCGCACATCGCTCTTGTGTTCTTCCGCCTTCTTCTCGTCCTTCTTGTCGGACTTCGGCTCAGGAACAATCGCCGTCTCACTCACCGCTGCGATCGCGCTTCCATTCGGTGCCCACTGCGGCGAACCTACTCCCTTTTCCATTGCCGAAACCTGCATCGGCTCTCCACCCGACAGCGAAATCAGGTAGAGCTGCGACGGTTGCGGCTTGCCGTCCTTCTCCACCGCGCGCGTAAAAGCAATCTGCGTCCCATCCGGCGACCATCGCGGTTGCGCGTCATGCGGACCGTTCGTCAGCCTCCGCGCGGCAATCATTGGCTGGGTAGTATCCAAAAGGTAAAGCGCTGTGTCATACCCGTCGCGCTTCGCATTAGCCGTCGTCTCCACATACACAGCGCGGCTTCCATCAGGTGAGAGTTGCGTATCGCCGATCCACGTAAAGTTGAAGATGTCCTTCTCGGTTATGCTTCGCTTTTGAGCTCCCATCGAACCCGCAACACATAGGCAGACAATCATCGCAATCGCATATTTCACACGCATTCCGCGCTCTCCCGTAACAACGAAGTCAAATCAATCGCACACAAACGAACTCGATTAATTTTTCTTTCCATGAATATAGTGCACTGTTTCCAACCCACGCACACGAATCTCAAATTCATTTTTCTCTCCTTAGAATCGTCTCGCACGACTCCAACTCACCATCAACAGAAGTCAGCTCGAAGGCTGTCTCACCCTTTTGTGGCAAAAAAGAATTTGCATTTCGTTCATTTTTTTCTTGACAGTGAAATTTCGTAAATCTATACCTTCGTTAGCTGCTCTGCAGCGTGTTGTAAAGAAGAAGTCTTATCACTAGGGAGAATAGGCAAAATGGCAACTAAGAAAGCAGCAAAAAAGGCAGCAAAGAAGCCAGCGAAGAAGGCAGCAAAGAAGAAGTAAACCAACTAAGGCAACCAGAAAGGGGGACGCGTTGAGCGTCCCCCTTTCTGCGTCTGCTCCTGACCGATCGCGGCGCTACATTCCTCCGGCCGCCTTACCGCCCGTCTTGGGGATCGACAGATAACCCGAAACCCGGTTCTTCTCGATCACATTCACCACCAGCTCATACAGCACTGGATCCTTACCGTTGTAGAACTGGACCGGTTCATCCAGTCCTTTGTCCTTCTTCTCAATACTGCGGTCGTCCGAGCTCACCATCAGTGTGTACTTCGAATGTTTCTCGTCCGCCTTCTTTAACTGCAGCTTCACCGTCGAAATCAGCGTAGGCTTCGCACCCTTCTGCAGGCTGAACTCCAGATAAGTCCGGTCGCCCCTGTGTTTCAGCACTTCAAGCTCATCTTTATTGGTAGCAATCAGCCCGCTCATCACGCCCTCATCGCCCTTCATGCTCTTCAGCTGGACCTTGGTCGCCTCCAGGTCCGACTTGGTCGCCGCGACATCTGTCTTGACGCCCCCCACATCCGTCTTCACGGTGGCAACGTCCGTCGACACCGCGCCAATCTGCTTCGAGTTCGCAGCCTGCGCCTGTTCCAGCTTGGCTGTCGCCTCACGCTGTGCTGCCAGAATGCTCGCGGCCTTCGACTCCAGCTGCTTCTGCGTCATGCCGACACTCTGTCCCAATGTCTCGCTCGTCGCTCGCAGCCTGGCATTCGTCGCCTCGAGTTGCTGCGTCAGTTCGGCATTCTTCTGTTCCGCCGCTGTAATCTTCTGTTCCGCAGCCGAAAGATGGTTCTGCAGACCGTACGACCAAACCAGTCCCCCCAGTGCGGCCAGCAACGCAACCGCCACCACACCAAGCAATGCTCCCGAAATCGACCTCTGTTCTACGTATCCTTCGTCGCTCATTCCGTTCTCCTAGTTCCGGCTATAGACCTACGGCTGCTGCTTCTACGCTTCCAGACTACGCGTCGCCCTGCAAAACTGGTACCCCAAAACTATAACTTCTCCGCAGGCCAACTAAACTAATCCTATGCATCGCCCCGACGTCTGCATCGCCGGAGCCGGCATCATCGGCCTCTCTCTCGCGCTCGAACTCCATCAACGAGGTCTCCGCGTCACCGTCCTCGACCGCGCGCAACCCCTCGCCGAGGCCTCCACTGCTGCCGCCGGAATGCTCGCTGCCGCCGACCCTCACAATCCATCTCGGCTCCGCACTCTCTCCCACCTCAGTCTCTCCCTGTACCCGGAATTCCTCGAAAGCCTTCACACTCTCTCCGGCATCCGCGTTCGGTTCCAGACCTACCAGACCCTGCAAGCTCTCCCGCCAGGCATTCTCGAAAAAAACACTGTAGTCCCCCAAGAACTTGCGAACCTGATCCCCGCACTCACGCCCGCAAACCATCAATTCATACTCCTCGACGAACCAAGCATCGATCCTCGTCAACTCGCCGAAGCACTCCTGGCCGCCGTCCGTAAAACAACGATCGACCTCCGGCCCGCCACCCCGGTACTCAAAACTTGTTATATAGACAATGACGCAGATAACACCATCCAGGTTCACACTCCCGACACTATCTTCACCGCAAAACAATTCGTAGACTGCACGGGAGCCTGGGCCTCCTCCACCTCTTCCCTTCCCACCGTCCAGGTCTACCCAAAAAAAGGCCAGATGTTCGCCATTACCATACCCTCCTCGCTTCCCCTAAGCGTGGTCATCCGGACACCCGACATCTATATAGTTCCTCGCACGTCTGGCCCAAACGCAGGCCGCGCCATCATCGGGGCCACCATCGAAGACGCCGGCTTCGATAAAACCGTCCACGCAAACGACATCGCCCATCTCCGTTCGCTCGCCATCGGATTGCTTCCCTCCCTTGCCGATGCCGCTCAACTCGAAGCATGGGCTGGCCTTCGCCCTGCAACCGAAGACGGTCTCCCACTCCTCGGCGCTCTGGCCAACCGCCCCAATCACTTCATCGCCACAGGACACTACCGCGACGGCATCCTCCTCGCCCCAGCTACGGCCCGCGTCATGGCGCAGCTCCTCCTTAACATAACCCCGGCCATCGACCTGACCCCGTTCTCGCCAGCACGTCCAGGAACCTAAAAGACCTCACACCAAAGTCGCACGCCAACACCGATATTCGCGCATCCTTTCGTGACAACCGTTTCTCCGCTGCGCTATAACCAGATGTACTAAGTTTTCTTCTGGAGAAGTGTCTTATGTCTACCGCTGTCGCATCGAGAGGTCTGGAGGGCATCGTCGCCACCAGCTCATCCATCTGCTGGATTGACGGTGACGTCGGCGTCCTTTCCTATCGCGGCATTGACATCCACGAGCTCGCGCAGCGCTCCACTTTTGAGGAGACAACCTACCTCCTCTGGTTCGGCAAGCTCCCCACCAAAGCCGAGCTCGCCGATTTCTCCGCAAATCTCGCCGCAGCACGCAAACTCGACCCAAAGATTATTGACCTCCTTCGCGAAATCCCCGAAGACGCCACGCCGATGGAAGTGCTCCGCACCGCCGTCTCCCTCCTCAGCATCTACGACGTCGACGAAGCCGACAGCTCCCACGACGCCAACGTCCGCAAGTCCTTCCGCCTCACCTCGCAGATCGCGATGATCGTCGCCATGTACGATCGCATCCGCAAGGGTACGTCCATCGTTGAAGCTGACCCCACCCTCTCCCACGCGGCAAACTTCCTCTGGATGCTCAACGGCGAAAAGCCCTCCGACACCGCTACTCGCACCTTCGACGTCGCGCTCATCCTCCACGCCGACCACGAGCTCAACGCCAGCACCTTCGCCGCCCGCGTCATAGCAGCCACCCTCGCCGACATCCACTCCGCCATCACCGGAGCCATCGGCGCCCTCAAAGGCCCACTCCACGGCGGAGCCAACGAGGCCACCATGCGCCTCCTCTACGCCATCGACAAAGCCGGCGCCGACCCCGTCGAATACGTCCGCCAGATGTTCGCAGAAAAGAAAAAAATCTCCGGCTTCGGCCACCGCGTCTACCACACGGAAGACCCGCGCGCGACCCATCTGCGCCGCATGTCCGAAGAGCTCAGCAAAACCTCCGGCAACACCAAGTGGTTCGATATGTCCCGCAAGATCGAGCTCTTCGTCAAACAAGAGAAGAAGCTCAACGCCAACGTCGACTTTTACTCTGCCTCGACTTACACCCTCCTCGGCATCGACATCGACCTCTTCACCCCGATCTTCGCCGTCAGCCGCATCGCCGGATGGGCCGCCCACGTCATCGAGCAGCACGACGACAACCGCCTCATCCGTCCGCGCGCCGACTATACTGGCCCTGCCTACCCCGCGCCCTACATCCCAATCGGAGAACGCTAGTCCTGTCGCTAACGTCCGAAGGTCCAACAGCCGCCGCCCACAAACGAAACAGCGCAGCCTGGCGAAGGTTCTCCAACATGTTGTCGAGGAACTCACCTCGAGCCGCGCTGGCCCTGCCTCCCATCTCCTGCTTCCTTCTTCTTCTCCCCCTCACCCTCCCCGCCGCAGCTCAAGTCCCCCATGAAACTCCCTCACAAGGGTCAGCGTCCACTCAAACCCCATCGCCCGAATCCCAGGACGTCCCCACCGTCCCCGGCCTCGCCAATAACACCCACGGCTGGAACGCAGGCCTTACCATCTCCGGCGTTCACGACTCCGTCACTGGCTGGGCCACGCTAGCCACTCCTGCCGTCGGCTACAGCTTCAACGACATCTTCTCGATCGACGCGACCCTTCCCATCTACATGTATCGTCTCGCCGATAGCCAATTGGCTCATCCGAAACCCAACGCCATGCTTGTCCCCCAGCACGCAGAGCTCGCAGACATCCTCTTCGGACTCCACGCCCAGTTCATCCCCCATCAGTTCCAATACCAGATCACCGGAGCCTTCACAGCACCCACGGGTGACGAAGCGTATGGCCTCTCCACTGGCCGTGTAACCTTCGACGTCAGCAATCTATTCGAGCGCACCTACGGCCGTTTCACACCTACGCTCGAGATAGGCGCCGGCGACTCCAGCATCTTCGTCAACCGCACCGTCACCAAAAACTACACTTCGCTCGGCCCTCTCGCACACTTCGAGGTGGGCCTCGCCGTCGATCTTCTCCGCGGCATTTCCTTCGAAAGCGACGCCTACGAACAGCTCCCTATCGGCGACCAGAAGATCTACGGCCCCTCTCGCCACGGAAACGGCATCGTCGTCAAGGGACACAACGTCACGGAAGACAATGGCTTCACCAATTCACTCGATATTCCGCTCAGCCGCAACATCACTCTCTCCGGCTATTACAGCCGCAGTCTCCGCATTCACACCGACACCGCAGCCGTCGGCATCAGCTGGGTTCTCCGCTCACCCAATGCGAAAGAAGAAGACACGTCGTTCAGCGATCTCTTCCGCTAGGCGATCCCATCCGGCCAGCAGTTCCGCAAAGCCCCAAAAAGGAAAAGAGCAGCCAGAAAGGCTGCTCTTCACTCACTTCGGCAATCTACTTAGCACTGGCCGGAGGAACAATCCCATTCATCCGCAGATACTCCACCAGTTGTCCGTAATGGTCGCACATATGTGCAATCCCAAAAGCCGCCACGCTCGTCTTCGTCATATCGTCCCTCACCGAAGCAAATGCGTTCGCCGCCGTCAACGTAGCCAGTTGCTTATGCGCATAGGCAAACGACCCCTCCAGCGCCTTCACAGTATCTTCCTTCGACGTCAGACCTCCCATCGCCTTCATATCCACATCCGGCTTCGCTCCGCCCAGGCTGCTGAAGAAGGAGTAGTTCGCCTGCGCTATATGCGCCACTGTCTGTCCAAACGTGTTCACGCTCTTCGGTGACACGAAGTCCACCTTCTGCGAAGGCGCAAAGATCGCCTGGTTCGGCGCAAAGTTGTACTTGTCGGCCGGCATCGCTTTCGCGGCGCCAACAATCTCTTCTTCGTAGATATTCAGAAGCGCTTCCATCGACTTCCCAGGGTCAATCATCGTCCCCGCAGGAACCTTAGGTGCCGACGGGCCCATCTGTGCCTTCGAGCCTGTCGCGCAACATGCAGCCATTGCCAATACCACAACCATCCGCTTTATCATCTTCATTCTCCAATCCCTCTTTCAGATCGCCGCGGCGGGGCCCGGCCGCAGAGTCGCGCTCAGCCTAACAGACTTCCAACCTCCCATGCATCGCCTCCTCCCCGTTTTCCACCAAAAATGGCACCTCACAAACTTTCGAGCGATGTTATTCGTCCCTGATATAACTCAAACATCCCTGAAGGAGCCCCTCTCGCCCATGAAGCTGCGAATTCTCCCGCTTTTTTTGTGTCTCCTCATAATTTCCCCTTCCTTTGGCCAGACAGCCGGCTCTCCGCGCAAAATCACAACCCCCAAACAGCAGTTCGGCTTCAACATCGGCGACGACTACATGCTCGCCACCTACACCCAGGAAACCGAATATCTGCAGAAGCTCGCCAAGGAATCGGATCGCATGAAGCTGGTCGACATCGGCCTCACCGCTGAAGGCCGCCACCAGTACATGGCCATCATCTCCACGCCGGAAAACATGAAGAACCTCGACCGCTACCGCGAGATCAACCAAAAACTCGCCCTGGCCAAGGGTCTCACTGACGACCAGGCCAAAGCATTGTCCGAAGAGGGCAAGGCAATCGTCTGGATCGATGGAGGCCTTCACGCATCCGAGACCGTCGGCGCTCAGCAGCTCGTCGAAACCATCTACGAGCTCAATGCGAAGAGCGATCCAGAGACGCTGCGCTTCCTGCATGACGACATCGTGCTCTGCACCTTCGCCAATCCCGACGGCATGGAACTCGTCTCCAGCTGGTACATGCGCAACCCGGACCCCACCAAGCGATCGCTCGACGGCGTGCCTCGTCTCTGGCAGAAGTACATCGGCCACGACGACAATCGCGACTTCTTCGCCAGCAACCAGCCCGAAACAACCAACGTCAACCGCATCCTCTCCCGGGTCTGGTATCCGCAGATCGTCTACAACCATCACCAGGCAGGCCCCGCAGGCACTGTCATCTTCATGCCGCCCTTCCGCGACCCCAACAGCTACTTCTATGATCCTCTCGTCGTCCTCGGCATTGAAGCCGTAGGCACAGCCATGCACCAGCGCCTCGTCGAAGAAGGTAAGCCCGGTTCCACCTCTCGCAGTGGCGCACCTTACTCCACCTGGTTCAACGGCAGCCTCCGCACCGTCTCATACTTCCACAACCAGATCGGCCTCTTGACCGAGATCATCGGCAATCCCACACCCGAGCCACTGCCGCTCCTCGCCAATCAGCAGCTTCCGCGCAGCGACCTTGTCGAGCCCATCAAGCCGCAGCTCTGGCACTACGCCTCGTCAATCGCCTACGAGCAGACCAACAACCGCGCTGTGCTCGACTACGCCTCCCGCGAGCGCACCCACCTTCTCTACAACTTCTATCTGATGGGCAAAGACTCCGTCGCGAACGGAAGTGAGGATCACTGGACCATCACGCCCAAGCGCATCGAAGCCCTCGAGGCCGAAGCCGAAAAGAGTGGCGCACGCGTCAACCGCGCAGGTGTCCTCTCGCCGGACGCGTCCAACGCCGCAGGCCCGCGTACTCAAGGCATTCCAGCCGATCTCTACGACAAAGTCCTGCACGATCCCAGGCTGAAAGACGCGCGCGGCTACGTGATCACCGTCGACCAGCCAGACTTCCCCACCGCGACCAAATTCATCAACAGCCTCATGAAGACCGGCGTCGAAGTCCAGCAGGCCAGCGCGGACTTCGAAGTCTCCGGCAAGCACTACCCAGCGGGCAGCTACGTCGTCCTCGCCGCACAAGCCTTCCGCCCACAGGTTCTCGACATGTTCGAGCCGCAGGATCACCCCAACGACTTTCCCTATCCCGGCGGCCCGCCCAACCGGCCCTATGACACAACCGGCTGGACTCTCGCCTTCCAGATGGGCGTCCACTTCGACCGCTACACCGAGCCCTTCACGGGCCCCTTCACTCCAGTTAAAACCGACCTCGCCGCACCGCTCCCCGGCACCATCGCCGGCGCAAGCGGCACTCCAGCCGGATACCTCGTCAGCCACGAGTACAACGACACCTACACCCTCACCAACCGCCTCCTCAAAGCCGATCAACCAGTCTACTGGCTGAAGGATCAGGTCACCGCCAACGGCAAGCAACTCCCGCCGGGCGCTCTGTGGTTGCCTTACTCCACAACAACGGCGCAGCTGCTGCAAACCGCAACCAAAACTCTGGGCATCAACGCGACCGCAGTCTCCACAGCTCCCACCGGGGCGGCCATCCAGCTTCACCCAACTCGCATCGCGCTCCTCGACGTGTATGGCGGCTCCATGCCCTCTGGCTGGATCCGCTGGCTCTTCGATCAGTTTGAGTTCCCCTTCACCGTCGTCTACCCGCAGGAACTCGACGCCGGCAACCTCAACGCGAAATATGACGTGATCCTCGCCGCCGACGGCATCATCCGCACGCCTCGCCCCGGTGCTCGCGGCGGTGGTGGTTTCACCCCACGTGAGATGAAGCCTGAAGAAATCCCCGCGGAGTTCCGGCCATGGCAAGGCAGCATCACTCCCGCCAAGACCTATCCGCAGCTCCAGAGCTTCGTCTCGAACGGTGGCACTCTGCTCGCCATCGGCACCTCCACCTCCATCGCATCGTTCCTCAAGCTGCCGGTGGTCAACGCGCCCATGGAAATGGTCAAAGGCGAGTACCAACTCGTCCCGCCCGATCGCTTCTACATCCCTGGCTCGCTGCTCAAGGCTCACGTTGACAACACCGACCCCATCGCCTACGGCGTCCCACCCAACGTCATCGTGGACTTCGACAGCAGCCCGGCGTTCACCCTCGATCCGCAGGCCTCACTCTCCGGCCTTCACGCGATCGCCTGGTACGACGACGACAACCTCCTGGCCAGCGGCTGGGCCTGGGGACAGAAGTACATCAACCACACCACAGCGATCGCGACAGCTCCGGTAGGCAAGGGCCAGGTCGTTCTCTACGGCCCCGAAGTCACCTTCCGAGGCCAACCCCACGGCACCTTCAAATTCCTCTTCAACGGAATCCTCTACGGCCCCTCAACCTCCATCACCCTGAAGTAGCAACTCACCAACACAAGAAAGGGAGAAGCTTCGGCTTCTCCCTTTCACTTTTTTGTCATTGCTGTTTCTTTAACTAACTCAACCCGTCACCAAAGATCGGGTGCCCGATCCTTCGCGCACTTGCGAAGGGTGGGACGTAAAACTCTACTCGCCAGCATTGGTTTTGTTTTTACCGTTGCCCATTCTCTCTCTGCCATCCCGCGCGTCTCGCCAGCATCAGACTCGCGCAAATCCCTCTTCCCATGAGTCTTTATCGAGGAAATGTTCATAGACTGTGAACCCTTGAGGATAATCTCGAAAACCAGGCTGATCCTTAACCCGTTCGATCGCAGCCTTCGCGCTATCTTCGGTGCGATACACACCAATCAAAAGTTCTGTGTCCTCGCCACCATCGCGCTCTTGCTCGAACCACAGTAACCAAACACTGTCCATGCGCCATCCTCTCATGATCACGCCAACGCACCCTGTAAAATAAACACATGCGCCGCATTTACCTAGACGCCAACGCCACGACACCTCTACTCCCTGAGGTCTTCGAGGCAATGCGTCCCTACTGGATGGAGCACTACGGCAACGCCAGCTCCATCCACCAGCACGGCCAGCACGCCCGCGGAGCAGTCGAGCAGGCCCGAACCGCCGTCGCCCGCTTCCTCCACTGCCTCAACTCCGAGATCGTCTTCACCTCCGGCGGCACCGAGAGCGACAACCTCGCACTCTTCGGCGTCCTCTCGCCCGAATCAACTCACGGCCAACCCGCCCACCTCATCACCACCACCATCGAGCATCACGCGGTCCTCCACGCCGCCGAGGCTCTCGAAAAAACCGGAGTCGAAGTAACCTTCCTCCCCACCACCCCAGAAGGCCTCATCGAACCCACCACTTTAAAGGCCGCCCTCCGACCCAACACAAAACTCGTCTCCATCATGTACGCCAACAACGAGACCGGCGTCATCCAACCCATCGCTGAACTAGCCGCCATCACCCACGAAGCCGGCGCGCTCTTCCACACCGACGCCGTCCAGGCCGCCTCCAAGCTCCCTCTCGACCTAAGCGCCGAAGGCCCGCTCAAGAACGTCGACCTCCTCACCATCTCCGGCCACAAGATCTACGCCCCCAAAGGCATTGGAGTCCTCTTCGTCCGCCGCAACGTCCGCCTCGCCCCCATGATGCACGGCGGCACACACGAGCGTCAGCGCCGCGCCGGAACCGAAAACGTAGCCTGCATCGCAGGTCTCGGCAAAGCCGCAGAACTCGCGAACTCCTGGCTCACCACAGAAGGCCCCGCAGCACTCACCGCCCTCCGCGATCGCTTCGAGCAAGGCATCCTCACCCAGATCGAAGAGACCGGTATCAACGGCGGCACAGCTCCCAGAGTCTCGAACACCAGCAACCTCTACTTCGATCACCTCGAAGCCGAAGCTCTCGTCATCGCTCTCGATCTCAAAGGCATCTCCGTCAGCGGAGGCTCCGCCTGCCAATCTGGCGCAGCCGAACCCTCGCACGTCCTCACCGCAATGGGTCTCTCACCCGCACGAGCACGAGCCAGCATCCGTTTCTCGCTCTCCCGCCTCACCACGCAGGAAGAGATCGACGAAGTCCTCAAAATCATCCCCACCGCTGTAGCCCGCCTCCGCGAACTCTCCCCCGCATGGCGCAAGCAAGTCCCCGTCGAAGCGTAGCCCTCCAAAAAAATCGGCGCGTCGGGCCAAACAGTCGTTAAGCCTTCTCGCAACCCAACCCGAAAAACATCACAGATACCAGGGAATATTCACCACCACAATCCTCTGATTTCCCCTCACTAGCAGCAGCAGCTTCAGCAACTGCACCCGCTGATTGTGCAGCGCATTCTCCCACCAATGCCTTACCACCAGCTCCGGCAACAACACCGCCACCTTCCGCCCCGGATTCGTCTCTTCCAGTTCCAGAATGTAATCCATAAGCGGATTGATAATGAACCGGTACGATGACGGAATCGTTACCAGCTCCGGCTCCTGCAATCCCTCTTGCCTGATCGGAGTCAGCACCTGCTCATCCCAAATCTCATCCAGGTGGCCCTCCTCATCATCCGAGTGCACATGCACCACCTTGATCTCCTTCGACAGCAGCAGCCCGAACCGCATCGCCTTCTCCGTAATCCGGTCCCACCGCGCCATCGGAATCACCACAATCGGCTCCTGCAGATTCACCAGGTTCAGCGGAGTCATATCCGACATCTCCCGCTTAATCCGTGAGTAGTGCCGCTTGACCACCAGCATGAGTCCAATCAGCGTCGGCACCAGCAGCGCCGTCACCCACGCGCCCGCAGTAAACTTCGCAATCAGCACAACAATCGTCGTCAGCCCCGTCGCCACCGCGCCAAACCCATTCACGAACGCGTGCCAAAGTCGCCCCGGATGCTTCTCCATCTTCAGCCAGTGCACTACCATCCCGGCCTGCGAAAGCGTAAACGCCAGAAACGCTCCGATCGCATACAGCGGAATCAACCGATCCGTCACACCGCCAAACAGAATCAGGATCACCGCCGTAAATCCCGTCAGCGCATAGATCCCGTGCGAATAAAGCAGCCGCCGCCCCCGCAGAATAAAAACATGTGGCAGATAGTCCCGCATCGCAATCGCCCGTGCCAGCCGCGGAAAATCAGCAAACGCCGTATTCGCGCTTAACGACAGTGCCACCAGCACCGAAGCCATCGTCAAAAAGTAAAACCACTTCCGCCCGAACACCGCCGACACAAGGATGCTCAACACGCTCTGATAATTCGCGTCCGTCGGCTCCATCGCCGTAATCCCATAGGCCTTCGACAGGAACGTGATCCCAAACAACAACGCAATCAAAATCGCGATAATGATTGTCAGCGTTACCTGGGCGTTCTTTGCGCGAGGCTCGCGAAACGCCATCACGCCATTCGAAACCGCCTCCACACCCGTCATCGCCGCGCACCCGCTGGCAAACGCCTTCATCAACAACCATATCCCCAAATACTTCACCGTAGCCGGCAACGCAGGCGGAGGCGCAACGATCGGCACCGGATGTCCACCCGTCAGATGAGTCCTGTAAACGCCGACTGCGATAACGGCCAGCAGCGTCCCGACAAACATGAACGTCGGTAGAATAAACGCAGCGCCGGTATCCTTCACGCCGCGCATATTGACAATCGCCAGAATCGCCAACACGGCAAGACACAGCGCCAGCGTATGCGGAGCCAACTTAGGCTCCGCGGAAGTCAAAGCCGTAATTCCCGCCGAGATCCCCACTGCCGCCGTCAAAATGTAATCGATCATCAGCGCCGCCGCCGCCAGCAACCCGGGCCCGGTCCCCAGGTTCTCCGTCGCAACCGTATACGAGCCGCCACCGCTCGGATAAGCCGCAATCGTCTGCCGATAGCTGAAGAAAACAATCACCAGCAAAATCAGAATCGCCGAAATGATCGGAACGATATGGTCGATTCCCGCAATTCCTAGCGGGATCAACAGCGTCATCGCCGCTTCCGGCCCATACGCCGCGCTTGTCAGTGCATCTAAACCAAAGATCGGTATTCCGGCAGCGACACCAATCTGCTCAGCTCGCTCCTCACTAGTAGCTAACGGCTTTCCAATAATTGAATCTGTTAGGGACATGCAATTTAGATCGTATCGCTAATGTCAATTCAACTCAGGCTCACAGCCACATTCGACGCGCGACCGAACCTAAAAAGTTATAAAGATTTCGTAAAGATTCAACGCGCGAACCCACCTCGCCCATCCTTCGCCCAGTTCAAGGGCAATTCACTCAACCCACCTATAATCAACTTAAAACCCAGGTTCAGGAGCCATTCATGTCCACCCCTTCCGTCTACGACATCCCCGTCAATAAAATCACCGGCGAATCCGCCTCGCTGGCCGATTACCGGGGCAAAGTCCTCCTCCTCGTCAACGTGGCCTCCCAGTGCGGACTCACGCCTCAGTACGACGCCCTCGAAAAGCTCTACGCACGCTTCAAAGACTCAGGCCTCGTCGTCTGCGGGTTTCCCGCCAACGACTTCGGCGCTCAGGAGCCAGGCTCCAACGAAGAGATCCTAACCTTCTGCCGCAACACTCTCTCCGTCGACTTCCCCATGTTCTCCAAAATTCCGATTACCGGTCCCGCCACCCATCCGCTCTACCAGGCCCTCGTCGCTGCCCAGCCCAAAGCCATCGGCCCCACACGCGACACCTTCCGCGAAAGGCTCAACGGCTTTCTCAAGGACAAGCATGACGGCGCCACCACCAACCCCGAACCCGGCATCCTCTGGAACTTCGAAAAGTTCCTCATCGATCGCAACGGCGACATTGTCGCGCGCTTCTCCCCCGAAGTCACCCCCGACGACCCGTCCATCGTCGCTGCAATCGAGTCCTCCCTGAACTCCTGATCCACATGGGGGCGCAGCACGACCCAAAATCAGCTGCGTCTCCGACTCGTTCCCCAACTCTATTTTTACTGATATCTTACTGATATCTAAAATCCCAACCTCGCTTCGAGAGAAAGTCCTCCCTAATGATCATTCGCAACACTCTTCTGCCGTTGGCCCTTGTTCTTACTGCATCAACCCTCCTGCAAGCCCAAAAGACTCCCATCCAGATCACCGCGGACCTCTCCGACGCTCCCCGCAAGCTCTACCACGCCGAAATCGACATCCCTGTCACCGCAGGCCCAGTCTCGCTGACAACACCCAAGTGGATCCCCGGCAACCATCGCCCCACCGGCCCCGTCGACGACATTACTGGCATAGTCTTCACCGCCAACGGCAAAGTTCTCCCGTGGCGTCGCGACGACGAAGACCTCTATCAATTCCATGTCACGGTTCCGGCAGGAGTGACCACCCTCCACGCCCACCTCGACTGCATCGTCACCGGCCGCATCAGCCAAAAGCTCGCCGTTCTCGAGTGGGAAAAGCTCATGCTCTACCCCGCCAGGACGCCCGTCGCTGACATCCCCATCCAACCCTCCGTCAAAGTCCCCGAAGGCTGGGGCATCGGCACAGCGCTCACCCCAACCGACGGTTATGACCCGCAACATCCTAAAGGCGGCCTCACTCACTTCGCTGCAACCACCGTCGAGCAGCTCGAAGACTCGCCCGTCATTACCGGCCAATACTTCCACGAGTTCGCCCTCGCCCCCGAAGTCACACCCAGGCACTACATCGATGTAGTAGCCGACAGCGCCGAAGACTCGCAACTCCGCCCCGCGCTCCTGGTCGAGCTCTCGAACCTCGTCCGCGAAACCGGAGCCGCCTACAACGCCCGCCACTACAACGTCTATCACTTCCTCCTCACGCTCTCCGATGTAGCCGGTGGCGAAGGGCTCGAGCACGGCCAGTCCTCCGACAACGGAGTAGGCGAAAAAGGTTTCTCCGACGCAGCCCATCAACTCGCAGAATCCGATCTCCTCTCCCACGAGTTCACCCACTCATGGAACGGCAAATACCGCCGCCCCTTCAACCTCTATCAAACTGACTTCTCCAAAATGCAGGGAGGCTCGCTCCTCTGGGTCTACGAGGGCATGACACAATACCTCGGCAACGTCCTCGCCGCCCGCTCCGGCCTCAAGTCGCAGGAGCAATACCGCGACATGCTGGCCGCCTCCGCCGCTAACCTCGACTACAAGCCCGGCCGCGACTGGCGCTCCACCGAAGACACCGCCATCGCCGCCAGCATCCTCCGCGGCGGCAACCCGGCATGGTCCAACTGGAAGCGCGGCCAGGACTACTACCAGGAAGGTGAGCTCTTCTGGCTCGACGCCGACACTACCATCCGCAAGCTCACCGACAACAAGAAATCCCTCACCGATTTCCTCCACATCTTCCTCGCCAAAGGCGGCAACACCGGCCCGCTCATCGTCACCTACACTCGCGACGAGCTCATCAACGATCTCAACCAGGTCGTCAAGTATGACTGGGCCACCTTCATGCACGATCGCGTCGACGCCATCAACCCGCACGCCGACTTAGCTGGCATCGAACAAGGCGGCTACAAACTCGTCTTCACCGACAAGCCCACCCGCTCCTCGCGCACCATCGCCAGCACCGGTGGCCCACGCCGCGGTGGCGTCGACGTCTGGTACTCCATCGGCCTCCGCGTCAACGGCGAAGGCAACGTCACCGACGTCCGCTGGAATGGACCTGCCGACAAATCCAACCTCTTCCCGGGTGAGAAAATCATCGCCGTCAACGGCAACATCTTCTCTGGCGACGCCCTCCGCGCCGCAATCAAAGACGCCAAGGGCAAATCCGAACCCATCCACCTCATCCTGCAAGGTGACACCTTCGTCACCAACGCCGACCTCGACTACCACGAGGGCGAACGCTATCCCTCCCTCGTCCGCGTAGACGGCACCCCCGCCTACCTCGACGACATCACCAAACCCCTCACAACCCCGGAAAAGGCCCCAGAGGAAAAGAAAGACGCAACGAACTAGGCTGCCGCAGAAGATAAGGCGTGGAGCATTTGTTTCCACGCCTTATCTTTTTCTACCCTGCACTCGATCTCTTCAACGAATACACATCCTGCATTCGCAAAGCGCTGACGAACCAGCAATCCGCACCTACCCTACCTCCAGCCCCGTAGCCCAAAAACGGGTCCCAAAAAATCGACGCGCTTTTGCTTTCGTTATGAACATATCGATGTGATCCACAATCGCCTATAGGATTGGCTTGATCCATCGTTCGAGGCCCGGGAGAGCACTGTGCAAATCGTCGCTACAATGTCGTTAGAACAATTTCAGACTGCAGTTGTAGCAGCACGCAACCACTTCGCAAAGAAAAACAAGAGAACCTCTTGGTTCCAAATCGTCTTCCTTGTGATCATTGCATTTTCACTGGCGATTGCAATGCAAACCTTCAGCGAATACCTTCGGGGCTTCTGTCTCGGTTTTTATGCTTTTGCTGTACTTCTCGTTCTTTGGTGCAAATGGCAATCCAATCGCACATTCAGAAAGTCATATGAAGCCCAGCAAAAGCAGTTGAATGGACAAATTATGAACATTGATGAATCAGGTATCTCAGGTCGATGGGAGAACGGAAACGCTTCCTATCAATACAAATGGTCTGCTTTTGAGAGCTTTCTCGAATTGCCCGATGGATTCCTGTTCTTTGCAAATCCGGCCTTCTTTGTTCGTATTCCAAAAAGCTCTCTCAACCTGGACGAGCAACAGATGATAAAAACCTGGAGGCAAAACGTTGGGTAGCTGCGAATTGCTGGTTCGCAGGATGTATTGCCATCAAAAAAAGGAAAGCGTGGAGCACTGCCTCCACGCCTGTTATCCAGCTTTCACGAGTAGCTCAGGACCGCGAACGGGAATTCGGACTCTCCGTCGCGAGTGCGTTATCCACCACCGCAACCCACTTCGCATTGTTCGAAGCCGACGCACCGTATTCGTCGTGCCAGTTCCACCACTCGTACGGTTTGCTTTGGGGATAGCCCGCGGGTGAGTCCTCCCATTTCTCCTGCCGTCCCAGCGCAGTCATGTCGAGGTAGCTCCAGAGGCTACCCATCGCTTCGTCTCCGCGCTGATTGATGAAGTAAGTGCGAAACACCTTGTCGCCGTCGCGGATAAACGCGTTATGACCGTGCCACTCATCCACGCCAAAGTCGCCGTCGAAACTGTCGGTGATGGTGTACCACGGCATCTTCCAATCCATGCGCGCCTTCAAGCGCTCGATATCTGGCTGCGGCGCGCGCGAAGCATAAGCCAAAGTGGTATCGCGCGCATTCAGATGCGAAAGATGCGACACTTGGTCGGCTCCCAGCGAGCAGCCGCGGCAGGCATGGTCCGGCCAACCGAATACCCCGGGTTCGAAGAAGGCGCGGTAAACAATCAATTGACGGCGGCCTTCGAACAGATCGAGCAGGCTCATTTTGCCTTTGGGTCCGTCGAACTCGTACTGCTTCTCCACGGCTTGCCACGGCATACGCCGACGCTCCGCGGCCAATGCATCGCGCTCGCGCGTCAGCTGTTTCTCCTTGGCAAGAAGCTTTGTGCGAGCTGCAAGCCATTCGTCCCGCGAAACGATCTGCGGTTTCTCTATCACGCTCGTTGACATTTTTGATCTCTCCTTTGCATGTGAGTTGGGGACAACTTCGACTAATCAGTCTTTTTGTCGAAACTGTCAGGCTCGGGTTGAGCGATGCTGTTATCTCCGCCGTTCTTCCCGCCAAATTTCTTGATCGCAATTGCAGCAAGTCCGCCGGTAGAAGTAACGCTTCCGGCAATCAACGCTGCGGTTGTTAGGCACACAGGACACATAGCCTCGATCTCCTTCGCGATGGTTACGCCGGCTGGAGTTCCCCTTGAAGCACGGAACGCTCGTCGGCACTCGGACCCCAGCTTGACGGCACAGGAACGTCAAGCATGCGCAGGTAGACGCAGAACTGGCCGCGGTGCTGGTACCAGTGGTTGAGCATGATATTGCGCAGAAAGGCGATTCTCGGCATGGCCGCAATCTCCTTATCGCCATCGACAATGCGCCAGGTCGAGTACATGGCGGCGTCATCGAAGCTCGGCAAGACCTCGCGCACAGTAGCGATGCTCTGCTCAAATGCGTCGAGGATCTCCTGCAAGCTCGCAGGTTGATGGAATTGGAAGCCTGGCGGCGGGATCTGGTCCTTCTGAGCGCCGCGAACAACTCCTCCGGGAACGAAGGCGAGGTGGTATGCCAGTTGCCCAGCGGTCAAAGACTTGGCGTGAGGCTTCCAGGTGAGCTTGTTTTCGGGAAGGCGCTCGAGGAACTTTTGCGTGACGGGCGCCTGATCTTCAAATTCTGCCAGCAAGTATTGTGCAATGACCATGAATTCTCCTTCGGGTTTGTCTATAAGCGGTGGGTTTGAGTAGCGATGCAAGAGCTGCCTCTGCTCAGGCCGCTATTTGCGCTTGGTCTCGGCCTGCTTGCGAACGCGTTCGTGCATCGAAGCCCAGCCTTTGTTCATTCCCGCCTTTTGTTCTTCGGGAACGAGGCCGAGAGCGGTATGGCGGAAGACGATCAAGGTTCCCCCATCGACTTCACTCAGCCGATATTGCACGTTGGAGACGAAAGGGAAAGAGGCGAACAGAGGACCAACGAATTCAAGCAGGGTTGGCCGCACGATCGCCTTCACATTGGCCCAGAAATGCCCGTTGCCTTCCCCCAGGTCGCGGTACCATCTTCCGCCGGGCCACGGTTCGATCTTCATGCTGAGAGACTTGCCGTCGGTTGTTTCATTGCCGGGCCCCAGTTGCTCGAGCAGCGCGGCAAAGGTTACATCCAGGGGAGCCTGAACGTGAATCTCCTGGTTAATCGTGAGCGTTAAGTCATCGAGGGTGCGTTCGGTGGAAATCATTCATTTCTCCTTAGTGTTCGGGTCTTGATTCGCGACTGGGGAATTCATATCGGGTGGGCCCTGGCGAACTGTCGCTTCCGCAAGCTCCTTCACCCGATTCAACTGGTGGTGCCAGTAACGCTCGAAGGTTCCGGCCCACTCATGCAGTGGGCGTATCGCCTGGGCGTTGGTTCTGTACAGTTTTTGACGACCCTGGCAACGCATCCGAACCAGCCCCACGTCGTGCAAAACGCGCAGGTGTTTTGAGACGGAAGGCTGCGGAAGGCCGATAGCTGCCACAATCTCTCCCACGGGCCGCTCGGCACCGGCAAGATAACTCAAAATCTCCCGCCGCCGGGGTTCAGCAACCGCGTTGAAGGCATCCGATGTGGTGCTCGCTCTTGCCATGACGAAAACATTACATTCCCATATAGGCATATGTCAAGCGACTCGCACGCAAAATCGAAAAGAAAAACGACGCTCTCATAGGAAAGGCGGCGCCTTTTTTCGTCAGAGGTTCGAACTCGTTCACCCAACCGGAATCGCCACGCACAAACTACAACTGCTTCACCAGCACCAGACTCCAAGCCGCAATCGCTCTCTTCAAATCGAGCCTCCCTTCCCCATCCACCTGCACAATCTCCCGCCGAGTAGCCCGCGCCGCCGCACGCAGAACCTCAGCCTGCCCCCGCGTAGGAGTCTCCGGCCTCCCCATCTTCTCCCACGCCCCAACAGCATTCCCATGCTCGCGATCCAGCGTCTCAATCTCAAACGCAGTCCCCGCCTTCAACCCGGTCAATTGCAACTCCAGTTCCCGCGAGTTCCCCCTCGCATCAATCGCGTCCGCAGCCGCCAGCGTATCCGTAACAGGCAGCGACACCTTCATCTCCGCCGGATAGTTATAAGCCAGCGCCGTCATCTTCCCCGACGCCGCACTTCGCGTCACCACCGCCCCCACAGTCTGTGCGATCAACTGATCACCCAGCTCATGCATCATCCGATACCCGTGAAACGCCGGCTTCACTACCTCCTGATAGTTGATCAACCCAAACCCGCCATGAAACACCGAATCCGTCTTCCTGTTCTCCTCAAACACATCCGTAAACACCCAGTACGACAGCGATTCCACCAGCCCCACCGACTCCAGATTCGTCTTCACCACAAACGCTCCGGCCGCCAGCGAGTCATGCGTATGATCCGTGGGCGAAGGACTCGAGTTCCATTCCGTCAGTTGAATCTCCGCCTTCGGATAAGCGCTCGCATCGATCATCTTCCTCAACGTCCGCAGATCATCCCGCGTCGCATCGATCGACCGCCGGTACTTCCCTCCTTTCGGCGCCCCCGGCTCATCAATGGCAAAGTCCTGCGGATAGGGATGCGTCGAAACAAAATCCACCGGCAGCCCATTCGTCTTGCAGTAGCTCAGAAAATCCTCAATCCAAACCGGCTTCCACGGAATCGCCATTGGATCAAAGGCCTTGCCCGTAGCCCTCGCCGCTTTGATCGCATCCTCGTCCAGATTGAAGTTGCTCGTCGCCGGCCCACCCACACGCAACGCCGGATCAATCTCCTTAATCGTTCCCACCGTCACCTTGTACAACTCAAAATACTGCGCCTGCGTCCCCGCAAAGAATCCATGCAGATTCGGCTCATTCCAAACCTCGAAGTACCACCGCCTCACCTCCGCCGCACCATACCGCGCAATCCAATGTTCCACGCAAGCCTGCACCAGACCCGCCCACTTGCCGTAGTCCGTCGGCGGACTCCCATTCGCCTGCCACCAGAAAGTAGTCCCCGTTACGCTAGCCAACTCCTTCGGAACAAACCCAAGCTCCACAAACGGCCTTACGCCCTTCGCCAGCATCCGGTCGAACAAATCATCCACGTACTGGAAGTTGTAAACCGGCACACCATGTTCATCCTCGCGATAGACAAACATGTCATCGTGAAACAACCCGTGAAATCGCACATACTCAAAACCAGCCTCCGCATGCGCCATCTCTAACTCCTCCTGCCAGGTCGTACGCAAACCCTCATTCGCTCGCCCGGCCCCAACAACCTTGCTCCAGAAGTGCACCAGCGGCTTCCCCGTAGCCTTCGCATCCGCGCTGATGTGAATTCCGGTATCGGCACTCCCCGCCGACTGTGCCCATGCGCCGCAGCAAACACCAGGGAAAATTCCCACCAGCAAAAATGCCCCCAAACGCCTGATATTCATTGAATACTCCTTACTGAGCCAAGGGAACCTTATCACTGTCGGCCAGTCACGCTCCTCATCACCCTTGTCTTAATTAGGGATCGCCAACGTCAACCTTCCCTTCCGGGGCTTGATCCACGTCAGCGACGACGCCTTCGTTCGCGCCCAGGAGAACATGAAAGACTAGGAACTTTCCCCGAGCACCATCCGTCTCACAACTACAACTCAAATCATCGACTTAATGGAGACACCGCAGTCATGATCACCCGCCTCGCCCTCCTTACCCTCCTTGCAACCGCGACCATCGCGCCCGCCCAAAATACCCCCGCCAGCAAATGGCCCACTCAGGACGGCACCTACGACATCGCCAACTTCCACTTCAAGGACGGCGAGACCATTGAAAAGCTCCACCTCCACTACATCACCCTCGGCAAGCCTCATCGTGGAGCCGATGGTCACACCGACAACGCCATCCTCCTCCTCCACGGCACCGGCGGCGACGCGCACTCCCTGATGAACCCAGTCTTCTCCAACGTCCTCTTCGGCCCCGGACAGCCCTTCGACATCACCAAATACTTTCTCATCCTCCCTGACGACATCGGCCACGGCCAATCCTCCAAGCCCTCCGACGCCCTCCACATGAAGTTCCCCCAGTACGACTACGACGACATGGTCACCTCGCAGCACATCATGCTCCTCGAAGGCCTCCACGTAGATCACCTCCGTCTCATCCTCGGCACCTCCATGGGCTGCATGCAATCCTGGGTCTGGGGCGAAACCTTTCCCACCTTCATGGACGCCCTCGCGCCCTTCGCCTGCTACCCCGTCGAGCTCGCAGGCCGCAACCGCATGACCCGCTACATCGCCATCGAGAGCATCAAGAACGATCCCGCATGGAAGAACGGCGAATACACTTCGCAGCCTGTGCAGGGCCTTCGCGGAGCCGAATCCATGCTCCTCATCATGGGTTCCGCCCCGCTCCAGATGCAAAAGAACTACCCCACCCGCGCCCAGGCAGAAAAATACGTCGACGACTACATGACCCGCACCTTCGTCCACGCCGACGCGAACGACATGATCTACTACGTCAACGCCTCACGTAACTACAACCCCGAGCCCAGGCTCTCCTCCATCGTCGCCCCCGCTCTCTGGATCAACTCCGCCGACGACTTCATCAACCCACCCGAAACCGGTGAGTTCATCATCAATCCGCGAATCCTTTCGAAGATGCCGAAGACAAAGTACATCGATATCCCAATCTCCGACGCAACCCGCGGCCACGGTACTCACACCCAGGCCATAGTCTGGAAACAATACCTCATCGACTTCCTCGCCCAGACCGAGAAAAAGTAACCCCTAAAGTTACAATAAACCGATGGGCCCATACCGGACCCATCGGTTTTGAGTCGTCATTCTGAGCGGAGCGAAGAATCCCCGCATTTCGCTTGGTGCCTGTTTCTGGGGCGTGGGCACTCGTCACAATCCAGCGCCCTCCTAAATCACTGATTCCGATAATTCTGCGCATAAACATCCTTAGGCAAGCCCTCCCTCTTAGCCTTGCCCGAAAGCGCAAAAGCATCCTCCTTACTCATCGGCCCACCCAGCGCCACAAGAAACGGCGCATGCCCATTCGGCGTGAACACCGCGGGATTCAGATCCGGATGATTCTGTGCAATCTCCGCAACCTTATGCTGAGCCTGATCCTCCTGGTTATACGTAAACGCAATCACACGCCAGCGCCCACTCCCACCCCCAACCGCGGAACCAGTCGCGGCAGGCACCGCAGCACTTGCCTTCTTGACCGGGACTGCTACCGGATTCGATCGACTCTCCGCCGCAGGCACTTTTTGCTGAACAACCGGAGCAGGTTCAGGCGTCGCACTACTCGAACCCGCCGGACGTTTATGCAGGAAGAACCAGCCCAGCAATAGAATCAAAACCGTACCGGCAATGTAAGCAATCCCTCGCGCTCCAATCTTTCTTCGCTCCACATCGACAGGCACTCGAATTCGTCTCGCTACCGACGGAGGCGGCAGAGGATTCAACTCAACCCGCTTCTCGACCGGCACATCGGGAGCACGCGGAACCGGCACAGCAGGCCGAATCATAGGCGAAGCAGCACGCGCAGAACGAAAATCAGCCGCACTCACCTCAGCCTTCCCCTTCAAGGCAACTCCAATCTGAGCGAGCCCCCAATCCCCACTCACTCCCTTCCGCACAATCTCATCAAATGGGACGGGCAGCATCCGATCCGATGCCTTTCGCTGCGTCAGTGCCTCTGCGAGCACCAGCGCATAGTCCCGCACATCTTTTCTCTTCAGCGCAGCACCTTCTTCGCCTTCCAGAGCCTCACGGATGCAGTCGCTCCGCAGCTTGATCGTCTCACCGACCGCCATCACATTCGCAGACTCCACATGCTCATGCACAAATCCGCTCCCATGCAGAGCCTCAAGTGCCGCCAGCAGACTCGTCGCCACATCACGCGTCTCCTCCACCGTCAGCGCCCGCTCGCTCAAAATCTCACTCAGATTCCCATCCACCGTCTCCATCACCGCATACACCAGCGGAGTCTCGTCCATCATCACATGCCCAAACTTTTTCAGCTTCACCAGATTCGGATGGTTCAGTGACTCCATCCCTCGCCAACGGACCAGAATGTCTGCCCCATCAAAATGTGATTCGATCAGCCGAATTACCGTAGGCGCACCCGTGCCATTCGGTGTCGAGAAAAACGCGCTCCGGCCCTCTGGCCGAATCAGTTTTGTAAGCGGATAGGCGCCGTCAATCGTTCGCCCTTCGTACTCTGTCCAAAGATTCATGTGCCTTTCCTTCCCGGGGTTTTGCCTACAAGGAAGAAACGCCCAGAGGGCCAGAACAGCAGAGGCACGATTCAGAGCGTGCCCCCAAATCAGCCGCTCTTGAACCAACAACTATTATCCGCCATCCTACCGCCCGCCCTCAACGCAGAAACTCCCGCCGAACCAAGCCCCTAACTTCCCGCCGGCATCACCAGGTACTGCTCCAGCTTCCCATCAGGCATCTCGAACTCCGTTACCCGTAACTGCTTATTCGGAAAACTGACCTTGAACGACCGAAAAATCATGCCACCACGCTTCGTCGTTCCCGCTTGCGTAAAGCTCGTCGGCTTCCCCAGCGGCTTCAGGCTGGAGGCAAAATCCGCAACCGCCTCCTCCGTAAAATACCCATCGCAAAGCTCCGTAAGTTGCGTCCGGTCCAGCTTCCCTTCCTGCAACCCAAGGAAAATCTCCAGTGCCCGCTTCTCAGCCGCAGCAGTCTCCGCACTTGCAGCGCTCGCACCAGAAGCCCCACCCAGCACCAGCGTAGCTATCTTTTGGCCCAGCGTACCCGCCGCGTTCGAAGCATCTTCATTCGTCAGTACCGTCACCGCGATCTTGTCGTCCGGAAACACAATATTCTCCGACACAAACCCCGACACCTCGCCTCCGTGCTCGATATACCGGTGCCCGTCCTGGATTCCCACCTGCACGCCCAACCCATACTTCGAGCCTTTCCCATCCTTCAGCTTCACCTCCGTAAACATCTCGTCATAGGAGGCAGGCGCCAGCAATGTCCTGTTCATCAAACTGATGTTCCATAGCGCCAAATCGCTCGCCGGCATTGCCAATTCACCAGCGGCAAACATCCACCCCTTCCCTTCCTGGGGAGCTTGCCGTAGCGGTCCCAGCGCATGCTGGTAATACCCCGTAGGATCCGTCGCCGGAAGCCGGCTCGCATCCGAATTGAACACGCCAATCATCTTCAGCGGCTGAAAAATCCTCTCCTGCAACTGCTCAATCAGAGGCTTCCCACCCGTAATCTCCGCAATCCGTCCCGCAATCACATAGTTCGTATTCGAGTACTGCCACTGCGTCCCCGGCTCAAAGTCCAACGGCTTCTTCGCCCACCCATCCAGAATGTACTCCGGAGTGGCCGGCTTCATCATCGAAGTCATCACATAATCCTCAGGCCAGAAATCCCGATACCCCGAAGTCATCGACAACACCTGCCGTATTGTCACCTCATTTGCCCGCGTCAACTCCGGCAGATACTTCCCCACCGGATCATCCAGCTTCAGCTTTCCATCCTGCTGCAGCAGCAAAATCACCGTCGCCGTAAACTGCTTGCTGATCGACCCGATCGAATACTGCATCTCGGGCGTAGCCGCCATCGCCGGCTCCAGCCGAGCCATCCCATAAGCCTTCACATACGCAATCTTCCCACCCTGCACCACAGCCACTGAAGCACTCGGCGTCCCGGTCGCCTTCAAAACATCCGCAGCTGCCCCATCAATTCCTCTCGCCGTATCCGCCGGCAAAGCATGTTGCGCCATCACCGGCACACACGCGATCAAGCACACGAATCCCCAGACACCGGCTCCACGCCTCAGTAGTTTCCTCATGCCCGAAAGACTAACAGCCCCACCTCCACTAAGTCGCCATATTTCCAACTATCTACGACCACGATATTTCTCGATTCCTTTCAAATTTGCTACCCTTGCGCCCATGCAATTAAGACATCTCTCCCTCGCGCTCGCGCTGACGACCTCAATCGCTTTAGCTCAGTCTTTTACGCCCATCCGCGAGCAGAAAAACCTCTCTCCCGCCGCCATCGCCAAGCTCCACACGCTCGAGTTGCTCAACTCCCTCCCCGTAGGTGAGTGGCGCTTCCACGCCGGTGACATCCCCCACGGTGAATCCCCCACCCTCGACGACTCCGCATGGCCACTCCAGAAGCCTCGCGCCAAAGCCCCCACCGACGCCGTCTGGTATCGCCGCGTCATCGAAGTCCCCAAAACGCTCAACGGCTACGACCTCACCGGCTCGCGCATCTGGTTTCAATTCCGTGCCGACGCCAACGGCCCCATGCCCGAGATCATCTACTTCAACGGCCGCCGCGTCGCTCTCGGTGACGACCTCGAACCCATCGTCCTCTTCGAACCCGCCAAACCCGGCGACAAGATCCTAGTAGCCGTCAAACTCCTCCACACCGTCGACGAAAAAACCTTCGCAGGCGTCAACCTCAAGATCGAGCCCAACACAACCGCCAGCACCCGGCCCAACCCCGAAGACATCCGCATCCAGTGCATCACCGCCGCCAACATCCTGCCCGCACTTCCCACCCCCCGCAAAGACCTTCTTCCCAGAGTGGAAGAAGCCGTAGCTGCCATCGACACCAAAGCTCTCGACGCTGGAGATCAGTCCGCCTTCGATGCCTCCCTTCGCAAAGCCCAGGACATCCTCACCACACTTCATCCCGTCCTCGCGCAAGCCACCGTCGATCTCGCCGGCAACGCCCACATCGACGCCGCCTGGCTCTGGCCGCGCAGCGAAACCATAGACGTCGTCCGCCGCACCTTCACCACCGCTCTCCAACTCATGGACGAGTACCCCAACTACACCTACAGCCAGTCTGCCGCCCAATACACCGCCTGGATCGCCGAAAAATATCCCAGGATGAACGACGAGATCCGCAAGCGCGTCAAAGAGGGCCGCTGGGAGATCGTCGGCGGCATGTGGGTCGAGCCCGACCTCAATCTCCCCGACGGCGAATCCCTCGTCCGCCAGCTTCTCGTAGGCCAGCGTTACTTCAACCAGCAATACGGAGTCACCGCGCGCATCGGCTGGAACCCCGACTCCTTCGGCTACAACTGGCAGCTCCCACAGATCTACAAACGCTCCGGCATGGACTACTTCGTCACGCAGAAGATGCACTGGAACGACACCAACCAGCTTCCCTTCCGCCTCTTCTGGTGGCAGTCGCCCGACGGCAGCAAAGTTCTAACCTACTTCCCCACGGACTACGTCCACGACAACGTCAACCCCACCCGCATCTCCGCCGACTTCGCCGAATCCGCCGACCGAAACCCCGGCACCACTGAACTGCTTGACCTCTACGGCATCGGCGACCACGGCGGCGGCCCCACCCGCGCCATGCTCGACCAGGCCGACCACTGGATCGCCGCAGGATCCGCACCAGAGGGCCAAAGGCCCGACCTATATCAGCCTGGGGCGAAGCCCCAGGGATCCGACCCCAAGAAGTCTCAGAGGGCTGAAGGCCAGACCTATAGCTCCGCCGATGGTGGCAACTATGCCGTCCCCACCATGCGCTATCACACCGCGCAAAGCTACTTCTCCGCCGTGGAAAAAAACCTCAACCCCGACTCCCCTACCTGGAACTACGACTCCATCGCCAAGGGCTACACCGCACCACCAGCCTCTTCCACAGGAGCAATGGGCCTTCCCACGTGGAACGACGAGCTCTACTTCGAGTACCACCGCGGCGTCTTCACCACGCAAGCCCAGCACAAGCGCAGCATGCGCACCAGCGAAGTCGCCACGCTCGATGCAGAAAAGTTAGCGTCCTTGGCATGGCTCGACGGCCAACCCTACCCAAACGATCAATTCACCGATAACTGGAAAAACATTACCTTCAACCAATTCCACGACCTGGCCGCCGGCTCCGGCATCGGCGTCATCTACAAAGACGCGCAAAAGGACTACACCGAAGTCTTCCACAACGACCACGAAATAAGTGACAACGCGCTCAAGACCCTCGCCACAACCATCGACACCTCCAGCAAGTCCGGCGTACCTATCATGCTCTTCAATTCAATAGCGTGGCCGCGTAGTGAAACCGTTACTCTTTCCGTCCAACTCCCCGAAACCGCGGACAACATCCAACTCCGCGATGCAAAGAACAATCTTGTACCCACTCAAATTGTCTCGCACGACGCTGCAACTCACCGATTCGAGCTTCTAGCCCGCGTTCCGGACGTACCCGCTCTCGGCTATACAATCATCCACGCTGAAAAAAATACCGCGCTAGTACCCCAGTTTCACGCCAGCGATCTTCCCGATTCCTTCACCTTACGGAACGAGCACATCAAGCTCACCATCGACCGTAAAACCGGCTGCATCACCAGCCTCGTCTCACTTCCCTCCAACACCGAATCTCTGGCTCCCAACGCCTGCGGCAATCAACTCCAAACCTTCAAAGACACACCCAAGCAATACGATGCCTGGAACATCGACCCCGGCACTCTCGACCACATGACGCCCATCACCAACGTCGACAGTGTCACCCTCGTCGCCAATGGTCCGCTGCGCAACACCGTTCGCGTTACACGCACATGGCAGTCCTCAAAATTCATCCAGGACATCTCCCTCGACGCCGGAGCCGACATCGTCGTCATCGACAACGACATCGACTGGCACGAAACCCACGTCCTCCTCAAAGCCGCGTTCCCACTCTCAGCAACCGCACCCAAAGCAACCTACGAAATCCCGTACGGATCCATCGAACGCACCACCACCCGCAACAACTCCTGGGAGAAAGCCAAATTCGAAGTTCCCGCCCAGCGCTGGGCCGACCTCGGCGACGCCACCCACGGCCTCTCCCTTCTCAACGACGTCAAATTCGGCTACGACGCCGAGGGCAACACCCTCCGCCTCACCCTCCTCCGCTCCGCCACTTGGCCCGACGAAGTAGCCGACAAAGGCCGCCAGCAGTTCCGCTACGCACTCTACCCGCACGCCGGCTCATGGAAGCAAGCCCAGACCGTTCGCCGTGGCTACGAACTGAACGACCCCCTAAAAGCGGAACAAGTCTTCCCCCACACCGGTACCCTACCTGCGGAACACTCCTTCGTCAGCATCGAAAATCCGAACGTCACCCTGACCGCCATCAAAAAAGCCGAAGACTCCGATGCCCTCGTCTTCCGCATGTACGAGTGGGCCGGCGAACCAACCCAGGTCAAGCTCCACATCCCACCCGGAGCCACCGCCGCCACCGAAACCAACCTGATGGAGAAACCCGAAGGCACCGCCCTCGACATCTCCGGCGACACCATAACCGTCCCCATCAAACCCTACGAGATCCTCACCATACAAGCCAACTATCCCAACAAAGTAGCGGCGAAGTAATCGCCGCTACTTTGAGTCTCAAAAAATCGTCGTCCTGAGCGAAGTCGAAGGACCCGAGACCGCTCACGCACCCATGCCTTACCTTTTCCATCAGGACTCTAACGCCATCGCCCGCGGTTACTCGTTCCGCAGAGCAATCACCGGATCAACACTAGCCGAACGCCGAGCCGGAACAATCGAAGCCACCGCCGCCGCCAGCACCAAACTCAACCCGGCAAACACCAGCGAAATCGACAGCCCGGAACCCATAGCCGCAAACGCGTGGACAAGAATTCGCTGCGCCACAAACGTCAACACCAACCCGGCAGCAATCCCCGTCCCAATCAGAACCATCGACTCCCTTAGCATCAGCGAAACCACCTGCCACCGCTGCGCTCCCAGAGCCATCCGAATCCCAATCTCCGTCGTCCGCTGCGAAGCCGTAAAACTCAGCAGCCCATAAATCCCAATCGCCGCCAGCAGCAGCGCCAGCCCTCCAAACATCGTCAGCAGCCACACCAGCAGATGCCGCGCCGCCAGCGAATCCGTCACAAAACTTCCCAGCGTCTCCACCTCATAAACCGCCTCCGATGAATCCACCGCCCGCACCGCCTCCACCAGCGGTGCTCGCATCGCATCCGGACTCATCCTCGTCCGCACCACGAACACCGCCTCATCCACCGGCTGCTGAGCCATCGGCTGATACAAAATCCCTTTGTTCTCCTCGACCTCCAACGAATCCCTTCGCACATGCCCAATCACCCCCACAATCTCAACCGGCGGCGAACTCCTCCCATACCTCACATGCTGTCCAATCGGACTCTTCCCCGGCCAATACATCTTCGCCAGCATCTCGTCGATCACCGCCACGGGTGGCGTACCAATTCGGTCTTCCTCGCTAAACCATCGTCCCGCGAGCAGCGGAATCTGCATCGCCGCCAAATACCCCGGAGTAGCCCATCCCCGGTCGCTATGCGGCCCCGGATCGTCCGGCCCAGCCGGCGGCCGCTCCTGAATCCCAAAACTCCCCGAAGGAAAATTCTGGCTCGCGAACGGAGCAGGATACACCGCACCCGCCGCCACAACGCCCGGCTGTGCACTCAACCGCGTCGTCACATCCCGCAAAAAATTCGCCTGCTTCAAATCCTGATTCTTATAATTCGTCGCATCGAGCGTCACCTTGCCCGTCAGCACCGCGTCGCTCTTGAACCCCGGATCAACAGTCTGCAACTGCTTCAGGCTCGCCAGAAACAATCCGCTCCCAGCCACCAGCAAAAACGCCAGCGCAATCTCCGTACACACCAACACATTCCTGAATCGCTGCCGTCCCGCCGACGCCGTCGAACTCTTGCTGTACTCTGCCAGCTTCAGCGACTTGTGCGTCCGCGCTAACTGCACCACCGGAGCCACTCCCGCCAGAAACGCCGCCAGCAACCCAAACCCCGCAGCCGCCAGCACCACTCGAACATCCATATTCACTGCAAATCCACGCGCCAGGTCATGCGGAATCGCCAGCAGCAGCATCTTCCCCAGGAAAGGCCCCGCCAACACTCCAATCAGCGTCGCCACTCCCGCCAGCAGCGCAGTCTCCAACACAAACTGCATCGCCAGCTGCCGCAGCGAAGCCCCCAGCGCACTCCGAATCGCCATCTCCTTCATCCGCGCCGAAGCCCTTGCCAGCATCAACCCCGAAATATTCGTGCACGCAATCAGCAGAATCATCGCCACAACCGCGAACAGCGCCAGTAACGGCTTCTTCAAATCTCCCGCCGCATCCTCCGTCCACGGCTGTGCAAACATCCCCCACCCCGAGCTCTGCCCAAACGTAAATCCGCTCGTCCCCTCCCGCCGAATCTCCTCCATCCGCTTCTGCTCCAGCGCCACGTTGAGTTGCGTCACCGTCACGCCCGGCTTCAACCTCACCACGCTGTTGTACGACTCGTTGAATCGGTTCTGCGCGACAAACTCAGTCTGCGCCAGCCCCAGCGCAGTCCACAACTCCACTCCCTTCGGCCACGCAAAATCGCTCCGCATCACTCCAATCACGCGATATGACTGGTCATCCAGCAAAATCTTCTTGTCCACCACGTCATGCTGCCCGCCGAACATCCTCTGCCACGCCGCATAGCTCAGCACAATCACCCGCTCAGCGCCCTTCTGATCCTCCTCCGGCAGAAACGTTCGGCCAATAATAGGCTCTGCCCCAAAAACCTGGAACCACTGCTGGCTCACCTTCGCCGCGCGCAGATGCTGCGTTCTTCCATCGAACGTCGCATTGAAACTCGCGTTCTGCACCATCGCGGCTTTGTCCACGAGATCGTGCATCGACTGCGCATCTTGAAAATCAGGCGCCGACACCCCAATCATCGGCAGATTCAGCTGCGTATACTTCGCATGAAACGAAGCCACCCGCTCCGGCTCTTGGACTCCCGAAGGATGCAGAAGCACAGCCTGAATCACGCTGAAGATCGCTGTATTCGCCCCCACGCCCAGGGCCAGCGTAAGAATCGTAACGATCGTAAAAGTAGGTGCTCGAAAAAGCTGCCGCATCGCATAACGCAGGTCATCCATACGTGATTGCTCCTCGTTTCAGATTGATACGCAGGATCAAGGCACCTTGTTCACCAAATAAATCGCTTGAATCGGCGGGCTTTCGCAGCCAATCCCGCAAATTCCGAACTCGCCCGTTCATTTCCGGGACAAACCGGACCACTTCAATCGCAAACTCCCCAACGGCTACTCTCCACTTTCGTACCGTCATCCTTCGCCGCACACGAAGGCCCCTATTGATGGTTACAGTCTCAAAAACATAAGCATCCCGGTAGTTTTGCCTGTTGACCCGGTAGAGCCACGCTGGGATGATGATCAGTCGGACTTCCTGGCTCATCTGCGATGGCCAATTAAAGCGAGGAGGCCGACTTAGGGCACCTACCCAGGGCAAAGAGGAAAGACTTAGCCTCGCAGTAATCGTGATGGACAAGAAGATCTCGATCTTCTCTAAATGAGAGGGGACCCAGCATGAGAAACTTCACTCGGTTCGTCGTCAGCAGGTTGATTACTGGCGTGCTCGTAGTCGCACCGATTTATCTGGCTGTGCTGCTGCTTCTTAAAGCGGTGAAATCACTTCTGAATATCATGCACCCTGTCGCAGCGATGCTTCCAGAATCCGTGCCAGCGGAAGAATTGATTGCGTTGCTGATCATTCTGTTTTTTTGCTTCTTGATCGGACTCGCGTTGAAGACTCCGAAAGGAAGGGCAACATGGGAGCGAATGGAACATTCCCTGTTCGAGAGACTACCGGGTTACGCTCTCCTTCGAAGTCTCACCCAGCAGCTAACCGGAAAAACTCAAGACAATACATGGAAGCCCGCACTGGCTGAGATTGAAGATGCCCTTTGCCCAGCCTTCATCATTGAAGAGTTGGAGAACGGGAGCTTCACCGTTTTCGTCCCCTCCATACCGACGCCCCTGGCCGGGGCGGTTTACATCCTTACACCAGATCGTGTGCATCCGTTGGATATTCCTTTTACTCAGGCGATTAGGACCATCTCCCGGTGGGGATCGGGATCGAAGGATCTTTTCGCTGCCATGAAAAAGGGGGAGTCTGATAAACAATGAAGCTATCCGATCTGTCAGTCTCCGCAACATTCCTCTTTGAGCCAGGGCGGCAAACCCGCATCTAGCTTTGGCGTAGCGGCACCTTGCGTACCCTGATCGCTCCCGCTTCAGCAGCTCGAAGGATACGTCGGAAGGTGGGGCACTCCATGTGGCTCGGTGCTGGGCAAGCGGCCGCGTGTCGCAGGCCGTCACGCACCGCGCTTAGTTGGCGAATCGTCCTGTCAAGATCTGTCGCCTTATCCGTTAATGCTTGCCGGTTAATGCGTGGCCGCCCGTCTTCTGCGAACACGAGCGCAATCTCATCAAGTGAGAACCCGGCGACACGGCCTAGCGAAATCAGCCCAAGACGCTCAAGGACGGAGGAATCGAAAAGACGCCGAAGTCCTCGTCTGCCGATGGACGAGATCAGCCCCTTTTCCTCATAGAAACGGAGCGTAGACGCAGGGACGCCAGAACGTTGTACTACCTCAGCGATGTCCAGTTTTCACCTCTTGACTTCAAGTCGACTTGAAGTTGCAGAATAAGATTGCTGCCGCATGGAAGCAACTAGGGATGACCATGAATCTGTTGTATTCAACCGACGAAGAACAGACAATGCTGTGGAACGGCCCAGCCGGACGTGCTTGGGTGGAAGCTCAGGATCTGCTCGACCGACTATTTGAACCGTTCGAAAATCTGCTGGTCGATCTGCTCGTCGAAGCGTTCGCTGACAAATCAATACGACGGTTGCTGGACGTGGGCTGCGGCACCGGGAGCACAACACTTGCCATCGCTCGCCGCCTCGAAGCAAAGGACGATTGCACAGGCATCGATATTTCGAGTCCGATGATCGCCGTTGCCCGAAGTCGCGCCGAACGGGAGGGCATCCCGGCAACCTTTCTGTGCGCAAACGCACAGATACATGCGTTTGAGCCGGCGAGATTCGATGCGATTATTTCGCGCTTCGGGGTAATGTTTTTCAGCGACCCGGGACAGGCCTTTGCGAACCTGCGGCGATCCGCGAAGGAAGGGGCTGAACTCCGGCTCCTCGCCTGGCGAAGTCCTGAAGAAAATCCATTTATGACAGAGGCAGAGTGTGTTGCAGCACCGCTTTTACCTATGCTTTCAGCGCGACGGTCCAATGTACCAGGACAGTTTGCCTTTGCGAACCCGACTCGAGTGTATTCAGTCCTGGAACAAAGCAATTGGAGCGAGATTGAGATCCGGCCTATCGATGTTGCGTGCTCCATGCCAGAGAAAGAGTTGACTCGTTACCTGACTCTGCTCGGTCCGGTTGGCATGGCCCTTCAAGAAGTGGATAAAGAGACGCGAACCCGGATTGTTGACACGATACGCCCAGCCTTTGATCGCTATGTACACGGATCTGAAGTTCGCTTTATCTCTGCCTGCTGGATGGTTAGGGCTCGAGCATCGCGGAAGCTCGAGCGGATTAGTCCTCATAAACGCCTCTGAAGTGATCATTGCCCTGATTTTCAATGGATGCTAAATAGCAAGTGAACTCAGGAATTTCCATCGGTGCCTTAGGGCGCGATGGCGCTCTCGCGGCGAAGGCTTTGTGCTGGGCATTACGCGCGGACCTGAGAAATATCCACAAAGTCTCGGAAGTAAAAGAAAGCTCCCTTCTCGACAGGGGTTTTTCTCCGCTCAACTTTTTCTTCAAAAACAGCCCAAAAATCGCATGTCAAGCCCCAAAACCACTTAACCCGTTCCGCACCAACAACATACAAATGGAATAAACCCCCTTCAAACTCGTTATAATGTTAATTAGGAGGAGAATCACCAACCTTCGGGAACAACGCTTCGAAGTTACCCCTAAGTCATTTCTTTGGAATACTTTGGCCGCAACCCTTTTGCTTGGAAGAATTTAGCAGCAGTAAACCATACTAACCAATTTGTTTCCAAGACTTTACACGAAACGAGGGAGAGGGGGGTACCCGCTAGGAAACAATGCCGACTGAGCCCAACAACACGATTGCAGTCGCCATGTCCGGAGGAGTCGACTCCTCCGCCGTCGCCGCACTCCTGCGCTCCGAAGGCCACGAGATCATCGGCCTCACTCTCCAGCTCTGGAACCAGCGTCGCCTCGCCGGACATGAGGGCATGCCTGAAGCAGTCCAGGGCCGCTGCTGCAGCATTGACGATGTCTACGACGCACGCCACGTAGCTGAACAGCTCGACATCCCCTACTACGTCGTCAACCAGCAGGACCGCTTCGAAGCTGAGGTCGTCAAGCCGTTCGTGAGCGAGTACCTCGCCGGACGCACGCCCATTCCCTGCACCCTCTGCAACAATCACCTCAAGTTCGACCAGCTTCTCATCACCGCACGACAGATCGGCGCCGACCGCATCGCCACGGGCCACTACGCCCGCAATCACTTCGACGAGGCACGCGCCCGCTGGATCCTCTCCCGCCCCGCCGACAAGTCGAAGGACCAGACTTACTTCCTCTTCGGCCTCACACAAGACCAACTCAGCCGCACCATCTTCCCGCTCGGAGAGATGTGCAAGCCCGAGGTCCGCGAGATGGCCGCCGAAGCAGGTCTCGCCGTAGCCACCAAGTCCGACTCACAGGAAATCTGCTTTATCCCCGGCGGCGACTACAACACCTTCCTCAAGGCTTACCTCGAAGAGCAGCACGAACCCATGCCCGATTCCGCCGGCGAACTCGTCACTACCACCGGCGAGGTCATCGGCCATCACACCGGGATCCAGAACTTCACCGTAGGCCAGCGCAAGGGTCTCGGCCTCACCTCAACCAACCCGCTCTACGTCCTCAACATCCACCCTGACTCCCACCAGGTCACTGTAGGCGCCGACGAAGACCTCTTCTCCCGCAATCTCTTCGCGAACCGTCTCAACTGGATCTCCATCCCCGGCCTCGCCGAAGGCGAAACCATCCGCGTCAGCGCCAAGATCCGCCACCGCCACCCCCCGGCAATGGCCACCCTGAGCCGTGTCGATGAAAATACCGTCCACGCAGTCTTCGACGAGCCCCAGCGCGCCATCACTCCCGGCCAGTCCGCCGTCTTCTATCAGGACGACGAAGTAGTCGGTGGCGGCTGGATCATCTGACCTCCCGTTCCGGTCGTAACCTCATAATATGAAACGCTTTACATTGAGGAAAGTTCTTTGCCACCTCTAAGCGGCAAAGCAACTAACAACAAACGATCAATAATACATTCGATACCTGCCCATCTTTGGCACCACAATTGCTATCATGAGGTATCAGTAATAATTCCCCCGTTTCTAGGATGTTCATGAAGAAGATTGCACTGTTTCTCCCGGCCCTTTGTCTTGCCTTGTCTCTCACCTCCGCAAAAGCCGACACACTCCAGTTCGTTAGTTCCAATGGAGAAATCGGTCCTTACAACCTCAACCTCAACGGCAGCACCCTCGACTTGTTCTGCATGAACGATCAGAACTTTATCCAGGGCGGCGAAACCTGGAATGTGAACGTCGTCAATGGCTCGTCCTTCTTCGGAAGCGCTCCCGGATCTGATGGCTTCAAGTTCGAGGAAGAAGCCTACATCTACAGCCTCTACGACGGCTCCAACGCCACCGACATTCAGGATGCTCTCTGGACGATCTTTGATCCGGGCACCTCGAACGTGGACGCAAACTCACCCGCGATGGTTCTGGCAGCGGCTAACTTTGGCGGCTTTACCTCCGACTTCCTCTCCCACACCACTTTCTACATCTGGGACGGAAGTCCAGTCACCAATCAGTATGGCGACTACGCTCCGCAGAACTTCATCGGAACGTCTCCGGTCCCTGAACCTTCCACTCTGGCTCTTCTCGGGACAGGCTTGGTCGGTATCGCAGGCGCCGCGCGTCGCAAGTTTGTACGCTCGTAAGCAATGTACGTTTGAAAAATAATGCCGCCGATAAGGCGGCATTATTTTTATTGCAACTGTTCGAAAAAACGCCGAAGCAAACCTACCACTCTGTATCGCGATTGCGTGGTGCCACAGGCCGCCCACGTCCAAACTCCTTCGCGCGCCCCACCAGAACATCCAGACCCGCCTTGAATCCATTCACCAGACCCGCAAACTCCTTCACCGGAACCTTCACCGCACGCTGAATCGTCTGCGAGATCTCCGAAGTGGTATCCAGAACTCCGCTCACCATCCCATCCACCCGTGCCGCCTGTGCTCGAGCCTTCATATTCATCTCGGTCGCCGTCGCATCGAACTCCACGGCCTTGCTCCGCACAATATGGCTCGTCTCCAGCAGGTTGTCCGTAATCACCTTCATCTTCGGCCCCGAATCCCGCAGAATCTCATGCGTCGTCATAATCAGCGGCAGCATCTTCTCCCGCAACTCCTCTGCGAGCTCGAGTCCCCTCTTGCTCGCCTTCGCAGCGCCAACCGCCGCTACGACCACAACGATTGCCTGCACCACCATCGCGATCGCCACCATGCCAACAAAGATCATCAGCAATCTCGAATTCCCCGAAGACAGCGAACCCGCGTCCTGCATCCATATTCCTGACATCACGATTCGCACCACTCCCATATCGTCTCTCGCTCTCTTAAAAAGGATGAGCAACAATCATAAGGCCCGGCCACCGCGAAAGCATGACCGGGCCTATCCTAATTTATTTCCGCGCTACGAACCGGAGGATTCGCTCGTCGTATTCGCATACGCGCTCTTCCCAGCATCGATCGCCGCCGAAACCTTATCCTGATGTTCCTGAATCAGCCCCTTGCCCTTTTCGACATATTGAGCCCATTGCGTCCGCCCGCGGTCATAGTATTCCTTGCCGCGATCCACATACTCGCCGACCTGTTGCTTGCCCTGCTGAGCCAGAACGGCTGCCTTCTCCTGTGCCTGTTGAGCCAGGGCCGCAGCCTTGTCCCGTGCATCCAGTGCACTCGCCTTCAAATCCTCACGCGTCTCTTTGCCCGCCTTCGGCGCATACAGCACGCCAACCAGCGCGCCGATACCCAGACCCGCCAGAAACCATCCCAATCCGCTAATTCCACTGTCGTTATCATTCTCGGACATAATCATTTCCCCTTCTGGCTTCAAATGTGCGGAATCTGCTCCTCCGCCTTTATAACTCAACTTCCGGATTTATGCTGTGCCCAATAAGTGCCAGCCTGCTTGAATCTCTCACTCTTACACCCGTAAATCTACTTGCATCCTAAGAAGGATGCCCTACTCCAACATTAGGTTGCGCTCGCCCTGAGCGAAGTCAACGGAATCCGCTTCTCAATCTCTGGATTCACTTCCGCCACGGCATCACCTTCCACCATCCATTCCGTCCTACCTACAAAGAGGCCGCGCAGGAATCGCCAGGCGTAATCCTCACATCGAATATCACGTCAATCATTTACATTGTTCGCATCGCACTTGTTCACCACAGGAAAAAGGGATCAAATGAACGTTATCCATCGCTCCATTTCAAGCTCAATCCTTCCCCTCTCTGTTGCCCTCGCCCTTACTCTCGCAGGCTGCAAAACCTCCTCCCACGTTCCCACCGACGATGCCGGCCTCACCGCCGCCGTCCAAAGCCGTATTGCCGGCGACGGAGCCATCAGCGCCGAGCCCATCCAATCCGCCGTCAAGGATCAGGTCGCCACCCTCAACGGCACCGTCAGCAACGAAGCCGCTCGCTCCCTTGCTGCAGCCGACGCCGCCCAGGTCGCCGGCATCAAGACCGTGGTCAACAACCTCACCGTCCAGACCCCTCCACCCGCGACGGCCATGACCGCAATGACCGGGCCGCCACCTCCGGCACCCGCACCCCCCGCGGCACCGAAATCAAAACCGGCGCCACCAGCGAAGCCTAAACCCGCACCCATCGTCCGCGAGTCCGTGCCTCCAACTCCTCAACCCCCAGTTCCAGAAGTCGCCTCCACACCCTCTCCACAAGTAGTAGCCACCACGCCTGCACCTCCACCCCCCCCGCCTCCACCGGCCTTCCGTAACATCACCGTCCCGCCCGACACCACCATCCCTATTCGTATCACCCAAACCCTCGACAGCGCCACTACTCAACAAGGCGATCTCTTCACCGGCACCGTAGCAACTGACGTCATCGTCGACGGCCTCGTCGTCATCCGTCAGGGCACCTCCGTCTCCGGCCGAGTCGCTGAAGCTCAGGAGGCTGCCCACTACAAAGGCAACTCGCTCCTCACCGTAGAACTCACCAGCATCAATCGCCACGGAGAAAAAGTCCCTGTCACCACCGAGCCCTACAGCGTCAAAGGCGCAGGCCGCGGAGCCAACACTGCCGAGAAAGTTGGCGGCGGCGCAGCCATCGGAGCCATCCTGGGCGGCATCATCGGCGGAGGCAAAGGAGCAGCCATCGGAGCAGCTGCCGGCGGCGGCGCAGGTGCTGGAGTCAACACCGTCACCCGCGGCCAGCAGGTTCAGATTCCCTCCGAAACCCTCATCCGCTTCAAACTCACCAACACACTTGCTCTCAAAGTTCCAACCAACGGGGACACTAGTAATCCGGAATCAACTCCAGGCCTGCAGCAGCGTCCTTCGAATCAATCGCAACAATAACCCCGTCGATTGCATCCAAACGTAACAGCCGGCGGACGTCATCAACCGCCGGCAATTCAGGCAATTCACTCGACTAAGACGTGCTGGTATAGACTCAAATCAGGAAGCCGCTTCCCTCCACGTCGACAACTGCAGCACTAACCAAAGTTCCTCTTGAGGTGTTCTGTCTTGACTAAGGCATCGGCAACTCGCCCCGCAGGCTATCTCACCTTCACCCTGCACGCGCACCTGCCCTACGTCGTCAATCACGGCACCTGGCCTCATGGTATGGAGTGGCTCCACGAAGCAGCCGCTGAGACCTATCTCCCGCTCCTTCGCATGCTCAAAAACCTCGAGCGCGACGGCATCCGATTCAACTGCAACCTCAATCTCTCCCCCATCCTTCTCGAGCAACTCTCGCACCCCGTCTTCATCGCCGAATTCCCCAACTACCTCAATCGCAAGATCGTCGCCGCCCGCGAAGACGAAGCCTTCTTCATCCAGTCCGGTGAAACTCATCTCGCCGAGACCGCCCGCTTCTGGTATCGCTTCTTCTCCCAGGCCCTCGAAGACTTCAATCACTTCGACCAGAACATCATCAAGGGCTTCCGCCACTTCAACGACATCGGCCTCATCGACATCATCACCTGCGGAGCCACCCACGGCTACATGCCTCTCCTCGGCACGGACGAGTCCGTCCGCGCCCAGATCCGCACCGCCGTCGACACGCACATCCGCCACATCGGCAAACATCCTCGCGGAATCTGGGCTCCCGAGTGCGGCTATCGTCCTTCCGGTTTCTGGAAGTATCCCGTTGCCAACGCCGATGGAACCCCCACGCCTTCCGGCTTCAATCGCATCGGCGTCGAGCAGGCTCTCTCCGAATCCGACCTCGAGTTCTTCTTCGTCGACACCCACCTCGTCGAAGAAGGCCAGCGCGTCCCCTCGCCCTACGAACTTCGCAGTGGTGTCGTCCCGACCGACGAGCAGACCGAGCGCATGACACACGCCGGCCATCGTTCCCTCTACCAGCCTTACTTCGTCGATGGCCCTTACGACAAGCATTACGCCACCACCATCTTCCCTCGCGACCCGCGCACCGGCGTCCAGGTCTGGTCTGGCGAAACCGGCTATCCCGGCGATGGCGTCTATCTCGACTTTCACAAAAAGCGTTGGCCTGGCGGTCATCGCTACTGGCGCGTCACCGGCTCCAAGGTCGACATGGGCGACAAGCTCCCCTACTACCCCCAGCAGGCAGCCGAGCGCGTCAAATCCCACGCCTCCAACTTCGTCCATCTCGTCTACGAAGCCCTCAAGTCAGGCTTCAACGACAACATCCCGCCCATCCTCTGCGCTCCCTTCGACGCCGAGCTCTTCGGTCACTGGTGGTTCGAGGGAACTCTCTGGCTCGAAGCCATCGCCCGCATCCTTCACGACTACGACACCCGGCTCGAGCTCATGAGCTGCGCCGAATATCTCGACAAATATCCACGCGCCGGATTCATCGCCATGCACGAGGGCTCCTGGGGAGCCGAAGGCAACAATCACGTCTGGATGAACCCCGAGACCTCCTGGACGTGGACTCACATCTACCCCGCCGAGCTCTACACTCGCGAAGTCTGCACCAACGGACACTGGCGCAACTCCGACCTCGGCAAGCGCATCATGCAGCAGCTCGTCCGCGAGCTCTTACTCCTCGAATCCTCCGACTGGCAGTTCCTCATCACAACCGGAGCCGCGCGCGACTACGCCGAGATCCGCTTCCTCACCCACAACGATCAGTTCAACGAAGTCAAAGCCATCTGGCAAAGCTTCGAGTCAGCCGGCGTCCTCACCAAACCACAGGAAGACCGCCTCACCGAGATCGAACACCGCGATAACATCTTTCCCAAGGTCGACCCAGGCTACTGGGTGGCCGGCGCCAGACAAATCCGCGAAGAACCCCCAACCAATCCCACAACGTAACTTCCCTACCTCGCCCCGGTTTTGCGTGGCTTTGCCTTTGCTTTTAGTTGTCATTCTTCGCCGCAGGCGGAGGATCCGCTTTTGCTCTTGCCTTTGCCGTTGTCGTTCCACATCCCGATTCCAAGGATGCGTCATCTCACCGAAGGCGGCGCACTTTTGCCGACGCAATGGAGAGACCCCCGCATTTGTATTTGCACTGGCTATTGCAGTTGCCGTTGCTGTGGCCGTTGCACCTAGGTAGCCTGAAGCCGCTAAGCATCCACCCGGTAAAACGAGTCATACTCCAGCGTCAATCGCTCAATCGCTACATGCGAAGTATCCGCATTCAACTCCGAAACCGCCTCATACGCACTGGGCCAGCAGTTTCTCACCTTGAACGTCACCACCACATTCCTCTGCCCATCCAGAAGCTGAATCGAAATATCCCGCCGCGGGACACCTCCCCCTCCCGCAGCATCGACCACGTCGGCAGCCCAGGTTTGAAAATCCAGATCGCCCCGGACGATCTCCCGCTCCAGCGTAATCGGGGCATACGCCGTAAGCCCTGGCGACTTCTGCGGTGCATTCGTGACATTCGAGCCATCACGATGACTCACCACCGTCGTACTCCATCGCAACGGACTCACCCGCATCATCCCAATCCGGGTCCCGCCCCAATCCACCACAAAGGAAAAATCCTCTAACGGCTCGATACTCGCCATCTCTCACCTCACGAAACTTTCCAAAAATTCAAAGTCCTGGCCCGTATCCCGGATCGCGATAGCACACCTGGGAACCACGCACACAAGCTATCACCGACTGCACTTAACCACCACGCTACGACCAGGGTTTTGCACTTACCACCAGCTAAGTGACCACGAAATTCCATCGAAAAACTCCGCTTTTGCCCTCTCACACCAGCCCTTTTCCTGTGAAACCGGCCCAATCGCGAACCTTCTGCAACCGGGAAACACCCAAATCGACGCCAAAATGCATCTATGACTCCATGAATCCGATTCAATGGCCTAAAACACCTTACCCAGCCCTCCCCCACGCACTGGAGCCGGACTCACTCCCTCCCCTGGAATTGGACAAGTCCGACTACGAAGCCGCGAATGAAGCCTTCCGTCAACTCGACGACTGCTTCTTTGAGGTCATCTTCCTCCACGAAGCAGCATCCCGCCATTGCCGTGAGCGCCAACTGAAAGCAGCCTTGTCGCATGGAAAACCACTCTCTCAAGCAGTGGTCCACACACCGCTTCTAGGACCAATCCGTGGCAAAGACCGGTTTCGATAGGCGAGGCGACCAAAGATACCGCTTCGCTCTCTCTCCAACCAATTGATTCCATGATGTTTGCTGCCAACAAAAAAATAATTTCTGCGTTTTTTAGCCCAAAAATCCGTGCAAAATACCCACACTGGGAGGGGGCCCTACGATGCCTGCGCCACAATCCGGAAATCCTCCCCCTCTTCCGCCTTAAGATCATCCCACCCGCCCGGCACTAAGATCGAATCGACCTCCTTCGGCCCCCAGGTTTGCGGCTGATAGGAATAAACCGGGGTGGCCGCCTTCAGGATCGGGTCCACAATTCGCCACGCCTCCTCAACATAGTCCTGCCTCGCAAAAAGAGTCGCATCCCCGGCGATGGCGTCGGTCAGCACCCGCTCATACGCCTCCATCTCTCCCGGCTTCGGATGCCGACATGCCACCAGTTCCACCTCCGCTTGCTTGCCCACCCCATCCGGTGGGGACACCGATACCGCCATCGCGATCGTCATCTCCGGACTGATCCTAAAGCGTAAATAATTCTGCGGCGCATCGAGATCGATCATGTTGGTGCCCGGTGGCCTGCGGAAACGCGCCATCACCTCCGTGCAGGTAACAGGAAGATTTTTTCCCGCCCGGATGTAGAACGGCACCCCGTCCCAACGCCACGACTTGATCTCAAGTTGCAACGCCGCGAATGTCTCCACCTTCGAATCCTTGGCAACACCCTTTTCATCGAAGTACCCAACAAACTGCCCACGAACCAGGTTCTTCACCTCGATCACTGGAACCTCTCGCAACACCTTAACCTTCTCGTCCCGAATCGCCTCACTGTCACGCCCTGCCGGACACTCCATCGCAATATTGCACATGACCTGAAAGATATGGTTCTGGATGACGTCCCGGATCGTCCCCGTTTGGTCGTAAAATGCCCCCCTCCCCTGCACCCCAAAGTCCTCCGCCATCGTGATTTGCACACTTTCAATGAATTGGCGGTTCCAGAGAGGCTCCAGAATCGAATTCGAGAAACGAAACGAAACCAGATTATGAACCGGCCCCTTCGCCAGATAGTGATCGATACGAAAGATCGAAGACTCAGGAAAAGCCGATAGCAGAATCCGATTCAACTCCTGTGCCGAAGCCAGATCGTGGCCGAAAGGCTTCTCCACAATCATCCGTGCACCCTTGGCCGAGCCCGACTTCACCAGCTGCTGCACTACTGTCTCGAACATTGAAGGCGGAATTGCCAGATAGTGCGCCGGATGCTCCGCGGAACCCAGAGCCTTTCGCACCGCGACAAACGTAGCCGCATCCGCATAGTCACCATCCACGTACTTCAGTAGCGAATTCAACTTCTCCCACGCCGCCGGGTCGAGCCCGCCATGCTGCTCTAGGCTATCCTTGGCCCGCGCTTTTAACTGATCCAATCCCCACCCCGCCTTAGCCACCCCAATCACCGGGATGGCCAAAGTTCCGCGCTTCGCCATTGCCTGCAACGCCGGAAAGATCTTCTTATAGGCAAGGTCGCCAGTGGCTCCAAAGAACACAAGCGCATCGGAATGAGGTTGGCCCACGAATCCCTCCTTTAAATAGGTAGTTACTTCACAACTGGCTTCTCGAGATGCCCGCCAAACTCATATCGCATTGCAGACAGCAATTTATTGGAAAAGTCCCCATCGCCGCGTGAACTGAATCGCTCATACAGCGCGGTCGTTAGCACTGGCGTCGGAACCCCTTCGTCGATTCCGGCTTTGACTGTCCAGCGACCTTCGCCGGAGTCCGAGACGCTACCTCCGAACTTCACCATCCCCGGATCTTCCAGCAACGCAGCGGCGGTCAGATCCAGCAACCATGAAGCAATCACGCTGCCGCGCCGCCAAACCTCGGTTACATCCGGCAAGTTGAACTCATATTGATAGTGCTCCGGATCTCGCAGCGGGGTAGTCTCGGCATCAATCTCACCCTGATGCTTGCCCACATTCGCTCCCTTCAGCACACCAAGACCCTCGGCATATGCCGCCATCATTCCGTACTCAATCCCGTTGTGCACCATCTTCACAAAGTGTCCACCACCGTTTCCGCCACAGTGCAGATAACCTTCCTCCGCCGTCCCACTTACCTTTTCGCGTCCGGGAGTCCGCGCGATATCCCCAATCCCCGGAGCAATCGCCTTGAAGATAGGGTCAAGGTACCGCACAGTCGCATCAGATCCCCCGATCATCATGCAGTAACCGCGCTCCAACCCCCACACCCCCCCGCTTGTTCCAACATCGACATACTCTATCCCCTTTGTAGCAAGCTCCTTCGCCCGCCGAATGTCGTCGATGTAATACGAATTGCCACCATCGATCAGAATGTCACCGGCTTCAAGATGTGGCGCAATCTCCTGAATGGTCTTCTCGACAACCCCTGCCGGGATCATTAACCAAATCGAGCGTGGCTTCGCCATTTTACTTACCAAGTTCGCGAGTGACGAGGAGCCTGTAATCCCTTTCTCTCTCGTCATATCCTCGACTACATTTGGCGACATGTCGAAGACGAAGCACTCGTGGCCGTGCGCGACAAGCCGTCGAACCATGTTCGCTCCCATTCTCCCCAGGCCTATCATTCCAAGTTGCATATTGCCTCTTTCGGTTCGCCAATTTTAGTGATCAGAGCCACCATTTTGAGATTAGAGCAGCGTGGACTTATTTGTTCTTTCGATATCTCCTAATGAGATTAGCCGTCGAAGTATCGTGCACTAACTCTGGTTCGGCCGCACTCTCCAATTCGCCCACGATGCGTTGCGCAAGAACCTTACCTAGCTCTACACCCCACTGATCGAATGAGTCGATACTCCAGATCACACCCTGCGTGAATACTGAATGTTCGTATAACGCAATCAGCTTGCCCAAAACGTCAGGAGTGAGTTCGTTGACAAGAATCGTATTCGATGGACGATTGCCCTCAAAAACACGATGAGGAACCAGCCAATCCGGAGTTCCCTCTGCCTTGACTTGTTCCGCTGTTTTACCAAATGCCAGCGCCTCGGCCTGTGCGAAGACGTTCGCCATCAGGAGGTCATGATGGCGACCTAAGGGGTTGAGCGTTTTATAGAATCCAATGAAATCGCATGGAATCAAGCGGGTTCCCTGATGGATCAGTTGGTAGAACGAGTGTTGTCCATTCGTTCCTGGCTCGCCCCAATAGATTGGTCCTGTATCGGCCGCAACCCGAGTACCCTCCAGCGTCACGTGCTTACCGTTACTCTCCATTGTCAACTGCTGCAAATATGCAGGGAATCGCTTCAAATATTGCTCATACGGCAATACGGCCATCGTCTGTGCATCGAAGAAGTCGGTATACCAGACGGTCAATAGGCCCATGAGAACCGGCAGGTTGCTAGAGAAGGGGGTCATGCGAAAATGTTCGTCCATCTGGTGGAATCCATCCAACATTGTGCGAAAGTTTTCTGGTCCAATCGCCAGCATCGTCGAAAGGCCAATCGCCGAATCCATCGAGTAGCGCCCACCCACCCAATCCCAGAATTCGAACATGTTCGCAGTATCAATACCAAACTTCGCGACCTCAGCGGCATTGGTGGAAATTGCCACAAAATGCTTCGCAACGGCCTTTTCATCAGGTCCTATCTCAGTCAACAACCAATTACGCGCTGTTCGTGCATTCGTCATGGTCTCCAGCGTCGTAAAAGTTTTCGAAGCAATGAGAAAAAGCGTTTCTTCTGCGTCGAGATCCCACACTGCTTCGGCAAAATCCGTTCCGTCAACATTTGATACAAATCGGAAGGTAATATCCCTCTGGCTGTAGAACTTCAGCGCCTCATATGCCATCACCGGTCCGAGATCAGACCCTCCGATCCCGATGTTGATGACATTACGAATCCGTTTGCCGGTATGCCCTTTCCATGCTCCGGAACGAACGTGATCACAGAACACTGCCATCTTGTCCAACACTTCGTGAACTGCGGGTACAACATCTTCACCGTCGACAAAAATCGACTCGTCCTTTGACGCACGGAGTGCCACGTGCAGTACGGCCCGATTCTCAGTGATATTTATCTTCTCTCCGCGAAACATTGCTTCAATATGAGCCTTTAATCCGCATTCCTCCGCTAATTGAATGAGAAGCCGCAACGTTTCATCGGTGATGCGATTCTTGGAATAGTCAAGAAATATCCCACTGGTCTCAACTGTAAAGCGATCACCGCGCGAGGAGTCTTCCGCAAACAGTTCCTTTAGATGCCCGTCCCGAATCTGCTCATAGTGCGATTGCAAAGCTTTCCATGCCGGGCGTTCGCCGAGAGGCGCCAACTTGGTTGTCATCAATGTGCTCCCGTTCTCTTTTTGGTTCTTAGCCAGATCACTGTACGGACATAATGAAACTACAGAATCTATTTTTTAGTCTTTTCAGTTGCTCATACGTTGAAATCTAGAACTTTCTAATTCAACGTCAATTCATGAAAGTGCATCACTCTTTAAGGATTTGGAAAGTCGACAAAACTTAGATGCCGAGTTCGGACCGAATGGCGGCAGCAATTATGTCGGCATGATGTCGCATAAGCGGCTCTGATTCCGCTTCGATCATCACTCTGGCAAGCGCTTCAGTTCCGCTATAGCGGATAACGACACGCCCCGACTCCGCAAGTTCTGCTTCCGCTGCTCGAATCGCAGCAGCAATCTTCGGAATGGTTTCGAGAGGCTTCTTCTCCCGCACTTTTACGTTGACGATAACTTGTGGAAAAACCTTTAGGTCAGCGACAAGCTCTGCTAAAGATTTGCCGCTGCGATGAATAATATCCAGCAAAAACAATGCGGTTAGCAGGCCATCACCGGTTGTACTTCTGCCGGAAAAGATGACGTGCCCCGACTGTTCCCCACCTAACGCTGCACCGGTGGCGACCATTTGTTCCAGTACGTATTTGTCTCCCACCGCTGCGCGGAGCATATGAATACCGCTACGGTTGAGTGCCGCTTCGAGACCCATGTTGGACATGGTGGTGGCAACGACGATTGAATTAGTGAGGAGTCCCCGTTCCTGTAAATCGCGTCCAGCCAAGAGCAGCACCGCATCACCATTGACCACACAGCCGTTTTCATCGGCAAATAGAACACGGTCTGCGTCCCCGTCAAATGTAATTCCCATTGAGGCGCGACGATGCTTTACCTGCGCTGCGACTATTTCTGGATGCAAAGCTCCGCAGGTTTCATTGATATTGCGGCCGTCAGGGCTGGCGTGGGTAATAGCTACCTCGCCCCCGAGATTGGAGAAGAGTTGAGGAGCAATAAAAGACGCCGCACCGTTCGCGCAATCGACAACGATGCGACGTCCATCAAGCGAGAGTCCCGGTACAGCAGCAAGTAGAAAGCGAGCATATTCGGCACGATCATTTTCGTTGACCTGAGGTGGGATGCTCTGTTCATGTGTCGACAAATCTTCGAGTTGGCTAAATATTTCCCTTTCGATAGCGAGTTCGACAGTATCGGGCAGCTTATAACCATCTGGCCCGAAAACCTTAATGCCATTGTCTCGCCATGGGTTATGGGAGGCTGAGATAACCACGCCAGCCGCGAAGCCGTGAGTATGCGTCAAGAAGGCCACGGCAGGCGTAGTAATAACACCTGCGCTCTCTACAGAGGCTCCTCCTGCGCGAAGACCCGCCGTAAGCGTTGCAGCAATCCACTCGCTGGACTCACGGGTATCCATCCCCAATAGGACACCTGGCCGTGATGCCTTGATTGCAAGAGTATGTGCTAAAGCAAGACCAATCGCATAGATAGTCGATGGATCGAGCGGGGCCTGGCCCGCGACTGCGCGAATACCATCGGTTCCAAATAACTTCTTCATAGCTTGCTAATCTCCGTTACTTCTGTTTCACCGGTCGTTGTTTGCGTAACGACCGCTTCAAGAGTTCCATGAGCCACACGGGCACGTATTAGTTCCCCCGGAATAACTTGGGTTGTGGCGCGCAAGAGACTGCCGTTCGTCGTATAGACAATGGCATAGCCACGGGACAATACGGCGAGTGGTGAAAGCGCCTCAAGTCGCGCAGCGACATGGTTGAGACGAATTCGCCGGACAGTAATAGTTCGGTTGAACCTATTCAGAAGGGATTGGTGGAAGTTTTGTAGACGCCGATAAATGGCGCCGACGCGAACAGGAATATCATGCCGATAAAGACGCTCGGTAAGTGCCGCAATTCTTCCGATCGGAAATTGTAGGTGGTTGCGAATACAGCTCTCGAGACGCAGGCGCAACTCATCGAGGCGCTGTTCGCGGCGGCCGACTGAGTCGTGCAGACGGGCAAATACAGAGTCAGCGGAAAGGCTCACGTAATCCTGACGAGCTTGAACTAAATGGAACCGCCCAGCGCGTTCGACCCGGGATGTTAACTCGGAGATGCGCTCTTCCACGCGATGTTGCGCTGTTGTAATTAACTCAGCGGCAGCCGATGGAGTGGCTGCGCGCAGATCAGCAACAAAGTCCGCGATTGTGAAGTCGGTTTCATGGCCGATGGCTGTCACAACGGGTATCGATGACGCCGCGATAGTACGGGCTAGCGTCTCATCGTTGAAGGGAGCCAGGTCTTCCAGCGAACCGCCTCCGCGAGCAAGAACGATGACATCCACGAGAGATGGATTTGCATTGAACCACCGGATGGCTGCCTTAACCGAATCCGGACTTGACTCTCCCTGCATCATTGCGGGATAGACGAGGAGGTTCAACCGACTATGCCGTCGCCGCACGATGGTGACAATGTCGCGAACTACCGCGCCTGAGGGGGACGTAACGATTCCGATGCATTTCGGGAAAGCTGGTAGGGGACGCTTGCGCGCAGCGTCGAAAAGCCCCTCAGCACGTAGACGCTCCTTCAACTGCTCAAAGGCGAGTTGAAGTGACCCGGCACCACGAGCTTCCAAAATCTCTGCAATGAACTGCAACTCACCGCGATCTTCATAGATCGACACGCGTCCACGCACCAATACCGCCAAGCCGTCGATTGGACGGAAACGTGACAGGGCGGCTTGTCTGCGAAAGAGGACGACCGGGAGTTGGGCCCCCCCGTCCTTGAGAGTGAAGTAAATATGTCCTGAAGAGGGGGTGCGGCAATTGGAGATCTCCCCTTCGACCCAAATATCTGTATAGTTCGTCTCGATTTGGTGCCTAATCCCGTTAACTAAGGCGCGAATCGTCCAAATGCGGCGGGCCGCCGCCGAAGCCATGACCCGGTCAATTCCAGGTTGTGGAGCTGCGACTTTTTCTCTGGGACCTTCTTGAATCTCTTGAGGCTCGGAGTCGAGCGATCTGGGCTCCGAGAAGAGATCAGGTTGGATGTATTGATCGTTGCCATGAGTAGGCAAAGAACGTCTCTCCAGGCGGATGGTTCCACGTCGTGCTCGAAGGCTGGCCAAGCTCGCCGGTTTGTCGTTGCTCTCTGACACATCGCTGAGTCTAGCATTCTGGCGGTGGTTTGCAGAGTCACCGACGCATGTGGCCGATGACCCAAAGCAGGAGGGTTAGGATCATGCTGAGGATGATCGAGGTGGCCAAGGGGAAGGAGGCAGACCAACCCTTTCCTCGCCAGGTAAAGTCGCCGGGAAGGCGGCCGAGGGGCAGGTTGAGGCGGTTGAGACCGAGGATAACCGCACCCACCAGTACCAGCAAGAGGCCAAGAGCGATCAAGATGCGACCGAGATCGTGCATGTCAGTCCATCCGGAGCAGGGCCGCGGCTTCGCGGAGGATGACGGAAGGTTGGCAGGGTTTGGTCAGGATGCCAACCGGGCGCGAAAGTCTGCGAGCATGGTCGCGAACGCTCTTGAGGTTCGAGTAGAAGCCTGTAAGCACAAGGATGCGACATGTGGGCAGTTCGCGTGTTACGTCCTCGACGAGAGAGAGACCGTCTCGATCGGGCATGGTGACATCGCACACGAGAAGATGCGGTATAAACTCGCGGGAGCTCTTGAGCCCTTCTTCCGCAGAATATGCAGCCTTCGCAGCAAAGCCATTGCTCTCAAAAATGAGGGTTAGCGTGTCTGCAACCAGACGATCGTCATCCACGATTAGGACTCTCTGCATCGTGTTCCCCTCTCGAATTTGTCTCCTGTGATCCTGCGCACCCGATAAAGTCAGCTTAGGCGGGAAAATGTAGTTTTGTCGAATGCAATTGCAAAACTTTCAACTCTTGCTCGATGGACGCTTCTGCTTTCAAGAATATTGCTTTATGAACCGCGCGCTTACAACCAAATTCGGTTGTGATTCAAGCTGTTGCCCTCCTGCGAATGGTCATACCTTGTCGTTTGACAGGTGGCCACGAAATGTCAGCGCTCGAGCTTTGGTAAGGTTTTAGAAAGGCATTTTTTCGGCCGGGGGAGGATATCGTTTGCATGTCGCTGCGTTCGTTGCCGGACTGATCTGCTGCTTGGGAGTGGCGCTTGATGCGTTCCAGACGATCATCCTGCCGCGGCGCCCTACCGGACGCTTTCAGATTACGAGGCTGTTCTTTATCGCGACCTGGGCACCGTGGGTGGCAATGGCGGAACACACGAGCAACAAGAAGGTGCGGGAGCAGATCTACAGCGTCTATGGACCACTTTCCCTGCTCATGCTGCTGTTTCTGTGGGCGCTTCTTCTTATTAGCGGCTTTGGACTGTTCTATTTCTCGGTACATGTTCCCCTGAGCGATACAGTCTATGTTCACCCGAGCAATGAGTGGGCGCAGCTTGGCACAGATCTGTATCTGAGCGGCACAACGTTGTTTACGCTGGGACTCGGGGATGTTACTCCGCATAGCCGGCTTGCGCGTGCGGTCGTGATCGCCGAGTCCGGTGTCGGACTTGGATTTGTTGCATTGGTAATTGGGTACCTCCCTGTGCTGTATCAGGCGTTTTCGCGCCGTGAGGTTAGTGTGGCGTTGCTCGATTCACGCGCCGGCTCCCCTCCAAATGCTGCGGAGTTGTTCAGGCGTCATGCTTTTGAAGGCGGCCAGGAGGCGTTGACGGCGTTACTTGCCGAGTGGGAGCGATGGGCGGCCGAGATTCTGGAGTCGCACATCTCTTACCCGATTCTTTGCTACTACCGTTCACAACACGACACTCAGAGCTGGCTCTCCGCGCTGGTGTCGATTCTGGACACCTGCTCGCTGATGATCTCCGTCGTCGAGGGCGACTCCTCGCGGCAGGCGCAGTTGACATTTGTAATGGCGCGACATGCCCTGGTCGATCTCGGTCAGGTGTTTCGGGTGAAGGAGAAGGAGGCCTGGAGACGTCAGGCCGAAGTCGATCGTTTGCCGCCGAAGGATTTTTACCACCTTTGCGAGGCACTTGGCGCCAATCATCTTCAGCTTTGTGGCGACCCTGCCGCGGCGAAACGGTTGAATACGATTCGAGCGCTGTACGAGCCTCACGCCTATGCTCTCTCGGAGTATCTCCGGATGCCATTGCCTGTGTGGGTTGCGCCTGCCAAAGAGAACGATCAATGGAGCGTTCTCACGAAACTGCGAACGGACACCGAGCTGGCGTCGAAGGTCCGGAGCGGCTTTGTCGCGGGGCATGATGAATAGTTCCCTTTTGTTTGGCCTATCGGATTGGGGGCCAGTTAATTTCCTTGGAGGATTCGGCTTGCTTTGTTTGAGTTAGGGGGGTTCGGGCCTTGACATGCAATTCATGGCCTGAAAATGCAAAAAATATGGCGAGCCAACAAGGTATTTCGATTCAGGAGGTTATCGCGTCTCACCTCAATGCGATTGTGTGGGCTGGGTCGAAGGATTCGCATCTAACTCGATCGACGGAGTGATGATCTAATGGGGAACAGTTACGAAATGCCACCGTGGAAGCAGATCACGCTCTTCCTCCTCACCCTCGGCGTCCTCGTCCTCTGTGCGTTTCTTCTTCGACCGTTTTTTTCGGGAATTGTCGGGGCCATTGTCCTCGCGGTAGTTACGCGGAGGCCTTATGACTGGCTTGCGAGCAAGATACGAAGCCGCTCGCTCTGTGCTGGAGTGGCTCTTGTCCTGGTTATTCTCGCTGTCATTATTCCCACGTTCTTCCTTGCACAAGAGCTCGGGCAGCAAGCCTACGCGACGATCAGTGCGTTTCGCTCCGGCGCTCATCAGGAGAAGATCAGCAGTTTTATCGCGAACCGACCAGCTCTCGCTGCACGCATTGAGGAGCTTATCAGTTCGATCGACCAGGCGAATGCTGCGCGAGGCATGGCGGCGTATCTGGGAGGCAATTTCGCTGGATTTGTGGGGAATTCGGTTCAGGTCATCACCCAACTGGTTGTGATGTTATTCCTGCTTTTCTTTCTCTTGCGTGACCGAGCGCTGGCCCTTGCTTCGTTGCGGTCACTGCTTCCATTACGCGATGACGAGACAGACGAAGTTCTGACACGAATCGGCGATACGATCCTCGCTACCGCGCTCGGGCGCGTCACGATCGCGGCGGTTCAAGGTTTCCTCGCCGGACTCGCGTTCTGGGCGCTTGGTGTTCCCGGTTTCATCCTCTGGGCCTTCACGCTCGCAGTGTGCGCCATGATCCCGGCCTTCGGGTCGTTCCTCGTCTGGGGCCCGATCGCTCTTTATCTTGGATTTACCGGCCACTGGGGTAAAGCGGCGCTGCTAATGATTTGGGGTAGTCTTATCGTCAGCACGATTGACAATATTCTTTATCCCATTCTTATCGGTTCCCATCTTCGCGCCCATAGTGCCACGATTCTGCTCTCGGTGCTGGGAGGCATTGCGCTGTTTGGGCCCGCCGGCATCGTTCTTGGGCCGGTACTCTTTACCATTACCACCGATCTCCTCGAGATCTGGCGCAGGCGTCTGTCGAGCGAACGAGCTTCATTGTGATTACGGCCTGCCTACTGATCCCGGCGGGCCGAGGATGTGGATCGTGTGTAGCCACGTTTCGGCGAGCGCAGGCCAATGCGAGATTGGTAGAACGGTGGGGCGGAGGCCAAAGCCGTGGCCTCCCTGAGTGAAGAGGTGGAGCTCAGCGGGAACTTTTGCATCCTTGAGCGCCTGAAAGTAGACGAGCGAACTCTCGACGTGCGCGGTGTAGTCGTTTTCTGCCTGAACGAGAAAGGTTGGAGGAACCTGGAGTGTGGGTTGAAGCGATGGATTGACTTTACCGTCTGCTCCAGCGGTCCAACCTGGATAGATGATCATCTGAAAGTTGGGGCAGGCGTCGATGGTGGAAACGGGAACATTTTTACCCTGGAAGTCGGGGTGGGTGCTGAGCGCGACGGCGAGGTGCGCTCCTGCTGAGAAGCCAATAACTCCGATGCGGTTGGGGTCGATGTACCACTCGGCTGCATGGGCGCGGGTGATGCGCATGGCCTGTTGGGCATCTTCGACGTCTTCGACGTTTTCGGGGTAGTGGCCTTCTTCGGGGACGCGGTATTTGACGAGGATGCACGTCATGCCGAGGGAGTTGAGCCAGTCGCAGACCTCGGTGCCCTCAATGCTGATGGCGAGGCGGATGTAAGCGCCTCCGGGCAAGACTAGGGCGGCGGCGTGGGTGTTCTTCGCAGGATCGGGCAAGTAAATGGTGAGGCTGGGCTTGCTGACGTTGGTGACACGGGTAGTGACCATGCCAGAGACGATGCGGTTCGCGTCGGTGGTGGGATCGATCTCCGGGCCAGTGATTTTTGACGGCTCGGGGTTGCCGTTGGGCCAGAGTAGCAGGGTCTGATTCTGCGCGAAGGCGGGCGTTGCGAGGAGAAAGGCGAGGATAATCGCAGAGGTTCGCATGGAGTTATCGTAGAGCGAATCCTTGAGGATCAACCGATGAATTATTACTTGATGTCGCGCCAGTTTTTCCCGACGCCCAGGTCAGCGACGATTGGGACTGAGAATTCGGCGACGTGTTCCATCTCCTGCTTGACGAGGGTCTGAAGCTCTTCTGACTCTTCGGGAACAACGTCGAAGAGGAGTTCGTCGTGCACCTGGAGGGTCATTGTCGATTTGAGCTTGCGGTCGCGGATGAGTTGATCGATCCTCAGCATTGCGAGCTTGATGAGATCGGCTGCGGTGCCCTGAAGCGGGGTGTTGATTGCGGTACGTTCGGCAAAGCCACGCATGTTTGGGTTGCGGGACTGGATGTCCGGGATAGGGCGGATGCGGCCAAAGTAGGTTGAAACGGATTGATTGCGGCGAACTGTTGCGAGCGTCTCTTCGATGAACCGCTGAACGCCGCGGTAACGCTCGAAGTAGGTTTCGATGTATTGTTTTGCGGTTTTCTGGTCGATGTTGAGCTGGGCTGCCAGGCCAAAGGGACTGATACCGTAGACGATGCCGAAGTTGACTGCTTTGGCGCGGGCGCGGGTGTCCTTATCCATTGTTGCTGCATCGACGCCGAAGACTTCGCTGGCGGTGAGTGTGTGGATGTCTTTGCCGGTGCGATAGGCGTCGAGGAGCAAGGGATCCTGGGAGAAGTGGGCCATCAGCCGGAGCTCAATTTGAGAGTAGTCGGCTGACATGAGCACGTTGCCGGGTGCGGGAATGAAGGCTGCGCGGATCTCTCGGCCAATTGCGGTGCGAATGGGGATGTTTTGGAGATTGGGATTTGTTGAGGAAAGACGGCCGGTCGCTGTGCCGACTTGATTGAAGGTAGTGTGGACGCGACCCTGCGCATCACAAAGCTGAGGAAGTGAGTCGAGGTAGGTCGACTTGAGCTTCGCTAGTTGGCGGTATTCGAGGACGAGTGCAGGTACGGAGTGATGCTCGGCGAGTTCTTCCAGCACATCGACCGCGGTGGAGACGACCTTTCCCTTGCCGTACTTCATTGGCTTGGGTAATTGCATTTTGTTGAAGAGCACGTCGCCCAGTTGCTTGGGGGAGTTGATATTGAAGCGGTGGCCTTCGTCGCTGCCCATGGTCTCGCCGGCTTGTTTGTAGATGCGTTCGGCAAGGTTATCGATCTCAAGGGCGAGACGAGTGGACATGCTGCGGAGGAATTCGGGATCAATGCGTACGCCGGTTTGCTCCATGCGGAGGAGGACAGGAACTAGCGGCTTGTCGATTGTCTCGTAGACTGTGAGCAAGGGATTAGGGGGTAGGGAGTTGGGAGTAGAAGACTGTTTGCTATTCACTATTTCCTGGTCGCTCTTCCGTGTCTTTTGATCTGCGAAGAGCATCTCGGTAGTGACAGCGCCACCTAGACTTGGCTCGTCGGAGGGGATGGCGTGTTCGGTCGGGGCGTATTCGGCGATTTGATGGCTGAGAGTGCGGGCTAAGCGGACGATTGCGGCTGCGGCTTCGGGCAGGCGCCTGGGATCGGTAGGATTATCTTTTGTGAGTTGGTGGAGGAGTGCGCGGCTCGTGCTTCGGGCGGCGATGTCAGGAAGAGTGTGGGAGCCGTGAGTGGGATTGATGAGATAGCTGAGGAGCATGACGTCGTTGCGGACCCCGGCAAGTGAGACGTTGTGCGGAGCGATTGCTCGGAGGATGGCTTTGAGGTCGTGGACGTCTTTCCGAAGGGTAGGATCTGCGAGGGCTTCCCATATGCCGGGGGCGTCGAGTGAGGCTTCTATCGCAAACGTGTCGGATACGGCGAGGCCGAGGTTGCAGGCTGGATCCTGCGTTGGATTCGGCGCAGCTGGTTCAGGAATAGCTGGGTATGTGCCGAAGAGGGACATGTTTTCGGCTGGGGGTGGTTCGGGCTCGAGCACGTCGTCGGAGGGTTCTGCGGCGACTTCTTCAGCGATGGCGCGTGCGTCTTCGAAAATTGCAATGGCAAGGCCTTTGGGCTTACCGGTACTTTCGTCGAGGGCGCGAGCTTCTTTGAGAAGTGCGGCTATTTCTTTGGACGCGGGTTTGAGGTTGTAGGTGGTGACGGTGTTGTCCGGCGCGGGGGAAAGCTCTTTGAGCAGTGTGGTGAATTCAAGCTCGGAGAAGAGGGCGCGACAGGCAGCGAGGTCAGGCGGCTGGGTGCGCATGGCATCGAGCGAGTACTCGATCGGCACATTGGTGTGGATGGTGACGAGTTCTTTTGAGAGAAGGATATTGTTGCGGTTGTTTTGCAACGACTCTCGATAGGTTTTCTTTTTTACCTCATCGGCTTGATTGAGCGCCGCTTCGACAGTACCGAACTGCTGGATGAGTTCAACAGAGCCCTTGTCTCCGATGCCGGGAGCGCCGGGGATGTTGTCGACGGAGTCGCCGCGGAGGGCCATGACGTCGATGACACGTCCGGGAGGGACGCCCAGGGTAGCTTCGACGCCTGCCGGGTCGAGGATGAGATTGTCTTTGGTTGGGTTGAGGATGCTTACGTCTTTGTTGACGAGCTGCATCATGTCCTTGTCAGAGGAGACGACAAAGACCTTGTGACCGAGCGCGGCGAGTTTGCAGGAGAGTGTGCCGATGACGTCGTCGGCTTCGAAGCCTTCGTAGTAGAGGATGGGTATGCGAAAGGCTTCGAGCGCGCGACGGATGTAGGGTTGCTGCTGGATGAGGTCCGGCGGAGTTTCGGTGCGATTGGCTTTGTAGCCGCCGTATTCGGTGGTCTCAAATTGCTGGGTTTTGATGTTGAATTTTTTGACGTCTTTGAATTGGGTTGCGAGTTCGTTGCGGTGGACGGGAGCTCCTACGTCGTAGACCGCGGCAAGATATTGGGGCTGGAAGTCCTTGCGGAGCTTGTTGATCATGTTGACGAAGACATAAGTGGCTGCAGTGGGGATGCCGGTGCGCGTGGACATGGGCCGAGAGCGCTGCATGGCGTGATAAGCGCGAAAGATGAAGGCCATGCTGTCGAGGAGGTAAATTGGCGGCTTTGTCTGTAAGGTCGAAGACGAATCGGACTTTGGTGTCATTGGTGTTTTGATGGTAGCGCGTGGCAGTGAGGTGCGGGACGAGGTTAGAGGAGAAGCATGCAGTCGCCGTAGCTGAAAAAGCGGTATTTCTGTTCGACTGCGTGTTGGTACGCGGCGAGTACCAGGTCGCGTCCGGCGAAGGCGCTGACCAGCATGAGAAGGGTGGATTGCGGGAGGTGAAAGTTGGTGAGAAGGCCACTGACGATGCCGAATTTGTGGCCGGGGCTGAGGAAGATATCGGTTTGGCCAGAGTGCGGTTTTAGAGGTTCGCCATCGGCGACGCGGGCGCAGTGTTCCAGGGTTCGTGTGGTTGTGGTGCCTACCGCGATAATGCGATTCCCCGCTGTTTTCGCGGTATTGATAGCTTCTGCAGTGGTGGGTGGAAGGGTGTAGTGCTCGGCGTGGAGGTGGATGTCTTCGAGGTTTTCGACTCGGACGGGTTGAAAGGTTCCCAGACCTACGTGGAGGGTTATGGTTTCGACCATTATCCCATTTTGTTTCAGTTGATTGAGGATCTCCGGAGTGAAGTGCAGGCCAGCAGTTGGGGCGGCGGCGCTACCGGATTGCTGAGAATAAATTGTTTGGTAGCGTTCGCGATCTTCGGCGGTGTCGTCCCGGTGGATGTAGGGTGGGAGGGGCATGTGGCCTATTTTGTTGAGGATGGATGTGAAGTCTAGCGTCGGGTCGAAGCGGAGAGTGCGTTCCCCGAACTCTCCGGCGGTTAGTATCTCCGCTTCTAGCAAGGGTTTAGGTTCGTTGGGAGCATGGAAGAGGAGGCGTTCGCCGGGCTGGACTTTGCGGCCGGGGCGCACTAAGGCGCTCCATTCGTCTTCTGCAAGTTGCTGTGTGAGAAGAACTTCGATACGGCCTGTTGGGTCGGGGGAGTTGGGTTGGGTGTGGAGGCCTGCGCGGGTGGCGTAGAGGCGGGCGGGGATGACTCTTGAGTCGTTCAGGATCAGTAAGTCGTTTGGTTGGAGCAGATTTGGTAGATTGCGAAAAAAATTATCTGTGCAGGTTTGGGTGGTACGGTCTACGACCAGCATGCGGCTGGAACCGCGGACTTCCGGGGGTTTCTGAGCTATCAGCTCTTCCGGGAGGTCGAAATTGAAATCGGATACGCGCATTTTGTGGTGGTTTTTTGTGGTTCTTAGCGTGGTGGTAAGTGCAAAACGTGGGTCGTTCGCTGGTTGTTAGGTGCTTAATTTCGGCTGTCTAAAAAGATGCCACTTTTAGAAAATTTCTCTTCAAGATTTCCCGGATTGGGCCAGGGCTACGGAGCGGTCGAGGGCAGCCTGGAGAGAATCCAGGTCGGCGGCTTCCGAGCGAGTCCAGGCGACTGTGACTTTGGAGAAGGGTTTGGGGATGAGGAAGCGATCCCAGGAGCGGAGCTGCCAGGCGCGATGGGGGTGAAGGTAGCAGGTGCGGACGGGAGCGTTGACGAGTTGAGCCAGATGGGCGGCTCCGGGTTTGGCGACCATGGAGGGGCCGCGTGGGCCGTCGGCGGTGATGGCGCAGTAGTGGCCTTCGAGGTAGGCACGCTGGAGGTTGCGAAGGCCCGGTGCTGCATCTCGTGAGCTGGAGCCGCGGACGGTAAGGAAGCCCATGAGTTTTGCGGTGCGGGTGAAGAGTTCGCCGTCGAAGCTGCGGCTGACGAGGAGCGTGAGGCCGTAGTTGCGGAAGGGCCAGACGCCGGTGAGCAGGCAACGATGCCAGAATGCGTAGACGGCGGGCGGGGGAACGTCGAAGCCGATGGTGGCGCCGGGTTCGCAGATGTGTTCGAAGCGGAGAGTGGCCCCGAGTGCGAGTGCAACGATGCTGGCTATGGGCGGACCGATTGCCAGAATGATGCGCTGCTTCAGGGTGTAGGTGGAGGACACGGAATCAGTTTACCTTTCGCGGAAGCAGGAATAGGGAGTAGGGGTCAGGGAGTAGCGAGTAGAAAGCGTGCTCGGGAGCGGGATTCGTTGCTGATCACTGAGAGCTGGCTCTTTGGGGCTATCCTCGAAGCTAATGGCGGGGTTTTCTTTTCCAGTTTCGGTTTGGGTGGCGGCTCTGGTCGTTCTTGTGCCGTTTTTTGTTGCGGCATTCTGTCCACCAAGCTTAGAGCGCTTGCAGCGGCTTCCCCTGGCTGTCCGGCTTGGTCTTCCCTGCTTGTTGTGTCTTCCTTATGCGTTGGTGGCATTGTCTTATGGGGAGTTTCGATGGAGCTGGTTTGGGCTTTATCTGTTGTTGCCTGTGGCTGTCTGCTGGCTGCTTTACCGGGCTTCGGTTGTTGATGCTGAACAGCGGGGTGACTGGCGTGACTTTGTGATTCTTGCCTTGCTGGGACTGGCGGTGGATCTGCGATGGTTTGAGCCCGGGTGGCCGCCTCATCTGGCAGTGTTCAACAAGATGTTGCTGGTGGATGTGGGGATCTATGGGTTTCTGGTGATTCGCAGATTGGATGGTGTTGGCTTCGATCTGCGGTTGCGGTCTGGTGATTTGCGGGTTGGGCTGCGGGAGCTTGGGTTCTATGCTCCGCTTGCAATTGTCCTGGGTCTGGTGCTTGGCTTTCTGCATATTCATGCGCAGATTCCGGCCGCGTTCCGGCTGGTGCTGGGATGGGTGTTTACTTTTTTCTTTATTGCGGTTCCGGAGGAGCTTTTTTTTCGCGGATGGATGCAGAATCTGCTGGAGCGGCGGCTGGGAAGGCATTGGGCGCTGGGGGTAACGGCTATTCTCTTCGGGCTTTCACACTTCAACAAGCGGGCTTTGCACTTCAACTGGCGCTATGTGCTGCTTGCGGTGATTGCGGGGATTTTTTACGGGCGGGCTTGGCGTCAGGAGCGGCGAGTGGGAGCTTCCGCGATTACCCATGCTTCGGTGGATACGCTCTGGTCGTTTTGGCTGCGATAGTGCGGGTCGATCGAATGAGAGGAGACTGTGCGGGCCCTGATGGTAGCGGAGGTAGCCGAGACCTACTCGCATGTGGTGGTGAATTGAGTTGGGGACGGTGACGGCGATGCAAAGGCCCATGATGCCGTGTGCCAGGCCGAGGGCGTAGAGGTTTCGGTAGCGGAGGAAGAGGGCGCAGGCGAGGATGCCCCAGATGAGAGTTACCGGGGTGAGGATGGGATTGGGGATATGTGCGATGGCGAAGATTCCGGCTGCGACGATGACCGGAGCGGCTTTGCCAGGCAACAAGCGCAAGAGACGCGCGAGGAAATAGCTCTGCAGGATGAATTGCTGCATCAGAGACCAGATGATGTATGCCCAACCGTGCCGGAAGACAGGGGTGGGGCCCTGGAGGGGATGCAGAGTGTGGTTTTGCGATGCGATGAAGACCGCAGTGGCTGAGAGGATCAGCGCGACCCCGACGATCCAGAGGGATGGGAGAAGGCCTTTGCTGCCGAGGCCGAGGGCCGTCCAGCCTTCGCGACGGGCCCAGGTGGTTGCGATGATCCAGAGAAAGGCGAGCCAGTAGAGGACTCGCTGGGTGGGGTTAGGCGTCCAGATGGTGGCCATGATGAGAAGGTAGCCGACGGCGAGTTCGAGGAGGTCGCGGCGGGCGGACGATTGGCCTTTGGTTTTGAAGCTCGTCGCTACTGCCGGTTCTGTCACCACTGCAGGCTGATCCCAAGGTGCTTTCTGCTGTAGGTATACATCAATGCAGCCTTGATGGTCTGACGAAGATACCTCTTTCACGTCATCATCTTTACGATCTTTTGATTTCGAATGTGCTTCGCTTAATGGAATTGCCTAAGAGGTTTTTGCCATGCGACTGCTGAATCGACCCTTCCTTTTTGTGTTTATTTTTACGTACGTTGCGTTGTTGATTTGTTCTTCCGCACGTGCGCAGAATGCTGTCGCTGATGGTTCCAGCAATGAGAACGATGAGCTACGAAGAGAGGTGCGAGAGCTGGCACTTCGGGTGAGTGCGCTGGAGGAAGAACTGCACCGGCGACCTGCTGCGACGATGGAGAGCGCTTCGCTGAAGCCTGCATCGCTGAGTCTGCCCGCGACGGATATGCGGAGCAGCGTGGAGAGTATTTCCAGCAGCGGGGTTGTGGAGGCGGCTCCCGTTGTCGCGGTGCAGGCTGTGACTACGCAAAGCGCGGGAACCCCAAGCTCTACTCTGGCTTCTGTGTTGCCGACGCAGTTGCCTGGAGGTTTTACGATGAACTACGCCCTGGATGGGTACTACGAATACGACTTCAACCATCCGATTGGGAGGGTGCAGTATCTGCGAGCCTTCGATGTGTTGAGCAATGTCTTCAGTCTCAACCAGGCTGATGTTGTGTTCGCTCTGGATCCGGATGTGGCTGCGGGGCGAAGGTATGGGATGCGATTCGATCTGCAGTTTGGGCAGGCGACGGCGACGCTGCAAGGCAATCCGATCAATGAGGCACGACCGGATATCTATCGGAATATTTTTCAGGCCTATGGGACGTATGTCATCCCGGTGGGCAAAGGACTGACGGTGGATGTGGGGAAATGGGCCAGTTCGCTGGGGATTGAGGGGAATTATACGAAGGACCAGGTGAATTATTCGCGGTCGTTCTATTTCAACTATCTGCCGTTCTATCACGAAGGTATCCGCACGAGCTTTAAAGTGAACGACAAGCTGTCGGCGAACTACTGGGTGGTGAATGGAACGAATCAGTCAGAGCCGACGAACTCGTATAAGGACGAGTTGTTCGGATTTACCGCGCAACCTACGAAGGATATTTTGTGGAACTTCAATTACTACATCGGACAGGATCATCCTGATGTGACTGCCGCGACGAACTGCACAGTACCGGTGCAGCCGGGGCTGTGCCTGCAGCCGATCAATCCTGCGCCGAATGGGAAAGCACATATCTTCGACAGCTATGCAACGTGGAATGCGACGCCGAAGCTGACGTTTTCGCTGGAGGGAGATTATGTGATTCAGCGGGAGTGGGCGAATGCGGCGCCGGGTCAGTCTTCGGCTCCTTCGCATGTAGATGGAGGGGTGGCTTATGCACGGTATCAGCTGACTCCGAAGATGGCGCTGGGAGGGAGGACGGAGTATCTGTCGGATCGGGGCGGGTTGTTCAGCGGGAGGACTCAGGCGCTGAAGGAGTTTACGGGGACTTATGAATACAAGTTTGGGGAGGGATTTCTGACGCGAGTGGAGTTCCGGAGAGACTGGAGCAATGTGCCGTTCTTCCTGACGAATAAGCCCGGGGTGTTTTCGGCGAGCCAGCCTACGTTGACGGTGGGAATGGTTTGGTGGGCCGGCGGGAAGCAGGGGATCTGGTGAACCCACGCCCAAGGATCGGACGTGAGTTCTGGATTCTTAGAGGCGCTAGCTGTATTTGAGCCAACGGAGGATCTCGGGCAGGTTGGGTTTTTTGCCGTACATCAGAATGCCGACGCGGTAGATTCGGCTGGCGACCCAGAGGATGGCGTAGATGGTCGCGACCAAAATGAGGATGCTGAGTGCGATTTGATAGATGGGTGGCTGGTGGACGACGACGCGCGTGTACATGATGAGCGGAGATGTGAATGGGAAGTATGAGAGGACCTGGGCTAGTGCGCCGTCGGGGTCGGTGACGACGCGGAAGATGACGACTGAGCAGGCGATGAGCGGCAGCATGAGGAAGATGTTCATCTGCTGCAGCTCCTGCTCGGAGTTGGTCATGGCGCCGAGGGCGGCGGCCACACTGGAGTAGAGGACGTAGCCGAGGATGAAGAAGATGATGAAGAATGCGAGTTGGGAAGCTGATGGTAGCAGCTGGATGCCACTTCCGATGAGTTGCATCTTGGCAGCGGCCAATCCTACGGAGATCCAGATGCCGACCTGCGAGAGGCCTACTGCGCCGACGCCGATGACTTTGCCTGCCATCATTTCGGTGGGTTTGACGGTGGAGAGAAGGACTTCGAAGATGCGTGAGGTTTTTTCTTCGATGACCGAGCGGGCAACGTTCATTCCGTAGAAGAGAATGACGAAGTACATGAGGAAGAAGAGGCCATAGGCGCTGGCGAAGGCGGCTCCGGAGCTTTTCTTTTCGCCTGTGTCGGCGCTGGCGAGATCGACGGGTTTGAGAAGTTCGTCGACTTCTTTGGCTCCCATGCCTGAGTTGGCTAGTTTTTCACGAGTGAGCGCGCCGCGGATTGCATCGGCGATGCGGCCTTTTGTGACGATGTCGGCCTTGGCTTTGGGATCCCACTCGAAGGAGCCGCGAGGCGCGTCAGTTGAAGGCGGAGTGACCCACAGGTAGCCGCCGAGGTCGCTGTTCTTCTGCTGCATCTCGGAGTTGAGAGTCTCGCGGAGGTTCGGCTGCGTCGGTGAATAGATGTCGACGGTTGTTTTGCGATCGCCGCCCGAGAGCTCGTTTTTGAAGTCTTCGGCGAACTGAGTGTCGCTGGTGACGACGGCGATGTGATTGGCGCCGAGGCTGCGGTTGGCGAGGGCTGAACCAAAGATCAAGCCTCCCATGAGCAGCGGAATGAGGATGGTCATGACGAGGAAGCTTTTTGCGCGGACGCGCTCAAGGTACTCCCGCTTTGCGATGAGCCAGATGTTATGCATCCGCTTTGCCTCCTACGGCTTCGATAAAGATTTCTTCGAGGGTTGGCTCCATGACTTCGAAGCGGGAGATGCGGGTACCGTTCTGGACGGCGGCGGCGAGGAGTTGCTGGGCGGCTGACTCGTCGCGGAGCTTGATCTCGGCGTGGCCGGCGTAGTTTTTGAATTCGGCGATGCCGGGGTGCTGGAGGAAGCTGTCGTTGCCCTCGAAGATGACCTGGACGCGGTTGCGAGGGTAGCGGCTTTTGACTTCGCGCATGCCTCCGGAGAGGACGAGGTTGCCGCGATCGATAAGGGCGATGGCGTCGCAGAGTTTTTCGACCTGGTCCATGCGGTGGGTGGAGAAGAGGATGGATTTGCCCTGTTTGCGGAGGTCGACGAGCGTGTCCATGAGGAGGACGGCGTTGACGGGATCGAGGCCGCTGAAGGGCTCGTCCATGATGATGAGCTCGGGCTCGTGCAGGAGTGTCGCGATGAACTGGATCTTTTGCTGCATGCCCTTGGAGAGCTCTTCGGTCTTCTTGGGAATGGCTTCGGTGATCTCCATGCGCTCGCACCATACGTGGGCGCGCTTGCTGGCGGTGGTGGCATCGAGGCCATGGAGCTCGCCGAGGAAGATGAGCTGGTCCATGACCTTCATCTTTTTGTAGAGACCGCGCTCTTCAGGGAGATAGCCGACGCGCTTGAGGTGTTCGCGCTGGAAGGGCTGGCCGAAGAGGCTGACGGAGCCGGCGTCTGGGACGGTCATGCCGATCATCATGCGAATGGAGGAGGTTTTTCCGGAGCCGTTGGGGCCGAGGAGGCCGAACATGCTCCCGGGCTCGATGGAAAAGCTGAGGTCTGCGACAGCGACTTTGGTGTCGTAGGCCTTTCGGACATGCTGCAGTTCTACGATGGGCATAGGGTTGGAGCCAGTTTATCAGGAGGAATTTTCGCGCGAGCGCAGGCGCACATACGGGCTCCAACGGCTAGCGCCGCGTGTGCAGCGGATTGCATGAATCTAAGCCAACTGCTCGTACATCGAGAGGAAGTCGAAGCTGTTCCAGGATTCGAGGACGTGACGGTCCTTGAAACGAGCCATAGAGATGCCAGCGAAGCGGACCGGTTTGCCGGTAGGAGGTACCCGGAGGCCTTGACCGGTATGTGTTCCGGTCACGATGAGGCGCGCGACGGTCTTGTCGCCTTCGGTGACTGTGTCTTCCACGTGTATGTGGAGATCGGGGAATGCAGAGCAGAAGTTGGTGTGGAAGGTTTTGAAGGCGGCTTTGGTTTCGACCTGACCGCCGTGGGTGCCGGGTAAGCCGTGGGAGATCTTGTCCGGAAGCCAAAGCTCGTCGATCGCTTCTAGGTTGCGTTTATTCCATACTTCGTGGAACCAGTGCTCGAGAACTGTCATCGAAGTCCCTCCTGTACTCCATTGGGAAAGGCGGGTTGAAATTAGGCCCATTATAGGGCTACGGGAGCGTGGGCCCAGGATTCTTTTGCACATTGATGTTGGTAGCATCGGTGTGTGCTGGAACTTTCTACACCAATGAAGTTTGTGAAGCGCGTGGGGGAGCGCGTTGCCGGGGAGTTGGCCAAGCGGGGCGTGGAGACGGTTGAGGATTTGCTCTATCACCTGCCGTTTCGGTATGAGGACAGGCTGAATCCGGTGCCGATCAGTGCGCTGCAGGCGGGGACGATGGCTTCGGTGATTGGTGAGGTGCGCGGGTCAGTGCTGCTGCAGACCCGGCATATGCCGCTGTTTGAGATGACGGTGGGGCAAGGGCTGAATACGGTGAAGGCGATGTGGTTTCGCGGGAGTTATCTGCGGGACCGGTTTCGCGTGGGGCAGATGGTGGCTCTGTACGGGAAGCTGGAGGCTTCGCGGTCGAGCGCGGGGAAGTTCAAGATGATTCAGCCGCAGTTTGAGATGCTGCCGGGGCCGGGGGATCCTCATGCGGAGTTCGCGATGCTGGAGGTCGGGCGGATTGTTCCGGTGTATGAGTCGCTGGGTGGGACTACGGCCTGGGGAGCGAAGCTTGGGTCGAAGTGGTTGAGACGGGTGATCTGGTGGCTACTGGAAGAGCTTGGAGCGGCGGAAGAGGCAAAAGCAGGTTCCTCCCCTTCGACTCCGCCCAGGGTGCGGAATGACAACCAAGACCCAGACACTGAGGGTGGGACGGAGACTTTGCCACCGGCGCTGCTTGAGCGGCTGGGATTTCCGGGGCGGCTGGCGGCTTTGAAGGCGGTGCATTTTCCTGAGGCGGGGACGCCGATGACGGAGTTGATGTCGGCGAAGACTGCGGCGCATCGGCGGCTGATCTTTGAGGAGCTGTTTTATCTTGAGCTGGGGCTGGAGTTGAAACGGCGCAAGCTGCGTGAGCGCGCGGGGACAGCGTTTGCGACGGATGAGACGGTGCGAAAGGCGCTGAAGCAGGTGCTTCCGTTTCATCCTACTGCGGCGCAGAAGCGAGTGCTGGGTGAGATTGTGAACGATATGCGTAGGCCGCAGCCGATGCGGCGGCTGCTGCAGGGAGATGTGGGCTCGGGGAAGACGATTGTTGCGATGCAGGCTGCGCTGGTGGCGATTGAGAACGGATATCAGACGGCTTTGATGGCTCCGACGGAGATTCTGGCGACGCAGCATTATCTTTCTGCGCGGAAGCTGCTGAGTGAAGTGCTTTCGCCGAGGACGGGGAAACCTTATCGGGTGACTTTGTTGACGGGGTCGCTGGATGAGGCGGCGAAGCGTGAGGCGCGGGGGAGAATCTTTCGCGGGGAGACCGATCTGGCGATTGGGACTCACGCGCTGATTGAGGACAAGGTTGATTTTGAGAAGCTGGGGCTGGTGATCGTGGACGAACAGCACCGGTTTGGTGTGCAGCAGCGGTTTCGGCTGATGAAGAAGCCTGGGGCGGATGGAACATTTTCGGAGCCGGATGTGCTGGTGATGACGGCGACGCCGATTCCGAGGACACTGGCGCTGACGCTGTATGGGGATCTCGATGCGAGTGTGATTGATGAGATGCCGCCGGGACGGACTCCGATTGTGACGCGTCGGACTACAGAGGAGCGGGCGGCGGATGTTTGGGATTTTGTGAGGAAGCAGGTGGAGGCGGGGCGGCAGGCTTACATTGTCTATCCGGTGATCGAAGGGGCGAAGGACGATCAGCCTGAGCTGGATTTTCCGAAGGACGAGGAGAGTAGTGCGGAGGCCAGCGTAAAAGCAGGTTCCTCCGCTGCGCTGCGGAATGACAAGAAGAAAAAAATAGCAGCCGGAAAAGTTTCGAATGATGCCACAGTAGCGAAGTCGAAGGGCAAAGGTGCGAAGGCTTCGCTGAAGACCGAGACGTTGTTTGAGCCGAAGAAGGCGCTGCGGGCTGCTTCGGATATGTATGAGGAGTTGCGAGTGGGACCGCTGGCGGGGTTGCGGCTTGGGTTGCTGCATGGGCGGCTGAGTGCCGATGATAAAGAGGTCGCGATGCGGCGTTTTCAGAGGGGCGATATCGATGTGCTGATTGCAACGACTGTGATTGAAGTGGGTGTGGATGTGCCGAATGCTTCGGTGATGGTGATTGAACATGCGGAGCGGTTTGGGCTGGCGCAGATGCATCAGCTGCGTGGGCGCGTGGGGCGAGGGGCGGCGAAGAGTTACTGCATTCTAATGACGGGCGGGAGAGTTACGGAGCAGGCTGAGGCTCGGCTGGATGCCTTGGTTCGGACGCAGAATGGATTCGAGTTGGCGGAGCTGGATCTGCAACAGCGCGGGCCGGGGGAGTTTTTCGGTACACGGCAGGCGGGGTTGCCTGAGTTTCGCGTTGCCAACCTGGTTCGCGATCGTGGGGTGCTGGAGTTGGCGAAGGTTGAGGCTACGCGATTCGTCGAGTCGCCTGATCCGGCCATTTCGCGCGAGGAGCGCGATGAGGTCTGGGAGCGGTTGAAGCGTCAGTGGCAGCGGAGATATGGGTTGGTCGAGGCTTAGGGAGCAGCCAGCCGTTAACCTTTTATGTGAAGCTAACGGCTGGCGGTCTTGTTTTCTTACGATGCAGTGGCGTGGACGAAAGCCGGGGTAGCTTCCGTTCGGGTGGGGGCGATGGCTTTTTTCGGGCCTCGTTTTCGAGCTACGAGGACGCGAATGCGTTCGATCATTTCTGCCGGCGATGAGGCGCCTTTGGGCAGGAAGACGTCGGCGTGGAGCGCGCGGTCGAAGGCGTTGACTGTGCCGGAGACAATCATGGCGGGAAGGCCGGGATGGAGCTGCTTGGCGCGTCGAACCAGTTCGTTGCCGTCCATCTGCGGCATAAGGAGATCGCAGAGGATGAGATCCAGTGATCCAGGGAGGGTTCGCTCGAGAACCTCGAGTGCCTCCTGAGCATTCAGGGCTGCGATGATGCGGTAGCCGCGGGTTTCGAGTAGGAAAGTTCGGACGGAAAGAACTTGTTCGTTGTCATCTACGCAGAGGATCGTCTTCTTGGGGCGCATGCGGTCTCGGTTCTGCCGGAGGCCACCTTGTGGTGGGTCGCGGCCGATAGGCCAGTTCGGCGAGTCTGCTGGTTTGCAGACGCACAGGGCTGGTGTGTCCAAAATTGCCCCGAGGCTCGGCCGGTACAGCTCTTCGGCCGTGATGGGTCTTCTGCTCCGGAAGAGCAGGATCGGAAGAGCGAAGCTCTCCTGTCTGCTCCTTGAAGGATCAGGGCCATCCCGTCCGACGAACGAATGCTGCCGAGCCGCGGGGTGCGAGGGAAGCGATATGCCAGCGCAGGTTGCCGCGCGGCTCCATGAGGGCGTGAGATCACCCTGTCGCGAATACAGCGAAGAGCGATGCAAAAAGCATCGTCCCCGGTGCTTGTGCAGACAGCGAGGTTGCGCTCAGGAAGTCACGACTGCGAGGCAGTCCAGCTTCTCTCAACTCAAATTGTCAGAAAACAGGCGAAAGCTCTTTTTTTCATCTCGGACGGCGAAGCACGTTGCATGCGGCGTCGTCCTTAACGCTTTCCAACAGTACGAATGGTTGGCTGGCTTGGCAACAGCGAAGTAAGAGCGAAGATCATCAACATTTGCGCTTGCGCATCCACCGTTGTGTGGAGACGGTGCGAATTCATTGGGGATTCACGATAGAGAGCTGTTGAAATCTCGTGCATCACGGCAGGAAAAAGCGTCCGCTTGCAACAGGAATTGTGCGACCGCCGACGAACACTTTGGTGATGATGTTGTTTTCGATCGATGCACTGACGTGAATCCTGCTGGGTCGTGATATCTCAATTCCCTGCTCGATGATGATTTGTTGTCCGCTGGGGACGAGATTGTGGCGCACGAGATACGAGATGGCGCAACCGGCAGCTGATCCTGTGGCAGGATCTTCACCCGTGTCGAACTGCATCCGCGCGTGCCAACCTGCTTTCGAGTTCGATGGAGCGCGTGTGATGCAGTAAAAGAATTTTGCGTCGATCTCTTCGAGATAGGATCGCGCGGGCTGTGGAGAGATCCGCAGACGGGTGGCAACTTCCATCGACCTGAGAGGCACGATGCAGAAGGCCATGCCAGTTGAAACAACCTCGGCGGGAAGATCGGGGTCGAGATCGTCTACGGAGAGATTGAGCGCTGCGGCAAGCCCTTCGCGGTCTTCCATGCTGCTGCAGGTTTCGCCGAAGGTTGGATTTTTTTGTTGCATGATGCCGAAGACGCCTGGTTCGACGGGACTGGCGGGAGAGAAGCGGACCGTGATGGGGCCGACGCCGAGGTCGAGAGTGATCTCGTTGGCGCCGCGGAAGACTGGATGATTCCAGTAAAGCCAGCTTGCGGTGCCGAGGGTTGGGTGCCCGGCGAATGGAACCTCTTCGGTGGTGAGGAAGATACGAACTTTGACGCCTTGTTCGCGCTCGATCTCAGGAGTGCGGGGAAGGATGAAGGTGGTTTCGCTGAGATTTGTCTCACGCGCGAGAGCCTGCATCTCTTCGGTGGTGAGGCCGCGGGCATCGCAGAAGACAGCGAGGGCGTTGCCCTCCAGCGAGGCTTCGGCGAAGACATCGACCTGTGCGAATTCGTAAGCGCAGTGGGCGGTTTCGGGCGCTGCGACCGAAGTTGCAGAGGAAACCGGAGACGGACTGGTTGACATATGGGCTCCTCGGACGTATGGTTTGGACAGACCGCAATGAGGCAAACCTGCTTCATGCTAGCTTAGCTGGCACGCGGTACAAAAGTTCAGTTATGACGATGATGCCCAACACGACCATGCCGCCCTGCTGCTGTTGCTGCAGCCCGGTGTGGGTGCGTGGATAGCTAATCGAAGCAAGCATGTTCGAGCAGCACCGGCCCACCCAGAGTAAGAAGCGGGTGGGTTTTTTCATGTATGGCAGAAAACGGCGCGGAGATTCCGCAGATAAGGTGAATGAATTATGTCGCTTCGCATCAACGATGTTGCTCCTGATTTCACAGCAGAGACCACGCACGGTACGATTCATTTTCACGAATGGATTGGCGATAACTGGGCAGTTCTGTTCTCACACCCTAAGGACTTTACGCCGGTCTGCACGACGGAGCTGGGCGCGGTTGCCGGCCTGGAAGCTGATTTTGCAAGGCGCGGGGCGAAGGTGATCGGGCTTAGCGTGGACCCGGTGGAGAACCATGGAAAGTGGGTCGGAGATATTCGGGACGTGACAGGGTCGACGGTCAACTATCCGATTATTGGCGACACGGAACTGAAGATAGCGAAGCTCTATGACATGCTGGCAAGTGAAGCCGGAGACAGCTGTGAGGGTCGCACACCTGCGGATAACGCACCGGTGAGGACCGTGTTCGTGATTGGGCCGGACAAGCGGATCAAACTGACGCTGGCGTACCCGATGACGACTGGTCGCAACTTCGATGAGATCATCCGTGTGCTGGATTCCATGCAGCTTACTGCAAAGCACAAGGTTGCAACACCGGCGAATTGGAAGCAGGGTGAAGATGTGATCATTACAAGCGCGGTTTCGAATGATGATGCGGCGAAGATTTTTCCTGGGTATAAGACGGTAAAACCGTATCTCCGTACGACAGCCCAACCTAAGTAGTTTGAAATGAAGTGGCGATAGGGCAAGATGCTTCTATCGATTTCCGTCACACATTGGTGATGGTGTGACGGACAAGAGCACCGGTGGCGAAGTGGCTAACGCGCTGGTCTGCAAAACCAGTATTCATGGGTTCAACTCCCATCCGGTGCTCCAAGAAATAAATGGGTTATGGCGGCAAGCGGAAGCTGAAGATGCGGACCTTCAGTGGCAAGCTTTATTCGACTGAAGGTGACGTCCGTAGAGCAGTCTGTGCCATGGTCCCCGGCCTCAACGACGGAGCCCTGTGCAGCCCATCAGTAGCGGTGACCTTTGGAAATCTCCTTGACCACTACATGGCAGAAGAGATGCCGTCGCGCAAATTTCGTCGGGGGCTGGGCTCCCGGACCGGCTGTTCCATTTGACTCTCTTTGGCCGCGATATCCTCACGGGACGCTTATCCTCTGGTGTTGCGAGGAATTTTCGGCGTCGACGAACTCTTCCCTCGTCGACGCCGAGTCCGTTTTCATCGTCAAGTGTTCTGCCTGAATAGTGTTCTACAAGAGAGCAGCAACCGGATAAGGTAGTCTGCAGAAGATGACTAACAAGTTCGTCACTCACATCACCCAACTTTCTGCGGCTCTTCCAACTGCCTTCTGCATCTGTGTCGGCATCGCCGTCGCGGACTACACGTACGCACAGATAACTCCTCTATCCGCTGGACGCAGCGGTGACAACTTAGGCACAAAAACTACAGTAACGCTGAACGCAGCTCATGACCTCTCCTCGAAGATTACCGACATGGAGGTAGTCTCAAATAGAACTGGCTCCATCGCCGAGTGTGACAGTCTTCGCACTCACTGCGGAACGTCTCCTGAAGCCGAAGATGCCGACGATGATGATGACGCAGAGACCGGTGCCGACGCGAACGTAACATCAGACGCGGCGATTCTCGAATCGGGTGCGTTCATCGAGCAGATACAGCAGGGCAGGCGTGATGCAGCTCCTCTCGTTGAAAGCTTCGATGGCCTCGGCGAAGGCTTCACCGGCCCGCAAGGCACAGCCACTACCCGCAACCCCTCCGACAACAGCCTCGCGGTTGGCCCGGACCACATCGTCCAAATCGTGAACTCCCGAATGGCGGTCTACACCAAAAAAGGCAGCCACTACGACACAACCGGAAAGGTGCTTTACGGGCCTGTCATCACCAACACGATCTTTGCTGGCTTCGGAGGACAGTGCGAGCAGCGCACCAGCGGGGACGCAGTTGTTCGATACGATCAGCTCGCCAATCGCTGGCTGTATGTGCTGCCCATCTTCAGGCGCCCACCCGATGATCCGCAGGGACCTTATTCCATGTGTTATGCCGTAAGCAAAGGACCCGATCCGCTCGGCCCCTATTACCGTTACGAGTTCAAACGACCTCTCTTCCCCGACTATCCGCGACCTGCCATCTGGCCCGATGGATACTACGTCCCCTCCAGTGTTGGCGATACCGTGATTCAAAAGCAGGCCTGCGTTGCCGATCGCAACAAGATGTTGCAGGGACTTCCTGCCACCGAGCAGTGCGTCTTCCTGGATGGAGTCAACTTTCTCAATAACGCCGACATCGACGGACAGGCACTTCCTCCGGCCGGCGCACCCAACATCATGATCGCCACCGGAGGCACGCAACTTCACAACCGTTTCTCGGACGACGGACTGTACGTCTACAAGTTCCACGTCGATTGGGCCGATCCGAGCAAGACCGCCGTCAGCCCTGTTCGGAAGATCACCGTCGCACCCTACAACTATCTCTGCAACGGACAACTGACCAAATGCGTCTCACAGCCGGGAACCGAGACACATCTCGATGCCCAGGGAGACAAGCTGATGCAACGGCTCGTTTACCGTCGGATTGGCCACGACGAGTGGATCGCAGGCCTGCACTCGGTCGACACCAAGAGCGGCGGCGGTGGTGTCCGCTGGTACGAACTTAAGCTCGACAAAAGGCGAGAGCCACAGCTCTATCAACAAGGCACCTATGCACCCGACGGCTTCTATCGATGGATGCCAAGCATCGGTATCGACCGGCAAGGAAATATCGGGATCGGCTATTCCTTCGGCGGCGACCCCAACTTCCCCGGACAACGTTTCGCTGCTCGTCTCGCCAAAGATCCAAAAGGAGTCATGACCTTCAAGGAAACTGTCCTTGCACAAGGTCTGGCTTCACAGACCACCACTCTCCGCTGGGAGGACTACACGACAACCGCGATGGATCCCTCGGACGACTGCACGTTCTGGTATGTCGGCGACTACATTAAGGCTGGAGGTCAAAGTTATAGTACGCGCATAGGTGCCTTCCGCTTGCCTGCCTGCTTCGCAAAGCATTAGACATCACCGAAGCTCGAAGAATCGTCATCTGAATATCACAGTCTTATTCCAGATCCTTCCGCAGCGGCGCCGACATAAACCTCTCAATGTCCGCCGGTTCAATCGGAACCTCGTTCGAAAGGTTTTCATAGCCGTCCGCCGTGATCAACAACATGTCTTCGAGTCGAAGACCGATGTGCTCCTCGGGAATTCGCAACATCGGCTCAATCGTGAAAACCATCCCCGGCTCAAGTGTTTTGTAAGAGCCGTAGATATCATGCACTTCCATGCTGACCGCATGCCCCAACATTCCGCGTTTCTTCTTGCGAAAGCCATCGACAAAACCCAGCACAGCGCTCTTGATAGCGGGTTCTGTGAATGGGTAACTTGCAACAATCGCATCCATCTTCTCCACCGCCCGCTGCGTGATAGTTACAGGCGATTCGTGGACTCGGATTGACGTCATCAACGCCTGATACAGGCGAAGATAAATTGCGTACAGCTCTCGCTGATGAGTCGTGAACTTCCCATCCGCCGGAAAGATGCGTGTCACATCGGACGAGTAGTACTTGTAGTCTGGCGCATAGTCGTACTGCACCAGGTCTCCACCTTCAAGCTTCGCGGTGTTGTAGTGATAGTGCGTGAACCAGGTGTTCTTTCCTGTTGCGACCAAAGCGAAGTATGACGGCCCATAAGCGCCGCCGCGCTTGAACTCATACTCCGACTCAGCCTGAAGTTGATACTCAAACATGCCTGGTTTCGCTGCATGCATCGCTCTGAGAATTCCACGATCGGCAATCCGGATCGCTTCGCGAATCACAGCAATCTCTCGTTCGCTTTTGATCGCGCGCAACTCGTCAACCAGCGGATCGAGGTCGCGAATCTCGGATCGTGGCGCCGCACCCATTAGCTTCAAGCGAAAGGCTTCCTCGCGGCTTGGCCTTCCATCCCACGGATCTTCATGGTTCAATCTGGTCAGGAGCTGCGTATCGTAGGAAGAGGCATTTCCCAGAACCTCAGGACGGTACGGCGGATAGATATTGCGTCCCTCCTTCGCGATCGCATCCAAAACCTTGCCGAACTGCTCACGAGGAAGCACGTTCACAACCCCGATCAGCCGGGCGCTCTCCTCTCCCGGATAGACCGCGCCGGGACCAAACTTCGAACTGACATCCGTGGAATTGGCAGGCAGCAGGAAGATCGTCATCTCTTTCGTGCGCCTTCGCAGCGGATATTGCTAGGTCCGAGGCGGTGTCTTCGCTCGCGGGTCGTGCTGGGCGACACGATTTAGGAGATAGTCGACCTCCGCTCTTCCTTTTGCTGTGAGCGATGAGCCTGGAGCTCGTTGCGAATCGTAGGCGATGGCGCCCCGCTTCTGCAGAACGTACTTGCGGACCGCGAGCCCGATTCCCTGCTGCTGCTCGTAGCGGATGAGAGGGAGATGCGCATCGAAGAGGTCGTGTGCAGCGTCACGCTGTCCAGACTGCGAGAGCTTGACAACGTCGACGAGCATGTCCGGGAAGGCATAGCCGGTCATCGCGCCGTTAGCTCCGCGCTCCAGCTCAAAGTCGAGGAAGAGGCCGCCATTGCCGGTGAGAATCGAGATGGGGCGGAGCGACCCCTCGCTCTCGAGGTTGCGCAGGGCGCTGATTTTCTCCAGGCCGGGCCAGTCTTCGTGCTTGAGCATCACGCAGGATGGATTGTCATTAACGATGCGCTGGATGACTTTGGGAGTCATGACGACTGAAAGCAGCAGCGGGTAATCCTGAATGACGAACGGGATGTCGGGGCCGATGGCGGCGACGGCCTGCGCGTAGTAATTGACGATCTGGTCGTCGGTGCGGAGGCTTGGCGGTGGGGCGATCATGACCCCGGCTGCACCGCCTTCGATGACACTACGGGCGAGGGAGCGCATGGCTGCGAAGCCAGGGGCGGAGACACCTACGATGATGGGGACTCCGGCTCGGCGAACGACGTTGTTGGAGATGGCGAGGGCTTCGGCAGGATCGAGCTTCGGAGCTTCGCCCATGATGCCGAGGATGGTGAGACCGGTGACGCCGCAACTGAGGTAGAAGTCGGTCATCCTGTCGACGGAGTCGTAGTCGACGGCGCCATCGGGTTTAAAGGGAGTAACAGCGATTGCGTAGACACCCTTTGCGGTGTGATCGAGGAGCATCGGTCTATTCATCCTTCTTCAGTGTTGTGGGGCGCCCGTCACGCAGAAGGAAGTCGAAGTCGCAGCCTTGATCGGCCTGCAGGACGCAGTCTTCAAACAGTTTTGCATAGCCGCGCCGCGGAGTTTCGCGTTGTGGTGGTGATTGCTTCAGGGCTGAGAGGCGTTGTTGTAGTTCGGTGTCGTCGATGAGGAGCTCGAGGCGCCGAGCTTCGACGTCGAGCAGAATCTGGTCGCCATTTTGGACAATAGCGAGTGGGCTACTAACTGCGGCTTCGGGTGCAATGTGGAGGACGATGGTGCCGAAGGCGGTGCCGCTCATGCGGGCGTCGGAGATGCGCACCATGTCTTTGACGCCTTGGCGTGCGAGCTTCATCGGAATTGGAAGATAGCCCGCTTCGGGCATGCCGGGTGCTCCCTTGGGACCGGCGTTGCGCAGGACGAGGATGTCGTCAGCGGTGACGTCGAGGTTGGAATCGTCAATGCGATTGGTGAGGTCTTCGATGCTGTCAAAGACGACCGCGCGGCCGGTATGGCGCATAAGGTGCGGAGAGGCAGCGGAGTGCTTGATGACGGCGCTGCGGGGCGCGAGATTGCCGTGGAGGATCGCCATCGCACCTTCGGGTTTCAGCGGCGATGCGAAGCTGCGGATGACGTCTTGATTGGGAACAAATTCCGCGGCGGCGATGGCGTCGCCTAGCGTACCACCTGAGATGTTCGCAGCATCGAGGTCGAGGAAGGCGGTGAGCTCGCGCATGAGGGCAGGCAGACCGCCGGCGTGGTGGAAATGTTCCATGTAGTGCGCGCCGGAGGGCTTGAGGTTGAGCAGGACGGGAATCTCGCGGCCGAGTTGATCAAAGGCATCGAGATCGAAGGAAACGCCTGCGCGGCCGGCGATTGCGATGAGGTGGATCAGACCATTTGTGGAACCGCCGATGGCCTGCAAGACAATCATGGCGTTGCGGATTGACGCGGTTGTGATGAGGTCGCTGGGTTTGGGTGTGCCGGCGATGGCGATTTCAGTGGCGCGTTTGCCGCTGGCTTCGGCGATGCGGCGGCGGTCAGCGTGAGTAGCTGGCGCGGCTGCGCTCATGGGAAGCGCGAGGCCGAGGGCTTCGACGATGCAGGCCATCGTGCTGGCCGTTCCCATGACGGAACAGGTGCCGACTGATGGGCAAAGGCGGCCGCTGATGGTTTCGATCTCGACAAGGTCGATGTTGCCCGCGCGGTGCTGCGCCCACATGCGGCGACAATCGGTGCAGGCTCCGAGGACCTCGCCTTTGTGATTGCCGACAATCATCGGACCCGTCTGCAGAACTACTGCCGGGAGGTCAGCGCTGACGGCGGCCATGACTTGTGCGGGAAGGGTCTTGTCGCAGCCGCCGATGAGAACGACGGAATCCATGGGCTGCGCAGTCATCATCTCCTCGGTATCCATCGCCATCAGGTTGCGCAGGAACATGGAGGTGGGATGGGCGAAGCTCTCGCCGATGGAGATGGTTGGGAAGACCATGGGCAGACCACCGGCCAGCATGACACCGCGCTTCACGCTTTCGATGAGGTCAGGGACATTGCCATGGCAGGGGTTGTAGTCGCTGAAGGTGTTAGTGATGCCGACGATGGGCCGCTCGAGCGCATCATCGGAGTAGCCCATGGCCTTGATGAACGCCTTGCGGAGGAAGAGCGAGAAGCCGGCGTCTCCATAGCTGGTCAACCCCTTGCGTAAGCCGGTGGTCATATCTCCGCCCCTGTGGGTTGGAACGTTGGCGATTTTGCAGGAGTGAGCGTGAGAATGAGGACGGACGAGGCGATCATGCAGGCCGCGACGAGGAAGAGACCTGAGTTGAGCGTGCCCGTGTAAGTCTTCAGGAAGCCGATAATGGCAGGGCTGAAGAAGCCGCCAAGGTTGCCGGTGCAGTTGATAAGTGCGATGCCAGCAGCCGCGGCATTGCCGCCGAGGAACGATGTGGGTAGTGCCCAGAACATGGCCAATCCTGTGATAACTCCGGCGACAGCGAGTACGAGACCGAACATCGCGATGAGCGTATTACTGCCGGCCTGTGTGCAGAGGATAAAGCCGATCGCAGCCACGGCATTTGGCACGATGATATGCCAACGTCGTTCGCGAGTCCTGTCGGAGTGGCGTCCAACAAACATCATGCAGATAAGCGCGCAGGTATACGGGACAGTTGTGAGCATGCCGATGTGGAATGCGTCTTTGACGCCGGTCTGTCGGATGATGGTGGGCTGCCAGAAACCGATGGCATAGGAGCCCATCTCCATGCCGAAGAAGATTGCGCCGAAGAGCCAGACACGTGGACTCGTAAACACGGAGCGAATTGAAACATGGCTTTTAGAGACGGCTTCTTCGTGGATTTCGGAGGCTACGGCGGCTCGTTCGAGTTCAGAGAGCCACTTGGCTTCGGCTACGCGGTTGTCGAGGAAGAGGAAGATGACGATGCCCAGGAGGATTGCGGGAATAGCCTCCAGGATGAAAAGCCATTGCCACCCAGCCATGCCCTTGCTGCCGGCGAGGTGCTGCATGATGAAGCCGGACAGCGGGCCGCCGATGATTCCGGAGACGGGGTTTCCGGCCATCAGCAGCGCAACCATTGCGGCGCGGCGATGGGCTGGGAACCAGTAGGTAAGGTAGAGAATCATGCCGGGGAAAAAGCCCGCCTCCGCAACTCCCAGCAACAGGCGCACTGTGTAGAACTGCATGGGTGTGTGCACCAGCGCTGTTAGTGCCGAGATGATGCCCCAGGTGACGATGACGCGGCAGATCCATACGCGCGCTCCGACCTTGTGCAGGATGATGTTGCTCGGAATTTCGAAGGCGAAGTAACCGAGGAAGAAGATGCCCGCGCCGACTCCGTAGACGCTGTCGCTGAACTTGAGATCGCCCAGCATCTGAAGCTTGGCGAAGCTCACGTTGACGCGGTCGATGTAGGCGATGATGTAGCCGATCACGAGAATTGGCATGAAGTGCCATGCGATCTTGCGGTAGAGCGAGTCGCTGGCACGATCGGGGGAGGTTTTCGGCGCGATGTAGGCTGCGGATGACAAGCTTCAACTCCGATTTTCTATCGGGCTAGTCTACCGATTTATCCTGTGCGGCGCGAAAACTCGCGTACCGGGCTTTAGTCTCGGCATTGGGCGGGTAGAGTCCGGGTAGCGGAAGACCGGAGCGGACCTCGTCGATAATCCAGGCTTCGAATTTCTCCTGCTCGACTGCGACTTCGACGACTTCGACAAGGAGCGCAGCTGGAATAACGACGGCTCCGTCGTCATCGGCGACGATGATGTCGTCGGGGAAGACGGCGACGCCCCCGCAGGCGATGGGCATCTGCCAGCCGACGAAAGTGAGTCCAGCGACGGAAGCGGGGGCCGCGGTGCCCTGGCACCAGACAGGCAGATTGGTGCGAAGAACGCCGGCGAGATCGCGGATGACGCCGTCGGTAATGAGTCCGGCTACTTCGCGGACGCGGATACGTTCGCAGAGAATGTCACCGAAGATTCCAGCGTCGGTGACGCCCATAGCGTCGACCACCGCAACGCATCCAGCGGGCATGCATTCGATGGCGGCGCGAGTCGAGGTGGGAGATGCCCAGGACTCGGGCGTGGCGAGGTCCTCCCGCGCGGGGACGAAGCGCAGGGTGAAAGCCGGGCCGACGATACGGGGTTGGCCGGGTCGAAGGGGTTTGGTGCCGCGCAGCCAGATGTTGCGCAGACCCTTTTTGAGCAAGACCGTGGTGAGGGTTGCGGTAGTAACACCGGTGAGGGTGTCGATTGTCTTCTTGTCTAATGGCATAGGCTTTGAGTCTTTCTAAATACTGGGGATCATGCCGCCATCCACGCGGATGACGGAACCGGTGATGTAGGCGGCCCGTTCGCTGGCGAGGAAGACTACAACATCGGCATACTCTTCCGGTTTGCCGTAGCGGCCGAGTGGGATGGTGCTCTGACTTTCGGCGGCAACTTCTTCGACGCTGCGTCCTTCGCGTTTGGCTTTGGCGTTGTCGAGGGCTGCAACCCGGGAAGTGGCGATGCGGCCAGGCACAACGATGTTGGCGGTGATGCCGTCCTTACCGACCTCGCGGGCTAGCGTCTTCGACCAACCAACGAGTGACAGGCGCAGCGCGTTTGAGATTGCGAGGTTCGGGATGGGCGCTATCACGCCCGATGATGTACTCGTGAGGATGCGGCCCCAGCCCCGAGACTTCATGCCAGGTAGGACGCGGTCGGTAATGGCAATTACTGAGAGGACCATCGATTGAAATTGACTGGCCCAGAGCGCGGGGTTTTGGCCAGCAGCGGAGGCTGGAGGTGGGCCGCCGGTGTTGTTGACGAGGATGTCTACAGGGCCGAACTCGTTTTCGATCTTCGAGACGTTTGTGTCGATCACCGAAAGGTCGGCGAGGTCCCATATCAGGCCCATACAATTGCCGCCGATCGCTTTGAGGTCCGCGACGGTGCCGTCGATAGAAGTCGATCCGATACCTGCTACGGCAACGTTTGTACCTTCAGTGGCAAGGGTCTTCGCGATAGCCTGGCCCAGTCCGCCGCCCCCGCCAAGCACTAGTGCGGTCTTTCCCTTCAATCCGAAATCCAAGTGAAGTTCCTCGTCACTGCATCATACTTGGCGCGGTAATGCTTGCGAAGTGTCACCGGATACAATGTCCCGTTGGCAAGGAGAGATTCCGAAATGTTGAAGACGTTTTTTCTTAGCTTGATGTTTGGTGCAACTTCTGCAGCATTCGCGCAGGAGAATCCTCTGGCGGGCGCGATTGATATTCATGTCCACGCGGCTCCGGATAGCACGCCGCGATCAATTGATGCGATCGACCTTGCGCGACTTGCGAAGAGCCGCGGGATGCGCGGGCTGGTGCTCAAGAACCACTATGAGCCAACGGCTTCGCTTGCTTACATTGTTCGGAAAGAGGTGCCGGGGATCGAGGTGTTCGGCGGAATCGACCTGAACCTGTCGGTGGGCGGGATGAATCCCGGCGCAGTCGAGCATATGGCGGCGATTACGGGAGGCTACGGGCGCTTTGTGTGGATGGCGACGTTTGACTCGGAGAATCAGGTTCGCTATTCCAAGCAGGATCGGCCGTTTGTGCGGATTGCGCGAGATGGGCAGTTGGTGACCGAGACCAAGGCCGTCATTGCGGTGATTGCAAAGCACGACCTCGTGATGGCGACGGGACACTCAAGTGCAGAGGAAGACCTGATGCTGGTGCGCGAAGCTAAGGAGGAGGGCGTTCATCACATGGTGGTGACGCACGCGATGCTGCAGCCGACGCATATGTCAGAAGCGCAGATGCTGGAGGCCGCGAAGATGGGAGCTTACATCGAGTTCGTTTACAACGGGTTGACCGGGGCCGCGAAGGAGTACAACTTTACGGATTATGCGAAGGCTATTCGTTATGTTGGGGTGGATCACTGCATCCTTTCAAGCGATATGGGGCAGCCGGGAAATCCATTGCATACGGATGGATTGATTGCGTTTTACGCGGGACTGCGAGAACAGGGATTTACGCAGGCGGAGATTGACCGTATGGCGAAGGAGAACCCGGCGAGGTTGATTGGGTTGCAGTAACCCGGGAGTCTGTCAACTCACATCCTTGTACACCTGGTTGCGGGTCTGAAACTTACTTCATGCGAAACGGAGGGTCTGACAAGCATAGGTCGAATTTGCCGAAAAAGCCGGCTTTGCGAGCGCACTACGGTTTGCTTCCTGTTTGCCCATAATTCGAAGCTGCCCGAATCGCTTCGGACAAGCTGACTCCTAGCCCTTGCGAAAGTGGTCGCAGGATGCGGGATTGTGTTGTCAATCATAGCGGTAGGATGCTGGGCGGGCGTAGAATCGGTGCGAAATGGGGAGGGTAGAATGCGCGGTGGAGTTTTGATTTTGCTGACAGTGGGTCTGATGGCGACCCCAGTGCTGGCGAAGGGAAAGGACAAGACGCTCCCGTCATATATTTTGGAGGCCCACACGGTGGCCGTGATCATTGCCCCGGCAGCAGAGTTGGATCCTGATGATCCGCAGGCAAACCTGATAGCGCAAAAAGACGTTGAGGCAGCGCTGATCAAGTGGGGAAGGTTTCAACCTGTGAACACTACTGTGGGAGCAGACCTGATCATCGTGGTTCGGAAAGGACATGCGCGGCCTGTCGATTCCGACATCAGCGATCCGCGGCAGAATCCGCCTGGAGGAGCCATCCCTGCGAACAATGGGGGCGGTATCGGGGCACCGAATGGCCGGCAACCGACCTTGGGTGGCCAGGATGGAACGGGACAACGGGGGCCGCAAAGCGGGTCTCCGCAGTCTCAGGTCCCGCAAATTCCGACGGTGACTGGGAGCACGGATGATTCGTTCGAAGTTTTTGACGGCCGTGCCGACCGTCGGATGGTAGGTACTCCGGGGTGGAGGTATACGGGACAGGACGGTCTCCGTTCCCACAATGTCCCAGTGGTGGAGAATTTCAAGAAAGCGGTGATTGCGGCAGACAAAGCTACGGCGAAGGCAGCGGAAAAGACGCCTTAGTACTGGCCATCGCGGCCTACGATGAGGTCGAAGAGTTTGACCGAGTAGGGTTAGCAGTGAGCATCCCGGCGAGCAAAGACCGCTCGCCGGGATTATCGTCAGAGGTTATTGAACAACGAGCGTCAGTGAGACATTTTGTGTCACTCCGGACGTGGTTGCCGTGACAGTAAGGGGATAAGTTCCGGGTGCTGTACGAGCCGTACCGTTTTGAGAGCCTGAGGTTGATCCACCAGCGCAACCGGCGATGAAACCGACCGCCGACAATGCAAGGCACAGGATGACCGTCTGGAGCAGCCGGATAGACGTCCGTTTCCGTCTCAGACTGAAGACGAAGCCGGAGAGCCCAGCAAAAACCGCAACCGGCAGGCCCTTGTTATGTCCAGAGGGAGAGACCGGCAGTTCCCGCAGGTACGCGGTTGTGGTCCCCGTCGCTACAGAAATCGCGATCGGAATCGACGTAGTACCCGAGAGCGCCGCAGAACCAGGGATTACCGTGCAGGTTGCATTGAGCGGCGCTCCTGCGCAGCTGAATGTGACCGTACCGGTTGCGCCCGTCCATCCGGATAGTAGCAGATTGAAGGTTGCGGTTTGACCACCGGTTACCGTAGCGATGAGTGATCCCCCGCTGGCGGACGACCAGGTGACCCCGGGACTAACGGTGACGCTGACGGTAGCGACGTTACTGTCAGTTCCATTGCTTGCCTTGAAGGTGAAGCTGTCGGAACCGGCATAGCCGGAGGTAGGAGTGTAGGTTAGGTTGGGAGCGGTACCGCTCAGAGTGCCGTGTGCCGGGTTGCCAAGCACAGTGTAGACCAACGTGCCTGTGCCCGTTGCGCTCAATGTGATCGCTGTGGGCGTGTTGTAGTTGACAGTGACCGACTGGTTATTGGCGACCGGCGGGGCTGGAAGCACCGTGATGCCCACGGTTGCGACGTTGCTGGCGGTGCCGTTGTTTGCTTTGAAGGTGAAGCTATCCGCACCGACATAACCGGCGGCAGGGGTGTAAGTGAGGTTAGGCCCGGTGCCGCTCAACGTGCCATGAGATGGATTGCTCACGACGGTGTAGGCCAGCGTGCCGCTGCCGGTTGCATTGAGCGCGATCGCCGTGGCGGTATTGAAAGCAACCGTTACAGATTGGTTGTTGGCAACGGGAGCGGCCGGAAGCACCGAGATGCTTACGGTGGCGACGTTGCTGTCCGTTCCATTGTTTGCTGAGAAGGTGAAGCTGTCGGCTCCGGAATAGTTGGGGGCCGGGGTGTAGGTGACGTTAGGAGCAGTGCCGCTCAACGTGCCGTGCGCGGGTGCAGCGACCACTGAATAGGTCAGGGTCCCGGTGCCGGTCGCGGCAAGTGTGATTGGGGCTGTAGTGTTGTAGGCCACCGTGACCGACTGATTGTTGGCAACGGGAGCGGAGGGAACAACGGTAAGGGTTACGGTTGCGATGTTGCTGTCAGAACCACCGTTGTTCACTTTGAAGGTGAAGCGGTCGGTCCCGGTAAAGTTCGAGGCCGGAGTGTACGTGACAGACGGCGCCGTTCCACTCAGCGTGCCATTCGCCGGCGCAGTCACGATCGTGTAGACGAGCGTGCCTGTTCCGGTTGCAGTGAGCGCAATGGGAATCGGAGTGTTGTAGTTGACGGTCACGGCCTGGTTGTTGGCGACCGCCGGGGCAACGTCAGACGTGGTAACGGTGAAGTTGCCAAAGGTCATGGCAGGGTAATTCGAGTCACCCAGATAATTGGCCGTATAGACGTGGGTACCTGAGGTCATCGCCGGGATAGTGAGGCCGGTGAGGCGGCTCCCGTTTGCAATTGCTCCAGCGGCAACAACATTGGTGCCTTCCAGGAGCTGGATCGTCCCTGTCGGCATGTTTTGCTGAGGATAGACCACGGCACCGGACATAGGCGTCGAGACGACATTCTGCAATACCGCGGTGACCGTAAAGGCATTGCCAGTAGTCGCTATTGCCGTCGGTGCCGTCAGATCTCCGGAGAGATAAACAAATGCACTGGTGCAGTCAAAGGGCGCGTTGCTGTTGGAGATGTTGTTGTAGATGGTGACATTGTTTGCAGGCACCGACGCATCCACGGTCAGGAACGAAGCAATGCTGACCGGTCCCGGGCCGAGCGTAATTTGAGCATTGTTGACCTGACCCGGTGCCTTCCAATCGTTCTGATTCACAGCGCCATCGAAGACAACGTTGTCCATCGACAGAGTCACCGGATAGACAATCCCATTGGTGTTGTAACCCTGAATGGTGGACTTATAGCTCGAATTGCGGATGAGCTGATGGAAGTTGCTGATGGTGATGTCATGGAAATTGGGAATCAGATTGCCGGTGCTTGAAGAGTAGTAAGGATCGAAGACGAAGGTATCCCCACCGTTGTTGATACAGGTGTTCTTGTACCACACGTCGTGGACTTCTCCGCCGCGGCTGGAGTCCGATTTAATTCGCAACGAGTCAAACGACGTTCCACCGAATCCATTGTCGAACGCATTGTCGTGGACGAACATGTTGTTTAGACCGGAGTTGGTCTCAGACCCGACGGAGATTCCATGGCCGCTATAGAAGTGGTTGTTGTAGATAGAGATGTTCGACATGTGTCTTATGCCTGCCTTTGGCGCAATCATGTCATCGCCATCGGAGATATAAGAGTTAGTGATCGTGATGTTGTTCGAACCAGAAGGATCGATACCGTCCGTATTTGGTGAGTCTGGCGGAGCGATGATCCGGATACCCCAGACTGTCAGATTGCTGCCTTCTCCCGAAACGTGGAACTTCGGCGAGTTGCGCAGAGTGATCTTGTACAACGTGAAGTTGTCGGCAGGGGCAAGTGTGGAGTTGTCGCCGAGATAGACGAGGCGCGGCCGTGCATCGGAGCCCGTGGCCCACCACGACTTGCCTTTATCGGAGAGGGTGACTCCACCGCGGCCGTCAATCACACCGAGTCCCATGATTCCCGAACCAGGAGCTGGATCGGCGTTCGGTAGGACGTTGATCAGAGGCGTACACCAGCTTGAAGAGGTGCAGGGATAATCGGTGGACAGGATCGATCCAAAGATTGTTACGTCCGCATCGACGAGCATGGTCACGCCGGGCGGCAAGGTGATAGGTGCAATGATGAATGCGTTGTTCCCGCCGCTGGACGAAAACTCCACTGCCTGTCCCGGAGCGCAGGCATTCAATGCCGCCTGCACGCGGGCAGTATCCGGTGAGCTCTCAATAAGGCCGGGTGCAGACTGCTGCGCAGACAGTGTGCTGCAGACCGGAGGATAAACCGGCTCGATCACGGTACGCGAATCTCCCGTTACGTTGGTGCTGTTCTGGTCGAATGTGGCGCTCACCGTTACATTGCCGTTGAGCGTCAGCGTGGCGGGTGTCGTACTTCCGCTCAGCGCGCCGCTCCAGCCGCCGAATACATAGTTCGCAGCAGGCAAGGCATAGAGCGTGAGTTGCGTGCCGCAGGTGTAGGTGCCGGATCCCGGAGTGATCGTTCCCGATCCGCTAACAACAGAGGTCGTGAGGTTGCAGGTCGTGGTTTGATTGAAGGTCGCGGTTTCGGTGGTGTCCTGAATGAGGGTAAAGCTGGCGGAACTGTTCGTACCGCTATATCCGCCGCCGTTCCACTGCGTGAAGGCGTACCCGTTTGCCGCAGTCGCGCTCAGATTGATTGTGGTTCCGCAAGGGTAACTGCCCGAAGCCGGACTTACGGTTCCCAGCCCTGTCGACGTGGTCGTGAGAGCGCACATCGCGCCCACGGGAGAGAAGTTTGCGGTGATGGACTTGTTGTTATTCACGGTGAGTGTCGCCGGACTCGTCGAGACGGTGAGATCTCCGCTGAACCCGGTAAAGATGTAATTCGCAGCCGCCGTGGCTGTAACGGTGATGCTGGTTCCACTTGCGTAGCTGTCCTGCAGCGGCGAAATCGAGACGATACCCGCACCAACAGGATTCACCGCTGTTGCGACGCTGTAGTTTGCGGGCGCAGACGGTGCGAACGCGACGGCCGAATATGCCTGCCGCGATACAACATAGTTCCATCCGGGGGTGTAGCTACCCGCCGGTCCTGCTATCTCGTAACTGCTGCCGCTGAGGATTCCACCCGCGACACTTTGTTGAATGGAAAGCTGCGTCTGTCCGGGATTTGGGCTCGCCGACTTGCCCGTACTGGCCAGATTGAAACCACCGGCAAAGGAATCGACGATGAGGTCTCCGTCTGTTCCAGTCGCGAGGGAAGCGGTAAGGCTTGTCGGAGTGCTGTTGCCGTTGTATGCCGCTGCCGCGATCTCCGGAGCGGCCTGCGACACGCCAAAGAAGGAAGTGCAGTTGATCGCAAAACCACCCGACGTAGGACCGGGCAGCGTAAGACTGACGGAAACAGGACCGGAGGCTGTTCCCAAGCCAGTGTCGTTCACGTAAAACATCTCCGATTCGATCTTGCTCGTGGTTGGCGAAACGGAAGGCGCTTGAGAGGCAGAAATCGGCGTCATCGCGACTCCCGCGAACGTGATCGTCGGGGTTACGTTCGCCACCGCCGTAGTCGGATTCGCAATTTGCACGCTACAGACCACCAGGCGGTTCGAACCCGCGCCCAGATTGTGGGAAAAGGTCAGACTGGTTTGACCGATTGCTCCGAGCTGCTGACTAGTCGCGTCCGCCACCACGGCGGAAGCACGTCCTGCAACAAAACAAGAGACCAGGGCGACCGAGAGAATAGCCCTGGAAATGGTGGATTTTGGATTGCGTTGATGGCCTGAAAATTTCAGTTTTCTATGGGTTTTCTGAGCAAAATCGATAAGACGAATGATCACCGTTAACTCCTGGAATTGCCGGTACGAACAGCCAGGAATTGGCCCAATCTGGGAAGCAATTCAGTTGTTTCTTCGGCGGGATAAATAATAGGCGACCATTTTAATGAATGTCAACAGAGTGGTCGGTCCACTCAACGATTGCCCGATCGTCACGATTTACTGCCAAATAGGTCGCTTCCAATAACCCGTAAAAGTCACCGGAGCGTTCCGACATGCCAAATTAAACCTACGAAATTGCCGAAAAGTCGGGCGGTCTCAACCGGTCAGTGCAACACTGGCTTGGAGTTTACTGGCCGGAGTTTGAAAGCCCAAGGTTTTTCGCGGGCGTTGATTCAGGCGCGAGGCTACTTTGTCGAGATCGGCTTGGGAGTAGCCGGACAAGTCGGTTTTTCTGGGGAAGTACTGTCGTAGCAGGCCGTTGGTATTTTCGTTGGTGCCTCGCTGCCAGGGGCTCTGTGGATCGCAGAAGTAGACGTTCACGTTCGTAGCCACCGTGAAGCTCTTGTGTTTGGCCATCTCCAGCCCTCGGTCCCAGGTCAAGGAGCGTCTCAGGGACGCGGGGAGTTTACGAACCTGCCGGGTCAACGCGTCGACAACGGTCGCTGTGTCCTTGCTGGGCACTTTGACCAGGATGGTGAAACGCGAATGTCGTTCCACCAGGGTTGCGATGTGACTGTTGCCGGTGCCGCTGAGCAGATCTCCCTCCCAATGACCAGGAATGGCACGATCTTCAATCTCTGCGGGCCTTTCGCTGATGGAGATGGCATCGACGATCTGACCTCGGGACTGTCCGCCAGTTCGAGCCTGCCGTGAGCGGCGGATAAGCCGCTTCGACCGCAGGTGCTGGATCAGCTCCTTTTTCAGCACTCCTCGAGCCTGGATGAATAAGCTGCGGTAAATCGTCTCGTGGGACACGCGCATGCTCTCGTTGCTGGGATACCGTCTCTTCAACCAACCGGAAATCTGCTCCGGCGACCAGTCCAGGATGAGTTTACTGGCAACGATCCTCCGCAGCTTCCTATGCCTGGCAAGCAGGCAGGCCTTGGGCCGCTGAGCCGACTTCCAGGCCCGATGATCGGCTTCGTTAGCTCGGTAGAGCGAACGCCCACCGTGACGTACCACCTCCCGGCTCACCGTCGAAGCCGCCCGTTGCAAGCCCCGGGCTATCTCTCGAATCGAACAACCGGAAGCTATCCCTCGTGAGATGTCTTCCCGCTCAGCCAGCGTGAGCGTTCGCTGCGAGCGGCGACGAACTGCCGGAGCGATCCCGCCGTGCTGCGACAACAGAAACTGAATCGAACCATGGTCCTTGCCAAAAGCACGACCAATCTCATGCAACGACTCTCCCGCCTTCCAACGGTCCCAGATCTCAGCCTTCTGCTCCGCAGAAAGACCGTACCGTCTTCCTTGTCTCATAAACACCACCTCATATCAGATGGTGTTGCAGCGACCGGTTGAGACCGCCAGACTTTTCAAGCAGTTCGGTTTGACCTTTGCGGATATTAGGTTTTAGGTCCAAGTGGACTAGATTTTCGTCTCATCGATGCCTTGTCGGGGCGGCTGAAGGAGTTTTAATAAAAAATTGGCTCTGCTGTCGATTTTCCCTGTGCTCGACGACTATAAGGCGAACAATCCAGCAGGACTCCGCTGCCGGGTTTCCGCTATAAGGAGAAGAACAATGAAATACGTTTGTCTGGGATACTACGATAAAGACAAATTTGATGGCATGGCTGAGGGCGAGCGAAACGCGATGTTCGACACATGCTTTGAATACGACGACCATCTCCGCGCTAACGGGCACTGGGCTGGTGGAGAAGCGCTTCAGTCTCAGGAAACTGCCCGGACGCTGTATTGGAAAAACGGCAAAGTGGCAACTACCGACGGTCCTTTTGTGGAGACCAAGGAACAACTCGGTGGCATTCTCGTCCTTGAAGCGCGGGACATGAATCATGCTGTACAACTCATGGCGCAGCATCCGGCGATGACGTATGGCAACATTTTCGAGATTCGGCCAGCGGGGGATATGAACGAAATCATGAAGGCAAGTGAGCAACGACGGCGAAAGGATACTTCACGATGAGGACGCCACGAGGGAAAGAATGATCAGGATCATGTCAGGGGCGGGCCTGGTGGCACTCATGATTTTCAGCTGGCTTGACCCTGGTTGGTATGCGGACAGAGGAAATCACCTGAATGGAGATTTGATATGTCGTTCTTTCGCGATTTGAGAATTGCCGTGCGTTCCCTGGCGCGAGCGCCTGCGCTGTGGATTACAGTCGCCCTTACGTTGGCATTGGGTATCGGAGCCAATGCCGCAATCTTCAGCGTAGTGCGCGCCGTGTTGCTGCGTCCGCTGGCGAATCGTGACGAAGATCAGTTGCTTTATCTGCGCCAGAGCGCCCCCGGCATCGGCCAAGCCAACGCTGCGTTTTCGGTCCCCGAGATTCGGGACATCGGCAGCGGGCTGAAGTCGATTAAGGAACTTGGCACATTTTCAGAGATAGATTTCACTGTCGTGGGGCTAGGCACGCCACGCGAGATTCCAGCGGGCGTGGTGGATGGACACTACTTCGAGGTGATGGGACTGCGCCCGGTGCTTGGACGCCTGCTGACTCCGGCCGATGACGGTCAGAATGCCGCCGGAGCTGTGGTCCTGACCTATCACTTCTGGAGGACGTCGCTGCATTCCGATCCCAGCGTGATTGGAAAGACGGTGCGGCTGGAGAGCGCCAGCGGCGCGCGCTCCGCGACCGTGGTTGGTGTTCTCGAACCGTCCGTTCCCTATCCGATGGCAACGGAGATCATCGCCAATATCGTCACCAGCCCGCATCATCTTTCGGCCACTATGGTTACGGGACGCGAGCATCGCATGACGGAGGTCTTCGCGCGGCTGGCTCCCGGCGCGAGTGTCGACAATGCACGGGCGGAACTGCGCAGCGTATACGGCGCCATGGTGGCGGCACACCCCGCGGTTTACAAACAGGAGGAACATTTCAGGATCGACGTAACGCGCATGCACGAGCAGATCAATTCGCGCGCCAATGCGATCTTGTGGATACTCTTCGCGGCTTCGGGCCTGCTTTTCGTGATTGCGAGCTCGAACGTTGCCAATCTGGTGCTGGCGCGAACGGTGCGCCGCGAATCGGAGTTGGCGATACGCTCGGCGCTGGGCGCAAGCACTATAGTGCTGCGCCGTTCTCTGTTGGCTGAAAGCCTCGTGCTATGCGGGAGCGGGGCGCTCGCGGCAGTGGCCCTCGCCATACCCATGGTGGCCGTGCTAGGTCGTTATGCATCGCGCTTCTCAGTGCGCGCCAACGACCTTACGCTCGATTTCAGTCTGGTGTGGTTTGGGATTGGGCTGGCGTTGGTCGCGGCCGTCTTTTTGGCATTCATTCCGCGGCTTCCCTCGGCAAACGCGCCGCAAGGCGGCCTCACCGGCCGGGGCACACGTGTGGCCGGAGGGAGCAGCCGGCGTCTTCGCATCTTTGCTGTTACGCAGATCGCAGCCTCATTCCTGCTGCTTGCCGGAGCGTCTGTGCTGATGAAGACTCTGTTTGTGCTGGAGAACACGCGGCCGCCGTTCGATTCGGCCAACGTTCTGGCATTGAATCTTCCGATGATGTCGTATGGGCGGACACCCCGGCAGTTGGATGAGTTCTATCGCGAGGTGGAACGCCGGATCGGCGCGTTGCCGGGCGTGGAGCACGTGTCCTCGGGTTTCGGCGCACCCTGGCGTGATGATCGAGCCCTGGGCATCAGCTTTCAATTTGCCGCGCAAGGCGCGAAACGCGTGGACGGTCAGGATTTTCGGGGCAAGTTCCGGGTGGTATCGCCGGGATTCTTCGATACGTTTGGAGTGCCAATTCAGGAGGGCCGCGACTTTAACGACAGCGACAAGGAAGGTTCCGAACGCGTGGTCATCATCAGTCAGAGCCTTGCAAAGATGCTCTATCCAGGGCAGGACGCGGTGAACCGCAAACTATGGTGGACGGACGGGGTGATCAAGTTTATCGGAATCAGCCCCGAGCCAAGGCGAATCATTGCCGTGGTACCCGATTTCGACGATGAAAATATCATCCCGTCACCGGCCATGACGATCTATGAGCCGATCGAACAAGAGCAAGGATGGAACGGTCGCCTGTTCGTACGCGCACATCAGGATGCTTACGCGCTGGTCCCGGCCATCTCACAAACCATTCGCGAGCTGTCGGCAGACCAGCCCGTGGAAAAGGCCAGCACGCTCGGAGACGTTCGCGCGGAGGTGCTGACGCCCGACCGCCTCAACGCGATTGTGTTTGGCGGATTCGCCTCTGTGGCACTCTTAATTTCCGTGGTGGGCGTCGCGGGCGTCCTTGCTTTCTCGGTGAGCGGGCGTACGCGCGAGTTCGGAATTCGCATGGCTTTGGGCGCTCTGCCGCGCAATATTCTCACCACTGTTCTGGTCGAAGGCGTGGCGATGGCCGGCATCGGAGTGGGCGTGGGTGTCGTGGTGGGGTTTGCACTCTCACGTCTAATCGCCAAATACGTAACGGAGATCCATCAGCCGGGCGCACTTGCGTTTGTTGCCTCCGCTGTGGTGATTTTGGGTGCTGCCGTAATTGCTTCAGCGTTGCCCGCTGCGCGTGCCGCGAGAGTGGACGCGGTCGAAGCGCTGCGTTCCGAGTAACTCGCTTATTTCGGCAGCGCGGTCAGGCGGAATGATTTCAAGCATTTTCAGAGAAGAGAGCAATTTGTCGAAGATCTCACAGAATCTGTCGCATTGCGGCCAGGTGCCAATCGGTCGTTTGCTCCGGGGGTTTGCATCGAAAGGCTGGTATCTCGCGGAAGAACTGGTTCTCAACCGGGGGACTTTCCACTTGGACAAATTGTTTGGATGGATAAGTCGCGGAGTTGAGGAGCACTTGGTGTACAAGGGCTGAACTCAGCGATTACTTGCTGATTCAGAGACATCCAAGGAGGCTCCTCGTGACCAGTATGCACTTCATCGGGTTAGACATCCACAAGAAGACGATCAGCTATTGCGTGAAGGACGTGAGCGGTACGGTTCTTTCTGAAGGCACCGTTGCTGCGACTAGAGCACAGCTCGACGATTGGGTGAAGACGCTACCAGCTCCGTGGACCGTGGCCATGGAAGCAACCATGTTTACCGGCTGGATCTATGACCATCTTCTGCCTCATGCTGCAGCCGTGAAGGTGGCGCATCCGCTGATGTTGCGGGCGATCGCAGCGGCCAAGAAGAAGAACGATCGCATCGATGCCAGCAAGATCTGCGACTGTCTTCGATGTGACTTCCTGCCCGAGTGCCACATGGTCTCCGCCGAGGTTCGGGAGCGACGCAGGACGCTACGCTACCGCAAGCTACTGGTCCGGCAGAACGTACAGTTGCGCAACAAGGTCTCACAGATGCTGATGGAGTCAGGCGTGGTTTACAACAAGCAGAAGCTCCACAAGGTCGGCTACTTCAAGGAACTGATGGAGACCAACCCGGATATCAGCCGCGAGCTGAAGCCGCTGCTGGCGATCTGCCGCGAGACCATCGTGCGGATCGGCAAGACCGAGAGTGCATTGATTCGTTCCCTGCGCCGTGACCCGCTGCTTCATGCTCGTGTCGAACGTCTGATGACGATCCCTGCGGTCGGGCCGATCACCGCTCTCACCTGGGTGCTTGAGGTCGACGCTGTAGCTCGCTTTCACTCGGTCAAGCAAGCTGTCAGTTACTGCGGTCTGTGCGGTGCAGAGCGAAGTTCAGCGGAGACGATCAAGCGCATGCCGATCTCCAAGCAGAGGAATAAACATCTGCAATCGGTGCTTATCGAAGCAGCTAAGCTGGCGCCGCGCTTGAGCCCTGAACTGGCGTTGGTCTATGACACGGAAAAGCAGAAAGGCCATGCCAATCGAGCCTCGATTGCGGTCGCCCGGAAGCTTGTAGCCTATCTGCTTGCGGTGGACCGCAGTGGACGAGAGTTCGTAGTGGCAGGAGAACGAAGAGCAGCGGCCTGAAGCCGCTACGAAGAACGAGCAGATTCATCGAACGCAACCTGCCAGGTCCCGCAGAAGCCGACTGGGCGACGGAGCTACGCTCCCAATGCCTCCTTCGAATTGTTTCGGGACTGGCAGGAAACACTCACTCAATCTTCTGTGACGGTCTCAACAGCCCGATACAGCGAATGGATGTCTGGTTCTGCGTTACGCGCAGGAACCGCGCCGAGAGGCACAACCGCGAAGTGATGAATACGCTCAGTGAAACAACCAGGCGCTCTCCTGAGCGCTACGGGAAAGCTTTGCCCCACTTGACAAAGACTTATCATGGATGTCGCCTTATCGGACAAGCGGAGTCCCGTAGTTCCCTGAAGACGAGGTGGTCTCAATGGGTCGACGCAACACTCAGCTCAGACCACATTCAATGAAAACAAAAGCTAAAAGCGCAGGCTAGAGATAGGTCGGCCGGAACCTTACCCTGGCTAGGTTTTTGCCACATCAGCCAAACAGATCGATCCTTCAGGGAAAGCATTTGTGGATCAGGTGATTAGATAGTGTTGCATCGACCGGTTGAGCCGGCAGGGGTTAGCGGAAACGTTGGAGCCGCAATTGCCGAAAAGCCGACTTTTGCAGGCGCTGTGGTCTGTCCTCGGGTCTACCGTCCCTTTTGCTAATCCGACAGAACTTTCCTCCGGCAACCAATCGCGGTCAGTCGCTCATCAGGAAAATAAGCGGGCGTACGTCCTCCTCCGGTGTCGAATCCCAATGTCGCAGAAGAATGGTGTAGACCATAAGCCCAGTCTCGCCTTCGCCGAAGAAAATGTAACGCAATGCTTGCGTCATGAGATCGAGCCGCGTAAGTCCGATGAAGACCGATATTGGGTCGATGCATTCGCTGACGAACGCAATCGAGTTGGCGATGGCAATGGCGCCATAGACCTCCGCGAAATAGTCGCTACCCTCTTTCCTGATCATCGCCTCGAGCGGCGCCGAAAACTCGCTGCGGTTATCAAGCAGATTTACATGGAGGAACAGGAATGGTCCTGGCACGTTATAGTATTTCGCTATCTCTTCTCTCTTCTTGCGTCGTGCATCGACGGAGGAGCTCGTGATGGGAACGAGGTGAACCTTTTTCCCCCGAAGTTCCGGTCCCATCTCCCAGCTCTCAATGTCAGCAAAACAACCCTCGGAGATGCGAAGCTCCACAGAACGCAACGAGCGACTCAGCCCACACGCCAGCATCAGGAGTAATGTGAAGATCGCACCGATAATCAGCCCGTCCGGGCGCTCCAGACAGTTATCGACAAGCGTGTAGACGAATACCAGGCACAATATCCCGGAGTAAATTGCTATCAACCAACGTCGCTCGCGCCACAACGCAAGAGTCGCCGCGAAGGCGGCTGACAAGATAAGTACCAGAACACCGGTCGCGTAGGCGCCGCTCTGAGCTTCCACATTCGCGTGGAAGACCAGTGTGATTACAACGTCAATGGCAAGCAGCACGAGCACGAGCGGGCGCGAGAGCGACACCCAGTGAGGCGCCATGCCAAAACGTGGCAGATAGCGCGGAATCAGGTGCAGAAGTCCCGCCATAGCCGACGTGCCAGCGAGCCCGAGGATCAAAATCGTCGACAGATCGTAAACCGTGCCGAAACCTGCGCCGATATATTTGTGCGCCAGAAATGCAATGGCTCTCCCGCTGGCTTTACCGCCGATCCTGTAGTCCTCCGGGGCAATGAGGAGGGTTGTCACGAAGCTCGACAGGATCAGCATCACGCTCATGATCGAAGCCGAGGTCGCCAGCAGCTTTCGTGTGTTGCCGATTCTCCCCCTGGGTAGTCCTCCGAGGCGCGGGTTGTAACCACGGTCTGCATCCCCGCCATCGATCAATGGCATGACTGAGACGCCAGTTTCAAATCCGCTCAGGCCAAGGGCGAGCTGCGGAAAAACCACGATCGCGCCCAGGATCACCAAGGACAGATCGCCCTTTGCAATCAGTATCGAGTGCCAGTTTGTGAGCAGGGTTGGGTGTTTCGTCACCTCCCACGCTCCGCGCCCCAGCACGATAAGGTTCAGAGCAAGGTATGGGATGGCTGCGAAGGTCGCAAGCCCAATCGCCTCTTTGAATCCCCTCAGAAAGAGCACGGCGAGCAATGTAAGGATGGCCAGCGTGATGAGAACCTGGTGATTGCCGAGGTATGCATGCAGAAAAGGGTTTTCAACCGCATGCTTCGCGGCATCGGCGGCCGACAACGTCATGGTGATAACAAAATCGGTGGCCGCGAAGCCGAGCAGGACGAGCACCAGCGTTTTGCCCTTCCACCCCGTAAGCAGGTTTTCGAGCATGGCAATCGAGCCCTGCCCGGCGAAGCTTCGTCCAGCGACCTGAACGTACACGGGCAGCGCACCCAGCATTGTGACGAGAATAAGAATCAGGGTCGCAAGCGGTGCCACGGCACCTGCTGCAAGCAGTGCAATGCCGGGCTGGTACCCGAGGGTGGAAAAGTAGTCGACTCCCGTTAACCAGATAACTTTCCACCATGGATGAGTCGAGATCTCGCCACCGGTGTGATGGTCCTGAGACTCGCCGCGCGCGAGCCATCTACCTATGACGGACTTATATTCGAAAGTTGGCAGAGGGAGTTGCTCCCGGAAAGGTAACCTCTGAGGCATTCCCGGTTCGCGTGAAGATGCGGGGGATCCTGACTCCCGCGAAACAGTCTTCCGCTCTTCGCTGATTCCTGGCTTCTTCGTCATCGCCGCGCTCCTGAATGAATCGACGTCAGAAGAGGCTTTTCGAACTAATGATCAGATTCTTACCGTCCACAGCGTAAACGTCTGGACCTGACGACATTTAATAGAAATGGATAGCTATTCAACTCTCAGCCTGCCCACACCTCCAGCCAACTGGGGAAATCCCTAATGATTTTGAGGGAGTATCCACCAACAGATAAGCCCCGGGTTGAAGATATTTCGGTGATTCCTTAAAACGGGTTTTAGGAAAGTTGAGGGCGAAGTTTCCCATAACCCGGGTGGTCTCAATGGGTCGACGCAACACTCAGCTCAGACCACATTCAATGAAAGCAAAAGCTAAAAGCGCAGGCTAGGGATAGGTCGGCCGGAACCTTACCCTGGCTAGGTTTTTGCCACATCAGCCAAACAGATCGATCCTTCAGGGTAAGCATTTGTGGATCAGGTGATTAGATAGTGTTGCATCGACCGGTTGAGCCGGCACGACTTTGCAGGCACTACGGGGTTTCGATACAGGCACGAACCGCTGGTCAAGTCTGGAGGAGGGAGAAGGTCAGCTTTAACGAGTGGTCGCATGACGAGAGATATATCTACCTGCGGGAAAACCGAGGAGGCGCCGCGGGGATCGTTCGCGTGAGAATCAAGGACCGTGCAGTGGAACACGTTCTGAGTCTCAAGGATTTCCTGGGTCTGCAGACTTCTTCACCGACTGGATTAGACTGACTCCCGATGACGCACCGCTCCTGATGCGTGATCGGAGCCTCCAAGAGATTTACGCGCTTGACCTGCATTCACCCTAAACTTTTGATCCTCACCGACGATCTGAACGCGGCGTCATAGTTCCCTCAAGACGGGGACTTTTCGGAAACCTCAGCCATCATTGAATCGAAATTGCCGAAAATCCGAGTCACACCATCGAGAGAATTCACGCAATGTTTTTCAGTACTTTAGAGTGCCGTATAGTTCACGTAAGTAATTGTAAATAAATGATCATCCTGAACTGCAACCAGTATTTATGGGGTTCAACTCTCATCCGGGCTCCAAAATTTCCAACAATTTACACAAAATGCAGCGGTTAAGGTTTGATTGCTGTAGCGAAAAGCGAAGTGACTCCGACCGGGAAACGCTGGCGAAAACGTAAATTATTGAGTGCGAACCCGGTCTCGAATTCCTGAATTTGCCAGGGCACTAAGTGTCGGGCGAGACAATTCCGCCGTACGATGGTGATGGCCTCAAGATCGCACCGCTTGCGTACCGGGTCCGCCCGCACGCCGTGCGTCAGGTCAGTTGAATCAATTAGGTTTGCCGCGATAACACTGCCATGATTATGAGCGGATCAGTGTTCAAAGTTCTGGATATCGGGGTTCCTGAGTGAACGTCGCAGAATGCGCTGAAAAGGGAATCTTGTGAATTGTGCATGCAAATTCTCGTCCGGAAATCAGGACGTCGGTCTCCCCGACGGGCTTAGGCCCCGCTTTTTGTCGGGATTGCCGAAGGCCGTACTCGATTCTGTGCTTTCCGTCGCCAAACATCGGCAATTTCGCGCCTCCTCTGTGATCATCAATCAGGAAGACCCAGCGGAACGATTCTTTCTGCTCACCAGTGGTCAAGGCAGGCACTTCGTGATCACGAGTGAGGGTCAAAAGATACTTCTCAACTGGTTGACTCCCGGACAGATTTTCGGTGGCGCCGCAATTCTCTCTACTCCGTCCCAATATCTTGCCAGCACCGAAGTGCTGGTGGACAGTTGTGCACTCGTGTGGGAGAAGCAGACCATCCGGGAAATAGCGTCCAATTGTCCGACACTGTTGGACAATGCATTCTCAATTGCGGTGACAGAAAATATCGCGTGGGCTATCGCAGCACATGTCTCGCTGAGCGCCGATGATGCGCGTGGACGTGTTGCTCACTTGCTGGTAAGTCTCGCAAGCGCAATCGGCGAAGCCACTCATGATGGCGTTGATCTGAGAGTGCTGAACGAAGATTTGGCTGAGGGAGCGAACGTGACCCAATTTACCGTCAGCCGTTGTTTGAGAAACTGGGAACAAGCAGGTTTAGTAGCGAAGAGGCGCGGTGGGATCCTGCTGCGAAGACCTGAGCTCCTGCTGGCCGCGAGTTGAAATTCACTACTCCGTTTCGGTTGAAATCTAGCTTCCCTTAAACTCCCTATTCTCAGTCATATTGATCCTCTAGCTGCTTCAGAGCAAGTACTTACCCTCCGTTGAGCAACGACTGAATGCTTATTCAATGAAAACATGAGCTCTAGGGAAGAGCTATGAAAGTTCCGTTGTGTTGCTCTGACCAGAATCGCCCATGGTCGCGACTACCGCCGCGATAAATGCGCCGGGAGATCGCCGGAGCTGAACAAGCTCCACGATTCGACCCAGTCCGAGCTCGTCAAGAATCTCGACAATCTTCATGCCGAGATCGCAGCGGGTCGGAGCTGTTGGCGGAGTACCAAGCAGCCGCAACAGCCTTGTCTTCACGAGGGGATGATTCCCCCCGCCCAACTTCCCTTTAACCATTTTTTGAGGAACCTCTTGTGAAAAACGTCGCAAAGATCACAACCTTATCCCTTTTGCTGTTTTCCCTGGTCTTATTCTCTTCCGTCGCGAAGGCTGACTCGCTGTCGTTCGTCGGCGTCAACGGATCAGTGACCCCAACTGGCGGAGAGTACACCGGACCTTACACCATCTCGGTGGACGGAACCGACCTGCCGCTCTTCTGCCTCAACCTGGACCGCAACATGGGTATCGGTGAAACATGGACCGCGAACGCATCGCAGTTGTCCATCAACTCTTCGGTGTCCGACAAGGAAGCTGCAATCCTCTTTTCGATGGCGGACAGCAATCAGCTCTCGAACGTCGACGCGCAACTGGAAATGTGGGCAATCCTCGACCGGCCCGACGCCATCCTGAATGGATTGACGCCGGATATGGAACTCAACCTCAAAGGCGTCCTGGTTTCCGCCATGTTCTACCCGTTGGGTCAGTACAACGATGCCTTCTACAGTCAGTTCACCCGCTTCACGGCGGTACCAGAATCGCAGTCGAGCGGAGGGACGGCTCAGGATTTCCTCGGCCGTAACGTGGCCGCTACGCCGGAACCGAGCTCGCTGTTTCTGCTCGGCACTGGACTCGTCGGCTCCGCCGGAATGCTCTACCGCCGCCTCCGCAGCAAGTAAACACAACTCCCGGGAGTGACCCTCCCGGGACCCTACCCTTGCGACCAATGCGTCGTGAGTTCGGAGAGAACGAACTTCGGCGTCTCGGATACGAACGATCTACAGCCAGCCGTTCGACTGCGAAGTATGCGGATGGGAACCGTCAGTTCGAACGACAGGGTCTGAAGCATGAAGGAGGTTCATATGACCGTCCAGCGTAATGGTCGGCGTACTCGGGTGCGCCGTGTTGTCTTTGCCTTGGTAATTTTTCTGGTCTGTGCCTCTGCTGGTGTTCAAGTACATGCCTCGACGGAGTGCGAGCGCTGGGTCGCCGAATATCGCGCTATTCTGCTCCACTCCGACGCCGTGAAGCGTGCGAGCGCGGCACGACATCGGCTGCATCGCTACGTACACCGCAAGATCGTTGGGTTGACGAAGCCGAAGACCGCGCGTAAGTCGCGTGTTCATCCGGCGAGTCACCGCCAGCCTCCGATGAGCCGTGAAGAGGCGCTACGTAAATTAGCAATCGCGTGCGAAATTACTCCCGAGGATGCTCCTTTCCTGGGTGATCTGCCGACTGAGCCGGTGCCAGTGTTCATCGCGAACAACAAGATGCCGGACGACGATCTTCTCCTCGGCACGGATACTCCGTCGACGCTGCTGGCGTTGAATCAGGCGACGGGTGATGCGGGCGACGGGCCGGGTCTGCCAACCCATGGGTACTGGTCGGGTGTCTATGTTCCCGGGTTTGGAGTAGGTTCGGGTGGCGGCGAAAGGAACGGGCAGACACCAACGGCGACGGGAACAGGTGGCGACAATCCACCGCCCCCGGTTCCAACTGCCGAGGTGCCGGAGCCTGGTAGCCTGCTGCTGATGGGGACTGGGCTTTTAGGAGTGGCGGGAGTGATTTACCGGCTTCGGCGGCTCGCTTGAGCGGAATTAGCGGCGTTGCTCGCTTCGCATGGGGCAATCCTCTGTTCGCTGACATGCTGCTCTGCTCCATCTTGTCCATCGCCTTCGTCTGATGCTCTTGCGTCGGATGGGAGTAGCGAAGAACCATATTGACAGGAAAGCTGAGAGCTAATTCTCACGAGAACAACTCAAGGTAAGGCCCCTTTTACAGAGGGCCTTGCCTTGCATGCGTTTCGTCACCAGAGAAATTTGAAGCCGAATTGAGTATCTCTGGCTGGGAAGGCGTTGCCAATTGTGCCGAACGCTGTTCCTGCTCCTGAGTATTGATTGGGGGCATAGAAGTTGGTGCGGTTGAAGGCGTTGTACATCTCAGCACGGAACTGAAGCCGGGCTACATCTCCGAAGTGCCAGTACTTCTGAAGCGAGAGGTCCCAGTTCTGATAGCCGGGCGCACGGAGAGTTGAGATGTAACGAGGAGCGTTTCCGAAATCGAACGGATTCGTTGGATCCTGGAATGCCGCTGTGTTGAACCACTGATGGATCGTTGGATGCGATACATGGACATCGCCAATGATGTTAGGCCGCCGGTTTCCGCCGTATTGGCCCAGCGTATTATTCGCCGGCGCGATCCCGAGCGGGAATCCCTGCTTGAAGGTAGAGATACCGGTGAATTGCCATCCGCCAACAACGGCGTCGGCAGTCTTGCTCATGTGGGAGCCGACTGCTTTGCCTCTGCCGATCGGCAGCTCGTAGATATAGCTGACAACAAGGCTGTGAGGGATGTCTGCTCCGTCGACTGATTTCTCGGCAGCGAGGTTGTAGTAGTTGCGAATGCTGGTGGGACCGGAGTTGGCCCAGCCATTGTTGCCTTCCACGTTGTCGATAAACTTCGAGAAAGTATACGAAGCCAGAACGCTGAAGCCAGCGTGGAAGCGATGCGTGTAGGTGAGTTGAAGAGCGTCGTAGTAGGAATCGCCAAGGGGCGCAGCCTGATCCTGGACGCTGCAGAACTCAGGGAAGGGACGGAGGAGCTGCTGTCTGGGCACCATTGCGTTCTGTAGCTGGCAACCACTGGAGCTGAGCTTGTCCGCAAGAGGATTCGGAACAAGCGCGTTGAGTGCGGCAGAGCCTAGCGAAAAGTATTGCGGGTTAAGCATGTCTCTCTCATAGCCACCGGCGGAGAGCTTGATGCCACGGTTGCCTACGTAAGTGATATCCAGCAGGTCGTTGGTGTGAAGCGAATATTGGACACCCAACATCCACTGCTGCAGATAGGTTGAAGCGCGTGCGCTTCGGACGGCTGGTACGCCCTGACCTACATCCTGCAGAGCACCGAGAGCGCTGCCTTGAGGTTGAAGAATTCCACTCGGGACTGGATTGCTGAGAGTGTTGAACGGAATGAAGTTCTGGGTTCCGCGAATTGGCGTTGTCTGGGTGTAGCCATCCGCGGGCCCGTTGCCGGTGTAGGAAGGAATGAAGAAGATTCCGTAACCGCTGCGAAGAACCGCCTTTTCGGTAAGCCGGTAGCTGATGCCAACGCGTGGACCGAAGTTGCTGTATGAGGTGTTGTAAAGACCTCTGCGGTTGCCTCCCCCGTTGAATACCAGTTCGCCGGGAGTAGTGAGGCCCGTTCCTGTGCCGATGGGATTCAATGCAGTGAAGTCGAAGTATTGCTGTTTGTCATGCCGCTCAGTCAACGGAGTTTGAATCTCATAACGAATACCTGCGTTGACGGTAAGGCGTGGTGTCGCCTTCCAGTCATCCTGCACATACCAGCCGATGTAGTTCTTCTCGGTTGCGAGTTGCGCATTGACGCCTGTGGATCCGCCATTGTCGGGAACGCCGAGAAGGAACGAGGCGAAACCCTGGCCTGTTCCCTGCGTTTCGTTTGAAGGATCGGGTCCAGCGGTGGAGTCGATGGGGAAGTTGAACTTGCTTCCGTAGACGTGGCCACCGAGGATCTGGTTGACGACGCCCATGTATCCGAAGGCCACGGTGTGCTTGTTGAGCGTCTTGGTCAGGTCGACGGAGTAGGTGAAGTAGTTGCGGGGAACGGCGTAGGAGTCCTGACCGTTGATAGCACCGGGTCCGAGGCCGGAATAACCGTCGATTTTGATCTGCGGAAACTGATCCGCGATCGTATCGAGGCTGGTTGGAAGACCAAGGGTTGAGGGTTTGAATCCGTCTCCCTGGGTGGCGGACTGCTCGATCCAGCGATTAAGGCCGGCGTTCGCGCTGAGAATTAATGACTGGCTGAAGATGTGGCTGTAACCTGCATCCAGGCTCCAGCGATTGTTTGGATTGTAGACTCCGGGGCCGCCGGGATCGGAATCGCCAAAGAAGTTCGGTGAGTTAGTCTTCTGTTCCGATTTGTGCGCGTAACGAACATAGGCGCGCGAGGCATCGGTGAAGTTGTGATCAACGCGAATCAGATATTCATCGGACTGCGCGCTGGCCGGAACCGAAGCGAAGTAGTTATTGGCGATCGCACTGTTGGTGGGTGTAGGCCAGTACTTCCCTGCAGAAATCTTCGCGGCCGCGGGATCAATCCCCTTGATGGAATTGCTGAGTTTGTTACCGGGAATTGCATCGCGGATGTATCCAGTCGATGTTGCAACGAGTCCCGTCTTCGGGTCGACCTGTCCCTGTGTGATCTGGCGGGTGGAGTATGGATCGTAGATCGCTCCCTGATAGATGGGACGACCGAGTGCATCGTGGCCGATGACGCTGGTGGTCAAAAGGCCGCTGAAATCGCCGCCGATGAAGGTTGAGGTGGGGACGGTTGCTGTGAGCGAGGCGGGGGTTGACTGGCGGAGTCTTTCGTAGACGCCGAAGATGAAGGTCTTACTCGTCTGTTTGTAGATTCCGGGGATGTACAAAGGACCGCCAGCGGAGGCTCCGTACTGATTGCGGCTGAAGTCAGGCTTTTTGACGTTGTTCAGATTGTTGAAGTAGTTGTTCGCATCGAGAGCGCTGTTGCGGTAGAACTCAAAGAGGTCGCCGTGGAAGCGGTTTGTGCCGGATTTGGTCACTACGTTGACGACGTTGCCGCTGCTCCAACCGTATTGTGCGGTGAAGGCGTTGGTCTGGATCTTGAACTCCTGAACGCTTTCGACCGAGGGGACGTAGACGACGCCACCCCAGTCCTGGGCTGTGTTCCAGGTTCCGTCGAGAAGATAAGCTGCTGTGCCGAAGTGTGTGCCGCCGAAGTTGAGGAAGGAGATATCCTGATCGGCGCTGCCGGAGATGCCGTTGGAGTTGACCATCTGTGCCTGGGTCGAGTTGTTGACCGAGGAGTTGAGAGAGGCGAGGCCGAAGACGTTGCGGAGGTTCAGCGGAAGTTCCACAACCTGTTTCTGCGAGATGTCGGCGGAGATATTGGCATTTTCGGTATTCAAGAGCGGAGCGGAACCAGAAACAACTACTTCCTGCGTGACCGCGCCGACCGACATGATGATGTCCTGTGTGGCACTGGCGCCGGCGGAGAGCGAGATTCCACGTTGCTCGTAGGTCTGGAATCCTGGCTGCTCCACCTTGAGGTTGTAGTCGGCGGGCGGGAGAAGCGTAATGCCGTAGGTGCCTGACTCCTTCGTGACGAACGATCGGGTGATACCACGTTCGGCGCTGGTGAGAGTCACTTTCGCTCCTGACACGACGCTTCCTGAACTGTCTGTCACTGTGCCGCTGATTGTGGCGGTGAACGCCTGGGACTGGGCTGCCAGTTGGGTCGTAGTCCCCCAAAATATGCCCAGGGTGAACATCACTATCGTCATCGTCGCAACGATCTGCGATTGTGTAGCTCGTTTGAATTGCATCGGATGTGCCTCTCTCAAAGTGATCTGCCTCTTGCAAATAGGTTTGCCCACAAGGCTGACGTAAATGTCATGTCCTTGAAAGCGATGACCACCCTAGAGATGGAGAAACGTTGCTGTCGTGGAGAAATAGAGATTGTTTACTGATGTTTTAGAGACCCGAGTTCCGAGGATTACCCGAGGGAATAAGGAGTTTATTTTCATGAGTATGTGGCCATTGGCCTGGAAAGAGACGGCGCATTGAAGGTGTTTCTGAGCGCAGAAAATGTTCACCGAACGACGGATCGGAGCATGATTTGTATTGCTGAAGGGAGTTTCCACCAAGCGAACTACCAGAAATAAGTTGCTTCGATCTTCGGCGATCCAGGTTCACCGTCAATGATCTGGGTGCTCAAGACAACTTCCATATTTTTCTTGTTTCCTGAAGCGCGAGCGGCGCTCGAGAGTTGAGCGAGGTAAGCCGGATTGCTGACGAGTTCCCCTGCTGCGATGGTTCCACCCCGGCCGACACCGGCAATGATGACGGCCAGTTTGCCGGTATTACCATCTGTAAAACGAGCGACAATCGCATAGTCCCTATAGTTATTCTTTGCCATTTGTTCGAGCCGGTCGATAGCCCAACTGGTCTGGGCGGGGGCTTCTGAGTCGACGATGCGAAACTGCGTCATCTCGGGGTTGTTAGCAAAGTGAAAGCGGAGAGGGTTGGTCAGGCGCAGTGTCCAGGCATTGTCGAACGCTCCGACAAAGACCGTAGGGCCGTTTCTGAGGTCGGTGAGGTTCGTGGCCCCTTCTCCTTTAAGGGAGTATTGTTTATCGTTCGATTTGAGCAGGCCGGTTACCTGAATGACCGCGTTGAGATCGTCGATTACAACCGCCGTCAGGTTGTCTTTGAGGAGAATCTGGCGAGTTGGATCGGCTGCATCGCGAAGAGCGACCGCACCGTATTGGTTTTGATCGGCGATACAGATAAGCACCGGTTCATTTCCATTGACGACGGGACCCCAGAAGAAATCGAGCGCTGACCGATGCGAGGCTCTCCAGGTATAGGCCGCAGCCAAGCAGCCGAGAAGAATTATCAGGCAGGAGCCCACAACAACTGACCAAAAGTGCCGGTTCGAAGAGGCGCCGTGTTTTGAGAGAACAGGAGTCGATGTTGGGAGTGGTTCCGGGATCGCGAGGGTAGTTGAGGCAGAGTGCTCTTCGAGTGAATTCGGGGGCCAACTGTTTGTCTGGTTCGGCGGTTGATCGGCGACGGCAACGTGAGATTCCGTTTTCTGATCCTGCTCAAGGTTGTAGCGGAGTACACCTTCCGGTTTTGTTGCAGCGGCTTTCGCGGGCTCGAGGTCTGAAGGGTTTTCTGTCGTAACGATGGCGATAAGACGATAGCCACCTTTTGGGATGGTCTGGATTACGCGGGAAGACTTTGGGTCGTCGCCAAAGACATATCGAATCTCAGAGATGCAACGGACGAGAACGTCGTCGCCGACGAAGGTGTTATGCCAGACCGCCTCAAGCAAACGATCTTTGGAGAGAACCTCATTGGGATGAGAGGCGAGATGCAATAAAACCTGCATCACCTTGGGCTCGAGGTGCCACGTCTTGCCGTTTTTCTCAACAGAGTTGATCTGAGGCTGGATCAACCAATCATTGATGCGGAAATCCCCTTGCACCGGTTTCTACCTCACGGGAGTGTACGAACAAACTGCAGCACGGCGCCACAGAACTAATGACCCTATGGGCCAAGCGCTCTCTTCAACTCCTGGATAGCCGGCTACTAATCGGAGACGATTATACCGCCCTTAACATTATTAAGGACAAGTCCGTAGTTGGGCTCGAATTGCCATCAAGTCGGGGTCTAAAGTAAGTTATCGGCCGCATCGGATGTTCCTAGACGAATCTTCGGTAAAACATCGGGCTTCGAAAAAGCTTTTCATTAACCTGCGCTGTTACGATTCTGGTCGCTCAACCTACCTCGTTTGTTCAATACGGCTTGAACCAGGAATTAGCGCTCAAGATGAAGCAATATCGGATAATCTCAATAGTTTTTTTCGCGTTCTTTTGCTCCTGTTGTTCGATATTCGCCGAGCAGGTAGCCCATGCTGGAGATTCGGGGGTGTCGGTTGTATCTGCGAACCGGTTAACCGTACTGGAGTCCGTTACGGGCAGCAGGTCTCTTGAAAACGGCGTTGAGATTCGAAGCGGAGACGCCATTATGCAGATTACGGCTCTCCGAGAGAACGTTCTCCGGGTCCGAGTTGGACGTCAAGGGCTTCTGCCGGAAGACGCCTCTTGGGCGGTGCTTAATGATGCGCGGTTAAGCAAGGCACAGGTTTCAGCGGAGGAGGATGCCGGGTTTGTGGGGTTTCGTACGGCGGCGCTGCGAGTGCGAGTCGAACGCGCGACTCTCCGCTTGCGAGTGAGTGACCTGGCTGGAGCCGTAATTCAGGACGACGCCGAGAATCGGCCGATTGAGTTTCATGGTCCGGCGTTTCGGGTTTACAAGACAATGCGTCCGGAGGAACACTACTTCGGGCTAGGCGATAAGCCGGGACCGCTGGATCGGAGAGACCACGCCTATAGCCTATGGAATACGGATAGTTATGGCTTTCAGGAGTCAACCGATCCTATTTACAAAGCAATTCCTTTTTTCCTGACGTCCTTTCGAGGTGTCACCACCGGCGTGTTGCTGGATAACACGTGGCGAACGAGTTTTGATTTCGGTAAGGAGTCGCCGGACGCCTATTCGTTTGGCTCGGAGAATGGTCCGCTCGACTACTACATTCTCTATGGACCCGATGCCAGCCGTGTGCTCTCCACCTATGCGTGGCTTACAGGTCCGGCTCCTCTTCCGCCGTTATGGTCTTTTGGATTCCAGCAATCTCGTTTTTCCTACCATCCTGAATCTGAGGTGATGGCGGTCGCAGATCGTCTCCGCAAGGACAAGATTCCCGTGGATGCGATTTATCTGGATATCGACTTTCAGGACCACCATCGTCCGTTCACCGTGGACCAGATTCAATTTCCTCACTTCACACAGATGATTGCGGATTTGAAGAAGGAAGACTTCCATGTGGTGGCCATCACCGACCTGCATATTGCCGATCTTCCCAACGCGCACTATGCTCCCTACGACAGCGGCATTGCGGGAGACCACTTCGTGAAGAATCCTGATGGCTCGATCTATGTGGGAAAGGTCTGGCCAGGGGACTCCGTGTTTCCTGACTTCACGCGGAAGAGCACACGGAAGTGGTGGGGTTCGCTCTATTCCGAGTTTGTTCATGACGGTGTATCCGGTTTCTGGAATGACATGAATGAGCCTTCTGTCTTCAACGGACCGCAGCTGACAATGCCTGACGATGTGAATCATCGGATTGAAGAACGAGGTTTCCAACCACGCACGGCGACGCATCTGGAGATTCACAATGTGTACGGAATGGAGAACTCACGCGCGACCTACGAGGGATTGCTGAAGCTGTCGCCGAATGAGCGGCCTTTTGTTCTAACGCGTGCGAGCTACGCTGGAGGTCAGCGCTTTGCCGTTACATGGACTGGCGACAATAGCAGCACATGGAACCATCTTCGGCTTACAACGCCGATGCTTCTGAACCTTGGGCTTAGCGGTTTTGGCGTGAGCGGAGCGGATGTTGGTGGCTTTATCGGCAGCCCAGGACCCGAACTGTTGACGAAATGGTTCGAACTTGGTGCGTTTCAACCAATCGATCGCGATCATGCGTGCGACATTTCGGCGAGCCAGGAGATATGGGTTCACGGCCCTGAGCAGGAGGCTATTCGTAAGCGCTATATTGAGGAGCGCTACCGATTGATGCCCTATCTCTATACGGCGGCGGAGGAGATGTCGCGAACTGGAATGCCAATCGTTCGGCCACTTTTTCTCGAGTTTCCGGACGCGACCAAAGATCGGCACCCAATGGATCTGGATGCCAGTAATGAATTTCTCTTTGGCGGCAATCTGCTGGTTGCTCCGGCAATCTATCCTGAAAAAACCGATTCCTATCCTGTTGAACTTCCTCTTGTGGATTGGTACGACTATTGGACAGGAGAGAAAGTTGATGGCGGAACGTGGTCGGATGGCGCACCGGCGCTGAATGATCCGGGCTTTATTGGCCGAAAGATCATGATTAAGCCGCAGTTGGATGTTCTACCGGTCTTTGTCCGCGCAGGTACGATCATTCCGATGCAGCCTCTTGTGGAAAGCACGTCTGAGATACCGAAGGGCCCTCTGACTCTGCGGGTTTATCCGGGGAAGGAATGCAAAGGGTCTGTCTATATAGATGATGGGCACTCATTCGCATACAAACATGGCGACTTCCTTCGTATGGAGTTCACCTGCCAGGAGACGCAAAGCGGGATTGCCATTCACGTCGGTGCGCACGAGGGGAGTTATGTCCCGTGGTGGAAGGATCTTCAAGTGGAGGTCTATGCGAGTCCGGCATCGCCAGTGAGAGCCTCCATCAATGGGAGCCGGGAGGTGGCGCCATCTCTCGATCCACAGCGCCACACGATAACGGTTCAAGTGCCGGATAATGGTAAGGGTGCGGATCTGCGGATTGAGTGGGCTGCTTCGAATCGACATGAAACGCAATAGGCGGTTGTGGTTGAATTCTGTTTTACCGATCAATCGCCGGGGTATTCGGCGAAGAGTAACTCGCTGGTTTGTCGTTGTCTTGTTTCTGTTACCGCTGAAATATGGGTTCGGACAGGATGACTTCGACTCGCGTCTGGCAAAGGCGGTGAGAGCGCAGTCTGCAGGTGATGTGTCTGCCGCCATCCTTGCGTATCAAAGCGCATTGACTCTTCGCCGCGATGTGCCGGAGGTCTGGGCGAATCTTGGTTTGATGCAACACCAGGCCGGGGATCATGCTGGAGCGTTGCAGAGTTTCACGGTCGCTCATCAGTTACAACCAAAATTATTTGTGCCAGTTCTTTTTCTGGGGATCGAGAATCTTCAGCTTGGAAATAGAGTAGAGGCGGTTCGTTATCTGACGATCGCGAGACAGCTTCGCCCGAACGACCGGGAGATCTATGTTAATTTAGGAAGTGCTTATTTTGGTTTGAAGCAGTTTGAAAACGCTTCTCTAGCCTACCGCCGCGTAACGGAGTTAAATCCGAGCGATGGAGAAGGCTGGTACCGGCTCGGCATTACTTATCTGGAGATGTCGGAAGCTACTGCAGGGGATTTCGCCCGGATGAACCGAGAGTCGCCATTTTTTCAAAGGTTAAATGCTGAGTCGCTGAGCGATCAGGAGAAACTTGCCCAGGCGACGGAGGTCTTTCGTCGGCTCCTTTCCGGTCCCACTTCTCCTCCTTGTAGTCGATCTTCACTGGGATTGGTTTTAATTCGAGGTGGAAAACCTGCTGACGCCAAAACCGAATTTGAGCGGGAGGTAAATTCTGGTGGGTGTTCGTTAGCGAAGCTGGGAATGATTCGCCTTGAGCTCGCAGATGGGGAGAGTGAAGTTGCGTTACGATCGCTTGGGTCGCTCTGGGGTATTGATTCCGGATTTGTAAAAGCCCATGCGTTTGAATTAACGCGTGGAATGACCACCGAACAAAGCAAGGCATTTGACGAACTGCTGGCGAATTCCAATGCGGGCGACATTCCTCAAGATACGGCGTCGGTACTGAGAACCTCGATTCGAGGCGGGAGGACTTTGTCGGCGCAGAGTAATTTACCCGTCGATCAAACCCCGGCAAAAGCTGCGGTGGCGTCTTCGCAGAGTTTTTATCAACGGGGAGAGTACGCCAATTGCGCGAAGAATCTTCTTCGTTTGACCGTCCCCACGAGTCACGACCTTTCCCTGCTTGCAACTTGTGCCTTCTATACCGGCGACTTCAAGACTTCCCTTTCGGCTGCGAAGAAGCTTCGGGCGTCTCCCAGAACGGCTGAGGAAGGGCTTTACTGGTCGATCCTCGCGGAGCAGCGCCTGGCGCTTTTGGCACTGGCTTATGCGGGAGAGGTTGAGCCGAATTCGATTCGGCTGCATGAGTTGCTGGCTGAAAGCTACCGGGATCGAGAGAAATATGCCGAGGCTGAGGCCGAATATACGGTTGCTTTGAATCTGAATCCCAAGGAATTTGCGGCGTTGGTGGGGGCAGCGACGAATTATCTGCAGGAGATGCAGATCGATCGCGCTCGAGAGATGATTCAGGAGGCTCTTACCCAAAGACCCTCTGACCCAGAGGCCAACTACATCATGGGTGAGATCTTGATTGCGGAACATAAGTCCGCTGAGGCCGAGCCGTATCTGCGAGCGGGACTTACAGCAAGAACTGAGCTCGTGCCGCGGATCCATGCCCTGCTGGGGCAGGTCTATGGCGATCAAGGGGATACGAAGCGGGCGATCGATGAGTACAAAGCGGGATTGCCAAGCGATGATGACGGATCGGTGCACTTTCAGCTGGGAAGGCTTTACCAAAAAGTCGGAGAGAAAGACCTTGCGGCTAAAGCCTTTGCGGTCTCTAAAGTTTTAAACGAACGAAGGAGATCGAATACGATCGCTACCTTCGGAATTCAGCAAAGGGATTCTTCGCCTCGACCGTGACGAAGACAACCAGCGTTATAGGATCTCGCGTTTAACTGCTAGTTTTGTTGCGACCTTTTATTTGGGTTGTTTGATCCAGGCGCGGGGTCGCGATGGTAGAGGATTGTGTCGCCCAGTGTTATCGTATCGACCCAATTTGATCCCTGCACTGTGATGGTGCCTTCTTTCGTGGCCGCCAGGTGGATGCTTGCGGGATTGCCTTTGGCGGGAACGAATAGCGAGAGAAAGCTAACATTTATTCCCTTTCGTCGCACGATGAGGAAGGGAACTTTTATGGCTGGATGGGGCCCGGGTGCTACCCCGTGAAAGATCTCCGACGATCCGCCGCCGAGCATTGTCAGTGATATGGACGTTTCGGCGTTATCGAAGCGGGTGGTAATGGTGTCGGATGTTTCGCCGCGTTGCACTTGTTCTAAATGGTTGTAACCGTTTCCGTTTGGAAAAGCGGCGTACGGTGTGGTCTGCAAATGGATCGCTTGCTTGCCGAAGTTGTGATAGTTGAAGTCGAAGGCGTGTGGCTTGCCGTCGGTTGAGTGAGCGCGATCGAGCTGTAATACATAGTCGTCGGTTACGAGAATGCTGCGGGTGAGGTCTGCGAATTTGTAAACGGGGCCTGCACTCGCGGTCACAGCGGCATAGCCGTCTTCATCTTTCCAGGCGATCAGCTTGCCGGTTGCCTGGTCCTGACGCAGTTCGTCTGCAGTAAGGGTGTTGTGGGCTACGGACATCTGATCCCACTCCTTGTGCAGAGCCATTCCGTAGAGTTGCGTGCCGGGATCCACGGCCTGCGTGCGGCCTTCGGCGTAGATGATCTCGCCGAGTTTGTCGTAGTGGCCATGACCTCCACCGTGCGGGCCGAACTTCAGGATTACGCTGAGGTCATGGTTTTTTGCACGGAGCGTGGCGTAGCCAGATTCAGAAAAGATGGCGCTTTTGAGCAACGGGCCTTTCGACTCGGGCAGAGTCGGCACACCGAAGAGAAGAGCTTCTTTGCTGGTGCGCGGCGCGTTGTCGAGGACGGCGAGGAGCCTGGGATCGTGTGTGTTCTCGTAGGCCAACTCGTACAGCGGGGCATTGCCGTAGAGGCGAACTTCTTCGGAGTCGTTGAATGGGGGAAGCCTGCCGTCGGGCAGCATGACTCCGAGCGGCGAGAAGAACATACTCGTGAGTGCGGGTTCCTGTTTCCACAGATCCATACCGTGATGTTTTGCGATCTCGGCCGTTGTTGTCAGCGGACGCATCGCATAGAACTGGTAGCCCCAAGCCCCTTCGATCCAGAATCCTTCGTGGACATAATTTTTCATCTGGTAGCGAAAGCCGAGTGGGCCGTCAATGGCTTCGTCGATAAGCGCCTTGTTCTTGAGTTCGAAGCCGACCGATGCCTGCGCTCCGTTGATCCAGCTTTGGATATTGTTGGTTGGCTCTTTGTGTCCGCGAACGACAGTGGCCGCACTGGGAAGCAAGAGATCCTGTTCAACGTGATTTCGGTCGGCTGCGCTGAGTTCTCCTGATCCTCGCACGAGGTCGTAGGCGAAGGTCATGTCGATGAGCCAGATAGATTCGTTGAGAGTCTGCGAGTAGATGCGTGCACCCCAGTTCGACTGTTTTCCGTAGTTATCGACGATGGGGTAGTCCTTATATTTGTCTGCGTAGAGCTTCAGGATCTCGGCTGCATGTCGCGCGTAGATCTGTTTTCCGGTCATGCGGTAGGCGATGCCGAGGATCATCGCGTCGTGGCTGAGCATGTCGTGCATGTAGTGATAGTGCACGTCGCTGATGGGCCATTCCTGATAGTCCTTTCCTGTGTCGGGGCAGATGTTGTGGTTCGGTGGATGGAATTCGAGGTGGGTTCCTGTCTCAGGGCACACGTACCAATGAGCCCACTGAGCGGTTTTTTCGGGTGCGGTTACTGTCGTGAGTCCAAATTTGTTGAGATAGTCCTGCGGATAGCCGTCGGCCTCTTTGAGCAGTGCTTCGAATGCAGTTTTGGCCCACGGCTCATGTTGCACGATGGCCTTGCGCGCTTCGAAGTCCTGCAGTGTGAGCAGGAGATGCGGAGCGAGCGATGGGTCTGGAGCGGCCGGCACCTGAGATGGTGCGAAACCGCCTAAAGACAATTCGGCTAAGAGTGCAATCTGAACGATTCGGGAGATTTTCATTTGCCGGGAGCGAGACCACCCAGGTAATAGACGTTTAAGTTATTTGCGCTTCTGATGTATTGCTCAAGCGCCGGACTTGGAAAGCGTTGGACGTAGGGAGGAGCCCAACCGATCTGGTCTCCGTTGAGAGTCTTGGAGATCTCCTGCTGCACTCCGGTGGCTTTAACGAACGGAGTCGGGTCTTGAACACCGGCGATTGAGAAGTTCACGAGGCGATGAATCGCGCCGTTGGCGTGGGCGTAGAGGTCGAGATGATTTGCTTCGCCGAACTCCGCGAGGAGAACGAGAGGCGCGAGCGCGTAGAGATGGTAGTGCAAGGCGCGACCGCCCCTTGCCATCTCAAGCGGAAGAGAGCCGTCGGGCTGGATCTGGTTGACTCCGTTGTCGTAGGTTGCCATTGCCCAGTTGAAGTCTTTGCGGTTGTTCGCGGCGACTCCCGTTGCGGCAAGTTGGACTCCGGCCCAGTAGAGATGATTATTTTGCGCGTCGCTGCGGCCAGGTTTCCTGTGCGAGTCGTAGTAATTTCTTGTTTGTTCGCCTAGGCTGTGCATCCATTCACCGATGCTCTCTGCCTGTTGGGGAGTCTGGAGGTCGAGGTCGCGGATTTTGAGATAGGCGATTGCAATCGCACCGACTACCCAGCCCTGGACGTAGTAGGCCTGATTGGACGACATCTTTCCGGTGAGGGCATGGTCCTGCGCCAATGTGAGGATCTGGCTCATGGCACATTGAGCGGAGCTTCGCGAGCCTGTTGTGCGGTAGGTGTCGGCTGCTTTCACGATCTGCATTCCAACGTTTTTTACCGGCTCGCTCGATTTGCGATAGGCTTCCTGACGCACTGGGTCAATGATGGAGTGGGTGGGGTCGTCAAGTCTGTAGAAGCCGTCCGTAACAAGGTCGGGAGCGATGTGCACGATTGCGGAACAGGTGTAGGCCGCGTCGGTCTGGGCGACCTGTTTTCCGTCCCAGGGTGAGCGAAGCGTTTCTGCCGAAGCGGAGATGCCCGCCGCAAACAGGAAGCTAAGAACAGCACTATATCCAAGTCCGTTGGAGTTGAGACTATGCCAATATCGTATCCATCGTTTCATCGTTGTCTGTTCCTGTCCGGCTCTGCCCGACCTAAGCATTGGCCCTTTATGCTCCGAAAAAGGCCACCCTTACGGATGGCCTTTCCGGACCTGTGGTGAAGAGTTTTAGAAGAAGAAGCGCCCTGATAGCTGCAACCTGCGACTGGGCTGCGTGCCGGTAATCTGGCCGAAGCTTGAGCTATTGGCGAAGTTTGCAATTGTGGAGTTGGTTGTCGTAGACACGGTGAGCGCGCCGCTCGGTGCCGTGAAGTTCGTATGGTTGATCACGTTGAATGCATCGGCGCGGATCTGAAAGTTCACGGCCTCCCATATCTTGAAGTCCTTGGAGACCGAGAGATCGAAGTCGACTTCACCTGGAGCCCTGATGGAATCGCGGCCGACGTTGCCGAAGCCGGTTGCGACGATGCGGGTTCGAACACCATTAATAGTGGAGTAGATCGGGCCCGAGGGTGTCAGCGCGAAGTTGGTGTCTGTTACAGGGGTGTCGAGGTATTGCAGAGTCGCACCGTTGACGACCGGATGGGAGAGTTTCAAGTGCGTCGTGTCGCCGTTCGGGCGCTGCGAAGCACTGGGAATCTCGTTGGTCTGGGTGATATTGACCGGGAGTCCCGTGTGTCCGACAAAGACTGGAGAGATGTGCCAGTTCTTGAGCCACCAGGGACCTCCGGTTGTGTAGACCATGAGAATGCTTGCGGAGTGAGTTGCGTCGATGTTGCTAACCGCGACGTCGTTGATACGATTAGGACCTTCAACGGGGTATTGAGAGTTTGCCGTTCCATTCGGCGCAGAGAAGTTGTAGATGGTGCTGCCATCGTCCATGCTCTTGGCGTACGAGTAATTGGAGAGAATAGCAAGGCGCGTGTTGAACTGCCGACGGACCGTTACCTGCAGAGCGTTGTAGTTCGATTTACCAATCGTATCGACGTCGGTCCAACCGCTCAGTTTCGGAAATGGTCTCGCGTTCTGTGTTGCTGTGGTGGTGTTTGCCAGGGTTACAGCGTCAACACTTGCGAGAGGCACAACGTTGACCGCCGCGTTATAGGGAAGATGGAGTGCGTGGTTTCCAACGTAATTGACTTCCAATGTCAGAGCCAGAGGCAGTGTGCGCTGAAATCCAACGTTCCATTGCTGAACCATCGGCATCGGGCTCATCTTGTTGAAGGCCACACCGCTGATTGAGTAGGGGCTGGCTGGCGTTGCATTCACGTAAAGGGGAGCCAAGGCGGGATTGCCTCCGTTGGCAGCCGGTTGAAGCTGGAAACCCTGCGAAAGCGAAAAGGGCTGGGCAATGCCGGTTCCCAAGTTGTTATAGGAGATGTTGTTGTCGTATCCCGGAAACGCAATCTGTCCGCCGAGATTCTGGAAGATGGTTCCGTAGAACGTTCCAAAGGCCGCACGGATCACGGTCTTGTCGTTGAGGCTGTAAGCCAGGCCAACACGAGGAGAGAAGTCCGCCTTAGGAGTAGGAGCGTTGAGGGATGCGGACGCATTCTGACCAGCAACCAACATGACACCGGTTGTGGGATCCATACGGCTGAAGATATTGTGAGCGATCGTAAGCGGCGATTCATACTCCCAACGCAGACCCACGTTGAGCGTGAGCTTTGGAAGTATCTTCCAGTCGTCCTGGGCGAAGATGCCAATGTTGTAGTTGCGACGGCCGGTGGCTGGCATTGGCTGCTCATAGCTTCCAGTTTTGATCTTGCCGAGCAGGAAGTCGGCGAGCCCGGTTGTGGGATTGCCGGCGTTGCCCTGGTTGGTAACCGAGCCATCGAAGGCCAACGTCCCTTCCGGGCTGGAGGCCGGGTTGTAGGAGTTGAACTGATTCTTGCGCAGGGAAGCGCCAACCTTGAAGGTGTGGGGACCGTAGGTCTTGGTAACGCTGCCATACGGGGCGTAAGTATTGGTGATGTTGACCTGATTCGTATTCGTATCTGACCCGATATTGCTGAAGCCAGGTGAGGTAAGCTGCGGCATCTGATCCAAGGGGAGCGAGGTGATTCCAAGCGTCTGCGCCGCATTAAGGCCTGATCCGGGAGGATTGCGCAACACGACATTCCGGAAGAAGCCCATGTTCAGGTCCATGACCAGGGTGGGAGTCCAGACGCGCGTATACTCCACCGAGGGAAGCCACGCGTTGTTACACGAACAATCCCATGTGGTGTTGAACAACGCCTGATTAAAGGACAAGGTTTTTCCCGTGGCGTCCTGGTTGTAATTCACCGCATTTGGGGATGTGCTGGTGTACCGGTAGAGGTTGAAGCTAAACCGGTCCTTGGGGGTGAGCTGTTCATCGACACGGGCTGCGAGCCTTAGGGTGTTGCTTGTAGTGTTCTGCTGCGTAATCCAGTTTCCTGTGTAGCGATTGTTGACCGGATCGAAGGTTCCCTGAGTGTTCGGCAGGGGAAGCAAAGCGAGAATTTTTGCAGCTGACGCGTCGATAGGACCAATGATCTGGCTTCCGCCCGCTGTGGTGCTGCCATACGGAGTCTTCGTTCCGGGGCGGTAGACAACGACTGGCGCGGCCTTGTTGGAGCTGACACCATTCAAGGCAGCGGAGAAGTCGCCTGTGCGTTGGGCTGCGGTCGGAACGGTGTCCGTAAAAGTGCCCGTATTCGGTGCAATGGTGTAGTCGTAATTTACGAAGAAGAAGGTTTTATCGCGTCCGTTGTAAAGCTTTGGAATCCGGACGGGTCCGCCAAACGAGCCTCCCATCTGAAAGTAACGGTCTTTCGCACGAGGGAGCCCCTTGAGCTTGTTGAAATACGAATTGGCATCGAAGTCCTCATTGCGCAGCAGGAAATAGGCATTTCCGTGATAGACGTTCGTACCCGAGTTTGTGTTGGCTGAGAGCACGGCGCCTGCGGTACGGCCATACTCGGCCGGAGCATTGGTTGCCAGAAGACGAAACTGGTCAATGCCGTCCGGCGATGGCAGGGCAAGGGCCGTTCCGGTGGAGGCAACGATGATGGAGACGCCATTCAGGAGCATCTCGGAGTTGAGGGTGCGGCTGCCGTTAATCGAGAGCTGGGCTGTATTCGGTTGATCACCAGCGCCACCGTGAGCGACACCGGGAATAAACGCCAGAAGATTTTCCGGAGCGCGGTTGACGAGTGGAACGTTCTGGACTTCTGCCGGCGAGATCAACGTCGAGATGTCCGACGTGCTTCGGTCCAGTTGCTCTCCCTTGACCTCAACGGTGACGACTTCGTTCGCTCCTCCAATCTGCATATTGATGTTCACCGAAGCAACCTGGGCGACCGTGGCGACGAGATTGTCGACGACGGCGTCTTTAAGGCCGGCCGCGGCGACGGTAATCTTATAAGTTCCGGGGATGACCTGCGGCGCTACGAAGGCACCTGCCGAATCGGTGTTGCCGCTGAAAACAGTGACATTCGTATTCTTGTTGGTGATCGTGATCCTGGCGTCAGGTACGAGAGCTCCGGTTGGATCGAGTACCTGCCCGCGGATCGTCGCATTGGTGTTCTGCGCATACGCCGCGCCATGAATGGATAGGATTGCGGGGAATGTGCAATAGCCAGCCAAGGCGAACAGGGCGATTGCCGATGGCCTTAGCAAGATTTGCTTCGAGATTTTGCGTGTTGCTTCGGTGATATTCACGAGATAGCCTCCAAAGACTGCGTCATACGGTTTTTCCAACGAAGTGCCCATTTGTTATCTGATATCCGGGGCAATGAACGAATTCTGGCCGAAAAATAATGTCTTACTTCAATGATAGACAAACGGTTGTCTCAAATAGTTTGCAGATAAAACAATTGCGGTGATCATAAGAAAACATTGAGAGAACAGTTGTCAACCCCCATACGAGGGGTTAGTTTCCACTCGTGCAAAAAATCTACGCCAGCCGCACGTTCGGCAAATGCTCATAATGCTTTCAGCGATGGTTGCTTCTTTGCGCGCGAGCCTGTTCCAGAAGATCCCGCGCTTGAAGAGATTTTGGATCAGCTTTCACGGCAGCGTCGGCTTCCACTTCTGCTTCGCGAAATCGACCTATCTGAAGCAGCACCACTGAGTAAGCCATATGCGCACCGGGGTCTGAAGGATCGAGTTGAACGGCTTTTTGCATATAAAAGACGGCCTGTTTCCAGTCATCTTTGCCTGCCAACAAACGGCCCAGGTTGGCGTTTGCGCCAGCGTCGTAGGGATTCGTGGTCAACGCTGCACGGAAGGCTGCTTCAGCGGCCTGATCTCCCTGTTGGGCAAGATTGGCTCCGAGGTTGTTTTGCGCATCGGCGAAGTCCGGCTTAATCTGAAGCGCTTTCCTCAGGTCTGAGATCGCCTGTCCTCTCTTCCCTGCCCTCGACTCGGTGAGTCCCTTCTCGTACCAGAGCAGCGCGTTTTCGGGTTCTCGTTCGAGAGCCTTTTGCAGAACGGTGAGTGATTCCTCTTCCTGTCCGGCGACTCCGAGGGTCGATCCGAGACGCCGTTGAGCACGCGATGAGAGAGGATCCAACTCAAGCGCTTGCCGATAGGCGTTTATTGCCCCCGCAAAATCGCCGGTGTGTCGCCTGGCATCGCCGAGCTCGATGAAGGAGTTGGGTTGACTGGGATGCTGCGTCTGAATTGCCTGCTCTAACTGTGGAATGCCGGCTTCGAGATTGGAGTTGTCGATGACTTGCGCGAGAGCGGTATAGAGATCCTCTGCGAGGCCGGGGTTTTCATGGTCGAGAAGATAACGGCGTACCTCTCCGTGATATGCGTTCTCCGGTGTCTCGGGGATCTCTTTTCGCTCGGCCAGGAGTTCTCTTGCAGGTGGTGGGCGCCGTTGTATCAAGTGATCGGTCATGACGGCATGGACTACGTCCTCGGTGCGACGCGGGGGCATATGACAGCAGATGCAGTCGTTGGACGCGGGATGCCTGTGAAGAGCAATCTGTGCCGGTAGTGTTGCCTGGTGGCATTTCATACAGATCGAGGCGTAGTAGGAGACAGACTCTGGCCCCTTGTGGAGGTCATGCGGGTTATGACATGTCTCACAGGTCAGTGCGCCACCGCTCTTCAGATAGCATTGCGATTGCCTGAGGCGATAGGGCGCGTTGACGATCTCGAAGTTGTCGGTACGCCCTTTTTCAGGATCACGACTGAAGTAAGAATTAAAGCTGGCAAGCGGTTGGTTCGCCATGTATCCGAAGGGGTGTTGATCGTAGTGCCGGATGCGGTCGGGCAACGAGCGGCTCGTGGTTTCAAGATGGCATTGCTCGCAAACTTCCATCTGACGGGCTTTGTCGAGGTTTGCCGGATTGAGAATCTGACTGCGAATCTCCTGGAGAGATGCGCCGGGTGTCTGGGCTGCTCTGACGTGGGCCGCTCCGGGGCCGTGACAACGCTGGCAGTCGATTCCTTCCGGTAACGGATCGTTATAGACAGGGTTCGCCGAAAGATCGCGATGAATCGTCGCTGGAATCTCGGGATATGCGTTGTGGCAGAACATGCATTCGTAGGCGATCGACCGGCGCGTCATGGGGTGTGGATTATCGTACCCGGGATTCATGCCCCAATGGCCACCCTGTTCGGCGTACCAGGCGAGCGGAAGTTCGATCAGCGTACCGTCCTGCTCACGATGCAGATAGGTGCGAACATGGTTTCCCGACCCCATGATGTAGTCCACCTGGAGTTCTTCGACGTTGTCGGCGTTGCCGTCAAATCCTTGTTGCCATCGGCGTTGAAAGTATTTGCCGTCATGTTCGGTCATGCTGTAGAACGTCGAGGACGCTAAGTGAAAGAACTGCCGTTCTTTCGCGGGAGCACCCACTGTGGTCCTGGCCTCCGGTCTGTAAAAGGCCCTCGCCATGCCGGAGGTGGCGTAGCCAGACGCTTCTGCAGCATGGCACTGGCTGCAACTCTTCGAATCAGCATACGTCTGAGTTGCGGCAGGAGAGGATCTCTTTCCTGGTGCCAGATGCAGCGCGAGAATTACAACGATTGCGGCAGTGACAGCTGAAGCTGCGATTGCAATATTTATTTTCATGAGGGAAAACGATCCGGCAGGCGTAGAAACTCATACTATCGGAGATCGCTGAAGAATCGGATTGAAATCGAGGCGTTCATTGGACTCGAACGAGCATGGGTTTTGTTTTTCTTTGCATAAAATAAACGACTTGTTGGAACTCGAAATTAAAGGTTTCCCTGCCGGCGAGTTCTTTGATATTTTGCTCGCGAATGGATCCCTATCCCAACCTCTGACGATACTTAGAAAGTATCGACCGCCAATGAGGTCGGAACCTCCAAAACACCTTTGATAATATTCGGACAACATTTCGATGAGTCTTTGCATCGCACAAATGGATTCATGAGTCTTGCTCGATTTTCCTTATGACCCTTTGGAGTTATCTCTAATGGGCCAATTCTGTCTTGGTACTTGTTTATCCCAGAACTCTGCTGGTAAGGACCGATTGTGAAAACTGATGGTCGTAGATCCCCCGCAAATAAGGCAGCAATCCCTGTTAATACGTCCAACGGTGACTCCCCAACGGCCTCCAACACTACAAATCTTGATCTTCCTGTCCTCCTGATGGCGCTGCGTAAGGTGCGCGATGGGGATTTTTCGGTTCGGCTGCCGAGTTCGTGGGCCGGTCTTGAAGGTAAAGTGGCCGACACTTTTAATGACATCGTCTCGGCCAACGAACAGATGGCGCGCGAACTAAAGCGCATCGGCCAAGTGGTCGGGAAACAGGGCAGAACGCGGGAACGGGCTCGCTTTCATCAACTGCAAGGGTCCTGGGGTGAGATGGAGTCTTCGGTCAATACCCTTGCCGAAGATCTGTTGCGACCGACGACCGAGGTAACACGCGCAATTGCCGCGGTTGCCCAGGGGAATCTGGCACAGACAGTCAGACTGGACGTCGATGGGCGGCCACTGGAAGGGGAGTTTCTTCGTTCCGCCAACATCGTCAATACGATGATTCAGCAATTGAGTGTGTTCACCTCCGAAGTTACACGCGTGGCGCGCGAAGTAGGAACGGATGGCAAACTGGGCGGCCAGGCTGTAGTTCCCGGCGTTGCGGGAACCTGGAAGGATCTCACTGATTCGGTCAATCTGATGGCCAGCAATCTGACGGGCCAGGTGAGAAATATTGCAGAGGTGGCAACGGCCGTTGCGAGCGGAGACCTTTCGCGCAAGATTACAGTCGATGTTCGCGGTGAGATTCTTCAGTTGAAGGAAGCCATCAATACGATGGTGGATCAATTGCGCTCGTTTGCTTCGGAAGTTACTCGTGTGGCGCGCGAAGTTGGAACGGATGGCAAGCTGGGAGGTCAGGCGGTTGTGCCGGGCGTTGCGGGTACGTGGAAAGATCTCACGGACTCCGTCAACGCAATGGCAGGAAATCTTACGGCTCAGGTGAGAAATATCGCCGAGGTGACGACTGCCGTGGCTCGCGGAGACTTGTCGCGCAAGATCACCGTGGATGTGAAAGGCGAGATTCTTGAATTGAAGGACACCATTAATACGATGGTGGATCAGTTGAATGCCTTTGCCGGCGAAGTGACGCGCGTGGCGCGTGAAGTAGGAACGGAAGGCAAACTTGGCGGCCAGGCTCAGGTGCCCGGTGTTGGCGGGACGTGGAAAGACCTCACCGATAATGTGAACTTCATGGCCAGCAACCTGACCGGTCAGGTAAGAAATATTGCCGAGGTCGCGACAGCGATCGCAAATGGAGACTTGTCCCGCAAGATCACCGTAGATGTTCGCGGCGAGATCCTTCAGTTGAAGGAAACACTGAACACAATGGTGGATCAACTGAATCGGTTTGCAGGTGAAGTGACCCGTGTGGCTCGCGAAGTCGGAACCGAGGGGCGGCTCGGCGGTCAGGCAAATGTGCCTGGTGTTGCCGGTACCTGGAAGGACCTTACGGACTCGGTTAATTCGATGGCTGGTAATTTAACGGGCCAGGTGAGAAACATTGCCGAGGTGACCACTGCCGTGGCTCGCGGCGATCTGTCGCGCAAGATTACCGTCGACGTGAAGGGCGAAATTCTAGAGCTAAAGAACACCATTAACACCATGGTGGACCAGCTGAATGCGTTTGCTGGTGAAGTGACACGCGTCGCCCGCGAAGTTGGAACGGAAGGAAAGCTGGGCGGACAGGCGCAGGTGCTGGGTGTCGCTGGAACGTGGAAGGACCTCACGGACAACGTGAATTTCATGGCCAGCAACCTGACGGGCCAGGTGAGAAATATTGCGGAGGTCGCAACGGCTGTGGCCCGCGGCGACCTGTCACGCAAGATTACTGTCGATGTGAAGGGTGAGATTCTGGAGCTCAAGGACACCATCAACACGATGGTGGACCAGCTTCGTTCGTTTGCCTCGGAAGTGACTCGCGTCGCTCGCGAGGTCGGAACGGACGGAAAGCTGGGCGGACAGGCGCTTGTTCCGGGTGTCGCCGGTACATGGAAGGATCTCACTGATTCAGTGAACTCGATGGCCAGCAACCTGACCGGCCAGGTGAGAAATATTGCGGAGGTCTCGACCGCGATTGCGAATGGTGACCTCTCCAAAAAGATCACCGTCGACGTACGTGGCGAAATCCTGCTTCTTAAGGACACCATCAATACGATGGTGGACCAGCTGAATGCGTTCGCCGGCGAAGTGACGCGCGTTGCACGCGAGGTCGGAACCGAAGGACGGCTCGGTGGTCAGGCACAGGTCCCCGGTGTCGGAGGAACGTGGAAAGACCTCACCGATTCCGTCAATTCGATGGCTGGTAATCTGACCGGCCAAGTCAGAAACATTGCCGAGGTGACCACTGCCGTGGCTCGCGGCGATCTTTCACGCAAGATTACGGTTGACGTGAAGGGAGAGATTCTCGAACTCAAGAACACTATCAATACGATGGTGGATCAACTCAATGCGTTTGCGGGTGAAGTGACACGCGTTGCGCGCGAGGTGGGAACGGACGGCAAACTCGGCGGACAGGCGCAAGTACCTGGTGTGGCCGGGACGTGGAAGGACCTTACCGACAACGTCAACTTCATGGCAAGTAATCTCACTGGGCAGGTGCGAAATATTGCAGAGGTGGCGACCGCCATTGCGAACGGAGATCTTTCCAAGAAAATCACCGTAGACGTGCGCGGCGAGATTTTGCAGTTGAAAGAGACCCTGAACACAATGGTCGAACAGCTTCGCTCGTTCGCCGCCGAAGTGACACGCGTTGCCCGCGAAGTTGGAACGGAAGGGCGGCTCGGTGGACAGGCGAACGTACCGGGTGTTGCGGGAACATGGAAAGATTTGACTGACTCCGTCAATGCTATGGCCGGAAATCTTACCGGGCAGGTCCGAAACATCGCCGAAGTGACAACTGCCGTGGCCCGAGGCGACTTGTCACGCAAGATTACAGTTGACGTCAAAGGCGAAATTCTGGAGCTGAAAAACACCATCAACACAATGGTGGATCAGTTGAATGCGTTCGCTGCGGAGGTTACGCGAGTCGCTCGTGAGGTCGGAACCGATGGGAAATTGGGCGGCCAGGCGCAGGTACCCGGCGTCGCTGGAACGTGGAAAGATCTTACGGACAACGTCAACGTGATGGCTGCCAACCTCACCGAGCAGGTTCGCGGAATTGTAAAGGTCGTTACCGCAGTTGCGAACGGTGACCTGACCCAGAAGCTGACCGTCAATGCCAAAGGCGAGGTGGCTGCTCTCGCGGAGACCATCAATAATATGACGGGGACCCTGGCAACCTTTGCCGATCAGGTAACGACGGTAGCTCGCGAAGTTGGCGTCGAAGGCCGGCTCGGCGGGCAGGCAAATGTGCCCGGCGCGGCTGGAACCTGGAAAGATCTTACAGGTAACGTGAATCTATTGGCCGATAACCTTACAAACCAGGTGCGCGCAATCGCAGAGGTGGCAACCGCTGTGACGAAGGGCGACCTGACACGCTCGATCCAGGTGGAGGCGAGAGGCGAGGTCGCGGAGCTCAAAGACAACATCAACACAATGATCGACAATCTGCGCCTGACGACCGATCGAAACAACGAGCAGGACTGGCTGAAGACAAATCTGGCGCGCTTCACAGGTATGCTGCAGGGACAGCGCGACCTCGGTACGGTAGGAAGGATGCTGCTTTCGGAGCTTGCACCGCTGGTTAACGCCCAGCAGGGTCTCATCTACCAGACGGAAGAAGAGGATTCCGAGGGGATGGTTCTACTCTCTGCGTATTCCAGCACTCCGGACGGCCATCTGGAGAGGATCGCAGTCGGTGAAGGGCTCATTGGGCAGTGCGCGAGAGACAAGCGACGAATGTTGATCAATGATCTCCCATTAGGAACTCTGCCAATTCGTTCCGGGCTGTTCGAAGCGGTGCCACGCAATGTGATCGTTCTCCCGGTGCTTTTCGAAGACCGGGTGAAGGCCGTAATTGAATTAGCCACGCTGAATAATTTCACTGCGTCACACCTGGCGTTTCTGGAACAGCTCACAGCGAGCATCGGGATTGTGTTGAACAGCATTGAAGCGACGATGCAGACTGAAGCACTGTTGAAACAGTCGCAGCAACTCGCGACTGAGCTTCAGACTCAGCAGAAGGAATTGCAGCAGACGAATGAGCAGTTGGCTCAGAAGGCCAAGCAGCTAGCTGAACAGAACGCTGAAGTGGAGCGCAAAAACCAGGAGATCGAGCAGGCGCGCAGGGCTTTGGAAGATAAGGCGAAGGAACTGGCGCTGACATCAAAATATAAATCTGAGTTCCTCGCAAACATGTCACACGAGCTACGTACACCGCTTAATAGCATTCTCGTGCTCGGCCAGCAGCTCAGCGACAATCCGGACGGCAACCTCACTGCGAAACAAGTTGAGTTCTCGAGAACAATTCATGGCGCGGGAACCGATCTTTTGAATCTCATCAGCGATATTCTCGACCTCTCGAAGATTGAGTCTGGCACTGTTTCCGTGGAGGCTGAAGATGTCTTCTTCGCGACCCTGCTGGAGATGCTTGCGCGGCCCTTCCGTCATGAAGCCGAAAATCGCCGTTTGTCTTTCGAGATTGATTCGGATTCGAAGCTGCCTCGCAGTCTTGTAACCGACTCCAAGCGCCTGCAGCAGGTCTTGAAGAACCTGCTCTCCAATGCGTTCAAGTTTACTGAGAAAGGAAGCGTAAAACTCTCGGTCGCCCCCGTCACCTCGGGCTGGAGCGAAGATCATCCAGTCCTAAGCGGAGCGGGATCGGTGATCGCGTTCGAGGTCAGTGATACGGGGATCGGCATTCCCGCTGAGAAGCAGAGGATCATCTTCGAAGCGTTCCAGCAGGCCGACGCTGGAACGAGTCGAAAGTATGGCGGCACGGGACTTGGTTTGGCTATCAGCCGCGAACTCGCAAGCTTACTTGGTGGTGAAATTCAACTGCGGAGCACACCAGGGCAAGGAAGCACATTCACGTTGTATTTGCCGCAGACTTATGTAGGAGCCTCCACCACGTCTGCGCCGCGAATCGAAAGAGCGGCAATAATCTATACCGCCTATACAGCGCCGAAGTTGCAACTCTCGGGTGCGGTAACCGAGCAGATCGCCGAGCGGATAGAAGATGATCGCGATATTCTGCAGCCGGGAGACAATGTACTGCTTATTGTCGAAGACGACCCACATTATGCGAGGGTTTTATGTGACCTTGCGAGGGAAAAAGGTTTTAAAGTCTTAGTTGCAACGCGCGGGTCCGAGGCTCTCGCCTTTGCTCGGGAATTCCATCCAACAGCTGTTTCGCTGGATGTATTTCTCCCGGACATGCTTGGCTGGGCGGTTTTGAATCATCTTAAGCAGGACCCTCAGACCAGGCATATTCCAGTGCAGATGTTGACGATGGATGAAGATTGGCATCACGGATTGTCGCGTGGGGCGTACTCTTTTGTGATAAAACCAACGACGTCGGAAGGGCTGGAAAACGCGCTGCACCGAATCAAAGAGTACTCCAGTGAGCGACGCAAAAAACTGTTGATTGTCGAGGACAATTTTGCCGAGCAAGTTAGCATACGTGCATTGCTGGAGCACGACGACATCGACATCACGGTAGTAGAAAGTGGGGAGGCAGCTCTCACCGGTTTGCGCGACGAAAGTTTCGATTGCGTTGTGCTCGACCTTCGTCTGCCGGATATGTCGGGCTTCGACGTGTTAGAGAAGATTCACCAATCTGCTGCTTTGGCAGAACTTCCAGTCGTGGTCTTTACCGGAAAAGACCTTTCTCCCGAGGAGGACGCCCGACTTCGGACGCTGGCGCGCAGCGTTGTAGTGAAGGATGTTGAATCCCCGGAACGCCTTCTCGACGAAACGGCACTCTTTCTGCACCGTGTCGTCTCTGATCTTCCGCCTGAGAAACAAAGGATGCTCGATCGATTGCATCGGTCCGATGAAGCCTTAGTCGGAAAGAAGGTTCTTGTTGTGGACGATGATATTCGGAACATTTTTGCACTAAGCAGTGTTCTGGAGCGAAGAGGAATGACCGTTCTTGCGGCAGGTACCGGGCGCGAGGCAATCGACTTACTTGAGTCCACCCCCGATATGGCGATCGTGTTGATGGACATCATGATGCCGGAGATGGATGGTTACGAGACGATGCAGGTGATCCGACAGAACGCCGACTTCCGACGACTGCCGATCATCGCTCTCACAGCGAAGGCGATGAAGGGCGATAGGGAGAAATGCCTTGAAGCAGGGGCATCGGAGTATATGGCAAAACCAGTTAATACCGATCAATTGTTGTCTGGATTAAGAACGTGGCTTCACCGATAAAATGATCAGCCAAATTGAAAAGAACGCCTCTCAGGTCCCCATGCAGAAATCTGCTGTGAATAATTCTGCGCCGCCCGTCCGCTCCTCCGATGGCCGTTCGCCCGTAACCATCTTAATGGTGGACGACGACCCCTCAAAGCTCTTGAGCTATGAGGTAATCCTGAAGAATCTTGATGAGCACCTCGTCAAGGTGACTTCGGGGCGAGAGGCCCTCGAATATTTACTGAGGTCCGACGTTGCAGTTGTACTGATGGATGTCAGCATGCCGGAGATCGATGGATTTGAACTGGCGGACATGATGCGCCAACATCCCCGATTTCAGGAAACTCCAATTATTTTCGTTTCTGCTGTTCACCTGACAGAGATGGACCGGATTCGTGGCTACCAACGGGGCGCCGTGGACTACATCTCTGTGCCCGTTATTCCCGACGTGCTGCGGGCTAAAGTTAGTGTTTTCGCGGATCTGTATCGCAAGACGCGGCAATTGCAGCAGCTCAATCGCGAACTCGAACTTCGAGTCGCCGAACGCAGCAAGGAATTAAAGCTGCTGAATGAACAGCTGCAGGAACGAGTCGCGGAGCTGGAATCCATCATGCGCGTCCTTCCAGTGGGTGTAGCGGTCGCTCATGATGCGAAGTGTGAGCATGTCACAGGAAATGCAGCGTTGAGCTCTCTCTTCGGGATGAGAGCCGGCGATAATCTCTCACACGCGTCCGACGATTTTTACAAGATCTACCGTGATGGGAAGATCGTGCCTATGGATGAGTTGCCGGTGCAGACGGCTGTGCGGACAAGAACCTCTATAGGCATGACTGAACTGGAAGTTCACTCCGGGGATAATCCACCAGCTTTTCTGCTGGCCAGCGCTTCTCCTTTTTTCGATGAGGTTGGCAATGTACGTGGCGCCGTGGGAGCTTTCTTCGATGTGACCGAAAGAAAGATCCTGGAGGACACCCTTCGAGAGCGAGCTGAGCTATTGGATCTCGCCTCGGAGGCGATTATGGTGCGCGACTCTTCGGGCGCGATCAGATTCTGGAACGCCGGTGCTGAGGCACTCTATGAGTGGCGACGCGATAAAGTTACCGGCTTGAACGCCCATGAGCTACTCAAAACGACATTTCCCGTGTCTGAAAAGGAGATCGCTACAGCGCTTGCAACCAAAGGACGCTGGGAGGGAAATCTTGTTCAGTATAGTAAGAGCGGCAGAGAGATCGTGGTCGCCACCCGGCAGGCTCTGAAGTTGAACAGTGCACTGGTGCTCGAAATTAATCGCGACATCACATCGCAACTCATCGCGGAGGAAGCGCTCAGACGAAACGACCGATTGGCCGCAATGGGCAAGCTAGCTGGCATTGTCGCCCATGAGATTAATAATCCACTCGAAGCAATTACGAATGCATTCTACCTGTTGCGATCGCATCCATCCCTGGACGAAGAAGCACGATACTACGCGCAACTTGCAGATCAGGAGTTGGAGCGAGTCTCGCATATTACCAAACAGACATTGAGCTTTTATCGTGAGTCCCAGCGGGCGATCGAAGTCTCCGTCTCAGACCTGCTCGACGATGTCCTGGCGCTCCAACAGCGTTCTTTACAGATGAACCATATTTCGATTGAGAAGGATTACAGCACGAAGGGACACGTACAAGGTTTTCCTGTGGAGTTGAAGCAGGTTTTCATGAACTTGATCGGCAACGCGATTCAAGCCATGCCTGATGGGGGACGCTTGCGTGTCAGAGTCGCACCCGCGATGAAAGGAACACCAAGGGCGTCGGGAGTACAGATCTCCATCTCAGACAATGGAACAGGGATCGGCGTTGAGGACGCAGGGCGAATCTTCGAACCGTTCTTTACCACGAAATCGACGAAAGGGACTGGCTTAGGTTTGTGGATCAGCAGAGGTATCGTTCAAAAACACGATGGCACTTTGCGGTTTCGAAGTATCTCTTTGTCGAGTGGAAGAGGAACCTGCTTTCAGGTATTTCTTCCTGCCTACGAACTCAATGGAAATTCGTAATTGAATCCCTTTTACCCAAAAGAACGCTCGATTTCATTTGATTATTCTGTTGCTATCGAACTCTGCACGTTGATACTGCAAGTATGTCAGCCACCGCGGCAGTTTTGGGAAAGATCGGCCTTCCGGCTCCTGTCAAAGAGATTGCGGCGCGGACGTGGGACGTCGTCGTTGTGGGTGCCGGCCATAATGGGTTAGCGTGCGCCACTTATCTCGCTCGAGCCGGCAAGCGAGTGCTCGTACTGGAAGGCCGGGAACGAGTCGGGGGCGCCTGTACCGTTGAAGAGCCTTTCCCCGGCGTGCGGATGTCGCCCTGCGCGTATCTTGCGGGACTACTTCACCCGCTGGTAGTCGAGGAACTCGGTTTGCCAGAACGTGGTTTCCGTTGGTTGCCTGCCGTGAATGGCCTTTTTGTTCCGTTCCTGGATGGCAGCAGCATCCAGCTATGGGACGACGACGTACGATGCGAAGAAGAGGTTCGCCAGTTTGCTCCGAAAGATGTGGAAGGCTGGCACGCCATGAACGATGTAGTCCGAAGATTGCGAGATGCTCTGAGGCCTGCGAACGGTTTTCGCGGCGAGGATCCTAAGGATCTATGGATTGGCGATGCACCCACTCGTGAGAAGCTCGACGAGCGTCTTGCGGGTGACACGGAAGCTCAAGATCTTTTGTTCAACTGGTCGATGGCAGAGTTTGTCGAACGTTATCTGGTTGATGAGCGTTTGCAATCTGCCTACCTCGGTCAAGGCGTCATCGGTACGAATGCAAGCCCATTCGACTCCGGAACTGCTTCCATTCGTTTCCACCATTCTTCAGGCCGCCTGGGAGGCATGCCTGGGATGTGGGGATACGTCGAAGGCGGAATGGGGATGGTCTCTTTTTACTTTTGCGATGCTGCACGCGAAGCTGGAGCTTCCATCGCGACGGGAATCCATGTTGCGCGAATCCTTCCCGGGGAGGGAGTGCTGCTCGAGAGTGGAGAGCGCGTTTTGGCTCCTGTCGTTATTTCAAATGCGGACCCCGTCCGTACGTTGCACATGCTGGATACCGCTGCTGATTCACTCTGGGCTGAAAAGGTACGTTCGGTACCGATCGAAGGGTGCACAGTAAAACTCAACGTATTACTCCGTGAGTTACCGAACTTCAGAGCAAGGCCCGGAATTTTGGAACCGCACCACTTCGGCCAGATCAACGCTCCGCTGACGAAGTTCGAGTGGAGTGCCGGCTACACGGCTGCGCGCGAAGGCCTTCTCCCCGAGCGGCTGTGGTGTGAACTTTATTTTCAAAGCGTTCATGACGCGAGCGTCGCTCCGTGCGGTTTTCATACCATGAGCGTCTTCGCGCAATATGTGCCGTATGCCTTCCAGTCGGGGAGTTGGGACGAACGCCGTAACGATGCGAAGACCGTGGCGCTCGATTCCATCGGTCGCTTTTGCAGCAATCTGCAGGACGCCGTTGTTGATGCGCAGGTTCTTGGGCCACCGGATATCGAGCAGAAAGTCGGCCTTACCGGTGGACATATCTTTCAGGGCGAATGTTTACCGGCTTATATGTGGAACAACCGTCTATCGGCGAGAACGCCGATGAATGGTGTTTATCTTTGCGGCGCATGTACGCATCCGGGAGGCAGCGTCATAGGAATCAATGGACGTAATGCCGCGATGGCAGTGCTACGTGATCTGCAAGGCCCGCTGCAAGCCTAAATCTTTTGGCCGCCGGCGAGGAACGAAATCTGTTTTCTCTCCAAAGGGGTGGAGAGCACCATGCTTGTCGTGGGACTCCCATAGGGTAGTAACTTTTCAATGAGCTCTTCGAGCTGGGAGACAGAAGACAACATGACCTTCAACAGAAATGCATCACCACCGGTGAGGTGATGGCACTCCTGAACCGCATCCAGCGAGGGCAGAAATTTTAGAAATGCTCTGTACCTGTTTCCGTCACAGGTAAGCCGAATGAAAGCTGTAATCGAAAAGCCCAGCGCCTGAAGATTGATTTCAGCCCGATAACCGCGGATAAGCTCAAGGCTTTCCAGTCGTCGAATGCGCTCCGCCGTTGCAGAAGGAGAGAGCTTGATTCTCCTGCTGAGTTCCGCAACAGAAAGCCGCGCGTCGGAACTGAGTTCCTTCAAGACCTTTCTATCAATTGCATCCATTCCAATATGCTGGAGCATGGACTCACCTCTGATGTCGTCTTTGGGAGACGATAATGATGCTGCTATTGGATTCTAGGCGAATAATCAACCGAATATTCGAATTTTATCCGTTGGATCCACTTATCGACAGCTTTTCTACCGTGGAATTCCACTTTGGATAGTGATTCGGTTTGAATAGCATAAGAATATGATCAGTCTCGATGGTTCTTCTCTTACGTTAGAGAATGTTGTAGCAGTAGCCGAACGAAATGAGCCTGTGCAGATTGCACCGGCCGCTCTGCTTCGCATGCATGATTCACGCCGTAAAGTCGAGGACGCAATCGATGGCGCCGCTCCTGTTTATGCCCTAAACACTGGAGTAGGGCTTTTAGCCAATATCCGCCTGGAAAATTCCGACATTGAAGCGATGCAGGTTAACCTGATTCGCTCTCATTGCTGCGGAATCGGCTCGCCTCTTTCGACCGCGGTTGTGCGGGGTATGATGCTTATCCGTGCCAATGTTCTCGCAAAGGGCCTTTCAGGAATACGCCCCATCGTAGCCGAGCGCATCTGTGATCTTCTGAATCGTCAGATCACTCCCGTGATTCCTTCACGCGGGAGCGTGGGTGCCAGCGGCGATCTTGCTCCTCTTGCACATATGGCGCTTGTGTTGATCGGGGAAGGTCATGCTGAATATCAAGGCGGTGTTCTACCTGCTGCAGTCTGCCTGGAACGTGCCGGGCTGAAGCCGCTTTCGCTTCTTGGTAAAGAAGGCATCTCTCTTCTGAATGGGACCCAGGCGATGCTGTCTATCGGCTGCCTTCGACTGAAGGAGGTTGAGGATCTCTTCTATTCCGCGCAAACGACTGCGGCGATGAGCCTGGAGGCACTGCGTGGAACTGCGGCAGCCTTTGATCCACGGCTTCATGCTGCCCGGCCGCACCCCGGTCAGGTCCTGAGCGCAAGTCATCTCACCAGTCTTTTACAAGGGAGTCCAATTCCTCGGAATCACGGAGAAGGCACACGCATTCAGGACGCCTATTGTCTGCGATGTATTCCCCAGGTGCACGGTGCAGTTTGGGACACGCTCGTCTACGCCAGAAAGGTCTTTGAAATTGAGTTGAACAGCGCCACAGATAATCCGCTTGTCTTCGAAGCGGGAATCGTCTCTGGAGGAAACTTCCATGGCGCCCCGCTTGCACTGGCTCTGGACTATCTCGCGATCGCGTTGTGTCAACTGGCCGGTATCTCGGAGCGACGGACGGAGCGATTGCTCAATCCCAGTCTTAATGAAGGTCTCCCTGCATTCCTTGCATCTCAACCTGGCCTGGAGTCTGGACTGATGATGGCGCAGGTGACTGCTGCAGCTCTTATTGCAGAGATGCGAGTGTTAGCAGCGCCGGCATCCACTGGCTCGATACCAACCAGTGGCAATCAGGAAGATTTTGTCAGCATGGGGATGACGTCGGCGCTCAAATTTGAGCAAGCTGTTGCGCTCGCAAGAATGGTTATCGCGATCGAGTTGTTGACGGCGACCCGTGCGCTTGATCTTCGAAGAGAAAGAAGCACTGCGGCTCTTGAAGAAGCAAGATCACATTTTAGAAAACACGTTCCCGCATGGCAAGAAGACTGTGTTCTATCTTTGTGGATGGAACAAGCTTCCGTTTTCTTAGCATCCACAGATTTCGGAAGACATGGAAAGAGCGTTGAGCCTGAGGAGGCCCTTCGATGAATCCACCCTATTCCCCAGTGCGGGCACCGCGGGGCAACACAAAGACGGCAAAGGGATGGATTCAGGAAGCAGCCAAGCGCATGCTCATGAATAACCTAGACCCTGAGGTCGCCGAAAAGCCGGAAGAACTGATCGTCTATGGCGGCCGGGGAAAAGCTGCACGCAATTGGGAGTGTTATCACAAGATTGTTGAAACACTCGAGCGTCTCGGGAACGAACAAACGCTCCTGGTGCAGTCGGGCAAGCCGGTCGCAGTACTTGAAACACACCGGCTATCTCCGAGGGTGCTGATCGCAAACTCCAACCTGGTTCCGCGTTGGGCAACATGGGAAGAGTTCGACAAGCTCGATGCGGCGGGGCTGATGATGTATGGTCAGATGACCGCTGGCTCGTGGATTTATATCGGCACGCAGGGAATTCTGCAGGGCACTTACGAGACCTTTCGCGGTGCAGCGAAAAAGTATTTCAATGACACGCTTGCAGGCACAATTACGGTCACCGCTGGTCTCGGCGGTATGGGTGGCGCACAGCCTCTGGCAATCAAACTTGCTGGCGGAGTGAGTATTTGCATTGAAGTCGATCCGCATCGAATCCAACGCCGTCTTCAGACTCGCTATCTCGATACTGCGACCAACTCTCTCGTTGAAGCAATCCAGATGGGGCACGCGGCGAAGACGCGGGGGGAGGCCCTCTCGATCGGCCTGACCGGTAACGCGGCTGAGATACTGCCAGCGATGGTGAAACAGGGATTCATTCCCGATCTTGTCACGGATCAGACCAGCTCCCATGATCCGATGTGGGGATATGCTCCGATCGGGCATCCTGACGAAGACCTTAATGCCTTGCGTTCCCTGCAACCAGAGGCCTATCGCGAGCGAGTCCAAGCTTCAATCGCTCAACATGTCCAGGCCATCCTCGAAATGCAGCGCCGGGGTGCCGTCGCTTTTGATTATGGCAATAACATTCGTACCCAGGCGAAGCTCGCGGGCGTAAGCGACGCTTTTTCCTATCCGGGATTCGTCCCGGCCTTCATTCGAGATTCTTTCTGCGAAGGCCGCGGCCCGTTTCGCTGGGTGGCATTGTCGGGCGATCCCGCTGACATTGCGAAGACAGATCAGGCGCTGTTGAAACTCTTTCCTGAAGATCAACGATTGAAAGAGTGGCTCTCGTTCGCTGGTGACCAGATTGCCTTTCAGGGGCTCCCTGCCAGGATCTGCTGGCTCGGTTATCGCGAGCGCGATCGAGCGGGACTGCTGTTCAACCAAATGGTTCGCGATGGACAGCTCAGCGCTCCGATTGTGATCGGGAGAGATCATCTCGATGCAGGTTCTGTCGCGAGTCCGTTCCGCGAGACAGAGAGCATGCTTGATGGCTCGGATGCTGTCTCCGATTGGGCGTTGTTGAATTTTGCAACAGGCATTGCCAGCGGAGCCGCGTGGATGAGCTTTCATCATGGCGGCGGCGTGGGTATGGGATACAGCCAGCACGCAGGTCTTGTTGCAGTCGCCGACGGAAGTGACGAAGCGGAACAACGTTTGCGGATGTGCCTGACCAACGATCCAGCAATGGGTGTGATTCGTCATGCCGACGCCGGCTATGAACTAGCTAAAACTACGGCCGAAAAACGAGGCCTCGATATGCCGAGCCTGAAATGAAGGTAGACCTTCTCATCAAAGGCATCTCGCAGCTAGTAACCGCAGAAGGCCCCGGGCCAAAACGCGGCCGAGCGATGCGCGAGTTGAAGATCGTAGAGTCCGCGGCAATTGGAATTTCAACCGGCACCATTGCATGGACTGGAAGAGAGGCCGACTGGTCAGGCGAGGAGGAAGCAGTTGTTGATGTGGCTGGCCGTGCTGTCGTTCCGGGGCTGGTGGATCCGCATACACACGCGGTGTGGGCAGGAGACCGGCTCAACGACTTCGAGGCTCGAGCAGCCGGACGAACCTACGAGGAGATTCTCGCTGCAGGCGGGGGCATACGAAGCACCATTCGAGCAACTGCGGCAGCATCGCAGGATGAACTCGTCGCAATGGCAATGCCGCGAATCAACTCGCTTCTCTCTTCCGGCGCAACGACGATTGAAGTGAAATCGGGCTATGGATTTACTCCCGCTGCAGAAGTTGCGATGTTGGAGGCAATCCAGTCTCTGTCGAAACTTGGGCCTGCACGCATTGTTTCTACTTTGCTGATCCATATTCCGCCGGCGGCCTCAACAGATCGAGCTGCGTACATCTCAGAGGTATGCGAAGAGCTGATTCCAGAGGTCGCTGCAGGCAAATTGGCAACTTCAGTCGATATCTTTGTTGAGAAGGAGGCCTGGCAGGTCGTTGAAGCCGAGCAGATATTCGATCGTGCGCTGCAGTATGGTCTTTCGATCAAAATGCACAGCGATCAATTTCATTGCATCGGCGGCGTAGAGCTTGGCGTGCGGTTGGGTGCGCTTAGTATTGATCATCTTGAAGCTTCGGGGTCGAAACAGATCATGGCGATTGCAGCAAGCTCTACTATTGCGACAATTCTGCCCGGAGTCTCTCTACATCTAGGCATACCTTCCGCACCCGGGCGGAAGCTAATTGATGCCGGAGCTGCTGTTGCGGTTGGAACAGATCTGAATCCTGGGTCTAGTCCTCTATTCTCGGCCTCCGAAGCGCTGGCTTTGTCTGTCCGGATCAACGGTCTTACCCCTCAGGAGGCTTTCGTGGCAGGAACAGTAAACGCTGCATGCGCCCTCGGACTTGAGACTGCGGGTCGTCTTGAGGTTGGATGTGTTGCCGACTTTCTTGTGCTTCACGGTAAAGACTGGCGCGAGCTTATCTATACATTGGGAACTAATCCGGTCAAGGAAGTCTGGATCGGCGGAAAGCGAGTTCGGCGATGAATACGGTCTATCGGCCGGAGTTGCTCTATTCGAATGGAAGATTTATCGCTAATGGCGAAGTGCTGATTAGCGAGGATGGGCAGTTTCTGACGGTTCCTCAGGGACCGGAACGTTCTTCGATCCAGATTGTTGATCTCCCTGGAAAGGCGCTGCTTCCTGGGTTCGTCAACGTTCATTCTCATTCCTTTCAGCGGCTCATCCGGGGTAAATCTGAGTCAAGAATCGTCAGCGGCAGAGATTTCTGGTCGTGGCGAGGAACCATGTATCACGCTGCCAGCAGGCTCGAACCCAGAGAAGTGTATGACGTTGCTCGCATGGCATTTCTTGAAATGGCTCTTGCCGGAACAACAACGGTTGGCGAGTTTCATTACCTTCATAATTCTGTCAATGGGCAGCCGTACGATGATCCCAATTTGTTGAGCAAACAAGTGATCGCTGCGGCTCAATCGGTTGGGATCCGAATCGTTCTTCTACGCACCGCATATTTGCGGTCGGGATTTGAACTGGCTCGTGATCCTGGACAGAGTCGATTCTTCGAATCAACCACTGCCTTTCTTGAAAATATGGATTCGCTGATTCGCGATTCTTCTGCCCCCTCGTCTGAAGTTCGGCTGGGCGTTGCGCCACACAGCGTTCGCGCTGTGCCGCTTTCCGATCTGAGTGAAATGATTGCGTGGAGTCGAACGCATAATTTTCCCGTCCATATGCATGTATCGGAACAGGTGGGGGAGAATGAGGCTTGCTTGCGGGAGTATGGTGCTACCCCTATCGAGTTGCTGAGTAGAGAGAGACTTCTGGGGCCTGAGTTTACGGCAGTTCATGCGATTCATATTACCGGCGATGAGGTTGGGATGTTGGCGGAGGCAGAGGCAACTGTGTGTTCGTGTCCGACTACGGAGCGGAACCTGGGAGATGGGATTCTGTCGGCAGATCGCGTGATGAGCGCTGGTGTTCGGGTGGCGCTGGGGTCGGATAGCCAAGCTCAGGTTGATCCGATGGAGGATGCGCGGGAACTCGATTATCATCTGCGGCTCGAACGGCAGCAGCGCGCCATTCTCGATCCGATGTCGGAGAAAAGTTTGGCCTCACGGCTGTTTGATTGCGCTACGGTGAATGGTGCGCGCTCGCTTGCGATTCCTTCCGGAGAGATCGTTCCCGGGTCTTATGCCGACTTCTTCACGGTCGATCTGAAGGATCTTTCAATCGCCGGCAATTCTGCTGAAGATTTGCTACCGATTCTTGTGTTCTCGTTGAACCGGTCGGCGATCTGCGATGTTGTCGTCAATGGAAGATTCATTGTTCGTGACCGCAAGCATGTCCTTCAGGATGAGATTGTGGCGCGGTATCAAGAAGTCCATCAGAAGGTCTGGCGGGACAATTCGAACAGGTAATTTCCCTCTTATGAAAGCTGTTGTTGAGCATCTTTCAAATTTGATCCGGATACCCACCCCCTCCTCTGTGTCCAACAGGCCAGTGGTGGAGTACGCGGTGGGAGTGTTGCGCCAAAAGGCGTGGACATGGCGTGAGATGGTCTACCGCGACTCCTCCGGGGTGGAAAAGGTGAACCTGGTTGCGTGGCCGCCGGGTCAGGACCGTGAAGAGTCTGCGGAGTTGGCGTTTGTATGTCATACCGATACGGTTCCGTATGCGGCGGAGTGGGCTGGAGCCCTGGAGCCGGTAGTCGCGGATGGTCTGGTTCGAGGGTGTGGGGCTTGTGATGTGAAGGGGTTTCTGGCTTGTCTGTTAGCGGCGATTGAGGAAAGCAAGGCTTCCGGCTTTGTGGATGGATTGCGGTTGATCCTCACTGCGGATGAGGAGGTTGGTTGTGTGGGTGCCGCTCGGTTGCTTGCGTCAGAGGCGATTCGGCCGAGGCGTGTCGTGATTGGCGAACCTACTTCGCTGCATCCGGCGCGGGCTGGGAAGGGATATTGCCTGGCCGAGGTGACCGTGTTTGGTGAGGAGGCGCATAGTGCGCATCCGGAGAAGGGGCGGTCGGCGATCTATCGGGCGGCGCGGCTGATTACAGCGATTGAAGAGTATAGTTCCGAGTTGGCTCGGGAACGGAATCCCTTCTTCACTCCCGGGTTTACTTCGGTGAATGTCGGGACGATTCAGGGTGGGACGGCTAAGAACATCGTTGCCGGTCGGTGTAACTTTCAGGTGGAGTGGAGGCCGATTCCCGGGCAGAATGTCCAGCGAGTGCCCACGGCGGTTTTGCGAATTGCCGATGCTCTTCGTGTCGACGATCCGTCGTTTCGGTGCGAGGTTCGTGTAGATCGGAGGCAGCCTGGGTTTGAGTCGGCGGCTGATTCTCTGCTGGTTCGATCGATCGAGGGGCTTACGGGGCGGGCTGCGGTTTCGATTCCGTTTGGTTCAGAGGCTAGTTTGTTCAACTCCGTGGCGGAAGAGGTGGTGGTGTTCGGGCCGGGAGATATGACGACCGCGCATAGCAGGCGGGAGTGTGTTCCCTTGAACGAGTTGGATGAGGCGGTGCGTTGTTTGCGCGCTCTTATGACCAAACGTGCATGTTAAGTCCTTACTTTTTCGCAATGGCGTAGTTGACCGTAATGGTGGTGTCGACTTCGGTGGGGACATTGTTGACGAGATAGGGCGTGTAGCGCCACTGTTGGACGGCGTTGATTGCGCTCTCGTGGAAGATCTTCAATCCGCTGATGGGCTCGACGGTCTTTACGCTGCCATCTTTGGAGATGATGGCGTGGAGGGTAACCTCGCCCTGAATGTGTGCGGTTTTGGCTACAGGCGGGTAGACCGGCGCGGGGGATGAGACCAGCTTGGCGAACATGACTCCTGGGGGAACCTTAACTGGGCCGGTTTTGATAGGCTTGGGTTTTTCTGGCGGTGGCACGTTTTTAGCTGCGGGGACTACCGGAGGCGGCGGATTGGCGGGGGTGATCGCTGCAGAGGTCGCAGATGCTCCGTTGTGTGCGGTTTCGAGGCCTGCTTTTGCTGCGGCGTTTTGAGGATCGAGGCTCAGGGCCTGCTGGAAGAAGGTCGCGGCGAGGTCGTATTGCTTATTGGTGAGAGCGTCGTTACCCATCGCGACGAGTTTGGCTGTGTTGGCTGCCGTGTCTGAGGTTCCGGCGGTATTTGTCGGTGGGGTCTGTGGGGTTGGGGTGGTTGCGGTTACCTGCTCGGGGGCTTTGAACTTGCTCACGATCGTGCGGTAGCCGAAGAAGAGGCCTACGAGAAGAAGGAGCATGGCAGCGAGTGCGATTCCTACGAATAGGAGTGCGTTGCTCTTCTTCTTCGCTGGCTGAGGCACGGGCTGCAGTACGTTGGTCGGAGCGAACGGGGCTGGTGTTGGAGATACAGTTGGCGGGGGAGTGGTTGCGACCGAGGGCGGTGGAGTTACCGGAGATGAGGGATCGACAACAGGCGCGAACGGAACCTGAACGGAGGGTGAGGCCTGGGCGGCGATCGGCACCGATGCTGGGGTGAACGGCGGCGGAGTAAATGGTGGCGGTGTTGTCGGCCGAGCCAATGGTGGTGGCACCGGAGTCGCGGAGGAGGGGGGAGGCTGCATGACCGCGGTGGCAGAGTCCGGAGTGAATGGAGAGGGGGCGGTTGACGGCGGTGCTGAACCTAGTTTCTGAGTCGTGCTGTACCAGGCTTCGGGATCGCGCATGGCTTCGAGCATCTCGCTTGCGCTCTGGAAGCGGTCTTTTGGTTCTTTCTGCAGGGCTTTGAGGACAAGGGCTGAGATGGCTGCGGGAATGGGGATGGGGAACGATTCCGGTGGTGCGGGCAAGGTGTGGAGCTGCTGAATGAGCATGCCCATGGGCGTGTCGGATTGGAATGGGTGAGCGCCGGTGAGCATCTCGTAGAAGACGAGACCGAGCGAGTAGAGGTCGGCGCGTCCGTCAATCGCGTTTTCGAGATGGCCGCTGGCCTGCTCGGGCGACATGTACTCGGGCGTGCCGATGATGAGGTTCTGCTGGGTGAGGACTGAGGTCATGCCCGCAATGGCGTTGTCGCTGACCTTGGCGATGCCAAAGTCGAGGACTTTGACGACGCCTTCTCCGTGGCTGCCGCGGAGAAGGAGGATATTCGAGGGCTTGATGTCGCGATGGACGATGCCGAGCGTGTGCGCGGCACTGAGCGCGGCGGCGGCCTGACTGATGATGTTGATGCAACGCTCGACGGGCCATGGGCCGCCGTGCTGCTTGCGGACCTCGTAGAGGGAGCTGCCTTCGACGAACTCCATGACGATGAAGGGGCGCTCGTCTTCGGTGTAGTCGAAGTCGTCGATGCGAACAGCGTTGGGGTGCTTGAGTTGACGAGCTACAATGGCCTCGTTGCGGAAACGCTTGACGAAGCCGGGGTCGTGCATGAACTGGCGATGGACGACTTTGACAGCGGCGAGTTCCTGAAAGGCTTTGTGACGAACCTTGTAGACGGTGGCCATCCCTCCGGCGCCCAACTCACAGAGAACTTCATATTTGCCGCGGAGAATAGTACCGGGAACGATCTCGAGCGTGTCGGCGGTGAGGAGGGACTGATCGCGCGGACAGGTCTGGTAGTCGTCGGGATAGGTGTGTCGGCAGGCGGGACAGAGTTTCATAGCTGACTTTGAATATGGTGAAGTTTAGTCCATAGCCGAGTGCTTTGAACCGAATCGCGTTACTTAGTTTTGTCCCTTGTTATGCAGAGCCTTGGCAAGACCTCTTTTGGCGAGCGCGTTGGATGGATCCTGACTGAGGACAGTGTTGTATTCCCTGATGGCCTGATCGTATTTGCCGTCGCCGGTGTCTTTGTCGGCACGTGCGATCAGCAGATCGATCTCGTGCTGGTCGAAGGTGACCGCGAGTCCTCCGCGTGGAGCAGGCGGTCTGGGTTCTTCGTTCGCAGACTCCTTGCCTGGGTGGGCGGGGGCGGGTTCAACCGGTTTGGCGGCGGCTTTTGTGGGTTCCGATTTGATGGGGCCACTCGGCGGCGGAGGTTGCAGCACAGGTGACGGGGTGGGATTTGCGGTGGTCGTAGCACCGATCCGAGCGCCTGTCGTAGATTCGGTCGTAGCGCCGGTTGTGGTTTGAGGCTGATTCGGCGCAGGCTTAGGTGAGGACTTAAAGATGGGGCTGAAGATGAGGATCGACGCGAGCACGGCGACGGACGAGACTCCGATGATGGCCCACCGCGGATTGATCTTCATTGAGAGCGAGTTGGGGATATCGCCGGAGATGCTGTCTGCTTTTGTGGCAGCGATCCGAGGAATGGCGACCGGGGCGGCGCTCTTTTGAACAGCAGCCGCAGGCAAGGCGAGGACAGGTTGATCCGGGACGGTGGATGGAGAGGTTGTAAGCGGGAGCCTCTCTTCTTTGCGCGGAATCTCGACAGCCTCGTTGACGAAACCTTCCATATGCTCGGGGGGAAGGAGTTGGAGGATCGTCGGAGGCTGCTCGGGTTTTCTGGAAAGTGGAGCGCCGGCCGGGGTTTTGAACTGGAGGCCGGGGATGGACTTTACGGTTTCGCAGATGCCACCGAGGAATAAAACTTCACCAGACTGTGTTTGTTTGACGGAGTCGATGCAACTGAGGACGCTGGGATCAGGGTCGGCGTCGGCATCGGCTTCCTTGAGGTTGGTGACGGTGAAGCAGGCGTAGAGCGGGCGCTCGCCGGAGGCCCGGGAGAATCCCCTGACGAGGCGTTGGAGACGGCGCGCGGCATTGACCGCGTGAACGGTCTCCGGAAAGGAGGCCGAGATGGAGGTTGTTGAGGATTCGCGAAACTCTCCGCCGACGGCAGCAATGAGGTCGCCAACCATCGCGAGGGCGGAGGGGAGCACATTGATTTCACCAGAGCGGGCGGAGGAGCGATCGGAGGATGGAGTGTCTGTCCAGAGATCGACCTGAAGCAAGGTTCTGTTTGCGTCAGAAGCAGGCCCATCCTTGGTACTCCTCTTTACGGCGATTGCTTTGGTCTGCTTCATCTAGTGACGTTTCCCAGGACACATTTTGCCAGCAATAACCTCTGACGACCAGAGACTATGTTGGACCGTGCTTGATTCCTATGCGATGTGTGTGAATCAGTTTATCTCAGCGAGCGGGAAGTGGAGAGCAGGAATCCCCCGAATGTGGGATGTCGGGAGAGAAATTCTTTAGCGTTCGCTTGCGGGTAGCGATAGAATGGCGGGACACTAGTTATCTGGTTGCACTGTCGTTTTTTGGGGAGTTTCATGTCTCATCGTCTGCCTGGTCTTTCGTTTTTCCCGCAAGGGTCGTTCGAGCGGCGTTTCATCCTGTGGTCGGTCTTCTCCCTGGTTGCGATCAGCGGGGCGTGGGCTAAAGACCCTCCGGTGAGCGGAATTCTGGTGTACGGGACCAACGGCAAGCTGGCGTATGCGCAGGTTACGGACTTCCTGGTGAATGGAAAAACCGAGCTTCGCGCCTGCACGTCGGGAGCAGGAATCAGCAAATCTCAATACAAGAACCTGGTGAAGGTGAATCTGGCGACGGTGAAGACCCTGGAGCGTCTGCCGGATGGATCGCTGGTGGCCGGAGTGGGCGATGCGGCGCCGAGTTGCGTGGTGCCGGGGAATTTCAAGTACGACAAAGACACTGCGTTGACTGCGGCGGATCTGGCGCAGAAATCGACTTACACGGGACAAGTGGTTGGATCTTCGCCTGCGGGACAAACGACTCTTCCGCCATTCGCCGCCGGAGTGGAGATGGTGTTCGGCAGTTCGACGGATGCGGAGCTGGCGGAGTATGTGCTGGCGGACCGCTCTGTGGCGATTGGGGCCTGGCAGACTTATTTGACGAAGTATCCGGCAGGAGCACACGTGACGCAGGCGAAGGCCAGCCTGCTGGTGCTGCTGGTGAGTGATGGAACCGCGAAGGTGGCGTCGTACAAGAAGTCGAGCGGATCGCGTGCGCCGGCCTATGGGGATATGCAGGCGGCGCGGGAGCGGGCGGATCAGGCTATCGAAGTGCAGGGCAACAACGAGGCGGCGCTCAAGCTGCGAACGGATATTCGAGCAGAGCTGAAGATTCTTTCAGACAATGCTTCGGCGAAGCTGAAGGCGTTTCAGGAGGCGACGCGGGCGAAGACAAAGGGATACCCGCTGCTGGTGAGCGCGAAGGACCTTTCGGACCATGTGACGATGATCGATGGGAAGTATCCGCCGGGATTGGCGCTGGCTTTGGCGGTGAGTGCAGAGACGAAGATATTCGATACTACAGTTCAGGCGGCGAATTCGCAGGTGACTCAACGGCAGTTCGATCCTGCGTACGCGACGATCAATAAATATCTGTCGTTTGAGGATGAGGAGCCGCGGCTGAAGCAGATTGTGAGTGCGGTCTATAAGTATCACCTGGAGAAGGGCGATGCAGAGGCGGAGGCCGCGAACTGGGCGGAGGCAGTCGCTGATCTGAAGACCGCTTCGGAGATTCTGCCGACGGACGAGGCGAAGACTCAGCTCACCAGGGCGCAAGCCGGCTTGCTGGCGGCTCAAAATAAAGAGGCGGCGGATAAGGCCCTGGCGATCAGCAGGGCACGCTTGGATGACAAGGACAGGATTGGCGCGTACGAGGTGCTCGCGGATCTGAACGACGCGCAGCGGCTGCTGGTGAAAGAGCAGATGGATGCGCTGCAGGATGCTTATGTGCAGTCCGCATTACAGCGAGCGAAGGAGTTGCAGACGGCGCATACGCCAATTCGGGGCAGGGCGGATGAAGACGGGGTTCGGATGGCCTACGCGTATCTGCAGCGAGCAAGCAAGCTGAGCGACAACCCGGAGATCGGGCTGAAGCTGGAAGTGATGTCGGAGACAATCAGCACTTATTACGTCGAAATGGGGAAGAAGTATCTGAATAAGCCGCTGTCGTCCGGGGTGGGATTGGGGTGGTCGTATCTGAGCGAGGCGTCGCAGTATAAACCGAACCTGGATTCGGTTCGGGATGAGATGACGACGAACACGGCAGCTTACCAGATGCGCGCCAGACTTTCGATCGGTGTTCTGTTTCGTGACCAGACCTCTCGGCGCGATAGTGCGGGGTTTGCCGATCAGTTGCAACAGGCATTCGCGACGGGTTTGGAGACTTCAGGGCTGCCGGTGAAGGTGATTTTGCCGGGGACGGCGCGAAGCCTGGAGCCGAACTTCCAGTTTGTGGGTGAGATTCTGCAGCACCGTACGATTCGGACCGCAAAGAAGGAGACGCTGCAGTCGAAGTACCGAAGCGGGTCGCGCGAAATTCCGAACGAGGCCTGGAATAAGGCTGATCAGGAGTTCGAGGCGGCGAACCTGGCTCTCCAAAAGGCGCAGGGAACGTTGTCGGCGGCGCAAGTGAAGAACAACAAGAAGCTGGTGCAGGAGGCGAATGCAGCGCTGACCTCATCTCAGGATGCGGTGCAGACGGCGCGAGCAAAGATGAACGCTCTACCGAAGACGATTACCGACAGCATTGTGAGTCCTTATAACTACACGCGGACAACGCTGGAGTTGACCAATATCGTCGAGCTATCCTTCCGGATTCTCGACTCGGCAGGCAGTACATTGGGCGAACCGATCCATGTGATCAAGGGCGACCAACCGAAGAAGTACGTCATTCTGGAGAACATCAAGCCGGACGACACGGCTGGGCTAAAGGAACTGGATGCTGCTCCGGACGAGACGCAGCTTATGACCGATGTCGAGATCGAAGCTCGCGACTCGATGGTGAAGGCAGCACGCGATAAGGTTCAGGAGCTGCCGCAAAGGATTCTTGCCGAGGCGCGGGCCAAGACCGCGAGCAATGATCTGGACGGTGCAGGCGAATTGTACGTTCTCTATCTGAATTGCACGCCTTCGACTCCGACAACGGAGCGGAACGAGGCGGCGCGATTCCTCAACACTAATTTCAATATTCGCAATACAGTCAACCTACGCGCGTCGGCCCAATAAAGAGAAGAATCGGAACCAGGCAAGCATGTCGAACCCCACCTCGATCGGCAAGTACGAGATTCTCGCGACAATAGGCCGCGGCGGTATGGGGGTGGTGTATCGCGCGCAGGATCCGCGCATGGGGCGGCAGGTCGCCATCAAGACGGTAACGGAAGGGCTGAGCAACGACGCAGGCATGTTGCAGAGGTTCTACCGCGAAGCCGAGAAGATGGGGATGCTGAAACATCCCAACATCATTACGGTTTACGACCTGGGTGAGCAGGACGGGTTTCCCTACATTGTGATGGAGTTTGTCGAGGGTGAACCTCTCGACCGTCTGATCCAGGGAGATCAGCCCGTGCCGCTTATCTTCAAGCTGCGAATTATCGAACAGGTTTGCAGCGCGCTGGGATATGCACACCAGAACGATGTCGTGCACCGTGATGTGAAGCCTGCCAACGTGATTGTGCGTCCCGACGGCGTTGCGAAGCTGCTTGATTTCGGGATTGCACGACAGGAGAACAACAATGCCGACCACAGTCTGACGGCAACGGGGGGAGTGATCGGCACGGTGCCTTACATGGCGCCGGAGCGGTTGAAGGGAGCGCCGTTCGATGGGCGGTCGGACATCTTTGCCGCAGGTGTGTTGCTTTACCAGTTGCTGACGGGGTATCTTCCTTTCCAAGGAGAAGACCTGGCTCTGGTGAGCCAACTGTTGAATGAAAAACATCCGCCACTGAGTACTTATCTGCAGGATTATCCCGAGACGCTGGATGTGATTCTGGAGCGTTCGCTCGAAAAAGATCCGGACGCTCGATATCAATCGGCTGAAGAGATGGCCGCGGATCTTTACGCGGTTTCGGAATCACTGAAGAAAGACTACTCCGAGCAATTGATGACGGAAGCGAATAAGCTTTCAGCCGGCTCGGATTATGTAGCGGCGCGCAACACGCTGGTTCAACTTCTGAAGCTGGATCATCAGCATACGCACGCGCGGCGACTGCTGGTAGAGGTGAATCTGCATCTGACGCGGCAGGCACGCGCGGACCAGGCGCGAGAGAAGCGGGAACATGCCGATGCCGCGCTTCAGGAGAGGAACTACGATCAGGCGATCCGTCTGCTGGAAGAGGCGGCGAAGATGATTCCCGGCGACGCGGATGTTGAACGCGAGTTGGAGACGGCGCGAGCCAAGAAGCAGACGAGCGATCAGATCCTGGGCTATCTGCGGCAGGCGGATGCGGCCAAACGCAGCGGCGACTATGCCGGCGCGCAGGCAATTGTCGAGAAGGCGATCAGCCTGGATACTGGCAATTCGCGTCTGCGGAGCGCTTATAACGCTCTGGTGCGGCAGGCAGCGGAGGCAGCGCAGCATGCCAAGGTAAAAGCATTGGTGGATGCCGCGAAGGACCTGTTGAGGCAGCGGAATTATCTTGCTGTTCTGAATCTGGTGGAACAGGCGGAACAGATTGATCCGTCGAATCTGGAGTTGGAGAGCCTGACGAGCACGGCGAAAGAGGGCCTATTCCAGGAGGACCGGCGTCGGGTGCTGGATGAGATCGAGGGACAACTCTCGGCGATGGTGACATACGACGATGTGCGACGCGTGGCGCAGATGGTGCGCGGTGCGCTCGATAAGTCTCCCGCGGATGCAACGTTGTTGCGCTACCAGGCACAGATCGACCGGCGCTTGCGGGAGTATGAGGCGAAGCGGTTGATCGAGGAGACGGTGAAGCAGTGCCGGGCCACGATGGAAAAGACTCCGATGGAGGCGCTGGAGGTGGTGGGCAAAGCGCTCGAGCAATTGCCCGGCGATGAGAGGTTAACGACGCTCGAGGCAGCGATCCAGGATCGCATTGCACAACGTGCCGCTGACGAGATGAGGAGCGCGATCCTGTTGCAGGCCAAGGAGGCCTTGAAGGAGCGCAGGTTCTCGGAGGCGGTGACGGTGTTGGAGCAGTGCCAGGGATCTTTGCAGACGACGGAGATCACCTACCTGCTCGACTTTGCGCGCGAAGAAGCGCAGCGGGATCAGCGGCAGCAGTTCATCGGGCGCATCTACAACGAAGGGCAGGCGCTGCTGAAAGGACGAGCGATACGAAGAGGCTGTGGCGCTGCTCAGCTCTGCGTTACAGTCCACCGAGGACGCGAGATTGCGGGCGATGCTGGAACAGGGGCAGGGCGCGCTGGATCAGAGCGTCGCGGAACAGGCAGTGGCGCTGGAGTCGGTGAGGCCGTTTGCTCAGGCGGAGTTTCACGAGCAGGTCATTGGCATGATCCAGTCGATGCGGAGCAGACCGGCGGCTTCGACCGAGATCCAGGAGCTGCGCTCTTTGTCGCAGGAGGCATGGAAGCAAGAATGGGTTCAAATGGAAAAGCTGGGGCGGGCCTATGCGGCGCTGGCATCCGGACAGTTGGATAGCGTGATGGACCTGGTGGAAGCGAAGAACTCTTCGGCGCTGGGGCCATGAATAAGGCGTTCGCGAATCGGAGACTGGCGGCGGTGGATTTGATCTTGTCGACACAGATCAAAGGCGTTCTGGCTGCTAAAAGCGCAGGGACGGTGATCCCACCGGAGGTGCTTGCTGCGAATAAGGAGTTGTTGCCGTTTGCGAGCGAGACCGTAAGAACGGAGTGGAACGTGATGGCGGATCCTTATATTGGTGGGAAGAAGGTCGGCAAACTACTTGGGGCGAATCGGAAAGCGCGTCTGACGTCTGGTCGGCGGGGCGACGCTGACGCGTGTGGTTGCGAGGGCACCTTCTGTATGTTGCAGGATGAGCATGGTCTCGGAATCTTCCGATTCGATGAGCCACTGCTGGACGGGGCCGAAGAAGACTGTTGCTTCCGAGGGAATAGCTGTCGGCAAAAAATCGCGGAGAACACGGGGATCGTAAAAGCGGAAGTAGACTTCTTCCCCTCCCTGCAGCTGGATCATAAGAAACTTTCGGAAGTGGTGCCGTATCTCTTCGAAGGGCGCGGAGCTGGTGAAGTAGCTGGCCCAGCCCTTGCTCCAACCGAGATCGAGGATTGCTTTGGTAAAGGGTGAGTCGAGCGGGAGCTTGACGAGATAGGGGGCCCAGCTCGCGAGTTCAGTGGCCGATTGGCCGTCGTAAAGGCACTGCTTTTGTTCCTGCGCAAGATTGCAAGGAGCGAAGGAATGGTCTGGTCGCAGGCCGCGTCGAGGAGACAGTAGAGCTGGCGCTCCGGTTGAGGCGAACTGATTGACGATCGCGGCGGTTCGTTTTGCAGTTGCGGGTGGCGGGGGGGTGAAGGGGCGACGTTCGGGCTCGACGACGATGCGCATGGTGATGGAGCCGGCGGTTATGAGATCGCCCGGGCGCGGTTGGGATTGCGTGATGCGCTGCCCGTTGAGGAAGGTGCCGTTGGTGCTGTTGAGGTCTCGAAGGAGGACGCCTTCGGGGGTGGACTGGAAGGAGCAGTGAGTTCCGGAGAGGAAGTTGTCTTCAGGAAATGCGACCGAGGCGGTGGAGCTGCGGCCTACAGTCAGCGCTGCGGCGTCGAGCGGATACTTCGATCCGGCTCGGGGGCCCGCGACGATTTCAAGGAGAACCTTCATTGGGTTTTCAGGAGCCGCATTTCTGAACAAAAGGAGCGCCGGTTTGGGCGGCGGCAGCGAGCGCACCAGCCTGACCAGAGACTCCGATCATGCACGGTTGGAGCGCCGATGACGATGACTCCGCCGTGAGCGGTGGGGTCTCCCATGCGCGCCGCCATGAGGCCTCCGATAAGAACGGTGGGAGAGCCCATGACGATGGTGTCGGGTGGCCCGACGCAGACCAGCATGTCGGTGACGCGGGCGGCGGGAAGAAATTCGATGAGGACGGTGGGTTCGCCCGGCGCAACGATAGGGCCGCCGACGTGCGGGACTATTCCCGTGACCATGGGGCAGACGTGCATATCGGTTAGTCGGGCGGCGGGAGGCATAGCGGGTTTGCTGGGACCTTTCTTGTGTGCCGCTTGAAGAGCGATTGATCGTCTACGTTTCTTTGAGGCCGGTTGGTGGCGCAGGAGCCACCGGTTTTGCGGTGATTGGAGTCCCAGCTACAGGTGCGGCTGCTGCAGTGAGAGACGGCAGTGGAGACGCCAGGGCTGCGGGAGCGGGAGGCGGTGGGTCGGTGGTGACGCAGGATAGCGTTACTTGTTTGTTGAGGGTGGGGTTGAGTTGACCGCTAGTTGCTGTGACTGCCGGTTCGCCACCGGGAATCGCAGGTGGTCGCGGAGGGGTTGGCGCCGTCGCTACCGTAACCGATGGGACGGCCACGCTCGCGAGCGGCGGCGAGGAGTGCGGACCGATTGGGCCCAGGGGACTCAGCCCGAGAGGGATCTGCGCTGTTGATCGGATTGTTTTTAGCGAAGCGGTAAAAGTTGAGTTCGACGAGGAAGCCGAGCGGGTCGCGTGTGAGGTACCGTCCCAGTTCCGGTGGAGTAGTAGCGAAAACGGTTGTAGTGGAGCCCGGTCTCCTCGTCGAAGTACTGGCCGGGGGAGCGCAGAGGGTTGCGGAAGGTTCCATGAGCGATGAGGGCAGAGCCGAAGCTGGTGTAGTCGGCGAGCCAGACTGTGGAGCCGTCGGGGGCGGAGATCATGCGAGGAGCGCCGAGGTGATCGCAGTGGTAGCTGTAGATCTGGCCGTCGACGCGAACGACTAGCGGCACGTAGCTGCAGGGGTAGTAGAGGTAATCGTAGCGGATTGTGGTTTTCGCCGTGGTAATGATTTCGGCGATGAGTTGCTCGCCCGCCCAGAAGAATTCGACAGAGTAGCCCTCGCGCTGTTTGCGGGTGCGGCGGCCGAAGGCGTCGTAGGTATATCTGGTGATGACGCCGGTGGGCGATTCTGACTGTGTGAGTAGGTTGCGGGCGTTCCATGTGAAGCGACAGAGACCTTTGGCTGTATTCATACAGATGAGATTGCCGCGAAGGTCGTGCTCGTAACGGCTGTGGCCGAAGGAGAGGATCTGGTTGGCTGGGTCGAACTGTGCTGGAGTGCCGTTGATGCTGACGGGATTGCCCGCTCCGTCGTAGGTGAAGCTCTCGCTGGGAGTTTGCCCCTGCGAGTCTGCGGCGAGAAGTTGGCCTTCAGGGTCGTAACGAAAGTCGCGATAGCCGAAGGCACTGTCGCGAATGCTGGCGACGCGATCTTCGTTGTTGTAGACGAAGCCGAGCGAGAAGAGCGCTTTGCCCTCGCCAGAAATAGCGATATTTTCCGCGAGGCCGAGATTGTTGAGGAGAGTGAGCGTGTTGAGGCCGTTGGGCGAGGTAAGGGCGTTGCCGCGATCGTTGGCAGCGTATTCGATGCGGTGCTCTCGGCCAGCCCAGTCGCGAACGAGAGTGAGACGCGAGTCGGCATCCCATTCGTATTCGATCTTCTCGTCGGTGTGGCCCGTCATCGAGATGAGACGGCCAGCTCTGTCATATTCATAGAGGATGGTGTTATCGCCGCTTTGCTCGGATTCGAGAAGACCATCGTTCCATGTGAAACGGCAGACGTGGGGAGATTGGATGGAGGTGTTTGCGTAGGATGCTTCGACGGTTCGGCCCTTATCGTCGTATTTGTAACTGATCCTGGTCACCATCGTTGTACTGCAAGAGCGATGGGCGACCTTTGCCATCGGGCTCGAGATTGATGGTTGTTTCTTTTGTAGCAATTTTCGTTACAAATCCATCTTTGCTATAGGAGTAGGACTCGGTCATTTCATTGGGGAAGACGGTGCTGTCGGGGCGACTCCATTTGCCGTAGAGGAAAGCCGTTTTGCTGCCGTTGCCATCCGTGAGCGCGGTGAGGCGACGGCTTTCGTCGTATTCGCAGACATCGCGTAGGCCGAGGCGATTGGTTGTGATGTAAGGAGTTCCCCAGGGAGTGTATTCGACTGCGGAGAAGGTGCCGTCTGGAAAACTGGCAGCGACGGTTTGTCCCGAGTCGTTGTAGTGCAACTGGAGGCGCGGACTTCCGTTGCTGGCGATGGTATCGATCCGGCCTGCGGGCGTGTAGGTGATGCTGAGCTCATGGCCAGCCGGATTCTGAAGGATGGCAGCTTTGCCGTCTGGATAGTTGGCGATCTGCCAGAGGCGGCCGAGTGGGCTTGCTACTGCTGCGATGAAGCCCTGATCGTCAAAACCAAAGCGGGTTTGATGCTCGAGGGGGTCCGAGGCGATGACGTATTTTTTCTGTTCGCTCCACCACGCACGCGAGGGGGTTTCGGCAAGCGTGGCGATAAGCCCGTCGCCGATTTTTTTTCTGCGGAGTGCTGCGAGTTGTTCCTGTCTGAGCTGAAACATCTCCGTATGGTCCCTGCTCCTCTACATTTTGGTGCCTTTGGTGCCGTCGTCTGCCTGATCGGGGGCTTTCGGCGATGCCGGATCGGTGGTTTGGACCGGGGTTCCGACTCCCGGCGCTCCTCCGCTGTTGATCAGGACCAGCGTTCCGGAGATGGCGATGCCTGCGGGTCCGATGTTGATGAAGCCGCCAGCAGCTTTCAGGGTCAGCTCCAGTCCTGATTCGATCACCACGTTCATGCCAGCCTTGATGTAGATGGTCTGGCCGGAATCGAGGCCGTAGCTTACGCCAACCTTGTGGTTGTGATTGATGCCTACATCGAGAGATTGGTTCATCGCAACCTTTTCGTTCCGGCTGGCTCCGATGTTGATGTCCATGTTGGCGCCGATCTTCTCTGTGCGGTTGCTGGCCACGTTGATTTCAGCATTCGCACCGATTTTCTCGATCTGGGAGCCGCCGACGATGAGCGAGTCCTGTCCGCCGATGGTGGTGCGGAGGTCGTGCTCGATGGTGTGGTCCATGTCTTTTTCGGCGTGGAAGTAGATCTGCTCCTGTCCCATCTTGTCTTCGAAGCGCAGTTCGTTGGAGGTGGAGGCCGAGCCGCCTTTGCTGCTGCGGGTGACGATTCCGGTGCGAGTCTTGTTGGCGGGAAGTTCGTACTTCGGCATGTTGATGCCGTTGTAGACGGAGCCGATGACGATAGGGTCGTCCGGATCTCCATTGATGAATTGAACGATGACTTCATCGTTGACGCGGGGCCAGAAGAAGGTTCCCCAGCCGTTACCAGCCCATGGCTGACCTACGCGGAGCCAGGTGCTATCGGGAGTCTGCTTGCGGTCGCGGTCCCAGAAGAACTGGACGCAGACGCGGCCATATTTGTCGAGATAGATCTCCTCGCCCGCAGGGCCCACGACCATTGCTGTCTGAGGGCCATAGATGTGGGGACGCGGCGTAATGGCGGGCGGACGATAGAGGACATCGCTTGCGATTGCGGAGAAGTGATTGACGTAACTTGACCCGGCGGCCGGTTGAGAGCGATAGGAGGGCACCTGGTCCGCGTGATGAGAGACTTCGGTGAGGAGAAAAGTGCGATTCCAGGCGTCGCGAGGATGGTCGGTGACATCGAAGGTGTATCCGCAGCAGAAGCTGCGTGCGGTGGATTCGCCGCGGAAGATCTCAGAGCTTGCATCGGCAGCGCCCGTCTGCGCGGCTAGAAACCCTGTCCCATGGTCAGGGGTCGTAAGGACCTTGGTTGTGTCCTTTACGTAGCCATCTTCACCGGCTGGGTAGGTATAGATCTCGAAGGCATTCTTGCCGAAGGGGCTGGTGCTTGACTGCGAACCGATCTGATGAGCTTTGTAGGTGCGGAAGTCGTAGTCCCAGTAGGTATGCAGGCCCGGAACCATTGTTGCGGTTGCGCTGAAGTCGGAGAGCAGTGAGGCGTAACTCTCTTCGCGATCCTGGGTCACGGGATAGTATTTGACTGTGTGGGCGAGAGGGCAGTCGGCATAAGGGCTGCGGCTGTTGGCGAAGATGATCTTGTTGTCGCCGTCGGTGTGTTCGAAAAAGTAGAAGATGCCATGCTGCTCCATGATGCGGGAGATGAAGGCGAAGTCAGATTCGGAGTACTGGGTGCAGTAGTCGAGTTGCTGGAGCGTTCCTTCCGTCTGATCGGCCATGCTGAGACCGTAGGGCTGGATGATTTTTTTTACGATGTCAATGACGGTTAGGTTCTGAAAGACGCGGCAGTTAGTGCTGAGCCGGAGCTGCCACAGGCTTGGGACGATCTGCGCGCGGTAGACGTCGAACTCCTTGTCGCCGGACATTTGTTCAAAGGAGGCGACGAGGCCGTTGATGTAGCGCGAGCCCTGAACTTCAAGCAAGGCTATCTCAACCGTGACCTTGGTACCGACAATTTGTTTTGGATCGACGTCGGTGCCGGCGACGGCAAGCAGATCGACTTGAAAGTCGAAGAGATTCGAGATCCTTTCGGAGCCTCGCAATGCCTCAATGAGGAGGACGTCCTCGCCGAGGGAGCTGGAGAACTTCATCAATCGTTCGGTTTGTTTATAGCTTGGCATGCTCACGCTACCACGTTCGTTGTTGGTTGCCGGTTGAGTTGAAAAAGAGCGGCAGGGTTATGCGACGACCGCCGCCTCCTGCCAGTTGTAGGTCATTGCCCCGTCCTTGACGGAGATGTCGACTCTTTCGGTGCTGACGCCTTCGGCCATGCGGCTGAGAATCTGACGGGACATCTCGGGCAGCATGGTGTTGGAGAGGATGTTGTCGACGTTGCGTGCGCCGCTTTCAACCTCGGTGCAGCGGCTGGCGACTTCGTTGAGGAGAAGGTCGTCGTAGTTGAGAGTGACCTTGTGGGTCTCGGCGAGACGCTTTTGAATTTTGCCGAGTTTGAGACGGATGATTTGCTTGAGAGCTTCATCCCGAACGGGGAAGAAGGGCACGATCATCAGGCGCCCCAGGAAAGCGGGCTTGAAGATTTTGTTGAGCTCGGGCTTGATGGCGGCGAGCAAGCCGCTCGAGTCGGGCATGGTTTCGGGATCAGCGCAGAGCTTGGCTAGCGTGTCGGTTGCCGCGTTGCTGGTGAGGATGATGATGGTGTTGCGGAAGTTGATCTCGCGGCCTTCACCGTCTTCCATGCGGCCTTTGTCGAAGACCTGGAAGAAGAGTTCGAGCACGTCGGGATGGGCCTTCTCGACTTCGTCGAGAAGGACGACGGAGTAGGGACGGCGGCGGACTGCTTCGGTGAGTACTCCGCCTTCGCCGTAGCCGACGTAGCCCGGAGGCGAGCCTTTGAGCGTGGAGACGGTGTGGGCTTCCTGGAACTCGGACATGTTGATGGTGATCATGTTGCGCTCGCCGCCGTAGAGGAGGTCGGAGAGAGCGATGGCGGTTTCGGTTTTGCCGACGCCGCTGGGGCCAACCAGCAAGAAGACGCCGACGGGTTTGACGGGGTCGTCCATGTTGGCGCGCGAGGTGACGATACGCTGAGCGATGGCGGCAAGGGCGTGATCCTGGCCGATGACGCGTTTTTTGAGGTGCTCGTCGAGGGTGAGGACGGTGCTGATCTCGTCCTTCATCATCTTGCCGAGAGGGATCCCGGTCCAGTTGGAGATGACTTCGCCGACGATGTGTGCGTCGACGGAGACGCGCATGAGTCCGCGCTCGCCTTGCAGAGCAGAGAGTTCGGCTTCGGTCTGACTGAGTTTGGCGCGGGTTGCGGTTTGATTGGTCGCGCCGTTGGATGAGGATTTTTCGAGCTCTTCCTGAATGTCGCGAATTGTGGCTACGAGGGATTTCTCTTTTTCCCAGCGAGTTTGAAGGGCAGCGAGCTCTTCTTTTGACTCGGCAATCTTCGCATCAAGTTCGATGATCCGTTCGGCGTGATTGGCTCCGATTGAGTTCTCGCGTTCGAGGATGCGCTTCTGGACTTCCAGGCTGTCGATACGGCGTGTGGTGTCTTCGAGGGCCGGGGGTGTTGAGTTCTGGCCGAGGGAGAGGCGTGCGCAGGCCGTATCGAGGACGCTGACGGCTTTGTCCGGGAGTTGGCGGCCGGCGATGTAGCGGTGCGAGAGCTTGACGGTAGAAGTGATCGCCTCGTCGAGGATGCGAAGGTTGTGATGTTTTTCGAGCGAGGCGACGATGCCGCGAAGCATGATACAGGCAACGTCTTCGGTGGGTTCTTCGACTTTGACGACTTGGAAGCGGCGGGCGAGGGCGGGATCCTTCTCGAAGTATTTTTTGTATTCGGACCATGTGGTTGCGGCAATTGTGCGGAGTTCGCCGCGGGCGAGCGCTGGCTTCAGGAGATTGGCGGCGTCGTTCTGGCCTTCGGTGCCGCCTGCACCAATCATGGTGTGGGCTTCGTCGATGAAGAGAATAATTTTTTCGGTGGAGGATTTGACTTCGTTGATGAGGCCCTTGAGGCGGTTTTCGAATTCGCCTTTCACGCTGGCTCCGGCTTGAAGGAGTGCGAGGTCAAGGCTGTGGAGGTGAACTCCTTGCAGCGCGGGTGGGACGTCTCCCAACGCAACGCGATTCGCGAATCCTTCGACTACGGCGGTTTTACCCACTCCCGCTTCGCCAGTGAGGATGGGGTTGTTCTGGCGGCGGCGCATTAGGATGTCGATCATTTGACGGACCTCGTGATCGCGGCCGAGGACCGGATCGATCTTGCCAGCTTTGGCGTTGGCCGTGAGGTTGACGGTGTATTGATCGAGGAACGGCGTCTTGCCTTTGGCGGCCGGAGGGCCATCGGCGTCGCCGTCGCCGGAGGATGCGGACGAGCCCGTCATGAGCGGCGAGTCGACTTCGCGAGATTTGGCGACGATGTCGTAGAAGTCAGCACGGAGACCTTCAGGTTGAATCTTTTGCAGGTCGCGGCTGATGTCTTTGGCGAGGCGGGCGAGCTCGTCGTTAGTGAGCAGGGCGAGGAGGGTAAAGCCGGTGCGGACTTTGCCGGCGTCGAAGTCGATGCTGGCGATAGTCCAGGCCTCGGCGAGCATCTTAACCAGCGAGGGGCTGAAGGCTGGTGTGCGCGCGTTCCCTGCCTTGAAGTTGTCGAGGCTGCGCTGGAGGTCGGCGGTGAGGCGCGACTTGTCGATACTGTAATGCCTGAGGATGGCGGCGATGTCGTTGTCGCTGCTATCGAGGGCTTTGAGGAGATAGTGTTCTATCTCGATGTCGTAGTGGGCGCGCGTGACAGCCAGTCCTGCTGCCCCTTCGAGGGTTTGCCTGGTTGCGTCGTTCAGTTTGCCGATCAACGATTTCAAATTAATGCTCATCTGTCACCTGCTGTTTTCTTGAATTGCAATTCTTACTGAATCAGATAGGTTGCGTCTCCGGGATCGCGCTGGAGCGGCTTTGTCTTGAGCCAGCTTACGAGGCCGAGCCTGGGTTTTTGATCGCTTTGATCGCCAAGCTGGCAGCCGGGCGCTTCTTCGCGATGAAGAATCAGCTTAACTTCGGTTTCGTAGGCGCCGTTCGAGTAAAACCGAAGCCATGCGGTGAGATCGTGGTGGCCGTGACGTCCCGGGAGAAAGTTGATGTAGCATTCGAAGCTCATGGGACCGAGTTCGACGCGGATGCGGCCGTGGTGGTCCCAGACCTCTTCGCCGACGACAACACCGACGCCGAGACGCTCGCTTGCGCGGTTGACGCCGGAGAAGCAGGTGCGGTTTTCCGCGGGGACGGTGCGCCAGGTTCCGGCGAACTGGTGGATGGCGACGGGAACGGCGAAGTAATCTTCAAGAAGACGCTTGAGGGAGGCGGCGGTGCGGGTGTGGCGTCCGAGGAGGCCGATGTAGTTGAGGCAGGCGATGTCCGGCACGCCGACACGGCCGCTGAGGCCCTCGGTTCCGAGGCCGAGAAGGTCCATCAGGCGCGGCGAGAGAACATCGGAGCCGTCCTTTTCGTAGCCGATGAAGAAGCGGTATTTTTCCCAGCCTCGATAGAAGAGAGAGATGATCCGATGGTTGAAGATGTCGAAGAAGTCCGCCATCGCGAAGTCTTTTTCTTTGGCGCGCGCGAGAATGAGTTCGGAGTAGACGACCGGAAGCGGAGAGATAGAGGCAGTGAGACCCATGAACTGGACTGTCATCCGCAGCTGGCCGGATGGAGTGCGCTCGATGTCATAGAGCTGGCTGGGCGGGAAAGTGAGCGAGGTCAAGGCGGAGAAACGCAGCGCTTCGCCGTTGGGAGCGACGAAGTAGCCGACAGGTTCGCGCCCCTTTTCCATACGCTGGAGCATGCGCACAGCCTGGAAGAACTCGACGCGAAAGGGCTCGTCGTCGAGAAGCTGCCGGAACATCCGGAACTGAGTTTCGTCGGTGTCTAAAGCAATACTTGATTCCCTGCCCTCGGTGGCCATTCTTCCAGCGGCTCCTTTCGTTGATTTGTGCGCGCGGTAAGCTGCGAGAAGCTGTTCATGGAAGCATACCCGGCGAGGAAGCGTTCGATGACAGCGCTGAAGAGATAGGCGCCGCCGCCGGCAAATTGCTGCTCGTCCAGCTCGATCTCGACCTTGGTTCCTCGCGCAGGGACGAGGCCATAATCGGATTCGACAAGTGCGAAGTGCGGCGACGTGGTCATCTTTGTGATTGCGCCAATGTGATTTTCGAGGTGGGCGGAGTCGGTGAAGTTATGGAGGCGGAGGATCTCCTGCAGGGCGGCGCGGCCCTCTTCGGTGAGCGAGAGGTAGTTAAGCGAGAGCTGCGAGAGCAGGCGCCAGACCTGACCTTTGCCGTGAGGCGGATCATAGCTTGGAGTGGGGCGGCGGAGCGCGGTCAATTTGCGGGCTGCGGCATTGCCTACGGCTTCGAAGTCTCCGTCTGCCCCGCCGAAGGTGAAGCGCGAGGGAAGGTCGAAGTTAGTGCACTGGCAACGGACGGTGAGAACGTCAGCCTCGTGATCGCGTATCTGTCCGGTCATGTCCACGATGGAGATGGTCATTATGGAAGGCTCGCGCTCGCCGAGTTCGTTGAGGTGGCGAGTGGCGGTCCAGAAGGCAATGTCGTTCTGGTCGCGCATCTGGTGGCGATAGGTGTGCACAGGTTCGAGTGTGACCGATTGACGGAGCTTTGGATTGGAGGCGATAACCTCTTCGATGTTGAAGATCTCCATCATCTCGGTGTGGCGGCCATCGGGAACAATCGTGTAAGCGTGGCGCGTCTGATCGAGGAGGATCGGCTCTGCGGTCTGGCGAAAGAGATTGATAACCGGGGTGCAGCTGAGGCGGAAGGTGCGTTCATTGATACCAAGCTCGAGGACCTGCTGACGGTCGGGGCGCTCGAAGCGAGAGAAGAGAAAGATGATTTCGGCTTCGTTGCCAAAGCCCGCCTCGGCGAGAGGCTCGAGCCCGTTGAGATCGAAGAAGAGAAATTTTTCGGGCAGGACGAAGTACTCCTGAAGAAGGCGGTGGCCGTCCATCGAGCGGCGTTCGTAGGGAAGTACATTTTCGTCGGGACCAAATCCGACCATACGGAGCTGATCGCCGGAGAGAGATATGACTCGCGTGGGTTTTGCGGGATCCCGCAACTGGATCTCGATGCAGTGTGCGGCGATCATCTCGTAGAGCGGGTAGACGACGCTTGCATCGCCGGAGAGATGGAAGCGAAGACGCGAGAGGGGCAGGCCCTGAAAAACGACATCCTGCGAACAGCGCAGACGCAGGCGGGCTGCCGCAACGGCTTGTATGGGGCCGGTTGCGCGGACGGGAATCTGCAGGCGTTCGGGCTGGCGCCACTCCGCTTCAACAACGGAGAAAGGCCAAAGTTCGACGTCATAGGCCGTGCGGTACTGGCAGGCCAGTCCGTCGACGGTTAATTTGGAGAGCATCATCGTGCCGCGGGGAACGACGATGCCTGCAGCTTTGCTGCCCTGGAGCGGGTCGGGAAGACACTCGACCACGGTCATCGAGGGAAGCGGGCGCAGGTAGCCGGGATGAATGATATTGAGGAGCGACTCGACGATCTCGGGAAAGTCATCGTCGATGCGGCGATGCACGCGGGCAGCCATGAAGGCGAATCCTTCGAGGAGGCGCTCGACATGCGGGTCGGGCGAGGTGTCTTCGTCGAGAAGGAGGCGGCTGGCCACACGAGGATACTTGCGCGCGAACTCTCCACCCATCTGACGAAGATAGTTGAGTTCGCGTTCGTAGTATTCGAGCAGCTCTTCGCGCATGGCCTACTTTACCTCGTACTCCCCGCTGGTAAGTTCGAGGACGGTATCGAAGCTGATGTCCTCGGGGACGCTGTCAAACTGGATTTGGCCTTCGATGTGAAACCGGAGATGTCGACTCATATTTTCTGTGCGAACGAGAAAGACTCTCGGAGACTGAATGCGTGGCTCAAATTCGCGCAAGGACTTGACGATGGCGAGGAGCAAAGCGTTCTCGTCGCGCTCGGCGGAGCCGGTAAAGGCGTTGATGTCGGTAAGGCCGTAATGAATCACGCTCGAAGAAGCTTTGGGGTACGACTGGATGTGGTCGATGGGTGGGCGGCGCGTGTTGAGCAGCCACTCGATGTCGCGTTTGAGCGAGTCGCGATACATACGGATAGAGTTTGATCGCGTGGTGGGCCATTCGTCGACATCGACGAGGCGTTCGACGAGGGATTGCGTTACGAGATTTTCAGTCTTCTTCGCCATCCCTTTCCTTCCCCAAAGTGATTCATGCCACGTTAGCGTCCCGAGGTGATTGCAGCCTGCGGATCGAGCCGGCATAGTCTTGCAAAGATCGCTTCACGATCCTCGGCGGAGCTTTTTCGCCGGTCGAGGCAGCGAAGCAAAAGACTCAACGGATGAGCGAGCATCGCGCCACTCTCCCACGATTCAAGGCCGCGCCTCTCGATCTCGCTGGAGATATCCATCAGGACCGGGTAGGCGATTGCATCCTGATTGGCTGTGAGACAGAGCTGTGCGACCTGAACCCTGCGTTGAAAACGCATTCTGCCGCTGGGTTGAAGTTCGGAGTCGCGGACAAGCATGGAGATGGCTTCACGAGCCTTGCCGCTTTTGAGAAGCGCAAGAGCAGCTTCGTAGATCTCTGGTGTCTCTTCTTCGCCTTCGGCCGGTTGCGAGCGAGCTCCGGTTGCTTCTACCGGGGTCTCGTCGCTTTCGGTTACGGCGACTGGAGCCGGGGGAAGGATCTCTGCGTCGATCCACTGCTGGGTTTCGAGGTTCGCTGCGGGAGTATCGTCGTCGAGGGTCCAGCTGCGAAGCTCAGGGATGTCTTGCAGAAGGGCGCGTGTCGTAGCGACAACGGAGACAGCGATCGCTTCGTAACCTGCTTCGCGGGCCGCGCGCCAGATGTAGCGCTGCAAGTCGAGCCAGGCGCGGGCGCTTCTGTCGCCGAGAGCCTGCAACGAGAGTTTCAGGAGGTCGTCCCAGTTGCCTTCATTGGCGAGGCGCCGAAAAGCTTGCCTTGTTTCCGTCGATGGCGCGATGGCGAAGTCGAAGGACGGAGAGGATCCCTGTTGGCGGGTTTCGCCGAGACGCAGACCGGCGCAGAGGAGATAAGGAACGGGGGAAGAGGTGTCGGCTGCGCGAAGAAACTCGGCGCAGCCAGCAATCATCGAGTACGCTTCGTCGGAAGTTGTCAGAGCGCCGAGGGAGGTTCGTGACCGGGCTGTTTTCTGAGGAGCAGAGGCCGCGGAGTCGGAGGCGACCTCTACAGGTGTCTCGGGCGGTTCTTCGATAACTTCAAACTGCTCGACCTGATCGGGTTCGGTCTTGCGTTTTTCGTTCAGGAGAGCGGTGAAAACAATCTTCTCTTCTTCGATCGCTGAGCGAAGTTTACCGAGGTTCGGGTAGTCGTTGCCGTATTTTTCTTCGTGGAAGTGCTCAATGTCATCGAGCAGAGAAAGTGCGTTGGTGAGAATCTCTTCGGTGCCGGCGTAGAAGGTCTTTGGCGTTGCAGCGAAGCTTTTGTCAAAGTCTTCAGCGGTGACCTTGCCCCGTTGGATGGCTTCGTTGCGGGCCTCCATCTTCTCGGTGGTGGCGGCATCGGCCTCGTAGCCGACGGTGCGGGATTCGCGATATTGCAGAATGTTCAGACCGGATTTCGTAACGGGAGCGCTTCGCAGAGCGAGGTACATACGAGCGGCGTAGGCTTCGATTGCGCCGACGCGGCGACCCATATCTCCGTCTTCATCGATCGCGGGGTGGAATGTCGGCCAAAAGTCTTCCTGGATTTTTTTCAGAAATTCCAGTGTTGGAATCAGGATCGGATAGCCTTCGCGTTTGAAGTGGGATTCGGCGAGCCAAGTTGCGAGGCGGATATCTTTCGTGCGTTTGGCGATGGCCTCGCTTGCCAGCTTGATGACAATGGGGTGGTCGGCTTTTTTCTGGGTGCGAGACCAGTCACCGGCGGGCATGTCATCTTCGTCTTCCGTCCTGGCTTCTTTGATTTGATCGAAGATCTTGTCGTAGTACAGGTCGGTGCCGGAGGGGTTGTCGCCCTGGATTGGCTCGAGCAGATCCTCACGCAGGGGCATGCTGAGACTCCTCCGCCGCATTCCACTGAATGCTGCGAAATTCGAGGATGGGTATCTCTTCCCCATCGACGAGCAGCATCCTCTGGCCGTACGGGACTTCGTCCACCGCATCTTCCGGGGTTGCGTCCTGCCAGACGGTGGTACGGCCGAGCTGAACCGCTTCGTCGGGGTGTTGCGAGGACAACGGTGCAAGAACTGGGATGAGGACTTCACCGAGATCCTGAAGACGAAAAGCAGGACTGGTTTCAACGCGGGCTCTCGCCCAGATGAGGTCGCGCAGGGTTTCGGGTTTTTCGATCTCGAGACGCCTCATGTAATGAAACGGAATCCAGGTGTAACTGCCGGCGATGAAGACTTCGAGGTTGGCTCCGATGCGCGCGTCGGCATCGCGGAGGTCGGAGAAGGATTCACCGTTCCAGGTGCCAGAGACAGGACCTGCGCCAGCGTCAACTTTGGGAAGATCGCGCTTCTGGAACATCTCCTGGCGAGTTCTTTCGGCGTGGAGCGCGCTGCGATACAGAAGGGTACCTGCCAACGCCTGGTTGTTGGTGTCGGCCAGGACATTCAGCTGTTTTTCTGCGCGGTCATATTCTCCGGCGAAGCAGAGGAGTTCAAAGAGGAAAGTGCGGCGCTTGATGTCGAGAGGATTTGCCCTCAATTCGTCACCAAGCGCCTTGATTGCCGCTCGAAGTTCCCCCGACCGGTACAGTTCGAGAGGAGTCATGCCAGAATTTAAGAAGCCTTATTCTCCTTCACGTTATAGGTGACGGCGCCGGTGCTGGCCAGGTTGCCCTGTTCGTTCTGGATCGAGTAATCGACCTTGATCTCGTTATAGCTGAACGACACCGAGACGCTCGGGATTTCGCTGGAGCCGCTGATCTGGAGGCTGGTCACAAATAGCTCTTTGAAATCGACCTTGAGAAATGGCTTGCCTGCTCCACCGGCCTTGTTTGCGGTCATAGTCCCGGTCTTGATGTGAGTCCCGGTAGTAAGCGACTTGAAAAATTTTGGAGTCGCCTTATCAAAGAAAGTCATGATGCTGAAATCACTGAGGTCCGCCTTGCCTGCACCGGAACCACCGGTACCGGCGACAGAGGTAATCTGCGATGCGCCCCAGCTAAAGGACATGATCTGAATCTCGTTTTTGTGATTGGAATCGACCGATTCACCATCGATTCCGTCGAGCTTGAGAAAGTAATCTACAGCCATTTAAATCTCCTTTGCGTACCGAGGTTAGGTCAAACGTAAATCAACAAATGGGCCCGGTAGTTACCTGCCAGCCGGCGCAGGTAGGTCGGCTACCAACCGGAGAGAGACAGTCAACTCGTCCAACTGGAAGTGAGGCTTGAGAAAAGCAACCGCCCGAAGAGCGCCTGCATTCCCGGGAACCTCCATGACTTCAATTCGCGCCTCCCGCAAGGGCTTTGAGGCCTTGGCTGCAGGCGAAGCATTGTCGTCGGCAACAACGTAATTCATCACCCACTGGTTGAGAAACGCTTCAGCCTGCGATCGGCTCATGGTGCTGCCGAGTTTGTCGCGCATCATTGCCTTCAGGTAATGGGCAAACCGCGACATGGCGAGAATGTAAGGTAACTGGGCAGAGAGCTTGGAGTTCGCGTTGGCCTCCGCCTTGTCGTAGACCTTAGGTTTATTGACAGTCTGGACGCTGAAAAAGGCTGCGTAGTCCGTGCCTTTGCAGTGCACGAGTGGGACGAAGCCCTGATCGGCCAGTTCCTTCTCGCGCCGGTCGGTAACGGAGACTTCCGTCGGGCACTTGAGTGCAATGTCGCCTTCGTCAGTGCGGAAATTATGTGCGGTAAGACCTTCGACGAGACCGCCGTTTTCCACGCCACGGATGGAAGCGCACCAGCCAAACTTCGCATAGGAGTTGGTCAGGCGTGCAGCAAGACCGAAGGCCGCGTTACCCCAGAGATATTTGGAGTGATCGCGCCCATCGACACCTTCTTCGTAATTGAAGGCTTCGATCTGCTTGGTGTCATGCCCATAAGGCTGGCGCATGAGGATGTGCGGCAAGGTCAGTGCGACATAACGCGAATCATCGGACTGACGGAAGGACTTCCACTTGGCGTATTCGGTGCTGTCGAAGATCTTCGACATATCGCGAGGCGCCCCGAGCTGTGTGAAGTCGCCAAGGTTGAGCAACTCCGGTGAGGCTGCGGAGAGGAATGGCGCGTGAGCCGCCGAGGCAACCTGGCCGACACGCTCGAGCAGCTCGATGTCCTCAGGACCGCGCCCAAACTCGTAGTCTCCGACGAGTGCTGCGAAAGGTGCGCCTCCGAAGACGCCAAACTCTTCCTCGTAGACCTTCTTGAAGAGGGCGCTCTGGTCAAACTCGGGCGCGCGCTGCAGATCGCGCAGGAGGTCCTTCTTGGAGACATTGAGCACCTTGATCTTGAGCTGGTCGTCGGTTTCGCTCTGATCCAGCAGATACTTGATGCCGCGCCAGGTGGATTCGAGCTTCTGGAACGTCGGGTGATGGATCACTTCATTCAATTGAATGGAGATCAGCCGGTCGATCTGGGCGATGCGCGCGCTGATGGTTGCTTCCGCATCCTTGGTCAGCGTCATCTGGCCGTCCAGGACCTGGCTGACGAACTCTTTTACGAGATCCTTGCCCCGCTGGAGGGAGCTGGCGTCGCGATTGAAACGACCCTGCGCAACAATCTGATCAAGTAAAGAGCCTTCTTCTGTTGCGCCTTTTGCGGGTGCTGCCGCAGCAGCGGCCTTAGATGGACTAGCCATTGTCTTCCTCCTTACCGGCGGCCTTCACTTCAGAACGCAGCCGGTCGCGGTCTTCGGTGCTTGAAACTGCATCGAACAGCATCTGGTCAAGTTTGTCGTTGCCCTGCAGGGTGCCACGGAGATCTGAGAGGCGGGTGCGCAGATCCAGCAGATCCTTGAGGGGTTTAACTTGTTTGGCTACGTTTTCAGGTGAGAAGTCGTCGAAGCTCTCGAAGTGCAGGTCAACCTTGACCTGACCTGCGTTCGGGTCGTCGCTGAGCTTGTTTTCGACCGCGTAGGACAGGTGCGGGGCCATGCCCTTGAGGACGCTGTCGAAGTTGTCCGGGGTGATCTCGACGAACTTCCGCTCCTTGAGGGCAGCAAGCGGAGTTTCGGGTTGGCCGGTCAGATCGCCGAGTACGCCCATGACGAAAGGCAACTCTTTCATCTCGATTGCGTTGCCGACTTCGACGTCGTAGGTAATGTGAACGCGTGGTGACCGAACACGGTCTAACTTGTGCTGTGTACTCTCTCTAGCCATATATGTACCTGCTTTATCTCGCGTAGGGGTGCACCTAAATTGACCACAGACTAGGCCGCAAGTCAAGAATTTGTCTCTTCGCCATTTAGGGGCCGGAATCCAACGCGGAAATTATTGGTTGTGACGAGCAAAGATCGCTTAAGTTTCACGGCCAGAGTCGAGTAGATTGAAAAAGTGTTCGCCATCGTGGATAGTGGAGAGCACAACGGGGATTAGCCAAAGTGCGACAACTACAGCCGGTCATCTGGTCCAAAGGCACCTTTCTGTCGCCGCAACACCTTCAGGCCCAGGAGCGGTTCGTCGAGGATACCGTCAGGTTCTATCTGGATTCGCTGACCTCAAAATCATGGGGATTTCTTTCCCTGCAGTTCGACGCCAAGGCGCTGACCGAAGGGAATCTCGCGGTAATGCAGGCAGTTGGGGTGTTTCCCGATGCGCTCCCCGTAGATATTCCGGCGTCCGATCCTGCGCCTTCTTCGCGGCGTCTTGAGGAGTGCTTTCGGGATGGGCGGCAGTCCTGCCTGTTTTATCTCGCCATTCCTGAGTACCTTCAGGGCGGGATGAATGTATCGCTGCAACGAGGCAGGGTGAGTACCCGGTATCTCGCGCATCTGCAGATGATGCGCGACGAAAACAGCGGCAGCAGCGAAAAGCCCGTACAGGTGGCCAGGAAGAATCTGCAGCTTCTCGCGGAGGGGGAGAACCTCGAAGGTTCGGTACTGCTTCCTTGCGCGCGAGTGATCAGAACTGAGACCGGAATGTTTCAGCTTGATCAGACCTATATTCCCTCGCTCGTGGATTGTCACGGAAGCAGTACGCTGACAGGGATTCTGCGGGGGATGGTTGAGCTGCTGGTGACTCGCAGCAGCCAACTGGCGGGTGGCAGGCGGCAGAAAAACCAGTCGCTGGCGGATTTTACAGCCTCCGATGTTGCGAATTTCTGGCTGCTGTATGCGATCAATACTCACCTGCCCGGCTTGCGGCATTATCTGGAGGCGGGGACGGTGCAGCCGGAGATACTTTTCCGAGACTTGTCGGATTTTGCCGGTGCATTGACGTCGTTTTCGAATGAGATCGATCCCCGCGACCTCCCTGCTTATAACCATGAAGATCTCGGAGCGTGCTTTGGAGAGTTGGACCGGATGATCCGGGTGATGCTGGACACAGTAGTTCCGACGAACTTTGTCGCGCTTCCGCTGAAGTTTATGCGGGATACGATCTATGCCACTTCAATCGATAAAGACTCTTACTTTGAAGGATCACGCTTTTATCTTGCAGTCTCCGCCGACGTGCGGGATGCGGACTTGATCGACCGGGTGCCGCGACTGCTTAAGGCTGGTTCGGCCGGGCATGTTGAAGCTCTGGTGCGGCAGGCGCTTCCAGGATTACGGCTGCGTTATGCCGAGACTCCCCCGCGCGCCATTCTAGTGAAGCTGAGGCACCACTACTTCTCGATCGAGCAGGAAGGTACGGAGTGGGAGTCGGTGAAGCGCTCCCGGAACTTTGCGGTTCACGCCCCTTCGGAGCTGCTGAATCCGGCAATGGAACTGATCATTCTGTTGCCTGCCGCGCGCGAAGTATGACGCCAGCTAGCGTTTCATCAGGAAGATCACGGCAACCAGTACGACCACCAGGACAAAGATAACTCCGATCAGGATCAGAGGCAGAAGCGGCTGGGCCTTTGTGGGTGGAGCAGGCGCGGGTGGCTGCGGTGCTGGGGGCATCCACTGTGGGGGTGCAAGATTCGGGGCTCGGAAAGGCTGAGCCGGGGGCATGGCTCCACCTTGACCGAAATTCAGCGGGGGCAGAACGCTGGGATGAGGAAATTGAGGTGGCGCTGCGCCAGGAAAGCCGGGAATCTGTGGCGCCGACGGCACAGGAGCGACTGGAGCAGCCTGCGCGGCTGGCTTCGCCGCTTCGACGGATTGCTCTCCCTGCTTCAATGCCTGTTCCCGCAGCGACGACGCTTGAATGATGCGAGTAAAGTCGCTGGCACCCCCGGCAGCTGGTGCGGCGGCGAAGTCGGCTCTGGGCGGCTGGCCAACGCTCGTCGCGGGAGATGCAGATTGCATTCGCTCGACCAGATTAATCGGCGGTTGCTGCTCTCCATAGAGCGAGGTGAAGGCATCGGGTCTTTTGGCGGGAGGTGGCGGAGGAGGTTCGACTGAGCCGGATTGATCAAGATTCCTGAGCAGTTGGGTCAGGTTGCTTCCTTCCGAGCGCGGCGCTTCAGAGACGGGCGGAGCGTAAGGCGGAGGAACAACGGGGCTGCTTTGCGATTGAGGAACCTGTCCCCAGGTCTGCGGCGGCGGATTGGGGCTGGCGCCCAGCGCTGGAGTGCCTTGAATCGCGCGAAAGATCTGGGTAAAGCTGGAGGCGGGCTGCGGCTCCGGCTTGTCTGCCGGCGCGGCGGCCATGGTGGAGGGTGGCCTCTGCGCGACCGGGGCGGGCGCTTGGGGGTTCGGGCCGGGCTCGATGGCTCGAAAGAGTTCGGTAAAGCTGCCGCCGGGCGGAGTCGCGTGTGTATTCGCAGGACTCGGTGGAGGATTGAACGACTTCGACGCCGCGACAGGAGAAGGCTCGCTTGCATTGGAAGCGACGGATTGAAAGAGCTGAGTGAAGCTGCCGGGCGAGTGCGGTTCTGAAACTGCTGGTGGCGCGGGGGCCTGAGGCTCAGGGCCAGTGGGCGAGGTAGCTGCTGAGTTTCCTTGATCGATCGCCTGAAATAGCTGGGTGAAATTGCCGCCAGCGGGCGTCGCAGGCGGCGTTGTGGCGGCTGGCTGATGAATCGCCGTAGCTTGTGCGGGAGAGGATGCAGGAGGCTTCGCCGGCTCGACTGTCTGGAAGAATTGTGTGAAGGTCCCGGGTGATTTCGGCGCATCCGCGGGCGACGTAGCAGGTATCGGTGAGGGTTGAGTAATGGGCGCTGTTGGCGATGGTTGGTCCGGGGCCTTGGGATCGATCGCCTGGAATAACTGCGTGAACGAACCGGCCGATGGAGACGCCGGTTCTACCTTCGGCTCGCTGGCGGCTGCCGCGGGGATGAAGGGAGATTGAAAGATGGCCGTGGTTGCAGCAGCTGGCGGGGAAGCTTTTGCAGGCTCTGGAGGCGGCGGAATCGATGTCGGACCCTCAGCGACTGGCATTGCATACCGGCTCTGGGCCTGCATAGGCTCGGCGTGAACAGGAGGAGCAGTGACAGGAGCGATCGGCTCGGATGCCTGATCGGCATCAAGGGCCCGAAGCAGACGGGTAAACGAAGCCGCAGACGATGACGGCGTTTGAGATGGCGGCACGTTCGCTGGTACAGGGGACAGTGATGGAGGAGGTGGTTCAGGCTCGTCAGGTTTTTCGCCGAGGGCCTGAAGAAGCTGGGTGAAACCCGCACTCGACGGAGACTTAACAAAGCTGTTCTCTGGATCGGGCTTTGCCGGCGGAAGCTCACTTTTGACGAACGAAGAGGGAGGAAGTTCAGCGGCGCGGACCTTTTCATCGGCGGCGAGGTTGCGCAAGGTACTAAGAATTGATGGACTGCCTTCGGTTCCCACGCCGTGTGCGGGAAAAACGACTTCGTGGACCACGGGTATTCCGGCCTGAAAAGATGGCAGAGCGGGCGCAGCCGACGGCTGAGGCGGCTCAGGGGTAGGAGCGGGGCCGGGCGGGGCGACCGGAGGGTCCGCTGCGGGAACGGCGTCAAACATGCCTGTTGCGCTGACCTTGTTGCGGTCTTCCGAGGAGGCCGGCTTGTTGTCAGACCCTGACGAACCGCCTGCTGCGGGGTCGTGTTCCATTACTTTTATCTCCTGCCCAGACAATCGGTTGTGAGCGAACTCGCCGGTAGCCAGGAGCCGCATCAGAAGCTTGACAGTCACCAGTAATATTCCTACTATACCGCTACAGTCAAAGAGATTTGTTTGTACTGAGACGTGTTTGATTTCCCTGCATTCGCAGATTTCCCCTCCGTCTCTTACGGGCGGTGCGGCGAGAGTCCACGCAGGCTTTCAGCAGGATTTAACCGCGTCACGGGAGACCGTGCGCCTCACAAAGGTTTGCTTCTGACAGGTTGCGTCCTATGAAGTTTCTGTCTCGCGTGGTCTGGTCGGAGGGGATGCACCTTGGTCCACACCACTTTCAGACGCAAAGCCGTTACTTTGAAGATTCGCTGTGGTTCCTCAGCGCTAATCTGCGGCGAAATCCGTGGGGTCTGCTCAGCCTGGCGCTGGACAACGACGCAGTGCGCAACGGGCTGGCGATTCTGCGGCACGCGTCCGGCGTCTTCCCGGATGGGCTGATCTTCGATATTCCGGAGAGCGATCCGGCTCCACCTCCTGTAAATCTGAGCGATCTGTTTGCTCCAACCGATAGCGAAATTATTTTGTCGATTGCTGTTCCGATACGCCGCGATCAGGGCCTGGACTGTGATCTTGCGGGAGGCAGCGACGCGCGCTACGGCGCGGTGGAGCGCTCCCTGCGTGATGAAAGCATCTCTCAGGATGAGTACACCGTTGCCTTTGGCCGGAAGAACCTGGAGCTGCGATCTCTCGCCCAACTCACTCCTGACACGACTTCGTTTCCGATTGCGAGGATTCTGCGGGATGGGAAGGGTGGGTTTGTCTCAGACCCCGAGTTCATACCTCCCTGCCTGCGAATCAGTGCGAATGAGAGTTTGTTGTTGCTTTTGAAACGGCTGGTGGAGTCGATCGAGGAGAAGGTCAAGACGGTAGGACGTGGAAAACGCTCGGGTGGCCAGTTCCGCGTCGGGACTTCGGCGCTTGAGGTTGCGAATCACTGGTTTCTGCATGCGCTGTGCTCTGCCCTGCCGACACTGCAGCATCATCTGACGGTCAAGCGCAGCCATCCCGAGGAGGTTTACCGCGATCTGGCACGGCTCTCGGGAGCGCTGTGCACGTTCGCCCTCGAATCGAACCCGGGCGATATTCCGAAGTACAACCATCTGGAGCTGTCGGAGACCTTTCGCGCACTCGACAAACATATTCGCAGGCATCTGGAAATTGTGGTTCCGTCAAATACGGTCACGCTGGACTTTCAAAAGGCGGAGATTTACATCCATACGGCTCCCGTCAACGATGAACGCTGCCTGCGGCGTGCGCGGTGGATTCTGGGTGTGCGCTCGAACGTTGGAGACTCGACTGTAATCCGCATGGTGCCGCAGATCGTAAAACTCTGCTCGGCGGAGGGTGTCGGCAAATTGGTGCAGCGGGCCCTGCCGGGACTGGAGATGTCATATTTGCAGGTACCACCGCCAGCGATTTCTGCGCAGGCGGACATGCATTACTTCACAATTAATCCGGCGGGGGCATGCTGGCAGCATATTCTGCAGACTAAGCAGGTCGGTATCTATATTCCCGGCGAAATTGGCAATGCGGAGTTTGAAGTGACGATTATTACGGAGCCAGGCGCATGACGACTCCCCCGGCAATTCCGCCGACGCGAACGAACAACCTTGCAATGGCGTTTCAGGACGTCATTACGGTTATTCTGCGCATGCGCTACCGTGTGCAGCGCATCTCGGATGCTGCGGGTTTTCGTGCGAGCATTCGCAAGATGATTACCTCTGCGGTGCAGGAAGTCCGGGCCATGGGCTACACCGACAAGACGTCGGAGATGGCCTTGTACGCAATCATCGGCTTTCTTGACGAGAGTGTGTTGAACTCGCAGGACCCGGCCTTCTCGGATTGGGCGCGACGGCCGCTGCAGGAAGAGATGTTCGGCGGTCATTTTGCCGGGGAGTACTTCTTCCGGCATGTCGATGATCTGTTGAACCGCCCCGAATCGCCCGAAGTTGCCGATGCGCTGGAACTGCATGCGATCTGCCTGCTACTGGGCTATCGCGGTAAGTTTGCCTTTGGGAATGCCGGTGAGATTCACTCCATCCTTGCGCGGATTCGCGACAAGATCGCTCGCATCCGTGGCCCGCTTGCCCTGGCGAGTGTCGCCGCAGCGCCACCGGTGAAGACTGCGGTGATTCGCGACCGATGGGTGACGCGACTGGCAATCGTAGCGTTGCTGCTGGTGCTTCTCACGCTGATTGCGTTTGCCGGCTACTGGGCGATCCTCGGGTCCGGAGTCACAAAGATTGAAACGGCTTCGATCTTCGGCCCGGCTGTTGCGAAGAACGTACCGCCCGCGGTGGTTGCGAGGATCGCGCTATGAAGAAATTCTGGATTGCCGCGCTGATCTTCGTAGTCTATCTGGCGCTCGTGGTTGCAGCTGGGATCCTGCTTCACTTCGAAGGAACGAAGCTGCTGCTGTTCTGCGTCGTCCTCGCGCTGATCGGCGCAGTTGCTCTCGCGATTGTGCTTTGGTATCTCAACAGCATTGCACCGAAGGAGGAACCGATCGACGCTGCGAGCTCAGCCGACAGCGGCAATCTCGATGCATTGCTCCGGGATGCGAACCAGAAGTTGAAGCAGGCTGCACGCGGAAGCGCGAAGTCGCTCGCACAGATGCCGGTCATCTATGTCATCGGCGACGAGAATGCCGCGAAGACGCAGACTGTGCTTCAGTCGGGGATCGATCCGGAACTGATTGCAGGCCAGATCTACCGCGATCAGAACCTAATGCCAACGCAGTTGGTCAATATCTGGTACACGGGCTCTGCCGCCTTTGTTGAAGCGGGCGGCAAGCTATTGCGCGACTCGGCGCTGTGGCAGAGGCTCGTTCGTCTGACGCAGCCGGGGAAGATCGGAACGGCGCTTTCAAAGTCGGCGCTGCAGCCGACGCGGGCGGTGGTTGTCTGCGTCAGCCTCGAACGCATTATGGCGCCGAATACAACCGAACAGATTCGTGCGCTGGCGCAAAGAATGAACGAGCGGCTGAGGCAGCTTTCTCAAACTCTCGGCATCTCGCTTCCGGTCTATGTCCTGTTTACCAAGCTCGACACAATCGCTCCGTTTGGAGACTACGCCGGAAATCTGACCGATGACGAGGCGAAGGCGCCGCTTGGCTCACTGCTTCCGAAGCTCGATGTCGGTGCGGGTTTGTATGCCGAGCGAGCCACAACGCTCGTGGGCAATCGGTTCGATGAGGTTGCATTTTCTCTCGCGGAGTTTCGGCTGGCCGTACTCTCGCGCGGAGGCCAACCTGAGGCGCTCGCCCGTTCCTATGAGTTCCCCCGTGAACTGCGCAAGCTTCGTGCGGGCATCGTCGATTTTGTTGTGGAAGCGGCGCGTCCGAGCCAGCTTGGAGTCAACCCTTATTTGAGGGGCTTCTTTTTTACCGGCATGCGCGCGCGCATCGTCGAAGATGTCATTCAGGTTCAGCCTCAGGCCGCGCAGGTTCCGCATATGGAAGCCGGGGCGACGCAGGTGTTTTCCCTTTCTGCGTTACAGCAGCAGGCGGCAGCAGTTCCGCAGCCTGTGAGCAGCTCCCGAAAGATCGCTCAGTGGGTCTTTCTTCCCTATCTCCTTTCGAAGGTCGTGCTGGGCGACAAGACTGCGCTTGAGAGCAGCCGCGCCAGCACGAGGGTCAGCGGCGTCAAACGGGTGCTTTGGGCTGGGCTGGGTGCACTGGTCTTCGCTTATCTCGTGTTGCTGACGATCTCGTTCTTCAACAACAAGGCCCTTGAGGACCGGATCACGGCCATCGCTCAGCGTCCCGTATCGCGATTGACCGACAGCGGCATCGCATCGCTTGCCGACCTCCAGAATCTCGACCAGCTGCGCGAATCTTTGATTCAACTCGATGGCTATTACAACAACGGTGCTCCGCTGATGTATCGGTGGGGACTCTACAAAGGCGATGCGCTGTATTCTGCCACGTGCCATCTCTATGGACAGCGATTCCGAAGCCAGCTGCTGGCCCAGACGCAGGCGAACATCATCACCAAGCTGACTGCAGTGCAGTCTCCGCCGCCGCCCGAGGCAGACTACAACTCGACCTACCGCCCGCTGCGGGCCTACCTCACGACAACGAGCAATCCGGAGAAGAGCACTAGCGATTTTCTCCCGGCTGCGCTGAAGGATGAGTGGCAGGGCTCGCATGCCGTTCCACCGGACGTGGTGCGACTGGCACAGAACCAGTTCGAGCTTTATGCGACGCTGCTTGTAGAACCGCAATCATGCGTGGCTTCGATTGGCGGCCCGCCCGACATGCCTACCGTGGAACATGCACGCGAATACCTCAGCCGATTTGGAGGGTTCCAGCACGTTTATCAAAGCATGTTGTCAGCAGCCAACCACAAGTTTCCGTCGATTCGATTCAACGATAAGTTCCCCGGATCCGCGCGCTACATCGTCGACCCTTATGTCGTGCAAGGAGCATTCACCAAGGCTGGATTCGCATTCATGCAGGATGCCATCAAGCATCCCGACCCATACTTCAGTGGCGAGGAGTGGGTGCTGGGACCGCAGAGCACAACTACGGTCGACCGAACGACGCTTCCGTCGCAGCTCCAGGAACACTACTCGGCTGACTTCCTGCAGACTTGGCGAACGTTTATGACGAAGGCCGTCTTCATTCCGTATCAGAATATGCAGGATGCGGCGTCAAAGCTCTCCGTGCTCGACAGCAACTCATCGCCTTTGCTGGAGTTGTTTTCGTTAGTATCGCTCAATACGTCTGTGGCTTTGCCGCAGTACGCCGATCCATTCCAGGCACCTCAAGCCGTCGTTCCGCCGACAAACGGGGAGAACAAATACATCGCACTCACGAATCAGGCTTATATTCAGGCGCTTCAAGGTGTCGAGCAGGCGATTAAGAACGTGAGCCTGAATCCTCTCAGCGCCAACGACCCCACTGCAGCGATGCCGATCATTCAGGCTGCGGGCTCGGCAGATCAGGCAGCTGAGACGCTGCGCGGGACATTCACGCCCGATAGCCAGGGTCACGTGGATTCCATCAGCTTCGCTCTGTTGGAAGCGCCGATTAAGTCAGCGAGCGCTTTGGCTGCAAGGGCTCCTGCGGCAGCGGCTGGCGGAGGAGCGAAGGCGTTCTGTGCGCAGATTGCTCCTGTGATGGCAAAGTTTCCGTTCAATCCTCAATCGCCTATCGATGCGACCCCCGAGGAGGTCGCTCAGATCTTCCAGCCGCAACAAGGCGCTCTGACGCAGTTCTATAACAACACCCTGCGCCAGCTGATTGTGCAGCAGGGTACCCAGTACGTTCCTGCGTCCGGCTCAACGGTCAGCATCAGTCCTGCATTTCTGAGCTTCTTCAATGCCGCCGAAAGGCTCTCGTCCACTCTCTACGCAGGAGGTGGCACGCAGCCGATGCTGAACTTTACACTGACTCAGGTAAAGACTCCGGGAGTGCCTGATGCGGTGCTCAACATAGACGGCCAGCAGATAACTGCGGGTGGTCAATCAACCCACTTTGTGTGGACCTCGCAGCCTTCGAGCCGAATCACCCTTACGTCAGAGGCGAACAGCGCGCCCGTGATGACCGGACCATGGTCGGTCTTTCATCTGGCTTACTCGGCCACGCACCCCGCGCCGAACCGGCTGGAGTTCAGCTTCCAATTCAACGGCAGAACCAACCAGGTCGTGCATTTCGACTCGACCGGTCCCGGCGCCGACCTCTTAAATCCTTCATTTATGACTCGTCTTCATTGTGTTTCCTCAGTTGCGCATTGAGACTATAGTGCAAGGAAAGGCTTTATTCACCACGCCGCTGTCGTCCTCACTGGAAGCTGGTTATCCAACTGCACGGTTTTTGGGAGTCAAGAGTGTCTCTTAAGGTTTCGGTTGCCGCGCTGAGCGATGTGGGCTGCGTTCGCAAGAACAATGAAGATGCGTACGGGTACGACTCGTTACGAAATCTGTTTATCGTCTGCGACGGTGTAGGTGGCATGAGCAGCGGCGAAGTGGCAAGCGATCTGGCGATCTCGACAGTTCTCAATTCGTTCGCAGCATCGGAGGGGGATGACCTTCCTCTCGAGTTGAGACTCAACCAGGCCATCCTTGCAGCAAACCAGGCAGTTCGTCTGGCGGCAGAGCGCCTCGAACACAAAGGCATGAGCACGACGCTCGTCGCCGCGGTGATCGACCAGCAAAAATTGCTGGTGGGCAACGTCGGGGACAGCCGCGTTTATATGATTCAGAACGGCCAGTGCATGCAATTGACAGTCGACCATTCTTATTTGAACGAGTTGATCAGAAGCGGCGCAATCTCTGTAGAGGATGCCGGCAAAGTCGATCTGCGAGGAATGGGCTCGATGATTACCCGAGCCATTGGAGCAGCGCCGATGGTCGAGGCTGATTTCTTTTCCATGAGTCTGCAGGTGGGCGACATGGTTCTGCTCGCCAGCGATGGGCTCTCGCGTTACATCACGCAAACAGATATTGCAGAGCGGGTTTCCAGTGACGACCTGCAGTTGTCATGCGAGCGGCTGGTGGGAACAGCAAAAGACCGTGGCGGCGCGGACAATATCACCTGCATGCTGCTTCACCTGTCTGCCGCTATGTAATTGCCACTCGGGCTTGGCGCGGAGTTATCTGCGAACGAGATCGTTCTCTCTAGTCGAAGGGCGATCGTTGCCCGATTATCGAAATGGTGGCCGTGGTGCTTCAGGAATAATGATTTCGCGACGCCCGAATAGAAGGGCATCAAGAGAGAATGCGCCGGGGCCAAGCAAGGTGATCGCGATCGACATCACGACTAGATAAATCGCAGCAACCGCCCTATCGTGCGGATTTTCGCCGGATGGCAGGAATCCTGAGAAACCGATCGCCAGGTTACCGAGCGATGCGAAGGCGCCTGCAATTGGAGTCAGGAAGCCGATCAACAGCGCCGTGCCCACCAGAACTTCAAGCAATCCAATCGCCCAGTTGAGTGGTTGAGTATGCCACTCGATAAACGTACGAATACTCTGAACGATAACGCCGATTGCTACGGTCAGACGCATGAGCAGGAGGCCGGCGCCAGGCCATCCTTCCGGGAATGTAGAGAAGAGCTTTTGCAGCAAGAGCCTCCCTCGGGCACGGAAAGCATACCAGTCACCACACTAGCCTTTCCTATGCCGGAATAGACCCCTAGATCGGGTCGTTTTTCTTTGACACCCCATGATCCTCAAAGCACCGGAGGCAGCAACTTAGAGGTGGATTATCCCACGGCGAATTCCGATGGCGACTGCTTCGGTGCGGTCATTAGCTCCCAGTTTTTCCATGATGTGTTTGACATGTCCTTTCACCGTCTCTTCGGAGATGAAGAGAAGCGCCGCGATATCGCCATTGCGATTGCCCCCTGCAATCTTCTGCAGAACATCCACTTCGCGCTTGCTCAGGAACTCCTCGCCCATATGCTCTGCAAGATGCGCCGCGATCTCAGGCGGAATATGTTTCTTTCCTGCATGCACTCCTCGGATCATCTCCACAAGTTGCTTGCGGGGCATGGTCTTGAGCATGAAGCCTACAGCCCCTGCCTGCAGTGCGCGACGCATCTCAACATCACCTTCGAAGGTCGTAAGCATAATGATGCGGGCTTCTGGAAACTCAGTGCGAATGGCGACCATTGCATCAATGCCGCTGATATCCGGCAGCCTGAGGTCCATGAGCGTAATGTCTGGCCGATGTTCACGGAATCCCTGAATGGCCTCGCGCCCATTGGATGCCTCCCCCACCAGGAGCATGTCCGGTTCATTCCTGATGATGGCTGCGATTCCTTCCCTCATCAGCGGATGGTCGTCAATGCTGTAGATTCGGATTGGTGTAGAGTTGCTCATTTATTTTTTCGTTTCCTTTCGCCGGATTGCGGCTCAAACCTCTCCCGATTGAGCCAGCTAAACCACTGAGACACCGGCCCGTTCGATTGGCTCTCGTATGCAATGGCACTGGGAACGGTCAACTCAACCTCTGTGCCGGCACCCATGCGGCTCATAAGCCGAAGACTGGCGCCGATGCTTTCGGAACGTTCGCGCATGCCTTGTAATCCCCAATGCCCATGGCGCCCTCCCTCCAACACGTGAGGATCGATCCCACAACCATCGTCGCGTACCGTGATCCGAAGATACTTGCTCGCATACTCCACTTCTACTTCTACAGTATTCGCTTGAGCATGCAAAAATGCATTGACAAGAGCTTCGCGGCCGATGCGGTACGCCTCGTCTCGGATTGCATGGCGCAAAGGGCGCCTGGCGCTATGAGCGATCACGCGATAAACAATCTTTTCGTCAATGACGAGTTCCTGACGCATGCGCGAGAATGCCAACTCAAGGTCGCGGCTGTCGTTATCCGCGGTGCGCAGACCACGGAGTGCGTTTCTGCTTTCCTCGGTGACCCGTCCCATCAGTTGCAATACACGCTTCAATGTAGGTTTCGTGGGGGAGTCATCTGGCAGTTGATCCTCTGCAACGTCGAGTTGCATCGAGGCGCTGACAAAACCCTGCAACAAAGTGTCATGCAGTTCCTGTGCGATCCGTGTCCGCTCCGCAAGCCGCTCCTGGAAACGGACGTTCAACTGTCGCGTCAAATGGTACATGCGGAGGCGGTAGAGCGCTACGATCACAAGGGCGCACAACGCCGCACACGAAACTTGAAACCACCGAGTCTGCCAGAACGCCGGCTCAACAACAAAGGGAATCGTCGTCTCCGGGCCATTCCATAGACCTTCGCGACTGGATGCAACGATACGAAAGCGGTAGGAACCCGGGGCAAGATGACTGTAAATGGCCTGCCGTGATGCAACGACATCGCTCCACTCCTGATCGTAGCCATCGAGCTTATAGCGAAACCTTTCCATTTCCGGCATAGAAAGACTGGTACTGGCGTAGTTGAAGTTGATGTTCTGACTGTGCGAGGAAAGCCTGAGTGAATCACTCAAATTGACTCGGGCTCCTCCGGCAGATACCGATTCAATTCGAACCATCACCGGTGCCGAATCGCGAAGGATAAGTTCCGGATTGGCCATTGCCAGTCCGCGGTTCAGAGAAAACCAGACTCGGCTGAGGGAATCCGCCACCACGGAGCGCTCGCGCCGTACTCCCTCGACTCCTTGAAGACCATCGGCCGTTCCGTAGCTCTGAACATCCGACTGATTGAGCGCTCCCGTCAGCAGTCGATCCCGATCGACCTGAAGCACGTGATCCGAAGTTGAGAACCACAGGGAGCCTCTCTTATCTTCCGCAATACCGAAGACCTCCTCGCGTAATGACTCTGGTAGAGTATGTGGCACTCCGATGCGACCGGATTGAAGAAAAAACGCAAGGCCGCCGGAGGTTGCGATCCAGAGTACCCGCTTCGTATCCTCAAAGATGCATCGTACGTCCGACGAAGGCAGACCGTCCGAGGAAGCATGACTCGTCCAACGCTCCCCATCGAATGACATAAGACCACTCGGCGTAGCGAGCCACATTGTCCCGTCGTATCCCTCGACGATTGAGTTGACTGAATTCGACTTCAGCCCGTTCACCATCGAATAATTCGTGAATTTGCCGCTCTTGAGTCTTCCGACGCCGGCGCTGACCGTTCCCGCCCATACGGTTCCGTCGCGATTCCGATGAACCGAATAAACGCTGTTCTGGGCAAGGCCGTCGGCCTCCGTGTACGTCCGCGCCACAAAGGAATCGTCGTTCTTGGTCAATACCGTGAGACCACCGTTCTGTCTGCCAACCCAGATTTCGCCATTACCGCCACTAATGGAATAGACGACGTCACGATCGATACCGGCAATTGTGATGCGCCCGACGTGCCCATCCTTCAGCCAATATAGCCCTCCAGAGAGAGGCGCAAACCAGGTTCGCCCTTCGCCGTCGACGTACACAGGACCGTTGTTCTCTGAGGGAAGACCCTGGGCCGTCGAATACGTCGTAAACATTCCATTTCGCAGTCGCTCAATCCCCTTCGATCCTCCAACCCAGATATCTCCTTCGCGATCCTCGTAGACAGCAGTCCCTGCGCCCTCCGAATCAGCATCGGGCGAAATGACGCCGTCAGGACCTATCCTGAAGAGTCCGTGGTTCGTTCCTACCCAAACGTTCCCTTCGCTATCCTTCGTCAAAGCCAGAATCTGAAGTTGATTGATAAACGATGGCAGGTCGGCTTTGACGACCGCGTTTCCGTCCCAGAATTTAATCCCGGCATCAGTTCCAATCCATAAACCCCCGTTGTTCGCTGGGAGCAATGCATTGATGCTTATGTCGTCCAGCTGTTTCGATACGTTCGAGAAGTTCCCCTGATCGATACGAAAGAGACCAAGGTCGCGGGTGCCCAACCAAACTCTGTGGTCGCGTGTCTCGGCAATCGAAATGACAATGCCGGACATATCCTTCAAGGTAACAATTCCCTGAAACTTTCCATCCCGATAGCGGAGGGTGCGGCTCCTTATTCCCCAGAGAAGGAGATGGCCTTCGCGATCCAGACCCATCGCGGTGAATGCGCTCTCCTCCAGTAAATGGTTAGCGATTACGTCCTCATATTTCCCCTGGCGATATCGGAGCAGATGTGAACCATAGAGGCGGATCCAAAGATTTCCTTCTGCGTCCGACACAAGACCGCGCACAGCGCCAATTGGTGGCGAGTCCGGAAGAGGACGTTGAATCAGGCTGAAACTAAACCCATCGAAACGGACGAGTCCTCGTTCCGTCCCAATCCAGAGATAGCCATCCTCCGATTGGCAGATGGCAAAAACTGTGCCCCCCAGAAATCCTCGGTTGGCTCCCCACTTATCATGGACATACTGCGACACGGCCTTGGCGGAATCCAAAGCGCACGCCACGTTCACAAGACAGATGCCCGCGACCACCGCCAAAAGACAACTACGTAGCCAGTTTCTTTGAATCATTCGATCACGGAAGGAATTCGAACTTCTCAATCACAACCTCGGCAGGACGTTGTGAACTATTTTTGGTGTGATGAAATTCATACAGCTCGATATTGACGGCCTCCGCAGCGGGGGTGGGAACGCCTGAGGTAAAGACATGTTCGCCAATACTCTTCGAGCCAGCGCTTACCACGGGACCCCGGGTCGTTTTGAACCTTGCAACACCAGGCTGCCAATCCAGTGTGTGAGTAAGAACTCCCGCAGGGGCAAGAAAGCGGGAGATATTTTCAGGAACGTAGTAGGGCTGAACAACGTACTGCGCATTCCTATTGCCTGGATTTCCCCAGCGGCTCAGCTCGATGTCCAATTCGCTTCGGGTTTCATCTGCCCGGTCTTCATCCCAGGTGAACATTCCCAGAACGGCGGACGGCTCAAGATGGGCGCTGTCCTGCACAACAAATCGGTAAGTGCCATATCCGAGACTGCGCGTGAGTCGCACGTTTGCACAAGACCAGCGACCGTCGCGCATCGTCATCTGAAGATGTAGATAGCCTTTGGAATCCACCCACGCATTCGCCGGATCATAATCGTTAGGTTCACCGCCTCGATCGCTTCCTGCTGCCCGAACAACCCAGTCATAACCGCTGAAATGGAGCACCTTCGAGACGATGGGAGCAGTGGCCTTGCCCGCGGCCGTCGCCACGGCGACAACGCCATTTCCTTCCTTCGGAAGTATTGCGATCTTCGATTCTGGCTGATATCCCGCCTCAACCAGCACCGCGGCGTACTCAGTTCCCAGATGCGTCGAGTTCTTCCAAGTCGAATCTGCCTGAATCTTAGTAAACGGCCTGTTCCCAAACGGTTGTATCCACCAAACTCCGCTGTGAGCGTACAGAACGATCCGCTGGCCCGGTCCGGCATCGGTCACGCGCCCCTCAATATAATCCAGTTGCTCCGGACCACCTGGGTTGGCCAACGGCACGCGAGTCAGTTCGACGGACGGCTTAAGCGGCGATAGATTTTTTGAGTGGCAACCAAACAGCAAGACGCTGACGAGAACCAGAAATATCGACCACGGGCCCTGCCATATGCATGACGATTCAGTGACGAATCTCATAAACCTCCAATTACATCTCTCATTGGAATGATTGAGCGAAACTCGCCGGGCCGACTGAAGTTCCAAACAGTGCTTTAGTCAGTTAGCGGACTTAATCCTGGATCACGCAGTTATCGCGGCGTGCGATGTGTCTCTTACTGTACCAATTTTTATTACGCCACAAGTTGAATCGCACAGCTTCTGCCGCAACGTCATGTCACGCGCATTCTTTCCTGATGGCGTGACACTTCGTACTGTTGGCGCATAGCAGGTTACACCAAATTGTTGCTTCAATATACCTCGAAAGTGTGTCGTCTTTTGGCCTCAATCTAGGGTTTCGGGAATTCGGAAGAAACCATACTCTTTGCCTAGCATCGGTCGATCCCAATGAGATTTACGAAAGTAACTGTCTCTCTGGGTTCTGGCGGCAGGGGCTTATCAGGGGTACCGGCATCGTCTGGATGGCGGTCGTGCTTAGGGATTCTTTGCCCTCCGTTCTTGTCTGCTAAGGCGACTGAAGTGAAATCCAGCGCTCTTTCATCAGGAAGGGAAGACAAATGAACGGTGTTTCCGAAGGTGTTTCTATGCAGGCGTGCGAGCTCGAATACGAAATCAATGAGAATTTCATTGGTCCCGCTTTAACGGATGAAGCCCTGATTGCAGAGGCAAAATCAGGGGATCACCTTGCGTTTGGGCAATTATGGAAGCGGCACTCAAATACCGCCTTCAAGATCGTCTATCGAATCGCGGGGAACCGGGACGATGCGGAAGACGCGATTCAGGATGCGTGGATGAAGGCGTACATCCACCTTCATACTTTCGATGGCCGGTCGAAATTCTCAACATGGTTCACGCGAATCGCAATCAATTCGGCGCTCATGATCTTAAGAAAAAAACGTACTCATCCTGAGACATCGATGGAGTGGAGCGTGGACGGTGAGACTTGGCAGCAATGGGAAGTGCCAGACAAAAGAGCCAATACTGAAGAGCTCTATGCGAGAAAGGAACTAGAAAAGGAATTACGGCGAGCGATAAACCGTTTACGCCCCGCCCTCCGTACTGTCATCGAAATTCAGCAATCAAATGAAGGTTCCGTCAAGGAACTAGCCGGCATCGCAGGAATTTCGGTCGCCGCCGTCAAATCGCGCTTATTGCGAGCCAGAACCTTACTGCGACGGTCGCTACAACCGTCCGTCTGATCGCCACGAGCGAAGCAATGTGCGGTCAGGATCGGTACCCATCAGTAGTGGGTCCTGACGACCTCGCATATAGGACCAGGGCCAACCGTAGAAGCGCTTTCCTTCACTGAATTACATAATCCGAAACTGGATTGTTCCCCTTTGCGTTACGTTCCTTGGCTGAGCACCCGAGCTGACTTGCAATCAAGTTGATTGCACTCACGCAAGTTACGAATACCGTAGACGTAGTCTCGACGAACTTACCCCAGGCATGTACTCGAGCATGTCGGCCAGCGGAACCTCTCTGGAATGAGCATCAGTATCGTCGCATTCGATTCTCCCGACTGACACCGACGTATGCTTGCCGTCGGCAGAGAGACGGCATTACCCGCGTAAACAGTGATTGCGCGGCAGCTATCAAATTTGCCAGTGTCCAATCCAAACACACTCAATTAAGCTGACAGTCCGTCCCGGTCCGGTCCGATTGGAGATCAGCCATATGAGCATGAATCGTTTTTCGGCGACAGAACGCGCTGTGACTATTCCAGCTATCGTTCTCTTTTTCATCTTTCTTTGCCCCATACCTGTCCATGCGGAGAACACCGATGTGATCGTGATGAAGAATGGCGATCGCTTTACCTGCGAGATCAAAGGACTCAGCGCCGGCGTGCTTTTCATCTCACTGGATTATGTGGACGGCACGCTCGGCGTCCAGTGGTCGCAGGTAGCTGACCTCAAGAGTGACCGGCTTTACCTCGTCAAGACTGAGAGTGGCGTCGTATACACCGGCAAGATATCGGCCACAGGACCGTCCAGGGATCCTCCCATCAAAATCGAAATCGCGGAACCCACAGCAGAGGCCCCGGAAAAGGTAGTGGAGGTACCGCAACGTAAGATCATCAACATGACCCAAACTTCTCAGAGCTTTTGGCATCGCTTCGATGGCGCGATCAACTCCGGCTTCCTCTATTCAAAAGGCAATGAATCGGCACAGTACAACCTCAGCTCCCAGGTGGACTATACCCGGGAACGATGGTCAAGTCGGTTCAACTACAACTCTTCCTTGGCATCGAATAGCGGGGCGCCGGTTACAACCCGAAATCAGACCGACATCAGCGCCGAGAGGCTTATGCGCTGGAATAACTGGTTCTATACCGGCGGCGCCGCGTTTCTGCAAAGCTCGGTCCAGGAGATCGATCTGCAAATGACACTCAGTGGAGGAATCGGTCGCTACCTGAAAAACACCAACCGGTCGACTATCTCCTTAGTCGGCGGTCTGGGTTGGCAAAACGTGAACTACAAAAGCACACTTACTTCTGAAGCGCCGAACACCGCCGTCGCGTTTGTGTCTTCCCAAATCAAGATATTCAAATTCAAAAAGACGAATCTTGACGTCTCGGCTTCGCTGCTCCCCGCAATCTCTGGTCCCGGGCGTATTCATTACAATACGAATGCTGTCTATTACATCAAGATCATCAACGATCTTTCGTGGAACGTTTCGTTCTATGGAAACTGGGACACTCGCCCTCCCCCCACTTTCCCCAAGAGCGATTACGGCTCCAGTTCGGGACTCAGTTGGAGTTTCGGCAATCGATAAGCGAGCAAAAAAATCGGAACTGTCGAAGCAGCCGCAGTGAATCTCGATCGGACTATATAGTTATTGCGGTCGGCCGAGCCATGAATACTGCCATGCTGCGGAGACGTTTTGATAGTTTCCGCCGTAGCGTACATACGTGCCATCGGCGTAACTGACCTTTATCGACTGATGCTTCCACAGCGGGAACGAGGCCGTTACGCCAATGCGTGAGCTCACTTGGCGTGTGCTCAAATTTGCCACACCGTTCAGGCTGGTAGCGCCGCCGAACCAGAAATTTCCATCGAGAGAGCACCAAAGCCGGGGTTTCACATCGTAACTCAGATGGCCTTCGAAGGAGCCGATAGGTCTCTCGGACTGGGGTTGCGGACCCGAGACCGAATAGAACCGTGAGTTGTTGGTGAAAAGCCAAACTCCTCCGTAGGTGTCCAGCACCATGTGTTTCCGGCGTACCGAATAGCCAAATTCAGGCTTGAAAGACCAGCGGTTAGAGCCCCAATTGACGAGCTTGTTCGGATCGTACTGCCCCGTCGGCGCGACGATTTTCAAGCTCACGCCCAATAAGGTCGTTTGTTTCCATCTCGCAAAATCCTTTACATCCATGGCGGGCCCGCCCTTGAGGTTGATTGATAATCGAAACGCCGCGTCGCCGAGACCAGAGCGGTAAAGCTGGTGGCCTACACCAACAAAGTCGCCCTGGAAAGTCCCAACCGCATAAGGAATTGCTAGAAGGACATTGGAAGAGCTGCCGAACAATCCGAAGGAGTGATAGTAGGTGAGGACCGGTACGCTGTAGCTTCCAGTCGCGTCGGTAATGGGAGCGGCGCCATTGAACGAAAGACTTCCGCTGTAGTACCCATAGGATAAAGTGACCGCATCGGAATGTAACGGCGAAATGATGTAGGCCCGCGGGGCCAGGTCCTGGGCCTGAAGCAGTGCCGCCGAAGACGCAAGGAACACTATCGCCCGCCTATCCCTTACGGCTCGCCGCATTCGATTGAAATTCATTATTCCTTCAGGTCAGCCATCCTTTCGGTGTGGTCGGGATAAATCGTCGGATGAATCAGCGTTTGAGATTCGCGGCCGATCAGGTATGGCCCTTGGCTTGAGAGTCTCGAATTGCTTTGTCTCTGCGCCATCCTAGAATGCGATTGACTGCCGCCCCGCACGAGAAGGCAAGGCACGATCGCCAGAACGATCGCGACGAGGAGCATGTCGCCTGGATAAACCGTGTGATGGACCTTTATCTGGTAAACCACATCGAGAATGACCTCCAGGACGATGATCCCGCTTCCAGCCAATCTTTACGAGCCCCCGTCGCTGATCCGGGTTTTTAACCACGGCCCAGAAGTATGTCGGCCTTCCCAGCTTTGGGTCCTTTACCCCATCAATCACTGCAAAGGCAGAGCGATCAAAAACACCAAACTGAATAGACAGTGGCGTCGACCGAATTCATTCCTCGCGGGCTTTCAAGCAATGACACGCCGCTCTGAGACCTGACTGCGAACCGGATCGTCCGATGCAAAGCTGTGACAATCGAAAAGGAATACGTAGGTATTTATATCTACATCCGAGGCGTAGCGGCACTATCAAAAATGACAGCTATCAAAGGAATAGCGTTGAAGTGAAATTTGGGTTAGCACACCACTTCACGCCAAAGCGAACCGCACTCGTTCGTCCAGGGTCTTCGTGCACATCAATGGCCGGTCGGCAGACCGTGAGCAACACAGAGTTGATATTGATCCCTTACCGATGGATTCCGAATGGCTGGCAATCCGGAAACTACGCAGCAAGACGAGGTGAGTGGCGCACTGGTTTGGGCATCTCTCGTCATGTAGGAAAGAATTAATCCGCTCCTCATTCTGACGGTGATGCGGTGCGCATTTGCAGCGTCAGTACGACTGGACCTGCCGTGAAGCTGGCCGAAGAGGAGAAGGCATGAAAAACAAATGCGTAGTTAAAGACAAATCGAACACCGAACTGCAATCATCCTGAAAGCTTGTAAGCCAGAATGCTGGCAGTTTTGTGATAACCCACTCTGCGATACACCGGGAACCCGGCGTCGGACGCATGTAGGATCGTTCGCGAGAGGCCGGTGCAGTCGTGTGCCGATTGTAAAGCGTGCCGGACTATCGCTTCCCCGTATCCTTTTCTTTGTGCATTGGGCCTTGTTGCAACCAGAGCGAGGTAGAGATTCGCATCGTGGGCTATCGCGGAAGCAGCGCAAACCGGATGATCTCCCTCATAGCCGAGATAGCTGTAGGCACCTTCTGTCCAGAGGCGAGTTCCGCGCAACCCTATCCGACCCCAATCCGGGAGGAAGCCATACCCTTCGCAATTGATATCGGCATAGACCATCAATTGGGCCTCATCGGTAACTCGCCGCATTCGCAGTGTAGGATGCGACGATTCCATGAGGGGAAGAATATTCCCTGCCATGCCATGAACTGGCAAAGACAGTTCGAGTTTTGCCTCAGCGAGAGCGGAGGGCAAAGCCGCTTTCGTTGAACTAGTCAAATATTCTTCGCAGACATAGACCAACCCCGCTTGGCGTTTTTGCCGCACATAGAGGGCCGCTTCCCTCAAACGGTTCTTGAGTTGCATGGCATTGATAGATGATTCGGTAAGAAAGACAGCATTCCAGAACGGAAATGGACTATCCGCCCAGCTGATGGATAGTCCCGGCTTGTCCTCCAAGTCGGCGCCTGGCAATTCAGCTACAAGTACTTTCCATACGGAAGAATATTGAACCATGGACTCCAATACTTCGTCTTTCGTTGTGTTCGTCATCACGCCTGTCGTCTTACCTCTGTTCCGGTCAGCAGGGGGAGCCGACTCCGATATGGATCTGATATTGAGCAGAACACTAACGAGAGAGAAATATTCCAACTTGTTGGCCCAGGAGGCCACCCATTCGCATAGCGCTACGACCGCCAAGACTTCGTATGCGGGTCATAGTAGCCGAACTGCTGCAGGAGGTCTGCGGCGATTACCCCTCAAATTCGACTGGTACCCCCCGTCACAACGAAATTATTTTGTTGACACGCTGCGAATACTTGATTAACGTCTGATCATTACACCAAAAAACAAATTTTCACGTTACTGAAACAGAGCAATCTTAACGGCTTCTTTAACCGAAGTGTATTTTGCCTCTACCGTGACGTTCCTAACCTTGGAGAAGACAAAGGCGCTAGCCTATCTCTACTCCACGCTTCGTGTAACTCGATTTGCTTATCACCTGACCACCTTAACCTTGGCAGTGTTGCCCCACAGCAGAGCAAACGATTCAGTTAGTCGATTTCAGTAGTCCAAGGACAAATTAAGGAAATCTGAGCAAGGCCGGGAATAGCTATCTATTTCGCCGGGCAGGATGCCATCGATGGCAACCCAGCCTGATGTGTCTTTTGGGCTCACCTCTTCATCTCCCGCCGATCGTTCAGTGAGCTACCGCTTAACCCGACGACAACTGCTTCAGCAGATGCACTGAATTCAACGCTAAATCACCACTGGAGGCCAATATGGGTAACCTTAGGAAGGTATGCCGTGTACTTGGATTCGTTCTCATAATGACAGCTGGCGTGAAGGCTCAGACCTACTACGGAAGCCTTCGCGGCTTGGTCGTCGACAAGACACGTGCTCCCATGTCGCAGGCGACGGTGACTCTGACCAACGATGCAACTCACATCAAACGGTCGGCTGAAACCAACGGCTCCGGCGAGTACGTCTTCACTGCTCTTGATCCGTCAACCTACTCGCTCACGGTGGAGGCAAACGGATTTAAGAAATACGAGGCAAAGAGCGTCATCATTGCGACACAGCAATCCGTGACCCTCGATGTAACGCTGTCCCTGGGTGAGTTGAGCCAGGTGGTTGAGGTGACCGCGGCCTCACCCTTGATCGATAGCTCGACCTCCTCCAATGGCCTTGTCATTGACTCACAGAAGTTACAGAATCTGCCGAACGCGGGCCGCAACCCGTTCTTCTTCTCCAAGCTGGACAACAACGTGACACAGGTGGGCGATCCACGTTTTGTACGATTTCAAGACCAGTCCGGTTCTTCCACTATCTCCCTTGCCGGCGGCCCGATCAGTGGCAACAACTATGAAATCGACAACATTCCCATCACCGACTTCAGCAATCGCGCAGTGATCATTCCTTCGATTGAAGCGGTCAACGAGGTCAAGGTCCAGCAGAACTCGTACGACGCGGAGATGGGCAGAACCGGCGGTGGTGTCTTCAACACAACCCTGAAGTCTGGTTCAAACACGCTGCATGGGGTACTGCAAGGGGAGACGCGCCAGACGAACTGGGGCGCGAATCTTTACTTCAACAATCACAGCACGCCACAAATTCCGCGCGGCGCCGCCGAATTCTATAGCTACGTCGGAGCAATCGGTGGCCCAATCTGGATCCCGCACGTCTACGACGGCAGGGACAAGACCTTCTTCTGGATAACCGAAGAAGGGTACCGTCAGCGATCACCGCTGACCGCGAGCAACTCCTTCGTCGTTCCTACCGCGTTGGAACGCGCAGGAGACTTCTCGCAAACCCTTACCGTGAACCCCACCACAAAGGCGCTCGTCCCGCTCAATGTCTATGACCCTGCGACCGCGTTTACCGGAGGATCCCGGCAGCAGTTTTCCGTTGCAAGTGGCAATGCAGGTCTTCATAACGGCATACCGACAGACAACGTGATTCCCAAGTCGCGGTTGAACCCAGTCGGCGTAGCCCTGGCGAATGCGTATCCAGTCGGCGCACAAGGACTGGCCTACGGCACAAATAACTTTACCGGCGGCGACACGCTGGGCGATCGCGCAGACGAGTTCGTCGGTAAGATCGATCATCAGTTTCTACGGCGATGGCAGGCGAATGTCTCCTACATGCACTACGGCAGCAAGGAGCCAGGCGGAAACGCTCTGCAAAGTTTCGCCGGTAGTTCCAGCTCGTACCTTCTCTACCGCAAAGTGGACGCGTTCGCTGTAAACAACGCCATCATCGTAAGCCCGACGATGATCGTGACCGCAGGATTCGGATTCAACCGTTTTCCGAACAATACCCTCGATATCAGCAATGGATTTGACCAGACGAAACTCGGTTTTCCGTCAAGCTACGTCAGTGCGTTACAGAAACAAGCCTTCCCCCAGATAACCAACCAGTCGCTTGCGACAGAAGGTACGTTGAACTCCGGGCCTGCCGTCTTCTTCTCGCGTAACTTCGTCCTGGGCGTCTCGAAATCGCTCGGCAAGCATGAGCTGAAAGCGGGCTACGTCTACCGAAGCATCAGCGTCACCTTCACCAATATAGGCACCGGAAACGGCACCTATGCCTTCGACAGTAGCTACACCTCAAGCAGCGGCTCGAAGACACCGGCAACAGGCACCACGCCAACCGGTGCCGACACCGCGTCCATGGTCCTTGGCCTGCCCTCATCAGGTTCGGTGATCCTCACGACCCAACTGGCTCTGAACGTTCCTTACAACGCCTTCTACATCCAGGATGACTACCGCATAACTCCCAAGTTGTCGGTCAACTATGGCTTCCGTTATGAGAATGAGCCCGGCATTCACGAACGAAATAATCACTATGCTGTCGGTCTCGATCCAACGGTCATCAATCCGGCCACAACGGCGCCAGGTACGACCATCCTGGGCGGCGTGAAATTTGCCGGACAAAACGGATATCCGACCGCCTGCTGCAACAGCGGAAACAAATATGCTCCCCGTGTCGGTTTCGCCTATAGCGTGAACCCGGCCACAGTAGTTCGCGGAGGCTTCGGAGTGTTTTACTCGCCTCTCGTCTATTCCACCAGCCCGTCCTACGCTCCCGGATACACCCAGACGAATAGCTTGGTTGCCGCGTCTTCGACAGCACCCGTACCTGCGTCATATTCGTTGAGCAATCCGTTCCCCAATGGTCTGGTCGGTCCGACGGGAAACTCTCTTGGCTATCTGACCGGCGTGGGCAGTTCGCTGACACTGCTGGATTCAAATCGTCACGCCCCCGTCGTGATGCAGTACTCCGCCGACGTGCAACGGGACCTCGGATATGGTTTCGCTCTCAAGATCGGCTACGTCGGAGCCCACGGAAAGAGCCTCCCCTTGACCGCCAACATCAACCAGTTGCCTGACAAATATCTCTCCCTGGGCCAGACGGCTTTGCTTGCGAAAGTTCCCAACCCCTACTACAAAGCAGGTGGCGCTGGCCTCGTGGGCCAAGCCACCATTCCGTACGAACAGACACTGTTGCCGTTCCCGCAATACACAACCATCAGCGACTCCGTCAGCGTCGGATATTCCAACTACAACGCTCTGGACGTCAAACTGCAGAAGCGCTTCTCCCACGGCTTCACTCTGTTGACTGCATTGACCTGGTCGTCGAACTGGGACAACTCCTGGGGTGCATCCAACACGCTTAACCCCGGCAACAACGGTCCCCAGGATTGGGACACCACTACGCCGACCTCCTACCAGCAGTCCATTAAGTCGGAGTATTCTCGCGCAATTAATGACATTCCAGTTCGCTACACCCTCACAGGCAGCTATGACCTGCCTTTCGGTCGGGGCAAGAAGTTCCTCGGTGGAGCGAGCCGGCTCCTCGATCTGGCAGTGGGCGGATGGACGATCAACGACGTAACCATTATCCAGAACGGAATGCCACTCCCGGTGACGCAGGTGAACGCCAACGCGGTGACAGGTGCAAACGGAACCATTGGGGGAAGCGTGCAGCGTCCCAACATGACCGCGACCCAGCCATGCTACAGCGGATCGCCTGAGAGCAGGCTGACGAGCTACATCAATACAGCAGCATTTTCCGCCGCTCCTGTATTCACCTATGGCAACGCTCCGCGCACCACAAACTGCTATGGGCCGGGCTATCTGAACACGGACCTGTCTCTCAATAAGTCGTTCAAGCTCACGGAAAGAGTCAACGCTCAGTTTCGCGCCGAAGCTCTCAATGCATTCAATACACCGCAATTCAACGGATTTGGCGCCTCGACCCAGATCCAGAACGTAAACTTTGGACAAATTCAAGGAACGCTTGGATTTCCAAGACTCGTGCAGCTCGGTGGGAGGATAACCTTCTAGCCTGACAAACGGGAGATGCCGCGACCAATAACAATGCCGAGGAACGCCTCATGAATCGACGCTCTACCGCCCAGTAAAGCAATGTTGCGAAACATACAGCGGTCACTCCAAGGTGAGATAGGCACCGTTCTGTCGATGTGCCACCTTGGCGGAGGGGGCTACGTCCGGTCACGATAGGAGGTGCCCATATGCTCCGCCGGACGGTAAAGTTCCTCAGGGATTTCGGCCAGCGTCGAAGGGAGAACCTTCCCGTCCGCTAAACCATAAAAATGAGCGAAACTCATGATCAGAGGCTTCCACATGTCCGAATTCACGTGGTTCGTCTTTCCGGCCAGGAGCAGCTCCTCTTCCACGTGTACCCGAACGATCTTCAGCTCGAAAGCCGTGACCCTTGTCGTTTCGAGATTGTCACCGTAGACTCGTTGCGCCTCGAATCCGCCAAATGGATGTCTGGCCTGTAGGACTGCTTCCATCTGGACCGGGCACTCGGCTACACGCGGGGCTCGAATGAACTCCGAAGGGAGTGCAGTCAGGCCCGCGATCTCGAGCTTGTCCTTCACAAGCCGGTATCCTCTGGCGAGTTTTGACTCAGGCACAGGACTGGACCCGGTCGTCTTCGCAAGCCGGTTCACCGCTTCTGCCTGAGCCACAGAGGGAAGATTGAGCACACACTCTTGTTCGCGCAGGAGATTTTCTGAGGTCTTCGAATGGCCGAGCCCGATCATGCAACCCCAGCCCAGCCACCAAGCAGAGGACATTGGGGCCACATTTGTGGTTCCGTCCTCATTGCGGGTGCTGATGAGGACAACTGGAGTTCCAAAGTAGAGGATCGATGGTTCTATTGTTTTGTGCATGAAGATACCTTCTCCTGAATTTGTCTCTTCGGTTTGTGTGCATGGCTCAGTTGAGAGTGACCTGACAAGGGCACTTGCGGCAGCGGATCTGGTTGTCGTAATCGCACGAAAGAATCATTCCGAAACAGAACATATCGATTCGCACTTGAATGAGAACTCCGGATCTTGCTGTTGAATTCGATAGTCTGCACTACCGAATGCGTGTCAGGTCTGATTCATCGATGCGATAGATCTCACCCGAAACCAGATAGAGATGTCGCGCGGAACCAGAAATTTGATGGAAGAAGCCATACCCTGCTTCTGCAAGATCGGCGCAGCATTGAAGCACAAAATCCTTGTCTGCATTGGAGGGGCCCTGGGAAGCTTCTTTTGCGGCTGTCATCTGGCGGTTCATAGAGATTCACCCCGCTTTTCGAAAAGTGAGATTGTGGCGATACGCTCCCAACAAGGGATGTTGACCTTCTTTTAGGGGCGCAACGCCGTGATAGCGAAGCCGAGCCGGGCCGCCCCAGACGATCACGTCGCCGTGAATCACCGGAATGCGAATCGTTTTGTCGGAGCGTTCCGAACCGCCGAACTGAAATACCGCCGGCAGCCCGAGCGACACCGAGACGATGGGCTCGTTGAAATCTCGCTCATTCTTATCCTGATGGAGCGACAATCTCGCGCCTGGCTCGTACCGGTTGATGAGACAGGCGTCAGGTAAGAACAGTGGAAAGCCTGCCTCCCGTGCGGCGCCCTCTGCAAGTCGGAGAAATACCGGCGGCATGGCAGGCCATTGGAGCCCTGTCTCAGGGTCGATTTCGTCATACCGATAGCCTGTTCGATCGGTCACCCATCCGAGCCTGCCGCAGTTGGTCATCGCAACGGACATACGGAACCCGCCGGGTGTGACCATGTGGCGAAAAGGTGCACGTTCAACGATTGCTTTAATAGCAGAGACCAGTTCGGCTTCTACCCCAAGCGCAAACCCATTCAGAATCGCGGCCCCAGGGCCAAGAGCCTCTCGCAAGACTCGCGGCTCTGGAAAATCCTCGAAGAGTGTTGCAGCCATAACGGCTCCTAGTTAGCGTCGTGAAAGATGATGCCGACTGTATGTCGTTGCCCGGAACGGAGACGGCTCACGCCATGCCGCAGATTGACGCGATAGATTCCTCGCGTTCCCTGAACAGGCCGATGATGAACCGCAAAGGCAACCGCATCCCCTTGGCGTATCGGCACTACCTCCGGCCGAGATTGCATTCTCGGACGCTGTTCAGTCAACACGAACTCTCCTCCGGCAAAATCCCGTCCCGGCTCCGAGAGCAGAAAAGCTACCTGGATCGGAAAGACATGCTCTCCATAAAGGTCCTGATGCAGGCAGTTGTAGTCACCAATACCGTACTGAAGAAGAAGTGGAGTCGGGCGCAACTGTCCGGCATCGTGGCAGCGCCGAACGAAGTCCGCGTGTTTACCAGGATACCGGACCTCAATCCCCATCGCCTGGTTCCATCGATTGGCAACGGGAGCCAGCTCGCGATAAAGCGCAGTACGCAAACCCTGTACGATGCCCGGCAATGGATAACTGAAATACTTGTACTCTCCGCGCCCAAAGCCGTGACGACCCATGACCACTCGGCTACGAAATCCAATCTCATTCGGGTACAGGCTTGCAAGTCCTCCGCACTCTTCGGGAGTGAGGACGCTCTTGAGCATTGCGCTGCCTTGTTCGTTCAACTCCCTGGCAATCTGTTGCCAATCGAGCTTGTCGATTCGAGACACAGCGTTCGTCGCGTTCTGCAAGATCTCGCTCGTCTCGACTAGGGAGATCTCGTCATCCTCGTGCACGGTCTTCATGCGTGTGCCTCTCTTTCGAGAAGCACACGTTTCCGCTCCACTCCCCAACGATAGCCGGAGAGAGAACCATCGTTTCGGATGACGCGGTGACACGGAATAGCGACCGCCAGGGCATTTGCGCCGCAAGCCTGCGCCACGGCACGCACTGCCTTCGGCATCCCGATCTTCGCAGCGATCTCGGTATAAGTCGCAGTCGACCCAGGAGGAATCTGCTGAAGTGCCTTCCAGACTCGCTGCTGGAATGCAGTACCCCGGATGTCCAGCGGCAGGCCGAGACCAACCCCTGGCTTCTCAATCAGGCCGATGACTCTCGCGACCAATTCTTGATAGTCGCTCTCGTCGCCAATCAGATTGGCTTTGGGAAAGCGGTCCTGAAGATCACGCATGAGTAATTGCGGGTCGTCGCCGATGAGAATGGAGCATACACCCTTCTCGCTCTGTGCCACGAGGATAGACCCCAGCGAGCATTCTCCAATCGCGAAGAAAATATCGGTATCGATCCCCCCTTCGCGGAACTTTGAGGGAGTCATCCCAAGAAGCTGATTTGAATTCTCATAGAAACGCCCACTTGAATTGAATCCAGCATCGTAAATTGCGTCTGTCACGGTATTGCTCCTTTCCAGCGAGGCTCTCATGCGCTTGCTGCGATGTGCTGCGACATATTCCGTCGGCGTGAGGCCCGTAATGGACTTAAACATCCGGTGAAAATGAAATGTGCTCATGCCAACGTAGCCGGCTAATTTTTTGAGAGAAGGTGCATCCTCTGACCTCTCAATCAGCCGGCACGCCTTTGCGATCTTCTTCGCGGTCTGCTCGGCTATACCGGCCTGATTGGGCTTGCACCGCTTGCATGGACGGAAACCCGCTCTTTCGGCCTCTTCGCATGTCAGGTGGAACTGGACATTTTCCGGTCGTGCAAGCCGGGCAGCGCAGGACGGACGGCAATATACACCCGTAGTCTTCACCGAGTAGTAGAACTTGCCATCTGCGTCCGTATTCCGGTCGATAAGTGCTGCCCAGCGAGAGTCATTGATCGTCGCGCTTGCAAGGTTTTCGATTGTCGAGGCCTTGGTCATTCTTGGACTCCCTTCACACAGGTCACTCTAATGAGATTCGCGGAGAGAAACACTCCGCTTCTTGCTCTCAAATTGTCATCGTCATGCGTTAAGTGAGTGGCTCTTAGCCATAAAGCAGGGCTACCTTGGTCTACTGCCATCGGCGGTATTCTTGGGTAATGCGACCCCTTCGGTATTCCATCAAGTCACATTGGACGGGTGCTGCGATCATCGAGCAATCATCCCGGACAAAGACTTGCATCGTAACGCGGCCCGAGCGCTTACCAGGACGATGCTCACCTGTTTGGCCGGGTGACATACGAAATGATGGAGGCGGTGTGGCGACCGCCGGTAGCCTTGTCTGAGGCGGCTTCCTTGAAAGCCTGAGCGACAACATGCCAATCTGGCTCGGGTGCGGCAGTCACCCACTACTGGTTCACGGTCACGTTGCCCGTCGATTGATGACCCACCGCACCTACGGGGCCGTGAAAGTGCAGATTGCTTATGCTTCCGGCCTCGTTTGTCTTATTCACTGGCCTTAAGGATTCCCGGCCCAATTTCGTGCTCAGGACGTTCGCTATCGCGGCCAACTTGCTCTTGCCGGAGGATGATTCTCTGAGGATGTGTCCCTCACATAGCCATCTATAGCGAGGGCGTCGAGTGCCACCAGCAGTTCTCCGTCGGTAGGTTCAGGCGTTATCGCTTCCTTAATTTCCATCGCTTGGACTCGATTCGGGTGCCTGCTTGCCACGAATGCGAGGACCTCGCGTGCGAACGTCTCATCGTAATCCGTCATGGTCTCTTTTCCTTGCTCATAGACTGCGACTAGGTGGTTCATGGCAGCTTGAATGAGATTGTGTTGACTATTGGCGTCGGTATTCGCGAAGTACGCGAGGTGCTTGGGCACGCCGACCACCGTGAAGCCATGCTCCAGAAGCAACGCACATTTTCGTTTAGCTTCGGCGATCAAATTGCCAGTTTGGAAACGGAAATTCACTTCTTTGCGGGAGGATACGCAGCGAAGATGATAAACACTGGGCTGCTCTGGAACCCCTGCGAACCAAAGAGCCTCACCTTCCTTTTCTACCCAGACGGCGATCAGAACCGAATTTTGCTCACTTGGCATATACCAATTATGTCTCCACGCCTGTCCTGAGTCATTCCCAAAACACGCGACAGCTCACCAGCCGCCAATGAACCACGGATCTAAGGGCAAATGACGGAGTGGAAGCGAGTCCGGTGCTGCTTGCCCGAAGATGGATAATGATAAGTTGGCTTCTCGGCAGTGATCCGTTCCGTTATCCGAGCTTCGCGTGCCTGAAGGTTGAGTCTCGTTCAATCCAGCCGAAGTCTTCTTTTTAGCTCTCGATAAAGACGGCCTCGATTCGCGGGTTATAGTGGCGCTACTGTGGCTGCCATTTCACTTCCCAGACTTGAGCTGGCAGTGGTTGCTTCGTCGTGACTCAGCTTATGGTCCGGAGCGCCCAGCAACCGATCTCGATGTCATAGAGTTTGCACCTCGGGAAGCCTTGGGTCTCTTAGGGGCTCTTACCTCGCGATGTGGCCCGTTGCAACCGCGCTCGCTTAAAAACCATGCAATTCTGCCATGACATGGCAGAATTGCATGGTTCAAGTCGTGAGGGCACCTGTGACGTAAGTATCCTTCTATTCGAACGCCGCTGTCATAAAATTCTGTTCCGCTCTGGGGATGCCAAACCTGGTGGCCTCTATTCTCCAAGTACCCACAGCCGTCTCCACAGACTTCAGTGCTCCGTCCGCTTGAGCGGCGGAGATTCCATAAGCCTTATGCGCCTCCATGGCCACTGAGACATCACAGGTGGTCTCTGTTTCGTCGACGGCGAGCGACAGCTCGTTGCGATCGACTGAGGGATTGATGTCGTAGGCCGGCGAAAGACGAATGCCCTGCGCATTAACGAAGAAGCCGTGATTTCGTAGGTGGTCGTCTGTATTGTGAATGCGAATGTTCAGAAGAACTCGACGGAACAATTGCTCACAATCGGCGTGGGTGTTGGCACCTCTGGATTGGAGGAGATCAACCAGCTCAAGGTAGCTTGCTCCCGCTTCTCCGTCCTTGCGCTGCGTGAGAGTCATCGCTGAGACGAACGCAATACGTCCGCCTTTCGCCGTGCGATCAAATCTTTCAACGAGAAACGTCGTGAATGCACTCTCTGCGTAATGGAGTGGTCTGGCATCTGGAACCTGGATGCCTGATTTACGTGCAAGTGAATGGGCCACCAGCTCCCACGCGCCGGTGTCTCGCGTATCTTGGCGGCTCGGGAACTTGGCTATGCAAAGGGCTCCCTTTTCATTTCGAACGGAAGCCTTGGGACGCGCTCCTCCGAGAGAGCTCCCAGGGGCGATAAGTTGAGCGAGCCACTTCGCGTAGTCGGGATGTTCCTCGTCGTTCAAGTGCCGCTCAAACTGAAGGCTCGCCGCTTGCAACTCTCGCAGCGATGTCAGAGGCGGCGCGGCGAATCTTGTATCGCTACCGACGTAAGGGCCGCTTGGCGGTTTGAATCGCAGCGCTCCGAGTCGAGTTTCGTCGTGGACGCCCAACAGAAAATCCCACTCCGTTAGTGTCCGTGGACGAACTCCTTCATTACGCGCTCGCGCATTCTCGCGGCGCTGCATCAGTACGCGCCCCCAGCGGTCGGGGGATGAATCGGTAAAGATGCCGAAGTTGGATCGATCCGCCGAGGGATATTGATGACCTTCGCCCAGTGCGAGGTCAGGATCAAAGGCAAACGCTTCCGCCTGATCAAGCCACGCCTTGGCGTACTTGAAAGAAAAGAGCTCCCCCTTCCCGCTCCGCTGACAGTGGAGCGTTCCCATCAGATCTGGCTCAGCTGTTTGATCTGCATCCAGAAAGACCTCGACTGTCTCAATAGCCGCCATCAGCCGCGTCCTTCTGATTGATCGAGTGCGATCTCATTCCTCGCGACGGTGAGGCGTTTAGGGGCTCTAAGTTTGGCGGTGATTCCGGCATCTTGCAGTTTCCGGCCTAATTCATCGTCTTTGGCCAGCAGTGCCAAATCGTCTTCCAACCTCAATACCTGCATGACCCGCGCATAGACTCCAAGCGCAACCGCCGGGTCGCCTTGCTCTACCTTCGAGAGAGTTCGCCTGGTGATCCCCGCGCGTTGCGCCACTATCTCCGCCGAATACTTTCGTCGAAGCCGCGCGAGTTTCAGATGAGCGCCTAGACCATCGAGCAAGCGCGCAACGCGTGGTACCAGTGATGGCGTTGTCTTCCCCATAACAAGCATTATTATACACAAAAAAACAAATACTTGTGCCTTATATTGCTCTTTACTTAGCGAAAGGCGCTACGTCAAACAAAGTTGCTATGGCTGATACCGCCCCTGGCTCAGCTCGCAGCGCTCCAAAATACGCGCGGCAATCGACCTGGTTATCCCGTCGGAGTGCATTTGAGGAAGAACAGCGCGAATCGCCTCAATCATCTCGGTCACGCGACGTGTTACCAGCGGCTTTGCAAGTCCAGCATCCTCTGCAAGCTGTTCAAAGTTGTGCGGCCACACCTTCTCAGAGGAATACTCACCGCCGAGTTTCATCGCCATCGTTCGGCTGATCTCTGGGTAGTAGACCGTACTTAGGATGTCGTAGAGAGGTGCAACGCCGACGTGTAGATGATCGGTTCCAAGACCGCGATAAAGCAGTGAAAAGTTCTTCCCGTGTGCATCGTTGTTTCCCACTAGGTAGTTAAAGATTATGGCATCAAGCAAACGCGCCAGGTCGATGACTGGTTCACTCGACACTTTGCGCAACAGCGCAAAACATTGCTTAAGCGAAGGGCCACCTTCTTTCTGATACTTCATCTCTGAGACGATGCCTAAAGCCTGACAGAAGTCCTCTTGGTGCAGTCGTTCAAGAACTGGTTCGTGAATTGAGTCTTTGCGGTAGACGCGGTCATAGCGCTCGACGAGCAAGTAATCCATACCTTCGACGCTGCGGGCTTCCACCTTCGCGGTTGGAAGCCCGATAGCAGCTGCGAGCCGCATACAAAGCGATTCGTTCTGAACCATGCCTTCGAAGCGCTCTACAGCAGGCTTCAATACATGTGTGCTCGGCGCTCCGTCTAAGGGAAGCGAGATCTCGTCACCACTAAGGCAGACAGCAACCTTGTCCTGAGCACCAGCGAGCGACTGGCGTATCCCTTCTTGTCCGGCCAGGAGAGGCCGTTTTCGCAGTTCCCTCAGAACGGCTGCAAGTTCTGACGAAGATAGCGTCCGATGGCTGTTCCGATTTTCTGGTAGGCGGTCGCCTGTAGGTACAAACGTGACGGCTCCAGCGCACTCGCCGCCGATCTCCTTGAGCATTGCGAAATCATTTCGAGCGCTGATGCCGAGGTTACGCGCAACGATTTCGCGGTTGCTGGCCTCAGGCAGAATGCCGCCGAAATATCCCCGGCATTCCTTCTGAGAGAAACGCTCTTTGCGTAGCGGTAACGATTGAGAGAGCGGAGCTGCTCCAGATCCGTCCAACCAACTCTGAACGTACTGAAAGTGCATCTGTCCGCCGGTATCTTGGCTGAGGTGCCCGACTAAATCGCTTTGCAAATAAACGTCCAAGCTCTTAGGCATCGGCTAACCTTCGGTCATTTTGGAATGCACGCGTCCCGCTTCGTCAATCGTGATGCTGGGAATGTTCGAGACCGGAATATTTAGTTCATACCGCGTGTACTTCAATTCTCCAGAGCGAATCAACGCCCCGACCTCAACAAGACCGGCCAAATCGCGGGTCGTCGTCGCCGGAGCTGTCTCTGCGATGGTGCTGTACTTCTTCGCACTCATGCCGCCCTCAAACCCTTCCGGCCCTTCTCGCAACATCCGCAATAGAACTTTCTCTTGTCGTCCGTTAATGCGCCCTTTCAAGCGTTCAAGCAGCTTGGCTTTGTGAATGACGAAGTCGATCTGCGCGAACGTCCGATACTGCGCCTCAAGGGCTATGGCCGAAAACCATCTGAGCCACTTCGTCACGTCGTTGGACTTGTTTGCGTCTTCAAGAGTGCGATAGTAGTCCGCATGGTGAGCGAGGATTGAACGTGCTAACGCGACAATGACAGGCTGCCCAAATCCTTGGACAAGCGCCTTCTCTGCAACAGCGCGTCCAATACGTCCGTTGCCGTCTTCGAACGGATGAATAGACTCAAAGTAGAGATGGGCAATCCCTCCGCGTGTCAGTGCTGGTAATGCAGAGTTCGTTCCGGGTCCGGTGCTGTTGAACCACTCAAGGAAGCTGTCCATCTCCTTGCGCACGCGCGGCGAAGGCGGAGCCTCGAAATGAACTTTAGGGGCGTAGCTTGCTCCGGACACCACCTGCATCGGTTCATCACTCGTGCGGTAGCGACCAATATCGCGAAGGTCAGTGCGACCAGAGACCACCATTCGGTGCCACGAGAAAAGCTGATCCTCAGTCAGAGCTTCGTCTACGCCTCGATAGAGATCGACCATCAGCTCTGAAATCCCTTGCTCAGCCGGTTGCACCTTACGGCGATCCGAGAGAAAGCCAAGCTGTCGTTGGATCGAGGACTGAACGCTGGCACGGTTCAATATCTCCCCCTCAATTTCAGAAGTCGTCAACGCTTCAATACTCATCGCATCTACGAGAAGCTGTTGCCGAGCATCTTCATCAAGATGTTTGGCCGACCCAACCAGAATTCCCGCGCCCCGTAGAAACGCGGCTTCGGCCTTTTCGATGGTTTTCTCGTCCCAGCGAAAATCCGGCCAATCGGGCTGTTGCCAGTTCCAGCGCATGATTGATAGAGAGTTCTCCTATCAATCACTATACGCCACTTTTATGATGTATAGAATTCCGAAATCGACATGACTGTCGGTTCTGAGTCGCTTCATAAATCGGAACTTCCTTCTAAGGAGACCGTGCCGCTCCTTGTCACACAGAAGTGCTCAGCCGAGTGAAAGTTATCGGAGGTCAAAGAGGGGCAGGTGCAGGAGGAGGAACTTGACTCCTGCCGCGCAGCCGGCGGGCGAGGGCCGGACCAGCGGTATGAGGGTGCAGGGGGAAGCCGAAGCGGGTTCTCCCTGCCGCGATTGGAGAAGCGGACAAGGAAAAGCGACCCCGGACGCAGCCGGAGTCGCATCTTTTCAGAATGCCTAAGCAGCGTTCTCGCTTTGCGGTTCGGGGGTTGTATCTTCGCCTGGCTTCTCAATGGGCGGTTCCAACGCCTTAAGGATGACGCTGGCGGTCTGCTTGATGACTTCAAGGCTCTCGGTGAGGAGTGCCGCGTTGCCGTTGTAGAGGTGAATGTAGTCGGCGGATGCCCAACCCGTATTGAGTCCAATCGTCCTGCCGACTGCGAACGCGATTGCCTCGGCCTCGGTCTCACGCCCGGTCTTCGTGGTCGCGGTGCGGCGCTCGGCCTTGTGCAACATCTCGTGAGAGAGTTCGTGAACAAGCGTGCTGAACTCTTCGGCTTCACCCTGTCCGGGGAGGATGGCGATTCTGCCTCCATAGCTCATCCCCAAGGCGGGAGCAATGTTCTCCTTGAACTCAAGCTGGATGCCCTGGGCGAGGATGAAATCGACTAACCGCTCCCGGGACTCACCCACATCGCCCGTGACGCGCTCAGACAGTTCGAGAAGGTCCTTGCCTTCAGTCTGCGAAACATCGAACACGTAGGCGGACCGAAAGCCAAACAAGATGGTTTGGTTCTGATCGCGATTTCCCTTCTCGGCTTCGGCGTCCTTCTTGCGGTGAACACCAATTACAGGAGCTAGGATGCGAATGCCCCGCTCTCCCTTTTTGACCTTGCGGCCGAGTTGGTTCCAAGCATGAAGTCCAGCAACGCGAGTTGCATTAGGCTTCTGCCGTGCAATCTCAAGGATATTGCCGAAGCTGTAATTGTGAAAACGTCCCATTGCCGTAAGGTATGCGGTGAGTCCTTCTGAGTGTCCCTGCTCCAGCTGCCCGATAAGCGCTTGAACGTTGGCTGCGATAGCCTCTTTTGCTGTTTGTTGCTTTGGCTGCGGCTGTTTGAGGTTTTGGATGAATGGGGTGACAGTGGATGCGGTGTTGACAGTTGCGGTGTTCATGGGTGTTCTCTCCTTGGGCTGTTGCCGTTGCTTTTCATGCCATGCGTGGCATGTACCTACATGCCGAACGCCTCCTGGCGAAGGCGGGGTAGCAAGGTGCAAGGGAGGGGTCTCCCCACCCTTGGAGTGGAGCCGAAGGCAGAACGGAAAGGGCGGAGCGCAGCGGAGGTCTGCACAAGCGAAGCGCGGAAGATTGGGGAAGCCCTTGCGCCGCGCGAGGGCAGCGCCCTTAGGAAGGTTTGGCTTCCTTATTCGTGCTCGTCAGAGCGCATGAACTTTAGGGTCGGCGTTGCGGGCAGGAACGAGGTCGTTACGAAACTAGATCAGGAGATGGTAGATGAGGGACGCGACTGCTCTCGCTGACGCTCTCAGGGTTGAGATTGGGCCTTCCGGTCGATGCGCACCTTCAGGCTCGCTGAAGCGCTTCCGTGAGCTTGACCGCGCCGAGGACGTTTGTGATTCGCTTCAGGTTATATGCCATCGTCGCGAGGCTTATTTCGACCTTCGCACCGGACAACCCGCGCATCAGCAGACGAGGATGTCCGAAGATACGGTACTTCATCGTCGCGAAGGGATGCTCGACGGTGGATCGGCGTAGCCTCATCGCTTCTGGGGCAACTCTCTTTTGCATTCGATTCAATGCCTCTTCATAAAGGTGCCGGGCCAAGCCACGTCTCGGAGCCTGTGTGCAGCGTGACTTCAGCGAACAGGTGCCGCAGTCGCCAGCCGAAGCCTTATACATGGTGTAACGATCTTTATGATTGGTGCTCTTGCGCAGCAGCCTCTTCTTGCCCGGGCAGACATACGAATCACTATCGGATTCATAGCGGAACTCCTCGCGGCCGAACAGTTTGCCGTCGCCTTGATTATTAACTGTGCGCATGACGGGAACATGAGGGATCATGTCTGCCGCTTCGCAGTGAGCGACCTGTTCTCCATTCGAGTAACCGGCGTCCGCCACTATTTGAAAACTTTCTACCCCAAGTGCTCTTCTTTCAGCCTTTGCCATTGGTCGGAGGCACCGAATATCAGACGCATCAAGCACGACAGCGTGTGTCACGATCAACGCATGTTCCGTGTCAACGGCGGTCTGGATGTTGTACGCCGGGAGAGCTTGCTGACGCACCAGCATGAAGCCCGCTTCCGGTTCTGGATTTTGCTTGAGCTTCTCTAGTGCAGCTTGTACGGCAGATTGATCGATGTTTGTTTGCGGCTCATCATCGGCCTTCTCCAGGCTGTCGAGATAGCGTTGTAAGGCGAGTCTTTCGCGAACGCTGTCAATGCTGACCACAGCTAGAGCAAGTGCAATGGATAACCCGCCGCGTAAGCCCACCCCAACTGAGTGTGAGAAGCGAAGATTTATGTCCACGTTGCAGCAGGCGCACCGGGCCCAAAACGAGCGCCACGACGAGGAAGCGAACAACCAGGACGGAGACAATGGCAAGTCCACCTGACTCGAATGAGCTTCGTGTAAAGGGAATGATGAGTACCTCGAAGCCCAGCAAAACGAAAAGAATCGCATTCTGAATTTCATCAATGACCCGCCAGAACCTATCTAAGGACTCGTGCGAAATTTGGCTATGCGCATGATTCATGTTGAATCTGCGCAATGCCAGTCCAGCTGCGACCGCTTCAAGCGGCGCTGAAAGGCTTAGCGTTTCCGCTAGTGCATAGCCTCCCAAGGCGAGTGAAAGAGTTAAGAGTATTTCGATCTGGTACGCCTCGACGCGCCGCATCAGTTCCGAAGCCACCCATGCAAGAACGATGCCTAACAGGAGGCCAGCCCCAGACTTCAGCAGCAGAAGTGCTCCTATATGACCAATTGAAGACGTTTGCCCCTTCGATGCCGCCAGGACTGCAAGGAAAAGGACTGCGCCAATGCCATCGTTGAATAACGATTCCCCCGCAAGCTGTGCCTGGATGTTCTTAGGCACTCCAACCCTATGTAGCATTTCGAGGACAGCTATCGGATCAGTTGGCGAGATCAGGGCACCGAAGAACAGGCACTCGATCCAAGGAGCAGCAATGCCGAGGAGAGGAAGAGACCAGTGCATGACCGCGGCGAGAGCTGCCGTCGAGAGGAGCGTGCCGATGACCGAGAGAAGCCCGACCGCGAGTTTTTCTCTGGAAAGATAGAGGAGGTCCAACAGAAATGCGCCTGCGAACAGGAGCAGACCCAGCAGTCCATGTAGGATCAGGTCCTCATACCGAATGCGACCTGCCAGGCTCACAGCCCACGCCTGTAACCCAGGAAAGACACGGCCCAACACAATCATCATGACCGACGAGATCACTGTGAGTAGCATTGTGCCGATGGTGATGGGAAGCCGGCAGACGCGAACGCTCATCCAGCCGAAGAAAGCCGCTGCGGTGACAATGATGCTGACCAGTGCGAGTGTAGTCATGGCGCTGACTTCAGCCTACTTGATTCAAATGGATTCAGAACTGCCGCTCCTCATCGAGAGGAGGGGTGCTGTGGAGTTTGAGCTCGGTATCCGCTCGATTGGCTTTGGGATTGTCCGCGATGCGGATTTCAGGCAAACGTCGCTTTGACTTTCGACCTCAATAGAAACAGCAATAGTGCACCAGCGATGACGACGCCAGTTCCGCCGCGCAGTAAGTCGACTCTGACGCAATTAATGACATCACCTAGAACTTGAATAGCGATGATTACAACCGCTAGTTTCCATCCCCAAAGGCGGCGTCGGAACCACCCAATTCCCGCCGTGGTGAGGGCCACGCCGAGTACCATGAAGAAAATACCAACGACACCACCGAGCGGTGCGAGTTGCTTGTATGCGGTAGGGTTCAAATCCCAGATACGATCAAGAGCCGTACCTCGCCAAAGCAAAGTAGTTGCGGCGAGACTCGCCATAATGGCACCAAAGAACAGAAAAATGCCTACTGCAGCGAATCCTCGCGTCTTCTGTCCGATAGGAAGATTGAGGGCGGCACGATTTTTGTCCTGCATCTGCTGAATATAAGCCAACGTCGCAACTCATGATTGGGATTGCCGTGTGACGTGATCTACGTTCGATTAGGTCGTCCAGGAACGGAGCGGGCGCTTCCCACGCTGCTTCTATACTGGTCCTGTGACTTCGCCCCCCAGTCGGAAGGAACCCGAACGCAGTTATTGGGCAGGTCTCCAAGGGCAGTATGCGCGTTTCTACGCTTGGCTCTTGCGCCGCCTGCCCAGCGAACGGCAGCGCCTCCTGGCGGTGACCATTCTTGCCGGCGGCATCTGCGGGCTGGCAGCCGTGGCATTCCACGTGAGCATCATGGGGCTTGAGGCACTGTTCATTGACCGTGCCAACGCCGCTTCGGGGCACAGCTGGATATGGTGGACCATTCTTTCCCCCGCCATTGGGGGCCTGGTTGTCGGGGTCGGCCTTACCTACTTTGCTCCCGCCGCTGCGGGTAGTGGCATTCCTCAGGTGAAGGTGGCCTACACTCTGCGGAACGGCAATGTCACTGTCCGAGAAACCGTCGGCAAGTTTGTTCTGTGCGCTCTCCAAATCGGATCCGGCGCTTCTCTGGGCCTTGAAGGACCCACGGTGCAGCTGTGCGCGGGGGTCAGCAACATGCTGGCCCGCCTGGTCCGGCTCGGCCCCAGGAACACGCGCCGGATGGCTTCCGTGGGCATGGCGGCGGGCATCGCCGCTGCCTTTAACGCGCCCATTGCCGCAGTCACCTTCACCCTTGAGGAACTGATCGGCGACCTCGACCAGACCATGCTTTCCGGAGTCATTGTCGCCGCTGCGCTGGCTGCCGTGGTCGAACACTCGATCCTGGGCTCCAACCCCGTCTTCCACGTGCAAGCTAACTACACGCTCACCAATTCTTCATCGTTGGTTTGGTATGCGCTACTGGGTCTGCTCGCGGCCATTGTCTCGGTCGCCTTTACTGATTCGCTGCTGGGCCTCCGCGCCTGGTTCCGACGGCTCACGGGCGTGCCTCGCTGGGTGCAACCAGCCATCGGCGGTGCAGCCACTGGCGGCATGGCGGTCATTGCGCTGAGGCTCTTCCATCTCAACGGCATCGCTGGCGATCCGTATAAGACCCTCACACTCGCACTCACAGGCAAGATGACGCTGACCGCGATGATCGTCTTCTGTGTCCTCAAGCTTGCGTCCACCGTCAGTTCCTACTCCAGCGGTGGCTCGGGCGGCATCTTTGCCCCGGCGCTCTTTATGGGCGCAATGCTGGGCGGTGCGGTGGGCTATCTGGACGTGATTGTCTTCCACCACTCGGCCGACTCCATCGGCGCATTCGCCGTAGTCGGCATGGGGGCTGTCTTCGCCGGCATCGTTCGCGCCCCCATGACCTCGGTGCTTATCATCTTTGAAATGACAGGCGGTTACGGCTTGGTTCTGCCACTGATGATCGCCAATATGAGCGCGTTCGCCCTCGCCCGCCATTGGCGGCATACCCCGATCTACGAAGCGTTGTTGGCCCAGGACGACATCTACCTGCCCCATGGAGGCGGCACGGTTGACCCGCCCGGCAACGAGTACCTGCCGGTCATGGATGTCAATGCAGTCCACTGAAAACCTGCTTGGATTCTCAGCCTGGCCGAGCTTGTACACAGTTAAGAGTCCTTTCGAACAGAGTTCGCATAGACAAACGCTGTCAGCGGTCCGACAAGTATCCACTGCACAACAGTGAAGGCCGATTCAATCACAAGATAGTGCGGAACCGATGTCATCGTATTCTTCGCGGCAACGGCAAGCGTGGTAAAGCTCCACGACAGAACAGCACCGAATGCAGCATAGAGTAAACCACGGGCCAGCAGACTGCCGTTGCGTGGCGCAAACACCTGCCTGTATATCCAGACAAAGAGGAATGCCTGGACCAGCATCGACAGAAAGCCGAAAGGAATGATGATGTCCTTCCGGTAAATAGCGAGATCTTCGTAGTACTGCTTGAACAGAATCAGGTGCCAGACGAAGCCAAGCGCGAAAGTTGGCACGAGGTAGGCCAAAACTCCGAGACCAAAACGATTCTTCATTTCCGTTCTCCTTTTGTGCGACGCGGCTTTCTCTCTGGTTTTGCCGGCAAAGTCTGTGCGAAGGCAACCGCAAGCCGAAGCCATGCCCGGATAGCGCGATTGTCCAGTGCTGGTGGATCGACGTGGATGTAGCCGTCCATCGCTCGACCTTTCATCACCATCGGACGAGCCCCAGCCTGAGCGAGCGCGTCCGCCTGACGATCCTTACCAACACGCACGAGCAGGCCGCGCCTGGAAGTCATCGCTACCAGATTGCCGTTCAGCATGAAGCCGGTGCCGCCGAACATCTTGACTTCACGGAGAGCTCCGGCACCCGAGAGAACAGCGCGCACACTTGCATCAAGCTCCTGGTCAACGGCCATGCCGATCCTCCTTTTCCAACATCGCAGATAGCTGATCGAGAGCGCCGCGCCAGCCCTCGGAGTGGCGAACGATGGCGTCTGTACGTGTGAACTTCGTGTGGCGAATCACCAGTTCTGTGCCGCCATCATTCGGTGTGATGGTGACGGTCACTTCGGACTCGATGCCGGCATGTTCATCGGGTGGCTCAATGATCCAGGAAAAGATGATCTTCGAAGGCGGCTCGATCAATGTATAAAAGCCGCCGACAATGACGGTCTTCCCATCCGGCAGATGATAGGCGAAGCGGTAAGCGCCGCCCTCGCGAAAGTCAAACCGCAGTAATGAGAGCTTGATGTCTGGAGAAGGCGACAGCCAAAGAACAACCAAGCGGGGATCGGCAAACGCAGCGAACACCTTATCCGGCGCAGCAGTGAAGCACCGCCGTATTTCTACATGGAGTTTATTTGTGATCATCGCTCACGCCTTCTGCCAAAAGCACATCGAGTTGAGAGACCGCCCCTGTCCAAAACACCTGATGACGCGCAATCCATCCCCCTGCCTCGCGAAGCGGCCTCTGGTGTAGTCGAAAGCGATGGATGCGCCCTTCGATCGTGCGCTCCACCAGTCCAGCTTGTTCGAGTACTTTCAAGTGCTTCGAAATCGTCGGCTGGGCCGAACGAAACTTGCGGCCTAGTTCTCCGGCACTTTGGGCTTCGCCTCGTGCCAGCGCGTGGATCATCGAGCGTCGGGTACTGTCGGCCAAAGCATGAAAGGTACGATCCAAATTCGAAAGAGATTGCATAGCCACTTGACTATATATCGTTCACGTCACGACCACAACCGTGACCTCATACGAATCGAAATGTTCGAAAAATCTGTCTTCTCCTTGACAAGTTGTCCTGCAGGAGCTCTACTGAGTGAGTACACTCACTCAATAGCTATAACGATGACGATCCAACAAAAAACGGACAAGCGAAGCCGCCTCATCCAGGCCGCCACTTCCCTCGTCTACCGGCATGGGTTCAAGGAGGCCCGGCTGGTCGATATCGCAGTGAATGCGAACGTGCCTCCGGGGAATGTCTATTACTACTTCAAGACCAAAGAAGAGGTCGGTGCCGCCGTTGTCGACGAGCATCTGTCGCGGATTGAAGCGTTTCAGCTGAAACTGGACGAGTTGGATTCGCCCCGAGAGCGCCTTTGCGCCTTCGTCCGAATGACATCTGACAACCGGAAAATGCTTGCCCAGGGTGGGTGCCCGATCGGGACCTTGTGCACGGAACTACATAAGGAGGACGGCGTCCTGGCAAAGCGGTCCACCGTGTTGTTCGAGCAGCTTCTTGGGTGGCTCACCGCCCAGTTCGAAGCGCTTGGGCTGGGCTCCGATTCGCGGGAGCTCTCCGTTCACCTCTTGTCGGCTCTGGAAGGGGTAGCCGTGCTTGCGCACTCCTTGAGCGATCCAAAGATCGTCGTCATGGAGGCGGGGCGGCTTCAAGGATGGATTCATGCACTGGGAACATCAACCAAGGAGTGAAAGATGGTGGCACAGTTAGACAAAGCACGGTTCGGCCAATGGGCCATCATCACCGGTGCATCTTCGGGAATCGGCAAAGAGTTCGCACGCCAGATTGCCGCTTCCGGCATCAACATTGTGCTCGTAGCTCGGCGCGAGACTTTGCTGCATCAGGTCGGAGCAGAGTTGAGCAGAATCTATGGAGTGGAGCATCGCGTCGTTGTGGCAGATCTCTCCGAAGAAGGATTCCTTCGCAGACTTGCCTCTACAACGGATGGTCTGGATGTTGGCCTTGTCGTCTCAAACGCCGGCACCGCCAATCCAGGAGAATTCCTGAAGCTGGACCGCGGAGACCTTGCGCGACTACTGAAGCTGAATTCGCTTGCGCATATGGAGATTGCACACCACTTCGGCCCCGGACTTGTGCAGCGGGGCTGCGGTGGCATTCTTCTATGCGGAGCGATGGGCGCGGTGCAAGGCGTCCCTTTCATGGCCAACGAATCCGGCGCCAAGTCTTATGTGCAGAGCTTTGGGGAAGCGCTGCATGCCGAACTATCCCGGCGCGGAGTGAACGTCTGCGTGCTGATCATCGGTCCGACGCAAACGGCCATCATCGAAAAGATCGGCATTGATCCCGCGACGATGCCCATGAAGCCGATGCGGGTAGAGCAATGTGTTTTCGAAGGATTGGAAGCGCTCAGGCGAAACCGCGCAACCCATCTCTCCGGACGCATAAACCGGATCATGAACGCCCTGATTCCCGCCCACCTCTCGCGCGGGATGATGTACAAGATGATGGCCAAGGCACTGGCCAACCGCGCACAAACAGCATCAACCCTTTGATTCGACCGGGAGAGTGCAGCAATGGATGGCCCACGAACAAAGAACATGACGGCTTATTGGATATTTACGATACTCGCGGCTCTGCTGTTCGCAGTCCCCGGCGCGGCGCTGTTACTGCGTGTACCCCATTTCACGAACGACATGGCCCAATTGGGATACCCGTCCTATTTCCTTTCACTTCTGGGCATCTGGAAGCTGCTTGGTGTTGTTGCAATCCTTTCCCCTGGTCTGCCGCGCCTAAAGGAATGGGCCTACGCGGGGATGGTATTCGACCTCACCAGTGCGGCGATTTCACGAGTTGTGAAGGACGGCCACGCAATCAAGATCCTTCCGCCGCTTGTCGTCGCCACGATTGTGTTTCTTTCGTGGAACCTGCGTCCCGCGGAACGAGCTTTAAGGGCGTGATCAACGCCGTCTGTAGCATTTAGCGTTACAGAAACTCGAGTGGAGTGACACCGTTTAGCCCCCGGTGCGAAGTCGGCCAACTCGGAACTAGCTTCGGCGATGCGGTTCGTCCGAGGAAAGAGTTTCGTAACAGTCTCGAACAGGCCCGCTTAGGAGGGTGACGGAGGACGCAAAGCGGCGGCAGCAGGGAGGCACTTTCCTCCCTAAAGAAGAAACTGGCTGCTGTAGTTGAAGTGTGATTTCTGCTTGTGAGGACTATTCGCTGGGATGCACAGAAGAATCTCGTGCTCGTAAAGCCTCATAGAGCTGTGCAGGTCCAAGTAAGACTTCCTTAAGACCGCTACGGATATGCTACTTTTTAGTATAGGGCATTGTATGCGTGCCTATGGTCTACGTCGCTGCCGTTGGCGCCCATCCTTACATAGTGAACGAACTAGGAGGTTCAGCAACATCTGAACCTCCGATAGCCGTCCGAGCCGCTGCATCTTCATCGTTTGGTTCGTGTACTCATGAGGACTCTCAATCTGGGGCAAGAGCATCAAGTGCAGGCCACTGATATAAATCTGTTGCCTTGGTCATAGTCTGGGCATAGAAAAACGCATCCAAAGATGCGTCTATTCTGCAAACCGTTAATTTTATTGGTGCCGGGAGGGGGGGTCGAACCCCCACGGGCCGAAGCCCGGCGGATTTTGAGTCCCCCTCCCCACCTTCCATTTTCCCCTAAATCCGCCAGTTTTCAGGGATTCTCGCCATTCCCCTCGTTTGATGTGTGAGGTTCGGTGAAGGTCGATGAGGGACCATTGGTCACGGAACTGGTCACGTTTTAACCTCAGCTGCACATCGGATCAAGGCTCTCGTTTGCTAAAGGGAGCCGACCGCATCAGTTTACCCTGTTGAGGAACTCAACAAGTCGGCCAAGGCAGCGCCGATTGGCATTCCCGTGGAATGCTCGATGAAGAGCCATTGGCCTGCCGGATTCAGCTCCAGGAAAACGTGTTCGCCATCCCGGGTCACGCGAAAGTCCGCGGCGGCATAGGCAAGCCCGAGTTCGCCACATAAACTAACCAGTAGACGCGATACCTGATCTGGCAGCTGGTATTTTCGGACGACACTTTAGCTTCAGCTCGAATGACGGCCAGGTTTTTCGGAGAAGCCGGCAACGCCAATGAGACGGCCAGGATGCCAATCAATGCACGAGGTTGGAAGGGTACGGGCAACATGCGGCCACCATAATATTCCAATTCAAGCATCGCTGTGGAAAATCATGCGGCCGCCTGGCGAATTCTGAGTGGTCATGAGCCACGAAGAAATGAATGTGATGGTGCATCCTGATACGTACCATTCTGCATTGTGCCCGCCTTCCCGGTTGCACTCCTGACCACCTCAATTGCTAGAACGAAGCTAGCAATCGTTCAACCCGATTCTTCATCCGCGCCGTCCTGATCCGCGCCGCCCTGATCCGCTCCGCCCTGATCCGCTCCGCCAACCCATCCAGGTTCATCAGTGCCCCATCCACGATGGACCTAGTCTCAGAGACAGTGTGTACCATGAAAGGCGCCAGTATTAACGTGTCAACGGAGCGACTGAATGGACAAAACAAAGATCCGTCAAATCGGCCGTTATGAACTGCTTGACATCATAGGTCAAGGTGGGATGGGGATTGTGTATCGAGCGGTCGATGCAAGCATCGGCCGAACAGTCGCCATCAAGATGCTGCATGGAGCCTACGCGGAAGACAAGGATCTTCTCGCGCGCTTCCATAGGGAGGTTCGCTTTACCGCGAATCTTCAACACAAAAATATCGTGACAGTTTATGCCCTCGATGATTTCGAAGGCTTTCCCTACATGGTCATGGAGCATCTGGAGGGTCAAAGCATGGGAGAGATGATTACCTCTCGCCGGCCACTCCACATTGTTGAAAAGATCGGGCTGATTTGTCAGGTGTGTGAAGGCCTGCAGTATGCACACGAGCGTAGCGTCATTCATCGCGATATTAAGCCTGCAAACATTCTGGTCTTGAAAAATGGGACGGCCAAGATTGTCGATTTTGGGATAGCTCGTGTCGGCATGAGTGAATCGATTACCCGTACCGGCCAGGTGATCGGAAGCGTTTTCTACATGTCCCCCGAGCAAATAAGCGGAGCGGCGGTCGACGGCCGCACCGATATTTATTCCGCGGCAGTGACACTGTATCAATTTCTTGCTGGCGAATTGCCCTTCAAGGGAACAGAGGCCGATCCTCATTCGACTCTAGTAAAGATCTTGAATGACCCAGTCCCGTCGCTTGGCAGACATCTGACCGATTACCCGATTGCCCTCGACGAAATCCTCGGCAAGGCAATGGCAAAAAACCCTGAGGAGAGATATCAGACCGCAGAAGATTTCGGTTATGACCTCTCACGTTTGCAGGAGAGTCTCAAGCTGGGGATGACCGAGCAGTACCTGTCGCAGGCCAAAGCAGCGATCGATCGAAAAGATTGGGAGCTTGCCCGGCAGCAATTGCAAGAGGTCTTGAAATTCGAGAGACGGAATAACGAAGCGACCGAACTGCTTCGCTTTGTACGCCAGGAAATCCAACGTCAACAAAGGTCGGTTCAGATCGTGCAGCTGCGATCTCAGGCGCAAATTGCTCTGACGGGATTGCAATATGAAGAGGCTCTCGAATGCGTTGAGCAGGCACTGCGTTTGGATCCGGACGAACCCGAACTGATTGCGCTTTCTGCCTCGATCAAGGCTCAGGTTGAACGTACGCGCGAGTTGACTGAAGCACTGCGCCGAGGGCAGGCAGCGCTGTATGCAGGAGACTTGAACGAAGCGAAACTTGCGGTGCGAGAAGCACTCAATATCGAACAGAATCACACAGAGGCGCGGGCTCTCGAGGGTCTGATCGAAAAGGAGTTGGAGGAACGTGCGCGACGAGCTAATTTTCAGGGGTTTGTCGAAGAGGCACGTCGGGAGATCTCGAATCGGAACTTCCTTTCTGCGCTTCAGTCTCTTCAAAAGGCTCAGGCGATTGATCCGGGAGACTCCAATATCCGAGAGTTGCTGAGTTGGGCGGCGAGAGGACATGAACAGGAAAAACTGAGAAGCGAGCTTCAAAAATGCACGAATGAAATTGGACAGCTTCTTGGTGAAGATCATTATGCGGAGGCCGTTGAAGCATGTAGGGAGGCCTTGCAGCGGTTTCCTGACGAGCCCTCGCTACAGAAGCTCTATCAGATCGCGGAGTACCAGTACGACCTTGTTCTACGCCGGCGAGCGGTCGATCAAGCGAGCTTGGAAGCGCGCCGGCTCGTGGAAGCTGACAAGAACGATGAGGCGATTGAAGTCCTGGAGCAGGCTTTAAAGACTTTTCCAAATGAGCCGAATCTGGAGACTCTGCTGGCCCTTACTCGAACTGAATCCCAGCAAGGGCGATTGGCAAAGGAAGAAAGAGAGCGACTGCAAGAAGCCTTGATTGCAGAACAGCGTTCAGCAGGAACTTTGACTGACCAACAAGGGGAAGATCTCGAACAGCTAAAGGCCCTTCAAGAGGGTTTGGCGCGCAATTTACCAATCCCCAAGCTGCGCATAGTGGCGAGACGTGTCATTGACTCTGGCAAGAGCCTGGAGGTGAATGCTCAGGAGTTGAGTCAATATTCTGCCGCAATAGCAGAATTCGAATTGCGTTCGACAAAATGGGAGCGCGATTGCGAAGAGCTCGACGAGGTTGGCAAGGCTGTTCGCGAAGTGAAAGGTAGCGCAGCCGTCGGCTCGTTGCTTGATCGAGCGCGCTCGATTGCGGAACAACATGGAAAAGACGATGAAATCAGAGCCCGATACACCAAGATTCGTGAACTTGCTGAGGAGTTTAAGGCTAGACGCGAAGCTGTCAGCAAGCAGGTTTCGAGCCTTTTGATTTCTATGCAAGCTAATCAGAATCTTGACAATCTGGTGTCGATGGAAGGAAAGGTGCGAGAAGTTTCAGCATCCTGGCTTGAGGATGCGTTCATTCGGAATCTGGTGAATCAAGTTTCTGTTCGTGTTGAGGAAGCCCGGCGGCACAGAGAACAGATCCTGCAGGAACTCAACCAACTCACCGAATCGCTATTAACAGCGCGTAGTGCGGGTCAGATTCAGTTGCTCGAGGAGGAGGCCCACATGGCTTCAGCCGACTTCGACGATGCCGAGATCGAGAGGGCGACTCTTGTTTTGTACACTACCGCTCGAGAAAGGATCCGGCGGATTGAAGAAGTCGTATTGCAGCTAAGAGATTTAGCTTCAAAGGTCTCTTCTGCCCAAACGCTTGCCGAGGTTGAGAGCTGCGATTCTCTCGCTCAGGAACTTGCATCGGAGGCTTCCGACTCCGAAGAAGCGAATGATTCGCTGAGGAGAATCCGACGGAGCGTTGAGGAGGGAAAGAAAGAGTACCGGCGGATAGAAATAGCCCTGGAGCGTTTGCTGGATAGTTCAACAAAGGCGGCCGGGCCTGCGGAATTAGAGCTGATCCTCGCTCGGCGAAGGGACGTGCTGAAAAAGTATCGAGACGATCCTCATTTCAGGGAGTTGGAGATGCGGCTGGAAGCGGCGGTCAGTGAACGACGAGCGTATCTCGCCGAAGCTGCTTCTCCGGATGAGCTAAGTGAGGATGATGAATTAGCCGATCTGAACGTAACGAAGAACGACGATGAGGGTCGCGGCACTCGAACAAGGGCAGAGATAGATGTAGGGGTTTCTCCTCAAAGTCAAAAAATAAGCCGTAGTTCCGTTCTGCGATTATCCTTCCTTGCCGTCGGCTTGGTTGGCCTGATTGCGTGGGCTGCAATTCTTGCCACTCCCAGGACCGTGACCATACAAACCCTTCCTGCGGAGGCGAGCGTTAAGGTTAATGGGCGGCAGTGCAAATCTCCGTGTACTCTCAAGCTTCGAATCGGAGAACATAACCTGTTGGCAACGAAGACCGGTTTTGAAGACCTTCATAAAACTATTTCCATTCCCTGGTTCGGGGCTGAGCTTCCGGTCGTCATCTTGTCGGAATTGCCGAAGCAGCCGTCTCTACCTGCCTCCAAGCAGTCAATTGAGTCAACCGTCAATCCATCCGAATCAAGCCCCAAGCTTGCCAAAGATTCACGGATCACAGTGAATACATCGGTTCAGGATGCGACAGTTTTTGTTGATGGCTCCCCTGTTGGCAAGACTGGCGCGAACGGAAAATACCAATTTTCGATCACCGCAGGATCACACCAAGTTCGGATTGAGAAACGAGACTATGAAAAGGTTCCTCCTCAAACGATTTTGGTAGATGAGAAAGGGATAGCCGTCGTCTCCTTTGATCTGAAATCGAGCAAACAAGCGTCAATCTCAGGAACGGGTACAAATCCTTCGGGTATCACGTCCAACGTAGAGAGGCCCGCCCCGCTTCAGACTCCCGTAACGTCTGCCCCCGCTGATACTTACATCGTCATCCAGGCTCCCGCCGGTGCAGAAATACATATTGATCAACAGGTGGAAGGTCATTCCACAGGCGGCGCCTTCAAGAGCAAGGTGCAGCCTGGCCAGAGAACAGTAGAGGTTTTCTTACCGGGCTTCCAACCGTACAGTAAAACCCTATCCGTGACCGCCGGGAGTCAGGAGGACTTGGTTGCAAGCCTGATTCCACTTTCCGTGGGCAACGTTCCGTCCAAGCTTCCGCCGCCCACGCCAACTTCTGGCGTCTCAGACGATGACCGCAAGCAAATTCAACAGCTCTTGGATCGCTATGCAGAGGGTTACAGTCAAAAGAACGTCAAGTTGATACAAGAACAATGGCCGTCAATTCATCCTGATGAAGTAAAGAAAATCAAAGACCTCTTCAAACTTGCAAAGTCAGTGAACATGAAACTCAGTCTCACGGATGCCGTTCCTGCGGGAAAGAGAGTCACCGTCGATTGCACGCAGACGTTGGTTGCCGATTTGGATGGCAAGAAGGAAAGTCATACTGATACGATCACTTTGTACGTCGTGAAACAGGGGAATGTCTGGGTAATCGACTTTATTCCAAAGTCATAAAGCGATGGCCCTGACACTTAAACGACAAGTGCCAATCGTTCAGACCATCGGCTGGCATATTGAATGAATTTTATTTGACTCTAACTCATCAAGGTGATACGCTCTCTGAGCACTGATCAGACCCTTCTTTGCAAGCGGAAATTTATAGGGAATTGAAGACCCGGCGGCTCTTGCTGTTACTACTGTCTTGGAATTTCTCTCAGGTAATTTCTCTATTCTATCTATGAGTTCATAATCTCTCGGACAGAGGTTTGGCTTCTTGCGCCTACCTCGTGCGATTTCCAGTCTCATAACAATCAGGCGGCGCATTGTCGTATGTAAGTTGGTCGAAATATTCAACTGGCAACTCTTGTTAGGCCATCAGTATGTGGCGAGAACGAGGACCTCCATGAAGAATTCAACAGCTCTGGTGTTCAGCCTTAGCACATGGCTAGTAGCCAGTTTAGTGGCCCAAGGATTTCCTTCGTCCAATTTCGATTCCACGGAAACCAGACAAGCTTTCTCTCTCCGCGATAAAGCTTCCGAGGCCAGTGCTCGCCAGCATTTAGAATCCCGACTCAGTTTCGAACGAAATGTTGGGCAGACTGACAACCGCGTGAAATTTCTTGACCGGGGTCATGGCTATAGCTTGTTCTTGACAGATCAAGAAGCAGTCTTCACATTCCAGAACCGAAAATCACAGGGTGCGGGGAATGGCGATAGTCGGGCACAAGTGGATTCTTTCAGGCTGCGATTTGTGGGCGCAAACCGAAAGCCGCAAGTTTCCGGAATTGATGCCCAGAGTGGACGAAGTAACTATCTTATTGGTAATGATCCAGCCAAGTGGCATACGAACGTCCCAAACTATGGCAAGGTGCGTTACATGGATCTTTACCCTGGTATCGAGCTCTTGTATTACGGCAACGATCGCAAGTTAGAATACGACCTTAAAGTTTCGCCTGGAGCAAACCCTAGGCAGATCACATTGGAACTTGCAGGGGCGAGAGATCTTCAGATAGATCGTAATGGTAACCTCACACTCCGTTGCGGACTTCATCAACTCAGCATGGAGAAACCGCGGATTTATCAGATCTCCGCGCAGAACAAGCGAGAGACCCTTTCCGGGTCGTGGGTACTCAAAGATGATCACACGTTAGGATTTGATATTCAGAGATATGACCGTACCAGGACATTGGTCATTGATCCTGTGTTGAACTTCGGTCTTTCATCTTTCCCCTACGCCACATATGTTGGTGGCTCGAGCACTGATCTTGGCTACGCCATAGCCATCGATTCGGCGGGGGCAGGTTACGTCACAGGTAACACCTTTTCGGCGGATTTCCCGACAACAACCGGCTCCTTGCAAGTTACAGCTCCAAGCGCCGGTGGCAATGCGTTTGTCACTAAGTACAACGCCGACGGATCACGAGCCTATAGTACCTATCTCGGCGGCAACTCTGATGTTCAAGGGACCGTTAATCCAACTTCCTCCGGCTATGGGATAGCCGTCAACAGCGCTGGTAATGCGTTCGTCGTTGGGACCACAGAAGCGCATGGCAGCTTTCCTACAAAGCCTAGCCAGACCGGTTGTGGTGTGCCAGTAACCGCAACAAATTGCTCAGACGTATTCTTGATCGAATTGTCTGCAGATGGAGCCGCCGAGGTTTACGGCGAAATCATCTATGGTCACCTTGGACATGGAATCGCGCTTGACTCGGCAGGCAATGCGTATATAACGGGATACACCTTGTCAGGTGTACCATCCTCTGGCCCACTTCAACCAACCTATGGAGGAGGCACTTACGATGCGTTCGTAGGGAAGATAAATGCAAGCGGCACGTTACTTTGGTGGACCTATTTTGGTGGGAACGGGACTGATTATGGTAATGGAATTGCTCTGGACCCCACAGGCAACATCTACATTACGGGGCAGACGATTGCAGCGAGTAACGGATCGAATACCTTACCAACAAAGAACGCAATTCAGCCAACAAATCCCAGTACCCAAAATGGCTTTGTTGCCGAGTTGAACAATTCTGGAACACAGCTTATCTACTCCACGTTCCTTGGAGGTTCGGGTTTGGATCAGGGAACGGCTATAGCTGTTGATGGACAAGGAAACGCTTACGTTACGGGGGTTACATCTAGTTCGAACTTTCCAACAGTCAATCCTTTGCAGGCGAAAATCGGAGGCAACTCAGACGCCTTTGTGACCAAAATCGCCCCTGCAGGAACGGCTCTCATCTATTCAACTTACATGGGCGGTAGTGGGCTTGACCAAGGTTTCGGAATTGCAGTGGATGCAGGCGGAAACGCTTATATAGTTGGATCTATCGGTTCAGCGGCTTTCCAGGATCAATCGGGCCTTAACACGATTGGTTCGATTGATCCGAATGTCTTGAACCTCGCTACGAATTCGATCCAGCCTCAGTGTGGTGACACTACAGGATGCGGCGACGCTTTCGTTACCGCGATCAATGCAACTGGAAATCAGTTTCTCTATTTCACGTATTTGGGTGGCAACGGTCTAGACGAGGCATACGGAATTGCACTGAATAGCTTGCCGAATTGTTCGCAGCCGTTCCCAATCCCCTCGCCGTTCACTACACCATGCGTGTATGTGACTGGTAGCACAGCGTCGGCAGACTTTCCGGTAAGTGACGGTACCACCTTTGCAGGAGGTCTTTCGGACGCCTTCGGCGCATTAGTTCCATCGCTCATTCTTCCAGTTTGTACTCAGTCGCTAAGGGAAACGGGTCTGACGCTGACGGCAGGGATTAGCTGTACAGCGAACTTTGTAGCGGGTCAGGGAAATATCAATTGGGGCGACGGATCGACTTATTCGACTGTGTCACTCAATGGGCCAGGTTCGGTCTCATCGACCCATGATTACAGTGGATCTTATAGTCCGTCGACTGGTCCGGTTTCTGTTGTTCCAAGCGCGAGCATGACAAACACGGCAGGTACTGGGACTAGTTACGGAACGCCCTTCCCGGTTATTCAGGTTGCACCGATAACGGTGGGTGTTTCCGCACCCGGCAGCACAGTTCAGTTGCCTTCCACTTTGCAATTCTCAGCTTCCGTTCAATATGCAAGCGATACGTCGGTTACATGGGACGTAAACGGTGTTCCAGGGGGCAACAGCACCGTGGGTCAAATTTCGACCGGGGGGTTGTATACTCCGCCCGCAAATCTGGCCGGTCCAATCTCGGTTGGTATTACTGCTGTCTCGAATGCTGACCATACGACGTCGTCGACCGCGTTCATGATCGTAGTGAACCCACCGATCTCGGTGTCAATTGCGACGAACCCGCCAAACGCTTCACCCTTCACACTCCAGGCTCCGGCAACACTTTTGTTCGTCGCAACTGTTAACTATGCTTCTAACACGGCAGTTACGTGGTATGTAAACGGTGTAGCGGGGGGCAATAGCACGATTGGAGTTATATCCCCAACCGGCCTCTACACGCCTCCCTCGTCGTTGGCGAGTCCGATTTCGATTCGGATAACTGCGGTAGCCAATGCCGATAACACCACTACCTCGGCACCGTTTGCGGTCAATGTTAATCCTCCGATCTTTGTGAATGTATCACCGACAAATCCAAGCATTGTTGCTGGAACTGCAGCCTTCGTCGTTACAGCGACACTTCCCTCCTACGCCTCGCCAAACGTGACATGGACATTGACAGGGACAGGTTGCAGTGGCAGCCCATGCGGATCGATCAATCCACAGGGACCTAGTACATCTACTTCCTATACGCCACCTGCGTCCTTGCCTGTTAGAAGTTCCATCGCCGATACGGTCACGGCAACTTCAGTTGCAGATCCTACTAAGGTTGGCCAATCAATCATCACCGTTACTGCCGTCACTGTAGGCGTAACGATTTCGCCGACCTCCGCAAACGTGATTGCGGGACAGTCGAAACCAATTCAATTTACGTATACAGTTTCAGGGGCGACCAATACGAACGTCACCTGGAAGTTATCCGGGACGGGATGTACCAACGCGCCATGCGGGACGTTGAGTGCAAGCGGACTCTATACCCCACCTGCGAGTGCGATCACTCAGGCTCCGCAAACGGACACTGTCACCGTGACTTCACAAGCGGACACTACAAAGTCGGCTTCGGCTCAAGTGATCATTACTAACCCAGTGAGTATCTCAATAATCTCGCCGAGCGGGAGCTTCTCAATTGAAGTGGGCGCGAGTGAAGATCTTATCGCGATGGTTAGTGGTTCACAGAATACCGCCGTAATTTGGTCGGTCATTGGGTCAGGCTGCAACGGTAAACCATGTGGGACGATTACTCAGGCTGGACATTATGTTGCTCCAACGACGCTAGCTTCCTCAGCGACGGATAGCATCGTGGCTACGGCTCAGGCGGATTCAACGAAATCAGCTTCGACCCAGGCGATCATTTTCTTGCCAGCTAGTGCTCCGCCTCCTGCTTCCGTTGCGGTTACGGCTGGACAGCCAGCACAATATTCTGTCGCTCTTGCTCCGGGAACGGGAGATCCGGTCGATCCGGTCATACTTGGTTGTTCGAATCTGCCCAACGGTGCGATTTGCCAGTTTTTGGATCAGAATCAAGTGCCACTCAGCGGCGATCTCCTACCAGTTGGAGCAACCAAGTTTGCCGTGGCGATCACGACAACCGGACAAACAACTTCGGTACTAAGAATGGCGGCGCCTAGAGACCATACGCTCTTGTCTTTCACCCCGATTCTGGGCCTCCTCTTCCTCAGTTTGCGCGCGAGAAGATTCCGTAGAAGTCAATTTTTTGCCGCACCTCTCCTTCTATTGCTTATGGTAGTTGGCTTACTTATCACGGGCTGCGGAACAAGTGGAAGTTTTGGAACGAATCAGTTACCAAATCCAACCTCTACTCCTTCCGGAGATTACGTGGTCAAGGTGACAGGAACTCCAAAAGTCGCTCCAGGACAAATGCAGCCAAGTGTATTCACTGTGACGACGCTCTCGTTGACGGTGCATTAGAGGCGATATCCCAACCCCAGCAGATTGTATGTTTCATTTTTGGGAAAGTGAGGAATGGAATGCATAGACGAATATGGATTGTTCTTCTCGCAGTTCTTGGGCATTGCTGGAACGGCGCCGTAGGACAGTCAAACGCAGATTTTTGCGCAAGTCACGTCGGGACCCTGTACTGTCTGACGCCAAACCTCTATGCGAACCCAACCCCTGATCCATTTACAGCGGTACTATCAACTCTAGGCAGTCAATTAGGAATGGTCCCCTTAGCCTCGCCGGCGTCCGGAATTGTTTATACAACGGATCCAAGCATGAAGATACCCGTGGCTACCGGAACAGAGACATTTGGCCCCGTCTTGGTTGAACGTGGAGAGACTCTAGGTGCTCGTAAACTGTTCGTGGCATTTACGTATCAACACTTTTCATTTTCCAGCATCGATCGTGTCAACCTGAAGAACATTCCGATCTTGTTCAACGTGTGCGATCCAGACAACGGACAGTGCGCCCCGATCGCAACAATAAACAGAATCGAACCTACTATCAACCAATTCGCATTCTTTGGTACCTATGGAATAGCCAGTCGCGTTGATGTCTCTGTGGCGGTCCCGCTAATAGATAGCGGACTGACGGCCGCTGCAACGAGTTGTACCGCGCCGTACTGTCAAACACCAATTTTCTCCAACCAACAGCAGATAGTTTTTACGCCGACCCAAGTGAGTGGATCGACAACAGGGATTGGGGATGTAGTTCTAAGGGCAAAGGGTCAGGTTTTGCGAGCAGAAAAGATCAGGCTCGCTGCCGGTGTCGATCTCCGTTTGCCGTCGGGTGATGCATTGAACTTCCACGGCACCGGTGCGACAGGAGTGAGACCTTTTGTGGCAATTTCTCGTACGGGCAAGATCGCGCCTCATGCGAACGTAGCTTATCAGTGGAATGGAGACTCAATAATCGGCAGCGCGGTACCCGGCGTGAAAGGAAAGTTGCCGGACAACTTCTTTTATGACGTTGGCGCCGATTGGGCAGTAGTTAAGAAACTGACAATTGCTGGAGATGTCCTCGGCGAATATGTGTATCAAGCGCTTCGTCTTCAGTATGTGCAAGTCACTCCTCAACCTACAAGCACTGTACCAGTTCCTGTTGCGGTTACTAGTGTCGGCATTTCTCGCGGATCATTTCCTACTTTGCAGGGTGCGATCGGCTTTAAAGGTTGAGCCATGGAAACAATTGCTTATCAGTGGCAATCTTTTGTTGTCGTTCAGTCATAACGGTCTTCGAAATCAGCCTGTTCCTTTAGTAGGCGTTTCCTATACATTTTGAAATGAACACCGCGACCGCTAGCTTAGAACACTCCGAGCCATAGTCGAGGCGGAAAGTGCGTTCCATATCGAGTCGCCATTACTTGGTCTACCCATGGCTGGGGATAAATGTACGATTGCTTCACATGGCCAGAGCGGGAAATCCTTCCCCAGATTGCGAGATCAACCTGGATTGTACGTATCCTGAGGCTTTTGAGGCGACACAGAACCGCGTCATGTGATGCTCAAAGACGATGTCTGTGATTTGTCGGAGTTGGATTTGGAGTGCCCGGCATTTTTTGTACCAGTGAAGATGAGACAAACTGGAACAAGAGGAGCTGGAAGATGGCAGGAGGGAAGAAGCATACGGCGGAGCAGATTGTGAACCTGCTGCGGCAGATTGAGGTTGCAGTAGCGAACGGGAAGACGACTGCCGAAGCGTGCAAGGAAGTGGAGATCGTGGAGCAGACGTACTACCGGTGGCGCAAGGAGTACGGCGGGTTGAAGGTGGACCAGGCGCGGCGGCTGAAAGAGCTGGAACAGGAGAACGCCAAGCTGAAGCGGCTGGTTCGGAGCTGAGCCTGGAGAAGCTGGTGCTGAAGGACATCGCCTCGGGAAACTTCTAAGCCCTGAACGACGGCGTTGTGCGGTAGATCATGCTCAGGAACAGGGCATGAGTGAGCGGCGGGCGTGCCGGCTGGTGAACCAGCCACGCGGTACGCAACGCTACCAGCTGACACAGCGCGAAGACGAGGATGACTCACCCAGGCCATCGTGGAGTTGGCTAGCCACTATGGACGCTACGGCTATCGTCGGATCACGGCGCTGCTGAAGCGGGATGGCTGGCAGGTTGGCAAGGATCGGGTAGAGCGGATCTGGCGTCGCGAAGGGCTGAAGGTTCCGCAGAAACAAAAGCCGCGAGGGCGGCTGTGGCTCAACGATGGATCGTGCGTGCGGCTGCGTCCCGAGCACGCCAACCATGTATGGTCGCTACGACTTCGTGAGCGCGAAGACGTATGACGGAAGGACGGTGCGGATGTTGAATCTTATCGATGAGCACAGCCGGGAGTGCCTGATGATCCGGTCGGAACGCAGATGGAGTTCGGCGAAGGTCATCGAAGCGCTAGCCGACGTGATGGTGACGAAGGGCGTGCCGGAACATCTCCGCTCCGACAACGGCCCTGAGTTCGTCGCCCGGGATCTGCGGAAATGGCTCGCCGGCACAGGAGCGAAGACGGCTTATATCGAACCGGAAGCCCATGGGAGAACGGCTACTGTGAAAGCTTCAACTCGAAGCTGCGGGACGAGTTTCTTAACGGTGAAATCTTCTACTCGATGAAAGAGATCAGGGTGCTGGCAGAACGCTGGCGCGTTCACTACAACACCGTCCGGCCACACTCTTCGCTGGGCTACAACCACCCGCACCAGAGGCGTGGGTGGCAAAGAGCTTGGGGTATGGAGAAGTGGAAACCGCTACGCGCTTCCCACTTCTCCACACCCCCGACTGCGACATCAATAACAAAAATAGCCGCGCTACACTAACAATGAAACTGGTACAAAAGATCGGGCAGACCAACGGGAATCTGGGGACTCTTGACAGAGATACGATTCGACCCCGAAACCCTGGAGGAGGTACGAGAAATGATCCTGTTCGAGCAAAGCTGGGAGAAATACGCTGTTAACCATCTGAAATCCAAGGAATTAGCCCGGGGACTCATCAACAATGCCGCAGTGGCGCTTGCCAAGAGCCATAGCTACCCTGGCCTTATGTTCTGGGTCCATGCTGCCCAGGGTGGCGCAGGCATCCTCAACGTTCTGAAAGGCCCTCATCAGCCGAAGGGAGTCTCTGACGAAGTGGTACACCTCAGGATGCGTTTGTATATCGAAGGCAGCGAGAAGGGTTCGCTCAAGTACGAAAACACCACCTTTGCGACTGATTTTCATCTCTATACAACTATTCTGAACCCAAAGGCGCATCCAGAGGAGTATCAGTTTCAACCTACAAGGCTCACTTATAAACCAGTGTGGGAGAGTGATACTCCTGTCTACACTCAGGTGGAGATAGTTGGCGGCAGTGTTCTCACTAACAATCTTAAATAGCCCGTCGGCGGCATACTAACGGAACCCAAGGGCAGGTTACCCGAATATTCAAGATTCACCCGTGCAACAGCGCATTAAGAGCAATTACCACGGCTGTTACTGCACCTCACCGGCTTCCGCTGAAACGATCCCCTGTCCCCAATCCAACCAAGCTCCAGATTCAAATAGCAGGCGACCTAGTTAGAGTGGGCTATGACTCCAGTACTTGACTGCATCCCGAACTTCGTCGCAAGTTGGACTCTCGACTGCTTGATAAGCGACTCCCGCTACCCATCCAATTATTCCGCCCGGAATTGCTGCGATTGGCGCCCCGGGTTTCTCAAGAAAAATGGAAGCGCCACTCCCGTCGCCGCTCCCACAACACCTCCCTTCGCCATAGCCACCATACACCTATTCACAGCGTGCTCGGCCTCTTCTGGCTTGACGCCGCTGTCGATCACTTTCTGCGTCAGCGTTTCCTTTACTTCGTTGAAGTTCATTTGCCGTCCCTAATATTTAAGCTTCGCGAGTAGACAAACAATACTCCTTGGAATCTCAGCGTACAAATCAATATTGATGATTTCAGATGTCCGACCTTCATTCGGACCGAACCAGCCATCCATCTGCTGTGAGTAGCCCATCGAGTTGCGAGCGTCGTGCCGGGTCTACGTCAAGTCAGCAGTCTGCTTTGTCCCGAGCTCGGACGTAGACCGACGGCCAGACGAAGGCAAAGGTGACATGCCTGGCAGTGATGTCTTTGACTCAAGGTCTCGATCAGTCACAATCACGGCATGCACGATTTACGCCTAGTCCATATACCGTTCGCGGAGTTGCCCGTCGAGGCTCGCGCGCTATTCTTCATCAATGCCCTGGCCGCTGTGGCGCGTCAGGGGACCCGACCGCCTAAACAATCAGAACTAATCCCGGTTCTCGAAACCATTTGGAACGGGAATCAGCTTGGTCTCAAAGATCTCTCCGACCCCTTCCGCATGACCGCTTTGCTAACGAAGGAGCTCGAGTCCTTCTCCTTGGCGGGAGATGTGCAATGAGCGCGCCCAAGGTTTTACCCACCCGGCTGCCCCCAACTAAGCGCCGAGAGCTTGTGGACCTCGGCATCAAAGCTGGAAAATCGAACCGCGCTATCGCGAAGGAGCTAGGCGTTGACGAGAAGATGATTCGCCTCGACCGAAAGTTCCTCGCGACACCAGTAGAAAACCGTCCCTCGAATGCACCACGACAAAAGAAGCCCGAGAATGAGGGCGTCCGTCAGTTGAGCCCGGAAAGGCACGTGAACGGCGCGTTCAATCCTTGCTCGAGGTGGCGAAGTTCTGGATAAGCCAGGAAGGCCTGATCCTGCCTGATATCGAATACATGGTGTACACGGCCGGCAAACTTCTGTACAAGGACCGCCGGGACCTGCGGAAAATCCCTCTATCTCTCAGGAATCCCTCCGAACTGATAGTCTGGGCGCGTCCGGAGAGGGAGGAAGATGACGTGACCGGGTTGGAACATTATGTGAAGTGGTTCGCTCGCTGGTTGGCGTTATGTCTTCGTGGGGACGAGGATCTGCAGGATGTTCGCAGACAGATCTTGATCTGGGCTCGTTCGTGACCAAGTAGGTTCGTATACTGGACCCGATGTCTAAGCGACAAGACAAGCGCCGCAGGACCGACTTGGATTTGTTTATCCTGGCGTTGATCGACGGCGGTGTGACCACTCCATACGAACTGCAGAAGTCAGCCAGTCTTTCCCAAGGCGCCACGATACCCGCGCTCCAGCGATTGTTGGAGGCGCGGCTCGTGCGCCAGGGGAAGCCCGGCCCCCGTGGTCGAACCGACTACAAGGTCACTGCAGCAGGCAAGAGGCTCCTAAAAGGTGGCTGGCTCGCCCTAATCGAGGACGGACCCAGCGGTGACGTGGACTCCGACCTGCGCGTGGCACTCCTCGCATTGTTGGGCGGTGGCGATCGTTACTTATCGGCCCACTTCCTCCGCCAGTCTGCCGACAAGAAGATGGAGTCCGCGCGTGCTGTCGAACCTATGGGTAATCCGGGCAGTTTGCCTCCTCTGCCAAGGTTGTACAGCGAACTACAATCCACAACCGCCAAGGCTTTGCTGATGGCCGAATCGGTGGCCATCCGCGCGATGGCCGACGCGTTGCCTCGGAAACTTTCGGGCAAGCCCGGGCATAGCACTCGTGCTGCCAAGAAGCAGAAGAGTTCCTGACCCTGTTTCAAAAGGCTCTCTGAGGGTTCTGATCTGTTGAAACGTATGACCGGTTCTCCTGACCCTCCCCCTCGCCCTGGGCTCAGCTATTCATCTCTGCCGGATTGGTGTCAAAGAACGACAGTTGCAGAGGCTTTAGGAGAGTCCTGTTGCCTCTCCGGAACAAGCCAACGGCCTCTGTCAGCCGTCTATTTTCCCTAGGCCGTGAAAGCCATCGTCAATAGATAGCCCTTTCTGCAATTGCTTGGCCGCCGCCGACAATATCCGATCGTGAATCGGAATCCCGCGACGGGCCGGAGTAAGCATGCGGACCGCCTGTCCTTCTCATACCTGCTTATCTCGATCAGTTTGCTACTTGCGAGAAGCTTGAAGCCGCGGCTGATCTCATAGTTCTCTAGCCCAGTCTCCCGGCGGAGATGAAACTCTGAGATCTTCTGCGTCTCAATGATGCGCTGCAGGGCATAAAAGGCGATGAAGGTGAGGCCTTGGTGGCGAAGTTCCTGTAGCAGAAGGAGGAGACAAAAATTCCCGGCGGGGGCAATTGCGCGGAGAAGTTGGTTGCATTTAGCCAGAGATACTTGCATATTTGCAAATATTATAAGCGCTCATTTAGATCCATAAATCTATATATCTAAACAACTTATTGACCACCATGCTTTCGGTCGCGTCGCTTATGTGTGGCTAAGAGCCTTCAGTGGTGGCTTGACATGTCTTTGGCTCAAACGAGCCCTTGTAGAGACTCGGCTCAGCAGCACCAATCAGGTTCACCGGTGCGCCCGACGCCCCAAAAAGCGGAGGTCCAGCAAAGAGGCAAAAGTTGTGATTCGAACCAAACCCAGTACCGTCTTCAGGTCAACATCGGCGTACATCGTGGATGACCCCCAGTTTGCACGCATACCCGCCACCCATGACAGGACTGTTCCGCAGGCGGCTCGGGATGGGTAAGGATGTCCGCCCGCGACCGCACCGCGGGCGGAATGGAATCAGGTCATAGGCCCACATCTTCTAGGGCACTTCACTGATTCTCAAACGGGCCGCAGAGATCTATATCTGAATTGCGCACTCCTACAACGGCGTGAAGCAAGACTAGATGTGGAAGCTGCGGTAGGGCAGTCAACTTACGGTTGCGCATCACACCAGCGTACGGTTAGGCCGAAAGCTGGCGAAGCAAAGAACAAAGTCCACCCCACAACGGGAGCGGACCCTCGCCCGAATATCTATGGAGTATTCCTTGAAGCCAGTCAACCCGATCTCCCGATCTCCCCGCAAGCTCATTCCTGAAGGCAACCTCGTTACAATAGATGGCCCCAAAAAACCGTCTTATGGGTCTCGCTTACTCTACGACCGCAAAGAGGCAGCGAGGCAACTTTCGATCAGTATTCGCGCATTGGACTACCTGATCGCAGCGAAGACATTTCAGATCATCCGGATCGGAAAGAAAGTTATGATTCCCCACAGCGAACTCGTGCGCTTTGCCTCCGCAAACCACTACGGCCGGATAGGCCAGCGCCAGTTGACCGCCTAAGCCAATCAATCCACTAGGTGCCTGTTTCGTCGGATTTGCAGAGCGATATAATCCGGCGAATCAGGCACTGAGGAACTGAGCATGAAGAAAAAGAAGAATCCCCATGGACTGTTTGAGCGACCGCCCGGGTCTGGGGTGTGGTGGATCAACTACTACGTTAATGGCAAACAGCATCGGGAAAAGGTTGGACGCAAGTCCGCCGCGATCGACCTCTACCGGAAGCGCAAGGAAGATGACCGGTCAGGCCGCAAGCTGCCGACTCTTCGCAACACAGCTATCGTCACCATCTCGGATTTGATCGACCTCATGCTGACACATGTCAAGACTCAGCACCATAAAGACCAACGTACGTACGAGAGCCGGGGTGAGATTGTGCGGAAAGCGCTCGGAGATAAGAACGCAGAAGACCTCACTCCACAAGAACTTGAGAAATGGCTAGGCAAGCACTGCAAAACACCTGCCACATTCAACAGATATAAGGCGCTCGTTAGTCTGGCGTACAAACTCGGCCTGCAAAATAAGAAGGTCACACACAATCCAGCAAGACTCATCCCCCAGCGCAAAGAACCGAAGGGCCGCCTCCGCTTTCTCAGTCGCGAAGAATATGACAAATTCCAAGGCGTGATCGCGCGTCGTTTCCCTGAGCACCTGGCTGAGTTCGTGACTGCCGTCCACACTGGAATGCGACTGAGTGAACAGTACACCATTGAGGCTGGCCAGTTCGATCGGCACCGCCGCGCAGTCGATCTGGACAAGACCAAAAACGGCGACGCCCGCACCGTCCACCTCAATCCCGATGCACTGGCAGCCATCCAGTCCGTTCTTCACCCGAAGATAAAGCGGTCGGATCGAATCTTCCCACATGAGAATCGCTACAGCGACTACTCCCGCCGTAAGCAGGAAAGATTCGACAATCGTTCGTGGTTCGAGGCCGCCGTCGAAGAGGCAGAGATTCCCAGAATCACCTGGCACGGCCTACGCCACACGTTTTGTTCCTGGCTGGCCATGGCTGGTGCAACAACACGCGAAATCATGGAGGCCGGTGGACACAAGACGATGAGCCAAGCGGCCCGCTATTCCCACCTTTCACCTCAGCACACTCAATCGGTCGTGGACCGGATCGCCACAGGCACCGAACATGCACTGGGAAACCAACATGCACCAAAACATGCACCAGGCGATTCCGCCATTCGCCAGTTGCAAGCAGTTCCCGTATAAGTCTTTTATTTTGTTGGTGCCGGGAGGGGGGGTCGAACCCCCACGGGCCGAAGCCCGGCGGATTTTGAGTCCGCTTTTCCACATTCTGCCTACCCCCATAGAATGGGGGACATACCCACTAAACTCTTGGAACATCAACCACTTCCGTCCAAGTCATCTTTGCAAGATGTCGCAAGTGAGAGCAAGAATGTCGAAACCGAAGTGCCACTACAAGTGCCACCAGAAATCGTAGACGCATACTATGCTGTCACCCTGCCAAGCCTCCCGCATACTATGCGGTCGGCTGCCCTAGAGGTCATCAAGATTCATCAGGTCGGTAGGCTGAAGTTCAGGAGGCGGAATTGAATCTGACCAAAACCTGCCGCCGTCTCTGATGATTGCCTCACCACTCTGACCGATTTCCCAACCGACTGAGTAAAACATCAATTTCTTCTTTGCCAGCGGGTCTTTTTCACCGCGAACGATTTCCTGCCAGCCGTTTTTTGACTTCACCCAATAGTGGGCAGTTTCCGTTGGTATTGTCTTGCTCCACATAACCCGCCATTATATTCACCACGTTGCCCCAACGCTGGATTCTGCGACAACCGCAGCACAACGCGGATGACCGGCATCCAGCGTGACCGCACACTGTGCTGCCTCCTTTCGACCAAGAAGATAACAAACTAGATTCTCCTTCCGCTTCGGGGATTACGACACAACTGAAGGCCAATTACTTTCAGTAGGTCTGTCTCAGACGACTAAGCGAGACATAAGGAACACTCATGAACACGACCCACGTACCGCCACCCCCACCGCCGCGCAAGTCTGCAAACCGCGAATTGTTGAAAGCTGTTCTCATCGTTGGCCTTGTATTACTCATCTGGGCCTTATCGAGTGCCCACTCCTCCCGGTCACACGCTTCGACCGCATCGTCAAAGTCTAGTTCGACTGCATTGTCAACACCTAGTTCTACCGCATCATCAACACCTAGTTCGGAGTCTCCTAGTAACGAACAGCGGCAATTAGCGAATGACTGGGTACTCGGCAAGCCTTTGAGCAAGGAAAAACATAAGGAGGTGGAAGAGGCCCTAGAATTACCGCGTGTTCTATACACTAGGGATTTACAAAACCATCTTTTAGGTGGTGGGTACGACGTGGATGTAACCGCATCAGGAGTCAGACACACCACCCTCCGCGTGAAGTGGGTACTGGCATCAAAAGTGGATGCCTACAAACTCACCAACAGTGATGGCTTCTTACCTAACTTGAAACAGCTAGGATTCAGGAAGTTCATTCTTGACGACGGCTACGAAAACAACTGGACGTGGGACTTGGCGAAATACTAGGCCAAGGCTCGTCTAAGGTTCTGCGCATCGTGCAGCCGCACGTCATAACGCAGTCATCAGTCCCACTCCCACGCACTCGCTCTAAGAAAAGGTCGGGAATCCAACCTTCCAGCATTTGAACCCTTACGCAACCCCGCTTGACATCCGCAACCAACAACGCGGCATGACCGACACCAGCGTGACCGCATAGTATGCGCCATGCAGCCCTTACCCCAAACCTAGTTGCCGTTTGACTTCTCCAGTTGCAACCTCCACGACTATCTTCGTGATGGCTTTACCAGCCTCAGGAGCAACTTTGGCCACGTATTTCTTGAACCGTGACAGGGCAAGTTCCGTGCGGGGCGTCTCAGATGTAAGGTCGTCAAATGTTGCCTTCAGACCCGCCTTCTCCTCGGCGTCTAAGTCGTCCAACTCATCCGCATACTCTCGCGCAGCGGCCAATGCCGACTCCGTCCAAGGAAATGCCTTGCCACACTCACCACAGTAGCTGGGCCTAAAAACCGGAACAGAGTCATCTATGTCGATGTTCGCTGTACAGTGTTGGCAATTTCTGAGCACCTTTGCCCCACACTTTTGACAGTATTCATGTTGGGCGCCGACATCGTCCGGCGTAAGGTTTTCATTGAAAAGAAAAACTGGCGAAGTCAAGTCAACGATTGCGACCCGATGACCGTTAGTGCAGTAGCGGTTTCTGTACACCCAAATACCTTTCCTGATACCTAATTGAGTCGAAGCTTATTCACCAATGCGCTAAAACGGGTGGTGCTGCAATTTGTCGCGTACACCATGCACCGACCAAGACAACTGAGTGCTTCAGGGCGATGTCTCTGTTCGATATGGACTAATGTAAGAGCTTCTTTAGCCCTGCCAAACACAAGCAAATGATGGGACCATTTGACTGCGTCTTCCCTCTGAAAAACTGGGTCATCCGCAGCTATCGGCTCAGCGAAAACAATCGCCACAAGAAATGCCGAGAGTGTTTCCCCGCTTTCTTTCAACACATCTTTCAAGTAGTCGGTTATCGCCTTCAAAGCCGTTATTCCTGTGGTCTCGCCGTGAATCGTAAAGATTAGACAGATACACACAGCCATCGCATTCATTTCGCAAATAAGCTCAAACAACGCATCCCAATCTGAAGGAATTTCCACGGAAGCGAGGTGCCATTCGTTACGGTCAAACGGTGGCTCCTTCTCGTGCATTCTGCGAAGAAGAAAGTCGGCAAAATAGGCATGCGATATTTCGTAGAACTCAGGCGACGGTTGCGTTGGTTGTCCCTTGTGACGCAGCAAACCCTTCAGTTTGGATAGCATGACAGTCCTTTATCTCGTAATCCAGCCAAACGACATGCAGTAGAGAAAGGGGTGCGGTGAAAAGCTTACCATCATGTGCGCCGGTTCGACCCCAGGTACGCCACATCCCGTGCCAACCTGCCCCAAACCCGCATTAGTCCTGGGCAGGACGCTCCTAGGCTAGGATTACGTGCCAGCCGGTACGGGCACCATATACGAATACTTTCGTACTAAGACAGCAGAGACTGCCGACATACCCCATCCCACCTGTTTTAGACCTAAGCCTAATCATAGCAATGATTTACGCGATAATCGACGATGTAATCCTGCCGTACAATCCGGTAGCTAAACGGTTGAGTACCACCATCAACACGAGAAAGTGCAGTTCCTCAGATTTGTTACGTGGTTTCCTGCCCAGATTGTGAGATTGCCCGGTTCGCGTATGGCTGGGCAGTGAAAGGCGGCTAGGAATCCCACCCTCCTAGCCGTTCTTCTTACTTCGTTACTGACGATGTGACACGCATATTATGCCGTCCTAGGTTTGCCCTGGGGTTACGCTAGGATGCCTTGAGCTTCTGCACTGTAGTCGTGGATATTTCCAACACAGCAGCAATCTTCCGAACCGACGCACCTTCGTCATATAGCTTGCGGAATTTCGCCATTAGCTTAGGGTCGTCCTCCGCCTTAGGTCTGCCACCGTGACGGCCCTCTGCCGTAGCTCGTGCCAAGCCAGCTTTGACCCGTTCACTCAATCGAACTCGCTCTTGCTTGGCAATAGCCGCTAGGAAGCCCACGATAGCCTCAGCAAACGGCCCAACAGAGTCTACAAACTCTTCCTGATGGCTGCGCCACTTGACCTTGTAATCTGTAAGTCTCTTGAGGTGATTCAGAGTCTCGTAGGTACCCTCACGACTGAACCTGTCCAAGCTCCAGAAGAGCAGAACATCAAACTCCAAGTTACGGGCTGCGTTGAACATTCGCTTGAACTGCTCGCGGTCTCCGCTCTTGCCAGACGCCAAGTCTACATACTCTGCTGCTATTTCCCATTCCATCTTGGCAGCATAGACACGTAACTGCCTAAGTTGGTTCTCAGGGTCTTGGTTCTTATCTCGTGTCGAAACTCGTGCGTACAGTGCAACCTTGGTTGTTTTCATGATGAGCGAGAGTGTGTCATATAACACCTGATAAATGCAACACCAAATTTGCACCCTCAAACCCCACGCCAATTAGCCTTCCAAAACACAACCTTTTCTGACACACTGCCTCATCCACCCGTCACCCCACCCTTCACCAGCATCAAGCCTCACACCTGAGACGCCCACACCTTGAGGCATGGGAACCTAGCTGCCTTTGAGGATTCTGCACGCAGTCCACCGGCGTCGGCGTCGTATCCGTAGATGACCTGCCTTATGCCACGGGTGATGGTAGGGCGGGTATATGGTCGCCAAACAGGGCGTCGGTACCACGCAAGTTCTACCCCGTTCTGACCTTGTATACAGGTTTCGCTAAGATAACTGCCATCATAGCTGCCCTGCATTTTCACTCACCACCCTTGGCCGAATGCATTTTGCTAGGAGTAAATTATTGAAAATAAATGGATAATAAAACATATTGACACCATATAAAAAAGGGAGTAGCGTCGCTGCTACGAGCAGTTGGTTGTAAATAATTTATTGCGAAGTAAAGGGAGGTAATGTATACCATTGCGGAGGATTTAGGCACTGATAGGCAAATGGGGCAAAGAATGGTTTTCTTCAATGATGACGCGGGTTGCACTCCTAGACAAGGAGTAATGTGTACGATTCAATCCACCTCCATTACCTCACTCAGTACCGAGCAATGTACTGAGCCAGTCATCGCGCAGTCACTGAGTCAGTCACCACGCTGTACTGAGCATGGTACCGAGTCTGTATTCCCTCCTTGGATAGAGGAATGCGTTCACTAGTCAATAGGACTGTCCCTACCGATGGTCATTCACAGGTAGCTGCGCTCTGGTATGGGCGCATAGGCAACCTACACCCAACCGCACACTATGCGGTCATCACCCTGAAGAAAGGAGGTAATGCAATATTGCCGAGAGCACGAGCAAATCTAATCGGGAACATATACGGTTCACTAACCGTTGTTGCAGATGCCCCATCCCGCGCAGGGAACCGATACCTGAAATGCCGTTGCTCCTGTGGCAATGAAACCGATGTAGCCAAGTCCCATTTGCACCCCAAGGCGACATGCGGATGTTCAAAGAGCAGCAGGATTCCATACGCCAAGCTGATGAAGCTCAAAAACACCGTAGTTGGCGTCGTAAAGCCTAAACACTTCTATTCGCAGGATGAGCAGACCAAGATTGGCATACCACTCCAACACCCCTTCTGGCAGTGTCTCTGTCTTCACTGTTCTAGGTTCACCAGAGCCAGCACCACTCAGTTAGTTATTCGCACAAAGCTCTCCTGTGGCAGACCTGAGTGTGAAGATGCTGGACGACAAGCATGGATAGAGCAGCTAGAACGCAGGGAGAGCGAACGACGTCTCCGCATCTCATATTGGGACATGCGCTCAAGAGTTCGTTACGACCCGTCCTACAGTCACGTCATTATCGATGACGACTGGAAAGGCCCAGATGGAATCAACGCATTGTTTAGAGACAAGGGATTCCCGCCGCCGGGTCAAACCTTAGACCGCATTGACTCTAGGGGTCACTACCTCAAGTCCAATTGTCGCTGGGCAGACAAGAGAACCCAGAGCCGTAACAGGTTCAATGTCACTGTCTACAACATCAACGGAAAAGAGTGGGTGTTATGGGAAATCGCCGCCGTGTTGGGTGTGTCCCGTGTCACCGTTGGCAAGCGCATAGCCAAGCTAATAAGGGAGACTGGCGTCTCACGAGATGAGGCAGCAAGCAAGCTCCTCGCAGATGGCCGCAAACCCGCACAGTGTGCGGTCGCAGCCTAAAACAACAACCGGCCAGTAGTCCTGGCCCTAACAAACAAGGGCGTATCCCCGTCCGGGAAATCCAAAAGGAGACCTATGACACTTTGACCGCAAGCATTACCCGCCTACTTTATGACCGCAAGTCAGCAGCAGAGCAACTCTCAATCTCAGTCCGCTCTCTCGACTACCTCATCGCCAATAAGAAGCTCGCCACCCGTCGCATCGGGAAGAAGGTTCTCATCCCTCACGCAGAGCTAGTCCGCTTCTCACGCTCAGACCACCCTGAGTCTGTACTTGAGAAGGCAGCGTAATCGCACGCTGATGCCCTTAGAAAATCCGTATACACCCTCAGGCATATCTACCCTTGCTTGAGGGTTGTGTACAGGTTCTAGTGGCCCCTATTGGCAAATCAAATCGACTGCCGACAAGTTGTGCGCCGGACTCAGATGGGCATACCTCATCGACATCTGCAATGTCTTGTGTCCTGCCAACTGAGCTATCGTGCGAATGTCCACCCCGGCCATCGCAAGCCTAGAGCAGAATGTGTGCCTATTGCAGTGCCATGTGTAGTGCTTGATACGAGCATCCTCTATGCAAGCCTCAAACCACATGCGGGGATTCTTCACTGCGAAGACCCTGCCGTCTGTCCCACTCTTGGCAAGCTCCCACAGTGCAGCCACCGCCGCCGCGTTCAGTGGGACAACCCTGTTGGAACCGTTCTTAGTCTTCAGCAGTTGAATCCTTCGAGCCTCAAGGTCTACCTGCTTCCACTCCAAGGTGAACTGCTCGGACAAGCGCATCCCAGTATTCAAGCTCACCACCAACTCAGGCAGATGATGCGGACACCGCTCTAGGATTGCAGCCCTCAGAGCCTTCTCTTCATCGTTCTCCAAGTACCGGATTCTCGCGTTATCCTCGCGTCTATGGGTTACCAGACGTGCAGGATTTTCCTTCGCCTTCTTGTGCTGCATTCCTAACCTGTAGGCAAGACTCATCGCTGACCTGTAGCGGTTCTTAGTGGCAGGAGTCCACTTCTTATGACCGCTCAACCATCGGTCAAGCTCAAGCCCCTCGATACTGGCAGCCTCACGCTCACCAAACTCTGCGGCTAGGATGGCTAGACGCCCCTTGAGAGTTCGCATGTCCTTATGTCCGCGCTCCTCAGCCCAGACCTCAGCGTCCTTAACAAGCTCTGCAAACGTCACCCCTCTATGTCGCAGATTCTTTCTCTCCAGCTTCCCCCCCGCTAAGAGTTCAGCCTTCCGCTTCTGGTAAAGATTGATTGCATCAGAGCGTCGCCCCACCTTCTCACGCTTGCGGATGCCGCCCTGTTTGTAGCAAATCCACCACACACCTGAACCGGGGTCACGCTCGTAAACGCCCCTTACTTTCTTCACTTCTCGTGCCATTAGCACACGCTAGCACAAGTGCCACTACAGGTGCCACCAGACAAAAAGAGCCACTCAATCCTGAGCAGCAGTTTCCGTATAAGTCTTTTATTTTGTTGGTGCCGGGAGGGGGGGTCGAACCCCCACGAGCCTTGCGGCTCGGCGGATTTTGAGTCCGCTGCGTCTGCCAGTTCCGCCATCCCGGCTCTTATTAATTGGCTTGCCCTGCTAGGTAGGCCTGGTTTCATCTCCAAACCCATCAGTCACATCGGCGAGCGTCGAACTCAACCCTTAGAACAAGGTCTCATTCCTCTTCAGTATCGCATAGACTCACCCGTTCGAGAGACTCTCAGAATTCAGCGGCCAGAGCCACGCCGCCCCGCGAACTCCACTCGAATCTCCAAACCTCGCCTGCAGAACCGGCGTCGAAACCTCACCCCCAAAGACATACTTAGGAAGCACCCGCGGAATCGCTTGATAGATGTGCGGTACTCGCGACACCCCGCCACCAATCACAATCACATCCGGATCAAGGATATTGATCACCTGCGCCAGCCCGCGCGCAAGTCGGTCTTCGAACCGTTGCATCGCCGCCGTCGCTGCCGCCTTGCCGGCTTCGAAGTCCGAGACGATCTCCTGCGCCGTTCGCGTTGTGCCGGTCACGTTCTTATAGTCCAGCGCAATGCCGGTACCGGACACCCACATTTCCATGCACCCTCGCTTGCCGCAATAACACGGCGGTCCGGGATATTCCTCCGGCGTTGGCCAGGGCAAAGGATTATGCCCCCATTCGCCCGCGACACCGTTAGGCCCGGCGTGAACACGCGCACCGAGGGACACCCCTCCTCCACAACCAGTGCCGAGAATCACACCAAAGACAACATGCTTTCCTGCAGCCGCGCCGTCCGTCGCCTCAGAGACCGCAAGGCAATTCGCATCGTTCGCCACGCGCACCTCCCGACTCAACACACGCGACAAATCCTTATCGAGCGGCCGCCCATTCAGCCACGTGGAGTTCGCATTCTTCACCAGCCCCGTAATCCCCGAGATGCTTCCCGGCACCCCTGCTCCAACTGTCCCAACTCGTCCCGTCTCCTGCTCCAGCCGATGCACCAGTCCCGCCATCGCTTCCAGAGTCGCATCATAATCGTCTCGCGGAGTATCGGTACGATACCGTGCAAGTTCCACCCCCGCATTGTCGATCGCGAGCGCCTCGATCTTCGTCCCGCCGAGGTCAATCCCAATCCGCATATCTATCTTCGTCGTGCCGTTTTTCATCGAACCTCAATCAAAATGACCACCTGGCTTGAGTGTAAAGGCAGATTTCATGAATCGTCAGAACCGCCCTCACCCGATGAAGCATCTTACGCAATATGCGATGTAAGAAACGATCCCCGATCTTCCGGTGCTGCATCGCCATCGTACTCGCGATCAGCCTCTTCCCGGAATGCCTCCCCGCACAGCCGCAGAGTAACGCGGTCGCCGATGCAAAGATACTCTCCTACATTGACAGCGGTTGGGATAGCCTCTCGCGCTCCATGACCGAGTGCAAATCTCTCATCGACCCCAAAGTAACGACCGCCCCAGTACTGTATCTTCCCGCAGGAATGGCAACGCCCGCCACTGTCACCACCGCACGCCAGCAGTGCAAGGTCGAAATACGCCACCTCCCACGCCCCATCACTCACATGGGAGACGTCCGCGTCTCAGAAATCCCCAAAGAAGGCCTGCTCTATCTCCCCAACCGTTACGTCGTCCCCGGCGGTCGATTCAACGAGATGTACGGCTGGGACAGTTACTTCATCATCCTCGGCCTGCTCAAAGACAATCGCGATGCACTCGCACGAGGCATGGTCGAAAACTTCTTCTTCGAAATAGAAAACTACGGAGCAATTCTCAACGCCAACCGAACTTATTTCTTCACCCGCTCGCAGCCACCCTTTCTCACCTCCATGATCCGCGAAGTCTACGAACATCCCGCCGGCCATCCGCTCACAAAAGCGTGGCTCGCCAAAGCGTACGCCTACGCGCAACGCGACTACGAACTATGGATCTCGCCTGTCCATCGCGCAGGTGACACAGGCCTCGCCCGCTACTACGACATCGACAAAGGCCCCGTACCTGAGATGGCCGACGACAGCGAATACTATCCCGACATCATTCGCTGGCTCCTCGCGCATCCCGAAGTTCGCACCAGCTACCTCATAGACGCCCCGGATCAGCCGACAGCCTCCCAGGCAGCTACTCTTGCCAAAACGAGCTGCGACATCAACGCCTCCCGAGTCTGCGCGCGAGCTCACGTCAACGGCCATCGTCTCAGCGCCGATTTCTACCGCGGCGACCGAGCCATGCGCGAATCAGGTTTTGACACCAGCTTCCGCTTCGGCCCTTTCAACGGCTCCACCGAAGACTACGCTCCAGTCTGCCTCAACACTCTGCTCTATAAATACGAACGCGACATGGAGCACTTCGCTCAGCTTCTTGGCCGATCCGCCGAAGCCGCGCAGTGGAACCAAAAAGCCGCAGCGCGCTTCGATGCCATCAACAAATATCTATGGAACCCCACGCAAGGCATCTTCTTCGACTACGACTTCGTCACGCGAAAGCAGTCAACCTACGATTACCTCACCGCCTTCTATCCCCTCTGGGCTGGCCTCGCATCGCAACAGCAGGCAACTGCGCTCGAGCATCACTTCTCTCTCTTCGAACACAATGGCGGCCTTGCCATGAGCGATCACGATTCCGGCACCCAGTGGGATCTTCCCTATGGATGGGCTCCCACCAACTGGCTCGCAGTGAAAGGTCTTGCCCAATATGGCTTCACTGCCGACGCCGCACGTATCGCGGAGGAATTTTCCAACACAGTCCTTCAGAACTTCCAGCACGACGGCACGATTCGCGAGAAGTACAACGTCGTCAGCGGCTCGGCCAACGTCGCCGTCGCAACCGGCTATAAGAGCAATGTCGTAGGCTTCGGCTGGACGAACGGCGTTTATCTCGAAATGCGTGATCTGATCAACAGCCGCAAAGTCCCCCGACCCGAATAACAAACCCCTTGCATTCAACCCGGAACCCGATATATCGTCATACCAGCATGTCGAGCGCATTCCGATTTACGTGCTTTACCCTCTGCTATTGGCGCAACCCAGCGGCCAGCGGAGTCCTCGCATGCATCTCTGAAAACACCTAGACAACCTCAGAGTCATCGATCTTCCCGAGCCGCAGCCCAAAAGGTTGCGGCTCTTTCGCGTTCATTACCAGTCTTCGTTTCATTACCATCCTTCGTTTCAGTACCATCCTTCGTTTCAGTACCATCAAGGAGAAGCAAATGACATCCACCGGCACGGAAGTCGAACCCCGGAACAAGATCCAGAACAACACTGAGGCCCACCCAGAAAACATGCCCCCTCTCAAGCCCGGCCTCACCCTAGCTCCCGCGCACCTCCGCCGCCTCGTCCTCACCGGTTTCATGGGAGCAGGCAAGTCCACCGTCGGCCGCCTCTTGGCCGCCCGCCTCGACTGGCAGTTCCTCGACCTCGACGCCCACCTCGAAGCCCGCACCGGATCCACAATTCCCCAGCTCTTCGAGCGCCACGGCGAAGCCCACTTCCGCCGCCTCGAATCCACTGCCCTCGCCTCTGCCCTCGGTCGCGAACACACCGTCCTCGCCCTCGGCGGTGGAACCCCCGAGGAACTCACTAACCGCCTGCTCCTCGAACAGACCCCCGCCACCTTCACCGTCTTTCTCGATGCACCCTTCCCCACTCTCTTCGACCGCTGCATGCTGCAGGACATAGCCCGTCCGGTCCTCGCCGACCCCGCCGCCGCCCAGCAGCGCTTCCAGAAACGCCATCCCCTCTACCGCCGTCTCGCCAACCTGACCCTCGAAACCGCCGACCACACCCCAGACCAAACAGTCGAAGATCTTCTAGCCACCTGGCTCAGAGTTCTAGATAGCTCAGCGTCAACAACCGAAGCCGGACACCGAAAGGATTTGCTTCTGGGCTCACCAAGGTCTTTGCTTCGGAGCTTTTGCTCCCGGGTAACCCAAGGCTTTAGCCTTGGGCCTCTCCTGTTCGCAAAAGAAGAGGGGTAAACCTTCCTATACCTGCCACAAATCAAAAGGACAACCCGACTCTAACCCCACACTTTCGCATCCAACCGAAAAAGGGCAAACTAACTAAACGCATGTCAGCCCTCCAAGGAGACTCCCCGCTGACCACACCTGCCAACGACGACCTCTCTCCCGACGAACTGCGCTCCCGGGCCAACATCCGCGGTCACATCCTCTTTGCCATCGGCGTCCTTCTTCTTCTCGCCCTCGCCTGGACTCTCAAAAAAGAACTCATGATGCTCTACGTCAGCGCGCTCTTCGCCGTCGTACTGATGCCCGCAGTCACGTATATCACCAAATCGGGCATTCGCGGCTACCATCCCTCGCGCGCAGTCGCGATTGTCCTTCTCTTCATCACAGTAACGCTCATCATTGCGTTCTTCTTCACCACCGGCCTTCCCCCCGTTCTCCGCGATCTGCGCAGCTTCTCGGACGAGCTTCCCCAACGCATCCCCGACATCATCGCCAAGATCAAAAAAATCCCCTTCGCCAACCGCTTCGGCATCGATTCCATCGCCCAGCGCGCTATCGCCGCCTTCGACACCACCGCAGGCTATCTCTTCACCTCGCTCCCTCTCTGGCTCTCTCACATCCTGGACATCCTCACCGCCAGCTTCCTCTGCATCTACTTCATGCTCGAAGGTGAGTACGCCTACCGCTTCTTCCTCTCACTCTTTCCCGCCGAAAAACGCCACCGTCTCAACAACACCCTCAGGCGAGCCGAGCGCAAGGTTAGCAAATGGCTCGTCGGTCAGGGCCTCCTCATGATTACCATTGGAATCGCCAGCACAGTCGTCTTCGGAATCCTTCACGTCCGTTACTTCATCCTCCTCGGCTTCCTCATGGGTCTTCTCAACATCATCCCCATCGCTGGCGGAGTCATCACCATCGCCCTCGCCTGCATCGTTGCTGCTCTCGACTCCTGGACCAAGATGGCCGGCGTCCTCATCTTCTACCTCATCTACGTCAGCCTTGAGAACGCCATCCTCATCCCCCGCATCATGCGCTCCAGCGTTAATCTCATGGGACTCACTATCCTCGTAGCCCTCCTTCTCGGTACGGCCTTCGCCGGCATCGTCGGGGCTTTGGTTTCAGTCCCCACCGCAGCCCTGATTACCGTTCTCCTCCAGGAATACGTCGTCCAAAAGGACTAATCTCCCGTTCCTCCCTGTATCCCGAGACTAGTCACCGCTTACGGACGAGCCATCCCAGAACCATCTGACAAATTTCTGCTTCTCGCCCTTCCCTCAGAGCGAACTCCCTTGCTATCCTCATTCCCAGTGTCTGATCTTAAGTTCGCCCAACCCGCTCGGCGCAATCTCCTCGTGCCTGTTCTCCTGGCCTTTCTTATTCTCGGCATCGCTCTTGCCTTGGTTGTCCGCCTCAACCCCCATAGAACCCCCGAGCTGACGATCACCAAAACCGTCGTCGTTCCTACCAGTACGTCCTTCAAATCCGACACCATCATCGTCTCCAACCAGCACGTCGAAGAACACCTCTACGTCCTCACCACCCTTCACATCGACGACCGCACCCACCTCCCGCTCTTCCTCAAGGACTTCACAGCCACCCTCACCACCGCCGAAGGCGAACAAATCACCACCAGCGCCGTCGAAAAGAATGACATCGACAACGTCTACGCGTCCTTTCCTGTCCTCAAACCCGTAGCCACCGACCCCCTCCTGCGCGAATCCATGGTCGACCCCGGCAAATCCACCCAGGGCATGATCATCCTCCAGTTCCCCGTCTCCAAAGATGTCTGGGACCACCGCCGCTCTGCCGTGCTCAACGTCGACCTCTATCATCTGGGCTCTCAGGAAGTCACAATTCCCCAGTCCTCCGAGACCGCCGTCCCCCTCTCGACCCAACAGGACTAAGTAGCCACTCCGAAGCTCGAACCCACTTCCACAAAAGCTCTAAACTGGCCTCATGACCCGTCGCCGCTTCATCGCCGACACCTGGACCGACACCACCGCTACCCTCACCGGCGACCAGGCCGTCCATCTCGCCCGAGTCCTCCGCGCCAACCCCGGCCAGATCTACGACATCGTCGCCAACGGCTTCCTCCACCGCGCCGAAATCACCGAAGTCAACGACGATCGCGTCCACTTCCAACTCCACGAAGAACTCGAATCCGACGCAGCCCTACCCCTTCATCTCCTCCTCGCCGTCTTCAAGTTCGATCACATGGAGTGGGCCATCGAAAAGGCTACCGAACTAGGCATCGCCCGCATCACCCCAATCCTCGCTCGCCGCACCGAAAAACACCTCGCACAATCCGCACTCAAACGGTCCGAACGCTGGCGCCGCATCGCCCTTGAAGCCAGCAAGCAATCCCGCCGCACCGGCATCCCCGAAATCGACGACCCCACACCCCTCAAACAAGCCCTCGAACAGGAAAAATCTCCCGCGCGCATCCTCCTCAGCGAGACCGAACAAACCACCACCCTCACCGAAGCCCTAAAAAACTCCGCAGCCGGCAACTCAGCCGACTCTCGCCCAACCAGAATTACCCACGCTATCGCCATAGGCCCCGAAGGCGGCTGGACGCCCGAAGAAATCTCCCTCTTCACTCAACACCAATGGCAACCGGTCACTCTCGGCCCCCGCATCCTCCGCGCCGAAACCGCAGCCATCGCAGCCATCGCCATTGCGTCTACCTATCTCACCTGATCCCAACACTTTTCACTTGCAGTTTGCTTTGCATCGACCTATCCCGGGGCTTCGTCTTGGGTTCCCTCAGCGGCGAAAAAAAAGGCGCTTTAGCCCCAGGTATGCCCTTTCCGTCCAAGACGCAGACGGCCATTCTGACCCAGAAAACTCTCACTCACAATCCCCCACAAGCAGCATTAACAGCACCACACTCGTCACCTTGCGCAGTCATCTCCAAAAGGAGCATTATTACGCCCGGTCGATTGGAGACGACTACGAAATGCTGAGAATCGCAACGATTGGAATGCTTTTAGTGATAACCGGTTCGGCAAGCGTAACCGGCGCACAAATGAACGTCATGTCCCACAGCGAAACTGTGCTCCAGATGGAACAGAAAAGAATGCGCCAGGTCGAGCAGCAGAAGCAGCTCAAAGCCGACACCGACAAATTAGTAGTCTTAACCGCAGCTCTCAAAGAACAAGTCGACGCCGCCAACAAAGACGTTCTGTCCATCGACATGCTCAAGAAAGCCGAACAGATTGAAAAGCTGGCTCGCAGCGTCAAGGAACGAATCAAAGAGTAAAGAGCAAGCCGAGTAACCAACCAACGTCACTCCCCTGTTTCGTAGCCGGAGTCACAGGCTTGGTCCCTACCCTGCTGATCGAAGCATCCACAATCGCATACAGCAAGTGCTCACCCTCTGTATGCGCAAATCCACACAATCTCACGATCAGATCAAAAACGGCAGTCGCTTAAAAACAAGCGGCTGGCCAGGTTCAACTTTGGCCAGCCGCTTGAATTCAGTGAATAGGTACCGTGTTCAAAGCAAGCTCCACCGGGCCTTGATCTTGCTTGAGGCTCGCTTGAGTCGCTTGCGCACTCTGCTTCTCGGCGCGGCTCTTCGGGCATTCGATCCCTGTAGCGTTTCCCGCCGTCCATATCTGGCGCAGGTAGTATTTGTCGCCATAGCGTGCGAACACCATCGTTCCACGAACAGGGGTGCGTTTGTTGATTACATCGTGGGTCGTCACAAACCCATTCCTCGAACCGCCTCCTCGCAACAGAATCAGATGATTCGATTCAACCTCGACGAGATAGTGGCCGGCAGGCAAGTTCTGGTTGGGTGTCTGGAAGTCGAAAGGAATGTTCACTTCGGCAAGAGGCGTCGGGGTCTGGGCTGAAGAGAACTGCGGCGACGCAAGCGAACCGATCGTCAGGGCGCCCACGATAAGACTGGAACTGAGAATGGAACTAAACCGTGTGTTTTTCATGACCGATCTCCTTTTGAAGAACAGCCTTGATAACTGCCTTCACTGGTTAAAGCGGAGAACGTCGATCATTAGTGCCAAAAATAATTTCTTTTTTTTCTACCCTCAATAAAAATGCCCGGACCGAAGCCCAGGCACTCATCGCTAACGAGCTAACTAGCTGACTCGCTGACTCGCTGACTAGCTGACTAGCTAAACATCTCCTTAACCTTCTCAAACAACCCACGCGAAGTAGGAGTATTCTCCACCACCATCGTCTCGCCAAGCTGCCGCAGCAACTCCTTCTGCTGTTTATTCAGCTTCGAAGGGGTCTGTACGCGAATCTCGACAATCAGATCGCCCTTCCCATGCGCATTCAGATGCGGCACGCCCTTGCCCTTCAACTTGAACGTCTTCCCGCTCTGCGTACCTTCCGGAACCTTGATCGAAGCCGCACCTTCCAGCGTCTCGATCTCAACCTCCGTCCCCAGAGCCGCCTGCGGAAAGCTGATCGGCAACACGCAATGCAGATCATCGCCATCACGCTCGAAGAACTTGTGCGCCTTCACCTCGAGCACGACATACAGATCACCCGCAGGCCCCGCAAACCGCCCCGACTCACCCTCACCCGAGTAGCGAATCCGCGTATCCTGTTCCACGCCCGCCGGTACCTTCACCAGAATCACGTGCTCCTGCTGCACTACCGTCTGACCTTTGCAGTTCGTGCACGGATCGACAATCAGCGTACCCGTCCCATTGCAAACCGAGCATGTCCGCGCAACCGAAAAGAATCCCTGCTGAAATCTCTGCTGCCCGCGCCCGCCGCACTGCGTACAAGTCACCGGAGACTTGCCCTTCGCCGCGCCCGTACCATGGCAGTCAGTACAAGTCTCATTCCGGCGAATCCTGATCTCGCGCTCGACCCCGAACACCGCCTCTTCAAACTCCAGCGTCATGTTGTACTGCAGGTCGCGTCCGCGCTGCACCCGGGAAGCCCTGCGGCCACCGCCGCCGCCACCCATGTTGAACATCTCGCCAAACAGATCGCCGAAGATGTCCCCCAGGTCCACATTTCCCCCAAAACCGCCGCCGGCAAACGGATTCCCACCACCGCCGCCGCCATTCTGGAACGCAGCATGGCCATAACGGTCATAGGCCGCGCGCTTCTCCGGATCGCTCAACACGGAGTAAGCCTCGCTGCACTCCTTGAACTTGTCCTCAGCCGAAGGATCATCCGGATTCCGGTCCGGATGATATTGCATCGCAAGCCGCCGGTAAGCCGTCTTCAGCTCCGAATCGCTCGCATCTCGCGAAACACTTAGTACCTCGTAGTAATCAACCTTTGTCACGTTCGCCGTAGCCATATCCCCAAAATCTTTCTATCAACCTATGCCAGTCTTGTGTCCTATGCAGATGCTTGTGTCCTATGCAGTTACTTGTGTCCGAATATTTATGTCCCTCTGCCTATGTCAAAGATACCTGTGTTCAAGATACCGTCATCTCGACCGAAGCGACAGACAGTTCTATCGTCTGTCGCGTAGTGGAGAGACCCCCGCATTTGCATTTGCAGTTGTCTTACCCCGTCCTCTATCTCGCCGGCAATCTACGCTGCATTTGCCTTCTACTCCCTACTCCCTAAACCCTACTCCCTGTCACTCCGAAACCTGCCCGGAATTAACCGCAATCCTGACCAGCGCCGGCCGCATCAACTTCCCGCGGATCGTATACCCCCGCCGAATCTCCTCGAGCACCTGATGATCAGGAAACTCTTTAGTTTCGATGCTCCCCAGTGCCTCGTGGACTCGAGGATCGAACTGCGCCCCAACCGCCTCCACAGGCGCAACATCCAGCCCCTTCAGAGCATCTTCCATCTGCTTCAAAATCAATTCAACCCCTGCGCGAAGCTGCTCCTTCGTCCCGTCGGCCTTCAGCGCCAGTTGAAAGTTATCCATCACGCTTAGAAACGGTTCAACGGTCTTCGAAATCGCATAGTCCCGCGAATCGGCCCGTTCCTTCGCCTCACGCTTCCGCGCATTATCAAACTCAGCCTGCAAACGCGCCAGCCTGTCCACCAGTTGGTCCCGCTCGCCCTTCATCTGCTCCAACTCTGCCCGTCCAGCCTGAACAGCGCCCGACTCAATCTCGTGGCTCGGATCAATCTCCTGCCCAATCTCCTGACCAACCACTGCCTCGGGATCAAGAATCTCCCGTTCCGCCATCTCTTCCTGCATGGTTCTCCTGCTCCTCATAAAAGGTGTCCTCATCTATTGTCGACCATCCCGGCTTATCACGCGAATCGTCCCCGCGGCAGCCCATCCAGGAAACGTCATCCAACCCAAGAAGCGTCATCCAACCCAAGAAGCTCATCTCGACCCAAGAAGCGTCATCTCGACCGGAGGCGGCGCTTTTGCCGCCGAAGTGGAGAGACCCCCGCATTTCGCCTTTGTCTTTTACTTCCCCAAGCCAAAAATATTTTGGCAAAAGAGGAAAATTTTCAAAGCCCGAATTCATGCACTTAACAGCCACGTAACGACCACGAAATTGCACTTAACAACCACGCAAGAACCACGTTTTTACCCTGTGGAAATCTCGGAATCCCCTGTAAAAACGCACGTCTCACCACAAAATTAAAAATCTACTCCCGCCGCTCCAGAATCCGGTCGAACACCTGCGCAATATAGCTCACCGCATTCATCGTGTTCTCGTAATGCATCCTCTTGGGTCCGATAACCCCGACCGTTCCACGACTTTCCCCGCCCATCCGGGCCGGAGCCGCAATCAAAACCAGCCCCGCCATCTCCGGAGCGTGCTCCTCCAGATCAAACACCACCCTCACACTCTCCTGCCGCGCATCGATATAGGCATTCAGCAGCTCAACCAGTCTCTGCTTCGCCTCAAGCGCCGCGAGCATATCCCGCAATCGCTCTCTATCTTCCTGGCTCTCAACTAGATTCGCCACCCCATCGACATAGACCGCCTGCTCCGGCGCATCCGGAACCGCCTTCACCCAAAGCTGCTCCACCGCATTCAGCAACCTCTGATACTCACTCTGCTCCCGCTCGACTCGCCGGGCAATCTCCGCCCTCACCCGCTCAACGCTCCACCCGCGAAAGTTCTCATTCAGAAAATTGCCGGCAACTTCCAACTCTCTGATACTCAAGTCCTTATCCAGCGCAAGCACCCTGTCTCGCACGAGCCCGCTCCGCGTCACAACCACTGCTAAAACCCGCGCTGGAGCCAGCCGCGAAAAATGCACATGCTCCAAAGTGTCCCCATCCGCCACCCCAGCCACCGCGACTCCCACCCCACTCGACAGCGTTGCCAGCACATGAGACGTTCGTTCCAGCACGGCCTGCGTCCCAGCAACTCCCTGAAAACTAAGATCGATCTGCGACCGAGACCGAGCCGGCAACAGCGCCGCGTCAATCCGTGCTCCGCCGCTCAGCTGCTCCACATACATCCGAAAAGCCCGCGCCGTAGGCACCCGCCCCGCCGAGGTATGCGGCTGCTCCAGCAAACCCTCATCCGCAAGCTCTGCCATCTCGTTCCGCACAGTAGCCGAACTAAAACCAGCTCCCTCAGTGCTTTGCAGCCGCGCGATCGTTCCCGATCCGACCGGCTCCCCCGTCTCGATATAGCTCTCAATAATGGCCGTCAGAATAGCTCTCTGCCGCGCCGTAACCCGCCCCGCGTCCGCCATTCTTCTTTCCATAACTAAACTCTACGCCACCCGTCAAGATCAGCTGATCTCCAGCACGTCCTCACTCGTTGCCGCAATCTTTTTAGCCCTCTCCGCGACCTTCTCTGCAATCGCATAAAACTCCTTCGCCAGTTTGGAGTTAGGACCCGCCAAAGACACCGGCATACCCTTATCCCCACCCTCGCGAATTTGCGGATCAAGATCAACAGCCCCCAGAAACTCCAACCCAAACTGAGCCGCTGTCCGCTCTGTCCCACCCGCACCAAACACGTCGATCATCTGCCCATCCGGCAGCGTCATCTGCGACATATTCTCAACTAATCCAATAACTTCCACCTTCACCTGGTGGAACATCTCCAGAGCCTTTCGCGCATCTTGCAACGCCACACCCGACCCAGTAGAAACCACAACAGCCCCAGTCAAAGGCACTGTCTGCACCAGAGAAATCACCACATCCCCAGTCCCTGGAGGCAGATCCACAATCAGAAAATCCAGCTCTCCCCACTCCACCTGTTGCAAAAACTGCCGAATAATCTGGTGCAGCATCGGGCCACGCATCATCATCGGTTTATCGCCCGGCGAAATCAGCCCCACCGAAATAAACTTCACTCCGTGCGCCAGAATAGGCTCAATCCGGTTCTCCCCAACAATATTCGGCTGCCGCGAAACCCCCATCATAAGAGGCACATTGGGCCCATAGATATCCGCGTCAATCAACCCGACCTTATACCCCAGCTTCCCCAGCGAAACAGCCAGGTTCACCGCCACGGTGGTCTTTCCCACCCCGCCCTTACCGCTTCCAACGGCGACAACATGCGCCACTCCCGGCAAAGGCTGCGGCCCCTGCGGCGTTCCAGCTCCCGTATGTCCCATAAACCCTTCCTTTTCAATAATCCTTTGGCTCAAAAACTCACAACCCAAAGCTCATCGCTTCTCAGACATGCCAACCTGCGCCCAGCGACGCTCGAATCTCCTTCTTCCTCTGTGTCTCTCCAGACCGCATCTCGCGCCGCCGCCCTGCATCTTCAAACCGTCTTTTCTGATGCTCCGTCTCCGGTGTCACCTGCGGGACGGCCAGCTTATTCCCGTCGCGATCCACCGCAACAAACGTCAGATAAGCCGAAGAAACGTGGCGCAATCGTTGTTCTCGCACATCCTCCACCATCACTCGAACCCCAACCTCCATTGAAGTCCGAAAGGCCCGATTCACGCTGGCTTTCAAAATCAACAGCTCGCCCACCCGCACCGGCGCCACAAAATCCAGATGATCCATCGAAGCTGTCACGGTAAATGCCCGCGCATGCCTTGAGGCCGCCATCGCACCTACAAGGTCGATGTACTGCATCAACCGGCCGCCAAACAAACTCCCAATCGCATTCGAATCCGCCGGCAACACAATCTCACTCCGCTCCGACTGCGACTCCGCAACGGTCCGTGCTACAACTTCATCGCTCATACTTACAAGTCTAAATCCCCAGCGCTCTCGCCTTGGCAACTTGCCAACCACAACCGGCAGACCGCACCATCAATCCATGGACAAGATCGCAACACTCACCGAAATCCTCAAGAGCGACCCCAACAATGCGTTCGCCCGCTACGGCCTCGCCATGGAACACCTGAGCCAGGGCAATTCCAGCGGCGGCCTCGCCGAGTTCACTACTCTCATCGAGAAAAACCCCGACTACGTCCCGGCCTATCAAATGTCCGCTCAGACTCTGGCTAAACTTGGCAGCAGCGATGAGGCCATCGCCCGCCTCAAAGAAGGCCTCGCGGTCGCCACGCGGACTGGCAACTCTCACGCTGCAAGCGAAATGCAAGGTCTCCTCGATGACCTCACCTTTTGAGCGAAAAGGTTGATCGCATTCATACTCGCTACTCCCCGAACCCTTCGCTCCAGCCGAACATCTATACTTGAATCATGGCGACCCGGCTTCCTACTACTCTTGGCGCTCTTCGCACCAGCGAATTCACTCACGCCCGCCTCTCTCGCAGCGTCAAAGACGAGCTCCGGGAAAACCTGATCGCCAAACTCCGCGATGCCGCAAAGACGAAGACCCCCCTCTTCCCCGGCATCGTCGGCTACGACGACACCGTCGTCCCCCAGATCGTCAACGCCGTGCTCTCACGGCACAACTTCATCCTCCTCGGACTCCGCGGACAGGCAAAATCGCGCATCCTCCGCGCACTCACCACGCTCCTTGACCCGCATCTTCCCTACATCGCGGGCTCCGAGGTCCGTGACAACCCATACTCCCCCATCTCGCAGTTCGGCCGCAACCAGATCGCCAAGCTGGGCGACGAAACTCCTATCGCGTGGCTCAATCCCGACGACCGCTACGTCGAAAAATTAGCTACACCTGACGTCACCGTAGCCGATCTCGTTGGAGACATCGACCCCATCAAAGCCGCACGCTCGAACCAGGACCTCGGCTCCGAGCTCACCATGCACTACGGTCTGCTTCCCCGCGCCAACCGCGGCATCTTCGCCATCAACGAGCTTCCCGACCTCGCCGGAAAAATCCAGGTCGCACTCTTCAACATCATGCAGGAGGGGGACGTGCAGATTAAGGGATATCCCGTCCGATTGCCCCTCGACGTGGCAATTGTCTTCAGCGCAAACCCCGAGGACTACACCGCGCGCGGTAAGATCGTCACGCCGCTCAAAGATCGCGTTGGCAGCGAGATTCGCACTCACTACCCCGAAGATATCGAAGAAGGCATCGTCATTACCGCGCAGGAAGCCTGGTCCAAACGTCCGGCAAGCGCCATCGAGATCCCCCACTACATTCGCCAGATCATCGAGCAGATTGCCTTCTCCGCCCGAGAAGACAAGAAAGTCGACAAACGAAGCGGCGTATCGCAGCGCCTTCCCATCAGCACCATGGAACTCGTCATCTCAAACGCCGAGCGACGTGCGCTATTACACGATGAATCGCTCGTGGTTCCGAGAGTGGGCGACATCTACGCGGCTCTTCCGGGTATCAGCGGCAAAATCGAGCTCGAATACGAAGGCGAGATGCGCGGAGCAGACACTGTCATTCGCGAGATCATCCGCACCAGCGTCGCTAATATTTTCGACCAGTACTTCGCCGACACAAACACTCAGCAGATCGAGCAATGGTTCAACCTAGGAGGCACAGTACAGCTCAATGACGCCCAGCCAGTCACAAGTTCTCTAGAAGAGCTGAAGCAAATCCAGGGCCTCTTCGAAAAACTCTCTCCCCTCCAAATCAACTCAAAATCCAAACCGGAAGTTGCCGTGAGCGCCGCCGAGTTTCTCCTCGAAGGCATGTACGCTCACAAACGTATCAGCAGGACGGAAGAACGAAGCTTCACCGCTGCCGAAAAGAAATCGCGCAACGACCAGGCCGCCCAGTACGCCGAGCGCATACGCGAACGCGAGATCGAACGCGAAGAATCCATCCGCAATCGCACTCGGCGCGGCTTCAACTAGGGCTCTCCCCAAATCGCGGCTATTTTTGAACATGATATTTTCGTCGACACTCGCTCTTTTTCTTTTTTCCGCTCAATCGGCACCTCCACGCCCGCACATTCCCGCCGACCGGCTCAACGACATTGCCACTATCCTCGCCCACGACGAAGGCTGGCCTCTCGGCGACCCCGACTACACCCTCGACCCCATGACTCCCGTAGCCGATGACGGATTCGACTCCATCGGTCTCTACAAAAAAGCGCATCTCGTCCGCATGTACTCGGTCAACCGTACCACCGGTCAGATCGTCGACTTCATGCGTGGTTGCGAGGTCTTCCATTTCCAGGATCTCGAGCGTTTCGAACTAAGCATCCGCGCCCAAACCAACGCCGCACCGCTCACGGATCAGCAGCTCGCAAAGAAAGTCGGATGCCTCAAACTCACTGTGGTCAACAGCCGTTGGGTCAAAACTCCTTAATCAGGAATCCAACGTCTGTTAGAGAATAGGTTATGTCCAAGAGCATCTTCATCTCGGGCCTCACTGCAACTCTGCTGCTCTCCACGACCTTTGTTCAAGCACAAAAAGTCTCCAATCCCAAGGCTTCTTATATCGACGTTCAGCAACGTCACGGCCAGCTTGCGAAAACCACTGACGCGCGCACGAAATCCGCTCTCGCATCTCTCAACTCCTGCATCGCGCTCCCCGCTGTCCAGCCACCGACCGGCCGGATGATTATTCCCCCGCACTATCTCAACGGAAGTCATGGCCCAACCAACCCCGCCGAAGCCGCCGCAACGCGCCCCTACAACAACTTCGAGCGCCGTGTCACCGCCGGAATGAATCAATGGCTCGTTACCTTCAACAAGGCCGAGGCCCAGTGCGCGCAGCAGCAGATCGACCTCTGGGCACAAGCCGGAGCCCTGCTCGACTACGATCCTAAAGAAAGTTCCCAAGCGTGGTATCAGGTTGAGTGGACCCTCAGTTCAGCAGCCATTGCCGAGTCCGTCCTCGTCAATGAGCCGTCTCTCGACCCAGCCCAGGTAAAGCGCGACATAACGTGGTTGAACAAAGTAGCACACCGCATCATCGACTTCGATAAAGCCGGCAAGCAGACCAACAATCATCACTACTGGCGCGGACTTGCCGCCGTCTCAACCGGCGTCATCTCCTCCGACGACGATCTCTTCAAGTGGGGCATCGCCGTCTTCAAACAAGGCATCGACGAACTCGACGAGCGCGGCGCCCTCCCGCAGGAGATGGCTCGCCACGAACGCGCTATCCACTACCAATCCTTCGCACTTCAGCCTCTCGTACCACTCGCCGAATTTGCAGAACGCCAGCATGTCCCTCTCTACCCATTCAAATCGCGCACAGGCCGCACCGTCAAAGACGCGATCAACTTCCTCGGCGAAGCCCTCGCCAACCCCGATATCATCAAAAACTACACCCCAGACCCTCAAATGATCGACGACAAAGGCGCCGACTTCTTCTCCTTTGCCGAGTTCTACTCCCACCACGTTCCACCGGCGGATATTCCGGCCACTATCCTGCAAGGCCTCAAAAGCTCAACCTTCGCAACGCGCATCGGCGGTAGCACTACCGTTATCGACGGATACGTTCCGCCTGCGTCAAACTAGCAGCACTAAAGTAGGTATTCCATGAAGCGAGTCCGCTACACCAAATTCACCGGCGACCTCTCCTCGAGCTTCGGCCTCGAAGACCTCATGCAGGCTCTCTCCGATTTCCTCCTCGACTCCGGCTTCCAGGATCCTTACTCTCGCTTCCAGGAGTTCAACGACCAAACCATTCAAAACCTTCGCGAAGCCATCCGCGAGGCCCTCGAGTCCGGCGAACTCTTCGAGGAAGAGGCTCAACAAAAATTTGAAGCACTCTCCGAAGATCAGGTCGAAGAACTCATCGATCAGATCATCCAGAAGATGCAGGAACAGAACTTCATCAACGCCGAGCAGCCCGAACAAAATCAGGGCCAGCAAAGCGAGAGCAACGCAGAAGCCCGTTTCGAAGTCACTGACAAGGGCATGGACTTCCTCGGCTATAAAGCACTCCGCGAGCTTCTCGGCCCACTAGGCAAATCCCACCTCGGCCGCCATGACACGCGTCACGAGGCCGCCGGCGTTGAGGTCAACGGCTCCTCCAAGCTCTATGACTTCGGCGACACGCTCAACCTCGATCTCACCGCAACGCTCTCGAGCGTCTTCGCCCGCGAGGGCATTCGCACAGCTGTCGAAGGCGAAGAAAATACTCCGTTGAACATCGAGTACTCTGATCTTCACGTCCACCAGTCCGACTACCAGTCCTCCTGCGCCACCGTAGTCATGCTTGACTGCTCGCACTCGATGATTCTCTATGGCGAAGATCGGTTCACGCCGGCCAAGCGCGTTGCGATGGCTCTCAGCCACCTCATCCGCACTCAGTTTCCAGGCGACACCTTAAACCTGGTCCTCTTCCACGACACCGCCGAAGAAGTTCCGGTCTCACAACTCTCTCGCGTCAAAGTCGGCCCCCACTACACCAACACCCGCGAAGGTCTTCGCCTCGCCCAGCGCATTCTCGCCCGTCAGAACAAAGACATGAAACAGATCGTCATGATCACTGACGGCAAGCCCAGCGCGCTCACTCTCCCCGACGGTCGCATCTACAAAAATGCCTTCGGCCTCGACCCGCTCGTCATCTCAGAAACCCTCGAAGAAGTCAGCCGCTGCAAACGCGCTAACATCATGATCAACACGTTCATGCTCGCAAGCGACTTCTCCCTCATGCAGTTCGTGCAAACGGTCAGCGCCATGTGCCGCGGCAAAGCGTACTTCACCACGCCGCAGACCCTCGGCAACTATCTCCTCATGGACTTCATGTCCCGACGAATGAAAACCATTCATTAAATTTGTTACCGAAGACGCAGCCGAAATCCGCACCGTTATGGCTTTTCGTTTGTCTGCGTCTCTTTCTCGGCCTTGTGCCTTAAGTCCAACTCAAACTTCGGCGCGGACTTCGTCCCACTCACCTTAACCGGAATCTCCGCCCCCGCACCATTTTTCTTGAAGAACGGATCAACAGGTTTCAGCAGCAGCGACTTCCACTTCGACGCCACCATCTGCGACACCTTCGCGTCTGTTCGAATCTTGCCTGCAAATTCAAACCGGTCTCCATCCAGCGAATACTCCCCCGTCAGTCCGACCGTCGCCCCGGGCAATGTGTAATTGAGTTTGCTGAACCTCAACGTGTCATCCGATTTAACAAATTGCCCCACCATCTGTGAGTGAACATCTTCAGCACCTGGCTTCGCGTGCTTAGGATCGCCCTGCGCCCTCAAACTCAGCATATCCACCTTGTCCTGCACATCAGGATTCGTAAAGTGGATCTGCCGCAGGGTAAAAGCCGCCTTTAGACCAAGTTTCTGCGTTACGCTCTCCTTCCCGGGAGGAATGTGCAGTTTCGTCTTCATCGACAGGCGACCCGACATGACAACCGGGGTCGTCTTCACACCCAACTCAAGAAAATCCTGTATCCGGGCATTCGGAACATTCACACCAAGATCAATGACGTGTCCCTTTCCCTTCACATTAATCACCTCGCCACTGCATGAAAAATCAGACTCACCCAGGCGCGCATCGACCGGCTGCAGATACGTATTCCCGTTCGTTCCGTCCACGATCGCGTGAAACTTCGTATGTAGCGACATCGGATAATTCGCCGTATCCAGCGAAAAGTCCGGCGTCTCAGTCGTCCCATCGACCACAATATTATCGAGCTGGCCTGTAAACTCTCCAACAGAAGCCAGGATTCCGCCCAGACCTTTGATGGTATTCAGGTCAGCATGATCGAACCTGTAGTGCCCAGTAACAGTCGAATCGCCAGGGCTGTCGTTGTTCCACGGCCCAAAGGTTCCCGTCGCGTGAATATCTCCCTTGGGAATCGCATTGACCAGCGTCGCGTCGTAATCCCACGGCTTCTCCGGACCAACATCTCGCAACACAATATGACTTAGTTCGTAATCCTGAGGATCCTTGTTCGGCTTCAACGTACCAATCACCAACTTCGAATCATCAAACACAATCTGGGCCACCACAATCTTGTTCTGCCCCAGATGTCTTTGACCCTTCGGAGCCTGAGCCCGCATCTCTTTTGGGGGAATCTGAATCACCATGCCCATCACATACACCGCTCCTAGATGCATTGGTGTCGCAAACAAGCCGGCCCAATTCGCATGAAACGCGAAATGTCTTAGCGTAATCAGAGGCTCAGTTGCCCCGGCCGCAACTACTTCATCCTGCGGATAGATTCGTAACCCAGTGCCCGAAACATCGAGTCCCTTTACAAGAGAGACGTTGAACCCATCCATCTCAACTCGACTGTTGAACCGTGTGCTTAACGTCTCAATGACACGACTCTTTAGAATCGGCATCGCACGATGGACCATCACGTCACCGATCACCCCGAGAACGACAGCCGAAATCAGTACAAAGGCGATAATCCACGCCCACACCCGACGGCGCTTCGAAACGACCCTGTTTTCGGAGCGTTGATCCGTTTGATCGATCAAATGCTTCACCGATCTTTTTTGATGCGAAAACGGAGCCGTTTGTTTACTGTTGGCCCGGCAAATCCATCACTCTTCGCCCATCGTGATACACAGCAAAGATCCTTCGCGTATTCCGAATATCCGCGACCGGGTCGGCATCAAGCACGATCAGGTCGGCTCTCTTCCCTATCGCAATCGTTCCACGATCGGTAGAGTGCAACAGTTTCGCGTTTTCACCAGTAGCCGCGGTCAGCGCCTCCATCGGCGTCAACCCTGCCTCCACCATCAACTCAAGTTCGCGATGCTCAGAAAACCCAGGAATACGTCCCGGCAACGCGCCAGAATCAGTACCGAATCCAACATTCACTCCCCCATCGAAAAACTTTTTCAAATTCTGCTGACCGATGGCAAAATCTTTCCGGTGCAGCGCCGTTTGCGGATCATCATTAATCTTCTTCGAATACCCCGCAGCATCGAACTTCGCCATCAGCTTAGGCCCCGCCGCTCGCTGAAAAAACTCCGACTGCATAAACTCCGGTCGATCCGCATAAACAAAAAATGACTCGTCAACCGTGAAAGTCGGCACATACCACACCCCGCGTCTTTTCATAGCCTGAACAAACGCGTCATCCACCACCACGTCTCTCACCGAGTGAGCCAACACATCGACGCCATCTGCTACAAGTCTCTTTGCATCTTCGAGTGCGTACTCGTGCGCCGCCACCCGAAGATGCTTCGCATGTGCCTCGTCAATCACACCCCGGTACATCTCCGGACTCATCTCCGGCGCAGTCCCATGCTGCTTATCCACCCATATCTTCACAATATCTGCGCGATGCGCCGCTAACTCGTCAACATCCCTTTGCGCCTCATCCACCGACTTCGGCCGATAGATCTGATCCACTGCCGCTGGCAATCCCGGAGCACCTCCCGGCACACCAATTCCGCGCCCTGCCGTATAGATCGTGGCTCCATCAAGCCGCCCCGCTAGCTGTTCTTCTCTCAACTCGTAAATCAGATCGCGGTTCACCCCCAGCGACATGATCGTTGTCACGCCATATCGCTCAAACTGCTTCAACTGCGCTGTAACATTCTCCCGGGTATACGCAGTCGCCGACGATTCTGCGTTGTCAATCAACAAACCAAGATGAGAATGCGCACTGATCAGCCCGGGAATCACCGTTTTCCCATGAAGCTCCGCTACCGTCGCGCCCCTTGGGACGGCCATCTCAGCCCCGCCAATCGCAGCGATCCGCCCGTCCCGCAACAGCAACGAAACATGTTCTTGCGGGCGCGTTCCAGTCCCATCGATCAGCCGCACATCCCGCAACAACACTACTGGCGCCGAGGATGCATGCTGTGCCGCGGCAACCCCTGTGCCAATCCCAACCGATACGAGCATCAAGCGAAGAAACATAGCTGCACTCCTGGCTATTGGATGCGGCTGTTATCCGCGGATAATTTATCTCTGCTGCTCCCGCCAGAGACGATACAACCCCCACGCCGCCACCGAGCAGTTATCCACAATCGTCCCATTCACAATACGCTCTTCAAACGCGGCAACACTCACCCGGTGCACGACAAGGTCGTTCTCTTCGGCATCGCGCTCCGGTTCACCCATCGTCAACCCTTCGGCAAGAAACACATGATGCTTCTGATTCATCACTCCATAAGCAATCTGTAGTGTCGATAAAAAGGTCATCCGCTCCGCCGTCAAGCCGGTCTCTTCCTTCAACTCTCCGCGAGCCATCTCCTCGGGAACGGCATCCGCAATCTCCCACCCGCCCTGCGGTAGCTCCCAGTGTCGCGCACCCACGGTATACCGGAACTGTTCGATCAGATAAACAAACTCACCCTCCGAAGTCGTATCCAGAGGAATAATAATCGCCGCAGGATCTTTATCGACCACGCCATAGATCCCGCGCTCTCCATTCGACCGCTCAATCACATCCTCGCGGACGATGGTCCAGGGATTCCGGTAGACCTCCCGGCTGCTGATCGTCTTAATCGTCACATCTACTCCGGAACCAGAAACTCCAGGTGAGACGGATACTTCTCCGACCCGTAGATCGTCTGCGTCGCTGCCTTATACGCACTCGCCGGAGCCGTCATGATATTCGGCACAAAAGTCTGCGGATTTCTGTCATACAGTGGAAACCAGCTCGACTGCACCTCCACCATAATCCTGTGTCCCTTCAGAAAGGTATGGTCCGCGCCATGCAGGCTCCATTTGAATTCGGTCACCTTCCCAGGCGTCAACGCCTCAGGCTTCTCAAAACTCTTCACATACCGTCCGCGAAAGATCTCATCCACGATCATCAGTTGAAAACCAGCCATCGGCGCCGGCGCTTCATCCGGATACACATCAATCAGCTTCACCACCCAGTCCGCGTCCGTGCCTGTGGTCGAAGCGAAGATGTCCGCCATCACGTCACCTGTAATCGTCACATCGTGATCCAGCGCCGGAGTCTCAAAGTTCGCAAGGTCATTCCGCGAACTTACAAACTTCTGGTCCTCGACCAGCCACGTCCTCCACTTCGAACCATCTCCATAAGTCGCCTGAATAGGCCTGTTCCGGTATGGCACCGGATTCGCCGGATCAGCAACATACGAGCCTGCGACTCCGCCGTCCGCAGGCACCGTAAAACTCAGCCCTGCACCCTTCGCCAGGTAAAGCTTCGCCGCATGAAACCCGCTCTTTGGCGGCCACGTGTCATAGTGTTCCCACTGATTCACACCAGTTCGAAAGCTGGCCGTATCCTTTAACTCAAATCCAGCGCGTAACTTCAGATATTTTTCAAAAAACGGCGATTCGATCGTCTTCCGGTACTGCTCCCCTGCATCCACTCCAAAATTGACGTCGCCCAGGCTCAGAGTCCGTCTGTTCCATCCGCCATGGTTCCACGGCCCCAACACCAGGAACACCTCATGATCTTTGTCATGCGGCTCCAGCGCAGCGTACTCCGCCTGTGTGCCCCACATATCTTCCTGGTCCCACCACCCGCCAACCTCGAGCGTCGGAACCTCAGCCTTCGTCAGATGCCTCTCCACCGCCATATCCTGCCAGAACTTCGTATACGCAGGCTGCGTCAGGAACACCTTCGCCGTCGGTAGATCCTGCATCTTCGCCGCTTGCGCTGCCCCGGCAAAGTTCACGTTGCGCAAAAAGAAATCAAACGTGTCCTCCGTGCTCTGCACGCGAACGTCTGTCTTTTGCCCTTCGAGTTGCTGCACGTAATCGAAACCGTAGGTCTCCCGAAACGCACCATTATGGAAGAAGTCGTCTCCTATCCAGATGTTCGTCATTGGAGCCTGCGGCGAGATCGCCTTCACCGCCGGATGTGCGTCGATACCCGCCGATATCGCCAAAAATCCCGGATACGAAACCCCGAACACACCAACTTTCCCACTGTTGTTCGGAACATTTTTCAACAACCAGTCAATCGTGTCTCGCGTGTCGGTCGTCTCATCCACATCATTTTTCGTGGTATGCGCGACAATCGGATGATTCATCACGAACTGCCCCTCGGACTTATACCGCCCGCGTATATCGCCAAACACAAAGATGTATCCGCTCGCCGCCAGCTCCGGTTTGCTTCCATTCACTGTCTTCGACGAGTTGTTGTCCGTTCCATAAGGCGTCCGCTCCATCAGAAACGGCAACGGCTCTCCCGCACCCTCCGAACCCACCGGTCGGAGAATTACTAAGTGCAGCTTCACCCCATCGCGCATCGGCACCATCGCCTCGCTGCGCGTGTATTCTTTCGATTCAACCTTCTGGGGCGTCTCCTGCGCCCTCACGCCGACAACCGAAACCAGCAACGCTATGGAAAGAACCACCTTGCTGCACTGGCGAAGTGTCATACCCTACCCTCAAAATGAAATGGAATTCTGGAGCCGCAGTAAAGATGCGCGTTACCCCTGTGCAATCGGCTCGGTAGGAATCGGTGTTGCCTCGCACTTCCACCCTTCTCTGCCATGCGTCCCATCACAAAACGGCCGCTTCGACGACATGCCGCAACGACACAGCGAGATCGCTGGCTTCCCCGTCAGATCCCACTCGTTCCCATTCACATCGACCAGTGAAATCGGCCCCTCAACACGAAAAGGTCCGTTGGGGCGGACAGTGATCTTTACCCCTGTTGCTGGCACCGCTGGAATAACGTTCGAAACTTCCTCTGGCATAACACTCCTATGGCCTTCCGACCGAAAGACATTTTAGATAATGCCAGAATAGCAAACGAAGACTCTCGCCTTACGATGGCCAGGCTTCATCCACTTCCACCTCATCGATATAACACCAGCCCCAACTTTCTCCCGGCTCAACCGATCGCATGATCGGGTGCTTTGTGGCATGAAAGTGTTTCGTCGCATGACGGTTCGGAGAAGAGTCGCAGCACCCCACATGCCCGCACTCCATGCACATCCGCAGATGCACCCATTTGCCGCCAATCTTCAAACAATCCTCGCAACCCTTAGCCGATGGCTTCACCTTATGAATATGGCTCAGATGCGTACATTGCATGGCATTCACCTTCCTCGCACCTGATTCTACCCTCATCGGCAGCCAAGCTCGCTCCGGCTGCGAGCCCGCTACTCTCCGAGGCCTTCCGTAATTCCATACTCCTTCAACTTGCGATAGAGTGTCGTCTTCCCAATCCCAACAGCTTCGCCGCCATCAATTTATCGCCCTTCAGCTGCCGGATCGTCCCAAGAATCGCATGCTTCTCCATCTCCGCAATCGATACGACCTCACCATTCCCGGAACGCAGACCCTCTCCACGCTCAGGTACATCGATCTCTGCACGAACGGCCGGCTCCTGCTGCAACCGGAAATTCTGCAGCTGCGTCGGCAGATCGCCGAGATGCAGCAACGGCCCGGAAGACAAGGCACACGCGCGCTCAATTGCATTCTCCAACTCCCGCACATTGCCCGGCCAGTCATACTCCGTCATCACCCGCAGCATCGAATCGGAAAAGCTTCGTTCGACTCCGGTCTCCCTCTCCAGCCGTTTCAGAAAATGCATCGCAAGCGGCGCGATATCCTCCCGCCGACTCCGTAGCGGCGGAATTCGCAGATTCACCACATTCAACCGGAAGTAAAGGTCCTTGCGAAACCGGCCCTGCTCGACCATTGCCGCCAGGTCACGGTTGGTCGCAGCCAGCACACGTGCCGAAATCGGCCTCGCCACCGTCGATCCCACCGGACGAACCTCCTTCTCCTGCAGCGCCCGCAACAGCTTCGCCTGCAGATCCAGCGGCAATTCTCCTATCTCATCCAGAAACACGGTCCCGCCCTCAGCCGAAGCAAGCAATCCCTCCTTCGCACGGTCGGCTCCCGTAAATGCCCCCTTCACATGCCCGAACAACTCGCTCTCGATCAGCGTCGGCACCAGCGATCCGCAATCCACCGCGACAAAAGGCTTCGCCGCATTCGGCCCATTGAAGTGGATCGACCGCGCTACCAGTTCTTTGCCCGTGCCGCTCTCCCCGAGAATCAAAACCGGATGTGTCGAATACGCCACCTTCGACAGAATTCGGTATAGCTTTTCCATCTCGGGGGACCGTCCCACCAATCCGCCCATTCCCTGCTGCGTCCTGAGTTTTTCCCGCAACTGCCGGCTCTGCACATCAAGCTCCAGTTCCTTCGCCGTTCGCTCGAGAACGGTCGTCAGCTCTTCCAACGCAAATGGCTTCGTCAGGTAATCCCCAGCGCCAATCCGCATCGCCTCAACCGCCGAGGCAACCGTCGCAAATGCAGTCATCACAATCACCGCCGTGTCCGGATGCAGGGCCTTCATCTGCTCAAGCAGCAGCAGCCCGCCTCCGCCGGGTCCGGGCAGCTTCAGATCCAGCAGAAGCACATCCACCCGCTGATACTTCAGAATCTCCCGCGCCTCCGTCGCACTCTCCGCTCCAAGCACGACGGCAAAGCCCATTCCTGATGCGATCTGGCAGCAAGCCTTGCGCATAGCCTCGTCATCATCAACCACGAGCACATGGAGCAGACCAATATTTTCCGCGCCACTCTTCTTCGTTCCTGTATCCGCCTCCGAAACAGACACCGGCGACACGCCAACCAGAACTCCGGACGGAACATCCGTTGATCCCAGATGATCTTTGACGATCGACCCGCCCTCCACTCGCTCTCCGAACATCTCAGCCTCCAACTGCTTTAGCCCGCCCGCACCTTCAGTCAACATCCAATCCACCCAGCCTCTCCCTTTAACACCGTCTTTACCTCCAGTTCCATCCTCTTGGCCTCCTGCCGCAGCTCTATCTCGGCCTGGCTTGCCGCGTACCATTCCACTGAAATGTTCGTTCCCACATCTGGCTGGCTCTCAATATTCAGACACCCTCCCGAAATGGCCACCAGCTCCCGCACCACGCGAAAGCCCAGTCCGCGTCCATTCGCGCTCGTGATCCCACCCGCCTGCATCAGTCCCCGCACCTCTGCCTGATTCATTCCGCAACCACGGTCTCGCACCGTCATTCGTAGGCGCCGTCTTGCCTCACCGCAGTCGTCCTCTTGTTCGGTCACACCCTCGACATCAATCGAGATAGGCCCGACCCACGGCGTCGCCTCCGCCGCATTCTTAACCAGATTCGTCAGAATCCGCTCCACCGCCTCCACCGGAACAGCAACCGGTTGAAACGCTCCCAGCCCATACGAGACCTCGAGCGTCCGTCCCGCAATCCGACTCAGAAGTCCGCGGCACCGGTCCACCACATCCGGCAAAACCGAGAGCTCCGCCTGCGCCGCCGCAGGCAGCCCAGCCCGCGAGTGATTCACCAGCCTGTTGATCATCGCCCAGCTGCGATCGCTCAATAACCGAAGCTCTGTCGCGTATTCGCGATGCTCTTCGTACAACACTCCAGGCATTGCCAGCAAATCAGAATAGAGGCTGAGTGCTCCCAGCAGATTTCCTGCATCATGCGCCAGCCCGGCGCCCTCAGCAACCCGCGCAATCGGAGCATCGAGTTGCTCCAACGCCTCTGCTGCCCTTCGCACCACAGGCATCGCGACACGGTTGAAACCCATCTCGCGCACCACATGTCGAAGCGCAGCAAACTTCCCTGAATCGATCCCTGAACCTGAGGCAGTACTGCTCTGCGTTGCCTGCATTCGTCCTTCCGCCAATCCCTGCTCAACTTGACCTTACAGCAGATGCACTCCTGTAATCATTTTGTGTGCCAAACTGGGACATCTCGCTAAGTAACCGCATGCCAGTCAAAAAACTCAGAGCGGCAATATTCCGATAGTTCGCCAATTCCCAATATAGAACCACTTCTTCCCTCCAATCCTCACAAAACCCTCAACAAATCTCAATCCAGCTATTTTTCCCATTCTGGAACTGTCCCATTTTGGAACTAACTCTGCTCCCACTCCTGCACTCCGCCCAACCCTGCCCGAAAATCATAAGAAGAATCTCACATCTATAATCTCTGAATGTCCGCAGTTACCTCCGCTCCCCAGCTCTTCCGTCCCGACAACCGCCACGCCGACGCCCTCCGCACCATCCGCATCACTCCAAACTTCGTCGCCATGGCCGAAGGCTCTGTCCTCATCGAGTACGGCAACACGCGTGTCCTCTGCAACGCCACAATCGAACAGGGCGTTCCCGGCTGGCTCCGCAACTCCGGCCGCGGCTGGGTCACCGCCGAGTACGGCATGCTCCCCCGCGCCACCCTCACCCGCACACCACGCGAGGCCGAACGCGGCAAGATCGGCGGACGCACCCACGAGATCCAGCGCCTCATCGGCCGCTCCCTCCGCTCCGTCGTCGATATGAAGGCTCTCGGCGAGCGCACCGTCATCCTCGACTGCGACGTCCTCCAGGCCGACGGTGGAACCCGCACCGCCGCCATCACCGGGGCGGCGGTCGCCCTCGCACTGGCTCTTGGAAAGCTCGTCTCCGCAGGAACCCTGAAGACCTCGCCCCTCAGACAAATGATCGCCGCCACCTCCGTCGGCATCGTCGACGGAAACATTCTCCTTGACCTCTGCTACGAAGAGGACTCACGCGCCGCCGTCGACATGAACGTCGTCATGCTCGCCGACGGAGGCCTCGTCGAAACTCAGGCCACAGCGGAGCAAAACTCCTACAGTCGCACCCAACTCAATCAAATGCTCGACTACGCTGAAAAAGGCATCAGAGAGCTCTTCGCCATCCAACGAAATGCTCTCGATTCAGCTACCTGAATCCTGCGCGACAAGAACGCCGCCCATATCGGACGGCGCTCTTTGTTGTTTGATCCGCCTCCCAAACTACGGATTGGATATTGCGTCGTTCGGTTTCGTATCCGTCGTCTTATAAAGAAATTCATAGTCATGCCAGCCGGTAACCGCCGGATCAGCCGAAGCATTCGTCAACTCCATCCGCAGTGCGTCATATTCCACGCCCTGCGTCTGACTCACCGAAAACGTCAGCACATTGTCGTTGCCGGCCGGGCTCAGAACGCTCGTGTCCCACTGATAAGCAATCCACTGCGTGTACCCCGACAACCCGCTACGAACTGCCGCATCGCTCGCATTGATCACGTGCCAGACCAACTGCTGCCCATTCAATGTCACCGTCAAGCTTCCCTCCGCCGCCGCAAGCGCCACTGACAACACGGCAAACGCATTCTGGTTGACGTTTGCTGGCGTTGCAAAATGAATCGTCCACGCCGGCGTTCTCGTCGTCACTCCATTCGTCCCCGAATGTCCGGGCAGTGTTGCCACGTAGGGAGGAATCGCGAACGTATAGCCATCCGTCTTATCGTCGCCGGAGCTGTAAACTCCGCCAAACAATCCGGGATTGAACGTCTGCCATTGGTTATAGTTCCACTTGCTCACATCATTCGTCGCCGTGCCCGCCGGACCATCAGTTGCGTTGTAGACCACCGCCCCCTGATTCGCTGCAAAGTCCGCCCAGTAGTTCCAGTTCCCCCAGAACTCTCGATCGTCGTGTCCCTGCGCATCATGTCCATGCAAAAACTCATGCGACGACCGGTCCGCAGTGCCGATCGTAAACATCGGAGCACCCGTGCCGAAGTTCTCCTGAACAAAATTGAAGGGTGCAACAACAGTATTCTGTCCCGCCGTCACCACTACGTTCTCCTGCCGAACCTCACCCCACTGTCCCAGGTTGTACACAGATAAACGATACGTGCCACGAATCACGCCGTTGAACGTAGCCGCTCCGGTCCCACTGATGTCCTGCCAGTACTGTGCTCCTTGCGCTGAAAACTGAATATTCTTTCCCGGATCGCTCAGCACCGCCCACGCCGTCTTTGGAACTCCGCTCGCTATGTTGTTCACCTGCACTTGCACCGTCCCGCGAGCGATCGATGGCACGTATCCCGAAGCCAAAAGCTGCTGCTCATTGTCGTAAAAATTCCCAAAGCTCGTACCGGCAAGTACCGCATCCTTATACATGTCATCCGGAGTCAGTATGTTGCCTCCGAATTTGTTGAACCGCACATAAAACGGCCCATACAGCCGGTGGGTCACTACTCCCGCAGGCGCGGGCAGCGACAGCATATTGTCCAGATGATTCGAATAAGGCTCGATCATGTCGAGATTGCCTGTAAACAGCAGGTCCTGCTTCGTCGGTCCTCCCACCAGCGACTCGTTACTCGGAAACACCACCCATGCGCCATACTCCGACCCGTATACTCCATGCGCCACGTTCAAATAGCTATAACCTGAGTAGTCGTATTTATCGCCGAAAAACCGCGTAAACCCCGCCGGAATATCTGTAAAACCATGAAGATCGACGGTCGCGTCCTGCACGGCCCGTCCCGGATCCGTCGAAAAATACTCTGAAGCCGAAGGAAGCGGAATCGCAATCGGCCCCGGATTGCTCAAGTCCGGATTCACTGAATAGATATTCGGAAATTTGTTCAGGTCCTCGCGCACCACCCACTGAACCTGCCCGGTCGATCCCGCAATGTCGGTCGCGGAGTGATCGGCGACGAAGTAAACATGAACCGCCGGATCATTCGGCGTAACCACCCAGTGCTCGCTGTAGGTATAGGCATTGCTGCTGCTCGATGGATACGTAACCCACCAGTCGATGTAGCCGTTCGTATTCACGAAGCCTGGTATGCCGGTCACCGCCCCGAATCCGGCATTGTCCATGTAAAAACCCTTGGGGCCATGCGAGTTCACATTCGTAAGGTCGATCAGGTTGTCGGTCGTCCCCGCCGGAAAGAGCCCAAAAATATTGCCCCCCTGGGGATTAAAGTCGATCGATAACGCGCCATTCGCAATCTTCCAGTCCGCGGGATTCGTCGTATCAATCGTTAGCGTAGGCGAGGCTCCCGGCACAACCTGCAGTGTCGAGCAACTCGCCCCGCTCGAAAAATCCACCTCATTCGAATCGATCCCATTCACCGAAACAAAATACGTCCCCGCTGTCAGCGACGCCGGAACAACGAACGAAACCCTCGCCGTCGTCCCCAGCACCTTCTGCACGGTCGAAGCCGTAACCGTCGTTGGCGACCCACCACACGTCGCCGATAGAGAAACGAAAACATTCGCAGGCGAGATCGTGCCCGAAGGAAAACCCGATCCCGTCACGCTCACCGTCGAAGTTCCTGCCGCGCCCGTCGTCGGGCTCGTCAATGAGTTCAACTTCACCGTAACCGCTCTCGAACTCGCCGGGATCAACAACAGAACAAACCCAACACCAAGTGCAACGCCAGAACGCAGCTTCGCCAACCTCCTCAGTCCGGTAGCGCTGGCCATGCTCAACAACCCGATCAAGCCAGTTCCCATCATCGCCCAGGTCGCCGGCTCCGGAACCGTAGTCGCGTTAATCACGGCAAGGTCCCCGTCGGAAAGGGTCTGTTTTCCCCCGCCAATCGTCGCGGTAAAGTTCGGCCCAACCGTTACCGAACTTCCATCAAACAGAGAAAGAACTTCTGGACTGAACGTCCCCGTCAACATAGCAGTCACTGCGCCAAACAACCCGGTCGGCGGCCCCGCCAGTGTCGAAAGCTGCTCCCCATCAAATGAAAGCCCATCCGCATCCAGCGTGAAGTACGACGAGTCAAACGTATGCGACACACCTCCGATAAAATCAACCGTCAGGCTGAGGTTGGACAGCAGCACAGGAGTCGTGATCGGAAACGAAGCATCGCCCGAGCTGTTCCCCCCCGTCAAATTGACGATGTCGAACTGTGCAACATTCGTTCCGGTAACGTCGTAACTGATAAAACCTACCGGAAGACTATCCGCCTGTGCCGTAAGTGAGAAAGTCCCAACGACTATAACCGCAGCAAGGAGCCGTCCTAACGATCTAAACATTTGCTCTCCAATAGATGTATTAGTTCTGTGAAGGAATTTTTGTTGCAACTGGGAAATAGTTTCTAGAATCGCGAACTAACCTAGCAACTCCCCAAAAAGGATGTCAAGCCTTATCCGGTGAATTTTTGGCGCGACCTGGCGCTCGATCCCACCCTTTGGCGCAGATCAAACGACTCCCTCTGGGTCGAGAGTTCAAAATCCAGCACTTCCGAAGATCTTTTGTCGCGCAACGTCGTGCTACCCTACCATTCCGACCTGCGGCGTCTTTTCATCTCACTATCACCCATTACGGTCGCATCGTATCGTCGCGGGCACCGTGCTTATCGGTTGAAGCCCACCGTACGCCCAAGCTTCTTGCTGTCATACATCCGGCCATCTTTCACCACGCTGACGACGCGCCGGATGTCGCTGATGTTCTCCAGAGGATTTCCATCGACCAAAACAAGGTCCGCCCGTTTTCCCACCTCGACCGAACCCAACTCGCCATCAAGCTTCATCACCCGGGCCGACACAATCGTCGCCGACTGAATCGCTGCCATCGGACTCATTCCGGCCTGCACATACAACTCAAGCTCGCGGTCCAGTCCATATCCAGGCAAGCCCGTATCGCTGCCCGGCACAATCGTGACGCCCGCGCGATAAAGCGCGCCCACCACTTCCAGATTCGTCTTCATGCGTTCGTGAAACCGTCCCTCATCCGCCGCAGGAACTCCGAGCGCACGAAACTTCAACGACAGCGTATACGGCGCAGCCTTGATTCCGGGTTCAAACGAAGCAACATCCACATTCTTCGGATGACCCGCCATCTCTCCCCACCCAAGCGTTGGGTCCACAACGATCTGCTCTTCCTTGAGCAGCGCGATTAATTTCTTTGCGCGTTCAGACTCGATATCGACCGGCCCAGTACTACCCTCAGGCGTCATCGCTCGAGTCACAAACTGCAGATGATTGATCTGATCCATTCCGTCCGCAATCCCTTCGAACGCATTGATCGACGCAGGCACATGTCCTGTCACAGTCATGCCACGCGTATGCGCTTCGGCGCTGATCGCCTTCAGCACCTCCGGCTGAATCTGCGTGTACACCTTAATCTGCTCGAACTTTGCATCGGCATAGTTGTCCACAGCCTCGACAGCCTCTGCCGGAGTTTTCACGTCAACGTAGCCAAACGCCAACGGACCGCCGCTATCGATCAGTCCTGCAAGCAGCAGCCTCGGCCCAAGCGCATGGACTCGATCGATCTTCCTCCGCACCGTCGTCAGAAACTCAAACTCACCCCCACAATCCCGCGCGGTCGTCACCCCAGCCGATAAAAGCGCCGGCCCAAACTCCACCCCGGAATAGTGAGCATGCATCTCCCAAAGTCCAGGCAACAGCGACCGGCCCTCGGCATGAACAACCCGTGCATTGGATGGAATCTTCACCGCTCCGGCCTTACCCGCAGCTACGATCCGCCCGTCCCGCACCACCACTACCGAGTGTTCAACCGGTGCTGCACCCGTTCCATCAATCAGTCTCGCACCCACTATCGCAAAAGTCCCACTAACGCCCGCGGGCACCTGGCGATCCAGGTCATCCAGGTCCAGCATCTCCTGCTGCACACCGCTGTGCTCCAGTTGACTCTCGACCGATTCGTATCCTTCGAGGATCTCCTCCTGTGGCAAACCTCCGGCAAACGTCATCAGAGCCGCGAGCCGCCCACTGTCATTCATCCACACAATCTCGCGGCCGAACATAAGGTTTGCCACCGTATACCGGGTCAGGCGAACCATCCTCCCCTTCACCGAAAACGCATCATGCCCCACTAGTCTGATCTCCAGCGGCAATGCCTCTGCACTCGCACGCAGAATCGGCAATCGCAGCGGCTGATGATGCAGCTTCCAATAGCGCAGCATCATCATCTGCGTCGAGGCAGACATCGTTCCATATCCGACAAACGCGACGGCAGGTTTACGAAGCGTGCGAGCCACTCCGCGCTCTGTCACCGACACAGTTCCGCCTTTCACCTCGGTACGCCACTCCTCTTCGGAACTCCCGCCCGAAGATCGTTGCTCCAGCAACAACGGAGCGAACGACGCATCCATCCCAAGCTTCGAAGTGACCGTCCGTTTCATACCGCGATCCGATGACGTCGACGTCGTCGTCATCTCCAGATGCCCAGGAGCCTGCTCCGTGACTGTGTAACTCTCAGTCCCGATCTTGTGCAGCAACAGGTGAATCGAATAACTTCCCTCCTCGACCACAAGAGGATGATTCTGAGCTCGCAAACACAAACTACTCGCCAGAAATACGCACCACACGCCCGCACGCACCACGATCTCTCGCATCAATCCTCAGCGCCTCTCGCAATCACCGGATGAAAATGGAAGTATCTGTCACATCCTAAAGGAAACAAAGACTCTCACACGCACCGTCCGGGGCAAAGCTGCTCCAGACTGTGTAAAATTACTACTTGTAGGCCAATAAACTCATAATCAAGACATACTCAGGAGACATGCACCAATGGAAAAGCTGACCCCCGGAAAACTCGCAGGACTTAAAGCGGTCTCCGACCACCGCGGCGTCATCGCCGCTGCCGCCATGGACCAGCGTGGCTCGCTGCAAAAGTCCCTTGCCAAGGAACGCGGGGCCGCCGCAGACGCCCATGACCTCGAGGTCTTCAAGACCCTTGTGACCAGCGTCCTTACCAAACACGCATCCGCCATTCTTCTCGACCCCGAGTTTGGCCTGCCCGCCTCCAAGCACCGCAACGGCAAGGGCCTCCTCCTCGCCTACGAGAAGACTGGTTACGACGCCACCACCCCCGGCCGTCTGCCTGACCTCCTCGATGTCTGGAGCGTCCGCCGCTTGAAAGAGGCAGGGGCCGACTGCATCAAGATCCTCCTTTACTACACCCCGTTCGAAAAGTCCTCCGTCAACGACCTCAAGCAGGCCTGGATCGAGCGCATCGGTGACGAGTGCGTCGCCCATGACATCCCCTTCTTCCTCGAGTTCGTCGGCTACGCCACCGACGGCGGCGACGAAAAATCTCTCGCCTACGCCAAAATCAAGCCCGACGTTGTCTCCGGTTCCATGGCCGAGTTCGGCAAGGCCCGCTACAACGTAGACGTCCTTAAAGTTGAGGTTCCCGTCGAGATGTCGTTCGTCGAAGGCACGAAAGCTTTCAAAGGCGAAAAAGCCTACACCCGCGCAGAAGCCCTGCAGCACTTCCGCGACGCCGCAACGATGACCCACAAGCCCTTCATCTACCTCTCCGCCGGCGTCTCCAACCCGGTCTTTATCGAAACCCTGGAACTCGCCGTCGAATCCGGCACCAGTTTCAACGGAGTTCTCTGCGGCCGCGCCACATGGAAAGACGGCATCGCCATATACGCCAAGCAGGGCGCGAAAGCCTTTGAAGACTGGCTCAACACCACTGGCGTCGAAAACATCAATAACGTCAATAACGCCCTCAAACAAGCCCACTCCTGGCACGAAAAAGTCCAGACGAAGTAACTTTTCGCAGAAAATCAACAGAGGCGCTGCGCTCATGCAGCGCCTCTGTTGACTTCAAACTATCTGAACGGCAAATCTTTGCCCTTGATGCGACATTTCAGAGCTTGTACCCTGCATCCCTGACCCAACCTTGAGTTGCTCAAAACCTGAGCAGATAGTCTCTGTGCCCTTATCCAGGTCATGCCGTCTAAGCCGCATGAGCAGTGGCGTACCGTGGTCCCCTTCATATCGACTTAAGGTTGAACTCGTAAGGTTGTCAGCAATGATGTACAAATCGGCCCTGGCTTTCGTTCTCTTGCTCTCTCCCTCAGTGATCCTATGCCAGACCGAAGGCGGGACTCTTCCCGCGGAAACACCGCTCGCCCTGCGTATCGACGACCATCTTCCCCTGCGCAACGGACAGCCCGTTAGGGCACACCTGATCTACCCCATCTACGGCAACGACAAACTCCTCCTCCCCACTGACACCATCGTCATCGGCAGCGTCGTCGAGCTCCGCTCCGACCGCTCCCGCCGTATCCGCGCTGTCATGGGAGGCGATTTCACTCCCTTCCACAAGCCCGTCGTCCGCTTCAACAGCTTCGTTCTCGCCGATGGCACTATCGTCCCGTTCACCTCAGGAGACGCCATCGACGGTGCGCCCATCTTTCGCGCCATCGCCACGCCGCCCGCCAAGGGAGGCTTTCTCCGCCGTCAGTTCGATGGTCTCCTCACCGTAGTCCGCAGCGACATCGCGATCGTCACCGGTCCAGAGAAGGTTGACCGGTTCGTTCAGTTCATCTACAGCCAGATTCCCTATCATCCCCAGCGCATCGACAAGGGCACCGCCTGGACTATCGAGATCGCGCACTCCGTCGAGCTTCCCGCCGAGCCCGCACCTCCCGCCGTCGCCGTCTTGGCCGCGCGGAAGCCCCACTTCTGGGAAGAGCCTCTCCCGGCCGCCGAAGCCGCGAAAAACGATACCGGCAGTTGGATCGTTCAGGCTAATCTCGACGAGCCCATCAGTTCCGAGACCTCGAAAGACGGCCAGCCCATCAAGGCCACCGTCGCCGAGCCCGTCTTCAACCCCGACCACACCATCGCCATTCCTCAGGGCTCCACTCTCATTGGTGCCGTCACCCGCGCCAAGCCCTCACGAAACTTCGGACGGACCGGCGTTCTCACCTTCAGCTTCCGCCAACTTCAGGTTCCCCACGAAGAAGCCCGGACCGTCGAAACCCGGCTTGCTGGAGCCGACTCACCGCGCGACATAGCTCTAAACTCCGAGGGCCAGGCCAAATCCAAACCGCAGGACAAGATCACGCTGCCCCTCATCCTCGCCCTTATGGCCAGCCGCCCCCTCGATCAGGACCACCACGACAGCGCTGACGCCGGCAACGGTCTGGGCAAGAACGCTGTCGGCGGAGCCGCTGGCCTTGGCCTTGTAGGCACCTTGATTAGTCTCACCGGGATCTCACCCAATGCGGCCGCTGGTATCGGCTACTACGGCGCAGCGCGCGCCTTCTATTACCGCTGGATCGCTAAAGGCCAGAAGATCGACTTCGCCAAAAATACCCGCATCGTCGTCGAAACCACGCCGCGCCGCTCCGCCCCCATGAAACCAGATACGCAACGCTGATCACTGGCTTCCCTCACTCCCACTCAATCGTCCCCGGAGGCTTCGAGGTAATGTCATACACCACGCGATTGATCCCGCGAACCTCGCTCACAATCCGGCTCGAGATCGTACGCAGCACCTCATAAGGCAGTGCAGCCCAGTCAGCAGTCATGCCATCCTCGCTCTCCACCGCACGAATCGCGCACGTATTCGCATAAGTCCGCTGATCCCCCATCACCCCAACCGACTTCACCGGCAGCAACACCGCAAAACTCTGCCACACTTTGCGATATAACCCAGCCCGCTTAATCTCCTCCACCACAATCGCATCGGCCTCCTGCAAAATCGCCACCCGCTCCGCCGTCACCTCACCCAAAATCCTCACAGCCAAACCAGGCCCCGGAAAAGGCTGCCGCTCCAGAATCTCCTCAGGCATCCCCAGGTCCCGCCCAATTCGCCGCACTTCATCTTTGAACAAATCCCGCAGTGGTTCAATTAGCTTCAACTTCATATCCGCCGGCAGCCCACCCACATTGTGGTGACTCTTGATCGTATGCGAAGGCCCATGCACGCTCGAAGACTCGATCACATCCGGATACAGCGTCCCCTGCACCAGCCACGCAATCTCTTCGCCCGCACTTTTCTCTGATTTAAAAATCTTCGCCGCCTCATCATCAAACACCGCGATAAACTCGTTGCCGATCACCTTCCGCTTCGTCTCCGGATCAGTCACACCCGCAAGCTTCGCCAGAAATCTCTCACTCGCGTCTGCGGCAACAACATTCAACCCCAACTGCTCCCGCATCGTCGTCTGCACCTTGGCAAACTCATCCTTCCGCAGAACGCCGTTATTGACGAAGATGCACGTCAGCCGATCTCCAATCGCTCGCGCCACCAACACCGCAGCAACCGAAGAGTCCACGCCACCGCTAAGCCCGCAGATCGCATGCCCTTCCCCAACCTGCGCCTTCACGCGCTCTACCGTCGACTGAATAAAATGTTCAGGAGTCCAATCCTGTTTCGCCCCACAGATATCCAGGCAGAAGTTTTTCAGTAACTCCATCCCCTGCCGCGTATGCGCAACCTCAGGATGAAACTGCACCGCCCAGATCCTTCGCGTCTCATCCGCAATTCCCGCAACCGCATTCGATGTCTTCGCCGTCAGCTCAAATCCCGCGGGCAAGGTCTCCGCATGGTCCCCATGCGACATCCACACATCCATCGTCCCCGGCAGTCCCCGAAACAGCGGCGTCTCAGCCACAACGGTCACATCCGCGTGCCCATATTCTCGAGCCGCCGCACCAACCACCTTTCCACCAAGATGATGCACAATAAACTGCAATCCATAACAAATCCCAAGCACCGGCACACCCAGCGCAAGCACCCCGTCATCCGCAGCAGGAGCATCGGCATCATAAACCGAGCAGGGACCACCCGATAAAATCACGCCTTGCGGCTTCAACGCACGTATCTGTTCCAACGGAACCGTGCAAGGAAGCACAACGGAAAACACATTGAACTCACGAATACGCCGCGCAATCAGCTGGGTATATTGCGATCCAAAATCCAGAATGACGATCGTAGAAGTATCCACCTACCTAGTGTAACCGCGACAAATACTCGGTCACTCAGTAGTTCGAATCCTTCCGCCGCCCGTTCTCCATACCCGAAACAACGCCAATACCAATCATGATCACCACAATCCCCCCGATATACGACTCGGGGATATGGCTAAGATGCGCCAGCCAGGAAACAACAGCGACCAGGAAGAGATATCCAAGAGCAAACAGTGCAGTGGGCATAGCTTTTCTCCTTACGGAATATAAGAGGCCCCTTCTTAGCTGAGATGCAGAATCGCCGCTGCTTGTCGAGAAAAGTTTTCCTCAGCCCCGACATTCCGGTACCCACCAGATCTCAGTAACTTTCGTAATCAGAAACCGCCAGGTCTTAGCTCGGATCCTTATGACGAGTTACCTGTACGCCGGTAACCACTCCAATTCCCAGCATTATTAGCGCAATCGCCGCAATAAAATGCGAAGGAATGTGCATGAGGTGGGCTAAGTACGCCACGCCAGCAATCAGAATCAAATAACCTACCGCGTAAATCCCAAATGACATTGTCTGACTCCCTATGAAAATTCTGAGCCTGTCACCTTGAGATGCGCAATTTGCGGACTATGCGCGAACTAATCTTCTCCCCTGTCGTAAGCGCGCCAAAGCTGCAGATAAGCCACCTGCCGCGCCACATGAAAAAAATCCGACCCCAGAAAATAAAGCACCGTCACTCCAACCCACCACCACATCAAAAACTCCGGCGTCGTCACACTCTCAAACGGAAGCGGAGTCGCCGAAAACACCATCGCCAGCACGATAAGCGCAATCTTCACGATTCCCATCACCAGATTGATCTCCACCAGCTTCGACTTCAGCGGCCCCAGCCGAAACGCCGCTGCCAGACTCTCAACCGCACCCAGTCCACGCAGCATCGCCAGTAGCGGAGCCACCGACAATGCCCAGCTCATCACCGCCCACAGCGTAAACAATCCCAATGTCGCAAGAATCACCAACGCAAAGTACCCGACCAGGTTCGGCTCACCATCCGCGGCAATCGGCCTCGTCACCGTCCACTCAGCCACACGCTCCACACACCAGAACCAAATCGCAAAACTCCCCAGCAGAGCCACCACACGAACAGCCTGCAGCACAATGAGCGTCCCCACTCGCCGATGCAGCCGTCGATCCGCTCGCCGCAACACCACTGTCCGTCCCACCGACGATACCACGACCCAAATCACCAGCATCAACGGCACAAGCCACAACGCGACACGCAAAACCCGTGGCAACAAAACCTCCATCGTCTTCGCCAAAGTCGTCGCCGAACCCATCGGGTCAAGCACCGTCATATTCCGCAGTGCCACAAAATCTACCGGCGTCTCCCGCAGAATCTTCGACCCCTCGTACCAAAGAATCAGCAACGCAGGAATCCCGTAAGCCCATCGCCACATCACCTCCAGAGCCGTCAGCGACGGCCGCCGCCAACACTCCGAAAGGGTATGCACAAACGACTGCGTCCCCCGCACCGTCCCTGCAGCTACCACCACACCATCTTGTGAAATCCGGTCTTTCGCAGAGTGGCCCACTACTTCACCACAATATTGACAAGCTTGCCCGGCACCACAATCACCTTCACAATCGTCTTGCCTGCAATCCGCGCCTTCACCTTCTCGTCAGCCAAAGCCGCAGCCTTCACTGCCTCATCGTCACTACCGGCCGGAACTCTCACCACATTCACCAGCTTTCCATTCACCTGCACCGGAATCTCAATCTCATCCTCGCGCGCAAGCACAGCATCTGCCACAGGCCATGCAGTCCGGAACACCACGCCCTCGCCCCCGATCTGTTCCCACATCTCGGCTGCAAAAAACGGAGCAAACGGAGCCAGTAGCAAAATCAATCCACGAAACACTTCCGCAACTACAGCCGGCGAAATCTCACCCGCATCGATCGCCGCCTCACTCGCTGCAATCTCGTTCACCAGAATCATGATCGACGAAATCGAAGTATTGAAGTGCCAGCGCCCATCGAAGTCCTGCGTAATCTTTGCAATCGTCTGATGCAGCTTCCGTAACAAAGCCTGTCCCGCAGGCGTCGTTGCCCCGCCAGCCCCCGCCGAGCCCGCAGCGCCGGAGTATTTGGCCACCAGCCGATGCACCCTGCTCAAAAACCGGCTGATCCCCGCAACCCCTTCTTCCCGCCAATCCAGATCCCGGTCCGGAGGTGCCGCGAACAGCGCATACATCCTCGTCGCATCCGCGCCATACCGGGCAATCATGTCGTCAGGCGAAACCACATTGCCCTTCGACTTCGACATCTTCGCGCCATCCTTGATCACCATCCCCTGCGTAAACAACCGTTCCGCGGGCTCATCATTCCTGATCATTCCCAGATCGCGCATCACCTTAGTCCAGAACCGCGAATAGATCAAATGCAGAATCGCATGCTCCACCCCGCCGATGTACTGATCGATCGGAAACCAGTAATTCGCCTTATCCGAGTCAAACGGAGCCACGGAATTCTTCGCATCCGTATAACGGTAGAAGTACCAGCTCGAATCGACGAACGTATCCATCGTGTCCGTCTCCCGACGAGCTTTTCCACCGCACTTCGGGCAAGTCGTATTAACAAACTCCGCCACCCGCCCCAGCGGCGACCCATTCGTCTGCGTAATATCAATCTGCTCCGGCAACAAAATCGGCAGTTCACTTTCAGCAACAGGCATCGGCTCATCTGGCGAGCACTTATCGCAATACACCATAGGGATCGGCGTCCCCCAATACCTCTGCCGGCTCACACCCCAGTCTTTTAGCCGATAGGTGACAGTAGGAGCACCAAATCCATTCGCCTTGGCGAACCCACCCATCTTCTCCTGCGCAACCGCACATCCCAACCCACTCCACTCCCCGGAATCAACCACCACCGCATCGTCCTCCGCGATATACGGCAACGCCGGCTCCTCAGCACCCGAAGCCGCAGGCGAAACCACCCGCCGCAGCGGCAAACCATACTTCTGGGCAAACTCAAAATCCCGCTCATCATGCGCCGGCACGCTCATAATCGCGCCCGTCCCATAGTCCGCGAGAATGTAATTCGCCACCCAGATCGGCATCTTCTCGCCGTTGAACGGATTCACCGCAAACCGCCCCGTATTCACGCCATGTTTCTCAATCGCGCCCAACGCATCCGTCTCGCGAGCCTTCTGCTGCTCAGCAAGCAGCTCTTCAATCTTCTCCCGCAGTGCAGGATCCTCAGCCGCAAACTCCTTCGCCACGGCGTGCTCCGGAGCCAGTTGCACCGACGTTGCCCCAAAGATCGTATCCACCCGCGTAGTAAACACCGCAATCTTACTGGCGTCTTCTACTCCCTCTTCCCTGTTACCTGTTCCCCGTTCGACGGCAAAGTCGATCAATGCTCCCTCACTCCGCCCGATCCAGTTCCGTTGCATCGTCCGAACCTTCTCCGGCCAACCCTCCAGCTTGTCCAGCCCGTCGAGCAACTCGTCCGCATACTTCGTGATCCTGAAAAACCACTGCGTCAGATCCCGCAGCTCAACTACCGTATCCTCATGCCGCCAGCAGCACCCACCCACCACCTGCTCATTCGCCAGCACCGTCTGGCACTCCGGACACCAGTTCACCTTGCTCTTCTTTCGAAACGCCAATCCCTTCTCATACATCTTCAGAAAGAACCACTGGTTCCACCGGTAATACTCTGGCAGACAAGTCGTCACCTCGGTCGACCAGTCATAGCTCAACCCCATCCGCCGCATCTGCTTCTTCATCGCCGAAATATTGCTCAGCGTCCACTCTCGCGGAGGCACACCGTTCTTCAACGCGGCATTCTCAGCAGGCAATCCAAACGCATCCCACCCCATCGGGTGCAGCACGTTATACCCACGCATCCACATATGCCGCGCCAAAGCATCGCCAATCGCATAATTCCGCACATGCCCCATGTGCAGCTGCCCGCTCGGATATGGCAGCATCTCAATGCAGTAATACTTCGGCTTACCCGAGTCATGGCCCTCGGCCGCATACAGCGATGCATCCGCATCCCACCGCGCCTGCCACTTCGGTTCAATCTCGGCCGGGCTATACCGTTCCATCTTCTCGCTCACGTTCCTCACAATCTCTGGCATATCTTGATTGTAAAGAAAGCCGCGCTAAACCCGCACTCTTGGCGCTCCGTCCAGGACGCTCTGCAACTCTTGGCCCACTGGGAGGCCTCAACACCGCAGCTTCACGCCCTCAGGAGCTAGGCCACCTGCGCGTTTCGTCAGAATTCCGCCGGATTTTCATCCATGAACCTGAATCGGACAATCGGCTCATTTCGAATCACTGCCCAAATCACAGCCACCAGGTCACGTGCGGCATCTGCCTTCACTACCATTCCCGCTCCGACCTTCAGAGCATGGTGCATCACGTCACGACATTGAATTGAACTTAAAAACAATACCTTCGTTTCTGGAGAAACCTCTCGGATCCGAAGCGCAGCAGCGAACCCATTCATTTTCGGCAGCTGAATATCCAGCAAAACCAGGTGGGGTCGCAACGCCTCGCACTTCTCAACAGCATCCTCCCCGTCCGGGCTTTCGCCAACAACCTCCAGACCGGCATCCCCTGCCAGAGTTGAACATATCGCGCGTCGCCAGGGTTCAAAGTCATCCACAATCAAGATACGTACGGGTCCCAATGCCTGAGCCTCCCAGCAAATCGTCGTTCCAATCGAGAGCCACGCAGGCAACACTGAATCGACCACCTAATACGATGGACTTTGGCTCACATTACTTCATTGCTCTTGCGCAAACTTCCCTGCTAAAACGTTGATGGCAAACAGCTGCGGTCAGTTTGTCCGCGAACCAACTCTTCCACTGAACGGATGACAAGCCTTCTCCTGCCTTTCACAAGCAAACCCTTCCTCCGCCACTTGCTCAACAACCGGCTGACCGTAAATATCGTAACGTTTGCCTCATTGGCCAATTCCTCATTGCTGACATCGAGCGCAATTCCATCAACGACTCTCTTGCCCATGATCTTCGCCAAACTCTCCAGCACTTTTGCAACCCTGCGACTGGCTGTGTCGTACCTTAGTCCAACATGTAGATCGCGATAAATCTCCACATAGTCAGACGCAATCAGCAGCGCGTTTTCCAGCAGTCTGGGATACCGCCTGATAAGCGGTAGAATCGCACTTCGCTTCCACACCAACGCGTAGCTGTTCGTCACCGCCTCAGTGGTCACCAGATACTCCGTGGGTTTGGGCAAAAACGCCCTTCCCCCGGAGGCATCCCCCGGAGGCATCCGGACGAGAAGAACCTTCTCTCCCCTCCGGGTTGTAGTGAACGTACGCACTTGCCCGTCGAGCATCAAAAATAGCTTGTCTGCGGGATGTCCTTCAATTGCGAGTAACGAGTGTGCCTCAAATCGTTGCACCGCCGCCGCCGCCAGAATTACTGCAAGATCACGCTGCGCGAATCCTTCTAATAATTGCGGCGCGAGCCTATTAACTCGGGCAGCAATCTCAGCAGGCGTAAACGTTCGCTTTGGATCTGACCTTGTCTTCATCCGGTCGCCTGTCCCTATCGTGCAAGGCCGCAAGCTCGATGGCAAGCCAGATCTTCTTTCTCAAACAACAAAATCGCCTGTGTCTCGAGATCTGCTCGAATCATAGACTACGCCGCAGTATCCGTCAGACTCAAAATGATCCGCAAACGGAACAATTCATATTCGTCAAAGATCAACTGCGGACCTGTCCCCCCGCCGACAAAGCCCTCAACACCCCAACATTTCGCGCCTCATCTCCCGGAGCATCCACCGGGGTCTCCGCAATAAACGCCGCATGACGAAACCGCTCATCATGCAGCAGCCGCCGAAACGCCTCCGCCCCAATCGTCCCTTCGCCAATATGCTCATGCCGGTCCAACTTCGAGCCCATCGCTGCCTTCGCATCATTGCAGTGCCAAACCTTTACCGCATCGAACCCCACGGTGTCGCCCACCAGCATCATCGTCTCCATATACCCATCCGGCGAAACGATGTCATATCCCGACACATGCACATGGCAGGTATCAAGGCATACCCCCACCGGAGCACAAGCCTTCAGCCGTTCCACCAACTCCGCAACCTGTTCCAGCTTGCCTCCAAGCGAAAACTCCGCACCCGCCGTATTCTCAATCAGAATCCTGAAATCCTTCCCCCGCCACGGCACTCCATCAATCGCCTTCTCAATCGACTCCGCCGCAAGCTGCAAACCCTCATCCCGAGTCAGCCCCTTCCAACTCCCCGGATGCAGCACCAGGAACTCCGCACCCAGCGCCAGAGCCCGCTCCACCTCGCCACGAAACCCCGTAATAGAATTTGCCCGAACAGCCTCCGTCTGGCTGCACAGATTGATCAGGTAACTCGCATGAATCGCCACCGGACCGACATCATGCTTCGCCCGCAGTTCCTTCATCTTCGCCGCATCCGCTGCCTTCACCGGCCCTGCCTTCCACATCCGCGGACTGGCTGAAAAAATCTGAAAAGTATTCGCTCCCGCCGCAACCGCACGGTCCACCGCGGTCCACACGCCGCCCGCCGTCCCAACATGTACGCCAATCCGTTTCTTGTTCATAACTTAGCCTATCGCACCGGAGATGCTATGCTGACCCCGCCACCATTGCATCCCGAAAGGACACGACAATGCCTTCAGCACAAAACCTCAAAAACCACACACGCTGGTATCCGCCGTTTCACTTCTTCGTTCTGCCTATGCTCCTGCTCAACTTTATCTTCTCCATTTATGTAACCATTCACCACTGGCCGACCCACTGGGCTCTTAGCCTTTGGTGGGTCGCCTTGTCGATAGTCCTCTTCGTGATGGCAGGGGCTTCCCGTAACGGCGCTCTGGCTGCGCAGGACCGCATCATCCGTCTCGAAGAGCGCCTCCGCCTCGCCGCCCTTCTTCCCGCTGAAGATCGCGCTCACATCAACGAGCTCTCCATCAAACAGCTGATCGCCCTGCGCTTCGCCTCCGACGACGAGCTCCCCGCGCTCGTCCGCAAAACCCTCACCCAGAATCTCGAGCCCAAAGCCATCAAACAAAGCATCGTCAACTGGCGAGGCGATTACGACCGCGTCTAGGAAAAAAACAGCGAAGAGGACCGCGCTCGTCCGCCGTCCCCGGCTTAGTAGACATCCCTCTGGTACCGCTTCTGCTTTTTCATCTTGGCCAGATACTCTGTCGCATGGTCAGGTGTCCCATTTGAACCCTTCGCAATCACACCCAGCAACGCTATCTCCACATCCTTGGCCATCCGAGTCGCATCGCCGCAAACATAAAAGTACGCTCCTCGCTCCAGCCACTTGAATAACTCCGCAGCGTGCTCCTGCATCCGGTCCTGCACATAAACCTTCTGCGCCTGATCGCGTGAAAACGCAGTATCCAGCCGCTTCAGCACACCACTCCGGTGCATCGTCTGAAACTGCTCCCGATACAAATAGTCCAGCTTCTCCCGCTGCTCGCCAAAAAACAACCAGTTCTCCCCGGTCTGTCCGGTAGCCTCTCGCTCCTCCAGAAACGCACGAAACGGAGCTATGCCGGTCCCTGGCCCAATCATGATCAACGGCGCCGACGTGTCTTCAGGCATACGAAAATTTATATTCGAATGCAGAAAGATCGGCATCGTCGTCCCCACATCTGCCCGCTCACCCAGTTGCCCACTCGCAACACCTTGCCTGCTTCGCCCATGCGACTCATATCGCACCACCCGCACCGTCATCTGCGCATTATCCGGATGCAGCTTCTGGCTCGAAGCAATCGAATACAACCTCGGCACCAGCCTCTGCAGCACATGAAACAGCTCCTGTGGCTCCTTCACCACCCCCGGAAACTGCTTCAACAGATCAATAAACTCGCGTCCCCAGCAATATTCCTCCGCACGCGCCTTATTCTCTGCCCCCACCAGAACCTTCAACCCCTCAAGCTCCGGCGCCAGCCTCGCATACTGCTTTACGGTGCCGCGCATCAGCTTGCCGATACTCAGCCGCGTTCGCAGCGCCTCTTCCAGACTGATCTCAACCTTGTAGTGATCCAGCACCCGTTCATCGCCACAGAACCCGAGCGCGGCCAGAACCTCATCCACGGCCTCGACCCGGTTCTCCGGAAGAATCCCCACCGAGTCGCCCGGCGTATAGGTCATCCCATCATCCAGCGTCAGCTCAATATGCCGCGTCTCCTTCTCCGACCCCACGGCAGTCAACAGCTCATTCACCCGAACTGTCGAGAAAAACGGATTGTTTCGCGTATACGCCGACGGATGGCCCGCAGGACCCTTGGTATCCTGCCCTTCAACTTCAATCATGAATCCATGGTAGAACGCCCATCGTCAAAAAGCATCAGCATTGACGCAAAACGCCCCGGCGAAACCCCACAAAAGATGTAGAGCTCCTGCCCAGGGGTATCCCGCCCGCTGGCCGCAACTCACGCGGTTCGTGCTCCAAAGACACTAAGGCGCAAGCAAAACCCGAAGATCGCGCAGATTATTTCCCGTCGGCCCAGTCACGATTGCATCCCCCAGCTTTGCCAGCAGCCAATAAGAATCGTGCGCCGTCAGAGCGTCCCGCACACCATACCCACTCTCGATTGCCCGCGCCACAGTCAACCCATCAACCACCGCACCTGCGGCTGGACTATTCCCATCAATCCCATCACTGCCCGCGCTCAGAACCGTAACCTCGCTCCCCGCAATCGCCTCGCTGCACAAAAGCGCAAAGTGCTGATTCCTCCCACCCCTCCCTACCGATCCTGCCGGCACCTGCACCGTCACCTCGCCAGCCGACAGTAAACAAATCCGCGCTCTCCACTGCCGCAAAACCTGCAACCGCTCCAGCAAATACGCCGCAGCCCGGTCTGCGCTCCAGTCGTCGCTGCGATTGTCAATCTCCACATGCCACCCCAGCTCCTTCGCGCGCACTGCAGCCGCCTCCTCCAGCGAAACGCTGTCCAGCAACACGCTCCATCGCGACCGCGCAAAGATTCCATCCCCAGCCTTAGGGGTCTCTGCAAGCATCCGCCCCCGCAACATCTCACCCACAACACCCGGCACCGTCTCCGCCAGCCCATACTCCTCGACTATCCGGTAAACATCGTCCACCGTACTCCGATCCGGCATGGTGGTTCCCGACGACAACGCATCCAACTCACCCTCCGGCACATCCGAAATAAAAATAGTCATCTGCTCCGCCGGCGCAGCAGCCTCTGCAAGCCGCCCACCCTTCACCGCCGACAGATGCTTCCGCACCGCATTGATCGCCGCAATCGGCGCCCCGCTCTCCACCAGTGCCTTATGCGTCGCCGCAATCTCCTGCAAAGAAATCCCAGGTATCAGAAACTGCTCAACCATCGCCGAGCCGCCGCCACTCACCAGAAAAATCACCAGGTCGCTCGCAGTCAGTGACCGCAGCCTCTCCAAAATATCCCCCGCCGCCGCAACCGAAGCCGCATTCGGACTGGGATGCCCGCCGCGATACACCCGAAACTGCTGCGACAATGGCCCAGCTCCCTCAGGCGCAATCACAACCCCCTCAAATCGGCGGGCCTCATCATCCACACGCCGCAGAAACGCATCCGTCATCGTCCCGGCTGCTTTGCCTAACGCAATCACCACCAATCGCCTGTACTCATTCAGTGTGTAGCTATGGCGATCGATCTGCAGCACCCCACCTGCGCACCCGACACTGCGCTCCATAGCCGCGTCCACCCGCGTAGCGCGCAGCGCATACTGGAAAATGTCGAGCGCATCCTCACGAGCAAGACTCATAGCGTCTGAACCCTCAAAATCAAACCGCACTCAAACAACAGTCATTGCCCGCAGCGCAGGAGAAACGATCAACCTCGCCTCAGTCCGCGCCTGTACCTCCGCTGCATCCAGCCCCTCCGCAATCTCAGTCAGCACTAGCCCCTCCCGAGTCACGTGAATCCAGCAAAGCTCCGTCACAATATCGTGCACCACACTCTGCCCGGTCAACGGCAGCGTACACTTCTTCAAAATACGCGGCTCTCCATCCTTCGTCTGATGTTCCATCGCAACAATCACTCGCCGCGCCCCCGCTACCAGATCCATCGCCCCGCCCATTCCCTTCACCATCTTCCCTGGAATCGTCCAGTTCGCCAGATCACCCTTCTCATCCACTTGCATCGCACCCAGCACACTCATATCCATGTGACCGCCACGAATCATCGCAAACGAAACATCGCTCCCGAAAAAAGAACTCCCGGGAATCTCCGTCACAGTCTGTTTCCCAGCATTGATCAGATCCGGATCTTCCTGTTCGTCAGTTGGCGGTCCACCCACACCCAGCATCCCGTTCTCCGACTGAAACATCACATCGATCCCCGCCGGAATATATCCCGCAATCATCGTCGGCAGCCCGATCCCAAGGTTCACATAGAACCCATCCTTGAACTCCTGCGCAATCCGTCTTGCGATCCGCTCCTTCCCCGTCAAGCCGCACCCCCAGCCGCATGGGCTTTAATAAACTTCGACTCAATCGGCTTCACATACTTCTCCCCCACCAGAATCCGGTTCACATAAATCCCCGGCGTCACAATGTGATCCGGATCAAGCTCTCCCGGCTCAACCAGCTCCTCCACCTCAGCAATCGTCAGGTCCGCTGCCGTCGCCATCGCCGGATTAAAATTCCTCGCCGTCTTCCGGTAAACAAGATTCCCCAGCCGGTCTCCCTTCAACGCCTTCACCAGCGCCACATCTGCGTGGAGTGCATGCTCCAGAACATAAGTCCTGTCGCCAATCTTTCGAGTCTCCTTACCCTCAGCAACTACGGTCCCCAGCCCAGTCGGCACATAAAACGCCGGAATCCCCGCGCCGCCCGCACGAATCCGCTCAGCCAAAGTTCCCTGCGGAATCAGCGTCAAATTCAACTCACCCTTCAACACCAATTGCTCCAGCCGACGATTCTCCCCGACGTAACTCCCCACATGCGAAGCGATCATCCCCGCCTCAAGCATCAACCCCATGCCGAAGCCATCCACACCCATATTGTTGCTGATCGTATGCAGCCCGGTAATCTTCCGCCGCACCAGCGCAGCAATCAGGTTCTCCGGAATCCCGCAGAGCCCAAACCCGCCCAGCATGATCGTCGAACCCGAGACAAGATCTGCAACCGCTTCATCCGCGGAGGAAACAACTTTATCCATAGCAAAATTCTATGCGCGGCGGGCACCCACGCCGCGCAGTCCTGAAATTGTCTTACTTCTGTGTCGAGAAAGTGAAAATCGTTGTGCTGTGCCGGTTCTCTCCCGGCTTCAGCAGAGTCGATGGAAAGCTCGGGTGGTTCGGTGAATCCGGAAAGTGCTGCGTCTCCAGGCACAATCCCGAATTCTTCGCGTGCCCTTCGCCTGCCTTACCAAACTTCGCCCCATCCAGAAAATTTCCGGAATAAAACTGCACACCAGGCTCGGTCGTAGTCACGGTCAGCACCCGGCCGGTCTTCGGGTCATAAACTCGCGCCGCAGTCTTCATCTCTCCATTGGATCCACGAAGTACCCAGTTATGGTCATAACCGCCCGCAATCTTCAACTGTGCGTTGTTATTGTTAATCCGGTCTCCAATCGTCGTCAGTTTGCGAAAATCAAACGGCGTCCCCTCAACCGAAGGCAACTCGCCCGTCGGAATCAACCCCGAATCCACCGGAGTGTATTTATCCGCGGGAATCTCAAGCTCCTCATTCAGAATCGTGTTCTTCTTCGGGTCGGCCGACAGGTTGAAGTAAGCATGGTTCGTCAGGTTCACCACCGTGGGTTTATCCGTCGACACGTTATAGTCAATCCTCAACGCCTGATGCTGCACTGTATACCGGACATGCGCCGTCAGCGTTCCCGGATACCCCTGGTCGCCGTCCTTGCTCACCAGCGTCATCTCCACGCCGCCGGCGACCTCGTGCGCCTGCCACACCAGCTTGTCGAACCCAACCGTTCCGCCGTGCAGCGAATTCGCATTGTTGTTCACCGGCACCTGGAACTGATGTCCATTGATCGAAAACTTCCCCAGCGCAATCCGGTTCCCATACCGGCCGACAATCGCCCCAAAATACGTCGTCTTGTCCGCCAGGTAGGCATCCAGGTTGTTATAACCAAGAACCACATTCTCCGAAATCCCATCGCGGTCCGCTGTCTTAATCGAGATAATCCGCGCGCCATACGTCATAATCGACGCTTCAATCCCATCGCCCTTCAACGTGTAAAGGTCGATCACCGTTCCATCCGGCATCTTCCCCAACGCAGTCTTCGACACCACTCCGTGTGCAGCCATCGTAGTCACCATGCTAAGCAGCATAACCTTTAGCCATCGCATCGTCATATTTCCCCTTGTTCCCCTTGCCATTGGTTCAATTGTCGCCAATCAATCCGCGGCACATTTTTCGCAGCGGAAATCTTCTCGACTCCGCGTCCCCGCCACTATACGTCAACCTCCGCATCTCGACGAAACAACGGTAAGATGAATCGTCGAATCCATCGCAAGAAGGAAGGTCATGATCACAAAATCCCGGCGCATCTCTCTTCTCCTGCTCCCTCTGCTCGCACTCAGCCTCAATCCAGGCGTCTCAGCGGCAGCGCAACCCGATCACTGGGTCGGAACCTGGGCTGCCTCGCCCATCGCCGCAGTCAATCGCACCGACGCCGCCGGCAACCTGATGATGGGTAGCGCAGACACCACCTTCCGCGAGATCGTCCACGTCTCCCTCGGCGGTCCCACCGTCCGCATCGTCCTCTCGAACGAATTTGGCACCGACCCGCTCACCATCGGCGCCGCCAACATCGCCCTCACATCAGGTGGCGGCGAAATCAATCCCGCCTCAGCCAGCACCCTCACCTTCGGCGGCCGCCCCTCCATCACCATCCCGCCCGGAGCCCTCGCCGTCAGCGATCCTGCCGACCTGAAACTCCCGCCCTTCGCAGACGTCGCAGTTACCTTCTTCGTCCCCGCCCAACCCATCCACCAAATCTCGCAACACGGCTTCGCCGATCAGACCAGCTACACCGTCGAAGGCAACGTCATCACAGCAAAAACCCTCGAATCACCCAAAGAAATCTACAACTGGCCCTTTCTCAAAGGCCTCGACGTTAAAATCTCCGCCGAAAGCGCCTCCATCGTCACCTTTGGCGACAGCATCACCGACGGAGCCCTCAGCACGCGCAATGCAAACGCCCGCTGGCCCGATGTCCTCGCGCACCGCCTTCAGGCCAACAAGAAGACCGCCAACCTCGCCATCCTCAATGAAGGCATCGGCGGCAACCGCTTCCTCCACGACACCACCGGCCCATCCGCACTCGCCCGGTTCGATCGCGACGTCCTCTCCCAGGCCGGCGTCAAGTACCTCGTCATCATGGAAAGCATCAACGACATCGGCCACGCCACCGACCCCAACAAGCCCTACGACGTGGTCACCGCCGAAGACCTCATCGCCGGCTTCAGCCAACTCGCCGCCCGCGCCCACACCCACGGCATCAAGGTCATCGGAGCCACCCTCACCCCGTTCGTAGGCGCAAAATATCAGTCACCAGCTGGCGAGGAGATGCGTCAGGCCATCAACAAATGGATCCGTACCACCAACGAATTAGACGGAGTCATCGACTTCGACAAAGTCACAACAGACCCCACGCACCCCGGCATGTTCCTCCCGCTCGACGATTCCGGAGACCACCTCCACCCCGGCGACGCAGGCTACAAAGCCATGGGCGAATCCATCGACCTCAACCTCTTCACCAAATAAACCTGACTCACCAGCCATTGAGTCGTCATTTCGACCGGAGCCGTTCGCGCATTTTGCGAACCGCGCAGTGGAGAAACCCGCTTGTCTATCGCGCCGATGGCCACCGCCGAATCTCACACAACCGAAGCCTTCCCCCGCTCCCACGGCTGCAGCACCTTCACCGAAGCCATCCCCGCCGCCGTAGCTGCCTGGATCCCCATCTTCGTATCCTCAAACACCAGACAATCCACCGGCGCCACTCCCAGCCGCTCCGCCGCAATCAAAAACGGCTCCGGATCAGGCTTGCTCTTCGAATAATCGCCCGCACAAACCAACGTCTCAAACCGATCCAGAATCCCCAGCGTACTCAGCGACCGCGTCACCGAATCCCGAGTACTCCCAGACACCACCGCAAACGGAATCTTCCCGTGGCTCATATGAATATGCTCCAGCACCTCCGGAACCGCCTTCAACGTAGGAAGGATGTCGTAGTACATTCCTTCCTTACGTCTTGCGATCACATCGGCTGGCATCGAAAGCCCCTCCCGCACATTCAGCGCCGCAATAATCTCCGCCACCGGCATTCCACCCCACGAATAAAACAACTCTTCATCAAAGTGGCATCCCCACTCCGCCAGCACCGTCTTCCACGCCACATAATGCAGCGGCATCGAGTCCACAATCGTCCCATCACAATCGAACAAATAAGCCTTGAACGGCCCATCCGGCAGCTTCAACTTCATCGCATCTCCATCCATCGAAAAAAAAGAAGCGGCAGACTCGCCCGAGCCTGCCGCCTTCCGCAACCAAAAACTACTTCAGCTCGATCCCGGCAAAGAAGTAACCAATCTCAAACGCCGCAGTCTCTTCGGCATCCGAACCATGAATCGCATTCTCCCCAATCGACGAAGCAAACTTCTTGCGAATCGTTCCCTCTTCAGCCTGGGCCGGATTCGTCGCGCCCATCAGCTTCCGCAGATCCGCAATCGCATTGTCCTTCTCAAGAACCATCGGGAAGATAGGCCCGCTCGACATGAACTCTGTCAATTCCCCAAAAAAGGGACGAGCTGCATGAACGTAATAAAAACCCTCGGCCTGCGCCTTCGAAATCGACATCCTCTTGATCGAAACAATCTTAAACCCTGCTTTTTCAATCTCCGCAAGGATGGCTCCGGCATAGCCCTTCTTAACCGCATCCGGTTTAATAATGCTGAATGTGCGCTGTGACAACGTATTTCTCCTGTATGAGTCTCAATTACTAGTGTAGAACAAGGCCAGCGAACTGCGCCTGTTCCACCGGCAGAGACCCCACTCGGGAGCATGAGCTAAATGTTGCGGAAGACATCCTGGATCTGGTTCGTAGGCTTTGCAGCCTGGCTCGCCGATGCCCTTCTCAGCCTGCGCATGCATCACGTCATGCACGCCCGCCTCGCCGTAGCCGTAGCCGTAGTCTTCTTCACCGCCGGCCTCTTCTACCGACGCCAAACCTAATGAGAACGTTATGGTTCCGCAGCTGCCAAATAAAGCTTAGAAGCGATCTCTAGCAGCCTTTTGTCCCGTGTCCAAAGCGAAGTACCGGGCATAAGACGGACTGCCGCTAACAGATGGGCGTCGATGTATCCGATTCCCAATCCGAAGAGCGTGTGCTTGGAAACAAAATGGAGCACTTCGTCATGCTCTGCGACCTTTGCCTTGGGCAAATCGTCCAATTCGCTCAAAAGTAAAACCCGCCGCCTGAAACTGCCCATCGCAAGTTCGCCGATCACGAGAGGATGGGAAAGAACCTGTCCCATGCCGAGCAGGTGGCGCATTTCCGTCTCGGTTTTTCGCAGATGATCGACCCACACGGAAGTATCGACAAGAATCACTTCGCCGGACGCCGCCGTGGAATGTACTTGGCCCCCGGCTCTGTGCCTCCCAGATCGGCGAGCCGGCGTGCAGCCTCGCGCTCGATCAAAGCCTTCAGCGCCTCACGCACGAGTGCCGATTTTTCCTGCACCCCCGTGTAGGAAACAGCCTTTTCAAGCAACGCGTCGTCTAATGCAAGAGTCGTTCGCATGCATCAATTGTATCATCAAATAATGCTTAAAATCGTGCCTAAACTAAGCAACGATCTAGAGACATTCATCTACCATCATGGAAGATTTGATCACCCATTTCATATCGGCACGCTAACGACTCATCTTTTCTCGAATGCTAGAGGAACGGGCATAAACTATGAAGTGCCCCGGTGCAGCAGCTTGAACGAGAGAGCTACAAGAATTGGGAGCCGACAAGCCTGTAGTTAGAATCTTCTCCACACTAAAGCTCCCGACGTTCGGTTTAGTTTGGCAAAGGGTCATACCGTCAGCCCAGACCTGAATCCAGGAAGTTTTAGCAGGGTCAAACTTCAATTCGGCTATTCCCCATTCGTCGGTGGTTATATCAAAAGCTGTGTGGTGAAACGTTGCCGCTTCTGCGGACTCTCCCCCAAAAATCACAAGGCGTTGACTGGCTAGGGGTTTTCCGGTCTTGCCTTCTAATCCCTGAATCTTGATTGCTGCGTTTTGTGCAATCACTCTTCCCGCCGAGATGATTGTCAGCAACATGAACAAAAACATTCTTCGACACATATCACTCCTATCGTTTCTGTTCTAAGCCTCAACTGGCACCACCCTTACCAATCGGCCAGTACGTCGCAGGCCTAATTGTTAATCCACTAATACTTCCAACTCGTCAAATCAGCCCCAGCCGGAGCCGTCTTCGCAATCCGCTCCATAATCTTCGGCAGATACATCGTGTTGTAATGCAGCCTCGAATAAGCATTCGGCAGCGCAGGATCCCCATTCCAGCAGTGCTCGGCCCGAGGCCCATACTTCACCTCGCCGTCATAAGCAACTCCATGCCCCGGCGTCCCCGTAGTCTTCAGAAAATCGTCCATCAGATAAACCGCATCATTCAAAAAGTAAGTATCCGCCTCGCCCACATACAAATGAATCTTCCCCTGCAGCTTCGGCCCCAGCGTCTCCCAATTCTTCTCGAGAATCGCATCCAGGTCGTAATGCTCCTTCCAGTACTCCGCAACTTTGTGGTCGATCACCCCAGTCTCCTTGTCGAAGATCTGCGCCGGATACCCGTCCTTCCCTTCAGGCCCATACACCGCCTGCCAGATATCCAGTTGATCCCCCGACCGCCCATGATCCCCCAGCGCAGCCTCATAAGCAGCATTGTCACGAACCGAGATCAGCGTGTGCCCGTTGTAATCCCGCATCGCCGGCTGCTCCACTCGCTTGTTCGCGCCCTGGATGTAGAACATGTTGTCGTCCTTATACAAATCCCGAGTCATATAAGCATGAAAGTCCACCGGGTCAGGACAAGCCACAAACGCCCCGTTGTAATGCTCGGGATAAAAAATCTGCACCGCCAGCGACTCCCACCCTCCAGTCGATCCGCCATACATAAACCGAGCCCAACCCTGTCCGATCGCGCGAAACTTCTTCTCCACCGCCGGAATCAGCTCCGTCTCGATCGCATCCCCATAAGGCCCCAGGTTCGCCGAGTTCACCGCATACGAATCGTCATAGTAAGGATTCGCATGTTGAATCTTCATCACCAGCACCCGCGGAAACCCCGGGCTCTTCCACTGCTGATACTCCTTGTAAGCCTCCTCCTGCTGAATCCGGTTGTACCCCGCAAGATGAAACCGCTCCGAATAATTCGGCTTCAAATCCGGGTCCGGTGGAGTCGTCCGAAAATCATCAAACCCGGTCACAAAATGGTCATGAAAGATCACCAGCGGAAACCGCGCCTCCGGATGCTCATCGAAACCCTCAGGCACCAGCATCACAGCGCTCAAAAACATCGGGCGCCCCCAGAACTTCGTCAGCAGATCGCTCTGAATCCGCAGATGCCGCACATACATCGTATCCGCCTCCTCCGCAATCGCCGGAATCACCTGATCCATCGAGATCACAACCGGTGCGCCACCCGCCCCCACATGTACCTTCCGCGGTTTGCTGTACAAATTCCCCGGCGCCAGATTCCAATGCTGCCCCTCACCCCGATCAGGAGCCAGTTTCACAACACTCCCATCCCCACGATGAAAAGTCTCATAAACATTCAGCACAGCCTGCACCGTATAGTCGCCCGCAGGCACCTCGCTCAGCTTCCGCACCGGATACCCCGCAGCCGAATCCCCCACCACAACCTTCTGCCCCGGCTTCAACCCATCCACCGTCACCCCAAACACCATCTGGCTTCGCGGAGTATCGTCAATCTGCATCCGCGGCTCTTCCGAAGGATCGTTCGACAACAGCAGCAACACCCTTCCATCCAGCGCCTTCGCCGACCGCTCAGCCGGAAACGAAACCGAAACACTCTGAGCCGTCAAAGACACACCACAAGCCGCCATCAACACCAAAAACAACCAGACTTTTCGCATGCTCTGAGTATACAAACGTGAATCGTCCCAAAGTATCGCCAACCGTCGGTAATGAGTCAGTTTGGAGTGGATGACTGAAGTTTCCGAAAGCCGACTAATGAGATGGTCCGTCGCTTGATTCCTCAGCCGTTCTGGAGGGATGGTGGTGGCAGCTTCTACCAAGGAGGATCATCGATATGCAGATTCATTCGGTTGGCATCGACCTAGGCAAGACGACCTTTCATCTAGTGGCGCTCGGTGCGGCTGGCAAGGTACTCGTGAAGAAGAAGTTCACACAGCGGCAGTTGCTGACTTTCACCGCGAACATGGAGACGTCGCTGATTGGCTTGGAAGCCTGCTCTGGAGCGCACTTTTTAGGTCGTGCGTTGCGCAAGCAGGGCCATAATGTGCGGCTGATCGCCGCCCAGTTCGTGAAGCCCTCGTAAAGTCGAACAAGAACGACTTCGTCGATGCAGAAGCCATCGCTGAGGCTGTCGAGCGCAAGAACATGCGCTTTGTCCCGATCAAGACGGACGACCAGCTGGACCTCCAAGCCATCCACCGCGTGCGCGACCGGCTCATCTCGCGGCGCACAGCCGTGATCAACCAGCTGCGTGCATTCCTTCTGGAGCGAGGGATGGTGTTTGCGCAGACGCCGGCGAAGCTCAAGGCCGTCATGGCTGACATCCTCGAAAACGCAGAAGCTGACCTGACACCGCAGATGCGCAACCTCATCGACATGCTGTGGGGTGAGTGGAAGCTGGTTGAGCAGCAGATCGAGGAACTCAACGACGAGCTGGAACGGATCTCAGCAAGCGATGCTGGGTGTACGCGCATTCGGCAGATCCCAGGTATCGGGCCGGTCGTCGCCACAGCCATCGTTGCGGCGATCGGCAACGGCGCGGCTTTCCGGAAGGGACGAGACTTCGCTGCGTGGCTCGGAGTCGTGCCGCGGCAGTATTCGACCGGAGGTAAGGCGAAGCTGCTCGGCATCAGTAAGCGCGGCAACGTATATCTACGCAAGATCCTGATCCACGGTGCGCGAGCTGCCGTGCTGCGGATCAAGCGCGATCGAGCACCGATTGGAGCGTGGCTTGACGCCCTGGACTCCAGAGCGCCGAAGAACGTTGTTGTCGTTGCCATGGCCAACAAGCTCGCACGGATCGCCTGGGCAGTACTTGTCCAGCGGCAACGACTATAGGCCCGTCGCGGCGTAAGGCCGGCAGCGAAACCGCACCGCAACGATTAGAGTTCCCACCGAAGTCTGCACAGGAGCAGTAAGGACGAAAGAACAGTCACAACGGCGTGTCCGCAGCCTGATCCCGCAAATGGTCTTCAACGACCGACCGACTTTAAAGGACGGACACGCGCGCAACTCATCATGGCCAGGAGAGCAGATCTCCACCAAAAGGCTGATTAGATAAGGGCGAAGGTTCAGCACTCCTCTAGACTGTGGTTGGTTTAGGAACCAGGGTCAGCGGGAGGAAAGGAGCCCGGATGATCATCATAGGTTGTGATTTCCATCCAAGCTTTCAGCAGATTGCCATGCTCGATACTGAGTGTGGTACGACGACGGAGCACAAGCTGATGCACACGTCGGGTGAAGCGGAGCGATTCTATCGAGCGCTGACGTCGCCTGCGCTCGTGGGCATCGAAACAGTCGGCAACGATCAGTGGTTTGTTCAGCTGTTGCAGCGATTGGGTCACGAGGTGTGGGTCGGAGATGCGGCCCAGATTCGTGCCAGCTATGTTCGGAAGCAAAAGACGGATCGTCGAGACGCTGGACACATCCTGAAGCTCCTGATCGAGGGACGCTTTCCGCGCATCTGGGTGCCCGGCGCGCAGATGCGAGACCATCGGCAGTTGCTGGTTCATCGCCACAAGCTGGTCCAGATACGTACGCGTGTCAAAAACGAATTGCAGCATCTCATGCTCAACCAAGGCATGCAGAAGAAGCAGAAGCTCTGGAGCACAGAAGGACGTTCTGCACTCGAGACCCTTTCGCTCGATCCCTGGGCAGATCGCCGAAGGCATGATCTGCTTCATCTGCTCGGCATTCTGGATGTGCAACTAGGACAGCTCGATGCTGCCGTGAAGCAGGTCGCTTCGCAGTATCCTGATGTGCAACTTCTGTTGAGTCAGCCAGGCGTTGGCCCGATCACCGCTCTGGCATTCGTACTCACCATCGGTGATGTCCGCCGATTCCCACGGGGCAAGCAGGTCGCAAGCTATCTGGGCCTGATCCCTCGAGAGCGCTCCTCCGGAGGCAAGCAGAAGATGGGCGGCATCAGCAAGCAGGGCAGCCGACTCATGCGGTTTCTCCTGGTCGAGGCAGCTAATATCGCGGTGCGGTTCGATCCTGACTTCCGCAAGGAGTACTCTCACCGCTGTCATCAGAAGCACTTCATCGTCGCCAAAGTAGCTGCCGCGCGCAAGCTGGCGATTCGGATGTACTGGATCCTGCGGACGCAAAAGCCATATCCGCAGGTTCTCTCATCGAGAGCAGCCTGAAATGTATTCTGGTCAGCGCAAGCCAGACCGACAGGCTGAGTAGGCGCTCTCGCACCCAGCATAGGCCGGGTGTCCGCATAGAAGAATCATGGTCGCTGTCGTGGCCGTATTGATGGTTGGTGGAGAATACTCCTCCGTAGTTGATTCGATGAGAACCCGCTCGTGCCCTGGTTCCTAAACTTCTTGGTATTGAGCGTTGCTCATCGCGGCGGTAAGGAAATCTCTGCCCTTGACAACACCTTCGCCCTTATTGACGAATACATTTGCGCAGACTTGTCTTCTCGACCAAACTTCCCCTTGCAGTCCTGCGACGGACCATACATATTGGGAGGTCGAAGATGAATTTGTCGGGATGACAACTTTTCCTCGGATAACCCAATTTCCGGGAAACTGCGAAGTCCTAACCTGTATGGCGTTGAGATTGACTTTATGGCTGTAGTTTGCTACATAGGTTGAAGGATACCTCTCTCATGGGATTAGGTTGGCGTGAATTGAAACCAATTTGTAAGACTGCGCTGCTCGTAGCTTTGTCGATGACCATCGCACGGAGTGCGGTCGCACAGACATCCTCTCAGCCCTGTCAGTCCACCGTTACCGGCGATCTTGAAATCGTGCCCATAGCCAGCAAGATTTACGGCAACGAACGCAACCTCCGTATCTGGCTCCCACTCGGATACCGCGATCCCGTCAACTCACAAACTACCTACTCTGTCCTTTATATGTTCGACGGCACATGGCTCTTCGATCGCTGTACCGCGCCTGGAACACAGGGCGAGTGGAAGATCGACGAGACATTGACCGATCTCATCGCCCATCATCAGGTCGAACCCATCATTGTGGTTGGCATCGATAGCACCGCGAAACGTGATGTGGAACTCGCCCCCTTCGGTAATCCGCTCTTCTACGGGCCGCCGAAGGTCTTCCAGGGAATGCACGTCCCCGAGTTTCTCACCGACGAGGTGCTTCCTTATGTCGCTGCTCACTACCGGGTCAAGAGGGGACGCGAACACACCGGCGTTGGAGGATCGTCTCTTGGCGGTGTCGCCGCTCTTACCGCTTTGTTGAAACGCCCCGACGTCTTCGGCATCGGTCTGTTGGAGAGCACGTCGATGCAATATGGGAATGGAGACCTGCTGCGCGAGACCATGCCAGTTGTGATGGGGCCCGTACGAGTGTCGATCGGTGTTGGTACCGCCGAACTAGGTTCCGACGCAAAGATGCTTGGCGTTCCTGACTATGACGAGGCTTTCGTCTCCCTCAACCGCGGCTCGCTGACAACTTGAAAGCCAGCCTCGCCAACCATCCCGAGGTCCTATTTACCGTGCAGCAAGGCGCCAACCACGGAGCGGCCGCATGGGGCTCACGCTTTACTGCAGCCATCAAATTCCTCTATCCACCCAGAGAGGCCCTTCAGTAACCGGAAAATGGGATGAGCAGGTCCTCGCTCGCGTTGTCAGTGCCGCAAAACAGGGTTTTAGGAAACGTCGGTTGCCCCATCGTTCAAACTGACCCACTACCCAACCGTCACATCAGCGGCCAAACCAGCCCCATAATTGGTATCATCCTCCCAACCGCTACCTATCCGAGTACGCAGGCACTCTTCCCAAGACCTCGCCAGCCTCCATGGAGAAATAATGAAAGCACTGCTCTTCCTCGCAAAACGCGCCCCGGCCACGGCGCTCCTCTTCGGTCTCGCCTTCGCACCTGTCGCCAACGCCGCCGACACCCTCCCGGCAGCCAAGCCCCTCAAGGTCCCCGAGCTCAAGTACGAAACCTACACCATGCCCAACGGGCTTACCGTCCTCATGCATGAGGACCACCGTCTCCCGCTCGTCGCCGTCGACCTCTGGTATCACGTCGGCCCACTCAACGAGCGCGCTGGCCGCACCGGCTTCGCCCACCTCTTCGAACACATGATGTTCGAGGGCTCCGAACACGTCGGCGAAAAAGCCCACATCAAATACGTCCAGGGAGCAGGCGCAACCGACGTCAACGGCACCACCGACTTCGACCGCACCAACTACTTCGAAACCGTCCCCAGCAACCAGCTTGAGCTCGCCCTCTGGCTCGAAAGCGACCGCATGGGCTTCCTCCTCGAAGGCCTCGATCGCGAAAAACTCACCAACCAGCGCGACGTCGTCCGCAACGAGCGCCGTCAGGGCGAAGGCACTCCCTACGATCTCGCCGGCGATAAGGTCTACGAGCTTCTCTTCCCCAAAGAGCATCCCTACTACGCCAACGTCATCGGCTCGCACGCCGACATCGAAGCCGCCCGCCTCAACGACGTCCGCGACTTCTTCAAGCAGTTCTACACCCCTAACAACGCCACCATGGCGGTCGCCGGAGACTTCGACTCCGCCAAACTGAAAGCTCTGCTCGTCAAATACTTCGGCCCCATCCCCCGCGGCCCCAAGGTTGATCCCGTCACCACCGTCACCGCGCCCATTACCGAACAAAAACGCGCCACCGTCACCGACACCGTCCGGCTCCCTCAAATCCGCATAGCTTTCCTTACCCCTCCCGCCTTCACCGCGGGCGACGCCGACGCCGACCTCCTCGTCCACATCCTCGGCGGCGCAAAGGCCAGCCGTCTCAATCAGGTCCTCGTCTACAAACAGCAGGTCGCTCAATCCGTTCGTTGCTTCAACAACTCCCTCAAGCTCACCTCCATCACCGAGTGCACCATCACCGCCAAGCCCAACGTGAAGCTCGAAGATCTCGAAGCCACCTTCTGGCAGGAGGTCAACAAACTTCAGACCGAAGGCCCAACTAAGGAAGAGCTCGATTCCGCACGTGCTGTCAACCTCACCGGTCTTGTCAGCGGGCTCGAGCGCCTCGGCGGTTTTGGCGGCGTAGCCGACACCCTCAACCGCTACAACCAGTACACCGGCGACCCCGGCTACCTCGGCAAAGACCTCGCCCGCTATCAGGCCGTCACTCCCGCAACCATCAAAGCCGCGGCCGCGAAATACCTCACCAAGGACCACGCCGTAGTCGTCTCATGCGTCCCCGGCGCGAAGGTCGTCGACGATGTCCCGCGCAGCCCGGCCGACACCGACGCCAGCGTCAAGCTCACCCCGCCCTACACCGCAGCGTTTGAAGAGCAGCAGAACTGGCGCAAGAACGTCCCCGTCGCCGGGCCCGCCACCGCCTTCACCCTGCCCACTCCAAAAACCTTCACGCTGAAGAATGGTCTCACCGTCTACGTCGTCGAAGACAAGCAGCTTCCTGTCCTCTCAGCCGGAATCATCACTCGCGCCGGCAGCGAAAACAACGCGCCCACCCAAGCCGGACTCGCGACCCTCACCGCCGCGCTCCTCAACGAAGGCACCAAGACCCGTAACGCAACCCAACTCGCCGAAGCCACCGACAGCATCGGCGCGCGTCTCGGCACTAACGCCTCCATGGACTCGGCAGTAGCGACCATCTCCCTTCTCTCCAACAACGCCGACGCGGGGCTCGATCTCCTCTCTGACGTAGTCCTCCACCCCGCCTTCACTGCCGAAGACCTCGAACGTCTCCGCCGCCAGCGCCTCGTCGCCATTGGCCAGGAAACCGACTCCACTATCGCCGTCGCACGCCGCGTCGGCCCACGCCTCCTCTACGGCGACCAGCCCTACGGCGAATCCCCCGTCGGCACGCTCGACAGCGTCAAGGCCCTCACCCGCGACGACGTCACCAACTTCTACTCCGGCCACTACGGCGCCGCGAACTCCGCCCTCGTGCTGGCCGGGGACGTCTCTCTCGACGAAGCCCACCGCCTGGCCGACCATTACTTCGGCTCATGGACCGGCAGCGCCGCAGCCGAAGTCAAAATCCCAGCCGTTCCCGAACCCCCGGCACTCCGCATCGCCCTCGTCGACAAACCCGGCGCGCCACAAACCGCGCTCGTCGCCTATGGATACGGCGTGCCAGTCACCACCCCGGACCTCCAATCCCTTCAGGTCATGAACTACACCCTCGGCGGAGCCTTCGCCAGCCGCATCAACATGAACCTCCGCGAGGTTCACGGCTACACCTACGGCGCAAACTCCATCTACTCGTTCTATCGCGACGGTGGCCCCTTCCTCGCTGGAGGACTCGTCAAAACCGACGTCACCGCGCCAGCCACCCAGCAACTGATGCTCGAACTCAAACGCATCCAGTCCGAACCGCCCACCGAAGCCGAGGTCAAAGAAGCCAAAATCGCTCGCGTCCAATCCCTGCCCGGTCAGTTCGAAACCGCGAACGCCACCGCAAACGCAATGGCTGGCATCTTCCTCTACAAACGCCCCCTCGACTACTACGCGAAACTCCCCGCAGCCTATCTCGCCGTCACCCCACAAGACGTCGAGCGCGTAGCCAAATCCGACATCCACCCCAACCACCTCATCATCGTAGCCGTAGGCGACAAGGCCAAGATCGAACCTTCACTCAAGGAACTCAACCTGGCGCCCATCGAATACGTAGACCCCAGTGGCAACCCAATCAAATAACCGTCACGAAACGCACAAACAAAAGGCCGGAGAGCATAAACTCTCCGGCCTTGGCCTTTTTCGCGTCCCCGTAGAAGACGTCATTCCGAGCGGAGCGCGGAGTCGAGGAACCCCCGCATTTTTCCCGAAGCACCGCAACTGCTAAAGCATAACTAAGCCTTCCCCAACACCCTGGCCATAGCCTCGCCAATCTCAGCCGGAGACTTCACCACCGTAATCCCCGCCTCGCTCATAGCCTTCATCTTCTCGGCAGCCGTTCCCTCTCCGCCCGAGATAATCGCCCCGGCATGGCCCATCCGACGTCCCGGAGGAGCCGTCTGACCCGCAATAAACCCAACCACAGGCTTCTTCACATTCGCCTTGATGTATCGCGCCGCAGCCTCTTCCGCCGAGCCGCCAATCTCACCAATCATGATGATCGCCTCAGTCTCCGGATCCTCATTCAGCAGTTTCAACGCATCAATATGAGTCGTCCCAATAATCGGGTCGCCACCAATCCCAATCGCCGTCGACTGCCCAATCCCGCGCGTCGTCAACTGATACACAGCCTCATAAGTCAGCGTCCCCGACTTAGAAACAATCCCGACATTCCCTTCCTTATGAATCCGCCCCGGCATAATCCCAACCTTGGCCTTGCCCGGCGAAATCACTCCAGGACAATTCGGCCCAATCAAGCGGCTCTTCGACCGCTTCACAAAATCCCAGGTCTTCACCATGTCGAGCACCGGAATGCCCTCAGTAATACAAATCACCAGCGGCACTTCCGCCGCGGCAGCCTCCAGAATCCCATCCGCAGCAGCCGGAGGCGGAACAAAGATCACCGAAACATTAGCCCCCGTCTCCTTCACCGCCTCTTCGACAGTATTGAAAACAGGCCAACCCTCATGCGTCGTGCCACCTTTCCCCGGCGTAACGCCACCCACCACCTTCGTCCCATACTCCGCGCAGGCCTTCGCATGAAAAGTCCCCTCACGCCCTGTAATCCCCTGCACAATCAACCGAGTATTCTTGTCAACCAAAACCGCCATTACTTACCACCTTTCGCAGCAGCAACGGCCAAATCCGCCGCCTCTTTCATCGTCGCGCCCACTTCAAACTTCAAGCCCGAATCTTTCAGAATCTTCCGGCCCTCTTCCACGTTCGTGCCTTCCAACCGCAAAATGATAGGCAGCGTCACATTCAACTTCTTAGCCGCCGCCACAACCGCAGTAGCCAGAACATCGACACGCAGAATCCCGCCAAAAATGTTGATGAAGATCGCCTTCACATTCGGATCACTCAACAAAATCCCAAACGCATTCTCAATCTGCTCCTGATTCGCGCCACCACCCACATCCAGAAAGTTCGCCGCCGACCCACCCGCATACTGGATGATGTCCATCGTTGCCATCGCCAACCCGGCGCCATTCACCATGCACGCAATCGAGCCGTCGAGCTTAATGTAGTTCAGCGCAAACTTGCTCGCCTCAACTTCCAGCGGATCTTCCTCGCTCAAGTCCCGAAGCTCCTTCAAGTCCTTATGCCGGAACATCGCATTGTCATCGAAGTTGATCTTGCAATCGAGCGCCAGCAGCTTCTCATCCTTCGTCGTAATAAACGGATTGATCTCCATCAACGTCGCATCCGTCTCGACAAACGCCTTATACAAGCCGGTCATGAACTTCACCGCTTCATTAATCTGCGTAGTCTTCAGCCCCAGCTTGAACGCCAGCTTCCGCGCCTGGTAAGGCGCAAATCCCACCGCCGGATCGATGTACTCCTTGTAAATCTTCTCCGGAGTAGCATGGGCCACTTCCTCGATGTTCATGCCACCAGACTGCGAAGCCATAAACACCACCTTCGCCGAAGCCCGATCCAGCACCAACCCGAGATATAGCTCACGATCAATCGCCGACCCCTCTTCAATCAGCAGGCGCTGCACCTTCTGCCCGGCCGGCCCGGTCTGATGAGTCACCAGCTGCATCCCCAGAATCGCCTTCGCCGCAGCATCCGACTCTTCGAGCGACTTTGCCAGCTTCACGCCGCCGCCCTTGCCTCGTCCACCCGCATGAATCTGCGCCTTCACCACGACGACCTTGTTGCCCGCGCCAAACAAGCTCTTCGCCGCCACATCCGCCTGCTCCAGCGTCGTCGCCATCTCACCCGCCGGAACCGGCACGCCATATTTCCGCAGAATCTCTTTTGCCTGATACTCGTGAATTTTCATAGGTGTGTTCGCAGAACTCCCGCTCAAAAAAGTGTAGAGCACACCCTCAACCCCCGCAAACCGAAACGCGAACAACCGTGCGCTTATCGCCCAATCGACCACTACGCTCCAGAAGAATTCATTCAAGACTTCTCCCAAAATTCGTCATCTCGACCGAGCAACGGACAGCTTTATCGTCCGTCGCGTAGTGGAGAGACTCCCGCAGTTGCAGTTGCTCTTTTCTCGTTCATTTGCTTTTGCTTTTTAGTTGTCATCCTTCGCCGCAGGCGGAGGACCTGCTTTTGTTCTTGCCTTTCAACCAAACCATAGTTCGGAATCCAAACCAATGTTCTAAGATTCCCTCGATGCCAAAACTCACCCTCACCCGCCGCGAAATGCTGCAACTCTCCGCCACCGCAGCCGCCGCTCTGCCCCTTCCAGCATTCGCCGGGCCCGCGCAATCCGCCCCGCAAGAAAATCTCTACTCCCAACTCCTCCAAACCTGGTGCGACGGCCTCCTCGCCCATCAATCCAACAACCCCGACCCCGCACTCCGCGGAGCCCTCCTATGCCCGGCCTGCGCCATCATCCACGGCCGCTGCGGAGACGCCGTCTACCCGCTCCTCCGCCAGGCCCACACCACCGGCCAGTCCAAATACCTCGAAGCCGCCCTCCTCGTCCACGAGTGGTCCGAGCAGCAAGTCTCCCGCGCCGACGGCAGTTGGATCAACGACGTCACCCTCAGCTCCTGGCAAGGCATCACCGTCTTCCACGCCATCGCCCTCGCCGAAGCCCTCCACCACCACGGCGCAATCCTCGACACCGCCACCCGCCAGCGCTGGACCGATCGCCTCGCCCGCGCCGCAAAGTTCCTCGACACCTTCATCTCCATCGAAACCGGCAACATCAACTATCCCATCACCGCCTCGCACTGCTTTGCCGCCTGCGCCCGCGTCCTCAACGAACACCACTACCTCGACCGAGCCCGCACACTGGCCCACGCCTCCATGGACTACTTCACCGAAAACAATCTCCTCTTCGGCGAAGGCCACCCTCAAACCGCCATCACTCCCAAACACTGCCGCCCCGTCGACCTCGGCTACAACGTAGAAGAATCCCTCCCTGCACTAGTCCAGTACGCCATCCTCGCCAACGACCAGCAAGTCCTCGAGAAAACCGTAGCCGCCCTCCGCGCCCACCTCGAATTCATGCTCCCCGACGGCTCCTGGGACAACTCCTGGGGATCGCGCAACTACAAATGGACATGGTGGGGCTCCCGCACCAGCGACGGCTGCCATCCCGCCTTCATCCTCCTCGCTGACCACGACCCACGCTTCCGCGAAGCCGCCCACCGCAACCTCGAACTCATGGCCGCCTGCACTCACAACAACGTTCTCTACGGCGGCCCGCACTACTTCCAGCACGGCGACAAGCCCTGCATCCACCACACCTTCACCCACGCCAAATCCCTGGCCACGGTCCTCGACAGCGAAGCCGGCATCACTCAACCCAACTCCGCCACAAACGCTGTCATTTCGACCGGAGGCGGCGGCGCAGCCGCACTTCTTACTAACAAACCCGCTCCGCGCCCCTCCAAAGTTGTCATTTCGACCGGAGGCGGCGCAGCCGCTGCAGTGGAGAAACCCGCTTCTCTACCGATCACTCTCCCACGCGACCAACCCTACAGCCTCAAATCCTTCCCCGAGATCGCCACACACCTCGTCTCACTCGGCCCCTGGCGAGCCACCATCACCGGCTATGACTTCGAATACATCGAGCGAGTCCAGTCCGGCGGCGGTGGAGCCGGCGGAGGAGGCCACGCCTCAGGCGGAGCCCTATCCCTCCTCTATCACCAGCAACTAGGCCCCATCCTCACCGCCAGCATGACTGAGTACCAGATGATCGAGATCTCCAACCAGCAAGTCCATCTCGACAAACCTCACATGTGCCTGACCCCACGCATCGAACTCGCCGGCAAACAAACCTGCACCAGCCTGAGCGACTTCGAAGCCACAACAGTTTCAGGAATCAGCTTCATTGGAAAAACACAGGAACTCATCTTCGATGTAAAAGGCCGCCTGCTCACCGTCTCCCACCACCCTCCCGCCACAGGCGAAGCCCACTACCACCTTCACTACAGCCTTATCCAATCCAACGTCGAAATCAGAGCCACCGCCGAAGCCCCACCCGAAACCCCGCTCCACTTCATCCTTCCAGTCATCTCCAGTTCAACAGAATCAATCACCCAACCCGACCCCAAAACCATCCACATCAAAAAACCAACCGGCACCTTAACCATCCGCACCAACGCCGCAAAAGGTTTCGACCCAATCCCGGAAGAACGCACCTTCAACCTCGTCCCCGGCTTCGAAGCCATCCCCCTCACAATCAACATGCAACCCAACCAGGAGATCAAGATTCAATTAGAGTTAACCTCAACCGCCTAGCCGACTATCCTTTAGCCTATGTATGATAGGCGACATTAGACCGGCAGGAATCTTCCTGGTCGGCACTCATTGCCTAGCCGCAGCTAGCCGTTGATTCGTTCCACTCCCAAACACTCTGTGAACCAACCGTACTCAGCACGAGGAAAGGTTTGGATTCTTGAGTGTTCATCTCGTAAATCCCAGCGACAATTCCTTTGGGACCGCCGTAATCACCCCACGTTGGCTCTTCGTCTTAGCAGCAGCAACCCCATCGACAGCAGGGGATCCCATCCTTGTCGATGAATCCATCGAACAGATCCTTCCCGATTCCATCCAGCCCGGCGACATCGTCGGCATCAGCGTTCACACCGGCAACGCCCTCCGCGGCTACGAAGTCGGCCGCATCGCCCGCGAACGTGGAGCTTGGGTCATCTATGGCGGCATTCACGCCACCCTCTTCCCCGAAGAAGCTTTTGAACAAGGCAACGCCCACACCGTAGTCAAAGGCGACGGCGACATCGCCTGGGGCAAAGTCGTCACTGACTGCCTCGCCGGAGTCCCGCTCCAGAAAATCTACGATGGCGGCCGCATCGCGGGCACTGAATTCCTGGCCGCCCGCTGGGATCTCATGCCCCGCGACAAATACATGTGGGCCTCCGTCCAGACCATCCGAGGCTGCCCCAAGCACTGCTCCTTCTGCAGCGTCTGGCGCACCGACGGCCAGCAGCCACGCCAGCGAGCCTTCCAGTCCGTCATCGACGAGATCGTCAACCTACGCCAGATCGGCTTCCGCTTCATCGCCCTCGCCGACGATAACTTCTACCCCGTCACCCTCACCGACCTCCGCCTCGCACGCGAACAAAATAACCTCGCCAAACTCGAAGAGCTCACCGCCATCCGAGCCGAACGCTTCCTCCTCATGGCTGAGCTCGCCAAGCTCCCCAAAGACATGGTCTTTTTCACTCAGATCACCATGGAGGCCGGCGAAGACGGCGAGTACCTTGACGCCATGCGCAAAGCCAACATCAAGGGCGCCCTTGTCGGCGTCGAAGCCGTAACCCCCGAAGGCCTCAAAGCCGTCTTCAAAGACTGGAACTACTCCGGGGAAGCTCTCGCCCGCCAGCTCCAAACCTTCAAAAAACATGGTGTCCACGTCCTCGGCTCCTTCATCTTCGGCCTCCCCACCGACAAGCCCGCCACCTTCGACGCCACCGTCGCCATGGCCCTCAAAGCCGGAGTCACCTTCGCCCAGTTCGTCATGATGACGCCATTCCCCGGCACCGTCGACTTCACCCGCTGGGAAAAAGAGCAAGCCAAATCCCCAACTCTTGTCGGCGACGTCCCCATCACCCGTTACTGGCTCATCCCCACCGCCGTTCGGCCCAAGATGTTCACCCCACACCCCTCCATGAGCTCCGCCGAGATCAGCGAGCGCACTCAGAAAGTCTGGGACCGCTTCTACAACTGGTCCTCCATCTGGGAGCGCTCCGCCTGCACGCCCACCCTGCGCGCCCGCGTTGCCTTCATGTTCTTATCGAAACTCTACCGCCAGATGTATGCCGGCACCGGCATCTCCACCGACAGCGCCCGCCGCAAAAAATCCAAAACCTGGGCCCGCTGGACTGCACGTCAATGCCGCAAACTCTTCGCTGCCAAGCCCATGCCCGAACTCCGCTCCCCCGCCTGGAACCTGGCCTTCAACTCAGCCCCCATACGCCGCCCCGCCTTCCTTGGCCCCCAGGAAACCCCCTTCGCCATCATCCCGAAGTAAAATCCTTGGAAAGATCGGGTGCCCCAATCTTCGCAAGGTCTCATCGTCGCTAAGGTGGCATTCGTGCGAAAGCACGAACCGCTCTCCTTTCCGAGTCAACTGAAGCAGGTTGCCTCACTGCACAGGCGAAAAATCCCTCAACTCCTCCACAGTCTTAGCATCCATCTCACGAGCATCGACACCACCAGCTCGACCGCCTGATCAAAATCCTGCCGGTTCACAATCCCATTATGCGAATGCGTATACCGCACCGGCACCACTAAATTAATCGTCGGTGCCCCGCCATTCATCGTCTGCAGCTCCGCCGAATCATCCCCATACCCCTGCACCAGATCCGACTGCAGCGGCAAGCCCTTAGCCTGCGCCGTCTTCCTCACAAAGGCCACCATCTTCTTATTCGCAATCGCGCTCGAGTCATACAAAAACATCCCCGGTCCCGCCCCCAGCTTCACCTGAGTCTCCTCCGGTCTATCCCCCGGAACATCTCCTGTAATCCCGCCCTCAATCGCAATTCCGATATCCGGCTTCACCACATTCACCGCCGCCCTTGCCCCGCGCAACCCGACCTCCTCCTGCGTCGTCGCCACATAAAACAACTGATTCGTATGCGGCATCGAAGCCGTCCGTCGCATCGCCTCCAGCAACACGGCACATCCAATCCGATCGTCCCACCCCTTCCCTAAATAATTTTTCGTCCCATTCATCACCATGAACGGCGAATCCGGCACCACCGGATCACCCGGCTCAACTCCCAGCGCCGCAACCTCCGCGGCACTCTTCGCACCCACATCCAGAAACACCGAATCCCGCGGAAACACCCGCGTCCTCTCCTCCGGCGTAATCACATGAATATCCCGAATCCCCGTCACCGCATGCACCGGCCCCTTCGACCCGATGATCACCCACCGCTGATCCACCAGCGCCTGATCCAGCCACCCACCCAGCATCTGCATCGACAAAAATCCCGTAGGCGTCACTCGCCGAACCATCCCACCCAGCTCATCCATATGCGCATCGATCATGATGCGCGGCCCTGTCTTCCCCTGCTGCGCAATCACCGACCCCATCCCGTCATACCTCAACGGTTCCGTAGCCAGAGGCTTCATCTCGCCCACCATAATCGCCCTCACAGGCTCCTCCGCTCCCGGAGGCCCAGCCGCATTCGACAGCTTCTCCAGCAGCCCAACCACCCGATCACCAGCCTGACCAACCGCCGTCGAAACACAAACCCCAACGAACGCCACGAACAGAGCAGCTCTGCACCAACCCGAAGATGTACGCATAGGCGGCAATATATCACCCCCTCCCATTCCACTCGGTTGCGCCAATCGGTCGCAGTTCACCCTCTGCTCTAATAAGGCTCCGAGCCGAGTCCACACCGGATCTTCTGCGTCGCACACGCCTGCGGAGCCCGTCCGCGCAGCACTTCCAGCAGCGCCCGCGGATCACTCTTCGGCACCTCAAACACCACTACCTGCACCACGTTCGAAGAGTCCATGTACCGGATCGAAAAGAAATGCCTGTGTTCCCGCGGCCGCACAAGCGAAACCAAGATGAACGGCAATACTTCAAGATGATGCGCCACCGGAGACGCGTACTCAAAATTACTGACGTTCCTGTAATCAATCTCCACCTGCCCGCCAGCCGAACCTCCGTACCTGAACATCAGCGCCGTAGGCGAAGTAGTATCCAGCGACCCAATCGTTCCCTTCGCGACAGGCAACGTCCCGCCCGTGTAAGCCGCCTGCCCCTCATCCGCCGCAAACGCAGCGGGCACAATCCCCACACACAACAGCAACCCGAGAAATCCAGTAAGAATCACACGCCGCCGCTCCCTCAATCGATTCGTCGACCGCCGCGCCAGCTCAGCCTTCCTCCTTTCTCCGCGAATCCTCCACGACTCCGCCAGCGTCTTCACATCCTTCCGCCACACCGGCATCACCACCGACATCGTCAGCCCTTCCAGATCGCACAAAATCCCCATCCCCAAAGCCAGAGGAACCAGCACACTCCCGCGATGCATCGCGAACGCCGCAACCACGGCCACAGCCATCACCAATCCCCACGCCTTAGCCAGATAAGTGTGGTAACTCGCCGGCTTCCCAAACTTCACAAAGTCAAATCCAAACCGCACCGCCTCCATCCCCAGCAACCCCGCCAGCAGCCATCCATAACTCCGCCAAAGCTGCGGCTGACTCACCCAAAGCGCCACCGCCGTACTCAGATAAAACACCGTATCCGCCATCGAATCGAACAGCCGCACACCCGCGGTATCGCAACCCCATCGCCGAGCCAGTACGCCGTCATAAATATCCGACACCAACGCCGCCACAACCAGACCCGCCAGCGTCAATCCACTCCAGCCGCACTCCGCTCCTACAATCAGTACCGGTCCAAGCACCGCACGTCCAGCCGCCATCGCCCACGGAATATACCGCTTCTTCGAATCGGTGTCCTTCGAGTCAATTTCCATAGCCCTCTCACCTCACGTTGAAATGTTGATGAAGCGAGGCTACGCACCGAATTCCCTTTAAAGTGCCCGCTAAGGACACTATCGCAACTGTCACAATCCATCCTGCCGTGCATACCCACCCAACTCCGCACTCGCCGACTCAGCCAGCAGCCGAAAAACAATCTTCTGCGGCTTCTTCGGAAACCCCGCCACCGTCGCCGTATGCGCATCGCACAAAATTGCCGCCGCCTGCTCCAGTCCGCGCTTCCAACCCACTTCGCGCGCATTGCGAAACACCAGCACCTCAGCCGGAAGTCCAGCCGCAATCAGCATCGTCCGCGCTGTCGTCAAAAATTCCGGCCAATGCGACACCACTCCCACCAGCAATCCCTTCGGAGCAGGCAGCCACGGATTCAGCCACGCATTCGCCGAACGAATCGGCAGCGTAATCAACTCCACTCCCGCAGGCAGCATCGCCCGCACAGCCTTCGCCTTGCTCGGTCTGCATACCGGAATCGCACTCGCAAGCGTCTCTGTCTTCGCACAATCCTCAATCGAGGCCCCGACCGCACGAAACTTCGACAACTCCCCAATCTCCGCCAGCAAAATTCTCCGCACCTCCTCATCCGGCTCAATCACCACAAAATGATCCGGCACCGGAGCAGCCAGCCATTGCGCCACCCGCGCCCGCACCTCGCTCTGCGGCAAACCCAGCTCCCGCACCGCGCGAAAAAACGCCGCAATATGCTTATCCAGAATCTGCTCCGGAGTCGCCGCACCCTCCCGATCCCCGCGCACATAAACGCCGCTGCCTCTCCGCCGCTCCGTCCACCCATCCTTCTCCAGCTTCCGATATCCCGCGCTCACCGTATTCGGATGCAGCGCAAACCGCCGCGCCAGCTCTCGAGTACTAGGCAGCCTCTCGCCAGGACGCAGATCCCCACTCAAAATTGCAAGCACCACCTGCGTCTCAAGCTGACGGTAGATCGGAACCTCACTACTATGAGCAAACCAGATTCGCACGAAATCCCTCGCGCATCATTGTGTCACCCGCAAGCCACACCAACGCGAAAATTTCCTCACCCGCGAATTCTCTAACGGAGAACGGACAACCGAGAACGGACAACTGACAACCACCACCTGCTACCCTTAAACCAATGTCCCTCCAGCCTCATCTCAAGCGCATCATCGAGCATCATGAAATCCTCTCCCGCGCCGAAGCCGCCGAAGTCCTCCAGGCCATCCTTCGCGGCGAAGCCACCGACCTCGACATCGCCGCACTCCTCACCTCTCTCGCCACCCGCGGCGAACACCCCAACGAGATCGCCGGCTTCGTCGACGCCATGCGAGCCGCCGCCACCACCATTCCTCTCACCGACGCGGAGCGCAGCCGATTAACCGATACCTGCGGCACCGGAGCCGACGCCAGCGGCACCTTTAACATCTCCACCGCCGCTGCACTCGTCGCCGCAGCCGCAGGAGCCACCGTCGCCAAACACGGCAATCGCCGCGTCACCAGCCAGTGCGGCTCAGCCGACGTCCTCGAAGCCCTCGGCATCCCTGTCGCACTCTCGCCCGAAGAAGGCGCCGCCGCACTCCGCCGCCACCGCTTCGCCTTCTTCCACGCGCCCTCGCTCCATCCAGCAATGAAAGCCGTCATGCCCGTCCGCCGAGCCCTCGGCATCCGCACTATCTTCCATCTCGTCGGTCCGCTCTCCAACCCCGCCGGAGCCTCCGCCCAGATCGTCGGAGTCTATGCCCCCCATCTCGTCCCCAAAGTCGCCGAAGCCATGGCTCTCCTCAACACCCGCCACGCCTTCGCAGTCCACGGCGAAACCGGCCCTGCAGAAAGCACCAACCACTCCGACAGACAAGCCCCCGGCCCGCATTCCACAGGCATGGATGAGTTCTCCATCTCCGGCCCCAGCCACTACGCCGAAGTCCGCAACGGCACCATCACCTACGGAACCCTGACGCCAGAAGAAGTAGGCCTCGCCCGAGCCCCCATCGAAACCCTCCAGGGAGGCGACGCCACCACCAACGCAGCCATCCTCACCGCGATCTTCGCCGGCGAACCCGGACCTCGCCGCGACATCGTTCTCCTCAACGCAGCTGCGGTTCTACTCACCGCCGACCTAATCCCCGATATCCCCGCAGGCATTAAGTTAGCGGCCCGCACGATAGACTCAGGCGCCGTCACCGCCCTTGTAACCCAATTAGCCACACCGAAACTCTAGGCAAAAGCAGCCTTCTACTCCCTGATCCCTATTCCCTGCTCCCCGTTTCCCGACTCCCTGCCTTCAGGGAACCGCAACCTGTCCCACCGCGTACTATCCCAATAACACAGGAGCCAGCACGCATGTCGACTTATCCACCGCCAACCCTGTCACTTGACCCCACGCTCGTCACTACAGCCCTTGAAGTCCCCGGACACCGCATCGTCCGCAATCTCGGCGTAGTCCGCGGCATCGTCGTCCGCTCCCGCAACATCTTCGCCACGGTCGGCGCAAGCCTCCAAACCCTCGTAGGAGGCGACATCACTCTCTTCACCGAACTCTGCGAAAAAACGCGCCAGGACTCCTACGCCATGATGACCCTCCACGCCGCTCAACTCGGAGCCAACGCCGTCATCTCCTTCCGCTACGACGCCAACGAAGTCATGAAAGGCGTCACCGAAGTCCTCGCCTACGGCACCGCCGTAGTAGTCGAAAAAATCTAGACACTTCGTCCTTCTTCGTCAACGTCAGAACTTTTCGTCGTCATTCTGACCCTGAGCTTGTCGAAGGGGAAGAATCCCCGCATTTTGCTTTGGTTGTTGCGTTTGCCTTTTAGTTGTCATCCTTCGCCGTTAGGCGGAGGATCTGCTTTTGCGCTTGCATTTGCATTTGCATTTGCAGTTGCAGTTGCAGCCAGACAAACCGTCATCTCGACCGAAGCGATCGACAGTCTCATCGTCGATCGCGCAGTGGAGAGACCCCCGCATTTGCCTTTGTTGTTGCTCTTGTCGTTGCGTTTGCTTTTTAGTTGTCACCCTTCGTCGAAGTCGGAGGAGCTGCTTTTGCCGTTGCTCCTGTATTCCCATAACACGTCATTTCGACCGAAGCGACTCACGGGCTCACCGTGAGTCGCGCAGTGGAGAAACCCGCCTCTCTACCCAAACCATCTCCCAGCCTAAGCCCGAGCCTCAAACACCATATTGAACGGCGTCTCCGTAGCCTTCTTGAAGCTTCCGAAACCGCCATCCCGAGCCACCTTCTCCAGTCTCGCCGGCCCAGCCTGCGCTCCAAGCCCCATCCCAACCTCCTGCGCCAGCGAACAAGGCACGCAGATCGTCGCCGAAGCCGAATAAAAAATCCTTCCCACAGGATTATGGTTCGCCGCATCCGAGTCATTCGCAAACGGCTCCACAATCATCCACGTCCCGCCCTTCGCCAGCGTCGACTTCACATGCTTCGCCGCACCCACCGGATCGCCCATGTCATGCAGGCAATCGAAGAACGCCACGAAGTCATAATCCTTCCCCGGAAAATCCTTCGCAGGAGCCACTTCAAACGTCACGCGATCCGCCATTCCCGCCGCCTTAGCCTTCTCCCGAGCCTTCTCAATCGAAGGCTTGTGATAATCGAATCCAATAAACGTCGACTTGGGATACGCCTTGGCCATCAGCAGAGTCGAAGCCCCATGCCCGCACCCAATATCCGCCACGCGAGCCCCTTCCTTCAGCTTCGCCTCCACTCCCTCCAGCGCCGGAATCCAGCTCGAAACCAGATTCGCTAAATAAGTCGGCCGGAAAAATCTCTCCGTCCCTTCAAACAATCCCTTCTCATGCTCGTGCCAGCCCATTCCGTTGCCCGTGCGATAAATCTCCGTCAGCTTCTCCTCATCCTTCATCAGCGAAGCCAGCAGATGATAAAACCCCGGCAGATGCAGCGGAGTATCATCCACCGCCAGCACCATCGCCTGCTCCGGAGTCATAAAGTACTTCCCTTCCTTCGCATCAAACTGCACCAGCTTCCCCGCCGCATTCGCATTCAGCCACTCGCGAATATACCGCTCCGCCGTTCCCGTCTTCTTCGCCAGTTCACCGGGAGTCACCGGCACACCATCGCCCATCGCCCGGTACAACCCCAGCTTGTCGCCAATCAGAATCAGCGGAGCCTGCAACGCAGCTCCCATATCCGCAACCGCCTGTCCCACCAGCGCATTCATCGCATCAGGATTGATCTCTCGCGGCATCACCTTCGTTTCAGTAGCCATAGCAATTCTCCTCGGAATTTTTTTACCGAGACTGCGCGATCATCGATTGTGTGCGTGAGCAAAACAGAACAGGGCGCACGATCCATCAAAAATTTAACACGCAGATCCCGGGGCCCACTTACCTCCCAAAGCCTATTCCCGGCACCACCCACCGTCAACCAAATACCCGTAAAGATATTGTCATTTCAACCAAAACCGTAAGAGTACAAAAAAATGACAAATACAAAAAGTACACGCACATCCCGTTCAAACCCGCGCTAAGCTTCAGATCGTCTCTCATGATTCATGAATCCTATTCACGAGCGCTTGCGATGGCGACGCTCTGGTCTCATAAACAATTCGCACCTAAACTTGATTCAGTCGCGACGGTAGCGATTGGACAACACTAGCCATCAGCCGCCTGGAGAAGAAAACAGTGAAAAAGCGCAAATTGGGGAAAAGTGGACTTGAGGTATCAGCACTGGGTTTTGGCTGCATGGGTTTAAGCCACGGCCTTGGTCCGGCGACAGAGAAACAAGAGGCGATCAAGGTCATTCGTACAGCAGTAGACCGAGGCGTCACCTTTTTCGATACAGCTGAAGTCTATGGTCCTCTGATAAATGAGGAGCTGGTCGGCGAAGCTCTTGCTCCGTTTCGCGGTCAGGTTGTGATCGCGACAAAGTTTGGTTTCAAAGCCAATCCCGCCGACGCCGGTAAGTGGACCGCGCTCGACAGTCACCCGAAACACATTAAAGAGGTAGCCGAGGCATCGCTCAAGCGTCTGAGGGTAAATGCTCTCGATCTCTTCTATCAGCACCGTGTTGACCTGGAAGTTCCAATCGAAGACGTTGCCGGAGCAGTAAAGGATCTTATCCAGGAAGGCAAGGTCAAGCACTTCGGCCTGTCCGAGGCAGGAGCGCAGACAATCCGGCGCGCGCATGCCGTCCAGCCCGTCACTGCACTGCAGAGCGAGTACTCTCTCTGGTGGAGAGAACCCGAGAAAGAGATTCTGCCAATCCTGGACGAGCTTGGGATCGGCTTTGTTCCATTCAGCCCCCTCGGCAGAGGCTTCCTTACAGGTGCGATCGACGAGAGCACGACCTTCATAAGCAGCGATATTCGGAGCAGCCTGCCGCGTTTCAATCCAGAAGCACGCAAAGCGAACCAGAAGGTAGTTGACACACTAGGGAAGCTAGCGGAGCAGAGGAAGGCCACACGCGCGCAGATCGCTCTGGCGTGGTTGCTCGCCCAGAAACCGTGGATTGTGCCGATCCCGGGGACAACCAAGCTTCATCGCCTGGAAGAGAATCTCGGAGCAGCGGATGTTGAACTCTCTGCCCAGGATCTCAAGGAAATCGAGAACGCTTTTTCCGGCATCGAGGTGCAAGGGGAGCGGTACCCCGAGAAGTTGCAGAAACTGGTGGGTCGATAAACCTCGGCATAATGGGGTGTCCTCGCGAGGACGCTCCACTCATCCGCAAATATTCATTGTGGGTGTGAGTAAAACAGAACAGGGCGCACGATCCGTCAAAAATCCAACACGCAGATCCAACTTGCAAGAGCTACGCGCCACATCAACCACAGTCAACCAACATACTCACATGGAAGTGGGCCGACTTGAAACAGGATCGTCGCTTTGTAAGCTCGATTTCTAAGTTCTCCGACAGGAATTTGGTCTCATTGGACCTAATGGACTCGAACTCCATCCCAAAGAAAATGCGCGCCCGCAGAAGCCACTCGCAGGCACGCATCACACTGGAAGATCAAGTCGTACACTATCGCTCGTGGGTTGGCGACCAGCGAAGCCCTCCGCCAAACGTCTGCCGGTAAAACTCACGCTGCACCGGATAGATCGTGCTTCCGTTATAGAATCCGAACACTTCATTATTCAGATTCAAGCCATACGCTACGGCTGTGAATCCTTTCGGCAGTTTGTAGGATCCTTGCAGGTCGATCTGCAAATGCGAGTAGAAGTGTTGATCTCCGTTCGGCCCGTATAGACCGCCTCCGTTACCTCCAGTTTCGATCGGTCCCGCATTGCTGACGTTGTATTGATAGGCCGCGATATTCGCCTGGTTGTAGGTCATTCCCAGGCGCACTGACAGGGCTCGCTTGTCATAAGTTGGACTGAAATTGAAGCTGTTTGGCGCTTGACCTATAAGCGCCGGTGTAGAACCTCCAGGACCACGGTTTGGCCCGCTGATCTGGTCCGGCTGAAGCAAGGCAGGATCGACGTACGGGGGAAGGTTCGCCTGCGAGGCTGTGTAGCCATAGTTGGTCGAAAGACCTAGTCCGTTCAGCGCTCCCGGCAGACGGGAGAAGTGCTGCTGATAGGCAATCTCGAATCCGTAGACATATCCGCTGCCAGCGTTGATGGTCTGGTTCAGAATATAAGGATTGTTGTTGCCGGTCAGAGTTGGATTGGGGGCACTCGCGGTTTGCGTGGCTACAATCGGGTTGGTGAGGTTCTTGTAAAAGAAACCCGCCTGAAGAAGGCCGCTACGGGGCAAGCTCGTCTCATACAGCAGGTCAACATTGTCGGCGTACTCCGCCTTCAAATTTGGGTTTCCCTGATTTACGGTCGTGCGTGCCGACCCACTGCTCGAGACACTCTGAAATGGAATAAGGTCCGAGAAGTTTGGTCGCGCTAATCCTCGACCGTAGACCAGTCGTAGTCCGGAGGATGCGGTCAACGCGTACCGCAGCGATGCGCTCGGCAGGACATCGAGATAAGAGGTCGTCACGCGAATCGGTGTAGTGCCCGGGTTGGTTGCTCTGCTGGCACCTTGATAACCGAGGTTGTTCTCGCCCGTATTCTCGAACCGTACACCAAAGACGAGCCGGAACTTTCCAATGGTGGTCGAGTTCATCAGGTAGCCTGCGGAGACCTTCTCCACCTGATCGAATGCGTTTCCGAAGATGCCGGAAGTAATTGACTGCGCCGCAAACGCCCTCACCTTGTCGTACTCGACCGCCGGACCGAACTGATAAGCCCCGCCATAATAATTGGGGTCCTGAAAGTCATTCAGAAAGTTAGTCATCGCCAGGGAAGCGGCTTCCCCGCTGGCGTTCGGCGTGAAATTCTGCGTATTTTGGTTCAGGAACTTGTGTTCATTGCGAAAGCGTCCGCCAAACTCGAAGGTGCTTGCATGTCCTGCCAGCGAATAGGGGGTAGCAACAGAAGCCCCAAATCCAAGGTCGACCTCGGGACTGTACATGTACTGCACGCTCTGTCCCGTATAGAAATACTTGGTCGGATCGAAGATGTTGACGCCGTTCTGTACGTTAAGGTGCGGTTCGAGCGGATTCTTCAAATCAAGGGCATACTGAACATTATTGAGGGGATTCGTATCTGACAGCGGCGAGAAACGCGCGGTGGAGTAGCCTTCATCGCGGGTTCGCGCAACGGACGAATTGAGGTCCCAGGCGACGATGGATCGCCGAATAACATGGTGTCCTCCAAGCTGAAGGCCTCCGATATCCTGCACCGGCCGTCGGCGCAGAGCCTGGAACGAAACCGATCCGGAAGCATCGCCTTGCACAGGAGAGACGAAGTTGTTGATCGTAGGACTATAAATCCAGTCGTCTCCAAAGTTGTTGAAGTGCGAATAAAGACCCTTGAGGTAGATCGTTGAAGTGTCGTTGAAACGGTAGTCGAGTGTGCCCCCGACGCCGCTACGATCACGAAAATACCGATAGTCACGCAGGTCATAGGTACCCACCAGGGCCGGAGCGGGCTCGATGTCGTTAATGCCGCGTCCGTTCCAGTCGTACGATGCGCTGACCAAGGCGCCTAATTTCTTCCCTTCGAGAAATCGCTTGCCCAGGGTGCCATCGAACTGGTACGCAGGGCGTCCCCCGATGATCGGCGTATAGCCACCCGTCGATTCCAGATAGATAGTCGGACGATCTTCTGCACTCTTCGTGCGCAGATCCACCGACCCGCCGATCCCGTCGCCTTCCATATCCGCCTGCAGTGTCTTGTTGATCTGGACAGACTCGACAAGATTCGCGGGAACCAGGTCGAGCTTAATCTGCCGGACCGTTTCAGGCGACGCGATCGTTATTCCATCGAGCGTCGTATGCGTCAGCCGGGGTTCGGTTCCGCGCACCTTCACATACTTGCCCTCACCCTCGTCTCGCTCCAGCGTGACGCTGGGCAACCGTCCGATAGCGTCGGCCACATTTGCATTGGGCAAACTCGTGATCACGTCGGATGGCAGAACGTTGATGATGTTGTCGGCGGTCAAGGTCCGATTGACCGCCTCGATCTCTCCCCCTTGACGGCCTGCATACACCTGAACATCTTCTTTGTTCGCAGCCACCTGCAGCACGGCAACGATGTGGGATGACTGGCCTGCACTTAGGGTCACGGCCTGCGTCCATGCGGTGAATCCCTTATAGTTGATCGTTACCGTGTACTTACCGTTCGGCAGTGCCGGAAGCGTGAACAACCCCTGAGCATCGGAAACGGCGCTTTCATCGCCGGGATCAACTGTGATCAGTGCCCCCTGCAGTGTGCCACCCTGCGCATCGGTTACAGATCCTGTCAGGGTGACACGAACTGTCTGGCTGAAAACTGGTAACGAAGCTAACAACGTCACGAACGGTACGGCCCATAAAGCTCCCCTAAAACGCATGGTTCTCCTCTTGAAGCGGTGCAGGTTATACCTGTTTCGGTGTTTCAGGAATGATGTGTCCCTCTCCGCTATCTCCTGATTTGCTTCAAGTTAGCCGCTGGACGTTACATTTTGTTAAGCGCCGGATGAATGAATGGGGACAAAGATTAAGCGAAACTTAAAGCTCCAATAGGTGCCTGGTCACTCACAATCGCGGGCAAGCCCACACGTCCGTACGATCGACGTGTCGGACAGATGCCTGTGTAGAGCTCTAATCTCGAGTGCCCGGCAAAATGTAAGTTAGCCTCGCATGGCGAATTCAGGACATTGCACTCATTGAGCAGTCGCGAGGAGCCGGTTCCGGATCGCAGGCGACTAGGAACTAATTTGGTCGTCACCCAAAGAGGTTGGCAAGGATAAACCAGAACAAACTCAGACTGACCACCATCACTCACATAGACGAGCCGGACATGACACCAGAACTCCGCTTCGCCAGAAACCTGGCAAGACGCTCCACTCCACTCTCATTTTTCGCCCACGTCGCCGCATAACACCATCGCATCCAACCCTCACCCTCCGGCCCAAACGCTCTTCCCGGAGCAAGTCCCAACCCAACCTCATCCACCAGTCGCCGCGCAAACTGCATCGAATCGCTCTCCACCGCCACCCGCAGAAAAACATACATTGCCCCACTCGCCTCAGGAACCTCAACCCCTGGAAGTTCACGCAACGCAGCAATGAGTCTGCGCTGGGTATCACCCAGCCGCGCACGCAGTTCGACAACGTAAGCCTCACCCTGCTCAACCGCAATAGCGGCCCCGCGCTGCACAAACTCCGAGATGCACGAAGTGTTGTACTCAATCAGCGACGACAACTCCCCCAAAAGCGCAGGCGGCACCACCATCCACCCCACGCGCCACCCGGTCATTGTTTACGCCTTCGAAAAACTATTCACCACGATCAGCCGGTCCCCATCCTCCGCCAGCGTGAGAAACGAAGGAGCCGACTTCACGCCCTCGTCATACACCAGCCGCTCATAAACGTCATCCGCAACAATCCATATCCCCAGCCGCCTGCAATGCTCAAAAACAGCTCGCTGCTCCTCCCGCCCAATCGCCCACCCCGTAGGATTATTCGGCGAATTGATCACCAGCATCCGAGTCCTTGGAGTCAAGGCATCGAGCAATCGCTCCAGTGGCAAAGCCCATCGCCCCTCCCGCACCTCCAGCGAAACGCACTCCACCTCCGCCCCGGCAATCTTCGGAATCTCAACCGCATTCGGCCACAGCGGCGTAACAATCACCACGCGGTCCCCGGGATTAACCAGCAACTGACTAGCCAGCATCAACGCCGAATCCCCCGACGTAGTCATCGCAATCCGATCCACCCCAATCGCCCGCCCATGCAATCCAGTCAGATACCGCGCAACCGCATCGCGCAAATACCGCCGCCCCAGATTCTCCGTATAAAAAGTCTCTCCCTCGCGCAGCGAAGCAATCGCCGCCTCCCGAATAAACATGGGAGTCGCCTGATCCGACTCGCCAAACCAGAACGCCAGCAAATTCTCCCGCTCCATCGCGCCATTGGCCAACTCACGAATCAGCGAAGCAGCAAACCTCGGCCTCAAACTCACAAGCACCTCACCCACTCAGCATACTGACCAACAAAAATCTACGTTTACCTGCCAGGTAACCGCACCCCACCAACTGAGAACTGAGAACTGACGATCCTACTGTCGACCCTATTCCCTGTTTCCTATTCCCTACTCCCTACTCCCTACTCCCTACTCCCTACTCCCTACTCCCTACTCCCTCAGGATAGAATCGACACCCATGAAAACTCTTCGCCCCCTACGCCTGGCTCTGCTGCTCGTTGCAGTCGCCACACTTCAAGCGCAAACCCCTGAAGAAAAAGCCGTCCTTACTCCCGTCAATGCCATGTTCGACGGCATGTCCAGGCGCGACGCCGGAGCTATCAAAGCGACCTTTATCCCCGGCGCAACCATGGTCCTCATGCGCGACGGCAACCCCGGCCAGATGACCGCCGACAACTTCGCCGACCGTATAGGCCGCCCCAGCACCACCCAGCCTCCCACCCAGATCGAAGAGCGAATCCACGACCCGCTCATCCGCATCGACAACGATCTAGCCGTCGTCTGGGCTCCCTTCGACTTCCTCGTCAACGGCAAAGTCGACCACTGCGGCACCGATCTCTTCAACCTCGTCCGCAAAGACGGCAAGTGGCTCATCGCCTCCGTAGCCGACACCGGACGCAAAGACTGCCCCGCAAAATAACCTATTAATTTCGCTACCGGCCCCGGCTCCATATACTCATCTCCAACCAATCTCTCTCGCAGGAGAAACTCACATGGCTCGAGTCACCGGCATCGGCGGAATCTTCCTTCGCGCGCGCGATCCCAAAGCCCTCAACGCCTGGTACGCCAAACATCTCGGTATCGTCCTCAGCGACTACGGCGGAGCCACGCTCCTATGGTCCGACGAAATCCCCCCAACCACCGGCATGACCACCTGGTCCCTCTTCCCCGAAGACACGAAATACTTCGGCTCCGGCAACGAAAAAGACCCCCAGCAGGCCATGGTCAACTACCGCGTCGACAACCTCGACGAGCTTCTCACTCAACTCGCCGCCGCCAACGTCCCCATCGACCCACACCGCGAGAACGCCGACTACGGCCGCTTCGCCTGGATCACCGATCCCGAAGGCAACCGCATCGAACTCTGGCAACCCCTCGTCCAGGCTGAGGAGCCAAAATCATGACCACACAATCCGCACCGGCAACGGAAATCGCTCAACCGAAGACCGAACCCAACGTCCACCAAGCAGTCCCCTTCTTCATGGTCTCCAGCATGGAAGCCTCTCTCCGCTTCTACGTCGAAGGCCTCGGCTTCAAACGCACCAATCAATGGATCGTCGCCGACAAAATCCGCTGGTGCTGGCTCCAGCTAGGAGGCGCAGCTCTCATGCTGCAGGAGTACCGCCCCGACTCGCCGCTCCGCAACGAAAAACTCGGCAAGGGAGTCTCCGTCTGCTTCCAGTGCCGCGACGCCATCGCCATCTACCACGAAACCCGTGCCCGAAGCCTCGAACCACGCCGTCCCTTCGTAGGCAACGGCCTCTGGGTCACCGTCTTCAAGGACCCCGACGGCTATCACATCGACTTCGAGAGCCCCACCACAGTCCCCGAAGAAACCATCTACGAAGAAAACGCACCCACCACCTAATCCCGCCCTTACCGTTGTCGTTGGTCTTTGCAAGACCAGTTGCAGCTGCTTTTGCTTTTTTGGTTGTCATCCTTCGCCGCAGGCGGAGGATCTGCTGTCGCTTTTTGAAGTTTGTCTTTGCATTTGCAGTTGTCTTTGCATTTGCAGTTGTCTTTGCATTTGCAGTTGTCTTTGCATTTGCAGTTGTCTTTGCATTTGCAGTTGTCTTTGCATTTGCAGTTGTCTTTGCATTTGCAGTTGTCTTTGCATTTTGCAGTTGTCTTTGCTTTTGCCACCGTCTTAAATGTCCCCTCAAAAACCGAGTCATCTCGACCGAAGCGACGGACAGTCTCATCGTCCGTCGCGCAGTGGAGAGACCCCCGCATTTTTGCCGTTGTAGTTGTCGTTGCTTTTGCTTTTGCCTATAGGTAAGTCCAGGCTTCGGCCTGGACACTCTCAAGCCACCCCAAAAAGAGGGGCTTCAGCCCCTGGGGTATGCCTTCCCATCCCACTCCAAAAACTCCCCCCCCAAAAATAAATCTCAAAAATGAGGAAAAAATGACGCCCAAAATAGGCACCAGCTAACAACCACGGTTTTGCACTTAACCACCACGTAACGATCACAAAAAACCATGCAAAAACCCCTGTGAAAATCTAAAATCCCCAGAAAAAACACCACTCCACCACCCCAAAAAATTAAACGCAAAAATCCACCACCAACCCCGTTACCATCACCGAATGACACCCACCACCCCAGGCCGAATTGAAGTCATAACCGGCCCCATGTTCTCAGGCAAATCCGAAGAGCTCATTCGCCGCCTCAAGCGCGCCCGTATCGCCCGCCAGCGTGTCGCCTGCTTCAAGCCCGACATCGACCTCCGCTACCACCGCACCGCCATCGCCAGCCACAGCTCGCAAACCCATGATGCCGCAGTCATTACGCCCACCTCCGAAAGCCTCAAAACTGAGCTCTTCGCCAACAACCGCATTCACGACATCGACGTCGTAGGCCTCGACGAGGCTCAATTCTTCGACAGCGGAATCAAAGACTTGGCCCTCGAGCTCGTCCACCTCGGTAAGCGAGTCATCCTCGCCGGCCTCGACACCACCTTCGCCAACGAGCCCTTCGGTCCCGTCCCCGACCTCATGGCCCTCGCCGACGAAGTGACGAAGCTCTCTGCAGTTTGTATGGTTTGCGGAGCCCCCGCCATCCACACCCAGCGCCTCGGCCAGTCCCAGGAGCTAGTCGTCGTAGGCGCAGCCGGCCTCTACGAAGCCCGCTGCCGCACCCACTTCGAACCCTTCGCCGACGAACACCACTCCGAACAGTTAGAGCTGCCGGCCTTCTCAGCCAGCAGCTCCTAACCAGCACAAATCCAAACACTTAACTCAGTGTTTGGAGAACATATCCATCACGTCCTTGCGTAGCGCAAGCGAGCTAGCCGTCCGCGCATAGTACATATGCCCGCCCGGATACTCATGCACCTGAATCCGCATAGGATCGCCCATAATCGGAATCTGGCTCACCGTCAACACCGACCCCATAAACGGGCACGAAAGATCAGCCCATCCATGCGCAATCACCACACGCAGCTTGGGATCCGTCGCCACCGCCACACGCAAATCCGTAGCCGAGGCCCCGCCCGCAAACGCCCCATTCCGTGAACTCCTGTCCCAATTCCGGGCTACTTCACCCGACAGAGCGTTATACCGCGCATCCGTCTTCCAACCCACAGTCCGCGTCACGAAATCGACCATCGCCGTCGTCGTAGGCGCAATAATACTCAACAAGATAGGGTCATTCGTCTCCTGCGTCGGGTTATAAGGAAACGGATCGTAAGCGGTCACGTTCGGGTCATACCGGCTGCCCAGCTTACCCGTCTCACGAAACTCCTCTCGCAAGAACGCCTGCGTCTCCAGCCGTCCACCCGACTGCTTCACAAACGTGGGATCAAGCCCCGTAAGCTCCGTCACCTTCTTCACAATCCGCGGAGTCGCCTGCGGATCGCTATTCCCTCTCAGCAAATCCTCCGCATACTCCCCGCGCGTGTAATCAATCACGGCCTGCATATTCTCATTCGTCAGCTTGCCCTGACGCTCATAATTCGCCGCGACAATCGACGGCAGCGTCAGCATCCAGGGAATCGGCGAGAGATCCTGAGACCCTGCCTGCGGAGCCAGCGCCGGCGACACCAGCACCAGACCATTCATCGCCACGCCAATCTCTGACTGCAGATAAGCCGTCAGTCGCGGCCCGCGATACCCGCCATAGCTCTCCCCCACGAGATACTTACGCGACTGCAGCCGCCCATTCTTCACCAGCCAGTCGTAGACACACTTCGAAAGATAAGCAATATCCTGATCCGGCCCATAAAATTGCTTCTTCGCCTCATCCATCGGCACCAGCGACCGCGAAAATCCCGTCCCGATCGGGTCAATGAACACGAGGTCCGTGAAGTCCAGCCACGTCCCGGGATTGTCCGTCATCGTCGCCGGATCAGAAGGGCTCTGTCCCTCAGCGCCGAACGCCACCTTCTTCGGCCCAATCGCTCCAAGGTTCAGATAAACCGAAGCCGCGCCCGGCCCGCCGTTGAACGCAAACGTTACCGGACGGTCCTTGCCCTCCATCACATAGGAAGTGAACACCACCTCGCCGCTCAGCGCACCCTTGCTGTCGCGAACTGCAAGCGTCCCCACAGTCGCGGTGTAATGCAGCGTTTTCCCATCAAGCTGTATGGTCTGTTCCACATGAGCATCAGGTGGCAGCGGAGACTCCGCCGTCGGCATTCCCGGCGTTGCCGCAGTCTTGGGTTCAGGAGGCGTCGCAGGCTTCGCATCCGCACCTGCAGGAGCCTGAGCCGCTTCCGCACCCCGCCTCCCTTGTTGTGCAACCAGAGCCGAAGGTGCGGTCGTTGCGAAAACACCGAAAAGGCACAGAAAGGCAATAACCTTACGAGGAGAAATAAATTGAACTGATTTCATGACCCAGATTCTACATACACCTCCCTCCCGGCACGCAACAGAAACCCACACCCACCTTCAAATTGCTCGGGCAAGAGTCACCGTCGCCCGCCTGAAATCTTTCTGCGCTATCCTTATCCCGCACACACTCTGAAAGCATCTGATGTGACAGGAAACACATTCAGGAGATAGTCGATGCGTTTAATCCCCACCGCCCTCGTTCTTTGCCTCGCCTCCATTCCAGCCCTCGCCGCCGCTCACAAAAACGCCATCGTAGTCCCCATCAAAACCAGCACCGGAGAGGACGCCGGCACTGCCACCTTCACCCCCAGCAAGAAGGGCGTTCACCTCAAGCTTGACCTCAAAAATCTTCCCGTTGGCGAACACGGTGTCCATGTCCACGCCAGCCCGCACTGTGATCCCCCTGACTTCAAAACGGCCGGAGGCCACTTCAATCCCACCAGCAAGCAGCATGGCTTCCAGAACCCCATGGGCCACCACGCCGGCGATCTCCCGCAGAATGTCTCCATCGGAGAAGGTCACATAGGTCAAGCCAGCTTCAAACTTGACGCCATCTCTCTTGACCCATCCGCCCCAAACAGCATTCTCGCTAATGGTGGCACCTCCATCGTGGTCCACGAGAAGGTCGACGACATGAAGACCGACCCCTCCGGAAACTCCGGCAACCGCATCGCCTGCGGCGTCATCTCGGCACCGACACCCTAGAACCATTAGTTGCCCATTTTCATCTTCTATTGAACTAACGAGAACGCCTGTGCGTACAGGAAAACATGGGCGTTCTGCACATGGCGATTCCGTTTCCGGCAAAGGGCCGGCCTTCGAGCCACAAACCCGCGACCCGGCGCCTTACCCGTTCTGTTCCGCTCGCCGAACCAGCCCCCCAAACCCTTCAACAAATCAATCCGATCCCGGGTCCGCGCGATACACTTCCACTGACGGTTAAACCGCTAGAGGCAAAGTTGGAGCGCACCCCGGAACAGGAAGCCGCAAACGAGGCACTCGCTAAACTGGTCCGCCAATGCATGGCAGGAGACTCCCAGGCATGGCAGCAACTCGTCGTCTCCCAGCACCGTCGCATCTACGCCATCTGCTACCGTTTCACTGGCTCGGGCTCGGACGCCGAAGACCTCACTCAGGAAGTCTTCCTCAAGCTCTACAAGAATTTGGCCAGTTTCGATGTCCAGAAGGGCAGCTTCCAGACCTGGATCACCACTCTCGCCCGCAACCTCTTGGTAGATCACTTCCGCCGCACCCGCCTCGACCGAGCCTCCGACTCCCTCGACGCCACTTTCGACGGCGAAGAAGACGGCCCCACCATGGGCGATCGCCTCGCCGACACCCGGCCATCTCAGGAACACCACGTTGCTGGTCTTGAACTCAAGATTCGTGTCCAGAGCGCACTCAAACAGCTTTCCCCCGAACTCCGCGAAGCTGTTATTCTTCGCGATCTGGAGGATATGGATTACAAAGAGATATCGCAGGTTCTCAGAATCCCGGAAGGAACGGTAAAAAGCCGCATTAGTCGCGGTCGCGGGGAACTTGCAAGGCTTCTGCAACGTATAGAAAGTTAGGAAATAGTGCTAGAGAGAGAGGTGGTTTAGGTGGCGGACTTCAATCAATTCGGAAGCGTAAAGCCCAGCCAGGGCAACGACCCGCAACACTGCGCTCAGTGTGAAGCCATGCTCCTGGACGCGCTCGACGGCACTCTCTCTGCCGCCGATCAGGCCACTTTCGACCTCCACATGGTTGGTTGCCCCAGCTGCGCCACCATGCTCGCCGACGCCCAGCGCGGCTCCGCGTGGATGGAGATGCTTAAATCTCCCCGGCCCGAACCACCCACCAACCTGCTCGAACGCATCCTCGCGGAGACTAGCGGCAAGGCTGCTGAAGCAGCCCAGGCTCCGAAGATCGTCCTCGGCCCTACTGACCGCCTTCGCGTCCAACCGCCCTCCACCATTCTCGGTCGGCCTGCAATTCCCGCAATGGCCCAGCCCGCATTCGCCTCCGCCAAGGTCATCCCCTTCCGCACCCGCATCACCAGTAGCTTCCGCTCTCTCGGCCAGACCATGCTGCAGCCTCGCCTTGCGATGACCGCTGCTATGGCCTTCTTCTCCATCGCTCTGACCCTCAACCTCACCGGCGTTCGTCTCAGCGACCTTCGCGCCAGCGACTTCAAGCCTTCCAGCATCATGCGCAGTGCCTCCCAGGCCAAAGCAAGCGTAGTGCGTAACTTCGACAATCTTCGTGTCGTCTACGAACTCGAGTCCCGCGTCCGCGACATGCAACGGGCCTCCGACGATAACACTCCCAGCACCACCCCGGCCCCCCAGAACGATCCCAACGCCCAGAAACCCGACGATCCGAATCAGAAGTCAGGCCCCCCGAAACAAAACCAGAAGCAGACCAAGCCCAATCCAGGCTCCAGCCGCCGCGAAACCCCCAGCAGCGTTCAGTTGGTTAAATCTGTTCCTCAGGCGATCCCCCCCTTCGCCACCAGGCATTTCGTTGTATTTACTCCAAGCGTATTCAAGCAAGAAGGGGGATTGGTATGACTTGCGCAAACCATCCTGATCGTGAACGTACGGCTTTTTGCCAGAACTGTGGCAAGCCTCTCTGCCCGGAGTGCACCCGCACCGTGGGCACTGCTGTCTTTTGTGAACCCTGCCTCGCCGCGCGGTTAGCCGGAACAGGCGCACCGACTGGCCCCGCCGCCGATCCCAGCGGCTTCGCGGCCGGCCCCGATGTCTACGGAGTTCGCTACACGCCAACTCCCGGAGAACCCAACCCCGGCCTGGCTGCCCTGCTCGGTTTCATCCCCGGCGTCGGCGCCATGTATAACGGCCAGTACGCCAAAGGCGTCGTCCACCTCATCGTCTTCGCTATCCTCGTCTCGCTCGCCGACGAACACGGCATCTTCGGGCTCTTCATCGCAGGATGGGTCATCTACCAGGTCATCGAAGCCCATCACACGGCACGCGCACGCCGCGACGGCACCCCGCTTCCCAATCCCTTCGGCCTGAACGACCTCGGCGAGCGACTCGGTTTCGGCAAATCGTGGCCCAACACTCCCGGCACTCCCGCCGCCGCTTCGCAATCGGCTTCCGCCACTCCTCCACCCGCGTCAAGCCCCTACACAACTCCGCCCTACGCGTATCCCCCGCAGCCCGGAGCCGCAAACTGGAACACACCCTGGGACAGCTCATACAACTACGTTCCCCCCGTGCCACCAATCCCCCCGATTCATCCTTATGGAGCGCCCGCTTACCCCATCGACCCCAATCTTGCGCCTCTTCCGCGTAATCGTTTCCCCACTGGCGCGATCTGGCTCATCGGACTTGGTTGCCTGTTTCTCATCGGCAACGCGGGACTCTTCCACGCCTTTCCCGCTCATTGGTTCATCCCAATAATTTTGATCGGCTTCGGCGTCTGGATCTTCGTCCGCAGAATGACCGACACTGGCACCGGCTTCGCCGATGACGGCAGTCCCGGCTACCAGTTCCGGCTCTTTCGCGCCCTTCGCAGCTCTGTATGGATCATTCTCATCGGCGTTCTCTTCCTGCTCGATACCTCGGGCGTTCTCTCCTGGCACAACAGTTGGCCCGTCATCATCATCGTTGCCGGTTTGATGGCCATCTTCCATCGTACGACGTACAGCGCAGCCATGGCCGCTTCCTATCCTTACCCGACACCACCGGCTCCAACACCTCCCCCAGTTGATCCCGGCACCTCTATCGTCCCTTCCACTCAGCACGACGAGGAAGGGAGATAAGACCATGGCAAACTATCCTCCGCCTTACCCACCTCCCGGTGCGCCCAGCGGCCCCCCTTACGGAAATGACTGGAAGTATCAGCGCCGTATGCTCAAAGAACAGGCCCGTATTCAGCGCGATATGCTTCGTGCCCAGCGCGAGGCCTACCGTTACCAGGCCCGAGGCATGCGTCGCAACTCCATCCTTGGCCCGCTGATTCTCATCAGCATTGGCATCGTCTTTCTGCTTTCCCAGACCGGCCGCCTCCATCACGGCTTCTGGGACTGGTATGGGCGCTACTGGCCCTTCCTGCTGGTAGGCGCCGGTATCGTTCTGCTCCTCGAGTGGGCCTACGATCAGTACGCTCAATCCGACTCTGCCCAGCCCCGATACCGTCGCCGCGTCGGAGGCGGAGTCTTCACTCTTCTTCTTCTCCTCGCTATCACCGGCGTAATCTTCAGCGGCGTTCGAGATGGCGGTCGCACCAAGCTCTTCGACGGTCTCAACATCAACCAGGACAACTGGGACGAATTCATGGGCGACAAACATGAGAGCGACCAGAACCTGGCCCAGGCCTTCCCCACCGGAGCTTCCCTCAACATTGACAATCCCCGCGGTGACGTCACCATCGCCGGCACCAGCGACGACAGTCAGATTCACGTTAGCGTCCACAAAGAGGTCTACACCCGCTCCGACTCCGAAGCCGGTTCCAAAGCCGAGCGCCTAAGCCCCGCCATTAAGACCGACGGCAATAACGTCACCCTCTCCATTTCCTCCATGGAAGGTGCTCGCGCCGACCTCGTCATCACCGTGCCGGCGAATGTTTCGCCCACCATCAACGTCAACCGCGGCGACGCAAAGATCAGCGCAATCAAAGGCAACGTCACCGTCACTGCAAACCACGGCGACGTCGCACTCAGCGCAATCACAGGTAACGTCAACGCCCGCATTAACAACGGGAACAACGACATCTCCGCCCACAGCGTCACCGGCGCACTTGCCATCGAAGGACGCGCTCACGACACCACTCTCTCGGATCTCAGCGGCCCCGTCACCGTCCGCGGCGAGTTCTTCGGAGACGCGCACTTCGAGCACATACGCGGCCCCATCAAATTCCACACCAGCCGCACCGACTTCCAGCTCGGGCGCCTCGACGGAGAGCTCGAAATCGGCAGTAACGCCGAACTCAACGCCAGTAACGCCGTCGGTCCCGTCACCCTTACTACTTACAGCCGCAACATCACCCTCGATCGCATCGCGGGAGACGTCTTCGTCACCAACCGCAACGGCTCGGTCGACATCACCAGCGCGCCCCCCTCTCGAACGTCACCGTCGAAAATCGCAACGGCTCCGTCAATCTCACCATTCCCGAGCAATCCAGCTTTGTCTACCAGTTCGACGCCACCAACGGCGATATCCAAAGCGACTTCCCCGATATCAAGAACTCAGACGAAGACAACCATAAGAACGTAGTCAACGGCACAATCGGCAAAGGCGGCTCTCTTCTTCGCGTCACCACCAGCCAGGGTGACATCTCGCTGAAGAAAGGGAGCCTCCTGCCGCTGCCTCCTACTCCGCCCGAACCGCCAAAGATGACTACGCTACCGCCCGATGCACGCCGTGCCATCGACGATGCAAACCGGGCAGCGCGTGAAGCGACAGCCGAGGGGAAAGCAGCCGCAAGAGAAGCTGCAGCCGAAGCAAAAGAGGCGGCAAAAGAAGCAAAGCAAAAAGCCAAAGATCAGAACCAATAATCTGAAAAGGACAGGCATGCCTTACGCAAAGGCACGCTTGTCTACCTTGTCGGTAGCAGTCTGTCTGGCGCTTGCAATCGCCAAACCCAGACAGAGCGCGATCAGAATCTCCGTGATCACAGGCGCTAAAAAGAAGTACAGGTAAGAATTCACCGCAAGGGCCAGGTAAGCCACAAGAAACGTCGCAAGGATTGGCCTCAGCCGCGCTCCATCGCTTCTCATCATCGAACCCAGTTGCCAGAACACAACTCCCTCGGCGGTCAGAGTCACACTGACCGCAAGCCCCATCCCCCTGTAGAACTCCCAGTAACTCCGCATCGCGCCCAGCGCCAGAAACTCATTCGTCTTCATCGCTGTCACGGCGGCCTGTTGCGCGCCGGCAGCAACTCCGCCGAAGACCCCTCCAAACGTATGCAGCGCCGCATGAATTAAAGTCAGCACCGACGCAATCCGCAAGAAGATCACAGGTCTCATCGCTGCACCTTCCTCTCGGCAGCCTTCGCAAACTCCGCAAGCGTCTGCGTCCACGCATTCGGACCGTCCAGCGCGACCCGAAGCTGCTCATAGCCGTCGCCATGCCGCTCAATCCCGCTGTGTTCGAGCTCTATCAGAGTCCCCGAAGACCCGTCGCTCATAAACCGTATCGCTACGTCGCTCGCTTTTGCTAGATCCGCACTGTATTTCCAGTCTGGCCCCAGGTGCCACGAGAACGTCACCAGCCGCGGCGGATCCCAGGCCCGCACTGTCCCCCATTCACAGTCTCTTCCCTCCGCATCACGTTCATACCATCGCCCACCCACGCGTGGCTCGACAATAATCGAAGCAAACGGCTTTTCCCCAATATGATGTTCCGCCGGCCACCAAATCTCCATCTGCTCCACAAACACTGAGAAGGCCTGCTCAATGGGCACTTGAACCCGAATGCTTTTTCGCACGACCGCTTCTTCCACTGTCTTTGCCATTCCTCTCTCCTTTTTTTACTGACGCTTTGCTCTTCAATCTGTCGCTCGTCGACCTCTCGTTCAACGATTTTTTGCCCGTAAACTCCATCGAGCTCTGAAAAGCTCCCAACGCCTTCTCCCATACCTGATCGAAGTGTGCCCGCAAACGAGCCACTCCCTCAGGATCCAGCTGATACACTCGCCTCGTTCCCACCTTGTTATCCGTCACCAGCCCGGCATCCTTCAGGACCCGCAAATGCTGCGATACCGCTGGCCGGCTCACCGGTAACAATCCTGCCAGTTCATTCACTGCCATCGGCCCATTCGCCAGCCGCTGAAAAATAGCCATCCGGGTGCCATCTCCCAGTGCATCCAGTCCGGCCTGTAGGTAAGCGTTCACTAACGGTAAGCTAATACTTACCGATCTTATCGTCAAGAGGTTTTTTTGCGCTCCAATCGCGAGAAATCCCGCCTCAAACCTGAATCGATTTGTTCATCCCAATCGACGTATATTGATAAGAAATCAATAACCTGCGAAGGAGAGCTGCATGGGACGCAATTCCCGCATATTCATCACTCTGATCACCGTCGTCCTGATCATGGCTTGCACCCGGACTACAACCGCACAACCATCCCTCCCTCTCACCTTCAAATCGCAAATGGTTCATAGCCCCGCCGGTGCCGACATCTTCGTTCGCTCCGCAGGCACAGGCCCTGTCGTCGTCCTCATCCACGGCTACGCAGAGACAAGCGACTCCTGGGCCCCTCTCGCCACCGAGCTCGTCAAAACTTACACTGTCGTCGTGCCCGACCTCCGCGGCATCGGCCGCTCCTCCCGCCCCGCCGCTGGCTACGACAAGAAAACTCAGGCCGCCGACATTCGCGCCGTCGTCACCACTCTCGGTTTCGACAATACCTCCGTCGTCGCGCACGACATCGGCAACATGGTAGCCTACGCCTACGCCGCACTCTACCCAGACAAAGTCGACCGCCTCGTCGTCATGGACGCACCCATTCCCGGCATTACCCCTTGGGACGACATCATTAAAGACCACCGCCTATGGCACTTCTCCTTTTGGGGCACCGACGAAGACCGCCTCGTCCAGGGCCGCGAGCGCGTCTACCTCGACCGCATTTGGAACAATTTCAGCGCCACTCCCACTCAACCCGACGAACTCACACGCAAGTTCTACGCTGCGCAATACGCCAAACCCGGAGCCATGCATGCCGGCTTCGAACACTTCAAAGCCTTCTCGCAAGACGTAAAAGACAACCAGACCTTCCAGAGCACAAAACTTACCATGCCGGTCCTCGCCGTCGGCGGAGCAAAGTCCTTCGGTCCAATGCAGGCCACAATCATGCGCAACGTCGCCACCAACGTGCGCGAGGCAGTAGTCCCCAACTCCGGCCATTGGCTCATGGAAGAAAATCCCGCCTACACCGTGGCTCTTATCCGCGACTATCTCAAAGATCCAACGGTAGCTACACCTACCCACTAGCCCAAAACATCAGACCCTCGCCATCCGGTACCATTTCAACGAGGGTCGCCGTGCACATCAAAGAAGTAGTTGAAAATCTGGAAGCAGCAGACAGACGCACATCTCCGCTCGCCATGAGTTCCCGCGAGTTTCAAGCTCTCGGACATCAACTCGTCGACCAGATCGCGGCGCTGCTGGACTCGTTTCCTCAGCGCCTCATCACTCCCGCCGAAACACCAGCTGCAATCCGGCAAGCCCTCAACTCCGACCGCTCTATCCCGCAACAGGGCACCGACCCCGCACCTCTTCTCAATCAAGCAGCCAATCTCCTCTTCGACCACTCTCTCTTCAACGGCCACCCTCGCTTCTGGGGATACATCACCGGCTCACCCGCCCCCATCGGCATCCTCGCCGAGCTCCTCGCCGCTTCCGTCAACCCCAACGTCGGAGCCTGGCCACTCTCTCCCATGGCAAGCGAGATCGAAGCCCAGACCATCCGCTGGATCGCCGAGATGCTCGGCTACCCCACCGACTGCGGGGGCCTCTTTGTCAGCGGTGGCAACATGGCCAACCTCGTCTGCTTCTTCGCCGCCCGCCAGGCCAAAGCAGGCTGGAACATACGCACCGAAGGTATGAACAGCACTCGCCTCCGGATCTACTGCTCCAAAGAAACCCACACCTGGATTCAAAAAGCCGCCGACCTCTCCGGCCTCGGCACCGACTCGATCCGCTGGATCCCGACCAACGATCAACTTCAAATCGACACCGCCGCCCTCAGAGAACAACTCCGCGGCGACATCGCAGCCGGCGACAAACCCTTCCTCGTCATAGGCACCGCAGGCTCCGTCGGCACTGGAGCAATCGACGACCTTCCCGAACTCTCCGCCATCTGCCGCGAACACGATCTTTGGTTCCACGTCGACGGAGCCTACGGAGGCCTCGCCGCTCTGTTGCCCGACGCTCCAGCCACACTCAAGGCACTGCGCGAAGCCGACTCCCTCGCCGTCGATCCGCACAAATGGTTGTACGCCCCGCTCGAAGCCGGCTGCGCTCTCGTCCGCAATCTGCAGTCGTTGCGCGACGCCTTCGCCTACAACCCTGCCTACTATCACTTCGGCTCTGACGCCATCAACTACTTCGACCTCGGTCCGCAAAACTCCCGCGGCTTCCGCGCCCTCAAAGTCTGGCTTGCCCTTCAGCACGTCGGCCGCGAAGGCTACATCCAGATGCTCGCCGATGACATCCATCTCGCGAAGCATCTCTTTCTCGAAACCCACAAATACCCCAAGCTGGAACCGCTCACCCACTCGCTAAGTATCACTACATTCCGTTACGTCCCCACTGACCTCAACGTCAACGACGAAGCCACGTCCCGCTATCTGGACGACCTCAACCGCGAACTCCTCACCCAACTGCAAAACAGTGGCGAAGCCTACATCTCCAACGCCATCGTCCATGGGAAATTCGCCCTACGCGCCTGCATCGTAAACTTCCGCACAACAGAGGCCGACGTCGAAGCACTGCCGGCCATCGTCATCCGCATAGGAGATGATCTGGATCGCAAGCTGCGCCCGAAAAATCTGCAGACCTAAGGACCTAAAGAGTCGCTCGAACCCGTTTATACCGTCGCCACACCACAATAATCGGCAACCCAAGAATCACCAGCCACAGCACCAGCGACGGCCCATACTCCTCCACAAAAAGCGCCAGCCCCACCACCGACTCCGCCGCATGGTGGTACCCCGCCACAAACGCATTATGCATCCGCGTCGAAACCGAATCCGCTGGCAACCCTATCTGCGCCTTGTACTCTTCCGTCAACTGAACCTCGACACTCGCAAAATCCACGCGATGTTCCAGTGCCTTCTGCTCCGCCTCCATCGATTCAATCTCGCCACGCACTCGCGCAATATTCTGCTCGACCTCCAGCACATCGGAAATCTTCCCCGTCCGCTGTTGAAGAATCGCCTGAAACCTCTCTTCCGTCTCGCGAGCAGTCTTTAACCGAGCGACAAGATCAATATGCTGCTGCGATACCTCTTCTCCGGACTGCGACTCATTCTCCACACGCCCAAGGCCCTTGATCTCTCCAACGGCCGAAAGAAGTTCCGCCGTCGGAATCCTGAGAGAAGCTTGAAGCCCACGCGGACCGATCTCTGGCGAAGTAACGTTGATCTGCGCGGGATACCCGTGATGCCGCGCGAGAATTGAGTCGATAAAGGAACGCGAAGTCTCGACGTCCTTCACCCTGATCACTAGCCACTCTTCGCGCGCAATCATCGGGGCAGGCATCGACGAGACCTTGAGTTGATCCGCGTTCCCAACCGGTGAACCCATGCCAGCTATGCCCCCTACCGCCCTGCCCACGACTTCATCTTGCGACGCTGCCCCCATGGATTCAGGCAATCGGGCAAATCGATCTAACCGGTCAAATTGTTGCGATTTAGCCTTATCTGCTAACTCAGGTGCGATGTACCCTCGCGCGCGTTCGTTGAGAGCAGCACTCCCAAGGTTTCTCCGATTCGAGAGCGGTAACAAGACCGCCAGCATTAGCAGAGCAGCTACAGCCATCGCCCCAGCCCCAGTGAATAACAGCTTCCCATTCACGAAACGAGAGCTCTTTGAGCTCCAAATCTTGGAGCGGCCTCCGCTTTCAGTCACTAATGCCCGGACAGAATCCTCCACTACAACAGGAACAGCCTCAACATCCCACCGCGAAAGCATCTGCGATGTACTCCGAAACTGATCCGCAAGAGCCGCACATTCAGCACAATGCTCTAGATGATCCGTCATAAGCCGAGCCTCTGCACCCGCAAGCTCGCCATCCAAAAACGCCATCACCTCTTCAGGAGCAGAATGTCCGACAATATTCATACGCGCTCCTCATATCCCGAGAAATCCTTCACCACCCCTTTGGCAGCCGGCGCATTCAGCAACTCCCGTAAAGCCGTTCGCGCTCGAAATAACCGTGACCGAACCGTATTCAGCGGCAGCTTCATCAACTCCGCAATCTCCGCATAACTCAACTGTTCAAACTCACGCAACAGCAGAATCTCTCGATCCATTCGCTCAAGTTTGCTTACCGCATCGCGAAGCCAGATCTCCGTGTCGATTGTGCTTCGCACGGCCGCCTCACGCCCCCCGTCCTCTTGACTCCAAAACATCGCTCGAAACGCCGACTTCCGCCGATGCGCTCGCAATATTCTGAAACCAATTGAATAAAGATAAGTCCGGAACGTAGCCGACGGCTCATAGTTCGAGGCTCCACGAATAACCGCAAGGAACGTCTCCTGCGTCAACTCCTCCGCCAAGGCAGAATCAACCAAACGCCTTCGGAAGAATCCGAACAAAGGCTGCTTGTATCGCGAGAAGAGTTCCCCAAACGCATCGGTCGAGCCACGCGAGAACGCAACCATCAACTGCTCGTCGCTGGCAGCCACCCGAGGTCCATCCGAATCTAACGCTATCGGCATTTCGTTCGCTGCCATCGTCGACTCCGAGTGTAAGACGATCCAGATAGACCTTCGCGCATAAGTTCCTGCATCCTTCACTCTGATAATGTCGCGAGCAGAGAAAAAGTTCCCGCCGCACCTGATATTTTAGAAAGGAGATCTTCCCGGGACTCAACCCGGTCACCTTTCATGCCAAAACGCAGCGCAGGCCTGTTGATGTACCGCAAACACCTCGAGCTTGAAGTCTTCCTCGTCCACCCGGGCGGCCCACTCTTTGCGAAGAAAGACCTCGGAGCATGGACCATCCCCAAAGGCGAATACCTCGAAGGCGAATCTGCCCTGCAAGCGGCTCAGCGCGAATTTCAGGAAGAAACAGGCTTCACTGCATCCGAGCCCTTCCTCGATCTCGGATCGATCAAGCAGGCAGGCGGAAAGATCGTCGTAGCATGGGCCTTCGAAGGCGATTGCGATCCCGACAAACTCATCAGCAATCACTGCCAAATAGAGTGGCCCCCACGCTCCGGTCGTTCCATCACCATTCCTGAAGTCGACCGCGGCGCATGGTTCTCCATCGCCAAAGCCAAAGAACGCATCAAGCCCACCCAAATCCCTCTTCTTGATCGCCTTGCGAAAGAATTGAATCTCACTAAGTAATGCAAAGAAAACTATCCCGAAGATTTACGGATCGCAAGAGTCGCCCGCTCGCCCTCAAAACCGGAACCTGCCCCGCTTGGTATATTGAATTCCTCAAGACTATTGTCGCAACGTTCTTAGCCTTCCACTTCAGGAGTTCACCTTGCGCCGCCGCTCTTTCATCGCCACCCTTCCTCTCGCTGCTGCAGGTTCCATGACATCCCTTAGCTCTTCGAACGCCCTCAGCCAGACCGACGGCATCTCCTCAAAAGAACATCCCAAGTTCCAGCCCGCAGGCGCTGAAAAATTCACTCGCCCCGACGTCCACGCCGGCGACCGCATTGCCGGAGCCAGCTTCGCCTCGCGCTCCGCCGCAATGGGCTGTAGCGGAGCCGCTGGCACCGCACACCCTCTCGCCACTCTCACCGCCATCGAGATCCTCAAAAAAGGCGGATCCGCCATCGACGCCGCCGTCGCCACTAATGCCGTCCTTGGCTTCGTCGAACCCACCTCCTGCGGCATTGGCGGCGACTGCTTCGCCATGATCTGGGACCCCAAACTAAAAAAAGTCGTCACCCTCGCCGGCTCCGGCCGCTCTCCCAAAGCTCTCACACTCGACATCGCCCGTTCCCGCGCAAAAAACGGCTCCCTTCCCCCCTACGGAGCCGTCTCCATCTCCGTCCCAGGCGCACTCGACGCCTGGTGGACCCTCCACCAGCGCTACGGCAAGCTCAAGTGGGCCGAACTCTTCGAACCGGCCATCCACTACTGCGAGACCGGCTCCCCCACGCCGCAGATCATCGGCCACTACATCAAAATCGGCCTCGCCAACTTCACCGCACCCGGCTCCGGAGTCGAAGAGACCGCCAACGCCCTCCACACCTTCGCGCCCAAAGGCAAAGCTCCCATAGAAGGCGATATGCGTCGTAACCCCGACCTCGCCCGCACCTATCGCCTCATCGCCGAGGGCGGCCGCGACGCCTACTACGACGGCCCTATCGCCAAGACCATCGAAGCCTACTTCAAGCGCATCGGCGGATGGATCACCGCCGATGATCTCCGCGCCCAGCACGCCGAGTGGGACGACCCCATCGTCACCAACTATCGCGGCGTCGACGTCTACGCCATGGCCGCCAATACGCAGGGCCTCGCCACTCTCCAGCTTCTCAATATCGCCGAAAACTTTGACCTCCGCGGCATGGGCTTCCAGTCCGCCGAATCCCTCCACGTCCAGATCGAAGCCAAGCGCCTCGCCTACGAAGACCGCGCCCGCTACTACGCCGACCCGCACTTCGCAAAAATCCCAATCGATTGGCTCAACTCGAAAGAGTACGCAAAAGAACGCGCCAAACAAATCAAGCTCGACGGGATCCTCACGCCCGTCCATCCCGGCCAGGCCCCCAGCCACGGCGACACCACATACTTCACCGTCGCCGACAAAGACGGAATCATGATCTCGCAGATCCAGTCCAACTTCCGCGGCCTCGGCTCCGGCCTCGTCGCCGACGGCCTCGGCTTCATGTTCCAGGACCGCGGCCAGCTCTTCTCCCTCGAGGACGGACACCCCAACATCTACGCCCCCGGCAAGCGCCCCTTCCAGACCATCATCCCCGGCTTCGCCTGCAAAGACGGCAAGCCCTGGATGTCCTTCGGCGTCATGGGCGGCGACATGCAGCCGCAAGGCCAGGCGCAGATCATCATCAACCGCGTCGACTACGGCCTCGACATCCAGGCCGCCGGCGACAGCCCTCGCTGGCACCACGAAGGCAGTTCGCAATCCATGGGCGAAGACCCCGCTGACCTAAGCCCCAAAGGCATCCTCCGCTTAGAATCCGGAATCCCCGAGTCCACGCGCAAAGCGCTGGAAACCTTAGGCTGGCCCATCGGCCCCTCCGACGGAGGCTTCGGTCGCTACGAAGCCATCGAACCCCACACCGACGGCCCCGACCGCTTCTACTCCGCCGCCAGCGAAATGCGAGCCGACGGCTGCGCCTTGGCCTATTGACGGGAATGGCGTCAAACGGACAATTTGACAGTTCCACGAATAACTCGGTTCACTACTGGGTCGTCATGTACGACTATGCACAGCCATAGGTAACCCACGCGAGCCTTCAAACAAGTGACTCACAGAATCCGCCACGCGTCTAGCAGCTTGGAAAAGCCAATCAGCTACGACGAGGTCATGTACGAAGGAAACTTGAACAGTAGCTGCGGAAACCTCTCCGGCGGAGAGATGACACGGCGTTTTGGCTGGGCGTCATTGCTGTTGTCGATGTTGCCTAACCGGAAACCAAGTCGCGGATGCCTTGTGGACCGGCAACTCACGTTTTGTTGAGCCTTCTTGCCTGCGTTTCTCGCTCATTTGAGGAAGAGCAAAGGCCACCCCTTTCGAGGTGGCTCTGCCGTTACCGTTTCAAGGCAAAGAGAATACACCCCACCACGAGGACAACAACAGCCAAAACGCCGACGTAAGGGTCTGAAGGAAGGGGAGGCCCCCCTTTATTTCGTTGCATACGCCGCCATCCGAGATAGATGGCGAACGCTGCAAAGGTGAGACCTATTAGTGACACCGGGATATACATTAGAATGCCTCCTAAAATCCGCAGCCGGCGACGACATAACCAGCCCCCCAAGCGCCCGCTCCAACACCACCCCAAAAAGAGAGCGGCCCCCAGAACGCCAGTGCCAAGACACCTGCCGGTCCCGCCATGATCCCGATCACGATCATAGCCGTCCCCAGTGCGAAGACTATCGCTCCGTCAACCTCACAGTTATACATTGGACGCGGAGGCTGAACGAGGAGCTGCAGTTTGGGTTGGGTCTGCATCCCTCCTCCGCCACCCATGGCTGCGTTGGCGGCATAGCCCTCCATCTTTAGGCACTGGTTGACGATCCCGCCTAGATGCCCGCTCAGTCCTCCTTGCTTAAGATCGTTCATGGCCTTATTAAGACTGGTTGGGTCTTTGGGGATCAGGTTGAAGTACGCTTGCATGTCAGAGAGTTGAAACGCTGGTTGGTAGATTTGAATGTTGCTTGTGAGTTGCTGCAAGTCGATTATCGAAGGATCGAGATTTCCCACCTGGCCCGCAGCATCGACAAACGCACTATCCAACCCCTTGTTTTGGACATCTCCACGCATATGAAGGTGAATCCCAGCGAGGTTGGCCCAGTCGTTTGCGTTGAAGGCGCCAGCCCAGCTATTTGCAACGGTAGTCGTACTGTTGGTACTCGCAGCATTGACGAGGTTGGGGTCAAGGCCACTTGACTGAGCTAAGAGCTTTCCACCTGAAAAACTCCGAGAAGCGACGTAGGCGGTTGAAGCTCCTGCGCCAGAAAGGAATAGTCTGCGATTCAGGGAGTTACCTCTGGGTACTGATATATGGAACGGTTAATTGATACCCCATCAAGACTTACAAGAACAATGCATTTGCAATGATTTACTAAAGTTTATTTGGCAGTTGACCAAATTGGAACTACGTTCGCATCCTGCCGATTGAATTCGCTTCCCGACTTGAAGTATCTGGGACTGATCGCGATCAAATCTCGGACCACCCTGACAATTCGGGATCCGACCGGATCATCGCATGTGCACTGGAAGAATATGGGTATTTTTCTAACTGGGGCTTGGGCGAAAACCTTTGCGTATTATTGGACGGGTGGCCCACATCTAAATCCGGGTGCCCCATCTTCGCGACGGTCTCATCGTCGCTAACGTGGGATTCTTGCTTGAACGTCCATTTGGGCGGGTGGCCCATACATAAAATCTAAACCGACAGCTTCATCCACTGTTGCGTGGTGGAGTTAGAGGAACTGGATCGATGTCTTTCGGATAGGCGGAGCCTCCCTAAACTCAGGCGACGCGCTCCGCAAGACCATATCTCGGTTCTACCTCAAAGTAGACCGCCGACGCGTACGAGACAGAGACTTACTGGACAGAATTAAAATCGGTAATCTGTCTATCTAAATCAGCCAGGATTCCCTCTGCACACTCTTTTACCCTTAACGACCCACAACTCTGAACGGAAAGGGTGTCAAAGAAAAGTCCTCTAGTGAAGGCCACGGCAATCATGGTTCGGGTGGCATTCTCATCTGTGTCTCTGGTTACCATGCGTATGGACCAAATCGGAAATACGTTCGCACCCTGTTGGTTGAATTCGCTTCCAGACTTGAAGTATCTGGGACTGATCGCGATCAAATCTCGGACCGCCGTGGCAATTCGGGATCCGACCGGATCATCGCATGTGCACTGGAAGAATATAGGTATTTTTATAACTGGGGCTTGGGCGAAAACCTTTGCCGTCATTACTGCCAAGATTGCCAGGCACATCGCTAGTCTCTTCATCTCTTTCTCCCGTACAGTGGCCTACATCTGACGAATCCTAACTTCGGGTGGGGACGGCTGGCCCACATCTAAATTCGGGTGCACCATCTTCGGCGGGTGGCCCACACATAACCTGAAACCTACAGTCGGGTGCCCCATTCATGCAGTCTCATCGCATGAGTGGGCCTTCGCGCGAAGCGCGAACCGCATTCTCGCCAAGATGATCAAATCACACCATATGATCTGTAGAAGGAGTAGCAGTTTTGACTGCGTTCATGAGCACCTAGCAGGATAGAAGCTGTCATTCGGAAGCTCTTCTGCCAATAGCACAGATCCATCCTTTGCCGCGCTCCTCAATAATCCGAACATCCGAGAACCCCGCCCCTGCCAGGAATGCACGATGCTCCTCCACATTCAGCAGCTTCCTCCCCGTCCGCGAGGAGTATTTCTCCGCGAGTTGTGCTGTCTTCGTCTTCGATCCTCCGTAAACCTCCGCAATAAGAACGAGCGTGGCCCCGGGCTTCACAACTCGAAAGACCTCAAGCATATCTCCAGGCAAATCAGGCCACCAAAAATGGGTCTCCACTGCCGTGACGAGATCGAACATCCCATTCGAATACGGCAATTGAGAGACTGACCCCTGCAGGATTTCCACTCGGCCTCCATTGATCGCTCGGAGATTGACCCTTCTGGACGTCGCAACGCTCTCTTCGGAGTAGTCAACGCCATAGACCTTTCCTTCGCTGGCAATCGCTGCCAACTTACTCACGGTCCTCACGCCGCCGCAACCCACGTCGAGAACCATCGCGTCCTTCCCCACCGAAACATTTCCCAGGCCCCAGTCCGTCAACTTCGAATGACTCAAGTTCATTCTCGACAAGACGAGTCGGCCCAGCCATCCTGTCGGCTTTTGGCATTGATTGATCACGTCGCTCCTCAGGCGGGTAGCCCACATCTAAACTAGATGCGACGGTCTCATCGCGCTAAGGTGGGCCTTCGACCGAAGCACGACTCTCAAGCGTTCATATTCCAGATATCGGTGTGCCACTTCCACGCGCCGCCCTCCTGCTTCCACTCGACCACGTACTTCACCTCCGCGGACTGGCCATCAGGCAGAAACAGTTTGGCGCGGCCGATCTCAATGATGCTGTCGCCGGCAAGATGAGCGTTGACCGAGACAAGCTTTGCATCCTGCACACTCATGCCCGCAACAGCCGCCTGCCAGAAGCCCATGATCTTCTCGCGGCCTTCGATGAGGTCTGCGCCCGGAGGCAGGATGCGCGCATCGACCGTGTAGATCTGATCGAGCGCAGCGAAATTGCGTGCCTTGACCACGGTTTCGCCAAACAGCGCGTTGACTTTCTGCATTTCAACTTGGATGGAATCGGAAACAGGCATTGCGCTCCTTGGGCCACGCGAATGTTGGTCAACTGAAGATATCGCATCGACAATGTCTTGTCATTGCTAGAGGCATGAAATGTGACGAATCAACCGAGACAAAGAGGCTCTGGCTCATACACCAGATGACGAGTGCGGCGGGTTGCCCACATAGGAATAATGGAGCCTCATCCTAACGACGGTCTCATCGTCGCTAAGGCGGTCCCCGCGCGCGCCAGACATACGCTCCCAATCGCTATCACCACAGGCCTCAAGAACTTCAAACTCCCCATTGCCGCAACGGTGTATCCACCGTAGTATCGGGGGGCGTAAGAAAAGAGCAGACATATGCGGAGTTCGTTGCTTTCCAGCCTCAAGAATCTCAGCATACTCACACTCCTCGGACTTACGTTAGTCGGGTGCAAGAGTTCGTCCGCTCCCCCCGTCTCCGACGCCCCTGACTACAACAAACCAAAATCCGCGCCTCCTCCGCCCCCTGAGACAACTCGATCGGAGGTGGTGCCTCCTCCACGGCCAACACAGGGCATCAAGCCAGAATTACCTATGCCGAAGCCGGCATCCCCAAAGCAGCCGCAGATCGAACACGGACCAATGAATTATGATCCGCCATCGACAATGACAGTTGGAGACACGATCGTCGTGGACGTAGCGGTCCGTCGTCCCGGCAACGGTAAGTACGACTTTCTTCCTGGTAAGGACGTCGCCGAGTCTGAGTATGGATTACGCGGAACCGGCCCGATGCAAGGAGTCGAAGTGCCCGTCGCCGATTACATGCAGGTAAACCTGACCGCCGGGGAATACGGCGCCTTCGATATTGTCCCTCTTGATCAGGAAGTGAAAAGCCTTGAAGTTGGAGGCCACTCAGAATGGCATTGGAAAGTCACAGCAAGAAAAGATGGAACTGAACAACTAATCTTGCATTCGCAGCGAATTCATTATGGTGCGAATGGCCAGGCGCTGCCAATAGACGACGGAACCAGGCCCGCGACAATCAACGTCTCTGTCGAGCCAAAGAAGGAGTTGATTCAAAAAGGCCTGATGGAACTGATCGCGGACAACTGGAAGAAGGTTGCTGTTGGAATCATCACGGCGATGGGCGCCGCGATCTGGGCTTGGTGGAAGAAATGGTGGAAGAAGCGATACAAGAACCCAGCGGCAGGCGGTTGAGACAGAGAGTGAAACCATAATCCGAGTGCACAATTTATGCAGCAGTGTGGCCGATATCTCTGCGGCGGTCTAAGGTGACTCTCCACTGACAGCATTCCCAAAATCACTGAGGCGACAGAATATGAGAAGTTACCTCAAGCTTGTGGTAGTCCGAGTAACGTGCGGAAAATGAATAAACCGTAGGCGAGTAGGCATCCCTTGGCGTCGCAGTCGAAGTTATCGTCGTAGGCATCCAAAAAATCTGCCCAACAAGTGATATCGGGGCATAGTCGATGGAGATATTCCACACACCAACTTCTCCGGGAGCGATCACATGGTGCGGCGCCATCAGTTCCATTCGCGTGACCTGCCTGGTGGTTCGGTCAACGAATACCCTGCCAGTCCCCTCCTCTTTAAAACACACTCCGATCCCCGCCGAATATTAGCCAGAGTGGCAAACTCAATGACATAAGGTTTATCCGAACGTTCAGGTTGAATCGGCTGCAGTGTATAGCTCATACAAGTCTTCTGTTTGAGCGAAACCGCATCGAGACCCCCCGAAAAAACTCCGTCGAGCATCACGGGGCCGCCGACTTTTCTTCCCTCTGATGGAGTTCCATTGACAACCTTCACCTCGCGCGATTCGGTGAGAGCTCCCATAAAGTCACGCGTGACTCGAAAGATCGAATCGGTGACTGTGCTCTGGTGTTTTTTCCCGTAGATGAGCGAAGAAACAACATGTTCGCTGCAGAAAAAATCTGGAACTTGTTTGTCATAATGATCGAGATTGCCTTCAAGCTGAAGCAAGACTTCGTCGAGGGCAGGTGCAGGTGTCTGTGCGAGACCCGAATGGAATGCAGCGGTCAAATGAAATAACAGAACGAGCTGAAATCGGTGATCCTTGGTGCTCCAGCGTCCCTCCATCAATCCCCCAAATCACGATCACAAATCAAACCACCTCAAACCTCTCAAACCGAGCCGCTTTTCGATCAAACGAAGCCCATTTCCACATCAAACGCATCAGACGTAACTACGTCTTCTAAACAAACCCTGAAGTCTCACCGCTTCTTAACCACACTCTTCACCGGAGCACTCATCGCCGCCTCGACCTCTTCAGGCGTATGTGGCAGATCTGCGATAAAGTCGACCAGTTTACCATTCCCATCGACATAAAAAGTATCTTCGATCCGAACTCCAATCTGCTCTTCCGGAATATAGATCCCAGGTTCAATCGTAAAAACCGCCCCTGGCCCGAAAGGCTTCGTGTAATCGAACGGATCATGAACATCAATCCCGACCGAATGACCCAGCCCATGGATAAAGTATTTCCCTAGCGGCTCCCCATGCAGATCCTTGCCATGCGTATTGATGTAGTCATACGCGACCTTATCCAACGAACCATTATCCTTAGCCGTCGTACGGCTCCCCATATAAGACTTGCCAGACACGAAGGCCTCCATCGCCGCGCGCTGAGCGCCGAGCACAATGTTGTAAATCTCTTTCTGCCGATCCGTGAAGTGGCCGCTCACCGGAAGAGTTCTCGTAATATCCATCGCATACATCGAGTACTCACCCGCTGCGTCGATCACCACCAACCCCCCAGCCTGCATGATGTTCTCATCGGCCATGTAGTGCAGTTCCGTCGCATTCGGACCCGATCCAACAATCGAGGGATAGCTAGGCCGCTCGCAGCCATTCTCTTTTAGTTTGTAATCGATCAATCCACTGATCGTGCGCTCCGACACATCGGGCTTCACCGCTTGAAACAGCGCGACCTGTGCGGCTATCGAGGCATTCGCCGACTTCCGCAAGAGCTCAAGTTCCCCTGCCGACTTCACCTCACGAAGAGGCACAATCAACCCTCGAAGCTCAGGCATCGATCGCGGCTCAAGATTAAAAGCCGCACCCAGCGCCGCAAGCATCGTCTTTGCCTTCGCATCGTCACCCGGAATTGCAAGCGTCGTAAAGTGACCTCCAACCAGATCACTTAGTAACTGGCTGATCTGCCGTACCTCATCAACACCCGCAACCGAAGGAGCATTCGGAGTAGCTCCATCCAGCTTCACTCCGGTATAAAGCTCCATACGGCGATTGCGCTCCGGGAGATAGAGAATCTCGCGATACGGCTGTTCCGGATATGCCGGCCTCATCATCGCGGCATTGGCCGGCGTAGCAGGCAGAGCGGGAATAATCAGCAGCGCCGCACCCGGCTCATTCCATCCTGTCAGATAGTAAAAATCTTCGTCCTGCCTCCACGACCGGTACTCCTCCTTCGGCTCATCAGCGCCAAAGATCAGTGCCGGCCCCTTGAGCTTCAAAGAGAGTGCCACTCGACGTGCGTGATACTCCGCCGCCGGCTGCTTCTCAAGAGCCAGACATCGAAAACCAACCAGCAATACGAACAGCGGCAGAGAGCGAGCAAACAGACGCGTCATTGAGAGAACCTCATTCCACTAAATAGAGATTGACTTCACGGTAGCATAGCCTTCGCACATAATTAAATGGCTCATTTTGTCTCTTGTTGGAAGTAAGTTGCAAATCCACTCTGATACAGTCTTCCCCATGCGACGCCCAACCCCTCCGCAAAATCTCAAGCGAAAAATCCTGAAGGACTCATTCCGCAAAAATGAGCCGCGAGACCACGCCTTCCGCCGCATCATTCGCTCTGTTCCGAAGGGAAGAGTCTCAACTTACGGCAAAGTCGCAGCAGCAGCGGGCTATCCGCTCTACCATCGGGCGGTGGCACAACTCCTGCACAAAGATATTTCTCTACCCTGGCAGCGCATCGTAGGTGCTGGCGGCGAGATCAAGCTAAGAGGCGAAGCCGCAGCCGAACAACGCCTCCGTCTCACGATGGAGGGAGTCAAGTTTCGTGGCAAACGCGTCAACATGGACATCTACGAACATACCCTGCGCAGTTGGGAAGCAGTCGATTAGCGCAGCGACGGAAATAAGAATATTAGACAGCAACTCTCGGAGTCTCTCCTATTCGCACCGGAGCGATATGCTGGGATCGATGCGTGAAGCGCGCCGCGCCGGGACATAGCTGGCGAAAAGAGCGATGCCAGCCAGAAGAGCGGGAACAGCGACAAACGTCACAACATCGGTAACTCCGACACCGAAGAGCAGCGAGCGCATCAAGCGGCTGACTACCAGCGCACCTCCGATGCCGATACCGACTCCCCAAAAGGCCAGGGTCATGCCGCCACGAACGATCATCGTCACGATGTTCGCCGGTGTTGCGCCAAGCGCCAGCCGGATGCCTACTTCGCGGCTGCCTTGCCCAACCAGATAGGCAATGAGCCCATAGATTCCAATCACTGCGAGGCCAAGCGAGATTGCCGCAAATGTCCCGAGCACCAGCATGGTGAAACGACGTCGCGCCAGAGAATTGTTGAAGCGCTCCTGCATCGTACTCACGTTGTAGAGCGGAAGATCAGGATTGAGTTCGCGAATCTGCTGCTTGACCGCGCCGGACAGAGCAACCGGATCGTTGCTTGCTCGCATTACGACGTTCATTGCGCGCGTCACGTATTGGGTTTGGGGAACGTAGTACGCAATGCGCGAGTCCGAGTCCAGGGTGTATTGCTTCACGCGGCCAACCACACCGACAACGGTGATCCAGGGAGAGTTTGTCTCGTTGATGCCTCCGATGTGCAAGCGTTTGCCAATGGGGTCCTGGTTTGGCCAGAGTTGCTGCGCCATGTAATCGTCGACAATCGCTACACGAGGTTTGTCGGCGACATCATCATCGCTAAACAGCCGTCCCTCGCGGAGGGGTATTTCCATTGCCTTGAAATAGTGCCCACTGACCATCCGAACATCGGCGTTGATGAACTTCTCACCCGGCGGCGGCACCCGCCCCTCAACGGTAATAGGCCCCCAGGCAAACATCTGGCTCAGCGGAAGCGATGTAACGGCCCCTGCCGAGGTGACACCCGGCAAACCTTCCAACCGCAGCCAAAGCTCACGATAAGCAGCGAGAACCGCCACCTTGTCCTTATATCGCTCGCCCGTCATGGTGAGTTCAAGCGTGAGGACATTTCGAGGACTGAAGCCGGGATTGACGTCACGTACACGGGCAAAGCTGCGAATCAGCAGGCCGCGCCAATCAGCAGCATAGCGCAAAGCGCAATCTCAGCAATCACCAGCGACCGGCGAAGATCGTCTCCTCGTCCCCAGATTGCGCTGACGCCGGACGAGATGCGACTGGTGTCCTGCAGCGCGGCTTGCACGTCCAGCCGCGAAACCCGCAGCGCTGGCGCCAGTCCAAACAGAATCGCCGACAACACAGAAACCATAAATGTGAACGCGAGAGCGGCCAGACCAATGCCGACATCGTTCACTCGTGGCACACTCTGCGGACCAAGGAGTCGTATCCAGTACAACGCAAGAAATGCCAGTGCGATGCCCAACGCGCCACCGGCGAACGCAAGCAACACGCTTTCGGTCAGCAACTGGCGAGCGATCCGTGCTCGAGTCGCACCCAGCGCAGTGCGCACCGCAATCTCTTTTTGTCGAGCGACAGCGCGCGACAATTGCAGGTTCGCCAGGTTCACGCACGCAATCAACAGCACAAACCCAACCGCTCCGAGCAACAGATATAACGTGCGCCGAACGTTGCCCACCACTTGTTCGAGCAGCGGCACGATACCGAACGTAAGACCACCGTTGGGCGGATACACTTCGGGAAATTCATGCCTCAGGCGCGCCGTAATGGTGTCCATTTCAGCCTGCGCATGTCAACGGAAACCCCCGGCTTCAGTTTGCACAGTATGTTGTAGTCTTCATGGTCGCGATTCTGCGGAGCGTTGGCAGGCAGAGGAAGCGGCAGCAATATCTCCGCCTGCTCCGCGCCATCCAACGTCGGCATCACCTCGCGAGGCAGCGAAAACGACCGCGGCATTACGCCGACAATTTCATACGGCAGCCCGTTGAGCATAATCTTCCTGCCAAGCACGCCTGGATCGGAACCAAAGCGCCGCACCCATGTTCCATAACTGAGCACAGCAGTAGCCGTTTTACCCGTCAGATCCTCATCGGGAACAAACACCCGCCCGAGAGTCGGCCGCTGACCCAGCATAGGCAACAAACTCGACGAAACCCGAATCGTCCCAACGCGCTCCGGCTCGCCCGAACCCGTCAGATTATAGTTGCCGCCGATTGCAAGCGCGACTTGCTCAAATCCACGATGGCCATTCTTGATGTCGAAGTATTGCGCCGTGGAAAACCAGTCTTCCGTAATGTCCAGGCCAGGAGACCGGTTCCAGAGTATGACGAGCCGTTCAGGATCTGAGTACGGAAGCGGACGAAGCAACAAACCATCCACGATGCTGAAGTTCGCGGTATTCGCGCCGATTCCAATGGCCAACGATAGTATCGCCGTCACGGTGAAGGCCGGCGCAGCAGCGAGAGAACGAAGAGCGCGCCGCATGTCTTGTAGCAAAATGGTCATGCAGACAGTGATGGCTCTGACGATCAATTTACTCCAACTCACAGAGCACGACAGGCGAGAAGGGTGAATGGTGTGAATCTCCAACGATCGACCATACGTAATTGCGTTGAACTCCAGGCTCCATTCATGGCTTGATCAATTAGGCCGAAGGCACTACCCCAAGCTGCTGCATCATCCCCATGCTATCCATCAGCATCCGGCTCGCACTCATCTTCCCGCCAGCCAACTGATCGATCACCACACCCTTCACACTCACACTCTTCCCCGTAGCCGGAATCCCCAGGAAACTCCCACGATGCGTCCCCGTCCACATAAAACGCGTGACCACCTTATCCTCCTCTGCGACCATCTCCTCCACCGACCAATGAATATCCGGAAACGCCGCCCGCATCATGGTCAGAATCTCTTTCAAACCCTCCCGCCCCTGCCGCTGACCCGGCAAGGGATCCAGCTCCACAAAATCCTCCGCCACCAGATCCGTCGCCCGATCCATCCGGTTCTGATTGATTACCTCTTCAAGAAACTTTCGGATGATCGCCTTATTATTCTCAGTCGTATTCATCGCGTTCCTTTCGCCTCGAAATCTCCAAACGCAGCATACGCGATCACAGCCTCCGCGACTAGCCACTCACCGGAAACATTGCGACTCCGGTCGAAGCAGCAGTCAGTAAGGTGCGGTTTGCATGTCAGCCGGAAGCACCAGGATCACTTCCCACAAGCCGACTTGTGAAGACCCATCTGCTGCTGAGGATGTTTCGTGCTGGGCGCACAGACTTGTCAAGATCGAGGAGCAGGAAGCACTTATCCGGCAGACAACTTTCACGTCAAAAATGAACATCTTGACAAGACACTTGGACAACTCTAGTGTCCCGAGTGACAACATATTTCCCTGATGAAACAACGCGTAGCTCCCCACAATCATCGAGGTAATTTCTCATGACCCTCCGAGAACCGCTTCTTGCGTTCTTCTTGATCGGCCCCTGGTCGACATTTCAGGCACAGGCGCCACCCCCGACGCCGAAGCCTTCCCCCGATGTCGTCGCTGGAATACCCGTCAACTACGACGAGGCCAAAGTTGGAAGCTACTCATTGCCTGATCCTCTGCAGCTTAACAACGGAAAGCCTGTCCTCGATGCGCGTACCTGGTATTCCAAACGCCGACCCGAGATTGTTGAGATGTTCGAGACTCAGCAATATGGTCGAGCGCCAGGCAGGCCACCCGATGAGATCTTCGAAATCGTAGACAAGGGAACGCCGGCACTCGACGGCAAGGCGATTCGCAAACAGGTCACCATCTATCTCAACAAGGACAAGACCGGCCCGTCGATCGATCTGCTCATCTACCTCCCTGCTACGGCCAGCAAGCCGGTGCCGATGTTTTTTAGTATCAATTTTGGCGCCGTACAGAACGCGGTGGAGGATCCCGGAATCAAGCCCGAGACGATCTGGGACCCTAAGACCAATACTCGGATAACGCCGCCGGCAGGCCGTGGATTCGGACGAATCAACGCCGAGGACCTGCTCGATGCTGGCTTTGGTGTAGCGACCTATTACTACGGCGATATCGATCCTGACTATCTTGCCGGGTTTCCCAATGGCATTCGCGGTCGCTACCTAAAGCCTGGACAGACGGATCGGGCGCCCGATGACTGGGGCTCAATCGCGGCTTGGGCCTGGGGCATGAGCCGTGTCGAGGACTACTTCGAAACCGACAAAAATATCGATGCGAAGCGCGTCGCTATCCACGGCGTCTCCCGCCTGGGAAAGACGGTGATGTGGGCCGGAGCGCATGACCAGCGCTTTGCTGCCGTGATTGCAAGCTGTTCGGGCGAGGGTGGCGCCGCTCTCAGTCATCGCAATTACGGTGAGACGATCGCACATCTCACAGCTCCCACGCGGTATCCCTACCAATTTGCCGCAAACTACGCGAAGTACGGCGGCTTCCCCGATAAGGCACCCATGGACGCTAACCTCCTGATAGCTCTGATCGCTCCCCGTCCCCTGCTCCTGCAGACCGGCAGTACCGACTACTGGTCGGATCCGAAAGGCGAATTTCTGGCGGCGGTCGCCGCTGGCCCGGTTTATAAGCTGCTCGGCAAAGAAGATTTGGGGACCGATGTCTGGCCCGCTGCTAAGCAACCCATCTTCCATGATCTCAGTTATTACATGCACGACGGCGGTCACGGTATGGTGCCTTCTGACTGGGCCATCTACATCGAGTTTCTCAGGAAGACCCTCCATCCGGAGAAGTGACGACAAGTATGCGAAGGGCACCAGCATTAGCAATTGCCTTGATGACAGCAAGTCTGGCCTTTGCCCAGGGTAAAGGCGACTCGTTATCCGAGGGATTTATCAGCCCTCCGGACTCCGCTAAGCCTCGCACTTGGTGGCATTGGACGAACGGCAACGTCTCTGAAGCAGGAATTACCAAAGATCTGGAGTGGATGAAGCGCTCCGGCATCGGCGGATTTCAACTTGTTGATGTAGCTGCCGGTGGTGGCCAACTCGTTGAGCCGAAAATCAACTTCGGCACGCCTGAGTGGTATCACGCCGTCCGTCACTCCGCCGAGGAAGCCAAGCGGCTTGGCCTGGAGATGTCTATCTTCAGTTGTGCCGGATGGAGCGAAGCCGGAGGACCGTGGGTCACTCCCGAGATGGCGATGAAGAAGCTCGTGTGGAGCGAGACTGAAATTACCGGTCCTCTTCAGTACGTGGAAAAGCTTGCTCAACCGCCTTCGAACGAAGGACCTGTGCGGGATTCGCGGGCCGGTTCACGTCCGGACGCGCCCCACTTCTACGCTGACTCTGCCGTCATCGCCTACCGCACGCCTGGCGACACCGTGCCCACGGCCTCGCTGCACCCCACGATTACCACGAGCAACGGCCCGATCGATGGCACGGCTCTGCTCGACAAAAGCCTCACCACATCGGTCACGATACCCGCCCCGAAAGATGGTTCTCCCGCATGGCTGCAGTTTGAGTTCGCCCAGCCATATACCGCACGTGCACTGTCGTTCGGCAGCGGAGGAAGAATCCCGGTTGGCCGCGTTCTCGCGAGTGAGGATGGCATCACTTTCCGCACGGTTGCCGACCTGCCCGGACCCCAGGGTTACCATGGGGCCTCCATTCGCACCTTTGCCTTTCCTGCTGTCACGGCAAGGTTCTTTCGCATCGAACTTGATGGTGCCGGCCTCACCCCTGCAGCAGTGATTCATGGAGCGCCAATTGTGCCGGCTCCTTCTTTCACACTCACCGAAGCAATCTTTTACTCCGATGCTCGCGTGAATCGATGGGAGGACAAAGGTGCCTTCGGCAGCCTGATGGACGTATACGATGTTGTACCGACGCCCGCCGCGCCAGCTTCGGCAGAGATATCCGCTAATGAAGTCATCGATCTCACCAGCAAGATGGACAAAGACGGCACGCTGCACTGGAATGTACCGCCCGGCAAGTGGACTGTTCTGCGCATGGGCTACTCTCTTACCGGTGCAAAGAATCGGCCGTCGGTTCCGGCAGGCAGTGGTTATGAGGTCGATAAACTCAGCTCCAAATATGTTCAGGAATATTTCAAAGGCTACATCGACCCGCTGCAACAGAATCTCGGCGACTTGATTGGTTCCACTGCTCACTACATGACGATGGATAGCTGGGAAGCAGGCATGCAGAACTGGACCGACGAGATGATCGCCCAATTCCAGCACCGGCGCGGCTACGATCCCACACCCTATCTGCCCATCCTGGCCGGGAGGGTCGTCGGGAGCGCCGACGTCAGCGACCGTTTTCTCTGGGACTTCCGCCGCACCCTTGCGGATATGTTCGCGGAAGAGTTTTACGGCACCATGGACAGCGAACTCCACAAGAGAGGGATGGAGGCATACTCCGAGGCCTCCGGAGTCGCTCTCGAGATTCCCGAAGATACTCTCCTCAACAAGAGCAAGGTCGATATTCCCATGGCCGAGTTCTGGGTCCACGCGCTGCATCCCGAATCGATGTACTACGTCGATGTGCGCGGCGCGGCCTCTGCTGCGCACGTCTATGGCAAACCCATCGTCGCCACGGAGTCCTTTACCGGCGGCGGTTACGAATCGCCCTACACCCTCAAAAAGATTGCGGACTATTGGTTTGCCCACGGCGTCAATCGCCTCGTCTTCCATACTTCCGCACACCAGCCACTCGATACAAAACCGGGCAACACAATGGTCGGAACACATATCAATCGCAACATCACCTGGGCCGAACAGGCGCGCCCGTTCATGAACTATGTTGCTCGTGTCTCGTACATGCTTCAGCAAGGTAATCCCATAGCAGACATTGCTTATCTGCTACCTGAAGGCGCGCCATCCACCATGCCTTTCTGGGGCAGCGGCCTCCAACCCACGCCTCCGGCCGGCTATGACTATGACTACATCAATACGGACATCCTTCTCAATCACACCAGCGTCGCGCCAGACGGAAACATTCATGTCGATGGCAGCCATGATCTTCCTGAAGGCATAATCTATCGACTCCTTGTTCTCCCACCTGCTATTCAGATGACCCCGGAGGTTCTACACAAGTTGCACGAACTCGTTGCCGCCGGCGCAACCATCACTGGCCCGCGTCCCACATCCTCGCCGAGCCTCCTGCATTATCCGGATGCAGACAGCGAGGTTCACTCTCTTGCTACCGATTTATGGGGAGACATGGACGGCGTCACGTTGAACCAGCATGCCTTCGGCAAAGGCATGACTTACTCTGGTCTTTCGATCGGGGAGATACTCAATCGCCTCAAAGTCTCACCCGACTTTACGTCAGGCAAGCCTCTCGACAATCCACCTGTCTGGATCCACCGCCACACACCCAATGCCGAGATTTACTTCGTTGCCAACCAGTCCGACATCCCGCAAAACATCGAAGCTCGCTTCCGCGTCGCAGGAAAAGATGTTCAGATTTGGCGTCCCATGGATGGCACGATGAGTGGGAACAAGCCGCGGCACGAGGTCGCTTACGCCAGCGCCGCTCACATCGAAGATCGTACCGGGAATCGTCAGCCCGGCCTGCAACCCGCCGCCTATGTTGCCCAGTCCGGCTTCACCATTGTTCCACTGCACCTTGCCGAACGCGAATCAGTCTTCGTTGTCTTTCGCAACCCTGCCCCAGCTTCCTTCCGTACCGCTCCTGTTGCCACGGAGACGACGCTTGCGACCCTCAATAGCTCCTGGACAGTCAGTTTCCCTGCGCATTCAGGCGCGCCGCCAAGCATCACGATGCCAAAACTGGTCTCCTGGACCGACAGTACAAATCCCGGCGTAAAATATTTCTCCGGTGCCGCCACCTACACCAGGATGATTCAGGCATCTGCGACATGGTTTCACCCAGGCCAGAGTATTTGGCTCGACCTCGGCAAAGTTTGCGACGTCGCAGAAGTCAAGATCAACGGAAAGCTGGTCGGCGTCAGCTGGGCGCCGCCTTACCGTCTCGAAGTCACCGCCGATCTCCATCCCGGTTTCAACAACATCGAGATCGCCATTACCAACGAGTGGACAAATCGCCAGATCGGTGACAGTACCCTGCCTGAGGGGCAACGGGTCTTGTCCCCCTCCGGCGCACCTCCCGGGAGACCCGCAGGAGGTGGCTTCGGCAGACCCCAGATCCTGCTCGAATCTGGACTGCTCGGCGACGTCCGCGTGATCGCGATTCGCGCCCAATAATTTTTGGGCTAACTCCTGGTTTGTCGGTCAGAAACTATTTTGTTGGTTCCGAATTACGGTCACTCGAAATATTTGCGGATCAGTGGCCCACCATAGCGAAGATCTTGACGACTCGGGAATATTGCTAGATAGACACTTTCGCGACTTGAACGCCCCGACGTTTACGCTCTCTTGTACAGGGCGTAATAGGGTTGGTTAGAGAGCGTTGCGTTGAAAGCCGGATAGTACCACGCCGCGCTCTCATTGGAGAGTTCAAAGTAGTACTGGAGCGGGTAAGGCGAGTTGGTGTACTCGCCGGGGATCACCGCTGTGTACGTCTGCTCGCTCTTTTGCATGGGCAAACTCTTCCATCGTTCGCCCTGGTTCACGTGCCGATAGAAGAGTTTCACTGCGGATGGTTTGTCTCCGCTGCCGGTAAGGTGAAGCGTCAGTGGCAGTGCCCGGCCCGGCTGGAAGCTCGCAGCCAGCGTATGACTGCACCCTGCGGAGAAGCGCTGCGGCTTTGTCGTTGCAGCGCGGACCACAGCGGATGCATGCGCGGGATCGCCCGTGGGTTTGATAGATCCATCCTTGATCTTTGCCTCCAACGCCGCAAGATCGATATCGATACCAGAAATACGGTCCATCCAGTGCCCCCTTCTCTGCGGAATATTTCCGTAACTGACATCGGCAACGTACACTCCCTTGGCGCGCTGAGCCATGGTGACCCATGCGGTGCGTGCCTTCTGGTATGAGGCGAGCGCAAGGCGGCCGGCCTCCTGGCTTCCGGTTTGCTCATAGATGACAAAGAGCAGGCAGCTGCGAATCTTCGCCGCAAAGAACCGACCAAGTCCAACCTGAATGAGGACATCCTCTTCCATTCGCTTGAACTCCGGGCTATTGCGGCTGTGAGCCTGCGTCCGCGCAAGCTCGAGAGCATGAGTGGAGGCAGTGGTGTAATCTTCGAGCCACTGCGCGACCTCGGCCGGCGAGTACTTGGCATTGGGAGTACCGGCAAGAAGGCAGTGCGCATGCTCGACGATGGTGGAGAAGATTTGCGGATCGAGCGGACTCACCATCCCGAAGATTTTGGGTTCGGGAGTATCGCTGTATGGAGACTTTTCGCTACCCAGAACGATGGGCATATTGTCATAGATCTCCGGCCAGAACGAATGGTTCGAAGCCGACGGGAGATGAGCCGTCGTGATAAGCGGGAGCACGCGGCCCGCGTTGGCCAGCGAGCTTTCCACCGAGTCGAAGGCGGGGCCGAAGTCCTGCTTGAGATACCGGCGCCAGACCTCTGGCTTGGTGTCCGGGTTGTAGAGCAGCCGTCCCCACAACATGTAGGTGTACTCGAACTTTTGCCAGTCGCCCAGCTTCGGGTTCATGGTTGGGTCGACATACGCGCAACGTCCGCCGGGATGGCCTGAGCCCTCGCGTCCCTTGAAAGTAAGTGGCTCGCATATCTCGATACCGGCGGCACCGCAGAAGTTCGCGGTCCGTCCGTAGGCCGCTGCCATCTCAGGATCGCCCCAGAGCAGGTGTCGCTGCGTCCCTGGCCACAGGCGATAGAGAACTTCGAACTTGCTGCCCGCCTGATAGAGATCGGCATAACCATAGCGTGTGAAGCGGCGCTCGCCATTACTGACGCTGAAGGTGCCGGTTTCCATACGCGCGGGCGTTGGAATCTCAAGCTCGCGAATATCCGTCTGGTGGTAGCCGAGGCCCATGTGCTCAGCCCACGACTTGGCACTTACTTTGACGGGCATACCAGTGTCCGCAGCCATGTCGATCATGATCTGGTTGATTCCCTTGGCGTGCATGTCGATCTCGATCTTGCGGCCTGCACCGGAGATGGCCTCGAAAAGCGTCTTCCAGAAGGGGTAGCTTCCCTCAGGAACACCGCTCTCGCCATGCACACGCATCGTCAGTCCGGAGATCTCCGGACATTTCTTCAACAGTATGGCAAGCGCATCGCGACAGTAAGCAGCATGGTTCTCCGCGTTGAGCCCGGTGACATGGTGGTCGGCCTTCGGACTGTCGGTCCACTCGTAGGCATGCGTCCAGATGCCCAACTGGAAATCCAGTCCACGTGCCGCGGTCTCCCGGGCGATGAACTGCAGCATCTCCATGTTCTTTTCGCGCTCGCCCGCTTCGAGCGGCTCCACACGCACCTTGTATCCGGGGACATCGACCAGGTAAGGGTAAGGGAAGTGAAAGTAGTCGCCGGTCACTCCCTTGGGGAAGTCGTAACCGAAGCCGAAGACGAACGCGAATCGATTGAACCGGCACATGATCATCGAGTCGAGATAGGTACGCCAGAACTCTTTGTCGTAATACCAGGACTTGTCTTCAATGTCGCTGCAAAAGGCCCGCGCGACACAACGCACCCTGTTCGCAGTCTGCTCAACTACAGGTGTCGTGTTGTCGAGACCGAGGGAGCCATTCTGGCTGTACTCAACGCGCTCGGCCAGTTCGAGCAAACCATAGACAAAACCTCGCACGTCAGTCGCCGAGATCCAAATCGCGGGAGTCCCGGCAAGTTTGCCCGGCGTCAGTCTCAAGCTTTCAGGGCCATTCAGAGTCGCGCTTGGAGTGGGGAAGGATTTGGCGGTCGGGGACTGATCACCAGCGACCACCACCACCAGCGCTGTGCCACGCACGGCGCTGAGGTCCGAAATCATCGCACAGGATCCGCCCTTCGCGGTGATGGCTTTCTGTAGCTTGCCAGCAGCCCATTTCACGGGAGCCGCTGAAACCGTCACATCGGTCGAATCGAGGAGCACAGCGACGCTCTTATTCGAAAACGCGAACGAGAACTCGCTAGTCCCCAGTGCTGCTGCCGCACCTGCCAGCTTCAGGAACTCCCGACGTCGAATCGTATAGCCCGGGTGGGATGCCATTGTTTTGCAGTCTCCTTAGAACAAAAGCAGGCGTCTACGACTTCGGATCAAATCTGCGCCGTGCTCTGGGTGAAATTGCCTGCCACTTTAGTTCACAGCGGTGTTTTTTTGGAAGGACTCTCTTCCCGCACTGTCTACCGACCTTCATCGTTTTTTTGCAGTTGCATCAAGCGTACCTCAAAATTGGTGTGACCATATGACTTTTTAAGCTTGCAAAGGATATGGCGAAAGGTTTATGTTTTCTGCCGCGACGAAAAGAAGCTTGCAATTCGTATTTCCCGTCGGATATCGCTGAAAAGTCAGATAAAACGACTTGCAAGGGTCAATTGCCAAGCCTTGAAAAGCTGAAAAAATCTGATATTCGTCACCAAAGTCCAACCGGAGCCGGGAACGAACCAACTATTGGTCTGCTGAACAGATAGGTCTGCCGCAACATCCAACGAGTAGAAATTGTTATCCATGAACCTTGAGTTCAAGGTTCAACTCAGGAGCGATAAAGCCATGACTCATCGTTTCGCAAGAATCTTAGCCGTGTGCAGCTTAGTTCTAACGTTGCTCGCTGCAATTCCTCTGTCGTACGGACAGGCCGTCGCTATCGCGAATGTTACAGGTCGCGTGGTAGATCCGCAGGGTGCCGTATTGCCCGGGGTACGGATCAAACTCACCGCGACCGAGACCGGTGCGGTGCACACTGCGATCAGCAGCAGCGATGGACTCTACTCGCTGACGAACCTTCCGGTCGGCGGTTATACACTTGAGGCAACCGGCCCAGGTTTTCAGAGGTATGTCCAAAAAGGCATCGTCCTGCAAGTCAACGATAGTCTTCAGATCAACGTGGGCATGACCGTCGGTCAAGTGACTGAGAGCATCGAAGTTCAAGCGATCGCTGCAGCAGTACAGACACAGACGTCCAACGTCTCGCAGGTGATCGATGGCAAGCGCATCGCAGAACTGCCTTTGAACGGACGAGATCCAACCCAGCTCATCACGATCTCCGGCGCTGCCGTCAACCACAGTGACGGCACGAATACTGGAAGCAAGAGCTTCTTCAGCTCGCAGTCGATCTCGATCGCCGGCGGTTTAGGTAATCAGACCAATTATCTGCTGGACGGCGGCGATAACAACGATAGCTTCACGAATGTAAACCTGCCGTTTCCCTTTCCCGACGCTCTTGCCGAATTCAGCGTAGAGACAAGTAGCTTGCCCGCACGAAACGGGCTGCACCCAGGCGGTCTCGTGAATGTGGTAACACGCTCTGGCACAAATCAATGGCACGGTACATTCTTCGAGTTCGTGCGAAACGGCTCAGTGAACGCGGTGAACTTCTTTGGCAAGCCGGACAGCCTGAAGCGCAATCAGTTCGGCGGCACGGTTGGCGGCAAGATCATGACCGACAGACTTTTCTTCTTCTTCGGATTTCAGCAGTCGAACATACGACAGGATCCAACGAACAACACGGCCTTCATTCCAACTGCAGCGATGCTCAACGGCGACTTTACGGCTTGCTATGGTGCCGGCGCCACTGCGAGTACCAGCACTTTCGACTCAGCATCTTTAGCACTGGTGAAGTATCTTCCGATAAGCTCCACGACCGATGGTTGTGGCAAGGTCCAATACGGCACGCCCGTAAAATCGAACGAGCAGCAGTACGTTGGCCGGGGAGACTGGACAATAAGTCCCAAGCATCAGTTCTATGGCCGCTACTTCATTGACATGTACAACCTCGCGGCGTTCTTCAATCCGCAGAATGTCCTCGTAACTTCGACCTCGGGTAATTATGAGAAGGCGCAGACGATGACGTTTGGTGACACGTACCAGATCACTCCGTCGTTGGTGAACTCGTTCCACTTCACCTTCGCCAGACGGCGTGACGACCGCGGTCCGAACGCCACCGGCATCAATATGAATACGCTCGGCGTTAAGAATGTGTACCAGGGCACAACCAACTACCTGCAGGTATTGGTTGGCACTGCGGGCAGCAGCGGATTCGCCGTGGGCAGCGGCTCCGGCGCACTCGGCACCTTCAACGTCACGGAGTATCAGGAAGCGGATGACGTCGATTGGACAAAGGGGAAGCACCAGATCGCCTTCGGTGTGGATATTATCCGCTCGCAGGATAACCAGAACAATCACTACGAAGACAATGGATACTGGCTCTTCGATGGCAGCTTCAATAAATCAGGTGCGACGACGCGCCCTTTGATGGACTTCATGCAGGGCAAGATGTTTCGCTTTGAGCAGACTCTGCCGCAGCAGAATGCAATCCGCCAGACAGTAATAGGCGCCTACGTGCAGGACACGCTTAAAGCAACACCGAAGCTCGTCGTCAACGTAGGTCTTCGCTGGGAGCCGATGAAGTATCCCTACGACTATTTTCATCGGGGCAGTACGTTTGTGCGCGCGAACTTCGACGCGGGCACGCGGAGCTCAGTCTACGTCAACGCGCCGCCAGGAACATTGTTCTATGGAGATTCCGGCGTGACCCCTTCCTACAGTGATGACCGCTGGACGAACTTCTCGCCGCGTCTTGGTGCTGTCTACAACCCCGATGGAGAGGGTAGAACAATCTTCCGAATCGGCGGAGCCATGATGTATGACTCACCCGGTACCTTCATGAACTATCGTGTTGTCGCCAACAATCTCCCCAACGGCGCAACAATCTCAAACCAGAGCGGTCCTTATCAGTTCAGCAATCCTTGGTCGGCCGTTTCTGGTGGCAATCCCTTCCCCTTACCCCAGATTCCAACCAAGAACGTGTCGTTCCCGCTGGCTGGATCGCAGGTGCTGACTCCACGTCACATTCACTCGCCCATCATCTACCAATGGAACGTCGGCATGCAGCACATGTTTGGCAGCTGGGTCTTCTCGATGACTTATCTCGGCAACATTACCAATCACTCCTGGATTGGCAACGAGGTCAATCCTGGAACATATATTCCAGGGAACTCGACTGGGGTGGCGGGATCGTGTGGTTCACTGACGAAGCTGCCAGCCGCGGGCACTGCCTGCTCTTCAACCAGCAACACGCAGGATCGTCGTGTCCTCAGTCTTGCAAATCCAGCGTTCGGCCCGTCCTACTCAACGCAAGTCATCGCGAACGATGGTGCGAACGCGAACTACAACGGATTGCTTACCTCCCTCGAGCACCGCTTTGCCCACAACTATACCGTCCTTGTGAACTACACCTGGTCCAAATGTCTCGGCATCGGACCTCTCACAACGCTGGGAACAGAGGGCGTCGTACAGAATCCGTACACTCTCAGGAGTGACTATGGTGCCTGCACGGCTGACGTGCGCCATATCTTCAATGGCAGCGTGGTTGCCACCAGCACGTGGCACGGTGGTCGCATGAGCACCTTCCTGCTCTCCGGCTGGCAGATCGCTCCGCTCGTCCGCGCTACGACCGGTCTCCCCTTTAACATCACGACAGGTGCGGATAACTCGCGCACCGGTATTGCTCTCGATCGTCCGAATGTTGTCGCTGGAGGACAGCCTTACATTCGTAACAGCCCTCACATCAAGACCGGTATTCCGTACCTGAATGGAGCTGCCTTCGTTGCGAATCCTGTGGGTGCCTTCGGCAATGTAAGACATTTCGGATACTACGCGCCGCACTATACCGACGTTGATTTATCCGTATCGCGCAACTTCCACCTCTACGAGCGGCTTGCTCTGCAAGCTCGTGTAGATGGCTTCAACGTGATGAACCATCCCAACTTCCTCGCACCCGCGACGGTCTTCGGCTCAACAGCAACCTTCGGCAGAATCACAACCGCGCAAGATCCTCGCATTCTCCAGGGAAGCCTGAAGTTCACCTTCTAAAACATCCCCCTCAAGCGAAGGCGGCCTCCGTGGCTGCCTTCACTTTCTGTCTCAACCCAATTGCTTCTTATTTCAAACCAATGAGGATGTGGCTTCCGATGAAATTTAAATCCCTCTTACTCGCCCTTCTGGTGACTATGCCGATGTACGCCCAGCGCAACCCCGGAAGCCCGCTCGACCGTCTCCCGGCTAATGAGGAACTCCTTACCCACTTCGGCGAGCGTGCCGATTTCTCCCCCGACAACTCCGAGATCGCTTTTATGTCCGGAAGCTTCGGCCATGCCTTCGTCCTCAACCTCAAGACGCGCCAGATCCGCTGCCTTACCTGCAGCATTCCCGGCGCCGCCTTCCTGCGCGTTATGCATTTGTCCAACGGTGACTACATCCTGATGGGGCCAGAGAAATTCACCGACATTCATATCAGCCGCACACGCGACAACGAACTCTGGTACCTCAGCAAGAAGCCGGGCTCGAAACCCATCAAGCTCGGCAACAAGATGAGCGAGGGCGCGGCGATCTCAAAGAAAAGCATGAAGATCTCATTCTCAGAGTTGCCAGCCCAATTTCCCGATATGCCTGCAGGGACATCCCGTCTGGTCGTCGCTGACCTCGACCTCACAGGTTTGATTCCCAAGCTGATTAACAGAAAGGTCGTCTATGAAAGCAATTCCCGGAGCTGCAATCTCGAAGCACAGGACTTTTACGAGAACGACACCAAACTCACCTTCACCTGCTACAACACCTTGAACCTTCCTCATGGTGTCGACTCGCTTGCCTCCTCTAACGGCATCGACCTTAAAACCGGCAAGATCACCAACTTCAGCAATAGTCCCGAAACCTATAACGAGTGCGAGGGAATCTTCGCCGACGGACGTTACACCTGTGTCGAAAGCGACCGGCAAGTGGCCCAATTGGGTGGTTTCCACGGTACTCACAACATCGATATATACAAATTGAAGCTCGAAGGAACAGGCAAGGATGTTACTCGGCTCACTCACTTCAACGATTTTGAAGGTTGGAAGGCTTCCAATCCGGTCATTTCCACTGATGGCAAGTACATGGCCTTCCAGATCGCACATACCGCCGATGAGGCCGGTGTCGGATATGGTTTGGTGCTCTACAAGTTCTAGGTGGAGTACTAAATTTAATTGGTAATTTCGACCTGCGTGATAGACTCAGCTGCACATTAAAACTAAGAATTTCGTCGGTATAACAGCACGGCTAGGACTGTGCCTTGCGCCGATTGCAATATTTGCTGCCGCCCCTGGGGACGGATGGCTACTCGGGAGAGTCGTACGTGAGAGTCCCTCGTCGTGTTGCTGGTCTATTGCTGTTTATTGTGTTTCTCTGCCGTTTGTACCGCCGAGCTTCGAACCGCCTTGTTCGATTGACGGCGTCCGCGTTGACACTTTGTACGTGCCTATCCGCGATGCGTGCGCAGGAGCTGCGGCCGCAGGTGATGCACCACCATGTGCGGCAGGAGGTGACTGACCACCGCGCTGCCTTGATGGGCCGTCTTCCTGACGAGACGCAGATGCGTCTCTCGGTGATATTGCCTTTGCGCAATCAGACAGCAGTGAGTGGCCTTTTACAGCGGATCTACGATCGATCGAGCCCGGACTACCATCACTTTCTTACAGTGGCGCAGTTCACGGAGCAGTTTGGGCCGACTGAAGATGACTATGCAGCCGTGGCGACGTATTTACGCTCCTATGGTCTGAAGGTTGAAGCCGCTCCGGCGAATCGCCTGATTGTTCCTTTGAGCGGCTCAGCTACCCAGGTGAATGCGGCCTTCAACCTGCAGATGAACACATACCAGCACCCCACAGAGAATCGAACGTTCTTCTCTCCGGACCGCGAGCCTTCCATGCGGTTGAATGTGCCCATTCGGCATATTGCGGGGCTGGACAGCTTCTCTAGGCCACGCCATTTTATGCATCGCAGGATGGCTGACCAGGCGGCTCCGCTTGCTGTGAATGGTTCTGGTCCGGGCAACTCGTACCTAGGCAGCGATATGCGGGCAGCCTACTACGGGGGTACAATGCTGGATGGTACGGGACAGGCGGTAGGTTTGGTCGAGTTCGGCGGATATGACACGACCGATGTTACGTTGACGTTCAGCAACGCCGGGCAGACGACCAACGTTCCGATCAATAACGTCCTGCTGGATGGTGCTACGGGTGGTCCAGAAGGGCCGTACGGTGATGGGGAGCAGGTGCTTGACATTGTGCAGGCCATTGGAATGGCTCCGGGGCTGAGCCAGGTGCGTGTTTACATTGGTTACGGACAGGATGATGCGCACATCCTGAACTCGATGGCCTCAGAGAACATTGCCAAGCAGCTGAGTTGTTCCTGGGGCTGGCTGCCAGCCGATCCGACGGCGGACGATGTGTTCTTTGAGGAGATGGCAACACAAGGCCAGAGCTTTTTTGCGGCCTCCGGAGATTATGGAGCTTTCGACGCGGCGATCAGCCCGTTCTTTTACCCCGCCGAAGATCAGTATGTGACTACGGTAGGTGGTACGAACCTGACGACAAGCGGTCCAGGGGGGGCCTGGGTCTCCGAGACGGTATGGAACTCGGGAGGCGCCGGCAGCGGCGGTGGTATCAGCCCGGATGGTATTCCGCTGCCGAGCTATCAAAGCGGCCTGATGACTACTGCCAACGGCGGGTCCATTACGTTACGCAATGTGCCGGATGTCGCGATGGAAGGGGATTTTGACAACTACAGCTGCCAGGCTCATGCGTGCTACGGCGACTGGGCAGGAACGAGCTTTGCCGCGCCGCGCTGGGCCGGTTTTATGGCGCTGGTGAACCAACAGGCAATGGAGGCAGGGACCGCACCTTCGGGCGGCATCGGATTTCTGAATCCGCCGCTGTACCTGCTGGCTCAGGGAGCGAACGCCGGCAACGACCTGCATGACATCGTCTCCGGAAACAACAAGACGGGGAACCAGCCGGCATGGTTCAGCGCAGTTGCCGGCTATGACCTGACGACGGGCTGGGGTAGCGCGAATGGGCAGAGCCTGATCGACGATCTGGCTGGACCGCAAGTGGCGGGTTTCTGGTTGACCAGCTTGCAGAGCAGGTTGCAGCTGCCTATAGGAGGCACCGGCACGACTACGATCAAGATCACCGATGCGGGGGGCTTCACGAGCGGTGTCAATCTGGCCGTTACCTCGACGCTGCCAAGCGGCGTGACGGCCTCATTTGCGTCGAACCCGGCGACGGCCTCGGACGTGCTGACGTTTTCAGCTGACAGCTCCGTCATGCAGCAGGATCTTCCGGTCACGGTGACAGGGACTTCGGGCTCGCTGACACAAAGCACAAATCTGAGGCTTTCGATTCATACGCCGACGTTTGCGCTTGTGCCGTCGTCGAGTGGACTGACCCTCAATCCAGGAAATGCCGTGACGGCCACGATTACGGTGGTGCCTGAGTATGGCTTTACGGGTAGCGTGAATCTCTCAATCGCAGGATTGCCGAGCGGCGTGACAGCCTCGTTCTCTCCGACCTCAACTACCGGCACGAGCACAATGACCCTGACTGCGAGCGCCTCAGCGCCGGGCGGTACGAATACGCTGACCGTTACAGGGACCTCCGGCAGCATTTCAGCGACGACAACACTCAAGCTCGCGATCACCGGTCCACAATTCGCGCTGTACGCAAGTTCTCCCGTTATCGTAGGACAGGGCAGTTCGGTGTCAACCTATGTCGAAGTGAATCCAGAAAATGGCTTCTCGGGCAGTGTGACACTCGTCGCAACGAACCTGCCCGCCGGTGTTACGGCGACGTTTTTGACGAACCCTACGACGTACACATCCATGGTGACCTTCACTGCCAGCAGCACAACGCCTGTGGGGCAGAGCACAGTGACCATTACGGGAACATCCGGAGTGTTGACCACTTCGACTTCGGTCACGTTGAACGTGATGGCACCAACATTTGTGTTGTCCTCAGGAGGCAGTGTCACCGTGGGGCAGGGTAGCTCCGCTTCATCATACGTTTATGTAACGGGTGAGTATGGGTTTACTGGCAATGTCGCATTCTCCATCTCCGGATTACCTAGCGGTGTAACGGCGCTCTGGACGGCGAATCCCACGACTTCTTTCAGTTCTCTCTATCTATACGCGACAAATTCAGTGACGCCAGGGCTCTATCCGCTAACGATCACCGGCACATCGGGATCGCTGACGCAAACCACTACTTTGAATTTGACGGTTGCTGCTCCAACCTTCACGATAAGCCCGCCGGGAACCCTCACGATGGGAACGGGCACGAGCAGCAGTTCCTATGTCAACCTCCAGCGTCTGTATGGTTTCACTGGTGCCGTCGCCTTGTCGGCATCGGGACTGCCGAGTGGCGTGACGGCATCGTTCAACCCTAGTACGATTCCCGGCACATCGACCTATTCCTCCATGACGCTCAATGTGGGTGCTTCCACAACACCTGGGCAGTATCCAGTGACGATTACCGGCGTTTCCGGAAGCCAAACGGTCACAACATCGCTAACCCTGATCGTCAGCGCACCGACCTTTATGCTCTCTTCCAGTAGCGTTTCGGTGGGGCAAGGGTTGAGTGGGATAGCCTACGTCTACGTTAACCAGCTCTATGGCTTTACCAGCGCGGTGACTTTGTCGGCTTCCGGGCTCCCCAGCGGTGTAACCGCAACCTTTTTGCCGAATCCGACGACTGCATACTCTAATCAGGTAATGGTCAACGTAAGCAGCAGCGTTGCCGCTGGCCAATATCCCATAACGATTACCGGAACTTCGGGTTCGCTAACGCAGACCACCACGATGACCCTGTTCGTGGGAGTCCCATCGTTCACCCTCTCGGCCTATCAATTGACCGTTGGACAGGGGCAGACTTCGAGCACGGCAGTCTATGTAAATGGCGTTAATGGTTTCAATAGTCCGGTGACCCTGTCAGTGTCCGGGCTGCCGGGCGGCGTGACCGCGATCTTGTCACCGAATCCGACAACCTCGTACTACAACCAGCTTACGTTCACAGTAAACGGCAGTGTCGCTGCCGGCCAATATCCTTTAACCATCACCGGAACTTCGGGTTCGCTAACGCAGACCACCGCGATGACCCTTACAGTGGGTGCACCTTCCTTCACGCTTTATGGCTATGCGTCGACGATAGGGTTGGGATCGACGGGTACGGGGTACGTCTACGTCCAAACGCAGAATGGCTTCAATGGAAATGTGAGCCTGTCGATCTCGGGTCTGCCGAGCGGCGTCACGGCATCGTTCCTGACAAATCCGACGACTTATAGCAGCACAATCCAGTTTGCGGCAGCAAGCACAGCCGCAGTTGGAACCAGCACGTTGACGATCACCGGAACTTATGGCTCACAGGTGCAAACGACCACGATGAGCTTGACCGTGGCGGCGCCGACCTTTAGTTTGAATGGGCCCTACAATGTCAGCCTGAATCAGGGAGGCAGCGCGACTTCGTCGGTGACATTAAGCCCCCAGTATGGCTTTACGGGCAGTGTGAATCTGACCCTTTCCGGGCTGCCGAGCGGGGTGACCGCTTCCTTCTCGCCGAATCCGACAACAAGCTCGAGTACAGTGACGCTTACGGCGTCCAGTACAGCCTCTCCGGGAACAACGACGTTCACCATTACCGGTACCTCTGGCAGTATCACCAACTCGATTACAGCGCAGGTCGTAGTGAATATGGGTGGGTTCTCACTGGCAGCGGCGCCGAACAGGGTCTTCGTTGCGCGTGGAGCTGTCAGCAAATTGACGATAAGTGTTGTGTCTGTAAATGGCTTTGCGAATGGAGTGAACCTCGCAGTGAGCGGCCTTCCGTCGGGCGTCACAGCGACGTTTTCACCGGCAATAACAACGACGAGCAGTACGCTGACGTTGACGGCTGACAACAGTGCCTCTGCCGGCAGCAGCACCGTGACCGTTACAGGAACCTCAGGATCGGTAACTAATTCGACGTTGCTGCTGTTGAATGTTACCAATGGCGGAGCAGTTGCTGCTTCGACGACTCTTGCCCTTACTGCCAATGGCAATGCGGTCTCAACGGTAGCACAAGGAACAATGGTCACGGCAACAGCGACCGTGAACGCGGGCGCGAATCCGGTGACAGCTGGCCAGGTCTATCTTTGCGATGCAGCCGTATCGTACTGCGACTCCGTACAACAGATCGCTACGGCGCAGTTGAACAATCATGGCAATGCTGTATTCCGTTTTGTGCCAAGGACAGTAGTGCGTGCGTATAAGACTGTCTTCGCAGGCACGACCGGGATTCTGACGAGCAGCTCTGCATCGACTCCGTTGACGGTGACGGCATCGTTGTCGACGACCACAACTCTTGCGCAAAGCGGATCGGCCGGCAACTATACGCTGACGGCCACGGTTACAACGCAGGGGCCGGTAGCTCCGACTGGCAGTGTCTCGTTCAACAACTCTTCCAGCAATGCCGTGCTGACATCTGCTGCGGTAGGGAGCAGTACACCAAAGCTGACAGAGGTCATTGCGCAGACGGTTCCTGTAGGTTCGGGCGCAGCCTTTACGGCTTCAGGCGATTTCAATGGGGACGGGATTCCAGATCTTGCAGTATCGAATGCGACGTCGACTACGGTATCTATCCTGCTCGGCAGCAATCGAGGTACGTTCACCGCGGGTACTACGTTGCAGATTGGCGCGACGCCCAGCTGGATCGCAGTGGGTGACTTCAATCGAGATGGAAACGTCGACCTCGCTGTAGTGGTTTCGGCGAACTCAACCGTAGCCATCTACCTTGGCAACGGGGATGGTACGTTTACAGCTTCCACGACACCGCTGTTTACGCTTCCACTGCCGACCAGTATCGTCGTGGCCGACATGAATGGTGATGGATTGCAGGATCTCGCCGTGCTCAGTCAAAACGGTAACGTGACGGTGCAGCTGGGCCACGGAGATGGAACCTTTACGCCATCCATCTTCGGCTCCACTCCGGGAGGTACCCTACGGTCCGTTGTCCAGGCCGACTTTAACGGCGACGGAGTGCCGGACCTTGCCCTTGCCAATGAGTCATATCCTGGGGGCCTGACGATTTTGTTGGGCAGCGGAGACGGCAGTTTTACAGTTGCATCAACTATTTCATCGACGACTCCCCAGTACGTAATTGCTGTGGGCGACTTCAACCACGACGGCAAGCCAGATCTGGCTGCTGGATCGGACGGCGCCCTCGCGGTGTACCTCGGAAACGGAGACGGAACATTCACGCAAACAACAAATGCTCTGTCGACCGGATACATCTTCTCGCTTGCGATTGCAGATATAAACAACGATGGTAATCCGGACCTGATTGCGTCCGATGTGAACAGCGGCAAGATCATCACGCTGCTGGGCAAGGGAGACGGCACTTTCTCGACGGCAGCGGCCGTGGCGGTTTCCGGGCAGCCTGAAGGTCTAATCGTCGGTGACTGGAACGAGGATGGAGTCTTGGATATTGGCGTTGCGAACTACTACAACAATTCAGTGACGATCCTTACGTCACAGCTTACGCAGACCGTAACTGCGATAGCCAGCAACGTTTCTCCAAACCAGCCTGGCCCAAACACGATTCAGGCGAACTATCAGGGCGACAACAGTTATGCCGGCAGCACCTCGGGAACGGTAACTCTGGTGGGGAACAAGGTCACTCCTACTGTGACACTGATGCCTTCGTCCTCCGCCGTTTCGGCAAGTGCTCCGCTTACAGTCTCAGTGCAGGTGACGTACTCGATGAGCAGCAGCCTGCCCAGCGGTACGATTGCGCTTACAAGTGGCAGCTTCACTTCTGCCGCGGTGGCACTTGTCGCGGGCGGTGGCACTATCACCGTGCCTGCCGGTGCATTGATTGTGGGGACGGATACCCTTACCGTCACCTACACTCCTGATTCTGCCAGTGTTTCGCTGTACAACACGGCAACCGGGACTGGCACAGTTTCAGTGAGTCAGGGCATCCCCACGATCACGTGGGCAGCACCTGCGCCGATTCACTATGGCACCGCGTTGAGCGCGACGCAACTTAATGCGACGGCATCCATAGGTGGAGCGTTTAGTTATAACCCTGCTGCAGGCACTATTTTGCATGCAGGCCAGCACACGCTTTCGGTGACCTTTACGCCGACTGATTCGGTGAACTATCGAAGCGCGACAGGTAGTGTCGTATTGACCGTTGTCCAGGTGCCCCTGAGTGTTGGCGCGAATAATGTGTCTCGTGTCTACGGCACGGCAAATCCGACGTTTACGGGTTCGGTCAATGGCGCCGTCAATGGAGACACTTTCACAGAGACGTTCTCAGCGCCTGCAACGAATTCGAGCCAGGTTGGTAGTTATGCGATTGTGCCGTCCGTCAGCGGAGCGGATCTGACGGATTACACGATAACCGTGGCCAACGGAACGCTGACGATTCTGCCAGTGTCAACCACGATCACGTGGAGGACACCAGCGGCAATCGCCTACGGTTCCGCATTGAGCGTGATGCAGCTGAATGCAACATCGTCGACGGCGGGGACGTTTACCTACACTCCTGCCGCGGGTTCGGTGTTACAGGCGGGATCGAATACGCTGTCAGTAACGTTTACCCCGACAGATAGTACGAATTATCAAGGCGCAACCGGCAGCGTTTTGTTAACTGTGAACAAAGTGCCGTTGAGCATCGGCGCGAACGATGCATCGCGCGCCTACGGAGCTGCAAACCCAACGTTTTCGGGTTCGGTCAACGGCGCCATCAACGGTGACACCTTTACTGAAACCTTCTCGGCGTCCGCAACGATGACCAGCCCGGTTGGGACATACGCCATCGTGCCTTCGGTGACCGGAGCGAACCTGGCGGATTACACCGTAACAGCCACAAACGGCACGCTAACGATTTCGCCATCGGCCAACACAATTACATGGGCTACACCAGCGTCGATTCCTTATGGCACGGCGTTGAGCGGTGCGCAGCTGAATGCAACGTCGCCCACGACTGGAACATTTAGTTATAGCCCCGCGTCAGGTACGGTGTTGCAGCCTGGGCAGCACACCCTGACGGTAACGTTTACGCCGGCGGATCCTACGAATTATCAGAGCGCGACAAGCAACGTCTTGTTGACTGTGAGCAAGGCGCCGTTGAATATCAGTGCGAATAATATTTCGCGTGTATATGGCACAGCGAATCCAATTTTTTCCGGTATCTTAACCGGCGCGGTCAACGGGGATACTTTCACGGAAGCGTTCTCGACTCTAGCGACGACCTTGAGCCAGGCTGGGACCTACGCGATCGTGCCGGCCGTCAGCGGAGCGAATCTGGCAGATTACACGGTGGCAGCTGCCAACGGCACACTGACGATTTTGCCCGCATCCACCACGACGACATTTGCGCTCTCAAACCAGAACCTGACTGTCACTGCAATCGTGAGCTCTGCAAGCGCCGGTGCGCCAACCGGGTCGGTGATGTTTTATGCGGGGCAGACACTGCTCGGCAATGGCATGCTCAGCGGGGGTACTGCAAGCATTTCGTTGACGTCGTTTCCGAGCGGCGATGTTTCGCTTAGTGCGCAGTATGCCGGCGATGGCAACTTCTTGGCATCGACTTCGGTGTCCATACCGGTGCTTACCTTCACCGCTGGCACTTCGACACTGACTGTCGCGAGCTCCGGGACTGCAACAGATAGCTTCGGCATTGCGGTGCCTTCAGGTTATTCCGGAGCGCTGCAGTTCTCCTGCTCAGGACCGCCGCAAAACACCTCCTGCAGTTTCCTGCCTGCCTCGGTCACGTTCTCCGGCGGAGCCACAACGGCGAGCACAGTACTCACACTCACTACCGGCGGGACCGCCGGGATGGATTTGACTCCTCTGAAAGATAGGAGAGCCCAGGAAATTCTGTGGGCGACCTTCGTACTGCCGGGCTTGCTCCCGCTGATGATCACAAAACAGCGGCAATTCATTGCCCGACTGCGCAATATATCGGTATTGCTGGTACTTTGCAGTACTTGCCTGTGGTTTACGGGTTGCGGAGGGAGCGGCAGTAAATCGTCTGGATCTGTTACGCCGCCCATTGCCCCGTCAGGCAACTACACCATTCAGGTTATGGCTTCAGGACCAGCAGGAGTGAGCACATCGACTGCTATTACTCTCACGATCCAATAAGTGATTCGTGAAGCCTGCAAATAAAGTTGAAAGTTTAGCTCGCTCCTTCCGTTAGCTGCTGGCGATCGCAGCATTGCTCAGAACGACTTGGTTGTTCGTTCTGTGATCCATTCCCGAAAAACGCGCTTCTCATCTGACTATCACTTCCGAGAAGCCGACTCATCGATGCTCATCTGAACTCGATGAGGCAACTGGCGATTTTACAATAATTAGACTTGTAGAGGTCTAACTTGAAATGGCTGAGTCACGATTCGGGATCATGACTGGTCTTAGGACGATTAATCCAGGGAAAACCTGAGGGACATATCTAAAGTAAAAAAGCCCCATCCTCGAAAGGATGGGGCTTCAATAATATGCCGGCGATCACCTAATCTCCCACACACTTACGCGTGCAGTACCATCGGCCCAACGAGGCTTAACTTCCGTGTTCGGGATGGGAACGGGTGTGACCCTCGTAGTAAACTCACCGGCAAACTTGAGAAATCTCGCTCACGCGATCTTCCACAACTGAATAGATTGGGATTAGACGTATTTCCATCAAGGTATAACTACAAAGCTTGTATTGAATGACTCCAGAACAGTGGACTTCACTGCGCAGAGTAAATTCTATGGACAAGCCGAACGGGCGATTAGTACTGGTAAGCTACACGCATTACTGCGCTTCAACCTCCAGCCTATCAACCAGGTGGTCTTCCTGGGCCCTTCATTTCCCTTTTGGGTTGGGAGATCTCATCTTAGAGCGTGCTTCCCGCTTATATGCATTCAGCGGTTATCACAACCGAACTTCGCTACCCAGCCGTGCCTTTGGCAAGACAACTGGAACACAAGAGGTTCGTCCATCCCGGTCCTCTCGTACTAAGGACAGCCCTCTTCAAATCTCCTACGCCCACAGCAGATAGAGACCGAACTGTCTCGCGACGTTCTGAACCCAGCTCACGTACCACTTTAATCGGCGAACAGCCGAACCCTTGGAACCTTCTACAGCTCCAGGATGTGATGAGCCGACATCGAGGTGCCAAACCATTGCGTCGATATGAACTCTTGGCAATGATCAGCCTGTTATCCCCGGCGTACCTTTTATCCGTTGAGCGATGGCCCTTCCATACAGAACCACCGGATCACTAAGGCCTGCTTTCGCATCTGCTCGACTTGTAGGTCTCGCAGTTAACCACACTTATGCCTTTGCACTCGACGGTCGATTTCCAAACGACCTGAGTGTAGCTTCGCGCGCCTCCGTTACAATTTAGGAGGCGACCGCCCCAGTCAAACTACCCGTCTTACTATGTCCCTCTCCCGGATCACGGGAGGAGGTTAGAATCACAACAATCGCAGGGTGGTATCTCACCGTTGGCTCCACCGAACCCAAAAGTCCGGTATCAAAGCCTCCCACCTATCCTGCGCAGCAATTGCCGTAACTCACAGTAAAAGTATAGTAAAGGTGCACGGGGTCTTTTCGTCTAGCTGCGGGTAACCGGCATCTTCACCGGTACTACAAGTTCGCCGAGCAACTCGTTAAGACAGTCGAACGATCGTTACTCCATTCGTGCAGGTCGGAACTTACCCGACAAGGAATTTCGCTACCTTAGGACCGTTATAGTTACGGCCGCCGTTCACTGGGGCTTCAATTCAAAGCTTCGCCTTGCGGCTAACCTCTCCTTTTAACCTTCCAGCACCGGGCAGGAGTCAGCCCCTATACGTCGTTTTTGACTTTGCAGAGACCTGTGTTTTTGTTAAACAGTCGCCGTTCGCGTTTCACTGCGGCCCCTCTGGGCTTGCACCCTGAAGGGCGACCCTTCTCCCGAAGTTACGGGTCTAATTTGCCGAGTTCCTTAACAAGCTTTCACTCGAGCGCCTTTGGATATTCTCCTCGTCTACCTGTGTCGGTTTGTGGTACGGTTCCCAATCTCTCTCCTTAGAGGTTTTTCTTGGCAGCATGAAATCAGCAGCTTTCAGCCATTCGGCTTACTGCTTTGCGCCTCACTGTTAAGTCTCTCCGGATTTGCCTGGAGAAACCAGCTTACGCGCATCGAGCCCCATAGCCATAGGAGGCCCTGCTTATCCTTCTGCGTCACCCCATCGTGATAACGAAAAACTGGGAGGTCCGGAATATTAACCGGATGTCCATCGCTTACGCCTCTCGGCCTCAGCTTAGGGACCGCCTAACCCTGAGCGGATTAACCTTCCTCAGGAAACCTTAGACTTTCGGCGGGAAGGGTTCTCACCTTCCTTATCGCTACTTATGCCGGCAGGGTCTCTTCTCAACGCTCCATCAGTCTTCCCAGTCTGACTTCATCGCTGTGAGAATGCTCTCCTACCACGCACACTTTACGTGTGCATCCGCTGCTTCGGTATACAGTTTTAGCCCCGTTGTATTGTCGGCACCGGACCGCTTGACCAGTGAGCTATTACGCTTTCTTTAAAGGATGGCTGCTTCTAAGCCAACCTCCTGGCTGTCTGAGCGTTCCGACTTCCTTTCCCACTTAACTGTAATTTTGGGACCTTAGCAGGCGGTCTGGACTGTTTTCCTCTCGACTGTGAAGCTTAGCCCCCACAGTCTGACTGCCAAGCTGGTTGTAAACGGCATTCGAAGTTTGATTGGATTCAGTAAGCCGGAAAGCCCCCTAGTCCATCCATGTCTCTACCACCGTTCCAAATCACTTGACGCTAGCCCTAAAGCTATTTCGGAGAGAACGAGCTATAACGAAATTTGATTAGCCTTTCACCCCTACCCTCAGCTCATCCGAGCTTTTTTCAACAAACACCGGTTCGGTCCTCCAGTGGGTGTTACCCCACCTTCAACCTGGCCAAGGGTAGATCATCTCGCTTCGCGTCTATTCCTGCCAACTTATCGCCCTATTCAGACTCGCTTTCGCTGCGGCTCGCTCACGCTTAACCTTGCTGACAAGAATAACTAGCCGGCTCATTATGCAATAGGCACGCGGTCAGACATTCCCTTACGGGCATAGTCCTCCCACTGCTTGTAGGCACACGGTTTCAGGTACTTTTCACTCCCCTCAATGGGGTGCTTTTCGCCTTTCCCTCACGGTACTGGTTCACTATCGGTCAGAAACGAGTATTTAGCCTTACGGGATGGTCCCCGTGGATTCAAGCAGGGTTTCTCGTGCCCCGCCTTACTCAGGTACCTGCTTCGAGTCTGGATCGTTTTCGCCTACGGGTCTGTCACCCTCTTTGGATCTCCTTTCCAGAAGATTCAGCTAACAACCAGATTGGTAACTCTACTGTTGCAGGCCCTACAACCCCCGAACTACCGAAATAGTACGGGTTTGGGCTGTTCCGATTTCGCTCGCCACTACTATCGGAATCGAGGTTTCTTTCTCCTCCTGGAGGTACTGAGATGGTTCACTTCCCTCCGTTCGCCTGTTCCTACCTATGAATTCAGTAGGACATACCTAGGTTTTGCCTAGGTGGGTTTCCCCATTCGGAAATCTCCGGATCAACGCCTGTGTGCGGCTCCCCGAAGCTTATCGCAGCTTGCCACGTCCTTCATCGCCTGTTTCTGCCAAGGCATCCACCGTGCGCCCTTAGTAGCTTGACCATAGAATTTACTCGCACGCAGCAGAGTGACAACCTCTGCAACATAGAGTCATCTACGTTTGATATAGTCCACGCCTGTGTTCTACAACCCTCATCTCAACGTGCGAGAATCAGGCCGGTAACACGAAAATTATTCTAAAGACACTCAATACTGATTGACAGCCTTCTTCGGAAACTACCCGAAGACATGCTGCTCAGCCTTGTAGTTATATATTTACCCAATCTATTCAGTTGTCAAAAATCGTTGAGCGTACCGTATCGCTACGTTGACGCTATCGCGCCCTGAGGCGGCTTGAGCATTCCTGCTCAAGGTTCAATCTCCGCATCACGGAGACTCAACCTCAAGCAGACTTCGCTTGATTTGTAATCGAACATGCCAATCGAGAAGTTCTGGTGGAGCTGAACGGGATCGAACCGTTGACCCCCTGCTTGCAAAGCAGGTGCTCTCCCAACTGAGCTACAGCCCCTTGTGAATTCCACAAGAACGATGACCAGTTTACCTGATCATCGGGATAATGGTGGGCCTGGGTAGATTCGAACTACCGACCTCACCCTTATCAGGGGTGCGCTCTAACCAACTGAGCTACAGGCCCGAAATAGCGGCTTCTAACTGTTAGCCTCTAGCACTAGCTAAAAGCTAACGGCTAGAAGCTACTAGCTGGTTTTCTCGAAAAGGTTTCGAGGACACAGTTGAACGTACATAGCAGCTACGCCGCTATTGACCATCGATCTTGATGATATCGACAAAGAGAAGGTTTAGTTCAGGCTCATCTCCGGTAAACGTAATGACCGGAGACGGTACTTGGCAACGTCACCGAAGCTCAGCACAGGATCGTGAAATCCGGCTGCCCGCCATCGCGGGACGCTTCAAAAGTGTGCCAAGACGTTCTCTCTTAGAAAGGAGGTGATCCAGCCGCAGGTTCTCCTACGGCTACCTTGTTACGACTTCACCCCAATCATGAATTACACCTTGGGCGGCTGCTCCCTTGCGGTTAGCGCACCGACTTCTAGTGCAACCCACTTTCGTGATGTGACGGGCGGTGTGTACAAGGCCCGGGAACGTATTCACCGTGGCATGCTGATCCACGATTACTAGCGATTCCAGCTTCATGGAGTCGAGTTGCAGACTCCAATCCGAACTGAGGCCGGCTTTTTCCGATTAGCTCCCCCTCGCGGGTTTGCAGCGGTTTGTACCGGCCATTGTAGCACGTGTGTAGCCCTGGACATAAAGGCCATGAGGACTTGACGTCATCCCCACCTTCCTCCCCGTTATCCGAGGCGGTTTCGCCAGAGTGCTCAACTAAATGGTAGCAACTGGAGATAAGGGTTGCGCTCGTTGCGGGACTTAACCCAACATCTCACGACACGAGCTGACGACAGCCATGCAGCACCTATATAGCGGTCTATTGCTAGACGCCGACGTTTCTGCCGGATTCCACTACATTTCGAGCCCAGGTAAGGTTCTTCGCGTTGCGTCGAATTAAACCACATGCTCCACCGCTTGTGCGGGCCCCCGTCAATTCCTTTGAGTTTCAGCCTTGCGACCGTACTCCCCAGGCGGATTGTTTATCGCGTTAGCTTCGACACGGCAGGATTGGGTACCTGCCACATCAAACAATCATCGTTTAGGGCTAGGACTACCAGGGTATCTAATCCTGTTTGCTCCCCTAGCTTTCGTGCATCAGCGTCAGTAATGGTCCAGTGAGCCGCTTTCGCCACAGGTGTTCCTTCCGATATCTACGCATTTCACCGCTACACCGGAAATTCCACTCACCTCTCCCATACTCAAGCCCGGCAGTTTCTCATGCAGACTCTGGGTTGAGCCCAGAGATTTCACATAAGACTTGCCAAACCGCCTACGCACCCTTTACGCCCAATAATTCCGAACAACGCTTGCCCCCCTCGTATTACCGCGGCTGCTGGCACGAAGTTAGCCGGGGCTTCTTCTATGGGTACCGTCATAATCTTCCCCATCGAAAGGAGTTTACATACCAAGATATTTCATCCTCCACGCGGCGTTGCTGCGTCAGGGTTTCCCCCATTGCGCAAAATTCCCCACTGCTGCCTCCCGTAGGAGTCTGGACCGTGTTTCAGTTCCAGTGTGTCCGTGCGCCCTCTCAGGCCGGATACCGATCATCGTCTTGGTGGGCCATTACCCCGCCAACTAACTAATCGGCCGCGAACTCCTCTCCAAGCGCATTGCTGCTTTGACTCGTAAGTGTTATGCGGTATTAGCCCAGATTTCTCTAGGTTATTCCCCACTCGGAGGTAGATGATTCACGTGTTACTCACCCGTGCGCCACTTTACTCATGGATTGCTCCACTTTCTCGTGCGACTTGCATGTGTTAGGCACGCCGCCAGCGTTGATTCTGAGCCAGGATCAAACTCTCGTTTAATCTTGGTTTGCTCGCCATCCAACGACAGGGGTCGGGATGGATCGAGCGCCTCCGCTCGCTCGAAAGGAGCGAAGGATATAACTAGTGAGAATGACTAAACCAAATTTCGCATCATCTCACGACTGGCACGTTCAACTATGTTGTCAAAGATCCAGACTGCATCCACCTAAGCGGGCAGCTTTGGATCAAGGACAAAATCGGCATAAGCCTGATTTGTGTCCTCGAACTTGAGGCGCTGTTTTCGTCTGTTTTTGCTGCTTACTCAGATCCCTCGATCTACTTCTTATGGCCCGCCTACAGCCGGTCGAGGATCGCTTCAGCAACGAGTGACGTTTTAGCGAACTTTTCAAGGTTATCAACTTCAACCTCGCTTGTCAAACGATTTTTGCTTTTATTGAGCTTTTTCCCTCAACTCAAGCTTCCAATCAACAAGCATTCGCGCAGCGCAAAAATCTCAAAATATCGTAACGCCCGATAACGAGCGCGGAGCACTTGGCTCCCGGAAAACTCAATTCGATTGCAGTGGCTTGGGTTTGGATTGCCGGTCAGCCCTTAGGGCTTTCGACCGCGATCAAACGCTTGGACTGCGCTCCGTCATCCCTTTACTGACGCCTTCTAGTTACCAAGGCCAAGGTGAGAAGCAGTGTTTCTTTGCAACTCACTAAGAATATCGTGCTTTTCACTTCCGTGCAAGTCACTTATCTTTGCGACTTCCTGAGGTTATCAGGGGGTACCCCGGAGTGCAACCCCCGGCCTGTTGATAACTGCCGATTCCTGTCGAAAACTCACTAGAAATCGGACAGGTTAGAATCGTTCCCACGATGGAAGCGAACGAAGTTCAGGAGTTTGCCAACCAGATGAAAGAATCCGGCGAAGGTGGTGAATCTCTCCGCAGTATCTCGCTCGGAATCTCCATTCTCGCTGTTTTAGTCGCCATGGTGACGGTTCTCGGCCACCGGAGCCATACCGAAGCCGTTTTGATGCAGTCGCGTGCCGGTGACCAGTGGAACGAGTACCAGGCCAAGAAGATCCGCATGGACAACCTCTCCGTTGACGTCGATCTGCTCGCCCTCCAGCCCAGCAACGACCCCTCTGCTGTCTCCGCTAAGACCAAGGAATATCAGGAACATATCCAGAAATGGAAGAAGGATCTGGCCGAAGAGCAGGAAAAAGCCCGCGAATTTGAGCAGGAGGTAACCAAAGCTGAAGCGAAGGCGGGCCACTACGATCTCGGAGAAGCCCTTCTTCAGATCGCAGTCGTCCTATGCTCCATTACCCTGTTTACGCGGAATCGTGCTTATTTCCTCCTTGGTCTATCGATTGGATTGGCAGGCATCGTCGTTGCAGTCTCTGCCTTTCTGGTCTCTTGAAATGCCGGCTTGAAGTTCGCTCCCGAAATAGTCCCCTGCCCTTGACAAACCTTCAGTTCAGGAAATCCCCGCTGCTCGGCTCTGCCCCGGTTTATCCATAGCTCTTCCCGTCTCGGCCAGTCCAGGGTCCAGACTTAACTCAAATGATTCGAAGACTTTGCGCAATTTCGCAAGGTGGGGGGAGGGCTATTCATTACCCCAGCTTTCTAGTTGGATTGTGAGTTGAGAAGACGGGCCAGACCATAGGCCGCGCCCGCTGCGATTCCTCCAATAATGACCGTCTGGAATGCGCCGCGGAGCGAGCCGGTACCGAGGAGTTTTCCTTTAAGCGCGCCGAAGACAGCAAGGGCCAACAGAGTGATGACAACTGAGAGTTTGAGAGCGTTGAGGTTATCCATGACAAGCATGTAAGGAAGAAGCGGGATAAGGCCACCGGCAATATAAGAGGAGGCAATAGTAAGCGCGGAGCGGTGAGCCCGGTTCGGCGCAGGCTCTTCAAGGCCCAGTTCGAAGCGCATCATGAAGTCGACCCACGCTGCATGGTTTTGTTTGAGCGCATTCAATACAGGAGTTGCACTCGCGCGATCGACTTTGTACTGCTCAAAGATCTCGTAGATCTCTTCTTCTTCGTCGCGTGTACGTTCAATGATCTCGCGCTCTTCACGAATCTTCTCCGAGGCGTAGTGTTCTGCGTCGCCACGTGCAGCCATGTATCCGCCCAGCCCCATCGCAATCGAACCTGCAGCAATCTCAGCAAGTCCAGCCAGAACGACGATGTGCGACGAAGCGACGGCTCCCGAAAGTCCTGCGGCAAGCGCAAAAGGAACCGTAAGACCATCGGAGAGCCCGATGACGATGTCACGAACGGTGTCGGAAGACTCGAAGTGTCCTTCAATGTGTGGATCGTGGGTGTGTGGAGCGCGGGTCACATCATGCATGGGCGTTAGTGTAGTGCAGGTTGTCTTCTTAATACTTTTTTGTGGGCGTCGGTTTGTCTTTCTCCTTGTCAGGGGAACTTTGAGGGTGGCCGCCACGTACTTTGTACATCTCCAGCTTGTTGCCCGGTTGAGTTGGTCATAGCGGGACGGGCTTTGTTTAACCCCATCACCGGAGGACTTCGGGCGAAGTTTTAATGGCGTCGTAGAGTCTTTCGTATTGAGATAACGTCTGTAACATCACGAGTATTCCCTAATGAATACTTGGCGGATGGTGCAAGATGAGAGAGCGATTGATGCGGAGTTGGGCAGCAAAGTTGATGGCAGCGGCTGTGATTTCGCTGCCGATCATTGCAGTGGCGCAGGATGGGCAGGATGGACCGCGTCAGGGTGGTGTGGCGTTTGCCGGCGGCCAGATGGTTCGCGGAACCGTGACCGCCGCGACCGCAGATAAGCTTACGGTGAAGACGGACGCGGGCGAGATCTACCAGGTGTCGTTGTCGGCCAATACGCGGCTGAATAAGGCGCGTCAGCCGATAAAGGCCACCGACATTAAGGTTGGAGACAATGTAGGCGCAATGGGCCCCCTGGATGCTCCAACAAAGACTGTGCACGCTGTGTTTGTAACCGTTGTCGATGCCGAACAGGTAAAGAAGATGCGGGAGAACATGGGCAAGACATACATCGTCGGCAAGGTAACGGCGATCGATGCCGATGCTCTGAAGATTACCGTGTTGCGGCAGGACAGCGTAAGCCAGGTCATTGGCGTTGACGAGCAGACCTCGTTCCGGCGCGGCGGGCGCGGCATGATGTCGATGATGAATGGTGCGGGCCCTGTCGACGCCAGCGCCGGCGGAGAAGCGCGGGCGAACGGAGCTGGCGGTGGGAACGGCGGGGGCGCACGCGGAGGCGAGAGTATTACGTTTGCCGATGTAAAGGTCGGCGACGCAATCGCCGGACAAGGCGCGCTGAAGAACGGCGTGTTTGTACCCACGGAGTTGGGTGTAACGGACCCGGCAGCGATGGGGCAGAGACGGCGGCGTGGGGTGGAGGGTTCGGGAACCGGCGCTGCGCCGGGGACAACAACGCCACCTGCCGATGCAACAGCTCCCAAGGCTCCGGCTGTTCCGCAGTAGTGCGGCATTTACTCTTTGGTTGAGTGAGGCAAGACAAGTGCAGCGATCGATTCGATGGATGGTGATAAGCCTGGCGATGTCCGGGACTGTCTGGGGGCAGAGTGCACCCGCGGGACAGATAATCGCGGGGCAGAGTACTCCAGCTATGCAGACTCCTACGCCTGCAGCGCAGACTACGTCGCCCGCCGCGCAGATTGTGGCTACTCCTGCAGCAAGCAGCGCCACTGGCGGGACGATTACGGGCACAGTGAAGGCGGGGGCAGTGCCACTGCCGGGAGTCGCTGTAACCGCGACAAATACATTAACAGGGAAAAAATACGCGACGACCACCGATGTGAATGGCGCGTTTGCAATGACCATTCCACGCAATGGCCGATACGTCGTGAAGGCAGAGCTTGCAGCCTTTGCCAGCGAGACGAAAGAAGTTTTGATTAATGCCGCAGGAGAGAACGGAGGCAAGCCCGCCCAGGTGGCGGAGTTTGGATTGCAACTGGCTTCGCGTGTGCAGGAGGCAGAGGCTCGACAGGCAGCAGCGTCGACGGCGACGAGTGCAGGTCTTGCCCGAGGTTTGCAGTCGCTGAATGTTTCGGGCGACGGACCGGATGTCGCCGATGCGAGCGCAAATACTGGCAGCGACAACGCCGGAGTGCAGACGCCTTCGCTGGGGAATCTCGGAGGCGAGGCCACTGCAAACGATTCCGTCGCGGTCAACGGTGTTGTAGGAACGACGAACAGCCTGGGCGGCTACAGCGAAGATGACATCCGGCAGCGAGTACAGGACGCGGTAGCGCAGGCGCAGCGTCAGGGCGGCGCTGTGGGCGATATGGCGAATACTGTTGCGGGAATGCTGACCGGATTGATGGGCGGCCCCGCGTTCGGCGGCCCCGGCGGCGGCGGAGCCTTTGGTTTTGGAGGAGTTGTCCTAAGCGGCGGTGGCGGTGGCGGTGCACGAGGCGGTGGAGGTGGCGGTGGACGGGGCGGCGGATTCCGCGGATTCAATCCAACGCAGCCGCATGGCGCAATCTTTTATATCGGCGGCAATGGCGCGCTGAATGCTGCTCCATTCTCAGTGGCTGCCGCGCTGGGCGAACCGGGCGCACAGGTGGTAAAGCCTTCGTCGATGTCGAACCAGTATGGCGTCAGCTTTACGGGGTCTCCTTATATTCCGGGACTGTTCAAGCCGAACACGAAACAGTTCGTCTTCTTCAATTTCACGGGAAGAAAAAATATCAATCCGCTGATCTACAACGGAACGGTGCCGACGTTAGCGGAGCGTAACGGAGATTTCTCCGCGCTGGCGCAGACGCTGTACGATCCGGCAACGGGGCTTCCGATTCCAGGCAACAATCTGAAGAACGCGCAGACTCCGATCTCCCCCCAGGCGCTCGCCCTGTTGAATTTCTATCCAGCCCCAAACGTTCCGAATTCTGGCCCGCTGAATAACTATCAGACGGTGACAAATGCAGGACAGAATGGGACACAGGCTTCGTTGCGGTATGTGAGGAACTTCGGCCAGGCCGGAGGCTTCGGAAGAGGTGGCGGCGGAGGCGCAGGCGCCCGGAGACAGCAGGCGAATGCTCCGAAGACGCTGCGGCAGAATATCAACTTCAACGGAAGCTATTCGCACTCCGCCAGCGACAGCCGAAATATCTTTCTTCCGCTTGGCGGCAAGACCTCAAGCACAGGCTATGGCATCACGGCGGGATACACAATCGGCTATGGGCGCCTTACGAACAATGCGTCGCTGAACTGGAACCGCTCGCATTCGATGGCGGAAAACTACTTTACGAATGGAGCAAGCAATCCTGCTCTGGATGCGGGTGTGCTGGTGGGCAACTCGGCGATTCAATCAAACCCGCTTTACTATGGAGTGCCGTCACTTTCGTTTGGCGGAGCGACAGCATTTACAGGCATGTCGAATACATCGCCGAGCGACGTGATCAATCAGACGATCTCGTTCTCGGACTTCGTAAGCTACAGCCACAAGCGACATAACATGCGCTATGGGCTCGATTTCAGACGAGTACACGCAGACTCGATCGGTGGCTCACTCCCGAATCCTCTCGGCACTGCGCCCGGTACGCCTCTTGGGTCGTTCAGCTTCACGGGATATGCAACGCAGAACCCCGCGGCAAGGTGTACGCCTTCGGCCACGGTGAACTGCCCGGTGATTCCTGCAAGCGGATCGGGCTTTGCGGATTTTCTGCTCGGGATGCCGCAGCAGGCGGCCGTGCAGGCCGGGCTCGACAAAATGTATCTGCGGGCAAATGTCTTCGACTGGTACGCGCAGGATGATTGGCGTGCATTGTCGAACCTGACGCTCAACTTCGGTTTGCGCTATGAGTATTTCTCACCTTACGTGGAGAAGAACGATCGCCTCGTGAATCTGGATCACAACGCAAACTTCACGCAGGTGGAGGCGGTGCAGCCGAATCGGAAGGGCACGTTCAGTGGAGACTTTCCCCGGTCACTGGTGAATCCGGATCGCGCAATGTACTCACCGCGGTTTGGATTTGCCTATCGCCCAAAAGGAAAGATGTTCAAGGAAACAGTAATTCGCGGCGGCTACGGGATCAACTACAACACCGGCCAGTATGCAACAATCGCGCGGCAGCTCTCGAACCAGCAGCCGTTCGCTGTAACGCAGACGAACCTCGCGGGGCAGCAGGGATGCGGCGCCTTCGGCGCATTCACGCTTGCAGGCGCTTATAACTGTTCGAATGCCGCCGTGCAGAGCAACTACAGTGCGAATCTGAATTACCGGCTGGGCCATGTGCAGATCTGGGATCTGGATATTCAGAAGACACTGCCGATGGGCATCGTTGCGAATATCGGCTACGACGGAGCGCTCGGCGGAAATTTGGACATGGTGCGAGCTCCGAATCGGACTGCGACGGGTGTATTAAATTCAGCTGCTCAGCCGTTCGCGTATGAAGACTCGCTGGGCTACTCGCGACTTCAAGTACTACGCATAAACGTTCGCAAGCGGATGCAGAAAGGCATCGCACTCGGCGGAACGTATCAGTATGGGCACTCGATCGACAATGCGTCGTCGATTGGCGGAACCCAGCAAACAGTCGCGCAGAACGATATGGATCTGAATGCCGAAGAGGGAAACAGCACCTTCGATGTGCGGCACAAGGTAACAGGCAACTGGGTATTTGAGCTGCCCTTTGGGCCGAACCGCGCGCTCCTCTCGCGAGGCGGATTCTGGTCGAAGGCGCTGGATGGCTTTTCAGTATCGGGAGACTTTACATTTGCGACGGGAACCTACTCCACGCCAAATTATCTCTTGACAGTTCAGGAGACGAACTCAGGATCGAGCAATTCTCTGCGGCCAAATCGGGATTTTGCAGTGCCGATCAGCGGCCCGAAGAAGATCAATCAGTGGTTCAATAAAACGGCGTTTACAACTCCAGCGTCGGGACAGTTTGGGAACGCTTCGAGAAACTCTATCGAAGGACCAGGAACAAAGGTCGTCGATATCTCGCTCTCGCGAACGGTGCCGCTGGGCGAGACCAGATCGTTTGAGGCGAGAGTGGCGGCCGCGAATGCCTTGAATATCGTTCAGTTTTCTGGGATCGATCGGACATTAAACTCACCCACATTCGGGCAAGTTACCAGCGCAGCTCCGATGCGGACGCTGACTTTGACGGCGCGTTATCGGTTTTGAAGCGCGTTCCGGCGTGGGTTGTGAGCCTCGATGATTCGAGAAGTTGTAAGTTTGAGGATTTTGAGAATGATGCAGCGATTGATGGCGGCTGTTTTAGTTGGAATATTGACGGGAACGCCTGCAGTGGCTCAGGAGCAGCCGGCCGGAACTTTCACGTTGAAGGTGCAGAGCGAGATCGTTCTCACCAATGTCGTGGTACGGGATAAGAAGACCGGCGAGGTAGTGAAGAACCTGAAGGCCAGCGACTTTACGATTCTCGAGAATGGAAAGCCCCAGTCGATTGCGAGCTTCGACTATCAGAATGTAGATGAGGCAGCAGTTCTGCATGAGAACTCGACAGTCACGGGCAAGGCCTCGATCGCGGATCTGGTGAACAACGACTTTGCGGCGAATCCCTCGCAGTTGAAGGATCATCGGCTCATCGTAATGTTCTTTGACCTGAGCAGCATGCAGCCGGAGGACATCGACCGTGCAGTCGAAGCGGCCCAGGATTACATCAACAAGAAGATGCAGCCGGCCGACCTGGTGGCGTCGGTTAGCTTGGATACATCGCTGAGCATGGACCAGGACTTCACTGCAGACCAGACCGCCCTGCTTAAGGCGGTCGGCAGGTACAACGGCAGTGAAGGAACAGGGTTTGGCGCGGGGAACGAAGGCGGAGATTCCTCCGGAACGGCAGATGATGCCTCAAGCTTCACCGCCGACGACAGCGAGTACAACACGCTGAACACAGACCGCGAACTCTATGCGATCCGACAGATTGCAAAGTCGCTGGAGCGTGTCGACCAGCGAAAAAGCCTGTTGTACTTCAGCGGCGGGCTGACGCGACAAGGGATTGAGAATCAGGCGAGCATGCGCGCAGCGACCAATGAGGCGATCCGGGCGAACATGGCAATCTACAGCGTCGATTCGCGCGGCCTGGAAGCGATGCCTCCCGTCGGCAACGCTTCAACCGGAAGCCTGCGCGGTACCGCAGCTTACAGCGGCGGTGCGATGCAGAGTAATCTGAACTCGAACTTCTCCTCGCAGGAGACACTCGCAACGCTGTCAAGCGACACCGGTGGCAAGGCATTCTTCGATTCGAACGATTTTGGCCCCGCGTTTCAACAGGTCCAGCATGACACCGAGGCGTATTACATCCTTGGCTTCCACTCCACCAATACGGCACGCGATGGAAGCTACCGTCACCTCACGGTAAAGCTGAATCGCAACGATGTGAAGCTGGACTACCGCCAGGGATACTTTGCGCCGGCGGACTTCCAGCACCAGAAGACGGAAGATCGTGAACAGGCGTTGCAGGACCAGATGCGGAGCGATCTCCCGGCAACCGATGTTGCGATTTATCTGCAGGCCTTGTACTTCCGCCTCGAAGAGAACAAGTTCTTCGTACCGATCTCGCTGATTGTCCCAGGCTCGCATATCCACACGGTAAAGAACGGCGATCGCGATAAAGCGAACATCGATGTGATGGGCCAGGTAAAGAACGCGCAGGGGATCATCGTCGGCAACGTTCGCGACAATGTGAAGCTTGCGCTCGATGCAGCACAGCAGGTCCAGCGCAAGAATATTCAATATTCGACCGGATTCGCGCTGGCCCCTGGCAAATACCATGTAAAGTTTGTCGTGCGCGAGAACCAGACCGGCGCAATGGGTAGTTTCGAGACCGATCTGCAGGTTCCGGACATGAAGAAGACCCCGTTGAAGCTCAGTTCGATCGTTCTCGCAAGCCAGCGCGTACCGAATACAGCGAAGAAAACTGTCAGTCCACTCGTGCGCGATGGCGTGGAGTGGATTCCGAATGTACCCCATGTCTTCCGGCAGGATCAGCATCTTTACTTCCTCTATGAGGTGTACGACCCGGCAAAACAGAAGGGCGCGCCGGAGCCCGCGAGTTCGCCCGGGCTAACGCGGCGGGAGCTTGGCCCCGTCCGCGTCCTGACGAGTATCGAGTTTCTGAGCGGCGGCGTGAAGGTCTACGAGACGCCGCTGGTGGAAGCGAAAGCGATGAACATTCCCGAACGGGGTGCGGTCGCCTTTCAATTCGATGTCCCGCTCACACAATTGAAGCCGGGAACTTACATCTGCCAGATCAACGTCATTGACGACGTTGGGGGAAGCTTCAGTTTTCCGCGAATGGCAATGGTGCTGCAGCCTGGAGCGGCCCCGGCGGTAGTTCCCGCGACAACAACGGCGGCTGCCCCTGTATCTCCAACACCTTAGAAGGTATTGACATTCGTTGAGTTGAAGGGGAATGATAGGACATTGTCTCGTGAGGTTCGCCCATGAGTACCCACCTTCGGCTCTCTTCCCTTCTTCTTCTATCAGGTCTCTTAAGCACTCCCACGCCATCGCCAGCTGAGATGCCTCCGGCCATCCAGCAGAATCCGCCTGTGTCTGACGCGGTAATGCGGGAGATACGACATCAGGATCCACAGTGGGAGGCGGTTAAACCACATCTGCCTGATCCTGCAACAGCAACAGAACAGCAACTCGAGACGACCGCGGATGTGCTACGGGCGCGACGATTTCCTGAGGACGCGCTGGATTATTACATCCATGCTCTGCAACGAGGAGGCGGAAACGAAGTCCTGCTGTTGAATAAGATCGGCGTGACGGAACTCGATCTTCGCCACACCGCGATTGCCCGCTCTTATTTCCAGCGCGCGATCAAATTGAAGCAGAAAGATGCCGTGGCATGGAATAACCTCGGCGCGGTGGAGTATATCGACGGTCGATTTGCGACGGCCATTAGCGACTACAGCCGCGCGATCAAGCTGAACAAGACATCCGCGATCTACCACTCCAACCTCGCAACAGCGCTGTTCGAAGAAAAGAACTACAAAGGCGCGCGCGAACAGTTCAAGATTGCCCTGAAGCTCGACCCGGATATGGCGCACCACGATGGAACCGGAGGCCTGACGGCGCATCTGCTCTCACCTGAAGACCATGCACGTTATTGCTTTGAGATGGCCAGGCTGTATGCGGAGATGGGCGATGAAGAGAACATGTTTCACTACCTGACGAAGGCGAGTGAAGCAGGATTCGACGTGCTCGACGAGATGCGCGTAGAACCCAAATTGGCTGTATACCGCAAAGATCCGCGTGTGATTCTGTTAGTCAAGAATGCGCAGGCTCTTAGGAGCGGTCGTGTAATTGTCGATGACACCGCCTCAAGCAAAGTTCCCACACTGCCGCCCGTCCAGCCGAATTGAGCTACTTATAAGGACAATGGCGACAGCCGGAATTGCAGCAATAGCCGCGCCGCAGATGGTACGCCTCGGTGAAGACGAGGTAAGGGCCGTCATAATAGAAGTCTTCAGGACGAAGCTCTTCACTCGACGCCTCTTCGGCGCGTTGAGGAGAGACTGGCTGCGGGTTAGACGGCGTGTCTGGCATGGGTGTTTCGTCTTCGGTTTCTCGGTTCCGATTCCTGGTTCTTAGCGAAAGAGATTCGCTTCTGCGTATCCGATCGGCACCTGCGGAACTGGAACGGATGGATCTTCAATTGAGACGGATTCATCCTGCGATTCGCAGTAGAGGTTCCCGTTGCGGTAGAGAACTTGTTTGCCAGGGATGGCCGGGACACGTTCACCCGGAATCACAATCCCAACGAGATTGATAGGATCGGCAGCAGCAACAACGATGACGGCGGAACACTCGCGCGTGCGAGCATTGCGGAGCGATTCGACTGCTTCGGGCAGGGCGTACTGCTCGCCACTGAAGCCAGAGACGAACCGGCCCCCGCGAACCTCGCCACGGGCTTCGAGACGCCTGAGGATGTTCAGAAGATCTCGCCACTTGGGAGCGTTCGATTCGCGGGTAAGGAGATCGCGGAAGAGAACTCCGTATCGGATGAGAAGTTGGCGGGCATAGGATTCGAGAGCGGCGTCGGTGCGTCTGGCGCGTTCAATAGCCGTGGGAGCGGCATGGAGTTCTTCAGTGAGAAGAGACCAGCGACCAGCGGTGGTGCGGGCCGGACGACGGTTGGACGTTTCAGCGGTAGCAGGTTTACGCCGCGGATCCATGCAGGCTCGGAGTTGGTCGAAGCCATCGGCAGAGGCGAGGCCCGCAGTCGCGAGTTCCCAGAGAGCGTGCTGTGTCTGCTGACGAGTAAGGCTCGCGATGCGCTGAAGATCGTTGGCGAAACAGGCTCCGCGCTGCTGAAGGAGCGCGCGGAGTTGGAGCGCATTTGGGCTGAGCGCTGCAGCGAGTTTTTCTTCTTCGACGGACTCTTGGGCAAGAGCGTGGGGAAGCCAGTCGGCAGTCTCACGAATATAGAAGGTGATGGGAGCGGCGTTCGTGGGAATGATGCGGCGTGGGCGCGCCGCCTCGTCTGCTGACGACCAGGCCGGATGCGGCGAGATGCGGCCCCAGCCCACAGCCCCGGAGAGACAGAGAGCGTCCAGGTGGCGTGAGTCGTAATGAGCGACGCGAGCCGGAAGAAGCGTTCGTTCCCACTCGACGGCCGGAGCCTCGAAACCTTCGAGCTGACGGAGAGCTTCAAAGACGCCTTCTTCTCCGGAGAGCTGGGTCTGCGGAGCGAGGTGTTGCCACTGGAGAAGCCAACGCATGTAGACAGAAGGGGTGACGGGCTCGATCTGCTTGCGAAGTGTAGCAACCGTGCGCCGATGGATACGTTGCAGGATGCGCCGCTCACACCACTCAATCTCATGGTCAGCGTTGGGCTCGGGAGCGGGATATTCGAAGATGCCCCGCATAAGAAGTCCTTGCATCTCCATCGCGAGGAAAGCCTGGAATATCGAGGCAGGGTCGAGGTTCAGAGTCTTGGCGAAATGATTGGCCGTGACAGGTCCCAGAATTTGCGCCCAGCCCTGGACCAGCTTCTGGATGGCATCTTGTTTTGTAACTAAATTGGTTACTTGATCGTTTGAGGACTGCGGCATCTCCGAGGAAACACTCGGCAAAACCGCCTGCCGCTCCGGTTGAGATGACGCATCTCGAGGATAGAGCGCTGCGATGTACGAAAGTCGCTCAGTAGCGACCCAGCAGGGAGCACCGTCGAGGTCGAGGGTTTGGGCTCGCCCTTTTTCGATCAGGCGCTCGTAGAAAACTGGCCAGTGGCGGGCTTCGTCACAGTCGATGGCCACAAGGGGAAGAGCGATGAGGGAATGGAGTAGATCGTGGAGTTCGTTTTCATCGCGAAGATCGGGCCAGATCTCTCTGCGGATCGCAACAATTGCAGTATGGTCGATCTTGCCGGGCTCTTCCGGGAGCGTGCGGCCAAGCGAAGTAGCGCGGGCGCGGCGTTCTTCAAGACCAGCCTCGTCCAGATAGGCGTAGGGATTGGCGTTGAGGAGCTCGTGAGCAAACACGGAAGGCGTCGGAGTATCGATCGCGAGACAACGAATGCTGCCGTCCTTGATGCCGCGCAGAAGCTCGATGAGACCTTCGAGATCCATCGCCTCTTGCAGCGTATCCTGCATCACTTCATTGACGAGCGGGTGGTCAGGGATCTGGATGTCACCGACGATGGTTTCAAAACAAGCCGCAGCCTGAGGAAACACACTGGCCATGAGATCGTCGGAACGCGTGCGCTGTATCTGCGGAGCGATCCGCTTGCCCTTGGACATCCGCAGAAGCTGCAGGCTCCGCGAAGCAGCCCAGCGCCAGCGGTTCTTGAAGATGGGCGACGCGATAGAGGCCTGTTCCAGAAGCTCTTTAGCCGTGTGCTCTGTAAGGAAGTGGAAGACATCGGAGAGCGGGAAGCTATGCTGCTCGGCAAGCGATATATTGATGCCGTTGTCGGTGGCGGCGGCCTGCAACTCGAAGTTGAAGCCGCGGCAGAAGCGTTTGCGAAGTGCGAGGCCGAAGGCTTTGTTGACGCGGCCGCCGAAAGGAGCGTGCAAAATAAGCTGCATGCCGCCACCGTCATCGAAAAAACGCTCGGCGATGAGTGTGGTTTTGGATGGCACCGCTCCGAGCACAGCACGGCCAGTAACAATGTAAGCGATCAGCTGTTTCGCACCGCTCTCGCAAACACCGCACTCCTGCATCAGCCATGCGATAGTTGCATCGACTTCGGGATCGGCTTGCGAAATGTAACCAGGACTGACATTAGGCGTGCGAGCAGAGATTTGTTCACGGAGTTCACCGACTCCATCAGACAGGACGGCGGTACGTTGCGGAGCTTCACCTTCCCAGAAAGGCAGCGTTGGCGGAGCGCCATGGGCATCTTCGACTAAAACGCGGCCAGTGGCTTCGATCCGCTGAATACGCCAGCTTGAGGTCCCGAGTAGAACGACATCGCCAGGACTGGAATCAACGGCAAAGTGCTCGTCGAGCGTCGCAATCTGCACACCTTCGGGCTGAAGGATAACGTTGTAAAGCGCGACATCGGGGATGGCTCCGCCGTTCGAAATAGCGATGCTCCGCGCCCCGCGCCGCGGATGAAGGATGCCGTGAACGCCATCACGAAGAAGATAGGCGCCATAACGGCCTCGGGAAGACTCGATACCTTCGGTAAGGAGAGTAATAAGCTCGCTAAAAGCTGCGCGGGTGAGATTGCGGTATGGGTAAGCCCTGCGGAGCGTGTTAAAGAGCGCCTCTTCTTCCCATGCTTCAGCTCCGCAGGCGGCGACGATCTGCTGCATCAGTACGTCGGTAGGTTGCGGAGGAATTTGTAACTGGTCGAGTTCGCCGGCACGCATCTTGCGAACGAGCGCCGCCTGCTCCATAAGATCGTCCCGTGTAGTAGCGAAAAATCGACCCTTGGGAACCGCTCCTCGCCAGTGGCCAGCACGGCCGACTCTTTGCATAGCGACGGCAACAGCGCGTGTAGTGCTGATCTGGCAGACAAGATCGATGTCGCCGATGTCAATTCCGAGTTCGAGCGATGCAGTAGCAATGAGAATTTTGATCTCACCATTTTTCAGGCGCTGCTCAGCATCAAGCCGGAGCAGCCGGGAGAGCGAGCCGTGGTGCGCAGCAACGTTTTCAGGGCCGATGCGATTAGCCAGTTCGAAAGCGATCTTTTCGACGAGGCGGCGAGTGTTGACGAAGACCAGCGTGGAGCGATGGTTTTGCGCGTGAACAGCGAGCTTATCGAAAATCTCGGACCACATGCCGTTATTCGTGACCGAGTTCAGTTCGTCGGAAGGTACCTCGATGGCAATGTAGAGCTGACGACGCTGGCCGACCTGAACAATAGTTGCCGGTTTGCGATCGGGATGCACGCCGATGAGGAAGTCTGCGACGAGTTCAATGGGATTCTGAGTAGCGGATAGTCCGATACGCTGCGGTGGCGACGCAAGGCCGGTGAGAAATTGGCCGGGACTGAGGCGGTTTTCGCCGGTAACGAGCGCATCCAGTCTCTCCAAAGAAAGGGCGAGGTGCGACCCGCGCTTGTCATCCGCCACAGCGTGAATTTCGTCGACGATTACCGTCTGCACGCGGCGGAGATGTTCCCTGCTCTTCCCTGCGGTGAGAAGGATGTAGAGCGATTCGGGTGTGGTGACGAGGATGTGAGGCGGGTTCCGCAGCATCGCGGCGCGCTCTTTGGGAAGCGTGTCTCCGGTCCGAACTCCGGTGCGAATCTCGGGGCACAGATAACCTCGCTGCATGGCCAGGCGCTGAATCTCAGCGAGCGGACCATCAAGATTTTTCTGCACATCATTCGAGAGGGCCTTAAGTGGACTGACATAGACGACTTGCGTGCAGGGAGCGAGTTGGCCGGAGAGCGCAGCGCGCAGAAGCTGATCGATGCAGACGAGAAAAGCAGCAAGGGTCTTGCCGCTTCCTGTAGGCGCGGAGATAAGAGTGGCATCGCCCGCGAGAATACTGGGCCACCCATACGTCTGCGGCTCAGTGGGACTGCCGAATTTATTGAGAAACCACTCCGCCGTAACGGGGTGAGCCCATGCCAGGGATGTGGGGACTTCAATGCTTTCGGCGGCCAGGGGCATGCCGTATTCTAACGCGGTTTTATTCGATCTTTGTTCGCCGCTCTGTTGATTACATATTGCCGGTGCCTACGTCGGAGGACGCAGCGGCATTGCTGGATTCGTCTAGGTATTGCTCGATGACTTTTCCGAGCGTCCCCTGGGCCGTAAGGATAAAATCGATGGCGTCGCGGCCAGCCCCAAAGCCACCGGGGTTTGGGGTGACGTAGTGAGCCATAGACTTGACCTCTTTGCGCGCGTTGGCCGTCGCGATGGCGAGACCGCACCGACGCATGACGGGCAGGTCGATGATGTCGTCGCCGACGTAGCAAAGTTGGGCAAGCGTCGCGCCGGTTTTGGCGAGGATGTCATTGATGGCGTCCATCTTATGAGACTGGCCCTGGTAGACGAACTCGAGTTTTAGGTCGTGGGCGCGGATCGCCACGGTGCGGGAGTTGCGCTTGGTAATAATGCCGATGCGGAGCCCACCGAGACGTCCGAGCGAGATACCGAGGCCATCATGGGCGGCAAACCCTTTGGCCTCAATTCCCTTCCCTTCGGCATCGGGAATCACGAAAATCTGGCCGTCGGTCAGGACGCCGTCCACGTCGAAGATGAGGACTTTGATGTTTTTTGCGCGGGATTCAGCGGAGAGTGCGGCGGGGGATGATCCGGTCATCTTTCGATGATAACGTGGCGATCCTACACATTCTCTTTACGAAAGTGGCGATACCTGGCGGGCCGGTAAGTTGGCCCGCCCGTATCGGGGCGCCTTCGAATTTAGCGCCAGTGACCTTCGACCCAGACATAGCCGCCGTGGCGCTCATCCCAATGGCCGCGAACCCAGTGGGCATGGGCGTGGGGTGGCTCGACATAGTATCCGGGAACCCAGACGTAGCGGTTGCCATCCCAGCGGTGATAGCCGTCGTGCCAGGCCCAGCCGGGATGCTCGTGGGGTGCGGCTGGGACGACTTCGACGGGACGCGGTGGGGGTGGTCCAATGCGTACGACGACCTGGGCTTGTGCAAGGCCTGCAACAAATAAAAGGCCGCAGGCGACAGTTGGGAGGAATTTCTTCATCGTGCATTCTCCTTATCGCTGGTTAGTTACCAGCTGATTCTGACCTGTTAAGACGCGACCTTTCGGCAGCAAGTTGTTGTGGAGGCCGCAAAATGTCATTAGCTAAATAGTTGCCTGCAGAAGGGTTATTTATTTTTTCAAGGCGTAGGGAAACTCATAGACCAGGCCGGCGATGGGAAGAACAACGTTGACGAGGCGCGCCCTCTTGTCGCGCTCGAAGTAGACCCGGCCGCGGCTGATCTCGTTGGGCCCGATGGAGGTTGCTGCGAGGTTCTGGTCAGCGGCGGCCTTGTCAGCTGCCTGCTGAAGAGCCGTCTGTTCTTCTTCGGAGAGTGGCGCGGCCTGGGGAGCAGGAAGAGTCGCGATTCCGCTCGCTGCAAATGCTGACACTGCCGGGGTGGTTTGGGCTGCTGGGGCGGCGAGGGCTGTCGGAGCGGGCGGAAGGACGAGGCTGGCGGGCGGGACGTAGAGAAGAATCTTGGGTTTCGGGGTGACGACTTCGACGCGGAAGTCGTCCGGGCTAATCGGGAGCGGCATGTCAGTGTGGTTGGTGATGCTGACGTCGGCCCGGGTGTAGATTCCCTCGTTGGAGATGGAGACCATGACCGTAAAGCGCGGGGTGTCGATGACTTTATACTTGCGGCCGTAGAGGGTTTTGGTCTCGCAAGTGGTTTCGCAGAGGATGACGTTATCGGGCTGGATGGTCTTCTGGGGGTCCTTGGAGACGCTGGCCGCGAAGGTCAAGGTGGCGGACGCAAAGATGGCCGCGAAGCTAAGCTTCTGAAGATTAGTCATTGGTATACGCCTCCTGCAATTGGTCCCTAAAGTAACAGTTACTGATGAGGTACAGAATTACTCGATAGTTGTAGCGTTTTTAAATGGCACGAAGGGTTGCAGCGCGCACATTGGCTTCGCTGGCAACCCTTCGGTGGTGAGAGATGTTTTTGTAATACAAAGCTTCACTGCGACAATCCGCAGCGAGCTTCAATGCGAGTTAAGCGGGCTGGATGTTGGCGGCCTGCTTGCCCTTGGGACCGGTAGTGACGTCGAAGGTGACACGCTGACCTTCCTGAAGGGACTTGAATCCGCTGGCGTTGATTGCGGTGTAATGCGCGAAGAGGTCTTCTCCACCATCCTCCGGGGTGATAAAGCCGAAACCTTTTGCGTCGTTAAACCATTTGACTGTGCCTGTTGCCATTTGCTTCCTACTTTCGTTGGGCGATATTTCGCCGGTAAGTATAAGGTTAGCAGGAAGTGGCGTAATTTCAATCAATAAAACGTCATAGGTTTTCTTTATCAATGATTTCTGCCGAATCGCAAGGCGGAATTGGACGTGTTTCGAGGCTCTGCGATTGGCGATCTTCGCAGTCGGAACGGGATCTGGCGCGGCGAGATCGCGTCCGGATTTGGTGCGGATCGGCTCGAGTCACGTTCGAGGTGTAGGGCTCGATGATGATGGATTTAGCGTTGGAGGCGGCGAGTTGGAGGCCATAGAGAAGGACTGCAGCGCGTTTGGGTTCGATCCGGTTGCGGGCGAGGGCGGCTATGAAGAGAGAAAGAGAGATCTGGATGGACTTGGCCTCTTCGAGCGGCGCGAGATCGAGTTCAAAGGGAGCCTCGCAGGACGGGTGTGATTGGCCGGCATCGGTAGGGGCACGACAGATTTGAGGCGGGAATCGACGACGGCGGAGATTGTTTCGACCAGGTTTACGGTGTGGCGGTGAAAACTGGAGTGGAAATAGCAGAATGCGAAGAGTCCGAGGGTTGGGGACTGGCAGCGTTTTCCGTTTGTTTTGATAGTCTGCAGGTGGTACGAGCATTTCTTCTCGGGTGGGACAGACCATATCCCCCAAAAGTGGGATTTTTGAGGGCAAACAAAATCGATACAATGCTTTAGCGGCAAGAAATCCGGCTAAACCTAACTAAAAAATACTAAGCGGATCTCTATGATTCGAGGAAGCTTAGGTCTTTTTTGGGACTTGACATGCGATTTTTGGGCAGAAAATGAAGAAAAAACCTGTTTGTAAGAGTTAATTTCAGAATAATTATGCAAATCAAACGGCTTTTGAAATAGAGTGTATGTTTTCAGTGTTCAGGAGAGGTTCGACCAAATGTCACGGCAGGCTCATTTGAAGGCAGCTCAGCACCACATTGAGGTGGCAAGCAGACATCTTGCCGCTGCGAGCAAGCACGACACAGGGGAGCATGAGGAAGCTGAGAAGGACTCCGAACGGGCTCAGATTTTGTCGACGGTTGCGGATGGAAAATCAACAGAGGCTCACGGAGAGACTCGGAAGATCGCGCGAAGGAGACCTATCCTGCGGCGGATTTCGTAATCGCAGTTCCGCAGTGAAGATTCCCTGAATAGTTCCGATTTGGCAAAGATGCCGGGGGAAACGCTTCATCGCTCCGCCTGACAAGTCGCCGGATCGACGAGAGTCGATCATGAATACGTGTTGGCAACCGAGGGTGACACTGGCGCGACCATTCAACGCATAGCTGCGCTTCAGACTCCGTTTTCTATCGGGAATGGCTGTTGGTGGCGAACCGGGCGTGACCTTGGTTGCCAGTTCTGTCTTCCCGTTGCGGTTCTTGCATCGCAAACTCCGGGTCAGTATATTGGCGGCTTCAACGTGGTTAGCGTTTTCTCTGTCGCCTGAACTGCGTGCTGCGTCGTTATGGATTGATCCCAACCAAGGAAGAATGATGATTCTGAGACGTTTCCTCTTTTTGTCGTTGCTGTTCCCTGCTGTCCTCCTTGCACAGAACTCGGATGCTAACGGGCGATGGAGCACGCAGCGCGCGAATGACTGGTACGCGAAGCAACCGTGGCTGGTGGGAGCGAATTTTGTTCCGTCGGATGCAATCAATGAATTGGAAATGTTTCAGGCAGCGACTTTTGATCCCAGGTTGATCGATAAAGAGCTGGGAATGGGTGAGGGCATCGGGATGAACACGATGCGGGTGTTCCTCCACGATCAGCTTTGGCAGCAGGATTCGAAGGGGTTCGTTGATCGACTGAATGTTTTTCTGGACATTGCGGCGAAGCACCATATTCGCCCGTTGCTGGTGCTGTTCGATTCGTGCTGGGAGACGAATCCGCATCTGGGGCCGCAGCATCCGCCGATTCCCGGCGTGCATAACTCCGGCTGGGTGCAGAGTCCGGGCAAAGAGCGGCTGATGGATAAGAGCGTAGAGCCGCAGCTCGAAGCTTATGTGAAGGGCGTGGTGGGCGCGCTGGCGAACGATGATCGCGTGCTGGGCTGGGATGTATGGAATGAGCCGGAGAATCGCGGCGGCGATACGGTGCAGGATGAGCCAGCGAAGATTGCGCGAGTGAATGAACTGTTGCCGAAGGTTTTTGCGTGGGCGCGATCAGTGCATCCTACGCAGCCGCTCACGAGCGGAGTGTGGAAGGGGAACTGGACCGATCCGGCGAAGGAAGATGAGACGACCAAGATTCAACTGGCAGAGTCGGATGTAATTTCCTTCCACAACTACGGATGGCCCGAGGAGTTCGAGGCGAGAATTGTGTCGCTGCAGCCGCTGGGACGGCCGATTATTTGTACGGAGTACATGGCTCGCGGGAATGGAAGCACGTTCGATGGAAGTCTTCCGGTAGCCAAGAGGCTGCATGTCGCAGCGATCAACTGGGGATTCGTCGCAGGAAAGACGCAGACCTATTATCCGTGGGACTCCTGGGAACGGCCGTATGTGCGTGAACAACCGACGATCTGGTTTCATGAGGTGTTCAAGCAGGACGACACACCGTACCGGCAGCGCGAGGTGGATCTGATCCGAGAGCTGACGGGTCGAGGAACTCCGACCGCGACAAAGTAGTTTTCACGTTCTAAAAGAGTGAAAGGGTTGCAGTGCGCGATGCGCTTGCTGCAACCCTTCGTGTTTTGGTGCTGCCATTTGTCGCGCTAGTAGACGATGTGGAGGGACATCTGGATGGTGCGAGAGCTGCCGATCGTGTTGCGGACGGCGCCGAAGGTCCCGGTGCCGATCGTGGGTTGGACGTAGAGGCTGTTGAAGTCATTGGACTGGTTTGGTGCCGCGCTGAGAACCTGACCGAATGCGGGGGTGGTCGTTACGGATTTGCCGCCCACCGTGCTGGTGCCGAGGCGGCCCTGGCTGATGTTGGCGTTGTTGTTGGGAATGTCGAAACTAGGAGTGTTGGTTACGTTGAAGATGTCGAGCGAGTAACGTGCGGAAAAGCGATCGCTGAAGTTCGTGATCTTCTGGATGGAGACATCGGCGTCCTTCTGAAAAGACTGACGGAAGATGTTGCGCTGTCCGGGAATGAAGTCATTTTCGAAGATGTCGCAAGGCTCGTTGCCGACACAGTTAGGAATACCTTTCTGCCCGGGAGCCAGATTGGCCATTTGTAACTGGGACGGATCGATGGCCGGGATGGAGGAGTAAGAGCCGTTGGCGTTCTTGTTCTGGAAGGCTCCGATGTGGCCGGTGAAGGCGGATTTGGGATTGCCCGGTGTCTTGATTCCGAGAATAGGGTTAGAGAGTGTTGGAAAGTTTCCGAAAAAGAGGCTGCCCACGGCACCGTCGAACTCATAGAGGCTGAAAGGTTCGCCGCTCTGGAGAGTAGCGAGTCCGACGAGTTGCCAGCCATTGGTGAATTTCCCGACGAGGCTGTGGTCGCGAGCGAATTTAGGAAGCTGAGCGAGGTATTGGAACTGGAAGATGTTGGTACGGTCGAAGTCAGCCGAGGCGTAGGACTGGCGGAGGTGATTCGGATCGCTTCCGGTGAAGAAGAGACCCACATCGCTCTGCTCGTCGAGGGAGTGGCCGTATGTATAGGAAGCTCCGAACTGAGTGTGGTGCGAGAGAGTTTTGACGACATGGGTCTCGAGAGCGTTGTAGGAAGAGACACCGATGGCGCGGAAGAGTGCGGAGTTGGGGCTGTAACCGACGTAGGGAACCCGGAAGTCGATATTGCCGCCGTCGAACGTGTTGTACGGTTCGGTGGAGATGGGGTTGAAGAACTTCCCGTTAGGAGAGTTGGCGTTGAGAACCTCCCAGCCGTAACTGGAGGTTTCGCCATGGATGGGACTCGATGGAGTGGCGACCCCGGGCTCGTTGAAGGGTACGGGGAGGACGCTATGGCGGCCGAGGTTGCCGGTGTAGCCGATGGTAATGACGAGATTGTTGAGCGGCTGCCACTGCATGTCGATTTTGAAGTTGAACGTGTACGGGAGCTTGTTACGCATGTCGTAGGCGCCGAAGTTGAAAGGAGCGGTGGAGGTACAGCCACCGTTCGACTGATTGACGAGGCCGGTGCACCCGGCCTTCATCGCGCTGAGCGCCGGGAGTTGTTGGGTGAAATAGGCTGGATCGGGTGAGGGGATTGGGACGACTGCGGAGCCGAGCGGGTTTTCGAGAGTGCGCGTTCCGGTGCCGGTGACGTAGTTGGCAAGCGGCGGAGCCTCCGTTACACCGAAGGGGCCGCCGGTCGTTGACCCTGCGGGCTGCGAGAGGCGCGAGAAGAGCTCACCTCGGTCGAAGTACATTCCGAAGCCGCCGCGGAAGACAACCTTCCCCCCGTCACGCTTGGGAGCGAAGGCGAAGCCCACGCGTGGGCCGATTCCCCACTGACGGCCGGTCAGGGTGGACTCGGTGGCTCCGACGGTTGGAGAGTATTTGTTGTTGGAAGCGACGACGAAGCCGCTGTCGATAGCCTGGCTCTCGGTGACCTTGAAGCGGGCAGGATCGAAGTTGAAGAGGTTGCCGTTCGTCTCAGTGAAGCCGCCGTTGTAGTCGTAGCGGACGCCGTACGTGAGGCTGAGTGTAGAGAGGATCTGCCACTTGTCCTGAAAGTAGGCTCCGCCCTCGTTAGCACGGTAGTAGCGGTTCGAGTTGCCGGTCAGGATATTGCTGCTGGTGACCTGCCCTTCGACGAAGGTTACGAAGTTTGCGGTGGTCAGCCCGCCGAGACCGGAGCGGAGGTTGCGGATGTTGAGCTGGGTGTAGTTGTACGTTCCGCCGGCAGTGAAGGTGTGTTTGCCGAGCGAGTAGATGCCGTTAGTGGAAGGGTTGAACCGGTTCTGGAAGTAACCGGCGTTGACGAAGGCGCTGTTGGGGCCGGCCGTAACGCTGCCCGCGTTGGAGTAGGCGAATTTGCTGAGGGTCAGGCCGGGTAATCCGGTCGCGCCGGGGAAATTGATGCCGAGAGTATTGTTGCCGAAGGAAGAGCTGAAGTTGCTGTAGACCTTCTGACGGGAAAACCCGAAGCGCTGCTCCCAGTTGAAGCGCGAGCCGATCGTGATGACGTTGCTGATCGCCGCAACTTGAGCCCCGGCGTCTTCGCCTTCGGGAAAGCCAAGGAGGTTCGCGTTGGCGAAGGCGCTGGTGGTCGGCGTGTGCTGGTAATAGTACTTCATCGAGAGGCGGTCTCTGGGACGGATGATGTAATCAAGCGAGGCCGTTGCCTGCTGGCCGAGAGCAAGCGGGGTGCTCTGTTGCGTAACGTTAGGCGAACCGGCAGTGATGATTCCTGGGTTCGTGTTTTGTGCGGACGGGATGAGGTATTGCCCGTTGGGCAGTTTCGCCTGAAGGATCGAAGCCGCTACGGGATCGACGGTGCCCGTAAATGGGATGACCGTTCCGAAGGGTTTGCCGGTGGCGGGATTGATCGACCCGGTGACTGCGTTCCAGGAGTTCACTGCATTGATGATTCCGGTGGTGGAGCGGTCGTCCGTGAGGCCATAGGGAACCTGAACCTGCGAGCGGCCTTTGAAGGCGTCGGTATCGCGCGTCCACTGATAGCCGCCGAAGAAGAAGAGCCTGTCATGAATGAGCGGACCACCGACCGTTCCCCCAACGACGTAGCGGTGGAGATCCGGGTTGATCTCGTTGGCGGGGATGTTGCTGGAGGGTTGTTTGTAAAAGAAGGGCGCAGCGTTGAGCCAGTTAGTGGCACGAATCCCGAAGACCTGACCGTGCCACCTGTTGGATCCGGTGATCGTGTTGACATCGATCTGAGCGCCGCTCGTGTTTCCCTGCTGCGCGTCGTAAGAGGAGGTGTTGACGCGAATCTCCTGGATAAACTCGGGCGGCGGAGTAGCGAGACCCTGTCCGTTGGAGCCGGCAACGGAGATGTTGGTCTGGCTTTCGCCGCCAACAGCCGCACCCTGCCCGATGTTGAAGCTGTAGCGCTGCGAGGTGGACTGGGAGGAAGACTTCCCATTAAAGAGGTTGGTGACGTCGACTCCGTTAACCTGAAACATATTGCTGGTATCGCGCTGTCCGTTCGCCCATATGGGGGAGTTACCAAGACCGGCGTTGGTGCCGATGCCGTGCTGCAGTTCGGCACTGACGCCAGGTGTCAAAACAGCGAGGCGAGTGAAGCTGCCAGTGGGGAGCGGAGTCTCCTGAATCTGCTCGGAGTCGAGCACGTAGCCGTTGGTGGTGTCGACGGCGTTGAGCATGGGGCGTTCGACGACTTCTACAGTAGTGTTCGTGCTGCCGACTCTTAGCGCGACGTTGATAGTACCCGTGCGGTTCTCTTGGACTGGGATGTTGGGAACTTTGGAGGTCTCAAAGCCGTCGCGCGAGAACGTGAGTGTATAAGAGCCGATCGGAATGTTGATGAAGGCATAGGAACCATCACTTCGGCTGACCATTTTCAAGGAGAGACCGGTGGTCTCCCCGGTGAGGACAACCTCAGCGCCGGAGACGGTCGCTCCGGAGGGATCGGTGACGGTGCCGAGCAGTCCGCCCAGGGTTTGCTGGGCTCGAAGCCGAATTGTAAGGAGGAGAACAAACAGAAGGGAGAACAAACGCAGGGTCGTGCGAAAACTCATGGCCAGCCTCTCAAAAAATGATCTGTTTCTGTTGGAAGTTTTTTTTGCTTCGCTCGTAGAAACTTAGAGGCGAGATATTACGACGAATTGAACGCTATGTGAATCCGTGTCAAGGAATGGTAATGATTCCTTTTCGGGAAGAATGGTTGCGAGTGGTTTGCCTGGAGCACGTCGTCGCTTAACGCGATTTAGAGGTTGCCACGCCATGGTGTAAGACGCGGTATCCAGCGCGGAACATGCGCGCGGTAGATCTCGTATTCGGCGCCGAAGATTTTGCTGAGGGTCGGCTCTTCGTAGAAAAGGACGAAAAGATGCGCGGCAAGCCAGGGGAAGATTGCGTACATAAGAAGGTGCTTGTCGCCCAACAGCAGCGCCTGGCCAAGAATTAATGCGGTGACGGCAAAGTACATGGGATTGCGGACGAAACGGTACGACCCTTGAACGACGAGATGTCGCGTCGGGAAGACAGGCGCTGGCGTGCCGATTCCCTGCAGAGCGAATCGTGCGAAGGCTTCGAGAACAACCGCGATGCCGGCAGCGATGAGAAGAATGCCGATGGCTCGAAAAGGCGCGAAGTCGAAGAATGGAGGTTGGAGGATCCAGCGCGAGATGCGCCATGGAATGTATCCGGCGACAGTGCCCGGGGCGAGCATGAGAAAAGCTGCGGTACCCAGGATGGCAGAGATGCGGCGCGTATGATTCAGAGGATCGGCTTTCCTCGGCTCCGTCATTGGGATAGTTTAGTTCGATAGGCTCTTGTGAACTAGAAGCGGAAGGGGTTCTATGCTGCTGAGTCTGAATACGAGATTTGTGGGGAACGTCTACATCATCCGGTGCTCGGGCCGCGTGATTCTGGGCGATGAGGTAAAGGCGCTGGAGGCTGCGATCGAGGCTGGCGAGCGGGAGTTTACGCGGTTTGTGGTGGATCTGAGCGAGGTTTCGCGGCTGGATAGTATTGCGATGGGGCTGTTGGTTCGGTATGCGGAACGTATGAACACACGTGGAGGCGGGATGAAGCTGGCTTCGCCGCCGGACTTTGTCACGAATCTGCTGCATATGACCAGGCTCTCGGGATTGCTGCCGAGTTTTCCGACCGAGGAAGAGGCGATCCTGGCTTTTCTGAATGAACGCCCCGCCGAAGGAGCAGAGGAACCTCGTGGGCCTCGGGTTCTGGTAGTGGATGAGTCACCCGATCTGTGCGTGTTTGTGAGGACGGTGCTGGCGCGGCACGGATTCGACGTGCGATCGACCTGCGCGTTTCGGGATGCGAAGATTCTGTTGAATGCAGATGGTGTGGACTACATCATGGTGGGGCCTGGGACTCCGCAGTTGCCGGCAGAGACGGTAGTGCGATCGCTGACGGCGCTGGCTCCGGAGGCGAAGGTAGTGCGGCTCGACGCGGACTTCAAGATTCGCGATGCGCAGGAAGCTACGGATGCGCTGCTACAGCGCTTTGGCTTGAAAGACTCCTAGCCTGGCATTCCAATGAGGAAGACGACGAAAGGGCCATCGATGCGCGAGGTATAGCGGGCGGGATGGATGGTTGGCATGCGGAGACTATACCGAAAAGCGAGAGATTAATTGCAGCTTTCGCGATATCGGAAGCCTGTATGCTGGGAGGCGCTTGGAAAATCGTTTGTTCAGGGAGCGTTATCGATGAAGTCTTTCGCGGTATTTTTTGTTGGGAGTGTGCTGTGCTGCGTTCCGTCGTTCGGTCAGGTAAAAGCTGCCGCGCTGCCGCCTATGGGGTGGAATAGCTGGAATCATTTTGCCGGCAAAGTGACCGACGCCGATGTGCGGTCAGCCGCCGATTCGCTGGTCAGTACAGGAATGCGCGATGCAGGCTATGTGTATGTGAACGTCGATGACACATGGCAGGGCAAGCGCGATGCGCAGGGCGTGATTCATGCGAACGAACGTTTTCCGAATATGAAGGCGCTTGGCGATTACATCCACTCCAGGGGATTGAAGTTCGGCATCTATTCTTCGCCGGGGGCACAGACATGCGCGCATTACGAAGGCAGTCTCGGACATGAGACCCAGGATGCAAAGACATACGCGGAGTGGGGCGTGGATTTTTTGAAGTACGATCTCTGCTCGTTTCAGGACAACATGCACAAAGCCGAGGCGGAGCACTCCGGCGATGTCAACGCAGCAAATGAGCTGATGATTGCGGCCTACAAAAAGATGGGGGAAGCGCTGAATGCCACGGGCAGGCCGATTGTGTACAGCCTCTGCCAGTACGGCGTGGATCAGCCCTGGAAGTGGGGGCCCGCGCTCGGCGCAAATATGTGGCGAACGACCGACGACATCGACGACTCGTATGGTCGGATGATCGCGATTGGGTTCAGCCAGGCGGGCTTGTCGAAATATGCGGGGCCGGGCCATTGGAACGATCCGGACATGCTCGAGATCGGTAACGGCAAGATGACAGAGAACGAGTACAAGACACACATGAGTCTATGGGTGTTGCTGGCGGCTCCGCTGCTCGCGGGAAATGATCTGACCAGGATGTCGGCCGTGGACAAGGGAATTCTGACGAATAAGGAGGCGATTGCAATCGATCAGGATTCGCTTGGAAGGCAGGGAGATCGTTTGTATGAGAGCGGCGACCTCGATGTGTGGACGAAGCCTCTAAGTGGAGGGAGAGTCGCGGTGGGATTATTCAATCGAAGCTGGAGTGTGCGGGATGTCTCCGTTGATCTCGCGGAGATTGGCTTCAAGAGCGGCGCGAATGTGCACGACATCTGGGCTCAGAAAGATCTGGGACGGCGGTCAGTGTTTACGTCGAGAATCCCGAAGCACGGTGTCGCATTGATTGTAGTAAGCAGGTGAAACTGTTGTTCCTAGAACTGTGGCGGCACGCCGTTCAGGGCTTGATCACATCGGGAAATTTAAAGACCGTGCCGGCGATCGGCAGAACGACGTTGACCTGCTGGAACGTCCCCCCCGGATCGCGCTCGAAGTAGACGCGGCCATGGACGGCCTGGTTTGGTGGGATGGTGATTGCCTTCAGAAGTGGCGCGGACGCGAAGAGTTCGGCTGCCTCCTGTGCGGCTCTTTGCCTTGCAGCTTCGCGCTCACTGACCTCTGGATACACATCGTCGGCGGCTCGGACTAGTGTAGGAATATTCTCGACTCGCGACGGAGGAACGTACGGGAAGACCTTCGCGCGAGTGAGCGGCTGGATGCGGAATTCTTCCGGCGAGAGATTAATGGGGATAGAGGTCAGGTTAGTGATGCTGATGTCGGCCCGGGTATAGCTGCCTTCGGTCGAAAGGGAGACCATGACCGTGAAGCGATCGGTGTTGAGCACCTTGTAGTCACGGCCAAAGATGATGTGGTGAATGCAACCTGCATGCGGATGGCAGACGATTATATTGGGGTCTCGGGGAAGATTGGCTGCGAGTCCGAGAGAAGTGGAAGCGACGATAGAAGCAACTGCGACTGTGCGAAGAGGGAGCATCGGAAGTACCTCGCCAGATGATGTAACGAGGGTAATGCCCCGTACCTCGTTCGCCAATGACACAGAAGTGGTAGGCCCCCCGGTTCCCTGAACGCCGACTACCGCGGAATCCGATCCTGGGCATAGACTTGACGCACTGTGGATAAGACTCCCTTCAGCGTTTACGACTTCTTCGCCTACCTCGCGTCGGGGGCGATGATCGTTGTGACCCTTGACTATCTGTTCGGCGAACAGCTCGTGCTGCGGCCCACTCTTTCGGTACAGGTCTTTACCCTACTGGTGATTGCGAGCTACATCGTCGGGCAGGTCATCTCGCACCTTTCAGCGGTAGTGCTCGAGCAGTGGCTGGTCAAGCGCCTGCTCGGCGGATCGACCGGCGTACTGATGGCTGGGGAACACAGCAGATCGCCTTGGGCGAGATTGTTTCCGCAATACTTTCACGGTCTGAAGTCCGCAACCGTAGCGCGCGTGATGGTGCAGGCCGAGAGAAGGGGATGCAGGCTCAATGGCGACGAGCTTTACGACCATTGCTACGCGGTAGTGACCGAGGCTAGCGAACGCGCAGCGAGCCGGCTGGATTATCTGAAGAACCAGTACGGCTTTGCACGGAACATCGCGTTTGCGTTTTTCTGCTCGGCGGGAATGATTGTGTACGCAGATATTGCGGGTCCGCGCCGAGTGAGTCTGTGGTGGGCAGTGGCAGGAATCGCCATATCGGTATGCATGCTTTACCGATACCTGAAGTTTTACCGCGAGTATGCGTCGGAGCTTCTCAAGCGATACGCGGAGCTTCCGGTGCCTTCGCAGGTGTGAATTGAATTTGCAGGGGGGTTCGGCTGGCCGGAGGCTCGCCGGCTGCTGACTAACTTTTGGATTTGGAAAAGATGAAACGGTATCTCCGGTGGCGACACCATCGGGCAATCAGCAACTTACAAATTATTGGTCCTTCTATCTTGAAAGGAAAAATCTTGCCATGCAGTTTAGCCTCGACTCATTCATGAAGAAGTTAGGCGCTGCTGTCTCACTTATTGGTGGACTGATTGGCCTCATCGCAATCATCTGGGTGGCAATACACCCAAGGGTGCCCGGGCACTGGATCCTCACAAACCAAACTGAAGTGACCACCGATCCGAAGTACAAAGGAGTGGTAGTTACTTATGATATTTTCCTCATGCAAAACGGCACCACCCTTACTGGATCAGGAGAGAGGATTACAGAAAGCGGTACTTCACTGCCTACAGGAGCGAGGACACATGTCGATATCTCGGGTTCTGTAGGCTTGACATCGATCGACGCAATGTTTCAGGAACATGGGACGCTTCGCCTCAGCACCGGAGCACTTTATCTGGCGCGAAAGACGGATGGTTCATGGGTAGGAACATTTGAGTCTGATGTAGCGGACTCAAGCGGTTCCAGTTCGATCAAGCGTAAGGAACATTGAACCAGGGCTTCAAGAGAACTTGGTTACTCGCCGACAACCAGGCCGCGCGAAGATGAGGCGTACCTGTCATGAGACCTTCCGCTTGGTTACTGCAGCTTCGCGTATTCCGACTTGGCCGCAACGAGAATGGGTATGTCGGGGTCGGAGTCTTTCCAGAGTGCGAGGAAGGTTTGATAGGCGACACGAGCTTTGGCGTTGTCACCCGAGAGAGCATATGCCCTGCCTAACCCGAGATGCGCCAGCGAGCCGATCGGCTGATTCAGCACAATTCCCGGATGATCGATCAACTTCTGAAACTCTGCAGCAGCGGCTGCTCCATGATGCGCCGCCAGATGCGCCTGCCCCCGCACCCACGCAGGGTACAAGTACTGAAACGAAAGTGTCCCACCCAGTTCATACGGCACCGCCGCTTCCAGATCAAGAATTCCCTGCGAGGGATTGTTCTTACTGATTTCGATCGCACCGTGAACGGTTGGCAGGCAATAGAGTTTCAGCATCGTATCCGTAGAGGCGTTTCGGTCGCTCTCCAGTTGCTCGACAAGCCTCTTCGCTTTGACCGTATCGCCCGCGCGTGCCAGGGTCAGCGCTGCCAGCAGCTTGACGTCACTTCCCGACCACAGCGACAGCGCCGCATCGGCATTTTGCCTCGCTACGGCCGCATTCCCGAACTCGGCCTCCCGCAACCCCGCGGTCGCCCGCCAGATTGCCGCCGCTTCCTTCGAGCCTGCGCGCTCTGCGGACTCCACCGCCCGTCGCGAATAATCCTGCGCCCGCTCCAGCCGCCCGTAATAGGCCTCCGTGTCCGCCTGGCCGGAGAGCATCGTATCTTCGTCTCCTGCTCGCCCCGCCGCCCAGGCAAGCTGTTGCTCCATCCCGTTCCGGTCTTCGCGCCGAAAGGCCAGGAGATAGAGGTTCCCGCGAATGTAGAGCCCGTCAAAGCCCTTCGCCTGAGCCTCCTGCAACAGCTTCTCAACATCGTCCAACCGGTCCAGCGCTATGTACTCAAAGGCAAGATTGCCGTATCCCGTCGCCGTTGGCGCGAGCCGCAGCGACTCCTGCGTCTCGATCACTGCTCTCTCGTTTTGCCCCAGCTGCTGGTAGATGACACCGAGATTCAAATGCGGTGTGCTAATTCGGGGGTAGCTCTTCGACCACAGTTCGTACTCTTCAATCGCCTTCTCCAACTCTCCCGTGACGGTGTGATAGTAGGTCGTCGAGATTCGGTATCTCTCGTTTTCGCTCACCCGGTCTCGCAGCTCATATGCCCTCGTCGCATTCTCCGCCGCCAGATCTCCTTGATTGAGATTGAAATACGAGAGGCTCAGTGCCGCGTATGCCAGCGCAAAATTGGGATCGAGTTCAATCGCATTCTTATAGAAGGGAGTCGCTTCCGTGTCACCCGTCCTGACTGCCGTTCTGTTCCCCATGCTGTAGGCCTTCAATGCATCCAACGAAGGCGTGGTTGCCTCCACCGGCACATCGAACTTCTCCACCGTTGCCAACGATTCGCCGAGCTTTCGCCGTAGCTCCTTTGCTGCCTTTCCCAGCGTCTTTAGCACGTCTCGCTTGCCCGTTGCCTGACGTTGTTCGCTGGCAAGGGTGTCTCCGTCAGAACAACTGATCGCGTTGAGGCCGATGACGTACTGGCCGCCGAGGGTGGAGATCGATCCGAGCACAGTTGCTTCGCTCCCTGTCCGAATACAAACCTCCTGCGCAAGTTCAGGCGTGATGTGCGCTGCGGGCTGGCCCATCAACTTTAGCGTCTCCTCGATCTTGCGGTCAGAGACAATATTCAGGAACGGGGATTGATTCAGTTCGATTGTCAAAGCCTGCTTGAGCGCATCGTCGAAGACCGGATCGCCGGTCTTGTTGACGAAGTCCGCCAGCAGCACGCTGTCTTTATCGGTCAGCGGTACTGCCTTCGCCGAATGACCTGCCAGGCGCGATCGCAGATAGAGTCCTCCAGCCACCAGAACAATCAGCGCCAGCATCGTGGCTGCTAGAGTCTTCCAGGCTGGCACGATCCGCGAGCCCAACCGCAAACCGGAACGCGATCCCGGTTCCGCAGCATTCACGGGACTCAAATCTGCAGTTGCGATATGGCTCGTGTCGATGTCGCGCTTCAGCCGCTGCAGATCCGCTCGCATCTCCGCGGCGCTCTGATAACGCAGTGCACGATCCTTCTCCAGCGCCTTATCGACGATCCTCTCCAGTTCCGCGGGCAGATCGGGATTCAATCGGACCGGAGCCACCGGAACGCGGTTGAGTATCGCGTCAAAGACCTCCGCAGCGCTGTCTCCTCGAAACGGCGGCTGTCCCGTAACCATCTCATAGAGAACTCCTCCAAAGGAAAACAGATCGCTCCGCGCATCCAGTTCCCGGGCTCGCGCCTGTTCCGGAGACATATAGGCAAGGGTTCCCACGACACTTCCGGGACTTGTCAGATCGTCGAGGCGCGCATCGTTGCTTGCGGTAGTCTCCGTGCCATCGATTGCCCTCAACTTTGGAGCAAGCTTTGCAAGACTGAAATCAAGAACCTTGGCGTGGCCTCGTTGCGTCACAAAGATGTTCACAGGCTTGATGTCCCGGTGAAGAATGCCCGCGCCGTGCGCCGCCTCCAGAGCATCCGCGATCTCAATTGCAAGAGTCAACACCCGCTCCATATCAAGCGGGCGCCCCGCGATCAGAGATTTTAGCGTCGTTCCTTCCAGGTACTCCATGGCGAGGAAGGAGTGACCTTCATGTTTGCCGACCTCATAGATCGTGCAGATATTGGGATGATTCAGCGCCGAGGCAGCACGAGCTTCACGGTCGAAGCGGTTCAGCGCCTGCGCGTCTGAGGCGAACCCGTCGGAGAGGAACTTCAGCGCGACAAAGCGGCGGAGCGTCGTGTCCTCCGCTTTATAGACGACCCCCATACCACCGCTGCCGAGTTGATCGACGATTCGGTAATGAGAGATGGTCTGGCCGATAAAAGAAGGCGAGTCAGCCATCAGAGGCTCCTCTTAGGTTGGGCCCGGAAGCAACTCCACGAAACGGCTCAGACACCGGCTCACTTGCAACCCCACTCAATCCTACCCGCAATGCCTCTTGCAGACCCTGTATGCCACTAACTTTGTACTCCCTCAGAGCACTTCGACTTCGCTCAGGGCATGCAGCCACCCTCGCGCAGCCAGACTATGCGAAGATGGAGCACGCAGTTTTCACCCGGCCACGGTAGCCTCAATGCACAAAGGAGTGAAATCCCAATGCCAGGACCGCAGGTCTGGAAGAGTTCGAAGTTCACGATTGAACGCAATCAGGGCAGGACGCCCGGCACTGTTATCTTCCGATTCTCCGGCCCGTTCACGGCACGCGACATGCACGGCGCCCTCTCCCCGAACGAACTGCGCAACACCTTCGAATCCGAGGAGCCAGCCGACCCGCATGTTCTCCATATTCTCGATCTGACCGAAGTCCCCTACATGGACTCCGCAGGCCTCGGCCTGATCGTCAGCCACTACGTTCGCTGCCAGAGCCGAGGAGTCCGCCTCGTCGCAGCCGGAGTCACTCCACGCGTCCTCCAACTCCTCGAGATGACAAAGGTAGACGAATTCCTTCCAAGAACCACCACGGTTGAAGAGGTAGATCGCCTGTGAAGGCACGATCGCCCACGCTCGAGTTCAAACTTCGACCGTCAGCCTATCCTGGTTGTTTGTTCGAGTAAATATCGAACGAATAATTTCGATGCCGTGAAACGATCCGCCGGTGGGGCGACACTATCGATTTACAGCAAGCCCGGCCATAGGTTTGGGGAAGGCCTGTCAGCCAATAGGTTGCATGGTCTTGTTTAGTCTCGGTAGTCATTCGAATCGACGGAGAACTTTTTGACAAACCCATGGGAATGCGCCGCATTGGTAAGTGCTTCAGGATCACTTGGTGGGGTCGTAAACGCATTGCTTAGCGACAACGGCTTCATTCTTCCAACAAAAGTGAAGGACATTTGGTGTCCTGGCTTTGTTTCGAACGTAATGATCGGAACCCTCTCTGCATTTGCGTCTTGGTCCTTTTATGGATCCGGAGCTGGACTCGACATCTCTTCCGCCGGCGCACGAACACAGATCAGCCTGACCTTCTCCGCGCTTGCCGGAGCTTTTATGGTGGGAGTTGCAGGAGCGAGATGGATTACAAACGAGGTAGATAAGAGGCTGTTAGCTGAGAGCGTAAAAATTGCCGCCAGGAAGGATATTCCGGAAGCCGACTGCGAAAAACTAACTTGTAGTCCTCCAAAAGAAATTCTCCAGACTCTAATGCAGTCTTGAGGATGGGAACAGGCGATCAAACACTGGCAATTATCGTGGCCGTATTGTTGCTCTGATACCAACATACAAAACTCGGGTTCGAGTTTCGCTCGAATGCGCCCACTCATCGGCCAAGTGCACGCAGGAATCGGTGCACCCGGATGACTGGGTCCCGCCAGCATGAATGCCGAAATTACCATCCGCCAGCTCGTTACCAACAGACGGGATGACATTGGAGACAGCCAGATGACGGGCTTCTCTCCCACCCATCCCGCGCCGCTGTTAGTGGCGCGGATCGGCGCTGAGGTCGGCGCGGTAGCGCATGATGTAGGTTTCGCTGTGCTCGACGTAGTGGACAATCGTGCTTTCGAAGTCTCTGCCTTGAAACCCGGTCATGTTGGCTTGGATAGGATCGGGTTGGTCTAGTTGGGCGAAGTTTTTGAGGCGGGTGACGATGAGAACGCGTTCGGGACTTCCGCCAACGGTGGTGGTGAAGACCTCGAAGGCAGCAACGCCGGATTTGCGGGCAGCGGGGAGCATGTATCTCCCGATGGCGTCGAGGAATTCTTTGAGGTTGTCGGCGCCAGGGCGGATCAGGTACTCGGTGAAGAAGTTGAGGGGGAGATCGGCGTTGGTGGTAGTTGGTGGAGGCAGGATAGAGAGGTCGCGGTGAAGAGCAATGGCGGACTCGTGGTTGGAGGCGATGGGCGGAAGGCGACGGGCGCTGAACGCCTTGGCTTCGTCGGGGGTGAGACCTCTGTCGGTATATTTGCCCTGATCGTAGTGGACGAAGGAGTCGAAGGGCAGCAGCGTGAAGTAGAGGCCGGACTGGCCAAAGGTGGCAGTAGAGAAGACGAGGCAGGCGGGCGCTCCGCCTTTGACGACAGCGGCGCAGTAGTCCTTGTGGGCGGCCTCGAACTGGCTGGCGGTGCCAGACTGGATGAGGGTCTCTTCGAGGAGAGCGTTGCTGGTTTTGGATTGAGCGGTTTGGGACAGGGCAGGAAGGGTGGCGAGGGCCAGAAGGGTAAAGGTCAAGGCGCGCATTGAGAAAGAGTATAGCTGCGACCCGGAAATGCATTGGCAGAAGATGAGTCGTGATATTGTTCGGCGCATTACTGTTCTATAGTTGAAGGCATTCGAAAGAGGGCCGAGATGAATAAGGGTTATTGGGTGGTGGCATACCGGAAGGTCCCAAACATGGCGACGGTGAAAAACTATACTGCGCTGCTTCTACCAGTGCTCGAGAAGTGTGGCGGACGCATCCTGGTGTCGCCGACGAGCGTGGTTACGGCTGAGGAAGCAGCGGTCGAGCAGATGACGATCGTGGCTGAGTTCGATACCTACGAGATCGCTCTGGCGGCCTATGAGAGTGACGATCACAAGAAGGCGCTGACTGCGCTTGGTCCGGGTGTAGAGAGGGACTTTCGGATCGCTGAGGGGGTTTAGCCGCTCGCTCTCAACTGGAGCGAAGTCAAATTGAGGGCTCAGGATGAGCGATCCACAAAAGATGGAGCAGTCTTCAGAAGTGCGGGATCAGGAGATCCGTGCGGCACTGGATCAGCATTGGGCGGCGTCCGACGCCAACGATTTTGAAACGGAGCACCTCATCTATCACGACGACGCGGTCCTGGAATACCCGCAGTCAGGCGAGCGAACCCGCAGTCGATCCAACATACAGAACCAGCGCGCCAGTCAGCCCAGCAACAAGCGGTTTTCTATCCGGCGCATCATCGGCAGCGGCGATCTCTGGGTCACTGAATTCATCCTGACCTATGACAACAAGCCGTCCTACACCGTCAGCATCATGGAGTTCAAGGGCGACAAGGTTGCGCGGGAGACGCAGTACTTTGCCGATCCATTCCCGGCTCCCGCATTCCGCGCTCAATGGGTCGAACGGATGGACACATAATCTTGAAGCGCGAGAACTTGCGACGGAGGACAAAAGATGGATTGGAAACGCCTGGTCCAGTTTGCGCTGCTGGGTAGCAGTGATTTAGAACAATACGCCATCCTGCTGGTGCGCGTTTCGATTGGGCTGTTCTTCGCCATCTCCGGGGCAAACAAATTGTTTGTCGCCGGCGGCACGAAACCTGTTTACGAGACGCTCGTTCAGGCCAACGTCCCGTTTCCCCACCAGACGGCTTATTTCGTGTCGGGTGTCGAGTTCGTTGGCGGATCCTTGCTGGCCGTAGGATTTCTTTCGAGCCCGGCCTGCGCGGTCTTATTGATCGATATGATCGTCGCCACCCTGACCAGCGCGCTCTCCACCATCCCTAAAGGACTCTCGCCTCTCAGCTGGCTCGACGATCTCCTCTACCTTCCGGAAGTTCTGTACGTGCTCTTCTTTATCTGGCTGATCTGCTCCGGTCCGGGAAAGTTCAGTGTCGATTACTGGCTCGCCGGCAAGTTATTTAGGTGATTGTTAGCCGCCTTGCGGGGTACCCCCGCCCCCCGTCAAAAAGCGCGCAAAGTCTCAGAAAGAAATGGGTTAAGTCTGGACTTCGGGTGTGGGACTGGTGCGGTACATGGGAGTCGTGGTGGTTTTTCGGGGGTGGTTGGTGTCAAGCCACGCGTCAACCGTACTTAACATCTGTGCTCTGTCCGACTTCGATGATATAGCCGTCAGGATCGCGGATGTAGCAGCGAATCTCGCCGTACTTGGGGATCGGCGGGGTGATGAACTCGGCTCCTCGACTCTTCCATAACTCATAGCACGCTTGAATATCGGCAACCCGGAAATTCATAAAGCTGTTGATGTGATTCGGGTCGGGGACGCTGAGCGATACCGTCGGCTTGTCCGGAGTCGGCCCGCCCCCCACGTTCAAAATCATCCATATATTCGCCAGCTGAAGGTACGGAGGCGCGTTGCCGTCCCCCATAGTCAGAATGCGAGCGCCGAAGACCTTCTCGTAGTAACGAGCCGATCGCTCGACGTCGGCGACGGTGAGAAAATGCGCGATGCTGATCCCGTCCTTCGGGGGCATCTCATAGCTCTTCTGTTCGATTTGTACGCTGTCCATTGGCGACTCCAATTCCGATAGAGCAAATCTCCTGATTCCGCCTAATTCGTATCGTAAGCCAGCCACAATTAAAGCCTGATGAGGAAAGGCGAAACAATTGGACGAAGGTAGTGGGCCACACTTTGGTACAGTTTGCAAGCTACGCGATGTCGTGCTTAAGGGCACGGCTTCAGCCGTGCCGCAAGAATCTCCCCTTCCAATGCGGCTTTAGCCGCTGAGGTACTCATCCAGCCGAAGCTTCGGGTTGGCTGAAGAGAACGGATAAGATTCAGCGTTTTCGCTCAAACGAGCTTCAACCGGGTTCCGATGAAGATAATTGCGCCGGATGTTGTAGTCCACAGCATCGCGAATGCGATGATCGGTAAATCCGCGTTGCCAGACAGGAAGCTTCGACGCGAGGCGATGAGAGAAGCCGCCTTTGACTAGCTGCATAGCCCGCTCGATGGTGATGTCAGTGGGAGTGATCAGAAGATGAAGGTGGTCGGGCATGACGACATAGGCGTGCAACAGGTAACTGGCACGGTAGTGGTCGATCGTTTCGAGGAGGAGTGCGGCGTTGCGCTCAACCTGGAAGAGTCGGCGGCGATTGTGGGTGGCTGTAGTGATGAAATAAGTGCCGGGTCTGGCGGTGCGGCTCGGGATCGCCATTCGGCGATTGTAAAGCGTACCTCAGCGGCTGAAGCCGCTTTTCTCCAGTGACTCTTTCGGCACTGCTGAGGCCGTGCCCTTAAGCAAAACGGTCATAAGTTCATGAGCCGGACCCGATTACTGGCTGACGAACATTTGCTTTTAGGTTTGCATTCGCAAATGCGCGCTCTAACAAAGCTATCTTTGTCCTCAAAACTTCGTCTTGAAGTGGGCCCCGCAACTCTGTTGCGGCAGTGGCTATTCGTTCAAATCGAATATTCAAATGACGCATGAAGATGCTCCACCCCATTACGCTTATGGCAATTCCCTGTAACCCGCCAATGAAACGAATAAGGAAGCTGTGGGGAAGGTCTGTAAAAGCAGATGGCATGTAGAGTGACGTAGACAACGCGCTGGGCCAAGACCAACCAAGGTGCTCGATTTTGGAAATGCCAAAATAGACGCATGAAAAGAGGAAGCTGATGTAGCAATAAAACGGGATCGAGATTAATGTGGCAATAACGGCAGTGCATTTCGATAAAAAGTCTCTATTGTCGTCAATGAAGCCAAACAGAGCCTCCCAAAACTTGATAGCGTTTGCGATTTTGATAATGTTCTCAGGGCTACCTTCCTCATCCCACTGTTGTACTTGGGAAATATGCTGGGCAAATTGGGCGGAAAAATTGCTTTTCAGTTTTTCTATCCATGATGAAGTTCCAGCAAGTAGATTCCAGAGCTTCAGAATCGCTCGAGCCGCCCCAATCAGTGTTATTACCGACGCAAAAATAATGAAAAACCTGTTATTAACGGTGATGATCAAAATCGACCAGAGAACAATAATTGCGCCGCGGGCCTGAACAGCCGCTTTAGCATGGATTCAGGCTGCTCTGTAGATTTGGACACTTTTGCAGATTCTTGCATGGGTTTGGTTTCTTGAGGGGTCTGGCTAACGGCAATCTGGGCGGTGGGAGGGACCAGAAGATTTGCCTTCGGAATGGTTAATTGACTGCGAAAGTATTTGTATCCTTTTCGGGAGCTGATCCAGAACAAGCGGATCATCATTATGAATGGCCAGAAGTATATATAGCCCAGATCAAAAATGACCGATACCCATCCTCTTTTGCTGAAAAACGAGTAGTAAAGGATAAAAAGTATAAGCGCGAAATTGTAAAGATATCTTGGAAGAGATGAAATGTTGGAACTGTGTAGATCAATAAAATGGAGAATGTAGACCGCATGCGTCCAGAATGCAATCGCTAGAATTTCGCGAATAATCTTGCGGACTGGATGCACTCCTTTCCACCATTTCCCCTCTTCTGTTTTGCTTAGGTCCTCGTTCGGTCCTTTATCGTTCTCCATACTTTGGCCTCAGAACAGACAAGCCCCGCCATTCGACGGCGGAGCCTGCTGAATTCAGAAAACTAGAACAAATAACAACAAAAGCCGACGATCAGGCTCTGTTCTAGCTACAGCCGCTTGTGCTTCCGCAACTCATGCAGCGGTAGCAGGAACCACTTCTTGTCATAATGGCTCCGCACGTAGCGCAGGAGGGTGAGTCGCGCAGGTCGACGATATCCTTCATCGCGTCGGCGGCGTGGTAGATGCCGCGGTCTTCCATGGACAAGTGAGTCGAAGACCCAAGCCCGCTTCTCGCGCTCAGGTCAGGGGCGATTCCCTGCTGCGGCGGAGTCGTGGTGTAGTACTCGCTCTCCCGTTGCTCGCTCTCCAAGCTCGACTGCTGCACCTCGGACGAAGACGACGACAAAGACGACGCGCTGAGCGAAGGAACAACCGTATTCGACGGGCTGATCACCGCACCTTCGACCGGAACCGAGGGCTGCGGAGCCAGTCCGGCGAAGAGGTTGAGCTGGTGGCCCGAGAGGAAGCGGATCTGGATCCAGCGGAAGATGTAGTCCATGATCGACTTGGCGTAGCCGATCTGCTCGTTGCCGGTCCAGCCCGAGGGTTCGAAGCGCGTGTGCGCGAACTTCTCGCACAGAACCCGCAGCGGCACGCCATGCTGCAGCGCCAGCGAAACCGCAGTCGCAAACGAATCCATCAGGCCCGAGACAGTCGAGCCTTCCTTCGCCATCCGGATGAAGATCTCACCCGGCTGACCGTTCGGGTAGAGCCCGACCGTGATGTAACCCTCGTGTCCGGCCAGGCCGAACTTGTGCGTAATCGAAGCCCGCTCCGAAGGCAGACGGTGACGAACTGCGCGAGGCGGCGACTGTGCGTCGGCCGAGTCACTGTTCTGCATCGCGGCTTCAGCGATGGCGCGAAGCTGCGTCTCGAGAGTGTTGACGCGGATATTCGCAGCGTCGACCGCGGCCTGCGCGGCAGCCTTCGCAGCGGCAACAGCCTCTTCGATCTCGATGGAGCCAGCCGCCACAGGAGCAACCGCACCCATAGCCTTGGTTCCCTTCTTGTCGGCATCGGTCTGCGCGTTGACGTTCAGAGGCTGCGTTCCCTTGGAGTTGTCGCGATAGATCGCAACAGCCTTGAGCCCCTGACGCCAGCTCTCCATGTACGCCTCGGCGATGTCGTCGACCGAGCAGTCCTGCGGGAGATTGACTGTCTTCGAGATCGCCCCCGAAAGAAACGGCTGCGTCGCCCCCATCATCTTGATATGGCCCAAGATAATGAATGCTGCGAGTTCCCTTCGCAGGCTTGAACGAGCAATCGAACACCGCAAGATGCTCAGGCTTCAAGCTGGGAGCGCCCTCAATCGTGCCGGTAGCATCGATGTAGCTGACGATCGCATTGACCTCAGACTCGGAGTAGCCAAGCTTGATGAGCGCCGAAGGCACCGTATTGTTGACGATCTTGATCATGCCGCCGCCAACCAGCTTCTTGTACTTCACCAGCGCAAGATCAGGCTCAATCCCGGTCGTATCGCAATCCATCATGAAGCCGATGGTCCCGGTAGGCGCTAGAACAGTCACCTGCGAATTGCGGAAGCCATGCTTCTCGCCAAACGCCAGCGCCCCATCCCATGCATTGCGCGAGGCGTCGATCAGCTGATCAAGCTGCGGCACAACAAACGGCTCAGTCGAGTTCTTCGACTTGCCAATATTGTTCACTTCAGCGCGATGCATGCGGATCACGTCGAGGAACGGCTCGCGGTTCACATAGAACCCGGGGCAAGCTCCCCCGGCAATGTGCGCCTGCTGCGTAAGCGAAGTTGCCGCTCCCAGCGCCGGGCAGGACTCAGCAATCCGCGAAGACTGCCAGTAAGCATCGCCGCAGAGAATCGAAGTAAGCGTAGCCGCAAAATCACGCCCCGCATCCGAGTCATACGGCAACCCAAACGCCATCAGCAGCGCACCAAGATTCGCATAGCCAAGCCCAAGCGGCCGATAGTCATGCGAGTTCTTCGCAATCATCTCCGTCGGATAACCGGCAGCATCCACGATGATCTCCATCGCAGTAGTAACAACGCCGATAGCGTGACGGTACGCAGAAATATCGAACTGGCCTCCCGGAGTCAGGAACTTCAGGAGATTGAACGAAGCAAGATTGCAGGCCGAGTCATCGAGGAACATGTACTCGCTGCATGGATTGGACGCATTGATGCGCGCCGTATTTTTACTGGTGTGCCAACGATTGATCGTCGTGTCGTACTGCATGCCCGGATCGCCGCACTGCCAGGTAGCTTCGGCGATAGTGTGCATCAGGTCGCGAGCCTTGTAGTCCTTGACCGGTCTCTTCTCTTTCACGGTCCGAGTCGAGAAGGCCCCATCAGTCTCAACCGCACGCATGAACTCGTCCGTGACGCGAACCGAGTTATTCGCGTTCTGGAAGAAGATCGAAGTGTAAGCCTCGGAGTCCGGCCCCGAGCCATCGTACCCAGCCTGAACCAGATGCCAGGCCTTCTCTTCTTCCTTCACCTTGCACTGAATGAAGTCTTCGATATCTGGATGGTCGACGTTGAGGATAACCATCTTCGCAGCCCGGCGAGTCTTGCCTCCGGACTTGATCACACCCGCGAAAGCGTCGAAGCCACGCATAAAGCTAAGCGGGCCGGAGGCAGTGCCGCCGCCAGAGAGAGTCTCCATCGACCCGCGAATGCTGCTCAGGTTCGATCCGGCACCCGACCCCCACTTGAAGAGCATGCCCTCCGTCTTGGCAAGCGTCAGGATGGAGTCGAGAGAATCATTGACAGAGTTAATGAAGCAGGCAGAGCACTGCGGCTTGCGATAGCCGGTGACAGAAAACTCAACCGCGCACGAGTGCGAATTCCAATGCCAGTTCTGCGCGTCTGAATTCGGCTCCAACCGGTCGCAGCCAACGTTGAACCAAACCGGCGAATTGAACGCCACCTTCTGGTTCAGCAGCAGGTGTGCAAGCTCGGCGTAGAAGGTCTCAGCATCCTGCTGAGAGGCAAAATACCCACCCGCAATACCCCAGTCGCGAATTGACTCAGCAACACGCGTAATCAGCGCGCGAACACCGGACTCCCGCTCCGAGGTGCCGTTCAGGCCGTGAAGATACTTCGAAGCGACAATATTGGTCGCAGTCATCGACCAGTCAGCCGGAACCTCGACATTTTTCTGCTCGAAGATGATCCTGCCCTTGAAGTCCTGAATAATCGCATCCCGGAGCTCCCACGTGATCTCGTCATACGGGGAGATACCGGGGCGGCTAAAGTGACGACTGAAGGTAAGACCCGGCGCGCGCGACGTAAACGGGGGCGCGGTCGTGAAATCGGTGGTCTGGCCCTGAGTCTGATTGGGGATGGTCGCCATGGTGAAACTCCTTCTAATTAGATGAAAATCTGTAACTTTTGGCTCGCGGCGTTCAGCGAGTCTTGAGTCCAGCGGGCCGGGTCTTGGACCTTTTCTGTGCCCCACAACGCTGGCAGTTTGAACCGGCGGGGGAGGGCGTCGGGGGCAGAGGAACGGAAAAACCTACAGCGAACCGCAATGTCCTTGGGGTATTGCAGTCGTGAAAGTAACGCCCCCTATAGGGTGTGTCAAGTATAAAGCACAACATCTTGTGTTAGCTGTGCGAATACCCGTATTAATGCTAGGTAAATGCCCCGAGTCCATGAAAAATAAGGGGTTTAGCTGTGGATTTCATCCAAAGCCCTCGATTTTCGCGGGTTGCTGATTAGTAGAACGGCATCGTTTGAGGGTAGGCCCCAAGCCCGGCAAGAACAAGGTGCAGAAGTGGTGCAACCGCGTGTGGAAGGGGTGGAAATGTGGGAAAAGGGGACCGTGACGCGCACCATCTCTTTGACTGGGAGCACCACATGTTCATCATGGGCGTCAGCCAGTATTCTGCCCTGGTGTTCTCGCTTCTCACGATGCTGGTCGCCGTTCCCTCGGCTATCAAGGTCTTCAACTGGTGCACCACCCTCTACAAAGGCTCCATCACCTTCGACGCCCCCATGATCTACATCTTCTGCTTCCTGGGACTCTTCGTGGTTGGCGGATGCACCGGAGTCTTCCTTGGGTCTCTCGGCATGGATGTCCATCTCACCGAGACCTACTTCATCGTGGCTCACTTTCACTTTGTCATGGTCGGCTCTGTGATCATGGGATACCTCGGTTGCGATCGCTCTCTTTGGGTTCCATGATGATGGCTGCTGCGTAGTGGGCCCAGACAAAAAGCGGAAGACGGAACCAGGTGAGTCCCGGAGCCCGCATGCGGTGAATCGTGACAATGAAGTTAAGCCCGGTGAAGATGGAGGAAAAGCCAGCAACAAAGGCGGCGAGTCCGGCTGAAATGACGTTCGTGTTGACGAACCGGGTGCTGAGTGGCGTGGTAAAGGTCCAGCCGGTGTCGACACCTCCGCTGATAACGGTGTAGAGCAGAAGCACACCTGCGAGCACATAGCAGTACCAGCTGAGCAGGTTGATTCGAGGAAACGCAAGGTCACGCGCGCCAACCATGAGAGGGATGAGGAAGTTGCCGAGAATGGCGGGAATTGCGGGGATCAGGACGAAGAAGACCATCACGATGCCGTGCATGGTGAAGACCTTGTTATAGGTATCGAGAGCCATGAGGTCGGATGCCGGGGTGAGGAGTTCCAGCCGAAGAATAAAAGCGAGCAGACCGCCGACGATGAAGAAAAAGGTGACGCCGATGAAATACAGGATTGCGATTCGCTTGTGATCCCGAGTAAGGAGCCAGCTCTTGAGCCCGTCGGTCTGATTGAGATAGTTGCGAGGCCGCGTGGCGTTTGCACTGGCCTCTTGAGGAGCGAGGATGGGCTGAAGTACGCTCACCGAGACCCCCCGGCCTTGGAGTCGGAGGCATTGGCAACCTGGGATGCAGCAAGGACGGCGAGCACGATCAGCGAAGGACAGGTGGAGCGAGTACCGAAACCGGTGCAGTGACTGCAGGAATTACCCAGACAGTAAGGGACAGGGGAATGGGGAACAAACAACATCAAAGGCCTCCGTCACTCATCGTGAAGGCTTCGAGGGTTCCGTGTATGTGATCAGGGTCACATGGACGACGGGCAGCCAACATCTGACCGTTCCACCACAATCGGGTGCCCCATCTTCGCGACGGACTTATCGTCGCTAAGTTGGGCCATTTTCACGGCAGTCAAAATCCCGGATGCATGGTTTGAGGGTAGGCCCGGGGCCGGGCAAGAACGAGGCGCAGCAGTGGTGCAGAGTGAAGTGGACAAAGGTGGAAATGTGGGAAATAGGTAAAGGGCGGGGTCGTTTGGTGCGCGCCAAACCCCTTTGTCTGTGTGAGCAGAGCCGTAATGACTGATTGCGTTTAGGCGGAGACCCCCAACCCTAATGTCGAAATTCCCGGGAATGGAGAGAAGCCGCTCGGCGAACCGGATAAAAGCCCGAGATTAGCGTAACCGCAATAAGAACAAAACTGGAACAAATGAATGTTGTTGGAGTGCCGTTCGGGACATCAAAAGTTTGGGAAGCAACCACCCTCCATATTGCCTCATAGAATATGAAGCCAATACCCAACGCACATGAGGTTAGGATTAGACTTTCCCGCAATACTAATAGAGCTATATTGGAGGTCTTTGCTCCAAGCGCCCTTCTTATCCGAATCTCATCGGTCCGCACCTCAACAAGAAACGCTACAGATGAATACAAACCGAAGCTCGCTACCAATAGGGTGATTCCGGCTATAAGAAGAAACAGCCTTGTTTGGGTTTGCTCTCGCAGCATGGATTGCGACAGGAGATCCGATCCGGCTTTTCTCCCAAAGACTTGGATATTCTCCGGCAATACCTTCGAAAGTTCGACCAATGAGGCCATTTCGAGACCTTGTTGCCCATTGTCAGACTTGAGGATGATATTCATGTTTCTTTGCGTGATTCTGGACAAAAGAGGGTACGAGTAAGGAAGATACAATTGGGCCTCGGGCTTGTCCCCCGGCGTCGACATCTTTACGTCTCCTACCAGCCCTGTCACTCTTCTGGGATACTTTTCTCCGTCGATTTTGATGTATTGATTCAATGCTTCCCGATCTTGAAACAGTTGCTTTGCCATTGCTTGGTTGATTGTTACAGTTGGCTCGTTTGGACTTGCCTGAATAGATTCAAGCACGGGTATATGGAGCACCCCGAAGCAGTCGCCTTCTTGTTGAATCAGACGGGACATCAGCGGACGCCCGTTTGCATTCCCGCTTACAAACAAGTTCTGACCTTCTGACAGAGGCAATCTACTAGTTACACAGGCATGGACGTCCCCTCTGCCTTGAGTAAGGTAATCGATCACATATTCCTGGAACTGGACGAACGAACCGATGGAGCTATAGGATTCTTTCGGCAGATTGATTGATTCTGTCACGAGACCGCGGGGATCAAAACCGAGGTTCTGTTTCGAAAGACGCTGCAGGCGAATCACGGAAGAGATTTCTGCGGAGACCAACACAAAGCAGATGAGCAGTTGAAGGAAGAGCATGCTACGTCGTAGTTGCGAACTGACCGATACAGATGTGGTGGTTCCCGGCTCGTTGAGCAGGACGAGCAAATTGCGTTGTGATGCATGATAGATGGAGAGCACTGCAAGTACAAGAAATGTAACTAGAATGCTCGCGAGGCCGAATAGCCCGACAAGCGAGGTCATACGCAGGTTCGATAGGTAAGGCTCAACACCGGACAGCGACTGCCTGATCCAGACAAACGCAGCCGCGGAAACGATAAATCCTAAGACTCCGGAGACGGTGCACAATACCGCGCTTTCCATAACCAACAATGTGAAGAGAGATACATTTGTACTTCCCAGCACAAGTCGAACTGCAAGTTCTCGCCTACGGGAGAGAATACGAGTAGTGATAGCATTCCCAGCGTTGCTGCAGGCTACAAGAAGGAGCAGGCACGACATCACAAACAAGGTAACGAGAAGCGATTTGGCGGAAGAAACATATCCTTCCCGCAGAGTATAGACCTGAACCGGAACACCACTGCGAGGATCGTCTCTGGGCCAGATACGGTTCTGAAGAGTTCTTAGTTCAGTCTCGGCAGATGAGATATTAGCGCCATCCGCTAGACGTCCAAGCATCCGTTCATCGATTTGACTGAATGATTTGTCGCGGCCGAGAGTGGTGAGAAGCGCCCTGTTGTCGTCAGCCAGCCAAATATCGGTACTTCCAGGGAAATGGAAGTCTTCCGGCATCACACCAACGACGGTCGCCGGTAGATTATTTACAAAAAGCTTGATGCCAATCGGGGCTGTTGAAGAAAACAGCCTATGCCAGATCTCGTAGCTGAGTATGACTTCTTCGGGACTATCAGAGCGACGTACCGGTGAAAATCCCGTCCCTTGCTGAGGCTTTTCGTCAAACACTCGAAAGAAATTGCGGGTTACGCTGGCAACAGATACTCTCGACGAGAATCTCGGGGCCGAAGAAGTGATGTCGGCGCCTCCTGAGGAGAATATTGTCAACAGGGGCACGGACGGCGCCTGCGCCCACCATGTTAACCAGTCCTGTCCCGGAGGCTTAGCGGCACCCCCAATCACGATGACTCGATCGATCTCATTCACATGGATCGGATTGAAAAGCGTGGCTTGCAGAACGCCGAACATGATTGTTGAAGCACTCACTCCGAGAACGAGTGCAATGGTGATAATTGTCGGCACAACCGGTGAATGGACCAAACGACGAATGGTGAGACGGAGTGCGGCGAGGAGATGCATAGTTAAATCGTCGGCTTTCTAAGCTGATCTCTCGAGACATAACCTGAATGAGTGCTTTAAGCAATTCACGCGAAAAGTTCAGGAAGGAAGCAGGCCTGGCAGATCGACCTGTAGATATTCTTGGAGTGCTTGCCGCGTGGAACCGTCATATGCACCCGGCCAGTTATGTTTTACCGTTCCATCCGGAAGCACGATCAGCGTCTGAGGAGTTCCAAGAAAGTCCAATCTTTTGAAATCTTCTTCGGAAGAATCGACGTAGACAGGAAACGGCAAAGGATGCACTGAGAGATAGTCTTGAAGATCGTGCGACGTCCGAGATATTCCGACAAAATGATATGTACTTTCACGCTGGCTAACCAAAGAGAGCAGATTGGGAAGATTTCTTGCGCACCAATAACAATGTGGGTCGAATATGTAAACAATCGTGTTGCTCGGCCCCGCGAAAGGCAGCTTCTCTTTCTTTCCTGCAAGAGTCATAACGTTGAAAGACAAAAGCTTCTGTCCAACCTGCTTCTCGATTAAGTGCGTTTGGGCAGGAGAACGGGTGTTCGACTGAATCCTAAGTCTGCAAGCTTGGTAGACGTTACCTAAAAGGGAACTGGAGAGAATCAATAAGTAAACATACGGCAGGAATCGAAGGAGCTTGACATTATTTGGATCGGCGGAGTCGTGAGCAGTCGACATGAACCCTACCTTTGGTCTGGTAACACGATTGTGCTGCCTGCAGTTAGCCGCAGGCGGCCCAATCGTATGGGTCATTAAGAAATATGCGGCGATTGAACAAACGCGACACAAGTAGGTTTAGGACGAACTGCTTTTAGCAGTGTCCTCCACAACCGTTCCATCCAGATCCGTCAGAGTTACATATGTTGTAACTCGGGACCTGTGTTGAGTTATTCGGGCAGACTACACATACGTTTGGTGCGCACACACCGGAGTTGCCATCGGGTGGTTGTTCTGGAGTGTTTTGCGCGAATATTGGCTGAACTGCAAAAAATAACGCTAAAGCTGCTAGAGGAAGAACTAAGGTTCCAATTGCCACTGTCTTGTCGACAAACGTGCTCTTCATTTGTGGCTACCTTTCAAGTTTCAGAGTGTTTGAATTTGGGCAGATGTTCCTAGCCGAGAGCCTAGTCATTCAGTAGAACTAGTCAAGTAAATTTAAGGAATCTTAGAACAATGCAGGGGCTGGCATTCCCAAAATGGGAATCGGTCAAAATAAATCCGGAAAAATTGGAAAATTTTCAGACCGCGAAAATGTGCACTTAACAACCGCGTTACGACCACGAAATTGCACTTAGCAGCCAAGTAAGAACCACGTTTTTACACTATGGAAATCGCAAGATCCCCTGTAAAAACGCCACTCCCACCACAAAATAAAAAAATCCAACTTACGGTTGCGGATTAGTCACGGTTGCTCGCGCCCCGAGCACACGGATCAGATCCGGAATGTCGTAGTGCCGGAGCACTCCCGGAAGAATATCTTCAGGAGCGTCGACAGGCATAGGAACCCGCATGAGACTTGCATAGCTTTCAAGCGTGTGGTCAACAGTGATGTGCTTGATGCGAGGGTCCAGCACAGCAGCGTGAAGCAGCACAAGCCCCAGATGTCCGCTGGCCTGCGCGCTGATCTGGTTCGGATCAATCGTAGTGCCCCCGGAAGTAAAGTTCACCGCCGCAATAACGTCGTCAACGCGCAGTCCCAGAAGGGTTTTCCCGACCAGCTCAGCACGCAGAGTAGTGAGATAAAAGGGCCCAAGAACCGAGGCTTTAGTCTCTTCAGTACCCGGCGGCGATGGGCGCGGTGCCACAACAAGCACTGCGGTGCCGGCATCGGCAAGCGCGCGGAATCTCTTGATCTCTTCACCACGCGACGCTTCCAGAGCCGGGTCAAGCGAGTCTTTAATCACAACCAGAACAGGATGTTTCCCATCAGCCGGACGATAGAACTCCGCCTGAATATCGATGCCTGGCGCGGTCGCCAGCGTAAACCGATGGCGAACGTGGACATCGCCTTCGGGTGGGGAGGCTAGTGGCGGGGATTGCGTGTTGATGGGGGATGGGTCGCCAGGTTTGACGGTGGCGTGGGTCACTTCGCGGATCTTGCTTTCCAGCGAAGTTGGGACCAGCTCCGTACGAAGTGTTTGATGCGCCCGCTTGAGGGTTAGGGTCTGAACGGTTTCGCTGTGAGGGTAACTGGTAAAGACTTGCCCGGTTGGAGTGACCTGAAAGGCTGACGCAGGGATGTTTGAGGGGAGCGCAAATGGGCTGGTGCCTGGTGTTGGTGGCGGGGGAAGAATCGGGGCAGCGTCGGAGTTGGCGAGGTGAGTCAGAAAGAAGGAGACGATCTGGCCAGTGATAGGGCCGAGGTTGCCGTGGCGGCCTATGCCGGTGATGAATTGCAATTTTGCGGTGGCCGGGATGTTGTTCGCTGTATCTGGATTGAGCGTAGGGCCGGTCGGGACTCCGGGTTGTGGGTTGTTGGTCGCAGTTCCCGCGCTCGCTGGATCGAAGAGTGAGTAGAAGCGGCGAACTTCATTCGCAGTAGCGACGGCACCAGCCCAGGGGAACATGTCCTGGGCGGTGGAGACGATGGCGTAAGGGCGCGGGGCAGCGACTTCGACCCAGTCAGGGAAGTCGAGACCGCTGGCGATGAAGTTGGGAATGGATTGTTCCGCGTCCTGTGGGCCAAGTGCTGGGAGAAGCGTGTCGAAGCTGGTGAGGTAGCACGCCACAGCGATGGCGTGGACGCGAGGATCAAGTGCGCCTAAAAGGGAGGTCATTGTGCCGCCGCCAGAACAGCCGAAGGCTCCGATGCGGTTGGGGTCGATCTCGGGACGCGAGAGAAGATAGTCCACGGCGCGGATGCTATCCCAGACAATGATTCGCGCGGGAGCGTCGCCGATAAGAGTGGGCTGAAGGCCGGCTTCGCCGTGTTCGCCCGTGGAGGCTTTGAGGAGCGTTTTAGAGGGATCGGCTGGATCGGGATATTGGAGACGCTCGCCCTGGCCGATTGGGTCGTAGGAGAGAACAGCGAAGCCGTTGCGGGCGAAGGCGCTGGCGAAGGCGTAGTCAGTGACTTTACCGGTGAAGCCATGGCCTGGGGAGACGACGATAGCGGGAAGTTTTTGCTGCGACGTGCCAGATCTAGTTTCGGGCAGATACAGAAGAGCGGTGACTGGAAAGTTGGGTTGGGATTCGAAGAGAATCCTTTCGATGCGGAAGCCGTCGGCTTGTGTGGTGCCGAGAGATTTGGCGTTGAGCGGAGTCTTTTCCGGGAGCGGGCCGACGAGGGCGAGGAGTTTCTGGTGTACCTCCCGCTGGCGGGCTTCCGCCTGGGCTCGGGTTGTGATCGAGGCAATGATGGCCCGGCGGCCCGCGGTTTGTTTGGCAGCGATGTCGTCGAGGTAGTTCGTAAGTTGCGTGCGGCCGGTGTTGGAGGGACTGTTGGGATTGTCCTTCCGAACGACGGGAGCAGCAGATGGTACAGAGGTCTGCGCTGAGACGAATGCTGCAGCAAGAAGGGCCGTGCCGGAAAGAAGGTGAAGTGTTCGCATCGTGCAGCCTTGATACACCCTATGAAGGAGACAGGTCAATAGGTGGTCGTACCAGTTCGGTTCGAAAGCATTCGGGTGATGATTTCAGATGGGTGGACAGGAACTTACGTGTAGGGTGATGCGTAGAGTCGCTTGAAATCAGACCTCGAATGGAGATGCGGATGGAAGCGGTGCGTGCGGAGGAGAATTCAGTTCTGCGACGGGTAGGTTCTCGACCCGATTTGGCAGCGGTGGCCTGGATTGCCCTGGCAGTAGCGGCGATTCACCTGCTAACGAACGGGAGGTACGGATTTCATCGCGATGAACTGCAGTTTTTGAGCGATGCAAGGCATCTGGACTGGGGGTTTGTGGCTTATCCGCCGCTGACGCCGTTTGTGGAGCGGATTGGCCTGGAGGTTTTTGGACTTTCGCTGGTGGGTTTGCGGCTGTTTTCGGTGATTGCGCAGGCGCTGGCGATTGTAGTGACCGGGCTAATGGCGCGCGAGCTCGGTGGTGGGAGGCTGGCGCAGGTGACGGCGGCGCTGGTGGTGGCGACTTCTGGGCTGCCGGTGTTTGAAGGGACGGAGTTTCAGTACTCGACGTTCGATTATCTGTGGTGGGCGTTGATTGCTTATTGTGTGATTCGGTTGTTGAAGACCGACGATCCGCGGTGGTGGCTGCGGATTGGCGCGGCGATCGGCGTGGGGCTGCAGACGAAGTATACGATCTGCTTTTTTATTGCGGGGATTCTGGGTGGAATGCTGTTGACGCGGGCTCGGCGGTATTTTTTGAGCGGTTGGTTCTGGTGCAGTGTCGCTGTGGCTCTTGTACTCTTTATGCCGAATTTTTTATGGCAGGTGCGACATGAGTTCATTTCGGTTCATTTTCTGCAGCATATTCATGTGCGGGATGTGGGGCAGGGTCGCGCTGATGGATTCTGGCGAGATCAGTTCATTATTTGCGCGAATCTGTTTGCGGCTCCACTTTGGATTGCCGGAGTAATTGGGTTTTTGCGTGATTGGCGGTACCGGATGTTGGGGTGGATGTATCTTATTCCGCTTGCGCTGTTCGCGGTTGGCAAAGGGCGTGGGTATTATCTGGCGGCGGCTTATCCAATGCTGTTCGCGATGGGGGCTGTGGTGGGGGAGCGTTGGGTTCGGTCGATGAAGCGAGGGTGGCGACTGACGGTAGAGGGAGTGTTTTTTGCCGGACTGGCGGCGTGGGCTGTGCTTGCATACTGCATCCTTGTGCCGGTGGCGTCGGGTGGAGCGCTGAAGCAGTTTGCGTTGAAGAACAATGGTGATCTGCGGGAGGAGATTGGATGGGATGAACTTGTGCGGACGGTGGCGGCGATTCGCGATTCCCTTCCTGCGGAGGAGCGGAGCAGTGTCGGGGTGCTGGTGGGGAACTATGGCGAGCAGGGTGCGGTAGAGATTCTAGGGCCTGCCTATGGTTTGCCGATGCCGATCAGTTTGACGAACTCGGCCTGGTTGCGGGGGTATCCTTCGGCGCCGCCAACGACTCTGATTGTGGTGGGATTTTCGCAGAAAGCAGCGGATAAGGCTTTTACTTCATGCACGCTTGCCGGTCATAACGGAAATTCTGACGGCGTGAAAAACGAGGAGAGTAAAGATCATCCGGATATTTTTGTTTGCGGGCCGCCACGGGTGCCCTGGCGAGAGTTCTGGATGAATAATCGCAGGTTTGGGTGAATCCGGATTTTTTTTTTTGCGGTGGCGCTGGCGTTTTTACAGGGGTTTCTGCGATTCCCACAGTGTAGAAACGTGGTTCTTACGTGGTTGTTAAATGCAATTTCGTGGTCGTTACGTGGTTCTTAAGTGCACTTTTTCGGGCTCTGAAAATTTTCCATTTTTCTTGGATTTATTTTTGGTTGAACCAATCGGATGATCCGTTGGGGCGCCGGAAGGCGCATGCGGAGTTGGGCGGTGGCTTCGCGATGACAGAGGAGACAGAGCGTGCGTAGGTTATCGAGGTCGCACTGGCCTCCGCCTTCGGCTACCGGACGGATGTGATCGGCATCCCAGAGGCTGCGGCGGGCGGTGATGGACTTCATCCCATAGAGATCCAGGCCGGCTTTGCGGGCGGGGCCTCGGGCTCGCTTGAGTGCGTTCCAGGCAGCAACGGTATCGATGTGGCAGACGGCACAAATGCCGCGATCGCGAGCGAAGACCTGGTCGCGGAGGTAGCCGGGGTCGGTTCGAAGACGCCACTGGTGAACACAGTAGTCGGAGCAGAAGGTACGGCGGCGTCTGGCGAGGATTTCGAGTTCGCACCAGCGGCAGAGTGGGAGGTCGTTGGGGCCTAGAGGCAGCGCTTGGCGCGTAGTGCGGCCTCCGGCGAGAGTACGGGCGGGGAGCATGCTTGTTCAGGATAGGTGGGGATTGCCGGGTTGGGGACGATGAGATGGGTTCCGGTTGGCTATCATCGAAGAGGAAGTGGAGGTTTGCGATGTCTAGGACACAGTCGACGATGATAGCGCTGGGGAGTGTGGCTCCGGCGTTTGAGCTTGCAGACGTAGTGAGCGGTAAAGCCGTGGGGCGGGATGATGTGTTTGCGATGAGTTGGGAGGATGACCGCTCAGATGCTGCAAACAAGATGTCCGGGGGCGGGACATCTCCGGCGGGACGGCATGGATTGCTGGTGATGTTTCTTTGCGTACACTGCCCGTACGTGAAGCATGTGGAGGAAGAGCTGGCTCGGATTGGGCGGGACTATGAGGGAACGATCGGGATGGTGGCGATCTCCTCGAACGATGTGGTGGCTTATCCGCAGGACTCACCTGAGGAGATGAAGAAGCAGGCAGCGCGGCTCGGGTTCCGGTTCCCTTACCTGTATGACGAGACGCAGGAGGTGGCACGGGCTTATGAAGCGGCCTGTACTCCGGATTTGTTTCTGTTCGATGCGGAGATGAAGCTGGTGTATCGAGGACAGTTGGATGACAGCAGACCGCGGCGCGAGGATTTTGGCAATGATATTCCGGTGACAGGCAAGGACCTGCGAGCGGCGATGGATGCGGTAATCGCGGGAAAGCGGCCAGATCCCAATCAGCGGTTTGCCGTGGGATGCAATATCAAGTGGAAAGAATAGGCGTTGTGACCCCGGCTGGTGTCCTTCTGTAGACTCAGGTTCGGACAAAAGGAGAGACTGTGGACACAGTACTGCAGGAGTTGAAGGCAGGGATTCGACGATTCCGGACGGAGATTTATCCGGAGAACGAAGCGATCTATTTAAAGGCGGTGAGCGAGCCGCAGCGACCGCATGCTCTGTTTGTGACGTGCGCAGATTCGCGAATCGATCCAGAACTGATTACACAGTCGGGAACAGGGAGCATTTTTGTTACGCGCAACATCGGGAATCTTGTGCCGGCGTATGGAGAGATGTTGGGGGGCGTGAGTGCGGTGGTGGAATATGCGGTAACTGCACTCAAGGTGCGGCATGTGGTGATATGCGGTCATTCGGACTGCGGGGCGATGAAAGCTCTTATGAATCCGGAGTCGTTGAAAGATATGCCGGCGGTGAAGAACTGGATGAACAACGCTGCGGCAGCGATGAGCGTGGCGAAGTCGATGGCGAGTGCCGATGAAAAACCTGAAGAGTTCGTGAAAAGGCTGACCGAGGAAAATGTGCTGCTGCAGTTGCAACATCTGCGGACTCATCCTTCGGTGGCGGGAGCGATGGCGCGCGAGGAGCTGACGATATCCGGGTGGGTGTACGACATCGGCAAGGGTGAGGTGAAGATCTCGAAGGATGGCGGGCGGGTGTTTTTGCCGGTGGCGACCGAGGACGGCACATGATCGTTCCTCGTGGGCAGCAGTTGTTCAAAATGCTGGCGTATCTGTGGCAGCCGCTGGTTGTGCTGGTGTTGTATGACCTGGCAGTTGTGGTGGCGTACAAGTTGCTGCACTGGGAGTGGGTAGCGCGCCCGCATATTCCTCTGACGGTGTTCGGGTCGGCGATTGGAATTTTTGTTGCGTTCCGGAACCAGTCTTCGTATGCGCGCTGGTGGGAAGCGCGAACCCTATGGGGCGCATTGGTGAACAACTCGCGAAGCTGGGCAAGACAGGTGACGACGGTGATGATGCCGTCGAATGATGCCGAGGCTGGCGAGTTAAAGGTGTATCAACGACGGCTGGTGTATCACCAAATTGCGCATGTTCATGCGTTGCGGCAGCATCTGCGCGGGTTGGAACCGTGGAGGGAGTTAGCGCCGCTGCTGAGCGAGAAGGAGATTGCCCAGCTGCGGGATGAGAGGAATGTTCCACTGGCCATTCAGCAGCAAATGGGTAGATTGCTGCGCGAGTGCCAGGTTCGTGGATGGGTCGACATTGCACACTGGCGCGCACTGGACGCGAATCTGGATGATCTGGCGAACGCACAAGGCGGCGCGGAGCGGATCAAAAATACGCCCATGCCAAAGCAGTACGATTATTTTCCGCGGTTGTTTGTGCATATCTATTGTTTGCTGCTGCCGCTGGCGCTGGTGATCGACCTGGGCTGGAACACGCCGTTGGGATCGACACTCGTTGGTTTCATTTTTCTGGCACTGGATCGGATCGGACGCGATCTCGAAGAACCGTTCCAGAACTCGATCTACGATGTCCCGATGACTTCGATCACGACGACGATTGAGATCAATCTGCGTCAGTTGCTGGGTGAGACTGAGCTGCCGAAAAAGACGACTGCGGAGGATGGGGTGCTTTGGTAGTCTGCGATTGAAGGGTGGCCGCCTTGTTCTGACGACACGCGGGAGATATGAAGACGACCTTGTCTGCGGGCGGCAGTTGAAATTGATTCAGATTCCGGCAAAGTCTCGGAACCTCCCCGGGGTTGATCGCGAAGAAGCTTATGTCGTAGTCCAGCGGAAATGCGACGTTGCGAGGAATCTGCCAGGTCCAGACTTTAATCCAATCAGGGGGAATATTGCGAGTGACATCCTGCCACTCGGACTGAAGAATTGCGATGGAGGCACCCTCCGAGGACGCCCAGGCCTGCATCTCCGCAGCATGGAACGGATGCCGCTGATGCGCCGCACGCGCAACCTCGAGGCTGCCGAGTCCCATCATGTCGAGAAGATGAGAATCTCCGTAGTAGGCAACTGCGCCGATATCGTTCACTACGATTGGCTCCCTGCCATATGACGTGGAGGCAAAGCGCGCCATCTGGATATGTTCGAGATAGCGATCTTCTGACGCGCGTTGAGCATTCACGAGACCTCTGCCCACACGTCTTACTCCCTGGTAGGCGAGGAGCAAAACCGCTATGACGGCAAGGCAAACCGCGCATTTACGCCAAACCGGCCCAGCCCATCCATTTCGGAATATTTTTCGCGGGGAGCCGGCCATCGATGCCGCGACAGCCAAGGAAAACAACAGAAGCGCATAAAAGTAGCCCTCGTAGCGCATCAGCCAGCCGGTCTTGGCAAATTCCAGATGAAGAACCGTGATCCCAGCAGTGAGGAACAGTAGCAGTTCGGAAGGGTCCCAAAAACCACGGCCGCGATAGCGAAGGATCCACAGCAAGGCCGCTAAGGCGACCCCAACAAAGAACTGGCTTCCTGCGACACGATAAAAACTCTCTATCGCGAATTGAACTGGCGGCACGGAGAGCTGCGTCTCCTTGACGACGACGGAGTATGGGAGCCACAACTCGGAATGGCGATAGAAGTAAAGCCCAAAGACGACAGGAGGCACGGCCGCAGCCAAACCAATTGCTGCAGAGAGCCACGCTCGTCGCCGCGCCAGCAGGCAACCGCAGATCATGACAATTGCAAAGGCGGTCTCGTACCGGATTGCGCCGGCAAACATAGCGAGGAGCACCACAGCAATCTTCTTCCAGCGTGAGATGTTGACGCCGGGCTTCATCGGCAGAATCTGCACGCTGAAGATCACGAGGAGGAAGACACTGAAGGTCTGGGCCGTATGCTCCATTCCCATCAATGTCAGGCTCACCAGCGGCGTGCCCAAGATGATCAGGAGTAGGATTGCATAGTGGAACCAAAGCTTTGCGGAGGGAGCGAACGAGCGCAAGCCATAGTCCACCGTGAACAGAAAAGCCACCGCGAAGGCAACGTTCAGGACCAGGCCAACCAGAAGATGTGGGCCTGCGAGCGCATCTATAGACGCAAGCAAAACGGTCCATCCGGGCGACGAGGACGCACTCGCAAAACGGGCCGGCTCGATTCCCCACACGTGATGCAGGGCAAGATTGCGTGCCAAAGCAAGATGGATATAGCTGTCGTCGAGCGGATAAACGAACAAGCCGCCAGTCTGCCCTTTGACTACCAGGTACAGCGTAAAGATAAGCAGGCAAAAGAGGAAGGAGACCACGGCTGCTGGACTGCGCCGGAGCAGACTCGATATCACACCCGGAGTATAGCATCGAATGAAAAGATAACTTCTCCGTTCGCAGAAGCTTCGCCACTTCGCCCAGCGCGTCACGGCCATGCGATACTTAAGCCTGACATGTACAAAAGAATTCTCCTCAAAATCTCAGGAGAAGCTCTGGCCGCAGGCAAGGGCTTCGGCATTGACGCCGTCTTTATTCACAAAATCGCTGCAGAGATAGCCGCCGTTCATGCTCTTGGCTGTGAGATCGCCATCGTCGTGGGAGGTGGCAACTTCTTTCGCGGAGTCGCCCAGCAGGCAATCGACATGGACCGTGTGGCAGCCGATCACATGGGCATGCTCTCTACCGTGATCAACGCTATTGCGCTCCAGGACGCTATCGAAAAGCTTGGGCTTCACTGTCGTGTGATGTCCGCCATTGAGATGCACGAAGTCGCGGAGCCCTATATCCGCCGCCGCGCGATGCGCCACCTTGAAAAGGGCCGCATCGTCATCTTTGCTGCTGGAACCGGGAATCCATTCTTCTCCACAGACACGGCCGCAAGCCTGCGGGCGATGGAGATTAAGGCTGACATTCTCCTCAAAGCTACTTCGGTCGACGGAATTTATACCGCCGACCCCAAAATCGACGATAAAGCGACCAAATTCCCCCAGATCACGTATAGCGAGATCCTTCGTCTCAACCTGCGTGTGATGGACACCACGGCTGTTTCCCTGTGCAAAGACAACAACATGCCGATGATGGTCTTCAGCATGCGCGAGCCGGGCAATATCGTCCGCGTTGTCAGCGGGGAGAAGATCGGCTCCCTCGTTACCGCCTGATCCTAAAAGGCCAGCCAAATCGGGTCGAAATCGATGAGAAAGGTGCGTCTCGCGCCTGAATTTGCGCGTCTTCTCTCCTGAAGCTGCGTTAGATAGAGCTGAACCCGCATCTAAAGAGCAGGACATATTGTGAACGCAAGCATCCTTGAAGCCGAGCCCACGCACGCCGCGAACCTAGAGAATGTTCCACCGCCAGCTTCACCGCCTACCGCTACCCGCAGACCCCCATTGCCCGCGTTAACCGGCATCAGAACCCTGCTTGCCATCTTCATTATTCTGTTTCATTTCACTCCCCCGCACCTGGGATTGCTCTACCCTTTCATCGATAACGGCTATGTCTTCGTCGGGGTTTTCTTTCTCATCTCAGGCTATGTCTTGACCTATAACTACGGCGATCGTGGCAAGACTCTCTCCAAACGCGAGTTCTGGCTGGCCCGGTTTTCCCGGCTCTATCCTGTCTATTTTCTCGTCCTTATCCTCTCCTTCAGCATGTTGCAGGAAGAGTGGCATGCGCGCCCGCACCCTGAGTTCTGGCAAGGAATTATCCTCACCCCACTGGTCCTTCAGGGCTGGAGCCCTTCCGTTGCGACCTTCTGGAATACGGTTGCCTGGACCCTTACCAGCGAGTGCGTCCTTTACCTCGCTTTCCCTTGGCTTATCCGTTTCCCGTGGCCTAAAAAGCCGGCTCACCTCATCCTTCTGCTGATAACTGTCTGGCTGGTCGGGCTCCTGCCGCATTCTCTTTATCTTTATCTGAACCCCGACCATATCGTGGGCCCGATCGACCGCTATAGTTCTACCCCGCTCATTCGGTTCCTTAAATACACTCCTCTGCCTTACATCTGTACTTTCCTCAGCGGAGTTACGCTCGGTAAGCTGCAACATTCGCTCATCCTGACTCAGCGTCGGCGATTCATCCTCTCAACCGTTAGCCTGCTGGCCGTCGGCATCTTCTTTTATACGTTGGTGCTCCGAACACCTTATCTCCTGGTGCACGGCGGCCTGATGACTCCGATTTTTGGCGCACTCGTCCTCGGCCTGAGTGGTCCGCATCCCATTTCCTCGATCTTCTCCTGGCGGCCTCTGCTTCTGATCGGCGAAAGCAGCTACTGCCTCTATCTACTCCATTTCAACGTCTTCCAGCTCATTCATACGTACCATGTGCCACAGCGTCTGCATCTTGGAGCGCTGGATCCGTGGCTCTCTTATGTAATTCTGATTGTGCTTGCCCTGGCGGTCTTTCACTTTGTCGAAATTCCGGCCCGCAAAGCGATCCTCCGGCGCTTTTCCCGCAAATACCGCGATCTGGTTCCTGCCTCCTGACGAGATTGCCGTGAACGCATTTTTTGCCGTGAACGCATTTTTTGGATTCTTAGCTTTCTCTGGACATCAGCTGCAAATAATTCGCAAAAGAAAGCCCCGCAATCGCGGGGCTTTCAGTACTAAAGGATGAGTTGATAACTAATCGACAATGACCTGAGTCGGGTGCGATCCATTTGCGACCGAGACCGCACAGGTTGGCAAAGCGCCAGACGGGAACGGCGTATTCTGCACCTGACCCAATCCGCCATTGTGTGGATCCAGCTTTAGCGCCGAGACCGTCCCGGCAAGATTGTTTGCCGTATAGACGTAAATTCCAAGCGCCGGCTCAACCGTCACGCATTGCGGGCCGGTGTCCACCGTTGTCGATGAAGATCCGACCGATCCGACCGGCGTGCCGGTTGCGGTATTGATCGCATAAGCTCCGATCGTTCCTGAGGTGTAGTTCGCGACATACAGGAACTGCCCACGCGGATCGATCGTGATTCCCAGCGGCAGGATTCCCGTCGAGAACGGGCTGTTGACCATTGGCACCAGTGCGCCGGTGTTTGACACCACGTTGCCGTATAGCTGGTTCGTTGCCTCATCGGTGATGTACACGAACCGCGCAGAAGGATCTTCTGCGATCGCGCTCGGCATCGTTCCTGCACCGTACCCCGTTGCCACGGTCTTGCCGGTGATGGGGTCGGGACCGATCTTGGTTCCGGGGGTTGGCGTGAGGCCGCCCGTGCTCGAATTCTGCTGGAATCCGAGTACGGTTGCGTTGGGCGGAGTCTCCTGATCCAGCACGTAGACGAATACGGTGGAGGTACCAGGCGTCGGACGGCTCACTACGATGCCGACCGGATTATTTCCGACGTTGACCGTTTGAGGCGCTCCCAGCGCGCCGGCCGCACCGATGGGAAAGATGGTTACCCCACCCGGTCCCGGAGAAGCCGGCGAATAGAGCTGCTGCCCGTTTGGCCCCAACTGATATTGAAAGGTGACATAAAGAAACTTGCCGGCCGAGTCGATGGCGATTGCGGTTGGATTGCTACCCGTCGTGTTGACAGTGCTCTGCAGAAATATCTTGCCATCGGTTCCGATCGCATAGACGCCAATTGTCGCATCGTCATGGTTGACGACGTACAGATTCAACCCGTTTGGCGAAGCTACGAGAGTCACCGGATTTGTGCCCGCTTCGATCGGGGAGTCCGCAAGAGGAGTGAGCGAGCCGATCTGATAGTCCGCGGCATAGGCACTAATGCCTCCATGCCGGGATGCGCTTGTCAGAGGTTTCGCTGTCGTCACGTACACATACGCCAGCACATAGTCGCGGCTGCACGCCGTAACGCTCACCAGCGCCAAAGATAATACCGAGGCCAATGTTCCGCGGCCTAACTTATTCCACATCATGCTTGCCTGACTCCGGGGCAAATGTTTTCGCCCACTCTGCTATCGCGATGCTCAGGATTCATAACGACATCCTTTGTTCTGATTCTCCAGCTGCCGCCCTGCCAGCTAGTCTACGTTTCCGCTTACTGCAAGGCATGTCGCCTGTCCTACTGCCGAAAATTGCGACCCTCGAGTCAAGTTCGAAAGCTGGCCGGATGGCGCGAACAAGACCTTTCCGGTAACCGTACCGTCACCATTTGATGTATACAGATACTGATTTGAGGGGTCTTCCACCATGCAAACCGGCCCTCCTCCAACAGGATAAGGATTGTTGGGCGGGTCCGGAATCTCCTGCAAAGTTCCGTTCGACTGAATGTTGAACGCGGAGATCGAACTGTTCGGTGTGGTCGAGTTCGTTGAGGACTGATTCGCCACGTACAGATATTTGTTCTTACTGTCCACCAGCGTATAAACGGGGTTCGAAGCCGGCGAGAGGTTGGCCGTCGGGCCGCCTGTGATCGTGTTCAACGAGCAGGACCCGCCACCAACCGTGAAGGGCAGGATCTGTCCCGGGGTGTTGAGGTTAGCCGCACCGGCATCGGTGATATAGACCGACGTACCACCCGAGATGATCGAGGTTGCGCGCGTTGCGCCTGTGTTGATCGTGGAGTTGGTGGTCAGAGTCAACTGACCGCCAGTACCCGCCGAATATGGAAACACCGTCTGATTGGTGTCATTGTTCAGCGTGAACAGGCACGAACCTGCGAGCGCCATCATCTTTGGCATCTGGCCCACGGGGAAGTAGGTCAACTGCGCGCCGGTGGTGGGGTTCTTGATCTGCTGATTCAGTACCAGTGACAACCGACCTGTGTCCGGATCCACAGAAAACACCGTAATGTCGCCAAAACAGGAGGTCGCTGTCACGTTTGGTCCACTGCAGACCGCATCCGGGGCCACCTGGTCCAGTACATAAAGGAAATTGCCGGTGCTGTCGTGCGCTGCCCATACCGGAGTTGTACCCTGGCTCTGGAAGCACTGCTGAAATGTCAGCAGGCCCTGCCCGCCGACGGCGAACTCTGTGATTCCGCCACCCGTTCCGCAAGGAAGGGATCCTGAGGCGCTGCTCGATGCGCCGCCGCCCTTGTTGATTACATACAAGTAGCGGCCACCTGGTTTCACCACAAGGGAAACCGGGTTCGACCCGCCTGAGCTAAACGGCGAGTGCGGTACCTGGGTAAGATTCCCGGTGAAGTCATCGATCTTGAAACCGGCAATTTGGTTGTACTGCGTTCCTAAGACCCACATGAATCCGATCGTGCCGCCTCCGCACGCCGTCATGCCCAGACCCATCGCTACGGATACTACCAAGGCCATTGAAATCCGGCCAATCCTGCTCAACTTCATGCGCTTCCTTAATCCTCGCCAATGGACGGATTACGTCCACCTTCTGCCGCGAGCAAATCTGTAGGGTTACGATTCCTTTGGTTATTGTAGAAGCTGTTGCGACTTTGTGCCACCTGCTCCTGTGTATTCCGCGCAGTTATAACCCTTTAGACCCCCTCATTATCCGATCGTCACCCACTGCAATGATCCCGACAAAGAAAAAGGCCCAGGCCGAAGCCCGGGCCTTCTGATCTGCTTGCTCTACCAGACGCGGCAGGCATTCTCGGGCATCATGGGCTGGCCGACCTTGCAGCCGAATGCCTTGCCGAACTCGTCGAAGTTCTGCGCGGTGCCCTTGGTGCGCCACTCGCCTGTGCTGTGCGGATCGGTCTTGGCAAGCACTCGCGCGTTCTGTTCCGTCTGGTTCTGACACCACACCTGTCCGAAGGTGATGAAGAAGCGTTGCGCCGGAGTGTAGCCGTCCTTCTTGCCGTCGACGAAACCCGGTTCGGCGTTTGGGCCGCCCTTGGCTAAGACCTCTTGCAGGGCCTGGAACGCAATCCGAATGCCACCGTTGTCAGCCGTATTCTCGCCTAAGGTCAATTGGCCATCAAGGTTTTGTCCTTCGGCGACCTTGAAGCCGCTATACTCCTTGACTTCGCAGTCTGTCCGCTCCTTGAACTTCGCCAGGTCCTCGGCCGTGAACCACTGTTTCACATTTCCCTTCGGATCGTACTTCGATCCCTGATCGTCGAATCCATGCGTCATTTCATGACCAATCACCACGCCGATGCCGCCGAAGTTCACCGCAGGGTCCATGCTGTTGTCGAAGAACGGCGGCTGAAGGATGCCGGCAGGGAAGTTGATGTCGTTGTTGGGAGGGTTGTAGTAGGCGTTCACCGTTGGAGGTGTCATGCTCCACTCCTTCTCGTCGACTGGCTTACCCAATTTGCCGAAGTTCCGCCGGCGTTCAAACGCTGTGTTTCGCTCGATGTTGCCGAGAGCATCGTCACGTTTCACCACGAGCGCGCTATAGTCGCGCCAGTTGTCGGGATAGCCTATCTTGTTGCGAATCGCATCCAGCTTCGCCTTTGCCTCGACCTTGGTTGCATCGCTCATCCACGGAAGCTGAGCGATGTCCTGGCCCAGAGCGCGCTCCAGAGCCGCCACAAGCTTGTCCATGTTGGCTTTGGCGTCAGGTGGGAAGTTCTGCTTCACCCAGTCCTGACCCACTGCCTCACCCAACGCAGAGTCAGTCGCGCGTGTGCAGCGCTTCCAGCGCGGGGTCTGTTCTTTCTGACCCTGCAGCGTGGCCTGGAAGAAGTTGAAGTTCTCATCCACAAATGGCTTCGACAATGCAGGTGCGGCCGACCGCAGCGCATGCCACCGCAGATAGCTCTTGATCGAATCCAGACCCGCCGAATCGATCTCAGCATTCATCGCCGTGAAGTAGGTCGGCGTCGCTACATTCAGCGTCTTGAACTCGCCGATCTTGATACCCGTAAGATAAGCATCCCAGTTGTAGTTCGGAGAGAGAGCCTGCAGCTCCGTCTTCGTCATAATGTGGTACCGCTTTTCCGGGTCTCGCAAATCCCTGCGCTCGATCGCTCCCTTGGCCAGCGCCGTCTCAATCGACATCACGCTCCTGGCTTCTTCCGCAGCCTTATCCGGTGAGTCGCCCAGGAGCACAAACATCTTCGTCAGGTGCTCGACATACTGGTCGCGTAACTTCTGGCTTCGTGGACTGTCGTCGATGTAATACGAACGGTCAGGCAGCGTGAGGCCGCCCTGCGACGTATTCACAATCTGCTGGCTCGAATCTTTCTGGTCCTGCTGTACGCCCAACTGAAAGAACGTCCCCACGGCATACTGGCTCTGCAATGTTGCCACCATCGCCGAAAGCTGCTTCTTATCCCGCAGGGTGGCGATTGTCTTCATTACTGGATCGAGCGGCTTCGCGCCCAGCTTGTCCGCCAGCTCATCGTTCATGCATGCTGCAAAATAATCGCCATACTTCTTCTGCAAAGCAGTCTTGGGCGCTTCGGCGGCGGCTTTCAGCTCCTGGTACAGCAGATAGTTGTTCCTCTCCGCCAGTTCGTTGAATCGCCCCCAGCGCGACTGGTCCGATGGAACGGGATTGTTCTTCACCCAGTTACCGCATGCGTACTGATAGAAGTCGACGCACGGATCGGCCGTCTTATCGATAGCCGAAAGATCGAAAATAATTGGCTTCTTCGGCTCCGTCGTCGGCCCGGGGGCCGTATCCAATCCAACCAACGACTGCCCGAGACACATCCCGGTGGACAGCACCAGACAACTTGCAAGACTCTTAAACATCACGGTTCTCCTGAAAAACAGCCTATTAAATTTGTTTCTCTAAGACGGGAAGAGGCAACACCTCTCACCCGCAACCTAGAGATATTTGAGATATTACGAAGACGAGATACCGTAACACAAAGTTTCTGGCGTCCGCCAATGCAAGTGGGTACCTGCCCCCCCGATTTTTACCAATCAGACCTGAGCCACTCGCCTGTCGATATGATTTGTCTTAGTCAGGTTGTGGTCGTTCGACGTGATCGATCACCAGTACGTCAACGTCTAGCTTCGCCCTTTGTATGCGCAGACCCAGGTCGTGAAGCGCCGTGGGGATTTGGGGTAAGGAAGTGGCCTGCTGGCTGAGCGTTTTGTACTCAAACTCCATCACGAGACCAGAGTACTTCTGTCAAGCCGAGTACTCCCGGCGCTCCACAAGCTAAGGACAAACCTGTGATGCATGAGATGAGCAGGGAGGCTCTCTTCAAAACGCGCCTAATTTCTCAACGAGATTCTGCAAAAGCTGGAGTTTTTACGAAATGCTGAAAGGTAGAATTCGTCATTCGAATGAGGTGTTGCCGCAATAACCGGGAGAAAGCGCTGCGGCTTTTTAAATCAAAGGCCATCCTTGAAATCCGTGGTCGACTGCCCGCTTGCGCGCCTAGAAAATCTTCAGATGGATAGTCAGGTACTTCTTCGGATCGCTTCGAATCGTCGTTACGAGGTCCGTGCTTGCGGTCAGCAGCTTGTTGATGTTGGTGTAGGCGGCATCGTCAGTTGCCAGTTTGCCCAGGGTTCCACGACCCTCGTTAATGTTTGACACGAGCGAGTTCACCTGAGTCAAGGTACTGCTCAAATCCTGCCGGAACTTCGGGTCCTTGAGCATCAAGCCCAGGCCGCCTTTACCCTGGTCCGCGTCCGCCAGCAACGAATTCGCATGCGCTATCGTCGAGTTCAAATTTTTGTAGAGTGAATCATCCTTTAACAGCATCCCAGCTGTGCCCTTGCCGCTGTCAACGGAATTCGCGATGTTTTGCAGCTTCGCAGCAGTGTCATTCAGCCTGTTATAGAGGGTATCGTCCGTCATCAACTTGCCGATGGACCCGCGACCCGCGTTCAGATTCTTCTCAAGCGTCAACAGTTCATCCACTGTCCTGTTGGCTTTGTTATAGAGATCGGGATTATTGATGAGCAGCCCGATCGATCCTTTGCCCGACTGCAGATTGTCGACGATCACATTCATCTTCGCAAGAATTACATTCACGCTCTCGATTGTTCCCTGGCTCGCCTTCACAACATCGGTCAGGCTCGGGGTCTCCAGCGTCTTCAACTCATCGCCATCCTGCAGCCTTGGACCGACTGCAAACTGGCTATTGATATCCACAATCGTATCGCCCAGTACTCCCACCGTTGATAGCGAAGCCTTGGAGTCCTTCTTCAACTCGGCTCCATATTTGTCGTCCAGTTTCATTACAACCTTGACGGGAGTCAACTTCCGCGCCGGGGAGCCGTCGATCGTTACAGTTTTCACCGTGCCGATCGTTACTCCTTGTAAATTCACCGCCGCGCCCGTTTTCAGCCCCGCTGAGTTCTCAAAGTACGTCGCCACTGTCAGCTTGTGGGTCAGAATTCCCAACCCCGACGAACTCGTCATCAGGAAGAGCAGCGCCACCAGAATGATAGTGGAGATCAATACGATCACACCCACCTTTAATTGCGACCATCGGACCTCCTGCTGGCTCGGCATATCTCTCCTATAGTGCGTTTGACAAAAATGGCAACGCGGTGTCACCCACCGCCCCAGAATTTAAGCCGGGTGCAGTAATTGAGAGGATACATTACCCATCAGGCTCTACCGCCAGAAAACCCACACAATCCGTCTGCACGAAAATGCTTTGTCTCTCTACAGATGAAGCGGGTTGCCCGATGGTTTCATTTCCGTCTACCCTTCATCCTCTGTTACAACCACGGCCATTGCCCACTCACGACTATGAGTCAGGCTCACCTGAATTCGCTTCACCCCCATTGTGTCGGCCAGTTCCCGCGCCCGTCCACTGAGATGCAGTGTTGGCCGGCCGCTCGCCTCGCGCTGAACTTCAAATTCCTTCCAGCTTACCCCGCGGCTGATCCCCGTCCCCAAAGCCTTGGCCCCGGCTTCCTTCGCCGCAAACCGCGCTGCAAAGCTCTCAGCAGCATTCTTCTTGCGCGTACAGTAAGCGATCTCGGCTGTCGTGAAAATCCGTGCAAGAAACCTTTCCCCAAACCGGTCGATGCTTTCCTGCAACCGCCTGGTCTCAATCAGATCCGTCCCCAATCCCAGCACCATGCCAACCTCGCAGAACAAACTTGCTGACCGGCCGATCGTCCGGCCACAAACGAAGTACCTGCAATTCGATAACCCGCTGTCACGTGACTATCGTACTCACTCCTGCACCTCACCCCCGGCTTCCATTCTCCGATGAACACCCTAACAGCATTCGACGCTCAAAGGCCCATTATCCATGCAATCGCTCGACATCCAGGGCTACAGTTATGAAGAACGCCATGGTCTTCTCCCCTCCCTTACCTCCGCCTTTGCAGAGTGCGGCGGCTGGATTCTGGATCACAAGACCCTCTCTCCGACGATGATCGAATTCCGCATCGAAATACAGCTTCGAGCCGTCGTCGATCTCTACTCGTCAATCCTCGCTTCCGGCCTGGAACTGACACGCTCCGCCCACCTTGGCCTTACCCATCTTTGCACCTGCCGCAAGAATCTCTCCAAGCAAGCAGACCTGGGGCAGATCGTTACTATTCGCATCGAAGTCAGCTTTCTCGAAGATGCTACCCTCCAGTCTCTTCTTGCTAAGCCTCCCGCCTAAGGCTATCGCCCGAGCGCTACCACTGTCTTCTTATGGAACAAGCTGTCTGATCCCCCGATCACCAGCACACCCGGTTGCCATCGTCCGTGTGTTAGAACCAGTCCCAATCCCGCAGCATCGTATGCCACCTTAAAAATCGGCTCACTCGAGACTGAATTTCCACCCGACACTCGGACTGTTAATCCCACCCCGTTCACGCCTGGCGATGGCTCCCATAGCCGACCCTTTGAGTCGACCAGATAAGCCGAAATCAGCCCCTCGCTCTGCGCCTTTCTACCCCGATTTGTCACCCGAACCGTAACCCGGATAAGTCGCCGTCCATCCCGAATCAAGAATCCAGGCACCTCCTCTGCCCGGGTCACCGTAAAACACATGTCATCGAAGCACTGCGGCTCTCCCATCGCCACGACCTTCTCTCGCTGTCCCAATGAGACTCCAATCAATACGCACAGATAAACCACCCAGACTCCCGCGATCCAGACAATCCCCCGACGCACATGCCACCGCTCACCGCGCCGCCACGCCACGGTAACTCCTACCACTCCAATCGCCGTCCACCCCACCAAACCCAGCAACAAAAGCTCCGTCGGCTTCATTTCCGCCCCATTCACGGTAGACTTGAGATATCTCCATGTCTTCATATTCTTCCACGTTGCCGTTTGCCCCGAACCCAAATCCCGTCACCCCTCCTATCATCCTTGCCCAGGACCTTGGCAAGACCTACCGCTCCGGCAAACTCGAGGTCCCCGCACTTCGCAGTGTGAGCTTTGCGGTTAATCCCGGCGAGTTCGTCGCTATTGTTGGCCCCTCCGGCTCCGGGAAATCGACTCTTTTCTATATCCTCGGCGGCCTCACTCCAGCCACGAGCGGTTCCGTCCTCATTGACGGCGTTGACTTCGCTAAACTCAGCGATGCCGAACGCACTCGTATGCGCCGCGCCAAGATCGGCTTTATCTTCCAGCGCTTCAATCTTCTGCCCACCCTCTCCGCGATTGGCAACATCGAGATCTCCCACGATGTTGCCAATCTCGGGGCAGCCATCAAACATCCGCTGGATAAGCCCCTCCTTGACCACCTAACCGAGATGCTCGGCATTCAGGGCCGGCTCGAACACCGTCCAAACGAACTCTCCGGCGGCGAGCAGCAACGCGTGGCGATCGCCCGCGCCCTTATCAATCGCCCCGCGATCGTCCTTGCCGATGAGCCCACCGGCAACCTCGACACCAAAAACTCTGACGCTGTCCTTGCTATGCTGCGCAAATCAAGCCGCGAGCTCAACCAGACCGTTCTCATGATTACCCACAACCCCGAGGCAGCCCAGATCGCCGACCGCATCCTCCACATGCGCGACGGCGAGATTACTCATATCGAAGACGGCAAAGGCTAGAGCGTAGAACGAACCCTCCATAACAAAGTTCGAGCATATCCTTCTGCTACCATCGCGAAGCATGGCGGACATCTTCCATCACGGCCCCGAATCTACCTTTGCTGACCTCTACCGGACGATGTCCGAGTCTGAACTAGACGAACTAGTAACTGAATGGCACTCGTTGGTAGACGATGCACGCACAGCCCTGAAGGCCGAGTTCAGCAGACGCGGCCTTGAGTTCATCGACCCACCGCTTCCCGTCGACGAACTACCCGAGTACCGGGATCTGGTAACTCTGCGCCGCTATCGCGATCTCTCGGAAGCGATCGTCGCTCGTGGCGTGGTTGAGTCCGCGGGCATCTTCTGCTTTCTCAAAGACGAGAATCTCGTTCGTCTCGATTGGCAGATGTCCAATCTTGTTGGAGGAATTCGTCTCCAGGTTGCTGCCGCCGATGTGGAAGCGACTGAAGCAATCCTTGCGCAGCCCATCCCCGATTCCATTTCCATTCCAGACCAGCCCGGCTTCGAACAGCCTCGTTGCCCGCGTTGCAACTCAACTGATATCTCCTGGGAACGTCAGGGTCGAAAGGCAGCTCTTGCTTCGCTGTACCTGTTATCTCTTCCCCTGCCGCGAGGCTCTGAGTCCTGGTGTTGCAGCAGCTGTGGCCTGCGGTGGGTCGAAGAAGATTACCCGTCGGAGACCACATCAAAAGACGGCAGCATCGGTAACTCTCAGTTCTGAAAGATACCTATGAAAATCTTTTTGGTCTTGTTGCTCCTGCTCGATCCCGCGATACATGCTCAGATTCCCAAGGACTACAAGGGCAAGCCCTTTCACGACGCGATCCATACCGCAGGCCCACAGGTGATCCCCGGCCGTTTACAGACCGCGCTTTACGACCTTGGCGGCGAGGGGATCGCGTACCACGACACCGACAAGATTAACCACGGCAGCGGTGAGCTCAACCATACCGCAGGCCACTGCGAAGATGGTGTCCCCGTCTCCATCTGTCACTTTCGCGAAGACGAGGGCGTCGACCTCTCTTATGTCAAAAAGGGTGCCGACCTCGACCACCCGGGCCTCTTCACTCCGGACTGGCAACAGCTCTACATTGGCTGGGAAGAAAACGGAGAGTGGGCCAACTACACCGTCAACGTCAAAAAAAATGGCCGTTACAAAATTGTCGTTCTTTACAGCCACACCGCGCAGACTATCCAGTTCTCTCTGAACAACCAACCCGCCGCCGACTGCAAGTTACCTGTCGACCCATGGGAAGTCGTTCCCCACACCAACGAACCTGACTGGAAGATCTACCACACCTGGAATAAGGCCGAATGCGGCGAGATCACTTTTCCAAAACGAGCCATGCAGCTGCTTACGCTGCACTATAAGCAGGGAAATAACCTGGCATGGTTTGACTTTATCCCTATCGAAGAAAAAAAATAGCTTCGCGATTCCTGGTTTCTGTAATGGCATAATCGCCCAAGAGATCGAGCTGCGCGCCGCCCGGCACTATCTGAACGATGAATTGGCGTGGGCAGTGCACCGTGATGACGATGAAGCGAATCGAGCTTGCGAAGGCTGAGGATGTGCCGCAGGATCGCGGTCTACGCGATCGTGCGATCGGGCATGGATTGTGGATGCGGCGCAGGCAACAGCCCGTTTGGAATATAAACGAAAGTACAGTCAAAGAGAAAAGCCCGGATGATCTCCGGGCTTTTCTACAGCGTGAGCGGTTTAGGCTGAGGCTTCTTCGGCACCTGCAGCTTTGGTCTGCGCTACGGTCCACTCGGGTGCGCCAACTTTGAAGCGGGCGAAGCGGCGGACGCTGATGTTTTCGCCGAGTTTCGCGACCTTCGAAGCGATGAGCTGCGCGATGGTCTGCGAAGCTTCCTTGATGAAGGGCTGATCGAGAAGGCAGAACTCCTCGTAGAACTTGGCGAGCTTGCCCTCGAGCATCTTCTCGATGATGTTTGCCGGCTTGCCGGTGGCTGCGGCCTGAGCGCGATAGACTTCCTTCTCGCGCTCGAGGTCGGCCGCGGTGACGTCTTCACGGCTGACGAAGCGCGGGTCGACTGCCGCGATGTGCATGGCGATGTCGCGGAGCAGCTCCTGAAAGTCGTCGGTGCGGGCGACGAAATCGGATTCGCAGTTGAGTTCGAGCAGGACGCCGATCTTTCCACCAGCGTGGATGTAGGTTCCGACCGCGCCTTCATTGGTGGTGCGGGAGGCCTTCTTGGCGGCCGAGGCCATGCCACGCTTGCGGAGGACGACGAAAGCGTCTTCCATGTCACCCTTGGCTTCCTGCAGAGCCTTGAGGCAGTCGCCCATGGGGGCGCCGGACTTTTCGCGGAGTTCCTTGACGAGTTTTGCGTCGATCTTAACGGCAGTTTCAGACATAAATATCCTTGATCAATGCGAGGCAGGTACGGCGATGCCTCGGTAGGGGTTGAGGGTTGGGCCCACAACCCAGAATCTATAAGAGTGTGGTTACGGTACGGCTAAAGCCGTACCGTCAAGCAAACGCTGCAACCGAAGGCTAGACGGCAGCCTGATGGGAGATCGATTCTGACTCAGCTTCGGTCTCGGAGGCTGCGGCCGGGGCCTTGCGAATGTTTCCGCCGAGAACGGCCTCGAGGTCGACGGTTTCATCTTCGTCGGCGGCGGCTTCTACAGGCTCGACTGCGGCGTGAATGTCACCGGGCTCGTATTCGCCGTCTTCACTGATGTACTCCGAGGAGACCTCGGCCGGCGTGACGTCGGCTACTTCGGTGGCGAAGGCCTTGTCGGAGACCATCTGAACGCCTTCGTAGGCCGAGTCGGCGATCTTCGTGGTGAAGAGGCGGATGGCGCGGAGAGCGTCGTCGTTGCCGGGGATGACGTAGTCGACCTGAGTGGGGTCGCAGTTCGTGTCGACGACGGCGACGACGGGGATGCCGAGTTTGCGGGCCTCGGCGACGGCGATCGCTTCGTTGTTGGAGTCAACAACGAAGATGGCGTCGGGAAGGCGTTTCATGCTCTTGATGCCGGCGAGGTTGGTCGACAGGTGCTTGCGCTCGCGCTCGAGCTTGATGACTTCCTTCTTGGTGAGCAGCTCGTAGCGGCCGTCGGTGGACATGTCGTCGAGTTCCGCGAGGCGCTTGACCGACTTCTGCACGGTGACCCAGTTGGTCAGCAGGCCGCCGAGCCAGCGGCTGTTGATATAGGGCATACCGGCGCGGGTGGCTTCCTCGGCGATGGCATCCTGCGCCTGGCGCTTGGTGCCGACGAAGAGGATAAGCTTACCGGTCGCTGTGAGGTCCGTGACGAACTTCGACGCTTCCTTAAACATCTTGAGAGTCTTCTGAAGGTCGATGATGTAAATGCCGTTGCGCTCGCCGAAGATATACTCCTTCATCTTGGGGTTCCAGCGCTTGGTCTGATGCCCGAAGTGAACGCCAGCTTCGAGCAGTTCTTTCATGGTTATGTTTGCCAATTTAGCTCCTTAGTTGAGGCTGCCGAGTATGAGCATCGGTGCCTGGATTGATCCCTCGTAAGGGAGATTTGACTCCTTGCCTCAGGCAACGGCTTGTCGAGAGCCGAAACATGAGGGTGATGCGATGGGTGCCAGAGAATATCTCCAACACCCATTCAAACTGCGAGGGCCTGAGTTCGGAAGCGGTAACGAAAGCAACAGCAAAGATTCTGCTGGAGACTTTCTATCGCTTGCTGAACTGGAAGCGAGCGCGAGCGCCCTTCTGGCCATACTTCTTGCGCTCCTTACCACGCGAGTCGCGGGTAACGAGTCCTTGCGCCTTGAGCGCCTTGCGGAGCTCAGGGTTAAATTCCATAAGAGCACGGGCGATGCCGAGTTTGACGGCGTCGGCCTGTCCCATCACGCCGCCACCTTTAACAGTGGTAATTACGTCGAAGGTTTCGCCGATGTTCTCAATGCCGAGCGATACCTTTGCGGCAGCGCGCTGCTGCGCAGTGACGAAGTAGGCGTCAAATTCCTTATTGTTGACGGTAAATTTGCCGCTGCCCGGGCGCAGGAAGACACGCGCGATCGAGCTCTTGCGACGGCCGGTTCCGTAGTACTGAATCAGATCTGCCATGGTGCTCCTTGAACTTTTACCTAGGGGCTAATGCCCCATCGCTTGGTTTCGTAGATGCGCGGACCATAGCCCGGATCTACCCAAAAAATATCTCAGCGGGTTAAGCCGCCTAACTCTCACCTAGCCGACGAGTTCGAGCGGCTGGGGCTGCTGGGCCAGATGCGGGTGCTTTTCGCCCTTATAAACTTTGAGCTTGGTTGCCATCTGGCGGCCAAGTTTTGACTTTGGGAGCATGCCCTTGACGGCCTGCTCGACAATGGCTTCAGGACGTCGGTGGAGGAGTTCAAGGAAGGATTCTTCGCGAAGGCCGCCCGGGAATCCGGTGTAGCGGCGATAGAGCTTCTGGTCCGATTTGAGGCCGGTGAGCACGATCTTCTCAGCGTTGATGATGACGACGTGATCGCCCATGTCGATGTATGGGGTATAGAGCGGGTTGAGCTTGCCGGCGAGGATCGAAGCGGCATGGGTTGCGAGACGGCCGAGGGTCTTGCCGTTGGCGTCGAACACGAACCATTTGCGCTTGATGTCTTTGCCGCTCGGGATGGTAGTAGGCATCTTGAGTTGACTCCTTGTTTCTGCCGTCTTCCTTGTTCGGCGTAATGCGGAAGAAGTTGGTCCTGAATTTTTGGTGAAACGCTTTAAAGCAAAAGCTGATGATTCCAGAACAGGACGGCGCCGAGAAGGAAGAGGTTTATGCTCTCTTCTCAACACGCGGAGAAATACCGCTTGACCTGGACTACGCACAACCTATGGGATGGGTGCTTCAGGGGCGGCTATCAAGCTGCTCCCCAGTGGATCCATCACGGACGTCTCGAATGGCTGATTAGCCTGGGAACGGTAGAGACACAGGGCTACAGACGCGAGACTGCGCGAATATTAAGAATAGACTGGAGTTGGGTGGGAAGTCAATGAAGATCGACTAATTGGGCCTTTCTCCGGGCGCTCAAGGTCAAGAAGAAAAGCGTCACCGTGTACGCTTCCTCCTCTACTGGTAAACGACTGTTTCTGCAGGGGTTGGGGTCCTACTGCCGGGCGGACTGAATGTAGATACCAGCCCTTTCGGAGAGAGCTTTATGCGTATATAGTCCTTCAACCCATCGCACAACCCCGCGAGCAAGATGCTAAACACGATTGCTGTGGCCAGAAGCGCGAGTTTAGCCCACAAACTGGCATGTGGATATGGAATTGCCGCGGCGAGAAGAACGAAAAGCGGTAGGTGAGTGAGATAGAGGGGAAAGGTTGCTGCGGCAACCTTGCGCAGCATTCGTACGGCGGGATGATCCTCTGATATCCGAAGATTGCGAAGAGCGATGCAAACCGCCAGGATGATCACAGTCGTGGCGATGGCGACAATGTCCATCCACGGGACCATGCGACCGATGTAGAACCAGTGCGCGTGGAAGTGGTCGATCAGTACTGGGGTGCCATGAACGCAGGCGATGCTCAACACGCTCAGAAAAAGAAGTCGCCCGACGGATTTTCTGTCTACGCCATTCTGATAGGCATCATAGGCGGCACAGCCCAGCAGCCAGAGCGGTAGCATCAGGAAGATAGTGGGTCCAATCAGGAGGAAGAGGACGGCGAGTGCGAGGATTCGCTTCCTGCCCCGAAGATAAAGAGCGATCCCGAACGAGGCGTAGTAAACGCATTCATAACTGAGAGACCAGAAGGGGCTGTTGGAGAGAGGAGAAGAGTCCCTGAACCAGGATTGCGAAAGCATGGTCAAACTGAGCAGGACGCGAAAGGCGCGGAGTACCCACACGTGCGAGAACAGGGCGGACCCGAAGAAAAAATAGCCGGGTACGCGCCCGACTAATCCTCCGAAGTTTTCGTTGTAGTATCCCGGGTTGACTCGAGCCGATGTGAGGTCAAAGAGTACCGTGAGAGCCATCGCCGGAAGGACTACAGAGTAGATGCGCGCGATGCGATCAATTGCGAATCGGCGAAGATCACCGTATTTTGCGATGGTTACATAGCGGATCATGAAGCCGGAGAGGACGAAAAAAACGGCGACAGCACCCTCAGCCCAACTCATCAGAACAGGCGGCCAACCGATAGTAAAGCAGTTAAGAGAGAGATGTCCGACAGCTACCATGACTGCAGCAAGGAACCGAACAACGTCGAGGAAGATTGAGGGACCAGGTGCGAGATGCTGCAGCCTCGTGGTTTCGGCTGTCTTGGCGTGAATTAGACCTAAATGTCGCGGAGGCAGCATGCTCTGAACGGGGTGTCCTTTCCGCAGGTCGCTCGAGCGTACTAGTGAATGCTCGCTCTCGTTGCAGAGCATAAGGCAGAGTGAAAATCTTAGCAATACCTAGAAGGGGCACACTAGTGCTCAAGCTGTTGTCGATTGGGTTGCTGGCCGAAGCTGGTTCGAAGAAGGCGGGGCGCGGGCTTGCGGGGACGGCTCGGTGGCACGACTGGAGTTGCAGGGTCGAGGCGGTAAAGAATGATGAGATTGCGCTCGGGATCGTCGAACGCGGGGAATGAAGCGAAACGTCGAAGACGGTACAGGGGAGTGAGAGCGTCCATCTTGTCGTCTTCAACCTGGTTCCAGGTGACATACCAACCGGGACGATATGCCTGAACGCGGACGGGCAGGTCCATGGTTCCGAAATCGTCGCAGATGGAGGGAAGACCGGTCATGAGCGAAAGCTGGGATCCACTGATCGAGAGGATGAGAGAGTTGTGAGTGGGGTCCGCAGAGATGATCTCGCGGATATGACCGGTCGCATTAGAGAAGGCGTACTCAGGATTGCGGACGTAATGAAGGGTCTGGCGGGCATCGGTGAGGGTGAGTACTGCAAGGACAGCAACGATGGAAGCGACGGTGAGACGATGGGGGAACAGCGGAACTGAGGTTCGAACAGGCGGAGTTGAAGCCCAGAAGTCGGAGAAGATGATCGGAACCAGAAGCGTGAGAGGAATCGCAATGACCAGGTAGTACCGGGGCTGCAGGTTGTTGTGGTAAGCGAGAAAGGCTGCATAGCCACCCGCCCAGAGGATGAGGGCCGGCACAAGAGGATTACGGAGAAGACGGGGGCGAAGAAGGAATACACACGCAATGGCGAATAGTGATAGGGGATAGAGAATTTTGCCTATCCAAAGGCCGTCGACGAGTGTGTTGTCCAGTACGGATACGAGATTGGACGGCGTAATGCCGGTGTAACTGTTGGCGTCGAAGAGGTAGCGATAGTCAGGCAAAAAATGTGGGCGCACCACAAAAACGTAGTAGCCGAACCAGATGACTCCGGCGAGGATCGCGGGTGGAAGGCTGAGCTCAAAAAAAAGACGAAGACGATATTTGGCACGAGCCCACAATATCCAGGCGATCGCAGGGAGAAGAAAGATGGCGGTAGTCTTGGTAAAGACCATGAGAGGCACAAGGAGACCCAGTGCGATGAGCGGCAGGAGTCGACGGAGGAGAATTCGCAGCGAGGTCGAGCTTAAGGGCTCGGGTAATGCAACGAAGGAGGCAGCGAGAAGAGCTATCAGGGTGAAGAGGATCAGTAGTGGCTCGAGGATGGCCACACGGGTAAAGACATAACAGAAAGGACTGACAGCAAGAAGAAATACGGCGACCGCAGGAGCGAGATAGGTCGGGAATTTTTTTCCTTCAGAAGATTGCCAGTGACGGAGCAGAAGATAGGAAACAACGAGAATGAGTCCGAAGATAGCAACGGTAAGGGCGCGCGCGGCGATCTGGCTGACCCCAGTGAAGCGAAAGAGCGCGGCCTCCAGAAGCGGCCAGACGGGTAAAGCTATCGCGGGATTGAAATCTCCGGGAACGTGCCAGTTTCCGCGCTGAAAGTAGCGGATGGCACCATCGCCGTACCAACCTTCATCGGTGTATTTGGCCCAGTCCATCCAGGGAGAGTGGTTGGGAAAGTCAGCGTTCAGATGGATGGCGTGAAGAGCGAAAAAGACTGCAGCCGCTGCAAGGAGCAGAAGTTCGAGGGTTCTAAGCACGCGGGGCGTTATCGGGCCGGACTGGTTCATTGACTGTTAGGTTTAACGCAAGTCTAGATCAGGAGTTCCTGAATATTACAGAAATGTGACTCGGAACGAAGTTAAAGCGAAGGAAGGGGCTGTCTCTACATGTGTTTACGGATTCATGCGCTTTTGACGCCTTGATGACCGGTCGCGCTATCGGGCTTTTTGTTGAATTTCGACGCCGTTGACAGGCTCTATCACTGGCAAATGGCCGGCCGTGATCTCGCGAAGGGAAAGAACAAGCAGCCATACATAGCCGCCGAGGAGGAGAAATTGGAGTGCGAGCAGAATTAGACAGCGCGGGTCCAAGGCCATCAAACCGCGATGGAACTCCGGCGCATAGATTTGCAGCAAGATGGTCGCCCAGTAGCTATGGGCAATGACGGCGATGAAGCTGAATAGGGCGAAAGCCGGGATTCTGCTTTTTCGTCCGGATGCGATCAGAAGACAGATGGGAAAGAGCGCAAACATCAGGTAAGGCGGCCAGGATTTCTTTGAGAAGAGAAGCAACGCGAGAACAAGGGAAGGGCAGCCGAAGGCAACGATGCGCAGCCTGGTGGTGAGATCGGCATGCCTTGAAGCATTGGCGACTAAGGCACAGATAATGCCAATGATTAAGAGAAGAAGGCCATCCCAGAGACGTGGGGGAAAGATGATGCCGGTGAGAGATTCGATGACGTATGGAATGTTGCCTGCAGATTTGAATTCGCCCTCGAGCGCAAGAGGTTGAAAGATCGGAAGATCCTTTAAGAGGCAGATTCCATAGACGAGCGCAACGACAGTCGTGAACCCTGCGAGCCAACGCCAGCGACGCGGCACGGCAAAGAAGAAAGCCGGTCCAAAGACCAAAGGGAGAAACTTGACCGCCACGGGTCCGATGCCAACAGCCACTCCTGACGCGAAGTTCAACCGATGGCGAATCAGCAGGAGAGCGAGAACCAGGAGTACGGCGATGATGACGTTATCCTGGCCGTCGATCGTGACGAATTGAAGACTGATGACGCTGGTGAGATAAAGAAGAGTGGCGGTGCGCATGTCGGCTTCCGGAATGAAGAGCCGACCCACACGGAGCCAGAGAGGAAGAACAAAGGTTTCGATGCAGATTGCCAGGAGGATGAGTGCCAGCGGGCTGTACCAGAGGCGGATGACGGCTGCATCGAGGAATGGATGCAGCGGGGCATAGCTGCTTTGAAAGCTGCTGTACGGAAGAAGATGGTGAAGAACTGCGTCGGCCTCGCTCCAGTAGAAGGCAGTAATGTCTCCGCGCGGAGGAATGCGAAGGACGAAAAAGATGATGAGATACAACGCAAGGCGGCTGAGGATAAAAGCTCCCAGCACCAGGCGATCGAAGGTCTTCCGCGGCAGAGCAGCAAGACGAGAGGTTGCAGCAGTGAGAGAGGCTGACCCGGCAACTACAGCGAGCGCTGCGCGTGCGATCAGTGTCTGGCTGCCGGTCAATGTTTCTCCTGAAGCGGAATGATGACAGTGTACGGGTCTGCAACCAAATCACTAATCGTCATTCGTAAGCGAGCGCGTCGATAGGATCTTTCGCCGCAGCCTTCATGGCCGGGTAGAGCGCACCGAGGATTGCACCGACAAAAGCAATAAGGGTGGCCTTCCAGACGTAGGGAATATTGATGACAAAGTCGAGCGTTGGGAAGCGAGCCTGGAGTGCGGCGCTAAGCACGAAACTTGCGACAATCCCCAGGACAATACCAACGACAGCCAAAACGCTGGTTTCGCGGAGAACGATGCTGACGATGTAGGCGCGGGAGGCTCCCATGGATTTAAGAATGCCGATCTCGCGGGTGCGTTCCATGACTGCGGTGTACATGGACTGGAAGATGACAAGGAATCCGATGATGACGGCTATGCCGATGACTACCTCGAGGCCGATGTTGAAGCCGGGGAGGCGATCGGGCGAGATGGAGGATAGGAATTCCTCCGCGGTGGCAACATTATAGGTGCTCATGCCTGGAGTGGCGAGGATAGCTTTTCGGACTTCGTCCTGATACTGCGGAGGATCCTCGGTGCGGAGATAGAAGGCGGTGGCCTTGCCTTCGGTTCCGGTGAGCGCGCTCATGGTTTCAATGGGCAGAAATTTGCGTCCACCCTTGCCGTGGGCGACGATGCCGGAGATACGGAAATCGTGGTTGAGAATGTTGACGGTGTCGCCGACTTTTTTTCCTGCCGCGGCATAGTCGTCGAGGATTGCGTCGTTTGGTCCCTGAAATGGAGTGCCGGAGAGAAAGGTGAAAGGCAAGAGGTCATTGAAGCTCTTGAAGTCGATTCCGTAGATGCTATCGAGGGAACTGTTGAGTTGGATGTTGACGGGGGCGGAGACGACGACATGGGGTATTTTCGCAAGGATGTCGGCAACTTTGATGGAGGCACCTGCGGGGCTCATGCCGATGAGGTTGCTGGCAGTGTTTGGACGCACGAGGATGTCCATGCCGATGCCGTTCTGACGGGTCTTGAAACCATTGAGCTTGCCCATGAGGATGGCGGTGATCGAGAGAATCATGATGACTTCAATGGCGATAGCCAGACAACTGATAAGGGATCGCAGGGGACGATGGACAAGATTGCCGACAACGAGTTTGTTCATGTTGTTAACAGTGTATGGGAGTGGCAGAAAGATGGCTTTACCGGAGAGGTTTCAAATTTGTATTGAAAGGTAGGGTCTATTTCGAGTTGTATGATCGTTCGGGATGAAGATCGAAGACGACGTTCTCGGTTCCACCAATATTCAATCTAGCTACCGGCTTATCACAAAACTCTCCTTGCATATGCGGAGATTCTGGCCCCGCTTGTACCGGCTCGGCTACCTTGAAACATCCGTTATACGGAGACGAAGGGATAGCGATATAGTACCTGACATCATAAACATCCAGGACCGTACGTAGCGGGGTTTGACGCTTAACGTAACTCAGAAAGGTCTTATCCACCACGAGGCCTTCGAGGTTAATGAGCGGAGCATTTAAAAGATATCCAACACGGCCCGTGCGGTCCCCCATTGCATAGGTTCCCGGATGAGTCAGCGCGAACTGTTGGATTTCAACAGCGGCCATGAAGATGTCACTCTCTGTTCCTGTCGTACGCCATCGCGAGTTTACGAGGAGAACGATAAAAACGGCCAGCATAGCTGTTGTAACAACAGTGTTCTGAAGAAATCGAGCTAATGGCGGCAAGGTGCAGAAGATGACAAAGGCGATACATACCGCAGGTCTGAGCGCGTACATGTACCAAGGCCAAATCGACCAGTCACTAAGACAACTCAAGACAAAGTAATAGACAAGAGGAAAGAACAATACTGCGGGATCTAAGGCGCGCTGTATCTCTGAAAGATACTTAGCGGCAAAAGGATAAAGAAGTATCCCGATGGGAATGGGCAAGAAAACCACAAAAAAACTAGGAATGTACAAGTACAAACCGTGCCACGGCGGTGACGTTGGATAGTGATTGAATTTAAGCTGTTTCGCCATGCCGGATATTGGAAGCCATACATGAAAGAAGTGTTGATTGAGAAGCAAATAGACGAGCAGTGGAAGTAACCCAAGAGAGATGCCAACAAGCTGCGGGCGTCGAATCAGTGTGCGAAGCAGAGGATGCAGAAGAACACCGAACGCAATGAGCCCCGCAAGGATCGCTGTATCTAGGCGAGAGAGAATCATCAAACAGATCAGAGATCCGACGAGCAGCGATTGCTTCCAACCTTTTAGCCAGAAATCAGTGTTCTGCACTGCAAGGATTACCCCCAGCGCAAGAGGAATCGTCAGGGTTACCTCCATTCCGAAGAAGAAGAGCCGGAGGGCATAGATTGTCATGCAGGAAGCAAGAACGACCGCAGTGAGGTGGCGGATACCAGTAGCGCTATGAGTTTTAAAGAGCAAATATAAGTCGCAACGGATGCGAGAAATGCACTTGCGGCAACAAAACCGAGGATTATTCGCGGCGAATCTGTAAACCTGCTGAGGACACTAAGGATAAGGAACCACAGCGGATGGTAGCCGTTCGTGGGCACAATGCCATTGAATGTCGATCCCGCGCGGTGAGCAAAGTTCTGAGCAATCTTCAGATAATAGAAAAAATCATCGACCATATAGATCATCCAGGATGACTTCGAGATGAAAGGGCTGATGCATTCGATCAAAATGGCGACGAAGAGAGTGCCAGGAATTATGTAATTAAGCCACTGCTCTACCCGAGTGAACGATATAGAGCTTCGTTTGAATGCTTCTGGTTTGTGATTGCATAGATTATGTTGGTAACGGGAATACTAGCCTATTTCACAATTGGCAGTCATATCCAATCGTGAAGTGGATGAACATAACCGCCTAAGGCACTCGCCCTGAGCAGACGAAGCCTCAAACAAACGCTGTTATCTATTGTGATGCTGACCGAAGCCTGTTGGGAATACTTCGCACCGGCGCGCCACGACGAATAAGGATCCCTTCAGGGCCAATGAACAAGGTGCCAACGATTGGCATGACATAGGCTCCCACGATCGCGGAGAAAATAATGCCGAAGGTGACGAATCCCGTGGCGTAGATGGGACCGATCAGACCGCCTTCCGGAGCCATGTGCGCAAAGATCACCATGACAATCAGGCCCCAGGGTGCTTCGCGGACATTACCGCAAAGCGAATCAAAAACAATAAAAAGCACCGCCAGGATAAGAGGAGCAAGGAGAAACACGCTCGTCCACCCCGAGAGGACATAGGCCTCCGCCGCTGGCGAGAACGATACACCAGTGGTATTGTCCTCATCTGCAAGAAGCCCGATATCGTGGGCATATCGGTTTCCATCGTTAACCGCAGGCTTGTCCTTCCAAAGGAAATGCGGAACGAAGTTTTCGAAGGCCTGAAGGATCGGGATGATCCCGGCAAATCCCGTTTGATGCTTATTACTAATCAGTGCTGAATCCATTGAAAACGCCTGCAGGCGATCGAAGAAGCCCTGCGGTGTCTGGTAATAGCCGTAAAACAGTGTTTGCTCGGCATCGTCTGAGTTTTCGAGATACTGCTCACGAACGTTACCGAGATCCGAGAGCAGAGAGACGACGACGTAAAAGTTTCCGGAAAGGGTATCTTGGCGGTAGCCTCGGCCATATTGCGCATAGGGAACGAGGTAATGAAAAATAAAGAAGGCCGTAAACAGACCCGCGACAATCTGAGTTTTGGAAACCCAGTAACGCTGGGAGGCCGCAGCCAGAAGCCAGCAGACCAGTGGAGCAATGATACCTTGCTTCGAGAAGCCGAAGATGCCGACGCCGCAGGAGAAAATAATCGCCATTAGAACAGGGAGATTGACGCTTCGCGTTCCCCCAGAGCGCCTGATCGTATGGATGGTTCCCAGAACGATGGCGAGCGGAAAGAACTGGTTGACCTGACCGATTGCGCTGAGGACCGTTCCATTTCCCCCCAACTCAGGAAAAAACGCACTGATGAAGAAGATCAAAAATCCTGTCATGATGCAGCCGACTGTGGCTGTCTGCATCTTTGACTCAGTCACCATATTCCTAAGAATGGCGCGCTTGGTCGAAAGCCGGCGGCTTAGAAGAACCGCGATACACATGGAGCACATAGTGCCCAGATAGACGGAGATTCCCAACATCGGATCTTCCAGGTGGGAATCGGCCGGTTCTCCAAGAATCGCCTTCCAGCACAGGCCGACGATAAGAGTCAGCATGGCAAAGAAGAAGACATAAGAGCCTGAAGGCCTCGTCAAGCCGCCCGCGAGATTAAAGGCGATTCCTGCGACAAGAATAAAAAGAAAGCAGCAGAGCGAGAAGCTGCCGCTGGTTCCCTCGGCCAATTGAATTCCGCAAAGAATAACTGCGAAGGAAAAGACCGTTACGAACGGAATCCGATCGGGAAACGGGAGGCGCACTCGTACTCCTTATCCACCAAACGCCGAGTCTGATTTAAGGAATTCGATCCAGCCGGTGTCAAGGCAGTTATTTTTTTTGCAAAAGCGCAGAAAATCGAAGACCGCTGCATCTCCGGTCGATCATAACGACTGTAAGTCGCCTCGTCAAAAGATGCGATCTCAAATGCTGATCGAAGTTAATAACCGCTTTGGTATCCCAAACGATAGGCGCACAGTCTCTCAATCAAAGAGGCGGGGGCGAGTTAGCAAATTGACAAATCGCGGCTATGTCGCAGCTTTCATGAAGGATACTATGGCGAGAGCTTGGAAACTCTCAAAAGGTAATACGCCAAAATGCAGATCTTCTCGTCGCCGATGGTACGCAGGATTTTGTTTTCCATGCTGGCATTTTGCCTTGTCCTCGAGGCGCTGTTTTCTCCGTACGATATGAATGCTGATACGGTGTCATATCTCGATCTGGCAGATCTGATTCATGCGCATCAATGGCATTGGGTGGTCAATGCTTACTGGCATCCAGGCTATCCTGCTCTTCTGCTGTTTTCGCAGATGGTGTTGCGAACTTCACGACACCATGAACTGTTGGCCGCACGACTACTGAACCTGACGATTACTGGGTTGATGTTTCTCGCGCTCCGATTTGGGTTACGTGCCGCTGCGGAGTTGAGGCAAAGTCTCGATTCAACAAAGGAGCGCATCGAGGGACAGCCGATTCGGCTCCAGACGCTCGATATTGCGGTCGCCGCGATCACATTAATCAGCGTCATGCGGGAATTAACCCTGCGTTCGGTACGCCCGGATGTTCTTTTGGCGACACTACTAATCTGCGGGGCGGGATTTCTGATGCGAATCGGAACACGGAGAGATGTGTGGCCGGCTGCGGGATTGGGGGTTTGCTTTGGAGTGGGATTTCTCGTAAAGAGTGCGGCTTTCCCCATCTTTCTGGTGGCGCTGTTGTTGGTTCCGGTCGTCGTAGGATCTTCAAAGAAAGCTGCGAAGGCTATGCTAGTTGCGGGGTTGATCTTTGCCGCTCTGGCTGGGCCTTACATTGGTGCACTATCGAAGCAGAAGGGACGATTCTCGGCGGGTGATTCAGGTGGCTTGAACTATGCGTGGTTTGTCGATGGCGCGGACAGGTTTGAGCAACAGAAAAATGATCCTCCGCGTTATGGACTAGCGCGAGGTGAGTTGAAACATACATCAGTGCAGCTAATAAAGGAGCCTCCGATCTACTTTTTTGGCAATGTCATGCCGGGGACGGAACCACAGTGGCTGGATCCTTCGTATTGGAATGATGGATTGAAACCTCATTTCAATCTGAAGGCGCAGCTGCGAGAGACGATGTCCGGCTTGATGATCGTCTTTCAGTACTTTGTCCTCCGCCCGCAAATTGCGCTGCTATTTGGAGTGCTGGTGATGTTGGGCGGCCGCTGGGCGCGTGGCGACTTCGGACGCAGAGGAGCGGGGCCGGTTCTGTTTCTGATGATGGCCCAAATTGGAATGTACCTGATGGTTTATACCGAACCGCGGTACATCGCGAACGCAACCATCCTGGCCACAACCGTGTTTCTCGCATTTGCACGTATTCCGGAAACCGAATTCGGACAGGATGCCCTCGGGATGTGCGCAGCGATATTCCTCGGCATGCTGCTTTGCACTTCGTTTACTGAGTCCCTCCAGAACATGAGAAGCGAGGCCAGGGCAGAGGGAAAGGCAATAGGACCTTACAACCAGGCTACTTTTACCGCGGGAGAAAGCCTTGCGAATGGGCCGGGAATTCACCCTGGCGATACAGTCGCTTGCCTTGGCGAAGCAGCCTGCCGTGGCGATTCTTACTGGGCGCGGCTCGCGCAGGTCAACATCCGAACCGAAATCTTTGCCGATACGAAGACGCCGATGGAGGTGTGGCAGAGTGCTGACCTGATGACAACCTTATCCGTGCTGCGTTCTACAGGAGCGAAGGCTGTCATTGCTAACTTCGAACAGGGAATGCCCCCTCCGGGTGACTGGCAACGGCTCGGTAGCGGCAATTACTTTGTGCTGTATCTCTAGCGTAAGCTATTGATACTACAGAGATAAATGTCGCGAGGACTGGATTTTACCAATTTGGGTCCGTAGGAATAACACGAATGCGTCTCACCCAAATGGGGTTTTGACTTTGACAAATTCCTCGTTCTATTCTTCGGTGAACCCGCGATGGCTGGGCGGTTGAGTGTTTACGGGCTGAAACGGATCGAATGGAACCATTCTGCGAGCAACTGAGGAACGAACGCGAGCGACGTAAGATCTCTATCGAGAAGATTTGCGAAGAGACAAAGGTCTCGTCGCGTCACATAATTGCGCTGGAGGCAGGTGACTATAGCGCACTGCCGGGTGGAGTCTTTCGTAAAGGCATTGTTCGAAGCTATCTGGTTGCGGCTGGATTTGAAGAAGCTTCGTGGATGGAGAGGTTTGAAGCCAGCTTGAGAGAGAGCGGAGCGGATGGTCCCGAAGTCGCTGATTGGGCCGAGTTCGCGGAGAATGTCAGAAGAAATCGGATTGGCGTTAGTTCCGGGACCGGATCGCGATGGGTTGGCGTGGGGATGATGGTAGTTTCTGTAGCTGCTCTCGGCTGGGGTGTGTGGAAGTTTGCGCTGCACGGGCGTTTGTTTTAACCAACCATACTTTTGAATGTGACTTCTGCCGGCCAGGCTGACACTGATTCTGTTGCGGTTGCCCGTGTGTTGGCGCGCATTTGGCCGGCGGCTTCCAGACAGGTAGAATAGGGACGTTGTCCGCTGTTCCGGACTTAACGTCTGGACAGCTACTCTCTGACACTGTGGAGGAGTTGTTTTGGCCAAACGCGACCGTTTTTTGTTTACTAGTGAATCTGTGACGGAAGGGCATCCTGATAAGATTGCCGATCAGGTTTCTGATGCGATTCTCGATGCCTGCCTGGCGCAGGATCCTTATAGCCGAGTGGCGTGCGAGACGTTGACGTGCACCGGTCTTGTGGTGATTGCCGGAGAGATCACGACGAAGGCTTATGTGGACTTTCAGGGGCTTGTTCGCGGAACGATCGCGGCGATTGGCTATGACAACGCGCTTTATGGGTTCGACTCAAATACCTGTGCAGTGATCTCGACGATCAACAAACAGTCCGGCGACATCGCGATGGGTGTGGACACAGGCGGCGCAGGCGACCAGGGCATGATGTTCGGTTACGCGACGAACGAGACCCCTGAACTGATGCCAACCCCGATCTCGCTGGCCCACCGGCTGGCGGAGAGGCTGAGCGAGGTTCGCAAGAGTGGTTTGATGTCATACCTGCGACCCGACGGCAAGAGCCAGGTGACCGTGGAGTATGACTCGGACCACAAGCCGGTGCGCGTGGATGCGGTCGTGATCTCGACCCAGCACGCAGAGACGGTCGGAAACGAGGAGCTTCGCGCGGACATCCTGAAGAACGTGATTCAGGCCGTAATTCCGGCGAAACTGCTGGATGAGGACACGAAGTACCACATCAATCCAACTGGCCGGTTCGTAGTTGGCGGCCCAATGGGTGACACGGGATTGACCGGGCGCAAAATTATCGTCGACACCTACGGCGGTATGGGACGGCACGGCGGCGGAGCCTTCAGCGGTAAAGACGCAACTAAGGTCGACCGTTCGGCTGCTTACATGGCGCGCTACGTTGCCAAGAACATCGTTGCTGCTGGCCTTGCTGACCGTTGCGAGGTGCAGTTGGCCTATGCAATCGGCGTGGCTGAGCCGGTGAGCGTGCTCGTCGATACATTCGGGACGGGCAAGGTCGATGAAACGAACCTGGAAGAGTTAGTACGGAAGAACTTCTCGCTGACGCCAAAGGGCATCATCGAAGGGCTCGACCTGCGAAAGCCTATCTTCAAGGCGACCGCCGCGTATGGCCACTTCGGACGTGAGGGCGCAAGCTTTACGTGGGAGAAGACCGACAAGGCTGCCGCGCTGGCCGAGCAGGCTGGTGTCAAGGTCGCGGCAACCAAGTAACTCTTCAGTGCAATAGAAAAAGAAGGGCGGGCCTTCGGGCCTGCCTTTTCCTTTGCGGCGATCAGCCGGCCTCAGGGTTTCGCAGAGTAAAAGGAGTAGGTCGCAGTATAAGGGACGCGAGAGACCGCGCTGAGATGCTCACCGTCGCAGCCGGTAGCAGGTGCAATTCCGCCGTGAGTCTCCGAGCGGCGGATGAACTCGACCTTGGTCATGATGCCAGAACCTGAGGCACTAGCGGCTTTGAGGAGAAGCCAGGGAATCGCGGTTGGTTCGGGAGAGGCGCTTTTCTGCAGGAGCTCGCCTCTGACGACGCTGCCGTCTTTGGACTTCCAGATTGGTCCGGCTTCGTGGATGCCGACGTTGTTGCCGGAGGCGTCTGTGAGGGTGGCTTCCGGGGCTCGGAAGACCCACTGCGGGCCGGTGACGGTTTGCTGACAGGCATAAATCTGCACGCCTTTGCCGGTAACGGTGAGGATTGCATGCTGTGATGGCGGCGGATCAGTTGGATTCTGGGCGATTGCCGTGGTTGCGACTGCGAACGTCGCGGCGAAGAGTAATGTGAGATGGTGTCGTCGCATCGACCAAAGTCTACGCCATTCGTGTTTCCCAAGTTTGAATGCACAAAACGGAGTGTGCGGAGTTGAGGCTGGTGGGAGGATACTGGAATGGCGATGACGAGTGCAGCAACGACAGACACAGGCGCAATGGTAGTTCCAAGCTACTTCCCTGGAAAGCAGTGGAGGCAAGTCCTGGAGCGGGACGCAACCGCTGACGGACAATTTGTATATGCGGTGAAGTCAACCAGGATTTACTGCAAGCCTAGTTGCGCGAGCCGCCGCCCTGCAAGAAAGCAAGTACGGTTCTTCCCTACCCCTGCACTGGCCGAGGCGGCTGGGTATCGAGCGTGCAAGCGGTGCGAACCGGAACGGACGGAGGCGAAGGCTGATCCGCAGGCGAATGCAATTGCCGTGGTGACCAAGTACCTAAAAGAACATGCGGAGGAACGCTCGCGGCTGGAGGATGTGGCAAAGGCGACAGGGGTAGGGAAACTGACGATTCTGCGGGGATTCAAGCGGGTGTTGGGAGTAAGTCCTGGCCAATACGCAAAGGAAGCACGGTTGGAACGATTCAAAAACAAGGTGAGAGAGCCGAAGAAGGGGAAGGCTCCTATTACCGATGCGATCTATGAGGCCGGATTCGGATCGAGCAGCCGGTTGTATGAGAAGAGCACGGCTTCGCTTGGTATGACTCCGCGAGTCATGCGGGAGGGTGGCGCCGGACTGCGGATACGTTATACGACGACAGTCAGTCCATTAGGCAGGATGCTGGTTGCGACAACAGATGTTGGGATCTGCTCGATTGCCTTTGGACGCGACGACAAAGGGTTGATTGACGAGCTACGAAAGCAATTTTCGAAGGCTGAACTGATCTCAGCAAAGGGAAACACCGGCTGGCTTGCGGATGCCGTTGCTTTTGTGGCGAGTCAGTTGGGGGAACATCCACTCGCGGCTACGTTTCCGATCGACGTGCGGGCTACGGCGTTTCAACAAAGGGTCTGGAAGGCACTCCAGGAAATTCCGCGAGGCGAGACACGGAGTTATTCAGAGCTAGCCGCGCAGCTTGGAGTACCGAAAGCCTCGCGAGCGGTCGGTGCAGCGATTGGATCGAATCCGGTGGCGATTTTGGTGCCGTGCCATCGTGTCATTCGCAAGGATGGATCACTGACCGGATATCGATGGGGTGCGGAGCGGAAGCGAAGGTTGATAGAAGCAGAGAAAAGCTGACACGTTCAGCTAATGAGCAGTTAGAGTAGGGCGATGGCAGAAACGATCAACGGGATGGCAGTGGATGATCGCGCATTTTATGCAAAGATCACATGGCGACTGATTCCCTACATGTTTCTGCTGTATATCGTTGCCTATATGGACCGGGTGAACGTCGGGTTCGCAGCACTGGATATGCAGCGCGACCTGCACTTCAGCAACACGGTTTACGGGACTGGTGCAGGGATATTTTTTCTTGGATATGCGCTGTGCGATTTGCCCAGCAGCCTGATTCTGCGACGGGTGGGGACAAGGATTTGGATCGCCCGCATTATGATTTCGTGGGGAATCGTTTCAGCCTGCATGGCATGGATCGGATCGGCGCAATCATTTTATCTTCTGAGATTTCTTCTGGGAGTCGCTGAAGCAGGATTTGTACCCGGGATGTTGCTTTATCTGACCTTCTGGTTCCCGTCTCACGAACGAGCGCGAGCAGTGGCGAAGTTTATGACCGCAACCTCACTGGCTGGTGTGGTCGGTGCGCCGCTATCGAGTGCTCTGCTGAAGCTGGATGGACTTGGTGGCCTCAATGGATGGCAATGGCTTTTTCTCTTTGAAGGCGTGCCCACCGTGCTTCTGGGAATTTCGGTGCTGTTTGTCCTCAAAGATGGGCCGAACGCGGCGGGCTGGTTAGCGCCGGAGGAGAGGCAGTGGCTGAAGAACGAGTTGCAGAAGGATCAGGAGCGCTACGGCGCTGCGCAACATCACAACCTGCTCGATGCCTTCACGCTGCCCGTCGTGTGGGTACTGGCTGGGGTGTACATCGTCATTCAGATCGGCGTCTACATCGTGAATTTGTGGATGCCTCTCATCCTGAGCGAACTGGCACATGGTACTGGTGCGGATGCCAGTTTGATTGCGCGGTATTCCACCGTGCCATATCTTCTCGCCGCAATCTTCACCGTGATTGTGGGATGGAGTTCAGATCGCCGTAACGAAAGGCGAGGACATCTTGCGGGTTGCATGGCACTCGCAGCTGTAGGGTTCGCATGGACGGCCCGAGCCAACACCGTTTCCATAGCGCTGTGTGCTATGTCACTGGTGGCGATCGGACTGTGGAGCACAATGGGACCGTTCTGGGCGCTCATGACACGAATGGTTGGGGGAGCTGCGGCAGCGGGTAGTGTTGCAATGATTACGACGATCGGAGGGTTCGGAGGATTTTTAGGGCCGTACGCAACTGGGCGGCTGCGGGATACTACGCATAGCTTTTCTGGCGGCTTGTACTTGATTGCGGGACTGGCACTGAGCGCTTCGATGCTGAGTCTCGCCGTGCGACGATGGACCCGGGTGAATCCTTCGTGAAATTGCCTTGACCTCCAAAAAGGATCGAATTTTGATGTGTTTGAAAATATTGACTTTTGGATAGAGCGGGCAACATATAGGCTGCCGAAAATCCTACCCAGACTGTTATTCTGGATGTGATTGTAATGATTTCGAAAATGAGATGAGGTGCAGGAATGGCGACAGCGACAGTGGATAAGGCTGCGGTGCAGGAGAAGGCAGCGGACTACAAGGTGGCGGATATCTCCCTTGCGGATTTTGGCCGCAAAGAGATCGATATCGCCGAACAGGAGATGCCCGGCCTGATGGCAATCCGCAATAAGTATGCCGCGGGCAAGCCTCTGGCAGGCGTTCGCGTCACCGGGTCGCTCCACATGACCATCCAGACGGCCGTACTGATTGAGACCATGGTTGCACTAGGAGCCAGCGTTCGCTGGGCGAGTTGCAATATCTTCTCGACCCAGGATCATGCGGCAGCTGCAATTGCCGCTGCTGGAGTTCCGGTATTCGCGTGGAAAGGCGAGACGCTTGAGGAGTACTGGTGGTGCACGAATCAGGCGCTCAGCTTCCCCGGAGGAAAGGGGCCGCAACTCGTCATCGACGACGGCGGCGACGTGACACTCCTGATCCACAAGGGTGTCGAGTTAGAAAAGGGCGACAAGTGGGTTGACTCGCCTTCGGGATCGCACGAAGAGTCGGTCATCAAAGACCTGCTGAAGAAGGTTTACGCGGAAACTCCAACCCGCTGGCAGGATGTCGCAAAGGAGTGGCGCGGCGTCAGTGAAGAGACGACGACCGGCGTCCATCGGCTCTACCAGATGCTCGAAAAGGGCCAGTTGCTCGTGCCCGCAATCAACGTCAATGATTCTGTGACTAAGTCGAAGTTCGACAACCTGTACGGTTGCCGCGAGTCGCTGGTCGACGGCATCAAGCGCGCAACCGATGTAATGGTTGCAGGCAAAGTCGCCGTGGTCTGTGGATACGGTGACGTGGGTAAGGGCTCAGCAGCTTCACTGCGCGGTTTGGGAGCGCGAGTCATCGTGACCGAGATCGATCCGATCAATGCTCTTCAGGCCGCCATGGAAGGCTACGAAGTCACGACGCTCGAAGAGACTCTTGGGCGTGGTGACATCTACGTGACCTGCACCGGAAACGTCGACATCATCACAGTTGAGCACATGAAGCTGATGAAGGACCAGGCCATCGTCTGCAATATCGGCCACTTCGACAATGAGATTCAGATGGAGCCACTGAACGCGCTGAAGGGCGTGAAGAAGCTGAATATTAAGCCGCAGGTCGACAAGTACACCTTCGAGAGCGGCAACAGCATCTTCATCCTCGCAGAGGGACGGCTGGTGAACCTCGGTTGCGCAACAGGCCATCCGAGCTTCGTCATGTCGAACAGCTTCGCGAACCAGACGCTGGCGCAGCTTGATCTCTGGAAGAACAAAGACACCTACAAAGTGGGGATCTACATTCTTCCGAAGAAGCTCGACGAAGAGGTTGCGCGTCTGCACCTGGAGAAGATCGGCGTGAAGCTCACAACGCTCTCGAAGAAGCAAGCAGATTATCTCGGTGTTGCGGTCGATGGACCTTACAAGGCAGACCATTACCGCTACTAATGGCTTCAGCAAAAGTAGAAAAAGCCCCGAACCATTTCGGGGCAATTTCTTTTGATGAGTCCAATCTTCTCGTTGGCGATAGATCAGTTGGCTACGTCCGGGGGAACAAAGTCTTCGGCTGAGATAACCCGCAGACCTTGCGATGTGACTAGCGGTTGATCAATGAGGACGAGAGTTCGTGCAGAGCCGTTGGAATATGCGAATTGAGGTCCCGTGTAGATGGGAATCGTAGTACTGGCGGGAATTGTGCCCGCCGGCAAGGCGGCGAGGCTGTAGGTGCCCGCCGGGAGGTTGATATAACCACTATTGGTGCCGAAGGCAATGCCACTGAGTGTCGGAGAGATCGCGTTGACTCTCTGGCCTGGAGGTACCAAATACAAATCAAAGGCGCCAGAGCGCGTAGCTTGGTGAATGAAGCGGACTGCCGTCTGACCCGCAGGAGCAGGTTGGTTTTGATCAAGAAGGATAAGTTGCTGTGGGTTAGTAATCGAGTTGCCAATCAGTACGGTGTACCGACTCGAAGTACCGAAGATGCTTTTTGAGGCGGAGAGTACCTGGCGCGTACCGGCGGTATCTGCGGTAATTGTGTAGGTGCCCGGGGGAACCTGAATGTAGGAGGTGATGGTGCCAGAGTCCAGATTGAAGGCGAGTGGGTTGGTGTCTTGATAAAGGTCGAGGCGGGGAGCGTCGGGAGTTGCGTTGATGATGCGGACGTGCGCCTCCGGTGAGGAACTTACGATAGCCTGACACCCGGTGAGGGTCCCAAGAACCGCGAGTGCCGTTGCTATGCGGAGCGCAGGATGCTCGATATGGCGTGGCCGTTTGAACATGGTGGCTCGAAACTTTGGCTGAAAGTGCTAAGCACGAAAGTAACTACGTGACCAGTTTAGACGAGTTCAAAGGCACATGCGACCCGCGAATCCTGCCCGACAATGGCGAATTCGGGGGACATGGTTATAGGGTACAAAGATAGGGGATTACGCCTGAGAAAGATCGTCATTTTTTTGTTTCGGCGGCCTGCGGGCGTTGCTCCGGCTGAACATAATAACCTCCGGTGGTTTGCGCGCTAAGACCAGGTTTGTTCACTTTCAATTCTAGGTTGTGGTAGTCGTTGGGTTTTTCAGAGGGAATACCTTCGAAGGTCAGAATATAAAAGGCTTTTGTATCCGCGGTGCAATCATCGATTTGACCGCCAATGTCGTTCCCGGAAGTGAGCACCCGGCCTCCGCTTCGGATCGCGAAAACCTGAAGCGAGAGATTTGGAGGCATAATCTCCTTCGCGCTGGGGATACCTTTCAAATACGCTTCATAGGAAAACCTCCCGAAAGCGGCGTCGCGTGTCTGGAGCCGGCCAAATCCGGCGCCGCTCGCTCCGCCGGGATCGATGCTGTAGAGAGTGACACGAGCCTGACGCAATGCATTCGATACCGCGACAAGGATAGTAAATAGCTGTTCTTTGCCCTTCGAGTACATCTGGTTGCCCGTAGTGGCGAGCAGCGGCCATCCGGGACTGATATAGATCACCATCTTCCGGCCCGGCTTCCTGGATTCAAACTGGGCAAGAGAGTATAGCTTGCTCACCGAAGAGTTGAATCGCTCCCAGTCCCCGTTGGCGTCTGACGCCTGGTGCATTGCGTGCAGGCCAATAACGTCGTTGCTGTCAAGAGCGGTAGCAGGAATGTTCCCATCGGTGGTCGGCTCTCCCAGGTTGTTCATGCCCGAATCCGAGAAGATCACAACCGATGTCGGATGGGAGAGCTTTCCGCCGTTCTTGCGAAGATATCTCTGAATCTGCAGTCTCTCGTCCGACACGGTTTGGGGCGGAGCATTCACCGTATCCATCACGAGAACAATTTCGACCGGCGTATGTGAGGGAGTATTCGGCTCTTCCACTGCCTGGAAAGAGAGGATCTTTTGTGGGGTCTTGTTATCAAGAAGAGTGAAGTCTTGCTGTTGTAATCCCGATTGCTGCTTTCCGGATTTGTTCGTGACCACTGCATCGAGAGTAATTTCGGGGTTGGAACCCGCGGCGCCCGTTGCTTGCTCCGGCTCAGTTCCGGAGAGCGGATCGAAGCAGAGTGCAGCCAGTTGCCGGCCGGGAAGAGTTGCCGAGATGCACGCAAGAATGAGGAAGAGTCGAGGTGATGCTTTCATGCTGAATAGCCCGCTTTCGAATTGGATTCAAAGTTCGATATTCACAACTGGCTTCCGAAATCGATGAACTTTGAACTGGTGTCGCACCGATAACGGGGTGATAAAGACGTTAGAAAAGATAGACCTTCGTGGGAGACGTTCAATTGTTTTTCTCAACCTGGAGCAAATCGCTCACTCTGCAGATAAGCAAGGTCATGTCATCGTGCTGTGGGGCGCCAGAGGTGAACTTGTCGGCAGCCGACAGGATGCTGTCCAGCAGCTGTTGCGAGGTGCAGGTGCCGCCTGACCGTTCTAGGAGTTCCTGAGCATTCGCAATCATTCGATCTTCTCCCCATTCCTCTTCATCTCGAGTCATAGCTTCGGAGATGCCGTCAGTAAAAGCAACCAGAAAATCCCCGGATTGCATCGGAATGGTGCCTTGCGCGTACTCGGCATCGGGAAGAAGACCCACGACCGTACCCGTGGCTTCAAGGGGTATGGCTTGTTTGTTTCTGAGAATGTAGGGTGCGTTATGCCCGGCGTTCACATACGTAAGTAAGCGGGCAGCGGGATCCAATTCGGCGTAGAAGAAAGTGGCGTAACGGTTGGTAGCCGATGATTCATACACCAGGTTGTTGACGTGACGAATGAGGCTGGCAATATCTCCTTGTTGCAGACCAGCGATGCCGCGGAGGCTGGCTCGCAAGCTGGCCATCAGCAGAGCCGCGGAAATGCCCTTGCCAGAGATATCACCGAGACAAAGGGCAAGGCGCCCGTCGCCAAGAAGGAAGTAGTCGTAGTAATCGCCGCCAACAGCCTGTGCGGGACGGCAAAATCCTGCAAGATCCACGCCGGGAACCTTCGGATACGTTTGAGGGAAAAGTCGCTGCTGAACCTCGCGGGCAATCTCTATCTCGCGCGAAAAACGCTCACGCTGGCTGATCTCGGCAGTGAGATTCTCAAGGAGTTCGGCGTTTTCCAGAGCAAGGCCGGTCTGCGACGCGATGGTTTCGAGAAGCTGCTTGTCAGTATTGGTGTATGGCTCCTCGGAACGCTTGGGCCCGAGTGCAATAACCCCCGCGAGACGATTGCGGCCGGGCAGGGGTACCAGGAGTTCGGTGGAGAGATCGGCAAGGGCGTTGCGTTCGGCTTCTGTCGCGTCAACGAGCCAACTCGACGGGTCGTCGCGGTAGACGTTGGCCGGAGCCTTATCACGGGTTAGGGTTGTGATGGTCGTAGACGCGGCCGGAAGGGACAGGACGTCAACCCTGCCGGGCATGAGCGGAACACCCGTGGCCAGTTGGAGCCGAAACGAGTCCCCCGAACGAAGTAAGACAGCGATGCGGTCGATATGCAGGGTGTCCCCAAGACGCTGGGTAATGGTACGGATCAACGGAGCGACTTCGGTGAAGTTGCGAACCTCTTCAGAAAGCTCCGAGAGGAGTTTTTCGGTCGAATACGCCTCGCGGAAGAAGCGCTGATCGATCTTTTGCTGCAGGCGCTTTGAGAGTCTGAACCTGAAAGCAAAGGAAATGGCAATTATTCCAAAGATGCGAACGACATCGACGTTGCGCTGATGGCCGGGGTGACGGACGAAATCTACCATCGAGAATGACAGCCAAACTGCCAATAGAAATCGCACTATATTGATGGATTGACGCGCCAGAGCGTAGCGCGTGCCCTGGCGGATGAGGATGCGAATGTCCACGGCTCGATGAACGATAACGGCATAGGCGAGAGATAAAGGAAAGAGCAGGAGGATGAAGAATGCGGAAAAAATGATCCAGCGCGGAACATCCTGACCGACATCTTTGCTGCGGACAAGGGCGAAGACGACGAGCAGGAAAAACGGTGTGAGACCGACTGCCGCACCGTAATAGAGGATTTTCAAACGACGGCGGGCGTCCCCAGACGAGGTCGCCATCTTGGTACCGATCGTCGCGAAGAAGTAGAAAATGGCAAAGATACTGATGACGTTCTCGACCGTGTTGATCTTCTGTGCCCATGGATCAATAGAGGCGTCGAGGTTGAAGTTATAGGTGTGTCCGAAGCTGGTTAAAAAATCAGTGGGAGCCAGCGCCAGAATCGGAATGAGAATAAGCCACTTGATCCACGGCGCGCGGACATCTAGTTTCGATCGTTCCGGAAAGTAGATGCCGAAGAGCATGAGGCAGATGGGCATCGCAGTCTGAGCAACGACGTTCCAGACTAAAGCGACAGGAGTGAGTGGACCAAAGAACCGGTTCTGAGAGATGAACAACGCCGGCAGGTAAGCAAGGATCCCGAGAATGAGCCACGCATGAAAGTTACGGGGTCGGGCAAAGACGGTGTAAAGACCGACAAGCATGCAAAAGATTGGAAGCAGAAGAAAAGCTCCCGACAGGATCCAGGCCCAGACGGGAGGCACGGATGGACGATCCGAAGCAAGAGGGAAGGAGATGGTCGCTTCGGATTCGTCCGGTCGCAAAATGGTGAGCGACATAGGTTGATTCGGCCTGCTCTTCCGTAGCTCCTCGAGAAGAACCATGCCTCCCGTGAAGGGCCGGCGATTGATGTCAAGGACGGCATCGCCGACTTGAAGACCTGCCGCCTGCGCCTCGGGCATGACGAGCGTAACGGTGACGGTTGTATCACCGGGGCGGCGACCTGCCTCGACTGCCTCGGGCGTGGTCAGGCGGACCGCATGGCCAAGACTCCCCAAAAAGAAGGGAACTCGGGCACGGAGATTGCCATTTGCTAGATTGTCAAATCCGTCCACGACACCCACAGAAGAGTGGGCGAGCGCAAAAAAAGCCACAAGCGCCAAAAGGACGTATTGGATGCGGGCGGATCGCTGCAGCATAAGAAAGACTGGCTGAATCTTAGCAGCCAGCCCTTGATTTTGAAGGGATTTTGTCGGGTTACTTCTTGGGATGGCTGGCGACGATCATATCTTTGATCTTGTCGTACGTCGCCTGGGGAACGACCCCTCGAGTCACAAGCTGGTTTTTCGCAGTGTAGGGGCGGCCATCGATAATGCGTTTGGAGTAGGCATCGCCGATGCCTGGAAGCGCCTTGAGTTGATCAGGAGTCGCCGTGTTGATGTCGAGCGGGGCGGCTGCAGCGGCAGGGGCCGGCGCCTTAGGAGCCTGAGCGATATTGAAAGCCGGGGCGAATGCAAGCAAGAGTGCCGCGGCCAACAGTTTGCGGCGAAGATTGGTCATCTTGGGGGATCTCCTTATTCAGGCATCTGCTTTACAGCGGAAAGAGTACGAAAGCCTGCGAACCTCGTCAATCGGCAAATCCCTGGCCAGGAGCCTAATTGACTTCTCTGGGCTGGGCGGCTACTCTGAAGATGAGATGAGCCTGCTGCACCTCCATCACGGGCATCACCATCATCACGCGACGAGCGTGTTGGCGGCCGTGTCCGGTGTGGCGAAGTAACAGACGCTTCCTAAGGATTTCGAAAGGCCCGCTAACGCGCACTTCGCGAGCGGGCCTTTTTCCTGCTCGCTCGTGAACTCAGGAGAGATGATGATGATTGATGCCGTAAATATAGATTTTGCAAAGATGGACGGGCTGGTTCCCGGCATCGTCCAGGACGCGAAGACCGGTGAGATGTTGATGCTTGGCTTCCTGAACGATGTCAGTTATGCGAAAACCCTGGAGACTGGATTTGTCACCTTCTGGAGCCGAACGCGGCAAAAGTTATGGATGAAGGGGGAAACCAGCGGTAACCGTCTGCGTGTGATCGAGGCGTCAACGGACTGCGACAACGATGCTCTGTTGTTCAGGGTGGAAGTTGAAGGGGATGGCTTGGTGTGCCACGAAGGTACCGTCAGCTGTTTTACCAAGAAAATTGCCAAGGGGGCGAAGTGACCGAGACAAAGACATTAAAACTGGGGATTCCAAAGGGCAGTTTGCAAGACGCGACGGTAGCGTTGTTTGAGCGCGCAGGCTGGCGAATCTTTGCGAACGGACGGAGTTATTTCCCTTCTATCGACGATGCTGAGATCGAATGCATGCTCGTGCGCGCACAGGAGATGGCCCGCTACGTCGAACATGGTGCCCTCGATGCGGGTTTGACTGGCAATGACTGGGTCATGGAGAACCAGACCGACGTGGAGTATGTCACCAGCCTCACTTATTCGAAGCAGAGCCGGCAAAAAGTCAGATGGGTGCTCGCTGTACCAGAAGATTCGCCGTTCCAGAAGCCCGAGGACTTGGCTGGAAAGATTATTGCAACGGAACTGGTCGAGTTTACAAAGCGCTATTTTGCCGGAAAGAATATCCCCGTCACGGTAGAGTTCAGTTGGGGCGCCACGGAAGTAAAACCGCCTACACTGGCGGATGCAATCGTCGAGGTAACGGAGACAGGTTCGTCGCTTCGCGCAAACCGGCTGCGAATTATCGAAACGCTAATGGAAAGCGAGACGCAGTTGATCGCAAATAAGAACGCTTATAAAGCCGCGTGGAAGCGAAAGAAGATCGATAACATTGCCCTGATGCTTAATGCCGCGATTGCTGCACAAGGACGCGTCGGCTTGATGCTCAACACGCGAAAAGCTGATTTGGAGAAGGTGGCCGCCGTGCTGCCTGCGCTGAACTCGCCTACAGTTTCGCAATTAAGCGATCCTGCATGGGTTGCGCTAAACACGATTCTTGATGAAGCACTGGTGCGCGAAGTGATTCCGAAGCTAAAGGCTGCAGGAGCCACAGGCATCGTTGAATATCCCCTCAGTAAGGTTGTGCTGTAGATGAAACCGCTTAGCATTGATCTGCCGCGACGCGGGGTTGATAAATGAAACTTGTAAAGACGTTCGGTCGCGGAGCTAAAGCTGCGGCTTCTCTTATCGAAAACCTGGAACAACGCGGCGCAGCGAATACGGCCCGAGTTGAGCCCGTGGTTCGGCGGATTCTCACCGAGGTTCGCAAGAGCGGGGACACAGCACTTCTCCGTTATGCAATGAAGTTGGACGGCCTCGAGAAAGGTTCGTCGTTATTGGTTTCGCGCGAAGAGATGAAAGCTGCGTGGGAAACAAACGCACCTCAACTGAAAGCGGCGATGATGGTGGCGCGCGGAAATATCCTTGCGTTCGCAAAGGCGCAACTTCCGAAGGACTGGGCCATCTCTCCATCCGTCGGGGTTAAGACAGGTCAGGTCGTACGTTCGCTGGGGAGTGTAGGCTGCTATGTGCCAGGCGGCCGCTATCCTTTACCTTCGACGCTCCTGATGACCGTAACCCCTGCGCAGGTGGCGGGAGTCGAGCGAATTGTGGTGTGCTCGCCCAAGCCGGCGAAAGAGACCTTGGCTGCGGCCTGGCTGACCGGAGTGACTGAGTTCTATCGCATGGGAGGAGCGCAAGCGATTGCGGCGATGGCGTATGGGACGAACACTGTGAGACGTGTCGACAAGATCGTGGGACCAGGGAACCTTTTCGTCACGGCTGCAAAGATGCTCGTTTCGAGCGAGTGTGGGATCGATATGCCGGCTGGGCCTACAGAGATCGTCGTGACGAGCGAGGCCGGAAACGCGAAGGGGATCGCAGCAGACCTTGTCGCTCAGGCTGAACACGACCCAGAGACATTGGCCGTGTTGATTACAAGCAACGAATTTTTGGCGCGAAAGGTTGCGACTGAAACGAAGACGCTGGCGAAAGAAAATACAATCGCCAGGCAATCGTTGGAGATGCGAGGCTGCATCTTTGTAACCGCCAACCTTCGAGAGTCGCAGGAACTAACGAACCGATTGGCTCCAGAGCATCTGACTGTAGATACGCCCAAAGATTTAGATTGGGTCCGCAATGCCGGTTCTGTTTTTATTGGAGATTATTCCCCGCAGTCGATGGGAGACTACGTCTCAGGACCGAACCACGTGCTGCCCACTGGCCGCTTTGGTCGGGTTCGCGGTGGTTTGAGTGTCATGGATTTTGTGAAGCTGATTACAGTCCAGGAATACACACATCGCGGTCTAAAAGAGATGGGGCCGCACGCGATTACATTGGCTGAGGCCGAAGGTTTGACGGGACACGCAGAGAGTGTACGAGTGAGGATGAATGACTGTGACTGATACGGCTACAAATTTGACAACGATAAAGCCTCGTAAAGCAGTGCGGGAGATGCCTGAGTATCACCCACCACTCGCAGGGCGGACGGCGCTGCGGTTGGATTTCAATGAGAACACCTTCAGCCCCTCGCCCCGCGTGATGGAAAGACTGCAGGCTGTGACCAAAGAGGGCCTGACGAAGTATCCGGAGCGTGAGCCGGTAGAAAAGATTGTTGCTAAGCACTTCGAACTGAACGGAGATCAGTTGCTGTTGACCAATGGCGTGGACGAAGCGATCCATCTGATGTGTTGCGCGTTTCTTGACCCTGAAGATGAAGCGCTGATTTCGACCCCGTCGTTTTTTATGTACGACGTAAGCATCCAGATGATGACGCCACATCTGCGAAAGGTGCAGGCAGGGGAAACGCTAGAGTTTCCGTTTGAGCGATTCATGGCGGCTATCAGCGAACGAACGAAGCTGATCATCATCGCTTCACCGAACAACCCTACAGGTGCGGTGGTTGAAAGAAAGCATCTGCTTGCAATTGCCGCGGCAGCTCCACAAGCTGTGTTGATGGTCGACGAAGCCTATTACCACTTCGATGGGGCGACAGTGATGAATGACCTCGACACTCTGCCCAATCTGATCGTGGCGCGAACTTTTTCCAAGGCCTACGGCTTGGCGAATCTGCGGATCGGAATGCTGGTTGGAAATCCGGAGCTTTTGAAATATGTCCGCAAGGTGAGTTCACCTTACAACGTGAATGGAGTGGCGCTGGATTGCCTGCCTGTCGCGCTTGCGGATGAGGAGTACGTCTCCTGGTATTCGGAGCAAGTCCGTGTGGGGCGCGACAGGATGATGGATGGGCTGCGTGGGTTGGGAGTTCCTTTCTTTCCGAGTCATGCAAATTTTGTACTGATGAACATCGGACCGAAGCACAAGGAGTTTGTATCCGCAATGCGCGGGCATGGCGTTTTACTGAGAGATCGGTCGACTGATCCGGGATGCGATGGCTTTGTTCGCATCACGATCGGGCTGGAAGAGCATGTCACTCGCGGACTGGAGGCATTGAAGATATCGCTCAGCGAAATTGGCTGGGAGAACCATCAAATCACGCAGCCGCTCGTTGAGGAAGTTAGCGATGTGCGGGAGTTCGAATAATGAGTAAAGCAAACGTTGTTCGGACGGGAACGATCAAAAGGAACACGACAGAGACCCAGATCGCGTTGAAGCTCGTGATCGACGGCCAAGGCGTTTATAAAGTATCGACTGGAATCAGATTCTTTGATCACATGTTGGAGTTATTTGCACGGCATGGCGGGTTCGATCTTACGCTGACGTGCAAGGGCGATCTCGATGTAGATCAACACCACACCGTCGAGGATGTTGGAATTGCACTGGGTGAGGCGTTTGGCAAGGCGTTGGGTGATAAGAAGGGCATCATGCGCGCTGGATATTTTGTGATGGCGATGGACGAGACGCTCGCCGTAGCTGCTGTCGATCTGAGCGGCCGAGTGGCCTATGTCGTTGATGACAAGGTAAAGGTTCGGTTGGTTGGAGATTTTCAGACCGAGCTGCTGGCAGACTTCTTCGATGGATTTGCTCGCGGCGCTAGGGCGAATGTACATGTAAAGACAATGTATGGACGCAGCAATCATCACAAGATTGAGGCGATCTTCAAAGCATTTGCGCGGGCACTGCGAGGCGCTTGTTCACGAGATGAACGTATGCGGGAGATGCTGCCGAGTACGAAGGGGCTGCTTTGATCGTTGTGATTGACTACAAGGCCGGAAATCTGACCAGCGTAGTCAAAGCGCTGAATTTTCTCGGCGCGGAGACACTGGTGACGCAGAATCCTGAGGCTGTGCGTTCGGCGTCGAAGATCGTGCTGCCTGGGGTGGGGCACTTTCAGGCGACTTCACTGCTGCAAGAGTCGGGGCTGACCGACGCAGTGCGGGATGGTGTAACGAAGGGTGCGTGGTTCCTCGGGATCTGCGTTGGGTTGCAGTGGTTGTTCGAGGGGTCGACGGAAGCCGAAGGCACAAGAGGACTGGGGCACTTTTCAGGGATGTGTGAGCGCTTCCCTGCTCTGTTTGGAGGAGTGGAGTTGAAGTCGCCGCATGTCGGTTGGAACTCACTCGAAGGAATCAGAGAGAATTCGTGGTTGCTGCGCGGAGTGAAGAATGGCGGGTTTGTTTATTACACCCACTCGTGGAGGGCGCCTGTTGTTGAGGCGACTGCCGCGGTGACTGAGTATGGAGGGCCGTTTACTGCGGTTGTGGAGCTGGAGAATGTGATGGGGGTGCAGTTTCATCCGGAGAAGTCTAGTACTGTGGGGCTTCAAGTATTAAGGAACTTTGTGGAGCTATAGCAATGCCATTTATGTATGAGTTAAAGGTTGCAGCCAGCGAGCCGTCGTACACGTTTGTGCAGCGCCTTGCGTCGGTGGGGTCGTTGGTGGGAACGGGGGAAGCGGTCTGTACGCTCACCGATGGGGCGATGGAGTTCCACGTAAAAGCACCACGGCAGGGGTTGTTGGTGGAGTGGTTTGTGGAGCACGGATCTGTAGTCGAGAATATGGATTCACTGGCCAGGATTGTCTGCGAGGGGACTGGGGTTGAGGTTCCGGCAGTTATGCCTGTGAGGCTCTGACAATGCTGACCAAGAGAGTAATTGCTTGTCTCGATGTGCGTGATGGACGAGTAGTGAAGGGCGTGCAATTTGTGGACATCGTCGATGCGGGCGATCCGGCAGAACTGGCACATCGACATGCAGCGGCTGGAGCGGATGAGATTGTATTGTTGGACATTACGGCAACGCACGAGGGAAGAGGAACTCTGCTGGAAACAGTGAAACGGACGGCCGCGGAGCTGTTTGTGCCGTTTACGGTCGGGGGCGGGATTCGCAGTGCAGAGGATGCTGCTGCGGTGTTCGATGCGGGTGCAGATAAGGTGAGCATCAACTCGTCAGCGATCGCCCGGCCTGATTTAATTGGAGAAATTGGGCGAAGCTTTGGGGCACAGGCGGTAATTGTGGCAGTCGACGCTCGGCGCGGGGTCTTTGGCGTTGAGGATGCTGAAGTCTACGTGAGTGGTGGTCGCAAAGCTACAGGTTTGCGTGTGCTCGATTGGGTTCGAGAGGCAGAGGCGCGTGGTGCCGGAGAGATTCTACTGACTTCGATGGATAGTGATGGAACGCGCTCGGGTTTCGACTGTGACCTGACCGCGATGGTAAGTTCGGCAGTGCAGATTCCGGTGATTGCTTCAGGTGGCGCGGGAAGTGCAGCGCATTTTGCGGATGTGTTTGGTCGCGGTAAGGCTGACGCTGCGCTTGCAGCGAGTATCTTTCACTTCGGAATAATGGATTCGCGCGAGTTGAAAGCAGAATTGCAGCGGGCAGGTGTGAGTGTCCGGCTTCCCTGCTAAACACTTAACGCCGATTTGCAACAATCAAAACGATTTCATTCTCAGGCGTCCATCGCTCCGGAATAGACAGCCATCCCTGCGACTGCGTCCACTCCCATCGCATCCAGGGCTTCGATTTCAGTTTGAGATTTGATTCCTCCAGCTACGATCAACTGTTTTGCAGTGCAGGCCCTCAGAATGGCAGCTACGTCGATGGGGAAACCTTGCATGGTGCCTTCAGTGTCGACGTGAGTGTAGAGGAAGGCAGCGCAGGAGTCCTCGAGCCAGGTGATCGCTTCTTCTGGGGTGAGATCGACTGAATCCTTCCAGCCTCTAACGGCTACTTTGCCCGCTTTGGTGTCTACGCTAAAGACAAGAGCTTCTTCGCCGAGCGTTCTCTTTAGCTCTTCAGCGAATTCGAGGCGGATGAGTTTATGGCGGCGCGATTCATTCGGTTCGGCTGAACCGAAGAGACTGGAGCCGTAAATTACTCGTTTTGCGCCGGTTTCGAGAAGGATTTTGCCGTCTTCGGCAGTTTTCAGCCCTCCGCCTGCCTGACATGGGAGGCGTTTGCAGATCATCTCAATAAGGGCACGGTTATTGCCTTGGCGCATGGCAGCGTCGAGGTCGATAAGCTGGATCAACGGGTACTTTTGAAAGCGTTCGATCCAATACTCAAAATCATCAAAGGCTAGTTTCAACTTTTCGCCCTGGACCAATTGGACGATTCGACCGTCCATGAGATCGATGGAAGGGATCAGCATTCATTTTCCTTCATCTGTTGACCTGCGTTTTGTGCGCGTTCCTGACTTCCTTGATGCTACCGGATCATAAGGTCAGGGCGATAAGTTCACGCCTGATAGTGCAAGGGGCTCATCTCTTCTTTAGTTGAGCCATATGAGCGACGCGGACCTCAGTCGCAGTGAAGACGGCGATAAAGGGAGCGCCGTTGCAGGCCGCTTCGATATTGGCTCGGCCGCCCTGCCCGCGGTCCACGAGACAGAGCACGCCAGCAACATGCATCCCGGCCTCTCGTGCGGCTTCGATGGCAGTAATTGTCGAGCCGCCGGTAGTACAGACGTCATCTACGATAACGATCCGCGCCCCAGGCTTGAGAAAACCTTCGATCTTACGGCCGGTGCCATGGGTCTTTTCCGCCTTGCGTACAAGAAAGCCGTGGATGAGGGCAGGCTCCGGCTCCGTGTGACTCTCTTGATCAAGATTAAGTTCACGAGAAAGCTCAAGAATCTCATGGTGGTCGGCCAGGGCCCACGCGCTCGCGCTGGCCGTGTTGGAAACCAACGGATCAGCACCCATCGTAAGGCCGCCAACGGCTTCCGCATCGGGGATGTGCTCTCGGATCAGATCATAGAAAACCAGGCCGGAAAGACGTCCCCCCTCGGCGTGCAGTGTAGTAATGCGGCAGTCAATGTAGTAATCGGACTTCTTGCCGCTGGCGAGCGTGAAGTCGCCGAGTTTGAACGAAAGCGTGGCGATCAGATTCAGGAGGGAAGTCTTATTGTCGATGGGCATAATTCCTTATAGGTTAAACAACTCGCGCAATCGCTTCGTCTGGGCGCGGCTTACTGGAATTTCGGTCTTCTGCGCGTCATCCATTCGCAGCTGATAGCTCGATTTAAACCACGGAACGACCTCGCGGATGTGTTGAATGTTCACAAGATAAGATCGGTGCGCCCGCCAGAATCTCTCTGGATCAAGCTGCTCCGCCAACTCTTCCAAGGTTCGGCAGTTCGAATTCCCCTCAAGCGCCCGGGTCACGACGCTGATCGTACCTTCTTCAATCGACGCAAAACATATCTCGCTCTGGTCGACCAGCAACAAACGGCTCTGGGCACGCACGATGACCTTACGTGCATTGGCCTTCGACGGTTGCGCCTGTTCCTCGACCAGCCGCAGCAAAGCATCGAGCTTTGCCTCACTCGCCGACTCGACCGACGGCGTCGCAAGCCGGGACTGGGCCTTTTCGATCGTTTGCATCACGCGCTTCCGGTCGAAGGGCTTCAAAAGATAATCGACCGCATTCACCTCAAACGCGCGGACGGCATACTGATTGAATGCCGTCGCAAAGACCACCTGCGGCATCGGAACCTTGCGATCCAGCAGCTTCTTGAGCACGCCAAACCCATCCAGCCCAGGCATCTGCACATCCAGAAAGACAAGATCCGGCTTATGCGTCCGAATTAGCTCAACCGCCTCAATTCCATTGGTTCCTTGCGCAAGAACATCCACCCCGCCGGCACGCTCCAACAGATACTGCAACTCCTGCCGGGCCAGAGGTTCGTCGTCGATGATAACAGCAGTCAGTGACACAATTAGTCACTATATACGCGCAGCCGAGCCGGAGCATTATCCTTGGCCAGGTCATGCCCGCATTGGGTGCAGTAGACATCCGTAATCTGAACGCCACGGAAGCAGCGCCCGCACACCGGAGCCAATTGGAACTGGCACTGCGGGCAGAAGTGCACCCCCGCAGGAAGCTCCGTACTGCAATGAGGGCAAGGCGTCATCAACGGCTGGCGCAACAGGAAGTAAACGACCGCGCCGATCCCACCCGGCATCACAACCACGATCAGCATCCACAACCCTGCCGGCATCCTGCGCCGTCGGACATCCCGGCTGACGTAACCCACCAGCAGCACATAGCTGGCAAACGCCGTTCCCCACGAATACCCCATCAGCAGTCGCATCGGCAGCAACTCGTGCTTGTGGTGAGGAAGAACGCCATGAAACAGGTATTGCACCGCTCCAAAGACGATGATCGCCAGTACGACCGACCACGTCGGGATCATGCTGAGCTGATCTTCACCACTTGCAGCAGGAATCTGCGGTCGATCCGATCTTTCCGGTCTCTGACTCCAGAACCTGTTCATCGCGCCGCCTCACGCTTACGCGTACGCTGAAACAATACCACGGCTAGCAATGCCATCGACACCGGCAGGAACCACAGACACAAGACCAGGAACTGGTTGCTCGCATCCGGAACGCCGCCCGGCGTCACATCGTAGGCCTCCAGCGCGCTCCACACCGCTGTGCAGATAATTACCAGAAGAGCCGAACACACGGCCAGCGGAATCCACAGACTTCGAGCCCGGCTACGCTGTGCCGCAATTGTCTTCGCCCGCTCCCGCACCACTCGATGTGTCCGGTTCACCACCGATGCTCGCGCGGCTGTACTCCAATCTCTCGGTCCCGCCTGCGTCAATGTAGAAGAATCTTGTGAAGCTGGTTTCTCGAAGGCTTTGGTCATGCACCCGCCTCCGCAAAACGCCGCGATCCGCGAAGCTGCTCCATCTGTGGCTTCAGAGCGGCCAATCCTCGATATAGCCTCGACTTCACGGTCGAGAGAGGCGCCTTCGTCACCGTGGCGATCTCCTCCAGCGAGAGCTCCTCATAAAACCGAAGCACCAGAACCTCACGGTAACTTGGCTCCAGCTTTAGCAATACCTCGCCCACCTCCGCGCAATCCTCCCGCGACTGAAATTGCTCCAGTGGAGAAGGTCCTGACATGGCGATCTCAAACGGACGCTCATCCTCGCTCCGTTCACTCATCTCATCGAGGCTTGCCATCGTCCGTTTCCTTGAGAGATCGATCACCAGGTTGCGCGCAATCGTAAAGAGCCATGTATCGAACCGTGCTTTGCCGTTATACTGCGATCCGCGCAGTAAAACCCGCATCCACGTCTCCTGGAACAGATCCTCGGCAACCTCGCGCTTTCCTGTAAGAAAAAGAAGATATCGCAGCAGCCGGTGCTGATACTGTTCGATTAACTGATCCAGCAACTCAGGATTTTGCTTCTTCAGCCCATGGGCGATCGCTGCGTTTTCGCTTTGGACCTCATCGGCCAAGGAAGCTGAGAGCGAGATGGAACGTGCCTGCACAATCTCTGAGACGAGCTTTGGGCCCGGGAAGACTCGCTTTTTCAAGGAATAATCCATAAACTTTGTAGTTTTGTACTACCAGGCTGGCTGAGTCCCTCGAATCGCACGCCTACCAGTATTTTACGGTTTCCACGCGATTTTTCCATTCAGAAAGTAAACTTAAGAGATGGAAGTTCTCTACGGCCTTCATCCTGTCGAGGAGGCCATCCGATCCGGCTCGCGGCGGCTCGACCACGTCAGCGTAGCCCGCGAACGCCGGGACGATCGTTTGGAACGCCTCATCGACCTCTGCCGGAAGGCAGGAGTCCGGGTATCCCTGGAACCGCGAGATCAACTTACCCGCCTCGCCCGAACCGACGCCCACCAGGGGGTCCTCGCCGTCGTTCGCGAGCGCACGTTCCTCAGCATCGAAGACCTCCTCGCCCCCGCAGAGCCCGGAAAACATCGTTTCTTCCTCGCCCTGGACGGCATCGAGGACCCTCACAACCTCGGAGCACTCCTCCGAACCGCCGACGGTGCCGGCGTTGACGGCGTCATTCTCCCCGAAAGACGTTCCGCCCCCATCTCCGCAACCGTCGCCAAAACCTCCGCCGGTGCTTCAGAACATGTACAGATCGCCCGTATCACCAACCTAGTCCGCACTCTCGAACAGATGAAGCAGCATCACGTCTGGGTCATCGGCCTGGACGAGCGCGGAACCCCCGACTATACCGACTACGACTTCCGAAGCGACTGCGTCCTGGTCCTCGGCCGCGAAGGTGCCGGTCTCCACGATCTGGTCAAGAAAACCTGCGATCACCTCCTCCGGATTCCCATGGCCGGCCAGGTCTCGTCTCTCAATGTGTCAGTCGCGGGAGCCGTCGTCATGTACGAGGCAATGCGCCAACGCCGGACTGCCGTTGCTCCTCCCGCACCAAAAAAGCCAGTCAAAGAACGTAAAGGTTTAGGATCTTGAAGAAAATCGTAGTTTCGTCCGTCTTGCATCGGCTGTCCGCTCTTGCTGTGGTTCTCGTCGTAACTTCCATCGCCATCGCGCAGACCCCGCCACCCCCCGCTCCGGAGGAGGCAACACCTCACGGCAAAATCCTCTTCAAGCGCGATCAGGACTCCCCAACAATCGAGAAAACCAGCAAACCCGCAGAAAACAAACCAACAGAAAAGCCCGCCTTCGAAGTCACCGACGCCGAGCGCGCGGCATTAACCTTCAGGGCCTACGATCTCGACGTTCATCTCACTCCCGCCCAATCCCGACTCGCCGTTCACGCCGGATTTACTATAAAGAACTCCAGCACGCAGCCGTTACCTCGGGCCATCCTCCAGATATCCTCCGCCCTCCAATGGGAGAGCTTCGGCATTCGCACAGCCGCTGGCATCACCCCTTTGCCATTCACGGTACAGACCATCGACACCGACGCTGACCATACCGGCAAGGCGACTGAAGCCATCCTCACCCTCCCTCAGCCCTTGCTCCCGGGAGCCACTCTTGACCTCACCACCTTCTACTCAGGCGAGGTCAGCCAGTCCGGTGAACGCCTCGAGCGCATCGGCGCGCCTGCAGATCAGGCATCCCGCGCCGATTGGGACCAGATCAACCAGGAAAGGATCGCGCTTCGCGGCTTCGGCAACACCTTGTGGTATCCCGTGGCGGCAGCCCCCGTCTTTCTCGGCGATGGAGCACGTCTCTTCCAGAGCGTCGGGCAAACGAAGCTGCAGCAATCCACAGCAAAGGTTCGCCTCCGCCTCACCGTCGAGTACAGCAGGGACGCACCGGACGCCGCATTCTTCTGCGGCCATCGCGAACAATTAAAAGTTGTCAACGAAAACTCTGGTCTGCCTGTCGCAGAATCGCCCGGAGTCGCCGTCGCCGAGTTCGCCGAGCGTCCCCTCGGGTTTCGAACAATGAGCCTCTTCGTCACCGACAGGGCGGGCACGGTCACCGACGACAGCCTCATATCCGCCGTGACAGATCACTACGACGCGTTACCCAGCTACTCGGCCGCCGCGGCCAAGGTGCAGCCATTGCTGAAGGACTGGCTTGGCGACGGGCCTTTGACCACGCTCTACATCCTCGATCAGGACGGGCAGCCCTTTGAAGACGACGCGCTTCTGGTAGCTCCCGTGCATGCCGCCAAGCCAGATGCACTCGCCCCCTCACTCGCGCATTCGCTTAGTCACGCATGGTTTGGCTCATCGCACGTTTGGCTGGACGAAGGCGTAGCAGAGTTCATGTCGCTCTTGTGGCTTGAGCAGATACAAGGCCGCGAAGCTGCAGTCGCGCAGCTTCAACAGCAGGCCAAAACGCTGGCGCTGGCAGAGCCGGCAGCCACCGGAAACGCGCAGGAAGGCCAAAGCCTTCTATTGGCAAGCGATGAGGTTTACTACAGGACAAAGTCTTCTGCAGCCCTTTGGATGTTGCGCACGCTGGCCGGGGAGGATGCCCTGAAACGAACCTTCCGAACCTATCGCGAAGGCAAAGAGGCCAACCCCGATAGCGACCCCAAAGAGTTTCAGCGTGTACTGGAACGGTACGCAAAACGCGATCTGAACTGGTTCTTCAACGACTGGGTCTACCGCGATTGCGGCCTGCCTGATCTAAGCATCGCGAACGTGACGCCTCGGGCAATTGATCAGGTCGGAGGCAAAGGTCCAGGCTGGCTGGTCGCCGTCGAGGTGCGAAATGACGGTGGCGCGGTCGCAGATGTCCCGGTCACGATCCGATCCGGTACTTTGACTGCAACCGAGCGGCTAAGAATCCCGGCACACTCAAACGCCTCTACCCGAATCGTCTTCGAAGGAACACCCGACGAGGTCATCGTCAACGACGGAAGCGTCCCCGAGGTCGCTACTTCGGTCCACATCAGGCAAATCGTCTCGCGCTAAAAGAAGTCAGGCTGCCTCGCGCTGGCAGAGAGTTCGGGGGTGGAGCATGCGTTGTCTTCGCACAACGAAAACGCGTCGTGCCCACCGAAGCCGAGTCCCATTCTTCCTCTCCACGCGCTAAACTAACCACGGATGACTCGCTGGACTCCAATCCGTCGTTGGCAGCTCTTGGCTGCCCTCCTTGCCGTCCTCGCGGTCCTTCTCCTTCCACATCTCCCCAACCACACAGGCGCGCTCTTCCTCCTGATCCCGATCTTCCTCTTCGTCGCCCTCATCGACGAAGTGTGCATTTATCAGCCAGCTTACGACCGCGGCTTTGCACGTAAGCACCAGGTTAGAGCCACTCTCTTCCAGCGTCCCCCACCCCCACAGGCCGGATTCCTCCACATCCAGAAATATCACCGCAGCCTTGAATAGTGCGGGATCACGCCTGCGATTCACCAGCCACAAGGGGATGTCTATGAATATCGACCTCATTCTTAACGGGGCCTTTCTCGCCTTTTTCCTGTTTTTCGGTGCAGCATCCTCCTTCGGCGCCGCCGATACCGCCGAAGAAAAGCCGCCAACAAAAACTACCGGGGGTTCTACCCTTCAGCAGCCGCCCTTAGCCTCGCAATCCTCTCGCTCCAAAACCTCGCCCAACCCGACCTCCACCACGCGCTAGAGCAGCGTCGACTCGAAGCAGAAGACGAAGAGGACAACGGCGATCCAAACGACCCCTCCGCCCAACTCACCCGTCAGCTCAAACGCATTCGCAACGGTGAAAAGATAAGCACCCTCCGCGTCCTGCTAAAGATTAGGAACTAGATTCTCTCGATGCGAGAACATCGAATATCGACCCTGCTCAAATTACGCAGGACACAACAATGGCTACAAGACGCGTTTTTACAGTGGCACTCGGTTGTTCATCTGCGTAATCTCCGGAATGTCGCTGCTCGTTTCGACGGTTATGCTTCCTCCCTTGTAGTCCGCGCCGGACGGCAAAACGAGCGCGACCGCAGAGGTTTTGGGAAAGAGGTCGAGGGGAGCTTTGATAGAAGGAACGGAAGCGCTCGCAAGCACCTTCCCTGTCTTGTCGCGAAGCACAACCTTTGACGCGGGTGTATTGACCGACCCGAGGCTGTGCACCGTGACCTTGATGCGATTGCCTTCGATTTTGACGTCGTCTTCACCGATGCCTAAGTCAGGTCGCGACCAGTATGGGACGCCCTTCTGAACAAGCTTCAATTCAATCACTGTTGTCGCGTGTGGCGGAAAGGTGATTTCGAGATCGCGGCTGCGTTCGAATTCTTCGGTTCGGGTGCTCACGTCGCGCAATGGAGCATTCGATGATGAGCCTTGAATGCCTTGCGTAATCTCCCACTTGCCGGGATCGATCTCCCATCCGGTCATCTTCGCTTTTACCGCGACGGAATCGAGGTTGTACGCGACGATTTTGATGTGGTCCGGCGTACCTTCCGGCACGAGGATTCCGACACTCTCTCCCGTCGCAGGCGCTTCAAAGTTCCAACTGACGACATTGCCCGGGTAGACGTAATTCCTCATCAGCGCCACTCCACCCAGGCGTCCGCGCTGCAATTCCCCGTTGTTGAAATAGATTCGATCGATCCAGAGACTGCCCTCGGTGTTGATGAACTCGCGATTCACCGCTGTCTCAATCTGCGAGGCGTAGAGTCTTTCGAGGTTCTTGGTATCGCCGGTCAATTGCCAGGCGAGCTGCAGATTGGTTTCGCTCGCGGTTCCTGAGTCGCTGCGGCGGTCAGGGGCTGCTGTCTGCAGCAGTTGTTTGCCCCACGTATCACGAACGTTCAGCATGTCGAGCGCGTCGGAGTTGATGAGGCGCAGGGAGTCCGGCGGATTATCGCCAAACGGGACGAGATATTTTTTGTCGCCTGTCCAGCGATAAGCGGCCCACAGGATGAACCATGGAGTATTTCCTTCCGACAGGTCTTCATTGGTGTGGAAGTTGACGGCATAGTGCATTCCATATTTGCCATTCGCGTCGAGATGGCGGTGCCCAAGAAAGCCATCTGCGATCTCGGTGACCATCTTTCGCGTCTGCGGCATCCCATTGTAGAGGACAAGCTCCAGCGCGGGATGAAAGACCATGTATGAACGGCCTTTGCCCCAGCCCCATACGCCGTTCTCAGCCATCTTGGTACCGCTGTAATACGCGGAGCGGACCTGGCGTTGTCCTGCGACGTTGATACCGGTGAGCCATTCGAGGCGGCGGGATGTCTCCATTGCGCGCTCAAGCTGCTTCGGACTTCCGTAGTCGATCATCATCGCCTGTCCGAGCACGTTGATGCCATCCTCGTAGCTGTGCAGCTCGTCGTACTGGGCGGTCGCGAGCCCGTTGGTGAACATGTTGGTGGCGTACATCGTGTCTAGCGTATTCAGCAGCGAGTGTTTGAGCTTGTCGTTGTTGGCTCCCATGAAGGCGAGGCCCGGCCACCAGTTGAGGAAGTCGCTGTCGTCAGACAATCCTCCGCCAAACTCGCCGTCGGAGATCTGCCGGTTGTCGATGTACCAGTTGATGAGGCGATCGAGATATCCGAGATCAGTGGTTTGTAGGAAAGCCCACTCGGGTACGCCTGCGGGGGCCTTCGGCAGTGTGAACGGAGGCTTGATCTGCTCGTGGTTCATCTCGTTCCAGTACTTGCGTCCAAGGTCGTTCTCGGGATCGACGCGCAGGAGGTCGGTGATGTCGGCATCGAAGCGGTTGAAGATATTCAGCTTGCGTGAGTTCACGGACTCTTCTACTAGATTGGCGTAGTTGTCGCGCACCTGCGTCAGTCGATCGCTGACGTGTTCGGGCAGAGCGTCTTTCCAGGGCTTGAAGATGAGGCGCAGATGCATGCCTTCGAGTGCTGCAGGGCCGAACTCCGCGCTGGCCGAGGCGATGGTGAGGTAGAGGCTCTTGCCGTTAGGCAAGATACGGTCGCGTGTGTCGAGCCAGAGGGTGTGGGGTTCGCCGGCTTTGACGGAGAAGCTGATGTCGAACATGTCGCGCATGGGCCAGATGGGATCTTTGATCTGGATGTTCACGGGGATGGAGTCGCCATGCGTGGGTTCTATATTGAGAGCGGGGAGATCGATCGCGATGCCGTCGAAGGCCGGCGTGCATGTTTTCCCAACTGTAGGAGGTTCCGTGGCCCTCGTCGGCCTGGATGGCGCGGAAGTCGGCTGGGATGAGGATATGGATGATGGGCAGGTTTTGCTTCGTCGCTGTTTCGGAGGCTGAGTTGCCGCGGCCGATGGAGGTTCGACCGCCGCCTAGGGACACTGCAGGCATCGCAACCATCGTGTCGCGCTCGTCGGCAGGGAAGCGGCCATGGATGAATTCTCGGAGTGTGGCGAGGGACGGATTGTCGAGCGCGCCTCTCGCGGTAACGGCGTAGTGCAGCACCGCAATGCCTTCGGGCTCTTTGCCGGGATGGATGTAGTAGGCGGAGAATTCGCCGATGGGCCACTCCTGCTTGACGTTGGTGAAGCGGACTTTCTCGCCGGTGATGGGTTGGGTGAGATCGTGAGTGGTGCGTTCCTGGCCTTCCGGTCTTTCGAAGAGAGTTTGGACTAGCTGTGGCGAGGTATCGTGCTGATCGGGATCGGCGATGGCGCCGGGTTTGCCTTCGCCCAGGGTCAGGAGAGATAGATTGCCCCATGCGCCGCCCTGAATTTCGAGGTGGTTCCATGGCTCGTCGGGCATATAGAACGTGACGGACTTGCCGGAGAGGGCGTAGCAGTCCCAGTCAGGAAGTTGGAAGTAGTCGAAGCGTCCGATGAGCGTGGAGCGGTTGTAGACGCCGGGCCAGGTTGTCTCTCGGATGCCGTCAGTTCCCTTCCACCACCAGCGTTTGAGATCGTAGGCATCGTGGATCTCGACCTTGCGGATCGTCGTGTCGGTAGCCGGGAGCGGCGCGGGGATGCCGTTGGGGCGATTCCAGCCGTAGTGGAACCACCACTCCTTCTGCCAGTCGGGCGCGCTCAGTAGGCGGGTGATCGACGGGAGGTTTTGCGGAATCTCCTTGCGTGCGAGCGACACGATGTTGTCGTCCGAGAGCATGCGGTCGTAGATGCGGAGTTCGTCGATGTCGCCGCCGCGGTCGTAGTTGTAGGAGCTTTCGACGCCGGTGGGGGCGATGATTCGGGAGTGCGGGCCGAACTGATCGAGCGCTGCGTCGAACATGCCTGTCGCGGCTTTTTCACCCGCGAGTTTGCCGTTCACGTAGAAGCGGATGCCACGCGTCTCGTCCCAGGCAAGCGCGAGGTGGACCCATTGGTCGGGTTTGGGAAAGTCAGGCATCGTGTAGGAGACGCGGGTTCGTCCAAGGTTAATGTCTGTGACGAAGGCGTCGAAGCCGTGGCCGTTGTAGTCGATGCGGAGCCAGACCATGTCCCAGCTGGAGTGATCGCCGTAGCCAACGCGGAAAATGGGAAACTCAGTCTCGCCGACCGGCTCGCGCGAGCGCCAGTCGAAGGAGAGTGTACCGCGCTGCGAGTAGATGTTTCCGGGCGCCCAGTAAGAGAGGAGTTGATTGTCGCCGCATTGCAGGTACGAGCCCTTTGCGCCGCCGGGGAGGATTTTCACGTCCTTAAGGAAGTTGGGTGCGGGATTGCCCCCAGCGGCGTAGTCAGCGTTGAAGCCGTGATCGCCGGAGAGGTAGAAGAGGAGGCCGGGTTCTTTCGGTTGTTGGGCCGTGACCTGGAATGCGCTCAGGAGAAGGCTAAGAGAGAGAAGTGATCGGAGACAACGCATGAGTCACGCCCGGGGTGATACAGATTCGGTAGCCGGCCGGAACTTATTCTTTCGCGACGAATAAATTGGTCAGACCGGTTACGCGAAATTGTCGGCTATGCGGCGGGAAGATGCAACTTCGGGTGTCGGTTCGTTGGAAATCCTTTCCCTCCACGACCCTTTAGAATTTGGGGATGGAGATCAAACGCATCGGTTCGCAGCCCTCAGGCAAAGGTCCAGCAGATTGGTTTACCGGCACAGTTCGGATTGACCCGCTTTTTCAAGCACCCGATCCGGCGCTTGTTGGTGGCGCCAGCGTCACGTTTGAACCGGGAGCGCGTACTGCGTGGCACACTCACCCCCTCGGGCAGACGTTAATTGTTACGGGAGGCTGCGGATGGGTTCAGCGGGAGGGCGGGGCAATTGAAGAGATCCACCCCGGTGATGTGGTTTGGTTCGCGCCGGGAGAGAAGCATTGGCACGGGGCTACACCGACCACGGCGATGACTCACATCGCCATTCAGGAGCGACGCGACGGCAAGGTTGTGGATTGGATGGAACATGTCAGTGACGAACAGTACCGCGTTTGATCAGCGGCTGCGTTTTGGGCGAGGCACAGGGACATGCACCGTGTTGTCGACCCAAGTCTGGCCATCACCCCAAGTGCGGGTGGCAGTCATGTCGATGCGGAAAGACCCGACTGCGCGGTCGGTCGGGAGAACTTCGTCGAGCCCGTCGCCCAGAAAAGGAAGAGCCGCGGCAAGCGCGTCGAGTCGAGCAAGAGAGGCCATGCCGGCGAGGTGAACGGTGTAGCCGATCGTGTCGAAGTGGCCGTCCAGAGTCGCCGGGTCTTTGCCGCCGAGGTCGAGCGAGGTTGAGGCGAGTTGGAATCCATTGAATGATGGCGGCTGGGGTGGGTGTTTTTTACGGCGCGTATCAGGCGGCGGCGTGGAGATGGACTGGAGCGTGACGTCGCCAGTGACGAGTGACGCCATTCCTGCGCGTGGATTGACTAGGCCCGCCTCGGTGACGCGCATGACTCCTTGCCACGGAGTGGAGTCAGATTGCTCCGGGTGATAGGAGAGAGTTCCGGTAACCGTACCGGAGGCGGTGATGTCGGCCGGGACTCTCGAGCTTGCAACGTGGAGCCAATCCAGCAACGTTGCGGCGGGGAGCGCGGGTGTGCCGATCTCGATGGCTGCTGTACGGAGGTTGCGAATGTCAGGAAGCGCTCCGGAAACGGCGAGGGTGGGTGGATCGGAGGAGCCCGCAGGCGGCCAACTGCAATGGACGTCTTGAAAGCTTCGGAATTCGCCAGTGGCAGCCGCGAGGCACTGCATATCCACATCGACGGGTTGCGTGGGAACGAAATCAGCGCGGCGGGCCCCTGTCAGTTGAAGATGCGCCTGGATTGCGCTGTTGCCGACGGTTCCCTGCGCGTTGGCGGAGAGCGTAAGGTCGCCGCGGAGGCCTGCGTCACGACCGAAGAGGACGAGGCTGGCCTGCCCGAGAGGCACATTGCGCCATTCGCCACGGAGATTGAGAGGAACCTGATCGAGGGAGGCTGCGCGGCCGAGCGTTCCTTCAACCTGCACAGTGCCAGTGTCGGAGACGTTTATGTCCGTGCGGGCTGGATGAGCCTGAATGCGCACGCGCCATTCCTGCGGGTCAGGGAGCCACAGGGCAAAGTCCGCGTCGGTAAGGGAAATTGGCGTCTTTTCACGGTCCAGCTTGAGATTTAGGCGCGCGCCGGTGGCTTCGATGTACGGGAAACGAGGCGCCGGACCGGCCTTCGGCTGTGCAGTCGGTGCGGCCTCGACGTGCGCGGCGTGGAGAAGGATGCCCTCCAGGTTCCACTTGCCGTTGGCAAGTTGGACGATATTAACGCTGGTGGGTTCGCTGAAGCTTATCGTGGAGAACTCGATACGACGCCGCAGGAGCGAGCTGATGCGAAGCGTGGCCCGAACGGATGCAGAGCGGATTATAGGCTCGAAACCAAAAGCCGGATCTTCGTCGACCACGAAATTCTGGAGCGTGAAACCAGGGAGCGGCAGCAGATTGAGATTCACCTCGTCGAGATGAACGGGCCGGCCAAGACTATCGCTAATGCTATTCGCAATGCGTTTCTGGTAACGGTTGAGACTGATGAGAGGTGGGAGGAGGACGAGAAGCACGACCGCCACGGCGGCAAGCGCGAGATAAAGAAGCCGTTTCAGCGTCCGAGCGCTGACGCTGGGCGGGATGTCCGCCTCAAAGGCCTCTGACTGCTCGTAAGTTGGGTCCATTTCCTGCATGAAAGATTATCTGGCGCGATGGGTTGCGCGTCGTTGGCGAAGATGCTGATCTGATGACTCAGCTTACTTGACGAGATGCAGCGTGCGCTTCCAGCGCGTCTCGTCGAAGATATGGATGAGAATGTGGCCCATAAAGCTGAGGCGCTCGCCGAGGCTCTGTTTATTGATCTGATCGGCAGGAGTTTCAAAGGACCAGTAGACAAACATCGGTCGGCCTACAATGTTTTCGCGTGGAACAAAGCCCCAGAAACGGCCGTCGAGGCTTTCCGTACGATTGTCTCCCATGGCAAAAACCTTGCCTGGCGGAACAACAAGATCGCCGTCCTGGATGTGACTGGGAAGTTCATAGGCCCAGCTTGCCGTGACCTGATCGTAGGGTCCAGGCGGAACGGTCGGAAAATCGTCGCGATAGGCATTGAAGGAATGCTGAACGTTGCCGTCTTCAACCGGCATGGCAGCCTGGGGCTCATTCTGCGCAACCCCGTTCAGGTACACCACACCATTGCGGAGATGGATCTTGTCACCAGGGATGCCGATCGTTCGTTTTACCAGGAAGAGGTCGGGTTCGCCGGGCTTGAAGAAGACGATGATGTCTCCGCGGCGAATATCGCGATAGAAGGTAAATGGCGCCCATTTTGCAGGAGGGGCGACGGAGATTCGATCGACCAGGACGTGATCGCCAATCAGCAGCGTCTTGACCATCGAGGCCGAAGGGATCTCGAAGTTCTGGAAGATAAAGGTCATGACGAAGAGACCGATAGCCAGAACAGTGCAGATGGAGGCAAGAGATTCGAGGGGTGTCTCAGTGCGGTCCTGCTGATTCATTTCGATCTGGTTTGTTTCGGTTGCTACGGTCTCGGCCAAGACAGGTCTCCGTGTTTGCAGCTATCAGTGTATCGCTGATGAGGGCTTAAATTGAAAGGTTCCAAAGGGGTTCAGCGGACGACCTGAAAAGTGCGTCCCCAGCGTGCGAAGTCCACCAGGCTATCGATCTTACCGGGGTGCTGCCGTCGCTGGTTTTCAGCACGGGCCTCCTGTGTGAGATTGCCTGCGTTGTCGGTATCGTGCTGCTGCAGGGAGAAGTAGATCAGCAGCGGTTTGCCGACGATGTTTTCGCGGGGCACGAAGCCCCAATAGCGGCTATCTTCACTGTCGTTGCGGTTGTCGCCCATCACGAAGTAGTTGCCGGTAGGGATGATGAGTTCGCCATTATCGATGAGCGACCGCATCCGAATCCACCACCGGGAGTCGATCTCAGGATCAGCGGATTGAAAGCGGGGAAAATTGTCGCGGAAGTTGTCGGGCGGGCTTGGGCGGTAGATCGCGTAAGGCTCCGTCAGAGGATTGCCATTGATGAAGACGCGTCCGGAGTGCAGGCGAAGATGGTCGCCCGGAAGGCCGATGACACGCTTGACGAGGTGAAGACTTGCGTCCACGGGATCGTGAAAGACGATGATGTCTCCGCGGTGGATCGCGGAGGAAGGAAGGAGGCCGGCGGAACTGTCCGCACCCGGAGCGGCAACCTGTTTGTTGACGAGTAGAAAGTCGCCAATAAGGAGAGTAGACTCCATCGACTCGGATGGGATGCGGAAAGGCTGGGCGCAGAAACTGATAATGAAGAGCGCAATCACAATTAGGTTGAAGAGCGATTGCGTCGCCGTCAGAACAGTTGGTCTGTAGTGCCAGTGATGAGCCCCTTGCGCGCTGTGTGGCTCCGGAGCTGAATCGACGCCAGGATCTTCGAGCTGCTCTATGTGCGGCATCGACGCCTGGAGAGCAGCTTGATCCTGGTTTTGCATCTGCCCTGATTTGATGTCTGCGGCAGGAGGAGTCATTTGGCTGCCCCCGTCTTAGACGCCTTGTTACCAAGGTGGGCCTCGGAGATAAGGCGCAGAAAGGCGAGCCGCGCCGCGTCCTGCTGTGCCTGTTTCTTGGTGGTTCCTTCGGACTCGGCAAGGGCACGCGATCCTCCGTTTTTGTCGTCGATCCGAACTTCGACGCGGAACCTCTTCTGGTGATCCGGACCGCTCTGATTTGTAAGAACGTAATGCGGCTGGCCGGCGCCGGTAGCCTGCAAATGCTCCTGCAGCGCGGATTTATGATCGCCAATGGCTCCGCTGAAGGCCTCGCCGGCCTCAAGAGCGAAATGAAGACCGGGCAACGTGGGTTCCATGATGTACTTTTCGATGAAGGCGCGGGCTGTATCGAGCCCACCGTCGAGATACAGCGCGGCAATAACTGCTTCGAGAGCATTGGCGAGCAGCGCAGGCTTCCTGCGGCCTCCGCTTTGTTCCTCGCCGCGCCCAAGAAGCAGGTGAGAGCCGAGGTCAATGCGTGCAGCAACCTCGCCAAGATGGCGGCGGCTGACCAGAGAAGCACGCAAACGCGTCAGCTCCCCCTCACGCGAGGCCGGAAAGCGCTTGAAGAGTGATTCCGCAACAACCAGACCAAGAACAGCGTCCCCGACAAACTCAAGTTGCTCGTTATCGGAAGCAGGATTGGGTAGGGACTCCGGTTTGGTCTCGTAGGCAAGGGATCGATGCGTAAGAGACCAGGTCAGCAGCTCGGGCCTGCGGAAGTGATGATCGAAGAGAAACGCAGACGTGCCGTTAGTCTTCGGATGAGCGGCTTTTTTGTGCCGTTTCTTCATCAACCCTCCGCGTTTTACTTTACCCGACGGGCGCACGTCTTCAAGTACGTCGTTAGTGTGGGGTTGGCGGACGATATGCGTCTTTCTCAGCTTTTCCGCTTGGGTCCAGTGGAGTGTCATCGTCTTCCTGGGCTGGATGCTGCATCTTTGGGGCGACGAAGGGTTGTTTGATTCCTTGTTCGGCGGCTGTCTTGGTGTCAGGCTGGGCGTCGCGAACGGTGAGGGCGGCCTGATACTCAGCCACAGCTTTTTCACGGTCTGGCACGACATCGTAGAGCCGGCCAAGGTAAATGTGCGACCAGGCAAGGGTCCGGGGATCCTTTGAAGTATCAAGAACAGCCTGGAAATCCCCGATCGCGGCACCGGGTTGACGCTGCATCAAGTTGATTCGCGCGAGGACGTAGTGGGCCTGGGCATGGTCGCCCTTAGGATCGGCCAGGACCTTGTTGGCGATGTCGGAGGCATCAGCGAGGTCTCCCTTAAACAGCTTCATCTCAGCAAGTTGGAGGCCCGTTAACTGCGTCGTGGCACGGCGGAGCACATCGTGGCTGCCGTTCGGCAGGAAGGCGATCTGCTCGTCTTTGTGGCGTTCGCGGTCGACGTCCATCCCATAGACCATCTGGCCCATGTACTCCCTGAGGCTGACCCCGCTCTTCTCCATGGCGCCGATCTGGCTGTAGAAATAGTCGACGAGCACCCAACCTTGGCGCATCGCGAGATCAACTGCTTTTCGCCGGACAGTCTCAGCCTGCCGCTCATAATCGCTCATCTCCGCGTCGTAGCGTTCAAGATCGGCGCGTTGTTTGACTGTAGTCGGCCTCACCGGTTTTGCAAGCCCCACATCCATCGTGTGCGTCTCGATCGCCTTGATAAGGCATTCGGTGATCAGCGGGACAATCTCCGTCTTGTACGTGTAGTCAAGCGGGGCTTCCTGAACAGCTTTCAGCAAAGGCTGAAGCCGTTCCATCGCCTGCGCGCGCGCATAAACCAGCGGTTCGATCTCGTAGTGAAGGTAGGTATGCCGGATGTCGTCCATGTGGACGGCGCCGAGCGGGTTTCCCGCAGGGGAAGTGACGACAATATAGTCCACCGAATAAATCCGCGCGTTCGTCGACGAGGGAGAGAGCATTGGTTCCAGCAAAACGAGGAATCGGCGGCCATCGTAGCTGCTAACGGGCAGATGAAGATAAATGTTGGTGTCGAGCACCGCCTTCGTAAGCGGATCGTGCACCAGCTTGGTCAGGGCCTCGTACTCGGGACGATGCTGGACCCAGATGGCGTTGAGATGAACATCGTTGGCGAAGGCGCGGAGAAGAGGAAGAATATTGACGACGGCAGTGGAGTCGGGAGGCAGTTCCGTTTCGTCAACCGTTGGAGTCAGTTCAGGCGGTTGCGAAAGATACAGCGCAAGCGAGATGTACTGAGCAAGGTTGAGACTCCCATCGTTGAGGGTATGGCCCCGGACATAGCTGCAGAGAGCGTCGCGGCTGGTGCGGGCAGCTTCCGAGGATGCGACCTCCGCGTTGATCTCCTCGCGAATCTTCTGGCGGACTGGTGCGGATTCAGCGAGACCGGCATCGTAGCCGCAGGTATTGAGCCCGACAGCGATGTAAAACAGAGGCTCGCTGGTCTCAAGCGTAATGGCGGAGCCGCCGGCCTCCGGTTGCGCGATGCGTGCGGGAAGCTTGGTGGGAACGTCGGAGGATGGGTTCTCGGGCGTACTACTGCTCGAAGTACTTGGTTTCTGGGCGTTTACCGGGAACGGACACACGCTGATCAAAAATACGACGGCAAGGCATAGGAAATGCGCTGGGTTTCGATGGAAGGACGGCTTCGTAAAATAAGACACGATAAGGTTTCGACGCTCGCATGAAGTTTAAGGGAGCAGAGGGCAGAGTGGCAACCTAAACGCTTAGGTTAGCCGCGGACCGAGATTCCCGAGAAGGTAAGGACAACTCGGCCTCGCACCGGAGCGCCAAAAACACTGGCCGGCTCGTAGACACTCATCAGCAATTGATCGACCACCTGGTTGCGAACCGTCGGATCGTCCGGTCCGGACACGATGTTGTAATCGTAGACCCGGCCCTGGGAATTGACATAAGCCTCAACCACAATGACGGAGTCGCGATTGCTGATAATCGCACCCGGACTCACGGTCGAATACAAATAGTGTGGCGCTGTTATGGCACCCAGAGGCTCATCATTTGCCATCACCGGCTCAGGCACCGCAACCATCCCGAGCAGAAGCCCAATCCCTCCTATAAGAACGACCGCTCCCGCAAAACCTGCCGAAACCTGCACCAGCCACGGACGGATTGCGTTGTCCCACTTCAGGCTCAAAGCATCCAGCAAGTTCGCCTTCCTCCTCGCCTGCTCATGCGAGATAGCCAATCTGAGTTTGAGACCGAGATCCTCCGGAGCCTTTGCCGGACCTAGGGCAGCGAGCGTCCGCTGCATCGCGCGCAAGGAAGCAAACTCGTGGGCACAACCGTCACAGTTCTCCAAATGAAGAGCGATCTGCTGCATCTCGTGTCCGCTTACGGCGCCATCGAGATAGGCCGAGAAAGACGATTGGAACTTCTGGCAGCTTCGACTCATTGGGTCACCACCTCTTTGGATATCTCCGGGAGAGGAACCGACGCAGAGTTTGTGGCGGCAATGAGAGGATCGGAATTGAGCAAAGCTCGAAGTGCAAAGCGGCCTCGGGTGAGCCGCGACTTGACTGTGCCAAGGTTTGTGCTGAGGATCTCGGCTATCTCCTCGTAAGCGAAGCCCTCAATCTCGCGCAGAATAACGACCGTGCGAAAGGCTTCGGGAAGCTGGCGCAGAGCGGCTTCCACACGCTCCCGAACCTCAGCCTTAGCCGCATGATCGAAGGGAGAATCGGAGTGATCGGCCAAGGTTGCGCTAAGGCAGAGTCCTTTGCTCTCGTCGTCATAATCGGACTCATACGGCGAGTCGATTGTAATCTCCTGCTTCTTGTGGCGCGACCACCACCGCCGCTGATTCGACGCCTCGCGCAACGCAATGCGGTAGAGCCACGTGCGCAGACTGGCATCCCCGTGGAAACCTCGAATACTGCGGAACACCTTGATGAAGACTTCCTGAGTGATGTCGGCAGCGTCGGCAGGGTCGTTGAGACTGCGAGCGATCAACGAATAAAGCGGCTGATGATACTGCGCAATGAGAACGGCGAACGCCTCTTCGGAGCCAGCCTTGAGGTCGGCGACAAGAGCCGCGTCTTCGGTGGTGATGCCTATCGCACTGGCTAGATTGCCCACTATCGTGCCCGCCTGCATACCGGGTAACCTCTAGGTTACGACTTCGGTGAAACAAGTTGCAACTATTGGCTCGCGAGAGCCAAAAAGCTCGGGAACAGCGCCCGCGCGGGCCGAGTGCTCGCTCACTCTAATATCTTTAGACACCGGAAGATACCCGATAAGTTCCCAGATTCGTCCGACTAGCATTCATGATCCCTCCCCAACCGATTTGCCGCCCCCGGTGGTCGCATTGACGAATATGCCGCGGTCAGCCAGAATAGAGAGAGTCCTTCCTGAGAGTGGGCCTGTGGCGCAGCTGGGAGCGCGCTTCCATGGCATGGAAGAGGTCATCGGTTCGATCCCGATCAGGTCCACCAACTTCCCCTTCAATACCAACTACTTACCGACGCTGATCAACCGGCTCCAATGTCGTCGAGCGTGCTGAAGCTTCTTCGGAGCACATCTCCACGACATTTGCCTCAGCGCCGCGCTTGTGCTGCGAGACCGCCAACTGTTAGATATCGAGCATCGTTCTGATATTCGCGTGCCGCAATAATTCCTGCGCCATCTTCACATCCACACCCATCCCCTGCAGGTTCGTCGCCAGCGAACGAGGAAGTGTGCCACCCGATGATCTTCCCATCAATTCCCGGGCGGATTGGAAACGCTTCAGCAGATTGTCGGGGCGCATCGGTTTATTGCTCTGGCACGAAGCGACGCAAGGAGGAGCCGGCTTTGTCCTGATAGACCAGATTCCTTCAAGCACTTAGCTGCCGGCGGGTAGTCTCGCTTATCAGGGCAATTGATACATCTTTGTGCCCGACCCGCAACTATTTTTGCTAGTAGATAACTTGCGTAGGTGCAAATAGCATTTGTAGTCGGATGCTGGCGATTGAGAAGAATAGGAATATCGTCGATGAAGATAGAGACCGTGGTTCACCCGGCTATCGTTCTGGCAGATGATAACCCAGCGATGCTCGAGATGCTCGTCGAGATGCTGGAGACGGGATGTGATGTCGCAGCGGCTCTTCCCAACGGCACTGCTGTTCTGAATCAAATCGCCACTCTCTGTCCCGACCTTGTGATTCTGGACCTTTCTTTAGGAGATCTGACTGGTTTCGAAGTAGCGAGACGTTTGCGTGATATCGGGTGCACCGCAAAAATCATCTTTTTGACAATCCATGAAGACATCGATTTCGTGACTACCGCCTTTGAAATCGGTGCATCTGGTTACGTCTTTAAAGTCTCGCGCAACTGAAGATCTGATCAAGGCGATTGATATCGTGTTCAACGGAGGTCGATTTGCCTCCATCTCTCCACCTGCATTTCGCTAATCGATCAGGTCCTGAGAACTCTTCCCGTCCGCATGGAACGTGATCGCAAATTGGTCACAGGCATTGCGTCGGCGTTGAATTCGGGTGGATCACACTCTCAGAAAATTCGCCCAATCTGGAAAAAGAACCGGCCGTGGCCATAGTTGCCAACCGCACCTGCGACTTCTACAGGACCGAATATTGTGTTCACGACGAGCCCGCCTGCGAAATCTATCGGAAGATTCGGCGGCTTTGGACCGAATGGAAGCTGATATGTCTTCCCCATCTCAAACACTCCGAGAACGTTCACAGAACTTCCCAGAAAGGGCGGCAATTTCACCAATTCACGAATATAGCCAAGTCGTCCCAGAAAATATTGGTTTGTAAGTAACTCATTCGTGCTCCATGCGACTAACCGTTGCGAGCCGCCGAGAGAAAAGGATGGTACACCCGTTCTGAACCCGTAGCTGCTGCCTCCAGAGACTGCTGCATACAAAGATGTTGGAGCATCCAAGTGAAACAATTTTTCGGCCTGAATCTCAGACACCGGGAAGGGGCCCGGGGCAGCCGGATTCACTGTATATCCCTTTGTGTACATTAGGAGACTTGTGCCGGATCGTGGAATGACGGGGTCATCCAAAGTATTCAATTCGAACTGGATCCTCGCGTCGCCGGTAGTCCCTGATGTTACTGGAAGTGTCGATATGTTCCCGATCTCGGGAGAGATCTTTTCATATCCGCCTTCATATCCCAATCGAAATTCTGCGATTCTTCCAAATCCATATCCAGTGTCGAGACCGCCAAGCGCCTGGCGCAATCGATAACTCGCCAGCAACGAATTGCCTGTGTAAACATTAAACTGTTGGCTGTTAATCCCCATTCTGGGTGAAATAAACCAATTACTGGTTGTTGTGAATGGATGGTAGTATTCGCTGTCCAATCGGTACACTGATCCGAGAACTATGTTGTTGCGAAACTCTGATCGATAGCCCCCTATATCGAGAAATGTAATCCGGGCGCCAAGGCTGAACAGGACATTGTTGTACTCCGAACCGTCAATCACAATCAGAGGACGTACGATGGGTGGCGCATAGGACTTTGGCTCAGCCTGAACTTGCAAACCCTGTTCCCCATTTTTTTCCACCATGGAGTAGGTGGCAGTGGCGAACCGCCCCATACCGACGATAGTCATCATGTCCTGTCCGATTTTCTCTGTGTCCACCGGCGCTCCTACCAGCGAGGACATTTGCTTCTCCATCGCCTTTGCCATGGCAGGAGACGTAGCGCCTATAACATCGACAAATTTGGGAATAGGCGCAGTCCGTCGGCGGGAATTCCTATTGGCGAGATATTCTTCCCACTCGGGCTCACTAATCGAAAACGCAGACAGAACAGTGGCTTTGGCGGCGGCCGCATCGTATCCCGCCTTAATGATGGCATCAGCCTTGTTGTAGTCCAGAGCGGTAAATTTCTGCAGTGGAACCGTCACAAGTATATCCGCCTGCTCCATCGAACGAAGTTCGTTCACAGCTGACATAACCGAGATGGATTGACCGAGCACACCGAAACTTGAGAGGTTCGCCTTTGGATCCATCGGAGTAGTCTCCAGATGAATTCCAAGTGTCACATCAGCTCCCATCTCTTTACCCACGTCTATCGGGAGATTATTGAGAAGAAAGCCATCTGCATAGAGGTGCTGTCCAGATCGGACCGGCGTGAAGATGCCCGGTAATGACATCGTCGATCTCATGGCCAGAGAGAGTGAACCGTCACGGAATACATGCTGCTTGCCGGTGACAAGATCGGTAGCCACACAGGCAAACGGTATCGGAAGATCGTTAAAGCTCGCAACGCCCGAGTATGGAAGCGCAACGCGGTCGAGAACTAAATTAACTCCCTGGCCTGTATTGAACCCTGAGGGAAACTGCAACCCGCCATGCAAACCGAATTCAAGCGAGCCCGGGACCTCATGAGCATCCTGTTTGCGTCGAAAGGACAGATCCTGAAATGGCGTCACTCCGCTCAGCACCTGATCCCAATCGATGCCGTTGATGAGTTCCCTTACCTCCGCCGGCGAGCGCCCAGTCGCATAGATGCCGCCGACCAGACCTCCCATGCTGGTTCCTGCGACATAACTGACCGGAATGCGGTGTTCCTCCATCCACGTTATTACCCCGATATGTGCAAGTCCTAGCGCTCCTCCTCCCTCGAGAACGAGGCCCAGTTTGGGGCGCTTGTGAGTCTCGTCCTGCTTGGCAGGCTCTTGGGAATGGACGAATCCGACGGTCGCAAGAACACAAAACAAAAGAGTTGATCGCCCGGCTCGGGTTCTCATGATTACCTTTCCTAGTCTGCATCGTGCCTGAACAGAGCTGAGGCAGTCGGCATCACACCCTCACCCTGTCAATTCAGGAGTGTTGCACCCATTGTTCAAGCGCCCAATGTTCACCGTAACTGTCAAATGTATTAGGGGCGACCCCTAAAGTTACGAACAAGGGGGGCACTTTAGCCGGTTACGCTACAGACCCGCTCACCGGCCGACAGCAGAAACGGCTGAGAAAATGAATTTGATTTTAGCAATGAAGAAGGGACGGAGCTGCCCCAGAAAAAGAAGCAAATCGGAGAGCTGGTGGAGAGACCCTGGCGCCTAAGGAACAACCATCTGGTGTTTAAGGGCATATCCCAGGAGTTCGGCATTGGTATGGATATTGAGTGTCTCCATCATCCGATATTTGTGAAAGGCAACTGTTCCTGGCTTCACGTCGATGATACTTGCTACTTCTTTCATCGATAAGCCCTCAGCGAGCAACTGTAGAATTTCACTTTGCCTCTGTGTGATCCGCTTTTCCTCGGCGAATGACTCTCTTTTATTGAGAATAAATGTTACGGTCTCCTTCGCGACGAGTGGCGAAAGATACGTTTGCCCTCGATTGACTTTACGGATAGCAAGTAAAAGTTCCGTACTTGCTGACTGTTTGAGAACGTAGCCGGAAGCACCCCGACGGAATGCTTCAGCCGCCACATCGGCAGCCAACGTCATCGTCAGGAAGACCAGCTTTATCCGGGGATTGTTCTTTTTTACTTGCTCACCGGCATCAAGTCCATTCAAAAGCGGCATGTAAATATCGAGGAGGATAATGTCCGGCTTTAACTCGGCTACAGCACTTACCAGATGGCGACCGTCTGTGACAATGCCGACAACTAGAAACTCTGGTTCCAAAAGTTTCTTGCATGCATCAGCCAAAAGCTGATGATCATCCGCGATCAAAATGCGCGCTGCTGGTCGTCGCTCTCGCAAGGTCGCCCCTTAAGGATTTTCCTTCGGCTGGCCTGGTCAACACAGTACCTGTTATCGAGCAAACTCGCACCGCGTGAGTTAATGTCTTCAATACAAAATATGGTTTTCGCACAGTTGCGCGAGTGTCGTGAGGTTGAGTTATACGCGGCGGGTAACACAGTGTCAATCTGTCAGATCATGCAGTGCAAGAATTGACTTCGTATTTCATGAGCGCAGATTACACCTTGATTAACTTGCCTTTTGGCGCTAACGTCTTTGCTTCTTTGCGGCGCCCACAGCACCCGGGGTTGCAGAGAGAGAGAACGGATTGAACCATGCACTGGCAAAGAGTGATCCAGAAACTTGCAGCGCGGATAGGTGCGACGTTGCATTCCGGCTTATCGTACAGCCGTTGATGGCAACCTTTTTTGTAGCAATCCATGGGATGAAAGATGCAAAACTGCCGATCTGGCTGTCACGGCTTTGAATGCCGGATAGCGCACCCGCGCGCCTTTGACTCCGCCATTTCAATTGGCTTCGCATCAAGTACCGCTTCGATCGCAAGCCGAAGCCCCTGTTTCGTCGTGCGTTCCGGGTTCAACGCGTCTTCGATATAACCGTGATATCGCATAACGCCCGCCGAATCCATGACAAAGGTATCCGTAGTGGCTAACACCCCGAACCGGTCCGAAACCTCGTTCTTCGGATCCATATACACCGGAAAATCGAACCCAACCTCCTCGGCATACGCTCGAACTTCTGCGAGCGACTCGTTAGAGTTCGAATCTACAACGATGAACTTCACGCGATCTTTAAACTCCCGGTAAATTGTATTTCGACGAAAATTGAAGGCGTTGGAGATGGGACAGCGCGTAGAAAAGAACATCACGACGGTTACCTTGCCCTTGATCATCCGGTAGTTCAAAGAGCGACCCTTCATGTCACGCACTGTGAAATCGGATACCGACTGATCCAGGTGGAACTGCTGTGCATAAACAGTCTGGATCGTCCCTGCCAGAACTAAGGTAGCGACCAGCAATTTATTCATGGTTCCTCCTTTGGTCGATGCAACGTATCAGCTTCTCTATGGCACCTGGACAAACGGCGCCACCGACGGAACACCTGCGCTATTCACGATGAACAGCATGTAGTAGCCCGGCGGAGCGAGATTCGCGTTGACAGGGGCCGTCACAGTCAGTCCCCCGCTGGTTTGTGTGAAGCTCAATGGCAGATAGCGCTCATTCTGATCGAAGAAGTGTGTCACGGCACCAGTTCGAATCAGGGAGACACTCGCTATGCTCGTGGCATCCGGAGTACCAACAAAGAAATTCGATCCGTACTGTATCTGACTTGGCGCCTGAGTGATCACTGGCCTGGCTCCCTTGAAGAGATACGGCGGCGAATAGAACTCTGCGCTCTTCTCATCGGGAACATTTCCAAAATCAGCCCCCATCCCAGATTCCAGTACCCTTCCATCAGGAAGAAGCACAGCAGTGCCGTGATATTCCCTTGGGGTATGCATCGAGGCCATCGTTGACCACGTCTGCGTCTGTGGTGACCATAGTTCTGCCGCATAGACTGCCTTCGAGATATCTCCGCCATTCTTGTCGGTCTCTCCCCCAGTTGCCAGGACGCTACCGTCAGGCAACATGGTGAGATTCATAAAGCTTCGTGGATAGGCCATCGAGGCAGTCTGGTGCCACGCGGGTGAGGGCTGAGTCATATCCAGAACAAAAGTTGTGTTCGAAGAAGGCCCGACATTTTGGCTGTCGGCAGCGCTGCCTGCTTTCATGAACTTGCCAGGCGAGTACATCGTGGCGCTGGCGCCGTCGACGATGTTGGGATCGAGTACCGACCAACTCGTTGTACTAAGGTCCAGGATGTCCGTATCGGTCGCATACTCCGAGCCGCCAATATGGATAACTCTTCCATCAGGCAACACGTACATAAAGGGATAGGTCTCGAACGGATTGTTGGCATTTGTCAAGGATGTCCAGGCGTTTGTCGTAGGATCATAAATCTCCGAGATCCCCGCATTAGTATTTGCACTGGTCTGCCAACCGGCTACTACCAGGATTCGCCCATCCGGGAGCGTGGTTGCATTGGGATACCAACGCTTGTACTGCATATTGGGCACTGACGTCCAAGTCAACTTGTTCGGATCAAAAATCTCCGCGCTCTTGATGCCGAGAGTTGTACCGCTTTCACCGAAGCCACCGACAACGAGAATTCTGCCGTCAGACATCAGGGCATGCCCCGAACAAAAGAGGTCGGTTGGCAAGGGAATGTTCGTAGATGTGCCAGCCACGTAGTCCCAAACCGTCGGCGTATTGCCATCCTGATAGAAGAGGACCTTGTTGTTTTGCAACAGGATCAGATTTACCGCAACAGCCGGAGTGCTCACTGGCGAAGACCAGCTACCCACAACGGACGCGTTTGCTGAATTGTTGACCGTGACCGCAACGGAAGTAGAAGTTGTAGAAAGTCCGACATTATCGCGTGCGCGCGCTGAAAGCGTATGCGGACCGTCGGCCACCGTCGTTGTGTCCCACGTGATCGAATACGGAGGACTGGTGACCTCAGCGCCCAGCGACGCGCCGTCGAGCAGGAACTGCACGCCGGCGACAGAGATTGGGTCTGAAGCCGTCGCAGAAACAGTCACCAGGCTCGAAAGTAGCGCACCTGGAGCTGGCGACGTCATCGACACGGTAGGGGGTATCGAATTTGTGCCACCGCTGCCCGCGAGAATCTCCACAATACTCAAATTGAAACGATCTTTTGTGGGTGCTGTGTCATTGATCGTCACAGTTGTCCCACTGAGAGGCACAGGGTTTATCTGCCTCTGGACCCAATAGGTGTCGCCAGTCGGCGTCAGGTACTGATTGACCAAGCTCTGTCCCGTCCCCACTGTTCGCGCAACGGCGCTGTCATAGTCATTTCCGACTCCGAGAACCCAGGAATTATTCAGAGTGGTGACAAGAGAGGCCGTCGGCGCGCCAGAGACAGCACTCTTGCTGCCGACTGCCCCGATCGCCCCTGATCCATTCGTGCCTGCAGTGCTGACTCCAGAGAAACTCATTACAGTCATCGAGGAAATGACACTCTGTGACAAAGTCGCTGTAACAGTAACGTTGCTCAGAGCCGATGCAGCGAAAGCCCGCCAGATCTCAGCCGATCCACTCTGCGCATTGGTTCGTTCGACCAGCGTCCACGTCAAGCCTCCCCCAGAGATGCTTTTCACAGTCGTGTTCGTGCCACTGATATAGTCTGTTGCAACAAATGCCAGGAGCAGTTCGTTCGTTGTAGCAGTCGATAAGGTCGGACTGGCAATCGTTGTACCTGCCTTTGCTCCATTCTGGGAAGCGTTCACATCAAGTGTGATCGAATTCGACGGTGCCACAGCGGTGAAATTGATTGCACTCACATCGGCGCTGCTAATCGTGACGGGTTGGTTCGCCGGGTTGAAGGTATAACCGTTCTTCGTAGGCGTAATTGCGTATTGACCATTCGCCAATCCAGAGAACATATAGTTACCGTTCGCATCAGTGAGGCCGGTCGCGCTCGACGTCCCGCTTAATGTAACCGTTACACCGCTCCCTCCTGAGGTGGGACTGATGCTTCCCGATATGTTCCACGTTGGACCTGTCCCCTGCGCCGTGAAATTAACTCCGGTCTGGCTAGCTCCGTTGATGTTCACTGGTTGACTGGTAGGACTGAACGTATACCCGCTCTTGCTGGGCGTAACCGTAAAGGATCCGTTGACCACCCCAGCGAACGTGTAGTTCCCGTTCGCATCGGCCACTGTACTTCCGCTCGCGGGTCCGTTCAACGAAACGGTTGCTCCACCCCCGCTTGCCGCAGGCGTGATGCTCCCCGAGATGCCCCAGGTCGATGCGATCGCCTGAGCCGAAAAATTCACTCCGGTCTGATTCGCCCCGCTTATTGTGACCGCTTGGCCGACAGGGCTGAAGGTATACCCGACATGGCTTGGCGTAACCGTATATAAACCATCCGGCAATCCAGCGAACGTGTAATTCCCGTTCGCATCGGCCACTGTCGTTGCACTCTCCGCACCGCTCAGAGAGACGGTTGCGCCACTCCCGCCGACAGGAGGACTGACGGTCCCGGAGATCGTCCCCTGAGTTGCAGTAGTCGGCCGGAAGGTCGCAACGCGTGCGAACCAGGTTCCACTCGTTTGCGTGTACGTCGCTGCGATACTCCCCGCCGCTGATTGAATCTCGTACTCATCAAGATCGCCGTTCACTAGAGTCAAACCGGTAAATCCTGCACCCGCCGCTGCAGTGTTCGTTAGGAATGTATAGCCGTAAACTAACTCCCCGGTAGCAGTCGTTGTAACGGTACCGCTCGATGCATTTGTCCCGGTTCCCGTAGCAGAGGCAAACGAATCCACAGGGTAAGTTGAGGAGACACCAGACCACTCTGAGATATGAATCTCGAGCGCCCCTGCTACCGCAGGCGTCAACCTCACACTATTCATTCCACCTTTGCAGATCGGCACATACCACAGGTACGAGGTCACATCCTGATTCGAGTCGGTGACCGGTGTGGTCACTGGAATGTAGGTATTTCCCAGGGTGTCGGAGATCGAAAGTGTTCCTGCGGGGCGCGCAATCGTACCCGATACAAGCAGGAAATCGCCAACTGTATTGGGAGCCGTAAAACTTGCGGAGATGCTCGGCGCAGTTGATTCATTTCCATCCACATTTTTCTGTATCAGTTGGATACCGCCCGTTACTACCGGTTGCGCCGAAAAGTTGATCGCGGTGACATTGGCATTGTTCAACGTTACCGGTTGTGACGCAGGAGTGAACGTAAAGCCGGCATTGCTCGGCGTAACCGTATAGGCGCCAGTTGCCAACTGATTGAAGCTGTAGTTGCCATTCGCGTCGGAAACCGTCGTCGCACTTGCCGCTCCGCTCAAGGTAACCGTAGCTCCACTCCCACCCGCAGCAGGACTAATGCTGCCTGAGATGCTCCACGCGATTGCCTGAGCAGCGAAGTTAACTCCGCTCTGGTTCGCTCCATTGATCGTGACCGGCAGGCTCGTCGGGCTAAAGCTATAGCCGGTCTTGCTCGGAGTGACCGTATAGGCCCCATTCGTAAGTCCGGTAAACGTATAGTTGCCATTCGCATCTGCAACGGTACTCGCATTCGTGGATCCCCTCAGGGTAACCGTAGCTCCATTCCCACCCGCAGCAGGACTAATGCTGCCCGAGATGCTCCACGTGATTGCCTGAGCAGCGAAGTTAACTCCGCTTTGGTTCGCTCCGTTGATCGTGACCGGCAGGCTCGTCGGGCTAAAGCTATAGCCGGTCTTGCTCGGAGTGACCGTATAGGCACCGTTAGCAAGTCCAGCAAACGTGTAGTTCCCATTCGCGTCCGCAACGGTACTCGCATTCGAGGATCCGCTCAGGGTAACCGTAGCTCCACTCCCACCCGCAGCAGGACTAATGCTGCCTGAGATGCTCCACGCGATTGCCTGAGCAGCGAAGTTAACTCCGCTCTGGTTCGCTCCATTGATCGTGACCGGCAGGCTCGTCGGGCTAAAGCTATAGCCGGTCTTGCTCGGAGTGACCGTATAGGCCCCATTCGCAAGTCCGGTAAACGTGTAATTTCCGTTAGTATCCGCAACTGTATTTGCATTCGCCGCTCCGCTCAGGGCAACGGTCGCGCCACTCCCACCCGCCGCGGGGCTGATGGTACCGGAGATACTCCAGGTCGAAGTGATAAGCGTGGCAGGCAATATCTCACAGATGCTGAAATTAAATCGGTCCCCCGTAGGCGCCGTATCGTTGATGGTCACGGTTGTTCCGGCCGTAAGAACCGGATTAGTCTGCATCTGGACCCAGTACGTGTCCCCGGTCGGCGTCAGATACTGATGCAACAACGTCTGTCCAGCCCCAACCGTTCTCGCAATGGCGTTCTCGTAGTCATTCCCCACTCCGATAACCCACGAATTGCTCGCCGTACTTACCAGCGACACCGTCGGAGCACCCGAAGCGGCACTCTTGCTTCCTAATGCGCCTATCGCACCGGACCCGTTCGTCCCGGACGTGTTCACGCCCACGAAGCTCACGACCTGCATCGATGCAATAACACTCTGAGACAAACTGGCGGCAACGGTTACCCCGCTCAGCGGAGCCGCCGCGAAGGCCCGCCAGATCTCGGCCGATCCACTCTGACCGTTCGTTCTCTGGACCAGGGTCCACGTCAACCCGCCGCCGGTGATGCTCTTCACGGTCGTGTTCGTACCACTGATATAGTCCGTCGCAACAAACGCCAGCAGTAACTCGTTCGCCTGGGTGGTTGAAAACACCGGACTTGTAATTGTCGTACCGGCCGTGGAGGCATCCTTCACCACAGCAGCATCGGTCGCGATCAATCCCCAGGCAGAGTTTGTAAGTAATGCTATTAAGGAGGCAAAAAGTATTGCCCTGCTCGCAACGAACCTAACGGCTATCGGGTTCCGTCTGAATGAATTCAATCTGCGATGAACCGTTTTTCGGCCAGTGGGCAACGATTGGAACTTCCCTGCAACCATAACTGCCTCCCAAAAGCTTTTCCCAACGAGTGTTTCAAAAGCACGTCTTGGGGAGGCGTTTCCAGCAGGAATCAGAGACCCTTTTTGCGACTCAACAAAAACTATTGTCTATCATCATCACAAAACCTATGATGTCTGGTTTGTGAATCGCTAACCAACTGATAGGAAATTAAGATTCGTGAAGCTTCACGATCAACCTTACCAGAGTCCCATCGAAAGTAGCATTTCGCGCGAAAGTCGCGATATACCACCTAAGTAATCTCACCTTGAGGGTATTAGCCACATTAAGGAGATGACAGAGGTAATGAACCATTCTAAATGGAGTCTAAGGGACGTTTTCCCGCGAAGGCCTCAAATAGCCCTCACTCGCCAGATGCTTCCCCATCTCCACATACATGGACTCGTCGCGAGGCTGCCAAGTCCCCAAACCATCCACATACCGGTTGTACATACAGAACGCCGCCGCGATCAGAACGGTATCGTGAAGCTCCTGGTCAGTCGACCCCGCCGCTCGTGCACGTTCCACATCTTCGCCTGAAACTCTTTTGCCATCCTCTTGCACCTTGCCGGCGATAACCAGCAGCGCCTTCAGTTTGTCCGAGACTGGAGCGATCTGGAAATCACGCTTGATCTGCTCCACGATCCCAAAATCCCCCTTGAGATGAGCGGCCGCAGCCGCTCCATGGCTCGTCTGGCAAAAATAGCAATCATTCCTTGACGAGACATAAGTCGCGATCAACTCGCGCTCGCCCGGAGTCAGGCTTCCCGGGCCATGCAACAGGACGTGGGCGAGCTCACGCATCGGCTTTGCCGTCTCGGGCCGGAATGCGAAGCCTGCGGTGATACCCGGAAGGCCGTCGGGAAGTGCAATGTGCGCCATATTCTCTCCTCATTTCAGTTGGCTCTGCATCAACGCGATGTCGTGGCCGGGATGTTAGATTTGTTCATCTCGATATAGCCAACCTGCGCAATCTTGATCCCGCGCTGACGGTAGATCTCTTCATCGCGAGGCTGCACTGTTCCCAGCCCATCCACATATCGGTTGAACATACAGAACGCTGCCGCGATCAAAACCGTATCGTGAATCTCAACATTGGTCGCACCTAGCTCCCTCGCTCGCGCAACATCCTCTTCCGTAACCAGCTTCCCATCCTTCTGCACTTTACCCGCAATCACCAACAGCGCCTTCAGCTTCTCGGAAATATCCGAATGCATGAAGTCCCGCTTGACTTCGCGGACCAGATCTTCATCACCGTTGAGATGCGCCGCAGCAATCGCTCCATGAATCGTCTGGCAGTAATAGCAATCATTTTGCGAAGAGACGTAAGTCGCAATCAGTTCACGCTCGGCCGGAGCGAGGCCCTCTCTGCAAGTTAACAAAGCTTCGACAAGTCCATTCAGCGGCCCCGCGGTCTCCGGTCGAAATGCCATCAATCCGCGAATGCCTGGTAGTGCGTCGGGAACTGGTATATATGCCATAAGTCTCCTTGTTTTAGAAACGACGTCAGGAAATCGTGGAATCCGCGGTTTCAACGCGAACACCCTTCCCCGGGGAAAAGAAGAAATGCCGGAGTACCCCTCCTGCCAGCACCATCAGGATTCCCAACAACGCTGGAATTGGATCATGCATGAGAATAAGAAGCCCTATGGCGAAACATCCGGCAATAAAGAGAATAGGAGCGGCCGGATACCACCACCGAACAACCGAACGTTTCAAGCGGAAAAGACTAGCAGCCGAAAGGCCGAGAAATACAACAGCGGAAAAAATAATGTAAGCGAGAATACGGTCAAACGCGCCAAAGGTTAGTAGCACAATCCCCAGGGTCGTCTGCAACAAAATGCCGTAGGCCGGGGATCCAAACCGACTGAGTTTGCCAAAGGCCGGAAAGAAAGCTCCATCATGCGCCATGGCATAGTAAACCCGAGGCGATACCATCGTAAGCGTCATCAGGCCGCCCAACACCGACAACACCACACAACCGGAGAGAACACGCCCGCCGGCACTGCCGAACAGAGCACTTCCAAACTGTGTCACAAATGCTGTGTTCGAAACGATATTCCCTAACGGGACAACATACAAAAACGCGAAGCTGATGAATACATAGACCGCCGCCACAAGAATCACGCCGCCCGTAAAGGCCCGGGGCAGGTTCTTCTCCGGATCTTTAATCTCGCCTGCGAGCTTACCCGCCTCCCACCATCCACCAAAACTGAAAAATGCATTGATGACAGCGCTTGCAATCGCAGGAACAAGAGCCTCCGATCCAATTCGTCTCTGAGCGAGCGGGAAGAGATTTCCAGCGCTGCCGTGACCGGAGAAGAAGGTCCATACGACCAAGGCCAGCAGCACAAAAATCTTGATCAGATTCGCGCTCGTCATCACCCGCCCGCTGAGCCGAGTCCCGAGATAGTTGATCGCTGCGAGAACAAGCAGGATCAACGCGGGCATCAGCACTGCCAACCGATGGGAGAGCGGGATCAGCGCAGCGACATACGCACCCGCACCGAAAGACAAAGCCGCGGCCAATCCAGGATCCATGACCGCCGCACTCATCCAACCATAAAGAAATGCGACCCGTTCGCCATAACCCTCGCGAAGATAGACATACTCTCCGCCCGACTGCGGAAACCGAACGGCAAGCTCCGAATAGCACAGGGCTCCACAGACCGCCATCAAGGCCATGCCACACCACACCGCCGCCAGGAGCAGCGGAGAACCGAGCGACTTCGCCATCGCAGCGGGGGTCAGAAAGATGCCAAGCGCAATCGACTCGCCAGTTACTATGGCGATGGCCGAGGAAAGACCCAGAAGTCGACGTTCGCTGGTCACGCTCCGCATCCTAGTCCCCTGCACAACCGAATCACAATCCATCCAAAGGTGGAGAGCAACGGAAGTAGCCGGCGATCACAGGCAGGAAAGCAGCTAAGCGAGCTCCTTCCTTTTGTTCCGGATAAAGCTCCTTTGGACTTGCTGTTGGCTGGTAAGGGAATGCAATAATTCCAACATGAGCGAACAATCTTCTGGGTTGGACAGGCGGGGTTTTCTTGGAGTGTGCTCCATGGTGGGGCTGGGACAAACGCTATTGCCGGGAGCGCTATTCACACTGGCGGCGCAGGCAACAGCACAGACCTCGCCGCTCGTCGGCGGCGGTCAGGTCAACGCCAATACGGATGCAATGCCTAAGATCACGCCGGAGATGATCGACGCCGCAGCCGTCATCGCCGGAATCAGCGTGACCGACGAGCAGAAGAAGATGATGCTCGAAGGCATCGAACAGCTGCGAAAGTCATACACCGCGATCCGTGATCTGAAGATTCCGAACAGCGTAGCTCCCGCGTTTGTCTTCGACCCTGTGCCGGGAGACATGACGCTCGAAACCATAAAGAAACCGCTGAAGATCAGCGCATCGCCCGATGTGAAGGCGTTGGCCGCGTCGGCATCAGCCGGAGTCGCGGGCACCTCGGAAACTTTGGCGTTCGCCTCTGTGCGCGAACTGGCTGAGCTGGTCAAGACGCGCAAAGTCTCTTCCGTTGAGTTGACGAAGATGTATCTCGCTCGACTGAAGAAGTACGACCCCCAGCTTCATTTCGTAATCACGCTGACCGAAGACCGTGCGATGGATCATGCCGCCGCCGCAGACAAAGAGATCGCCGCAGGCAAATATCGCGGGCCGCTGCATGGAATCCCATGGGGAGGCAAAGATCTCCTCGCCGTAAAGGGTTACAGAGCCACGTGGGGCGCGGGCGGCTTCGAAGACCAGAAATTCGACTACGACGCGACAGTCGTGACGAGGCTGGACGATGCCGGAGCCATTCTGATTGCAAAGCTTTCGATGGGCGCGCTGGCGCAGGGCGACCTCTGGTTTGGCGCACGTACGAGAAATCCCTGGAACAAACATCAGGGCTCGAGCGGATCGTCAGCCGGAAGCGCAAGCTCGGTCGCTGCCGGCTGTGTCGGATTTGCAATAGGCACGGAGACGCTCGGATCAATCTCATCCCCCTCGACGCGCTGTGGATGCACCGGCCTGCGGCCCACCTTCGGCTTCGTTCCAAGAACAGGCGCAATGGCCCTGAGTTGGACCATGGACAAAATCGGCCCGATCTGCCGCGCTGTCGAAGACTGCGCCCTCGTCATGTCGGCGATTTACGGACAGGACGGCCACGATCTCTCGGTGCAGTCCGCCGCGTTCAACTGGGATGCCAGCTTCAACTGGAAAACTCTCCGCGTTGGCTACATTAAGACCGCGTTCGACGTACCGACACTCCCAGCCAACGCTTCTGACGGACAAAAGAAAAACTTCGAACGCAGGGTCTACGACGCGAAGTACGCAACCACAGCGCTCGATGAGCTCCGCAACATGGGCGTCAAACTGATTCCGGTCGAAATGCCCGACTTTCCCTTCGGCGCAATCGTGCCCGTCCTCGAAGCAGAGGCCGCCGCCGCCTTCGACGACCTCACACGCAGCGGGCGCGACAAATTACTCACAGGTCAACTACCTTTCGACTGGCCGAATCAGTTCCGTATTGCCCGCTTCTACTCCGCAGTGGATTACATCCAGGCCATGCGCGCGAGAACCTTGGCAATCGCCGCGATGGAGAAGCTGTTTGCCCAGATCGATGTCATCGTCACGCCCTCGCAGGGCAATCAACTCCAAGCCACGAACCTGACCGGGCACCCCGCGGTCATTGTCCCGAACGGAATTCGGGGAGACGTTGCGCCAAAGAGTGACAACGAAGAAGATGGCGCTTTGAATAACGCGGGTGGTCCCGGTACTCCCGTTAGCCTGACCTTTCTCGGAGCGTTGTATTCCGATGCCCGTCTGGCTGCATTGGCCAAGGCCTATCAGGACGCAACAGGCTTCCACCTGCAGCATCCAAAACTGGATTGACCGACAGGATCGAGAGCAGCGCAAATGGAAGCATTGGTTGAAGCCCGAGGTCTGGTCAAGGAGTACAGCGCAGGTCGGCGCGTAGTAGACGACGTTTCGTTCGCCATCCGCCGCGGTGGGACCCTTGGACTTGTCGGTGAATCGGGCTCAGGCAAAAGCACCGTTGCAAGAATGCTTCTGCGCCTCATCCAGCCCACCGCAGGTGAGGTGAGGTTTGCCGACCGTGACCTTCTCAACGCAGACCCACGGCAGATGCGCGAACTGCGGCGGCGCATGCAGATCGTCTTTCAGGATCCCTTCGCCGCGTTGAATCCACGAATGCGCGTTCAGGAGATTCTAGCCGAACCGTTCGCGATCCATCAGGAAAAACCCCCAGAGGGACTATCCCGCAGGCTCGCAGAGATGCTCCGCACGGTAGGGATGGACGAGTCAGCGCTGGACCGCTTTCCTCACGAGTTTAGCGGCGGCCAGCGCCAGAGAATCAACATCGCCCGTGCCTTGGCGTTGAAGCCGGAATTCCTCGTACTCGATGAGCCTGTCAGCGCGCTCGATGTCTCCGTGGGTGCGCAGGTCATCAACCTGCTGCGGGAACTGCAGCGTGCGCACGCCCTGACCTACCTGTTCATCTCGCATTCGATGCCTCTGGTGCGATATCTGTGCGACCGGGTCGCGGTCATGCAACGGGGCAAACTCGTGGAGTTGGGAGACTGCGAACAAGTCTGCAATGTGCCCCAGAAAGAGTACACACGCCGATTAATCGCCGCGACTCCCGAGATGCCTGAGTCAATCGACCACGGATAAGGCAACCACAACGATCTGCAAAAATACAAATATTTTCTCGTTCTTTAGTACGTAGTTTCCGCGTAATTCGCGCTCGGTTGACTGACTCGGAAAGGCCAATCGCTACAATAGAAAATGGATGATCTCGAGCTTTTGCACTCATTGGCACTACGTCTGGCTGGTCGTTGCCTCATTCATAGCGGGAGTGATGAACGCTATGGCTGGCGGCGGCTCCTTCATCTCATTCCCGGCGATGTTGTCCATCGGTGTCGCCCCTATTCAGGCCAACGCAACCAACACGGTCGCACTCTGGCCTGGCCAACTGACCTCCGTAGCCGCGCTCCGAAACGATCTGCGACGCGATCTCCTCCCGGTAGTCTGCACCGCCTCGATCGTCGGCGGAGTAACCGGCGCGATCGTCTTGCTCCACACCCGGCAGATTACCTTCCTGCGCATCGTGCCGTGGCTTCTCCTCGTCGCCTCCGTCCTCTTTGGAATCAGTGGCCCTGTCTCGCGATGGCTGCGTGCTCGCTCCGCTCATCCTCATGTTCAGAAACCCCCTGCTGTCGTCCCCATATTCCTGGTCCTGCTGCCCGTATGTTTTTACATCGGCTACTTCGGCGCGGGAGCGGGCTTTTTGATCATGAGCGCCTTGGCCCTGTTCGGTGTCGAAGAGATGAACGCGCTCAACTCGCTCAAAGTCCTCGCTGCCTGCCTATCGAACCTCTGTGCCGTGCTGACTTTCATCTTTGGCGGAGCGGTTATCTGGCACTATTGCCTCATCTCAATGCTATTCGCTGGCGCAGGTGGCTATGTAGGAGCACAATATGCGCGGCGCATGAACCCCGAAGTACTGCGAACAATCGTCGTAATCACGGGAGTTTTGATGGCCGCTTACTTCTTCTGGAAACAGCCATAAAAGTCAGGCCATCTTCTATTCTTAAGAGCAGGGATTAATGACAATGACCGCGCAGGCCATCGACAATATCGGATTTGTAGCAGCCTTCTGCACGACGGTCGCCTTTGTCCCGCAGTTGCTGCGCGTCATCGGGCTTCGGTCGGCCCGCGACATCTCCCTTGGAACCTTTCTGCTGTTTTCGGACGGCGTATCTCTCTGGCTGCTCTACGCATCGAACGCCGCAACATTAGGTCTATCGCCGAGCATCTTGTACTTGAAGATGCGCACGATCGAACGCCCCTGAAAGAGAAGTTATGAGCCACGAAGGAATTCGCATTGTGAATGAGGAACAAGCCCGGCGCGAAGATGCGGAGCACCACTCCCTACCGGCGGATGCTGTAACCCCGAAAAAAGTTCGCGTAAAAAAAACGGAAGGCATAGGCGTCGAAATCGATTGGAAAGATGGGCATCAAAGTACATGGACCTTCGCATGGCTGCGCAACGCGTGTCCTTGTGCAACTTGCCACGAAGAACGCGAAAAGACCGGTAGGGCCCTCGGCGCGGCAAAACCGAAAGAGCCAACTCTCCTGGTAATGTATGAGCCACCCGTAAAGCCGCTCGAAGTCTCACCCGTAGGCAAGTATGCGCTGAAGTTCAAATGGAGCGACGGCCACGAAAGCGGCATCTACTCATGGGAGTACCTGCGCCGCACCTGCCAATGCAACCTGTGCCACCCTAAGACGTAAGGGGCGCAGCGATCTGTAGTAGTTCCAAAGCCTCTTCAACCGTATTCGCTACACGAAGAACCTCGCGGTTCTTCGGCTTCAGCATCCCCTCTGCAACGCAGTGATCGAGAAAAGCCAGGAGTTTATCGTAGAAGCCGTTGATATTGACCAAAAGAATCGGCTTCGCATGAATCCTGAGGCTGTGCCACGCAAGAACCTCGAACAGTTCCTCGAACGTGCCGAAACCACCAGGCAGCGCAAGGAATGCATCAGCCTTTTCCCCTATCAGAGCCTTGCGAGTGTGCATCGTGCTTGTGATGTGAAGCTCAGTAACGCCGTAGTGCGCCACCTCGAGATCGACCAGCACTTCAGGGATAACGCCGATAACCTTGCCATCTGCAGCAAGACTTCCCTCCGCGACGGCTCGCATCAGGCCGACATTGGAGCCACCATAAATGAGTTGAATGCCGCGGGCTGCGAGTTCTCGGCCCAGTTGCTTAGCAGCCGCACAGTAGATAGGATCCGTCCCGCTGGCGGACGCGCAAAAAACAGCGATGCTTCGAATCATAAAGACAAGGATATCAAGTCCAGCAAAAGCCAGTGCAAGCAGAGAGGTGAGGTCAGGCCGAACGGGAAACCGTACAGAACGATCGGCCTGAAGTTCAGGGGAGGTATAAGTTTCCTTGGAATGCGACTTAGTGAATGACGATCGTCGCGTTGTTATGATCCTTGATGACCTCTTCGATCAGAGAACCCACTTCATGGTTCGGAGTCGCGGAATTGGCAACAATGCGCGTACCCACTTCCAGGTTCAGCGTGACAGGTTTGCCCGGATCAAGCGTCATAACCTTTTCGCCGACCTTGACCTCCATCGTTGAGCCCGAGTCATTGCGCAGGTTGAGCTTAACTGTGGTTGTCTTTGTCCTCCCAAACATCGCATGGACAGAAGACGAGACACTTGCAGGAGCTGCATACACTGCAGGGGCTGCAAAAAGAGAAGTGGCGACAACTGCGATTGTAAGACGATTAAAAACCTTCATCGTTAGCTCCCGATAGTTCTGAGTTCGACGGGAGTTTTCTGCCATGGTTCAGAAAAGCTCGTCGTGAGAAGAGGTACGCGTATCGAACTCGAATAGTTCCGCGAAGCGACGGAACTGTGATCGAAGCTGTGATAACTGTGACGATCTGCATATCCGCGTCTACGAACGGCAACGATGTTCGTAAACGGACAATAAATACGGGCATTTTCGACACATGGAAGGCTGTGCAAGCGTAGACGGAGCGAACAGCTTAAAATGATGTGGGAGCGTGTGTAAGTTGAGTCGACTTTTAGAAAACATGAATCCGCAGCAGCAACAGGGAATCCAATCCGTGGATGGGCCTGTCCTTCTGCTCGCCGGCGCAGGTTCGGGCAAGACTCGCGTCATCACGCATCGCATCGCTTACCTGATCGAGGAGCGAGGCGTATCTGCGGATTCGATTCTGGCGGTCACCTTCACCAACAAAGCGGCGAAGGAGATGGCCGAGCGCGTCGATAAAATTCTTGGCCACACTTCGCTGGCGAAGCCGCTCCTCGCAACCTTTCACAGCTTTTGCGTACGCGTGTTGCGCCGCGATATTGAGGCGATGCGAACCAATGGTGTCGGCCTGACGCGAACCTTCGCCATCTACGATGAGACCGATCAGCAAGCTGTCGTGAAGCAGGCTCTCAAGCGCCTCGCGATCGACGATAAAACCCTCAAACCCCGGGTGGCGTTGGGAAGGATCTCGTGGGCAAAAAACCACATGATCGACCCGCAGGAGTACTTCCTCGCAAGCACCAACCCGATGGAAGAAAAGATTGCCCACGTCTTCGAGATCTACAAAAAAGAGCTGTTTAAGGCGAATGCTCTCGACTTTGACGACATTCTGCTCGAAACAGTCCGCCTCCTGAAGTCCTCCGCTGAGGTTCGAGAAAGGTACAACAAACGTTACAAATATATTTTGATCGACGAGTATCAGGACACAAACCGGCCTCAGTATGAACTGATGAAGATGCTCGCGGGTCCCGATAAAAATATCTGCGTCGTCGGCGATGAAGACCAGTCCATCTACAGTTGGCGCGGAGCCGACATCAAGAATATCCTCGAGTTCGAAAAAGACTTCCCTGGCTCAAAGACCATCCGGCTCGAACAAAACTATCGCTCCACCCAGATGATCCTTGAGGGCGCCAGCGCTGTCGTCGCGCAGAACACGCAGAGGAAAGGCAAGAATCTGTGGACAGCCCGCGAAGGAGGTTCGCTTATCGGCTACTATGAAGCCCCTGACGGAGAAAATGAGGCCCTGTTTATCGCAGATCGCGTGCAGCGTTATCTACGCGAAGCTGGGGCACAGGAAGATTCGCCGCGTTGCGCTGTCCTCTACCGCACCAACTCGCAGTCGCGCTTGGTAGAAGAAGCTCTGCGCCGCTATCAGATCCAGTACCACATGGTGGGTGGCTTCTCCTTCTACGACCGTGCCGAGGTCAAAGACATCCTCAGCTATCTCAAGCTCGTCCAGAACGTACATGACTCCATCGCGCTGAACAGAATCGTGAACTCTCCACCTCGCGGAATCGGCAAAACAACGATGGAGACTCTTGAACGAATTGCACTCACCACCGGCATGAGCACATGGGATGCGATTGGGAGAGCCGTCGACGAAAAGCTCCTTCCGCAACGAACGTTGATTGCGCTCAGCACCTTCCGAAGACTAATTGCCGATGCGCGAGCGATGCTGGGACCCGACTTCGCCGACAAACTGTCCGCTGATCTGTCAGAAGACGCGCCTCTTCCCGACGATGCCGCTGAGGACGTCTCCTTCGGCTTCGGAGGAGAAGCCCCACCCACGGCAGAGATTGAAGACACCGGCGCCAACACGTCGTTCGATACCAGCTTTAACTTCGGCTTCGACTTCGGACCTAGCGAAGAATTCTCGACCATCGCGCCGGAGAACTCAGCTGACTCTGACGAAGCACACGGAATCGACGCGGCACACTTCAATCCATTCGCTCCCGTCGTCTTGAAAAAGTCAGCGGGCACAACGATGGAACGAGCCGCAGAGATCAAAATGGAGGACGAAAAGCCCGCATTTCGCAACCCCGGCGATCCCGCGACCCTTCCCGAGCTGATTAAGTTCCTGAACGATCGCAGCGGCTACATTCGCGCACTCGAAGAAGAAGCAACGCCCGAGTCGTTTTCGCGCATTGAAAACCTGAAGGAACTTGCCAACGCGGCGCAGGACGCGCAGGAACGCGGCGAGACCCTGCACGAGTTTCTCGATCACGCAGCCCTCATCAGCGACGCCGACAGCTACAGCGAAGAAGCGAGGGTGACGCTCATGACCCTCCACGCAGCCAAGGGACTCGAGTTTCCGCTCGTCTTTCTTACGGGCATGGAAGAAGGCCTCTTCCCTCACTCGCGAACGCTCACCGATCCAACCGGGCTCGAAGAAGAGAGGCGTCTCTGCTACGTCGGCATGACGCGCGCAATGGACACCCTTGTCATGACGCGTGCAAGATACCGGCGCCGTTACGGAAGCGACATGCCGGAGGCAAGCATTCCCTCACGCTTTCTGGAAGAAGTCCCATCTCGACTGGTCGAGGACCTCGGCAGCCCTCCGGCGAGGCCGCAGTTCTCCGGTTCAGGCTATGGCTCGGGATACCGTGGCGCCTACGCAACGCCCTATCCGAAGGCAAATCGCTTTGGCCGTGCGAACGCCGACGAAGGCGAACGGCACTATAGTTACGAGGATGAGGATCAAAGCGGCGATTCATCCGCATTGCGGCCTGCAGGAGCGCCGCGAATCAACAATCGTGCGGGCTCCGCTGGAAAAACAGCCACATCCGGGCATTCGATCGACAACATTGCAACCTTCTTCGCGGCACGTGGGCAGAAGATCTCGAGGCCGAAGCTTGAACTCGAAGCCCCCAAAGGAACTACTGGACTGAAGCAAGGATCGAGGGTCCGCCATCCGAAGTATGGCGAAGGAACCGTCTTTCGTCGTGAAGGCGATGGGGATGACGCGAAGATTACAGTACAATTTCAACAGCACGGCGTAAAGAAGCTGGTGGAGAAGTTTGCCCAGTTGGAGCGCCTCTAAGTTTCGAAATTCGTACTTATAGAAAGATTGCAAATATGGCAAATACCAAGAGCATTACCGATAAACAGGAGCGCAAGAAAGTAAAGCGCACAGCACGTAAGAAGGCGGCGCCGAAGGGTCCCCGAGTCCATGCTCGCGGCGAAAAGAAAGCCAAGATCAAGAAAGCCTCACGCGGCCAGAGCAAGCGGTAAGCACTCTACTCAGGCGAAGGGTTGCATCGTCGTATCGCAACCCTTCCGCTCAGCAAGCGCAGCGGAATTGATATCGTATTGAAGTTGCATGTGTTGTTAGGCTGCACGCATCAATTCTTCCGTAAGCAGGAGTGAGCTCGCTGGCCAGGCAAATCTTTCGCACCAAGTCGATTGACAAGCTGATCTCCGAATCGGAGAGGCCGGAACACGCGTTGAAGAAAACGCTTGGACCCGTCTCTTTAACTGCCCTCGGAATCGGCGCGGTCATTGGGTCCGGCATCTTCACCGTTATTGGCGTCGCCATCGGAGGCAGCCCGGCAGCACTCGCCTCGTTCGGCGATTCACCAGTCATCGACCTCATCCTCCACCACGGTGCCGTCGCCGGTCGGCCCGGAGCCGGCCCCGCACTAGCCATCTCGCTGATTCTCGTGGCCATCGTCTGCGCCTTGACGGGCCTTTGCTATGCCGAACTCGCCTCCATGATTCCCATCGCAGGCTCGGCCTACACCTACACCTACGCAACGCTCGGCGAACTCATCGCCTGGATCATCGGCTGGGACCTCATCCTCGAATACGCCTTCAGCAACATGAGCGTCAGTGTCGGGTTCGCAGCGCATGTCGTCGCACTGCTCGACTGGATGGGTCTGCCGCTATCGCCGAAGTGGCTCTCCCCCGCCTATCTGCCCCAGGGCCTCCAGGACCTGCAAGGCAAAGACATCTACCCCATCGGCTGGCACGCCGGATTCAACATCCCTGCCTTCCTGATCGTCCTGCTCCTCACCGTCGTCCTCGTTCGCGGCATACGCGAGTCGGCCCGGACCAACAACATCATGGTCCTGGTCAAGATTGCGGCGATCCTCCTCTTCGTCTTCTTCGGCCTCAGCTTCATCCATCCCGCCAACTACACCCCCTTCTCACCTAACGGCTGGTCGGGCGTTCTGGCAGGCGGATCGATCATCTTCTTTACCTACATCGGCTTCGACTCCGTCTCCACAGCAAGCGAAGAGTGCGAGCGGCCCAAACGCGACGTCCCCATCGGCATTCTCGCAACCCTGCTGATCTGCACCATCCTCTACATCGGCGTAGCCGTGGTGCTCACTGGCCTCGTCCCCTGGCAGTCCGTAGCGAACGACGCCGCTCCCGTCGTGAACGCATTGAAACGAGTCGCTCTCGAGCCAGGCGGAGGAAGACTGCACTGGGTACAGCTTGCGGTCCTCATTGGCGCAATCGTCGGAATGATCTCATCGATCCTCGTCTTCCAACTTGGTCAGGCGAGAGTCTGGTTCGCCATGTCGCGTGACAGACTACTACCCGACATCTTTAGCAGAATCCATCCCCGTTTTCGCACCCCGGCCTTCGCAACCTGGGTCGCCGGCATCCTCGTCGCGATTCCCGCAGGCCTCTTCGACGTAGGAACGTTCGCAACCATGTCGAACATTGGCACGCTCTTCGCCTTCGTTCTGGTTTCTTTAGGGGTCATCGTCCTTCGCTACAAAGAACCGGAACGCCATCGTGGCTTCCGCGTACCCTTCGGACCGGTCATCCCGATTCTCTCGGTCATCTTCTGTATCCTCCTGATGGCCGGACTCCCCGCAATCACCTGGCTTCGCTTCTTCGTTTGGCTCATCGTCGGCTTGGTCGTCTACTTCTTCTACAGTCGCAAACGCAGTGAGTTTTATTCGAATTAGCGAGCGCCTTCCCAATGGCGAGGACCTTCCTCACAGCCGAGTGGCGCAAGTTGATCCTGGCAAACTATGTCGTTACCGAGCAGTCTTTGCAGCCCTACCTTCCTGAGGGAACTGAGATCGACCGATACGATGGATGCTGCTATGTAAGCTTGGTCGGATTTCTCTTCCAGAACACGCGGCTGAAATCCATTCCTATCCCATTCCACCGAACCTTCGAAGAGATCAATCAACGATTCTATGTGCAGCACATTACCCCGGAAGGAGAAACGCCGGCGCGGAGTAGTGTTCATCTGGGAACTTGTGCCGCGACACGCGCTGACATTGGTAGCCAACTTGGTCTACGGAGAAAATTACTCCACTGTGCCTTTGCGGCATCGCTGGGAACAACAGCAAGATATGCGACTCGTCAGCTATGAGTGGAAATACAAGGAGCGCTGGAACAGCCTTCAGGTAACAGCCGATTTGCATCCGCAGCCGATCGAAAGAAATAGCCCCGAGGAATTCTTCACCGAACACTACTGGGGCTATACCAAATTGAAGAAGGGCACGTCGGAATACGAAGTCCTCCATCCACGTTGGACGATCTACCCGATTCAACAGCACGCAATCGACGTTGACTTCCGTGCGCTTTACGGCAACCAATTCGATTGTCTTTCGGACCAACAGCCTCGAAGCGTTCTACTGGCAGAGGGTTCAACCATCGAGGTTCGAGCAGGAAAACGCATCGCGATAGGCTTAAACCGGCAATCCATCTAAACTAACTGGATGGCGCGAAAATCCTCACCCCGCGACACGGAGATCGATGCGGTCGATTGGCTGCGCGGACTCCCAAAGTGCGAACTGCACCTCCATCTCGAAGGAACAATCAAGCCCGAGACGCTGCTGGAACTGAGCCGGAGGCACGACCCGGAACCACTAACTTCCGAAGCAGCCAGGAAACTCTACATCTACGAGAACTTCGTGGGATTTCTCGACTCGTTCAAAGCGGTCTCGGCTCGCCTCAAGGGCCCAGATGACTACGAGCTCATCACCTACAACATGATCCGCGACCTCGCGGACCAGGGAGTCCTCCACGCCGAGGTCTATATCTCCTTCGGCATTATCTATTTCTGGAAGCAGGCCGAGGTAGAACCCTACGTCGAAGCCATCGAGCGCGGCCGCATCCGTGGTGAAAAGGACTTCGGCACAACCGTCTACTGGCTCATCGACGCAGTGCGTCACTTCGGCGCCGATGAAGCCGCAAAAGTCTTCCGCAAAGCCGCCGAGCTACGCGCTCAGTATCCCAGCATCATAGGCATCGGAATCGGCGGCGACGAAGCAAGAGGCAGCGCAGACCTCTTTCGCGACTCCTATGCCGAGGCAAAGGCAGCCGGTCTACGGCTCACGGCACACGCAGGCGAGTCGGTGGGCCCAGAGAGCATCTGGGCAGCAATCAACATCGGAGCGGAGCGCGTAGGTCACGCCCTCTCAGCCCAGCACGACTCCGAACTCCTCGACGTACTCGCCGAAAAACAGATTCCCCTCGAGCTCAACGTAACCAGCAACATTCGCACAGGCTGTTGCAAGGATCTCGACGAGCATCCAGTCAAGAGGTACTTCGAGTCCGGTCTGATGATTACGATTAACTCCGACGACCCGCCGATGTTCGGTAGCAATCTGCTCGAGGAGTATGCGCTCGTACAGGATCGCTTTGAATTCTCTCTCGAACAGATGCGAGAACTCGCAGCGAACTCAGTTGAAGCTAGCTTTCTTCCGCCGGAACGCAAACTCCTACTGCTCCAGCAAGTGGAACAGTACGGTTGGTGAACAGGTGCTTTAAGGCTAATTCGAACTCACCCGGTCAAGATCCATATTCAGCAGCAGCACGTTGACCCGAGGCTCCCCGAGAAACCCAAACTGTCTTTTCTGCGTATGTGCCGAAACCAGCCTGCGCACCGCATCGTCCGGCAGATGCCGCTCCCGCGCAACTCGCGCCACTTGAAACTCCGCTGCAGCCGGAGTGATATCAGGATCAAGCCCCGACCCCGACGCCGTCACTAGATCAACCGGCACATCCGCACCCTGATGGTCCGATTGCAGCAAAGCCACATCCCCCGCAACGCGAGCGATCAGCCTCCTATTCGTCGGAGAATAGTTGGAAGGACCAGAATTTGCGGCATCATAACCATTCCCCGCAGCCGACGGTCGCGAATGAAAGTACCGCGAAGCCGAAAACGGCTGCCCAATAATTCGCGAACCGGCCAGTTCGCCATTCTCGTAGATCAGTTGCCCGTTAGCCTTATCGTGAAACAGCAACTGCGCAAGTCCGGTAACCACAAGCGGATAGATCAACCCGAATAAAACAGTAGTCACGACTGTATAAAGCACGGCAGTAATCAGATTGCGACGCATAAAAGCCCTCAGGCGAGGTGAATGGCAGTAATAATGATGTCGATAAGCTTGATACCAAGAAACGGTGCAACAATTCCGCCGATCCCGTAGAGAATCAGGTTGCGTCGCAGCAAAGCCTCAGCAGACATCGCCTTATATCCCACTCCGCGCAACGCAAGTGGAATAAGGCCGATGATAATCAGCGCATTAAAGATAACCGCAGAAAGAATCGCCGACTGCGGCGTCTTCAGATGCATGATGTTCAACGCATTCAGGACTGGAAACGTCGCGGCAAACATCGCAGGAATAATCGCAAAGTACTTAGCAACATCGTTTGCAATTGAAAACGTCGTCAGTGCACCGCGTGTCATCAAGAGTTGCTTGCCAATCTCGACAATCTCGATCAGCTTCGTCGGATTTGAATCGAGGTCGACCATATTTCCCGCTTCCTTCGCCGCCTGCGTCCCCGTGTTCATCGCGACACCCACATCCGCTTGCGCCAGCGCGGGAGCGTCGTTGGTTCCATCGCCGGTCATCGCAACCAGCTTGCCCTCGCCCTGTTCACGCCGGATCAGATCCATCTTGTCCTTTGGCTTCGCCTCTGCCAGAAAGTCATCGACGCCAGCCTCGCGCGCAATCGCAGCCGCGGTCAGCGGATTGTCGCCCGTAATCATGATCGTGCGAATCCCCATCGACCGTAGCTGCGCAAACCGCTCCTTCATCCCGCCCTTCACGATGTCCTTCAGGTGAATCACACCCAGCGCCTGCCGGTTCTCCGCAACAACGAGCGGCGTGCCTCCGCTTCGCGCCACCGTCTCCACTGCCGCTCGCACCTCATCCGGCAAAACCCCACCATTCTCCTTCAACAATTTAGAAATCGCATCGGCCGCCCCTTTGCGAATCACGCGCCCATCAAGATTCACGCCCGACATTCTCGTCAACGCGCTGAACGGCACAAACTCCGCCTGTAACTCACTCAGCTCACGCCCGCGAAGGCCATACATCTCCTTCGCCAGTACCACAATGCTGCGCCCCTCCGGCGTCTCATCAGGCAACGAAGACAACTGCGCAGCATCTGCAAGCTGGTCCTTACTGACACCCGGCGCAGGAAGAAACTCCGCAGCCTGGCGATTCCCCAGCGTTATCGTCCCGGTCTTGTCAAGCAGGAGCGTGTTCACATCTCCCGCCGCCTCCACAGCGCGCCCTGACATCGCAAGCACATTATGCTGCACCAGCCGGTCCATCCCCGCAATCCCGATCGCCGACAGCAACCCACCGATCGTCGTAGGAATCAGGCAAACCAGCAGCGAGATCAGCACAAACACAGACTGCGGCGCAGTCGAATAAATCGCAATCGGCTGCAGGGTGACGACAGCAAGCAGAAAGATAATAGTTAGCCCGGCCAGCAGAATATTCAGCGCAATCTCGTTCGGCGTCTTCTGCCGCTCCGCACCTTCCACCAGAGCGATCATGCGATCAAGAAACGTCTCCCCAGGATTCGATGTAATCCGAACCTTGATCTGGTCCGAAAGCACGCGAGTCCCGCCCGTCACCGCCGACCGATCGCCCCCGGCCTCACGAATCACCGGTGCCGATTCTCCAGTGATCGCCGACTCATCCACCGAAGCCACGCCCTCAATCACCTCGCCATCACCGGGGATCATGGTCCCGGCAATCACCAGAACCGTGTCGCCAGCACGCAAATCGGAACTTGCAATACCCTCAGTGCTTCCATCCATTCGGAACCGGACCGCAACCGTCTCCGACTTCGCTCGGCGAAGCGCGTCGGCCTGCGCCTTCCCGCGACCCTCAGCCATCGCCTCAGCAAAGTTAGCGAACAGCACAGTAAACCAAAGCCACAAAGTAATCTGCAGATCGAAACTCAGAGCAGCACGATGCGTCAGAACATCACGAAGCAGGTAGATACTGGTAACGACGCTGCCAACCTCGACCACAAACATGACCGGATTCTTCATCATCATTCGTGGGTTCAGTTTAGCCAACGCATCAATCAGTGCGCGACGTACGATCTTTGCATCCCAAAGTGAACGTTTTCGTGTCGATGTCATTTATTTTCTGCCTTAAAAGCTTTTGCCAGCGTGCATCATTAAGTGTTCAAGAATCGGGCCGAGCGACAACGCAGGAAAAAACGTTAGCGCGCCGACAATAAGAACCACGCCCATCAACAGCGCGGAAAATAAGGGCGTATGCACGGGAAACGTGCCCGGCGACGGAGGAACCAGCTTCTTCCCTGCCAGGTTTCCTGCCATGGCCAGCATCGGCACGATCATAAAAAACCGTCCCACTAACATCGCCGTACTCAGCGATAAGTTGTACCAATGCGTGTTTGCGCTTAGCCCGCCAAACGCCGATCCATTATTTCCAGTCGCCGAAGTGTAAGCGTAGAGGATCTCGGAAAGCCCGTGCGGCCCGACGTTGCCCAACGCAGAAAGCCCGAGACTCGGCATCATCAACGCGACAGCTGAAAATCCAAGAATCGACAAAGGGAAGATGAGCACATACAACATCGCCATCTTCACGTCGAATGATTCGATCTTTTTGCCAAGATACTCCGGCGTGCGTCCAACCATCAGCCCGGCGATAAAGACGGCGAGCACGACAAATATCAGCATTCCATAAAGACCCGCGCCCACTCCGCCAAAAATTACCTCGCCGAGCATGATGTTCACCAACGGAACCAGGCCGCCCAGCGGCATGAAAGAATCATGCGCCGAATTCACGGCACCGCAGCTTGCATCAGTCGTTACGGTCGCGAATAGCGCCGAGTTTGCGATGCCGAACCGAACCTCTTTACCCTCCATATTGCCGCCAGCCTGCGCAGCCGTAACATGCTGATCGACCGAATGCAGCAGCAGATTCGGCTGGGACTCTGCATAATAAGCCACCACGACGCCAACGAAAAAGAGCGCAGCCATCGCCGCAAAGACAGCCCAGCCATGGGTGGGAGATCGCGTCATCCGTCCCAGCGTCACCGTCAACGCCGCAGGAATGAGAAAGATCGAAAACATCTGCATCAGATTGCTGAGCGGCGTGGGGTTTTCGAACGGATGCGCACTGTTTGCATTGAAAAACCCGCCGCCATTCGTGCCAAGCATCTTAATAGCTTCCTGCGACGCCGCCGGTCCCTGCGCAATGTTTTGTGTTGTTACGGTCTGCGTACTCGTTTTTCCATCTGTGCCTGTAGCCGTCACAACTTGCGGCTGCACCAGTTTTGCCTGATCGTAAGGGCGGAAATTCTGCACCACACCCTGCGAAACCAGCAACAGCGCATAGACCAGGCATCCCGGCAGCAGAACCCACAGCGACGCTCGCGTCATATCGACCCAGAAGTTCCCCAGCGTCTTCCGCTCTCGCCTGGAGATGCCGCGAATCAACGCGACTGCCAGCGCGATCCCGGCCGCCGCGGAAAAAAAGTTATGGTAAGCCAGCGTGAGCATCTGCGTCAGATAGCTCATCGTCGCCTCGGGCACATACGATTGCCAGTTCGTATTGGTGGTGAACGACGCGGCAGTATTCAACGCAAGATCAGGCGCGATAGCCGTGAGATGCTGCGGATTGAGCGGCAAAACGTTTTGCAGTCGTTCGATCGCATACGTCGCAAGCATCGTCACGAGGCTGAACACCAGCATCACAACGGCATACTCCGTCCACGTCATCTCGTGCGTCTCATCGATCCCTGTGAATCGATAAATCAACTTCTCCATCGGACGAAAGATACGATCTGCCCAAACCCGCTCCCGTTCGAAGACGCGGGCCATATAGATACCCAGTGGTTTCGCACAGACCAGAACCAACGCAAAAAAGAAAGAAATCTGAAACCAGCCATTCGCTGTCATTGATGTCTACTTCCCCTTTTAGAACCTTTCAGGGCGCAAAAGCGCATACACGAGATAAACCAGCAGAAACGCTGTCACCAAGCCAAGCAGAATCGTCTCGATCACGCTCGTTTCTCCTTAGGCCGCAGCCGCTCACACCCCGCCGTATACCCAATCGCGATCGCAAAGAAAAGTATGCTCGCCACAATACATCCCACATCCCACATAATTTCGCCTCCCACTAGGGATCTTCACAATTTCATCAGCCATGGCATAAAGAAGGCGTAGAAAGCGCATAAAGAAGTTGTATACACGCACCTTCCGGCACCAAAACGGTGCAGCACGGCGCGATCGAATTCGTTAAAAAGAGGGTTGACTCAGGAAGTTCGGGGCAGCGCCCGGCTAATTGCCGCGTCCATTGATCGCATCGTCAAGCGTGATGTTGTTCTTCTCAAGAAGATTGCCAAGCGACCGGTCCAGAGCGATGCGTGCCTTCATCCAATTGCTACGCGCCACAATCTCTGTCGATCGCGCCTGCGCAAGATACGCCTCATTCTGCACCACCAGCAGATTCGTGGACTGCCCCATCGCCAGTTTGTCGCGTTCAGCATCGAGCAGTTGCTGCTGATAGCCGCGGCTCGCAACCGCCGCATTATAAGCAGCCTGCGCAGTCTCCAGCGCGATAACTGCATTTTCAATCTCTTCCCTCACCTGGTCTTCAAATCTCTCCGTCCGCGCCTGAGTTTGACGAAGTTGGATGATGTCGCGCGCCGCATCCGCCTGCGCAATCCGATTGCGCAGCGGCAGAGTAAGCTGCACCCCTGCCTGGTAGATAGTTCCTGTACGCAGCCCCCCGAGCGCCAGGTTTTGCGGCACCGTCACCACGCCGGTGCCGGGCGAACCAAGCGTATCGAACGTCTGCTCGGAGCTCCCTCGGGTCTCCACATTCGCATACGCATTCAACTGAGCAAGCGCATTGTTGTGCGAACCCTGCGCGCTGATCTCACCAGACTTCACCTGCAGATGCGCCTGCGCCAGATCGGGCCGGTTGGCAAGACCATCAGCCTCAAGCTGCTCAACGTTGAACGGTTCCAGCTGGTCCGGCACAGAGATGTGATCCGTCGGCACAATACTCGTGAAGCTCACTCGAAACGCAGGCGCACTCGGACGAATCAACTCGTTGCGAAGAATAACCTCCTGCTGCCGGTAGAGACCCTGTGCCTGCACCAGATCGAACTCCGAGCTGGTAACCAACGCCTGCGCGCGCGTCAATTCAATCGGAGCAAGCGTCCCCTGATCCACCTGATCCTTATCGTCGTGATAAAGCTTCTGCGCCGCCCGCAGCGCCTCCTGTTTGACTGAGACGTTTTCACCCAGCGAGACCAGATCATAGTAAAGCCGCGATGTCCCATAAACTGTATCGATCATTTGCTGCCGAAAAAGCAGATGAGAGATCTTGCGATTCAAGTTAGCGATTCGCAGATATCGCAGATTCACGCCTCTGCCAAAACCGCGCAACAGCGGCTGCGTCACCGTCACCGAAGTGCTGGGCGTACTGAATGGATTAAGTTGCGACTGCGAAGAGAAGATTACCTGCGCGTCGTTATTGACCGTGCCCTCAATCTGGGTACCCGTCGAAAACCCCTGTAAATACGCGATGTTTGCAACCACATAGTTCAACGTCTCGGAAGTCACGGCTGCTCCAGAACCAGTCAAACCAGTAGCAGTCGTACTCCCAATCGTTGCAACATCGGACCGCCGCAGATATCCACTCACAGCAATCAATGAAGGATCGAAATAGGGAATATTCGGACCAGCTGAGTAAATCTGCGTCCCGTTCTGCGAAAGATTGTTCTGCACAATCGTCGTCGAGTTAAGTCCCGTCAAGTCGTCGATCGCCGGTGCAATCGGATTCGTGCTGGTCTGCGAACTATTAAGGAGCGGGCTTCCGGGTCCACCAATCCCCTGCGGTGATTGTGCAATATTGAAGTCGATACCGCGCGTGCTCCCGCCCCCGGAGGCGCGCACAATATCAGTCTCAGCCAGCTGCAGATTGTACCGTTCAATCTGCACCTCCAGATTATTCTCAATTACAAGCGCGAGAGCATCGTGCAGGGAGAGGTAAAGCTTGCCATCGCGAATCAGACCGTTCAGTCGCTCCCCGCTGCCCGGAAACAACGGCGGCACGAACGGACGCCGATAGGGCCCGAGAAATCCAATAAAGTCGGGCTTCAGCCCAGTCGCCTGATCGCGCACAGGCTGCGTCTTACTGTTCTCTGCCTCTTGCACCGAAACGGAAACAGTTGCAGGCGATGCCGGCTGATTGGCATTGATCGGTGGGGCGCCTGGCAAGTCGGCAGCAGGGAGCGCCTGTTGATCCTTCGCGGATGCTGGCACTGGAGTCTGGGCAACACTGCTCAGCCGCACGACAAAGAGCGCCAGCCCCACAAACGCAACTGTTGCAGCGCGATACTTCGTTGCCTTATAGCTGTTGAACAGCCAGCGGGTCATTGTTGGCCGCCATTCTTCGTATCCCCACCCTTTTGCGAGCTGGAGCCGCTTCCCGCGTTTTCCGGTTTCTGATCTCCATACTGTGTCGAGCCGCCTGGCTTTTGATTCTGCTCCTGACCGGCCGTTGCATTGCCGTTCGCTCCGGCACTCTTGGCAAATTTCGCCTGAACTTTAGCTCCCTCTTTTACATCGTCCGTCACAGCCGTCACTAACACATCGCCGGGCTTGAGTCCATTCAGCACCTCGACCGAAGGGCCAAAGTCGCGGCCAATATCAATTGGTTGCATGTGCACCACATCATCTCGCACCAGCGCAACCTGGTTTTTATCCTTCCGCACAACAACAGCGTCGCCCGGAATCGTGATGCCGGGAACACCACGCAGGTCGGCGAAATTCACCACGACATACATCCCGGAAAGAAGACGCCCCTCTTTGTTGTCGACCTGCACCTCTGTCAACAACGTGCGGCTGTTCAAATCAATCGCCCCGGCCGTGCGTGTCACCTCGCCATAAAAACTCTGCTTCGGAAAAGATTGAAAGTGAATCGACGTCTTCTGGCCAACTTGAATTGCAGCGGAATAGCTCTCCGGCACACTCACAAGAATTCGCAGTCGATTCACCTGCGCGATGCTGAACAAAGACCCGCCCTGGGCACCGCCAGTCGATGGCGTCGCAGACGTGTTTACATTACCTGTCGTGCCACTCGTGTTCGTGCTTCCAGACTGAGTAGGGCTCCCAATATTCGCCGGCGCGCTCGACGTATCTCCGCCCCCCGAACCCTGCGTCGAAATGAATGCACCCACATCAACATTGCGCGCAGTAATAATGCCGTCAAACGGAGCCGTAACCCGCTCGTACTGTTGCAGTGAAATCAACCGGCCCAGATTCGCTTCAAACGACTGCACGTTGCGTTGAGCCGCAGCCACATTCGATAGCTGTGCGTTGAAGTCGGTCTCTCTCTGATCGCCATCCTGACGAGAGAACACTCCCTTCGCCACCAGCACCTTCCATCGCTCCCAGGTAATCCGCGCAAGATCGAGTTGCGACTGTTGCTGCGCCAACTGCGACTGCGCCTGACGTAACGCTGCCCGCGCCTGATCCACCTGCTGATCCAGATCGGGAGCATCAATCACTGCAAGCAACTGCCCCGAATGGACCCGGTCCCCGATATCGACATACCGCTTCTTCAAATACCCGCTCGAACGAGCATAGATATTGGCCTGAGTAAGTGGCGCCGTCGTTCCAGGCACAGTAAGGTCATTCGCCGGTGGAGCAGTCTTCACCAGTATCACTTCAACTACCGGGACTGAATTCTTTTTCGCATCTGCCTCTTTCCTCGTGTCTTCGTCGCGCTTGTTTCGAGGCAAATATCCAACCAGAAAGATAAGAAGAAACAGTACGACAACACCAACCACGGCCCAGGAGATAAACCTGTGCATCTTTCGCTTGTGCTCTTCCTCATCATGGCCTCGCTGCTCCTCGCTGCGCGTGTCTTTATGCAGCGGCAACATCACGGTGCTGTCGAGGTTGTCGCCATGCCACCGGCTCACTGTGGCATTCTCCGGGTCCCGATTCGTCCCAGTCTTCATGTCGTTAGTTTCACTCATCGTTACAGTCACTCACGCTTTCAGTTCCGGAAATCGCAACTCATCAGCAAACTCTCGCAACCGGAAACGATACTCTTTAGGGCTGCTCAGGCAACTTCCCTTCGTACTCCAAATCAATCCGTTGGTCATAATCGACCGGGGGATTCTTGCGCACTAGAGAATACATCACCGGCACAGCAAACAAAGTCCCTACCGTCGCAAAGAGAAGGCCGCCGATCACCGCTCTGCCCAGAGGCGCATTCTGTTCCCCGCCTTCTCCCAGAGCAAGCGCCATCGGCAGCATCCCGATAATCATCGCCAGCGCAGTCATGATTACAGGCCGCAGACGGGTATAACCCGCATTCAGCGCGGCTTCATGTTGATCCTTCCCTTCCGCGCGCTCATCATTCGCAAAGACCACCATCAAAATCGAGTTCGCCGTCGCCACACCGATCGTCATGATCGTCCCCATCAGCGAAGGAACAGAAAAAGTAGTTTGCGTCGCAAAAAGCATCCACAGAATCCCGCAGAATGCCCCCGGAATCGCGAACAGAATAATCAGCGGATCCAGCCACGATTGAAAATTAACTGCCATCAACAGGTACACAAGCCCCAACGCAAACAGAATCCCGATCCCCAATCGCACGAAGGACTCCTGCATCGTGGCCACCTCGCCTCGTAGCGAAAGCGTCGTCCCAACCGGTAGATTCTTATTCGCATCCGCCATAATCTTTTGAATCTCCCCCGCAACTCCGCCAAGATCGCGGCGATCCACATCGGCATAGATGTCATACACCGGTTGGATGTTGTAGTGATCGACAACAATCGGCGTCTCGTTGCGGCGAAACGTCGCCAGATTACCAAGCAGTTGCGATGTCGTTCCGCTCGGCGAAGTAATCGGCGTGCGCCCCAGTGCCGGAAGGTCCTCAACCCGGTAGATCGGCGTCTGCACCACCACCTGGTAGTTCACGCCATTCACCGGATTCAGCCACTGATTAGGAGCCGTCTGCGCCGTCCCACTCAACGAAATCAGCATGCTCTGCGCCACGTCCTGCTGCGTCAGCCCAATCTGTCTTGCTTTATTGCGATCAACATCTACTTGCATCGTCGGATAGCTCACCTCTTGATGAATATGAACATCCACAGCGCCCGGAATCGCCGCAATCTTCTTCTCCAACTCCACCGCCAGTGGATAGTTCGCCGGCGCGCGACCCGTCACCTGCAGATCAATCGGAGCAGGGAGACCAAAATCGAGAATCTGGTTCGTCATATTTGCAGGCGTAAAGAAAAACGCGCCATCAGGAAACTTTTGCGCGAGGTCGGTCCGCAAAGTACGCATATACTGCTGCGTGTCCCGCGGCCCCCGCTTCAATGCAATTAAAATCTCGCCGTCGCTGTTCGAGATCGTCGCATTATTCCCGAAAGCAAGATTAATTCCGCCGGCCGGTAAACCGATGTTATCGATGATCGTTTCTACCCGGTCAGCCGGAATCACACGATGAATCTCTGCCTCCACTTCAGCAAAGTACTGCTCCGAGTCTTCTGAACGCAGGCCCTGCGGCGGATTCACATGCAGCCGCATCTGCCCCGAATCCACATAAGGAAAGAAGTCCTGCCCAATCAAAAACACAAGCGGCAGCGAAACCAGAAGAAATCCCAGAAAGATCGACATCGTAATGACACGGTGATGCAGACACCACTCCAGGATGTCCTTGTAATGCTCGCGCATCTTCTCAAACTGCCGGTCGAACTTAGAATGAATGCGCCAGATAATGCTTCGCTTCTCCTCAGCTCGCGCATATTCGGGGTTTTGATAGAGCGGCAGCTCCGCCTCCAGCAGAAAATGCATCATTGTCGGTACCAGAGTCCGTGAGAGGAAATACGACGCCATCATCGCAAATCCCACAGCCAGCGCCAGCGGAGTAAACAGAAACTTCGCCGCCCCAGTCAGCAACACGACCGGAACAAAAACAATGCAGATCGACAGTGTTGAGACAAACGCAGGCGCGGCAACCTGTTGAGCGCTGTCAAGAATCGCATGAACCAGCGACTTATGCCCATGCATGTTACGATGCGTATTCTCAATCTCCACCGTCGCGTCGTCGACGAGAATTCCTACAGCCAACGCCAAACCGCCCAGGGTCATTACATTGATCGTCTCTCCCAGCGCCGTCAGAATTACCAGCGAAGTCGCGATCGACAGGGGAATCGAAATACACACAATCAGCGTCGACCGCCAACTTCCGAGGAAAAGCAGAATCATCAGCCCCGTAAGCGCCGCGGCAATCGTCGCCTCGCGTGCAACCTCTCCAATCGAGTCGCGCACAAAAATCGACTGATCAAATAAAGGAGTAATCTTCAGCGTCTCGGGCAATCCAGCCTTTACATGAGGAAGCGCATCCTTCACGCCCTTCACAATATCGAGAGTCGATGTCCGTCCATTCTTCAATACAGCCAGCAGCGCTGACCGTCTTCCATCTTGCCGGACAATATTCGTCTGCACCGCAAACCCGTTGCGAACCTGTGCCACATCCTTGATGAAGACAACCGATCCATTCGCCGCGCGAATCGGCAGGTCGTTCAGCGCCGCAACCTCCGTCGGACTGCTATTCACCTTAACGACAAACTCACGATCGCCCAGTCGTGCCGTGCCCGCAGGCAAAATCAGGTTCTGCTGATTCAGCGCCAGCGAGATATCCGTCGCGGAAAGATGCCGCGCATACATCGCATTCGGGTCCGTATCCACCATGATCTGGCGAACCTTCCCGCCATAAGGAAGCGGAACCGAAGCGCCCCTGACCGTAGCGAGGCGCGGCCGAATGAAATTTAATCCGAGATCGTAGAAATCCTCTTCGTTGAGCCCTTCTCCCGACAATCCAAGCTGCAGAATCGGAACGCTCGAAGCGTCATACTTCACAATCGCAGGCGGAAACGTCCCCGGTGGCAGAACCCGCAGAATCGTCTGCACAATCGATGTCACCTGGGAGATCGCCAACTCGACCTTCACCGTCGGCTGAAAGAAAACCTTGACCACCGCCACGCCCTGATACGACTCGGATTCTGTATGTTCGATATCGTTGACCGTCGTCGTCAACGCTCGTTCACACACCGTGATGATGCGCCCTTCCATCTCATTTGGCGGAAGGCCGTTGTAGGTCCAGACAATTGTCACGACGGGAATATCAATATACGGAAAGATATCCTTCGGCGTTTCGATCGCAGAGCCAATCCCCAGAATGAAGATAAGGAGGGAGAGAACGACGAACGTGTAAGGACGCCGGAGCGCCAGCTTCACTATCCACATGTCGAAATGACTCCGGCGAAGATGGGGAGCGCCAACTCCCTAAGCAACTTAGACGGTTGGATGCCTTATTTGGCCGCACGATTCAACTTCGCGGCCGAAGTGATCGGTAATCGGAATTCTACTTCGAAACTCGCGCGTTCGCAGGCGAAACCGCCAGCAGAGCATGAATATAGCCCTCATTCGGCGTGCACTCGCGGAAAGCAATATTCTTCAAAATCCCTGCAAATGCGCCGTCAATAACGCTCTGTTGCGGCCGCACCTTCAGTCGCGGCGACTCCTCGACCGTAGCTCGCGGTAGCTTCGAAAACTGCACGATGCTCTCCCAACCCTCGGGCGCACGGAAGCTGACGATCGAAGTCGTCGCTCGCATCTTCTTATACGGCCAGAACGCCCAGCCGATATCGTTCTTTTCCAGCACCGAAACAAACTTAGCAATCCACTCATCCGCGTTTTCGCCCGACTCGCCAAGCCAGACAGGAACTCCATACCTCTCGCGGAAATCCGCGTAAGGCTGCACCGTCGCCTGCTCTGCCGCCGCATGATAGCGATGGAACGTGTAAACAGAATTCTTATCGAATGGCTGGCCGAAGACAGAAAAATCAGTGTCCCAGTTCGCGCCGCCAAGAATCAAAATGTGATGCGGATCGACCTGACGAACCGCTGCCGCAATCCGCTTGTAAAGCGGCTCCAGTGAAGTATTAAACTGCTCCAGCCCCGTGTAGTTTGGAATCGGTTCATTCAGCAGATCGTAGCCCAGTACAGTCGGATTGTCGCGATAGCGCCGCGCAATTCGCTGCCAGATCGCGATCGTACGTGCCTGCGCACTCTTATCGCTGAAGAGCCACGGATACCCATCACTGTCATCGATATTCTTTCCCGTCTGTCCTCCCGGCGCCGCGTGCATGTCGAGAATGATGTAAAGACGCTCCTGGTTTGCCCACTGAATCACGCGATCAAGCAGGGCAAATCCCTCCGCATCGTCACTTTCAAAGAACTTGTAATGAAACGGCACTCGAATCGAATTAAAACCACATTCCTTAATAAAGTGAATGTCAGCCTGGGTGACATAGCTTTCGCGATAGCTTCGCCAGAACTTACGTGCCCGCTCAGGACCGATAAGCTCGGTCACAAGCGCCTCAATCTCACGCGGAGACTCAGGTCCACCCTCATTCAAATGCCACATGTAACCCTCGGGCACCAGCCAGTTGCCGAGGTTTGTGCCGCGAAGCAGAAGCGGTTTTCCCTGCCCGTCCACAATCTCTTTGCCCTGTGTATGAGCAAACTGAGCTTGAGCCTTCAAAGAAATCCCAAAAACGACTAGAAAAGCAACACCCAACGCCCTGCGCAACTTCATTAGGCAACTCCCCATGCAACATCTTTCTCTCGAAGCAAACTTTTTGTCGAGATAGAACAGCCTGACTTGCGATACCATTCACCGCAGTAAAAAAAGCGCTGACCCCGGCTAGAGGGTCAGCGTGGAAGGCTAGTGCACCTCGGGACGAGACGCTTTCGCCCGAGATCTTTGAAGCTCCCTGACCCGCCTGTATCGTCAGGGAGCGACGGAGAAGGTCGCATGCTCCGTCGCAGTCGAATCCTCTCCCATCCATAAATCGAACTGGCCCGGCTCCACTGCCCATCGATGCGTCTCCGGACTCCAGAACCCAAGATCGCTTGCATGCAATACCAAAGTCACCGTCCGCTTTTCACCGGCCGCAAGACGTGTCCGCATAAAGCCCTTCAACTCTCGCCTCGGCCGCGAGGCGCTCCCCGCACGCTGGTGCGTATAAAGCTGCACCACTTCATCTCCCGTAACGCTGCCCTTATTCTCAACATCGATGCTTGCAGTCAATGTTCCACCCACACGCATCGAAGTCGCATCAACCTTAAGATTCGACAGGTGGAACCCCACATAGCTCAATCCATAGCCAAACGGATACAGCGGCGCACTTGACCCATCCCAATAACGCGTGTCGGTCTCATCCGGAATCTGCGTCAAATTCTGTGAATAGTAGATAGGCACCTGCCCAACACTCCGCGGCCAGCTAACCGGCAACTTGCCACCCGGGTTCGCCTCACCTGTAACCAGATTCGCAACCGCATTGCCCCCCTCCGTCCCGGGATACCACACCTCAAGAATCGCCGGCACATGCCCCGACGCCCACGTAATATCCAACGGCCTCCCATTCAGCAACACCAGAACAACCGGCTTCCCCGTAGCCACCGTGGCCTCAAGCAACTCCTCCTGCCGCCCGGGCAGATTCAAAGTCGATCGCGAAGCCTTCTCGCCGCTCATATCCTGCGTCTCGCCTAAAACCAGAATCGCCACATCCGACTTCTTCACCTGATCCAGAGCATGCTGAAACTCCGCATCGCGCTCCTGTTGAGTCTTCAACACCGGCTTCGGGCTCCAAAACTGGTCATCGAAGATCGAAGGCTGCCCACGCTCGATCTCCACGCCCTTCGCATAATTAATCTTCGTAGCCGAACCGAACTTCTTCTTGAGTCCCTCAAGAACCGTCACAGCAACCTCAGGATGTCCCGCAAGGCTCCACGACCCTATTGTGTCCGGCTTCGAATCCGCCAGCGGCCCGATCACCGCAACCGAAGCAACAGATTTCTTCAGCGGCAGCACTCCATGCTGATTGCGCAACAGCACGGCACTCCGTTCCGCCGCCACCCGCGCCGCCTCCCGCTGAGCCGCCGAACCAATCTCCACCTTCCACTTATCAGCCGCCACATAAGGATGAGCGAACAGCCCCAGCCTGTACTTCACCATCAAAATCTCGCGAACCGACTCATCAATCGCCGACTGCTTTACCTTTCCATCCTTCACGGCCTCAGGCAGATTGTCCCGCAGAGCATGCGTCGTCATCTCCATATTCACGCCCGCATTAACAGCCCGAACCGAAGCATCTTCAAGATCAGCCGCGAAACCATGAGTCTTCAGACTCGGAATCGTTCCCCAATCCGTAACGACAAATCCCTGAAACCCCCACTTCTCGCGCAGCACATCATGCAGAAGAAACTTATTACCCGAGGCAGGCACGCCGTTCAAATCCATATACGCACTCATCACCGAGCCCGCGCCCGCCTTCACTGCCGCACGAAATGGCGGCAGGTAAACATTCCACAACTGCTCATCCGAAATATTCGCCGAATCATAATCGCGACCACCCTCCGCAGCACCATATCCGGCAAAATGCTTCACGCAGGCAAGAATGCGATCTTCCCCACCAATCGATTCCCCTTGAAACCCCCGAACCTGCGCCTCCGCCATCTTCGAACCAAGAAACGGATCCTCGCCCGCGCCCTCCATGATCCGCCCCCACCGCGCATCGCGTGCAATATCCACCATCGGCGCAAACGTCCACCTGATTCCAACCGAACTCGCCTCGCGGGCAGCCATGCCCTGCACCCGCTCCGCCTCAGCCGGATCCCAAGACGCAGCCAGGGCCAGCGGAACCGGATAGATCGTCCGGAAGCCATGAATCACATCGAACCCAAACAGCAGGGGAATATGCAGCCGCGTCTTCTCCACGGCAAGATGCTGCAGCCGATCGATCTCCACCGGATCCGTCAAAAACAAAAACGATCCTGTCTGCTCCTTCAGAACCCGCTCATCATGTGAAACCGAGTCTTTCTCCTTGTACGCGATTTGCGTCATCTGCCCAAGCTTCTCCTCGAGCGTCATCTTGCTCAGCAAGTTATCGACAAAACGCGACGCCTCCGCACCATCCCCGGCGGTCGCAGCCGCCCATGGATCAGCCTGTTTCTGCGCTGGCATGGCGCAGCAATAAACGAATACAAAAATCGTGCAGGCAGATAAAATCTTTCCAACTTCAACGCGTGTGCTGCGAAAATGAGGCATGGAACTCCGGCTTCTGGTTGGCGCCCTCGCCATGCAGCGGCTCAGACGGCGTTTCGTTATTGAGTGGCCCCCAGGTGCTCAATGCACCGCGCTCCTCTTAAATCGAGAGAAAACCATAGTAGACAAACGGTTGTCTTATTGTCCAGTACCTTTTTCGGCCCCCGCCTTAAAAGCTCCCGCCAGCCTCCAACCCGAACAAATACCCATAACAACCCCCTTCCTTGCCTCACTTTCCTTCCGCCTCGACTAGACTGGTCCTAACCGACCACGATGCCCAAGAAGACCCCGTCCGATCCATCCGCACGACGCGTCAGCCTCAAGATGCTGGCCGAATATCTCGACCTCAGCCCCGCCACCGTCTCCTTCGTCCTTAACAACTCCCCCGGTCGCTCCATCCCGCCAGCCACACGCGAAAGAGTGAAAGCCGCCGCGAAAAAATTCGGCTACCAGCCCAGCCAGATCGCTCGCTCGCTCCAGGGCCTCAAGACCCAAACCATCGGCATCCTCCTTCCCGAACTCGGCGAGGGCTATCACTCTCAGGTTCTCAGCGGAGCAGCCGACGTCCTCATGCGCGAGGGGTACTTCTTCTTCACCGCTCATCACCGCCACAGAAAAGACCTCGTCGCCGAATACCCTCGCATCCTCCAGGCCCGCGGCGTCGATGGCATCCTCGCAATCGACACCCACCTCGAAGGCGCTCTGTCAGCACCCACCGTCTCTGTCGGCGGCCATCTCCACCTCCCCGGAGTCACCAACGTCGTTCTCGATCACCACCGCGCAGCCGAGCTGGCCCTCGGCCACCTCTACCGCCTCGGCCACCGCAAGATTGCCTACATGCACGGTCAGCCCTTCAGCTCCGACTCGCAAAGCCGTTGGCAATCCACCATGCAGATCGCCAGCGCTCTCTCGCTCGAAGTCCCCAGCGATCTCGTCATCCAGCTCGACAAGGACCTCAATACCCCCGAGCTTGGTTACCCCGTCACGCAGCAGCTTCTGCTTCAGCGCAAAGACTTCACCGCCCTGCTCTGCTTCAACGACATCTCGGCCATCGGCAGCATTCGAGCCCTCCACGACGCAGGCCTCAAAGTTCCCGAAGACGTCTCGGTCCTTGGCTTCGACGACATCCAGGCTGCCTCCTACATCGTCCCCAGCCTCACGACCATCCGTCAGCCGCTCCTGCAGATGGGCGGTCAGGCCGCAACTTCCCTGCTCAAAAAACTAGCTCACGAAAAGCTTCCCGAGACCATCAAAGTCGATCCGGAGCTCGTCGTCCGCGAATCCACCGCCCAGGCACGCACCCACCCACGCCGCAGTTAGCTCCCGAAAGTATGCCCGCGCCGTTCGCGCCCAACCGCCGCCATAATCGAAGCCAGCGCAAACACGCTCACCGCCGTTAACGCCATCGCCGTCGCATAACTCGTCCGCTGCGCATAAACCGCCTCAATATAAACCACCGAGCTCGCGACAATTCCCGCCGTCTGGTACGCAAACCCCGGCAGCAATCCACGTACCGAGTCAGGCGACAGCTCCGCAAGGTGCGCCGGAATCACGCCCCACGCTCCCTGCACCATGAACTGAATCAAAAACGCACCCAGCACCAGCAGCGCCTGATTCGGTGCATAAGCCCACAAAGGAACCACGAGCGCACCAAGAACAAAGGCAATGATGATCGTCCGGCGGCGCCCCCATGCATCGGAGAAATGACCAAAGATAATCCCACCCAGGATCGCCCCCACACCGGAGATCGCCGTAATCACAGCCCTGCGCTGCGGCGTGAAGTGCCACTCCCGCTGCAAAAACGTAGGATACATATCCTGCGTCCCATGCGAAGCGAACATCATCATCGTCATAAAAACCAGGAGATACAAAAACAGCTTCCAATGCGAGCAAACCTCGCTCACCTGTTCCGCCCAGCTACCCGTACGCGCTTTCTGCCAAACCGTGGACTCCTTCACCCGGAACCGGATAAACAGAACGAGCAGAATCGCAGGCAGACTCCCTAGAAAAAACAGAGGCCGCCACCCAACCCGCCCAAACAGAAACAGAAAGCACAACGCCGCCAGCACATTCCCCGCCGCATACCCTTCCTGCAACAGTCCCGAGAGCATCCCGCGCTTCCCCTTCGGTGCTCCCTCCATCGCCAGCGAAGTCCCCACGCCCCAGTTCCCACCCATCACCACGCCAAACAATCCACGCACGATCAGCAACATCGTGTAACTGGTAGCCAGCCCGGTAAAAATCTCTGCCACCGCAAAAAATCCAATGTTGATCATCAAAGGCAGACGCCGCCCATAGCGATCCGCCATCATTCCGAAGACAAATCCGCCCACTGGCCGAAACAGCAGCGTCATCGTAATGACCAAAGCGATCTGCGCGTCGGTCTTGTGAAACTCCTTCGCCATCGAAGTCAGACAGAAAGTCACAAGAAAAAAATCAAACGCATCCAGCAGCCATCCGGTGAATCCAGCCGTCACAGCAGCCCGGTGATTGCTCACCCCAGTCTCCGCGCCTGCCATCTCCGTCACCGAAGACGCCTCATTCTTCAACATGGGTCCCTTTCGCAATCACCGGTTCGCCAACTCGTGGCACTCAGATAACGTTACACCGATCACTCCGCAGGAGCAGCCTTTGCCGTTGGCTGTTCCTGAACCGGCTGCCGCAGGTGATCGTAGTTAAGAATCGCATTGAAGACCAGCGCATAACTCCCCACTGTCTCTCCGCGATAAACCGGATTATTCGCAAACAGCAACACATTGCCCGATCCCACATGCGCATTCACCACAATTGGCCGCTCTGCTATCGAAGCCCCCTTATCCAGCAGGCCCGATAACAACAGTGTCTTGGCATCGCTGAATCGCAGAATCACTTCAGGCCGCAACGCCAGCGGAATCACCTGAAGGTTATTCCTCATCTGGTCTTCGTTCAGCGGTCGCGGCTGCCACGGCTGCGGTTTCGTAACCACCTCCGCCTCCACGGCCGCCCGCCCCTGCGCCACATCGCTCTCATCCGGCCCGCCACGCCCCGTCGGACGACGCTCGTAGGGATCCATCAGCGTCCGGCCGCCGCGCCCTCCAACCGTATTCGAGACAGCAAACACCATCCCATTCGCGCTCATCACCGGAAGCGTAGCCCCATATCCATTCGCAATCGGGCTCGCAGGCGAAACGAAAGTGCTGTTCAGAACACTCCCTACCACGCGAGCATCGGTCGTAGAGACACTCACGCCCGGCGCAAGACCGGCATCAATCGCAAACTGCGCCGTATCTTCACAAGTAATCAGCAGCCCGCCCTTCTGAACAAACGCCTTCAGATGCGCCAGCCCGTCATACCCAAGCCCCGGCCGCATATCCGCAGTCGTATCCAGCAGTCCCAGATTCGGCGTAATGTCGCTCTTCTGCCACGGCAGCACATTCCCCCACATCGGCATTCCATTAATAATGTCAGCCGACGAAGCTCGTCCCACCGGAGCAAACACAATCACGTCATACTTCCCGCGAAGGTCGTTCTCCGCAGCAACCGCCTGCGTACTCATATACGTAAACGGAATCCCCGCTTTATCGAACGCCTGCCGCCACCATCCTTCGGTCTGCGTTCCAAGCCACGTATGCATAAACGCAATCCGCGGAGCAGGCGCCACATGGGTAGCCACCGATGGAGCCGCACTCAACCGCGTCGCATCCAACGACAGCTTCTTCAGCGTCGCTATCATCGTCGCGTCATCCACCTGAGTCACCAGCAGCGACCCGGTAGCAAAGTGCTTCCCGTCCGCATCGAAAGCCTTCTCTGCCGTCTCCACATGCGCCTGTTTCAGCGCGTACACCAGCGGCAGCAGCGAAGTCTGCGTCGTATTCGCAATCGCATAAGTCGTTCCGGTCCCGCCAGACGCAGCCCCGCCAAGCTTCCCGGCAGCCTGATCGAAATCAGCCGGCACCATCCCTGCCTTCAGAATCGATCCATCCGTCACCCGCACAGCCTTCACATTGAACAACTGGGTGAAAGACCAACCCGTATCGTCATACGGATGCTTCTGCGGATCATCCGGTGCCCAGTACTGCTTATCCAACAGCGCATCCGCCGCACGCGAGTACGGTTGATCCATCCGCACCACAAAACTCCCCGCAGGCAGAGTCTGCGACGTAGGCTTATCCCCCCGTTTCGCCGCTGCGATCGACACCGTCGCCGCCGCCGACAACTGCTGCACCTCCACATGCTGCAGCTTCAAAACATTCAGCAGCTGCAACTGCCGGTTCAGCTCCCCTGCATCCGCCGGCAAAACATACGCGGCCGGTCCATCCAGCGTCGGCTTCATCACCGACCGCTTGCTCTTGATGTAATAGTTCTCCAGAAAGTGATGCGTATTCTTCGAGAAGTAAGACAGCGTCGACAGCAGCGCGCTCTCCTCATAATTATTGTTATTCCGCTGCGACCATATCACCGTCGGAAGCGGCGGATCCTGCCGATACCACGTCCTCGAATACTCCTCCGGCTGCAGAATCCTCTTCTCCGTATCCGCGCCGCCGTTACCAAACGTCTCATAAAGCCGGCTGATCCCGTTATGCATCCCGGCGAGAAACATCAGGTACCCCGGACTCCACGTATCGAAGTCCCCGTGCGTAAACACCCCAGGCATCCCGAACGACTCCATCTGAGAAACGTTGTTCCAACCCAGCTCCGCCCACTCATCGGCCAGCGTCGGATCGATCCAGGCGTTATACGGCCCATCCCCCACCGTATTGTCATAAAGAAACGGCACCGACTCATGCAGATCGTGCAACACCTGCGCATGCCATCCCAGGTAAGTATTCAGAACATTGTTCGTCAGGTTCAGCGTCATGCCCATCGCATCGCGATTGTTGTCATGCGCGACATAGTGTCCCCAATAAGCCAGCCGCGGCCAGTTCTCACCCGGATGCGCCTTATGCCACCGGTAAATATCCACCATCCGGTCGCGTCCATCCACCTCCACCACTGGCGTAATCAGCACCACCATGTGCGACCGGATGTACTTAATATAAGGCGAATCATCCACCGCCAGCCGGTACGCCAGCTCCATCAACGCAGTCGGCGCGCCCGTCTCACTCGAATGGATCGTCCCCGTAATGTAATAAACCGGGTACGACTGATCGATCAGCGGTTGAGCCTTCGCATCATCCAGCCCAATCGTCCGCGGATCAGCCAGCTTCGCCAGCCGTTCGTTATTCTCCCTCCAGTGCGCCAGCAGATCGGCATCCCCAATCGCTGCAGCAATCATCTCGCGCCCTTCCTCCGACTTCCCGATCGAGTACACCTTCACCCGTGGCGAAGCCGCCTCCAGCATCCGGAAGTACTTATAAACGTCCTCCGCATACGGCAACATATCCGGAGCCCCCGCCACATCCCCCAACACCTTCGCCGGAGTCGGTACCGTCGGCGAAGCCGGCAGATAATCCACCAGGTGCGACGAGAACATCGGATCCGTCGTGTACTTCTTAATATGATCCGTATAGTCCTTATCAATCGGCTGTTTAGTGTCCCGTGCAAACGCAGGACTCAATTCCATCTGCGCCGGAGCGGAAGTGAATGCAAACGAAATAAAGGCTGCAGAAACAAGAAGGGTACGGAGAAATCTCAATGTCATAGTTTGTTTGGAGGTTCCTGCAACCATCTTATTGCGACACACAACCAAAACCCCACAAAAAAGCCCAGACAAAAAAGAAATCTCCTCCAGCAGACACCAAACGGCTCCCGTTATCATCAAAGAGCAGTACCGAACCCTCCATGCACTACACGCTCTATCTCGCACTCCTCACCGCTGCCCTGCTCGGCTTCCGCCACGGCTTCGACTACGACCACATCGCCGCCATCACCGACGTCGTCAGCGTCCAGCAGTCTCGCAGCACCGCCATGCGTCTCGGCATGATCTACGCCCTCGGCCACGCCGTCATGGTTGCCGCCCTCGGCCTCATCGTCATCTTCTTCGGAATCAATCTCCCCGTCGGCGTCGATCGCTGGGCCGAGCGCCTCGTCGGCCTCACCCTCCTCATCCTCGGCATTTACGTCCTCGGCACCCTGGTCCTCAAGCCCAACGATCTTCCTAAAAGCCGTTACACCCTCCTCCGCCACGGCTTCCACCGCATCCGTCAGACGTGGAATCGAGCCTGGAATCGAGCCCACAACCCAATCCCCCACCACCCCGTCCACGACACGATCGACGCAAAATCCGTCTTCGTCATCGGACTCGTCCACGGCCTCGGAGCCGAAACCCCTAGCCAGCTCCTCATCTTCCTTCTCGCCGCCAACCTGGGCGGAGCCGCTCTCGGAATGCTTGGCCTCGGAATGTTCCTCGCAGGTCTCCTCACCATGAACGCCCTCATGACCGCCTCGGTTGCAGGCATCTTCGGAGCCTCCCGCCACCGCCCGCAAGCCCTGAGACTCGTCTCAGCCCTCACCGCCACCTACAGCCTCATCATGGGAATCATCTTCCTCGCCGGCCGCAGCTCCCTCCTGCCCGCAATCAACTAGCAACTTAAATCGAGCTTCGCCTTCGCGATTGGTTGTCATTCCGCTTTTTAGTTGTCATCCTTCCGCGTAGCGGGAGGACCTGCTGTTGTGGTTGCAGTTGCTGTTGCGGGTTAACAGTGCTTTGTATACATAACTGTTGTGATTTCGACCGCGAAGCAAATTGGAGAAACCCGGTTCTCTGCCGTAAATTTCAATTGCTTCAGAAAAATTCTCATTGCCGCCCAAACTGCTTATGCCTCACATACTCCCGCGCTCGCTTCACCATAGCCGCAAAGTTCCGCAGCTCATGAACAGTCATCTCATATTCCCGCATCCGAATTCCTTCCAGAGCCTTCGCACGCCTCTCCAGTCGTTGCGCAATAACGGCGAGCACTTCAGCAGGCGATAGATCACGCATCCCCCCAAACTTAGGCGAAATAAAAGCGAAAACAAGCACTCTTTAGTAACCCTCCCGGACCTAAAATCCGAGCCCGGCCCCAAAATTTAAGGAAGAGTCACCAAACCAAGCTCAAAAAAAACACAGGCCAAGCAAAATCATCTACTTACGATCCATATGCAAGCGCAGAAGATCGTCGACATCCCCGATCTTCTCGTTCAACAGATTCAGCTTGTTCGAAAGCGCCTGAATCTCGCTCTCTGCCCGCCGGTTCACGTCATAATCCAGCTCACCGCGCACCCGATCCTTCGTATCTTGCCGGTTCTGGCTCATCATAATCACCGGAGCCTGAATCGCCGCCAGCATCGACAGAAACAGGTTCAGCAGAATAAACGGATAAGGATCCCACGACCTTCCCTTCAGCAGAATATTCGTCGAAGTGTAAGCCATCAGCACAAAGCCGAACAGAATAATGAACGACCACGACCCGCCAAACCGCGCCACCGAGTCCGCAACCCGGTCCCCGAAACTCATCTCCTCCTCGATCACTTCATTCGAATTGCGGCTCGCACGAACCCGCACCAGATGCTGCGAGGCATGGAACTGCCGGCTCACCACCGTCAGCATATCCATCCCCGCCATCGGCTTCTGCCGCACCAGAACCTCAATATCGTCGCGGCTCACCTCAAGACAAGTCGTCTCCTCGAGCGCCAGCGCAGTCGTCTGGTGCGGCGTATCCTCCAGCATCGACGCGAATCCGAAGAAATCTCCATGCACGGGCTCATCCACCACCACCTCCTGGTGGCTTTCATCCACAGTCGACACCCGCACCGCCCCCGCCATCATCACGTAGGCGTGCTTCCCCGGCTCCCCCATCTTGTAGATGCGCTGTCGCGCAGCGAACCGCTTGACCTCCACTTGCGCCGCGAGCACGGCCATCTCGTCATCATCAAGCAACGCAAACAGCGGTATCTGTCTCAGGTCGTCCACCTTGCAAGCCATGTCTCACCTCGTAGGGAATATGGTCTATTCTGCATGCCCGACTGTGAATTTGGCACCCTCGCTCACACCAGGAAGCCTATCCGGCAAGTGGCAGCCGCAATTCCGCCACACATCCCGAGTGCCCATCCACCCTGTTCGTCAGCTGCACCGACCCCCGGTGCGCCTGGGCGATCTGCTGCGCCAGCACCAACCCAATCCCGGTCCCCCCGGGCTTCGTCGTATAGAACGGCACAAACAGGTTCGCCGCATTGGTCAGCCCCGGCCCATTGTCCACCACCGCAATCACCGCCTCCGCACCCACAACCTGCCACGAGACTTCCACCTGTGCCCCAGCACCCTCCACCGCATCCGGACTCAACGCCGCATCGGCTGCATTCCGAACCAGGTTAATCAGCGCCTGCTCAATATGGTCGGCATCGATCTGCAGCATCACATCCACCGCCCACGCCACCCTCACGTCCAACCGCCTCTCCAACTCCGCCACCCTGGTCACCAGTGCCGCCACTGACGCTGGCCCCAATTTCGGCGCCGGCAACCGCATCAACTGCCGGTAGGCCTGCAAAAATCTGTTCAGCGAGTCCGACCGGTTCTCGATCACCTCAAGACCACGCTCAAAGTCTGCCCTATCAGCCGCTCCATCGTGCAAAGCAGCAAGCCTCCCGCGAAGACTTCCGGCAATCGACTTGATCGGCGTAAGCGAGTTATTGATCTCATGTCCCAGCACGCGAATCAGTCTCTCCCACGCCAGTCGTTCCTCCTCACGCAGCGCCGCACTCACATCCGACAACACCAGCAAAGTATGTGGTACACCGCGCAGACGAAATCCCGTCCGTTTCACCATCCATCGTCCCTGCTGCAGCCCGCTCCCCAGCGAGATGACATCGTAATCTCCTACATCAAGCAACTCGCCTAATTTCAACTGCTCGGCCGCCTCACCAATCGCAGTCTCCCCGCGCAGCCCAAACGCCCGCTCTCCCGCCACGTTCAGCAGCCTCAGCCTTCCCTCCGGATCGAACGCCAGCACTGGCGATTGCATCGACCGCATCACGCGCTCCACCAGCGCCATGGCCTCCAAAGCTCCAGCCCGCTGCCCCTGCAGCATCCCCGCAAGTCGGTTGACCTCCAGCGCCAGATCGCCCACCGCATCATTCCGCTGTCCGCCACGCGCCCGGAAGGAGTAGTCATCTTCGCGCAACGCTGCCACGACGTTCGCCAGCGTCTGCAGCGGTCGCACAATCTGCTCCATCAATACAGAAACGGCGAACATCCACCCCAGAACAACAGCCAACAGGACAAAACCCTGCTCCAGCCACTCCACCCCATGCTCGTGCATGAGAAGCGAGCAAAGCACCCCCACCGGCAACCCAAGCAGATACAGCCATAGCCGCACCCGCCTCTCGAAGCTCAGCCGACGCCCCGACCTCCCCAGGGGCAGGCGGGTAAGCCGCAGGCCGTCATCCTGCGTTATGCTTTCCAGTTCCTCAAAGGCCATACTTTTCGATGCGGCGGTAGAGCGCTCCACGGCTCAAGCCTAACGCATCGGCGGCATGACTCACATTGCCATTCGCACGGGCCAGCGCCTTCTTGATCAGAATCGCCTCCACCGCCTCCAGGCTCATCTCATCCATGCTCTGCGCAGTACCTCGCTGTGCATTCAATCCAAGGTTCGCAGGCTCGATTCGCTCTCCCCGAGCCATCAGAACTGCACGTTCAATCGTATGCTCCAACTCTCGCACGTTGCCCGGCCACCCATACTGCAGCATCACCTGCAACGCAGCAGGCTCCAACCCCTGAATTGGCCTCCGATATCGGGCAGCATACCGCGCAAGAAAATGTGCGGCTAAAGCCGGCAAATCCTCGCGCCGCTCCCGCAACGGAGGCAGAGTGATCTCCACCGTATTCAGCCGGAACAACAAGTCTTCGCGAAAACGCCCACCCGCCACCTCCGTTCGTAAATCAGCGTTGGTCGCGGACAGCATTCGCACGTTCACCTTCTGCGTCTTCGAGGAACCCACGCGCTCCAGTTCGCCGCTTTCTAAAACACGCAGCAACTTCGACTGCTGTCGCAGAGGAATATTCGCAATCTCATCCAGAAAAAGCGTTCCGCCGCTCGCCAGCTCAAAGCGTCCGATGCGATCCGTGTGAGCATCCGTGAAAGCTCCTTTCACGTGCCCGAACAATTCACTCTCGAAGGTTCCCTCAGGCAGAGCACCGGTATTCACGGCCACTAACGTCCGATCCGCTCTCCCCGACAGCCGATGCAGCGTCTGCGCCACAACTTCCTTGCCTGTCCCGTGCTCACCCGTAATCAGCACATTCGCTTCCGACGGCCCAATCCGCGCCATCGTCTCCAGAACAGGCCGCATCGAAGGCGCGGAAGCGATAAAGTCCGGTGCCCCCGTAGCACGCAAAATCCTATTCTCTGCCTCAAGCCACTGCGTTCGCTTCTGGCTGCGGTGCAACTCCATCTGGTTTCGCAGAATACTCAGCAGCCGCGCGTTCTCCCACGGCTTCTGAATAAAATCCCCAGCACCGCGACGCATCGCCTCAACGGCGAGATCAATATTGCCCCACGCCGTCATCACCACCACCGGCAACTGCGCATCAATCTCTTTCACCCGCGTGACCAGTTCCAGACCCTCCTGGCCCGAAGTCGTATCGCGGGTATAGTTGAGATCGATCAGCACACCATCAAAACTCTCATGAGCCAATGCCTCCAAAACCAGCGCAGGCATGCGCACCATCTCAAGTTGATAACCCTCCGGTTTCAACAGCAGCCGCAGAGCCTCAAGAATATGTGGCTGATCGTCCGCAATCAGAAGTTTGTACGGTGCCTCCTTCTCTTCGCCCGTCGAGATGTCCTTTTCCACCCGCTCAACTAACATGCCTGACCTGCTTCCAGCTACTGCCCATTCGGGGCAACGCCCGTCTTTGCTGATTCTATCGAAATCGAATAAGCATCCAGCGTCGACCCAATCGACCGTTCCAACTCGATCTTCGCCTTCTGATACGCCGTCATCGCTTCAACCAGCGCCGACTCAGCTACTGCAAGATCACGTTGCGCCGTCAAAGTCTGATAGTTCGACCCGGCACCGAGCTCCTGCTCCTTCCCCATAATCTCAAACGTCTTTTGTGCCAGATCGCGCGCCTTCCGAGCGGAGCCGACACGCGCTGCACTCTGTTCCAGAGCATACTGCGCGTTTCGCACCTCGATGCGAATCTGTTTCTTCAACTGCTGCAACCGAAGCTCCGACTGTCTCATCTCCAGCTCAGAGCGATACTGGTCAGACTTCGCGATTCTGTTTCGAATCGGAATATTCACTGAGACACCAAAGTAATAATCTGGCGCACTGCTATTAAAGGCATTCTTCACTGCGCCGCCCCAATCCATCGGAGCAGTCGACGTGACGTCCGAAGCAGGATTCGGCGGCCCGGCCAAACCTGTGCCGCCATAAAATGCCGTCAACGCGACCGAAGGCAACACTGCATTGCGCGCGGAATCACGGCTGATCCGGCGATTGTCCAAATCCAGGTCGGATTCACCCAACTCAATTCTGTCCCGCAAGGCTCGCGCAATCATGTCCTCGGTAGGACCCTGTGCCACCCCATCCATCGTTCCGCTCTGATCAGTCGGACGCACCGGCATTGCCTCCAGAATCGGATCGTCCAGATTCTTTGTCAGAGCATTCTTCATCAACAATTCCTGAAATTGGAGCGCCGTCTTCGCTACGGTCAAATCCTGCTCACGTGTGGCGACCTCTGCCTCCGCCTTCAACACATCCATCGCAGGAATCGCCTGCAACGAAAGTTGTTTGCGATCACTTTCCAATGTCTGATTCGCAAAATCAAGCGATCGACTCTTAACCTGTTCGTCATCGTACGCAGCAACAAGATCCCAATACATATCCGCGATCTGCGTAATCGTCGAAATCACCTGCAGCTTGAACGCCTGATCCGAAATCTTCTGGTTGTTCTTCGCAATCCTCAAATAACGGAGGTTCGGCCCAAGACCAAATCCAGCAAGCACCTGCTGTTGCAGCAACACATGGTAGTAAGAGTTCAGTGTCGGGTTCAAGAAACTATTCGGACTGTTCGTCGCCCCTCGGCTGTTCTGAAAGACCATCGAGAACGTCGTTCCCGTCGGAAACGCCTGGCTGAAGTTAACATTTCCATTCGTCGTATTCTGCTGCAGTGTGGGAACTCCATAGATCGCAATATTCGACAACGGCTGCGTAAAATGTTCGTTGTTCAATTGTCCAGAAAGCTGTGGATCGAAGGTCGAGACATTCGTTCCTGTACCCAGCGTTGAAGAAACGAGACCCGCAGCGCCAGAACCCGCGCCGCCCGCGCCACCAGTCGTACCTCCAGCGCCGGCGCCGCCCGCACCGGCAGAACCCGAGCCAAAACCTCCGACACCGCCACCCGGAGTATTCTGCACAACACCTGTATTAACGCCGCGAAACAACCCTCCAGCCTGAGTCCGCAACACGTCGGCAGCCGCAATCGGAAGGTTGTAGCGAGCAATCGCAATGTCCAGATTGTTTTCAAGCGCCAGGGAGATTGCGTTCTTCAAACTGAGTTCAAGAACACCATTGTTCACCAGCGTGTCGATCCGTGCTGAATTTGCCAGATTCGGCTGAGGCACGAGCGTAGGCATATACGCCCTGAACGGATTGTTCGAATGCGGTATATCCAGTCGCAGCGCCGGCTGCACAGTTCCCGCTGGTGCCGACGATACAGTCGTCTGCTGCACCTGAGCGAACGCAGGCATCCCCATAACGGTCACAACACCAACAGAGCGAAGCAGTGAAAAACTCCTCTTCACGCCTTCACCTCCGTACCCTGCACGGGAAGGCCCGCCGTATCGCGATACTGCCAGCCATCGCGCAACTCCATCGTCCGCGAACCGTAGGCCGCATTCGCCTCGGAATGCGTCACCTGCACCACCGTCGTCCCCTGCTCGTTCAACCTTCGAAACAACTCCATAATCTCTTTCGCCTGCTCCGAATGAAGATTTCCCGTTGGCTCATCCGCCAACAAAAGATCGGGTTTATGAATCACCGCGCGCGCAATCCCAACTAGCTGCTGCTGGCCGCCGGAAAGTTGATTCGGAAACAAATCTTTTTTCCCTACAATATTGAAGCGATCGAGCGTGTCTGCAACCAGAGCCTGCCGCTCCGACTTCGGAATATCCTTGTACGAGAGCGGAAGATCGATATTCTCCGCCACCGTCAGATCATCCAGCAGGTGATAACTCTGGAAGACCATCCCGATCCGCTTCCGCGCCAGATCTGCACGCTGCTTGCGATTCATCTCATGAACCGCAAAATCCGCGAAGTAAAACTCACCCTTCCACTGGTCATCCAGCATCGCCAGCACATTCAGCAGCGAAGACTTTCCGGCGCCCGAAGGACCCATGATGGTTACAAATTCTCCTTCACGAATCGTTAGATTGATTCTCCGCAGAACCCAGGTCTCCGTGTGACCAGTCCTGTAGCTCCGCTCTAAATTCTTCATCTCAATCATTGTGCTTGCTCCATCCTCGAACGCCTCTATCCGTTCCTCTGCAATACGGCATGCAGCCGCGCCGCGATCAGCGCCTTCTGCATCGATCGATGCATCTCCCTGCTCTCAACTCTGTCCGCAACGCCAGTCGTCGTCGCTTCCCGCATCAACGCCATACAGGCCGCACGCCAATAGCGATCAACCTCACGCGCCATCAGCACGCAACAAAGGCGATCCTTCGCGGCGAACCATCCTCAAGCGCCACGTCGCACTTTCTGTTACCCGGACCACCCCACGTGACGCCCACTTTGAAGTCAGACTCCGTCGATTCGGGCTTGTGATCGACCGTCTTCTGTCCCATTGGGCACCGCTGGCCAACGCCCATCTTCTTCAGCGAAGAGATCCAAACAGCCTTCACAACCTTCACTTCACTGCGTGCCGCAGTCCGCAGCGCCGTCCGGACCTGATGGTGACCGGGATGCCTCCCATTTCGCATCGACTCCACAACACTCAGTGCTGTGGCATTCAACACAACGCCCAGCATAATCAACGGAACCACGCTGGACGCAGTACTCGACAATCCGATCGACCGGCATACCTGCTTCAACGCATTTCCTAAGTCCTCCAACAACGTCGTCATGCCTCTACCTCCGCAAGCAGCTTGTTGAGTTCTCCCTCCGCAACAACCTTGCCATCGAACAGATGGATCTGCCTCTCCGCATGTGCAGCAAACCGCGGATCGTGCGTCACCATGCAGATCGTCGCGCCTTCTTGATGAAGTTCCTGCAGCAGCTTCATCACCGCTTCCCCGTTCTTCGAGTCCAGATTTCCAGTCGGTTCGTCCGCCAGCAGGATCGACGGCGAACCCGCCAGCGCCCTCGCCACCGCAACCCTCTGTTGTTGACCGCCCGAGAGCTGCGCCGGATAGTGCCTCATCCTGTGCGCCATGTTCACGCGCTCAAGCGACTCCTGCACTCGCTTCTTCCGTTCCGCAGAAGGCATCCCTGCGCGATAGGTCAGCGGCAGCTCTACATTCTCGGCGACGGTCAAATCGCCAATCAGATTGAAGCTCTGAAAGATGAACCCGATCTCCTGGTTGCGAATCCGCGAGCGGTCACCGAAGTTTAGATTCGCGACCTCTTTGCCATTCAGTGAATACCGGCCATTCGTCGGAGTATCCAGCAACCCGATGATCGACAGCAGTGTCGACTTTCCGCATCCTGACGGCCCTGACATCGCCACATACTCCCCGCGGTTAATGCTCAAATGCACTCCCGACAAAGCATGGGTCTCAATCTCATCCGTGAAGAAAATCTTTGTCAGGTCCTCGATCTGAATAATCGTCTCTGATGTCATCGCCATCCTTACTCTCCCTTTCTAGGTTGTTCCTAATCCAAACGAATTCTGTCCGCGGTGTCCCATCGGCTCATGTCCGACAGAATGACCGTATCGCCCTGCTGCAATCCTTCCAGCACTTGAATGCTGTTCACCGATGCACGCCCAACCTTCACCGGCACACGCACCGCCGTCTGTCCATCAGGACCCAGCTTGAACAGGCTGATCGTGCTGTTTTCATTTCCAAACGCCGGCCGTCCCACAAACAGCACGTCCGTCATCCGGTCCAGATCGATCGTTCCATCTACACTGAGGTCGGGGCGAGCCCCAAGCGGCAGCGTCCCAGCTAGCTCTACGTCAACAGTGACCGTTCCGTTCAATACTCCCGGATCAATTCTCATAACCTTGCCGTCGATCACGCCGTTATGCGTATCGATCTCGGCCGGTTGGCCAATTTGAATGTCCCGCGCCTGAGTCTCGGCGATCTTCAAACTCGCCTTCAACTGATCCGGTTGAACCACCTTAGCCAGCGTCGTTCCTACGTCCACATGCTCGCCCACCTGATGGTCCAGTTCGACCAGCACGCCGCTGATCCCAGCCCGCACGCTCAGCGCATCCTGCTCCCTTTGCTTCAATGCCAGCAACGCCTTCGCCTGGTCTACCTTGGTCTGCTGCACAGCAAGTTGAGTCTCAATCGCCTTCTCGTTCAACGCCACGCGTTGTTTTTCCAGCTCGTTACGCGTCGTCAGTTCATCCGCTTTGCCTTTGGACGCGCTGTACGTCAATCCACTCACCACCCCAAGATCGTAAAGCGACTTATCTGTCTGCGCCTGCAGCTTTGCCTGGGAATAGTCAGCAGTTACCGTCGCACCGGCAGCCTTCTGGTCCATCAGATCGCTCTGCACCTTCGCACGAGTATTGATGTAGTCCGCCTCGGCACCCTTCAGCTGCAATTGCGCATCCAGCAACTCCTGCTGCAGCTGCGGATCCACCAGATCCATCAGAATCGTGTCGGGCTCAACCTTCGCGCCCGGCAGCACACGAATGCGAACCACTGTCGCAGCCGTCTCCGCCGGAATGAGCCGAATCTTGTCCTCGCGGGGAACCAGAGTCCCTGGCCCACGCACCTGCCGCAGCAAGGGCCCACGCTTCACTGCGTCCGTCCACACTGTTGCTCGATCCACTTGAGGTGCAGCCGGCTTTCAGGCGCGTCACGAAAAACGCCACCACTGCCAGCACCACCACCGCGCACGCACCTACGATCCACTGCCGGCGTGTTTTCTTCTTCTTAATATCTGGTCTAGAGATGTCCATTGCGCGCATGAGAATTGCAAGCGCTAGGCCAATCCTCAGAACGCATTTTCAACCACTTAGAACCCAACCTGACCAGCAAAACGTCCACTACCAGAAACATCTGTCCATTTCCGAACACGAAACCGCCCTCCGCGTCAAACAGAAAGCAGAGGGCGCGTCGGTTCAATCCTCAGGACCACTCCTCAGAACGTCAACTGCAGCGACATCTGAATCTGCCGCCCGCTGCCGATCGTATGGGTGACGGTCCCCAGGCCCGAGGGACAGTTATAAAAGCCCGCGTTGCTGGCATCGCACGAAGTCGGCAGAACCGGTGTTCCCGCAATCGGGAACCCGTTATAGTTTTGGTTCTGCGATACCTCATTGCCCGGCACATCGAAGCTCGTCGTATTCGTCAGGTTGAAGATATCGAACGTGTACTTCAGCGCATACCGCTCCGTGAATCTAGTCATCTTCACCACCGACATATCCGCGCGCTTCTGGAAAGCCTGCCGGAAGATATTCCTCTGGCCTGTCGTGAAGTCCGTCTCATAAGGATCGGAGGTCGGCACGGCACCTCCCAACCCGCCCGCACCAATCACCGGAACGGTAAAGCACGAAGCCTTGAGCGCCGGTATCCCGAATGCTCCGGAATGCCCTGTCTTCGCGTTCTTCGCATTGCAGCCCGCAGCCAGCGGGACGATCGGGTTCGTAATTCCGTTACTCACGCCGTAGTAGATGCTGGCCACGGCGCCGCTGAAGTCGATCACACTATACGGCTGGCCGCTCTGCAGAATCGTAAGGCCCACCAGCGACCATCCATTGGCAAAATAGCTCGCAACATTATGTTCGTGGATAAACTCCGGTAGCCGGTACACATAGTTGAAGTTGATAACGTGCGTGCGATCAAAGTCCGCAGACGCATATCCATCGCGCAGATTCAGAGGGTTGTTGCCGTTGTAGAAAAGACCCAACCCGCTCTGCTCGTCAAGCGCGTGGGAGTAAGTATAGGAAGCCGCAATCTGCAGGCCGTGGCTCATTCGCTTCTCGACGTGCGCCGTCAGTGCGTTATAAGCATCAACGCCGGCAGCCTTGTAATTGATCGACTCAGCCGCATAGCCGATATAAGGAACGCGATGATCCACATTGCCGCCCTCATAGTCGAACAGGTATTCCTTGCCATTCGGCAGCGTCGCTCCATTCACGTTGTAGCCATACGAGTAACTCTGACCATGGATTTGATGGGTCGGCGAAGCAATGCCGGGCTGATTGAACGGAACTGGAATCACCTGATGCCGCCCAAGATTTCCAACATATCCCAGCTCGAAGACCAGGTCGTTACGCGGCTGCCACTGAACGTCCAGCGTGTAGTTGTAGGTGTACGGCAGTTTGTTCGTCCGGTCGTAAACGCCAAGCGAAATGGGCTGGCCGCCATTCTCGATGCTCGCGACATTCGGCAGGTATTTACTCAGGTCCGACGCCTTCGGATTGGTCGGCGGCGCACTCTGGACATTCGTATAGGGATTAGCCAGATTGCCCGACGCTGCCGTCGCCGCAATCGTTGGTGGAGCAAAGGGATCGCCTCCGGGCTCCAGGCCACCGCACGTCGGAATGTAGTAGGAATACAGCGTCGCAGTCGGACAGCTCTGCGCAGTCACGAAGGGAAGCTGTTGATTCACCCCAAACGGCCCGCCCGTCACAGTGCCGATCGCATAACCCGGCGAGAAGTAAGTGAAGAGTTCGCCGCGGTCGTAGTACATTCCGAAGCCGCTGCGAATCACAACCCTGCTATGAAACATCTCAGGCTGCCAGGCCGCGCCAAGCCTCGGACCAATCCCCCACTGCCGTCCCGTAAGCGTGGTCGGACTCACACCCGAAGTTCCGTTAGCGTTATTGCCCGCGATGATAAACCCCGGATTGACAATCGTATCCGCAGTCGCGCTGTAGTTATAGAGAGTCGGATCGAAGTTAAAGATGCGCCCCTCCTTTTCCGTAAGCCCGCCGTTCCAGTCATAGCGCACACCCGCTGTAAGCGAGAGCGTCGGCGTGATCTGGAACTTGTCCTGCACATAACTTCCGATCTGGTTCGCGCGATAGTACCGGCTGGCGTTGCCCTGCAGGAAAGAGCTCACATAGAAAGCCGTAGACGAGCTTCCCGGCGTCACATACCCCTGCGCATAAGCACTCAAATCGTCAGTCGCCACCGTGCCCGTTCCGGTGCGCTTGTCGATCGTGTTGAGCTGCGTATAGCTGTAGTTCATGCCAAAGCTGACAGTGTGTTTCCCCAGATTCCAGATAGCGCTGGCGGAAGGCTGTATGCGATTCTGAAACGCTCCCGTATTCGGAGCCTGCCCCTCAGCATTAGGTCCGATATTCAGAATGCCCGTCCCGACGCCCGCGTTATACGCGGCATCGCCCAGCACATTCACAATCGAAACACCCGGGAAATAATACGAACCAAACTCATTGATAGAAACCGTCCCCAACGACCCGCCTGGGATCGCATTCGGCTTGAAGGGCTGCTCGTTATCCACCCACGTCTTCTGGCGCAGCAACCCGATGCTCTGCTGCGTACTCAGATTTGGCTTGACCAGGTAGCTGTTGATGATCGAAAAAACCTGCGCACCCGAATCAAGATGCTCCGTGAACCCGGGAACACTCGAGTACGCGTAAGGCGCTAGCGTCGGATCGTGCTGATAGTAGTACTTCAGCGAAACAGTGTCTTTGGACGAGGTGTTCCAATCGAGATTCGCCACCGCCATGTCGGCCTTGAATCGGCCAGTCCCCGGAATAAACGCATTGAAGGGATGAGTCGGAGAAAGATGCGAAGAACCGGTGTCATTGGGAATGAGCCATTTGCCCGGCTCACCCGGAAGCGCAGGTGAGTTGAACAGAGCAAGCGCGGTACGGTCGATATCGCCGGACCCCAAACCAGTACCAAACTGATTGTTGACAAGATTTGCAAAACTGCCCGCATCGCGAGTCGTATCGGAGAGTCCCACAGGAACATCCAGGAACGAGTCGCCAATCTCCTCATCCGAAACCTGCAAATGCTGATAAGACACGAACCCGAAGAGCTTGTCCTTGATGATCGGGCCTCCGAAGGTCCCTCCCACGTTATAGCGATGCAGCTCCGGGTTCTTCTTATTCGCAGGAATATCATCGTCATTCTTGAAGAAGAACGGCGTCGCATTCAGCCAGTTCGTAGCCCGCATCCCATACACCGATCCGTGATACACATTCGTGCCCGAAGAGGTGCTTAGATCGATATGCGCACCTGAGGTCGAACCCTGTTGCGCGTCATACATCGAGGCGTTGACGCGAACCTCCTGAATCATCCCCGGCGGCGGAGTCGGAATCGCATTCCCAATCGAGAGGTAGACCGACGCCACCGACTGAATCACGCCCGCCGCTCCGGTGCTGGTTGAAACGCCCGTGCTGTTGATCACACGCGCAGAGCCGACCTGGCTCGTGCTCTTGCCATTGAAAAGATTGCTGACGTCCACACCGTTCAAAGAGAAGCTATTGCTCGTGTCGCGCTGGCCGTTCGCCCAGATCGGAGCGTTACCCAGGCCTGAGAGCGACCCGGTTCCGCCCGGCAGCTCCGCGTTCACGCCCGGCGACAAAATCGCCGCGCCGGTAAAGCTTCCCGTCGGCAGAGGAATCGACTGAATCTGCTCTTTATCCAGCACATAACCGTTCGTCGTATCGACGGCATTCATCAGCGGCACAGCCTCTACGCTGACGACCGTATTCACCGCGCCCACCTTCAACTGCACATTCACCGTGCCCGTACGATCACTCTGAATGGGAATGCCCTGCATCTTCTGCGTCTCGAACCCTTCTTTCGAAAACGACAACGTATAAGTCCCAATTGGAAGATTGGCAAACTCATAAAACCCATTGCTGCCCGAGATCTGCGCACGTTTCAAGCCGGTCTGCTCGTTCACGAGCGTTGCCACCGCACCCTCGAGGATTCCGCCTTGTGCGTCGGTCACCACACCGGTCAGTCCCCCCAGAGTCTGCTGCGCAAAGACTGGGCACGTTACGAACTGTGAGAGCGTTAGAGAAAGAAAGACGCAAAAACGAAGACACGAATGCTTGATCATATATCTGGCTCCAGAAAATGATGCAGATTGGTCTTTAGACAGCTTTTCTTATTAAGGACTGATAGAAAATACGAACTCAGCGATGCAACACGGCGAACCGCGGCAACTCGGATAGGAAACTAATAAATGCGAAGTTCAGAACCGATGCGATCGGGTCTTGAATCTACTGCTGGAATGCATAGGAGCATAACTGAAGTTGTCAAAATGTAAAGAATTTTTTTTGCCCTGTAAGAATGCCCTGTTTTTCTTTAGGCACAGCCTTCCCTGCGTCGCAGAAAACCCGCGAATCCCGCAGACAACCACCAACTATCTCATTTCAGGCGCTCCACCACCGCAAACTACTCCTCAAGCTCATCCTGGTTCGGTCGTTTCGCATTCGCCAGAATCTTCTCCGCCAGCATCGGAGGAACCACATCGTAGTGGTCCATCTCCATCCGAAAACTTCCGCGTCCCTGGGTAATCGACGTCAGCGTCGTTCCATAGCTCAGCATCTCTGCCATCGGAACCTCCGCCCGAACCATCGTGCCTAATCCTCCGCTCTCCATACCCTGCACCCGCCCGCGTCTCGAATTCAGATCACCCAGCAATGCCCCGGCAAAATCATCCGGAGTCTCGATCTCCACTCGCATCACGGGTTCCAGTAGCACCGGCCTCGCCTGCTCCATGCATTTGCGAAAAGCCAGCCGCGCAGCCATCTTGAACGACATCTCGCTCGAATCCACTTCATGGTAACTGCCATCGAAAACCGTCACCTTGATGTCGACCACTGGATACCCCGCTAAAAATCCGCGCGCGGCCGACTCGCGAATGCCCTTCTCCACCGCCGGAACATACTGCCGCGGAATCGAACCGCCGAAGATATCGTTCTCAAACACCACACCCCCTCCGCGTGGCAACGCCTCCATGCGAATCTTGCAGTCGCCAAACTGCCCATGCCCTCCAGTCTGCTTCTTATACCGCCCCTGCGACTCCGCCCGCCCTCTCACCGTCTCAAGATAAGGAATCTTCGGCGCCTTCAGCGTCACATCCGTGTGATAACGCCGCTTCAGCTTCGAGACCACCGCCTCAATGTGCTGCTGTCCCGCACCCGCCACCAGAAACTCATTCGTCTGCGGATCGCGATAGAACCGGACCATGGAATCTTCTTCCATCACCTTGTGTAGGGCCGGGGCCAGCTTGTCCTCGTCCGCCCTCGACTTAGGCTCGATCGCATAAGTCATCGCTGGCTCCGGCATCTTCACCGGCTCCAGAAAGATCTCATGCGACTTATCGCCCAGGGTGTCTCCCGTCAGCGTCACACGCAGCTTCGCCACCGCGCCAAGATCGCCCGCATGAAGCTCCGTCACCTCCACAGCCTTCCGCCCCTGCATGATCGAAAGATGCGCCAGCCTCTCCGGCTCCTGCCGAGTGAAATTCACTACAGCCTTATCGGTCTTCATCGTTCCACTCACAACCTTGAAGAACGAGATTCTCCCCGCAAACGGATCGCTCATCGTTTTGTACACATACAGCGCAAGCGGCTCGTTATCATTCACCTTGCGCATCACAATCTCTTCCTGAACATCCACCTTCGCTTCGCCATTGGGCTTCCCCTGCACCGAATGCAGAATCCCATGGGCCGCCACAGCCTCCCGTTCGGTAGGTGCAGGCGCATAAATCTTCACAAAATCCAGGAGATGATCCGTTCCCACATTCCTCAGCCCGCTCACATACAGAACCGGAAAAATTCGGTCCTCACGAATCGCCTCATGCAGCGCGGCAATCAGATGTCCCTCTGGAATCGTCCCTTCACTGAAAAACTCCTCCATCAACTCATCCTTCCCCTCCGCCACCAGCTCCACCAAAGCCTCGTGCGCCGCCTTCGCATCGGCCTTCACGGCCTCCGGAATCGCACCAACCTCACCGCGCCCATCACCATCCGGTTTATAGAGAAACGCCTTCATCGTCACCAGATCGACCACCCCGTGAAACCCGTGCTGATCGACAATCGGAAGCTGCACCGGCACCACCTGCCGCCCCCATTTCTCCTGCAGTTGCTCGATCATCAGACGCCGGCCATCTCGGCTGTCAGCCTTCGGATGATCCACCTGGTTGATCACTACGATCCGCGGCAGATTCACCTCCGCCGCATACTTCCAGACGCGATCCGTCACCATCTCCGGCCCGGTCTGCGCATTCACCACCACCGCAGCGACCTCTACCGGCAACATTGCAGCACGCGTCTCATGCAAAAACATATGAAAACCCGGCGTGTCGATCAGATTGACCTTCACTCCATCCCACTCCGCAAACGCCGCCGCATTCGACATCGTCGTCCGCCGCGCTACATCCTCTTCGTCATAAGCCGTGACTGCCGATCCGTCCTCCACCCGTCCTTTTGTCGGCGTCATCTTGGCGGCATGCAGCAATGCGGAAATCAGAGTCGTCTTTCCGCAATGAGCATGCCCCACTACAGCCACGTTGCGAATATCACTTCCAAGATAATTTTTCATCGCAGATTCCTCCTGTGACCGTCTAGGGCCAGGTCTAAGAATTTTCGATACGGGACAGAGATCGGGTTCGGGCGCTGCCATTCAGGTCGTGGTTGCCAGCCGCCGAGCGCGACTGGCGTTTTCACCTTGCCGTCCGCTTCATCCAAGGGGAAACCCCCAAACAACTCGTATCTCGTGGCAATCTCGCCACGCCCCCGCTGATGCCGTTCGGGGCCTCAATTTCAGACCCTCTACGGAAGCCATTCCAGAGAGACAGGGATGCTATCACACAAAAAATTGCCTCTCAATAGAACGCCGCTCCGCTACACCGATCTCCCCGCCAAAAACATACAAAAGCGAGTGTTAGACTGCATCCACTTCAATTTTCATTAAGGCAAGCACTCCTGCTGAAATAGAGTGTCCAATCGACCCAGCATACCTATGGAGACCGTCAAACATACAGCCCGTCTGGTCGTCCGCGAAGCGGACCAAACGCAAACTGTATCCCTCGACTGCTTGCCCTTTACAATCGGCCGTCAGGCCGACAGCAATCTCTGTCTCACCAACTCGCAGGTCTCTCGCAAACACGCCGTTATCAATGAAGACGAAGACGGTTTCGTCATTCAGGACCTTGCCAGCCGTCACGGAACCTTCGTAAACGACGTTCTCACCGAAAAAACCCGCCTCCGTTCCGGTGACCGCATTCAGCTGGGCGCCTCCGGTATCACTCTCCTCTTCGTCACCGAACACGATCAGGCCCCAACCCGATCTCTCCTCAACCGTGTCTCCTCCGAGACCTCCGGCTCCGAGCTCGAAAAGCTCTCCCTCTTTCTCCAGGCGGCTCAGAGCTTCAACAACACTCGCATCTTGCAGGACATCCTCGGCACCATGATCGAGTACACCCTGCGCCTCACCGGAGCAGAACGCGGCTTCGTCTTCCTCGGCAACAGCTCCGCCACTCTCGCTTTAGAGTGTGCCTTCGATCGCGAAGGCAACCGAATCCTCGACGACACAAAAATCTCGCACTCCATCGTTCGCGACGCAGCCGAGTCCGGTCACGAATACATCATTGGCGACGTCAGCGGCGAAGGCCAGCCCGTCGGCCGCGAGAGTATCGTCGTCCACGAGCTCCGCAGCGTACTCGCCATTCCCCTGCGCGGCCGCAACTCCGAGCGCCTCATCGGCCTCCTTTATCTCGACAGCCGCCTCCACGCCGGCACTCTCAACCGCGTCGGCCGGGATATCCTCCACGCCATCGCGACAGAAGCCGCAAACCTCGTCGAAAACGCCCGCCTCGTCCAGGCCGAACGCGCCGCCGACCTGCTCCGCAACGAAATGGAGATCGCCGCCTCAATCCAGCAAAGCATCATCGCCCGCGACCTGCCCACCTTCCCCTACGCCAAAGTCATGGCCAGAACCATCCCCTGCACAGAAGTCGGCGGTGACTTCTACGACGTTATCCCCGTCGAAGACGGATTCATCGCCATCGTCGCGGATGTCTCAGGCAAAGGAATGCCCGCTGCCCTACTCGCCTCCATCATTCAGGGCATGATGTACGCCCAGGCCCGCAGCCACGCTCCCCTCGTCGACGCCGTCGCCACAGTCAACTCGTTCCTCTGCTCGCGCGTCTACGGCCAGAAATACGTCACCCTCGTCGCCCTTCACTACAAAGAAAGTGGCGACATCGAGTACATCAACGGTGGCCACATACCTCCGCTCATCATCCTCGAAGACGGCACCGTCACCACCAGCCTCGAAGGCGACGTTCCCGTCGGCCTCTTCCCCGACGCGTCCTTTCATTCCCTGTCCTTCAAGCTTCCTCGAAACGCCCGCCTCGTGCTCCTAAGCGACGGAGTAACCGAAGCCGAGGATCCCGATGGCAATCAATTCGGTCACAACCGCCGCAGTGAATTCACAGATCCCGACCCGCTCAACGCCACCTTTACCTCCCTCCAACGCTTCTGTTGTGGAGCCCCGCCCCACGACGACCGCACTATATTAGTCATCGACACCGCTACCAGGCCCAACCCCATCACCCCGGAGAACGCATGAAGCTTTTGCTTAAATTCAACATCCTGCTCGTACTTCTTATCGCCATCGCCTTGGTTACTGTCTCTTACATCGCTCATTCCTTCCTCATCGCCAACGCCAGAGACCAGGTCCTTCAGCAGGCCCAGCTCATGATGGCCAGCGCAAGCTCCACGCGAAAATACACAACCGACGAGTTGAAGCCTCTGCTCCTCAAAACCATGGACCAGGACAACATCTTCCTCCCCCAGATCGTCCCTGCCTACGGAGCCACCACCATCTTCACTCACTTGAGAAAAAGCTTCCCTGAGTACACCTACAAGGAAGCCACCATCAATCCCACCAATCTCCAGGACCGCGCGTCAGACTGGGAGAGCGACATCATCGAAAACTTCCGCAACAATTCCGACAAGAAGGAGCTGGTCGGCGAACGCATGACACCAACCGGCCCTGCGCTTTATATCGCTCACCCCATAGCGGCCGGCCAGGCCTGCCTCCAGTGTCACAGCACGCCCGCAGCAGCCCCGCAATCCATGATCGACAAGTACGGCTATGCCAACGGCTTTGGTTGGAAGCTGAACGAAGTCGTCGCCGCTCAGATCGTCTCCGTACCCATGGAACTCCCGGTCAGCATCGCCACCAAGGCATTCCACACTCTGATGATCGCCCTCGCTACCACGTTTCTGGCAATCCTCATCGCAGTAGATCTTGTTCTCTACTTCCTCATCCTCAAACCGGTCCGCAAGCTCTCCGCCGTAGCCGACCGCGTAAGCCTTGGCCAGTTCGAAGACGCAGAACTACCGGTACGAGGAAGCGACGAGATGGCTCAACTCACAGCTTCCTTCAACCGCCTCTTCGTCACCGTAACCAAAGCCCTGAGAATGCTCGACAGCTAACCCTGGCGCTCGTTCTCCGGCTCCCCCACAGCCTCTGCCCCTTCCAACGGCGTCATCTCGACCGAAGCAGCGGACAGCCTCATCGTCCGCTGCGTAGTGGAGAAACCCCCGCATTTCGCTTTTGTCTTTGCCTTCTTGAGTTGTCATCCTTCGCGAAGCGGAGGATCTGCTGTTGCGGTTGCTGTTGCTGTTGCTGTTGCTGTTGCTGTTGCTGTTGACGCTGCGGCTGCTGTTGCTTTTATTTCCCCCGACTAAAGCAACCCACTATTCCGAAGCTGTCCCCGAACCGAAGTCAAAAACTTCTGTCTCGCATCCACCGACTCAATCTCCGCCGCAACCTGATCGCAAAGCTCCCGCAGATTATTCGTACTGCTCGAAGCCCGCTTCACCAGCACGCTTGCAATCGGCCCAACATAGGCAGCCAGCTTCTGCGAAATCTCGGTCAGCTGCTCCGGCTGATATTTGGGTCCAGGGACGACGGCACTCCTCTGAGTCGGAGCCGGGGCAATCGGCACACCCGGCGGAATCGTCGCGGCAGGATTCGCCGGAGTATGCAACGGAGCAGTCATCGCCGCATTGATCGGCAGGCTGACCGGCACCCGGAACTGACCCGCCAAACCCGTCTGCGCCTGCCCCAGCGCGACTGAAAACTCCTTCGCCGTCTGCCACCGCTCCCGCTTCTCTTTCGCCAGCGCTTTCATCACCACTGCCGAAATTGCCTCGGGAATCTGCGGATTCACCAAATGCGGCGCAACAGGCCGATATTGAAGATGCGCCGCAATCACCTGCGGAAAGTTCGCTCCCTCAATCGGCAGTTTGCCCGTAATCATCTCGTACAGCGTCACGCCCATCCCGTAAAGATCCGAGCGCTCATCCGGCGGCTCCCCATAAATCTGCTCCGGTGGAATGTAGTGCATCGAACCCACCACCGATCCCGTCACAGTAAGCCGCGGGTCCGGCGTCGCCAGTGCAATCCCAAAATCCAGCAGCTTCACCCGCCCATCCCACGTCAGCATGATGTTCGACGGCTTGATATCCCGATGAATCACATTCTGCGAATGCGCATAATCCAGCGCCGCCAGCACTTGCTGCGTATAAGACACTGCCTGCTCAAGACTGATCCCGCTCTGCAGACACCGTCGCAGATCCTGGCCGTCGACGTATTCCATAATCATCACAAGCTGGTTCTCGTGACGAAACGCCGTATGCAACGCCGCAATATTTGGATGATTCAGTCCCGCAAGAACCCGTATCTCGCGCGTAAACCGGTCCAGCATATCCTGGCTGCTCGACGACGCCGACAGCAACACCTTCATCGCCTCAATACGATCTGAAATCAGGTGGCGGGCACGAAACACCTGCCCCATTCCACCTTCCCCTAACGCGTCGACGATCTCGTACGAACCAATTCGGGTCCCAGGAAGCCAAGCCATTTGAGTCCAAGTCTATATGTTTTTCACGGGATCAAAACAAAATCTGAATGCAATCACCATGCCTCTTAAGTGCACTTGTCTTGACCTAACCCTCCAGAAGCTCCAGCAACCCCGCCTCATCCACCACCTTCACCCCAAGCGAAGTCGCCTTATCCAGCTTCGACCCAGCCTCCTCCCCCGCCACCACATAATCCGTCTTCTTACTCACGCTCCCCGAAACCCGCCCCCCAGCCGACTCAATCCTCTCCTTCGCCTCATCGCGCGTAAGATTCGGCAACGTCCCCGTCAGCACAAACGCAAGCCCCTCCAGCGTCGAAGTCGTCACCCGCTTGTCCGCCGTCATCACCACGCCTGCCTTCTCAAGGGCGTCAATCAGCTCCTGATTCTTCTTCACCCCAAAAAACTCCACGATCGCCTGCGCCACCCGAGGCCCAACCTCATTCACGGCCTCCAACTCCTCCGCGCTGGCCTTCCTCAATTCGTCCATCGACCCAAACTGCGCCGCCAGCAACTGCGCTGTTCTCTCTCCCACAAACCGAATCCCCAATCCCAATAACACCCGAGCCAACCCAGCCCTCTTCGAGCGTTCAACCTGCTCCAGCAGCGCATCTGCCGTCTTCTGACCCACCCGCTCCAGTCCAAGCAGCTGCTCTGGCTTCAGTCGGTAGAGATCCGCAATCGTATGAATCAGAGGCTTCCGCATCTCGACAGGCGCACCCTCCTCGCTCACCGCTTCCTCGCCGTCAAACGAAGCACTCTGCCCCAGCAACTGCGCCACCATCGCATCGCCCAGCCCTTCAATATTCATCACTCCCCGATGAGACCAGTGCAGCAACTCCTCCCGCACCCGCGCAGGACAGGAATTATTCACACACCGCCAATCCACCTCCCCCTCAATGCGCTGCAACTCACTCGTACACACGGGACAGTTCTTCGGAAACACAATCTCCTTCGTTCCCCGAGGATGCTTCTTGTCCTCCAGCACCTCCACAATCTTCGGAATCACATCGCCGCCGCGCTCCACCGAAACAGAATCCCCAATCCGCACACCCAGCCGCGCAATCTCATCCGCATTGTGCAGCGTCGCCCGCGTCACTGTAGTCCCACCAATCAAAACAGGCGAAAGCGCAGCCACCGGAGTCACCTTCCCCGTCCTGCCCACCTGAAACAACACATTCTCGAGCTTCGTAATCCCCGCCCGCGCCGCAAACTTATAAGCAATCGCCCACCGCGGAGCCTTCCCCGTAAAACCCAGCCGTCGCTGTTGAGCCGTCGCATCCACCTTGATCACGACGCCGTCAATCTCATATCCCAGCGTGTCGCGCAGAGGCTCCGCATCCGCAATAAATTTGATCACCTCATCGATGTTCTTCACCGTCTTCGCATACTTATTGACGCGAAATCCTGAAGTCCTCAGCGCATCCAGCGTCGCCGACTGCAGCGGCACCAAAGCCTCTCCATCCCGCAACAGAAAATACGCATAAAAATCCAGCCGCCGCTGCGCCACAATATTCGGCTCCAGCGTTCGTATCGTCCCCGCCGCCGCATTCCGCGGATTCGCCGCCGGAGCCATCCCCTGCGCCACCCGCTCCTCATTCATCTTCTCGAACGCCACCTGCGGAAGCACCACCTCACCCCGCACCTCAAAGCTCTGCGGCAACCCCGCCGCCTTCAGTTTCGCCGCCGAAACACTCAACGGCACCGACCGGATCGTCCGCACATTGCTCGTCACATCCTCGCCAATCGACCCATCCCCGCGCGTCACGCCACGCACCAGATGCGCCGACCCACCCGCACCCGCCTCATAGTGCAAAGCCAGCGAAAGCCCATCCAGCTTCAACTCACACACATACTGCAGGGTCTCTGAGCTAGGCAACGCATCCCGCACCCGTTGCTCCCAGGCCCGCAATTCCTCTTCGTTATAAGCGTTATCCAGCGAAAGCATCTGCCGCGAATGCGCTACCTTCGCAAACCCTTCCTTCGGCTTGCCGCCCACCCGCTGCGAAGGCGAGTCTGGCGTCACCAACTCCGGATGCTCCGCCTCAACCTTCTTCAACTTGTTAACCAGCACGTCGTACTGCGCATCCGTCAACTCAGGAGCGTCCTCCACGTAATACAGATACTCATGGTGCCGAAGCTCATCACGAAGCTCCTGCAACTCCTGTTCAACCGTCAGTCTCCGAGCCATAGCGAGGATTATAAAGAGAACCCGTGGTCAAAATATCCTGTCTCGCGCACATCAAATTACACCAAATCCCATTCCTGCATCTCACCCGGAATGCCCTTTCGCCTACGTCGCAGACAATCCGCGCCCCCACCCACACAGGACGCTCAAAAGAACCTCGAGCGTCCCAGCGCGCAGGACATCTATGAGCAGGTCGCCAACAACGCCCGCCAGGAACTTGGCCGCTCCACCATCTCTCTCGCCATCTCCGGACTCGCCGGCGGAATCTTCATGGGTCTCTCCGCCCTCGGCAACGCTATCGCCATCGCACTCCTCACCCCGGCAGGTGATCCGCCCACACGAACGGTCCTCTTCATCGCAAAAATGTTCTACCCGCTCGGCTTCATCGTAGTCATCCTCGGCCGCTCGCAACTCTTCACCGAAAACACACTCTACCCCGTCGCCCTCGTCCTCGCCGAAAAATGCCACTTCTGGAAGACCCTTCGCCTCTGGGCCACCGTCCTTCCCGCAAACATCCTCGGAGCCCTCGCCTTCGCCGCAATCGCCTCCCTCACACAGGCGCTCGCGCCGGAAATGGTCGACTCTCTCGCCCAGCTCGGCCTCGGCGCCATCAACAACTCGCCGTCAGCCATCTTTTGGAGCGGCGTCATGGGCGGATGGATCATCGCCACCGTTGCCTGGCTCGTCTCCGGCTCTCACTCCATCACCGGCTCCGTCATGATCATCTGGATGCTCACCTTCGTCGTCGGCCTCGGCAACTTCGCCCACTGCATCGCCGCCAGCGGAGAGATCCTCACCGCAGTCCTCACCGGAAGAGCCCCTGCGCTCGCCTACGCCAAATGGCTCCTTCCCGCAGTCGCCGGAAACATCTGTGGAGGAGTTGGCCTGGTCACCCTCTTCGAATACGGCCAGGTCATCTACGGCAAAGACGCCGAAGCCGAAGCCATCGCACCCATAGTTCCGGAGCCCGCTAAATCCGAAGAACTCATCAAATCCTGATCGCGTCGCAAAAAGAGGGACAGCCGAAGGCCGCCCCTCCTAAAACGCACTCACTACTTTGTCGCAGTCGCAGCTACTGGCTGTTCGGGCTTCACATATTTATCCATCCACCGATCAATCTCCCACAGCACATGCTGCTTGGTCTCAAGCGCTCCGTAAGCATGCGGTTCCAGCGGCAAAAACACCAGCCTGACCGTCGCTCCCTGGCCCTTGAGCGCCGCATAAAAGCGCTCGCTCTGGATCGGATACGTACCCGTATTGTCGTCCGCCTCGCCGTGAATCAGCAGGATCGGTGTCTTGATCTTGTCCGCATAGCTGAACGGCGACATATCGAAGTACAGCTTCGGATCCTGCCAGTAAGTCCGCTCCTCATTCTGGAATCCATAAGGAGTCAGCGAGCGGTTGTACGCACCGCTCTCAGCAATGCCTGCGCGGAAGATATCCGTATGCGCCAGTAGATTCGCCGTCATGAACGCGCCATAGCTGTGGCCCATCACCGCAACCCGCTTCGGATCGACCACACCCAGCGACGCACCCTTATCGATCGCAGCCTTCGCCGCAGCGACCAGCTGCTCGACGTACGTATCGTTCGGCTCCTGCGTGCCCTCGCCAATGATCGGGATAGTTGCATTGTCGAGAATTGCATACCCCGCCTGGACCAGATAAAGATGCGATCCCCCGCCAAACACCGGATAACGATTCGGCGATCCGCTCACCTGGCTGGCCGAATCCCGCGTCTTGAACTCCGCCGGATACGCCTCCATCAGCGTCGGCAGCGGACCCTGGCTCTTGTCATACCCCGCCGGCAGCCACAGAATCGCGGTCAGGTCGACCCCATCCGCTCGTTTGTACTTGAGGAACTGCCGTGTCGGCATCTTGATGTTGTCGTAGCGCCCGGGGAAGTGCGTCAACTGCACCGGCTCTCCACCAGTTAGCGGAGCCGAGAAGTAGTTCGGCGACATCGTCTGGCTCTCGCGGCGAATCATCACCGTCGAATCCGACAGGAGCGCCGTCGGCTCATCGTAGTAAGGATCGCTCGAGCGATAGAGAACCTTCTCCTCTCCGCCGCCCACCGGCATCACCCCCACAAACGGCTGGTCCCCCTTCGGCGACGCACCCGGCGAGATAAAGTACACGCCCGTCCCGTCCGCCGTCAGCTTCAACACCATCTGCCCCGTCGCATTCATCGCCGTCATCGGCCGCCCGGGATTGTGATACCGATCCTGCGAGGAGCCCGAGTAGAGCGTCTTCGTCATCCCTGTCGACGGATCGAACGCCAGCATCATCGACTTGCGATCCGAGAAGCGTGCCACCGACACAATCGCCAGATGATCGTTGCCCCATTCGATCCCACGCGCCGCGCCCGGCCCAAAGCCCCGCGCCAGACGCATAGGAAGCTCCAGAATCGTCGTCGCCGACCCGCTGAACGGAGCCGGCAGCGCCATCACCTTATCGACGATCGCGGCATGCTTCGTCGGGTCGCCGCCATCCGCAGCCTCAACCCAAACCACCGTCGCAGAAACATCCGCGCGCCACTGGTAGTCCCTCGGCCCCGGCTCCACCGCATCCCGCGAGATCGGCAGATTATCCACTGCGCCACGGTCCGACAGCAGCTTCACCGCGCCCGCGCCCTTCACCGGCACCACCTCCGTCTTCAACGGAAAGCGCTCATACGGAAACGTATAGCTGAACGGCCGATGCACGGTCGCCACCAGCGCATACTGGCCATCGGGCGATGGCGCCGCGCGCTCGATCAAACCCTTCGCAGGCAGAGGCTTCATCACCCCGCCCAGCGAAACCACCGCCAGCTCCGACGACGCGTAATACTCGAAGATGTTCTCGTCGGTCGTCGTCTTCAGCATGTCTTCATAGGTCGGCGCAGGACTTACCTTGCCCAGGCTCTCCTCCACGTCAGGCCCCGCCGGGATGTCGCTCACCTTCGGGGCAGCTCCGCGGTTCGCCGGCACCGTCTTGCACAGCAGCGACGCACTGTCCGGCATCCACGCGCACGGAGAACCCAGCACCGCATTCAGCTTCACCATCCCCACCCGATGCGCATGCGAAGTCGCCACATCAATCACCCAAAGCTCCAGCCCTGTAGCCGGGGCAGTCGCGTGCGCTACAAACGCCGCATGCTTCGAGTCCGGCGACCACATCGCGTCCACTGCCTTCAACTTCGCCGGCAGACCAGTGATCGTCTTCGGCGCAGTCGCGTCGACGGCCTGCAGTTGCAGCGCAACGTCGTACCGCTCCACGCTTGGTCCATTCGAGGATGGATTAAACCGGATTCCCGCCAGTCGGTACCGCGGCTGCGCCACATCGGCAATCGTCGGGAACGTCGCCGGCTGTTCCACCAGCATCATCTTGCGGTCTGGCGAAAGCCGCACTATCGGCGTTGGCGGCGCCTCCAGCAGCTGCTCGATCGCCGCCGGCGGTTTCTGATACGTCAACGCCGTTTGCCCCGCAGCCGCCTGCACTCCAGAAAGTCCAACTATCGCCACACCAAAGAACGCGCCAGGGATTAGCTTTCGCACACTACACCTCACCTAAAATTTTGTTGATGCTGATGGAGACGAGGCTCTCCCCCGCAAAGACGCACGAAGCAAACCTGTCCCGTGGCATCCTTTCTAACAGGAGTCCCAGCCGCCCACACTATCTCCACCCCAAACTATTTATTCGCCGCCGCCTGACGTCTCAGAATGGGATCCACATTCGTCCTGTCCACAAGCGCCACCCCGGTATCGATAAAAGCCGGAAACGGCGAGTAAGGATCGAACCCATAGTCCCCGCCCAGCGGCTTCACCGAGTAATGATGAATATCATCCAGCGCCTTCAACCCCAGATAAGCCATCGTGTAGGGCTTCTGCGAGATCGTAGCATCGATCGTCCCATCCCCAACCAGCGCCAGCGTGTCGGAATCCACATCCATCGCAATCAGCAACCGGTCCGCCGCGGCCCTTCGCTTGAAAGCCTGCGCAACATTGAACCCCGACCTTGAATCCAGACAAATAAACGCATCGATCTTCGCCGCTCCGGTCCGCAATAAATACACCATCGCCTCATCCAGAGCCGTCCCCGGATCAGCCTTGATATCGAACACCTCAACCGTCTTGATCCCCGGAAATCCCGCGAAAATATCCTGATATCCCTTCAACCGTTCATCCAGATTCGGCTGCCCGGGATTCGTAAAGAAAACCACATTACCCTTCCCATTCAGCCGAGCCGCCACATGTCTCCCGCCCAGCCGCCCCGCCTCCAGATTATTCGTCCCGATAAAGTAAAGCCGCTTGCTCTCCGGCGCATCCGAATCCATCGTGATCACCGGGATCCCCGCCGCAATTGCAGCATCGATCTCCGGAGTCATCAGCCTCGAATTCGCAACAGAAACCAGAATCCCCGCTGGCTTCCGCGCAACCATCGCCTTGAACTCATCCACCTCGGCCTGTGGATTCAACCCCGCCGGGCCACGCGTGTCGACCGTAACACCGTACTGAACGCCCGCCGCCGCAAATCCATCGGCAGCCGACTTCCAGTAAGGAACCGCTGTATTGGTCGCAACCAGGTAGTACTTCTCACTCTTGCTGTGACGCGTGCATCCCGCGAGCATGGGAAGCACTGCCGCCAAAAGCGCATAGGAAATTCTTCGGCTCAGTGTGCTCATAGTCCTCCTTCAGCCAGATCTTCTGTCCGAAGTCGCATTCGTCCCTTACCTCGGGCAGCGACGCAGGCTATCTTCCCTGCGGGGTCACCAATCTTACTCCCGCCAATGAGATGCGGAAAACTCGCTCACAAGTTCAAAACCCGCATATCAACTAGAATCAACTCAGCATGGTTCTACCCTTCGTCCGCGAACTTCTGGCGGACCTGGAGCACTCCGAAGCATTTGAGCGTGTACGCCGCCACTTAAGCGCAGGCACGGGGCGTCGTCGTGTCTCTGGACTCACCTTCACTGCTCGCGCTCTCTACCTTCCCTACTTCGTCCGGGCAGCAAGCGCCCCCTGTGTCATCATCGTCGCCGACAACAAGGCCGCCGAAACCCTCCAGACCACTGTCATCGCCGCCTGCGAGCTCACCGGAGCCATCGCTCCCGACTCTGTCCTCCGTCTCCCCGCCCACGACGTCCTCCCCTTCGAAAATCTCTCCCCGCACTCCGAAATTCAGGAGACCCGTGCCGCCACACTCTGGAAGATAGCCACCAATCAGGCCCGACTCATCATCGCTCCCGTCGAAGCCGCCTGCATGAAGCTCTTCTCCCGCGACTTCTACCGGGCCCTCGCTCTCAACCTTCAGGTCGGCGAAGAGTACATGCCCGACATGCTCGTCGAGCACCTCCTTTCCGTCGGCTACACCAAGGTCGACGTCGTCGAAATGCCCGGCCAGGTCACCCTCCGCGGCGGAATCCTCGACATCTACTCCCCCGAGAGCGACAACCCCGTCCGCATCGACTTCTTCGGCGACGAGATCGAATCCATCCGCCGCTTCGACCCCGAATCCCAGCGCTCCGCCTCCACGCTCGATCATGCACTCCTCCTTCCCCTCACCGAAACCCCCATCACCGATCGCATCCTCACCGCGATCAACGCCCGCCTCACCCGCGCCGGCATCGCAGGAGCAGCCATCGAAGGCGGCGAAGAGCCCACCGAACTTCTCTCTCACGTAGCCACTCGCACCGGCGAAGCCACCATCTTCCCCGGCTGGGAGTTCTTCGCCTCAGTAGCCGGAGCCAATCAAACCCTCTTCGATCTCCTCAGCGCCTCCAGTCCCACCGCCCCGCGCATTTTCCTCGAAGAACCGGCCATGGTCAAAAACCAGGGCGAACGCTGGTGGAACAAGATCGAGCAGCGCCACGACCGCTCCGGCATCGGCAATCTCGTCCGCCCCGAAGACATCTACCTCTCCCCCTGGGACCTTGAATCCCGCCTCCGAAGCTTCTCTGGAATCGAACTCGACCAGCTCGGCGCCGTCGACATCCTCGAAGCCGACCGCAGCCAACTCTCCGAAGTCGACTTCGCCACCCGCCCGACCATGCGCTTCCACGGCTCCATTCCCGCCATGATCGACGCCCTCAATGCGCTCATCAAGCAGGAAGCCCGCATCCTCCTCACCGCACCCAACCAAGGCGAAGTCGAACGCCTCGCCGGGCTCCTGCAGGAGTACAAAGTCCCGTACCGCCTCGGCTCACGTAGCGAAGCCCCCGGCAGCGCCAACATCTACAGCGAATCCAGCTACCTCGCAGGCGATCTCCGCACCCCAGTCATCGTCAAAGTCCCCATCGCCGCCGGCGTGCAAGTCCTCGACCTCGACAAAGCCGCCAGTCAGTTCGTCCTCTTCGGCGCGCAAGACCTTACCGACGAAGCCGACATCACCACCCGCCCCGTCCGTCGCGGAAAATCCAAAGCCGCCGCCTTCATCTCCGACTTCCGCGATCTCGCCGTCGGCGACTACGTCGTGCACGTCGAGCACGGTATCTCCCGTTACTGCGGCCTCCGCGTCATCGAAGAAGACTCCGGAATCCCGCTCGAGCTCATGATCCTCGAGTTCGCCGACGAAGCCAAGCTCTACGTCCCGCTCACCCGTCTCGACCTCATCCAGAAATATCGCTCCAGCGAAACCGGACCGCCACCGGAACTCAATCGCCTCGGCACGCAAGGCTGGCAGAAGACCAAAGCCCGCGTAAAGAAAGCCATGGCCGACATGACGGGCGAGCTCCTCAAGCTCTACGCCCAGCGCCAAGCCGCACAAGGCACTCCGTTCTCCCCCGACACCAACATGCAGCGCGAATTCGAAGACGCCTTCGACTTCAACGAAACCGACGACCAGATCACCGCCATCGCCGACATCAAGTCCGACATGGAATCACCGCAACCCATGGATCGCCTCCTCTGCGGCGACGTCGGCTACGGCAAAACCGAAGTCGCCATGCGCGCAGCCTTCAAAGCCATCCAGGACGGAAAACAAGTAGCAATCCTAACCCCGACAACCGTCCTAAGCTTCCAGCACTACGAATCCTTCAAACGCCGCTTCGCAAACTTCCCTGTCAACGTCGAGATGATCTCCCGCTTCCGCACCGCAAAAGAACAAAAGATCATCCTCGAAAAAGCCGAGCAGGGCAAAATTGACATCCTCATCGGCACCCACCGCATCCTCTCCAAAGATTTAAAGTTCCAGGATCTCGGCCTCCTCGTCGTCGACGAAGAGCAGCGCTTCGGCGTCCGCCACAAAGAACGCCTCAAACAAATGCGCGCTCACATCGACGTGCTCAGCATGTCCGCCACACCCATCCCGCGCACCCTGCACATGTCGCTGATCGGTCTCCGCGACATGTCCGTCATCGAAACTCCTCCCAAAGACCGCATGGCCATCCAGACCATCGTCGCCAAGTTCGACGAAAAACTGATCCGCACCGCAGTCGAAATGGAACTCGAACGCGGCGGCCAGACCTACTTCGTCCACAACCGCGTAGAAACCATCTACGACCTAGCCTCCAAGATCCGCGAACTGGTCCCGCAAGCGAGAATCGTCATAGGCCACGGCCAGCTCCCCGAAGCCGAACTTGAACGCGTCATGCTCGCCTTCATGAACCATGAGTACGACGTCCTAGTCGCCACCAGCATCATTGAAAACGGCCTCGACATCCCGCTAGCCAACACCATCATCATCAACCGCGCAGACCGCCACGGCCTCAGCGAACTCTATCAACTCCGCGGCCGAGTAGGCCGCAGCAATCGCCGCGCGTATTCGTACTTACTCATCCCACCCGAAACCGAATTAACCGAAATCGCCCGTCGCCGCTTAGCCGCACTCAAAGAATTCTCCGACCTCGGAGCAGGATTCAAGATCGCAGCCCTCGACCTCGAGCTCCGCGGCGCAGGCAACATGCTCGGCGGCGAACAATCCGGCCACATCGAAGCCATCGGCTTCGAGATGTACACCTCCATGCTCGAAGAAGCCGTCCGCAAGATGAAAGGCGAAGAGGAAAAACCAGCTCACGCCGCCACCGTCATCAATCTCGGCATCTCCGTCCGCATCGACAACGACTACATCCCCGAAGAAAACCAGCGCCTGCGCATGTACAAACGCATCGCCAGCGCCGAAACCCAACCCGACCTCGCAGACGTCCGCGCCGAACTGCAAGACCGCTACGGGACACCACCCGAATCCGTCCTCAACCTTCTCGCCGCCGCCGACATCCGCCTCCGCTGCGAACAACTAGGCATCTCCCAACTCGACCGCAAGCGCACCCAGGTCGAGCTACCGAACCCCAGCGGCAACAAAAAGGCCCCCATCAAAACCTTCGTCGAGATGCTCCACATCAAATTCGCCGCAGTCAACGCCAGCCCGGAAGAACTCGCCCGCGCCGCCGTCGATCCTGCCACCCTGATGAAACTCGTAAGCCGTCACTCCAAGCGTGGCGCACAATTTACCCCACAAGGCACTCTCCGCTGGCCGCTCCCTTCCGCCAGGGCCGAAGACGTCCTCGCTGAAACCCGGACGCTCCTCGACTCCCTGGAATCAAACAAAAATTGACGCGGTAAGCATGATGATGTCGGCTGAACGACACAAAACCACCAAAATCGAATAACTAATGAAGATTGGTCCGTAATTACTTCTCAAATTGCGCAAACCGAAGACATCTTGTCGAGACTCGTGCCCTATCGGACACATTTCGGTGCCACAAAATAACCATTGACCGCATCTGATCTATGGGTATCATCGTCCTGTCCGCAGGAGGGGACAAAATGCACGAAACGATTCGATGCGGCGCAATGAGCGTCACCTTCCTTAAGACTCGCCACGAAACTGGCGGTGTCTTCGACCTCTTCGAACTCACAATCCCGCCCCTTGTCCACGTCGCTATGCCTCATATTCATCGCAAATACGACGAAACCATCTTCGGTGTCGACGGTCACATGACCTGGACCCTCAACGACAAACCTAACTCAGTCACCAAAGGCGTTGTTCTCCAGATCCCACGCGGCGTTCCTCACTTCTACGAGAATCGCCACCACACCACCGCACGCATCCTCTGCCTGCAAACCCCCGGCGTCATGGGCCCCGAGTACTACAACGAAATCGCCAGCCTCTACAGCCAGGACGGGATCGCTGACATCGCCAGTGTCGCCGCAACCATGAGCCGATACGGCATCGTCCCTGTCACCAACAACGAGCACCTCACCCCCATCGGCCCCGTAGCCTGATCCAAATCTGCATTCTTCAGTAAGGCAACCTCAATTGTTAACCGGGATCTTCCGCTCTTTCGCGGCCTCGGCTTACACTCGATACCATGTTCATCCGACGACTGGTTGCCTTAGTGTTATTGGTTGTCTGTCCCTCTTGGAACGCCGTCAACGGTCAGCATCTCGCCGCGGACGGCGCAATCCAGACGTTCACCTTCCTCGCGGACCAGTTCTTCTCCGACGCCTATTTCCACTTCAACCCCACGCTCGGCACGCAGGTAGGCCTTCACCAGTACGACACCCAGCTCGAAGACTACTCCGCCGCCAGCAACCAGAAGGAAATCGCCGCTCTCCACGCGTTCGAAAAGAAGATCGCAGCCATCGACCCCAGTTCACTCGACGCCTCCGTCGCCGCCGACCGTGAGATCCTCCTCAACCACATCCACAGCGCGCTACTCACCGACGAAGTCATCCGCCCACTCGAGAAATACCCTGACGTATACTCCTCCGGCATCACCGGCTCTGCCTTCGTCATCATGGAGCGTCCCTACGCCTCCACCAGCACTCGCCTTCGTGCCGCCATCGAGCGCGAGAAGCTCATGCCGCAGGTTCTTCTCGAGGCCCGCAAAAATCTCAAGAACCCGCCCCACATCTCAACCGAAATCGCCCTCGAACAGATCGACGGCGACGTCAGCTTCTTTCAGAACGACGTTCCCTCTGCCTTCTTCTCCGGCACCGACCCCGTCACCGACGCCGAGCTCAAAGCCGCCTTCGCCAAATCAAACGCCGCCGTCATCGACGCCCTCAAATCCTATGGCGCATGGCTCAAATCCGATCTTCTCCCCCGCTCCAACGGCGAATTCAAACTAGGCGCAGACACGTTCACAAAAAAACTACGTTACGACGAGATGGTTGACATTCCTCTCGACCGTCTTCTCCAGATCGCCTACGACGACCTCCACAAAAATCAGGCCGAGTTCGCCCGCATCGCCAAAGAGGTCGACCCCTCCAAAACCCCGCAGGACGTCCTCGCCGAACTGGCAACCATTCACCCCGACCCCGACAAACTCCTCAACGCATTTCAGGACACCTTCACCGGCCTCATCGCCTTCATCAACACCCACCACATCATCACCATCCCCTCCACAGTCGAACCCACTCTCGAAGAGACGCCTCCCTTCATGCGCGCCACCACCGCCGCCTCCATGGACCCGCCCGGCCCCTTCGAAACCCACTCCACCAAGGCCTACTTCAACGTCACTCTGCCTGAAAAGGGCTGGACCGCCGAACACATCGCCGAGCACATGGCCGAGTTCAACATCGGCACCATCATCTCCACCAGCGTCCACGAAGCCTACCCCGGCCACTACATCCAGTTCCTCTGGCAGGATCAGTTCCCCTCCAAAACCCGCAAACTCCTCGGTGCTGCCACCAATGTCGAGGGCTGGGCTCACTACACCGAACAGATGATGCTCGATCAGGGTTACGGCCAGCCCGGTACCGAAACACCCGGCTCTCCGAAAATAGACGAACGCCAGGCAAAACTCATCCGCCTCGGCCAGCTCCAGGACGCACTCCTCCGCGACGCCCGCTTCGTCAACTCCATCAAGCTCCACACCGGCCAGTTCACCTTCGATCAAGGCGTCGACTTCTTCGTCAAAGAAGGCTACCAGTCCCACTCCGTCGGTCTCATGGAAACCAAACGCGGCACCGCCGACGCCACCTATCTCTACTACACCCTCGGCAAGCTTGAAATCATGAAGCTCCGCGCCGACATGATGAAGAAACAAGGCGCATCCTTCAACCTCGAGCAGTTCCACAACGACTTCATGCGCCAGGGCCCCGCACCAATCAAAATCATCCGCAAAGCCATGCTCCACGACGACTCACCCGTTCTCTAACCCGCAGCTCTGCTTTGGTGGGGTCAGTTAAAATTTAGGCAAACGAAGTTACCTATAACCTCGGCGGTTTCAACCGGTCGCATTTTCGGAAACTTCAATAATTCAATTCAAATTGATCCACTGCCAGCAATATGGCTTCATTTAAAAAACAATCCGCTGAAGGTATGATGAAGCGGATGGGTGGTATCTCATACAACTACAAAGCCGCCAACGCCGAATTCAGTCACCGGTATCTCTACCCCTCGGTCTCGCGTCTTCTGCGCAACGTCCCCCCCGGCGCCGTCGTCCTCGATGCCGGCTGCGGCAACGGCTCCTTCATCGCCCTCTTCCGCGACCGTAACTGGCAGCTACACGGCTCCGATCTCTCCCCTTCTGGCATCGAAATCGCCCGAAAAACCTTTCCCGGAATAAATTTCTTCCTCGCCGACGGCCAATCTCTCTACGCTGACTTCCTCTCCACCGTCGGCCCCGTCGATGTCGTCATCTCCACCGAAGTCGTCGAGCATCTCTACGACCCGCGCGGTTTCCTCCGCAACTGCTTCGAGCTCCTCAAACCCGGCGGCACCATCGTCGTCACTACCCCATATCACGGCTACCTCAAAAACCTTCTCATCGCCCTCACCGGCAAAATGGACAAACACTTCACCGTACTCTGGGATCACGGCCACATCAAATTCTGGTCCCGCCACACCCTCGAACAAGTCCTCAAAGAGATCGGCTTCACCAACATCCAGTTCGCCGGCTCTGGCCGCATCCCATATCTATGGAAGAGCATGGCTCTCAAAGCGACCAAGCCAGCCTAGCTATCTTTCTGTATCTAACCGTGTAACAAACGCACCACATCCGTTTGCTACGATGAACAACAGCATCTAATCCTCTTGAGGCCCCCCCTTCCGACAATGACTCATCAAAAAATTCGTAAAGCAGTCTTCCCTGCCGCGGGCCTCGGCACTCGATTCCTTCCAGCCACCAAGGCCATGCCCAAGGAGATGCTCTGCCTCGTCGACAAGCCTCTCATCCAGTACGGGGTCGAAGAGGCCGTCGCCGCCGGTTGCACCGAGATCATCATCATCACCGGCCGCGGCAAATCCACCATGGAAGACCACTTCGACGCCAGCCCCGAGCTCGAAGCCAATCTCGCCGCCAAAAATAAAAAGGCTCTCCTTGACATCGTTCACTCCGTCAACAACCTCGCCCGCGTCACCTACACCCGACAGCCCGAGCCTCGCGGCCTCGGCCACGCCGTCCTCATGGCCAAAGAGCTCGTCGGCGACCAGCCCTTCGCCGTCCTCCTCCCCGACGACATCGTTGACTCCACCGTCCCCTGCATGAAGCAGATGGTCGAAGCCTTCGAAGAGACCCAATGCAGCATCCTTGCCTCCGAAATCATCGAAGGCCCGGCCATCTCCGCCTATGGCGTCCTCGACTGCACCGTCGACGCCAAAAACCCGCGTCTCCTCGACATCAAAAACATGGTCGAGAAGCCAAAGTTCGAAGACGCCCCCTCCAAGAACGCCATCATCGGCCGCTACATCCTCACCCCGCGCATCTTCGACATGCTCGAACGCCTCACCCCCGGCGCAGGCGGCGAACTCCAGCTCACCGACGCCATCAAAGCCCTGCTCGCCCACGAAAAAGTCTTTGGCTTCCACTACGAAGGCAAGCGCCACGACGCCGGCGACAAACTCGGCTTCCTCAAAGCCACCGTCGAGTTCGCCCTCAAGCGCAACGACCTCGGCCCGCCCCTCCGCGAGTGGCTCAAATCTTTCCCCTTCTAGATCCATTGAGGACAAGAAAGGTCTCTGTTTTGAAAGGGCATGGCTTTAGCCGTGCCGCAAAGATTTGATATGGAATGGGGCTTTAGCCCCGAAAGACTCTATCCACGTCAAAACTACATCGTTTCAGGAGCACACATGAACTCAAGCAAGACCCTAAGCCTCTTCGCAACAATCCTCTTCGCGACAAATCTGCAAGCCCAGCAAACCACGCTCGACCCGCAAACCCGCCAGCTCGCACACGACGTCTTCAAGCAGCTCATTGAGATCAACTCCACCGACTCCGTCGGCAGCACCACCGCGGTCGCCGAAGCCATGCGCCAGCGCCTCCTCGACGCCGGCTTCTCTTCCAGCGACGTCGTAGTCCTCGGCCCCAACCAGCGCAAAGGAAACATGGTCGCGCGTCTCCACGGCCGCCCCGGCAGCACGCTCAAACCCATCCTCATCATCTGCCACACCGACGTCGTCGAAGCCAAACGCGAAGACTGGACCACCGACCCCTTCGTCTTCACGGAAAAAGATGGCTTCTTCTACGGCCGTGGCACGCAGGACATGAAGGACTCCGACGCCGCCATGGTCACCGCCTTCATCCGCATGAAGCGCGAAAACTACGTGCCTGACCGCGATCTCATCCTCGCCTTCACCGCCGACGAAGAAGGCGGCAAATCCAACGGCGTCGACTGGCTCCTCAAAAATCATCGCGACCTCATCGACGCATCCATCGTCCTCAATCCCGACGCAGGAGGCGTCACCACCAAAAACGGCAAGCCCATCCTGCTCGGCGTCGAAGCCACCGAGAAGCTCTACGCCGATTACCACGTCGTCGCGACCAACCCCGGCGGCCACAGCTCCCTGCCCACCACCGACAACGCCATCTACCGTGTAGCCAACGCCCTCACACGCCTCGAAAAATCTCCCTTCCCCTTCGAACTCAACGAAGTCACCCGCGCCGAGCTCACAACACGCGCCACGCTCGTTCAGGGTCAGGAGTCCGACGACATCCGCGCCATCCTCAAAACCCCTCCAGACCCCGCAGCCATGCAGCGCCTCTCTGCCAAGCCCGTCTATAACGCGACCATGCGCACCACCTGCGTCGCCACCATGATGTCCGCTGGCCACGCACCCAACGCACTCCCCGGCCGCGCCCAGGCCAACGTCAACTGCCGCATCCTCCCCGGCCACTCGCAGGAAGAAGTTCGTCAGGATCTCATTCGCATCTTTGCCGACCCCACTCTCACCGTCGATTACGTCGACAACGCCGGTGTCGTCATCGGCAAAGGCTCTGATCGCGGAGCTGCACCGCCTCCGCCACTCAACGAAACCGTCTTCAAGCCCCTGCGCGAAACCGCCAACCTCATGTGGCCCGGCCTCACCATCCTCCCCGAGATGGAAACCGGAGCATCCGACAGCATCTTCACGATGGCTCTCGGCATCCCCAGCTACGGCTTCAACGGAATGGCCGTCGAAGACGGCGACGAGCGCGCTCACGGCAGAGACGAGCGCCTCGGCATCGAATCCTATTACTCCGGTGTCCAGTTCGCCTACCTCTACCTCAAAGCAATGACCTCAGGCCACTAGATCAGCGTTGCGCACCGGCGGTGTATTACACTGGCCGCAGGTCGATACCCTCGACCGTAACTCATCTCAATTGATCCAGAAATCTTACCGAAAGAGTTCATCCCGAATGAATCGCTTCCTCCGATTCTCGCTCAGCGTGTGTCTCGTCCTCCTCTCTGCCCACCTCGCTTCCGCTCAGGAGCCATCATCAGCAACACAGCAAACCGCAGCCCCCGGCCAGCGTCGAGGACCCCGTCCCGCGCCCACGAACCTCAAAGTTCTCCCCAAAGACATGACTGGCGACGACGTCGTCAAACTCATGCGCCAGTACCAAGGCGACTTGGGCGTCGAGTGTGAGTACTGCCACGCAAGAAACCCCGAGACCAAACGTAACGACCCTCCCTCCGACGCCAACCCCGTCAAAGAAAAGGCTCGCCTCATGATCAAAATGACCGATGATCTCAACGCCAAATATCTAACCCAGCTCGCCGATCACAAGTCCTCCAACGCCATCACCTGCGGAACCTGCCATCACGGCATGTCGCACCCGGAACCCTTCGTTCCCAAACCTCGCGAAAATCGCCCTGCCCAACCCTCTCCGCAACCCGCCACACCGACCCCCGGAAACTGAAGAGAATCATGCCTTGGCTTCCAGCTAACCCAAGGCTGGTAGCCCAAGGCTTTAGCCTTGGGTCTCCTCGGGGCCTCGCCGGGTCGCCAAAGGCCGGGTCGCCAAAGAAAGATGAGCTTAAGAGAATGCTGAAAAGTCCGTTTTGCTTAAGGGCACGGCTTCAGCCGTGCCGCAGAAGTCTCGTTTGACATGCGGCTTTAGCCGCTGAGGTACGCTTTGTTTCGTGAGGCGCTTTTTCAAACCACTGAGTCTTTCAGCATCCTCTTTAGCCATGGCATATGCCTCCCTATCCTTAGCGACAGAAACACCCGCAATCCTCCCGTCACAGACTCCGGATAGAATTCATCACCATTCTGGGAATCTGAATCCCGTAAATCTGAATCATAGAGATCTGAATCAGAAAAAAAGAACAGAGGAGAAAGAAATGGCAGAAGCAAAGTTCACCCGCAAAAATCTCATCAAGCTCCTCAACGAAGACCTCTCCCGCGAATATCAGGCCATCATCGCCTACGTAACTTACTCCCAGGTCCTCAAGGGAGCCGAATACATGAACATCGCAGGCGAGCTCGAGGTCCACGCCAAAGAAGAACTCGCCCACGCCCTCAAGCTCAGCTATTGGATCGACACCTTCGGCGGCATGCCCGCAGTCGTCCCCAAAGAAGTAAAAACCTCCGATAAAGCCAAAGAAATGCTCCGTTTCGACCTCGAAAACGAAAAGGAAACCATCCGCAACTACCGTCGCCGGGTCAAGCAAGCCGATCTCCTCAACGAATTCGCTCTCGGAGAAGACCTCCGCGAAATCCTCCGCGACGAGCAGGACCACCTCAACGCCCTCGCCACCGCCCTGGGCATCGACACCCCCGACCCCGGCATCGCCGAGTGACTTTTGAGGAGCTTCCTCTGCTTTGCTGCTTGAGACATTGTGCCCGTGATTCGCAGGATGAAAGTGTTTGATTAAGTCGACACCATACTATATGGTGTCGCTATGAAATTAGAACAGCCAGCAGCCCATGATCTCGATTCCTTCAGATTTCGCGGCGGGTGTCCCTGCCTGAACCTTGTCGCGACTGTGGGTTGGCGAAGTGCATCCACGCCTGTGGAGCGACTTCGGTCAACAGGTGACCTTACGGATTGGTTGATTGCTGCGCAGCTTGTGACGGTTCGGCCAAAGGTTACGGCGTACGAACTTACCAGCGCGCGCCGATTGCGCGAGGCTGTCTATCGTCTCGTCATGGCAACGATGAAGAATCAGTTGCCCAATCCGATCGACATTGCACTCGTAAACCGGTGGTCTCGTATCCCCCAGCCGGTTCCAACTCTCAAGTTGGAAGATGGTCTACTGCATCTTCAGGAAAAAACACCCCAGCCGACGAGAGCCGCTCTATCGGCGATCGCACGAGATGCGATACTCCTCCTCGGCAGCAAGAGCTTCCTGCGCGTGAAAGAGTGTGCCCGGCCCGACTGCACTCTCTTGTTTGTGGACGCGTCCCGGAGCGGACGCCGTCGTTGGTGCTCTATGGACGCCTGTGGCAATCGTGCCAAGACTGTCGACTATCGCAAGCGCTTGAAAGGCCGAAAAAGCCGTACGAAGACACCAGCGTAATGGCCGACAATTGGAGGAGAATGAGAATGAAATTGAACGTGTACGAATGGGGTGCTGGCGACCGCACCGCGCTCTTGATCCATGGTTTGTTTGCAGATCATCAGAACTGGTACCGTGTCGGCCCCGCTCTCGCAGAACGTGGCTACCGCGTGATCGCTCCCGACCTGCGCGGTCATGGCGCGAGCCCCCGAGGAGCATACTCTCCCGAATTGTGGGCAGCGGATCTCGCCGCGAGTCTCCCCAAAAACGCCGATCTTGCAATCGGTCATTCTCTCGCAGGCATGGCGCTTGTTCTGGCAGTAAAGGAACTCGCGGTGCGCCAGGCCATCTACGTCGATCCAACCTGGAAGATGACCAAGGAGCAGCATGTAAGCTTCGGCTCAACATGGCGTGGACAACTGGCATGGACCGAGGAGCAGTGGAGAGCTGCGAATCCGCGGTGGGGTGCAGGTGATATCGACGCTCGTGTTGAGTCTATGAGAACGTTCGATCCTGCTTGCATCGAAGGGTTGGCCAGTGGCAACGGTCACGACCACATGCCAGAAAGAACAGACATTCCCGCACTGATTCTCGTGGCGGATCCCAGTCCGTTCATTACCTGCGAAGATGCTGCTGTGTTGAGCAGCAGCGGATTCGTCGTGCAAACATTGAAAGGAACCAGCCATTCGATGTTTCGTGAAGACTTCGATGCATTTATGTCGGCTATAGATGAGTGGCTCGTCTGGGAAGCGATCCGACGCTAGTCGGACCTCTGCTCCGTGGAAAGCCTGTCCCTTTTTCCTTGTGCCATAAAAACCACCTATAGAAAATGAATTCATATCAGATGGTGTCGCATCGACCGGTTGAGACCGCCGGACTTTTCGGGCATTTCGGGATAACTTCCAGATTGGCCGTGATTCAGGAGTAATCTTCGTTCAGCCAGTACACTAGCGCGTAAGGGCGCAAAGAATGAGATCGATAAACCGCGTTTTGACGTGGTGGCTTCTCAGTGTTTCGGTCACGGCCTTAGCGCAACAGCCCGCAATTGACATTGGCACACCAGATTCAGCAGTCATGCTCGCCGCCGTGTCGCGTGACGATTCTGTTCTTCTCGGTGGAATCGGTACGGGAAAGCTCCTTGGAACGGGAAAGCTGAGCATTGAACCAATGGTCTGGCTGATTTCGGACGGTGCGTGGAAGAGCATCAATTGCGATCCGTCTCGCCAGAAAGACTGCCGCAATTTTGAGGAAATCTACCTGAACAAGCCTCACGCCTACACTATCGTAAGCGCCGATGGAAGAGGCGCAACGGTGAATGCGGCTCCTACAACTTTGAGCGAATGCTTTGACTACACAGGAAGTGGAACCTACACGGGGCCGCCTATCCGGGGCACTGCAATTGCAGCCAGTTCAACAGAGATGTTCACAACAGGCCCGTCAGCCAAGCGCCTAAGCAATCAGGACGCTGAGCAAGTTCGAAAAGCACTCTCAGTGTTTGTTCCCGCCAAGCTCGATTCCCTTAAAGGGCTTCGAATCTATTCGCATCGGCTCGAAGGCCAGGATCTTTTTGTCGTTCAACGGGCCTATCAAGACTTCGCATCCAAGCCCGGTTATAACCCTCAAGAGGATCACTTCAAGTTCATTTTCGCGATTGGGACCATGGCGGAAGGACACTTCCATCTGCTGTACTGGAAGAAGATCGAAGACGAAAACGAACTCGTGCTGGGGACCATTCATCTAAAGAGCGGAAGGGATTTTCTCGTAACAACGGTCAGTGACCCCGAATCCCAGTCGTTTCGAATTTATGGTCTGAAGGATGGCCGACTAACACTGGTATTTTCAGGTGGCGGAGCGAGCTGCTGATTGAACCCGACAAGCCCTCCTGGCGTCATCATGATATCGGCACCCAGTTAGTGCATAGTTGCCAATACGGAAGTAATCCAGCGTTCACACGGCGGCCTATCCGAAGTAGTGCATGAAAAACGGATTTTCGGAAACTGACGACCTCAAACCCTTGAACTACTTATCAATCTTCAAATTGATCGTGAACTGGCTCTTACTATCAAACGAGCTGACCGTCTTCACCGCGCTCTTCTTCCCGTTATTCTCAGCCCAGACCTCATAATCGGTATTCTGCGAGAGCTGACCGAACCGGTACTCCCCTTGGGCATCCGAAAAGTAGCTCTTCACCGAAAGGCTCCGAGTATCTTTCAGATAAACCACCGCGCCTTTAATCGGAGCATCCCCTGCGTCGGTCACCTTCCCCGACACAACACGTTGCGAGGGCGCACGATCCTGCGCGAACACAGTCCCACCTTCGACGGCTACAGAAAACACCGCCATGCAGCTGGAGGCCAGAATCACTTTACGGGCAAAAGATTGAAACGGAACAGGGATACGATTCATAAACTTAGTATAAGGTGTCAGCCAAAACTTCGACCCTCTTTGTTATTCCTCGTCCTCATCCTCCGTGTGCATCGGATCCTCATCGTCATAGCCGCTCTCATCGATCGCTGCTACCTCCAGCGGATCGACCGACACGATCTCCAGATCCATCCCGCACTCATCGCACTGCACCGTCTCGCCTTCTTCTACCTCGTCGGCATCAACGACAATCGGGTTATCGCATTCCGGACATACAACAGCCATATTCGCGCCTCCACTGATTTTGGGTTCGCCCACCTGCCTATAGAATCCGTCTATAGCATTAATGGGAAAAGCACTCGCGGACAACCCCCGTTATTTATTTAGCGGTCTTCCCGCCCATTCGTCAAGCAGTACGATGGCAATACACTTTTGGTTTCCACAAGGAGAAATAACCGTGAACGCCGGCCCACGCTTCCTCACTCATTTCAGTCGCGTTATCGTCGCCTCGTCTCTGCTCTCGTTTGGCGTCCTTCAGGCGCAGCAGCCCGCTGCCGGCGGCCCCCCCACATCCACGGCAGTCGGCCAGCCCATCACGCCCGCCCCCGCAGACCCCGCCATCGCACAGGCGCTCACGCAGGTCTCTCCCGATCAGATCAAAGCCACCATCACTAAACTCGTCAGCTTCAAAAATCGCAGCACACTCTCCAGCATGGAAACTGATCTTCCTCCCGGCACCGGCATCAACGCCGCAGCCGACTGGATCGAGTCAGAATTCAAACGCTACTCCGAAGCCTGCGGCGGATGCCTCGAAGTCAAACGCGACGAGTTCGTCGAACCAGGCAGCAGCGCACCAGCCTCGCGCATCACCAAACCCACCAAACTCACCAACGTCTACGCGATCCTTCGCGGCACCGATCCCGCCCAGGCCGGCCGCTACGTTCTCGTCACCGGCCACTACGACTCACGCAACTCCACCAACGAAAACACTCACGACCCCGCGCCCGGCGCCAACGACGACGCCAGCGGCACCGCAGTCTCCATCGAATCCGCCCGCGTCCTTTCCAAACTTAAATTCCCCAGCTCCATCATCTTCCTCACCGTAGCCGGAGAAGAACAAGGACTCAACGGCAGCCGTCACTTCGCCCAGTACGTCAAATCGCAAGGCTGGGATCTCGAAGCCGTCCTCAACAACGACATCATTGGCGGCGACACCACTCCCGGCGCAGTCGGCGCAGATAAATCCGCCGTCCGCGTCTTCTCCGAAGGCGTCCCCGGCCCCGCCACCCTCGAGCAGCTCCGCCAGATCCAGACTATCGGTGCGGAAAACGACTCCCCGGCCCGCCAACTCGCCCGCGCCATCGTCGACATCGACCACACCTACTTCCACCCCGGCTCCCAGCGTCTCGCCGCCGGAACCCCCGAAGGCCAGCCCCGCAACAACGCCATGCGCATGGTCCCCGCCTTCCATCCCGTCATGATCTTCCGTCGCGATCGCTTCGGCCGCGGTGGCGATCACACCAGCTTCTCCAACGAGGGCATCGCCGCCGTCCGCTTCACCGAGTGGCTCGAAAACTTCAACCACCAGCATCAGACCCCGCGCACCGAAAACGGCATCGAGTACGTCGACGACATCAAATTCGACGACTTCAACTACATCGCCAACGTCGCTCGCCTCAACTCCGCAACACTCGCCACACTCGCCTCCGCCCCCGGCCAGCCGCAAAAAGTCGCCGTCCTCAACCCACCCTACGACACCCGCACCGTCCTCAAATGGGAAAAGCCCGCAGGCTTCCCCACCGGCGCAACCTTCGAAGTCGTCTACCGCGACACCGACCAGCCCACTTGGACCACTGTAGTCTCCGCAGGTTCTGACACCACCATCGCGCTGCCAATCTCCAAAGACAACGTCATCTTCGGCATTCGTTCCGTCGATGCTGCAGGCCACCGCAGCGCCGCCGTCTACCCCGTCCCCCCACCCCGAAGAGCAGTTCCCGGAACAGCTCCACCCCCGGCCAACTAGTCGGGTCGTACAGCCGGGTGGCCCATCCTTCACAGTCTCATCGCGAAGGGTGGGTTATCGACCCAGGGCGAAGCCGAAGGGGAAGACGCTTTTCGTTCCCAGTCTCAAGTCCCACTTCGGAACCGACTCCCAACCCAAAAAACAACTCGCAACCAATCACCCACCCACAAAAACCCAATCATCCCAAACCATGATGAAATAAGAACAGCATGCCCCGCTCCGGACCCATCTCGCTCAGCCTCCCAGCCTTTGCCGGAGTCACCCGCAAGCTCATCCTCGCCAACGTAGCCGCGTTCTTCGCGATCCTCCTCCTCCGCTGGCTATCACCTCATCTCGAAAGCGTCCTACGCGGACATCTCATCCTCGCGCCAAACGCCGTCATCCGCGGCGAAGTCTGGCAACTCTTCACTTACTCCTTTGTCGACGACAGCCTCATTCGCACCCTCTTCGCCATGCTCACCCTCTGGTTCACCGGCTCGCTCCTCGAGCCCTCCTTCGGCGGCCGCTGGCTCGGCGAGCTCTACTTCACCTCCGTCATCGGCGGAGCCATCCTCGCCTCAGCCATCTCCTTCACCCACGTCTTCGGCCTCCGTCCCGACGCTGCCACCGCCGGCTGCTGGTCCGGAATCTTCGGCCTTCTCGTCGCCATCGCCATGATCTTCGGCGACCAGGAATTTCTCCTCTGGTTCCTCGTCCGCCTCAAGGCGAAATACATGGTCGCGATCTACATCCTCATCGCCGTCGCCCTCCTCCTCAAACAAGCCGACAGCTTCGGCGCTCTCCTCCAGCTCTCCGGCGCTCTCTGCGGCTTCCTCTACCTCAAATTCGCCCCACGCAAGGGCTTCGCCTTCGGCCTCAGCGAAAGCTTCTTCGGCGTCCGCAACAACTACTACCGATGGAAGCGCCGCCGCGCCGCCCGGAAGTTCGAGGTCTACATGCGCAAGCAGAACCGCGAAGTCCACTTCGACAAAGACGGCCGCTACGTCGACCCCGACGAACTCCGCAAAGACCCCAACGACAAACGCTGGATGAACTAATCTCCACGCACAAAAAAGAGGAGCGCAGCCGACGCGCCGCACTCCTCAAATTCCCGTAGACCGCCTGGACTTCGCTACGGGACACTCAACTGAATCCACGGCCGAAATCGTCCATCCGCCCCTGAAAATTCACGGCGCCATCCGAAGAATCGTCGCCAATACATTCCTCTCGTCCTGGCACCTGCACGACCAGTTCATAGCTACCGGAGGGTGCCGCCAATCTAGCAATCGCAAATGATCTTTGTTGTCACGCCGAAGTAATCTCTTGTCTCGTCGAAGTCATCTCTCTGTCAAGATTTCGAGTGATCGAAAACGCAACCAATCCGTACCAGTTGCGAACCCTTCGAGACAGAAAATTTTGCAAACAAAACGCCCGTCGCTATTAACGATTTCTCAACGCAGCGAATCGCGGCTGCATTCAGTCGCACCATGCGCGTTACACTCGCAGTAATCCGAACTCATCTCGCGGCAAACGAAACGCACTCAGAGAAACGCATGTCCGAAAGCAACAGGATCACCCCGAACCGTCGCAACTTCCTCCTCAGCACCCTCGCTGCAGGAGCAGCCGCCACCCTCCCAGCCGAAATCCAAACCAGCACAAACACCACACCGAACGACCGCGCCTACTGGCTCCATCAACTCCAGCTGGTCTCCGAGCCGCTCCTCAAAGCCCTCAACGACCGCACCCTCCGCCACACGATGCCCGTTGAGGCCGCACCAGGCCAAACACAATCACGTGCAGTAGGAACCCACCTCGAAGCCCTGGGCCGTCTCCTCGCAGGCATCGCACCCTGGCTCGAACTCGAACCCTCCCCCACAGAAACCCCGCAGGAAACCACCCTCCGCACGCGCTACCGCACCTACGCCCTCGCTGGAATCACCTCCGCACTCGACCACGCATCCCCCGACCACATGCCCTTCGGCGAATCCGCGCAAACTCTGGTCGACTCGTCCTTCCTCGCGCTAGCCCTTCTCCGCGCCCCCAAACAACTTCTGGCAAAACTCGACGCCACCACTCAGCACCGCCTCGCAGAAGCCCTCATCGCCGAGCGCACAGTCCAGCCGCCCTTCAACAACTGGCTTCTCTTCGCCGCCATCAACGAAGCTCTCCTCTTCGCCCTCCACCAGCCGTGGGACCGCATGCGCGTCGACTATGCCCTCCGCGAACTCCAAAGCTGGTACCTCGGCGACAGCATCTACGGCGACGGCCCTCACTTTCACTTCGACTTCTACAACAGCTTCGTCATTCACCCCTACCTCCTCCAGCTCATGGACACGCTCGCCACCCAATCTCCCGCCTGGACCGCGATGCGCGAACCCATCCGTCAGCGAACCCAGCGCTACGCTGCTATTCAGGAACGCCTCATCGCCCCCGACGGCTCCTTCCCCGCCATAGGCCGCTCCATCACCTATCGCTGCGGAGCCTTCCATTTCCTGGCCGACGCAGCCCGCCGCAACATTCTCCCAGAAACCCTCACTCCCGCGCAGGTCCGTACCGCCCTGGCCGCTGTCATCCAGCGAACCCTCGAACCCACCGGCACCTTCACCCCCGAAGGCTGGCTCCAGATAGGCCTAGCAGGACACCAACCCGGGTTAGGCGAAACCTACATCTCCACCGGCAGCCTCTACCTCTGCACCGCCGCCTTTCTCCCACTAGGCCTGCCACCCACTGACCCATTCTGGACCGCCCCGCCACAACCATGGACCTCCCAACTCCTCTGGTCCGGCAAAAACCTCCCCGCCGACCACGCCCGCGACGACTAAAGCATTTGAGAGAACGGTGTAGACCGAACCCGCGAATGTCGAGTGGATATTCGGTAGTGAGTCAGTTTCAAAGTCTTGCTTAAGGGTGCCGCTTCTGAGCCTGCCCTGAGCCAAGTCGAAGGAACTTGCCATGATCCAAGTTGAATGAGTGCCGCAACTGGGTCTTGCTTAAGGGCACGGCTTCAGAGCCTGCCCTGAGCGAAGTCGAACGGGTGCCGAAAACAACGCAGAAATTTAGCGGCGGCTTTAAGCCGCCGAGGTACTCAATGGGACGCAGGCAGGGGCGAAGATGCCGGCTGCGGAGCCCGCTTGCGCAGGACAGCAGCAGACAGCAGCGTAATCACCAAACCAACCGGAAACGGCTCCAGAAACGTCAGCCCTGCGTTGTAGAACACATTGTTGTAATTCGCTTTCATCTTCTGAATCTGCTCCAGTCGCGCTTGCAGTGCAGCGCCGCTCACGCCGGATGCATGTGCTTTCTGGACCATAGCCGCCGCGTACTTATCCATAAAGTCGGGCATGAAGTTGAAGTAGATAATCTCCCACGCAACCACATAAAAGACGCAGACGATCAGCGTGATGGAGATGCCGACTAGGAACGCCTTTCCGAAGGTGATCCGGCCGCCCGCTTCCTGGTCGCGATACGACCGGATGCCGAAGAAGACCAGTAGAAACGAGAGCACGATCAGCGTATAGCCGGTGAGGTAGCCGTGTTCAAAGCCACTACGGTTTTCGAACGGCGTGACAACGGCCAACATCGCCGCGCACAGCAAACCGGAGATCAGTCCGTATTTGAGGATGGTCTTGCGCATGGTTATTTCCTTTGTGGATGAAGTAGAGCCAGCGTAGCTCGTTTGGCGGGGCGAATGTCGTCATGCTTTCGGGTGATTTTGCGGTCTTCGGGCAGAAATCACGCTATCGGATGACGGAATAAGCCGCATTCCCGTCGATTTTACGGAATCAGGCCGAATTCTTTGCCTAACTGCACAGCCTGCGTGCGGCGTTTGGCTCCCAGCTTGTCGAACGCGCGACTGCAGTGGGTCTTGACCGTGTTCTCGCTGACGAAGAGTTGGGTGGCGATCTCACGGTTGCTCAGGCCCCGCGCGACCAACTCGAGGATCTCCAGTTCGCGCCGGGTAATGTTGAGGTCTTCGCGCTTTTTGTCATTCGGCGAAAACGGCGCAGCAGCTTGCGTCACTGGGACGGGAACCTCCTGCACCACAACCTCCTGGACCACGATTCGCTCGCGCGCGGATTTGAGCCGCAGGCCGAGCCAGATGCCTAGGCCGGCAAATATCGCAGCGATCAGCGCGCCGTAGATCTCAGCCGAATGCTCGATCACCAGAAAGCGATACTGCGTCCACTGCAGCACTGCGACCAAAATGCCGCCGACCGCGCCGTAGATGAGGACGTGACGTTTCATCGTCTCTTGGGGACTCAGGATAACTGCGTTTGCCATGATGTTACTGGATTTCGGTTCGAGACCACCCAATCAACCGTGCGTTGAATCGCAATGGCAAAGGCATCGCAATCGCGCCAGGGTGTCGACAGGTAGCTCGAGCTTAGATGATGGATTGATCTGGAAATTGTCATCCTGAGCGGAGTCTCTCGCAGTCTCATCCCGAGAGGCGCAGTCGAAGAGCCTGCCCTGAGCCTGCCGAAGGGACCTGCTAATTGCTCGTAGTGTCGACACTTTCTCGGTATTTCTGGCTTATTCGCTCCAGTCTCACGTCGTCGTTCTATATCTCGATACACCCTGGACCAAAAGAACATCCCGAGACATCATCCCTTAGTTTCGAGGCACGACCTTCAAATGCAGCTCCCGCATCTGAACATCACTCACCGGAGTAGGCGCATCCACCATCAAATCAATAGCCTTCGCCGTCTTCGGAAACGCAATCACCTCACGCAGACTCGTCGCACCAGCCAGAATCATTACAATCCGGTCCAGCCCCAGTGCAATCCCGCCATGCGGAGGCGTCCCGTACTCCAGCGCATCCAGGAAAAACCCAAACCGCTCCTTGGCCTCCGCATCGCTCATCCCCAGCGACCGGAAGATCTCCGCCTGCACATCCTGCCGGTGAATACGAATCGAACCCGACCCTAACTCCGTTCCATTCAATACGATATCGTAAGCCAGTGCCCGAACCGCACCCTTGTCGCTGGTCAACCGCCCAGCCTCGATGTCCTCTTCATGCGGCGAAGTAAACGGATGGTGCGCCGCATTCCACGTCTTCGTCCCCTCATCCCACTCATACATTGGAAAGTCCGTAACCCACACAAACTTGAAGTCTTCCGCCGTTCCCGTCTGCTCAAAAAGCCCATGCTTCTCCGCATACTTCTTCGCCAGCTCCAGCCGAAGCGCACCAACCCGCTTATAAATCCACTGTGGATCATGGTTCCACTTGGCTGGCGTCCCAATCTTCGGAGTAATAACAATCACCAGATCCGAAGCCTCAACCTTCAATTTCGCCTCAATTGATCCAGCCAGCGGAGCAAACTTCTCATTGGTCTTCAACCGCGCAACATCGAGAAAATCGAGCCCCGAATCGCCAAACGAAGCACGAATCTCATCCACAAGCCCGCGCTTCTGCGTCCCGCTCAACCCGCCAGCCTTGGGAATCACAAACCCCAGCACCGGCAGCACTTGTTCAATCTTCAAAGCCTCACGCAACTCCGGTGTCAGCTCATCGGTCAACGAAACCATCGCCGGCAACCGCATATCCGGCTTATCGATCCCATAGTTCTTGATCGCATCGTCATAAGTCATCTGAACAAACGGAGCACTCAACTGAATCCCCGCAGTAGCAAACGCCGCACTCAGAAAACCCTCAACGATACGAAACACTATCGCCTGCTGCGGAAAAGTCATCTCCAGGTCGATCTGCGTAAACTCCGGCTGACGATCCGCGCGCAAATCCTCATCCCGGAAGCACCGCGCAATCTGAAAATACCGGTCGAACCCTGAGATCATCAGGATCTGCTTGAAGATCTGCGGCGACTGTGGCAGCGCATAAAAACTCCCGGCGTGAACACGGCTGGGAACCAGATAATCACGCGCCCCCTCAGGCGTAGACCGCGTCATAAAAGGAGTTTCAATCTCAAGAAAACCCTGCTCCACAAGATAATTGCGAATCGCCATCGCCACCCGGCTGCGCAGTGCAAAGTTCGACTGCATCTCCGGCCGTCGCAGATCGAGATACCGATACTTCAGCCGCACTTCCTCATTCGCAATCGCATCTTCGGCAGGAGAAAACGGAGGCGTCTTCGCCTCATTCAGCAGCAGCAGCTCCTTGGCGACAACTTCAATCTCGCCCGTAGCCATATTCGGGTTGCTGAGCCCTTCGCCGCGCCGCCGAACCACGCCTTTCACGGCAACCACATACTCCGAACGCGCCGCCTCAGCTTTCGCATGCGCCTCGCCCGACACCTCTTTATCCAGCACGACCTGAGTAATCCCCGTCCGGTCGCGCAGATCGAGAAAGATCAAATTCCCATGGTCGCGCCGCCGGTTCACCCAGCCCATCAGGACGACATCCGCGCCCGCCTGTTCGACACGGAGATCGCCACACTTATGCGTACGTTGCAAGTTGCCTAAAAAGTCTAAAGTCACGATTTCTTTATTGTACGAACTTTGGTGGAAGGAATGAAAACAGGAAGCTCAAAACACAAGATCGGCGACCAAGCGAAAAACTATCATTGGCGTGCCAGAAAACTCGCCAGCTCGCCTCGCGGTACCTTCGTCTGTTCGCCTGCACTGAAATCTTTGACGGTAAGGACTCCGGAAGATGCCTCATCTTCTCCAAAGATCACCATCCTCCGGGCGAGCCTGTCAGCAGCTTCAAACGACTTCTTCAGCCGGAAATTTCCATCGCCGATCTCAACCGAAAGACCAGCACGGCGAAGCTCCTGTGCAAGAACAAGTGCCGCTGCATTCTGCGCAATACCCATCGGAGCAATGAAGGCATCGAGCTTCGGCTCCGCAGCCTCGCTCTCCTGCGCCTGCAGAGTCAGGATCAAGCGATCCTCTCCAATCGCAAACCCAATCCCCGGGGCCTTAGGCCCACCCAGCATCTCTGACAATCCGTCATACCGACCGCCCCCAAGCAGAGCGTTCTGCGTTCCCAACCCGCTCCCATCCGGAACCGTAAACTCAAACGTCGTCCGAGTGTAGTAGTCGAGCCCACGCACAAGCCGCGGATTGACCGAGTAGGGAACGTTGCAGGCATCAAGCGCAGCAACTACCTGGGCGAAGTGCTCCTTGCTCGCATCATCAAGAAAATCAGCAATCTTAGGCAGCTTGTCGATAATCTCCTGATCGAACGGCTCTTTGCTGTCCAGCACCCGCAGCGGATTCGTCTCAGCGCGCCGCTGATTGTCGGGACTCATCGTCGCTTTCACAGGTTCGAGAGCCTCGCGCAAAGCAGCGATGTATCGAGGCCGGTCGCTAGAAGAACCAACCGAATTGATCTCGAGTCGCCAGTTCCTGACGCCGACCTCGTTCAGGAAGGTCGCAAGCATCTCCAGCACCTCAGCATCACGTAAAGGGCTATCGGAGCCCGACCAGGCTGGACCCAGGACCTCTGCACCGATCTGCCAGAACTGGCGATAACGTCCGCGCTGAGGCCGCTCACGCCGGAACTGTGGCCCGATGTAGAACAGCTTCTGCAACATGCCGGTATCAGCCAGCTTGTGTTCGATATAGGCGCGAACAACTCCGGCCGTATTCTCCGGCCGAAGCGTCAACGACTGTCCGCTCTCGCTCTCAGCCCGCGATCGGTCTTCCCAGGTGTACATCTCCTTGGAGACAATATCGGTCTCCTCGCCGACGCCGCGAGCAAAAAGCTCAGTTACTTCAAAGATAGGAGTGCGAATCTCACCGAACCCATACCGCGCGAAGACCGCACGTGCGGTCGTTTCGACATGGTTCCAAAGTGCAGTCGCCGGTGGAAGGAGGTCCCGGGTTCCGCGTACTGCTTTTAAAATGCCCATTGATTTCAGTTTAGCGAAAATGACACAGGGTTATGAGCCAGAGACCTCTTTGAGATAGATCGCAGTGTAATCAAGATAATTCTGAGCGTATTTGAGAATCATCTCCCTGTCCTCATCGCCAAGGGTCCGGCGGATCTTCCCCGGTACACCCGCCACCAGCGAATTCGGCGGAATCACCGTCTGCTCTGGAATCACAGCGCCCGCGGCAATGATCGATCCTTCGCCAATACGAGCGTTGTTCAGAATCGTCGCGCCGATACCGACCAGCACCGCATCCTCCAGCACACAACCATGCACCGTCGCATTGTGACCAATGGTTACCATCTCTCCCACAATGACCGGATAGAGGTAACGCATTCCGTGTAGAACCGCGCAGTCCTGCACGTTGCTTTTGGCGCCGATACGTATCGAGTTAACATCCCCCCGTATCACCGCATTCATCCACACGCTGGCTTGTTCACCCAGAATGACGTCACCGAGGATCTGCGCGGAAGGGTCGATATAGCAGCTTGTTGGAATCACTGGGGTTATTCCCTGGTAAGAACGGATCATAGAAATCTGATTTTACGCTCAGGCGAAGTTGCGCTCGAAAACCAGCGGTTTTCATCGTTTCATACCATCAAATTACCAACGATTTTGTGTAATTTCGCTATCAAACTGGCGTATCCTGAAACCTGCCCATTTGGGAACGTTTGGAGGTGTATTTTTCTTGGCAGAGGTTCGAGTACAGGAAGGCGAACCCCTTGAGAACGCACTGCGGCGCTTCAAGCGCAAAGTGCAGACGGAAGACATTATCAAGGAAGTCAAGCGCCACTCTTTTTATCTGAAACCAGGTGAGAAGAAGCGCGTGAAGGAAGCGCTGGCACGTAAGCGCAATCGCAAGAAGGTCCGCAAGGAGCAGGATTAGTAAGCTCCGCAACCAGGATGGCCGTCTCCTCTTCTTTTGGAGAGTCTGAAGAGACGGCCACCAACCACCCGCTGGGCCCGATGGACTCCCGCCATCGTGCCGGCACCGGCAGAGAGAGCCTGTTCACCGGCTCACATTGACCGGCAAATAGCGTTCAAACGCATTCGAATTCGGGGCCCCATTTCAAATCCGAGAAGTATTGATCATCAACAAGGGTTGACCTTCAGGCGATGTCAATAAGTTCAATTCCTGGGTGTCTTTCCCTTCGGTAACTACGGGAGAAGCGGTATGGAATTTGTGGATCGGCTCTTAACCTGTGCAGATTGTGGCGGCGAGTTCATCTTCACCGCCGGGGAACAACTCTTTTTCTTCGACAAGCAATTCAAGAACGACCCGAAGCGCTGCAAGCCATGCAAGTCCAAACGGGCTGGAGTGGGTGTAAAGGCTGGCGCGGGGCCTGCTGCGGCTGGCCTCTCGCGGACCGAGACCCGCACCGAATGCTCGGCATGCGGCATTGAAACGACTGTGCCGTTCAAACCGACCCAGGGGCGTCCGGTGCTTTGCCGGCAGTGCTTCCAGGCCAAGCGTGCGCCTTCAACTGGTGCGCTTGTAACGGCAGCCGGGACCGTCGATATGGTCGCGGGTAAGACAGGGGATCCTGGCTCGGTTGGAGCGGAGTTGTTGGCCGCTGCACCACAAGCTTAGGGATCTTCGATTTCGGATGTGAACAGGGACCGGTAGAGATCCTCCCCACGGTGTAAGCGCGCCCCTCTCCCAGCCGCTTATTCCCCGGCGACATCTTCAGACCGCAGTCTTCGACGGCACCTCCCTGTCTCCCCGTAAGCGAAAAACCGCATTTAAGGCTGAGGTGACGCCGACCCTCAGTAGCTGCGCTGATACATGCGCGAGATTCGGTCGTGCCAGCCAAGACCGTCATCATCAAGCCACGCCCAGAGGAATCCTATTCCCAGCGGGCACGCGGCCAGGACGTTGGCAAGAATGCGTCTCCGAATCGCTGCACGAGTCGGGTTTTCGTCCGACAGAGTGCAGAGGGCGATACGCGCATACCGCATCCCAGGAGTGGCCTCAGAGAAGCTGAAGAAGAGAAATTGGTACATCAGCGTGAACACGAAAAAAGTTGCGCCAATCGTAATCGCAGCAGCCTGCGTCGTCATGGGAACGGAGTATGTGGTCGCGGCATGTCCCGCTGAAAGTTTGCCGACTGTGAACGCAGCCAGGGTGAGAAAGGCCAGCAGAGCAGTAGCGACAATACAGCCGTCCACAATAGCAGCCATAAGACGCAGACTAAACGGCGCGGTTTGCGGCGAAAAAACAGGATGGAACGGAGCCTCCGGAACCTCCTGAACGGACGAGGAGACGGGCTGGGCGGGAAGCAGAATCGAGGACCACTCAGGCGCGGCCGACTCTACAGCCGGAGCGGATGAGAGCTGACTGGCTTCAACCTCAAAGATGCGAAGCTGGGCCGTATCAGGATTTTCCTGTGCAGATTTGTCCCCGTCCTCCCGCAAGGGACCTTCGGCAAGCCGCGGACGCGCCTTGCGCGGGGCGACGAGCTGGCGCGGAAACTGAATCAGGTTAGCCGGAATATCGACTGGAGCCGCATCTTCAAAGACCGGCGCCTGCCGGAAGGCAATCTCCTCGTCCAGCGCGAGGACTTCGTCGTCGTCGAGAAGTACTTGGGAAGCCGTTCGGTTTGAGGTAAGCGAATCATTCCGCCGCGGCTGACCCACCGGATCTTCGTCGTACAGGCGAACGGTCAGCCCAGGGGCGGGAACACCCGCGTGCTCACTGGCCACAACTTCCGTGATTCTCACCTCATCGTTCTGAGGCGCCGCCGCTTCCGGAGTCGGGGGAGTCAGCGACCATTGATCCAACGCCGCAAGCAGTTGGTACTGTGCATCCGCAACCGCCTGGGCGTTGAGCGCGGCGATCTCAGCCGTCGCCTGGGCCTCGCGGATCGCGGCCTCAGCCTGCTCGGCGAGGAAAGCACGATAGCTTTGGGATCGTGCATAGCGCTCGGCAACCGCCGCAGCGATGCGTGCAGCACGAGTATTTGCAGGTGCGGCTTTGGTCGCAGAACTAACAGGATTGCCGGTGCGCTGAGTCTTGCGAGCCCGATGGGCGGCCAGACGTTGTGAAGCCTGTTCTCTTAATGCGGAGGGGCTGGCTTCCATTTCCGCCATTGGTTCGTCGAGTGGTAGCAGATCTCGCTGTGCCGCGCTCATTGTGCTCAAATCCAAACTCGCTTCCGTAAAATCGTTTAGCCTCAAAAGTGTGGTGCGTCTGACAAGCTTCAAACCGAACGATCCAGGGGTTCCAAAATCCGGAAGGCACCATCTTTCTTTGCGGGTGCTGCGAACGGGCACGAGCGAATGGAAGGGATTGCTGGCCTTCGGCGGCTGCCTTCGTATTTGCCTCGGAAAGAACTTCCTCCGGACTGTTTACCTCTTGATAACTACCACGCTGGTAGCTGCAAGTCATCCACATCTGCGAGCCCAGGAGTTGACCAGTCAGGCAACCCTCTCAACGGGGCTCCCCGATTCGCCCGGAGCGGTACGGTACCCAGTAGCAGAAGTGCTCCCGGAGAAGGACGATACGACGGCGGTCTCGATTGAATCAGACACCCAATCGATGCTCGGCAATGTCTACATCCTGGATGGCGAGGTCGTGATCAGGTACCGCGACCGCGTAATCCACGCCGACTACATTGAGTACAACAGGGAGACAGGAGAGCTGACCGCTAACGGTCATCTGCATGTCAGCGGAGGCCCCAATCAAGAAGACATCACCGCTAGTCACGGTACCTTGAACCTCAATCAGCAGACTGCGCGTTTCTATGACGTCACAGGCTCGGTCGGGCTAAAAAACTCGGGCCATGGAACAACGTATGCCAGCAGCAATCCCTTTCTCTTTACAGGCCGTATCGTAGTCAGAACAGGACCCGAGTCATACGAGATCTATGAAGGCACTCTAACGACTTGTCAGTTACCGGACCCTGACTGGATGCTGTCTTCCGCCAGGTTCACCGTGGACATGGATGTAGGAAAAGCAAAGGCACAGAACAGCGTCTTCCGCATGATGGACATCCCGCTCCTGTTTCTGCCCTATGTAACGCATCCGATGGATTCCGAACAACGGCAAAGCGGTTTCCTGATTCCGGTACCCGGATACTCCTCTACCAAAGGATTCACATTTGGCGAATCCTATTACTGGGCAATCAACCGCAGCACCGATCTGACTGTCGGAGCCCAATACTACTCGTTGCGTGGATGGGAGCAAGCAGCTCAGTTTCGATATCACGGGCTTGGCAACGATTTCGCGAAAGCTCGCTATTCAGGCCTGCTGGACCGCGGCATCACAACCAATGGGGTCTATCTGAACCAGGGCGGCGAAGATGTAACTTTCTCCGGACGCCACGACTTTACCCCGCAGACGCGCCTGGTCGCCAATGCCGAATATCTCAGCTCCTACGCTTACCGGCAGGCATTTGCCGAGAACTTCAGCCTCGCAGTATCGAGCGATATTCTTTCAATCGTCTATGGCATCCACGAAGCAGATGGATACGCGGAGTCTGCGCGAGCCGATCGCTACCAGGGATTGAAGATGGCTGCGGTCCCTGCCACTCCGACCACGCCTGCGATTTCCGAGGAACAGGTGCGTATCTTTCATGTCCCGTCGGTGGACTTCACCAGCACCGATCATGAGATCGGCAGCAGCAGGCTGCAGTGGACCATGAGCGGTTCCTGGGCTGGCCTGTCCCGCGTGCAGCCAAACTTTGCGACCGGAGGGCTCACGCAGCGGCTCGATCTGCATCCGGAGATCGCCTATCCCTTGAGCTTTGCAGGCTGGAGGTTGCGCTCGGCGGTAGGTGTCCGCGAGACAGCGTACAGCCGCAACCGGAAAACGCCCTACACTCCCGGCCCTCCGGTTGAGCTTCCCAACTCCTTGAACCGCGCCGATATCGAGGCAGAAGCAGACCTGCGAGCGCCGGTCGTGGAGCGCACCTTCGAGTCCAACGGCGTCGAAAAGCTCTTCGGCGGAAATGACGTGAAGCATACGATCGAGCCGGAGCTGACTTATCGATATATTGCGGGAATTGATAATTTCTTAAATGTGTTGCGCTTCGACAGCGTCGATGTTGCGAGTAACACGAACGAACTGGAATATGGCGTAACTCAGAGGCTCTTCCTGCGCCCTGTAAAGACTCGCCCTTGCCGGGAAAAGACAGCCATTGATAACGAATGGAATGACATGGATGAGGATGGAGGGCGGGTCTATGCGAAGACAACCGACGCGGAATCGAAAGTGCCCCTGTGCGGCAGCCGGGAGCTGATTAGTTGGCGGATTACGCAGAAATACTTCTTCGATGAGAAGTTCGGCGGGGCGGTGATCAATGGGCGAAGAAACATATTTGACACGACGCTGAATTTTTCGGGCATCGCGTTCTTGACCGAGCCTAGGGCAATCTCCCCGCTCGTTTCGCGGCTCCGGTGGCGAACCTCCGAGCATCTGGACGTCGAATGGGACTTCGACCTCGATACCGGGGCCAAGAAATTCACGTCCAACAACCTGATGGTGGATATTCACGAGAACAATATCTTCGCCGGCCTGAGTTATGCCAAGCTAAACGCCCCAGGGAGGTTTTTTACGGAAGGAGTAAGCTCGTCGGTCTCGAACTTCAATCAGCTGCGGCTTTTGTTGGGGTATGGATCGCCCACAAAGGCCGGCTTGGGCGTGGCGGCAAATGTGGGGCTGGATCTGCGGGCCGACAACTCAGGTCTGGTGCAGTATGGCGCATTGCAGGGCTCCTATAACTGGGACTGCTGCGGGTTCAGCATAGAGGTTCGGAAGTACGAGCTGGGCGCGGTGCGCAATGAGACCTCCGAGCGGTTCAACTTCACCTTGTTGAACATCGGAACTGCCGGAAATCTCCGCCGCGCAGCGAGCCTGTTTTAAGCTGGAATGGAGCGACATCTGCAGCCGCTCATAGCCCGGGAGAATAGCCTGTGCGTGAGATAATCGAGGTACTGTGCCTATCGTTGTGAAACCCTTTCGAACCCTGATCTTTGCGCTTACGCTGGCTACTCTTGGATGCCACGCCCAAACCCCGGCGAACGCCCCAGGACAAATCTCTCCGGACCTTGCGCGGCGAGTCGAAGTTCTGATCCGCTCGAAGTCGTCCGTTTCACCCGACTATGAGATCCACGTCGGTCCCCGGACGAAGAGCAACGTGCCGGATTTCGACGAGATTCAGGTAACTTTCACAGCAGAGGGAAAGACCAGCAAGCCGATCACGTTCCTCCTTTCCGCAGACGGCAAGACCCTCGCGCAGTTCAGTAAGTACGACATCAGCAAAGACCCCAGGTCGCTCGTAAGTGCGGAAGGTCGGCCCGGCCGGGGTGGACCGCCGAATGCTCCTGTGCTGATCGTCGGCTTTGACGATCTGGAGTGCCCCTACTGCGCGAAGATGCACGCCCAGTTGTTTCCCGCGCTCACAGAGCGCTACAAAGACCAGATCCACATTGTGTACCGCGATTTCCCTCTGGATCAGCATCCATGGGCCATTCGGGCGGCGGTCGATACGAACTGCGTCGGAGCCCAGAGTCAGTCGGGGTATTGGAATCTGGTGGACTACATCCACGCGCACGCATCGGAGATTGGCGGCGAAGAGAAGAGCATCGCCAAAGCGAACGATACCCTGGACATGCTGGCACACGAGGAAGGTAAGCGGCAGAAGGTGAACCTCGACGCCTTGAATGCGTGCGTTACCAAACAGGACGATACCGCGATCAAGGCTTCGCTCAAACTCGGCGAATCCCTTGGCGTTGACTCGACGCCCGCCCTCTTTATCAACGGAGAAAAAATCGAAGGGGCTCTACCGGTGGAGTATGTATACCGTATGATCGATAACGCGTTGATTGCCACGGGCCAGACACCGCCTCCACCTCCGCCGGCTCCGGCTGCCCCGGTTCAGGGCCAGCCTGCAACTCCGCCAGCGACAAAGCCCGGCAACTAACGGAAGAATTCAGGAGATGCGGACGTGCAGACTTTGTTGACCGAGACCAATCGTTCTTTCCCAACCCGATCGCGTCGCCCGATTCCGGTTCCAATTGTTCTCTTAATCGCTTCTGGATTGCTGCCGTTCGCGGGATGCAACCGTGGCCACAGCGCCGATGTCGTCGCCACTGTGAATGGCCATGCCATTATGCGAAAGGATTTGGAGAAGGGCTACCAGGCGCAGCTTGGAGAGGCTCCCCAGCAGCGACAACTCCCGCAGGAGCAGGCAGATTCGCTGCGATTGAATGTCCTCCATGGAATGATCGACAACGAGATCGTGCAACAACGCGCTGCAAAGATGAACCTGACGGCGACGAACGAAGAGGTGGACGCCAAGTTTTCCGAGATGAAGGCTCATTACCCTACCGAAGAACAGTTCCAGGCGTGGCTGAAGAGTGGTGACCAGACGGTCGACGATATCAAGCATCTCATCCGGCAGAATCTCACCATCAACAAGCTGATCAACAAAGAGATCAACTCGAAGATCAATGTTACCGATGCGGACGTCGCGAACTACTTCAACCAGCACAAAGCCGAGTACAACCTGATCGAGACGCAATATCACCTCGCCCAGATTCAGGTCACCGATATTCCGTCTGCGCAGCCAGGCAATCTGCAGAACAGCAAAGCGACCAATGACCTCGAAGCGAAGCGAAAGATCCAGGCATTGAAAAACCGCCTCGATAGCGGCGAAGACTTTGGCACACTCGCGATGAACTTCTCCGAGCAGCCTGAAACAGCCGCAAACGGCGGCGACATGGGCTTTGTGTACGAGTCGCAGATGCACTCGGACCCAGCCATCTTCAACGCAATCACCAAGCTGAAGCCCGGCGAGGTCACAGAAATTCTCCCGATCATCGATCCCCAGACCAAGAAGCCCGTGGGATACGCCATCTATAAGCTGCTCTCGCGTGATCCTCCAGGACAGCGCGATCTCAACGATCCGCGCGTGCAACAGGCCATACGCCAGCAGCTGCAGCTTGGCCGGTCACAATTGCTCAAGGCCGCCTACCTGGAGATGGTTCACAACCAGGCCAAGGTCGAAAACTTCTTCGCCGAAGAGATCTTCAAGAACGACGCCCACTAGAACCCCAACCAAACTGGAGAGCATTCATGGCACAGTCAAGGGTGCGTTTTGCGATTCTCGGCTTCGGTCACCACGCGGTTCGCCGCCTTCTGCCTGCGTTTGCAAAGTGCGAGCTTGCCACGCTCAGTGGAATGTGGCGCAGGGATCAGGCGCTTGCCTCGAAGAACTCTGCCGAGTACGGCATCGCCGCCAACTTACCTACCCGCGAGGCGCTCTGCTCTTCTCCCGATGTTGACGTCGTCTTCATCACCTCGCCGGATGCCATGCACCGCGACGACGCGCTCCTGGCCTTTCAAAACGGAAAGGCTGTCCTGTGCGAAAAGCCTTTAGCCATGACCGCCACCGAGGCCGAGGAAATGACCGCCGCAGCGAAATCCGCTGGAGTGCTCTTCGGCGTCGCGCAGAATTTCCGCTACAACCGTAGCCTCGAATGGATACGCGAGCAGATCGCCGCAGGCCGCATCGGACAACCGCAGCTCGCGCACGCCGAATACGCTTATCCGGCCTCACTGGCGCCGAGAAAATGGATCTGCGATCCCACTCTCGCATGCGGAGGACCGATCGCTGATGTCGGCGTTCACTGCATCGATGCCCTCCGATTCATCCTTGGCGAGGATGTGACCAGCATCAGCACCGTCGCAAGAAAGGACGAGGCGTCGGGTAAAGTTGAGGCAATCGCTTCGCTGCAATTGGAGATGACGGGCGGGATCTACGCCAACGTAACTGCAAGCGCCCGCGCCCCCTACCGAACCGTCGTTCAGGTCACCGGAAGCGAAGGCGTACTGATCGCTGAAAATGGTTTGACCGTAGACCGCCCCGTAGAAATCGTCTTGCGCAAAGGCGGCGAACTGATCGAAACCATCACCGTCGAAAATAACGATGGCTACACTCGAATGCTCGACAGCTTTGCCGCTGCGTTCCAGGGAGAAGGCAACTTCGCCGCCTCAGGTGCGGATGGCATCAGGAATATGCGTGCGCTTGATGCAGCCTACAAGAGTTGGAGAGATGGCCGTCGCGAGAGCGTTTAGCGCAGAGCAGTAGCCAGCGCCGTCGTTCCACCGTGATGCGAGATATCCGGATTGGTTCCGGGCCCATCCGCAGGAAGATATTTTTTGTAAACGCTGATGTGAAAACAAGACTGCTGAAACTCCTCCTCCACATCAATCTTCCCCTCTTGTACCAGTGGCAGAAGGTAGCCGCGCAGCCATGCGATCTCCGTAAGTGAAAGTCCATGTTTGGCGATATCGATAGCTTGCCCGGTCAGGTGAGGTGATGCCGTATCACCTTCGGCCGGCGCCGCATTGCCGTTGATGTGGACAAGATGCTGCTGAAACTCAACCGTTCGAACAGCCGAGTTAACCTGCAACGGAATGTGAAACTGCGCATAGTGTGCGCGCGCCAGCGTGACAAGAAACTGCATCGTCCACGGACGGCAGTAGCGCCGGTTCATCGGCAGGCGATCGTCGATCTGAAGCGCCTTATCGGAAGGAAGCGAAACGAGCAGCCTGTCTCTTCGCATGTCGAGAAGATCCTCGTCATCCCGAATGCGGTCGAGACCATCACGATCAGCAACGAGGTTCTGATGCACCAGAATGTCGCGAGAGCCCTTCAGCGGCGGAGGAACGATCAGACGGCCACGTTTGTTGTAAAGGCTGGGCAGAATAACCGGAGTCGCTGCCACCTCTTCGATGCTCAGAAGCTTTGTTCTTTTAAGTCTTGCTTCACTCTTCCCGGCGGAGGAACCTGCGAGTCGACGCGAGCGCATGTGCGCTCCTGCACTCTTCGCATGAGCATGACTCATTGAAGCACTGCGTTTTCGCAAAGCCTGTGTTCCGTGCGCAACTTTGGCAGTCGCTCTGCGATGTGCTGGAGAGGCGGCAACGCTTTTGTGAACAGGATGGCGAGCCGCACTGGCCGAGGCGTCAACAGGAACAAGAGACGACGCTGCGAGTGCCAGGACGGCCGTTATGGTGGCGTTCACACGCATCAGTAAATTTCGGAGGCGCGGAACGCCAGAGCATCTCCTACCCTATCGCGTGGCTCGGGGCGCGGTAAGTGATCAGCTCGGTTCTGTGTACTTTTCAATTAACAGGGGACGCTATTTGCTGGCGACTGCAGCATTTGGTCTCTGCTGGCTCACCCACGCTCGCAGATCAGATGGAGTTTGCAGATGATTTTGAATAAGTGCATCAAGGAGACCCCGCGTGTTGATCGCTGAGAAAGGTTGATCGAGACGCGCCGAGGTCTGTTGATTCGGCAGTTTGAGAATATATGCCGGGCGAGGATCGAACTCTCCGCGGCTTGCAGATTGGTCTTCATCAGTCCAGGTCATGGAGTCCTTCCATATCTGCGTAGTTCGCCACGAATGATCCCCCATCACGAGGATCGTGGAAGAGTTCCATTGGTTCTTTTGTTCCAGCAGCTGGCGAATATGCGCGAGATAACGGTCGGCAAGCGCAAGGTTGTCGATGTAAGAGGTATGCGTGATGCTGAAAGCTTTCTTCCTGCGGTCGTAGAAGCCGTAGGGATGCGGAATCGGCATGTGGAGAAAAAGGAAGTCGATCGAGGAATCGGCAACGAACGCATCCCCGGCAATGCGGAGACGTTGATAGTCTGTCGAATGCTGCCGGATATCGCGGCGTTCGTCGGTGGGCGAGCCAGGGCCGCGTCCAAAGAGGTGTTTCGTATCCAGCCAGAGATAGCGGAAAGGGCGCAGGAGATCAACAGCGAGAGAGCGGTTGGGCGAAAGATTAGCGGGAGTCGATTCACGATACGTCCAGAAGCAATGATCGAGGACCTCAGGCAGAATGCGGCAGTAGGGGTTGTACCAGCCGGCAATACCGGTCTTGTAGCCGGCGTCAATCGCATCCTGGAAGACAGTCTGGTGCTGCTGGAATGAGGTCCATTTGCCGCTTGTCGGATCTTTGAGCGAAACGAGAAGCCCATGTGCGGAGATGTTGACGGCGCTCGAAGGAATTCCTGTAAAAAGCGTCGGAAGAATGTATCGGGTATACATTCCGGCTGGAATCACTTGCGTGAAGACCGTAGATTGAGCGGCGAGCTTGTCAAACGCAGGAAGCCCGAGACCGGGAAAGCGGCGTTCGTACAGCTGCTGATAGGAGAGTTCGTCAAGCAGCACCCAGATAATCCGCGAGTGAGGCTGCATCACGTCCGAGGTGGGCTTGGCCGCATGAAGGACAGGAGACGGATTCAGATTGCGCGCCTGCCAGCAGCTCCAGACCAGCTGTCCGAAGATCAGAACTCCGGTGAAGGAAAAGACACCAACGGTAATCGCCGCCGAGTGCTGAATTTTTTCAAACGTCGGAACGAATCTTTTCCAGAAGATCGAGATGGCGATCAGCGTAAAGAAACAGACGCCTGCGACAGAATAGGTAACCCAATCGGGGACTTCGATACCGGAAAAATTCGCAAACGTATGAAGGAAGATTGAGGGGAGAGCCAGAATAAACGCGGACCAGATAATAACCCGGAGAGTGCCCGGCCTTTCGGCGAGAAACAGGAGCGCGGTAAAAAGAATCGTCAGCGCGAGAACGTAAACAATGATCGGAATGATGATCCGGGAGGCCGATCCCACCAGGTGATAGATCAGATCATGATCCGTGGCGATCAGAGGGCCAGTCAGATCAAGCAGATATAGATTAGCCAGACCAAAGGCGACCGTGATGGGATGAGTGATTGGCTTCACGGCCTGGTTTCTTCCGAGGTCAGGTAACAGAATGCCAGCATACTCACCGGCGCTTGATCAGGAGATGGGGATAAGCGCACGAATCCAGCGCCTTCTAGAAAGAAGGCTATCGCGCCATTCTGGCTGATGTCAACGCGGGGTCTATATGCTACGGCTGGATTGAGGAATGTCCTTGGGGGTTCGGACAAAGATGTTTTTGAGGCTGCGGCGGAAGTAAAACAGCGCGCCGGAGAAGACCGCGCTGATGCCCTGAAAAATCAGAAGACCGGAGCCCGGATCAACATATGCGTGAGCCTGACGCTCAAAAGTAATCCCGAGCGCAATAAAGAGGGCCAAGGTAATCGCGAAATATTTAAGTCTCTGAATCATTCGATAAATTCCTCAATGGAGTCACCTCGTCGGATAACCCTGCTACGAGTAGAAGACGAGAATAGAAGATTAAAGTTGCGGTTTCGATGTCATTTTGGTGTCGGTTAATTGTCTCGTTAGTGTTATTGACTATTTTTTATTTATGAGTTGCCCGTGAAGAAAATAGGCAGACAGCTCGACTATCTTCACATGCCGCAACAGGAGGTTGCCGCACGAAAGAGCGAGACGCAACTGCAGCATTCTTATCTAAATAGATACGCCTGCTGCCGTAACCACCGACTTCGACGCCGCGAGGATCTGACCGGGGTCTTTGGTCGAGATAGCCATCGCGAGAACAATCACCGACGAAGCGATATTAACCGCCTTGTCGATACTCTGAAGTTTATTCAGAGCCTTATCCGCCGCCTTGGTAGCCAGCGAAATCTGATTCACCGCTTGATCAGCATTGTCGAGCGTCAGGTTGGCATCCTGCATCGCAAAGCCGGCAGCGATGTTCATCAACGAAAACATATCCCCCTGCAGATGGACGATATTCGGATCGGTAAGTTTACTTCCGGCAGCAATCGCATCGAGACGAACCTGGCCAACCTCGACAGCAATATCATGAAAGGCCTGGGCCAGCGCCTGCATCTGATCGTCGGAGAGCGTCGTAGTGGATTGCGCAACAGCCTTGGGCGTGTTCATACTAGTTCGACCTCGATTGAATGTCCGCGAGCGTAGTCTTCAGTGATTCGACGATCGGTGCAATTTGCTTGGCAACCTCAACGATGCTGGCCTTCTTCCCTGCCTCCTGGTTCAGCTTGGCGTGGAGCGCAGCCATATCATCCATCACCTTGCCATAATCCTTAATGCCATCTTTGCGATTCTCGAGCGCAGTCTTGTCATCAGCATACTGACGCTGTACAAGGATCAAGGAGAGGCGCTCACCCGGCTGCGCCCCCGCCATCGGGCCCTGGTAGAACGAGTCGAGGCTGGTCTCCTCGTTCGAGAGCAGCAGTCCGTAGTCCACCGCGATCACATGCTTCAGGGACTTGGTGAGCGACTGCACCGCGGGGTCCGTCTGCTCGATCAACTGAGCCAACTGCTTCTCGCGGTAGCCACGGGTCACAGCGTCGGCGAGAGCCTTGAGCAGACTCTGCGCATCGTTGCCGGCGGTGATGGCGTTTGCCGAAAACGCAGCATTAGTGCTGGCCTTCGATATATTTGTCTGAATAGAAGCGTCGAACGTAAGGGGCTTGTTCGAAGCTAATTTACCGAGCGCATCGAAGTAATCTGCAAGAACATCTGCGTCCTTGGCAAGATGGTCTGCAATCTCTTCATACGATTTGCAGTCCTGCGGTTTGGTCTCGGGAGCACGCTCCTTCGCCGGAGTATTTTGGAGCAGCGTGTTCTGTCGAGCACAGGTGCCGGCCACATCGTTCGAGACTTTAGGCAAAGCGATGCGAGCCTGATCAGAAAGCTTCGACAAGCCTGCAGCATCGTCGAGGTTGACGCACCCGTTGAGAGCAAGCAACAAAAATGCAACGGCGCCGATTCGGTGGCGAAGGGACATGAAACCTCTTTCGCGTGACGGGATGACTTTATTTGAGTTTTTCTTATTTCGCCAGTTTAGTGGGGGTCTCGGTATGGGCCTGGACTAGCCATTTTTTGGTGTTGGGTTGGCGCACCCATACGGTGATGGAGTTATTGTCGTTGTTCTTCACTTCGGGATGATCTTCCGTGCCGCAGTTGAAGGTGTCAACGACATGATAAGCAGTCAGGGCCGAGTCGGGCGACAGAATACGCACCTGCAGATCGCGCAGTTCATAAGACTCGAGCCTGCAGTGCTTGAGATTGACCAGAATAGAATCCGCAGCCTGAATCTTTTCGTTCACCTGGATGAAGTCTTTGGTAAACAGGCTGCGGACGGTAGTGAAATTCCCTTCAGCCATCGTGGTCCAGAAATTCTGCTCGAGATTGACGATCTCAACCGGTGCCGGAAGAGTATTCTGCGCCCGGCAGATGATTGATAACGTCAGAATTGCGGCCAGAACGAGACCTTGAGAACCAGGCTTGCAACGTCTTTCAGTCGCGGCAGGAACCCTCTCCGCTCCCCGGGGATATCTTGGACGTAAAATCTTTGAATTCTGTAGGTTACCGATGCCACTTGGCAGTAAAATATTCATATCGCCTAGGTTATCGCTAAGATAGCGCACTTGCTGGACTTATCTTCCACAGATTGCTGGACTGGTTTTCTATTTTCCCCTTACTTCTATCATATTGACTTTGCCCTGGGAAATTTGTCACGCGGATGTCATTGTTGAGCAAAGAGTTAAGTAGTTTGCCGCCCTGCTTCGTCTCTCTTGTGGAGGCTTGATCCGTTTTTTTTGCGTCATACTCGTAGGTCCGGCGTCACTATGCAAAATTGTGGAGGGTAAGTGCAATCTATGGGCATGAACTCGGTGGTTAGTGTCGTTTCGCTGGTTCTTATCAGCACCTTGAGCCACGCAGGAATTGCGCAGACGGCAAAGCCGAAGAGTTCAACCGCCAGTACCGCGAAGCCCGGAATGGCGGTCTGGTCGCCCGACGTCCAGCAGGTGTTAGGGGTCTCGCAGGAAAACTTCAAAGCTGAAGGCCTCGACAAGCTGACGAGGATGCAACTCATAGCACTTCTGACGTCAGCACGCCTCGATCCGAGAAAAGCAGTGCTCACCTGCCCGGCAAGCGGATCCGCGCCAGGCGGGCGCATTCATGTCTGGATTACCGTCGCAGGCGATGATTCGACCGGAGCAATTGCCGGAGCGATCAAGCAGGGAGTCGGTTCGCTCAGCGGAGTGGAAGTAGTCGACTCAGCAGCGCAGGCCGACCGCGCCCTGCACGTAGTCATCCAGGAACAGACGATGAACAAACGAACAATCGGATTCACCGCGTCCTACCTGACTTCCACGCCATGCACGCAGATGAAGAACGGAGCAAAGTCGGATGTCGAGGTCAAAGGAACGCTCGGCACCTACACCGATGCAAAGGGTCCTGACCTCGCGCGCGATCTGGCCGGAATGATGGATCAGGATCTACGGCCTCTGCGCCCCGTGAGTGGCACGAACTAGCCCTGCTTCGCACTCACAATTTGACAGGAATCTCCGTGTGAATCTGAATGAGCCATCTGCCGTCACGACGCACCCACGTCGTCGTCGCATTGAAGTTCCCTGAGAGATGAGCTTCGCCACAAGCGATCTGGCTGAATCCGTTATAAGCAAGAACAGCCGCGTCCGGTGAGAGCATCCGAATCTGGTGATTGGTGAGCTTGAAGCTGACAAGCGTACACGCATTGATATTCGCCATCACCTGCTCGCGCGTCTGAATACTTTTCTCTACCTCAATAAAGTCAGGTAGCAGAAATCCCTGAAAAGCCACCAGGTCGTGCGCCTGAAATGCCTTCCACATCTTGAGCTCTTCGATGAAGAGAAGATCCATGCCCGCCGGGTCAAGGTCTTTGGGAACCGGCGTTTCCTGTGCAAGGACTGGGCAGAGGTTCGCCGCCAGAAGAAGAAAGAGAATCAGAGGTTTCATGCGTGAGAGTTTAGCCTGAACCTCCCGAGTTGCAATCCTCCTTTTTGGGAGGTGAGGTTGCGGCCTTATATGCCTCGAAGGGCAAAAATCTTCAAGCCATATCGGTGATGTCGTCGTGAGTGGCCGAATTGTAGAAAGTTACGCCCTCCGGCAAATCGCGTGCAAAACACGCCCTCACCGCAAAACCGTCCCTCAACCAAAACCCTCGCCATCATCACTCCCCGGCATCCTCGGCCCCGACTACTTCCGCGAGATCGCCGCCATCCTCAAAGCCGCAGCCACCGCCATCCCCCAACCCCACCCGACCCCAAAGCCCTCGCCGAAGTCATGCTCCGCCACGGCCTCACCCAGCCCCATAAGGATCACGTGAAAGCCGGGTGCCCAATCTTCGGCGCAGTCGTATCGCGACGATGGTGGCCCATCGTGCAAAGCACGATCCATCGTTCAGGATCTGGCAGTGTCAGGATCTTCGTCGGCGCAAAAAGTACCAATCTCAGAGACGATGAGTATCGTGTGGTCTTCGGTATTTGAAGAACCATACGGCCGAGGCAGTAGCGAGGAAACCAAAGCCAACGAGAAGAATTACAGTAATCAGAACTTCCATAGCGAACCTCATGCTGCCTCCTTGGCCTTAGCTGTTCTGCGTCCGACTGCCGATGCCGGACAGCACACAGGAAATGACCAGACGACCAATCCAAGCTGAACCTCAGAAAACACACTACGCTGATCGCGTCAGAATTAAATACCCCATAGGGGGCAGGCAAAGGAGCGTAGGTGCAAGGGGGTAGGGGGCAAGGATGATGTCGGGTGCCCCATCTTCGGCGCAGTCTTATCGCGCCTAATCGGGGTCCCCGCCAGCTTTGCTGGTGGGGTGAACTCGGGTGGGCCATCGTGCGAAGCACGATCCTTTACGACTCCTTTGGCCACCGGAATCCAACAATTCGATCACTTGGCTTGGAGATCCAACTAACTCTTCTGCTCTGATTTCCACCTAAAATCCATACATTATCTCCTTCGTAACCACCAAAGAAGGCAAGGTGTCCGGACCCTCCTTTGACCTCCCACTGCGGACTAGGCTTGACGATTGTGACGGCACCAGGCTCAGGATCTTCAACAGACACACCATATTTGAGCCAATCGGCCGCCCGGGCCGATCCGAGAGGTTTGACTCCGGACTGACGAAGGCACCAATTCACAAAAGCTGCGCACCAGGCTTGCATGCGCCATTCGTGTCCACCGTCTTTTTTCGTATCCACTTTGGTGTACCTATCGATCGTTGTTGACGCTAAGTATTTCGAGACCTGAATATTCTTTACTTCCATCTGCATGCCATCATTCACGGTAAGGCGGTGGGCAAGCTCTTTATTTATTTTTTTCCAGTCGAGCAAGGAATATCGTGGATTGTTTTCTGAAAGAGCTCTGAAATGTTCCGCCTCAAAGTCCTTGCCCCCGGGGATTTCATGAATACCTTTCCCAAGCTCAGCCAGAGCAACTTTCATCCAGGGCGCTTTACGGACTTGTTCTTCTGTCATGGGTTTGGGGCCGATCACTGTCTTATGAGCCGACATCGTGTACCTCTGCTTGGGATAAGAGCCTTGCTAAAGCGTCGTACTGGCGGAGTCTACTATGGAATAGCCATTATGGGATTGGGTTATCCAAAAACTATTGTTGTCTAGCTTCCGCGCTGCGCATGGTATCCATTGACCCGCTTTCCAGTGCGGGTGTCCCATCCATCGCGTCTTTTCGCGCAATGAGTGGGGCTCCGCTCCACACCGAGCAAGGTCGAGGGGCTGGAGTGGAGGCGCAGCCGCAACGACTGAATTGCCTTCTTCGCGGCCACCACCTCAAACCCTCTCCGCGAAATTTCCCCTTGTTTGTTGACCGCGCCAGTAGTAGCTTCGATACGACTTCAAACTTACATAGAACGGGCCCCTTTATTCATGCGTCGTCTGCTTGCTTCCCTCCTGGTTCTTCTCTCTGGATCTGGCAATTTCGCCTTAGCACAACAGTCTCCCTCGCAGTCGACGCCAGCGGCAATCAGCGACCAAGACAAGCCTCGAATCTATGTCACCGACAGCAATTCCTGGTCGATGCACGGAGCGGCGGGTGGGTCCAATGGAACCTTCGCTGCTAGCTCCTCGGGCGGAGCGCGGCCGCAGACGGCCGAGATAATAAAGACGTTTGGCCAACGCTGTCCACAGGTGATCACTAACAATCGTGTCGATGCCGCCAACTATGTTGTTGAATTGGACCACGAGGGCGGCAAGGGACTTCTAGCACACAAAGATAAGATCGCAGTCTTCGTTCAGAAGAGCGGCGACTCTATCTTCAGTAAATCCACGCTGTCGGTGGGCGGTTCGGTGGAGGACGCGTGCAAGGCGATACTGTCGCACTGGAGCGCACACGCAAGCGAACTTCAAGCGGTTGTTGCGCAGGTAAGCGGAAGTACCACCGAGGCAAGTACTCACGCTGTTTTGGCGGTAGCCGGGATTAGTGTCGACGCTAGCGTGCCGAACTGCGACATCGAGGTTGATGGAAATTTCGTTGGCAGTACACCATCGACAATAAATCTCGCGCCGGGAAAGCATGAGATCGTGGTGAAGAAAACTGGTTACCAGGCTTGGTCGAGGACCTTAATGGTGAGCAGTGGAACTGTCAGACTTAGTGCAGACATGGTGACTGCTAAATAGCAAATTCGCAGAGGACGTAAATGAAAGAGCTATTCGCTGGATTTGCTACAGATGTTTTCCGCCCTGTCGTGACGCTGCTAATTCCGGGGTTTTGGGCGATGACGCCTTGGATAATCGGGCTTTTTCTCCATTATCAGTATGGTTCTTGAAAATCTGGGAGCAAGGCTTGAGGAATGTTTTTGCAACTGTCAAAAAAACGATCGTTCCAACTGGTATGCCTACCTCACGCTAGCACCTGAACGAGAGCCGATCGGGCTTCGTTACATTCGAACGCTTGTACTTCGAATGAAGTTCGAGTTGGGCATGGGGATAGCGGGCGTTATTGTGTTGCTCGGCATCATTTTTTACATTCCCATCAGTTGGCATCTCAAATTGCTTTTTAGTGGTATCACTCTAGCGCTAACCACCTACCTTTTGTATGAGGGTTGGTGCAGCGTGTCACTCCTTGAAAAAACTCGTATGGAAATAATCAAACGAATTTCGCCCCCATAGTGAGGTATCAACTGGCGTAAGGAAAAACTAGATACTGCTGTTGTGCAAACGTCTGGAGGAAAGAACTTGTTGTGGTAAGTTGAAACATAATCTCAGCGAGAAACAGTTGGGCAGGTTGCCCGCATCTGACCGCACAAGCACGACCGGGTGCCCTATCTTCGCGACGGTCTCATCGGCGATAAGGTGGGTCATTTTCGCGGCAGCGAAAATCCCGATACTCTAACCTTATCCAGGCAGCTAGAACCAGCCCGTTCAATCCACGGAGTCTTCTTCACGAACTAATGAGGCACCCAAACACAAACGAAATTCCCAGAATGGGAATCCCTCAAAAATAAATCCAGAAAAAGTGGAAAAATTATCAAGCCCAAAAATGTGGCGATAAGAACCACGTTAAAGCCACCGATTTGCACTTAACAACCAGCGAAAAGCCACGTTTTGCCACCCCGTTTTGCCAAAACCCCCAGCAAAACGGGGTAAACCAGCCCCGAAAAAAATTACTGCAGCAGAGTTCCCTCTTCGGGTTGCGACTTGGCTTCATCCGGTGGGATGACGACGGCGGCGGCTACCTTGTCATCGGTGTCGAGGTCGAGCAGCCGAACACCGGAGGTGCCGCGCCCCGCAGCCCGGACAGACTTCGTATCGATCCGAATGATCTTGCCAAACTGGCTGATCACCATCAGCTCGCTGGTCTCGTCTACAAGATTGATACTAGAGACTTTACCAATCTTCGGCGTCGCCTTCATGTTGATGACACCCTTCCCGCCACGCGACTGCAACCGGTACTGATCCACATCCGTCCGCTTGCCATACCCGTTCTCCGACACCGAAAGAATCAGGCAAGGCGTAAGCCCAAGCTTTTCATCGAGTTTCGCCAGCTTGGCCTTGGCCTCATCCGAGAGCGCCGGAGCAGCAAGCTCACCCGGCTCCGCCAGTTCCAGCGGCTGAGCCGCAGTCGAATCCGCCGCCTCATCAATCGCCGCTTCTACCTGATTCGTAAGGCCTTTCTCCGCCGCCCGAGCCAGCCGAGCCTTATTACGAGCCTCATTGGAAGGCGTAACCGCAGCCCCAATCACATAGTCACCCTTGCGCAGCGTAATCCCGCGGTTGCCTGTAGCAGGACGGCCCATGGGGCGTAAGTCTTGCTCAGCGAATCGGATAGCCTGACCATCATGCGTAGCCAGGAAGATCACCTGCTGCCCGTCCGTAATCCGGGCAACAATCAACTCATCATCCTTCTCAATGTTGATGGCAATAATCCCCCGAGCCATCACATTTGAAAAGTCCTTCAGCGCAGTCTTCTTCACCGTCCCATTACGGGTCGCAAATAGCACATACTTCGACTCTTCCTCGAGATCACGCACCGGAAGAATCGTGACGACCTTCTCCCCTGGCTGCAGCGCAACCAGAGAAGCCATGGCCTTACCCTTGCCAGCCGCCCCAATGTCCGGAACCTCGTAGACCTTAAGCCAGTAAACCCGCCCAGTATTAGTAAAACAAAGGAGATAGGCATGGGTCGAGTCAATAATCAGCTGCGCGACAAAGTCCTCTTCACGCGTCTTCATCCCAAGCCGCCCCGTACCCCCCCGCCGCTGCTGCCGATAGGTAGAAATGGGCGTCCGCTTCAGGTAACCGGTATTGGAAACCGTCACCGCAACCTGTTCATCCGCAATGAGATCCTCAAGCTGAAGCTCAGTAGTCTCGTCGACGATCTGAGTCCGCCGAACATCGCCGTACTTGTCACGAATTTCGGTGAGCTCCTTGACGATCAGCTTGCGAAGCTTTGCAGGCGAAGCAAGAATCGACTCAAACTCCGTGATGTTGTCCCGAACCTCAGCAAGCTCCTTAAGTAGCTCATCAATAGAGAGTTGCGTGAGCCGATACAGCTGCAATTCGAGGATCGCATCGATCTGCTTGTAGCTGAGAATCAACGTCCCGGTGCTCGAGAACGTCATGTCCACGCCGTACTTCTTCGGATCGAGCGTAACTCCCTTGAGTTCAGTGCCACGCAGGTTGATCTTCTTCCCGGAGAAGTACTGGAACAGGTTTTCACGAGCTTCGGCGCGACTGCCCGACTGGCGAATCGTCTTGATGACATTGTCAAGATGATCAAGCGCGATCTGATAACCAAGCAGAATATGTTCACGATCGCGCGCCTTACCGAGCAGGAAAGCCGTGCGACGGCGGACAACTTCGATCCGGTGATCCAGGAACGCGCGAATAGCTGCGTCGAGCGGGAGTTCCTTCGGCTGACCGTTGTGGACAGCCAGGAAGATCATCGAGAAAGACTCCTGCATCTGCGTGTGCTTGTGAAGCTGGTTGAGCACGATCTGATGCTCGGCGCCGCGCTTGAGACCGATAACGATGCGCATACCATCGCGATCGGACTCATCGCGGAACTCGTCGCGCGCGATGTCAGTGATGACGCCTTCGTTGACGAGGTCGGCAATGCGCTCGATGAGCTTGGCCTTGTTGACCTGATAAGGAATCTCAGTGACGATAATGGCTTCGCGGCCCCCAGAGATCTTCTCGATGGAGCACTTCGCGCGCATCATGAAGCGACCACGGCCGGTCTGATAGGTGCTGCGGATGTTGTTGCGACCGAAGATGAAGCCGCCGGTGGGGAAGTCCGGCCCTTTGACATGTTCGAGCACTAGATCGAGGTCGCTGCGGGTTTCGGCCTTGTCTTTCGAGATGAGAGCGATGCACGCGTTGACGACTTCAGTGAGATTGTGCGGCGGAATGTTGGTCGCCATACCGACAGCGATTCCACCGCTGCCATTCACGATGAGATTGGGAATGCGCGCGGGGAGGACGGTAGGCTCGAGGGTGGACTCGTCGTAATTCGGAGTGAAGTCGACGGTATCGGAGTCGATATCGGCGAGCATCTCCCCAGCGATGCGAGTGAGTCGCGACTCGGTGTATCGCATGGCGGCCGGTGGGTCGCCATCGACGGAGCCGAAGTTACCTTGGCCGTCTACGAGGACATAGCGCATGGAGAAGGGCTGCGCGAGGCGGACCATGGTGTCGTAGATGGCCGAGTCGCCGTGCGGATGGAAGTTGCCCATGACGTGGCCGACGACCTTGGAGGCCTTGGTGTACTTCTTGTTGAACTGAAGACCCATCTCCTGCATGCCGTAGAGGATGCGGCGGTGGACGGGCTTGAGGCCGTCGCGAACGTCAGGCAGGGCTCGGCCAATGATGACCGACATCGAGTAGTCGAGGTACGACCGGCGCATCTCCTCTTCCACATTGATGGAGAGCATGTGGAGAGCACCGCGGCCTGGGACATTGCCGCCATCGGGCGGAGTTCCGGCAGGCGGAGGGTTGTTGGAGTTAGCGTCCTGCGGGGAGGGAGTGCCCGGATTCTTGGGGTCTTCGGGGAAGAGTTCGTCTGCCATGGTCTATCCCTATTATAAGGGTTTTAGCTGTGCAGGGTGGCCCGGGTGGGAAGGCGTAAAGCAGTGAAAAGGGTGCTCCAGAGAGCACCCTTTTCTGTTGCCGGTTGACGTTGCGTTAGAAGGTGAACTTCCCGGAAAGCTGCATCGTACGAGCGTTGTTGGTGAACTCCTTCTCAGGCCGGTTGAAGAACGAACTGGTGACCGTCTGGAAGTTGTAGCTCCCGGTGTAGCTGGTCGCGTTGACGTTGTCAACGGTTCCGGGGATGTACTGAGCGTGGTTGAGGACGTTGAAGGCCTGAGCGCCGAACTCGAACGAGTAGTGCTCACGAACTGTAACGCGCTTGAAGGCCGAGAGATCAACGTTGTTGATCGGACGGATTGGAAGCGTGTTACGACCGGCCGTCGGTAGGGTACCGCTGCCTGCCTGGATGTAGTACGCGTTCGGGTTGATCGCCGTGTATCCGACGAGGTTCCCGTTGCACTGCGTAACGCCAACTGCACAGTTTCCGGCCAGAGCAGGATTGTAGACGGGGGTGACTCCGCTACCCGTACCCTTGACGCCTTTGGGGTTAATCATCGGACGGTCGATCGCCGCTCCGGAATCGCCGTTGAGGTTGGAGTTGACGCCAGAGAGAACGGTTGCGTACTCAGGCGACTCATACGTGTAGATGGGAACGATCCTCCAGTTGCCGACTACGTTGCGCAGGAGGAAGCTGTTGGAGTTCTTGTAATACGGCAGCTCCCACAGTGCCTCGAGGCTGAGACGGTTGGTGCGATCGAGCGCCGAACGGCTGTAGTCGCATTTGATGCACTGCGAGTTCTGCTGCCGACGAGGAGTAAGCACGGTAGCGAAGACCTCAGCGGTAGCATCGTCCATTGTCTTCGACCAGGTGTAAGAGAGGTTCATCTGCAAACCCTTCTCAAAACGCCGGGTCAGGTTGGCGATCAGGCCGTTGTAGTTGGACTGAGACCAGGGCTGGTAAGACGTGATCTTTCCAGTGAAGCCAGCATTGGCCCACGCAGGAACAATGTTCGAAAGAGCACTGATCGATGCGAGGTTCGTTGTGGGGCTGGCCGGTGCGACGAGTACGGTGGAACCGACTGTCGTTCCGAGTTGGTTGGAGGTATTAACCCTGGGCTGGATGTTGATCTGATCCTGGGTCGCAAGGTGGATACCGCGGGTTCCGATATAACCGAGTTCCGCCGTATAAGCAGACCCGAAGGTGCGCTGAACGGTCAGATTGTAGGTCTCAGAGTAGGGCGTAACCTGGTTCGGCAGAAACGCCGAGGTTGCCGCACGCTGAGCTGCCAGACCCGCCGGGGTATTGGGGAAGCTGGTGATACCTGCACCGCTTCCAGCCGGCAGACCGCCGTTCTTCAGGAAGTTCGCGGAGCCGAACGCCGGAGCACTGCCGGTTCCAACATCCTGCGTTGAGGAGTATTGCGGCGGGAAGGACAAGGTTCCGAGGTTGTCAAAGAGCACATCGTAGGCGATGCCGAAGCCGGCGCGTACGACAGTCTTCGTGTCGGGAGACCAGTTGATGCCAAAACGCGGCGCAAAGCTGGTGTAGGTGGGCTGGGGTGCGTTGAAGTTGACGAGGCCAGGTACAGACGCCGCACTGTTAAGTTGCTGAGCGCGCTCGCCGACAGGAGCCGAGGTGAACTCGTAGCGGAGTCCCGCGTTGACAGTGAGGGTCGGGGTTACGCGCCACGTGTCGTTTCCATAGCCGTACAGAGCGGTCTGGTCGCCGTAGTAAGTCTGTTGACCGGTGGAACGCTCTGCGAAGCCATTCTTATCAGGCGCGAGATCATGAAGGAACTGATCAAGCTGAGCCCACTGATAGTCGCCGCGAGCGCGCTGCGTGAAGCCTTGCGGGGAGATATACTTGCGGCCGTCAAAGCCGAACTTCAGGCTGTGCTTGCCCTTCGCCCAGCTGATGTTATCGGTTGCCTGGAAGAGGTTCTGGATTGTGAACTGAGGAGCGTTCCCGTCAGGACCGACGTTGAGCGCGCCCATATCGTTGTAGGTAAGGTTGGGAAACTGATCGAGACCAGGATAAGCAAAATTACCCGATACGACAGTGTTGGAGTAGCGGTTGAATCCGAGACGGAACTCGTTGGTCAGGTTCGGAGTGAAGGTGTGGTACTCCGAGAGAGCCACGAGGTGATATTTGAAGGGCTGTGTTGTAAAGAAGGTGGGAAGTGCAGCAGCCACGTCCTCGGATCCCTGGGTGTTGTAGACATAGCGTCCGCGAATGCTGTCCTTGGAGCTTAGGTTGTAGTCCATGCTGGTGGTCAGGACGTCGAAGTTGGAATAGATCGGCGAGCTGACCAGGTAGTTACCCAGGGGGATGTTGGTGGAGGCAGAACCATCAGCCTTGGCAACTGTGAGGAACTGAGCCCCCGTCTTTTGACTACCGCAAGCATTGTCGTTGGCGGCGGTCACCTGCGCGCCCCCGAAGGCATTCGCTGCGGGCACGTACTTGCTGAACTGCTGCAGGTTGTTCGCGCTGAACCCGTAGCTGGCCGCGAGACTGTTGAGTGTGGACATACCAGCTGAGGTGGGCGTGCAGAGGTAGTAGGTCTGGCTCTGGCCCAGGGTCTGCCGCTCAAAATTCCCGAAGAAGAAGAGCTTGTCGTGGAAGATCGGTCCACCAACCTGAACGCCGTAACGGTTGTAGTCGTAGCGTGGGTTGGGAACTTTGCCGCCGGCAATTCCACTGGCCGCGTTCAGATCGCGGTTCTGGAAGTACTCATAAAGAGAACCATGGAATTTATTGGTGCCGGAGATGACGGTGGTGTTGAACTGGCCTCCCGAGGAGTGACCGAACTCGGGCGAAAACTGGTTGGTGATGAGGGTAAAGTTACCAACAGAGTCGTTGGGCACGTAGACGAGCGGACCGGTGACCGACTTGTTGTTGTTGTCGATACCTTCAATCGTGAAGTTGTTATTACGCGGACGCTGACCGCCGATCGAAGGACCGACGCCGATCCCGATACCGCCGGTGGAGGCGACTCCGGGGCTCAGCAGCGATGCGTTGAGAACGCCGAAACCAGTGGTCGCGGTAGGAAGACTTGTCAGTTCCTCCGTGTCAAAGGTCGTCGTGAGGTTGACTGTCGTCGTATCGAGAGCCGCACCCGCCTCGGCAGAGACTTCAACAGACTGGTTGCCGGCGCTGACGTTGAGAACGATGTTTGTCGTGGAAGTCTTGTTCAGATCGACCTCGAGACCCTTCAGCTTGTAGCGCTGAAATCCGATCACCGTGACCGAGATGTCATAGAGACCAGCCGGCAGGTTTGATGCGTGAAACTCGCCATTGGAGTTGGCGGTAAGAGGGGTGGCGACAGCAGTTGCCTCATTGGTTACGAGGATGGTCGCGTTTGGAATTACAGCTCCGGTTGCGTCCTTTACTGTTCCTTCGATATCTCCGCTTGTAACTTGTGCGATTGCCAGACTTGCGGAAAAAGTTGAGATTGCGACTAATGCCAGAAAACTACGGAAAACCTTATTCAAGGGCCCAATTCCTCCGAGATGATACAACCGATAGGGCAATTTTGATGCCATTTCCATAGACTGCAAAAGCTTGCAGATACATTCGGATAGGTCATCTAGGTAATTCTACTTATATGAAAATTTGGATTCGATTGTCGCTCGCCGCCTTAGTTCAACGCACTAATAGTGCAGTAATACATTGATATAAATTGCTTTTTACGATTGTCAGTTTTTTGTAAATGAACAGATGAATTTTCATTCAATCCACCAAAATGCCCCAGTTAACCAAGAAAGTGACCCAATATTTTTGTGCATTTTTTTACAAAACTTTCTCCCCAGCTACGCTCGCAGAAGTTCCTTTGTCTTCTGGTGTTTGGGTCCGCGAGAGGTGGATCGGGAGAAAATGGGCTCACTAAGTATGAGCGATTATCGAATCAAAGACCGAACTTGTCGGATATTTGCTTGAATATGCGACAAGTTTCGTCGTATATTCAAAAAGTCGCACGATTCATGCGAATTTTCAAAAATTTTGTGGAGCGATGAGGCCAGATCCCCGCGGAGTTACCTCTTGGCAGAGACCGCGAGGACCTGGAGCCACAGCCAAAGTAAATGACTGCAGGTTGATTGAATTTTAGGGCTATTCTGCAGGCCATTCAACTCGGCTCAACCCTCCATTCATTGTGAAGCGGCAACCTCGAGATTCAGAGTGGCTTCGGTCACCGGTCGAACTTCGGGGCTAGCGGTCAAGGACGAAGCATGCCCTTTTTGGGGCCACATTCGGGGCCTGAAGGAAACGTGAATATCGGCGCTGTTCTGAATTCAAAGGACTCGACCGGGCTTTGCCTCAGAGCGAAGCGATTTCGAGGAGAGACGCATGAAGAAGATGGCACAGAGAACGAAGGCAAACAGGAAGGCTGCAGGCCGAGCGATGTTCGGAGGGACACGTGGGTGGATCGCTGCGGGAACGCTGGCAGCTTATGCGGTCATGGGTGGGACGAAGTCGGCGATGGCGACAGTGAAAGAGAAGGTCGAACCATCAGGAACGACAAGCTCAGAAGCTACGTTGCCGCTCAAACGATTTGATATTGGCTCCGGGCCGCTGGATGGTGCAATCGCGGCTTATGAGAAGGCGACCGGACTGACGGTGAAGATTGCATTGCTGTCAGGCACGCTTGCAGGATTCAATTCATCGGGCGTTGTGGGACTTTATCGCGAAGATGAGGCTTTGCGTCTGCTGCTGGAAGGAACGGGCTTGAACTATCACGTAGAGGACGCCGCGACGATGGTGGTAGGCGTGCAGGCTAAAGATACCGTGTCTGTAACCTCGTCCGTTGTAGATGAGGTTTCGATGACGAAGTTCACCGAGCCACTGCTGGATACGGCACAGACGATTGCCGTGATACCGCAGTTTGTGGTGAAGGATGAAGGCGTAGCGACGCTGCGCGATACGCTGCGGAATGTTCCGGGGATCAGTCTGGCTGCAGGCGAAGCTGGAGCCCAGGGAGATAATCTGACGATTCGCGGCTTTACGGCACGGAACGATATCTTCCTCGATGGGATTCGAGATTTCGGCAGCTATTATCGTGACTCCTTTAATTATGAACAAGTCGAGGCGCTGGAAGGGCCGGCCGGTGTACAGTTTGGCCGCGGATCGACAGGCGGAGTAGTGAACCAGGAGAGCAAGGTTCCGACGGTACAGCAGTTCGCTCACGTGCAGGCGCAGTTTGGAACGGATGCGACAAAAAGGATTACTGCAGATCTGAATACCAAAGAGATCGATAACCTGGGCGGGACCGCGGCACGGCTGAATCTGATGGGGCAGTTAAGCGGATTTGCAGGACGACCGTTCGCTGAGGTGCGACGGTTTGGAGTCGCGCCATCGCTGTCGATCGGGTTGAACACGAAGACGCGTGCGACGTTGAACTATTTGCATCTCCAGGATCAGGACACGCCGGACTACGGATTGCCGTGGCTGAACAATACGGTTGCGCCAGGGTCTATTCGGCATGACTACTACGGGTTCCACAACGAAAACTACCTGAATACGAATGACGACATTCTGACGCTGAAGGTCGAGCATGAGTTTTCCCCGAACCTGAATCTGCACATCATCGCGCGGGCCGCGAATTATCCGCGGCAGGCCCGGATTACAGAGCCACAAATCTGCTCTAATGCGCCTGCGAGCGTCGCTGTGGGTGGAGTGGTGTCAAAATTGCCTACGTCGGCGGTGAATCCCTCGATTCCCTGCCCCTACACCGCGGCGACCGATCCGAGCACGATTTTGGTGAACCGGAATCAGTTGCAGACGAGCAGCGTTGAAGGCGATCTCTGGGATCAGACCGAAGCGACGGCACGATTCAAGACATTTGGTGTGAGTCATGCCCTGGTGGCAGGAATTGAGGGTGGGCAGGAGATCTCGAATCCGACGCGCACGAGCTACACAATCGATGGCGTCAATACGGTGCCTTCGACTACGTTGCTGAATCCAAATGTGGAGCAGCCGTTTTCGGATACATCGTATGTGACTTCGATTGTGCATACGAAGTCCGAGAGTGTTGGGTTGTATTTTCTCGATACGATCAAGCTGGGACGCCTGTTTGAGTTGAGTGGAGGCGTGCGGTGGGATCGCTTCGACACTGGCTACAACCTCTGGCAGCCTAAACCGCCGATGGGCGGCGCGGTCACCGCTCCCGTCGCACCAATCAGTCGCGTCGATGAGCAGCCGAGCTATCGCGCAGCGTTTGTTTACAAGCCTTCGAGCCATGGCAGCGTCTACTTCGACTATGGAACGAGCTTCGACCCTGCGGCTTCGTCGCTGAGCTTGAGTGTCGGGCTAGCGAACAGCTCGGCAGCACCGGAGGAAAACGAGAGCTACGAGGTGGGCGCAAAATGGAGCTTCCTGAATGAGCGGTTGATGACCGAGGGCGCGTGGTTCCGGACTGAGAAAGACAATGCGCGCGAGACGGATCCTACAAATGCGAACAACATTGTGGCTGCGGGCAATCAGTTGGTGAAGGGTGCTCAGTTCAGCATGGTGGGGCGGCTGCCGCACGAGATGGATCTGATTGCCGGGTACGCGTATCTCGATAGCGAGGTCATCTTTTCGAAGTTCTTCCCGACTTCGGTTGGATATCCGTTAGCAAATGTGCCGAAGCAAACGTTCAATCTGTTTGTGACGCATCGCTTGCCGTGGCGGTTGAATGGCGGACTGGGTGGCAATCACGTCGCTAGCAGGACAGCGAGCTCGACAGTGCCGTTCGTGCCGACGGGATACGCGCCGAATCCGAACGGCCCGGGATTTGTCGTAACAAGCGTAGCGATGAAGCAGGTTGCTGGGTATTGGGCCTTCAACGCGATGCTACGGCGGCCGGTGACGGAGAAGCTGGAACTTCAGGTCAATGCGAACAATATTCTGAATCGCTACTTCATCGATCTGCCTCATCCGAGCCATTTGATTCCGGGCGCAGGCGCGAGTGCAACGATCGGAATTAGCTACAAATTCTAAGGACGAAGCAATGCTGATTACGATTCCAGATGTATTGACTGTTGGCGACGTAGCCCAAGCGCGTGCGGCGCTCGATGCCGCCGAGTGGGTGGATGGCAAGGTGACCGCCGGGTACCAGGCGCAGAAGGTGAAAGACAATCTGCAGCTGCCTGAGGGTCACCCGGTGTCGGTGAGGATGGGTGAGTTGGTGCTTGCTGCGCTGGCGCGGTCCCCGCTGTTTATGTCGGCAGCGCTGCCGCTGCGAGTTTTTCCGCCGATGTTCAATCGATACACGGGCGGCGGGCACTTCGGCACGCACGTGGACACGGCGATACGAACGAATGCGACGACGGGACAGAGGATCCGGACAGATGTTTCGGCCACATTATTTCTCTCGGCTCCCGAGGAATATGAAGGCGGCGAACTGCATGTTGAGGATACCTACGGAGTGCACTCAGTGAAGCTGCCAGCGGGACATATGGTGCTCTATCCGGCAACAAGCTTGCACCGCGTATCTCCCGTAACGCGAGGCGCACGAGTGGCCTCATTCTTCTGGATCCAAAGCATGATTCGGAACGATGGCGACCGCACACTGCTGTTCGATCTGGACACGGCGATTCAGCGGCTGGCAGTTGACTCGCCGGGGAACCCTGTGGGCGTGCAATTGACCGGGGTTTATCACAACCTGCTGCGACGATGGGCGGAGATGTAGACCCTTATTGCAGAGGGGTTTCGATCACTGACAAACCAATTGTTCAAAGACCGACGTATTATGGTCTCCAATGACCTTTCGTGCCGTGCGCGCATTTTCAGAATCAACGGAGACCCAATGCTACGAACTCCCGCCCGCTTTCTTGTCACTGGAATCCTCCTCGTTGCCGCAGCAGATCTGAGAGCCCAGTCCAACACCACTCTCCTCGTCGACATCGACCACCGTGCTACGACTTCACTGAACGGCGACTGGCACGCGATCGTCGATCAGTACGCGACAGGCCTCTATACCTTTCACCAGGAGCTGCGTAAGGACGGGTTCTTCATGAACGCGCCATTTGACCCCAGCGGTCATCCGCAAGACTATAACTTCGCCAACGCCGCGACGCTCAAGGTTCCCGGCGACTGGAACACACAGCGACCTGAGCTTCTCTACTATGAAGGCCCCATCTGGTATGAGCGCGACTTTGAGTACGCCACCAAACCCAACACTCGCACCTTTCTGCATATTGGCGCAGCCAACTATCGCAGCTTCGTCTGGATAAATACCAAAAAGGTCTGCGAGCACGAGGGCGGCTTCACTCCCTTCGACTGCGAGATCACCAGTGTTCTGAAGAACGGCAAGAACTTCGTCGTTATCTCGGTCGACAATACTCGCATCGCCGACGGTGTTCCTACTCTGCAGACTGATTGGTGGAACTATGGCGGCTTAACCCGTGATGTCTCTCTCGTGGATGTTCCGACGCAATTCATTGACGACTACGGCCTGCACCTCAGCCGCGCCGACCACAACCTGATCGAAGGATATGTTCACGTCGAAGGTGCACCTTCAGGGGCGCAGGTCACTGTGACAATTCCGGAGCTCAACGCAAAGGCAACAAGTACCGTCGACAGCAGCTCACGCGCCACAATCAGCATTCCCACAAAGTCGATCAGCTTTTGGTCGCCGGAAAGCCCAAAGCTCTACAAGGTAGAACTTGCTACAGACACCGACAAGACAGAGGATGAGATCGGCTTCCGCACCATCGAAACTCGTGGTACGCAGATTCTTCTCAACAGCCAGCCTGTCTTTCTCCGCGGCATCTCGATACACGCTGAAGCTCCTTATCGCACCGGGCGAGCTTACTCGCAAAAAGATGTCGATACGCTTCTCGGCTGGGCCAAAGAACTCGGCTGCAATTATGTTCGACTCGCACACTACCCGCACGACGAGCGCATGACACGCACCGCCGACAAGCTTGGTTTGATGGTCTGGTCAGAGATCCCCGACTACTGGGCGCTGCAGTTCGAGAATCCTGCCGTTCTTGTCAAATCCAAGCAGCAACTAGGAGAGATGATCCGCCGTGATCGCAACAAGGCATCTATCGTGCTCTGGTCCGTCGCCAACGAAACTCCCAACACCGAAGCTCGCACGAAGTACCTCACGACAATGGTTGATCTTGCCCACCAACTCGATCCCACGCGGCTGGTCACTGCAGCACTTCTTGTGCGCACTGAAAAAAATACCGGCGGTCATGGCACGACTAAGATCGTCGACGACCCGCTCGGAAAAGCGCTCGACGTGATCGGCACAAACGAGTACATCGGCTGGTACGAGCAACCTGCAGAAGGCGCGGACGCGACCACATGGGACATCCGCTACCAGAAACCCCTCATCATGTCCGAGTGGGGCGGTGATGCCAGGGCCGGCAACCATGCTCCCTCAGGCGATAAGCATCCTGCATTGTGGACGGAGGAGTACCAGGCTGAGATTTACAACCACCAGATCCCGATGCTGAACAAGATCCCGCAGCTGCGCGGCACCAGCCCATGGATCCTGATGGACTTCCGCTCCGCCCGCCGCGTTAATCCGGGCCTTCAGGACAACTTCAATCGAAAAGGCCTCATCTCCGACCAGGGACAAAAAAAACAAGCGTTCTTCATCCTGCAGAAAGCCTACAAAGACAAAACGCTCGGTAAATCCGAATAACCAATGAGGTCCCTCAGGTCTGCTTCAGTGCGAATCCTTAAATGAGTTCGGCCCTCCAGCGGAGAGCCGACTCCACATCAGAGAAACCCTTACTTCTTGCTCTTCAGAACCTCAGCCACACGCTCAGCAAGCTGTTCGACTGGATCTCCGGGGCTTCCACCGCCGCCTTTGAAGTAGTCAGGCTTAATGAACTCAGGCTTGTAGAACTCTTTGAAGTATTCCGGCTTATAGTAATCAGGCTTGAAATACTCCGGCTTGTAATGCTCTGGCTTGATGCGCTCGGTCTTGATTTGTTCGTTAGTGTGCGCGCTCAAAACCCCAAGTAAGTCGCGTACTTTCATGCCCGTGAGCGGTGCGTCATAGTCGATCGGTGAGGGACGGCTCGATTTTCCGATCATTGGTTCCTTTGGATCTGCCATTTTTCCTCCTTCGGATTTGTTGGAGATGAGTTATGCGAAGACATTCGTTTCTTCGGTTGGTTTTTGACGAGGTACTCAACGATGGCCCGAGTAAAAGGTCGTCCGCTTCCCGGCCGCGGACGTGAGCTGGAAAAGAACTCGCAACAAGGTGACCGCCAGCCTGCTTCTTAATTGATGCCGCAGAAGATCAAGTTGGCGGCCAACGTTCCTCACTTCTTGCTCTTTAATATCTCGGCAACTCGAGTAGCAAGCTGTTCAACTGGATCGCTGCCCCCGGTTACAAATTCCTTTTCCTTAACGGTCTCTTTGTGCTCTTTCAGGAAATCCGGCTTATAGATCTCCGGTTTGAAGTATTCCTTATAGAAATCTGGTTTGTAATGCTCCGGTTTGTAGAACTCCAGGTTTGCATTGGAGTGTGCACTCAAAACGCCCAGTAGATCGCGTACTTTCATGCCTGAGAGTGGGGCATCGTAGTCGATCGGTGTGGGACGGCTTGATTTTCCGATCATCGGTTCTGCCATTTTGTTTCCTCCTTGGGATGGTTTTGTGAACGAATCATGCGAACACGTTCGTCTCTTCGGCCTGATTCTGGATCAGGTATTCAACAATCGCCCTGGTAATGGGCTGACCGCTCAGCCGGTCATAAAAAGTGAACTGTGGGTAAGGATTTAACTCCAGCGCCACCAAGCGTCCACTGGCCTGCTTCTTGAAATCCATGCCGCTCGCAATCAATCCCAGACTGTGCGTGAACGCAATGCAACGATGCACCGTATCGGAGTCCAGCTCGCCGGCCTCCACCAGGATGGGTTCCTTGTTGATAATCGACGTCCGCCTGTAGTCGACGTTCTCGGCCACCACGCGAGTCACAAATGCCTCATCACCGATAACGTGAACCCGGTAGTCATCGCCTGCAACGTATTCCTGAAAGAGGGTAGGGCTGCACGGCAGAAGATCAAGCCGATCCAGTTTATCTTCGGTCAGCAACTGTGCCAGTGTCGTCATATTGCTGACGCCCTTGAAGATCACTTCATGCTTGCACTCCTCCCAGAACGCACGCCCCTCCTCGGGGATATTCGTCACCAGCGATCGGGGTATGTCGAAACCCGCCTCTGCGAGAAGCGCAGCCTGATAAACCTTCGAGTAGTTCGACACAGCGTTTGCTGGCGGATTCAGGATCGGACAATTCGCCACTCGCAACATGGAGTTGAGCGTCCCTTGCAAATGTCCCATCTCCTGCAACTGCTTCGCATCGAGTGTCCGTGCAACCGCGTGCCGCACGAAAATCGCATTTACAGGAGTTTCACCCGTACATCCCCCTCCGAGAATGCGATACACCGACTGACCATTCGAAGCCTCCCACTTCACAGAATGTTTGGAGGGACTGTCTTCGTCGATCGCGATAAACGGATGACCGCTCTCGCGCAGGCATTGGTTCATCGCCGGAAAGACGTTGTCTTTGCTCGAACCAAGGACAAGAATCATGCGAGCATCTCCACAGTAGCTCCAGCAACCTGTTGAACCAACTCCGCCGGTTCGTCGTTCAGCACGGGAAAGATCTCGATGTGTCGGAGGTGAAACTCCGAGTCCTCACGGTCGAAGTCCAGGCGGCACAACCCAACTCCGTTCTCGCGCTGCCATCTCGCCATTGCGGGCAGATGCTCTCCGACCCAATCGCACGTCCCTCGATCAGTCGCCTCCCGCGGAATCACGGCGCCGCCTGCGACATACACCGAAGTGCACGCCGGATTGGGCGTCTTTGGAAGAATCCTCGGAGGCAGCACATCGCCGGGAGGATCAATCCTTGTGTGTACCTTCAACCTTCGCCCCAGATCAACCACTAGCGCGTCGGGATAGGTAATGTCGCTCAGCCACCAGGACAGATCGAACCGGTTGATCACAGGACACTCCAGGCTCGCAAGCATCGCAAACCATGCCGCGCTGGTCTCGTGATACACGAACATCTGATCCTGCAGGTCCAGTTCCTCAGGCGGCCACCACATCCGTGGCACCCGCAGAAGCACGCTCGAAATCTCGTCGAGGCCGACACGCGTTCCATTGACCCGCAGATAACCGGTGGCACGGGTGCCGGTCTGCTCAAAGGCAAAGGAAGTCTTCGAGAACAGCTCCTGTTCGTCCAGACAGAGTATCGCTCTCCCGTCGCCGGTTAGCCGGTTGCGGACCCCTTCAATCAACGAATCATCACGGTGGCCCAAAACAAGAATCATCGCCAAGTCTCACTTTCGTGGGGGATCGAGAGGGACCGGGGCCGGTGTTTTTCAGAGCCGGGGAGTTCGGCTCAGGGGGAGTGGGCATCAATATACACTGCAAAGCGCCGTTTTGCACTCTTGCCTTGGCACCTTCGTTCTTACGCACATGGCTCACTTCGCAGGACTCGCATATACACTGTAGGCGGCGAATGTTTCCGGTGACGTGAAGGCAATAGTCACCTGCATGCTGAGATGAAGCGAAACGAAGCAGGGGGCCCAGTTGCGAGCGAACCTGAACCATACCTTTGTAGACAGCTTCGGTTCCACTGCGTTATTGAAGTGCGGTTTCCTAGTCGCCCTGATCGCTATCACTCTGGTTTCAGCGAACGCTGCCACACCCACCCAGCCGGACTTTGGCCCGAACGTTCTCATCTTTAATCCGTCGATGTCGTCCGCGGCCATCCAGGCCCGGATTGATAAGGTTTATGCCACACAACGTCGCAACGAGTTCGGTGCAGAACGCAACGCCTTCCTTTTTTTCCCAGGCGAGTACACCGTCGATGTCCCGATCGGTTTCTATACCCAGGTCCTCGGACTCGGCGCCTCTCCCGACAGCGTTCACATCACAGGCAACGTTCACGCCGATGCTGCTGCCCGCAACAACAACGCCACCACCACCTTCTGGCGTGCAACTGAAAACTTCTCCGTAGCCCCAACCAATGGCACGATGCAATGGGCTGTCTCGCAGGCCGCACCCTTTCGTCGCATGCACATCCAGGGCGACATCGTCCTCCATCAAAACGGCGGGTGGGCCAGCGGAGGCTGGATGTCCGACTCTCTCATCGATGGCAACGTAGCCTCAGGCACACAACAGCAGTGGATCTCCCGCAACAGCGAGTGGCGGAGTTGGACCGGCTCCAACTGGAACATGGTCTTCGTCGGCATCCCCGATCCACCAGAGGGCGAATGGCCGAAGCCTCCATATACAAAAATCGAGAAGACACCTGTCGTCCGTGAAAAGCCCTTTCTTCAGGTCGACTCGGCTGGCAACTATAGCGTTCGAGTTCCTGCCATTCGCACCGAAAGTTCAGGAATCACGTGGCACGCCGCCCTCACCCCCGGTAAGACGATCCCCATCCCGCAGTTTTATATTGCCCACTCAACTCGCGATAACGCCGCCACAATCAACGCACAGTTAGAGCGCGGTAAAAATCTCATCTTCACGCCCGGCATCTACGACCTCACCGAACCTATCCGTATTACGCACGCAAATACCGTAGTCCTTGGCCTCGGCTTCGCCACACTTCGCCCAGTCAACGGCACCGCCGCCATGGTCACGGCCGATGCCGACGGCATCATCATTGCAGGCCTCCTCTTCGACGCTGGCCCAACCGCTTCCCCTGTTCTGCTTCAGGTCGGCTTGGCCAAAAATCACGCTGTCAACCAAAAGAATCCAATCTCGCTGCACGACGTCTTCTTCCGTGATGGTGGAGCGGGCCTCGGCCGTGTGACGATCAACCTCGAGATCAACTCCAACGACACCATCATCGACCACACATGGATCTGGCGCGCCGATCACGGAGCGGGCGTCGGCTGGGACCAAAACACAAGCGCCAACGGCCTCGTCGTCAACGGCGACAACGTGACCGCCTATGGCCTCTTCGTCGAACACCATCAGCAGTTCCAGGTCCTCTGGAATGGGAACAACGGCCGCACCTACTTCTACCAATCCGAGATTCCCTACGACCCGCCAGATCAGCCAGCTTTTACCAGTGCCCCAGGCACCAATGGCTGGGCCTCCTACAAAGTCGCCGACAACGTTACATCGCATGAAGCGTGGGGGCTTGGCATCTACAGTGTCTTTCGCCATCCCGATGTTGTTCTCACCCGCGCTATCGAGGTTCCTGTGACCCCGAACGTTCGCTTTCACCACATGATCACGGTCGCTCTCGACGATAAGGGCGAGATCACCAATGTAATCAACAACACGGGCGGCCCAACCGCCCTGGCTCCGCATCGGGTTACCCCAAAAGTCACCGCCTTCCCACAGGCAACGCCTATTCCCTGAAAATCGCTTTGATTTAGTCTGGGAACCTCAGCAGAAATCCCTGAACGGTTCGCTCCTGCATTTCAGGAGTGCGCGGGTTTGCTGCCTGTAATCAAACTCGATGAAGAACGTAAGACGGCAAACTCACGCGGCGAAACATATAACGCTTATTCTCGCGCGCGCTCTTCTTCTCTTTACAGGAGGTCTTTCCGCGCAAACCGCACTCAACCAACTCCCCGATGCGCCGAACCCCTCCATACTCTCCGGTACCGTCACCGACATCACCGAGGCCATCGTTCCCAACGCGTACATCACACTTGAAAATATCGAAACCAAGACAGTTACAAGCACTCACTCCGACATAACCGGCGTCTTCTCGTTTCACGCCGTACCCCCCGCAAAATACCTCGTTCGGATCTCTGCACCCGGCTTCGCGCCGTGGAAGATCGAGGATGTCGTGATCCGCCCAGGAGAAAATCTTGTCCTGCCTCCAATCCTTCTCGGTGTCGAAGCAATCAGCTCAACTGTCGACGCCATCACCCGCGAAGACCTCGCCGAACAGCAGATCAGCGCCGAAGTAAAACAGCGCATCATCGGCGTTCTCCCCAACTTTTACGTCACTTACGTTTCGGACGCCGCGCCACTTACTCGCAAACAAAAATTCAAACTCGCACTCAAAGTTTCAGTCGACCCCGTCACTTTCCTCACCACCGGAGTCACCGCAGGCATTGAGCAGTGGCAAGGAGATTTCTCCGGCTACGGTGAAGGATTCAGCGGATATGCCAAGCGCTATGGCGCCACCTACGGCGATCGAATCACCTCCACTTTTTTCGGAGCAGCGCTCTTACCTTCGCTTCTCCACCAGGACCCACGCTATTTCTACAAAGGAACCGGCGGCATCCCTCGCCGCGCGCTCTACGCCATCTCAACCGTCGTCATCTGCAAAGGCGACAACGGCCACTGGCAGCCTAACTACTCCAATGTGCTAGGCAACCTCGCCGCGGGCGGGATCTCCAGTCTCTACTACCCCGCGAGCGACAAGCACGACACCCAGGTCACTGTCGATAACATCCTCATCGGCATCGGCACTGGAGCGATCGGCACACTCTTCCAGGAGTTCCTTCTGAAACATCTGACTCACGGTGTACCGTCTTCTCCTCGATCACCCGCGAGATCCACAACACCAGCCCGGAACTAGCTGCCTTTTATTTCAGGTGTAGCCATAAACCGGCACCGCCGCGCCATGCACTAACACAGCTTGATCGCTGCATAAGAACAAAATTACCTTTGCAATATCCTCTGGTTTAGGCCACGAAGCAAAATCCGCGTTTGGCATCGCCTGCCGGTTCACTGCCGTATCGATAATGCTCGGAAGAACCGAGTTCACCCTTACTCCGGTCCCCTTTACATCCGCTGCGAGCGATTCCATCATCGCCACTGCCGCGGCCTTCGAAGCCGAGTAGGCTGAAGCGCCCGCTCCATGGTCGAACGCAGCTTTCGCCGCCACATTCACAATCGCTCCATGTTTTTGCGTCAGCATCGCGGGGACGACTGCCCGCGTCAGTGCATATCCCGCACACAAATTCAGCAACAACATCGTATCGAAGACCTTCGTCTCCATATCCCACAACTTCACGCCACCTGCATATCCACCCACGGTATTCACCAGCACATCGACCCGGCCGTATCGCGACAGAACCCTGCCAACAAACTCGCTCGTCGCCCCTTCATCGGTCACATCGACTACAGCACCTTCCAGCGCGCCTGCGTTCGCCCCTGCAGACTGTTTTAGCGCAGCAAACTCCTCGTCCTTGCGGTAAGTCACCACCACCTTCGCGCCTTCTTCGAGAAACGCACGGCTCACGGCATTCCCCAGGCCACCCGTTCCGCCGGCTACCAGCACAACCTTGTCTGAAAAGTTGATCTCCATAGTTCCTCTATCCTACAAGCCCGGTTTCTTGGGTTGCCGGGCCAGCATGGTGATAGAGATACGAACGAATTCGGCGGGTTGGAGAGGAGCAAAGCCGATCTGAATGTTGATGCGACCATTGTCAATATCGTTTTGCGTCATGGTAGTTGCATCGCATTTAACGAAATAGGCTTGCTGGGGACTACTTCCCACAAAAGCGCCCTGTTGCCAGAGCCGATTGAGGAAGTTGGCGACGGTGAGCCGGATCGATGCCCAGAGAGTCGGGTTATTCGGTTCAAAGACGACCCATTGCAGGCCGGATTTGAGACTCTGCTCAATATAGGTGGTGAGACGGCGAACGTTGACGTATTTGTAGTCCAAGTCGTTTGCTCCAGCGGTGGTCCGTGCTCCCCAGACTACTGTCCCATAGACGGGAAAAGATCGGATAACGTTGATTGCGTTCGAAGAAAGTTGCGCAGTTGCGGCGTCATCGATGGCGAGAGCGGGAGTTGCCCCTGTGATGGTGGCACTGATTCCAGCAGGCGCTTTCCAGACACCGCGCGTGTTGTCAGTAGTGGCATAGATGCCGGCAATGGAGCCGCTGGCCGGCATCTCGCGCGGAGCGTCCTTGTTGAGCGGATCGGGAATGTTCAGGCGAGGATAGTACACAGCCGCGCAGCTGCGGTGGGAGAGACCAGCGCCGGCAAACCAGCTTTCAATGGCAGATGCAGTCGAGATGACATTCGACGGCGGAACATCCACGATGTAAAAGGCGTTCTTCTCCGCACAAAGTGCCTGGGCGGTAAGCATAGTGGAGTTCATTTCAGCTGGAGCCAGATTGGTCGTGGCGGCAAGGCTGAGGAGGTTGAAGGGTAGGGTCAGGTCTGCCAGTGCAGAGTTGAGAGCTGTCGCAAAATTCGGCGCCGAAGGCTCAGGCGCGATACGAACGATGATTGCCGCATCGCCGCCATTATTGAAGAACTGCCACACCTGATAGCTGGATTCACTGCGCGTGTCGAGACCGCCGAAGGTCTGCTGAAATTCAAAAAAGCTTGCACTCGGCGTGGGCGTGTTGATCGGACCGGCTGCGAAAAAGTCGACAAAGGCCGTGACCGCAGTGGGCGTACTCCCAGGGATCGGAGGAGGCGTGGAAAGTTCGCCGATAAAGTGGCGGTCTGCCATGGTGAAAGAATCCGACTTCAAAGCTCATTTGTATAGAAGATTCTGTCTCAGCCGCGCTCTTCGTACGCTTCAACGGAGAAGGGAACTTCGACACGCGGAAGAAAGAGCGAGAAGACTGTTCCGTGCCGCTCGGGGCTCTCGGAGGTACGGAAGGTGAGGCGCCCGTGATGACGTTTGACGATCCCGGCCGAGATCCAGAGACCCAGGCCAGTGCCATTCAGATCCTTGGTCGTGTAAAAGGGTTCGAAGAGGCGGGCGCGAACCGTGGGAGACATGCCGTGACCCGTGTCTGCGATGGTGATGCGGATACCGGCGCGGCCTTCGGGGTGTTCGGCGCAGTAGCTTGTCGCGTCGTGGGCGCGAACGATGAGACGGCCGCCATGACGCATGGCATCGATGGAATTCGCAATGAGGTTGTTGAGAACCTGACGGATGTCGTTTTCGAAACAGAGTATCGTCGAGCCGGTAGCATAAGTGGCGTCGACCTCGATATTCGAGTTGGCGAGCCGGCCGTGGTACAGGTCGAGAACAGCTCCGACAAGATCGTCCGCGCCGACGTCAGTGGCGCGAACCGCTTGTCGATGGAATCGCAGCGTTTGCGTCGCGATCTGGCAGACGCGGGAAAGTTCGGCCTGAGCGATCTGGACATAGTGACGGATGCCGTCGGGGAGATCTTCAGATAACGCGATGAGATAAAGGAGATTCGTGATGGCCTCGAGCGGATTATTAATCTCGTGCGAGATGGAACTGGCCAACCGGCCGACGGCGGCGAGCTTTTCGCTTTGGAGAAGCGCCGCTTCGGCCTTCTTTTGATTCGTCATCTCAAGGATCACGGCGATAATCGCCTCGACGGTGCCGTGAGCGTTGCGGAGGGGCGAATAACTGACGTTCCAGTACCGATGCTCGCCGGGACGAGTCGGCAGTTCCCCTTCGAGCAACAGATTTCTGACGGCATGACCCTGCGCAACCTGTTCGAAGATCTGCTTGATGCCCTTCAGCGGAGCGAGTTCGGTGATGGCGCGTCCCAGAATCTTCTCCCGTGGAAGTCCGAGGGTCTCGCACTGGCGATCGTTGATGCGTATGTAGCGGAACTCCACAGGATCGAAGAGCGAGAGGCCGATGGGGGCTGTCTGGTAGATAGTCTCAAGCTCGGCGCGTTGCCGTTCGGTCTCATCCTGCCGGCGCTGCAGCGTCTCAGCGAACGTCTTGCGGTCGTCGATGTCGATGGCAACACCTAGCCAGTCGAGAATCTTCCCGGAGTCGTCGCGTACGGGCTGGGCGCGGATCCACCACCAGCGTGCCCGACCGTCGCGTGCCCGAATCATCCGGGCCTCAACATCGTAGTCCTCGCCGCTGGCGACAGCGGAGCGCCAGGCATCGAGGACGCCTTGCTGGTCTTCAGGGTGAACGCCCACAAGCCAGCCCTCGTTGCCGAAGTCTTCGAGGGCGAAGCCAAAGAAGTCGAGGATGCCCTGATTGGCGTAAGTGACGTTTCCTTCTCGATCACCCATCCAGATGCCGTGAGGGTTGAGATCGGCGAGGACGCGATAGCGGGCTTCGCTTTTGACGAGGGCTTGTTCGTCCCGCTTGCGGCTCGTGATGTCGGTGGTCATGCCGCGCAGGTGAGTGGCAACTCCTTCGCTGTTGTAGACCGGGACGCGCCGGCATTCGACCCAGACCGTCCCACCCTCTGGAGTGAAGACCTCATAGTCGACGATGCTGATGGTGTTTGTGTCGATCGCTCTTTTAGCATCCTGCTGGACGTGGATGAGGTCGGAGGGCCGGATGATCTTGTCCAGATCGTCAATCGTAGTGATCTCGGAGAAGGGGCGCCCGTAGACTGGATAGGAGCCCACGCCGTATTTGACCGTGCGGTTGACGAGATCCATCTCCCATGTGGCGACGCGCGCGGTCTGCAGGACGAAGGCGAGGGTTGCTTGCTGATCGAGGAGGATCTGGCGGGAGACGCGTTCGGCAGTAACATCACGAAAGAAAACGACGATCCCGTCATCGAAGGGGCGGCACTGGATCGAGAGCCAGAGGTTGAGAGGATCCGGGTAATAGGTCTCGAACTCGCTGGAAATACCTTCGTTCATGGCGCGATGGACATTGCGCTTAATCTCTTCATCCTGAGCAGCAAAAGGAAACTCCTGCCAGAGATTTTTGCCGACAAGCTCGCCTTTGGCGGTAAGCGTTTCCTTGGCACGGCGATTCAGAAAGGAGATATTCCAGTTGCGGTCGACGCTGGCGACTGCGTCGGTTGTGGTCTCGAGAACCTGACGGAGCTGCCGGATCGAGGCATCCCGAAGAAACTCGGCTCCCTTACGGTCGGTGATGTCGTGATAGAACAGCGCAATTCCGTCGTCAGTCGGGTAAATCGAAACGTTGAGCCATCCGTCGATACGTTCGGAGTAATACTCGACAGTGGCCTTTTCGCCGGTCCTCATGACCTTGCGATAGATCTCCTCCAGTTCCGTACCGGGAAGATGCGGATAAATCTCCCAGAAGGTTCTGTTGCTGTTGATGTCGGCGGGATTGATCCGTCCGCGATGACGTGCCTCTTCATTCGCATAAGTGATGATCCAGTTACGATTGACGCAGACGATTCCCTCCGTAATCTGGGTAAGCAGCCGGGCAAGACGTTCATTCTGCAGGCCGTCCTCGGACCGGAGACTCCCGGTGCCGGGTGTTGACAGATCGTGATGAGGGATAAGGGCGTCGGACATTGGGGAGTGCCTGATCCTTCTTTAAAGTTGCTCGCCGGAGAGTAAACCTATTTGAGCATCGGAATCAATGGCTTGGCTCCAAAAGCTCGATGCGTGTGCGCAGCTCCTGGAGCGTAGTGGTTAAGGAGGCGATCTCAGCCTCCATGCGGGCAAGGCGCTGCATCGTGCTCAGGTTGGAAAAACCAGGTGCTCCGTCAGGACCGGCTTCCGCATTTCTTTCCGATATGGCCCCCATTTCAGGTAACGATCCCAGAAGATGAGCGTAGCGTACCTCGCGGGAACCGGGTTGCCGAGGAAGAACAGTAGTGAGTGGACCGCTTTCGGTGCCGGCTGTATCGGCGGGTCGATTGGCCAGACGCTCGAGGGTGGATTGCACGGTCGCAAGGTCGTCAAAAGAGTAAAGGCGGTCCGCGCGGCTGCGGATCTCGCCCGGAGTCTGCGGACCACGAAGCATGAGCAGGCAGAGAACGGCAGTCTCATCGCGGCGCAGATTGAGCACGGTGCGGATCCGATGCTCGTATTTGGCAACGCGCGCGTCATGGATCGTCGTAACCAGCGCCATGTCCTCGAGCGAATGCAGAGCCTGACGAACTTCATCTTCCTTCAGATCGAGGACCGGGTCGCGGCTGGACCGCTGGTTGCATGCGCTGATCAGAGCGTTGAGTGACAGCGGATAGTTTTCAGGAGTGGTGATCTCTTTTTCGATGAGGGAGCCGATGACGCGGAGTTGGATGGGGTCAAGGTGCATGCTTACAGGTTGCCACAGCAGGGTAGGCCTGATAATGAACAACATATGCAAACTAGCAAACTGTTAGTTCTGACAGAAGATCAAGTGCGGTCAATGCTGTCGTATGAACAACTGATCCCGACAATCCGCCGAGCACTGATGGATTTGTCTGCCGGGCGTGTAACCCAGCCCGTGCGTTCGGTGATATCGGTAACGGAACATGGCGGCTGGTTCGCTGTTATGCCCGCTGTGTACGGCAACGTGATGGGCGCGAAGGTGGTGACGTTCTATCCCGGGAACGTCGCGCTCCAAAAGCACACCCACATGGCGATGATTCAACTATTTCGTTCCGACACAGGTGAGCCGCTGGCCGTGATGGATGGGCGCCTGATCACGGAGATGCGTACAGCAGCTACATCGGCGGTTGCGGTGGATCACCTGACACGGCAGGACGTAAAAGTGCTCGGAATCCTGGGCAGCGGTGTACAGGCGCGGTCGCATGTGAAAGCGCTCGCGCACGTGCGCAGGATTGAAGAGATACGGGTCTGGAGCCGATCAGAGAGGAATGCGCAGTTGTTTGCCGATGAAGTTGGAGCTCGCGTAACTTCGGCAGAGGAGGCGGTGACTGGCGCGGATGTAGTCCTCACGCTGACCAGTTCGCCAGTGCCGGTTCTACAGGGTAGATGGTTGAAAGAAGACGCAGTCGTGTGCGCGGTCGGGGCGGTAGCCCCGGATCGGCGGGAGTTGGACGACGAGGCAATGCGTGGAGCGGTCGTGGTGGAATCACGCGAGGCGGCGATGCGAGAACCGGGAGATATTTTGATAGCGAAGGCAAAGGTGAGCGCTGAGATTGGGGAACTGTTGAATGGCATGAAGTTGGACCGCTGTGAGAGACCGGTCGTTTTCAAGTCGGTGGGAGTGGCGATCGAGGATATCGCGACCGCAAAGCTGGTTTATGAGCTCTCGGCAGGCCGTTTAATCTAGATTCATGGCAAGGTAACTATATGCAAATAAGCTAGTTGCGAAAAATCGTCAACAAATCCAGATTGTGACACTTAAGTTACATTCCCACGCTACTGATTTCGGTATCAACTAGGTAAACTTGAAGGAAGCGAATGACAAACGGTAAATCTCATTTAGTATTTTCATTCGCAATGATTCTAAGGGCCTTGGAGTTTGGATGCGGTTATTGAACATAAGAAATTTCGCTGTTGCGGTAGCGACGATCGTTGTCGTATTTGGGGTAAGCGGTTCGTCGTGGGCCAGAACGGTGAAGACGCGAGTGCACGCTGGGCTCAAGAGTTCAATGCATCTGAAGACCGCCGCGATGTTGCATGGGGAAGACGTCGTACCGGGAGCGATGCCGGAGAATATCGCCGCCGATGGGTCTGCAGCGCTTGTGCCCGAAGAAGGCAAGCCCTACGAACTCAAGATGACGAACCTCCATACGGGCGAAAACCTCGACATTATCTACAGAATTGGGGATATGTATCTTCCGGATGCGCTCGAGAAACTGAACTACTTTTTGCGCGACCACAATACCCAGGACGTAAGCAACTACGATCCCAAGGAATTTGATGTGTTGCACGCGATGCTGGCTCGACTGGGCAAACTCGACAGCGTGATTAGCGTGGTGTGTGGCTATAGAACGCCGGAGACGAATTCGGCGCTGCGACACAACTCTCCACAGACCGGAGTGGCGGAACATAGCCAGCATATGGAAGGACATGCGATCGACCTGCGTGTGGCCGGTGTAACCACCGCGACGTTGCGCGATGCGGCTCTCTCGCTGAAGGCTGGTGGCGTCGGGTATTACCCCGTAAGTCAATTTGTCCACGTCGACGTAGGGCCGGTGCGGGAGTGGGTCTTTGGATCGAAGCAGCGAAGGGCGATTGTTGCGCAGACCCATCGGGGCGCCCGCCATAGCTCGGGGACTGCTGCCGGGCAGTAGTTCTGGTTACCCCCTCTCCCTGTCAAAAGTGCGCAAAGTCTTCAAATAAATAGACTTGGCCCTGGACTTTCCTTTTCTTAGAAGCTCAATAAGAAGAAGAACCGCAACGGCCGGGCCCAGCGTTACAGGGGCTTTCCGGTGGCTGTCAATGTCAAATGCGCGCCCGGCTTAGTTCTGAAAGAACGCCGGTTATGAAGTCACAGGCCAGGCGCTCGATGAAGTGTCTCGAGAAGGCGTGGCGTGTGAAAAGTGAGCTGCGAACTTTAGCCATTCAGAGAAATTCCACTCCTACCCCTATAACATCTACCAGTTTCTTTGACCGGTCATAAGTAGTAAGTTGCACCGCATAGACGTAACCGAGGCTCCCGAATGTATGGGGGCCAGCGAAATCTTTGCAAGCCCCCAGACGCGCAAGGACGGGTTTCAATGACCGTAGAAGCGATGCCCACAAGGGCCCGTGTAATTCGTTCGGTGGAAAGGATCCTCCTGATCATAGGAGCGATCCTTCTCTGCGCGTATGTCGGTGTTCGCTTATATGGGGTGATTGCTTCGCGCTCCGCGGTTGCGGCATTTCAGCAAAGGGCAATTCAACATAAACCTGCTGCTGGAGTTCTTCCATCGCTCGCAGATTCCGGCACAACGACTTCCGCCACAACTCCGAATACGGCAACCCTCGATACGAGCCTGTGGAGCGATAAGCGAATACGCGCTTACAACGAGAGCCTGAGCCATTCGTTTGGAACGCCGCTGGCGGTGCTGTCTATTCCGAAGATTCATGTTGAAGTTCCTCTGTTCGAAGGCACCGACGACGTAACTCTGGACCGGGGAGTAGGGCGGATTACCGGAACAGCGCGTGTTGGCCAGGCGGGAAATCTCGGAATTGCGGGCCATCGGGATGGTTTTTTTCGCGGTCTCAAGGACGTTACAACAGGGGATGAGATCAAGCTTGCTTTACCTGATGGAGAAGCAACGTATGTCGTCGATCAAATAACGGTAGTGACCCCCCAGGATGTTTCGGTTCTTCAACCCAGGCCTACTCCCTCGATCACTCTGGTGACTTGTTTTCCCTTTTATTTTGTGGGGAGTGCACCGGAGCGATATATCGTCTCTGCGTCTTTGCGAGCAGCACAACCAGCCGTAAGCCGAAATGCGCGGCCCAACCCTTAGGAGGAAACATGACAGTTAAATATTGGAACAGCAAAAAGATGTTCTTTTTCCGCGCAGCGTTGTGCACGTTGGCCTGCGCGGCGATATCAGCAAGTGTCTGGGCACAGGACGTCAGTACGTCGACGACTATGAAGGGTCCGTCGACGTACGAGACAACGGTGAAGAGCGGCACAGTTGTTTACGTATCGGGCAACGAGCTTGTCGTGAAACTAAGCGACGGTGTGGTGGAACACTTCGTTGTTTCCCCCACTCAGACGTTTATGGTCGACGGCAAAACGATGACGATCAGTGATCTGAAGACAGGGACGCACCTGACGCAGACCATTACGACCAAGACCACTCCGAAGACGATCACCACGACACGCACGATTGAGGGCAAGGTCTGGCATGTGAATGCGCCAAGCACAGTGATCCTCACACTGCCCGATGGAACGAACAAGCAGTACAACGTTCCGAAGGGGCAGGTCTTCAATATCAACGGCCAGAAGGATACGGTCTTTCAATTGAGGAAAGGGATGAATGTGAGCGCGACCGTGGTGACGGAAGAGCCCGTAATCGAGGCCTCGATGCACCGGTCAGTGACGGGAGTTGTGCCTAAGCCTCAGCCTGCGGCTCAGGTTCCGGACTCGATGAGCACGATGCTGGTGGAGAGCCCACAGCAACCTCAGCCGACGCAGACCGCAGCGGCTGAACCTGCTCCAAAGGCCCTGCCCAAGACTGGAAGCGAGTGGCCGCTGGTTGGGCTGCTCGGACTTGGCAGTCTGGGCGCGGGGATGTTGACACGGCGTTTGCGGTTAGCCTGGAAGTAATCGGAGACGAAACGAAGGGTCTGACCTCGGGAGTGGCCAGACCCTTTATTTTTCTCTTCCCGATAATTTGAACGCTGTCCGGTGTTGCTATACTCCGCGGCATGAAGAGTCGCAGAAGCGAAGTAGCGGCGGCGCTGGCGCGCGAACGATGGGGGTTGGCGCGCGCAAGAAAGATGGCACGACAGATCGAGGTCAATCCTCGTCAAGTCAAGGAGCTGGTTGAGGCTCTCTTCGGCGACGAACCGGAGATTCGCAAACGTGCGGCAGATGTTGTCCGCAGAATCACAGAGAAGGATGCGGCTCCGCTGGAACCATATGCGGATGAGCTTGCAGGTTTGCTCGCGGAGATACCCCTCGAGGAGTCACGGACACGGTGGCATCTGGGATTGGCAGTCCCGAAAACAGCGCATACACGCGTCCAGCGACTTCGAGCGGCCAGGTTAATGTCCTTATTGGCCGAAGATGACAGCAATGGGGTGCGGTGCTCCGCGGTCGAGGGGCTAGGATTGCTCGCGCTGCAGGAGCCCTCGCTGCGGGATGAGGCGGAGGAGATGGTGGAGAAGTATTTGCGGGAAGGCTCGACCAAGGCTATGAAGTCGCGGGCTCGAGGGGTGATGCGGATGTGGGCTAGCGGCGAGCGACAAAAAAATTGACTGTCGCTCGGGCAAGAAGCAGACCCATTGAGACTGGGTGACGACATCTACATGCGTTCAACATAGACATGCATTCATGTTATGGGCTGACAGGGGCAACCGCAGCAACCAGTTCCGTTCCCTTCGGGATCACGACATCGTTTCCTTTCCGGAAGAGTCCAACTGGATCAGCAGGGAGGGGAAAGGTACAAGGACCAAAGACCGGCAGACTATGTCCGCTCCCTTTCTGAATATTTGCAGATTGGAGGGGGACTTCCCCACCGTCAACGCGGTTCACGCTTTCGACGGTCAACACGAGCTGACCTTCACGTTGGTTGTGGCCCCGGCGCTTCGCCGTGGTAACTGAAGCGCGGGCGGGCGCTCCAGCAGCAATAATCACCTTTCCGTCGAGTTGGACTGGATCGACAACCTCGAGCAGAACTAGCTGACCAACTTTGGCGTTGGCAGAACTTACCGTTTCGGTCAGTCGCAACTTAACCCGAATGTCGAGACCAGGTTGCGCAGTTGTTGCCGTTACTCGATTGTCGGTCTCATCACTTTTGGTGGACTGCGAAAACGAAACGTGCGCAAACGCAAGAAAAGCTAAGACGAGCAGGTAAGAAAATGGTGATTTATGAGACCGGCCAGAAAAGCCCCAACCACATTCATTCGTAACCGAATATACCAATTAGAAAACCCTCGAAAGAAACTAACACAACCCTATAACAAGCAATAGAGATTCCTGCGATTACCGCATAGAACAAGAGCCGCTCAACTGAGCGGCTCTTGTAGTGTTGCTTGTTGAAATAATTAGTCGCCGGAAACGGTCTCTTCGACCTTCGCCGGGGCAGGCTTGATCTCGCCGAGGGAGATGAACCCGGCGGGAGCGTCGGGCTCCTGCAGAATCTCCTTGCGGTAGAGCTTCGCCATGCGGGCGTTTTCGGCGTCCAGTTTGATCTTCGCATCGCGCGCGCGAATCTTTTCCTCGCGAGCGTTCTTCGCGACACCGGACTTCTCGAAGGTATCGTTGGCGGCAGCGTTGACGTGCGCGTCGTTGAGGACGAGATCGTACTTCGCTTCCTTCTCGAGACCGACCTTCTTGCCGCCCGCGAAGATCTCGTGACGGCCATGCTCCTCGTACCACTTGGTGAGGGTGGAGGTCATGTGCATCTTCTCGATGATGTTGCGCCAGCCCACGCCGGTGTTGTACGCGCAGAAGCTGATCTCACCTTCCTGCGTGGCATACGGGATAATGCACTGCTCGGTGCGGCGGAAGTCGTAGTTGAAGAGGTCCTGGAACCACATGCCGGCGATGAAGAGGAAGTTCCAGCGGTCGGCGCGGCGCTTGTCGATGTCGGCCTTGGTGCGGTCGGCCTTGACGGAGCCGTAGTTGCGCTTGGTGGCTCCGGAGAACTTGTCGAACTTCATCAACAGGTCCTTCATCTTCATGTGCGTCGGGGCCTTGGAGGGATCGTAGTTCCTGAGCAGCGCCAGCGTCATGCCGATGAGCGAGAGGGTCTTGCCGCGGGCGGCGTCGTTGACCTTGGCGACGTCCTTGGCAAGCTGCACGGCATCGAGGAAGGCGGTGACCGGAACGGCTTCCTTGGTCTCCTTGTCGATCATGATGGCGGTGCCGATGCCGCAGTTGGGGTGGCAGCCGCAGGAGATCTGGCCCCAGTCGCGATCGGGTCCGTGCACGAGGTCGGCGAAGTCAGAGAAGGTGCTGATGAAGCTGATGGGGAACCAGTCGCGGACGGGCTCGCCGATGCCGGTCTGGTTTTTCACATCATGTGCCAGGTGAGAAAGCGTGTAGCGCTGCGCGGCGCGGCGCTCGTCGGAGACCTCTTCGTCACGGCCGGTAAACGAAACCGGCTGGAAGCTGAGGAAGTTGATCTTCTTCGGGTTGTCGAGCGCGAACTGAATGATGTTGCCAACCTGCTCGTTATTGATGCCGTTGATGATCGTGGTAACGGGAACGATGTCGACGCCGGCCTCGTGCAGGTTGTGGATAGCCTGGAGCTTCACATCGAAGGCATTGCCGACCTTGCGGTGCGAGTTGGCGGCGTTGCCGATACCGTCGAACTGCAGATAGGCATAGCGAAGACCCGCCTCAGCAGCGGCCTTCGAGAACTCCTTGGACTTCGCGAACTCGATGCCGTTGGTCGCGGCCTGCACGGACTCGTAACCGAGCTTGCGGGAGTAGGCTACGGCGTCGAGGAAGTAGGGGCTGAGGGTGGGCTCGCCACCGGAGAACTGCACGCTCATCTGACGACGCGGCTTGATGGTGATGGCGTTGTCGAGCATGGTCTTGATCTCGTCCCAGGTAAGTTCGTGGACGAAGCCAACCTGGTTGGCGTCCATGAAGCAGGGATCGCACATCATGTTGCAACGGTTGGTGAGGTCGATGGTGAGGACAGAGCCGCGGCCGTGGGTGACGGTGGAGGTGCCGTGGTTGTGAAGCTTCTCGTCGTTGTGGGCGCGGATGTCGCGGCCGGGGAAGACGTCTTCGAGATGCTTCATCATGGCCGGGTCGATGGACATGACATCCTCGAAGTGGCCGTGGATGGGGCAGTCCTTAACCATGAGGATCTTGCCGTCGCGCTCGATGATCTGCGCTTTGATCTCGCCGACCTTTTCGTTGAGGAGGATTTCGTGGGGGAGTTTGCCGTCGACGATCTGCTGGCGGATCTCAGGGATGCACTTGGGGCAAAGGGAGTCGGTCGTGCGGGGCCAGCCGAGAGGCGGCTTCTCTTTCTGGTAGCTCTTGAGCAGTGGCTTGTCGCTCCACTTGGGGGTGAAACTCTTGTTCGGGCTGATGGCATTCAGTCTGCTAAAAATCGCCCAGCCTGCTTTGGCTCCGTAGGTGAGAGACTTCTCAAAAATTTTAGCCTTCGGCATGGATGTTTCTCCTCATTTTCTAAATTTTCTCGATGCTGCCTGAGGTTGAAAAGACTGATTTCCAAAGCAACGTGATCTGGCCTCTTTGGAAGAACTTGCAAAAAGCAAAATGTCCGGGTTCCCTCTATCAGAGTACGCACAGGAAGAGTCAAATTGAAGCAATGGGAACTGAACAGCGAGATTCTGCATTGAATGGGGATTTTCGGGCTCCAACGGGAGCTACTTAAAACCGGACCGTTTGTTCAATTTTGTCGAGGCTTGGTCGATTTTCAGGATGCATCCATGTCTCAATAAGAATGAAAATCTTGAAACCTCGGCTCAGCCCGAAGACTCGTTGATGAATTGCGAGACCGTCGGAGTTTTCGTAGGAAGTTTCAAAGCCCGAAGCCAATCTTCCGCCTAGCATTGTCGTAACAGGTTTGAATGAGGCCGCCGGGTGTCGCGTTCGAACATCGGCCTCGGTTTCACTTAACATACTGGCGACAGCATAGGTCGCAAACTGTTCCTGAATGATGATGGAAACTCCATCGCTTCGCAGAGAAACCAACGTGTCCTCTGTGCGTAGCCGAGTCCAATCTTCGGGCACAGTAAGTTCGATCCGCTCATGCAGATTACGATAAGTCAATCCGCTCGGCCCTTGTTCAAGAGTTCCCTTACTTATGACGGCGTGACCGTTCAAAGCTTGCGAAGCTGCATAGGCGATAAGCATCGCAGCGCCGAAGATGACAAAAAAGACGATTGCGAAGGCTGGCTTGAGACCGTTCGAATTTGCCGCATCGACGATATTCACGGATGCATTGCCCGCGTCGGCTGGTACGGGTCGTAGTTCCGGATACTGATTGAACAACCGCTCGCGGGCGACTCGATAGCCATCCATTGCAACAGCTACTTGGAGCGAAATAGCGAGAACCCGGGTCCAGACATTGGTGTGCAGCATAAGAGCTCCCTGGGTAGCAGACATCGCCAGAAAACACACAATGCCCTTCGTGCGATCGCCGAGGTAGAAGTAGCCAAATCCCTTGGTCAACAGATTAAGAATCGCAACGACACGAGGATTGCCTCCCGCCAACCAGTCCGTTACGCCGGCATTCCATTCGCGTGCGCTGAAATAGGCGTCGATGATGGCAAAGAGATAGATCGACGGAACAGAGATGATCGCTGCTGCATGCAACTGCCCGTTTCCAACGGCGACGATAAGAAGCGCCAGAAGCTCCAACCCGATTATCCAGTTGCCGCGTCGCCAGAACCTGAGATAAAAGTGACCTAATCCCGGAAAGAGAAGAGACAAGATGAGCGCCAGCGCAGGACTGTAGCGTTTTTCAGGCTGGATGGGAGGAGAGGCAGGTAGAGGTTCGTAGGTTTGCAGGTTCAGTGTCATTCTGGCCCGGATCAGTATTTATTGTGAGAAAGGAATTCTCACTCAGCCCAACGGAAATAACAACAGAAAAGGCTAGGGGATTCCCGCCGCGTTGATGCTGGCAACATTGTTCAGAATGCGTTGAACAAAGATTATGCGGATCTGCACGTGGCTCGCGACGTCGGGCAGGAACTCGTTCAGAAGATTGTTCACTGGATCGAGTCCGTAGCCCGTAAAAATTCGCGCTACTGTTGAGGGCCCATCCGGATGAATGCCAGGAACGTAGAGGTTATCGATCTCCGCGCTTATCGGATAGACCAGCAAAGTACCGTAATTGGGAATCGCACGGCCGTCGTCGCTACGCGAGACAACCGTGCGAGAGATGCAATAGAAGAGGCGCTTTGTAAAGGGCGCATGAGGCATCCGAAAATAGCGAGGATCCTGATGGACGATGGCTGGGATTGCGAAGGCTCCGAAAAACTGAGCAGTCGCATCCTGCAGAAGGCTCACGCCGACGCTTTTGCCGTAGCCTTTGAGACCGGGACCATACGCGGTGTGCGAGTCCACCCCGATGGTGACGGCGGAAATGCCAAGAACCGTGCCGACGTTTGCCGGATCGACCAGTTCATGGAGGGCAAGGTAGCCCTTCTGTTGCCAGGTCAGCGGGACGACGATGTTGCTGCTAAGAAATCGCTGGTAGGGGTAAATAAGTTCCGTGCAGGGCTTGGGCACATGATCGTAATTGTTGGGGTCTGCATAAACCACCTTCATGGCGCTGATCGGACCGCAATGACGGGCCCCTTTGCCATCTGCCTTGAAAGAAGCCTCCGCGACGGCGACGGCATCTTCCAGTTGGGGCTGTACCGGATCAGGCGCGTCAGGAAGCTCTGCAGTTTCAGGAAGATGCGCGGGGGTTTCAGGCACTGTCGAGGGCCGCGTCTGCGCAGATACCGCCATCGCAGACAGCAAAAGTCCCATTGTCAGCAGCCGGCGCATCTCAAAGGGTTCCCTCTCCGCTACTCTCCATACTACGCGGAGGTTTTTATGGTTGGGGTGGCTGCTTCTTGAGGTGGAGGTCTACCAGCGCATCGACGATGAATTCGTCGACGACGAAACCGACTGCCGACCCGCCAATGGACCCGCCGAAGGTGATGCACACTTCCTTGAAGGAAGTATTGAGCGGTGGATAGTAGGGAACGGTGAGGGCCGAGCCTGCAAAATTGCCGGCGAGGAGCGAGAAGTTGGGTCTCTTACTGCCGCTGTCGGTTCGGGTGATGATGGTGCGTGTGCCGGCGTAGAATGCGCGCTTGAAAAAGGAATGCCCTCGACCCATGACGTAGTAACGCGGGTCTTCGTGAAACAGCGGTGCGAACAGGGAATTACTGAAAACGCCCTCGGAGATGCCGCGCAGGGCCGCTGCGCCGAGTCGCTCACCAAAGGCCCCGGAATCGGTTCCATAGTTTGGGCTGCCGTTCCACATGTGCTCCCATCCCGCAGAGGCGAACCACCCGGCCGCCGAATAGAGAGATACAGAATTTGTCATGCCGTGAACGACCTTGTCGCGCACCGTCATCGGTCCCGCGACTTCACCCGGATTGATGACCATCTTCATATGGGTGGTCCCTTTGGGACGGGAGACGGTTGACGTCTGACCGAAGGCGTCGTCGGGAATCGGCGCACCGGTTGCGGCATCCCGTGAGCTGCTTGAATCGCTTAAGACAAATCCCGGTGCGTCGGGAAGGTCTAGCCGCGTACTCGCCGTCTTAGGATCACTAACAGATGCAACGACAGCAGACTCCTGGGCCATTGCGAACGTCGTAAACGGAACCAACAGCGCGAATGCCGCGTTAAGAATGAAACGGCCTGGTTTCGTCAGAAAGGATTCCGGTCTGCATGTGGTCAAAAGAATCACCTCGCGGAGTCACAGTTGCGCACCTGTCGGGCAAACGGCAGAGGCGAAATACCTCAAACGTTGTTGATTGAACCTAGCCTATGAGTGCATCCTACGCTTTTGGGACGCATTCAGGAAACTGCAAGTTGTACGAGTTTCCTTGATAAGGCTTGAGTTGATGAAGGGGTTGGCCCGTTACCACACTGGCACTGGAAAGGAATCGACTGCACGGCGCAGTTGACCGAGTGATTTCCACATCATCTAATCAAATGCGGAGAGACAGGCATGCCCCAAGACGCTAAACGACCATGGGAACAGCAGTTGCGAGACGCCGCAACGCATCTGGAGAAGGATCTGCGCAACGTCGTGAAGTACATCAACGACGAGGTCGTCCCCGAGGTACGGAAAAATGGTTCTGAGGCTCTCCGTGCCGCTGCCGTTGAACTGCACAGTCTGGCGCAGCGGATGGACGACCACGCACGACGAACGGCCCCGCCCACACCCCCACCGCCGAAAGATACCCCGAGGAAGTGATGCGCGCGCGGTTTCGCTGCGCTGTCACTTTATCGGCGCTCACGCTGATGGCCACTGGCTGCCACAAGAAGACGACGCAGGCATATCACCCTCCGCCTCCGCCGACGACCACCACAACCGCAAATCGCAGCGGGGCAGGAACTCGGCCTACAGAGTCAGGTATACCTTCGACCACAATTCCCTCCCCCGCGCCCGTCCCCGATAGTTATGGCAAGCCGGTCTCAACCGAGGTTGGGCTGGCGAGCTGGTACGGCCCTCCCTACGCCGGACGCAAAGGCGCCGATGGCACGGTCTACGACCAGAACGCAATGACCGCAGCGCATCTGACGCTCCCGATGGGAACCATGGTTCGCGTCACGAATCTGACGACGAATCAATCCGCCGTTGTGAAAATTACAGACCGAGGCCCCTTTGTACGCGGCCGCATCATCGATCTGTCACTCGCCGCCGCGAAAGCCACCGGCGTGTATCGCATCGGGGTCGCCAAGGTAAAAGTCGAGGCGTTTGCCGCACCGGTCCGGGTCAATACTGACCCGGGAGGAAGATGGTGCGTGCAGATCGGAGCATTCGTACATGAGTCCGATGCAGTGAAGTTGAAGGAGGATCTTCTTCGCCGATACACCACTGCCAAAGTGATCGAGTTTGCCGGGCCGACAGGATATTGGGTACGAGTGAACCCGAAGTTTCCGGACAGAAAGACAGCAGACGAAGTTGCCAGCGCCATCCATCCAAAAGACCCCGCCGCAGAACCTTACCTGATTCGAACAGACTAGTACGTTACGGCCGTTACACGATGACGCGTTTGCCTGTCCGGCGTTCGAGCTCCTGAACGAACTCGGCGGCAGCGCTGTGGTTCATCGTGTGCGTAATTTTGACACGGTTGTCGCCAAGGACACGAATGGCACGGCCGGCCTGCGCAGATTGAATGGCCATGACCTCGTTGTACTGAATGCTCTTCAAAGGCCGAAACCAGAACCGCTGTGTCACTGCGGTCGGGGTCAGGGTAATGGTGCCCGGCAGCTGCAGGAGCAGGAACGCAATGGCAACAGCAAAGAGACCGTAGAAAAACCACGCTTGCCTGTCGTTGGCCGTCACAAGAATGACGTAGACCACGAAGGCGGGCAACGCGAAGATTCTTGTCCAGAGAATGACAGGCTTAGTGCCAAAGACGAGGCCGTCGGGAGTCTCGCGGACAGAGCCTTTGGTCAAACGGCTGCCGAGAATGAGAAGAACCAGGAGACCAAGAGCGATGCCGCGGACCAAATCAGAATGTACGTGCATAGAGAGGCCTTGATGGATGGATTGATGGATTACGTTGTGAACCTACTTTACCGTCGGAGGAGGATAGTATGGTAACTTCTGCTGCTCGACGGTAGCCCGTTTGACACCGATGTCATCGAAGAGCAAACTCGGCGCAATAATCGTCTGCGGAATCGGCCCAAGAGAATTGGACACATACGAGTCGTTGCCAACCGCGATAATACCCGAGCGCAGGCTTCGGCTATCGAGTTCATCAAAGACAGCGCCACGGACAAGCTGCCGGCTCCCGTCGGCCTTCACGCGGTAGAGAAGACGTGGAAGAAGCTCACCCCCGAGAGTCTCCACCAGGTAGACATCCTTCCCCTGCTCCTTTGCCATCCTGATCAGACGCTTATTGAGGTCGTCCTTTGAGAGCGCTTCATCGGACTTGATAAGCACAACACCGGAGCGCGAGTGCGCAGCCTGCGCCGGCGCGGCACGGCCGTGGCCGTTCGAGGTATCGAAATCCTTGATCGGCTCGCGGCCGATGAGAAAATTTTCGAGTTTGCCGTGGGCGATAATATCGACCGACTGCGCAGGCACGCCTTCGTCGTCGATCGCATAGGCCCCGAGCAATGTCTTGCCATCGAACTTCGTCTCCAGGGGATTGTCCGTAACGCTCATCATGTCAGGAAGAACACGCGATTTGTAGCTGGACGCATAGGCTCCCGCGGTACGCGCCGAGGTGCCCATCTCAGGACGGTCTGCTTCGATATTCGGAATCAGGAGGCGCGTGAAGACATCAGCAGCTGCATCTCCGCTGAAAAGAACCGGGCCATGATAATCCTCGGCTGAGACAACAGGTGCATTGCGCAGCTCTTCGAAACTCTTAAGGTCATCGATCGCACGCTTGCGAAAGGCCGAGGCACTTTCCATCTCTTTGGCCGTCGCTGCCACTGTGCCGTTATCGCGGCTGAGGCGCATTCCGTCAGCAGCCTGACCTCCAACGCTGATCGCACCGGAATACCCGGCGTAACCCGTGCGTACAACTGTCCCTTCGGTATTGACAAGGTAGCGGTTGAGCGCAATGCCACGGATGTTGGCGACCGAGTACTGCACATGCTCAGCAAACGAGCGCACCTCCGGAGCGGAGGCGTAGAGTCCGCTGGCTTCAATAATGCGACGCTTCCATTCGTCGCGGTCGAGCTCGAGCTTGGCGAGCGGAGTCACATGGCTGACCGGTTTGGCCTGTGCAAAGTCCGGCTGGTTCTGGACGCTCTGAAACTGCTTCAGCGCAGCTTGTTTCGTAGAGTAAGCCCGCAGCGCATTTTTGTAAGCGACGTCCGTCGCCGTCCACAGAGCATATTGCAACGCAAGAGGATCGTCGTCAGTCGGTGCCAGTTCGAGCGTACCGTCACCGCGCGAACTGCTGCTGTCCACTGTGTAGTCGCCAATGCGAACCGTTACGCGAACGATGCGCTGGTGATTATTCGCTTCCTGGGTAAGCGCGCCGTAGTTTGCAACCGCCTCGTAGCTGCTGATGTCGTCGAGACGATACTCAACAAAATAAGGCTTCTGCATACCCGGCAGCAGAATGCTCTTTTCCCGGTCAAGCTCCTGCTGCATCGCTCGAAGGAGGGGGTCATTCAGGTCGGACGCGGATTCAGCCGCAGCGAGATTTGTAACTGCAAGAGTTGCGCACAGGCTAGCGATGCAGAAGGCTGCATTCATACTTCGACGAATTTGTAACTGTTTATGAACGGATCTCATTATTGGCCTCCCTTTCCACCATTCGTACCCGTGCCGGGCGGTGGAAGGATCGGCGGCCGCGCAGTCCCCTGGGCCTGCCGTTGAGTCTCAATTTCGCTCACCAGCATCGCAGGAGCAACCGCGCTGACAGGAATGCTGCCTGACTCGGCCCCGCAGATACCGTTGAAGATGTCCTGCTTATCATTGGTAGCAAGAATGCGGTTCAGCGCGGCCTGCGGAGTCCCTACGATGCTGACGCCGCGAACCAGCTCATCGGGACGGCCATCGACGTAAACACGATAGACAACAAGAGGAATCACCTGAAAGGCCTGCGGTGATCGACGAGTAGTGACAGCGAAGCCGGAGGAGATGTCTTCAAAGTAGAGGCCATACGCCTTGCCCTGTTTCTTCGCCTCTGCTTTGAGCATCTCGCGAAGCTCGGCGTCGCTGACGGTCTTGGACGAAGTCACAATCAGATTGCCTTGACGGCCGGTAGGCATATGCCCAACCTCAGAGCGGCCGTGGCCGTTCGAAGTCGAAAAACTCGCGATGGGAAGCCGCGACATCAGAAAAGTACCGAGAACGCCATCCTTGATGAGATCGACGCGCCGCGCAGGCTGACCTTCGTCATCGTAGCTGTAGTGGCCGCTGAGCGAGACGCCATCGAAGGTTGCGAGAGTCGGATCGTCCGAGACGCTAAGAAATGTAGGCAGAATCTGTTTGCCAAGAAGCTTGGTAAACGTCTGCCCTTCATCGTCACCGCGTTGCCGCTGCCCTTCGAGACGATGGCCAAGCACTTCATGAAAGAACACCGCAGAAGCACGGCCGCTCAAAATCGCCGGTCCGTTGAACGGCTCCGTAACTGGAGCTTCGCGAAGCGCCTCAAGATTCTTCGCCATCGCAACGGTCTTATCCATGAGTGTCTTCTGATCAGGCAGGTGAGCGGCATCATCCGCCTCAAAGGTCTCAGCGCGGAAAAGATCCATTCCGTCAGCCGCACGCGTCCGGGCCACAATCACCAGGCGAGCGACGTGATTCGGCGTCGCAACCTTGGCGCCTTCCGAAGAGACAAAGTAGGCAGTCTCGGTCGAGGCCTCAAGCGTTACGTTGCTAAAGAAGACATCCGGGTACTGCTTGAAGATTCCTGACAGCTCACGGATTCGATTCTCCCAGGCACCACGGTCAACAACGAGGATTGGCGCCGGCGGAAGCAGATCCGTCGCAGCCTTTTCCCTTGAGAAGTCGGCCGAGCTGTCTTCTTCCTTCGCACGTACCTGCTGCTCTGTCTTCACCTTCAGATAGCCATCCAGCGCCTTGGCATACCCGCGATTGGTGGCAAACCAGAGACTGCGCGAGAGAGCCGCGCCATCGTCCGTCAGAGGAAGCGGCACGGTCATCAGGGCGCTGTTGCGATGGTCTCCGTGAGTATTGTCTTCAGCAGGCGTACCGAGCCGTACCTGCACATCCGCAATACGGCGGCGGTTTTCGGTCGAGTTCACGATAGCGCCGAACTGGGCCGACATGGCAACGCCGTCCGCGTCCGAAACGGCGTAGCTGAGAAAGTAGGGCTTCGGCTGTTGCGTGGCGTCCGTCGCCGTGTTGCCCAACGAACTCATCGCGCGATGGAGCTCCGTCTCCATGGTGTCGATAAGAATCGTCGTTGGGTTTGGTGCTGGACTCGGAGTCGCTGCAACCGCCAGATGGCCGACAGATGTCGCTGCCACTGCCATCAGACCGGCCAGAGCGAGGCCGGCTACTGCCTTTTGTATCGTCATGGGTACTGGAACTCGTTTCGCTTGCAAAAATGCGCCTGATGCCGAGTGTATCGGAACTGCCGCCATGCGTGGTACGCAGTACGGCTTTTGCGGCGGATGCCTTATGTTTGGACGGGCGAGGCGGCTTTAAAGTTGACAGTCAGTTATCGGGTGCTCTGGCGCAGGACGCTAAACCAGACGACCAGGCCTATGAACTGGGCAAAAAGCATCGACTCAACAAGTCCGAAGCGAGCAGGACCCGTCGGGTGAAGAGAAAGGGCCAGCAACGCCGCCAGGGTAAGCAAAATGCCGATCAGCATCGCGCCCTGGCCGTAGTAGGTCGACGTCACAGAAACTGGACGCTTCGCCGGCAGCCCGGCTAACCACACGCCACGCAAAGTCCGCCGGCACAACCACCTGGGGCTGAGTTTCGAGGGCGCGGACAATCTGCTGGTCGAGATACTCCGTTGCCTCTGGCGACAGTTCTTGCTGGTTTAGCGGTTGATCGTGCATGTCGCGCTCCTCTCATATCTTGGACGCTGCTGAAGGCCTTCCCGTAACTTCTTCCGCCCTCGGTGCAGATGTGTTCGAACAGTGCCGATGGGCATCCCCAGCGCGTAGGCAATCTGGTCGTACGAACGCTCCTCCTGATGATAAAGGACCAGGATGGTTCGCTCGATCTCGCTGAGACACTGCAGCTGCTCTTCAAGCACCTGCGCGAACTCCGATTCTTCCATCTGCTGCTCGGCGTTGCGGTCCGGGTGGGCGAGGCGGTCCTCCCAGCCAGACGTATCATCGGACAGCGAGACGTGGGTATTGCGATCGCGGCGCCGTCGTTTCCACTCATCCTGAGCCACATTCACCGCGATCCTATAGAGATACGTAGTAATCAAGGCCTCACCGCGAAAGCTCGGCAGCGCACGATAGAGCCTTAGAAACACATCCTGCGCCAGATCGTCGAGGTGCTCCCGGCTGCCGGTCAGGCGCAACAGGGTGCGGAAGACCATCTCCTGGTGGTCGCGTACCACTTGCTCGAAGGTGAGGTCAGTGCTCAAGCTGGGTTAGACCTCAGAGTGCGCCTTAAGTTTCACGCAGACAAGTGAAACTTAAGCGAGGGCCCCCGGTCTAATGCGGGCAGAAAGGGAGGTAGCGTATGAATTTCTTCTTTAGTCCATTTGTTGTGCCCGTTGCGGGTTGTCTGGTCGGCGTCGTAGCCATCATCTCCGGTATCTGGCTGGACGCGCATAAACGCAGGCTCAAGTCCGAGGAGCGCATTGCAATGATCTCGCGAGGTGTGCCGATGGCTGAGATCGAAAAGATGCTCGGTGTCGGCAACGAGGAAAAAGTCCCGGTCAAAGACCCGATGCGAAGTCTCGGAAATGCCCGCCGTGCTGGAATCGTCCTTGTCTCCGTTGGACTCGGGTTGATCTTCTTCTTCTTAGTGCTCGAACAGATCCTCCATGTCCGCGAAGTCTTGTCGGGAGCCGCCGCTGGACTGATTCCACTGGCGATCGGCATTGGCTTCTTCATCGACTACAACCTCCAGAAGCGCGAGCTGTCGCGCTTCGGGTTGGAGGTCGGAGCCGAGCCCGGAAGCTCAATGGACAGCCGTCGGTAGAACTCGGGATTTCTCTGGTTCGCTTCTCCTATTTTTGCTTCTGCCAGCGTGAATCATGCACACTGGCTTCACTGCCTTGAAGACCCGGAGCCTTGGTTGATGCATCTGCGTAGTGTCGTGCTTCTGCTCGTTGCTCTCTTCGCCGGAGCGATAACACCCGCAAAGGCACAAGGCGCCACAGCAACCGAAGCCAAAGCCCTGCAGGAAGCCGCGCAAAATCGAACGGCCTACACGCTTCCGCCGGAAAAACTGGCGTCAGCCAAAGAGCTCTTCCGGGCGCGAACCACACTGCACTTTGCCGGAGAAGGATGGGGAATCCTTCAACTCCTCCTATTGCTGGCCCTCGGAATTCCCGCGCGGATGCGAAACATTGCCGAGAACCTGACAAAAAATCGCTGCGCCCAATGCTTCCTCTTCGTGTTTCTCTTCCTGCTGGGAATCACCCTGCTGGATCTTCCGCTGAGAGTCTACGGGCATCACACGTCCTTGGCTTATGGCCTTTCCATTCAAAGCTGGGGCAGCTGGGCCTGGGATCTGACCAAGAGTTTCCTGCTGACCTGGCTGGTCGCCTCTCTGCTGGTCATGATGCTGTTCTGGATCATTCGTCGCTCGCCAAAACACTGGTGGTTCTGGTTCTGGATTCCCACAATGGCTGCCGTACTCTTCGGTGTCTTCATCTCGCCGATACTCGTCGATCCACTGTTCAACAAATTCGAACCTCTTCAGCAACGAGATCCAGCACTCGTAGCGCAACTGGAACAAGTTGTCGCTCGCAGCGGCGTATCGCTCCCGCCGGATCGAATGTTCTACATGCGCGCCAGCCAGAAAGTAACCAGCCTGAACGCCTATGTCACCGGCTTCGGACCCTCCAAGCGCCTTGTCTTGTGGGACACAACGATTGCAGCGGCAACTCCCGATGAACTCTCAGGAATCTTTGGCCACGAATTAGGTCACTACGCCCTGCATCACGTGATGCTCGGCATCCTCTTCAGTGCAGTGCTGATGCTGATCGGTTTCTACGTAGGGCAACGCGCGACCTGGTGGCTCCTCGCGCGGTTTGGAGCGCGGTGGTGCATCCTCTCGCAGAACGACTGGGCCTGTCTGGCAGTTCTCGTCCTGGTGCTGAATGTCTTAAACTTCGTCTCGGAGCCGCTTGAGAACGCCTTCAGCCGGTCAATCGAGCATGCAGCCGACGTCTACGGACAGGAAGCCATCCACGGTATCGTCGCCGACCCGCAAACCACCACTCAGCAGGGGTTCCAGCGGTTAGGCGAGACCTCGCTCGACGACCCGACCCCGCATCCCTTTGTCGAATTCTGGACCCACAGCCATCCCTCCATCGCAAAACGCGCAGCTTTCGCCGCAGCATACAACCCCTGGCGCCCCGGAGAACATCCAAGATTTTTCAACCCATGAAGATATCGCTGAGTACGACCACATCTTCCGACTGTCTCTTCTGCAAGATTGTCGACGGCACCATTCCTGCCAACCGCGTATACGAAGACGAACTCTCAATCGGCTTCCCAGATATCAACCCTCAGGCCCCCACCCACATCCTGATCATCCCCAAGCAACACATTGGTTCGGTCGCCAAAGCCCTCGCCGAAGACACACCCCTGATCGGTCACCTGATGGCTACGGCCGCTGAGATCGCTCGCAAAGAGAAGATGGACAACGGTTACAGAATCGTCGTCAACACAGGAGACGAAGGCGGGCAGACGGTGCACCATCTCCACCTGCATCTGTTGGGCGGCAGGCATATGAAATGGCCTCCCGGATAAACTTCAGCGCGGCGGATCTAGCAAAAGAAAAGCCCGACAGAAATCTATCGGGCTTTCGTATGAATTGAACTCACAGCAGTCGCAGCGAGCCTACTACTGGTTGAAGTTCGGCTCTTCTTCCTCTTCCATGCCGTAACGGCGAAGAAGATTCGGCAGGTTTTGCGAGAAGGCTGCGCGCGGCATCACCGTATCGCAACCAGCCTCGACAGCCTTGGCCTTGAGGTCGCCCTGCAGATGCGACAGGAAGCCAACGATGGACGTGTTGCGCTTCAGCTTGGCCTTGAGCTTCGGGATCAGCGTCAGCGGCTTGGCGTTCGCGTTGTTGAGATCGAACACGATCAGGCCGGGCAGCTCGTCGTCCTCGCCTGCCGTGAGTGCAGCAATCGCGTCCTTCTCATTCTTCACGAAAGCAACCTTCACTCCAAGCTTGCGCGCGGTCTCCTGAATCTTCGCGATAAAGAACAGATCCTCAATAAAGAAGAAGATCTTAGTCGGAGCATTCTCAGGAATCGGAATCGGACGGCCCTGGGAGTAGTCAATTGGCTGGGAATCGCTCTGATAGCTGCGCCCATGGCCATTACTACGTCCGTAGCCGCCGGCTTCGATCGTCGATGGCGGCGTATCGGCAAAGTTGCCGTTCACTACGCGGTAGCTATGGTCCATCGGACCGACAAAACTCCGCGGCCCACGCGACTGTTGTTTGCCGCCGCCCTTGCGCTTGAACCCGTTGTTGCCAGGCTGGTGAGTGTCGCGATCACGATCCCGATATCCCCCGCCGCTGTTGCTGTAGCCGCCACCGTTGCTTCCGCTGGCGACATTGCCAATATTGTCCGCGTTCGTGCGTGGACGGTCGCGGTCGCGAAACTTCTTCTTCCAGCGCTTCCCTCCGCCGCCATGCTGCTGGCCGGCATTGCCCTGGAAGCCCTGCTGCGGGGAAGCCTGAGGAGGAGCAGAAGCCTGAATCGAAGGAACCTGTCCTCCGCTCTGCTCACCACCGGCCTGCGGACTCTGCGGAGTCTCTCCCATGACCTTATTCTTGCGTTTGCGGCGACGACGGCGGCTGCTCTTGGATTGACCCATGCCGTGCTGAACGTTGTGAGGGGTATATTGCGCCTCCCCGTCCTGTTGGCCGGGTGACATTGTCGAACCCTGGTGGGACTCCACCTCGGGTACATTCTGCTCTGAAGTCATGCTTCCACTTCCTATTGCATTCAATCGCAATTAGCGGTTCTACTCCCACGGCGCAACGGCTAATCCGTCTTCGTGTCAGCCACGAAGATGGAACCAAACCGGAATTGCAGCGTCGGAGGAAACGGTCTCAAGTTGTACTCAAACGGACGTCTTCGTTATTGCTTTCGGCTGCCACCGAACCAGTAATTTACCGGCTACGCGGAGCCCGGAACGCCAGACTGCAGCGAACCTTATCTCTTTTTCACCCTCTACCTGTTTCGCGACAGAGTCCGATAAAACCGGTCTACTGTTATCTCGTGTGTTCGCTGCCCAAATGTACCTAACAGGAAGCTTTCTGGCAACCCACACAGCGATCGGCACCCACAGCCGGTTCACCGGGCACTTTTTAGATTACTCGTAAAGTCGCCGGAACGCAAGAATGATGTTCTACGACTTTCCGGTAGGACCTTTCTAACCCTGAATCCCAAACAAAAACCGCCTCTGAAGAGAAGCGGTCCTCCCGTGCCTGATGGCCAGCCACTGGCCTCCTGAAAACCTCCCCTAAGGGAAGTTAGAACTCCGGCTGAGGCGCTGCACCATCGGTCGAGTGCAGCTTTTGTTCAAGCCAGGAGTTGAGAACACACGGCTCAAGTCTCCGCCAGTATGTTTACTACATCAACAAGAGCAATCCAATCGCCAAATCAGTTGCCCGTTTTTCTGGCTAAACTCCCATTCCCCGTCAGACTCCGTCTAAAAAACGGAACATTCGACCGGAATGGCTCCGTATTTTGGGAGACAAACTAGCAAGACTCCCGATTGACCCTTGCTGTGCTGGGTCCTATAATCGGACTTGTTCCGGCAGCTCTCTCGTTTTGCTGCCGATTTGCTTGTATAGAAGTCGGGGGGATCGAGGTCTATGTTAGACGTGCCCGATGCCAGGCGCGTCCATCTTGAGTAAGGCAGGAACGGCTGAGAAAGCACGCGATGGTGCGCCTAAGGCCGGCTAAGTCAGATCAGTCCCCCAAGGAGTACCAAACACCGCATGAATCGCAACGTTGCACTAGTCACCGCCCTCGCCGCGGGTATGTTGTCCGCTGCTGGAGCGGCCCAGACCACTGGTTCCACCACTCCGGCCCCTGCCACCGCTCCTGCCCCTGTTCCGGTTCAGGTTGTTCAGGCAAAGATCGCCGTCATCGAATACGAACAGGTCACGGCGGCCACCAACGAAGGCCAGCGCGCCCTTCAGACGTTACAGAAAAAGTATGAGCCGCAGAAGAACCAGCTTCAGGCTCTGCAGACCGAGATCGATTCGCTCACCAAACAGGTTCAGAGTGCGCCCGCGACCATGAGCGAGGACGAGCGCGCCTCCCGTGCAAGAACGATCGACACCAAGCAGAAGCAACTGCAACGCGACGGCGAAGACGCCACCAATGCCTTCAACGCCGAACTGCAGGACACACTCGGCGCCGTCGCCAAGAAAATGGGGCCCATCGTCATCAAGTACGTCCAGGACAACGGCTACACGCTGCTGCTGGACAACACCGGCCAGCAGGGCGGCCTTGCGGTCCTCTGGACAGCGCCCGGCACCACCGACATCTCGCAGGCCATCGTGGATGCCTACAACGCCTCCTCGGGAATTGCGGCACCCGCAGTGCCTTCCGCACCCGCGGCGAATCGTCCTCGTCCCCCAGCCACCACGCCGAAGCCGGCGACGACGCCTCACCAGTAAACACTGTACGGATTGGCTGTTTTTATTTGCCGCAATCGGGGAGTCAGTCCCGCTCCCTGAACGCCACCGAATCGATATTGAAACGTCGAATCTTTAACCTGAATGATTTCTCGAAGGAGTAACACAACTCAGATGAACCGCACCCTAGTTCTAGTCTCCGCCCTTAGCGCGGGATTGATGACCGCAGCCGGAATGGCTCAGGCCCCCGCAGCGACCCCGCCTGCCACTCAGCCGGCCGCCCCCACTCAGCCCGCTGCAGAGGCCCCTGTCACGCCACAGGCCATCCCCGCCAAGATCGCTCTCGTCGCCTTTGAGCAGGCCGTCTTCGCCACGAATGAGGGCCAGCGCGCCGTCCAGGAGATTCAGACCAAGTACAAGCCCAAGAAAGACCAGATCGAGGCCCTCTCGAACGAAGTCGACTCGCTGAAGAAACAGCTTCAGAGCGCGCCCGCGACCCTGTCCGACGCCGAGCGCGCCACGCGTCTCAAGACGATCGACACGAAAGAGAAGCAGCTGACCCGCGAAGCCGAAGATGCTCAGACTGCCTACAACACCGATCTCCAGGAGTCCTACGGCAAGATCGCAGGAAAGGTTTCGGCGACCCTGAAGAAGTACGTCAGCGACAACGGCTACACGCTCCTGCTCGACGTCAGCAGCCAGCAGAGCAACGTCATATGGGCTAACCAGAGCACCGATGTGACTCAGGCTGTCGTGGTGGCGTACAACACCTCCTCCGGTGTAGCAGCTCCGGCTCCGTCCGCACCTGCCGCCGCGCCCCGCCCGCGTCCGACGACTCCGTCAACAACCACTCCCAAACCGCCGGCGACCACTCCCAAACCGCAGGCGCCTAAGCAATAGCACCTGACTGGCTAAACTGAGGCAGGCGAGGAGGCAGTTCACACGAACTCTCCTCGCCTTTCTCTTTGCCCGCGCGGGCATCGGCACAAAAAACCTGTGGAAAAAGTTGTGGATCGCCGGTGCGAAGTCAGCGTGTATATTCGTCGTTCTCTTGGTTGAGGACAACAATACCCCGAGCCAGTAACAACCTAACTGCATGTAAATGGAAGGGTTGGCACCAGGTTCCCGCGACTTGCATGGCACTTTGCTCCTCTTCGCCAGCAAGTACAGATGTTTCAAGGGTTTCCACAGATTAGCGTTACATCCAGATTACAGCCTCGTGCATCAACCCCTCAGGATTCTGTACCCGGAACGTCCGATATTCACCCGCGAGTTGCTTTTTTTCGCCATATCTTGAAGGGTGTGCAGCATCTTTTCTGCCATTCTCGCGAGCACGCAGTCCTACTCCTCGCCAACCTTGAGAACAGCGAGGAACGCCTCCTGCGGAATGTCGACCTTGCCGATCCGCTTCATCCGCTTCTTGCCTTCCTTCTGCTTTTCAAGCAGCTTCCGTTTGCGCGAAATATCGCCGCCATAACACTTCGCGATCACGTTCTTGCGAATCGCCGTGACTGTCTCGCGGGCAATAATCTTCGATCCGATCGCCGCCTGGATCGCCACCTCGAACATCTGCCGCGGAATCAGTTCGCGCATCTTCGCAACCAGCGCCTTTCCGCGATCGTAAGCAAAATCGCGATGCACGATGATCGAAAGCGCGTCCACCGGCTCGCCTGAGACGAGGATATCCATCTTCACCATCGGCGAAACCCACATCCCGGCAAGATGGTAGTCGAGCGACGCATACCCGCGCGAGACCGACTTCAGCTTGTCGTAAAAATCCAGAACAATCTCGTTCAGCGGAAGCTCGTACGTCAGCATCACGCGAGTCTCCGAGACGTACTCGAAGTTCTTCTGCCGCCCACGCTTCTCTTCCACCAGCTTCAAAATCCCACCCACATACTCTTCATTCGTCAGAATCTTCGCCATAATCACAGGTTCTTCGATCTGCTCGATCTCCGAAGGGTCAGGCCATCGCGACGGATTATCCACCTCAATCACGCTGCCATCCGTAAGCGTGATGTTGTAACGTACGCCCGGTGCCGTCGTAATCAGATCGAGTCCGTACTCCCGCTCCAGCCGCTCCTGAATGATCTCGAGATGCAGCAGCCCCAGAAAACCGCAGCGAAAACCAAAGCCCAGCGCAACCGAAGACTCCGGCTCAAAAGTAAAACTTGAGTCATTCAGCCGCAGCTTCTCCAGCGCATCCCGCAGCATCGCGTGTTCATGCGAATCCACGGTATATAAACCGGCGAAGACCATGCTCTTGATATCTTCAAACCCCGGCAAGGCCTCCTTGCACGGATTTTCGACCGAAGTAATCGTGTCACCCACCTTGGTATCCGCAACGTTCTTGATCGTCGCAACAAAAAATCCAACTTCGCCCGCCGTAAGCTCGGTCAGTTCAACAGGCTTCGGCGTCATCACGCCCATGCTCTCCACATCGAAGGTTTTGCCATTCGACATGACCTTGATCTTCATTCCCTTGCGAAGCTTGCCGTTGATGATGCGCGCAAGAACAATTACGCCTCGGTAAGCATCGAACCAGCTATCGAAGATCAAAGCCTGCAACGGCGCTTCGGGATTCCCTTCCGGCGGCGGCAGCAAAGTAACAACGGCCTCAAGAATCTGATCGACATTCAAGCCAGTCTTCGCGCTCACAGCGATTGCATCACTCGCAGGAAGGCCTACGGATTTCTCAATCATCTCCTTCGTGCGTTCGATATCTGCACTCGGCAGATCGATCTTATTGATGATCGGAAGGATCTCAAGCCCGTTCGAGATTGCCAGATAAGCATTCGCGAGCGTCTGCGCTTCAACGCCCTGCGACGCATCGACGACAAGCAACGCGCCCTCGCACGAGGCAAGCGAACGCGACACCTCATAGCTGAAATCGACATGTCCCGGTGTGTCAATCAGGTTGAGCTGGTAGGTATCGCCGTCGTGCGCCTTGTAGATCATGCGGACGGTATGTGCCTTGATCGTGATGCCACGCTCGCGTTCAAGGTCCATGGCGTCAAGTACCTGGGCCTGCATCTCGCGCGCGGTCAACGAACCGGTCAGCTCAAGCAGCCGGTCGGAGAGTGTGGACTTGCCATGATCAATATGCGCGATGATCGCGAAGTTGCGAATGTGACTTGGATCCATTTTGGAGCTGGGTGGCCTCAGTATCCAGTTTAACACTGCTGCGAGCCCCACGCCGCGGACATGTGTACGGCGCGCGACACAGGAAATCTGTATTCAACACGAACTGGGACTTCTCCCAGTTTCGCTGGCCTCGGCTCGCAGCTAACTTCGAAAATAGAACGGTACTTCGAAACGCCAGGATCCTAGATGATTCGACTTGCTCTCGCACTTTTTCTTGTGCTGCCGTTGGCGTGTGGGTGGACGCAGACGTCCGGTTCGAGTGAAGTAGAGCAGACAAAACCCTCAGACCCCTATGCCACCGAATCGGACACGAGAGATCGCAGTGAACTGCCCGATGCACCCAGCGCGTTGCAGGTTGAGCCGGCTCCTCCCGAATGGATGCGCAAAGAATTCATCCCGCCGCGGTTCGACGTAAGCGATGGGTTCCTCGCAGCAGAACCAAAGACCGACTTTCATGCGCGGCGCGCAATCTTTGTGGAGCGCGAGCCCTATCACTGGAAGGGCCTGCTGCTCCAGTCCTTTGCCTTCAACTCGCTGGAGAATGCAGTCCGCATCATGAGCGCCAATCAGAACGACCGCCACATTCTCCTTAACAAGCCGTACTGGTCCGACTACTGGGCCTCCCTCCAGCAATTCAACATGCGTCGATGGAACGACGGTGACAGCTTTATCGTGAACTACATCGGCCATCCGCTCGAAGGAGCCGTCGCCGGATACATCGAGGTCCAAAACGATCCACGCGCCCGCGGTCTCTACATCTCCCGCAATCCGCGCTATTGGCACAGCGTCTTCCGCGCCTTCCTATGGGCCACTGTTTACTCCACTCAATCCGAGATCGGCCCCACCGGCGAGGCGGCCATCTTCAACGAAGGTGGTTTCACCTACCCCATCGGCTGTCCCGGAGACAAGCCGGAATGCACCGCCACTGCAAAGTACACCAACAATACCGGCTGGGTCGACTTCATCATTACTCCAGTCGTCGGGACGCTTTGGATGCTCGGCGAGGACACCGCCGACAGGTTCATCTCCGGTCCGCTCGTGCATCGCTATCCCTACACCTTCGGCTACAAGATGCTTCGTGCCGGTCTCAATCCTCCTCGCTCCCTCGCCAACATGCTGCGCGGCCACTATCCGTGGTTTCGCGACGAAGAGAATCTGGACTTAATTCAATCGATCGCGGTCACGCAGCTCCATAGCACATTCAATGAAAAGCCAACCGAAGGCGGCGATCTCTACATCCACTACAACTCATTCTCGCTCGGCACCAATACCTCGACCTGTATCGACTGCCGCAATCCAGTTACCGGCGCCGGCATGCAACTCGGAATCTCTGTCCGGAAATATCTCGACATCATCGCCGACGTAGGCGGACATCCGAACGCCAGCCCTCTATCGTCTCTCAACGTCGGCGGCTCGCTCGTAACGGCGAACTTCGGCGTCCGCTCCGGATACTCCGGCCAGCGCTTCGCTCTCAAGGTGTCGCTCGCTCCGGGGTTCGCCAGTTACTCCAGATCGCAGCCACTCCCGACGGAATCGAACCCGAACCCGGAGGCGCAACGCAACTTCAACTTCTCAACCGTCGCCGCAGTAGCCGGAGATCTCCGTTTCACACAGCACTTTGCAGTTCGTGGAACGGTCGAACAAATGCTGATCCGCTACAAGAGCACCATGCGCGACCCCCCAGGCATCGGCACCCCGCCCCGCCTCTCCTTTCTCTCCCACGACAACTACATCAACTCCACCAACTGGGGAGTCACCGTCGGCCCCGTTTTTCGTTTCTAAAGCTCGCCGGGGTTGAGAACGAGTCGAGGCCAGCCGCAAGTTGCAGTAATGACACACCAAACCGGGTGAGTTCCTGGTGGTGTACCCGCGAACGATTGGGTGATAGCCCATTGACCTGCCGGCCGTCTTACAATGAGCGAGGACGATGGCGCAACGACTTTTAGTAAGAACGGTGCAGCGGTGGGCACTGGTGGCCGGATGCGTGCCGCTCGTGATGTTGACGGGCTGTCCCCAGCAACAGGCCGCTGCTCCGGGCAAAGCCTCCGCGCAAGTCACCGCTCCCTCAATCGCCGATGCGAATAATCAGAGGAACCAGGCTGCCGCAGCTGCGATCCAGGCCGCTGATGCCGCCAAAGCCGCAAAAGTCCAGCAACTTATCACCAAGGCAGAGGCCGCCTACCACAGCGGTGTCGACAACTATCGCGCCGGACATCTCGATGCCGCGCGCCTCGACTTCGACTCCGCAGTCGACCTCATGCTCACCAGCGGCCTCGATCTCAAAACCGATCCGCAGCTCTCCGACGAGTTCGATCGTTTGCTCAACGCAGTCAACTCGCTCGAGATGGCTGCGCTGAAACAAGGCAACGGATTCTCTCCCGTACTGGAAGCCGCTCCACTCGATGCCGCGAACGAAGTCACCTTCCCCGCAAACGCAGCGCTCACAGCAAAAGTCGCAGCCGAACTCAAAACAACGCAATCCGACTTCCCTCTCGTCGTCAACGACTACGTCGCCGGGTTCATCAGCTACTTCTCCAACTCCGCCGCAGGTCATGCCCATCTGCTCGCCTCACTCGAAAGAGCAGGGAAATACAAAGAGATGATCCTCAAAAATCTTCGCGACCAGGGAGTCCCGCAGGATCTGATCTATCTCGCCGTCGCTGAGTCAGGATTTCAACCCCAGGCTCTCAATGCCCGCTCGGGAGCAGGTGGCATGTGGCAGTTCATGCCCACAGGCGCCTATGGTCTCGCGCGCAACGGATGGTTCGACGAGCGCTTCGATCCGGAAAAATCCTCACTCGCCTACGCCAGATACATGAAGACCCTCTACAACCAGTTCGGCGACTGGTATCTGGCGATGGCCGCCTACGATTGGGGCCCGGGCAATGTCCAGCGAGCCGTCATGCGCACCGGCTATGCAGATTTCTGGGAGCTCTACCGTCGCAACGTACTTCCCGGCGAGACGAAAAATTACGTTCCCGGCATCATCGCTGCAATCATCATGGCGAAGAATCCAGAGCAGTACGGGCTCGACAAAGTTGTCCCCGACACTCCGGTCGTCTCCGACACCGTCACAGTCGACTATCCAATCGATCTTCGTCTCGTAGCCGACGTCACCAACTCCTCGCTGCCCGAGATCGTCGCTCTCAATCCAAGTCTGCTCCGCATGACCACGCCGCGCGACATCTCGTTCGATCTGCATATCCCCATCGGCATGCGCGATGTCTTTGCCGAACGCATCAAGACGTTTCCGGAAGACAAACGCAGCAGTTGGCGCTTTCACGTCGTCCGCCCCGGCGAGACGCTGGATGGCATCGCCACCACGCTTCATACACATGCCAGCGAGATCGCCTCAACCAATGGCATGACCCTCAGCGACGGCCTCGACGCCGGAGATGAGCTCGTAATCCCGGTCGCATCCTCTGTCGCGAACGGCCCGCAACGCTATACCGTTCGCCGCAGCGACACCCTCGTCACCGTCGCTGACCGCTTCGGAGTCTCCGTCGAGCAGCTGCGGCGATGGAACCATCTCTCCTCCAACACAGTAAAGCCCGGGGCCTCCATCGCAGTCGTTGAGCCGGTGAAGCTCGCGCCGGTAACACACACACGCAGCAAGTCGGCGAAGGGGAAGAGCAGTTCGCACACAACGGCTCACAGCGCAACTGTTCATTCTGTCAGACCTTCAACTTCAAAACCGGCCGTCTCTTCCAGCGCGACGATAGCAAAGAAAAATTCAACCTGGAAAAATCAAACTGCTACTCCCGGGACAGCCGGAAAAGCTGTCCGAAAAACTACCCCATAAAAAAGATTGCTTGCCTTCGGTGGCGCTTGGATGCATCCTGTTGCTAGAATCCCGAAGCAGGACGTTAAGATGATTTTCTCTGCATCACACTCGCAAGAGAAATTTTTGAGTGGTGGGTAGTAAAAGTAATGAGGGGATAATGACGATGAAGTTCGAAGATGAATACGATCAAGCTTTACGCAGCCTCAGCAGATAACGACCACTTCGGCGATGATGACGATAACGATGATCTGCACAACCGTTTTGAAGACGAAGAGGAAGAGGTCACGATGACCTCGGACGACGACGACGACGAACTGGAATTGGACGACGACGGAACGATCCGTGAAACGCATGCAGAAGAAGCAACCATCTTCGCGTTGCCTCCGTCGCCGGCAACAAGCTACGAACCCCCGACCAAGCCTCAGCGCTTCCAGTCAAGAGTGCCGCCTCAGCGCCGGCAAAGCCGAAGGCTCCGGCAAAGAAGGCAGCGCCTCCGAAGAAGACACCCGTAAAAGCTGTTTCGAAGAAAGCGGCTCCGAAGAAGGCAGCGAAGAAAGCCGTGAAGAAAGCCGTGAAGAAGGCGATCGTAAAGAGGATCGTCAAGAGGATCGTCAAGAAGATTGCGAAATCGAAATCTGCCGCGAAGAAGTCCAGTGCTCAGCGCGGCGGTAAGGTCGCTCCTAAAAAAGCGGCCGGTAACAAGAGCACTAAATTAAGGAAGAGAGGTATCACCTTGGCAACTAAAAAAGCTGCAAAGAAAGCCGTGTTGAAGAAGGCGATCGCAAGGCGGATCGTCAAGAAGGCCATTAAGAGAGCGGTTGTAAAGAAAGCCGTTAAGAAGGCCATCAAGCGGGCAATCTTGAAGAAGGCCATTAAAGAAAGCAGTCGCGAAAAAGACTGCCTAACAGAATTACATACCAGGCAAGCAAATAGGCCCGGACTTCTCAATTGAGAACCCGGGCCTTTTTGCGTCTGTTATCAGCTATTTCTTGTTCGCTTCGATCTCAGCCAGAACCTCGGTGCTATGAACGTTCGGATCGACCTTCTCCCACACCTTGACGATCTTGCCCTGGGGCGAGATGAGGAAAGTGTCGCGAGCGGCGAACTTCATCTCTCCGCGCGCCATCACTGGTACGCCGTAAGCATCGACGACCTTGTGGTCGGGATCGGCCAGCAGCTTGAAGCTGAACGTATCCTTCGCGCACCACGCCTTGTGATTCTCGACTGTATCCAGGCTGACGCCAAGAACAACCGCGTTCAGGGCATCGTACTTCACCATGTCACGCTGGAAGTTGTGCGCCTCGATCGTGCAACCCTGGGTCTGATCCTTCGGATAAAAATAAAGAACAACCCACTTCCCCTTGAAGTCGCTGAGGCTGATGGGCTTGTCTTCCTGTGAAGGCAGAGTGAAGTTGGGCGCCGTGGCTCCCACCTGTGCCGTATCTGCCGGAGCGGCTGCACCTGCCTTGAGGCCATAGCCGCAAGCCATTACCACTGCAACGATTGCTGCGATCCAAACTGCTTTGCGCATGTGATTCCCCTTTAGTGAATCTTTTCTGATTAGACGATTGGCGGCCGCATGAGACGCAGACCGGACTATGCCGCGTTGCAATTTTACCCCCCGCTTATCAGTCTTTTCATCACTTTGACAATATCTTTACATCGCAACGATTGCGATTCCCGCCCCGTCCGCAGCTGCAACAATCGCCGCCGGATCAAACAGCAACGTTCTCCCCGCCTCGACCGCAAGACAAGTCGCACCCGCTGACTTCATCGTCTGAATCGTCGCAACGCCAATCACAGGCACGTCGAACCGCATGTCCTGGTTGGGTTTGGCCACCTTCACCACAGTCAATGACCGGCGCAGCGTGCTCGTCGCCTGCCCATCCTCAATCTCAAAATCAAGCGTTCGAAAGAGTTCCCCCGCACGAGCGATCGTCGCGTCAGTCCCTTCCATCGCCTCCACCGCGACACAAGCCTGCGCCGCAATCACCACAGTCTGCCCGAGATCATACCCGGCAATCGCTTGCGCCACAGTACGCCCGTAGGCAACATCCTTCTCTTCCTCGGCATCCGGAGCTCGCTGCGTCAAAATCCCAGCCTTCGCCAGCAGCGGCTCGAGATACTGTGTCGACGAGATCAACTCAATCCCTTCATCGCCAAGAACCTTCGCCACCGCACCCAGCAGCATATCCGTCGAACGTGTCCGCAAACTCAGCAGCAGCTTCGCCAGCCGCCAGTCCGGCCGGATGCTCGAAAAGATTTGCTTATGTTTCACCTGCCCCGCCATCACCGCGCGAGTCACGCCCTCAGCCTGAAACGTCTCAATCAGCTTCGACAACTCGCCCAGCGACATCCAGTGAACACGAATCTCCGGATCAGCCGCAGCACGGTTGTCGATCTCCGGATCCGTCTCCTCTTTAATCGCAGCGACAACCACCTGCAGGCCGTGCGCACGCGCAGCATCCAGTAGAAGGAACGGAAAGCGTCCGTTGCCGGCAATAAGACCAAGTTTGGGCACTTTGATTAATCTAGCGCACGCAGACGAAAACTACTTCTCGCTGCTCGGAGGAGTAATCCCCTTCAGCCGCAGATACAGTGCCAACGCCGCATACTGCTCCGTATCATGCTGCGAAACTCCCCAGGCCAGTCCGATCCGCGACCGCTTCCCGCGTCCCAGGTCGATCATCTCCAGAAGATTCGTATCCGTCAGCGTGGCGAACGCCTTGTCGCACTCGGCAAACGAAGCATTCAGCGCCTCAACGATCGCCGCCTTATCCGCTGTATCCGCCGGAACCTTCGGCAGGCTCTCCGGAGCCGTATGGTTCAGCGCCCCGCAACTCCGGAACTGCGCCTCCGTCACGTGATTGAGCACCCGCGCATACGTCCGGATATCCGGTTCCGGCTTGTAGCCGAAGTCTGCTGCGGGCATCTTGTCCGCCGATTTCTGAATATTTCCCTTAGCCGCAGCATAGCTCCGCTGCACCTCACCCGCCGGACCACTCGGACCCGCAGGAGCTGCCTGTGCTGCCTGAGCAGCCATTTGAGAATGATCCATTGGTGCCATCTGGCCAAACGCCGCAACCGAAACCATCAACCCCGCTATCGCACAAGCCAAGCCCATCTTCCGCATCGTCATCCCCTCCAGGTATCGCAACCAGCCTACCTTTGCCCAGCCGCTGCGACAAGCCCCGTCTTATCGTCCCGTCGAATCTTCAGCCCAGTAACTCGTCCTCGCCGAAACAATCATCTCCGGATGACGAGGCAACAAAACCTTAATCGTATGAACTCCCGGCTCGTTCGAGGTCGGAGAAAAACTAAGAAAATACGCATTCCGGAGACGGTTGCCCATCGCTTCAACCGCCGCCTCTAACTGGCTGCGTCCGTCAAAACGAACCGAATCCCCGCCGGAAAGCTGAGGAACCTCCGCCGAAAGATCCTTCTGCATCGACCCAAAAATAAGTCGAAGCGGCGCGTCAAGCTTGAAATATCCCTGAATGGGATAAGCCGGATCGTCTTTGTCCAGGACCGGCCCAGTGGAAGGAACCACCTGAATTGGCGGATTTAAATGCGGCGAATCCTTGAAAGCCTGCTTCGCCTCCGTCTTTTCCGCCGAAAAAGTGACGCTATAAACTGCGGTGTTTGTCTCGCCCAAATCCCGCACGATCTGCCTCATCGAAGTCTTGCTGCCCTTGTCACGCTCTTGGCTGATCAGCAGAATCGCCTTCCGATTCCCTGCAGGCTCCTTCTTCAGCAACTCCAGCGCATAAACAACCGCGTCGAAGATCGCCGCTCCGCTATCCCCTTGTTCGGGCTTATTAATCGCCTCACTCCACTCGCTCAGCTTGCCGGTAAACGGCGACGCTCCCTCAATCCCGCTATCGAAGTTCACGATCGCCGCGCGACTCGTTCCTGCTCCCAGCAGCGAAGCCAATACAGTCTCCAGATGCGTGTAACTCGGAAACTGCCCGCGCGCAATTCCGCCCGTCTGTATCAGCACCACCAGCGACAGCGGCCTCTTCGTCTCCCCCTCCAGCGTCAACTTCTGCGGAATCCCGTTATCCGTCACAACAAAATCCGCAGCCGTCAGCGAATAGGCCTGTCCTTTGTCCGCGGTCTGCACCAGAGTCGGCACCACGACCAGCGTAGTCGTCGTATGCAGCGTCGTCTGAGCCATGCCGACGCCCACGCACATCAATCCAACAGAAACCGCGGATTGAAAGTCGATAGCCTTCATCTGATTTCAAAGATTAGACGAACCATCACCGCCACCGCAGCCATTCATCATTAGCCCAAATCACCTCGAACATCCCCACCAGCCTACGTTCCCTCCGTCTTGCCGACAAGCGATTCCTTCTTTCATCCGTCGTTGGCCTGTCCTTGACTACCACCCACGTCTCCGATACATTCCCATGCACCGGCCAAAAAACATCCCGCGGAGGCGTGACTATGCGGCGAATTCTCGTCATTCACAGCACCTCCGACTCAGGCGTCGAGGATCGCATTGCGAGAATGGCGGCAAAGCCCGAACTCGCCGTTTACGAGTTCCAGCACATCTACTTCTTCCTCCCCGAATACGCGCAGGAGCTGGAGCTGCCGACGTCATCGATCAAACCCGGCGAGTTTCTCGACCAGAATCAACTTCGGATTCTTCAGCGCATGACACAGCAGGTCGAAATCACACACGCCGAGATGATCGTAATGCATACCGGAATAGCCTTTACGATGGCTCCCCTGGCCGTTCTCAATATCATCTCCAAACTGAAATCCCGATTCCCGCAAATGAAGTTCGCCATTCAGGAAGGCCCGGCTCTCGAGAGCACGCTCGCCGCGGAGGGCCCCCGCTTCACCGATCAGGTTCGGCAGATCTTCGATCGCAGCCCCGAGACGCAGGAGATCCTGAAGTACATGTTCTAACTTCAATCGCGAGGTGAAAAAGATGACTCTGCTTGAAGAGGTCACACAAATCGTTCTCGCCTCCATCGGCAGTTCCGGCATCATCCTCTTTGCCGGAAAATTTCTCCTGGATAAGTTCATCGGGAAGCGAATCGAACACCACTTCAACGAGCGCCTCGAAGACCACAAGGCCAGCCTCGTCAAGGACGTCAACAAAGACCTCGAAGGAATTCGCAGCTCCTACGTCATGCAGCAGGAGGAAAAAAAGGCTGAGCTCACCTTAAAGACTCAGGACAGTCTCGAACTCTACAAAATCCACCGCGAAAAATACCCTCCGCTCAGCGAACTCATCTACCGCATCCGCAATACCGCGCGCGACAAACCCTCTACCGAAGACCTCAAAAATCTCGTCTCGCAGCTTACGGAAATGATGATTCAGCTCAAAGCCTACCTCGACCACGATGCGCTTCATGTCAAAGTCCATTCCTTTAAGAACATCGCTCTCGCCTTCGTCAACCGGCAAGCCGACCGCACTGCTCTTCTCGAACAGAACAAGACAGCCGAAGCCGAAGAAGCCCGCGCCGCTGCCGAAAGACTCTTCGATGAGCTCGACCAGCAATACTCAAAAACCACCGGAGCCATTGCCCACTTCATCGCCGCATCGTGAAGCGCTCTTTTCGTCTCATCGTCTGCAACACTATTGTCCTTCTCTGCACGGACGCGGAAAAATTATCCAAATTATCTTGACCCTCAATTCAACTCCATGCAGACTGGCGGCAACCCTCCTTCACATCTGAGGGAAACGAGGCTCGTATTGAAGCTCTACCCGCCGCACATGCCCATCGCTCTTCTGGCCTCTCTTTTGATTCTCCTGTCTCCAAGATCCACTCATGCCACCTCGATCACGGGTTGCGCCGCCTCCCTCCCGCCCGCCGTAACCCTCCAGAACGAAGGCGATCATCAGACCTACAATCTCCTCGGTGACCCGGCAGGCATCAAAATCGGCGACCGCATCAAACTCTCCGGTAAAAAGAGAAAAGACCCCTCCGGCAAACGCTACTTTGTCGTCGGAAAACTCGAAAAAAACTACGGCCCCTGCAAAGTCTCACAAGCCGCTCCCTGATTCGAAAAGCCCTGCAGAAACTACAGTCGTTCGATCCGTCACCGGCCGACGACGCAGCATCATGCCTGAAATCCCCCAATGAACTATCCTGTTAAAGACAGTCCCCCACGACGGCCAAAACAAGCCTCGTAACCAGCCCTCGAAACAAGGAATCAACACCCAATGCCATTGAACTGCGGAATCGTTGGCCTCCCCAACGTCGGAAAATCCACGATCTTCAACGCCCTCACCTCGGCCAAGGCGCAAGCCGCCAACTATCCCTTCTGCACCATCGACCCCAACACTGGCGTCGTCACAGTCCCCGACGAGCGCCTCGCCAAAATCGCCGAGCTTATCGTACCCAAATCCCTGGTCCCCACCACCATGGAGTTCATCGACATCGCCGGCCTCGTCGAAGGCGCCAGCAAAGGCGAAGGCCTTGGCAATCAGTTCCTCGGACACATTCGCGCCACCGACGCCATCTGCCACGTCGTCCGCTGCTTTGACGACCCCGAGGTCGTCCACGTCGCCGGTGGCGTCAACCCCCTCCACGACATCGACATCATCAACACCGAACTCCTCCTCGCTGACCTCGACACCGTCGACAAGCGTCACGCCAAAGTCGAAAAGCTCAACAAGCCCGCCAACGCCGACCACAAGATCAAGGCCGAGTTCGCCGCTCTCTCCAAACTCAAGGCGGCCCTAGAAGCTGGCAAACCAGCCCGTACGGTCGATCTAACCGACGAAGAAAGACCCTACACCCGCGACCTCTTCCTCATCACCGCCAAACCCCAGCTCTACGTCGCCAACGTCGACGAGTCCGGCCTCACCACCGGCAACGCCTACACCGAAGCCGTCGAAAAACGCGCCGCCGAAGAAGGCTCGCAGGTAGTCCGCATCTCCGGCGCACTCGAATCCGAAATCGCCCAGCTCGAACCTGCCGAGCGCACGGAGTTCCTCGAATCCCTCGGCCTCAAGGAGCCCGGCCTCAATCGCCTCATCCACTCCGCCTACGCGCTCCTCGACCTCATCACCTACTTCACCGCAGGAGTCCAGGAAGTCCGCGCCTGGACGATCAAACGCGGCACCAAAGCCCCGGGAGCCGCAGGCGTCATCCACTCCGACTTCGAAAAGGGTTTCATCAAGGCAGACTGCTACGCCTCCGACGACCTCTTCAAATACGGCAGCGAACAAGCCGTCAAAGAAAAAGGCCTCCTCCGCTCCGAAGGCAAAGACTACGTCGTCAAAGACGGCGATATCCTCTTCTTCAAATTCAACGTCTAGCGATCAAGCGTCATCCCACAGTTCTTTCTGTTTTTCATTCCTCTGCCCTTTTGCTTGTCATTCCGCAGCGCAGCGGAGGAATCTGCTGTTGCAGAATTGACACCAGCGCGGGTGCCGATCCTTCGCACTCTCATCGCGAAGGATGGGATCTACATCAGCCACTCCTTCGACGCGCCCGCCAAGTCTGCATTAGACTTACCCCAACCATGCGAATCGATCTTTCGGGTATTCCCTGCTGCCTCCGAGCGACTGCCGTCAGCAGCGTGCTTCTTCTAAGCACCCTCAGCCTCACGGCGCAAAACGCAACCTCGCCACCCCAGCAATTACCCTCACAAGCATTCACCGACACGCTCCACGCCAACTTCGACAAGAACGAATACGGCGCCAAACCCGCCCCGGCCATGCGCTGGCTCGACAACGGCAACCGCTACACCGTCCTCGAACCCTCATCCTCCGGAGCCGCGGAACTCATTGCCTACGAAACCGCCACCGGCATACGCACCGTCCTCGTCTCCGCCGCACAACTCACCCCCGAAGGCGCCCAAAAGCCTCTCCCCCTCGACGACTATCACTGGTCCTCCGACGGCAAATCTCTCCTTATCTTCACCAACGCGCAGCGAGTCTGGCGTCAGCGCACTCGCGGAGACTACTGGGCACTCTCCCTCGCCGACGGCAAACTCACCAAGCTCGGTGGCGACGGCCCAGCCGCAACCATAATGTTCGCCAAATTCTCCCCCGACACAAAGTCCGTAGCTTACGTCCGCATCAACAACATCTACGTTCAGGACCTCGCCTCAAAAAAAATCACCCAACTCACCACTGACGGCTCCTCCGACATCATCAACGGCACCACCGACTGGGTCACCGAAGAAGAACTCGCCCTCCGCGACGCCTTCCGCTGGAGTCCCGACTCCCGCTCCATCGCTTACTGGCAGTTCGACCAATCCGGCGTAGGCGAATACTCCCTCATCAACGACACGAAAGAGCAGTACCCTGCCGTCTTCCGCTACAAATACCCGCAACCCGGCGGCACCAACGCCTCCGTCCGCGCCGGCATCATCTCCGCGCAGGGCGGCGCCACCACATGGATCAAGCTCCCTGGCGATCCCCGCAACAACTACATCCCGCGCCTCGACTGGGTCGGCGACTCCGACCAGATCGCGCTCCAATATCTCAATCGCCTGCAGAACACCAACCAGCTCTACCTCGCCGACGCCCGCACCGGCGAAGCGCACAAACTCTTCGAAGACCACGACGCCGCATGGGTCGACATCATGAACAACTTCGAATGGGTCTCGCCCGACAAAAACTCCGGCCCGCGTCAGGCTCTCATCTGGATCAGCGAGCGCGACGGCTGGCGGCATGCCTATCTCATCTCACGCAAGACCGGCGAAACCCATCTCATCACCAACTTCCCCGGCGACATCATCACGCCCATCTCCGTCGATGAGGGCAACGGCTTCTTCTACTTTCTCGCGTCGCCCGACGATCCCATCCGCGCCTATCTCTACCGTTCCCCGCTCGATGGCTCCAAAGCCCCCGAGCGCATCACGCCCGCCAACCAACCCGGTCATCACACCTACAACATCTCTCCCAACGCAAACTGGGCGCTCCACACATACTCGAACACCACGCAGCCTCCCAGCTACGAGCTCGTTCAAATCCCCAGCGACAAAGTCGTCCACGTCCTCCAGAGCAACGACGCACTCATCGAAAAAGAAAAATCAATCAACCCCCAACCCGTCGAATTCTTCGAGACCCCTGTCAGTGGCGGCATCAAGCTCAGCTCCTTCATGATCAAGCCGCCCAACTTCGACCCCACCAAAAAATATCCTGTCCTCGTCAACGTCTACAGCGAACCCGCCGCGACCACCGTGCAGGACCGCTGGGGATTCGTCCTCGAAAAAGCCGTCGCACGCGAAGGCTACATCGTCGTCAGCTTTGACAACCAGGGAACCCCCGCTCCACGCGGACGCGAATGGCGCAAAGTCGTCTACGGCGCCATCGGCGTCCTCTCCTCAAAACAACAGGCTGAAGCCGTTCAGGAGTTCGCCCGCCAGCACACCTTCGCCGATGCCAACCGCATCGGTATCTGGGGTCACAGCGGTGGCGGCTCTGCCACACTCAACGCGATGTTCCGCTATCCCAATGTCTACAAAGCCGGAGTCGCTCTCGCACCCGTCGCCGATGAAAAACTCTACGACACGATCTACCAGGAAAAATACATGGGCCTGCCCACCGAAAACGCCAACGGCTACCACGACGGCTCTCCCATCACCTTCGCCGAAGGCCTGCAAGGCCACCTGCTCATCATGCACGGCTCCGGAGACGACAACGTCCACTTCCAGGGAACCGAGCGACTAGTCAATCGCCTCATCGAACTCGGCAAGCCCTTCGATTTCATGGACTATCCCAACCGCACCCATGGCATCAGCGAAGGCACAGGCACTCTCTTTCATCGCTACAGCCTGATGATGCGCTTCTTCGAAACTTACATCCCGCCGGGCCCCAGGTAACGAAACCCAGCTAACCCGCAGCTTCGTGCGCATCTTCATCATTCTTCTTCGCATCACCGCGAACTTGCGTGCGAACCCGCGTCCGTGTAACACTTCCTCGCTATCGGCCACTATTCCCTTGAGTAGAAGCGTCTGAGATCGGGCAAAAATCCTCCTTCACTCAATCAAAGGAGATTCACATGTCCACAGCGGTTGAAACACCTTCCCAGTCCACTTTCGACGAAAAAGCCTTCCTCGCGAAATTCCCCTACAAGCTTCAACCAACCAACCTCAAAGGCGTTTACATCACTCCTGCTCCCCCCGATACCTTCGATCCTCAAACTGCCAGCCAGACCGAACACAGCAAAATCGGCCTCCTCTGGCGCAAACCTGATGCAAGCGAACCCAGACTCAAAGCAGCGTGGGACAAGTTCTTTTCACGCAAATGGCTCGCGAAAGATCGCATCGTCCCCGAGATGCATCCGCAGATCGGCCGCACCCACAACCTCAAGGTCCTTCCAAAAAAGGTGACCGATACCAGCTACCTCGGCGGTGTCTGGGCAGGTGCCGGCACAAAAACAGGAAGCTGGACCACGGTCATCGGGTACTGGACGATTCCGACGGTCTCCAAGCCTACTGAACCGCAGGGAACCGAAGGCGGATGGAACTCATCCTCATGGCTCGGTCTCGACGGCTTCTTCGTCTCCAACGACGTCGTGCAGGCTGGGGTTCAACAGCACGTCAGCGCCGGCGGAGTCGCCACTTACGTGGCGTGGTACGAGTGGTTCGCCCCTCAGGTCCCGGGATCGCCCCCGTATATCTTTCAAACCAACATCGCAAACTTCCCCGTCAGCCCTGGCCAGCAGGTCTACTGCTCCGTCCAGTACGTCAACAACAAGACCGCTGCCTCCATCTCCTTCGCCAACCAGACCACAGGCCAGCACTTCTCCATCACGCTCGCTCCTCCTCCCGGTGCCAGCTTCAATGGAAGTTCGGTCGAATGGATCATGGAAGCGCCAGACGGCGGCGAGCCACACTCGTCTCTGCCGAAGTTCACTCCGGTCACCTTCACGACGGCTGTCGCATGCGGTGCCAACAACACCACAGCGAACCCGCAGACAGGCGACATCATGAACATCGAAACCGCCGGCGGCAAGGTCCTCACCGCAACCACCATTGGAAACGACACCACAACCATCAGCTTCATCGGCTAAGGCAACCGCGAAAACAAGGTGCAGAACTCATCCTGCACCTTGAAATAAAAGCTCGAGTACCATGATGCGCATGAGCCTTCCGTCCCTCACGCGTCGCGAATTCCTTCAATCAACCACGGTCGCGGGCGCAGCCGCGGCACTCTCTCCAATTACCGCAAGTTCTCTCTGGTCCCAGACAACATCAACACCGGTCGATATCCCTGCGTGGGCCTCCAAACCGATGCGCTGGGCGCAACTCACTCTCGTCGAAGACGATTCCGCGCACTTTGATCTTTCCTTCTGGCTCGACTACTTCAAGCGCACGCGCTCCGATGCCGTCTGTCTCAGCGGGGGAGGCTGCGTCGCCTACTATCCCACGCAAATTCCCTTCCATCATCGCAGCACATGGCTCGGCGATCGCGACGTCCTTGGCGAACTCGTTACCGGTTGCCGCAAACTCAATATGTCAGTACTCATCCGCACCGACCCACACGCCACCTACGACGACGCCAAGGCCGAACACCCCGACTGGATCGCCGTTGACTCCAGCGGCAATCCTCGCCGCCATTGGTCTTCGCCCGAGATGTGGGTCACCTGCGCTCTCGGCCCTTACAACTTTGACTTTATGACTGCAGTTCACAAAGAGATCATGTCGCGCTACCGCCCCGACGGTCTCTTTTTCAATCGCTGGGACGGCTCAGGCGACTGCTACTGCGTCCACTGCACACAAAATTTCAAGTCAGCTACTGGCCTCGATCTCCCCCGCACCACCAACCCGCAAGATCCCGCGCGCAAAGCCTACATTGCTTGGCGTTCGCAGCGTCTCATCAGCGTTCTCGATGTCTGGAACAAAGAGATCCGCGCTATCAACTCTGAAGCCAGTTCGATCCCTAACAACGGAAGCGGCGCACACAATCCACTTGACACCATTGCCATCAGCGAGCGCACTCCCATGCTCGTTGCCGACCGCCAGGCTCGCCGTGGGCTCCAGCCACCGTGGCTTATGGGCAAGACCGCAAAAGAGTACCGCGCCACCATGGGCAACAAACCCGTCATCGGCCTCTTCGGCGTCGGACTCGAAGAGCCCTATCGCTGGAAAGACAGCGTCAACAGCAACGCCGAGATTCGCATCTGGGTCCTCGATGCCATCGCCAACGGAATGCGTCCCTGGTTCAGCAAATTTTCCGCCACCCTCCACGACGAGCGCTGGCTCAAAGGCGTCGAAGATATCTATCTCTGGACCGAAAGGAACCAGCACTACCTCACCCACCAGCAACCACTCGCTCGTGTCGGCCTCGTCTACTCCCAGCAGACTGCCTTGTACTACGGTGGAGATCACACACAGTCCAAGGTCGAAGATCACGCACTCGGCTGGTATCAGGCCCTTATCGAATCACGTATCCCCTTCGAGATGGTGCACGACCACAATCTGGACTCTGCACATTTGGCTCCCTACAAAACGCTTATCCTCCCCAACATCGCGGCCCTTAGCGACACGCAATGCGATCAGCTTCGCGCCTTCGTAAAAAACGGAGGCAGCCTCATCGCCACCCATGAGACCAGCCTCTACGATGAGCTCGGCGTACCGCGGAAAAACTTCGCGCTCGCTGATCTCTTCGCCGTCGACTTCACCGGCCATCACGAAGGTCCGATGCTCAACTCCTACCTCCGTCTCGAGCACGAGGCCCTCCCGCGTCACGTCATCTTCACTGGTCTTGAAGATGCGCCTCGCGTCATCAACGGCGTCTCCCGTCTGGAAGTCACTCCGCGTGAGCGGTTCTCGGAAACTCCAATCACACTCATTCCCAGCTATCCCGACCTCCCCATGGAGAAGGTCTACCCACGCGTTTCGAAAACAGACATCTCCTGCCTCTACCTCCGCCAGGCTGCCGGACGCGTCGCCTACTTTCCCTTCGACATCGACCGCACCTTCTGGGAGGTTCTCTCACCCGACCATCTAAGACTTCTCCGCAATACCATCGCATGGGCAAGCAACGAGCCTCAGCCGATTGAAGTCGTCGGCCCCGGATTGCTCGATACAACGGTGTGGCGAAATCCCGGATCCATCACCGTTCATCTCGTTAACCTCACCAATCCGATGGCGATGAAAGGTCCTTACCGCGACTTCTTTCCCGTAGGTGCACAAACCATCAAGCTGCGCCTGCCCGGCAATACCCGGATAAAACAAGCCAGGCTGCTCGTCGCGGAAAAAATAGTCGAGGTCACCCACGAAGGAGACACGTTAACCCTTACCGTACCTTCGGTCCTCGATCATGAGGTTGTTGCGATCGACATCTAAACCGAAGCATCGCGAAGCCACGCAGTTTCTGTGTCGCTACTCTTTCGCCTTCAGCGAACTCTCATTCTCCTGGATAAACGACTCGATCTCCGTAGCCATCCCAAGGATCCTGCGCCACTGCTCTTTGTACAACGTCACAGGAAACCGCCCCACGCCATACAGCGAAACGCCACCCTTCTCACTCACCTTCAAGGTCAGTCCTCGCGCAGGTTTATTCTTCAACTTCTCGTTCTCAGCCCGCAAGCGCTCAATTTCAGCTTTCAGATCTTCATCCGACATAAAAGTATCTTTCTCCTCTTATGTCAGAGTACGACAAGACGCAGAAACCGCGCACTCGGCTCAAAAGAACAGCAACCGTGACGCTCAATTAATTATTAACTACTTCGGACTAGCCACCGGTCCACGCGCTCCGCCACCACCAGCCGCAGCCGGAGCAGCAGCAGGCGCGCTCATAGGCGCAGGCGAGGCAGCGCCGCCGCCTCCGCCGTGGTACGAAGGCGAGGCCTGCCCGCCATTCGATCCCGAATTCCCGCCACCCTGTCGCATCGACGCTGCTGCAGCCTCGCCGCCGCGATTACCCATCGACTCATCTCCTCGCGAAGCCGGTCGCAGAGTCGCCGGCCCCGACGCACGATTTGCACCGTGATCGCCTCCGCGCTCCATCCCGGTGTGCGGATTCGCAGCATAAACATCCATATTCGCCGACCCATGCCGCACCACATCGTTTGAAATCTTATTCAGATTCCCCAGCGATCCCCGCGGAACTCCCAAACCAGCTGAATCCTTCTGAAACACAAAATTCCCCGGCCTCTCTTCCTTCGAGAACACAATCGGTTTCTCATTCGATAGCACCAGCGACTGCCGCGCCGAAGCTGCTGTAGGAGCCTGCGGCATCACCGCCGGCCGTATCGGAGAATGCACAACACCCTTCGTCGCAGTTCCCGGCGCCACAGTTCCCGCCGCAACAACTCCCGGCCCCACAACTCCGCCTCCTCCACCGAAGGCTCCGTTACTCATCGCAACATTATTCAGCCCATTGAACGAGCCACCCGGCTGCCAACCCCAACCATACCCCGGAAAGAACGACCACGAACCCGAGTGATACGGCAGCCAACCCCACGGATACGGCGACACCCACGAGTAGCCCGCACCCGGATACAGCGCCCACACTCCATTCGCATACGGGCTCCAGCCCGGCCCCGCCAAATAAGGCTGCCAGAACGACCCATACCCACCCGCATTGATAAAGTTCCCGTAGTAATTCAGATCGCTCAACCCGAACGAATTCCCGCCACCAGCAAACGCATTCGCATGCGAATACCGCTCGTGATACTCCGCCGACTCTTTATCCCACGCATCGAAAGACTCTGCCGCAATCTTCTTCGTCACCGACATCTGCCCCGGAGCCAGCGACAGCGTCTCTTTCTTATTCACCACCGTCGTCTCCTCGCCCCGCTGCACCTCGACGCTTCCGTTGAACACCGCAAGCATTGCCGCGTCGCCATCAAAGTCCAGCCGCAGATGCGTCGAAGGCCCAACCACGATCTTCGCGTCACCAGCCTCCAGCATGAACTCGTTTCCCTTCGTGCTCTCCGTGCTCACATACACGATTCCCTTCTCGACCTTCATCGTCGAAGCCTTCGCGCCCGTACTCCTCAGCGCCAGCAAAGGAAAACTCACTTCAGTATTCGGAGCGATCCTCAGCGTGCTGTTGTCCTCGAACTCCACCTCGGCATACCCATCAGCAGTTGCCAGCCGTTCGCCCTGAACGATCGGCATATTCTGCATCGTCTGCTCGAACCCCGCGCCGGTCTTGCGATCCAGCCCCAGCTTTCCCTTCGCATCGCTCAACCGAACAATCCGTACATGCGAGTCGCCCGGCCGCGCTCCGTTATCCATCTGCGCCGCCAACGCATCCTGGCTCGAACCCGCAATCACCCCAGTCTCCTGCGCTTTCAAGGAAACGCACGCCGTGACCGCTAACCCCAGTCCCAGCACAAAGAATGTTGACTTGGAAATGGCCTTCATCGAAGCCTCCGGACGCAGCTTACAAAACCCTGCAGACGCCGAAAGTATACGCCCGGCGTTCGCGCCATGAACATCTCCGCAGACACTTTCCTGAAACAAATTCGTTCCAAAGCCGCACGTTCAAGCGGTTTGCCCTTGCCGCCTAAACAGCTATCCTCAACCTCCACCGGCACTTGCCAGGCTATCCCGCTGGTTAACCGTCAGAGTAATCGTCGCTGCCGGCGCAGCCGGAAATCCAGCCGGCGAAACGGGTGTAGCCGTAATCGACACCGTATAAGTCCCCGCAGTTATACGCAACCGAGCAAGCGAGCTGAACTTTTCTGTTCAGGCCTTAATGAGTGACTAACCTGTTATCAATACTCGAGGTTCTCAGTTACTCGGTTTGCCCGTCATTCGAAGAAATGAAGACCCTAGGCATGGGCATACGGAGACCGTGCCTTCCTCCGTCGGGTTACCGGCAGTGATTCGTCTATGACAAATTCGGCGAACTTCAGAATCTCCGCCTTCGAGCGATACGGAAGCCGGCCAGTGATTGCCAGTTTTGCAATGCCATGCACCAACGACCAGGCGAGCAGGGCCAGGTCAAGCGTGTCTCCAGGCATTAGCTGCTTCTTCTCCTGGCAGGCCCTTACAAAACTCACGAGGACTGAGAACGCACGCTCCGCAGCGTTGGCCGCTTCAGGATGCGTTTGCTTGGAAAACGGCGCGTCGAACATGACTGTGAAATGTTCGGGCCTGCGCAAGGCAAAGGAAACATAAGCTAGTCCTGCATGTTTCAGGCGGCCCAGCACAGTGGACTCCTTGCTGGCCGCCTCGAGCATAGCATCGGCCAGCTCGGCATAGCCCTGAGTAGTGACGGCAGCCAACAAGGCGGCCTTGTCTTGAAAATGCCGGTATGGTGCATTGTGAGAAACGCCTGCCTGGCGAGCCACCTCTCGCAAGGTGAAGGCCGTTGGCCCGACCTCTGCGATCAGCCGGATGGCGGATTGGAGCAAGACCTCTCGTAAGTTCCCATGATGATATGGCTTAGGATGTCCCATCGTGTTCGTGTCATTCTAGCTCGCGGTGTTGACAGGGGCAACATGACCTGCACCCTCACAAAAAAGTTTCGCCCGCGATGTTGACATTGACAACATTCTATGCGCATGATGGTGCCACTGGGATGTTGTCACTGTCCACATAATCCATTCCGCATCCCATCGAAGGGAGACTCCAATGAATAAAATGCCCGTTCATATGCTCAATAGAGCTTTTCGTTTTTCTGGCGCGTGGATGACGTGGATCAGGGCAAGGCCCATAATCACGGTAGTGCTGTCAGGCATCGCCCTGCTCTTGCTGGCCGGCTTCGCACCTGGCGCAGCAGACGATGATCACCAGAACGAGACAGACAGAGATGCAGGCAAAGCAGCGATCGAACGATTCTGGAGTGTTTATCACGGCAATCAGTACAGCGCCATTCCGCAGGTACAAGCCCAGTTGCAAAACGCCATTCAGCGCAATCCGGACAATTCCACACTCTATGCGCTTCTTGGGGCGACGTACTTCTGGCACTATGGCGAATACACGCGGGACACCAAACTCAATCTCGCCGTCTTGCAGCAGGATCTGCCGAATGCAATCAACTACTTTGGAAAAGCCCTTGAGCTCGATTACTACGGCAAGCACCTGATCGGGTATATCAACGACGATCATCTGCCCGGCTATCTGGGAATCACTACCGTCCATCTGGGCCAGCAGAACAGAGATCCGGGTCTGATCGCGAAAGGCGACCAGATGCTCGACTTCGCCGCATACCAGTTTCCGGAGTTCAACAACTTCAACCGCTGGGCCGCGTATAACACCGATCCCAGGGACAGCGACAACTATAAGAAAGCCCTCGATTCGCTTTGGCAGGCCCTGGATGCCTGCGCGGGAACCACGGTTGATCGCTCGAACCCAGACTTGAAACCGTATCTCTATCTTCAGACCCCGGTCGGCCGCAAAAAAGCCTGCTGGTCAGAAGGCGCTCTCGCACCCCACAGCTTCGAAGGATTCATGCTCAATCTTGGCAACGGCCTGGTCAAGGCAGGCCAGGTAGAGGCTGCCAAAGTCATATACGCGAACGCCAAATACGCCGATAACTACTCGACGTGGCCTTACCGGAAATATTTGGAAGAAGTCGCCAATTCCAATCTGTACGCCCGGGCGGCGCTGTATGCCGATAGCGACTCCGCAAACGATCCCCCTACCGGCGTTCCCAACCGTGGCTGTTCCTATTGTCACGCAACCGTCCCTGAGCCCGACACTCTTTCAACCAGCGGACAAAAGTAAAACAAATTTAACACGGCAGGCATTGTTGTTGCCGGGTGGCCCATCTTCGCGACGGTCTTATCGTCGCTAGGGCGGGCCATTTTCGCGGCAGCGAAAATCCCGATGCTCTAAACTCACCCATATCGTCGGCCTCGAGGACTCCCAACGCACCCTCTCCGGTTAGGATTTTGACTCAGGAAGGCGGACCAATTCCCAAAATGGGAATTGGTCAAAAATGAATCCGGAAAAATGGGAAAATTTTCCGAGCCTTGAAAAGTGCACTTAAGAACCATATTACGACCACGAAATTGCACTTACCAACCAGCTAAGAACCACGTTTTTACACTGTGAAAATCGCAATATCCCCTGCAAAATTACCCTTTTGCCTCCCAGAAATTTTTTATTCAATATGCGCTCGCAAACTAGGCGAAACTGATACCTGCGGTTGAAGAAAAAAGCAGACCAAACATGCCAAAGAATCAGACAAAAAAGAAGTTACGCGTTGGAATCCTCTTCGGAGGCCGCTCCGGCGAGCACGAGATCTCCCTCCGCTCCGCCAACTCCATCCTCAACGCCATCGACAAGTCCAAATACGAAGTAGTCCCCATCGCCATCACCAAACAGGGCCAGTGGCTCACCGCCAACGACGCAACACGTCTCCTCGCCGGTGACACAAAACCCGCGCCAGTCCTGCTCAAAACGCCCAAAACCAAGTCAATCCAACTCGCCGCCAGCGCCGAACTCGCTCAGCAGGACAGCCCTCTCACCCAATCCCTCGACGTCATCTTCCCCGTTCTCCACGGCACCTTCGGCGAAGACGGAACCATCCAGGGCCTGCTGGAACTCGCTGATATAGCTTATGTTGGCTCCGGCGTTCTGGGCTCAGCCACCGGCATGGACAAGTCCGCCATGAAGCAGCTCTTCGCTGCCGCAGGCCTCCCCCAAACCCCACACATCAATCTCCTGCGCACCGAATGGAAGGCCGATCCCAAACGCTGCACCAAGCTCATCGAAAAAAATCTGAACTATCCGGTCTTCGTAAAACCCGCGAATCTAGGCTCTTCCGTAGGCATCAGCAAGGTCCACAATCGCAGTGAACTAGCGCCAGCCATGAACCTTGCCGCCGGCTACGACCGCAAGCTCATCATCGAACAAGGCGTAGGCGGCCCCAACGCAAAACCGCGGGAACTCGAAGTAGCCGTCCTCGGCAACGACACCCCAGAAGCCTCCGTAGTCGGCGAAATCGTCCCCGGTGCCGAGTTCTACGATTACGACGCTAAGTACAATTCCGACAGCAGCATGCCCATCATCCCAGCCAAGCTTTCGCGGTCCGAATCCGACCAGATCCGAAAGATGGCCGTCGCTGCCTTCCGCGCCTGCGACTGCGCCGGCCTGGCCCGAGTCGACTTCCTAATGGAACCAGGCTCGAAGAAAAAGAAATCCAAAAAAGCCCGTATCTACCTCAATGAGATCAATACGATGCCCGGCTTCACGAGCATCAGCATGTACCCCAAACTCTGGGAAGCCACCGGCATCCACTACAGCGAACTCATCGACCGCCTCATCACCCTGGCCGTCGAACGCCATAATGAAAAGCAAAAAACCACCTTCACGCGCGTCTAACTAACAGCGATACCGCATAACCGACTGCTATCGTGCTCAACAAAACCAAGGGAGAAATAACCGATCAAGACCATCGGCAAATCGATACCAGCATCCCACCGCAGCCCCAAATCCGCCACGGTGTCAGCGGTTCTGCATCTAATTCTTCTCGCTGCACTTATCCATCAGCGAGCCGCCTGGATCGCTCCCATCCGCCTCCCCGGCAGCGAACACGGCACCAATCTAATGGTCACCTATCTCCCTGGTCGCGCACCGGTACAAGCCTCCACCCCAAACACGAAAACTGAACTCAAAGAAGCCGCCGCCAACACCCCGATTCCCAAGCCACCCAACCCAAAACTCAAGCCTGACCCAGCCTCTCCCAACACCAACTCTCCCGCCACGCCAAATCCCGACTCCGCAACAGGAGCCGACTCTTTAGGCTCTGGAAACATCAACATAGCCCGCGCCAGTTACTTCCCCACACCAAAACCCGACCTCTCTGTTCTTCCACGCGGCACCAAAGGAGACGTGATTCTCGACGTAGTCATCGACATCACCGGAAAGATCTCGGATATCAAAATGGCAAGTGGCCTTGGCCACGGCATCGACGAAACTGTCATCGCCACCGTTCAGCAATGGACCTTCCACCCCGCCACCAGAGATGGCCAGCCCGTAGCCAGCGAACAGGAACTCCACTTCCACTACGAAAAAGCATGACTCTCTGAACGAAGCGATTTGCTGACAATAATTTAGATCACGCGGCTATGCTTGTATCCTTCAGCCGTCAGCGCAGCCAGCAACTCCTCCACCTGTTCCCGCCCGCGCGTCTCCATCGTGATATCAATCACTGTATCGCCAAGATTCACGCCATAATAGGCGCGATTATGCAGTGTATCCACGATGTTCGCCCTATGATTCGCGATGAGGCGCGTCAACTCCGCCAATGCCCCAGGCTTATCCAGAAGATGGATTCTCAACCTGATCAACCGCCCATCCTGTACCAGGCCGCGCTCGATGATCCTGCTCAACAGGGTCACATCGATATTTCCCCCGCCCACCAGGACAGCAGTATGCGCCCCATTCAGTGAAGTCTTATTCTGAAGCAGAGCTGCCAAAGCGGCGGCTCCAGCTCCTTCTGCCAGAGTTTTCTCGCGCTCTAACAGCATGAGGATCGCAGATGCAATCTCGTCCTCGTCCACGGTAACAATCTCATCGACGTACCGTTCGACCACCGGCAGTGTCACATCGCCCGCCCGCCGCACTGCGATGCCGTCGGCGATCGTCGTCGCAGGCTCTATTGTGACCGGCCGATGCGACTCTACAGCTGCCACCATCGAAGGCAGCCTTGACGTCTGCACGCCAATCACCCGAATCTCGGGTCGCGACTCCTTGATCGCGCAGGCAACTCCGCCGATCAATCCACCCCCGCCTATCGGGACTATCACAGCTTCCAACTGTGGAATCTGTTCAAGTAACTCAAGCCCAATCGTGCCTTGGCCTGCCATCACCTCCACATCATCAAACGGATGAATAAAAGTCATCCCCTCAGCCGCGCACAATCGTGTTGCCTCTTCGCATGCCTCGTCGTAGTTGGCTCCATGCAGCAGGACCTCCGCGCCAAACCCACGCGTCGCCGTCACCTTCACCAGTGGAGTTGCCAGAGGCATTACAATCAACGAGCGAATCCCACGCTTTGTCGCGTGATACGCCACACCCTGGGCATGGTTTCCTGCACTTGCCGCCACCACACCCTGCAAAGCCTGCTCACGGGTAAGCATTGCAATACGATTCAGCGCGCCCCGCTCCTTGAACGAGCCGGTCATCTGAAGGTTCTCAAGCTTCAGATAGACCTGCTGGCCTGTAACCGTCGACAGCATCTGCGAGTGCGGACAAGGCGAGTAATAAATCGCTCCCCGCACACGTTCCCGGGCGGCAACAACGTCGGCAAGGCTGATGCTGAGACGGTTTCTCGATTCACTCACAGGCACGCGGTTCTTCCTTCAATCAAATTTCAATACGCTTCTCGTAGACAATCACTCATCGCCGCTGACGAAACCGGTTCGCCAACGCAAATTCCTCTCTCAACTCAGGAGTTCGTAGATTCTCCCGCACATGCTGCAGCCTTTGCTCCAGCCCAAGCAGCGTATCCGCAATCGGTCCAGTGTTGGTGAGCGCAACATCCCGCCACATACTGTAGGGACTCGCTCCCAGTCGCGTCGTCTCCTTCAGAGCCCGACCACCGATCGCCGCAATCTCAGGGGCGTCGCCAAATCTCTCTTCCAACAGCGCCGATAGAGCTGTGGACAACATCTGCGGTAGATGACTCACCCATGCGCACAACTCATCATGCTTCGCTGCATCCATATCCAGAGTTCGCGAACCAAAGCACCCTATCCACCCTCGCCACTCTTTCTCCATCGGAGTTATCTCTGCACCAGTTGGCGTAAAGAGCCACATCGCACCGTCAAACAGCCTGGCTTCCGCCAGCAGCGCGCCGCCTGATTCTTTGCCCGCCATTGGGTGGCCTGGCAAGAAAGTTGCCGACTTTTCATTCGAAAAGAGTTGCTTGGCGAGATCGACAATCTCAAGCTTCGTGCTTCCCACATCTGTTACGAGTTGTCCCGCTTGCAACACCGGCGCTAACAGCCGCATCCAGTCTTTGATCGCAAGCACGGGGACGGCCAGAAGAATTACATTCGCCAACCGTGCCAGTTCGATCGCATCCTCGCGGCTGCCGGCTCTTCCGTCGATCGCACCCATTTGAACCGCAGCGCCCATCTCCAACTGGCTCGCGTCCCAGCCATCGATCCTCCCCGCAAAACCCGCCGCGCGCAGGGCAAGCCCCGTCGAAGCCCCAATCAGCCCGGTCCCGATAATAAAAACGCGCTCCATTATCCCCTGATCCTCGTCTTCAGCAATCGTTCTGCCGACCACTGGAGCCAGTAGCCTCAACTGGGCCATTAACTTATGTAACTGATCCGGATACAGGCTTTGTGCTCCATCGCTCATCGCTTTGTCCGGATTCGGATGCATCTCCATCAGTAGCCCATCGGCTCCAGCCGCGACACTTGCAAGCGCCATCGCCGGAACCAGGTCACGTATTCCCACGCCATGGGAGGGGTCGCCCAGCACTGGAAGATGCGTCAGCTTTTTCAGCACTGGAATCGCCGAAATATCCATCGTATTGCGAGTATAGGTCTCGAAGGTACGCACCCCCCGCTCACAAAGCATCAGGTTGTAGTTACCGCCTGACAGAATATATTCCGCGCTCAACAGCACCTCTTCAATCGTCGCCGAGATGCCGCGCTTCATCAGCACCGGCTTCCGCACATGGCCCAGCTCGCGGAGCAGATTAAAGTTCTGCATATTTCGCGCGCCCACTTGAAAACAGTCGATATACGGCAGCATCAGCTCGATCTGCGATATCTCCATTACCTCCGTGATAACCAGCAGCCCTGTCTCGTCTCCGACCTCGCGCAATAGTTTGAGCCCATCGAGACCCATCCCCTGGAAACTGTAAGGCGAGCTCCGCGGTTTGAAGGCTCCGCCACGTAGAAATTTCCCGCCCGCGGCAGCAACCTGCTTCGCGCTGATCAGGATCTGGTCCCGTGACTCCACCGAGCACGGGCCGGCCATCACTACAATTTCTTCTCCTCCAACAACGACGCCGTTCGGAAACCTGACCTTCGTACCCTCGGGCCGAAAATTCCTCCCGGCAAGCTTATACGGCGAGGAGATTCGGTACGCGTCATACACACCCGGTAGTACTTTGAACTCCGTCACCTCGAAATGCTCCGGAGTCCCCACACCAGCAAGAATTGTCTGCGTCGTGCCTGTCGTTCGGTGGACATTGAAGCCAAGCTCCACCATCCGTTCGATTACCTGCTGAATATTATCTTCGGTCGCCTGGCCATGCATCGCAACTATCATCGTCTTAGTTTCACTCTCTTGATATGTAACTGAACTAATCACAAATAGGGAACTAGGGGTCTCGCCGCTGCAGCGTTCGCATCACGTCGATAATCCGCTCATACACATGCAGTATTTCTGAGTCCGGCAGTGGACCTGGATTTGCCGCGCGCACTCGATCGAAGACGTCCTGCTCACGGCGCGGCTCGTAGACAGGAAGATTGGCTGATCGCTTAAGTTCGCCAATCGCGCGTGCGGCTTCGGCTCGTTGGCTGATGAGCCGGACAATCTCAACATCCAGTTCATCGATCTTCTTTCTCCAGTCGGAGATTTCCATCCAGTCTCCTTACAACCGCGCGAAGCACTTCTAGGTGCCACGCTCGAAAATAGTATGTCTGCTAATGATAAATGTCGCTTCACGCTGCAACATCTTCCGATACTTTCCTCAAATCTCATGCTCGCAGCCCCGCAATAAACCTTCCAACCTCATTCGCGGCTTCTGCCGGTGGCGTCTTCTCGATCAGCGCCACCAGCGCACTGCCAATAACCGCAGCGTCCGCAAACTCGCCAACAGCCTTTACGTGTTCTGCATTCGAAATCCCAAAACCCACCGCAATAGGCAACGTCGTAAACCTACGCAGGCGCGCTACTAACTCCGCAGCATCGCCAGCTATTTTTTGCTGAGTTCCCGTAATGCCCACACGCGAGATTGCATACACAAACCCCTGCGACACCGTGGCAATCGCCTTCAATCGTGCATCTGGACTTGTCGGGGCAGCCAGGAATATCGGAGCCAGCCCGTTCTCCCGCATCGCCTCAAGATATTCATCTGCCTCTTCCACAATCATGTCTGTCAGCAGCACGCCATCGGAACCAGTCTCCGCGGCACGTGCGCAAAATGTCTTCAGCCCCATTCGCACGACGGGGTTCAAATAAGAAAACAGCACCAGCCCGGCGGTAGGTCGAGCCTTCCTCAAATCTGCAGCCAACCCAAGAACATCAGTGAGCCGTGTACCCCGAGCTACCGCGCGCTCACTAGCCCGCTGAATCACAGGCCCATCCGCAAGAGGATCACTAAACGGCACACCCAACTCGATCACATCAGCGCCGTTGTCGATTGCCGCCAATGCAATCTCCCGTGTCGTCGCCAGATCAGGATCACCGGCAGTCAAATAAGCGACAATCCCCGGCTTTCTTTGAAACTCAATCGCCACAAATCCTCCAAAATCAATCAATCGCCTTCGCCTTGCTCCACGTCTCTCCGCGATGTTCCGCGGTCGCCCTCAGGCACCTTTCAAATCCAGCTCCCGCGACAAAATCCCCATATCCTTATCGCCACGGCCTGACAGATTCACCATCAGCACTGCCTCCTTCGTCATCGTCGGAGCCAGCCGAATAGCCTCCGCAATCGCATGGGCGCTCTCCAGCGCTGGCACAATCCCCTCCGTCCGCGAAAGCGTCACCGTAGCCTTCAACGCCGCATCATCCGAGCAGGAAACATATGTCGCCCGCCCCGAATCATGCAACATCGCATGCTCCGGCCCCACACTCGCATAGTCCAGCCCCGCGCTTATCGAGTGCGTCAAACTCACCTGCCCAGCCTCATCCTGCAGAACATACGAATAAGTCCCCTGCAGCACCCCCGGCACACCGCCACCATTCTTCTGAAACCGCGCAGCATGCTCTCCCAGCGCAGGTCCACGCCCGCCGGCCTCCACGCCAATCAAATCGACATTCTTATCCTCAAGAAACTCATAGAAAGCCCCAATCGCATTCGATCCGCCGCCAACACAGGCGACCACCGCCGTAGGCAGCCGTCCCTCCTGCTCCAGCATCTGCGCCTTCGCCTCCCGACTGATCACGCGATGAAAATCCCGTACCATCGTCGGATAAGGATGAGCCCCCAGCGCACTCCCCAGCACATAGTACGTCGTGCGGACATTCGTCACCCAATCCCGCATCGCCTCGTTGATAGCATCCTTCAACGTAGCCGAGCCACCCGAAACTCCGCGCACCTCCGCCCCAAGCAGCCGCATGCGATAGACATTCAGCTCCTGCCGCCGCATGTCCTCCTCACCCATGTAGACGACGCATTCCATCCCCAGTAGTGCACAAACTGTAGCCGTTGCTACGCCATGCTGTCCTGCGCCCGTCTCGGCGATAATTCTCTGTTTCCCCATCCGCCGCGCCAGCAGTCCCTGCCCTAGCGCATTGTTAATTTTGTGAGCTCCCGTATGGAGCAGGTCCTCACGCTTCAGATAAATCTTCGCCCCGCCACACTGCTCCGTCAGCCGCTTCGCAAAGTAAAGCGGTGTAGGCCGGCCACAATAGTTATGCAGCAGATCACTCAGCTCCGCCTGAAAGGCAGCATCTCCCTTCGCAAGCGCATACGCGGCCTCCAACTCCTCAAGCGCCGCCATCAGCGTCTCAGGAACGTACCGTCCGCCATATACCCCAAAACGTCCCGCCGCTGACTTCACCGGTCCCGCCGGATTCACCATCGCTGCTGTCGTCATAATCTCTCCTCCGCAAAAATAAAAACCGCAACCTGATCAGGTCGCGGCTCGTGTGGATGTCGATTTCAACTGAAGCTTTAGCTATCTCTCAGATGAAACTACTCCGCCGATGCCGCTACCGTGCGCCAGTAGCGGTAAATAAAGGTAATTCGGCTGGAGCAAAGAATCATCCTGCTTTTCAAGATACATCGATCCCGGCTCGTCGGCAAGTAGCGTCAGATAAAGTGGATCAGTCGCTTTCTTCGGAAAGGCCCCGCCTATGAATCGATTCACCCGCCGTCGTTTCCTTGGATCAACCTCTGTCCTAATCGGAAATCTCTCCCTGCCCAATCCTTTCGCCAAAGCTCTCGATCAACCGGCTGCTGCAAACGATCTCACCCTCTGGTACGACAGACCCGCGTCCCAATGGATCGATGCGCTCCCAATCGGGAACGGACGCCTCGGCGCGATGGTGTTTGGAGGTGGCGAAGACGGCTCGTTCAACAAAGAGCTTCTTCAATTTAATGAAGACACCCTATGGTCTGGTCAGCCGCGCAACGGTAACAACCCCGACGCAAAGAGCCACCTTGCTGCCATTCGCACCGCCGTGCTTGAAAAACAGGACTACCACCTCGCCGATCAGCTCTGCCACAAGATGCAGGGTCACTTTGCGGAATCCTACCAACCGCTCGGCAACCTCAGAGTCGAACTCACCCACTCCGGCCCATCCAAAAACTATCGCCGCCAGCTTGATCTCGACACCGCCTGCGCCGCCACCTCGTATGAGGTCGAAGGCGTGCAATTCAAGCGGGAATCCTTCGTCTCCACGTCCGATCAGGTACTCGTCCTGCACGTCACGGCAAGCAAGCCAAATCAGCTCAATGCTGTCCTCACGCTCGACGGCCCGCTCCAGAAATCCGTCACCGCATTGTCCAACAACCGCCTTCAACTCACCGGCAAGGCTGCGGCTCACATCGCAGGCGCAGGCCATCCGAACAGCGAACAACCCATCACCCTTTCGGAAGAGCCTGGCGCAGGCATGTACTTCGCCTCAATTCTCGAGGTTCACTTAGAAGACGGCACCGCAACAGACAATCCCACCAGCATTACCATCGCAAACGCAACCTCGTTTACTGTTCTCATCACTGCCGCGACGGGCTATCGTGGCTTCCAACTCAAGCCCGACACTCCTCTCGACGAGGTCATCGCCAACGCCAAACGACAACTCGACAGCGTAGCAGCCAAGCCTCTCGCAACTCTCCGCACAACTCACATCACAGATCACCGGCGCCTCTTCCGTCGCGTCTCCCTCAACCTCGGCGCAGCTAACACAGCAAAGCCGACGGATCAGCGCCTCAAAGACTTCGCCAATTTATCCGATCCATCGCTGCTGGCGCTGTACTTCCAATATGGCCGCTATTTGCTTATCAGCAGCTCGCGTCCGGGCTCTCAGCCCGCAAATCTTCAAGGCATCTGGAACTATCAGGTCACACCTCCCTGGAGTTCCAATTGGACCGCCAATATCAACATTCAGATGAATTACTGGCCCGCCGAAACCTACAATCTCAGCGAATGCACCGGCCCGCTCTTCGACCTCATCGACGGACTCAGCAAGACTGGAGCCGTCACCGCCCAAGAAACCTACGGGCTCCCCGGATGGTGCTCGCACCACAACATCGACATCTGGCGAGCCGCAAATCCAGTAGGCGAGGGCGTCGGTTCACCCACCTGGGCTAACTGGGGTATGAGCGGCCCATGGCTTTGCGCTCATCTCTACGAACACTATCTCTTTACCCGCAATCGCGACTTTCTCCGCACTCGCGCCTACCCGCTCATGCGAGGTGCGGCCGAGTTCTGCCTCGCGTGGTTGATCGAAGACGGCAAGGGCCACCTCACCACTTGTCCCTCCGAATCGACCGAGAACAACTTCCTCGCCCCCGACGGTAAGCCTGCCTTCACCAGCGCTGGCTGCACCATGGACATGGCTCTGATCCGCGAGCTCTTCGGAAACTGCAGCGCTGCTGCGAAGGAGCTTGGTATCGACGCCGACTTTGCAGCAAAACTGGACGCTGCCATCCCCCGCCTTCTCCCGTACCAGATTGGTCGCTACGGCCAGCTTCAGGAGTGGTCGGTCGACTTCGAAGAAGCCACACCCGGCCAACGCCACATGTCGCATATGTACCCGCTCTACCCCGGCAACCAGATCACTCCACGCAAAACTCCCGAGCTAGCTCAGGCCGCGCGTGTCTCGCTCGAGCGCCGTCTCGCCAACGGCGGAGCCTACACCGGCTGGAGCCGCGCATGGGCCATCGCCTTCTGGACTCGCCTGCTCGACGGCGACAAAGCATGGGAGTCACTCTCCATGCTTATGCAGCACAGCACCAACATCAATCTCTTTGACACCCATCCGTCAGGCAAAACCTCGATCTTTCAGATCGACGGAAACTTCGGCACCACCGCCGCCATCGCCGAGCTTCTCCTGCAAAGCCATGAAGGAACCATCGACCTCCTGCCCGCCCTGCCCAGCGCATGGTCTGAGGGCTCCGTCAAAGGTCTGCGTGCAAGAGGCGGCCTGGAGATCGATCTCCGCTGGACAGCTAATAAGCTCATGGACTGCACCATCCGCCCCGATGCAACCGGCAAACAAGTTCTGCGTGCCCCCAGGGGCCAAACCATCTCCGCAATCAGGAGCGGCGCAAAGCCGGTCGCCTTCACCACCCAGCCCGACAGAAGTTACCTAACTCAACTGGAAGCCGGCCGCAGCTATCGACTCAGTTTTTCGTAGGCGCCGACGAATCTATTCCACTGGCGACGACTTCCCCCACGTGAAGTGGCGCCCGAGAATACCCTTCACAATCAAATGGTCTGTCCCCGCGGTCGCGCCAACACCAACGCCGAAATTAATCTCCCACTTCGGCGACACATTCAAATCTGTGACTACAAACAGCTGCTGCTGCTGATCGCGAAGCGAATCAAAGGCTCCAAACCGCCCATAGTCCGCGTAGTACTCCACCCCACCGCTGATTGCCTTGGTAAAGTCGTATCCCACCTTCACCGCCGGCGAAAATCCAAGGCCCTGCCTCACGTCCGGCCCATGCCAGGTCCGTTCAAGCGCAGGATTCACCGCGAAATACCATCGCCCAACTGCTTTATCGAAGATCGGCCTGATCTCCCACGTCCAGGTGTCTGGCGAATACACCGCCCGCTGATACCCAACCTCTGTCGAAAGGCTTACTCCCACTGGCCAATGCCACGAATCCGGTACCCGTACCCGCGGTCGAATGTGGTCTCCCACCCACTGCACGCCATGCCCTTCCTGCCAACTCGTGAAGACATAAAATCCAACCTCCGACCAACTCGTCAGGCCCTGCGTTATCTCAAGGGTCTCGTGCAGCTGATGGTTCGTGGGATATACCCCATCAATAGTTGCTCGCTGCCCCTGCGCTGTAAAGTTCGAGTGAAGCTCCACCATCGTGCTCTTCGGCGGAATCGTATCCGCTCCATATACCTGAATCTCGTAGTTCCCTTGCGCCAGGGCAGGCACACAACAAAAACCGGCGACTTGGCACCAAAAAACAACCCAGTTTGACCTGAAAAGAATCCGCATATCCGAAAACAACTCACGCATACCGAAAAAGCATCATGAATCCATTGTCCATATGATCCTGCTGATGGCAATGGAATAGCGTCAGCCCCGGATGATTTGCCACAAACTCCACATCAACTTCTGTCCCCGCAGCCACCAGAACCGTATCCTTCAAAATTCCGCTCGTCTCCCGGCCCTCCATCCGTCGCAGCTCAAACGTGTGACGGTGAAGATGAACGGGATGATTCTCTTTACTCTTGTTCTTGAAAGCCAGCCGGTATCGCCGCCCCTCCGTCAGAACCTCTGTCTTCGTATCCGGAAACGACTTGCCATTGATCATCCATCGGTCCATCGCTCCATGTCCTGCGAACTTCGACTCAAACACCAGCGGAATCTCAGTCACCGCTTCCTGTGCCACTAATCCGACCGCCGTCCCAAACTGCAGGTAATCCCAGACCAAATCCTCCGGCTGCACCCACTGCGGCTTGCCGCTCGCGCTTGCATACTCCACCATAATCCCCATGCCCGCAGCGATCACATGCTTGCGCACTTCACCCAGTACCCATATTCCCGGACTATTCATCTCCATAATCGCTGACACCCTCTCCGCCGGAGCAAGACACAGCATGGGCACCCTTTTTGGATGCGCAACTGCATTGCCGTCCAGAGCGATCACCTCAAACTGATGCCCAGCCATCGCGATCCAGTGCGGCTCCGTCGGGCTCGAATTCAGCAAATGCATCAGAACCCGCTCGCCCTGCTTCACCCGCAGCGGCTCGCCAAACCCCATCCTCTTCCCATTTATGGTCGAAATCTCGTACGACGGACTCATTGACCCATCGTCGCTCGCGGCAAGCACTCCATCCCAATCATGCAGGCCCAGAAAAATCTCTCTGTCATACCGCGCCGGGTTTTCTCGCGGTTCTACCAACAGAAATCCATGCTGCCCCGTAAACCCTCCCCTCTTCAAATCATGGCCCGCAAACGTATGCGTGTGATACCACCGAAACCCAGCTGGTTCCGGCGTAAACGTGTAACGCGCGCGTCCATTTCGCGGGACATGCGGCGTTCCCTCCTCCATTGAGCCATCCGTGTCCGGCTGGAGAAACAGCCCATGCCAATGAACGATCTCATCATTCTCGCTGCGATTCACAACATCAACCGTGACGGGAACGCCCTCCTTCAGCCGTAACAGCAGTCCCGGCACCTGTTGGTTATACGCAATCGTCTTGATGAAACGCCCCGGCCCAACTTCAAGCGAGTAAGGTGCAATCTCGATCGTATGATCCGCATCCGCTAGTGAAGAAGCACTCCGCGGCAGTACGGCCGAGCCCACCGCCGCTCCTGCCACCTGAAGAATCCGCCGGCGACTGATCAAACCCGAACCCCGGACAATCCGCTCACCTCTTCACCGCTACCAGACTAAATCTTCTGCACCCGCTGAACGTCCCGCACCCCAGGAACCTTCCGCAGATTCTGCACCAGCTTATTCAAATGCCGTACATCCACAGTCTCCACCACAAAATCCACGACCATCGTCCCCTCGGGTGTTGGTCTCGTATCCACACTGCGAATGTTCGTCCCATCATCCGAAATGATCGCCGTAAACTCTTTCAGCAATCCCGCTCGGTCATCGCAGATCACCGTAAGCTTCACCGGATAAGTCTGCTGCTTCGCCATTCCCGGTTCTGTAGGCACCGGAGCCCACTCCACCTGAATCCTCCGGTCCGACTCATACAATAAATTCTGCACATTAGGGCAACTCCGTGCATGTACCGCGACACCCTTGCCCCTGGTCACATATCCCACAATCTCCTCACCACGAATTGGGTTACAACAGCGTGCCCGATACACCAGCAGATCGTCCTGCCCCTCCACCTGCAGCGACTCTGAGCCTTTCCCAAAGAAGACTCGCTTGACCGCGTCCGACATCTGCCCAACGACATTGCCTACTCCCGCTTCTGACGGCGCAGGCTCAGCCGTCATGGTCGATCCCGGCTCCAGCTTGTTCAACACCTGCCTTGCTGAAAACTTTCCAAATCCAACACCCGACAGTAGCTCCGCCTGCGTCCCCAACCCATACTCGCCCGCAACCTTGTCGTAGTCTGCCTCGGTAAACTTCGTCAACGACAGCTTGTACTTCCTCGCCTCGCGATCCAGCAACTTCCTGCCAATCTCAATCGCCCGCTCGCGCTGATGTTCATTCAGCCAGTGCTTAATCTTGTTCCGCGCCCGCGAGCTCTTCGTAAAACTCAGCCAGTCCCTGCTCGGAGCGTGCCCCGTCTGCGTCGTAATCTCCACAATGTCGCCGTTACGCAGTTTCGTTCGCAGAGGGACGATCCGCCCATTCACCTTCGCGCCAACCGTCGTATTCCCCACCTCAGTATGGATCGCATAGGCAAAATCGATCGGGCTGGCATCCTTCGGCAACACCACGACCTTGCCCTTCGGCGTGAAGGTATAAACCTCCTCCGGATACAGATCGATCTTCAGCGTCGACATGAACTCATTGGGATCGGTCATCTCCCGCTGCCATTCCATCAACTGCCGCACCCACGCCAGCCGCTGTTCATCCTTGGCGCTCACATTGTCTGAGGCCTTGTACTTCCAGTGCGCCGCAATCCCTTCCTCAGCGACGCGATGCATATCTTCCGTCCGAATCTGCACCTCGAACTGATGCCCACCCTCCGCAATCAGCGTCGTATGCAGAGACTGATAAAGATTCGGCCGCGGCATCGCAATAAAATCCTTGATCCGCCCCGGCACCGGCCGCCAGATCGAATGCAGCAACCCTAGCAGTGCATAACAATCCTGCACCGAATTACAGATCACCCGAATCGCCAGCAGGTCATAAACCTGATCCACTGGAATCTTCTGGTCCTGCAGCTTCTGTTGAATCGAATAAAGCCGCTTGATCCGCGACTCCACCCGCCCCTGAATCTTGAACTCCTTCAGCTTCGCCTCAAGCTGCTTCACAATCTTGTCGAGAAACTTTTCGCCCGCCCCACGCAGCGCATCCACCTCGTTCGATACCTGCTCGTAGGCATAAGGATCGGTATACCGAAACGCCAGGTCCTCCAACTCGCCGCGCAGCTTACCCATGCCCAACCGGTGAGCAAGCGGAGCATAGATATCCAGCGTCTCCCGCGCAATCTTCTGCTGCTTCTCCGGCTTCAAGTGTTCCAGCGTGCGCATATTATGCAGCCGGTCCGCCAGCTTGATGATGACGACGCGAACATCAGTCACCATCGCCAGCAGCATTTTGCGAATATTCTCCGCTTGATGATCCTCACGATTCGCAAACTTGATCTTTTCGAGCTTCGTGACGCCCTCAACGATGTGCGCCACCTGGTCACCGAATCGCTTCGCAATCTCCGCCGACGTAACATCCGTATCTTCCACCGCATCATGCAGCAACCCGGCCGCAATTGCCGTCGAGTCCATCTTCAACTCGGCCAGCACCTGTCCTACCTCCAGCGGATGGATGATGTAAGGTTCGCCGCTCGCTCTTTTCTGTCCCTCATGTTGTTGCAGGCAGAACGCCCAGGCCTTCCGGATAATCTCCAGATCATCCCCAGGCCGGTTCTCATGAACGGTGTCCAGAAGCTTCTGAAACTTCGCATCCACTGACTTAATATCTTTGGCCGAAGTCCCCAGTAGATGACTCGCCGAAGACTCGGTCGCCACAGCAGCTTCATCCACACCAGCAATCACCAACGGCGCATTCCCCGCAGCCTCAGATACTGCCTCCTCGGCAACTTCGGTTGGTTTCTTCTTTCCATGCGAGATCGTCTCCGACACCATCGGCGGAGCCGCATCAGGAGGAGCCGTTTCGAGCTCCGTCCCCGCGTCGACCCTCATCTCCGGCTGGTTCTTCGGCTTTTTGTTCGGCTCAGGCTGCGGGCCAGCCTGCGAAGAGGCCGGATGAGCGATTGCCATAGGACATTATAGGCCTACTCGATAGACGGTGCCTCCAATTCCTCTGCACGGCCAGACGATTACTGTTTCAATGACACTCCAATTACCATGTCTATGCTCGCAGGCACTTCGACGTCCTGATTCTTCGATGTCATGATGCCCGAGTTATGCTCATCTGCCACCGCAGAAAGCGCAATGCCCGGGATACCGCTTACTACTTGGACAGGCGCACCATCTGCCGATTGCAAACCGGATACTTTGCCATCCCTATCAAGGTTTTGGCGCAACAACGCAGTGTTCATATCAGTGCCTGCACCACCACGGATGCCCGAAGCTGCATCGGTCCGTTGCGCCAATAAATTGTTCTCGGAAAGCAGAATCTTGAAAATGCTCGCCCGAATATTAATCGGGTCTCCCTTCTTCGGTTTTGCCTGATCAAAAAGGATTGAGATCGATCCATCAGGAGTCTCTTTGCTGTGTTTGACTACACCGACAACGTGCCCGATAAGTGTTGTTCCCCTCGGGAAAGCAGTTCCCCCGATAGTCGCAGGCTTCTCCAGAGCCGCTAGAACCGGCTGACCCACTTTGGCATCCTTCGAGCCTATTCTGCCCTTAAGTGAGGCATCCACGCTAACTAGGCCAGCGAAGGCTCCGGCAGTAGCCTCCTGCGCATTGGCACAAACGCAAAACAGCATAATTGAAACGGAAAGCAGTCTCAGTCTGATCGTCATAAGTCTCCCTTAAGATCACCGGCACACCAATGCAACTGCACGATGCGGACTAATGTTACATCGGCGCCATTTAACAATCCAGAAGGTTATTACGCCTTCCCCGCCAACTGCCGCAGCACGTACTGCAGAATCCCGCCGTGCTGGTAATAAAGAATCTCCTGCGGCGTGTCGATCCGCACAGTCGCCGAAAATTCCGTAGTTTTTCCCAGATCCGACTCAGCAAACACCGTCACTACCTTGCCGTTGGCGAATTTGCCATCGAGCATCGCGCGCAGTTGGCCCGGCGTATCTCCGATCGCAAAAATCTCCTCGCCCGTCAGTCCAAGGGATTCGGCATTCTGCCCTGGCATAAACTGCAGCGGCAGAATACCCATCCCAACCAGGTTGGACCGGTGAATCCGCTCATAACTCTCCGCGATCACAAACCGGATCCCGAGCAACCGCGGCCCCTTCGCCGCCCAGTCGCGGCTTGAACCCGATCCGTACTCCTTGCCGGCCAGAATCGCCAGCGGTACCCCACGCTTCGCATACTCCACGCTGGCGTCATAGATCGACATCGGCAAATCGTCTGGCAGAAACCGAGTTACGCCGCCCTCAGTCCCCGGAGCCAACTTGTTCCGTAGCCGCACATTGGCAAACGTCCCGCGCACCATAACCTCGTGGTTCCCGCGACGCGATCCATAACTGTTGAAGTCCGAAGCCTTCACCCCATGCTCGGTCAGGTATTTCCCTGCTGGCCCATTCAGTTTGATCGATCCCGCCGGCGAGATATGGTCCGTGGTTACAGAATCTCCCAACACTGCCAGAACCCGTGCGCCATGAATGTCCTCAACCGGAGCAGGCCCAGCCGGCATCCCGTCAAAGTAAGGAGCCTTGCGAATATAGGTCGAATCCGGCTCCCATCCATAGGTCTCCCCATCTGGGAACTTCAGGTTCTGCCAGTTGTTGTCGCCATCCGTTACCGTGCTGTACTGCTTATGGAACATCCCTGAATCAATGACGTTCACTGCTGCGGCAACCTCTTCTTGTGTTGGCCAGATATCGCGCAGGTATACCCCCTGACCATTCTTTCCCTGGCCCAGCGGCTCTGTCTCAAAGTTGTGCCCGATGTGCCCCGCCAGCGCATACGCAACCACTAGGGGAGGACTCATCAGATAATTCGCCCGCACCTCCGGCGAAATTCTTCCTTCAAAGTTCCTGTTTCCCGACAATACCGAGACCGCAACCAGCCCGTTGTCTTCAATCGACTTCGAAACATCCGTCGGCAACGGCCCTGAGTTTCCAATGCAGGTCGTGCACCCATACCCAACTACCTGAAACCGCAGCTTGTCCAGATAAGGCATAAGCCCCGCCTTCACGTAGTAGTCCGTGACCACGCGCGATCCCGGAGCCAGTGAAGTCTTCACCCATGGCGGCGTACTCAGACCCTTTTCTACTGCTTTCTTCGCCAACAATCCCGCCGCCATCATCACTGACGGATTCGAGGTATTCGTGCACGAAGTAATCGCCGCAATCACAATCGACCCATGGTCAAGATACTTATCCGGATCAACACCAAACCGGCTCCGAATCGACACATGCGGAGCCTCCAGTTGCGGAACACGCTCATCCTGAATCGTAATGATGGGAACCGTCGGCTGCTCCACAACAGGCGACGCAACCCCTACGCTGCTGGTCACATCACCCGACGCCGAAGCCGTTCCGCCCTCACCCTCCCAGCGAACCATCTGCCTCGCTACATTTTTATTCCCGTTCGGTCCCAGCAGCGTGGGTAACTGCTCCTTGAAGCTCGCGCCAGCCTGCGACAGCTTCACGCGGTCCTGCGGCCGCTTCGGCCCTGCGACACTCGGCTCCACGGTCGCAAGATCCAGCGAAATCGTCGCCGAATATACAGCCTCCTTCGCCTCCGCGGTGTGGAACATTCCCTGCTCGCGATAGTAAGTTTCCACGAGCGCAATCTGTTCGTCGCTACGTCCAGTCAACCGCAGATACCGCAGCGTCTCCGCATCCACTGGAAATATCCCGCAAGTGGCTCCATACTCCGGTGCCATATTCGCAATCGTCGCGCGATCCGCCAGCGGCAACTCGGAGATGCCCGGCCCATAAAACTCGACGAACTTCCCAACCACTCCAAGCTTCCGCAACATCTCCGTCACGGTCAGCACGAGATCAGTCGCAGTCGTCCCTTCCTTCAGTTTTCCCGTCAGCTTGAACCCAACCACCTGCGGCACAAGCATCGATACCGGCTGCCCGAGCATCGCCGCCTCGGCTTCAATTCCGCCAACGCCCCAACCCAGGACGCCCAGGCCATTCACCATCGTGGTGTGTGAATCAGTCCCAACAAGCGTATCGGGGTAGGCAAACGCATAACTCTCTTCGACGCTCGCTTTGTGTCCCGCAACAGCGACGGCGTCGATGCTTCGTTTCGGTGAAGTCGTAAAAACGACCCGTGCCAGATACTCCAGATTCACCTGATGGCAGATCCCCATCCCGGGCGGCACTGCAGAAAAATTGTGAAACGCCGTCTGTCCCCACTTCAAAAACGCATACCGCTCTCGGTTTCGCTGAAACTCCAGAGCGGCATTCAGGTCATAGGCGCGCTGCACCCCAAACTCATCCACCTGCACCGAGTGATCGATCACCAGCTCGGCAGGCTGCAGCGGATTGATCTTCTCCGGATCGCCTCCCAACGTCTTCATCGCATCGCGCATCGCGGCCAGGTCAACGACTGCGGGCACACCCGTGAAGTCCTGCATCAACACACGCGCCGGCATAAACGCAATCTCGCGCGAAGGCTCGGCAGCAGGATTCCAGCAGGCAAGAAACTGAATATCATCCGCCGTTACTGTACGGCCGTCTTCATGCCGCAGGAGGTTCTCCAGCAGAACACGCAGTGAAAACGGCAGCCTGGTTAGGTCGACGCCTTGATCCTCAAGCGCCTTCAGGCGAAAAATATTGTAGGTCTGCGAGCCAGAGCGAAGAGTCGACAGGCTCTTGAACGAATCAGGATGCGATTGGGTCGGCATGATGTCATCTCCGTAGCGCTTCATCAAAAGCGCGAAGTATAAGGCCGTAGTCGCAACTTCAGGCCGCGAACTACAACGGCTGAAGTCGAAAATTTTCGATGGGAAATGGCCTAGCTCCGCCCGCGGTCGCGGCGACCGTGCCGGAAGCGCTTCAGGTTGGGAAGACTGACCATCGACATCATTTTACTTCCATCCTCGGCCCGACGAAAACTGGTCACCTGAAAGTAAGACGCATGGAATCGCCGGAAGGTCGATTGAATCAAAGCTCAACCGCTCGGCTCATCAACTAAATTCAACGGCCGTTGCTCGAAACGTTTCATTGATCGGTTCGATCCATCTAAGCTATTTATTTTCAATAGCAACCCGCAACCGGCCTCCAACACGCATCTCAACCCCTAGGTTCGGGTTTATTAACCCAGCCAGTACGAGGAGACAGGAAGTATGCATAAGTTCGGTCCCAGGTTTTTTCTAGCTCTTTCGCTCGGCATTTTCGCAACGATCGGTATCACAGCTTGCCACAGAGTAGATCCCGACGCAGTTCCCATAGCAGACAACTCCGGCCCTGATCCAGCCGACGTCAACATGGCCCCGGTCGACAACACGCAACCGCAATCGCAACCGGCTGCCATGCCTGCTCCCACACCCGCTCAAGGCAGGGTTCTTGCCATTCGCGTGCAAGCCCAGCCCGTTCAGGCCGTGGAACAATATCCACAACAACCTCCTCCGGATCAGACTGCTCCCCCGCCACCCTCCGCTCAGGATCAGGCCTATCAGGACGCCCAGACACTCGATCAGCTAGACGCAGAAGGCCAGCCTCAGCCGGTTGAATACGCTGATCAACCGCCTCCTCCCCTCCCCGAATACGACCAGCCCGAAGCTCCGGGGCCTAACTACATCTGGACCCCTGGTTACTGGTACTGGGCGCCTGCAGGTTACTACTGGATCCCCGGCGCCTGGTGCTTCCCGCCCTATTACGGGGCCCTCTGGACCCCCGGCTATTGGGGCTGGTACCACAACCGTTGGGGCTTCCACCGCGGCTACTGGGGCACTCACATCGGCTTCTACGGAGGCATCAACTACGGCTTCGGTTACACCGGTTTCGGCTATCACGGCGGCTATTGGAACGGAAACACCTTTTACTACAACCGTTCGGTTAATCGAGTAAACGTCAACATCACTCACGTTTATAACCGAACCGTCGTCGTTAACAATACCGCCCGCGTAGCCTATAACGGGGGCCGTGGTGGTATCGCAGCCCGTCCGCAGCCCACTGAGATCGCAGCCTTCCGTGGCCCGCGGACACCGCCCATGAGCACGCAGATTCAACATCAACGTGCGGCCGCCGAAAACCGCCAGCAGTTCTATAACGTGAATCGTGGTCGTCCTGAGATGGTCGCCGCTCCGCGTCCAATCGCCGCGCAACCCGGCATCGCTCGACCTGATCCAACGAATCGGCCAGAGAACGACCGCCCCGGCCAACCCAATGTCAGACCCGGAGAAGGAAATCGCCCAGGTCAACCAGAGGTTCGTCCCGGACAGCCTGAAAATAGACCGGGCCAGCCGAACAATCATCCGCAAATTCAGCCTGCGCGACCCATCCAGCCCGAAACAAATCGACCTGAGGTAAGACCGACCCAGCCTGAGGTTCATCCTACCCAACCTGGCACTCGGCCAGGGGACTTCAACCGACCCAACCAACCGGAAACGCGACCAAATCAGCCTCAGCCAAGACCCGTCCAACCTGAGCATCGAGCCAACCAACCTCAGGTACAACCCGCACCGGAAAGCAGACCAATCCAAGCTCAGCCTCGTCCGGATCAGCCACACCCACAACCACAACCCCAGGTTCGTCCCGCCGAGCCTCGCCCACAGCCAACTCCGCAATCACGGCCTCAACCACAACCTGAGATCAGGCCTATGCAGCCTAAGCCTCAGTACCGGCCGATGCCTCAACCCGAGTCAAGACCATCTCCTGAACCACAATCGAGGCCTGCTCCACCTCCACCTCAATCCAGACCTGCGCCGCAACCTCAATCTGAGATCAGGCCTGTACAGCCTCAGCCTCAATACCGGCCGATGCCTCAACCCGAGTCAAGACCATCTCCTGAACCACAATCGAGGCCTGCTCCACCTCAATCCAGACCTGCGCCACAGCCTCAGCCGAGGCCTACACCGCAAACTCAATCAAAGCCGCAGCAACAACGCGAGTCTTCACACCAAAATTGATAATCCACATCTCCATCAACACAAAAGACCCGCATCGTGCGGGTCTTTTTCTATCTTCATCATCACCGCGACAAGGCTAACCCTGCGAAACAGGCTCCTCAAGCCAGGTATGCCCACATCCATCGCAGAGCCACTGGTTCACCGGATCGACCGACTCGAGCACGATCTCCTCCCCGCCACATGCCGGACAACGCGGCACATCGTACTCTCCCGGAGAGTCCTCGATTGCCGTAGTGAGAGTCTCGCTCGAAGGCGCAGACAATATTTCAGAGGCCCGCTCCGCATCCTTCGGCTTCACCACGACGCGCGGCCCATGATTTTCAAACTTCGTCCTGCTCTCCGAAACAACGATCGCCTCAATTCCCCGTCCGGTCAGCGCATAGTACGCAGCCGACGCCTCCCGCTCGCTCTCAAAATCGAAAATGCACTCTTCCGGGGCCACCTCGGCATAACTCCGCATATCTGCCAGGTCGTCGTCAGTCAAAACCCTCGTCTCTCTCGGTTTTTCGACAGGCGCGATCTTCAGCCCACGCCTCGCCAACTCCCCCTTCAAAACTTCTTGTGCGATCTCAGTCAGATCGCCAATATTGCGGGAAAGCCCGACCAATTCCTCATCACCATAGCCGCCATACAAAGCAACCAGCTCCTGATAAGCTGCCCCATCGCCAATCATTGCTCTCTCCGGTTAACCAAGGCCTACTGGATCGTAGTCTCGGATTGATTCAGCTTCTTCGAAACATCCCCCGGCGTCGGCAGCTGCGATCTATCCCAACCTCCGCCCAGCGCCTCAATTAACTGCACCGAAGCCGTCATCTCCTGCACATGCAGGTTTGTCATCGTCTGCTGATTGCTCAGAAGCGTCGTCTGCGCCGTTACGACGTCGAGGTAGGGATCAAGCCCGATCTGGTAACGATATTGCTCCAATTGCAGAACCTCCTCCGAGGACTTCACCGCCTGCTCCTGTTTCAGGATTTGCTGAGAAAGGATGCGGACTGACGACAGCGCATCCTCCACCTGCTGAAATCCAGTCAGTACCGTTTGCCGGTAGCTGGCCACGTCCGCGTTATAGGTCGTGATGAACTGGTTCACCGTCGCACGCCGTAGTCCACCATCGTAAATTGTCTCGCTCAGGCTTGGTCCAACCGACCAGAATCTGCTCGGCGAATCGAAGAAGTGGCTGAAGTTCGTGCTCTCGTACCCGTAACTCCCATTTATGGTCAACGATGGATAGTATGCCGCGTAGGCAATGCCGATCTGAGCGTTCGCCGCTGCCATCCTCCGCTCTGCCGCTGCAATATCTGGCCTACGTTCCAGCAGCGCCGAAGGCAGTCCCACCGGAATCGCCGGCGGATTCGTCAACAATGGCTTCACCGGAATCGAAAACTGCGATGCATTCACTCCCACCAGCACGGCAATCGCATGTTCGAACTGCGCCCTTGCCACTCCAAGATTGGTCGCCTGCGACTGAACATTCGCAAGCGTTGCCTCAGCCTCAGCGACTGAGATCCTCATATCCACACCGGTCTCATACCGGGCCCGGGTCAACTCCAGCGCTTTCTTGTCGGCCTCCACTGTCTCATCCAGCAGCTCTTGCAGCGCATCCTGTCCGCGTATTTCAAAGAAAAACTCCGCCAGGCTTGCCTGTTCGGTCAGCTTCTCGTTCTCAAGATCCGCCGCGCTCAGCTGCGCGTTGTACTGCTGCTCGTGAATCGTGTTGCGAATCTTTCCCCATAGATCGGGTTCCCACGACACGTCAAAAGGCAACGATCCCACCGAAGATACTCTGCCAGGATTGGCCGAAGGAGAGTTCGACAGATTGGTTGACGTGCGCGCCGCAGAATACGACAGGGTAACCCCCACTGTCGGATAAAGCTGCGACCGCGCCTGCGTTATCAGTGTCCGCGCCTCCAGAAAATTCTCAAAGAACTGCCTGATGTTCTGGTTGTCGATATTTAGTTTTTCTTCGAGAGCATTCAACTCTGGATCGTTGTAGATCTCCCACCACTTGCCGTGGAGCATCGCATCCTGCGGCTGCGCGACCTTCCACCCGTCGGTGTCATGAAACTGCGTAGTCGATTCCTTATAGTCTGCAGGTGGAGCCGTGGCCGTCGCGGGCGGAACGTGATACTTCGGCCCTACCATGCATCCCGTCAGCAGAAGCATCGTCATCGCGGAACCAGAAGCCAATCTCAATCGAAGGTTCTTCATAAAGTTAGACATCCGTAATTTAGTCTCCACCGGCAGCCACTGAGTCGATTGGATGGAACGTATCGCGTTCCTTCCCCATCACACGCAACCGCAGACGGTCGAGCGCAAGATAAACAACCGGAGTTGTATAAAGCGTAAGCATCTGGCTCACAATCAAACCGCCGACGATCGTGATGCCAAGCGGCCGCCGCAGTTCGGAGCCGGTACCGTGCCCAAAGGCCAGCGGCAACGCGCCAAACAACGCTGCCATTGTCGTCATCAGGATCGGCCGAAAACGCAGCATACACGCCCGGAAGATCGCGTCTTCCGTCTCCATGCCCTCTTCGCGTTCTGACTGCAGTGCGAAGTCGATCATCATAATCGCGTTCTTCTTCACGATACCGATCAGCAGCACAATCCCAATAATTGAAATAACATTCAAATCTTCCTTGAACAACATCAACGCCATCATTGCGCCTACGCTCGCCGAAGGCAGCGTCGAAAGAATCGTGATCGGGTGCACCAGGCTCTCGTATAAGACGCCCAGAACGATAAAAACAGCCAGGATCGCTGTCACCACCAATAGCGGTTCTGTCCCCAGCGACTGCTGATAAGCCAGCAGCGTTCCTGCAAAGAATCCATGCACCGTCGAAGGCGTCCCCAGTTTCTGCTGCATCTGTGCGATCTCCAGCGTCGCATCGCTCAGCGAAACTCCCGGAGCAAGGTTGAACGACACTGTCACCGACGGAAATAGTCCGGTATGGTTCAACGCAAGGGGTGTCGTGTTGGTCCTATTACTCGCCATCGTAGCCAACGGAACATTTCCGCTTGGGGTCACGCTGCTCGTGCCGGCCGGATGGAAATAAATACTCTTCAATCCATCAGGACTCTCCCAGTACTCCGGCGCCACTTCAAGCACTACATAGTACTGGTTCAACTGCGTGTAAATAATCGACACTTCAGACTGTCCGAACGCGCTGTACAAACTCTGATCGAGCGACTGCGCCGTTTGTCCCAGCCTCGCTGCGGCAACGCGATCATAGTGGAGCAACTCGTCGAGACCGCCATTCTGCTGGTCTGAACTCACATCCTGAAATCCTGGCAGATGCGTCATCGCCTCCAGCAGCTTCGGCCCCCACGCCGCCAGGTCCGCAAGAGTATCCGCCTGAATCGTGTACTGGTAGAGCGCATTGCTCCCGCGCCCGCCAATCCGAAGATCCTGCGATGCCTGCAGGAAGGAAGACGCGCCTGTAATCCTGTTCAACTTTGGCCGCAGCCGGTTGATCACATCCGAAGCACTGAGATTATCCCGTTCGGCTAGTGGCTTGAGCGCCACAAACATGTTCGCCGAATTCGATGCACCGCCGCCTCCGGTAAACGTGGACGCATTCTGAACCGCAGGATCGCTCTTAATGATTCGCAGGATATCCTGAATAGCTTTATTCATCGAGTAAAAGGATGCATCCTGAGGCCCGCGCACCGCACCGCCGAGAGAACCTGTATCCTGCAGCGGGAAAAATCCCTTGGGTATCTTGACGGCGATCGCGACATTCAGTGCAATCGTCAGCCCCAGCATCACCAGAATCAGAACCGGATTATCCAGCGCCCAGTGCAGGCTCCGCCGGTAAAGCGAAAGTATCCAATCGAATCCCCTGTCGAAAGCCTGATACAGCCGCCCATGCTTCTCTGCGTGCGGATTCTTCAGAATATAGGCGCACATCATCGGCGTCGTCGACAGCGAGATCACCATCGAAACCAGAATCGCCGTCGAAAGCGTCACGGCAAACTCACGGAACAGCCGTCCCACAATTCCACCCATCAGAAGCAGTGGAATAAAAACAGCAATCAGCGACATGCTGATCGTAAACACTGTAAACCCAATCTCCTTGGCCCCCTTCAGTGCCGCAGAGAAAGGTTCCATACCATCTTCGATATGGCGGGTGACGTTCTCCATCACCACAATCGCATCGTCCACAACAAATCCGGTCGAAATCGTCAAAGCCATAAGCGACAGGTTGTCCAGGCTGTACCCAAACAGATACATCACTGCAAACGTGCCAATCAGCGACACCGGAACTGCAACCGCAGGTATCAGCGTTGCACGTGGGCTCCGCAAAAAAACGAAGACAACCATGATCACCAGCAAAATGGAAAGCGAAAGTGTGGTCTCAACGTTCTTAACCGAAGCCCGAATCGTAGTCGTCCGATCCAGAACGATGGTCACGTCGATCCCTTTGGGGATCGATGCCTCCACCGAAGGCATCGCGGCGCGAATCCGGTCCACCGTGTCGATAATATTCGCGCCCGGCTGGCGAAATACAATCAACTGGATTGCGCGCACACCATTCAAATACCCTGCCGCTCGTATGTTCTGCGTCGAATCCACAACATCCGCGACATCCGACAATCGGACCGCAGAGCCTTTGTTGTATCCAACAATGATCGGCTTGTAATCTTCTGCGTGCGAAATCTGATCGTTCGCCGTAATGTCCGCAGAGATATCTCCGTTCGTGATCTGCCCTTTTGCCAGATTCGAGTTCTGCAAGCTTAGCGTCGATTGAAGATTCTGCATCGTCAGGCCAAGCGCAGCAAGTTTCGTCGGATTCACCTCCACCCGCACCGAAGGTAGCGCGCCTCCGCCTGCATTCACCTGCCCTACGCCCTGAATCTGCGAGATTCGCTGTTGAATAATCGTTGATGCGAAATCGTACAACTTGTCAGGCCCGAACTTATCCGAAGTAAGCCCGATAATCATGATCGGCGCATCTGCCGGATTCACCTTCCGGTAAGTCGGATTGCCCGGCAAGTTCGCTGGAAGATACGTTCTGGCCGCATTGATCGCCGCCTGCACGTCGCGCGCCGCACCATCGATATTCCTGCTCAGATCGAACTGAATCGTAATCCCAGTCGTCCCGAGACTGCTCGACGAAGTCATCTCCGAAACGCCGGCAATATGGCCCAGTTGACGTTCCAGCGGCGTAGCCACCGACGATGCCATGATCTCCGCGCTTCCGCCAGGCAACCCCGCATTCACCGAGATCGTCGGAAAATCCACCTGCGGCAACGGCGATACTGGAAGCACAGTAAATGCAATGGCCCCGGCAATCGCAATCGCCACCGTCAGCAGCGTAGTCGCTACCGGTCGGCGGATAAATGGCGCAGAGAGATTCATGATGCGGTCGCGGCCTCGGTTTCCCTATCATGTTTCTTCTTCGAGAAACGCGTCGCAATATTGTCGAAGAAGATATAGATCACAGGCGTCGTGTACAGCGTAAGGATCTGGCTCAACAGCAACCCGCCGACCATCGAAATACCCAACGGCCTGCGCAACTCTGATCCAATGCCCTGTCCGAACGCCAGTGGAATTCCCCCCAGCAACGCCGCCATGGTCGTCATCATGATTGGACGGAACCGCAGCAGACAAGCCTGGTAGATCGCCTCCGTCGCATCAAGCCCCTGGTGACGCTCCGCATCCAGCGCAAAGTCGACCATCATAATGCCGTTTTTCTTCACAATGCCGATCAGCAGCACCAGCCCAATGATCGCCACAACGCTCAGATCCTGATGGAACAAAATCAGCGAAAGAAATGCGCCCACACCTGCCGACGGCAGCGTCGAAAGAATCGTGATCGGATGGATGAAGCTCTCATACAGCACGCCCAGCACGATATACACCGTCACCAGTGCGGCAAGAATCAGCAACGGCATATTCGAGAGCGAATTCCGGAACGAGGCCGCTGTTCCTTGAAAATCCGCCTGCAAACTCGCCGGCATATGCATATCCTGCTGAATCTTCGTAATGTCGGAGATCGCTCCGCCAAGTGCAGCATTCGGTGCAAGATTGAAGGACACCGTAATCGCCGGGAACTGTCCCTGGTGGGTGATCGAAAGAGGTTGCGTCGTCGTCTCGAAGCGTGAAAACGCGCTCAGCGGGACCGCCCCGTTCGTCATCGAGCTGGGTGTTCCCGCAGACCCGGCTCCTCCCGCGGTGTTGGTTGTGCTCGATCGCAGTGCATTTACAGGCGGAATAAAAGTATTCGCCGAGGGCGTGAACAACGCCGAACCGGTAAGTGCATTCGTACCAGCCGAGCTCGACCCATTGCTCGAGGAAGTCGCGGGCGCGCCGCTTGTTCCCGCCGCCGAGCCTGCTCGCAAATAAAGATGATCCAGCTTGTTTGGATCGAGTTGGAACTGCGGCTCCGCCTCCAGAATAACGTGATATTGATTCAGCTGCGTATACATAGTATTGATCTGCCGCTGCCCAAACGCGTCATAGAGCGTCTGGTCAATGGTCGTAGGCGCCACTCCAAGCCGCGAAGCTGTCGCGCGATCGATGATCAGCGATACCGCCAGACCACCCATCTGCTGATCTGTTGCAACGTCTTCCAGTCCCGGTAACTCTTTCATCTTGGCCACAAATCGGCTGGTCCACTCGTTCAGCTCATTTGGGTCCGGATCTTCCAGCGTGTACTGATACTGCGTCCGGCTCACGCGGTCGTCCACCGTAATGTTTTGAACCGGCTGCATGAAAACCTGAATATCCTGCACATCCTTTAACTTGGATTGCAGCCTGCGAACCACATCGGACGCGTTCAGGTCGCGCTCATCGAGAGGCTTCAGATTGATCGACATCCGCCCGCTGTTCAGCGTGGTGTTCGTGCCATCCGCACCAATAAAGGAGGACAGATTCAAGACCGCAGGGTCCTGCAGAATAATCTTCGCAACCTCCTTCTGCTTCTCCGCCATCGCCTTCGAGCCGATCGTCTGCGTTGCCTGCGTAATGCCCTGGATCACGCCCGTATCCTGCACTGGAAAGAAGCCCTTCGGAATAATGATGTAAAGGTATACGGTGAGCAAAAGTGTCGCTACTGCTACCAGAAGCGTCAGCGTCTGATAGCGCAGGACCACCTTCAGCGTTCTTCCGTAAAACGCAATCATGCCGTCGAAGACACGCTCCGAGGCCCGATAGAAACGGCCCTGCTGCTCGTGGGGACTGTGCTTCAGAATTCGCGCTGCCATCATCGGCGTCAGTGTCAGCGAAACCACCGCCGAAACGACAATCGTCACCGCCAGCGTAACCGCAAACTCGCGGAACAGCCTTCCCACCACATCGCCCATGAACAACAGGGGAATCAACACGGCAATCAGCGACACAGTCAGCGACAGAATCGTAAAACCGATCTGCTCCGCGCCCTTCAACGCAGCCTGCAGCGGGGGCTCACCCTCTTCGAGATACCGCGAGATATTCTCCACCATCACGATCGCGTCATCGACGACAAACCCCGTCGAAATCGTTAGGGCCATCAGCGACAGATTGTCCAGACTATAGCCAAGCAGATACATCGCAGCGAACGTACCGATCAGCGACAGCGGAACCGCCACACTCGGAATAATCGTTGCGTAGAGATTGCGCAGGAACAGGAAGATGACCATCACCACCAGGCCAACTGTCAGCATCAGCTCAAACTCAACATCATCGACCGACGCCTGAATTGGAGTAGTCAAGTCGGTAAGTGTCGTGACCTCGATTCCCTTCGGCAAATTCGCCTCAAGCTGTGGCAGCAACTGCTTGATGCTCTTCACAACATTGATCGTGTTCCCGCCCGGCTGGCGCTGTACATTCAAAATCACTGCTGGCGTCTCGTCCATCCACGCAGCCTGCGTCGAGTTCTCGACCCCATCCACGATCTTCGCGACATCAGTCAGCATCACCGGCGAACCATTCCGGTAAGCCACTACGACCTGCTGGTAGTCCTTGCTCGTAACCAGCTGATCGTTCGCGTCAATCTGATAGTCCTGCCGCGGCCCGTCAAAATTCCCCTTCGCCGCGTTCACGCTGCTCTGCGTCACTGCGGTTCGCAGATCTTCAAGATTGATCCCATACGACGAGAGCGCTGTAGGATTCGCCTGAATCCGCACCGCGGGCTTCTGCCCGCCGCTGATGCTCACCAGTCCCACGCCGGTCAACTGCGAGATCTTCGGCGCCAGCCGCGTGTCCACCAGGTCTTCCACCTGCGACAGCGGCATCTGGTTCGACGTGATCGCCAGCGTCAGCACAGGAGCGTCCGCCGGATTCGTTTTGCTGTAAATCGGCGGCGCCGGCAGATTGGCGGGAAGAAAACTCGACCCTGCATTAATCGCCGACTGAACCTCTTCTTCCGCCACATCGATGTTCAGACTGAGATTGAACTGCAGCACCACCACCGAGGTTCCACCGGAACTCGATGAGGTCATCTGGCTCAGCCCCTGCAATTGGCCAAACTGTCGCTCCAGCGGAGCCGTCACCGTTGTCGCCACTACCTGCGGACTCGCCCCGGGGTAGAACGTCAGTACCTGAATCGTCGGATAGTCAACCTCAGGCAGCGCCGAAACCGGCAGCTGCGTATAGCTCACAATCCCGACCAGCAGAATGGCCGCCATCAGCAACGATGTCGCCACAGGGCGCAGAATAAACGGACGTGAAGGACTCAAGGAGCATTACTCCCCGTTGCGCTGCTTGCAGGGATAGGCGTCTTCGAAACGACAACCTTCGCCTTGTCCTGCAATCTGTCGAAGCTGCTATTGGCGAGCACGTCTCCGGGATTAATTCCCGTCACCGACGTATTGAGACCTTCGGTCACGCCTGGCTTGACGGTCTTCATGTGCGCTGTGTCGTCCGTAAGCACATAAACGAAAGCCACGTTGCCGTTATGCTGAATCGCCGAAGAAGGAACGATCGTCGCCCCCTGCAAGGTATTCACCAGCAGGCGCGTGTTAATGAACTCATTGGGAAACAGCATTCCATCTTTGTTGTCGAACAACGCTCGCGCCTTAACTGTTCCTGTCGTTGTATCGATCTGGTTGTCGAGCGTCAGCAAAGTTCCACTTGCAACCTTCTTTAATCTAGCCCGGTCATACGCTTCGACAGAAAGCTTCGCTCTCTGGCGAATTCTCGGCTGCACCTGTCCAAGATTGTCTTCAGGAATGGTGAAGATAGCCGTAATCGGCTGAATCTGCGTGATAACTGCAAGTGCCGTTGCCCCCGAGGCCTGCACAACATTCCCCGGATCCACCAGCCGTAATCCGACTTTGCCAGCGATCGGAGCCGTAATGTGGCAGTATCCAAGCTGCACCTGCGCCGCTTGTACCGTCCCTTGATCGTTCTTAACTGTGCCCTGATCCTGCAACACCAGCTTCTCCTGGTCATCCAGCGTCTGCTTCGGAATCGCATTCCGTGCCCAGGCCTCGCGGAACCGATCGCGGTCCATAATTGCCTGCGCCAGCATGGCCTGATCCCGCTCCAGAACCCCCTCTGTCTGCATCAGCGTCGCCTGGAACGGTCGCGGATCGATGTCGATCAAGGAATCTCCTTTGCGAACCGTCTGCCCCTCGGTAAAGTGCACAGCGATCACCGGTCCGGTCACCTGACTTGTAATCGATGCCGTATACACGGGAGTCACTGTTCCAATCGCCTCCAGATACACGCCGATGTTGCCTTTCGTCGCCGTAGCGGTCGTTAGCGTTACCGGACCCCCACCCGCTCCGCGCCGGCCACCACCGCCACCACCTGCGTTTTTCGTCGTCGTATCGTGATGCCGCAAGACAAGCCAGAATCCCGCTGCAAAGATCAGCAGCAGGGCAATCCACACAATCACCCGAACAATTTTGCTCCCGGATGATTGTGCAGGAGGACCCGAAAGTTGATGATCGGACCCAATTGAGGGGTGTTCCTTAGAATCAGCTGGCAAACACGTCTCCCTTTGCCACAACAAAAATTTGGACTTTGTTTTTGCAACTCGTCCGCTGCTTTTATGACGAATGAACAGGTACTAAAAGACGCACTCGCCTGCCCTAAGCCGTCAAAATTCAGTAACGTGAATCCTCCAGCAATCACGGCGTGGCGCGTGACCGGTGAAAAGACCCTGACTCTGCTGAGTTGTATCCTCAACAATATCTCAACTCACCGTTTCCAACGAAATCCGCCGAAATCCCGCGACCCGATTGAGCCCGCAACCCCTTGCATGGTATGATTAATCAATCAGCAGGCTACCCTCATACGGTAGAGGTTGCGAGCGTTGAACTTCCCTCGCACCTGATTTCTTCCCCCGGCATTGTCTTCAGCGTTTCAATCGCCCTCCGGGATTTCTCTGCGACTCAGGATTGGAGCAGGTTATGGCACACAAATGTGATCTCTGCGGCAAAGGCCCGCAATTCGGAAACAACATCTCGCACGCGCACAACACCACCCGCCGTCGCTGGAACGTCAACCTCCAGTCCGTTAAGGCGAAGGTTGATGGCGGTAGCAAGCGTATCCGCGTCTGCACCAGCTGCATCAAGACCGGAAAAATCGTCAAAGGCTAACCAGCCCCCAAAAGACTCTTAAGCAAATCGCCCCAGCCGCATCATCTGCCGGCTGGGGCTTTTCCTGTTTGTCTTCAAACCTCTTGCATGAGATAGAAGCTATTCGCAGTCGCCTTACTTCTTTTCGGCTCCCTGCTTCTCAAATCCCAGCGAAGCACTATTGATGCAATACCTCAGCCCTGTAGGCGTCGGTCCATCCGGAAACACATGCCCCAGATGAGCCCCGCAGGTAGCGCACTTTACCTCAATCCGCTTCGTCCCGTAAGAATTGTCTTCCACGGCCTCAATCGCATCCGCAGAAACCGGATTCCAGAAGCTGGGCCATCCGCTCCCCGATTCGAACTTCTTATCCGAGGTAAACAACGGCGCATTGCAAGCCCCGCAATGGTAGATTCCGTCCTCATGGTTGTTCACCAAAGCTCCGGTAAACGCCCTCTCGGTTCCACCCTCACGCATCACATGAAACTGCTCCGGAGTCAGCAGCTCCCGCCACTCAGCCTCCGTCTTATGAACCTTTTTCGTCTCTGTCGTCTCAGCCATAACCCGAATCTCCTCTCCGAATGTCCCTTTTAGCTATTAGATGTAGGATCGCCGATTATGCTTCATGTCACCTCGTCAGGCCGGGTCTTTCGCAATGACCTCAATCTCCACCAATGCATCCTTCGGCAAACCAGCCACTGCGACAGTCGACCGAGCCGGTGGCACCCCTCCTTCCGGAGCCAGGTACTTCGCATAAACCTCATTCATCGCAGCAAAGTCACCCATCGACTTCAGAAATACAGTCGTCTTCACCACATGGCTAAGATCCAGCCCTGCCTTTGCCAGCACGGCCTTCACATTCTCTAAAGCCCTCGTAGTCTGCTCCTTGACGCCACCAGCAACCAGCTGTCCCGTAGCCGGGTCCAGCGCGACCTGTCCGGAAGCAAACAACATATCCCCAACCCGCACCGCCTGGCTGTACGGCCCAATCGCTGCAGGAGCCTCTTTTGTAGAAATTGCAGTCTTTCCCTGATCGCTCATAGACCCCAAGTTTATCGCAACCAAAGCTGCCAGAACTCCCAGTTATCTCTCCTGCCCTCCTCCGCTACCATCCCTCCATGCGTATTCACGTCCCACCGGCCGCGATTCTCGCCCTGTTGGCGGCGACGCTCTCCCCTCCTGCGCAAGCCGCTGAAAAGCTCAAAGGCTTTTACTCCGGTAGCGGAGGCATATCGGCCGATGTCCATCGCGTCCTCCTCATCGAGTTCGCCGCCGACGGTACCGCCATCCTCCAGCAAAAATGGCACGAGAAGGACCCGCAAACCTGGCACGCCCACTGGAAGCGGGACGGCAAAACCATCACCATCATCTACGAACCTGCCAAAAACGACCCGTCGCCACCCCCTCCTCTTCCCGCGCCGCTGATATTTACGTTCAAACACGGCACTCTCACCCCCACTTCGTGGGACACGCCAACTCTGGGTGTTCTCGGTCCGCCAAAACTCACCGCCTTCGACGGCGAAAATCCCCAGAACACCAGCGTCGCAGGCTGCCGGGGCTTCAACACCCTCGATCCTCGCCGCGACTGCGTCACCTGGAGTTCCAACCAATGAAATTCATCCCATCAAAACTCGATCCAGCCATAACAAATGGCCGAATTCTTACCTTCTGACGTCCCAATCGCTCTACGAACGGGACGACCCATCTCACCGAGGCGAATCCCATGCTGGGACCCGCTCCGCGCACTTTGCTATGGATGGGGGTAAGCCCGTTCGACCAGCTACGAAAGCACTACTGAAGATCTCGATCTTTACACTCATCCAGCTTCGCCCACCTCCATCTTCGAAGTGAAGATCCCCCGAAAGGCTGGCCAATAAGCATAGATCAGGAACACCTCCAGCAACGCGCACACCAGCCCAGGAGCAATCCCGGCCGGCATCAGCGTCAGGTGAAACAGAATAATATTCACCAGGATTGGCCCAAGGATTACAAGCGCCACTGGCACATACCTGCCCACAAGCAACAGCACTCCGGCAATCACGTACAGGATGGCGTGGAACGTGATCCAGCCATGCATAATCATGATCGTGGTGAGCGTCCCTGCATCTCCCGGCAAAGTCTGCATGGGCATAAAGGTATGGAGATTATTAAGTCCAAAGACGAAAAACACAAGCCCAAGCAAAATCCGGGCGATAAGAACGGCTATCTTCATATCCAGTCAACTCCTTATAAGAAATTAGAGACCGGTGTAGCTTGCGTCAGAAAGAGCGTTTCGATAGCGTCGAGTATATGCCGAATAGCAACTCCGCAGGCGTAGCGTTGTCCCTCGAAGGAAAAGTAGCCCTCATCACAGGAGGCTCCCGCGGAATCGGACGAGCCACCGTCCGCCTCTTTCGTCAGGCCGGCGCAAAAGTAGCCTTCAGCTACCGCACCACCACCGAGCAAGCCCAATCCCTCGTCAAAGAATGCGGAGGCCCCGAGTTCTGCCAGGCCATTCAGCAGCCGCTCTTCACCCCGGAGGACGGCCAGGCCCTCGTCGACAAAGCCGTCGCTGCGTTCGGACGCCTCGATTGCGCCGTTCTCAACCACGGCATCTGGCCCTCGCATGACCAGCCATTCGCCACGATGACCAACGAGCAGTGGCGAGAAACCATCGCCACCAACCTCGACAGTGTCTTCGGCGTCGTCCGAGCCGCAGTTGCTCAAATGCAATCCCAACCCGCAATCGGCAACACCAAAGGCCACATCGTGCTGGTCAGCTCCACCGCCGGTCAGCGCGGCGAGGCCTTCCACGCCGACTACGCCGCCTCCAAAGGCGCTCTCATCAGCCTCACCAAAAGCCTCTCCTCGGAACTCATCGCACAGGGAATCCACATCAACTGCGTCGCCCCCGGCTGGGTCGCCACCGAGATGTCGGTCGATGTCCTTACCAATCCCGAAACGTCCAAGAACCTGCTGTCCCTGATCCCGCTCGGCCGTCCCGCTCACGTCGACGAGATCGCCGCACCGATACTCTTTCTCTGTACACCCCTCGCCGGCTTCATCTCCGGTGAGATCTTCAACGTCAACGGCGGAGCCGTGCTCGTCGGATAAACGGAGTCGCAATGAAGCAACTCGCCCTCGCGATCGCTCTCACAATCGCCGCTACCTCACAACTGCGCGCTCAGGCTCGCGACATTCCCAGCGCGGCTCCCAAACGCGCCGACGGCGAAACCTCCGACCAGCGCGGCCGCAAACTCCTCGACCAAATGCTCGATGCTCTCGGCGGTGACACCTGGCTCGACCGCCACAACGCCCGCGAGTATGGCCACGCCGCTCGTTTCTTCCAGGGCGCGCCCACCGGAATCGTTATTGACTTCACCACCATCCGCCAATTCGCCAGCGTCAAGGGAGACCGTCCCGACGCCCAGCGCATCGGCTTCATTACCGATAAGAGCATGATTCTCCCCGGCAAGAAGATCGACGTCGTTCAAATCTGGGCCAACAACGCTGGCAACGAAGTCACCTACAAAGGCAACTCCGCTCTTCCCAAAGAGCAGGTCGAAGACTACTACCGGCGTCAGGATCACTCCATCGAATCCATCTTCCGCGTCTGGCTCAAAGCCCCCGGTGTCATGGTCGTTGATGAGGGAAGCAGAATGGTCGAGCGCCGCATCACCGAACGCGTCTCCATCCTCAGCGCCAACAACGACGCAGTCGTCGTCGACATCGACGCCGAATCCCACCTTCCCCGTCGGCGCACCTTTGAGACGCGCAACAAAACCTTCAAAGACATCGACGAAGACGCCGAAGAGTACGATGACTATCACGCGATTCAGGGCCTGCCGACAGCACTTACTATCACCCGATATCACAACGGCGAAATGATCACTCAAACCTTCTTCTCTAAAGTCGAGTACAACGTAGATCTGCCTCCCGACACCTTCAACCCCGACGTGCTGCTTAAGAAGAAGGAAGAAAAGATAGTCAAATAGCTTCGATCAAACTCAGTAAGGAGCCTTTTCCGATGAAACGCAAGTTCGATAACATCCTGGGCACCGTTGGCAACACTCCCATCGTCCGTATCAACCACCTCGCTCCCGAAGGTATCAACCTCTACGTCAAAATCGAAGCCTTCAACCCGCTCGGCTCCGTCAAAGACCGCCTCGCCCTCGGAGTCATCGAAGATGCCGAACAACGCGGCGAGCTCAAGCCCGGCCAGACCGTCGTCGAAGCTACCAGCGGCAACACCGGCATAGGTCTCGCCATGGTCTGCGCCGCCAAAGGCTACCCGCTGGTCGTCACCATGGCCGAAACCTTCTCCATCGAGCGCCGTAAGCTCATGCGCTTCCTCGGCGCCAGGGTCGTCATCACACCGGGCCCCGCCCGCGGCACCGGCATGGTCAAGAAAGCCGAAGAACTCGCTGCAAAGAACGGATGGTTCCTCACCCGCCAGTTCACCAACGAAGCCAATGCCGACTTTCACTCCCGCACCACCGCGCAGGAGATCCTTCGCGACTTCGAAGGCGACCGCCTCGACTACTGGGTCACCGGCTTCGGCACCGGCGGCACCCTCAAAGGCGTCTCTCGCGTCCTCGCCGACAAACGGCCCGAGACCAAAATTATCCTCTGCGAACCCGACGCCGCCCCCATGGTCTCAAGCGGCCTCCCGCAACCCAACAATCCCGACCACACTCCCTCCGCCAGCCATCCCTCCTGGACCCCGCACCCCCAGCAAGGCTGGAGTCCCGACTTTATCCCCAAGCTGGCCCAGGACGCCGTCGACGCCCACCGCGTTCACCAGATCCTCCGCATCACCAACCCCGAAGCCATGACCAACAGCCAGGCCCTCGCAAAAAAAGAAGGCATCTTCGTCGGCATCAGCTCCGGAGCCACCTTCGCCGGAGCCCTCAAAATCGCCGCCGAAGCCCCCAAAGGCTCCACTATCCTCGCCATGCTCCCCGACACCGGCGAACGCTACCTCAGCACCCCGCTCTTCGCCGATGTAGCGGTCGATATGACCCCCGATGAACTCGAACTCTCCAAGTCCACTCCCAGCGCACAACTTCCACCACCGGCTGCGTAAACGCGAACTTCACTCGCTCAATAAAACACGGCAGCGCGTCATAGTAAGCGGCGCGTCGCGCTCATCGTCAGCAGAGCGCCCTCGAACATCCGCGATTGAGCATAACCCTCTCAATTGCTCGCCCCTAGAATCTTCCGTATGGATGCAGGATCCTCTACCGTCCTGACGAAACAATCCGCCACATCGGCACGTGAAATCGAGAAGCCCAAGCGAGGCAGATGTCCCTCTCGCACTCGGTACCCTCCAGTTCGAGGGCTATCCGTAAGTTTTGGCGGCCGCACGATCGTCCAATCCAAATCACTTTCCACCAGGACCCTCTCCATCGCCGCTGCGTCCCTCGTCACGCTCGGAAAGAACAGTCGGCCGAAGAGATATGTCGGTGGCACGATCGAGTCTTTAAACAGGAACGCCGTTGATTCAACTACGACGCGCGTCACCTGTGCATGGCGCATGGCACGCGTAAGCGTGACGGCGAATCGATACAGCAAGTCCTCATCACTCTTCGCGATAGGCAGCCGAGGGCCGAATCCCGACAGCACCGCGTCATGACCCTTGATTGCTTCGGCAAGCTCCTCGCTGTCCAGCAGGTTTCCTTGCCGGATCGTGATGCAATCACGAAACGGCTCCAGCCGTTCAACGGAACGAACAAACGCAGTCACGGAATGACCTTGTTCCACGGCCCTCCGCACGATCTCCAGTCCCGTCCCCCCCGTTGCGCCCAGAACAATTAGCTTCATTCCCTATACCTCACGTCTTGCACTGCCGACGGGTCCTGTCCTGTTGAGGTCACGGACAAGCAGCGCATCCGTCGAGGGAAAAAATCGACGGTCGGCAGGCCTGGTTAGATACGAAACGACCAACGCGGCAAACGTAACCAATGGCTCCAGCGCCAGCAGTCCATCGCCGGACAGCAGGTGAGAGTAGCACGCGCTCAGGATGGTGATCCCAAACCCTGCATACGCCCATTCCTTAAATCTCGCCAATCCCGGCGCTAGCAGCACACACACTCCCACCAACTTGGAGACGCCGAGAAGATTCGAAAAATAAACGGGATACCCAAGATGAGCCAGGGACGTCATCATGGCTGGCGCGTGAGTCACCGCGAGCACCCCGGAGATTGTCATTATGCCCACGACGAAAAACGTTGCGATCCAATAGGTCGTCTTCTTCAATTTCATGATTCTCTCTTTCCAGACCAGCCGGCCGTCTACCCGGCACGGTTCCGGCCCTCTACAGGAGAGACCGAATAAGCTCCCAATCTGTGACACCTCCCTCTAATGTGGACTCGCGGCCAACTGAGGCAGATGGACGAGCTTCTCAGGGTTCGTTAAAATGTAGATCGCCTGAACGCGCCTATCAACTACATCGAGCGTCACCACGGAATACGGTCTTCCGTCGAGATAACTGACCACACCCGGCTTTCCATTGATCCGGGTCAATCGTCGCACCAAAGTCTTTGGCAGAAGCTTCCGGAAAGCGCCCAGTATCCCGCGCACGACGTTGTCGGCGCCCTGGACCAGATTCGGTACAGCGATCGCCTTCCCGCCACCATCGGAGTGCAGCACGACATCGTGAGCAAGCAGGCCCAGTAGCCCGTTCATGTCACCCGTCCCGATGGCCTCGAGAAAACGCTGAAGCAGGTCATCCTGTTTTTGTGTCGAAGCCTCGAAACGCGGACGTACTGCGCTCACATGTTGGCGTGCTCGCCGCAGAATCTGACGGCAATTGGCCTCACTTTGACCGAGAACAGTAGCGATTTCGGAGTATTCATATGCGAATACTTCCCGCAGAAGGAACACGGCGCGCTCAGCCGGCGTCAGGCGTTCCAGCAATACGAGAAAGGCCATCGACAGAGACTCATCGAGCTCGATCATCTCCAGCGGATCGCTCCCCGGATCGGTAACGATTGGTTCGGGCAGCCATTGACCTACATACTCTTCGCGCTGTACCCGTGCAGACTGCAATTGGTTGATGCACAGGCGGCTGATGATTGTGACCAGAAAGGCCCGCGGCGACCGGATATCGTCATCACCTGCTTGTTGCCAGCGGATAAACGTCTCCTGCAGCATATCCTCAGCATCCGCCACACTTCCCAACATCCGGTAAGCAATAGAAAAGAGCCTACTGCGGTATTGGCCGAACGTCGCCAGCCGATTCGAGACCGCAGCATCGGTCAACGGCAGTCCACCCGCATGATCGACCTGGTCGATCTTTTCCATTGCCTTCTCCGATGTTCCTTCAGTACAACTGATGAACCCACGCCCCTATAGGCTTCAGCGACTCCACCGCAAAAATCACGCTATTGCCACCTATGCCGACTAAGACCGTCGAACAGCAATTTTGTGACAGCACGACCCGAAACGATCAGACCGGCTGATCAGGCACCGTTGCACCCCACTCCGGGCCAGACGTTTATACTCATCAATGCCATGAGCAACCTGACAACTGACACCTCCCCTGAATCCGCACAGGCCTCCGCCAGCCCCCCTAAAACGATGGACATCCTCGAGATCATGTCCCTCCTCCCCCACCGCTACCCCTTCCTGCTCATCGATCGCGTCATCGAGATGGAGCCCCGCCAGCGCATCGTCGCTCTCAAAAACGTCACCATCAACGAGCCCCACTTCACCGGCCACTTTCCCGACTACCCCATCATGCCCGGCGTCCTCATGGTCGAAGCCATCGCCCAGGCCGGCGGTGCGCTCCTCCTCGCCGAAATCCCCGACCGCGAATCCAAGCTCATGGTCTTCACCAGCATAGAAAACGCCCGCTTCCGCCGCCCCGTCACCCCCGGCGACCAGCTCCGCATCGAAGTCACCGTCCTCAACTGGCGCACCCGCGTCGTCAAGATGGGCGGCACCATCACCGTCGACGGCAAACTCGTCTGCGACGCCACCGTCATGTGCCAGATGGTCGACCGCGTCGCCAAAACAGCTGAAGCAAAGGTCGAGACCGCAGAGTGAGCATCCACCCCACAGCCATCGTCGCTGAAGGCGCCCGGATTCCCGCAAGCTGCAAAGTCGGTCCCTGGTGCATCATCGGCCCCAATGTCATCCTCGGCGAGAACTGTGAACTCATCTCCAACGTTGTTCTCGACGGCCATCTCACCATCGGCCATAACAACCGCATCTTCTCCTTCGCCTGCCTCGGCATCGCCCCACAGGACTTGAAATACGCAGGCGAAGCCACCGCGCTCGTCATCGGCGACAACAACTCTATCCGCGAATACGTCACCATCTCCCGCGGAACAACAGGCGGGGGCGGTACGACACGAATAGGCAGCGGCTGTCTCATCATGGCCTACGTTCACATCGGCCACGACACCGTGATCGGCGACGGCTGCATCCTCGCCAACGCCGCCACCCTCGCCGGCCACGTCATCGTCGAAGACTACGCCACCGTCGGAGCCCTCTGCCCCGTCCACCAGTTCTGCACCATCGGCAAGTACAGCTACATCGGCGGAGGAACGACGATCACCCAGAACGTCCTCCCCTTTTCCCTCACCAGCATCGAACGCAACAATCACGCCTACGGCCTCAACAAAGTAGGCCTCGAGCGCAAAGGCTTCACCCCTGCCCAACTCAAAGAGCTCCGCACTGCCTACAAACTCCTGCAAGCCTCTAAGCTCAACACCACCGAGGCCCTCGCCGCCATCCGCGAAAAAATTGTCTCCGGTGAATTAGGCGAACATGTCACCTACCTCGCCGACTTCATCGCAAAAAGCGAACGGGGCATCATCAAATAGATCTGACTCGACAGGCTACTTTGGTATCTTGGCTACTCTTATGAGTTCCTCAAAACGCCTTCTGATCACATCTCTCCTCGCGGCCTGTTTTTTCCCTCACCATGCAATCGCGCAAACCCCACCCCCCATCCGCGTAGCCATCGTCGGCCTGGTCCATGGTCACGTGCAGGGCTTCCTTAACAACCTCCCTTCACACCCTGAAATCACCCTCGTAGGCATCTCCGAGCCGGACGCGGCCCTCCGCCAACACTACATCGACCGCACCCATCTCCCGGCCAATCTCTTCTTCCCCACCGAAGCGGCCATGCTCCAGAGCACCCACCCACAGGCCGTCCTCATCTACACCTCAACCGCCGGCCACCGCGCAGCCATCGAACAGGCGGCCCCACTCCACATCGCCGCCATGGTCGAAAAACCTCTCGCCACCACCGTCGAAGACGCTTTGGCCATCCAACAACTCGCGCAAAAATACAATATCGCCGTCCTCACCAACTACGAGACCACCTGGTATGCCTCCAACATCGCAGCCAACGATCTTCTCACCAACGGCAAGATCGGCAGCCTGCGCAAAATCGTCGTCCACGACGGCCACAACGGCCCCAAAGAAATCGGCGTCGGTCCTGAATTTCTCAACTGGCTCACCGACCCAAAACAAAATGGCGGCGGTGCGCTCTTCGACTTCGGCTGCTATGGAGTCGACCTCGCCACATGGATTATGCATGGTGAGCTTCCCCTCACCGTCACCGCCGTCACCCTTCACCTCAAACCGCAGGTCTACCCCAATGTAGACGACGACAGCACCATCATCCTCACCTATCCCCACGCGCAGGCGATCATTCAGGGTTCATGGAACTGGCCCTTCTCCCGAAAAGACATGGAGATCTACGGCGCAACTGGATACATCGACACTTTCTATGAAGACAAGGCGCCCGGAGCAAAGCTTCGCATTCGTCTCCAGGGCGAATCCTCCGAACACGTCGAAGAGGCTCCCGCCCTCGCTCCACCGCTAAACAACTCTCTCAACTATCTTGCTGCAGTCCTCTATGGCACTCTAAAGCCGCAGCACGACCTCACCTCGCTCGACACGAACATCACCGTAGTTCGCATCCTCGATGCCGCCCGCAAATCGGCCCACACCGGCCGCACCATCGTCCTTGCACCATCGTCAAATGCCAGCGCAACCGGCACGATGAAATAAATCTCTGGACTTGCCGCCACACCGCACAACAAGGCCAACCGCAGCCTGGCGATAGAATGATCCAAAGCAATGGGGCCAGCCGCAACACGGCTATTTAATCCAGTCGGAGACAATCTTCAATGAAACGCACTCTGGTTTGTCTGATCCTAGTAGTGTCCTCCTTTGCCCAGGCGCAGCAGAATCGCTCAATGACTTTGAAAGAAGTTCTCTTGGAACAGCTACGCTCGACCCACAACAAGGCCGAGTGGTTTGTCCCGGCAAACACAGCAGTGGCCGGTCTCACTCCCGCACAGGCTAGTTGGACAGATAAGAGCGGCAACCACTCCGTAGGCCAGCTTGCGAATCATCTGGTCTTCTGGGACCGGCAATCCCTCGCCAGCTTCAAAGGCGAAAAACCAACCAAGTTCGATGGCAACAACGACGAAACCTTCAACAACTTCGACGAGAAGAGCTGGACTAAAACCGTGGCAGATCTCGACGCGGTAATGACCGAGTGGGAGAAGGCTGTAGAAGCCGCCGACGATGCCAAGATCTCGCTGTGGGCCTCTCGGATCGCGCACGTGGGCGCGCACAACGCCTACCACATCGGACAAATCATCTACGTGCGAAAACTACAAGGAGTCTGGGACCCGGCAAAGGGCGTTAAATAGATCGAAAAAGAAACGCTCGCCAGAAGCATCAATTGTGGATTCACGTCATCTGATCCTATATTCCGGTGTTCAGCAGATGTTTCCGGCTGCACACATCAGGTGACAGATCAGCATGACATCCGCATCGCGAACAGCGCCACGAGCAATCCTCTGGATTGCCGTCATCATACTTTGCCTCTTTGTCTGCATTCAGTTTCTTCGGCCCGAGCTGACAAATCCTCCCGTAACAGCGGAGATCCAAGCCCCTCCTCAGGTAAAGCAGGTACTCAGAAACTCCTGCTACAACTGCCATTCCAACGAAACGAAGCTTCCCTGGTTCGATAAGGTCGTCCCTGCCTATTGGCTTGTCGCGAGCGACGTCAAAACCGCAAGACAGCATCTGAATTTCTCTGAAATCGGAAAGCTTACGCCGGCACAGCAAAAAGGCTTCCTGTTCGAGGCGGTCAATATGATTCAGTTGGGAGCCATGCCTCTCCCCTCCTATCTCACAGTGCATCCGGGCGCAAAGGTTACGCCAGAGCAGTTGGCCGTACTCAGAAACTATCTGTCAGCTCCACCAACGAAGCCTTTGAATACCGAGGAAGCCGCAGCCAAAGCCAACGCCGTAACAACCTCTGCTGACGCGGAATACGAGAAGTGGCTCCTGACGAAAGCGAGTCCGGCAGTGCAGCCCGAGCCCAACGGAGTCGCCTTTCTCCCGGATTACAAGAATTGGAAAGCGATCAGCAGTACGGATCGCTTCGATAACGGCACGATGCGCGAGATTCTCGGAAACGACATCGCTGTCAAAGCGATCGCCGACGGACACATTAATCCATGGCCGGACGGAACCGCATTCGCCAAGGTAGCCTGGCATCAAGCCGCACCCGACGCTCAGCGAGTCGTGAAAACCGGCGCGTTTATCCAGGTAGAGCTGATGATCAAGGACGCGAAAAAATACAGCTCGTCCGATGGATGGGGATGGGGGCGGTGGCGTGGAACCGATCTGAAACCGTATGGCAGGGATGAGAGTTTCCAGAATGAGTGCATCAGTTGCCACGCACCTGTGGCAAAGAATGACTTCGTCTACACCATGCCGATCGGAGGCCAGCAGTGAGAACAGCAAACGTCTTTCTGCTCTGCGCCGCGCTGACGCTGAGTCTGGCCGGATGCTCGCGAAACATAAATCCACGTGTGACAACAAGACTGAATCAGGATGCGGCAATCAACGGTCTGCCATCGAATCCAATGCAGGGTAAGGTAATTACCTCGTGGATCAACAAGCAGGACGCAACAATGTCGACGATGTTCGGCAACGAGGCAGCGGTGGAGTATGCGCGGACGAATGCCGCGTCGCAGTATCCGGTTGGTGCAACGTTGTCTGTCGTGACCTGGGATCAGCAGGAAGACGCGCGATGGTTTGGTGGAAGCATCCCGTAGCAGGTAAAGGCAGTCGAGTTCGTTACTGTAACTACTCCAGGCACATATTCGTACCAGAGGTATGAAGGGTCACCGCTGAAACAGATCGCAAGTGAAGACTCGATGGACAGGGCAACCTCTCTGATCGGAATGCGGGCAGCAGTAATGCCGTAGCGGCCGGGATTCCGAAGATTCAGTGCCATCGAAGCCGCGGGATGGCGATTCGATTTGCGATCTCAGGACTGGAAGAGTCGAAACCTCAAATCCAAATGTAAGAGAAATGTCAGTGCGTCGCGATTGGCTTTTGTAAACAAATTGTCGATGCGCGCGAACTCATAAGCAAAAAGATTGTCAGTTTATTCCGATGGCCAAAATTCCGGCCGGGAAAGCTGTTCTCCTGAATCACATTGGGATCTAATATCTCAAATTCAAAAACAAAATTTATTCCGGGCCTTGCACCACCCATCTTGAACATTGGAGTCAATATGCGTTTTTTTTCTCCCTTCGTCGTCCTCGCCCTATTCGCAGCATCCACAGTCGCCGCTCACGGAGACACAATCTATTCGGACCTGGGCCCTGGCCAAACCTACGACAACTCATCAGGCGGCTATGACATCGGAACCTTCCTCACCAGCAATCAGGTCATCGCCGTACCGTTCGTTCCCAACGAAACCGTCAGACTCTCGGGCGCCTCACTCGCCCTGCAACAAATCTTCGGAGAAAATCCTATGACGGTGTACATCGCCTCCAGTTCCAGCGGCGCGCCCGGACCCATCCTCGACACTCTCAGTCAGGTCGGCACCATCGAGCCATTTCCTCCCTCTATGGTCGACTTCACCTGTTCCACTTGCTCCGTACTGAATGTGGGAGACACGTACTTTCTCGTCGCCCAGCAAAGCGATCCCGATTCCCTGTCCGAATGGCAGCTTGCCCTGAACCACACAGGCACGATCTACGACAACGTCCACGGGACCTCCACCGGCCCCTGGACCACGGACCCCAATCTCGCCTTCGCCGCTTTTGAAGTAAATGGCACACCGTTCCTCGCGCCCGCCGCCACACCGGAACCAGCCTCACTGCTGCTCTTCGGTTCAGGAATCATGGGCGTGGCAGGTCTGGCGCGCCGCAAGTTTCTTCCCCATCCGTAGGGAAGAATATCCGAAAGGCAGATGACCGCCGCCTCTTCGGAGGCGGCTTTTTTTATCTTTTGAGAAAGCGTTTTTCTCCGTGGGATCGACGGTCTGGAAACGGGTGCCTTAACGTCTGCGGAACCTTCTGATGCCAAAACTGACCAGGCCGCTGGCCACGAGGTAGATGGAGGAAAGCTCGGGCACTTCCGACGCCGAACTCACGATTAGGAAGTTCGGGCCAAAGTCTCCAGGCACGACGGGAGCATAGCTGCCGGTCGCGAATTCAGGAGTCGCCGGCGGATTTCCATAGTCGTCGAAGACCGCAATATCGAGAGTGATTCCGTCTTGCGAGGCGAACCCGGTCGCGTGGTAGAAGTAGAACTCGTTACGAAAGAACTGAGAGACAATCTGATACTGAGTGTTGGCCGCGAGGGTAACAGGCGAGGCCAGGTCAGTATAGGTGAACGTATCGCTGGTGGGCCCTCCCCCGATGGTGGTGACCGTTGCGAACGCGCCCGGTACTGCCTGCTGTGTAGCGACGTTGAAGATCTCGACCGTGTGTGTGCCGTTGAATCCGTCGTTGACGTAACCCAATGCGCTGACGAGGATCGGGTTGCTTCCCGTGGTGAAGTCGTAACCCAGTTCGGCTGTGTTGGGGTCAATGGTGGCGAAGCTCGCCGATGCGAAGCTGAAGGCAGGGACGGAGTCGGCGTGGGCAGGTGTACCGGCCAGTGCAGCCAGGAGGAAGGTGGAGGAGAAGCAGAGCCCGGAGAAAGAGAGAGAACCAAGGGGTCGTTTCAATTTGCCGTCCTGGGATAAGTACGATCACAAATGAAGCAATGGCTTGCACGTTGAAGCACGTGGTTTGCACGTTATTGACAGTGCAATTAACAAACCATTCACAGTTTCGGGAGAAGTGTCTTGTTTGCCGTCGGCTTGTCAGGCAGAGGGCATCAGAGATGCAAAGTTTTGCCGTTGATCATGAAATTCTCTGCACCTTCCAGTTCTGGGTCAATCGGCAAAATCTTGATTTCGACGAGACATCGCCTCAAAAGGTTCCTGAGTTTTTCCCTTTTTATTCGCCTTGGCGGCAGTACAATTGCCGCCTATGACAGACGAGGAAATGGCTCTCAAAATAGCGAATCTTATACTTGAATTTCAGATGCGAGTGATTTCCCTGGAAGCGGAGCTTTCTCTTCATCGTGTGGAAGGTCATCCAATGCCGTGGCAGGATAAAGCGAGGCAATCGACGGACGAACTTCTGCAGGGTCGTCCCTATCAAGAGCGGATTGCTGAACTGTCCGTCTTATTTGAGAAAGCCAGTCCAAATTCGCTTCTTGAAACTCTGTATATGGCGATTTTCCGAACTTCACCCCACAATTAGCAGCCTTCATGGCACACTCCGATCAAGATACCGGGGACACGAATGCCAAAAAAAAGCCCCCCGAAGAGGGCCAATCCCAGGTCTGTTGAGTCCGCAGAATAGCAACTGCGTGATTCCATTGCACCTAGCAAAACTCCTAGCACCGCGATAATAACTCCACCTCATCGCATAAATATTGTTATTGGGTTATCCAGTGAAGGTGCTTTGGCGTTACCAGGTGAAGCCGCCTGATGCCGGGGGCCACGCCTGAAGGAGTTGGCGAAGCAGGACGATGCGGCCGAGGTGATATGCGTTGTGGGCGGCGAGCGAGATGAGCTGGTCGCCCACGGACATGGTGCGGGTGGGAGCGCCCGGCCGCGACGGGCAGCGGATGGAATGGTCGAGACGTTCGGTGTCCTGTGCGGCAGCGGCGGCATGTTCGCATCCGTGGAGAAAGCGGTGGCGGAGTTGTTCCCATGATTCTCGCGCGGGTTCGGTCGAGAGCTTTTGCGGGAAGCCGTCGGAGGCCTTGCTGGGGTAGGGAGTCTCGATGCCGGCGATCCAGTGGAGGGTGATCCTCTGCCAGAAGGCGACGTGCCAGAGCTCGTCGTAGATCGTGTGAGGGACGTTGGGAAGCTCGCGGTGGACGAGATCGTCGGTCAGACCCTCGAGGATGTGGGAAGGTGTGGCGGCGTAGCTTTCGGCAATGAGGGCTTGAGTCAGTTCGTTCATGGGTTTCTCCGATCATTCGTGAGCCACTTCGAATCTGCCAGGACTACAGAGGTTTCAACCTGGCGGTCAGGGATGGCCCAGTAGCGCTTGAGGAGGAGGTTTTTTTCTTCGGGGCTGACTGTGCGGAAGCCGTGCCGTTGGTAGAAGCGGATGGCCCAGTCGGCGTCCGCCCAGGTGCCGATGAGAACCGGCCTGTCGGTGAGTTCACGCAGGTGGGCGAGCAGGAGAGTACCGATGCCTTGCTTCTGGTGCGTGGTGCGTATGTAGGCGTGGCGGATGAGAGTGACATCGTGAACGTCCTGGATGCCCATGACTCCGGCCAGCGTCGCGGGGTCTTGTGGATTTTCGTAGCCGTGAAAGATGACACCGGAGTCGATCTCGTGCTGAAAGTGGTCGTGGGACATGTAGGGGTCGGGGAAGCGATCTGCGGGGATGATGCCTTTGTAGGCCTCGGCGCCGTCGTTGATGATGGCGTGGATTTGATCGAAGTCCTGGGGGATGCAGGGGCGGATCATGCGAAAGCCTCCCCGACTAAGGATGAAGATGATTTGCGTGGGGATTCAAGATTGCTGCTTGGCACTAACGAAAAAGCGGTTTGGGCTGACGGACTCAAGGTACACCTGGGGAGGCGCTGGGGGCGGACCTGAACTGTTGCCGCCGGCGCAACCGGTCAAAGCAGAAAGAATCAGAGAAACAAAAAGGGCCCAAACAAAGATTCCGCGCATTCAATCTCCATACGATGCAGTGCCGAATAGTAACAGATGACTAGAAACGCGCCTGGGTTGCGCTTCCGAATTTCAGGTGCAATTTACCGGCTCATCTACGGATAAATTCTGTTGAGAGTTCTGGCGAAGGGGATAGTTTCGCGGACGTGGTCGAGGTCGCAGATCCAGGCTACGACTCGCTCGATGCCCATGCCGAAGCCGGCGTGGGGAACGCTACCGTTATGTTGCGTGATTGTCTTGCACGAAGTGGTTCGCGACTTTCCTAACGACACTCACCATAGCAACGCGTCCGTTGCATAGATGTAAAAAGACAGTCGTTGCGCGCTGATTGGCTGTCAAGAGATTGTTGAGGCACGACGAGCGACTCGCAAAAAGATTGTCAGGTTGCAGTGGAAGTCTAGACCGTGGTGGGGAAAGCTGATTCGATAAACATCATTGACCTCTGCGATATCGATTGCGATGGATCGCGACTCAAACGTCGCTGAATTGATCACAAAGGGAGAAATGATGAATCCGGGGATAAGTGATTTTTTGCCCACGTTATTGATTCGTAAAAATTCAAAAACAAAATGGAGATAAAGATGAAGCTATTTCTTAAGTTTGCATGCGCAGGGTTGTTCTTGACGGGAGTGCCCCTGCTGCACGCCGACTCGATTTCATTCAATGTGACCTCTGCGGGCCATAGCTTTTCGTTTACCTTGCCCTCGCAACAAGCACCCGACCAGAGCGGCAAAGACTTCGAAAACATCCCTTTTTTCTTCTACAACAATATTGCCGTTACGGTGGATGGAGTCACGAAGCAGCAGGGAGTTCTGTTCTTCGACACCGGTGATCAGTTCATCGATATTGGCAATGCCTGGTTTGTCAATTCCCAGGACCAGGTAGTCGCGAACAATTTTTTCGAGGGGTTTTTCGAAGAGGCTCAGAAGATTTTCTCCGGGCCCGCCTCGAACCCTACCTTTATTCCGGGTTCGCAGAACGGGTTTTTCCTTGGTTCGGGGCCGGAGAATCCGCCGGCTACGGTCGATATCAGAACGGTTGCACAGACTCCTGAACCGAGCAGTTTCGTGCTGCTGGGAAGCGGGCTGCTGGGCGTCGCAGGATTAGTGCGACGCAGGATTCTTGTGCGTTCGTAGAAGAGTGTCTGTGAGATTGCCGCCTGGATGGAGGCGGCAGATCTTTATGTGATGCGAGGAAAGCTATGTTTCTTATCAGGCTAATTTGCAGAGGGATTCCGAGGGAACTCGGCCCCAGGACCGCAATCAACATCACGGAAGAGTTTAATTATTGCTCCCCGCGTGCGGACGCGATTTGCCACTGGAGAGAAGACGCTCTGCAACTTGAAGCGACGAGCGAATCTGGCTCCGATGCCAAGACCCTGGCGGAAGAGTTTTCTGAAGCGATATGTGCCTGTGTCGCAGAGCAATTTGATGGCGCTATTTTGGTTGAGCAGGTTGTCCGAATATCTGACCGGTGAGGAAGTGGCATCTTTACGGATAGATTCTGTTGAGGGTTCTAGCGAACGGTATGGTTTCGCGGACGTGATCTAAGCCGCAGATCCAGGCCACAACTCGCTCGATACCCATGCCAAAGCCAGCGTGAGGGACGCTGCCGTATTTGCGCAGGTCGAGGTACCACTGGAAGGCGTCGAGCGGGAGGTTGTGCTCTTCGATGCGGGCTTTGAGGAGGTCGTAGGAGTCGACTCGCTGGGAGCCGCCGATGATTTCGCCGTAGCCCTCGGGGGCGAGAACGTCGACACAAAGAGCCTTCGTCGGGTCCACAGGATCAGGCTGCATATAAAACGCCTTGATCGCCGCAGGGTAACGATGAATCATCACCGGTCTGTCGAACTGGCTGCTGATGTATGTCTCGTCGGGCGAGCCAAAGTCATCGCCATACTTGTGCGCATTCTCAATCTTCCCAGCCTTGTACGCTTCCTCCAGCATGGCATGTGCTTCATCGTAGGAGACACGCGGAAACGGCGCCGCGATTCCTCCGAGCTTCGAGACATCCCGTCCAATCGTCTTCAGATCGCCCTGATGATGCTCCAGAACGCGAGCAACGATATGACTGATAAAAGCCTCAGCGAGATCCATCAGACCATTCAGCTCAAGATGAGCGACCTCAGGCTCAATCATCCAGAACTCCGTCAGATGGCGGCGCGTCTTCGACTTCTCAGCCCGAAACGTAGGCCCAAAGCTATACACCTTACCCAGGGCAAGAGCCGTCGCCTCCACATAAAGCTGCCCTGACTGCGTGAGGTAAGCCTTGTCATCATCGAAGTAATCCATCTCAAACAACTCGCTGGTTCCTTCGCAGGCATTCGGCGTCAGAATCGGCGGATCGGTACGTATAAATCCATTCGTATCGAAATACTCCGCCGCTGCCCGCATAATCGTCGCGCGCACGCGCAGAATCGAAGACTGGCGTGGCGTGCGAAGCCACAGGTGCCGATGCTCCATCAGAAAATCGACGCCGTGCTCCTTGAGTGTAATGGGAAAAGGCGTCTCCTCAGGCACGCGCTGCAGCACTTCAACGTTCTCCACATCAAGCTCATACCCGCTCGGCGCACGCAAGTCGGCGCGAACCTTGCCCGTCACAGTCAGGCTCGATTCCAGCGTGAGCGACTTGAGCGTATTGAAGACCTCCTCCGACACCGCGGCTTTGGGAACAATCCCCTGAATGGTTCCCGTCCCATCACGGAAAGTTGGAAACAAAAGCTTGCCTGACGAGCGGATGTTGTAGAGCCAGCCCCGCAGAGTTACGGTCTGACCTTCGTGCTGAGAGAGGGAGGCAATTGTAGCTAGAGGGGCGGTAGGAGTTGCGTTCGACATAACAGTTACCAGTCTACTAGTTGGTGGCGGTGGGCTTGTGGGAGAGGAAGGCGGTACGCGCTTCCGCGCGAATAACCCACCCATTTTTCGGGGTGTCGAAACGCAATATTGGGATGAGGTTACTTGATGCCGATGACCATGGAGTCGGGGCCTGCAAGGTGCTCGACGCGGATGGAGTGAAAGCCCGCTTCTTTCATCCAGCCGGTGCAGTCAGCTCCGGTGTAGTCGAAGCCTCCGGGGGTCTCGATGAGCATGTTGAGGCTCATCATGAGGCCCAGGACGTTTTTGGAGCGGTCGTCGTCGATGATGGCTTCGTAGACGATGAAGGCTCCGCCGGAGGGGAGAGCTTCGTAGGCTTTGCGGATGAGCATCTTTTTGACGTCGAGATCCCAGTCGTGGAGGATATGGCCCATCATGACAACGTCGGCCACGGGAATGGGTGCGTCGAAGAAGCTGCCGGGGTGGAAACTGACGCGGCCAGAGAGGCCGTTTTCGGCGGTGTAGTCCTCGAAGGTCGGGCCGACTTCGGGGAGGTCGAAGCCGATGCCGGTGATGTGGGGATTGGCGAGAGCGACCTGGGTGATGAGATCTCCCTGTGCGGTGCCGACGTCGACCGCGGATTTGTAGTTGGCCCACGGGAATTTTTTAGCGATGGCCATGTTGGCTCCTCGGCTGACGCCGGTCATGGCGCGGAGGAAGTTGCGAAGACGATCGGGGTCGGCGTAGAGCTGCTTGAAGGGGTTTTCGCCGCCGTTACGGGCCTCGTTCTGGGGTTCTCCAGTACGAAGGGCGATGGTGAGATTGCCCCAGAAGGAATAGAGGCGATGGTTGGCCATCTCGAGAATGCCACCCATGTAGGAGGGCTTGCGCTTATCGAGGAAGAAGTCAGTGGATGGGGTGTTGTAGTAGGTGCCGTCGCGGCGCTCGAGGAATTCGAGGGCGACGAGGGCGTCAAGGAAGTCGCGCGCTCCGCGTGGATGGAGAGCTAGACGAGCGCTGAGTTGCTCGAGGGTTTCGGGGTGTTTTGCGAGCTCGGTAAAGAGTTCGAGTTCGACGGCGCTCAGCAGCACTTTGGAGGACCAGAAGCCTAATCCTACGTGCAGAATCTTACCTACCTGTGGTTCGTGCATGAGAGACAGTTTCTCCTCAGAGATAGAGCGGCTTTTGTATGGGAGCCGGAAGCACTCCGATCATAACGGGGAAGCGGCTTATCATGCTGAACAAACTATCGTCCCAGAAGAAAATTCCTGACGAAAGGATGAGGTGACAAGAAACAATTGCAGGTTCTGACGCTCCGCTGTGTTTCGCTCAGGATGACACTTCAGTTGAAGAGAAGCGGAGGAAGACTGCCGGGCGCTATTTAATGCCTATGACCATGGAGTCTGGGCCTGCGAGGTGCTCGACGCGGATTTCTCGAAAACCAGCTTCTTTCATCCAGAGGGTGCAGTCGGCACCCGTGTAGTCGAAACCTCCGGCAGTTTCGATGAGCATGTTGAGACTCATCAGTAAACCGAAAGCGTTTTTCGACCGGTCATCGTCAATGATGCTCTCATAGACGACGAGAGCTCCTCCATCAGGGATGGCCTCGTAACCCTTACGGATGAGGAGCTTCTTTTCTTCGAGGTTCCAATCGTGGAGAATATGGCCCATCATGACGACCTCGGCGTTAGGAATGGGGTCGTCCCAGAAGCTGCCGGGGTGGAAGTGGACGCGGTCTGCGAGGCCGTTGTCGGTGATGTAGTCCTCGAAGATGGGGCCGGCCCCCGCCAGATCAAAGCCGATACCGGCGATGTGCGGGTTGGCAAGAGCGACCTGGGTGATGAGGTCTCCTTGCGCGGTGCCGACGTCAACAGCGGATTTGTAGTCGGCCCAGGGGAATTTTTTGGCGATGGCCATGTTGGAGCCACGGCTGAGGCCGGTCATGGCTGTGAGGAAGCCACGGAGGCGTTCGGTGTCCGCATACATGTGTTCGAAGAGGTCCTCTGGGCTGTCACGGGTGTCTCTTTGTTGTTTGCCAGAGCGGAGGGCGGTGGTGAGGAGGCCCCAACTTGAGTAGAGACGGTTATTGGCCATCTCCAGCAACCCGCCGATGTAGGTGGGCTTGCGCTTGTCGAGGTAGAAATCGGTTGAGGGGGTGTTGTAGTAGGTGCCGCTACGGCGCTCGAGGAAGTTGAGGGCGACGAGGGCGTCGAGGAAGTCTTGTGCGGAGCGCGGGTGCAGGCGAAACCGGGCTGTGAGTTCGGCTAGGGCTCCGGGGTGTCTTGCCAGTTCAGTGAAGAGCTCCATTTCGACTGCGCTGAGCAAGGTCTTTGAGGCCCAGAAGCCAAGACCTGTCTGCATGATGTGGTCCATCTGTGGTTCGTTCATTGTGGCGCGATTCTCCCTTGTTCCTTAAATCCTTCGAGTTTCTTTAAGAAACACGCGAGAGAGAGGTTTATTCCATGGGAAGCACTGGCACGCCCTATGCGACGGCTTCGGCGGTTCGCTTAAGGAGGTCAAAGGCGTCGGTGGCTTTCCGGATTACGGACTCGGGGGTCTCTTCGAGTTCGTACGCAATTTCGAGGATCCCTGGGATGACGGCGGGGAGGCTTGCGATGTGGCGAGCGGCGTTGGTCCAGTCGATGGTGCCGGTGCCCGGCCAGAGGTGGTCGTCTTTGGCGCCGTGGTTGTCGTGGAGGTGGAGCTGGGCGATGCGGGACTTCAGGAGTTCGAAAGCTTCATCAATGGCGATGTTCTTTTCGGGGTAGGCGAGGTGGGCGTGGCCGATGTCGAGGCAGACGCCTACGCGGTCGAAGTGGCCGACCTTGAGGATTTCGAGGATGTGTTCGGGGGTCGTGATTTCGTTTTGCAGGTTTTCGATGAGGATGCGGACGCCGAGGGGGTGGGCGAAGGCCTTCAGGTGCTCGATAGCGGTGAGGGAGTTTTCGAGAGCTCGGGTGTTCCAGGGGTCGTCTTTGTAGCCGAGGTGGAGGACGCAGGCAGAGATGGGGACCTGCTCGGCGGACTCGAGGGCGCGCTTGACCTCGTCCATCGCGGCAATGCGGTGGGATTTATCTGGGTCGATGAGGTTGAGATTGGGAGCGACGTGGCGGGACCACTGGGCATTGCCGTCGGCGAAGACTTCGGCGCGATCGCCGAGGAAGAGTGGCTGATGGAGCGTGGCGCCGATATTGTTGTCGCGGAACCAACTGGCAATATCGCGAACAGCCGCGCGGTCCGTATAGTCGAAGTGGTGCCGGGCGGCGAACAGCTCAATCGATTGCGCCCCTCCGTCGCGGAGTGCGTCGAGCAGGCCGGGATGAAGGCGCTGCAGCAGAAAGATGTGAGTAGATACGCTGGGCAGCATCGCTCTTAGAGTACAGCAGAGCGCCCTTTTGCCCGAAAGCCGCTTCCACGCAACCAGATCCGAACCGCCGTCGCCGCAACGCTAAGCAGCAGAGAAATCTCGATAAACACCTTGCCTCCATCCAGAAGATCCGGATGCCCATCCTTCAGATTCGGATCGGTGAGAACGCTGTGCAGAAACAGCAAGATGGCACAAGGAAAGACTAAGTAATGCAGGCTCCGCCACAAAGGTCGCCCAATCCGCGTCCGAAGCAGCGAAGAAACGAAGACTACCAAAATCAGATACAGCGCCCCTGCTCCCGCAAGGTTCAGCTTTGGCTGCAGATACGAATGAACAGGCCACAGCACATCTATCCATCCGAAGTGCGGAGTTTGCAGAAACAGCAGCACCGCCGGATGAGTGAGCGTAAAAAAAACAGCTAGATAAGCCGTCCATTGGTGCAGCGCGAAGACATTGATGTGCCGATGCGGCCAGTGGCGCATCGGACTGTAACGCAGCGACATCAGCATGCCCAGAAACAGGTTCAAGGTCACCGCGCCCACCGCGCCGAGCCCAAGATAAGAACAAAGATCAAGCAGAGTCATTCGGCAATCTATCCCAGATGCAACACATATTCGACCAGCCTGTGAAACGACGCCGCAACGAGAAGCAACCCAACACAGGCACTCGCCAGCAGGAACACCGTCGCACGAAGCCCGCGCCCCCAGTCAGGAAGAGTCACCGCAGAAACCGGCTCATTGCGCAGCAGACGACCCACCCGCTTATTCAAATCTTCCTCATGCCGAAGCAAACTCAGAGACAGCGTCGCCACCTCCTTACTTGGGACTGCACGCGCCGCAATCAGCAACGTCTCTGCCAGCAGAATCGCTCGCAAAGAGCTCCCCGAAACGGCATCCTCATCGGCGGCAATCTCCGCAGCAGAGCGCCATCGCTCCACCCATCGTTCTTCCGCGCTTCGACGGGAAAGAACCAGAGAAACCAGCACAAGGTGCTTCAAATTGTCGTAGTGGCGCACATGCGCTTTCTCGTGGGCCAGCGCAATCTCCAGTAACTCCGGCGAGAACGCGGCATTCTCGAACAGATGCTCCGAAAGTACGACCCTGGGCGAGAAAATTCCCGTAACCGCAAGCTGCGGATACATCGCAGAAGAGAGATACACACGCAAGTCGTCAGCCCTGATAACGAGAGCATCGTCAAATCCAAACTTCCTCCGCGTCTCCAGCAGAAGCCACGCGCCTCGAGCCATCGCATAGAGATATCGCACAGCGACAAGCAACGCTCCCGCAAAACAAACCATCCCGACTCGCTCCGGCAGCAGGTTAGTCTCTTCGCGAACATACTGTGGCACAACGAAGATAAAAGTCAGCAACACTGCCAGCGCATGCGGTGCAATCGGCACGGCAAGCCAGATTCGCTCCTGGCCGCGTGCAGTCATCCGAGGGATCCATCGCTCGGCAAATGGCATAACAAAACGCAACAGCAGCTGCAGCGTAATCTGAATCACCCCCACGCTGAAAAGCGCAAGGCATGTCAGCCGAAGCGAATAAGAGAGCAGCATTAGTCCATGTCTCCTTTTCCAGCGCGAACGCCCGCAGCATGCTGCTCCTTCGCCAGGCGCACCTTCTCTTCCAGCCGTTGCAGCAGATCGGTATCGTAGCTCTGCACCGCCTCCACCAGGCAGCTCAGCAGGGCATCCTCGTTCATCCCCGAACCGGAAAAGAGCCGATGCACCATCTCGCTCGCCCGTCCTCGTTCAAGGTCGTTCTTCGACAGCGTCGGTCGATAGACAAAGGCACGATCCCGCTTTCTGCGCTGCAGCAAACCCTTCTTATACAGTCGATCCAGCGTCGTCATCACTGTGGTGTAGGCAAGAGCGGTCGTCAGGCCCTTAGCCACCTGCTGCACCGTCGCGCTCCCCTGGGCCCACAGCACCTCCAGTACCTCGCGCTCACGTTCGCCCAGGCGCGGAGACGTCCGGGGATTCGTCGCTGCCTCACTCCGCAGACGCGCCACGCTCTCTTGAGAAAGAATCGCCATACCGATATCCCCCACTATACGGCCCCAGAACGGTCTAAGTTTCGTTTTGCAGCAGGAACGGCCACCCTATAACCTGATGTCTCGCCCTCGTAATGCCTCCTGCAGCAAATCACCTGCTGAGTCCTTTGCCCGGGCGAATCCGTCACCACTCTATCCGACACCATGGACGGAGCCCGAACTCCGCATGCAACTGTCTCTTCCACAGGAGAGTTATGATCCCTCGCCGGCCAGTCTTCCTTCTCGCCCTATCCGCCCTGTCAGTCGCTCTCGCAGCTCACGCCCAGGTCGATCCCAAACTCTACTCCGACATGAAGTGGCGCGAGATCGGCCCCATGCGAGCCGGCCGCACACGAGCGCTCGCCGGTGTTCCCAGCGAGCCCGCCACCTTCTACCTCGGCGCCGTCAACGGGGGCGTATGGAAGACAACCGACGCCGGTGCAACATGGCACAGCGTTTGGGACAGTGAGCCAACCGGCTCCATCGGCTCGATTGCCGTCTCCGAAAGCGACCCCAACACCGTCTACGTCGCCAGCGGCGAAGGCCTGCAGCGTCCCGATCTCTCCACTGGCGACGGCGTCTACAAATCCACCGACGCCGGAAAAACATGGACCCATTTCGAAGGATTGCGCAACGGCCAGCAGATCGGCCAGATCTCCATCGACCCGAAAGACCCTAACCGAGTCTTCGTTGCGGTCACCGGCCATCCCTACGGCCCCAACGAAGAGCGCGGCCTCTACCGCACCCTCGACGGCGGCAAAACCTTCAAGCGCGTCCTCTTCACCAACAACCGCACCGGCGCCTCCGACGTCCAGATCGATCCGCAACACCCCAATATCGTCTTCGCCGGCATGTGGCAGCGCCAGGAAGCACCGTGGGAGAACGGGTCCTTCATCGGCGCAGAAGGTGGTCTCTACAAATCCACCGACGGCGGTGACAACTGGACCAGGCTCACCGGAGGCGGTCTGCCCGAAGACATCCTCCAGGTCCAGATGACGATCTCCCCCAGCGATACGCGCCGCATCTACGCAGCCATCGGCACCACACACGCCACAGTCGGCCTCTATCGCTCTGACGACGGAGGCTCAAACTGGGTCCACGCGCCGGTCAATGATCCCCGCCCCGAGGCCAGAATCGGAGGCGGCGACGTCCCCGTCCCCAAAGTCGATCCCAAAGATCCCGACACGGTCTACGTAGCCAGCGTCGTTACCTGGAAATCCACCGACGCGGGTAAATCATGGTACGGACTCCGCGGCGCACCGGGCGGCGACGACTACCAGAACGTCTTCGTCAATCCCAACAACACCAAAATCATCGCCCTCGCCAGCGACCAGGGAGTCATCATCTCCCAGAACGGCGGCGAGACCTGGACCCAGTGGTTCAATCAGGCCACCGCGCAGGTCTATCACGTCACCGCCGACAACGCCTTCCCCTACCGCGTCTGCGGCGGCCAGCAGGACTCAGGCTCAGCCTGCGTCAGCAGCCGCAGCAACGACGGCCGCATCACCTTCCACGACTGGCACCCCGCCGGCATCGAAGAATACGGTTACGCTGCCCCGGATCCGCTCGATCCCGACATCGTCTACGGCGGCAAGGTCTCACGTTACGATCGCCGCACCGGCCAAATCCAGAGCGTCGAACCCAAACCGCTCCGCAGCTATCGCGTCCTGCGCACCCAGCCCCTGCAGTTCTCACCCATCGATCCGCACAAACTCTACTTCGCCACCAACACCCTCTGGCTCACCGAGGACGGCGGCAAGCACTGGAAAGAAGTCAGCCCCGACCTCAGCCGCGAGACCTGGGAGATCCCATCCATCATCGGCGACTACAAAGACTCGCCCGCAGCCAAGCCAACCCGCCGCGGCGTTATCTACGCCCTCGGTCTCTCCTCAGTCGACGGTAACCGCCTCTGGGCAGGCACTGACGACGGTCTCATCTGGACCACCTCCGATGCCGGCGCGCACTGGAACAACGTCACCCCGCCCGAGCTGAAGCCGTTCTGGAAGGTCTTCAACATGGACGCCGGCCACTTCGACGCCCAGACCGCCTACGCCGCCATCAACACCCTCCGCCTCGACGACATGCGTCCTCATCTCTTCCGCACCCACGACGGTGGCAAGACCTGGAAAGAAATTAACTCCGGCATCCCCGACGGAGCAGCCACCAGCACCATCCGCGAAGACCCCAAACGCAAAGGTCTCCTCTACGCCGGCACCGAAACCCAGGTCTACGTCTCCTTCGACGATGGCGACCACTGGCAATCGCTTCGCCTCAACATGCCCGCGAGCTCCGTCCGCGATCTGCAGATCAAAGACGACGACCTCATCGCCGGAACTCACGGCCGTGGCTTCCTCATCCTCGACAACCTCACGCCCCTCCGCCAGATCACCGCAAATCTCACCACCGAAAACGCACACCTTTACACCCCACAAACTGCCCTCCGCATCCGTTTCGCAATGAACCCGCCGACCCCTTGGGTTCCTGACATGGCCACTGGAGAAAACCCGCCCGACGGAGCCATCATCGACTACTACCTCGGGCCCAAATCCTCGGGAGTCGTCACCCTCGAGATTGCCGACAGCAAAGGCCAGCTCATCACCCGCATCAACAGCAACGATCCCTTCCCGCCGCTCGATCCACGCTACCCCGACCCCACGCTCTGGGCTCGTCCGCCGCGCATTCTCTCAGCCGAGCCGGGACATCATCGCTTCCTCTGGGACATGCAGTACCCGCAAGTCCCCGGCATGTCCACCGGCCCCGACGCCGAGCAAGCCATCCCCTACAACACGCCATCCGTCTCAACCGCTCCCTGGGTCATGCCCGGAACCTACACCGTCCGCCTCATCGCCGGCGGCAAAACTATCTCTCAATCGTTCAAGATCGTTATGGACCCACGCGTCAAAACATTCGCCGTTGATCTGCAAGCGCAATTCGACGCAGCAAAATCCATCTACGACGACCTCATGCGCGCCACCACTGCCATCCATGAGATCACCGTCCTCCGCGATCAACTCAAAGCGCGCTCAGGACAGGCTCCGGTCGCCATGGGAGGCAACGCACTCGAACCCAAACTCGATGCAATCGCCGGTTCCGAACGCGGTGGACGCGGCGGGGGCGGACGCGGCGGCCCTGCCGGACCGCCAAATCTCGGCAGCGTGCGCGTTACTCTCGCCCGCATCGAAAAGCAGATCGAAAACGCCGACGAGGCTCCAACTGCAGCACAGATCGAAGCGTGGCACCTCAGCGCTCAGCCTCTCAACGGCCTTCTCGACCAATGGCAGCAACTCAAACAGACCGATCTCAAGGCGCTCAACAAACAGCTTGAAGGAGATCATCTCGCCCTCCTCAAGCTCAACACGCAAACCATCGATCACGACGTCGAGGACCAGATCGAACTCGGCGACGAATACTAACCTCAAACCGTTCGAACAACCGAGCCTGTTACTACCGCTGGTAGTAGCAGGCCTTTTTCTTGAATACTGTTTGTGTACAAACTCTTCTCACTCGCAAACAAGCACGCTAACTCCGTATGGGGGCTCATGTCTCGATTTCGCGCAGCAGTGTTATCCGTTGCAACACTCTGTTCCGCTTCTCTCAGAGCGCAGACTCCCGACACCGCCACGCTGCAGGGCACAATCATCGATCCATCCCACGCCGTCGTCAGCGGCGCACACATCACAGCTACCAATGAGAGCACCGGCCTCACGCGTGCCGTCGATAGCGACTCCACAGGCCGCTTTACTCTCGCCGGCCTTCCCGTCGCAGGAGCCTACACGGTCAGCATCACCAAAGATGGCTTCGCCGCTGCACAGACCACGCAGATCCAACTCGCGCCCGGTAGCACTGCCATCATCACGCCCACTCTTAAGGTCGCAGGCGAAACCTCCGTCATCATTGTCGAAGGCACAACCACCGGTCTCCGTGTCGACCAGCCGCAACTCGGCATCAACCTCACACCCGAACAGATACAGCAGACTCCGTTGCTCAATCGCCGCATCACTGGTCTGCCTCTGCTCGACTCTGCCAACCGCCCCGCCATCAATCAGGGCGACATCTTCATGAACGAAGTCCTCATCACCACCAACGGCGCTGGCCGCCGTCAGGCATGGTTCGAGGTCGACGGAGCCAACAACATCGACATGTGGGGCCGCCAGACCATCTTCACCAACATCCCCCTCATGGCCATCGATTCGATGGCCGTCCTCACCAACGCCTTCACAGCGGACTACGGTGGAGGCACCGGCTCAGTCGTCAACATCGTCACCCGCAGCGGCAGCAACAACTATCACGGCCAGTTCCTCGAGCTCTGGCGTCCCGCTGCAACCGAAGCCTCACTCTCCGGCTTCACCACCTCCAATGCCGCCAGCGGCAACGACATCACCAGCGACACCCTCGGCCAGACCGCCCTCGCCGTCTCAGGTCCGCTCCTCTCTCAAAAAACCCACTTCTTCCTCGCCGGCGAGTGGAATCGCGAAGCCAAAGCCTCGCCCGTCACGTCACCACTCGCACCCGGCAGCTTCGTCGGCCACTATCGCGGCTGGCTCGGCCTCCTGCGGCTCGACCATCAGATCAACGACACCAACAACGCCTTTCTCCGCACGAACTTCGACGACTTCACCGACACCAACCCCAACGGCATCGTCGGCGGAGGCAGCCTCCCAACCGTCGCTCGCACCTTCCACCGCCGCACCTACTCCGGCGAGCTAGGCGAAACCGCAACTCTCGGCCCGCGCCTCGTGAACAATCTTCGTCTCCAATTTCAGCTCGCCTCACCAATCACTGAGTTCGACCCAGTCGTCTACGGCACGCAGTTCGTTGTACCCATCTCCTCCGGTGGAACCTTCACCTCCGGCACCTCGCAGAACGCTCTCCTGATGAACCGCCAGTACGAGCTCTCCGAGACGCTCTCCATGAGCCGTCGCCGGCATCAGATCGACTTCGGCGCCAGCGTCATCGCCGCTCACACCGGCGGCAACAGCAAGGAATTCGGCGGTCCCATCTTCCTTGGCAGGTTCACCTACAACACCTGCACCCAGGGCCCCAGCATCTGCGAAAGCTCCACCTATCTCAACGACATCACAAAGGTCGCCAACTACCAGCAGAGCTTCGGCAACCAGAACTACACCGTCGACGACCAGTTCATCGGCATCTTCGCACAGGACAACTACCGCGCCACCCGGCGGCTCACCCTCAACCTCGGTCTCCGTTACGAGCGCCAGACCCTCACCAACGCCACCCTCAACTTCGCGCCTCGCGTCGGCTTCGTCTACGACGTCTTCGGGACCGGCGACACCATCTTCCGCTCAGGCTACGGCATCTATCACTCGCAGATCGTCGACAACTCCTTCGCCAGCTACGCTCTCGGCGAACCCAGCGGCGTCTTCACCTACACCGCCACACCCGGCCAGGTCGGTTTCCCGACCAGCATCGCCTCAGCCCCGCTCCCCGCGTTTCCTCCCGGTGGTGTCGTACCAATCCGCAGCTTGTACGTGCGCCCCGGACAGTCCGCCTATCTCTCACAGTGGTTCCCCACCAGCGCGCTCAACGGCTACCCGAGCGCGATGCTCAATCCATACTCACAGCAATGGACAGCAGGCATCGAACAGAGGCTCGCATCCACGTGGACGATGTCTCTCGACTACGTGGGCGCGCACACCCTTCGCATCAATCGTCCCCTCGATGTCGACGGCCCTTCGCCCTTCATCCGCACCGCACAGAATCAGATTCGCACCGCACAGGCAGCCAACTGCACCCGTCCTTATTGGGCGTACTTCTACACGCGTAATGGCACAACCTGCGATCCCAGCAAGAACGCCGGCGCCATGCCTCTCTATGGCGTCATCCAGACCGACGTGAACAACGGCTACCTCCACTACAACGCGCTCGACCTCAACATCTCGCACCGCTTCTCGAGCGGCCTCCAGATGCTCGCCAGTTACACCTGGTCTCACACGCTCGACAACGTCGATCCCGACACCACCAGCCAGAATCCCAACGACACCAACTTCACCCAGCATCAGGAGTACGGCCCCGCCATCTACGACCAGCGTCATCGCTTCGTCCTCAGCGGCGTCTACATCATCCCCGTCGTCAAGGTTCACTTCGGCGGAGTCGGCACCTTCGGCAGCGGCCTACCCTACAACATCGTCACCGGCACCACCAACAGCGGAGACACCGGAGGCACCACCGACCGCCCCGTCATCAACGGAGCTGTCATCGGCCGCAATGCCGGACGCGGCAACGGCCAATACTCAATCGATCCCTTCGTCTCCCGCGCCTTCCCGCTCTATCGCGATCGAGTCCTCCTCGATCTCCGCGCCGAAGCCTTCAACGTTCTCAATCACGCCAACTTCATCGGCTACAGCGGAACCTACGGCAATGGCACAACTCCCGGCGTCGGCTTCGGAGCGCCACTCCCCGGCGTCACCTCACAATTACCCGCACGCTCGATGCAGTTCATCGTGAAGGTAAGCTTCTAGTTATGCAGCTTCGGGCTACAGTTCAAAAAGCTCTGCTACTCGCATCGGCAGCGCTCCTCGCGTTCCCTCACACAGCAAACGCACAGGCCGTCACCGGCTCTATCGAAGGCCGAGTCACCGATCCCTCAGGAGCCGTGGTCCCCAACGCCACCGTCACCATCCGCAACACCGACCTCGGCACCGCTCGCACTATCACCACATCGCACGACGGAGCCTTCCGCGCCAGCGGCCTCATCTCCGGCGCGTACACCGTCGACGCCAAGGCCGACCAACTCGCTCTCCGCCGCCCTGTCCGCATTACTCTCACCCTCGGCAGCAGCACTGAAGTCGCTCTCAAACTCGAAATCCCACGCGCCCGCGAATCGACCACCGTCCGAGCCCGCGCTGCCACAGTCGAAGGCAACACCGTCGCCCCACCCTCCAACACAACTGAAGCCGCCGTCACCACCTTCCTCCCCGGCCTCACCATCACCTATCTCCCCAACCGCGACCGCGACTTCACCCAATTCACCAACCAGACCGCAGCCGCCGAAGAAGACCCTGAAGGCACCGGCATCATCATGGCCGGCCAGCGCGCTAACGCCATCGCCACGCAAGTCGACGGCACCAGCTTCAACGACGCTCTCCTCGGCGGGCGTCGTGCAGCCGAAGACGGCGGCGTCTACCTTCCTATCGGGGTCGTCCGCGAATTCCAGCTCGTCCGCAGCGGCGTCGACTCCACCGTCGGCCTCACCAACGGGGGCCTCATCAACGTAGCCACCAAAAGCGGCGCCAACCGAGGCCGTGGCGATGCCTTCTACACCGGCCGCCCCAGCGCCTTCACCTCCGCCGACGCCTTCGGCCACTCCCTCGACGCCTGGCTCAACGCCTTCGGCATCGCCGAGAGCGGCCCCATCCGCAAAAATCTCCTCTTCTACTCCGTCGGCTTCGAGCAGGACTTCATCCACTCCCCCTACTACGCCTCCTTCGCCCCCCAGGCCATTCCCGTCCCCATCTCACTCCAAAACCAGCAAGGCCAAATCGTCGAAGCCCAATCACCCACCTCAGCCTTCGGCCGCCTCGACTGGGTCATCAACCCAACCAACACCCTCACCGCCCAGATCATCCTTGACCGCATCCGCTCCACCAACGCCGGAGACGGCCTCACCCGCACTCTCACCACATCAACCCACACTTCGAACTTCGGTGGCCAAAGCACCACCGCCCGCCTCGGTCTCACCACCATCCTCAACGCCCGAGCCTTCAACCAGGCCGTCATCGCCTACTCCAACGATCACCGTCAGCGCACCCCGCTCTCCACCGCACCCGAACTCTTCATCAACGGCTTCGGCATCCTCGGCGGCGATAGCGCCGGTCCGCATCGCTACACCTCGCAGCAGTATCAACTCCTCGACGACGTCATGCTCACCCGTGGCCGCAACGAGCTCACCTTCGGCGCCCGCTTCGCAGCCTCCCCGGCATACGAGTCGCGCGAGCCCAACCTCAACGCCCGATTCGACTACAACTCCCTCACCGACTATCTCGACAACAACCCGCGCCGCTTCCAGCAAACCATTCCCATCACCACCAACCCGCACTATCAAGCCACCGTCAACGACCTCGCCCTCTACGCCAACCTCCGCGTCGCCCTCCGCCCCACACTCTTCCTCACCGCAGGTATCCGCTGGGCGGCGCAATGGAACCCTCAGCCACTCGCCTCCACACAAAACATCCGCAGCGATCTCAAGCAGTGGCAACCCCGCCTGGGCCTCGCTTGGAGCCCCACCCCCAAAACCACAATCCGCCTCTCCTCCGGCCTCTACACCGCACCCACACCCGCCACCTTCTTCCACCGCATCTTCACCGACAGCGGCACACAAACCTATACCCTCGACAGCTACTTCGATCCCACACTCCTGGCGATCGCCGGTGGCTTCACACCCTTCCCGCACGCACTCTCCTCCGCCCCCGCAGGCCTCAGCACCTACAACGCGCAGATCGTCGGCATCGCCTCAAGCTTCCGCAACCCAACCTCCTTCCAGGCCGCCGCCAGCATTGAGCAGCAAATCAATACCAAACTCGAATTCACCGCCGGTTATCTCCGCAACAGCACCTGGCACCTCGAGCGCCAGCTCGACCAAAACCTCAACCCACCCACCACCACCCTCAACGGCAACCCGGTCTTCCCCTCTGCCCGTCCCATCGCCGGCATCGGCCGTTTCCTGGTCGAGCAATCCACTGCGCACTCCACCTACGACGGCGGCTTCCTCACCGTCAAAGCCCCCATCTCCCCGCGCTCCACAGTCATGGCGAACTACACCATCTCGCGCACCGAAGACGACGACTCCAGCACCAACCCCTACAGCCCCGTCACCGCCGTCAATCCCTTCTCACTCCATCAGGAGAAAGCCAACTCGCTCACTGACGCACGTCAGATCTTCAACCTCAACGCCATCTTCAATCTGCCCGCCGGCTTCAAAGCCAACCCACTCTTCGTCACCCGCTCCGGCATGCCCTACACGCCCATCACCGGCTTCGACACGCAAAACGACGCCAACGACCTCAACGATCGTGCCACCGTCCACGGCGCAGTCGCCGCTCGCAACTCCATGCGGCAACCCGCCTTCTCCTCGCTTGACCTCCGCCTCGTCAAAGACTTCACCCTCAAAGGCGAAGGCCACCATCTCGATCTCTTCATGGATATCTTCAACATCGTCGGGGCAAGAAACCTTCGCTTCGACTCCAACGGCTTCAGCTACTTCGGCGACGCCGCACATCCCGTCTTCTCCGCCGGACAACCACTCTTCGCACCCGGAATAGCGCGCCTCGGCGGCCCGCGCACCATCCAGTTCACCGCACGCCTCGTCGGCTTCTAGGTGGTCTCCCTGTAAGTTCGCTGATAAATAAAAGTGTCATCCTGAGCGGAGATTGGCGCGCATTTTGCGCCAAACGGAGTCGAAGGACCTGCGGGTCGTCTGCTGTTGCGACGAGTGTTCAAGGCATTTGGCCTCAATTTCTGAAACCTCCGCGAAGCAACAACAAAACTGAAACACACACACACGAATGAGCACCTCTCCGTGCGCTCAAATTCCATTTCCTTTACAATCCCATTCATCCAACGCAACACTGCATATCTTCCGAGAGCCTTCACCATTCTCTTTTAACCGCACCGGGAGCCTCCACATGGCCACTGTCAGTCGTCTTGTCGCCGCGTCACTCGCACTCGTCTTCGCTCTTCCGCTCGCAGCCCAGCAATATCCCGCAGAGCTATTCTCGGGCCTCCACTGGCGCGACGTAGGCCCCATGCGCGCAGGCCGCACCTACGGCGTCTCCGGCAACGCCGCACAGCCCGACACCTTCTACATGGGCTCAGTAGGCGGCGGCCTCTGGAAGACAGAAAACGCAGGTCGCACCTGGTTCCCCATCGCCGACGATCCAACCACCGGCATCCCCATCGGCTCCATTGGAGCCATCGCGGTCGCTCCCTCTGATCCCAACATCATCTACGTCGGCACTGGCGAGCCCGACATCCGCAGCCAGCACTCCTACGGCATTGGCGTCTTCAAATCCACCGACGCAGGCAAAACCTGGCGCCACATCGGCCTCACCGAAACCCGGCAGATCGGTAAGATCGTCGTCGACCCCGCCGATCCCAACCGCGTCTACGTCGCCGCTCTTGGCCACGTCTACAAAGCCAACCCCGAGCGGGGCGTCTATCGCTCGCTCGACGGCGGCAAAACCTGGAAGAAAGTCCTCGCCAACGCCAAAGACCCCGACAACGTAGGCGCAGTCGATCTCGCCCTTGACCCGCAACACCCCAAAACCATCTACGCCTCGCTCTGGGCCACACGCCGTCCGCCATGGTCCGTCTATGCTCCGTCCAACATGCCCGGCGGCGGTCTCTACAAATCCACCAACGGCGGCGACACCTGGCAGCCACTCACCAGCGGCCTTCCCATCGACGAATTCGTCGGCAAAATCGGCATCGCTGTCGCACCCAGCAACTCCAACCGCCTCTACGCCGTAGTCGATAACCTCGGCACCAGCGTCGCCCGCCCCATTCGCGGTGGAACTCCCGCAGCCAATGCACCGAAACCATCAGGCGGCATCTATCTCTCCGACGACGCCGGAGCCAACTGGCATCTCGTCAACAGCGAGCAGCGTCTCTGGGGACGCGGCTGGTACTTCGGTCAGATCTCCGTCGATCCCACCAATCCCGACCGCGCCTACGACATCAACACCGCGACCTACATGACGCTCGACGCGGGAAAAACCTGGGTCCCCGTCAAAGGCGCTCCCGGCGGCGACGACTATCACCAGCTTTGGATCAATCCCAAAGACGGCAACCGCATGGTTCTCTCCAGCGATCAGGGAACCGTCGTCTCCGTGGATGGAGCAAAGTCCTGGAGCACCTGGTACAACCAGCCCACCGCGCAGGTCTATCACGTCGCCGCCGACAACCGCTTCCCCTACTGGCTCTACGGCGCCCAACAGGACTCAGGCGGAGTCGGCGTCAGCACATGGTCGCGCATGGGAACACTTAGCTTCCGCAACTGGGAACCCACCTGCCTCGCCGGTGAGAGCAACACCGTCGTCCCCGACCCCAAAGACGGAAATCTCCTCTACGGCAGCGGCGATCAGCGTTGTGACCAGGCCCTGAACCTCTCCGCACCCGCAGGCGGCGAACTCCCTCCGGCCGACGCGAACGATCCCAACCGGCGCACATGGACGCTCCCACAGGTCTTCTCTCTCGCCGACGAAGCCCTCTACTACTCCAACCAGTTCGTCTTCCGCACACGCGACCGCGGCCGCATCTGGCAGAAGATCAGCCCGGATCTCGCACGCCTCCATCCCGAGGTTCCCAAAACGCTCGATCCCGTTACGGCAAAAGACATCGACCAGCCCATGACGGAACGCTTCGGAGTCGTCTACACCATCGGCCCCTCACCGCTCGACGCAAAAACTGTGTGGGTCGGCACCGACGACGGTCTCATCCACGTCACACGCGACGACGGCACAAACTGGAAAGATGTCACTCCGCCCGCAATGACCGCATGGAGCAAGGTCTCGCAGATCGAGGCCGGCCACTTCGACGCCGAAACCGCCTACGCCTCCGTCGACCGTCATCGCATCGCCGACAATCATCCCTACATCTACCGCACGCACGACGGCGGTCAGACGTGGACCAATGCAGTCAAAGGCATTCCCGAAGGTGCCTTCGTCAACTCCGTCAAAGAAGACACCAAACAAAAAGGCCTGCTTTACGCAGCAACCGAGTTGCGCGTCTACGTCTCCTTCGACGACGGCAACCAGTGGCAACCGTTCAGCCTCAACATGCCCGTCACTTCAGTGCGCGACATCGTCGTCCATAATGACGATCTCGCAGTAGCCACTTACGGCCGCGGCTTCTGGGTCCTCGATCAGATGACAGCTCTTCGGCAGATCGCCGCCAAAGGCAAAGAGATCGAATCAGCCAAAGCCTACCTCTTCACCCCGGGCGAAACCTACGCCATCCGCAACGGCGGCCAGAACGGAACGCCACTTCCACACGAAGAGGCGCAGGAGCTTAACCCGCCCACTGGGGTCCTCGCCTATTACTGGCTCAAATCCACCCAGAGCAGCCCGCTCAAGATCGAACTCATCGACGCAGCCGGAAAAGTTACCGTCTGCCAGGCAAGCGACACACCCGTAAAACCAGTCGACAACGAGACCATCAACGTTCAAGCCATCTGGGAGGAACCCACCCCGCCGCCATCAGCCACAGCAGGCATGCACCGCATCGCTCTCAACATCGCCGCTCCCCGAGGCTTCGGCGGTGGCGGTGGCGGACGTGGCGCAGCCCCGCCTCCTCCGCCAGTCGATGCCTGTCACCCCGCAGGAACCCCGGCCCCGCGCGCCGAGGGTGGTGGTCCGCAACGTCGCCGCGGAGCTCCCGTCCTCCAACCCGGCGAGTACACCGTCAAGCTCACCGTCGACGGACAAACCTACAGCCAACCCGTCACCATCAAACCCGACCCTCGAAACCTGCCCACAGGCGCCGAGACGCCGCCCGACGGCGACGACGACAACCAGTAACTCCAACTCTTGATCCCAACTCTTGGTGCGCCCTTTGAGTGTCGCGAGAGCAAAATCCGAATCCGAGAGGAATGCTGCGAAAGCATCGCCTCTCAGAATTCGTGACACCTAATAACCGGCGAACGACCACGAAAATGCACTTAGCAACCACCTAACGACCAGCAAAAACCACGAAAATTGCCACAATTTTGCACCATAGATTGTGCAGTCAGCCATAAAATCGATTGCGATTGTATACAGATTGAATATAATCACCGCACCCCGCATTCTTTCTTGCACTTGCAGCCCAAGGCAGTCCTCAATCCATCTTCGGAGGGTCGTCCGATGAATAGGAAACTCGCTTCTTTTCTGATACTTGCCAGCACAGCATCCCTCCTCGCCCAACCCGCCGATCCAAACCTCTTTAAAGCCCTTGAATGGCGCAACATAGGCCCTTTCCGCGCCGGCCGGGCCGTAGCCGTAGGCGGAGTAGGCAGCTCCAGCCCGATTTTTTATTTCGGCGCAGTAGGCGGTGGCCTCTGGCAAACAAAAGACGCGGGCATGGTCTGGAAACCCCTTTTCGATCAACAAGATGTAGCCTCCATCGGAGCCATCGACATCTCGCAAACTGACTCGAATCTCATCTGGGTTGGCACCGGCGAAACCGACATTCGCTCCGATTTAGCCTCAGGCGACGGCGTCTACAAATCGACCGATGGAGGCAAAACATGGAAAAATATGGGCCTACGCGACACCCGCCAGATCTCCCGTGTCGTCATCGACCCAAAAGACAACAACACCATCTACGTCGGCGCGTTAGGCTACGCCTACGGCAACAACCCCGACCGAGGCGTCTACAAATCCACTGATGGCGGAGACACCTGGGATAAAGTGCTCTTCGTAAACTCCGCAACTGGCGTCGCCGATCTCGTCATCGTTCCCAACCATCCAAACATCCTCTTTGCCAGCATGTGGGACGCGCACCGTCCACCATGGAGCCAATATCCACCTACAGTAGGTTCAGGAAGTGGCCTCTACAAAACTACAGACAGTGGCAAAACCTGGAAGCAACTCAAAGGAAATGGACTGCCTGAAGGCAAGTGGGCACGCTCTGGCGTTGCGGTCTCAAACGACGGCAAACGCGTCTACGCGCTTATCTCCGCTGGTCGATCGGGTCTCTATGTCTCCGACGACGGTGGCGACACATGGCAGCTCCGAAACACTGACGCCCGCCTCACCGGACGTGACTGGTACTTCAGCCGTATCACCATAGACCCAAACGATCCCGACACATTTTATGTTCCGAATACGGCATTCTTCCGATCAACCGACGCGGGCAAAACCATTACAGTCGTCCGCGGAGCTCCGGGCGGAGATGACTATCACCAGTTATGGATCGATCCCAAAAATTCATCACGCATGATCCTTGGCACTGATCACGGCACAACGATCAGCATCGATAAGGGCGAGACATGGACAAGTTGGTACAACCAGCCGACCGGCCAGATGTATCACGTGGTAACGGACGATCAATTCCCTTACGCGGTTTACGGCTCTCAACAGGACGACGGCACACTTGGCATCTACAGCCGTACCGATCACGAGAGCATCTCACCGCGCGACTGGTTCATCGCAGCCCAGAGCGAAAGTGGATATGTTGCCCTCGACAAGTTGCATCCAAATATTCTCTACGACACTTCTTCTTACGGAGGCGTGGTTCGCGTCGATCTGAAGACGCACCTTTCAACGGATATCAATCCCTGGTCTGCCCCTACATTCGGATCAGACCTTTCTGGACATAAATACCGTGCCACCTGGACACCGGTCCTCGTGATGTCGCCGGCAGATAAACGATCGCTCTACCTGGGCACGCAATACATTCTTAAGACAGTTGACGGCGGCAATAGTTGGACTCAGATCAGCCCCGATCTCACGGGAAGTAAACCCGAAGCAATGAAAAAAAAGGCTGCCGTCCCGACAGAAGGCGCAAGCAACGCCTCCAATCGCACGACTGGTGGCGAGATGGACGATCCCGATCCGCCAACAATCGCGAACGCGATTGAACGTGGATACGGCACCATCTTTACCATCGCACCTTCTCCGCTTGAGGCTGGACTTATCTGGAGCGGCAGCGACACGGGACTCATCTACCTGACACGCAATGGAGGACAGAACTGGACCAATGTAACCCCACCCGGTTTGCAGCCATGGTCGAAGATCTCACTTATCGATGCATCGCGTTTCGATCTTGGCACAGCCTACGCCGCCGTCGATCGACACCGCCTCGACGATCGCGCTCCTTATATTTACCGCACGCACGATTTCGGAAAAACATGGACGAAGATCACGGAAGGCATCAGCGATCCGGACTTCGTGTATGTAGTGCGCGAAGACTCGAAACGCAAAGGATTGTTGTTTGCCGGAACCGAGTTTGGCGTCAAAGTTTCGTTCGATGATGGCGGCCATTGGCAACCTCTGCAATTAAATCTGCCGGCAACCTCGGTTCGCGATATCGATGTTCATGGAGACGATCTCGTGATCGCAACCCACGGCCGTGCGTTCTGGATCCTGGACAATATCACGTCGTTGCGACAGGTCGCAGAAGCAAAAACGAAGGGTGGCCCATTCTTCTATCAGCCAGCGGTAGCCATTCGGGTTGACCACGACCCCTTCCCAAGCACTCGAATCCCGGTCGATGAGCCGACCGCAAAGAACCCACCCGAAGGCGCGATGGTCGACTACTATCTGCCGGAAGCCGCACAGTCCGTGGCTCTGCATATCTATGACGCGAAAGGCAGACTTGTGCGCGAATTCTCTTCTGCAAAGGGAGTTCCTGCCCCAGAACGCGCTCCTGCTGTTGCTGAAGCCTGGAAGCTTCATACCACCCCTCTCAGCGGTCAATCTGGAATGCACCGTTTCGTCTGGGGGCTAACATGGTCAAGCACAGGGGAGATGGATTCGGACTTTCCCGATGCCGGTGGTGGAGGCGGTGGATCGCCGCGATTACCAAAGGTAGCTCCCGGCCAGTACAAGGTCGTTCTGGACGTGGACGGAACAAAGCTGACCCGCACTCTCACAGTCATCCTTGATCCGCGGAGTCAGGCAACCCAGCTCGCCTTGGAACAACAGCAAGAGCTCGGAGTAAGCATCTACAACGACCTTCGTAAAACCCAACTCGCAATGGAAGAGATCCGACGCGCGACTGGCGAAGGCGCAGGCGGAGGACGTCGGAGAGGAGCTGCACCGCAGACAGCTGGCCCACAGAATGCGACGCAACGAATTATGAATGGAGTCCCGAACTCGGAAACCAGCCTCGGCTTGCTCCAGCTCGAGGCCTCATTTGCCACAGATCTGGCTGCGGTTCGTTCAGGTTACAATGCACCTACTTCTCAAGCTCGCGCCTACTACAACGAACTTAGTAAGCAACTACAACAACGCCTATCGGAATGGGAACAAATCAAACAGCAAAACTCCGCCGGCACCCCACATTGAACCCATTTCTTAGATTTCGCGGGAGAGGGATTCGAACCCCAGAAGCCCTTCGCTAAGCGGATTTCAAGACCGCCTGTTTCAACCGCGCACACATCCCTCCGCGGCCTGCTATACAAAGGTTAGCCGGAAATCGTGCACCGCTGCGATACTAGAAGGCGTCTAATCGTAGTCTGGCGGTTCACTCTCTGATGGCGACAACAAATCTTTCCAAACCGACCTCCTTCGACCGCACTTTAGCCAGCGCCCGGTCGACGATGATGTTCAGCGAGGTGGCACGCCTGGCGGTCGACAGCTTCCGCGCGAGCAAGACCCGTTTCCTCCTTACGATGCTGGGCATGGTGATCGGTTCAGCATCGATCATCCTGGTAGCAACGCTCGGCTCGACCGGAAAACAATATGCCCTGGACCAGCTCACCAGTATCGGCCCGAACAAAATTGAGCTGCAATACGGCGGCGGAACCGTCACCGGGCCTGACAATACGAGCACACCCGACTATCTGACCCTTGATGACCTAAACGTAGTTCGGGATCAGGTCCCGGGTATCGTTGCCTCGTCGCCTATGCTTGAGTTCCACGACAATGTGAGTCTGGGCGGCGGCATCACCAAGCAAACCACACTGCTGGGTGTCTCGCCACAGTACAGGATTGTACGGAACCTCGTGGTGCTCTCCGGCCGCTTCTTCGACGACCAGGACTCGATGGCCCATGAAAAAGTAGCGGTAATCGTCGAACCCTTTGCAATCGCACTCTACGGCAGTGTAAACGCGGCCGTTGGGAAAACCATCAGCGTCAAAGGGCTTCCGTTCGTCATCATCGGCGTCTTCCGTGAAGCCTTCAACACCTATGGGCAGTCAGAGATCAGCGAGCACACCATGCTCGTCCCCTATCCCGTCCTGCGTTACTTCACAGGAACTAATTCTCTGAAAGAGATCTTTTTTACCATGAAGGACTCGTCGATGGTGGTGCCGGCCAGTGATCGCGTTCTTGCGATCATCCGTTCTCGACACTATGCAACCTCCGTCTACAACGCTGCAACGATGACCGACATCCTTGTGAGTATGGCGAAGATCGCCGACATGCTTACCATCGTTCTTACTCTGGGCGCAGGCATCACTCTCATTGTCAGTGGCGTCGGCATTATGAACAGCATGCTCGCGAACGTCCAGTCGCGCCTTAAAGAGATCGGCATCCGCAAAGCACTGGGCGCAACCAGCCGTGAGATTCGCATGCAGTTTCTCACCGAAGCAGTCTTTCTATCGTTGAGCGGCGGAGTCGTGGGCACCGTCATCGGCCTGGCGATTCCGATCACACTGGGGCAACTGACGCCGTTCAAGATTCCAATCAGCAACTGGTCGCCTGTCTTCGCGCTGGGGAGCTCCGTACTGGTGGGAGTGCTCTTTGGAACGATCCCTGCAAACCGTGCCGCTCGGCTCGATCCGGTACAAACGCTCAAATACGAGTGAGTGAAGCAATTCGGTTTGATGCAATATCAAAAAAGGCATCCGTCCTCCGCGAGATTCGCTGAGTCGGATGCCTTTCTTATTTCATGCAAATCAAGTTAAGCGTTCGCGGTAGCTTCTTCTTCCGTCTGCTCGGCCTTAACCGTCACCTTCACGTGGCTGGTAACTTCACGGTGCAGCTTCACAGGAACGTGATACTCGCCAAGGCTCTTCAACGGTTCATCAAGCGAGATCTTTCGCCGATCGATCGTATAACCCTTGGCTTCAAGCTGGTGCGCAATGTCGCCCGAGGTGACCGACCCGAAAAGATGGTCGTTCTCGCCAACCTTGCGCTCAAACACAAGCTCAACCTCAGAGAGCTGCGTGCCCAACTGCTCAGCTCCAGCCTTCTCCTTGGCGGACTTGCGAACGGCCGAACCCTTCATCTGTTCGATGACCGCCTTATTCGCGGCATTTGCCTCGATGGCAAGCTTTTCAGGCAGCAGATAGTTGCGCCCGTAGCCATCGGCGACCTTGACAACGTCACCGCGATGACCCAGTTTATTTACATCTTCCTTCAGAATGACTTCCATTGCAGTTTCTCCAATCTTCCGGCGAGCGTTTTCACTCAGCCGTCCTGATCCAGTAAGTCCGCTCCTAGATTCGGCGGAAAGTTAGAAGCGCGAAGCAAAAGCCAGCAGCGCAATGTTGCGCGACTGCTTGATCGCCAGGCTGAGGCGGCGCTGATGACGTGTGCACACGCCGGTCAGACGGCGCGGAACGATCTTGCCGCGCTCGGCCACAAAACCCTGCAGCAAGCGAACGTCGCGGTAGGAGATAGCATCGATCTTCTCGGTGCAGAACTTGCAAACCTTCTTGCGCCGGAAGAACTTGCGGCCGCCAGGACCAGAAGGCGGACCGCCGGCAGGACGCGGAGTGCGCGGTCCGGCGCCAGGGCCGGAGTGACCGCCGCTCGGGCGGGAGTGTTCAGTCGATTGTGTGCTGTTGAATTCGTCAGCCATGATAATTCCCTCTCACGTTCGTTATGCCTTCCCTCGCTCCAGACCCTCGATGGAGCCTCTGAACACTTGGGCCTTCGGCCACGAGTGGAAGCGAGGTACGGCGGTGGTGATGCGTTGTGCGATGTCGCGAACTTCATCGCAGATCTTTGTGCCGAATCGGAAGACTAAACTGCAGTTGCGGTCTCGGCGGTTGCAGCCTCGGCCGGCGCTGCTGCTGCGGGCTTCTTCTCTTCCTCAGTCTCGACGGCGGCAACTGCTTCGATATGGACCGGTGCCGCGGGCTGAGCACTGCGCTTAACCTTGGTGTCGCGAATCGCCTTGATCTTCGCCAGGCGCTTCTCTTCTTCGTCCATGCGCACCGTGATGAACTTGATCACCTGCTCAGAAACGCGCAGACGGCGCTCAATCTCAGTGATCAGTGACCCCTGAGCGCCGACGATCAGCAACACGTAGAAGCCGTCATTGAACTTGCGGACCGTGTAGGCAAGCCGGCGGCGGCCCCACTTCTCTTCTTCTGGCTTGGAAAGAATCTCTCCGCCACCATCGGTGACGTTCTTCTTGAACCCTTCAATCAGCTTGTCGAGTTCAGCTTCTTCAACGTCCGGACGGACGATGAACATAATTTCATAGCGACGATTCATTCGATTGCTTCTTTCTGCGAAGTTCTGCTTCGCACCGTACCGGCGTCTGTTCTGCCAGCCCGGTTTGGAAAATCAACTGCGTTTACTTTCCCTTCGGTTCATCCGCTCCATCTGCAGGATCGTCTGGCCGACGGTTGAACCTGTTCATTGCTGCGCTAACCCCGTCGGCCAGCACCGCCTCGACAGCATCTTTCACTCTGTCGAGCACTTCATCCAGCACCGCAAGCTCTTGCTTGCGCATCGGCGAAAGCAGATAATCCCTGCCGCCCGCCTTAATCTCTCTTCCATCCGCCAGCGTCGGCTTGCCAACGCCAATGCGGATGCGCAACCACTCTTCCGTGCCAAGTACACCGGAGATCGACTTCACTCCGTTATGCCCGTTCGCCGAGCCACGTTCGCGAATCCGAATCGTGCCCAGCGGAAGTGCAAGCTCGTCGTAGAGAACAATCACATCCTCGGACGAGATCTCAAGCTCCTGAATCAAAGCGGCCACCGAAAGCCCGCTCAGATTCATAAACGTTTCAGGCTTAGCCAGCAGAACATCCTGCCCTGCAAGCGTTGCCCTGGAAGTCAATGCTCTGCAGCGGCGATTGCTAAGCATCACACCGCAATCTTCCGCAATGCGATCAACCGCCAAAAACCCTGCGTTATGCGGCGTGAACTGATACTCGATGCCAGGATTGCCAAGACCGACTATCAACTTCACGCCTCAAACACCTCTGGCTGACTTGCTAACTCGCTAGCCAGCTGACTTCGCTGCTTCACTACTTCTTCTTCGCGTCCTTCGCATCGGCAGCAGGAGCAGCGGCAGGCGCAGCAGCGTCTGTCTTGCCCTTCTTTGCCACTTCCGGCTCAGCCGGTGCAGCAGCCACTTCCTCGACAGGAGCAACCTCTTCCTTGATAACCGTGACGTGGGCAACCGTCGCACCTTCGTCGCCAAAAAACTTAATGCTTCCCGAGTGCGGCAGATCCGAAACGTGAATCACACCATGCAACTCAAGATTCGAGACGTCCACATCAAGGTGGCCTGGAATATCAGCCGGCAAACACTCGATCTCAACCTCGCGCAACACATGCTCAAGAATGCCGCCCTGTGCCTTTACGCCAACCGGTGTGCCAACCAACTGAATCGGCACCGACACGCGCATCAGCTTGTCCATCGCAATACGCTTCAGGTCGATGTGGAGCAGTTTGCCCTTGATCGGCTCATGCTGCCAGTCGACGATCATCGCCTTCACGGCGCCAGAACCTTCGACGCTGAGATCGAAAATCGTGTTATGGCCCGAATCCGAATGCAGAATTCGTGTAATCACCTTGGGATCGACCGAAACCGCAACCGACTCCTGTCCCGCACCATAAACAACTGCGGGAATCTTGCCGCCGACACGCACGCGACGCGCTGCATTCTTATTGAACTTGCCCTCACGGGGAGTTGCGACGACTGCTTCAGTATTTTTTGTTGCCATGACTTCCATCATCCTTTCGGGCACAGAGCTAGTCTCTGCTCCCTTTGCGGCGTTGCCGCGAATTTGTACTACGTACTGCTACAAACTCTTCAAATGGCTAGAAGCGAACGGCTGCCTCTAATTGAACAGCGTACTTACGCTGGTCTCCATATGAATGCTCTCGATCGCCCGGCCAAGCAGCCCTGCAATCGAAAGCACCTTGATCTTCTCCACCTTCGTCGCATCTTCACGCAGCGGAATGGTATTCGTCACGATCACTTGTTCCAGTCGTGAACTTGCAATGCGCTCGACCGCCGGGCCCGAAAGCACCGGATGCGTCGCGCACGCATAAACTTTTTCCGCGCCCTGTTCCAGCAGCGCATCCGCCGTCTTCACCAGCGTTCCGGCGGTATCGATAATGTCATCGAGGATCAAGCACGTCCGGCCTTCTACATCGCCGATCACGTTCATCACCTCGGTGATATTGATGTCGGTCCGCCGCTTGTCGACGATGGCCAACGGTACATCCAGCTTCTTGGCGAAGAATCTCGCCCGTTCCACGCCGCCTGCATCCGGCGAAACTACCGTCAGGTTCGGCAAATTCAACTCCCGGAAGTAGCTCACCAGCACCGGGCTGGCAAACAAGTGATCCACCGGAATATTGAAGAATCCCTGAATCTGCGCTGCATGGAGATCAACCAGCAAAGCCCGATTTGCACCGGCAGTGGTCAGTAAATCTGCAACCAGCTTCGACGTAATGGCGACCCGCGGTCGGTCTTTTCTGTCCTGCCGCGCATAGCCATAGTAGGGAATGACAACCGTGATCCGCCCGGCCGAGGCGCGCTTCAGCGCATCCATCATGATCAGCAACTCGACAAGGTGCTGATCAACCGGGTAACACGTAGGCTGAACGAGAAACACATCCGCACCGCGGACGTTCTCGAGCAGCTGAAAATGAACTTCGCCGTCGGAGAATCTCTGCAACCGGGTCTCGCCCAGCGGCACACCGACGAACTTGCAGATCTCCTCGCACAAAGCCCTATTGGAGGATCCGCAGAAAATCTTGATGCGCTTGTTTTCCGTCAGCCGGCCGGAGCGCTTTTTTTCCGGAGCTGTCTTATCTGTTGCCTTCGCCTGTAAGAGCGCGTTCGCAGGCTGAGAGCTCGCTTCTGTCTCGTCAGCCTGCTCTGAAATAGGGGAAAGAACCGCAGTCGTGTCGTTTTTATTCACGTGAAACCCTCCAGGTTGGTTGACCTTGATTGTTCCTGCTGTCTTACGAAACCTTGTTGCGGCTTCGCACTTCTTCTGAATTCCTGTTGCGAATCCTCAAAAGCTGAAGACTTCGGCCTTTCAAACTTCTCACTTCTTTCTCCGCACAATTTTTGGCGGAGTCAAAAACCGTCATACTCAGCGGCAATTGTTGCCGCGAAATAACCCTAAATTTTCCGTTCGCCCTGGCGTCGACTTTGGTTGGGCGACTAGGATTCGAACCTAGACAAAGAGATTCAAAGTCTCTTGACCTACCGTTAGTCGATCGCCCAGTAAATCACCGGTATTTTTATCTTACCCGGCGAGGTCACTCTGCGAACATTCGTTCCCAGTACTCGGCCCGTGGCAGGGTCTCCGTCAGAAGAGCCTGCACGCCGGAGGACTGGACGCGCTGCTGAGCCGCCTTTGCATCCTGTTCAGACCGGTAAAGTCCAAACAGAGCAGAGCCGGAGCCTGATAACGCCGCATAGATCGCGGGGCCACCCGAATCACTACCCATCAATAAGCGCTTGGTTATTCGCAAGGAGGGATACTGAGGAAAGACCACATCTTCAAAATCATTATGAAGACCGTCGTTTCCAATCCCGGTGCGGACAAGCGCGAGAAGGGTATTCTCGGCGAGATCATTCAGCGCATAACTCTGGTTTTCACCAGATAAACCCTGTTTTTTCTCAGAGTTAGAATCGCGAAGGATACCGGAGGTGCCGGGCTTACAGTCGCCTGTCTTCGCAGAGAGGGATGAGTAAGCAAGACTCAACTCTCCTAGCCTATCGGGTTTGGGTCCGGAAGTCAACGGAGCCAGCTCCCCACCACCTTCTAAACGCCCATGTGCATCGGCATTATCTGGCTTTGTTAAGAACACGGCTTCGGCAGCTGGTTTTGTTAAAGGGCACGGCTTCAGCCGTGCCGTAAGGATTTTCTTTAGAAGAAGGGGCTTTAGCCCCTGAGGCATTCGCCGCCACGAGCGCATCCCAAGCCCTAAACGCCGCGGGAGTCGAAACCCCCACCTGTGGCACCGCAACCACACACCAGGTCTTAGGAAAATCCGGCATAGGCGTCACCAGTTCCCCGCGCCCAACCCCTAAAACTGTCCCACCCAACAGAAACAAAGGCACATCCGACCCCACCTCCGCCGCCAGTTTCATCCGTTCTACTCCCGGCAGAGCCACCCCCAGTTCCCGCTCCAACCCCAACAACGCTGCAGCCGCATTGGCCGACCCAGCCCCCATCCCACCCTGCACCGGCAATTGCTTCTCGATATGAATCTCAACCTCGGCCGCCACCCCCAGCCGAGTGAGACACGCCGCAACCATCTTCCAGGCAGTATTCCGCCCATCCCGAGGCACAAAAGGATGATTCGTCGTCAGTTCAATACGCGTCTCCGACCGCGAACCCAACGCCCACGCCGACACAGTCACCAGATCATGCAGATCCAGCGTCTGATACAGCGTCGTCAACCCATGAAACCCATCCGCCCTGGCTGGGCCAATCGCGAGCCCCAGGTTGATCTTCGAATACGAACGAACACGCGTCGGCATGAACTTCGATTCTACCCATCAACCCGAAACAAAAGAACTCTCTCAGAAAATCGTGAACGTCACCTCAATATTCATCTCCACCGTCACCGGCTTTCCATTCTCCATCGCCGGTTTGAACCGGTACAGCTTCACCGCCGCCACCGCTCTCTCATCGAGCCCCATCCCCACCGGACGAATCACATGCACGTGCGAGGGACTCCCCTTCTCATCCACCCAAAGATTCACCATCACATTCCCGGAGAACTTCGCCTTACGCGCCTCGTCAGAAAACTCCGGCTCAAACCCATAAACCAGCACCGGAGCACTCACGCCTCCACCAACCTGCTTCATGCCACCACCTGCATTTCCTCCCGAACCCACTCCAATCCCCGGCCCATCGCCCCGTCCAAGCCCGGTCCCTCTTCCATCTCCCATCGAGAGTCCAACCAGCGGCGAACTCGCAACACCGATCTGCGGAAGGCTGCTCGCCATCTTCACATCCGGCTGCACCTCAAGCGTCGGCTCAATCTGAATCTTCGGTTCAATCAAAGGCGGAGCCTTGGGCGGAACGATCTGCTCTTCGGCAAACTTCGGAGGCGTCCCGTTCGTCACCGGAGTCGGCCCACGCTGTCCGCCGCCTCCACCCATCGTGTGGGCCTTCGGAAGACTTTGGGGTGGATCGGCCAGTGCCGTCGCTTTCAGATCAACAGGCGCTGCAATGTGAATGCGTGTCGTCGCGGCATAACCAATCACGATAATCGCGAAAACATGCGCCGCCACAGCCCACCCTGTCGCGCGATAACTCCGTCGTACCATCATCCGGTCAACCACAGCGACCGGCCGCGACTCCAGCACTAGCGGAGGCGCTTCGCTCGGCGAAACCATCTCCCGCAAGCCATTCCAGATCGAGCGGAGCAAACCCTCCTGTTTCGACTCAGTCTCAAATAACGCCGTCTCATGCCTGAAAGCCGCCGCAATTTCGACCCGGGCCATTACTCTCTGCATCAGGCCATCCTCCGGCTCTGGATTCGCAACCTCTCGCAGCACATCATCCAGGAGCATCTCGAACTCCATCGCGTCTTTCATCGCTGCCCCTCCTGCATCGTCAAAAACCTTCGCCTCAACTCTGCTCTCGCCCGCATCACCCGCGTCCGAACCGTTCCCTCCGGAATTCCCATCGCCTCCGCAACCTCCCGCGATGTCATCTCTTCCACCGACGAGAGCACCAGCGGCTGGCGCAACTCCTCAGGCAACCCATCGATCAGCCGCCGTAACACCGCACGTTCATCTCCATCCACCGCGTTCTGCTCAGGAGACCCCGCTCGTCCCGCCAGTTGCAACTCTGACACATCCAACATCCGCTCGGAGGCGCATGGGAGATGATCCATGGCGACTCGCCAGACCGTCCGCGCCAAAAAACCCTTCTCGTTCTCCATTCGCAACCAGCCGTCCGCGCGATACAGCTTCAAAAACGCCTCCTGCACGGCATCTTCCGCATCCTGCCGATTCCTTAGCAGTCCAAACGCCACCTGAAACATGAACCTCGCCTGCCGCACGACCATCGCTTCAAACCGCTCCTCGCGTCCGATTGCCTCATCGCAACGCAACTCATCCCGCCGATCCTCCACATACTCTGTCAAGGCCTGAACTCGAACACCCATCTCGCCTCTTCCGCTCGCTAAACCTGACTGCTTCCCCTAAGACCGCCCTGACCCCAAAAACGTTCACATTTTTTTGAGACAAGTCTTTCCGGTCTCTCAAAACTTCGAAAGCCGTGAGTAGCTCATCATCATCGTGGTGCGTTACCCTCCTTAACGGAGCCCTCATGCCCTGTTTCACGGTTTCTCTGCCTCGACTTGCCTCGGTCGCATGGCCAATCCTTGCCGCCACGCTCTTCAGCCAGACCGCTGCTCTCGCCCAGTCAACATCGGAAGAACCCACCCGCACCCAGCACGCGATGGTAGTCACCATCCAGCACGACGCCACCGACGCCGGTGTTCAAATCCTCAAGCAAGGCGGCAACGCGGTCGACGCAGCCGTAGCCGTAGGCTTCGCGCTCGCCGTGACCTACCCTGCAGCAGGCAACATCGGCGGCGGAGGCTTCATGCTCATCCGCAATAAGCACGGCAAGACTCACTTCCTCGACTACCGCGAAAAGGCTCCCGCCGCCGCCAGCCGCGATATGTACCTCGACGTCCAGGGCAAGGTCGTCCCCGGCATGTCCCTCATCGGCTACAAAGCCAGCGGAATCCCCGGCTCCGTCGCCGGCCTCACCTACGCGCAAAAACACTACGGCAAGCTGACTCTTGCGCAGGACATGGCCCCAGCGATCAAGCTAGCCAGCGAAGGCTATGTCCTCTCCGACGCTGAAGCCCGAGCCCTCCAAAGCAAAAACCTGACCCGCTTCCCGACCTCGGCAAAAATCTTCCAGCGCAACGGCGATTTCTACAAAGCGGGTGACACCTTCAAACAACCCGAACTCGCCGCCACCCTCACCCGCATCTCTCAAAACCCAGACGACTTCTACAAAGGTGCGATGGCTCACCACATCGCCGACTTCGAAAAGGCCGGCGGAGGCCTGATTACCGCCGAAGACCTCGCCGCCTACCAGGTCAAAGAGCGAATCCCCATCCGCGGCAAATACCACGGCTATGACATCATTACCGCCCCACCGCCATCCTCCGGCGGCATCGTCCTCGTCGAGATTCTCAACATCCTCTCAACTTACGATCTTGGGCACCTCAATTCGTACGGTCCATTCAAAGGCCCTGATGCACCTCCGACTCCAGACCGCAGCGCGGCCCAGGTCCACACCATCGTCGAAGCCTTCCGCCGAGCCTACATGGACCGCAGCGACTACCTCGGCGACCCCGACTTCAACACCCTGCCGCTAAAACAAATGGCCGATCCGAGGTATGCCGCCGCATGGCGAGCCTCCATCGACCCAACCAAACCCACCCCCAGCAAAGACCTCGTCCGCCCAGCAGGCTTCATGCCGCCCCCACCACAATCCACACCCGTAAAGGAGCCCACTCAGACCACCCATTTCTCCATCGTTGACGCCGAAGGCAACGCTGTCTCCAGCACCTACACCCTCAACGGTGGCTTCGGCTCCGGAGTCACCATCGAAGGCCTGGGCTTCCTCATGAACAACGAGATGGACGATTTCACCTCGAAAATCGGCGTCCCCAACATGTTCGGCCTCATCCAAAGCTCAGCCAACTCCATCGCTCCCGGCAAGCGCCCGCTCTCGGCCATGACTCCGACCATCCTCACCACTCCCGGCCACTGGTACAAGCACGGCAGCCTCGCCTTCGTTCTCGGCTCGCCCGGCGGAGCCACCATCATCACCACCGTAGCCAACGACATCATCAGCACCGTCGACAACGGCCTCAACATTCAGCAAGCCGCCGACGCCCCGCGCTTCCACCACCAATATCTTCCCGACCGCATCGACCTCGAAAAAAAGTTTCCCGTTCCACCCGCCGAAGCTCTCGCTGCCATGGGCTACACCATCAATCGCCTGGCCGTAGCCGACGAGCACAATCCCGGGGTCTGGGGCGACAGCGAACTCATCGCTGTCGACCCCAAAACCCACGAACTTCTCAGCGGCCACGACAACCGCCGCAACTTCGGCAAAGCCGATGGCTACTGACAACTCAATGACCAGCCCGCCAATAAGCACCTTCGCAAATCCCGTATGGCACGCTTTGCAAACGAAGCATAAACACTTCGCCATGACCGTCGGTGAGGCCTGCCGGTATCCTGCGGATGTCTCTCCCTTCGCCGCAATCGGCGCGCCAACCAGAGCCGCTCTTCAGCAACTCGCATCCCTCATCGTCAATGGCGAGCATCTTTGGCTCTTCGACGACAACTTTCCGCCTGCACCTGAGATCGATTGGCTCCAAACGCTCCAGTGCCTCCAGATGGTATTGCCTGGCGAAGTAAATCCCCCGGATCCGAGCATCGAACTCATCCCACTCAGAGCGGCCGATGGCGCGGACATGGTCGCTCTCACCACGCTTGCGTTTCCCGGCTTCTTTCGCAACAGAACCTACAGGATGGGCTCCTACTTTGGCATTAGACACCAGGGAGAACTCATCGCCATGGGCGGCGAACGCATCATGCTCGATGGCTATCCCGAGATCAGTGGCGTCTGCACTCATCCCAATCATCGCGGCCACGGCTACGCAGCCGCCATCATCTGGCAGCTTGTAATAGACCATCGCCGCAAGGGAGAGACCTCATGGCTGCATGTCGCGGCTTCGAATCGAAACGCGATCGAACTCTACAAGCGCCTGGGCTTTGAAACTTTCCAGACCGTCACGCTTCATCGAATCTCCTGCAAGAGCTGACCACCCATCAACGCGTTCCCGGCGCAATCTGTAACTGTCGATTCGTTACAAGACAAGGCTGCTGAAAAATCTCACCGATATCCCCCTCGCTCACCAAATCTGGTCTGTCCTTTGGCACAAGCGCCATGAACCCCGGAACCTCACAAAGCGCCTGATAGTTTTGCTGCATCGTATCCAGCACCTCAGGCCCCCAGTTGGAAAATCCCCGATAAGAGTGCACCGTAAACCCTGCCTCATCGCTCGGATGAGTCCCATTAATTAGAATCAGGCCGTACTCTTGGCTGTCGATGCTGGTAAGGATCGGTTTAATCGACCACGCCCCCCGAAGCGAAAGCTGATGATAAAAATACGGGTCGAGAAGAATCGGATTGCGGCTGCGCAGTTCCAGGTAAGGCCAATCGGACAGCATCCGAAGCCTTCCAACCTTCTCCGTTACCAATCCCTGAGCAGGGGTCTCCCTGAAGTGACTCCTCTGATGGAACAAAAAAAAACATCCCGCCAGCGCCAACCCAACAGGAATCCACACCGACCGCTGCGTCCACTCCTCGATCCTGCCAAGCCCCGCAGGCACCATCAAAATAATCAGGAACCATGGAAGAATCAGGTAATTTGCATCGCCGCCGGCAATCGCGAGCCCAGCCACATTGGAGATGCAGCCCAAAACAATCGCCAACAGAACAGGTCGATACCTCTCGCTCCTCCAACGTTGCCCTGCACCAATCAGCGCAATCCCGATTGCAATGACGCTCGTCAGGCTATATCCCACAAGCCTAATCGCCTGAGGAATTGCCGCCGACCACAACACATTCGCATGTTTAATGACCGCGAAATTCGCAAGAAAAGGTTCATGCCGCAACCACAACGCCGACAGAATTAACAGCGTAGCCGCCGCACTTCCGCCAATCAGTGCAACCGTACCGCGAAACCTCTTTGCGATCACGCTGTCGATCGCCAGCGCGAGCAACACCGCTCCCACGCTTTGTTTCGTCAGAAATCCCACCGCCCCCAACACCCCCGCCCAGAAGACCAGCCGAGCCCTTCCTTCCGCAACCTGGTACACCGCGAGCGCCGCAAGAATAAAGAAAATGGATAACGCATCCGCCCTCGCGCTGGCGCAAAACGGCGTGGCACAAACGCAAGCCAGGCCCAGAACTATTTCGAAAGCAACCCAGGCTTTCCGCCTTTCAAGCTTCCAAGCCAGATATCCAACCAGCCCGACAGATCCAAGAAAGGCCAAAAAAGAGAGCGCCCGAATCAGTTCAGTCGTCAACATCGGAGCGCCATGCGCCAGCTTCGCAAGAACGCTGCCCAGAAAATAAAACACCGGCCCATACTGCTGAGCGTTCCAGGGAGGTTGAAACGGATCTGAGTAAAGATGCCCCGTCTGCAAAGTAGTCAGGAAGGCATAAATTCCCACCCCTTCGGGATAGGTCGTCTCATTTCTCAGAAAAATGGCGTGCACGAGAAGTCTTACGATCACAACCGCTTCAATGAGAAACGGAACGGAAATAAGAAGCGTCGCCAGTGTTGGCCTCGCTCCTACTGTCCTCGTATCGGGTTTGCTTTGAAGTGCTTCTCTCACAGACCTGAACAGAGCCTTTCGCCCCTACAGAAGTGCCTCAAGACTACCGCACTCCTTCACTCCACTCGAAAAACCAGATGCAAAAGCGGTAAACTACGCGCGCACGAGGAATCACAGCATGGTGCTTGAAATTGCCAAACCCGTCGCTCTCCTACTCTGCCTGCTCTCCCTCTATGCGGTCTTCCACACCCTTTTTATCTCCATTGAAGATCCCCACCTCCTGCTCCAGCCCCACCGTGCATTCGACGACCGCATTCTCGACTCGCTCCTTCTCCTCATCCTCTCAGCCGCAATCTCAACTCTCGGCGGCCTCATCTTCCGCGAAGCCGAGCCCCATCCGCGCACTCCTCTCGCCACCACCCTCCCGCTCCTGATCTTCTACTGGGGCGCCGGCATCATGACCTCTCTTTTCTTCCTCGCCTGGTTCCTTGAAACCCACTACATCTTCAGTCCCAAAGTTCACTGGTAGCGCCTTTACTTCCCAAGCGCCTTATCGATCGCAGCCTGCGCCAGCGGCCCCATAGTCGCATACCCTGCACCATTCGGATGCACGCCGTCAATGCTCGTCCCCGCCTTCATCCCGCCATCCTCCCCCACCAGCGCCGAATAATAATCCAGATAAGTAACCGCGTGGGTTACACAATATCCCTTCAGCCAGTCATTCAGCGCCTTGATCTTCGCCGCCGGAGCCAGCCCCGGCCGCCATGGATAATCCGCCGCTGGCGTAATCGACGCCACAATCACCCGAATCCCATTCGCCTTGGCCAAATCGATCATTGACTTGAAATTATCCTCGGTCATCTCCGGGGTCATCGGCCCGGTATTTCCCGCAACGTCATTCGTCCCCGCCAGAATTACCACTGCCACAGGATGCAGATCGATCACATCCTGCCGAAACCGCACTACCATCTGCGGAGTCGTCTGCCCGCTGATTCCGCGATTCACATAGGGCTTACCCGGGAAAAAATCTCCTGTATTCGGCCGCCGCCCCCATCCATCCGTAATCGAGTCCCCATAAAACACCACTCGTCCGCTTTCCGCCTGCCCAAGCGAGGCGTTGTCAGCACGATATCTCCCCAACTGCGGCCAATCCGCCAGCTTCGCCTGCATCGTCGCGATTTGTTTCGCCGCATCCACAGACGCAGAGGCCGTCACAGCAGGAGCAGGAGTCGCCTGCGACCAACCACTCGTCACTGCACTTCCAACCAGCAACACAATCCGCAAAAGATCCTTCATCGTTCCTCCTCACAATCGGCTCCGATTCTAGCGCGAGCGCCCGTCACTTCACATCCCATTACTATTCAAAGCTCCCCAGCGATACCATAAGGCGTGCATCTTCCCGTCAATCCGCCGATCCCGCCCATGCTCGCGAAGCGGGTCGACGCAATCCCGGAAGGCAACAACTGGATCTTTGAGCCCAAATGGGACGGATTCCGCGCCCTCATCTTCCGTGACGGAGACGATATCTTCCTTCAGAGCCGGGACCTGAAACCCCTCGATCGTTACTTCCCCGAGTTGGTCGAATCGCTTCTGTCGCAGTTGCCTCAGCGCTGCGTCCTCGACGGCGAAATCGTCATCGCCGATCAGGACGGGCTCGACTTCGAAAAACTCCAATTGCGCCTTCACCCGGCGGCCTCGAGAGTAAAGCTGCTCTCAAATCAAATCCCGGCCTCCGTAGTATTCTTCGACCTGCTCTGCGAGGCCGATCGAGACCTTCGCGAAGAACCATTTCACATCAGGCGTCGAAAACTGGAAGAGTTGCTCGCCTCCGCAAAACCCCCAATTCACATGACACCCGCAACGAATCAAAAAGATATCGCCATGGACTGGTTTCGTCGCTTCGAAGGCGCTGGCCTCGATGGAGTCATGGCAAAAGATATCTCCGGCACCTACCAACCTGATAAACGCGTCATGCTGAAGGTCAAGCACGAACGCGACTGCGACTGTGTCGTCGCAGGTTTCCGCTGGCACAAGAACGGAGAAGGCACAGCTATAGGCTCCCTGCTCCTCGGACTCTTCGATATCTCCGGGGCTCTCCAGCATGTAGGAGTATGTGCAAGCTTCTCCCAACCAAAGCGGCGCGAGCTGGTCGAATTCCTCGCGCCCTATCGCAAAGACGCGCTCGAAAATCACCCCTGGGGTTCATGGGCTAATGCAGATCATCGAATGCCCGGAGGCCAGAGCCGCTGGAGCCAGGGCAAAGATCTCTCATGGGAACCCTTACGTCCGGAGCTCGTAGTCGAGGTCGCGTACGAACACATGCAGGGCACGCGCTTCCGGCACATGGCTCAATTTCGCAGATGGCGAACCGACAAAAGTCCGCACGATTGCACCTATGCTCAACTCGAGGTCGTCCCGCCTCAGGAACTAATGGCCATCTTCGCCACCGGCCGCTGAAGCCTTCCCCGTTCTCTTCTTTGAACCCCACTTCTCACGCCACTCACGCGTCGGATCGTCATCCGGATCAGGAGTCGCCTGTGCAGGCCTCTGCTCTTCCGGAACATGACGAAGGTTCACCCGAATTCGCGTCCACGTCGACGAGCGCCCACGCATCGAATCGACCAGCACATCATCCACCGCCAAAAGAGCCGCCGTCTCCGGATTCTTTTGCTTCCATCTCTCCAAACCAGCCAACGCAGCCTGCTTATCCGGCGAGTTCGCAACCACGATCAGCGGCATCTTCGTCCGAGCCCTCTTCGGCGCCGTAGATTTCGCACGCGAAGGCGCCACCCGCGGAGCCTCTCCTTCCGTCTTGCGAAAGTGTGGAGGCCAGGGCGCATCGCCAAGCCCCGCGGCCTCATCTTTCTCCGCAAGTTGCAGCAAGCTCTCAATCGATCCAGCCGCATCATTCATCTCCGCATGAGGATCGCCGATCTCCGCGAATCGTCCCGGAACAGTAAAGATCGTGAAGTCGGCCGGATCGCAATCCGCAACTTCTTCCCATCGCAGCGGAGTAGAAACCCGCACGTCCGGAAGCGGCCTCACCGAATACGCCGAGCAAGTCGTACGATCCTTAGCATTCTGGTTATAGTCCAGAAAAACTCCGTGCCTTTCCTCCTTCCACCACTTCGAGCTCGCCAGTCCAGGCATCGCTCGTTCCGCAGCACGCGAAAGCGCCAGCGCTGCTCGGCGTACCTCGGTAAACGTCCATCGAGGATGAATCCGCACATTCACATGCATCCCGCGCGATCCGCTGGTCTTTGGCCAGCCATAAAGTCCGTGCTCCTGCAAAAAATACTTCACACCAAGTGCAACCTGCCGCACATCCGTCCACTGAACCCCAGGCCCGGGATCAAGATCGATCCGCAACTCGTCAGGATGGTCAAGATCAGCAGTTCGCACCGGATGCGGATGCAGCTCGATGCACCCAAGATTAACAATCCACGCGAGCCCGCTCGCATCATCCACCACAACTTCTTCCGCAGTTCTTCCCGAAGGAAAGGAAAGCGTCACAGTCCGCAACCACGCAGGCCGCTCCGACGGTGCACGTTTCTGGTAGAAGGCCTCCGCCTCCGCGCCGTTGACGAAACGCTTCAAAACGATCGGCCTGTCGACGATCCCCGCGAGCGCGCCCGGCGCAATCGAAAGATAGTAGCGCACCAGATCGAGCTTCGATACTTTCACCTGTTTGGAAAAGTAAAGCTTGTCAGGATGCGTGACCCGCACCTCGCGGCCATCGATGCCCAGCACTTCAACGGATTCTTCCGCTTTTCCCTTGGCCATATTCTAGACAGCCTACCTCAAGCAAAATTTCCTAACATCGATTCAGATATCGCAGAGCCTCTTGCGCAGCATGAAAACCCGACATCCCATGAACACCACCGCCAGGTGGAGTGGACGCTCCACAAAAATACAACCCGGCAAGTGGCGTCCGATACAACGAACCAGTAGGCCGAAAAAGAAGCTGACGAAAATTCATCGCACCCGCGGAAAGATCGCCACCTGCAAGATTTGGATTCCATCGTTCGAGCGCAGCAGGAGGTGAGATAACACGCGCCAGAACGCAGTCGCGAAAGCCCGGAGCGAATCGTTCAATCTGGCCTTCGATAGCTTCCAGCCGATCCGTGGTGCTTCCGTTAGGAACATGACAGTACGCCCACGCAGTATGCTTGCCCTCCGGAGCGCGCGATGAATCAAAGAGCGAAGGCTGAACGAGAAGGACAAACGGCGCTTCTGAGGTAAAACTGCTCTCCGATGCAACGATCTCCTCCAGCGTGCCGCCTAAATGAACCGTAGCGGAGCGCAAACACTCCGTCGCAGTCCATGGAATAGGCGAGCTCAGCGCATAATCGATCTTGAACGCGCCCGGCCCATACCGAAACCGCTCAAGCTGCTGCCGATATCCTGCCGGCAACGCCGGTCCCGCAATTCCCAGGACCAGCCGCGGATTCACATCCGCAAGAACCAGATCGGCCTCAGGCAACTGAGTCACTTCGCGACCAGTGTCGATGCGGCCACCAAGCGACTCAAGATAGCGGCCAAGCGCGTCGCTCAACGTTTGAGCTCCTCCTCGAACGATAGGCCAACCCCTCGCATGACCCGCAGATATCAGCACCAGCCCAACCGCCGCAGAAGTCGGAGCTTCGAGCGACATCACCGAATGTGCCGCCACTCCCGCAAACAAAGCCCTTGCGCGCCGCCCTGAAAAACGCGCACGAGCAAGAGACGCAGCGGGTAAAAGCGCAGAAAGCCCAAACCGGGCAAGCAAAAATGGATGCTTCGGTGTGTGAAGAACAGGCCCCAGAATCTCCACCGCCAGATCGTCAAAACGTTCAACCAGTGGCTCAAACAGAGACCGATACTTTCGCCCATCCGCCGCATCAAGATTGGCCACCGTGTCTTCAATCGAATGTTCCAGCAGCACAGCCGTACCATCGTCAAGCGGATGCGCACAGGCAGCAGGCGGTTCAATCCAGGGAATCTCAATCGGCAAAGACCGGAAGAAAGGACTCGCAACTCCCATCGGATAGACCGACGACCCCAGATCATGCCGAAAGCCTGGCAGCGTCGTCTCGGCAGTCGAACACGCACCCCCAATCCGCGAATTGCGCTCCGAAATTGTGGTCGCCACTCCCGCAGAAGCCAGCGTGATCGCAGCCGAAAGACCGTTAGGACCAGAACCGATAATGGAAGCCGTCGCCATCGTCAAAAGCAGCGCACCAAAACGCTGACATCCAGTTTCTACTCTTGTCCTTCTTGAAATATGATGCGTCTTTACCTCTAACGAAATATTTTTCGTTCGGAGCTGAAGTCGAGGATCAAAAGGCATCGAACGACAGAGCGAAAAGCGTCAAAACCTCGCAAAGGCCACTCATGCAAAACGCGAGACGAGTCTTCCACTATCTCTTCGATCCCGCATCGGGCCGTCCCGATCATCTTATTGCGCGCTGGCTCTTTCTTCGCTCGCTCGGCCTGATTTATTTCTCCGCCTTCTTTTCGCTCCTCTTCCAAATACGCGGTCTCATCGGCCCGCAAGGCATCCTTCCTGCCGCCGAATACCTGCAAAGCCTCTCCGGCCCAACCTCGCTACGCCTCTGGTTCGCCCCCACTCTTCTCTGGCTGAACAGCAGCGACCACATGCTCATGTCACTGTGCTGGATCGGCCTCCTCGCCTCGGTAATCCTCTTGCTCAACCTCTGGCCGCGCGCAATGCTGATCATCTGCTTCCTCTGTTTTCTATCGTTCGTAACCGCCGCGCAGGACTTCTCCGGCTATCAGTCGGACGGCATGCTCCTCGAAGCCGGTTTCCTCTCAATCTTTCTCGCGCCTTCAGGCTTCCAGCCCGGTTGGGGAGAGAAGCACCCTCCGATGCGAGCCGCAATGCTGCTTCTCCTCTGGGAATGGTTTCGCATCTACTTCGAATCCGGAGTCGTCAAGCTCGCCAGCGGCGATCCCACGTGGCGAAACCTCACCGCGATGTACGAGTACTACCAGAACGGCCCTCTCCCTACCTGGATCGGCTGGTACCTGCAACATCTTCCTCACTGGTTCCACATCGCAACCGCAGCCATGACGCTCATCATGGAATTACTGCTCGTCTGGCTGGTCTTTCTCTCACGCCGCTGGCGCATCGTCTGCTTCTTCATCGTCACCGCGTGGCAGATTGTCGTCATCGCGACAGCAAACTACACCTTCCTCAACTACCTGGTTCTCATCCTGGCATTCCCGTTGCTCGATGATGCATTCCTATTACGTCTTGTCCCACAGCGCTGGCAAACCAATCTGACCCACAACAGCTACCCGAACGACGAATCAGAACTCGCGAATCAACCCGCCGAAGAACAGGCAATAGAGCGCACATCGAAACACCTCGCAACCCTTCGCACAAGCCTTGCAGCAGTCATCCTCTCATGGATCTTCTACGCAACAACGATTCCTCTTGTGCGAATGGCCTGGAGCAATGCTCCATTTCCGATCGCGCCAGTCGTCGTCCTCGACCCTTTCCGCATTGCAAATCAATATGGCCTCTTCGCCGTCATGACCCCGCACCGCTACGAAATAGAATTTCAGGGCTCGAACGACGGAGAGAATTGGACCGCCTATCCCTTCCGCTACAAGCCACAGGCGCTCAACGAACGCCCACGCATCTACGCTCCTTATCAACCACGCTTCGACTGGAATCTCTGGTTCGCATCGCTCGGCTCATGGCAGGAATACCCAATCGTCCCACGCACCGAGGAACTTCTCCTCGAAAACGATCAAGCCGTTCTCAGCCTCTTCGCCGGCAACCCCTTCAGCAGCACACCGCCAAGGTTCGTACGCGCAGTCCTCTGGCAATACTGGTTCAGTTCCATGGAACAGAAACGTAAAGAGGGCATCTGGTGGCAACGCCAACTGCTCGGTCCCTACGGCCCAACCCTCACCAAGCTCCCCAACGGCCATTTCGGAATCGTCGACGAACCTGGGCTCATCGCACCAATGCAACGCTAAGGCTGGCTCAGAAACTTCCGTACTAATTTCCCGCATTACTCTCGAGCTTCACCCCGCAACCTTCAGGCGCATTCACCGGATTGCATCGTGCAACAACCTTCCCCGGTAAAGTCACCACAAAATTACCCGGCCATCGAGCAGGTTCATTGATCGGATAATCCGTGCTCAAAAGCTGCGCCCCGCTCGCAATCATCGCATCGCGAACCGAAGTATCGTTCACTCGCGCTTCTTTCGTATCCGAATCCGTTCGCGCCCGAATGAGATACCCCTTCCGCACAAGCTCGGCAATCTCCGTAACGGGCCCGCCATTTCGTTCAATGAAAGCAGCATCCGGCTCACCCGGTTCAGCATTGGTAAAGATAACCCGGCCGCGCAACGAAGGATGACCCGCAAGATAAACAGGCCCAACAGGACGCTGATCCATGAGAAAGACGATCTTACCGCTAGTGCTGCTAAGCGTCGGCCAATTCCCTGCAAGAACAGCTTCGTTCAGCGTCTCGTAATGACCGCGCACATCGTCCGGCGTAATCAATTCACTCGGGGGAAACACTGATCGTATCTCCGCATCCAGCGAATCGAAGGTGCCCGCAGTAAATGGCTCCGGTTCCGTCATGTGCAACTCCCCACGCGGCTTCCCCTGCTTCGTCTCGACAAGGATAAAGACCGGCACATGACCCGGATGCGCATGCGACCACTGTTGTACCTGCTTCAGGCACGCAACGAAGGGCTGACAAGTACTCCTGTAATCGATATCCTGAACGTGCATCACTTTGAAGCCCGGTTTGTTCATTACGCCATTGGGATCGAACTCAGGATCAGGTGGAAGCTTCGCCGCAGCGACCATCGAGGGACCCGAAGGATGAGCATAGAGTCCGCCTTTGCTATCCGCATACACGTCGAGTTCGATCTGGCGAACGCCGCTATCGAACTGTTGCGGAAGTGGCTTATGTTGATAGTCCAGTCCCTTGTAGGCATCCGCATACTTCTCCTGCCAGAGCTTGCTTTCGTTGGGAGCAATGCCTGCGTGATAGCTATTGTGCGTCCCAATAACCTGTATCTGGTTGAGCTTCAAAGTATCGTTAGAAGTCTGAGCAAAGAAAACACCGCTAAGGCAAATTGGAATGACAACAACAGGGAGAACGCCGCGAAAGATAGGGGCCAATGGATGTCCTTTGTCGAATCCAGCAGTTGATATTAAAACGACAGACGCAAACGACTAGGCGGCAACGTAAGGCTTACTGAAATGCGTCGACCATTCGACGAGACTCATATTCATGAATCGCCACGTTGCATGTTTCGTATCAACTTCCATGAGCATGTAGGCGTTGGGATCATAGCGCGTAGCGGCCATCACATAGTGCTGCGGGCCATATTTGCGTCCATAGTCGATCCACTTATGCTTGTGACCTGACACAACAAGCTGAATTGTCTCCTGGTACTTAACCAGAAGCGGATGCAGCCCATATTCCCCGAACTCCGTCGGAGCATCCTGGTCGAGCGGATAGTGGATAAAAACAAACGTTGGCTTGTGTTGTTGAAGCTGAGCCTCAAACCAATGAAGCTGTTCTTCGCCAAGAGAGCCGACATTCGGATTGAAATCCGCAGCAGTATGATCCTGCGTTGAGCCAAGGAAATTATTTAGATGGATAAATTTATAACCTTTATAGTCCAGGACTGAGTAAGGCTTTGTTTTGAACTTCGCCTCAAACAAACGATGGCTCATCTCACGCGAAACTCTGCGCACATCATAGTCATGATTCCCGAAGCCGATGTGCATGGGCATCTTGAATCCATCGGTAACCGCCTTCGCATTATCTAGCCGCGTCTTGTTCTTGAAATAAAAATCGTAATCCGTCGAAGGATAGTTGTGAAAGTAATCGCCGATCAAAAAGACCTGTTCAATCGCCGGATTCAGGCTATTGATAAGATCGCGAGCCGACGTATAACGTGGCGTAGTCACCAGGATGCTCTCGTTGTCCTCCACACCGTTTTCGCTGCCCTTCACATAGAAATCGTCAATGATGTGTGTATCCGCAACCAAAGCGAAATAAAATTTATCGGGCGAAGCGGCCGCGCGAGCCTGCTCCGCCCACAATCTAAGGGTAAGCAGGCTGCCGAGCGACACACCAGCAAGGACAGTAAATTGTCTTCGATCCATCGAGTGCCTCCTTTTCTAGCTAACTGAGCTAACTAAAAAATAATCTTTCCTGCGAACTGCAGGATGCGGGCAGGAAACGTGGAGGCTGCTGCAACCACGCCAAAGCTGCTCGACGTAGGGCTGTAGCCACTCTGCGGAAAAGCATAATTGGTCTGATTGAGAACGTTGAACGCTTCGGCACGAAAGTCGAAGGAAACTCCCTCAGGATAAAGAGGAAAGTTCTTATGCAGCCCAAGATCGAGTTGATAGAACGGATCGAAGCGCACCGAATTGCGCCCGGCGTTTCCGTAGGGATGGTTTACATCGGGAAGACTCAAAACCGCATTACCCGTAAGCCCAAACACCGGATTCTGCAGCGTCGCGAGATTCTGATTGCCATTGATCTTGATGCGTTTCGACTTGGGCAACACCGGATTCCCCGTCAGATTCGGTCGCGGAGCCAGCAGCGGACTCACCTGCTGGAAGCTATTCGCAGAATACGTGATATTGACCGGAAGACCGCTGCTCGCACTGTTGATCGCCGTAATCTGCCATCCTCCCAACACTTCCTGCATCATGAAAGGAGCGCTGCTTCCAAACTTGCGGCCTTTTCCATAAGGCAGATCGTAAACGATGGAAAGGACTTCGTTCAGCGGCTGGTTGTATCCCGAAGGGCCACGCTCTCCGAGTGAATTGGCGAGATTGATGCGTGAATTGTCCCCACTATTCGCATCCAGGTGTCCGCTCGCATTGTCGATCGCGCGCGACCACGTAAAAGAGTTCAACAGGTAAAAACCATGAGAAGTTCGATGCTCGAGCTTAGTCTGCAGAGCGTTGTAGCTCAGGAATCCCTGCGACAGACTCTCTTCAATCGTCGTAAAAGTTTGAATCGGACGACGCGCCGCCAAACTAAGGCATCCCGTACTGACAGTCGGATTGCAAGTCGACGTGACCGCATTGGCCGCGGACTGATTGAGATCGGCAAGCACCTGAAGCTTCACGCCGTGCTGGCCAACGTACGACGCCTCAAATGTCATCGCGCTGCTCAATTGCCGCTGAACCGTTAGATGGTAGCTCTGCACATAACCGGTCGGCGTATCTTTAGGAATGTAACGAGCCTGGGTGCTGAGGTTACTCGCCGCCGTAACGTTAGCCGGATCGGTAAAGCCGGTGGGATAACCCTGGATCGTCGTACGGAAACACGGATTCGGATTCGACGAGCTAAAGGGAGCCTGCGCCTGCGCCGTGGTGCAGATCGGCAACGCCTTCTGGGAGCCGAGAACACCCGGATTAGCAAACTGCGGTCCTTGAACAATGTTCGTGTTCACGATCGCGGGAAGATTGTACACAAGCAGGTTCTCGCCACCCTCACGATTGAACTGCGCATAGCCAAGCCCATAGCCAGCGCGAACCACGGTCTTCGAATCAAGCGAATAAGCCACACCCAAACGCGGTGCGAAGTCCAGCTTCGGCATATTCACCAGCGCACGGTTATAGAGCGATCCAGAAGATGCTTTGAGCAGGCTCTGAGTCCCCGGATCAAAATTGGAAAGTTTGTTGCTCGACTCCCACTGTGGGGTCACAAGCTCATAACGCAAGCCGGCGTTGATCGTAAGCCGCGAGTTCAGGCGAATATCATCTTGAAAATAGAGATAGTGCATCCGCTGATTCAAGTGCACGTTCACGAAATTATTCAATTGATATGTATCACGCGCACCAAAGAGAAAATCGGCAAGTGCAACAGCCTCTTTAACACCGGCATTCGAGCTGCTCAAGGCACTTGCTGACGCACCCGTAAAGCTATAGCCACCGTTGTAAGTATCCTGCCCATAGACTGGATTGAAGTCATCGATCGTCGTAAAGATTGCCTGATACTCATACCCCATCTTGTAGCTGTGACGTCCGCGGATCAGTGTAAAGTTCACCTTCGGATTGAAGATGTACGGATTCTGATATTGCGGATTGCTTCCCTGATTGCCGAACTGCGAAAACCCACTCACACTCTGCACATTCAGGCTGCGCACCACCTGAGGATCCGTAGGCAAACCTGGAATGCCAGCCATCAAACTGGGAAGATGTTGCCCGTAAGGAAACTTTCCGCCGTCCGTTCGGGTAAACGCAAAGCGTGCATCCAGAATCGAATTCTGATTGAAGGACCGCGTCACGCCACCCGCAATTTGCTGGTTGAAGATATTGACATTGCCATTGCTGTTGCCGCCCGCTGGGCCCTGAATGTTCGGCGGCGAAGCAATCTTCCCCTGATGCTGGCTATAACGAACGAAAGCCGTAGTCTTTGCGCTGAAGGTCTGATCCACACGAACATCGCCCTTATCATCGTTAATCGTATCGGCAGGCAGCGAAGCATAATTATTGCTGAAGGGATTGCCCGGCACATTCGGAGCAGGAAGCGCTGCAAGAACTCCCTTGGCAAATGAAGAGACCGAAGGATCATTGAACGGGATAACACCTTTCGAATAACTCTGGCCTGTAATCGGATTCAGCAGAGGCACAGGCGCACCGTTCTCGGTGCTGCTACCGGAGAGAAACGTATAACCACCATTCGCAATCGCGAGAGCACTCGTTCCATTTTGATTCGGCGCAGGAACAGTCGCCTGATTTACGGCATGGACAACCTGCCGTGTCCCTTCATAATCGCCAAAGAAAAATGTGTGATCTTTCCAGATCGGCCCGCCAAATGTGCCACCAAACTGGTTACGAATTAAGACTGGTTTCTGCGGAGCGCCCGTTAGAGGATTTGATGGAGGTGTAAACGGCCCAATCGCATTGAAAACCGTATTCCGAAGATAGTCGTAAGCCTTTCCGTGAAACGCATTCGTGCCACTGCGAATGCTCACGTTGATCACTGCCCCCGCAGAACGCCCGTACTCCGCACTGTAATTGTCCGTCTCAACGCGAAACTCGGAGATAGCGTCCGGCGACGGAGGAATCGCCTGATTCGAGAACCCCTGATTCGAAGTGCCATAAGCATTGTTATCAACACCATCGAGCAGGAAGTTATTGAACTCGCTGCGCTGCCCGTTCACATTGAACGATGCGTCGCGACTGCTATCAGTCGTGTTCTCCAGAATATTGCGTCGAACGCCGGGCACCAGTGCCGTCAGATCAGCATAAGCGCGCCCGTTCAACGGAAGATTCTCAACCTCACGGGTACTGATAACCTGCCCGCGTTCGCTGCTGTCCGTCTCCAAAAGCGCCGCAGCCGCATCAACGGTGACTGTCTCCGTATTCGATCCAACCTTGAGCGCAACATCGACACGCTGCCGGGCGTTCACCGTCACAGTGAAGGGCGCCGTCGTGCTGCTACCAAAACCGTTGGACGTAGCCGTAACCGTATATTGCCCGATCTTCACATCAGTAAACTCATAAGAGCCCTGAGCGTTCGTCTGTGCTGTTACCTGCGCCTTAGTCTCTTGATTGATCAGAGAGACAGCTGCATTAGAGATAACAGCGCCGGAAGAATCACGTACATAACCAAGAACTGAAGCTGTCTCAAACTGAGCATGCAACAAAACAGGCCACGCCACAACAGGACAAACCGATAGAAGAAAGAGAACGAAACGTTTCACATGGTCTCCAGAATTGATGGCAAATAGATGCAGGGTGTCGTGAGCGAACTCACCACGAATGTTGGCGTGAACCCAAAGATAGGAGGGATTTATGTATTTCTGATATATGAAATGTTACAACGCAGAAAAAAGCTGTCTCTTTTCCGTCACCGCTCTGGAAAAACATTTCACAAACGCATCTCCAGCGAGCCGTCGGGCATGGCCAGCCACACAGCCTTCAAATAGAGACAGCAGGAACCACTTTTAAATGAAGCTAAGAAACAAGAGGAGAAGAATTGCTCCCACCCAAAGCAGGTCCCTCTCCCTCAGTATTTATTTCTTAGGCCAGTACTCATCCCGCAGTCGCGTCTGCCGCGTCTCCATCGGAACCGCCACCCCATTGATGTACACCTGTTTCACGCTGGTCCGCACATCCAGTGGATCGCCATCCGCGATTACCACATTCGCAATCTTGCCTACATCCAGCGAACCCAGCTTATCCCCCATCCCAAAAACCTCCGCCGGATTCAGTGTGATCGACTTCATCGCCTCGTCATATGGCAGGCCATAAGCCACAGCAAAGCCCGCAGAATACGGCAGGTTGCGTGAGTTGCTCACATTGTACGAAGCCAGAATTACCTTCACTCCACGCTTCGCAAGCTCACCCGGAACGCTGTACACCGCGTCATATCGCTCATTCGGACCCGGCAGATCATAGATCGGCCCAACGATCACCGGCACATGATACGAAGCAACTTTATCCAGAATGTCGTTCGCTCGTATCACATGGCTCAGCACCACCTTCAGATGAAACTCCTGCGCAAACGCCATCGCCGTTTCGACATCGTGCCCATCATAAGCGCCAAGCACCACTGGCTTCTCGCCCTTCAAATAAGGAATCAGCGCCTCGTTCCTCAAATTGAAATTCGAACCACCCGCGCCACCGCGTCCCCCAGAAGGAGCAGCCGCGCCTTCTTCACCAGCAGGCTTCTTCGATGCATCAGCACGCCGGGCCATATACTCCTGAGCATCCAGCAGCGCCTGACGCATCTGCGAAATCTCACCCATGCGCGTCGAAGGATACCTTCCACCACTCGGCCCTGCCGCATCGCCCCGCGCCCCACGCTTCGGAGCCTCTCCAAAGTTCATAGCCAGAGCAACATCCTTAACCAACAGCATCGCATCGCGATCGCGCCCCGCAAGCTGAATCAAACTATCCTGCCCCGGAATAGTATCCGACTCCGCTGGTGCAACAATCGCATTCGTAATGCCGTTGTACCGCGTAATCGGAATATGCTCGCTCTCCGCATGAAACGCGTCATACACATGCATCTGCGGGAAAATCTCATCGCTCGTTTCTATCGTGTCGTTCGTGGTCCTGTCCGAACCAATCTCCGACAACCCAAGCCGGGTCTCCGCGTCGAACAACCCCGGATAAACCGTCATCCCCTTCGCATCCACTACCGCCGCACCCTTCGGCACCTTCACCGAAGCCGCGGTCCCAACCGCCGTTATCTTCCCACCCTCAATCAACACCACGCCATTCTCAATCACGCCATGCGTAATCGTCAGCAGTTTGCCACCCGTAATCGCAATCGTCCCCGCTGCCAGAGTCGTATCAACCATACGTGCCTGAGCCAAAAGAACAGAAGACCCCGCAACGCCAAACACCAACGAAGCCGCAAGCACCGGAGTACGAAGGACAGCAAATCGATCCACAAACAAATTCAGCAGCATTAGTTGCCCCCCTGCTCATCGTCATCATCTTCGCCCGCACCAAATCCGCTACCGTGCATCACACCCGAAAAGTGCGTCGTCCCATATCCAGGCAGGCTGCTGTCGAAGAACAAATCGCCATCAATATAAACCTTCTCCGCACGCGCATAGGTCGACAGAGGATCCATATTCCAAATCACCACATCGCCGTCCTTGCCCACATCGAGCGACCCTGTCTTATCGTCAATCCCCATAATCCACGCCGGATTCAGCGTCACCATCGTAATCGCCTCGTCCTCAGTCGCGCCACCATAGTGAACCATCTTCCCCGCCTCCTGGTTCAGCCGGCGAATATGGTCATTCGAGTCGCTCTTCAGCGCGACCTTCACCCCTTCGCGCATCGACATCACCGCATTCCACGGAATCCCATCCCACATCTCATACTTCCCCCCGTACCAATCCGTAAAGGTCGCAATGGCAGTTCCATCGGCAGCAATCTTCCCGCCAACCTTATACATCTCCAGCGCGTGATGAAACGCCCGAATCTTGAACCCGTACTCCTGCGCAATCGCCTCTTCCGTCAGAAACTCATCCGAGCGATAGCAGTGAATCTGCACCAGCAGCTTGCCCCGCAAAATATCTGCCAGCGCCTCCAGCTTCAGATCCCGATGTGGTGGCCGAGCCTCCTTATCGCCCTTCGAGACCTTGTCGTTATAAGCATCCCAATCCCTGCGGTATACCTTGGCATCCTCGAACGACTGCCGCATCACTTCGAAATTCCCCATGCGCGTCGAAGGCAACTGGTTCCGCGTCCCATAAACTCTCTTCGGATTCTCACCACTCGCAAACTTGATCGATCGCGGCGCATTCGGGAACAGCATCTCCTCCTTCGACAGTCCGAACTTGTTCTTGATCACCACCGCCTGCCCGCCAATCATATTCGCCGACCCGTGCAGCAGCAGTTCCGAGGTCACCCCGCCCGCAAGCGCCAGGTACAACGCCTTATCCCGGTTATCGAACGCATCAATCATCATCATGCTCGGCGTAACCGGACTCGTCGCCTCGTTCACGTCATCTCCCAAAGCCGAGTGCGAGTGCGGATCGATAATCCCCGGCGTCACATACTTGCCCGTCGCATCGATCATGGTCGCACCCGCAGGCGCACTCACAGTCGCACCCACCCCGGCGATCTTGCCGTTGTGCAACCACACACTGCCATGCTGGATCGTTCCATGGGACGCCGTCATCACCGTCGCATTCTTGATTACCAGATCAGCGGGCGCCGTCGAACTCTGCGCAGCAGCCATACCCGCAGAAAACAGAAACACACCCGCGATTGCAGACACCGGCGCCAGCCGGAGAATAGAAGGACTCATCAGAGACGCTCTCCTCAACAAACAAGCTAAAAAGGAATGCGACGATAGTAGCATGCAGACATTCCGCCGCATCATCTTTTCAAGTAATGCAGCCTAGGACGCACCAAAACCGGGAATAGTCTCAAAATCTGCTCCGCACCTACAGCGGAATGTTCCCATGTTTCTTCGCAGGATTCTTCTCCCGCTTCGTCGCCAGCATATCCAGAGCCGCATTCAACCGCCGCCGGGTCTCGCTTGGCCGAATCACCGCATCCACATACCCGCGCTCCGCCGCAACATAAGGATTCGCAAACCGCTCGCGAAACTCCTCTACCTTCTCGCTCCGAGCCTCGGCCAGAATCTCCATCTTCTGATCCTCACTCAACGAAACACCCTGCGGCATCACTGCCTCCGCGCGCCGCACCACCGCATCCAACTCACGCTTATAAACAATATTCACCGCACCCTCCGGCCCCATCACGGCAATCTCCGCCGTAGGCCACGCCAGATTCACATCCGTTCGCAGATGTTTCGAGCTCATCACGCAATAGGCCCCGCCATAAGCCTTCCGCGTAATCACCGTAAGCTTCGGCACCGTCGCCTCCGCAAACGCATACAGCAGCTTCGCGCCATGACGAATAATTCCGCCATGCTCCTGCTGAATCCCCGGCATAAACCCCGGCACATCCTCGAACGTGATCAGCGGAATATTAAACGCATCGCAGAACCGCACAAACCGCGCGCCCTTCACACTCGCATTAATATCCAGCACACCAGCCAGAAACGCCGGTTGATTCGCCACCACTCCCACCGTCCGCCCCGCCATCCTCGCAAATCCCACCACAATATTCCGCGCAAAGTGCTCCTGCACCTGAAAGAAATATCCATCATCCACAACTCGCGCAATCACATCGACCATGTCGTAAGGCTGATTGCTCTCCGTCGGCACAATCGTATCCAGCCCAGCATCCGCCCGCGCCGGATCATCCTGCGTCGCCTTCCTCGGAGCATCGTCCAGATTGTTCGAAGGCAGAAAACTCAACAGCTCCCGCACCATCGCCAGACACTCCTGATCGTCATGCGCCATAAAGTGCGCCACGCCAGAAATCTCGTTATGCGTCACCGCTCCACCCAGAGCATCCTTCGTCACATCCTCATGCGTCACCGTCTTGATCACATCCGGCCCGGTAACAAACATGTAGCTCGTCTTCTCCGTCATCAGCGTGAAGTCCGTAATCGCCGGCGAATACACAGCCCCACCCGCACACGGCCCAAGAATCGCCGAGATCTGCGGCACCACTCCGCTCGCCAGTGTGTTCCTCAAAAAAATATCCGTATATCCCGCCAGCGAAACCACACCCTCCTGAATCCGCGCTCCGCCCGAATCGTTCAACCCCACAATTGGCGCGCCTACCCGCATCGCCATATCCATAATCTTCACAATCTTCGCGGCATTCGCCTCCGAGAGAGACCCGCCAAAAACCGTAAAGTCCTGCGCAAACACAAACACCACGCGCCCATGCACGCGCCCATATCCGGTAATAAACCCATCCCCCGGAACCCGCTGCTCCGCCATGCCAAAGTCCGTCGCACGATGCGTCACGAACTTGTCCGTCTCCTCGAACGTCCCTTCATCCAGAAGAAACTCCACCCGCTCCCGCGCCGAAAGCTTCCCAGCCTTCTTCTCCCGCTCACGCCGTTCCACTCCGCCGCCCTCTTCGGCAATGGCATGCCGCGCAGCAAGCTCCGCCAGATTGCGTTGATGAGGATCCTTCACTTCAGATTCGGTTTTCAAAACAGGACGCTCGGCTATAGCCATAGGCAGCGATTTTAGCAGTGTATGAGGGCGAATAGTCTCTCACTGCTCCATCAGTGTTTATCCTGTGCAGGCGAAGTGAGATCGCTTTCATTCTCAACCTTCTTTCCTGTACGAAGCTCAAGCGAACTCAATAGCGGCTGAATGGCATCCTTGCCTACTTCAAAACTAATCATCTGCGCTTGGTCCTTAGCGTCCTTGTACTCGATCGTCAAATAATGAGTATGGCTTTTTGAAAGCAGAAGAAGAAGGCCGCCAACGCCCGCTAGCGCCGAAAGTGCAATCGTCTGGCCAATTCGGAGATGTTTGGTCTGGCCGTAGATCAACCTCGTCGTATTTGCGTAAGGCACCTCGAAGACACCCTCGGAATATTTACCGACCTCACCGTTTTTACCCGCCTTGTACGCAAAGTTGAGATGTTTCTCGTCTCGAGTATCTACGAAGCCGAGAGCGTCAATCGGCGGAGTGGCCGTTGTCCCGCCAGAACATTTAGCTTGATGATTGCTGACGCCGGCGAAGCTGTTATGAAGGCAGAAAAAAAGAAGTACACAAGAAACAAGAACTTTACGCATCGTCTGAATATAGATAAATCTTGGTTCAAGGACTAGCTCTAAAGCACTTTTTTACCGCTGTTTAACGAGCAGATAAATCAAAGAGGTAGGGCGAATACAAAGCGAATATAATCCGAAGACAGCATTCACTTAAATCCGTGTCCACCCCAACCCATCCCGACCGCTTCGCCTTCCTCCACATCGACCTCAACAGCTTCTTCGCGTCCGTCGAGCAGCAGCTTCACGAGGAGTACCGCGGCAAACCTCTCGCCGTCGTCCCCACCATGGCCGACACCACCGTCTGCATCGCTGCCAGCTACGAGGCCAAAGCCTTCGGCGTCAAGACTGGCACGCAGGTCGGCGAAGCCAAAAAACTCTGCCCCGGCATCATCCTCATCGAAGGCAGCCACACCGAATACGCCAAGTACTCCCACGCCATCTCCGAGGCCGTCGACCTCGCCTGCCCCGTCTCTCACAACCCCTCCATCGACGAGATGGTCTGCCAGCTTATGGGCCGCGAGCAGGAGCCGCCCCGCGCCCGCAAGATCGCCCTCGAGATCAAGCAATCCATTTACAAGAACGTCGGAGTCGCTCTCCGTTGCTCCATCGGCATGGCGCCCAACCGCTACCTCGCCAAGATCGCCAGCGACATGCAAAAACCCGACGGCCTCATTGGCCTTCTGCCCTCGCAGCTTCCACGCGCCATCGCGCATCTTGAACTCCGCGATCTCCCCGGCGTAGGCGCCCGCACCGAAGCCCGCCTCAACGCCAAAGGCGTCACCACCATGGAGCAGCTCCTCGCCCTCGATCATCAGCAGATGGGCAAACTCTTCGACTCCGTCTGGGGCAACCGCATGTACCACTGGCTCCGCGGAGCCCAGACCGAAGACTCCTCCGGCAACAACGTCGCCCAGGCCGACGTGCAAAAATCCCTCGGCCACTCCCACGTCCTCGCGCCCGAACACCGCACCCCCGAAGGCTCCTGGGCGGTCGCGCACAAACTCCTCCACAAAGCCGCCATGCGCCTCCGCATGGAGCACTTCTACACCGGCTCCCTCGCCGTCACCATCCGCTACCAGCTCACTCGCGAACAGGCCGAAGCCCGTTCCGGACACAGCAAGGTCAAGCGCCACAACTCCGGCATCAAGAACTCCGGCTGGGGCATGGAGGCCCGCTTCCGCGACTCCCAGGACACCCTCACCCTCCTCGAAGTCCTGCGCTCACTCTGGTCGCAGCGCCCGCAAGGCCCCGAGTTCAACCGCCCATTCTTCGTTGGCATCACCATGCGCGACCTCATCCCCGAAGACGAGCATCAGGCCGAACTCTTCGCCGACCCCACCAACCGCGCCCAGCTCTCCACCACCATGGACAAGCTCAACCTCAAATACGGCCACACCACCCTCCACTTCGCCGGCATGCTCCCCGCCCGCGAATCCGCCCCCACCCGCATAGCCTTCACCCAAATCCCAGTCCAATACGGCGTCGACTACATGTAAGCTGAACCAGCCATGACCCTGAGCTCACGAAATACATGTACGTTCGTTTTATTCACAACGTGCATATGTCATTGTCTTCTTTCCCAAGCCCAAGCAGTTGCAAAGCCCTCTGAAGCGCTCCATAATCGCGTTCCATTCGTGGGATGTAAATCAGATGGTCAAATGGGTCCGCTCAAAGCACCAACCGGCAAGAGCAAAGGCGTCTCGATAGCACCCGAACTAGCTCGTCAGTTCGCCTATTATCAAGCTGAACAAGGATCGGGAGTCCTGGCGCCTCGCGGCTGGAACTGTTTTGGAACCTACGGTTCCAATGGAAGCAATTTGTACATAAGTGCACAGCCGATCGACGCTGCCATGTTGTTCTCAGATAAGTGGACTGGTTTTCCGGGACCAGTGATTCAGTTCTCTGTCGAGGTTGGGGACACTTCCGGAAGATTCGGAGTTGCCGCAATGATTGCGCGCGTCTTTCCCGCCTATAGAAAATTCCTCACTCAGGTCATTGCGGAAGACATCAGACCAGCAAGCACCTTTCCATCTGGCCCTCACCCAAAAGACAAATTGGTTTATAAGGGAAAAAACATAGTCGAATTCGAGACTCCTGCAAATGAAGATGGGTTGGGGACGGATTCACGGCTAAAGAAAAATACAAGCCCAATCAGGGGCGTAGTCATCCTTATAGAGGAAGAGGCTGACTCCATGCCTGACTCGTTTTCTCTATCCGTGAGGCTTCCTTCAAATCTAAATAGCCTGACACCTTCCATCATTCAACAGACGGAATGGGATGCACTACATCCTGATACTCCGAACAGGTAGCCACGTTAATTCTCTCCAATCTGAAAGGCTCCACATGCCCACCGTAAAACTCTGGACCGACACCGAAGTCTCCGCCAACTCCCGCATCCAGACCGTCTTCGACGACATCCGCGCCACCCGAAACTCCGACTTCGTCAACAACTTCTGGCGAGCCCTCGCCAACCAGCCCGATCTCCTCGAACGCACTTGGGCCAGCATCAAGCAGGTCATGATCGCCCCCGGCACCCTCGACCCGCTCACCAAAGAACTTCTCTACATCGCCGTCTCCGTCACCAACAACTGCAGCTACTGCATCCACTCCCACACCGCAGCCGCCCGCGCCAAAGGCATGACAGACCAGCAGCACGCCGAACTCCTCGCTGTCATCGGCATGGCGTCCGAAACCAACGCCCTCGCCACAGCCCTCCAGATCCCCGTCGACCCCGAGTTCAATGTCGGCTGATCAAGCCGGTTCTGCGATCTTCGTCTTCCTCTGATCGACAACAATCGTCTCCGCCAACCGGTCCTGCGCACACATTCGGTTCGGATCCCAGAAGAACTGCACAAAACCCAACCCACCCTCAAGCACCGCCGCTCCATATCCCAGCGCCCGCTCAAGCGACTGCCACCATCCCATTCGCTCGCTCGTCAGTGACACTACTCTCGTGCCCGCAACCCACTTTCCTGGCGTCCGCCCATTGCCCAGGTAGTTCGCCACCCCCCAAAACAGCACCATCACCACCAGGTTGCCCGCTTCATGAAAGTCCCACTTCAGATAGATGTTGGTCTCACGAAGAACATAATGTCGCCAGGCAAACTCCAGCGGCGCCCAAATCGTCACCGCCAGAATCACGTCGATCCCGTAGCCCAGCACACGCTGCCAGAACGTCGCCAGCGGCAGACCATCCAACGCAGCCACCCATGCGGTTTCATGTACATGAAACCGCCGTCTTGGCGCTCGATTTTTCTCACTCATGAAAACAATATAGCGTCACGGCCCAATAATCCCCGACAATTCTCTACGCTCCGCTGAGAGCGCCCCACTCGACCGCTCGAAACCTCTTCGAACAGCAAGAACAGAGCGCTCCTCGCAAAGCATCTACTTAGCCGGCAAAGCTTTCGTCGCCATATTGGCAAGATCGCCAGTCTCCGGCAGCTTCTCAAACCCTGCTGCAGCGATATGGCTGGGCCCACTGATCGGTATTGGCTTGAAGATGATGGCAGGCTTGATCAACGTTACCGTCTGGAAGTCCTGAGCGTAAATCACCGGATAGCTATACCCATTCGTCGTTCGAGTCCACGCCGTGATCTCAAACAAATAGGCACACGTATACGGTGGAACCCAGACAGCGGGAGGAACCGGCCGCGTATCGCTGAGCACCCCTTGCCAGATGTGGCTTGGACTCGCATGCGCCGCATAACTATCGCCATAGATCGACGAAGTCACTCCGGCTCCGTAAGAGGTCGTGAGAGCCAGACTGTAGAGATCACCCTCTGAGTCGTACGCCTCATACTGCAACTGCACGCCATCTGTAATTGACGCCAGAGTGACAATCGCACACGGCGACACCGGAGCCCCCGCATGCAACACATTGATCAGCTTCACAACTGGCGCCTGGTTATCGAGCTTAAGCGTCAAAATCTGCACCGTCGCAGGCACCACAATATTTGCAACCGTAAAGAAGTTGATCTCAAACTGATGCACACCATCAGGCTCCGCAGTCGTCGTCCACTGGAACAGCAGATTCTGAATCGTGTACGGAAGCGCGGGATTCACAAACGTATAAAACCCGCTCGGATCCGGCCCGAAAGACTGCCAGACATCAATCGGTCCGACAATCTCGAAGTTCGCCCACGCCTGCAGAATCGGAGTGAACGTAGCCGCATTCGCTGCAGCAACCGTCGCGCCATAACGATGCAGCACCTTGTACTTGCGTGCTCCCGCCCCCCACAACGAGGTCAGCGTAGCCACATTGCCGATCAGATTCAACGTGCCGCAAAACGCCGCCGCCGTCGGATTCAAATAGTAAGGCGGCGTAATCGTGCAGTAGCCATCGAGAGCAATATCGCCAGTACCGATCAGGCCAACAGTCGCAATCACCGGGCCAAGACTCCCCGGTGGAACAACGATCGCAGGCATCGTCGAAAGCACAATCGAGTGAAGATCTGCAAAATTCCCTAGCGGGCTCGGCGGCGTCTCGCCAACAAACCCTCCCAGGGTCGCAATCCTCAATCCAAAGTTCACCACAGGAGCAGGACTCGAAGGATCAACAGTGATCCCAAGATCAGTCAGGTCAAACGAGATCTGCCATTGCCGATGATTAGTCGCCGACAGCATCGAAGGCCCAAACCCACTCAGCAGCTTCGACGGAATAACCTGCGAAGGCGACACCCCCGTATCCGTGTTCGGCCCAAGCATGTAGAACATGTAAAGCCGGTTCTGATTGGTCGGAAGAATCGAGAACAGCTTGTCGCGATAAGCGTCAATCACCCCGTTATTGTTGATGTCCACCACAAACCAGAAATAATCGTTCGTATTGGCCACACCGGTCTCCGCCGTAATATCGAGACCGATATACAGGTGAGTCGCATCGTTTTGCGCCAGGAGTGTTCCGTTGGGAATCGTCATCTGCACTGCCCCCGACCATTCGCTCGCCGGCAAAAGGCCAGTCAAAGGCGGCGGAGAAGAGAGCGTCCAAGTGCTACGTATCGTTGTCATGTTGAATCCTCCAATGCTGCATGATCGTGATGAAAATCGGACGAAGGCTCGCTGCAGCCTTGCCGCTCTTCGTTTGCGAAAGCCATTGGGAACTAGGGACAGAAGGGAGTCAGTTCGTAAGCTCCGATAGGCATTCCATGGGGATGTGCGAGGGGCCCGGAGTGCCACAATTCTGCTCCCATTCGCCTCAAATGGCAACCGCTGCTAGTGGGTCAGGTTCAAAGTCTTGCTTAAGGGCACGGCTTCAGCCGTGCTGTAAACAACGTAGAAATTGAGCTGCGGCTTCAGCCGCTGAGGTACTCTTTCTGGAAACTGACCCCCTACCAAACGCTCCATCCCCCTCCACTCGGCAGGCCGCGGAATCCACTCCCCTCCATCAACGCCTATCATTTAAAGAGATGCCTAGTCCCTACATCGGCCGCCTGGCGCCAAGTCCCACGGGCCTTCTCCATCTCGGCCACGCTGCCACCTTCTGGCAAGCCTTCCAGCGCGCCCGCGACCTCAACGGCACCCCGCTTCTCCGCAACGAAGACCTCGACCCCCAACGCTCCAGGCCCGAATACGTCCAGGCCATGCTCGAAGATCTCGCGTGGTTAGGCATTATCTGGCAGCCACCCATGCTCTCGCAGTCCGAACGAATCCACCTCTACCGCGACGCGTTGGATCAACTCCGCATCACCGGACATATCTATCCCTGCCACTGCAGCCGCAAAGACCTCGCCGCAATGATTCACGCGCCTCGCGAAGACACCGACGACCAACCCGTCTATCCCGGCACCTGCCGCCCCGCGCTCAACCTCCAGCATCAGGAAGTCCATTTCCACCCCGGCATAAACTACCGCTTTCGAGTCCCCGACGGAGCCACTATCCGCTTTGAAGATAAAAACCTCGGCCCACAATCCTTCACCGCAGGCAAAGACTTCGGCGACTTCCTCATCTGGCGCAAGGACAATCTCCCCAGCTACCAGCTAGCCTGCGTCGTCGACGACGCTGACACTAACATCACCGAAGTAGTCCGCGGCCGTGATCTCCTCAAATCCACCGCCCGCCAGATCCTTCTCCAACACGCCCTGATGCTACCCACACCCGACTACTTCCACACGCAACTCCTCACCGACGAACACGGTAGCCGCCTCGCCAAGCGTCACGATGCGCTCGCCATCCGCACCTTACGCCAGCAGGGCCTCTCGCCCGAAGAGGTCCTCCAGATGACAACTGTCACCTCCGATTCCTGACGCACAACACTACTTTCGCAGCCCAGAACGGCTCATGATCTCTCTTGGAATCACAGAAAGGGAAAAGATCATGCCGCTAAGCGCATTTGCCTACGAGACAGAATCAGCGATCGCAGCGCCGCCCGTATCGCAGCAACCCGTCGCCACCCTCACCAACATCAGCAAGAGCTATGGCACCACCCGAGCCCTAGATGGTCTCTCGCTCGCTCTCCGCCCCGGCGAAATCGTTGCCCTCCTCGGCCCCAACGGCGCAGGCAAATCCACCGCCATCAAAATCCTCCTCGGCCTCATCGCTCCCGCTTCCGGCATCGTGCAAGTCTTCGGCAATAACCCGCGCAACACCGCCACACGCACCCGCGTCGGAACGATGCTGCAATCCACTCGCATCAGCGAGATGCTCCGCGTCCGCGAACACATCGACCTCTTCCGCAGTTACTATCCCGCTCCGCTTCCCGTCGCCGACATCCTCCGCATCGCCCAACTCCAGGGCATCGAAGACCGTCTCTTCGGCCAGCTCAGCGGCGGCCAGCGCCAGCGCGTCCTCTTCGCTCTCGCCATCTGCGGCAACCCCGATCTCATCTTCCTCGACGAGCCCACCGTCGGCCTCGACATCGAATCCCGCCGCGCACTCTGGCAACAGATCCGCACCCTCTCCGCGCAAGGCAAAACCATCCTCCTCACCTCGCACTACCTCGAAGAAGCCGACGCCCTCGCCCATCGCATCATCGTCATCAACAAAGGCCGCGTCATCAACGAAGGCACTCCCACCGAAATCAAGCGCATCGGCGGAGCACGTACCATACGCTGCCAGACCCGCCTCGCCACCGACTTCCTCCTCGCACTCCCAACAGTTACCAGTGTCGAAACCAGCGAAAAAGGCTCCATCATCACCGCCGCCGATGCAGAAACCGTCCTCCGCGAAATGCTTCTTCGCGACGAAACCCTCAGCAACCTCGAAGTCGCCAGCCCAGCCCTCGAAGACGCCTTTCTCGCCCTCACCCAGACCTCGTAGCGAAATTCGCCGCGGCAAAACCGAGCCGCAATCAAGGAGAAATCATGACAACTCAAGCCCTCACACATTCGCTGCCGCGCACCGCCGGCACCGCACCCATCTTTCCCATCTTCACCAAAGAAACAAAATACGAGTTCCTCAAACTCCTCCGCACCCGCTCCTTCTCACTCGCCATCATCGGCTTCCCGGTCATGTTCTACGTACTCTTCGGCATCGCCAATCGCAACTCCTACGCCGGAAACGTCCACATCGCCAAATACATGCTCGGTAGCTACGCCTGCTTCGGCCTCATCGGCGCAGCCCTCTTCGGCATCGGCGTAGGCCTCGCCGGAGAACTCGCCGCCGGCTGGCTCGAACTCAAGCGCGCAAGCCCTATGCCCACCCCAGCCTACCTCTTCGCCAAATGCGCCTCCGCCGTAGCCTTCGGTCTCATCATCGTCAGCATCCTCACCCTCATCGGTACTCTCTTCGGCGGAGTCTCGCTCTCCTCCATCGAACTCGTCAAAATGTTCGGCATCACTATCGTCGGATCGATCACCTTCGCCAGCATGGGCCTCCTCCTCGCTCTCATCGTCCCCGCCAACGCTGCGACCGGCATCGTCAACCTCATTTACCTGCCGATGTCCTTCCTCAGCGGCCTCTGGATGCCCATCCGATTCATGCCCCACTGGCTGCAAAGCATCGCACCCATCCTGCCCACCTACCACCTCTCCCAACTCATGCTCCACATCTTCGGCTACGCAGACACCATGTCCCTTTCCACTCACTGGAATGCACTCATCGGTTTCATCCTCCTGATGCTCGGCCTCAGCTGGCTCATCTTCCACCGCAAAGAACAGAACGCGTAGCCTAAGCGAACCTCGAACTTCGCAGAGTAAACTGCTCTGGAATCACCATGAGTGACCTTACCCCTAACTCGAAGCGTCGCGACTGGGCATGGATATGGCTCGGCTACTCCGGCTTCATCTTCATCGATCCCATCTTTGAGCACAGCCTCTACCGGTGGCTCTTTACCTTCGTCGTCTTCGCCGTCTTCCTTGCCCTCTTCGCAGGATACGTCCGGTTCACTCGCAGCAACCACGTAGCTCGCTTCTGGATGATCGCCGCAATGTTGCTTCTCGGCATCGTCACCTTCCCCTGGAACTCCGGCGCCTCCACCTTCTTCATTTACGTCGCCGCCCTTCTGCCCTTCAGCATCAAATCCGTCCCACGCGTTCTCGCTCTCTTCGCCGCGGAAGCGGTCGTCATTCTCGCCGAAGGCTATCTCTTCCGAAATCCAGGCCATCTCTTTTACATCGCATGGGCCAACACCTTCATCGCAATCTTCCTTGTCATCATCATCGGCGGCGGCAATATCTTCTTCGCCGAACAGAAGCGCTCGGAATCCCGCCTCCGCCGTGCCCGGGAAGAAAACCTCGCCCTCGCCGCCGTAGCTGAACGCGAGCGCATCGCCCGCGACCTCCATGACGTCCTCGGCCACACTCTCTCCGTCATCGTCCTCAAAGCCGAGCTCGCCCGTCGCATCATCGAACACGACCCCGCACGCGCCGCCCAGGAGATCGCCGATGTAGAGAAAACCGCCCGCACCGCTCTCAGCGAAGTCCGTGAAACCATCGGAGGCTTTCGCTCGCTGGGTCTCCCCGCCGAAATGGAGCAAGCCCGCAATACCCTCCAGTCCGCCGGCGTCACGCTCACCTGCGAATCCCCGTTACCGAAGCTCCACGCAACAGAAGAAACCGTCTTCTGCCTCGCCGTCCGCGAAGCCGTCACCAATATCGTCCGCCACGCCCAAGCCACTCACTGCAGCATGCGCTTCGCTAAATCTCCCGACGGCTTCCAGACCCTCCTCATCTCCGACGACGGCGCCGTGCCCGTTCTCAACGAAGGTAACGGCCTTCGCGGTATGCGCGCGCGAATTCAATCTATCGGAGGCCGCCTCTCCATCACCACCAGCCCGGGCGTCAGCCTCCTCATCGAGCTTCCGCAAACCACTCCCACCCAACCCAAGGCCTCCGGCGTAACCCTATGAGCCCCACGAACAACTCCATCCGTGTCATCCTCGCAGAAGACCAAACCATGGTTCTCGGCGCTCTCTCCGCACTCCTCGAACTCGAACCCGATATCACCGTCGTCGCTCAATCTGCCAACGGCCGCGATGCTCTCGCCGCCGTCACCCGCCTCACGCCGGACGTCCTGGTCACCGACATTGAGATGCCGCAGATGACCGGCCTCGAACTAGCCGCGAGCCTGCGCACCACTCACCCCAAAACCCGCACCATTATCCTCACCACCTTCGCCCGCCCCGGCTATCTCCGCCGAGCCATGGACGCAGGTGCACGCGGCTACCTCCTCAAAGACCGTCCGGCGTCCGAACTAGCCGACGCAGTCCGTCGTGTCCATCGAGGCCTTCGCGTAGTCGATCCCGATTTGGCCACCGAAGCATGGAACGCCGAAATCGACCCTCTCACCGACCGCGAGCGCCAGATCCTCCAGCGCGCCGGAGAAGGTCGCAGCAGCACCGAAATCGCCGGCGAGCTTCACCTCTCCGAAGGTACCGTCCGCAACTATCTCTCCGAAGCCATCGCCAAACTCGGCGCCTCCAACCGCATCGACGCCGCCCGCATCGCCCGTGCAAAAGGCTGGCTTTAATTCTCTCTCTGCAGGCAACCAATTTCCCACTTCACCCTCACCCCCTCTCCTGCATCCCAAACAAAGGACAACAGGAGTGAACAATGAATCTTGGCCGCATCTGCAAAACCTCTCTTCCAGTCGCAGGGCTCATCGTCGCGCTAACCCTCGGTTGCAATAAAAAGGAAGACAACACCTCCAACTTCACCAACGCCATCAACACCTACTACAGCGCTAATCCTTCCTGTCTCTGGATGGCTCCAGTCAAGTTTCCCGTTCAGGCCGACACCTCCGACGCCAGTAAAACTACCGGCTACGATGCCCTCGTCGATCAGGGCCTTCTCGTCCGCACCACCGGAGAAAAGAAGGTTATGATCGTCGCCAGCAAGCAGGTCAACAACTACGACATCTCCGACAAAGGCCGCTCAGCATGGACCGTCGACCCCGATCAGCCGGGCTTCGGCAACTTCTGCTATGGCCATCGCAAAGTCACCGCCATCGATAGCTCCACGCCAACCACCAGTGCCGTTGGAGCCATCACGCAGGTCGCTTATCATTACACGATGGCCAACGTACCCATGTGGGCCTCTGCCGCAGAAACCCAGACCGCCTATCCACGAGTCCGTTCCGAGGTTGCAACGCCCCAGGCCGGCAACGCAACGCTGATCAACACCAACGACGGCTGGAAGCTCGGCGTTCCCTCACGCACAACCGCTGATGGCCAGATCGTCGAATAGTCGGCTCGTCGAAGACAAGGCCACAAATAATAAGAACCGGCAGGAGAAATTCCCGCCGGTTCTTATTATCTTTTGCAACTTACTGAACGTCGTAAGGATCCTCGTCGCTCGGCCCCATCCGCATGGCCGCCATCGTAGCTGCATACGACTTCATCTCGTACTCATGAGGAGGCACGTTGTCCGCTAGATTCTTCACAAAGTAATCCCAACGCCGCCGCATCATGTACTGCGATGCCTCGCCATACCCATGCGCAACATTCGGAATAATCAGCAGATCAAAATCCTTATTCGCCTTGATCAGCGCCTCCACCACCAGCAGCGTATTGTTCAGCGGAACATTGTTATCCATCGAACCATGTGCCAGCAGCAGCTTGCCCTTCAGGCTCTTCACAAAATTCTGATTCGCCTGGCTGTCATAGTTCGTCGTTCCGTCTGCATTCTTCACCAGCAACCCTGACCACTTCTCCGCCCAGTCATCCTCATAGTCGCGCTGGTCGTGGTTGCCGCTCTCCGCGATCCCAACCTTGAAGAAATCCGGATAGTGGAACATCGCCGCAGCCGTTGCGTTCCCGCCACCCGAGTGCCCGTACATCCCAACCTTATCCAGATCGATCCACGGATACTTCGCCGCCAGATCCTTCATCCCCGACACCTGATCCGGAATCGTATTATCCCCAAGGTTTCCGTAATAAGCCTCATGAAACGTCTTCGACCGCCATGGCGTCCCCATCCCATCAATGCAAACCACAATGAAACCAAGTTCCGCCAGCGACTGCATATCGCCATGCGCTGCAGCAAACGCACGCCCGCCGCATGATCCTGTCTGCGGGCCCGGATAAACATGGTTCACAATTGGATACTTCTTCGTCGCATCGAAGTTCGTCGGCTTGAACATGAACCCATATAGGTCCGTCTTCTCATCGCGACTCTTCACCGTAATCGGAACCGGTGCAACCCAGCCAGACTCGACCAGCTTCGTAATATCCTGCTTCGCCACATCCACCACAACCTTGCCCGAGCTGTCGCGAACCACCGCCGTCTGCGGCTGCGTCACCGTCGAATACACATCCACAAAATACTTCCCATCCGGCGAAGCCGTAATCTCATGGTCCGCATTCTCCGGAGTCAGCAGCTTCATCTCCGACCCGTCAAACTTCACGCTGTAGTAGTGCTGGAAGTAAGGATCGCGCCCCGCTTCCTTCCCCACCCCAAGAAAATAAATCGTCCGAATCTTCTCATTCACATGAAGAACCTGCGTAACGTTCCCTTCGCCGTGCGTAATCTGCGTCTTCAGCTTGCCCGTCGTCAGATCAAAAAGATAAAGCTGTCCCCAGTCATCCTTCTCGCTGAACCAGATAATCTCATTCGTCTTCGGCAGATACTTCCAGTTCACCTTGTTGTTGCCGCTCTCATAAAACTTCGCTGTTGTCTCCCCCATCACATCGCGAATCTGTCCCGAAGCCGCATCCGCAATCCGCAGCGCCTCCGTTTTGTGGTCGCGCGAAGTCGAAACAAACGCCAGGTGCTTGCTGTCATCGCTCCACTGCACATCATCCCACCCACTTCCGCCCCTGCAGCTAACGTCATCGCACAGCGTCGAGCGGTGCTGATCCGGCGGCATCTTCAACCGAACCACCTGCTTCGAATCCACATCGATGACCACCCGCTCGATCATCGTCACATCCTTATCCCCTACCAGCGGATACTTCCACGCCCGCAGCGCCGGATGACTATTCGTCACAGGAACCAGGTACATCTCACCGGTCTTCCGCTGATCCTGTTGAAACGTCGCAATTCTCTTCGAGTCCGGGGACCACACCAGAATCGGGTTATCGCTCATCGTCCACCCGGCGTTATCCGTCGCATAACCAAAGTCCTTTACGCCGTCCGTCGTCAGCTGCGTCTCCTTGCCGGTAGTCGTGTCCCGAATCCACAAATTCCAGTCGCGAATAAACGCCGCCTTCTTCTTGTCCGGCGAAACATCGGAAGCCGCCCGCGTCCTTCCCGCCACCGGCTCTCCGGGTTTCGCACCCGGCACAGGAATCTCCGAGCACGTTCCCACCCCATTCAAATCGCAGCGAAACTTCCTTGACCCGTTTCCCACCGTCACCGTCTTGTCCGCGCTCGAAAACTCAATCTCCGAGATCACCAGATGATGCGCCTCCGCCTTCATCTTTCCCGAAGTCGCGGTCGTCAGTGCAGCCGCCAGCTTCTCCTGATCGAACGCCGGAGCCTTCGTCCCCTTCGCCGGATCCACCACCACATACGTCACACCTTGGGGCCCGTTATCCCGATACCAGAACCGTCCATCCTCCATCCACGTCGGCCGTGTCACTCCGTGATAAACCAGCGAATTGACGTTGTACGCCATCCACTTCTCCGCCCGCGCATAGTCCTCTGCCGTAAGCTGCTTCCCCTGCGCCATCGCACCCGACGCCGCTCCAAAACCCAGTACCAACCCCGCAGCCACGAACAGTCCCTTACGCACAAGCATTTTTCCAGCCTCCGTCTCGACACACTTTTTCCAAGTTTGGAATGACGCCTAGTCTATCGTTCGCCGCACCCTTCGCGAAAGTTGATTGCCAAAAAATCGACCAAAACCACGAATTAACCCGCTCCGCCGCGAACCTTCCACAAAACCTGCCTCAAAATCCCCATCCACACCTTCACATCCTCCGCCCGCAGCCCCATCCGCACCACCAGCCGCCGAATCTGCCCCTCATCGCAGTTCGAAGGATGCCGCTTTGTATATCCCGTGCCCTCCAGCACTTCCGTTAACAACGCCGTCAGCCTCTCCACCTCACCAGACTCTGCCGCAGCAGGCGGGCCACTCCCATCAATCTCCAAATCAGCCCGACGCACCAACTCATACAGACAAACCGCCACCGCCTGCCCCAGATTCATCGAAGGATGCCGCACCTCCGCATGCTCTGCCATCGGAATCGTCAACAACCAGTGGCAATAACTCAACTCATCGTTGCTAAGCCCGGTCTTCTCAGACCCAAACAGCAATGCCACCCGCCCACCACGCGCAACCTCCTCGCCAATCAATCCCCCAGCCTCCGCCAGCGCATACAGCGGATGCTGCAAATCCCGCTCTCCCACTGCAGTTGTCCCCACCACCAACTTGCAATCCGCCACCGCCTCCGCGACGCACCCAAACGAAACTGCCCCAGCCAGCACCGCCGAAGCATCCACCGCGGATCGCGCCGCTTCAAACGGCACCGCATATTCATTCACCACCCGCAGCTGCACGAAACCAAAATCATGCATCGCCCGCGCAACCGCACCAATATTGTTCGGATTGCGTGCCCGCACCAGCACCACCACGACCCGATCCAATGCCAATCCACTCATCACTGCGATTCTAGGCGCAACCCCTCAACCCGCAACAACTCCACACCATAAAAAAGGCGGCCGGCAAAACATCGCCGGCCGCCTGTTCAGTTCATTCGCTGCTACTTCTTTGGATGTCCTTCTTCATGAGGATGGGCCTGAGTATTTGCGTTGTGCTTATCCTCATTGATCGACCGGCTCACATTGTTCTGCCGCTGGTTGATCTGCTGACGCTCCTGCCCACTCAGATGACCGCCATTCGCCCCGCGATCAGCCGCCGCCTGGTTATGAATGCTCGCCTCACGATTCTCAAGATTCCGCGTCTCGCCGCCAGTCAACTGCCCTGAATGAACACCCTGCGCAATCCGTCCCTGCTGATTCGCTGCCCGCTCTCCCGGCCGCGAGTACGCAGCATACTGCGGGTGTCCGCCGTTCACCGAAGCAAAGTTATTGCGATCGGCATGAGCCATCTGGATGTGATTCTCCTGCTCGTGTGTCGCTTCAAAATGACGCTCGTGATCAAACGCCATCTCTCGCTCCGAAGCACGCACCTGGATTCCGCCGTTTCCGCCATTGAAGCTTGTCCGGACATAAGGCCCCGTGCGAATCACCGTTCGGTCCTCATAGACGTTATGCACCACCACGCGATTCACATTCAGCACCGCAGTGTTGTAAGCAAACCGTCCACCCTCCCAGCGCCCGCCGACAAACCCGACGCCGCCGTATCCAAATCCATAATTAATGCCGCCATAGAACCCGACGTGCGGTCCCCAATATCCGGCATGGAACAAGTACGCTCCGCCGCTCCAACCCCAGTAGGCAGGAGTCCACAACAAGCCAACCGAGGGAGGCTGAACCCAGACACCCGGAACCCAGTAGTATCCCTCCGGCCCGTAAGCCCAATAACCCGGGGTCCACAAATATCCATCGCCGGGGCACACAGGCTGCGTATAAACCGGCAACACGGGAGGCGCAAAGCCCACAGAGATAAACACCCCGGCATTAGAAGCCGCGGGCACAAGCGCAAGAGCTGCGCTAAGAGCAACCTTACGAATTAAATTAGAGAATTGCATACGCCTGCCTTTTTGTATGGGCCTCACGACACTCCGTCGCAGCCTTTTTGTTCGAATGACCTTCGCCATCCGCCCTGCTTTCTTCCCCCCATACAGACACGCGACTTCAGAGGAAGTTCCGCACTTTGTAAGGTAGCCTTCCTCGAAAACAAATAAGAATCACCCAATCGTTGTATGCCCTTCAAATGAAACGGCCTCTGAATCCGCCGCGATCGGCACAAGCACCCAAATCAGTTGATCGAAATCATAGGCAACCCGGTAACCGGCCAGTGCTCCACCTGTGCACCTGGATTGACAACAACGTTACCCCTTACCAAAGACGCAGCTGCAACCCCCACATTCCATCCATCTACCGCAACCAACCCATCCTCTCCCCCCAGATCTGCAGTAGCTACCTCAATTGTCACCGTCTTCGTCTCCCCGCCCACCAGCGACAAATAGTTATCACTCGCATAAACAGGCAGAACCCGCTCGCCGGATTTTTTCCTCCTCAACTGCAGATGCGTCATTAACGCAATCTGCCTTCCCGGATTCCGCAGTGTCAAATCAAAAAAACTTCTACCGGCAACATCACGGCGTGCAACCGTCACTTCAAGCCCCACCGCAGGCAACGAATTCAAGGCAGTCAGATCATTCTGATGTTCCGGCAAAGCCTTCCAGTAAAAATTCTCCGAAGCCAGCTTCCCCTCCGCATCCCGCAACTCAAGCTTCACAAAATGCACCGCCGACAATCCCGCAGGCCACTCCACCGCACCAACCTTCGCCGCCACACTAGCCGCGGCACTCACATCAAAATCCCTCTGCAAGGCCACTGACCCATCAAGGTTATAAATCGCAAGATGCACCCGCCCCGTCATCGCAACCGGCAGATTATTAATCACCTGAACATCGCCATTACTCTCGTTCAACTGAACGTGGACCATCTCCGCAGCCTTCTTCACCGCAAACAAAGCCGAGTTCGGCTCCAGATCATGGTGATAGATCTGCCACACAAAACTAGGTTGCGCCGGATTGCTCATCCACGTCATCACCCCCGTCGACGGAGCAAACAACTTCGCATTCCGTCCCTCGTACATAGCACGAAAAGCCTCATAGTTCGCCAGTTGCGACTTCCTCACAAAGTCCGCAAGATTCGCCACCTTCCCATATCGTGCCGCAATCATCCCCGGATACTTATCCCCCTGCTGCGCCCCCTTCGCAAAATCATGCTGCGCCCAATCGTCGTTGATCGTCTCCCAATCCTTCTCCGGCATCATCCCGCGAATCGACTCAATCGTCGGCACCGACATGCTTCCAATCTCCGTCTTGAACGCCTCATCGAACACATAAAACTCCCGCGGCGTCCTCCAGTGATAAGGCCCACCCGAGTGCACACCACGCCCATCCGCCGAATTCGCCTGGTACAACCGCGCAGGCTCCAGCTCCCCCATCAACACGCGCAACGCATCGTCAATCTGCTTCGGCGGATTCCCCTCATTCCTCGCACACCACACCGCAATCGCAGCATGATTCCGAAACCGCAGAATCTTCTCCCGCACATTCGCCATGTACGTATCGAAGTCATCCGGATCAGGTCCATCCGAAGGATTCGGCTGAAAGAACTCATCCCACACCAGCAACCCGTACTTGTCGCAAAGCTCATAAAAATCCTCACTCGTACTCTGCCCCACCCAGTTCCGAATCATGTTCAAATTCGCCAGCTGATGCAGCCGAATCTGCGCCTCCAGCCGCTCGCGTGGATTCCGCTTCATCGCCTCATCCAGACCCCAGTTTCCGCCACGCACAAAAACCCGAACACCATTGACTGAGATCGTCAGGTTCTCCGAATCCGGCACCGAATAACTGAACTTACGAATCCCAAAACTCACACCCCTGCTATCCGAAACCTTCTTCTCAATCTCAAAGTTCAAATGCAGGTCATGAAGATTCTGCGGCCCATACCCATTCGGCCACCACAGCTTCGGATTCACCACATGCAGCGCAGCCGTAGTCTTCGGATCGAACGAAACCACCTGCGAACTATGAGGAGCTACTTCAACATTCTGCTCAAACGTCACACCATCAAACCCACCCTTCAAAACACCCTTCTGCACCTGGTCGGTCACATTCTCCACCCGAGCCTGCACCGACACATCCGCCGAATCCGTCTTCGGCAACGGCAGATCCGTCGTCACCAGCGGATCTTTCACCACCACCGGGCCCGTCGCCGACAAAAAGACTTTCTGCCATATCCCCGAATCCCTGTCCCGAATCGCCGGCAGCCAGTCCCATCCAATCGTCGAAAGAAAAGTCGGCCCATCGATCGCCGTTATCCCGCCGTTCTTCCCCACGCCATCGCGAATCGTATGCTCATGCGGATCGCCCGGATGCGGCTGCGGCGACACCAGCACCGCCACCACTGCCTTCTTCCCCGGCTTCACATCCGCCGAAACATCAAAGATCCCCCGCGCAAACGCCCCCTTCATCGCACCCACCTGCCGCCCGTTCACCCAAACCTGCGCCGAAAAATTAATCCCCTCAAAGTTCAGCCAAACGTGCCGCCCCGCATACTCCTTCGGAACCTTGAACTCCGTCCGGTACCAGAACGCCATCCGCGACAAGCTATCCGGAATCTTGTCCGGCCGATTATTCTCCCCGTACATCGGCTCCGGATAAACCCGGGCATTCACCAGACTCGTCAGCACCGTCCCCGGAACAACCGCCGCGTACCACCCCTGCGTCTTATACCCCTCCATCGCCACAGCAGCCCCACCCTCGGCTACCTTCCCAGCATCCTGTAGCTGCCAACCCGCGCCAAGCAACATCGGCTGCGGCAACGACCCCTTCGCCGCAAACCCGAAACTCCCACCCATCGCCACCCCTCCCACCAGCAAAACTCCGAGCACCGATCCTGAAAGCCTCATCCGCCATCCAATCCATTCAAACCACTGAATAAGGAAGAATTAATCGCAGCAACATCCTACCCCGCGAGGACTAGGTAAAGGGTTATAACCTGCGTTATAATAAAAAAGACGGGGAGACAGAACCCATGGCCACAACAGTCAAAATCACCACCATCGGCAACTCCGTAGGCATCGTCCTGCCCAAAGAGATCCTCAACCACCTCCACGTAGAAAAAGGCGACAGCCTCTACATCACCGAATCGCCCGACGGAGTTCAGCTTTCTCCTTACAACGTGGATTTAGGCCGGAAACTGGACGCGTTCAAGCAAGTCATGCGCGAAAATCGCGATGTCCTCAAGAAACTCGCTGAGTAATGAACGAACCCATCTGGATCGATAAGCCTGAAGTCCTTATTGCCCATTCCATGCAGTTGGCGGAACATGGCGGCTCCGATGGCATCCGCGACGAATCTCTCCTCGATTCAGCGCTTGCCAAGCCGCGCAATGTCTTTGCATACGCTGAATCCGCAACACTCTCGCGGCTCGCAGCCTCCTACGCCTTTGGAATCGCACGAAATCACGCCTTCATCGATGGCAACAAGCGCACAGCTCTCGTCGTATCCGAAGGCTTCCTGCTTTAATGGCCGCAAAGTCGTCTCATCGCCGGAAGAAAAATATCTCACCTTCCTCCACCTCGCCGAGGGCACTCTCTCCGAGGATGCCCTCGCCGCCTGGTTCGAAAATCACTCCGTAGCCCTCGAAAATCCGGCCTGAATCTCCACACAAGTGAATCTTTTCGCACAAGAAATCGTCTAAAATTATGGTATTCTGTGATTCGCTGGGAAAGTGTGCCTTCGAATGCCCCGACCATAAGGTCGCCGGGCTTGCCAAAGCGGTCTAAACCGCAATCTGCTCCCTGCCCATTACGTAACAACCCAGGGATACTTCCGCCTCAGATTCACCTCTTTTGGCGGCATCCCAATTAACTGAATTTTTCGCAGGAGTGCGCACAGCCGTGGCTGAAGAAATCGACAAGTACGAAGAAGATATTGACAAGCTCATCGACACCGGGAAAGAAAAAGGCTACCTGACCTTCGGAGAGGTCAACGACCTCCTCCCAGGCGACCTTACCACCCCCGACGATCTCGATGACCTTCTCACCACCATCAACACACAGGGCATCGATGTCCTCTCCGGAGACAAGTTCTCCGGAGACCGCGAAAAGTACGAGCCCGAAGCCGGTGAGGAATCCGAAGACGTCGAACTCGACCTCTCTCCCGGAACCCTCGAAAAAACCAACGACCCTGTCCGCATGTACCTCCGCGAGATGGGCACCGTCCCCCTGCTTACCCGTGAGGGCGAAGTAGAGATCGCCAAGCGCATCGAGCGCGGCCAGATGCGCGTCATGAAGGCCATCTCCCGCTCGCCGATCGTCATTCGCGAGATCACCGGTCTCGGCGAAGACCTGCGCCGCGGCGTCCGCAACATCAAGGAAGTCGTCACCTTCGACGAAGAGGAACTCACCGAAGAGATCCTTCAGGCCCGCGTGCGCGCCACCGTCGGACGCATCGACGTCATCCTCAAGCACCAGAAGAAAATTCACGTACTCGAAGAGAAGCTTGCCGCACCGCATGGCAAGGACGCAAAGGCCAAAGCCAAAGACTCCCGCAAGACTCGTTGGCTCATCGGCCGCGAGAACGTCTACATCAATCGCATCGTTCGCGAGTTCAAGTACACCAACGCCGAGAAGAAGCGCCTCCTCGACAAGGTCAACAAGACCGTAGACGCCATGCGCACCCTCGAGCGGCAGATCAAGACCCTCGAGACCAAGTTCGAGGCCTCGAAGTCAGAAGAGCTGCGCAAAGAGTACAAACGCCAGCAGAAAAACTGCCGCACCGATCTTGAGCGCGTCGAAGCCGACGCCGGCATCTCCATCGTCGACCTCAAGCGCACTCAACGCGAGATGATCCAGGGCGACATGGACGCCGAGCGCGCCAAGCGCGAGCTCATCGAGGCCAACCTTCGCCTCGTCGTCTCCATCGCCAAGAAGTACACCAACCGCGGTCTCCAGTTCCTCGACCTTATTCAGGAGGGCAACATCGGCCTCATGAAGGCCGTCGACAAGTTCGAGTACCGTCGCGGTTACAAATTCTCGACCTACGCCACCTGGTGGATCCGTCAGGCCATCACCCGCGCCATCGCGGACCAGGCACGCACCATCCGTATTCCGGTGCACATGATCGAGACCATCAACAAGCTCATCCGCACCAGTCGTCAGCTCGTGCAGGAGCTTGGCCGCGAAGCATCGTCCGAAGAAATCGCCCGTCGCATGGATATCCCGGTCGCCAAGGTCCGCAAGGTCCTCAAGATCGCCCAGGAGCCAATCTCCCTCGAAACTCCCATCGGAGAAGAAGAAGATTCGCACCTCGGTGACTTCATCGAAGACCGCATGGCCGTCTCCCCGGCTGACGCCGTCATCAGCGTCAACCTCAAGGAGTACACGTCCCAGGTGCTGCGAACGCTAACGCCAAGAGAGGAGCGTGTCATCAAGATGCGCTTCGGCCTCGAAGACGGCAGCGAACACACCCTCGAAGAAGTGGGCCAGTCCTTCCAGGTCACTCGCGAGCGCATCCGCCAGATCGAAGCCAAGGCACTCCGCAAGCTCCGTCACCCAAGCCGCAGCCGCAAGCTAAAGGCGTTTGTGGATGGAGTGAAAGAAATCTAAGCATCATCAACTCAAAAACAGCAAAGAGGCCGCGAGCAATCGCGGCCTTGATTATTCCTGCCTCTTTTGTCCCTCTAAAACGTAAGCGTTCGAAATTTCCCTTTTGACGGTGTCCAAGGGTGTTAATCTGAACACGATCCTTAAGCGCTTCACGTCGAGCATTCGGACCTTTTCCTTCTGGGAAGAAAATTATGACATCAGAGACGACTGGCAAAGTGCGCCTCATTCTCACCTGGCTTCTCAGAGTCTTTTTGGGCTTAGCCTTCCTGGGGATCGGAATCGAAAAACTTACGGGAACCATGGGGACGATTCCATTCTTCGATGCGATCAGCTGGGGACAATGGTTCCGCTACGCTTCCGGAGCCGTGGATACGGTCGGGGCATTGCTCATCTTCGTGCCGCGCTGGACCTCCTACGGCGCTCTCATCATTACTTGCACAGTGGGCCTGGGAACCATCTTGTGCTTCACCATGGCCCTGTACAACCCGATTTTCCCGCTGGTGATGACCCTGCTGGCCGCAACGCTGGCGTGGCTCGCGTGGAGACCGAAACCGGCCTGAGGCCTGTCCGATCACGGGGAAAAACGTCTGACCGGGTGCTCCATTCATGACGCAGCCTCATCGCGGCGTGAGCGGAAATCCGGAACCTTCGCTCTCCGCGTATTCATCCAACCGATATGCCTACCGACAGCCGTTTCTTCAATATCACCGAACTCGCCAAAACGCTCCCCGAAACCGCCGAGACCATGCTCGCCGATCTGCGCCTCACTGACGAGCAGGCGGCAAGTTGTCGCGTCTTCCGTGTCTATCGTTCCGTCCCGGCGCACTTCCACACCAGCTGCGACGAATATCTCTACGTCCTCTCCGGCCGTGCCGAGATCGTCATCGCCGACACGCCTGCCCGTGAGATGCGGCACAGCGAACTGGTCTTCTTCAAAAAGAACACCGTCCACGCCCTGCCTCGCATCCTCGAGCATCCCTTCACCGTGCTTGCCATCGACACGCCCCGACGTCCCCCCGAAGACGTCCACTTCGTGAATCCCGTCGACGGCACTCCCCAGAGCTTCATCAAGACCTACTGAAAATATTCGTCAGGCACGGCCTTTCTATTTTGTTTTCTCGCTCGGCCATACGATACTATCCGCAACACGTTCCTATCTATGAATCCTTCCCGGCTCCGGAAATTTGCACTCCTCTATCCTGTGCTTCTGATTCTCTGCGGCATCGGCTACGCGAAATACGACAGTTACAAAATCGACGGCGACGCAGTCGCCTTCATGGACATCGCCGACGCTCTCCGCACCCACGACTTCGCCCTCGTCATCAACGGCTATTGGAATCCGATGTACGCAGGCGCACTCGCCATCGGCCAGTCCATCGCCCATCCGTCGCGCGTCAGCGAACTCCAGACCTTTTACTGGGTCAATTTCTGGATCTTCGTCGCCTGTATCTTCGCCTGCATCTACTTCGTCCGCTCACTCGTGCTCCTCCGCGAGCCCAACGCGGCAAACACGCCAGTACTCTCACCCCCCGCGCTCACTCTTCTCGCCCTCGCTCTCCTCTTCTTCGGGTTCCAGCGCGAACTAGGCTTCGGCGCAGTCCGTGCCGACGCGCTTCTGTTGTTCTTCGTCTTTCTGGCCGCAAGCTTTCTCCTCCGGCTTCAGGCCACCCAGCGCTTCCTCTTCTATCCTCTCCTCGGCATCGCGCTGGGACTCGCCTATCTCACCAAGTCCTTCGCCTTCCTTCCCTCCGCATTTCTTCTCACTGCAATCTTTGTCTTTGGCCTCACCCGCAAAGCCACCCAGCGCACCCGCATTCTCTCAGGAGCGATCCTGGCCGGCATCCTCTTCGCCGCCATCGCCGGTCCGTACGTCCTCGCCATCTCCAAACAGCGAGGCCGCTTCACCACCGGCGAATCCGCTCGCCTCAACTACAGCTTCTTCATCGACAACACCGGCCGATGGCACGAGTGGCACAGCGGCGACCTCGGCCACGCCACCGCCAGCTTCAAGCATCACGAGCAGCTCATCGTCGATACCCCGCCCGTCTACTCCTACGCCCAGCATCCCATCGGCACCTATCCTCTCTGGTTCGATCCCGCCTACTGGACCGACACTCTTCAACCTCACTTCTGGCTCAAGGGACACATCCTTCGCTTCCTCCGCAACATCGTCGTCTTCGTCCGCTTCCTCGTCGGCCACCTTGAAGCCCTCGTCGTCCTTGCCGTTCTCTTGTTGACAGGCTGTTTCTTCCCCAGGCAACGCCGCGACTGGCTCCCCTTCCTTCCCGTGGCACTCTGGGGACTCCTCATGATCGCCATCTACTTCCCCATCGACCTTCAGGACCGCTACCTTACCGGAGCCTTCCTGCTCTTCCTGCTGCCACTCTTCGCGATGCTCCGTAGTTCCTCCGCAACCCAGCCATCGACACAAACCCCGACGCAGACATCAACCCAGACAGCTGCCATCGCCTCAGCTCTCGCCCTCTTACTCGCCGGTCTCGCCGTAGCCGACGCAGCAGCCGACCTCGGCTTCCGCCGCCGCACCCTCAGCACCACTGGCTATCCACGCGGAGCCTACAGCAAAGAGATCTATCCCGCAGCCCAGGGTCTCAACGACCTCGGAATCGGTCACGGCCAGACCATAGCGTGCTTCGGCGACGCCGCCTGCTACACCGACCACTACTGGGCACGCATCGCCGGCACTCCCATCCGCGCCGAGATCGAAGTCCCCGACGGAGGCGACCCCAACCACTTCTGGCAAGCCAACGCAGCCCATCAGGACGAGATCATCGCCGCCCTCCGCGCACGCAACATCACCGCCATCGTCGCCTACTTCCAACCCTCCGGCAACGTCCCCCTAGGCTGGCACCAGCTAGGCACCAGCGACGTCTTCGCCTACCCTCTCAACCAATAACTTTCGACACCTACCCCAAAGACGCGCTGTCACGAATCGCCGCAAGACACATCATCTCGACTTTCAAAGATGCGTCATCTCGACCGAAGCAGCGGACAGCTCCATCGTCCGCTGCGTAGTGGAGAGACCCCCGCATTTGTCTTTGCGATTGTAGTTGTAGTTGCCGTTGCGTCTAGGTAGAGCCGGGCTTCAGCCCGGCGTCAAAGCGCTCCCAAAAAGTTGTCATTTCGACCGAAGCTGCTCGCGCACTTGCGAGCAGCGCAGTGGAGAAACCCGCTCTCTGCCTCAACCTTCGAAACTGCCCTGCCGTTGCCTCGCCACAGCCCATTACCCCTGCCAAATCGGAATCGAAAGATAGATCATTCTCTTGATCTCCTTCCGCCCCCGCGCCACCGAATCCAGAATCAACCCGCAAGCCAGCGAGAGAAACGAAAGCAGCATCAACCCGGTCGCCAGAATCGCGGTAGGAAACCGCGGCACCAGGTGCGTCCGGTAAAACTCCAGAAAGATCGGCACGCTCAATCCAATCGCCGTAACAAACAAAATCAACCCCGCCACAGAAAAAAACAGCAGAGGCCTCTCATCCTTCACCAGCATTACAATCGTCCGCAGAATCCTCAGCCCATCCGAATACGTCCTCAGCTTCGAAGCGCTGCCCTCCGGTCTGTCTTTATACGGAGTCTCCATCTCCCCAATCGGCATCGCCAGCTCCAACGCATGAATCGTCAGCTCCGTCTCCGTCTCAAACCCCGACGACAGCGCCGGAAACGACTTCACAAATCTTCTGCTGAACACCCTGTACCCCGACAACATATCCTTCACCCGATTGCCGAACATCCGATGCACCAGCCCACTCAGCACCGTATTTCCCGTCCGATGCCCCCGCCGATACGCCGCCTCAATATTCGTCACCCGCGTCCCGTTGATCATGTCGAGCCGCTCCGCCAGCAACCGCTCCACCATCGGACCCGCCGACGAAGCCTGATACGTGTCATCTCCATCCACCAGCACGTACACATCCGCCTCAATATCGGAGAACATCCGCCGCACCACGTTCCCCTTGCCCTGCAAAGGCTCCTGGAAAACCCGAGCACCCGCAGCAGCGGCACGCTCCACAGTCCTGTCCTTCGAATTATTGTCGTAGACGTAAACCGTAGCGTCCGGCAGCGCAGTCTTGAAGTCGCCAACCACCTTCGCGATCGCCGCCTCCTCGTTGTAGCAGGGAATCAGCACCGCAATCGACGGCATCATTCTCTCCGGGGACCTTTCCACGAGCTTCAGCCTACCAGAACTCATCACCCATCCAGCCCACACCTCCCTCGCACACGCAACAATGCACTCCAGCGGTAAACAGTGCGCCTCAATCCCTTTGGTAGCATTCAATCAATGAGCGAGCTGTTGGTCACCATTCTTATGCCCTGCCTCAACGAAGCAGAGACGCTCGCCTTTTGCGTTCGTCAAGCCGTCACCGCACTTCACGACTACAACATCCCCGGAGAAGTCGTCGTAGCTGACAACGGAAGCACCGACGGCTCACAAAAAATCGCCACCGACGAAGGGGCTCGCGTCGTCCCCGTCCCCATCCGCGGCTACGGAGCAGCTCTCCTCGCTGGAATCGAATCCGCCCGCGGCCAATACATCCTCATGGCCGATGCCGATGCCTCCTACGACTTCGGCCAGCTCCCTCGCTTCCTCGAAAAACTCGAACAAGGCAACGACCTCGTCATGGGCAACCGCTTCAGCGGAGAAATCAAGCCCGGAGCGATGCCTCCACTCCACAAATATCTCGGCAACCCCGTTCTCAGTTACATCGGCCGCCTCTTCTTCGGCATTCCCGTTCGCGACTTCCACTGCGGCATCCGCGGCTTCCGTCGCGAAGCCATCCTCGGCCTCAACCTCCGCACCACCGGTATGGAATTCGCCAGCGAGATGGTCGTCAAATCCTCACTTGCCAATCTCCGCCTCGCCGAAGTCCCCGCCACCCTCGCTCCCGACGGTCGCAGCCGCCCACCCCATCTCCGCACCTGGCGCGACGGATGGCGTCACCTCCGCTTCCTTCTTCTCTACAGCCCGCGTTGGCTCTTCCTCTATCCCGGAGTCATTACCTTCGTAGTCGGAGTCATCCTCTCGGCCTGGCTTCTCCCCGGCCCGCAGACCATCGGCCGCTGGACCTTCGACGTCGACACCCTCACCTACTCTCTTGGTCTCGTCCTTATCGGAGCCCACATCTCCGTCTTCGCCGTCAGCGCACGAGTCTTTGGCACCCAGGAGGGCTTTCTCCCACCCAACCCAAAGTTCGAGCGTATCTTCGACTACATCAATTTAGAAGTAGGCCTCATCTTCGGCGGCACACTACTCCTCATCGGCCTCGCAATCCTCGCCTACGCCCTCCACATCTGGCATGGCACAGGATTCGGCGACCTCTCCCCCCAGCGTATGCTCCGACTCACACTCCCGTCAGCCACATGCTTCATGCTGGGAGTAGAAGCCATCTTCGGCAGCTTCTTCCTGAGCCTGCTAGGCATGAACCGCCGCTAGAAAGTCCTCTACTCCTACGCCCTGCTCCCTATTCCCTGCCGTCAAGCCTGGGCAGCAGGCGTAAACCCATCACACCCACTGATCGGCGTCACCTTCAGGTGGAGCGCCGCATGTTTCGGATGCCCGCAATCATCCAGCAGCGATTCATCTGCCTTCTTGCTGGAAAGAATCGACACCAGCACCTGGGTTTTCGCATGGTTCTCGCCAAAGTGGGTACAGAGCCCGCACTGACCGTTATGAACTGCCTGCATAGCTGCCTCCTGTGTATCAATCTGACTCGCCGCAACCACACCGCGTTGCCATCAAAATTCGATAACCCGAAAGGGTTTCCCTCAAGAACCCTTATTCCTAGCCGAAAACAGCCAAAACAGTCATCCATCCCTGCCATTTCCGTCATAGAATCAACGGAACCGCAACTCGTCCCAGCACGTATTCTGTAGCGAACCTGCGAGGAACAATATGTTTCCACCCGACACCATCTACACCACTGGCATGACAGACCACCAGCGCTCCTGGTTCTACGCTGAATACCAGCGCGCCTGCAAAGACGAGCTCCTCGGCGTCCTCTTCGCCGTCCTGCTTGGCAACTTCGGCGTCCATCACTTCTATCTCCGCCGCGATGGCCTCGGCATTCTCTACCTTATCTTCTTCTGGACTGGCATCCCCGCCATCCTCGGCATCATCGAAGCCTTCTTCATGCCCGGTCGCGTCCGCCATTACAACGCCATGACGGCCATGTACATCTCCGCCCAGATCCGTGCCGCAAGCCAAACCCAGGCTTACCCGCCCCCACCACCACCCGCCACCCAACTCCAAACCTATCCTGCCTGAGACCTTATTTAGAACTTTTCACTCCGCAGCATCAATGAATAGCGCCAATAATTACTTGTCATTCCGCACCCTGAGTGAAGCCGAAGGGGGAGGAACCTGCTTTTCAAACTTGGCCCGGCACCTCGCATCATTCGCTCTTCACTCCTTCTCATTCTGCCGCGCATAAGAATCCGAATCCCCGGCCCGCTCCTCCGTCTCCGTAAAGACCTCTGACTCCACGCCACCCGCCTCCATCCCCTCCACCAGCTCCTCCGGCAGATCCCACTCCCGCAACACCTTGTACACCGCCCGCGAGGAAAACCCCGCTCTCAGCAGCCGGTTCATCGCCCGAGCCGTTTCCTTCTGCGCATTCTCCCCACTAGGCTGCTTCATCCGTTTCCGAGCAATGTACTCCCGAGCCAGCCCCACCTCATCCACTCCCCCATAAGCCCCCTCCACCGCCGCGCTCACCAACTCCCTCTTCACACCCTTCTGCATCAGATCCTGCTGCACCCGCCGCCGCCCCAGCTTCTCATGCTCCTTCCGAACCCGCGTGTAGTCCTCCGCAAACCGCGTATCGCTCAGATAATTCAGCTCCTTCAGTCGCCTCACCACCGCATCCATCGTCCGAACCCCGGCCTCCCCCACCTCTGCACGAGTCGCCATCAACCGCCGCAGCTCCCTCTCCGTCCGCATCCGCCGAGCCAGCGCGCCCACCGCATACTCAAACAGACCCGCCTCCCCCAGCGGCTCCCGCTTCTTAGCCCTTACAAACGCCACGCATCCCCTCGCTTGTCTATCGTTTTCGTACGATCAACTTCCTCTCACCACATCATCATAAGCCGCTCCCACCTGTGCCATTTTTTAGCGAGACGTTCACTTGCGAACCCGTCCCAACCCGAGTACCTTCTCCGTATCACATGGGCCCAAACCCACTTCCAGCATCAAAGTCCCAGTGCCGTCGCTGAGCACCAACCGCAAAAGGACACCCCATGAAGATCTCCTTCTTTGGCGCTGCGATCATCGCAATCGTAGCTGGACTCATTCCTTCCACAGTCCACGCTGACACCTATCAGATATTCAATCTCGGCAACGACGGCGGAGTATTTTTCTACGGAATGGACGACTCTGGAAACGTCGTCCTCAATGACTCGGCCTTCTGTGTTCTAACCTGCTACCAGACTTATATTGATGGTGTGCCGACAGGCCTCTCGATTGCCCCACCAGACCTCCACTACGACAACGGCACTCCATGCACGCCCAGCCTGCCTCCTCCGGGCAAAGTGCTGCGCGGCGTCTGCAACGGCGCACGCGAAGCGTTCACAGGCACTCTAACTGCGACCCAGTTCTTCGATGGCATATATACCGGCTCTGACCCTGCGTTCACCCAAATAACCGGTGCTCTCGGCGGCGGGCTCATCTTCATGAACGGTAAGGGCGACATTGTCTATGACGATGCTTTCGCGGAAGACTGGTTCGAAGCCATCGATCTAACGACCGTCACAATCCCTGAACCGGCAAGTATCTTTCTTATCGGAACTGGCGCACTCGCGATAGGGAGAACTATGCGCAAGCGCTCGTTCCGGTAAACAACTCTCGTCCTTCTGAGCATCGCTAAGGAACTACGTTCAAGGTAACCTCATTCGAAATCACAATCGTATGAGTCTCTGGATCCCTCCGCGTAGCTCTCACCCGATACTGCCCCGGCTTATTAAGATTCACCAGCTTCGCAAGGTGCGCCGTCTGCGTCACACTCTGCCCCGGCTGCACATAATCCACTGTGCGACCTTCGGAATCCGCGCGCTCGCGAGCCTCTCGTCCATAAGCCGTCTCTTCCACAATCCGTCCTGCCGCATTTCTCACCACAAAGATGTAGGAAAACTCAGCATTCTCCGTTCCCGGCCGATGCGCAAACAAAATCTGATGCTCCGCGAGGTTCGTCAGTGAGATCGTTATCTTCGCATCCCCGCCAACCTGCACCTCGTCACTCGGAGCGCCGAGCGAAATAAAAAACGTACCCTTCCCCTTCCCGCCATGCGGAACATCTCCCCCAGTAGCTCCAGGTGGAACAGCCGAAGCATTCTCAGGCGGAGTCTCTCTCACCACAGGAGCCGGAGTCCTCCTCGAACCCGCACGCGACGTAGGCGGAGCAGATGGAAGCGGAGCAGTCGTCGAATTCTCCTCCTGGGGCTTAGTCGGGATCTCTGACGGCTTCGAAGTATCCTGTGGTTTAGCCGCATCCGGAGAGCCAACCTGCTGCTCATTCATGTCCGTCGGACGTGAAACTCCCATCCGCGAATTTTCCGCCGCCCCATGCATCACTCCGCCAGCGATTCCCATCCCAACTGTTGGTGCATACAGATTCGACTTCGTCCACCGGTCGCACCAGTCCCCAACCGTCTCATACCAGAGCCGCGAGTTCTGCGGCTTCAGCACCCAGTGCCCCTCATCCGGAAAGTAAAGCATCTTCGAAGGCACATTCAGCCGCTGGAGCGCAGTAAACAACTGCAACCCCTCCGACACATCCAGCCTGTAATCCCGCTGCGAATGAATCACCAGCGTAGGCGTCTTCGCGTTCTTGATCGCAAGCATCGGCGACCACTTCCGGAAAGGATCCTGCGTCGCCGGTCTATCAAGATAATTCCAGGGCTGCGCTGGCTCCGTACCAGCCGTCTGTTGCGCCGGATGCCCTTTCGTCGCCGGAGTCACCCGAGGCTCGCGGAACTCCCACTCGTTAAACCAAAGCTCCTCCGTGTCCCCATACGCACTCTGCGGATTGAACATCCCGTCATGCGACACAATGCATGCAAACCGGGTCGTATGCGTCAGAATCCAGTTCGCCATGAACCCGCCATAACTCGCCCCCAGCGCACACTCCTTCGTCGTGTCGAGAAACGGATACTGCTTCTCCGCAAAATCCAATCCCTTCATCAGATCGACATAAGGCTTCCCGCCCCAGTCCCCATTCACCCCATCGACAAACGCCTGCCCATACCCGGTCGACCCGTGGGGATTCACCATCACCACCACATACCCGTTCGCCGCCATCAACTCCGAATTCCACCGGTAGCTCCACGCATCGCCCCACGCGCCCTGCGGCCCGCCGTGAATCAAAAACTTCACCGGATACTTCCGCGTCTGATCGAAATTCGGGGGCCTGACAAGAAAACCCTCAACAGCCGTCCCATTCGCCCCCGCAAAACGAAACGCCTCCGGCTTCGATAAATCAAGCATGCTGAGCAACGCATCGTTCAAATGCGTAATCTGTCGGCGCGGACTCGATCCGCCCACCCCGAGCGATGTCAGAATCGAAAACTTCGCAATCTCCGCCCTCTGCTTCACCTCTTCCGGAGTCACGTCCGCCGCCGACGACGGCTCCTCCGTCGAACCCGGATCCATCACATTGATCTCCGCCGGGTGGTCCGCACCCATCCGGCTCGCAACCATGTGATTGCCGTCGCGGCTGACCTGAAGATCCGAGAACTCCCCATCCGAAGACACAATCCGGAAAGGCTCCTCCGTCTCGCCCTCAAACTGAAAACGCAGAATCACAGTCCGCCCGGCATCGCCGCTGGCAACATAGATAGCCCGTGAATCCGGCCCCCACACAAACTCATCGATCCACCGGTCATACTTCGGCAGCAACTCCCGAATTGTCGACCTCTCGTCCGGATTACTCACCGGATCGTTCACCGGCCCATCGCCTCGCTGACCGGATGACTCGCTGCCTGCCTGACTCGCCGCCTCGCTGACTCGCTGGCTGGCTCCACTCGTCAGGTCGAACAACATCAACCGAAATCGGTCACCCTCATACCCCGCGCGTCGTTGCGACCGAAACGCCAGCCACTTCCCATCCGGCGAGTACGACGGCCCATCATCGCTCCCCAGGCTCGTCGAAACCTTCACCGGCTTAGCCCCTGCATCATCCAGACGCAGCGTATAAATATCGTTATTTGTGCTCACGGCAGGAACAATATCCATATTGGTTACAAATGCAATCTCATGCGAATCCGGAGCCCACGCGTATCCCACTGGCCCGTCCAGCGAAAAGGTAGGAGCCTCCGTATCCCCGATATCTTGCGCCGGAGTCAGATCCCTCACCGAATTTCCATCTGCAGCCGATACCACCAGCACATGGCTTCGCTTCACACCGACATAGTGATCCCAGTGGCGGTACAGCAGGTGATCCCAGATCTGCGCCTTTACCGGATCCTTCGCCGCAACCTCATCCCGCTTCCTGTCGCAGTTGTCCTCCTCCAGCCACGAAGACCCCTCGCTGCACTCCGGATAAACTCGCGAAGTAAAAAGAATCCGTTGCGAATCCGGCGACCAGATCGCTCCATCCGCCTCCGTGCTCACATTCGTCAGCCGCGTCGGAGCACCTAGCGTCCCCGCCCTGTCATTCCACGTCGCCAGAAAGATCTGCGACAACTGCGTCGTGTTATCCGTCCCCGTAAACAGCACATGCCGCCCATCTGGCGAAAACCGACCCCCCGACTCACCTTCATTCCCAGACGTAACCTGCTTCTCAGGCGCGCTGCCATCCATCGCCACAACCCACAGATGGTTCACCTTCAGATTCTTCTCAAGGTCCACATCCGTCACCGAAAACATCACCCATTTCCCATTCGGCGAAATCTGCGGATCGCTCACCCGCTTCATCTTCTGCAAATCCGCAAACGTCATCGGCCGCTTCCCTGCCGAATCCTGCGCCCAAATCAAGCCGGCTACGGCCAGCGCCGCTCCCACCACCCCAGCCCGAACCAACCGAAAACCTGCCCGAACCGATCGATTCCTCATCGCGACAGTCTACCTCCGCGGCCCGCAAAAATAGTCCTCCACTAAGAACCGGTGACAATCCTTGACACTCTCAAGACACCTCTCGAAAATAAATCTCAAAAAGCTGGCATCTTTTCGACCACGAAAAACCACCACATAAGAACCACGTTACGACCACGTTTTTGCACTTATCCACCACGTTGCGACCACCCGATGCCACTGTGGAAAACTCAATATCACCAAACACATACAGCTCGCGCATACCCCAAAATCACCCCGGATAAAATATTTCGCAAAACCGGTCAACGCGCAGAACGAACCAAAACCTGCAAAACTCCGTCTATTCCTGATAGGTTGTCTACAACCACGAGCACCGCTCGACCGCAAAAACTGAAAAAGCCCGCCGGAGCCCCGACATGAAGTCCCACCTCGCAATCCGAGCCGCCATCCCAGCCACTATTCTGACCCTTTCCCTTCTGTCACTTACAGCCGCCGCACAAGACGGCTTCGGCCCACTCGACCCCGCACCTCCATCAGGCATCTCTACCGCCGATATCATCAAAAAATTCGGTGAGCGCGAATCCGCCTTCCAGAAAGCCCGCGAAAACTACACCTACCGCCAGTCCGTCAAAGTCGACACCCTCACCGAAGACACCAACCGCGTCGACGGAGAGTACCAGCAAGTTACCGATATCACCTTCAACAAAGACGGAAAACGCGAAGAGCACGTAGTCTTCGCCCCCCAAAACACTTTAGAACGCGTCATGATGACCCCCACCGACTTCGACGAGATCGAGCACCGTCTCCCCTTCATCCTCACCACAGAAGACCAGCCCCCATACAACATCGACTACCTCGGTCGCCAGCACGTCGACGAGCTCGATACCTACGTCTTCGCCGTTGCGCCCAAAACACTCGTAAAGGGCAAGCACTACTTTCAGGGAAAAGTCTGGGTCGACCAGCAGGACTTCCAGATCGTTCTCATCAACGGCATGACCGTCCCCCAGGACATGCGCAAAGGCCACGAAGACCTGCAGCCTCCCTTCACCACCTACTACGAGCAGGTCGACGGCAAATACTGGTTCCCCACCTACACCAAAGCCGAAGGCGTCCTGCACTTCCCCGGAGGCAGTGGCTACCTGGCCCAGGACGTTCACATGCGCAACGTAGTCAAATTCACCGACTACAAGCAGTACCACACCTCAGCGCGCATCATCTACAACGGCCAGGACATCACCGACAACAAGACCCCCGACGACAAGAACAAAGACCCAAACAAAGATAGGACGACCAAACCACCACAAAATTAGCTCAGCGTCTGCACTTGTCTCCCACCAATCGCCGGAACGCTCTGCTGCGTCTCACAATGCGCATCCGGATCGGCATGCTGCTCCGTCATCCACCGATCCATCAGCGTCCCGGCACATCTTGCTCCGCACAGGTGTCGTACACCCTCTGACCGGGCATGATACGCCTGCCATCGCGTCAGTTTGATCAGCGGCTGATCCTCCTCCGGTTTCTCACCCTGGAAGCAGTCCACCCAGGCCAGCCACCAGTCTCCGCCCTCGCCCTTCTTATCTCCACAAACGTCGCACTGATAACTCTCGATGTAAGCCATTCCTTCTTTCCTCCGACAGAATCAAACTTGCCTCGAATACAATTTCTAGTCTGATCGTTTTGAGAAGCACAAGAAAACGATCAATACAAAACCAAATCGAGATAGATAAGAATTCCATGCGGTTTCAGCGGTGTCCACAGAAGCAAGACCAATCCAGGAAGACCGCGAGCCAATGTGCATACCCGCAGGAGAAGACTTCGAGCTTTATCGGGTTGAATCATCTACTTGGTTGCAATCGGAGCCGCACCCGGCCCAACTCCATCCACGAACTGCTCACCCCAGATGTAGTGCTCAAACCAGTGCAGATTCTCCTCCATCACCGCCCTTTGCTGCTTTGGCTTGTCAATCGGATGCCCAAACCCGTGATACAGTACCATCTTTACCGGCACACCCTTATCTTCCAGCGCCTGCCTAAGCTCAAAGCTATCCGGAACCGGCACTCTCTTATCCCGATCCCCCTGCTGAATCAGCGTCGGCGTCTTCGCCTTCGCGATATACGAGATAGGCGAAGTCTTCTTGTAAATCTCTGGATCATCCCACGGCGTAGCCTTCAGATACTGCCGCGTAAACGGAGTAATGTCCGTATTCACGTAGTACGTCATCCAGTCCGAGATTCCCGCACCCACCGACACCGCTCTAAACCTGTCACTCGCGGTTGTAATGAACGCCGAAATATAACCACCCTCACTCCACCCCATCGACCCAACGCGGTCCTTATCCACAAAACCCTGCCCGATCAGATAATCCACACCCGAGATCACATCCGCATAATCACCCACGCCCAAATTCCGCACGTTCAGAGCACGAAACGCCCCGCCATATCCAGCCGATCCGCGATAGTTCGGCCGCAGCACAAGCGCACCTTTCGCAACAAACATCTCGGTCGGGTAATACCGGTCGGGATTGACGACCGGCTGATCAACCCCCGTCGGCCCACCATGAATCACCACCAGCAGCGGATACTTCTTCTTCGCGTCGAAGTCCGCGGGCTTATACAGAATCCCCTCAATCGCGGCGCCATCACCCGACTTCCACCGCACCACCTCACGCCGAGCGAGCGTATAAGGCTTCATCGCATCGCCCACATGCGTCACCTGCACGGGGGAGCCCGTCGAAGTCGAAGCCACATAGATCTCCCCTACCGCATTCGGCATCGCCGCACGATAAGCCACCTGCCCGAAGTCCTTAGTGAACGAAAAACCATTCGCCACCACATCATCCGGATGCGTCACCTGCTCAACCGCACCCGTAGCCACATTCAGCCGGTACAGATGCGCAGCAGTCTTCTTCAACGCGGCAAAATAAATCCCGCCATCGCTCCAGTCCAGTAAACGTGCATCTTCATCGAAGTTCCCGCTCACCACCTTCGGCGTCCCGCCCGTCACCGGAACAACGGCAATCTTCTGGTTCGCATAAAAGAAATACTGCGCGCCATCCGCAGTCCCGAACGCGACCTGCTTCCCATCCGGCGAGAAGTGCGGATTCGAATGTGGGCCCGGCGTCGTGAACAGCTTCGTCACCTTCTTGTCCGCTACCGAAACCAGATACACCGTGGTCGTCCCGCCATTTTTCAACTGACCATCGCGCGAAGCGTCAAACGCAATCTTTGATCCATCCTTCGACCAGGAAAATCCCATCACATTAAATTCATCACCAGTAGTCAACCGATGTGCCTCTGGAACCCCAAATGGCGGAGCAGAACCTGCAGACGAATCCGAAGCCTTGCTCACAGGAGCCGAAGCCGGAGCCTCCGTCACATCCACCGTCCAAAGATGCGTCATCCGCTCATCGCCATCGATGACCGAATAATCCCCATACTTCTCTTTGCGATCTTTCTGTGCCTTCGACTCCGGATCCAGCGTCGTAAAGGCAATCGTCTTCGAATCCGGCCCCCACTCGAACCCATCAACCCCATCCTCCAGCTTCGTCACCTGCCGAGCCTCACCGCCCGTCGGATCGATCACATAAATCTGCCGCGAATCCGCCTTCGTCTCCGCAATTTGCCCCGGCCTATCCGATGCAAACGCAATCCACCTACCATCAGGCGACCAACGCGCGCCCGAGTTTGACTTCACCTGCGCCGTCAACAGATGCCCACGTCCCTCCCGATCAGCAATCCAAAGATCTCGCTCAAATGCGTTGGCCTTCCAGTTCGTCCGCGACATCTCATACACCACCCATCGCCCATCCGGAGAAAGCGCCGCCCCCGAAACCGTCTGCGCCTCCAGCGCCTGATCGATCGTAGGCACATGCGACGTCGCCACCTGTGCAGTCTGCCCGACCGAAACCTGCGCCGTCACGCATAACAACACAACACCCAGCGCACAAAAAACACGAACCGCAAACATCCGCCGCAAACCTGAGTTAGGAGTCATACGCGACAGTGTCGCACACCACCGCCCAAATCCGAGGCCATACTTCTCCCCCGCGCAGAGTTCCCTCTTTTGATTTTCTTTGTCATCACTGCAAGGGATCTGCTTTTGTTGTTGTTTAGATGGTGTCAGAAGAACTAAGCCGCAGGCTCCGTCTCAAAATAAAGGTACTTCCGCCAGGCAGCATCCGCCGACCCGATCATCCGCATGATGTGCCGCGAAGTATGTAACGAAAAGGGCCGGGGCTCCCGCTGCAGCCTCATATCTGTCAGCTCATGCAGCAACTGGTTGCCTTTCCTTCGATTGCACGAATGGCAACACGCAACAAGATTCTCCCACGTCGAAAGTCCGCCACGCGAACGCGGGACCACATGGTCCAGCGTCAACTCACCGGCCGTAAGCACCACGCTGCAGTACTGGCAAGAATTCCGATCGCGCAAAAGGATATTCTTCCTGCTCAAAGCGCGCGTCTGATGCGGAATCCTTCTGTACTCGAGCAGTCGGATCACACTCGGCATCGCAATCCGCATTCGAGCCGCATGCAACACCGCTCCCTGCTCCTCCTCGGTCCGCGCTACACCCTTCAGCACCAAAACCAGCGCTCGGCGAGCTCCACAGATATTGATAGGCTCATACGAAGCATTCAGCACCAGCACGGGAGTCTGCATCGCCGGCTGTCGAAACACGCCAACCCTCACATCCCTCTCCACAACAACGCGCCCCGCCGCACCCACGTGCCGCTTGCCGCTCATCCCCTGCTTCCTCATCTTTCCCGATTGCATCGCAACATCCTCCGGTTCCCAATTACTGTTAGCACTGCGTCAGGACAATCCCTCAGGTCAGCTCCGCCGCACGCGGCCGAGCATCCCAAACTGCAACATTAGAAGACCCGTTCCACATGGTCACCATCTCAGGCTGCGCACGCGACACCGTCGCGACCCAGACCTTGCTGGCTCCGGCCTGCCGCAGCACACGCGAACACGCACGCGCGGTTGTACCAGTCGTGTAGATGTCGTCGACGAGCAGAACCTCACACCCCGCCAGCTTTGCGTCGTCTACGACGGCAAATGCCCCCTGGAGATTGCGTCTCCGCCCCTTCGAAGTCAGCTCAAACTGGCTCTTCGTATCCTTCACCCGGCGAATCAAACGATGAGCCGCAGTCAGTCGCCACTCCGGAAGCCTCCTCCTCAACTCCGCGAGAGCAGCATTGGCGATTAGCACGGTTTGGTTGTAACCCCGAGTTCGTTCCTTGGAGGAAAACAGCGGGACGGCAACTACAAGCAGATCCTTGCCAGCTTCGCCGTGCAGCATCTCGATGGTCCTGGCAAGCATTCGTCCCAGCGGGACGGCCACGGTATGCATCCGCTCGTACTTGAGCAGGTGCACCATCTCCCGCAGCGCGCCCTCGTAGACCGAATGGGCGACTGCCCGCTCGAACTCCGGCGGAGCCATCCGGCACGGCGAGCACAACAGCCCCTCCGCCGGAAACTGCCCGGCAAACCGCACCCCTTCCATATCAAGGGCCTCGCCGCAACGTCCACACAGAGTCGTTGACTGGGCTTCAACCCCCTCAATACATCCGTCACAGATAGGAAAGAATCCAGCTCGCAGCAGCGGTCCACCACAAACCCTGCAATCTGCTGGAAAGATTGTAGTAATCACATCATCCAACATGGCCTGAACCACCCGTCCCGGCCTTAACCAGCGCGATATCGCGCGTCCATCCACCACCCTGCCAGGCGGCGCACCCGGTGGCCCCCCAGCTTTAACCTCGAGCGCATTGTCGTTCCAGCATTCGCTGAAGACTCACCTCACTCGCCGGCGCTCCAGGTCGGTCGGACCGCGCCATGGTTGAAGTATAAGCCAGCAAACCTCGGCCGGGTCATTAATTCTGCACCAAAGATGATGCGGCTTTGTCTGCACCAGGCACATTCACTTGCGGCGCTGATACACTCCCATCCAGCCTGAAACTAAAGCCCAGCAAGCGGAGAGCGCTCCACAATGGCAACTTCAACACCTTCAAGACCGGCCTTCAAACCCTTCGTCCCTGCCACCGAAACCCGCCCGGAACTCACCACGCGCGCTCTGGTTCTCGGGTCGTTTTTCGGTGTTGTCTTCGGGGCGGTCACGGTCTATGTGGGTCTTAAGGCGGGTCTTACTGTCGCTGCCTCTATTCCTATCTCCGTTCTCTCCATCTCGATCCTGCGGGCGTTTGGCAGATCAAGCATCCTCGAAAACAACATCGTTCAGAGCACAGGCAATGCAGGGCAATCCATCGCATCGGGAGTCATCTTTACGCTTCCCGCGCTGATCTTTCTCGGTTTTGATCTTGAAGCGTCGCGGATCTTTGCGCTTGCTCTGTTTGGTGGGTGGCTCGGCGTACTCTTTATGATCCCGCTTCGTCGGCAACTCATCGTCGATGAGCACGACACTCTTGTCTACCCCGAAGGAACGGCCTGCGCTGATGTTCTTATCGCTGGGGAACGTGGTGGATCTTTCGCTTCGCGGGTCTTTCTTGGACTTGGCTTGGGCGGTCTTTACACACTTTTCCAGGATGAAAACCTCTTTGCTTTGTGGCCCTCTACACCAAAGCGTGACTTCGATCTCGGCTCCCAGCACCTTCTCAAGGGCGGGAGTATACGCGCTGACTGCACGGCAGCTTATCTTGGGGTCGGCTACATCATTGGTTTGCGTGTTTCTGCTGTCATGCTCGCGGGCGGCGTTTTCTCCTGGCTGGTGTTAATGCCGGCTATCTACTTCTTTGGCTCGCACTTGAGTGCGCCGCTTTACCCTGGAACGGTTCTGATTTCGCAGATGTCTCCGTCTGATCTTTGGCGAACTTATGTGCGTCCTATGGGGGCGGGGGCCGTTGCAGCGGCTGGGCTTATTACCCTTTTGCGCACTGCGCCCACGATCTTCGGTGCGCTTACGCAAGGGCTTCGCAACATTGGCAATAAAGCAGAGGCCAGAAAGACAACTCCCTCGCGCATCGAACATGACCTTCCACCGTCGGTTGTTTTCGGAGGGTCGCTTCTCCTTGTTCTGATCATGTTTCTCTTTCTGGAGTTCAAACCGATTCCCGGTGCGCAGGTTGGTGCGCTGGCAAATTTTGCGGCTTCGTTGCTGGTGGTTCTCTTTGGTTTTCTGTTTGTTACGGTGAGTGCGCGAATTGTTGGCATTGTTGGCAGTTCGGCCTCTCCGGTGTCAGGAATGACCATCGCGACGCTTATGGCCACAGCGGCAATTTTTCTTGTTAAAGGGTGGACGGCGCCTGCGTTTGGGGCACTGGCAATTACGGTTGGTGGAGTTGTTTGTATCGCGGCTTCGAATGCGGGAGATACCTCGCAGGATTTGAAGACGGGGTATCTGATTGGCGCGACCCCATGGAAACAACAACTTGCGATCATGATTGGGGTGATCGTTTCAATCTTTTCGATTGGGGCTACGCTGAACGCGATGAATCGGGGGTTGGAGCAGTTTCAGAGGCTGCCGAAGCCGGTCGTTTTTTCGCTGGATCAATTGCCGGATGGTGTTCAAAATCAAGGACTTTTCAAACGTGATCGGATTACTTTGACTTCGCATAGCGGAGACAGCCATACGAAGGAAGAGGTTTCGGGGGCGAATCAGCTTGTTTTGCTGAATGCCATTGGATCGACTTCGCTGGACGATGGAAAATATCTCTATAATCCTACGACACACTCGATCGAAATCCAATGGATTCAAGGAATTGGGAGTGAGCAGGCGGCGGCTCCGCAGGGTCGTCTCATGGCTACAGTGATCAATGGGATTCTGAGCCGGAAATTGCCGTGGGGGCTGGTTCTGCTTGGGGTTGCGCTGGTGCTTGTTGTTGAATTGCTGGGGGTTAGGTCGCTTACGTTTGCCGTCGGGGCTTACCTGAGCATAGCGACTACACTGGCGATCTGTGTTGGGGGGGTGATGCGGTGGATGGTGGATCGAGCGATCTCTAAAACTGCTGGAGGCAGGGATATTACGGTCGAGTCGGATGTCAGTCCGGGGAGTTTGTATGCGTCTGGTTTGATCGCATCTGGTGGAATTGTTGGTCTTCTGGGGGTGTGTATACGGCTGATGGAGGGCATCTCCGAGCAGCGGGGTGGGCATTGGCAGTTCTGGCGCTTCAGCGAGGGCAATCCCCTTCATCATGATTGGATCAGCGTAGTGATGTTTGCTTTGCTTGCTTTTTCGCTTTACTACTTCGCGAAGAAGCCGCTTAACAACGAGGGCTGATTGGCAAATTTGCTAAATAATTTTTTCGTGGTGGGAGTGGCGTTTTTACAGGGGTATTTGCATTTTCCACCGTGGTTTTTACGTGGTAATTCGTGGTCGTTAGCGTGGTGGCAAGTGCAAAAATGTGGTCGTTAGCTGGTTCATTTTTGCGCGCTAAAATTTTCCTCTTTTTTCAACTTTATTTTTTGGTATGGGTGCTCTGGCACAACCTCTGCTGCTTGCCGGTTACTCGAGGTCGATGTCGAGGACCTGGATGGAGTGCTCGGGACGTTTTTATTGCAGCAATCGCAGGAGCAGTCGGTAGGGCGGTAGCTAGACGGCGCCGGATGAGGCAGATGAGTTTCCGTGGAGCCTTGGACTGCGGGATGCCTGAGTTCACTCCAGGGAATTCGTGGAGAGTATCACCGCTGCAGTAATTAATCTTACTGCTGTTGTTTCTGGTCCTGTTGTTGCTGTTGCTGTTGCTGTTGTTGCTGTTGCTGTTGCTGTTGCTGTTGTTGCTGTTGCTGTTGCTGTTGTTGCTGTTGCTGCTGTTGTTGCTGCTGTTGTTGCTGCTGTTGTTGCTGCTGCCGTTGTTGCTGCCTCTGGTAGTGCACCCGATCCGAACCGTAGACTCCCTGAGCGATCATTTTGACTTTGTGTTGTTCACAATAATTGCTCTTGTCAGCTGCCATCTGATCGCATTCTGCATCCGCGCATTTGACTTGTTGCATGAGGGCACCTCATGGGGGAGCCTAAGACGAGACAAGAATAGAGTGGATCACAAAAAAGAGCAATATTCCGACTGTGAGCATTCCAATTGCAAGGAGGGCCTGAGCGATTTTCAAACGAAAGGCTTTGTCGGTGTTGACTGCAGCTCGGTTATCGAGGATTCCTGACCATATGCTTAGCCTGTCCCGCAGATAATTCTCCTTCATGGCTTCGGTCATTTTGTCTTCGGGAAACTGAAGCAGATCTTCATTAAGCGTACGCAAGACCTGAAGGTTGAGCGGCATTGGCGCGGGCCGCAACCAGGTCACCGACAGGCATGCAGCCAGACACAACAAAAAGATCACCACGGTAAAGGTGAGCAAGGTAGCTACCAATCGATGCGATCCGACCAGAGCGCCGTTATCCGGCTTGAGAAAACCAAATGCGGCGGCAAGAAACAATCCTGCCATGGTGGCCGATTGCTGAGCTTTGTCCTCGAGACGCGCACTCAGTTTATTCCCGGCGTCATAGAGCGTTTCAGCCCACTTGACCGATTCCTGAAGTACTTCAAGTCGGAAGCTCATTTTTCCATTCCTAATGAAGATCGTGACAGAGTGATGATTCTAAGTCAGGTTGCTTTGAGTTTTCCGCCGATGGGAATGGATTTTTTTGTGCAGATGCGAACGGCTTCCGGATACTTCTGAACCCGTTCAAGCTAATCCAAGTCGATGTCGATGACCTGGATGGAGTATTTGGGGACGTTGTAGTTGAAGGTTGCTCTGAGGTTGGGGATGCTGCCGATGATTGGGACGACGCGGTTTGGATCGGTGATCGAGTTTGTCTGCTGCGTGGTCTCGCCGCCGAGTGTGGTGACGGCTGCGACGCTGTGAACTTCGGTTGCTCCGTTGAGCCTGATGTCGATGGCCTGTGGCGTGGAGGAGGCGTTGACGATCTTGAGATAGATGCGATGGGTTTGTGAGTTGCAGGTGGCGGAGGCGAAGAGGCGCGGGTTGTTGGTGTCGAGTCTGGTGGCGAGGATCTGATCGCCGAGGTGTGTGCTGAACATGACCTGCGCGTAGTAGCTGGGCGATCCGTAGCTGGTGAGCGCGTCGTAGCCGATGAGGTCGCTGGGCCATTGCATGCCGCCGGGGTTGACGTTGACGAAAAGCGGAGCATAGGAGGCCATGACGACGATGTCGGAGTTGCGTTCGAGGCCGGTCATCCATGCGGCGTCGCCGAGAGCTGCGCCGAGGTCGGTAGTGGGTGAGCCCTGGCGTGTGGCCCACTCGCCTACGAGGATTTTGGTGCCGTTGCGGTCGTAGCTGTCGTAGCGGTGGACGTCGGTGAAGAACTGCTGCGCGGTGCGGTAGAAGTGAGTGTGGAGGGTGCGGTCGTTGTCGTCGAGGATGTCAGGGTGGACGAGGGTGACCGGGGCTGCGGCGACTAGTTTGATGTCAGGATGTTTCTGTTTGATGGCTTTGTAGAACTGCGCGAAGCGAGCGTCGTAGGTGCCGGATTCGTCGTGGTACTCCTCGTTGCCGATCTCCATATAGTGGAGGGGGAATGGTGCCGGGTGGCCATCTTTGGCGCGCTGCCCGCCCCAGCGAGTTGAAGTATTGCCGGTGGCGTATTCGATCTCGTCGAGGGCGTCCTGCACGTAGGGCTCGAGTTGTTTGCCGGCGGGGATGAACTCCTGACGGAGCGAGTAGCCGGAGAAGACGGCGAGGAGCGGCTCCATGTGCAGGGTTTCGCACCATGTGAGGAATTCGAGGAGGCCCATCCCGTCGGAGGAGCGATAGGTCCACGGGGTTATGTGGGTGGGGCGATCAACGAGAGGGCCGACGGTTTTCTTCCACTCAAAGTGCTCGTTGAGGTGATCGCCCTCGAGATAGTTGCCGCCGGGAAAGCGGAGAAAGGCGGGGTGCATGGCGGCGAGCTTTTCCATGAGGTCGATGCGCTTGCCGCGGGGTTCGCTTTTGTAGGTTGGCGGGAAGAGCGAGATGAGAGTGAACCATGCGGTGCCGGGATTCTGGACCATGAGTTCGAGGTGATTGTCGGCGGAGGTGGGGATGGTGCCGGTCTTGAGAGTGAATTTGTATTGCTGCCACGAGTTGGTGAGTGCGGGAATTGTTGTGGTCGCAGCAGTGGCTCCCGTAGTGTCGCTGACGAGGCGGGCGGTGATGGCTCCGATGGTGCTGTCGCCCTTGGCGTAGAAGGAGCCCTGATATTCGGTGTTGGGATGGAGGGCCATGCCCCAGTAGCCGGTGTTGTAGAAGCCTGCATCGGATTGCGCGGTTGCGGCAGTGACGTTGAGTTTGAGGCTGTGCGTGATGGCGGCGCTGGGTCCGGTGGTTTTGTCGAGCTCGATGTTGGCGCGAGAGTCGCCGTTCTGGATGAGGGTCCAGTGTTCGAGGTTTGGGCCGCGCATCGTCTGGAAGGTGCGGTTGTTGACGAGTTCGGCGTAGAGGCCGCCGTCGTAGGAGTAGTTAATCTCTTCGGACATGATGCCGTAGAGGGTGGGGCTTACTTTGGCGACGGGTTTTTCGGTGTCGATGCTGAGGGTGGCGTTCGTTTGGGCGATGGCGACGAGAGGGGCGAACAGCAGTGGCGTTAGGAGGGTGAGACGCATGTGCTGTGATCCTTGGGTGACGGTTGGGTAACGTTTACTCAGGTGGGGACACGGTAGTTGAAGGCGCGAGTGTCGTCAAGACGGATATCGAGCAGCGTTGCTGGGTTTTAGATAGGGAGCGGTCTTTCCGTTTCGATTACGCTCAGGGTCGATAACCTGCCCTCTTCGATAAAGCTGAAAAGGGTCGGCCATCGCGAACGTTCGGGACATTTCTATGGAAGTTGGTGGCTTTGGGTGATCGCGACTGCGGCGAAGTAGAGGTCCTTGAAGACGCGCGCTTCGAAGAGCGTCTCAGCGCCTGCTTTATGGCGAATGGTTTCGGCGCTGCGAGAGAGGATACGGTAAGAGCTCATCATCACAGGAACGCTGGGCATGAGGGCTCGTGGCCGGACAAAAGCATTGCAGAGTTCGCGCATGACCCCCTCGACCGTTCCGCCGTGGATGTTGGGATCGGTTCCGTTGAGATCGCTGAGGGATTTTTGCAGCCGACGATTTTTCGATTCGCAGACGAACCAGAAATGATGTTCTGGATTCAATTTCGACCAGGCGACAGTAAGACCAAGCTCGAAGGGCATGTTGAATCGCGGCGTGCGAGGGGCATGGTGGTCGAGCTGAACTCTTGAAAGATCATGGATGGAATAGCGGCAGCCCTGAATCAAGGCAAATATTCGATCGAGCCGCCGATCTCCACCGGGAATTCCGAGGGTCACGCGCGGCTCGAGCCCAAGATGACTGAGACCTACGATGTAGGCCAGGTAGAGCCGACGAAACTCCTCGTCGTAAGGGATGTTCAGAAAGACTGCGTTGGGACTAACGCGAGGAGGCACTCAATTCTTTCTTCGTGTGCCCGCTCTTCCGCGAGGTTCGAACGCTGTCGTCAACGGCGGCGCGAGAAGTTGAGTCCTGTCTGACGATGGACAGGAGCGACCGCTGCCGGGCTTTGCTGAGACCCAGACTCTTGCCTACCTCTGCGAGCGTGGGAACTGGAGTGCGAAGTGTGACAGGTCGAGCCATAGATAGATTTTACACCTCACTGTTGTGCGTCAGGCGAGTTTGACGAAGTGCATTGCGGCGGAGTTCATGCAGTAGCGAAGGCCGGTGGGGCGGGGGCCGTCGTCGAAGACGTGACCGAGGTGGGCGTTGCACTCGCGGCAGATGACGGCGGTGCGGATCATGCCGATGCTGGAGTCCATTCTCTCGATGATGTTCTCTTTGGCGATGGGAGCCCAGAAGCTGGGCCAGCCGGTGCCGGACTCGAACTTGGTGTCGGAGCTGAAGACGGCGTTGTCGCAGCAGATGCAGCGATAGAGGCCCCTGTCGTGAAGGTTCCAGGTGTCGCCGGTGTAGGCGCGCTCGGTGCCCTCGTGGCGAGTGACGTCGTAGGAGACGGGAGAGAGTTGTTTTTTCCAGTCAGCGTCGGTCTTGATGACGCGGGGCACGGTGACTTTGCCGATCTTTTTGCCGTCGGGGCCGAACTGAATGATGGTGACTGTGCCCGGGTTGTTGTCGGTTGGGCTTGCGGCGTCGACGAAGGTGGGGCGGCGGAAGGACCAGAGTGCAGCGAGACCGGCTACGCCTGCGGCTCCGATGACGAAGGCGCGACGGGTGGCGGGTTTTGCGGTGTCAGGTTCGGTTGGTTCTGCTTGGTTTTGCGTGTTCGGGTTCATGGCTTGCCTTTCCTGCGTGTCCTATTAATTGATGACGCATGGCGGAGCGAGGATGTTAGCGGCTATCCGAAGGTGAAGGAGTAGGCTCGAACGCCGGGGGTGAGAAAGTCAATGCGGAAGGTACGGTCTTTGACGCCCTCCTGCTGGCGAATGAGTTGGTAGAGGCGATTTTCGGTGACGGTGCCGTAGCCCTCAGAGTCGGTGTCGGCTCCGTGGCTGGCTCCGGGGGCTTTGCCGTCGAGGGTGATGCGAAAGCGGATGGGCTTGCCGTTGGCGGGAGGGCCGAGAACAAGGTGGAGATCGCGGGCGTGGAAGCGGAAGGCTACGCTGCCGGTGGAGGATTCGAGGGTCGCGATCTGGGCTGCGTCGTGCCAGCGGCCGGCGAGCCCCCACTGGTTGAGATCGAGGCCGTCGGGGATGCGGTAGAGCTGCGGGGCGTCATGGGTGAGGCCGCCGGGAGAGGCGAAGCTCGCGGCGCGCTGGTAGCCGAGGTAGGTTTCGGGGGACTGGTTGTCGGTGGAGTCGGCTGCGGCCATGGCTCCGGCGGCGGCGATTTGCGTTGGAGAGCCGGGGAGGGCTTTGTGGTTGGCTTGCTCGAGGAGGTAGCGAATCCACTGCTCGGATTTGTCGTAGTCGCCTTCGCCGAACTGGTGGTAGCGAAGCTTGCCGGTGGCGTCGAAGAAGTAGTGGGCAGGCCAGTACTGGTTATGGAAGGCCTGCCAGATGCGGTAGTCGTTGTCCATGGCGACGGGGTATTGGATGCCGAGGTCGCGGACAGCTTTACGGACATTGGACTCGTCTTTTTCGAAGGGGAATTCGGGAGTGTGAACGCCGATGACGACCAGGCCATCGTTTTTGTACTTGTCGTACCAGGCCTTGATGTAGGGGAGGGTGCGGAGACAGTTGATGCAGGAGTAAGTCCAGAAGTCGACCAGGACTACTTTGCCCTGGAGGGAGGCTGGGGTGAGGGCTGGGGAGTTGGGCTGATTATTTATCCAGAGAGTGGCTCCGGTTAGTTCAGGGAGCGTTGTGGGGAGGAGGTCTCCGCTGCCGGTTACGGTTACGTCCTGGTTGAGGGTGGGTCTGGTGGGTTGGTTGCGGTGGAGGCGATTGACCAGGCCTTGCTCGAGATTGGATGTGCTGGCGAGGGAGAGGCGAGTGAGGACTCCGCGGTCGAGACCGAAGGCTGCAGCGATGACTCCGAGGAGAATCGCTACGCCGAGGGCGCGGCGGATCCACTCTTCGGCGCCGAGGGAGCGCTTCATGGCAGCGAAGACCCGGCCACCGGCGAAGAGGGCGATGGCGAGGGAGGTGGCTGCTCCGGCGGCGTAGGCGAGGAGAAGGAGTGCGGTGTGGGAGGTGGCTCCGCCGAGGGCGGCGCCGGTAAGGATGAGTCCGAGGATTGGGCCGGCGCATGGTGCCCAAAGCAGGCCAGTTGCGATGCCGAGAAGGAAGGAGTTCAGGGCGCTGGGAGCGGAGCCGGATTTTTGTGTGAGGGTGTTGCCAAGTTGGACAAGCGGGCGGGAGAGGCGTTCGGCGAGTGAGGAGAAGAGGAGCGTAAGGCCGAAGAGTGCGAAGAGGACGAGCGCGGCGATGCGGCCGAATTGATTGGCGCGAACGGCCCAGCCTCCGCCGACGGTGGCGAGGCTGGCGACGGCGGCAAAGGTGACTGCCATTCCGGCGAGGAGAGGAAGGCCGCTTTTGCGGAAGGGCTGATCGGCTCGGGCAAAGACGAAGGGGAGGACCGGGAGGATGCACGGGCTGAGAATGGTAAGGATTCCGCCGAAGTACGCCAGAAAAAACAGAAGCATAGTGCCTGAGTGCTCCTCCGCCGGTTACAACGGCTTGATGCGCTTATCGTCGACCTGCATTTAGGATACGGTTTACCGCATCCTTTGGATGGGGTCGAGAGAAGATTGGTGTCTTTTCTTTGTCAGGATGGTTTTAGCTCCCGCCGTATGAGAGTGCGCTCCGACCGAACATGCGTGTGCTAGTTGGCAAGTGAGATGGAGAAGGCTGTGCCGTGAGTCTCCCTTTTTGTGCTGCTTCGCCAGGAGATGCGGGCGTCGTGCTTGGCGGCAACGGATTTGCATATCCACAGGCCGAGACCATTGCCGTGCTCGACTTTGGTGCTTTGGAATGGCTCGAAGAGACGAGGGCGAACGGAGTCGGGAATGCCGCAACCATTGTCAGCGACCGTTAGACGGATGGAGTGGTTGGAGGCTCTGAGGCGAATGGAGAGAATTCCGCCGTCCACGAGAGCTTCGGCGGCATTTCGAATCAGATTCGAGAGCATTTGCAGGAAATCGCCTGGATAGATTGAGGCTTCGAGTTCACCGGGAAACTGCCTTTGAACGCGGATATTGGTTCGTGACAAGAGAGGCTCGTGAAAACGCAGGGCCGCCTCGATGACGGGGACAAGATCCATCTTCTGGCGCTGCGGAGTTTCGCGGAAGTAGGAGAGATACTGACGGGTTACATATTGAATACGCGCCATTTGCTTCTCAATCTGAGTGGCAAAGGACTCCACGAGACCAGAGTCGTGGCAGTTATGGGAGATCAGATAGGCGAGGTTGGTGACGGCCTCTGCCGGGTTGTTGATCTCATGGATGGCGGCCGCCGTAAGTCGTCCCGCCAAGGCTAGCTTCTCGTTGCGATACAGCGCAGCCTGCAACTGCTCCACCTGTTCGTCCGGGCTCCGGGGAACGGAGGACATTCGGCTATTTATGCAATCCCTTATCTCGATTTCCAAAGCAGCATCCCCCAAGGGTTTAGAGAGCGGAATGCGGTTAAATGGTTGCCGATAAGGACTTACAAGTTCTTGCATCTTGACCGGGAGAAACTAGCCGCTTTCGCCCTCATGATTCGGTCAAAACGGCTAGTTTCGCGCATTTCGAGGCACTCTCTTATTGCCTAAGTTGGTTCGGAGCGGCGGCCCGAGGAGATGACGTACTACCCTGTGGGCGTGCATGGAGCTGGTTGTAGATGTCCATCTCTTTCTGTGCGTCTGCCTGCCGATGAGCCGCCGCATAGGCATGAGCCAGTTCCTGATGGAATTTTTCGTTGTTCGGCGAAAGGCGCGCTGCCTGCTCAAGTTCCGGAATTGCTGCCGTCGTGTCTCCACTTTCGAGTTCTATCTTGCCGAGATCGTGGTGCGATTCTGCGTCACCGGGACTAAGCTGAATCGCGGTGCGGAGCTGTTCAAGCGCCCGTTGTTTCTCTCCCTGCTGCGCGAGTGCTTCTCCAAGAGAGCGATGTACGTCGGGGATCTCCGGATGTAACTTCTCCAACGCTGCGAGCCGCTCTACACCAGCGGGGATTCGTCCGGTCTTAACCAGCGACTCTGCGTAGACGTACTCTACCTGCGGAGCAAGGTCAGTCTTTCCCATCACGGGGTCCAGCACCTCGACGCAACCGGGATAGTTTCCGGTCATGAAGTAGCTAATGCCCAGAACGCTGCGGGCACCTGCATCATCCGAATTCACCTTGACGTAGCGTGACAGCGGCATCACTGCATCAGCAAATAGCCCCCCCGCGAATGCTGCGCGTCCCCAGTTATAGTCGAGGCCTTCGAGAGATGGATTCCACACAGCGGCGCGCTCAAAGTATTTGACTGCGTTCGAATAGTCGTTGTTCGTTGCAGCGATGGCACCCAGATTGTTATAGCTGTCGGCTACCGGGAGCTTAATCTGCTCTCTAACGGATTCGACGTTGCGCAACGCCTGCGGATCGGCTTTGACAGGGAGAGGATGGGGGGCGTTGGCGTCGGGAGGTGCTTGAATATCTTCGGATCCGGCGGTCTCCATCAGTCCTGCCAGCTTGCTCTTATCCTGTGCCAGCGTCTTGTTGCCGAGGTCCTGTGCGATCTTCATCTCCGCACGCCCGGCATCCTGCTGACCTTTCTGAATCAGGATTCTGCCCAGTATAAAGTGCGCCTGCTGAACCTGGTATCGATTCCGCGAAACATCCGTTGTTAGCTCGATGCAACGACGAAGAGCTGTTTCGGCCTCTGCGGGACGGTTAGTCGTGAAATAAACCTGCCCCAGAGATAGATACGCGTCGGGACTCTCCGGACCGAATGAGATTGCCTTTTTCAGGTAGGTCTCCGCTTCAGAGTAGTTGTGGCGATTGGATGCGATCCTGCCGAGTGCGGTGTAGCTCATGGAATCGTGCGGGGAGATGACCAGTTCTTTCTTGAACTCGTCCTCGCCGCCTTCCTCGTCGTTCGTCGCCAGCAGGACTGCGCCGAGTAAATAGTGCGCGCCCGGCAGGCGCGGATTTTCCTCGATGGCTCGCCTGAACTCCGCGACTGCGCGGGGCTGGAAGTCCGAGTCGGCGTAGGCGCGGGCGATCGCCATGTGAAGCTCCGGAGTATCGCCGAACGACTTCTGGATCTCGCTGAAGATCTGCACGGCGCACTTCTCGTCGTCGAGATCGAGACAGGCCACCGCCAGGTTGTATCCGTTGGGGAAGGTCGGATCCAACGCCACGGCCGCTTCCAGCTCTTTCCTTGCCTCCTGGGTCCGATTCAGTTTCAGAAGGATGCGTCCGATTATCTGATGAGCCTGAGCGAGGCTCTCGCGATCGCGCGGGAATCTCTGAATGAATTCCGTCGCGAGCGTCTTCGCATGGGTAGGGTCGCCCAGTACCAACGCCGTTCGCGCATAGGAAAGAAGCAGAGAAGGAGAGTTGGGCTCCAGAGTGAGAGCTTCATCAAATAATGGAGCCGCAAGCGTGTAGTTCTGGACGTTCGAGTAACCGATCGCCAACTCGCCCAGCGCTTCGGCGAGAAACGCTCGATATTGTTCAGCGGCCTCGTTAAGTTTGCCGGCCTGTTGCAGCTCCTGAGCGTCGTGGAAGTGCTGCCGCAACGATCCGGCGGCGGGTCCATTATCGCGAGTCTGTCCACCAAGGGCTGCAGCAAAAACGAATAAAAGGATCGAGGATGTATTACGTAGTTTGAAGCGGATGGACATGAATAGAACCAGAAACCGATGCAATGGCCGCATTCGATTTCACATCGTACCACCCACAGTGTGCGGCGGGCACAACCTAGGCCGGGCGATCGTTTTGAAAAAAGAAACGGAAGGTAAACGAATTGTTTACCTTCCGTTGCACATTGGAGGAGTGCTAGAAGAAATACTTGACGCTCAGGGTGAGGATGCGCTGGAAGGGAGCTCCAGTTTTGCTGTCCATGATGCCGAACGTGTTGGTGTTGTAGTTTTTCGAGATGGTTTTCGTTGTATAGTCTGCTGTGTAAGCTATCCCAAGCGGGCTACCGCCACCCGCTCCGCTGAAGCCCGGTATCGGGTGATTCAGCCAATTGAAGGCGCTGGCCCGGAACTGGACTTGCTGGGTTTCGTGGATACGGAAGGCCCGGTAGACCGCCAGATCGTTATCGAAGTAGGCTCCGGCGCTCATATAGGGATAATTCTGACCGCCCTGAGTCCCGATTGCCGGCGCGTTGAAGCAGTTCCCATTGACGCGCTGATAGTGGACAAGACCTGAGTTTGGGTTGCAGGTCAACACAGGCAGAATCGGAACAGCAGCATCCGTACCAAAGTAAGAAGCACTCCCTATACCGCTGCCAATGCCCTGGGCCTTCGCATTTGCAGGCAGACCGGTATAAGAAATCCCCAAACTGAAGTTTGGCACGCCATTCCCAAGAGCAGCGGGAATGTAACCGCCAGACTGCCAGGTTGAAATTCCGGAGACTGTCCATCCCCCTAAGAGTTGGTTGGTAAACGCCTGGGACGTATGGAGCTTCCCAGTGTTGTAGTAGTAGCTGGCGTTGAAGACAAACGGCCGGTCCGTAGAGGTTGGGCCATAGTTCAGCCTGACATCAAACGGGTTTGTCTGCAGAGCGGTGCCCAGCGTCTTCGACCAAGTGCCGTTGATGTTGAAGCCCAGCCTGCCGGTTGTCTTGATCCATGCCACCTGCAGTGCGTTGTAGTTGGTGTAAGCAGTGCTTTGAATCATTGCTGCTGCAGCGGTTCCGTAGGCGTAGCCGTATGGGTGATAGTCTGCCGCTACGTTTCCTGTCGGAGTGGTTCCGGATCCGTTGGGATTGTTTCCCAGGTTTTCCGGGTTGGTGGAGGTTACACCGGTGACCGGGTCAGGTTTGAAGAACGATCCGATCGGGGTCTTGTTCTGATCGGCGAGTGCGGCAAAGTTGCTGCCTTCAATACCTTCGCTGTCGTCAGAGAGCTGGCTGGTCTGGCTTCCGACGTAGGCAACATCGAGGATCGTATTCCACTTTATTCTTTGGTCGATTGTGAAGTTGTAGGCGTAGGTGAGCGGCTGGCCGTAATCGCCCGGATCGAAGCCTGCCTGTCCTCCGTTCACGCACTTCGACAAACAGGGAACATACGCCAACTTGCCGAGTTGCGAAAGCATCACGGTCCTGCCGCCCTGCAAGTTATAACCCAGAACGTGCTGTGCGGTTACGAGCGGTGGTGAGACGTCATTAACCTGGGTGACGAAGCGATAGGCACCCCATCCGCCACGAACCATGGTATTGCCGGTTCCGAGCAGATCGTAGGAAAAGCCCAACCGTGGATCGACGTAGGCAAAACGGTTCGGCTGGCCGCTGAGAGGAACGCCTGCATCGATGGCGTGCCAGTAGTATCCCGGAGCATACTTGCCCGAATTGTAGTCAGACAATACGCGGTCTGGATAGAAGACCGCCATACCGATGTGTTGACGGTCATACCAGTGACCGATATGTTCGAAGCGCGCGCCAAGCTCCAAGGTCAAACGCTTGGTTGCTCTCCAGTTGTCGGCGACAAAAAACGCTGTGGCCTGGTAGGCGGTATCGGCAATGGGTGAAGCGTTATTTTCGCTGTAGCCCGACAAGATACCCATGGTGAAGTTGGCCACGCGGTTACCCGAGCCCAACTGGTTTCCGGTGAAAAGATTCACATTCGAACCCCCAGCAATAGTGAGGTTTCCATCCTGAAAGGTGCTGAAAGTGCTCTGGTAGTTATCGGTGTTCTGCGTGTATGCACCCATCTTCACCGTGTGAGCGCCCCAGACCTTGGTAAACGTGTCACTGAATTGGGGAGCTTCCTTTCTGACCGCATACTTGCCCGGAGGGTTGTCAAAGATAGAGGCTTGCGAGAAGTCCGGGTTGCCGTAGCTTGCGCCGCCGTAAGCAGGGATGTTCAGAGAGGCAGTTTGAAAGACCTTGCCGTAGTTATAGCCCAGTGTGCTGCGGTAGGCCGCCTGTGGGTCCGGCTGAACGAACGGGAAGTCACCGAAGGTCCATGCTGCCATGAAGTCGTTGGTGCTTGTGGCGTTGAAGTTGTGGACGAAGTGCCCTGCCAGTGACTTGCCGCGGAAGGCCTCGGACTCGCCGCCCCCTGGGTAGGGGATGGCATTGCCCGGCGTCCAGTAAAGGTGAGCACCGTTGCCCTGCGCCAGTTGCTGGTCCCAAGCCTGTTGGTAAGACCCGTAGATCTTAGTATTGGGCCCCAATTGATAGTCGACGCGGAAGCGGTAGATCCATCCGTTATTGATATTCGGAATGGGCTGATAGTAGTTGACGTGACCGATCGAGGTCGCCGGGTTGGCGTTGGCCTTGGGCCAGATTTTGGCGAGTGCCTGCGCGCCGGGATCGATGAATTGCGAGGGGATCCTGTTGCCGGCGTTCGGAATGGTGGAGTTGGCGGTAGTGTCGTTAGGAATGTTTGTGCCGTCCGGGAAGTTTGTGCCGGAGAGATCGTTGCACCAGCCGCCCTGCGGGTAGCTGGACGTGGGAGCACCATAAAATCCGTTGGGGCAAAGAGTACGGTTATCTGCATTATCGGTGGTGAAATTACCGGCCATCATCTCCGGCGTGGGAATAAAGGCAGACAGCACATTCGCATTACCCTGGTTTTGCAGCCACCGTTCGTAGCCAGCCCAGAAGAAGAGCTTATTGTTTGTCTTCGGAACCGGACCGCCGAAGTTACCCCCGGGATAGTAATAGGACTGGGGTCCCTGGGCCACTCCCGCATGATTGTGCTGCCAGTCGTTCGAGTTCAGGACGCTGTTGCGCGCGATGAAGTAGGCCTCGCCGTGATATCTATCGGTGCCCGATTTACTGATAGTGCTCACAACGACCGGGCCAAACGGAGTATCCGCGCCGAAGTTCGACGCCTGCACGCTGACTTCCGCCGTCATCTCCGGGTTGATGATCGAGACCGACGATGCCATATTGCCCGGATCGATGACGTTGGCTCCATCCGAGAGCAACGCCGTTCCTCCGCGATTGACCGCGCCATTGATGTTGATCCCATTGCCGATCGCACTCTGCTGTACGCCCGTGTTGAGATCGCTGTACGCCGGAGAATTATTGGTCAGCCCGGCGGACATCGTTGTCGCGCCCGGAAGCACTTTCAGTAGCTCTGTCGTGTCACGACCCACGAGAGCAAGATTCTCTATGTCTTTGGAAGACAGAACGTTGATACGCGCCCCGTTTTCGGTGGGAATCATATCGGCGGTAGCTTCGACAGTGACCGTGGTATCAGTTGCACCAACCGTCAGCGTGGTCGCAGGAACGGCAATCACGTCTCCGGCGTGCAGCATGATTCCGGTAAGTTCCCTGGACTGGAAGCTCTTTGCGCTGACCTTCACCGAGTAGGTGCCGGGCACCAGTGAGGGAAAGGCATACAAGCCCTGATGATTCGTTTGCACGACGCGTTTGATCCCGGTTGCCTGATCGGTCAGCGTTACTTCCGCCCCGGGAATCACGGCACCTGAGGCATCCAGTACGGTTCCCGTCATCTGGCCCGTGGTTTGCGCGTGAGCGAGCGGCGCGAACACCAACAACAACAGAACCCCGATGAGGGGAACAATCCACCGGCCTATTTCACAAAATTGTCGCAGGTCGCGCTTAAGCCCTCGCCTGGTAAGTACGTCATATGCATTGTTCATACTTCGCCTCCAGAAGATTTCCGCCAACAAACGAGCCGCCGTGAGGGGGAACCCATGTTTTTATTCAGTCCAAGGCTTCTATTTTGTTAGCGACCGAAACTATAGGCGAGTATTTTTAGGACTGTCAAGAGGAAAAATACTTATGGTTGTAAAACTATAGGCCCCCTGAGAAAAACTGAGGCCAAACCAAAGACCGACCAACCCATCAACCCGCAGGTGGAACCTGTGCCTTCGCACCGCTTTGCGGGTGATAAATACCAAGGAATTGCAGACAAGCTTTAGCATCTAGCCAGGGCTTTATTGCCCCATCTTGAGTTGCTCCACCTGTCAGAGTAAACGATTCCCCGTCGCGGGATGATCATTTTGGGATTTGATTTCCTATAGAAACAATATAAAAACAAATGGAGGAAGCGGACGGCTGGACCTGGTTCGTGAAAATCCTCTCCGGATGGTATGCTTCGTTATTTCCGGGATGCATCCCAATTAGCATCATGGGCTCGCAGTGATTTAGCGCATTCTTAAACGACAGGGGTTGCGATAATTTGCGGCACGACAGGAATGGCGTAAAACGCATTGATCTTGCTGAAATGCAGCTCGCTTCGAGTGAGACGGCGCGGATCATCAACCGGGATATCGTCCTCGAGTTAATCCGAGCCAGCCAGCCGATCTCACGCGCTGACCTCGCGCGGCTTTCTGGCCTGGGAAGAAGCACCATCTCGCAGATCGTGGAGCAGCTTATCGATGAGAATTGGGTGCGCGAAGGCGCAATGGGTTCGCTGCCGCGAGGACGCAGACCAACGCTGATTGGATTGAACGAAAGCCTGGTAGCGATCGCGGTCGATATTCATCCTAGGCAGGCCACCGTCGCTTTAGTTGACTTGAATGGCAGGCTGCTCTCGCGTTCACCGGTGCCTCTTACCTCCGATCCGGCCGCCTCGATGCGGCTGATCATCGACTGCATGCAGCGGATGCACAACTCCGCCCCGCAAAAATCGATTGAGGGCATCGGAATGAGTCTGCCGGGAAGAATTAATCCCGCAACGCAGCGGCTGATCTTTGCTCCTAACCTGAAGTGGCCAGAGTTCGATATTAAGAAGATGGTTGAGGGCGAGATGAAGCTGCCCGTGATCATGGAAAATGACGCAACCGCTTGCCTGATGGCCGAGCTTACCTTCGCGCGTATGGACGGAGTTCAGGATGCGGTGCTGGTCGCAGTCGCCGAAGGTGTGGGAACCTGTGTTCTTACCAACGGGCAACTGCTCTCGGGGCACAACGGAATGGCGGGGGAGTACGGCCATATCTCTGTCGACCCTAATGGCCCGCGTTGCGGTTGCGGGAAGAACGGATGCTGGGAACTTTTCAGCTCATCGCGAGCTGCTCTGCGTTATTACAAAGAGCTGCGGCCGAGGGGGCCAATTGTTTCTTTTCAGGAACTGCTCAATCTGGCCGAGGAAGGCGATTCGGCTGCCGCACAGGCCCTGACCATGCAGGCCGCGTGGATAGGACGCGGACTACGGATCATCATCGCGAGCGTTTCTCCCAGTACGATTCTGATCGCAGGCGATCTCACCTCGGCGTGGCATCGTTTTGGACCGGTGATCGAAAAGGAAGCGGCTGACCTCACGCTGGCCGGCAGTTCTCCTGTCATTCGGCCGACTCATGAAGGCGAAATAGCCCGGCTCCGCGGTGCTGCTGCGCTTGTGTTTCAGCGAGGAGCGCGCCGCGCGACCTCAACCCCTGCGAACGGCAACGGAACCAAGTCTGCCTGATGCCAGTGACTCGAACAAATCCATCTCTCGCCGCAGGAAACATCAGTCGTGGAGGACAATTGTGCGTTTATTCCTGAAATCTTTTACGGTTGCACTTTCGTTTGTTTGCGCCGCTGCTGCAGTGTGCCAGAGCTCAGGTAATGTGCCGCCGCCGGTCACCTTCACGTCGGACCAGGACCACCAGAACATGATGGATCAGCTCGGCGTCAAGGCGCTGCGTCCGGGGCCGAGCGGCAATGAAAAGGCGACGAATCATGCCAACTACGATGAATCGAAGGCGAATCCTTACCCCGTTCTTCCTGACCCGCTCATACTCAATGACGGCCAGAAGGTCACGACTCCGCAGACGTGGTGGGACAAGCGTCGGCCTGAAATCATTGAGGGCTACGAAAAATATGTTTATGGCCGCATTCCCAAAGATGTCCCGAAAGTTACGTGGACCGTCACGGCTGTCGATCACGAGATGATCGGATTCAATCGCGTTATCGCGAAGGATCTCATCGGGCAAGTTGATAACTCGTCGTATCCCGCGATCAACGTCAAGATTCACATGACCCTGGTTACACCAGCCAACGCCACGGGACCAGTTCCAGTCCTCATCATGTTTGGCCGCGCAGGATTTCCCGCTCCCAATGAACCTGCGGGTGAAGATCTGGATCGCGTCAACGCGGCGTGGAAGGCGATTCTCCTGCAGCAGGATCCATCGCTGAAAAATGTTCTCGCCAGCCACCCGGCATGGCAGCCGGTCAAACCCACGCCCTTTCAACTTCCTCAACTGAACGCGGACGGCGATCCGCCCAACACCTGGCAGTTGATCGCGGCGGGTTGGGGATTCGCTCTGCTCGATCCTGCCAGCGTGCAGGCTGACAACGGCGAAGGTATCACCCGCGGCATTATCGGGCTTGTGAACAGAGGCCAGCCGCGCAAGCCGGAAGACTGGGGTGCATTGCGGGCCTGGGGCTGGGGCGCGGGACGGGCTCTGGACTACCTTGCGACCGACTCTGCAGTCGATGCAAAACATGTTGGCATCGAAGGGGTTTCGCGCTACGGCAAAGCCGCTCTCGTCACCATGGCCTTCGATCAGCGCTTTGCGATGGTTCTCGTCGGCTCGTCAGGCAAAGGCGGTGCGACGCTCCTGCGCCGCAACTACGGAGAGGCCGTCGAAAGCCTCACCGGCGGCGAGTACTACTGGATGGCCGGGAACTTCATCAAATATGGTGCATCGGAAGCCAGCTTTGGCAGCAAGACCCCGGGAGACATTCCGGTCGATTCCAATGAACTCATCGCGCTGTCTGCGCCGCGGCTGACGTTCATCAGCTATGGCGTACCTGATAAGGGCGACGCTCACTGGCTGGATCATCAGGGAAGCTTCATGGCAACCATCGACGCGAGCCGTGTGTTTACGCTGCTTGGCGCCAAAGGTCTTGACATCGATGGGGATTACCGCACGGCGAAGATGCCTCCTATGAACGAGGCTCACCTTGCCGGCCAGCTTGCATGGCGGCAGCATGATGGCGGCCATACCGACGCGCCAAACATGAAGTACTTCATTCAATGGGCCGACAAGTTTATCGGTCACATGCCCGCGCAGTAGAAGAGTTCCGGGGTGCGAGACTATCGGACGTCTGACTCTTGTTCAGATTCGCAGGAAGATTCGTTTGCGATAGAAGGGGAACACTGCGAGCCAGCAGAGCGACACGAAGGCGATGGAGTAAAGTAGCGACGCCCAATCAGCGTATGGCAGCGCTCGATGGATGGCGACAAATGTTGCCGCCTTCAACGTCATTCCGCTTGAGGTGTGGACGGATCCCATCAGGTTGTCGCCCAGTTCGGAGATCATGTAGGCGAGAATTGCGTTTGTGCCGAAAACGAGCAGGATTTTGTAGACGATGGGGTGCGAACTGAAATTGGCGGGATCTTTACTGATTCTGCTGAGTCCGAGACGACGCTCGTCGACGATATAGATGGATGCAGCGAGCAAGAACAGACCTAAACCGCCTGCGAAGAGAGCGAACGAACTGGTCCACAGCTTCTTGTTGATGGGAAATGAGAGGTTCCAGAGCAGACCTGCGGCCACCAGGAGTGTTCCTGCGATGGCGAGCATCGATGCCTTGCGCGCATTGGAATGACGGGTCCGCAACCACAGGCCCGCCAGCAAGCCGAAGAGTGCGGTTGCGATGGCAGGGAGTGTTGACAGGAGCCCTTCGGGATCGCGCGTGTGTTCGTAAAGATGAGACGCGGTGAAGATCTGGCGGTCGATCCATGCAGTTAAATTCGCGTCGTGGTCGTTGATCGGGATTGCGTGGGTCGGTACGCCGAATCCCGGGACAGGAACGAAGCGCATGAGCGCCCAGTATCCAACGAGACATATTACGGCGATGATTACCTTGTCTTTCCAGCCGCTAGACAGCAGGTAGAGTGTGGCGACGACGAAATAACAGAGCGCAATTCGCGGGAGCACGCCGTAGTAGCGCGCTGTCGCCAGATGAAAGAACGGGAAGTTGTTCACGACAAATCCGAAGAGGATTAGCAGGAGGGTGCGTCGCAATGTGTGCCGGAAGAGTTCGCCGCGAGTGACACCGCGCGCCAGCCGGGCCGCCGTCGAGAGCACCGTTGAAAGACCAACGAGCAGGACGAAGGTGGGAAAGACGAGGTCCGTTGCGGTGAAGCCGTTCCAGCGTGCGTGCACCAATTGAGAGAATGGCGCGGGGCCGGTCTGATCGTTGACGAGGATCATGAAGGCGATGGTCAGGCCTCGCATGAGATCGATCGACAGGAGCCGCTCCGGTTTTCGCGCGGTGGTTTGGCGGACAATGTCGGAGTCAATGGTTGTGGCGACATCCGGATCCGATGTTTTCATCGCTCCTCCTTCGGCAGCAGATTCAGTGATTCTGCAATCGACTGGCTCGCGCTGTAAGTATCGCCGATGGGCTCGGTTGAATAATGTTTCGTGGAACGATTCCAGGCGTCGCCGAAGGCGAACCAATCGGTGGGCTTTGGCTGCGCTCCTGTATTGAGAGTCTCTTCCAGCGAGTCGAAGTAGAGTCTCCAGCGTGGGGCGTAATAATCGCTGACGAGGCCAGCCCAGTCACGGTTGGCGTATTCGTGCAACTCGTTGCTCGCAGTCCGGTCGCCCCAGGTTGTGAGAATTGAGTGTGCGTCGTATTCGATCTGTGCCAGATCTGCAGGAGAGCCGGACCATGCGGGTACGTAGCTCAGCCAGCGACCGAGAAGGAAATACTCGCTGGTGCTGAGCAGCCTGTCTTCCCGTGTCATCGCATCCATCCATTGATCGGTTAGTTTTTTGAATTCGTCGCGATCTTTCGATTCATAGGCCGAACGTATCAGGGGCAGCAGGCGACGCGATTCATTCGCAATCACCTGCCGGGTTAAGTCTGTTAGATCGTAGCGATAACTTGCAGACGCTCGCAACGCGGGCGCCACCTGCAGCAGCTCGGTGAGGGCGGGCTTGACAGCTTCGGGATCGTAGCGCATTACGTCAGGGGACCAGGTTCCGTTTCGGGTGGCCGTGAGCGACGGCTGCGCGTTGAACAACGATTCGTGCGCGGCGTCACGCTCGCCATGATTCTTCACGCCGTCGGCGCGATATCCGTAGATTGTCTGCGCGATGATGTTCCACGCTTTGGATGCGTGAGCATCTTCTTTGCCGTAGCGACGCAGAGCGTAGGCGTGAGCCCATTCGCCAAGCTCAACGGGCTCGCCGTACCACGCCATCTCAGTGTAGAGCTCATAGGCGAAGGGATTTGTGTCGAGGCCTTCGGTGAAGAGGGCGATGCCGGAGAGGCGGCTTTCGGGTTTTGCGGCTGCTCGCGGCATTCGTTGTGCGTAGTCGTAGAGCGGCGCGCCCATGGTGGTTCGTCCGCCAAACTCCCATAGACCGCCAAAGAGCCAGCGCGCTCCTTTGAAATCGGTGTCGCGGGACTCTCGCGGGATGCGCCCCTGTTCGATGTCCGCGATGAGGATGTGGCTTCGATCGACTGCGTCGATAAGTTGAGGGCGAGGGTTGTCCTGCCACGCCATCATGAACCACAGCGCTCCGGGATGAGCGGTCTCGAGAGCGCGTTGGATGGCAACTGCACCGTCGCCGACGGGGACATCGCCGCTGACGCCGCCCTCCTGAAAGGTCTCCATGTCGTAGATTGTGCTGTTGCCGAAGAGTTCGGCCTGATGCTTGTAGAAGGCAGCTGCTACACGTGTGAATGCAGCGGTGCGAGGGTCCAGCCAGCCGGGACGTTGAAAACCGTTCCATGGTTCTGTCTGGACGACGACGTGAGAGTCGGGCATGCGCTTTTCAAAGTCTGCGGGCACTACGCCCCAAAAGCCGGGGAGTACGGGTGTGATTCCGAGGGTGCGCAGCAGGTCAATAATGCGACGTGCTGAGGCCGCGCGTTTTTTCAGGAGGTCGAGTGAGATTGGCTCGATGAAGCAACACATGTTGCCCATCCACTGCCAGTTCTGGTGCGCAGGTGCGGTGATCCACTGTCGGACTTCACTATCCGAATAACCGACATCGCGGAAGGCTTCGTAAACCGCCAGATCGTTGCCTCGCTGGATGAGGATCGCGTTGAAGCCGGAAAGGGCCAGAATGTCGATTTCATGCTGCCAACGATCAAAGTTCCAGTACGGCGTGGTGTAGCCGTCCGTGTTTTCATTGAGCGCATAGCGAAAGCTATAAAGGGCAGGGCGCGTGATGGTGGAATTTACGGCCGGTAATACAACACCGGCATGTCCCAGCTGGCTTCCGTTGGTTGAAACATCCATGAGGGCTACATATTTCAGGTACCAGTTCACGCCGAATAAGAGCGTCGGAACGGTGGCAGCCTGGATGTGGATGTCGCCGCGATTGCCGCTGATGCGAAAACCGTCTGGCTTGCCGGCGTAGGGGCCGGACACAAGGGAGAGATGAATCTGCGGGGCCAGATGCGGCATTACGCGCGTGATCACTGCGGTAGCCGCATATATCGATTCCTGCGCATGCGCGCATGGAGCCAGCGTAAAGATTGTCAGGAGCAACGCGGGAAGATGCCGGCGAATCATGCAAGCCACTCTATCCCCTTGTCGCGTTGCGGAGATACTGCGCTTAGCAAGCGATGCCGCGTCAAGGCGGGTTACCAGGCAATCTTTTCCGGAAAGAACTCTGCGAACAGGTCGTCGTAGTAGGGCTTGAGTTGTTTGAGGTCCGGCTTGGTGTGACCCTTTGAATAGAGGTCGTAGGGGTTGAACTTCAGGACCCACGGCAACATCGCGCGATCCTGTTCGTTGCAGAGATAGTCATAAGCACCGTGCCGATGCCATGCGTAGAACGAGTGATAGCGGAGCATGTACAGGCTCTCCATCGGCAGGTAATTCTTCATGACCTCGTAAATGTAGCCGTCGTGCCCGAAGGACATCTTCACCTTGTCGAGGCCGCAGTTCTCTTCGTAGATTCCGAATTTTGTCTGGTAGAGCGGGTTCTGGGAGTCGGGGTTAGCGCGGAAATACTCGGGAAAGACGACTGCGTCAGAATAAGCGCAGCCTGTCGGGAATGTGTCTCCTACAACGCCCCACTGCGGTTCACCGTAGAGGCAAAGGCATTTGCCGAGATCGTGGACAAATCCAGTGGCCACCATCCAGCGCGGATGGCCATCTCTCCGAATTGCCTCGGAGGTCTGAAGGAGATGCTCGAGTTGCGTGAGATCAGTGTCAGGGTCGCTGTCGTCGACGAGGGTGTTCAGGAATTCCGCTGCTTCCCAGATGCTCTTCTCGCCGCGTTTGAGTCCGAAGTACTGACTTTCCTTGCCCAGGACGTAAGCGTGCGTCTGGAAAGTGTGGTTCAGGCGGTAGAATTCGGCGACTCCGGGATTGGCTTCGGCGTCGTACTGACGGAACTCTTCCTGAGATTTGCCTTCCTTGTAGCGGCCTTCGAGGAACTCCTCCCATTCGTCCATGTCGGGCGACAGCGGATTCTGGTCAACCTCTGAGATTTGGGTTGTTGGGTTCATATTGCTCTCCTCGATGGCGGACCGGCCGCATTTACGTTACCGCTAACTATAGACACCGGGAAGATCGTTTGGCAAGATAAATTCGCGCCTGCCAGGAATTTCTTTCCGGCGGAGCCATACGGCGGGCCCCGGAGTGGGAAAGGTATCTATTGACAGCGTTTCTGGAGTAGAAAGGTTAGCGTGATGACAAAGCGGTTGGTCACTGGAACGGCAAACGAACGTGGACGCAAGATCTTTATTCAACCCGCCGACGGATCGATGAAGCTGGTGAGTTACGGGCGTATTCGTCTGGACAAAGACGAGCCAGATATTCTCTTCTCGAATGATGGGCAAGAGACGGGGCTGATCTGCCTGAGCGGCACCTGTGTCGTTGAGGTGGGTGGCAAGTCCTTCGTGATGAAACGCGACGATGCTTTATATGTCCCCAAGGGCTGTGCGATAGGTATACGGACAGAGCTGGACCTGGATCTGCTGGAATGTTCGGCACCGGTGGATGGCCAGTATCCACTGCAGTTTGTTTCAGCTGAGAGCGTGCGGGCAGACGATAAACTGCACTTCGTTGCCGGGACGGATGGCGCCCGCCGGGAGATTAATATTCTCCTGGGCAGCAACGTTCAGGCCGGCAGGCTGATCGTTGGAGTTACGCGGTCTCTGCCTGGCAACTGGACGAGTTGGCCGCCGCACGAACACGCCGCAATGCTCGAGGAGATTTACGCTTACGTCGATATGCCGGCGCCCGCTTTCGGACTGCAGCTCGTTTATTCGGATGAGATCAGTCCGGCGGAGGTCGAGGTCGTTCGCGAAGGCGACGCCGTGTTATTGCCCGCGGGCTATCACCCAAATGTCGCGATTCCCGGCTCAACCCTGAACTTCGTCTGGATTATGGCGGCGCACCGAGAAGTCGCCGATCGCAAGTGGGGAGTTGTGCAGGTGGATCCTCGATATGGTTGAATCGTTAGCGGTAAACTTCTGAGTTTTTCAGTGTGCCCGGTTTGTAAGGAAGAAAGGTTGTTGAGGACATGGTTTCAAGAAGAAGGTTTCTCAGTGCAGCTTCTGCGGCGTCGCTCGCCCACTTTGTTCGTGATGCGTTTGGGCTGCCGTCTCATGTCAATCCGTTCCTTCCTGAGTCGGGCGAAGGGACGGATGCGCTCGACAATACGAAGCTGGTGAAGATTGCTATTGGAACGGGCGGTCATGGTCACTGCTTCCCTGGTGCGACCATGCCATTCGGCGCGGTTCAGCTGAGCCCGGACACGGGGATCAAAGACTGGGATCATTGCTCGGGTTACCACTGCAGCGACAGCAGCATTCTGGGCTTCAGCCACACCCACCTGAGCGGAACGGGGTGTATCGACCTGCTGGATGTTCTGCTGATGCCGGCGACGGACGACTTCAAGTTCGACCCCACAACAGCGCCCGGCTCAGCTGCGTGTTACAGATCTCGTTTTTCTCACGGCGATGAGGAAGCTACTCCCGGCTACTATCGCGTTTTTTTGCAGGACTCGAAGGTGAAGGCTGAGCTTACGGCGACGGAGCGCGCCGGTATTCATCGCTACACCTTCCCGAAGTCGGATAATGCGCACTTCCTGCTGGATCTCGCGCATGCAGGAGACGCCGGAACGGACACGGAGCATCCTGAGCTTCCACCAACACCTTCTGTGCGGTGGGCATCGCTCAAGATCGTTGGCAATGACACGATCGTTGGCGGCCGATGTACCGATATCTGGGCTAAAGGACGACAGGTTTATTTTGCAATGAAGTTTTCTAAACCTTTCGAGAGCGTTGATATTTACTCCGACGGAAAACTTCTTGCCGGCAAAACAAGCGAAGCCAAGGGTACGTCTTTGCGGTGTGTGTTGAAGTTCAAAACGAATGCGGACGAAGTGGTTCTTGTTAAGACAGGCATTTCGGGGGTCGATGTTGCTGGTGCTTCCAGGAATCTGGCGGCGGAGGTTCCCGGCTGGGATTTTGATGGCGCTCGCAAAGCAGCACATGCGGCATGGCGAAGCGAGCTGGGACGGATTCGGGTGAGTTCGGACGACAGGAAGTATCTTGAGATCTTTTACACCGGCCTGTATCACATGATGGTTGCGCCAAACCTCTTTGATGATGTTGATGGACGCTACCGCGGCATGGATGGCAACGTTCATACTCTGCAGAAGGGAGCGCATAACTACAGCACGTTTTCGCTGTGGGATACGTATCGGGCGTTGCATCCGATGTATACGTTGTTTCTTCCGGAACGAGTGCCGGACTTTGTGAACTGCCTGATCCGCATGGCGGAGGAGAGCCCACGAGGTGTTCCTGTGTGGCCTCTGCAGGGGAGCGAGACGGGTTGCATGGTTGGCTATCACTCTGCACCCGTCGTGGCGGAAGCGATTGCGAAGGGGTTTCCGGGTATCGATACAAAAGGTGCGTATGCTGTGTTCAAAAAGCGCGCGGAGGCAGATGACTATCGCGGACTTGCGGCTTACAGGAAGCTCGGCTATGTTCCCTGCGACCAGCAGGATGAGTCGGCGAGCAAGACTCTGGACTATTGCTACGATGACAGCGCGGTTGCAGTCATCGCGAAGGCAGCCGGCGAAGAGCAGGATGCAGCAATGCTGATGAAGCGCTCAGGCTCGTACGTGAATCTATTCGACAAGGAAAGCGGCTTCATCAGACCGCGATATACGGATGGCCACTGGGCAGCGCCGTTTAATCCAAAATCGATCAAAATCACGAAGTGGCGGGATTACACGGAGGCGAATGCGTGGCAGACGACTTTTGGAGTGCAGCATAATCCAGCGCTCCTGGTGCAGACCCTTGGAGGCGATAAGGCCTTTGCTGAGAAGCTGGACCAGCTCTTCAACCAGAGCTCGGAGCTGCCGCCGGACATGCCTCCTGATGTTACCGGGATGGTGGGGCAATATGCGCATGGGAATGAACCGAGCCATCACATTGCCTACCTTTATAACTACGCGGGTGCGCCGCAGAAGACACAACAACGTGTACGCAGTCTCCTGGAGACCATGTACAACAACCAGCCCGATGGTATGGCGGGTAACGAAGATTGCGGGCAGATGTCGGCCTGGTTTGTTATCAGCGCGCTGGGTCTGTATGCGGTCGACCCTGTGAGCACTCAGTATGATTTCGGAACTCCGTTGTTCGATCGGGTGGAAGTGGATCTTGCAGGCGGACGAAAGCTGGTGATCGAAGCGAAACGCGAATCGCCGAAGGCTCTCTATATAGAGTCCGCAGAGTGGAACGGCAAGGCTGTGAGTGGACTTTCAGTTGAGCATGCGCAATTGATGAAAGGCGGAACACTGGTCTTCCACCTGAAGAATCAGCCAGCATCAAGCGCATAGTTTTGTTCGGATCGATTGCGTGATTGGATTAGTGCTTTTTGGGCATGGCCTCTTCGGAATTGGGTACCCATGTGGAGCCGGAACCCTCTGTTCTTAGGGCTTCTACTAACGGCCGTCCGACCGCTGCGCTGGGCCGGTTGATGCGTAAGAGCGATGCGAACGTGGCGGCGATATCCACTGGCGCTACCAACGTGTGATAAGTGCCGGGGACGAACGGTTCGCCGAAGAACTCCAGAGGGACGTGGCGATCGTAGCTATTGGCGGTGAAGTGCGTTGTGCCGCTTCCCTTCCAGGGAAACTGGTAGGGACCAAAATTGAGGTGCAATGCCCAGCCAACGTTGGGCGAATAACTATGCGCGATCAGACGGCTGTACTGCGTGTCGGGTAGTGGGCCCTCGCGCATCTGTTTGCTTGTGTAGATGTGAGTCAGGACAGGAGGTTCTCGATGGCCCTCCATGTCCTTTGAGTCGCTCAAGGTCGCGAAGACCTGCCTGAGCATGGCTGCCGTTGTGTTTTCTGCCGTCTCTTCCGATAGACCGGCGGCTTCGAATGCTTCCCGATTCAGCAACAGGTAAGGGTTATCCATTTGCAGGATGTAGGCTCCCTTATCTTTGAGCGGGTATTTTGCTTCGAGCATTTTTTCAAGCGGCTTGGTGAACAAATCAGGGGTAAAGTCGAGTACCGGCATGTGATCCGCATCCCCGGCTTTCTGGCTCGTTGCTACCCCATGATCTCCAGTGACTGCGATAAGAATATTTTTGAGGCCGATGGTTTGATCGAGGTGGGTGAAGAAGGCATCGAGCAACGCATCTGATTGAACAATGAGCGTCTTCTGCGACGGATCGTCTGGCCCGAAGGCGTGGCCATTGATGTCAGTTGAAGAGATGGAGATTGTGATCATGTCGGTAACGCCTGCTGGGTTTTCACCGAGTTTTTCTGCGTCGATGAGAGTCTGCGCGAAATCAAGCTGATATTGCACGCTGGCAGCGGTCCGGCCCACGATTTCGTAGAAACTTCCCTTGGGCGCGTGACCTTTGGCGCGTGCGTCCGCAGTGTGACTCCCGGCGTTGAAATCTTTCGCCCATTGGGGAAGCTCCTTCATCCAGTAGGTTGAAGTAACCCACTGGCCGGTCTCGTGGTCAACCCAGAATGCGCCATTCGTGCCGTGGCCGCTGGTAAGAATCGCGGCCCGATCCTTCATGGAGATACCGTAGACGCGGGCGCGTCCCTGGGTCGCCAGCACGAGTTCATCCCCAAGCGTAGTGGCCATCTCGCGATGAGCGGAGGCGCCGGTAAGATCCTTTGTGCCTGCCGGAGCGCCGACCAGTTTGTAGCGGTCGTCGGCAACAGAGCTTACCTGTCGCAGCGTGCCATCGGGAGAGCGCTCGTACCACTCGTTCAATGGAATCTGATGGCCATCGGTGTAGGCTCCGGTGCCGATGGTGGCGTGGCCCGCCGCTGTCACGAGGTTGGCGTAATCGTAGTAGCAGTCTGTGAAGTGTGCTCCCTGTTTGAGAAAGAGGTTCCAGCCGTTCTTCGCCTTGAACTCGGCGCGATACCGATCCAGGTAGTCCCCGCGGAATTGATCAAACACAAGAACAATGACCAGCTTTGGCTGGGCGTCGTACGCATCGGCACGCGCTGTGGAGATGCAGAACGACAGTAGTCCCAGGAAAAGGAAGAGCTGGCCTAACTTCTTCATGCGGAGTGGCTCCCCGCCAGATGCAACGCTAATATTCATTCTAGAATCGATAGAACCGATTTCGTGACGCCGATTGAGATGGCTGTGCGCTTGCAATTCAGGCGATACCGGCCCTATGTGAGATTGATTCATGAACACCGAGGATCGATTGACATTCGAGGTCCGCAACGCGTAACGTCTCAGCACAACGTTATCGGTAACTATAAATGACGCCGTGGAGAAATTGAACTTGCGAGCATTGCAGACAGCGAAGGGAATCCTGACGGATGTGCATTTCTGGATTCCGGTGGGTGTGTTGGCATTCGGACTAGGCTTGCTTATCTGGCTGCATTGAACGTATCGGGGAACGACAACACCATGGCGACACAGATTGAAAAAACTTCGAGCCGACGTGCGGGAACTGGCTCGCTGCACACGCTGGGAGTGCTTTGCGGCGTGACCGCGGGTGTTTGGCTGGGCGCCGCGGAAGCGCCGACTAAGCTGGTTAACGCGGGCTTTTCTCCTTTTGCAATTTCGTTGTGCATGGTAGCTGGCGTATTTACAGCGCGATGGAGTTTTCCAACTCTGCTGAAAGGGACAGCCTACGTCTTCTCAGACCTGATGAGCCGCAAGCATCTGCTGGTGTGGGCGATTCTGGCGGGAGCGCTTTGGGCGGTTGCGAATACGCTGACAGTTTTTGCGATACGCGATGTTGGGCTGGCAATTGCGTTTCCGATGTGGAACACGAATGCGCTGGTGGGGCTGTTCTGGGGCCGCGTGTTGTTTCGTGAGTTGGATGGCGCAGACGGTAAAACAATCACGAAAGTGGTGCTCGGATCGCTTTGCATTGTTGCCGCGGCGATCATGCTCGGATTCAGCACAGTGCATGGCGGTACGAACCCGAACGGTCACAACGCACTGGGAGGAGTGCTAGCGGCGATAGGCGCAAGCCTGATGTGGGGAACGATGTATGTTCCTTATCGCAAAGCTTACCTGAGCGGCATGAATCCGCTCTCGTTTGTGACTGTGTTCACCGTCGGTGAGTTACTCACTATGTTTATCCTCACGTGGACGCTGGATGGTGGAAGTCACTCGTCGGTCTTTCAACTGGTGCGCGGCGGACAGTTTCTGTTCTGGCTCTTCCTGGGCGGTTTTGTCTGGGTGATTGGTGACATGTTTCAACAGTTCGCCGCGAAATACCTGGGGATTGGCCGTGGCATTCCGCTATCGAATACGAATCAGCTTTGGGGACTTGCATGGGGAGCGCTTGTGTTTGGCGAACTCGCAACTGCAGATGCCAAACATAAACTGCTGGTGGTCGCTGGTTCGGCTGTGATGATTGTTGGCGCGCTCTTCATCAGTACCGCCAAGGCTTCTGCAGGGGAGCACTCTTCCAGAAATGAAGTGCTCGAACGTGAGTGTGACCGCTATGGGCTGGACTATAACGAAGTACTGCTGGCGCAGAGCGGAGAAGAGTTTGGCCATCGTTCGGAAGGCCGCCGGTGGTGGGATTACGCCATCATCCTGGCCGCGGTCGGTGTCTTTATCTGGCTGGGAGCCAAGGCTGTTGTGCCTCCGCTGGCAATGAACTTCAAGTGGATTGCTGTCCTTGGGGTGTTGTTGCTGGTGAGTCTGATCGGGTGCGGCTACCGGCTTTATAAGCAGACGGGATTTTCTTAGACCAAAGCGAGGGGCCGTCGTAAGACTAGGATGGCTGATCCGCCACCGTGGACTGACGCACAATGAGTCTTGGCTCCAGCAGGATTGTCTTCGCGGGTAGATCAGGGTTCTTCGTCAATTCGAGAGCGAGTTCACCGGCGCGAACTCCCAGCAATTCTGGCTGCTGATCGACACTCGTGAGCGGGGTGCGCAGATATTTGGCATAGCGCAGATTGCCTGAGCCGACGAATGCAATATCTTCCGGCGTCCTCAATCCGGCTTCGCGCGTAGCTTGCATTGCGCCAATCGCGGTGAGGTCGTTGTAGCAGAATACGGCGTCTGGGCGTTTGCGCAGCTTCAGCAGATCCTGCATTGCCTGATAGCCGGCCTCGTCACCCAACTCTTCGAACCGTTCGCGGGTTACGATGAGCTCTTCGCGTGTCTCCATGCGCTGCTCCTGGAGTGTGTCGCGATATCCCCGGAGGCGCTCGAGCGAAGGGCTCATCTCGCGGCCACCGATGTGCGCGATGCGCTTCTTGCCGGTTGCGATCAGGTGCTCGGTTGCGATGCGACCGATCTTGTAATCGTCAGAGCCCACAAAGTGAGCCGAGAGATAGGGGAAGTTTCGATCGACAAGGAGAAACGGCGTCTTCTCGTCTCCAAGTTCATAGAAGCTCTTGAGACGTGCCTGGCTTGAAGCAATCAGCAGCGCATCCACGCCTCGGCCGAGAAGGGTTCGAATCTCCTGCTGTTCGAGTTCTGGATTCTCTTCCGAGGAGGCGAGCAGAAGCGCCATGTGGGACGCGCGGAGAACGCCGGCAAGGGCTTTGGCGAACTCTGCAAAGAAGGGATGAACCAGGTCGGGCACCACGAGACCCATGGTGTAAGTTCGTCCGCTTGCCAGGCCGCGAGCCAGCATGTTGGGTTTGTAGTCAAGCTCCTGCATTCGTTTGAGCACGCGAGCGCGCGTCTTCTCGCTGATGTCCTGATTGCCACGCAGTACTTTGGAGACTGTGACCGTCGAGATCCCGAGATCGCGTGCGATATCTTTGAGACGTATTGCCAAGTGTGGCCCCCTCCGGCAACAGGATCTATGACGTGGCGAGAGTCTTGCGGCCGGAAATATTGACGCTGCTATAGCCTACAGGGGCAACTTGCGGGCTACAAGAAACTTCAGGCTGCGATCGCCCCGCTATGCATTTACCTGCTTCGGGAGCACGTTGGTCTATCTCCGAATGCTGCGAAACGGCCGGATGATTTTCCGGTGAGGGCACTCCGCCACTCTTCGCGTTCGGCTCAAGCAAGTTGCCCTTGCAGCCCGGCGGTGCGTTGATGATGTTGCAGCGAGCGGGCAGACGGTCGGCGAAACCGACGCTGTAGCCCGTCCACTTCGAAGGTTCGGAAAGCGGATAGTCTGTGCTGATCATCTGGGCGCCGGAGTGCAAGAGAGCGTCGCGTCGCGTGGTGTCGTTGGTGCGTGCCGCGATTGTGCTCTCGTCAGCGCGAGCCCGAACGATGTAACCCTGTTTCACGAGTTGATCGATAACTTGTGGGGTACCTCCGTTCTCTTCCACAAAAGCAGCGTCGGGCTTGCCCGGGTCGGAGTTTGTGAAGAGCACGCGGCCTTGCAGCAGGGGGTGGCTGGCGGTGTAGATGGGGCCAGCATTTTTTTGATCCATGAGAAAAATTACTTTGCCGCGCGACTCTGCCAATGTGGGCCAGTGACCTGCACGCACGGCCGCTTCAAGCGTTGGGTAATTGCCACGAACCTTGTCCGGCAGGATCATTTCGTTCTCGGCAAAGACGGAGCGAATTTCCTTGTCGAGCGCATCGAATGTTTCGCTGGTAAAGGTCTCCGCCTCGACGCCATCGGGTATTGAGGCCGTGCGACCGTGTTTGGTTTCGATCAACAGGAACAGCGGGACATGTTCGCGATGAGATTTTGACCAGGCTCGAATCTCTTTGAGGCAATGTGTAAACAAGAGACACGAGCTGCGCTGATTGAGATCGGGGATATGGATCACCTTGAACCCGGGCTTATCCATCTCGTGATTCGGATCAAAATCAGGGTCAGGCGGAAGCCCCGCTTCTTTCGTCAGTGCGACGATCTTTGGATGGGCGAATCGGCCGCCCTGGGGATCCTGGACAATGTCGATCTCGAGCTGCCGTACACCACCGTCCAACTGCGCAGTGAGCGTTGCGTGGCGATACTCAAGGGCCTCGTATTCTCGAGGATTGTGGGTACGGGCAAATTTTTCCTCACTCGGCGCAAACCCCAGGTTGTAGCTGTTATGCGAGCCAATTACCTGGATCTGATTCAGGTGAATCCTGGCGTCCTGATCGGACATCGTCTGTGCCGTCAGCATTCTTGCACCACTGAAGATGAACAGCACGGCGAGGCTCAGACTTTTTTGCAATCGAAACTCCTCTTTGCATGCAATCAGATGGTTCGGCGGAATGGCAGGCGAGGGTGCATGTTGTCCCTCGCCTGACTCCCACACGATTAAAACAGAAGCTTCAGTGCGAATTGAAGCTGCCGCGACGGGAAGGCCGTCGTGATAGTTCCAAATGACGTTCCGTCGGAGATGTTGCTGTCCGGAGTCTGCCAGTTGGTGTGGTTCAGGATGTTGAAGGCTTCGGCACGCAGGTCCAGTTTCACCCTCTCCGTGAAGAGGGGGAACTGCTTGTGCAGGCCGAGATCGGTGTTGTAGTACGCATAGCTACGCAGACTGTTGCGCGATACGTTGCCAAATGAGGAGGTGTTTCCGTAGCGCGTAAAAGATGGGTAATCGTAGCTTGTGTAGCTGCCACCACCGGGGAGATAGCCACTGAGTCCGCGGCTCTTCGTGACACCGTTGATATTGCTCGTGGGCAGCACTGTGATGTTGGTGCCTTTCAGAGGAGAACCAGCGATGTGCTGCGGCCGCAGATTGACCAGATCGGTACTGAACAGCTGACCGATGGTGGAACCACTGCTGCCATTGAGGAGCGCCGTAGTGGTGCTGCTGGAAGAACTCGAGTAGGTGATGTTGAAAGGCAAACCGCTTGTGATCGTATTGATGACAGTCACCTGCCATCCACCGAGAATGGCGTTCATCAAGCCGTTCGACTGGGCTCCGTAGCGGCGGCCATGACCGTAGGGCAGGTCGTAGACGATTGAAGTGGTGTTGTCGATCGGCTGGTCGTAGCTGGAGGGGCCGTAGTCGCCACGAGGGTTGGCGAAGTTAACACGCGAAGTGTCTCCGTTGTTCTGCTCGAGATGTCCGGAGGCTTCATCGAACGCCCGGCTATAGGTGAAAGAGTTGAGCACATAGAGCGCACCCATTCGCTTCTCCCCTTTGATCTGCAGTGAGTTGTAGTTCGCCGGCCCAGCACCGTAAGCGATTTCAATGTCACCGAAGGTCGGTACAGGACGCCGGCTCTGATAAGTAGCGCAGCCAGCCGGTGTAGCGGTGAGGCAGGGTGCTGCCTGGTTGTAGTCCGCGAGAATCTGCAGGTGCGTGGCTTTGTTGCCTACGTAAGCGACGTCAAACAGAATGCCGCCGGGGAATTGTCTTTGGATGCCGAAGAAGAAGCTCTGCACGTAGCCGGTTTTGAAGTCGGGATCGATGTAGCGGGATGTGACGTTGAGAGGATTGAAGTATGCGGGGCTGGTAAGGATGTTCGAATAGCCCTGCTGCGTCTGACGGAAGCAGAGCGTCTGAACCTGCGTGTCGTTGGCGCAGAGGCTCGCGACTGTCGGATAGACAGAGTTGTTGTTGTTTACGGTAGCGTTGACTACGTTCGGACCGTTATAGGTGAGGTTATTCTCTCCACCCGCTCGGTTGAATTGCACGTAGACAATGCCATAGCCTCCGCGGAGAACGATTTTTGGATTGATGCTGTCAGAGAATCCAAATCGTGGCGCGAAGTTGGTAGTCGGCGTATGCACCAGCGTTCGGTTGTAAAGACTGCCGTTGGTGGCCTGGATGAGTGTGCTCGTCGAGGGAGCGAAGTTCGCCAGACGGTTATCACGCTCAAACTGCGGCGTCATGATCTCGTAACGCAGGCCCATGTTCAACGTGAGGGACGGCGTGGCTTTCATGTCATCCTGGAAATATCCCGCGAAGTAACGCTGACGCAGGTTGACGACGGTGTAGTTGGTGAGCGAGTAGGAAGAGCGGTTGCCGAAGAGGAAGTCAGCAACAGCCTGGGCTTGCTGAATCTGCGTGGAAGTTGTGTTGCCCGAGGCGGTGTCTGTCGGATTGCATCCGGTCGTTACCGTAGCAGAGCAGTTTGGGAAAAATGGCACACCGCCAACAGTAGGCCCGGCTGCATAGCGGCTCGAATAGTTGTCCTGACCATAGCTGGGATTGAAGTCGTTCACGACTGTGTGGATGAGTTGTTGCTCATAGCCGAACTTCATCGAGTGACGGCCACGTACCCAGGTGAAGTTGATCTTCGGGTTGTAGATGGTGGGATTCTGGAACTGCGGACTCGAGGGCTGGTTTCCAAGCTGCGTGAAACCGGTGATCGACTGCGCGTTCAAAGTGCGAACCAGGCTGGGATCGGTCGGCAGTCCGTCCGTGATGCCGTACTTGGCCAAGAGCGATGGCTGGCCCTGCGTGTACGGCGACTTGGCACCGATGTTGCGCGTCCAGGCGAAGCGTATGTCCAACAACTTGTTCTGGCTGATGATCCAGGTTGCGCCGCCGGCGATCTGACGATTCTGAATATTGACGTTCGAGTTGGCGTTGCCACCAGCCGGGCCGCCGACCGTTGGAGGATCGAATATCTCTGCCTGATGCTCACTGAAACGGCCGAAAAGTTTCCATTTCGTGAAGCTCTGGTCGATCCGGGCATCACCCTTATCATCGTTGATGGTTCCGCGAGGCGCGTTACTGTAGTTGTTCGTGATGTTGTTGTAGGCGGGTGCTGTGGTGCCGTTTGCGCCGGTGACGTTATTAGCCGGAAGTGCCGCGAGAACGCCGAGAGCGAACGGCGTCGAGGCAGAAGCAATGTTTCCGGAGGTGTAGGTGGTACCCGTGACGGGGTTATAGAGCGGGATCGGCGCAGTTGTTCCGTCCACCCTGTGCAGGAGAAACACGCCGGCGCGCTGTTCAGAATCGGGTAGCGTGACCGCGGCCTGCTGATAAGTGAAGATCTGTCGCACACCTTCGTAATCGACAAAGAAGAATGTCTTGTCGCGGAAGATACGTCCGCCGGTTGTGGCTCCGAACTGGTTGCGGATCAGACCAGGTTTGCGGCCGGTGGCCGTTTGGAGCGGACCGAAGGCGTTCAGATTGGTGTTGCGGAGATAGTCCCACGCAGCGCCATGATACTCGTTGGTTCCGCTGCGGGTTGACACATTGATTACCGCTCCCGGCATGCGGCCGTACTCTGCCGAGTAGTTATTCGACTCCACGCGGAACTCGCTGACGGCGTCTGGCGACGGAGGGATGTTTTCGTTTCCAAAGCCCTGGTTCGAGGTGCCGTAGTTGCTGTTTTCCAGACCATCGATGAGGAACTCGTTAAAGGCCGAACGCTGACCATTGATATTGAAGGCAGCTTCGCGGCTGGACGCAGTCTGGTTCTCGAGCATTGATTTACGAACGCCTGGCGTGAGCAATACCAGATCCGCATAGGATCGCCCATTGAGCGGCAGATTTTCGACTTCCTTCTGGCCGATGATCTGGCTGCGTGAACTGGTCTCAGTCTCCAGAAGTTGGGCTGTGGCAGCAACCTCGACCACCTGATTGACCTCGCCTGGCCTTAGCTGAATGTCAACCCGCTGGCGCGAGTCAGTGGAAAGGTTGAAAGTCTCCGTCTTGGCTCCCTGAAAGCCCGCGGCTTCGGTCACGATCTGATAATTCCCGATGGGCACAGAGTTGAACTCATATCTCCCCTCGTTGTCTGTTTTCGCAGTCTGAGAGACGTTGGTAGCGATGTTATTCAGCTTGACGATGGCGTTAGGGACGACTGCGTCAGAGTTATCGCGAACGTAGCCCAGCACCGAAGCCGAGCCAAACTGAGCGTAGGCCTCATCCACGTTGAGCAGCAAACCAGCGAACACCACCAGCACTCCGAGAATCCAGGTAATTGAGCTTCTGTTTTTTTTATTCATGGCACGTCTCCAAACTTTAGCGTTCGGCTGCCTCCTTCATTCGAAGAGGCGCGAGGGTGGCTAGCAGAAACCAGACCGATAACTTACGGGACTGGCGAACAGTACTTGGGCACTAATACGGGTGTCAACTGAAAAAGTTTACCGGTAACGTTGGTTCTAATGATTTTTGGTTAACACAATGTAAACAAGAAGCTTTTCCCCGTATTTATTTTTACGATAGCGGTGAAGCTAATGACCGTGCTAACTGGTTGCTGAGTTCGACCGGGAGGACTGAAAACCCTGTCTTTTGTGTTCGTACTTTGGGCCCGGCTTCGCTATGGGACGCGCAACGACTGATCGATCAGTCTCTACCGGAGTCGATTGTTTTTGGGTTTTAGCGAGAACTAGCTGGTTTCGTCGACGAGGTGATGCTGGCGACCTTGCCGACCCTGGGTGTGTTTGCCCTGACTCGCAAACATGCGAAGTACTTTCAAGTTGGTCTGACTTCGAAGATTAGCAAACCAATAACTTCAGACGTGCTCGATAAAACGCTGCTTTGTAAGTTCCAGCAGCCCATTATCCGCGTTCTTCCATATGTCGTCGTTGAATATTTCAACTTCGATTGGTCCGGTGTACCCGGCGGCATCTACTGCCTGTCGCAACTTCCGCAACTCGATTACTCCATCTCCCATCATGGATCGGCCCATCAGGATGCCCGGCAAAGGCACCGACCAGTCCGACACGTGGAATCCGGCGATTTTTCCTTGCGCACGCTCGATCTGCTGCATTACCTCGGGGTCCCACCATACGTGGAACGCATCGATGATGACTCCCGCTGCAGGACTTTCGAGTTGATCGACGATGTCATTGGCCTGCTTTAAAGTGACGACGACGGAGCGCTCTGCGGCGTACATGGGATGCAAAGGTTCGACCCCAAGGATGACGCCGGCCCGTTCTGCGTCTGACAGCACTTCCATCAGACCATCCATTACGGTCGCCCGGGCATCACTCAAAGTCTGTCCGTTTGCCGGGCCGGAGACGATCACCAGCACCGGGGCTCCAAGTAAAGCGGCTTCCTCGATAGCCAGACGATTGTCCTCAATGCGTTTGCGCCTCTCTTCGGCTGTAGGTGCCGAGAACCATCCTCCGCGGCAAAGGCTGGAGACACTCAAACCGGCGCTTTGAATGATGGCGGATGCCTTCGAAGCGTCGCCGTCGATCTTGTGACGCCAAACCGCAATCGTTGAAATACCACTGTTTGCGCAATTACTGACCACCTTCTCGAGCGACCAGGGTTCTGCCGTCATTTGATTGAAACTGAGGCGTTGTATGAGATTCATGCGACACCAGCCAGCAGTAAGAAGCTGCGCATACGGTGGATAGCGAGTTCGGGATTGCGCAGAACTCCTGCGCGATCTGCGAGCACGAATAATTCGCAGAGGTGTGCCGTCGACCGTGCGCTCTCCAGACCACGAATCATGCGGAAATGAGACTGAAATCCATTCAAGAATGCCAGAAAAACAACTCCTGCTTTGTAGTGTTGCGTGGGCGACGCGAAAATATGACGCGAGAGAGGAACTGTAGGCAAGAGTAGTTGTTGGTAGCGGGGCATATCCCCGACATCCAGTGCAGCCAGTGCAAGCGACGCCGCCGGAGCAATGGCATCAAAGATCCCCAGCAGGGCATCGCTGTGACCTTGTTCGTCGCCGGCTATCAGGCGGTCATAGTTGAAGTCGTCCCCGGAATACATGCGAACACCCTGAGGAAGTCGACGGCGCATAGAGACCTCGAGTTCGGCATCCAGCAGCGAAATTTTTATTCCATCGATTTTTTCTTTGTGCGCCTGGATGATTCTGAGGCAGTTCTCTGTTGCTGCGGGGATCGCGCCTGTCCCCCAGTAGCCTTCTAAAGAGGGGTCGAACATAGGCCCAAGCCAATGCAGGATCACCGGCTCTTTCACCTGTCCAAGTACTTTGCCATATACCGTTGCGTAATCGTCAGCGTGCCGGGCGACAGCGGCGAGCGCACGGCTCGCCATCATAATGATGCGACCGCCCACCGCTTCAATGGCCTCACATTGTGCCAAGTAGGCATTTTTCACATCCTGCAAGGTGAGTGTTTTACCAACCGGTAAATGGTCGGTTCCGGCACCGCTGGCGACCACCGCCCCACGCGCTTTAGCTGCTGCTGTGCTGCGTTCGATAAGCTCCAGTGCCATCGGCCAGTCCAGCCCCATTCCACGTTGCGCGGTATCCATTGCTTCCGCCACGCCAAAGCCAAGCGACCAGAGATATTCGCGGTAAGCAAGCGTTGCATCCCAGTCGATCACGGGATGTGTAAGCGGCTCGATAGTGCGTATCGGATCGACCACGACATGAGCTGCGGCAAAGGCGATCCGGGTCTGAAACCCAGTTCGCGTCTGTGAGGGAAGAGGCTCGTGTCTGGGGACGTAACTATAACTAGATCCATCGGGCCGCACCAGCTTCACGGATGTCTCCAAGATCATGCCTCCAGTTCAGGCACGTCGATCCAACGACGCTCCTGCCAGGATTTGAGTCCAAGCTCTGCCAATTGCACGCCGCGAGCCCCTTCCAGAAAGTCATGAGGGAACGGTGCATCTTCTGCAATGTGTCTCAGGAAGAGCTCCCACTGGACTTTGAACCCGTTATCGAAGACCTGATTGTCCGGCACATCCATCCAGTTCTCACGAAACGGGATGGGATTCTCCACGTCGGGGTTCCAGACCGGGCGAGGAGTATTCACACGGTGTTGTGTGCGGCATTCACGCAGTCCGGCAACCGCGCTTCCAAGCGTGCCATCCACCTGCAGGCTGAAGAGTTCATCGCGGTAGACACGAAAGGACCAGGACGAGTTGATCTGGGCTACGATACCGCCGTCGAGCTCAAAGGTTCCGTAAGCTGTGTCATCCGCCGTGCACTGGTAGAGCCTTCCCCCTTCATCGACTCGCTCCGGGATGGCTGTGCCGCCGAGACACTGTACTGCGCGCACTCGGCCAAAGGTGTGGTCCAGAACATAGCGCCAGTGGCAGAACATGTCCACGATGATTCCACCATCATCCTGTTTGCGGTAGTTCCATGACGGACGCTGGGCGGGCTGCCAGTCGCCCTCAAAGACCCAGTAACCAAACTCACCGCGCACGGAAAGAATTCTGCCGAAGAAACCGCTGTCAACCAGTCGCTTCAACTTGCGCATGCCGGGCAAAAAGAGCTTGTCCTGTACGACACCGTGTTTCACCCCCGCCGCTTTGGCCAGGGCGCCAAGCCGCAGCGCTGCGACCGAGTCAACGGCGAGCGGTTTCTCGCAATAAACATGTTTGCCAGCAGCGATCGCCGCCTCGACGCTGGGTGCGCGCAGGGTGGTCAATTGCGCGTCGAAATAAAGCGAGTCGTCGGGGTTGGCGAGAGCTCCGCGCAGATCGGTAGTCCAGCGCGCTACCCCGTGCTCTTTCGCAATTTGCTCGAGTTTGTCCGCGTTGCGCCCTACCAGTATTGGATCGGGAACCAAACGTGACCCGTCCGCGAGCGTAACCCCGCCCTGCTTTCGAATTGCCAGAATCGAACGAATCAAATGTTGATTGAGTCCCATGCGTCCCGTCACGCCGTTCATAATGATGCCGATTCGCTTATCGCTCAATGCTTCCTCCCAAAATCTTCGTCAACGCGTAACAGGCTGCTTTTCTGACTCTCGCAGAAAGCTACGATCGCGTGCCTCAGGTCCAAACCAGAAGATAACGATCATCAGAATGATGACGCCAGCCTCGAACATCGTCAGTGCCCAAGGGTATCCAAAGTGATCGCGCAGCAAGTATTCCACCGCCGTTGCGGGTGACGCCAGCAGAACTCCAAGCTGATAAACAACGCCCGGGAACAGGCCTCGCACTGTATCGGGAGAAAGTTCGTTCAGGTGCGCCGGAATGACGCCAAACGCACCCTGCACTCCGGTCTGCATCAGGTACGATCCCACGACCAGCACGCTCAGTGATGTTCCGAACGCCCACGCCGGAATCGACAAGAACGCAATCGCGAGTGCCAGCATGATGGAAGTCCGTCGCCCTATTCTTTGCGATAGATGGCCAAAGATGATTGCGCTGAAGATTGCGCCGACGTTGTAAAGGATCGGAATGCCGTATAGGGTCTTCATTCCGAAGATCGTCTTTTCTGCAATCCCCGGAATGGATTTCAGAAAGTCAGGATAGAGATCCTGCGTGCCGTGCGACAGGCACAAGAGCACGCTCATCATGAGCAACAGATAGAAGAACATCCCTTTGTGCTGGAGAAGCGAGCTGAAGATTTGCCCCATGGAATTTGGCCGATGCTGTTTCCATGCCTCGGATTCGGGTGCGAAGAGTGTGAGGATCGCAATCATTACCGCCACTGGCGCGCCTACGAAGAAGACTGATTTCCAACCGAAGACCGGCGCCAGCGTCTGCATAGCCACTGCCGCGAGCAGGTAACCCATCGGGTATCCTGCCTGGATCATGCCGGACAGAACTCCTCTGAACCGGCGCGGCGAACTCTCGAGAGCATACGAAGCGCCAATGCCCCAGTATCCGCCCATGCCGATGCCATACAACGCGCGGCAAATTACAAAGAAGGTATAGTTTGGCGCCAGCCCGCTGAGCGCAGTCAGCAATGAAAAGTAGAGAACACAGAGGATCAGAGGACGTTTGCGTCCGAATCTATCTGCAAGCGCGCCAAAGAACACGGCGCCCAGCGGCCTCATCGCAAGCGTCAGAGTCAGGGTGTATACCACCGATGCCTTCGACACATGGAAGTGCTCCCCAAGTATGTCGAAAAGAAACACCATGACAAAGAAGTCGAATGCATCCAGTACCCAGCCAAGAATCCCTGAGGCTACTGCAAATCTCCAACCCTTCGTCTCCCGCTCGATTTCCGTCCGGGTCATAAACGCCATGTTTCCGTAAAGTCGTTTCCGCAGTCGCTCGCCGCTGACAGGTCCGGGAATTCAACTGCCTTTGAGTGGCAAGATAGTGTCTCACGAGGTCTTGGAATTCAGTCAACCGGACTGCATCAGAGTCATGCCCATTCAGAATGAAGCAGAACTGAATTAAAAGCAGTTCATTCAAGGCGAATTGCAGGAAAAGATTTCCAGTGGCCAGTCGAATGAGGCAAATTAGATGTCATGCGTCTGGCAACACTCCTCCGGCTCGCAGTTCCGTTCTCTCTGCTGCTCTCTTTGCGGGCACAAAATTCTCCACCGGCCATCCCTTCACCACTGGATGCCGCACGTCATCTAAGTCCCGTCCGCCAGAGTTCTTTGTTGGAGCAGTACATCTGGACCGCAGGAGACGTCACCGCACTGCGTCCCGACCACAGCCACTATCCATGGAGCGCGAAGCAGAAGCGCATCGAACCACACTTCTTCCGTGGCACTTTTCAGCTGAGCACATTGCCGCCACAAGCTACGCTCTACCTTGCAGGCCCGCGTGATGCTGAGGTCTTTCTCAATGGACAACTGCTCGGCCACTTTGCCTCGAATATTGACGCTCCCATCGGCTTCCGCGTCTTCCATGCTGACGCAACCTCCCTGCTAAAGATCGGCACCAACTCTATCGCCATCGAAGCTGTTCGCGGACGCGGTATTGTGGCAGCCGACGCCGCGGAGGCTACGCAGCAACTCGCCTACGGAGAAGTTCTGGTTGTAAAGTTGCTCGCCGCACCTCCCAACACGGAGGGTCCGGTTCTTGCCATCAGCGACAAGAGCTGGCGCTCCGGTACTGCATCTATCAGCGACGACGAAACGACTCCGCAGTGGGCACAGCCATCTTTTAACGATGGCGCATGGAATTTCGTCTCTTCGCTGGGTCCTGTCGAGTCCGACAGGGACTTCTTTCAGTGGTCCGCCGATGCAGGAATGTATGCGTGGCCCGGTTACCAGGGAGTCTCCTCGTCACTCGGCACCTATGACGTCTTGCCTGTCGACGTCACACATCGCTTCACCGCCGGGAGCACCTTCCAACATGCTGAAGCCCTCACCAGCGCAAAGCCTGAAGAACCTTTCGCTATTATCTGGCGTGGCGATACACCCCCGACCGATGCTGATGCGCCCTCAATCGTGCTCGACTTCGGACGCGAGATCGCTGGGCGGCTGCTTGTTGACTCCGCATCCGACACTGATGCTGTACTCTCCATCGCATACGGAGAAGACGAGCTTGAAGCGCTTGCCACCGGCCTGACGCCCGACCAGCGCGGCGGCAACTACCTGGGCACCAACCTGCTCGAGGTACCTGCTCACGGTACGGCACGCGGTCCGAAGAGCGCCTTTCGCTACGTTCGCATTCGCTTCCTGCGCGGAATGCCTCGCATGGCCTTTCGCTCCATCCGCGCCGAAGGCATCGGGTACCCGGTACCGTACGCGGGTTCGTTCGAAAGCTCGGACGCTCTGCTGAATCGTATCTGGGAGACCGGCGCATACACCGTGCATCTTTGCATGCAGGACGATCTGTGGGACGCCCCAAAGCGTGACCGCGGCCGCTGGGCCGGAGATATCGACGTGGAAGGCCGAGTCATCTCCACCGTCTTTGGCGACAAGGCGCTGCTCGAACAGACGCTCTCGGCATTAGCTTCCAGCAACGAACAGCCAGTGAACGGCATCCCCGGTTATTCCGCTCTTTGGATTACGTCGCTCGCAAGCCTTTACGATCACAGTGGAGACCTCGACTTCCTGCGCTCGGAGCACGACGCACTCCTGCATGTCCTCGGCACTATGGACGCCTCGCTCGATCCCTCAGGCGCCTTCACGAATCGCAAACACCAGTGGCTCTTCGTCGATTGGGCGCCGGATCTGTATGGCTACACTCCGCAGGCCATCCTGGGTACCAGCCTGCAGTATCTGCGCGGCTACAGGGCGGCAGCCAGTCTGCTCGATACTCTCGGCGACCGCACTCACGCCGGGCAGGCGCGCGCCACCGCCTCGCGTCTCCAGCAGAGTATCCCTCCTTCGCTCGCCAGCAACCGTATCTGGCAGATCAACGCACTCCGGACGGAGCTCGGCATGCCCGGTACAGAGTCCATCTGGACCGACGTCCTCTCGCATGTAAAACAGGACACCCCGCAGGACCAGCAGATCAGTCCCTATTTCAACCTCAGCATTCTCGACGCTATGACGCGGCTGGGGCATGCCCGCTCCGCGCTCGACTGGACGCGCACCTACTGGGGCGGCTTGCTAGCGGAAGGCGCGTCGAGCTTCTGGGAGTCGTACGATATGCGCTGGCCCAAGGACACGCCGCACCTCTCTCTTCAGGCCGACGGTACCAGCGGCTTCTTCGTTTCGCTCGCACATGGATGGTCCAGCGGTCCTACGGCATGGATCAGCGAGCAGGTTCTCGGTGTGCGCAAACCCGCCAATGGATACCGCTCCGTCACGATCGCACCGCGCCTGCTTGGACTTGCGTGGGCTCGCGGCTCTGTTCCAACGCCGCATGGAGTCCTTAACGTAGGTGTACGTAAAGAGGGAGAGACGCAACGCATCACGCTCGAGATTCCTGCCGGCATCGAAGAGGCGAAAATATACATCGAGCCGCCTCGTTCCGGTACCTCTGTTCTTTTGGATGGCCAGGCCGTAACATCCGCAGGCACGACAGCAGAGGGAACGCGGCTTCCAAATCTTGAAACCGGGTTGCATACCATCGTTTTCACGCCTCAGGCGCAGTGACGATATGAGAGATCAAGGATGGGCATACGGTCTTGTGCGAGGAATCGATGCCAACAGCATTAGGAGACACTGTTCACCCTCCACCAATTACTCCCCCCTTGCGCACAAGCCTTCCCTCATCTATTACGAGGAATGGTGTATCACTTTTACTGCGCCGTCTCGGGAAAGAATCCCGCCGAGGTTCCCGGCATCAGCGTCGCCCGTTTCGAAGCCCTGGTAGCGTCGACGTAAACAGGTAGCTTCCCGACCCCACATGCAGCACCGCACGTGCATCATCGCGCAACAGCACAGACACACCTTGCGTCTTCTCTATCGGAGCCCCGTTCTCCTGTAAAGCCGTCTCACGCGCGGCTGGAAGAATCACTGTCGCTTCCATGCCAGCAGGGACCGTCACAGCGAGTGTCATCTCGTTCCTTACCACATGCCATTCGCTGAGAATCTCTCCATATGCCGACCGATAGCTTGCCCGCGCCCATGCCACACCGTGCAGTGGCGTTGGACGAAACGTAAGCCGTTCGTCGCGCTTCTCTCTCGAGAGATCCAGATCGATCCCCGCGAGCCCGCGATAGAACCACTCCTCCGCACCGCCCAGCATGAAGTGATTCTGACTGTTGTGCGGATTGGCGTCCCACGCCTCCGTTAGAGACGTCGCCCCTTTCTCAATCTGAGAGCCGTAGCTCGGGGCATCACGCCGCAACAGCATCGCCAGCAGCAGATCGCCGCGCCCTTCGTTCTGCAAGAGACGCACCATGTACGGATACCCGACCTCACCGGTCGTCACGTGGTCCTGGTGCGCATGAATGTCGTCGATCACGTGCTGCAGCACTGCCGCGCGATACTCCTCGGGAACGATACCCAGCGCCAGCGGCATCGCACTCGCCGTCTGACTCCCGGTATCGTACGTTTGCGTTTCAGAATGGAAGAACCTGCGATTGAACGCGGCCTGCTCCCGTTCTGCGAGTTGAAGATATCGCTGCGCATCTTCCGGCTTGCCAAGCGACGTTGCGATACGCGCCATCACTGTGGCGTCTTCATACAGCATCAGCGTGCCTGTCACACCAAGCGTCGTATCCTGGCTGAATCCGGGCGGGTTCGGCCCTGCGTCGTACCAGTCTCCCAGCCCATACGCCACGATGCCGTCCACGGCGCGACCCTCAAGATACGCCACATACCGCTGCATGGTTTCGTAGTTTCGCTCCAACACGGTGCGGTCGCCATTGAACCGGTAGCTCCACCATGGAGCCAACACTGTTGCCGAACCCCATTCAGGCGAGTCGTCATACACGGGATAGTTTGGCCCGAAGGTCGTGTACTGCGGCGCAGTCGTCGGCACCATGCCACTTTCATCCTGGGCATCGGTAATATTTTGTGCCGTTGCGCGATACAAATCGGCAAGGTCGTTATTGAACAGAAGCCCCGGAGCGACCAAGTGCGTCTCCTCCAGCCACCCCAGCTTCTCGCGATGTGGACAATCAGTGAACAGGCTCGCCTCATTGCTGTGCATCGCCGCCACAATCAGCGCATGAATCTGGTTCAACATTTCACTCGAACTGGCGAAACTTCCCGTCGTCGCCGAAGCCGAGTTCAGCGCCACTCCTTCCACCGACGCAACGCTTCCCGTCCCCTTCGCCCACTCCAGTTGCAGATAGCGAAATCCGTAGTAGCTGAAGAGCGGCTGCCAGGTCTCCACCGCACCGCCGCGCAGCGTGTAGCTCCACCATTGCGGGCCGCCGGAACTTTCCTGCGATACCGAGCCATCCGGGTGCAGCAGTTCGCCAGGTGTAATCCGCAGGACAGCGCCGGCCGCGCCCCGAATACGAATACGAGGCAACCCTGCGAAGTTCTGACCAAGGTCGAAGACCATGCGCTTCTCATTCGGCCCGGAAGCAGGCTGACCCTTGGTCTCGCGTCCGATGTAGTGTTCGTGTTCGGCAATCCGCGGTGCAATCGCCGCAATCAGTTTTCCTCCCGAACCCTCCGTTACCTGAGCTAGACGCCACGCCGAATCATCCGCACCCGCAGCATTCCATCCTTTCGGCAGTGCTCGCGCGTCGAAGTCTTCCCCACCATACGTCGAAGAAAATTTGATCGGACCCGGAGCAACCTGCCACTGCGTATCCGTCGCAATCGTCTCACTCTCCCCACTGCTGTAGCGCAGGCGCAACTCAGCAATCATCTTCGGAGCGCCGTAGCTCCCAACGAACTTTGTGTATCGGCCCTTAGTCTTCTGCACGTTGTACATCCCGTTGCCCAGCAGCACGCCAATCACGTTTTCTCCGCGATGTATCTTCGTCGTCACGTCGTAAGTGTCATACGTAATCGTCTTGCGATACTCCGTCCACGCCTGCGCTATCACTGCCTCGCTGACACGCGCACCGTTCAGATGAGCTTCGTACTGCCCAAGCCCCGCAATCGCCAGGAGTGCGTGCACCGGTCGCCGTTTCAGCGTAAAAGCTCTTCGAAAAACCGGCATCGGAGAGGATCCATCGAGTGCCGATCCATCCAGCTCGCTGCTGAACGGAGCCTGTATCCACTGCGCCCTCCATTCTTTCGCTGCTGTTACAAACCTCACTGGCGCAGCCCATGAGGACGCTGCACCACTCTCATCCCACACCTGCACCGACCACCAATACTCCGTTGCCGGTGTTAACGTTCCCTCGAACACCATCGCAGGTTCAGACTGCTCTCGAACACCCGAGTCCCATAGATCGCCGCGACCCCGAGCGACCTCATCGTGTCGCGTTCCGATCACGACACGCACGCGGCTCTGCGTCACATCGCGTGCTCCTGCGACTGCCTCCAGTTGCCAGGTCAGTCGAACACGCCTAGTCTCCAGCGCCAGCGGTTCCACTTCACCATCACATCGAAGCTCCACAGCACGCCGCAGATGCCCTTGTCCCACAGCTCCAACGCAGGCCTGCACCGTAACCAGCAGACAAACGACGATCCGGACAACCTGCTGCCACCCACCAGACATCCGTCCTCATCTCCCCTTACAATCGGTCTCTTATCTTAAGTGCATCTTTGGTATCGTGTCGCCGTGAAAGTAACTCACCATCTTTTCGTTCTCGCACTCGCGGCCTCGCAGGCCACGTTCGCGCAGCAGGGCGTTTCCCCATCGCAACTCCAGAAGCAACGCATCGCCACGCAGATCGCGCGCGTTCGTACCCTGACAACTTCAACCTCCAGCGCCCACCCCGCTTTCGTCGCCACGTGGGATTCGCTCGCCGCCTATCGCACGCCGGACTGGTTCCGCGATGCCAAGTTTGGAATCTTCCTGCACTGGGGTGTCTTCTCCGTTCCAGCATTCGGAAACGAGTGGTACTCCCGTAACATGTACGTCCCGGGCGATAAGGCGTTCCAGCATCACATCGAGATCTACGGCCCCCAGTCGAAGTTTGGCTACAAGGACTTCATCGACAAGTTCCGCGCGGAGAAGTTCTCCGCCTCCTCATGGGTCGACCTCTTTGCGCAGGCCGGTGCGCGCTACATCGTCCCAGTTGGCGAGCATTGTGACGGTTTTTCCATGTACGCCTCGTCCATCAATCCATGGAACGCCACCGCCATGGGGCCGCACCGTGACGTCGTCGGTGAGCTCGCCGTTGCCACACGTGCCAAAGGCCTGCGCTTTGGCGTCTCGTCTCACACCGCCGAGCACTGGTGGTGGTACGGCGCCGGTCGCAGCTTCGACTCCGACGTCCGCAACATGAGCTCGGCAAGCACAAATAACCTGCCGCCCACCGACGAACTCTACGGACCGGCAGAGTCCATGGAGATGCCTACTGCGGGACACCCACAGGACCTCACCAAAGAGCCCGACCCTAACCACCTCGAACGCTGGGTCCCTCCCAACCAGAACTTCCTGGACGAGTGGCTAGCCAAGTCAACTGAGATCGTAGACCGCTACCACCCAGACTTCATGTATTTCGACTGGTGGAACGGTCAGCCCGCCTTTAAACCTGTCCTCCAGCAGTTCGCTGCCTACTACTACGATCGCGCCGCTGAACGTCATCAGCAACCCGTGCTCACCTACAAGCTCGAGGCCATGCCCGCCAACACCGCCACCCTCGACATCGAACGCGGCAAGATGGACACCCTGCGTCTGTTGCCCTGGCAGACCGATACCTCCATCTCCATCCACTCCTGGGGCTATGTTGAGCACGACGAGTACCGTAGTGCGAAGTCCCTTATCCATCAGCTTGTCGACACCGTCTCGAAAAACGGCAACCTTCTGCTCAACGTTGGTCCCAAGGACGACGGTACTATTCCAGACCAGGCCCGCAGCGTGCTGCTCTCCATGGGCGAATGGCTTCATCTCAATGGCGAAGCTATCTACGGCAGCCGTCCCTTCACTGTCTTTGGCGAAGGCCCTACCACGGGAGGGACCAAATCAGCCGAGATGAACAACGATGTCCAGACATACACCGCGGAGGATATTCGTTTCACTACCAACCATGGCCCCTCCGGCGAATCTATCCTCTACGCCATCCTTCTCGGCTGGCCGAAGGACGGCGACATCATCATCCATACACTATTTGCGGAAAACCCCTACCTTGCAGAACCTGTCTGCGGCGTTGAACTCATCGGCGACAACAACTCATCGCAATTCCATCAGGAACAAGATGGCCTGCATGTGGCACTGCCTAGCGGGACCGCGCCAACCAGCCTCGGTGGCATCGCATATGTTCTTCGCATTCTCAGCTGCAAAGAAGGCGAGCACAGGAAAGTCACGACCGACGCTTCTCTGGGGAATCAGTCTCGCTTGAAGATCTGATTTTATTGGGATTTTCGGGGGATTCGCATGTCAGAGGATCAGGCGGTGGGCGCGCCAGGCGCCGGTTGCTGATTTGAGTCGCAATGTCCGGAAACCCGCTCAGCTTTTTCCCACATTTGCAGATAGCTTTCTGCAGAAGAAAACAGGGCTTCAAAGTCTGCCTTCGTAATCTAAGTCAATGGTCCCTCCCATATCGCTCGTCAATGAGCTAATTTGTCGTAATTTCGTGCGCGCCAGAGAGCACCCGCGACGGGGGCAACTATTGTTTCGAGAGTATGGACCTGCCCAAATTCACGCCTGACCGCCGTGATTAGGGCCTCACGCACGGATGGAACCTTCTCCAGAACGCTGCCGGCGAATGCGATGGGAGGCACCCATTCATGGTTGCAGGCCATATCCCGCAGTCGTCGCATAACGAGAAGCACGAGATATGCCAACGACTCTCCTTCGCGACTCAATACCTCGGCCGCGACCTCGTCCCCCATCCCAGCTGCTTGCACTACGAGTTCCGTCAGGGTGGAAAAGTCGGGCGGCGGAATGCGATTCGCGTATTCGATAAGCAGGTCAAGAGTTGCCAAATGCCAAAAGTCCATCACGTCTTCCAGCAGACGCGTGGACCGTCCTTCGTCCTTGGCCAGGAACGCAGCTCTGAGAGCCTCAAGACCGATCTTATGGCCAGAACCCTGGTCCGCCAACGCTGGCCCCCATCCTCCCGCTGAGATCAAATCGCCATTACCTAAGCGACCAGCAACATTGGAACCGGTGCCTGCCAGCACTAACACGCCGGCCTCGGCCGGAAACGCCGCATCGAGCGCAATCTCCACGTCCCCAAGCAACAGGAGTTCTCCGCCGACCCGAGCTGCCATCGCGAGGCGTAACCAATCCGCGACCAACGGAACACGCTCCCCTGCTGTTCCGATGCAGGTTCGCGTTATCGACCGCATGGTCACGCCGCTGAGCGCGGTGAGCTGACGCAGACCGAAATCGAGATTAAACGCTGCGGTCTCCGCGTCCGTTCGCATCCTCTTGATTGTTCCGGTGCGCACTCGTGCCAGTTCGCGGGTCTCATCGGCAACGACGTAGTCAGTCTTTGTCCCACCGGCATCGATTGCCAGAAAATAACTCATGCCTGCTCCGTCCTTCTGAAAGACCTCCGCGCGATTCGCTCCTTGAAGAGCATCAAGTCATCTTCCCTATATTCTCAGCATGGCCGATCTCCAAGGCAGAGATCATTGAGCGAACGTTCTCAGCTTTGGTAACCATGCTTCCGGCGCTATTCGATTGCTGTGTCATCTTCGGGAACTCCCAGTGCCGAACAGAGCCGTGAAACTGCATCGCTCCGGTAATTCGTGCGACCTCAGTTGCATTCTCGAGTCTCAGACCGCCGCCTGCTGCGATGGCGATCCGGCCATTAGCTTGTTCTCCAAGACGTCGAAGGCTCTCGGCTCCGGCATAGACATCTGGCGCCCCTCCTGACGAAAGCAATCTTCGACAGCCTGTGGATATTACGTCCTCGAGTGCATCGTTCAAATTCACGGCCATATCAAAAGCGCGATGAAAGGTCATTTCGAGGGGTGCCGCCTGCTCCACCAGTCGGCGCATGCGATTGCCGTCCACGGTTCCATCGGACCGAAGGATCCCCGCGACGAATCCGCTCACACCGAGCGTCCGGGCATGCTCGAGGTCCTGCTGCATAAGCGCAAACTCGGCGTCGGAATAAACGAAGTTTCCTCCCCGTGGACGCAACATCGTGTAGACGGGCAGACCACTCTGGGCTACTGCCGTACTCGTCAACGCATGGCTCGGCGTCAGGCCGCCTTCACTTAGGGCGCAGCATAGTTCGATGCGATCTGCCCCGCCCTCGCGTGCGGCGATACATGCCTCGAGGGTTTCCGCACATACTTCGAACACAATGTCGCGACCCAATCTCAACCTCCGACGACGATAGTGCATCACGATCCATCACGACAGAAGAATCAGGTTGGCGCTCGCGAAGAGGTGATTGCCCGCGGCGTGTAATCAAGATCTTCGACAAAGGGATACGTTGGCTTACGGAAGCGGTTCTTCGGCAGGTGGATTATGTCCTGGTTGATTGCACCATTGGACAACGCCATCAGACTAGGGTTTGCCAGTGGGGCCAGCTCTGGGGAGAGATAGCCCGATTTCACAACAATAATCTTGTAAGCCAGTGGTTGAAGTCCTAACCGCGTGAAATCGGCGATGTCGTGATAGGGACGTCTTTGGGCCGAAAGAACGAGAGTGACACCTTCGATCTGGACGACGGCCTCTCGCAGGCGAAGATCGGAGGATGGAAGCAGAAAAATTACCCTGGCTGAAGCCGCGACCGGCTTGCTGCCAAGTGGATCGAGCGTTGCACCAATGGAGAGAGATAGGGTAGCGCCGACGCCGGCCTTGTAACATGCATCGGTGGCTGGACGGTCGGTGATCCCGGCAAAGACGGTGTCCTTCACCTTGTAACGCAGCAACTCTTCAAGAATTTCAGCACGATCGCCAGAGCCGCCCCCGGTTGGATTGTCACCCGAGTCGGCGAGGATGACTGGATGCGTTCTTGCCTTTATGGCCTTCTCGATACACTCGTCAATTGTCCCGGTCACGGTGCCGAACTGAAACTCGCGGCGGGCGTCCCAGTACTGCTGCGCAAGATCGACAGCAATGCTCTTCTCAGCGGCAGGGGCCGTACCGGTGACGACTGTACACGCCGTCGAGCGCGGCTCATCGGCCCACACGTAGCCGACGAGTAACGATACATCCAGAACTCCGGGCTCCTGGTTCAGTCTCGGAAGCTGGGCCCAAAGCTTCTTACCCGGTTGCCATTCGGTGCTGCTGCGTTCACCAGGCATCAGTACGGGAATAGGCGCCCATATCAACGTTGGACGAACATGTTGGTTCAGACAATGCAAAAGCATGTTACAGGACCGCTCCATGGTTTCTTCTTTGTCGATATGCGGTGCGGTGCGGAAAGCAGAAAGCATGTCAAGGTTGTCGATCACGCGCTGGCTTACATTGCCATGGAGATCGTAGGAAGCGGACATAAGACAGTTGGGGCCGACGACCTTGCGGGTGGCTTCCATCCAGTCGCCTTCTGCGTCCAGCATTCCGTCCACAAACATGGCACCGTGCATTGGAAGAAACAGGCCGTCGAGCGGAAGCAGTGCCTTGAGGGCTGCAAGGAATTCGGCTTTGATTGCGTCGTAAGTGGCCTTCTCGACCGGCCCCCCAGGCACTGCCTGCGCAACCACGGTCGGGATGAAAGTTGTGGGACATTTTTTCAGGAACGCGAATCGTTGGGATCCTGCGAGTGCTTCGCCTTTCAGGATTTCGAAGTGTTCCATGCGCGTCCGAATGCGGCTGTAGGTACTGCATTCGATGCCAATACCTCCAAAGGCAACACGCAACTGCGTAGACTCGGATAAAGCGTAGGCGCGATAACGGCGGAGCGTGAAGGCGAGACTCGCAGCCGAAACGTATTCTAGGAATCGCCTTCTTCGCATGAATATAATCCGATCCTTGACAGCAAACCTGGTACCAGCACTTTACCTCAGCCAAATCATTCACGTGTTTGGTAGAAAGTCGTGAGAAGAGCTCGCCTTCGCGCAGCTCAATCGACGAATTCAAGCTGTGCCACTGGAGGTGTGAACTCGCGTGCAGTGGGGTGAGGGTTGGCTTGCAGGCGATTGCCGATTCATCGCGGCGAGGGCACCTGGAGTGGGACAGCCCCCGTGGTGACGTTCTGGCGGGGCGAGGGAACAGAGCGAAGGCTGAAGCTCGCAATGGCAGCGGGGTTGGAGTTCGGACGCACCTGCAGGGTGCCGAGAACCTCGGTCGCCGATGGGGTCTGGTCGCGGAGTCGGAAGACGAGGACGCCGGGCTGGACCTCTTTGGCGGAGAGCAGGCTAAATCCGCCTGTCTGGGTCCGGAGTTCCATCTGTCCGGCGGTTGCGGAGGCGAGCGCGACATTGGGCAGCGCGTTACCAAGCGCGGCGTAGCTTGGCTGATTGAAGGCGGCGAGCCAGTCGTAGAGGAGGTGGCCGGCGGGGGTGTCGGGGATGAGGCCCACCTGTTCGCCGAATCGCGGCAGGCGAACTAGGATGGTGGGGTGAACGGGACTAACGTGGTCTCCCGCACGGGCGGGCACAGGAGCGTCAGCGGGATCACCCAGGACGATGGTGTCGATCTGGGATGGGTCGTCTTCGTCGTCGCTGGCCGCGGCCCCGGATGTGGCGCTGGCGGAACGGGCAACGCCGGAGTTGTCTGAGGTGAGATGTGCTTGTCCATTGTGGCTGAGGGCATAGATAACCGAGTAGAGCGCACCGGCGGCGGCAACGGTAGCCACCAGTATGGCTCCGGGGCGGAGCGGTTGACGGCTCGTCAGGTAGAAGCTGGGAGCCGCGAGGGTGGGAACTTCGGTGGGCTGTCGCTGCTTCATGGGTGGGTGGTCCTTGCGTGCTCCGGGAGCAGGTGTTCCAGGAGCGGGACGGGACGGAGAAGGTCTGGCGGATTGGCCGCCACTGGTAGTGTAGACGGGCTGTCAAAGGGAGGCGTGAGCTGATGGTGGGCTCGGAAAGCTTGATTTCAACTGCGGGTCTCTATCGTTGCGATTCTTCAAGCGATGAGGAACCTTCCGCAGCGATTCAATGCGCCCTGCGTCCTGGGGCGCGTGACAGACGTATACTGCCTTGAATCGATATATTTTTTGAGGGTACAGCATGACGCGAATGTCGTGGGCAACACGTTGCGCTTTTGTTTTTTCCGGCGTATTGGCATCAACCTTAGCCATGTCGGCGCAAGTGAATCCCAACCTCTATGCGGGACTCAAGTGGCGTAATGTGGGGCCCTTCCACGGCGGCCGTATTTCCTCTGTGACCGGTGTCATCGGCGACTCCGGCACCTTCTACTTCGGCTCGCCACTAGGCGGCATCTGGAAGACCACCAGCGCCGGCGTGACATGGTTCCCCGTCTTTGATCAGGAGACGAGCGTTGATAGCGTCGGCGCCATCCAGGTTGCACCCTCCGATCCCAACATCGTTTATGCCGGCGCCGGCGACCCCATCGGCGGCAGCCTCGGCAACGGCATGTGGAAGTCCCCCGATGCCGGCAAAAGCTGGCAGCACATTGGGCTCGACGACACTGTAAAGATCGACAGCATCCTTGTCGATCCCGTCGATCCAAATCTGGTGATCGTCTCTGCTCTCGGCGACACCACTCATCATGGCGGTGGCGTCTACCGCTCCACCGATGGCGGTCAAAGCTGGACCAACGTCCTCAAGACCCCCGGCTATGACGGCACTCGCGACCTGCAGTACGCATTCGACGAGCCCAATGTCATGCTGGCCGCCACGCAAGGCACTGGTGGCGGCGGTGGTGGTGCTGCCGGCGGCTCCCGGGCCCAAACCAAGCCGGCGTTGGGCTTCAAGTCCACCGACGAAGGCAAGACGTGGACCCAGATCAAGATTCCACCCTTTGAAGGCCGCGTTGCGGCGGCGGTCGCCATGCACACCAAAGGCCAGCGCATGTACATCGTTGGCAACAACATCGAAAACGGCTCGGGCCTCTACCGTTCTGACGACGGCGGAACCACCTGGCAGCACATGGCGGGCAAGGATACGCGCATCAGCAACGGCCAGGGCAACTACAGTAGCGGCGTCTTCGTGGACTCGCAGAATCCCGACATCCTTTACACCATGAGCACTGCGATGTACCGCTCCATCGACGGCGGCGTCACCTTCGAGCCCTTCAAGGGAGCGCCGGGCGGCGAGGATTATCACAAGCTCTGGATCGATCCCACCAACGGCAAACGCATGCTGGTCGGCTCGGACCAGGGCGCCAGCGTCACTCTCGACAACGGCAAGACATGGAGCCTTTGGTACACGCAGACCATTTCGCAGGTCTACCACGTATCCACGGACGACCAGTATCCCTATCACATTATGGCTGCACAGCAGGACACCGGCGCAGTCATGATCAGCAGCCGCGGCAACTGGGGCCAGATCAACTTCAATGACTGGACTCCCCTGCCCTCCTCGGAGTTCGGCATCGTCAGGCCCGATCCCAAAAATCCAAACATCATCTACGGTGTCGGCTACGGCCCGGGCGGAGGCGGCAGCGGCCTGATCAAAATCAATATGGCGACGGGACAGTGGCAGAACGTCGCGCCTAACTTCGGCGTTGATTCCACCAAGTACGCGGCGAGCAGGGATTTCCAAAAGAAGTTCGACATCGCCTTCGAGCCCACCGCTCTCTTTGTCGCCTATCAGTGTCTGCTCGTCACGCGCGACGGGGCCCATTCCTTCACTACCGCCAGCCCCGATCTGACGACACCCAAGGGAGCACCACAGATAGCCTGCGGTGCGAAGAAGCCGGAAACCCCGCAACCGGAGCAGTCCACGCGCGGAGGTCCGCCCCCGACCCCACCCTCGATCAGCGATTTCTCCATCTCCCGGGTCAAGCCGGGTGTGATGTGGACCGCAAGCAGCAACGGCCAGATCTATAACACGATGGATCACGGCAAGTTATGGAACAACGTCAGCATTGCGGTCGTGCCGCCCCACTTCAGCTTCAACACCATCGAGGCTGGCCATGAGGTCAATACCGCCTATGTCGCTGGCCGCATCGCCGGCGAGCGAGGCGCCACCCTTCCGGCGGACGAGGACGGCAACGTGCCGCTCATCTGGCGTACCACCGACGGTGGCAAGACCTGGGTCAGCATCGTCAACGGCCTGCCCAAGGACGAGCGTACCGGAAGCTGGGTCAACAGCCTGCGCGTTGATCCTCAGCAACCCGGCCTGATCTTCGCGGGCACCGAAACCACAGTCCACGTCAGCTTCGACAATGGCGATCACTGGCAGTCGCTGCGGCAAAACCTTCCCAGCACCTCCATCCGCGACCTCGACGTTCACACCGATCACCACCAGAACGACCTGGTGATCGGCACCTACGGCCGCGGTTTCTGGGTTCTCGACGACATTACCCCGCTGCGCCAGATCGCCGCGAAGGCCCAGTCCATCAGTTCTTCCTCCGCCTATCTCTTCAACCCTGGAGACGCCATCCGTGCCCGCATCAACAGCAACTGGGATCAGCCGTTCTCCATCGAAGTGCCCCACGCGGCAAATGTGCCTTATGGCGCGATCGTCGATTACTATCTCAGCCGTGAACCCAGCGGGCCCATTCAACTGCAGATCTTCGATGACCACAACAATCTGGTGCGTACCATCTCCAGCATTTTGCCGCCGCCCATCGAAGACGCGTTGTATCCCCACTACTGGCTGGCCACTCCCGAGTCGCGTGCCCTCGGCACGAATGTCGGTCTTAACCGCATCAACTGGAACCTGTACTACGACGACCCACCGGCCCTGCGCCACGATCTCGAAAATCAGATGAACATGACGCCGGGCTCCACCACTCCCGGTCCTCATGGACCGCAGGTAATCCCTGGCGTTTATACGCTGAAGCTGAGGGTCGACGGCCAGATCTACACCAGCAAAGTCACCGTCATCAACGACCCGCGCGTCGGCCAGAGCCCCGAGCTCATGGCCGCCCTGCGCTCTCAGAACAGGCTCAGCCTGTTATCGGTTCAGGGGATGAAGCAGAGCTTCGCAGGCCACGACGAGGTCGGTGCCGTCAGGAACCAGCTTGCGTCCCTGCTGCAGAGCAACCTGCCCGACGATGTCGCCAAGCAGGCCAAGACGCTCGATGCTGACCTAACAAAGGTTGGCGGCGTAGTACCACCGCCCGGCGGCGGCGGCGCGAATCGCCGTCCTCCCGATCCCAACGCGATGCAATCCTTCGCAGACCTGAACAACTCCTACAACACCATGGTCAGCATGATTCAGGTCGGCCTCGACATGGCACCCACGCCGACCCAGATCGCCACGTGGGAAAGCGACTGCGCAAACTACAACCGTACATTGGACGCATGGAATGGGATGCAACAACGGATCAGAGACTTCAACGCGGTGCTGACGAAAAACAACTTGCAACAGCTCAAGGTTCCGTCCACCGGATTGACTAATGCGTCATGCAGTTTTATTCCCGAACAGGGCAGGAAGGTTAACAACTGATTTCCCGTCACACGGACTCGCGGCTAGAACCTATCCAGGAATTAGTCTCGATAAACGCCGTTCTCGGAGGTTGACGATTACCATGTCCGAGGATCGGCATCTTAAGCCTGTCTTGAGCTTCCGTGGATTACACTGCTCGTCGGAGATCCCACTTATGCGCCCTGTTTTCGCTCTAGTCGTAGCGGCTGTGACCACATGCGCACCACTCGCGATTGCTCAGCAAGATGGTCCATACAAAGTCCTTAAGACCGAACGGGTCGGTGGGGAGGGTGGTTGGGACTATATCTACGCCGATGCGGACGGCCGCCGGCTCTACATCCCTCGTGGCGCCACCAAGGGAGTGCCGGCCACCGACACTACGCCCGAAGTAGCCGCGGTTCCAGCGCGCCTGACTATCTTCTACCTGGACACTTTGAAGCCTGCGGGCGAAATCCCGGGCGTTGGCGGCAACGGTACTGCGGTTGATCCAAAGACGAATCACGGGTTCACCAGCGATCATCCCAAGGTCTCGATGTTCGACACAAAAACCTTGACGCTGATCAAGAGCATCGACGTCGGCGCAGCGCGGCCCGATGGCATCTACTTTGATCCCTTCAACCAGCGTGTCTACGTCTTCAGCCATCCCACCAGAGACGCGACCGTCATCGACACTAAAGACGGCACCGTGCTCGGCACCATCGACCTCGGCGGTGTGCCGGAGCAGGGCGTAGGAGACGGTAAGGGCATGCTATATGTCGTCATGCAGGACGCAGTTGGCAGCGTGACCGCCGTCGACGTGAAGACCATGAAGGCGGTTGGGCACTACTCCTTCGTGGACAAAGGCGGCTGCAACGGCCTCGCCATCGACGTCAAAAACCAGATCCTCTTTGCTGCGTGCAGCCGTTCGGGAAATCCCCCCGCACCGCAGCCGACAATGGTCATCATGAGCGCCAAGGACGGCAAGATCCTCACCACTCTTCCGCTGGCCGGAGGGTCCGACGGAGCCGTATTCAACCCTGCAACCATGGAGGCTTTCAGTACGCAAGGCAACGGCACCATGACCATCGTGAAGGAGAAGAGCCCGGCCAGCTTTGAGGTGGAGCAGAATCTGCAGACCATGAACGGCGCCCGCACCGTCACATTCGACAGCAGGACCAGCCACTTGTTCACGATGTCCCAAGAACGTGGTCCGGCGCCTCCGGCAGCTGCCGCGCCATCTCCTGGCGGCCGCCCTCCTCAGGGCGCCCCGATACCAGGCTCATTCACTATCCTGACGATTGGCAAAGCGCAGTAGGAGTTGACGTCGTCAACAGTCGGTCAGCGTGCCGCGAGGCTTGGTCAGTTTGGCGCGCGTTTTATCTTGCCTCGGGATCGCAATCTTCAAGTTGCAAACAACGAGCCTCTCACCTTACGGGCAATATCACCCTCAAGGACTATTGAGTGGGAGTTGGACTACTCGTCAAGACCGAGATTGTCCTGTAGCTACCGCTTAGGCGCGATCTGAAGGGACTTGGGGTTTCGTGGGGGAATCAAGGGTATTGCGGATATAAATTGCTTATTTATTAGCAACTTAGACTTGCTGGCGGAGAGTGAGGGATTCGAACCCTCGATAGAGTTTTAAAGCCCTATAACGGTTTAGCAAACCGCCGCCTTCAGCCTCTCGGCCAACTCTCCGCACCTTGTTTCTACCGGCTTTGGAAATTATACCGTGCGAGTGAATGAGATTTGGCAGGAGTCGATTAGATTTATGTCTGGATGACGTTGGCAGGCGCTGAGGCGCTTGTTTCTGCGTCCCTCTGTACGCTGAGGAGGTGGGGTGGCGAGAGAGTTGGGTGGATCTTTGAGTCGGTCCGCGAATCAGCGGCGGAATCGGTCGGGAAAGATGCGGCTGCTGCCGTTGATTGCAGCGACGTATTTTATGGTGTCGGGTGGGCCGTACGGGCTGGAGGACATTCTTGGCGAAGCGGGGTATGGGCGGGCACTGCTGTTGCTGGCACTGGTGCCGCTGGCGTGGAGTCTACCGACGAGTCTGATGGTTGGAGAGTTGGCTTCGGCGTTACCGGAGGAGGGTGGGTACTACTGCTGGGTGAGACGTGCGCTGGGTGGTTTCTGGGGATTTCAGGAGGCCTGGCTGAGTCTCGCCGCGAGCGTTTTCGATATGGCAATCTACCCGGTGATCTTTGTGTTGTATCTGGGGAGGATTGAGCCAGCGTGGACTGCGGGTTCGCGTGGAACGTTTTGGGCGCTGGCGGTGGTAGTGCTTTGTGCTGCGTGGAATCTTCGCGGGGCGAGGGCGGTGGGTGAAGGGTCAGTGGGGTTGTTTTGTTTGCTGCTGTCGCCGTTTGTGGTTTTGACGGGGGTGGGGTTGTGGAAGGGTTTGGGCGCACATCATGGACTGAGTGTGTTTCGCATGACGTCTTCTGCTGGGATGAATTTTGCGGGAGCGGTTTCGGTGACGCTCTGGAACTATATGGGGTGGGATAACGCTTCGACGGTGGCGCAGGAGGTGGTGGATCCGCAGAAGAATTATCCGCGCGCGATGATTGCGGCGGCAGGACTGGTTGCGCTGACGTATGTGTTGCCCCTGGCGGCAGTTGCCTTGGCGGGAATTCCTGCAGACCGGTTTTCGACGGGAGCATGGACAGATGCAGCGCGCGATTTGGTTGGGCCGTGGCTTGCATTGGCCGTGGTACTGGGCGGGACAATCAATGGATTTGGAATGTTTAACGCATTGATGATGAGTTATACGCGCGTGCCCTATGCATTGGCGGAGGAGGGCCTGCTGCCGAAGATTGTGGCACGGAAGACAAAGGCTGGGGTCCCGTGGGTCAGCGTGTTGCTGTGTTCGGTAGGATGGGCGCTGGCCCTGCGAATGTCGTTTGAGCGGTTGATCTCAATTGACCTGGTGTTGTATGGAGCGGCGCTGGTGCTGGAGTTTATCGCGCTGGTCGTATTGCGAATCAAGGAGCCGGGATTGGTGAGACCGTTCCGGGTTCCGGGTGGGATAGGTGGCGCCGTTGCAGTGGGCGTGGGGCCTACGCTGCTGATTGCTTATTCGATGTGGGCGGCGCGTGGCGAGAGACTGGCTGGCCTTCCGGCGCTTGGTTTTGCGGCGATTGTGGCGGCCGTGGGACCGCTGGTTTATCTGGTGGCTCGTGCGGTGATGCGTAATCGAGCAGTTTAAAACGATGTCGGATGTATGCGTCCTACTCCTCGCAAATACTTGAAGAATGGAGCACCTGAGCAAGACGGCCCTAGTCGAAGACCCTTCTTTTCTGCTCGGGAGTTTGCTCGGTTTTGTGAGGCACCGGCTTCGGTTTGGGATTCGCCTTGTTTTCGATAAAGCTCTGCTGGGTCTCAGAGACCTTGGTGCGGGCAAAGGAGGCATCGCGCCAGCCTTTGACTTCGACGCGCTTGCCTTCGAGGTCCTTGTAGATGGAGAAGAAGTGGGTGATCTCCTTAAGCATGTGGGGATAGATCTCAGAGAAGTTCCAGACGTCCTTGTAGCGAGGGTTGGATTTGCCGACGCAGAGGACCTTTTCATCGGCAAGGCCCTGGTCAAGCATTTCAAGCAGCCCGATGGGGCGAACCTCCATGATGCAACCGGGGAAGCTGGGAGCATCGACGAGGACGAGGCAGTCGAGCGGATCACCGTCGGCGGCGAGGGTGCTGGGGAAGAAGCCGTAGTCGCCGGGATAGTGGACAGGCGAGTAGAGATTGCGGTCGAGACGGAAGACGTGAAGTTCTTTGTCGTACTCGTACTTGTTGCTGCCCTCATAGGGAATCTCGATAACGGCGTTAATGACTTCGGGACTATTGGGTCCTACGGGGAGTTCCAGATAATTCGGCATGGTTGGAGCGTCTCTTCCTCTTGTGAAAAAACTTGTTGATGTGACGGGAATCAGTGACCCTGTGAACTTACTGTGGTGAACCGGCCATGCGATCATCAAAGGGCAAAAACGGCATCTTGTCTATAATCAGACAAGATGAAGGCCCATGTCTATGTCACGCTGAAACGAACGGTGCTGGATGCGCAGGGGCAGACAGTTGCAGATGCCTTGCGGCGAATGGAATATCGCGGTGTCGCCGATGTGCGGCAGGGAAAATACTTCCTGCTGACTTTGGACGATGGGATAGAACAGAAGACCGCGCAGGCCGAGGTGGAACGAATTGCACGCGAAGTGCTGACGAACCCTGTGATTGAAGAATTTACGTTTCGGCTCGAAGCCTGAGCCGTTCTGAGTTGGGCCGCTTGTGGGATGGATTGTAAGACGCCAGGTCTTTGGAACGTCGGGCTAGTGGTTTGAATCCGGGGCCGATCGAAAGACACACGAACGACATTAGAAATCGTAAGAGATCGTCGAGGGGCTGACTCGACGGCTCCTCCTTGTTCTATGTCTGCGAACGACAAACTTCCTCAATGGGAGGCGGCAGATGCGACTCTTGAATCAGAAAAACTGGGTATGGCAGGTCGTGCGGTGCGCGGGCTGTCTTCTCGTCGTTTTTTTTGCGACCGATGACCTGTGGGCTCAATCTTTGCCGGCACGAACGAGGCGGGCGGAGATAACCGCCTTTGGCATGCATTCGACTGCAAATCCAGACTACGGAATTGAACCCAATGTCGGGTTTACCGCAGGAGGAGACTTTACCAGGCTCTTTAAATTCACGTCCTTGTCACTCGAGCTCCGGTACAAAAATACGGTCGGAGCGAATGTGGGTGAACGAACAATTGGTGGCGGACCACGGTTCGAGTATCGATGGACGCGCCTTCATCTGTATGCCGATCTTCTGGGGAATGGAGGCAAGATCACCTTCGCAAACAAGAACGCTCGCGGGTCGTTTGGAACGGGCTACAACGGATCGGTCGTCTACTCCTATGGCGCAGGAGCGGATCTCGATCTGAACGGTCAGTGGGCGACGCGGTTCGACTACCAGGGCGAGCACTGGGACCTGCAGGAGAAGCCGAGGATTCTGTTTTTTCCGAATACTTTCAGCGTCGGGATTGTGTATCGGCTGCGATTTATCGGGGATCGTTCGCGCTGGTGACGCTGGAATGCAGACCTACGGAGTGCTAGGCTCAGAAGAGTCGAGGTAAACCCTTTTGAATCGCACTTCCGCAGGTAGCGGGATAACAGAGATTGTTGGTACAGCTGAGGGCGAGAGCCGGTTCGTGCGGGCGTGCCTTAGGCTGCCAGTGGACAGAACGCCGGTGTGGTTCTTGCGGCAGGCAGGGCGGTATATGCCCGAGTACATGGCAGTGCGGAAGCACCACTCGCTACTGGATATCTGCAGAACCCCTGAGATTGCAGCGGAGGTGACAATTACCGCGGCGGAACGGCTGGGAGTCGATGCGGCGATCATCTTTGCGGACTTGCTGCTGCCGTTGACACCTATGGGGATGGACTTTGAATTTGTCGCGGGCGAGGGGCCGGTGGTGCATACTCCGGTGCGAACCCTGGAACGAGTGCGTGCGCTTAGGACCGATCGTACCGATGAGCTAAGTTATGTGGCCCAGGCGATCGAGAAGGTGGCGAAGCACTTTGCTGGTCCGCGAGCGGATGGGGATACGCTGGGAATAATCGGGTTTTGCGGTGCGCCCTGGACTCTGGCGGGATACATGATCGAGGGTGGCAAGCAGAGCGGCGGCGACCGGAACTATATTGCGACCAAGACGATGATGTACTCGGAGGAAGCCGCGTGGTCGCTGCTGATGGAAAAGATTGTGACCGTGCTGGTTGCTTATGCTCGGCAGCAGGTCGAAGCGGGTGCCGACGTGATTCAGGTGTTCGATAGCTGGGTGGGCAAGCTGAGCGTCGGCGACTATCGCCGATATTGCCTGACCTGGACAACTGAGCTTGTGCAACAAATTAAAGCGATGGGCGTGCCGGTGATCTACTTTGGCGTGGAGACCGCTTCTCTGCTTCCGGCGATGAGCGAGACAGGTGCGGACGTCATTGGCCTGGATTGGCGAGTACCGCTCGATGTGGGATGGAAGACGGTTGGCGCAAGATGCGGGGTGCAGGGGAACCTTGACCCGATCGCGTTGTTCGCACCCGAAGAAATATTAAAGCCTAAGGTACATGAGGTTTTACTTGCTGCTGCGGGGCGGCCGGGGCATATCTTCAATGTTGGGCACGGACTTGTGCCGGGAACGCCAGTAGAAAATGTGATTCAGGTGGTGAAGTGGATTAAGGAGCTGAGCCAATCATGAGCCACGAGGGTGAGAATCCGGAGGTGAGTACTTCGGAGGGCGGGGTGCACGAGACCGGGGACTTGGCGGCTGGAAAGAGCGCCGTACTGCTACTGGCGCATGGAACGCCGGATGTTCTGGGGGAGATGGCGGACTATTTGAGCAAGGTAACAGGGGGCCGCGCGTTGCCGCAGGCAGTTGTGGAGGAGTTGCAGCACCGGTACGCGCAGATTGGCCTGAAGGAGAAGCCGGGAGCGGAGGCTCCGCCACTGACGAAGTGGACAACGATGCAAGGGGATTTGCTGGAGCGGGCGCTCAACAACGGCAAGGTCTATGTGGGCATGCGAAACTGGCATCCGCTGATCGGGGATGTGGTTGCGCAGATGCGGACGGATGGCGTGACGCGCATTACGGCCGTATGTCTGGCGCCGCAGAACTCACGGACCAGCGTAGGGCTGTACCGGAAAGCGACGTTAGCCGCTGCGACTGGGATGGAAGTAAAGTTTGTAGCCGGGTGGGCAGAGAGTCCACTGCTGGCTCGGGCTTTTGCCGAGAAGTTGTGGCCCGTGTGGGCGGAGGCTTGTGCGGAGTCCGGACGGCGGGTGCCGGTTTTGTTCACGGCGCACAGCGTTCCATGCCGGACGATTATGACGGGCGATGCTGGCGCGGGGGCGAAGCCCGGAACGTCACCGAGTTCGCCCGATACTTATCCCGTCGAAGCGAAGCGCACGGCACAGATGGTTGCCAATTTATTGGCGCCGGTGGGTTTCGGCGATGGGGACTGGTATTTTGCGTTTCAGAGCCAGGGGGTGAGCGGCGGTCCGTGGATTGGGCCGACGGTGGAGGAGATGCTGAAGGCGATCCACGACGAAGGACACGTGGGAGTCGTGATCCAGCCGGTGGGATTTCTGTGTGACCATGTGGAGATTCTTTACGACATCGATATCGCCTTCCGCGAGGCGGCGAGTGAACTTGGCCTGAAGCTCTGGAGGGCGGAGAGCCTGAACGATTCGGCTGTGCTGATTCGGGCGTTGTCGGATGTTGTGTCGGGTGCGTATAAGGCGACGGTAGATGAGCTAACAGTGCACGAAGAGGTATAGGCTGTCGAGAGCAGCCCAATGCGGACGCTGCGGCTTCCGCTTTTTTTGCGGGCGATTTTTGGAGTAGATGGATGAAGCGGGTGGCAATTGTCGGGGGTGGCGTCGCCGGAGTAGCGGCGGCGTATGAGCTTGCGCAGTTGGCTCGCGGCGGTGCCAACGTCCAGGGTGTGTTATTCGAGGCCTCCGGGCACCTTGGTGGGATCGTCGAAACTGTTCGCGAGGGTGGGTTTGTCATCGAGTGTGGTCCGGATGGCTGGGTGACCGAGAAGCCCTGGGCGCGTGAATTGGCCGTTGAATTGGGCCTGGGCGATGAACTGATCCCATCGAAAGATGAAACGCGAAAGACCTATGTTCTGATCGACAAAAAGCTGCAGGCAATGCCGGATGGAATGCGGATGATGGTGCCGGTCGATCTGGACACGCTGAACTCTTCAGAGCTGTTCAGCACCGAAGCGAAACAGGCATATCGCGATGAATTAGTGCGGGCGGAAGAGTTGCGGTCTCGCACTCCTGCCGAGGATGAGAGCGTTGCGAAATTTGTGCAGAGGCACTTTGGCGACGAGGTGCTGGAGAAGATTGGGGCACCGCTATTGAGTGGAGTGTTTGGCGGCGATGTTGCGCATCTGAGTGTTCGGGCAGTGATGGGACCCTTCGTTGCAATGGAACAGGAGTGCGGGAGCCTGATTGCCGCGCTGCAGAGCCGAGCAGCCACTTCGAAACCGCAGCCTGTTTTTACTACTCTTCGCAGCGGATTGGGAACACTGATAGATCGGATGATTGCTGCGATTCCAGAGGATTTGATTCGAATTGGAGCGCGAGTGGAGTATATCTCCCGCGAAGATGAGGGCTGGCTGGTGGGAACGGCAAGAGGCGTGGAGCGCTTTGATGCGGTGATGATGGCGGCACCGATCGAAGTGGCTCGTGCGCTGCTTGAACCGGCGGATGAGCGCGCTGGCGAGTTGATGGAGATGGAGGCGAGTTCGGCTGTAGTGGTTGGGTTTGGATTTGCGGATGCTTCGAAGATTCAAGTGCCGCCGGGCTTTGGATTTCTGGTGCCGGCGGGATCGGACAGTTTGTTGTTGGCATGCACGTTTATGGATCAGAAGTTCGATGACAGGGTACCGGAGGGTGGGCGTTTGCTGAGGGCGTTCTTCGGTGGCAAGTCGGCGGAACGGTTGATGCGTTGCGGCAACGATGAAACGGCTGCAGTCGCACGGATGGAGTTGGCCCGGATTCTCGGCCCTCTACCGGAGCCGCAGATGACGGTGATTCGGCGCTGGCCCCGGAGTCTGCCGCAGTACGGCGTGGGACATCTCGAGCGGATGGCGGAGTTGGGGGAACGTGTCGCTTGTTTGGAAGGGTTGTGGTTATTGGGAAATGGCTACCGCGGTGTGGGATTGCCCGATCTTGTGCGAGATTCGCGGGCCGCGGCGCGGGAATTCGCATCTCGAGAGTGATCGCCCGCCTTGCAGCAATTTGTAAAAATTTGACCCGCGTGTGAGGGCGAGATAGTCTTTTGGTATTCCGGCGTTGGGAAGACGGTGCGAATCCGTCACTACCCCGTAACTGTAAGCGTTGAGAGTTTTGACAAGTATCTGAAGCCACTGGGACGTGTCCTGGGAAGGTGAGTCAAAGCTCGGTGAGACGCGAGTCAGGAGACCCGCTGGAGACTTACCAGGCTTAATTCAGCTCCGCTGGGAGGGCTGAAGAGCATTCTCGCTGACCTTAGGGTCTGCCCGAGCGCTGCCTAAAATATTCCCGCTCTGCTCCGTGGATTTTCGCGGGCGAGGAGCTGACGATGCAGGAGACGCACCAGGGATCGGTGACACTCGTGCTTGGTGGTGTGCGAAGCGGCAAGAGCCGTTACGCGCAGCAACTAGCCGAGCAGTCGAGCCGTGTCGTGTTTATCGCGACGGCGAAAGCGACCGATGACGAGATGGTAGCCAAGATCGGACGGCACCGCGAAGAGCGGCCGGCCGAGTGGCTGACCGTCGAAGAACCGTTGGAGTTGGCGAAGGTGCTGGCCGAGCACGATCTGGAGAGCGAGGTGATCGTTGTGGATTGCCTGACGCTCTTTGCGTCGCATCTTCTGGAAGCAGAGGGCGAGAACGATTACGCGATTGCGCGACGGGTTGAAGTGTTGTGCGCCGCGTTGCAGGCAGTCCGCAGCACCGTTGTGTTGGTATCGAACGAGGTGGGCAGTGGCGTTGTACCGGAATATGTCGCGGGACGGCGATACCGCGATCTGCTGGGCGAGATCAATCAGAAGGTTGCCCGAGTCGCGGACGATGTGGTTTTAATGGTCGCCGGCTTGCCGCTTGCATTGAAGGGACATCTCGAGGTGACGCTGTGAGAGGGATGCTGATTGCAGGTACCGCGAGCAGTGTGGGGAAGACGACTGTGTCGCTCGCGATTATGGCCGGGCTGCGTCGGCGGGGACTTGCGGTGCAGCCCTTCAAGTGTGGGCCGGATTTTCTGGATACAAGTCATCACACGCGAATCTGTGGGCGCGCAGCACGCAATCTCGATACGTGGATGCTTAGTGCTGACGCGAACCGAGACGTTTTGCGAAGTGGCGCGCGTGGGGCGGACGTGGTCGTCGCTGAAGGGATGATGGGTTTGTTCGACGGCAAGAGCGGAGCCTCCGAAATTGGCAGTAGCGCAGAGATTGCCAAGCTGCTGCAGCTGCCGGTAGTGCTCGTTCTCGATGCTGGAAAGAGTGCGCGAAGTGTCGCTGCTGTGGTCCTCGGGTTCGAGAAGTTCGATGCGCAACTGCAGCTGGCTGGAGTGATCTTGAATCGCGTCGCCGGCCAACGGCACTTCGAGATGCTGCGAGATGCAATCGAATCTTCGTGCGTAACAAGAATTCTCGGTTGGCTGCCTGGAGAACCATCGGTTGCAATTCCGGAGCGACACCTGGGGCTGCATGGCGCGGAGGAGCAATCTGCGGAGTCCTCTGAAGAATTGATTAATGCGTTTGCTTCGCTCACCGAGAAACATTTAAACATGGATGCACTGCTTGATCTTCAGTGTGGGCTTGAGATGAGCGGCGATCCCGCGCGTATGGCTCATTCGGCTGCGACCGGTGCCGTGCGAATCGGAGTTCCTTCGGATCGCGCGTTTTCGTTTTATTACGAGGACAATCTCGATCTGCTGCGGGAGTGCGGGGCGGAGATCGTTCGCTTCAGTCCGATGCAGGACATGGCGTTGCCTGCAGGACTGGATGGGCTCTATCTCGGCGGAGGTTATCCGGAGCTGTATGCGCAGGAATTGAGTGGAAATCGCCTGATGCTTGATGATGTGCGCGCGTTTGCCGCTTCCGGCCGGCCGATTTATGCCGAGTGCGGTGGAATGCTGTATCTGGGTGAGAGTCTTTCTGTTGATGACGAGAGCTACCCGATGGCGGGAGTGCTGCCTGTTCGCGGAAAGATGACCGGAAAGCTTGTTCGATTTGGCTACGCCACGGTTGAGTTCGCGAAGGACTGCCTGCTTGGGAACAAGGGTGTCGTCATCCGCGGACATAGCTTCCACTATTCGCAGATTGTGTCGTGGGGCGAGGTTGGAACGAGCTATCGGGTGCACTATTCGCTCTCTGGCGAGGAAGAACTCGAAGGATTTCAGCAAGGAAACGTGCTCGCAAGCTACATCCATCTTCACTTCCGGGCGAATCCACAAGTAGCGGAGAATTTCGTAGCCGCAATTCGGCAGACGCGTGGATTGCAGGCGGTGTCGGCATGAAACGGTTCGTTGGCCTCTTTGCTCTGATTGCGATTCTGACGGTTCCATGTTCTGCGAGCCGAACGCTGACCGATGAAATGGGACGTAAGGTCGTCGTTCCGGACCATCCGCATCGCGTGATCTGCCTGATGCCGAGTGTCACCGATACCGTGTTTGCACTTGGGGCTGGCGATGACGTGGTTGGCGTCAGTGACTACACGAAGTATCCCGCTGCGGCGTTATCGAAGCCCAGCGTGGGCGATCTGATCAAGCCGTCAATCGAGACAATCCTTTCCCTTCATCCCGATCTCGTGATCGGTTTGCAGCCAAAGGGGCCGATGGAGGTGACGGAACAACTGGAACGAGCTGGAGTTCCGATCTTTCTGGTGAGTCCGCATGGAATCGCAGGAATATTCCATTCACTCGAGACAATTGGCGAGGCATTGAATCGGACACAGCAGGCGGCGGTGCTTATCCGCAACTTGCAGCAGCGCGTAGATACAGTGAAGTCGCGAACCAAAGCGATGCCAGCGCCGCGAGTTTTCATGCCCGTGTGGTACGACCCGATCACAACCATTGGTAAGAACGCCTTTATTACCGAGATTATTGCCGCAGCGGGTGGACGTTCCGCAACGGACGATCTGCCGGAAGAATGGCCGACGATCAGCATGGAGGTTGTGCTGGACCGCGCGCCGGACGCCCTGCTGCTGGTTCGTGGCGGCAAGACGACGATGCAGGTGCTTGCCAGCCGTCCGGGATGGAACAGTATGAAAGCCATTCAGGAACAACGAGCTTTTTACGTAGACGACCGAATCAATTTTCCAAGCCCGGTCGCGATCGATGCATTGGAGGATCTCGCCAAACAATTTCATCCCTGAGCTGAACCGTTCAGCTTGCGACAATTCACCAGCAGCAAGGTGTCGGGAAGCGCGGTGAGATTCCGCCACTACCCCGTAACTGTAAGCGCAGAGAACCGCGGCAAGGACGCGCAACGCCACTGGAGAGATTCCGGGAAGGCAGCCAAGGTTCGATGAAGCGCAAGCCAGGAGACCGGCCTTGCTCCACTAACCCGAGGGGGAAATCATGCGTTACGTAGTTCGCAAATTATCGACAACAATCTGGACCGCCTGCCTGCTTATCTTGTCTTCTCTCCCCGCGTCTGCATTGGACCAGGGTTCGCTGCACGGAATCGTGCGAGACCCGCTGGGAGCTGTTGTTGCGGGAGCAACTGTGGAGTTGCTGGACGGAACCAAAGTCGTGAAGACAACCACCAGCGATGGTGCTGGAAATTACACCTTCGATGTGCCGGCCTCGGCGCTTTATCGAGTCAGAGCCACAGCGCCTACCTTCCAAAGCTCGACGAGCGAATCGATTTACATCACCAAAACCACCAAACCAGAGCTCGACGTTACGCTCGCCACGCAGACTTTGACGCAACAGATTTCAGTAACTGCCACGGCGACGCCTACGCCCATCGCGCAGATTGGCGCGTCGGTAACGGTGCTGACTGCAGACGACTACCGGCAGTACATGGAAGTGCAGGATCCTCTGCGTCAGATTCCCGGCTTGCAGGTGACGCAGACGGGGCAGCTCGGAGGTACAACAGGCCTTTCGATTCGCGGCGGAAATACAAATGCAAACAAAGTACTGATCGATGGAGTTCCGGTAAATGACATCGGCGGCGCAGTTGAGTTTGCCAATTTTGCGACAGTCGGGATTCAACATATTGAAGTGCTGAGGGAACCAAATAGCGCTCTCTATGGCTCGGATGCGCTGGCGGGTGTTGTGAGCATGTCAAGCGCAAGGGGCATGACGAAGTTTCCTCTGCTAACTTACACGGGCGACGGCGGGAACTTCACCAGCTATCACAACGAGGTCACGGCGAGCGGTGTCGCGCGACAGTTCGATTATTACGGGGCGTTCGGCCGCGTGGACAGCCACAACAATCTGCCGAACGATTCGTTCCATAATGCAACCTATGCCGGCAACTTTGGATGGGCTCCAAATCCAGCGAATGATCTTCGCTTCACCGTGCGGCATCTTTCGGTCTCGGGTGGACAGCCAAATGGGATTCTGCTGTTCGGCATTCCCGACGACGCTGCGCAAAAGGCGCAAAACACTTACTACAGCGGCGCTTGGAACAATCAGGCGACTGCGAAGTGGCACAACGAGATTCGCTATGGCGGACTCCGGTTGCGGTCGCAGTTTGACGATTTCGCTCCTACTGGAATTCCCGATGGTTCCGGTAACTTTCTCGGCGCGCCCATCACAATCAACGGAGCGAATGGTTACAGCGTTACAGGGCAGGCTATCTTTCAGTTCGCCGGCACTTATCCGAATCAGTTTGCCGCGATCACCAACCGGGATTTCGTCTACGCGCAGACGGACTATCGCATCAACCCGCACGTCGTCGCACTCGGAGGCTTCAAGTATGAGGCTGAGCGTGGTTCGACACAATCTACTGGCTTCCCCGCCAGCAACATCAGCCGCGGCAATTACAGCTACACGCTGCAAATCTCAGGCGATATTCGCAATCGGCTCTACTACAACGTTGGGAGCGGCATCGAGAACAATGGACTCTTTGGACTTGCCGGAACTCCACGCGCCTCGCTCGCCTATTATCTTGTTCGGCCCTCGGCGTCGGGCTGGCTCAGCGGAACGAAACTACATGCGAGTTTCAGCAAAGGCATTAAAGAGCCAAACATCTCCGAGCAGGGGAGTTCGCTGTTCGATATTCTTTCGGCGGTTCCAAACGGGGAGCAACTGATCGCGCAGTATCACGTTGGGCAGATCGGCCCAGAGGAGTCTCGCACGTACGATGGAGGCGTCGACCAACAACTTTGGAATGGCCGCGCACGAGTTGGCGTGACCTATTTCCATAATGAGTTCACAAATGGAATCGAATTTGTTCCGCAAAGTGGTCTAATCCAACTGGGAGTGCCTGCGGCCAACCTCGATGCTCTCGAGTTCGGTGCCTACGTCAACTCGGAGGCGTTTCGAACGCAAGGAGTTGAGTTCGAAGCCGAGTTCAAGATCAACAACCGTCTCTTCGTTCGCGGAGGCTACACCTACACCGATGCCGTGGTGCAGCGCTCGTTCTCGAGCGATCAGGAAGGCGGCGGCACAATCAATCCAAACATCCCCGGCATTCCCATCGGAGAGTTCTCACCCCTGGTTGGCGCCCGGCCATTTCGCGTCGCCCCTCATTCGGGATACTTCGGCTTGAACTATGCGCACTCCAAGTTTTACAGCTCGCTGACTGGGACACTGGTCAGCCGGCGAGACGACAGCGACTTCCTCTCTCTCGATGCAGATTTCGGCCAGACGATGTTGCTGCCGAATCGTAATCTTGACGGGTCGTATCAACGGCTTGATCTCAGCGGAGGCTATCAGATCACTCCGCAGTTCGGTGTCTACACCAATATTCAAAACCTGCTGGGCGAGCACTACGCTCAGACATTCGGATTCCCTTCACTGCCATTTACCTTTCGGTCGGGAATCAAGATCAGCTTTGGAGGCGAATCCTGGGGACTGAAGTAACACCTGCCTCAACACGAAAGAGCACGCATGCTTCGGCGTCTGGTTCTGGCTTCGCTCAGAGCACGGCGCCTGAGCCGCGTTCTCACTCCGAACAGTTGCGCGCGGGAAGAAGCGTTTACATCATGCTGATTTCGTTGCTGATCCTTGTGCTTGGCATTGCGTTTCTCTTCTCTCTCGCGACAGGAGCGGTTCGCATCCCCGCAGCAGCGATGTTGTCCGCTCTCTTTCGCCAACATCCCCTGTCGGAGACGCAACAAATTATTCTGTTGCAGGTTCGATTGCCAAGGGTTCTTGCCTCCGGCGTTGTCGGCGCTGCGCTGGCAATCTCGGGATTGATGTTTCAAGGTCTGTTTCGCAATCCCATGGCGGATCCTTATGTCATCGGCTCGTCCGGCGGAGCGGTTCTCGGCGCATGTATCGGGATTTATTTCTTCTCGCAACTGTCGATCTTTGGTTTCAGCGCCATCGCGCTGCTGGCGTTCGCAGGTTCTGTAATTACGATGGTGATCGTCTATCTACTGGCGCGCTCCAGCGGCGGAACGAACGTCGTCACGCTATTGCTTGCAGGTTTCGCCGTCAGCACCATGCTGGGCTATTCCAGCTATCTCTTTGAAACACTCGGCGCCAGCAGCGGTCAGAATCAGACGATCCTCCTCTCCTGGCTGCATGGTGTGATTGGGATTCCGCGATGGACTCAGCTTAACGTTAGCGGCGTTCTTCTTGTTCTTGCGAGCGTGCTTGCATTTCCTATGATGCGACGGCTGAACACTCTCGCTCTCGGAGATGAATACGCCCATCAACTGGGGCTGCGAGTGGAATACACGCGTATCGGAATCATTTTGACAGGATCTTTGCTCACGGCCGTCGCTGTGTCGCTAGGCGGGCTCATCAGCTTCGCCGGATTGATTGTGCCGCATGTCGCGCGACTGCTTCTCGGGCCGGATCACGTTCGTCTGCTTCCGGTGACGGCACTATCTGGAGCGATCTTCCTGATTGTCGCGGATACGCTGGCTCGATCCATCCTCGCGCCGACAGAGATTCCTGTCGGAATTTTGATGGCGTTTATTGGCGGGCCATTTTTTCTCTATCTTTTACGCAAGACGAAACGGAGCTACACCTTATGAATCCGCTTCTGAGCTTTCGCGATGTCGGCTTCGGCTACGACGACGCCGACATCGTTCGGTCTGTAAGCTTCGATCTGGAAGCAGGGAGTTGTACGGCTCTGATTGGCCCCAACGGCGCCGGAAAAACAACGCTGCTTCGACTAGCTGCTGGAACACTGAAGTCTAGATCCGGCAACGTGGTCCTGAACGGTGTGCCGTTGCACTCGCTTCCTCTCAGTAGGGTCGCGCGTACTGTCGCTCTCGTTCCGCAGCAGCTTGACGTTCCATTTCAATTCACAGTTCGAGAGGTAGTGGAACAGGGCCGCACACCTTACCTGGGCCTTTTGCGAGGACCCATGCCTGAAGATCGCATGGCGGTCGATCGCGCACTGGAACTTGCCGATGTAGCCGGATTGCAACGGAGAATCTACAACGAATTAAGCGGAGGAGAACGTCAACGTGTAAAGATTGCGCTTGGCCTCGCGCAGGGACCAAAGTTGTTGCTGCTGGACGAGCCTACTCAAAATCTCGACATCGGGCGGCAAGTAGAACTCATCGATCTACTGCACTTCCTTGGTGCCGAAGGAATAACGATCTTTGCGTCGATTCACGATCTTCAACTGCTCGAAGGCAACTTTTCTTCTGCAATTCTCCTGAGTCCCGAGATGCCGTTAATGAAAGCCACGACTAAGGAGGTTCTGAAGCCCGCGATTCTGGAGAAGGCATTCAACTGTCCGCCACGCAGGCATCCCATGCTGCTTGAGCGAATGGAACGGCATGAAACGAGGGTCGGTTGATCATGCCAACTGAATTCATAATGTCGAAGATTATCTCCGGAATTGAATCGCCGAGTGAAGAGTGGCTCCAGCGCGCGCGAGCCCATTTGGATTTGTTAACCAAACCGCCGGGTAGCCTTGGCATGCTTGAGGATATTGCCGCACAGATGGTGTCGATCCGACGGGAAGAATTTGCTCAGCCGCTGCAAAAGGCCGTCTATGTCTTTGCCGCAGATCATGGCGTCACAGCGGAAGGCGTGAGCGCGTATCCGAGCGCCGTGACGCACCAGATGGTGCTGAATTTTCTCTCCGGCGGAGCAGCGGTCAATGTGCTTGCAAGATTTCATGATGTCGCGATAAATGTGGTCGACGTGGGTGTGGATGCTGACTTCGGATCGATTGATGGCCTGTTGGACTATAAAGTCCGAAGAGGAACACGCAACATGCTGAGAGAAGCAGCAATGACCGACGCGGAGGTGACGCGCGCGCTTGAAGTAGGAACAGTGTTGGCCGAAGAGGCGAGGAGGAAAGGTCACAGCCTGCTCGCGGTAGGCGAGATGGGGATTGGGAACACCACAGCGGCCAGTGCAATTACCGCAGCCTTGACTGGCGCACCCGCCGAAAAGGTTACCGGCAAAGGAACTGGTCTGGAGGCTGATGCGCGTGCGCACAAGCAGCGAGTGATCGAAGAAGCGATTGAGCGGCATTTTGTGAGTCGAAGTCTTGAGCCGCTTCACATTCTTCGCTGCGTGGGTGGCCTGGAAATTGCTGCAATGACCGGACTATTTCTTGGCGCGGCGCAACACAGGATTGCAGTGATCGCCGATGGCTTTATCTCCACAGCGGCGGCAGCGATCGCGTTTGCAATTGAGCCGCGGGTGCAGGGATATCTCTTTGCCGGACATCAATCCGAAGAGCCGGGGCATCGCATTCTGCTCGAATTTGTTGGCTTAAAGCCGATCCTCTCGCTCAACATGCGCCTGGGAGAAGGAACTGGTGCGGTGCTGGCGATGCCAATCATCGAATCTGCGATGGCGCTTTATAACCAGATGGCAACCTTTGCGTCTGCGGGTGTCAGCGGGGCGACGCGGTGAGCGTAACACGACAGATTCATCGGCTTGGTACGGAGTTGGTCACTGCATTTCAATTTCTCACGCGCATTCCGATGCCCTCGATCGAATACGAAGAAGATTCGCTTTCCCGAGCGGTGAAATTTTTCCCGCTCGTGGGAGTCGTGATTGGCGCAGGCGCAGTCTTGCTGCAGAAGTTTCTCGCTCCTCATCTGGCGCGGCCGCTGGTCGCGCTGATTGTGCTTGTTTATTTCGTTCTGATTACCGGCTGTTTTCACGAGGATGGGCTTGCCGATAGCGCGGATGGTCTCGGCGGTGGATGGAACAGGGATCAGATTCTACTAATCATGAAAGATAGTCGGATTGGAAGTTATGGCGCGGCCGCGCTGACATTGTCTTTGCTCGCACGATTTCTTTTGCTGACCTCACTCCCATCAACCCGTTTCGCCGGCTACGTGATCTCCGCGCAGGTACTGTGCCGCTGGAGTTCCCTGCCGTTGAGTTATTTTCTTCCGCCAGCGCGTGAACAGGATGGTCAGGGCGCACGAATTGCCAGGCTAACTTCTTTGTTCTCTCTGATCTTTGGGTCGACATTCACCTTCATCATCGTTGGGTTTGCCTTGAGGTGGTGGGCGATCGTACCGATCGTCATCACATTGTTCGCCGTCGCTTTGAGCGGCTGGCTTTATTCGAAAAAAATCCAGGGGGTGACGGGCGATTGCTTTGGCGCGACCAACCAGCTGACGGAGATCGCTGTCTACTTCTGCGGAGTGTGGAACGTATGAGCGAGATACTTTTAATTCGCCACGCGGAGACGGACATGGCTGGAACATTTTGCGGTCACTCGGACCCCGAATTGAACACACGCGGGTGGGTTCAGGTTCGTGAACTTGTTGAGCGCCTCCGTTCGGAAGACATCGGAGCGGTTTACACCAGTGACCTGCGAAGGGCGTTCTCAACGGCTTCTGCAATTGCAGCCGCACACGGTGTCGAATACCATGTGCGACCGGCGCTGCGGGAAATAGCATTTGGTCGCTGGGAGGGCCTCGCGTGGAAAGAGATTGAACAGCAAGACCCGATCTATGCGCATCGATGGATGAAGGAGTATCCCAACCTGCCGACCCCGGAAGGCGAGAAATTGGCCTGTTTCGAGCGGAGGGTATTGAAGGAGATCAGCCTTCTTTTGGAGAACGCGCAAAATACGGATCGAAGCATCGCTGTCGTAAGCCATGCAGGAGTGCTTCGTTTTGTGCTGAATTCCTTCCACAAATGCACAGAAGAGGAGTCGTGGGAGCAGATGAGACCATACTGCTCGGTTGTGCGTCACACCATCCAGAGATCAACAACCTTTCAGTAAAGAATTAAAAAGGGGAGACGGGTATGAGCATCGCAACAAAGCGTGGAGACGGTGGAGAGACCGGACTGGCGGGCGGAATTCGCATCTCGAAGGCGGATTTGCGCGTGGAAGCATACGGCACTGTGGATGAATTGAATACATTTCTGGGCTTTGCCCGCAGCATTTGTACAAACCACGAGATTCGTAATTGGACAGAGGAAATTCAACGCACTCTTTTTCGAGTAGGATCGGCGCTCTCGACTCCGCCTGAAAGCAAAAAGACGCCACCTTCGATCACTGACGAAGATGTGGAATCGCTGACCAAGCTGGTACATCAGATTGAAGCGACGGATGGAATTCTCGGTGATTGGTCGCTTCCCGGTGCACATAGAGAATCGGCAGCGTATGAAATCGCCCGCACAGTTTGCCGTCGTGCAGAACGAGCTGCGGTTCGACTGGCGGCGAATGGGGTGGAATTGAGGCCGGAGGTTCTTGCCTATCTGAACCGCCTGTCTGATGTGATCTGGCTGTTCGGCAGATTGATCGAGGTGAACGCAGGCGTTGATGCTCGTCTACGCACAGGCGAGACGTCGGGACCGAAGTGGTCCAGGGCGTGGAAATGAACAAGGCTGAAGGATTCGACGAACGCGCGCGGGGCGCGGTTTACCAGGCGATCCGCGAACGCAGAGATGTGCGTCGTGGCTTCCTGGCAGAACCCCTTCCGGACGAGTTGCTTTGCCGGTTGCTGGAAGCTGCGCACAGTGCCCCTTCAGTCGGTCTGATGCAGCCCTGGCGCTTCATAGTAGTTCGGGATGTTCGCGTTCGACGCGAGGTGCACAAGATTTTTTGCGATGCAAACCAACAGGCGATGGAGTGTTACGACGGCGAGCGAAGACAAAACTACGCCAGCCTGAAACTCGAAGGCATTCTGGAAGCACCGCAGAATCTCTGCATCGTTTGCGACTCGGAGAGCAGTCAAGGGCATCAGCTTGGACGCCGCACTATGCCGGAGACGGCGATCTACTCGGCCGTGTGTGCGGTACAAAATCTTTGGCTCGCGGCACGCGCAGAAGGAGTGGGAGTAGGTTGGGTGAGCATTCTTGAACCAGACCGGCTGCGGAGGGCGCTGAGGATTCCGGGGCATGTCGTGCCTGTGGCGTATCTGTGTCTGGGATATGTGAAAGAGTTCGCCCCTGAGCCCGACCTCGAGCGAGTTGGCTGGGAGACGCGGAGACCATTGAAGAGCGTGCTCGCATTCGAGCAGTACGATAGCAATTGGGACGGTGAAAGGCCGATACCGTGACGGCACGGGCGATCATGGTTCTGGGGACCAGCTCGCATGTCGGCAAATCGTTGATGACCGCCGCACTGTGCCGCATCTTCGTGCGGCAGGGTTATCGCGTCGCACCGTTCAAGTCGCAGAATATGTCGCTGAACTCTGCCGCTACCGTGGAAGGGTTAGAGATTGGGCGCGCACAGGCGCTGCAGGCTGAAGCCGCATGTGTCGCTCCCTCGGTGCACATGAATCCCATCTTGATTAAACCTTCAGGCGACGCTTCGTCACAGATTGTCGCACGCGGAAAGATCTGGGGTCGGGTGACCGCGACTGACTACCACCTGCGACGCGTGGAAGAGTTGCTGCCAGTTGTTCGCGAGAGCTACAAGACGCTTGCCTCGAGGCATGACGTGATCGTTCTGGAGGGAGCAGGATCGCCCGCCGAGATTAATTTGAAAAAGCACGATATCGTGAATATGAGAATGGCTGATATCGCCGACGCACAATGCCTTCTTCTCGGCGATATCGACCGCGGCGGAGTCTTCGCTTCCCTTCTGGGCACGCTGGAACTACTCGAACCAGAGGAACGCCGACGCATTCGCGGATTTGCAATCAATAAATTTCGCGGAGATCTAGAGCTCCTGCATCCCGGCCTGCGAATGATCGAGCAGCGCATGCAGAAACCATGCCTCGGGGTTGTGCCTTATCTTCACTCGCTGCGGCTTGAAGAGGAAGACAGCCTCGGCCTGCCTGTCACGGTGCAGTCATGCTGGCCGAAGGAATCACCTTCACTCGAAAACTCTGATCGTCCTCTGCGAATCGCTGTCGTTGCGTTGCCATCGTTTTCCAACTTCACCGACTTTGATTCTCTCCGCGCAGAACCCTCTGTATCGCTGATCTTTTGTCGTTCGGCGGAGGCAATCGCAAACGCCGATATCGTCATTCTTCCCGGAAGCAAGCAGACCGCGGACGATCTGCTATGGATGCGGGAAGAGAAACTTGATATTGCATTGCAACGCTATGCCGGGCGAGGCCTGGTAGTTGGAATTTGCGGTGGAATGCAGATGCTGGGCGAAAAGATTACTGACCCTCTTGGCATGGAGCGCGACGGTTCGATCACAGGTCTCGGACTGCTCCCTATCCAAACGATAATGCAGGCAGACAAAGTGACTCGCAACGCTGCGGGAGAGTTGCAAGCGAAGATTCTGTTTGGACAAAATCTCACTGCACGCAGGATCTCCGGCTACGAGATTCACATCGGACGAACGATCTACCAACCAGGGGCCTCACCGCTCGCCGCTCTCTCGATCAACAGCTCGCGCGAGTCCATCGACGATGGGTGCATCAGCGAGGATTCGCGCATCTTCGGCACCTATCTGCATGGCATCTTCGATGACGACGGCTTCCGCCATCAGTTTCTTCGTGCTGCACGGTCGTTTCATCTGCTTGATACACCACGCGAAGTGCTGCACTGGAAGCAGATTCGCGAAGACTCGCTGAACCGGCTTGCGCATGAGGTTGAGAGCGCATTGGATATGGTGACAATCTTCGGATGGATTGGCCTCTCTTATCGCCGCAATGATTTATTAAGGGAAATCTTCGATCACACACAACCAGAAGGCATTCCCCAGTGAGCAGCCGAGGAGTTCTTGCCACCGCGATTCTCTTCGACTGGGTTGCAGGTGATCCTGAGTGGATGCCGCATCCCGTCCGTCTGATCGGCGAGTCGGTTGAGAGGGGCGAACGATTGTTGCGGCAGCCCGACCAGACGCCGGCAAACGAATTTCTTGCGGGCGCAGCTCTCACACTTGGCTTGGTCTCTGCAACATATTTCGTCACGAAGAAAATGATCAACCGGCTGAACACCAGCGGCCAAGTGCCGGGCTTCATTTGTGAAACGTTGCTTGCGTGGACCTGCCTGGCTTCCCGCAGCCTGCATGATGAGAGCATGGCAGTGGTCGCTGCACTTGAGACAGGCAGCATCGTTCTCGCGCGGCGGCGGCTGGCAAGAATCGTTGGGAGAGATACACAGGACCTGGATGCTCAGGAGATCAGCCGCGCAGTCATCGAAACGGTAGCAGAGAGTTGCTCCGATGGAGTAATTGCCCCGCTGTTCTATCTCTCAATTGGCGGCGTTCCGCTTGCCATGGCCTACAAGGCGATCAATACGCTGGACTCGATGATCGGTCATGCGGATGATCGATATCTTTACTTTGGCAAGGTTGCGGCGCGTCTGGACGACGTTGCGAATCTGTTACCGTCGCGGCTGACCGCAGTAGGCATCACGATCGCCGCTTCGATTTTCCCGGACACCTGTGCAAAGTCCGCGTTGGCGACATGGTTGCGTGACGGCGGAAAGCACAATAGCCCCAATGCCGGACAACCGGAGAGTGCCATGGCCGGAGCACTCGAGGTCCGCCTTGGCGGGCAAAATTTTTATGATGGCCAACCGCAGAGAGCAACTTTTCTGGGAGAGGAATTCCCCCGGGCTTCAGTACGAGAGGCGAAGCACGCGATTCGTCTCGCAGTTACTATGTCCATCCTTGGAGCAATGGCTGCTTTGCTGGGGAAAAGGAGATGAGGAGTACTTCTTCGCTTCAAGCACCACTGCATGGCGGACAGCTTCGTAAAATCGCGGAGCACTTTCAAATTCCAGTAGAACGGCTTCTCGATTTCAGCGTCAATGTCAACCCTGCGGGACCGCCTCGATCGGTAGTAGAGGCATTACGCCAGGCGCTCGACGATTTCGCAAGCCTTGCTGCGTATCCGGATCTCGAATTGATTGAACTGAAACAAACGATCTCCGCTTGCATCGGCGCCGCGCCGGAAAATATCGCTGTCGCAAACGGATTCGTTCCACTGCTGGACTCGGCACTGAGAGCACTCGAAATTAAGCGATGTCTTTTATTGATTCCGTCTTTTGGTGAATACCGGACCGGGCTGCGGAATGCCGGTGTTGAGGTCATTCCTCACCGACTCTCGCAGGAGAATGCATTTGAGTACGCGCCCAACACAATTCGAAACGCGATGCTCGATCATTCCTGCGATGCAATTTTGTTGGCAAATCCGCAGAATCCTTCTAGCGTGCTTTGCGATTGGGAGAAGATACAGCAACTAATCGAAATTGCTGCGGAAAACGATGCCTCCGTTCTGCTGGATGAAGCCTTCATCGATTACTGCCCATCCGCTTCGGTTGTTCAAAGGAATATGCATCAGACCAACGTCATCGTGTTCCGCTCGGTGACAAAGTTTTTCGCAATCCCCGGGTTGCGAGTCGCGTATGCGGTTGGAGCACCTTCAAAGATTTGTGCGATGAACCGCCTGATCGCCCCATGGCCGATTACAAGCCTGGCCTCAACCGCCCTTTGCGCCGCCCTTCATGATCGAGCGTATGCCGATGAGTCGCGGACGGCGAATGATCAGCGTCGTTCCTGGCTGGAAACTGAACTGGGAAAGCTGCAAATCGCAACGTATCTCTCGCGCACAAATTTTCTTTTGCTGCGATTTCCATCACACCTGAATGTCGATCTGCTTTGGGAAAAGCTGATCGCCGAGGAACAAATCGTGCTTCGATCTTGCGCGAATTTTCAGGGATTAGCACCTGGACATCTGCGGACTGCGGTTCGGTCTGATGCCGAAAACGAGAGACTGATTCGCGGACTCGAACGAGTGCTCTCAAGTCTAACCGCCTGACACTGCCACTAAGGGACTACCGGTAAGGCTTTCACACGGCCGTCTTCTGCCTCAACTCCACCAACCGGGCGATGAGGTATCGTAGATATTCGTTCATCCCCTCACCTGTCTTTGCCGAGACTGCGAACTGATGCATTCCGGGTCGTACGGCCTGAATGTTCGCCTTCACCGCCTCCTCCTCGAATTCAACCGCTTCGGCAAGATCCATCTTTGTAATGACCGCGATATCCGCGCTATTGAAGATCGTGGGATACTTCAGGGGCTTGTCCTCACCCTCCGTCACAGAGAGCAGAACCAGCCGATGATTCTCTCCCAGGTCATAGGACGAGGGGCAGACCAGGTTCCCAACATTCTCTATAAAGAGGAAGTCGAGTTCGCCGATTTCCCATCCATTGAGCGCATTCTCAACCATGGCAGCTTCAAGGTGGCACACCGTTCCCGTGGTAATTTGCTTTACCGGAGCCTGACTGCGCGCCAGGCGAATCGCATCGTTCTCCGTTGCGAGATCTCCAACCAGCGCGGCGACTCGATGCCGCGGCCGCAGAAGTGTGAGTGTCCGTTCGAGAAACGCCGTCTTACCCGCACCGGGGCTTGAGACGAGGCTTACAACAAAAGTTCTCTGCGCAAGAAAGCGCTGTCGCAGTGCGCGGGCTATCACGTCGTTGTGCTTTAAAACGTTCTTACGCACTTCCAACAGGCGTGGCTGAGCACTCATCTCGTATCTCCAGAGCCGTAATGAAGAGCTCTCTTCCGTGGATTACGTTCGCCGTCGGCGTCCCGCAATCCGGACAGCAGAACCATTGCATCGAGTTCAATGTTTTTGGTGCATCGCATGCTGAGCAGTAAACCTCGATCGGCACTTCATGGATCACCAGTCGGGAACCCTCCAGTCGCGTTCCGCTGCATGCCACATCGTAGGAAAAGAGCAGCGCTTCTGGAACGACTCCGGATAGGAGCCCGAGTTCCAGATAGACCGCATCGATTCGGACGCCACGATGCTTGGCCTCTTCCTGCGCCATCTCTACTATGCTCATCGCGATCGAAAGCTCATGCATGTTTCTCTCCATCGATTCCGGATTATCCAAACACGGCCAGAGCAGCCTGCCCCAAACTGATTCCGCCGTCGTTCGGAGGAACAGCACGGTTCGTCCACACGCTAAGCTTCTCCCTTTCGAACAGTGGCTTTACATCCTCTAGTAGTAACTGGTTCTGAAAAACCCCTCCGGAGAGGACGACCGTACGAACTCCTTGTTCTTCGCAGATTGTTGTCGTCGCAGCATACAACCCATTTGCGATCGCCTGCTGAAATGCGCGAGCTATCTCACGCGTCGAGCGTCCCCGCTTTCGATCATCGATCATGCACTGAAGCAGCGGCCGAAAGTCCAGCTCATGGTTCACGAACGGAAACGGGTACGAATCCGCAGCGGATGCGCCTTTTGCCATTTGCTCCAGCCAGATCGCCGCCTGTCCTTCAAAGGTCATATCCCTGACGAAGCCGATGAGCGCGGCTGCGCCATCAAACAATCTTCCCATCGAGGTGGTCGAGAACGTGCGGACGTTGCCATCAATGAGTTGCAGAGCATCATGATAGCGGGAGCCAAAGCAGAACGGAGCGGCGGACATATCCGGCAGATCTTCCATCTGGGCAAGAAATCCCGCGGCGGCCTGGATTGGATACTGTGCTGCCGCGTCTCCTCCCACCAGAGTCGCCTGTCGAAGGTGCGCCACGCGTTCAAAGCCTCTCTCCACGCTTCCAACAAAGATCTCGGCGCCCCATATCGTTCCATCGTCGCCATATCCGGTACCGTCGAAGCTCACACCTACGACCCTCTCATCCCACGCACCGCGCTCGGCAACGACGGACGCAATATGCGCGCGGTGGTGTTGCACAGCACACTTGCTCGAGGACGGCAATGCAAGAGCGTACGCCGTGGATGCATACTGCGGATGGCTGTCGTGAACGACGAGCAACTCACTCCACGGCACGTCGTACATCTCCATCAAATCTTTCACGGTCTCTTCAAACGCTCGAAACGCCTGGTAGTGCTCAAGGTCGCCAATGTGCTGGCTGACGAATGCCTGTCCGTCCACTGCAAGAGTGATAGCGTCCTTAAGATCTGCGCCGACAGCGAGAATGGGACGGTGCGTCGGCAGCGTGGTAACCGCTCCGGGAGCGTACCCGCGCGCGCGTCGCAGCATCATGGGTCCGAATGCGCCAACGCACACCACCGAGTCGTCGACGCGACGCGCAATCGGACGCTCGCCAACCAGGAAGGCATCGGCGATTCCAGAGAGACGCTCAAGTGCATCGTGATCGTCATAGGCAATTGGCTCGCTGGAGCGGTTCGCGCTCGTCATCACCAGAACGTCTGGAGCGCCCGCGGCGAAGAGAAGATAGTGCAGCGCCGTATAAGGCAGCATCACCCCAAACGTCCTGCCGTCGGGAGCGACCTCCGCAAGCTCAAGCTTCTTCGAAGCAAGTACGATCGGCCTCGCCATCGAAGTTAAAAGTTCTTCAGCGTCGTGAGTGAGATCAACCAGATCGCGCGCCGTCTCCAGGTCCCTAGCCATCAGAGCGAATGGCTTCTCTTTCCTGAATTTTCGCTGGCGCATCGCCGCGCAGGCATCCGGAGACCGCGCGTCACAGGCAAGATGATAGCCTCCAAGGCCTTTAATCGCCACGATCCTGCCCTCGCGAAGAAGCTCCGCCGCCTTTGCAATCGCGCCTGCATCCTCAGAGATCGTCGTTAGCCCTTCGATAAGAGAATGCTTCGGCCCGCAGGCGGGACACGCCACGGGCTGCGCGTGAAACCTGCGGTTCACTGGGTCGTGGTACTCATGGCTGCAATAGGCATCCATCGGCCAGAAATGCATTGTGGTGTTTGGCCGATCATAGGGCAGCGCGCGAATCACACTGTAGCGAGGGCCGCAGTTCGTGCAGTTGATGTAGGGGTAGCCGCAACGTCGATCCGTTGAATCGAACAGCTCTCCAAGGCACTCGTCGCAGATGGGTAGATCCGGCGACACGCGAACCGTTGCCGGACCGGCATGCCTGCTTTCGAGGATCGTGAAATTGTTCAGGCCCTCACACGGTGCGGCTTCCACCTCGATCTCAGCGATGGAAGCTGCGGCAGGAGCTCTCAATCTGATCTCTCGAACGAATGTCGCCAGATTTTCCTCGATGCCTTCCAGGTGAATCTCAACTCCCTGGTTGCCGTTGAGCACCCAGCCCGCAAGCGCGTTTGCCTCAGCGAGACGGTACACGAAGGGCCGAAAGCCAACACCTTGCACGACTCCGCGAACTCGAATGGAGCAGGCACTCACCATGACGATTCCCAACCTACGACACAGCCTCGACCCTGCCAGCCCACCTGGATAACCTTGTCATCTTCCACCAGCACCGGGACCGTCCGAACACTGCTGTCGAGGGCGCGAAGACGCTCCCTCGCCTGTGGATCGGCTTCAATGTCGTACTCCTGAAAGTCACGTCGGTGCCACTCCAGCGATTCGCGCAGCTCTTGTGTATACGGACAGCTTGCCGTGCCGTAGAGCTCAAGCTTCGCCATGGCTGAGCACCTCCAGAGCCTCGCGCATTACATGATAGGCGGAGGCCTGAACCTCCTGAATGCGAGGGATGTAGTCGCTGCGAACGATGATGGGGAAATCCGCAACCCCACGACGAGAGATCTCTCCACCGTCATATCCCAGAAGCGCCACGGTCAGCAATCCGCGCTCTCGCGCCTCTTCAAGGGCCATCACAATGTTGCGCGAACCTCCACTCGTCGAAATGCCAACAGCAACATCTTGCGGCTGTGCCTGCGCAATCATCTGCCGCAGAAAGATGACCTCGGTGCCGATGTCGTTCGCTAAAGCCGTTATGTTTGCCGGCTCCATCGAAAGCGATATCGCGGGAATCGATCGATAACCCGAGGGGGGCGCGATGCAGTCCAGGACCCAGTCATTGGCGTCTGTCGCCGATCCTCCGTTCCCGAAGAGGATAAGCTTTCCGCCGCGCCGAAGACGCTGATCAATAGCGCGAGCGACGTTGCCAATTTGTTCAGCTTGTTCGCCGGCCAGTTGTGTTCGCAATAGCGTATCGTCATGCGCTTTCATCAGGATCGAAGTAGCAACATCTTCCAAGATGTCGGAAGCATCCTGCTTCTTCTGTCCCAGAAACGGATAGAGAAACTCGGACTGCCCAATGTCCTGTCCAAGTTCGCGGTGTTCCAGAAACACATGCACCGTCTCCCACAGCGTGTGATAGAGAATCTCAATTGTCTCTTGATGAATGAATGGGTCCGGCGTTATCGGTCCGAGGGCGTACGAGCCCTCAGGCCCCGGCAGCGCGAAAGTCATTGCATTCCGGGAGCGAGCCCACGCCAAAGCGCTTAGCACCTCGCAGTCGCCTTCAGGCGGGCCGAATCCCATCACGATATCCTCCGGTTTAAGAATCGTCCTCAGCCACGGCTCGAAGGCCATCGAAAGATCGAGCGCCGGCAGCGCTCGCTTCCCAACAATAACCGGATGCACGAACTCCACCGAGACATGCTGCGCATCCGTCGCACAAGCACCGCGGCCAAACGCCAGAAGACGACCTCCTTTCAGAAATCGTTCGGACATCTCATGGCATGCACTCGCCAGACGCCTCGCCTCTAGTGCGAAGAAATCCTCAATGATGCCATTGCGCACCATCAACCGTTCTTCTATCAGCGCCGTTAATTTGCAAGCTATCTCCATCGCAATTGTCCTAGCAGATTCGAGGCAATGGATCACCGACAAGCATGTCGACGATTCGGCTGCCGCCGTATCGCGTCGTCACAAGCACCGCACAGGAAGGTTCCGCCCGCACCTCTCCGATGATGCGCGCCTCTTCACCGCCTTCCGTGCTGTTCAACGCGTTCAAAGCGGCGTCTGCATACTCCGCGGCTACGATCGCGAGGAACTGTCCTTCGTTCGCGATATGCAGCGGATCCAGGCCAAGCAACTCACAAGCGCCACGAACCTCATCCCGAACAGGAATCTCCTCTTCCGACAACACCACTCCAACTCCGCAGTCGCGAGCAAGCTCATTGAGAGACGTCGCGACGCCGCCGCGTGTTGGATCGCGCATCCAGTGAACTCCAGAGCCCACTTCTAGTGCCAATGCCTTCACCAGCGACAGAACGCATCGGGTGTCGGAGAACAGATCTGCCGCAAGATCAAGTTCGCCGCGAGCGAGAAGGATTGTAATACCGTGGTCTCCAATGGGTCCGGAGAGCAGGATTTTGTCGCCCGGACGAACGGACCGCGCGTCAACCGTGAGATGAGGTATGCGGCGACCAATGCCGGTCGTTGTGATGTACATGCCATCGGCCTTGCCGCGCTCGACGACCTTTGTATCGCCGCCGACCATCGCCACCCCTGCACTACGAAGCGCGGCCGCCATCGCGCGAACCTCTCCTTCAAGCACTGACGTCGGAAGGCCTTCTTCCAGAACAAACGTGGCCACCATCGCTTGCCCCTCTGCTCCGGATACAGCCAGGTCGTTCAGGGTTCCATTCACCGCTAGTTCGCCGATGGAACCACCCGGAAATGTGAGCGGCTTTACCACAAAGCTATCTGTTGTAATAGCAACGGAACTGCCGTCGATGGCAACGTGCGCCGCATCTCCCAGAGTTGCGCTCACGTCTCCAAACAGAAGAGGGGCGAAGAGACCTTCGATCAATCGCCGACTTGCCTTGCCACCCGCTCCATGCGCCATCTCAATCTGCGAGTCGCGAAAGCGTACCCCGGATCGAATGCTTTCCACGGCGGCTGGCCCGTCTAGGCTACCGAGCGGATGCTTGTCACCAGAGCCGCTGCCTTCCGATGTTCGTAGTTGTAATAAGCTGCGCATGAACCCTCTGTCGAAACCATCAGTGCTCCTACCGGATGCTCCGGAGTGCACTCGCTGCCAAACAATTTGCACTGTACGGGCTTCAGCACACCCTTCAGAACCTCGCCACACTGAGCCGCCTTCGGATCGGTGACCCGTGTGCCAGGAATCGGAAAGCATTGTTCCGAGTCCCACGCAGCATACCCGTCCCGAATCCGCAGCGCTGACTGCGAGATAAACCCAAGGCCGCGCCATTCAAAATACGGCCGAAGCTGAAAGACCTCGGCCATCACCTTCAGGGCGGCGCGATTACCCTCCCAGTGCACGACACGCTTGTATTGGTTCTCGACGCGTGCCTCGCCCGCCTTCAGTTGTCGAAGCAGCATTACGATGGACTGAAGCAGATCCAACGGCTCGAACCCCGAAATTACGACCGGTTTGCCCTCTGTCCTCGAAATCCATTCGTAAGGCCGGCAACCGATCACAGTGGAAACATGGCCGGGGCCGATAAAGCCATCGAGTCGCATATCGGGCGAGTCGAGAATCGCCCTGATCGCCGGGATGATCGTGACGTGGTTGCAGAACACAGAGAAGTTCCTGACGCCCTCTGCCTTCGCACGCATTAGCGTGAGCGCGGTTGACGGCGCCGTCGTCTCGAAGCCGATCGCAAAAAACATTACATGCTTATTAGGATTCTTCCTTGCTAACTGAAGCGCGTCGGCAGGCGAATACACAATGCGAACGTCAGTCCCTTGGGCCTTATGTTCCAGGGGGCTGCCATGTGTCCCGGGAACACGCATCATATCTCCGAAGGCGGCAAAGATCACGTCCTGGTTCCTGGCCACTGCCAATCCGTCGTCGATTCTGCCCATAGGCAACACGCACACAGGGCAGCCCGGCCCATGAATCAACTCGATGTTCGAAGGCAGGATATCCTTCAGTCCAAAGCGGTAGATTGCATGAGTGTGACCGCCACAGACCTCCATAATGCGATAGTGCCGTCCCGGATCCGCGAGACGATGGATCTCATCAGATGCCTTCACAATCAGTTCGGGGTCTCGGAATTCATCTACATATCGCACGTCGGACCTCACTTGCCGTCTTCGATAAAAACATGCTTCGTCGCGTTGACGACCTACCGAATAGTCACGGCCCTCGATCGTCCACAAGGCCATACCCTCGAACTTCCTCAATCGCCTGTTCCGCCTCCCCCAACATGCTCAACAATTGCATCTGCTCCATTGCGTCCAGTTCACTCACTTTCGTCATGGCGAAGCCCACATGGATCAGCACCCAGTCGCCAACCACCGGCATGTCATCCGCGAGCAGGCCAAGGTCCACCTTACGACGCACACCCGTGACCTCTACAGTTCCCAGGTGCGGCTGGTCCTGAGACAGTTCAATGATCTTGCCGGGAATTGCTAAACACATGAAGACATCTCCAATAACGCTTGATCCGTACCCCCGAAGAGGTCGAAGTCACCCTGACCGGGATCGCACGATGCATAGTTCTTCTGATCTCTTATTGGCGTCTTGCCATTGTGAAACCTGGTCGAGGGTCGCTTCAATCAGGTCCGTCAGAGTTGCATCAACAATGGGAGACAGGACGATACCCCAATCCGTGGATTTGGGTTGTACTCCCAATAACACGACCTCGCATGGCGCGTCTTCCAGCAGATTCATAGTTCCGAGAAGATCGGCAAAGCCGAGAAGATGAACGCTCTTTGCAATGGGTAGGTTGGCAAGTTCCGCATCCGCAAACCGTAACAGGGTGCCGGGAGTCGCTCCTGTATCGACGGCATCCACAGCCAGCAAATGCGTAACTCCGCGAAGACTATCGAGCAGATCAAGGCCAAGGGTACCCCCTTCAATGATCTGTACGTTACGTGCAAGCCGATAATCATCAGACAATCTACGAATTGCGTGGATGCCGACACCGTCATCGGTTCGCATGAGATTACCCAGGCCCAACAGGACTATGTTCATCCGCGACTCCGGCGTTTGCCTGACGTACGCTCTTGCTCTCGGCTTTCGTTTGCTGCATCTTCTTCCATTACCTGACGCGAAACAAACTTCCAGCCAGTGAAGATACTCTCCATCAGCCCATTCTGCCTCTCCTTTGAGACCAGGAATGCGCTGTAAACATGATGGATGATGAAGCCGATGAAGAGAAACATGATGAAGTAGTGGATCGCACGAATATATTGGATATCGATGATCCGCGAAATCCAGCCCACAAGGAGCGTCAGTGTGTGACTTCCTCTCACAACGCTGTAGAGCACCACACCACTCACACATTCCACGACAAGCAGAAACATGATCACCGTATAAGTCGCAGCCGCGAGTGAGTTGTGTCCGACCTCTGGATCGGGCTCACGCTTTCTGTACGTGTAATAACGAAGCATGCTGGATATGCTGAGCCACTGGTCTCTTCGGAGAGGAATCCATGCGCGCCAGCGGGCCCATCGGTTCCCGGCGAAGAACCAGTAGAAACGCAGGATGAGGACGGCGATCAGAATGAACCCAAACAACTCGTGCACAAATCGCGCTGTTCCCATTACCCAGGCTCTTGAGCTGGTTGCCACCAAAAACGGCCGGTGCATATAAGCGCCGGTGACAGTAAGGACAGCAAGTGAAAGTACGATCATCCAGTGCGCGATACGTACCGGCCACTCCCAGACGTAGACCGACAAAATTTCTGAACTGGTTACTAGTCTTGGATCCGCGACCGGAGCCTTGATGACAGTTGCCATATCGTCCTCTAGCTAACCGGAACTTGTTTACGGCCGTACCTGCGACCGGCTGCATCTATCACATGAACAGCACATGCCAGACAAGGGTCGAAGGAATGCACCGTGCGAAGAATTTCAAGCGGCCTTTCAGGATCTGCGATCGGTGTTTTCAGCAGTGCAGCTTCGTATGCGCCTCTTTGCCCGTGAGCATCGCGCGGACCAGCATTCCACGTGGACGGAACTACAGCCTGATAGTTCACGATCTTCTTATTCTCGATCTCGACCCAATGTCCGAGAGAGCCGCGCGGAGCTTCCTCCAATCCGAAACCCTGGCACGACTTCGGCCACGACTCCGGGTCCCATTTTTCACCGTTGTGAATACGCACGTTCCCATGGGCCATATTATTGTTCAGCTCCTGCAGCCAGACAGGCAGCATATCCGCCATGAAATCGGCCTCGAGAGCGCGCGCCGCGATGCGACCCATCGTCGAATAAAGAGCGGTTGCGGGAAGGTTCAATTTGGCAAGCGTTGCATCGACTCTCTTCTTGATACCTTCATTGCCGGAAGCGTAGGCAATGAGGACCCTCGCAAGCGGACCCACCTCCATGGACTTATCCTCGTATCGGGGCGACTTGAGCCATGAATATTTCTCGTCCGTCTTCAGATACTCATACGGAGGTTTAGGCCCGGAATAACTGGGTTTGGTCTCCCCCTGTGAGGGATGCTTGCCAACCTGGTCACCTTCGGAGTACTCATACCAGGAATGTGTCACGTACTCAGTTACATTTTTGGGATCAAGCGAATGAACAGTGGATAAATCACGATTGAGAATAATTCCGCGTGGGAAAGCGAACATGGCAGTGTCATTGATGCTACCGCTGGGATAATCCCCATATGCCATGAAATTTCCCAGCCCCTCCCCGTAGTGGAACCAGTCTCGATAACCGCCGGCTACGGCCATCACATCTGGCAAATAGACCTGTTTCACAAAGGTCTGCGCTCTCGAAACCAGTTGGTTCATCAGTGTAATGCGCTCTGGATTGATGACCGCTTCCGCCTCGTTCGCATCGATTGCGGTAGACATGCCTCCCACCAGATAAGACTGCGGATGTGGATTCTTGCCCCCCAGCACGGCGTGTATACGAATGAAGTCACGCTGCAATTCGAGTGCTTCAATGTAATGCGCCACCGCCAGCAGATTGATCTCCGGAGGCAGCTGATACGCCGGATGACCCCAGTCACCGCTGCTGAAAAGACTCAACTGGCCGCTCGCTACCAGCGTTTTCACTCGGTCCTGCACACCCTTGAAATAGGTTGTGCTCGACTTTGGCCATTCGGAGATAGACTGAGCGATCTGAGAAGTTTTCGCCGGATCAGCTTTGAGGGCAAGTGTCACATCCACCCAGTCCAGCGCATGCAGATGGTAGAAGTGGATGATATGGTCCTGAACATTCTGCGAACCAGCAATGAGACTGCGCACCAGACGTGCATTGTCGGGAACTTCAACTCCAATTGCATTCTCAACTGCCCGCACAGACGCGAGCGCATGCACTGTAGTGCAGACACCGCAGATGCGCTGTGCCCATATCCATGCCTCGCGGGGATCGCGACCGCGCAGAATCAGTTCGATGCCACGGAACATGGTGCCTGAGCTCCAGGCGTCAGTAACTTGATGACCATCCACCTCAGCCTCAATGCGAAGATGGCCTTCGATGCGAGTAACCGGATCTATCACCACGCGCGCCACTTATTTTTCCTCCATGCCGGAATTCGTTTTGCTGGCCGCATTCGTGTCTTCTTTTTCTCCCGGAGCTCTCCGATCGCTAATAAATTTGCCGACTCCGTGAGCCGCAGTGGCGACGGCCACAGCTCCACGACAGTCCAGCCGATCTCGCCTACGGTTACATCCACGCCAAATCCCGGCGGCTGCGGCAGGCGTTCATAAAACGGTGATTTGGTGTCCCAGAAACGAGGCGACGCGCATGCAATGCAACCATGCCCGGCTTTTACGGGCCAGCTGGTGGCATTATTGAAACGCACGGTCGGGCAGTTATAGTTTGCTTCCGGACCTTTGCAGCCCATCTTGTACAGGCACCATCCCTTGCGGTGTCCTTCATCGCCCCAATCCTGTACAAACGCCCGGCATCGTAGTGCGCGCGGCGTTCACATTGGTCATGGATGATTGCTCCGTAAGCAAACAGTGGACGATTGTAAGGATCGAGCGTCGCGGACGACGCGATTCAACGCGGCCTCGGCATGCTTGAAGGCAGAACAAGCGTCGCTGTTATCGTTGAACAGAATTCCAGGAATTGGCGCCGCGATATGCCGCGCCTTCGACAAACATCAAATACCGACCCATCGCCAGGTATGATCATCCGCTTCTCCTTTTGATCGGAAAGAGAAGGCCCATGAACACGTTTGTTTCAGAAGCAAAAGCCCTTAAGTGACGTACATGACATATGTCCCGTATTCGCCGTGATACGAGAACCTAGAGTGGCCTGGGATCGATTAACTCAGTTCTTCTACTTGCTGGCAGATCGAAGGAGAACACGCTAACGATGGATTGCACTCCGGATCCCTGGGCTTTCCGGCTTTCACAACGCTGCGCTTGTAGAAGAATAATCGTGCACGAGGATGGTCCTGTCAAGCAACCGCCCTCCCATTTCGCAGCCCAATATGAACCTCCTGTCAAATCCTCGCAGCAAGCTGGACTACTGTTAATTCTTGCAGTCGACGCGGGCTGTCCTCCGTTCTACACTTGTCTCGCGATTTGCGGTTTCTATCGAAGGAACGAACGCGCTTTAGCATTCTAGTCAGTCGCAACACTTGTCAATTGTGACAGCCGTCACTGAACACTCTCTGTATTTGCCCTAGGTTGGTCGCAGCGGGCCCCTCAGCAAGAAAAGCCGAATAATTTGGTGAACCTTCTGTTCGGAGAGGCAGATGAGACGGACACTCCTTTGTGCGGCGCTGCTCATATCGACTTTCTGCTTCTGGAGAGCCCTATCTGTGAAAGCTGCAGAAAACGGTAAGCAACAACCTACGCCCAATAAGCAGCAAGCCAGCGCCGATAAAAAGACGAGCGTCCATAATCCCGCCGATTTTGTTGGATCAGAAACCTGTGAGCTCTGTCACGGTGAGATCAACAAGAAGTTCGCTGAGAACCCTCACTCCCGCCTTGCGATGCTGCATGGCGGCAAGGGTGTTACGTGCGAGAGCTGCCACGGGCCGGGCAGAGAGCATGTAGAGGGAGGTGGCGGCAATTTGGAAACCCTCTTCCGCTTCACCAAAGCAACGCCGAAAGCAGTAGATGAGACGTGCCTGGGGTGCCACGCCGCGGCCCATCCTAACTTCGAGCGCTCCGCACACGGAGAGGCGGGCGTAAGTTGCGTGAGTTGTCATAGCGTTCATAAAGCCGGAAGCGAGGCCAGCCTTCTCAAGGTTTCGCAGCCGAAGCTCTGTTACACCTGCCACACTGACGTGAAGCCCGCTTTTGCGCAGCCCTTTCATCACAAAGTGGATGAAGGTTTGATAAATTGCAGCGATTGTCACAATCCGCATGGCACCTTCAAGGACAAGGGCCTGCGCAGCAGCGTCGCCGGCGATGCGGTCTGTGTAAAGTGCCATACGGAAAAGGCTGGTCCGTTTGTTTATGAGCATCCTCCAATCAAGACGGAGGGTTGCGGTGCGTGCCACTACCCGCATGGTTCTCCGAATCCACGGCTACTGACTCGGAACAACGTCAACTCGCTCTGTCTGCAGTGCCACTCTGCCCTCAACGAACAATTTACTGCGCCGGGCACTCCTTCATTTCACAACATGGCAAATCAGTACCAGGCCTGCACGGTATGCCATACGCAGATCCACGGTTCGAACACGCACGCCGCATTCTTCCATTAGGGGTGACCAAGCATGACGCTCGTACTCTCACTCCCATCACTCCACTCACCATGCTTCGCTGGTGCGTCATGGAACTGCATGAGACGTGTGGCTGCCACCATTCTTATGGTTGCCCTCTCTGTTGTGGCCAAAGCGCAAGCTACGCCAGCCCCTCAGGCGACACCACCGGCGCCACAGGAGGAGAAGGTTGCGGCAAAAGCGCAAGCTACACCACCCTCGACTCCTCAAGCGGCACCACCCCCAGCGCCGGAGGAGAAGGAGAAGATGATCAAGGGTTACATCACACATCAATCGATCGAACTTGGCGGTCATATCGTAGACCAGTCCGGAAGCACCTCGATGTACAGCACTCTGGTCAATATCCAGACCGGTCCGCGAATCCTCACTCAGTCGCTAACGATGCGCGCCGTGGATCCTTCACACGCGACCTTCTTTGACAATCTTTCGACGAGCAGCTTCGGCTACGGTGGCGACCCGCTCAACGTCACCGTACTGAATGTCTCAAAGGGCCGCATATATGATTTTCGCGGTAGCTACCGTCGTGACCGGCAATACTTTGACTACAACCTTCTGGCAAATCCTCTCATCCCACCCACCTCGAACCCTTTTGTTCCTTCGCTTAGCTCACCGCATCTCTTCAACACGATGCGCCAAATCACCGACCTCAACGTCACGTTCGCTCCGCTGTCGCGCGTGAACTTCCGCGCCGGATACAACCACAATATCAACCAGGGTCCGTCGTACAGTTCGGTCCACGAGGGCACAGATGGATTGTTGCTCCAGCATTGGCGTAACTCCACCGATTCGTGGATTGCCGGGGTGGATTGGAAGCCGGGCACCAGAAGTACCGTCAGCTATGACCAGTTCATTACGCACTACAAAGGCGATACCAGTTGGCAACTGGCAGGATTGAACTACGCGCTCTCGAACGGAACGCCGGTTAGTCTGGGAATCAATCTCTCCTCCGTATGGGGTACTCCCTGCGCCGCACCATTCAACAGCAATGGGACCGTGAACCCCACCTGCAATGGCTATCAGGCGTATACCCGCTCCGCTCCCACGCGAACCCTGTTCCCCACGGAACAGTTCCGCTTTCAGACCGAGGCGATCCCTAATTTCAAAGTGAATGGCCGCGTGCTTTACAACGGCACAACCAGCAACCTCTATCACTACAACGAGTTCTACAACGGATTTACTTCGCGGGGCACAGTCCGTCAATCAATCGTTACTGGTTCAGCGAGTGCGCGGCGCATCAATGTCAACGGCGATATCGGTGCGGTCTGGCAGATTACTCCGAGGTTCTCCGCCACCGAAGTTTATGACTTCTGGTACTTCCGTGTGCCCGGAAAGAATTCGTTAACTGAAACAGACTATACCGGCGCATCGATGCTGGTTCCTCCCGGGAATCCCACAACAACCACGACCACGGACTCTCACTTCCTGAACCAGGAGACTCACGCTACTACATCTTCCCTTGCGTGGGATATGGCCCGTGCACGAATCTCAGCGGGATATCGATATCGAAGCCGGACGATTGCGCATGACGGGGACCTGATTCCCATCCATGAAAACTGGGGACTGTTTGGCGCCGCCCTCCGTCCCAGCTCGCAGTTGCGAATCAATTTCAACCTCGACCTCATGTATGCCGACAATACATTTACGCGTATCAGTCCTCGTCAATTGCAGCACTATGTGGTTCGCGCACACTATCAGCCGCGTACATGGCTCGTGTTTTCCGGGGCCGCGAATATCTTCGAGGCCCGCAACAATGTGCAGACGGTGGATCATCTAGAGCACAATCGCTATTTCTCGTTCGGCGCCTCCATCACTCCTGGTGAAAAGTGGTCAGCAGATCTCAACTACTCCTATAACAGCGTGTTCTCCAGCACAATCTTGTGCTTTGCCTCTACCCCGCCGCCTCCTAACGCGGGAATACCTCCGCCAATTTGCACTCAGGCAGGAACGCCGCTGCTCAACTCCGGCTACTATAATGCGCCAACGCAGTTCGGCTCTTTCGGCCTTGTCTTCTCGCCATTCAATCGGCTCCACGGTAAGGCTGGATATCGGATAAGTTCCGTAAATGGAAGCACAGACACGATGAACATCCGTCAAGTTAACGGATCGCTGGTGTCCTACTACCAAACGCCATATGCGGAGCTGGTCTTTGATCTCGAACGACAGTGGAAATGGAAGGCAGACTACAATTTCTACGGTTATGGCGAAGGATTGCCGATTGGGCCTACTCTGCCACGAAATTTTCATGGAAATGTCGTTACTCTTAGCGTTAATTACGCTTTTTAGACTATGTTTATCTGTTATGAACGTCGATCGCTTACCCAAGGAGGTTTCAATAATGCCGAAACACATCGCTCGCATCTGCGTCGCAAGCCTGCTTACAGTCAGCACCATGGGCTTTGCTCAAAATTCTGGTGCGGATCTCTACAAATCCAAATGTCAGATGTGCCATGCGGCTGACGGCAGTGGCAATACACCTGCGGGAAAATCCACAAAGGCTCGGCCTTTCGATGCGCCTGAGGTTCTGAAGTTATCGGACGACGACCTCGTCAACGTTACCAAGAGCGGACGCGCCAAGATGCCTGCGTTTGCTGGAAAGCTCACTGACGATCAAATCAAAGCTGTTATAGCTCATATTCACACTCTGCAGAAAAAATAAACAGATGAGAAGCTGAGCGATGACTGAACCACAAGAATTCGGTGGGCGGCGATTCAGGCCGCTTGTTTTTCTTGCGAATAACCCAATCAGCGTAACGGGGATTGGACTTACGACTGCGTCTGCTCTGACTCTGATCGGCTTCTGGGTTGTCGACGTATTTGGCCACGGCGGCTCTGCCAATCCCTACGTTGGTATTATTTTCGACCTTTGCTTGCCGGCCCTCTTTGTCCTGGGACTGGTGCTCATCCCCATCGGAATCTGGTGGAAGAGGCGAAGCCTAAAGGCGAAGGGGCAACTCCCTACTCAATATCCTGCAGTTGATCTTCGTAATCCTGTTTTCCGCCGTTCGCTTAGCTTTGTTCTTCTGGTGACAGCAATCAATTTTGTCATCGTGGGTACAGCGAGCTATCGCGGCGTCGCCCAGATGGATAAGCCGTCTTTCTGTGGTGAATCCTGTCACGTGATGGCACCGGAGTGGACGGCTTATCACGTGTCCTCCCACGCACACGTGGCCTGTGTGGAATGTCATATAGCCTCAGGGATGTCCGGATACATAAGTGCAAAGTTAAATGGCACCAGGCAACTCTGGCACGTTGCGCGGGGCGACTATTCGCGCCCGATCATGGCTGAGGGCAAAGTGCCTGCTGCGAACAGCACCTGTCTCCACTGCCACAATCCAGAGAAATTCATCGGCGACAAGCTGGTGGTAAAGACTTCATTCGCTGACGATGAAAAAAATTCGGCCACACATTCTCTGGTCCTGGTCCATGTTGGGGGCAAGGACATGGCCGGGCGCCTGAGCGGAATTCATGGCGCGCATCTCGGACGTGTCGAATTCATTTCCACAGACAATACCAATCAGACCATTCCATGGGTAGCCACGACGAATGGCGACGGCTCTATCCGCGAGTTTGTGTCGACGGACACAAAGCTACCTGAGGGTGGCGAAAAGCATTTAATGAATTGCATTGACTGCCATAACAGGGCCGCACATTCGTTCGATACACCAGTGAATGCCCTGAACAAAGCAATGGCCAGCGGACGGCTCAGCGCTTCTTTGCCTTTCCTGCACAAGGAAGGTCTTGCTCTGATCAAAGCCGAGTATGCTTCGCAGGCCGATGCCGAGTCAAAGATTACGGCTGGTCTGGAGAGCTTCTATCGCTCTCAGTATCCAGATGCCTGGAGCCAGAAGAAACCTCAGATTGATGAAGCCGGTAAAGTGCTGAGCGCGATCTATAGTGAGAATGTGTTTCCGTTCATGAAGCTTACATGGGGTACACATCCGAATAACGCCGGACATAATGACTATCCTGGTTGCTTCCGCTGTCACGACGGAAACCACAATGCGAAGGATGGAAAGAGCATTGGTAACGATTGTTCCACCTGCCATAATCTGGTGGCCGTCGATGAAGTGAATCCTAAGCAACTTGCGGATCTGGGCTTTCAGTGAAGCGCCAGACAATTCAGATGTAAGGGATTGATTTTAATGATCGGGGTGGAGGGATTCGAAGACTAGCCCCTGAATTCATGTCACTTCTTACGGAGCAGGATTCTTCAGACGCTGTGATACGGTTTTTCCTACTTACCGCGAATCCTCCCGGATAGCGCAGCCTTCATCCGTTCCAGTACCTGCTCAAGAATGGTTCGTGGACATCCAAAATTGAGCCGAGAACGAAGATATAGAACAACACTCAACAAAAGAATCAGTCCCAGACCGTTCCGATTACCGATTTTGCGGGAACTCTTAGCGCGACGCCTTTTCCAATTCCGGTAATTTGAAAGTTGTGGACTGCATTAGCGCTTGTTATCTGCCGGGTCGGCAGGGGCCAAGTCACACTCGAAGGCCCAGCCGCCGTTGTATTCCGTGACCGCTACAAGCAACTCGTTGTCGCCTGAGTTGAGATGGATGTTGATGTGATCGTTAAGGCCGAAGGTACCGAGTGCGTCCTTATCGCGATACGATAGAGCGTTCTTCCCCGAAAAGATCTGCTTCCCATTCAGATAGACGACGATGTCGTCGCTGTAGCCGATCTTGAGCGTTTTCTCCTCCCGCTCTACGGAGGAGATATGGGTCCGGGCGAATACGACTTTCGCTCCTTTGACCCTTCCCTCGCGCATCTCCTCGTGAGACGGCATGGGAAACATCGCAGGACTGGATCGGTACCGGTTCACCAGGACAAATCCCGGGTCCTCCGCATGAACACTTTCCCATCCACTTATGGACGCCGGGTACGTACCAGCGTCAACGTCCCCCGCGTCCTGTGCCGGAGACAGTTCCCAGTTTGATACCAAGCCTGCACGTACAAAGGCCGGTGGGCTGGGCAAAGCTTTACGAGCGGGAAGAGACTTGTAGCTGAGGTTGCTGAAGTATCCTCCACCTCCCAGCCCCCAGAAACCGATTCCTCCTTCACTGTCTCCCCTGCGCAGATTGGTTACGACTAAATTAGGTGCTTTGCTTTCGTTCAGAAAGACAGTACAGGTTCGGCCCCGGACAACGAGCTTCATGTGAATCCACTGGTTTTCTGGGACATGCGCGCTGGCTTTCTCGTGGCTCGAATTGAGCAGTTGCCATATCGCGTCGCCGTTGAGACGTGGGGTGTATTGCATTGCTTCGATGGTGTCGGAGGCACCAGGCCGCAGATAGATCATTTCTGTATTTGCTTCTGATTCCATCCTGAAAGCGATTCCTAAAAACAGGCTCTTCGGCTTGCTCGCTACGTCGACCTCGATAATGCCATCCCGGAACTTTGCCGCCTTCACTTTTAAAAACCCAGAGGGAAGGTAGACCGCACGACGCCCGAGAAAATCTTCGAATTGGATAGCAGCAGAGGAGCCCGACATGGAGCTGTTGATGTCGAAGCTTTGTGGCGACATGGGAACCGGAATGGGTTGAGCCTGCGAGACCGAGAGGAGACATCCGGCGAGAAGAACTGCAGTGAGAGCGCAGAATTTGAACACCTGCCGAATTCGAATCGCTTTGAAATGCATGGAGACCTCAGTGGCGGATGCTTGCAGGCACACAGCCTGTGGCAACGACATATTCATCGATTCCCTTCCTTTTACGCGCGCTGCAAGCCCCTTGACGACAACTTTGGTTAGGTGCGCAAATTGAGCCCGACCGAACGGCTGATGACAACACGCTCAGAAGGTTTACTGCGGTATTCGGTTTTTTGTTCCAGGTTTTTGCGGAGTTCTGATTTTTTTACCAAGCCGTTACGATTTGGTACGTGCGGATAGTTGCCGAGAGAAAGCCTCCGGCAACGTGGGATTGACCCGCATTTGCCGGCACGAAGTGCCGAGCTATCGGACGGCGGTTTGCGAGAGATCGCTCGTTTGTAAGGGTATCGACGTTTTTTCGCTGCCAGAACGCAAAGGTTGAGCCAGATCGGCCCAAACCTCCCCCAGCCATTTCATCAAGTCGAACGGCTTGGACTTGACGATTAGCTGACCTGTTGAATCGAACCACTCATTTCGCGGTCTGTCGTAGTAGAGTTCGATCCCATTGCCATCGGGGTCCTGGAGGTAGACGGATAGCGTTCCACCATGGTCGCGCGCGTCGTCGATGAAGTCGCCATGATCCAGCAGACGAGTCACGGCCCTGGCAAGCGACGCTTCATCGGGGTAGGCGAGTGCGAATTGATCCAACCCATTGCGATTCGGACGTATCGAGCCGCCCGCGCTGTAAAACCACGTCAATGCGATGTGGTGGTGATAATTTCCGAATGCCAGGAACACTGTCGGTAGTCCCATGGATGGCGCATAGTAAACGACGGAGAGACCAAGTACCTCGCAGTAAAAGTTCATGGCGCGATCCAGATCAGCGACTCGGAGATTCACATGACCGATTCGAACTCCTGACGCAATCTTTTGTTTTGCGGTAATCCCCGAGAGATCCGGGTCGACAAAGAGATACATTGTTCTTTCTCCTTACGCTGGAAGAGATGTCGTGGAACAGAGAGCGAGCAGCAAGTTATGCCATCGCTCTCAGCCACGACCAAGGGTTTAAGTTTTGCAACTCCCAGGATGCTCGCGGGCAGGATCGGACAGACGGCCCCAACTGCGTGATCGTACTGTTTGGTTTCCTGCTGCGGAGGAACTGGCGAACGCCAGCCTCCGCAACAGACCCTCAGTTGCTATTGCCCTACGCGCGGGCCAGCTTCCGGCGAACCACATCGGCGAGACCCACCAGGCCCGATCCCAGCAATACTAGGCTGGACGGTTCTGGGACTGGAGTGCCCGATAATGAAAAGCTGGCGTTGAATGGACCCTGACCGGTGATATCCGTGCCGACGCGGCTCCAGTCCGGTGCCAAGTCCTCATTGCGTATCCAGGTTTGCAGATCTGTGGTCGGTCCTCCCGGGAATTGTGAGGTCGTTCCGGGCGCCCCGATGGGTTTTGGGGCCGAAAGCCAAAGGAAATTTCCATCCGAGACGTTGACCTCGGGACGGAAGAAGTCGTGATCGGTGGCGTCCACGAAGAAAGGCGTTAGAAAGGTGACGTCGAACTCCACTTCCTCCCCGGTGACCGCACCTTCGCCTCCGGTAAATTGATTGGGTTTTTCGTTTATCCCGTTTACCACGGAGTTGGCGGCCGTGAAACTCGGATTCAGGATTTTGGCCGAGAAGCTGAGGGACCCTGAGTCGAATGACTTGAACGCGTTGTCACTCGGGGAATTGGTCCGCGTCAATACGCGCCCATCGGCCGGGTTGACAGAGTCCCCGGGAAAGACGTGATACAACTCGATTTCGACGCCGCTGACGTTCGAAAGCGAAGTACCAGTGGGCAATAGGCCGATGAAGGTAGCATTGGTAACCAACGCCGCCTGGCCTAAAATGAAGTCGTCCGCGGTCTCAGTCTCTGGTCCTGCACCGGCTGGCTGGGAAAGCGTGGCGATCTTTCCGTCCGGACTGCCCGTGTTGAATAACGGTATCGTACTTGCCGCTAGAGTGCCCGCCGAAAACCACGACAACGCAACTACGGCGACTCCGAGGTAGCGATGCACGTGATTGCAATACTGCGTATACCCATCATTTCTCATTGAATTCTCCATTCTTGACATAAAATTGAATCGGACCCAAAAAGCTCCGGACCTGTTCGCCCCTGCGAGGAATGTTTACTGAAACGCGGGTCGGGGAGAGCGACTTGTGACGAGAATGCGCTCGGGGAGACCAACTGTCGTTGCCGCACGGCCATGCATCACGACCAGCAATGAGGTCACGCTAACGAATGGGAATTCGTGAGTCCCTAGGGCTGGTCAAGAATTTTCTAAGGAATTTCCAAAAGATATCCAAAGACACCAATCCCCTTTGAGATCAATCCTTTGTATGAATTCTCCAGATTCCGGTTCGATCCCGAAAATCACTTACTCGAGAGTGAAGGGACTCCGATTTCATTAACTCCGAAGGCCTTCGAGATTCTGTTGGTTCTGGTCGAGAACGGCAGCCGGTTGACCACCAAAGAAGAGTTGATGCGCAGGGTCTGGCCAGACAGCTTTGTTGAGGAAGCCAACCTTACCGTCAACATCTCTGCGCTTCGAAAACAACTCGGCGAGGCGTCGAGCGGTCAGCAGTATATAGAGACAGTCCCGAAAAAGGGTTATCGGTTTGGTGTGCCGGTCTCGCAGTCGCAGGTTGATAACAAAATCATCAGCGAACGATCCATTCTCCCATCGGAGGAAGTCCTCCAGCAGATTTTGCCGCCGGTTGAAAATGGGCCATTCAACATCGACCTCCCCTTTGGGAAAACCATAAAACGGAGAAGTTGGCTTCTCGTGAGCACAACTCTAGTTGGACTGTTGATCGTTGTCCTCGGTGCTTGGGGCTACAGAGTCTATCGGAATAGGTCCACCGCGAGACTGAACGCTCAGTTGTCCCGCCGTCTTGCAGTCCTTCCCTTTCAAAACCTTCAGGACGATGCCAATACCGACTTCCTCGGATTCTCCCTCGCAGACGCGATTATCACAAAACTTGGCTACGTCAGCGAACTGAACGTTCGCCCTTCCTACTCCATTCAAAGATACAAAAAGCAACCTATCGATATTCCAAAGGTCGCCGCAGATCTAAACGTCAACACCCTGCTTGTTGGCACCTTCCTCCGCGAAGGAGACAATCTGCGAATCGCGTGTCAGCTGATCGACATTCCGACCGAGAATTTGCTTTGGAAAGGCGCCTTTGATCTTAAATACGACAAACTGCTTACTGTTCAGGACCAGGTGGCGCAACAAATTATTCGTGGGCTGGAACTGACACTCTCCGCTTCCGAAGTGGGGCGGCTAAAGACCGACGACACGGTTACCCCGCTTGCCTACGAATACTATCTGCGTGGGGTCGATCTTTACTCGCAGGGAGACTTCCCCTTAGCCATCAAGATGCTGGAGAAGTCGAAGGAACTTGCACCTCACTTCGCTCTCGCCTGGGCAAATTTAGGTAAAACATACTCTGCCAATGCTTCGTTTCAGTTTGGAGGAGCGGAATACTACGGAAGGGCCGAGGAGGCCTTCAGGAGGGCTCTTTCTCTACAGCCCGATGAGATTATTACTCGCATCTATATGGCAAATCTGTTCACCGATACGGGCAGGGTAGAAAAGGCCGTTCCATTGCTGCGAGAGGCCCTCAAAACAAATCCCAATCAAGCGGAGATCCACTGGGAGTTGGGCTACGCCTATAGATTTGCGGGAATGTTGCCTGAGTCTGCCGCCGAGTGCGAATTGGCACGTCAACTCGATCCCGGCGTGAAAATGAATACATCAACATTGAATGCGTATCTATATCTCGGACAATACGACAAATTTCTTGAAAGCCTGCCTCCAACAGACGACGTCGCCCTCATTGTCTTCTATCGGGGTTTCGGTGAGTATTACAAGAAAAATTCTGACAAGGCTGAGGTGAATTTCGACCATGCATTTGAACTTGACCGCTCTCTCCTCCAGACCGAGATTGGACAGGGCTTCAGTTTCGGAGTTCAGCACGAGGATGCCAGGGCCGCTGCAATTCTGCACAACCTCGAAGACAAGGTTAACGAACGCGGTGTGGCCGATCCCGAAGCCATTTACAAGATCGCCCAGGCGTATGCGTCGATCGGAGACAAGACCTCCTCACTCCGCGTTTTGCATCGCAGCATTATGAATGGTTTTTTCCCATATCCTTATTTCGCCACTGACCCTCTACTGGATTCCCTCCGAAGCGAAGGCGAATTTTCACAACTCATGAATACGGCACGGCAGCGCCATGAAGGCTTTAAAAGCAGATTCTTCTAGCGTTCAACACGATGATCGTCCGACAGCTTACAAGTTGGCTTGCAACAAACGATTGTTGCTCCCGACTGATGGACAATCCTAAAGTTGAGCCTCAGTTGGCGATAACGGGCCACGTTTCCGATCTGCGTTACTGTAAATTGGCCGTTCTGAGTTACCCCCTGCACTGTGGCCGTCTGGGCATTGCCCTTGCTGTCATAACCTACCGTCTGCGATCGGCAGGTCGATGCGTTGTCCTCGGTCTGTGTGCATTGCAGGTACGAATCCAGCCCCGTCGGATCGGTGTTCGTCAGCGGGTTATTCAGAGCATAGGCATACTTGTTAAGAGACTGCAGATTCTCCAAGTGGCCGCCAAGCGGATCGGGCGACATGAAGCGACCCATGCTCGAGCCGTAGTACCTGGCCCCGAAGTAGTCGAGTCCTGATTCAGCGTCCCGTTCTTTGCCGGTGAAGTGGTGTTCGGTTGCATCTGGTGCTCCGTTGCAGCTGAGCGCATCGCCGAAGGCGAGACTCTGGCAGGTCTCTTCGGATTGCCCAGTACTGTTGAGCTGAACACGGTTCGTCCCGAGCCAGTCGTCAGGTGAAAGTGAGGCGCCGCAAGTATAGCGTGGCCAGCAGGAGCGTCGTTCTTGAAGGTTACGATCAATTGACCTGCTGCGTAGACATTAGTGTGTTGCCAGTTGCCATTCCCGTCAATTTCGGTGATCTGCTCTCCGGCAGATCCCAGGATATAACTCGCAGCCTGAATGAAGCCGTTTGCGCTTGTGTCGCAACTCCATGTGGTGATGGATCCCTTCGCTACCCGATGGCCTTCGGCGTCGTAGATGTATTGCATCATCGCCCCGCCGGGGATCACTGTGTTGGCAACGGCACACACCCGACCCTCAGCGCCGTACAGATATGAATTGGCGTCGTCTGCCTTGACATTGCCTGATTCGTCATACCCTAGCCCATTCGGAAGCGATCCGGAAACGAACGTCACCTGATTGTGTTCATCATAGTTCGTCGTAGGCGTAGGATTGCTGCAAGGATTCGGCGATATCACTTGCGCCCGCCGGTTACCAAAAGAATCGTAGCTCCAGCAGAAATATTGTTCTCGAACTGATTCGGAATGGCGTACCACGCGCCCCAGTTTGAGCCGTCCGTGTTGACAACTGTGTAATAGATCTGATGGCTCGTCCCCTGGGCTACGCCATGAAGCCGTCGCCACCAAAGGGAGCCACCACGTAAAAGAGAGACTCTGGTTGAGGGAGGGATGCACCGTTTCTGGCTTCGTCATGAACCCCGCTACAGTCACGTTAGGAAGGAAGCCAAGCGAGCGGCTGTCAAATACCTAGACTTGCGGTCCGGACAAAATGAGTCCCCACAATTTCCCCCACAGTCGGAGGAAGCTGTTTCAAGCGTTCAGATGTAAATATTTGATTTGATTTGGTCGGGGCGGAGGGATTCGAACCCCCGACCCTCTGCTCCCAAAGCAGATGCGCTACCAGACTGCGCTACGCCCCGACTGATTCCAGTTTATCGCATCAAGCGTCCGCGACACTCAGAACATGCCGAAAAGACCATGCGATCCCGTTCCGAAGAGCGCGTGGAATAACCCATCGAAGACCCACGCCAGCAGAAGCATCGGAAGAAGGACCAACGCGGCGAGCACAAGGCACAGGCCGCCGAGAAAGAACCAGCTCTGAACTGTATGTTTGCGCGGCTCATCCACACTTCCAACCAGCAGTGCGTAGTTGCGTCGGTTCGCGCGCCAGGCAATATCGAACACATCGCCAAGTATGGGGACTGAACCGACAATCACTTCAATCGCGACGTTAGCCACCATGCGCGTAACCGTAACGTAAGAAACGCCCCGAACCCAGGCCGCAACAATGATGATGCAGGAGGCAATACCGCCGATCAGATCGCCAATGCCCGGGACAAAGCCGACGATTCCGTCAAGTCCAAAGCGGATCGAAGTGCCGGGAATTCGTATGAAATCGTCGAGCACATGCGATAGGAGATCGAGGTTCTCATCGTCAAATGCCTTGCTGGTGCGTCTGAGCCGAGGGGAAAGAACCTCGGGTTTCGCCGTAAACGCCATTCGCGCTCCCAACCACCCCCGCGGATTGCCTGGCGGGGCACCAATGCTATAATTTCAGTATACGGCGGCTATAGTTCAGTGGCAGAACGCCGCTCTGTGGCAGCGGATGTCGTGGGTTCGAAACCCACTAGCCGCCCCAATTTATCCCTCCACATTGCGGAAACCACCTTGTCCGGCACTTCCCAAGTCTCAACTCCGGTTTCGGCTGTACGGGTCTTCGCCGGAACGTCTGGCTGGGCATATCCCACATGGAAGCCCGAGTTCTACCCTGCCGCTACACCTGCAAAACGATTTCTTGAGTACTACGCGACGAAACTAACCTCAGTTGAGGTCAACTACACCTTCCGCGCCTTGCCGACTGCGAAGATGCTCGATGGCTGGCTCGGCGCAACTCAGTCAAAATTTCGCTTCAGCTTCAAGGCTCCACAGCGAATCACCCATTTCAAGCGATTGCAGGACTGCGCTGGCGATGTCGCCCAGTTTGTTGCCGCTCTTGAGCCCGCGAAGCAGGCAGGAAAGCTGGGGCTGCTGCTCTTCCAACTTCCACCCAACTTCAAAGCCGATTCAGAACGTCTCCAGAGCTTCCTCGCTACGCCGGAGTTTCGAACGAAAGATGCCCCGGCGATTGCATTCGAATTTCGCCACGAATCGTGGTTCTCCGACGAGATCTATGCAATCCTCCGCGAACACAACGCAGCGCTCTGCATTGCAGAGAGTGACGATCTGCTTACGCCAGAAGTGCACACAGCGACGAACTACACGTGTTACCGATTGCGGAGAGATGGCGGCTATTCAGCGCTTGAGGTAGAGGCATTCGCAAAACGTTTTACCGAGCTTGCGCAGGAGCGCGATGTTTACGTGTACTTCAAGCACGAGGACGAACCGATAGGGGCGCTCAACGCAAGTGAGCTGGTAGCCCAAGTGAATGAAGGCAGGCCTTGATGCAGGCAACACCGACAAAGGGCCTTGAAGTTAATTTTCGACCCCGGCGTTTTCTAACCAATGGACATCTGCAGACGATCGCAGGCAACTACTTTGCGCGCGCTAACGTTCTGCCACAGCCTGAAGAACAGCTGGTTGAGGTCTCACCAGCCTCGCAGAGCCAGATCGCGAGCCAGGTCCTCTGCCATTGCCATTGGCAGCCGGAAAAAGTTCGTGCGGAGCGGCCAACCGCCATTATTGTGCATGGTCTCGAGGGCTCGTCGAGCTCCCAGTACGTCATCGGCAACTCAAACAAACTGTGGCGCGAGGGCTGCAACATTGTCAGAATGAACATGCGCAACTGTGACGGCACAGAAGCGCTGACACCCACGCTGTATCACTCGGGTTTGTCGAACGATGTGCTCGTGGTGATGAACTATTTCGTTGCAAAACATGAGCTGCGTTCGGTGTCACTCATCGGCTATTCGATGGGAGGAAATCTCGTTCTCAAGCTCGCCGGCGAACTCGGCAGCGAAGCACCTGAAATCCTCCATTCGGTTATTGGAGTGTCGCCAGCCGTTGATCTCGGCCCCTCCGCCGATGCACTGCATCTTCCGCTGAACAGGCTCTACGAGTTGAAGTTTCTTCGTGCTCTGCTGCGGCGATTCCGGCGCAAGGCAATGCTCTTTCCCCGAGCCTACGATCGCAATCGCGCGACAGGCATTCACTCGCTCCGAGAGTTCGACGACCGTATCACGGCACTCTATTCCGGCTTCTCCGGCGCGGATGACTATTACTACCGGGCGGCTGCGGCTCGCGTAATCGATCGCATCGTTGTGCCGACCTTGATCCTGCACGCTCTCGACGACCCCTTTATCCGCCTGACGACAGAAACCCGACAAAGGATCAAAGCGAATCCCCACATCACCTTTCTCGAAAGCGAGCACGGAGGCCACTGCGCCTTTCTCTCCGACTCCGATGAGGCCATCGGCTACGACGGTTACTGGGCAGAGCACACCTTGCTGCGCTTTCTTCTGGGTCACGCCTGAGATTTGCCGCCGAGATCTGTCTTTCGTAAGGCGTTGGGGTTGTCTTTTCATAAGGCTAAGATAGTTGAGATGCTCTCCGAATGGTCCGCTGAATGTTCTCCAGACGATCCTGTTCTTGTTGTGCCCTGGTCTGATCCGTCAGACACGACGGGCAATCGGAGATTCATCGATCTGCGCGAAAATCCCTACGACCTTGACCATCTGCCCGAGGCCGAGCACTATCCTCCGTTGATGCATGCGCTGCGTGCGCTGAATGGAGCCCGCTCTCCTGTCTTCACGGCCAAGTGCGATGCCTGGGCGCTCGACCCGGAAGAACTCGACGCGCTGCGCTTGAACCTTGGCATCACTGATGACGAAGGAACCGAAGGATTCGCAAGTTACATCGATGTTCTCTGGCGTGATCGTTCGCGATTCGCATCGTTTCATGTCCAGGAACAGTTGTTATACCGGCTAACGCGGCAGGCCGCTTTCCTGGAACATCATCACGCGATGCTCGACTGCATCCTTCGTCCCGCGGTGATCGATTTCACCGGTCCGCAGGAGGGTTTTGCGATCAGCCTGTACGTCAAAGCCGCAGGCCACGATGCGCGCTCTGCGGAGGAAAACTGGGCATCGGCACTGGAGGCCGTGGCCGCGCTCTTCCGCAGCAAAGACCTCGGCTTAGCGTGACGCCGCCGCGGTTCCAGCCGTGCCACCCCCACATGCAGGTCGCTCCCGCTACAATGGATTCAGCCCCAAACGATGGGCGAGTAGCTCAATTGGATAGAGCATCAGCCTTCTAAGCTGACGGTTGCAGGTTCGATCCCTGCCTCGCTCACCACCCCGGATTCATTTCTCTCACGCCTCAGGCTTCCATGAGAACGTCTTCGCGCGAGACTTTGCAGCGGTCCCCGGCATCTTTGTGTCCGGTTGCATGCCAGATCGCCGCAAGCCCAATTAAACTAAGAGCAAGCATGCAAACGCCGTTCCAGGCCCAATGGACCCACGCGATCGTAGCGAGCGCCGACCCTGCCGCGGCTCCGGTAAAGTAGATCGTCATATAAACCGTGTTCAGCCGGCTGCGTGCAGAAGGATCAAGCCCGAAGATTCTCGTCTGGTTCGCTACCTGCGTCATCTGGGCACCCATATCAAGCACGATGACCCCGACGACGAGCGCGGCAACGTGAAACGCCGTCGAGCGATGCGCAGCCTCCTCACCCCACAACAAAAAATAGGAGCCCGCAAGAAGCGCCATCCCAAGCGAAACAACATAACGCGAGCCATGTTTGTCGGCGAGACGCCCCGCGAGCGGAGCAACCAGTGCCCCAGCCGCTCCCACGACACCGAAAGTTCCAGCCACCCCCGGACCCAGTCCATAGTGCCGATTCAGCAGGAAGGCCAGCGTCGTCCAGAAACAACTGAACGACGCAAAAACCAAGGCGCCGATGATCGAGGACTCGCGCAACAGCGGCTGTGTGCGAAACAGCGTCCACAGCGATTTCATCGCATCGCTATAATGCAGCTTCTGATTAGGCGGCAATTTGGGCATTACCTTTTTCAGCAGAGGCACAAAAGCCGCATTCATCACCGCCGCAACCACAAACACCCAGCGCCAGCCATGAATCCTACTCACCCATCCAGCAAAAGTACGCGCCAGCAGGATCCCAAGCAGCAAACCTGTCATCACGGTACCGATGGCACGGCCGCGCTGGTCATGAGAGACCAGGTCCGGCGCTATCGGCAGCGCAACATGCGTAACGGAAGCAAACATCCCGATCAGAACGCTGCCCGCAATCAGCAGATTAATACTTGGCGCAGCCGCCACCAGCAAAAGGCCAATCGCCACCGCTCCATACATCCGCATCATCAGCGAGCGACGCTCCAGCACATCGCCGAGCGGAACGAAAAACAGTAGTCCGACCGCATAACCGATCTGCGTCGCCACCGCGACGAAGCCAGTGCGCCCGGCCGTAACCCCATACGTGCGCCCCATCTCAAGCAGCAACGGCTGGTTATAGTACATCGTCGACACCCCAACCGCGCAGGCGAGGCCGAGGAACGACAACGGGGCGTGAGGTGCGGGCTTTTGAGAAGTGGTCATACCAGGGAGCGGCTCTCTCTAGTGTAGCCTCTCTGGATTCCACAGGAGCCGTTCGTAAATTGCGACCGCTTAAAACTTGCCGAGTGTAAGTTTCGCGATCGTCGCAAGTTGCATGAAGGAGGTTCCTTCATAAATCTTGCCGATCTTCGCATCCCGGTAGAACTTCTCAACGGGATAATCCTTCACAAAACCCGACCCTCCGTAAACCTCAACAGCAAGGCTCGCCACGCGCTCGGCGACATGCGACGCGAAATACTTGCACATCGCCGCCTCCTTTAAAAATTCGAGATTGGCATCCTTCAGCCGAGCTGCGTTATAAACCATCAGCCTTGCTGCTTCGATCTCCGTCGCCATCTCTGCCAGTTGAAACTGCATCGCCTGAAACTCAACCAGCGGCTTGCCAAACTGCTTGCGCTCCTTCGCCCATTTAGCCGCGTATCCCCATGCTCCCGCGGCAAGCCCGAGCATCTGCGCGCCAATACCGATACGCCCTTCGTTCAGCGTCTCGATAGCAATCTTGTAACCTTTGCCGGGTTCACCCAAAACCTGCGCAGCCGGAACAACGCAGTCATTAAACACAAGTTCACACGTACTCGAAGCGCGAATGCCAAGCTTATCTTCCTTTTTGCCAAGCGTGAATCCCGGCGCGTCTTTCTCAATCAGAAACGCCGTAATCCCCTTGTACCCGGCCGCTGGATCGAGCGTCGCAAAGACGATAAACAGCCCCGACTCCTGCGCATTGGTAATCCAGAGCTTCTGCCCATTCAGCACATAGTCGTCGCCCCGTTTCGTAGCGCGCGTCTGCAGCGCGAAGGCGTCGGATCCCGATCCAGCCTCGCTCAACGCATAAGAACCGACAGTGCCGCTTGCAAGTTGCGGAAGGTATTTTTTCTTCTGCTCGTCCGTCGCCCACCGAACCAGCGCATTCACGCAAAGCGTGTTCTGCACATCGACCATCACACCCACGGAAGGATCAACCGCAGAGATCTCCTCGACCGCAAGAATCGCATTGAAAAAACTTCCGCCCGCTCCCCCATACTCCTCGGGAACCTCGATCCCCATCAGGCCTAGCTGAAAGAGTTTCTTAATAAGACCGAAGTTCATCTGCTGCGACTCATCCATGCCACGCACAAGCGGGCCAATCTGCTCGACCGCGAATCGTCGCACCGTATCGCGAAACATCTGTTCCTCTTCACTCAGCTGCGTCAACGCCGGACCGGCACACTGCGACATCCACTCACCTCAATATTCTTTTCGAAAGGCGAGTCTAGCATCTTGAAGTCGCAACTGAATAGTCATTCAGGATGCCTGATTCAGGAAAAGCAGGCCGAATATCCTCACGAAAACTCATCCGGCCATTCCTGAGCACCATGAAGAACTGCAAGAATCTCAACGGTTTCTCGTCGAACTCGATAGGGCAGGATAAACGGAGTAGCCGTGACAACAAGCTCTCGCGTCGACCCTACCCGGCCTGGCCTGCCTATCTCAGGATGACTTTCCAATTGCTTCGCGGCCATGCGCAGCCGTTTCGCGACGCGTGCTGCAGCACCCTTATTGTCCTCTTCGATATATCTCCGGACGTGCAGAAGATCCTGCAACGCCTGCTCTGCCCAAAAGACCTTCATCTCTTCCGGGTTCTTCGCGGCTTCGGCGCAGGCAGTTCTTTCGCAGTTCCCCACGAAGCCAACCAGGTGTCAACGTCCTCTCCCCGCAACAACAATCCTTCGTCCGCCTGTCGAATCCCTTTTCGAATATGGCTCACCTGCCATGATTCGAGCTCGACATATCGCTCTAAGGCTTCTGTGGCGAGAAAAGACTTCGACCTCTGCGTCGCTTCAGCGAGAGAATCAAGCTTCTGCTTCAATTCATCTTTGACGCGGATGCTGAGAAGAGAAGACATTGTCATACCTTGTACACATTGTATGACACTGTCTTACAGTAGAGGAGAATTCATTTACCAGCCTTCACCAGCCTGCCACGACGGCTCACAATCGCCAGCTTCTCCATATTGAGAATCTTCCGCGCCTGCTCCTTCGCATGCTTCGCCCAGGGACCGACGGGATCGAGTCGCACATAAGAGAGCCAGTGCCGCAGAGCGCGGCGCCGTTGGCCCTGCCGTTCATAAGCAAGTGCCAGATTGTAGTGCGCATCCGCATAGTGAGGCACCAGCGCGACAGCCTTCTGGTATGCGGCAGTCGCTTCAGGCAGCCGCTGCATCTCATCGAGCACGTTCCCCAGATCAAAAAACGCCAGCGCATACTCCGGGTCAGCGATCGTCGCCTTGCGGTAGTGCTCTTCCGCTAGTTCGAACCGCCGCATGTTGTAGTGAATCGTCCCAAGATTAATCAGAGCAGGCGCATGTTCAGAGCGAATCGCAAGAATTGCCTGATAGATCTCCGTCGCCTGCGAGAGCGTAGCGGCGTTCTCCTCGAACTGCACCGCACGCAGAAACATATCCTGAATCTCCGCAGCCTTTCTCGCCGGCGTCTCCGCACTGACACTCACCACGCCCATCTGCCGCGCGGGCGAATTGTCAAAGTCAAAAGCAAGCTGCTGCGTCAGCGGATCAACCAGCGCACCGCCATGCCGGAAGCTCAGCCGCGATCCGCGGGGCACAAAGCTCGCTTCCTTCAGCGGATTGCGCATCCCTGCCACACGCTGCATCGCATCGACCGACGCGCGAATGCTTTTGGCTGAGATGCGGCTGTTCGCCTGCAGATCGCGGAGCTTCCGCAACTGCCCCAACGCCTCAAAGGAATAATGTTCGCCGAAGGTTATCAATCCCGCCCGCTCCCATGCCTGAAGCTGGCGTGAATGCAGGTGAAGAATCCGAATTACGTCTTGACGGCTATATCGGGTCACTGTGTGTCTCGCGTGGCACCGTCTCAGAGAATCAGTACGGCAGACTCTTTCTGGAGTATGCCCTTGCAGGCCACGCCAATCAAGACCATTTGGCTTCAGGAGTGTTAAATAGCCGTGGATAACACGTACCAAATGTGGTTCCGCAACACATCAGAACAATTTACCCGTCGTTTAGAAATCCCTCCGTCCGTTATTCCGCCCGCAACGCCTGCGACAGTTCAACCGAAGCTGCCCGCCGCGCCGGTAACAAGCAAGCAGCGATCGTCAACAGCAATAGAGCAGCCGCCGCCAGCGCAAGCGTCAGCGGATCCAGCGCCCGCACCCCAAAGAGAAATGTCTGCAGAGTATGCGCCGCGGCCCATGCTCCCGCCAGCCCGATCGCGCACCCAATCAACGCAAGCTTCACGCCCGAGCCAACCACCAGCCCTACAATCCCCACACGTTGCGAGCCCAGCGCCATGCGAATCGCCATCTCTTGCACCCGCAGCGCAACCGAGAACGCAATAACACTGTAGATTCCAAGCGCCGCCAGCAGCACCGCAATCGTCGCAAACGAAGAGATCAACGCTGTATTGAACCGCCGTGGCGCCTCGGTCTCCGAGATCGCATGCTCCATCGTCTGCACCTGCGTCAGCGGCAACTGCGCATCGATCTCCTTCACCGTCGCGCGCAACGCATTCTCCATTTGCTCGGGAGCCATCGCCGTTCGCAGCGCAATATATCCGCCATTCCCGTTCAAATCTGTCGGCGAACCCAGCGATCCGGCCATCGCCTCGGCTTGGCCAACTGTCGTGTAGTATTGCTTCTTGTCCTCCGCGTCTGGAGAGTTTTCCTTCACATCTTCAACCTCACCCACCACAAGAGCCCACGGGGTATGCATCGCCACCGTTCCTAATCGCAATCGCTTCCCGATAGGGTCTTGCCCCGGCCATGAATGCTCGGCAATCTTGCGGTTCACGATGACGACAAGCTGCGATCCCTCCTTGTCGTCCGCCGTCAGGTAACGCCCGCGAACCAGAGGAACTCCCATCGACTGTAAGTAATCGCCCTCGATCTGAATCGTCGTGGCGAGTTCCAGGCCGCTATCCTTCGGTGGCACATAGCCCTCCGCCACAAACACGCTGTTCTGATTGTTGCCCGCAGCCGGAAGAAACGAAGTTATCCCGACGCTCTTTACTCCAGGCACTTGCTGCAGCCGCCGTTCCAGCTCATGGTTGAACTCATTCACCGCAGACTGGGTCCCGTACTTCTCTCTCGGCAGGTTGTACGCAGCCACCAGCGTATGGTCAGGCCGATAACCCAAGTCCACCTCTCGCATCTTCTCAAAGCTTCGCAACAGCAACCCCGAAGCCGCCAGCAAAACCATCGCAACCGCAATCTCCCCGACCACCAGCGCCGACCGCAGCCGAGCATGGCCGCCCGCTGTACCGGTGCGTCCCCCTTCCTTCAGCGTGTCGTTGACGTTCGTGCGAATCGCCGCAAACGCAGGCGCCAGCCCGCACATCACTCCCGTCAGGACAGCGAGCGCAAGCGCAAAAACAACTACCTGCCAATCCAACCCGACCTCACTGATGCGCGGCAGAGTCTCCGGCAGCAGCTTGATCCCAACCCGCAACGCAACCCACGCAAGCAGAAGCCCGGCCACGCCTCCCGTCACGCTCAGCACCAGACTCTCCAATACCATCTGCCGCAGCAAAGCCGAGCTGCTCGCTCCCAGCGCCAGCCGCACCGCAATCTCTCTGCGGTTCCGAATCGCACGCACCAGCAGAAGTCCCGCAAGATTTGCGCACGCGATCAACAGCACGACCGTAACCGCAAGAAACAAAGTCCTCACCAGCGGCCGCGCCGACTCGACAGTCTCTTCGTGCAGCGGTCTCACCACCGCATGCATGCTCAGCCCAGCCATAAAAGCCGGATAATTCCGTACCGTCTCCTTCGCTACTCCTCCGGCATCGTTCATAGCCTGCGCGGCAGTCACTCCCGGCTTCAGCCGCCCGACCATGCTGTAGCTCCAATTTGCGCCGCTGCTCGGCTCAAGCTCGCCTTTGGTGAAACTCATCGGCACCCAAAGCTCACTTCGATTCAGATGGCCTGGCTGCAGTGGAAACTCAAAGTTGCGAGGCATCACACCGATCACCACATACGGTTTCCGGTCCAGAAGAATCTTTCTGCCAAGAATGTTCGCATCGCCCTGAAAACGGTTCTGCCAGGTCGAATAACTCAGCACCATCACCTGCTGATGCTGGTCGTCCTCTGCCTGCGTGAACACTCGCCCCATCAAAGGCTCAACCCCCAGCGCAGGCAACACGCCTCCGCTCATCCGGGTCGCATTGACAATGGCTGGCTCCCCAACGCCTGAGAGCTCAAAACCCGCTCCCTGGTACCCGCCAAGACTCGTAAAGCTGTGCGTATCGCGCGTGTAATTCCGGATATCAGGAACAGTCACTCCTGCTTCATTGTTCCCGCCGACCTGCGCCCCTTGCAAAATGTCAGCCAGCACCATCAGGCGGTCCGGCTCTTTAAACGGCAGCGGACGCAGCAGAACCGCTTCCACAATCGAAAAGATCGCCGTCGTCGCGCCAATCCCTAGCGCCAGCATCAACACCGCGGTAATCGCAAATCCAGGCGACTTCAACAGACGACGAACAGCAATCTTCAGATCGCGAGACAACGTCAGCATAGGGAGTCCTCACTCAATTGTTTGCCAAAGCCAGTTGCAATTTCGGAGCCAGACAGACTCGCCATAACTCACTGCAAAATCAACCGTTAGCTCTTGCCGCAAACATTGCCACTGTCCGGAATCGTCGCAGGCTGTTCACAAATGGACATGAATCAATCAACCCGGTCGTTTGAGCCCGCTCCACACCATGCGATGAAACATAGCGTCCATCGCCTCTGGCCGTTCGCTCATTCCATGGGCAATCCACCAATCAAGCAGCGCGAAGAAGGCCCCCGCCAGCGCATGCGCATGAGCCTTCAGTGCAATCGGCTCCATCTCAACCTTTGCCAGCAGCAAACGCCCCTCAATCGATCGCGCGAAAAATCCCTGCCCCAACTCAAGAACATCCTTCGCCTTCCCAGAAGCCACCACCGCAGCATAAAACTCCCGCACATCCGCGAGATGGGCAAACAGCTCTTTCACCGGAGCCACACGATCCAAACCAGCCCCATTCCGCGTCAGCAGGGTCGACATCCGCTCCAGAAAATCCTCCACATCGCTCAAAAACAGATCGTCCTTGTCACGATAGTGCGCATAAAAGGTCGACCGCCCCACACCCGCGCGATCCAGCACCTCCTGCACTGTGATGTCATCGAAGAGCTTCTCCTGTATCAACTCCATAAGAGCATCCCCCAGCGTGTCGCGAGTCCGCACAATTCGCCGGTCGGCCTTTCCAGCCCTCTTCTTCTCGTCCACCGCCTTCACCGCATCGGCATTTCCGGACATAGACGCCTCTTCTGTTCCGTATCTCGTCCCCGTCGCATATCAACCCGCGACGAGCCCCGCTTTTCTCTCTACAGTACTTCACATGACAGACAATCGTAAGTCCGGAATCGCCTTCATCGCCGGCTCCATCGGCGGCATCGTCACCATGGCCATCCATCCCACCGCAGGCGGCGTCTCGGCGCCATCGCAGTTCGAACATCTCGCCATTGTCTCTGCCGTCGCTCACTCCCTGGCCATCGTCAGCTTTCTCATTCTCGTCCTCGGAGCCTTCGGTCTCACTCAGATTCTCTCAGCTCCCGACCGTCTCGCCTTCTCCGCTCTCGTCATCTACGTCTTCGCCGCCGTCGCCATCTTCATCGCAGCCACGGTCAGCGGATTCATCGTCCCCAGCATCATGCGCCACATGGTCCGCGACACCGCCGCAGCCGCTCCGCAATACCACATCGTCATCGACTCAATCTTCCAGATCAACCAGGCCTTCGCCAAAATCTACTCCATCGCCTCTGCCGTGGCGATCGCGTTATGGTCAGCCTCCGCGCTGCGCAACGGCGGAATAGGACGCGGCATCGCCACCTACGGCTGCATCATCGCCCCTTTGCTCATCGCCGGAATTGCCATCGGCCACCTGAAGCTCAACGTTCACGGCATGGCCGTCGTCGTCCTCACGCAGGCTATCTGGTTCATTATCGTTGGAATTCAACTAAGCCGCGTCCGCAACGCCGTCGCATAGCCCGCGTACACCCGATCGAAAACAGCATCCCAGCTGCACCCCAGCGCGTACTCCCGAGCCTTCAGTCGCATCGAATTAAGCCTTGCACGATCTCTCACCAACTCCGCCACAGCTCCGGCAAAGCGATCATCTTCAGTTACAAATCCCGTCGCGCCATCCCGGACAATATACTTCGGGCCGCCGTCCGGAGTCACCACCGCAGGCACGCCACTCGCCAGCGCCTCCAGCACCACGTTCCCAAACGTATCCGTATGCGATGGAAACACCAGCACATCCATATTTGCGTAAGCCTCCGCAAGCGCCTGTCCCCGCAACACACCGGCAAACTCCGCCTTCTTTAGTTCCAGGCGCAACTTCGCCTCATCATTTCCGTGCCCCACGATCGAAAAGCGAACGCAACTCCCCAGGCCCATCGAGTCCAGCTCCCGATCAACTCGCGCCAGCAGCGAAACATTCTTCTCCACCGAAAGTCTTCCCACATATCCCAGCACCACGCACTGATCCCCAGCGTTTCGCGTTCGATGCACTGGCGAAAAAAACTCCGTATCGACTCCTCGCTGCATCAGAAAGCACGACTTGCCCGTTGTCTTCTCCAACATTCGACACAACTCATCGTTCGGAGCAAACAAGACCCTCGCCATCTTGTAGAAAAGCGACATTGCCCAAAGCGACCCGGCCTGTACTCCACCTTCAATCGCCACGCTGCGATCTCGCGACATGCGGCTCGTGAGCCATCCCATCCTCCGCGCCGCGTATTCATGCAGATTCGTATGCCACGAAGCCACCAACGGCACGCCCAACTCCCACGCAAAGTAAGCCCCAAACATCCCCAGCTCACTCGGCCCCGTAATGTGAATCACATCCGGCCGAAACCGCTTCAGCTCGCGGCGTATCGCCACACCATGCCGCCAGAACAACATGTCGAACCGAAGATCCTTCTCCATCCGCACGGAGCTTCGGCTCCGGCTCAGCTCCAGCGTCCGCAACTCCTTTCCCTGCTCGAACGCAGGCCCACGCAACCCCGCACGCACGCACAAAAACGGCAGTTCATGCCGCTCCGCGTAAGCCACAAAATTCCGGCTCGTATGCGCCACCCCATTTACTTCGTGGAACGAATCCGGAAAGTAAGCAACACGCGGCACCCGCATCGCTTTAGACTACCCCGCGCCCGTTCCGCCCGAAAACCGGGAAACTCAAAGCGCAAAACTCGAGCTCACAGCCTAAGCGTCCTGCTTCGCCAAAGTCGCCCGCATCTCACCCCTGTTGTTCCAGGCCAGACGTAGCCCGCCCGAAACCGGAGCCGCCCCCATCATTCGAACCACCGTTAGCGCCATTTGGCAAAGCGCCGGAGCATTTCCCGTCGTCCAAAGCTCGCTCAACGGTCGGATCACACCTTCACCGTCCGGATGGTACACCCGCTCATCCCACAGCCTCGATCCCTCCGGAAAATCCGGATAATTCCGTACCGCCGCCAGCGTCGACTGCAGAATCCTGTGCTTCCACGGCTCCGAATACTGCGGCATAAACAGCACATGGCTCTGCCGCTCGCGCCTCACCTCATGCACAAACTCCGAAAAACTGCTTGCCTGCGTCAAATTCACATTCGCATTTGGCTCCAGGCCATGCCGATCGCCACCGCTGATCACCAGCTGATTCCACTTACCCGCCAGCGTCGACGTCTCGCGATTTTCCTTCCAGTCGCGCAGCCCATTCAGCTCCAGCGCATGAACATACTGCCCATTTACCGCCAGAAACTCATTCACCAGAACCTCATGCTTCTCTAGGCCCACGCGATACAAATCCCAAAGCGGATGGTTGAATACCGTCAGCACGCCCGGCAGCTCATCCAATTCCGCCAGCATCTGCGTCAACATCTTCGGTGAGCGGGTCTCCATCGGCATCGCCGTAAACTCCGCAAACCGCTCCATCCACGCTGCGCCCATCGCACTTGGCAGGTTATGAATCCCCAGGTGAAACGCCGTCGCTCCAAACGGCACCGTCCACTCCACTGACACCGGAATATGCCGCGAAGCCGCCACCGTCCGTAGCAGCATGGGCGCCTGAATATCATCATGATCGGTCAGCGACACCAGCCCCGCGATCTGCAACTTATCTTCAATCTGCCGTCGCTCCAGATCGAACGCCAGGCTCGGCGTCAACGGCGGAGTCCAGTAGCTCTTCGCATAGTCCGGATTGATCCCCGTCAGCCGTTTACACCGACGCTCCGCCCACCGCATCACCGGCTGCAGCACATTCCAGTCCTTCGAAAGCTCCGAGATAAAGTCCAGAGTCTCCTTCGACTGGTTCGTATGGCTATGCAGCGACACGCCCGTCGCAAATCCCTTGGCCGCCTCCGGTTCGCGCCACAGATACGAGATGCTCGACTGGCCCATCGTCCACCCCTTTCAGGCTCCTAACGAGGTCAGTATGGGGGGCTTACATGAAGGCCATGTGACTGCACCAAGAATGGAGCTTCAAAATCTATAAGTCCATTGACTGCAATGGTTCCTAAAAAAAATTGCAGAAGCGGGAATATTTCCGCCGCTGACGTGTCATTCCTAGTACACCCTGGTTCTGGTCCTGGACAGCAGCATTCACGGACCTAAGGGTGTCATTTTCACAAGCTAGAACTAGGCCAGTGTCAGTCTCAAACCAAAAAATACTACTCCGGAGCTCTCGAACCGATGCTGTCTCCCACAAACCATTACCAGTCCCCCCTCAACGAAGAACTTGCGGGTCCGGTCTCCACACTCTCTCCCACAACCGCTCCCAACCGAATCTCCGGCATCGATGTGCTCCGTGGCGTTGCCCTCCTTGGTATTCTCGTCCTCAACATCGACGACTTCGGCAACCCCAGTCCACTCCATGACGTTCCCATCGGAACTCCAATCGACAACTTCGCCGGCCCGCACGCCTCACTCAATCTCGCCCTCCTCTTGATCAAGTGGATGTTCTTTGAGGGCAAGATGCGCGGCCTCTTCTCCATGCTCTTCGGAGCCGGAGTCATCCTGCTCACCAGCCGCGCTGAGCGTCGGGGAAGCACCAACATCGCCGACATCTACACCCGTCGCAACCTGCTGCTGCTATGCTTCGGCGTCATCCATACCTGCTTCATCTGGGGTGGAGACATTCTCTTCGATTACGGCTTCCAGGCCCTTCTCTTTCTTTATCCAGCAAGAAAACTTAAGCCGAAGACACTCCTCTGGCTTGGTACTTTTCTCTCGCTTGTAGTCTCCACCATAGGCGGATTTCTGTTCCTTGGCGCCACTCACGACTACCCCCATAGCCGGCAGGCCTCGGCGATTCAAGCACAACAAAGAGCCGGAACTCCAATCACTGCCGAACAGAAAGATCAGCTTCGCCAGTGGCACGATCGTGTCGAGTCCCAACGCATCACCCCCGAAAAAACTGTAGAGGCCGTCCGGGAAGCCACACTAAGCTATCCCGCCAGCGTTATCGACCGTGCCCAGGCATTTCAGGGTGGCTTCTACCTCGTCCACATCAATCTCCTCTTCGACATTCTTTCCGCCATGCTCATAGGCATGGGCCTGATGAAGCTCGGCTTCTTCGCCGGCGAGCTCTCCTACGCTACCTACTGGTCGACTGCTTTACTCGGCTTCGGCATCTCAGTTCCCATCTACGCAATCGGCATCCTCAAAGCCTATGCCAGCGGTTTCTATTTCCTCGAAATGGAGAAGTGGGTATGGCTCCCCTACTACCTCACCCGCGAGGCCGGTTCGATCGCCATAGCCGCCTCCGTCATTCTCCTCGTCAAAAGCGGCTTTCTCAAAACCCCACAGCGCCTGCTCGCGGCCGTCGGCAGAACCGCCTTTAGCAACTACATCCTCACCAGCCTCATCTGCCAGACCATCTTCGTCTGGGGTCCATGGAAGCTCTACGGCAAACTGGAGTACCACCAGCTCATGTACGTTGTCTTTGGCGTTTGGATCGTCAACCTGATCATCAGCCCGCTATGGCTAAAGAAGTTTGCCTTCGGCCCACTCGAGTGGTTCTGGCGTTCGCTCACGTACGGAAAGATGCAACCCATGCGCCTCAAAACCCAGGTCTAAGATGTATCAACATTGTGTGCCGCGTCATATCTATGAAGTTCCACAAAATAGTGTGGCGCGCAACACTATGAGAAACTCTCTCAAAACCTATTTCAGCTATTCGACGAAGTTCGAAAGAGAGAGCCTGATGCCCGAAGAACCAGCTCCAAGACGCCTCACCCTCGAGATTGAGCGTAAAGACGATGTAACCATCGTCCGATGCCACGGCCAACTGGTCTCCGGGCTCACCGACACCCTCTACTCCAACGTCCGCCCGTTGATCCCCGTCACCAAACGAATCATCCTCGACCTGTCGGACCTCACCTGGATGGACAGCATGGGACTCGGCACTCTGGTCTGGCTCTACACCTCAGCCCGAGCCGCAGGTTGCGAGTTGCTGCTCCTCAACGTTGGCAAACGAATTCGCGAACTCCTTGGCCTCACCAATCTCTTGTCCGTCTTCACCATCATCGGCGAACACGGCGTAAGGCTCTGACAGTCAAATCCGCGGTCGCGTTTTACCGCGTCTTCGCGATATCCGGCCCGAGAATGGCCTCGGCACTCGGAGCCTGCGGCGAAGTCAATCCTTCACCACTCTCCAGCCGTCTCTGCATTCGCTCGTACTCCGAGTCGAGATGCTCCATCAGCCCCGCCTTCAAGATTGCAAAAGCATCCTCCGGAGTATCGGCAAACTTGAACAGCTCCAGATCGTTCATCGCAATCGCTCCCTTCTCCGCCAACAGTTCCAGATTGATGACATTCTTCCAGTAATCCGATCCGTAGATCACAACGGTAATCGTCTTCGCCAGTTTTCTCGTCTGCGCCAGCGTTAGCAGCTCAAACATCTCATCCAGCGTTCCAAACCCACCCGGAAACACCACGAGTGCCTTCGCCAGATATGCGAACCAGTACTTCCGCATAAAGAAGTAGTGAAAATCAAAACTCAGCTCAGGCGTAATGTATGGATTCGGGTGCTGCTCGAACGGCAACTGAATATTTAACCCGATCGTCTTGGCGCCAACCTCAAACGCCCCGCGATTCGCCGCTTCCATAATCCCCGGACCACCGCCCGAAGTCACCACAAACCGATGTCTCCGCCCCGGCAATGTCTTCGCCCACGAAGCCACCATCCCCGCCAGCTTCCGCGCGTCCTCGTAGTACCGAGCCATCTCAACAGCGGCTTCAGCTCGCTTCAGTTGCAGCCTCGTCGCCTCGCCGCTTTCAACCTCTTTAAGAGTCGCCGGCTGCTCCTTCTCAGGAGCAGGCTGGCGCGAACCTGTATTCGCCAACAGCTGCAATTCCGCGCTTGTTACATCCAAAGCCCGAAACCGCGCCGACCCGAAGAACACCACCGTATCCTGAATCCGTTCCCGCCGAAATCGCGACATCGGCTCGGCATACTCAGCCATAATCCGCAGCGGACGCCCATCAGGCGAGTTCAGAAACTCCGGGTTCTCATACGCAAGCAGAGGATCCTCGTGAATCTCATGGCCCGTCTGTCCGTTCGTTGCATCTGCGGTCTTGTTACCCACGGTAGTCGCGATAGTGCACCGCCTCCGAGATTCCAATCCAGATATCCAGCAGCCCCAGCCCCGAGATGATCCCTCGCACCGCGCCATTGTGCAGCACAGTCGCAAGCCATGGTCGAGCCAGAATGAACTCGTTTCTGTCCCAGATCCGCGTCCACCACGGCAGCACCATCACCAGCACTCCCAGGTACACACAGAAAAGCACCAGCACAAACAGCGACAGTCGCTGCAACCACACCGGCGCCAGCCTCCTGGTCTGCGCACAAGCGTTCTCAGGCGCCTGCTCCACTGCAGGTGCAGGACTTAAATCAAGTTGTGGCTGTCCCGACATCAAACTCCATTACGGCTCAAACGCCTGCGCCCGGAAAAAGCTTAACGGGCCTGAAAAAACTCTCAGAATTGACAGTAGCAGAGCCACCTTCTGTTGTCTCTCCAACCGAAGCATCACATCCGGCACATCACTCATTTCGGGAGACTTGACAACCCCTGCGGTGCCCTCGTGTCATGCGGAAAATCCAGCCGCAAATCATAAGTCGATCCCACTCCCGTCACCTTGATCGGCAACTCAACCCCCGCTCCATTCTTCTTCAGCAGCTTGTCGAACGGCCCAAGCAAAAGACTCTTCCACCCGGTCGTCATCTGCGAAGCCGTAGCCTCCGTTCGCACCGTCCCCCGAAACTCAAACGAACTCCCCACTAATTGCACCTTCCCATCCATCAACGCCTGTGCTCCCGGCATCGCAAATTTCAGTTCGCTGATATCGACCACTGCATCCGCCTGCGAAAACCTTCCACTCGCCGACGACGCCACAACCGCTGCATCTCGCGCATTCGCAAGCTTCGGCTTACCCTGCGTCCGTTCACTCATCGCGTCCAGTTGCTGCTGCATCTTTACATCATTCAAAAAGGCATCACGAATCGCAAACGTCCCATCCAGCCGCATCTTCCGCGAGACGCTCACCGGCCCCGGCGGCAACACAAGATGCAATTTCGTCGCGAAAGCTCCACGCATCAACGTAGGTCTGCTCTTCATCGACAAAGCCAAAATATCTTCCACCCGCCCGTTCTCGATCACCACATGCAGATCGGTATTGTGCCCAGGCACCGTAGTCGAACGCGTCACCGCCCCACTCGCCATCAACTCCGACCGCCCCACTCGCGCCTTCACCTCTTCCAGCGTCGTATCCCCATTCGTCCCATCCACCACCGCCTTAAAATCCACCTGCAGCGGCAGCGCATGATCGCTCACATCCAACCGAAACGCCGGCACATCCGCCGATCCTTCAACGCCGATCTCGCCTAGAGTCCCGCCAAACTTCCCAGTCGAAGCGAGAATCCCGCCAATCCCGTGAATCGAAGACAAATCCGCATTCGTAAACTCGTAAGTCCCATCCAGCGCCGTATCCCGAGGCTCATCTCCCTGCCAGGGCCCAAAGTGCCCCACCGAATGTACATCTCCCACCGGCTTCGGATTCTTCAGCGTCGCCTCATAATTAAACGGTTTCTTCGCTCCGACATCCTTCAACACCAGACTGCTGATAACGAACTCCAGCGGCAGCTTCCCCGGCTTGTTCGTCTCAATCACGACCTTTGCATCCGTGCAATCAATCGTATCCACCGCAATCCCAATCACCGGCTGCCCTTTCCGTTTCGGATCTTCCGGCACACCCTCCCCCCGTAGTTCCCTCGGCGGAATATTAATCGCAAGCCCTCGCACCTTAACCGACACCACGCGCGTCGTCGGCCGCAGCAACTCCCTCCACCCAGTACTAAACGAAAAATGATCCACCACCAGCATCGGCGGTGCGTTCACCCGCGCATCCGGCTTCGTTGGCCCCGCCAGATAAAGAATCCGCAGCCCACCCCCAGTCACAATCACCCCGCCCCGCAACGAAACGTTCAGCCGGTCCAACTCGACAGGCGAATGAAACCGCACCGAAAGCGTCTCCACCACCTTTCGCCGCAAAAGAGGCTCAACATGCCGCAATCCCCAATCCACCATCACTGCCCCCGTAAAGGCCACCATAAGAAAAGTCGTAACCACCCACAAAAACCACCGCCGCCACCCGCGAGGACGCCGCACCATAATCGCGGGTTCTATGTATGTCTCAATCAAGGCCACTCCTCGTTCGTAAGACGCACAAATTCACAAGGAGGAAGTCGTAGTTGCCGAAAACTCCTGCCAGCTCAACCGGTCGATGCAACACTATCTAATGACCTGATCCACAAATGCTTTCCCTGAAGGATCGATCTGTTTGGCTGATGTGGCCAAAACCTAGCCAGGGTAAGGTTCCGGCTGATCTAATCCTAGCCAGCGCTTTTAGCTTTTGTTTTCATTGAATGTGGGTCTGAGCTGAGTGTTGCGTCGACCCATTGAGACCACCCGGATTTTGAGCAAGTTCACCGGGCCAGGATCGGAGCGTCGAGCTTGCCAAAGCAACGGCGTCAGGCCACGGATGGGTATATCATTCAGGCGTGAAATTTCGACTGCTCCTCGCAGGTTTATGCCTTCTCTGGTCCGTCTCCGCAACTGGGCAGCTAACGGGTCAGTTCTATCTGGAGAAAACATCCTTCGCTCGTTGGGAGCCTGTCTTCCTCTACTACCTGCTTATGAATAGTGGACAGGCCTCAGTAACAGTTGCCAGCACTCTCGATCCAGGACAACCTGGCTGTTCGGGCCACTCGATCACCGTGTCAAGCGACCCCATCCCGACGCCTTCGTGTCCGCTCCTGGGAGCCGAAGGTTGCAACTACAACGGCCCACCTTCAAAGCCTATATTGCTGAGCCCCGGCGAGTCATACACAGAGCGATTTCTACTGAACTTTGATCACGAAATCAATATCCCTGGCGATTACTGGGTGGAGGCGAAGCACTCCGGCTTGGGAAACCCCACGATGGGGGATGTGCATACAAAGCTGAATTTTCGCGTGGAAGAGAACACCATCCCGCCGAGCGAACTTCAGCCGTGGCTCGACGGCCTCAAGTCGGCCGATCGGGAGAAAAGCATGGAAGCCGCAAGGGCCCTGGCCAGTATTGCGCCACCATCTCTGGAAGAGACCCTGCTTGGCTTCATCGATAAGCCAGAGTTCAGGGGGTATACGGCGCTCGCATTTCACCGCTTGAACACTCCGCGAAGCATGGATGCCATGGCCGAGCTGGTGCAAGGGCCGGTGACCAACGAGCAAATGGAGGCGGCTCACTATCTGGCCATGACCGGCAATCAGAGGTGGTATCCGCTGTTAGGTGACGCAGCCGAGAAGAATGTTCGCATCAGTTCCTACCCCGCGTATGCGGCAGAACTTGGCGGCAAGAAGGCGCTCCCTATGCTGATTGCTCTCGCGAAGGACCCGGATCGGGAGTTCACCGGTGGCAACGCGATTATGGCGATGGGCTCTACAGGCTCGCGCGATGCAATACCGGTGCTGCTGGGCTACCTGAACAGCCCAGACATTAATATCAGCGATCGAGCCAGCTACGCCTTGCAACTTCTAACTCACCGCACCGCTATACGAGATGAGTTCAACCGGAACCGGCGCACCGAATCGGCCGAGTGGTCGCAATGGTGGAAACGCGAAGGCGCAACCGCTCGCATCTACAAAGAAACAGAGTGTGGGGAGATTATTCAACTGCCGTAGGTACGCATCGGCTATCGATGGGCGAACTGCCCGTAATGTCGGTTTTCGGCAGGTTCATCCTGAATGGTCGTCTAAAGTGCAAACTCGTCACCGTCTCGTCACTAAACTCGTAAATTTTCAGGTCGAGCCAACGGCGCTAAATCGCGGAAAGTATGGCAGGCAAAGGGTTATGTTACGTTGTCGAGAGATTTACCCGAAAAGCAGTCAACGCCTTCCATTCCCTACTTCCTGCTCTTAAGTCCGAGCGCCAAGCCCACCTCTTAGCCTCTTCCAATCCTCACTCGAGAACATCCTCGGCCCTGCCTCAATCAATCGCGGCATCATATTAAACACCGCCACCCGAGTCCACTGCTTCCCATCCCGCATCCGGAAACCCTTCTCATTCAGATCGCTCACAATGCTCGAATAAGAAAAGTCCTGCCCCAGCAGCTCCATCATCAGCATCATCGCCCGGTTCTCATTAGGCTCAACCTCCAGCCGCTGGCAATCATCCGAGATCCGCAGGCCATACGGAATCTCCTCGTTATAAGCCCCTTCCGTCGGAGCCTCCCCATCCGGCAGCTCACGCCGCCACTCAATCGAAACCAGTTGCCAACCCGTTGCCGTCCTCTGCCCGAGGATCTCCGGACTAAACGGTCCCGAGATCACATCACGAATCCGTTCAAAATAAGCCATCACCAGCCTCCTAGTGCGCTTCTATCTCCTCCTTCCAGCCGCAATTCATCTGCCAAAAATCCATCTGCTCGCAAATCCCTCAAGTCCATGGCAGCCATACAATTCCACCACAGCCAGCGATCGAAGCCGGCACGCCACACCGTCCAAAACCGCAAACCACTGTTCGCGTTCGGACGCACGCCGGCATCAATCAGCCGAAGCAGTCGAACCGCAGGCCTCAAGCCAGGCGCGGCTGTCGGCTCTTCAAGTCCTCCAGCAGCCGCTCAATCTGGTCTTCCCGCTCAAGTGTCGAGAACCGGTCCTCCAGAGTCTCCGCTTCGAGAATGATGTGACCAGCCGCATTCGTCGATTCCTTCCGCTGAATATTCGACCGCAACCGATTCAGCGTCGCCGCCTTCTGCTGGCTCGATGCAATGCTTCGAGCCGCGTTCGCCTTGCCAACAGTCCGCGCACGGCGGTTCTGAGCGATCAGCATCTCGCAAGCCGCGCTCGTCTCGTGCAGTTTCTGTTGAAGATTCGAAAACGCCGTGCGCAGCGTCTCTGTCTCGGTAGTCTGATCCTCCAGCTGCTGCGCAAACCCCGCGGCAAGCTGCTGATTGCTCAGGCTCCGCTGCAGCGCTGCCCGCGCCAGATCATCCTGCTGCTTCTGCACAGCAAGTTCGGCCTTGCGATTCCATTGATTCACGGCGTCCTCGTGTTCCTTCAGCTTTTTTTGCAGAAGATGCTGATCGGCAATCGCAATCGCCACCTGCGTCTTCACCTGCAGAAGCTGATTCTCCATATCCAGTACCAGCTGCTTCGCCAGCTTCTCCGGATCCTCCGCTTTTTCGATAAGGTCATTGATATTCGCTCGTAAGAGCGTTCCTACGCGTTCCAGTAGTGCCATGATGAATCTCCTTTCGAAGAGATGCCGGAGCAGAGAGGCGCGTTTCGCATCGCGATTACCAACGCCGCCCGAAGATGCGGTCGAGAGCGACCAGCATCATGATCGTTAGAAAACCTCCACCGGGAAACCAGTGCCGCCGGTAGCCGCGCCCATAGCCGTAATACCCATAGGGACCGTAGTACGGACGGCGCAAACGATAAGGATTCCAGAGAAGACGAAAGAGCAGTCGGGAGACCACCGAAACTGCAACGAGGATCAGAATAGTTGGGACAAAGATAAGCGTGAACATAGTGCCTTCTCGATTTGTGCTTGCATTCAAGTGAGTCCTGGCTCACCAAAGCAAGCTCTCCGATGAGCCAGGACGAAAAGGAACGAAACAGAACTAAGCCGAGCGCGTATCTCCGTTTTCACGTGGCTTCATCGCCTTCACGTTCGACATCAGCTCCTGCAGGTTCATGCCCGACAGAGCCTCAAAGAGCGCAGGAACCTGCGCGGCGATCTTTGTCATCTCGCCCGTAATCTTGTTGGCGCCTGTCGCTCCGTCGTTGCCCGTGGAAACAATCGTGATCTTGTCGACTTTGCTCAGCGGCTCGGCCATAGCGCGAACAACATCGGCCATGTTCGTGATGAGCTTGTCGACAACAGCAGCCTGCGTCCACTCCTGGTAGGCCTCCGCCTTCACGTTCATCGCCTTGGCCTCAGCCTCGCCCTTCTGGAAGATGATGTTGGCTTCGGCTTCGCCCTGCAGTTTGGTAGCCGCGGCGCGGCCCTCCGCTTCCATGGTGATGCGCGACTTCTCGGCATTGGCGAGATTTTCGATCCGCTGACGCTCGATCTCAGCGCCTTTAAGCACAGTAGCGATGAGCTCCTTCTCGTGACGCAGAATCTCAGCTTCCTGCACTTTGACTTGTTCCTGCTTCTCGATCTGCTGAACCTTGACCTGTTCGGCAATAACCTTCTGCTGCATCACATTGGTCTGGAGTTCATACGCCTTGTCGGCCTGCGCCTCCTGACGACGCGCCGATTCCGTAAACTGAGCCTTCTGGATGTCGAGGTCGCGCTGGGCCTCAGCTTGTTTCGCGAGCGAGAGCGTCTCGGCGAGCACACGCTCCTGATCGGCAGAGGCTTTCGCGACAGCAGCTTCCCGAAGCGCAATAGCACGCCGGATCGCAGTATCGCGCTCGGCCTCGGCGGCGGCAATCTCGGCATCGCGGCGAATGCGCGCCACATCAGGCCGGCCCATGTTCGTGATGTACTCGTTCTTGTCGCGAACCTCGCGGATCGTAAAGCTGATCACTTCGAGTCCCATCTTGCTCATGTCGTCCATGCAGGTGGACCGCATGCGCTCGGCGACCATCTCCGGTTCCTTCACGATCTGCTCGACCGTAAGCTGACCAATGATGCCGCGCAGATGACCCTCCATCACCAGCCGGATAAGCCCTTCGCGCTGATCAGGCGACTTCGTCAGAAACTGCTCCGCCGCCGTAAGAATCGACTCCTTATCCGAGCGAACCTTAATCTGCGCAACCGCTTCAACAGTAACCGCGACACCCTGCTTCGTATAAAGATCCTGCTGCGGTGCAACGTCGAAGCTCATCAGCTCCAGCGAGAGCTGACGCGAGTTCTCGACAACAGGAAAGATCACGGCGCCGCCGCCTTTGATCACGCGCGGCCCGCGAAAACCGTACACAATAATGGCTTCGTTAGGCCCGGCCTTGCGAAACATCTTGGCCAGTACAGTAGAAAGCGCCAGAATGGCAAGGACAAGCAAACCGCCAATGATAACGACCGAGTTCAACATATGGTTCCTTTGTCCAATCAAGGACTGCAGTGCGTGTAGGGTGCTTGCCGCAGAAGACGCAAGGCGGGGGAGTGCCTCGGCAAGAGAGGCCGCCTGACGAAGATCGAATCCGGCGCTCATGGCAGGCCGTCGCTGAGCTCATCCCAGCGGCGAACATACGCAATCCCGCGCTCGTACCGGATCACTACAACTTCCACTCCGCGCTCGATCGGCATTCCATCTTCGCTGCGAGCCGCCGCAGCCCGCCGAGCCCCGGTCTGCGAAAAAATAATCTCGCCAGTCCCGTTGCCGTCGCGAATCGCATCGCTCACGTTAGCCAGAACCCCAGTCATCTCCGTGTCCTCCGAGGACAGGACACGCTCACGCGGCAGCAGCAGCTTGAAGAGAATTGCCCACAGCAGCACAGCGCCAATCAGGCCGCCAGCCACCGACAGCAACAGAACCAGCGGAGCAACAAATCCGCTGTAGCGATGCAGAAGATAGCCAACTCCGCCAAACCAGCAGAGAAATGCGGTGATCGTAAACCCGTTGACAGCAGAGATCCCCGAGTGATGACCGCCATGCGCACTACCATGATGAACATGCCCCGCATGACCCACATGAATGCGGCCAAGATGCAGATGGCCAAAGCCTCCAACGAACGAGATAATGCTCAGGACAAGTCCAACGACAAAGCAGATGAGATAAAAGGAGTCCATATTATTTGGTGCTCCGCATACCAGTTGATTTCTTGGCATTCAGCAAGTTCGCGTCCGCACGCCCGGGCGCAGCTGGTTCGGCACGAAGAACATGAAACAAACGGTCGAGCAGCGCGGGCGTCTCAATGATCGCCTCAAGCAGCAGAAAACAGCGCCGCGTATCGCTGTGATTCGCCAAAGCCAGCAGCGCCCGGTAAAGCGCAGGATCGCGCCGGAAGCGTTCCGCGCCCCCGATCAGCCACAAATCAAGCTTGTCTTCTGTGCTCCGCAGATCCGACATCAACTCCGGGTGATACCCCTCAGGATCATCCACGAGGTACCCGGGATGCACCTTGAAGAATTTCGCCAGCAGCAGCCGCGTCGTATTCGTCAGGTGAGGCCGCGCCCCACTCTCAATCTGCGAAAGGTAAGACTGGCTGATCGTCCCCCGGCTCGTCTTCCTGCCGTTACCATTCTCCTGCTGAATGGCCCGCACCAGCTCCTGCTGCGTCATCGCCCGGCCAAGCCCGCGCAGGCTTCCTTCCACCTCACGCAGATAGCGAATTTTGTCGCTCAGTTTCATAAAACTGTATTACAAATTGCGATAACAATATCGCAATCCGCAATATTCGTCAAGAGCAAAAAATAACCACGAAACCCGCCAGTCGCCAGTTCAACCCAGTACCCCCTTAATTTGTCCGCGGAATCGGCAGCCTTCGTGGGATACTCATTGGCACACTGTTTATGGAAATCCTTCTAATCCTTGTTCTTGGGGCAATTGTTGTCTGGTTAGTAAGCAGGCGGAGTGCTGACGAACAGTACACGCAACAACTCTACGATCTTGCATCTCGCCTGGAAGATCGTGTCCTTCGCCTCGAAAAAGCGCAGGAGCTAAAAGCTGCGCCGCCGCCTCCTGTTCAACCTCGCCCACAGGACGTGGCTCAATCAACCACCTCCACTCCCAAAGCTCCCGAGATCCCCTCTGCAGTCCCATCGATTCCGCCATCGATCTTAAGAACCGCGGCAACACCGGAAAGCACCGCTGCAGAACTCCCCGCCGTCGCCAGAGCTGCGGAAAGATTCGCCCCCAATCCAAACCCGGCGACAAAAGCTGTCCCAGCGCCGCAGATTCCCATACCACCCTCCGTCCAGCCCCTCTTCCAATCGATCACACCGCGGCTCGACTCATCACCGAAAGAGACTTCACAGGAACCTCCCGCCGCACCATCTCCCTCTCTCGAAGAAAGACTCGGAGCGAATTGGCTCAACAAGCTCGGCATCGTCATCCTCGTCATCGGAGTCACATTTTTCCTCGCCTACCAGCTACGCACCCTCGGCCCCTTAGGAAAAACGGTCGTCGGATTTGCGGTGAGCGCGACACTCCTCGTAGGCGGACTCATTCTCGAGCGTCGGAAGCGGTATCAGATATTCGCACGTGCAGGCATCGGAGGTGGTTGGGCGCTCACCTTCTTTGTCACTTACGCCATGTATCACGTCTCTGCGACTCAAATCTTATCCTCGCAGACCGTCGACCTTGTCTTGATGATGCTCGTCGCCGCAGGCATGATCTGGCATTCGCTGCTGTACAAATCGCAGGTCGTCACCAGTCTCGCTTTCCTGCTCGCGTTCGTCACGGTCGGCATCAGCCATGTCACCGTTTTCAGTCTCGTAGCAGGTCTGCTCCTGGCAGTGGGATTAGTATTCGTCACCAGCCGAAGGCACTGGTACGAGCTTGAGTTCGCCGGTCTCGTCAGCGTCTATCTCAACCATTTCCTCTGGTTGCAACGCGTCCTTCCTGATGGCGGCCAGCCGGACCACCCTTTTCCCGAGTTCTTCGCCAGCGCCGGACTAATCCTTCTCTACTGGCTTATCTTCCGCATCGCATACGTCGTGCGTTCGCCCCAAAACGACCGCGAAGAGCTTATCTCCTCGATCACCGCAATCCTCAATGCCACAGGCTTACTCGGCCTGCTCAAATATCAGTCGTCCCATCCAGAGTGGGCGTTCTGGGGCCTCCTCGCCCTGGGAACTGCAGAAATGCTCTTTGCCCTCTATGCTCGGCGCAGATTTCGCACAGCATTTCTCATCCTCTCCAGCATCGCTTCCATCTTTCTGCTTGCAGCGGTTCCCTTCCGTTTCAGTGGATCCAACTGGTCGCTCTTCTGGCTGCTGGAAGCGGAAGTCCTCTTCCTCGCCGGCGTTCGCATGAAGGAGGTCGCGTTCCGCAGGCTCGGCCTCCTTGCGGGATTCGCAGCCGCAATTCAGTTAGCCGCCGCCGATGTCTACCCCATCATCCTCTTGCGTCAGACACAACCCGACGCCAACAGACATCTCGCTATCTCAATTGCTCTTCTTTGCGCAGCAGGCGTGTATTGGTTCAACGCGCAATTGGCGCCACGCCGCTGGCCCGAGATAAGCGAATCTCAGGGCGACCGTTCCGTCCTCACCGTCGTGTCCAATCTCGGCCTTCTCGCCGCAGCGGGAGCCCTGTGGGTCTTCTTCCCCGGCAGTGTCACTGTAGTCGCGTGGATGCTGCTCGCTGTCCTGCTGGGCTTTGTGGCAAAGAAGTTGGAGTCCGCCGATCTCGCGCTCCAGGCCGACGTCCTCTCCGCCTCCGCATTCGTGCGCATCCTGATCATCAATCTCTTCGCCGCGGATCATTGGGGCCTCTTCTCCCAACGTGAAGTCACCATTGCAATCGCCGCCGCGCTCCTCTACTTCTGCACCCGCAGAAAAAGTGGTTCCGATGTTCTACCCGTTGTCTACATTCCGATGGCATACACCTGGGCAGGCTCAACGCTGCTCGGTCTGCTCGTCTGGTACCAATTGCGCCCCATCAGCATCGCCGTCGGCTGGGGCGTACTCGGTCTCATCCTGTTTGAGATCGGTGTCCTTCGTCGCCGCTCGTATCTTCGTCAACAGGGCTACGTCCTGCTTGCCGCCAGTTTCATTCGAATCTTCTTTGCAAACATGGACGTCGGCGGAGACTCCCGTCTCCTCAATCCCCGAATGTATACCGTCGTCCCACTCATCGCGGCATACTTCTGGGTCTACCAGCGCCTTCACTCAGAGCCGGAACGCTCCAGCTTCGACCGTGTCGTTGGAAACATAACCGCCTGGCTGGGAACCATCGCGGCCGTAGCCCTCACGTACTTCGAATTCAGCCCCGCGTGGGTCGTTGTTGTTTGGGCAATCCTCGTCTTTGTGCTTGTCTTCGCTGCATGGGCTCTAAATCGCAGAATCTTCCTCGCCCAGGCGCTCACACTTCTTGTTGCCGCAGCAGCTCACGCCGCGCTCTTCAATCTCTTCTCCACCCAGCTCGACACCGCTTCTTTCTGGTCGTCCCGCCTCTTCTACGTCGGGTTGGCTTGCGCGATCATTCTCCTGGCGCTTCCTCTTGGATTCCGTCTGCGCAAGATACCCTCCAGCACGACTCCGCCCAGCGATAGCAATGAGTGGACCATGCTCCTCTCCAGGCCGGAGCAGCTTCTCTTCTTCGTTCCTTTGCTGCTTCTCACCACTCTGCTGGCAGTGCAAATGCGTGCAGGAATGATCACGGTAGCTTGGAGCGCTCTCGGCATCCTCACATTCCTCTTCGCCCTCCTGGTCGGCGAGCGCAGCTTTCGACTTGCGGGCCTCGGCTTACTCCTCCTCGGCGTCGGCAAGATTCTCATCATCGATATGTGGAAGCTCGCTCCAACGGATCGCTATATCACGCTCATCGTCATGGGAGTCGCCCTCCTTCTCGTCTCGTTTCTCTACACTCGCTATCGCGAAGCGATCCTTAAACTTCTATGAAGCGTTGGGTCCCTCTCTCCCTCATCATCCTGGCGGGACTGCTTGCGATCGCCACGACAGAGTGGCGCCAGGTCGACACGCGTCCCAGCCCCGAAGCCATCCTGTCGGCTGCGGCCGATGGACAACACGAATTGACACGCATCCCGAACAAACTCGATCGCATGTCAGATGAAGACGAGATGCGAATCGGAGACGAACTTGCCCCTTCTTACGAAGCGCGATGGCAGGCCACCACAGCGGAAAGTAAGGCGACGGCGATCCGGATCCAGTCATATCTGCAGCAGGTCGGCGAGAAAGTCTCTCTTCACGCAAAACGGAAGTTGCATTACCATTTCCACTACGTCCCGCAGCTCTCCTTCGTCAATGCATTTGCCCTGCCCGGCGGCCACGTCTTCGTGGGTGCCGCCTGCTGACTCTCATGCAGAGTGAAGACGCTCTCGCTGCCGTACTCGGACACGAAGTCGAGCACGTTGATCTCAGGCATTGTGCGGAACGCGTCCAAACCGAGCAGCGTCTTCGTAATCTTGGACCGCTTGGCGATCTCCTCGGCCTCCCAGTCGAAATCTTCATCGCCGGCTACTCCAAAGATCAGGAAATCGAAGCCGACCGCAACGGAACGGCCCTGGCTGTAGAGGCCGGATACTCTCCGTTGGGTATACTCCAACTCTTCAAAGAGTTCGCACGATTGGAAAAAGAAGCTGGCGGCCGCACCAGCACTCCCACCACTCCCGTCGACGAAGCGGCCCAACTCACTATGGGCACCCTTCAGGGTTACTTCGCCTCCCACCCGCCATCCGCCCAGCGAACTGAACAGATTGAAACGCTAATCAAAACGGAGCACTGGCCCATGCCACCATTGCAACCACTGGCCTGCCGCTCCTCTCTCCCTGTGTTGCCCTCACCCCGGCCTAAGATGACTACATGAGAGTGTCTTTGGAGTTTGTGCGTAGCGCAATCCTCGGCGGAGTCTTTCTGTTTTGTTCGTATATTCTGGCGGATGCGCAACCCGCGCCAAAGATTCAACAGGCGCTGGATCGAGCCACGAAGGACACCCCAGCGGTTGCGCTCATCGTAGAAACAAGGAGCGGACGCCTGCTCGCAGTAGAGAAATCGCAGAATGCAGCAACACTTCGCAGCACCCCGGGATCCATATTAAAGCCGTTCTTCCTCGCAGGCGCACTGGAGCAAAACCTTATCCGTCCCCAGACGACAGTCTTCTGCAGACGCTCTCTGCACATCCTCGGGCGCAATCTGGAGTGCGCACATCCGCAAAGTAATGTCGCTTTCACCGCCGAAGAGGCGCTCGCCTATTCCTGTAACAGCTACTTTGCTGAACTGGCGAATCGCCTCTCGCCGGCACAAGCCACCGAAATCCTGCAGTCGTATGGATTAGGGGAGCTTTCTCATCTCTTTCCAGTCGAAGCTACATCAGCACTGCGATCACCAGCGAGCATGGAACAGAAACAGCTTTTCATCCTGGGTCTCACAGGAGCAGCAATAACACCAGCCCAGGTGACCGTCGCCTATCGAAGGCTCGCGTTAAGACTTGCCGATTCAAAATCGCAGCCATCTCTACAACCTGTAGAAACAGGCCTCACTCATTCTGTGCAGTACGGCATGGCCCATGATGCCGCAGTCCCGGGCCTGCAGATCGCAGGAAAAACCGGAACCGCCAGTGGTCCTGGACAAGCATGGACACACGGATGGTTTGCCGGAATCGCAAAGCAACGATCTGCGGAGATTGTCATCGTGATCTACTTTCCCCACGGCAACGGCGCGGATGCAGCCCGGTTGGCTCATCGCTTTTTACTCGAATGGAAGGATCAGGCGGCACAATGATGCAACCAGCGCGTGCTCTAATCGTGACCGTGCTCGCGCTATTCAGCGCAGCAGGCGCGCTATCCGAGTCGCCATCTGTTAGCGCAACGCTTCTCACGGTCCATCTCTTCTCCGTCAGAGAGATCCAGAAGATCACAATGACACCTCACCATGGTACCGGATGGATGCGCACTTGCGCAGAGTGCCCAAAACGGTCGGTTGAAAAAGTCGTCCAGTTCGAAAATGCAAGAGACGGCGTCAGACTAGCTTCCGGCGGCACGCAAAAGCGCATCGAACTGAGCGGGGCCTACAAGGTAAAAGCCTCCGGTTCCGAACAGGAGATAAACGCTGCAGGTTTCTGGACGATCACATCTTCGCCGAGTGGTCTGCGAGTCCTGTTGTCTCTTCCCAGCGAACTCTATGTCATCGCAGCGCTGAGTGGCGAGGCATCGCCCGACGAACCACTGGAGTCCTTAAAGGCAATGGCGGTCACCATGCGAACGTTCGCACTGGTCAATGCCAATCGCCACGTCATAGAAGGCTTCGGCCTTTGCGACAGCAGTCATTGTCAGGCTTTGAGATTCGAAAAACCTCGACCTGAAGTGCAGCGCGCAGTACAAGAGACAGCAGGCGAAACCCTTTGGTCCGGCAATCGAAGAGCGCACATCTATTTCACACAACACTGTGGCGGAGTTACAGAAGCAGCGTCGAACGTATGGCCTCACGAGCAGGCGGCGTATCTCTCATCACATCACGATCCATACTGTCTTCGGCGCTCCAATGCGACCTGGAGCGCACAGGTGAGCCTCGACCAACTCAGTAAAATCTTTCAGCATGAAGGCTGGCACACTCCGGCCTCGTTGAATGATGTTCGCATCGTCAAGCAAACTGCCAGCGGACGCGTCAGTCTGCTTGAAGTCTCTGGTTCAGGAACCCGCGCCCCCATCTCAGCCAGCAGCTTTCGTTTTGCCGTGGATCGAGCGCTTGGCTGGAACCAGTTGCGCAGCGACTGGTATTCCGTCAAAGTCGCGCAAGGTGTTTTACACGTCGAGGGCAAGGGCTACGGACACGGAGTTGGGCTATGTCAGGCTGGAGCCTATGAGATGGCGACCGAAGGCCACGAGTATCGCCAGATCCTGAACTTTTACTTTCCCGGCGCCGTCGCCCGAATTGCGGCGAGCGACAGCGGCTGGAAGACCTCTCAGGGAGCAGGCTTGACGCTGTTTTCTGTCACACCAAACGCATCGCTGTTGGCGCACGCAAATCGAGTCTGGGCTCAGGCAAATTCGATCTTTCCCGTGAGCGAATCAATTCGCCCCCAAGTCTACGCACTGCCGACAACAGAATTGTTTCGCCAGACAACCGGAGAACCCGGCTGGGCCCTCGCTTCGACGCGAGGAAACGACGTCTACCTGCAACCCTCAGCCATACTCGAAAAAAATGGTCGCACCGATAAAGTATTGCTGCATGAGTTTCTGCACGTCTTAGTCGAGCACGAAGCCACATCACAGGTGCCGCTTTGGCTGCGAGAGGGACTCGTCGAGACACTAGCCGAAGGAGATGCCTTCACAAGACACGAGATTGTCCCGAAGATGTCGATTACGGAACTGGAGACCGCACTCGCACATCCCGCCGACTCAGTCGCCACGCAACGCGCGCACATCGTGGCGGGGCAGATGGGAGACAAACTGGTGAAGCGGTATGGAGTTACGACCGTAAGAAGTTGGCTGCGCAATGGAATTCCAGCTAACATAATCGACAGCCTGACGAAAGCCAGTTAGCTCTCCGCCGCGTCGAGATAATTCGCGGTGAGCACGAGCACGAAACACCACAGAAAAGTATCCGCGCTGTAAGCGATGCCAAGACGGCCGAGCAGACTGACTGTCTCGACAGCCACTCCCCTACCAGGAGTCCATCCCGCAAGTATCCGTGTCAATGCCATTCCCGCAAAACCAGCAACGACCACCACCATCCAGTACATCCAGTGTCGATAAACTCGACGCGAGCGTTTGAGGCTGGTCCAACGTAAACCGAACGCGCTCGTCTCAAGTGCAACGGGCAGCACAAGACCACCAAATATCCATTGCACCAGATCGTAGAACCGCTCCTGCCAGATCACCAGACGAGGGTAGTTGAAGAAGTACCTCATATCAGGAGACAGCTTTGAGTTCCAGAAACCAGCGAGGAGCCCCTCTTTCTCTCTCAGCAGGCCAATGAGATAAAGAACAAGCAGCCAGATTGCGGTAAACGCCACGAGAAGCAACATCCGCATGAATGCCGAAGTAGTTGGCGTTCGCAGTTCACTCACGGTCTTCGCGTAGAGCCACAGCATTGCCAACCCAATCGACACACCGATGATGATAGAAAGCGCAAACTGCCACACATGCGAATCAGGAATCTGCAACCATAGCGCGGCCAGCAGCATCAGGACAAGGTTTCCCGCCCATTGCAGGACAACAACCTTTGGCATCTTTCCAAGTGCGGATCTGAGGTCCTTCGATAAAGATGTCATTAGGGTTTCACCTCGGATGCCGGCGCGTTGACCTCAAGATGGAGTGCATCGCTCGTCGCCTGCACGCCCGGTTGATACATCGGCTCCACGTGCGCCGGACTGATGACAAAGCTGCCCGGGTTGACGACTTTGAGCAGATAAAACGATTCCTGTCTCCCGCTGAACTCCGTAGCAAAGATGGCGGCACGATCATCGTGGAACTCGCGACGCGTGTACCAATAGCTCCAGCGGCCCGGTCGATCAACGATCTTGTAGCTGTCCTCATGTTCCAGAAACTCAGTGCCGGCTGGAATCGGATCTTCGAGCAGCAAATACTTTGCCGACGAACCATTCACCGCAAGATGCACTGCAAGAATGTCTCCAGACGCCACCGGCCCATTGAGCGGCTCGAGACGGTAGACGATCTGACCATCCTTTTGCGCTGCTGCTAGCTTGAAGTAGTCGCGAGTGAGATTCAGAGAGAGCGTCCCCTGCTGATAGAGCTTCCGTTCCGTCGAGTAGTAGCTTCCCTGCGACGTCCAGTACGCCACTCCGCTACCGTGCTTCACGACCTCGACCGTATTTCGCGACTCGAGCTTCTCGGCAGGTACATCGATCTGAAGATCAACCCCCGCCGTCGCATCCGCTGAAGTGAAGTGACGCTTGCCGATTGAGCTGCCATTCAACAACACATCGACATCGAAGTCCGCGTTCAACTCCTGCGAAGCTGCAAGATAGTCGACCAGGCCAAAGAGCACCATCGCAGTCTGTTCTGTGGAATCCCACCAATACCCGCCACTGCGATTCACCACCAGCCATTGCGCTGCCTGTCCAAGCAGCGGACTCTGCGGATCAGCACGCGTAAGAAACCGCAGTGCAAACGCCGTACTCTCCGCATCGTTATTGTAAGAAAGATCAAGCAGCGGGTTGTAGTCCGAAGGCCAGTAGGTAAGCGCCCCAGCGTGCTGGGCTTTGCTCTCCAACAACTTTGCAATCTCCGGCGCTCGCTTATCCGAGTTGCGAAGCATCGTAAGTCCCGTAAGAGCCAGACCCTCGGCAGAGAGATCGTTCCTACGAGACCACAACACATCCAGCGAATCGCCGACCCCACCCGCTTCGGCCTCGCTAAGCGAATACGCAACGTACCCGCGAAGCTCAGGAACCATCCGTGGATGCTGCGCCAGCTGTTTCTGCAGATAACCGATCCCGGAGTGGAAATGCTGATCGTCCCGCAGATACCCGGCCTGCTTTGCCTTCGCCAGACCGCTCACAACATAAGCGGTCATGAACACTCGACTGTCGTCTTCCTTCCACCAGCCCCAGCCGCCATCGTCATGTTGATAGTCGTTGAGCCGATCGACTCCCGCCGCAATCTTCGCATTCAGATCCGCTGCATTCACGCGGGCAGCGATGTTCAACTTCTTTAGAGTCTCCGCCACGATGATATTCGGCAAAAAGCTCGACATCGTCTGCTCAGTGCAGCCATAGGGATACGTCGTGAGATAGTCGAGCGCGGAGAACAAGCTTCCGGCGATCGACGGACTCACTTCAACATGCATTCGATAGGCTGCCCTGTCCGTATTCGAGGGAAACTCCACCACCGCGCTTGCCTTTCCAGCCGCCTCGCTGATCGCACCCGTTCCATTGATCGTCTGCGGAACGCCAACAGCCTCAACCGGAAAAGAAATATCGATAGCGTCCGATTCCTCGTTCGTAAGCGCCTTCGCCAGCAGATGAGCACTGCCAATCTGCGATGCCTTCACACGCCACAACACTGTCGCATCGCCTTTACTAGGCACCGCAACCTCCTGCGCGGAGCCGGCAACCGCATCAAGCCCGGTAATCTCGAGCGAAACACGCACCTGCTTCGTATGCTCCAGATAGTTATGAACAATCACGGGAACAGTCAGTTCATCGCCCTTCCGCATAAAGCGCGTCGATCCAATCCGCACAATGATGTTCTTGCGAACAATGACACGATTCACGGCAGAGCCAGCCTTCGAATCAAGCGTGATCGCGCGGACAGTCGTTCTCCATGTCGTCAACGAATCCGGGAAAGTCAGGCTCACACGAGCGTGCCCCTCAGCATCCGTGTGCACAAAGGGCGACCAGAAAGCCGTATCCGGAAATGCCTTCCGAACCTTAGGCTGTACATCGATTCCCGGCTTCACCTGTGCAAGTTGCGGCCGATATCTCGACTGCCGCTCTGCCAGCATTGGTGACTTCGTACCCGCAGCACCGCTGAAGTAATACAGCAGCGAGGAATCGACCGCTGCATAGACATAGCGCTCCGGATAAAGCCGCTTCACCATGTCTCCGCTCATGTCCGGACGAATGGAGTAGATCGCCTCATCCACGACGCCGAAGCTGAAATCCGCACTCGCCGGCTTGCCCGCGGAGTCGCGGGTAAACACATCGTAGGTCGCTGCCTGGTCCGGCTGAAAAACCTCCTTCACAGGAGCGATCACCACCTGCAGTTGTTCCTGCACGGGCGGCACCTTGATCTGCTTGGTCGCCTCATACAACTGATCGTTCTTGAGGATCACAACTCCAACCTCGAGATTCGGCTGCGCGTCGCTCGTGATCGGCAGGTCGAACGTCAGGGTTCTGCCCTCAGATGAGATCACCTTCTTGAACTCAACAGAATCGCCCGCCGCGACCACCAGGGCATGAAATCCCTCAACCTCGGAAATGATGCTGACATGCGCAGTATCTCCCAGCGCATAGGTCTTCTTATCGGTCACGACCTGCAAGCCTCGCGAACCGTTCCCCCAACCCGCCTCGCCTGGACCCATCACCCAAAGCCAGCTCAAATCACTCACCACTCGTTGCTCCGGCGTAGTCGCTGTTGCCTCCACTTCAAAGCTTCCCGAAGCCTGCACCGGGATTGTCCCCTGCGCCTTCCCTGCAGTATCCGTCGTCACATCGATCGACGCGCCCCGGGTAGTCTGTACGCCGCCCGAGACCCAGCGACGCGAGATCAGTTGCAGGTGCACCCGGGTCTGCACAGGCTTGCCATCGTAGTCCACCGCCACCACATCAAACTTCGCACTCTCGCCGGCACGCACCGCGTAACTCGACGGCTCGACATGAATACGGAAGCTCCCAACCGTCGCAAGAAAGTGGCCCCGGCCCGAAATCTCGCGATTGGCTTCATCCGTAACACCCGCCTCAACCGTGTAGTCCTGATCCTGTTTCTGCCGCGCATTCGGATCGAACTGAGTCGGTACCGTAATCGTCAGCTTTCCATTCGCATCCAGCCTTCCCGTCTTCTCCGATTGCTGATCGGCGTCGTAGCCAAGGTAGCTGTCATTGCTCTCTTCCCCCTCAGTCGAGCCAGCTTCTCCTCCTTCTTCGCCTTCTTCATCCCACCAGTAATGTCGCGCGTGATAGACCCGGTACTTTACCTTCGCATTCGCAACAGGCTCGCCGAAGAAGTAGCGAGAGTCGATCACCACCTGCATCAACTCACCCTGCAAAATCCGCTGTTTCGCTGCCGAAACCCGCACCTGGTACTCCGGCTTTCGATACTCCTCAACATGGAAGTCGCCAGAGATCCCGCTCCCGGCATCTCCGATGCGAATGTTGTAGTACCCAAGACTCGCGTTCGCCGCCAGCGTAAGATCCCCCGCCATCGACCCGGAGGCTGACACCGCCATCTCCTTATCGAAAACCGGATGATCCTGATTATCCGCAATCACAACATGCATCGTGCCGCTCTTGGGCAGCTCCAGATGGTTATTCACACGCTCCCGCAGAATCGCCTTCCAGTGCACGGTATGGCCCGGCCGGTACACAGGCCTGTCGGTATACACGTACGAAACGTAGTTATTATTCACCGACGCGCTGAACGCATAACCCCCCGGCGTCACCGCGGCAACTTCCTTGTCGGCCGTCGCAATCACCCAGATGTTGTCCGTCTGCCGTTTGTCGCTCGTCGCACGCAGCTCGGCAAGTCCGTCGCTCCCCGTCTGCGCCCTCGCCAACTCTTGTCTTTCAACACCCAGCCGCACCTCCGCCCCAGCAATTGGCGCGCCGGTCCGCCGGTCAACGCAGTAGGCGAGCACGGAACCACTCGTCGTCCGCGTAACCAGCGCCATCTCGCTGACCATCAAAATCGTATAAGCCTTGTAGTGGCCATCGGTCGCTTCCACCAGATAAATCCCGGAAGGCAAGGGATCGACCGGCAGAACCTGAGCATCCGAAACAAACGTTGGTGGCATCTCCTGCCGCCACCGTGCCACTAATTGTTTGTCATTGAGCAGCGGAATCTGCGCAAACTGCGCCGCCCCCACCACGCGGCTCCGCCTGGCAACAGCAGACTGCCGCTCGCGAAGCGCATCTCGGCTCTCCAAAGAATACTGACTGCGAAAGAACTGCCGCACCAAATACCAAAGATGGTGCTTCCAGTCATGAAACCTCTCCAGCCAGGTCCTCTCATCAATCCGTTCCTTCGGCCCCCACGGCGATTCATTTCCAAAACTATGAAAATCCTTCAAATTCACTAAAAACTTCTCAGGATCCTGAACCCGATAGATCCGAAACTCAAGCTCATCGACGTTGCGAGCATACAGATGAATCTTCGGCTTTTCCTGCGGAGAGTAAGCCTTACTCGTACTCAGATTAAAAGAGACAGGCCGAGCAGCTCTCAGCGATGCAGGAGCAAGGAGCGCCAGCAGCACAACCGCGAAGACGGCAGCGGGCAAGCATCTCAGTTTCGGTCGCGCAAAATATTCCAACGGTACACTCCGAGAAAGTTCGAATTCTCCGGCAACGGACGCCAACGCACGTCCGGATGATGCAGTAGATCTTCAACCGAAACCCTTCTTACCTCGCCCTTCGCCCGTCCAATGGGGCCGGTATGGTACACAACCCAATCCACATGCTCTCCGGCAACAATCATCGAATGATACGGTGAGTTCTGCTCAAGTTGGAGATAAAAAAGTAAATCTCCCGGCAGCGCAACTCCGACGTTACGGCTCACGAAGTGGGTATTCAGCATCATCAGTGTCCGGGCATCGGCAAACTCGGCAAAACCGCCATCCTCCAGATCGGCGACGTGAAACGAACCGTGTCTCACCCGAAACAGTGCGACCCCCAAAGGCGTCTCCGGGTACTGATACTGCCGAACCGAAGGAGGCACCATCATCCCCTCCGGCTCCTGTTCCGCCAGCCACTGTTCATCATGTCTTCGAAGAGCCTCCCGATACGCATAGCGAAGCAGCGCCGAACAATCGCTGATCTCTGCTGGCAGTTTCTCCGGCGCCAGCCCCGACTCCCTCTCCGCAAGCATCGTGAACCAGCTCCGAAAAGCTCTCTGATCCTCAGCCATATGCAGCCGCAGAAAGTCCGGCGTCCCATCCCCGTAACTATCTGCCGCATCGAAGACAAAGCTAACCGGCACACTCACGCTCTGACCCCGCCAGCGCAGATGCAACTGCGACTGACTCGGCAAAACCGGAGACTGCACCAGCCCCTCGACCCCGTTATCGCCCGTCGCTGCCAAACGGAGGCCCACCCCAGCACCTTCAACGTCTTCCAAACGCAAAGCCCGCCCACTCCGCACCCGAAGCCTTAGAGCGGCATGCTCACGCCCATCCGCCGGAAGAACAATCTGTCTCGGTTCAACGACAATTCGATCGCTTCGGAACGCGAACGCCAGCCCCAGGCAGACACCAAGAACAGCGAAGCCAAAGAGCACGGCCTTCAATCTCGCCGAAAGCGACAACTTCACCGTAAGGCTCCTGAATGCCAGGAACGAAGATCCCGGCCCCACCCAATACCGGCAAGCCTATCGCGAACGTCGGCCCACCCTACAACCTTTTCGCCATGCCTGCATCCTGCTTTATCCGGTTGCCGGAAAACTAGCATAGTATTCTTTGCACAACATTAATTCCTTCAGGCCATCTCGTCCATGCTTAGGCTCGTTCGTTCTTGTTTTACCGTCCTCCTTGCCCTCACTGCCTTCTCAACTGCCGTTTTCGCTCAAACTCACGGCTGGCCTCTTGACGGCCACGCGTTCAGCGCCTCCCCCGCCGAGATCCAGGCGGCAGCAGCTCTCATCAAACCTGAGCCGTTCACCAACGTCACAGTCCTCTTTGAGCAAGAGCACTACCGCATAGATTCCTCCGGCAAAGCCACGCGTGTTCATCAACTTCTCTACCGCATCGAGACCAAGGCCGGAGTTGAAGGCTGGAGTCAGACCTCCGTCCAATGGGATCCCTGGTATCAGAACCAGCCCTCAATCCGTGCTCGCATATTGCAGGCTAACGGCAAGGTCTCCGAACTCGACCCCCATACGCTCACCGATGTTCCTGCAAAAAACGAACAGGACGACGCCTTCTCCAACGCGCGTATCTATAAGGGACCGCTCCCTTCACTTGCCATCGGAGCCATCGTTGAAGAAGAGACTGCCGTTGTCGACAAGCTTCCCTTCTTCTCCGGCGGCAGCGTCTATCGCGTCTATCTATCTCGCGATGTCCCCGTCATCCGCTCCCGCGTGGTCATTGAAACACCGGAAGACACCGCCTTTCAATCCAAGGTTCACTTCCTCCCCGATGTCAGGGTCCAGACTCAACTCACCGACGGCATACGGCGAAGCACATATGATCAGGATCCAGTCCCGCTGGCCCCTTCTTCCGATATCGATCTTGCTACCGACAAACCCCTCTATCCCTACATTGAGTTTTCAACGGGAGTCTCCTGGGCAGCGGTTGCCTCGGCCTATCAAAAGATTGCTGAGCCTCAGATACAACCTGATCGCGTAAAGGCATTGCTCTCCGCGAGCACCAACTCGAACCGTCTTGCCACGGTTCAGGCGCTCGTATCAAGGCTCCATTACGAGATTCGTTACACCGGCATCGAATTCGGTGAGTCCGGCCTCCAGCCACAGACTCCAGCCGAAATCCTCAAACGCCACTACGGCGATTGCAAGGACAAGGCCGCCGTCCTTGTCGCGATGCTCCGCGCCTCGGGCATTCCAGCAAACCTCGCTCTCCTCCAGGCTGGCCCGGGAAGCGATGTGAACCCGGATCTTCCCGGCATGAACCAGTTCAACCATGCCATCGTCCACGTTCCCGCCGGAAACAAGAACGAGTCCGAGCTCTGGATCGATGCCACGGCCGAATTTACCCGCGTCGGCGATCTTCCCTATGGCGATCAGGGACGCCTCGCCCTCATCATCGCCGACGGGACTAAGAGCCTCACGCTGACTCCGGAAGCCAGGCCTGCTGATAGTGTCCTCGTTGAAACTCGCCAGATCACTCTCGCTCAGATGGGACCCGCTCACATCGTCGAGTCCTCGACCACGACCGGCCACATCGATGCCGACTACCGCTCACGCTACGGCGTTGGCGAAAGCAAGGCCGTCACGGAAGATCTCGAGCAGTACAGCAAACAGGCTTATGCCGCAAAAGCCCTCACCCATATCGAACACGGCGATGGCAGTGATTTCTCGAAACCATTTGTGTTGCGTCTGGATATGGCAAATGCTGCTCGCGGCAGCTCCGGCATCAAAGATGCTGCCGTCGCGATTCCGCCCGCGGGGATACTCAACCGCCTGCCGAGATGGTTCTCAACGGACCCCGACGCCGATTCTGCAAAGCTCACCCCGGAGCAGGAGACGGAACGCAAAAAGAAAGTGCAGGCACGGTCCAGCGAGTACCTCATTCATCCATTCGTCACCGAGTGGCGCTATCGCATTCTTCTTCCTGAAGGCTTCGCCGCAAGAACTCTTCCTGAAGACCAGACGCTGAAGATGGGTCCAGCCACACTAACACGTCGCCTTGCGCTGGAACCCAGTCAACAGTCTCCGGCCGTTATCACAGCCGTGTACCGCTTCGATAGCGGAAAACAGCGCTACTCTCTCGACGAAGTCCTGGCCCTCCGCAAAGCGGTTCTCGAAGAGGACCGCAAAAACTATCTTCTGATCTACGCAGACCAGGCCGGAGCTAAGCTTCTGACCGAAGGCAAATTTCGTCAGGCGCTCACAACCGATCGCGCCCTGATCGCCGCTCATCCATCCGACGCGATGCACCATGTACATATGTCGTCGGCGCTTCTATCGGTGGGACTGGGGGAACAGGCCCAGAAGGAAGCTCGCCTCGCGACCACATTAAATCCCCACTCGAGCACCGCCTTCTCGCAGCTCGCAACGGCGCTTGAGTACAACAATATCGGCGTCTTTGTCGGCAACGGTTTTGACCGCAAGGCGGCTATCGAAGCCTATCGCAAAGCCAAACAGCTCGACACTGAAGATATCGATATTCGGGCCGGACTCGCAGTGCTCTATGAGTACGACCCGCAAGGTGATCGCTATTCGGAAAACGCCAGCTTGTCCGATGCCGTCCGCGAGTATCGTGAGCTGAAGGACGTAGACAAATCCGCCGCAACTCGCTATGAAGACAACCTCCTCTACGCCATGCTCTACAACCACCAGTTCGCCGACGTTTTGGCCGAGTTGGCCACTCAACCTTCAAACGCCACACGAGACGCGATGACGATCGCCGCGACCGCCGCTTCACAAACAGTCGCCTCCGCCCTTCAGGCGGCCGATCGCATTGGAAGTTCGGAACAAAAGAACGCGGCCCTGCGTCTCGCGGGACAACTACTCATTCGTCTCAACCTCTACTCGCAAGCCGCCGAACTTTTGACCGCCGGGATACAGGGCCAGGAGAACGCGGCTGATCTCTCCCGTCAGATCGACATCTATCGCAATCTCCATCACAGCATGCCCGCCGCTTTTCCTCCGACCGATCCTAAAGCTCCAGTCCAGCTCATGATGACCTCCGTGATGACGGGCACAATCGTTCAGACCGTTCCCACCTTCCTCACACGTCACTCCTTCGCGACGGAAACTGAGTGGAAGCACAACCTGGAGCACAACGGCTCCTCCAAAGTCCTGGCTACCATCGCCAAAAAGTCTCAAATCCCACTGTCGGTAATGCGCGACCTCATCGCGGGCAATCTGAAATTCACCTCTGAGGGAGACGATTCACACGGATACCATGTCACCATGCAGTCGATCGGAGCCGAGCCACAGCAATTCTTCGTCTCTCGCGAGGAAGGCCAGTACAAGATCGTAGCCTCCGGCACCGATACCGCCGAAGTCGGCAATTATGCGGTTTACCTGCTCAGGAACAATCGCCAGGCCGAAGCCGTGAGTCTTCTCGATTGGAAGCGTAGCCTCGTGCATCGCGGCGGAGGCGATGACCCTCTCGCAGGCGATCTCTTCGCTCGCTTCTGGACCGAAGGTTCATCCGGTAGTCTCCAGTCCGTGACTCAGGCCATCCAGATCTCCGCAATCGCGCTCACCATCCAAAAGCCGGCGAGCCAGCTCTCCCTCGAACCTGCCATCGCCCTTTATCAGAAGACGCCCCCTTCAACACGCTCCGATCTCGCGCTGTTACTGGCATGCGCATGGCTCAACCATAACGACGGCGCAGCAGCGAAACCTTATATCGCAGAGCTTCTTCACCAATACCCCAATTCGATAACCGCCATTTCGCTTGCGGGTCGCAGTTATGCTCAGCTCAAAGACTTCGCCTCCTGGTCGGCCCTGCTCGATGCTCGCCTGGCGAAACGTCCGAGTGACCGCGAACTTCTCAATCAGTCCGCATTCGAAGCCGAATCGCAGGGTGATTTTGCCCGGGCACGAAAGGCCCTTCGCCTCGTTCTTGATTCGGGCAAGGCGACAAGCAACGACTACAACGGCTTTGCCTGGCTCGCTCTCTTCGACGATCATCTCGATGCCGAATCGATCCAGGCCGGTCAGCAGGCAAATCTTCTAAGTAAGAACTCCAACTTCGGTGACTTGCACACACTTGCCTGCCTTTATGCCGCACAAGGCAAAACGACGGAGGCGCGGCAACTCCTCTTTGACGCGATGGCCGCAGGCAACCAGACTGAACCAAACTCCTCCGTATGGTTCGGCTTTGGCAGTATTTACGAACAGTTCGGAGAAACCGAGGCAGCGATCGCAGCGTACCGCAAGGTCACTCCACCCGAAGAACCCATCAACCCAATCGACACCTATAACCTGGCGCAGACGCACCTCAAAGACCTCCGGGCGAACTGACAACTGAAGACAATAACCTTGTTCTTATCGTCTATCTCTTGGAGATAATAATGGCTGGGGGAGCAGCGCAAAAAGGACGCCCTCTCACAGAAGCGGTCGGTCGAACCGTGCTGTCGTACCGGGAGAGTATCCACGTCGGACCACGGCTGTAAGTAATTAGAAAGGGATGGAGCCGATGAGCGGAGTTGAACCGCTGACCTACTGATTACGAATCAGTTGCTCTACCAACTGAGCTACATCGGCCTATAACTTTATTCTAACGGCTTCATTGCAATATCGCCACTTCCGCTCAGCCTCCGAACAACACGAGGTCAATCCCGCCTGAGAGGGGACAAGGAGCAGTCAGAGACGTCGACTGAAAAATAAAGTTCAAAAAAGAGGAAAATTTTCAGAGGCGGAAAATATGTACTTAACAGCCACGTTACGACCACGAAAATGCACTTAGCAACCACGCAAGAACCACGTTTTTACATTGTGGAAATCGCCAAATCCCCAATAAAACGGCGACTCCGACCAGAGAAAAAAATAATGCGAAATTAAATCCGCAAAGCAACACCCGCTAGCTTGTGCAGAGCCATCACAACGCCTTCGAGCCGCAATTCCGCTGACGGAGCTGCTGGTTCTCAGCGAGAAGCTCCGCCACAAGCAACTGCAACCGAAGATTCTCCGACCGCAGCTTCCCCATCTCATCCAAACTGCCATGAGGAAGCGGACGAGCGGAAAGAGACGGCGGAAGCTCGCCGGACACGGGGAAACCTGCCTCTATTGTTTGTTCGACTTTCATCACAAACTCCTTTCACTGCTTCACTTACCGCTCGTCAGCAGAGGGCCCGTAGATCGCCGGAACACTGGCTTCGTTCAACCGCAGATACACCGTCAACTGCCCACGATGGTGAGCCAGATGGGCAAAGAGAGAGTCAGTCAAAACCTGATGTCGCGGATCGTCAGTCCACACCTTGCCGCCCGCAACAAACCGCCAGGGCTTCAACAAATGCTCTTCTGTCGTCTGTTCAAGCGCAGTACGCGATCGACTCACCCCATCGTCCAGCAGCTTGAGCAACTCTGCCCTCGTCGCAACAGGCTTTGTCTTGAACTTTTCGCTCGAAGGATCATCCAGATTCATCTCATCCTGCTCGATCATGAACGCCGCCCACCCCGGCATCCCCGCAACCAATGCCGCCAGATATCCCATCGGCATTGACTTTTCGTGGGGCTTCCAATCGTTTCGCCCTTCCGGTACACGTTCAATTGCCTTCCTGGTTGCACTCGCTTCACGGTCAAGCTGCGCCAGAAAAAACTCTCTCAGTTCCATAGTTGGCTCCCTCTCCTCAGCTACACATCAAACTTAAATCGGGATATATGACATCGACTGTCATAATTAAATCGGCAAAATAAAAATAATTTGGAAATGGGACTGCCTTCTTGAAATCCGACCGCCTCCTCTCCGCGCTGATGCTTTTGCAGGCCAAAGGCCGGGTAACCAGCCGCGAACTCTCCGACCGTCTGGAGGTCTCGCAACGCACCATACATCGCGACATGGAGGCACTTAGTGCGGCTAACGTGCCGATCAGCGCGCTTCGAGGTGCCCAGGGCGGATGGCAACTCGAACGGGGCTGGCGAACCCATGTACCCGGCCTGGATGAGGCCGAGCTGCGAGCTTTGCTGATGGCACAACCACGCGCGCTCAGCGATCCGGCCATGCGAGCGGCCTCAGAGAGAGCCTTCGGCAAGCTGATGGCAGCTCTTCCCGGCCGTATGCGCGAGCAGGCCGCCGCGATGAGCGAACGTCTGCACATCGATCCCAGTGGATGGCGTGCCTCCACCGAAGATCTCTCGATGCTCCCCATCGTGCAAGATGCAGTCGCGCGTAACTGCAGGCTAACGTTCGACTACACTCGCGCTGACGGAGAAACCGCGCCGCGAACTGTCGATCCGCTCGGCATTGTCTCCAAGGGAACGGCATGGTATCTGGTCGCTCGAGCGCCAAATGGCATGCGCACGTATCGTGTCTCGCGAATGAAAGCGGTATCCCTGCTGGCCAGCACCTTCGAGCGCCCAGCGAACTTCAAACTTGCCATTTATTGGGAAACCTCGACCAAGCAGCTGGCAGAACAGCGAAAATACTTCGATGCCATCGTCGCGGCAGATATAAAGGCAGCACAATCGCTTCGTAGTTGGTGCGTAACAATGCCCTATAACGGCAAACGCCCTAAATCTGTTCCCCAAAATTGGCAGGTATTGAATATTCGGTTTGAAGACCCGGAACAGGGGCGCTTCATTATGCTTGGCTTCGGCCCCAGAACCAAGGTCCTCGAGCCAGTCAGCCTCCGCGAGCAAATCCTCGCTGACGCCAATGCTGTTCTGAACTCTTCAACACCTTAACTGTTCACCGATCAGTGAGTGGAAAGGCAGGAACCAAAGCTAGTCGCCGTATCACTGTTGGCGCACTTAGGGTCTGAGTTTGTCCTAACCCCGTTAGGAATGGATTGCATAACCATTCTTTTATTGCATTGGCACAAATTTACCTTCGCAGCTGAAACCGGATTCGGTAGTCGTGGAGTTCCCCTGGCCTTGGGCCGATCCGCTCTTTGCGGGGACGACCTTGATGTCGGTAGCGCTGAAATTCAAATTTGTCCCCAAGGATCCAAGAGTGACCGTAGCAAATCGACCATGGACCTGCTGTGGTGTGATGCCATTAATTTGTATTCCATCCAAAATCAACTCGGTCCGATGGTCGTCATTCAGTCCGGCAATCAGTACGTCTCCTGCTGTTGTGTCAACGGCATTACGGATCGTAATCGCTTTATAGTCTGGAATTTTGTCGCCCGTGTACTTCGGGTCTTCAAATCCTTCGATAGTCTGATTCGTGTAGTAAGGGCTGATCGCGATCGGAACCTTTACATCACGCATGCAAATGTTCTGGTAAACGAGGTCATGTACTGGACCACCTCGCGTTACGTTGCTCTTAATCCGGATACCGCTTGTTGTGTGATCTTCTGTCAGTCCATCCACAAGCAGAAAACTCTGTCCCGGAACCGTTTCACTACCAATCGACATTCCATGCCCGTTGTAGAAGTGATTGTCGATGACGCTCATGTGCGACACCCCGGCCTTGATAGCGATATTGTCATCTCCATTATCGATCCAACTATGGGCGACGGTAACATTGGTGGAAGTTCCGGGATCGATGCCATCGGTGTTCCGGGCGTCCATTCCGCGGGTCGTTGGAGTCAGCAGATGTACTCCCCACGCTGTGAACCCGTCGGTCTGATTCACACTGACATGGAAATTCGTCGAGTTGTGTAGGGTGATTCGATACAACACCAGGCCGTCGGCATGGCTGGCGACGATCATTCGTGGAGTAAAGTAACGTTCATTCTTAGGCTCCGCTTTGCGCGACATCTCCCACCAGCTATAGTCCTTACCTAAAATCTTCGCGTAGCCTCGGCCGTCGATAATGCCATCGCCCATGATGGCCGCATCCTTCACATTCATAATGCTGATCAGCGGACGGCATCCTCCGCGAGCTGGCACAGGTCGCTGGGGTGCGGGAAAGACTGCCGGCGGTGCACCCGCCGCGATCGTGCCGCACAGCCCTCGTGTCGCATCTGGAGCGGTCGAATCATAAACTGCGGCATCGCGCGATCCAAACAGCGTCACGCCTTCATCCACTAACAGCGTTACGCCCGTTCGCATCTCAAGGGGCCCGGTCAAAAATGCATTATTGCCACTTGCCGGCTTCAACTCCACTGCCATTCCAGGCTTGCACTTATCCAATGCGGATTGAATGCGAGCAGTATCCAGCTTGCCCTCGTCTGCATCAGCCAGTTTGTTGCTCACGGCACGAAGCTGTGCGGGCAGCTGTGTACACGACTGAGGAATTTTAGGTTCGGTCACCTGACGTGTGTCCTGTGCTTCGAGCAAACCCCCTGCGCCGAGCAATACAGCTCCAGCCAACCACTCCACTCCACGCCGTCGCATCGCGATCCACTTCCCACTCACCTGGTCGTACCTCCACAAGCCACTCAGACAAACTAGCACAAGCAGCCGAGGCAGGTCATAGAGTCACGGATGATGAGCGCGAATTGCAATTGGCGGTATCGTCATCAACATCGTTCGCAACAATCCGTGGCCATTTCAGTATCGCCAAGACACGAAAGGGCGATCATCACCTCGAACGCCGGGTGCAGAACATGAGCGCCTCTTTATCTCGGAGCAGCGTTGGATTTCTCCTCACAGTCTCTATGTCGGCGGATTCGCGTCACATCGGCTACTAAAGAGGGATTTCTTCGGTGAGCTCATTCTGTTGGAGATTTTTCCGCGCTAATCACGCGAAAGTTGTAACCAGAAAGCGAAAAGGCCACCCGGCAACAGGGCGGCCTCTTCTTTAGGGAGAATAGTTCCAACGGAGGCAAAGCCATCAGAACTTTCTGGCGAAATACTATGGTTGGCAAAATTCAGTGTCAAGACCAAATCTGGCTTATCGTAAGTCTTTCGTGAAGAGGTAGTTACGGGGGTTACTGAAACGTAAACAGTGAAGTGGGTATTCGCATTTATTTCGCTTTTACCTTGTCGCCGATATCTCAAAAGGCCATGCTATCAGGTGCTTAGCTATCGCCCTGCACCGCCTCTGGTGCAGATTTCAGGCCACTCCGGGGGGATTTTCCGTGGAACCGTCCGATTGAATCGCTGCCGCACGCCCGCTCAGGTCGATGCGGAGAAACTCCGGCTCGGTCGCCGCGGGTTTCCCTTGCATGACCCTGATCGCTGCACGTGCCCCTCCGAAGAACAGTGCCAACACTACCGCCGCCAGTGCACCCAACCCGCAAAAGATCGCAATGCTGGTCAGCAGGCTCACAGTCTTCCGCACTTCGGAGTGAAACTCCAGAGGCATCGGCTTATTCCAGGTCAACTCGTTCCGTAGATGAATGTTTTCAAGAGTCGCCTGCGCTTCTGCGGGTCTCCAGGCACCGGTCGTGAGCGCCAACAATGGCCCTTCGCGGCGCAACTTCACAGTGCCGGCAGTGCCTCCCTGCCGATTCATTTCCGCTTCGATCTGTCGTCCATGATCTCCAGCAATCTGCGGCGTTGGGTATAAAACCAGCGTAAGCGTTCCCTTGCCTTCATACTTCGCGGTTACGATCTCAGCGGCCTTGTCGAACCCAACTATCTCTGCAGGCAGAACGCCGCCGGTTGCCTGGTAGCCCGCCGGACCCACGGAATACTTCACGCTATCTCGCTCCAACCCCTTGGCCGGCAAGTACGTTGGCAGCAACGGAGCAAGCCCCTTCGTTCCGCCTACCTTCGGCAAGCCCACCTGGACTGTCTTGAGCAGCGCTTCAGCTGACTCCGGATACAACTTTAAGTCGGAAACTATGACCGATACTCCGCTCAACGCCACATGGTCCGAATTACTCTTCCGCAGATAGGTATACGCTGCATACGCACCCGTCGCGTCATCGAACTGATACGCAACTACGGTGCCTGCTGCTACTGTCCCATGCGCGGTCGTAGTCTGAGCGGCTCCCCGCTCATATCGCCTGATTCCATCCTCAAGCAGAATTTGTCTATCAGCTCCGCTCCAGGAAGGAGCCCCATTTCCCTCTTCATGGTCAGATGCTTTTCTCAGAGAATCGGGCAACAGCGGAGCAGGCGGCACCGCCAGCACTGTCTTCGCTTCTTGTCCATGCAACGGCAACGCCCCCGCATCGGCCAGCATCATGCCAAACAGCACCGGCGACATCCACCGATTCAAAGAAAAAACGCCCATACGAGGTCAGACTACACCACTTGGCAAAAGTAAGCCCAGTGCCATCGAACGCGATTCAGCATTAGACATGCCCGAAGCGGCCTTACCTCTGACGGAGACCGTCGATCTGCAGTCCTTCTTATTTCACAATCCAGGATTACTTGGTGCTGGCCCGTTCCGCCAGAGGGCGAATACCACTCAACCCTCCAGCATATTTCGCCACACCTTTATAGAGGCTTTCTGCTACTCTCTCCCGATATTCAGGTTCCTGCAACTGCCGCGCATCTTTCTCATTGGTCACAAACGAGATCTCCGCCAGAATCGACGGCATATTGGCGCCAATCAAAACCACAAACGGAGCCTTCTTGACTCCGCGGTCCTTCAGCCCCGTATTGCCTTTTTGCAACCCACCGTAAAGATTTGCCTCGACGTCGGCAGCAAACTCCCGCGACTCGTCGATCTTCTCTTTCAGCGCAATCTTCTTCACCAAATCACTTAGCTGATGAATCGACTGATCGCTCACTGCATTCTCTCGTGCCGCCGTCTGGAGCGCGTCTGGCGACGACGTAAAGTTCAGATAATACGTCTCTACCCCTCGCGCACTTGCATCGGGCGACGAGTTCGCATGAATCGATAGGAATAGATCTGCCTGAGCCTTATTCGCGATCGCGGTCCGTGTCTCCAACGGAATAAAAGTATCGTCGTCCCTTGTATAAATGATCTCCGCGCCAAGCCGATCATGGAGAAGCTTGCCCACCCTAAGGGCTATATCCAGCACTACATCCTTCTCCAAAATCCCATCAACTCCAATCGTCCCTGTATCGTGTCCGCCGTGCCCTGCATCGATCACGATGCGCCCAATCTTCAACCCCAACGCCCGTACAAGCGAAGTTTCTCCATCTGCCGTAGGCACTGCTGCACGCGCCGGCCCTGCATCCGCATCCTTGGTCGGGCTGCCTCTCTTTGTTCGCTTCAATTGACTCGTTGTCGGAGTACGCGCATTCGAAGAGATTGAGCCTTCGACACCCTGTTCACGATCCTTAACCACCGCAGAAATTGGCTGTGAGGTTGGCTGCGTCGTCGCCTCCACTCTCCCCGGCTGCGCACTCAACGCCGCAACATCAAACGAGCTGGCCGCTTTCGTCGCTGTTGTGTTCGGCACCGTCGGAGTAGCAGCGGCACGCTGCGTCGGCGCGCCGGCTTCCGGAGTGCCCGGCATCGACTTGCCGCCATGGATATCAATGATTAAGCGATATGGATTGGGAAGCAGAAACGCCGAGTACTCGGTTACTTCATTAACGTCCAATACAACTCGTGTCATGTCATTGGAAAACTGTGCCGCACGGATCTTCTTTAGAAACCCATCATCTGTCACGGTAAAACTCTTGCCCACAAGCTCCTGCGCTAGCCGCGTACCATGCAGATCAAAATAGATGCGATCCGGATTAGGCACACGTGCCGCTTCAAATGTCACGTCGTCGCCAAGATCGATCGCCACCCGGGTGTAACTAGGCGTAGACCAGTGTCGAATTCCCTTCACCTGTGCCATTTCCCCGAGGCGCCCCGTCGTCTTCGCGACATGAATCGGAACGGTCATGGCTGCTACATCGCTCGTTTCCGCTCGCTCCTGTTTTGCTGCAGCCGAACCATCCAGTTCCGCGTCCACTGGAACCGAAACCCCAGTCTGCTCGGCGTTGGACTTCGAATTCGCACCCGAAACAGTACTCTTGGCTCCACGCGAATCGCCAGTGGTGGGCATCGGCGCAAGTGAGCTTGAAGAAACTGTTTTAGCCAAAGTGTTTGGAGCACCTTGCAAGACTGGCCGCTCGTCCTTCGCCGAAGTTTGTGATGGACCCGTCGCAGCTCTTAGATTCGTTTTATCCTGTTCCAGCGAAGCAATTCCCGCCTTCGCTTCTTCCGCTTGCAAGCTTCTTGGATACTGCTTTAGCAGCAGACCATATCTTTCTTTCGCCGCTCCAGGATCATGCAGATCGTTCTCATAAATCTGCGCCTGGGATAACAGTGCTCCCACCCGTAATGAGCTTCCCGGATACTGCACCCGTAGAAATTCATATTGTCCCACTGCATCTTTCAGCGACTTCACGTCATGCCACCGACGCCCCTGTTCCGCCAGCAACTCAGCCACCGCATTCACGCTATCCGGGGCATGCCCATCCCCTGGCGCTCCGTGATACACGGCCCGAAACCCATCCATGGCACGCGCATAGTCCGCTCGTGTTCGCGATCCCTCCGGAATCGCCTGCAGCGCCTCAAAGCCCCGCTCTGCCTGCTCCCACCCCGTCAGTTCAACCTTGCGCTGTATGGTCTTCATTCCGAGACCCAGCGCCGTCGTGCAAAGCAGCAGCGCCGCACAACTCCAACATCGCATTGTCGTTCTCAGGCCCATTCGCTCGCACAAACGACAGACAATTTGAGTTTAAGAGACCGGGCTGCACACCTTACCGCTAAAACAATCCTCGGTACACCTCCCGATACCCCCCGCACACAAGCCCTTGTGCCCTATCAACTTTCGACCCCATGCCCCCTTGAGACACCCTGCGACATCGGCCATTTCTGCCGACCCGCTGTAAACTTGCTGGCATGGTAGATATTGATCTTCTCGTTCAGGCTCTTCGCAAACGCGGCCATACCGTCGAGCGTGTCATTCACGTCCCGGAAAATGCCGGGGAATACGAGCTGACTATTGATGGAAACGCTCTCAACCTGGAAGAAGCGCGCACTCTGCTGGAACAGGACGAATCGAAATAGCCCATCTAGACCAAAGCGAGGCGCGACAACCAGTTGTGCAATCTTAGGATCGCAAGGTCAGGAAGCTAACCTAAGAATCCCTCCACCACGTTCGTAGCATCCTGCAACGCAGCATCCAGCGATCCGACGTCGCTCCCGCCAGCTTCCGCCAGATCAGGCCGTCCGCCACCCTTCCCGCCAACTCTTGCCGCGAGCAAACCAACCACTTTGCCCGCCTGCACTCTTGAAGTGAGGTCCTTCGTTACGCCAACAATTAACGAAACCTTCCCCTCTGCCGCTGCTCCCAGCACCACCACGCCAGAACCCAGCTTCCCTCGAAGTTGATCGACCAGATCACGCATCTGCGCCTTCTCGAGTCCATCCACTCGTTGAGCCAGCACCTTCACACCTTTCACCTCCACGGCAGACGAGCCGGCATCAGCCATCGAAGAAGAAGCAGCCTTCATCCGCACCGCATCCAGTTCCCGCCGCAGTTTCTTCATCTCCTCTTCTTGAGCCGCGATCTTATTCCGCAACGCTTCGGCAGGTGACGAATCGCTCGTGCCGACAAGCGAACCAACGACCTTCGTTACATCGAACCCACGCCGGAACTCATGCAGCGCACCAGTCCCGCTCACTGCCTCGACACGCCGCACTCCCGAAGACACAGACCCCTCCCCCACAATCTTGATCAGTCCAATCTCTCCCGTCGCCGCCGTATGCGTCCCACCGCAAAGCTCCGTCGAGAAGTCCCCAATCTTCACCACCCGCACGCGCTCGCCATACTTCTCGCCAAACAGAGCCATCGCGCCCAGCTCATTCACTGCCACATCGATCGGCACATCCACCAGCGTCTCCACCTTCGTATTCCCCATCACCTGCCGGTTCACAATATCCTCGACCTCCTGCAGTTCCTCCTCCGCCACACCCGAAAAGTGCGAAAAGTCGAACCGCAGCCGCGTCGCATCATTCAGCGACCCCGCCTGCTTCACATGCTTGCCCAGCACCTCCCGCAGCGCCGCATGCAGCAGGTGCGTCCCCGTATGGTTCCGCTCCGTCGCCGACCGGTTCGCCGTATCCACCACGGTGTCCACCGTATCGCCCAGCGCGATCGTCTGGTTCGCCCTCACCTTATGCGCAAACACTCCCTGCACCGGCTTCGTCGCCCCACTCACCTCCGCCACCACCTGGTTGTGATCGCCCGAGTACAACCACCCCTGGTCCCCAACCTGCCCACCCGAGTCCGCATAAAAACTCGTAGCGTCCAGCACCACCTCACCCAACTCCCCGGCCTTCAACTCCGGCACACCAATCCCATCCTTCACAAGCGCCAACACCTTCGCCCCGTCCACCCGCAGCGCCGAGTACCCTTCAAACTCCGTCTTAGGCAACTCCCGATAAACCGGCGCCGCCGACTTCTGCGACCCACCCTTCCAAGAGGCCCGCGCCCGCGCCTGCTCCTCTTCCTTCGCCTTCTCAAACCCAGGCATATCAAACTGCCAGCCGGCATCCCTCGCAGAATCCACCATGAAATCCAGAGGCATTCCATAGGTTTCGTAAAGATGAAACGCAGTCTTACCGTCAAAAACCGTAGCTTTTTTCGCGGTTTGAGCAAGACCGCCATACAAATATGATCCAACTGAGTCGCCATAGACTTCACGAAACACGCGTTCTACTTCGTCAGGTTCAGGTCTTTCAAAATGAATTAGTTTTTCAAGCATCAACTTCGTTAATTCCGGTTTCGTCGTAGATGCGATTTCTTGGAGGTACTTAACCACCTCCTCAACTGCAAAAGAGGAGTCCTTCTTCGTCACATTCTCAAACTCGGCCAAAGCGGTGGCCATCACGCGAGCAAATTGCAACTCCTCCGCCAACACAACCTTGCTCACCCGTTCCGCCGATTCCTTCAACTCCGGATAAGCCAGCTGCATCTCATCCCGAACCGCAAACACCATCTCATGCATAAACGGCTTCTCCTGCCCCAGCAGCCGTCCGTGCCGAATCCCGCGCCGCAGAATCTTCCGCAGCACATACCCACGACCATCATTCGCAGGATTCACCCCATCCGAAATCAAAAACGTAGCCGCCCGAGCATGGTCCGCAATAATCCGCAGACTCGCCCGCGACCGCTCATCCACCTCGTGCTCCGGTTCCACCTTATGCCCGGTCAACTCCTCCGCCCGCCTAATCAGCGGAGTAAACAAATCCGTCTCAAAGTTCGAAAGCACTCCCTGCAGCACAGCCGAAACCCGCTCCAACCCCATCCCCGTATCGATCGAACGCTTAGGCAGTGGCGTCAGCGTCCCATCGCTGCTCCGGTCGAACTGCATAAAAACCAGATTCCAGATCTCCACATACCGCTGCTCATCCAGAGGAAACGGCTTATCGACCCCTAGCTCCTCCGCCGCCTCGATCCCCATGTCGTAAAAGATCTCCGAGCAGGGCCCGCAAGGCCCCGTCTCCCCCATCTGCCAGAAATTATCCTTGGCCGACATCCCGAAGATCCTCTCCTTCGGCACGCCCGTCTCAATCCACAACCGCTCCGCCTCATCATCCCCCGGAACCTTCGCATCCCCCTCAAACACCGTGCAATACAAATTCGCCGGATCGATCCCGAACCACTCCTTCGAAGTCAGCAGCTCCCACGCATAAGCAATTGCATCCTTCTTGAAGTAGTCCCCAAACGAAAAATTCCCCAGCATCTCAAAGAACGTATGGTGCCGCCGCGTGAAACCCACGTTCTCCAGATCGTTATGCTTCCCACCCGCCCTGGCACACTTCTGGCTCGAAGCCGCCCGCGTATAGTCCCGCTTCTCGTTCCCGAGAAAAACGTCCTTAAATTGATTCATCCCTGCATTGGTAAACAGCAGCGTAGGATCATTCGCCGGCACCAGCGAAGAAGAGTGCACGCGCCTGTGTCCCTTGCCCTCAAAAAACCGCAAAAAATCTTCCCGAATCTGATTCCCCGAACGATAGATCATAAGCTCCAAGTTTATCAGCGCTAATGTATGATTTCGGCCATATGCGATCCCTTGGGCCGGTTTTAGTCGCAGCGTTCAGCTTGGCAACTCTCCAGTCACCATTCGCAATGGCAGCCTCCTGCCATTCGTTGACGATTCAGGATTCAAAGCTACCCGTCTATCCGCTGCTACCCCTCGCGGCTAACATCCAAGGCACCGTCAAACTTCGCGCTACAGTCTCCCCCTCCGGCTCCATCGTTTATGTCACCGTGATCGACGGACCGGAATAGCTACGAGCCGCTGCACAGGACTATGTCCAGAGTTGGGTACTTCTCGCGGGACCAAAGGACGGCAATTGCACTCAAGACACAAAAGTTGAGTTCCGTGTCACTGGCGAAGTGGAATATCCGAGCAGCTTCGTCCGGTTCAGGCGAGATGGTGTAGGTCACGCCATTCTGGAACGTCATCCACTCAAAACACCCGGCTACAATGATCCTCTTGTACCCCAGATGAGAAACTGATCTACTCAGGTCGCTGCTAACTCCCAACCTCACCCGCGCCCACCAAACCCGGCGCCCAAGTCTGGCCTTCCATCCGAAACACCTCATCCTCCGTCTTCCGCAACCTCGCAAACTCCCCCCGATGCTCCACCATCACCATCGTGGTCACCAGCGCATCGAACGCATCCTCACTCCCCTTCGCCTTCGCCAACACTCTCCGCGAAATTCGCGCATACAACGCACGCTCCCGCCGCTTCTTCGCCAGATAAGCCGTCCTCGCACTCTCCGAGCTCTTCGTCACCGCTCCCGTCATCAGCCGAGTATAAATCTCCACCACCAGCGGCTTCTTCACCGAAGGCGCATCATACGGCCAAATCCTGAACCCAGCCGAACGCAACCGCAACAGACCCGGCATCCCCCGCAGCGAAGCCGTCCCCACCGCTCCCGCCCCGCCAATCTGAAACACGCTCTTAGGAGCAATCCCCGCAATCCGCGCCGCAGCCAACGGATCCGCAATCTCCGCCCTAACCTTCAACGCCGTCTCCGCCCGCCGGAGCATCCGGTGAGCATGCTCCCCACAAAACTCTGCCGGCTTCTTCCCATGCCGTCGAGACCCCGCCCTCCCCCAAAACCGCCCATCCTCACAATCCTTATGCAGCCACTTTTCCCCTTGCCCATCCGCCACCAACCGCCAAAACTCCGGAGCCGACCCAATCCCCAACTCCCGCAAAAACCAAGCCGGGTAGCTAAACGAAAAATCAAACCCCACCACCATCCGCGGAGTCTCCCGCGCCATCTCCACCAGCCACTCCACCAACTCCACCCGCGACCGCCCGCTTTCCAGCGTCACTTTATCTTTCGAAGAAGAACCCGCAGTCTCCGTCCACACCCCGGCCCAGATCTTCCTGCGCTGGCCCGGCCCCTGATCACCGGACCAATCCACTCCCACCACCCGCTGCGGCCCAGCATTCGTCATCCTTCCATCATCCACCCGAGGGAACTTTTCCGCACAGCTTGCGTTTTATCTTCAGGAGACACAAAACCCGATGCTCAAATTCCTACTCTTCTGCCTTCTCCTGGTCATCTGCTGGCCTGTCGCGCTGCTCGCTCTCCTGCTCTACCCGGTCGTCTGGCTGATCCTCCTCCCATTCCGACTCGTCGGCGTCGTTGTAGGAGGCACTTTCGAGCTCATCGCCGCGCTCTTCACGCTCCCCGGCCGCATGTTGCGGGCGATTTAATCCGCCAAATCGGGGACAATCTAAGCATGACCGGCACCCGCATCGACAAGTGGCTCTGGGCCGCCCGCTTCTTCAAAACCCGCGAGCAGGCCTCCAAAGCCTGCGACCTCCACCGCGTTCTCTCCAACCGCCAGCCCGCCAAGCCCGCCCGCGAGATCCGCATCGGCGATCTTCTCCACATCAAAAACGAATCCGGCGAATACGACCTCGAAGTCCTTGCTCTAAGCCAACAACGTGCGTCGGCCGCCATCGCCCAAACCCTTTACCGCGAATCCGAAGAAAGTAAAGAGGCCCGACGCAAGGCTGCTGAAGAGCGCAAACTCCTGGGCCCCATCGCCTGGACAGCGTCTTCCCCCACCAAACGCCCGAATAAGCGCGACCGACGCCTCATCCATAGTTTCCGCGGCGAGTCCTGATTAGTGAAGAGTTACGCGATAAGTTCCGAGCATACATCACTGGAATCGAACAGCACTCCTTCAAACCGACCGGCATTAGGACTACATGTTTGTGTGTCCGCCGCGCATTTCCTCGTTGAACGTGGGCCTGATGAAGTCCAGCGCTGCGGCGACGCCAGCTGCATACTGCGCCCGATGCCCCATCAACGCCTCGGTCGGAGTGGCATATTCTGTGTCCGCTGCCAACCGCACAACGCCCTCTCCAGCCAAAGCTACGGCATTCTTCTTTAGTTCTTCTACAGTCGTATTGAGATACTGGGCGTCGGTTGGGTCAAGCACCCACACCGGCTGCCCTCCGCCAAGCACACCCGATAGCCAAAAAACCTTGGCCGCCAGATACTCCTGCCGTTGCGCCTCGGTTGTGTCGTTGAAACTGAACTGTTTTTTCCAAGGACTGTAATATCGCGTCGTCACCGGAACCGGCTGTCGGTTACCGCTCTTAACCAGTTCTAGTTGCCCTTGGTCCATCGTCTTTCGTACGGCGTTGTAGATGAACTCCTCAGCGAACGGCTGCTCGGGTGCCTTGACTATCTCTGCAAAGGTAACTGTCATTGAAGCAGCAATCTTCGCGTGCAATGGGCTGGCCTCTCCATTCTCCAGTCGGACCTCGCCGTGCACCAGAAATGTATCTGCTCCCGATGTCGAACCATGAAAAGGCCAAGAGAATTTCTCAAAGCTCAATGGCAACCCGTGCAGCGTGAGATAGCAGTCGGGCCGAGGATTTTTTAGGCGCTTTGCGAGTACAGCAAGATACTCTCCTACTTCTGACAACAAATCCTGCCGGCTGAAATCGAACTTGTCGCTCAGTTCCAGCGTGTGGGTCTTCCCCGTGCCGGTAGCAAGAGCCAACAGAAACTGGGTGGTGGAATTACCAGAAAAATCCCGTCCCGCTTTGCTCGATACGACTACCAATCCGGCTACAGTCGCCGCCGCGTTAACTTGTGCTGCCAGGAATTCCTGAGTTCCACTTACCATCTGTTTAATCCTCTTTATTGTGATTCCTTATTTTACGACTCTTCGCTCGATCTAACGCGATCAAGTCTTTTAGGTTGCATCGCGGCCAGAGTTTTAGGGTCTTATTTTGCCCTGTTTTTATATTGTAAATATTGAATTAAAGAGCGGTTAAATCCACTCTTGAACTCACTCAGGGAATAATTGCCCGCCAATGCTCCAATTAATTCCGTCCCGCCTGAGTGCTTGTGGCCAGCAAATCTAACTACCTGTTTTCAAACGTCGAATTTTTCTATTTTGCAATTTTCGAGTGGCAGAGGACGTGCATCGAACAACCCTGCACGACCGTAGGAAAATCTGTTCCGATTGAGGTGTCTTTTGAAAAAACGCACTCATCTTTTTGATGTCTTCGCGCTCGTTTTTGGCGGGATCGTTTCAGCTAATGCCTCACCGATTCTCCTCTTGGGAAGCTATGGCAGCACAGCGGCGAACCCTGGTTTTGGCAACACTGCGACCGTTTATGATCCCGGTGATTCCAAGGTGAATGACGGCTCGATCTCTACTTTCGACGTTAATGCAGGCACTGTGTGGCATGCGCCAATTGGTAATTCGAGCTATGTCTCCTTCAACTCAGCGACCGGTCCAACGTCAAATTTAGTTGTCACGAACGGTGATTACGTCTATACAACGAACTTCAACATCTCACCTTCCGATGTAAATGGTGTTGGGGCCCTCACGGTGCTTGCAGATGACACCGTCGCTGTCTTTCTCAATAACTCTCTCATCCTTCAGGCTGCAAGTCCCTTTTCAGCTAACAATCCCTATACGGCATGCTCGAACACTGGACCCAACTGTCTCACACCCCTTACTTTTACGTTCACGGGCTTGCAGGCAGGACTCAATCAGTTGGAATTCGACGTGAAACAGGTCGATGGCGTGGATGAGGGACTGGACTTTCCCGGTTCTATCGATCCCGCGGTCGGGATCGCCTCCGCCGTTCCGGAGCCGTTCTCTCTCGCCCTGTTTGGCACGGGTCTCCTCGGTCTCCTTGGCCTGACTCGTCGCTACGTTTCCGCCAACTAAATCCGATATTTCTTGCGGGCGCCGGGAGTCTTCGGACTTCCGGTCCTTGCAGTCGGCTTCATTGAATTTTCCAAACAGAAATGCGCCGTAACGCTTCAAGGCTTCTTAAAGACTTATCTTGTTAGGGTCTCAGGTAAACTCATTGCACCGGAGACCACTTCATGCGCCCTCGCTTCGCGGCTGCAACTCTATCCCTGTCTTTCGCCTTCGTCATTGCCCTTCGAGCCCAATCTCCCCAACTCTCTGCCGACGTCCTCAAGTACGTAAAGGTCAATACTCCTCAGGTGCTTTTGACGCACGTCCGTCTCATCGACGGTACTGGGGCCGCACCGCTCGAAGACCAATCCATCCTTATCGAAAATGGCAAGATTGTCAGCATCACTAAAGAGACAACGGCCGCACCGAGTGCGACTGTTATCGACCTCCATGGCCACACCGTAATCCCCGGCCTCGTTGGCATGCATGACCACCTCTACTACATTGCCCGTGCAGACGAGGCCGCTGACGGCACCTCCGAACCTCCTTTGATAGTTCCCCAGATGACCTTCACCGCGCCGCGTATGTACCTTGCAGCGGGTGTCACCACCATGCGCACCACGGGCTCGGTCGAACCATACCTTGATCTCAACATGCGCCGCGAGATAAACGCTGGCCATCTCGTCGGCCCACACATGGACATCACCGCACCTTATCTTGAAGGCCCCAACAGCCCCTTTATCCAGATGCATAATCTCACCGGGACAGACGATGCACGCAACTTCGTCGAATACTGGGCCTCGCAAGGCGTCACGAGTTATAAGGCCTACATGAACATCACTCGCGCGGAACTCAAAGCCGCTGTCGACGCCGCACACGCCCATCACCTCAAAGTTACTGGCCACCTTTGCGCCGTCACCTACCCCGAAGCCGCCGAGATTGGCATCGATAATCTCGAGCATGGCTTTTTCGTAAACACTCAAAACGACCCTGGCAAGCAGCCTGATCTCTGCCCCCGCTCCACGGGCAATCCAACGCTCGCCAATATGGACCCCGATGGCTCCGACGCCGCTGCACTCATCAAACTACTTGTTGACCACCATATTGCCATTACCAGCACGCTGCCAGTTTTCGAGAGCAGTATTCCGCTTCACCTCCATTTGCAAAATCGCGTCCTCGAAGCCATGTCTCCGCCGACTCGTGAAGCCTACCTCTATACCCGCAACATGGAACTAAGCCGACCGCCAAATCCAACTCGAGAAAAAGCTTTCCACAACGGAGCTGCACTCGAGCACAAGTTTGTAGCGGCTGGCGGCCTTCTCATCGCAGGGCCTGATCCCACTGGCGATGGGGGGACCTTACCCGGCTTCGGCGATCAGCGCGAAGTTGAGCTTCTCGTCGAAGCTGGCGGCTTCACTCCGCTCGAAGCGATCAAGATCGCAACGCTCAATGGAGCTACCTACATGGGCAAGGAGTCTCAGATCGGCAGTATCGCCCCCGGCAAGAATGCCGACCTTATTGTTCTCAACGGCAATCCCGCTACCAATATCAATGACATCGAAAAGGTTGAAATTGTCTTCAAGGACGGCGTAGGCTATGACTCCGCTAAACTTTTCGATTCCATCAAAGGCCGCTACGGACAGTATTAATGGAACTACTATGTATAGCCCTAATGACGGATATTAGACTTTAGGGTTTTTTCGCTGCAGCTGCAGCGGCCTTATCCGCAGCCTCCACGGTTTGCGGAAGTCATCAACCGCCGGCACAGCGTGTGGTCGAGGATCTTCCTGTCCGAAGTATCTCCAGCCTGGCGCCCCGTCCAGCGGAGCTCAACCGCACCGTCGTACACGACGAACGAATCATCTGTAGATCCGATCTCCCCCCTCGAGGCTGTGGAACTTGAGATTGTGGCCGATCGGGATAGCCGCCCACAACCGGAGCCCTTGGAACCTCATGGGAGGCCGCGCTTACTCAAGCAGTCTGTTTCCAATGACGCTCGTATTTCAGCACCACGCCCCTTGAGTCGCCATGCCTGATAAAACCCATGAATGACACATAGTACGGGCTCGCTGCTAAGAGTCTGATCGCTGAGGGTTCGAGCAACAAAAAATGTATGGCTTCCGATTCCGCATACTCTCACGATTTCCATTTCCCTTATTCTTTGAGCAAACAACGGGACAGGAACGTTAAGTATGGGTGACATCTTCATTGCAAAAGGAAGTTGCTCCCAATCAATGGAGTCCTTCGTATGATTGACAGCTAGTTTGTAAGCTAACGATGCCTGTGACATTGGCAAGCTACTGACTGCAATGCGTCCAATTCGGTCTACCAGATGTGCCGCTCGTCTTGAATCCTTCAATGCAAAGGCGAAATGCCCGTTGCCCATATCGCCCATAATATTCATGGGAAAGATATTTCCGAGGACACCGTCGGAAAGACTTACGAGTACTACGGGACGAGGACAGATGAACCACACCATGGCGGCGCGGCGCTCTGGAAATGACATCTTCATTCCCGAACGATTGCGTTTGCCCAATTGCATATAAGAGTGAAGCAAGTAGTGAGACCCGAGACGCATCTTTGACAAGCAGTAATTTGTGGAACTTCGGACTCGAAACAAGCAAAGTTCTAATTCATTTGCCGAAATCTGCTCCATCCATTTGAGCCCGATCTCTCCCAGCACTCGCTGCGGTTCATTGCGTTCGCAGAACTTCAACGACAGATTTTCCTTCGTATGCATACTAGGGCTATGGTTCTGCTCGAATGCAATGCATATGGTGAGCGGTGCGGCACACGCCATTGAATGATGGAAAGTGATATCAAGCGGTTGACCCATTCCGTACAACCATACCGTGATCTCTTCCTGTGGTTCTTTTAAGCCGATAAAGAATTCTTGGGGAAACAGGGTGTCCCCGAAGACAATTTTCTGCATCGCCTTGCCGTATTGTCTAACTAAAGACATGTGGCGCTTCTCGATATATCTACTGACACCAATCGATAGACGTTAGAGAACTTTGTCTCCTTCACCAGGCGCCAGGAAGAGGTTAGTCTCAAGGCCATATTGGCGGTTGTAAAGATCATAGTAACGGTTACGGAGTTGGTAGAGCTCATCGTGTGTTCCACGTTCGGTGATCTTTCCGCCCTCAACGACAAGAATCTGATCGGCGCTGCGAATCGTCGAGAGTCGATGGGCGATAACAAAGGTCGTGCGGCCTGTCAGCAAAAACTTTAGGCCTGCCTGGATCAAGGCTTCGGACTCGGAATCGAGAGAGCTGGTAGCCTCGTCAAGAATCAGAATTCGAGGATTCGCGAGAATGGCACGCGCGATCGAAACGCGCTGTCGCTGACCTCCAGAGAGTTTGACTCCGCGTTCGCCAACGACGGTATTGTATTTTTCGGGAAAGCGCTCTGCGAATTCGTCCACACGAGCGACCTTGCAAGCCATAAGAACTTCTTCGTCTGTTGCATTTGGGCGGCTGAAAAGAACGTTCTCTTGAATAGTGCCGTCAAACAGAAAGGTTTCCTGTAGAACAACACCGAGTTGTTGCCGGAAGCTTTTTAGCCGAACTGTACTCAGGTCCAGCCCGTCGATCACAATGCTCCCGCCCGTCGCTGTATGAAATCCACAGATCAGCGAGATGATGGTTGATTTTCCGGAACCTGAAGAACCAACTAGGGCAGTGACAGTTCCAGGTTTCGATTCAAAGCTAATGCCGTGTAGAACTGGCTTTTCAGGTTCATACGCGAAGGTGACATCTTTGAAGGCAACCTCGCCGACAATTGGGCCGATGATCTTGACACGCGTCGATTCACTATCTTCTTCCGGCTCATCGAGAATCTCCGAAATACGATCGAGACCGGCGAATGCCTCCGTGAGCTGAGTCCCCACCGAAACCATCAAGGCGACGGGAGCCACCATGAAGGCAAGAAGCAAGATGTATTCGACATAGCCACCCACATCCAGGCGGTGCGCCAAAACCTCTGTCACACTCAGGTACATAATGAGTGCGCCGAGGATTCCAAGAACAGTAGTTGAACAGAGTGACATCATCGCCTGAATAGTGATGGAACGCGTAATGTTCTGCAGAAGACGATTAGCGCCCTCCGCAAAAACCTTTGATTCCCGCTCTTCTGCGCGATAACCCTTGACCACTCGTATGGCTCCGAGAGACTCGGTAAGACGTCCTATTACCTCCGCGTTAATTCTGGAACGCTCACGAACAATTGGCCGGGTGATCCCAAACACTTTTTTCAAAAACCAGGCAAAGGCCACCAAGATCCCGAAGGTTAAAAGTGTCATGACTGCGCTAATTCGCATAAGAATCGCAAACGCAAAGATTGCAGTAAATATGCCTCCAAGAAAATCCAGAAATCCGGCACCCACCAGATTTCGCACCCCTTCAACGTCGGACATTATGCGAGTCACGAGAGTGCCTGTGCGATTTTGATCGTAGAAAGAGATATGCAAGCGTCCAATGTGCTGCTGGACTTTTATGCGCAGCTCGGCGATAAAACGTTGACCGCTAACAGCAAGGTAACGATCGAGAATGTAGGTCGTAATCGCCTGGATTAGAGTCGCACCGGCGACGCTGCTAATGATAAGAGGCAGCATATCCGTCTGATGCAGGTACATCACATTGTTGACCAAATAGCGCGACGAGACCGGCACGGCAAAACTGCAAACACGATTGACGATGATCAACAAACAACAGCCAACAAGGAACCAGCGAAGAGGCTTTACTATTTTCCATATCTCGCGCATGCTCTTTTTGCTTGGAGAATAATGGCGCGCGTGGGTGGTCTTGGCGGTTGTCATTTCTAAAAGCAATGGCGTGGACTCATCAACATTCATATAACTTCTTTGAGTCTCTTACTCCGGTATGGCGGGGTTATCGTGCTTTTGTCACGAAATTGTCAAATCTTGTCGATGTGGTCCGTAAAGCGCTGACAAGTCGCAATGAGAGGGTTCATCATCAGACAAGGAAGCCTGTGAGTTGGTTTCTGCTGTATCGAGAAGCGCAGAATTTGTGAGCATTCACGCACGCCACTCGAATCGAAAGGCCCTAAAAGGAAATCATTATGCCGGTCGCTCGAGAGCAAGTTGTCAGTTGCAATCCTGACGTCTTCACTCAAAATTTCAACCGCCTGCCGCATGAGGTCCAGCACACACTGGCTAATAACCCTCTGTTTCAGCTTCCTGCGTTGGCTGAACTTTCTCAGCGAGTCGCCGATAGGAAGAGCCCGCATCATTCAAAGGGCGATATGTATTGTGATCTGGGAACGGGCGACGGTGACGCTAAAACAGATACGCTTGATGCCAAAAAAGGCATCGCCGACTTAGTAAGGGATATTGAAAAGGGCAAGACGTGGATAATTCTCAAACATATTGAGCGCGAACCTGGCTATCGCGAGATTTTTGAGGATTGTATTTGCGATATCTTGAATTTAACTGGCAAGAACATCCTCAAGAACATCAAATGGTTTGAAGCGATCCTGTTTATAACTTCGCCGAATCGCGTCACTGAATACCATATCGACCGCGAATGTTCATGGTTACTTCAAATCCAGGGCAAAAAGGAAATACATTTCTTTGACCGCGACGACAAAGACGTTCTTCCAGACGACGAACTCGAACGATACTGGGTTATTGACAATCTTTCTGCAGTCTACAAACCTCATCTTGAGTCAAAGGCGATTGTCTTCAAAATGCAGCCGGGGTCAGGCGTTCATAGTCCCGTAAATACGCCTCATTGGTTGAAAAATGGAGATAATGTCTCCGTTAGCCTGAATATCAATTTTCAATTTCACGAATCCGACTGGGAAAATCTTTTCAGGGCAAACTATTACCTTCGTCGCGCAGGGCTTACTCCCGCGTCTCCGGGTAAAAACCCTCTTCGAGACCGCGTGAAAAGCCGCGCTTATTCAGCAGCTCAGAGTGTAAGGCGCGGCTTCAAGGGCCTTCCACGTTTTCCGACGAATGAAGCGCGACAAGAGTATTACCGGATTGTTGATCTTTTGGCTTTGCGATAATTCTCTATCGATGGGGATTCGCATCTTCAATATGTACCCTAAGGAATGATGCGCCGTCGACACAGGGCTGATAACCCAAGCCCTCTCCCGCAGTCGCTGGCGTAAATTAATGATCGGGAGTCTTCAGTCCACACGGATTCTGTGTCGTTACACTCCGCATGAGTCAGCCTATCTGTTTTTCCACTGCGAAGATTACGAAGCCAAAGGTTCCAATTTCCTCTTTCCAGCTGACTGTAGACAAGCCAACGGCCGTCCGGTGAAACAGAAGGAAATCTGGCATTGATTACATTGAGAGATTTGGGGCCTCCATTTTGATCCGAGATAAATAGAGAAGGATGTCCCGATGAGTCCGCGGCAAATACCAGAGAATTGTCAGGCAGAAAGGACATTTCAAGCACGTTGAGCTCTGGTGACGTGATTGGTCTCTCAGAGATGCCGTCGTGATCCAGGTCACGTATCCAAAGTGTTGCGCGGCCACGATCCTCTCGAAGGAATGCCAACCAATGGCCGTCGAAAGAAACCGCCGGCAATTCAGCCCGATGGATAGCATCGCTCAAAGCAGTAGCAGACTGAATAATAGACTCATTCCCTGCGTGCTCCATCCACTGTTCATTCTTCGTAGCCGTGATCGCGAGATAGTCTCCTTCGCGCTTATCACTCCAGGTCATATTGTCCCCTTGAGCAGAAGCCCAATGATACCCATCCCCGAGCAACGCCACAAACAAGGTTTTGTCGTTTCGAATGGCCGGATGAGTTGCACTCAATACATTTAGAGGTTGAGAAATCCCCCACTTATAGCCAGCATACAGGCCTTGCTGGTGGCGAAGATTAGTTACGGCGCTCAGCGATAAAATCATCAGCAAAACAATCATCCACGACGCTCGGCCAGTCCTGGACTTGCAATACGCCCCTTGTCGAAGCATAACTAGATAACCAAAAACTACAAACAAGGTGACCGCGTATAACCTGGGCACTTCTATCAACGCAGCCCAACCGGTCTGTATGTTACTTCCTCCTCGAACTAACCCAGCGATGAGATAAAGCAGCAAAAGTAATGCGGAGCTGCTCTTTCTTTCTTCTTCTCGAAGCACTCTTCCGATAACCGCCACGGGCAAAATTAGCAGAGTGAAAAGGTATGAGGCGGGTGAAGTAGAGATCGCCAAACTAGCGAGCAATACGGCAGCCCATTCGATCTGGATACGCCGAGGCGAGTATTCGCCTGGAATCGTTAGGAGAATTGCAGGCGCGATTATCGTCATCGACAGGACAGGATGCAACATCGCAAACATCCAGGGAAGATTTACAGCTGGATGTGGGTTCAGCTGCGGTTCAAAGACGAACAGGCTATGCAAAAGGGCGGATAAGGATGCCGCCTGAAGGTCATAGGGAGCGAGACATTCGCCACGAAATGTCGCTGGCAGAACCTGACTGATATAAGTACGATTGAGTTGCAACCCGAATACGTGGATCGATACTACGAGAGAGCCGGCCATAGCCACCACTCCGCCTGCAAATGCTCTCAAGTCTCTCTTTCGTAAAAAGTATAAGAGATAGATAACCGGAAAGACTTTTAATCCCGCCGATAACCCAATAACCATTCCCGCCAGAAACCGTCGTTGATTGACATACAACGTGCATCCTAAGGTCAACATAAAGAGCAACAAAACATAGTACTGGCCCAGCATAAAATTCATCCGCAACGGAAAACTTAATGCGGTGAAAAGTAAAAGCCGGCGCCAGGACAGCGCCGTCAACGAATGCAGCAGCCAAAGAGTAGCGGCTAGCAAGCCTACGTTTAGAACAGTCCAGCAATGCTTAGCGCTTAGTGCCGGCATCGACGCTAATGGGTAGAGCACAAGGGTCGACAATGGCGTTATGGGTGCCATGCCAACTGTAGATTGCTCGATAATGTGATGATCTTTCTGCCGTTGAAACCATACCCATTCATAGATCCGCGAAGTATCGTAATGCTCGCGGGTCAAGCGCGCGGTCAAATAATAGTTCGGAAAATCACTGTTGAGTGTCTGCCAAATTTTTGGCGCTACACCATAAGCCGCCTGCCCAAGCAACAAGGCAATCAGAATCCACTCTGCCAAGTCGGACCACATTCTTGAGAATGAAATAGGCCCTAATTTGATATAACGCGAGGCCTTGGATCGATCATGTTCGAACGAGCTCGATTCGATTGAGACCTTCATGTCTTCGTCAATTTCCGTAGCCCTGACGACGGGTAGTAAGTTCACGCCAATGGAAAGCGATGTCCGGGATCAAGATAGCCATAAAGGTTATAACAATAATTTCTAGCGCAAAGCCTGCTTCGCTATGTCGATTCCACGCAGGAATTGGCTGGAGGACACGGGTACCGACAAACGTGAAGGTAACCGCATAAGAACGAATCATCCATTCGCGATGTTGTTGAATATACCGATTTCGCGCAGTCATGAAAGCAGCGCCTGTGGTGAGGATCCAGGTTCCTGCCTGGACTACGTTCGCAGCGACAAAATGAATGGCATGCGGATCGTGTCGATGATTCGACATAATGACTGCCAACGGCGCCGCAATAAACACAGACCCTACATAAACGCGACCAAATATTCGGTGGAGCTTAGGATTGCGATGACGAAGCCGACTCGAGAACTGAATGGGACCGCTAAGCAACGCAGTTATTCCACATAGAACGTGAGGAATAATCATCCATGGAATCGTAATGAGATATGCCCACTCCTTTGCCTGGCGCAATAACGGAATCTCGCTATAGAAAACTACGGAAAGTGTCATTGCTGCCATTACCGTCCACAACGCAGGTTTCAGCCATGACTTCGTATTAGCGGAAGTAGAACGGCCAGTTGGCGTGCTAGTAATTGGCATATATACAAATAACCTACAATGGCAATGAACTATGAGGCGTCCCTCGCTTATTAAATAGATCTTCCAACAATGAACTTCTCAATGTTTCGGGTTTTCCCCTAAGCCGCCAGGCCTGATAGAAGCCATGAACGATACTCAATCCATCTGCCACCGCGGTTCTTTCGTCATGAACAATTTGAGCCACAAAAAATGTGTGACTTCCCATGTTGTAAATTTTCTGGACCTCCAGCTCTCTTACTCTTTGAGCAAAGCCCGGAACGCGAAGACCAAATTTGTTTGATAATTTTGTTGCAAACGGAACCTGATCCCAATCAACAGAGATCTTTCCGTGATTGACCCCGAGACGATATGCTTGCGGAGTCTGATCCAGTGGAACGCTGCTCAATGCCACACGATTGGATCGCTCGACCAGACGAGCGGCCAATCTTGAGTTCTTCAATGCGAAGGCAAAACAGCCATTTCCAAGATCTCCCATAATATTCATCGGAAAGATATTTCCACCGAACTCATTCTCAAGACTGACCCACACGACAGGATGAGGGCGAATGAACACCACCATCACTGCACGACGTTCGAGGAAGGACATTTTGACACCTGCGCTATCGAATTTCCTCCATAGTGAATACATCTGACGAAAGTAGTGAACCCATATCCGTCTTTTTGGCAGACAGAAGTTCGCGGAGTGCCGAGCTCGGAACAAAATCAAGCATCCGCCGGATACCAAAATAGTGGTGGCATTTTTACCCGCGAGATTAATCTGACCTAGCGTTCGCCTATCTCCCTCCCTTTCACAAAACTTTAGTAATAGCTTGTTACATTCCTCGCTGCTTGGTATTCGATCCTCGTCGAACGCAATACACACTCTAAAAGGATCGGCACATGCCATCGAATGGCGATTCGTGACATCAATTAATTCCCCCATCCCGTGGAGCCAGACTGTTATCTCTTTTTGCGGGTCCGCTAATCCAATGGTGAACGCTTGAGGAACCGACGATTCACCAGATAGAAGTCTTCGGATAACGATGCGGCCTCGTCTAGTGATTGACATGTCCTCTTCTTGAAATACCCTCGTAAAGCTAATAACAATCACGTTAAATTTTTTACTTGATTCACAGAGATGTTTTCCTACGAATCAAGAGGGACTCGTGCGCACATAACATTGCTCAAACATCGTCGCTGCTGCCACGCCTGCTGCACCTCCAACCCCTGCGCCCGAGACTTTGTGGCTGTGCCAGCCGGAAGGCCGAACCGTCGTCAGTTGAAAGGAGCGTTGACTCTGGACTACTAGGTCGGAGATTGATTTGCTAGCGTTACTATTGCCAATGTACAGAAATGCATGGCGAGTTATACGAGCGATATGACTCGTATATTCAATTAATCCTTCGCAAGAAATGTCGGACATTGCGTGGGAACTGAAGGTAACATCGACACTTTCCTCAGGCATGTTTTTCAGCTCAAATACCGGCATCAGAATCACATCAGCATGTTCGATCGCGCCCTTAGTCAACTCCTGCTCACCATAAAGAAGAAACTTCAAATGAGGAAATGACCTTAGGAGATAGTACGAACTCAGTGCAATACTCTCTGGGAGATCAAAGTTGAAATAAGTGACTTTCGTATGATCTCGGAGAAGGTAGTAAGCCATTCCACCAAAACCACCGCCGATTTCTACAACGGTCGCATTTTCTGATTCGAGGAGATCGCAGATCCTGGATGCGCAACAATGAGCATATTCGGACCCTACTCTCACAAACGTGCCGTCGACTCGAATGCCGAAAGGATTTCCAATCTCTGGGCTGGCCAGATCTTTCAACTTGAAGCGCCCATCGGTTTGCGTCTTCCAATAGTCGAGACGATAGAGAGCATGGCTTAGATAAAATCGGCGATGAAAATCCTTGATCTCGTCGCGGAAATAAGCCTTGGACATGCCGAAAGGCACTCCGAGTAAGCCCGCCGAACAGGGATCGCGAAAAAAATTACGATACATCGTTCGCAAGCTTGCAATATCTCGCGACTGTAATGCAGTGATAACAGGCCCGAGACTGCGCCGTCTGACCTGCCGCCACCATTCCGTTGCCTCATAGGCCTTCGAGATGAACTGTTGCTGTCCAACCGACTTTATGTAGGCCTCACAGATTCTTTCCAAAAGCTCGGTGTCATCAGTCGAATCGTCGACGCGACACGCGAATCCGTCTGTGACATTCTGCAGATCAAAGCGAGGGTCGTTCTTGTAACGCTTGGAGCCGTGAGTTGCAAATGTCCACATGTTTATTCGCGCTGCAAGCATGCCCTTGGCGGCATTGGCCGTTTGAAAGGGATGGCGCAAATACTTGAGTTTCACCATAAGACAGGTCGCGCTTCAAACGTACCGCTTAGCGATTGCTTGAGTGTCATCAAATAATCTGAAGTGTGTCATTAAATTGTCACCATCGCGTTTTCCAGGAGGCGCCATGAAGACAAAGCTCGCCGACCCGTAGTCGAATTCGTGTCCTGGCAATGAATCGAAAATTTAATTGAGAAAACTCTTCCAGCAAAGTGTACAGTGCAAAATATCTGTTCTAGAGTCTTCGAACTGACTATGCGTCTTTTGTTTGCCCTTTGCTCGTGTCTCATTCTCGCTGGTTGCTCCAAACCGCAAAACTCTGGAACGACCAAGGAGGGGTCGGCTTATCCCGTTTCCGCCACGCTTTTGGTGAATACAATTTCGCCTCAGATGTTTACGGCAGTATTCCATGATCCTGCTGGAGGGTCGCATATTAAGGAAGTCACGTTTTCGGTGATGACTGATAAAACTGTACCCGGAGGTATTTCTCGGTGGTCGGCTCACGAATGCCTGGTACGGTACGATATTGCCACGAATGCGATTTGGCTGGTGCCAGATGTCGGTGGGACCTGGGGATCTCATTCGATTATTGCCGGATCTTCGACTACTTTCAGCAATTCCCAATGCACAGTTATGGCTACGGGATCATCCGCGCAGGTCTCGGGAGACTCGGTAACGATCAATCTGGAGTTGGAGTTCACTCCTGTATTCAGTGGGACAAAACGAATCTACTTAGGATGCGCCGATGTGAACGACAAATGGAGCGACAACTACCAAAAGCAATTCGGCGAATTTACAATAAGAGCCACTCAACCTTAGCAAGAAATGCAACCTTTCTCATTCGAAAATCCGTCCGCCGTTCTCAGGTGGAGCTAAGTTGCCGACCTTCGGCGCGCCACACAACCTTGAATCACGTGGCAGATATGACCCATCTCTACCGGATAGGTCAGAAACGCGTCACCTTGGTGGTCAACAGTTGCCGAATCCGCTGCGGTATGAAAGACAATCGCTAAATTTGCAGTGGCCGGATGGCTGCGAAGCCGGCGGCAAACTTCGTAACCTGTCATATCAGGAAGATGTAGATCGAGAAGAACAGCATTCACACTTTCCGTGTGCGCCAGTTCGATACCCTTCTCTCCAGTAACGGCGTAAGTCGTAGCAAATCCGGAGAGTTCGAGGAGTTCGGCAAGCCCTTGAGCATGAGCTTCATTGTCGTCGATTATGAGAACTTTAATAATAGATAACACTTCGGGATCCCCACGACGTATTCATATCGTCATTCTATTTTCTCACCGCTTGTCAATACGCGTTAAACTCCATCCAACATTTAAGGACGCACTTGCATCCATCAGGCGGACAGACATTTTCATTCTGCCGCCCTCCTTTTTCTTGCGGCCTATCCGAGGAGCGATTTGAAAGACCTTGTAAATGCCGCGAGTCCATGGCGGGACCGGCTTCGCGCTCTTCGAAATATGCCTTCTGTCCTTCGTATTCTCTGGGAATCGGGCCGGATTGTCGTGTCGTGGGGAATCGGACTACGAATTGCCGTTGCAGTTCTTCCCTTTGCCATTGCAAAGGTAGCTCAGTACATCATCAACGACATTGCGGGGGTCTTGCGAGGAGCAGCCCTGCCGTCCAACTTCTGGGTCTTAGTGGCTACTGAGGTCGTTCTCAACGTATTTGCAGGATTGATCACTCGAGCCATCGACTACTCAGATTCGCTCCTTGCCAATCGCTACACGCAATACGTTAGCGTACGCGTGATGGAGCAGGCGGCACGGTTGGATCTAACCACATATGAGGATCCTGTCTTCTACGACAGGCTTGAACGTGCGCGGGTGCAGGCAACTGATCGCCTGGCAATGATTCAGCAGATGGGCCGACTAATCCAGCAGGTCATCACCACTCTAGTATTTTCGGCTGCACTTGCCTGGGCCTCTCCTTGGCTTGTGCTTTTACTTGCCGCCGGCGTTCTACCTTCATTCCTCGGCGAGACTCACTATGCCTTTTTGGGTTACGCAAAAAACTTCCGACAGACTCCTGCCAAACGTCAGATGGACTATTTGCGACAAGTAGCAGGAAGTCGCGAGGGCGCGAAAGAAGTAAAGCTCTTTGGACTGAACAATTTCTTTACCGATCGATTCAAGACACTTGCAAGTCAGATTTACCGTGAAGATGTCGCGCTCTCTCGATCAAAGCTAATCGTCGGCGGACTACTGGGTGTAGTCGGTACTTTGGGATACTACGGAGCTTACGTGTACGTCATTTGGAGCACCCTGAAGGGTGCCTACGACATAGGCCAGTTCACCTTTCTCACAGCGGCCATCCAACAGGCCAGTTCGAATTTGCAACAAGTCTTTTCCACTGCCTCCGGCATTGCGGATCAGGCACTCTTCCTTACCGACTTGATCGCATTCTTCGAGATGCAACCAACTGTGCAATCCAAATCTGGGGCGCTTCCAGCACCAGCGAAGATCCGTTCTGGCTTTGAATTTCGCAATGTATCCTTCGCCTATCCGGGTACAGAACGGCCAGTTTTGAAGAACTTTAATCTCACTCTTTCGCCCGGAGAAAGAATTGCCCTCATCGGAGAAAACGGTCAAGGCAAGACCACCGTGGTCAAGTTGATCACCCGACTTTACGATCCAACTGAGGGGCAAATTCTGCTAGATGGAATCGAGCTGCGAGAATATTCAATCGAGGATCTTCATCGACACATCGGCGTAATCTTTCAGGACTTCATGCGCTTTGAGATGACGGCGAGAGAGAACATTGCGGTAGGTCGAGTTGACCAGCCAAGCCTGCAGAGAGATATTGAACTCGCTGCACATAAGAGCCTCGCTGACACCGTAGTGAGCAAGCTCGCGGGGGGCTATGATCAGATGCTCGGGCGACGCTTTGAGGGCGGCGTCGAATTGTCGGGCGGGGAATGGCAGAAAATGGCTCTCGCTCGTGCCTATCTTCGTGACGCACAACTGCTCATTCTGGATGAACCAACCGCTGCTTTAGACGCACGTAGTGAACTTGAGGTTTTCGAACGTTTTGCCGAATTGACCTCTGGCAAAATGGCACTTCTGATCTCACATCGATTCTCCACCGTACGGATGGCAGATCGCATCGTGGTGCTGTCAGGCGGCAAATTAATTGAGGAAGGCACTCATCAGGAATTGATGGTCAAAAATGGGCTATACGCCAGCATGTTCGAGATGCAAGCTGCAAGCTACAGGTAGAACGCTGTCTGCATCTCACGAATATGGATATTAACCTTTTGGATTGAGTTGCAGTCCGCCGCAATCGAGAAAGGCATCATGGCTCTGTTTTCTGAAAATTTCCCCCCTTCAGAGCACGTTCTTCCACCGACCGCTCCGACGTTAGAGTCCCCGGCGACTGGACTGCTCGAGGATCCTGGGGTGTTCGATGCGGACTTGCAGAAGAGTGCGGAAGCGTTGAGCAGACAGTGGGAGATGGTATCGGGTACTGAGAACGGATTGTCAGAGCGAATTACCCAATTGAAAATGAAGCTCGCAGGGATTCTGAGAGCTTGCCGCAAATCAGTTTCGCCCGACAAACTAACGTCACAGCTTGAATTGCTTGAAAGTACACGCATGCTGGAGTCACCGCTTGTTGCGGGAGACCAGACAAGTGCCGCGTTCGCTTCCCTTCCTCATGTGCGAGTGGCAAACAGAAATGAACTGCCTCGGGTTGTCAATCTTGCGGAAGGATACATGTCGGCGATAAAGGGAATCTGGTCTCCGGAATCCTTGGCGGTCTATGTCCAAAAGGCGCAAGCACGCGACGCATTGCTGTTCGCGGAAATCATGGTTTTGCCGCAAGCGCTGAAATTAGCTCAACTCGAGTACATATTGGATCGCGCTGAAGAAGCGTTTAAGACAGGCGAATTACCGCCAATTGAACAATCTCCCTTCTCTTCCATTCTCCACAGCATGCGAAGGTTGAGCCAGTTTGATTGGCGTTTGGTTCTCGAACCGCTGATCGCTTTTGATCACATTCTTCGACAAGATCCAGCTGGAGTTTTCGCACAGATGGAGGACGAGACGCGTCATGCCTACCATATTCGAGTCGCTGAGTTGGCCCGGTATGCCGACGCAAGCGAGGTCGAAACTGCCCAAAATGCTCTCGAACTCGCCAGAACTGCTGCTCAGGTCTCCCATGCTGATCCGCGTTATGCCTTGAGGACGAAACACGTTGGTTATTTCCTATTTGCTGAGGGTCTCCCTTCGCTCAGCAGCCGTATCGGATACTATGCCCCGCCAATGGAGCGGGCGCGAGATTTCCTTCGTCGCTGGAAAGATGATTTCTATATCCTCGGAATCTTTACAGTATCGTGTTTTCTCATTGTCGCTATCATTGCTCCACTCGTGCCTCATCACGCCTTTTGGCCAGTGATTGGTGCACTTTTATTTGCCCTACTTCCCGCATCTCAAGGCGCAGTTGATCTGGTGAACAATACAGTCACCGCCTTGATGAAGGCTCATTCGCTCCCGAAAATCGATTTTTCCAAGGAAGTGCCTGGGGATTCGGCAACGTTTGTCGTCATTCCGACGTTATTGCTCAATGAAACGCAGGTTCGCGATCTATTTGATCAGCTCGAAGCCCGGTATCTTTCGAACCAGGATCCAAACATTCACTTCGGCCTTTTGACTGATTTGCCCGATGTGAAGGCGCGACCGCTTGATGAGGATTCCAACCCTCTGGCAACTCTGGCTGCACAATGCGTCGACGAATTGAACGCTAAATATGGGCATGAAAAGGGTGGCTCTTTTTTCCTGCTACATCGCCATCGCATCTTCAACTCCCGCCAGGGAGTCTGGATGGGATGGGAGCGCAAACGAGGAAAGCTATTAGACCTCAACAAATATTTACTGCAGAAATACGACAGCTTTCCGCTCAAGGCAGGTCCTCTGGAGATTTTGGAACGTGTCCGCTACATCATTACCTTGGACTCTGACACTCAACTCCCACGCGGAACCGCTGCACGCATGATTGGCACGATGGCGCATCCGCTCAATCAAGCTGTCATCGACCCGAAGCTCCGCATAGTTACCCTGGGCTATGGCATCCTGCAGCCTCGCGTAGGGGTCAGCGTTGCTTCCGCATCACTGTCTCGTCTAGCAGCTCTCTATTCAGGCGAGACGGGTTTTGATATCTACACTCGTGCTGTCTCCGATGTCTATCAGGATCTATTTGAAGAGGGAAGTTTTGCCGGCAAGGGCATCTACGAGGTCAGCATTCTGCATGAGGTGTTAGATCGGCGTTTTCCTCGAAATGCACTGCTTTCTCACGATTTAATCGAGGGTTCGTATGCTCGCGCCGGACTTGTCACTGATATCGAGATTATCGACGATTACCCCACGCGTTATTCCGCTCATACTCGTCGAAAACATCGTTGGGTCCGCGGGGATTGGCAGATTGCACAATGGCTCTTTAGCCGCGTGCCCGATGAGTCCGGCAATTTCGTCACCAATCCGATAAGTACCATCTCGCGATGGAAGATCCTCGATAATTTGCGCCGCAGTCTTGTCGAGCCAGTCACATTTCTTCTCTTTATTCTTGGATGGTTCGTCTTACCTGGGGGAGCCCTCTATTGGACAGTTGCCGCTCTTCTCCTCTTATTTCTTCCAGTCTTCGTTCAATTGGCCTTCAACGTAGGGCGCGCGTTATTTAAACTTAGTCTTCTCGACGTCCGGGAAGGTTTTTCGGCCTTCGTGTCCTCCTTCGGATTCGCCGTCCTCAACCTGACCTTCCTTCCTCATCACATGTTTCTTTCGCTCGATGCGATTATTCGTTCGTTAAATCGAAGATTTGTATCCGGAAAGCATCTTCTCGAATGGGAAACTGCTGCTCAGGCTGAGCTGGGTGGATCTCGAACGCCAGTCGATGTCTATCTATACCTCTCGCCGACTACGGCACTTCTCATCGCCTTAGCACTCGCATTTACTAATATTCAATCTCTTATTGCGGCCAGCCCAATCTTGCTCCTGTGGGCCATTGCGCCGCTGGTCGCAAACTGGCTCAACTCCTCCCCAAGTCAACTTGAGGGACCGTTGACGGCGACAGATAAACTCTTCCTTCAACAACAGGCAGTTCAGTTATGGAGATATTTTTATGAGTTTGGGGGCAAGGAAAACCATTGGCTCATACCGGATAACGTCGAAGAGAATCAATTGTTTCAAGTGCGGAAGCTCTCGCCGACAAATCTTGGCATGCTCATCAATGCGCGACAGGTTGCGAATGAATTTGGTTTCTTGACACTTCCGGAATTCGCGGAGGCTACACTCGGAACGCTTGCGACCTACGACCGCCTAGAGAAGCACCATGGCCATATCTACAACTGGTATGACATCGAATCCTTGAAGCCGCTCTCGCCGTTGACGATCTCCACGGTCGATAGCGGCAATCTTATCGCCTCTCTCTACACACTTCATTCTGGTGCGCTTGATCTACTCAATCGTCCGCTATTAGACAGCGAAATATTTTCCGCCCTGGAGCAAATGCAACCACACTCCAGAATGGAATCAGATAAGACGTCGCCGGAGGTGGGGTTACCACAAGAAGACTCAAAGATCTTACGATTACGGTCTCAAGTGCGGTCTCTTCTTTTCCACACTGCCGCCCCAGACCTTACGATTCCCCTTCAAGATGATTTGGCGGGCACAGGTCGCGGCGACTGGCTTGTACACGAACTCTCTCGCCGACGCATTGCTTTATCCGTTTTTGTGCAGAACTATGTGCCGTGGTTTCTTCCTCAATTTGAGGCCCTCTTCGCACTGCCGGAACTCATCGATGTCAAAGACCGATGCATTCCCACACTGAAGCAGGCGGTCGGTTACGCCACGGAATTGCAGTCGAGAATCGCTACAGCTCTTCCTTCCGTTCCGGCCGACTCCCCGTTGGCAGCCTCAACCGCTTCTTTGCGCTCGCTCCTGTCCGATGCAGCAGTTCGCCTTGCGCAACTGCAGTCGGATATCTCTACGATTGCAACCGAAGCCGGACGTCATGCTGATGATATGCACTTCGGGGATTTCTTCGTCGAAGCACGCCAATTACTCTCCATTGGCCTCGACGGAACTACGGGCAAATTGCATTCAGCGTGCTATGACTTGCTCGCCTCGGAAGCTCGCATCGCATCTTTCATCGCCGTTGCCAAGGGCAACATCCCTCAACAATCATGGTTCAGGCTCGATCGCTCTCACGTTCTTGTTCGCGACCTCCCAGTTCTTCTTTCCTGGACCGGAACCATGTTCGAGTACATGATGCCTACTTTGTGGATGCGTAGCTTCCCGAATACGCTCATCGCGCGATCGCTCGAGTCGGCCGTGCGGGTTCAGCGCGACCATTTGCGTAATATTCCCTGGGGGATTTCAGAATCGGGTTTCGCAAAGTTAGATTCTCAAGGGAGATACGGCTATCAGGCCTGGGGAATTCCTGCTTTAGCCCTAAAATATGGAGCGGAAGACGGTCCGGTTATCTCTCCTTACTCAACCTTTCTTGCGCTTTCCGTCTCTCGTAAGGAGGCGGTCGCCAACCTGCGGCGCATGGCCGCAATGAACTGGGTTGGGAATTACGGCTTCTACGAAGCGGCCGACTACACCCAGGGCAATCAGCCCAAGCTAGTGCGATCATGGATGGCGCATCATCAGGGCATGTGTCTTCTTGCTCTCGCCAACCTGCTTAAAGACAACATTGTGCAACATTGGTTCCACTCCAATCCTCGCGTTCGTGCAACGGAACTCCTGCTCCACGAGAAGCCTTTGAGTAAGGAAACATTGAAGGAACTCTCGAGCCGATCGAAATCACAACCGGCCGAGCGAGTTGAGCCAATTCCGCAAACGGTTAGCTGAAGGTTGATCACGGCTGAAAGACGATACGCACCCCCTCCTCCGACTCGTTCCAGAGCGCTTCAACTTCGCGTAACGGGCTGGGCTTTGTCTCGAATTGAAATGGTTTCGCAGCTGCCGCCTGAAAGAATTCCGCAAGAGATTGGCGAATTTGATCGAGAGAAGCACTTCCAAAGCCGCTGCCTAAAAGTTCAAGGCCTGAACTACGCAGTGTGGACGCAGCTAGAGAGATCGTCTTGCCTGCACTTTCCCCGATTTGAATAAATCGAAGACGGGCGGAGGCCCTTCGCAATCCTTTCTGCGAAATCGCTTCAAGCAGACATTCAACGGGTTGTCCCCAGAGGTAGTCAAGCACGACGTCTACCCCTGCTTCGGCAAACTCGCGCCGAAAGACGGAGACAAGAGCCGTACGGTCCTGATCAAGCTGGATAACTTCGTCAGCACCAAGCGCAGAAAGTTCCTCCAGAGCCTTCGGATTGCGGCCTGTCGCAACAACGCGACGCGCACCCAGGCGTTTTGCTACCTGAATCGCGAGCCTGCCTGCAACTCCAGTGGCGCCGAGGATCAATACACTTTCTCCGGCCACGAATTTCGCTCGCGCTGTCAGGGCGGCCCAGGATGACATGGCAGGATTCGCGATTCCGGCCGCAGTTACATCATTAATTCCCTCGGGCAGAGGAAGACGCATCCAATCTGGAGCGAGAGCGAGTTCGCTGAAAGTTCCAAAGGGCGCCCGCGCGGTACCAAAGAAGATGCGTGTTCCGTCCTCCAACTTTCCAACCCCATCGATACCTGCCACGAAGGGAAGTTCGCTGGAACTCGCATAGTGCGTGCCTCTAGCAAGACCTTTGACGATCGGGTGGAGGCCGGCAGCAATTACACTTACAAGCTTTTCTCCCTCGTTCGCGACTGGGTCTGGGAACGTGGTGTAACTCGGCGGAGCACTAAAAGAATGGATAACAGCAGCATTCATCACAATCTCCCCAAAATTTAGTAAGGTCCAATTTTGAAACTATTAAAGGAGCTTGATGCCTGTTAGGGCCTCGCATACCTGCCATAGTTGGGCCGCGACTTTGATGTCCAGTGCCTGTGGAGCGATCTTTGCCCGCCCTACGTCTTCACCGCGCATCTCTTGAAAACCTTGAGGACCATAGTAGCCTCCGTCCTCTGCATCGGGGGCAGTTGCGGCGTAGAGAGTGGGAAGAGCCCCTTCCGAGTCGGTGTTGAGCACGGTGCCGATGACGTGGCCCATCACATTGCGCACGGAACTCTCAAAAGCGGAGTAGTCGCCGGCCTGAAATAAGTTGGTGCTAGCAACCCCGGGATGGACAGCTAGGGACATGATTCGGGAGTTGGCGGCCCGCAGCCGTCGGCTTAATTCAAAGGCGAACATCAGATCGGCGAGTTTGGACTGCTGGTACGACTTCCATGGACTGTAACTTTTCGTGGATTGCAGATCGTCAAAATTGAGCTGTCCTCGCTTGTGAGCGATAGAGGCCACCGTAACGACACGTGGCCTGTCAGGAGACTCACGCGCCGCTTGTTCGAGCGCAGGCATCAGTAATGCAGTGAGAGCGAAATGGCCGAGAACGTTCGTTCCGAACTGCAGTTCAAAACCATCAGCGGTCTCGAGGCGTTTTGGTGGCGCCATGACACCCGCATTGTTGATGAGGATGTGCAACGGTCGGTGCTTCGCCAACTCCTCCTTTGCGAAGCTATGCACCGATGCGAGTGAGGCGAGGTCCAGAATCGCGAGTTCCGTGTTATGAGCAGTGGGAGAATCGGCGTCGAGGCGCGCGATGGCAGCCTCCCCCCGCTTTCGATCACGGCAAGCCATGATGAGCTGTGCGCCTTTGCGGGCCAGTTTCAGCGCTGCGTGATACCCGATACCGCTGTTCGCGCCGGTGATGAGGATGCGCTTGCCCGCTAACGACGGAATGTCCGCTGCTTTCCACTTCTGGCTCATAGGACTATTGGACGTTCGAGGCTGTCATGTAAGATGCGAACTATTTTTGCTCGATTTTTTGTGCAACCTCAGTGCTGCTCCCAAAATGCATTAACTACCTGCACATATTTGTCGGGTTCTTCGTAGGAAGGAAGGTGACCGCTCTTTTCGAAGACCACGAATTTCGCTCCCGGGATGGCCTTGTAGATCTTCCATGCTGTCACCGGTGTGACATTCATGTCGTAGCGGCCTGTAATCACCAAGGTTGGAAATCTGAACTTTGGCAGTTCTGGAGTGAGATCCAAGTCGCGAGTAGCTCGCTGCACAGCAGCTCCAGTCTGCGGGGTAGAACCGAGATCTTTGACTTTCGCGAGATAGGCATCGCGATTTGCCTCGCTGTAGAAGAGCATCAGAAAGTGGTCGCGAATGCGGCGGTCGGCCGCATCGGTTCCGGACGGCAGATCTTTTTCACCAGCCGCGATTTGTTCGAGCACGTCAGGAAAGACATCTGGAAGAACGCGCACAATGTCTTTCCATGCTGGGGCAGCGGAGTCGCTGAGGATGAGCTTTTCGATGTGCTCTGGGTGGGCTGCGGAATAGGCCATTGCAAGGAGACCGCCGTAAGAGTCGCCGACGAGATTAAACTTCTGGAAACCAAATTTGGCGCGAACCGCCTCCATATCGGCAACCTGAGCATCCATACCCCAGGCTGCATCTGGCTTAACTTCCTTAGACTTGCCGGTGCCGCGCTGATCGTAGAAGACGATCTGATGGTTCCGTGAGAGCCGCGTCCAAACGTCGTTCTGCAACATGTAGATGTGCGAGAGTCCGGGTCCCCCGTTGGCGACGATGACAGGCGTTGCGGAACTGGGATTACCGTAGGTCTCGTAAGCCAGCTCGACCTCAGGTGTATTAACCATCCCTGTGCTCGTTGGTGCCGGTTGCGCCAGGGCGACGCTGGAGAGAAGCACAAGTGCTGCGAAGAGGTTTCGATACATGGCTTTTTCCTGGTCACATCCAAGAGTTGGGTTGCTCAGTGCGTTTATAGCATCCGCTGGAGAGGTGGGTGCAGGGCGTGGAGTAACCTGCCTGTTTTCAGAGCGACTTGAACTGTGGTGGGAACCTGCTAACTTTAATTTTGTGCTTATTACCCCCCTTCAACTCGTGGATGAGCCACTGGAGTTCAATGAAGTCATTGCTCCAGGTGTGCTGGACTATGCTTCGGACATCCGGCAGGTTAGCCCTCTACCCGTCATTGGCGTGGCGGATTTGTTGATCGAACACCGGAGTTCAAGCTCTCATGTCAACGACATCCGGCTACGGGCGCATTACAGTGCTAAATTCGAGATTCTGTGCGCTCGATGTGTCGATCCGGTTGCTGTGCCGCTGGATGGGGATTTTGACCTGATCTTTCGGCCTGAGGCGGCCGATGCGGACGCCGGAGAACGTTCGATTACAGCGGATGAGACTGAAATCGGTTATTATCAAGAGAGCGGTCTTTTGCTGGAGGATGTGGTGCGCGAGCAGGTGTTGCTTTCCCTGCCAAGCCGCACTCTCTGTACGGCGGATTGCAAAGGGCTTTGCCCGCGCTGTGGTCAGAATCTGAATCAAGCGAAGTGCTCTTGCGACGAGGCCCCAGCCGATGCGCGATGGAATGCGCTTGCGGATCTGGCGAATAAGCTCGAGTTGAAGCACTGAAGTCAAGTTTTGCCTCGTCGACCGCGTGAATCTTTACGCAACCGCCGCGGCCGATCGAAAGGGATACTGCAATGCCTAATCCAAAACGGCGCCACTCGAAACAACGGACTGCCAAGCGCCGCAGCCACGATTTTCTTACCCCCACCGGCCTCTCCGAGTGCCCGAACTGCCACGAGCGCAAGCTGCCCCATCGTGCCTGCCGCAAATGCGGGACGTACAAGGGCCGCGATATCATCGTTACCAAAGAAGTAAGCTAGCACTCTTCAATCCAACCCTTGCTCATGCCTGCTGATGCCTACTGACATCGTTGTAGACGCGATGGGTTCCGACAGATCCCCCGAACCGGAGGTTCGCGGGGCTGTCCTTGCTGCGCGGCAGTACGACGTACGGGTCCACCTCGTTGGGCCGGAGGATAAGCTGCGTCCAATCCTGCGGCAGGCGCTGCGCGGGCACAGACTGCCGGTATTCATTGTGCCAGCGACCGAGTGGATCACAATGGACGACAAGGCCGCACAGGCGGTTCGGTCCAAGCGCGACTCGACGATGCGGGTCGGGCTGAAGATGGTCCGCGAGGGACGTGCTGCCGGGTTCTTTACAGCGGGAAATACCGGCGCCGCGATGGCTACAGCGAAGATGGTGCTCGGCATGTTATCGGGCGTTGACCGTCCGGCGCTGGCGACGATTCTTCCTACGATCAAAGGTGTCCCCTCCCTGCTACTCGATGTGGGCGCGAATGTGGATTGCGACCCGGACAATCTGGTTCAGTTTGCCGTGATGGGCCACATGTACGCGAAGAACGTGCTTCGCATCCACAATCCTCGGGTTGGGCTGCTGTCAATCGGCGAGGAGGAATCGAAGGGCAACTCGCTGACTCGGGATACTTTGCCGATGCTGCGTGCGCTGACCAATATCAACTTCACTGGCAACGTAGAAGGACGCGACCTGTTCAATGGCCATAGTGATGTTGCCGTGTGCGACGGTTTTGTTGGCAACGTTGCTTTGAAGTCGATTGAAGGGACCGCACAGTTGCTGAGCATTTCTCTGAGGCAATCGCTGAAGTCGACGGTGACCTCGCAGGTTGGGGCGCTGCTGTCACGCAAGGCTTTTGCCGAGTTCAAGAAGCGGCTGGATTACTCGGAGTACGGCGGCGCGGTGCTGCTGGGTGTGCGCGGGGTTTGCATCATCGGACATGGATCGTCGAATGAGAAGGCAATCATGAACGGCGTTCGCGTAGCTGCAGAGTTTGCGCAGGCTGAAGTGAACTCAGGTATTGAAGCGGCTATGTCTGCGCCTCCGGCTACCCCCGCGGTCTAACCCCTCCCCTTATTTCCCTGTATTTTGTCTGTCTTCAATCACTTGCTCGAGCCGTGGCAGCCTATTTTGAAAACCGATTTCGCGGGGGTGATATAGCCTTGTTCGCCCGTGGAGGCATCTTGTTGAGTAGAGGGAAATTTTGATCTGGATGGCATGTTGGACTACTGCCGATTTTGCGATGGAGTGACTTTGGTATGTTGGTTCGCATGGGATTGAGGAGGATTGTTGCTGCGGGCGTGTTGCTGCTTGGAGTTTTGCGCGTTGGAGCGGAGGACAAGTTGGCGCCGACGCCTCCGATGGGGTGGAACAGCTGGGACTCGTTTGGGCTGAGGATCAATGAAGAGCAGTTTCGCGCCAATATGACGGTGATGGCGGCGCAATTGAAGGAGTTTGGGTGGCAGTATGTGGTGATCGATGAGGGGTGGTATCTGGAGAATCCGGAGATTGCGTCGATGCCGGAGAAACTCCGATATACGGTGAATGCGCGGGGGCAGTATGAGCCGGCGCTAAACCGGTTTCCCTCGGCGAAGATGGGGACCGGGTTCAAACCGCTAAGTGATGCAGCGCATGAGAATGGGTTGAAGTTTGGGATTCATATTATCCGTGGGATTCCGAAGCAGACGGTGCTGGCGAATCTGCGGATTGGGACGACGCACTATCGCGCGGCTGTGGCGGCCGATTCGAACGATAAGTGTCCGTGGAATCCGGATAACTTTGGCGTGAAGGCGAATGCCGCTGGGCAGGCGTGGTATGACGCGTTGATGAAGCAGTATGCTGGCTGGGGCGTGGACTATGTGAAGGTAGATTGCATCGCGTCGCATCCCTACAAGGGCGCAGAGATCACGATGATTCATAAGGCGATTGAGCGCTCGGGACGAGCGATGATGCTGAGTTTGTCGCCGGGGCCGACGGCGCTTGAAAATGCGCCGGAAGTTGGGAAGAATGCGCAGCTTTGGCGGATCTCGGATGATGTGTGGGATACGTGGGACAAGACGGATGGCAAGGATTGGCCGCAGAGCGTGAAGGGGCAGTTTCCCGTGATTGCAAGCTGGGCGAAGTATGCGAGGCCGGGGAACTGGCCGGACGCGGATATGCTGCCGATCGGGGAGTTGCAGCCTACACCCGGTTGGGGGAGCGCGCGAGATTCGCGGCTGACGTCGGATGAGCAGAGGACGATGATTACGCTGTGGTCGATGGCGCGGTCGCCGCTGTTTATTGGGGGAAACCTGATGCAGATGGATGATGCGATGAAGTCTATGCTGACGGATCCGGGGGTGATTGAGGTGGATCAGCACTCGACCGATGGACATATGCTGGGGCAGGATGGGGATGTGATTGCGTGGGTCGCGGTGTCAGTGGATCGAGATAAGAGCTACCTGGCACTGTTCAATGTCGGGGATGGGCCGGTGCAGGTGAACAAGACTCTAGCGGAGTATGGGTTTGTAGATCGGGCGCAGTATAAGGTGCGAGATCTCTGGACGCGGAAGGAATTGGGTGCTCTGAATGCCGTGACAGTGGAGCTGCCGCCGCATGGGTCGGTGATGTATTCGCTGCGGCCGTAGGTGGCAGGATGGAGCGATGAGCTTGCCGGCGAACTTGTTGGTGCGAGACGCGCGTTTAGGGGATGCTCCGGCGATTGCCGCGATCTATGCGCCGTATGTTCGGAGTAGTGCGGTTACGTTTGAGTTGGAACCGCCGGACGTTACGGAGGTTGAGCGGCGAATGCGCTCAGTGCTCGACGGGGGATTGCCCTACATAGTTGCTGAGACAAAAGAGGGAGAGGCAGCGGGGTATGCTTATGCCGGGCCGTTTCGGCCTCGCAAGGCATACCGGTTTACGGTGGAAGACATGGTCTATCTGCGCGAGGAGTTTGTGGGACGTGGCGTGGGGAGACAGATGTTGAGCGTGTTGATTGATCGGTGCCGGGCGGCGGACCTAAGGCAGATGGTGGCCGTAATTGGTGGGGAGGATCCTGCGTCGGTTGAGATGCACAGACGGCTGGGGTTTGTAGAGGTGGGTATTCTTCATCGCGTGGGGTTCAAGTTTGGAGAGTGGCACGACGTAACACTGATGCAGCTCGGTTTGTAGGCGCGAGTGGATTGCGGATTTGGTACGGCCAGGTTGCTTGAAAGCAATGTTCGCCTTAGTATCGCCCCTGAAGGAAGATTTTCTGAGAGCAGGCGGCGATGGAATTGAATCGGGCGAAGTCGGCTGAGGCTGAGCGATTGGTTTCGGCTGGGCGGGTGGATGATGATGCGGCTTTTGAGCTGAAGCTGCGGCCTTCTCGACTGAATGAGTTTATCGGGCAGACGAAGGCTAAGGAGCAGTTGGCGATTGCGCTGGAGGCGGCGAAGTCGCGCGGGGAAGCTCTGGATCATGTGCTGCTGTTTGGGCCGCCAGGGCTGGGGAAGACTACGCTGGCGACGATTATTGCGAATGAGCTGGACGTGGGGTATCAGCAGACGAGTGGGCCGGCGCTGCAGATTCAGGGGGATTTGACGGCGATTCTGACGAATCTGAAGGAGCGGCAGGTTTTGTTTCTCGATGAGATTCACCGGTTGCAGCCGGTGCTGGAGGAGAAGCTTTATACGGCGCTTGAGGATTACAAGCTGGACATCATCATTGGGCAGGGGCCGGCGGCACGGACGCATGTGATGGAAATCAGGCCGTTTACGTTTGTGGCAGCTACGACGCGGCCGGGGTTGCTAAGCTCGCCGTTGCGGTCCCGGTTCGGAATTTTGCTGCGGCTGGAGTTCTATACGGATGATGAGTTGCGGTTTGTGGTGGAGCGGTCGGCGGAGGTGCTGGGAGTGCCGATTGAGCGGGATGGAGCGGCGGAGATTGCGATGCGATCGCGGGGGACGCCGAGGATTGCGAACCGCTTGTTGCGGCGGGTGAGGGACTTTGCGCAGGTGCGGGCGAAGGGCGTGATCGATCGGGAGACGGCTTGTAAAGCTTTGGAATTGCTGGAGGTTGATGCTCATGGGTTCGATGAGCTGGACCGGCGGCTGCTGCGGACGATTATTGAGAAGTACGATGGTGGGCCGGTGGGGTTGAATACGCTGGCGGCGGCTCTGGCGGAGGAGCAGGATGCGCTGGAAGAGGTTTATGAGCCGTTTTTGATTCAGATTGGGTTTCTGGACCGGACGCCGCGGGGGCGGGTGGCGACCCGGCTGGCTTATGAGCACCTGGGGATCGAGATGCCGCGGAAGTTGAGCCTGTTTTAGGGTATTTTTTTTTGCGTGGCGGGAAGGGCGTTTTTACAGGGAGTTTCACGATTTCAACAGGGTAAAATCGTGGTTCTTCGCTGGTGGTTAACTGCAATTTCGTGGTCGTAGCGTGGCTGTTAAGTGCATGAAATTGAGTTTTGAAAATTTTCCCTTTTTAAAAAATATTTATGGATTTTTTAAGGATGGGGATCGGCCCACGCGGTGGATTCGGCTGGTTTGGGTGTAAAAAATGCTCTTTTGGGTTGACATCCGACCCGAAGCGGGTCTATATATGGGTCGGATGACTACCCAAGAGAATAACGACGAGCGGATTGCCTTGTTGCAGGGGACGCTGGACCTGCTGATCCTGAAGACGCTGGTGCTGGGACCGTGTCATGGGCAGGGTGTTGCCCGGTCGATTCAACGGCAGTCGGAAGAGGTGTTTCTCGTCGATCATGGATCGTTGTATCTGGCGTTGCAGCGGCTCGAGGACAAGAAGTGGATCAGCGCGAAGTGGGGCGTGAGCGAGAACAACCGCAAGGCGAGGTTCTACTCGCTGACGGCGAAGGGGCGGGAACAGCTTGTTGCGAAGACAGGTGAGTGGCAGCGGTTGACGCGGGCGATGGGTTTGATTCTGGATTCGAGCAAGGGGCCCCTTAACGAGGAGGCATAACGATGTTCTGGCGCAGGCGGAGTGCAGAGGATTTTGCCGAGGAGATCAAGGCGCATCTCGAACTTGAAGCAGAGGACCTGAAGCGCGAGGGCTTGAGCGAGGACGAAGCGCGATGGAGGGCGCGGCGTGAGTTCGGCAATGTGCGGCGAGCGCAGGAGCGGTTCTATGTGAAGGGGCGAATCGTGTGGCTGGAAAGCCTCCTGCGGGATCTGCGGTTTGCGCTTCGCCAGATGCGGCGTTCTCCAGGCTTTGCTTTGACCGCGATTCTTACCCTGGCGCTTGGGATTGCCGCGAATGTGATTGTGTTCGGCGTGCTCGAGGCATTAGTTCTACGACCACTGGATGTTCCTCATGCTGACCGTGTGATGACGCTTGCACGCACCGATCAGACGTATCCGATCTTTGCGTATCCGGAGGTGCGCGACGTCCGCGATCAGAATACGGTGTTTTCCGCGGTTGCTGCGTGGGGGATCAATAATTTCGGTGTGGAGGCGAACGGTGTCACCCGGCCTGCCTGGGGAGATACGGTGAGCGGGCAGTACTTCGAGGTTGTCGGCATCAAGCCGTTCCTTGGGCGCCTGCTGGGACGCGCTGATGACGACCATCCCGGAGCCTCCGAGGCCGCTGTGCTCTCGTGGTCAGCGTGGCAGACCCAATTTGGCGCGGACCCGAACGTCGTTGGAAAGATTATCCGCATTAACAAGCATCCATACACGATCGTCGGAGTTACTCCGGAGGGTTTCAACGGTACCGAAAAATTTCTTCAGCCTGACGTCTTCGTTCCGATGGCGAATGAAGCATTGCTGGGAGGGGGCGACTGGCTTGAATCGCGGCGAGAGGTCGACGTCTGGTCGGTCGTGCGTTTGAAGGACGGCGTGACGATGCCCCAGGTGCAGGCCGAACTGGACACGATCTCTGCCCGCATCCGAAGGCAGTATCCGAAAGACGAAGAGAAGCTGGGGTTCAAGCTGACCCGTCCCGGCCTGATGGGCGATTTTATCGGCGGACCGGCGCGCGGTTTTCTCGCGGGAGTCCTGGTGCTGGCCGGTATTGTGTTGCTGGCTGCCTGCGCTAACCTTGGCAGCCTGTTCGCAGCGCGCACAGCGGACCGCACGCGCGAGATTGCGATCCGCATGGCGATTGGTTCGAGCCGCTCGCGCATCGCCCGCCAGATCTTTGTCGAGGCTTTTGTGATTGCGATTGCCGGCGGTGCGTGCGCGTGCGGTTTGGCATGGATCGCGCTTACCGGTCTGGCTAATTGGCATCCGCCGACCGAATACCCATTCAAGTTCCATATTCAGCCGCAGCCATCGTTAATCCTGTTGGCGTTGCTGATCTCGCTGCTTGCGGCCTTATTGTTTGGAGTCATGCCACTGGGGCAGATATTCAAGGCCGATCCAATTGACGCGATCAAGAATGGCGGGGGCCAGTTTTCCGCGGGACGTTTGCTGAGAAGGCGAGGCTGGGCGCTTCGGGATGTGCTGCTGGCAGGACAGATTGCGCTCTGTTGCGTCACCGTTACGGCTGCGTTTGTTTCGCTGCGTGGCCTGGCCAAAACATTGACCATGAACATGGGCATCAATCCGAAACATGCCGTCGTGACAAAGTTCGAACTGAATCAGGCGGGCTATTCGAATGAGACTGCCGAACATTTTCAACGGCAGCTTCTGGACAGGGTGCTGCAGCTTCCGGGAGTCGAAGCGGCGGCGTATGCAAACGCGACACCGCTCTCGCAGGATACGCCTACTTCGAATGTCTACTCGCAAGAGACCACCGACTTCAGGCCGTCAACCAGTGCATTCGGCACGTACGATTTCGACGTCTCGCCCGGGTACTTTGCTGCCGCTGAGACGCCTCTGCTCGCGGGGCGCGATCTAAGTTTTGCCGACACTGCGAAGACTCCAGCCGTTGCCATTGTGAATCAGGATTTTGTCCGTCGCCTCTTTCATTTCAAGGACGGGAACACCGGCGACGCTGTTGGGCGCCATTTCAAGAACGGCTCGGGCGAGTTGATCGAGATTGTGGGCGTTGTGGCTAATGGAAAGTACCTGACGCTGAGTGAGGATCAGGAACCGGTTGCGTTTTTCCCGATCCTGCAGCGAGGAAAGACGACAACCTCGTTCATCGTGCGGATCCATCCGGATTCGACCGATGTGTCCACGAACGATATGGCGGCAACGGTTCGCAAGGTAATCCACGATCTTGACCCCACGGTTCCTATCCGGGAATCGAGTGCCTGGATGAATCAGCTTGGACTGACGTTCTTTCCATCGCAGGTAGCTACGGTTGCGCTGGGTCTTTTTGGCGCGTTTGGATTGCTGCTGTCAATTACAGGGACCTTCGGACTCGCGTCGTACACCGTCAGCAAGCGGCTGCGTGAATTGAGCATTCGGGTTGCGCTGGGTGCGCAGGCGAAGCAAATTCTTTCGGCTGCGCTCGGTCGCATGTTCGTCCTGCTGGGTGTCGGTTCCGTTGTGGGTTTGCTACTCGGCGTGGCTGCAAGCAGGCTGCTTTCGGCGATCGTCTACCAGGCTACGGCCCAGGATCCATTTGTGCTTGCCGCGGTTGCTTTTACCTTGCTGCTGACCGGGGCACTCTCGGTTGCAGGACCGGTGAGGCGCGCGCTGCATGTCGATCCGGCTAATGTGCTCCGCGAACAATAGTCTCGGCGAGGCTTAAGAGGTTGGCTGTCGGAGAGGGGCGGGGACGAAGTTGCTGCTGAGGCTATTTGGCGCTCCGGTTAGGTAGTAGGTGGGGATTTTTGGGAACTGCTCTTCGATGAGTTGAAGGGTGCGGAAGTCGAAGCTCTGAACTTCGGCGCGGGACTCCATGTGGTTGCGAGTGATGGCTCCGCAGAGAGCGGTGACGAAGACCTGCGGCTCGAAGGTGTGGTTGGTGGTGGGTTCGTGGTGCTCGGCGAGTGCGGGTGGCGGGCCGGCGGGATCGTTGGGGAAGGGCGTGATTTTGGTTTCGAGGTTGAAGCGGACGGTGCGGGCGTTGGCGGCGCGGGGAGCGGCGTCAGGGTGGGATTTGCCTGGTCCGCTGGTGTAGTAGTCGGCGTAGAAGGCGACGAAGTGGAAGAGCTGCTCGGCGTGGGTGGGAACGTAGGGGCTGATGAGGTGCTCGTGTTTGGCGAAGGCTACGGCTACGGGTGAGAGAGCGAGGTCGTTGTGCTGCTCGTCGAAGCGGGCGTTGCCGTATTCGGGGCCCTGGTGGAGCTTGTCGCAGATGAAGGTGCTCTGGGCTTCGGCGAGGGAGAGCTCGCGGATGTAGACGCGGCTTTCGCGGGTGTAAGGCTTGCCGTCGGCGCGGCGGCAGGACTCGGGGTTGAGGAACTGATCGTGCCAGATGAGGGAGACGTGGTCGGTGGTGACGCCGGTGTCGGTTTCGAGCTCGCGGACGAGATGGTCGAGGCCGTTTTCGAAGGACGGGAGCGTGTTTTCGGGGCGGAGACCGCGGCCTCCGCGATGGGCGGAGCTGGTGAAGGCGGCGAAGTAGGCGGCTTCGGCAGGGTGCGCGGATTTTTCTTCGGCGAGGACCTTCTGGAGGCGGTCGGGGTAGTCGGAGATGATGCCGTCGACGCGGAGGTTGATGAGGGCGCGGATTTTTTCGGGGTCGTTGGTGGTCCAGGGGAGGACTTTGAAGCCGGCTTTGTGGAGCTCGGCTACGTTGACCGGAGCGTTGGGGCCGAGGACAGTGGCGTCGTTAGGGGAGAGCGTGGGTGTTGGCGCGCCATGGGCTTTGGCGTGCGTGTTGGCGGCGGTGAGGAGGCCGAGATAGGGATCAGACATGGGAGCAAAGACGATGACAGCGAGGGCTGCCGCCCGGATGGAGATTAGCATGAGGTCCGATGATAGTGAAGCCAGGTTGACTGGATGTGAATTGGATGGTTTGGAGGACGATCGGTCGTTCCTCAGAGATGTAGGATGTTTCTGATAGACGATCTCGGAATTAGACGATCTCGGAATCAACGGGAGTCCCCATGCAAAAGCCCCAGGCAACGGGAAAGACTGTCTTCAAGTCGGGCCGGGCTCCTATCGATGTCCTGATTGATCCCTTCACGCGCTTTGCGGAGATGGAGGCATCGGGTGGGATTCTGCTGTTGACTGCAACCGTCATCGCGCTCGTCTGGGCCAACTCTCCGTGGGAACACAGCTACCATGCAATCTGGGAGACGGAAGTTACGGCAGGGCTCGGACGCACTGTGCTTACCTGGAGCCGGCATCTCTGGGTCAACGATGGATTAATGTCCATCTTCTTCTTTCTGGTCGGCCTGGAGATCAAGCGCGAGCTGCTTATCGGCGAGCTTTCGTCCTTCAAACAGGCTGCATTTCCGTTTTTGGCGGCACTGGGCGGGTGCGTGTTGCCCGCGGCACTCTACCTCGCCATCAACCATGGCACTCCTGAGGCCAATGCATGGGGCATTCCGATGGCGACCGACATCGCATTTGCGCTTGGCGTCCTTGCCCTGCTGGGCAGTCGCGTGCCCGTCTCACTGAAGCTCTTCGTCGCAGCCCTGGCGATTGTCGACGACATCCTTGCAGTTCTGGTGATCGCGATCTTCTATACGGCGCAACTGAGTTTCCTGTACCTGGCTTTCGGTGCGGCCGGACTCGTCCTCTCCTATGCGGCGAACAAGCTGGGTATACGAAACCCCTGGGTGTACGTGTTTATCGGAGCCCTGGTGTGGTTCGCGGTCATGCAATCCGGAGTGCATGCGACCATCGCGGGCGTCGTGCTTGCCTTCACAATTCCCTGTGACAGCTCGCCTGACAAGCCGCAGTTTGTCGCGAAGATGCAACGATTACTGGAGCGGTTTGAAACAGCGGAGAAGGACTCAGCGGAGGCACAAGCGGCACTGCACGCGATGGAACAGCAGAGCGCCCGGATGGAGTCGCCGCTGCATCGTATCGAGCACGGGCTTCAACCGTGGGTAAGCTTCCTGATCATGCCGCTCTTCGCGTTCTCGAACGCCGGCGTGCATATCCTGGGTAATTTGCTCGCCGCCGCGAAGCATCCGGTCACGCTTGGTGTCGCGTTTGGCCTTCTTGTGGGCAAGCCGTTTGGGATTACGGCGTTTGCATGGACCGCTGAAAGGGTCAAGCTGGCGGCGCGTCCTGCGGGGGTGAACTGGATGCAGATTTTCGCAGCGGGCTGGGTTTGCGGTATCGGCTTTACTATGTCTCTGTTTATCGCCACACTCGCACTGCCCGAAGGGAAATCCCTGGACCTTGCGAAGATTGGGACGCTTGGGGCCTCCATTGTCGCGGGCTGCGTCGGATGTCTTCTGCTGCTGAGGTCCCCACGCGAGAGAGTTGTGTCCGAGTGAGCCTTGATGTCCGAGTGAGCCTTGAAATGATGCGGAGAACGTTTTTTTTGTTTGCGTTACTGTTGCTGGCGGCGGGTTCGATTCATCCAGCTGCGTCGAAGCCTGTTGCTTCGAAGGTGATTTTTGACACAGACATCGGGGACGATATCGATGACGCTTATGCGCTTGGGCTTTTGTTACGGAGCCCTGAGGTGAAGGTGATTGGGGTGACGACCGCGTTTGAGGATACGCATTTGCGGGCGCGACTGGCGGCGCGATTTCTGAGAGCGGCTGGACGGGGGGATGTTCCGGTGTATGAAGGGCCGAAGACGGCTGAGGCTAAACATTTCACGCAGAAGAAGTGGGCGGAAGGAACAGCTGACCGGAGTTTTCCGGATGCGATTGAGTTTGTGCTGAAGACGATTAGGAGGAATCCCGGGCAGATTACGCTGGTGGCGGTGGCTCCGCTGACGAATGTGGGGGCGCTGATCAGGAGAGATCCGGAGACTTTTCGGAAGCTGAAGCGAGTGGTGTTGATGGGTGGATCGGTTGCGCTGGGATATGGCGGTAAGAAGGAGCCTGAGGTGGAGTGGAACATAATGAACGATGTTCCGGCGGCGAAGGCGTTGTTTGGTGCGGGAGTGCCGCTGTATGTGATGCCGCTGGATTCGACGGAGATTCCGCTGGGGCCGGAGCGGCAGGCGCACCTGTTTGCGAAGAAGACCGGGATGACGAAGGCGCTGGAGGAGCTGACTGCGGAGTGGAGTGTGGCGACGAAGAATGTCTCGCCGACTCTGTTCGATGTGGTTGCGACGGCTTTTGCGGTGAGGCCGGGAATTTGTCCGATGACTCCGATGCGGATTGAGGTCGATGACAAGGGATTTACGCGGCGGGCGGGCGGGGCTGCGAACGCGAATGTTTGTCTGGAGTCGAAGACGGGGGAGTTCTTCGATTTGTTTATGGCGCGGGTGTATTAGGTGGCGATCAGCGGCCTACTTTGACGTAGCTCCAGCCAGCTTCCTGCTTCTCGACGAGTTCTACGACTCCAGAGGGAACGCTGGTGACGCCGGGGAGCAGGTCCGTCTTTTCGATGTGGTGCATGCGCATTGCGTTCTCGCAGGCTACGAAGTGGACGCCTAGTTTTTCGAGGTCTGCGATGGCTTGTGCTGTGGGTGCGCCCTTTTTCAGGGTGTCGATGCCACCGCCGTAGGCGAGGACTTCTACGTTTGCCGGATCTGGCTTGACGCCTGCGAGAAAATGATCGGCGAGGATCATTGCGGATTGCCAGTCGTCGTGGTCAGGAGATGTGATGACGAAGACGACGTGGTGAGCATGCGCGGGTGGCTGCGCTGGCAGACCGACAGAAGGCAACGCGCAGAGCAGCAAAGCAGAGGCGATCTTTTTGAGCATGGGGTATTGTTTCACGAGCATGCAGCAGCTATTGGGACTGGATAGTTTTGATCGCATCGCTACGATAAGGACTTGGCAAGGATTCCGCCTGTGGTCTTTAGTTTTGCTTCGGCGGAGGGGCGGTCGAGTGAGAGTTTCTGCATGACGATGGCGGTTTTTACGTTGCCGGATTTTTCGAGGAGAGCTGCGGCTGCTGGCTGGTCGATGCCGGTGGCGGCCATGATGATGCGCTGGGCACGGTCGATGAGTTTGGCGTTGGTGGGGGCGAGGTTGACCATGAGGTTGCCGTAGACGGCTCCGGTTTTGATCATGACTCCTGTGGAGAGCATGTTGAGAACGAGCTTGGTGGCGGTGCCGGCTTTGAGGCGCGTGCTGCCGGTGAGGACTTCGGGGCCGGTGATGGGAGTGATGGCGATGTCGGCGAGGGCCGCCATCTGCGAGTTGGGGACGCAGGTGAGGGCGATGGTGAGAGCGCCGAGGGGATTGGCGTGCTGGAGGGCTCCGAGGACGTAGGGGGTGCGGCCGCTGGCGGCTATGCCTACGAGTGCGTCCTGACCGGTGAAGCCGGCGGCGGCGAGGTCGGCTGCGCCTTGTTCGGGAGAGTCTTCGGATTTTTCGCTGGATTTTCGGAGGGCGGAGTCGCCTCCGGCTATGAGGCCTTGCACGAGCGTTGGAGGGACGGAGAAGGTGGGTGGGATCTCGCTGGCGTCGAGGACTCCGAGACGGCCGCTGGTGCCCGCTCCGATGTAGAAGAGACGGCCACCGTCTTCGAGGCGGCGCGCGACTTCGTCGACGACTTTGGCTATGTCGGGAAGGACTGCGGCCACGGCGGCGGCTACCTTGGCGTCCTCTTCGTTGATGATGCGGAGCATGTCGAGGGTTGGGAGCTCGTCGATGTGCTCGGTGAGTGGGTTACGGGATTCGGTGGTGAGGGTGGCAAGATTCATGCTGTGTCCATGATGCGGGATGGGAGACGGCGCGGGCAATCTTCGAGTGCCGGTGAGGGCAAAAACCGCATCCTAACCTGTAGGGTGTTTTCCAGCCTGCGCAGAACCCTCCTATGAACTCTAAACGGTATGTGGTTGCTGCAGCCATTGTGGTTGTCGTGGTGTCGCTCTTATGGCTGACACTGGCGAGGACGAACAGGCATGCGGCCGATCGGGCTGTGAGTTCGCCGACGAGCGCGCCGGCCTCGTTACCAAGCGTTGCCGATGGCACGACGACGGTGTACGCACACAATCTGCGGCTGAGAAAGGGCCCGACCTTTCAGGTCTATGTGCGCTGGCTGCGGGGGCGGATGCTTCGGACGCGGCCGGACAGGAATCCTTCGCTTGATGATCAAGATTCGTTTGTCTTCGAGATCGATAAAGGCTTGATCCACGTCAACATCGGCGACATCCAGAATTATCTGAATACGTCGCTTGCGCAGAATGGACCGTTAAAGAACATCAACGTAAGCGGTGAGGGCAACGAGCTGAAGCTTTCGGGAACTATGCACAAACTGCTGATGCCGCTTCCGGTCGAGATCAAAGGTACCTTGTCGCCGACGCCTGATGGAAGAATCCATCTGCACGTCACGAAGATTGATGTGCTGAAGATGCCGGTGAAGGCGCTGATGGGCGGACTGAAGCTGGACATCAAGGGCGTTGTGGGCTCGTCGCCCGTAACAGGTGTGGAAGCTGTGGGCGATGATTTGTATTTGAACACGACCAGCCTTCTGCCGCCGCCGCATATTCGCGGGAACCTGACGAGCGTTACGCTGCAGGCACCCGATGTCGTCGTGATCTATGGCAACACGGAGAACGACGAGGCGAAACTGACCCAGTGGCACAACTTTCTACGCCTGCGCGGCGGCACCGTAGGATTCGGCAAGCTGACGATGAGCAATACCGATTTGACGCTAATCGACGCATCCAATGATGCTTGGTTTGATCTGGATCTGGCGAAGTACCAGACGCAACTGGTGAAGGGCTACAGCAGGATGACATCCGAGGGTGGACTCGAGATGTACATGCCGGACATTGGCTCGCAGTCAGTTTCACTGCCAAATGCCGTCCCGCTGACAACGCTGAAGGACAAGAAACTTCCGCTGCCGGCGGCGCCGGTAAAGAAGTGACGCGGATCAGGGCAGGATGACTGCGGGGCCGTTGGCGGTTTCGTTTTTTACGGCTTGCAGGGCTTCGTTGGGCTGATCGAGGGGGAAGATCTGGACCTGGGGTTTGATGTTGATCTCGGCGGCTAGTGCTAGGTAGTCGCGGGCGTCTTTGCGGGTCATGTTGGCTACGCTGCGGATCTGGCGCTCGCCCCAGAGGAGTTTGTCATAGTCGAAGGCTGGCATCTGGTCGAGGTGGATGGCGTTGATAGCGACGACTCCGCCTTTGCGGAGGCTGCCGAGAGCGGCGAGGACGACGGCTCCACTCGGAGCGAAGGTTATGGCGCGATCGAGAGCGACGGGAGGCTTGTCGTTTTCTTTGCCGATCCAGAATGCGCCTGCAGCGGCGGCTTGCTGGCGATGATTTTCGCCACGGGTGGAGACGTAGACTTCACAGTTCCAGTGGCGAAGGACCTGGATGGCTTGTGAGGCGGAGGCTCCGAAGCCGAAGAGGCCGACGCGCTCACCGGGTTCGGTGCCCGCGACGCGGAGGCTGCGGAAGCCGATGATTCCGGCACAGAGGAGCGGAGCGACGTGAGTGTCGTCGAGGGTCTCGGGGAGCGGGTAGATGAAGTCGGAGCGGACGAGGGCGTATTCGGCGTAGCCTCCGTTGACGGAGTAGCCGGTGAAGGTGGGGCGGTCGCATAGGTTTTCTTCGTGTCGGCGGCAGAAGGGGCAGGTGCCGTCGGTGCCGCCGATCCAGGAGACGCCGACGCGCGTGCCGGCGAGGAGGGCTGGGAGGTCAGGAACGGCGGGGGTTTCGCCTTCGAGGATTTCGCCGACGATCTGGTGGCCCAGGATGAGCGGCTCGTGGATGAGGGGAAGGTCGCCTTCGAAGATGTGGAGATCAGTACGGCAGACTCCGCAGGCTAGGATGCGGAGGAGAGTGTGGCCTTCGGTGAGCGCGGGGATAGGGATGTCTTCGAGCTGGAGAGGTTGGTTTGGGCGGTGGAGGACGGCGGCTTTCATGAGGCCTTCCTGAAGTGCGGCTTGCATGCAGATGTATCGAGCGATCTGGTGATGAGATCACTTATCGCTCAGTCTATTTGGATGCAAGGGGGCGAGGAAGGGACTTGACGGTCTCTTGTGACGGATGGTGCGGCTTCGCTTTTGAAGAAGTGACTGCGTTAGCGGGTGGCTTTTGTGGCGATGGCGTCAACCGGAAGGTAGAGCGAGGGGACGGCAATGCACTTGAGGTCTTGGGAGGGGCGCCAGTTGGTGCCGTTGGTGAATGTTATTTCGGTGAGAACGGCAGAGCTGATGGAGCCTGCCTGCTGCATCCAGATATCGGCTTCGTTGAGAGTCGAGGCGCCGGATTGACGCTCGAAGGTGAAGGTTTTGGTGACGGTTTTTGCGGAGGAGGTGTTGAGTGGCAGGACGCGAGCGTCCAGCGAGGTTGCGTAGACCGTGACAGTAATGGACTGAATGGCTGGGTTGGCGAGGCGATCGAGAGTGAGATGGAGACCTTGCCCGGGGCCGAGTTTTTTCTCGTCGGCCGCGGTGAGGGCCTGGAGTCCTCCGCGGCGGCTGGCGCTGAAGCCTACCGGGCAGCCTGTAGTTGAGGCGGGGAGGCGGAAGGTGATGTCGCCGGGGACGGCGGGTGCGGGGGTTTGCGCGAAGGTAGCGGTGGCGGCGAGGATGAGAATCGAGGCGGAGATGCGGCTCATGTGGCCCTCCTGCTGATATGGGAACTTTACTCTTGTGGTGTGGGTGGGTTCAATGGGTGACTGCTGGAGGGTTGACCCAGTTGGTGTCGCAGAAGACGGTCCAGTGTTTGATCTTTTCTTGTTCTATCTCGGCCAACCATGCGGCGGAGGCTGTCCATCTTTGCGGGAGGACTTGATCGTTGACGCACCAGCCTCCTGCTGCCTTACCGAAGAGGGCTACCTGATTTTCTTTTGTGAAGGTGTGTTCGATCTCGATTTGGTAGCCGGGATAGGCGCGGAAGAAGTGCTGCCCGCCCAGCTGCATCTTTTCAGCACCGGAAAAACTGTTGCCGCGTGCGTCGGTGAAGGTATGGTCGTCGGTCATCAAGACGCGCAGGCCCGCCGGATCTTCTGCGTTGATGGCGGCGATGAAGGCGCGAGCTACCTCGTCTGGAGTCGTTGGCATGGATGCCGATTTATCGCGTGGTGCCGGTGAGGAAGATCTGTTCGGGGTGGGAGGCGATGACGCGGTAAAGGGCGAACTGGCGGACGCTGTGGCTGCGAAGTTCGAAGAGGAGGCTGGCGCGATTGCTGGCTTCTGCGTCGACGACATCGACGAATTGCATTTTGGGAGTGCGGTCGAGGTGAGCGGCGTCGGTGACGCTCTGGATGGCGGGCTTGATGTTGCCAAGGCCGTCGTCCTGAGCGACGATGGTGACGTAGCGGAGGGCGGCTCCGGTGCCTCCGGTGTTGGCGGAGTAGACGTAGGTGGGGGCTCCGCCGTAGCTGAGGGTGTAGGCCTTGAGGTCTTCATCGAGAAGGGGCTGCGGCGGTGGAGTGGGTGCCGGTTTGTTCGCGCGAGCCTGGGTTGCGGGGAGTCTTTTCGCGGGGGTTGTGGGCGGTGGTGTCGCGAGAGGCTTCCCGTAGGCTGCGAGTTGGGCGTGGGCCATCTCCTGCAACTTTGTCAGGATCGCTTGATGCTGCGCTTCGTCGTCCCAGGCAAGGGTGAAGGGATGAGGATCGCGATTGACGGCGTCGGAGACAGCGACCATCTGGTGGAGATTGGGTGGGAGACCGGTGAGCTTGGGGAGATCGGTCTCATTCATGGCGCTGGTGGGCTTGCCGTGATGGAGGTTTGGGCGGCTGGGATCGTCGTTGAGCGAGCCAACTGCGGAGACTGCCGGGACGTTGGTGTTTGTGCCAGTGCGTTGTGCGTCCGCGGAAGAGCGGCGTTTGAGGGTGGGGCGGTCGGGATCGTCGGGGGAGGTGCTTGGGCCGCTGGCTGCGGCTGAGTCGCTGGTGTCGGAGCCGGAGCCGGAGGTTGTTGTGCCGCCGGAAGTGTCATGGCGCTTCATGGTCGGGCGGTCGGGATCGTCTGTGGGGGTGCTGCCGGTTTGTGTGCTGGCTGTTGTATCGGTGCCTGAGTTTGAGGTGTCGCGGCGCTTCATCGTGGGGCGATCCGGGTCGTCGGACGCGCTGCCGGTACTGGTAACGCTTGGGCTGTTCGATGCAGTGGTGGTTGAGCCGGAGTTGTCATGCCGCTTCATAGTGGGGCGATCGGCTTCGTCGCCGGTGGCGGTGCTCTTTGTGCCTGCAGTTGCAGGATCGGTGGTGCTCTTGGTTGTTGATGGCGTTGTCGATGTTCCGGATTTGCTCGCTTCGGGTGAGGTTGAAGAAGCAGAGTCTCCGCTGGTGGTTCCGCTGTTTTTGGTTACGAGGTGCGGGCGGTTGGGGTCGGTGGATATGGCGATGGCTGGAACGTTTTTGGACGCCTTCAACGCGTGGGTCGTGTTTCTGGGAGCGGCGAGGGGCTTGACGCTTCCGTAGCCGAACCAGCCGTCGTCGTAGGCGAGATCGCCCGTAGGTTCGATGGCCTGGAGGTGCTTGGCGTAGGCGAGATCGAGCGTGGCCTTGTCGATGCCTGCGCTTTGCAGGATGTAGACGTTGCCGCTGAGGAGCGCGAAGGGAACCGGGCGGGCGGTGTAGACGCCGGCGTCTTCGAATTTGCCTTCGATGTAGACGGAGACGGGGATGAGGCGGCTGGCGGTGGGTTTGGCGAGATCGCCGGTCCACTCGTAGACGCCGACGGCGCGGACGACCTGCTCGGGCTTGGCGACCTTGTGCGTCTGCGCGGAGGCAACAGAGGCTGCGAAGGTGGCACTGGCGACGAGGATGCGATGGAAGGCGCTTCTCATGATCCTGCTAAGCAGTTTAGACGCTATTTGGGGGAGATTGTTCTGCCTGCCCGGAGTTCGCGGCTAGGTGAGGGATTTCGGCTAGTATTCGGATTATGGAACTGGGTGCGCCGCTGCTGGATGTGAAGGGTTTGTCGATTGGGTTTGGTGGGCGGGAGGTGGTGCGGGGTATCTCTTTCGGGATCAATGCGGGAGAGACGCTGGGGCTGGTGGGGGAGTCGGGGTCGGGGAAGTCGGCGGCTTCGCTGGCGGTGCTGCGGCTGCTACCTACTAGTGCCGGGGTTTCGGGATCAGTTCTGTTTGGTGGGGAGGATTTACTTAAATTGCCTGAGGAGGCGATGCGGCGGCGGCGCGGGCGTGAGATTGCCATGATCTTTCAGGAGCCAATGACGGCACTGAATCCGGTGATGCCGGTGGGGGCGCAGATTGCGGAGGCGGTACGGGCGCATCATCCGGCGATGAGCAGGAGCGAAGTGAGGGCGAAGGTTTTTTCGGCGATGGAGGATGTTGGTCTGCCGGAGGTGGAGCGGCGGGCGAAGGATTATCCGCACCAGTTTTCCGGGGGGCAGCGGCAGAGGATTCTGATTGCGATGGCGATTGTGAATCGGCCACGGCTGCTGATTGCCGATGAGCCGACGACTGCGCTGGATGTGACGGTGCAGGCGCAGATTCTGAAGCTACTGAACGATCTGCGGCGGGAGCATGGACTGGCGATGCTGTTTATCTCGCATGATCTGGCGGTGGTGGCTCAGATCGCGGACCGCGTTGCGGTGATGCGGCGCGGGGAGATTGTCGAGACGGGTGGTGTGCGGGAGATCTTTCTCGCGCCGCAACATGAGTACACTCGGAGGCTGCTGGCTTCGGCGCCTACGATGACGACGGATCGGTCGAGGCCATTGGCTTCGGTGGGTCGATGCGGTAGCGGGTCAGTTTGGAGTAAATGACTGAAGTTTCCGCAAAGCCGGGCGGTCTCAACCGGTCGCTGCAACACCATCTGATATGAGGTGGTGATTATGAGACAAGGCAGACGGTATGGTCTTTCTGCGGAGCAGAAGGCTGAGATCTGGGACCGTTGGAAGGCGGGAGAGTCGTTGCATGAGATTGGTCGTGCTTTTGGCAAGGACCATGGTTCGATTCAGTTTCTGTTGTCGCAGGCAGCCTGGTTTTCATTGTGGGGGAATGTCTATAGACTAAGAAATTGGCCGATTGGCTTTTTCCACTGCAATGCGCGCACTGATACTTTCGGATATTCACGGGAATCTTGAGGCACTGAAGGCCGTTCTGGCCGCGGCAGAGCCTTACGATGCGCTTTGGAATCTCGGGGATGTTGTGGGGTATGGCGGGAGTCCGAATGAAGTGGTCGATCTGATGCGGGAGAAGGCGCAGATCAATGTTCGGGGGAATCATGACCGGGTTTGCTGCGGGCTGACTTCGGCGCTGGGATTCAATCCGGTGGCGCGGGCGGCGGCGATGTGGACGAATAAGGAGCTGACTGCGGAGAATCTGGAGTGGCTGAAGGCGGTGCCGTCAGGGCCGATTCAGCCTGAGGAGCCGGGTGTGACTTGTGTACATGGGTCGCCGCTGAATGAAGATCAATACATTTTGAGCATGCGCGATGCGTGGGCTCCGCTGCAGCAGATGGGGACGGCGATAACGTTTTTTGGACATACGCATCTGCAGGGTGGGTTTTCGCAGAAGGACCATGACTGGCATGAGATCAAACCGCAGTATCCGACGAAGAATGAGGCGGAGAGCTGGACGATGCCGATTCCGGAGGGGACGCGGCATCTGATCAATCCGGGAGCGGTGGGGCAGCCGAGGGATTGCGACTGGCGGGCTGCGTTTGTGGTGTATGACTCGGAGGCGAAGGAGATTATCTATCATCGCGTTCCGTATGATGTGCAGGGGGCGCAGGGACGGATCTTGATGGCTGGGTTGCCGGAGAGACTGGCGGCTCGGCTGCGCGAGGGGCGTTAGCTCCGGAAAAATCTGTTTTCGCGTGTGTCGTCCTGAGGCGTGCTGAGCTTCGCCCGCGCTCAGGATGACGGTCAGAGCGGACGACCGCAACAGGGTAGACGAATTATTGGGGCAGCAAGGAAAGAATGAGGTCAGCGGCTGAAGACGAGGTAGTGGACGTCTGAGACGGCACCGGTGGCCGGGGGTGTGGCCTTGTTCAGACCGTAACCGAAGGCGTCGAATTTGGTCAGGTCGGCTGTGTGATTGCGAATGGTGACGCGGTCGCCAAAACGGGTGCTGCCTATGTTGCTGTTGGTGGTCTCGTAGACGACGAAGTCTCCCCAGAATCCGGCGACGTGGTTCTCGTAGTTGCCTCCGCCGCCCCACTCGAGCGACATGCCGATCTCGCCTCTGGAATTTACGGCGAAGTCGGGGTAGGCGTAGGCGTAGCCGGGGTTCCAGACCTGCTGCTGGTTGACGAGGGCGAAGTTGTTGTTGCGATCGAGGGTAATCCAATCGACCTGCGGCTGCTTGAAGCCATTGCCGATGGCGCCGGTCCAGGCGAAGTAAAGCAGGTTGGCACCGCCGCCGCGCTGGGTGTTTCCGGCAGGAGAGCGGGCGATGCCCAGGACGGCGTTGCCTGGAAAGCCGGAGAGAAAGTTGAGCCAGTCCTGGTTGTCCGGCGTGGTCGAGGTCATGAGGTTCGTGGAGGTGATCTGGGGCCAACTTCCGATGTTGATGTCGCGCCAGGAATACGTATTTGTGGAATCGGGCCAGTTGAAGACGCGAAAGGCGCTGTTGGTGTTGTGTCCTGCCCAGAAGATCTCGTCGCGGGTGTTCTGACTGAGGTGGCCGCCGTAGGCTGCGGCGCTGTCGGAGCTTTTGGTGAAACCGAAGTTGATCGTGCCGCCGGCCTGAATGTTCGAGAGCGGGATGCGAACGATGACGTGGCCGCCGTTGTTCACGTCGTCGAAGGAGAGGAAGAAGTTGCTGGAGCCGACGGCTGTGTCGGGATAGTCGATCCAGGAGGTGCTGGTGGCGCCGAGAACGGCAGTGGAGGTGATGTCGAAGTAGGACCACGATGTGCCGCCCGAGCTTTTGACCTTAGCGGGACTGGCGGAGGCGATGCGGTAGAGGTTGGGGCCTAAGGTGGGGAGTTTTTTCGGATTAGGGTTGGGCGCGGGAGTGGTTGCGCCATACTGCATGACCCAGATGAAGCGGTCGATGGAGGGAGCGTACTGGACGATCTGGTCGCAGCAGAAGCCGCCGTCGACATTATTAGGAAAGATGGTGGTGGGGTTGAGCTGAGTGAAGGTTGCGCCGCCATCGGTGGAGAAGGCGGCGTACCAGTTGGCGGACTCGAAGATGATCTTGCCGCTGGGGTCGGAGGCTCCGCTGGGCTCGGCGGTGCCGCTGCTGTTGATTCCGACTGGGTCATTGGTGGGGAAGTTGATGCTGGCGGAGCCGCCACCGCCGCCGGGGCCATGGGGAGCGGGTTTGACGGTCGATCCCGAAGAGGGCGGGATGGGGCGCAAGGGACCGGTGGGTATGCGGCGGCCATGGCCTGCCTCGTTGACATCATTGCCGAAGTTCGGAGGCTGTGCGGGGAAGTGCGCGCCGTTCACGGTATTGGAGGGAACAGTGCCCTGGCCGGAGATTGCCGAGCCGGGCGAGGCCGGGGGAGTGTGAGCGGTCTGTTTGAGGGAGAACCTGAAGGTGTAGCCCCGCTCAACGTAGGTGCCTTCGACGGTGATGATGTAGTCAGTATCGGGCTTGGCGGAGCCGCTGGTGAAGTTCGCGTCGAGAGTGGACTCCCCGTCGACGGGAATGTTACCCAGAGCGAACGGGAGGGATGCAGGCAGGGTGAGGGTAGCGCCGGGGGTAGAGAGTGCGGTGACCTGGACGTTATCCGCAGGAGCGGCGCCGTCGTTGGTGATGGGCAGCGCGGTGAGGATCGCGCTGGGAGCCTCGAAGCTTGCGCTGGCGTTTCCTGCGATGAGCTTCGCTTTGGACTTGTGGCAGCCAGTGATTGCCATGAGGCAGAGAGCGAGAGATACAGCGTGGAAAAACAATGCTCTTGAGGGTTTGATCGCATTCATGGAGTACCTCCAAAGAATTCTGCGCTCGAAACAACCACTCGATGCCTGATGAGGCAAGCGCTTAGAACAGGACGGGGACCCGAAACGAATCGTCGCCAAGATAGCGTGAATTCCTGTTAGAGGCAAGAGCATCGCTGCCTGGAGGCAGGTTGCTGCTTTCAAACTGATTTACTCCGGCGATTGCCTGACTTGTCCTTAATGCGATTGTGGAGGCTGATTGGTCAGGCCGTTTGCTGTTCTTCGAGGGTGAGGGAGAGTTCTTCCCACTCGTCCAGGAGGATGGTGCGCTGGGCGCGGAGCTGTTCGAGTTCGGTGGCGTCTTTTTGGGATTGCTCCGCGGAGGTGAAGCTGCCTAGGCGGGCTTCGGTGGCGGCTATGGCTTCTTCGAGGCGGGGGATCTCCTGCTCGGCGTGGTGGAGACGGTCTTCGAGTTGCTTGAGTTTGATGGGGTTGAGGCGCTTGATTGGCGACAGTAGCAGAGAAGCGGATTTCTCCACTTCGGCAGCTTCGCTGCCTTCGGTCGAAATGACAACTTCTAAGGGAGGTGCTGATCGCGCGGTGAGTGAATTTGTAATCTGTTCGGTTACTTTTTCGGGGCCGCCCTGTTTGCGCCAGAGGTAGTCTTCGTAGTTGCCGGGGTAGATGTGGAGGCGGCGGTCTTCGACCTCGAAGACGCGGGTGGCCAGGCCGTCGATGAAGTAGCGGTCGTGAGAGACGAAGAGGACGGTGCCGGTGAAGTTGCGGATGGCGTCAAGGAGGACGTCTTTGGCGCGGAGGTCGAGGTGGTTGGTGGGCTCGTCGAGGAGGAGGAAGTTGCTGGGGGAGACGAGCATCTTGGCCATGGCGTAGCGGTTGCGCTCGCCGCCGGAGAGGACGCCGAGTTTTTTGAAGACGTCATCGCCGGAGAACATGAAGCAGCCGAGGAGCGAGCGGAGTTCGACTACAGGAACTTTGGGAGCGGCTCCGCTGATGTCGTCGAGCATAACGGCGTTGGGGTCGAGGACTTTGTACTGGTCCTGTGCGAAGAAGTCGGTGAGGACGTTGTGACCTTCGCGGATAGTGCCTGCAGTGGGGGCTTCCTGTTGGCTCATGAGCCGGATAAGAGTGGATTTGCCTGCGCCGTTGGCCCCTACGAGGGCGATGCGGTCTCCGCGTTCGATGGTGAAGTTGAGATCGTCGAGGATGAGTTTTTCGCCGCCGGTGGGTGTGGGGTAGATCTTTTTGAGGCCGGAGACCTCCATGACTGTGCGGCCGGATGCGGGCGGCTGCGGGATGGAGAAGTGGATGGTGGCTTCTTCTTCGGGGACTTCGATGCGTTCGATTTTTTCCAGTTCCTTGATGCGCGACTGGACTTGTTTGGCTTTGGTGGCCTGGTAGCGGAAGCGGTTGATGAAGGCTTCGAGAGCGTCGATGCGGTCGCGCTGGTTTTTGTAGGCGTTCATCAGCTGCGTGCGGCGCTCTTCTTTTTGCTGCACGTACTTTTCGTAGTTGCCGTGGTAGACGTGCATGCGCTTGTTCCAGAGCTCGATGGTCTTGTTGACGGTGACGTCGAGGAAGTAGCGGTCGTGCGAGATGAGGATGTAAGCGTTTGGGTAGTCGTGGAGATAGTTTTCGAGCCAGTTGCGGGATTCGAGGTCGAGGTGATTGGTGGGCTCGTCGAGGAGGAGGAGGCTGGGTTTTTGGAGGAGGAGTTTGGCTAGTGCGATGCGCATCTGCCAGCCTCCGGAGAACTCTTCGGTGTTGCGGTCCCAGTCTTCCTTGGTGAAGCCGAGGCCGCCGAGGACGGCGCCGACCTGGGCGTCGAGGGTGTAGATGTCGTGGACGTGGAGCTGGTCGGCGATGTCGGAGTAGCGCTCGGCCGCGGCCATGTACTCTTTGGATTTTGGATCGACTGTCGAGAGTGTATGGGTGAGGTCTTCGGCTTCGCGCTCGAGGGCGTGGAGGTGGTCGAAGACGGAGAGGCACTCGGCGAAGACGGTTTTGCCGCGGAGGGCGAGGCCGTCCTGCGGGAGATAGCCGAGGGTCATGCCTTTGACGCGGGTGAGCTGGCCGTAGTCGAGGGTTTCGATGCCGCCGAGGATCTTGAGCAGGGTGGATTTGCCGGTGCCGTTGCCGCCGACGAGACCGGTGCGCTCGTCCGGCGTGATGAGCCAGTTGGCGTCTTCAAAGAGGAGTTTTTGGCCGAAGCGTTTGCCGGCGGAGGAGAGCTGAAGCATGCTCCTTCTATTTTCTCATCTGCTGGGCGACCGCGGATTTTCGATCTGGTGCGGATAGAAGCAAAGGCCTACCACGGATTGTTGCTTTCATTCAGGACGGGAGCTCGCCGCGATATTCTTGCCTAGATGATCGAAACGCTTGCCATCTCGGGTTACCGCTCGCTGCGCGATCTTGTGTTGCCGATGAAGCCTCTGACCCTGGTGACCGGCGCTAATGGGAGCGGGAAATCGAGTTTGTATCGTGCGCTCAGGCTGCTGGGCGACGCGGCGATGAATTCAGTGGTCGCGTCGCTTGCGCGAGAGGGCGGGCTGCCTTTTACGTTGTGGGCCGGGCCTGAAACGATCAGTCGCGGTGTACGCCGGGGAGATCAAGCGGTTGAGGGTTTGGCTCCACGCAAGCCGGTCAGTCTGAAGCTCGGATTCAGCGGTGACGTCTACGGCTACAGCATCGACCTGGGTTATCCTCCACCGCCGCCTCCGACGACTGCCTTCGAACTTGACCCTGCGATCAAGCGGGAGTGTATCTGGCACGGCGGAAGGTATCGAAGGGCAGCGGTTCTTGTTGATCGCCGGAATGGATTAGTGAGTTTACCGTCCGATCACGGGAAGGAGTCTGTGGTGCTGACGACGAATCTCAGCGCCGCTGACAGCATGCTCGCGAGTATTGCCGATCCGCAGCGTGCGCCGGAGATGCTGGCTGTTCGGGAGTCGATACGGGCATGGCGATTTTACGATGGTTTCCGCACCGACATCACTTCGCCGGTGCGGATTCCACAGATCGGAACCTATACGCCTGTGTTGAACAATGACGGCACTGACCTGCCCGCGGCGCTGCAAACCATTCTGGAGATCGGTGATGATGAGGCGCTGGAACGAACGATCGATGACGCTTTTCCGGGAAGCCGCATCTCGATCGAGGTGCAGGCAGGCCGGTTTGAGGTCAGATTGAGGCAACATGGACTGTTGCGTCCCCTCTCCGGCGCCGAACTTTCGGATGGAACGCTTCGCTTTTTGTTGTGGACTGCGGCTTTGTTAACTCCGCGTCCCCCTGAACTGATGGTATTGAACGAACCGGAGACAAGCCTTCATCCCGATCTTTTGCCCGCGCTTGCACGTTTGATTCTTGCTGCGTCGGAGCGGAGCCAGATCATCGTCGTTTCTCACGCACAACCGCTGATCCAGGCTCTTGAGAATGAGGAGGTGTGCCGACGGTTGCACCTGGAGAAATCCTTTGGCGAAACCGTTTTGTCGGGAGCGACTTTGTTCGACGCTCCTCGATGGGAATGGCCGTCGCGTTAACTAAAAGGATGGCTCGCCGGGCGGAGCCTATTTCTCTTTTTGGAGTTCGACGACCATTACTTCGATGGGTTCGTTGCCACCGTTGACGTCGGCGTGCATGGTGTTTGGTTCGTTGGCCGGGAGCCAGTAGGCGTGGCCTACGTCCCATTGGTGCTGCTCGGTTTTGCCGGATTGCTCCACGATCTTCATGAGGCCGCCGCGGAGGGGGATGATGACGCGGGGGTGTTCGTGGCGGTGCATGGTTAGGGGTTGATTCGGCAGGACGACGGAGCGCCAGACTTTGACGTCTTCGTTGTCGAACTGCGGGAAGCGCTGCGTCTGGGCTTGCTGCGAATGGATGACTCCCACTGCTGCGATGAGAAGAACTGCCTGGGTTGCGACGACGATCCGCATGCCACGTCGGGATGAGAGTCTCATGTTGTCTCCGGTGGAGCGAGTGTAGCAAAGGAGACCGGATCGACCCCGGATTTTCTGGATTGGGTGGATAAGGACTTAACGCCGATTTGCACCGATGGCGCCGATTTTTGATTACGGGTTGGAGTGTTTTTTTCGTAGGGCTGGTTTGGAGTGCTTCTCGTTTGTTGATTTCTACGTTTATTTGTAGGGCGCGTTTACAGAATCCTGACAAATTTATTTGGGGGGCTAACTTCTATTTGACGACGCGACGACGACTGCTGGACAACCGATTGTTCCGATGCAACTACGCTTGCAGATGTTCCAGCACAGTTCCCTCGCCTGTTTGTTGGGCCGAATGACAGGGTTACCGGGCCTGCGAGGCAATTAGAAGAAGGAGTTTTAAATTATGAGATTCTTTTCGAGCAAAATTGCAGATGTTGTGTTGCTTCTCCTGGTGTCGTCGGCTGTTTATGGACAGCATTACACGCAGGTGAATCTTGACTCCAATGTAACAGGGGCTGCTGAGGCGACCGATCCCCAACTGGTGAATGCCTGGGGATTGGCTCGCAGCTCTGCCAGTGCCTGGTGGGTGTCGGATGAGGCCAAGGGAGTTGCCACGCTGTACAACGGACCGGGACAGAAGCAGGCCCTGGTCGTAACGATTCCAAAGGCGAATCCGAAGGACGCGAGTGTGCCGAATGGCTCGCCGACCGGAGTGATTGCGAATGGAAGCACGACAGATTTTCTTCTCGCTCCCGGAAAGCCGGCGATCTTTATCTTCGCTACGCTGGACGGAACGATTGCGGGATGGAATCCCAATGTTGCGAACACGCCGGGCGCGCCGGGGCCTTCAACCAATGCGATGACGGCTGTGCCCGCTACCGATGGATCGGGTTTTACGGCGATTACTTCGGGGCTTGTGGAAGGGACTCGCTATCTGTTTGTGGCGAACTTCCTGAAGGGGCGGATCGATGTGTACGACAACACGTTCTCGCCAGTCAAGCTAAAGGGCAGGGACCATGGACGTGACGATAAGTTTTTCGACGACGACCGTTACTACGGCGACGAAAAACCTTTTACGGATGACCGTCTTCCGCGGAACTTTGTGCCGTTCAATGTGCAGGCCGTGGGTGACAACCTGGTTGTTACGTATGCTCTGCATTTTGCGGGGAATCCCTTCGAGACGCCAGGGCCTGGGCTTGGCTACGTGGATATCTACTCCACGAGGGGCAAGCTGTTGCGGCGGCTCGAACATGGAGACTGGCTTAACGCTCCGTGGGGGGTTACGCTTGCGCCGCTCGATTTTGGGCGGTTCAGTCACAATCTTCTGGTCTCGAACTTTTCGGCGGGCGGAACGACGCAGTCTGCGGGGTTTATCTCGGCGTATGACCTCGATACAGGTAAGTTTGTCGGGTTGCTGGAGGATGCTAGCGGGAAACCTCTTTCAATCACAGGCATCTGGAGCATGAGTTTTGCGAATGCTGCAACGCAGAACAGCTATGACCCGGATGAAGCTCCGGCGGCGGAGTTGTACTTTACCGCCGGGCCTCAGGCGGGAACGAATGGCCTGTTCGGCTACCTGATACCAGTTTCTACGGAGCTGGTACAGGGAAATTCGCAATAAGGCGTTCCACTCGGATGAGAGCCGTGAGCGCGAGTTCACGGCTCTCCTTTTTTTCATTAATGGGTTATTTCGAAGGCGCCTATTGTCGGTGCGGTTGTTGACCTTATCGTGCCTGCGAAATCGGTTGTTATGAAGGGGATCGGCGTTCCATGGCCGACGACGGCGGAGCCATTTCCAGCGACAGTCATGTTTCCGAAGCCGTAGAGGTGGAAGGTTTCATCGACTAAACCTGGATTTGTGCAGACGGCGTTTTGTTCGTTGAAGCCGGTTTGCGGACAGGTCCAGCTATCTCTGAAGTTGAAGCTGTCGTTATTGGTGAACCTGGATCCCGAGGCGGTGAGGATTGGATTCGCATCGAAGAAGATCGGGGTGGGAAATTTGGAGCTTCCCCCGTTGGGATAGCCGTTCTGCGCATCGTTTTCGAAGCCGAGGAAGATGTTGTTTTCATATTGCAGGAAGCAGGTGGTGGTGCATGGGCCGCTGGTTGTGACTTCGACTCCGATGGAGTTCGCAGTGTAAAGAGTGTTGTTGAAATATCGGGTTGTGAGACCACCGTCCCTGACGGCCATGACGACCGGGACGTCGGCGGCACGGCAGAAGTCGGAGAGCCGAGCGTTATAGCCGGATGGAGTTTCAGGGATAGGCTGACGGAGAGCGTTGCAGTTGCCGACGATCTGATTGTTGAAGGCGGTTCCGGCGGCTCCCATCTTGAGTTGCTGGCCCATGTTTCCGTACATGAGTGAGTTGCGAATGAGCATGGTCGAGCCGCCACCTTCGAGGTGAAGCAGATCGAATCCATCCTGCGTGTTGTTGGCAGCGGTGGAGTGGTCGACGAACATAAACCATGCGGGGTCGCTTGTAACGGTCGCTGTGCCGACGCCATCGCCATAGCCGCCGGAGTTGTCGTCGGTGCAGTCGGAGTATGGGACAGCATGCGTGATGGGATACTCTTCGGCACAGCCGTTCCAGAGCACGTTGAAGTAGCTGATATTGAGAAGCCCTGATCCGGTGGTACCACTGCCGTCATCCATGTTCCATCCGGAGGAGGCATTGCCTGCGACTGTGACTCGTGTGATAGAGACTCCGTTGCCTGTAGCTCCGATTATGCCGGCGTTTGCCATGCCGTGGATGGTGACATCGGTGATGGAGGTGTTGGTTGTTTTGTTGTTGAGCGAGATGCCGTTGTTGGCGTAGTCGGTGATCGGGAAGTTATTGCTGCATTGACTGAGCTGACCGGCACGGCCACAGCTTGAGAAGTCGGTGATGTCGAAGCAGGCGAGGTCAACGTTGGAGGACCCTCCAAAGGAGAAGACTGCGCTTACGCCAAAGCCGCCGTTCACGTGTGCCTTGGCGGAGGGCATTTGGCAACTGTCGTGATTGATGCCGAGGATTCGCGTGTGAGCCGAGGGCGTGCCGTTAATGGGCGGCGGTGCTCCGGAAGCGAAGGGATTGCCGGCGAGGCCGAAGCCGTCGCCGGAGTTGGGACCGCTCTGGCCGATGCGGCAGGAGGCTTTACCACTGCAGTCGACGAGATAGGTGTCTCCGCTGGAGCCGATCCATCCCCAGGCGGGCGCGCCGACGTTGGTATCTGTGGTGTAGGTGCCGTCGGTCCACAGGTAACGAATGTCATTGAAGGCGCAGTGCTGGTTTGTGCCGCTTCCGGGATAGGCGTTGGGGGACAGGCCGTCGCACTGGCCGGTTGTTTGATTGACGGAGAAACGAGTGCCGCCGACTCCGTTGACGTACCAGGTGTGGCCGGTTGATGAAGTGGTGATGGTGTAGGTCTCCGAAGTGGAAGGGCCAGGGCCGAAGCCCGGTGCTGTGGCAAAGGCTCGGATGGTTTCAGTGGTGGAGATCGTGATTGGTGCGGTGAAGACCTTCGAAGATGTGGTTGGGTTGGAGCCGTCGGTAGTGTAGAAGATTGTTGCCGAGGGCGTGGCTGTGCTGAGCGTGACTGATTGTGCAGAGCTGAAGGTTCCTCCCGGGGGGCCGAATTCAACCGCGGTGGCTACCGGAAGACTGATCGTGTAGGCCGCAGAGGCGGAGGCGACGGCGATTGCGCGCAGAGTTTGCGATGCAGCGACGGTGATGGGACCGTTGTAGAGAGTTGAGGATGTGGTTGGTGCGGAGCCATCGGTCGTGTAGAAGATGGTTGCCATCGGAATTGTGGTGGAGATCGCAACCATCTGGGTGGTGTTGTAGCTTCCCGCGGGAGGAGCGAAGACAAGGGAGGGGCTAGGGCCAGGGCCGGTGTTGCAGGTTGGATTGCAGTCAGCCTGAAACTGCGTGAGAGCGTAGGCGGTCGATGGTCTTTCATCGATGAGGATGGCAGGACTGCCGGTGGAGATTGTGGAGTCGGACCCTGATGCGGAGGCGCCGGTAGTGATGTCGGCGCAGGTATAGGTTGTTCCTACAACCGAGAGCTGAATGGTGTCTCCACTGGAAGGGATGGGGCATGGTGAGCCAATGGGAAAGACACCGCCGCCTGCTAACAGAAGATAGATGTGTCCGGTGTCGGCGAGATAACAGACTCCGTCTCCTGCAACGTTCATGCGGACGCAGGGACCTGTGCTGCTGCTGGTAGCGAGGTGCGTGAGAAATTTGACTTGAGAATAGTGATCGTTGGTAAAGTTTGCGCCGGTGTAGATGGCTAATCCCTGGTGGCCGGGGGTCGCGAGAATGGCTTCGCCGCTTGTCTGGTGGATGGGGACGTAACCCTGGTTCGGGGCGGTGGTATTGGTCCAGTTCGAGGATAGGGGACCGGTGCCGCTGAAGGTGTCGGTAACGGGGAAGGTTGCGGCCCACACCGGAGTGGTGAGCATAACGAGAAGAGCGGGAAGGATGCGTCTCATGTCCAAAGGCCTCGAAAGTTACAGATGAGAGCGTTGAGCTCTATGCGAATGCACCGGATCGCGAGGTGGCCGATTCAACCTGCGAGCCGGAGCCAGGTCGAGATTCTTTTCAGGTTGTCGAACGCTTCAGAGTGAAGCCGGATCGCCTTTAGTCGAATAGCGGGCGCGATCGTAAGTTCCCGATCTTGAAAGCCGTTCTCTTTTGCCGGGAGATAGGGAAGGGTACAGAGTTTTTCGTTGGCGTTAATTTCGACTTGGCAGGCACTTACTGGGGGGCCGAAGTGGCAGTGGAACTAACAGTACGGGCGGCTGGGTGCCGTGTCAAGAAGTCGAATGTGGGTTTTGATGCCGGTATTTTTGACAGGGAGAAAAGTTGCACTGAGGACTCATGACGGCTTCGCACCTGGCGGGGCCGGACGATTACGGTGGAAGTTCGACGGGGAAGTTTGTTGGCTGGTTGATTGAGTGGCGTCTTTTTTGAGACGAGATAAGTCTTCCAAGTATGCGTGACTGGAAGAAGCTGAGTCTCATTTTTCCTCTTTGGCCTGTCTTCGTGTTTTTTGCCTGTGCTCTCAGCCTGAGTGCGCTGGCTGCTCAACAGCCGCCGGCTCCGGCTGGGCCGATCGATCCTCACGTCGATGAGCAGCGACTGGGGCTGACCGGGCCTGCGAATCCGAAGTTGCCCAGCCTGTTTCTTGTCGGGGATTCGACGGTGCGGAACGGGCATGGGATGGGCTCGGACGGGCTTTGGGGTTGGGGTGCGCCGATTGCCGATCTGTTCGATCCGGCGAAGATCAATGTGGTGAATCGTGCGATTGGCGGGCTGAGCAGTCACACGTATATTTCTGCCGGGCATTGGGACTCGACGCTGGAGCTGATCAAGCCCGGTGACTTTGTTCTGATTCAGTTTGGGCACAACGATGGCGGGTTGAATCTGCCGGGGGCTGTTCCTGTTCCGGATCAGGGTTTGCCTCCGGGTGCGGCACCGCCGCCACCGGCTGCGGGAGCTGCGCCGCGTGGGCCGAATTCGCGTGGAAGCCTGGCGGGAATTGGAGAGGAGACGATGGAGGTAGAGAATTCCCGGAAGCATGAGAAGGAGACGGTGCATACGTTTGGGTGGTATCTGCGGAAGTATGTTGCGGACACGCGGGCGAAGGGGGCGACGCCGATTCTGTGTTCGCTGGTGCCACGGAAGATCTGGGTGGATGGGCACATTGTGCGGAATACAAGTACGTATCGCGGGTGGACGCAGGAGGTGGCAGCGAAGGAGAAGGTGGGTTTAATCGATCTGAACGAGATTATTGCGCGGCGATACGATGCGATGGGCGAGGCGGCGGTGGATCCGCTGTTTGGCGATCCGCATACGCATACGACTCTTGCGGGAGCACAGTTGAATGCAGAATGCGTTGTGGCTGGGCTAAAGGCTTTGCCGCATGACCCTTTGGCGAAGTATTTTTCGGTGAAGGGAAAAACAATCGCGGCTTATTCGGAGATTAGTGCGGGGATGGCACGCGCTTTCGACGCGACCAGGATTGGGTGAGCCTCGATTGTCAGGCGGACATTGCATTTTTGCTTCGACTTTCGCACTTGAGGTCTTGCAGGGGGATGCAAGCGCGAGGGATAGTTGATAACACTTGAAATCTCTTGTGGAGGTGGTTCGTGAACCTTTCGCGTGTGCTGCTCGCGGGCTTTTGTGCGTTTGTGGCTTACTTTGTGTTGGGGGGATTGCTGTTCACGGCCGGTCCGCTGCGCAGTGAGTTTATGAAGTATCCGCAGGTGTACCGAAGCCAGGATGCTATCAAGAGCGTGATGCCGGGCGGGATGGCTGCAATGCTGGTGGCGATGCTGGTTCTGGCAGTGATCTACGCGATGCTTTATCAGGGTGGGTCGGGGTTGGCGGAGGGTGCACGGTTTGGGGCGCTGATTGCGGTCTTCGCAGTGTGCTCGTTTGTGATTCACAACTACGTGAATTTGAATATCGGGCTGAAGCTGACGGTGCAACAGGCGGTGGCTTATTCGGTGGAGTGGATTGTGGTGGGGATTGTGATCGGGTTGATCTACCGGCCTGCGCACTGATTTCTTACTTTATGGATTTGCCGAATGATTCGACAAGTCGGCGTTGCTCGTTGACACTGGATTCTTCCGGATAATGAGTGGGACCAGCGCTCGGGTTCGGGCATAAATTTTTTCTCTCAAGGAGATGTGCTGATGTACGACATGGCAAATACGAAGAAGTTGAAGACGTTGGGTGAGGGTGCTCCCGCTGCGATGGATGCTTTCTGGGCGTTCGATAAGGCTGCGATGGCCGATGGTGTGATTCCGAAGAAGTATAAAGAGCTGATTGCGCTGGCGGTAGCGTTGACGACACAGTGTCCGTACTGCCTGGAGATTCATCGCGGTGGTGCGGTAAAGGCCGGTGCGACGCCGGAGGAGATTGCCGAGGCGGCGCTGGTGGCTGCAGCTCTGCGGGCCGGGGCGGCGGTGACTCATGCGACGCATCTGGTGGGTGAGGGGACTGGAAAGTAGCTCGCGGGTTGAATTGAGGGTGCGGCGGTGGGTTAACCGCCGCAGCCTGCCGAACCAATAAATTGTGGTCGACCGTTTTTGTTAGTGATTTTTCCTTGATGATGTCCTAAATATTTAGGTTGACAGAGTCTTGCGGCAGCGGTATTGTCCTATTTATTTAGGAGAGACCAATGGCTGGTCGCAGGAAAGGTACTTCTTCTCTTACACCGCTGGAGATTCAGATTATGCAGGTGCTCTGGCGGGATGGGCCGAGCAGTGTTCAGCATGTGCAGGAGAATCTTCCGGTGGGTTCGGACTTTGCTTACAACACTGTGCAGACGATGCTGAATGTTCTTCAACGTAAGAACCGGGCCAAGCGCACACTGAAGGGGCGGGCTTATGTCTATCGCGCGCTGGTGACGAAGGATACGGCGCTGCGACAGGCGGTGCGGGAGCTGGTGGAACGGATGTTCGGAGGGTCTTCGGAGGAGTTGGTGATGAGCCTGATCAAGAGCCGCCAGGTTGATCCGGAGCGGATTGCGGCTTTGGGTCGCAAGTTTGCGAAAAAAAAGGAGGCGAAGGCCGATGAGTAATTTTATGTGCTCGGTTGCGTCGTATTTCGTTAACTCGGTCTGGGAGATTCCTTTGATCGCCGGGGCGGGTTGGGTGGCCAGCCGAGGTTTGAAACGGCTTGGGCCGCGGGCGGAACACCTTGTGTGGGTTTCGACGTTGATGCTGGCTGTGATTGCGCCTGCGTTGCCGCTTTGGTTGTGGTTCTTCCGCAACTTTCATCTTTCGGCTGGGCGTGGCGGGCAATCTTCGATTGCTGTGATTGCCGGGAATACCGTCCGGTTGAATTCGGCCTCCGTTACGCTGCCGACTGCGGCGATTTTCGCTTTGCTGGTGCTTTATGCGGTTGCCATATTGTTTTTTGCGGGACGGTTGGCGTGGTCTTTGTACCAGACCGTGGGGCTTATGCGCGAGGCCTCTCCGCTGACGTTTGACGGGAGCAAGGAACAGTTGTGGAGGCGTTGTCTGCTGGCGCTTTCTATTGGTGATGCGGTTGTGTTGGGGTCGGAGCGCGTTGTGGGTCCGATTACGATCTCGTTTTCGCGGCCGGTATTGCTGGTGCCTTCGGGGTTTGCGGAGAAGTGCAACGAGGATGATTTTCTTGCGGCGATGGCGCATGAGTGCGCGCATATTGCGCGGCGGGACTTTCAGAAGAATCTGCTGTACGAGGTTGCGAGCCTCGCGATTGCGTTTCATCCGGTGACGTGGATGTTGAAGTCGCAAATTGCCGAGACGCGCGAGATGATCTGCGATGGAATCGCGACGGAGAGAGTGACCGATTCGCAGGAGTATACGGAATCTCTGCTACGGCTTGCTGCGATGGTTTCGTCGAGTGCGCGGGCCATTTCCTTTCATGCCATCGGAATCTTCGATGCCAACATTCTGGAGAAGCGAATCATGATGATCCAAGCGAAGAGACGGCGTTTGAGTTTATGGGTGAGATATGGGCTGATCGTTCCCTCAGCTTTGGTGTTGCTCTCGGCGGCAATTGGCGCGGGGAGGATGGCGGTGGCGATCGCTCCACAAGATTCGGGTAAGAACATCAAGCTGGTCTACAAGATCGGCAAGGATGTCAGCGCTCCGAAGCTGATTTCATCGGTGCAGCCGGAGTTTCCTGAGTCGGAACGGAAGCATAAAGAGAAGTTCGATGGGACTTGCCTCGTCAATTTAATTGTGGATGAGGAAGGAGTGCCTAAGGATGTGCACATCACACGCTCTCTGAGTCCCGACTTTGACGACAGTGCGATCAAGGCAGTGGAGCAGTACAGGTTAATCCTGCCATGCGGGAGGGAAAGCCTGTCGCGGTGTCGTTGAATATTGAGGTGAACTTTAAGAGGTTTTGAGCGGGAATCTATTTTGCTGTCCCGGATGCCGCATAATTCTTGCGTGTCCGGGACTGCTTTTTAGAAGCGTAGTTCGCCGATGTAGGCGGCGTATGGGGCGAGTGTCATGGAGTCGAGGTGCATGGTGCCCATGCCGTTGTCGGAGCGGAGCACGGTGCGGAGGAAGCTACCGCGGAGGTGGAGTTTGGTGATGTCGGCCTTGATTGCTAGATGCTGTGGCTGGCCGGAGAGATTGCAGAGAATGACGAGAATTGGGTTGGTGGGTGAGACGGCTTTTGGTTTGCGGATGATGATGAGAACATTCTGGTTGTCGCGGTTGATGGTGACATATTCGCCTGAGTTGATGGTGGCGTTGCTGTGATGGAGTTCGATGAGGCGACGGTACCAGTTTAGGAGTGAGTCGGGATCGGCTTGCTCAAGCGCTGCGTTGGGCGGGGCGTCAGCGTTTGCCGGTTCCGGGGGCGGGGCCAGTCTGTTTTTTGGCGGTGGCGGTGCCTCCCAGACGATGACACGGGTTTCGGGTGTTGCGTCGGCTGGTGCGGCTACGCCTAGCTCCTGACCGTAATAGAGAAGCGGCTGGGCGCGGGTGGTGAAGAGAATGGTTGCGAGAAGTTTGGCGATGGCGAGGTTGTGCTGGCCTTCGGCGTAACGGCTCATGCTGCGCTGGAAGCTGGGCCCATCGGTGGCGAGAAGCGGGATGGCATGACCGACAGAGGCGATGTTTTCCGTGGATTCGATCGCGGAACGAATCGCGGCGGGATTGAGTGGAGCGACGGAGCCGAGGCTGGTGTCGAGGAGAAGTTGCGTGGATTGCGGATCGGGGGCCTTGTAGGTTCGCGGCGGCGGCGACGAGCGGAGTGAGGGGTCGACATCGCCGATGAGGATGCGGGAGCCGAGGTAGTTGGCGGCGGCTTTGCGGAGTTCGGTGGCCTGAGTGTGGGCTTCGGGGGACGATCCGATGATGTGAAAGCCGGCGATGCCTCGGTTGAGCCAGAAGCGAGCCACGTTGGGCAGGTCGGTGACCGGAATTTTGGGGTCGAGATCGAGCAGGATGCGGATGTTGTGACGGCTGGCTTCGTGGATGAGGTCGTCGAGGTCGTCGAGTGTACCGTAGGCCGGGTCGATTGCCTGCGCGTGCTCGGCGTCGGGTTGAATTGCGGTGAGGAGGAGTCCATCGACGCCGAGAGACTGGATGTAGTCGAGATGCTGGGCGACTCCGTGGAGACCGCTGCCTGCGGCGAGGTCGAAGTTGATGGGATTGACATGGTAGATGACGGGATGTTTCCACCAGACATCGGTGTTGATACCGGAGCCTGCCCAGCCGGGGCGCGCGAGTACCTGGGCTTTGCATTGTGGGGTGTGGATGGCGTTGGCGAATGCGCAAGCGAGAGAGAGTGTGAGGAGTCGGCGGAAGGTCGGCATTGTCATCGCGCTCGTTAATGAGATGCTACGCGAGTTTGCGAAAGGCCGGATGGTGTGTATTTTCTGTGGACTATACTTTCGCCATTACAAAAAGAATCGAGGTTGACCTATGCCGGTTGCGGTTGCGGACGAGCCGCTGTATGAGATTGTGAGTGGGGCTGCGCCGGTAACGATTGAGGATGTAGTGCAGGTGATGGAGCGGATCGACCAGCTGCTGCCGGATGGAGATGGGTTGAAGTGGTTCAACCGGCTGTACCTGATGGTGACTAAAGAGGTCGATCTGAGTCCCCCGGCGGGTGGGTGGAAGGATGCGGGGTGGCTGACTCTTCTGGATGTTGTTTTTGCGAGCCTTTATTTCAAGGCAGTCGCTGATTTTCTAGCCGGGGCTTCGGACGTGCCGAGTTCGTGGAGTGCGTTGCTGCGTGCGCGCTATGCGGCTGTGGATCGGATTCAGTCTGCATTGGCGGGGATGAATGCGCACATCAACCATGATCTCTCGCTGGCTTTGCTGGCGACCGATCAACAGAGGAGTGTGGAGCCGGGTTCTGGGAGTCCGCAGTATGAGGACTATGAGACGGTGAATGGTTTGCTGAATGCTGTGATGCCTTCAGCGTTGCAGATGCTGGCGACGGATGTTCTGGGAGAGCTGGCGCAGGATACGGGGAAGATTGGGCAGATTCTTGCTTTCTGGGATATCTGTCGTGCACGTGATTTGGCCTGGACGTTTGCGGATCATCTGCGGGGGCTGGAGGGTGCAGCGCGGCAGGTAGCGCTGGCCGCGCAGGACCAGATGACTGGTGTGCTGGGACGGGCGATTCTGGCGTGTGCGTGAGACCCTGCGACAGCTTAAATCCTGTTGGGTCTGATAGGCTCAATTTTCAAAGAGCAAAAAGGAGATTTCGCATGAAAGTGGTCGCCACGCTTTTGGTCGGGGCTGGGTTGTTTCTTGTTCAACCGGGGTTTGCGCAGATGGGTTCGCCGGGGGCGCGGCCTGCGGCCGGAATGCCTGGCGCTGCTGGACCGCTTGCGGCGAAGTACAGTGCGGATGCGGCGAAGATTCTGACGGCTGCCGAGACTGACGACGATGGTTATGCGGCTTTGACGTATCTGTGCGATCACATCGGGAGGCGGGTGAGTGGATCGGCGCAGTTGAACTCTGCGGTGCAGTGGGGCGCGGAGCTGATGCGCAAGGCTGGTTTGCAGAATGTGAAGGTACAGCCGGTGATGGTGCCGCACTGGGTGCGCGGGAACGAGTCGGCGGCGATGATGTATCCGGGATATGCGGGGGCGATTACGCGACCGCTGCATATGCTTGGGCTGGGAATGAGCGTGGGGACTCCTGCGGGCGGAATTACGGCGCCTGTGCTGTTTCTGCCTAGTTTCGATGCGCTGGATGCGATGACGCCGGATCAGGTGAAGGGGAAGATTGTTGTCTTCAATCCCGGCTGGCATGGGTATGGGGTGAATACACAGTACAGGACGTTTGGCGCTTCTCGCGCGGCGGCGAAGGGTGCAGTGGCGATGCTGGTGCGTTCGGCGACCGGGCTGGCGATGCAGATTCCGCATACAGGGACGCTGGTGTATGACGCGAAGCAGCCGAAGATTCCGGCGGCGGCGGTTACGGTGGAAGATGCGCTGATGATCGAACGGCTCGCGAAGGAAGGGCCGGTGATGGTGCATCTGGAGATGCAGGCGCACATGGAGGCCGATGTGCAGGCCGGGAATGTGATGGGAGAGATTGTGGGGAGCGAGCATCCGGAGCAGGTGGTGTCGATTGGTGGACATATCGACTCGTGGGATGTGGGACAGGGTGCGCAGGATGATGGTTCGGGGATTATGGCGGCGTATCAGGCTGTGGCTTTGATTCAAAAGCTTGGGTTGAAGCCGAAGCGGACGATACGGCTGGTGTTCTGGGTGAACGAAGAGAATGGCGGTGCGGGCGGACGTGCGTACCGCAAGATGGTCGGCGACAAGATTGGCGATCAGGTGGCTGCGATTGAGATGGATGAAGGTGCAGAGAAACCGCTGGGGATGGGATATGGGAGTGCAGGTGCTCCGCGGCGGCCACGTAGTGCGGGGGCGAGTGGTGTGCCGCCGATTCCTGCGGGGGCTCCTGATGTGAGTTCGTTGCCTGCGGATGTGCAGCAGTCGGTGGCGATGATGCGGGATATTGTGTCGATGCTGGCGCCGATTGGGACGGATTCGGTTTCGCCGGGCGGCGGTGGGTCGGATATTGAACCGCTGGTGGCGGATGGAGTTCCGGCGCTCAGTCCGCGGACCGAGGATGCGCACTATTTTGACTGGCACCACACCGAGACGGACACGCTGGATAAGGTGGATCCGGTAGAGTTCAAGAAGAGTGCGGCGATGTTATCAGTCGTAGCTTATGTGCTCGCAGATATGGATGGTCGGCTGGTGGGAAGGAAGGCCGCGGCGACGGAGTAGTTGTTTTGATGACTGACGGCTGCCGTGCTGAATTCGCGGCAGCCGTTTTCGTTTAATGCGGAGGCGGCGCAGTGGAGGGTGGGACGGGCTTGCCTGAGGCGGTGAAGGGTTCCATCAGCTCGACGCGAGTGCCATCGGGATCGAAGAGATTGACCTGACGTTGCCCGTTGACGCCGGTGTGCGGGTCGAGCGGTTTCGCGTAGGTTTTGTAGGCGGGACGGGCTTCGAGCGTTGCAATTGCTTTTGCCAAGTCGGGCACGGAGAGCGAGGTGTGTTCCTGGCCGCCGCGTTTATCGGACGCGGGAAGATCGCTGTAGAGCATGAACTCGACGTAGTCCTGGCCGTCGGGGACGCGCATGTCGATCCAACTGAGCACGGTTCCTTTGGAGCTGCCGCGCCAGAACTCGCGGAAGCCGAGGAGGTCGCCGTAGAAGGCGATGGATTTTGCGCTGTTGCCGACGAGAAAGCCGAGATGATAGATGGCGTCGGAGATGCGGCTGACGGGCAGGAACTTGCCAGCGTTTTTGGCTTCTATGCCATCGGGTTGCGGTTCGACGAACTCGACGAGATTGCCGTCGGGGTCTTTGATCTCGAAGTTGAGATCGCCGGTGCGGCCTTTGCCGACCTTCGCGCCGACTGGAATGCCGCGTGAGGCGAGGTAGGCGCGCATCTGTTCGGCGCTGGAGACGATGAAGGCGATGTGGCTTAGGTGACCGGAGCCGGCGGGCGGTTGCTGATTGAAGAGCTCGATGTGCTGGTGGTCGTTGATCTTGATGAAGGCGATGTGGACGGTGCCGTCGGGGTTTTTTAGGTCGTAGGGTTCGTCGTAGCCGAGGAGGCCGTGCCAGAAGTCGAGGGCCTTCGGAAGATCGGAGACGAAGTAGCCGGCGTGGGAGATGCCGAGGATCGTCGGACGGGTTGCGGTCTGCGCGAAAAGATGGCCGGTGACGAGTGCCAGCAGGACGATGAGAGCATTTTTTGTTTTGGTCATTGCTTTAGGGAGACTGCTTCCTTTGTTAGTCGATGTCGAAGGTTAAGCGCTGGGCGAGTGGCAGGTGTATTTATCCGTGTCATTTTTAGGGTGACACGAATCATTATGACTGCAAGAGGATAACTTCCTATCACGAGCCGCACAAGTGGTTCGAAGCAACTCGAATTAATCCCTGGAATAAACCTTCTCCACTGGTGTTCAGAATATGAGCTTCGCCAACAGCTGATGCAGAGTCGCATTTGCACGGTTGCGCGATGGTTCCAGGAGACAACGATGAAGATTGCTTTTGTAGCGCCCCCAGTCACAGGTCACCTTAACCCTATGAATGCTCTGGCTCGCCGGTTGCGATCACGAGGGCATGACGTCGTGTTTATTGCAACGCCCGATGGCGAGCAGATTATTCGTGCCGCCGGCATTCCATTTATTCCCTTTTGCGAGGAGCGGTATCCTGCGGGACAACTTGCAGAGATCGTTAAACAAATGGGCCAACTGCAGGGGCAAGAGGGCCTTGAATTTGCAGCAAGCGCAGTGGCACGAATTGTCGAGGCCTCATTCGACGACTTGCCGCGAACTCTTCTGAAGCACGGAGTTGACGCTGTTGTGCTGGACGAGATTATGTGGAATCTGGGGCTTGTCCCGATGCATCTCGGTATCCCGTACGCCCACGTCTCGAATGCCCTGCACTTCGATTTTCTGGGAAGCTCTCCGCTGTGCGTTTATGGGTGGCCACACGAGACGAGTGCGGATGCATTAAGCAGAAATCGTGAAGGGGCGTTGGCGTATAAGCAGATCAATGAGCGGTCCACTGAGGTAGCGCGATCCTATGCGAGGCGCGCCGGGATGGACATCGATTGGAACGATCCATTCGCTACCATCTCGAAGCTGGCGTGGCTATCGCAAACACCGAGGGAGTTCGATTTTAAAGAGATCGAGATGCCACAACAGTTTCATCATGTAGGACCGCTGCATGAAGAATCGGGCAGGATGAAGTCGAATTTTCCCTGGCATGAGCTAACGGGCGAGCCTCTAATTTATGCCTCGATGGGAACCATACAGAATGGGCTTGAGACAGTGTTCAACACGATCGCCGAAGCTGTGGGAGATCGCGCTGGGATGCAACTGGTGCTTTCGACCGGTCCGGTGGTCGATCCGCAACAGATCAAGTCGGTGCCTGCCAACGCAATCGTAGTGCAGAGCGCGCCGCAGTTAAGGCTGCTGAAGCGTTCCGTCCTCTGCATCACACACGCCGGCCTGAATACAGTATTGGAGTCGTTGACTCAGGGAGTTCCGATGGTTGCTATTCCGGTGACCAACGATCAGCCGGGCGTTGCTGCGAGGATTGCATATACAAAGACCGGCGCAATTTTGCCAATACAGGAGTTAGAGGTGCCCAAGTTGAGGTCGCTGATCGATGATGTCCTGAGCAATCGCGAGTATGCGAAGAATGCCCAAAGGCTGAAGCGGGCGATTGCGATGGAGGACGGGCTGGAAAACGCGGCAAATGTGCTGGAAGAGGCGTTCTCGACTACTCCGCCGGGGATTGGAGTAGCCTCTGCCGGACATCGTGGGCTGCAATAAGTGAATCAGTCGATGTCGAAGGTGACGCCTTGTGCCAGTGGGAGTTCGGTGCCGTAGTTGATGGTGTTGGTGGCGCGGCGCATGTATTGTTTCCAGGCGTCGGAGCCGGATTCGCGGCCGCCACCGGTCTCTTTTTCGCCACCGAAGGCTCCGCCGATCTCTGCGCCCGAGGTTCCGATGTTGACGTTGGCGATGCCGCAGTCGGAGCCGGTGGCGGAGAGAAATTGTTCGGCTTCGCGGAGGTTCATGGTGAAGATGCTGGAGGAGAGGCCCTGCGGGACGTCGTTGTGGAGGCTCAGGGCTTCCGCGAAGTCGGAGTATTTGAGGACGTAGAGGATTGGGGCGAAGGTCTCGTGCTTGACGATGTCGGTTTGAGTTGAGACTTCGACGAGCGCTGGGCGGACGTAGAAGGCTTCGGGATTTTCTTTGGTGCTGACGCGGTCGCCTCCGATGATGACGGCTCCGGTGTTGCGTGCCTCTTCGAGAGCTTTTTGCATGGCGTTGAAGGCTCGCTCGTCGATGAGTGGGCCGACGAGGGTGTTTGGCTCGCGGGGGTCTCCGATGTTGACTGAGGCGTAGACCTTTTTGAGTCGCGGAACGAGCTTGTCGTAGATGCTGTCGTGGACGATGAGGCGGCGGAGGGTAGTACAGCGCTGGCCTGCAGTGCCCATCGCGGAGAAGGCGACGGCGCGGAGGGTTAGATCGAGGTCTGCGGTGGGTGCGACGATGGCTGCATTGTTGCCGCCGAGTTCGAGGATGGCTCGGGCGAAACGGGCGGCGAGTTTGGGGGCTACGGCTCGGCCCATGGCGGTGCTGCCTGTGGCGGAGACGAGGGGGACGAGCGGGGAATCGACGAGTTGCTGGCCGACGGATGCTTCGCCGATGAGGAGGGTGGCGAGGCCTTTGGGGATGTTGCCGAATTTGGCTTCGAATTTCTTTGCGGCTCGCTCGAAGATGGCTTGTGTGGCGAGTGCGGTGAGCGGAGTTTTTTCGCTTGGCTTCCAGACGACGGCGTTTCCGGCGACGAGAGCAAGGGCGGCGTTCCAGCTCCAAACAGCTACGGGGAAGTTGAAGGCGGAGATGACGCCGACGACACCGAGCGGATGCCAGGTCTCCATCATGCGATGCTTGCCGCGTTCGGAGGGGACGGTGAGACCGGCGAGCTGGCGCGAGAGACCGGCGGCGAAGGTGCAGATGTCGATCATCTCCTGAACTTCGCCGCGACCTTCGGAGAGAATCTTTCCGGCTTCGATGGTGACGAGGCGGCCGAGGGGCTCAATGTTGGCGCGGAGCTCTTCGCCGAGGAGACGGACGAGCTCGCCGCGTTTGGGTGCGGGGACGTTGCGCCACTCGAAGAAGGCGGCATGGGCCTGTTCGATGGCTTTGGCTGCATCGGCTGCACCGATGGTGGGAATGTGGGCGATGACTTCGCCAGTGACTGGTGTGCGAACGGTGAGGTTGCCGCTGGAATATGCGCTGTCCGGCACGCCTAATTCGGCAAGGATGACTTCGACTTCCTGTTTGATGGAGGTTGCGGCGGTAGTGGTCATTTGATTCTTCCTTCTATTGTTTCGCTGCACTGGTTTGCGCGAGAACTTCGGCGAGATGCATGGGTTTTGCCGTAGTGTTCTGGGTGATCTGTTCAGAGCAGCTGAAGCCGTCGCTGACGATGATAGCGTTTGTGGGTTTGTTGCGGACAGCGGGGAGGAGGACACGCTCGCCGATCTTCTGCGAGACTTCGAATTTGTCTTCTTCGAAGCCGAAGGGGCCGGCCATGCCGCAGCAACCAGAGTCCAGGAGTTCGACGTCGGCTCCGGTGAGGCGGAGGAGGGCGACCTCTTCTGCCATGCCCATTGTGGCGCGGTGATGGCAGTGGCCGTGGACGATGATCTTCTCTGCAATTTCCTTCCCGATCTGTGGCGGGCGGTAGTTCGGAGCGTGCCTGATGAGGAATTCACTGAGAAGGAAGGTCTGGTCGCGGAGCTTTTGTCCGCGCGGGTCGTTTGGGAAAAGGTTGGTGAGTTCGTCGCGGAAGACGGACGCGCAGCTTGGTTCGAGGACGACGATGGGAGTGCCTGCCTGAAGCTGTGCGGTGAGGGCGTCGAGGGTTTTGAGGAGATATTCCCTGGCGGTATCGAGCATGCCGAAGTCGTAGAGCGGGCGGCCGCAACAGAGATGCTGCGTAGGCGTGGTGACGCGGAATCCGGCAGTGGTGAGGACCTGATGGGCGGCGCGCAGAGTTGCAGGGTGGAAGTAGTTGTTGAAGGTGTCGGCCCAGAGAAAAACCTCGAGGGCAGTGTTGGGGAGCGCGGGGCGGCGGTCGCGGCGGCGGCGGGCGTCGCGGGCGAGACGGCGATCGGGGGTGAAGGGTTTGGAGAAGCGTGGGAAGGTGCGCCGCGGATGGATGTGAAGGAGTTTTTTGATGAGAGCGCCGACAAGCGGTGCGTTGTTGATCGCGTTGACGAGGTTCGGCGCGAGAGACGCGAGGCGGGCGAAGCGGTCGATGCGTCCGAAGGCGTAGTGGAAGATCGGGCGGGATTTGCCTTCGTAGTGGTGCGCGAGGAACTCGGATTTGTAGGTTGCCATGTCGACCGAGACGGGACACTCGGATTTGCAGGCCTTGCAGGAGAGGCAGAGGTCGAGGGACTCGCGGACTTGCTCGTTCTTCCATCGATGAGGGAGGACTTCGCCCTGCATCAGCTCCCAGAGCATGTGGGCGCGGCCTCGGGTGGAGTGGAGTTCCTCGCCCGTTGCCATGTAGCTGGGACACATAGTCCCGGCGTCGGTTTTGCGGCATGCTCCGACGCCTACGCAGCGAAGAGTTGCGGATGCGAGACTGCCGTTGTCTTCGGCGTAGGCGAAGTGGGTTTTGGGTTTCCACGGTTTGTAGTCTGCGCCCAGGCGAAGGTCTTCGTGGATCTCATGCGCGTCGATGAGCTTGCCGGGATTCATGCGGTTGGTGGGATCGAAGATGCGCTTGAAGTCGCGGAAGGCCTGCATGAGTTCGGAGCCGAACATTTTGGGGAGCAGCGCTCCCCGAGCCTGACCGTCGCCATGTTCTCCGGAGAGTGAGCCGCCGTGAGCGAGGGCGATGTCGGCGGCGCGATCCATGAACTCGCGGAATTTGAGAATTCCGTTCGGAGTTTCGAGATCGAAGTTGAGGCGCATGTGGACACAGCCCTGGCCGAAGTGTCCGTACATTGCACTGGAGTAGTTGTACTCGTCCATGAGGGCGCGGATGGCGCGGAGGTAGCTGCCGAGTTGTGTGGGGTCGACGGCGGCATCTTCCCAGCCTTCCCAGCCGGTGCCGACTCCTGGGATAAAGGCCGTGGCGCCTAGGCCGGACTCGCGGATGTGCCAGACGCGCTTGGCCTCGTCGGAGGTATAGACGCGACAGGAGGGTTGCGCGGCCAGGGTCTTCATGGAGGCGACGAAGGCTCGGGCCTTGGTGTTGGCGTCGTGCTGCGTGTCTGCGCCGAACTCCGCGATGAGGAAGCCGTCGCCCGGAGGGAGGAGCTTAAGATCTTCGACGGATTTCTGCTTACGGCGAAGCGCGTCGAGGAGATAACCGTCGACACCTTCGAGGCCGATGGGCTTGTGTTCGAGGATGTCAGGGACGTGGTCGGCGGCGAGGAAGATGTCAGGGAAGCCGACACCGACGAGAGTTCGGCACTGCGGGCTTTCGACGAGTTGAAGGGTTGCTCCGAGTATGAGGGCGCAGGTGCCTTCGCTGCCGACGAGAGCTCGGGCGAGGTTGAAGTTGTTTTCGGGGAGGAGCTCATCCAGATTAAATCCGGAGACGCGGCGTGGGATACGGGGGAATTTTGCGCGTACCTGATCGGAGTAGGTGTCGCGGATGCGCTTGAGAGCGGCGTAGATCTCGCCGGTGCGGCCGCCCGCTTGAATGTTGGCTTCTAGTTCCGCTTCGGTGGTGGGGCCGACCGTCATGCGTGTGCCGTCGTAGAGAAGGAGGTCGAGGGAGTGAATGTTGTCGACTGTTTTTCCGCCCATGAGCGCGTGGACGCCGCAGGAGTTGTTGCCGATCATACCGCCGATGGTACAGCGGCTGTGCGTGGCGGGGTCGGGCGCGAAGGTCAGGGCGAATTTCTCTGCGGCGTCGCGGACGCGGTCGAGCACGATTCCCGGTTGGACGTGAACGGTGCGCGTGTTGGTGTCGATAGCGCTCATTCCGTTCATGTACTTCGAAAAGTCGAGGATGACGGCAGCGTTGCAGCCCTGACCGGCGAGCGAAGTGCCGGCTCCGCGGGAGAGGATGGGCGCGTTGAAGCTACGGCAGATTGCGACGGTTGCGATGACGTCGGCTTCGTCGCGCGGGATGACGACGCCGATGGGAATGTGGCGATAGTTAGAGGCGTCGGTGGCGTAGAGGGCTTTGTAGGAGGCGTCGAAGCGGACCTCGCCGCGGATCTGGGAGCGGAGTTTCTGCTCGAGTTTTTCGGACTCAGCGAAGGTGTCGTGTGAGCGAGCGTGGGAGCTCGGCAGAAGAACGAAGGGAGAAGCGGACATGGGGAAATGCTGCTCTCCAAAGCAGTGAAACCATTTTAGCTATCAGGCACGAGTAAGAACGGAGGATGCGAAAGCTAGTAATGTCGCGTCGTGACGGGGAGCGGCGAGAAGTTGCATCCCAGTGCCGAAGGTTGCGCCGACGGGCTCGCCGGGGAGCGTGACTGCGGGGAGTCCGGCGAGGCTTGCGGGGGTGGTGTAGCGCAGGACAGCTTTGCGGGATTCGGTGTGGTCGTCGCCTACGCGAAGTTTGCTGACCGGGGCGCAGGGCGCGAGGAGCAGATCGAAGCTCTCGAAGAGAGTTGCCATCTTTGAGCGGAAGGCTTCGAGGCGCTGGTAGAGACTTTGGATTTCTGCTGCAGGAATGGAGGCGCCGTAGGCCATGCGATCGGCGATGACGGGCTCAAAGTGTTCGAAGTAGCCACGATGAATGGCTGCGGATTCGCTGGCTACGATGGGGGAGTAGATCTGCGGGCTTTCGGACCAGAAATCCGGGCTGAAGCTGGTGAGGGTGGCTCCGTTTTGAGTGAGCTGGTTCTTCCATGCTCGATAGGCGTCGAGGACTTCTGGTTCGCAGTCGTGAAGGAAGTTGTCGCTGATGCAGCCGATGCGGAGTGTTGTGGATGCGGGTGCAGGTTTGATATCGAAGATGGCTTCGGCGAGGAAGGTTGCGTCGCGGAGGTCGTGGAAGAGGATGCCGAGGGTGTCGAAGCTTGGTGCGAGGTGATAGCCGCCTGACCAGAGATTTTCCGTGTTGAGGGAGTGCGAGGTGCGGTAGCCTGCGAGACCGCAGAGGGCAGAGGGGATGCGGACGGAGCCTCCGGTGTCGGTGCCGATGGCTACCAGGGCTGAGCCTTCCTGAAGGCTCGCTGCCGCGCCGCTGGAGGAGCCCCCGGTGAGCCGGGTTGCGTCGCGGGGTTGGAGGCAGGCACCGTAGTCGGCGTTTTCGCCGGTTACTCCGTACGCGAGTTGATGGAGGTGGGTTTTTCCCGGAATGATAGCGCCGGCGTCGAGGAGGCGTTGCGCAATCCAAGAGTTCTTTTCGGCTGGCGAGTTGTGCTGCGCATAGAAGCGGGAGCCGCAGGTTGTGACGATGCCTGCTATGTCGAAACAGTCTTTGACGGAGACGGGGATTCCGTAGAGCGGTGGGCGTTTTTCCGGGTGGAGTCGCAGGAGTTGTTCGGCACGCTCGATGGATTGCTGTGTGAGGAGAGTGATGTAGGTGTTGTGAGAGGCGTTTTGATTTGCGTGGGCAGCGGCTTTTTGGGCGGCGGCGAGAGGATCGATTTGGGCAGCGAGGATTTGGAGAGGCGATGGCATAGTGGGCAGGATTAGTTTAGCGGGCGTTGGTTGTGAGTTTGTGTGAGTGGGCGAGCAAAGACAAATGCGGAGATTCTGAGCTTCGCTCAGAGTGGCGGCCAATGACGGAACATAGCCCCGGGTGGGGTGAAGGGCGATTATTGGAGGAGAGCGAGGATTCCGGTGAGGGGAATTCGGACCCAGGTGGGACGGTTGTTGAGTTCGTAGAGAAGCTCATAGAGAGACTTTTCCAGGAGATAAGCCTTGAGGAGTAGTTGCGATTGTGCCGGCTTCGGGATGAGTTGCGGGTTGGTTGCTGCGACTGTGTCTTCGTAGGCTTGGAGGAATTCCGCGGAGACGGTGTTTTGCCAGAGCGTGGCCCAGGATTCGAGGTTTTTTGCGTCGTCGGGGCGGCGCTGGGCGAAGGTGTTGAGCGCGGCGTAGGCGGCGTAGCTGAAGGATCGCAACATGCCGGCTACGTCTTTGAGTGGGGATTGCTTTGCGCGACGTTGCTCGAGGCTGCGGGCTGGCTCACCTTCGAAGTCGAGGATAACGTAGTCGCTGCGCGAGCGAAGGACCTGGCCGAGATGGTAGTCGCCATGGATGCGGATTCGCTGGCCTGCGTCGGCGGGTGACGCTGAAGCGATGGCGCGGGCTCGAGCGAAGAGTTCTATGCGACGGCTCAGCAACAGGGCGGCCATGTCGGCTGTGGCTTCGGGAAGCTGAGACATGCCTCTTCGGACAGCGTTGAGTGTCAGGGAGAGCTGTGCGTCGATGCGATCAGCATCGGCCAGCAGGTCGGTGGTGGTGAAGTCTTCGGCGAGGAAGGCTGGATTGCTGGTTGGCGTGGCGAGAGCAAGATGCATTTCGGCTGTGCGGCGGCCGAGGAGCGCGGCGGCTTCGAGCGAGAGTGCACCGTGCTCGCGAGCCTCTTTGAAAGAATTGCCCTGCGAGGACGACACGCTGAAATCTCGCGGTGCGGGCAGCGTTGCAACGTCTTCGTAAAAGCGGGATAGCTCGTCGAGAGTCCACTGCCAGCCGTCGCCTTCGTTTTCGACAAGGCCTTGCAGCATGGCGACCGTGGTTGGCTCGTGATCCTTCGATTTGAGAGTGATGTCTCCAAGAAATGGAGCGATGCGCGGAAAATGTGCCGTTTCGGTGAGAAAGCGACCGATCTCAGTGTCCGGATTTTCTCCGGGCTGGAGACGGCGGAAGAGTTTGAGGATGAGTTTTGTTCCGTAAAGGATCGAGGTGTTGGATTGTTCTGCCGATCCTGTTCGGGCGGGAAGCGGTTCGAGTCCGCGAGCTTCGGCAAAGGCTGTGCTTTTGCAGCCGACAAGAGTGCCGGTGGTCGTGTCAAGCTGACCGTCGGTTTCAACAAGAGTAAGGATTGCCTGGCGCACGTCTTCGCGCGCGACTGCGTCGTGGAGGATCGCGGGACCGGTAGTGGTGGTTACGGTTGCGATGATGCTCCCGGGGTTGGAGGCGCGGATCGTCTCTGCCTCTTCGCCGGTGGTGATGGTAAGAGCAAGATGGTAGCTGTCCTTGCTGCTGTCTTCGTAGGTGAGCTGGAAGAAGAGGAGGACTGTGTTGAGAGTGGGCAGCTTTGCCGAATTGAGGATTTCGACTGACTGGATGGTGCGGGACTTTGCGCCGAACCAGCGCTGCTGCGGAAGGTAGGTCATCAGGAGATCCTGCAGCAGCGATACGCCGGGATTTGTCAGGAGACCTTCGATGCCGTGCGTGAGCAAGTTGAGGATGGGTTCGTTTTCGGAGTCTAAGGGGACCTCTGCGGGCTCGGCGATTTCGGGAGCAGGTTGCAGCTCGAGCCAGAGGAATGAGTAGGGCGCGAGCGTGAGGGGATAGGGCTGCGTGGTGATCTGCGGGAATGTGACGTAACCGAGCATTTCGACCGGAATGCGGCCGGCGAATCTTGCGAGGTCGAGCGAGACGGGCTGTGAGAAGCGAGAGAGGTTCGCGACGCAAAGAACGGTTTCACTGTTGCCGTCTTCTTCGTACTGGCGCAGGTAGGCCAGGATTTTTCGGTTATCGGGGTTGAGGAACTCCTGCGTGCCGCGGCCGAAGACGTGAAAGAGCTTGCGCAGGGCGATCATGTTGCGGGTCCAGTGCAGGAGCGAGGACTGGTCGGACTGCTGGGCCTCTACGTTGATGGCCTGGTAGCCCCAGATGGGGTCCATGATGACGGGGAAGTAGAGCTTGGCGGGGACAGCGGTCGAGAAACCGGCATTGCGATCCGGGTTCCACTGCATTGGCGTGCGGACGCCGTTGCGGTCGCCGAGGTAGATGTTGTCGCCCATGCCGATCTCGTCGCCATAGTAGAGGATTGGCGTGCCGGGGAAGCTGAGGAGGAGCGAGTTGAGGAGTTCGATGCGGCGGCGGTTGTTGTCGACGAGAGGCGCGAGGCGGCGGCGGATGCCTACATTGATGCGCATGCGCGGATCGGCGGAGTAGGCGAAGTACATGTAGTCGCGCTCGTCGTTGGTGACCATCTCGAGGGTGAGCTCGTCGTGATTGCGAAGAAAGAGGCCCCACTGGCAGATGTCGGGGATCGCCGGGGTCTGCGCCATGATATCGGTGATAGGCAGGCGGTCTTCCTGGCGAAGGGCCATGTAGATGCGCGGCATCAGCGGGAAGTGAAAGGCCATGTGGCACTCATCGCCTTCGCCGAAGTAGGGGCGAACGTCGGCGGGCCACATGTTGGCTTCGGCGAGGATGAGGCGGTTGTCGTATTCAGCGTCGATGACGGCACGAATCTCTTTGATCTTGACGTGGGTGTCGGGAACGTTCTCGCAACTGGTGCCGTCGCGTTCGACGAGGTAAGGAATTGCGTCGAGGCGGAGGGCATCGACTCCCATGTCGAGCCAGAAACGCATGGCTTTGAGGACTTCGTCCATGACGCGCGGGTTGTCGAAGTTCAGGTCCGGTTGATGCGAGAAGAATCGGTGCCAGTAGTACTGTTTCGCGACTTCATCCCAGGTCCAGTTGGATTTTTCGGTATCGGTAAAGATGATGCGGACGCCTTCGAAGAGCTTGTCGGTATCGGACCAGACATACATTTCTCGCTCGGGTGAGCCTTTGGGTGCAAGACGAGCGGCTTTGAACCATGGATGCTGATCGCTGGTGTGGTTAATGACAAGCTCGATCATCACCTGCATGCCACGCTGGTGTGCCGCGTCGAGGAACTGCTTGAAGTCGTTGAGGGTGCCGTAGCTCGGGTTGACGTCGGTATAGTCGGCGATGTCGTAGCCGTCGTCGCGCAAGGGCGAGGGGAAGAACGGCAGCAGCCAGAGGCAGGTGACGCCGAGATCCTGCAGGTAGTCGAGTTTGGAGAGCAGTCCGGGGAAGTCGCCGATACCGTCTGCGTTTGAGTCCATGAAGGCGCGGACGTGAATCTCGTAGATGATCGCGTCTTTGTACCAGAGCGGATCGGTGGCGCTGCCGGCTTTCTTCACTCGCTGTCCTCCGGCCTGAGGGATTCTGAGGCGGGGCCTGGTTGGGTTGCATCGAGTGTAATCTCGGTGTCTTGCGGACGAATTAATCGGAGGATATGCGCGGGCATCACATCGGGACGCAGTGCTACGTAGTTGCTGCGGTCGTGCCAGCTGTAGCGGGTTCCGGTGAGGAGGTCTTCAATCTCGAAGTTCACGTTGTGCGGAATGGCTAGTTGTTTGAGATCCAGATCGATCCAGCCAGCCTGTTCCTGCGCGGGATCGAGGTTGATGGCGACGAGAATTGTGTTGGTTCCGCTTGATTTGCTGTAGCAGAGGATGTTCGGGTTATCGACGGGATGGAAGTGGAGCGAATCGTTCCAGTGGAGTGCGGGATTTTCGTGGCGGATGCGGTTGATCAGCGAGACCAGCGGAGCAAGGCTGTACGGGGCAGAACGGTCCCAGCGGCGAATCTCGTATTTTTCGCTGTTGAGATACTCTTCGCTTCCCGGCCTGATCGGGGTGTTCTCGCAGAGTTCGAAGGCGGGGCCGTAGATGCCGTAGTTGGCACCCAGTGTGGCCGCGAGGACGAGCCTTTGCATGAAGGCCGGGCGGCCGCCGCTTTGCAGTGTGGCGTGGAGGATGTCCGGGGTGTTGGGCCAGAGGTTCGGGCGGAAGAAGTCTGAGAGGGGCGGCTTGGTGATCTCTTCGAAGTACTCCTGCAGCTCGTCCTTGGTGTTGCGCCAGGTGAAGTAGGTGTAGGACTGGGTGAATCCTTCCTTCGCGAGTTGGTACATGATGTGCGGACGGGTGAATGCTTCGGAGAGGAAGAGGACGTCGGGATATTTTCTGTGAATCTCGTTGATGCACCACTCCCAGAAGGGGAGGGCTTTGGTATGTGGATTGTCGACGCGGAAGATGCGCACGTTGCGACGAATCCAGTAGGTAAAGACATCGCGGAGAGCTTCCCACAGGGCGCGCCAATCGGAGGACTCGAAGTTGAGGGGGTAGATATCCTGATATTTTTTTGGCGGATTTTCGGCGTACTGGATGGAGCCGTCCGGACGGATGATGAACCAGTCAGGATGTTCGGTGACCCAGGGATGGTCAGGCGAGCATTGAAAGGCGATGTCGAGCGCCAGCTCCATTCCGTGATCACGAACCGATGCGACGAGGGCGTCGAAGTCACGGAGGTTGCCGAGTTGCGGGTTGATGGATTTGTGACCTCCCTCCCCGGAGCCGATGGCCCAGGGACTGCCGGGGTCGTCTGGAGTCGAGGTAACGCTGTTGTTGGGGCCTTTGCGGAATGCCTTGCCGATGGGGTGGATAGGCGGGAGATAGAGAACGTCGAAGCCCATGGCGGCGATGCCCGGCAGCATGGCTTTGACGTCGGCGAAGGTGCCGGATCGAGTTGGGTCGGGGGAGGTGGAGCGCGGGAAGAGCTCGTACCAGCTGGAGAAGCGGGCACGTTCGCGGTCGACCCAGAGATGCAGCTCCTGCGGGTAGCGGGTGGCGAAGGTGAGATCGGGATATTGCGCGGCGAGTGTGAGAATCTCGTCGGTCAGCGGGAACTCGTAGGTTGCGGCGTTGAGGTCGGCCAGGTGATTGAGATTGTCTGCTGCGTCGGTAAGAAGCTTGCTGTCCTGCCCTTTGGCACGCTGGGCGGCTTGCTGGAGCAAAAGCGCGCCGGAGAGGAAGGCGATTGGGATGTCCTGGGGTGCGGTGGCGTCGATTTTGCCAACGCCGGGTTGGGCTGCGAGGCGCTTTCGCAGATCGGCAGTCCAGGTGCCGAAGTGATCGACCCAGGCTTCGAGTGTGTAGAGCCAGTCTCCGGGCTGGTCAACGGTGAAACGGGCCTGCCAGAGGTCGTTTGTGAGGGCGATGAGGGGGGTAGAGCGCCAGTTATCTTCGTTGACATGCCTGTACTTCACTCGCCCGGCGACGTGATCGTGACCATCCCCAAAGACGGCTGCGGTCACCGTGACAAGGTCGTCGAGGATCCGCTTTGCCGGGTAGCGGCCGCCGTCGACCTGAGGTTGAACTTCTTCGATTACGACGCGCCTGCGGCCCTCAACTGGTTTCATATCACTCGGATCTTTGAAATTTTGCCTTAGGTTACCCGCGCTAATTTTGGCAGATCTTGCCTGCCTGAAACTAAAGGAGATACCACTCTAGTGGATGCAGCCTGCGGTGCAGACGTTTGCTTGCCAGGAGACGAGCGGTTGAAAACAATCGAAGAGAAGCCCTAAAACCTGCAAGATTATGCAGTAGCATTACATGCTCTTTAAAGAAGACACTGATCGGAAAATTTGACTGTTACAGCGGATTAAATTTCCGCGACGATAAAATACCGGGTTCTTGCCGTGAATATTTGTGGCTGTTAGGTTTTAAAGACGGAAGCCGAACGGCAACCTATCTCCCTATAGGCTTCCGTTCGGCCTCGTTGAACCAGGTCTTGCTAAGTTCGACGCTCATGATGGACTGGATGTGCTGATTGCGTCCTCAGGATTTGGATTAATCTGTCTCAGGATTTCTCAGGACTCTTATGTTCCTTCTGGTGAGGCACTTCTACCGTTTTGGCCCCTTCGATCTTGACGCCGAACAGCGTGTGGTGCGACGCGATGGCACGAAGATTGCCCTTCCTCCGAAGGCGTTCGAGGTGCTGCTTTACCTCGTAAAGAACCCGCTGAGACTGATCACGAAGGAAGAACTGTTGCGCGAGGTGTGGCCCGACAGCTTTGTCGAAGAAGGCAACCTGACCCAGAATATTTTTCTGCTTCGGAAGGCATTGGCGACCGGGAAAAATGATTTTCGTTATATCGTGACGATCCCAGGACGAGGGTATCAGTTTGCCTCCGCGGTTGAGTTCGTCGATCCGTCTCCGGAAAACGATACCGCGCTCTCCAACGATCGGCCTCTGGCGGCTTCGACCATCCCAGAAGCGACCATTTCCGACGCAACCATTCCCGAAGCGATATCAGAGTTAGATGGCAGAGGCGCCGCTGCATCGGCAAACCTGGCTACCCCGACCGATACCATACCGCCTACGCCGCACCGGCATTTGGAATGGTGGGTTGGCGGGGCAGTATTGCTGTTGCTTGGACTGGCTGCTTCCTTTTATTGGTGGAAGCATCATCGCCAACCGCTCGGAAGCCAAACCCTGGTCCTGGCCGACTTCATCAACCGTACCGGCGATGGCAGCTTCGATGTGGTGCTGAAGAAAGCACTGGAGATCGATCTTACGCAGTCGCCGTATCTCGACATGATGAGCGATCAGGAGGCTATTGAGATGTTGCGGTTGATGGGCCGCGACCCGGAGGCGACGGTTACTCCTGACGTCGCGAAGGAGATATGCCTGCGCGACAACCGGCAGGTCATGGTGTCCGGGTCCATCGCCAATCTCGGTCACCAGTATCTGCTGGCTCTGGAAGCGATCGATTGCGTGTCCGGGAAAAAGCTTATTGAGGCGAAGGCTGAGGCGGCCAGCAAGGAGAAGGTGCTCGCAGCGCTCGACTCAATCGCCGACAGACTCCGTGCGGGGCTGGGCGAGTCAACGAAGTCAGTCCAGCAGTTCGAGATACCGATTGCGCAGGCAACGACGTCTTCGCTCGAAGCGCTCAAGGCTTACTCGATCGGCGAGGACATGCTGGGCAGAACCAATAAGGACGAGACGGAGACACTGCCTCTCTTTCAACGAGCCATCGAGTTGGATCCGGACTTTGCCATGGCTTATGCCGCCGTCGCGACCGACTACTACAACCTGAAGGAGCCGAAGCTTGCGGCGCCGTACTACCAAAAGGCCTTTGACCTGAGCGGACGGGCGAGCGAGAAGGAGCGGGTCTATATCCGTGCGCACTACTACGCCGATAGCCGGAACGACCTGCAGCAGGGCATCAAGGAGTATCGGCTCTGGGCAGAGACCTATCCGCACGACTGGGGTTCATGGCTGAACATTGCGAGGCTGTATACGCTGACCGGGCAATATTCCGCCGCAATTATCGCAGGGGAACAGGCTCTTCGACTGGATGGCAGCCGGGGGATCAACCACAGCGTGCTAGCCCGTGCCTATCTACGGGCCAACCGCTATGCCGATGCCAAATCGACGGTGCAACGTGCTGTCAAGATGGGCAAGGACTCCTACGAACTGCATTCCCTTCTTTATCAGCTTGCGTTTCTCGAAAACGACCAGGCTGCAATGGGGGCCGAGCTTGCCTGGAGCAGGGGCAAGCCCGCTGAATGGCGACTTCTCGATCTGCAGGCATCTGCCGCGGCTACGGAGGGGAGATGCAGACAGGCAGAACAGCTCTTTCGCCGCGCCTATGGGATTGTGCAACACGAGAATCTAGTAGAAACCGCGGATGACGTTCTTCTCGACCAAGCCTCGGCGGAGATCGCCTGCGGCATGCCGAACGCTGGTCGCACGACACTGAGCCAGGTGAGAAAAGAGGATGCCGACAATCCTGATTTCGCCTTCCTCAAGGCTAAGTTGGGCGATACCTCGTTCGCCGAACGGTTGCTGGGACAATACTCCGGCGAGGAGCATGCCCGGCACGCTGGTGATGTATGCCTATGCTCCTCGGCTGCGTGCGCAGGTTGCTCTGCAGCGAAACAAACCTCTGGACGCGATTGCTGCGCTGGAGCCTGCCGCTCCGTATGAACTGGCCGGGGGACTCGTAGGGTTTTCCCAGCGAGCTGAGGCGTACCGCAGGGCTGGCCAGATGGATAACGCCGCCACTGAGTATAGAAACATCCTCGCCCATAGGGGAATCAATCCTCTCTCTCCGTTGTTTCCGCTTGCGCATCTCGGGCTGGGGCGCGCGGAGGCACACACAGGCAATGTTCAGCAGAGTCGAGCGGAGTATGAGAAGTTCTTCACGCTTTGGAAAGACGCCGACAAGGATCTTCCTGTGTTGCTGGCCGCGCGAAGAGAATATGCGGCGCTTGGCCGATAACCGACCGCAATGGTGTTGGTGAATCATGCGAATAACCTCTGGTTTATCAGCTTGCAAGTCCCGTGCTGCTAGACTGAAATTTCTTCGTTTAAGCACACGACCCCTGGAGCATTGCCTTGCCGGATGAGATCTCCCCAAAGACCGATCTGACCTCAACCAATTCAGTTACCTCACTGGAGCCTTCGTTGCGCGCGGCTGCCCTTCCGAAAAAAATCGGGGGGCCGAAACAGAGTGCAAATCACGCAGCAGGTTCTCCTTCCGGTGGAAAGAGCATCAGCTACGCCGATGCGGGCGTGGACATCAGCTCGGCCGAGAAGAGCAAACAGCGCATTAAGATGATGGCGCGGAAGACCTTCAACAAACAGGTGCTGAGCGAGATTGGCGGGTTTGGAGGGCTGTTTGCGCTCGATCTGGAGAAGTTTCCGAATCCGGTGCTTGTGTCTTCAGCAGATGGCGTTGGGACCAAGCTGAAGGTTGCGTTCGAGCTGGGAATTCACCACACCGTGGGGCAGGACCTGGTAAATCATTGCGTGAATGACATTGCCGTGCAAGGGGCGACGCCGCTGTTTTTCCTGGATTATCTGGCGACGGGCAAGCTCGAAAACTCAATTGTGGAGACGGTAGTTCAGGGGCTGAGTGAAGCCTGCCGGGCTAATGGGTGCGCGCTGATTGGCGGCGAGACAGCGCAGATGCCGGGCTTCTACGACGAGGGCGAGTATGACCTGGCTGGCACGATCATCGGTGCGGTGAGCCGCGACAAGATTATTACCGGGGACACGATTCAAGTGGGTGATGTGCTGGTTGGGTTGCCGTCGAATGGACTGCATACGAATGGCTACTCGCTGGCGCGGAAGTTGCTGTTTGAAGTCGCGAAGTACGGGCCGGAACAGTATGTCAATGAGTTGAAAGACAAGACTGGCGCGGCTTTGATGCGAACGCATCGCAGTTATCTTTCGGTGATCAAAAAGCTGACCCAGGCCGAGGTTGTGAGCGGGATGGCGCATATTACCGGTGGCGGGATTACAGAGAATCTGCCGCGGATTCTGCCAAAGGGAATGGGCGCGGTGGTGGATCGCGCGTCGTGGACGGTGCCCCCACTGTTTACACATCTGCAGCAACTGGGAAATGTGGAAGAAGATGAGATGCTGCGGACGTTCAACATGGGAATTGGATTGATCGCGGTGATTCCGGCGGAGAAGATCAAAAAGGCGAAGGCGATTCTGAATCGCGCGAATGAACGGCATTGCCTGATTGGTCGCGTGGTGCGCGGGGAGCGGAAGGTTAGCTACGCCTGATGTTTGTGACGGCTATTTGTCCTTGTAATACTTGTCACTGATAGCGAGGTCTTCTTTACATTCGGGCCGTAATTTTAAGTTCGGCAAGGAGGCCTGCGTCTGAAAGATCAAGCAGCTGTGAGTTCTCCCACTGTTGTCTCATGTGCTGCGATTTACATCTTTGCGATATCCAAATCGTATCGGAATGGAAGAAATGGGTCATCCGGGAATTCGGGACGTATGAGCCTGCTTTGGCCGATTCCTAGATGAGGGTTGCTGTGTTCTTATAGAAAGCACCCTTTCCTATGAAGGATGTCATGAAAATGCGCGTTGATCCTGGAAGTGCTTTGGGAAATTTCTGCAGATGTTTTCTGGTTTTATTCGCCGTCTCGGGCAGCAATTTGAGCGCGCTCGCACAGACCTCGCCAGTCACGGGCGCTTCCAAACAGGATGCGATGAATCGCGATCTGATGGAAGTTACCGTTCCTCAACTCGAGGAGATGTACAGGAACCATAAGTACACCGTCAACGAGGTGGTGCAGTGGTACGCAGCGCGCATCGGGAAGTACAACGGGATCTATCGCGCGGTGCAGAATCTTGATCTCGAAGGCGCCCTGGCTACGGCGAAACGCGAAGACGCAGAGGCCGCAGGGGGAGGGGCGAACTTTCATCACGGCCCGTTGTGGGGCATTCCGATTGTGACGAAGGCGAACACCAGCATCAAAGGGCTGATCACGACCGATGGTTGGAAAGGCTACATAATTCCGGGACACGAACTCGTGGCATCGAAAGATGCGACGATCGTCGCCAGACTGCGTGCTGCAGGTGCGGTGATCATCGGGCAGACGAATATGCCCGACTTTGCAGCGAGCGACACGAATCGCAGTACGGCATACGGGCGGACGGGGAATGCTTATGACGTGCGGTTCAGCCCTGGGGGCTCTTCGGGTGGGACCGTGACTGCGGTGACGGCGAATATGGCTGTGCTGGGCAATGGGACAGATACGGGGAACTCGATCCGAATGCCCTCGGCAACGAGTTCGGTGGTTGGAGTCTTTCCGACGCGCGGGCTGGTGAGTATTGCTGGAATCGCACCGCTGGACTGGCTGCTCGACAATACCGGTCCTATCGCGCGTAGCGTGACGGATGCTGTAATCGCACTGGATGCAATGGCTGGAGAAGATCCGGCCGATCCACGCACACTTGGTTCTTCTGCAAAGGCGCAGCCGGGACCTTATACCCAATATCTAAAGACCGATGCGCTGAAGGGCAAACGCTTTGGCGTGCCAGCGTTTGTTCTTTCGGGAGCGGGTATTCCATTCCAGGGCATCTCATCTTCGGCGACACCGGCAGAGGTCACAGCGGCGACCGCGGATTCGGTTCTTCCTCTGCGGCCCGAGACTCGTGAAGCTTTTATGAAGGCGATTGAGGGACTCCGCGCGGCAGGGGCAACCGTGGTCTTCGACGATTCGATTCTTCCCGACAGCTTCGCGGTTACGGTCGCTCGCGTGGGAACGATTCCCTATGTCCGCGAAGGTACTGAAAAGTTCCTCGCTACCTACGGCCCAGCGCAATATCATTCCGTGGCCGAGTACGAGAAGGCAGTAGGTTCGCCACTGCCGGCGACGATCACTGGAGATTATGCGGTTGGTCGAGGCGGCAGGCCGCTGGTGACGCAGGCTTTGATTGAAAGCGATCCGCAAGCGGATGCGAACTTTTTTACGCCCAGGCAAAAGGCGATCGATGACTACAACGCGACGCTGGACCGGTTGCATCTCGACGGCTACGTCTATCCCGCGGCACAGATGCCTCCGCCGGACGAGACGATGCCGCAGGACGGCGGCATTAGCGGAGGGCCGCACTCTGCGACAGGCTGGGTGAACATGATTGGCGTGCCGGCGGTCGTTGTTCCGGGTGGATTCTATCCGGGCGGGTTGCCGTTTGGTCTGGAGATATCCGCGAGGCCGTGGCGAGACGGCGACCTGCTGGGCTGGGCGTATGCGTATGAGCAGGCGACGAAGCATCGCAGGCCACCAGTGCTGGTGGAACAGGGATTGTTGCCTGATGCGCGATGATTTTTTGATTTTCTAAAAACCGACCCAGTTTAATTTTGAGGAAAGGAATTTTGGATGCATCGTATCGGCGTTCTTCTCTCGGGCAGAGGTTCGAACTTTCTTGCGATTGCCAAGGCGATGAGTGAATCTCGCCTGCCCGGCGCGGAGATTGCAGTTGTGTTGTCGAACGTGGAAGATGCGTTGGGACTCTCCGCTGCGCATGCACTGCAACTTCCGGCGTTTGCGATTCCGTCAGCAGGACGTAAGCGGGCTGAGCATGACGCCGAGATGATTGCGCGACTGCATCAGCATAAGGTCGACCTGGTCTGCCTGGCGGGATATATGCGAATCATCTCGCCGGCGTTTGTTGCGGCGTTTCCGAATCGAATTCTGAATGTGCATCCGTCGCTGTTGCCTGCTTTTCCAGGACTTGACGCGCAGAGACAGGCGCTCGAGTATGGCGCGAAGGTCGCTGGATGTACGGTTCACTTTGTCGACGAAGCGGTGGATCATGGCGTGGTCATTCTGCAGAAGATAGTACCGGTCAACGACGGCGACACCCCCGAGACGCTGTCGGCACGTATCCTCGAGCAGGAACATCTTGCGTATCCTGAGGCGATTGCGCGGGTGCTGAGCGGTAAGTATGCGATTCAGCATCGACGTTATCTGCCGATTTCTACCGAACCGAAATAGCTGCGGCAAAATTTTGCGATGAAGATAGGTGAACCAGTTCAGATTTCGTCTCTCCCGCGAATCCCATGGAAGAACGGAGGCGGCATCACTCGCAACCTTGCCGTTGAACCTGAAGGCTCGGGCTTTGATGAGTTTCTCTGGCGGCTCAGTTTTGCGGAGGTAAGTGGGCCAGGAAAGTTTTCTGCATTTCCCGGAGTCGATCGGACCATTCTTGTCTGGGAGGGTAGCGGTTTGCACCTTCATAAAAGCGGTGGAGGAGTCGTTTCGATCACTCGAGAGGCGGAAGCCTACTCTTTTCGAGGAGAAGATGAGATTGAAGCAACTCTGATCGATGGGATGACGATCGACTTCAATGTGATGGTGCGGCGGGATCACCACAAGGCAGATGTCAGCCGATATCAATCTGAGACTACGATCTCCCGAAGTGCGCGCCAGGCTTTTTTCGTGTGTTCGCAGGGACGTTTTCGCGTGCGCTTCGCATCCGGGCAGGAGGGCGTTGTCGGTGCGGAAGAGTCGCTTCCCGTCTCTGATTTCGCGGGTGGAGCGACGATATCTCCTGATGCGGGCGCGGCAACAATGATCGTCGTTCTGATCGACGCGTTGAAAGCAGATGATGCAACCGGTTAGGCCGGCTGGCCCGCCGGTGCTTGCTTTTCCGTCGCGTCGCTAAGGGTTACTTTGACATCGATCTTCTTGCGGCCACGGAAGACGGTGAGGGTTACTTCGTCGCCGGCTCGATGGGAGTTCATTGCGGCTGCCAGGTCCTGCGTGTTGGTGATGTCCTGACCGTCCATGGCGATGATGAGATCGCCGCCAACCATCACAGGCATATTGCCGAGATATCCTGCCCGCTGAGTGCCGCCGTGCAGGCCGGCCTTTTCTGCGGCTCCGCCAGGCAGCACACGCTGAATAAGAACCCCATAGTCGGCCGCGAGCCCGATCTGCTCAGCGATATCCGGGCCGATCGGAAGAGTTGCGATGTCCAGCGAGGGCCGACGGACACGGCCATACTTGGCGAAGTCGGCGATGACCGCCTTTGCTGTGTTGACCGGAATGGCAAAGCCGATGCCTGCGGATTGTTCGACGCCGTTGGAAGCGATTAGCGTGGTAATGCCGATAACCTCGCCGCGTGAGTTGAGCAGCGGCCCGCCAGAGTTGCCGGGATTGACGCTGGCATCGGTCTGGATCGCGTCTTCGATCGGGCTGTTGTTGGGTCCGCGAATGGAACGGATCGCCGAGATGATGCCGCGCGTCATCGTGCCGGACAGGCCGAAGGGATTGCCGATGGCATAGACCCGCTGGCCGACGGTGAGGCTGTTCGATTCAGAGAGAGTCGCAGGTTGCAGGTTCGAGGCGTTGTTGATCTGCAGCAAGGCAAGATCGTGTCCGCGGTCGACCCCAACAACCTTTGCCTTGTACTTTTTCTTATCGTAGAGGGTGACCTCGACGCTATTGGCGTTGTCGATGACGTGGTTGTTCGTCAGGATGTGGCCCTGGGGGTCGAGAATGAAGCCGGAGCCCTGACCTTGCTGCGGGACCGCTCCGTAAAAGAAGTCCCAGGAGACGGCGGTGGAGGTGATGTTCACGACTGAGGGCAGAGCCTTTTTGTAGACGGCGATGTTCTGCTGTTCCTCGGTGTCATAGGCAGGAGCGGCAGCGGCCTGGGTCAGCTGGAAATTTCCCATTGGACCGTTGACTGCGGTTGTGCTCGTAGCGGGGTCCGCGGGTCCCGGCGCGACACGATGCAGCCACGCGGGAGCTTCCTTCGACGGGCCCACGTGGGTCGTCAGGTAGTAGAAAGCGGAGAGAATTAGAAGAACAAGCAGAACGGGACGCAATTTCATCGGGTGCACGACCTAGTCATTTTTCCAATCGCAGACAATGCTGCTGACAATACGATTGTATCGAGCTATCTGTTCCGAAGTCTGGCGATGGGCCGTAACCTGCTTCAGGTCAACACTTTTTGAATTCGTTGGGTAGCTCAAGCTGCTGCCTTGAGGATTGGCCAGAGCTGATCCACTTGCCATTCCAGCTCCTTTAACGGGCCGTCGTTGGTCAAAATGTAGTCGCACAAGGCGCTTTTCTGATCGTCGGGAATCTGCTGAGTGAGACGGCGACGGGCCTCGGCTTCAAGCTGTTCTCTTCGCTCAGTCGATATCTCTTCGCCCCCAGCCGAACGAGCCACGAATCGCGTGATTTTTACCTCTTCCGGCGCAGTCACCAAGATGACGCGGTCAAAGCGTGTGTGCCAGGGTTTGCTGCCTATCTCGTTCGTGCCGCCGAAGCGGGTTTCGAAGATCAACGCGGACTCAACCATAACGATGGCGTGCTGATCTCGCGCACCGATGGCTTCGGCCAACTCGGCCTGGCGGGCGATCACCGCGGGATGCACGATTGCATTCAGTTCCTCTACGCGACCGTCGGCAAAGGCAATCTTTGCGAGTGCGCCGCGATCAAGGCGTCCATCGGGCAAGACTACCGATCTACCAAAATGATCGATGATGGCAGCGTAGACGGCCTCGCCGGGTTCCATCATTGCGCGCCCGATTGTGTCGGATTGCAGGATGTGCGCTCCGTACGCGGCAAATAGCGCAGCCGCGGTGGATTTTCCGCTTCCGAGGCCGCCGGTTAGGCCGACGCGCAGCATGGAGTTAGTTTTTCTCCCGGGAGATTCCGTGGCGGAGCCTGGCAGCAGTCAGCGTATTCTGCATCAGCATCGCAATCGTCAGCGCGCCCACGCCGCCCGGCACCGGTGTGTAGGCTCCCGCGCTGGCAAACGCCGCCGGATCGATGTCGCCGACCACGACTGAACCACGTTTGGCAAGAGTTGCCGCCCGCGCGACGTCGCCGGGAAAAAATCTCTCTACCTCGGCGGGGTTCGTGATGCGATTGATTCCGACATCAATCAGGACTGCTCCCGGTTTTACCATCTCCGGCGTTACAAAGCCCGGACGCCCGATGGCTGCTACGAGAATGTCCGCTTCCCGAGTGAACTTTGCAAGATCGGCAGTCTTGCTGTGACAAATGGTTACGGTTGCGGAGGCGTTCAGCAGCATCATCGCGGCGGGTTTGCCCACGATGTCGGAACGGCCGACCACCACGGCGTTCTGCCCTGCTACCGGCAAATGGCTTCGCCGCAAAATCTCGATGATTCCAGCTGGTGTGCAGGGCGCGAGCGCAGGCTGTCCGCTCTGGAGGCGGCCAACATTGACCGGATGAAAACCGTCGACGTCCTTGTCGGGCGAGACGGCATCGAGCAGACGCTTCGTGTCAACATGCTTCGGCAAAGGCAGTTGGATCAGAATGCCGTCGATATCTTTGCGGGCATTCAAGTCGGCAATCAGCGCCAGCATGTCGCTGGTTGTAACGGTTTCGGGGGGCGAAATCAGTTCGCTATAGATGCCGAGTTCGCCACATGTCTTCACCTTGCTGCGAACGTAGATCTGCGACGCCGGAACTTCTCCCACAAGCACGACCGCCAGGCCTGGAGTGATTCCGCGAGCCTTAAGATCCTGAACTTCGTTTGCGACTTCGGCCTTAATCTCGGCGGCAATGGCGATGCCGTCCAGGATGTGCGGAGTTTTGGTCATCGTCTCCATGGTATCGTGGCCTCGGGCCAGTTTCTCTCCCGGTTCGCTAAGATAGAGTCATGAGCGGGCAAGCACCTACGACAGAAAGCTTGCGCTGGGTCGTGTGCCCGGTCTGCCGTCAGCCTCTGGGGATCGAGTCAGAGACGATACGATGTTCGGGTTGCGGACGGCACTACCCGGTTATCGATGACATCCCAGTACTGCTGGCGGGCCGCGCGACGTAGTCCACCTGGTCGTAATCAGATTGCAACGACCCCGGATCTTCTCGTCATCCTTTGTTCGAAGACTCTGATGCAGGCCCCTGAATGTTCTTGAAAGAGTTGTTGATGAAGACGAATAGGCTTCGAGTACTCGTTTCGCGTCTAACAAACTGAGCGATTACGATTGAATTTGCGGTTACGGTCGGACACTACTTCAAGCTGGAGCGGCCAATGGCAAAGACGAGTTCTGTCCAGGTCGAAAGGTTCTCTGAAACCGATCTCAGAGGTCTTCGCGAAGACCTGATGAAGTCAGGCCTCGATTCCTGGCAGGCAGCCGACCTTATCAGCAGCTTTCTTGCTGCGCGCGGCTACGGCGTCTCGATGCAGGATGCGCGCTCCGCGGCGTTTCGCATGGAGTCGATCAGTTGCTCGACGCAGTGCCTGCAGGAAGAGCTGGAAAAGATCGCCCAGGTGATGTAGGTATCTCGTCCGGTAAAAAATTTATCTCTGCTGATGACCAGAGCAGGCTAGGCTATCTCCCATAATGGCTAACTGGCTGCACCTTCTGGCTGCACTTCTATTCTTGATCCCGGCTTTGGGTTCGTCTGTGGCTCAACAATCGGAGTCGCAGCCGGAGAAGACGACGCTCGCCAGCGGGATCGATCGTCTTGCAGGTCAGGAGAAGACTTCAGGCATTCAGTTTGTCCGCTTGATTCTCTCCGGTGCACTTGCCGGTTCCTCAAAGGAAGGGAAAGCGCCTTCGCCTCCGCCGACTTTGATTGCCCAATGCACTCTGAGGCCTAACGGGAAGAGCTACTTCGAACTGTTTGCGAACTTCGGCGGAGCGACCGATCTCGCTTTCTATCCTCCCTGGACGCCGGCTTCACGCGAGAACCTCTTCCCTCCCCGCACCGAAAAGGTCATGCTGACGATGGATTTTCTCGGCTATACGCGCGTCAAACCCGCTCGGCGCCAATGGGAGATTCCGGTGCAGACGCCGGGCCAGTACCGCTACAACCCTCCCGGAAGCGGCTCCTCCAATCTGGAAGAGATTACCTATTATCTTCGCTACCTGGTGGCCCTTCCGACGCTTCGCCTTACCCTTGATAGCCGTTCGGTGGAGTTTGGGACGGCTCCCCTGCTGGCCGAGATCCGGAAAGAGCGCGCTGTGCCGCGCCTCCGGTCTCTGACATAAACGAATTTAGGAAATCGGAAAACTGTAAACGTTTCATGCAGGCGGCGGGGGTTTCAGCGGCGGTGATGCAGGTTCCACGGCGTGGGTGACGGCGCAGGCGGAGGAGGAACGGGTACTTCTGCAGCGGCTCTCGCAAGCAGGTGGACTCTTTTATGAAAACGGAACGGCTCCTGAGGAAAGTTGAAGAGGCATTGCTGCGAGCGTGCAGTGCATAATCAATCATGCCCTCTCTTTGGACGCCCACTGGCTGGCCTCAGCGACTCGCTGAACTTCAAGCCTCTTCCGGAGAGGTGAAAGAAGCGCCTCTGCGCCGCGATGTGCGCTCGCTCGGCATGCTGCTGGGGGAGGTAATTCGCGAGCAGGCCGGCGACTCGCTCTACGAAGCTGTCGAGGCGCTTCGCCGCACCGCTATCGCACGCCGCGAGGCCGAAACTCCTCAAGGACGGCTCGCCGATGCAGCATCCGCCCCCGGGCATCTGCAACAGGCACTCGATCGCGTCCGCAGCCTTGATCTTGCTGCAGCCTATCAACTGACGCGGGCCTTCGGCTTCTACTTCGAGCTGATCAATCTTGCCGAGACCAACCATCGCAAGCGCCGCAGGCTCGCACACCAGCTCAATGAAGAAACGGCCCCCGGCCCCATCCAACGCGGCGATCTACGCGGAACCCTCCGGCGCATGCGCGAGGCCGGTGTGTCCTCCGCAGAAGCTTATACGCTGCTTCGACGCGTCTGCGTCTCTCCCGTCTTCACTGCCCACCCGACGGAGGTCGCGCGACGGAGCGTGATGTTCAAACGCCGACGCATCTCTGACATCCTTGAACAACTTGATAGCATTCCCATTCCTAAAACGCAGCTGGAAGCGTTGGAGCGCGATCTCACGGCTGAGATCACGGCGCTGTGGCAGACCGACGACGTTCGCAGCGCGCGTCCCACAGTGCGCGACGAAATCCGCATGGCGCTCGATTACTACGAATCAAGCCTATTCGACACGCTGCCTGTGCTCTATGAAGAGATCTCTTCGGCTTTCGCCGCGGAGTATCCGAAAAAAGCACCCAAAACGGTTACAAGTGTCTGCGACTTTCCCGAACTTATCCGATTCGGCTCCTGGATCGGCGGAGACCGCGACGGAAATCCCTTCGTGACCTCGCAGACAACACGCGACGCGCTTGCAATGGCTCACTCTCTGCTACTCAGTCACTATCAGCGACGGCTGCAGAACATCTTCGAACAGTTGGCAAGCTCGACCCAGCAGGTTCCGGTCTCTGCCGAACTCAGCAGGTTGCTTGAAGGTTATCTTACGCAGCTTCGCACTGCCGGTCAGAATGCCCTCGCGGGCCGCTTCCCTCATGAATCGGTACGCCTGCTTATCGCCTGCATCATGATGCGTCTTGGAGCTACTCCACAATCCGCGGTTCCGGTTCCCTCCAACCCTGCGCTTTCGCCCTACGCACGCGCCGCGGATTTGCTCGGCGATTTGACGACGCTTCGCAACTCGCTGGCCGAACATCAGGGCCTCCGTCTGGCTGAGCTTCTGATCGATCCACTGGTGATGGAGGTGCGCACCTATGGATTGCACCTGCAGACGCTGGACATTCGTCAGCATGCGCGTGTTCACGCCGCTGCGATCGCTGAAATCTCTGCATGGCAGTCTGTGAACTCATCGCAGCCGCTCACGCTTCCATTGGCCTTGAGCGAACAAACCGCCGAGGTTCTCGATACTTTCCGCACCATCTCGGAACTGAAGCAGGTCTATGCACCCGAAGCGATTCGCCAATACGTCATCAGTGGGGCTGCCACTGCTGAAGATGTTCTGCGCGTTCTTTGGCTGGCGCGTCTCGGCGGCGTTCGCGTCGAGGCCAACGGTGACGACCCCGGCCTGCAGCCCGTTCCTCTGTTTGAGTCAATCGAAGATCTGCAAAGTGCGCCCCAGGTCATGCGCGCGCTCTGGAGCAGTGAAGCGTACGCGCCTCTTCTTAAGTCCTGGGATCGCAGGCAGGAGGTGATGCTCGGCTATTCCGACTCCAACAAAGATGGCGGCATGATCACCAGCACATGGGAGATCTATAAGGCACATCGCGCTCTGCATGAGGTCGCCCGCGAGTGCAATGTAAATCTTCGCCTCTTCCACGGACGCGGCGGTACCGTCGGACGCGGCGGTGGGCCCACGCATCGCGCTATCTTTGCCCAGCCGATGGAGAGCTTCAACGGCGAGTTGCGTCTCACGGAACAGGGCGAGGTCCTGAACTGGAAGTACTCCGACGTTGTCCTCGCCGAACGCAATTTGGAGCTTATGATTGCGGCCAGCCTCGATGCGCTCGCGCGGCCCGATGCAATGCTGCAGCACGACGAGAAGACACCGCATCTGACCGGAGAGATTCTTCCGGAGTGGGAAGCTATGCTCGACCAACTTTCCTCGACAGCCTATGCCTTCTACCGCAAACACATCGTCGACAACCCGGACACCTTCGCCTACTTCGAGCAAGCCACACCGGTCGCTGAACTCGAACATGCGCGACTTGGTTCACGGCCCGCCAAACGCAGTGGCAGAAAATCGATGGCGGACCTTCGCGCCATTCCGTGGGTCTTCGGATGGATGCAGTCCCGGCAACTTGTTCCCGCGTACTTCGGCGTGGGCCACGCGCTGAACGACTTCGTACAGAAAAATACCGACGGTCTTGCTCAACTGCAAACGATGGCTCGCGACTTCCCGCTTTTTCTCGACATTATTCGCAACGTCGAGATGGCGCTCGCTAAGGCTGACTTCGGAATCGCGCGACTCTATGCTTCTCTCGTTGACGACGAAGCTTTGCGTAATCGAGTCTTCACCGCACTCGAAGCAGAATTTAACCTGACGCACCGCATGATTCTCGAGATCACCGGCCAGAAGAGGCTTCTTGAAACTAATCCTGTTCTCGAACGTTCGATTCGCCTGCGGAATCCTTATGTCGATCCGATGTCGCTGATCCAGGTCGAGCTTATTCGCCGCAAACGAGCGGCAGCCGCGAATGGCGAGCCTGATTCTCCTGAACTTAACCGCGCCATCTCCGCCACGATCAACGGCATCAGCGCGGGTCTTCGCAATACAGGCTAGATCGCCGACTTAGGCTAGCCCGGTAGACTCCGCCTGCTCCTGCGCGTGATAGCTGCTTCGCACCAGCGGCCCGCTCTCCACATGCTTGAAGCCCATCGCCATCGCCTCATGCTTCAGGAACGCAAACTCATCCGGCGTGTAGTACCGCGTCATCGGCAGATGGTCGCGCGAAGGCCGCAGATACTGCCCGATCGTCAGAATATCCACCTTGCGGTCCGCCAGGTCGCGGAAGACGCTCAGCAACTCGTGCATCTCCTCGCCCATCCCGACAATAATGCCGGTCTTGGTGACAATCTGGTCGCCCTCGCGGTCTGAGAACATCTCCGCAGCAATCTCTTTCGACTTCCGCAAAAACTCCAGAGACCGCTCGTAGCGTCCGCCTGACTTCGCCACGCGATACAGCCGAGGTACTGTCTCGATATTGTGGTTCAGAATCTCCGGCCGAGCCGCTACCACCAGCCGCAGCGCTTCTTCCACGCCTTGAAAGTCAGGCGTCAGAATCTCCACCCTGCAACCCGGAGCCTGCAGGCGAATCTCCTCCACCACCTTCACGAACGCCTGCGCCGCGCCAATATTGTCGTCATCGCGGTTCACGCTTGTAATCACCGCATGATGCAATCCAAGCTGCGCCACCGCATTCGCCACGCGTCGCGGCTCATCAAAATCAATCGGCTCCGGCTTACCTTTCGGCACGGCGCAGAACCCACAACGGCGCGTGCACAGATTTCCCAGCATCATGAACGTCGCGGCCTTCTGATTCCAGCACTCACCGATATTGGGGCACTGCGCGCTCTCGCACACCGTATGCAGCTTCAGCTCGCGGGCCATCTTCTTCAGATTATGAAACGTCTCCCCCATGGGAGCCTTCGCCTTCAGCCACACCGGCTTCGGCGCAGGCTTCCTCGGCATCAGATCAATCTGAACCAGATCAGCAGTCGGAGTCATCTGTTCCATTGTATCGCCTCTTCACGAGCGCGCCGCAGCGTCTCCACCACGTCTCCCGTCGGATAGAACTCCATCGCAATCACGCCCCGGTAGTGCAGCTCCGCCAGCTTCCGGTAGATGTTGATGTAATTCACCTCGCCGGTCCCGGGCTCATGCCGCCCGGGCACATCAGCGACATGAATCAGGCCAACCTCGTCGATGTTCTTCTCCAGTTTTTCAATCAGGTTTCCTTGTCCGCGCTGCTCGTGGTACAGGTCATACAGCACCTTCACCTTTGGGCTACCGACGGCCCGCACAATCTCGAACGCCTCTGTCACGCCATCGAGAAAGATCGACGGATTCTCCAGCCGGTCGATCGGCTCGATCACTCCCATTACACTCGCCGCACCCAAAATATCGCCAGCGCGCTTCAACGTCTCAATCGATGCAGCGTGCTGGACTCCCGGCCCTGCGGCTTCCATCCGCTTCCCGGACAAAAGAATGATCTGCCCGCATCCCAGCCGCTGCACTGTCGGAATGAAGGCCTTCAACTCCGCCAAAAAACCGTCTCCTCCCAACGGATCGGCAAACCCCATCTTCACACCCGACGTCGCATCCACCGTAATCTTGAGCGCCTTCATACGAGCAAGGATGCGATGCCAATCCTCTTCGGACCACTTGGCAAACTCACCGACCAGCTCGACGTGTCTGTATCCCGCTTCGGCTACGCGCTCCAGATTTTCTTCGAAACTGCCGCGCTTGTTCAGCGCCCACATCATCACCGAAAACTGCGCCCCGTTCTGCTCAGCTACCGGCTGCGCCTGTCCCATCAACTTGCCCGCGCCGACCGCTCGCGCAGCAACAACCGCGGCCATCTGCTTACCGAAGTTCCTTCGACTCAACATGCGGGCCATCCTAACAAAAACAAACCCACCATCGTCGGCCCCTTCCCGCAGTTACAAAATCACCGCAACCGGTCCCGCACCTCAGGCCGCACCAGGTAAAGAAAAAAAACGAGCGCAAATAGTCCCTGCACAAGGAACGGCGCGGCGTGCGACTTCTGAAACACAAACATGTTCCCCAGCGACAGCATCAGACAACCCGCCAACACCAGCGCCCATCCCCACCGCCGCAACCGCAGTAACCCAAACACTCCTGCCGCCAGCAGCGTACACAGAGCAAGCACTCCATACTTCCCGCGCCCGTCGCCGAACTTCCCCTGCAATGCCGCGAACGCATTGATCAGCGTCAGCACCAGCAGGAACAAGCAGATGGCCGCCACGCCCGGCAGCATCCCATGCGCCCGCGCCTGAAGCCGCTTTACTTCGTCTCTATGGGTCTCGTCTGTCTCGCTCATAACGTGTGCATATACGCCAGCAGATCGTCTATATCCTGCTGACTCAGCTTATTCCCCATCGCCGGCATCAGGCCATGCCCATGCAGAATCGTCGCCGTCACCCGCTCATCGTTGGCCGGAGCGCCGCTCTGCAGCGTCGGGTTCTTGAACACGCCCAGCATCGGAGGCCCGTGCAGTGGCTTATCCACTCGGTCATAGTGACACTGTGCGCACCGCGCCTGAAACACCTCATGCCCCTGCATCTGCTGCGCATTCAACTGTTCCAGCGGCATAGGCGGCGGTAACGTCTTGCAACCGGCCAACAGTCCCACCCATAAACCCATCAACAAAACTTTGATTGTCCTCACCCAACTATTCTCGCATCCCAAACTCGGCACGCCAGGTCCCAGGCCCTGTCCCATGTCTTCAGTTCGCAGCAGCAATCGCCGCCACAATCTTGTCCATCACCTCGCGGTCGTCACTTGTCCCGGGCAGATGATTCCCCACCATGATCGAAAAGATTACCGTCTTTCCGCTCGCACACTCCAAATATCCGCTCAACGTCCGAGCCTCGCCCAGGGTTCCCGTCTTCGCAAATACATGGTCCTTCAGCGGAGGCTTCCCAAACCGCGCTGCCAGCGAACCGTCCTCGCCACCAACCGGTAGACTCGTCTTCCAATCCGAAAACCAGGATTGCGTCGAAGCATACTGCAACAATCGCGCCGTCGCCCGCGGGGTCACCAGGTCATGCCCGCTCAGTCCCGATCCGTCAAAGAATACAAAATCGTCGTTATCAATCCCCACATGTTCTAGAAATGCCCTCACCAACCTCACTCCTTCGACCGTTGAACCTCTTGAACAAAACACTTTTCGCCCAAGATGGCGCAGTAGCAGCTCCGTATGCAGATTCTGGCTTATTTTATTCGTCACCGTCACATCATCCTGCAACGTCGGAGACAAGTGCGAAGCAATCACTCGTTCGTTCTTTGTGGGTGGCGGATCATTAAGACAAGCAATAACTTGCGGAGCGCTATCTGCGCCTACGAAGAAATCCTCATAGCGCCTTTTTTTTACCTCCGTCAAGAAACTCTCCGAATCCGAATCGATTCGATGGACTGCTCGCGCCTTCCCCGTCACGACGATTCCCCGGGCCTCCAGCATGCCTTTCAGCGCCATCGCGGCGTACTCTGCGGGGTCATGAATCGCAACTTCCTCCTCATCTGGTTGCGAATCCACCGCAATCGTCCCATAAACGCGCAGCACCTTGGATCCGAGAGCTCGTTCCATCTGAACGTGGCTCCCACTGTTCTTTTCGCCCGTCGTCACTGAAACATCCAGTGTGTAATACGAGGGCGCGGCAGGGTCGACTACCACCATCGCAGGCTCACCAGCAATCGCTGCAGGCTTCACCGTCACCTTGATCTGGTTGTCATTGATTGTCAGTGCCGACACCGGAGCTCCATATCCCCAAACCGTATCGTCAATCGACCAATCCTGCGGATACGGCTCCCACGGAAACAGCGTATCGTCACCCACCACATCACCATTCGCCACCTTTAAACCCGACGCAGCCACCTGGTCCGCCATTGCCGCGAGATACCGCAGCGGATCGACCTCCGGTGGCGGAGGAACGCCCTTCTCCACCTTCGGCCTCAATGCCGGAGCCACGTAAGGAATCTCCCGCCCCGAGAGATTCGCATCCCCGCCGCCCACAAGCACCAGATCACCCTTCAGTGCGGTCGTTCCATCCATCACGCCCTTCGCCAAAATCTTTGTCTCAAACGTGGTCTGCGGCCCAAGCAGAGCCATCGCCGCCGCCGTCGTAAACAATTTCGCATTGCTCGCTGGTTGAAACAGTTGTCCCTCATTCAACGAATAGATCGGCGCACCATCCATCCCCGTCACCGCGATCCCCCAATGATCCCGCGCTACTGCCGGTTCACCCAGCAATGCCGAGATCTTCTGCGCCAACTCCCTGCAAGGCCCGCTCCTGCCGGCTTTCGACGCGACTACGCCGTCACAACCTTCGCTTTTCGTCTGCGCCCCCACGGGCACAATCGAAACGCACACCATCCCCCACACCCACACCGCATGACCTACTGAAAGCCTCTTCATTCGCGCAGTCTAGCATCCTTCCGCCATGCCAAACGCCCCCATAACCACCATGTTCCATAACGAAGAGTGACAGGAGCTTAGCGGCTCTGGAAACTGTCCTACACTGTTCTCCCATGCCTTTCACGGCCCGCAACCATCACGACTGGCACCTCCGCACCCAAACGCTCGCTCTGGGCCAACGAACCCTCATCATGGGCATCCTCAATGTCACTCCTGACTCTTTTTCCGACGGCGGTCTCTTTTACTCTCCCGAACACGCTCCGGAGCGAGCTCTCGAACACGCAAAAAGGATGCTCGACGAAGGTGCCGATATCCTCGACCTTGGTGGCGAATCCACACGCCCTAACGCCAGCCCGCTCTCGGCAGAGGAAGAGCAGTCGCGCATCCTTCCTGTTCTTGAATCAATCCTCCAACAACGCCCCCAGACGATCCTCTCCGTCGACACGTTCCACGCCAGCACCGCCCGCCGCGCTATCGAAGCTGGAGCCGAGATCGTCAACGATGTCAGCGGTCATCTCTGGGATCCTGCCATGTCCGCCACCTGCGCGGAACTCCGATGTGGAGCTATCCTTATGCACACCCGCGGCCACCCGCAGGACTGGCCCACGCTTCCGCCACTCAAACGCGACGAGGTCCTTCCCCTCGTCCTCACCGAACTAAACCAGCGGCTCGAAGCTGCCACTGCTGCCGGTATCCTGCGCGAGAAAATCGTTCTCGATCCCGGCCTCGGCTTTGGCAAGCGTCTCGATGAGAACTATCCAATCCTCGCGCACGTTGACCAACTCCGCCAATTCAACCTGCCCATCCTCGTCGGAGCTTCCCGCAAGGGTTTCCTCGCCCACTCTCTCTCCAAAAATTCCACACTCGCGACGTTCTATTCCGAGCACCCTGCCACGAGCGACGATCGTCTCCACGCGACGACTGCGGCAAACATCGCTGCCATACTTTTGGGAGCCCACATCCTCCGCGTCCACGACGTCCGCCCCGCGGTAGAAGCCGCGGCAATCGCCGACCAGATACTCTGTGTCCTCTAAATCGGATTCCCCTTCGAATCCGTATCCCAACTCTCTGTCTGAAACGCGATAAACACCGCAGTCCACGTGTTCTTCGACGGAAGATGAATCATCAGCGCGCCATCCTGCCAGACGCCATTGTCGCCGCCGTGATTGTTCTTCGGATTCCCCTGGTTCATGTGGATATCGTGAATCCCATCCACCTTCCCCTGATCGGCAAATGCACTCCCAAACGCATGGATAACGCCTTCCTTATCGGCGATCGTCATATTCAGCAGAGTCACCACGGCATTTTCCAGCGCTCTGGCCTTGGCGCGCTGAATCGCCTCTGCCTCAGCGCTCAAACCCTTTGCCTTCTCATTCGACTTGGGCAGCAGAGTCATCTGCGCCTTCGTAATCATGGGCGTGCCACTCACCCTACTGCGCACAAAGTCCAGCGCCAGCCCACCTGACACGCTCTTCAGCTTCGTCATCCCCATCGGAAGTGCAGTCAAACCTGCCAGATCCGGAGGCGTAAACTCCTCCACGATCGCATACAGCACTTCGGACCCATCCACCGACTGGATATTCACCGCGACGGTAAACGGTCCACCGGTCGCCTGCATCGTGATCTGATAATGGGCACTCGCTCCGCTAACGACCTTCCCCGCCGTAGGTCTTCCGGCCAGCACGCTATAGTTCGCAATCGGCATGTGCCCCCCTTGCGTTCTATCCTAGAGCCCAGCTTCGTCTTCAATATTAATCTCTTCGTTCTCTTCTTCGTCCTCCTCCAGCTCTGCGGCGTCATCGTCTTCCTCTTTCAGACGCTCATCTTCGTTATCTTCACCTTTCGCTGTCGTAGCCGCGTTGGTCGCCTCGCTGCTGGCACGTTCGGTCGGATTGCTAGCAGAGTTGTCGAACATCGCCGTCGCATCCGTCCCTATCTTGTTCAAAAAATCGTCCGAATTCCTATTCTTCATACACCCCTCCGTATCCGATTGGATGCGGACTTCTTCAGATGGAAGAAAGCCATTCGTTCCCCGGAATCCACAAGACGCGGATTCTGATCGATGCTATCCTTTAGGCGAAGGAAAGACGAAATGACAACACTGGTCCTTCTTCTTATCGCGCTTCAGATCGCCACGCTGCTGGGCATCGTGTTCGTTCTATGGCGTAAATCTTCCGCGCCTGCACAAGAATCTCGACTCAATCAGTTAGCCGATGCAATACCAAGCCAGTTGACCCGCCTTGACACTCGCTTCGAGGGACTCGATCACCACTTTCGGAGGGAACTGGCCCAGCTTCGCACTGACAACGCCGCCGACGCCAGCCGCACCCGTGAGTCTGCCGCGACCGACTTCACCAACCTCCGTACCGAAATCACCAGCACCATTGCTGAACTCAGCAACCTCCTCAACACCGGTCTCAACGGCTTCCGCTCGGACAATAAAAGTTCGGATGAGGCCCTCCGTACCGCTGTTCAGCAGAATCTTGATTCCATCGCGCAGCGTCTCACGTACTTCATTGGCGAGGTCAATCGCAGCCTCGTCGAGGCGCGTGAAGCATTGCATAGCCGTCTGACGGAACTCTCCGGCGAAGCCTCAAGCCAGCAGGAAAAACTCCGGTTCACCGTTGAAGACCGGCTTACCAAACTCAACCAGGACAACACTGCCAAGCTCGAAGAGATGCGGGTCACGGTGGATGAAAAACTTCACGCAACACTGCAGACGCGTCTTACCGAGTCCTTCGGCCAGGTAACGACTCATCTCGGCGAGGTGCAGAAGGGTCTTGGCGAGATGAAAGAGCTTGCCACCGGTGTCGGGGACCTCAAAAAAGTTCTTTCGAATGTGAAGTCCCGCGGTGTCGTTGGCGAATTCCAGCTCGGCCAGCAGCTTGAGCAGATGTTCTCTCCGGAGCAGTACATCAAGAACGCTCGCATTAAACCCAACACTCAAGAATCGGTTGAGTACGCGCTCAAATTTCCGAATGGAGATGGCGGCGGCCATACACTTCTGGCCATCGATGCCAAGTTTCCCAAGGAAGACTGGGAGCGGCTTGAACATGCCTACGAGACAGGAGAGGGGATCGAGGCTACCGGTAAGGCCTTCGAACGCTCCATCCGGGCAGAGGGCAAGCGTATCTGCGACAAGTACATCGACCCACCTGCGACTATGCCGCATGCCATCATGTTTCTCCCCACAGAGGCGCTCTATGCCGAAGTCGTTCGCCGTCCGGGGTTGCAGTCGGAGATTCAGTCGCAATGCCGAGTCACCATCGCCGGCCCTTCTACCTTTATGGCCATCCTCACCAGCTTCCAGATGGGCTTCCACACCCTCGCAATCCAGAAGAAAGGCGACGAGGTTTGGCGTGTTCTCTCGTCAACCAAGACAGAGTTCGAGAAGTTCGGCGGCCTGATGGACAAGGTAAAAAAACAAGTTGATACCGTCCAGAACACCCTTGGCGACCTCTCCAGCAAGACCCGCACCATTAATCGCGCACTCAAAAACGTCTCAAGCATCGACGCCGGGGCGCCTGTCTCGAACGTGATTGGCTTCGAGGAGATAGCGTCCGTCGCACCTCTACTGGCCGCCTCCGGCGAAGACGATTGACAAACCGGGTTTTCTGTCACACACCGTCGGCGGCCTTTGCTTTACACTCACCTAGGCCCTCAGTATGCTTGAGGATGGCTGTGGGTGCGCGCACGCACAAATTTAAGGCTTTGATTCCAGACGTAAACAGGAGAACGAAATGGCAGCAGTAGACGAGAAGGTAAAGCAGATTATTGTCGAGCAACTTCAGGTGGATGAGGCTGAAGTCACACCGGGTGCAAGCTTTCAGGAAGATCTTGGCGCCGATTCCCTCGACGTCGTCGAGCTCGTCATGCAGTTCGAAGAAGCATTCGATATCCAGATTCCCGACGAGGATGCCGAGAAAATTAAAACTGTCAAAGACGCCATCGATTACATCGAAAAGAACCAGAAAGCGGCAAAATAAAAAATGGAGCAACGTCGTGTCGTCGTAACCGGCCTCGGGCTTCTTTGCGGGGTCGGTAATACAACGCCTGAAGTCTGGAGCGGCCTGCTGGCCGGGCGCAGCGGTATGGCTGAGATCAAAGCATTCGATCTCACCGGGCACCCCGTGCGATTCGCCGCGGAGGTCAAGAACTTCGACCCTCTCGCCTTTATCGACAAGAAAGAGGCCCGCAAAATGGGCCGCTTTATCCACTTTGCTCTCGCAGCCTCTGAAGAAGCCATGGCCCACTCCGGCCTTAAGGTTACGCCGGAAAACAGTGACCGTATTGGCGTCCACATCGGTTCAGGCATCGGCGGATTCGATGTCATCGAGCGCGAGCACATCAACCTGCTCAACGGCGGTCCCCGCAAGGTGTCTCCGTTCTTCATCCCCGGAGCCATCATCAACCTCGCCGCTGGCCACGTTTCCATCAAGTACGGCGCGCGTGGCCCCAATGAGGCGACCGCCACCGCCTGCACCACCTCTGCCCACTCCATCGGCGATGCCTTCCGCATCATTCAGCGCGGCGATGCCGACGCTATGATCGCCGGCGGCACCGAAGCTTCCATCACACCGCTTGGCGTCGCAGGGTTCGCATCCATGCGCGCTCTCTCCACACGCAACGACGATCCCACCCACGCCTCCCGTCCCTTCGACAAAGACCGCGACGGCTTCGTTGTCGGCGAGGGCGCAGGCATTCTCATCCTCGAAGACCTCGAATTCGCCAAAGCCCGCGGCGCAAAGATCCTCGCCGAGATTGTGGGCTATGGCCTCTCCGCCGACGCTTTTCACATGACCGGCATGGCTCCTGAAGGCGAGGGCTGCTATCGCTCCATGAAGAACGCGCTCAAAGTCGCTGGCATCGCTCCCGAACAGATCGACTACCTCAACGCTCACGCCACCTCAACGCCCCTCGGCGACGCGCTCGAGTCCAAAGCCATCGAAAATCTCTTTGGCGAACACGCCACCAGCCACAAGCTCCTCGTCAGCTCCACCAAATCGATGACCGGCCACCTCCTCGGCGGCGCAGGTGGTCTCGAAGCCGGCATCACCGTCATGGCGATGCTCAACCAAATGGCACCTCCGACGATGAATCTCGTCGATCCCGACCCGGAGTGCCGTCTCAACTACATCGCCAACAAGCCTCAGGCTGCAAAGATCGATTACGCACTCTCCAACTCCTTCGGCTTCGGCGGCACCAACGGCTCCCTCGTCTTCAAGCGCTGGACTGAGTAACGCCGCTCTCCATCGGAAACCAAAAGGCCCGGACAAGCTCCTGGCCTTTTCTCTTTAAAGCAAAATCGCGCTTCGCACACACCGTGAGCCACGTATAAAGTTAACCGCCGGAGACCCCAATGCCATTTCGCCTTGCACGAACGCTCTTCGCCACCACACTTTTGCTCAGTTTCCCTGCCGTCGCTGAAGTCTCCCTGCCGAAACTTTTCTCCAGCCACATGGTTCTGCAGCGCGACATGCCCATCCACGTCTGGGGCAACGCAACAGAAGGCGAAAAGGTTACTGCTGAATTCCACGGCCTTACCGCATCCGCAACAACCGATCACGCCGGCCGCTGGAGCGTTTACCTCCCAGCGCAACCCGCCGGCGGTCCCTTCACTCTCGTCATCCGCGCCACAAACACCGTCCAGTTCGACGACATCCTCCTCGGCGACCTTTGGTTCGCCTCCGGCCAATCCAATATGGAGATGCCTCTCGCCGGCTTCCCCGGCAGTGCTGTCGTTCAAAACGCCGACCAGGAGATAGCCGCCGCCAATTACCCGGACATCCGGCTCTTCCGCATCGATCGAGATGCAGCTGACTATCCCCTCGAAGACGTGAAAGCGGCGACCGGATGGTCCCGCTGCACTCCCGAAACTGCAAAGGACTTCTCCGCCGTAGCCTACTTCTTCGCGCGCGATCTGCAAAAGGCACTCGGCAAAGACCACGTCGCCATCGGTCTCATCGATTCAACCTGGGGAGGCACCCCTGCCGAAGCCTGGACCAGCCTCGACGCCCTCGGAGCCGATTCTGCTCTGACCCCTGCTTTCGCCACACGCGCTGAACACATGAATCACGAAGCTACGGAGATCCGGCTCGACCAGGCCGACAAACTCGCCAAAGAACAAGGCAGGCCGCTCACACCTGACCGCGACTGGCATCCCAACCCCGCCTCATGGCGTCCCGCCGCACTCTACAACGCCATGGTCGCGCCCTTTACGCCGCTACCTATCCGTGGAGTCATCTGGTACCAGGGCGAATCCAACTCAAGTCACGCCGCATTCTACAATCGAATCTTCCCTGCGATGATTCAGGACTGGCGGCGCCAATGGCATCAGGGCAACTTCCCGTTCCTCTTTGTCCAGATCTCCGCCTTCGCCAGCACCCCAAAAGAAGACTGGGGCACACTCCGAGATGCGCAACGGAAATCGCTCTACCTCACTAAGACAGGCATGGCCGTCGCCATCGACGTCGGCGATGAGCACAACGTTCATCCCGCCAACAAGCAGCTTGTAGGCGAACGTCTTTCCCTCCTAGCGCGTCAAATCGTCTTCGGAGAAAACATTACCGCCTCCGGCCCGCTCTTTCAACTCGCCTATCCCAGCGGCGGCGCAATGCATGTGTGGTTTCACAACGCGGAGGGGCTCCGCTCCAAAGGCGGCTCACTCGAAGGTTTCGAGGTTGCGGGCCACGACGGAGTCTTCGTAACGGCCAGCGCTCACATCGAAGGCGAAACCGTCATCGCCGAGAGCCCTGCTGTCCCGGCCCCTGAGTACGTCCGGTATGCATGGCCCAACTTCCCCAAAGCGAACCTGTACAACGGCGCAGGCCTGCCCGCCTCCACCTTTACTTCGTTCCAACCGGCCTCGATACCCTGAGGCCAGTCCGAACCGTTAGCTCGTCGCAGCAGTAAATCCCACCACGATCAGCAGTCCAAGCAGCCACCACCCCACCACCACGGCAGCAGCCTTCCCTGTCGATACCTTTGCCACAATAGCCGTCCCAATGACCAGCAATGCGAGGTTCCACAAGCCAATCACATCGAAAAAGCTCAGAGCGGCCTTCAACGCCGGTCCCGAGTCAGGCATATAGTAAGCCAGGTTCGTCCCCACGGGGTTTCTGATGTCGTAAGAGTCAGCGCTGTTTCCGAACATCAGAGTCAGAATTGACAATAATCCCGTCAGCAGTCTGGGAAGTCCCGCGAACATGCACACAGCGAACATCTGGCCGAACGTCGTCTTCGCCCCCAACCCAAAGTTAAAGCTTGCCCAGTAGATCAGCGCAAAGATCGCAACGAACACCAGAATGAAGATAAACGAACAATAACTCACACCACGGGTGATATTCGCGGAGAGGTGCATCTGGGCTGCTCTTTGCTCTGGCGTCAGGGTCGCCAGCCTTTCTTCCGCCTTCGGATTCTGGTGGACCTGGTTCTCCGACACCCGGTCCCAACCGACCTGTCTCTCCACCACAACGGTCGACCCCAAGGTCACCAGCACCATTAGCAGGAACGGCAACCACCAGCTCGTGCTCCGCAAAATATCCGTGAATGTCTTCTTTGGAGCGACAAACGTGTCCACCACACGCTCCATCTGGCTCAATCCAGGTCCAGCGGCCTGGCCGTCAACTGAAATGGCGTCATTCATACGATTCTCTCCTCGCGCAGGGTCTTCTCCACGTCACGAAAAATGACCAATTTTAGGCGCTGCCGGATTGTAGCCCGCCGCTGCGATACATCCCAACAGAAATCTTTTTTTTCCTTGGTCGTTGGTCTTTCTTATGACCCCGAAAATGACCCGACAGGGCGAAATCGTCTAACGCATTGGCATAAAATGACTTCCGCTTGCATGCTTCCCCTGCTCAACCAACTCGCCTTCCGATTGAAATCGGAAAGCAAATAACGTCCGATCCATGCGATGACAGGTTCAGTAGAAATCCGCGCAGCTCAGGAAGAATCCGCAGATCCGGCACACCAGCTTGCAGCGGTTGTCCTCCAGGCGCGAGCTGCACGTGGGACAGTAGCGCGAATGGTGTTCCGACGTCAAAGAACACTCGACGAAACTCTGTTCCGTCTCGACCTCGGATGCCCTAGAAGTCTGCATCAGGAGATACTAGCTGAGCGAGCCAAATTTTCAAGGCCCATTAGCAGCGGCGTAGCATCGAAAGAGTTACGTTATCCGATAAGCCACTAACAACAGGAAGAGGAGAATCACGATGGATCGCAGCGCATCCGCAGTCTGGCACGGCACTCTCAAAGAGGGCAACGGAACCATCTCAACCCAGAGCGGCACACTGAAAGAGACGCAGTACAGTTTCAAGACTCGCTTCGCCGATGGCGTCGGCACCAATCCTGAGGAGCTCATCGCCGCAGCCCATGCCGGCTGCTTCACTATGGCCTTCAGCGCTCAGCTCACCAACGCCGGCTTCACCGCGGACACCATTGAGACCACCGCTGTGCTCACGTTCGACGTGAGCGGCACCCCCACCATCACCAAGAGCCACCTCACCATGAAGGCGAAGATTCCCAACATCGACAAGACCAAATTTGACGAACTGGCCCACAACGCTGAGACGGGATGCCCTGTCTCTCGCGTCCTCAAGGCTGAGATCTCCCTCGACGCAACCCTTCTCTAACATTTCTAATCTGAGATCGCCCTAGTGGGCATGGCCGTGATGGTCGTGCCCATGATGGTGATCATGCGCACCAACAGTCTCGAGCTCGGGAGGCGCGCTGCACCCGTGCGTGGTCTCGCATCCCGTCGTTTCAAACTGAATCGTCGTATGGGTGATGTGAAAACGGTCACGCAAGGCGCAGTTGATGCCGGTAAGAATGTCGCCGCACTCCGACATCGGCATCTCGGCGATCGTAACGTGGCTCGCCAGAGCGTGCGAATGGGAGCCAAGGCTCCAGACATGAAGATCATGAACATCGAGGACACCTTCCACCGATGCCATCGCCTGGCGAATCTCGCCAAGCTGTAGGTTTCGCGGAGTTCCTTCCAGCAGAATGTTCAGCGTTTCGCGAATAATCCCTATCGAACTCCACAGAATCATTCCTGCAATCACGATCGACAGCACAGGGTCGATCCACGTCATGCCGCTGAACAGGATCGCCGCGCCACCCACGATCACCGCCGCCGTCGACAGCGTATCGCCCAGCATGTGCAGAAAGACGCTTCGGATATTCACGTCGCCCGAGAAGCGCCAGAGAAGCGTTGCGACAGTACCGTTCATCAATACTCCAGCCGCGGCAACATACATCATGATCCTCGGCTGAACAGGAGCCGGAGCGTTGAGCCGGTGAATCGCCTCGATCGCGATCCACGCCGACAGCACAACGAGAGTCACCGCATTAACGAACGCCGCCAGCACGCCGGCTCGCTGATACCCGAAGGTCTTCTCGTCGGTCGCGGGCCGTGCCTGAAAGTAGACAGCTACAAATGACAAAACAATCGCCAGAAGATCGCTGACGTTATGCCCGGCTTCGGAGATAAGGGCCAGCGAATGAGCTCGCAACCCGAAGTAGAAGGTCGCCAACACATACGCGAGCGTAAGCGCCATTGAAACCTGCAGGACACGCTGCATCCTGCCGTTCGAGGTAGCGACCATGTGCATGAATTCAGTGTAGTCTGCGCGGGAGCCGCATTCAATCGGTGTGATAAGGGCGTGAGGAGTTCAGCCGCAAACCGCTCCATGACTCCGCGACGATGATGCTGTTCGCGGGATTGTGCGGCATATAGCGAACCTGAATGGGAAGATCCGTCCGGATACCGTGAACATGCTCCGCGAGTGCCGTGACATCCTGCGCACATTCATAGGTGACGCCGGCAATGCGGTAGTTGTACACGATGATCTCGGGTGTTGGGGCCTTATCTCCTGAAGGAACTTCCGGAGCCTCCGGCGAAGCGTCACGGGCAACCTTGATCATCGTGTCCATGATCGTCCCGTCTGTGATCCTGCCTGCACGAGCGAGCAGTTCGCGGCGTTCACGTTCAATCTCTTCGGGGGTCGGCTTCTTCCGCGTGAAGGCATAGATGGCAAATGCGGCGGCTGTCACAACTCCAACGCCAATCGCGGTGATAACTCGCGGAGAACGGAGAGCAGGCGCCAGATGAATTGGAATCAGCGAAAACACAGTCTTCTTTCAGAAAGGATAGTCGATACCAGACGCTTCGGCACCAATGGGTACTGATGAAGTAACCATAATGCTAGCGAATCGATCCGGCTATTGGACTTTCGAGTCACCGATTGGGCTCCGAGGAAGAAGACGATTGGCGATATACTGAGAGTTGCCCATGAAGTCCTCTTTTTCTCGCCCTGCGAAGTCGTCTGTTTCCATCAAATCATCCTCCGCTGCCACCACAAGCATGGCCCATCCGATTGATTTAGCAGATGGCCGGCGCGTTCGTTCGACAACCGTAATCTGTGTTCGACGCGGCGACTCGGTCGTGATGGCAGCTGATGGCCAGGTGTCAATCGGTGCAACTGTCATGAAGGGTTCGGCGAAGAAGATTCGCCGTCTCTACCAGGACAAGGTTCTGGCTGGGTTTGCCGGATCGACTGCGGATGCTTTCTCGCTCTTTGCCCGGTTCGAGGTCAAGCTCGAGCAGTACGCAGGAAATTTAGGCCGCGCTGCGGTGGAGCTTGCCAAGGACTGGCGAACGGATAAGATGCTGCGCCAGTTGGAAGCGCTGTTGATTGTGTGCGATTCGAAGCAGACGTTTCTGCTGTCCGGAAATGGGGATGTGATCGACCCGGATGAGGGGATCGCAACCATCGGCAGCGGCGGCAGCTATGCCCTCGCCAGCGCTCGGGCGTTAGTGGAGAATACAAATCTCAACGCGCGGGAGATTGCGATCAAGAGTCTGAAGATCGCGGGCGATATCTGCGTTTATACGAATAACCAGATGACGATCGAAGAGCTGAAATCTGAGGCCCCTGCGAACCAATAGCATCCATTCCTCGTAAGACCTTCAACGTATCGTCGCATGTGGTGCACAAGGAGTTCCGTATCATGGCAATTTTTCTACCCGGAGCGGCTGAAGATCAGGCGCTTGCACTTGATGAGATGACGCCCCGCGAGATCGTCGCGGAGTTGGATAAGTATGTCGTTGGGCAGCAGGCGGCGAAGCGGGCGGTGGCGATTGCGCTGCGGAATCGGATGCGACGGCAGAAGCTTTCGCCTGAGCTTGCTGACGAGATTATGCCCAAGAACATCATCATGATTGGGCCGACGGGTGTTGGTAAGACCGAGATAGCAAGGCGGTTAGCGAAGCTGACAAACTCGCCGTTTCTAAAGGTGGAGGCCTCGAAGTTTACTGAAGTGGGATATGTCGGGCGGGATGTCGAATCGATTGTGCGCGATCTGGTGGAGATTGCGATCGATATGGTTCGCGAAGAGAAGATGGAAGAGGTGGAGGATAAGGCCGGGCTGGCGGCGGAGGATCGTTTGATCGATCTGTTGCTGCCGCCTACACCGACTGTAACTCCAACACAGGAAACGAATAGTAATGTGATTCAGCTTCCTGCGGTGACCACTGAACCCGAGGATAAGCCGGGGGACCGGGAGCAGCGGACGCGGGAGAAATTGCGGCAGCAGTTCCGTGAAGGGAAGCTGGACGACCGGATTGTGGAGCTTGATGTTCGCGACCGCAATCAGCCAAGTTTTGAGGTCATCTCCAACCAGAATTCGGAAGAGATAGATATCAATCTAAAGGACATGTTGCCCGGGCTGTTCGGGCAGCGGACGAAGAAGCGGAAGATGAAGGTCGCTGAAGCGTTCGATTACCTCGTGCAGGAGGAGGAGAACCGGCTGATCGATATGGATCAGGTGACTCGCCTGGCGGTGGAACGTGTTGAAGATTCAGGGATTGTGTTCCTGGATGAGATCGATAAGATTGCCGGGCGTGAGGGTGGGCATGGCCCGGATGTCTCGCGCGAGGGCGTGCAGCGCGATATTCTCCCAATTGTTGAAGGGACTACGGTTAACACGAAGTATGGGATGGTTTCGACTGACCATATTCTGTTTATCGCGGCGGGGGCTTTTCACGTTTCCAAGCCGAGCGATCTGATTCCGGAATTGCAGGGGCGGTTTCCGATTCGGGTGGAGCTTAACTCGTTGACGGTGAATGACTTTATTCGGATTCTGACCGAGCCTAAGTCTTCGCTGGTGAAGCAGTCGACAGCGCTTCTGGAGACCGAGGGGTTGAAGCTGGAGTTTACGAAGGAGGCGATTGCGGAGATGGCGCAGTTTGCCTTCAAGGTGAACGAAACTACTGAAAACATTGGAGCTCGACGGCTGCATACGATTCTGGAGCGGGTGCTGGATGAGATCAGCTTCCAGGCTCCGGATCTGTTCAAGAGTCCGCGGGCGGAGATTACGGAAGAGGGTGTTGTGGGGGAAGTGCATGTTTCCGCGCCGCTTACGTCGGAGCCTCAGTTGCCTTCGCCTCCGCTGCCGGTGATTGAGCGGCAGACGGCTAACGGTGTGGAGAAGGTGATTGTGGTCGATCCGGAGTATGTGCGGCAGCAGGTGGCTTCGATCGTGAAGGACCAGGATCTGTCGCGTTACATCCTGTAATTTTTTTGAGTGTGGTGGAGCAGGCGTTTTTACAGGGGATTCGCCGTCTTCCACAAGGGAAAACCATGGTCGTTCGCTGGTTGTTAAGTGCGTTTCCGTGGTCGTTAGGTGGTGCTTAAGTGCATGTTTTCGGACTTTGAAAATTTTCCTCTTTTTCTAAATTTATTTTTTCGTTTTTTTTGGGGTGGGTAAATCCAAACTCGCTTCCCCGACGTTAAGGTGACCCAGGAGTCATTGCCTGATCGCCATGCGGGTGATTTGCCTGCTCAGCGGATGATGTAGCGGCTCTACAACCCGGTGGGGATGACTTATCGAGCCGGTGGGCCTATGCTATGTGAGGAAAATTGCAGACAGAGCAGAGCAGGCGATGGAGTGAATGATTTGAAACGTTTCAGGTTAAGTAGCAGTGGATCGCATGTTAGATATCTGAATTTATTGATTCCTGCGGTACGGAATTTCATGTAGGTTTTTTGCGGGATGTTGGATAATTGTTTGCATAGTCGAAGTCTGACGCCTCAGTGACAGCTTGGCAGCCCGTTTCCGAGAGTACGGAGCCAATAGAGGCCAAGACCCGTCCAATGGGCTGGGGTTTGTACACCTCGTTATTTTCAGATGTTTCCGGTCTTTTTTTTTCCGGAAGGGTTCCCGACATCGTTCTGCGGAGAATGCGGCGGTGCATGAGAGGTTTTCCCCTCTCACAATTCACGGCGACAGAGCAGATACGCCGACAAGGTGAAGACGTGCTTCTCGCGGGCCGCAGCTGGCCAATCCAAGCGATGAGGAGCATGGAGCCTGATGAATTTTTCGTTCTTGCCCGATCTGTTGGCCCTGGCGATCCTGATCGTCATTCTGCTGCTGCTGCGAAGGCGGCATCCGCAGGGACGCGCCGACATATGGCTGCTGGGACTTTTCTTCACGCTGGTTGAGGCTTGCGCCCATACCTTCTACCCGGCGAACCAAATTCCCCCCAGGGGACTGCACCTGATTGTGATGGACTGCTACCTGCTGGCCGGGGTGGTGTTTGTGTGGGCATCGGGCGGATATGCGTTCTCAAAAAATGTCGACCTGATTTATCTGAAGTTGAACACGTTGCCTCTCCTGGCAATCACGACGCTGTATGGGCTGCATATCTATTCGGCGGTTGCGTTCTTCGCCTCGATTGCAGCGGGCTTGCTGATTGGCGTTACGACTTCGCTGTATCTGCGCCACAACTGGAGATATGCAGCGCTGCATGTGTGCGGGTGGCTGTCGATGGGCTACCTGATCCATGAAGGAAGTTATCGCGATGCGGTGTACTGGAGCCTGTGCTGCGTGTATGTGATTGCAGCACTGAATTTTCAGCGACGGCTGGCGCGGAACAGCACGGGCAAACTGGCGATTGTGACCGGCTTTGTGATCTGGGCACTTTGCCTGGCGCTGCACCCGTGGATTGTGCAGTACCGGTCGTATGCGGATATCGCTTCGCACATCTGGAATATGCAGAAGTCGCTGATCTCGATCGGCATGATTCTGGTGATGCTGGAGGAGCAGGTCTCGAGCAACGAGTGGCTTGCGTTGCACGACGAACTGACGGGGCTGCCGAATCGAAGGCTGTTTGCAGACCGGCTGACGACGGCGATTGAACGGGCTGACCGCCATCAGAGCCGCCTGGCGCTGCTGATTCTGGATATGAACGGGTTCAAGATCATCAACGACACGCTGGGGCACCAGGCAGGGGACCAGGTGTTGCGCGAGGTTGCCGGGCACTTGAGGAGAAGTGTGCGTGCGTCGGATACGCTGGCGCGGCTGGGTGGGGATGAATTCATTATTGTGGCGACGGACCTGGATGTGGGCCAGTCGCTGGATCACTTTATGGAGTCGGTGCGCGGAGCGATGGAGAAGCCGATCCAGATTGAAGGACGGTCGATGATGGTGTCGGCGAGTATGGGGATGGCAATCTATCCGGATGATGCGGATGATTCGATCAAGCTGCTGCGGATTGCGGACCAGAGAATGTATGCCCTGAAACGGCGGCCTGAGTTTTCGCCTAAGGGCGTGAAGTCGGCTATGGCGGAGTCAACTACGATTGCGGTTGCGGGTGGGCAGCAGTAGTCGGCCGCGAGCTGAAGGCTGAGCACCGATTTTTTCTGCGGCGCTGGATTGGCCGGGATTGCCAGTTGGAGTTTTTTGAGTTTGAAAAGCTAATTAAAGGAAGAGGGACCCCTCCGCGAGTCCCTCTTTCTTTTGTTAACCCTGGCAGATTGTCTTTTGCTTAGCGAGGATGACCGCCGCGTCCGTCACGCATTTCATTGCCGTGAAAGTTTTCAGGGTGACCGGTCCAGCCCGAGCGCGGTTTCTCGCCGGGGTGTGGATACTCACCCTTGTAGCCGTGCTCCGGGTGATAGCGGTTGTCGACGTGACCGTTGAAGTGCTCGGGGCCGCGGAACCATGGGCCTGCGCCGATGAAAATGCCACCGCTGAACCACTCGGGACCGTAGTAGCCGTAGGGAGCACAGCTGTAGGGCGGGGCCTCGTAGTAGCCGTAGGGGCAGGATGGGGCCACACCGACGCTTACGGAGACCTGGGCCTCGGTGGTTGTGGGAGTTGAGATTGCGAGACACAGACCTGCGAGAGCAAATGGTGCAAGGAATTTAATACTGCGCATGATTCACCTCTTCTTTACGCTTAGAGAAAGAAGACAGAGAAAGCGTTGTGCTGAAAAGGCTCGTGGGAAGAAATGTTTTGTGGCGGTTTTTTTTAAAGGTTGCTTTGCGGGAAGAGTTTTGTTTGGTGGGGTGGAAATGGTTTTTTTTGAAGTGACGTTTACTTTCCACCTTTCGCGGTGAGACCGCGGTGCTATGCGCGCTACACGGCACGATGGATGCGGGTTACGAATTTAAAAACGAAAGGGCTCCTTGCGGGAGCCCCTCGTTTTCAATTTTGAATCTGATTTAGCCTTTTTTGTTGGCTACGTGACCACGTCCATCACGCGTTTCATTGCCTTTGAAGTTTTTCGGCGGATTGGCATGCTCGGCAGTCGCTTTCTCGCCTCGCTCGGGCATTTGACCTTTGTAGCCATGCTCGGGGTGGAAGCTGTTATTTACGTGGCCGCTGAAGTGTTCGCGGCCATGAAACCACGGACCGGCGCCGACGAATGCACCCCCGCTGAACCACTCGGGGCCATAGTAGCCGTAAGGAGCACAACCGTAGGGAGCCGAATCAAAATAACCATAAGGACATGCCGGAGCAGCCCCGATTTCTACGCGGATCTGAGCCTGGGCTTTGGGAGCGCTGGGAATGATGCAGAGACCGGCAACAGCGGTCAATGTGAGAAGCTTTAGGACTTGCATGGAGTTACCTCAGGGTTGTGAGAGAGGCAACGGCGGGGATTAGTTGTGCTGAGAACAAAAGTATTACCAAAACAACACAACGGCCCTTGCGGGCCGTTGTGTTGGTGACTGGATGATTGTCGTGGATCAGCGGGCAGCGGCGGCTGGTTCGGCTAATTCGGCGAGGCGGGCTTCGAGGACCTTTTCGAGGTCTTCGATAGCCTTGGAGAAGCCCTCAATGCCTTCCTTGAGTTTGTCAGTAGCCATGCGATCGGCGGCATGCATCTTGTCGAAGGTGGCTTTGTCCATGGGAATCTTTTCGATGTTCATGGATTGCGCCCTGGCTGGGTCGAGCTTGCGAGGCAGTTCGCCGTTGGTAGTGGAGAGCTCTTCGAGGAGCTTGGGTGCGATGGTGAGAAGATCGCAGCCGGCGAGTTCTTTGATCTCGCTTGTATTGCGGAAGCTCGCGCCCATGACTACGGTTTTGTAGCCGAATTTTTTGTAGTAGTTGTAGATGGCGGTGACAGACTCGACACCGGGATCGTTGGGGCCGTCGTTGTTGCGGCTGGGCTCGTTTTTCTTGTACCAGTCGAGGATGCGGCCTACGAAGGGGGAGATGAGCGTAGCTTTGGCTTCGGCGGAGGCTACGGCCTGATGCATGCCGAAGAGAAGGGTCATGTTGCAGTGGATACCCTCTTTTTCGAGAATCTCAGCGGCCTTGATGCCTTCCCATGTGGAGGCGAGCTTGACGAGGATGCGGTCGCGGGAGATGCCGGCCTTGTCGTACAAGGCGATGATGGCGCGGGCTTCGGCGACGGACTTGTCGATGTCGTAGGAGAGGCGGGCGTCAACCTCGGTGGAGACGCGGCCGGGGATGATGTCGAGGATCTTGCGGCCGAAGGCGACTTCGAGAGGACGGAAAGACTGCGCGGCGACTTCCTTGTCGGAGGCGCTGGGGTTGGCGTCTTTGCGGACCTGCTTGAGGACGTCATCGACGACGGACTTGTATTCGGCCTTTTCGGCTGCGGCGGCGATGAGGGAGGGGTTGGTGGTCGCGTCCTGCGGGCGGAACTGCTGGATGGCGTTGAAGTCGCCAGTGTCAGAGACGACGGTGGTCATGCCGCGGAGCTGTTCGAGAAACGATGCCATAGTGTTGCTCCTTCGCGAAGTGCGCTAATTCAATTTTATCAAGCCGGGCCTGGTTATGCTTAGCCCCAGTATGCGGGGCGGATGTTACTCGGCTGCGAATTCGTTTTCCAGGATGCCGAGGCTGTCTATCTCTACCTGGATGCGGTCGCCGGGCTTGACGGCTCCTACGCCTGCCGGGGTTCCGGTGGGGATGAGGTCGCCGGGTTCAAGGGTCATGACTTGTGTGATGTAGCGCAGGAGCTCGGCGATGGGGAAGATAAAGTCGCGGGTGGAGGCTTGCTGCTTGACGGCGCCGTTGAGGCGTGTGATGACGGTGACGGGCTGGCCGCCGGCGGGGTCGATCTCGTCGGAGACGATGGGGCCAACCGGGCAGAAGGTGTCGAAGCCTTTGCCTCGGGTGAACTGGCCGTCGGATTTCTGGATGTCGCGGGCGGTGACGTCATTGACGATGACATAGCCTCGGATGTAGGGGCGGACGTCTTCGTCTGGGCCTATCTTATGGCAGCGACGGCCGATGACGATGCCCAGTTCGCCCTCGTAGTCGACGCGGGTGGAGATGGCGGGTATGCGGACGGTCCCTTTGGGGGCGAGGAGGGATGACGGGGGCTTGAAGAAGAGGAGAGGCTCTTTGGGGACTTCGTTGCCAAGCTCGGCGGCGTGGTCTTTGTAGTTGCGGCCGACGCAGATGATTTTGGAAGGAGCGACGGGCGGGAGGAGCTTGAGGTCAGTGAGGGGCGTGGGCTCAAAATCGACGTCAGTGGTGGGGACGGGGAGGCCGCCGAGGATGCGGGAGGTAAGGTCCTCCTGCGGGGCCTGCATGGGAAGCGTGGCCCAGAAGACACCGTTGCGTTTTTCAACCAGAGCGTAGCGGGCGAGGCTGGCACCATTTTCCGACGACAGGTACTTGCAGTAACGCATTCTTTATTGCTCCCTTGCTGTCTCCTGGACGTCCGCGCTGGGCGCACTTTCGTTGCCTGCTGTATCGACAGCAGTGACACGATACGCGTAGCGGCGGCCGGCCATGGCGGTTTGGTCGCGGTAGGCAGGACCGACGACCGGAGTCTGGTTCAGGCGCGCCGCTGTTCCCGCGGCTACGCCGGTTGAATCGATATCCTGACGATACACGTTGTAGCCTGCGAGGTCGGGATCAGAGTTGGGAGTCCAGGAGAGATCGATGGAGTGTTCTGTTGGAGTTGCGCCTCCGGGGACGGCTTCAAGCCCTGTGGGGGCGCGGGGTGGAAAGTTGTTGCGCATGACGACGATTGCTGGTGAGGAGACGGCGCTGCGGATTTCGAGAGTGTGGCCGGTGAGAGAGACGGTGCGGACGCGCTGGGCGGTATAGCTGTAGGTTTCGCCCATTTGTGCGGTGTGGTCGATGGTGCCGCCGGGGTCGGTGGGGGCGGCGGGAGCGAGCAGTTTGACCTCGATTGGTGTTGAGGGGGCAGGCAGTGGGGATTTTGGCTGGGGCGGCTGTGTGGTTTTGGGTGCGTGAGATTTTGGCGCTGATTTGAGGGAGGGTTTGCCGGTGGATTTTGGCGGTTTTGGAGCGGGCTGGATGACGGCGCCGCTGGCATCTACGGGGAGGCGGTCGAGTTCGACAGGTGCGGAGGTAGGTTGGGGCTGCCACTCGAGCATGGCGCCGGCGCGAGTGGGTGTTGCGTGGAAGTTGGTGAGTGGTGGGGGTGCGGAGCCGGAGGCGATGAACGCTTCATTGGATGGGCCGGCGGAGTGGGCTTTGGCGTTGAGGATTTCGACGCGGTAGGTGAGAAGGGTGGCAGGTTCGGTTGTGAGATTTTGGGGGAGTGTGTCGGTTGCCTCGGTGGGGCCTGATGATGCGGAAAGCTTTTTGACGGGCGTGCAGGTTGAGGATGGCGCGGCGACGCGGCAGAGCTGGGCTGTCATCGTGCCGTTGACAGCGATGCGGTCAGTGTTTTTTTCGGGTGTGGTCCAGTGAAGATAGACTTCGTCGCCAATGCGCTGGGCGGTGAGATCTTTTACGGGTTCGGGGAGATTGAGCGAGGGAGGACGAGGCTGTCCGGGGCTGGCACATCCGCCTACGCATACGGCGATAAGCGCGGCAGCCGCGGAGGATAGCCATCGCGCGTTGTGAAGATTGCAGGGAGTGAGGAGGACCTTCATTGAGCCTTGAACGCCGGATCGATTGTCTGCCTGATTCTCAGTGTGATCCTAGCCGGATTGTGCGGTGTTTGTATGATGACAGGCTCGTTGAGTTTTTTTGATATTTCCTGAGTTGCCGCGGGACGCAAAAAACGCATCCAACCGAAAAGTAACGAGGTATTGCAGACAACTTTTGATGTTGTTTCAACATCTGTTGACCTAGCAAATGACCCTTATGAGCAAAAATATCATCTCCCCGAGTACTTTGGCCGCTACTCAAATTTCCTCGACTCCCCATGCAGTTTTAACCGGCAGCGGATCAAGCGGCGTGCCTCCTCTCCACGTAGATGGTGTGGCGGCTGAGTCGTTCATTGCCGAGAAGCGAATTGGCGAACGCATCAAGCTCCTGCGCTCGAAGAAGTCGATGGGACTGGTGGAACTGGGACGGCATACGGGGCTGTCGGCGAGCTTTCTTTCGCAGCTGGAGACGGGGCGGGTTGTGCCGACGCTGCGGAACCTTGCGCGGATCGCGATGGTGTTTTCCAAAGACCTGAGCTACTTCTTCGATCCGGAGCCGCAGACTCTGTTTCGCGTGCATCGCAGGAGTGATCGGGTGCGGCTGCCGCAGACGGGTGCTGATGACCCGACGTATTTTTTTGAGAGCCTGGGATACCAGGTTCCGGACAGGCAGCTCGATCCTTACTATGCGGAGTTTTTGCCTTTGAAGGAAGGGCGGATACCGCGGGCGCATCAACATGCGGGATGTGAGTTTCTTTATCTGCTTTCGGGTGCTCTGGATGTGCGGCATGGCGATTCGACGTACCGCGTGGAACCGGGCGATGCGATCTACTTTGACGCGAACACGATTCACAGCTATGTGTGTGCGGGCACGACGCCTGCGACTGCGGTGATTGTGACGCTGCAGCATCCGTTGCTGCTGCAGGCGGGCGCTTCGCGGGCGAGTTCGCTGGGGAACGGCAAGGTGCGGAGTGTGCCGGCGGCAATTCTGCCTTCGACGGTGGTGACGAAGAAGGGCTCGGAGCGGATGCAGTAGGGCGGGTTTGCAGGCACTTTGAAGAGAAGGTGCCGGCCGAAACAAAAGCGTACCCAACGGCTAAAGCCGCTTTGCAAACGAAACATTGCGGCACCCATTCGAGGTCGTTACGAAACTCAGCTCAGAAGATTTTGGGAAGACGCAAACGCTCGCTCTAACGTTCTCAGCGTTTCGAATTGCGCGTTTGCTCTCTACGCTCAATCAAGCCTGATGAAGAGTTTGCGTCAGTTTCGTTGCGCCGAGCACATTTTGTGATGCGGGAGGTTGTAAGCCATCGTCGCGAGGCCGATTTCGACCTTTGCGCCGGACAATCCACGCATCAACAGACGCGGGTGTCCGAAAATACGGTACTTGATCGTTGCAAAGGGATGCTCAACCATGCAACGCTATCCAAAATGCATCGATGGGAAAGCGACGAAACCTTTGTTGAAACGGCGTCGGAGCCGCTCTGCTGGTAATCTGCCCGCAACCCTAACATTTGCCTTCTAGGCGTCCAGATTTTCTCGGCGGTTATGCTCAATTAGTACGAAACAGCCGTACTTCGGTCACGGCGAGAGGGTGAGAGCGCCAGCAAAATCAATCCTATGACAGCGACGATTACAACGTCCGTAAAGTTCCGATGAACTCCGCGATTCCAAGCTTGCACAGTTTCGATGGCCATTACGGCAGCATGCGCCAGGTTCCACCAAGCCGTGAAGGCAATCAGCAAGCGATGCGCCGACGGGTTTCTGGCAGCAAGCAGCAGAAAGGGGCCGAGTGCGATGAAGAAACTGAGAAACATTGGCTCAGTTTCATTATGCATATTCACAAGCCAATTCGCGTGCCATAGATCAACATAGAGCGGGTAGACCATTGCGATAAACAGAATTCCCAGCACAACCAAGAAGATTTGCAACATGCGTTCACGTTTCACGATGGCCTCTTCTGTCGAAAGTTAACCTCGCGAGAAATCGACGGGAGCGTGTCGTATGGCGCGGATGGCGAAGCCGAGGTCTTCTACATTTTGTCTTTTTACGCTGACTCCGTCAATTACGGCTTCGCCCACATTCATGATCTCTTTTGACGAGTTTGGGTTCACGGGCAGTCATTCTTCAGTCTGGATCTAACGTTTTCGGAGTCCGTTGGGATTGGGTACGCGGAGGCCGCACAGGCGTTGAAGTTGCTTTGAATGGAGTTTTGTAACAGTCTCCATTCGACCCCGCTCAGAGCGGCTCTGAAGCCGTGTCCTTAAACAAGACTGGATTCTTTGCGGTCCGAAGCCGCCCCTTTCAAAAGGGCGACTCATACGGGCTTCCATGAAGAAGTCAATGCTCGTCAAGCCTTCTGTGAAGCCCCATAGCATGGGTATGTCTGATTTTCGGAACCTTTTATACGGACGTGTCGTATCAGACCAAATAGTCGCCTATGACACCTCGCGGACCAGCTTTAGCCCGTATGTGGATTTGGATTGGAGCCGGGCTCTTGCTAATTGCGCTGGCGGGATCGGCGTTCATTATTCCCGCGCTGCGGCCCCTTCATCTGCTTCAGGCATTGATTTACGTCGCAATTATCGTTCTGGCGCGCCGGAACAGCCCCTGGGGGTACGGTGCTGGATTCACAATTGCAGTATTCTGGAACGCCTTGAGCCTGTTCGTCACTCATCTCATACAGGCCGGCGCGGGCGAGTTGGAGTCTCTTCTCCGAACCGGCCATGTGAATCGGCCAGACACGCTGATGGTGTTCTTCGCAGGCATCGGGCACTTCATTCTCATCGTCGCTTGTCTTGCTGCCATCTTTCGTTCCACCGATAACAGGAGATGGTGGAAGTTCGCCGGCGGAGGCGTGCTGGTGCTCGCGTACTTTGCCTTGATTGTTGCCGTCGCCCGACCGCGTTAGGTGTAATCTTCGGGGAGTTGCGGGAGATTGATTGCCATGACGTCGAGGCGCTGAAGGGCTTTGCGTGTGAGGCCGGTAAGAGGCATGGAAGCGAGGCGTTTGGTTAAGACCCAGTGCAGATCAGTGGGTGAGGCGGGGATGGCGCGGCGGAGGCCGCTGTCGTCGGGGCCGTGCGCGGCGAAGATCTGAACGTAGTAGTTGGTGTTGGTGATGGAGTGGCGAAGGCGCAGGAGGGGTTCGCGTCCCTGGACGGCGTCGAGGGGGAGCGGAGGCAACTCGTACATGCCGGGCATAAGGCTTGAGTCTTCGGCGCGAAGTTCAAGGAGGACTTCAGTGAGGGTTCCGAGCTTGCGCAGGCTTAGCAGATAAGCCGCAGGGCGGCTGAGTTGTGCGGCTCGCGGCGGGGTGATGTGTTCGCCGCGCGTCCTGCACATGGAGTAGACGGGACAGTGAAGACAGAGCGGGGCTTTTGGGAGGCAGATGGTTGCGCCGAGCTCCATCATGGCCTGGTTGTGATCGCCTGCGGCGTTGGCGCTTTCGGCAACGTGGTGTCTGGGAACGAGGGATGCGGCTTTTTTCTGGATGAAGGCGCGGTCTTTGGCGGATTTGGTTTCGGGGCGGCCGGTGAGACGGAGGAGGACGCGCTCGACGTTGCCGTCGACTACGGCGATGCTTTCTCCGAAGGCGATGCTGGCGATGGCGGCACTGGTGTATTCGCCGATGCCGGGGAGAGTGCGGAGTTCGGCTGCGGTGTTGGGGAGGATGCCGCCGCGTTCGCGGGTGAGAAATTGCGCGGTTTTGTGGAGAAGGCGCGCGCGGCGATAGTAGCCAAGACCGGACCAGGTGGCGAGGACCTCGGACTCGGGGGCGAGCGCGAGCGCGAGGATGGTGGGGAATTTTCGAAGGAAGTTTTCGTAGTGGTCGATGACGGCGGCTACACGGGTCTGCTGCAGCATGACCTCGGAGAGCCAGGTGCGATAGGGGTCGGAGACTCCGCGCCAGGGGAGTTCGCGGGCGTGGCTGCGGTACCAGCTCATGAGTTTGCGGCGGAAGGTGGCCGGGTCGAGTTTGGCCCCGTGCGAGTGTTCCTGCTGCGTTTGATCTTCGCCTGGAGAGGCCGACTCGAGCGGAGAGGTCATCGGTGAAAGTCTATCGCTTCGGCCCAAGGGTACTACACTGTTTACGTCAGGCGGCAGAAACCATCTCCCGCAGCAAGGAGAGGCCGGTGGGAACGAAGGACCGGAGAGATTTTCTCAAGCTAACGGCGATGACCGCGGGTGCGGCGCTGGTGTCTTCTCGCGGCGAGACGCAGACCCCTGCGACTCCGGGAGTGGCTACGCGGCCGGTGTTCCCGAGCAGCGATCCGCGGTGGCAGAAGACCTGGGATGCTGCGCTGGCTGTGCTTGCAGGGAATGTGAAGACAGTGCCAAGTTACGAGCATCCGGTTCTGTTTGAAGGGGCGGTTTATCCGGGGATATGGCAGGAGTGCGGGCCGCATGAGGGGTTGGTCTATGGGACCCTGGCTTCTTATGTGACGGCGAGGGAGGGTGGGCTGAGCCCGCTGCAGATTGCGCGGAATAACCATATGGCTTTTTTCGCGCTGCAGAGGCCGGAGGGGCATCCTTCGGCGGGGCAGATTCCGGCTTCGATCAAGCTGACCGAGGTCGGGTATGGACAGATTCAGATGGTGGTGCCGATTGCTTCGACGGCGTGGGAGCTGGCGCAGCTTCTGGATGACGATGAGCTGCTGGTGACGGCTTATGCGGCCTGCAGCCGGTGGGATGCGTGGCTGCGGCAGTGGCGCGATACGCGGAAGACAGGGTTGGTGGAGGGTTTCTGCACCTACGATACGGGGCATGATAATAGTCCGCGGTGGACGGGGATTCCAAACCGGTGTCCGGATGCGGATGCGCGGAAGTGTCCGCAGATTGCGACGATGCCGCGGTTGTGTCCGGATCTATCGGCGACGGTGTTTGGTGCACGGATGGCGCTGGCGCATATGGCTACGGCGCTGGGGAAGGGCGATGAGGCCAGCAGGTGGCATGACGATGCGGAGAAGATTCGCGAGCTGATTGTTGAGCATCTCTATGACCCGAAGGATGCTTCGTTCTATGACCTGGATACGCAGAATAATTTTGTGCGGGTACGGTCGGATGTGAACAGCAGGGTGCTGGGTGAGCATGTGCTGAAGCGGTATGACGCGAAGGATAAGGCGATCTTCGATGCGGTGTGGACGAAGCAGATTCATAACCCGAAGGCGTTCTGGGCGCCTTATCCGCTGACTTCGATTGCGATGGATGATCCTACGTTTGTGAGGCCGATTCCGCGGAATAGCTGGGGCGGCGCGAGCCAGGCTTTGACGGCGCTGCGAGTGCCGCGATGGATGCCTTATTACGGCAAGCAGGTGGAGATGAATCACCTGATGCAGCAGTGGTGCGAGGCGATGATGCGGCATACAGAGTTTCGGCAGCAGATGGACCCGATGACTGGGGATTTTACGCAGGCTGATCCTAGCGGGTATTCGCCAGCGGCGCTGGTGTTTCTGGAGTTTGCCCGGCGGGTGAGCCACTCAACTTTATGAACCGAGGGGGAAGCGTTCGCGGATTTCGTAACGCGAGCCGCCCGGGCCAGTGAAGCTTTCGTAGAGGGCGAAGGAATCTGCCATCGAAACGGAGAACTTCGGTTGGGTGGAGATCCGGGCTTTAAGGATGCGAAGGGCCTGTGTGCCTTCTTTGGTGGTTCGCGCGAGGGTGATGTGCGGATGGTAGGGGCGCGTTTCGGGAACGAATCCGCAGGGGCCCGTTGCCGCTGTGATGCGTTGCTGGAGAACGAGCAGAGCGGGCGCGGGTTTGACGTCGGCGAAGAAGATTCCGGCTCGATCGAAGAAGTCTAATTCCTGAAGTCGTATTGGGATGTGTGGAGAGCGGAGTTCGCGCAGGCTCTGGACGAGGCAGTCGTATTGTTGCTGGGTAGTAGCGCCGAGAAATTGCAGAGTAATGTGCCAGGACGCCGGCTGGGCCCAGCGCAGGTTGTCTTCTTTGGAGCGGAGGTTGGTTGCGAGTTTTGAGAGTTCGTCGACTACGGTAGGTGTCAGGGGGATACCAACGAATAATCGCATACAGGTTAAATGGTATGCCTCGGCAACAATTTAGGCGCGCCACAGGTTTTTATTGAGATAGACTTGGCAAAATTCGAGCCAGGACGTCAGGAGACCCATGAAACGCCGCAATTTTTTGAAATCAGCCGCCAGTGCTTTTCCAATTGCACTCTCTCAACCGTTTGTACTTGCTCTTGAGCCGTCTGCTGAAACGCCGCAGGAGGCGAAGGTGGTCTCTGCGGGCAAGGATATGTTCGACGAGAGCCGTTCCCTTGGATTCAGCCGGATTACATTCAAGACCTCGACGCAGGAGACTGGCCATGTCTTCATCATCGAGCACGATAATCTGCTGCCGGGCGGACCACCGCTGCATTATCACCTGGAGCAGGAGGAGTGGTTCTATGTGATGGAGGGCGAGGTTGTGTTTCAGGTGGGCGAGAAACGTGTGCGTCTGGGGCCGGGTGAGTCGGTGCTTGCACCTCGAAAGGTGCCACATAGCTTTACCGGCGGGAGCGAGAGGCCGGCGAAGATGCTGATCGCTTTTTCACCGGCGGGCAAGATGGAGGGTTTCTTTCGCGAGACTGCTAAGCCCGGTGGCGCGAAGATGGATGCTGCTCTGTTTCGCAAGTACGACATGGAGATGGTCGGGCCTCCGATTAAAGCGTAAGGCCCGGACTTCACATCAGCAGTGATATTTCAAGTGCGCTGTTTGCCTTCGGCGATCTGCCGGAGGCTCTATCGGCGACGCGTGAGCAGGCGGCCAACTGCTCCCATACTGGCAATCCCGAGCCATTGTGTCGTTGCCAGGTAAACGGCGACGAAAGGGATAAGAACGGACGGGCCTACCAAGAGTGGAGCACTGAAGGGCAAAACGTGTTTGATACCCCAACTGACTGTAGCCGCTGCAATCGCAACGAGCCATAGCTTGGCGTTGCGCGATCTTGATAATGGGACGACTCCTATCTGTCTCTGCAGTGCACGCCGGAGCAGAAGGAATTCTAACCAGCCGGCAATGCCGGCGGAGAGTGTCAGGCCTGCGGCACCCCAACGCGGGTCAATGCCAATAAGACGCGGCAATTGAAGGGCAAAGAGATAGCCGAGGGAGAGCGTGAGTGTAACGCGAATCAGAGCAAATTTGAGCGGAGTACGTGTATTCCTGAGCGCATAAAAGGCAGACGAGTAAAGACGTCCGGAAGTAGAGGCAAGCAGGCCGACCGCGGAGCCCGCCAGAATTCCCCATACGAAGAGCACGTCCTCGCCCTGAAAATGACCCGTGCGATAGATAGTAGCCACGATGACGTCTCCGAGCAGGACGAATGCGACGGCTGACGGTATCACAAAAAAAGCAATTTGCTGCAAACCCTGCGTCAGGCGCTGCCGGAGAGCATCGGAGATCTCAGCCGGCGTACCTAATGCGCTGGACATAGCCGGTAGCTCTGCAGCAGAGACGGCCATTCCGAAGAGACTTACCGGCAAAGTATAAAGAGTTTGCGCGTATCCCAGTGCAGAAACAGCTCCGGTGCCGAGAAAACTGGCCAGCCACGAGTCGACGTAGGCGCTGATCTGCACGACTCCACGGCTTAGGAAGACTGGGAAGAAGTTTCCAGCTACGGTGCGGACGTGCACGGTCGCCAGACTGATCTGCAGGCGCAGCGGCCACAGGAAGTGGATGACAGTTGGAAGTTGCACAGCAAACTGCAGGCCGCTACCCACCACTGAGCCAAACGCGAGAAGCACGGCCAGACGCGATTCGGAATGATGGCGACCGCCCCAGATCAGGGTTGCAATCATCGCGACATTCCACGCAACAGGAGCAGCGTATGACAGTAAAAATCTGCGATGGCTATTCAGAATTCCGAGGCACCAGGCGGAGAGTACCAGGAGCGCCGCGCCGGGAAAGAGAATTTGAACCAGTTCGATGGTGAGCAGGCGCTTGCCGCCATGGAAACCGGGTGCGATGAGATCGATTAACCACGGTGTCGCAAAAATTCCAGCTACGACCAAGATCGTTGTAACGAAGAGCAAAAGGGAGAAGACTGCCTCAGCGAGCTGCGAAGCCTCTCCGTGGCGCTCCTCCGCATTGAGACGCGCATAGACCGGAATAAATGACGCCGAAAGCACACCCTCTCCAAAGAGGTTTTGAAGAAAATTTGGAATACGGAATGCAGCACGAAAGGCATCAGCGGCGTCAGAATTGCCGAAATAATGCGCGAACACGCGATCGCGGACCAATCCGACGACGCGACTGAGCAGAATGCCGGTTGCAACGGCTAGTGCGTGTGTCCTGGCAGAACTGTTGCGGAACTGTGTGCTCAAACCACGATTATAGGGAAACGACGCTATGGTACTGGCGGGAAGTCTCTGAGACTTCAGGAACTGCTGTTACAGGCTCAGCAGCCAGGCGGAACAAGCTCGATGCTTTCGACGGAGAGGACGAGCTCTTCGATGGCGACGTCGTTTCCTTTGTCGCTGAGGGTTGGGCCTGTGTATTTCATGGGGAGAACCTTGCTGAGCCGCCAGGAGTGTATGGGTGCACCGGCGCTGTCGCGTTGCAAGAGGACTATATCGCGACGCGATGGCGGACCGGAACGGACAGAGCTGAGCCAGCGCGAGAGAGCGGTGGATGTGACGACGCCGCGCTTGAGTGTGATATCGGTGGCCTTGTTGATGCCGTGAATGGAGAGGTGCGAGGCCTCGGAGAATCCTCCGAAGGGTGGCTCGCCCACAAATGAGATGAGAAAGTTGTAGGGAGAGAATGGAGCAGTGGTCTGGGGCATATCGTCTTCTCCTTTTTCTGAGGAAGAGAGTGCGAGGCCCGGGTTTGAATCAGCAGTTTTGGTATTTCCAGTTGCGCTGCTTTCCTTCGGCGATCCATTCGACGGCCTGGGTGATGCGTTTTTCTTTGGTTTCGGGGCGCTTGGCTTCGTTGATCCAGTCGGTGTACTCGCGCTTGCAGGATGGGGAGAAGGCTTCGAAGACCTTTGCGGCGGTTTTGTTCTTTTTGAGGGCGGCGGTGAGTTCTGCTGAGATTTCCGGAGGGGGCTTTACGGATTTCTTTGTCCGGGCGAGGGACTTGGTACGTTCTCCGTTGAGGATGATTCCGGCGGCTTGACGGTAGTAGCCGAGGAGCTGCTTGTCCGGCGGGAGTTCTTTGAGGCTGGTGATTTTGCCGAGGGAGCCCATGCCGTTCTCCGAGTGAAGGCCGTCCGCGTTGAGGATGGCGTTCATCTCCGGGCCCCAGAGGCCGAGGGCGCAGTGCTGCTTGAATGCAGCCATGTGGCCGAGGATGACGCCGCGGATCATGAAGAAGGGCATGCTCCACTTGATGGCTTCTTCGACTTCGGGCGAGGCCTTGTGTGCCAGTTCGCGAATGTGGGTGAGAATGGGCTGGGCGAAGGTTTGTGCCTTCGCGATGTAGGCGTCGACTTTGGGGTTGAATTCGGCGTTTTTCACGACAGCAGTTTATCGCCTGGCGAGGATTTTTTTCGGAGTAAATTCCCTCAGGGGCTAAAGCCCCCCAATCCTGGGGTCTAATGGCGCGGGCTGAAGCCGCGCCCCTTCAAAGCATGACTAAGCGGTGTCGCCAGGTTTGGGTTTTGGGGTGGAGGGATAGGGTTTGACGGGGTAGGGTGGGCCCTTGGCGAAGACCTTCTGCATGGCGGCGTCGTAGCCGTATATGTCGTCGAAGAAGCGGATGTCGCCGTGCTCGTCGACAAAGGCCGTGAGGTAGAAGATGACGATGGGCAGCGGGGTTTTGAGGCTGACAGTGCGGTTGTCGGGTCCGCTGTTCATTGCGGCTTGTACTTTGGCGAGATCCCAGTCGCCGCCTTGTCCCTGGAGGACCCATGCTGCGAGGTCTGCGGGTTTCTGCACGCGGATGCAGCCGTGGCTGAAGTCGCGGCGGGTCTGCTCGAAGAGTGAGACCGCTGGAGTGGAGTGGAGATAGATGTCGTACTGGTTGGGGAACATGAACTTGACGAGGCCGAGGGAGTTTTTGGGGCCGGGTTTTTCGCGGACCATAACGCCGCCCTGAGCGACCTGCTTGGCGGTGTAGTCGGTGAGGACTACGCCCTTGTTGTTGGTGACCTCGAAGTTTTTACTGGCGAGGTAGCCGTGGGTGTTTGTGATGTGGGGTACGAGCTCTTTGCGTGCGATGTCGACGGGAACGTTCCAGTAGGGGCGGAAGACGAGGTACTTCATCATGTGGGTGAAGACCGGGGTCTCGTGTTCGCCGACGACCTTGCCTACGACGACGCGCATGGTGAATTCGGGTGTGTGGGCGGTGTCGTAGCCGCGGAGCATGAATTCGGGGAGGTTAACCATGAGGCGCGCGTGGAGGTAGGGTTCGGGAAGCCATCGCCAGCGTTCCAGCGAGTCCTGAAGCTGCGCCACGCGGGAGATCATGGGAACGTTGAGAGACTTGATAGTTTGCGGGGTGAGCTTGCCGTCTTCGGTGTAGCCGTGGCAGTGCTGGTAGTGTTTGACGGCGTCGGATAAGACGGCGGTGTAGGTGGTGCTCTCGGGTGAGTCGAGTGCAGCGTCGGCGAGGGAGTCATCTTCGAGTTGCAGGCGGGTGAGCAGGGCGACTGCGGCTGGGTATGATCCGCCAATGGAGATGGGTTTCGTTACGGTGGGGAGCAGGTCGCCGTCGATTTGACCTTGTTTCTGTGCCAGCTCGAGGTAGTGAGCGAGGGCTTTCTCGGTGTTGCGATAGTCGTCGGAGTCGGGCTCGACGCCAGCGATGAGTTTGGGGACGTCAGTGGAGTCGACTACGTTGTCGGAGACGAATTCGGCGAGGTCATATTTTTTCCGGTCGACGTTGATGTCGAAGTTGAAGTGCTGCGGGTTGACGCGGCCGATGTGCAGGTCAGAGATGTAACGCATGACGTTGACAGTCATGGCGACGTCGAAGAGCGAGATGGCGTCGGGGGACTTGTCGTTGAGGGCATGGACGCGTTCGGCCCAGCGCGGGGCGTCGTAGTCGTCGGGGATGAGGCCTTTGTTGGCGGCATCCTGGAACTGGATGATGAAGGCTGTCGCGGTGGCTGTGGGGACGCCGTCGCGAGTCCAGGCCACTTCATAGTTGCGGTCGTCGTAGAAGGTCGTGATGAGCGGCTCGTAGTCGGAGAAGTCTGGCCAGCGGAGGTTGGGGGCTTTGCTGGTATCTACTTTTTCCGGCGGGAGCGCCTTCTTTTCGACGAGAACGTGGAGGTTGTTCGAGTAGGCGTCGGTGTTGGGAGTGGATTTCGACTTGCGATGGCGGTGGCAGCCGTTCAGAAGAAGCAGGAGGGTCAAAGCACAGGCGGTACAGGTGGAACGGAGCCGGACTTTCCTCATTACGGATGAACCATCCTTGTGGCGGGTCTGTATTTCTTTGGATGCGACTTATTATGCAGGAAATCGAGTGGAATGCGGCGGTCTATTGTGCGATCTCCGGAAGGAGTGCGAGGCAAAGCATGGCCTGGGTGAGAAGAATCGCTCCGGAGAGGCCGAGGAAGAGCTTTCGCTGACGGGTTTCGAGCGCATCGGCGAAGACTCCGCCGATGAAGGTGAAGAGGAAGGGGAGCGCCCAGAGCCATGGGGTGGAGATTGTTTGGGTTGTAATGAGCGGGAGGAGCAGGAGAGTCATGACGAGCGGCGCAGTGTTGCCGAAGTAGCGGCAGCGGCGGATTGCTACGTACAGGAAGATGGCTACGAGCGTTGCGACTACGATTGGGCCGTGGGCCAGGTTGGTGAAGAAGCGGGTGGCTCCCTCGAGCGAGAACCAGAAGCGGGCTGAGCCTCCGGTGAAGACGTAGCTGAAGGGCTCAGGCCGGAAGGCGAAGAATGCGAAGAGGATGACCAGTGCACCGATGGCAGAGAAGATCATGATCTGCATGACATAGCTGCGGCGGCGTTCGGCGAGGTAGAGCATCCAGATGGTTCCGAAGACGAAGCCGATGATGGCAGCGAGGACGTGGGCTGCTGCTGTGAGGCCGAGCGCCAAGGTGAGGAGCGCGATACGTGGACGCCATTTGCGTCGTGGAGACTGCATGGCATGTGCGACGCCCATGGCGGTGTAGATGACGCCGTAGAGTCCCCACATGGCGAGGACTTCGTTGTTGGGAGTAACGGCATAGCGGACAATGGCAGGGCAGAAGCAGTAGAGGCCGAGAGCGAAGAAGCCGCCCTCGTTGCCGAAGAGCCGGCGTGCGACCCACCAGAGACCTCCGCCGAGCCAGACGGCGAAGAAGATGAAGGGAAGGTGAAGGAGGTACTTGACGCTGAAGAGCTCGTGACGGGCTTCCCAGGTGGAGCCGTGGAGAGAGCCTTCGGCGTAGAGACGGTTTTCGGGTTTGCGGAGCTTGTCGGCTCCGAGCATGATGAGCCGCTGCGCGGTGAGGGGAAAGCCTGCGAGGCGGTAGGCGAAGGTGCCATCGCCGTTGAGATTGCCGCAGGTGGTGAAGTATCCGGCGAGGGGTGAGGGGCGCTCCCACATCTGGCGGCCGCACTCGGCGTAGCGATAGTCCTGCTGGGAGAGTTGCTGATGGTTGACGACCCAGAGGCACTCGGCGAGAAAGAAGACGAGAAGCAGCGCAGCGAGGCGCTGGGGCCGGCCGATCCTGATGCGGGGAAACTTCATGCGATGCGTTGCCGGCCTCTATATTTCAATTTCATTGATTCTCGTTCCGCACCGTTTCCTGGTTAATGTCATTTTGGCTGATAGCCCGCGATTGAAGCCCGATGCGATGCAAAGCGTATCTCAGCGGCTGAAGCCGCTTTTTCTGTCCCATGCTTACGGCATGGCTAAAGCCATGCTCTTAACAAAACGAGCGACGATATTTTCCAACAGCGAGGCTCTTTTGAATTCCTTTTCCAAGTGTATCGTGAGAGATATGGAGTCGCTTTCGTTCATTCCCGGCCGTGCTTTTCTTTCTGTTGATTCTTCAATCGTTCCGTGGACTGTGGTTTTTGAGGATGAGGGAGTTGCAGGTTATTTTTATGCGTGCGACCGGTCGCAGACGACGCATGAAGACAGCATCCTGGATGCAATGCTGATCTATAACGTGGCTGCGCTGGCGAAGAGCGATGCGGAGAATGAGAGGCCGGAGCCGCAGCGGATTGCTTCAGTGGAGTGGTCGCGGGATGGATTGCGAGCTGTGCTTTATCTGGATGGAACGCCGCAGGCTTTGTATGACTTTCAGGCTCGGCGTGGGTACTGCAGGATGAACTTTCCGAATTTTCGCGAGGAACAGGGTGAGCGCTGGCATAAGGCCAGCCATGCGTGGTCGGATGAGGCTCTGCAGCGGTTTGAGGCGGCCCTCTACGCGTGATTCGTGGGACTCGCGGACAAATGCAGCTCCATAAAGACATTTGCGCGAGCGTAGGGAGAGGGCTCGATGCGCTCGGGTGGGAGATGGCGGAAACCGAGCGATTCGTAGAGATGAATTGCGTTGGCAAGTCTGGAGTTGCTGCCGAGCTCGAGGGTGTGAGCACCTAAGGCCTTCGCCTGGGCGATTGTGTACTCGAGCAGCCTGCGGCCGATTCCGCGGCCTTGATAGCTCTCTGAGACGGCCATTTTTGCTACTTCGAAGACGCCGGGTTTTATGAAGACGAGCGCGCAGCATCCAATTCTCTCTTCTCCGGCGAGCGCCATGACGATCTGTCCGCCGGCGCGGAGGATGTCTTCCGGTTGCGAAAGCTGGATGCGGTCCGGTTCCTCGAGGCGGAAGAATTTCGAAATCCAGGCTTCGTTCAATTCCCGAAAGGCGTTCGCGTCGCCGGGCTGGAATAATCGGATTGTGATCTCTGGCATGACAACCGCGCCTTGCTCCAGAGTCGAGTGCGTGATGGGTTCGGTCATGTTTGCTTCACCCCTGACTAAAAAATAAGCCTGCCCCATCCGATACGTCCAATATCTTGTTTGTTCGGATTATGATGTTTGAGATATGGATGGCGATATTGAGCTGAGACACCTGCGGTACTTTGTTGCGGTGGCCGAGGAGCTGCACTTTGGGCGTGCTGCACTTCGCCTGCATCTTGCGCAGCCTCCGCTGTCGCAGCAGATACGCAAACTCGAGGACATCCTGGGTTATCCGCTTTTTCTGAGAACGTCTCGCGCGGTAAAGCTGACGAGTGCGGGCGAAGTGTTTCTGGAGCGAGCGAGGCGGACGCTGCGGAACGTTCAGGAGGATATGGACGAGGCGCGCAGCGTGGGCCGAGGGGAAGAAGGCTTTCTGCGGGTGGGATTTATCGGCTCTGCGATGCTGACGGCGTTGCCGGAGATGCTGGGGCGATATCGGAGGCTGTATCCGAGAGTAAGCCTGCAGCTGCACGAATCGTATACCTCGCTGGTGATTCATAGGCTGCTGAAGGGCGAGCTTGACGCGGGTTTTCTACGTGATGGTGGCGAGGCGGAGGGACTTGAGATCGAGCCGTTGTTCTCGGAGCCGTTTCTTGCAGTGGTTCCGAAGAGACATCCGCTTGCGAAGCACAAGAGCATCTCGGCTAAAGAACTTCGGGATGACCCATTTGTGTTTTTTACTCCGGCGGCGGGAACGCTTGCTTATGAGAAGCCGATCTCACTTTGCGAAGAACATGGCTTTCGCCCTCGTGTTGTACAGGAGGCGCCTCAGTGGCTGACGATTATGCGTCTTGTTGGCGCGGGGCTTGGCGTGACGATCGCGCCCGCATGCGTGAAGCAGGTTGCTGCGCCTAACGTTGTGTGTTTGAGTCTCCGCGGTGCGGCTGTTGAGAGCGATATTGAACTTGCGTACCGGAGCCGCGAAGACCGCGCTATTGTGGAGGCAATTGCGAAGGTTGCGCGAGAGAGCTTTCCGCGGAGAGGCCGGCGGAATAAGGAAGCAGCAGCGTTTAGCCGAGGAACATCTCTTCGACTTCGAGCCAGTCGTTGACGCGCTTGTAGCCGGTGACTTCGACGTTGTGCGGGGCGGTAAAGAGGATGCCTTCGCCTTTGAAGCGGCGGAGCTGGCGTGGGTTGTCGTCGATGAGGTAGTCGGCGCGGAGGATGCTCTTGTCGCCGCAGTAGACGATGTGCGATGAGGGGATGAAGGGAAAGTGTTTGGCGAGCCAGCGGTACTTGGCCTGGAACGATGTGGGTACTTCCATGGCAGCGGTGGCGATGAAGACCTCGTAGTTCATCTGGAGGCGGCGGAGGACACGTTGCGACTCCGGCATAACAGCGAGGACCTCGAAGAAATCTTCGGAGCGAAGGTAGGCTTCGAGGACATCGTGGCGGTCGGTGGAGACTACTTCCCAAAGCCACTTGCCTTGCAGATCTTCGAGGGTCACCTCTTCGCCGAAGTGGCGGTTGTAGCGGAGGAGATGCTCGCCGAGCGCGTCGGCCATTACCTCATCCATATCTACGCAAAGTCTTTTCACGGGTTTCCTGGCGGGTGATGCGGATTAGAGAGAGCGGATGATAGAGGCGGCGATGCTCTCGGTTTGTACGGGTTTGCGTTGAGGGGAGTCGCGTGCGGGGTCGTAGAAGAGGAGTCGGCCGCAGCTCTCGCAGGTCATCATAACGGCGTCGTTGTCGCGGTCGCGGAGATCGTTCCAGCGCTGCGGGCGGAGCATCATCTGACAGGCCATGCACTTTTGATTGAGGGCTTCGGCGACTGCCGTTCCCTTGGCCTTGGAGATGCGGTCGTATACGGAGAGGGCGTCCTCGTTGATCTCCGCGCGCTCGGCCGTTCGTTTTTCTTCGACTGCGGCGAGTTGAACCTTGTCCTGCGCGATGGTTTCGGTGGCACGGAGGCGTTCGCGCTCGAATGTGGCTTTGGCGTCGGTGAGGGCGTCGTCGGCTAGTTTTTTCTGGGCGTCGAGGCCTTCGCTGCGTTCCATGCTTTCGAGCTCGGCGTCTTCGAGGCGGCTGATTTCGGATTGGGCGAAGCCGATTTCGTGCTCGAAGGCGGTGACCTGGACCGTGGTTGTCGCGAGGTCGAGTTGCTTGCGGATGCGGGCAATCTTAGACTCGTGGTCCTTGATGTCGGACTCCTGGCGGCGACGGAGGGCTTCTTCTTTGGAGATGAGGTCGAGGACGACGGCGCGCTGGCCTTCGACGGCCTTGGTTTTAGCTTCGAGCGTAGCTACGTGTTTCGGCAGCGCGGCGATTTCATCGCGGAGCCGTTTGGCCTCGATGTCGTGGGCTTGTAAGACAATTAATTTTTCAAGATCGGGATGCATCTGTGTCTCCGCTCCTTGCCGAGGATGGGGCATTTTTTTGCCCCAAAAAACATCGTTCGACCTATGACGTCAGTCCTGAGACGTCTTATCCTAATCTGCAATCCGATTCCGGGAAGGAACTATGGGAGCAGCTAAGAAGTCCTCGGCTTCATCTTCTACTATAGAACTCTACGAGAAACTCGTTGCAACCTGCCCGGAGATTGAGCGTAAGGGTGCGGCAAATCCGTACACCTCGCTGAATGGGAACATGTTTACACTGCTTCACCAGTCGCAAGTGCTGGCGATCCGGCTTCCTGAGGACAAACGAGAGGCATTCTGTAAGAAATACAAGACCAGGATCTTCGAAGCGTATGGTTCGCCGATGAAGGAGTACGTTGAAGTGCCTGCCGCTCTTTTGAACGATACCAAGGAGCTTCAGCCGTACTTCAGGATGAGTTATGAGTACGCGAAGACGCTGAAACCTAAGCCGACCAAGAAGAAGTAGTGGCTCGTGGATTCGAAGTGTTTTTTTGCGCTTAAAAAAGCGTACCTCAGCGGCTAAAAGCCACCTTGCGGATCAAGCATTTTCGGCACGGCGAAAGCCGTGCCCTTAAGCAAAACGGGCTTGTTTACGAACGAGGGAGACCGAGCGGCATCTGCGGCTGTGTCCCTTCAAAGCGACGACCTTCAGTCGCCCTCTACGGCTTATTGACGTTGACGTAGTAGAGATCGGTCGCTACATCGAACTGATCTTTGGTGAGCGGCGTCTTCATGGTCTGCCAGTCGGTTGTGGGATGGATGGTCTCCCAGTGGTCGGGCGAACCTACGCGAATGGGCATGTTGAAGGCCTTTTCGTCGGCCTGCCAGCGGTATTGGACTGAGCCTGCGTCGTCGAATTTAAGCTCCAGGGTGGGAATGGCGGTGTGCCAGAGGTATTGGCGGAAGACCGAGTTGAGATCCATTCCAGTCTGCTGGTTGAAGTAGGCGATGATGTCCTCGGTCATGATGTTTTGATACTTGTACTTCTGGTAGTAGCCGCGAAGCATGGGCCACCACTTTGCGTCGTCGTTGACGATGCTGCGCAGGGTGTTGATGAAGAGCGCGCCTTTGAAGTACTGGTCCTGCGAAGGCTCGGAGTTTGTGCCTCGCGTGACGATGATGGGTCGATCGTTTTTGACCTTTTTCTTGTAGGCGTTGAGGTACTTCATGGCGTCGTCGTGACCGTAGGTGTACTCGACGTAGAGGCTTTCGAGGTAGGTGGTCCAGCCCTCGTGGATCCACATATCGGATTTATCGGCGGCGGTGATGGCGTTGCCGAACCACTCGTGTCCGCTCTCGTGGATGATGATGAAGTCGAAGCGCGGACTGATGCCTACGCCGGTCCAGTCGCGGTTGAGATAGCCGTTGGCGAAGTGATTGCCGTAGGCGACTGCGCTCTGGTGCTCCATGCCTGAGTAGGGGACGTCGACTAATTTGTAGCCGTCTTTTTTGAAGGGATACTCGCCGAGGTAGTAGTAGTAGGCCTTCATCATGCCGGGGACCTGGGCGAACTGGCGCTTCGCGCCTTCGAGGTCTTCAGGGAGGACGTAGTAGTCGAGCGCGAGGCTCTCGAACTTGTCGCCGAAGTGAGTGTAGTTGCCGATGTTGAGGGCTACGTCGTAGTTGTTGATGGGGTAGTGGACGCGCCAGTCCCAGCGTGTGTAGCCGTCGCCGAGATCTTTTTTACCCATGAACTTTCCGTTGGAGACATCCATGAGACCGTTGGGGACAGCGACGGTGATGAGCATGCCCTCCTGCGGCTCGTCGCGCCACTGCTCTTTGTTGGGCCACCAGATGTAGGCACCGTCGCCCTCGCAGGCGGTGTTGATCCACGGGTGGCCGGAGGTGTCTTTTTTGAAGGTGAAGCAGCCGAAGCGTCCGGTCTCGGGTGGGTTGCCGGAGTAGTGGACGTCGATGGAGTAGGTTTTGCCATTGCTGAGAGTGCCGGGGAAGTCGACGTAGAAGGTGCCGCCATCGCGGTCATATTTGAGGGTGGTGGAACCCATGTTGATCTTGTCGATCTGGAGGGTTGGATAGAGCTCAAGCTGGATCCGCGTGCCGTCCTGCAACATCTTGAAGCGGATGGTGTTGGTGCCGCTGATGAATTTCTTTTCGGGATCGACGCGGAGATCGAGGTGATAGAAGAGGAGGTCGTTGTTGGCGCGGTAGGGACCGTAGGAGCCGCGGAGCAGGTCTTGCGCGGTTGGCTCTTTCGGCGCTCGAGGTGCGGGCTGTTGCGTTGTCTGTGCGGGAAGAAGAGAGGCACATGCGAGCAGACCAAGAAGGCCAAGGGAACGAGTGCTACGGGAGCATTTGCGCATTAAAGCTAGCGTACCGCGATTTTTCAGGGAATGCTTGCGGGTCAGTCCCGCTTCTCGACGAGAGCTTTCATTTGCAGGCTTTCTGTAGTGTTCAGCTCGGCTAAGCCCTCTGCTACGCCGACGCGGTCGCGTTCTGGGCGATTCTGGCTCACCTTCCACTTTCCTTCGAGGCGCTCGATGGTCATCTCAAGGCCGACGATGCCTCGGATCTGCGAGGCGATGTAGTCGGGTGGGGCGTCGCCGATCTTCCAGGGTACGCGCGAGGCGGCTTCCTGGCGATTGGTCAGGCTGGCGAGATGATTCATGAGCCACTCAGGGTCTTCGATGATTTTGAGGTGCCCGTAGGCGTGGACTACGGCGTAGTTCCAGGTGGGGACTACTTTTGCCGTCTCCTGTTTTTCCGGGTACCAGTTTGGGGTGATGTAGTGCTGGGGGCCGGCGAAGATGGCGAGGGCCTGGATGGTCGGAGTGAACTCTCGCCATTGCGTGTTCGCTCGGGAGATGTGGCATTTCAATTGCCCCATGGTGCCGGTTGCTTCGAGCACTACCGGGATGTGTGAGGCGAAGAGGCCGGAGACGCCCATGGTGATGAGTGACGCAAACGGGTGATCCTGCATGAATTTGTGCAGGACAGGGATGCGATCCTCTTTGTTTGCGTTGGGAATGTACATGGAGACCTCCTGAATATGGCTCGCGTCAACGATCCCTTATTGATGCAATTTGGATAAGTCATTCCAAAGACTGGCAGGTATCGGGCAAAAAACTCTGAATCCCTGCTACCAACACTACAATCGAATTAAGAACTGCATGGCAACCACAGCACTCGAACTCCCCAGCGCAGAGCAATCTGAGGTCCGGCCCAGCGATCCGAAGCCGACCATGGAGCAGCCGTGGCGACCGCGAATTAATCCGTGGATCGTCGCGATGACGGTGACGCTGGCGACGTTTATGGAGGTGCTGGATTCCTCGATTGCGAATGTGGCGCTGCCGCATATTGCGGGTGGTCTGGGTGCGACTCAGGATGAAGCTACGTGGGTGCTGACGGCGTATCTGGTGGCGAACGCGATTATTCTGCCTGCCGGCGCCTACATGACGACGTTTATCGGGCGCAAGAAGTTTTACATGATCTGCGTCGCGCTGTTCGGGATCAGCTCAGCTATGTGCGGGCTGGCGCCCACGCTGCCTCTCCTGGTCTTCTGCCGCGTGCTGCAGGGGATTGGTGGCGGCGGGCTGGCTCCTTCGGAGCAGGCGATTCTGGCAGATACTTTTCCGCCGGCGAAACGTGGGCAGGCTTTTGCGATGTATGGGCTGGCAGTCGTGTGCGCACCGGCTATCGGACCCACGCTTGGCGGCTATATTACCGATCGGTTCGACTGGCGATGGATCTTCTTCCTCAACATTCCGGTTTGCATTATTTCGCTGTTTCTTACTTCGCGGATTGTGGAAGATCCACCATGGGTGAAGAAGCAGGTGGCGATCTCGCAGAAGGGCGGGATCAAGCTGGATTTGATGGGCTTCGGGCTTCTCGCGTTGACGTTTGGGTCGCTTGAGTTTCTGCTCGACAAGGGGCAGGAGGATGATTGGTTCTCCTCGCACCTCATTACTTTCTTTGCGATTGTTTCCGTGATCGCCTTCGTCGCGATGCTGTGGTGGGAGCTAAGGCAGCTTCGTATCGGGCACAGGCCGATTCTGAATCTGACGCTTTTCAAGCGGCGTAACTTCGCTATCAGCTTTCTGCTGATGTTTGTGCTTGGTTTTTCGCTGTATGGGACGACGGTGCTGATTCCGCAGTTTGTGCAGACGCTGCTTGGGTATACGGCTGAGCTGGCGGGGCTGGTACTCTCGCCTGCGGGCCTGATGATGATGTGCATGATGCCGATAGTGGGTCTGCTTGTGGGCCGCGTCGATCCCCGCAAGCTGATTGCGTATGGGTTTCTCTCGCTGACTGCGGCGCTGATTATGATGCATACGATGAACCTCGGGATCACGTATGGGCGGCTGGTGTTTCTGCGGTGTTTTCAGGCATCGGGGCTGGCGTTCCTGTTCATTCCAATCAATACGATTTCGTACATTGGCGTGAAACAGTCAGAGAATAACGACGTTTCAGGGCTGACCAACCTTGCGCGCAACATCGGCGGATCGTGCGGAACTGCGTTTCTGGCCACGATGCTGACGCGGCGCGCTGCAGCGCATGAGAACAGCATGGTTCGGAATCTGACGACGGGGAATCCTGGGTTTGTGAACCAGGTTGCGCGGCTGAAGGGGATGTTCGGCGGACACAGCAGCGGCAATCCGATGGTGGGAGCGGGTTCGCATTCGGCGCAGGCATATATTTACAACCAGCTTCATCGGCAGGCGACGATGCTGGCGTATCTCGACATCATTCAGTACATGGCGATCTTCTGCGCGTGCATGTTGCCGCTGCTGTTCTTCATTCCGCGGCCTCCGAAGCATGCTAGTCCGTCTGCTGGTCACTAGAACTTTGGTCGATCAACAAATCCGGTGTTAGCTCAACCCGAGGCGACCACGGGTTAAATTTTTTCAATTGACATTTGTTTTCATAGGGTCCAAGCTCATTTCCGTTCATCGGAATCAATGAGTTAGAGCGTCGAGCCAATTTTGGTTCGAGGCTTCCCTGCGTTGTGATTCCACGGCCCACGCTACAGAAGTCGATTCACTTTGTCCGAATTTCTCTCTGGCGAAGTCAATGCATTCGCCAGCGTTCTCTGCTGCTCATCCACGCTTTTCAGCCAAGGAGGCTAATAATGAAAAAAAGCACCATGCTCTCCGCAGGGTTGTCTCTTCTCTTCGCCGGTTCCAGTCTCGTATCTGCGCAAGATCCAACGATGCCACCGCCTAAAGTCCTTGTAATTATGCGCGAGTATCTGAAGCCGGGGCGATCCGGCAGCATGCACGCGAAGACTGAAAGCGCCTTCGTTAGTGCGATGGCCGCCGCCAAATGGCCCACCCACTACTTCGGAATGGATTCTCTTTCCGGGCCTTCACGATCGTTATTTCTTGTCGCGTATCCCTCCTTCGAGGCCTGGGAGAAGGACAACCTTGCCACGCAGAAGAATGCGACTCTATCGGCGGCGTTGGACCGTGCAGGCGTGGCGGACGGCGACCTGCTGACTTCGTACGAATCCAGCACGTCGGTCTACCGTGAAGATATGAGCCTCAATCCAGCGGTGAATATAGCGCAAATGCGTTACTTCGAGATCATCCAACTCGTCATTCGTCCCGGTCATGAAAAGGATTGGGAGGATCTGGTGAAGATTTACGTCAGTGGATATCGAAAGACCGCTCCCGATACACACTGGGCGACCTTCGAAAGAGTCTACGGAGCGTCGACAACATCTCCATCGGGAGGCGTCTTCCTCGTCTTTCTTCCGATGAAGTCTCTGGCCGAGGTCGATGCCAACTTCGCCCTCTCCCAGAAATTCGCGAGCTCCATGAGTGAGAGCGAAGCGAAGAAGTTCGGGGAGCTTCGAGCCTCCGCCGTCGCATCCGAGCAGAGCAACTTGTTCGCCTTCAATCCGAGGGAAAGCTATGCACCCGACGAGTGGATCAAAGCTGATTCGTTCTGGAAGCCAAAGGCCGCAGCTCCGGCTGCCAAACCCGTTCAGTAACACCTGAATACGATACTGCGGGAATCTTGAGATTCCCGGCTAAGTCAGTCCGCCCTCCTTTCACGCGATGAGAGGAGGGCGGTTTAGTTTTTGTCTTGCCCGGGATATCCAGTCTGAGTGACCGCAGAACCTATTCACGAAAAACTCGAGATATTTCTCCAGCGAACGCATCCAGTAGTGTCTTCCCGTATCCAAGAGACAGCGAAAGGTCGAGTCAGAGGATAGGTCGCCGTTATGGATTCTTTATGTATTCCTGACGGACTATTTATCGCGCGCCAGCTAGGTTGAATAGTGGTTCGGTTCGCGTGCTCAAGCTGCGCGGAGGCTACCGGAATGGAGAAGTGAAGTGGAAAAAGCAACGAAATTGTCGGGCAAGAGACTTCGTCTCATCGGTCTGACCCTTGGAGTGGGGCTCACGTTCAGCGCAAGTACCTTACTGTCGCAGACCCAGACCCCCAATCTGCGAGCAATGGTCGAGAATACGCAGGCGACGCAGGATCAGGACCAGAGTGCGCAGGACCAGAAGATTCAGCAACTGCAGGATAGGCTGGAGGAGATTCAGAAAGAACTGGTGGAGTTGAGGCGATCCAACTCAGCCCAGCCGGAGACCCATCACGTCACAACAGCGAAGGCCTCTGCTGCCGCGCCCACGCTCTCTGAAACAGAGGCGGAGGTCACCGATCCCTCCAGTCCTCACTCGGAGCCGTTCGCCTTTGCCGACTTCACCTGGCTGAATGGGAACGCACGGACCAAGGACACTCCGTATGCGACGAAATTCTTTACCCCGGAGATTCGCTCGGATGTGAGCTACACCTACGACTTTCGCCATCCTCAGGACGACACTATCGTTGGTTCGAGCGAGGTCTTTCGGTCCAGCGAGGTGACGCTGACGGACCTTGGAATCGGCGGCGACTTCCACTATGGCAATGTGCGCGCCCGCGTTCTGAGCCAGATCGGCCTGTACGCCACGGCTACGCCGCGCAATGATGCCAGTCCCGCGCGTGGACAATGGGACCTTGCCAACGCCTATCGTTATGTGGGCGAGGCCAACGCCGGCTACCACTTCAACGTGCAGCACGGCCTCAACGTGGATGCCGGCATCTTCCTGTCTTACGTCGGGCTGTTCTCGTTTTACCAGTTCGATAACTGGGCGTATCAGCCATCCTACGTCTCGTCGAACACACCATGGTTCTTCAACGGTGTGCGCGTGCAGTGGTATCCGACGGCGAAGCTGAAGATCGAGCCGTGGTTCATTAATGGCTGGCAGTCTTATGGAAGGTTCAACAATCGGGCTGGCCTTGGCGGACAGATACTATGGAGACCCAACGGCAAGCTTGAGATTCTCGGTAACCAGTATGGGTATGGTGAGGACGCTCTCGGCATAACCTCCCGCACCCGCTATCACACTGACGACAGCATTCAGTACAAGTATTACGATCGGCCGACCTCGTTGATCAGCAAAGCTGCCGCAACGCTGACTGGCGACGCCGGTTGCGAGAGCGGAGGTGGCGTCAGTTGTTACGGCAACACCAAAGGCGGACCGAAGCAGAGCTTCCTCGGATTTATGGTCTATAACCGCGTGTGGTTCGATCGGGATAAGTATGCGATGACGATTGGCGGAGGGCGCATCAACAATCCGGGACGGTACCTTGTGCTGCTGCCGCCGATCAATGGCGCGACTGCGGCTTCGGGCACATCGTATTTCACAGAGAATCCGGGCGATCCGTTCAAGGCGTGGGACACTTCGGTGACGTTTGACTACCTGCCGAGCCAGTACATCACGTACCGCGTGGAGTACAACCACCGCGCGGCGAATGTCCCGTATTTCGCAGGGCCCGGAGGCGTCACACCGCCGGGAGGAAACACCGGCGCACCAGGTTCTCTTGTCCCAGGCTGGAATCCCGATCTGCGCAACAGCGAGAATCGCTTAACCGGCGCCATCCTTGTGAAGTTCTAGGCGGTTCTGAACAAAGAGAGGCCCGTGGACAAAAGCCACGGGTCTTTTTTGTTTTCTGAATTTCTATACGGGCCTTGGGTTTCGCTCTTCGAATTGGCGTTGGTGCCAGTACGGGTAGGTGAGAGGGACTTCGCTGGCGGCGTCGAGCTTTGCGATTTGTTCTTTGGTGAGGTTCCATCCGATTGCGCCGAGGTTTTGTTTTAACTGCTCTTCGTTTCTTGCACCCACGATGAGCGTGGAGATGGTTGGGCGTTGAAGAAGCCAGTTGAGCGAGATCTGCGGGACGGTCTTGCCGGTCTCTTTTGCGATGAGGTCGATGGCGTCGACGATCTTGTAGAGATGCTCCATTGGAACCTGTGGGCCTTCCGCTGCGGCTTTGTGGAGGCGGCTTACTGCGGGGATTGGGGAGCCGCGGCGGATCTTTCCTGTGAGGCGTCCCCAGCCCAGAGGCGACCAGACTAGTGTGCCGACTCCCTGGTCGAGGGCGAGCGGCATCAGTTCCCACTCGAACTCGCGGTTGATGAGGGAGTAGTAGGCCTGATGGCCGACGTAGCGTGACCATCCGTAACGCTCGCTGATGGAGAGAGACTTCATAAGATGCCAGCCGGAGAAGTTGGAGCAGGCGATGTAGCGGATCTTGCCTTCGCGGACGAGGTCGTCGAGTGCGCGGAGTGTCTCTTCCACGGGCGAGGTCGCGTCGAAGCCGTGGAGGTGGTAGATGTCGATGTAGTCGGTGTTGAGGCGCTTGAGCGAGCGCTCGGCGGATTGGATGAGGTGATAGCGCGAGGAGCCGATGTCGTTTGGGCCTTTGCCGAGGCGGAAGGTGGCTTTGGTGGAGATGAGGACGTCTTCGCGGTTGAGGTGATCGATCGCTTTACCTAAGACCGTCTCGCTTTTGCCGTCGGAGTAGATGTCTGCGGTGTCGAAGAGGTTCATACCGGCGTTCATGCAGATGTCGACTATTTTCTGGGCTTCTTTGATGTCACTGGTTGCTCCCCATGCGTCGAAGAACTCGACGCCGCCGCCAAATGTGCCGGCGCCGAAGCTGAGAGCGGGGATTTTAAGACCAGATTTTCCTAGTTGACGATATTCCATGAAGACTCCTTATGCGTCTGATGTTTCTTGCGGAGTGAAGCTTCAGAGGTTCACGATTTATTGACCATTCTTTTTTGGAGGAACAGTAGTGGCATCACGAACGATCTTCCATCCTGCAGACGTTTTTTCAAATACGAGGAGAAAATAGCCGTCGGCGTTGCCTCCTCCGGCTGCGGTGCGTTCGAGATGAAAATTTCCCGTTACCGTAGCGAAGCGTTCATCGAGCGGCTGAACTTCTAATGCAGTGAAACTGAGGGTTCCCATCTTCTCTTTGGTGGAGTAACCCTTGCGATAGGTGTTGAGCATCTGGGCGTAGCCTCGCGAGATGGGCTGGCCCATGAAGAGGATGTCGGGTGAGTTCTTGTAGCCAACGGCGAAGGATTCGATGTCGCCTCGGTTCCAGTCGACGACCTGCTTGTCGAGTACGGCGCGAATGGCGTCGGCCTCTGCGGTGTGGCTCTGAGCGTAAGTGAAGGTGGTGAGAGCAAGGAAGGCAATTGGAAGAACAAGGGCTCGAAGCAGCCGCATGGCGAAAACTCCTTGAGTTGGAAGACTGATGCCATAGTAGCCGCGTGATGGCGGATTGCCAACGCGGGCAGATGCACGCTTTATGCCTCGATGGGTTTGTCTACCTGGGATTGATAGACCTCTTCGACGCGTTCGAGGGTGTCGATTTCGTCGAGGGGTTTGTCGGTGCGAATGCGGAGGATTCTTGGGAAGCGCAGGGCGAATCCGCTGGCGTGGCGGCCGCTGCGCATGATGTTGTTGAAGGCGACTTCGAGGATGCGGAGCGGTTCGACTGTGCGGAAGTGGCCCTGATCTTCGAGGGTGTGCTCCATCATCCATGCGCTCATCTCGGCGATTTCAACGTCGGTGAGGCCGGAGTAAGCTTTGCCTACGTTGAGGAGCTCGCCGTTGGAGCCGCGAACGGCGAAGGTGTAGTCGCTGAGGATTCCGGCGCGCTTGCCGTGGCCGAATTCGGCTCCGGTGACGACTACGTCGAGGGTGGCGAGCTCGCGTTTGAGCTTGACCCATGCGATGCCGCGGCGGCCGGGCTGGTAGGTTGATCCTGCGGCTTTGAGCATGACTCCTTCGTTGGCGCGGGCACGGGCTTCGGCGTAGGCGCGGTCAATGTCCTCGGCGCTTTCGACGAGGCGGGATGGGGAGATGAGTAGTCTCTCGATGGCGGGAGACTCTTCCGCGGCGAAGAGGACGGCTTGCGGCTGGCGGGCGCGCTCGTCGATGACGAGGGGTGAGACGGCTCGGTCGACGAGATCTTCGACGATGGCTTCGAGGCGGTTGCGCCGTTCGTGCAATGGGCGCTCGAGGAGAAGTTCGCCGCCCGCGTACATGAGGTCGAAGGCCATGAAGATGACGGGGACGGTTTGCCGCCACTCATTGGAGACGCGCTTGCGGCCGATTCTCTGGCCGAGGACCAGGAAGGGGAGGGCGCGCGAGTGTTCGAAGTCCCAGCCGAGGATCTCTCCGTCGAAGATCAGTGCGCCGTCCTGTTCGGGATGAACCTGGGCGAAGGCTTCTTCGAGTTCGGGGAAGCTTTCGGTGATGTCTTCGCGGTTGCGGGAGTAGATGGCGACTCTGCCGGGCTGGCTTGCGTCTCCGCAGTGCACCTGAGCGCGCATGCCGTCGTATTTATCTTCGAGAAAGGCTTCGATGGTGCGGGCTTCGGGGTTCGGAGGCCGTTGTTTGCCTGGCTTTTCGGTGAAGCGTTCGACGGCTTCTTCAGGGCTTTCGACGGGTGAGGCCAGCATGAAGCCTAAAGGGTGAAAGAGACGCATTCGGGCTTCGTTGAGAGTTCCTGCAAATGCGCGCTGGACTGCGGAGGCTAGATCTGCCTCCAGCATGACGGCGCGGCGGACGGCTTCGACGGGTGCCGTTGCGGCTGCGGCAATTGCTTCTTCCACGAGGCTTTGCTTTACGCCGATGCGCATGTCTCCGAGCATGAGCTTGAGGAGGTACTTCGTCTCGATAGGAGTAGCGCGGCGGAGCATGGCTTCGACCAGTGCGGCCCTGATTGCGGTGGTTTTGGCGACCGCCATTGCGGCGAAGGTTTCGGCTATCTCAGACAGCGTCAGTTCGGGTTGTTTCTGAGCGAAGGCGGGTGAGTTGATGAGGAGATCGAAGGCGGCTGCTCCCATGTCTCCGTGCTTGCGGTAGGCCGCGGTGAGGGCGATATCGGTTGCTTCACTGACGGCGAGGAGAGTCTTCGACAGGAGGGCTCCGCCGGCGTTGAGTTTCCGGCTATCGGCTTCGGGGACAGGGGTGCCGGCGAGGTAGAGGGCAAAGAGTCCGGCGTCGCCGGTGTCGGGCGAGGCAGCGTGGACGGCCGAGATGGCCTGGGCAATGGCGGACCGCTTTTTCAACTTGCCGGGTTCGCCTGCCAGATGTTCGGCTACGGCCGCAAGTGCTGCAAATTGAGCCATTCCTTGGGTCATTCTTGAGTCATTCCTGAGCCATTCCGGGCGCTCCTGCCTTCGAGTCGAGGTGATTCCCGGGTATCTCTTTCTAAAAGATGCGTTTCGCATCGCCAATGACAGGAGTAACATCTAAAGAGTGATGATTCCAGCCGCAAATCCGGTGATTCTGCCCCGCGTGACGAAGTCTTTTGACCGTCACGACTTTGCCTAGCTGCGCCGATCTCCCACTTCCCCCCTTTTCCAGACAGATTTGCACTTTATCTCTTAGGAGTAGTTATGTTTGACCGCCTCGACCAACTCGAAGCCCGCTATGAAGACCTGGGCCGCCAGATGTCCGACCCGACGCTGGTGCAGGACCAGAAGAAGTTTCAGTCCGTTGCCAAGCAGCATCGCCAGATGGAGCCTACGGTTGAGAAGTTCCGCGAGTATCGCAAGATCACGGAAGGCATCGCCGAGGCGAAGGCCATGCTTGCTGATCCGGACCCCGATGTGAAGGCGATGGCAGAGGAGGAGCTTTCCACACTGGAGCCCCGGATTGCTCCGGTCGAGGAAGAGCTTAAGGTTCTGCTGCTGCCTAAGGACCCGAACGACGAGAAGAACGTGATTCTCGAGCTGCGTGCCGGGACCGGCGGGGACGAGGCTGCGTTATTTGTCGCCGAGGTTTTTCGCATGTATATGCGGTTCGCTGAGCAGCATAAGTGGAGGGTGGAGATACTTTCGCAGACGGAGTCCGGGATTGGGCACGGGTTGAAGGACGTGACGGCGATCATCGAAGGCGAGAATGTCTACTCGCAACTGAAGTACGAGTCTGGCGTGCATCGCGTGCAGCGGGTTCCGGCGACTGAGACCCAGGGACGCGTGCATACTTCGGCGATTACGGTTGCGGTGCTGCCTGAGGCCGAAGAGGTTGATATCAAGATTGAGGCGAAGGATCTGCGGGTCGATACTTTCTGCTCGTCGGGACCGGGTGGCCAGTCGGTGAATACGACTTATTCTGCGATTCGGATTACGCACCTGCCTACGAATACTGTTGTGAGCTGCCAGGATGAGAAGTCGCAGATTAAGAATCGTGAGAAGGCGATGCGCGTGTTACGAGCGCGGCTGTATGAGGTTGAGGCGGAACGCATTCATCAGGAGCAGGCGAAGGATCGCAAACAGCAGATCGGTAGCGGAGACCGCTCGGAGAAGATTCGGACGTACAACTTCCCGCAGAACCGGCTTACGGATCATCGCATCGGCTTGACGAACCACCAGCTGGGAATGGTGATGGAAGGAATGCTGCAGCCGACGATCGATGCGCTGATTGCGCACTATACGGCGGAAAAGCTGAAGGCGGAGACGCAGGCAGCTTAGTCTGCGCTTCTCACCGGAGAGCGGCTGAATAGTCTGCTACTTCTTCATGCGGGCCAGTTCCATCTCGGAACCGATGAAGCCCCAGGAGTTCCAGGCCTCGCCTTTGACTACCTCGTTGAACAGAGTCACTGCCTGAGGTGTTTCGTGATGGTAGAGGTGCCAGTTTCCTACGCCGTAGCTGACGGTGTTGAACCTTAGCTCCGCTTCTACATCGTTCGGCTTCGCCGGTGGAGGCAGGATATCGCGCTCGGTAGCTTTGCCCTGATAGAAGTGCAGAAGGCTGAGGTAGAAGAATAAGTGCGGCTCCGTGTTTTTGACCTCGGCTGTGATTCGAGTGAGCACTTCGCTTGCCTTCGCTTCCTCTCCGGCACGACGCAGCGAGACATAGAGCCAGTTCGAGGTATCGATGAGGCTGTCGTTGTTCTTCGCCAGTGCGCGGGCCGCGTCGAAGGAAGCTGCGGCAGCGCTGAACTCTCCGAGGAAGTAATGGGAGAGGCCGAGGTGGTAAAACCCGTCGAGATTCTGTGGGGCTAATTCTGTGGCGCGCTTGAGGTCCTGCATCGCCTGCGCGATCTGGCGCAAACCGAGCTCGCGATGGCCACGTTCAACATAGAGATCTGCGTTTTTGGGAGCGGTGGACAGTCCTTCGGTGCAAGTCGCTATCGCCTCTTTGTATTGCCTTCGTCCCGCCTGTGCCTTGGAGAGGGCGAGCACCAGCTCCACATTTTTGGGGTCGGCGGCAAGCTTTTTGCGAGCCGTGGTTACGCTGTCATCGTCGGGAAGGGAATAGAGTTTTCGACCAAGGGCCGAGGTGACCTGGAGCGCTGGTTGCGCATGAAGGATCTGTACCGATGCGAGAAGCCCGAGTGCGACCGCGATGAGACCTGTCCAGCCTGAAGCCGTGCGATTTATCTGCGTCCCCATCTCTCTCCCTCTTTCCTGACAAATTCTGAAGTCCGATGCTTCTTGCGGAGAAGCGAGATTTCGGCGAGCTGCTTCCCGGATGGAAGCCCAGCGCAGAAGCTGTTGTTGCAAATTGCTGTAAAGCGGTATCTTAACCCATACTCTTTCCAAGTGTCGGGAAAAGTAAAATCGGGATCGTACGGGATCGGCCATTTAGGATTCCTTAGATGGATTGACGATCCACCGAGAACACCCTATCGCGAATTGAAGGAACAGGAAATGAACCCGCAATCGGCGCCCCGCGTCAGAACGTTGCTTATCACTCTGGTGATCACCCTCTTCGCCAGCGTTGCTCACTCTCAAACCGACTGGACGCCGCCTCCGGCTTTCAACGGTATTGCGCATGTAGCGATTCGCGTGCACGATCTTGCGGCGTCGATTGCGTTTTATCAGAAGCTGGGCTTCGAGCAGGCCTTCGATCTTCGCAAGAACGACATTCCTTACGAGTCCTTCATCAAGATCAACGATGACCAGTTCATCGAGCTGTATCCGACGACGCAGCGTGATCCGGGTGTCGGGTTTCTGCACCTTTGTTTTGAAGGGATCGACCTGAACGCGATTTATGAAGACTATACAAGCCGCGGACTGACTCCAACTGCTGTGCGGAAGGCAGGCGCCGGGAATCTGCTGTTCACGATGGCGGGTCCGCAGCAGCCGTTCGGGCCACAGAATATCGAGTACACGCAGTACATGCCGGGGTCGCTGCACAGCAACGACCAGGGGAAGCATATCGGCGCGGACCGGGTGGCGACGAAGCTGGTTGCGGTCGCGCTAGCGATGAAAGACACCGGGGGGGCTCGCGATTTCTATATCAATGAGCTGCACTTCAAGCCTATTGCCGGGGACCAGATGGTGATGCATCTGCCTGGCCAGTCAGGCGAGGAGGTGGAGATCGTTGCGGCCACGCTGGGCTCCCAGGCCTTTCTTACTTTTGGAACCGACAACATCGGCAAAGCCGCTCGGCGTTTGCACAAAGAAGGCGTCGCCGTGGAGAAAAAAGGGGCTTCGCTTGTAATCAGGGATCCCGATGGCAATGCTCTGGCGATTGAGAATCGCTGAGTTGACGGGTCCGGTCCGCGAATGAATCTTCGTCAGGCTATCGCCGCTGCCGCCGCGCAACTCGCGGCCGATGAATATTTGACGGCTACGGCGAGCCGGGATGCGGAGTATCTTCTGCTGCATACGCTCGGAGTTTCACGTGCGACTCTGCTGGCGTATCCCGAGCGGGAACTGACGACGGATCAACAGTTCGCCTACGACGGCAAGGTTGCCCGCAGGCTGACGCGAGAGCCGATTCAATACATCACCGGGCACCAGGAGTTCTATGGCCTGACGATGAAGGTGTCGCCTGCTGTGCTGATTCCCCGGCCGGAGACGGAGCTGCTGGTAGAGACAGTTCTTAGGTTTTTACCGGCGGATCAGCCTTTGCGGATCGCCGATATTGGAACAGGCTCGGGAGCGATTGCTATTTCTCTCGCCGTCCACCTTCCGCTGGCAGAGATTGCGGCGCTCGACGTTTCAACGGCGGCGCTCGCGGTTGCGGAGGACAATGCGCGTGAACATAGGGTTGCGGGACGGATCGAGTTTCTTCCATCGGACCTGCTTTCGGCCGTTACGCCACTGGCGGGGAGCTTCGACGCAGTGGTCAGCAACCCGCCGTATGTTGCTGAGTTTGATCGCGAGACTCTGCATCCAGAGGTTCGGGAGTTCGAACCTGCCACTGCGCTCTTTGCCGCCGAAAACGGGCTGGATGTCTACCGGCGGCTGATTCCTGAGGCCTTGCTTGCGCTTAAACCGGACGGCCTCCTCGTTCTGGAGATTGGGCAGGGCCAGCAAGCTGCGATCGCCGGTTTTCTGGAAGGCTGGGACAACGTTTTGTTTCTCAACGACCTCCAAACTATTCCACGGGTTGCGTTTGCCCGCAAGCCGAGGGGCACCGCAATTCGATAAAATCCTGCCACGGCAGGGTCGCACTGTGAAACCAGCCGTGGTGTCGTTCGTATAACTATTGGAGCGCATCGATATGAGTAATTCCCATGTTCTGAGTAGTCCCCATGTTCAAGACCATCTCTATTCGCTGGAAGAACGCCTTCTGCATCCTGATCGGGAACGTGACCGCACCGCACTGATCTCGCTCTTCGCCGAGGAGTTTAAAGAATTCTGCGTCTCGGGCCGCATCTTCAACCGTCAGCAGGTGATCGATGCGTTGCTTAAGAGCGAGCCGCGCACCGCGACGATCAACAATTATTACGTCGAGTCACTGGCGGAGGATGTCGCCCTGGCTACCTACCGGGCCACGATAGCCCATGCCGTTTCGCACCGCTCCTCTTTGTGGGTCTTCCGCGAGAATCGCTGGCAGCTTGTCTTTCACCAGGGGACTCCTGGAATCTGAAGGCAGAATTTCGCAAGAGGCAGCAACGCGGATATTGCTTCTGCTACCCTCGCAACATGCGACTCCAGTTCCTTCCACTCGTTTTCAGCTTCGGCTTTGCCCTGTCCGCAACTCAACCAATGGTCGCGCAGACCGCTACCGTTGATAGCCGTCTAACTGCGCAAAATGCTTTGTTTGAAGAGCTTTATCAGAATGACCTGAAGAATTCGCCTGAGCGCGCGACTTCTGTTGGAGACTATCGCTATAACGATCAGCTCTCGGACCGTTCGCTCGATGCGATTGGCCACCGCCACATGGAAGATGTCGGCTTCATGACAGGTCTGAAAGCGATTTCAACGACGGGTTTTCCAGAGCAGGATGTTCTGTCGCACGATCTACTCATTCGGGTTTTGCAGCAGCGGCTCTCGGATTATGGGTTGAAAGAGTTTGAGATGCCTGTCGACCAGATGAACGGCATCCACACAGGACTTGCGGACCTTCCTCTTTCGATGCCGTTCGATTCGGTTAAGCATTACGAGGATTACATTGCGCGGCTTCATCAGATTCCGCGGGTTCTCAACCAGACGATGGAGGTTCTACGCGCCGGATTGAAGGACAACCTGATGCCGGTTCGCTTTCTACTTGAAAAAGTTCCGGGGCAGTGCAATGGAATTGTTGAAGCTAATCCTTTTCTGATTCCCACGAAGAAGTTTCCTGCGAGCATCTCGCCGGACGATCAGAAGCGTCTGACCGCGGAGATCACCGATGCGGTGACTAAGGACGTCATTCCTGCGTATCGCATCTTTGCGGCGTTTATTGCGACGGACTATGCTCCGCATGGACGGACGAACCTTGCTGTTACTTCGCTGCCGGATGGAGAGAAGCGCTATCAGAATGACATCCTTGGGCGTACGACGACGCACCTGACTCCAGATCAGATTCATACGATCGGGTTGAACGAAGTGACACGCATCACGGCCGAGATGACAGAGCTTGCGCATAAGGCTGGATTTAAAGATCTTGCAAGCTTCCGCGAGTCGATCAACAAGGACCCGAAGTGGACACCGAAATCGGCTGAACAGATTCTGGATGAGTACCGGCGCTACATCGCGCAGATGCAGCCGAAGCTTCCGCAGCTGTTCAACTTTATTCCGGGGAGTCCGGTCACGGTGGAGGCGATCCCGGCCTTTCAGGCTGCGGCGGCGACTCACTATCAGACGGGAACTCCGGATGGGAAGCGACCGGGCCGCGTTGTTGTCGCGACCAGCGACTTTGCGCACCGTACGCTTCTTCTCGATGAGGCGGTTGCATACCACGAAGGCATTCCCGGACACCACATGCAGCTCTCTGTGCAGCAGCAGCTCAAGGGGTTGCCGAAGTTCCGTCTGCACACAGGGTTCAGCGCCTACACCGAAGGCTGGGCACTTTATGCGGAGCAGCTAGGCAAAGAGGTTGGGTTCTACCAGGATCCGGTGAGCGACTATGGGCGGCTGAATTCGGAACTCTTCCGGGCCGTTCGACTCGTTGTCGATACAGGCATTCATGCGAAGGGCTGGTCGCGCGATCAGGTCGTCGAGTATATGCGCAAGAACGACGCTAATGAGCCACTGATCCAGTCCGAGACGGATCGGTACATTGCCTGGCCTGCGCAGGCCTGCAGCTACAAGCTGGGTCAGCTGAAGATTCTGGAGCTGAGGGAGCGTGCGAAGAAGGAGCTGGGCGCGCAGTTTGATATCCGCACCTTCGACGACGAGATTCTCAGCGGTGGAGCGTTGCCGCTGGATATGCTCGACGCGCGGACTACGCAGTGGATCGCCGCGCAGAAGCCGTCTCCAAAACACATGATAAGTGCGGCCACGGTGAACGGGAACTAGAGACCTGCGTACCAGTCGTAGCCGAGTTTCGTCCAGTAATCATCGGGCTGTTCGTCGGTATAGGCGATCAGCCCGATTCGCTTGATCTGTTTGTAACCGTATTTGATCGGCATATGTAACCGAATTGGTGCGCCATGCCACTGAGTCAACGGGCGATCTGCCATCTCGGTGACAAGGAGAGACTGTGGATGCATGCATGCCTGCAGGCTGTAGCCGCAGTAGTAGTCTCCGTCGGGCGTTTCCATGTAAACATACTTCGGGAGCGAGCCATCCGCTCTTCGCGCTGGCGGGTACCTTGCTATAAGGTCCGCCAGCCGGTAGCCGCCCCAATGCACAACCTGGCTCCAGCCTTCGATGCACTTGAACTCAGTTACAAGTTCGTGATGCGGCAGGCTGGTTACATCTTCCATGGAGAGCAGGATTCCTGGGGTTCCCGGATCGAGCGTATTGTCCGACATACCTGCTTCTTCCTGACCACGCGGGCGCTTGTTTCCCTGAGACTTTTTTAGGTCTGCAAGAGCCTTTTCGAAGGCCGGTGGAAGTTTCGTCTCTTCTTTTTGCGGGCTGGCTGCGACCATCGTGCTCGCCGCACCGCCCTGCATCATTGGGCCTTCGCCGGCACCGGCGTCGCTGTTCGAGTCGATCTTCGCCTCGTCCTTAGGAGCGACTTTTGTGTCGTGCTCGACTGGAGCGGGCTCTTTCTTAGCGACGTATTGGTACTCCCACGCTGTCACGTCATCGACATACTGAGGAAACCGCTTTGCATTTTCGACGCCGACCAACTGGAGCCTGTAACTTTCCGGTACAAGATCCATCTTGAGTCCGTAGTTGCCATTGGTGCGCAGTTCCATCGACCGGCTGACCGGATAGGTGGGGGCGAGGGCGCGCTCATCGAAGACGCCGCGCGCCACCTTTGCGTTGAAGTTCAGCATCTTCCTCAGGGGGCGAGGGAGCAGTTGATCGCCGGGGCTGCGATCGATCCAGCGGTAGATGCTATAGCCCCCTGCCGCAGCCGCTGCTGCGATAAGAAAACTTCGGCGAGTCCGCCGTGCAGACTCTGCTCGTACCGCTGCATCAAGCGCCTCTACGGCGCGCGAATCTCTTCTTTCGGGAGCTCCATCTTTCTCCCAGTCGCGGGGACGGTCTTCGTCGCGATCTTTGCGTTTTTCTTCCCATTTGCGCCGTTCTTCCTGTTCCTCGCGTTCTTCGCGTCCGTCGCTCATTGCGCGCTCCTTTCTTCTTCAAGGGAAGGTTTTGCTGCGGGCACAATCTCGCAGCCGCTTACCATTGCCCTGAAGTTGTTCCATCCCGCCAGGATGACCTGCACTACGTGGACGACAAAGAACCCACAGAAGCCCATGGTGAGCCAGAAGTGTTCCCATCGTGCCATCTCGTAACCGCCGAGCAGCGTGGTGAGCCAATGCGCCTGCGTTGGCTTGTAAATGGAAAGCCCCGTTACGAGGGAGCCAAATCCCATCAGGATCACTGCTGTGTATGCGATTTTCTGGGCTCCGTTGTATTTCCTCTGGGGTGGAAGGCCTTTGCTGAGATGCAGATCCACGAGCGTTACCTGAATTGCATCTCTGATTGATCTTCGTTCAGGAACCAGCAGGCGCCACTCGCCTGATATCAAAAGATAAGCCACGTACAGGATTCCGTTGATCGCGAAGATCCACATGAAGAAGAAGTGATAGCCCAATCCTTCGGTTACGCGGTAGGGCGCGTTGATCGCCTTCCAGAACCATGGGGGGAACATTCGCACGAGAGTCAGCGAACCGATGCCGACGCGATATACCGCGTGAGGATGCTGGTATGCGTTGTCGGAGTCGTTCCAGTAGATCAGCAGGCCACTCCAGATCATGGTGAAGAGAATCGGGAAGTTGATCCAGTGCATCCATCGAATTGCGAGGGGATGCTTCCTCTCCAGACGAATTGTTGGTTTGGGGGGAGCGATTGGTTGCAGCTCGGGCGAAGGGGCTGTAGTTTCAGCCACAACGATTGATTCTGCGACTGGTGGTGGCATCTCGGGAAGGGCAGCCGCATCGGACGAGGAAGGCTCGGCCGCAGGTTTGACCGGCTCTTCCGGCAGGTTCACGCTGATCGGATCGTCTGGCACTTGAGCTCCATCCTGCGCTGGTGATAACGCCTCACAGATAAGTATCGCTTGAACTCTCAGATTGGATTTATCAGGTTATGCCTTTTCGATCCGATCAGCCACTAGTGCAAAGTCACTCTGACTTTGGCCGATGACTCATCGACGAAGCTAACCTCCCGCCTGCCCATCGTTGCATGCGTTTTGCCTCCAATGCCATCGATGGGAAACAGGGTCGCCTGATCTGCGTCTGTCCAGCAGAGCAACCCGGTAAAGCAGAACAGGTGCTGCGGAACTCCAGGCAGTGCGGTGGGAGCCTGGACGAGCAGAAATCTGTGGTCTGAGCCTTCGATCAGAACATCGTTTGAGTAGTTGATGTACAGCCGCGCATCGCTTTGCATGGATTCGCTTCGTTCGATTTTGCCCAGCGGATCGCGCACGAAGATTCGCTGACGAAAGACGACTGCGCAGACGATCAGCAGGAGAGACCCGAGGATAAGAATCTTCTTCACGCTTATTTCTTCTCCTCGTGGTACTCCTGTTCGGTGTTGATCCCCCAGAGGGAAGCTTTATCGACGTGGCCGGCTACAATGCCATCGACGGCAGTCATCGCGGTGAGCATGCTGTGATCCTGATTGTTGTATTTGTGCATTCCGTTTCGGCCTACCAGAAACAGGTTTTCAAAGCTGTCGGTAAACTGTCGCAACTCGTCGAAACGGTTGTAGGTACCGAAGTATGCCGGATAGGTTTTCGGGACTCGCACGACGTGTCCGTCGGAGACGTCTTCTGCATTCAGGATTCCGATCTTGGCTACTTCGCTAATGGCGAATTTTTTGAGATCCTCGTCGGGCATCTTCCACAGATCGTCGGTGTCGTAACAGAAGTACTCGAGGCCAATCCAGACCTTGGTTGGATCGGAGACGAGGTAGGGGCTCCAGTTGTTGAATATTTGTAACCGCCCGAGTAACACATCGGGCTCCTGCACGTAGATCCAAGTGTCTTTTAAGAGCCCGCCATCAGGTTCCTTCACTTTTAGCCTGTCGGCGAAGAGACCGACTGTAATAAAGTCGCGATATTGAAGGCCGGCGCTTACTTCGCGCACGTTTTCAGGGACGAGCGCGTCGATTGCCTCGACCAACTCACGCATGGGCATGGTGGAGAAGAAGTAATCGCCCGCGAATGTGCTACGCTCGCCCTGCTCGTTGACGGCGTCGAGCGATATGACACGATTGCCTTCGCAGTGAATGCGATCGACTTTCCAGCCCATGTGAATCTCTCCGCCCTTGGCGCGGATCTGATCGGCGACGTGTTCCCAGAGTTGGCCGGGGCCAAACTTCGGATACATAAACCGCTCGATGAGGCTTGTGTCTGTGCCCTTTTGCGCCAGGTCGCCGGTCTTCTTTTTTCCGAGGGCTTTTTTCAAGAAGTGTTTGACGGCGGATGTGAGGCTGAGACCTTTAATTCGTTGCGCACCCCACTCGGCGGAGATTTCGTTGCAGGGTGTTCCCCAGACTTTTTCTGTGTAGCTCTTGAAGAAAGTGAGATACAGCTGGCGGCCGAAGCGATTGATTAGAAAATCCTCGAGACTCTTCTCGGGAGCGATCTGGGTCATTCGCGATTTCAGGTAGCTGGTTCCGACGCGAACTGTTCTGACAGCTCCTAGGTTTTTCAGAGTCGTTGCGGTCAGGGTGATCGGATAATCGAAGAACTTACGCAGATAGTAGATTCGGCTCTTTCGTGGCCGGATCAGCATCACGAGGTCGGGATCGTGCGGAGCAACAGTGACGAGAATGTCGGGATCTTCCGGTTGAGCTTCGTCTTCGATTTCAAGCTCTTCTGCGGCATGATGATCAATCGGGCCTGCGCCTCGAAGAACAGGCTCCTGCGGCAAGTGCGCTGGTACCGCGACCACGCGCGTCTTTCCCTGATAGGTGATCTCGGTCTGGCCGGATTGGGGATCTGAGGCTGCATCGTCGACGTCGGGCGGCATCAGGTCGATCCACCACTGCATGACACGGTCGCTCTTCGAGAAGAACCGGTGACCGCCGATGTCCATACGGTTGCCCTTGTATTTGATGGTTCGGGAGATGCCGCCGATCTCCTGGCTCGCCTCCAGAATGACCGGTTTGACATCGGATCGCCTCAGAAGTTCCAGCCCGGCTGTCAAACCTGCGGGGCCTGCCCCAATAATCACGGCCGTTTTACTCATTCACGAAACCCATTCCTTGGATAATGACACTTCAGCCAGTATACGTAGAGCTTATAGGGCGAGAGAGATCCTGATACTGAATCGTGAGGGGTGTTGTCTGGTGAGTCACTGCCTCTGTGCCGTGGAGCCACGGGCGACTGCTACACTCATGTCAAATTTCAGGAGATCTCAGTTTGAATCGTACCGAACTCGACGCGGAGCCAGCCACTGACGTAACCGTCGCAAATGCAACTCGCTCCTCTCTGCTGAGACTAGCCGCTTTCTGGTTCGCGGTGGCGGTGCTTGTCCTTGTTGTTCTCTACGGCCGTTTGCTTCGCTCGAGTTTTGATGGAGATTTTCAGGGTTGGGCGAGCGCCAGTTGCATGACCATGGCTCACTCCTTCAACCAGCTAGGGGCGCTCCACACTCACTTCGTCCCGATTCAGAATAATCTGCCTCTGGGCTCGGACCCGGACGTTTATCTGCACTGGCCTCCGTTGTTTCCGCTGCTGCTCTCGTTCGTCATCCGGGTTCTGGGCGATCATGAATCCTCCGGACGCCTGTTTGCGTTTGCGATTACGCTGGGGACGACGTGCGTTGTAGTTGCGATTGGCCGGCGGCTTTATGGAACTACGATAGGCCTGCTCTCCGGCTTCTTCTTTCTTACGGAGCGGCCAACGTTCGAGGGTGGGAGAGCAGTGCTGCATCAGCCGCTTGCCATGTTTTTCGGCGCTGCTACTGTTCTGTTCTTTCTTCTGGCGGTGGGTGTGTCCTCTTCCGCCGAACAGCCTGCGGCTTCGCGCCGGAGACTCTTCGCTGCACTTGGTCTAGGCGCTACGATCTGCACTGTTCTGACTGCATGGGATCCTATCTTTATCCCGCTTGGACTGTTGCTTGCATCGATCTATCTTCGACGGCGTGAGGGTATTCGGCTGGCTGCGCTGTATATGGTTTCAGCGGTCATTACGTTTTTTGCCGTTCAGGCCGACTACATCTTTTCCTATCCGGCGCTCTTTAAAAACCAGTTCGCGACGATTGCCTATCGAGCAGGGATCAAGTTTGATGTGGCATCGTCGACGCGTCTTCATACGATCGTCGATCAGGTTCATTATGGGGTGAGCCAGCTGAGCTTTCTGCAGACGTGTTCGGCGATTTTGCAATGGATTCTTCAGAGCTTTGGCAGCTTCACGTTACTTGCGGGGTTTCTTTTTCTTGCGCTGTGGCTCCAGTCTAATCGTCGCGAGAATGATGCAGCGGTTTATGTTATCGGCGGCCTCGGCTTTCCGTGGCTACTGTTTTATGCGCTGATGAGGAACTACGTGTCGATCCACCCTTTCGCGCTGGTTCTTGATGCTCCGTTTCTAGCTATTGCCGGCGGCTTTGTTCTTGGCAGGATATGGGAGTTTCTAAGCGCGGAAGGTGGAAGGTTACGCCATCGCTACGTGCTTCGCGTTATGACGATCGGGCTGCCGCTGTTGGACTCTTTGGCCTCTTGTGGCCTACCTGAATGCGGCGAAGACTCGTTATGGGGCTCCGGAGTTTGGGGATCTCTCAGCGATTGTTCGGAACAATACGACTGCCGATGCGGTTACGCTTTCTCCGAGCGAGTCTGCGGTGCCGATTTATTACTCAGACCGCCATATCGTGCGGGGAATTGAGACGCCGGAGCTTCTGCAAGCAGCGATTACACAGGCGCGCAGTGATTTTCCGGGAAGTCCCCTGTTTTTTGCGTTGCTCGACGTCGATCAGGCTGCTTTTGCTTCTACGCTTCCGGAGCTCACTTTTGTAGCTCGTCAAGGGGATTCGGCGATCTACATGATTCGCTGATTTAAATGAGAAGCGGAGGGACATTCACCCTCCGCTTGAATCAACGCAAAAACAACTTGTTATGCCACGACGGCTTCGCGGCTTGTGACGGTGAATTCCAAGCCGTCCTTGGTCGCCTTTACGACGACGTGGTCTCCGTGCAGAACGCTGCCATCCAGGATCTTGACGGCCAGTTTGTCCTGTACGAGCCGCTGGATCGCTCTCTTCAACGGTCTCGCTCCGTAAGCCTTGTCGTAACCGGCTTTGAAGATTGCCTTTCTCGCGCTGTCGGTCAACTCGAGCGTGATCTTGCGGTCTGCGAGCATGTTCTGAAGATCCTTCAGCCGCAGATCGACAATGTGAGCGAGCTGTTCATCGCCCAGTGGACGGAAGACAACGAGATCGTCGACACGGTTGAGGAACTCCGGCTTGAAGTGCTTGCGGAGCTCGTCCATGACGCGGCCTTTGGCTTCTTCAAAGCCGTCCTCGCCCTGCGCCCAGGCTGTCGACAACTGCCCTGCCCCAACGTTGGAGGTCATGATGAGAACGGTGTTCTTGAAGTCGACCGTTCTGCCTTTTGAGTCAGTGAGACGTCCATCATCGAGGACCTGAAGCAGCACGTTGAAGACGTCGGGATGCGCTTTTTCGATCTCGTCGAAGAGCACGACCGAGTACGGGCGACGGCGAACGGCTTCTGTCAGTTGATCGCCCTCGTCGTAGCCGACGTATCCCGGGGGCGCTCCGATCAAGCGGGACACGGCGTGCTTCTCCATGTACTCACTCATGTCGATCCGCACCATCGCGGCCTCGTCGTCGAAGAGAAACTCCGCGAGTGCGCGGGCTGTTTCGGTTTTGCCGACGCCAGTGGGGCCGAGGAAGATGAACGAGCCAATCGGCCGCTTCGGGTCGCTGAGACCGGCGCGTGAACGACGAATCGCGTTGGCCACCGCGCTGAGAGCTTCATCCTGCCCGACGACCCGCTCGCGGAGACGGTCTTCCATCTGCACCAGCTTCTGCATCTCGCCTTCGAGCATCTTCGCGACGGGAATGCCGGTCCACTTGGAGACGATCGCAGCGACGTCCTCTTCGTCGACCTCTTCTTTCAGCATTCGCGACGGTTTTTTCGCGACCCCTTTGGCTACTTCTGCTGCATCTTCTCGGGTGGCGGCGTCCTGCTCTGCGGTGAGTTCCCGCAGCTCTTCCTCGAGCTTTGGGATCTCGCCGTATTGCAGTTCGGCGGCACGCTGCAAGTTGCCCTTGCGGGTCTCTTCGCCCATCTGGAATCGCAGAGATTCTAGTTTTTCTTTGAGCTCTGCGATTTTGCCGATGGCTCCGCGCTCCTTCTGCCAGCGGGCACGGAGTCCGGAGACCTGCTCCTTCACTTCGGCCAGTTCGCGTTCGACAGTTTCGAGACGTTCTTTCGAAGCGGCATCTTTTTCTCTCTTCAACGCTGCGCGTTCGATTTCGAGCGAAGTCGCCCGCCGCTCAAGATCGTCGATCTCCACTGGAACCGAGCCGATCTGGATGGCAAGAGCGGCTGCGGCTTCATCGACCAGATCAATGGCCTTGTCGGGCAGGAAGCGGTCTGAGATATACCGATGCGACAACGTTGCTGCCGCTACGATCGCCGAGTCCTTGATACGGACCTTGTGATGGGCCTCATACCGCTCTTTGAGGCCCCGAAGAATGGCCACGGTGTCTTCGACGTTGGGTTCACCGACGAAGACAATCTGGAAGCGGCGTTCCAGGGCGGCATCTTTCTCGATGTATTTGCGATACTCATTCAGCGTGGTTGCGCCGATGGCACGCAGGCCGCCGCGAGCAAGTGCAGGCTTGAGCATGTTGCTGGCGTCGAGTGCGCCCTCGCTGGCCCCTGCACCAACGAGAGTGTGTAACTCGTCGATGAACAGGATGACCTCGCCGTTCGACTCTTCGATCTCTTTCAGGACCGCTTTCAGACGGTCTTCAAACTCGCCGCGGAACTTTGCTCCGGCGATCATGGCGCCGAGATCGAGCGAGCAGACGCGCTTGTTTTTGAGGACCTCCGGCACGTCGCCGAGGACGATTCTTCGTGCGAGGCCTTCAACAATGGCGGTTTTTCCCACGCCGGGCTCGCCGATCAGCACCGGGTTGTTCTTCGTCCTGCGGGAGAGCACCTGAATGACGCGGCGAATCTCCTCATCGCGGCCGATGACCGGGTCGAGCTTACCGCGACGGGCCAGGTCTGTCAGGTCCTTCGCGTACTTTTCAAGTGCCTGGAACTTGCCCTCGGGGGTCTGGTCCGTCACGCGCTGCGAGCCGCGGACTGCGCTCAAGGCCTTCAGGATTGCGTCGTGGGTTGCGCCGAGCGCGGCCAGAGCCGTCTGAACCGCGTCGCCCTTTGCCTTTGCCAAGGCCAGCAACAGATGCTCGGTCGAGACGTAATCGTCTTTGAAGTTTTCAGCTTCTTTGAAGCCCTGTTCCAAAACCTTTTGCAGGGCGGCGCTCATTCCGGGCTGTGTTCCGCCCTGAACCTTCGGCAGCTTCTCAATCGCGGAGTTCACCCCCGCGAGCAACTGCTGCACCGGCACACCCACTTTTTCGAGCACCGGAATCACGACCCCTTCGCGCTCTTCAAGCAGCGCTGCCATGAGGTGCGACGGGAGTACCTCCGGATTGCCATTTTCGGCGGCATGCCCACTGGCAGCCTGGATCGCCTCCTGCGATTTGACCGTTAGCCGATCCCATTTAATCGCCATAACTACCCTTTCTTCAACTATTTTGAGCTTCTTCAGCTAGTTAGATGCTCAACAGTCTCAATAAGTTGCGGGAATCTGACAATAACTCACTCATATTCTATTCCAATTTTGATTTCGACGCCCGAAACCCTGTTTTTTCTCAGGAGCCCGGCTTGGCCAAGCCCGTTTCCAGCGACGCTCCTTGACCTCCGGTCAACCTCATCCCGCTCCGATTTGGGGCGACTACCGGACGTGACTGGGGCTAACCCTGTTCCCGATTCTGCCCACCCGCTTACTCCATTGCGCCAGTGCTGCTTACGCAAAAGTCGTACAGTGCAGTCCGGGAGTGGCTGCTAGGCTTTGACCTGAAGCACCCTGGGAGAATTCCTATTTGTCGCGGTCAATCCAATTCCGCCCTGCGTTCTCTCTGCTTTTTGCCTGCCTTTAAGCGGTTGCGCCTCGTTCCAGACATCATCTTCGATTTCGACGAACGGAACGTCTACTCCTTCCTCCCCAGCCACGCCTGCTGTTGTTCAAGGTTCTGCGATTGTCGGTAATGTTCATGGCGGCCAACAGCCGGTCACCGGAGCGCGCATCTATCTGTTTGCGGGTAATCCCGCCGGCTATGGGGCGCCGAGCGTCTCCCTGTTGAACCCTTCGCAGCCCGGAGTTTTGACGGATTCGATCGGCAGCTACGTCACAACAAACGGTCGGGGCAACTTCAGCATCGGAGGCGACTATGTTTGCACTGAGGGGCAGCAGGTTTATCTCCTTGCCATTGGGGGCAATCCCGGATTACCTGCCGGGGAGGAGAACCCGGCTCTTGCCTTGATGTCTGCCTTCGGAGGGTGTCCAGAAGGCCAGAGCAACTTTGCCACTACCGTGCCATTTGTTTTCATCAACGAAGTCACGACGGTTGCTGCGGCTTATGGACTCTCCGGCTACATGAGCGATGTGACGCACCTTGGCTACGCTCCGACCACTGGGGCACAACATGGCATCGCCAATGCCTTCCTTACGGTCAACAGCCTGGTCAACCCCGCCACTGGAATCGCACGTATCCAGAATCGTCAGGGCAACGGTACAGTTCCGCAGGCAGAGATCAATTCGCTGGCCAACCTTCTGGTCAATTGCGTGAACTCCGACGGGTCCGGATGCACTCAGCTCTTTGAAAATGCGCCTGGCCCGAATGGAGAGGCGCCTACCGATACAGTTACAGCCATAGTCAACATTGCTCACAATCCCGCTTCGAACGTGTCCGCTCTCTTTGCCGCGAGCACGACCACTAACCCTGAGTTTTCGCCTGTTCTTACCGCGGCGCCTAATGATTGGTCGATTGCGATTACCTATGATGTTGACAACATGGTCGGGCCGTACTTTCCTGCGATCGATTCTGCAGGAAATATCTGGATTCCGAATTTCGTCAACAAGACCCTGACCGAACTCGATCCCATTGGGGATATTCTCTCGGGCAGCGCCGGAATTGCGGGGGGAGGCCTCAACCAGCCTTACTCGATTGCGGTTGACGCACATGACAATCCATGGGTCGTGAACTTTGGGCCAGCGAACGCGTCGACCCTCTCCAAGTTTTCCCCGTCTGGAGTTTCGCTGCTCAGCTCTCCCGTTGCCTGCGATGTCGCCTGCTTCTTTCCTGCTTTTGATTCCGCGCAGAACCTTTGGATCTCGGGATCGACGCGAGCGACAGTGCTGCGGGCTGACGGCTCTGTTCTCAAGAAATTCGCAACGACCTCCTTTGACTCCGGTATCGCCATCAACAGCGCCGGAACGGCGTGGAGCATCGGGCAGCCGCACCTTCTGTACCAGATTGGGCTTGGCGCTACGCTCTCGTCGACCACCGAGCTGACAACTGCCGCTTCCGGCAACGATCTGACATCGGTTGCCATCGACTCGTTCGATAAGGTCTGGTATGCGAGCAGCCAGAACAATAAGCTAGGCGTTTCGGACAAGAACGGCGTTCTTGTCTCTCCTGCGGACGGCTACACGGGCGGCGGCCTCAAGGGTCCGGCACAGATCGCTATCGACGGCAGCAATCGCGTGTGGGTCGCCAATCGCGATGGCAACTCGCTTTCAGCGTTCACCAACTCCGGAAGCGCGATTTCGCCGACCACGGGCTTTCAGGCACCGGATCTCAGCAATCCAAGGGGCCTGGCGATCGACTCGTCGGGTAATGTGTGGCTTACGAATTTCACGGGAAACTCAGTGACCGAGTTCATTGGTATTGCAACGCCAGTTGTGACACCGATGTCGCCCACCACTCACGGACAGCGACCTTAGTTTTGCAGGCGATTGAAATAGTTCACAGCGCTACTTCCCGTTTTCGGTTCCCTTGATGAACGCCGCCACATCGGCATGGAACTGCTTGAGGACATCCTCGTTCACGTAGACCATGTGGCCGCTCTGATAGTAGTGGTAGCTGATGTTGGCCTGCAGCTTCTGAGGGATCGGCAGGTGGTGCATCTCGTACTTTCCTTCAAAATACGGCGTCGCCAGGTCGTAGTAGCCACCGGCTAGCATGACCTTCATCTTCGGATTCGACTTCATCGTGTACGCCAGGTCCGGCATTACATTGGTTCCACCCTCCTGCTGGGTTGCGGCCGGTGCTCCCGGAGCCTGATGCTGCAGGTCCCAGGTAAAGTCCGTGTCGCCATAGGCGCCTGGCTTGTAGGTCTGATCGGCACCGTATTTCAGCTCGGTCCGCATGTACTGGTTCAGCGCAGCGGTATAAGCCGAGGAGATTGCATTGCTCTGAGGGTCATACTCTGCATCCGAGCTTAGCGGGTCGAGGTCGGGTCCCTTATAACGTGCATCGAGACGGCCTGTTGTTGTCTCATCGTCGAGTTGCAACTGTTTGCTGAAGGCTCCGCCGGAGACCCGCAGGTTGGCGCGCAGAAGATACGCTACGGGCAGTCCAGTGTATTGGTGCAACTTCTCCGCGACTGCCTGACGCCTTGCCTCCGTCAGTTCCGAACCCTGCAGCAGCGCCGCCATGTAATCGCCGAGCGCGAACTGCTCGACTTCAGCAAGGAACGGCTCCAGTGATGGGGGCTGCGTCGGCAATTTGTGATGATAAAAGGCGCTCGCCGCGAAGGTTGGCAGGCCAAGGGCGTACGCCTGGTCGACGCCCGGGTTCCACTTTGGTCCGTCGATGCTGTTGTCGAAGCTGAGAATCTGCGAAAGCAAAATGATTCCGTTTAAATCGACGTTCTGCAGGGCCGCCGACAGCACCGCGCTTCGCGGAGTCCCGTAGCTCTCGCCGAGGAGATACTTGGGCGAGTTCCACCGGTTAAATTTTGTCAAAAATCTTCGGATGAAACGATCGAACGCATGGGCATCCTGATCGACTCCCCAGAACGCCTTCTCTTTGTCCTTGCCCATGATGCGGCTGAACCCGGTTCCGGGTGCGTCGATAAAGACGAGATCGCTTGCGTCGAGCAGGCTGTAATCGTTGTTGACGATCTTGTACGGTGCACCTGCATCATGCTGTGCATCAGTGGTCACGACTCTTCGTGGGCCGAACGAACCCATGTGCAGCCACATCGTTGCGCTGCCGGGGCCGCCGTTGTAGAGGAACGTCACCGGACGAGCAAAGCCGCCGTCCTTTTTGAAGTAGGCAACGTAGAAGATTCGCGCCGTCGCAGTGGCTTCCTCGGGCTTGTCGGGATCAAGCGGTTTTTCCCCCGTCCCCGGCAGCATCTTTCCGTCAGGTCCGAGCATGGCGTCCTGCGCGTCGGTTGACCCTACGGTCAAGGTGCCAGCTACCGCTTTATAGGCAATCGCCTGTCCACCCACCGTTACTGAACCTTCGGTCGTCGAGTCTCCCGGTGGCTCCGGCTCTGGCGTCTCCGGCTTCCCCTTTACTACCACCTTCTCGTCTTTCTTCTTGTCGCCTTTTTCGGTCTTGTCCTGTGCTCCGTAGGCAGTTACCGCAATACCCAGCAAGGCAAACATGACGACACTTTTCCTGACATGCTTCGTTCTCATCCAATGCTCCTCGAATTCGAAGGATTCCTTCTGTGAGTATAAAGTGGTTGCACTGTCCTGCCTTGGCGCAACAAGCTATTCCACGCGGCAGATCAGACACTTGAGATAGCTGGTTTCGGGAAGAGTCAAGACCGCGGGATGATCCGGCGCGGCTCCTCGAGTCTCCAACAACTGAACGCGTTTTCCTGCATCCGAGGCGGCGGCGGCAACTACTTCAGTGAATTCGGCGAGCGGAACGTGATGCGAGCAGGAACATGTTACAAGTGTGCCGCCGGGTTGCAGCATCTTCATCGCTCGCAGATTCAGCTCCTTGTACCCGCGCATGGCACCTTCGGTTGCACGCTTCGATTTGGCGAACGCGGGTGGATCGAGCACGATAGTTTCGTAGCGGTCGCCGCTCGCTTCGAACTCGCGCAACAGCTCGAAGGCATCTGCTTCGATCCAATCCACCTTCGCCGCAAGCGCTGGGTTGAGCTCAAGGTTTCGGTCTGCAACCTCCAGTGCACTGCGGCTCGCATCGACTCCGGTCACTCGATCGCAGTGCTGCGCCAGATGAAGCGCAAATCCACCCTGATAGGTACAGATGTCCAGCGCGGAACCGTGCGCATGTGTTGCTGCGGCCGCATAGTTCAACCTCTGATCAAGGAATGCTCCGGTCTTTTGACCTGAACCGGCATCGTAATGAAACTTGAGCCCGTTGATCGTAAATATGGTGGCGAGCTGCGGGGAATCACCGCCTTTCGAATATGCCGGCGTGGATAAGGGAGCGGCAAGTTGCTCCAATTCGCGGATCTTCGGGTCGGGTCGTTCAACGATCGTTGCAGGCTCCAGCCGCCCGCGAATCGCTTCCGTCAGCACGGCACGAATGTCGTCCTGCGCTGTTCCCTGCGTCAATAGCTGCAGGATGACGAGATCGTTATAGCGGTCGGCGACAATGCCGGGCAGAGCATCCGCCTCCGAGAAGATCAATCGGCATGCATTGTTCTCGGAAGACTCCGGGGCAAGCTCGTTCCGCCGATCGAGCGCCGCCTCAACCCGCTCTCGCACCTGTTTGAGATATATCTTGCGAGGCAACGCCGGCTCGGTGGAGACCATTCTGAGTGCGATCTGTGAGGCGGCGCTGTAGAGGCCAGTGCCCAACGGAATTCCGCGACTGTCCATTACGGTGACGAGCGCTCCGCCGTCTATGTCAGTTGCATCGACCGCCGGAATCAGAGACTCTACGTCCGATCGGTAGACCCAGAGGTGTCCGGCACGCAGTCTGTCCGCAGCACGCCGCGTGATTGCCGCCGCCTGCCCATGGGGTTGCGCCGGAAGTATTCGGGGGCCGTGTTCGTCTATCGTTCGTACCATAGGGTTAATGGTCGCACAATCCGCTCAAAAGGCAGCGATTCGACGAAAAGCTGGCCACGCACTGCTGCAACCATAAAATGAAAGAGGCGAACCGGTTTCTAATTCACGAAAGCAGACATCGAGGAGAGCGTGCAAAAGATCGATGTCGTTATTCTTGGGGCGGGCGCGGCTGGCATGATGTGCGCAATCGAGGCGGGCCGTCGCGGGCGCCGCGTCGTATTGCTTGACCATGCTGAACGCGTCGGCAAGAAGATTCTTATCTCCGGCGGCGGCCGCTGCAATTTCACCAACATCCACACGCGCCCGGAAAATTTTCTGTCGGAAAATCCTCACTTTGCCAAATCGGCGCTGGCGCGCTTCACTCCAGCGGACATCATCGCGATGATTGAAAAACATGGCATTCGTTACCACGAAAAGACGCTCGGGCAGCTCTTTTGCGATCGGTCCGCGCAGGATGTGATCGCCATGCTGCAGAAAGAGTGTGCTGGTGCAGGGGTACAGATCATTCTCAACGCTCGCGTTCTCTCGGTTGAGCGGGAGGAGCGCTTTCGCGTGGAGACGGCTGCGGCAACGTTTGAAGCTGAATCGGTAGTGATTGCAACTGGCGGGCTTTCCATCCCTAAGATGGGCGCCACCGGATTCGGATATGAGATCGCGGAGCAGTTCGGTCTTCGCGTTGTACCCTGCAGGCCAGCATTGGTGCCGCTTGTCTTCAGTGAAGAAGACCGCAGCCGATGGTGCGATCTCTCTGGCGTCTCGGCGGAGATCATCGCGAAGACGGGAGCGGGGAAGAGGCACGGCAGCTTTCGCGAAAAGATGCTGGTCACGCATCGGGGGTTGAGTGGACCTGCAATTTTGCAGGCGTCTTCCTACTGGCAACCGGGCAATACACTCGAAGTTGATCTCGCACCTGGGGTTGAAGTGATGGCGCCGTTGCTGGTTCACAATGCGCGGCGTGATGTTGAAGCTGCGGTGCTCGCGCTGCGTGCGGTACTTTCGGCTCGGATGGCGGAACGATGGTTCGCACTTCATCCACCGCAGAGCTGGACTAACACCTCCTTGGCGGCGATCGAGCAGCAATTGCATGCGTGGCGCATCACGCCTGCGGGGACCGAAGGATATGCCAAAGCTGAAGTGACTGCCGGGGGTGTGGATACAGCTGAGCTGGATGCAAAGACAATGCAGTGCCGTAAGGTTCCGCGCCTCTACTTCATCGGCGAAGTCGTTGATGTGACCGGGTGGCTCGGTGGATATAACTTCCAATGGGCGTGGGCTTCCGGCTTCAGTGCAGGTCAATCAGTATGAGCTATGCTACTGAACAATCAGCGTGAGGTTGACGGTCCGCGTCAATCCGGCACTCGCCGCGGAGACGACAATGCTGTAGGTTCCAGGTGGAGTGATGGGATTGTTCGGTGGGTTCGGATTCGATCCGTCGAGAGGAATTGCGCGGCCGGAGCCACACCCTGTTGGAAGGATCAGACAAATCACCGCAATCAGTGCGCCCAATGAGACTCGTTGCCTTCTGCGAAGAGCAATCAATCCCGAGGGAAGCAGAACGATGGCCCAAAATACCTTCCGCGGAATTTCACGGGAGGGCGATGAATCTGTTGCAGCCGTGGCACCTGTAAGGACGGTGACGGAGATTGTGCTCGTCGTGCCCAGCGCCACACTCGAAGGAGTGATGTTGCATGTCGAATTCTTTGGGGCGCCGGTACAGGTGAACGTCGCCGTACCCGGGATATTCGCGGACGAGCTGAGCAACAGAGGATAGACCGCATTCTGGCCATTCGAAATTGTGAGATTTGTTCCGCCATTTGGACTGAGCGCGAAGTCAACGCCGGTGCCGGTGAGGGAAAGCGTTTGAGGAGAGTTCGCGGTGTTATCTGTGACGGACAGCATCCCTGAGCGTGGGCCTCCAGCTGTCGGCGCGAATGCAACTTGCAGAGTGCATGCCGCACCGACCGCAAGCGTGCTGCCACAGGTATTGGTGCCGGGGACGATGCTGAAGTCTCCGGTGTTCGCTATGCTTTGCAGCTGAAGCGTTAGGCCGCCGTTGTTCGTCAGCGTCACGATCTGCGAGGTAGAGGTGATGCCTACCCCGGTCGCGGAAAAACTAACGGTCGAGAAAGGTGAAAGAGAGACTCCGGGGGGCGCTAGTCCTGTTCCGTTCAATGTAATGGTCTGCGAGCGATACTGGTCGGAGACAGTAAGCAGGCCTGTAATCGATCCAACGTTCTTTGGCGCGAAGGCCACGTTGACTGAGCAGCTCGAGTGGGGATTGAGTGAGTTCCCGCATGCGTTTACCGCGGTGAAGTCGCCACTCGAAATCTGTGCGGCGATCAGTGTCAGGGGCAGGTCTCCAGAGTTTGTGATCGTCACCTGTTGAGCACCACTCACGGTGGTGATTTCCTGCGAGGCAAACGTCAGCGACAGAGGATAGAGCGCGTCCGTGGCTGGCGATGTGCCAATTCCACTGAGTGATGCGAACTGTGTGCCCGCGTCGTCGGTGATGCTGAATGTTCCACTGCGAGTTCCAGAAGCTGAAGGAGTAAATGCGATGGATACCGTGCAACCGGTGCTCGGCGCAAGGCTGGCGCCGCAGGTATTCGCGGTGATCTTGAAGTCCGCACCGGCGATTGACGGTGTCTGAATTGCAATCGCTGCAGTACTGGTATTTGAGATCGTTATGTTCTGCCGCGGGCTGGTGGAGTTGACCGTCGTCGAAGGAAGGTTGAGAGCGAGTGGGTTCAATACGATTGCTGCTCCTGCACTGCCGGTTCCCGAGAGCGCGGCGGTAGCCTGGCCGCCGGGCACGTTGCCAAAGATTGTAAGCGTGCCGGTACGATTCCCGGTGGCAGTAGGCAAAAATTTAATCTGAACGGCGCAGCTCTGGCCAACGGAGATGGGGGCACTCGTGCAATTGTCGGTCTCGTTGAAATCTCCTGTCGTCGAGACCATAGTGACAGTAAGTGCGGCGCTTCCTGTATTTGTAACCGTGATGGTTTGCGGCGAGCTTTCGCTGGCAACTGATTGTGCGCTGAAGCTCAGGGCAGTGGGAGTGAGACTCATGGAAGGTTGCGCCGACGTTGTTGCAGTGAGAAGAGGAATCTGCCATATTCCTCGGCCGTAGGTGGCGGCTCGCAGTTCGCCTGTGCGTCCATCACCGGTTGGCATTGCAGGTGCCGCAATGAGTTGTACGATTGGCGCGCTGGGCAGGCTCGTGCCAAAGACGCTCCAGCAATTTGCCGAGGTGCAGGTGGTCACCTGTGTCGTCACGTAGACACCGGTGTCCATTGCGACATACAAAGTATTTGCATCGTTCGGATCGACGACGATGCTGTTCGCAGGAGCATTAGGGAGATTGCTGCTGATATTCGTCCAGTGAGCACCGGCGTCGATAGAGCGATAAAGATGAGCGGCATTGATGCCGTTGCCGGCAAAACCCATCACCGCCGCATAGATTGTATTGCCTGTCGCATCGTGCGGATCTGCAACGATGGAGGAGACGTCGAAGCCGCCTGTGTTGAAGCCTGTACCCTGACCGTTGGTGACGGGTGATGCCGTAAGGTCGGTCCAGGCAGTTGTGTTGCCAGCTGTATTTGCCGAGGTGGTCGCGAAGAGATGACCGCCGAAACTGCCGCCACCGTCGAGTGTTCCCGCCATTCCCGCGTAGAGTACTTCTGATCCCGCATTCTGTGCCGCTGCAACGTTGCTGGAGGGTCCGCCCGCAGCGAGGGATCGAACGATTGGGTTTGTCGTGCCGCACGAAGCGTTCTGCGGGCCGCCAAGAAGTTTGCTGATTTCGTTCGACGACGACCACAATGCCCCGCTTGCCGCTGGTCCGCGCCACACTCGGCAGGTGCCGATGAGAATATCGGATGAGAGAGCCGGATCGAGCAGCCAGGGAGAATCGATGAGAGTGTCGTCGTTTGCAGTCTGCGTGGGACCGATCGTGGGTGGCCCGGAAAAGTCTGCGGCGCCGCACGATTCACCTTTCGTGCACGGCTGAATGCTGACACCCGCGGCAGTTGAGATGTACCAGAGCTGCGGATTGTTCTGATCGATGGCTACCGTGCCACCCTCTCCGGTCGAAAGCTGGGGCCAGGCGGTCGTTGAAGGAGAGGATGCGGTGGATGCAGTTCCATTCGCGCCGACACCAACCAGCAGAGTTCTTGCATCCGATGGTGCCTGTGCGAAGCTCACAACCTCTGCCAGCGACCCGATGCTGCTATTAAGGTTTTGAAAGTGGTTCGCGTCATCTGCAGAACAAGGCGTGGCCTGTTGATTGACGCCATCCGTCGAGCGCCAGAGGCCGCCGTCATTGCCGATGAAAAGCAGCGGCTGTCCTGATGTCGCCAAAGCAGCGATGGCATGTTGAGCCGGTGCTACCTGCGCGGGTGCGGCACATCCATTGACTGCGTTGGTCGTGTTGCGCAGCACACAGCCTGCGGCAAGGGAGCAGCGATAGAGATCGATCGTGCCTGCGAATAGCAGAGTGTCCTGCGTTGACCCGCTCACGACTGGTACAGCGGACAAGGAAAGGTTGTAATCGGCCTGTGGAATCTCACTGCTGCCATTGCCGACCTCCATCGCGGAAGAAGCAATTTGTTTTCCGAAACTGATGGGAGTATTCATACAGCTTGTACCCGAAATCGTGCAGATATCCTCCCACAATCCCTGATCGAGATTATTTCTGTCTACCGTGAGCGCAAACATATCGCCTGTCGTGGGCTGAACGGCGAGCGCTCCGCGAAAGATGGGACAACTCGCGCTGCCGGTCGTGCCCGGAGCGGTTGGGCATGCCGTCGTTGTCAGGCCAGCACCAGGTTGATGGGCGAGACGTGTCCAGGTTGCTCCATCGGCAGATTCATAATAGCCGTGGTAACGAATTGCGGCGTAAAAGCGCTGTCGAACCGGGTTCCAGACAACGGCGGTTGCCGCTCGTCCGCCGAGGTCTCCTCCTGAAGGCAGTGGAGTCTGCACAGTCTGGCTGCCGTCGAGAATGGTGGACATCTGCCAGGTAAGACCCGCATCCGTTGAATAATAGAGACCCATGACGCTGTTCGTTCTATCGGGAGCGTTGACGATGACGCCTTCCGCCGCCTGCGAAACTGCGGCTACTACCGTGGTTGGTATCGTGCTGCTCCACGCAAACCCTGCGAATCCAAGCCCCATAAATGAATGATTGCCAGCAGCTCCATCCTGCGAATTCTGGATCAGCGTCCAGGTCAAGCCTCCATCAGCAGATCGCAGCAACCCGCTGCCGTAAAAGGAATCAGAGGCATCGTTCGGATCGCCGGTTCCCGCCAACACCACGCCGGATTGCACGCTGATCGCTCCAATGCTGAGCGAGGGGATCGCCGACGTCCCGGCGTTCGCGCTGAAGACCGGAAGTGTGTCGGTGAGAGGTGTGAAGGTGACGGTAGCCGCTGGCCCTGCCGCGTTGGTGGACTTCCACACTCCTCCGCCGGTTGTTCCGAGATAAACAGTATTGCCCGTCGAATCTGCAGGATCGATCGCTATGGCCGTAACTCGACCGGTTACGTTGCCATAAGCCAGACTGGCAATCTGGTTCGGGCCGATCGGCTGCCACACGGCGCTCAGACTAGATCCCAGTGACTGAGCTTGCGTCTGCATGATCGCGTGTTGTCGACGGGCTTGCAAGATTGCCTGAGCGATAGAGACGTTTCCCGCGACAGCGCGACCACCAAGAAAACGTTGTGTACGTGCGATTCGAGATTGCGCCAACTTAGGCGAAGCCAGGTTCGTTGCGGTATCCGGTGTCGAAACCAACTGACCGAACGCAAGGGCGGGAGTAACGCACAGCGCGCAAAGAATGGTCGACAGGATAGATCCGCGCGCTCCCAGAGTAGGAAACGATTGCGCGGTGTGCGCGGGTTGAGGGGAGGCAATCGGGCCCATAGCGTGTAATCCGAGCGGCGTAGTCAGCTGGTTTCATGCTGCAAGCTGACATCGGACGAGTCAACGCTAGAGCGGGAGAAGAACGACGGATGGTCCCACAACGGGATGAGAAAACTCTCATCTTGCTATGGGGAATCGTTGAGGTTACTCTGCGGCCTCTCTCAGCGTGCCCAGCATGGAAGATCGCACGAAGCTTTCTTCCACATGGACGTCCTCAATCTATCATCCGAAGCGCGACGCCACAATCTCCAAAATGTTGCCGAGGTGTCAGAGTTTTGATGCGAGTGCCACACTTTTCTGACCGGCGGCTTTGTCAAAAGAGAAGGGGCTTTTGCTCTGGTCGGCGCTGAAGCTCCTCCGACAGATCAGAACGCAACTTGAGCACGCTTTGAGGATACGAGAGGTGAAAAAGGCAGTTTCATCGCAACAAAAAGTGCGGCCCGAAGGCCGCACTCTTGTGAAAATGGGTTTGCTTTACCAGAGACCCCACGCACGGCTGATGTAGTCAGTGAGCGTCATCGTAATCAGAACGATGAAGGTGAAGAAACCGGAGATTACGGTCAACTTCACGAGCTTCGACTGATACTTGACGTGCATGAAGAACAGGATGACGATGACAGCCTTGGTGCACGCGATGGCCAGCGCAACGACAGGATTGAAAATTCCCAGGTCTTTCAATGCTGCCAAAACTGTAATTACGGTCCCTATCAGCAGGGCGACAAAGACCATCCCATACACCTTCGGTGTCACGATGTGATGGTCGGCGTGCTCCGGATTTACCACATTGGATGCGTCATGAAATTCGGTCATATCTTCTTCTCTTCCTTTTCGGCTAATGCCGACGCGCAATCGTGGCTTATACAGGATGCCGGTTAATCAGATAAAGCAACGGGAACAAGAACAACCACACAATATCGACGAAGTGCCAGTAAAGCCCAAAGTTTTCTATTGGAGCCACATATCCGGCACTGAACTCGCCTCGATTCGCACGCCATGTCAGCCAGAACAGTAATACGATACCGATGATCATGTGCAACGCGTGCATGCCGGTCATGGCGAAATAGAGGAAGAAGAATACCTGCGTCTTTTGTGCTGCATCGGGCGCCAGGGGTTTTTCTTTCAGTCCATAGGCCTGTGGATTAACGAACTGCGAGACGTCAAAGCTTGCCCCGGGAATATGGTGCAGTTCCCATTTCTCTTTGTACTCAAAATACTTAACGCCGAGGAAGGCGAGGCCGAACAATGTCGTCAAAATTAGGAAAATAACCAGAAGTTTTTTCTTCTTGACCTCTGCCGCCCAAACGCCCAGCGCCATGAAGAAGCCGGACGTAATGAGAATTGCTGTATTTGCTGCTCCCAACTTGATACTCAGTTGATTCGAGGCAGCCACAAAGGCCGGGTTATACCAGTTGCGATAGAGCAGGTAGGCAAAAAACAACCCGCCGAAGAACATGATTTCGGTCAGCAGGAAGAGCCACATCCCGAAGGTCCCCGCTTCGCGCTGCTGCTCCTGCGTCTCGAAGTGATGACGGTGCTGTGGCAGCATCACGTGCTCATGTTCTGCCGGAACCGCGGTCTCGTGCGTATGGGGATGCGTTGCTGTGATCGCGTTATCCAACGGTCGTCACCTCTTGTGCAGTCTTGTGCTCGAGCCACTCGTAGTCGTAGGCCTCGTGGTCGACGACGGGGATCTCGATAAAGTTTTCGGTCAATGGCGGAGACTGAATCTGCCACTCAAGTCCCGTTGCCTGCCATGGATTGTTGCCTGCAATCGCACCATACTTCAGCGACCACGCCAGGTAGATCAGCGGAAGCATATAACCAACGCCCAGTACCGTTGCACCTGCCGTTGAAAGCACGTTCAGCACCTGGTACTCAGGTGGGTAGGCCGCATAACGCCGCGGCATTCCAAGATAGCCGAGAATGAACTGCGGCAGGAAGGTCAGATTGAAGCCGATGAAGGTCGTCACTGCGGCGAGCTTCGAAAGCGATTCGGGGTACATGCGCCCGGTCAGCTTCGGCCACCAGAAGTGGACACCTGCAAGGAAGGCCATCAACATTCCGCCGACCATGACAAAGTGGAAGTGGGCCACGATGAAGTAGGTCTCGGTCAGGTGGATATCCATGCCGAGAGACCCGAGAAATACTCCGGTCAGGCCTCCGATGGTGAACAGGCCCATGAACCCGAAGGCATAGAGCATCGGTGTTTCGAACGTAATCGAGCCCTTCTGCAGGGTGAATGCCCAGTTGAAGATCTTGATTGCAGAAGGAACCGCCACCAGCATGGTAAGAAGGGAGAAGACCAGCGCCGAGTAGTTCGAGACGCCCATGATGAACATGTGGTGCGCCCAGACGAAGAATCCGAACAGTGCAATTGCCACGGACGAGAAGGCAACCGCCGTATAGCCGAAGACTCGCTTGCGGCTGAAGGTGCTGATGACCTCCGAGATTACGCCCATACCCGGCAGAATCATGATGTACACGGCAGGGTGGGAATAGAACCAGAACAAGTGCTGGAAGAGGAGCGGATCGCCACCCTTGTTGGGGTCGAAGACGCCGATGCCGAACAGACGCTCCAGCGCGACCAGAACCAGCGTGATTGCCAGTACTGGTGTTCCCAGCACCATCAGGATCGACGCCGCATAATTGGACCAGCAGAACAGCGGCAGACGGAACCACGTCATGCCCGGTGCACGCATGCGGTGGATCGTGACGATGAAGTTCAGCCCGGTAAAGATCGAGGAGAAGCCAAGGATAAAGACTCCCATGGCCGCTGTGACAACGTGCGTGTTGAGGTAGTGGGTTGAGAGCGGCGTCGTGAACGTCCAGCCGGTGTCAACTCCGCCCAGCACCAGAGCGCCAAGGGTTACGAGGCCGCCTAACCAGTACAGATACCAGCTCAGCAGGTTGATCTTCGGGAAGGCCAGGTCTTTTGCGCCAACCATGATCGGTATCAGGAAGTTCCCGAGCGTTGCCGGAACCGACGGCACCAGGAACAGGAAGATCATGATGATGCCGTGCATGGAAAACACTTTGTTATAGGTGTCCGAGGCGAGCAGATCAGACTGCGGCGTCAAAAGCTCGAAGCGGATAACGCCGGCAAAGAAGCCGCCAATAAAGAAGAAGAAGGTGATCGAGACCAGATACAGCATCGCGATACGCTTGTGATCGCCCGTCAGCAGCCAACTCAGGAGACCGTGCTCACTATTGAGGTAGCTGCGCTTTGGCAATGTCGCCGTCGCCTGGTCAGGCAGGTTGAGGATTGTAGAACTCGTTGCACTCATGGCTTCACCACCCCCGGCGTAGTCGGAGCCGCCTGGTTCGACTCCGATGTGGTCAGCGTTTGCTGAACACGAAAGTTAGTTTGCATTGATTTGATGTACTCGACCAGGTCGATCAGACCGTCTTCACTGATCTGCCCTTGATAGGTGGGCATAATCGGCGCATAGCCTGCCGTAATGTGTTGAGAAGGATTCAGGATCGCATCCCGAAGGTAGGCATCATTCACCAGAACCTGCGATCCGTTAGTGAGTTGCAGCTTCGATCCGTACACACCCGCCAGACTTGGCCCGCGTGCCGCCGCGTTGCCGGAGTGACATGAGTTGCAACCCATGCTCGCGAAGAGACGCTCGCCGTTTTGCGCAAGCGACATTCCGCTCGTCGATGACTGTGTCCACTTCGCGTAGTCATCTGGAGTCATTACTGTAACTTCGCCAATCATGGCTGAATGGTTGGTCCCGCAGTATTGCGTGCAGAAGATGTGGTACGTTCCAGGCGTCGTTGCATTGAACCATACCGTCGAATAACGCCCCGGAATTACCTCCCGCTTCACCCGGAAATCAGGGATCGAATAGCTGTGGAAGACGTCCTGCGAGATCATCGTCAGCTGAACCGCTTTTCCTGCCGGAACATGCAGCGCATTGATCTCATGCTGTCCGCCCGGATGCTCTGCCTTCCACATCCACTGCTTGCCTACAATGTAGATATTCATCGCATTCGTCGGCGGATTATAGATACGGAAGTAGAGCAGGGCTCCCCAGACAAAGACGATGAGGAACAGTGCAAGCGGAATGATTGTCCAGGTCGCCTCGAGGAGCGTCGAGCCTTCGATGGGCACGGCAACGGGATGCTTCTCCTTGCGATAGCGGATCGAGAAGCCGAAGATGAGGATGCATACGAGCGTAAGGCCGACGATAGTAATCAGCAGCAGAAAGAAGTAGAGCGCGTCAGCATAGGGCGCAATGGTCGACGCCTCACGCGGAAACAGCGCTGAGGAGTTGAGCCACTTCAACAGAAATTGCCACAGGACTGGACTGATATGCATCGTTACCCTTTATCCATTCTCTTTCTTCGTCAAGTCGTGTTCACGCCCAAGCCGGAGGTCTTTCCGGAACATCAAAAACATAAAACCGCCAAGGCTGACTACCGTCACCATTCCGCCAATCTGCACCACACGCGCAATAATCAGCGAGTGCCGGTTGGTCTGCGGATCGTAGTGATAGCAATAGGTCAAAATGTTCGCAACCGGCGAACCAATCTTGTTGCCTGAGGCGTCAATCAATCCCAGCAAAATATCCCGCGGTGAGTACTCGACACCGAGGTAGTACTGCGCCAACTTGCCTTCAGGCGTGACAATCTCTATCGCGCTGGCATGAGCATACTGGTCGAGCTTGCCATCGGGGCCGGGCACCTTCACATAACCAAAACCCACAGCGTTCGTCACCACATCGATCGCCGGCTGCTGCCCGGTCAGGAAGTGCCAGCCTGCCGCGGTCTCAGGATGCCCGTAACGCTTCACATAGAGAGCCTTCGATCTTGCGGCCAGCTCTGGCGTGTCATTCGGATCGATGCTGACAATCACCACATCGAAGTCTTTGCCCGGAACCAGCTTCACCATCTCGAGCGAACTGGTAAGCCCGTTCAACTCTTCCGAACAGAGCATCGGACAGGTGTAATAGACCAGCGAGACGATCGCAGGATGTTTTCCGAAGTAGTCTCCAAGTTTCACCGGCCTGCCGGTCTCATCCACAAACGCAGCATCCAGCGGAAGCTGCTGATTCAGATGCTGCGACACTCCAACCCGCTGAAGCACCCTGGGCAACTGATCGCCGGTGTTCTCCCCGGTTTGCTTGTCGCCGTAGCTTGAGACCTGGGCAAACAAAGGCATACCGAGCATGCAGTAAAGAGCTGCTGCCCGCCAACCGCCTCGTATTGTCTGCCTGATCTTCATCGCTCTTCTTATCTTAAATCTGTTCGTTTACCGCCTACTTCGGTGACGCAAGTTCAGCCTTGTTCTCGGCCATGGCTTTTTTGGAGATCATCTGCTGCTCACGGGCCTCGATTGTTTGAAGTTCATATCCGGTACGGGCAAATCCTGACGTCAACGGAGCCTCAACGACGGGCTTTTCATCGCCCGCCATCTCAACCGTTGCGGTCGCCGCCTGCGTGTTCACCGGCAGCCCGCGCTGTGCGATCAGTTCCATCGCTCGCGAGACAGGAATCCGGACAGTGCCGTCTCGTGCTTTGCTGTAGTTATTCAGCAGCAGGTCTTCGCGGGCATGAAGGTCTGCGGTTGCCTGGTTGCCGTCGTCGATGTCCAGGCGGGGATCAGGGAAGGTCTGCGTGATCTGCTGATATTGCTTCTGCTGCATCTCCGGATTGCTGGTCAAGTCCTGGCGCTTGCCGTTGATCGGCCCCTCAACCGCGCTGGCGGAGTTCCATTTCGTAGTCGGACCATCCTCTTGCTTGATCCCGCCGTTGATCAGGATGCCCAATCCGTAGCAAAGAACGAAGAAGATCAGGACGGAACCGAAAAGGCCCGCGAGGAACACGACGATGCCCTTGGAGTTGACATCAGTGACTTCGTAACCCGGATGATCGGAGTCACGGACATGCGGATCGTGTGCGTGCTGATTCAGATCATGATCGTTAGTGGGCATGTTCAGGCTCCAGCATCTCCTCGACATGAGGATCGTTCAGGTTGATCAACGGACGCGCCTGCAGTTGTCCAAGGTAGAACCAGGCCCAGACGGAGAGCACGGCCGCGGGAACGGTAATGTAGGCAAGAATCCCGATGTTACCCGCAAGGTGAAGATTTCCAGCGGCATCCGCGAAGTTAGGCTCAATCAGCCAGAACATATCGAGGCAGCGCGCGAAGATCATAAAGCAGGTCAACCAGATCATCTTCTCTTTGTTGCGCTTCAGGTCGCGCGACAGCAGCAGGGTGAAGGGAATCAGCCAGTGGCAGATAAAGTCCGCAGAACAGACATACCACCATCCGCCGTGAATGCGGTTCAGGTACCAGGGAATCTCGTCCGGAATATTGCCCGACCAGATGATCAGGAACTCTGCAAAGCAGAGGTAGATGTTGAGCATGACAAACGCGAATGCCAGCTTGCCGAGATCGTGCTGCTCGGTTGGGCGAAGCATCGTCTTCATCGGCTCGAACCGCGAAAGCAGAATCACGGTAAGAATTCCAAGTGCCAGCACTGCGTAACCCTGCCCGACGAGGAACTGAAGACCCCAGATCGAGGAGTACCAGGTGACGTCGAGCGATTTAATCCAGACAATTGCGCCGTCCGTCAGCAGGATGACGTAGATAAGGATGCCGATACCGCTGAGATTCTCAAATTTGATGCGCCACCGATCGAAGCTCGGCTCTGTTCCACGCTGCGGGTCGGCATCGCGCTCGAGCGACCACTTATTCAGGAAATAGGCGAAGGTAAGAAGAATGGTGAAAATAAGAACCGTCTGCACGATTGCAGCGGCCGGATTGAGCATTGAGCGCTTCGCATTTGCTGTCAGCGCCTGTTCAAGCGAGATCCAGTGATTCTTGAGAGCTTCCGCCGTGGCAGCCGCGGTCGGATACTTTGCCCACTGATAGAGATGATTCCACAGGAAGATGATCGGCACGAACATCAGGCCCACAACCCAGAGCGTGCGCGTCATTGCCTCCAGCGGCCGGCGGAGCAGCAATCCCCATTTGCCGCCCGAGACATACTGGAGCATCAGCATCACGAGACCGCCGCCCGCGAAGCTGAAGCTGATCATATAACCCATCAGGTAGCCGCGAAGAATGTGGTTTCTGCCCTCGTGCGTGAAGACGAAGGGGATCGTAAGGACGGCGGCGGCGATAGCAGCCATCAGCGCACGGGTCCGCCAGGCGGAGACTACCTCCGGCGCTGCCAGTGTTGCGGGCAACGGACGCGGGCCGTAGTGATCGTGGCTCCCTGCTCCTCCGTTTTGTTCGTGTCCAAGTGACATGCTTTTCAAGCCTTCGTTCGGAAGCTTCCGAGGTTACTGCTTCGGTACGGTTTGGCCAGCTCCTGCAGCGGCCGGAGGAACGGCGTTGGTGTGTGACGGTGTAGCTGTTCCGGAAGCGGCCGCTCCGGGAACCGGAAGAACGTACAGGCCGTTGTCCGGCGTTCCGGTCACCGCGGTTGCCGGCAGAACCCATTCGTCCGCATAGGATTTCGGGAAGCCCTCGCGCTCGGCGATATCCGACAACGACTCAACATTGGTCCCGGAGGGAACATCCGCCTGCGTTGCCTTTTGACTCAGCTGCAGCGCCTTGACGTATGCGACGATCGCCCATCGATCGGCGGGCGTAACCTGCGCCGAATAGTCAGGCATCGCGCCGTATCCATTCGAGATGACGTGGAAGAAGTGTCCCAGCGGCGCAGTTTGAAGACGAGCCGAATGGAAGCTGCCAGCCTTGATATATCCACGTTGCACAATCATGCCTTCGCCATTGCCGACGCGCGAGTGGCAGGGCGTGCAGTACACGTTATATCGCTCCTGCCCGCGCTGGAGAATCGCCGCCGTCACTGGAAAAGGCATGCCGTCACCCTCTTTCCCATTGACCAGGCCGGTATAGAAGTAGCTGTCTTCATGCAACTGGTTCCGGGCAACCGTGTTCTCAACCTGCGGGCGGACCGAGCGGCCATCTGCGTAAAAATCCGTGCCGCGCTGCGGAAAGAACTTCGGCTGGTCGTGCATATCCTGGCGGCAGCCGACCATCACCAGCGTCGCCGCCATCGCACCAAACGCCGCGAGTTTCTTGAGCTTTTGCACGCTATTCTCTACTCCCTGTTCCCTATTCCCTCGCATTTAGTGGTCCACCTCCACCACCGAGACCGCGTTGAACTGCTCCAGAAACGCTCGCGTTTCGGTCGGCGAAAATTTCGGATCCATTGCTTCAAGGCAAAGGAAGAATTTGTCCGTGGTCGCGCCATTTCTAAAATTTGCCGCGTTGAACAGAGGATGATAGAGCTGTGGCAGGCCGTTCAGCGCGATCATGCCGAAGCAGGCTGAAAATCCTGCGAACAGAATCGTCCACTCGTACGCCGGAATAATGAAGGCGGGCCACGAAAACAGCGGCCGTCCTGCAATATTCAGCGGATAGGCCCACACGTTAACCCATGTCTCCATCAGAAATGCGGTTGTCACACCCATCAATCCACCCAGCAGGCACACCAGCGGCACCCGCGTCTTATGGAAGTGCAATGCCTCCGCGGCCTGTTCCACTGGATACGGCGTGTAGCACTCCATCCTGCGATACCCGGCGGCGTGAGCCTCTTTCGTCGCATGCACCAGCTCACTGGGGGTGTTGAACTCGGCCAGTAAACCGTAAATTCCTTCGCGCGGCGGCATTAGGATTCCTCCTGACTGATTGTCTCTGCGTTTGCTCCGCCCGGCGTCACCTTCGTCTGCGGCAGCATCATCCGAATCTCAGACATCGGAATCATCGGCAGGAAGCGAACGAACAGGAAGAACAGGAACGTGAACATGCCCAGCGTTCCTACATAAATGATGTAGTCCCACTTCGTCGCCCGATAGGTGCCCCAGCTCGACGGCAGATATTCGCGATAGAGACTGGTCACGACGATGACGAACCGCTCAAACCACATTCCCGTGTTGATGATGAATGAAAGCACGAACAGGTAGGCAACATTCACTCGCAGCTTGCGCGACCACAGCGTGGTCAGAGGAATCGCAAGGTTGGTCAGAATCAGGATCCAGTACGCCCAGCCCATCGGCCCGAACATACGGTTCCACATCATGAAGAACTCCCAGTGGCTCGCCGAGTACCACGCCATGAAGACTTCCATGCCATAGCCATAACCCACGATCAGACCAGTACCCAGCATCACCTTCGCCATATTGTCCAGGTGGCGCAGCGTTACCAGGTCTTCCAGGTGATAAAACTTGCGGATCGGAATGGCCAGCGTGATGACCATCGCGAAGCCGGAATAGATAGCGCCGGCAACGAAGTAGGGCGGGAAGATCGTCGTATGCCAACCCGCCAGAGCTGCCACAGCGAAGTCGAAGCTGATGACCGTGTGCACTGAGAGCACCAGCGGCGTTGAAAGTCCCGCCAGCAGCAGGGAAGCCGACTCATACCGGATCCAGTGTCGCGTCGAGCCGCGCCATCCCAGCGACAACAGCCCATAGAAGTACTTTGCTGCCGGTAGTTTTGCGCGGTCTCGCAGAGTCCCGAAGTCGGGAATCATTCCCATGTACCAGAAGATCACCGAAATCGACGCATAGGTTGAAACCGCAAACACATCCCACGCCAGCGGCGAGCGGAACTGCGGCCACACGTTCATCGTGTTCGGGTAAGGGAACAGCCAGTACGCCAGCCACGGACGACCCACGTGGATCAGCGGGAAGATACCGGCGCAGCACACCGCGAAGATCGTCATCGCTTCGGCAAATCGATTGATCGAGTTGCGCCAGGTCTGCTTGAACAAGAGAAGAATTGCAGAGATCAGCGTTCCGGCATGGCCGATACCGATCCACCACACAAAGTTGATGATGGCGAAGCCCCAGGCACCCGGAATCGTTACGCCCCAGATTCCGACACCCTTCAGGAAGAGCCACGTGCAACCGATCACCAGCCCCATCGCAACGCCACCGGCCACGACGAGACCAAAGAACCACCCCAGCGGCGTGTTCGACGTCAGCACGATCCCGGCGATCTTCTGCGTGACCGATTTGAAAGTATGACCCGGCGCGATGACCGCATACTCGCCGGTACGCGGGTCGATCATTGGATCGACGATCGGATCTTGAATGGGTCCTTTAGTCGCCATTATGCCAACTCCGGATTCGGGTTGATGACTCCGGCCGTGTAGGTCGTGCGCGGACGGAAGTTGAGATCCGCGAGTACCTGGTAATCGCGCTCCTCAGCCTTGAGCTTTGCCACCTTGCTTGCCTTGTCGTTGATATTGCCGAACGTAATTGCGCTGGTCGGGCACGCCTGCTGGCACGCCGTCACAATCTCGCCATCGCGAATCTCGCGGTTTTCCTTGTCCGCGACGATCTTCACTGCTTCAATACGCTGAATGCAATAGCTGCACTTCTCCATCACGCCGCGCGAACGCACGCTGACGTCAGGATTGCGCATGAACTTGAGGCTCTCCGCGTCCCAGTTGTCGTACAGCAGGAAGTTGAACCGCCGCACCTTATACGGGCAGTTATTCGAGCAGTATCTCGTGCCGACGCAGCGGTTGTAGACCATCGTATTGATGCCTTCAGGCGTATGCACCGTCGCACCCACCGGGCAGACCTGTTCGCAACCTGCGTTCTCGCAGTGCTGGCAGGCCATCGGCTGAAAGTGTGCCTTGGGAGCATGCAGGTCGCCTTCAAAGTAGGTGTCGATACGGAGCCACTGCATGTTGCGGCCGACCTTCACCTGTTCGCGGCCAACTACAGGAATATTGTTCTCCGCGTAGCAGCTCACGATGCACGCATTGCAGCCAACGCAGCTGTTGAGATCGATCGCCATACCCCACGAGTTCTGAATCTTCTGCGTCGCAGGATCGGTCTTTTCGTAGTTCCATGCCGTCGGAAAGAAGGAATTCTCCTTTTCGACCTTCTCACCCTCCGGCGAGTACCCGACCTTATTGATCAGCGCCCCATTGATCGTCTTGCCATCCTCGCCAACCTCATGAGCAAAGTTGGGATTCTTCTTCGCCTCCTCGACGGTTGCGTAGCGAATGATCGCCCGCTCCATCGCCTCATGTCCGGCCAGCGAGTAGACGCCATCTTTATCCGACAGCGGCTTGTTAAGGTCGTACTGAGCAAAGCTGCCGCGGTGCTCAACGTTGTGCACCTTGGTGATGCAGAGATCGTAGGTACCCGGCACCTTCTGCGCCGTCACGCCCGAGACAAACAGCGGTCCGTCGGATGTGCGAATCTGATAGGCATCGAAACCAACACCCTGGGCAACACGGCCAGCCTGCACTCCGCGGCCGAAACCAAGATGAACCGTAATCACTCCGTCCGGATGCCCCGGAGCCATCAGCGCTGGAGCAATGCACTCGCGTCCATTCAACGAGAGCTTGACCGGGTCCGACTCTTCCAGACCCAACTGCGCCATGGTCCCCATGCTCATGATCGCAGCATTGTCCCAACTCAGATTGGTGATCTGCTTGGGTAATTCCTGCAGCCAGCCGACGTTGGCGAAGCGGCCGTCATATAGAGAAGCATCGGGCCGAAACGAAATCTCAAGCCCACTCGAAGTCGCCACGGGGAACGAACCAACAGCACTCTTGCCCGCGCCGCCAGCCTTCGCGGTAAATGCCGTTCCGTCAACCCAGCCATCATGAAGGGCCTTGCGCCACGCGGCAGCAAAATCGCCCTTGATGTAGGTCTTCGCATTTGCCAGAACAACGTCGTAAGCCGAGAGCTGCGCGTTCTCAAGCAGCGTCTGGAATACGTCATGCGCACTCTTGCCGTCATACAGCGGAGCAATCATCGGCTGAATAATCGTGATCGTTCCGTCGTACGCCCGCGCATCGGACCAGCTCTCGAGATAGTGCGTCTTGTTGATGTGCCAGTTCGCAATCGAACCAGTCTCATCGACATGCGAGCCGAGGTGCACCGTCACAGGAATCTTTGCGAACGCATCCTGAAAATGCAGGTCGCTCGGAGCCGTATAGATTGGGTTCACACCCAAAATCACGAGCCACTGCACCTTACCGGCGTTCATGTCGGCGACCAGCGACTTCAAGTCAGCCACCTGCTCGCTCGGCATCGGATTCACCGTCTCGGTGTAGATGACCGTCTTGCCAACGGCACCCAGCGCGGAGTTCAGCGCATACGCCGCAGCGTGAACCGCAGCTGAAGCCTGCTCACCCGGAATCACCACACAACGGCCGCCGCTCTTCTTCAGATCAGCACTCAATGCTGTAAAGAATTTCTGCGCGTCAGCGCTTGCACCCGCCGGAGCTGAGCCACCCGCAAGCGCCGTCGCAAAACCAGCAATCTCACTCGGCTTCAACGCCAGCCGATGATCCGCCTTGAACCCGGTCACCGTAGGCATCGTCTCGACAACGTACATGCGGTTCATCGTCTTGCCTTCTTCGTACCGGCGACGTTCCGCGTAGCCCGCAGCCAGCGACAGGAATCCCGGATGAGCAATCCCACTCAGGAAATCCGCATCGAGCGACAGAATCACATCCGCATCTTCCAGCTTGTACTGAGCGTCGGCGTAGCTGCCGAACGCAGCCTTGGACGCGGCGCGCGAAGAATCCTGATTGACCGGCTCCCACTGAATCAACTTCGCATTTGGATAAGCCGTTTGCACCTGCTTCCACTGTGCAGCGAGTGTTGGCGAAGTAATCGTCTCGCTCAGGAAGTAAAGCCCCTGCCCGCCGTTCGTCTTCTTCGCAACAGAAGAAAACTCCTGCTGGAAATCTCCCCACGCCGAAACCTGTCCGCGATGCAGCACATGCTGCGAACGGTCAGGATCGTACAGATCAAGCAGCGTCGCCTGCGTCAGCGCATCCGACTTGCCTTTCGACATCGGATGCTCCGGATTTCCATCCACCTTGATCGGCCGGAACGAATCCGACTTAATCAGCACCGGAATCGCGCCAGTAGGGAAGGGGTGCGCCGTTGCAAAGTACATCGGCTTACCGATGACCAGATCCTCGGGCTGCTTCACATAAGGAAAGATCGGCTCGTCCGGCTGCTTGGTGCAACCAGCAAGACCGGCGAGCGTAAGCGACGCTCCCATCACCTTCAAAAATCCGCGCCGGCTCACCGAATCCACCCACTCATTCGAGCCCGACTGCCGCGGAAACTCCTCGCGCATCAGCTCATGAAACTCCGGCGTATCCGCCAGTTCATCCAGGTTCTTCCAGAAGCGCCGGCCCGTCTTGCCGTCCAGCTTTGCGCGAACCTCGGCCAGCGTCATCTTCGCCGGTTTCGCTGGTGCAATCTCGGTCACCACTACGGGTTGTTCTGCTGTTTTCATCTCAGCCATCGTCTTGTCAGTTCCCATTCCCGTCGTCTTCATCATCGGTGGCACGTCTCGCAGCTCGAGAGCTGCTCCGGGTTGCGAATGTGGTATTGCGAGGTCAGATACTTACCCAGCTCCATCTGATCCGTAAACTTCGTGTAGCTGGCTGGCACCGGAATTCTCAGCGGCGGCACATCGCTCGCCGTCGGCCCGTTCGCCTCGGCAGACGCCTGCATCATTGCCACTTCAGGTCCCTTGCCGGAAGGATCGGTCGTCGTGCAGCTCACATTCTGTGACGTCGGACCGGAACCAGTGGCTGCGCCATTGCTCGTACACCACACCGGCTTGTCGCTCGAAGGTCCGTTCCACGCCATGTTGTAGATCTCGCTTGTCGGTCGCAGATTCACCGCAGGATTGCGATGGCAGTTCAGACACCACTCCATCTGCAGCGTGTTCTGCTGATACATCAACGGCATCTCATCGACGCGTCCATGACAGCTCGCGCATCCTATGCCTTTATTCACGTGAATCTCGTGATTGAAATAAACGTAGTCCGGAAGATCATGCACGCGAATCCACTGGATCGACGCGCCTGTTGCCCAGCTCTGCCGCACCGGCTCCAGCAGATCGGCATTCGTCCAGATCTGTGCGTGACAGTTGATGCAGGTCTTTGTCGGCGGAATTCCCGCGTAAGCAGCCTTCTCCACCTGCGTATGGCAGTACTGGCACTGCAGTCCAAGGCCTTCCACGTGGTGCTTGTGGCTGAACGGCACCGGCTGGTCCGGCCGCTGGCCTTGTCGCGTCACCCACGGCGATCGCTGCAAATTGTCAAGCGTTACACCGAGCGCGATGACGATGACGCCAGTCAATACCAGGCTGAATCGAGCCAGCGCGTTCGAACTGCGGTCAAAAACTTGCGCCATGAGTGCGTTCCTGCTTCCTCTGCTTTACCTAAGGGCTAAGGGTTTGAAAAAAGGCTTTCGTTATTTCGTTGCGTCGGTTAGTTGTCCCGGCGTTTTGGCACCGGCGGTTGGGGAGCCCGCATTGGTCTGCCCGTAAATTGTTCCCTAAATTAACTTCGAGTATAGCAGCGGAAAACCACGAACTATCCGGGCTGGTTTCTCTCGCAACTGTTTTTTTACCTGCAACATCCGATTATCGAACCTGGCCGGAACTGCCCTGCACTACATCTCGTGCATTCATGTCTTTCCAGGCAGAATCGTCACTACATCTACCCTGCCCCACAGGTATCGCATTTGTAAATGCGAACCACTCTAGTCCGAATTCTCAATCTTCCGCAAGACTTTCTCCGGTGTTCCTGCTATACCGTCAAAACGATGCCAAGTCCGCTCAACAGTCTACGTCCTCCCCGTTACGATGCAGTGCAAGCGTGTTCTGATCTATCCGCCGCCGATCCGAAACTCGGCAAACTCATCCAACGCGCCGGCCCTTTCACCATGCGTGTCGCCAGCGCACAATCACCGTTTGAAGCTCTCGTCGAATCCATCATCTACCAGCAACTCCACGGCAAGGCTGCCGCGACCATTCATCGCCGCATGATCGAATCCTTCGCCCCCGCCATGACGCTCGAAACCGCAGGCACCGGAGTCCATCCCTCTCCGCAGCAGCTTCTCGACTGTCCGAACGAACAGCTCCGCGCTGCTGGCCTCTCCAAAAACAAGATGCTCTCCCTTCGCGATCTCGCCGCCAAAACGATCGACGGCACCGTACCCACTCTCGACCGCATACGTCGCCTATCCGACGAAGCGATCATCGAACATCTCACGCAGGTGCGAGGTATCGGCCGCTGGACCGTCGAGATGCTTCTCATCTTCCGGCTCGGCCGCCCGAACGTCCTCCCCGTCGACGACTACGGCGTTCGCAAAGGCTTCGCACTTACCTTCGGCAAACTGAAACCCACGGACAAAGTCACCCCCATGGACCTTCCCAAGCCAGACGTGATGCGCCACCGAGCAAAAAAGTGGCAGCCATGGTGCTCCGTCACGAGCTGGTACTTATGGCGAGCCTGCGACCTCGCGTCCGGCAAGCTCACACCTTCAGCCTAGAGAAAAAGCCGTGTCCGACAGCCGTCGCAGACTGATTTGTTTAGCTCTTCTCCTCGTCACCATTCCTATGGGTCTCGCGGTCCGTCTCCTTCCGCTCGGCCTGCCGTGGTTTCTCTACAAATATCTAGGCTCTGCACTCTGGGCCGTCGCGCTCTATTGGTTCCTCGCCGCAATTCTTCCGAGGCTCCGTCCAATAACGCTTGCCATCCTTGCCTCCACAATCGCGATGCTCGTCGAATTCAGCCGCCTCGTTCCGATTGCGCCCATCGACGCATTCCGCCTCACCTTCGCCGGAAAAATCCTACTCGGCCGCTACTTCTCTTTCAGAAACATCCTCGCCTACTTTCTCGCCATCGCCCTCACCGCCACGCTCGATCACCTCTTCCTCGCGCGCCGCAAACAAAATCCTGACATCCCTTCCGTATAGTCACTTCCTATGAGCGAAGCCGGCCGTCGAAACCTGATTGTCCTCGGCATCTGCGTGGCCTGGACGCTCACCTCGGCTGCTCCTCTCTTTAAATATCTCTCGCCAGCGAAAGCAATAGCCGCGTTGGCGCTTGGCCTTCTCTTTATTGTCGTCGGCATGTCCTGCCTCATTCGTCTCAACATGAGACCCCGTCAGATCGGTATCGGCTGGTTTCTGCTTCTCTTTCTCGCTCTGACGACAGCCTTCGCAATCCTCTATCCCATCTCCCTGCGACACGACCTGAACACAGGTTCCGACCGCGAAGATGCCCTTCGCATCGAACTCCTCGCCTTCCGCAACCATCAATACCCCTACGACGCCCGTACCTTCCTCGGAAATCCCCCGACCCCTCTGCCCGGAGCGATGCTGCTGGCCGCACCCTTCTTCGCACTTGGACACATCGCCTGGCAAAACTTTCTCTGGCTCGCACTCTTCTTCCTCTTCGCCGTCCGTTTCTTCCGCTATCGCGCCACCGCACTTTTTTACCTCGCGCTATTTCTCCTGTTGGCGCCGGCACATCTCAGCGACTTCACCTCAGGCGGCGACTACCTCATCAACTTCTTCTACATCGCAATCGCCAGTACCCTCTTCTACCGGTCTCTCGGCCATTCCCTCTACGCTTCCGTCCCCGCTGCGCTCTTTCTCGGTGTCGCTCTCTCGTCACGCATCCTCTACGCGGTCATTCTGATCCCCCTGCTCGCGCTGACGCTCCAACTCACCTCCCGTCTCCGCGCTTGCGTCCTGTTCTTTCTCGTTCTCCTTTCAGCCTGCGCGGTCACGCTGCCAGTTCTTTCGCCGCATCCTGTTGCGCGGCTCCTGCTGCAGTTCCACCAGAACGCAATCAAGCTCCGCTACATTCCCAGTGCAATCCATCCTCAGTGGACCCTTCCCTTGCTCGCGATTCTTGTCGCTTGCACCGCTTTTTTTGTTCGCATGGATATCCCGCGCCTCTTCCTCATCTTCAGCGCAGCGAATTTTGTGATGCTTGCGCCTTTCGTCGCAACCTTCGCACTCCACTCGTACCAGCTGCGTTACGCGTTCTTTTATCTCTCGGTTTCAACGCTTTCGTTCTCCCTTTGGGCCCTCTCACGCTACGAGCTCAACCACGGCACCTATTTTGATTCCACCAACGGACGCCTTCCGCATCACCTTCGCTGGCAAAATCCTCCTCGGCCGCTACTTCTCTTTCAGAAACATCGTCGCCTATATCCTCGCGATCACCATCATCGCCGTCGTCGATCGCGTTGCCTTGCCTGAGTGCAAGGGCTAAATACGCTTCGTTAATGTCTTGTGAAATTTCGTGAATTAGTTGCCGGTTGCACCTCTCAAACTCTCCACAAAAACATCACAATTCCCTGACAAAACCAGCGTCATCGCATTAGTACACTTCATCTAATTGAGTGTGTAGCGGAGTGTCGATCTCTCTCGCCCATCCAACGTTTCCTGGGCCTGGCTCTGAGGCGAAAGAGAAAAAGTGCAGGCACTCCAAAAAATCCCAGGAGTCTCCATGCATTTCCGTGCTTTCCTTCTGTTCATCTTTTGTATGACTTTCGCCGGTTGTGCCGGCACCTACTCCACTCCACCCCCGACTACGCCCGCCCCGGGCGTCAAGCTTTCTGGCAGCGTTCACGGCGGACAGCAACCCATCGTCGGCGCACACGTCTACCTCTTCGCCGCCAACACCACCGGCTACGGACAGCCTTCCGTCTCACTCCTCAACCCAACTGCCACTAGGCTGTCCGACTCAATTGGGGCCTACGTCACAACTGATGCCCTAGGTGCCTTCACCATCACGAACGATTATTCCTGCACACCCAACACTCAGGTCTATCTCTATTCCGTCGGCGGCAATCCCGGCGCCGGCATCAACTCAGGTGCCGGCCTCCTCGCCGCCCTGGGCAACTGCCCTTCCTCCGGCACCTTCCTCACCACGGTGCCTTTTCTCTCCGTCAACGAGGTCACCACCGTCGCCGCGGCCTACGCTATGGCTGGCTTCGCCACCGACGCAACCCATGTTTCCAGCTCCGGCACGCCTCTCGCCCAAACCGGCATCGCCAACGCCTTCGCCAACGCCGCCAACCTTGCTGATATCTCTACCGGCACCGCCCTCATTACAACACCGGCAGGCAACGGCAACGTGCCCAACACGCTGATCAACACCCTGGCCAACGTTCTTGCCGCGTGCATCAACACCAGCAGCCCAGGCTCTACCTCCTGCTCCACTCTGTTCTCCAACTCCCTCAGCGGCGGCACGTCCGGTACCACCCCCACGGACACCGCAACCGGAATCATCAACATCGCCCAGAACCCCGGCACCAACATCGCCGCTCTCTTCAGTCTCCCCACCGCAACCTCACCCTTCGTTCCCTCGCTGGAAGCCGTTCCCAACGATTTCTCCATCTTCCTTCGATACAACTTCCCCGGCATCAATTCACAATCATTCCTGACCATCGCAATCGACGGCTCAGGCAATGCCTGGATCCCCAACGATGAAACCAACAGCATCGTCGAACTCGCCGGCAACGGCTCTTTGATCAGCCCCAGCGGGGGATATGCCAACGGCCAACTCAACAATCCCTCATCCGTCGCCATCGATGACTCAGGCAACGCCTGGGTCGCCAATATCAACAGCAAAAGCGTAACCAAGCTATCAAGCAACGGCACTGTCCTCAGCCCTCCTTCAGGGTTTACCGGCGGCGGCCTCGACAATCCGTTAGGCATCGCCGTCGACGGCGCTGGAAACGCTTGGATCGCCAACGATGCAGGCTCCAGCGTCGCCAGCGTCACCGAACTTTCCAGTACCGGCACGGCAATCAGTCCCGCCACCGGTTTCGCTGGGGGCGGTCTCAGTCATCCCTTTGGTATCGCCATCGACGGCGCAGGCAGCGTCTGGGTTGCCAACATCTCGAACAATTCAGCCAGCAAATTTTCCAATGCCGGTGTAGCCATCAGTCCTCCTACGGGCTTCACCGGAGGCGGACTCGATGCCGCCTTTGGGATCGCCATCGATAACTCAGGAAGCGCCTGGATCGCGAACGGCAACTCCGGCAACGACCCCAACCGCATCACCAAACTCTCCAACGATGGTGTTCCCCAATCCACCGGATTCACCGGCGGCGGATTGAACTTCCCCATAGCCATTGCGGTTGATGGCTCTGGAAGCGTCTGGATTGCCAACCTCGCCAGCAGCATCAGCAGGTTTTCCAACAGTGGCGTGCCCATCAGCCCCTCCACCGGATATAGCGTCGGCCCTCACTTTCTGAACGCCATTGCCGTCGATAGCTCCGGAAGTGTCTGGGTCACCACTGACACCGCTGTCGAAGTGTTCATCGGCGCAGCAACACCGGTCGTCACCCCTTTCGCCACAGCCGTCAAGAACAACACCCTCGGTGCTCGCCCCTAAATAAAAGACCGTAGTGGTTTCCAGATCAACGAACCGTTTATCCCATTAACGGTGCGTTGGAATCTGTCTCCCATCATTCCGGCCAGTAATTGGTCTTATTGTGCCTGCATTTGAAATCCCCGAAAATCCACTATCGCGTATAACCCAACCCCATCAACCGCGATACCCTCTATCTGAAGACCGTTATGGCCAAGACGCGCGTCGCAAAATCTGCCAAACCGCAAGCAACCGCCGAAGCTCCGCGCTTCGTTTGCATCCACGGTCACTTCTATCAGCCACCGCGCGAAAATCCCTGGCTCGAGACGATCGAGGTCCAGGACTCCGCCGCTCCTTATCACGACTGGAACGACCGCATCACCGCCGAGAGCTACGCCCCCAACGGTGCCTCACGCATCACCAACACCGAGAACGAAATCATCCGCATCATGAATAACTACGCGCGGATGAGTTACAACTTCGGCCCCACGCTCCTAAGCTGGCTCCAGGACAAAGCTCCCCGCAGTTACCGCATGATCCTCGACGCCGACAAGTTCAGCGCTCAGCGCTACAGTGGACACGGCTCCGCGATGGCCCAGGTCTACAACCACATCATCATGCCGCTGGCCAGCCGCCGCGACGCGCTCACCCAGATCCGCTGGGGCATCGCCGACTTCAAGCATCGCTTCAATCGAATGCCTGAGGGCATGTGGCTTGCCGAGACCGCGGTCAATCGCAGCGTCCTCGACCTCATGGCGCAAGAGGGCGTCAAGTTCACTGTTCTCGCACCATCCCAGTGCGCCCGCGTCCGTACTCTCGCCTCATCTTCCCCGTCATCCTCTGCAGGCGCAGGATCTCCTTCTACCGATGCAGCAGCTCCCTGGACCGAGACGCCCAATGCCACAGTCGATCCAACCCACCCGTATCTCATCCGCCTCGAGGAAGGGCGCAGCATCGCAGTCTTCTTCTACGATGGCCCCGGCTCTCGCGCCATCGCCTTCGAAGGTCTTCTTAACAGCGGCATCGATTTCGCCAACCGTCTGCTCTCCGGCTTTCATTCGCAGTCGCCCGGCGACCCCGAATCCGCGCAGCTTTCTCACGTCGCCACCGATGGCGAGAGCTACGGCCATCATCATAAGCACGGTGAGATGGCCCTCTCTTACGCAATGCACTCGATCGAGCAGGGCCAGCAGGCCTCGCTCACAAACTACGGTGAGTTCCTCGAAAAATTCCCTCCAAAGTGGGAGGCTGAGGTCGTCGAAGACACCTCATGGAGCTGCAGCCACGGTATCGAACGCTGGCGCTCCAACTGCGGATGCAACAGTGGTGGCAAGCCCGGATGGAATCAGGAATGGCGCACCCCGCTTCGCGAGGCCCTAGACTATCTCCGCGACGCATCCGCGCCTCACGCTGAAAGGCTCGCGCAGCCTCTGTTGAAAGATCTCTGGGTAGCCCGCGATGCGTATATCCAGGTCATTCTCGATCGCTCCCCTGCGTCGATCATCAAATTCTTCGCACAACATGCGGTCCGCGAGCTCACCGAAAACGAACGCATCACGGCACTCGAACTCATGGAGCTCGAACGCCATACCCAGCTGATGTACACCTCGTGCGGCTGGTTCTTCGATGAGATCTCCGGCATCGAGACCGTACAGGTGATCGCCTACGCCGGTCGCGTCCTTCAGCTCGCGGCCAAACTCTTCGGCCAGCCCGGCGCCGACCTCGAAAAGAACTTCCTCGACATCCTCGCGAAGGGCAAGAGCAATCTCCCGGACATTGGCGACGGAGCGGAGGTCTATCACCGCTACGTCAACAGCATGCAGATCGGCCTCGAACAGGTAGGCGCTCACTACGCTATCAGTTCGATCTTCCGCAACTATCCCGAACACGGCGAACTCTTCTGCTTCGACGTCCATCGCGAGAGTCAGGAGACCTTCAGCTCCGGCCGCGGCCGTGTCGCCGTCGGACGCGCCCTCGTCTACTCCCGCATCACGGAAGAGGCTGAGGACATCTGCTTCGCCGTCCTCCATCTCGGCGACCAGAACCTCTCCGCTGCCGTCAAGCGCTACAACTCCCAGGACCCCGCCGAGATCGAAGCCTTTGCTACCTTCAGTCACGACATCGGCACTGCGATCCGCCGAGCCAACCTGCCCGAAGTCATCCGCCTCATCGATCGCTTCTTCGGCGATATGTCCTACTCGTTGACCTCGCTCTTCGCCGACGAGCAGCATCGCATTCTCAACACCATTCTCAATCAAACTATCTCCGAAATGGAGGAGTCGCTGCGCAAGATCTATGAGGATCACGCGTCGCTTCTCCAATTCCTCACCGAAACCGGTATGGCCGCGCCGCCCGCGCTTGCCTCCGCCGCCCAGTTCGCAATCAACGCTGCTCTGCGCCGCGACATCGAGGCAGCAAACTTCGATCCTGCCGCGATTGAGAATCTCCTTCAGCGGGCCGAGACCAACCAGATCCCTCTCGATACCGCGCTACTCGGCTACACCGCCGGACAACGCATGAAGCGAGCGATGATTCAACTCGAAGCCGGGGCCTCAGGCGACCCCGCCGGCACAGGAGCTCTCGCTACCGCACTCCTCGTCGCTGACACCATTAAAAAAATGCCCTTCGAGGTCAACATCTGGCAAGCCCAGAACATCTGGAACGATCTCCTCCGTCGCAGTGACACGAACTACTGGTCCCCCGAGTGGAAACAGGACTTCAAGAATCTTGGCCGCGCCATGAACATCTCCGTCGACGAGCTCGTCATCGAAGAAGGTGTCAGCGCCTTCTAAACCTCCGCGCCTTCTCAGACCCTTTTGTAGTCGCAGAGCAATCGCATATCAAAGCCATCTGTACTGTCACGATTGACAGCTTCGCGAAGCTCCATCCGAGACCATACTTGCCCTCACAGGAGTCTCCTATGGGCAAAGCTGCGCCAACCTTCTCGTCTCGTGTCTCCAGGCAAATACTCTTTCAAGCCCTGCTCGCAGCTCCTCTCTCCATGACTATCGGCGCGAACGCCCAGGCTTCCGGAGACCTGCCACAGAAGGTCGCGGCATTAAAGCAAGCTGCAGCTAAGAACCAACAGAAGCTGCATCAATATCAGTGGATTGAAACCTCTCAGCTGACTCTCAACGGCGACGCCAGGCCCGGCACGCAGTCCATCTGTCAATACGGCCCTGACGGAAAGGTGCAGAAGACTCCAATGAGTCCTCCACAGCAACCGCAGTCCCCCAGCGGCGGCAGATTGAAACAGAAAGTCGTCGCGAAAAAGAAAGAGGAGATGACGGACTACATGGGACAGGTGAAGACTTTACTCGCCATGTACGTTCCACCAGATCCCCAGCGCATCCAACAGGCCTTCCAGACCGGCAAAGCCTCGCTGAATGCGGCCCCAGGCACAGGCAATGCCGAGATCGTCTTCAAGGGTTACGCGCTTCCCGGCGATCAGATGACGGTCTCTTTCAACACCGCAGAAAAAAAGTTCAACGCGCTGAACGTGAATAGCTACATGGATGATCCCGGGGACACCGTCACTCTTGCGGTCAAGTTTGCAAGCCTGCCTGACTCGACGAACTACGCCCAGCAATCCAAGCTCAACGCCACTGCCAGGAAGCTTCAGGTCACGACGACCAGCTCCAACTATCAGCCGCTTGGAGCTCACTAAGTAACGATGCCTTCCTCGATCCATGCTCTTAATTGCAGCGGACGCCTAAGCTCAGGCATCCAATCGCCCAATGAAATCGTTGCAGATCACTGCCAATTCCACTCAACTCACCCGCCTCGGCTTCGTCAACTGCTACCTCGTCCGCGAGCGCGACGGCCTCACCCTCATCGACACCGGCCTACCCAACACCCACGACGATATCCTCTCCACCGCCCGAACTCTCGGAGCCCCCATCCGTCGCATCCTCCTCACTCACGCACACATGGATCACCTCGGATCGGTCGACGCCCTCATCGAGAAACTCAGCCCTGACATTGAGTTCGTCTCCAACGCCCGCAGCCTGCCGCTTCTCCAGAAGCCGCCCGACCTGTCCCTTCAACCAGGCGAACCCCAGACAAAGATCAAAGGTGGAGTCACCGGCATCAAATCCCGCCCCACACGCCTCGTCACCGAAAACGACCTCATCGGCTCCTTTCGCGTCATCGAAACGCCCGGCCACCTCCCTGGCCACATCGCCTTCCTCGACGAACGCGACGGCACTCTCTACGCAGGGGACGCGCTCGTTGCAAAAGGCTACCTTACGGTCACTGGATTCGCTCCTTGGTTCTTCCCGCTACCCAACTTCGGCACCTGGTCGAAACCCACCGCTCTCGCCAGCGCCCGCAAACTTCTCACTTATTCCATCGAACGCTTCGCCTGCGGCCACGGAGCCATCCGAGACGGCGGTGTCGCTACCCTCCGAGCCGCCATCGCCAAAGCAGACAAGACCAACTAAATCCGAATAAACGCTTCGCTTTTGAGGAAACGAAAACCTTCCGGAGCTACTGCACAACTCCTGGAGCAATCGGACGGAAGGTCCAGACTTAACCATCATCGATGGAAGACTTTGCGCAATTTTGGCGGGGTGGGGCCACTTGCCTCAACTTCGCCAGTGGAGCGTTACCGGCCCATCCAAAGGATGCTCCCCGGTTCCCTTCAGCCGCGCCTGCTTCAGCGCGAAGTACCACTTCGCCGGCTTGTCCGCATCGTCAATCAACATCAGCCCGGGATTGAACCGCAACCCCTCTGCCTGCTCTACCATCGTCTGCTGATCCTGCCCGACAAATCGCGCTCCAAAAAACGTAGCGATCGAGGTTACAAACGGTACCCGGTAAAAGACATTCCACGCCGCACACACATCGATCCTGCAGGTCGAAGCCGTCACCGGCGTCACCGTCGTCAGACTGGCAAACCACTTCTCTCCCGCGCGAATCGTCTCATACCGCCGGTTTGGCAGCACAAAATCAATTGTCGTTGTAATTGGCTCCCCATAAACCCCCAGCAGCTTGTAAGGCGCCGAGTTCGCGCTGGGAGCATGCGATGACATGCGAAACCCCGCATTCCGTCCATTGTTCTCGCGGTCCTCAATCGGCTCAAAGTGCTTGGTCTTCTCGTGAATACTCGCCCGGCTCCGCCACCACCACGCCTGGTGCACAAACGGCCCATGCGCCGGATCCATCAACCCGATAATCCCGTGGTCCACATTGCAGGGAAGCTCCGCAGTCAGATGCGCCGTTCGAAGCCGTGCTGAAAACTTCGGCACCTCGGGCACGGTTGGCAACGTGCCGAGAACACGGCCTGTTCCCGCCTCCGGCAGATACACCCACGCATAGCCATCGCGCTCCTCGCACGGGTACGCTCCCGCATAAATCTTCGTCGGGTCGAGCGTCTCATGGCTCGTCAGCGACGGAATCTCCCTGCACTGCCCCGAACAAGGCTCAAACCGCCACCCATGATACTTACAAGTCACCGTCTCCCCATCGAACCATCCAGCCGACAACGGGATCCCCCGATGCGGGCAAAGATCGCGCATGGCGAACAGCTTCCCATCGCTTTTTCGTCCAAGAAGCAGCGGCACACCCAGCAGCAAAGCCTTCGCTGTCGTCTTCGCGCGCAGCTCACCTGACCGCATCGCCGGATACCAATCACCAAAGATCAGCTCCGCGGGCGGCCCGCTTACCTGGATGGAATCACTCATCATCAATCAGCCTGAGTCTACGACAAACGATCGAGTCTCATACACTGTTTCCGTGATCAACCCTTTCCCAGAGAAGCAACGCAATCGTCTTATCCTCCTTGTTCTCTGGTTTTTCCTTTACGCCAGCTACACACTTCTATCCCCGCCGCTGCTCGACGACGCCGACTCCGTTCATGCCGAAGTCTCTCGCGAGATGCTTCTCCGCAACGACTGGGTCACCCTCTATGCCAACGGCATCCGCTACCTCGAGAAGGCCCCGCTTCTTTACTGGTCCATGGCAGCCAGCTTCAAACTCTTCGGCCCACGGACGGCTGCGGCCCGTCTCCCGCTCGCACTCACAGTTCTTGCCCTGGCTCTTATTCTCGAGGCCTTCGCTCGCCGCGCCTTCGTAAGCACACGAGCTGGCCTTTACGCAGGGCTGATCCTTCTCTCCAGCTTCGGCATCTTCATCTTCACCCGGATCATCATTCCCGATGCGATGGTCTGCCTCTGGCTCGCCGGGGCAATGTTCTGCTATCGCCGAACAGAGTCACAAGCCCAGCCGGACCCAATCCTCTGCTGGGGCTTCGCCGCCTGCTGCGCTCTCAACGTACTCACCAAAGGCCTTATCGGAACAGTCTTTCCAGTCCTCATCGTCCTGGCCCATCTCGCTTTCACGCGCCGAAACGTACGCGCAGTCTTCAACCGCATCCGACAGCTCCATCCCATCTCCAGCGTCACTATCTTCCTCATCATCGCCGCCCCGTGGCACATCCTGATCGCACTTGCCAACCCCACCCAGGGCCATCCCGGCAACTTAGCCTTTACCCACGGCCACTGGTCCGTTCCCCAACCCACAGACGGCAACGTCCACGGCTGGCTTTGGTTCTACTTCGTCAACGAACACCTCCTCCGCTATCTGAATCTGCGCGTCCCACGCGACTACGACACTGTTCCTCTCTATCTCTTCTGGGGCTTGCTGCTCATCTGGATCATGCCCTGGAGCGCCTATCTCCTCCGCGCTCTCCGCAGCGTTCCCTGGCGCAAATCTCTCCGCCCTCTCGTCTCCATCCGCAGCCTTACTCCCGAAGAAAGCACGCGTCTACTTCTCGGCCTCTGGGCCGCTATCCCACTCCTCTTCTTCTCGCTTTCCACCCGTCAGGAGTACTACGTCCTCCCCTCGCTTCCTCCACTTATTCTTCTCATCGCCGCGTGGCTCAATGACGAAGCTGCCGAGGCAGAAACCTTCACTGTACCCAACCCACTCATCCGCGCGGGTCAGCGAATCTCCGTCGCGCTCCTTATCCTCGGCTCGGTCGCAGCATTGATCGCAGGGTTTTTTGCACTGCATGCGCACCCGCCAGCCGCCGACACCGACCTCGCCTCGCTTCTCCTACAAAACCCCGCCGACTACGCTCTCTCTTTCGGCCACTTTCTCGACCTCAACGCTCAGGCGATGGGTGCCTTTCGCGATCCGCTTCTCCTCGCCGCAGTCGCGCTCTCCGCAGGCACGCTCGCCAACTGGTACCTTCGTCGTAACTACAAGCCCCACGCAGCAAATCTCTCGCTAGCTGCCGGCGCGTTTCTTTTCCTTGTCGCCGCACACCTCGGTCTCCAGATCTTCTCGCCGGTCCTCACCTCACGCCAGTTGGCCGCAGCCATCGAGCCAGTCCTCAAGCCCACCGATCTCATCGTCATCCATGGCGAGTACGAGGCCGCAAGTACTCTTGGCTTTTATCTCCACCGCCCCAGCGCTGAATCCGAGCCCCTCCACATCCTTAATGGGAGAAGCTCGAACCTCTGGTATGGCAGCTTCTTTACCGACGCCCCAGACATCTTCGAAGACGAAGCCTCGCTCAGTCACAAATGGACCAGTCCCCGACGCATCTTCCTCTGGCAGGATCTCAGCGAACCCATTCCGGCACTTCCGGTGGGGATCTACTTCATCGCTCAAAGCGGAGGCAAAGAGATCCTCAGCAACCAACCGAACCGGTAAGCCAGAGGCCGCACAAATTGGCACACGAATACTGGGTACCCTTCGGAAATGCGCAGAATTTAGTTCAATAAAATGACGCCCCCACCGGGCGTCTCTATTTGTCGGTCTTCCACACGTACAGAAACTCGTCGTTGCTCGACGTAGCCAGATTGATCTTCTTCAGGCTCGCAGCCCGGCTCAGGGCAGACCGAATATTCTGTTTCGTGTCCGGGAGCTCCGACAAAGGAATCTTCAATGCTGATCCGGGCTTCAGCATGGCGATGTCACTCAATAATTGGGTGACGATCTCCTTGTGCTTCCCGTCCCGGCCTTTGGGAACATTCACCTGAAGGACAGACTCGAACTTCATCGATTCCAGGGATTTGCTTTCATTGCTATCCACGATCTCCTCCTTAACGAGACCTAACGCTAACGTGACGGTAACGTAATAATAATCTTAGACACGAACCCCCTGTCAAGATGTTAATCTCGGCAAGAATTAAGCCGCGCATAAATAACTGATTTAAAAGAGTTAACCCATATCGAGCCAGCAGGCCTAGGGTGGAGCTAGAGGTACCGTGCTATGACTTTCAAGCTCAAATATGACATCGTCCCCGTTGCCGAAGTTCCGACTGACGATGCAACGTCTTCGCCCCGACTCCCGGTTGTGCTTGTAGTCGACGATGAGCGGGTCATCGCCGATACACTCTCCATCATTCTTGGAAAGAGCGGTTTCAGCACAGTGACCGCCTACGATGGAACGGAAGCTCTCAGGCTCGCCCGCGAAGTTACGCCGGATCTCCTCATCTCCGACGTCGTCATGCCTGGAATGAGCGGCATCGATCTTGCCATCAATCTCACGAAATTGCTCCCCGCCTGCAAGGTTCTTCTCTTCTCAGGACAGGCCGCCACCATCGATCTTCTTGCGAAGGCGCGCAACGATGGACACGAGTTCACCACGCTGACGAAGCCCGTACACCCAACCGACATGCTGCGGCGAGTGTCCGAGTGTCTCGCAATGAACAACAGCAATTCCAAGGCAGAACTCTCTCCCGTCAACAGTGAGCCGATTGCCTCTGCCCTCCCCAACTGAAATCAACTCCGTTCGAGGAAACACAGCAGCCTTCTCTCGTAAGCACGCTTGATTGCCACAGAGTGATTGGGCGGGTAGGTCTATTCCACGACGATAAGCACATCTCCGGATCCGACGGTATCGCCCACTCCAACCCCGATCCGGGCCACCCGCCCTGCCTTGGGCGATTTCAGCTCATTCTGCATCTTCATCGCCTCAATCACCACCACTCCCTGACCTTCTCCAACCGCATCATTGACGGAGACCAGCAGCCTCACGATACGCCCCGGCATCGGCGCCTTGACCGGGCGCGGCCCTTCGGCACCGCCGCCAGCTCTCCGTCGGCCCTGCAGTGAACGCGGATCGTCCACCTCGAAGGCATACCGCTCCCCATTAATCACAACTCCATCGCCATCAAGAACGCAGCGGTACTGCCGTCCGTCGATCAGCAGAGACATTACACCCGGCTCCAGCAGACGAACATCTGCATTCACAGCGTGCCCATCGACTGAGCACACGAGCATACCTTCCATCGCAGCGGAAGGCACTTCGACTCGCCGCTTCTTCCCCCCAATCTCGAGCCAGACCGTCAAAGCCGCAACCCCTCCTGCCGCCCAGTCACAGCCCATCGACTCTCTGTCGCAGCATCAGGAGTCGTCTCGTGTTGCACAGACGCGGAAAGGATCGCCGCAGCCAGCGCTATCACATCCTCCGGAACCGTCTCTTCAGTAGCAGCATAGACGCCAGCCAGCAGTCGTTCCAGGTACCCCGTGTCGATCTTTGCCGCACGAAAGTCCGCATCCGACAGGATTCTTCGGAAGAGGCTGATATTTGTCTTAATCCCGCCGATCACATACTCATCGAGCGCTCGCAGCATCCGGTCGATGGCCAGCCCGCGCGTCGGCGCAAAAGCCACAAGCTTCGACAGCATCGGGTCGTAGTCGAGAGGAACCTGCCAGCCGGCAAACACAGCACAGTCTTCACGAATTCCCGGCCCACCCGGCTGCCTAAGTTGCGTAATCAATCCGGGCGATGGAAAGAAATTGTTATCCGGATCCTCCGCATAGATGCGGCATTCAATCGCATGACCACGCAGCACTACCTCCTCCTGCTTGATCGGCAATGGCTCTCCCATAGCGACTCGAAACTGAAGATGGACGAGGTCGAGCCCGGTCACCATCTCCGTCACAGGATGCTCCACCTGCAACCGCGTATTCATCTCAAGAAAATAAAAATTCTGCTCGGCATCGACAAGAAACTCGACGGTTCCTGCGTTCACGTAGCCCGCGGACAGCGCCAGACGTACCGCCGCCTCGCCCATTCTTCGCCGCAGATCTTCACTCACCACCGCAGACGGAGCCTCTTCGATCACCTTCTGATGGCGCCGCTGCACCGAGCACTCGCGCTCACCAAGATAGACGCAGTTGCCGTGCTCATCGGCCATCAACTGGATCTCGATATGGCGCGGCCGCTCGATTAGCTTCTCGAGATAAACCTCGCCCGAACCGAAACTTCTCTCCGCCTCACTGCTTGCAGAGGTAAATGCTGCGGCAAGCTCTTCTGTCTTTGCAACGGCACGCATGCCCTTGCCGCCACCGCCCGCTGCAGCCTTCAGCATCACGGGATACCCTATCTCCGCCGCGACGCGTTCTGCCTCAGCAAGGTTGGCGAGTCCCTTCACGCTGCCGGGAACACGCGGCATTCCTGCCACATCCGCCGCCTGCCTGGCCTTCGTCTTCGATCCCAGAGCACGCATTGCACTCGCCGGCGGCCCGATGAACTTCACACCTGCCTTTATGCAGGCATCCGCGAATTCGGCATTCTCGGAAAGAAACCCGTATCCCGGATGAATCGCATCTGCGCCTGTTCGCCGCGCGATGTCGAGAATCAAATCTCCCCTCAGATAGCTCTCTGTCGCGGGGGCTGGCCCCAGCCGATAAGCCTCGTCCGCATGCAACACGTGCAAGGCACTGCGGTCAGCATCAGAATAAACTCCGACAGTAGCCATGCCCATCTCACGGCAGGCGCGAATAATCCGCAGGGCAATCTCACCGCGATTCGCTATCAATACTTTTTTGATGGATCGTCGCAAGCGGCAATTTTACAGCAGCGCGGCGCAGGTCAACCAGAAGACGCCTAGCAACGAAAGAGGCCTCCCGTAAGGGAGGCCTCTGGTTCTGAAGCGACTGCCGCTACTGCATGGTGACGCCACCCTGGGTCGCCTTTTCCTTCTTCAGCTCATTCGCCTTGCGAGCGCCCATGGCCTTCTGGATCCACTCATCGACGATAGCCATATCGGCCTTCCGTGCTGCATCATCGGGACACTCCAGATCCGCCTTGCGGCGGTACGTGAGCTGCAGATACTGCATCGCATCGTCATAAGCTGGGTTAAGTTCCACGGCCTTCTGGAGGTACTGAATGCCTTCATTGACGAGGTCCGTATTGGCTGCCTTCAGCTTCTCGCACGCGCCCTTGCTCTTCTTCGGGTTGCCGTCACCTACATCGGTGAGGCCATCAGCGGCGAGGATCGTTGTCGCATTCTTGTAGGCGAGAACCCAATCAACAAAGCCCACCGTGTAATAAGCTTCGGGATCGTTGGGAGCAATCGCGATAACCTTCTTTTCGTAATCCTTGGCCAGATCGAACTTTTTGATGTTCCGATAGATCGAGGCCATCTGCTTTAGCGCTGTGAGATCCGTCGGATTTTTGTCGAGAACAGCCTGAAACCCATCGAGCGCCTTCTTCGCAATCGCCAGGTTCTCCGGCGTGTCGAGATTTGGCACGACCTGATAGGAATAAGCAGTCGCAAGATAGAGCTTCGCGTCTTCATAATTTGGATCGAGCGCGATTGACTGCTGGAAGTGATTCACAGCTTCCTCATAGCGCGCATTCTTAAACGCCTGCACACCCTTCGTCAGTTGGTCCCGGGCCTTCAGGCGATTACACCCGGTTGCAGTGGTGAGCAGCAGCGCCAACATGGCGGCCGTAACCGGAATCCGTACGGATAATTTCATTGGGCCAATCGTCTCCTTCAAATGAGCGCGAGGTTCTATTGCACAGAAAGGCGAAGCTTCTGAATCTTCTCTCTCGGCTTTAGATTTGATTGTAATGGTATACGTCCCAAAGTGACTAGTAGACTCACGCTTTCGCATTGGAACAGAAAATCTTGTTACCGGGAGCAAATCTGAATGGCCGATTCGGTTGCGTTCCAACCGTAGGATGCACATTGACTGAGATAAGCCAGGCTGGCCACTGAACATTCCGTTTTTAGACAATACACCCATCCTGCATTTTGACAACTTGCCATCGACCAATTTGCCGCTCTCGCGTACCGGCGTGAGATCGTCCATCTCCTGGAGCTCGGCCGGTTCATGGGTTTCGATGCTGCGGCGGTAAACGGGGTGTCGACTGCGTTCGTCAACACCTCGCCGCAATGCTGAAGGAGTTTACACTCTCGGAGTCTTTGTCTGCCAAACCGGCGAGCCGCCATTGGCTTTTCGACGTCCTGATATAGTCTGGAGCCTTCCGACGAGGTGAAGCGTGGCTCATTCGAGGGGCAAAAAAAAGCTTCTTTATCTGAACGACCTTTGCCGAGCGAGAAATGGTTAGACCAATTGCCAAAGGTAGCTCGCCAGCTAGCCTCCGAAGAATCCCTGTCGTTTCTCTTCTCCTGGAGCAGTTCTATCTGTTTCCGCGATTCCAAAGCGCCTACCGCAGCCGCGCCTCAATCCCAGGGGTCAGCAATCCGACATATTCGGCGCCTGCGGCCTGGCCTGAGTTGATTGCTGCCGCGACAACACTGAAATCGAGCCTCGCATCGGCTTTTACGAGTACCCTCCGGACCGATTGCTTCGAAAGCAACTTAACCAGTTGCGGCGCAACGTCGGCTTGCGCCAGATTGACGCCGTCCACTTTGTAGCGGGGCTGTGAGTTAGCTAGCTCAATCTGCACGAGGATCGGGTGGTTCACAACCTCGTCTGAAGCGCTGGCGCGAGAGGTCGAAGGGATGATGGAGTTCAGCCCACGGGGCACTACCGGGACGATCACCATAAAGATGATGAGCATCACCAAAAGAACATCGATCAGTGGAGTTACGTTGATCTGAGCGGAAAGGCTAGTACGTCCGGAGGAGTCGTTCGTTGAGAATGCCATCGCAGTCGTCTCCCAATGCAGAAATTGGGTGTGCGAGCACTCCATAAGTAAAGACACCGGAACCGCTTAAAAAGCTCCGGGCGGTTGGCAAAAGTGCCAAACCGCCCATTTCAGTACTTCGTAATACCGGAGCTATTGTCCTGCTTCAACTCGCGGCGTGATCAAACCGATGTTGTCCACTCCGGCCTGATGGCCAAAGTCGATAACTTCGGCGACCCTGCTGAAGTCGAGATCTTTGTCGCCTTTGACGAACATAACCTTTTCCTGACGTGTCGCGAAGATCTCCGCCAGCTTGGACTCGAGGTCATTTTTTGCGAATGTCGTTTCATTGATCAAATAAGACGGCTGAGCTGCTCCATTCGACCGTACCTGCACCACGATCGTACGGTCGTTCTGCTGCTCTTCCTTGTGATCCTTCGGCGGCTGTGGAACCAGAGTCTCCAGCCCGCGAGGCGTCACCGGAACGATGACCATGAAAATGATCAGCAGCACCAGAAGAACGTCGATAAGCGGCGTCACGTTCATGTCCGACATCGCTCCGCCTTTATTTCCACCACCCATTCCCATAGCAATCTCCTCAAGTCCGTTGGCCGCTGCAGCTCTGCAGTTTCGGCTCTACAAATTCACTGCTTTACTTCTTCGCTGGCGCCGTTGCGCCGGTGTCGTCCGTTCTCTCCGTAAGCAAGCCAAGCTGGCTCACTCCGGCGGAGCGGATTCCATCAACCGCGTCCATCACCTTGCCGTAGTTCGCACGCTGATCGGCGCGCATGAAGACCTCTTTGCTCAGCTTGTTCTCGAGCTTCGCCGAGATCTTGGGTCCCAGATCATCCAGGGTCACCTGATCGCCGCCAAGGAAGGTTCTCCCATCCCGCGTCACCGCGACCACAACCGCGTCTTCCTTGTTGGCGTCTTCCATCACCACGGCCGCGTCGGCCTTCGGCAGGTCCACGTTGACCTTGTTGTTCAGCATGGGGGTGATGACCATGAAGATAATCAGCAATACCAGCATCACGTCCACCATCGGCGTCACGTTGATATTGGAGTTGACCTTCTTGCCTTCCTCCCGCTTATTGATACCCATAACGATTGCTCCGTCCGGTTGCTGTAGTTGCTCTCCCTGCGGTTTACTGTGCGGACTCCGGGTGCCGTTCGCTTCGGCATCCGGAGTCGCTACAGTGTGTGATTCTCGCAGGATACTTCTGTTTGTCTTACTTCAGAACCGAAGGCTTAGCGGTGGCTCTGCTTGATGAAGTAGTCCACCAGTTCGCTGGAACTGTTGTCCATCTCAACGTCGAACGCCTCAACCTTACCGGTGAAGTAGTTGAACGTCATAACGGCGGGGATCGCGACGAGAAGACCGAACGCGGTCGTCACGAGAGCTTCCGAGATACCGCCGGCGACTGCGCCGATACCCGAGGTCTTCTGGGTTGCGATCTGCTGGAAGGCGTTCAAAATACCGACCACGGTGCCGAACAGGCCGATAAAGGGAGCCGTCGAACCGATCGTCGCCAGACCGCCAAGCCCGCGCTTCAGCTTCGCGTGAACGATGGCCTCAGAGCGCTCGAGTGCACGCTTCGAGCTCTCCACCTGTTCCGGCGTAATCGTGCCGCCTGAACCGAAGCTACGGAACTCCTGCAAACCGGCAGTAACGACCTCAGCCAGGTGTGACTTCTTCGAACGGTCGGCAACCTTGATTGCCTCATCGAGGCGGCCATCCTTCAGTGCGCCTGCGACCTTCGGAGCAAACTCACGGGACTGCTTACGGGCAGCGGAAAAATAAAGGGCCCGGTCGATGATCACAGCGAGCGACCAGATCGACATGATGAAGAGAAGAATGACGACGCAGCGCGCCAGCCAGCCCATGTTGCTCCAAAGACCCATGACGCTGAAGCTGACTTGGGCCTCCTCGAAGTACATGGCGAGCGAAGCGGGAACGTGAGCGAAGGTTGTTGCAAGATGAGCGAGAATCACTGGAATATTTCCTCCTGATAGAACTCTAACTTTCTGAATCTTTACCCGGTATCCCCCAAAAGTTCGACATCTTAGGGGAAGCTCCCGAGCAACGGAATTGAGCGTTCAGGGCGGCTTAAGCGCCGCCGCCGATGTTGAAGTTGACCGTAATCTGCGTGTCCACCTCGGTCGGTTCGCCGTTCAACAGATATGGCTTGTAGCGCCACGTCTGCACGGCTTCGAGAGCGGAGGACTTCAGCATCTCAGGCCCGCTGATGACTGATAGGTTTTTGATCGTGCCTTCTTTCGAGATAATGGCGTGAAGAACAACCGCACCGGAGACGTGTGCCGCTCTTGCGATCGGCGGATACACCGGAGTCTGCCCCGAGATCTTGGCACCCTGCATGACGCCGCTTGAAACACGGGTCGGTCCTTTGGGCGGGGCGACCTTCACGACGGGCGAAGGTGCGGTACCAATGCCACCCATTACGCCGAGAGCGCTTCCACTGCCACTACCCATGCCGCTCATACCCGCGACACCCATCGTGGGGGGCGGGGCGGCGTCTTCCTTCAGCATCTTGATGTCTTTGGGAATCTTGGTCGGCGCATGCAGGCCCTGGTCGATCTCCGACACCATCTTGATCGGCTTAACGATCTGCTGGGGCGGCGGCGGGGGGGGCGGCGGCGGGGGCGGCGGTGGAGCCGACAACATCGCAGTCAACGCCGTATGCGGCAGCGCTTCAGGGTTGATCAGCGGATAAATGATCATGGCCGCAAGGATGATGCCATTGAAGGTAAATGTTGCAATCATCCAGTACTTCGACCGGGTCTTGATCTTGCCGCCGGATTCCATCAATGAGTCTTCGAACATATGCAGCCTCTCACGGTAGAAGAGCTATTTTTCTTTAGACACCACGGTAGTCCAGATTGTTCCCGAAGCGACCACACCCACATTTTTTAGACCTTGGCCCGTTTTCCTGCAGGAAGTGAAGCTATCTTTCCCCGCTTCGCCCGCCAATCCTGGTAGGCCACCAACATGGGTGCCGCAACCGCAATCGACGAGTACGTTCCAATCAGAATCCCAATCACAAGCGCGAACGAGAAGCCGTGAAGCACCTCGCCGCCAAACAGATATAGCGACAATACCGTCAAAAACGTTAATCCGGACGAGATAACCGTTCGGCTCAGCGTCTGATTAATGCTTCGATTGACGATATCGTGTAACGACTCCTTCCGCGACAACGCCAAGTTCTCGCGGATACGGTCGAAGACGACGATTGTGTCGTTCATCGAATAACCGATCAATGTTAGGATTGCTGCGATTACGGTAAGGGTTATCTCCTGATTCGTCAAACTAAATGCTCCGACCGTAATCAAAGTGTCGTGGAAAACTGCCACAACCGCCGCCACGCCGTAGATCAGTTCAAACCGGAACCAGAGATAAATCAGCATGCCAATCAGGGAGTAGACGGTTGCCCAAGCGGCCTGCTTCTGAAGCTGCTTGCCCGCCGTAGGTCCAACAATCTCAACCTGTTCGACCGTAGCGGTCGAGTCGTGATAATTGGCTGCCAGCGCCCGTTCGACGGCGAGACGACCCGCATCATGCGATTGATCCGTCGCCGTCGACTCCGGCAACGCAATTATGACCTTGTTCGCCGCCTGACCGCTCGGATCGCTGACCCGCTGAATCCGGAAATCCTTGACCCCGGCCTGATCCATCGACTGCCGAAGATGATCCTCATTTGGGGTCCTGTCGAACGCCACGCGAATCTGCGTACCGCCCTTGAAGTCGACGCCCAGCGGAATGTGATGCCAGAACAGCATGCTGAACACGCCAGCGACAGAGAAAATCAGCGAAAACCCGAGAAAGTACCACTTCTTCCCAAGCCAATCGATATTTGTTGAACGAAACAGTTCCAGACTCACGCTTCCAACCCTCGAGCGGCGGCAACTTGGCCCCGCAATCTCTCAAAAAAATCTAAATCGACAGTGCAGCGCCGCGTTGCTTCTTCTCCAGAATCGAGTCGAAGATGACGCGCGACACGAACACAGCAGTAAACAGATTGGCAAACAGACCGAATGCCAGCGTTACAGCGAAACCACGGACTGGCCCGGTTCCGAAGAGGAACAGGATTAGCGCCGAGACGATTGTCGTCACGTGGGTATCGATGATCGTGACCCATGCGTGCGCAAAGCCTTGCTGAACCGCAGCGGCAGCCGTCTTGCCCGATCGCAGCTCCTCGCGAATGCGCTCAAAGATCAGCACATTCGAGTCGACGCCCATACCGATCGTCAGAATGACGCCTGCAATTCCGGGCAGGGTAAGCGTCGATCGCGAGAATCCCATGAACCCAAGCAAAATAATCAGGTTCAGCACGAGCGCGAGATCTGCATTGATGCCCGAGCCGCGGTAGTAGATGAGCATGAAGACCATAACGGCCAACATGCCGGCCACCGCGGCGACGATGCCCTGGTGAATCGACGCCGCACCAAGGCTCGGCCCGACGGTGCGAGTCTCAAGATACGAGATCGTCGCCGGCAATGCGCCCGTACGCAGCATCAGTGACAAATCCTTAGCCTGTTCTGGAGTGAATCCGCCTTCAATTTCGCCGCGGTCGCGAATCGCCGAGTTAATGCTCGCCACTTCGCGAACCTTGTTGTCCAGTACGATCGCCATCGAACCCGGCGAGGCGCTGGTTGCTGAATGGGCCTCGGTGTACTTGTAGAACCGGTCGCCAGCCTCGGTTGTCAGGTTGAACGTAATGTTTGGCCTGCCGTTCTGATCGGTTGAAGGCTGCGCGTCGCGGAAGTCTGTACCTTCCACCTCGCTGACCCGCTTCAACAGAAAGACCGAATCAGGTGCGCCCGCCGCAGCCGAACCACGTACCAGCATCGAATCGGCCGGGATGATTCCACCGTTCGCCTGCATCGCCGCCTGGTCCGTCTCGTATGGTCCGCCCGTAACCGCATGAATCGAGAGCTTCGCGGTCGACTGAATAACCTCTTCGACCTCTTCGGGGTTGCTGATACCGGGCAGTTCGACCAGAATCTGGTTCTCGCCCAGACCGTACTTCTGGATCACCGGCTCCGCAACACCAAGCTTGTCGACACGCTCACGGATCGTCTCGATCGAGGTATCCAGAGTCCGCGTCTCAAGATCGCGAATCGCCCCAGGCTTCATCGTCAGGGTCGAATTCCCATCAGCCGTAGCCGCGACGTCATAGCTCGAATACTCGTTGCCCTGCAGAATTGCGCGGGCATCGCCCAGCTTCGCCGGCGGAATTCCGGAGATGATGATCGTCTGGGGCCGCCCCGGGTCGGTCTTGCCGACCGTCGCGTTGATTCCGCCCTTCTGGAAGGCGTCCTCAATCCGAGCGACGTCACGATCCGTCTCGGAGGCCACCGCCTCGGCCACATGAACCTCGAGCACAAGGTGGGTACCACCCTTGAGGTCCAGCCCGAGCTGAATGTTGTTGGTTATCAGGCTCTTCAGGGATCCCATCTTCGGCCCATTGAAGCCAAAGAAGATTCCGTAACAGAAGATCACTAGTACTGCAATGATAGTTGCCGTCTTACCGGCCAGATTTTTGCCCATGATCTTTTAATTCGAAGGGTGCGGACGCGTCTCTTGTTGCGATGTCGCCGCCACGATCCCTGCTTTTTCTTCCTTATCCGTAGTTAACGGTCAAACTCAACCTCTACATCCAAACTTTTCATATTTCCCGGCGGCGGCACTAAGCCGCCTGTTCGTCTGTCGTAACCGCAGCGATCGCGCTTTTGACGAACTCCAGCTTGATGTTATCGGGAAGAACCCGCAACACCACAACATCATCCTTTACTGTCAGAACCGTGCCGCGAATGCCACCGTTGGTGGTCACGCGGTCGCCTGACTTCAACTGAGACAGCATCTCCTGCCACTTTTTCTGCTTCTTCTGGTTGGGGGCGATCATCAAAAAATAGAGCACAACAAAAAACAGGATCGGCAGCGCGAGGGTCCCGATACTCCCGAGTCCACCGCCTCCAGTACTCTGCAACCACATCGCAAACATCAAAATCACTCCCAGTTCCTACGTGTCAATCAATAACAGGCCAAGCCGGACGCTGCTGGAGGAACCTGCAGACACGCTCCGGCAGGGCACACTAATGCCCACTTCATAAAAAGAGGCCTAGTCCCTTAGCATCGCGTAACCGAAAGGCAGTGTCAAGGCGACCGCCCTCCGGATTGGGCCGGATAAGGTCATCCTGATACCCTCGCAGCATGCCGCTTGCAGAAGATCTTGCTCTCATTAGCCGTCAGGAAGCAGAACTCGTTTTTCCGAGCTTCGACTACGATGCCGCCTGGTCTCTCGGGCTTACTGTGCGCGAACTTGCGCTGTCGCGTAAACAAGGCATTGTCATCGACATCCGGCGCTTCGGGCAGCCGCACCAGCCGCTCTTCTACACGGCTTTGGGAGGGACTCCTGACAACTCTCGCTGGGTTCAGCGGAAGACCAACGTGGTTGCCAGGTTTTATCGCAGTTCCTATGCGATCGGCTTGCTGCTCGAACAGGCGGGGCGCAGCTTCGGCGACCGCTACAACCTGCCAGACGCAGACTATGCCGCGCATGGTGGCTGCTTTCCCATCAACGTTGCGGGAACAGGCATCATTGGAGCCGTTACCGTCTCGGGTCTGACGCAACGCGAAGACCATAATCTTGTCGTCGAGGCTCTCTGCCTCGTTCTGAAAAAAGATTACGCCTCTCTTTGTCTGGCTCCGGCGTAATTTTTTATTTCGTGGTGGGAGTGGCGTTTTTACAGGGGATTCTGGGATTTCCACCGTGTAAAAACGTGGTTCTTACGTGGCTGTTAAGTGCAATTTCGTGGTCGTAACGTGGTTCTTAAGTGCACTTTTTCGGGCTCTGAAATTTTTCCTCCTTTTTGAAATTTATTTTCGGGCCTGAGGCCGGGTCATCGGATACACTCGGTCGAGCTTTGACCCTGCACGCCCATCCCGCTCTTCATACCCTCTTCGAGATCCTTGCCTACACCAGCGGCTATCAGATCTATCGGCGCTCCCGGCAGAAGGCGGGAGACTTTCTTCCCGATGAGCAGCGCTGGATCATCATTGCTGCCGCCGCTGTCGGCGCTCTTCTCGGCAGCCGCATTCTGGGGATCCTCGAACAGACTCCGCGTATTGGCTTTCACTGGCAATCCTTTCTTCAATCCGGAGGCAAAACCATTGTCGGCGGTCTGCTTGGAGGCTGGGTCGCCGTCGAACTCACGAAACGCCTTCGCGGCATCCAATCGCGCACCGGGGATCTCTTCGCCGTTCCACTCTGTCTCGGCATTGCCGTAGGGCGCATCGGCTGCTTCCTCGCCGGGCTCGCCGACGACACCTACGGCACACCTACCCGTCTGCCATGGGGAATCGACTTTGGCGACGGCATCCCCCGCCACCCCACCCAGCTTTACGAGATTCTCTTCCTGGCTGCGCTTGCCTTCCTGCTACTCCGCTATAACCAGCGTCCCCACCCTGAAGGCTCAACCTTCCGTCTCTTTCTCTTCGCTTACCTCACCTGGCGCCTTGTCATCGACTTCATCAAACCCCAGCCATTGATCCACGGCCTCAATCTAATTCAGTGGGCCTGCCTCGCAGGGCTACTCGCATTGCTTCCCGATGTCGTGAGACTCTTGTCGTTCCACCAGAAGACACTTCGGAGCGCAGAATGAACACACCTCCTGCCCCACCCGCCGAACAGAACCCGGCCCCGCCACCGCGTCGCGGTCGGAGCGGCCTCGCCAAACTCACCATCGCCTTCGCCGTCACGATCGTCGTTACCTTTGGGCTGTGCAGCGTCGCCTTGATGAACTCGAACAGTGCAATCTCTGGCCCTATACTCCCTACCGCCGTCGTGATTGAGGGTATATGTGTCGTCGGACTCGTGGTCGTTGCGATACTCGCTATCGTCCGAAATATCAGATCAAGTTAAGCTTTGTCGAACGCCACGGAACGATTCATACACTTAGGAAACTGTCACAATCAGCCGCACAATTCACGTTTAGTCCTGCAATCTTGTCTCAACCAGAAAACTTGTCATACATAGACTGGAAAGTATCGTCATGAAGATGCCTTGGCACAACCAGACCGGCCTCGCAAAGGCAGCCGCACTTCTTGCAACGATTTTCGGAGTTGCGGTTGGCCTCTGCGGCGCAAACTTTGTCGCAGTTATTACTCTCGTTCCTGTCGGCGGTTCCTCGGGTCCGACAGGATTTCGGGGATGGATCAGTAACATCCTCGGCGTTACGGCTTATATCGAACTTGCCGCAATGATTCTCTCCGCAGCCGGGCTCGTTGTGCTTGGGGTTGTCGCCACAGTACGTGCCATCGCACGATCTTTCACCAACGATTAACAGGATACTCATGCCAGCCCGAACCCGCCCCTACCTCTTCTACGACACCGCCGTCTCTCTCTGCACCACCTGTTATCGCCGCATCGATGCCAAGCTCGTCTTCGAGGACGACAACGTCTATATGCTGAAACGCTGCCCGCAGCACGGCTTCGAGCGCGTCCTGATCTCGGATGACGTGGACTATTACAGGCGCTGCCGCGAGGTCTTTATCAAGCCGCCCGAGATGCCCGACCGCTACAACACTCCTATCAAATACGGTTGCCCCTACGATTGCGGCCTCTGCCCCGACCACGAGCAGCACTCCTGCCTCTCGCTGCTTGAGATCAACGACGCCTGCAATCTCTCCTGCCCTATCTGCTATGCGCAGTCCGGCACGCACCGTACCGAGTACAAGACGCTCGACCACATCGAGCGCATGCTCGACTGCATCGTAACCAACGAAGCCGAGCCTGACGTCGTGCAGATCTCCGGCGGCGAGCCTACGATCCATCCGCAGTTCTTCGAGGTTCTCGACGCAGCCAAACGCCGCCCCATCCGCCATCTGATGGTCAACACCAACGGCATCCGCATCGCGCAGGACGAGGCCTTCGCCCAGCGCCTCGCCACGTACATGCCCAACTTCGAACTCTACCTCCAGTTCGACTCGCTTCGTCGCGATCCGCTGATGCAGCTTCGTGGAGCCGACTTACGCTCGATTCGCGAGAGGGCCCTCGAACGGCTGAACCAGCTCAACATCTCCACCACTCTCGTCGTCACCGTCGAACGCGGCGTCAACGACGACGAGTTGGGCGCTCTCGTCGAGTTCGCCCTGCAGCAACCCTGCGTCCGCGGCATCACCTTCCAGCCCGTGCAGCAGGCAGGCCGACTCGGCAACTACGACTCCGCCGCGCACCGTCTTACTCTGTCCGAAGTCCGCCGTCGCATCCTCTCCCAGACCTCAGTCTTCAAGCCCGAAGACCTCATCCCAGTCCCGTGCCACCCAGACTCGCTTGCGATGGCCTATGCGATGAAGCTCGCCGGCAAGGTCGTTCCGCTTACCGGCATGGTCTCGCCTGACGTGCTCATCAACGGCGGTCGCAACACGATCATCTATGAGCAGGACCCCGCCATTCGCGCCGACATCGAGAAGAACCCCAACCTTCGCAGCCAGATCTTTAAACTCTTTTCCACTAACCACTCTCCGCAGGGACAAGCCAGCACGCTTCGCGAGCTGCTCTGCTGCCTTCCTCACGTCCTTGTTCCGAAGAATCTCGGCTACGACAATCTCTTCCGCATTCTGATTGTGCAGTTCATCGATGCTCAGACCTTCGATCTCCGCAGCATCAAGAAGACCTGCATCCACATCGCCCACCCCGACGGCCAGCGCCTCATCCCCTTCGACACGTACAACATGTTCTACCGCGACAGCCTCGAAGAGACGCGGCTGAAGCCGTTACGCGACCTGGCGCTCACTCTGGTGTAGGTCATGTTCCGGGGACCCCTCAATTCACCAGACCACTGGCCTCGTAACTAACCACTCTGGTACTAAAGGGTCAGTCCAATTTCTAAATAACTGGTGCATCCTTGCTGTTGGACGTGTTTAGATAGTCGGAATCGCAAAACTTTGCGTTGTCCCTCTGGGTCCCAGGAGCCCCGGCACGGCATGTTCCGCACTTTTTTTTACGCTGCGCTGTGCTCGATCTGCGCCCTTGTTCTGGGGTGCAGCGGCAACACGAGCGTAGCGACCAGCTCGGGAACGCCCCCCGGCCCGTCGACCCAGACCACACCGTCGCCCATCCGCCACGTCGTCATCATCATGCAGGAGAACCGCACGTTCGATAACCTCTTTAATGGTTATCCAGGCGCAGATACCGCACAGTCCGGCATGGACGGCACTACCTCCGTTCCCCTGCAACCGATGCCTCTCAAAGATACCCAGGACATCGCTCACACCCACACCGCATGGTGGAAGGACTGGGACAACGGAAAGATGGATGGGTTCGCCAACCACAACACCTCAAGCCCGCTCCTTCCCTTTTCCTACGTCCAGCTGAGCGATACGACGCCTTACTGGAATCTCGCTGCCAGCTACACCCTTGGTGATCGGATGTTCCAGTCCAACACCGGGCCGAGCTTCGCCGCGCATCAATATATGATCGCCGGTCAGTCGGGCCAGGTCTCGGAGAACCCCAACGGCATCTGGGGTTGCGATGCGACACCCGCTACCCGCGCTGCGCTGATCGGCCCCAACGGAACCGATCTCCCCGGCATTTACCCCTGCTTTGACTATTCGACGATGGCTGACCTGCTCGACGCGCAGGGCATCTCGTGGAAGTACTACGCTCCACCCAGCACCGACAGCTTCTTTGTCGTCTCTGCGTTTCAGGCGATCCGTCACATCCGCTTTGGCAATGACTGGAACGCGAATGTCGTCTCGCCCCAGACTCAGGTGCTGACCGACATCGGCCAGGGCAAACTTGCCTCTGTTACCTGGATCGTTCCTGATCTCGCCCACTCCGACCATCCCGGCTCGAACTCGAACGAGGGCCCGGACTGGGTCGCCTCCATCACCAATGCGATCGGCAGCAGCCCTTTCTGGGACTCCACCGCCATCTTCATCACGTGGGACGACTGGGGGGGCTGGTACGATCACGTCAATCCGCCGCAGGTGGACAGCATGGGTCTCGGGTTCCGCATCCCACTGCTCGTCGTCTCACCCTATGCCCGACACGGATATGTCTCGCATGTCGTCCATGAGCCCAGCGGCTTTCTTACCTATATCGAGAAGCTCTTCGGCCTACCCAACCTCGGCTCGCGCGACGTGCTCGCTGACGACTACTCCGACTGTTTCGACTACACGCAGGCACCCAAGCCCTACGCCAAAGTTCGAACCAGACTCAGCGCAGACTACCTGATCCACGAAAAACCCACCGGGCCGCCGGACGACGACTAGTCAAGCCGCAATCCGCGTCTTCAACCGATATCAACTCTGAGCACAAAACAACCATGGCATCCCCTCAAGCGGTCAACACGATTGTCTGGACCTTCAGCCTGGCGCTGCAGACGCTGCTTGTCGTTGCCGTCTTCGGACGCGGCATTGCGCGCCGCCTGCCGGGCTTCGCTGTCCTGGTTGTTTTCTACCCTCTGCGCTCGGCCCTGCTCTTTGCTCTCTTCGGCCACATTCCTGCGGACGACTATGGTTCCCTCTACTCCACGCTGTCTCTGGTCGATATTGTGCTCCAGATCGCGTTTGCCCTGGAGATCGGGTTCCGTCTTCTTCGCGAACCTGGCAAACTCACTCTTCGCCGCGGACTCTTTGTTCTTCTTCCTTTGCTGGCAGCCGCGGCCGGCGCCTACGTCACCCTTACTCTGCTGCCACATCATGCACCGATCCCAACCGACCGCATCCAGACCTTCATCTCGTACATTTTGATCGGGGTCTTCGTCTCGACCATGCTCACTACAACGTCTTCTCTTCTCCGCATCACGACGCTGGGATTTGCTCTTTACTCCTCGATCAGCCTGATCGCGCAGGCAGCGCGGCTCAACGCGGCGCTGCACCGCAATGCCGCAGCCTATACCGCGTGGTCCTACACCACCGCGGCAGCTTATCTGCTCGTTGTGCTTTTGTGGTTTTTTGCGCTTAAACCTGAAGTCCCGGCGAAGACGCTCAGTACGCTGGATCCGGAGCCTCGGCAAGTCACGCCTTAGGCTTCACTCCGGCTTCGAGACGGCTAACTCCCCGCGCACCCTGTCCATCGTGTCCAGATAAAAAGCCAGATTATGGACGGAGTTCAGCGTCAGGCCCAGCGGTTCTCCGGCTACGAAGAGATGCCTCAGGTAGGCGCGTGAGTAGCGACGGCAGACCATGCATCCGCAGGTCTCATCGATTGGCCTGGGATCTTCTGCGTATTCCTTGCGCTTGATGTTCATGCGGATGACTGGCCCACCCGGCTCTTCGCGCATGAACAACAAGCCATGACGCCCTGCGCGCGTCGGGAGAACGCAGTCCATCATGTCGACGCCCATCCTTGCGTACTCTTCAATCTCGTCGGGATAGCCTACGCCCATGACATAGCGCGGTTTGTCTTTGGGCAGCCACTCGAGTGTTCGGGTGATCATCTCGCGCGTGACTTCGCGTGGCTCGCCAACGGCCAACCCGCCAATCGCGTACCCCGGTAGTTCCATCTCTACGAGCCGTTCCGCCGATTCTTTCCGGAGATCGACGTACATTCCGCCCTGCACGATTCCAAATAGGCTCTGCGTCTTTCCTTCAAACGCGTCGCCTTCGGCCTGTGACCACGGCACCAGATGTTTATGTAACTCAAAATGATCTTTTGACCGCTGCGCCCATGCGTGCGTGAGGCCCATTGACTCCTTCGTGCGTTCCCAGCTCGCCGGAGTCTCCACGCATTCATCGAAGACCATCGCAATATCCGCGCCGAGCGCGATCTGCACGTCCATCGAGTGTTCGGGTGAGAAGAAATGCTTGCTGCCATCGAGATGCGACCGGAACTCAACCCCGTCTGAAGTTACCTTGCGCAGTTCGCTCAGGCTGAAGACCTGGAATCCGCCTGAGTCGGTCAGCATTGGCCGCTCCCAGCTCATGAAGCGGTGGACGCCGCCCATCTTCCGGACCAGTTCATGCCCCGGCCGCAGATAGAGGTGGTACGTATTGGCAAGAATGATCTGCGCACCTTTGCCGCCCGCGCCGGTCTCTTCCAGGACTCCCTGCTCGACGGCCTTCACCGAGGCCGCTGTACCCACCGGCATGAATACCGGCGTTTCCACGATTCCATGCGGCAGGGTCAGACGTCCTCTGCGGCCTCCACTCTCTGCCGTTCCGTGAACTTCAAATGAAAAGGACATCTCTTGAATTGTATGGGCAGACCATTCCGAAGCAAACGCAGCCCAAAATCGAAGCATTAGCAGATTACATCCGTATTAATTTATCTGGCGTTCAACTTCGATTCACATAACGAGCCATTTGGAAGCCTAAGAATGAGGGGCAACGCATCTTCCCAACATTTGAGGCCTCAAAAATGATTCGGAAACTTCTAGCCTTCTCGATGTGCCTGACCCTTATTCTCAGCGGCTGCGGTCAAGGCACAGTCAGTACGCCTCCGGGCAACGGCAACGCGAACACGACGCCGACTCCCCCGCCCCCGACGCCCACCACCGCCTCCGCCGCGATCAAACACGTTGTCATCATCTTCGGCGAAAACATCTCCTTCGATCACTACTTCGGCAGCTATCCCTTCGCTCTCAACAACCCCGGCGGAACTCCCTTCATCGCCGCTACCGGAACGCCGACTCCGAACAACTACATCAGCAACCCCAACCTGATTACGGCCAACCCGAACCTGAATAGCGCCAACAACAACACAGGGTTGAATTCGGTTGCCGCCAATCCCTTCCGTCTCGACTTCTCGCAGGCCGCCACCGCCGACCAGAACCACGCCTACACCGCCGAGCAGATGTCCTTCGACGCCGGCAAGATGGATCTCTTTCCCCTGTCGGTCGGTACTGCGAATAACCCCACACTCAACACAGAAACTGGTGGTACCGCCCTGATGGCCACGACCGCGCTCACCATGGGCTACTACGACGGCAACACCGTCAGCGCGCTCTGGAACTACGCGCAGCACTACGCAATGAACGACCACTCCTTCAGCACCGTCTTCGGTCCTTCCACCCCCGGCGCCATCAACCTTATCTCAGGACAGACCAACGGCGTCATCAATGCTCTCAACCCCGGCACTGCGGTTATTGCTGACGGCAGCGGCGGATTCACGGACGTGAACGACGCTGATCCGGCCGGCGACATCTGCTCCTCCACCAGCAAAAACTTCAGCATGTCGGGCAAGAACATCGGCGACCTGCTCAACACCGCCAACATCACCTGGGGCTTCTTCGAGGGCGGTTTCGACCTGAGCATCACCAACTCCAACGGAACCACCGGATGCGCACGCTCCACCGGCGCCGTCAACATACCCGGCCACCCGGCGACGGCCGACTACATCCCGCATCACCAGCCCTTCCAGTACTACGCGAGCACCGCGAATCTGAACCACACGCGACCCACTTCAGTCGCCGCCATCGGGACCACCGACGCAGCCAAGCATCAGTACGACATGCACGACTTCACCGACGCACTCAAGGCTGGCAACATGCCCGCCGTCAGCTTCCTCAAGGCCCCCGCCTACCAGGACGGCCACGCCGGCTACTCGGATCCGCTTGACGAGCAGACCTTCGTGGTCAACACCATCAACGCGATCGAACAGTCTTCGTTCTGGCCAAGCACAGCCATCATAGTCGCCTACGACGACTCCGACGGCTGGTACGATCACCTCACGAACTTCCTCAACGGCTCAGCTACCACCGCCGATGCGCTCAACGGGGCAGGCGTCTGCATCAGCGCCACCGCTGCCGCCGCTGCTCTGCCTGGTGTCAGCGCCACCACCCTCCACGCTCAGGGTCGCTGCGGCTACGGTCCGCGACAGCCGTTCCTGGTTATCTCCCCCTGGGCCAAGAAGAATGCTATTGACTCCACGGTTACGGATCAAAGCTCGATCACCCGTTTCATCGAGGATGTCTTCCTATCCAGCCAGCGTATCGGTGGAGGCTCCTTCGATAGCGTTGCCGGTCCTCTGAACAACATGTTCAACTTCACCAACGGCGCCGTCGCGCCGAACCCCAACGTCGTCCTTCTCAACCCAACTACCGGCGCGGTCACCAGCGGCAACTAACCCCCCGGTTCACAGAACCGTTACATTTCTCCTGTAACGTCAAAGGCACGCATCCTGAGTCGAGGATGCGTGCCTGCTTTTGCGGCCCTATTCCTCAATCCGGAGCACGTTCGTTGCCCTCGTCTCGACGCACCTTTCTGCAGCAAGCCGCCGCACTCAGCCTGCTCTACCGCACGCAGCGCGCTTTCTCCCAAATGGCGATGGCACGCATGCAGTCGCCGCGGCCGAACGCACCGGGCAAGTCCTCCCCCATGCTCCACGCGCTGGAGCTTCCACCCTTCGTCGATCCGCTGCCGCTCCCCGAGACCGCGCGCCCCATTCTCCGCAATGGCAAACGCTCCCTCACCATCTCCATGCAGGAGATTCACGCCAGGGTCCATCGCGACGTTCCCCCTACCCGTATGTGGGGCTACGGCGGTGGCCCCCTTGCCCCGCTGATCGAAGCCCGCTGCGGGGAACCGCTCCAGATCACCTGGGTCAACAACCTCCCAGCAAAGCACTTCCTTCCAATCGACCACTCTCTCCACGGCTGCGGCCACGACGTGCCCGAGGTCCGGACCGTCACCCATCTGCACGGAGCCAAGGTCCCGTCTGCGGACGACGGGTACCCCGAAGACTGGTTCGCCACCGGCAAATCCCGCACCTGCGCCTACCCGCTCGAGCAGGAGGCCACCGCCCTCTGGTACCACGACCACGCCATGGGCCTCAACCGCCTTAACGCCTATGCCGGCCTCTTCGGCATGTTGCTCCTCCGCGACAAAGTCGAAGACAGCCTCGGTCTCCCTTCCGGCAAATACGAAGTCCCCCTCATCTTCTACGACCGCAACTTCACCTCCGACGGCCAGCTCTTCTACGCGACCTCACCCGACCCCGAACATCCCTGGATACCCGAGTTCACAGCCGACGGCATCCTCATCAACGGCAAGATTCGTCCGTTCTTCGAGGTCGAGCCGCGCCTCTACCGCTTCCGACTCCTGAACACCGCCAACAGCCGCTTCTTCCTCCTCACTCTCTCCAACCAGCAACCTCTGATCCAGATCGGCTCCGACCAGGGGCTCCTACCCGCGCCAGTTGACGTCAAGATGCTCGCCCTCGCCCCTGCCGAACGCGCCGACATCCTCATTGACTTCACCCAGTCTGCCGGCCAGAGCCTCCACCTCCTCACCGGAGCTTTCGAAATCCTTGAGTTCCGCGTTGCAAAACAATCTCCATCACCCATACCCAGCACGGTTCCCATTTCCATTCCAAAGACCCTGCGCCCCGTCCAACGCATTCCCGAGTCCACAGCCACCACCACCCGCACCATCACTCTCAACGAGTATCGGGACCGGGTCGCGAACCCAATGATCATGCTCCTCAACAACAAGCGTTGGCACGAACCCGTCACCGAGACACCAAAGCTCAACTCCACCGAGATCTGGGAGTTCGTCAACCAGACCGAAGACACCCACCCCATGCACCTTCATCTCGTGCGCTTCCAGGTCCTCGATCGCCGGACCTTTGATGAATTCGAGTACATGGCGAACAAAAAGCTGCGCTTCATCTCCGCCGTCACCCAACCCGCCCCTAACGAACTCGGCTGGAAGGATACGGTCCAATGCCCTCCTGGCACCATCACCCGCGTCATCGTCCGCTTCGAAGGTTTCACCGGCAAATACCTCTACCACTGCCACATCCTCGAGCACGAATCGAACGACATGATGCGTCCGTTCGAAGTCATCGCCTGACATTCGTCACATAGGCAGCTTCGGAGCTTTTCCTCTGGTTCAAGTTGGAGTAGCGTATCCACAAAGGAGATCGCGCCATGCTGAGGAGAGACTTCCTTCGCCGTTCGGCCCGCACTCTGAGCGCCGCTATGCTCGCCAGCAATCCCGTGGCTCGCGCTGCGCTCATCGACCCTGAACCCCTGCCGAAAAAACTTCAGGCCAGTGACGAAGTCATTCTCGGCCAAACCGGCATTCGCACCAGCCGGCTCGCCATGGGAACAGGTACGATCGGCTACGGCGGCTCCTCGAATCAGACGCGGCTCGGCACTTCGCCGTTTACCCGGTTGCTCGTCGATGGATACCACGAAAACGGTCTGCGCTTCTTCGACTCAGCCGACTCCTACGGCAGCCACCCCTATGTCGCCGCCGCGCTGAAGCAGCTTCCGCGCGACAAGGTCACGGTGCTCACCAAGACTGACACGCGTAATCCCGCCGGAGTCCGTGCTGACCTCGACCGTTATCGCAGGGAGCTTGGTGTGGACTACATCGACGTCGTTCTCATTCACTGCGTCACGGAATCCGACTGGACCACTCGCTATCGCGGCGTGATGGATGTGCTTTCCGAAGCGAAGCAGAAGGGAATCATCCGCGCACACGGAGTCTCCTGCCACAGCATCGGCGCGCTTCGTGCAGCAGCGGCATCACCGTGGGTCGAGCTCGATCTTGTCCGCCTGAATCCTATCGGCTCGCACATGGACGCCGATCCGGACACGGTCATCGGTGTTATCAAGCAAATGCGCGCGCAGGGTAAGGCCATCGTCGGCATGAAGATTCTCGGACAAGGAGACCTGCGGCACAAACCCTCAGAAGCTATTCGGTATGCGCTCTCGACCGGAGTTCTCGACGCCTTCACCATCGGCGCTGAGTCTCAAAAAGAGCAGAACGACCTCATCCAGCGCGTGGCTGCCGCATAACCATCCGAAGATGGTCAGCGGTAGCGTTTCAGCTCGTTCCAGTCCGCCACGTAGCTCTTCTTTCTGCCATGGCATAGATAGATGGAACCATGCTCCCACGGCATCGTGTAGGGATCATCCCGTTTGCCGGCGACGATGCACGAACTGTACACCGCATTCATCTGCTCGGGACTCGCATCGTTGACTACGATCATCTCTTCCCCGGTATAGTCGCCGGGTCCCCAAATCCAGTAATTCTGGTGGCCGCTGGTGGCAGATGGCAGCCCGTACTTTGCTCCGAGAATATCGATCGCGCCTCCCTGTCCGTAGTTCGAGACAAAAACGCCAGTCCTGGCGCGCTCCTCTGGAGGCAGAGCGTTGTAGATGCCGGATACCTGTTTCGCCAGATCCTCCCAGCCAAAGCGATCTGCAAAGAACTGCGGCAAAGGAGTCGCCGCGTGATTTTCACTCTCCCTCGGTTTGAACTGAAGCTTCTCCGCATAAGCCACCCACTTATGCGGCGGCAGTACAGGGACGGAAAACGGAAAGAAGACAACAACGCCAATCAGCAGGATGAGTGCGTAGGCTCCCAGCAACACGTTGCGCCACGCAATCGTGCCGGCCCAGCCAATTAAAGCAACTGCTCCGGCTGCAAAGAACACCGGGTACGCCGGAACGAGGTAGTAGTCCTTTGCATGCAGCGCCATCATCAGCGCGAGAAAGACGATGTAAAACACTCCGAGGAAACGATAGCTCTGCGTCTTCTTTGCAAAAAGCAGCCACAGCACGCCTGTTCCCCACAGGAAGATATTGCTCGGGGTCAGCGTCATAATCTGAGCCAGAAGAAATTGCACGGGCCCAAGCTTCACGTCCTTATCTGAGTTCTGTACAGCGTGAAGCCACTCCAGCGTTGGGAAGTGATTGTGCACCTGCCAGAGGAAGTTCGGTAGTGCGACAAGAACTATCAGAGCGACCGCAACCACGAACCAGCGGCTCGCAAGAATGCTCCGTTGCGGCGTCACCAGCATCGCAACCAGCATGGCAATCAGAAAGAACGCAATAGAATCCTTGTTCTCAAACGCCAGCCCCGCACTGAGACCGAACACAATCCACCAGTTGCGAACCTCGTTTCGCGATGGAGACTGGACAATGCGAATCAGAGCCAATGCGCAAAGCATCCAGAACACGGGATCGAACGAGTTCATCGACAGATATCCGTCTATACCCAGATAAACTCCGCCGGCAATGACTCCAAGCATTGCGAGCGCCGCTGCTTTACGGCCGCCACCAAGGGTCCAGGCGAGCAGACCCGTCAGAAATACTTTCGCAGCCCCCGCCAGGGCTGAGATCAATCGCAGCGACCACATCGTCGCGTGTCCGAAGAGCGTTTCACTGACACGAGCCTGCAAGGCTGCCAGCGGCGGCTGGTCTACATATCCAAACGCAAGCCTTCGCCCGCAGATCAGGTAGTACAGCTCATCGCGAAAGATTCCGTAGCCCGCGTGCTGCGCCAGAACATTGCCCACGATCTGAATCGCGAGCTTCAGCGCCGCGAAGCCAAGACAGAGCCAAAGCACCGGGCGCAGATCCTGCACTGTTGTCGGCTGTCGAGTTTCCATGGCCCCTGCGAAGAAGGAAGTGGGTTCGCTACCATCATGAACTACGCGAGCGAGCCCGGGAAGGTTCCGAGTACATCCTCAGTTCGTAGAAGTCGTTTTCACGGCGGCAGGCTTCGCTTCGGCGGGAAGCCCTAGATACTTGCCATACCAGTCAAACCACCGCTGATAGCGGTCGCGAATGAAGCTCGGCCGCGTGAAGCCGTGGAACTGCCCCGGATACACAATCAGCTCGGCAGGTGTGCCGACGCTCTTCAGCGCCTGGTACATCTGCTCGCCGCCAACCAGCGTTACGTTGAAGTCCTTATCCCCGCCCATGAACATCGTAGGCGTCTTGATCTTGTCCGCGTGCAGGAAGGGGTACGACAACTTAAGATAAGGTTCAACATTCTTCCACGGCGGCTGCAGTTCATTGTCGTACTGCAGGATGTACTGATCGACGCCGTACATGCCGAGCAGGTTCGCCGTTCCTGCGCCGCTCGAGGCAGCCTTGAATCGCGTCGTCGAGGCGATCGTGTAGTCCGTCAGAATGCCGCCGTAGCTCCAGCCACCGACGCCCAGACGATCCGGATCGATCTTTCCCGTGGCAATCGCGCCATCTACAGCGCCGAGCAAGTCCTTAACTTCCTTATCGCCCCAATCCGCGTTGATCGCGTAGCTGTAGTCATGGCCGCGGCCTGTGCTGCCGCGGTAGTTCACCTGCAGCACGGCCAATCCGCGCGCGGCGAGCAACTGTCGATCCGCCGCAAACCGATGCGAGTCCTGCGCCGTCGGTCCGCCATGAATCCACAAGAGCATCGGAGCCTTCGTTCCCGCCGTGTAACCCAATGGCATTGTGAGGAGACTGTGCACGTCATTGCCATCCGAAGTCTTCGCCGACAGATCTTCCGCCGCAACCAGGTTCAACTGCGCCATCAGAGCATCGTTGTGCGAGGTCAGCTTTCGCAGCGATTTGCCTTCGAGGGCAAATATCTCCGGAGCGGCAACGTCCGTCGTCCAGAGCACAGCCACATGGCCGCCGCCTGAGGAGAGAGCAACCGCCGTCCCCTTCTCGGCTGTCAGCCGTTCCACGGCCTTACCCTTCAGCGGAACTTCGGCCACGTAATCCACGCGGTCTTCGCCGATCGTCGTCAGCAGAGCCTTGCCATCTGCCGCAAAGACAGGCGAGCCAGTCCCCGTCTCCGCAGTCGCCGCCAGAACCTCCGGCGTTCCACCTGCAGCCGAAACCAAGGCCAGCCGCTGCATGTCGTAGATCGAGTAGCGCTGCGAGACTCCCTGCCGGTAAGCAATCATCGTGCTATCCGGACTCCACGCGAGCGGCCCGCTATCCACTCCGGTAAACGTCGTCAGCTTCTTCGGCGTGGAGTTACCCTTCGCCTCCACCACAAACACGTCCGAATTATTCGACCGGTCGGTGTCTGGGCCTTCCTGATTGCTGACGAACGCAATCCACTTCCCATCCGGCGACCACTCTGCCTGGCGCTCGTCGAACTTATCCTCGGTCTTGTCGTCGCCGATCACGCGCGTGAGCTTCTTCGTCGCAAGATCGTAGAGAAAGAGATTGCTCTTCTTGTCCGAAAGATAGCCCTGAATGTCCTGCTTGAAGTGATAGCGGTCGATCACGATCGGCTTGGGCGGCGCTGGCTTCGCACCTTCCTTGGGCTCAGGTTCTTCTTTAGCCTTCAACGTCAGAAGCAGTTGTCTGGAGTCGGGCGACCAGCGATAGTCCTCGAGATCATCCTTCACATCGGTCAACTGGCTGGCCTCGCCTCCGCGGCGATCGAGCACCCACACCTGTGATCCCTTGGCTTTTCCTGGTCGCGACGAAGTGAACGACAGAAACTTCCCATCCGGGCTCCACCGCGGTGCGCCCACACCCTCCGGCCCAAAGGTCAAATGAATGTCCTGCCTGCCGTCCCAGCTCACCATCCACAGCTCAGAGACGTTCTTGTCCTCGCCTACATCCACATGCGAGGTTGTGTAAGCGACCCACTTTCCATCCGGAGAGACCTGCGGCCCACCGACATTCACCAGCTTCGCCAGATCGTCGAGAACCATCGCTCGTTTCTGCCCGAAACCAACGGATGTCAAAGCGCACAAACTCACCAAACCAAGGCCAAGACTACGGAATCTGATATCTCGCATGAGAGGCAGTCTAGCAGACCGGTTTCACTTCACCAGCAACGCCACCGCATCGGACACGCTGATGTCGTCGGCGAGCCGCTTGAACTCGCTGTGCACCGTATGCTCGTTCTTGCCAATCGATTTAAACAGCATGGCCTTGCCTTCGATCGCTGTATTCACCGAGGCATCTTTCCACTCGCCGCCGGGCGCCTGCTCGTGCGTTGTGGCGAAGCTGCTGCCCGCGTGAATCGTTCCTAAAATCCCATACCCCAGGCTCACGTCCGAGGGAATCTTTCCTTCAATCCGATGGAGCTGCAGCGTTTTTCCATCCACCAGCAACGTGCCCGCCATCGAATGCAGAACCTTCTCTTCCATCGTCTTCGGCTGATACGCCGGGTCCGGACGATACCCGATGCGCAGATCGCTGCCATCCGGCCTGGGGTCATCGAAAAGAAACGCATTATGCAACAGAGCCAGCATTTGTTCCGCGTGCTCCTCGTCGTTCTTCATTGACTGTTCGTGTTTCTGGAAGGCATCCGGATGCGCGGCAATCTGTTTCAGCCGGAGCTGTTCCAATGTCTGGCGTTCTGTAGTCAAAGGTTTTCCATCTTCCGCGAGCAGCAGACGAAGCTTTCCCGCTGCAGTCTCCACAACACGTTCCACCCACAAGTGCCCACCGGTCCGTTCCGACCGCTCCTCGGAAAGATACATGTACTTGTTGCGATGCTCCGCCGGATTGCCTTCATGGGACAGCATCGTCTCCACAATCCGCCGCGCTTCACTCGAAGTCTGCGCCTGCACCCCACCGATTCCCAGCAGACTCAGCAACAACATCGCCCATCGTCCAACTCGCATCAACTTCAACTCCCGCTCCCAATGAAAGTGACGAACCGTTTCGTACCCGGTAAAACCGTACTCAAACCGCTCCAGGAGGTGGGATCGGGCAAGACTCGCTCAGCCTAAGCCCTCTGGTTCAGACGAAAGCCAAGCTGACAAGACTCATCCAAAGATACCCTCAAAGACAAATATGCAAATAAAATCGTGGCGAATCGAAGATAAATTAACGCCGAAATCTCCAAGTAACTGCCGTAAGTCTAACGTAGACTAACCCTCAACTACCCCGGCTTCACTCCAGCTACATGCCCGACTCAACGCAAAACCCGCCCCGGCCGGCCGCCGCCGAACCCAACCCGCTCCTCACCGAGCCGGAACTCGTCACGCCGGCCCTCTCGCCTCATCCGCCCAAAGGCCGTCGCGCCGCAGCGACCTTTATTTTCTTCACGGTCACCCTCGACATGCTCGCCCTGGGCATGATCGCGCCCGTGCTTCCGCGCCTGATCGAAGGCTTCCTCCACGGCGATACATCCAGCGCAGCCAGAATGCTCGGTCTCTTCGGAACCGTCTTCGCGGCGATGCAGTTCTTCTTCTCGCCTATCGTCGGCTCGCTCTCCGACCGCTACGGCCGGCGCCCCGTCGTTCTTCTCTCCAACTTCGGCCTCGGGCTCGACTATCTTCTGATGGCGTGGGCCCCCGCGCTCAACTGGCTCTTCCTCGGACGCGTCATCTCCGGCCTCACGTCGTCCAGCATCCCGACCGCGATGGCCTACATGGCCGATGTCACTCCACGCGAGCGCCGCGCCGCCGCCTTCGGCATGTTGAACGCAGCCTTCGGAGCCGGCTTCGTCCTCGGCCCCGCCGTCGGTGGCCTGCTCGGCAACATCAACCCTCGCCTTCCCTTCTGGGTCGCAGGAGGCCTCTCGCTGGTCAACGGACTTTATGGTCTCTTCGTCCTCCCCGAGTCTCTCTCGAAAGAAAACCGCAGCCCCTTCTCCTGGGCCCGGGCCAATCCCATTGGCTCTCTCACCCTGTTCCGTCACGGCAGCAAGATCGTCATCGCCACGATCCTCCAACTCGGTTACATTGCCCAGCAGGTGCTGATGAACGTCTACGTCATCTACGCCGACTACCGCTACCACTGGACCAACCGTACTGTCGGCTTCTCCCTCGCACTCGTCGGAGTCTGCACCGTTGTCTATGGCGGGTTTCTGGTCAAACCCGTTGTCGCAAAGCTCGGCGAACGCGGAGCCATGACCCTCGGCCTTATCGGGGGAATCGTCGGCTACTCCATGATCGGCCTCTCCAGTACCGGCCTTCTCCTATGGCTCGGCATCCCTTTCCTCAACATGATGACCTTCACCTGGCCCGCCGCGCAGAGCCTGCTCTCCCGCATGACCAGCCCCTCCGAACAGGGCCAGCTCCAGGGAGCCATCAACAGCCTCCGGGGTATCGCGGGACTCGTCGGCCCCAGCTTCTTCACCTACATCTTCAGCGTCTCCATCGCCAGCGGAGTCCACATCCCCGGCTCCCCCTTCTACACCGCCGCCGCCCTGCTCCTCATCTCTCTCGTCCTCGCCCAGCGCGCCGCTAGAACCCCAACGCCAAACCTCCAGCACTAAGCAGCAGCAGAGCTCGCGGACGGGCTAGTCCCGGCTTGGTAAAGCTCCATCAACTGGCTAAGAAGCCGTCGCCGGAGTGCCTCTTCTTCTTCGATCCAGATCTTGCGACGATTGTCGGCTCCGTGCTGGAGTGTCCCCGTAGTTGCGGCAGTGAAAGAGCTCATGTGATCCGTCCAAGCCTGAATAACCCGATCCAATCGGCCATAACCCACCAGCTTCACCTTGCTCAAGGCTGACGATACCGCGCTGAGGTAAGTGTTGTATGGTATTGCATCGGTGGTAGTAGCCGCCTCCAGTTGACGTAGCGGCTTGGTCACATTTGCCACATCGCGGATCGCATCCACGAACACGCTCCCCTGGGTTCCCGCCGTGGCTTCCCCCGTGTAGATGTACTCATCCAGATTCGGCAGTGAGAGCAGCTTCGATCCAGGATTAGGAGCTGTTACATAAGAAAGAAACGCCTCTGGAATTCCGGCAAGCGAAGGATCGAGGTCCACGATTGCCGTGCTGTCACCGCCTAGTTGGCGACTGACCGCATCGGTAAACACATCGCGGTAGCTCAGAATCGCTCGCCGCGCAATCTCCCAGTCGCGCCGGAACGCGAGAGTCAGTAAAGCCAGCACCGCATCCTTTTCCAGGTATCCCTTGATCTTGATGACCAGCGTGTAGGCATTCACGAAACGTTTGATCTCACGAGGATTGATCCCCGATTCGGTCACAAGATATCGCAGATGCGGAGTGACAACGTGCTTGAGATCGTTCTTTTGTTCGTTGCTTAGCCCTCCCTCCGCGTAGACCGCCTCCAGAAATTCATCAAGCTGACCGACCGCCACAGGAGCCAATGCGTACGGCAGCTGAAAAATCTTCTTGATATAGTCAGCACCCCGAATCTGGTAAGCCCCCTCCGTCGAATCTCCCTTGTACTTGAGGTCGATCGTGCGTTCCACCACCACCTGATCGAGGCCCACAACAAAAACGAACCCCTCAAGGTCAAAGAACAGTTTCATTGCCTCCAGCACCTCAAGCGCTCCCTGCGGCAGGCAGCGATCTAAATCATCTATGAAGACAACAATCCTTCTGCCCGACCCCGGTCCGAGAAACTCGGCGAAGGTCAGAGACAGCGCCTTAAACGTAGCGTGATAGAACGACCGCGGCGTCTCAGCCTCCTCCTTATTCTTGTCAAACGCATCTGCTTTTTCCAAAGCCTTGTTGGCATCAAAAGAAACCTCAAGGGCTTTAGGGACACCAATCTTCAAACTCATCCCCGCCAGCAGGGAATAAATCGCCTTTCCTATAGTTGCTGCCGTCCGCACCGCCTGCTCTTTGAACTGCGCATTATCCTCAGACCACTTCACCAGCCGCTCTCGAATCGTATCGAGAAGCGGCACAATCAGATGGGGTTCCTTCTCATATCGCCATGCGCTGAACTGAACCGCAATCGTCTTCGCAGGATCCAGCCTCCTCTCGATCGCATGCATCAGCGTCGTCTTTCCCGATCCCCACGTCCCGAAGATCCCAATCGCAAATTGAGGATGGCTGCCCTCGACGATGTCCTTCAGCGCATCCGCCACATTGCCAAATCCCAGCGCTGGATCGGAAGCAGGCGAATCGAGAATGATCTTGTAACTTTCGTGTGCCATGGGGAGTCACCTGGAAGCGGGAGGAACAGAGTATATACCCTTCGCATGGCACCTTTGATCAAACGGTCGAATCACGAATGTCCACCTTCGAGCGTGACAAACTACCGGACGATGTTTTTCAATCTTGTATCCATATGAAATCCACCTACCGACGTTCGCTCGCCCTCCAGCTGTGCACCGTAACCTGTCTGTGCGCGCAAGTCCCCGCCACCCCGCAAACGCCCACTCCCGCCGTCCCCGACTGGGCTCAACCCGGCTCCGCAACCCACACGCAGGTAGCCCCACCGCCGGACTTCCATCGGCCCACGAAGACCTTCAACACGTCCATCGGCATCTTCGAAGGCCAATCCGACGTTGGCGGTCCGCTGGTTCCGGGTAGCGCCAGTTATGATCCCGCAACCAAGCAGTACACCATCAACTCCGCGGGCTATAACGTCTGGTACACCCGCGACGAGTTCCGTTACCTCTGGAAAAAAATGTCCGGCGACATCTCGCTGGCTGCGGACATCGCCTTCCCCGACCCAAACGGCTACGGCGACCGCAAAGCCTTCCTCATCATCCGCCAGAGCCTCGACGATGACTCCAAAGAAGCCATCGTCGCTCTCCACGGAGCCGGCATGACCCACCTCGCCTGGCGCGCTGAAAAGAATACTCGCGTCAAAGACATGGAGTTCCGGATGGGAGGCCGCGGCCGGCCGGGCGGCGCGAGCCCCGATTCACTCGTCACCGTCATCCCTAAACGCATCGGCATCGAAAAGCACGGCGACAACTTCGCCATCTTCCTCAGCCTCGACGGCGAGCCGATGCACCAGTTCGGCCCGCCCATCGAATTGCATCTCGACGCACCCTTTTACGTTGGTATCGGCTTCTGCTCTCATCTTCCAGACAAATCCGACACAGCTATCCTCTCGAACGTAGTTCTGGAAGACTCTGCCGGCAAAGTCCGCTGACGAATTGCAGTAAACTTTGAACATCCTGTGGTGCGTTCAGCCGCAGTATCGAATTGGAGTGGACTGATGTCGACAATTGCTGAGTTCTGGAGTCGTTTCGAAGAGCGTGTTGCGCCGTATGACCTGTTGAAGCACCCGTTTTATCAGGCATGGTCGAAGGGCGAGCTTACATGCGAAGATCTGCGCGAGTACGCAGCGGAGTACTGGCGCCATGTATCGGCGTTTCCGACTTATCTGAGTGCGTTGCACTCGCGTCTGCCGGATGGAGAGATGCGCCGCGAGGTTTTGCGCAATCTAGCTGAAGAGGAAGGTGTCGATTCGCCGGCAGGGCGTCCGCATAGCGATCTCTGGATGGATTTTGCCGAGGGAATGGGTGCTTCGCGTGCTGATGTTGAGGCGCGCGAGATTCATCCTGAGACGACGGCATTGATCGCAACGTTTCGTGGCTTGATGCAGGAGGGAACAGCTTCGTCCGCGATGGCTGCACTGTATGCGTATGAGTCGAAGGTGCCGGCGATTGCGGTGACGAAGGCGGAGGGTCTGGCCAAGCACTATGCGACCGAGGGAGCCGCGGCCAGGTATTTCACACTTCATCAAACGGCGGACGTCGCTCATGCGGGTGTCTGGCGAGAGTTGATCGACAAGGAGCTGGCGGCTTCGCCTGAATCTGCGGAGGCTGCGCTAAATGCCGGCCAGCAGGCCGCAAAGGCACTTTGGGTCGCTCTGGATGGAGTGGAACGTCGCCGCATGAACGTAAATTAGTTCCGACAACGAAAGCACGAAGGAGGCTGGGCTTTGCCCAGTCTCTTTTCTTTTGTGCAGTTTCTTTCTTTCGCGCGCAATCAGCGGTGGATGATGGGTTGGGTCGACGATTGCGCCCAAGAGTTAATCTGGCGAACCGCCTGGGACAGCGAGTTGACGATCACATTGGGTTTGCCTGCTCCAAAACGCTCGATCGTAATCTCAGAGGGTTGCTCGGGATCTTCGCCGGGGTTCCAGAGACCAATCACGATCCGGTTGCTGGGCAGGTGCGAGCGAATGCGCTGACAGATGGCCCGGGCCTGCGAAAAAGCAAACGGCGGGAGCGCGGTGATGAAGATAACCGTGTTCTGCTCGTGCGCAAGGGTATCGAGAATCTCTGCTGAAACCGAGGCTGCCGGAAGAAGCAGCGTCTGATGGGAGGAGCGCTCCATAAGCTGGCCCAGCATCAGCGAAGTCAGTTCGTCGGCCTGATCGTTCGCTGAAATACAGACGACTGCAAAGTCCTGCTGCTTTGCGGATGGTGGCAGCAGGAAGGGCACATCACCAGCAGGCTCAGGTTCGTGGTAATCCGCAAGTTCAGCTACAAGCTCGCTGATGCAGAGAAAGAAGAAATTGCAGCGCGCATCGTCGAGCAGTCCCTGGTGCCGGTCCTGTTCGACAAGCGCGAGTGCCGGGATGAGCACCGAATCATAGAGCTGAACTAGGGAGTTGCCCTTGAGGAAGCGGTTCGCAATCGTATGCGCCTCCTGCTGGTCCATCGCGAGCAGACGCTCGTAAAAGTGCGCCTCTGCCGAAAGCTCCGCATCCGTGCCGAGCAGCGTGTGAAGGAAAGAGAGTTGCGGAATATACCGCCCCATCACCACGATGCAGACCGTGAGCGGCGTGGAAAGAACAAGGCCGGGCCATCCCCAGAGAAGAGCCCAGAAGATTGCCATTGCTAACAGCGCAAGCGAGGAGATGCCGGTACGAGAACTGAAGAGCCAGGGCTCCACGAAATTCGTCGCCGTCAGTTCAAGCGCAAGGAACAGCCCGAGGATTAGAAAAGGCTGCCACCACGAGGTCGAAATGGCAACCGAGACAAGGAGCGGTACGACAAGGCCGGTTGCGGTACCGACATAGGGAATAATCCGGAGAACTCCCGCGAGCACTCCCCAGAGCGTAGCGTTCGGCACCTTGAGCAGAAAGAGGCCGAACCCGAAGAGAGCCCCATAGGCTGCGTTCACAGCGGCCTGAAAGATGAGGTATTGGCTGATACGGGTCGCCGCGTCCTGCAGAGCCTGAGTCATGAGGCTGATGCGGCCCATCCCCGCAAGCAGAAGAATGCGATGCCTGAGGTCCTCCCGCTTCATCAGGAGATAGATCGTAAAGACAATGACCACGCCACAAATCCCGATGGGACGCAGAAAGCGCATCAGGAGTTCCGTCGTGGCCTGCAGCTGCGAGCTACGAGGATCCACGATGCGCACCGGCGCTGCTTCGGCGATCGTAGGCTCGGGAACCGGGATCTTCTTCGTTGTGGTCGCAAGATCTCCGCTGATATCCTCCACTGCCGTGATTGCGTTTTCAAGTGACTGTTCGGCGGGCAGACGAATCAAAGCTACCTTATGCTGAATGGCCAGACGGTAATAGGGAAGATTGCGGGCGACATCCATCAATTGCCGGGCGACGACGTAGGCGGCCCCGCAAAGCATCGTCGAGACAACGATTCCGACGATGGCGACGGAAAATACTCGGGGAATACGGCGGGATTCGAGGCGGGCGACAGCCGGGGCAAGGAAAAACGCCAGGGTCAGCGCAAAGGCAAACGGGATGAGAAGATCGCGGGCGAAGTAGAGGACCAGTACGATCGCCGCGAGCACGAGAAAGGGCCCGATATGGGAGAATTCCGTGCTTCGGCTATGGGGCATACTACCTCGCTAGTGTCAGACAAAAAGACAGTCGTGACGGGCCAAGAATACATCAATGGAGTGGGGTGCCGACACCGGACGCAGTCGCACGCCGCGTTTAGAAAAGCGAATTCATTACGAAAGCCCGGAGGCGTAGGCTAGAGGTCTGCGCTGGCACAGGGAGGAAACGATGGCTTTGACACGGCTGCCTGATGCGAAGGAACTCTTTGCACTCGGGCAGGAGCGGCGCAAACAGATGCGACGCATGCAGCACAAGGGCTGGAATGTAAAGAATCGGCGGGAGAATCCGCTGAAGTTGCTCAAGGCCTCGACACGCGGAAGAGTCCCGGCGCTCATTGCGCTCAAAGATCAGTTGATGTCGGCCTCGCCGTTTGGGTATTTTCGCGGAGCTGTTCCGGTCATGGCGTATGACCTTTCTCTGATCGCGAACACCGGCATCACCACTCAGCTCTGCGGCGATGCGCATGTGCGGAATCTCGGCGCATTCGCTGCTCCCGATGGACACCTCGTCTTTGACATTAACGACTTCGACGAAACCATCGCAGGGCCATTCGAGTGGGACGTCAAGCGAATGGCCACAAGCCTCGTACTTGCGGGGCGAGGAGCCGGAGCGAGAAATATCGACTGCCGCGAAGCCGCTACCGTCTTTCTCGAGAGCTACCGCTCGATGATGTTAAGTTTCGCGCGCATGCCTGTGCTGGGGGTGGCACGTTATCAGGTGCATCGCCTGCAGAACGTCACTTCGGTGGAAGGAATTCTGCGAATCGCCGAGCGAGCGACGCCGATGCACACGCTTTTAACTCTCACCGAACAGAAGCCTTCCGCGACGGCGATCAAGACGCCCGCAAAAGCAGCGAGGAAATCGTTCGCTAAGAACGCTGCAGGCATTCCGGATGACAAACAAATGCAGCAGCGCATATTCAAGACGCTGCCTCCTCTCTTGAGGAGAGTGAAAGGTGCGCTGGCCGACGAGGTAGTGGGCTCGTTAACGAAGTATGCAGACAGTCTGCTGCCCGAGCGAAGACACTTTCTCGCGCAATACAGGCCTATCGACGTTGCCTTCAAGGTTGTGGGAACCGGCTCAGTGGGTCTGCGCGACTACGTTATTCTCTTGGAAGGCAACGGCCCGAAAGACCCGCTGTTTATCCAGATCAAGGAAGAGACTGATTCAGCCTACGCACCCTATCTCGGCGCAAAGGCTCGCAGAATCGGTGTCCATCACGGCCGGAGAGTCGTCGAGGGCGAACGCGCGATGCAGCTGCAGTCGGATCCGTTCTTAGGATGGACAACGTTGCATGGCCGCGACTATATGGTGCGTCAGTTGAACGATCACAAGGCCTCCATTCAACTGCAGAACCTGAAGGCCGTCAGCCTGCTGGAATATGCGGGTGTCTGTGGCGAAATCCTCGCCCGCGGCCACGCCCGGGCGGGCAGCTCTTCCATGATTGCAGGCTACCTCGGCCGAGCCCCGCGCTTCGATCGCGCTGTCTCAGCCTTCGCACAAGCATACGCAGACCAGACCGAAGTCGATTGGAAGCACCTCGTTCAGTCGTTGAAGAAGGCCGGCAAGAAAACGGCAAAGAAGAGCTAAGCTCAACAGCTTAGCGCTTGGCACTCCCTATCGAACGAGCAACGGTTTGAATCCCGCGTCGCTCGAAATTGCCAGCTGAATCGGACGCGGAGGCCCGCTTGGAGGCGCTGTCACCTCCACCCACAACTCCTCGTTTGGCTTCAACGGAAAGGGGCTCTTCGCCCGATCGCCAATAAAGTAATCCGCAGATTCCATCAGCACTGCGCGGTCACAACGCTCTCCCCATTGATTCAGTTCTTGAGTTAGCTCCGGCCTGACTTCGTCTCCTGCGAGGACCGCAATCAACTTCCCATCTCTGGCTTCAGGCTTCACCCGCCATCGCCATCCGGTCGTATGGGCCAGGCTTACACCCGGGCCTCCTAAAGATGCGGCTTCATTGTGGGGCAGTCCGCAGGCGTCAACCGTCAATCGGAGTGCGAGATATCGGCCGCGAAATGGCAGATCTGGATCGATCTCGCCTGTGCGCACCCATACCCGCGGACAAGCCTTTCGTTCATACACATACTTCCCTGCAATGCTCAGCACGAGGACCAACTGCACCGCAAGCAAGATGATCCCTCGATTCCGTTGCGTCATGCCGCCACCTCCGAGATGCTCCCCACCAGCTTCCTGCGCATCTTCTCCAGCAGCCAGCCTCCTGCGAGAAAGACCACTCCCAGCATGATTAACCCAAGGGAACGCCCGAGTTTGTCCATGATGCTGGAAAAATAGAACCACATCACTGTTACTGCAAACGCCGCGATGCCATAGTTCACCAAAGCCTTGCTATTCTCCCGCACTCCCCACCACGCCAGAAACACGGCGGTGGCAGCAACCAGTGTGTACGCAAACAAATTAGCCTCAGAGTGTTTCCAGGGCTGCAATTGAAATCCATTCGACTCAACAACTGTCTGCGCCCAGGGCAACACGAACACCATTACCCCAACCGCAAGCGCCGGCACGACACTTTGCTTCCCCACATACCACCCAAATCCCACCGTCGCCGCCAGAATGACAAAGGCAACAATCCGCAGTCCCAGTGGCACGAGACCCCAATCGTGCCCGAAACCATAGTGGTAGTAGGCCCAACCATCTCTCAGAACGCCAACGCAAACGCACAAGACAACGCCCGAAACCCCAAATAGAATCCCAAACACCACACGCCTCTGCGAGTGCAGAAACCCGGTCAAATAAACCGCTGCAACTACCGCGACCATGCGCGCCAGATAAACATCGGCGCCGTTATAAACGCTCGTCCGGTACATCCACTCTGAGATCAGCCACGCGGGTACCAGCAACAACGACAATGTCTGCTGAAACTGGTCGCCCAGCAGCCACCATCCCGCGAGCGCGCACGATGCCCACAGCATCACTGCCGCCGGCCAATGTTCCTGCATATTGAAGATCTGCCCCACCAAGGCTATCGCCGCGCCCGCTGCAACCGTTCCCAACGCATGCATCGTTGTCGCGAATCCCGGAAACCGATCCTTCGCGATAATTCCCGCGCCGTGAAACAACGCCAGCATCGCGAGCACCAGAGTCAGGCGCCAACCCGGAGAGACATCATCCCAGTTCGACGCCACAAAGAGCAGCACTCCCGCACCCAGCAAAATTCCACCCAGAATAAGGGCGACGATCACCTGCCATCGTCGTCCGCTCGGCTGTGCCTCTGCACTTTCATAAGCGCGAATCGAAGCTTCGGTCGATTCATCAATCAATCCCGCCCCGCGCCAGCGAACGAGGTACCGTTCAAATGCCTGCATGTTGGCTCCCGCAGCAGTAAAGCAGAAGCCCTCGACCAAGACAAGCAATTTCTAAGGTGGGTTTGTCTCTGGTTTCCAGCGTCAGAGTCTCCACGCAAACCTCGAGTTGTGCCGGCTGAATTCACGATAGGATGACGATATGCAATTGGCCCTTTGGTTTTTATTGCTGGTGGTGTTTATCTACGCCATAGACAGGAGCGAGAACCCAGTGAAGACCGCTCTCGTCGGTGTGGGAGCGGTGGCCGCAGCCTACTTACTTGCATATCTGCTCTCGATGCTTGTTCCCAGTCACGCAGGATTCATCGCAAGGGTGACGGGATTTTTGTATGTGGCCGCCGGCATGTATGCCGTTCTCAAACACTCCCGCTGGACGAGGGGATGGGGCTGATTCTCAAAGCAAGTGGCTTGAGTCACGCGCGAGAAGTCAGCCTAATCTATTCAGCAACTCCCGTACCGTGATTCTCAGGTTTGGATGCACCCACTGAGGCGCAATCTCTGCGAGGGGTTCCAGAACAAAACGCCTCTCCTCCATCGAGGGGTGAGGCAGCGTCAACTCCTCGGTCGACATCACCACAGCACTTCCATTTTTCAGTGTGTAACTCAGCAGGTCCAGATCAATCAGACGAGGTCCCTTCGTCACGGTATGAGACCGATCGCGTCCCATGGCGAGTTCCACACCCAGGAGAGCGCGCATCAGCTCCGCTGGCTCCAGTTCGGTTGCAAGCAATATCGCTGCATTCAAAAATCGAGGCTGCTCGCGATACACCACGGGCTCTGTGTCGTAAAACGACGACACCGCCTTCACCACACCCAACTCCCCCACGCGGCGAATCGCCTCCCGCAGGTTGGCCTCCCGGTCTCCGAACCCGGAATCGAGGTTTGAGCCCAGCGCTATCGCCGATAACCCGCTCACCCGCGGTTCGCTTCCGCGTGGGCAAAACTCACCACACTAAGCGCCACGTAACGACCACGATTCTGCACTTAACCACCACGCTACGACCACAAAATTACCGTGCAATTACGACGCAATTGCCGGTTCCAGGCGCCCGAGAACGGGCTTCGATTCCAGCACTTCGTCGTATCCGTGAGCCAGTTCCCAGGCGGAACGATCACGCATAAGTCTTTGTACAAGAGCAGTATGCATTGCATGGCCCGCTCTCTCGGCCACCACTCTGCCCTGAATCCTGCGGCCCGCGAGCGCGAGGTCGCCGATCAGGTCCAGAACCTTATGCCGGACAAACTCATCCTCAAAGCGAAGTGCCCCATTTTCAATACCTTGCGCTGATAAGATAATGGCACAATCGGCCGACGCGCCGCGGATCAGCCCCATATCCCGCAACATTTTTTCATCTTCCTTAAACCCGAACGTTCGGGCCGGAGCAATTAGATTCACATAATCGCCGGTCGCCAGGTCGCCTATAAACCGTTCCACACCAATCGGTTGCGGGAAGTCAATCGTGTACTGAATTCGATACCCGGATCCGGGATAAACCCCGATAAACTTCGAGCCCTCCCGAACTTCCACCTCTTTTAGAATCTTTAAATATTCCCGTTTCCGCCTCTGCGGCTTCAATCCAACTCTTTGAAATGCCTGGACATAAGGGAGTGCGCTCCCATCCAGGATAGGCACCTCAAGATTGTCCACCTCAACAATCACATTGTCGACGCCATACCCAATCAGGGCAGAAAGCAGGTGTTCTGTCGTTGAAATCAAAACACTTTGCCGCATCAGGCTGGTCGCGTAGCTTACCTTGGCCACGTTGCGGCCCACCGCCGCGATCTCAAAGTTGTCCAAGTCAGTGCGTCGAAAGACGATACCAGATCCAGCCGGCGCCGGAATCAATCGCATGGAGACAGGTGCACCGCTGTGCAGGCCGATGCCGCCGAACTCTATCTCCGACCGGATTGTTCGCTCAAAATGAGCTTCCAAGGCCACGAAACGATGTCTCCCAATAAACCCACTTAATAGATTACTTCCGGGTTAAAAGCTGACAATGTGGCAAAATTACCACAATCTGCCGCGAAACCGTCTCTCCTGCGGCGGAAGTAATTCATTTGACTGCTATAAGATCCGTGTATGCAAGCTCTTGCTATTTTGCGCAATGTTGAAAAGCGCCGGGAGTGGTTCAAAAGCATTCTTCGGCAACTTGTGGAGCAGGAATCGCCGAGTGAGGATCGTGCCCGAGTTAATGCGGTTCTCGAACTGGTCATCGGTTTGGCGCGAGAGCATAAAGCACGTGTGAAGCGGCACCGACAACGTGAATTTGGTGACGTTCTCGAGTTGAGGTTCGGTTCTACCCGCTCGACTCAGAAGCCTGTTTTGCTCCTCGGGCATCTGGATACGGTTTGGCCAATGGGAACTCTGAAAAAGATGCCCTGGCGCGAAGCGGGTGGACGTTATTGGGGGCCAGGTGTGCTCGATATGAAGGCTGGCGTCGTAATGGCGCTAACGGCCGTTGCAGTTTTGCGAGAGATGGAATTAAGTCGACCGGTTACGCTGCTTTTGAATAGTGACGAAGAGGTTGGCAGCCCGATCTCTCGCGCAATTACGGAACGGCTTGCGCTTGAGTCGTCTGCGGTCTTTGTCCTCGAACCTGCGCAGGGTCTCGCTTACAAGACAACACGCAAGGGAGTGGGTCTTTATCACGTCGAGGTTGCGGGCGTGGGTGCGCATAGCGGAGTCGATTTCGAACGCGGCCATTCCGCGGTTCTTGAGCTTGCGAAACAGGTTGAAGCGATCTCCAACTTCACGGATCTGAAGCGCAAATTGACGGTGAATTGCGGCATTATCGCCGGGGGAACACGTTCGAATGTGGTGCCTTCGTACGCCCACACGGAGGTCGACGTTCGTATTGCCAAAGCGAGTGATGCGAGCTACGTAGACAAATTGTTTCGCAAACTCAAGGTTTCGGATCCGCATTGCAAACTCACGATCACGGGTGGGATCAACCGGCCGCCGATGGAGAGAAAGAGCGGTACGGTTGCGTTATTCAAGAAGGCGCGAGTGACTGCTGGGGAACTCGGCTTTGTTCTGGACGAGGCGTCCACTGGAGGCGGCTCTGACGGCAACTTTACCGCGGCGCTGGGCGTGCCGACGCTTGATGGTATGGGAGCAGTTGGTGAAGGCGCGCACGCAGCGCATGAATCGGTAGTCATTGAGCACTTGATGCCTCGGACTGCTTTGCTCGCGGCGATGATTTGCGATGTGGAGTGAATGGCCAGGTCTACTTCTCGTCTCGACTAGGGTGCGACCTGAGCGTCGTCAATTAAGGCGATGGCTCGAGCTATCGGAAGTCCAACTACGTTGAAGTAACAACCTTCGATTCGGGGAATCCACCGCGCCGCGTATCCCTGGATAGCGTATGCCCCTGCTTTGTCGAGAGGTTCGCCGCTTGCGATGTATTGTGCAATCTCGCGGTCATTAAGTTGATTGAACTGAACCTGGGTGATCTCGACTGCCCGGGCGATCTTTTTTCCAGTGATGACGGCGAGGCCTGTGAGGACAGAATGCGTGCGTCCGCTTAGGAGTTCCAGCATTCTCCTGGCGTCGGCAGGGTTAGTTGGTTTGCCGAGGATACTGCCTTCACTTACAACACAGGTGTCTGCGCCCAGCACAATCAGTGGATCGTCCGCCGAGTTCTGCGATTGATTCGCGTTCCAGACTGACTGGGCCTTCTCTTCGGCTAAACGCTGGACGTATGCAGCCGCTGATTCGTCCGGTAGCAGGTCCTCATTCAGATTCGGCGCTTCTATGGTGAACTTGAGACCTGCCTGGGAGAGCAGTTCGCGTCGACGGGGAGAGGCTGAGGCGAGAATAAGCATCGTTCCTACTGAGAGTAGCGGCTCGAATGACGATTGGGCAAAGCAGTGGGACAGGTTTCCTGGCCAGCGGCTAATTCTTCAGATCTTCAAGGGAGACGGTGGCTCGCATGACGTGAGTAGCGCCAGGAGCAAGCGTGATTGCGTTTGCCGCGGCGTTCACCGTTTCGATGGCGATAAATTCATGCCACTCGGTTGGGTCCAGATCCTGTATTTTCGCTGCACCTGACTCCCACGGATTCCATACCACGGTGGTGTTCGAGCCGGTCTTGGCTACGCGGATGCTGCGCTTGCTGGCTGCGTCGTGAAGAATACAGGTGCTCGCTGTGTTGAGGTAGACGCGGTCTGTCGGTTCGGTGATGACGATTGCGCCGTGCTGCTGCTTCGACTGCAGATTGTCGTTTTTATCGAGATAAGTTACGCCCTCGAGACCGTTGACACTGATCTCGTGAATATCCGAGACAGCGTAGTAAGTGTGGAGCGCCTCTTCGAAGAGCAGTGGAACGGTGGCGTCGTTGGCTACGGCGAGTTCCATCGTCAGCATCTTGCCGATTGTAAGTTGATACGCCAGCCGGAAGTGATCGAAGCCGAGGCTGCGGCTTATCTCACTCGGCCCCAGTGTGAATGTCATATGTAAGTCATCGCCGGCGAGCCCTGCGAACGCTAAGGTCCATTCCTGAATGCGAGCGAAGCCGTGCGATGGCCCTGTCTTGCCGTCGTGCCGGGCAGCAAACCATGGGAAGGCGATGGGGACGCCACCTCGAATCGGCTTTCCGGGTTGGAAGTCGCTTTTACGGCTGACAAAGATTGCGGGTTGCTGATCCTTTGGCTGCCACACAGTTATGTGCGCGCCCTGCAGGTAGACCGTTGCCGTCGCGTGGGGAGTGGTGATCTCGGCGCGAACGAGTCCGCTCTTTGTGGCACGAAATGCTAGAATGCCCGGAATGCCGAAGTGTTCATTGAGTTGCGTAAGGTCCAAGGTTCTGTCTCCGCTGAATTCAGTGTATGCGCGACGCTCCAATTTGGAACCTGTAGAGGTGGTTTCAATGCAGGGAAGCATGCACTTTTATTTTTGTTCTTATAATGGACAAGGGTACGGCCGCACTCTGCAGCCGATGAGTTGCGTGCTGCCGTTATTCTTAGTACATGCATCGGCATTCCTTTCGTTTCCTATTTTTCGTTTTGTCTCTGCTTCTGGTCAATCGCGCCGCATCAGCGATTGAAGTTAGGATCTCGCCGCAGGCTCTGGAGCGTACGCTGCGCGCGCAACTCTTCAATGGTCCACAGGGGCGCTACTACATTCGCGGCACTACGACATCAGCGTGTTATGTTTATGCCGAATCCCCACACGTCACCTTTGTTCAAGAGCGCGTCGTCGTGCGCGTCCACGCTAAGGCAAAGCTCGGGACGTCGGTCCATGGGATCTGTGTTGGTGTCTCTCTGACGACGGAGACCGATGTCTCCCTGATTCCTGATGCTGAAGGAGAGAGTATCGGTTTTCGCGATGCGCGGATCGAACGGCTTAGTGATTCCAGAGAACTGAATTTCCTTCTTGAGCCATTTCTGAGTCACAAACTTCCGGCGCAGATGAAGGTGAACGCAGCCAATCTGATGCGACAGTTGCTCAGCCATTCCACGGAGACTACAGGCTACGCACTTTCTCTAAGTGCACTGAAGCTTCATTCGCTTCTCGTGGAGGGGGAGTCGCTCGTAATGGATGCCGATGCAACGCTTAAGGTTGATTGAGCCGTTAAGACTGCGGAACTGAGGAAGGGAGTGGGCGCCGGGGTTGCGAAGTGCCGGAGTTATTTGCAGGAAGCGGTCCCGCGCCAGGTGCTCCGGTTTTCGTTTCAGACTCCGCGGACGGCGTTGGAGCAGTTGTTTCGGGCACTGAATCTGAGGTCTTCGTTACGGCTTCCGCGGGGACTATCTCGACCGTTGCATCCCTGGGCGCCTTGAAGCGTCCGTCCGTTAGATATGCCACGACAAAACCAGCGGCCACTTCAGGCGACAGTACCGCAATCGGCAGCACATACTTCTTCGACTTCACCACCGACTCCAACACACCATCGATTGGGTGGCTGCGTTTGATGGTGCCGGGCACCTGGGGAATCAAAAATGTTGAAAACGTAAGCTCAGGATGATGATCGGCGTGCCTGGTGAGCGATCGCGCGACCTGCTTGGGTGTAGTGATTCCCAGATCGACGAAAAAATTCCGATGAATGCTGTGGGGGTAGTAGACGTTCAATAGAGTGCGCGAAAAATCTGCGCAGTTGTGAAACAGCAGATTGAAGTGGCCTTCGTTCCGGTTGTCGTTATACCGGTTCATGAACTGCATATCTTCATCGGCAGTTGTTTGAATCTGAAAGCCATAGATTCTGCGATCGTAGGATGCACCGATCAGTTGGGTCCACTCACCGCCTGGGGCTTCGCCTGCCTTCTTCTTCCCCTCGGGAATATCAGGCGCAAGCGTCAGGAGATGGGCACGGCGGTACGTGTCACGTAGACTCGCCTCAAGCGCGAGATCTGCCGTTGCTGGTACGTCTTCGACGCGCTCGACTGCATACAGATAAGGCACGAGCGGAATTGCGAGCCAGTCGTAGCCATCGATCTTGTGATATCGGCTGATTACAGCACCGGGTTCGCCAGGACGGCATGGGCGAAGGCGCGTGGGGGAAGCGGCGCAGACATGATTCAGATAGATGGCGGCATGGCCTGTCGGATTAAATGCGCCGAACTCGCCGTAAGGTTCCTCCATCAATAAAGCAGCATCAGCTCGCGCGTGGAGGCAGCCGATTGCTAACACAGCAGCCGCCGCGACAGTCAAGGCAATACGTGACCTTCTCATGATTCCGAGCCCCTTCCGAACAGTTTCGCAATGCCTAACAAGTCGCTGCCGAGACCAGAAGATCACTCTTCTTTAACGCTTATTTCGCAGGCATGTTGCGCTTCCTTTCACGTTCGGCCCGGGAGGGCGAGGTCGGAGTTCAACAAAAACGCCTGCCAGTTTGATGTTCGCTGACAGGCTTGCGTTGTTAGAGATTATAGAAACTTAGAAGGAGATACGGGCACCGAACTGAAATTGTCGAGGATCGTATGCAGCGGTTGGAGTTCCGGCTGCAGTGTAGAGCAAATTAACGTCCAGAGTGTTGTTCTTATTAATCAGGTTGAAGATATCCGCCGTCACCTGTAACCCAATTTCGTGCGAGAAGGTGAAGGCACGTGCGATGCGCAGATCAGTGAAGGCTGTGTATGGCTTGAGACCAATGTTACGGGACAGATTGCCTGCGTAGAAGCTGCTCGCGGGACCGGCGCTGGCTGGAGCATCGATGTAGCATGGCAGATTGAATGCTCCTGTGGGCGAGTATCTGGAAAGTACGGGAGCGGTACCGCAGCCGGTGAGTCCACTGTTGGGCGCGACAGCATTCGGCCGATCCGTCAGCGGATTGAAGTCGAAGTTTGTGTCCGTACCCGTCAGGATATTGAATGGACGGCCTGACGATACTTCGAAGATAGGCGCGACGGTGAAGCCGGAGAAGACGGCAGGCACCCAGCCAGAGCCGGCGATATGTCCCGAGTTGTAGACACCTGAAAGTACGAAGCGATGACGCTGGTCAAAAGTTGAAACGCTGCGCTCAGCGTTCGGCGCGAAGTTGCTCTGAGGCGAATCCGAGGTCGACACAACGTCGGTTGAGTCGTCGATGGCATGAGACCACGTATAGCTCAGGAGAAATTCATAGTTTTTCGTGAACCGTTTCTTCAGGTTGACGCTCAGAGCGTTGTAGCCCGAAGTTCCTGAGGTCAGGTTGGGGGACATATCGCCGAAAGGAACGGGAAGACCCTTTCCGAGACCATCCGCGAAGGCGATCTGACTAGCTAATGCGACGCATTGCCCTGCACCGACTGCCGGGTTGGCGAGAAACGGCGCGAGAGAGATATTCAATCCGGATGGGCGGAAGAAGTTCAGGAGGGGTGGTGCCACATAAGGTCCCGTGGGACCGATTCCGCATGGATTGACTCCGGCGGCCGTTGCTACGGTAAGCGGGTTCGACGTAGGACTCGCAGTGCCAGGTTGCGCCGTGCCCGCCTTGACTGCGTTTACGGCGTTGCGCCAGTTCGCGGTCAGAAGCTGCGGATTCACAGGATTCACATTGATGGGACGATTGAGGTGACGGCCGCCGGTCGAGTTGAAGGCAATGTTCAGCGAGATGTCGTGGCCCATGTCCTGTTCGACTCCGAACGAGATCTGCTGAACGTAGGGAGTGACAAAGTTCAGGTCTGCGGGAAGTCCTGAAGGCAAGATTGCGAGAGGAAAGCCCGTCGCCAGAAACTTCTGATCGACGAAAAGCGAGTTTGAGTTGTCGGGATCGAAACGCTGCTGATTCGGGAGGTAATTCACACCTGCAGCGGTGGCTCCAAGACAGTTCGCGTTTCCAAGGGATCCCTGGAAGGTATTTGTCGCATTGAGATTAAGCGGGCTTGCCCCGATAGCGGCGCCGACCATGCAAGGCGAACCTCCGGCCAGGATCACAAGGGGGACACTTGTTGAGTTGAACGCTGTGGACTGCGCCTCAAGATTGCCGGGTGCGCGGTCGTAAAACAGACCGTAGTTGGCACGGATTACGGACTTCGCGTTGCCGAAGACGTCATATGCGAAACCGATACGCGGCGCAAAATTGGTGTCCTGCAGGCGAATCCCCTGACGAACTCCGTAGGCGCGTTCGGCGGCGTTGGTATTCGCGTTCAGAGCAAGCCTGGTGGGAAAAGCCTCAATGTCGTAACGAAGGCCGAGGTTCAGCGTGAGCCTTCTGGTCGCGCGCCAACTGTCCTGCAGGAATGCGCCGAGAACCTTCAGATCGTATCGAGTGCTCGTGTTTCCGATGCCCTGGGCAAATGATTGCGGGATTCCAAGGCCATAAGCCTGGATTGGGGAGAATCCGGGAAGACCCACGAGCGACGACGATACATCGGTGCCATTGAGGGAGCCAAAGCTGTAGTCACCACCACCGTACAGTTGCCCCTGTATCAAGTTGATGGGAATGTAACGCAGGTCAATGCCGGTCTTGAACGTGTGGGCTCCGCGTGTGTAAGTAAAGTTGTCCTGCAGCTGACTCTGGTCTTCGATTCGATTGACGACTGAGAATGGCGTTTTGCCAAAGTAAGCGAATCCGGGGATATTGACGGCTGTACCCGCACCACCGGGCGAGTTGCTGTTCGCAAAGAGGACAGGATGGCGGGCAAATTGGAACCGCAGCTCGTTCACTTTGTTGGCGCCGAGAATCAGCGTATGTTGTCCTGCGATCGCCCAGTCATGCAGACTCTGCGTCGCGGTGCGGGAGAAAGAATTTTCACCAAGGTTCTGGTTCGCCGCGCTTTCTTCGATACCGCTCACAAAGCTTGGGCTTGCACTTCCGTGGAGCGTCAATTGCTGGTTCGCCGTTATCTTGTGATCGATGCGGAGAGAGTAAACCTCTGTGCGTTCAGAGATGGGGAAGTTGCCGATCAGGCTGTTCAGCGGGACGAATGATGTCGGCAAAGTCTGTCCGGAAGTGACAAAGTTTTTTTGACCGATCGTTGGTTGCAGGAATGCGGGGTTCTGTCCTGTTGTGGCAATTGAGGACGAAGATCCTACGAGCGCAATGTACTGCTGAATCCCGGGTGTGTTCGGCGGAACCTGCGGGTTCTGCAAAAATGACTGCTGCTGGGGAGTTCCTTTGATCGTCAGCGCACCTGCCGGGGCGCCAAAGAAACGGCTGACGTCGATGCTGGTCAGGCCGAAGTTATTTGCACCGATGTCCGAGAAGCCTGTCTCCTGCCGCCGTGTAATCTCCGCGGAAAAGAAGTAGAACGTTTTGTCGGGAATGATTGCGCCGCCAATGGTGGCGCCTGCCTGAACTCTGGTGTAGGCGGGCTGATAGACGGTCGAGAAGGGATTCGTCGCCTGGATGTACCGGTTGCGTAAGAATCCATAGACGCTGCCGTGCGTTTTATCTGTACCGGATTTTGTGACGATGTTGACGACACCACCGGAGGCGCGCCCGAACTCCGCAGCAAAACCGTTCGTAACGATCTGGAATTCCTGAACAGCATCCTGCGAGACTGTCGTGCGAGTGCCTCCGGAGATGTAATCGCCCGCATCGGCGCCGTCGATGTTAATCGAGTTTGATCGTGCCCGGACGCCACCGAAATTCAGCCCCGAAGTTGGGATCGCGCCGATGGAAGGCGCTGCGTCGCGAGCAATCTGGGAGTTGGTTAGAGTGAACCCGATGTAGTTACGACCATTCGTCGGGAGATTTTCGATTCGCAGCTGATCGACTGTTGTGGATTGCGAACTTCGTCCTGTCTCAATGATGTCTGCGCCTGCGTTGACGCTGATGGTCTCACTTCCGTTGACTGACAAGGAGAGGCGCAGCTCGGCCCGCTCTCCAACGGTCAGGACGAGGTTGTTCTCGCTTAGTTTGGCGAATCCCGGAGCCGTGGCCGTCAGGGCGTAGGCGCCGGGGGGAAGAAGAAGAAACTGAAAGTTGCCCTCAGCGTCACTTGTCGTCGTACGCGAAAAACCTTTCGACGCATCGGCAATCGTAATTGCCGCATTTGGAACTAACGCGCCGCTTGGATCGCTGATTGTGCCGTGAACTTCCGCGGTCGATATGTTCTGTGCGTGAAGACCGCTGGAAACAAAGCACGCAAGGGTCAGGGAGGCGGCAAGCGCAACTGCGAAGAGATGCCGCGAGACATGTGTCAACATGGAGGCTCCTGTTTGACGGGCTGGCCGCATTTCGCGACGACTCAGCCGGCAACTTTGTCAACGCGAAGTTCTACATGAATGATCATTCAGTGCGCAAGAGGATATAGGGACGACCCGTATACTAGGCCAGTTCCTCGTCCAGGAGTTTCGTCGATGCGGCCTGTTTTGTGGAGTTTGCTTCTCACTATTGTTTGTCTGCCTATGGCGTTTGTTCTGTTCCTTTTGGTTGCATCAAGGTTTGCTGCGATGGATTCGTTCACTTCAAAGCTTCCATCGGGTATCCGGTCCTCCGTCGCCGATGTTGCGATGAGCAAAGCAGGTTACGACAAAGGCTCTGGCGCAATCATCGATCGGGTCCTTCGGCTCGATCCGGACAACGTGGACGCATGGGGAAGACGTTGCCATGCAAACACCAATGATGCCATCCAACGCGAGGCCTGCAATAAGGCCGTCGCGCTCGATCCAACCGCATGGAACTTCGAGGGCCTGGGATCGACGCAGGAACATGCCGGGGACTTTTGCGGGGCGGAAAACTCCTACACGAGTGCTATCCGTTATTCGCAGAATGATGCCGGGCTCCTGCGCAGTATGGCGCGGGCAGGGCTGCATTGCGACCATGCCTGGGCCAGTGTTGCAGGCTTCGAAGTTGCTGAAGGGCTGGACGCGAAGTCCGCGACGAATGACACAGATGATGAGGACAACACCGCGGCGGACCTGCTGGCCGACCGTGAGTTTCTTGTAATCGCCTACAACCGGACCAAGCAGTCCGCCAAGGCAAATGCAATGTGTACGAAAACACATCCCGATTGGAAGGGCTGCAATTGCGACCTCACCGAAACGGGGGTGGAGTGTACTAACGCATCCACTGATGCAAAGAAGTAATCGAAGCTCTACGGATAAAGCCGGTGGGTTAGTTCCGGGTCACGCCAATCTGCGAGCCTGCCGAAGTCTGCAGGCCCCAGGCCATTCGCGGGGTGTTATGCGCAAGCCCTATGCGGCCATCAGGGCCAAGGAGAATGATTCCGCCATGTCCACCCAGCCTGCTGAAAAGGTATGCAATCGCATCTTCTGCCGCCTGCTCCGGACTGGCTCCAGCTGCGACACGATCCACTGCCCATTTTCCCAAGACCAGCTTCATGATCGGCTCGCCCCAGCCGGTGAGCGACACTGCTGCCGTGCGGTTGTCGGCGTAGCAGCCGCAACCAATCAGCGACGAGTCTCCCACCCGGCCCGGAGCCTTGTTCAGTGTGCCTCCGGTGCTTGTTCCCGCTGCAATACCTCCATACATGTCGAGCGCGACTGCACCTACTGTGTCGTGGGAATCGAGGCTGCCTGAAAAGGTTTGATCGGGAAACCCGGCTCGTTCGGCGGCCTGAGCCTTGTAGAGCCGCTCCTGTTCCCGCGGAATGACCAGATCCATGTTGTCGCAGAGCGGCATCCCGTGTTGACGCGCGAATCGTTCTGCTCCTGTTCCAACAAAATACACATGCGGCGATTTATCCAGCACCAACCGGGCCGCACGAATAGGATTGCGAAGGCGCTCGACGCAGGCGACGCCTCCGGTGCGCAGATTTTCTCCGTTCATGAGAAGAGCGTCCAGTTGGACTCTGCCATCCTGTGTTAAAAACGAGCCTCGCCCTGCGTCGAAGGCATCGTCATCCTCCATGACAGCAACGGCAGCCTCAACTGCATCGACTGCGCTTGCTCCCATCTCAAGAAGGGTGTATCCGGCGGCCAGGGCATTGGCTATTCCATTTTCGTGGGCCTCGACAACGTCGTCGGGCATAGCCCAGGCGCCGCCATGAATCAGCAGGACAGGTGGTGTCTTCATTGCATCTCAAGTCTACGAGAGTTTGTCCAGCTATGCCTTCGACTGTGATTGCTGCCATGCATTACAACGAGGAGACACGAATCCTCACGATCGTCTATCGCGGCAAACGTGGCGTCTACCGCTACTTCGATGTTCCTCCGGAGGAATACGCGATGTTTCGCGCTGCACCGTCCAAAGGAATCTATCTCAATGAAATCTTCAAGACACGGGAATACCGGTACGAACGGTTACGCAATCCGTAGAGCATCCAAATCAAAGCACTTACTTTGCCTGGGGTTGTAGCTTTCTGCGCTCGGTCTCGAGATAGGTATAGCGAATTCTGTGGATGACGGTGAGTGTCGAAAACAACGCGAGAACCCATAGTGCCGGCGCCATTACACCCCACCGATTGCACAAAGCGCCCAGAATGACGCAGACAATGCGTTCCGGCCGCTCCATGAACCCAACTTTGCAGGTTCCGATGAGTGCCTCGGCGCGCGCACGGGTGTAACTGACCATGACACAGGCAGTCATGACAAACGCCACAAGCCCGACGTAAAAGAGGCGGTTCCCTCGCGCGTAATAGATCAACAATCCAAAGAAGATCGCTACATCGGAGTACCGGTCCATCACCGAATCGAAGAATGCTCCGAAGACGGAGACCTGGTTTGTCTTCCTCGCAACGCGGCCATCCACCATATCGAAGATGCCGGCCCCGATAATGATCAGTCCGGCGTATAGAAACATTCGATTGGCATTCTTAGCGCGCGCGAAGCCGAAAAAACATGCCGCGATGATATTAATCACCAGCCCGATGAAGGTGAGCATGTTGGGAGAGATACGGGTCAGCGCCAGACCGTTCACGATCTTTTGCAGCAGCCAGCCGCTGCCTTTACCGAATGCGCTTGTCCAGGTCAAAAAACTCGTCCTCCGGGGAATACCCCGCGCTTGCAATTTCCTTCGATAGCGTGACCGCAGACCACGCCGCTAATTCTAGTCAGGGTCGTGAATGGTCAGCAGCTTCAATATCTCCAACTCTCGCTTGCCGTTCGGCGTAATGACAGTAGCGGTATCGCCGACCTGCTTGCCCAAGAGGGCACGGCCGATCGGGGATGTGGTCGAGATCAGCCCTTTGGACACGTCTGATTCTTCGCTGGTTACCAGCTGATACTTGATCTCTTCGTCTTTGCTGGCATCGAAGACAGTGACGCGGGAGCCGAATCCGACCTTGTCGGCAGGGATATTGACGAGGTTGACCATGGCCAGCTCGCCCATTCTCTTCTTCAACTGACCGAGACGGGCGTTGACGAAGACCTGGCGCTGCTTGGCCATGTGGTACTCGGCGTTCTCGCTGAGGTCGCCCAGCGCAACCGCCTTCTTAATCTCTGCGGGTAATTCCGTTGTCAGCTCGTGTTCTAACAGCTTGATCTCTTCCGCAAGCCGTTTCATTACTTCTTCTGGCATCAGGGGCCTTCCGGGCAATACTTCGCGTTCGCGCAGCTTCCCGCGCGGCAACACGTTGGGGTCAAAATACGATTATACGATGCCGAGGCGCCAAAAATTGACGCCTCCACCACTTAGCGGTGGCCGCGCGCGTTGGCCTGGGCATCAAGAAACGACTGCAGAATCAGTACCGCTGCCACCTGGTCGATGATTCCTTTCCGGCCCAATGCCGCGTGCCCGGCCTCGTCCAGATGGCGGTGCGCCTGAGTGGTTGTGAGCCGCTCATCCCAGAGATGCACGGTAATCCCAAACTCGACACGCAGGTCCTCGGCAAATGCCTGAGCTTTGGCCGCCTGTGGGCTTTGATCTCCTGACATGTGCAGAGGATTTCCGACGACCGCCTCAGTAACTCCATGCTTGCGGAGGACCCGAGCTACTGATTTCATGTCTGCCTTGCGCCCGGTTCGGTGCAGCGTAAACAGCGGCTGTGCCGTGAAGCCCAGTGGATCCGAGATCGCCAGTCCGATTCGCCGGTCTCCCACATCGAAACCCAGAATCCGCGGCTCTTGCGTATCCCTTCGCGGCTGCGAATCCTGATCGTCTGGTTTTGGGAGATCGGTGGTCACGGTTTGAGTGTAACGGTCACACCGTAAAATAGCCGCGTGGACTCCTTTAGCCTTAGCGTTGACAGTCTTGCTCCTTCGAGGGAGAGGCTCCTTTGAAATTCGTTTTGGTTCTCTTGCTCATTCTGCTCCTTGTCGCAGGAGCGGCGGCCTATGTTCTCTACACGCCTTTCGGGCCCTCTTCCGAGATCTTTGTCGATATTCCGCCAGGTACGGGAGCGACGGCTATCGCTACTCTTTTGCGAAAGAAGGGAATTATTCGGAGTCGCTATGCCTTTGCTCTGCTTCGTCTCCAAAAAGGAGGAACCTTCAAAGCTGGCGAGTATCGTTTTGACCATCCTGTGCTGCCGGACGAGGTTTATTCCCGCCTGGTCCAAGGGGATGTTTATACCGTAACCCTCACAGTTCCACCGGGTTATAACATCTTCGATATTGCGTCTGCGGTTGAATCTGCCGGGTTTGTGAAGCGTGATGTCTTTCTGGACGCCGAACGGCAACATACCGAGCTGATTGCAGACATGTTCCCTCCTGAGTCGCGGCCCGAATCGCTCGAAGGCTACTTATTTCCTGATACTTACCGGTTCTCCCGCCGTGCTGGGCCGCTCCAGATTCTGACCACGATGGTTCATCGCTTTCGACAGGAGGCGACCCAGCTTGGCATGACGGAAGATATTCCCCTGACCGTGACGATGGCCTCTCTTGTAGAAAAAGAGGTGAGTCAGGATGTTGAGCGACCGGTTGTGGCCGGGGTTTTCGTGAATCGGCTGGCCAAGTCCATGCCTTTGGCCACGGACCCTACTGTCATCTACGCGGCTTTGCTTGATGATCGGTGGCGAGGGACGATTTATGCCTCGGACCTGCAATCGCCATCGCCTTATAACACTTACAAACATACCGGTTTGCCGCCGGGACCGATTGCCAATCCGGGGGTAGCTGCTTTGCGTGCGGCGATCCACCCGGCGCAGACCGATTATCTTTATTTTGTTAGTGATGCGGCGGGACATACGCGCTTTTCGGTTGACCTGAAGGAGCATGCTCAGCAGGTTCAGGCTTATCGGGAGGCGGCCAAGCGCTGAGTTGAGCGAGTTCTTTTAGAATCTCGAGCAAAACTCTCCGAAGCGCGTTGAACTCGACGTACATCCAACACCTAAAAGGAAGCCATTGTTGAGGGTTCACTTCGGGAGTCTCCCGGAAGGTAATCCGTGCCAGGACGGATATACTTGGAGTTCGTGCTATTGAGGAAAAGACAAGCGTTAGCGGTGGGGCTCTTTGTTCTGGCACCGGCCCTGACCGGATGCCTGACCCATATCCGCACCGTACCGAAGACACGTCCTCCTGACGTGGTTATGAACGCTACTCTGGATCAGTTGCTGACCCAGGTTGAGACCCGCTTTAACCTGGTGCAAAGCTTTACCGCTACGGTTGAAATTGTTGCGTCGGAGGGTGGTGGGCGGCAGGGGCAGGTGAAGGAGTTTACTGCTCTGAGCGGCTACATTTTCCTGCGTAAACCTGAGGATTTGCGGGTTTTGCTAAGGGTTCCTGTGCTTGGTTCGCAGGCGCTGGATATGGTCAGCAGTGGCAAGTCGTGGAAGCTTTGGGTGCCCACGAAAAAGATGGCGATGGAGGGAACCAGCCAAAGTCCTGATCCTTCGCAACATGGGCTGGAGAGCCTGCGTCCTGCCGTGATTTTTGACTCGCTGATGATTCGCGGACGGGAGCCGGATCAGATTGTTGCTCTGACGCAGGATTCGCGGGTTATTCCGGACCCTAAGGATAAAAAACAACTTGTCGAAGAGCCGGACTATGAGCTTTCGATCCTCGAGCAACCGCATGAGAATACGGTACATACGCTGCGGGTGATTCATATTGGCCGGAGCACTTTGCTGCCCTACGAGGAAGACATTTACGGGCCTGAGGGGACGATCGTAACTCGGGCTTATTACAGCGATTATCAGCTCTTTGGTGATCTTCAATATCCTACGAAGATCAAGATCGACCGGCCACAGGACCAGTATGGGCTGACGATTACGATTACGAAGCTGACACTGAATCAGAGGCTGGATGATGACCAGTTCGAGCTGAAATTCCCTGAGGGTGTCACGGTCAAGACGATGAATTAGGGCCGGGGTTCGCGGCTTTTTTCCTAAATAATTTTTTGCTGGTGGGAATGGCGTTTTTACAGGGGATTTTGGGTTTTCCACCGTGTAAAAACGTGGTTCTTCGCTGGTGGCTAAGTGCATTTTCGTGGTCGTAACGTGGTGCTTATGTGCATCTTTTTCGACGCTGAAAATTTTTCCTCGTTTTTGAACTTTATTTTTTTCGTGTACACGAATTGGTGCCTCTGTGACTCGGGTGGCCCGAATAACGTTCATCAAGGCAAGCGCGTTTATGAGGACTAATCCGCAGATCGACTTCTAACCCCAAATTCGATGAGCGCATTGCCCTGTACGCGTCAACGCACAACGAAGATCCATCAGGCAGAGATTTGATTGTGACCGGTGGAATCCGGTCGCCCTTCTCGCCAACCAAGTGGAGGCCGCGCACACGCCGAATTCGCGCAATTCGGGTCGAGTCCGAGCTGCGGCTTACAGTTCGCGAATCGCAGTCACAGGGTTTCGGCGCATCGCTCGATGCGCCGGAAGGTAGCATGCTGCCAAAGACATTGCTCCCAGGAGCATCACGACGGAAACTACGGTGATGGGATCGTTGGCTCCGATTCCATACAACATCCGGCCGATGACACGTGTCAGTCCCAACGCGGACGCCAGGCCCAGTGCCAGCCCAATGCCTGTGAGCCACAATCCCTGCACCAGCACCAGCCGCAACACATCGACGCGCGAAGCGCCCAAAGCCATTCGTATTCCAATCTCGTGAGTTCGCATTTGGGTTCGATAAGCCACGACTCCGTAGATTCCGGTTATCGCAAGAACAAGCCCGATCAGCGCGAACATTCCCGCCAGGGCGCTCTGTATCACGGCGAGACTGCTCGCCATCTGAGTACTCTCTCGCATGGGACGCACATCGAAAACCGGCAGCCGTGAATCGATCTCGTGGATGGCGTTTTCCACTGCCGGTGCAAGGCCGGCCGGATTTTCCTCGGTCTTCACCTGCACGATCGTCTCGTTCCCGTTCTGGAAAAAGCTCATATACACCATAGGCTCCGGTGACTCATTCACGAATATATGCGTTGAATTCCTCGCAACGCCGACAACCGTTAAAGGGCTGCCGTTCACCCTGAGTATCTTTCCCAGCGGATCCTGTCCTGGCCAGTAGAGCCTCGCCGCAGTCTGATCCACGATGAGCACCCGCGGGGCCTTTTCATCGTCATCCGGCGTGAACTCGCGTCCTTCCAAAATGGGTATTTGAAGGGATTCAAAATACCGCGGGGCCACGTCGGCGTGGTACACCTGCAAAGATTCATGCGGGTGTGGCACATACCCTTCCGGATACGCATCGACCCCCTTGTGGGTCAGGGTCATCGGAATCCAGTCCGTAAGAGACGCAACCTTCACGCCGGGTAATGCCGACACGCGATCAAGTATCTTGCGACGGATCACCTGTTCCTGGTCGTGGCTGTAGCCGGCAATATTCAGCCCCACGGACGCAGTGAGAATATGGTCCTGCTCAAATCCGGGATTCGCGTGGGCGAGATTCTTGAGGGTTCGCAGAAATAGCCCGGAGCACAACAGCAGAGGAAGGGAAAGCGCGATTTGCGCCACCACCAGCCCACTGAGCAATTTGCGGTTGCGTGAGCCGCCAGAGACGCTTGCAGACTCTGCCTTGAGTACCTCAGCTGCCGACGCGTGAGACGAACGCGAGGCGGGGAGCGCGCTGCACAACAAGCCGGCCAACAGGCTGGACACCGCAATCCCGATCACCACCTCATGGTCCATGCTCCCGTTGAGTATGAGGGGAAACGAGGTCGGCGGAAAAAACCATGCGAATGTCTTCGAAGTCCACGATGTCAATACAAGGGCCACGGCTCCTGCGACGATGGAAAGCAACGCGCCCTCCAGTACCATCTGCCGCACCAGTTGCATACGATTCGCCCCGAGCGACTGCCGGATCGCAAGCTCACGCCGCCGGGATACAAACCGCACCAGCGTGAGCGTCGCCAGGTTCGCGCAGGTCAGCAACAGCACCAAACAGGCGAAGGCCAGTAAAATCGGCAGCGTCGCCGCCATGTATCCGTTGACGCCGAAGGGCGAACGCCACATCGGATCGAGCGTAATGCGGTTGTCGCCCAGATGATCGTCCGGATACGCCGCCACGATGTGGCGCATCAGGGTGTCAAAGTCCTGGGCTGCCTGGTCACGGCTCACGCCGGGCCGCAATCTTCCAATCACGTTCAGCCAGACCGCACCACCACTGCGATGCGTGAGCCTATACACGTTCGTCCCGAGGGGATTCAGCGTCAGCCATGCATCATCCCGAAGCCCCGGCGCCGCCCCGATAAACCCCTCCGGGGCTACGCCGATCACCGTCACAGGATGCCGGGCAATCTCGATCGCCTTGCCCACAATTTCAGGGTCTCCCGCATAGCGCGTCTTCCATAACGAGTACCCAAGCACGACGTACGGCACGGCGTCCGGCTGCGTTTCTTCCTGAAGCAGAAAGAACCGCCCCAACTGAGGCTTCACTTCCAGCACGTCGAAGAAGTTCGCTGACACATTCCCGATATAGATGCGCTGCGGCTGTGCGCCATCAGTCAGCGTGATCCAATCGCTGTGATATGCGAGCATTCCGGCGAAGGTGTGGTTCTGCTCGCGCAGATCGCGATAGTCGAGATACGAGAAGGGCGGAGTCGGGGAGAAGTTTCGTTCCCCCCGCTGCAGGCTAACAAGATCGCCCGTGTCCCGCGCGCCAGGAATCGGACGCAACATTGTGCCGTCTATCCAACTGAAGACGGTGCTGTTGGCGCAGATAGCCACTGCCAGCATCGCCGTCGCGGTGATCGTAAAGCCGGGGCTCTTGCGCAGTTGCCGTAACGCGTAACGGACATCCCGGCCTAGTTGTTCAAGCCGGGCCTGGCCCCACATGTCGCGCGTCACATCCTGCACCAGAGGAATATTTCCAAATTCCCGCGCCGCCGCTTGTCGCGCCGTCTCTGCCGTCTCGCCTCGCGCCACTCGATCTGCAATCGCCATCTGCAAGTGCGCCTCAATCTCTTCCTGCAATTCGTGCTTGCGCCGCTGAAAACCAAAGCTCGGGAACCACTTCATGACTCACTCTCCTCCGGCTTGACGTACATCACCGACCCAATCGCTTCGACAATCCGCTCCCATCGGCCCAGATCCGAGGCCAACTGCTTTTTCCCCTTGGCCGTGATTCGGTAATATCGGGCTTTTTGCTTGCTCTCTGACTGCTTCCACTCAGACTGCACCCAGCTCTGACGCTCCAATCGATGGAGAGCCGGATACAGTGATCCGGTCTCCACCTGAAGCACGTCTCCGGATCGCAAACGTAAAGCCTGGACAATTCCGTATCCGTGCTGCGGTCCCCATTGCAGGGTCTGAAGAATAAGCATGTCGAGTGTTCCCTGCAACAGCTCGATTCGGTTCTTATACTGGTCTTTCTCGTTCATAGATGTAGACACTCTACTCCCGATAAAGGTAGATTGTCTACTTCGTTTTGTATAGCGCCGCGAGCAGCCTTGCCCACTCAGCAGATAAAAGTACGTCAGTTCTCAGGACGAAAATTGGTGATTCTGCATTGGCGCTAAATCGCCGAGTCACTCATTGATGTTCTGAGCGGTGACGCTAAGTCGGCTTTTCGTCCGTGGCTCGGGTGGGCGAATAACGTTCGTCAAGACAAGAGCGTTTGTAATTGCTAGTTCCATCGAACTGAGGTGGCTGAGTGCATTGCCCGTTTTTCCTGGGAATGCATGGTGTCTGATGACGCCCTGCCCGGTCGTTCGATTTAGTTCATCCAATTTTTACATTTCTACAATCAAGCACTCCATTGACTGGAGAACCATTGTCCGCGGAGGTTCTAATGAAAAGGCTCTGTGCTTTACTCTCCCTCGCAATTGGGTGTTCGGCATTCACCGCGATCGCCGAAGACCATGACTCCCACGAAGGCCACATCAAACGGGTTCTGCTGATCAGTATCGACGGCATGCACGCTGTTGACTTTGCGAACTGTGCAAAGGGCATCAGCACCGTCAACTCCGGTCAACCTTACTGTCCTGCACTTGCGGCCCTCGGAAAAACCGGCGTTAACTATGTCGCGGCCAGCACCTCGAAGCCCTCCGATTCCTTCCCCGGCCTGACCGCGATCATCACGGGCGGGAGCCCCGCCCTGACCGGCGTCTACTACGACGTTGCATACTCCCGGAACTATAACGCTCCCGCGAAGACCACCGGGAACGGAGTCGCCGCAGGTCCCTGCACCCCCGGCGGCACCGTGACCGGCACGACCACCGAGTATGAAGAAGGTATCGACAGGGACCAGAGCAAGTTAAATGGAGGCGCGCCGGGCGCTGGGCTGACCGACGGCGGCCTCGCTTCCATCGATCCAATGAGACTGCCCCGCGATCCGAAGAACGGCTGCAATCCTGTCTTTCCGTGGGAGTTCGTGCGCGCCAACAGCATCTTCAGCGTCATTCATCAGGCGGGCGGATACGCAGCCTGGTCCGACAAGCACCCTGCTTACTCGTCGGTTGCTTCGGGCATTGGCCCCAGTGCACTCGATGACTTCTTTGCACCTGAGATCAATTCGAACGTGATCGGGCTCCCCGGCGTCAAGACTCCGACCGGGGTATCCTGCTCGGCAGTTCTTGATCCGGGCTCGGACGTAACGGCCTGGACCAACAGCTTCCAGAATATTCAGTGCTACGACACGCTGAAGGTCGACGCGATCCTCAACGAGATCGATGGGAAGAACCACCTCGGGACCAAGAGGACGCAGGTTCCGACCATCTTTGGCATGAACTTCCAGGCAGTCAGCGTGGCCCAGAAGCTTATCGAGAAGAGCAATGGTGTGACGGGCGGATATCTGGATGCCGCGGGCACGCCCAGCGCGGCGCTGCTGGATGAGTTCAAGTTCGTCGACGCCTCGATCGGAGCATTCGTCGAGGAGCTGAAGGACAAGGGACTTTATGATTCGACCCTGATCGTGATCACGGCGAAGCACGGTCAGTCGCCCATCGATCCGCACCGTTACGTCGCTCAACTGAAGGTCGGCACCTCGCCTGCGACTCTGCTCGACAATGCCGGCTTTATTCCCCTCTCTGAAGCTCCCAGTAACCCCACCGGCATTGGACCGACGGAAGACGACGTCTCGCTGCTCTGGCTGAAGAGCTCCTCCCAGACCGACGCCAGCGTCCAAATCCTCGAAAATAATGCCTCCGCCACCGGAGTCGCGCTTGGGCAGATCTACTACGGCCCCTCGCTTTCGATCAACTATAACGATCCGACGGTTGACCCGCGTACGCCGGACATCATCGTGACCCCGAACGTCGGCGTTACTTACTCCGGCAGCGGTGCGAAGCAGGAGGAGCACGGCGGGTTCGCGCATGACGACACGAATGTGATGCTGCTGCTGTCCTTTCCGGGCTTCCATGCCAGGACGGTCCACGCCGAAGTGGGCACTGCCCAGGTGGCTCCTACGATCCTTGAAGCCCTGGGTATCGATCCCCGGGCGCTCGACGCTGTTCGTGTTGAAGGAACCAACGTTCTTCCGGCGGTGCAATTCGAGTAGCCCCCTCCGCTGCAATGGCGGAGTTAACCGAGGACGGACGCTGCTTTGCGGGGCGTCCGTTTTTTGTGCGTGAGATCTGGTTGGGTCTCTTTCGCATGGTAAGTTCCGGTTTGCCCGTATACAGGAGTAACTTCCGGTTTGCATAATCGAACACTATGTACTTTTCTGACCTTGTACTCTCGCAACGTCTGGAGCGCGCCGAAGGGCACGCGTGTCTTCAGTACGCGGAGGCACGGCGTCGTCTCTTCCCTGACAGCGGTGCCCAATGGATTGAATGCGGTGGCGCCTACGCAGTCTTCAACGGCATCGAATCCCCCGTCACTCAGACGTTTGGACTCGGTCTATTTGAGGAACTGAGCGCAGCGTCGCTGGACGTGATCGAGCGCTTTTTTCTCGACCGCGGAGCGCCGGTGCATCACGAAGTGAGTCCTTTCGCGGGGGTTGATGCGATGCAAATGCTCTGTGCCCGCAATTACAGACCTATCGAGATAAGCAATGTTCTTTGGCGGTCTGTCGAACGGCCCACTGCAGAGGAACAGAGTGCCGTCAGTGTGCGGCTCATCGTGCCAGAAGAGGCGCAGCTGTGGAGCGACATCAGCGCAAGGGGCTGGTCGCACGAACATCCCGAACTTGGCGATTTTCTTCTGGATCTGGGTGCTGCCTCTGCGGCCCGCGAGGATAGCCTGTGCTTCCTCGCTGAACATGACGGAAAGCCTGGTGCCGCCGGCGTGTTGTGCCTTCATGATGGCGTTGCTTTGTTCGGTGGCTCGGCTACAGTTCCAGAGCTGCGGCGGCGTGGGCTACAGAGAGCGCTCCTGCATACGCGTATGCGCTATGCGTTCGATCATGGATGCGATCTGGCGATGATCGTTGTGCATCCGGGCAGCGATTCCCAGCGCAATGCCGAGCGTGACGGGTTCCGGATCGCGTATACGCGCACAAAGTGGCAGTTGTGCGCCCATAACCCGCCTATGCAGGGGCGAGAACTGGAATAAGTGCTTCAAAAACTCCTGGCTGTGTGCGCTGCCCTGTTTCTAGCAACTGAGAAGTGTGGCCTCAAGGTATTTGGATACGGTAGAGATTGCTGCGAGTGGCCTCTCGAGTGTAGGCGTAGACGGATGGGCTTACGGCTGCTTGCACTGCGTGCTGGAAAGCAAGATCTGCTTTCCCGTTTTTAAGATCCTGTTTGCTCACACCTCCGGGCGGCAGCCTGGGAAGTCCCACGTCATGCATCACCGGCAGTGCATAACTGTCTGGACCATGTGGCAAGAAGAAAAAGTAAGCATATCTTCCAGCCGTATCCCAATTGACCACGCAACCGTCGACACACAAGGACACCGGTGGGCCTCCATCCACAGGAAACGCCTTCATGCTGGCCGTATTTTCTTCGTTGATATCGGGGGACGCGGCAACAATCCACCGGCCGTCCGGTGACACCGAAGCGATATCCAGAATTCGTTCCGGGGTAATCTTGCGGCGGCCGGTGCCATCGGTCTTCATGCGATAGATAAAGCTTGAGCCTCCTTCTATCGCGCGAAAGATGAGGTCGCCGTCCGGCAGAAAAAAGGGAAGATCTTCGATAGCCGCAGAGGGGATGCGTACCGGGGACGAGCGACGGTTGGTCGGAGCAATCCAAATGTTTGTATGGCCGTCCTCATCTTTCATGGAGAATGCAACTTTTTTCCCGTCCCGGGATACGGAATATGCCTGTTTCACGTCTCGCCCTGCGGAGTATTCCTGCATCGGATAGGCGGTCAAAATCCTCTCCTCTTTCCCGCTATCTACGTCTTTGATCCACAACTCGTCGCTACCGGTTTGTCCGATGGATTTGAGGAAATAGAGACCGCGTCCGTCAAAAGAAAACCTTGGCAATGAGGTGCTCCCTTCGGAGGAGATCGGGTGGTCTCCGTCCTTGTCGTGCAGCCACACCGACCGGTCCTCCGACCCGACAGAGGTAATGAGCGACCTGCCATCGGGCGCCATCGCTATTCCTTCCTGAGAGGTTGGGCCGAAGGTGAATTGCTCCGGTTTTCCATTGGGAAAACGCTGGCGCCAGATGTGAAAGGTATCCGTCTTGGCTGTGAGATAGATCCATTTGCCATCAGGCGACCACGCGCCCGAAAGACATGCCCCATCGGGAGGGCCTACCACTTTTAATTTCATTCGAGCCGTCGAATGGAACGACACGGCAGGGAATAATTTCGCTTCGGCTGTCCATCTCAACAATGAGTACCCATCGACCGTCCGGCGAGAGATAGGAATGATGGGCCATGCTGCGTTTGCCAGCGGGCACGTAGACGTCCCGGCTGTTGCCTCGTCCCTCATCTGTGGTTACCACCACCATATGCAGCCCTTCCTTTACCTCAGAGAAGAGCAATCGCTTTCCGCCTTCTATCCATGTTAAGGAGGAAGCGTTGGGTAGCAGGAGGTGAGGTTCGCCGCCGAGAACAGGTACCTCCCAGGTGTCAAAGGGCCCGCCGTGACCATAGGAGATACGCGAATTATCTGGAGAAAACGACGGGCCCAGTTTTGGCGCCGAATCGTGGGTCAGCTGGACGGGCTCGCCTCCTGGCAATAGCTTTACGTAGAGATCTCCACTTGCGACGAAGGACTCGCTTCCTCGAATGAACGCGAGCATTCGTCCGTCCGACGAGAGAGTGGGATATACCGCCGAGTCCGTAAAGAACGTTAGCTGCTCCCATTCTTTGCTGGCCGGGACTCCGTCAGGGGACGAACGCCGGAGGAGAAATGTTGCCGCAGCTGCGAGAACAAGAGCCGCGGCCGCCACATAGTAGTAGGGTTTCCACGACTTTTGTTTTACTGGCGGCAGGCCTATGGTCCCTGGTTGTTCCTGTCTTGAAGACGATGCATCGAGGTAACCCTTGCTGCTGTCTCGCACTAATCTTCGCAGGTCCGTTTGCAGATCGCTCGCGCTCTGGTAGCGGAGCTGCCGGTCCTTCTCCAGAGCTTTATTGATGATCTCTTCAAGCTTTGCCGGAGCGTCGGGGTTCAGCCGCACCGGCGGAACCGGTGTTCGATTCAGGATTGCTTCAGCCACCATGCCTATGCTGTCTCCGCGGAACGGCATGATGCCTGTGACCATTTCGTAGAGCACAACTCCAAAGGAGAACAGATCGGTTCGGGTATCCAGCTCTTCGCAGCGCACCTGTTCGGGTGACATATAAGCGACGGTGCCCATTGCAGCGCCCGGTTGCGTGAGGTCTTCCGGTTCGACAGCTGTTGATATCGAATGATTACTGATCCCGGCGGGTATCAGCTTTGCCAGACCAAAATCCAGGATCTTGACGTGGCCGCGATCGGTCACAAAGATGTTTGCCGGCTTAATGTCCCGGTGCATGATTCCCCGGGTGTGGGCTGCGGCGAGGGCATCGGCAATCCCGGCTCCCCAATCAAGCACCAGATCGAGCGGCAAGGGTTTGCCTGCGATGCGGTGCTTGAGGGTAGCGCCTTCCATGAATTCCATGGCTATAAATGCCTGACCATCCTGTTCGCCAATCTCGTAGATGGTGCAGATGCCGGGATGGTTGAGTGCAGATGCCGCGCGAGCCTCCCTTCGAAAGCGCTCCAGGGCCTGCGGATTTTGTTCCAGTTCGCCGGCGAGAAACTTGAGCGCGACAAAGCGGCCAAGGACCAGATCCTCGGCTTTGTAGACCACACCCATGCCGCCGCCACCTAACTTTTCGACGATTCGATAGCGCGAGATGGTTTGGCCGACCGTCGGGCTGAGTACCGGGAGGCCAGGGAGAAGATCGATTGGAGGAATCAGAAAGCCTTTGTCATCGAAGAGACGGTTGAGATCGGCGAGTGAACTCTCGCTCGATCCGGGGTCTCGCTGTTCGGAGTCAAGAAGCCGTTTGAGGTGCATCTTCAGTTCGAGGTCGTCACCACAGCTGGTCTCTACGAATGCAGCGCGCGTCTCTGCCCCCTCCTGCAGTGCGGCATGGAACAACGGTTTCAGGCGCTGCAAGAGTTCCGGGGTCATATTCGATTCGTGGCAATCGATCTCGCCATCGCGATTGGCGGCCTATCGTCCTTCGTTCAAGTACCCTAGCCGTAAATCCTTGATCTCGTTGCTTTCACCTCGGGGCCCCTGACTGGCTCTGCAGTCGTCTCCATTTGCGATACATCGAACGGTCGCCCAGCAGACGTACAGTCCCACAAGTTTCGCACTATGTGAGGGAATTGCGTGAGAGAAATGCCAAAATCGCGAACTGGCGCTTGAATCAGGCTGCCGGAGAGATTGCTGTGTTTCTCAAGGTTCCCGAACCGCAGGGTCAATCTCGAAATTTTTAGGTCGATTCAGAAATACTATTTTAAAAATAGGTATTTCAGGTGTACACTCCTCGCCATGGCGAAGAATCCTAAACATCGCGATCTTTTTCCTGGTGCGCTGGAGGTGATGATTCTCCAGTCGCTGCGGTTGAAACCCATGCACGGTTATGCGCTGGTGAAGCACATCAAGCTGGTTTCCAATGACCTGCTGCAGGTGGAAGAAGGCTCGCTGTATCCCGCGCTGCAGCGGATGCTGAAGGAAGGCTGGCTTGCAGCGGAGACTGGAACCTCGGCCAAGGGCCGCCCGACGCGAATTTACCGGCTTACCGACGCGGGCATTCTCCACCTCGAAAAAGAAGTTGTCAGCTTCGAAAAGATGTTCGCCGGCATTACGCGCGTGCTTACCGTAGCCAAGGCGTAGGAGGTTCATCATGCAATGGTTCGCTCAGCTTTTTTCGCGACGTCGGCGGTATGAGGACATTTCCGTTTCGATCCAGGAGCATGTGGAAGAGAGAGTTGAGGAGTTGATCGGCGAGGGAATGACAGCGAAGCAGGCGGAGCAGATGGCGCGGCGCGAGTTTGGCAACGTGACCCTCGTCGAGCAGCGGAGCCGCGAAGTATGGCAGTGGCCTGCGCTCGAATCCATTCTGGCCGACCTGAAGTTCACGTTTCGCCGGTTGGGAAAATCGCCGGGCTTTGCGGCGACTGTACTGTTGACGCTGGGGATCGGCATCGGCGCGAATACCGCGGTCTTCAGTGTGGTGAACAGCGTTCTTCTAAAGCCGCTGCCTTACTCCGATTCAGGACAGCTAGTGGCGTTGTGGCTGAACGCTCCGGGCGCGGGCGGGCTGGCTAACTTTTCCAAGGGCCTGCAGCTTTCCGCGTCGATGTATTTCACTTTTTCTCAGCACAATCGAACCTTCCAGTCGATGGGCATCTGGACACCAAGCTCGGCAAGTGTGACGGGCGTTGCTGAACCGGAAGAGGTGCGAGCCGCGGCGATCAGCGACGGCATTCTGGAGACACTGGGAGTTCCTCCGGTGACGGGCCGTTGGTTTTCTCACGCCGATCAGGATCCCCATGGCGCCAAGACCGTGGTGTTGAGCTACGGCTATTGGCAGAGGCGCTTCGGCGGAGATCGCAGCGTCATTGGACGCGTTATTCAAGTTGACGCGCAGAGCAGAGAGGTTGTTGGGGTGATGCCGCGCGGCTTTCGACTGGTCGATCGCGACTTCGATCTTCTGATCCCGCTGGGGCTGGATCCGACGAATCAACCGCTGGCGGGCTTCGGCTATTACGGAATCGGCCGCCTCAAGCCGGGTGTCGCGCTGGCCCAGGCTGACGCAGACGTTGCGCGCCTGATCGGAGTCTGGATGGATTCGTGGTCCAACGGTCCGGGCACCAATCCGCACTACTATAAGGTGTGGCGAATTACCCCGAGCTTCCGTTCGCTAAAGGAGCAGGTGATCGGCAGTGTCGGCAGCGTGCTGTGGGTGGTGATGGCGACTATCGGACTGGTGATGCTGATTGCATGCACGAACGTTGCGAATCTGCTGCTGGTTCGCGCGGAGTCACGACACCAGGAGCTATCCATTCGAGCCGCGTTGGGCGCCGGTCGCATGCGCATCGCGCGCGAGCTGCTGATTGAGAGTGTGTCGCTCGGGCTGCTTGGGGGAGTGCTCGGTGTCGGGATCGCCTATGCCGGGTTGCGCCTTCTTGTTGCCATCGGTCCGGCGGACCTGCCGCGGTTGAGCGAGATCTCTCTCGATGCACGCTCGCTCGGCTTTACTCTGGCTCTCTCGGTTCTTTCGGGACTGATCTTCGGAGCCATTCCTGCTTTGCGGTATGCCCGTTCCAAGGCCTCCGCAATGATGGGGGGCAGCAACCGGACGGCGAGTGCGGGCCGCGGACGACTACGCTCACGCAATGTGCTGGTGGTTGCACAGGTCGCGATGGCGCTGGTTCTTCTGGTAAGCGCTGTGCTGATGATTCGCACGTTCGCAGCGCTGCGCAACGTCGAGCCGGGGTTTGCCGATCCGCAGCATGTGCAGACTATGCGCATCTGGATTCCTGATTTGCTGATCTCCGATCCGCGAACGGTGACGCGGGTTCAGAACAACATCGTAGAAAAGCTTGCTGGCATTCCGGGAGTCACTTCCGTTGGCTTCGCCGGCGCCGTGCCTATGCAGGAGATCGATCCCAACTGGGATGAGATTCGCGTGGAAGGGAAAAATTACCAAGGCGGCGAGCCGCCGCTGAGGCTCTTCAACTTCGTTTCGCCAGCGTATTTCAATGCCATGGGCACTCGGCTGGTTGCGGGCAGCGACTTTACATGGGCAGATATTTACGACATGCGGCCCAAGGTGATCGTGTCGGAAAACTTTGCGCGCGAGTCCTGGGGTTCGGCCTCGGCGGCTGTCGGCAAACGCCTTCGCCAGTTCTCAAGCATGCCATGGCAGGAGGTTATCGGCGTCGCCGAAGACGTGCGGGTGCATGGTGTCGACGAGAAAGCGCCTGCGATCATCTACTGGCCGGCGATGATCCACAATCCTTACACACCGAAGCCGACGATTGATGCCCCGCGTTTTGTCACGTTCGCGATTCACAGCAGCCGTGCGGGGACCGAGAGCTTTCTCAGCCAGGTGCAACAGGCCGTGTGGCAGGTGAACGCAAGCCTGCCGCTCGCATCGGTGATGACGATGCAGGAGATCTACAGACAGTCGCTGGCACGCACTTCTTTTACGCTCGTCATGCTGGCGATTGCCGGTGTAATGGCTCTTGCGCTCAGTCTGATTGGCATTTACGGAGTCATCTCGTACGCGGTTTCGCAGCGCACGCGCGAGATAGGAATCCGCCTTGCCTTGGGCGCACAGAAAGGCGTGCTGCGATGGATGTTCGTTCGTTCCGCCCTGGTGCTGACGGGAGTTGGCGTTGTGATTGGCCTTGGAGCTGCAGCCGCACTGATGCGACTGATGAAATCCCTGCTCTTCGGTATCAGCCCGCTCGATCCGCTGACTTTCGTGACTGTGCCGATCATCCTGGCTACTGCGGCTGTGCTCGCAAGCTATCTGCCTGCTCGCCGCGCTGCGGGAGTCGATCCAGTTGAAACGCTGAGAGCTGAGTAGCTGGGGCGAGGGTTGATGGTATTTCTGGATAAGGCGATTCTCGTTACCGGTCCACTGCATCGAAGGGCAGGAACAGAGTGAAGACGGTTCCACGGTGGCTTTCATTTTGGCTGCTTCGGAAGCGGAGAGTGCCGTGGTGGCGGTTGACGATCTCGCTGCTGACCCACAGGCCGAGACCGGTACCACTGGCGCCTTTGGTTGTGTAGAAGGGCTCTAAGATGCGATTCATTGCCTGAGGGGGCATGCCGCTGCCGGTGTCGGCAACGGTGATCACGAGGCCTGGTCTTTCTGTGGTCCAGTCTGTGCCTATACGACTGCGCAGGAGGAGGCGGCCACGGCCAATGGGTTGCATGGCGTCGATGGCATTGCTGACCAGATTGCTGAGGACTTGCCGAATCTCACCTTCAAAACATCGCACCGGCTGGTCTCCCCGTATTCGTTCTTCGACCTTTACGCCGACGTTCAGGATGCGGCTCTGAAACAGGGAGATGACGCTGTCGATGATTTTCTCGCCTGAGATCTCCTGCGGGCTGCTGGATTGCCTGTAAAAGCGGAGCGTCTGGTTGGCGATGACCGAGACACGACGGAGTTCGCGCTCTGCGGTCTGAACGTATGTTTTGATTTCCCCCATAATCTGGCTGCGTTCGGCGAGATAGAGCAGGTTGGTGATGGACTCGAGCGGATTATTGATTTCGTGTGCGATGGATGCGGCAAGGCGTCCTACTACTGCCAGCTTTTCACTCTGCATGAGGGCGAGTTCCGCTTTTTTATGCTGCGTGATTTCGAGCGAGGCTGCGGAGATTGCCTGAACCGTGCCGTCGGATGCGACGACGGGGAAGTAACTTACCGTCCAGTAACGATGCTCTCCCGGACGTGTGACTACTTCGCCTTCAAGGGGGAAGTTAATTACTGGCTGTCCGTCACGGACCTGTTCGAAGAGTTCCCGGAGGCCTTCGATGGGGGCCATCTCGGTGAGCGTGCGACCGACGATCTGTTCCGGCTTGAGTCCGAAGAACTCTGCCTGTCTGTTGTTGAGGCGAAGGTAGCGGAAGTCTTCGGTATCGAACAAAGCCAGGCCGATGGGAGCGGTTCGGTAGACGGTTTCGATCTCGTTGAGCTGGCGTTCTACCTGTTCCGACTTTTCTTTGAGTGCCTCTCTGCCCTTTCTCTCTTCTGAGACGTCGCGGGAGAAGGTGACGATTCCCTCGGGAGTTGGGTGGACATCGATGCGAAGCCATCGATCAAGAGGTTCGGGATAATACGCCTCGAATCCGCTAGAGATCTTCTCGTCCATTGCCCGGTAGTAGTGCTCGACGTAGGGAGAGCCTTCGTAGACTGCGTCGGGGAAGGCTTCCCAGACGGTCTGGCCGAGGATCTGCCGGCCGGAAGAATAAAGCTCTGCGGCTTTCGGATTGAGATAGGTCATGACCCAGTTGCTATCGACTCCGACGATTGCATCGTTGGTGACGGCCAAGACCTGGGTGAGTCGCTCGGTAATCCGCTCTCTTTCGCGTTCTGCCGCGCGCTTTTCTTCAATGTTGCGGAAGACGAGGACGATTCCGTTGAGATTTCCATTATCGTCGAGGATGGGAGCGCCACTGTCGTCGATGGCGGTATTTTTACCGTCTCTGGAGATGAGGACGGTATGGTTTGCGAGTCCAACAACGGATCCTGTGAGCTTTACCTTGTCGGCGGGATTCTCGACAGGGAGACGTGTGGTTTCGTTGACGATGTGAAAGACCTCGGCCAGCAACTTTTCTTTCGCCTCTTCCATGGTCCAGCCGGTCATTTTCTCGGCTACAGGATTCATCCGAATGACGCGCGTGCCGGCGTCCGTCACAATGACGGCATCTCCGATGCTTTGCAAGACCCGCGAAGAGCGCGCTTCGCTTTCCAGGAGCTCCCGGGCAGCACTCACTTCGCGGGTAATGTCCTGGCAAATGACGAGGACACCGAGCACGTCTCCGCGTGAACCGAAGATGGGGCTGTAGTTGTAGGTCCAGCGGATATCCTGCAACCTTCCATCGCGGATGATGGGGACTACAACGTTTTCGTAGTAGACGGTCTCTCGAGCATCCATGACCCGTTTGAGGTTCTGGCCGACGATGTGCCAGGCCTCGGACCAGCAGTCTTCGGCGAGCTGACCCAGGCCTGAGGGATGGCGCTCGGCGAGAAGAGGAATGAAGGCGTCGTTATAAAGCTGAACGAGTTCCCTGCCCCAGAAGACGAGCGAGGGGAAGGCGCAGGAGAGCATGAGATTGGCGGACAGGAGAAGGGATTCGGGCCAGGTTTCGATGGGGCCGAGCGGAGTTGAGGTCCAAGTGTGGGCTCGGATGAGCTCCGCCATTCGACTGTTGCCGTGTATCAGACCTTGTGGACTGCTTTGAGTTTTAAGAGGATCTGAGGTTTCAGTGAGCATTGGGCAAGAGTTTAAGGACTCGAGACAGCTTAGATGAATTGGACCAACCCGCAACAGAATCAGATTCCGGCGCGTTTGGCGTGGTTGGCTATGGTTTCGTTGATTTCCAGGGCCAGAGCGAGGGCGGCGCGGCCTTCTTCTGCTGTGACTTGTGGGGTGGTGCGGGTTCGGACGGCGTTGAGGAAGGAGGTGATTTCGAGGCGCAAGGGCTCGGATTGCTCGACTGCGATTTTTTTGAGAGAGAGGCCTACGGAGGGGTGTTGGCCGGGTTGCGCTGTCTGCGTCTGGGCGGCCAGCATCTGTTCCATCATCGCGATCTGAGCGGGATTGGGGTTGGAGGGGATGAACTTCGAGGCGGCGGTTACATCAATCATCAGCAGGTCTTGTCGGGCGAAGTCGAGCGAGAGGTATTGGTGGGGCTGGAAGAAGCGGAGCTTTCGGACTCGCTCGGTGGAGACGCGGCTGGCAGTGAAGTTGGCGACGCAGCCGTTTTCGAATTCGAGGCGGACGTTGGCGATGTCGACTTTGGGGGAGAGGACGGGGAGGCCGACGGCTCGGACTTCGCGGACCGGTGAGGCGACGAAGCTGAGGACGATGTCGAGGTCGTGGATCATGAGGTCGAGGACAACGTCGACGTCGAGGGAGCGCGGAGTGAAGATGCTGAGGCGATGGCCCTCGAAGAACATGGGTTTGAAGAGATGCTGGCGGGCGGCGGTGACTGCGGGGTTGAAACGCTCGAGGTGGCCGGGCTGGACGATGCGATTGTGTTTGCGGCTTAGATCGAGGATGCGATCGGCATCGGCGAGGCTTTGGGCTATCGGTTTTTCGATGAGCAGATCGACACCTGCTGCGAGGAGTGGTGCCGCTGTCGATGCGTGGTGGATGGTGGGGACGCAGACGGACGCGGCGTCTGGTTTTGTGGCTGCGAGCGCGGCTTCGATGGTGGCGAAGCCGGGGATGTTGAATTTTGCCGCTGCTTCCGCCGCAGTAGCCGGGTTGTTATCGACGACTGCGGCGAGTTGAATGGGCTCGCCTGCCTGCTCGAGTTCGCGGTAGACGCGGAGGTGGTTGCGGCCGAAGGCTCCGGCTCCGATGACGGCTACGCGGAGTGGATGGGTGGGTGGCACCTATTTCTTTTCGACGGGGCTTTCGACTGCAGTTCGACAGCGAGCGTAGAGCTCGAGGAGGTGAGCGACCTGATCTTCAGATTTGGGGCCGCCGGCGACGCCGAAGCCGGTTGCGCCTGCGCCTTTGCTGCCTACGTTGGCCTGCGTTGCAACGAATTTGAGCAGATCGAGCGCAATATCCTCGGTGCGGCGCGCTGTGTTGATGGATTCCATGAAGTGATTCCTCTCGTTTCTTCTGTAGTGATGTTAATTGGCGTGGTGGGATGGGAGCAAATACAGGGATTAGGGAATGGGGGTAGGGAGTAGGTTTGGCTGTTGCGGCGACATTGACTTTGAGTAAGGAGTGAACGTTGCGATGAAGCTTCTTGATGGTGAAACTCAGAGTTTTCAGGGGACGAGGTTTGCGAGGGCGCGAAGGCCGCAGAGGATCTCGTAGGAGATGGTGTGGGCTCGTGCGGCGTGGTCGTCGGCTGTAATGTTGTCGCCGAGGAGAGTGACTTCGTCGCCGGGTTTGGCGTGGGGGACGTGAGTGACGTCGATGGTGGTGAGGTTCATGGAGATGCGGCCTACGATTGGGGCTTTTTGATTGTGGATCAGGACCCAGCCGCCGGGTTTGGTGTTGGTGCCGGAGAGCTCGCGGCGGAGGCCGTCGGAGTAGCCGACCGGGAGGAGAGCGATACGCATGGGTTTGGGTGCGGTGTAGATGGCGTTGTAGCCGATCGAGGCCCCGGGGGAGACGTCTTGCAGGGTGAGGATGCGGGTTTTCCAGGTCAGGACTGGTTTGAGGATGGGTTGGAGCTTCGGGTGAAAGGTTGTGGTGGAGTGGATGGGGAGGCAGTAGCCGTAGAGAGCTATTCCGGGGCGGACCATTGGTTGGGCGTTTACGGTGGCGGCTAGTTTGGTGAGCCACGTCGGGTTTTTGTCCTCGTCATGGTTGTCGAGGACGGAGGAGTTGCCGGCGTGGATCCATTGCGGGTGGAAGCCTGCGCTGGTGATGGCGGTGATTGCTTCTTCGAAGCGCTGGCGTTGGGTGCGGGTGCGAGGTGAGTTGGGGACTTCGGGTTCGGTGAAGTGCGTCAGGACGCCTTCGAGGTGAAGGTGAGGTTGGCGTTTGAGCCAGTGGAGGAGGGTTTGGAGATGTTCGCCCGGGGCGATTCCCTGACGAGACATTCCGGTGTCGATTTCCAGATGGATGGGCCAGGGGGTGGTGTTGCTTCCGTGCTGATGGAGGGCGGTTGTGAGGGATTCGAGTTGGTGTTGCTGCCATACGACCGGGGTGAGCTTGTTGTTGATGATGGCCGCGGCTTCTTCGGGGAGGGTTCCGCACATGACGAGAATTTTTGGCTGGCTGGCGATGCCTGCGTTTGTGAGGGCTTTGCGAATGGCTTCGCCTTCGCTGGCGTCGGCTATGCCCAGCCATTGGGATCCGGCGCGGGCGAGGATCGGAGCGCAGAGGGTTGCGTTGTGGCCGTAGGCGTTAGCTTTGATGACGGGGAGGATGGTGTTGGGGGCGGCTGCGGCTGTGAGTGCTTGATAGTTGGCTAGTAAACGGCTTTCGGAGATCTCCACCCAGGTCTTCACGGTTTTTATTTTATGGTGGTTTGTTGCGGATGGATGGAGAGTGAGTCAAAGGCAACAACAAGGGCAACGACAACGACACAATGCGGGGGTCTCTCCACTGCGCAACGGACGATAGAGCAGTCCGTTGCTTCGGTCGAGATGACGCATCGTACCTAGTTCGATGAGGGGGAGTGAGATGGATGTTCGGGATGATGAGCTTGAGAGGTTTGAGAGTGACGGTGCTGCGGCTTTGCCTGAGGCTGAGGAGCATGGATATGTGGAGCATGACGGGGTGCGGATCTGGTATTCGACGTTTGGGGCCGGGGTGCCGGTGATTTTGTTGCATGGCGGGTTGGGGCATGGTGGGAATTGGGGATATCAGGTTCCGGCGCTGGTCGAGCGTGGGTATCAGGTAGTTTTGATTGATAGCCGTGGGCATGGGCGGAGTACGCGGGATGAGTGGGCGTTTTCTTATGAGTTGATGGCGGGCGATGTGGCGGCTGTGATGGATGAGTTGCGGCTCGAAAAGGCTGCGATGGTTGGGTGGAGCGATGGTGCTTGTACGGCTCTGGTGCTGGCGGCGATAGCTCCAGCGCGGGTTGCGGGTGTGTTTTTCTTTGCCTGCAATATGGATCCGAGTGGGACGAAGTCGTTTGAGGAGACGGTGGCTTTGAAGCGGTGCTTTGCGCGGCATGGGAAGGATTATGCGGCGTTGTCGAGTACTCCCGAGAAGTTTCGGGAGTTGGTGGATGATCTGGGATTGATGCAGCGGACGCAGCCTGATTATTCGGTGGAGGATTTGGCGAGGATTCAGGTGCCGGTTGTGATTGTGCAGAGTGAGGGTGATGAGTTCATTAAGCAGGAGCATGCGGAGTATCTGGCGAAGGCGATTCCGGGGGCGGAGTTGATTGTTCTGGAAGGGGTGAGCCATTTTGCTCCGCTGCAGCGGCCTGAGGTTTTTAATAGGGCTGTTTGCGAGTTTTTGGGTGGGTTGGGGTGGGGGATGGTTCGTAATGCGTAACAGCAGGTTCCTCCGCTGCGCTGCGGAATGACAAGCAAAGAAGAAGTTTGAAGATAGGGGGATAGGTTTCCTGTGGTGGTGTGGATGTGATACAAAGCTGTCGCCATGAAAATGAATAGCGGTTCAGAGTTGTTTTTGCGTGGTGTGATCTTCGCGGTTGCTGCGGTGTTGTCTGGGACTTCGGTGGTGGGGTGTTCGGGCGGGAGTTCGAATCCGCTGGCTGCGGTGCAGGCTGCGCAGACGAAGAATGCGGGGAATTTTTCGAATACGGTTTTTCTCGGGGACTCGCTGACGGCGGGGTATCAGAGCGGGTCGCTGCTGGATACGCAGCAGGTGCATGGGTGGGCTCCGGTGCTGGCGAAGCAGGCGGGGTTCAATATTATTCAGCCGCTGATTGCTTATCCGGGCGCGCCGAATGTGTTGCAACTGGTATCGGTGGGGCCGCCGCCGGTGATTACGACGGCTCCGGGAACGACGACGGGGCGGGATAACTTTGCGACGCAGGTGACGGATCTGGCGGTGCCGGGCGCGTTGCTGAACGATGTGATGAATACGGTGCCGCTGGTGAACCCGGCGGCGGGGCAGCAGCAGTTGAATCAGCTGGTGCTTGGGTTTCCGGGGTTAGGGTATGGGCAGGCTCTGAGCCAGCTGGGGCAGGCGATTCAGGCGCAACCGACGACGATCTTTTTGTGGATTGGGAATAACGACGCGTTGATTGCGGATATTACGGGGACGCCGAGCAGCATGACCTCGGTGGCGAACTTTACGACGCAGTACACGGCGCTAATGACGCAGTTGACGACGATGACTCCGGCGCATCTGGTGATTGGGAATATTCCGGATGTGACGGCGGTACCTTATCTGACGCCGGCGGCGCTGGTGCTGGCAGAGGTTTCGGCGCAGTCGGGGCTGCCTACCTCGGTGTTGAGCGGGATTCTGGGGATTGTGCCGGGGGACCTTGTGAATCCTACGGGGACGGCGCAGATTCCATTGATTCTGGCTGGGCAGCAGAAGGGGCCGATTACGGATGCGGGTGTGTTGTCAGCGGCTGAGGTGGTGACGGTGCAGGCGCAGGTGGTGGCGTTCAACCAAGTGATTGCGCAGCAGGCCCAGGGGGCGGGCGCGACGCTGGTGGATATCAATGCGCTGTTCAAGCAGATCACTGCCTCGGGACTGACGATTAATGGGTACACGGGGACGGTGGCTTTTCTGGGCGGGTTTTTTGCGCTGGATGGGATTCATCCGACGAATACCGGGTATGCGGTGGTGGCGAATACTTACATCGATACGATGAACTCGAAGATTGGGACGAAGATTCCGGATGTTGCTCTAGGGTCGGTGGCGGCAGCGGATCCTTACTGGCCGCCGAATCTGGTGCCGCATGTGACGGGGCACTCGATGCCTGCTGTGGCGGGTAAGGGTGTGGATGATTTGTTTAAGCGGTAATGGATGACAGGCAACAGCAAAAGCAAAGACAAATGCGGGGGTCTCTCCACTGCGCAACGGACGATAACTGTCCGTTGCTTCGGTCGAGATGACAAAGTTTTGATGGGTTGAGATGACGCAGTTTGGCGGGTTGAGATGACGAAGTTTTGATGACGAAATTTTGGCGGGTCGAGATGACGAAGTCTTGGTGGTTGAGATAAAGCGAAAGCTACGGTTGCCAGTTGTCGCTGCTAATAGTTGTCTGTGCCGGGTTGGAGGTTTTCGAAGCGGGTGAAGTCGGCCAGGTAGGCGAGGTGGACGATGCCGGTGGGGCCGTTCCGCTGCTTGGCGATGATGATCTCGGCTTTGCCTTTGAGATCTTCGTTTTCGCGGTCGTAGTACTCTTCGCGGTGGATGAAGCAGACTACGTCGGCGTCCTGCTCGATGGAGCCTGATTCGCGGAGGTCGCTGAGCAGAGGTTTTTTGTCGCCGCCGCGCTGCTCGCTGGCTCGGGAGAGCTGGGAGAGAGCTACTACCGGGACCTTCATCTCCTTGGCCAGGGCTTTGAGGCCGCGGGAGATTGCGGAGACTTCCTGCGTGCGGTTCTCGAAGGACTTGGAGCCGGTGTTGGAGCCGGTCATGAGCTGGAGGTAGTCGATGACGATGAGGTCGAGCTGGCCGTTTTGCTGCTGCTTGAGGCGGCGGGCCTTGGCGCGCATCTCGGCGAGGGTGATGCCGGGAGTGTCGTCGATGAAGATTTTGGACTCCATCAGTTTTTCGAGGCCGCTGATGAGTTTGGCGCGGTCGTCGCGCATGAGCATGCCGGTCTGGATGGCCTTGGAGTTGACGAGGGCCTGTGAGGCCAGCATGCGGCGGAGGAGGCTGGCCTTGGACATTTCGAGCGAGAAGACGGCGACGACTTTGCCTCCACGGACGGCGGCGTTTTCTGCGATGTTGATGGCCCAGGCGGTTTTTCCCATCGAGGGACGGGCGGCGATGATGATGAGCTCGGAGTCCTGGAGGCCGCTGGTCATGCGGTCGAAGTCGATGTAGTGGGTGGCGAGGCCGGTGACTTCGCGGCCCTGCTCGTAGAGGGCGTCGATGGAGCCGAAGGAGTCTTTGACGATGGTGGAGATGTCGGAGAAGCCGCCGGTGATGGCATCGTCGGAGATGTCGTTGAGGAGCGAGCCGACTTTGTTGAGGACGTCGAGGGCGTGCTGGGACTGGTCGCCGGCTTCGTTGAGGCCCATGTCGCAGACGGTCATGAGCTGGCGCATGAGGCTCTTGTCTTTGACGATGCGGACGTAGCTTTCGATGCTGAGCTTGCGAGGGAGGCCTTCGCTGAGTGAAGCGAGGTAGGCGATGCCGCCGATGGAGTCGATCTCTTTGCGCTTCTTCAGTTCTTCGCTGACGGTGACGATGTCGACGGCGTGGCCGGTCTCGGCGAGGTGGAGCATCGCTGTGTAGATGCGACGATGGGAGTCGAGGGAGAAGTCTTCGGCGCGGAGGAGCATGGTGGCGTCGATGATGGCGAGCGAGTCGACTAGCATGCCGCCGAGGATGGTGGTTTCGGCATGGACGGAGGCAGGGCGTGTGTCGTCGCCTTCGCGGATTAGGTAGGGAGTTGCCATGAAGTTCCAAGGCTAGTTCATTCGTCACTGAGGATTCTGCGGATGTCTGTTGATTCCGTGGAAAACTAGCCGTTGGTGCGATTTTACTTTGGCGCTGGTGATGCGGTTGAGCGGGGATGTAACCTTGTTATGTTCCCCAAGGAGTCCAAGATGGGTGTCGAGAAGATTTTGAGTGTTCCACCGGCTGCGCAACGGGATAAGGCTTCGTTTGAGGTTTTGCGGGTCTGGATTGCGGAGCAGGGGCAGCATGTGAGCATTCGGAGCGGGGCGTGGGAGGATCCGTTTGCGTGGGGGATCGTGCTGGCTGATCTGGCCCGGCATGTGGCGCATGCGCATGAGCTGCAGAATGAACCGGTTGAGTCGGGGGCGTTTCTGAAACGGTTGCTGGAGGGGTTTCAGGCGGAGATTGAGAATCCTACGGATGAGCCTGAGGGTGAGGTTACACAGTAAGTCGTAGTCAAGGCCTTCCGCTACAGCAAGAATAGAGACAACGACAAGGCAAAGAGAAATGCGGGGGTCCCATTCGACTTCGCTCAGGGCAGGCTTCTCCACTGCGCAACGGACGATGAGACTGTCCGTTGCTTCGGTCGAGATGACGCGATTTGTTGGTTTGTGCGTGGGAAGCAACGACAAGAGCAAAAGCAGATTCCTCCCCTTCGGCTTCGCTCAGGGTGCGGAAAGACAAGCAAGAGGAGCAAAGGCAAGAGCGACCCACCTTCACGATGAGATTGTGAAGGATGGGCCATCCAACGTTATTTGTGTTTGTAGTCCAGGAAGAGTTCGGGGAACTGTTCTTTGAGGGCGGCTATCTTGGGGACGTCGCAGACCTGGATGTAGGGGTTGTTGGGGTTCTTTTCGGCGTAGTCCTGGTGGTAGTCTTCGGCGTCGTAGAAGGCTTTGAGCGGGGTGACTTCGGTGACGATCTTTTTCGGAAAGACGTGGGCGTCATCGAGCTGGGCGATGTAGGCTTCGGCGACCTTCTTCTGCTCCGGGTTGGTATAGAAGATAACGGAGCGGTAGGAGGTGCCCACGTCGGGGCCCTGGCGGTTGAGCTGCGTGGGGTCGTGAACCACGGAGAAAAAGATGCGCAGTAGCGTGCCGTAAGTGATGCGGGCCGGGTCGAAGACGACTTTGACGGATTCGGCGTGGCCGGTTCTTTCGGTGGAGACCTGTGCGTAGGTGGCGGTGTCCTCGGAGCCACCGGAGTAGCCTGCGGTGGTGCCGGTGACGCCCTTGATTCGCTGGAAGGTGGTCTGGACGCCCCAGAAGCATCCACCGGCGAAGACTGCGGTTTCGTGCTTCTTGCCGGAGTTCGGCTCATCCACGGTGGGAGCGGGGATTGGCTCTTTGCGCGTGGCTTCGGCCCCTAAGACTGTTCCCATGATCATCCTCCTGCCGCTAAGCATTAGAAGTGCAACTACGACAACAACGCCAAGTGCGAGCAATCCTGTTTTGAGGCCTGCGGTCATTGGCTTTCTCCGTTTCCAGTCTATTCGACGCCGCGATAGTGCAGGCGGTTACAAGATTAACGCTGCGAATGGGGTTTGGGATTGGTTTTTGGGGGTCAAACCGCAAATCAAAGGCAAAGCAAAGACAAAAGCGAAATGCGGGGGTTCCTCCACTGCGCCACTCACGATGAAGCTGTGAGTGGCTTCGGTCGGAATGACGCGGTTTGGGGGCTGGCGATGGTCGGCTGTGTTGGAGAGCTTGCGGCTGTAAATTTTGGGTCAGGCGACGCGTTCGCGGCCCTGGATTTCGATGTAGACGTGGATGAGGCTTACGGCTGCTGGCGTTACGCCTGCGATGCGGCTGGCCTGGCCCAGGGTGTTGGGGCGGACTCGGGTTAGGGTTTGCTTCATCTCGGTGGAGAGGCCGCTGATGGTGGTGTAGTCGAACCATTCGGGGATGTGGCGCTGCTCGGCTTTGCGCATCTTTTCGATGGAGCGGCGTTGCTGGTCGAGGTAGCCGGAGTATTTGAGCTCGGTTTCGACTGTTTTCATCTCGTTGCGGACCCAGGCTGGGCACTTCGTGCCGTTCTGGACCTTGTTCTGGGCCTTCGGCTCGGCTCCGGAGAGGGGTTGTTGCAAAGTTTTGGACCACGGGTCGAGGTCAGGGAGCTGCGCGATGCCTACGAGAAGCGTTGGGATGAGGGATTCGATGGAGAGCTCGGGGCGCTTGAGGAGTTGGGCGAAGGTCTGGCCGGTGAGGTTGGCGGCTTCGCCGTCGAGCTGCGCGAGGAGGTCGGCGGGGAGTTCTTCGGCGCGGACTCGTTTGTTGGTGAGGAGATTTTCGAAGGCGGCGGCTCGGGTTTGTTTGGCTTCGTAGGCTGACCATGCTGCGTCGTCGATGAGACCGAGACGGCGGCCGTGCGGGGTGAGGCGGCGGTCGGCGTTGTCGATGCGGAGGTGGAGGCGGAACTCGGCGCGCGAGGTGAACATGCGGTAGGGCTCGTTAGTGCCTTTGCTGATGAGGTCGTCGATGAGGATGCCGGTGTAGGCTTCGGTGCGGTCTAAAGTGAACGGCTCTTTGTTCTGCACGGCCAGGGCTGCGTTGATTCCGGCCATCAGGCCCTGGCAGGCGGCTTCTTCGTAGCCGCTGGTGCCGTTGATCTGGCCGGCGAGGTAGAGGCCGGCGAAGGATTTGACGCGGAGGGTGCGGTCGAGCTCGGTGGGGTCGATGGCGTCGTACTCGATGGCGTAGCCGGGACGGAGCATCTCGGCGTTTTCGAGGCCGGGGATGGAGTGAACCATGGCGGCCTGAACTTCCATGGGGAGCGAGGTGCTCATGCCGTTGATGTAGACCTCGTGGGTGTTGAGGCCTTCGGGCTCGAGGAAGAACTGGTGGCGGGTCTTGTCGGGGAAGCGGACGATCTTGTCTTCGATGGAGGGGCAGTAGCGCGGGCCGATGGCTTCGATCTGGCCGGTGTACATGGGCGAGCGGTGGACGTTGTCGCGGATGAGGCGAAGGGTCTCGTCGGTGGTGTGGGCGATGTGGCAGTTGATCTGGCGGAGAGGGATCTCGCGGGTGCGGAAGCTGAAGGGGGTGGGATCTTCGTCGCCGGGCTGGACTTGAAACTTGCTCCAATCGATGGTGCGGCCGTCGAGACGGGGCGGGGTGCCGGTTTTGAGGCGGCACTCGCGGAGGCCTAGACGCTTGAGAGCTTCGCCGAGGAGGACGGAGGCGGGTTCGCCGGAGCGGCCGGCGGTGTATTGCTGCTCGCCGCAGTGGATGAGGCCGTTGAGGAAGGTTCCGGTGGTGACGATGGTGGCGGCGGCGTGGATGGTGCGGCCGTCGCGGAGCTTGAGGCCGGTGACGCGCCTTCCCCCAGGGGCTAAAGCCCCTGCCTCTTTGGTTTTGTTCACGGACGGGCTGAAGCCCGTCCCTTTCAAGGCGGAGTCTACGGGTTCAAGAATCAGGTCGACTACTTCGGCTTGCTTGATGAAGAGGTTGGGCTGGGCCTCGAGGACTTCGCGCATTTTGACGCGGTACAGGGCTTTGTCGCACTGCGCGCGGGGGGACCAGACGGCGGGGCCGCGTGAGGTGTTGAGGAGACGGAACTGGATGCCGGTGGCGTCGGCTACCTCGCCCATGACTCCACCGAGGGCGTCTACTTCGCGGACGAGATGGCCTTTGGCGATGCCGCCGATGGCTGGGTTACAGCTCATCTGAGCGATGAGGTCGAGGTTGAGGGTGAAGATGGCCGTGCGGAGGCCCATGCGCGCGGAGGCCATGGCTGCTTCGCATCCTGCGTGGCCTGCTCCTACGACGACTACGTCGAATTGTTCGGTGAAAGACATCGTCTCTTCCATTCTACGATTTTGGAGGCTGATGGCGTGGTGGGAATGGCTACAGCTAACGAGGATGCTGAAAAGGTGTCCGCGAAACAAAAAGCGTACCTCAGCGGCTGAAGCCGCTAAATTTCAGCGTTGTTCGCGGCACGGCTGAAGCCGTTCCCTTAAGCAAGACAGATTTTTCGGCAATCTGACGGACTAGCGATCCTGGTTGTAGGCACCCTGGAAGTCGACTACGCAGGCTGCGCCGCCCTTTTTCTTGGAGTCGGCGTTGGTTGCGGTGTAGAACGGCGTGGTGCTGCCCTTCATTGTGGCCTTCATGGTGAGAGAGGAGCCGAAGGACATGCTGTAGTTGTAGCTCGTCTCGGGCGATTTGCCGTCGTTGTTGTCTTTGCTCGTCTGGCTGCTCTTGCCTTCGTGTTCGCTGGCCTTTTCGAAGGTGAGGACGATGTCTGCGGTGTCGGGGTCATCGACTACGGTGAACTTTCCCCAACGCTTGAGGCTCTCGAGCGCGCCGGTTTCGACTGCATCGTTGTGAGCGTGGTTGACGATGGCGATGGTCTTTGCGGCGAAGACCGGGCGTGGGATCGGCTTTCTCTGCGCGATGGCCGAGGTTGCTAAGAAAACGCAAAGCGCGAATGTCGCTATCCGTCGAAGTTTCATAGTTCCCCCGAAAATTCTCTCTGTGGCAGAGCGTAGCAGCGACGGAATTTGCCTGTAAAGAAGTTTGCAGGCCTGTACGCGGGCTGCAATGTTTTTCTCTGGTTTTGCGGGTGATCTTCTCTACAATCGCGTCATGTCCTTTCTTCGGAATACTGCTTCTGTCGCCCTCTTCTGCGTCGGGTTTTGTTGCGCTTCGGCGTCTGCACAACAGGTTCCTGCGGCTTTGACTACGGATCCGCCTGCGAACAGGGTTTATCCGGCGGCGATGCAGAGTTTTCAGATTCCAAGCCATGGCGCGATGCTGAATGCTCTGGCTTATGTCGCGGAAGGTGCTGGGCCGCATCCGGTGGTGATTCTGCTGCATGGGTTTCCGGGGAATGAGAAGAATCTGGATCTGGCGCAGGCGATTCGAAGGGATGGCTGGGATGTGGTTTATTTCGACTATCGCGGGTCGTGGGGATCTCCGGGAGATTTTTCGTTTACGCATTCGATTGAGGACACCGAGGCTGCGGTGGCTTATTTGCGGGATGCGGCGAATGCGAAGAAGCTGCGAGCCGATCCGGCTTCGATTGTGCTGATTGGGCATAGCATGGGTGGGTTTATGGCCCGGTATGTGGGTTCGCATGATGCTGGGATCAAGGCAGTGGGGTTGATTTCGGCGGCGGATATGGGCGTAGACAAGATGCAGGGGCTGAAGGCGGAGCAGGTGAAGGTGGCGACGGATCGGCTTGCGGCAGGTTTGGCGAGAGAAGGGATGGCCCCGCTGGCGGGTTGCACTCCGGAGAGTCTGGCGAAGGAGGTTGCGGCGGATGCGGTGGCGTGGAATACGGTGAATCTTGCTGCGGGACTGGCGACGAGGCCGGTTCTGGTGGTGACTTCGGATGATGGGCTGGCGGGTTCGAATGATGCTTTTGTTGCGGCTCTGCGGAAGGCGGGAGCGAAGGATCTGACTACAGTGCATTTGACTACGGATCACTCATACTCCGATCAGCGGATTGCTTTGACGGAGGCGGTGCTGGAGATGCTGGGGTTTTTGCAGCATAAGGGATCGCCTTCGCAATAAGGCCAGGACTCTAGGAGTTTCGCGCGTTTGACCAATCTTTAACCATCAGGGAGGTCATGACCATGCTTGCCAAGAACCCACTTATCGCCTTTATCCCTACGAAAGATGCGACGCGTGCGCGCAGTTTTTATGAAGGCGTGCTTGGATTGCACTTTGTGAGCGATGATTCGTTCGCGATTGTGATGGATGCGAATGGGGTTATGGTTCGCATTGTGCGTGTGGACGACTTCACTCCCTTTCCATTCACGCTTCTGGGCTGGCAGGTAAAGGATATTCATAAGACCGTTGCGGGGATGACAGGGAAGGGCGTGAAGTTCATTCGTTATCCGTATTTCAAGCAGAGTGACGACGGAGTGTGGACTGCTCCGGAGGGAGCCAAGGTTGCCTGGTTCGCCGACCCGGATGGAAATACTCTTTCGATTTCGCAACACTGAGTGTTAAAACTCGGCGCGGAGGCCTAGCTGGATCTGGCGCTCGGGGGATTGGCCTGTGGCAGCTGAGGTGAAGGTGCCGAAAGGGCGGACGTTGAGGCCTTCGGTGGCTACCGTCGCGGCATTCTGGAAGATAAGTGGGGTGATGCCGTTGGTTGCGGTGCCAACCAGGAACGCTCGCTGCATGATCGCGGAGTAATTGACGCGGTTGGTGAGGTTGAAGATTTCTACGCTGCCGCGCATGCGGAGTTTTTCGGTGACGCGGAGAGCCCGGCTGATGCGGAGATCGATGCGGGCGGTGTCGGGCAGGCGTAGGGTGTTGCGGCCTACGGTTGGGAGGTAGGTTGCGCCGCCGGAACCGTTGATGGTTTCGTGGCCGCCGGTGAGGCGCGTGCCGCCGAAGATGTCGAAGCTGTAGGGTCGTCCGCTGGATTCGGTGAAGAGTGGAGCGATAGTCCAGTTGCTGGCCGCGATGCGGAGCCAGTGTTCGCCGGTGCGCGGCGTGGGTTGCCAGATGGCGCTGGCCTGGATCTTGTGGGGGAAGTTGAGGGAGGAGAGACCCTTGTCGTAGAGAAGGTTGAAGGGGTCGAATTGAGCGTTGATGCGCGGGGTTGCGCCGCTCTGGCCGACGCCGATGGCCTTGGACCAAGTCCAACTGGTGCGGAACTCCAGGCCTGCGTGGAGACGGCGGCGGGCTTCGAGGACAAGAGCGTTGTAGGTGGCGTCGGCGTTGGAGACGATGCCGGTGACGGGGCCGAAGCTGGTGTTGATGCGCTGCGAGTAGAAGGGGAGGATGAAGGTTTCGCCGTCGCGGATGCCGGATTCGCCGGTGCCGCCCTGCAGCTGGAAGGTTTTGGTTACGGTTGAGGGCGCGATGTTGATGTCGACGGAGTTGGGGAGCTGGCGGTCGATGTTGATGAGATAGGTTGCGCTGGCGAGGATGCCTGCGCCAACTTCGCGCTCGAGGGTGAAGCTGCCTTGCTGGACGATGGGGAGGCGGAAACGGCGATCGAAGACCATGGCGGAGGTGGTGCTGGTGATCGCTGAAGGTGGGGTTGTGAGGTAGGAGCAAGCGTAGCCGAAGCCTTGATTGGCGACCTGCGGGCAATTTGTAACTGTAGTGGGTGTAATTAGAATGTGGCGCGAGGATGTGGGGAGTGCGGTGTCGGTGAGGGCGCTGCGGATGGTTGCGCCGGGGAGGCGGCCGTAGAAGAGGCCGTAGCCGATGCGGATGAGGCCGCGGCCGGAGCCGAAGGGCTCCCATGCGATGCCGACGCGTGGACCGAAGTTGTTGCGGTCTTCGGGGAAGACGCTGGTTGCGCCGGTTTTGCCGAAGGCTGCGTCGAGGATGGCGTTGGGTTGCTGGGGGGTGGGGAGTAGCTCGTATTCATAGCGAAGGCCGGCGTTAATGGTGAGGCCGGGTTTGAGGTGCCAGTCGTCCTGGAGGAAGGCGGCCCACTCCTGCGTGTTGAAGGTGACGGCTTGCTGGCCGAAGCTTTGAGTGAAGGAGCGGAAACAGAAGTCGTGGATGCGCGAGACGATGGAGGGACAGCCGCCGTTGGGGTTGGTGTTGACGTTGAAGGTGTAGTCGGTGATCCAGTCGACGAGGCCGCCGGCGTGGCCGGAGGTGGTGGTGCTGTCGTAGTGGAAGGTGCCCTGGGTGTTGGCGAGGGCGTTGATGTTGTCGTGGACGAAGCTGATGTCGGCGCCGAGCTGAAGCTGATTGCGGTTGTGAGTCCATGTGAGAATGTCGGCCAGCTGGATTTTGTTTTCGTTGGGGAATGCGTTGCGGCCGAAGGAGGATGAGGTGCCGAAGATGAAGCCGTCGGGGCCGATAGCTACTTCTGGCGCTGTGCCGCCGGGGCCTATGGCCGGTTCTTGTGGGAGAGGGGCGGGGGCTTGTTCGTATTGGAGGTCGCGGCCGTATTGTGCGCGGAGTTCGTTGCTGAGGGCGGGAGTGGAGAGCCAGAGCCAGCGGCCGAGGACGGCGTCGATCTTTGCGTTGCTGCTGGCGAGGCTTGCGCGGCCTACGTCGACGACCGGGGAGGAGCGGACTCCTGCGGGAGAGTTGGAGCGGGCGCGGTTGTATTGGAGGCTGAGACGATGATGCGGGTTGGCCTGCCAGTCAAGTTTGGCGAAGTTGATGGTTTGGTTTTGCTGACGTGGGATTTTTCCGGTGAGGCTATCGAGATAGTTGAGGGCGGCGTTGACTTTGGCTGTGGTTACGCCGCGATTGGCCAGCAGCGCTTTCTGGGTGGGAGTGAGGGCGAAGAAGTTTGGGTCTGCCAGGGTGGAGATGGCGGGGAAGTCGCGGGCTTGCTGGTCGTAGGCATAGAAGTAGAAGAGCTTGTCGCGGATGGCGGCTCCGCCGAGGTTGCCGCCGAATTGCTGGCGGAGATCGTGGGGTTTGACGTTCGTGCTGGTGACGAGGCCGTCGGAGTAGGTGGTGGCGATGGAGAAGGGATCGGCAGCGGAGAGAGCGCTGGTGCGAAGGAGGTAGAAAGCGGAGCCGTGGAGGTCGTTGGTGCCGCTTTTGGAGACAGTGGTGATGATGCCTCCGGCGGCGTGACCGTAGAGTGCGGAGTAGTTCTGGCTGCTGACGCGGAACTCGCGGACTGCTTCCTGCGAGAAGGTGTAGGCCATGCCGGAGTGGCGGCCGTAGCCTCCGCCGCCTGATGCGCTGCTTACGTGAACGCGTGTGGGTGTGCCGGTTTCGGCTGCGTCCTCGGCTTCGGCTCCGCTCTCGATTCCTGTGCCGCTGGGGACAGAGGCGAAGCTCTGGTCGTCGTCTGCGCCGTCGATGCGCGTGCTGTTTTGGGTTGAGTCGATGCCGCGGAAGGTGAGGAGACCGTCGCCTTCGGGGTTGTCGTTGATGCCGGGCATGAGTTGGGCGAAGGTTTGCCAACGGCGGCCGTTGACGGGAAGACCTTCTATTTCTTCGCGGGTGACCACGCTGCCGAGGGCTGAAGGTAAAAGATCATCCACGGTTACATATAGGGAGGGATCGGGCTCGGCTGTTACGTCGATGGACGTTGCTACGGGGCCGATTCGCAGGTGCGCGTCGATGGAGGTGATGCCTCCGACTTCGACTATTACGGGTTGCAGAGTGAGGCGGGCGAAGAGGGCGTATTCGACGGTCACCTGATAGTCACCTGCGGGGAGGTGGGGGACGGTGAACTCACCTTTGGCTTGCGTGGTTGCGTGAGTTTTGATTCCGGCGGTGTTCTGGACTTCGATGGTTGCGCCGGCGATGGCTGCTCCGTTGACGTCGACGACGAAGCCAGCGATGGCCCCATCGACGGCAGTTTGCGCGAAGATGTGAGGATGCCGGACTGCGAAGAGAAAGCAGTACGCCAGGAGGGGCAGGAGGATTTTTCTTACGGCCACGCTTCGAGGCGCGGGTTCGGCATGGGACGACATGCGTACTCCCGAAGATTGAGCTGCTCTGCGTAATCGCGGGAGGATCGAACCCCGGCTCTACAGTGACGATGATACGAGATTGGTTGAGTGGAGCGAAGGAGAAAGTTTTGAGGAGCACGTAAATTCAAAAGGGCGACAGCCGAAGCTGCCGCCCTTTCTTCCTGAGGTATTCGGTTAGAACTGAGCGCGGACGCCGAGCTGGATCTGGCGGGGCGCGTAGGAGAAGCCGCTGGTATTGGTTGCGGTTGCAGCGCCAAAGCCAGGGGATGCTGTGGAGAAGGTGAGAGTGTTTGTTTTGCTCGCCGAGACGTTGCCTACGGTATAGGCAGTCGCATTGACGCCGGTCACGTTCTGATGATTCGCAACATTGAAGGCCTCACCGAGAAATTCCAGCTTGTAGCGTTCAGCAATTGTGAAGCGCTTGGACAGGCGCAGGTCGGACACGATCGTGTGCGGCTGCTCAAGGCCGTTGCGCTCGAAGCCGGGCATGCGGAAGGTTCCGTTCGAGCCGTTGACGCCGCCAAAGCCAGCGATGAGAGCGCCCGACGGGGTGTATCCGGGGAGTGTTCCGGTGGTTGAGGTGAATCCGCCGGTGGTGCCGACCGAGTAGGGCAAGCCGCTCTGAATCTGAAGACTTGGCGATGCCTGAAAGTCGTTGAACAGATAGCCGCGCCAGCCTGTGTACTTCCAGGGGGCGGTGATGACGGCAGCCATCACAAGGCGATTAGGGATGTTCGTGATGGAGTTGCCGTATTCCTGCCGGATGTCCTGCGGATCGAAAAGGTTGTTGACGGTTGTAGCGGTTTGATTGTTTTGTCCGAAGTCCAACGCATGGGACCAGGTGTAGTTCGCGGTGAACTGGAGATGGTTGGTGAAGCGATGATTGATCTGGGCGACGAGGCCGGAGTAGTTGGAGTTCACGCCGCTGAAGATGTCTGTGAGTGAGCCGAAGTTGCAGTTAGGACGGGCGCTGGTGCAGCCGGGGGTTGTGTTTCTTGGGTAGAACTTGCTCGAGATGACCGAGCCAGCCGGCAACGGGCCCTTACCGGCAGTGTCAACGATGGTGTAGTTGATCGAAGTCGCAGGATTGAGATTGAGGTCGGTGAAGTTCGGCAGACGGCGACCGAGTGTTCCGAGCCAGGTCACGCCGACGACGGTGTTCCAGCCGAGATCCTGCTCGACGGTGAGATCGGCCTGATTGATCCAGGGAGCTCTGAAGTTGCTGTCGAAGAAGACTGAGTTCGGCGCACCTGCGAGACTGCCAGACGCGATGACCTGAGGAAAGGATGGGGTGGAGTTTACCGTGAATTGGCCGTTTGGCGATCCTGTGTTGATGAGGGCGTTGTAGATGGTTCCGTTGAGGATGCGAGCGAAGAAGACACCATAGCCTCCGCGCACGACTGTCTTGCCCGATCCAAAGACATCGTAGGCGAACCCGACTCGCGGACCGATGTTCGTTTTGTTGGAGGGCATGGCAGCTGTCTGGGGGAGAGCAGGAACGATGAGGCTGCTGAAGGGTGGGGGCAGTTGCTCGTACTCGTAGCGGATTCCCGCAGTGACAGTGAGGGCTTTGGTAAGTTTCCAGTTGTCTTCGACGAAGAAGCCGTAGTCGCCGGTCGTAAACTCGACGCCCGGAATGCCGAAACCCTGAACGTAGAGGCTGGTGTAGTTTTTAGCTTTGCTTGCGGTGGCAGGGCTCTGGGAGAGGTAAAAGTCGGAAAAGTAAGCTGCGAGATTGGAGTAGGCGTAAACACCGAAGCCCGAGAAGAGATTGTTGATCCGGTCGTCGGTATGAATGTAATCTCCGCCGAACTTGAAGTTGTGCCGTCCGTGGATCCAATTGAAGGTATCGGCAAGTTGCCAGCGGCGTTCATCGGGCAATGCAGCGCGGTTCAGGAAGTTCGGTGTTCCGAACGAAAAGGCGTTGGTGATGCTTACGCTTGGCGGAGCTCCCAACGGGTTTGTGTATCCGCCGCCCGTGGGGCCCATCAGATTGGTCTTCTCATAAGGAGTGGGCGCCTGGCCGTACTCAAACTCGAAGTCTCGCCCGTACTGATACCGGACCTGGTTGGTGAGATTGTTCGTAATGACTGTATCCAGCTTGGCGATGCCGAAGGTGACGCGGACGTAGTCGTTGCCAAAGCTGCTGATGCCGTTGGCGACCGTCGCTGCGGTTTGAATACCGGCCGGAGAGCCCCAGCGCAGGCGATTGACCTCAAAGGAGGCATGGTTGCGCGAGTTGACCTGCCAGTCGATCTTTGGAAAGAAGATCGTCTGACTGCCTGTACGCGGCACCGTTCCCAACATGGTGTTCAGTCCCGCGATGCCATTGGTGTAGTCGGTTGCGGCAGCTGCGTAGGTCGGAAGGCCGAGGTTTGTCTGCAGAGTGCAGGCGGCAGCGTCGATTGTGCTGGGAGCCGATGAGCCGGATGTTACACCGCAGACCTTGCCGGCGGGCAGGGTTGCATCTGGCAAGGTATAGAAACTAGCTGGACTGCTGGCAACTGCGACTGCCGGAAAGTCTCTCTGGAATCGGTCCCCAGCGAAGAAGAAGAATAGTTTGTTTCGGAAGATGGGGCCACCAATGGCGCCACCGTACTGCTTACGCACGTCGCTAGGTTTAAAGTGCTGCGAGACGAAGGGGCCGCCAGGTGTCGTCTGCACGGTCTGGACAGTTGTCGCAACCGATCCTGCCCATTCGGCATCGCGATCGAAGAAATAGAGATCGCCGTGGAACTGGTTGCCGCCGCTCTTGGTGATGGAGTTGACGACCCCGCCAGCGGAGCGGCCGTACTCCGTGGAGTAGTTGGAGGTGTTGACCTGGAACTCCTGAATGGAGGCCTTGGCGGTGGAGTATCCGGCTCGGGTGCGTCCGCGCTCTTCGGAGAAGTAGGCCTGATTGTCGTCGGCACCGTCGACTGTGACGTTATTCATGAGGGTGCTTTGGCCGCGGAAACTGAGAAGGCCGAACCCGCTTGCGTCGCCGACGACGCCAGGAGTGAGGAGCGCGTAGGCGGACCAGCGATAGTTGTTGACGGGCAGATCCTGCAGGGCGCGCTGGTTGATGAGGCCGCCGACTTCAGGAGAGGTGGTGTTGATCTGCGGAGCCTCACTGGTGACTTCGACGGTCTGCGATTCGCTACCGACAGGCAGACGGGGCGAGATGTCGGTGAGAAGACCGACCTGCACGATGACTTCGGAGGACTTGAAGCTTGCAAAGCCGGGCGCCGTGATGGAGACGGTGTAGGTGGAGGGCTGAAGATGGATCGCGCGGAAGAATCCAGAGTCGTCACCGATAATGGTTGTCTCGGCGTTGGTGGCGTTGTTTTGGATGATGATTTTTGCCTTCGGGATGGGGAGGCCGGAGGCATCCTGTACCGTACCGCCGATGGCGCCGTCTACTGCGGATTGAGCATGTGTGTAAGCTCCACCAACGCAAACCAGCACGCATAACAGAGCGCGCACCACTGCCGTCAGAACTGTCTTTTGCATCTGCATCTCGGTCTCCTTAAATTCATTTCAGCGGTTAGCAGATTCTTCTGGGCCCGTGCCTGCGATTCGCTTGTCTATTAACCGCTTTAGATTCGCACATGCTGGTTAATAAGCGGTTACATTTGGAGACGTCAGTATAGGGAATGGATTGCTTCAGGTGCAATGGATGTTGGAGGTTTGCAGGGTCAGGATTGGCAAGGTGAGCAGAATCAGCGACGTGGCCCCAGGCGCGCAAACTTGTACACTTGAAGGTGCATGTTTATTGATGAAGCGCGAATCCGGATCAAGGCCGGCGATGGGGGCAATGGGTGCATGGCCTTTCGGCGGGAGAAGTTCGTTCCGCGAGGCGGGCCTTCGGGTGGCGATGGAGGGCATGGCGGCGACGTGCTGATGTCTTCTTCGTTGAGCCACAATACGTTGGTGCACTTCCGGTTCAATCCGGAGTGGAAGGCGGAACGCGGCGGGCACGGGCTTGGATCGAACTGTTCAGGCCAGGCGGGGGAGCACACTACGCTGAAGGTGCCGGTTGGCACTCTGCTTTATGACGATGCGACGGGTGAGCTGGTTCACGACTTTGCGCATCCGAACGAGACGATTGTGATTGCGAAGGGTGGACGTGGCGGACGTGGCAACCAGCACTTTGCGACGAGTACGCATCAGGCTCCGCGGGAGCATGAGCTGGGACGGCCGGGGGAGGAACGGACTTACCGGCTGGAGCTGCGGCTATTGGCAGATGCGGGGTTGGTGGGGTATCCCAATGTGGGGAAGTCGACGCTGATCTCGCGGCTTTCCGCAGCGAAGCCGAAGATTGCGAATTATGCGTTTACGACGCTGCAGCCGAATCTTGGCGTGGTGCAGGTTGGGGACTTTCCGCATACTCTGTCGTACACGGTGGCGGATCTGCCGGGGCTGATTGAAGGGGCGCATCTTGGGCACGGGTTGGGGATTCAGTTTCTGAAGCATATTGAGCGGACCAGTGTGATTGTTCATCTTGTGGATGTTTCGGACGCGAGCGCCGCAGCAGGCGGAAGTGCCCGGCCTGATCCGGTTGCGGACTACAAGGTGATTACGGAGGAGTTGAAGAGTTTTGATCCGGCACTGGCAGCGAAGCCGACGATTCTGGTGGCGGCGAAAGTGGATGTGGCGAATCCGGAGAAGCTGAAGAAGCTGACGGCGATGGCGAAGCGGAAGAAGCTGCCGTTCTATAAGATTTCGGCGGTGACGGGCGAAGGGGTGGAAGCGCTGAAGTATGCGATTGGCGAGCTGGTGGCGGCAAACAGGCCGCTTGAGATTGAGCCTAAGCCTGAGGTTGCGATGAAACTAAAGCCGCGCTATCCACCGCCTGCTCCGAATGCACGGGGACGCGGCTAGAATTGGCCTCGAAGCACACGTGGCGTGGTGATACCGTTGTGCGGTGAGAAAAGTCATGAACCGGCCCGCTGCTCTGTCCTCTGCCTTTTTCATTTTGGCGACTTTCTGTTTTTCAACTGCTCTGCATGCTGCGAATCCACTGCGCGTGAAGATTGATAGCGGTGAGGTGGAGGGTGCGTTTGCCAATGGGCAAAAGGTGCGGGCGTTCAAAGGGATTCCTTTTGCGGCTCCGCCGGTGGCGGATCTGCGGTGGAAGGCCCCACAGGCGTTGACTGCGTGGAAGGGTGTGCGGCAGGCGAAGGATTTCGGATCGCATTGCCTTCAGTCGGGGAGCTATCCGGATATGGTGTTTCATGATCCGGGGCCGAGTGAAGATTGCCTGACGCTGAATGTGTGGACTCCTGCGGGCGCGAAGGCTGGTTCGCTGCCGGTGATGGTTTGGATTTATGGCGGCGGGTTTGTGAGTGGGGGGACTTCGGAGAGCCGGCAGGATGGGCAGTTTCTGGCTGCGCGGAATGTGGTTGTGGTGTCGATGAACTATCGGCTGGGGATCTTTGGATTCTTCAATCACCCGGAGCTGACGATGGAGTCGCCGTTTCATGCTTCGGGGAATTACGGATTGCTGGATCAGGCGGCGGCGCTGGCCTGGGTACACCAGAACATTGCGGTTTTTGGCGGTGATCCGAAGAATGTGACGATCTTTGGCGAGTCGGCGGGGTCGAGCTCGGTGAGCGCGCAGATGGCTTCGCCGGTGTCGCAAAGCTTGTTCAGTAAGGCGATTGGGGAGAGCGGCGCGATGTTCCCCGGCGGTGAGACTGAGCCACTCTCGAGCGACGCCCTCGAGGAGCGGAATGTTGCGTTTTCGAAGACAGCGTTTGGGACCTCATCCCTTGCGGAGTTGCGGAAGCTTTCGGCGGAAGAGATCTTGCGGGCTGCAACAGCGAAGACTACGCCTCCACCGCCGCGGTTTGAGCCGAGTGTCGATGGATACTTTTTCCCGGACTCAGTTCCGAATACCTATGCCAAGGGGCTTCAAGCCCAGGTACCGCTGCTTGCGGGCTGGAATGCGGATGAGGTTCGCGGGCAGGTTCTACTCGCCAAGACCAAGACGACTGCAGAGAGCTTTGCGGCTGTGGCTCAGAAGGACTTTGACGATAAGGCGAAGGATTTTCTGGCGGTCTATCCCGCGGGGACTGATGCGGAGGCGGTTGTGTCAGCGGGGGATTACGCAACCGACCGGTTCATCGCTTACAAGACGTGGAAGTGGATTGAAGCGCAGACCCGTACCGGGAAGGCTCCGGTTTACCGGTACCGGATGGATCTGGGCTCGCCGGGGGATAAGAATCATGCTGCGATTCTGGGGGCGTTTCACTCGGACGATATTGAGTATGTGTTTGGAACACTGGATTCGCGGCCCGAAGCGGTTTTGAGGCCGGAGGATCGTAAGCTTTCGGATCTAATGGGGGCTTACTGGACGAACTTTGCGAGGACCGGTGATCCGAATGGTCCCGGGTTGCCGCAATGGCCGATTTATAAGCCGGAACAGTGGCAGGTGATGCATCTGGATGCGACTTCGGCGGCTAAGCCGGATGCGCAACGAGACAGGTACCTGTTTCTGGATAGCGTGTGGGGTCGTCCGAAGGACTAATTTTGCTTTTGTGACCGCTCGCGGGTTCCGTGCTCGTGAAGGATGCTGGCGCATGAGCGGTATACTTCCTGCGAAGAGCAGAGGCCTACGCCGAGTTCAGTGACTGGTATCAGCAAAGCGAGCTGCGGTTTTGCGGGGCTGCTCCTTTGTGTGCCTGTTCTGGTGTTTGGTCTTGGATTGGCTCAGCAGAGTTTGCCTCTAGCGCCTGCTGCGAATGCGACGGAGGGGCTGATCAAGCTTGACGTTGTGGTGACGGATAAGTCAGGAAAACCGGTGGGCGGACTTGAGTCCAAAGATTTTACGTTGCTGGACAACGGGCAGCCGGAGAAGATTGTTTCGTTTCAGGCGGTCGACGGAAGGACGGCTCCATCCGATCCTCCTGTTGAAGTGATCCTGGTTGTCGATACGTTGAACCTGCCACTTCAACAGATTCCGCTTGCGAAGGCGGAGGCCGAGAAGTTTCTGCGCCGAAACAACGGGCATCTCGCTCAGCCGGTGTCCCTCTACCTTCTTTCGCTTTCGAACTTTCTCAATCCGTCGACGTCCAATCCGAACGCAGCCATGACACGCCTCTCTGCCATGCCTCAGCCGTCGAGCGACGGAAATGCGCTGGCTGACGCGATTGCCCGCGGAAAGGAGTTACCTGTAGTTCGGCCGATTCCGACGTTCCGCGTCGATCGATCGTTCGGGATCAAGGTGTCGGGAACGGGACATCAAGGGCTCAACCCTTCGCTCAGTTCGCTTGGTTCGATCATCCTGACGGAACGGCGGAGGCCCGGCAGAAAGGTGTTGTTTTGGCTAAGTGGCCGGTGGAATGTCTGGGATAACGCCTTCGACGAGGTCACGGAGTTCTCGACACGGCTGCGCGAAGCCCGGATTGCCTTGTGGAGCTGGCCGTACCCGAATAGCGATTTTTCGCATCGGGGTTTCCTCGCTCCGGTCAGGTCCGCGAAGAGTGTGGTTCCTGAGCACCTGGGCCTGAACGTGCTGGCAATACAAAGCGGCGGAGGATTGCTGAACACAAGCACCGAACTTTCCGCGATGATCGGCGAATGTATTGAGGAGGAGAGTGTCTTTTATACGTTGACGTTTGATCCGCCGTTGACGAATCAGGTAGATGATTTTCATGATTTGAAGATCGTTTTAGGCAAAGGCGATTTGACTGCACGTACGAGGACCGGCTACTACAACGAACCGACCTATCAGGATCACACTTCGGCGGCGAGACGCGTCACGGCCGCTGAGCTGGAGCAGATGCTGGAAGCGGCGCGTGGCAACAAGGACAATGAGGTTGCTCAGGAGCTCTCGAGTGTGGAATTGATCGAGCGGCTGAGCAGCGCGAAGCTGTCGGCGTGGAAGGGGCGACTGCCCGGCGACCGATCGAAGGGTGCGCTGGTTGCGGTGGCGGACAGATCGGTTTTTCTGTCTGCACCGGCGGCGGAGATTCCAGCGACAGCAACGCCCGACCCGGCTACCCGACGGCAAATCCTGTCCCGCACGATCGATTATTTGAGCAAGACGATTGTGAAGCTGCCGGACTTCTTTGCGACGCGGACGACAGTGCAATACGACGAACCTTCGCAAAAAGATGACGAGGAGTGGAAGGCTGTGATGAGCGACCAGTCGTTGCATGTAACGGAGACGTTCAACACGACGGTGACTTTTCGCAACGGCAAAGAGGTTGTGGACGCAGAGGCGAGGAAGGGAAAGAAGCTGAATGCGCGAGAGCGTGATCTGGATACCCAAGGGACCTTCGGGCCTATTCTGGCGATGGTGTTTGCGGGGGCTTCGGGGACGCACAGCGTGTTTGCCTGGAGCCATTGGGAACAGGGAACGGATGGGCCGCTGGCGGTTTTTCGTTATGCGATTCCGCAGGATGCTTCTCGTTTTGAAGTAGGGTTCTGTTGCCTGGCGGATCCGGATGGGACGATTCCCTTTCGAAAAACGGCGGCGTATCGGGGGGAGATTGCGATTGATCAGGCGAGCGGAGCGATTCTTCGGCTGACGGTGGAGGCGAATCTGGAGCCGAGGTTGCCGATGCTTAGCTCGGGGATCATGGTTGAGTATGGCGCGGTGGTGATCGGCGAGAAAACCTATCTCTGCCCGATTCGGAGTGTCTCAATTTCACGGCAGCGGACGGTGAAGCTTTTGAAGGAGTGGGGAGAGAGCTTTGGAGTTTATGGACGGTTTGAGACGATTCTGAACGATGTGACGTTTGGGAACTATCACGTGTTCCGTGCGCAGTCGCGGATACTGCCGGATGATAGTTCTTCGCCGAAGTAACGGTTCCACCGCTATTTGTTAAGAAGACGCTCGAATCTGAGGCGAAGTCGCGAATATGATCGATGAGAAGCTTTGTCTCTGTCGTTTTGTGAAAAGGAAGCCTATGCACGCGTTTTTTGTTCGTCGAAGTTTGATTATTCCAGCTCTTGTTTTTGGTTTGTTGTCTTCCGGGTTCGCGCAGACGCCGGGTTCGTTGCCTAGTGAGACTCCTGCTGCTGTTACGCCGACGAATTATGGGTTTGATTATGTGCGGCGGGAGGTGATGATCCCGATGCGCGATGGGGTGAAGCTGCATACGGTGATCCTGGTGCCGAAGGGGGCGAAGAATGCGGGGATTCTGCTGACGCGGACTCCTTATAACGCGAGTGCGCTGACGACGAATTCGCAGAGCTCGCACCTGGGGTCGAGTTTGTATGGGTATGACAATGCCACGGACGTGATTGTCGATGGCGGGTACATTCGCGTGATTCAGGATGTGCGTGGGAAGTATGGGTCGGAGGGCGATTATGTGATGAATCGTCCGCTGAGGGGGCCGCTGAATCCTACCGCCGTGGATCATGCGACGGATACTTACGACACGATTGACTGGCTGGTGAAGAATACTCCGGAGAGCAATGGGAGGGTGGGGCTCATCGGGATCTCGTATGACGGATTTACGACGCTGATGGGGCTGATGCATCCGCATCCGGCGCTGAAGGTGGCGGTGCCGATGAATCCGATGGTGGATGGGTGGCGCGGCGATGACTGGTTTCATAACGGGGCGTTTCGCGAACAGGGCATGCCGTATATCTACGAGCAGGTGGGGACGCGGGATAACTCGGCGAAGTGGTGGACGACGAATTTTGATGACTACGACACGTATATGAATGCGGTATCGGCTGGTGAGCTGGGGAAGCAACGCGGGCTGGAGCAGATGGGGTTCTGGCAGAAGGTGATTGCGCATCCGAGTTATGACTCGTGGTGGCAGGCGCAGGCGGTGGATAAGCTGCTAGCGGCGGAGCCGATTGCGGTGCCGACGATGCTGGTGCACAGCTTGTGGGATGCCGAGGATATCTACGGCGCGATGGCGGTTTATAAGGCGATCAAGCCGAAGGACTCGGGGAATATGGTTCACCTGGTGATGGGGCCGTGGCATCACGGGGGAAGTATCGATGATGGGAGCACGCTGGGAGCGATCAGGTTTCCTGCGGATACTTCGTTTCATTTTCGCGAGAATGTTCTGGCTCCGTTTCTGGCGAAGTATCTGAAGGATGATGCTTCCGCGGCAGAGGTCGCTCCGGTGACGGCTTATGAGAGTGGGACGAATGTGTGGCGGAAGCTGCCTGCGTGGCCTGTTGCTTGTGCGAGTGGATGCGGGTCGGCTTCGGTGCCGCTTTATTTGAAGGCTGAGCGGAAGCTGAGTTTCAGTGCTCCGGCGAATGGCGATGCTGCGTTCGATGCTTATGTTTCGGACCCGGCTAAGCCTGTGCCGTTTCGGGCGCGGCCGATTCAGCCTGTTGGGTACGACAACGGGATGACGTGGCCGAACTGGCTGGCGGACGATCAGCGGGAGGAGTCTGGGCGGACGGATGTGCTGGTGTTTACTTCGGATGTGTTGACGGCTCCGGTGAAGATCAGCGGGCAGCCGGTAGCGAACCTGATCGCTTCGACGAGCGGGACGGATTCGGACTGGGTGGTGAAGGTGATCGATGTTTATCCCGATGAGGTTGCGGGGCAGCCGAAGATGGGCGGGTATCAGTGGATGGTTTCGGCGGATATCTTTCGCGGTCGGTATCGCGAGAGTTTCGAGATTGCAAGACCGATTGCTGCGGGAGAGCCGCTGCTTTACAAGTTCAATCTGCCGCCGGCGAATCATGTGTTTCTGCCGGGGCACAGGATTATGGTGCAGGTGCAGTCGAGCTGGTTTCCGCTGTATGACCGGAATCCGCAGACGTTTGTTCCGAATATCTTCTGGGCGAAGCCGGGGGATTATAAGAAAGCGGAACAGCGGGTTTATCATGCGCCGGGGCATGAGAGTTTTATTGAGTTGCCGGTGGTGAAGCCATAAGTTGAGCGCCATCAGCGTTTTATTCTGAGCGATGAGTATGAGGGCATGTTCGGATGGCACGGATGATTGGGATTGCATTCTTTGCTTTCGCTCTTGTTGTCCACGTCGCGATTGGTGTTGTTGGCGCCAGTGTTTTGGTAAATAAACACTCCAAGGATCCTGTGAGTTTCTTGCCAAGGTGGCCCGGAGATAGTGGGTCAGTGACGGAGATGTAACCTCAGCGGCTAAAGCCGCACCCACTTTTCCATTTCATTTGCGGCACGGCTGAAGCCGTGCCCTTAAGCAAGACAGGAAACTGACCTTCTTCCGAACTGTTGGTAGTGGTCAAGTTTCAAACTTGACCACTACAGAACCGTTCTGGGGGTTGCCGGCAGAGTCTGAGGGGCGTAGGCTTTTAGGTAGTCCGTGAGGTTGACGGGACAGACGGTATCCGGCCAAAGCTGCGGAGGTTGCGGCGCGCGGTGGAACTGCACTGGAGATTTACTATGAGTCTGATTACGTTCTCTCGGGAACGAGTTGATGCGCGTGTGGGGCGCGATGCCGATCCGAAGAAAATTACTGTTCCTTACCTGACAGAGAAGAAGTTGCAGCGTAAGCCGATTACGGCTGTGACAGCTTACGACTACGCAACCGCCCGGCTGGTGGATGAGGCTGGATTGGATGTGCTGCTCGTCGGCGATTCGCTGGCGATGGTGATGCAGGGCCATGAAAATACGCTTGCCGTGACGATGGAAGAGATGGTGCTGTATACCCGCGGGGTTCGGCGAGGTGTGCGGCGGGCGCTGCTGGTGGCGGATATGCCTTTCGGCAGCTACACGGATGCGCGCGAGGGTGTTGCGAATGCTGTTCGGTTTGTGAAGGAGGCCGGCGCAGAGGCAGTGAAGCTGGAGGGTGGACGCGAGCGGATGGAACTGGTGCGACATGTAGTGGACGCGGAGATTCCTGTGATGGGCCATCTGGGATTGACTCCGCAGAGCGTGCATCGCATGGGCGGGTATAAGGTGCAGGGCAAGACGATGGAAGCTATCGATGGGTTGAGAACGGACGCGATGGCTTTGGAAGAGGCTGGTTGTTTTGCGCTGGTGCTGGAGGGCGTGCCGAGAGAACTGGCGCGAATTGTTACCGAGGAGCTGCGGATTCCGACGATCGGGATTGGCGCGGGGCCGGATTGCGATGGGCAGATCCTGGTGCTGCATGACATGATGACGATGACGTTTTCGAAACCGGCGAAGTTCGTTAGACGTTATGCTGATGTGAGCGGCATGATGCGCACGGCGCTGAGTGAGTACAAGCGCGATGTCGAGACACGGGCCTTTCCCTCGGACGCGGAGAGCTACCATCTTTCGCAGGAGATGCGGGAGTTGGTGGGCACCTCTGTTGAGGTTCTAAAATAGGGCCCGGGTGCTTCGTTCCTTTACCGATTGAAATATTCTCCCTCGGGCTAAAGAGCCATTGAGATCGTTTTCCTTGCGGCAAAGCTGAAGCCGTCGTCCTTTCAAAATAAGGGCTTCAGCAGCCCATGTTGCATTTGTCTCATTGATGCCTTCTTGAAGAGCTGGGGTGAGAGATTGAAATGCGAATTGTAAAAAGTGTTGCTGAGATGCGGTCGGCGTGTCGCGATCTGCGGGCGGGTGGGTCTACGGTAGGATTTGTGCCAACGATGGGTGCGCTGCATGAAGGGCACCTGTCGCTGGTGCGGCAGGCGCGGGTGGAGTGCGATGCGGCAGTGGCTTCGATCTTTGTCAATCCACTGCAGTTTGGACCGGGAGAGGATTTTTGGCAGTATCCGCGGACATTTAAACGGGACTGCGCACGGCTGGAGGCCGAGGGCGTTGCGATCCTGTTCGCTCCGGAGGCGGAGGAGATGTATCCGGAGGGTGCGGTTACAACGGTGACGGTGGCGGGAGTGGGTGACCGCTTGGAAGGGGCCTCGCGGCCGGGGCACTTTACGGGTGTGGCAACGGTGGTGGCGAAGCTGTTTCATATTGTGGGGCGGTGCAAGGCTTATTTTGGGCAGAAGGATGCCGCGCAGGTGGCGGTCCTGCGGCGGATGGTCAGGGACCTGAACTTCGATGTGGAGCTGGTGAGCTGTCCGATTGTGCGGGATAAGGAGGGGCTGGCGCTGAGCAGCAGAAATCAGTACCTGAGCACGGAAGAGAGAGCGCGGGCGCTGGTGCTGAACCGGGTGTTGCGGCTGATCGAAGAGCGGATCAAGCAAGGGGAGCGTGAGAGTGCGGCGTTGATCGACGGGGCCAGGAGGGTGGCGGATTTAGCAGCGGGGGTGAAGCTGGATTATCTGGCGATCGTGGATGCGGAGAGTCTGCTGCCGGTGGAGACTGCGAGTGCAGGAACGCTGGTGGCGATTGCGGCGTGGGTGGGAAAGACGCGACTGATCGATAACTTTCTTGTGAGTTGATGTTCTTTGGGATATGTTTTGTATGGTCCGCGAGGTGAGTCAACCTGTGGGCATCAAAATGCTCTACTGTAGTGTGAACTCACACAAAGTATCCGATTGATTGAATCATCTACTTTTGACTATGCATCTCTTTGCATAATTCTTCTGCTAATTTTCCCTCGTCTCAAAATTCCTGCTCAGAAAATGGACTTAGGTCTGTTCAGGATTTTCGTGTTTGCTGATAGATTTGAGCACTTTTTATCAGGAGACCGTCATGATTCGAGCGAAGCAGTCGATTTCGCTGACGACGCTGGCTGCGTGTATTGGCCTTACTTCGTTAGTGTCCGCCCAAACCAGTCACAGCCCTTCACGAATTCGCGAAGCAATCAACAATGCACGGCGTTTTAAGGTTTCGGGCAATGTGCGGCCGGAAGCGACGGCGGAGAATGACCGCGGCGTGGTGTCCGATTCGGTGGAGCTTTCTCATCTGCAGCTTGTCCTGCAGCGTTCTCCGGATCAGCAGGCTGCCTTTACGCAGTTTCTGGCTGACCAGACGAACCCGCAGTCGGCGAACTTCCACCATTGGCTGACTGCGGCTGAAGTCGGCGAGCAGTTCGGGCCGTCTGCAGAGGATATCGGCAAGATCAGTGACTGGCTGACGACAGAGGGCTTCAAGGTGGTGTCGGTCGATCCGGCAGGGACGGTCATCGAGTTCTCAGGTACGGCGGGTGCGGTGCGGAGTGCGTTTCATACGACGGTCCACAACATGATGGTGGGTGGAGAGGCTCACTTCGGCAACTACACCGACCCTGAGCTCCCTTCGGCACTTGCCGGCGTAGTGGCAGGCGTAGCTTCGTTGCATAACTTCATGCCGCATACGCAGTCGAAGCTGAAGCATGCGAGTGGAATGCCCGCTTCCACGCAAGGGAACGGAGGCAGCGGGTTCAATTATCTTTCGGCGGCAGACGTAGCGACGGTCTATAACTTCAATCCTCTGTTCAAAGCCGGGATTTCGGGTAAGGGGCAGACGATTGTCGTGATTGAAGACACCGATCTGTTCAGTCTGACCGACTGGGTGACTTTCCGTAAGGCGTTCGGGCTGGCTCGCGCGTATCCTTCGGGGACTTTGTCGCAGATTCATCCGACGGGGCCTGCTACATGCGGCGCACCCGGAGTGAATGGGGACGATGGCGAGGCGGCGATCGACGTGGAGTGGGCTTCGGCCGGTGCTCCGAATGCGGCGATTGTGAATGCTGCCTGCGCGAACACGACGCAGTTCGGCGGGTTCATTGCGCTGTTGAATATCTTCAGCGGGCCGGCATCGGGGATTCCGCAGGTTGTGAGCATCAGCTACGGCGAGGCTGAGGCTTTGCTGGGAGCAACGGAGAATCTGTTTATCAATAATCTGTATGCTCTTGGCGCGGCGGAAGGAGTTTCAATCTTCGTCTCCTCCGGCGACGAAGGCGCGGCGAGTGCCGATGCGAATCGCATTCGCGCGACGCACGGTATCGGGATCAGCGGCTTCGCATCGACACCGAATAACGTTGCTGTGGGCGGCACGGATACCTCCGTGTTCTTTACCAACACGACAAGCCAGTACTTCAACACGGCGAATGGACCGAACTTCCAGACGGCGATCTCTTATTTTCCTGAGATTCCGTGGAACGATTCGTGCGCCGGCACACTGGTGACGCAGTTCCTTGGGTTCGCGACACCGTATGGACCTAACGGCACCTGCAACAGGACCAATAACAACTTTGAGACGACGGCGAGCGGCAGCGGCGGACCAAGCGGATGCGCGAGTGGCGCGGCAAGCACCCGAGGCGTGGTTTCGGGAACCTGCGCGGGCTACGCCAAACCCTCGTGGCAGGTGGGAGTGTTTGGAAACGCGGCTGACGGAGTTCGGGATATTCCGGATGTTTCGCTGTTCGCTTCGAACGGGTTCCTAGGCGTTTACTACGACGTGTGCTGGTCAGATACGGCACGCGGAGGATCAGCGTGCGGAAGTGATCCGGCGTTGTGGGCGGGCTTTGGCGGGACTTCGGTTTCGAGTCCGATCTGGGGCGGGATTCAGGCGCTTGTAAACCAGAGAAGCGGAGAGCGTCAGGGCAATCCGAATCCTGTTCTGTATACGATTGGGAACTCGCAGTACGGCACGACGGGGGCCCCAGCGTGTAATTCGACGCTTGGCAACGCCGTTGGCTCGAATTGCGTGTTCTACGACGTGACACTGGGAGACATGGATGTTCCCTGCTCGGGGACGGTGAACTGCTTCCTGGGCGGCGGCGCTATAGGCGTGCTCTCGACCAGCAATACGGCCTACCAGCCGGCGTATCTGGCGACACCAGGATGGGACTTCGCGACAGGACTTGGTACGACAAACGCTGCGAACCTGGTGATGGCGCCGGCCTGGCCGATGGCGCCGAAAAATTGACATTCTACAACAACTTAAGGTGTTCCCAGCAGTTCTCAATCCGTGGTTTCAACTTAACGATTTCATACCTAGGAGAAGTGACTCTATATGCGCAAATCAATTTGTATCCTTGCCGTTCTTCTGCTGACTCTGGCTGGCTCGAAGTGGGCCAAGGCAGATGATTGCAGCTCCGCGCCGGGCCAGCTTGTCAAGAACTGCGGGTTCGAGACCGGGGACTTTACGAACTGGACGCTTACGGGAGAAAACACGACAGCCAGCTTCGACGTGAACGTCGATGTATTCGAACCTTTCCAGGGAACCTTCGCCGCGTTCCTGGGGACGACCAGCAGCCAGACGATCTCGCAGACGTTTGCGACGACGTTTGACCAGCTTTATCTTGTGACGTTCGAACTGGTGAATGAACCCAACCCTCTTCCTAAGAGCGACGGGACGAACGATCTTTCGTTGAGCGAAAACGGCGCGACGCTGTTCAGCGAGACGAATGTCTTCCAGCCAAATGGCGACTTTAGCTATTCGCTGGTGACGGCGATCTTTTCGGCAAGGTCGAGTTCGACGACTTTGTCGTTCACGGGAGCGAATCCAGACTCGTTTTTCGACATTGACGATGTGAGCGTGATAACCACGACTCCGGAGCCAAGTACTTTTGTACTGCTTGGAACCGGGGCGCTGGGAGTCGCGGGAGCGCTTCGCCGGCGTTTGCTGGCGTAAGTCGCCCGACAATTAGTTCAAGACACTCTCGCAGGCGTAGCTCTTTTCGGGTTACGCCTGTTTTTTTGTATCCCACGATTGTGGGAGAAGGTGGGTGATTTTTGCATCCTGGAATTCGACAGGATCGATACGATTAAAGGGAGATTCCTTTGTAACTGTCTTTGTTGGTCAACGCGCTGATGAAAGGTATCGAGCAGCCGACAGAGGATAGAAGAAGGGCATTCGAGGGAATAGAAATTTAAAGATGCCAGACACTTCGATCCATGAGCTCGCGATTGCGGAGATAGAACGGCTCTCCCGTAAGGGATTCGAGCGGCTGTCTTTGCCGACGCCCCTTGAGAACGGCTTCGAGCAATCGACTCTTCTTCAGCGATCGGAGCGGCTGTGGGTGGAGGGGTTGATTGCGATCGGGTTTTTCAATCTCTATGTGATTGCGGATTACCTGATTCGCGGAGGCAGCTCATGGCTGCAGTTGCCGATTCGGCTGTGCGTGGTTACGCCGATCGCGCTGTTGATCAATTTCCTTGTGCTGCGGTCGACGAACAGAGTTTTTCGCGAGAGCAGCATTGCTCTGGTGAGTTGCCTGATTGGCGCGACGCATCTCTATCTAGAAAGCAATACGGACGTGGCCTCATCGGCGTATGCGCAAGTTGGGTTGATTGTCGCTGTGATCTTCGTGAATGTGGTGATGCGGCTGCAATTTGGGTATGCGTTGAGCGCGTCTGCTATTTTGCTGGCAAGCGATTTGGTATTTCTTGCGCAGGATCATTTTCTGATTGCTTCGGAGAAGTTGCTCGGGGTGACGCTGGCGGTTGGTGCGATTGCGATGACGGTGATTGCGAATTACAGCATTGGGCGCGATGAGCGGCTTGCCTACCTGATGCGGCTGCGCAGCGAGATTCAAAGTAAAGAACTCTCGTTCCTGAACATCGAGTTGAAGAAGATTTCATATATCGACAACCTGACGGGCCTGTCGAACCGGCATTCTTACGAGCTACAGTTTGCGAATTTGTGGCGTGCGGCGGTTGAGTCGGGACGGTGCTTGTCGGCAATTCTGATTGACATCGATAACTTCAAGATCACGAACGATACGCGCGGGCATCTGTATGGCGATCGGGTGCTGGTGCGGGTAGCGGCGCTGCTGTTGCAGAGCCTGCGTTGCAAGGAAGACTTTGCGGCACGGTTCGGCGGGGAGGAGTTTATCGTGCTACTTCCTGGGACGAACCGGGAGGGAGCGTTGATTGTTGCTGAACGTATCCGCAAGCTGGTTGAGGTTGCGGGATCGCCAGCGTTGCCGGATCCGGGGAGCCATCCCCGGCTGTCTACGGTGAGTTGCGGGGTGGCGACCTGCTGGCCGGGAGAAGGCAATTGTCAGGACGATTTGGTGGATTTAGCGGACAAGGCGCTTTATGAGGCAAAGGCGAATGGGCGCAACCAGGTGCGCTGGGGTGAACTAATCAGTAGCGCGAAAAAAGGTTCGGGCTCGGAGCGACGAGTGCAACAAAATGCAGTGAGGGGTGGGTCGGGTTCACGCGCGTGAATCAGAGCGTTTCGCGGGAGCCTGGATCTGGATCTGAGCTTTGATTTGAACCGCAGGTCAATCAGCTGCGTACTGATTACCGAAGCATGCACCAGAGAAAGCTGACTGTTTCAAAGTCAGAATTGCGCGCGGAAAGCTGCGAAACTCTGGTTTGACTGTGGTAAATTGCCGCTACTACATAAAGGCTTGAATCCATCCTCTGGAGGCACCTCCTTGGCACTCACAATTACGGGCCTGTCGAAGACCTATCCGAACGGCGTACGCGCCCTGAAAGATCTTTCGCTAACAATAGGCAATCACATGTTTGGCCTGCTTGGGCCGAATGGCGCGGGCAAGAGCACGTTGATGCGCACGGTTGCCACGTTGCAGGATCCTGACTCGGGCTCGGTTCAGCTTGATGGGTTGAATGTGCTGACTCAGAAGGATGAGGTGCGGAGGATTCTGGGGTATTTGCCGCAGGAGTTTGGAGTTTATCCGAAGATGTCGGCGCTGGATATGCTGCACCATCTGGCGATTCTGAAGGGGATTACGAATAAGACTGAGCGGACGCAGATGGTGGAGGCGCTGCTGCAGCAGACGAACCTTTGGGATTCGCGGAAGAAAGCGCTGAGCACATATTCGGGTGGCATGAAGCAGCGGTTCGGAATTGCGCAGGCGCTGCTGGCGAACCCAAAGCTGATTATTGTGGATGAGCCGACGGCGGGATTGGACCCTGCGGAGCGGAACCGGTTTTTGAATCTATTGAGTTCGATCGGCTCGAATGTGACGGTGATTTTGTCGACGCACATTGTGGATGATGTGCGTGAGCTTTGCCCGCGGATGGCGATTATCTCGAATGGGCAACTGTTGCTCGAAGGCGCCCCGACGGAGGCGCTTAATTCGCTGCATGGAAAGATCTGGTCGAAGGTCGTAGCGACGGATGATGAACTGCGCGCGCTGGAGACAACTTTTAAAGTAGTTTCAACGCACCTTGTCGGGGGATTGCATGAAGTTCGGGTCTATGCGGATTCGAGTCCTGGTGAGGGTTTCCGTGCGGTTGAGTCCGACCTTGAAGATGTCTATTTTCTCAATCTTACCAATCAGGCGAAGAACTAACCCAGCACAGGAGACGACGATATGGCCATGTTCTGGGAGTTTTTCACCTTTGAACTGAAGTTTCGATTTAAGAGCATCTCGACTTACATCTATTTTCTTGTCTGGGCCGTTTTCAGCTTTCTTGATGTTGCAAGCGAGAGCTTCGGACCGATTGGCAATAACAACGGAAAAATTCTGCTGAATGGACCCTACGCCAACATCGTCAATGACATCGGTGTGAGTTTTTTCGGTTTGATCGTGATTGCCTCGATATTCGGCACTTCGATCCTCCGGGATTTTCAACGAGACACAATTCAGATTCTGTTCACCAAACCGATTTCCAAGTCTGCGTATCTCGGCGGACGGTGGGCTGGGTCTTTTGTCGCGACGGTCTTTGCATTCTCCGGGCTGTTGCTGGGTGAGTTTCTGGGGACACTGGCTCCGTGGGCTGATCATTTGCGGATTGGGCCGAATCATCTTTCGTGGTATCTGCAGCCTTTTTTCTCGATTGTGGTGTTCCAGATCTTCTTCATGGGATCGCTTTTCTTTCTGGTGTCGGCGCTCTCGCGAAAGATCTTCATCGTTTACCTGCAGGGCGCTGCGATCTTCATGCTTTACATCATCGGCGTGAATGCGTTCAGTGTGACGCGCTCGCTGGAGCACTTCTGGTCGGGCATTTTTGATCCGGTTGGCTTTCTCTATCGCGACGCGATTTCGCGCTACTGGACTGTAGTGGAGAAAAATTCCCTTCTCTACTCGTGGTCTGCGCATGATTCGAACGGGGTTTTTCTCTACAACCGGTTGTTCTGGGGTTCAGTCGGGGTGCTGGCGCTGTTCGCGGTCTGGAAGTTCTTTCCGATGTCGGTCGAAGCTCTCACGGCGCGATCCAGTGGTAAGAAAGCCGCGCGAGCACGGGAGCAGGACATTATTGAGGCAAGGCCGCGGAGCCTGGTTGCGGCAAGGCTTCCGCTTATTCATCAGATCTTTGGGGCCGGCACGAGGTTCGCGCAACTTAAAATCTCTGACGCGAATCCGCATCTCGAATATTCTTCACGAAATTCCATTCTGGGTGCTTTTGCTCCTGATGATGGGGCTAGCCATCAACAATGGATACTTTGCAGGGAAGCTTGCTGACCGGAATGTCTGGCCGGTTACCTACCTGATGCTTCAGTCGGTCGAGGGCGGTGCGCAGTTATTCTTTTATATTGTCGCGACACTCTATGCGGCTGAACTTGTGTGGCGCGAACGGGATACGCAGTTCGCAGGAATTCACGACGCGCTGCCAATCAGCGAGACTACGGATTGGTTTTCGAAGCTGTTTGCTCTCTGCTTTGTCGAATTGATTCTGCTCACGGTGACGATGCTCTGCGGCATTCTGATGCAGACGCTCTCGGGCTACTATCACTACGAGATTTTTCAATACGTGAAAGAGCTTTACTTCATTACGTTCCCGCAGATTCTGATGTTTGCGTTGTTTGCGTTCTTTATCCAGACCGTGGTCTCGAATAAATTTATCGGGCACGGAATTGTGATCGGCGTTTTTGTGATCACGCCGATACTTTTCAACTTTGGATGGGAGAACACGCTTTATCTTGTCGGCAATACGCCGCCGTATATCTACTCGGATATGAACGGGTATGGGCATTTTGTGCCTGCCCTGCTCTGGGCCACGCTGTATTGGCTCGCGATTATGGCTGTGCTTGCGGTGATTTCAATTGCGCTGGCACGGCGTGGCTCGGATGAAGCATGGACGTCGCGGCTTCGTCTGGCGAAGCAAAGAGCTCCGCGGCTGATTCCCGCGGGTGCAGTGCTTCTCTTGATCGCGGTCGGAAGCGGTTGCTGGTATTACTACAACGCGCATGTGTTGAACGAGTATCTGACCGCTAAGGATCGGCGACACATTCAGGCGAACTACGAGCGCGACTTCAAGAAGTATGAGAATGTTTCGCAGGCCAAGGTGATTGGAGTCGACGCGAACATCAATATTTATCCGGAACGACGGTCTTTTGATGGCACTGCCCACTTCATACTGCAAAATAAAACGCCGCAGCCGATTAGCCAGATTCATATTACGAACCAGAATCAGTCTGTGACGAACGTGAAGTTCGACAGACCTTTCCACGTTGTGTCGTCGAGCCCGCGCAGTCTTTACACGATCTACCAGCTGGACACGCCTCTCGCGCCGGGCGAGAAACTCGACATGAACTTTAACGTGGGTTACGCGAGCCATGGCTTCAAGGATGGGAATGAGCGGCCCGAGTTTGCCTACTCGGGGACTTTCTTTGACTCCAGTTATTTTCCGACGGTTGGTTATGACACCAATATTGAGCTGGATGATCCTCGGCGACGGAAGGAAGAGAAGTTGCCGGAGTTGGAGGTGCTTCCGCCTCGCGGAGATTCTGAAGGCACAGTGACCAATATCTTCACACCTACCGCAGACTGGGTTACTTATCACACGACGGTGAGTACTTCAGATTCCGATTCGGAAGGCAAGCCGCAGATTGCGATTTCACCGGGATATCTGACGCGGGAGTGGCATGAGAATGGGCGTCACTACTTCACCTACGATATGGGCGCCGTGAAGACGCTGGATTTCTTTGCGTTTCTTTCGGCGCGGTATGACGTAACGAAAGAGATCTATCAAGGGAAGGAAAACCCGATTTCGATTGAGGTTTATCACATTCCTGAGCATAAGTTCGATGTCGATGACATGATCGCGGCTTCGAAGGCAGGACTCACTTACTACGAGAAGAACTTCAGCCCATTTCAATTCAAGCAGTACCGGATTATGGAGTTTCCGAGGTACAGGACCTTTGCTCAATCGTTTCCAAATACCATTCCTTATTCCGAGGGCATTGGATTCATTGGGCGATTGGAGAAGCCGAAGGATATCGACTTTAGTTACTTTGTGACGGCGCATGAGTTGGGGCACCAGTGGTGGGCGCATCAACTTATCGGGGCACGTGTTGAGGGGTCGAATATGTTGTCGGAGACGCTGGCGGAGTATTCGGCGTTGATGGTGATGCAGGAGAAGTATGGCAGCGACAGCATGCATCGGTTTTTGAAGCATGAGCTGGATCAGTATCTCCGCGGACGTGCGGGTGAGATTCGCAAGGAGAGGGCGTTGGTGCTGGTGCAGAACGAGCCTTATGTCTGGTATCAGAAAGGCGGCCAGGTGATGTTTACGCTGGCAGACTATATCGGCGCGGACAAGGTCAATCTGGCGTTACGGAATTTCCTGATGCAGTACCGTTATGCGAATGCGAATGACGCACGGAGTGGCCCTTACCCGGATACTCGGCAGTTTGTGGATGCGTTGCGGGCGCAGACTCCTCCGGAACTGCAGTACTACATTACGGATGCGTTTGAGTCGATCGTGCTGTATGACAACAAAGCGGTTAGCGCTACGGTGACCGAGACTCCAGATAAGAAATACAAGGTTACCTTGAATGTGCAATCGCATAAGGTTTCGGCGGATGGGAATGGGAAGGAGACGCCGATGAACCTGAACGATTTCATGGATATAGGCGTGTTTGTCGGGAAGAAAGATGAGGAGAAGCCGCTTTATTTGAAGAAGGAGAAGATTACGCAGGCGAATCAGATTTTTGAGATTGTGGTGGATCAGATGCCTACTCGCGCGGGGATTGATCCTTACAACAAACTGATTGACCGGATTCCGGACGACAATATGATCGATGTTACTAAGCAATAGATTGTATTTGGCTTACGGTTCTATTTGCCTATGCAGAATTTGCTGAAGATGAGGTTCAGAATGTCGTCGGTGGTGGTGGTACCGGTGAGGGCGTCGAGGGAGTGGAGGGCCTCGTAGAGGTCAAGGAGGATCATCTCGTGGGGGATTCTTGTGGTTGTGGCTTTTTGGGCTCGGGCAAGGGCTGCCAATGTGGCTGTAACTGCTTGCTGCTGACGGAGATTGGTTAGGATTGCCGTTTCGGATGTCGGGGCTTTTTGGGTGATGAGATCAAGAATCGCGTGGCGGAGTTCGGGGATGCCTTGACCGGTTTTTGCTGAGGTTCGAAGGGTTTGAGTCTTGGTCGATTCGGTGGGTGGGGTTAGGTCTATTTTATTGATTACCAAGAGGTAAGGGCGATCTGTCAGGGTGGCGATGATTCGCTCGTCTTCCTCGTGGGGTTGCGTTGTGGCGTCCTGGATGAGGAGGACTACGTCTGCTTCAGCCATGGCTTCGCGGGATTTGGCGATGCCGAGCGATTCGGCTTCGTCGGTGGAGTCGCGAAGGCCTGCTGTGTCAATGAGTTGGACGGGGATGCCCTCGAGGGAGACGTGTTCGGTGACGAGGTCTCGGGTGGTGCCTGGGGTGGCGGTAACGATCGCGCGGTCGCGTTCGACCAAGCGATTGAAAAGGGAGGATTTGCCGGCGTTGGGGCGGCCTACGATGGCTAAGGTGAAGCCGTTGCGGAGGATGCGGCCGTAGGAAAAGCTTTGTTCTAAGGCAGTTAGCGGGGTCTGGATGGATTGGATCTGCGCGGTGATTTCGGTGGCGGGAAGGGTCTCGATGTCGTCTTCTGCGAAGTCTATGCCCGCTTCGAGCGTGGCGATGAGGGTTGTAAGTTGTTGTTTTATTGGGGTGATCTGTCGGCTGAGGGAGCCTCCAAGCTGCCGAGCGGCCAGGCGGGCCTGATGGAGGGTGGTGGCTTCGATGAGATCGCTGACTGCTTCGGCCTGCGTGAGATCGAGGCGGCCAGAGAGGAAGGCCCGCTGGGTGAATTCGCCGGGTTCGGCGAGGCGGGCTCCAGCGCTAAGACATTGACGGATAAGGAGATCGAGGAGAACCGGGGAGCCGTGGGCGGCGATCTCGACGATGTCTTCGGAGGTGTAGGAGTGGGGTTTTTCGAAGAAGGTTACGACTGCTTCGTCGAGTGTTTCGCCTGTGTTGTCGAGGATTTCGGCGAATCGGGCTTGGGCGGGGGACAGCGGATGTCTCAGTTTTAGAAGGGGTTCGGCGATGGCGCGGGCTTGTGGGCCGGAGAGACGGACGATGCCGATGCCTCCGCGGCCGGGTGGGGTGGAGATGGCTACGATGGTGTCGTTCTGTTCGGGCACCTTCTGATGGTAATTTGCAAATATTTTTTGGGCGGGTTTTTGGGTCGGGAAAAGGGTTCGTTTATTGGGGGTTTCGCGATTTCAACAGGGTTTTTGTGTGGTCTTTTGCTGGTGGTTAAGTGCATTTTCATGGTCGTAACGTGGCGGTTAGGTGCGCGTTTTCTGGGCGGGAAAATTTTCCTCTTTTTTGAAGTTTATTTTGGTGGTGTTGCAAATCGATGACTCCGTCACAAGAGCGAGTGACGTAAGCCAAGACAAGCGTGTTTTGTTACCAACCCAAAGCAAGTTGCCGAAAATGCGGGTTATAGGACCAATTGCCGAAACATAAGCGATCTGGGCAACTCAATGAGTGACTTGGCCTGTTGGCAACAGTTGACCTTTGGCGGTAAGGAGAAACAAGTGCAAATCCAAACTACCGGTACGTGAACTGCGGCCAGCCACACAGTCTCAAAGCGATCGCAGCCCTTGCGCCTCCGCTTGGATCAATACAACGCGCACATGGCTCAGGACAGCTTGTCGAAGAAGAGATAAATGGCGGCAATCCGGCCGTCCCGGGCGATGATGAAATCCGTTCCGGCCTAAGCTGGCGCATCGCCAGGGCGGCCCGATACCCAAGGGACCCGCCCGCCATCGCCACCTCCTCGGGCTCGGCAATTAGCTGATAGCTAAAGTCGGGATGAGTCGCCTTGATAGCGCCTGCGATGCGCTCGATCTCGTCGCGGCCACGGTAGACACCTTTACTGGGATCGTAGAAAACAACATCTTCGGTGTAGATCTCGTCGATCGCGGCGCGTCTCCGCTCCGGGTCGTTTTCACCGAAGACGTCCCGAAGATTCCGAACAAGCAAGGTCGAAATGCTGTTCGACATATTTGTCTCCCCCCTTTGAAGCGGTTGGGCCATGCGAGGACCGCCTCATTAATATCATCCGATATCGTATCTATCATGATCGAGGTCCCTGCAAAAGGGGGTTATCGACAACATCAAAGATGAAGAAGCGCCGATTCTCACTCCCGTTCTCCAGCTTCGGACGCGAGCAATTTATTTCCCCGATGAAACCTTTTTGCCTAAAAGGAATCTTCTTTATGTGGAGGCACGTGTGAATTCAAAAGCCGCGCAACTCACCGAGAATGGGGCAGAGATTGTCTGTCTGTTTGCACGGTTTGCGCTGGGAGTCTCCTTTCTATCCGCAGTGGCTGATCGTTTTGGCTTATGGGGGCCATATGGAGCAAGGAACGTATCCTGGGGAGATTTCGCTCATTTCGTGGAATACACGGGGGCGGTGACGTCTCTCCTCCCCCGTTCATTGGCGGTGTCGTTTGCATGGGCGGCTACTGTCGCGGAGACACTATTTGGGATATTGCTCATCGCAGGCTTCAAAATACGAATGGTCTCCGTGCTGTCCGGTCTTCTCCTTTTGTCATTTGCCATGGGTATGGTCACAGGTCTTGGCGTCAAGACGCCATTCGACTATTCGGTCTTCTCTGCGGCCGCAGCAGCGTTCTTACTGGCGTTCCGGGAGCCTGACCGATTCACACTGGACAAGCTTCTGAATCGATCACGAAACTGAGCGGGAGATCCGATCACGAACAACACTGACTTCGATAGCGTGGACGCTACGCGTAATGGACACAGCGAATTCGAGGAGTAGAGCAATGCGAGAGATGAAAGCAATGGGGTTTACAGACAAGGACTCGACACAGGGAGGTGACCGATGAAGGCGATTGTAGTGACAGATCAGGCTGCGGGAACGGCCGGGGTGAGGCTGGTGGAGCGGCCCGAGCCGCAGGCGGCGATAAACGACGTCGTTGTTCAGATTCATGCGTCGGGATTCACCGGGGATGAGCTGACGTGGCCCTCGACCTGGACCGATCGCGTCGGCCGAGACCGGACGCCTTCAATCCCAGGACACGAACTGGCCGGAGTGGTCACCGCTCTCGGCTTTGGTACAACGGGGCTGTCGATTGGACAGCGGGTGTTCGGCCTCACGGACTGGTATCGTGACGGCACGCTGGCGGAGTATGTGGCCGTTGAGGCACGGAACCTCGCACCACTGCCGGGCGACGTTGACTTTACGGTGGGCGCGGCCCTCGTGATGCCGGGCCTGACCGCGTGGCAGGGGCTGTTCGAGCACGGCCGCCTTCAGGCGGGGCAGAGCGTCCTCGTGCACGGTGCGGCCGGCGTAGTCGGTTCGATGGCGAGCCAGCTCGCACGTGAGGCCGGCGCCTACGTCATCGGCACCGGGCGCGCTGGCAGCCGTCAGACGGCTCTCGACTTCGGCGCACAGGAGTTCGTCGACCTCGATAATGACGCCCTGGAAGATGTCGGCCGGGTCGATCTGGTTTTCGACGTCCTCGGCGGCGACCTCGCGAAGCGGTCTGCGGGCGTGATTCGCGCCGGAGGAACGCTGGTGACCATCACCGGCCCGACCGAGGCGCGGCCCGCTGACGGCCTGACTATCGACTTCGTCGTCATACCCGATCGCGCCCAATTGAGTGAGGTCGGCCAGCGAGTCCGGAATGGTCGTCTGCGGACAAACATCGGCAACGTGGCTGCCCTCGACGATGCCGTAGCTGCCTTCAACCGGACCGAGCGGATCAAGGGAAAGACGATCTTCCGCGTTCATCCGTGAGGATCTATCTTTCATTTTGATGAAGGTGCGCACCAGGCTTGAGTTCTTATATACGAGAAGCCAATGAACTCGCAGAGGCTCAACTTCTTGTTTGCTTGTCATTCGGAGATAATCCACTATCTGCCGTCTTCCGTGCTATTTCGCGCGGGCTTTTATGGCCAGTCTGTCGTCCACCGGGATAACCCCCACGGCAAAGGGTGTTCCCTCATCGTCCCCGATGGATGGAAGAGGGTTCTGGGGGTGTTTGGTGCCAAGCAGCGTCTCGTAGCCGGGAAGGTAAACCATGATATGCGGATGCCAATGGCCCGACGGTCCAAGCACCTGGTCCGCCGACCACATGTAGGCAAAACACACTTCCGGGCGCCTGGGGATCTCGCCTTTGACGTAAGCGGCTTGAACGCCCTCGGCAATTTTCTCGGCTGTATTGCCTTCCAACCCCAGCTTTGTCCGAAGTTCGTAGTAAGGCAGCACGGTTCGCGCGGCTAGTGGGTCGAGACAAATGGGAGCCCGGGTTTTTGCGTCGTAATTGATGTAGTCCCGGACCTGGACCGGAGTGTACGTCGGAGCTCCGGTAAACCCGCGCATAACCACGCACACAAAGCCGTTGTCCCCTTCGTGCACGGTTTGAAATCCGGACGCCGTGAAGACCTTTATCGTCGCGTGGTCGGAAACGTAGTCCGGAGCCGCGCTCCTGGCCAGCGCAATTTCAGCATCTTGCGCCATCATGTATTCGCTGAGTGGAGGGTACCTGGGGCTTTGCGCCAACATGGGAAGAACATCCAGAGTTGCAAGTAAAAGAGTCAGAACCACTGGAAACTTTTTCATTTCAAAATCTCCTCGTCAGAAATCAAATTGCTTTTCACATCCGCTATTGCGACTATCGACGGGCAGCAAGATACGCATTCAGGCCGTCGCTGAGGATGATTCGAAGACGACGAGCTCAGGTGTCGGCCTGAGCTCGTCAGCGGCTCCGGACTAGCCGAGCTTCACGCCGCCCGTGTTGCGAGCGCGGTACGACCAACGGCACGCCGCGCGTCAGTCAAGTTGCCGCGATGCATGGTCTGATGCAGAGCCAGCACAAGGAAGCTCTGCCCATAGGTAGCGAACTCTCGTTCCCGTCCCTTGGGCGGCGCGAGAGTGGGCTTGTCGAGGTCTGCCTCGCTGAGCGACTCCAGAATTTTCAGGTTCTGTTCGCGCAGTTGAAGATACTTCTCGCGAACCTCAGCGAAGGGTGGATAGGCGCCGGCATCTGCGACTGATTCCGAGTTCTCGCCAAAGTACTGTTGCCACTCTTCCGCGGGGTTTTTTTCCGCGAAGAGCGCCGCTGGAATCATGCCCTCAACAAGCGTGAGGTGCCCGAGGACCCAGAGCGGGTGACACCCGCCGTTCGGCGTCGGAAACGTCGTTGCAGCGTCGCTCATCTCGTCGATTACACTCAGCACCGATCCATTTGAAATGGTCAGCGCAAATTTAATTGCGTCTTTCATGTGCATTTTCATTTCTCCTAGAATTGCCCTTCTGCTCTGTATTACGGTCTCGGGACGATCGAGGATACGTGTTGCTGCAACATTCCTCAGGAGGGCTGGGTGACGACGACAGAGGCCCGCCGAGAGAACCCACGGACAATGCGCGTAGTCCGCGATGTGCGCGATGTACTGATCTGTCACCTGGAGTCGAGCGACGGAACTGGGCCTCCATTCGTCTCCGTATTGGCGCAGCGCGACGACTGCCAACTCGCCGTCCACTTCTGCCACCGCAAGCCGCCACGGCACGGTCTGGCGTTCATAGTTCCCAAAGTAGGGCGATTCGTCGAAGGATCCGACAAAGCGATCTGCGACGCGGAGTCGAGCATCTGCGCTGATGAGTTTGCGGAGTCCCTCCCAATCACGCTTATTGAATCGGTCGACGTAGAGATGCAAAAGCCGTGATAACTCCGGGCTCACTTCGCGGCGCGATGTCGCGGGTTTGGACGAGGCGGCCAATTTCAATCGGCCCCGGTTGAGCGCGGCTTTGACGCCGCCGACGGTTGAGCTGACGAGTTCTGCGATCTCTTCGAGCGTGTAATCAAAAATATCCTTCAGCAGCACGCAGGCGCGCTCCATGGGAGGCAGACTTATCACCAGTTGTTCAACCGCTCGACCCACACCGAGGACGGGGGGATCGCCAGGCATTACGGAATCCGGACCCATGGCAGCAGTTTCGGCCTCGACCCGGACACTACGCCTGCGGAGGAAGTCGATGCATCGATTGTGCGCAATCTTGAATAGCCATGGGGCAAGAGGACGACTCTCGTCGTACTGGTCCAACTTTCGATAAGCCTCAAATACCGCTTCTTGAACAACATCCTCTCCGTCCATCACCGATCCGGTCATCCGTGAACAGTACCGATGCAGGCGGGGGCCGGAGTTGAGTGATGGTCTCAAGGAACGCCAGATAGCGTGCATCGAAGGGACCCTGGGCTTGCATGTCGCGCGTATGATCCATATTTATCTCTACGCAGCTAATCGCCTTTGGGATACGGAAAGAACCTCCAGGTTACGACGTCTGCCCTTGAAGCGGGGCGCAATGGCAGATCGCGGGAAGAACCTTCGCTGCCAGCACTGATCGAGAATGGAACGCGGATCACCTGGCCGAAAAGTCGGGTTTCTATGAGCAGGTCACTGGCGTCAAGGGGTTCTTTGTTTTTTCTTCATAGCGTCTTTGTCTTTGCTGTTGTTTGTTGTGGTTGTTCCGCGTGGTTGTTCTCCACCGTGTTTCTATTCGCACTTTGAGTGAGCCGTTCGTGGCTCTGTGTCGGGTTGGGGTCAGACGGAGAAGTCGATGCTGCCAGTTATCGGACGGCCTTGTGAAGGCCCAAGCCGACACGCAGTCATCGGGACGCGGGGTTTCGCAACGGTGAACATGATTTGGATCCTCAGGCAGCTACTGCATAGAACGGGTTGTACGGCTCTTGCGTGACCCAGATGCGATGAAGCAGGACAGCCAGCTTGCGAGCGACGGCTACGATGGCCCGGTTCCGGGACTGCTTGCCTCCGCGCGAGGCGAGATGCAGGCCCCATTGACGCAGGGTCGAGTCTCTTCCATGGGGCCCGAGGAAATGGTTGGCGCACTCGACCAGCAGAGACCTGAGGTAGATATTGCCAGCCTTGGTGATGCCGAGCTGCGGGTCGTGGTCCCCGGACTGGCTGCGTCTCGGCCGCAGGCCGAGGTAACAGCCCACATCGCGGCTTCGCTGGAAGCGTTCCTTGCTGCCCAGCGTCAGGACGTAAGTCAGCGCCGTGAGCTGTCCAACGCCGTAGACCTGGAGCAGTGCCTGCGTCTCCGGATACTCCGTCTCGGTGAGTCGTTTGATGGTGCCGTCGTACTGCTGGATCTTCATCGTCATCGCAGCGATCTGTTCGAGAACGGGACCAAGCGCCACACCCAGGCTTGGCGGCAGCACGGCCATACACCGCTTGGCGAAGCACAACGTGGAAGAGGCCGGAAGCCGGTAGCCGCAGGGCTTAGCCAACCCACGTACGGAGTTCACCGCCGCCGTCCGCAGACGAACGATCAGGTTGCGGGCACGGATCAATGTCAGGGCTTCCTGTTGGGCAACCGTGCGATGGGAGACCGGTCGCAGGATCTTCGGATCGGCCCGGGCGTAGCGAGCGATCTTCTCGGCGTCTACCGTATCGCTCTTCCGGTCGCTGTGCGAGATCGCCCGCAGTTCCCTGACGTTGGCCACGATCACCTCGTGGCCCAGCTCCCGGAGCTGTTCGCTGACCCAGATCGAGTGCGTTCCCGCCTCCATCGCGATCCGCGCCCTCGGCAGATCGATAAACCACTTCTCGACTCCCGAGGGTGTCGTTCGAAACCGCCCCCGGTCAACCACTTCTCCATCTTCGTTGAGCGTGCAGTAATGGCTCCAGACATCCCCAAGGTCGATACCGATCGTCATTCCAACCTTGGAGCTGCTGCGTGGAACTTCCGCGATGAGGTGCTGCGATGGCTTTTTCATGGGCATAGTCTCTCCGATCTCAGAGACCTGCTCATCCCATTTATCGGCAGGTTCGGTTGAAGTTTCCGATAACCCGTTTTCACGGAACTATGGGGCGCCACTCGTCCGATACCGCGACTCCGCCGCGCGAGGCTTAAAACTTCAAACTTCTTATTTCGCCTGCGCTAGCCCCGCGACCACCGCAGCAATCTTATCGAGTATCTGATTCCAGCCTTCCATTTGACCGCTATTTTTTGCGCTCTCCATGGGTTCATTTCCAATGAAGGTTAGTTTCGTCTGGCCGTTTCCAATATCCTCAAAAAGAGTCACGTCGTACGCACCGTCTATGGCCTCATTTTCAAGTCCTAATTCCGCAGGGTCAATCTTGTTTCCCTTCGAGTCCGAAAAGTACATGAGGGAAACGATCTTCTCGTAGGGAACAATCTCGTGGTATTCAACCGCATTCCAGCCCTCCTGCCCATCCGGCGCTCTCATGCAGCAGAGAAGCTTTCCTCCAACGCGAAAATCCATCTTGCAAACAGGCGAAGTAAAACCCTTCGGCCCCCACCACTGCATTATGTACTTCGGGTCTGTCCACGCCTTCCAAACCAATTCGCGTGGGGCATCAAAAATTCTTGTAACGACCATCCGCTCAATTTCGCTAACCGTGTTTTCTGCCATCTCTGACCTCCTCTTTCTTCATTTGATTTACAACTACGTCCAGCTTGTCGAAACTCTCTTCCCAGAATCGGCGATAGCTAATCGCCCAGTCGCTGACTGTCTTAATCGCCTCTGGCCTAAGCGTGCACACTCTCTCTCGTCCACGCTTCATCTTGATCACAATCCGCGCCCGAACCAGGTAGGCAATATGTTTTGAAATCATCTGCTGCGAGAGTGCAAACGGTTCCGTCAATCCATGCACAGAGGCAGGCCCATGGGAGAGTCGTTCGATCATCGCCCGCCGGGTTGGATCAGACAAAGCCGCAAATGTTGTACCCAATTTATCCACAACCATATGGTTGTGGATTATCTGTCAATGTCAAGTGTGAATTTTGGGATTCCAGATTTCTATTCCCTGATCTCTGAACCCTGGCACCTGCGCTGATTTATGCTTCCGCATGAGCGATAGACCACCTCCTGGAACTGAGCGACTTGCCCGGTTGGCGATAGTTAGGCGTAAGATTCTGGTTGCACCCCGAGGGCCAGCGGGTTCAACCAAACGACAAGCGATGGGAAGGAGATATATCCGTGAAAAGGAAGCGTCTTCTATCGTTCAGCATTGCAGCAATCGTGATTTTGACTGGCCTCTGTTGGAGTCAAAGTTCGGCGCAAACCCCGTCTGACAACTCGGCCCAGAGCGTTTCCGATCAGGACATCGATTTATTAAGGAAGGATGTTCGGTCACAGAAGAAGCAGATCATCGCTTCGAATCTTCAGCTGACGGATCAGGAGGCGGTGAAATTCTGGCCGCTGTATGACCAGTACACGGCCGATCTGGTGAAGATCAACGACGCGAAGTATGCGGCGATCAAAGAGTTCGCGTCCAGCTACGCTACCATGACCGACGATCAGGCAACGGGACTGGTACGCAAGATGCTTGGCGTCGATCAATCGGTTGCGGAGTTACGGCTTCGATACGTTTCGCTCTTCAACAACGTGATACCAGGCAGAAAAACCGCGGTGTTTTTCCAGTTGGATCGGCGGCTGGTGGGGTTGATTGACATTCAGCTGGCCTCGCAGATTCCGATGATCCTGCTCTCTGGCGGAACTCCCAGACAATAGTGCAGAAGGTGCGTCGTCTCGCTGCGCCCGGAATGACAACAAAGAAACAAAATAAAAGCAGCTTTCACTATGGATTGATTGCCCGCGCGTAGACTGACTCCACCAGGTCTTTTCTGTCGGTGTCGCGCGGCGGTCTTCGGGCCCCAAAAATGTCTTACCCACCATTTGCAGCTCTAGCAAGACATGGAGGTGTGCAATGCCGGGAGGGCCCAAGCAGCCAGCAGACACGCGCACTTTAACGATGGTCGCCTTCTCGGCGACGGCTGGTGCGTTCATAGAGTATTACGATTTCTTTATCTACGGGTACGCAGCGTCCACTGCGTTTCCGGCGATATTCTTTCCCAGGTTGCCACCTACCCAGGCACTCCTGTTCTCTTACCTGGCTTTCGGTGCGGGGTTCCCAGCACGCTTATTGGGGGCCTTCCTATTTGGCCACTTCGGCGATCGCACCGGACGTAAGTTCACATTCATGGTCAACATCATCATTGTGGGAGCCAGCACTTGCTTAACCGGACTCTTGCCTGGCTATGCGAAGTTAGGAATCGCCGCCCCGATCCTTCTTGTAGTGCTGCGAATCGTGCAAGGATTTGGAATAGGGGGTGAGTTTGGAGGCGCTTCTTCTTTGATTGGCGAATTTGCTGCGCAGCGAAGCCGAAGGTCGTTCTGGATGTCCCTGGCGAGCTTAGGTGTCCCATTGGGCAGTATTAGCGCCAGCGTTGTCCTGCTGGTCATGAGCAAGACGTTCGCAACCTCCGGCTGGCGGGTGGCAATGCTGCTCTCTGTCGTGATAGTGATTCCGGCACTACTGGCACGCTACAAGCTTGCCGACAGCCCGCTGTTCGAGCAGCTCAAAAAAACTGCCAAGCTTGCTACGCTACCCAGCTTCGGTGTTCTGAAGCACCACTTTCGTTCCGTGATTCTCCTGGCTCTGGTTTGGGCCTTCCAGTCCATGGGCGCATACGTAGCAGGAACCTACTTTATCTCGTTCATGCGCCTTGCCGGTATTTCTTTGACAACTACTGCCGCAATCCTCTTAGTTGGCAAGTGCGGAAGTCTTCTAGGCATACTTGCCAGCGGGCCCGTTGCTGACTTCTGCAAGCGAAGAGTCGCCGCGTACATCGCGATCGGGCTAACGACGCTGCTCTCATATCCTCTTGCATTGACTGTTCTGAGCAGGCGCCTTGCGCTAGTGACCTTCCTGGAGATCCTTGTTAATTTCGTCAATCTTGGAATATTACTGGGGCTTGCGCCGATTCTGACCTGTGAGAGCTTTCCGACAAAATTCAGATACTCTGGAACCGGAATTTCCTTCTACCTCGCTACCGTTCTGGGCGGCATGATTGCGCCGTCGCTGTTGGCGGGACTCATCGGTAGCGATGTCTTTCATAAGTGGTATTACATCCCGATCGTGTATGGGTTTTACTGTGCCGTTGCCATGCTTGCACTGCCATTCATACGGGAAACCCGCGATCTGAAGTTAGAGGATCTCGATCAGGCCGAGCCAGCTTTGCGCACAGTGCAAGCGTGATCGCTGCAGGCCTCAACGTTGGCTTACTCGACCGGCGAATCGACCTCGCGCAGGAAACCATCTGCGACGATGAGAGCGCGGTCGCCGTCGCCGGAATGCGTGCCCGGACCATTGATCATTCCGCCAAGAAGCCAGCCACTATTCAGAGGCGCGATGCTAGTCAATTGGTTGTGGCGGGCGCCCCCCGTGTAGCCGAGGTTCTTGGCCAGCGAACCGTCCGCGTTTAACAGCACCAACAATGGTTGCGCAGCTTCGGATATACTCGCGCCCGTTGGGTTCTGTATGTAGCCGGTGGTACCCAGCGCGAGATATCGCCCACTAGGCAACGCGGAAATATCGAACAGTACGTCGCCTCGATCGACATCGACAACACTGTACGGGCCGGGCGTGCCATCGTGCCCAACCAACGCAGTGAACGCATTCCAGCCGCTTCCGTCCGGCCGCACCTCGGAGAGAACCCGGCCCACAAGGACGAAGCCGCGAGGCGTAGCGCGCACCCCATGTAGTTCGGCAAGGTCCTGCGTGTCGATTGCAGTGCTTCCCAGGCGGCGGCCGTCGGCAATCGCCACACGGGTGAGCAAGACACCTTGCGACGCTGCAATTGGATCGCTGAAATACTCTGAGTGCGCACGGAACGTGAAGTTCTGCATTGGGGAATTCACGACACCGACGGCGAGCGTAGTAGCATCCGAATCCACATCCACAAAAATCCTCAGTTGGTTCTGCAGCTGGCCGAACGTGTCGAAGCTGCCACTTGTGATCCCCTCCGCGAGAATCGAGCTTCCAGGCTCTACCAGCGTCCGCCAGGAGCGCGTATAAACGCCGCTCGCGTCAGGGTCGAGGCGATAGGCAACGATCGCGTTCCGCCCGGTGCGCAACACGACAGCCAGGCTTTCCCCAAGCGGCGCCAGCCGCGCCGCATCGTGTATCAGCGCAGGCTGAAGAGCGTCATCGTTCTTGATGCCTCCTGCATAGTTGAAGAATGGATCGGTTGGGGAGGAAGGGTCGAGAAATTGTTGGTCGCTTCGAATCGAACCATGTGGATCGACCCGAACGATGCGGATTCCGGTAGCCGTGGTAAGAACTGCCGAAAAGTCGCCGGAGGGATGCACCGCGAAATCAACCACGGACCATCCCGGCGGCGGCATGTAGGTTTGCACTGTGTGGCCATCGCTTTGCATTATCGCCAGCGTGCGCTGTGGACCGTCCTCAAAGATGGAGTTAAGCCGCTCCTCAAGCAACACGACGTGGCTGCCTGCGGTGCGAACTTTGATGACTGTCTGACCAGATACCGCGAGATCCACGGGAGCCACGCTGGGAGATGGCAGAGTTTTTGTATCCCCGCAGGCAACGAGAAGGCCGGCCGCCAGACAGAATAGCGCACAGAAAACCACTGCCCTGTAAACCCTTATGGTACTAACCAGGCAAGATCTCATCGTTCCCGTCAGAAAGCCGAGATTACGCTCGCGCAGCTCCAGCGCATGGCTTGTAGAGAATTGAATACACCGTTGCTCGCAGAGAGGGTGTCACTACGGTGTAAAAGGATGGTCAGAAATGAGAAGCACACACAAGTGATTCGCAAGTGAAAATTTAGACATACGGTGCCTTACCTCGCCGCAACTGCTTCATGACGATTGGATTCAAAGATCATCGGCTCATCGGCTGCTTTCCACGTCCGTGAGCGCATTGGCGATTCGGCACCGACTGATGCCGATGTTCCACTCGCTCCTCACGATTTGGCACTCTCAGGCGGAGTACTCTAAATTCCGTCGTACCGTGAGCACCCACGCTTTGCCCAAATTGTCCGGCGGTTCGTCCTTCGTAACCTTTACGGTCAGCCGCGAAGAATCGGGGAAATCCGCGAATCACTGAACGTTCGTGGAGATCCTTCGCGGCCGTGCGACCATACCAGCGAATAGCGTCAATTACTCACAGACCACCTTACCGAAGCATAGGCGAGTGAGGAACGAGGGTATGCAGAAGCCGGTACTCACGTTCACGAAGGCCGCCGTTACCAGCGACCCACCGAGGATGTAGCCGGCAACAAGGTGGGCAGTATGGAAGCTCCATCCCGCAGCGACGAGCATGGTGGTCGCCGAGGTGCAGCCGAAGCGTCGCCGGGTACCGTAACGGGGTAGCACCGGTGCTCCGGATAGATGGCGCAGTCCATAGTTATAGAGCACATCAAACGGATGACCAGGCAGAATTGCACCGAGCAGAGCGAATGGCGCCAGGGCCCACAACACCGTTGGCGAGGCGAGTGCCGTTCCTATGGCCGCCCAGATCATGCAGATGGCGGGAGAGAGGCGGAGTGGGTAATTAATCTGTGCGTAGGTTGCATCATCCAGACCGCAGAAGCCCTGCGCCTGGATTCTGTCGCGTATTGTGAAAATGGCGGTTGACATAGGATCCTTTCTGGACCGGAAGACAGCATCTGGAAGAAAGGCGGGAGACCAGCGCTGAACGGTCTCCCGTCAGTTTCTTAGGCTGCGTCTGCGGTTTGTTCTGTTTTCATCCGTTCCGTCCGGACTGTGACGGGCACTCCATTTCTGACAGAGTCAAAGACGGGCGAGAATCCTGTGCCGAGGCCAGCTAGTTCCTCCAGTTGTTCGTCGGTGACATCGGCGTGTATGGCGAGGGTCATGCGGATGTTCTGGAAGCCCTTTCGCACGTTTTCGTCGAGCCCGAGGAAGCCGCGCACATCAACGTCTCCCTCTACCTGCGACTCAATCTCCTCGATCTTGATACCTCGCGCAGCGGCGTGATAGACGAGCGCGCTTGTGACGCACGCAGCAAGAGCGGTGAGAAGGTATTCGGCGGGATTGGGGGCCTGGTCGCGCCCGAGAAGAACGATAGGCTCATCGGCCTGGATCAGGAACGATTTGGCTCGCTGATGCGCCTGACCTGCACCGTAAAACTCGTTCAAGGTGGTACGGTTGTGGCCGCCTTCTAACCATTTATTGTGCAGGCGGAAGCGAAACTTCGCGACCGTGGGATCGGCTTTGACTGCATCCATGGTTTGCATCAGGTCTGTGACGTTGACACCGTTAATTACTTTCGACATAGCGTTGCTCCTTCCGCATTCGGATTGAGTGTTTGTGACACATCCGAACGCTGAATTGACTATGCGCTGAGAGGAGGTCCCGCACTTGCTCGCGCGTCCGGCTCTCTTATCCACGCTGCGGTATGATTGTCACTCGCTTAACCCAGCGTCCGGGTAACTTTGCTTAGAGTGCGGAAAGTCGTGTGGAGAATCGGATGGATGTCCTGTCGACAGTGCTGAAGACGGTGAAGCTCGAAGGCACAATGTTCTACAACGCTGAGTTTTCGGCGCCGTGGAGCCTTCGCTCGCCAGCCTCCTGTCTGTTGGCACAATACCTTTCGCCCGAGCCGAGGCACGTGATCCTCTACCACTTTCTTACGCAGGGACAGGCTTATGTAGCGATCGATGGTGGTGAGCGAGTGCTGCTCTCCGCTGGCGATATCGTAGTCTTCCCTCACGGCGATGCACACACAATGGGAAACGGCCGTGACGTCGCGTCGATGGACTATGAGGAAATGCTGCAGGATGTTCTGTCGCAGGGGCTGAAGCCGGCGAGTATGGGCGGCGGTGGTGAACTCACCAGATTTGTTTGTGGCTACTTGGCATGTGATCCACATCTCAGCAAGGCTTTTCTGGGTGGACTGCCGCCGGTGTTCAAGGTCCACATTGGCAGCGACAGCTCAGGCCAATGGTTGAAGAACTCCATCCTTTACTCTGTCGGGCAAGCCGTTGGCTCACAGGCAGGAAGCGAGATCGTCGTTGCAAAGTTGTCCGAAGCATTATTTGCGGAGACACTGCGGCGCTATGTGGATTCTTTGCCACCGGGCCACACCGGATGGCTGGCCGGAGCGCGCGATCCCGATGTGGGCAAGGCACTGGCCCTGCTGCATCGTCAACCATCCCACCAATGGACCGTCGCCGAACTGGCTACGCAGGTTGGGGTGTCGCGGTCCGTACTGGCGGAGCGTTTCCGGCATTTTCTGGGGGTGCCGCCTATGGCCTACCTGACAAGTTGGCGGCTGCAGTTGGGTGTGCAACTTCTCACGTCCACCAGTCGCAGTGTCGCGCAGATTGCCGGTGAGGTCGGTTACGAATCCGAGCCGGCATTCAACCGCGCCTTCAAACGCGAGTTTGATGCACCGCCCGCCCGCTATCGTCTCAAAGCCAAAGTTGCTGCTGCAAGATAAATCGACAATCCGATTGGCAATGCGCGCCTGCGGACTTGCAGGTAAGTCCCCGGTCTCTCGGACGTGCTCCCAGGTGATCAGCAAACCCGAAACCGAGAACCTCGAGTGTGACAAGGTCAAAAGCTCCTGTTGCTTTCCAAAGGGAATTATGCCATCATTCCTGTAGGAAACCTAAAGGTTGGTTCACCATGAAAGAAAAACCCGACGTCTTGCAGGGAACGCTCGCGCTGATGGTCCTCAAGACACTCGATGTCCTTGGGGCGCAGCACGGCTGGGGAATCGCCCGGCGCATCGAGCAGATCAGCGGTGACCTTCTGGCTGTCAACCAGGGCACGCTTTATCCCCTGCTGCTCAAGCTTGAGCATGAAGGCTCGATTGCCTCCGAGTGGGGTGCTTCGGAGAACAACCGCCGCGCGCGCTTCTATCGGCTAACCGCGGTCGGCCGCAAGCAACTCCAGGCAGAGACCCGCGAATGGGAGCAAACCGCGGCGATCATCGCGCGCTTCTTCAAAGTCAAGGCGGAGGATCTAACGTGAAACTCCTGCGGCGCTTCTTCATACGCCTGTCGAATCTCGCCACTGGGCGTCGTGCCGACCAGCGCCTGCGGGAAGAGATCGCCGCACATTTAGCATTTCAGACCGAAGAGAATCTGCGCGCGGGTATGTCTCCCACCGAGGCGCGGCGGCACGCCGTGCTCAAGCTCGGCGCGACCGAAGCGATACGCGAAGATCATCACGCCGAGCAGAGTCTGCCCATGATCCAGAATCTGCTCTTCGATCTCAAGTACGCGGTCCGGATGCTGGGAAGATCCCCAGGATTTACCTTCATTGCGATCGCCACTATCGCGCTGGGCATCGGAGCCACCACTGCGATCTATAGCGTGGTCGACGCCACGCTGCTGCACCCTTTGCCGTATCCAAACCCTGCCGAGTTGGTCCGCGTCGTGGACGACCTTTCCGGCGTCGGCGCGCACGGCGTCGGCATCTCCGTCCCTGAGCGGAGAGACCTCGAGGGTTCCGGGATATTCCAGGCAACGGCGATTACCGGCACCGGCGCAAACGTGAACCTCACCGGCAGTGCACAGCCCCTGCGTCTCAGCTTCAAGCAGGTTACACCGAATTACTTCGCGGTTCTCGGCGTTGACGCCCAGTTGGGTCGCACCTTCGATCCGCATGACGCCACTCCCGGCTACAACCTGGAAGTCGTGCTAAGCGACGGGTTGTGGAGGAGGGAGTTCGGAGCTGACCCGCATATTCTCGGCAGGACGCTACGCCTGGACAACGACGCTTATCACGTCGTCGGCGTGATGCCGCGTGGCTTTCGCGATCAGGGCTCAACCAGTGACGAGCGGAATACGGAACTGTGGTTAGGAGCTGGCTTTGCCGGCCTGCCGTTTCCGGCTCCGCAGCGCAGCTTACGTCTGGGGAGTCGAGCGGTCATCGCGCGCTTGAAGCCGGGCCTCTCGATTACGGCCGCGCAGGGGCACCTCGATGCACTGATCGAATCGCTGAAAAAGCAATATTTAGTAGACTATCCGCCACAGACCGAGTGGACGATACGCCTGATTCCGCTGAGCGAAACCGTGGTCGGCAGCGTTCGCCAATCGCTTATTCTGCTGTTCGGCGCCGTAGGATTGGTCCTGCTGATCAGTTGCGTCAACGTGGCCAATCTACTGCTTGCCCGCGCCAGTTTGCGGGGCCGCGAGATGGCGGTTCGCCAGGCTCTGGGGGCGCAGAGAACGCGCCTTATCCGCCAGCTTCTCACCGAGAGTCTGCTGCTCTTCCTGCTCGGCGGAATCGCTGGTTTTGGCCTTCTCTTCTGCACGCAACATTTCCTGCTGCGGCTGGTTCCCGAGAGCCTCCCGAGCAGCAGCGACATATCCATCAACTGGGGCGTGCTGGCGTTCGCTCTCGCCGTCTCTGTCGCAGCCGGAATCATTTTTGGGCTTGCTCCCGCCTGGCTCATGAGCCGCTCCGATTTGATCGGGACGCTTCGTCAGGAAGGACGCGTTTCCAGCGGCTCACGGGACCGCTCACGCGCCCGCCAGATACTGGTCGTCAGTGAGTTGGCGCTCTCGCTCGTGCTCATGGTCGCCGCGGGCCTTCTGCTGCGCAGTTTTTGGGACTTGTTCAAGGTGCAGCCGGGTTTCAATCCTGACCGAGTCATGGCCATCCAAACCTGGCTGCCGGGGCCTAACGATCCCAGTGCCGATATCTACCGGACCGCCACCCAGGAATCGGTCTTGGTGCGCGAGATTCTTCGCCGCAGCCGAACTCTCTCGGGCGTAGAAGAAGCGGCCGTCGGAGACGGGGCTGCTCTTCCTCTGGGGCATAGCCATATCAACCCGCTGCCATTGATCCGCGAAGGCATCGAGACGATGGACAATCAGGCTCCTGTGATCGATGGTCCCATCGTTTCGCCCGAATACTTCCACCTGTTGGGCATGCCGTTGTTGCGCGGACGCCTTTTCAGCGACCAGGATCTTGAGGACAAGCCCAGGGTTGCGGTCATCAATCAGGCCGCGGCTCGCACTTACTGGCCGGGCCAGGATCCGCTGGGCAAACGCGTCCGTTTGCGCTTGGACGCCCGCGATCCGTCGAACTCTGCCACGCCACCCTGGACCACGATCGTCGGCGTGATTGCGGATGCCCGCACCGAATCATTGGCGGACGCGGTCATTCCGCAGATCTACCGCAGCGTATACCAGCGCCCCTCCAAAGATCTGTCCGTCTTTCTTCGCGGACAACTTAATCCCAGCACCATCTCAGCGCAAGTGCGCGAGCAGGTCCAATCCATCGATCCGGAACTTCCCGTCTTTCATGCCGAGACCCTGGATGACGTGCTCTCCACCTCGCTTTCCGTCAGGCGATTCTCGATGGAAATGGTGGCGTTGTTTGCGGTCACTGCCTTGTTGCTTGCCGGACTTGGAATCTACGGAACCATCTCCTACCTGGTCAACGAACAAAGACGTGAGATGGCCATTCGCCTCGCGCTCGGAGCTCAAAGAGGTACCATCCTCAAGATGGTCCTGCGCCGCGGACTCGGTCTGGCCGCCGCTGGGGCCGGACTGGGTGTGGCCGGTGCGCTCATCGTCTCTCACCTCATGGCTGGACTGCTCTTTGGCGTGTCGCCTAACGATCTGACCACCTTCGCTGGAGTCACCCTCGTACTTACCACGGTCGCCCTCGCCGCCAGCTATATCCCTGCGCTGCGTGCCATGCGCCTCGATCCAATCACGACACTCCACTCCGAATGAGTCTTGGCACTGCTCAAGATTTGTCTTCGCAAGTTATCGCCATCCCTATGGCCCTCTCCGGGATGCTCATGAATTCACCCACCTCGGATTCCAGAAAATGTGTCCCCAAATACCATTCCTGTTCTAACGTCACTCACCCGAGAAGAGCAGGAGATTCCTGATTTCTTCCTCAAATTCCCGGTTTCCGTGTAGTTTTTTGTCGTCCCCGGCTACACATTGGATGTACGGAAAAAGGGCGGAAGGATGCACAAAGAGGCGGAAACATCGTTCCTTGCAAACCTGAACCAGAACCTGGGAATTGTTCACCAGGTTTGTCTTACTTACTTCCGACGCGATGCGATGGAGCGCGAAGACGTTTTCCAGGACATCATGTATCAACTCTGGAAGTCATATCCGCAGTTCAAGGGGGAATCAAAATTCTCCACGTGGATGTACAGAGTCGCGCTCAACACCGCGATCACCCACATTCGGCGGAGTACCCGGGCCCCTCAGAATGCAGAGTTGACTGATTCGATCGCCAGTGCCCCCCACATAAACGAGCACATGTGCCGCGTGGAGGAGGTGCGTCTGTTGCATGAAGCAATTGCTGCGCTCTCCGACATCGACAAGGCGATCATCCTGCTCCATCTGGAGGATCAGAATTACGACGAAATTGCCTCAATCACCGGTCTCACCAAAGCAAACGTGAGTGTTTGTTTGGTGCGAATCAAGCGAGCGCTGAAAGACTACCTGCAAAGAAATCGATAAGAGGAACTATGGCAAACAGCGATGAAATCGAGGATGTATGGAAGAAAGGTAAATGGCGCGAAGCGGGCCTCGCGCCACTCACCGGAAAGGACCTTCATGCAATGATCGCGTCGCGCGTAAGGAAAGAGTTCACGACAGTTAGCCAGTTCGTCTGGGCTTCAATTGCGTATCAGACGATTCTCTACTCTTTTCTTATACACACGCTCGTCCGCCATTGGGGCGAGATGCGGATCATGGTCCTCTGTCTCGCGGGAGCAGCGCTCTACATCCCGCTGACGGTTGCACTAATACGCAGAGTGAAAACATTGTTCCGCTGCCCCCCGGAAGCGCCAGGCTCCACGGTCCCTGACGTCTTGCTCAAAGTGGAGGGTGAGTACGCCAGGCTTGCCGATTTCTTCCAGTTCAAGAAGCGCATGGATTGGATTGGTGTTCCCGTGAGCTGCGCGATCATTGTCCTGATCACGTTCTCGCTCTTCGTCAAGGGAGGCGTTGAAGGGAATCCTTGGGCAAGCCTTGCCGTCTTCGCTCTCTGGGTTGGGATGTCCCTCATTGCTATCCGGGCTGAAAACAGGAAACGGTTCGTTACTCCGCTCCGGCACCTGGAGCATGTCCTCGATGATCTCAAGAATTCGTAAGAGGCCGAAGTCGACACGAATGCGAAAGGAGACTTGCACAATGCATGAATACACGAAGAGAACGCTGCTTATAGCACTGCTAATCGTTTCCGTCGCAACTGTGCCTTCTCTGCCGACGGTCGTCGGCTTCCCGGACCGTAGTTCCGAGTTGCCACATGCAGCCACAAGTCCGTTGTTCCGTCATGTCTGGGATAAGCTGCTCAGCAGCGAGGTCGAAGATTGGATCCCGACCCATTCGGATAATTGCCGGGAGTCGGAATGGACCCCGGAATCTCGTCACTTACATACGCGCGTTTTCTTTAAGGCTGATCTCAAACCCACATTGGAAGGATCGCTATCCGCTGTGGGGGATTATGACGGGGTCCAGCTATCGATTCGCATGTGCCTGATCGGTTGTACCCCGGGGCGGAAATCATTATTCGTTTCAGAGCATTCGGCACGATACGCCTTTTATCAACAAGAATCCCACATCTCAGGAGAAAGCAATGCAACGAAAGATTTTCAGGACGATTGCGTTAAGAACCTTCGCGTTGGTTATAGCGTTCGGCGCGGCGTGTCAATCACAAGCACAGGGCGCAACGTCGCCGTATCCGACAATGGCCCCGCTTGACCAATACTTCATTGTTGATCGAGACACCGAGATAACGCTGGCACGGAGCGCTGCTCCGGAATCCATCTCCCGTGATGCCGAGATCATGGTCCTCGGGCGTCATGGTTACGAAACCGCGGTGAAAGGCAGGAACGGTTTCGTGTGTCTTGTCTGGCGTTCATGGGCTGCCGGAATCGACGATCCGGAGTTTTGGAATCCCAATGTGCGCTCTCCGGTCTGCTTGAACCCACCCGCCGCGCGATTTCACGTCCCACTGACCGTCAAGCGAACCCAACTGATATTGGCAGGGCGATCTAAGTCTCAGATGTTCGCGGACATGAGTACCGCTATTGATAAAAAAGAATTGCCGGCGCTCGAACTCGCTGCGATGTGCTACATGTTATCCAGGCAAGCTTACTTGAGCGACCGCAACCCGCACTGGCATCCACACCTGATGTTTTTCGTTCCGCCAACCGAGCCTGCGAACTGGGGCACAGGCTTGCCGGGGTCCCCGGTGGCTCTGGCATTTACTGACGCTCCGGAGCGACATACCGTCTTTCTGATTCCCGTCGCCAGGTGGTCGGACGGTACGGCAGCTCCTATCGATGATCATTGAGGTGTGATCCAGGCGAGTCTGAGCCCGAGTAACGGCCTACTAGGAAACTATTCCGTTGTGCCGGCACCGTTTTCAGGGAACAACGGATGGACTCGCTAAAATATAAACTTTGAAGCCGAGCCTAGTTATGCGATCCGAGACCGTCCGAAAAGAAGACCCAGGCAAAGTTGAGTGGGACGATAGCTACTTCAAGTATTGTGAATTTGATGACTTCGATCTGGAAGGGAACATCGCCTGTTCCGACTTTGTGTCATGCACATTGCACCACTTCCATATCACGGCACGCTGACCTGTCGTGCCTACGTAAGTTGGAGTACAACCAGACGTTCCACATAACTTGTTCATGGCTCTTTTCTTGTCCTCATCGAATACAGGCTAACCAATCGCGCGACAAGCACAGCCAGAAAGAGTTGTCCGCCGACACCTTCCAAAACGGTCAGACTTCGCACCAGGTCTGTCCGGGGCACGATGTCGCCATAGCCTAGTGTTGCGAGCGTCACGAAGCTGAAGTAGATCGCGGTCGTTCGTGAAAAATTCCCTGATGTGGCGAACGCGCCTGATGTGAGTTGTTCGAGGACCCAATACAAAAGGCCGAAGTAGAGCCCCGCGAGGAGGTAAGCACTGAGTGCTGCGTAGACATGCTCGGCATCGACATTTTTGGCGCGGAATGCATAGTGCAAAGCGGCTGCGGCAGCCGTCAGACCTATTAACGTCCATATCCCAAATGTGATTACGGATAGCGTGCGGTGATCAAGCCATAGAGCCACGGGTCGCCCCAACCATAAGACAATCATGACGGTGAGCAGGATGGGCCGATTCTTCCCTAGATTGACTGGCATTATCGCGGCAAGCAGGTTGGCGGCAAGCAGAGAATCAATTAGAACTACTCCGTACTTGAACACATTTAGGATAGGGACTGCGACCAAAATAAACAGGAGAGAATAGAACAGGATCGAATACCGTCGGCGCATGTAGGTGCGTCGAAAGTTTCGCAATCCAACCCCAACTTCCGTCTCATGTTTGTAGAAGGCCAGGTGATGTCCTTATGCAAGCAACAACTCTGGGCAAAAGTTTAGCGCAATCGGAAGGAACGATATTGTGCATCCATGTTCTGAAATCGTCGGTCAGGGGCGCATCACTCTTCATAGGCGTTTGTGTTGAATCACTTAGGAATACACCCTCCCGCGGTTGAGAACTCCATGATCCTCTCGGTTTCCGGCGCCTTCGCAGTCAGTTGAACCTGGTCGTCACCCCCGCGCAACGGAACATAGACACTGGTGTTCCAGCCTCGATGATTTTATTGGATACCTTGAAAACACAACCGAAGGGAACTGCGGGACGACACTTGTCCGATAAATGGGATGAGCAGGTCTCTGAGATCGGAGAGACTATGCCCATGAAAAAGCCATCGCAGCACCTCATCGCGGAAGTTCCACGCAGCAGCTCCAAGGTTGGAATGACGATCGGTATCGACCTTGGGGATGTCTGGAGCCATTACTGCACGCTCAACGAAGATGGAGAAGTGGTTGACCGGGGGCGGTTTCGAACGACACCCTCGGGAGTCGAGAAGTGGTTTATCGATCTGCCGAGGGCGCGGATCGCGATGGAGGCGGGAACGCACTCGATCTGGGTCAGCGAACAGCTCCGGGAGCTGGGCCACGAGGTGATCGTGGCCAACGTCAGGGAACTGCGGGCGATCTCGCACAGCGACCGGAAGAGCGATACGGTAGACGCCGAGAAGATCGCTCGCTACGCCCGGGCCGATCCGAAGATCCTGCGACCGGTCTCCCATCGCACGGTTGCCCAACAGGAAGCCCTGACATTGATCCGTGCCCGCAACCTGATCGTTCGTCTGCGGACGGCGGCGGTGAACTCCGTACGTGGGTTGGCTAAGCCCTGCGGCTACCGGCTTCCGGCCTCTTCCACGTTGTGCTTCGCCAAGCGGTGTATGGCCGTGCTGCCGCCAAGCCTGGGTGTGGCGCTTGGTCCCGTTCTCGAACAGATCGCTGCGATGACGATGAAGATCCAGCAGTACGACGGCACCATCAAACGACTCACCGAGACGGAGTATCCGGAGACGCAGGCACTGCTCCAGGTCTACGGCGTTGGACAGCTCACGGCGCTGACTTACGTCCTGACGCTGGGCAGCAAGGAACGCTTCCAGCGAAGCCGCGATGTGGGCTGTTACCTCGGCCTGCGGCCGAGACGCAGCCAGTCCGGGGACCACGACCCGCAGCTCGGCATCACCAAGGCTGGCAATATCTACCTCAGGTCTCTGCTGGTCGAGTGCGCCAACCATTTCCTCGGGCCCCATGGAAGAGACTCGACCCTGCGTCAATGGGGCCTGCATCTCGCCTCGCGCGGAGGCAAGCAGTCCCGGAACCGGGCCATCGTAGCCGTCGCTCGCAAGCTGGCTGTCCTGCTTCATCGCATCTGGGTCACGCAAGAGCCGTACAACCCGTTCTATGCAGTAGCTGCCTGAGGATCCAAATCATGTTCACCGTTGCGAAACCCCGCGTCCCGATGACTGCGTGTCGGCTTGGGCCTTCACAAGGCCGTCCGATAACTGGCAGCATCGACTTCTCCGTCTGACCCCAACCCGACACAGAGCCACGAACGGCTCACTCAAAGTGCGAATAGAAACACGGTGGAGAACAACCACGCGGAACAACCACAACAAACAACAGCAAAGACAAAGACGCTATGAAGAAAAAACAAAGAACCCCTTGACGCCAGTGACCTGCTCATAGAAACCCGACTTTTCAGGCGAAAGGATAGTTAGCTGAAACTTCAATGAGCGACTCGGCGATGATGCGCAAAGCGACACTTATTCCCAGCGCCGAACTCGTCTCTCCCGGTTTAAGTGTCCGGGTAGGGCGTCTTCCGTCAAGCTGGCCTGGAGGAGATTTCAGAGCACGAATTCTCAGAGACCCTTATTGAGAGATCGCCATTCAGAGTCAAGATGGCGCCACTCAGAGGAGTGGCGAATCGGCAGCCGGCCGAAAGCCTCACGGAACTCCTCTATCGTCTGGCATTCGACAAGCAGCAAAATGGTGTGCTGGGCCACGTCGGCCTGTCGCATCTCTTCGTAAGCTGCGTAAATCGGCGCTGTATCAGTTTGACCGGGAATGACTGGAGCGAATGACTTTCTGTAGTCCCGGAGAGCATTCATCGCATCCTGGATGAGGTCGGGTTCGATCGTGACGATTAGCGAGTTCTCGCCCTGCCGCTGCTGTGAGGCGAGCGCATCGAGGATCGCGTTGATGGAGTTCCTGGGTTTCAATGTATTTTCCTTTCTGTGTGACCGGGGGGGGGTTCCAATTTGCAATTTCAGGATCATGTGATGATCCGTTCTCATGCAAAGGCGGAGCACTCCTCGCACTTCCATTCACAATTCATTTTTTTGAAATTTGCTTTAGGCTCGGAAGGAATTACGCCTTGGCGGCAACCGAGACCGCGAGAGAGTTAGAAAGACTCAATCTCACGACTAGAGTGTATCTGACGGGGGGGACAAGAATGTCAAGAGCAACTATTCGAGCCCGTGGTACGAGGCGCGAGGGAACGTCCCGCAACCCATCCCGGCGCAGCACGGACAACGAATCGCGGTGAGATGTTTGAGCGACGCCACTCGGAGAAGGGTCGCGCTGGCGGCCACACGCGAGCCGAGCTTGGCATATAGCTCCCCTGAAACAGGGGATCGAGCAGCCTAGGGGACGGTTTGTTGTCATCTCGGGCAAGTCACCCTTTTCTCGAATGACGAGAACAGGCCGAGTCAATACACAGCTCGGTTGGTTTGACTGTCGCTGCACGAAAACGAGGTTATCGGAAGATTGGTACGTATTGTCAGGCGGAAGGCCTCATCTTTTGTCTATGATTCGTTCAACGTGAGGAACCGGACGCATGAAGAAAATGGTTGGTCAGAATTCGGCAGACCGCCTCGCTGCATTTGTAGTGGGGACGCTTGACGGTCAGGCGAAGACGGAGGATCTGGCGCGCCAGGCGTACCAAAGCCGCACGCAGTTCCACAGGTTGTTCCGAACGGTCGTCGAAGAGACTCCGGGAGCCATGCGACGGCGGCTGTTGCTGGAGAGGGCAGCCTTTCAACTGGCGCATACCGGAGAGTCCGTGACGGACGTCGCACTGGATGCCAACTATGGGTCGCTGGAGGCGTTCACTCGCGCTTTTCGAAGAGCATTTCGGATTTCTCCGAGTCTTTATCGGCGGATGCGTGATCCGCATTTTCATTTACCGGCTCCCAACAAGATTCACTTTTTTGCCCCTGGTAGTTCAACAGAAAGAGGAGGAGATATGGACTTATTCGATCGTTTTGCAGGCAACGACTCCTGGCACACGCGGCGTTTGCTGGAGTACGCGGGTACTTTGACAGAGGAGCAGTTGGATCGGCCGCTGTCCACGGTTGTCGAGTTGCTACCGTGGCGCGAATCGAATAAGACTCTGAGGCAGCTGATGGAAAACATTGTGTTCACGAAAGAGGTCTGGACCGCTGCGTTGTCAGGAGCAGAGATGGATATGAAGGGCCCTTCCGAATCGCAGCGCTCGCCGCATGCGATGCTTGAGAGGCTCGAAAAGACCGATGCCGAACTGCATCGTATTTTGAGTGATGTCCGAAACCGCTCTGCCTGGGATGATACGTTCGTCGACGCTCTGTGCGAACCGGCTGAGACCTTCACTTTCGGCGGCGTTTTCGCGCATATCATGACATTCAACGCGCATCGCCGATTGATGGCCCTGGATGTTCTACGCCAACTTGGGGTTCAGACCGAAGGTTTTGGCGATCCCATGGAGTATGAAGAAAGTGTGGCACCGTGGAACGAGCGGGTACTTCTGAAAACGCGATGATCGATATGAGAACGGAATTGCTGCGATTCAATGGTACTGTCGAACGCGATCCGGCCATCGATGCGTGGATGAAAGAGCATCGAGGTGACTTGGGAGCCATCGTGCATGAGTGGTTTGAGGTGATGCGAAGATGCGGGGATGAAGTGCGGGAGATATTTCATGACGGCTGTCCGGTTGCATGCCTGGGTGATGTGCCCTTCGGCTATGTCAATGTATTCACTTCGCATGTTAATGTTGGGTTCTTTCAGGGCGCAGTGCTGGCGGATCCGGCCCGCTTGTTGCAAGGCAACGGCAAGTTCATGCGGCATGTGAAGCTGAGACCGGGAATGGCCACTGATACCGCATCGCTCAGAAGACTCATTGAGACGGCATACTCGGATATTAAGGCGCGCGTTGAAAACGGATAGCGAACCCCCAGATTAATAACGGAATGTCATGTTTCGCTGCTAAGGGTTTTTTTTTGAAGCTTTTTTTAGCGGCGGCCATCAATAGACCAACCGAAAAGATCAAGCTACGGGCCGAGATTCGTGACGAACGGCCTGCTAAATATTCTGTGGGTTTTAGTCAAACGTGATAATGTTTTTCACAAGCAAAGCACCCCACCCCAGGAGTAACTACCTGCAGGAGCTTTATCGGCTCCTTTGTTCCGCTATCTGGAAATGTACTCGCGATAACCTGGCGAGTCGGCCCTTAGACACCCCAGATCCTCGCATCCTGTACGAATTGCGTTGCCGGACAGTTACCTGAGACTTTGCAGCACCCAGACAACGTTGCACTGAAACTTCTTTGCAGGAGAGCCATCATGACAGGTCTCGCCAGGAGATTCTCTCTTTTTGTGGTCCTGATGTCAGGGATCGGTTTGTCCGTCCTCTCCGCCCAGGTACAGGCGATCAATGGCAGTATTCAGGGCGATGTCACCGATTCCAAGGGCGCGTTGGTCCCTGGAGCCGCGGTCGAGGCAGAGGAGGTTGACACCGCAATCGTTCATCGCACGGTTACCGACGGATCCGGCCACTTCGAGTTTCTCTCGCTGCAACCGGGACGCTATGTTGTGCGGATCGTGATGACCGGGTTCGCAACCACGATCCAGGAGAACCTGGGGCTCACCGTAGGCCACACCATATCGTTGAGGCTTACGCTGCAGATTGCGGGCACAACCGAATCGATCGTGGTGAGCTCGACCCCATTGGTCGACGTCGTCACCAGCACGTCCAACACCACGCTCGGCGAGCAGACGATCGCTCAAACACCGGTGCTGGGGCGCAAGTTTGAGGACTTTCTCACCATGACTCCCGGCGTCAGCATCGTTCAGGGACCTGACGGCGACGAGATCAACATTAACGGGCAGCGCGGCATCTTCAATAACATCAGCCTGGATGGCGGCGACTACAACAACGGCTTCTTCGGCGAACAGTCCGGTGGCCAGCGCGCGGCGGTCGACATCACCCTGGAAGCCGTCCGCGAGTTCCAGGTTGTGGCCAGTGGAGCGAATGCTGAGTTCGGGCGCACAGCCGGCGGCGTCGTCAATGTCATCACCAAATCGGGCACCAACAATCTCCACGGCAGCCTCTTCGAATATCAACGGCTGGCGGCGCTGACTGCAGCCGCCTCCGACGGCAGTCCGCTCATCGACTTCCATCGCGAACAGTACGGCGGGAGCATAGGCGGTCCGATCATCAAGGACAAGGTCTTCTTTTTTACCGCGGCGGAGGGTATCAACGAGAACCTCCAGCGCCCCAATTTGAGCGCCTACAACGCTAACAATCTTGGCTCTGTTCCCTGCCCAGTCACCAATCCAGTGTTCCGCTCCAACATCACCGACGCTCAGATCGACGCCAACGGCGACTGTCAGCGACAGGTGCTCATTAACTTCTACAAGGCTAACTTCAATGAAAACGAGGGGCTGCCGGTCGATCACGTCGTCAACAACGGGGCGTTCTTTGGTCGCGTTGACTACTCGATCAACCAGAAAAATCAGCTGTTCGGCTCCTACAACTTCGACTATTCGAATAATCCTAACCAGACCTTCGACGTCGCCACTTATGGCACAACGGCGAACGGCGTCGAAGGAGCGGCCCACATTCAGACGCTCAATTTCAATCTGGTCTCAACCCTGAGCCCCAGCCGCCTGAACGAAGCACACTTCACCTTCGGACACGAGACGCGACCGCGCTCGGCTATCAACTCCACCGCCGTGCCTGACACCGGCGTGGGCTTCTTTCCCTCGTTCCGCTTCGGCCAGCCATTCTTTCTGGGACCGGGCGCCACCGAAACGTTCTACCATCTCGACTTCAAGGACAACTTCTCGCTTGTCGTCGGCAAGCACACTCTTAAGATGGGCGGTGAATTTCTTTACAGTCACAACGTTCAGATATTCGACGGCTTCGCACTTGGGCGTTACATCTTCACCGGAACCTCCGGTTTTCTGCACTACGCGACTCCTGCGAGTGTTGGCAACGGCTACGGCCCAAACGTGGTGCAGTGTCCTAACGGCGCCTACGTTTCGACGACGCCATGTCCCGGCGGAGCTTTAGGCAACAGTCCGCTGGCACTCTATCTGCAGGATGCAGGTACGCAGGCAGGCCAGACGGTTCAACAGGCCGGCTACTCCAGCATCGCCAATGAGGAGCCCTCCGTCTTCCTACAAGACACATGGAAGATCTGGTCACGCTTCACGCTTAACTACGGTCTCCGGTGGGAGGCGCAGTACTTCCCCAATCCTGTGATCGCGCCTGCGAAGACTCTGTACGGCCCATACCTGTCGAACCCGTCGTTCCCTTCAACCGGTTATCTTCCCAATCAGACGACGCAGTTCCAGCCACGCCTCGGCTTCGCTTATGACATTCTTGGAGGCGGCAGATCGGTTTTACGCGCCAGCGCAGGCATCTTCAACGCGCGGCAGAATATGTTGACGCAAGTAGGCGCCATCACTACGAACGGCGTGCAGCAACAGACTCTTACCGAGTTCTCGGGACTCGGCAATCCTGTTTACCCGCATATTCTTCCTCCCTCCAGCTGCCCGATCTCCGGCTGCGTGGGTGCGGGTGTCACAGTTTTTGACAGGCGCTATCACAACCCTCGCATCTACGCCTACGACGTTGCGTATGAGCAGCAAGTGGGCCAGGACTACGCCGTGTTCGTTGACTTCGCCGATTCGAAGGGCGTGTACCTGACACGCTTCCTCGACCCTAATGTCGGTCCTGCGGTTCTTCCAGGCAAGGGTGGGACGTCCGGCAACGCCGATACGGTTTGCTACATCGGGGGCAGCACGGACCAATGTCCGGGAGTGTTCGCACCGGGGCCGTTTGCAAATCTCGGCGCCATCACGAACACCATCAGCAACGCCAAGTCGCTCTATCGGGGAATCACTTTCGGCGTACGCAAGCGGTTTTCCCACCACTTCCAGTTCGATGCGCAGTACACCTATTCCAAGGACTACGACGACGATTCGAACGAACGTGATCCTTTCACCTTCCGATACTCGAATCTCTACAATCTGGCCGCCGAGTACTCCCTCTCGGACCGCGACGAAGCGCACAAGTTCAACGCCTACGGGCTCGGCGATCTACCCTTCGGCTTCAAGGGCACCTTCCGCATTCAGCAGCACTCCGCCGAACCCGAGACGGACAATGTAAACGGCACCGGGAGCGGAGTTCCCTGCAGCTTCAACAACTCTGCAACGCGCTTTGTGAACGGGGTCGACTGCGGACGCAACCACCTTCGCAAAGATAACGCCTTCTTCGTCTTCGATTTTGGCGTTGCCCGCCCGTTCCACTTCCACGAGAACAAGTTCCAACTGATCCCGCGGGTCGAGCTCTTCAACACCTTTAACAACACGAACAATCTGAACCCACTCAGTTCTCCGGCCCTGTTCGACTTCAGCGGCTTCCTGCGTGTCGGAGTGGGAGACCCGAGGCAGCTTCAGTTTGCCCTCCGCTTCAACTTCTAGGGCAAAGGGCTATTGAGGCGATGCTAATTTGAGGGCGCGTGCGCGGGTGTGGCCAGCCTTGGCAGACCCTTCCGTGAACCAGCACGAAGACGTTTTCGAGATCTACGAAACGATTCTGTTATTCGGGAAGCATCCCTTTGCGGGCTATCAGGCAATGTTGACGCCGTGATCCTCTGCCTGGCTGAAGACCGAAAGGAGGTTTGTCATCTTGAGCACATTGCGAAGCTGTGCACCAAGGTGAAGTAACCTGAACTCGCATCCCTCCTGCCGGGAAGATGCGTATAGCCGCACCAAGGTTCCTAGTCCCATACTGTCCACATAGGTGAGTTCTGCCAGGTCGACTACTACGACTTTCGTCTGAGGTAGTAGAGGTTTCACTGCCTGGTAGAGTTCTTCGGAGGTTCCCAGTACCAATCTGCCGTGACATTTGACGACGGCGGTGTCCCCGTCACGTTGGATTTCGAAAGTTAGGACCTTTTCGGATTCAGGCATTATGGGTTGCTCCAGAAGATAACGAATGCAGTTGAGTGTGACCCGAGAATTTTCGCATATGCGACCGTGAATGGACGAATAATTCTGGGCAGTGGGGTGTGCGGCAAAAGGCAGAAGCATGACCCTTTGGTGAAGGATCAAGTCACCCGCACGCACTGGTTTAATTTCCGGCGCGTGCGGGGATCTGACTAGCCTAAGCAGGCTCCTTTGGCGATGTTGTTTGTTTCGTCCGATTCGTCTACCTCGTTGTTGAGGTCGACGGTGATTAGGAACTCGCAGTTGGGGTCGAAGCAGCCGGGTGGAATTGCAAAGGTGAGATCGACCGATGCGCCGGCGGCTAATGCGGGCGTTGGCTGAGTGACTTTGCCGAAGGCGAAGAAGTCGACCTGGGTGGTTGAGGGGCCGGCGGGGCCTTCTCCCTGATTTTTTACAGTGACGGTCAGGGTGGAATCCTTCCGGCGGCAGAAGGAGCCTTTTGCGTCGGGGATGGGGATGAGATCGGGAGCGCCTAGTTCGACTCGGCGCGCGGGAACACGTTCGGTGTGGAGGGTTTCGACTTGTCCGGTGCTGCCGGACGCGGTGTAGACGGAGACTACGTCAAGTTCTACGGGGCTTTCGATGACGACAAATCCTTTGAGGAATTCGGCGTTCGCTCCGGCGCGCTTGAGGATGTCGGGCGAGTCGATTTCGAGGGCTTCGTCGGGGCCTAGTCTCGCGGGGAAGAACGCTGAGACGGGTCCGGGCTTGACGCCGGGTAGCGCGACTGCGATTTTAAAGCGGAAGGCAACCGTGGAGTAGGTTGGATTGTGCACGTTAATTGCAGTGAAATAAACGCCCGGGGCGAGGACGGTGCCGGTGGATTTGCCTAGGAAGAATTTTGCGGCGTATTGGAAGACGATGCGTTTGGCAAACTGCGATTGATAGTGGGCGAGGATTCTGGCTGCGGAGAGCGCTGTGGGATAGAGGGCGACTTCGTCGATCAGGCCCATGAATGGCCGCTCTCTCTGGACCTGATTGCCAATGCCGACACCACTCTCCAACTTGTTCGCGTCGGTGGGCGGTTTGGGAGAGATACTGCCAGGGGCAGCGGTTTCACTGGGATCGAGGACGCCATTGAGATAGATGCGGATGACCGCGCCATCGTAGGTGGCGACGATGTGAGTCTCTGACCCCAGTGCAGCCACACCGACGCTTGCGACATTAACACTGGTTGTTGCCGCGCTCGTTCGGATTTCCACCTGAACACGTCCGTCGGGCAGGATGCTCAATCCATATTGGGCCAGTTCGGCAAAACTTGATTTCTCGAGTATGCGCTGCTGAAAGGTATTCGGACCGTCCCATCGGACCTTCGCCTCGATGGTGATGTTGGGGGGATTGAGCGAGTCACTATTGAGAACGACAACTCGCGAGTTGAGGTCCGGCTTGCCATCGAAGAGTGCTGCCGTGTCGCCACCGTGAAAGCCGGGCTGCCCGAGGGTGATTGTGCCGCTGTAAGTTCCATCGTTTAAATGTCCGGATGCGTCGGCTGCGGTGGCAGTGCCGGGGTTTTCCCCGAGACGCCAGTAGCCGATTGGTCCGTCCGCCAACACTTCTGTGAAAAAGCTTCTGGGCGCCATGGCTGCCCCTCCTGTAATTGAATGTCGGGTAATTGATGATTGTGGTCATCGGGGGCCCTACGTCTGTTCGATCCAGATCTGGCCGGAGAACACCAAAGGGCGGGGACTTTGGGGAGGGAGATTGCGTGGTGGCTGGCTCGAATAACGTGCCACATGTGCGCCAGTGCGAATGCTACCACAATGGAGATTGGTTAACGACCAGCAAAAGGCCAGACAAAAAACCCGCGGGCCGTCCTAAGCAAAATTTTTTCGTCATTTTGCTTAGGAGTGGCCGCGGTTGGATGCTCGTGAGTTGTGCTTTGGTTCAGGCGTTGGTTCCACCATCGACGGTGAGGTTTGCGCCGGTGATATAGGAGGACTCCGGGCTGGCGACGAACGATACCAGCGCGGCGACTTCGTCCACGGTACCGTAGCGGTTGAGCGCTGTGGCAGCCTTTTGGGGGACGGCCCACTCGCCCGCGGCGGGATTGAGGTCGGTGTCGATGGGACCGGGCTGGATGTTGTTGACGGTGATGCCACGGTCGCCGACCTCGCGGGAGAGGCCTTGAGTAAACATCTTGACCGCTCCCTTGGTGGCGGCGTAGGGGACCAGACCGGGCGTCATGAGACGCTCGCCGACACAGGACCCGATCATGATAATGCGGCCGTTGTTGTTCATGTGTTTGAGCGCTGCCTGCGTGGTGAACATCACGCCACGGAGGTTGATGTCGATGACGCGGTTGAGCTCTTCGGGCGTGGCGTCTTCGAACTTCTTTGGGAAGCCTGTTCCTGCGTTGTTCACCAACACATCGAGCTTTCCGAGGGTTGCGACTGCTTTTTCGACCGCAGCCTTGACTGCTTCGGTGTCGCCCGCGTCGGCCTGAATTGCGAAGGCCTTGCCGCCCTTGCTCTCAATCGCTTGTACTACGGCAGAGGCCGCGGTTGCGTCTTTGGCGTATGTAATGGCAACGCTCGCTCCGTCGGAGGCGAGGCGCTTTGCGATGGCTGCGCCAATGCCGCGAGAACCACCAGTCACGAGTGCTACCTTGTTGGCTAATTTCGACATGAAATCTCCTTTGCCTTCTTTAAGCAATTCCATTACTTGTATGAGATAACTGACTGCGAATTTGCTGTGATCTCAGCCCAAGATCCGATGTGACTTTGGAGTAAACGGATTCAGCAATTTAGGGAATAGAGGGCATTCCAAATAGAATGCATAGCATTGAAGAAATCCAGCCCTCGGAAGAGCTGAAAAGATCCCCCTCGTTCGGGGGTTGCTTCTCCGTAATCGAGGTCGAGTGAATCCCGCTCCCGCGAGGCCCGCCAAAGTTTGGATCTTCATCGAGCATCTGGCTCCGATTCGCCGCGCCCATATTCTATTGAGGGCTTTCTATGTATTCAGGGAAATGTGTTCGTCGATACAATGATCGATGTTGCGGGTAAGGATGATTTTTTTGCGAGGTAAAAGATGATTTCTAAGATTGGGTTGCTGGGATGTCTCCTGACTGGTTGTGTGGGAGTTGCCTCGGCGCAGGAGAGCTACTTTGTTAAACTGGCCTGCGGGTGTTGCGCCGGAAGAGGTGGGGAAGAAGCTGGCGGAGCACTTCGTGACGAGTCCGCACCAATATACGAAGACGATTCACTACTCGGAGGTTTGTGCGTGGTATGGGGCGCTGCGGTTTGCCGAGCTGACGCAGGATGAGGCGTTGCGGCAGCAGCTGATCAAGCGGTTTGAGCCGCTGATGCGGGGTGGCGCGGAGGCGGAGCGACGGCCGGAGAGGCATCATGTGGATGATTCGATCTTTGGCGTGGTGCCGCTGGAGATTGCACGGCAGACGAAGGATGAAAAGTTTCTGAAGGAAGGTGTCTGGTGGGCGGACAGGCAGTGGGAGAGTCCGCAGCCGGATGGTTTGTCGGGGGAGACACGGTACTGGATCGACGATATGTACATGCTGGTGATGTTGCAGCTGGAGGCTTATCGCGCGACGGGTGATAAGAAGTATCTGGATCGGGATGCGAAGGAGATGGTCTCCTATCTGGATAAGCTGCAGCAGCCGAATGGGCTGTTCTTTCATGCTCCGGATGTGCAGTTCTTCTGGGGGCGTGGGGATGGCTGGGTTGCTGCGGGAATGGCGGAGATGCTGAGGACGCTGCCGGAGAATCATCCGGACCGGGCGCGGATTATGAAGGGTTACAAATTGATGATGAGTTCGCTGCTGAAGTACCAGGGGAAGGATGGGATGTGGCGGGAGCTTATCGATAAAGACGATGCGTGGCCGGAGAGCTCAAGTTCGGCGATGTTCAGCTTTGCGATGATTATGGGCGTGAAGCATGGATGGCTGGACGCGGCGACGTATGGGCCGGCAGCGCGGAAGAGCTGGATTGCCGTAGTGGGATACGTGGACCAGAACAACGATGTGACTCAGGTTTGTGAAGGAACTGGAAAGAAGGATGATCTGGCTTACTACTATGCACGGAAACGCAGGACGGGGGATTTTCATGGACAGGCTCCGGTGATGTGGGCTGCGGATGCGCTGCTGCGGGATGGGGAGAAGTGAGCTTTTGTTCTCAGTTCTCAGTTGTCAGTTCTCAGTTGTGGGATTCCAGTTCCCGTGACTAAATAGGTCGGCCGCGGAAGAGGTAGATGAGTTCGATGACCAGGATGATGACTACGGTTAGTTCGAGGAGAAAGGCGCGGCTCTGGTTGAACTGATCGACCATGTAGCGGTAGAGCTCTTCGGCGGTGCGGACCTTCTGGGTGACGAGGTCGCGGTAGTCGGGGACGCCCACTTTGGAGGCGGCTAGTTTGTAGAAGCGTGCGGCGAACATGTCTGAGAGGAACTTGATTGCGTTGTCGGTGTGTTCGGTGAGCTCGTCGACGTCGAGCAGGACAGTCTGGAGTTGCCTGGCGGAATGGGCGAGACGCCAGCGGGCAAGGAAACCGGTACCTTTGTCGAGCAAGGGATAGACGCGTTCAAGCTCTTTGGTGAGGAGATCGTCGTAGTGGCGGAAGTCGAGGAGCTGGGAGTTGGCGTACTCGATGAGCTGGATGGCGGTCTCGGCGCCGGTGGTGGTGTCGTAGAGGAAGGCGGCGTTCCAGCCGATAACGGCAAGGTCGTCAACGTAGTAGGAGATGCGGGACTGAAGAACCTCCTGACACTCGGATTCGGCGAGGCGGCCGGTGTCGCCGCGGACGATCTGGGCGATGTGAAGCGCGTGTTGGTAGATCAGGTCGGAGACAGAGGGTGATCCGGTGATCTCGCGAATGTGAAAGATGAGGTAATCTTCGCTGAGCCATTTTTCGTAGGGCTTGACGAGGGCCGGGGCCGCGCGGGCGAGGCGAGTGCGGACTGCTTCGGTAGCTTGTGCGGCGAAGTCGATCTCCCAGACCCAGCGACTGGCAAGGCCGATGAGCTTTTCCCAGCCGTCTGTGTAAGCGAGCTCGTAGATGACGCTGAGGACGCCGTAGTCGTAGTACTTGACGGTGCCGTGGAGACGCTCGCCGGATTCGAGGATGAGCGGGTCGAGGGCTTCGACTACAGGTGGGCGCTGGTAGCGGACGTTTCCCTGCGCAGGATGCTTGAGTGGCTCGACGGTGCGGGCGTGGATGAGAGTGCGAAGCTGGTCGAGACGGATGGCTTCGCAGACGTCGAACTGCAGGAGGACGAGGATGGAGCCCTGTAGAGTCGGTTCGGCCGAATGTAGTGGCGTTTCGGACATGGTGGAACCCTCACGCGTGGAGTACGCGGCGGGCGTAAGTGTCCACGTTCGTGAGTTTGATGCCGAATTCCTGCTGGATTGGCGCCATGTCCATGGCGTCTCCGTAGAGGTAGCCCAACATCAGCGCTGCGAAACTCTTCTGGAGCGAGTCAGTCGCTGCGGCAAATTGCGCTTGTAGAACTTCTTCGGGAACGTGCTCGACCGTGAACGGTTTGCCACTGATTTTTTCGAAACGCGAAATGACCTCGAGCGGGCTTAGGGGTTCGGGGCCGCCAAATTCGATGGCTCTGCGATTGGCCGCCGGATTTTCGAGAGCGAGGACGCACATCTCTGCGACATCGCCGGACGAAACCCAGCTGATCGGGCTTGTTCCGGGGCCATAGACGCGAGCGGTTGCGTTTGCGTAGTCGAACCCGAGGTGAGGAGAGAGCCATACGTCCATAAACCAGCTTGCGAGAATCGTCGTGAAGTTCATCTCTGCGATTGCGCTCTCGACATGGGCCTTCGCTTCCGCCAGAGGGACAGAGATGCCCACGGGTTTTCGGAAGGAGACGAAGACAAACCGGTCGACCTGATTGGCCTTTGCCGCTTTGACGAGATTGAGTTGCCCGGCACCGTCGACGGATTCGATTGAGTCTCCGGCTGCACGTGAGACAGTCGCAGTTGCTGTCGAGACGATGGCCTCGACGCTACGACAGGCCGCGGCCAGCGTGTCAGGCTGCTTGAGATCGCCGATGCAGAGCTCGACACCTGCCGATCGGAGCGCTGTAACTTTGGTCTCGTCGCTTGTTGTACGGACGAGAGCTCTTACACACTTGTTGCGTCTGAGGAGTCTCAGGCAGACATCGTTTCCAACGAGGCCCGTGGCTCCGACAACAAGGATCATAGGATTTCTCCGGTGGGCGCAAGTTATATCACAGTTAAGCAACAGCAGGGTTGACCGGCAGGGCTGCGAGAGCGATGGTCAAACCTGAGGGATCCGGTGTTATTGCTTTGGCTGCAAGAGATACAAGAGCGGATCTCGTAGCTATTCGGCCTGCAAGATTTTTTGCGGACGCCGTGGAGATTTAGTGATGCTGCGCGCGAGTGGGAATCGCTGATCGCCCGGGAGTATGCGATCGGCGATTTCCTTTTCATTTTGGTTCAGCTTGCCATGTTGAACGGGTGCGACTGCGGGCGGACCGGTGACGGCGTGATGGAGAGCGGCCGGGTGCGCTTTGAGGTGGCGACGCAGCTCGAGCAGGTGCGGCGATGGCGTGCGATGGTTCGCTGGATCTGAATGATTTCCTGTTCGATGGCCTTGAGGTCTTTGTCGGATGAGTTGCGAAGGATGAGCGTGTTGCGCGCGGATTGCTTATCGCGCATGGTGGCGGCTAGCTCTTTGAACTGGGTGCAGGTTGATTGCAGCATCGTGGATTCTCCTCGTGGGTCGATCGCTGTGATGGAATTTCGTCATCCGATCGCGTGATCGGAAGACGGCGTCTACTCGGCTCCTAACGGCAAAACACAGCAGTGTGGCAGTAGTCTGATTTTTCTTACCGGAGGGTAAGATGTCAAGAAAAACCGACTGGGTTGGCTCGATTAAATGACCGCGCGATCACTTAACCCATTAACCAATCGTGAATTTTTATCGAAGACGCTGCTTCCAGGTTTTTTGGACGGTGTAGATGGGAGTTGCGGTGGTGGTGTGCCGGCTGGCGGTCAGAAGTTTGCGACGGAGCAGCCAGTTGACGGCAGACTGGGCGGCGCTTTTCGAGATGCCGATGTTTTCAGCTAAGTCCTGATAGCTGATCTGAACGGGCCGGCGGGTACGGGCGTGTTCGGTGGCGAGCCAGAGATAGACGAGGAAGGCGGTGGGGCGGCGGTCGTGGCCGACTAGATCGCGGAGAAGAGTATCGATGATGTAATCGTCTATTTTCATCTGTCTTTCATCAGGGGTTCCTGGACGACGCTTCCGGGTTGCTATACCGATGAAAAGTATAGCAACGAATGGCTGATTGCGTCGTGGGGAGGAGCGACCTATGCTTTCGGATATTGAAAGGAGTCGTTATGGTGCGAGGAATTAAGTTCGTCGGGATTCCGGTGACGGATCAGGATGTGGCACTGAAGTTTTATACCGAGGTGATGGGATTTAAGGTGACGACGGATCAGCCGTTCAATGACAAGCAGCGATGGATTGAGGTTGGGATACCGGGAGCGGATACGGGGCTGGCTCTGTTTACTCCGGATGAGCATCAGAATCGCATTGGGCAGTTTCAGTCGATCTCATTCTGGTGCGATGACGTGTTTGCGACGGCGAAGGCTCTGAAGGAGAAGGGTGCGGTGCTGGTGCAGGAGCCGAAGACTGAAGATTGGGGGACAGCGGCGATCTTTCAGGATCCGGATGGAAATAAGTTTGTGCTTTCAAGCCGAGGGAAGCCTAAGTGATTGGCTCGATGGGTTGGATCCCCACCCTTTCGCAAAGTACGCGGAAGGATGGGCACCCTAGCTGTTGGGCGACGGCGGAATAGGGCGGGACAGGAGGGCGGAGTTGCCCATCATGCTGCCTTTGAGGCCGGCGAGTATCTGGGTCTGGAAGTCGTTGGCGGCGCCGGGATTGTTGGGGAGGAAGATCGTGCTGGATCCGCCTTTGGTGCCGATGTCGCGCAGGGTGTCGAAGTACTGGGTGAGGAGGACGAGCGCCATGACGTCTTCTGCGGTGGAACCGGGGACGGACTCGCGGAAGTTTTCGATGGAGGCGCGGAGGCCGTCGATGATGGCCTGACGCTCGGCGGCGATGCCTTTGCCCTGAAGAGCTTTTGATTCGGCTTCGGCTTCAGCTTGTTTGACTTTGAGAATCTTGTCGGCTTCGCCCCGGGCCTGGGCGGCGACCTGCGCTCGCTGTGCGGCATTGATGTCGTTCATCGCGTCTTTGACTTTGGCGTCGGGGACGATGTCGGTGACGAGGGCGTTGAGGATGTTGTAGCCGAAACCGGACATGGTGGAGTCGAGTTCGGTTTTGACGGCGACGGAGATGCCGGACTGCTGCTCGAAGGTCTCGTCGAGGGAGAGCTTGGGGACGTGGCCGAGGATGGAGTTGAAGACGAAGGACTCGATCTGTTTTTGCGGCGAACTGAGTTTGTAGAAGGCGTCGAAGATCTTGTCGTCGAGGATCTGGTACTGGACCGAGACAGGGATCTGAACGAAGACGTTGTCGTGGGTCTTGGTCTCGACGGCGAACTCGGCCTGCTTGACCTGGAGATCGACGAAGTAGACCCGTTCGGCGTAGGGGATGAGGACGTGAAGGCCGGGACGCACAATACGGTTGAACTTGCCGAAGCGCTCGACGACGGCCGCGGTGTAGGTGCGGACGGTGTAGAGGGTTTTGAGGATAGTGACAAGGACAATGACGGCGAGAATGAGGCTGAGAGCAGAGAGGAAGACGTTCAGGGGTTCCATGGTTTGAGTGAAGGATACATGGTTTGATGTGTGGGCTTCCGACGAATTTACAACTGTTGGGTTGGGGAGATAAGGGCAACGCGTGCCCGAGCCAAGGTTTCCCTCCCATCCTTTTCGCAAAGCGCGCGAAGGGATGGGCACCCGGCTACTACTTTGCTCGCCAGATTGGCGGGGCGATCGTGACCTGCACGGGCTTCCACGGGGCCGATTGCCTGAGCTTGCGGAGTTCCAAGGTGAGATTGGCGTTGGCGGATTTCTGGATTTGCGCCAGGGCGTCGCGGGCGTTGAGCTGAAAGTTTCCCTTTTTATCTGCGGGGTAAAAGGCGAAGTTGCCTACCGGGATTTTTCTATCGCCGACAGTGATATAGACCGCGACTCCGAGGGGGACCAGCGAGGGATTGGAGAGTGCGGTTACGTCGATCTCGAGGATTGGAGTGCCGGCGGCGAGGACTTGAGGGTCGAGGGGTATCGTCGCGGTTGGGTGTTGATCGGTAAGGGCGACCGGCTCCATTGCATTTGCGGACGGGAGAAAAAACAGGATGAGGCCGAGGGCCGCGAACAGCAGCTTGCGCTGTTCGCGGCAGATGCTTCGGCTAAAGCGTTGCCGTTGCGAGGACGAGACGAGAGATGGTGAGGGACTGATTGCTTTGCTCATGGTGAGTGTAAGGTACTGCTACGAGAGTGAGGTTGAAAGTGCCTGAGGTCAGGCCGCCGGCCTGGTTGAGTTTGCGCAGGGTGGCGGTGAGATCCACGAAGAATTGGGGTTTCTGGCCGGCGGCCATTCCTGCCATTGCCTTGGGGTCGTTGAAGACACCGAAGCTTCCGGCGAAGTGAGGATCTTCAATGGGTGTGGATGCGGATGCGTCGGGTTGTCCATGAAGACGCGGATGAAGAAGTCTGCGGGTGCGGGAATGTCGACTCCTTCGAGAGTGAGGATGAGGCGGGTTTTGGTTTCGGAGCCCAGAACGTTCTGAAGACCTAGTCCATCGGTTGAGGTTGAGACCTGGACGGGCTTGCCTATGGGAGCGGTGACAGCACGACCGAGGTCATGCTGTGGGCCGAAGGTGAGGGTGGAAGGTGCGCCGGTGCGGAGGAATTTTTCGAGCTCGCCGGGAGTGAGGATTCGTTTGGGCGGGCCTTCCTGCGGGGAGCATGGTTCGAACTGATAAGTGAAGATGGGGTAGAGGACGGTTTCGATAACGGGGATGGAAACCGGGGCGCCGTTTTCGTCGACGAAGTCGGTGAGCTTGAAGTCGGTCCAGGTGGAGTCATTGGTGTTGGAGTTGTTGAGGTTGATGTTCCAGTCGACCCAGAGGCAATCGAGCATGTTGTGATGCATCCAGAAGATGGGATCGAGGGGCGAGAGGAATGCGCCCATGTCGCCGCCGATCCAGCCGTGAATATTGTTGTGGGGTGTGCCCTCGAGGACGCCGTAGCCGCTTCCGGTGTGGGTGGGCAAGCCTCCGGGCGGCTTGTTGCTGGCGAAGAGAGTGAAGCTGGGATTGCTGAGAATGTTCTCGATGACGGTGGGACCGACCCACGAGGGATCTGCGGTATCGGAGGGGCCGACGTTGCGGTTGCTGTCGAAGAGAGCGTTGGGCGGCTTGTTGCCCCAGAAGGGAGGCGGAATGGAGGGGCTGGTGGTCCAGTTCCAGTAGGGCAGCGCGAAGGTGTTGTCGCCGGTGACCTTGCGGCAGATGCGCTCGAAGTAGAGAAGGTAGGCGCGATGCCAAGGGAGGAAGAACCAGCAGCCATGAGGACATTTGTTGAGGTGAATGTTGGCCTGCGCAGTCCAACTGATGGGGTTACTGCTGGGGAGCGCCTTCATGGCGGCGACCGCAGCGCGATAAGTCGTGACGATGGGGTCAGTTGGGCTGAGACCCGCGATGTTTTTGCGCGTGGGACGATTTTTGATTTGGTTGAGACAGCCTTCACAACCACCACTCCAGAAGGCGACGTTGAACGCGGCGAAGGCGCTGGCGCCGGCGATGAAGTTGCGGCGAGAGAGTGAGTCGAGGAAGGATTTGTTTGTGTCTGGCGGGATGGACATTATTTTTCCTTTCGAGCTGGATCAACGTAGTTGCATGGAATGTCCCGGGGCCGTATCGAAAATGGAGAGGATGGCGGGGGCGGGGGGGTCACGGCGAAATCGAGTACTGCGCGGGCAAGATCAGAGTTTTGCGAAGTGTCGGTCATGGAGACGATTTTTCAGGGGCCCAGTAAGTCGGACCATGCCCACTGGCAGGATCGAAAAAATCAGACAAACAACAGGGACAAAGAGGGCCGAATCATCAGCCGCGGTTTTTGGCCACGCGCTGCAGGGGCGTGTTCTGGCAATCGCGCTGAGAGAGTCGAGAACGAAATTGCCCGGGGAAGTTGCCCGAGAGATTTGAATCTGCCTGGCCAATGCGAAGGGAAAGGATTTCACTCGGGAGAGTTCGGCTCGCTGTTGACTGAGGACGATAGCGGGGCGGTCCTGAATTGTCAAATAATAGCGTTCGCACTTGCGCAAGGAGTCGAGACCGGCGACGCGGTGTAGGTGCGGACGGTGTAGAGGGGTTTTGAGGATGGTGACGAGAACGATAACGGCGAGGAGGAGGCCAAGAGCAGAGTGAAGGATCCATGGCTGGAGGTCGAGGTGGGTCTGTTTCGGTCGAAATGACAATGTTGACGTCGTGGTTAACCCGTGGTTTTTGTGCGTGGTAGGACCTTACTACAGTCCACGGGAGGGGCTGGCGTTCCCTGTGTAAAAGTGGGTCACATTGTGGGGTTTTTTGTGCAAGGGGTTGCGCGATGCGGCCGAGTTATGGAAGCAGGGAAAGGAGTTATCGTGGCACTTAAATTGCACATATGGGGTCCATACGCAGTGAGGGCCCGCGGAATTCAATTTAAGGAGAAAAGTACAGGAGCAGAATTCAATGAAAGCTTTTAAATTTGCAGCAATGATTGCGCTTGGAGCCTTTGGGACGGCGATTTCGTTAGCCCAGTGTCCGGCTTTTGGCGTTGCGACCGATTGCACTACGTTGATTACGGTCGATTCCGGTGGAAACCTGACCGCTGTGGCTGGTCCCGGTGGTTTGACTTATGACGGAGCCGACGATCAGCTGGTCGGATTCACCAATAACTCGCCTAACTCGATCAGCAGTATCTTTCTGAACGGGAATGGCGCGCCAATCTTCGGCTTCGATGGTGATGGCGTTAATACGTTTGGCGCCCCGGGAAGCGACCCCACGGGATATGGCGGGCCCGATTCGACCTTCTCAAATATTTCTCTTGATGCCACAACGGGACAGGTGAATTTCACCACTCCAATCGCACCTGGTGGATTCACTTATTTCTCCCTGGAAGAGGCGTTTACGGCTTCGAATCCGATCACTGGCAATCCTGGTGGCGCAACCCCAGAACCGAGCACGCTGGTTCTGTTGGGAACGGGTGCACTTGGATTGGCGACGACGATTCGGCGCAAGTTGAAAGTGTAACTTCCTCCAAGAAGCAAGAAGGAAGAGAGACTGGAGCTGAAGTTCAGGCTCTGCGCTCTCTTCTTTTTTGCGTCTGTGGGATGAGCGGTTGGATGTTGTCATTCTGTGGTGCGGTTTACGGCACGGCTGAAGGCGTGCCCTTAAGCAAGACCTTTGAACTTGACTCACTACCGGATTTTGCCTGCGATTTGTTTGCCTTCGGCAACATTTAGGATGTGGGGATGGCGACTTATTTTTCGGGTGAGGCGTTGAAGTTTCTGCGTGGGTTGAAGAGGAATAATGACCGGGTTTGGTTTGAGGCTCGGCGTGGGGTGTTTGAGAAAGAGTTGAAGGCGCCGATGCTGGCTGTGATCGGCGAGGTGAATGAGGCGATGGCTGAGTTTGCGCCGGAGCATGTGAGGCCTGCGCCAAAGATTATGATGCGGATCTATCGGGATATCCGGTTCAGCAAAGATAAGCGGCCTTATAAGACGCATGTTTCAGCGTGGTGGGTGAGGGATGGGCTCGAGAAGACCTCGGGCGCGGGATTTTATTTTCATGTGAGTCCGGAGGAGGTTGTGATTGCGGCTGGGGTGTATATGCCGGAGCGGGAGCAGTTGCTGGCGATTCGGCGATACCTGGCGCAGCACCATGAAGAGTTTCAGCGGCTGATGAAGGGGAAGAAGCTGCGCGGGTTGATGACGGAGAATGAGGGGCATCCGCTGTCACGTGCGCCGAAGGGATTTCCGGAGGATCATCCGGCGATTGAACTGTTGAAGAATCGGCAGTGGGGTGTTTCGGCTCATCTGGCGGGGGAGCGGGCGACGAAGGCTTCGCTGGTGAAGGATGTGGTGGAGAGATTTAAGGTTGCTGCGCCGGTGATTACTTTATTGAATGCTCCGCTGGTGGGGAAGCCTAGGAAGCCGTTGTTTTAGGGGGCGAAAGTTTGAGCTCTAAGGTGTGAGGGAACTGCAAAGGCTTGGCTGGGGGAAGTTTTGCATCTCAACCATTCGCATAAGACGCGAAAGGATGGGAACCCCGAGGTTTGTCGGTGGGTCAGGCGAAAGACAGGGCAAAGCAACGGCAACAGCAAAGGCAAAATGCGGGGGTCTCTCCACTGCGCAACAGACGATGAAACTGTCTGTTGCTCCGGTCGAGATGACGCATCTTTGAAATTAATCGGGAATACGACGGTTGAAGCTTTGCTATAAGCACCATTTGTGAAAGCTGATTATCTTGTGGGCTCTTTGGGTAGGGCTTTGCGGATGGCGGGGAGGACGCGGGTGCCGAGGAGTTCGGTGGCGTGAAGGAGACGGTCGTGGTGGAGAGCGGCTACGCTCATCTGGAAGCTCAGGCGCGAGATGCCGCCGAGGGATTCGTTGAAGCGGAGAAGTTTTTCGACTACTGTGTCGGGGTCGCTGACGATGAGGGCTCCGCTGGGGCGGCGGAGAGCTTCGAACTGGGCGCGGGTGACCGGGGGCCAGCCGCGTTCCTTGCCGATTTTTGTGAAGGCTTCGGCATAGCCGGGGAAGAAGTCGTCGGAGGCCTGCTGGTCGGTGTCGGCTACGTAGCCCAACGCGTGGATGCCTACTTTTAATTGCTCGGGTGCGTGGCCTGCGCGTTTGCCGGCTTCGCGGTAGAGATCGATGAGTGGGCGGAAGCGGTGGGGTTCGCCGCCGATGATGGCGACCATGAGAGGAAGGCCGAGCATGCCTGCGCGGGCGAAGGACTCTGGCGTGCCGCCTACTCCTAGCCAGATGGGGAGCGGGTTTTGCAGCGGGCGCGGGAAGACTCCTTGGCCTGTGAGTGTGGGGCGGTGTTTGCCGGACCAGTGCGGGTTGGTGGTTTCGCGGAGGGTGAGGAGGAGGTCGAGTTTTTCGGCGAAGAGATCGTCGTAGTCTTCGAGACTGAGGCCGAAGAGGGGGAAGGATTCGATGAAGGAGCCGCGACCGGCGACGATTTCGGCTCGGCCGTTGGAGAGGAGGTCGAGGGTGGCGAATTGCTGGAAGACGCGGACAGGGTCGGCTGCGCTCAGGACGGTTACTGCGGAAGAGAGACGGATGGTGGTAGTGCGTGAAGCTGCAGCGGCGAGGATGACGGCGGGGGCGGAGTCGAGGTATTCGCTGCGATGATGCTCGCCGAGGCCGAAGACGTCGAGGCCAACTTTGTCGGCGAGTTCGATCTCTTCGAGGAGATGCGCGATGCGTTGTTGTGCGGTGACGATGTGACCGGTGATAGGGTCAGGGACTAGCGCTGCGAAACTGTCGATGCCAATCTGCATTCGGGTTCCTCTTCCTTATTGTCTCGCAAGGCTTAACGCGGATTTGCGCGGATGACTCGGATTTGATGCGACTGCGTATTTTGGGATTAAACGGATGCTTTAGTGGGGAAATTGAGAAGCGGGTTTCTCCACTTCGCTGCGCTCCTTTCGAAATGACAAACTTCACACGGTCGAAGCCGCAGGTTCGAATCCTGCTGTGCCAACTACTTAAATCATTGAATAATAAGCGAGCCCAGCGGGCTTTCGCCGCATGAAACAGCCAGCTCGTCACCGTTCGTCACGAATTGAGATGTGAGCGGTATCTCAACCCCATTTTGCCTGCGGTGTTGGATAGAGCGCGGGATTTGGCACGATCTATGATTTCGGCGCTCGACATGCGTGCGATTGCCACCGAAGCCCACCCCCATGGCACGCGCGCGCCAAGTTAGAGACGATCGCGCCACCCGACTATCTTTAACGGATGAGCGCCTATCAAGAACCGTCGCAAATCCATACGCGAGGTATCTGGAGCCTCGTAGTGTCGTGCCTGCTCTGTGGAGGCGTCTTCAACCTGACCGTGAGGACAGAGGCGAAGACGGCCACTCCCTCGACCGACGTCATCGTCTTCAAGAATGGCGACCAGCTCACCGGAAGCCTCATCCGGGAAGTAGGCAAAACCGTGGTCTTCAAGAGTGACATGCTCGACGAAGTCACTGTCCCCATCGACAAAATCAAGGAGTTGCGCTCCAAAGGCAGCTTCGCTGTCCTGAAGAAGCACGAGAAGATTGCCCTCACTACCAAGGAGCCCGGCGACGTCACCATAAGCAACGACACCGTAACCGTCGTTGACTCCAGCGGCGCGCCTGCGCCCGTCTCGGTCAAGGACCTCGACTTCGTCGTCGACAAGCGAACCTATGACAAAGAAATGGCCGGCAAGCCCGGCATCTGGTACGGATGGCAAGGCTCCATCGCCGGCGGCGCCAATATTGTCGAGTCGACCACGACCGGCCAGAGCTACAGGGTTGGTATCAACCTAGTCCGCGCCATCCCCACCGTGCCAGACCTTCCGGCGCGCAGCCGGACCATCTTCAATCTGACCGAGACCTACGGCAAGTTGACCACGCCGGTCATCCCGCAGACTACACCGCCCTCGGCCAATCAGGTAGCCAAGGTCAACATCTTCGACACAAACTTCGAGCACAGCAGGGACTTCACCCCCCGCATGTATGGCATGGTCGCCCTCGGCTACGGCCACAACTACTCCGAGGGTCTGAACTTTTGGCAGGCCTACGGCGCCGGGCCTGGCTGGATTGTGATCACAGACTCGGCTCAACGGCTCGACCTCTCGGTCGACCTGCACTATGAGAGGCAGAACTTCCAAGGGCCAACGCCCAAGAAAAACCTAATCGGTTCCAACTTCAATGCGACCTACAGGCGTACTCTGCCTTACAACAGTCTCTTCACCCTGACCGGCACCTACAACGAGTCATGGAACGACTTCCACGCTTACTCGGCCGCCGGAGCCGTTGGCCTCGCTATGCCCGTCAACGAGCGCTTCAGGCTAAACTTCGACCTCCGCGACGACTATCTCAACAATGCGCCCTTCGGCTACAAGAAAAACAACTTCCAGTTCATCACCGGAGTCAGCTATAGGCTGCGCTGAATCAAGGCGCCGCCGACTTCGGGACAAGCACAGTCAAACGACATCTGTTGCCTGAGTGACGAAAGGCAACCCACCCTTTCGCAAAACCGCGAAAGGATGGGCCACCCGGTTTTTTGGGTTGTGATGAATGATTGAAGTCAGGATTTGATGAAGGCTAGCAGGTCGGCGTTGATCTCATCGGCATGGATGATGGGCATGCCGTGTGGGTAGTTGGGGTAGGTTTTGAGTTTGGCGTTCTTCAGGATTTTGGCAGAGGCACGGCCTGCGGCGTCGATGGGAACGATCTGGTCGTCTTCGCCGTGAAGGACGAGGACAGGGATGTCGATCTTCTTGAGGTCTTCGGTGAAGTCGGTTTCTGAGAAGGCTTTGACGGTGTCGTACTGGCTCTTGTGCGACCCGAGCATTCCGGCTAGCCAGAAGTTGTCGCGGACGCCCTCAGAGATCTTCGCGCCGGGGCGGTTGTAGCCGAAGAATGGCAGAGTGAGGTCTTTGTAGAAGTTGGAGCGATCGGCGACTATCGCTGTGCGTATGCCGTCGAATGCGGACATCGGCAAGCCGAGAGGGTTCGCGGCGGTCTTGAGCATGAGCGGCGGGACAGCACTAATAAGGACTGCCTTCGCGACGCGGCCTGCGCCGTAACGGCCGATGTAACGCGCGACTTCGCCGCCTCCGGTGGAGTGGCCGACCATGATGGTGTTTTTGAGGTCGAGGAAGTTCATGAGCTCGGCGAGATCGTCGGCATAGTGATCCATGTCGTTGCCGTCCCAGGGCTGGCTGGAGCGACCGTTGCCACGGCGGTCGTGCGCGATGACGCGATAGCCCTGCTGGCCGAGGAAGAGCATCTGCGCATCCCAGGCGTCGGCGGTGAGGGGCCAGCCGTGGGAGAAGGTGATGGGTTGTCCTGTGCCCCAGTCTTTGTAATAAATGGAGGTGCCGTCTTTGGTTGTGAATGTGGGCATGTGCGTCTCCTTGAACTGCGTTGGAAGAAGTTGAAGTTTTTTTGTTGCGTATCGTTGGTTGTGTTTCGCCTGCGAAGTGGGATTCCGAAGTTTGCAAATCGGATGCAGGTTTCAGCGATGGAAGCGAGATTAATTTTCTGCTGAGTCGAGATTGGATTTGCGAAAAAACGGTCATGCAGAAGGTAAAAAATCTGGCGAATTTACTGGGTTTTTGGGAGGAAATGTTCCCTAAACCGGACAAAACCCTAAAGAAACCGTAAAAAACCTGTGGAAACCCAAGATTTGGGATTGACAAAGTGCGCAGAAAGGGTGAAGGTGAATTGCGGTACAGTTCTCTGCACCCGCATGAACATTGATGATTTCGCATTGTAAAACGTGTGCGGTTTCTCCCCGAGGTTAATGCAGGTAAGTGAGCGGGATCCCAAAAATTCATTGATTGAAAACAGAAGGAGCAAGACACATGGCAAAAGGAATGACAAAGACAGCGCTGGTTCGCCACATGGCGGAGAAGCTCGAGATCACCAACAAGCAGGCCGCAGCGGGTCTGGAGCTTCTGGCAGAGACCGCAGTGAAAGAGACCAAGAAGAATGGCGAGTTCACCATTCCTGGCGTCGGCAAGCTGGTGAAGGCTGAGCGGAAGGCGCGGCTTGGTCGTAACCCCCAGACCGGCGAGACAATCAAGATCAAGGCCAAGACCGTGGTGAAGTTCCGCGTGGCCAAGGTCGCGAAGGACACGATCGCTCCGCCAAAGAAGTAGTTGTAAGGGCGATGCGATTGCGTGAGGAATGCGCGGTTGTGTCGCTGTAGATGGCCCTCCCCATCGTCGTGTGTTGCGGCGTTTGTTGAGGTTTGAGAGGTGAATGAGCCCGCTGCATCCCTGTCTGTTTGGGTGCAGCGGGTTTGTTGTTTTTTTAACTTCCAGCCTGGCTTGCTTTGCGGTCGATTGGGGAAGTGAGTCTGTTTTGAGGAGATGTACCCCAGGGGCTAAAGCCGCTTTCACTCTTCAAGCTTTTTGCGGCACCCATTCGACTCGCTCAGGACAGGCTCTGAAGCCGTGCCCTTAAGGGGCGACAAAGAAACTGATCCACTATTGTGCGTTGTCGGGTTTGGGGAGGAAAGCTCGGATGATGAGAGAGACGCCGAGGGAGATGAGGACTCCTTTGGTGATGAGGATGGCGTTGTAGTGCCAGCCTAGGGCAGCGAAGGATAGAACTACTCCCCACATGTAGATCTCGCCGAGGAAGGCGTTGGACCAACGTGGATGTTGGGGCGATGCCGGGAGGCGCGGCGTGACGGATGGAATGAGGCTTGGGACTTTGGTGCAGTAGGCGCGGTAGGGTTCGCCTAGTTTTTCGGTGAGGAAGGACTGCTCGGCTCCGATGAGACGGAGTTGGAGGAGGCCGACCGCGACGATGCAGAAGATGGCTCCGCTCGGTGGCATGAGGAGCGCGAGGGCGAAGGTGTGGAGGAAGGTTCCGAGGTAGAGCGGGTTGCGGAGATGGCGGTATGGGCCAGCGGCGACGATGGCTTCGCCGTGGAGGCTTGCGTCTTTGACTACTCCGGCGCCGAGGTAGGCTGTGCCCCAGGTGCGGAGTAGAGCCCCGGTGAGAGCGAAGAGGATTCCTAGGATGAGGAGGTTGTTGAAGGCGGTGAGGATGTTGATGGTTGTGGGACTAAGCGCGGAGAGTTTGGCGGCGAGAGTCCCCCAGACGTGAGCGTTGGGGCCGGAGGAATCTACGTGCAGCCAATAGTTCCACGGCGCGGTGAAGCCGAGGATGTAGATGATGGCGTGCAGGAGGAAACGATGGCGGAATTCGAAGGGTGTGGCTTTCATGTCAGAGAGGTGTGTCGTTTTGAGCTAAATTGTCTCGGAGCTTACGGTGAATGGAAAAGTGCCTAAGAAACAAAGAGTACCCCAGGGGCTAAAGCCCCGTTTTACAAGTAGCTCTTCCGGCACGGCTAAAGCCGTGCCCTTAAGCAAGACGGTTTCTCTAAGCAAGACGGTTTTTCGACATCCATTTTCAGCAATGGCATTCCAGTATTACGGTTTGTGGGTTTCGTCTTTGTAGACTATGCCGGACTTCATGACGAAGGGGATGTGCTGGAGGAGTTTGACGTCTCTTAGTGGGTCCCCGTCGATGGCGATGATGTCGGCCCACTTGCCGGGTTCGAGGGTGCCGACTTTGTCGGTCCAGCTCATGAGATCGGCGGCGTTGATGGTGCCGGTCTGGATGGCGGCGAGCGGGGACATGCCGAACTGATTGACGTAGACGTCGACCTCGTGGGCGTTGAGGCCGTGTGGATAGACAGCGGCGTCAGTTCCTAGAGCGACTTTGACTCCGGCTTTGATGGCGTGGATGGCGTTTTGCTTTTCGACGGCGCTGACGTCTTTCATCTTCTGCTGGTAGATGGGCGGGAGATGGCCGTACTGCTGCATCCAGTCGATGAGGTAGGCGGTGGGGACGAAGTAGGTACCCTTCTTCTTCATCATGGCGATGCACTCGTCATTGATGTAGGAGCCGTGTTCGATGGAGTCGACGCCTGCTTCACTGGCCCAGAGTATGCCCTGGGCTCCATGAGCGTGTGCGGCGACTTTGCGGCCGAGGCGGTGGGCGTCGGCGACGATGGCCTGCATCTCTTCGAGGGTGTACTGGCTGGCCTGGGGGTCGTCGCCCTTCGAGAGGACGCCGCCAGTGGCTCCGATCTTGATGAGGTCGGCTCCGTACTTGATGTTTTCGCGAACCTGATGCTGGACTGCGGGGATGCCGTCGGCTACGGCCTGGCCGTGGATGTGGTACTCGAACGGGAGAAGGTTCTCGTCCATGTGGCCGCCGGTGATTCCGAGGGCCGGGCCTGAGACCTGCATGTGCGGGCCGGGGATGTGGCCGGCGTTGATCTCGTCGCGGAGGGCGACGTCGGTGTAGTCGTTGGCGCCGACGTTGCGGACGGTAGTGAAGCCGGCTTCAAGGGTGACCTTGGCGTTTTCTACTCCGATGATGGCCTCTTTGGCGGGAGTCATGGAGAGCTCGAAGTAGGGATCGAAGTTGTTGGCGATGGTGAGATGCGTGTGCACGTCGATGAGGCCGGGCATGACGGTGTATTTGGTGAGGTCGATTTCTGTGTCGCCGGGTTGTTTCGGCGTGGAGGCCGTGGGTGCGATGGCGGTGATACGGTCGCCGGTGATGATGATGGTTTGTTCGGCTGGCTCGGAGCCGGTTTTGACGTCGAGGAGGTGGCCGGTACGGATGAGTGTGCGCGTGGCTTGCTGGGCAGGAGCCGAGAGGACTGCAATTTGTAACAGAATGAGTGACAAATAAATTTTTAGACGATTTTTACTGTACATGGATGCGTTCTCCTGAGGCGTTCTTTGAATGTATCGTGACGATCGTGAGAGTTTGCAATTCTTTTTGAGGTAACGTTGTGCCGCTTTTGAAAAAATGCGGGGATTTTTCGCTTCGCTCAGAATGACGACATTTTTGGGTGAGCCTGGCGGATTGTTATTCGCCGCCGAGGGCGGTGAGGATGGCGTCGAAGTCTTCGAGGTTGGCGTACTCGATGATGACTTTGCCTTTGCCCTGTTTGTCTTCGATCTGGACTTTGAGGCCCAGTGTGCGGCGGAGCCGGTCCTGGGCTTCGCGGACGTTGGGGTCTTCGGGTTGGGTGGGTTTGGGGTCTTTTTTAGGTTTGGCTTCGGGGTTGAGGAGTCCCTGGACGTAGTTTTCGGTCTGGCGGACGGAAAGATTGAGGGTGAGGACCTTCTGGGCCGCGGAAGTGATTGATTCTGCAGAATCTAAGGCGAGAAGGGTGCGGGCGTGGCCGAAGGAGAGGTCGCCGGACTCGACTTTGTGCTGGATTGGTTCTGGTAAACGCAACAAACGAAGGAAGTTAGCTACACTTGCACGCTCTTTGCCGGTGCGTTGGGCCATCTGCTCCTGAGTGAGCTTGAATTCGTGGCTAAGTCGTTGATAGGCGCGGGCTTGCTCCATGGGATTGAGGTCGGCACGCTGGAGGTTTTCGACGATGGTCATCTCAAGTGTCTGCTCATCAGACACTTGGCGGACGATGGCTGGAATGGTGGCTTTGTTGGCCTGGAAGCTGGCTAACCAGCGCCTTTCGCCGGTAATCAGTTGGTATTTAACGGGGCCTTTGTGGGGATTGAGCGGGCGGACGACGATGGGCTGAACTACGCCCGAGACGGTGATGGACTCGGCTAGTTCTTTTAGTTTGGTCTCGTCGAACCGGGTGCGGGTCTGGAAGGGGTTGCGCTCGATCTGGTCGAGCGGGATCTCGAGGGGCTTGCCGGTGGGCTCGGCGGCGGCAGTGAGTGTGGGGATCGCGGCTGGTGCTGGGCGGGACGGGAGGAGGGATTCGAGGCCTTTGCCCAGGGCTCGGCGTTTTGGGTCAGTAGCTGTCGTCATGATTTTTCTTTTCTCTTTAGTTTTTGGCCTGCGGCCGGGCCCACTGCGCGTGGGGCGGCCACTTCGTGGCTTGTATACCGGACTTGGTAATGCTTAGTGCCTTGGTTCGGCCTTTGGCCGGCCTTTAAGTTTCTTTGGTCTGCCAGAAGCGCGATTTCTTTTTCTCCGGGATCTGGAAGGATTTAAGGGTGCTGGCTGCTGCCGCTGCCGCGGCTTTACGGCGTTTGGCTTCGGGGCTTTCGAGGTTGTTGCGGGTCAGGAGTTCGAGGGCGAGTTCGCGATAGGCCTCGGCTCCGCGGGATTTTGGGTCGTACAGGGCGACGGGTTTGCCGTGACTGGGGGCTTCGGCCAGACGGATGTTGCGGGGGATGGTGGTTTTGAGGAGCTTGTCGTCGAAGAAGGACTTGAGGTTTTCGTTGACCTGCTGGGAGAGATTGGTGCGGTCGTCGTACATGGTGAGGAGGACGCCTTCGAGGCCTAGCGAGGGGTTGAAGGCCTGGGTGACGCGATCGAGGGTGGACATCAGCTCGGAGATGCCCTCGAGAGCAAAGTATTCGGCCTGCATGGGAACGAGGAGGCCGTCGGCTGCGACGAGGGCGTTGAGGGTGAGGAGATCGAGGGCCGGGGGGCAGTCGAGGAGGATGAAGGGGTAGTCGGCGCGGATGGGAGCGAGGGCTTCGCGTAGCTTGAATTCACGGCCTTCGAGGTTGATGAGCTCGATGGTGGCGCCGATGAGGTTTTTGCTGCTGGGGACGAGCTTGAGGTTGGGGATTTCGGTGGGGAGAAGGGCTTCGGCGAGGGTGGCGTGGCCGAGGAGGACTTCGTAGGTGCTGAGACGCTCTTCTCCGTCTTTGGGTCGGGCGATGCCGAGGCCTCCGGAGGAGTTGGCCTGGGGGTCGATGTCGATGAGGAGGGTTGGGAGGCCTTCGAGGGCGAGGGCGGCGGCGAGGTTGATGGCCGTGGTGGTCTTGCCGACTCCGCCTTTTTGATTGACGACGGCGATGACTTTGGACTGGTGTAGGGAGGGTTCTGATTGGGAGGTGGGGGTGCTCATCGGCGTAGAAGCAGGGTATCGGGCGGCGGGTTTGGAGGCAATGCGGGTTTGGCTGTGCAGAAGTGGGGGTGGCTGTGGAGAACTTGTGGAAGTCTCATTTTGCGGGGAAAGTCGGTGGGTTTTGAAGGGGTTGGTGTGGAAATCTTTTGTTCCACGTGGAACATTTTGAGGCGCGTGAGCGATTTCGCCGGGAGGTGGAGCAGGATGGTTTGTTAGGTGGGGTTACGTGGCGTAATAAAGGGAATGTTCCACGTGGAACATTCTTGTGATGTCTAACTCGCGGAGTCTCGCATCCGCGTGGGTCGTCTTCTTTAGTGATAAAGGCGAATGAGGAGAATGACTCCGAAGACGATCGTGGTGAGCAGGATCTCGGAGACGTGGTAGTCGAGGATCTTCTGGTAGGACTCTGAGGTGTAATGAAGGCCGGACTTTTCCTTCCCACGAAGTTCAGTCGCCGCCACTGGATCGATTGGCATGATGGAATTCTTTTCTACGTTCACGTTCCACGCTCCCTCGGTCAGAACACAGGGATGCCCTGTAGTTCTGGTATCTGACATATCGTTCCGGGGAGTTCCCCCGTCTCCAGGGGCAAGGGTGTTTATAACAAAGGTTCATTACATGTACAACAACTTTTTTTGCACTTTTTTGCACTTCAGTTCCAAACTGGATGGGCGGGGGTGCATCTTTCGTTGCAGTCAGCGACAAAGCTTTATAAAAGTGCAGCTTGAAGGTAGAGGACGCCAACACTGGATTGGGGAAGAGGGATCAATTGCCCTTCCGGGGGAGCCTGCGACGCGGTGGTTAGGACGATGAGCTGTCCTCCGAGACGGATTCTGGCTTTGGCGGCGGGTAGGGCGGTTTCCATCTTATCGACAGCGCGGAGGGTGACGGCGTCGAACTGGCGAGACGGGGGAATGGATTCGACGCGGGAAGGCCAGACCTCGGTTTTGAGATCGAGAGTGCGGACTGCTTCGCGAAGGAAGGTGGCTTTTTTGTTCTGGGACTCGGCCAGGGTGACTTGAATGTCGGGGCAGAGGATCGCGATGGGGAGGCCGGGAAAGCCCGCGCCGGAGCCGAAGTCGAGGAGTGTCCTGGTGGCGGGGGTTAGATGTCGAGCGGCGAAAAGGCTCTCGCCGAAGTGGCGGCGGACGATCTCTTCGGGATCGCGGATGGCTGTGAGGTTGGTGCGGGCGTTCCATTTGAGGAGGAGATCGAGGTAGAGGGAGAGCTCCGGCAGAATGGCGGGGGGCGGGTCGAGATAGGGGGTGAGGAGAGCAGCGATTGCAGGCTCGGTGAGGGTGGGCATTGCGATTTAAGTATGGCAGATGGGTAATGCGTCTTTGAAAAAGACGCCGGGGATCCAAGGAGACGGACCCCCGCGCTTTGGGTTGATGGATTATTTGTTTTGCTGCTGCCTGGTCCAGTCGAAGCTGTTCTGACGATCCGTGTAGGATGACCACGGTTCGTTCGGTTTCTGGGGAGTTGCGTTTGGATAACCGAGTTGAGCTTCTCGCTGACCATCCTGGATTGATTTTTCGTATGAGTACATGGCGGAACTCCTTTTTGATGGTTTTTATAGTGGCACAAGGCGGCGGAAACGACGGACGAGGGTCAGGTCGATCGGGGCTATTTGGCCTAAGTCTGCCACAATGGGTGCCACCGCAGAGGAGCCTTCCCCATGTCGCGAACTAAGAAGACGCCTGGGCCTGATTATTTGATAAAAGTTGCCAGACTTCGCTATGAAGAAAAGCTGAATAACATTGAGGTTGCGGAGCGGTTGGGGGTCGGGCCGAAGAAGGCGAAGGAGTTGCTGGAGCGGGCGGGGCAGTTTCTTTTAGAGGAGCACAAACGGCTGTCCGAGGCGGGGGTGGGAGAACGAATCCAGGATGTTCTTGAGATGGAGTTGAAACAGAGGTTTGGATTTCTGAAGCGCGTCGTGATCGCTCCCGGGGGTAAGGTCGAGTCGGAGGAGGATTATGGGAAGTTGATTCGTCGATGGGCGATTGCCGCTGCGAACCATTTCGACGAAGTAGTGAATAGCGGCAAACTACGCGACAAAGAGGGGACTCTGCGGGTTTCGATGACAGGCGGAGAGACGATTCTGGAGACGATGACCGCTCTGGATGACCATCCGCGTCAGGGCGTTTATTTTTACTCGGGCGCTTTTCTTGGACGGGGCCGAATGCATGGGTTCTCTCATGTGGACTCGACTACGAATGCGACGATTGCGTGGGCGAGGTCGGGACGTTTGTCAGGGCATTGCATCTACGCGACGGTGTCGCCTTCCGAGTCCAACTACGGGTTGGAGGAGGCTCCCTTGAAGGAACGGATGTCGGCGCTGAGGGGTGAGGTGGATGCCATAGGCGAAAACAGTTCAATTGCAAATGTGGTCAGGGAACTGGATGAGGTTGCGGTGAGCTTTGCAGGCCTGGGATTGGTGACTTCTCCGAAAGGCTCGCGTGGACTGTTGAATCGACTGACTGCAACGTCACTTCTGAGAAAGTCGGTTCGCGAAAATGAGCTGGCGGGTGAGGGTGCGGTGGGCGACATGAGCTATTGCTTTTTCGATAAAGATGGAAATGGAAGAAAAGAATGGCAGTTTTTTCTGACAGCAGGACATTGGTCGACGCCGGGAGTGGAGTACTACCGCGAGATGGTGAGACGCGGCAAAGAGGTGATCGTCATTGCGGGAGCATACAAGACTCCGGCGATTCGCGCGGCCCTGAAGGGACAGTTGTTCAATGTGTGGATTACCGATGAACCTACGGCGCGAGAGATTCTGGCGTCAGCGTAAAAATTTTCAAGGTGGGTGGCCCAGTTCTTCCTGACTTAGCGCATTGATGAGTGTCGGGCGAATTTGTTCCGGCTTGCCTCGGCTGAGGCACGGGAGGATGTTATGTCCAGCGACTCGGTCCACCTCATCATTACGATTGGAATCGTTGTTCTCATGTTTTCCTGGGTTCCGTTTGTCAATATCATTTGTCCGCCCGGGTGGAAGTCCACTGAGTCATCCGCGGAGAAGAAGCCGGGGGACAAGCGGTAGCTTTGAGAGTCTGGCGAATCAGGAGGCTGCGACCGAGGTGTGGACGGGGCGCGGTTTCCACGCGATGGCTTCGGTGATGAAGCGATCGAAGAGGGCTCGGGAGGCAGGACTGATGTCGTAGCTGCGTTCGGGGTGCCACTGGACGCCGAGGACAAAGTGGGCGTCGGGGTTGTGCGGGTCCTGGCCGCCTTCGACGGCCTCGATGACGGCGTCCTGCGGGCACCGAGCGGTGATGCGGAGACCGTCGCCGGGGATGCCGATGGCCTGATGATGGCTGGAGTTCATGGGCAGACGAAGGAAGCCTTCCTCTTCAGGGGCTTCTTCGGGTGTGAGGAGACTGCCCAGGAGAGATTCGGGCGCGACGGCTGCGTTGTGGGCGATGGCTACGTTTTTTCCAGCGGAGTGATTCACCGGGAGCGGGCTTAGGTCCTGGACGAGAGTGCCGCCACGCCATGTGTTGAGGATCTGGACTCCGAAGCAGATGGCGAAAAGCGGCTTGTAGAGATTGTGCGCGTCCTGAAGGAGGAGTTCGTCGACGTTCTCGCGGGCGGGGTCGGCGGCGGCGCACTCGGGGATAGGGTCGTGTCCGTATTTGTGAGGGTTGACGTCGGCGGGACTGCCGGGGAGAAGTACGGCCTGGCAGGTATTGATGAGCTTGATGGTCTCGACTGGAGTGAGGTCGAGGGGAATGGCGACAGGTTCGCCTCCGCTGCGCTCGACCGAGGATGCGTACTGGGGCCAGGAGCGCTGGTTGTATTCGGCGTTCGTGCTGGTGGGGAGCGGGATGGCGACGCGAGGCTTCATCGAGGCAGGGAGCAGGGTTAGGGAATAGGGAGTAGAAGGCTTCGGTTTTGTGGGTGCGCGATCATTTTGGTCCTGATTGATGGTACATCTTTGGGTGGCTCGACTGGGATGTCTGAGGCTGTTCGGTTGTGTACGGCGATGCTTTTTGTCTGTTTTCCAATAGTGTTGATGTATTGTGGAGTGCGGCTTGAAGAGTTGACCTTAGGAATTGCTCTGTGAGGTTGTTGATGCGATCTGTGGAGCGTGGATTTTCTCTCTGGTTGTTTACCTTTGTTGCCGTGATTCTGCTTGCAACTGGTGACGGTGTTGTTCAGGCGCAGGACGATGCGAACATGCCTGCTACCGATGGCGGCGGGCAGGAGGTGCTGCAGAGCCTCTTCGTTCCTTTCATTGCGCATGCGCCCTTCAGCCTGACTCTGGGGACAGAGTGGGTGCGGCCTTTGAATAATGGCGGGACTTTTACCGTTGTGAACAGCAGGCCTATTAAACGTGACAGCGTGGGCCGGCTTTATGAGGAGCGCTGGCTATTGTCGCCGAAGGGCAGCAAGGTTCCGTCGCAGATGAGCTGGATTCAGATCGCGGATCCGACGACTCATACGCTTTGTCAGTGCAATGTGCCGAAGAAGATTTGCGAGCTGCTGGTTTTGCTGGACCGCGTGGATCTTCGCTTTCACCCGGATTTGATGAAGACTGGGACAGTGACGGATGACAAGGGGAGTCGCACGCATGAAGATTTAGGCGGTCAGTACTTCGCGGGCCTGCCGGTGCACGAGTATCGTGACACGACTACTGCGAATGCCGGGGTCCTCGGAAACGATCTGCCTATGTCGACGGTGCGTCAGGATCGCTTCTCTTCCGAGCTTGGCATCAATCTCTTTTCGACCCTGGATTCTCCGCACGTCGGGCGCCAGATCTTTACTGTGACGGAGATCAGTACTTCGGAGCCGGACCGTCTTTCTTTCAGCCACCTCAGGGTTATCTGGTGGTTGATCGCCGCAAGACTGTAGCTCCAGTGAAGTAGCTCCTGGCAAAGTGCAGGTGCGCTACGAGGCGGGGTCGGGGAGGTAGGTGTCGATTTTGCGGCCGCGAGGTGGCTGGTTCAGAAGGAGTTTAGGGCCTGTGCGCTGGAAGGAGTAGGCGGGTTGATTGTTGAGGTGGAACGTGTGGGTTGAGACGTCCCAGGCGCCTTCGTAGTTGCTGAAGGGGACGCGGAGGCTCTGCGTGCTGTTTGCAGAGAAGACCAGGGTGGCGTTGGTCATCATTCGCTGCTGCGTGGAGATCTCGGGGTCGGGATCGAAGGCGGCTGGCGGAAGCGGTTTCCATTTGCCGAGAAGAGGATCGTCTGAGGAGGGGGCCGGGCCGATGCGGAGGAAGATCTGTTCGGGCGAATTGGGGGACTTGATGTGAAGCGTGTCGCCCTTGACGCAATAGGTCATTGGTATGGGCACACCTTTGATGGTGGTGGCGGGCGAGGTGAAGGTGTCTCCGGTGCGTGTGATGGGTGAGGTGACGATGATGCCGATGTGCATGGTGAAGGTTCCGTCAAGGCGGAAGTCCCACCAGGAACTGATGCCGCCTTTCGAGATGTGCTCGGCGACCCATTGACCTACGGGAGAATCTGTTCCGCTGACGGAGCGGGTTTGCGAGTACGAAGGCGCGGTTCCCGCTCCGATTGCGAGGAGAAGGCAAACCAAGCGGAAGATGCCAATCGATGTGCTGCCGGTCTCCATTCCTCTTCCTGACCCTCTCTTCGACTGTCTATCAACCGACGGCTCTCGTCAGTAACCCATTCGTTGTAAGAGAGGGTTTGGGGAATGTACCTGCGATTGCTGGGGGAGCGCTTTTTTAGAGGATTGGGTCGGGGATGTAAGTGTCGGTCTTTTTGTTGTCGGGTGGCTGGCCGAGGGTGAGCTTGTCGCCGGTGCGTTGATAGCTGTAGGAGGTGGATTGGTTCTGGATCTGGAAGGTGTGGGTGGAGGCGGTCCAGATTCCTTCCATGGAGGTGAAGGGGATGCGGATCGCTTCGGTGTTGTCCGCGGAGAAGACGAGGATGGCGTTGGCCATTGCTTTTTGCTGGTCTGCGACGTTGGGATCGGTGGGCGGTGTTGCGGGGAAGAGCGGTTTCCATTTGCCGAGGAGAGGGTCGGTGGCGGAGGGGGCGGGGCCGATGCGGGAGAGGTTCTGCTCGGGTGTGTTGGGGGATTGGAGGTGGAGGGTGTCGCCTTCGACATGGAAGTGAACGGTGATGGGTGGGCCGTTGACGACTACGGGAGGTGAGGTGAAGGTGTCTCCGGAGCGGGTGATCGGCGAGGTGACGAGGGCTCCGATGTGCTTGGTGAGGGTGCCGTCGGGACGGAAGTCCCACCAGGAGCCGAGGCCGCCTTGTGAGGGGTGTTCGGCGACCCAGTGACCTGCGGGTGAGGTGGGATCGTCGGTTGGAGCTGTCGTTTGCGAGTAAGACAGAGTTGCTAAGAGAGTGGACAGGATCAATGTAGTTCGGTGTGATGTCAGTTGAATCATTGCCGACCCGCTTTGTTCGGGTGGTACCGCGCGTAGGTGGTGGAGATGGATTGGTAGAGGCGCTGGGTAAGGGCGTCGGCGTCGCGGGTGGTGAGGCCGGTAGTGGGGATGGGGTCGCCTACTACGATGGCCAGTGCGCGTGGGTGCAGGGAATAGACGTGGATGGGCAGGAGCTCGTAGGTTCCGATGAGCGTGAGGGGAATTAAAGGGACCTGGGCTTTGATGGCCATGTAGGCAGAGCCGGACATCATGGATTGGAGCTGGCCGGTGGCGGCGCGGCCTCCTTCGGGAAAGAGGACGAGGGGCAGACCGTGTTTGAGCGTGGTGACGCCGCGGTTGAGGCTGGCGATGAGGGAGCGTGGGCTCTTGGTGTCGACGGGGACCTGGCCGGAGCGGTTAAAGTACCAGCCGATGAAGGGGACTTTCCAGAGGCCTTGTTTGGCGAGGATGCGGAACTGGAAGGGGAGCCTGGCGAAGAGGACCGGGGTGTCCATGTAGCTGAGGTGATTGGAGGCGTAGACGGCGGTCTCGTGGAGGTGAAGCTTTTCGCGGCCGATGATTTTGACGGGCGAGAGGCTGATGAGCAGGAGAGTGCGGGCCCAGAGGTGCGCGATGAAGTGTTGCTGGCGGCCGGACTTATCCCAGAGGCCACAAAGGAGAGAGATGCATCCGAAACCCGCCGTGGCGAGGCCGATCAAGGGGACCAAAAGCAGGTAGGAGAGCCAGCGGAGCGCGAATGGCGGCTTTTTGGAGTGGGTGAGGGAAGCAGGCGTGTCTGGCTCCGAGACAGAGAGGACGCCTTCTTCGATGTTGCTGCCTTTGGCCGGAGGATTGGATTGTTGTGATGGGTCGTTCATGCCTGCTCTGCCAGATGGCGGATTTCTCCGACCAAGTATACGGAGCCGGTGGCGATGATGATGCCATTGGTTGGGGTGATGGCCCGAGCTTGTTCGAAGGCGGCGGCCAGATTGGAGGCTGTTTGAGCCGGGATGTCCAGGGTGCGGGCTGCAGCCTGCAGATCTTCGAGGCTGGTTGCGCGAGGGTTGTCGATGGGGGCGAAGAGGATCTGGTCGTGGAGGCGTGCGGGGTCTCCGGAGGTGGAGTCGAAGAGCGGGAAAAGGATCTGGGCCATCTCTTTGAGGTTCTTGTCGCGGAGGCAGGAGAAGAGGAGGGTTCGGGGCTGGGATTCGGGGAGCTGGGCGATGGCGGCGCGGAGCGTCCAGGCGCCGGCGGGGTTGTGAGCTACGTCTATGAGGAGCGAGTGGCTTTCTTTGAGGGGGAGAAGCTCGAGGCGGCCGGGCCAGCAGGTGTTGCGAATGCCTGCTTCTATTGCTTCGTTGGTTATTTTGTAACTTTTCTGGTTACGTACTGAGTCATTTTGACCTAATTTGTAACTTTGATTGTTACGTAATTCGACTGCGGCGGCGATTGCCAGGGCTATGTTGCGTTGCTGGTGCTGGCCGGTCAGGGGGGAGTCGATTTGGAGGGGTTCGCTATCTGAGGTCAGCGTGTAGCGATTGCGGGGGATGAGCGGATTTTTGGGTGCGGCTTCCATTCCCTCGGCGGCTAAAGCCGCTCCCTTATCACCCCTCACGGCGCGACTGAAGTCACGCCCTTTCAAAACTGAGTCAGGTGTCGTTGGGGGGATGAAGCTGGCGGCGTTGATGGCTCGGACGTCGAGGGCGATGGCGGCTTCGCCGATGGCCTGGTTGGCTTCGGGGTGCTGGGGGAGGGTGATGAGAGTGCCGTTGGGCCTGAGGATGCCGGCTTTTTCGCGGGTGATCGCGGTGATCGTGTCGCCAAGGTAGTCCTGATGGTCGAGTGCTATGTCCGTGATGATGGAGATCAGGGGGTCGACGATGTTGGTGGCGTCTAAACGGCCTCCCAAGCCTACTTCGAGGATGGCAATGTCGATGGGTTTCCCGTCTCCGGCGAAGTAGAGGAAGGCAATAGCGGTGAGGATCTCGAAGAAGCTGGGGGGATGGGGGAGATCGCCGGATTGGACGAGGCGGCGGGCAGTCTCGTCGGCGTGGAAGTAGAGGCGGGCGAAGTCTTCGTCGGGGATGGGGATGCCGTCGATCTGGATACGCTCGTTGACACGTATGAGGTGGGGCGAGGTGTAGAGGCCGGTGCGATAGCCCGCTGCGGTGAGGATGCCGGCGAGGGTGGCGGCGGTGGAGCCTTTGCCGTTGGTTCCGGCGATAAGTATTGACGGGAAAGAGGTTTGTGGGTCGCCGAGAGCCGAGGCAAGGGTCCGCATGTGGGCGAGATCGAATTTGCGTCGGGGAGCGTTGGGGCTGGCGGGGGCGAGCTCGTGGCCGAGGGCGTAGAGGTGATCGACCGCTGCAGCGTAGGACATGCGGATATTTTAGGCGAAGGCGGGATTGGGTGATTAGGTGCCGGAGTGGACTGGAACGAAAGTAATAGTTCTAATAGCTGGGGGTGTAACACGAAGGTGGGATGTCAGGTGTGGTTCGGGCAAGGGATAGTAAGGAATCAACTGTGGCAACATGCAACATTTTGCAGAGTCACTGCCGGTTCGATCACGAGGGATGTTGCAAAACCTGGGGAGAAAGGAGAAGGTTGAATGGATATCGCATTAGTTATCTCGTTTGGAATGATCGCCGCTGCGCCCTTTGTCGGTCGGTGGAGGGCCAACGTCTGGCTTAAGAAGCATATGCCAGCACGGCGGACTGTTGAGAGCATTCCTGAGATTGCTTAAGGTTACCGTGCGCGTAACAAGCACACAGGACCGCTGCCGGGATGGCGCGGTCCTTCTTTTTTGTGCGCTTGTCAGGAATTCAGTTTCTGCTTTGCCCCGCGAACGGCTTAACTCCGATTTGCACCGAGGGCACAGATTTTTGAGAGCGATGGCCTCGGGTTAATCGGGATTGTATTGGTTCCGGTTCAAGAAGCCGCCGCTTGTTCTCCACTCCGGATTATTTGGAAGCGGCGAGGTCGAGTTCGTGGACGAATTTTTCGAGGAAGACGGGGGCGGCGACTTGACCCTGGGCGACCTTGTTGGTGCCTCCGGCGTGGACAATGGTGATGTCTGTGACGCCGATGAAGCCGAGGACCACGTTGAAGTAGGGACCTTCAAGGTTGTAGGACTCCATGGGGGAACCGGTGGTGTATTCGCTGCCACTGGCGATGATGACGGTGACTTTCTTGCCGGCTGCGAGGCCTTTGAGGCCATCAGGACCGACCGAGAATGTCTTGTTGAGACGGACGATGTGGTCAATCCAAGCTTTCAGGGCTGCGGGGACGTTGAAGTTATACATCGGTGTGGAGATGACGACTTCGTCGGCTTCGAGGAGTTCAGCGATGAGTTCGTCGGAGAGCCTGAGGGCGGCTTTGTGTTCGTCGGTGTGCTGGTCGGGAGCGGTGAAAGCACCGGCGATCCAGGGGAGATCGACGTAAGGGATTTTGGTGGTGGCAAGGTCGCGGGTGATGATTTTGCCGCCGATGTGATTGGATTGCCACTCGGTTGCGAAGTGATTGCTAAGCTTGCGTGAGATTGAGTGTTCGCCGCGTGGGCTGACGTCGATTTTAAGAAGTGTGGACATGCGATTCTCCTTGTGGGCCCGCGATCAAGGCGGACACAGTTGATTCGATGCCCATCTAATTGACAACGATTCACTCGATATCGAGATTTATGGTTTAGTAATAAATTTGAGGGTTTTCATTTATAACAATATTGAAAATAAAGGCCTAACGCCGATTTGCACCGACAGCGGCGATTCCAAAGACGATACTTGGCTTTGGGACACGCCTTTAGATGGAGTTGTCGAGGAGATTGCCCAGCGCGGCGGAGGCAGAGAAGGGCCGTGCTCCGGACCAGCTTGGGATGTTGAAGGGGGTAGCGGGATGGACGCTGGACGAGTGGGAGCGGGTGGTGTGATGGGTGCGAAGGGCGTGACGGATAACGCGGCGGCATGCGTCCTGTTCGACGTGCAGACCCTGTTCTGAGTAGATGAGAAAACTTTGTCCGCAGACCGGACAGCGGACAGCAGAAGCGAGCTTCGATTCCTGGCATACGAGCATGGGAGACCAGCTTTCCGAGTGCCTGAACTCTGGTTCGCGCTCGTTGGGAGACAACATAGCGACGAACTGCGAGCGATTATGCGACTGCGCAGGCAGGACCGGAATGGTACGAGGTGGGAATTGGGATGCAACTGAGGTGGGAGTAATGGTTGGTGCGTTGAGGGCAAAGCAAATATGCTGGTAGATAAGCTATGAGTGAACAGATCAAGATTCAGCTTCCTGATGGGTCGATGCGCGAGGTTGCGCGCGGGACAACTCCTTATGACGTTGCGATGAGCATTTCTCCGCGGTTGGCGGCTGCGGTGGTGGTGGCTCGGATTCGGCCGCTCACGACACCGGTGGTTGCGGGAGAGACGGCTGTGGAGGAAGCTGACGAGGCTCAGACCGAGGCGGGGATGTATGGCTCGGCTGCGGAGTTGGGGGAGCGGCTGATAGACCTGTCGGCTCCGCTAAATGAAGATGTTGCGCTGGAGTTGCTGAAGGAAGCGGATGAAGCTGCGCTGAAGGTGGTGCGCCACTCGGCTGCACATGTGATGGCGACGGCGATCCTGGAGCTGTTTCCGGAGACGAAGCTGGGGCATGGGCCGGCGACGGATCACGGATTCTTTTATGACGTGTACCGCGAGAGTCCTTTTACTGAGGATGATCTTGCTGCCATCGAAACGCGCATGGGCGAGGTGGTTGCCCGGGATGAGAAGTTTCTGCGCGAGCAGGAGTCGCGGGAGATGGGTCTGAACGACTATCGCGAGCATGGCGACTTCATGAAGGTGCACTTCATTGAGAGGTTCACGAAGCCGGGGGATGAGATTTCGCTTTACCGGAATGGAAAGTTTGTGGACTTCTGTCGCGGGCCGCATGTTCCTTCGACTGGGCGGGTGAAGGCGTTCAAGGTAACGTCGGTTGCCGGGGCTTACTGGCTGGGCGATGAGAAGAATCAGCAGCTGCAGCGGATCTATGGGACTGCGTTCTTCAATCCGAAGGATATGGATGCGCACTTCAAACGATTGGAGGAGATCAAGGCTCGCGACCATCGAGTGCTGGGCAAGCAGCTCGATCTGTTTTCGATCCAGGAGGTAGCTGGAGCGGGGCTGATCTTCTGGCATCCAAAGGGCGGGTTGATCCGCAAGACGATGGAAGACTGGATGCGGGAAGAATGTATCCGTCGCGGTTACGAGATGGTGTATACCCCGCATATCATGCGACGGGACTTGTGGAAGATTTCGGGGCATGAGGGGTTTTATTCTCAGAATATGTACCCGCCGATGGAGCTGGATGATGCGGAGTACCGGCTGAAGCCAATGAATTGCCCGGGGCACATTCTGATTTATAAGAACTCGCCGAAGAGCTATCGGGATCTGCCGGTGCGGTATGCCGAGTTGGGAAACGTTTATCGGTATGAGCGGTCTGGAACCATGCATGGGTTGTTGCGTGTGCGCGGATTTACACAGGACGATGCGCACATCTTCTGCACGCCGTCGCAGATCGAGGGAGAGATTGAAGACTGCCTCGATTTCGCGGAGGCTGTGCTGAAGAACTTTGGGTTTGCTGAGTATCGGGTAGAGCTCTCGTTGCGCGATCCGAAGAAGGCCAACGAGTTTGTAGGCAATGCTGCCGAATGGGAGAAGGCTGAGTCGGTGTTGCATGAGGTGCTGACGAAGCGCGGCGTGAGCTTCAAGAGCATCCCGGGGGAGGGAGCGTTCTACGGGCCGAAGATCGACATCAAACTGGTGGATGTGCTGGGGCGTTTGTGGCAGCTCTCGACGGTGCAGTTTGATTTCAATCTGCCGGCCCGGTTTGAACTGGAGTACAAGGGCGAGGACGGCGAACTGCATCAGCCGGTGATGGTGCATCGCGCGCTGTTTGGATCGGTGGAGAGATTTTTTGGTGTGCTGATTGAGCATTATGCCGGGGCGTTTCCGCTGTGGCTGGCTCCGGTGCAGGTTGGGCTGGTGCCGATTTCGGAGAAACATCTGGAGTATGCGAGTTCGGTGAAGGCGAAGCTTGAGGCTGCGGGGCTGCGTGTGGAACTGGATGCGCGCAATGAGAAGATGAATGCGAAGATCCGTGAGTTCACCCTGCAGAAGGTGCCGTTTGTTCTGGTGATGGGAGACAAGGAAGCGGCTTCGGAGGCCGTGAGTGTGAGGACTCGCGGTAAGGGTGATGAGGGGAGCGTCGCAATGGACGCGTTTCTGGAACGGTGCGGAGAATTGATGAAGATGCGCTCTGTTCAGTTGTGAGAGAGAGAGAAAAGGTGATAACGCAACTAACTTCTCTGAGCATGACGTGTTAAGAATCAGGGACCGTGCTTGATGCTTTGCTGCGTGCATCCGAGATCGTGTGTGAGCGAACGATCAAACCTGCGAGCTGCCGGATTGAGTGAACGGCGGAAAGAACAGTACAATTTTGCAAGGAGTTCCTCCCCCATGTTTACGATTGGCGACAGTATTTTTATCAAGGCCCCGATTGAGAGATGTTTTCTGCTTTCGACCAATGTGGAACTGGTTGGGCGTACTTATGGGATGAAGCCGATTGAAGGCAAGACCAAGGGAATGGTTGAGGCGGATGACAAGCTGCTTTGGGCAGGATGGAAGTTTGGAATGCCGCAGATGCACGAGAGCGTGATTACGGAGTATGAGAAGCCCAATTTTTTTCAGGACACGATGACGCGGGGGCGGTTCAAGCGGTATCAGCATGACCATTATTTTTATGAGATGGATGACCGGACGGTGCTGAATGACAAGATCCGGTTTTCGCTGCCGCTGGGGCCGCTGGGGAGGGTGGTAGCCCAGTTTATTGTGGTGCCGTACCTGGCGAGACGATTGCGACGACGCCTGGTTCTGCTGCGAAGAGTGGCGGAGAACAGTAATGAGTGGCAGAAGTATCTTCCGTCGGAAAACGGAGCAGCCTGAGATCTCCGGGCTGAACTGCCTAATTTTTTTAGTGTTTTTTTTCCTTCCACGATTTATGATCAACGACCCGCGACACTGGGGCCAGTAGATGCATCTCAGTTAATAAGTTGAGGTGTGTGTATGAAGGCAGTGGTTTTGCACGAATACGGCGGACCGGACAAGCTTGTTTATGAGGAAGTGCCTGATCCGGAGGCGGGCGCAGGCCAGTTGCTTGTGCGCGTGGCGTCGACCAGTGTGAATCCAATCGACTTCAAGTTGCGAAGCGGGATGATGAAGGCATTCTGGCCGCTGGAGCTTCCTACGATTCTTGGTCGCGATATCGCCGGGATTGTGCGGGCGGTAGGTGAGCGGGTGGAGGGATTCAAGCCTGGAGACAAGGTGATGGCTCTGGGAAAGAAGGCCTATGCGGAACTCGCGGTGGTGGATGCGAAGGATGTTGCGTTCGTTCCTGAGAAGCTGGACCTGGTGAAGGCGGCGGCGCTGCCGCTGGTGATGCAGACGGGTGAGCAGTTGATTTCGCGGGGGACGAAGATTCAGGCAGGACAGACGGTGCTGGTGAGCGGGGCGATAGGGAGCGTGGGACGGTCAGCCGTGTGGACGGCGAAGAAGGCGGGCGCAAAGGTTATTGCAGGAGTGAGGAAGTCTCAGTTGAAGGCGGCTGGGTTTCTGGGTGCGGATGAGGTGCTGGCGCTGGATGATTCGTCTGCCATGGAGAAGCTGGGATTCGTGGACGCGGTGGCGGATACGGTGGGTGGCGCGGTTGGACAGATGCTGATCGGTAAGGTCAAGCAGGGCGGAGTTTACGCATCGGTCGTGGGGCCTCCGGCGAATGCGGGGATGCACCCTACGGTGAAGATTGAAGTAGTCCAGAGCAAACCTGATGCGGGGACATTGCGCATCATGGCTGAGGATGTGGCAGCAGGGCGGATGGAGATTCCAATTGACCGCATGTTGCCGCTTGCGGATGCAGGCAAGGCACAGGCTGCAGCGGAGAAAGGGGCGGAGGGGAAGATTCTGTTGCTTGCGTAGCCAACGTTTGTTTATTGCAGTTTTGTATCGATTGTGTGGTCATCTACTTTTCCCAGGATAACGACGAACATGAACGCGATTCGATCAGGTATTTGGATTAATGCTCCAGTTGAGCGATGCTTTCTACTTTCGCTGAGTATTGACCTGCATGTTGCATGCGCTCGAAAGACGGGTGAGAAGGCGATTGCCGGCGTGACCACCGGATTGATCGGCGAGGGCGAGACGGTGACGTTTCAAGGACGACACTTTCTGTTGCGGCGGAAGCATACGAGCCGGATCGAGTTGCTTCGACCCTATAGTTATTTCCGCGATGTGATGGTTTCGGGAAGTTTTAAGCGCTTTGAGCACGATCATCACTTTGCCGCGATGGATGATGGGACGAGAATGCGTGATGAGATTCGATTCACGGCTCCGTGGGGGGTACTGGGACGAGTTCTGGCGCGAAGACATTTGAAAGAGTTCCTGAAGGAACGAAATGCGGAGATTAAGCGGGTGGCCGAGTCGGAGGAGTGGCACAAATATCTGGATGGCGGCGTGGTGGGGCGGATGGCGGCTATGTGGGATGCGCCGGTGAACGGCTGGAACCGTCCCACGCTGGTGCGCGCGTCACCGGAGATCGTCCTGCCGCACAAGCATGCCAGCTAGCGGCGGCGGAAGGTGTTGCGAATGGCGCGAGTGCGGTCTTCCGACGAGGGAGCTGCGGGTTGAACCGGCTCAAGGCCTTCCGGATAGAGGACAACAAAGCGACGTGAGCCTTCGCCAGATGAGGCGGTCGGAAGGCCGGACTTCGCGAGAGCCATATGCAGGGTGCGACGTTCGTGGGAGGACATGGGCGCGAAGGAGAATGGGCTGCCGGTAGCGCGGACTTTCTCGATAGCGATTTCTGCCATCATATCGAGCTCTCGATTGCGGGTAGCTTTGAAGTCCTGCGCGTCAAAGTAGATCAGATCGTGATCTTCGGGTTCGAGGCGGAGGATTTTTGCGGCGATGTGCTCGATGGCGTGGAGAAGTTCGCCGTTGCGGGCGATCAGAAGCGGCGTATCCGGTCCCGAGAGGTCGATTGTGATTTGTGGGGATTTTGCAGACGAGGCTGGTTGGGACGCGGGCTGGGCTGCACCGGCGGGATCGGTGGAGCCGGGGGGCACCTGACCATCGCGGGCAAGGATGTTGGGGGTTAAATTCAGACCTCCTGATTTATTGAGAATCTTCAAGAAGTCCGCTATTTTTTTTGCGGCTTGGTTCGGATCGTCCAATGGATTTTTAGTAGTCATCTCGGAAACGGGTACCGGTTTGTTTCATGGGATAAACAAACAACTTCCGACTTTATTTCATATATCAAGAATAGACGGTTTTCGGTGAATAAAGACACTACGTGCGAGGTCAGCGTTTTCCCTTGATGGTGACGCCTGTGCCTGCTTTGCGGCGGGCGCGTTTGGCGGCAATCTCGCGCATCTCCCGTCCGATACTGGTGCGGTTCATGACGGCCTGCTGGGCGATGCTGATGAAGTTTCCGATCGCCCAGTAGAGTGCGAGGCCAGAGCCGTAGGTCCATGTGAAGTAGCCGGAGATGGCTGGCATCATGAAGGCCATCATCTTCTGCTGCTGGGGATCGACGCCGGGTGATGGCGTGTAGTACTGGATGAGAAACATGCTGAGACCATGACGATGGGCAGGATGTGCCATGGGTCCGGGGCCTGCAGGTCGGGGAGCCAGAGCCAGTGGGCCTGGCGAAGCTCGACGACGCGCGGGAGCATGGTGAAGAAGGCGTAGAGAAGAGGCAGGGTGATGAGTGTCGGGATGCAGCCGCCGAACATGTTCACTCCGTTATCCTTCTGGAGCTTCATGATCTCGGCGTTCATCTCGTTGCGCTTGGGATCGGTGGCCTTGTACTTCTTGTACTTCTCCTTGATCTCGTTCATCTGTGGCTGAATGCGCTGCATCTTCAGGCCGTTCTGCATGGTCTTGACGCGGAACGGAAGCATGAGGATGTTGATGACGATGGTGAGGATGATGATGGACCATCCCCAGGAGCCGGACCAGCCTGCGACGAGATGGTTGTGGATGAACTGGAGAGAGAGGAAGAGATATTTGCCGATCGCTCCCCAGAAGCCGAACTCGAGGAGAGACTCGAGGGTGATCTTGGGGTTGGATGCCTTGACGGCTTTGAGAACGCTGATTGCTTTCGGTCCGACGTAGATGCGGGTCTGGGTGTGACCGCTGAGGTCGCCGAGCGCGGCACCGAGGATAGGGACGTCGATGGAGCCCTTGGCGGGCGAGCCGCTGCCGAAACCGGTGCGGCGGATCGTCTTGGCTACGTCGAGCTCGTTGTGCGAGGTGACGATTGTTGCGGTCTCAGGCATTGTCGGGAAGGAAGATGGCTGCGAAGAACATGTCGCTGACGCCGGCCCAATCGAATGGAGGCCGTTGAGAGTTTCGCCGCCGGAGACTTTCTTGGGAGCGACGTGGTCGTCGTTGCCGTTGCGGGAGTTGTCGAACTGCGCGCCGCCGTAGGCCTGGGCGTTGTCCTGATCGCCGAAGCCGCCGGGCCAGTTGATGAGAGCGCGGATGGGCGAACCGTTGCGAGTGACCTGAACATCGGCATGGAGGACGTAGGTCTCGTCGAAGGAGAAGGTCTTGATGACCTCGTGTCTCCGTCGGAGTACTTGAATGTGAGAGTTGCGGGGGCGGCGACGCTGACCGGTGGCGGAGGGGACGTAAAGACGCCTGATTGAGACTGGCAGTGAGAGGCGCTTCGTAGGTGTAGAGCGAGAGAGGATAGCCGAACTTCTCGGCGGCCTGAGTGTGGACGATGTTGATTGGCTTGCCGTCGGAGTCCTGACAGGTGCAGGACGGAGTACGCTTGAGGATCCAGCTTTGACCTGGGCGCCGCGGTTGGTGAAGGTGATGCGGTAGAGTTCGTTTTCAATGACGGTGGTCGATTCAACGGAGGCCTGGAGTACGGGGACCGTGGAGTTCGAATGCGCGACGGCCACGGCGGGGGTGCCGACGACTGCGGAGGCGGCAGGCTGCGAGGGGGTTGCCGGGGCGGCGCTCTGGATGGCGGGAGCGTTGGGAGATGCTGTCTGAGGGTTGGTTCTGCTGCGGTAGAACTGCAGGCCAAAGAAGACGGCAACCAAGACGAACATCATGACGAGAAGCGAGCGGTTGTCGCCGCCGCCTTGTTGATTGGGGTTTTTAAACTCTGCCAAGGTACTTCCTATTCTTTCCTGAGGGGTCAGGCGGATGCCTCACGGGATTGAGGCGCAAGCTCTATGATAAATGGTCTTTCGGATTGGTGACGGATGGGGGTGGCTCGGAGTTTCGCAGGGGGACGGGATCTAAACCGCCTCTTGCGAAGGGGTGGCAGCGGGCGAATCGCCGGAGAGTCAGCCAGGAACCTTTGAAGAGGCCGAAACGGACGAGGGCGACGTAGGCGTACTCCGAGCAGGTCGGCAGATAGAGGCACTGCGAAGGGCTGAAGACGTGGAGGATCGGGGACAGTACGGATTTGTAAAGCCAGTAGACACCGCGGACGGCGACGCTTGGCTGGAAGTCAGACATCGCTTCAGGAGGCACTGGAGGATTTGCGTTGCTTTTCGGTAGCGGTCTGGATGGCGCGGAAGATCTGGGCGATCTCGCGGTCGAGGGTAGCGAATTCGAGGTCGATAACGCTGCGGCGTGGATGAAGGACGACGTCTACCGGTGCGCTGAGGGATGAGAGATTTTTGCGGACTGCTTCGCGCATGCGGCGCTTGATGCGGTTGCGATCGACGGCCTTGCCCATGACTTTGCCTACGGTGAGTCCGATGCGCGGGGTGGTGTTGTCAGCGTCGCGGAGCGGCGTACCATCGGGGCCAAGCTGCGGGCGCAGCGTAAAGAAGTAGGCCATCTGTTTGGCGAACTGCTTGCGGCTGGATTGGTAGACGCGCTGATAATCAGCGTGTTTGCGCAGGCGGAAGGTTGTAGATCGGGTCGTCATCGAGTGGGCTCGACCGGAATGGATCGAGTTGCTTATGGTGATTTTACTCTCGGAATACAGCAGTGATTTTAAAGTGGAAGGCCCGCCTTACCCGGCGGGCCCTTCTGTTCAACCACTGTGAGTTTCGAGTTTATGAGTTAGCTGTACTACTTCTTGTTCGCGGATTGGTCATTCTGACCGCTGGTGCTTCCGCTTTGCTGGGAGGACTGGCCGGGACGATTCGGCATCGGGTTCTGCTGTCCGGGCTTATTTCCCTGCTGTTGATTCTGTGGATTTTGATCTGCCATGGTTCAATTACTCCCTTAGTATCAGCAGGCGCTTCATCGTGCGCGTGCAACGGTGCTGATAGAAGGTTGGACTGGAGTCGAGAGGTTGGAGTTGTCCGAAATTTTTGCCCGAAATGCGCAAGGAAACCGCTGACTTCAGCGAATGAAAAGAAAGCAATCAACTTAGACACTAGGCCGCGAAATTGGGACGAAAAAATAATCGAGTTGAGAGATTGGTTGCCTTGCGAAGGCAAAAAAACTTATCGAGTTGACCGCATCTGTTCCTTAATGGAACGAGTCATGGGTGTTTGTTCCGAGCCGGTGTGTGCTGGGTGGAAACGGTTTCGATCAGGACGAGCCATGTTTCTTCTGCGGCGGAGGTGTTGTGACGGATGCCGCGGGGGACGACGAAGAACTCACCGGGACCGACAGAGAGAGGGCCGCCGTCGGCCTCTGAGCGGCCGATGCGGAGAAGGCCACGGAGGACAAGAAACATCTCGTCTTCGTGTTCGTGCGAGTGCCAGGGAAATTCCCCCTGGACCCGAACGACCTTGATGTATTGATTGTTGACCTGACCGACGACTCGCGGCGACCAAAGCTCGGTGAGAGCAGAACATGCGAGTTCGAGCGAGATTGGAATTTCCTGCGCTAGTTTGACTTCCTCGACTTCGAATTTGGGGTTCGAAGGCATCGTGGGGACGAACTAGTCGCGGTATCCGGCGCTGACGGCGATCTTGTGACGACCTTTGGCGCGACGGCGGCTGAGAACAGCGGCACCGGCCTTGGTCTTCATACGGCTGAGAAAGCCGTGGGTCTTGGAGCGGTGGCGGCGGTTGGGTTGAAAGGTACGCTTCGGCATGACAAAAACTCCTGCGGCAGGAGATGGTTCCTGCACAAAACTTTAGCTATAGCAGCAATCTCTGAGTATACCCGATTCGGCAGGATTTTCACAGGGCTCCCTCGCGGTCTGACGCTGCGTCAATGGGTTACGGCGGTTTCGTGATCCGACGTAAGAATCCTGTCGCGTATTTGAGCAACGCGCGCTGTGGGGTGATCACGATTTCGAAAGAAGACGTAAGTCTCGATGGACCTGCGGAAAGATCTGTCGCGCGAGTTTGTTGCTCCACCTGACGGAGGCATCCTGCGTTGATCTTCTTCCATGATGGTTCTTTCGAACGTGACTAGTAAAATTTGCAGTCCGCAATCGAGTGTCGCTTTGATATGAAGAGAGGGTCGATTACTTAGCAGGCGCGGTGCAGTGTATTCATCGATCGCTGCCGAGACTGAGGAAGACGTTTTCGCCCGGCCCAGGCTGGAGATCGCGATGCGATAATGATTGAGCGCCTAAGTATCTTGATGAAGGCAATTCCGGATCTTCTGATGTGGTCGTCTGGTTCGACGAGGTACGAGTGTGTGCCCTTTGGTAACACAAAGAGGGTCGCAAGTGTAGCGCGAAATCTTCCTTTCGACGAAGAAAATTTTGCGCAGGAGGCGGAGAAATTTCTTTCTTCACCGTGAATGGTGCAACTTATTTTTTTTGAAAGATAGGATTGAAAAAGGCTGCGTTTTCCGTGCTACTATCGACTCCGTTTAGTAAGACGTTTTTCTGCAGGTCCAGCTGTTCCGCACTCTGCTTCAGTTGAACAACTCCTCTTCGCCGTCTGGTCGTCCGATCAGGCACCTACGAAGAGACTTCTGGCAACACGGGAAGATTTCCTCTGGCCTTTGATGGGCAGGGATAGATTCCTATTTGCTGTTTGGTCATTTTGACAAAGTGCTGCGTGCTGGGTTGAAACAGGAAACGAGACAAGGAAATTAAGAAATGTCATTCGTTCCGACGGCTACCGCCGTATTGAATTACTGGGTCCGGATCCTTGCGGCGCTTGAGAAGAAGATCAATCGTCAGTCGTATGAGACATGGCTGAAGCCGACGCGATTCTCGCATCTCGAAGGCAAGAAGCTTTTTGTACGAATCCCCTCTGCTGATTTTCAGCACATCGGGGATCGTTATGCCGACCTGATCCAGGAGGCGATCGATAATCTTGGGCTCGATGTGGAGTCGGTAATGTTCACGACTCCAGAGCAGGATCCCCGTGCGCCTAAAGTGCGCGAGGATGGCGGCTTTGCGCCGGTGCCGAGTCACAGCCAGAATGCGCCGCGACAGGGACGTCTGGGCAACCCTGCAGGAGCGGTGCAAGGGCCGGCGCCAGAGCAGGCACGTTTTGACTGGAGCGCGGCTTCGCAGCTGAATCCGCGGTATCAGTTCGATGCGTTTGTGATCGGAAGCGGCAATCAGTTTGCGATGGCGGCGGCGCAGGCTGTCGCGGAACGGCCTTCGAAGGCTTACAACCCACTGTTCATCTATGGCGGTGTGGGGATGGGCAAGACGCACCTGATGCACGCGATCGGACATGACGTGAAGCGGCGGCAGCCGCATGCTTCAATCTCTTATGTTTCGGGCGAGAAGTTTACGAACGAGATGATCAACTCGGTGCGGTATGACAAGATGACCGGGTTTCGCGACAAGTTTCGCAATGTGGATGTACTGCTGATCGACGATATTCAGTTTCTCGCGGGCAAGGAGCGGACACAGGAGGAGTTCTTCCACACGTTCAACACACTGCACGAGAGCATGAAGCAGATTGTGATTGCGAGCGACCGGCCGCCGAAAGAGCTGCCGGACTTTGAGGATCGCTTGCGGTCGCGGTTTGAGTGGGGATTGATTGCAGATATTCAACCACCGGATCTGGAGACGAAGGTTGCGATCCTGCAGAAGAAGGCCGAGAGCGAGCAGACAGCGTTGCCGGTGGACGTTGCGATGTTCATCGCTTCGAACGTGCGGACGAATGTGCGTGAGCTCGAAGGCGCGCTGGTGCGGTTGATTGCGTGGTGCAGCATGCATGGCGTCGAGATTACGCTGCCGGTGACGCAACAGTGCCTGAAGCAGTTCATCGATACACAGGTGCGGAAGATTACGATTGAGACGATTCAGCGGTCGGTGGCGGAGCAGTTTGGGATGCGAGTTGCGGAGTTGAAGCAGAAGAACAACTCGCGGCAGATCGTGGTGCCACGGCAGATTGCGATGTACCTGGCGAAGCAGTTGACAGAGGCTTCGCTGCCGGAGATTGGACGGCAGTTCGGGGGTAAGCACCATACGACGGTGATGCACTCGATTGCGAAGATCGATGAGCAGCGGCGGGCAGATAAAGATCTCAACCGGACGATCAATAAATTGATGGAGACCCTGAGTTAGAGACAGGGAATAGGGTTCAGGGAGTAGGGAGTAGGAAAGGCCGCTTTTTCTGCGGCCTCTTTCTTTGTCCGGTGAACCGCCAAGCGATATCAGTCGTATCCCTGGTTGCAGGAGGCTTCGTTGAGGACACGTACGAAGATTGTTCTGGCGTTGCCTCTGACGCTTGCTGCTTATCTCGGGATTAGCTCTTACGTGGAGCAACGAAAGATTGCGGCCAAAGAGAGGAAGACCTACGACGATGAGCTTGCATCGTATGCAGCCTTCCTCAAATCTGGTATGTGGAGAGACGATATTGAGCGTGAACTTCGCCAACGATCGATTTCTTTTGAGAGTTACAGCGTTGACGGAAAGGCTGCTGACGATTTCATCCTTCTTGAGAGGTTTGAATCGCCTCATGTGTATTGCAGGTTCGAAGACGCAATGGTCCGGCTTGAATTCGATCCTGCAAGCAGCCTCCTTCGCAAAACCAGCGTGTTTCGTCAGCTCAAGAATTGCCTTTAAGACAGTTTCGTTCGGTGCGAAGTGGTCTGGCTCTTTTTTTAATCTGAAAAGCGAATCGTCGTGCTCTACAATTGCGGCTCAGAGTCCCACCCACAAATTTTTTATTTCAAAGGAAAAGATCAATGAGTACGAGTGTGTCTGTAACACCTGAACGGATTATGCAGTTTGCCTGGGGGTATGTTCCAACCTTCCTTCTTGAGTCGGCGATACGCCATCGAGTGTTTGATGTGCTGGATGATGGGCCGATGACAGTTGCGGAGACTGCGGTGGCCACGGGTGCGTCGGAGCGTGGGCTGCGCATTGTGATGAACGGGCTGGTCGGGTTGAATTTTCTCGCAAGGACGGATGGCGACCGATACGGGTTGACTCCTGAGAGCGAGGCGTTTCTTGTGAGCACGAAGCCGAGCTTTCAGGGCGGGATTCTGAAGCATACGAGCGGGCAGCTGATTCCAAAGTGGCTGGACTTGAATGAGATCGTGGCGACAGGAAAGCCGAAGGCATCGGTGAGCAATGAGGGTGCGGGGACGAAGTTCTTTCAGGACTTTGTTCAGGATATTTTTCCGATGAGTTTTCCGTCGGCACAGGTGCTGGGAAAGCATCTGGCACTGGATCAACGGGGCGGGACGGTTCGGGTGCTGGATCTGGGGGCGGGTTCGGGTGTGTGGGGCATTGCGCTGGCGCAGAGTGCGCCGAATGTTACGGTGACTGCTGTTGACTGGGCGGCTGTGTTGCCTGCGACACGTGCGACGGTGGGGCGGTTTGGATTGACGGACCGGTATACGTTTGTCGAGGGCGATCTTGGGACGGCGGACTTCGGACAGGGACACGACCTGGCAACGCTCGGGCATATTCTGCACAGCGAGGGCGAGGCGAAGAGCAAGAAACTGCTGCGGAAGATCTTCGATGCGCTGGCTCCGGGCGGAACGGTTGCGATTGCCGAGTTTCTGGTGAATGAGGATCGCACCGGGCCGGTGGTTTCGCTGTTCTTTGCGGCGAACATGCTGGTGAATACGGATGATGGAGACACATTCTCGTTTGGCGAGATACGCGAGTGGCTGGTGGATGCCGGCTTTGTGGATGCGCGGTTGCTGGATGCGCCGGGGCCTTCACCGTTGATTCTTGCGACGAAGCCATAGGGAATGAACTGGATTTCCTGCGTCGCCGGGTTTATTGGCAAAGCCCGGCGACGTAAATGTTCTTGTGTTCGCGGCTGACAGAGGGTAAGAAGGGGTATGACAAAGCAAAACGTACTCCGCCGTTTTGTTGTTCTCTCCTGTTTCTCCGCGTTCCTTTTCGTCTGCGTTGTGGATGGGTTAGCGCAGGCTCCTGCGAAGCTGATAGTTCGTAATGCGACCATCTTCTCGATGGCGCGTGATCAGCGTGCGCCTTTTCATGGATATCTGGTGGTTGCGAACGATGGAACGCTGCAGATCGTGGCGGCTGGCGATCCGCCTGCTTCGCTGAAGGCCGTTGCCGTATGGAATGCAGAGGGGCGTTGGGTGATGCCGGGGCTTATCTCGGCGCACAGCCATCTTTGGCAGAGCGCGTATCGGGGACTGGCTTCAGATCAGACGCTGCTTGGGTGGATTGCGGCTTTGTATGGCAAGGCTGTGACGCAGGCTTCGGCGGAGGATTTGTATTGGTTCACGCTGGAGGGTGGCCTGGACCATCTACGGCATGGCATTACGGCGACGTACAGCTTCAACTACGGAGGGCACAGCAGGGACCAGAGCGAGGCGTTCAATGAACAGACGTTTCGCGGCGAGGCGGACTCGGGTGTTCGGTTTGTCCATGGGTGGGAGCCGGGTAAGTATGGACCCGCGTATACGAACGAGGTTGCGGACCGTGAGTTGGGCGCTTTTCTGGCCTGGACCGAGAAGCAGGCGCCGAAGACGAAGCTGCTTTCGGTGATGATCAACGGCATGACTTCGTTTGACGGCACGCCCCAGCAGGCTGTGCTTGAGGCTGCGCTGATGAAGCACTATCACGTGAGCAATCAGAGCCACTATCTTGAGCAGCCGGAGACACAGGTTGCGGATCGGGAGCAGTTCAAGTGGTTTACCGACAGCCGACTGCTGACGGACAAGATGATCTTCGGACACTTCATTCATACGGACGCGGCGATTCTTGCGGCGACCGGGCAGGCGCATGCGGCGATGAGCTGGAATCCGCTGTCGAATGGGCGGCTGGCGTCAGGAGTTGCGGATATTCCTCAGTATCTGAAGGCTGGTGTGCGGGTTGGCATGGGAGTGGATGGCGAGGCTAGCGCTGACCTTGCTGATCCGTTTGAGAATATGCGGACGGGACTCTATGCGATTCGTGCCAAGTATGAGAACGCCGGGGTGATGAGTCCGTATGATGTGCTGCGGCTGCACACGATGGGAAGCGCGGATGTACTGGGCGTGGCGGATAAGGTGGGGAGTCTCGAGGTCGGGAAGATGGCGGATTTTCTAGTGATCGATCCGCGGCGGTTCGGGCATGTCTTCGATCCTTATGCGACGCTCGTGTTTGTGACGAGTCAGCCGGACCTCGAACGAGTGTATGTGGGCGGGGAGTTGATGGTGGAGCGCGGTATGCCGCTGAAGCAGGATCTGGATAAGGTGCAGCGCGAGGTCGATGGACGCGTCGCGCTGCATGCTCCGTAGTCGATCAGGGCAGGTATTTTGCGGGGATTGGCTTGGTGGGGTTTTCGGAGTCCCAGAAGATGTTGACGACCCAGTAGCGGTCGCCGTCCTTGACGAGCTGGAAGCTGTTGATGCCGCGGGCGAAGGGTTTTTCGTCGGCTGCGTCGTGGCGGGACTCGTAGGTGCTCCAGATCTGGACGATGTTACCGAACTGCTGCATGTCGTTGTGAATGGAGCGTTCGAAGAAGCCGTCGTTGGTGAGGCGGGCGCCGCTGCGCTCGATGTATCCATCGACGGTGAGCATGAGAGCGTCGTTGTGGCCGTCTTTGCCGGCGATGGCAGGGATGAGGCGGGCATCGGGGACGAAGAGAGAACGCATGCGGTCCCAATCGCGCTGCTGTCCCTTGCCGCCTGAGATGACGCTGTAGACGGCGGCGACGATGGCCTCGGGGGATTTGACGTCTTCGGGCTTGGCGACGGGCCAGCCGGGGTGGGTGGCGATGGAACCTTGAGAACGTGGTGGCGCGGGAGAGGCGGCGGGTGTTTGTGCGAAGGCTGCGACGGCGGCGAGTACGAGTGTGGCGACAACAGCGGTACGACTGGCTTGCTTCATTCTGGCTCCTTAGGGGACACGAACACTCTACCCGTCCGAGAGGCCGGTGTGAGCTGCCGATCAGTTCGACGCGGCTAGTTTCTTCTCTGTGGTGAGGTAATGTTTTGCCTCGGCCAGCTCTGGATTGCCTGCATCGGCCGACTTCCAGTTTGCGAGGAGCTGCTTGTAAGTTGTGGCGGCTGCCGTTTTGTCGCCTGCTGCATCCTGTGCTCTCGCCAGGCCGAGCAGCGAAAGTGAGCGGTTGGGAGCTCGCTTGAGGGAGAACTCGAAGGCTTCGCCGGCCTGTTTGGGCTTGCCGTCCTTGAGGAGCAGTTCGCCCAGCAGCTCTTGTGGCGGTTTGAGGATTGGGGGCGGCCCGAAGTCGAAGGCCATGCTGTCGTAGGTGGCGGCTGCTCGCTGAACCTGCCTGATGGCTTCGGGCATATCACCGGTTTTGCCTGCGATGAGACCGCCGAGTTCGTCCGAGAGGATGTCGAGGTAGGCTATCGTTTCCTTCTCGGCTTTTGGGTCCGCTTGATATGTCTGGGTGATCTTGAGGAGTTTGCCATGGGCTGTTTTCGCAGCGGGAATATTTCCGCGCTCTACGGCGGCGTATCCGGTGGTGAATGCGTCCCAGCCGGCAGTGGAGCCGAGGGAGGCGGTGTCGATCATCATGGAGGCCGCGGGCGAATTCCCCTGGCCGGATTCGATGACGGCTGTGCCCCGCATGATCACAAGGCTGGTGTTGGTGCGGTCGGCTCGACGCTGATCCTCATGAGGCGAGGATGAGGATTGTCCGGAATGGGCTTCCATTGAGGCAGCGGCTTCTTTGCCGGTGGTCTCGCAGGAGGTCAAGACACGATTGGCGTCCTCGTGGCGGCCCTGCTGATCGTAGCCGTATTGCAGCCAGATCGCGTAGTGTCCACAGTCAACGATGGGCCTTCCGGCGGCGCGGGATTGATCGTCGACGACCTTCATGGCCTGAATGTTGGCTTCGACGACCGCGTCCCACATTCCGAGAGCCATGAAGATGTGCGAGCACATGTGCTGCGCGTGGCCGGCGTCGGGTGCGATCTTCGAGAGAGAGCGAGCGGCGACGAGCGCTCCTGCCGCGTGTTCGGGATCGTCCATGCCGTGGATCCAGTAATGGGCTGCGCCCGGGTGGTTGGGGTTTCGCTCATAGGCGGCCTTGGCGATCGCTGCGGCCTGGAGGTATGTGGGGACATCGCGGATGCCTTCGCTGCGACCGAGAAGCGCGAGGCTGTAGAAGAGCTGGGCTTCGTCGTCTTTGGGGTAGGCCTGGGCGAGCTTCTGCATGGCAGTGGCGTAGATGGCATCGCGCTCGGGTTTGGTGCCTTTGCCGGTGTAGAGGATTTCGACTGCAGCGAGGAAGGCTTTCTGGCGTGGATCTGCGACTAATGCAGCGCGGGCTTCGGGCGAGGGTGCGAATTTGTTGAGCGCGGCCTGGCCGGCGGGGATGTCGAGTTCGTTCCAGACGGCATTCCAGACGGGATGATTGTGTGTCATGGCCTCGCCCCAGTAGGCCATCGCGAAGGTTGGATCGATCTTTTCGGCAGCCTGGAAGGCTTTGGCTGCGTCGTCGTATTCGAAGACGTGGAGCAGAAGAAGGCCGCGAATGAAATCGGTTTGGGCCTCGATGGAGTGAGTGGAGGTGGGAAAGGTGGCCGTGCCGAGGCCCGGGATGGTCTGCGGCGATGCGGGCTGAGCGGCCAGGGAGTGGGTTGTGGCGGCGATGAAAGCGCCAAGAATGATCGGGATGAGTCGACGGCGATTGGTCTTCATTGAAGTACCTCACTTCGCGGTGCTCCGATGGTACTACCAGGAAAGGTAGACACCCTTTTTTATCCATTGCGGGTCGCTGATCTGTTTCATCATGAAGTCGGCTACATCGGCGCGGGAGATGCGACTGCCGTTGGGCGGGAGGGCGTCGGCGTCGATGCGGTAATGGCCGCGGGCTTTACCGTTGGTGAGCATCGGAGGCATCAGCATCGTCCAGTCGAGATTGCTTGCAGAGAGGATGGAGTACTGGGAGATCTGTTCGGCTACCGGCCATTTGAGAAAGGTGTTGTAGACGATGTTCTGGACGATCCAGCGGCGCCAGGCGGATTGCTTGTCGAGCGAACTGGCGAGAGCGCCTGCTGACCCGAGGACGATGATGCGTTTGACTCCAGTCTGGTGCATGGCGTCGACGATACGCGGAACGGCTCGTGGAAGAACGTTTTCGTTGCGGAGGGGTGAGCGGGCGCCGAGTGTGGAGAAGATTACGTCGGCACCTTCGATGGTTTCGCGAACCGGGGTTGGATCGTAGGCACTGCCCTGAATGACTCGGACGCGCTTGCTGAGGGGGAATTTTCGCGGTCTGCGGAGGAGGGCTGTGACATGGTGGCCCGCTGCAAGACTGCGTTCGACAAGAAGAGTTCCAGTGGCTCCGCTAGCGCCGAAGATGGCGATGTTCATTGGGGCCCTTTCCACTTCGGGACTAATTATCCTCCGGGATAAGACGCAGCTGTGAAAAAAATGGTTGGGATAACTCTCTTATTTTGCTGTGTTTGGCGGTTATTCCCACGATGGGTGACTTGTCTTCTCAGAGGTGTGGATGGATGGGTGTGAAGAAGTGGGATAAACAGGCACTCGAAGAGTGGAATCGGACCGGTCTTCCGAAGGCTGCGTATTCGGCGGCTGATTTTTCTAAAACAGGATGGTGACTTTAAGTGGCCTACTGGGAGGAGATGGGGATGTTATCCACTTTTCAAGCGCGAACGACTACTGCTACTAGTATTTGTTCTTTTTTAATCTCTTCTTCTTAAAAGCATTCGCGGTGGTGAGATGTGTGGATCCGGTTTGACGACGGTGTCGCACAGAACGGCTGAGGTTTCCACAGCGAAATCTTTCGCACCGGGGGCTGATTCGACCCTTAGAATCAAGACGTGTTGTGTCTGAGGTGCACCGAGGGATTGATTCGGTGTAAAGTTTGGCACAGAACCAACGAATGAAATTCGGAGAAGCCACCGTGACGAGTGCGACCCAGGAGCCCCAGATGACCGAGCCAACCGCAGCCCCAACCGGCAACCTCGAGATCACCGTTTCGCGAGCGGAGCTGCTGCGGGAGCTGACCGCGGCGCAGAGCGTCGTTGAGCGAAAGACGACGATACCGATTCTGTCGAACTTTTTGTTTGAGGCCAGTGGCGACAAGCTGACGATTACAGCGACTGATCTTGACCAGAGCCTGCGGACGAGTTGCGCGGCGAAGGTGAAGAAGCCGGGGGCGTGTACGATTCCTGCGCGCAAGCTGTACGACTACATCAAACTGCTTCCGGATGGCGACATCGCGATCAAGCTGATGGACAACCATTGGGTGCAGATTCGCGCAGGACGATCTAACACGAAGATGGTCGGAATGGCGCGGGCGAACTTTCCGCAGGTGCCGGAGTTTCCAGCGAGCGGTGCGGTGAAGCTTTCGGTGAGCACTCTGCACAATATGGTCTCGAAGACGATCTTCGCGATCTCGAATGAAGAGTCGCGTTACACGCTCAATGGTGCGCTGATGGTGCTGAAGGCGGAGTCGATGGCAATGGTGGCGACGGATGGCCACCGGCTGGCCCACATCGAGAAGCAGGGCGAGTCGCTGGAGGGCGTGTCCGGCGAGAAGAAGACGCTGATTCCGCGCAAGGCTCTGAGTGAGTTGGTGGGTCTGCTGGCGAATACAGAGGCCGAGTCAGTTGAGTTTACCGACGATGAGCAGACGCTGTTCTTCCGGATTGGCGGTCGTGTGCTGACGAGCCGCAAGCTGACGGGGCAGTTCCCGAACTATGAGGCCGTCCTGCCGCGGGACAACAACAAGTTTGTGATTGTGCGCTCGGAAGACCTGATGGGTTCAATTCAGCGCGTGGCTCAGTTTGCGGATGAACGTTCAGGTGCGATCAAGATTCGCCTGGAGCAGAATGAACTGAAGCTGTCGTCTTCCTCGACAGATGCAGGGGAGTCGGAAGACACGATTGAGACTCCGTACAACTACGATCCCTTGGTGGTTGGATTCAACAGTCAGTACCTGATCGATTTTCTGAAGGCGATCGGAACCACTAGCGAAGTTCGTTTAGAGTTCAAGGACGCGCAATCAGCGGGTCAGATGCGGCCTGAGGATGCGAATGAGGATGTGCGGTACCGGTACATCCTGATGCCGATGCGCATTTGAGGTTCGCGGAAATAGCGCGGGACGACGTCCAGATAAAAAGAATGGCCCTGTGATCGAGCAGGGCCTTCGCCTTATCAGGGAGAGTTTTCTGAAGGCGAGCTTTCTGAAGTTGGGTCGGCGGGAAGCTCCTGGGGATATTCAGATTTCTTTTCCTTGCCCATCTGCACGACGCCTACCGGAGCAGCGAGACTAGTTCCCGCCGCCTCGATCGTACCCATCATCTTGAGGAGCAAGTCTTCCTGTTGCACGAGAAAAGCGGTCCAATCGGCGCCTGATTTGCGATAGTACGCGTATACCTCGAGCTGTGGTCCTGACGCAGTCAGGTTGATGAGTTTTATTCTTGCCGACTGGGTATCAATTCCGGGGTGTGATTTCAGGATTTCGTAGATTTTGTCGATAACGATCTTGACCACGTCGTGCGGCGTGTCGAAGCGCAGAGTGAAGACCTGATTGATCCAGAACTGATCGCGGAGGGAGAAGTTTTCGAGGTTGACCTCCGCCACTTTGGAGTTAGGAATTGAGACGATAGAACGGCCCATCGTGCGGAGGGTCAGGGAGCTGATGCCGATGTCTTCTACTGAGCCGCTGATTCCAGCGATCTGGCAGGAGTCACCGACCCGAACGGCGCCGCGCATAATGATGGAGAGCCCGCCGAAGAGATCGGCCAAAGTCTTTTGTGCTGCCAGTGCCAGGGCGACGCCGCCGATCCCCAGGCCGGTGACGAGAGCGGATACATTGACTCCTGCGCGGGAGAGCAGGGCGATGATGAGAATAAGTGCAATGAGGATTTTGAGCAGGCGCCCAGTGAGGTTGATGAAGGTGGCCCGCTCGACCCGTCCCCGAGACAGGAGTCGCAGACGATAGAAGCTGGTAAGAGTGTCGGTAATCCTTACGACCAGCCAGGCGACACTTATCCAGGTGAGGATCAGACCAGCACTCTTCCAGCGGTGCCTTCCGAGCGCGGTAATGGCGTAGCCTCCAGCCGTACGCTCGAGGATGGAGACTATCAAAAAGTAGATAGGCCACTTGAGTGCGACAACAGATCGCTCAACGTTCGCGGCCAACCTGTTTCTGAGGATTCGCTCGAGCCCCCAAAGCACTGCACGTGTGAGCAGAGAGGCAAGAACGAAGATAACGACAAGGAATAAGAGAATAAGTAGCCACCGCCAGAGAGGAGCCGACAGGATGTGGATCCGTGAGGCCCATGCGGGGAACCAGCTGGCATAGTCAATATGTCGCATCCCCGCATAGGCTGCGGGCACCTCCCTCAGGGTGGCGTTCGAGAAGAGCCAGATCGCAGGCTGGTCGGGGAGTTTCACCAGGTCAAGCAGAATCTGGAGTTCATCGGTCGGCGTCTTTACCACGCCGACTGCTTCGCGCGACACGCGCAATTTGTCGTCGGTCTCTCCGGTCGGAGAGCGTGAGATCGCATCGAGGCTGGTCGAAAATCCCTGGTCGAGGAGATATTTCAACTGGACTATCAGAGCTTCGGCCTGCTGAGGAGTTCGCGTTCCATCGAGATATTGCGCTGCTCTTTCGTAGTCCTTCGCCTCGGCGGCTTTCAGAAATCCGATGACGGTTCCGTGGGGCGAGATGCGTCCCAGGGGATCAGTTGGAGCTGGTTGCGGCGGGGCGGGAGCTACAGGTGGTGGCGCGGTTGTCTCAGGAACGGGGGCTGGAGGCGGGTGAGCAGGCGCGGCTTTTTGGCCGGCTTTTTGCGTGCCGGACAAAAGTGCCGCCTGCAAGCCGTGCAGGACACCAGGGATTAAGAGAATCGCGAGCAGCGCCAAGCTGCGGATTCCCGGCCGGGTTCGATGCAGGCAGTTTCGCAGAGCGACCCTCCAGTACTTTCCGGCTAGGATGCCGGGTAACGCAGGGGACGGATGTCGTCTCTCAGTACTGCCTTCAACTGTAATTCGACAGGGATTAGGACACATCTGGTAACAAATACAGGGCGCCAAGTAACGTTAGCTTTAAGTGCCTGTTTTAAAAGGACTAACTTAAATTCGATAATATACTTGACATCACACACTGTTTGTCATACAGTGTGTTGAGTACAGTATGACTCTTGAGATCCAAAACGAATTGTTCGACTCGCTTCGGCTGGAGCTTCGACGAGGTTGTCTGATCCTCGCGGTACTTGCGCAACTTCGTGCGGAGCATTACGGCTACACGTTACGCAAAGCGCTTGCAGACCAGGGGCTGGAGATTGAGGAGAGCACGCTGTACCCGCTGCTGCGGCGCCTGGAGACACAGGGATTGCTGACCAGCGAGTGGCGCGAAGAAGAGAAGCGGAATAAACGCTTCTACAAGCTTTCGGAGGCAGGGACAGTGATCCTTGCGCAACTGCTCGCGGAGTGGAACGGAATTAACGAATCGATTCACCGGATTTTGCAAGGCGAAAGGGAGGGGTAGGTTTATGGACTTACTCGAACGTTATTTGCACGCCGTGGGACAGTATTTGGTGACCGGGGGCAAAAAGGACACGCTGGCGGAGCTGCGTGCGAATCTTCTGGCCGAGATCGAAGGCCGCGAAGAGGAGCTGGGCCGACCGCTGAATGAGGATGAGGTTGCTGCGGTGATCGAGAGGCATGGGCCGCCTGCGATTGTTGCAGCGCGTTATTTGCCGCAGCAGTCCCTGATCGGACCGGCGTTGTTTCCGCTCTACTGGTTCACGCTGATCAAGAGTTTTCCGCTGGTTCTGCTGGCGTACGGGGCGGTTCAGGCGTTCAATTTCATCGTGAGCGGAGGCAATTGGAGCTTAGGTTCAGCGATTGGCCATCTGCCCTCTGTGATCATTACGTTCTGGGCCTGGATGACGCTGGGCTTCGCGGCGTTCGAGTTTGTGCAGGGACGATACATCGGCAAAGTGAAGTGGGGGGAGACGTGGAATCCTCGGAGCCTGGCCGCCGTCGGGCCGAAGGTGCCTTCCTTTGCGAATCGCGTTGCCGATTTTATTGTGAACGGTCTGATGTTTTTGTGGGTGCTGGCAGTGCCGACACATCCTTACCTGATTCTGGGACCGGGCGGTTCGTTGCGTGGGATGCCTTTCGGACTGTCGCCGGAGTGGAGGATCTTTTACTGGCAGATTGTTGGCCTGCTTGGCGTGATGCTGGCGTTGAAGTTGTGGCTTGTCTTTACGAGGTCGGTGATCTGGATTAGGGGATTGGGATTGGTAATCCAAGTGGTCTCACTTCTGATCCTTGTGGTGATGGTTCAGGCACGGACTTACTTTGTCTATGTGCCGAAGGGTCATGGGTTGCCGAGTCTCGAAACTCTGGCCGTCGTGAATTACTGGGTCAGCTTCGGATTCAAGGTTGCGTTGGTGATTGCGTCGATCAAGCTGGTTGTGGACCTGTGGCAGATGTTCGTGAGTCCGCGGGCGAAGCAGGGCGGATTTGTTGGTGTGTTTTAGTGCTTCGCGATGTGGTCCTTGAGGCTCCCTGCGGCATCTTCAGGGGGAAGGCCAAGAGCTTCGCGCATTTCAGGAGAGTAAAGGGCGTCCTTCCAGAGCAAGCCAGTTTTGATCTGCTCCGTTTCGAGGCTCATACTATTACGAAGGTCGGCATTTGCAAGAAGGGCGCCTTCGAGTATGGCACCGACGAAGGATGCGGAACGAAGAGTTGCGCCATTGAAAGTGGCACCCTGAAGCTGGGCCGACCAGAGGCTTGCCCCCTCCAGATTGGCCCATAAAAAGGATACGTTGTGTAACTTCGCACCCCATAAGTTGGCGCCAAAGAGATTGGCTCCAATAAATGTGGCATGGTTGAGATTGGCGTCTCTCAGGTTCGCGCCTTGAAGATGCGTGTAGGAGAGGTCGAGCTGATGCTCAGGCCCTTCGCGTTTCAAAGAGATCAGGCGGCGTCCGAGAACGGTCAGGACGGCCTGAATGTCAGTACGCGGCTTTCGCGGAGGGGGCGCTGTTGGTTCTTCACCATCGGCGACCACCGGGGAGTTTTGGCGAACGTAGGCGGTGAGGACCTCCATGATGGTCCAGTGGTCGCGCGGTGAGTCGCGTGCGATGCGCTCGAGGGCGTAGATGGCTCCGAGGCGGACTTCGATGTTGGGTTTGTCGAAGTCGACTTTGCCGAGTTGCTCGATGGCCTTTGTGTAGCGATCGGTGATGTGACCCTGTTCGGCGATTTCGACAGCGCGGTCTCCGGCACGGCTGCGGCGCCAAGTGAGGTAGACGAGGAAGAGGCCGAAGATGCTGAGGACGATCTGGGTAAGGGTTTTGCGGAACTCATTTTCGAGTCCGAGGGCCTTTTCGACAGTTAGAACTTTTGCGTAAGGCGCTACTTCATGGCGAGGTACGACCCAGACAATCCACAGTGCGACAATTACGAGGACGGCGACAGCAAGAACGGACAAGGCGAAACGCAAGGTGGCGCGGTCTGAATCTTCGCTCCGGACGCGAGACTTTTCAAGCAAGTGAGAGGACATGGCTACGCCTTTCGCTTCAAGCGCGAATTCGTTAGGAGCATTCTAAGAGGGGCCCGCAGAAATAATATGCGTTTTGGCGGTGCTATGCGGGGGCGTGACAGAACAAAAGGTATGAAGGAAGCTAACGGATTTACGGTTCGACAGGCTTCGGTTGACGAGGCTGCGACGATTGCTCATCATCGGCGCGCGATGTTTCTGGAGATGGGGTCGGCGTGCGAGGCGGCTCTCGATGAGATGGCGGTGAGGTAATGGTGCTCCACGCGAGCGATGCAGCGCGGCCGCTGTATGAGGCGATGGGGTTTGCGGCCACCAATGAGATGCAAATGATGTTGTGAGCGGCGAGACCGAGAGTCTCTGTCGGATTTATCTTTTCGTTCGGCGGCTATTCGTTAGGCGCTCTTTTCGATGACGGATTCGGGATGCTGTGCGTACTCGGACCATGAGCCGTCGTAAAGCGTGACGTCTTTTGCGCCCGCGATCTCGAGGGCGAGGGAGACGACGGCGGCGGTGACGCCCGAGCCGCAGGTTGTGGTAATGGGCTGCTGGAGATCTACGTTCTTTGCTGCGAAGATCTCGCGTAGTTGCTCAGGGGATTTGAGGCGGCCTTCTTCGACGAGATCGGTATAGGGAGTGCTGGTGGCTCCGGGCATGTGACCGGAGGGGATCGTCGGGCGCGGCTCGGGGGCTGCTCCAGTAAAGCGACCGCTGGAGCGAGCGTCGAGGATTTGAGTGTGGATTTGTGCGTGTTTGGCGATGAGTTGCTGGATCTGCGAGAAGTCTTTGACTGCGGCTTGATTGAGTTTTGCGTTGAAGGTCGCTGGTTGGCGGTGGACTTCATCCGATTCTGTAGGCAGACCGGCGGCTAACCAAGCGTTGAGGCCCCCGTTGAGGATGTAGACGTTCTGGATGCCGAAGGTGCGGAACATCCACCGGGCGCGGGGTGTCGACAAGACTCCGTTCTGTTCGTAGATGACGATGGTTGCGGTGTCGGTGATGCCAAGAGCGGCCATGCTTCGCGAGAAGACTTCGGCGGTGGGAAGCATGTGAGGGAGCGGCGTGTTGTGGTCGGAGTGTTCGTTGATGTCGAAGAAGATTGCGCCAGGGATGTGCTGGGCGAGGTAGCGGGCGCGGGTGTCGACGGGTGGCGTGACGCCTACGGGAGGGAGAGTAGCGTCAAGGATTACAGTGCTGGGGTCTTGCAGGCGAGCGGCTAGCCAGGCGGGTTCAACGAGCGGGTTCATGGGAGTAGATTATCTGGTCGCGGATGCGAGTGCAGAGCCGAACTATTGGCGGAGTTCGACCTCGGTTGCTCCCTGGCCACCCTGATTGTGCGGTGGTTCAGTGACAGCGGTGACGTGAGGGTGGTTGCGGAGGTAGTCGCGGAGGGTGCGGCGGAGGACGCCCATGCCTGTGCCGTGGACGATGCGGACGCGGGGAAGTCCGGCGAGGAACGCACGGTCGAGGAAGCGTTCGACCTCGTCATGAGCCTCGTCGGCGGTGCGGCCGATGACGTTGATCTCGGAGGGAACGTTGTCGGTGTCGCCGCTGGTGGTGGCGACGGTGATGCCTCCGCGTTTGCGGGCGGCTTCGAGCGGGGTGACGACTTTGACGGATTCGACTTCGGCGATGTCTTCGATGGTGGCGCGCATCTTCATCGGCCCGATCGAGACTTCGAAGGTTTTGGGGTCACCGCCGGGGCTGCGATCCAAGATGCGTTCGACTCGTGCCTGGCGGCCAAGGGATTTTAGTTTGACGAGGTCGCCTGGTTTGATGCCTTTAGGAATGTGAGGTTGGGCGTGTGGATCGTTCTTGTCTGCGCCTGTGGTGTGGGCGAGGACAGTGGAGTTGAACTGGCTGGCGAATTCGCGGCGGAGGGTAGCGATGCGGCGTTCAGAGTCGCGTGCGATCTTTTGCGCGATGGTTTTGTCGTCGATAGCCTTAACGGTCTCACGGAGCTGGTAGGCGAAGTCTTCGATGAGGGAGTTGAGTTTGGTTTCGAGTTCTTTGGTGCGGGCTTTTTGTTCGGCGCGGCCTTCCACTTCGAGGCGCTGCCTTTCGCGAGTGAGTTCGCGCTCGCGCTGCTGGAGGGTTTCGCGCTCGATGGAGGCGGCGGTAAGCTGGTCGTGGAGGCTGTCGAGGAAGGCTCCGATGTCCGCAGTCTGCGTGGTCATCTGGGCGCGGGCAGCGGCGATGATCTCGGGCTGGAGACCGAGGCGCTGCGCGATGTTGAGGCCTGCGGAGGCTCCAGGGACGCCGAGGCGGAGCTCGTAGGTTGGTGTGAGGGTGAGTTGGTCGAATCCTACGGCGGCGTTGAGCACCCCCGGGTGATTGGTGGCGTAGACCTTGAGCGAGGTGATGTGCGTGGTGATGCAGGTCCATGCGCGGAGATTGAGGAAGTGCTGCGCGATGGCAACGGCGAGGGCTGCTCCTTCTTCGGGGTCGGTCGCGGAGCCTAGTTCGTCGAGGAGGACGAGTGAGTCGGCGGTGGCTTCGCGGGAGATGCGGTCGAGGTTGACGACGTGGGCGGAGAAGCTGGAGAGATTGCGTTCGATGGATTGGGCGTCGCCGATGTCGGCGTAGATATCGGTGAAGAGAGGGAGATTTGCTTCTTCGGCTGGTATGGGGATGCCGGATTGCGCCATGATGGCGAGGAGGCCGAGGGTTTTGAGGGAGACAGTTTTGCCCCCAGTGTTAGGGCCGCTGATGATGAGCTGACGAGTGTTGGGCGGGAGAATAACGGTGAGGGGGATCGGAGTTTTGGGTGGTTCGTTTGTGCCCACGGCTGCTGCGCGCATGCGGAGTTCGAGGAGTGGGTGGCGCGCGGCAGCGACGGAGAGTTGCAGTGATTCAGGCAAGATGCGGGGGTCTCTCCACTGCGCAACGGATGATGAAGCTGTCTGTTGCTCCGGTCGAGATGACGACTCTTTTGAGAGTGTGGTAGAGAAGCGGGTTTCTCCACTCCCCTCTGCTTCGGTCGAAATGACAATACTTTCCTGCGGAGAAAAGGTTGGCCTGACGCAGTTGAGGTCGTTGGCGAAACGGGCTCGGGCGAAGTGAGATTCAACTTCGGCGAGGATTGCGGAGCCGAGGTGGATCGCTTCGGAGTTCTCGCCGAGCGCGTGAGTCATTGCTACGAGGATGCGGTGAATCTCGGATTGTTCTTCGTCCAGGAGCCGGACGAGTTCGTTGTTTTGCTCGATGGTGTCGAGCGGTTCGACGAAGACTGTCTGACCGGAGGATGAAGAGCCGTGGATGACACCGGGGACTTTGCGTTTGAACTCGGCTTTGACGGGAATGACGAAACGATCGCCGCGGATGGTGATGAGATCGTCCTGAGTGCTGCCGCCTTCGCTGAGTCCGCGGAGAGATTTGCGGAGGCTCTCTTCGATGGCGCGGTGCTGGCGTTCGATGGCGCGGCGGATGCGGCGGAGTTCGGGTGAGGCATCGTCGTTGAGGCTGCCGTCGGGTTCGATTTTTCCGCGGAGAAGACGGAGGAGCGGGGCGAGTTCGTGATCGCGAAGTGGAGCGGAGAGCGCGGCTATGGCGGGCCAGTCGTAGTGAGTGGCATTTGGGGGCGGGTTGAGAAGGTTGCGCCAGGCGGCGATGCGTTCGACGACGGCAAGGAGGTCGCGGATATCGGTGGATTCAAGCGCAGCGCCTTCGATGCGGGCTTTCTCAAGCAGGAGGGTGGGATCGAAGAGACCGTGGAACTCAAAGCTGCCGCCGCGGGTGAGCATGGTGCGGATCTCAGCAGTGCGCTGGTGTTGTAGGTCGATCCAGGCGAGGTCGGCGGAGGGCTCGAGGGCGAGAGTCCAAGCGCGGCCAAGGGGCGAAAAGGTGCGGCCGGCGATATGGTCGCGGAGGCGCGGCCACTCGAGCGCGGCGGAGCTGGATTCGCGCAGAGGCGACGGGATGACCGGCAATAGTTCTGGTGTATTCACTGTATTTATCGTACCCTTCCGCCACAGGGAACCACTGTTGGGCAGTTTGCGTAGCAGAGAGTGCATCAGGGCTAGATCAGGGCTAGGCGCAGGGCTGGGCGCCTTTGGTTGTTGGAGGTGTTCGATGGTCTGTCAGGCTTGTGGGACTCCAGTTGCAGCAGGTGTTAATTTCTGTTCCAGATGCGGAGTACAGATTCCGCAGGCTCAGCCGTCGTATGCGGCTTATCCTCCTCCTCCGCCAACAGCAATGATGTACGTACCGCGCGTACAGCGTAATTTGCAGACGTTGGGAGTGTTGTGGTGCGTGCTTGGCGTTTACCGCGTGGTGACTGGTTTGGTCGGCGTAATCTTCCTGCGGGCGTTTACAACGCACCGATTCGATGATTCGTGGATGTTCGGTGGCCGCTGGCATGGAATGATGATGCCGGGGTGGTTTGAAGCTGTGTGGCCCCTGGTGCTGGTAATGACGATCGTTACAGCGGCTTTGGCGCTGCTTGCCGGGTTTGGTTTGCTCAACCGCAGACCCTGGGGCCGGGTTTTGGCGATTGTTGCCGCGATCCTCGCGCTGCTGAAATTTCCATTTGGCACGGCGCTCGGGATTTATACCCTGTGGGTACTGGCTTCCGGAGCTTCGGGGCTGGAGTATGACTCGCTTGCGGATCGGAGTTGAGGAAGTCTTGAGTCGCCGTAGACTAGGTGTATGAACTTTCCTGTTACGCGTTTGCGGCGGCTGCGCCGGACTGAGGCGACGCGGTCGCTGGTTCGCGAGACTCATCTCAATCCGGGTGCACTGATCTATCCGCTGTTTATCTGTCCGGGCGAGAAGGTGCGGCGAGAGATCGTCTCCATGCCCGGGGTCTTCAATCTATCCATCGATGAGGCGGTGAAGGAGGCTGAAGCCTGTGCTTCGCTTGGCCTTGGCGGGTTGCTGCTGTTCGGCTTGCCAGCTGAGAAAGATGAGCAGGCTTCAGGTGCGTGGGCTGACGATGGAGTGGTGCAGACCACGCTGCGAGAGTTGAAGAAGAATCGCAAGCTGGACTCGCTGGTGATGATTGCGGATGTTTGTTTGTGCGAGTACAACTCGCATGGACACTGCGGCGTGGTTGCGCGCGATGGCGATCATTACGAGATTGAGAACGATTCGAGTGTTGCGTTGATTGCGAAGACGGCGGCGTCCCTGGCGAAGGCGGGCGCGGATGTTGTCGCTCCCTCGGACATGATGGATGGGCGTGTGGCGGCGATTCGATCGGCTCTGGATACGGGTGGGCTAGAGCAGATTCCGGTGATGAGTTATGCGTCGAAGTTCGCGAGCGCGTTTTATGGGCCGTTTCGCGAGGCGGCGGATTCGGCTCCACAGTTTGGCGATCGGAGAAGCTATCAGATGGATGGGGCGAATCTGCGCGAAGCGATGCGCGAGATCGAAGAAGACATTGTCGAAGGCGCGGACATGTTGTTGATGAAGCCCGCGATGCCATACCTGGACGTGATTCGCGCCGCACGGGAGCGCTTCGATCTGCCGATGGGTGCGTATCAGGTGTCCGGGGAGTACTCGATGCTGCAGGCGGCGTTTCAGCGTGGATGGCTGGAGCAGGAGCGGGCGATGGTGGAGTCGCTCGTGTCGATCCGGCGGGCGGGCGCGGACTTTATTGTGACTTACTTTGCCAAGGATGCGGCGAAGGTGCTGGCTTAAGTTCGAAGATAAGGGATGCCTGATGGCGCGGATTGCAATTGTTGGAGTTGGAGCAATCGGAGGAGTGACGGCTGCTTTGTTGCAACAGGCTGGTGGGCACGAACTTTTTCTTTGTACGAGGCGCCCGATGTCCGGGCTTTCAGTTGAGACGCCGGATGGACTCGTCAGTGTGCACGCGAATTTTCTGACTGACCCCGATGTTGCGCCTGCGGTGGATTGGGTTCTGGTGGCGACCAAGGCCTATGACGTGGCCGGTGCGGCGAAGTGGCTGGATCGGCTCTGCGCGGAGGGGGCACCGGTGGCTGTTCTACAGAATGGCGTCGAGCATCGGGAGAGGTTTGCACCCTATGTGGCGATGGAAAAGATTCTGCCGGTGATGGTGGACTGCCCGGCGGAGCGTCAGTCTCAGGAGAGGGTGCGGCAGCGCGGTGTGACTCACTTGAAGGTACCGGACTGCGCTTTGGGTGAGGACTTTGTTGGATTATTCGCGGGAACGTCGGCCGACGCTTCGGTTGTGGAGGATTTTCTGAGTGTGGTTTGGCGCAAGCTGTGCTTCAACTCCGCAGGTGTGTTGTCGGCGCTGGTGATGCAGCCTGCGGGAGTAGTGCGGGATGAGGCGATGGGCCTGGTTGCGCTTGAAATTATTCGCGAGTGTGCTGCCGTGGCACGAGCCGAGGGTGCACATCTTGGAGACAACGTGGCTGAGGTCGTGCTGGCAGCCCAGCGCGCGGCTCCGGCTGATTCGATCAATTCGATGCTGGCCGATCGACAGGCGGGTCGGCGGGTGGAGATCGATGCGCGGAATGGTGTGATCGTGCGGTTAGGACGCAAGCATGGCATCGCAACACCAGCGAACGGCATGGCCGTTGCGTTGATGGAGGCGATGGTCGCAGGGAGTTAGATTCTCTGCGTTTTTATACAGCGACAGAATCTGCGAATAGGTTTGAGTGATCTTCACAGGCGGCTGACCGTTTGTCCGCCGTCTTCTGCAGGTATAGGGCATTTCCAAAGCTAAGCGCGCCGCTGCCGGTAGGGATCAAGGAATAGAGCCCATGCAGACCGAAGCCGAGGTCAGCCAACTGAGCATGAAGGTCCCAGAACAGAGGCATCCCCTCATAGGCCGGCTTGAAGTACACCTCGACGAAGACGGAGCGAATGGCGCCGCGGGAGAACAGGCCTCGCGCTCCCCGGAAGACGCGATCCTCTGCACCTTCCACATCGACTTTCAGGATGTCGATATTGGAGATGCCGTGGTGCGAGCAAAAATGATCGATCGTGTCGGTGCGGATTTCAATCGTGTTTCCGGTGTCAGAGTTTCTTCGAAGCAGGGAGTTGGTAATGCTGACCGCCCCGATGTTCAGGGGTGCGCTGGCAATTCGGTCGGAGAGCGCGATGGGCTGCGCATGAAATCCGGGATCAGAGATAGAGCGGCATAGAGAGCTAAAGCTGTTGGGGAACGGCTCGAAGGACCAAATCTCCGCCTGTGGGAAGAGGCGCCGATAGGTCTTCGCGGTTTGTCCGATATTTGCACCGACGTCAAAGATGGTCTTTGCATTGGGAATCAGACGTTTTTGGTCGTTGTCGGAGTTCCATGAGCGAACTCCGAGCGCCTTCTTAGCCAGATTGCGAAAAGGGGTCATCATAGATTTTTGGGTAATCCAAACTGGCAGGAAAGGAGGAGCTGCAGTGGACAAGGCAGGGGAGATAAATCAAAGGCGATGGCTGTAGCCGGGATCGCCGAACACTGCCTGTCAAAAACATTATCACACGCAGGGAGCGCTTCGGTTAGAGATGCACCTGACTCCTTAACGGTTGTAGTGTGCAACCCTGTGAAAATCTGCCTCTCCTAAAGTGCATCTATTTTCTGAGATTTATCATCCGCAGGCGGGAGAGGGGTGATGACGATTCCGGTACCCAGCTCCTGTTCGACGAATTCAATGTCGGTGGACTGAACGTAGCGGACGTTATAGCTTGCCAGTGTGCTGGCGACGAGGTAAAGATTCGAGCCGGGAACGGGAGCCCAGTAGGTCTCGCTTGGTTTGACGATGTTCGCGGCACGGTCGCGGGCGAGCTGGTCGCGGCGGAAGCGCTGGGCTCCAATGAGAAAGATTCCCTCGAGCTTGCCTTCCTGGTCGGTGAACCAGTTGACGAGGCGGCCGCGGTAGAGAATGTTCAGGGTCGAGAGTGCGTCGATCTCAACGACTGTTCTGGGATCGTTGGAGGGAAGAGAAAGTGTGGTGAAGAGAACCTGCCACTCGGAGACATTTTTGAGGAGGAATCGATCGCAGAGGCCGCGGAGAAAGGAGCCGTCGGGGTAGTCGCCGTATCTGCGGATGACCCGGCCTGTCAGCCAGCCTTCGAGGCCGCAGAGAAGCCACAGGACGGTTAGGAAACGAGCTTGTTCGGCTGCAGCACGCAGGTAGGCGGAGATAAGAGGGGGTGCGCTGTGCGTCGTGTCGGAGAAAAGCGAGGAGAAGATCGTGCGGTAGGCTTCGCGCTTGTCGATTGAGCTGTGGAACCCGGGATAACCGCCAAGCGGCGTATGGTCGAGAAGAATCCAGGTCAGGACGAAGGGGATGACGGTGACGAGAACGGAGAAGACGATCTCTTCGGTGCGTGTGCGCTGGAAGCGCTTGCTGGAGATGTAGAAGGAGAAGGCGAGGCGATAGATCGCACCCGGAGCCAGAAGATACGCCACCAGAAGAAATCCGGCAACGAGAGCGATCAAGGGGTACCCGACTCGCGTTGGATGAGATAGCGATTACCGTTCTCATCGGTAAAGATCGCCTGGCCGCTCTGGTTGAGGTCGGCCTTGATCTGCTCACTGACTTCGCGAAGTCTGGACCTGAGTTCGGCTCCGAACCCCTGCCCGGAGGATGAGGAAGTCGACTTGCGAAGGGTCCGGGTGAGCTCGGCGATGTCACTAACCATTGATTCTCCCAACAAACTGCCAAATTTCATTATGACGCAAGTGTCAAGGCCGGAAGCGAGGCTGGCGAGCCGGGAATCGAAAAAGTACCCGCCGAATCGAATAAGATGGAAGAGTTGCTTTCCTCGAGATGGAGTGTTCCCTTGGCAGATACGATCTTTGACGTAGTTGTGATTGGCGGCGGCCCCGCCGGGTATACCTGCGCGATTCGGGCCTCGCAGTATGGCCTGAAGACCGCGCTAATTGATGCGAACGAACGCCTGGGGGGAACCTGCCTCCTGTGGGGATGCATTCCGACCAAGGCGATGTTGTTTACGGCGGAGTTGTGGGATCACATGAAGCATGCCGAACGCTACGGGATCGACGGTGTAACGCCGAAACTGAACTGGAAGGGCGTTCTGGCGCGCAAAGACGATGTGATCATGCGGCACACCAAGGGCCTCGACTTCCTGATGAAGAAGAATAAGATCACTACTTTCAAGGGTTTTGGCAAGCTGGCGGGTGGCGCGAAGGACGGCGTATTTACGGTTGATCTGAAGCTCTTCGACGGAAAATTAACAACCGTGAAGGGCAAGAAAGTGGTTCTCGCGACTGGCTCGGATGCGCGGGTACTGCCGGGGTACAAGCCGGACGATACGATTCTGACGAACTACGAGATTTTGAAGATTGCCGAGGCGCCGAAGTCGCTGGTCGTGATCGGCTCGGGTGCGGTGGGTGTCGAATTTGCCTCGATCTTCAAGAGTTTTGGTGCGGATGTGACCGTTCTCGAGGTGCTGCCGCGCGTGGTGCCCGTGGAGGACGAGGAGATCTCGAAGGAGCTTCTGCGGCAGTACAAAAAGCGCGGGATCGATGTGTATCTCTCGATCAAGGACACGAAGGTTGAGAAGAATAAGGACGGTGCCCTGGTCACCTGGACTGATTCGAATGGAAACAAACAGTTGAAGCAAGCGGAGAAGGTGCTGATGGCTGTGGGGCGTGCTCCGCGGACCGAGGGCATTGGACTCGAGACGACGAAGATCAAGCCGGATCGTGGCTTCGTGATGACGAACGAGTGGATGGAGACAGCTGAGCCGGGAATCTATGCGATCGGCGATATTGTGGGCGGGCTCCCGCAGTTGGCGCATGTCGGTGCGATGGCGGGGCTGGTAGTTGCAGCGAAGTTGGCCGGCAAATACGCCAAGCCGGTGAACCGTAACCGCATTCCGGGCTGCACGTATACCGATCCGCAGATTGCGAGCGTCGGGTTGACTGAGGCTCAGGCGAAGGAGAAGGGCTACAACGTCAAGGTGGGTAAGTTCCCATTTGTCGGCAACTCGAAGGCGACGATCGTCGATGCGCACGATGGTTTTGTGAAGGTGGTCGCCGATGCGAAGTATGGCGAGATTCTCGGCGTGCATATCATTGGGCCGTATGCCACGGAGATTATTGCGGAAGCGGTGACTGCAATTGAGCTTGAAGCGACGATCGAAGAGATGATGTTTACGATTCACGCCCATCCGACGGTGGCTGAGGCGCTGCTCGATGGGTTCTCGAGTGTCGAGGGTATGCCGATTAACGTCTGAGAATGGGCTGGTCTGCGACTTTCCGTTGATGCATATCAATCTTCTCCATCTCGGCCGAATTCCATACGCGGAAGCGATGACGATTCAGGAACAGGTCGTCGGAGCGCGAAAGCAGGATCTGATTGGCGACACGCTTCTGCTGCTGGAGCATCCTCCTGTGCTGACACTCGGGCGTAATGCGCATCGTTCGAATGTGCTTTTGAGTGTTGAGGTGCTTGCACGGCGTGGGGTGGAACTGCATGAGGTCAATCGAGGCGGAGACGTAACGTATCACGGGCCTGGCCAGCTGGTTGGATATCCAATTCTCGATCTGCGTGGCGATCTGCCCGGTAAAAAGGGGCCTTATCTCGGACCAGTCGATTATGTTCGTTTGCTGGAAGAGGCACTGATCCGTACATGTGCTGACTTCGGCGTGATGGCGCAGCGAATTTGTAAGCTGACCGGCGTCTGGACGATGGCAGGGGGAAGTATTCGCGAAAAAAAGATCGCCGCCATCGGCGTTCATGTTTCGCACGGCGTGACTTCGCACGGTTTCGCGCTGAATGTTACGACAGATTTGCGGGATTTTGACTGGATCGTTCCGTGCGGCATTACGGATCGCGGAGTCACCAGTCTTGAGCTTGAGGCAGACTCTGAACATCAGCCGACGATGGAGTTGGCGCTACACTCGGCGGCGCGCAATTTTGGTAGAGTCTTCGAGCGGCAGATCCTGTGGTGCGAGTCGCTCGATCAGTTACTTGCTGTCCAGGCCTGAGGGATGCGTTTTGACGATTCGTTAGATTCGTTCGCTAACCGCCCTATTGGGCGAACAACTGCGTAACCGCCTATAATTCCATAGGGTATCCTCCGCGGCGCACCCGGGTAGAAGAAACCGATTTCCGCCGCCCGCATCTGCAAATCAGGGAGAAGAAAAGCTCATGCCGACTGACGTAGTTATGCCCCAGATGGGCGAATCCATCACTGAAGGCACCATCACCAAATGGCTCAAGAAGCCCGGCGATACGGTACAGCGCGACGAGCCACTCTTCGAGATCTCCACGGATAAAGTCGATGCCGAGATTCCCTCCCCTGCCGCCGGAACATTGAAAGAGATTAAGATCGCTGAGGGGGCGACGGTTCAGATCAATACGGTGGTGGCTGTGATCGACGGTGCAGGCTCGAGTTCGCCGTCGGCGGCTTCCGCCCCGGTTCAAGCTGAGACGGCCGCCGCACCTGCGGTCGACAGCGTGACTCCCGCTGCGGTGGATAAGCCTGAGGCGACGCAAGGTAATCCGGCTGAGGCTGAGTCGGCTGCCGCGGGTACGAAACTGGAGGCCAGCGGAGGCACCGACGTACTGATGCCGCAGATGGGAGAGTCCATCACGGAAGGCACCATTACGAAGTGGCTGAAGAAGGTTGGCGATGCGGTCCAACGTGACGAGCCGATCTTTGAGATTTCAACCGACAAGGTGGATGCCGAGATTCCGTCGCCAGTCGCGGGTGTGCTGTCGGAGATCAAGGTCCCTGAAGGCTCGACCGTTTCCATCAACACGGTGGTCGCCGTGATTGGAGGCGCGGCCGGAAAACCTGCAACTCCTGCAGCGACTACTCCTAAGTCCGCTGCGGCTGCTCCTGCTCCATCGACACCAGCCGCTTCTCCTGCGGCTGCCGCGTCGGAAGGAGAGCGCCTCCGTTCTTCGCCACTGGTGCGCAAGATTGCGAAGGACAACAACGTTGACCTGGCTCAAGTCCCGGGTACCGGGGCATCAGGCCGTATCACGAAGTCGGATATTGTGAGCCATCTGGAGGGCGGCGCGAAGCCTGCGGCCGCGGCCCCTGTCTCCGCACCGGCGACACCCGCCCCTGTTGCGCCGAAGGCCACGCCGGCCCAGCCGATGCCCGGCGAATTGGTTCCGATGTCGAAGATGCGCTCCATCATTGCGCAGCGCATGGTCGAGTCGAAGCGCACCAGCCCGCATGTCCACACTGTCTTCAAAGTCGATATGACGCGCATCGTCAAGCTCCGCGAGAAGGAGAAGTCGAAGTACGAGCAGCGCAACGGCGTCAAGCTGACCTACATGCCGTTTATCACTCGCGCCGCGATCGCCGCACTGCGCAAGCATCCCATCGTGAATGGATCCGTTGAAGGCGACGCGATCCGTTATAACAAGAACATCAATGTGGGCATCGCGGTCGCGCTTGAGTGGGGTCTGATCGTGCCCGTGATCAAACAGGCCGAGGAGAAGAACTTCCTCGGAATCGCGCGCAGCATCGTCGATGTGGCCGAGCGTGCCCGCAACAAGAAGCTTGCTCCGGATGAGATCTCGGGCGGGACGTTTACGCTGACCAACTCTGGCATCTTCGGCGAGCAGTTCGGTATGCCGATCATCAATCAGCCGCAGAGCGCTATCCTGGGGATTGGCGGCCTGAATAAAGAGCCAGAAGTTCTCACGGATAAGGACGGCAACGATTCGATTGCGATCCGGTCGATCCAGCGCTTTACCCTTGGGTTCGATCACCGCATTGTGGATGGTGCCGACGCCGGCAAGTTCATGTCGGACTTCAAGGCGTACCTCGAGAACTGGTCGGAAGATATCGGATAGTTCCGAACAACAGAATTGAGATGGCGGTTTCCCCGGGAGCCGCCATTTCTTTTTTGCTGCATGAGTTAGATAAGCGCTTTCGCCTGTAGAACGAGCTTCACAGCCTCTTCCGCAGTCTCTCCGATCGCGGAGAGATGACCCATCTTTCGCCCCTTGCGCGGCTTGTGCTTCTCATAGAGATGGAGTCTGACTCCGGGTACGGCAAGCGCCTTATCGAATCGTGGTTCCTTCGCAGAGCCGTCGGGATTGAGCCACAGATCGCCCAGCAGATTCGCAATCGCTGCGGGTTTTACGACGTCAACCCCCCCAAGTGGCAGATCGCAAACTGCTCGAACCAACTGCTCGAACTGGCCCGTCGTGCAGGCACGCACGCTGGCGTGATAGCTGTTGTGCGGGCGAGGAGCCAGCTCGTTGACGAAAAGCTTTCGGTCGGCTGTGCAGAACATCTCCACGGCAAGCACGCCTTCCAGCTGAAAGGTGTCGGCAATTGCTTCTGCGATAGCTCGAGCCTCGGTCTCCATCGCAGTTGAAATCGGCGCGGGAATAACGCTCCACGCGAGAATCTGATTTTCGTGGTGATTCCACGCCGGCGGGTAGACCTTCACCTCGCCATTCGGCGCGCGCGCGACGAGCACTGAGATCTCGCGCTCTAGATCAACCGCCTTTTCGGCTACGCCTGCTCGCTCGCCGAGCGCCTCCCATGCGCCACGAATCTCATCTTCAAAATTTGCGCCGGGATTAAATCCAATCTTGCCTTGCCCGCGGCCGTCATAGCCGCCAGTAGCGCTCTTGCAGAAACATCTGCCGCCCAAAGCAGTGACTGCTTCGCGGAGCTGATCGAGCGACCGCACCGCGCGATAGTCCCCGATCGGGAAGCCGTTCTTTCGCAGCCAATCCTTCTGCTCGATTCTGTCCTGAATGATGGCAAGCATCGCGCCGCCAGGTCGTACGGGAGCGTAACTCGCTGCTGCCTCCATGCTGGCAGGGGAGATCTGCTCGATCTCGAGCGTCACTACATCGCATCCGCGTGCTAGATTCGCTGCTTCTCGCGAGTCATCCCAACCGGCCTCGATGCAACCATCGACTACGAACCGCGCCGGACAGGCTGGATCAGGATCAAGCACAAGGATTCGATACCCCATGCCCCGAGCAGCCATTGCCGTCATCCTTCCGAGCTGGCCGCCACCGAAGATTCCAATCGTCGCACCGGGCAAGATAGGCTTTGCAGTCGAGGAAGCAGACTTCACGCGCCAACCTCATCGTCGCCGATCACCTGTGACAGCACTTCGTCACGGCGCGCGGCGCGCCACTCCACCAGCTTCTTCTGCAAGGCAACGTCAGTCGTTGCAAGGATCGAAACCGCAAGCAATCCAGCGTTCATCGCGCCCGATGCCCCGATCGCAAGTGTTCCGACAGGAATACCCTTTGGCATCTGCACGATGCTCAGCAGAGAATCCAACCCCTGCAATGAGGTTGCGGGAATCGGAACGCCGAGGACCGGCACTACCGTTTTTGCGGCAATCATGCCGGGAAGATGCGCCGCTCCGCCTGCTCCCGCGATAATCACGCGCAACCCGCGAGCGACGGCAGAATCGGCGTATTCAAACAGCAGATCAGGGGTGCGGTGCGCCGAGACCACCCGCACTTCGTGAGCGACGCCAAACTCCTGCAGGACATCAACAGCACCACGCATCACCGCATAATCATTGCGGCTTCCCATCACAACACCCACCAAAACCTTATCCGGCGACTCGGCGTCCATTGCCCGATTATACGGTTCTCTTCCATGAACGCCGAGTCGTTTACCCCGGTTATCGTTTCGCCCACATACTTGCGTTGAAGCAGATGACGACCCCGTCGATCAGGGTGCTCAGGCCCTCGGTAAATCTGTCGGCGTCGGCGATATGCTTCATCGTTACGGCATCGGTGATGTTGATTGCCGCGCCGACAATCTCGACTGCCGCCTTTTTCTTCTGTTCACCGGTCTTCGCGCCAAACAGAGCTTCCGTGCCTTGGACCACCTCGGGTATCAGGGCAATCGCTCGCAAAAACAGCTTTAGGAAATTCATATCTTTGTCTCCCTCGTTTCACTCATCGTCGAAAGAAGTCAATCGCCAGATGAAAGACTGTCAATAGTCCGCCCACGGCACCTACGAGTCCCTTCATGCGCTGCACACTATGTTCATGGCGTTCCACCCGCTCTTCGAGTTGTGTCAGCCTCCCCGGCTGTCCGACTCCCAGCAAGCTATTCACCTGGTTCTTCAAAACGCTCAAGTCAGCCAGTACCCTTCCTTCAAACTCCGTCATCTCCCAATTCCTTCCCTGCTAGCTCACTGGAAAATCTGTAAACACGGCACTCGAAAACCGCGAATAAACGGGTGGAGTTGAGCCGTCGTACATTCGCACGTAGTAGTGCTCGACCTGTCCCTCGCGCGGAATCGAAAAACTTCGTACCGGGCTTCGTAACACCAGGTCCTGATCGACTCCCTGCCCGAAATCGCCATCGCGCCTCCGCACCTCAAACCCACCGCCCGCAGGCGGAGCCATTCCAGCATCCACCTGCAGAGCGGTCCCCGTTGCGCTGACCACTTGTAACTGCTGCAGGTTCGCCAGCACGTTACCGGGCGCACTCAACGCCGTTTGAGGAAGCAACGCGTCCGTGGCGATCGCCTCAGATAACGTCAGCCCCAGTCCTTCGGCCCAGTCATTGGCAAACGCCGTTCGATACGTCAGCGTCTCCGGACGAGTCATTCCATCGACGATGTCAACACGCCGCACGACTACGTTCATCGTCTGCCCACCGCTTGCAATGGCGAGAACATCTCCGGGCCAAAAATCCGCTGGATTTACCGTTTCATAGGTGCCGGAAGCTGCCGCCGCACGGCTGACTGAAAAGCTCAACACAGCCTGCGCGGCGTTTTCACAGTCCACCGAGCTTCGCGCCGGAGGCTTCAACACCTTTCCGAGCCACTGAGCGGTTCCGGGCGCTCCGCCCGCTGCCTCTGCTGCGACACTGGCGGCATCTTCCAATCGCGCAACCGCTCGCTGCGAGACACGATAGGTTACCGTAACAAGCTCCCCAGCCACCGGCACACGACCGGCAAAGAATGTAACCTTTCCCGTAGCAGATAGGGTGCAGTCCACTCCTTCTCCGGCAACGCCGATCAACCGAGTCATCCTGACTCCGCTCGGCAATGTACTTGTCACCCATGCCGAGCCAGTCTGCGTGATCCGGCAGTAACCCATCGACCCGATCAACTGGATACTGTTCACGGCGACAAAGCTGCAGCTCGCAGGCGAGGTCACGACGCTCCCGTCATACAGCACGATTGCGGGCGTATTCGAAGAACTTCCAAGATCCTGCAGCTCGAAGACCACGTTCATCGGCGCGGGAACGACTCCGCCTCCAAAGCTCTGCACGGCACCATTCACCATGGTGTAGTAGGCCTGCAAGACGCGCTGCATCTCGACACAGTGCAGACGAATCCGCATCGTATACTTATGCCCTTCAAGCAAGGTGAAGACGGTTCCAACCTCGGCGCCGTTCACCAAGGGCACCACAACGGTTGCGCCGCCGCTCTGTCGAACGTTATAGCCCATAAACAGTTGGCACTTTGCGTTGCTCCGGAGTACAAGCCGCACACCACGCCTGCGCTCGCGCCGCTCAATTGCATACCACCTGCCTCAATAACCAGGGATCCGCCCAACTCCAGCGAATCAATCGCGGTGAGCGTCGTCTGCCCATCCAATCCATTCCCACCAGTCATCGTTAATCCGGCCGAGCTTAAACCTAAATGCGATCCCGGGTCGGTCACCTGCCAGATCTGCACATCCAGAGTGCTTTCGTTGAAGCTATCAGAGAGGAACCGCGCTGAATTCGCAGTCCTCTTTGGCCGAAAGGGCGATTCCGAGAGTTGAAAGACGGTCGTGGTGCCATCCCCTGCAAACATCTCCGTCACATAGGCTGCGGGCTCGAGGTCGCCGCTGATCGTGACATCGTTCGCCAATTCCTTGACTGACGAGGTCTTCAATGTGGCAATCTGCAAGGTGCCATCGCCGTCACTCAGAGCGTGGGTAATCGTTCCCGCAGGTTGAAGACTCACCGCACCATCGAGCACACGGTATGCCGCATAGGTCGCATTTGCAACGCCGCCTGCATTCTCCGACCAGCTCGCTGCCTGCAGCGGCTCGAAGACTCCGACAGGGTGTCCGTCCATGACCCCGGTGGTGTTGAATCGACCGGCATCCACGCGGTTCGTCAAAATCCTGAGCAGAGCCCCGCCACTCTGTGCCAGACCAGCTCCGCTCAACGGCGCTGCTTGTTTATCGAGCAGCCACTCATCGCTGACCGCACTGAAAGCGTAGCGATAAACGGGTCCCTTCAATCCCACGCCCGCATACACTGCCTCAGGCTCCGTCGCGATGTAGCCGGTAAACAGAACCGTCCCGTTCTGTGCAGAGACGACAAGACGCGCGCGTCGCGCAGGCACAGCCAAACCCGCGTCGCTCACATCCAGCGTGCCGCTGCACACTGAAGGTACATTCAAGGCGCGCGCAATCTTCAGCGGACCGTCGGCGCAGATCGCTTGGCTGTAGTCCAGGGCTCCCGCACCATCCAGATTGTCGATCGTGATCTTCACTGGGTCACCGCACCTTCGATCGGACCCAACCCGCGCATCGAACGCACTTCGTCTACCGTCAACACCCCGGCCTTCAGCAGCGTTGTCTGGATCTGCAACTCCTGCATCTCGTCCCGGCTCTCCAGATCGTTGAAGCAGAACTCAAACTCGCGCCAGCCGAGTTTTTTGGCGAAGAGATCACGCGTAATATGCTCGGCCAGCAGCTTCGCAACAGGGGCGACGGCGCTCTGAAATGCCTCGTCGGCCAGCTCGCCCGCGGTGGATTTATTCACATCACCCTCGAGTCCAAGCAGCATCGGCGGCAATTCGAACGCATTCGCAATCATGCGAATCAGTGCCTCCTGCCATTGCAATCGCAGGTCCGCGTCGGTACCGCCGGCAAAGCGCAGCACCTCCGGCTTCTGCTCACAGCTCAACAGAGGCACACGCCCGGTGCCTTCGATCTCGTCCTGCCACCAGCGAATCAGGCGGTCATGCTGCTCCGGTGTAGCCTCATTCAGCCAAAGCGCATACTGCACCACGGAGTTACTTGCCAGGCGGCCTGCATAGCGGTTCGCGCTCAGGAACTGATTCACCGTCTCAAACGCAACCTCAAGCCGTCCCAACCCAAATGGCGTATGGGTGCGAGGGTTCAGCCTGAGGTACATCAGCTCGTCATCCAGCAGAGGCACAAGCGACCCCTGACCCAGGCGTCCTGTAGCCTGCGCGTACCGTGGCTTCGCCGGATCGCCGTCCCACTTTGCATCAATCTGGATCGTCGCGCCATCGACGGCCCAGAGATGAAACGGCCGCTCCGCATCTCCGGTAGCCTCCATCTCGACTGCACCAAAACCGCCGACCAGGAGATCCTCCAGCACCTGTTCCCACAGCACTCGAAAGCTGTCGGAAGTATTCGGCTCTTCAAGACAACGCCGCAGCGCCTTCAATCGCGCGTCCGCATCTTCGACCATGCCATCGGAGTAGCCACGCCGCACGCGCACCTGCCAGTCCATGCTTGCGATCTTGTCCTTCACTACGTTGATCGCGCGACGCACGACAGGCGTCTCGGCGAACTTCCGCAGATTGGCCGCAGTCGGCTTCGGCAGAGCGTGTTGTCCCATCCTGCTCGCCGGGCTATATGGGCTGAGAATCGAAGGCAGCATCGCCGTCTTCCTCTCTCCCATCGCCGCGTTTCCGGCGCCTGCGTTGACTCCCGCGAGCCGCTGCCAAACATCCTTCACCATCGTTCGAACACTCATCGCTCTCACCTCTTTCAAAATGAAAGGGAGCAGGGAATAGGGAACAGGGAATAGAAAACGGCGCGCCGATGATCTCCTGCATTTGCGCAAAGAAAAAGGGCAAGGCCAAAGCCATGCCCCATCCTCGTTGTCTATTCCCTATTCCCTATTCCCTATTCCCTGTCTCTAGATCTAGACTCGTAATTCCGCCCTCGCGGTCTCTGCCACCCGCGCCAGATCATTTACCGTCACCACGCGAATCGCCTGCCGCTCCATCGCTTCCACACCGAACCGGTACCTCTCCATCGCCTCATCCTCGGCGTCCGTGACCGCTCGCAACGGTTCAACAACAGCTGTCAGTTCGAGTTGTGCAGCCTCCACGCGCTGCACGCCCTCCATCAACTGGGGAGCCGAATAGGCCAAACCCTTCGCGGCCTCAACATCACCCTCGAGCGATACCGCTTGAAACATCCGGATGATTCCATTCGGTCTATAGCCGCAATCGATCTTCATCGGATCGCCCGTACGCGTATAGAGCGACGCCGCGATCCTCTTCCGCATCAATCCCCACACGCCCGCGCGTTCGAACTCGGTTCGCATTGCCCCAGCGATCGCCGCACGTCCGGTCTTCTTTCGTTCCACCTTTACCTTCAGCGGCTCGACATACATCCGCATCAACTGCTCGATCTCGGCAGGCATGCTCTCCGCCAGGCAAGCCTTCACCTCGGTCATCTGCAAGGAGTTCGACAGCGTATCGCCGAGGATCTCCATCAGCGGTTTCGTCCTGGCGGCGGCCTTCTCTGACGAACGCAGTCGTTCCGCAATCTCGCTCTCGAGCGACTCCAGCAGACCGATATCCGCATCGGCATCCATGCACCTCACGCGGCTCCAGTCGCGCGTAAAACGCACCATCGCGCTATCAGGCTTTGCTGCGTCCGAGGTGCTTCCTGCCTCCCGCAGCAGAACCCCGATATTCGTAAACTCTCCCTTCACCACATCCGGAACATACCGGATCAGGAAGAACTCGCATTGGACTCGATCAGCCATCAATCCCCAAGATTCATCGCGCTACATTACAAATTTTCCCACTCCGCCAACTTCAGCGAACTGTCTCGGAACCACAATCTTCTTCTTTGAGGCCCACAACGGGAACGGTTCTCTGTCCGAGTCCCGAAACTCTGCAATCAAATCTCTCACTTGCGACCGCCTTCTCAACATCTGCTCCATCAGCCGCTCAATCACGGTCAAATCGCCTCCGTACCACTCAGGAGGCACCACCTCGGCAATCGCCCACAACACCGCAGCTTCCATCGACTCAACGCGGCTCAGCCACGGCTCAAAGCTCTCCCACCCTGTAACCCTCGCGTAGACCAGGTTTCTCGGGTAGATGCCCCGCAGAGGCGAGTCCGGAAACGTCCACGCGCCCGCGTTAAAGCAAAATCCCTGATCGATAAACGTAGCGCGGTACTTTCTCTCTCTCGACCTCCGCTCGAAGACAGCCTGTCGCCCATTACAGTTTCCCGCCCATTTATCGATACACAAAATCCCTGCAAACTCAGCCAGGTTCCTGACCTCCTCCAACTGCGGCTCCGGCAGATAGTCCACCACCTGTCCGGGCATCATCCCGCCCACAAACTGCGAACCAAACTGCAGTCCAGAGGCATACTTTTCTCTCTGCCCGCGAGGCAGCTCGACGAACATCTCCGGAGTATTAGTCACCAGCCACTCCGTCACCTCAACGACATCGCTCGCCGGCACCGTCAACCCCACTGCCGCGGCCAGCCGTGTCGCGATCAGCTCATTCGCCAGCACCCGCACATCCTGAGGATTGTTCTGAAACTTCACGACCCAAAGTTTGCCATCCGCCCCCAGCATCAGCTGACTCTGTGCCCCGCCCCGCATCCTCCTGATCGCCTGCACCGCAAGAACCGCCAAATCGCAACCCCTCGGCAACAGAATACAGGCTGAGAACTGAGAACTGAGAACGAGAATCACATCGCCCCCTTATCTCTTCCCTGCCAACTCGCTCGCTCCTTACCGCGCCCATCAACCCACGCTCTACGCCGTCCGCAGCGGCACTGCTCTCCTCCTCCGATACGTCGACTTCGATGAAGGCCGCCTCATCCTGCGCCCTTACTCCCGCAGCTTTCCCGTCCAGCTCATCCCGCTCGCCACCCACGAAACCCCAGCCGACTACATCGTAGGCCGCGTCTGCCTCATCTTCTCGGAGCTCTAAAGACACTCGACCAGAAGCAACGGCATACCTATTCGGGGCCCATCCACGCGAGTTGATAGCCTGATGGAATGAACCTCAGAATCGCTGCCATCCGTTCCGGCTCCGACCCCGTCCGCAAACTCAGTGTAAGCACCTTTGCACGCATCCTGGAGCAATCACTTACCTGCCCCAAATGCGACACAACCTACAACCTCGCCGTCGACTGGGATCAATCCAACGACCGCTGGTTCCCAGAAACATCCCGCCCTCTCATCACCCTGCTCAAGAAGGCAATCCACATGGGTCACAGCACCGACCATCGCGTCACTCACTTCGAAACTGAGGGCGTCATCGTCGAAAGCGTCGTCTCGCCCCACCCTTAACCACGCTAACTTGCAAAAGATCTCCCACAATCCCCATCTCAGGATTCAACGCCTGCTTATCACTCATTGTGTGCGTCCCCGCACAGATGCGTACTCAACACAAACTCAAGCGTTCACCGCGCCAACTATCAAAAGTAAGACAGGATTTTCCTAATTGGCCCCACACCAGCGCCTCCCCCGGTCTTTCAGGGGGATGCGCCTCCGGGAGAACTTAAGCTACCGCCAACTGAGGCTCAGCTTCCTTAGCCGCCTGGACAGGTTTCTTCCAATCGCCGAGCGACCGGCTCAGCAGTGACGCTGCGCAACCCTCGCCGCAAAGAACAACAATGTCACCGCTCAGCGCCAGGTTCCAGTCCCATGGCATAAAAGTGATTCCCTTCGGGGTAACTTTCGCCAGCACCCAGTGGTTGCTGGTCTTCTTCTGCAGCCCGCAAAGGCAAGTAAATAAAGTTGTTGCTGCCATAGTCCTCCTCCTTTCTGCATTCTTGGATGCCCAAAATGTGTGTGCTACGTTTTGCATAATTGCAAGCACCATGCCATACCGACCGAAAATCCAGCTAAATCCCGCATCACCTAGTGTTATCAGCCACCTACCCATCCTTCAACTGGCAAAACGCACAAGGGTGCTACTGCTGGAATCCCAAAAAAAGGGAAAACACTTTCCACTTTGCCGAACCCACACTCTACCCAGAAATTGTCTCCTTGGTGCACTTCCAGCCCCACTAAGCTATTGGATGGTTTCTTCTCTTCGGGTACTCTCATAAACGCTATGCGCAAGTTCATTACGGCCCTGTTCCTCTGTCTCACCTTCCTCTCTGCCTCGGCGAGCGACTCGAACGAACATTGGGTTCAGGTCCAAAGCCCTCACTTCGTCGTCCTTACCGACTCCAGCGAAAAACAGGGGCGCCGTCTGGCCGGACAACTCGAAGAGATGCGTTCCGTCTTCCATCAACTCTTCCCCTCCGCCGCGGACGCAAGTTCTCCGATCTCGGTCATCGCCGTCAAAGACCGCAAGGGATTCCAGGCTCTCGAACCCGAGGCCTACCTTGCAAAAGGCCAGCTCGATCTTGCCGGTCTCTTCCTCCGTACCCCGGACAAGAACTACATCCTCCTTCGCCTCGATACCGAAGGAGAGCATCCCTACGCCACGGTCTATCACGAATACACCCACTTCCTTGTCAGCAAGGCGACCTGGATGCCCCTCTGGCTCAACGAGGGACTCGCCGAGTTCTACCAGAACACCGACATCCGCGACAAAGACGCCGTCCTCGGTCAGGCAAGCTCCGACGACATCCGATACCTCCGTCAGAACCGTCTTCTTCCCCTCACCACACTTCTAAAAGTCGATCACTCCTCGCCCTACTATCACGACGAACAGAAGGGATCGGTCTTCTACGCCGAATCCTGGGCTCTCACCCACTACCTTCAAGTCGAAGATTTTCAGAAACACACCTCGCGCGTCCTCGACTACGCCCAGTTTCTTGGCAAGGGAGAAGATGCAGTCACGGCAGCCCAGCATGCCTTCGGCGATCTCAACCATTTGCAGCAAGCCCTTCAGGACTATATCGGTCGCAACAACTTCACAGCCTTCAAAATAAACACAGGCTTCGCCATCGATCTGGCCTCCTTTCAGGAAAAGCCAGTCTCACTCTCTGACGCCAACGCCGTCCGCGCCGACTTCCTCGTCTATACCCAGCGCACCAAAGACGCTCAGCAGCTCCTCGACGCTGTTCTCCGCGACGACCCGAACAACGAGCAGGCCCACGAGACCATGGGCTTCCTCAAATTCCGAGAAAACGACATTCCCGCCGCCCGAAAATGGTACGGCGAAGCCGTCCAGCTCGACTCTCACAGCTACCTCGCCCACTACTACTTCGCAACCATGACCATGCATAGCGGCGACAAAGACCATGACGCCGAGATCGAATCCAGCCTCCGCACCTCCATCAAGCTCAACCCATCCTTCGCCCCTTCCTACGACTCGCTCGCCATGTTCTATGGCCAGCGCAACAAGAAGCTTGACGAGGCCCACCTCCTCAACATTCAGGCCATTCAACTCGAGCCGGACAATCTCTACTTTCGTCTCAATGCCTCAAACGTCCTCAGCCAGCAGCGCCAATACACCAGCGCCATCAGCGTCCTCAAACTCGCGCTCCCAATCGCCAAATCGCAAACTCAGCAAGAGATGGTTCAAACCCGTATTGATCAGCTTCAGAAATTTCAAGCGTCCCTCGACCGCGCGAAAAGTCAGACTCAATCCTCTGCGTCCACGACCCAATCAACGATCTCGTCCGGAAACCAGAATCCAAACAAGACCACAGTCTTCCGCAGAGTCGACGGCAAAATCATTGGCATGACCGAAGACACGCCCAACTACCCCGCCGAAGACTCCAAAGGCCCGCAACACACAATCAACGGCGTCCTCCGCGACATTCGCTGTTCCTATCCCAACGTCCTCGCTCTCACCCTCGAGCAGCCCACCGGCAAAAAAATCACCCTCTATACCAACAACTACTACAAGGTCGTCTTCACAACGGGCAACTACGACACCAACGATGAGATCAAGCCCTGCACCTCGATCGAAGACATGAAAGCCAGCATCAAATACGCCGAAGTCACCGACAAAAACGTAGCCGGTCAAATCCTCGCGATCGAACTCAGCAAATAATTAATCCAGCCGCACCACAACCCTCCTCCCGCGATAATTCACAGTCTTATCCCCATCGCTCACCGCGCCGCCATTACCGTGCGCCGCACGAGCCCTCACAACATGAAACACAATCTCCTTCGGCATCCCCGCATACGAGCCGCTCCTATCCCCAATCGTCAAAGTATGCTTCGCCTCCGACCACTGCATCGGCACTACAGCATACCCACCTTTCTCATAGTTGTAGTTGTCCCCTTCATCCTCATAAAGCGCAAACGCCCCATCCGCACCTGGATATACCCTCACCTCAAACGGCCCATCCGGCTTCTGGCCGGCATACTCCTCTTCAGGCCCCAGCGGCACAATCGACCCGCCTCTTACATACAGCGGAATCCGTTCCAGCGGAGCACTCGCCTCCACATATTCCCCACCCGCCAGCTTCTCTCCACTCCAGAAGTCGTACCACACAGCATCCTTCGGCAGATAAACTCTCCGCTTCGTCGCCTTCGCCTCGATCACAGGATCCACCATCAGCGCAGGCCCGAACATGAATTGATCCGCTATATTCCACGTCAGCGGATCTCCGCGAAAATCCATCACCAGTGGCCGCTGCATCGTGTAGTCCTCATGTGAAACCCGCCACGCCAGCGAATAGATATAAGGCATCATCCGATAGCGCAGCTTGTCGTAAGCAATTAACTGCGTCTCCACCCCCGGATAGCTCCACATCTCGTTATGCGGCCTGTGCCCATGTGACCGAAACACCGGACAAAATACCCCAAACTGAAACCACCGCAGATAAAGCTCCTGGTACGCCGGATCCTGCATCTGCCCGTCATACGTCGGCCAATACCCGCCAATATCCGTCGTCCAGTAGGGCAATCCCGACACCGCATAATTCAACCCTGCCGCAATTTGGTGCGACAACCCCCAATAGCTGCTGAACACGTCCCCCGACCACACCGTTCCACCCACTCGCTGCTGCCCCAGAAACGCAGAACGCGTCAGCAGAAACACTCTCTTCTTATCCGTAGTCTTCCGCCAGTTCTCCTGAATCCCCAGGTTATGCAGCAGCGGATAGACATTCGTGTACTCTGCTCCATTCCCGATCGCTACATTCCGCGACTTCAAAATCGCATCGCCCAAATGCGGCCAGTACTCTTCCGGCTCCGCACTATCCAGCCAGAACGAGTCCCACCCCTGTCCAAACAGCTTCCCCGGCAGATTCTCCCAGTAAACATCCCGCGCTCGCGGATTCGTCGCATCATAAACCCGCGCATCCGCAACAAACAGATTCTCCGCCTCAAGCTTCTTATAGGTCTCCGCCCGCGGATCGATCAGCCCCCAGGTCGAAATCATCGTATGAAAGTTCTGCTGATGCAGCTTCTCCAGATCGCCAGCGACATCGTGGTAATTCGCATTGAACTCCGGATCTCCCTCCGTCTTCCACCAGAACCAGTCCTGCACCAGCACATCAATCGGAATATGCTCCGCGCGATACCTCTGCCCAATCGACTGAATCTCATCCAGCGAAACATACCTGTCCTTCGATTGAATAAATCCATAAGCCCATCGCGGCAGCATTGGAGCGTGGCCTGTCAGCTCCCGATACTCATGAATCACTTCATCCATCTCCGGCCCATACAAAACGAAGTAGTCCACCCCGGCCCCAGCTATCGAATTGAACTTCAGCTCCAGCGGAAACCGATTGTCCACATGAGTCAGCGAAGCCGTATTCCACAAAATCCCATACCCCCGCGTCGACACCAGCAGAGGAATCGCAATATCCGTATTGTTCTGCGCCAGTTCTACCGTCGCCCCGCGATAGTTGAACATCCCGTTCTGATGCTGCCCCAATCCATAGAACGCCTCAGTAAAATCCGGCGAGAACCGATCCACAACTTGATAAGTTGGTCTCCCATTCAACACCTCAGCCGTATAAGCCCGCGGCAAAGAATTCCCTTCACGCAGCAACCCCTTCCCATCCGCCGTCGAGTAACTCAGACTCCCGCGATCCAGCGATAACGCCACCGTCATCCGTTCCGTCTTCACCTCAGCCTTCTTCGCATCCTTCGCAAAGCTGAACTTCGCCCCCGCACATCCTCCCGGCAACAACCAGGGCTGTGCTGGCTGCACATCCTCGCCCTTCGGCCGCGTCACCACATGGACCACTGAAGCCGAGCAAACCTCCACTCGCAGCGTCTCATCTCCAATTACTGCCGAAAGCCCCTGCGCCGTCGCCGTCACATTCACCGGAGGCAACACAGGCATCAACTGCCCTGGCATCTGCGCTCCCATCGGCAACGCAACCGCAGCAAACGTTAAGCATCCCACAACGCATAACCAGGCAACCTTCGAATCGGCTCGAATCATAAGCCCCCTTTTAACCCTCGTATTCTCCTCTTGCGAAACTTCCGCAAACGAAAGCCATTCTTACCATAGAAACTCGGCAGAAATCGCTGGTTTTGAAAGGGCGTGGCTTCAGTCACGCCGCAAGTGCAGTGATATCAATGTGGGTCTAGCCCAGCCATGCCAGAAGCGAACATATCCCTCCAGACGTCAAAACCACTACCCAGGGCGTCCATCGCAACACCGTCAGCGCCACAAATCCACCCAGCACCAACAGAAAATCCACCGGCCTGTGCACAGCTTTCACCCACAGCGTTCCATAAAGCGCCGCTGCAAGCACTCCGACGACACCGGCATTAATCCCCCGCAGCGCCGCCGCCACACCGGCCTGCGACCGTAGCGAACTCCAGAAAGGCAGCACTGCCGTCATCAGCAGCAATCCAGGCGCAAATATCCCCGCCAGTGCCACCAACCCATACAACACGGGATGCGCATTCGGCTGCACCACCGCCCCCAGATAAGCCGCAAAAGAAAACAGCGGCCCGGGCAGCGCCTGCGCCGCTCCATACCCCGAGACAAACGCATCCTGCGAAACCCAACCCTTCGCCACTACCAGGTTCTCCAGCATCGGCAACACCACATGGCCACCGCCAAACACCATCGCCCCTGCCTGAAAGAAACTCGCAAACAGACTCCCTAAGCGCGGATCCTTCGACCGCAGAAGAATCGAAGCAACCAGCAACACAACAAAGATCGTCGCCGCAATCATCCCAGACCCGCGCGAACCCACTCCCGCAATCGGCTCCGCAGCCGCGGTCTCCAACTTGCGCAGAAACAAAAACCCGCCCAGCCCGCCCAGCACAGCCACCAGCGGAGTCGCAACATTCGCCGGAACATACAACACCACGCCCGCCGCGATCAGCGCAAAGATCAGCCGCACGCGATCCGGAGCCAGTGTCCGCTGCATGTTCAAAACCGCAGTAGCCACCACCGCCACTGCCACCAACTGCAACCCATGCAGAAACGCCGCCCCAACCGCCCCGCGAAAAAGCGCATGTCCAAATGCAAACCCAAACATCAGCGCTGCAGAAGGAACAGTAAATCCAACCCATGCGGCCAATCCACCCAAAACCCCTGCCCGCAGCGTCCCAATCGCAAACCCAACCTGGCTGCTCGCAGGTCCCGGCAACGACTGAGCCACTGCAATCAACTCCGCCAGCGTGTTAGCTGTTAGCCACCCACGCCGCCGCACAAACTCCTCTTCAAAGTACCCAAGATGTGCCACCGGCCCGCCAAACGAAGTGCACCCGAGCCGCAGAAACGCCCGAAACACTTCCATCGCCCCGCGCACGCCCGTCCCGCGTACCGAACCCTTCATCCTTCACCCACTCACGACCCGATCCCTACACATAATCAAACAACGCCATAAACCCATAGTCCATATGTAACTGCTGATGGCAATGAAACAGCGTCAATCCGGGATTATCCGCAACAAAATCGACATCCACCTCGCCATAACCCGGCACCATCACGACATCTTTCATCACGCCGCTCGTCGCCTGCCCCGCAAACCGCGTCACCTCAAACGTGTGCCGGTGCAGATGCACCGGGTGAATATCATCGCTCGCATTCCTCATCCGCAGCCGGTACCGCCGTCCCTTCCGCAGATGCAGCATCGCCGCCGCTACCATCTCGGTCGAAGGATAAGCGGTCCCATTAATCGTCCACTGATTAAATCCGTCCATCGTCGCATTCTTCTTCTCAAACACCATCTCAAAAGTCTCATCAGGCTCCGCCGCCTTCACGCCCGCCCTGCCAAATTGCGCATAGTTCCAGCGAAACTCAACTGGCTTCACCCAAACCGCCTTTCCCGTCGCACCCGCATACTCCACCACAATTCCCATCCCATGCCGGCGATCATCATCATCCAGATCCCCCATCACCCATACCCCCGGATGATTCATCTCCACCACTGCCGAAATCCTCCCCGCCGTCCCAATCCACAGCACCGGAACCCTCACCGGCTTAGGAAGCGGATTACCATCCATCGCCACGATCGTAAAGCTGTGCCCGGGCAACGCCAGGCTCCGAATCTCCCCGGCACTCCCATTCAGCACGTGGAACAACACCCGCTCCCCACGTCTTACCCGAACCGGTTCTCCATGCCCCAGCATCTTTCCGTTGATCGTGAAAGAACCATACCCCACCTCATACCCATGCTTCGCCCCCGCCGCCAGCGAAGCCTTCATCGCCGTTTCGCCACGCTCTTTCAACTCCCCAACCTCAGCGCTCTTCGGAAAAATATCCTGAGCCATATCGCCACCCTGGCTGAACGTCGGCTCAAACTCCTTCAGCGTCAGAAACGCCTCGCGGTCATAAGCTCCCGCATCACTCTTCGGCTCGATATACACCGGCCCAACCAGACCGCCATACTGTCCCGCGCTCAGATCCGCCAACGCCCGCACATGCGTGTGATAGAACCGAACCCCCGCAGGCCCCGGAGTGAACTCAATACGCCGTAACCCATGCGCTGGAATAAACGGCGATCCCTCTTCCGCCGCACCATCCACCTCAGATGGAATCTTCTGCCCATGCCAGTGCAGTTGTTGCGGCGAATCCGTCTCGTTCCGCACATCCACACTCACCCGCTGTCCTTCGCGAAGCCGAAGCAGCGGCCCCGGAAACTGTCCGTTATATGTAGTCAGCGAAAGAATCCGCTTCGGCGCAACTTCAATCGGTGTAGTCGCAATCGTCAGCTCGTAATCAGCCTTGGCATCAGCCCCCGCCTGACCCGACGCGAACTCATCTCGGCCAAATAATCGTGTTGAAGGCAACAAAGTCTCACCCGCAACACAAACACTCGTCGCACGAAGAAATCCCCTGCGCGAAACCCGCGAGATCATATGCACCCTTTGACGACGTATTCTACTCTCGCAAAACTTTCGCAAAATGAGAGCTCTTCTCACCAAAGAAACCCAGGAGAACCATGACTCCGCTCAATCTCGATCCAAATAAAACCGCTCTCGTCGTCATTGACCTTCAGAACGGCATCGTCGGTAGACCCGTCGCCCCGCACACCGCTGCCGAAATCATCGAGCGCTCCGCACGCCTCGCCAAGGCCTTCCGCGAAAAAGGCGCTTCTGTCGTCTACGTCCACGTCGATCTCGCCAATCTCCTCCACCTTCCTGCAGACGAGTACTTCCGCTCCCCCGCCGACCCACCCCTGCCCGCCTCCGCATCCGAGTTAGTCCCCGAAGCTGGCTTCCAGCCCGGCGATATCCTCATCACCAAGCGTCACTGGGGAGCTTTCGCCGGCACCGACCTCGAACAAATCCTCAAGCAGCGCGGGATCGACACCGTCGTTCTCACCGGCATCTCCTCCAACATCGGCGTCGAATCCACCGCGCGCCAGGGCACAGGTCTCGGCTTCGCTTTCGTTATCGTCGAAGACGCCTGCGGAACCACTGACGCCGAATCCCACAACTTCGTCTTCCAAAAAATCTTCCCCCGCCTCGCCCGCGTAAGAAAAACCGACGAAGTCCTCGCAGCCCTCTAAAGAGAGAAAGACCCCCACGTCCAAATGATTAGACGCAGGGGTCCCGTCACTGCTTGTGCCCACTCAGCGTAAGCCAGGCTCATGAGAAAACGCTTCTAGCAGAGCAAATAGTGTTGTCACCCCGCTCAATGAGTGGCGGCCTTCTTCATCTTCGAGAAGCCGTAGTACCTTCGCCAGCAATTGACGCAGCGAATTGGATGTAGTGCGAGCAGGGATAAGGTGCGATCGAAAGGATGAGACTCCGCATCAGTAAACTCAACAGAAGTACAGAGTGGACACTCCTTAGGCGAACTCAGCAACCGCGGAAATACAGCCGGCCAACTAAACCGCAATGAGTTCATTCCTTGATCTCCATACCGAATCCTTGCCTCGTTGAGTGATACACGTCTGGAGCAAAAGCAATGGATGGCTGAAGACGAGGGGCTAAGGCACGATGATCAGCCAACCGTACTCCCTGTTCGAGAGCCTGTCTCCAACTGCAATCAACGCCGCGAGAACCGACGTGCAACTTTTCTGAATTTGTTCACTATGCAGACGCAAGAATAGGATTCGCCGACTGAGAACTGTCATCGCCACAAGCAATTCGTAAAAAGGCAGTGTTGATGGTGTCTGTGGTGTTTTTCGCGGCGATATGAAGACGGCGAGTTGCTTTGGAGGCTGTCTGACACAGCTTGTACTTGTTATCGACTGTTTCTTTGGCACGAAAGATGAGTTCTGAGCGCACGTTGAGTCTCCAAATTCTTTGCGGCGTTCAGACTAAGTTCTGCTGAATTCGCGGGTGAAATGCAGTTTCTTTTTCTAGAGGCAGGAACGTCTCAGTGTTCTTTTGTTTCTCTCTGCCTCGGTGTTTCCGCATACGAGTTACTCGGCGCAGAGAACCGAAAAGGGTTGCCTTTTGCCGTCGCCAGTTACCTCAGATACAAGTACAGTCCTGTCGGCATTGAACGGGCTGACAACATGGTCGCCCAATTTAGGAATTACCGCGCCGATCTCATATTCGAGCGAAGTGATCTTATTGGTGGAAGTGTCCTTGAAGTGAACTGTGACTGACATGGTCGGCTGACCTCTCTTTTAGCTTACTCCTCGGAAAGACGTGGGCCTAATCCCCATTGGCTCCTCAATCCGTTCGATCCCCAGCGAACAGGCTAAGCGATCCGAACTAGGCGCCCGTTGAGCGAGAGGCAAACATGGGTATCTTCGGCTCGCTTCATGTCTCTTTCGTCGCGGCTTTCGGCCACCGTCTTATAACATTCCGGGCAAATCGATTGCCACGTGCCATCAGGGTTGCAACGGTGAGAAAATTTGATTTCAAGCATCATCGCGCCGCCTAAAGAGCTTCATTCTGAAATGGACAAGGCTGGAATGGTTAGCGCGGTGTCCGGGCGCGATCAAAAGCCTGTTGGCACAGGACGGAAGGATTGCAGACATGATACTTATCGTGCTTTTCTAGATCGGCTTCAGTTCTTGCGTTAGCAATTGTGAGCAGGCACTTCGGGCAAATGGAGTCGAACGAACCGTCTCGATTTCGTCTATGTGGGAAGAGGGGCGGAAGCGTGGGAACCATCTTGTAGCCTCCCTCTTGGTGAAACTCAAGCGTAGTCCTATAAAGTTGCATTGTCTATCGGAGCAGAGAAGGAGCCACTCCGAATCGTCTGGCCCTCGAGTGGGGTTTCGACCGGCACAATGACCTCTCCCCTTAATCTGCCAAGCGTATACTCATGCGAAACTCGGATTGTGCACTAGGGAAGGAGACGAGATGAATCCACTTCCAGGAGTGTTCATCGGACGACTATTGCCGGTCATCGCGGCGCTACTCGTATTTTGCACATGCGTGCCCTACGCGGCCATGGCTCAGGAACACCCTGCGCATGAATGGGGCTACACCGGCAGTGAAGGTCCCGAGCACTGGGGCGATCTGACACCCGAATTCGCCACATGCAAAACTGGCCATAGCCAGTCTCCAGTCAATATCGTCGGTGCTAAGAGTGCTGCTCTGCCCCCAATTCAGTTCGAATACAAGCCCAGTCCGCTCCACATCATCAACAACGGCCACACGATTGAAATCATTTACGCCCCCGGCAGCTTTATCAAAATCGGAGACAAGCGCTACGAACTAAAACAATTCCATTTCCACCATCCCAGCGAGGAGACCATCAACGGCAAGCACTTTCCCGTGGAACTCCACCTCGTGCACTCCGACGCCACCGGGCATTTGGCCGTGGTATCCGTGCTGTTGCAAGAGGGTTCTGCAAATCCGCTCATTGAAACGCTGTGGGGTCAGGCGCCGAAGACGGCTGGTCCTGAGAAGGACAACGATAACCTGCAAGTTAATGTCGCGGACTTGTTGCCCACCAACCACAGCTATTACACCTTCGACGGTTCGTTGACGACTCCGCCGTGCACAGAAGGTGTCAGTTGGTTCGTACTCGAGACACCTGTAACGATTTCGAACAAACAAGTAGCGACATTTGCCAAAATCTATCCCTACGATGAGCGGCCAACTCAATCCCTGAACGGCCGCACCGTGCTGGAAAGTAAGTGATCGCCGCCCGCCCAGGCTGATGAGAAGCGCGTCTTTCGGTACTAATCCAGATTCCGACAGATCTCGATTAGTGCTTTGGCCCTCCATGAGAAGGCCGATCGTTGTCAATCCGTTTTTGTGTAGTTGGGGACAAAATTCATCTCCTTGCCGGTCTGAACGCGATTGCTAGCACGCCGAGCTGCCGCTTTTGTCGCCACCCATCCATCCGCACTCTGTTGTGAGCGTTTGATCGCTCGGTGCAAGTTGGGTGTTCTCGATTCAGCCGGTGCTGCCACCTGTTATTGCGACCTTTCACTCGATCTCGCAGACGGAGTGTTGGGCCAGGCCAATGACGCAGTCACCGGAACTCGGCTTATGACGCTAAACCTCCATACATCTGAAACTGAACTATGCAACCGCCGGCAGTGTAGCCCGACCACCTGGTCGTAACGGCATATAAACATCTCCGCTCACCCATAGTCGATGCAGCAGGACGGCCAGTTTACGGGCGACCGCTATCACTGCGCGTTTCTTCCCCCGTTTGCCTCCGTGCTCAGCCAGCTTCATGCCCCATCGGCGCAGGTCGCTGTCGACTCCCCAGGGGCCGAGAACGTGGTGCGCAGCCTGCACCAGGAGTGTTCGCAGGTAAGGATCGCCCTCTTTGCTGATGTGCATCTGCGGCTCACTCTGTCCCAAGTTACGCCTTCCAGGTTGCAGACCCACGTAGCAGGCAGCATCCCGGCTCTTGCGAAAACGGTGTGGATCTTCCAGCGTCAGCATATAGGTGAGGGCGATTAGCGTTCCCACTCCCTTGATCTGCTTCAGCCGCTCCGCTTCTGGGTACCTATTCCGCGTCATGGACTCCAGCAGGTGGTCGTACTCGCAGATCCGTTCGCTGACCGACTCTATCTCTCTCATCATCGGTTCCAGTGCACTCTTCAACTCCGGACTCAAATCCTGGGCCGCCTTCGGCTTCATCCCGCGTGCGTTGCATCCGCGGAGCCGCTCTCCGTAGGACTTCGTCAGGCCGCGCGCCGCGTTGACCAACATCGTCCGTGTACGCACCAGAGCGGCTCGCGCCCGGACCACCGTCAGGTCCGCTTGGGCCTCAGCGCTTCGATGCTTCACTGGACACAACAACTGTGGATCGATCCGTACCAGTCGTGCAAGCGTTCTAGCGTCGATCCGATCATCCTTGCGCCTGCTCTCCCCGATCAGTCGCACGCTGCGAGCGTGTGCCACGATCGCTTCATGACCGAGCTCGCTAAGCAACCGGCTTACCCACGGTGAATGCGTTCCGGTCTCCAGTGCGATGCGGCTCCGAGGCATCGCTCCAAAGATCTCTTTTATCGCCTTGGGCGTCGTGCTCAACCTCTGCTCCATCAGGACGTCACCTGCTTCATCGAGCACGCAATAAAAGCTCGACCTGTCGCCCAGATCCAGACCGACGGTCAGGTGTCGATCCTGCTTGTTCAGTGTCTCCTGCATCATCGTAGTAGTAAGCTTCTTCATCGCCGGTCTCCTTGTCTCCCGCGCTTCAAGCGCGTCGATAACTTGGGAGCTTAACGCATCCCGCTGGAGACCGGCCTTCTCATCCCATCTGTTATCACCAACTTTGGGGACTTTCAATGTGAGTTCCATCCAAAGGTGCACCGTCCTTCAAAAATGCTTTGACGGCCGAATCGACTCCAGGAAAGATCCGGTTCGATCCAACTCGTTCTATAAATCCACTGCGATCGAAAAGATCGTGAACCCGATCGGGAACACGCGCAAGGTAAAGCTCGATACCAGACTCATGTAATTCGCTCCGTAACTGCTCCAGCATTTCAAGAGTGGTTACGTCTATTTCCGGAGAAGCTTCGAGGTTCATCAAAACAGCACGGGTCAGATCCGACTGACTGGTCAGTTCGCGCAGCCGATTGCGAATACGATTTGCGTTCGCAAAGAACAGCATGCCATTGGGCCTGAAGATCAACAGGTAGGGAATTTGCTCTGCCTCAGGATGTCTCGCAACATCAACAAAATTTCCGGAGTGCCCGAGCCTTCCCAGAACCGAGTCCTGTGGAGTGCTGAGTTTTCGCATCACGATCACCAGTGTTATGCCGACCGCGAAAATCAGGCCCCTGAGAATTCCCATTTGCAAAACAGCGAAGAGGGCGATCAGAGCGCCCGCGAAACTTCCACTGCGAAGCTTTACGTAATTCCTGAGCGTGGCAACGTCGGCCAGATGTGTGACGGCATGGACGACAATCGCACCGAGAACAGCTTCAGGGAGATTGCGGATAAGAGGCAGCAAGTAAGCTAGCGTGAGACCAATAAAAATCGCAGAAGTAATGGTCGAAAGCTGAGTGCGTGCTCCACCGCTATCATTGGCGGCAGTACCTGACATGCCTCCGCCGACGATGATGCCGCCGAAAAGCCCTGACGCGATGTTAGCTGCTCCCATGGCGCAGAGTTCCTGATTAGGATTGATCTCATATTTGTGCTTTGCTGCAAACGTTCGTACAGCTGCGAGTGCTTCGGCAGTGAGCACAAGCACAATTCCAATGGCACCCACGAACAAACCCGTTAAGTCGTCTTCATCGACTCTGGGCAGACTGAGCGAGGGCATACCCGCTTGAATCGTACCGACAACCTCCACGTTATGCTGTCTCATCCCGAACCACGATACGGATAGAACACCGAGTACCATCACTACTAAAGCCGATGGCACTCGGGGAGCGAACGCACCAAAGAGGAACATTATTGCCAGTGCAGCTGCTCCAATCGCACACACCCACAGATTCGCCTCTTTCAATGAGGTGATCAAATGCCACACTAAATGAAAGAAATTTCCCTTTCCCGCAGAAATTCCTGTGAGCTTGTGGGCCTGCTTCACCATGATCGTGAGGGCGAGGCCAAAGACAAAGCCCTTGAGAACTGGTTTGGAGATGAACTCAGACACAGTTCCCAGCTTGAGCACACCGCCCAGGAGGAAGATGAGACCCGCTATGACTGTGGCGGCGGAGGCGAGCACAGCATATTGCGTGGAATCACCGGCAGCAATCGGAGCTACGAGAGCCGCGAGCATGGCTGCCGATGAAGATGTAGAGGTAACTGCGAGTTGACGCGACGTCCCGAATAGCGCGTAGATAAACATTCCCGCCATCGCGGCGTACAAGCCCATCTGCGGTGCAACTCCCGCAATACCTGCATACGCCATTCCCTCGGGCACCAGCAATCCTGCAAGTGCGATGCCCGCGATCACGTCCGCAGGTATCGCTTTCGGTGTGCAATCAGGCAGCCAGCCGATAACAGGAAGAAAACGAGAGATTGCGAGCCTGGGCATCCATTTCTCCTAAGAGATACTTGCCGAATCGCATTGGTCTAGATATCTAAGCCTCGCCTTGTGAGCAGCGTCAATAAATCTCAGAAATGGTATCTTATTCGTCCCGCATCGTTGCCGCAACGCCGCAAGCTTGCTGCAAAGGTGTTGGTCGTTGGCTATCCGAAAGCGGTTCGTCTGTCTAAGTAAGCGATAAACCGCCAACGCATTCATCGAGAAAAGAATAAGTACCGGCAAGTCGGCTTATGCGAAGCGCCATGCACAGAAGGCGTCAGTTGGTTCGTACTCGAGACGCCTGTAACCCTGAACGGCCGCACCGTGCTTGAAAGTAAGTGAACGCCGACCTTGAGGTTTTCCGTTTTGGCCCGCCCTTCGTGACAGCGACTCGGGAGTATCCGCAATCAGCAAGGACCTGCGCGCTGTTCTGCCCGCAGGCCCTTCCTCGTTGATACTGGCGGTGGCCTTTATTTCGGAGTGCAGTCTACCGTTGGTGGGGCTGCCTGCGTGAGGGTGATTCCCAGCGACGGTGCCTCGTCGAAGTCGAACAGGTCTTCGAGCGGGTTGGCGAACTGATCGCGTTTGGTCAGGTGCTGGTGGGAGCCAGCCTTGGAATCGTGGTCATCGCGATCGGAGTCCCCATCGTTATCCTCGGTACCGTTCCCGGTGCTCAGGAAGCGCTTCTCGATGAAAGCCAGAAGCGAGGTGTGATCGCCGACGGTGTGAGAGACGTAGTGGCGCTTTGAGAATGGCGATACAGCGATGAGGGGAACCCGGATTCCCAGCTGATCGAAGTTGGCGCACTCCGCCGGGTAGGGGCCGGTTGGATTAGCACCCAGGGCAGGGCAGAGCGCGATCGCGTCATTCAGGCTGGTGTCGGTGTTGCTGAGGAAGTTGGCGTGGCACTCTGCGCCGCCTCCGGGTTGCAGACTGGCCGGCGGATTCGAAAGATCAGCGCATTGCCCGGGCGAGATGCCGTCAGGATTGCGTTGGCCGCCTTGGCGAGCATGGGGTGGGCTGACATGGTCGTAAGAACCGCCGTGCTCATCGTAGGTGATGAAGATGACCGAATCCTTCCAGCTGGGGCTGTTGCGAATGGCGTTGAGTACCTGCGAGACGTAAGCCTGGCCGCGCTGAATGTCGGTCGGAGGATGTTCGTCGTTTTCAAAGGCTATGCCGCCAAGTCCGAAGTTGGGATCGATGAAGGAGACCTCGGGAAGCGTCCCGGCTGCGGCCTGGGCGAGGAACAGAGTCAACGGCAGGAAGTGTGCTGAGGTGTGGAAGCTGGTGGCCTGGGGCGCGTCTTGGAAGTAGTCGGTCCAGGTGATGTTGTTTTTATCGAGGAGATCGAAGATAGTTCCGTTTACGGGCTGGTAGCCGCCTGGGGGTGGGGCGATGTCGCTGGTCGTGAGATGACCGAAGGAGGTGGCGGCCATGAGGTAGGCGCGGTTGGGGAAGGTGGGTCCGAGGACAGAAGAGAAGTAGCGGTCGTCGATGGCGAACTTCTGCGCCAGATCGTAGTAGAAAGGGATCTCGTTCTGGGTGTAGAAATTCATCGTCTGATCTTCGGTCGGGTCTTCCACTCCGGGGGGATCGATCTGTTCGGTAAGGTCGTTAACGCGCACGAAGCCGTCTGCCAGGAAGTTGTCGAGCGTGTTGTTCGGGTGATTGAAGTTGGCTTCACGATGGGTGGAGAGCCATCCGTGGTCGAGATCCGGGCCGACGCAGCGGCGAGGGTCGTGAAAGACTTTGACAAGCTTGCCATTTTCATCGCGGTTGCTGTTCGAGCAGACAAAGTTGCCGCTGATGTCGAGGTGGCAGGAGAGTCCATCGACGCAGGCGTGGTCGTCTTTGGCACAACCGACTGTGCTGTCGTCGCGATCGTGGTCACCGTCATGCTTGGGTTGGTGATAGGGACTACCCGGAGCCAGGGCGAGGGCGCCAAAGTAGTTATCGAAGGAATGGTTCTCCTGCATGATGATGATGACGTGCTTTACCTTTTTCAGATCGCCTTCGGCGCGCGAAGAGTGAGGAAATATCAGGGCTAGAAACGCTATAGCGGCCAGGAACACAATCCTGGAATGCGACTGCATGGAATGTGGGGTCATTTTGGAGGTCTCCCGAAGTTCGGCGAATCAAATTTGCCGCCTGAACTCACCCCCGCGATCAAACAAGAACGATGTTGAAGCCCGGTGAACACGAAGTAAATTCTGATCAGTGCAGCAGTGGCGCGGGTGCCCACCTTTGTTGGTGATAAATCGCCAGTACACTCATCGAGGAAAGATAGGTACCCACAAGTCGTCTGATGGGAAGTGAAAGCTCACCCTTGCTAGACTTATAGAGAATGCTCTCTAAGCTCTACGCGAAGTGGATGTACGCTTGGGAAACCGCGCTCACCACACGCGACACTAACCGAATCGTCCGCCCCCTCGAGTGGGGTTTCGACTGGCTCAAAGACTTCTCTCCCCTCGCCCTCGAAGCCGACGCCCAGCACCTCAGCAACGCGCCTGCGGCAGAGGGTTTTGCCCGAATGGCCGCAGTCAACGCCGACATCGTCGCGCGTGCCGACGAGTTCTTCGGCTACAACACCCCCACGGACTACCGTCTCGAGCGCCGCCACCCCCAGCTCTTCCCGACAAATGTCCGCCCCGAAACCCTCGAAGAAGACGCCGAGCTCCGTCGCCAGGCCGAGACAGGCGAACTCGAACCCGCCGATTTCCTCCGGTTCACCTCACCCATCCGCACCCGCTATCCCGAAAACGATCAGGTCAACGCCCGCTGGTACCCTGCCCATCCTGAAACGCAAAAAGGCAAACCCCGACATGCCCCCAAGCAGGCAATGATCGTCATGCCTCAGTGGAACGCCGACGCCTTCTCCCACAATGCTCTCTGCACTCTCTTCAACTCGTTCGGCATCTCCGCGCTCCGCCTCTCCAAGCCTTACCACGACGTCCGCCGCCCCGCCGAGCTTGAACGCTCCGACTACGCGGTCAGCTCCAATGTCGGCCGCACCACCGAAGCATGCCGTCAGGCCGTCGTCGACATCCGAAGCTGTATCGACTGGCTCGAACACCAAGGCTACGAACAATTCGGAGTCCTCGGCACCTCGCTTGGCTCCTGCTACGCCTTCATCGCCGCCGCCTTTGACCCACGCCTCCAGGTCTGCGCCTTCAACCACGCCTCCACCTGGTTTGGTGACGTCGTATGGACCGGCCAGAGCACGCGCCACATCAGGGCGGCCTTCGAACAATCAGGCCTGAATCAAGACCAGGTCCGAGAGATATTCTCCATCGTCAGCCCCATGTCCTATATGGAGCGTTTCGCCGCAAAGAACCCGGGAAAATCCCGCCGCTCGCTCGTCATCCACGCTACCTACGATCTAACCTTTCCCCTAGACTACTCTTTCGACGTCCATAAAAACTTCGACGCCTTAAACGTCGACTACGACTCCAAAATCCTCCCCTGCGGCCACTACACCACCGGCGAATTTCCCTTCAAATACCTCGACGGCTGGTACCTCGGCCACTTCATCTACAAAGAATTCAAACGCCTCGACCACCAAACGCAAAAAGTATCATCCTGAGCGGAGCAGTTCGCGTTCTTTGCGAACTGCGTTCTCTATTTGGCCCTACAACGCGTCATCTCGACCGAAGCGACTCACAGTCTCATCGTGAGTCGTGCAGTGGAGAGACCCCCGCATTTGTTTTTGCAGTTGTCGTTGCTTTTGCCTTCCCACGCCCAAAAATAATCAAAACTCCTGACATAAAATACCCACATGCCCATCGACTTAAACGCCTCGCTGGCGACCTCCGATCCCGACATCGCTCAACAAATTGAAAACGAAGTAAAACGCCAGCACGAAGGTCTCGAGATGATCGCCTCCGAGAACTTTGTCAGCCGAGCCGTCCTCGAAGCCGCTGGCACCGTCTTCACCAACAAGTACGCCGAAGGCTACCCCGGAAAGCGCTACTACGGCGGCTGCGAGTACGCCGACATCGTTGAAAACATTGCCCGCGACCGGGCAAAAAAACTCTTCAACGCCGACCACGTCAACGTCCAGCCCCACTCCGGCTCTCAGGCCAATGCCGCCGCCTACATGACGCTCCTCAACCCGGGAGACACCATCCTTGGCCTCGATCTTGCACATGGCGGACACCTTACTCACGGCCACAAGCTCAACTTCTCCGGCAAGCTCTACCGCATCGTCGGCTACCAGGTCCGCAAAGACACTGAAACGATCGACTACGACGAGCTCGAAGCCACCGCTCTGCGCGAAAAACCAAAGGTAATCGTAGGCGGAGGCAGCGCCTACCCTCGCCAGTTCGACTTCCCTCGCATGCGCGCCATCGCCGACAAAGCAGGCGCCTACTTCATGGTCGACATGGCCCACTTCGCCGGCCTCGTTGCTGGCGGCGTTCACCCCTCACCCGTTCCGCATGCCCACGTAGTCACAACAACAACTCACAAAACCCTGCGCGGCCCCCGAAGCGGTCTCATCCTCTGTGGGCAGGAGTTCGCCACCGGTATTGATCGCAGTGTCTTCCCCGGCCAGCAGGGCGGCCCGCTCATCCACATCGTCGCCGCCAAAGCCGTCGCCTTCCAGGAAGCCCTTCAACCCGAGTTCGCCGCATACGCGCAACAAGTCGTCACCAATGCCAAAGTCCTCGCCGAAGCCATCGCAGCCGAAGGCTACCGTATCATCTCGGGCGGCACCGACACCCATGTCATGCTCATCGACGTCTTCCAGAAAGGTATGTTTGGCTCCGAAGCCGAAAACGCGCTCGGCGAAGCAGGAATCACTGTCAACAAAAACGCCATCCCCTACGACACCAACCCGCCGATGAAGCCCAGCGGCATCCGTATCGGCACTCCCGCCCTGACCACGCGCGGCATGAAAGAACCCGAGATGCGAATCATCGCCGCATGGATCGCCCAGGCACTCGAGCATCGCAACAGTCCTGCAACACTACGGCAGATTCGCGGCCAGGTTCACGAACTCGCCAACAAGTTCCCGCTTTACGGCTGGTTGCGCAAGGAATAAGCTTTCGGCGAAGCACCATTCTTTGTTTTTCGGTGAAGGAACCTACATGGCGATGGCAATACTGACATGGCTGCTTGCCATTCCCCTACTCGGCGTTGTAACGGGAATGCGCTCCATGACAGCCATGGCCGTGCTTTGCTGGTTTGCCTACAGAGGCGATCTGTCGCTCGACGATACCTGGGCCTCCTGGGCCGCAAAACTCATCACGGCTATCATCTTCACGGTCCTCGCACTGGCGGAACTGGTCGCCGACAAACTGCCCAAAACTCCCAACCGCACTGCACCAGGACCCCTCATCGTTCGGGTCATCATGGGCGGTCTCGTCGGCTCGATTGTTGCCGCAGGCCTCAACGGCTCGGAGGTCGAAGGAGTCATCCTCGGCGTCGGTGGCGCCTTGATCGGAGCCTTTGGCGGCTTTCTCATTCGTCGTGAGATTGTCCTGCAACTTGGTTCAAAGGACTGGCCCGTAGCTTTGGTCGAAGACGCAAGCGCCATCATCTGCGCCATACTTTCAATGGGAGTGGTCACCGGTTGAACCGGAGAAAATATCCAAAGTGCCCGCATCAGATCATTTCTAAGAGTGCCTGTATCAGATCATTTTAAAGGTCTTGCTTAAGGGTACGGCTTCAGAGCCTGCGCTGAGCGAAGTCGAACGGGTGCCGTAACGATGCTGAAAAAGCTGGGTGGCTTTAGCCGCTGAGGTACGCTTGGTCATACGAATCCACTACCAGATCGCCGAAAATATCGCCAAAATTCACCCCCATGGGGTAGGATGTCGGGTACCGTGAGCCTCGATTCTGCGTCAAACGCACAGAGGGACACCGTAGCAGGGTTCGCCCTGGGCTTGGCGTACCGGAAAAACGGGGGAGGCAGTTATGACCAAAGGCGTCATGCGAATTGTCCTGACGATTCTGATGTATGCCGGCGTCGCCCTCTTCCTTTATCCCTACTTCACCGGCCGCATTATGAGCGGCATTGGCCTCATGATCATAGGAATCGTCTGCACGGTGGTCTGCGGTTTCCTGCGCTGTTATCTCACCGAGGGCGACTGCGCCCGCATTCCCCACCACAGCCGCGACTGGTAATCCTCCACACCAAATAGCCATCGGGGTTGCCCGCAAGTTCCACGAAATTTTTGATTCTACAGGGCTAAACGCCGCATCCTTTTCGCATCTCACCATCAAGATTCTGAGAAGAGGACTGCCGCCTTATGCTTACGCCTGTCTTAATTAGCGTCATCGTCACCCTGATCGTCGTGGGTTTGCTGCTCTACCTCATCGGCCTCATTCCCATGGATGGCACGATCAAACAGATCATTCGCGTGGTCGTGATTATCGCCGTCGTCGTCTGGCTATTGCAGACCTTCGGACTGCTCGGCTCACTGGGTCTGCATCGCTGAGAGAGTACGCGGCAGCCAGGCAGCGCTAGACAGGCTCAGACCGTACCAGCAGGCGCAACCGACTTCAACCAGCCTTCCATCACTCGGTGATCGACGACTCCGGCCTGCTGTTTCACCAGCTTGCCTACCGAGAACACGGCGAAGTTAGGTATACCGCGAACTCCATACCGCACCGCGAGCTGCTGATTGCTATCCGTATCCACCTTCAGGACCACGGCCTGCCCAGCCAGATTCTTTGCCGTGCGCGCGACCTCGGGAGCAGCAGCCCGGCATGGACCACACCAGTCCGCCCAGAAATCAACCAGCACCGGAACCCGCGAGCTCTGAATAATCTCATCAAAGAGCTCCGTATCGACCGCAAGCGGCTCATCCAGCGGAGGCAGCGGTGCCTTGCACGCTCCGCAGCGACCCGTATCCGCCAGGTGGTTTGCAGCAAGGCGGTTCTTCTGACCACAGTTCTTGCACGTTCGAATCGCAGGCATCTCCTACCCCCACGAAATTAGATTGCTTTCGTCTCTTCCGGTTGCAGACGGCAATTAACCACGTCGGCGATACCTGATGGAGAACTCATAGTTCGGATTCGGCGGAAACAGGCGCGCAACTAGTCGAAGCCGGTCCGCAAGCGCCTGCGGTGCAAGCAATGGATATTCCCGCTCCCGAAGCTCCGAATAGTCGAAGTCAACGGCAAGCGACAGTTGATAGATCGCCAGCGCATCCGAAAACGCCGCTTCAAGATAATTGTTCCGCGCCTTTTCATCCACAACGGGCTTCCCGTCGATCTTATCCGCGTTGCTGCCCGCACCCACAGCCAGATTCCGGCTCTCCCATGCATCCTGGCTGGTCTCGCCACGAACATCGGCCAGCGCCTGTCCCCACACCAGCTGATCGAAGGCTTCAGGAACTCCGATCACATCGACAAAGGCATGGCCCACATTGATAAAAAACTCAAACGCCAGCGCAAACCGGTCGCCAAGCAACCGCGTCGAGATGAAAACACCCTCAGTGCCGTCATGGTTGACGTTCCGATGACAGATCGCCTGGTCCCCCAGCTCCGGCGTGTAGGCAGGCGCAACCAGCGTAGCCTCGCTGCCTCGTCGGTCGCTCAGCGCGAGTGGAACAAAATAGTAGATCTTCCGAGTCAGCGCGCCTGCAACCGCAAGCGGCACAGCCTGCACCATGTGCTCGAGATCTCGAGCTTCGAGATTGTTGTCACCAAACGAAGCGAAGCGGATCCCGTTCAATCCAAGACGTACCGGAGCTTCGTGGATGACCTGCGCTGCCTGAATCAAGTCGCTTTGAACACCTTCTGCCATAAAGAAGTATTCTAATGGCATGGCGCATATATCGCAGCGTGGCGGCTCAACCTCTCCCCAGACATCCGGCACTGGCTATCTCTTCGGCGTTCCCCTGGGTGATCTCGGATGGTTCACAAGCCTCGTCATGAGCTTTGCCATTGGCTTTGCAGCCTTCTTCGCGGCCACCTTCTGCGCTATCGTCACCATGCTCCTCTACAGCGCGGTGACTCATCGATACGTCGACTTCGCCAACACCTACAAATGGTTCGGTCTTCCGGTCGGCATTTTCGTTCTATTGACAGCGCTTACCTACCTCGGGACCCTTTGGATTCGCCGCCAGACACGCAAAGCCTGACCCCCAGCCGAAAGACCACAGCCACCCGCCAGCGAAACAAAGCCGCGCCAGCCCGCGTCTCTACATCATTCTGCTATTCTTCGTGTCTACGTAAAACTTCTGGAGGACCACTTCGTATGTCATTCGTTCGTGCCGTTGTGCGTTGGGGCTGTTGTACGGCCGCCATCGCAACCCTTGCTATCCCCGCCTATTCCGCCGATAAAAAGCCCAAAGAAACGCCTGCTGCGCCTGAGTCCGCACCCTCCTCCTACAGTCCACAGCCCGCAAACGAAAACGTCGACCTCAATATGTACGCGCGCATCCGCGACGAAGGCTTCAAGCACTCGCACGTCATGGAGTTCGGCAGCGCGCTCTCCGACGGCATCGGTCCACGGCTCACCGGCTCTCCGAACATGAAGAAGGCAAACGAGTGGACACGCGACACGCTCACCAGGATCGGCCTTGAAAACGCGCACCTCGAAGACTGGGGCGAGTTCGGCATGGGCTGGCAGCAGATCAACACCTGGGCACGTATGATCTCGCCCGACCCCGAACCGATTTGGATGCAGGCCGCCCCATGGTCGCCCGCAACCAGCGGCTCTGTCACCGGTGAAGCCGTCTACATGGACATCCAGAGCGAAAAAGACCTCGAGAAATTCAAAGGCAAGCTCAGCGGCAAGATCGTCCTCCTCGGAGCCATGCGCTCAACGCCAGACATCACCGAGCCTCTCTTCCATCGCTACACCACCGAAGAGCTCGCTGAGATGGAAACCTATCCCACCGGCGAAGGCCGCCGCGGCCAACCCAACATTCAGCAGCTGATTGCGGACCGCATGCGCCTGGCCGCCCTGCGCACCGCCGCGGTCAAGATGATGACCGAAGAAAAAGTAGCTGCCATAATCACCCCCAGCCGCGACGGTGGTAACGGCGGCGGCACCGGCATCATCTTCGACGACAACGGAGCGAACATCGTCCGCAGCGCGCAGATCAAGGCCAACGCCGTCACCATTCCCAACGCCGTCATGATGATCGAGCACTACAACCGCATCGGGCGTCTCCTCCAGAATCACGTCCCGGTCACGCTCGAGGTCAATATCGAAACCAAATTCACCGGCGACAACGAGCACGGCTTCGACACCGTCGCCGAGATCCCCGGCACCGATCCCAAACTCAAGGAACAGGTTGTCATGGTCGGCGGCCACCTCGATAGCTGGATCTCCGGCACCGGCGCAACCGACAACGGTGCAGGCTCCATCATGGCGATGGAAGCCGTCCGCATCCTCAAAGCCCTCAACATCAAGCCGAAGCGCACCATTCGCATCGCGCTCTGGTCCGGCGAAGAACAAGGCCTCTGCGGCTCTCGCGGATACATTTACAACCACTTCGGCGGCCCGGAAGGCGCGCCTCTACCCGCTTGTGGCGCAGGTGCTGGCGGCCCAGGTCAGGCTCCTGCTGCTCAGCCTCCCATCAAAACCACCAAAGAGTGGGAGACCCTCGACGCCTACTACAACCTCGACAACGGCACCGGCAAAGTTCGCGGCGTCTACACGCAGGAGAACTACGCCGTCGCTCCCATCTTCCGTCAGTGGATCGCTCCGCTCGCCGATCTTGGTGTAACAGCGATCTCCTACCGCAACACCGGCGGCACCGATCACCTCTCGTTTGACGCCGTAGGCCTCCCGGGCTTCCAGTTCATTCAGGACCCCATGGACTACGAAACCCGCACCCATCACTCAGACATGGACACCTTCGACCGTCTCCACGCCCTCGATCTCGAGCAGGGAGCCGTCCTCGAAGCGATCTTCCTGTACAACACCAGCGAGCGCGAAGCCATGATCCCGCGCAAGCCCTTCCCGCACCCCGAGCTCGACAAGGAAAAATCAGCTCCAATCGCGGGAATCTTCCCCAACTCGACCGGATCATCCGACGAAGCAGGCTCGGGCCGCCGCCGTCAACAGCAGTAAGCGGGAAAGCGGCAGCAAAACAAAAGAACGGCGGGAGCCACACCAGGCTCTCGCCGTTCTTCTTAAGCCTTCAACACCGCCTTGCGCCGAAAGCAATCCGCAGCGTGATCATTCACCATCCCGCAAGCCTGCATCCACGCATACACAATCACCGGCCCGACAAACTTGAACCCACGCTTCCGCAATGCCGCAGAGATCTCTTCCGAAAGCGGACTCTTCGCAGGCATCGGCCCATGGTTCTGAATGGGATTCCCGCCAACCATCCCCCACACCCACGTAGAAAAATCCTCTCCCGCTTTCTCCATCGCCAGATAAATCTGCGCCCCGCTGATCGTCGCCTCAATCTTCGCCCGCGAACGAATAATCCCCTCATTCTGCAAAAGCCGCGCGATATCTGCCTCATCCATCCGCCCAACCTTCTTCGGATCGAACTTATGAAACGCCTTCCGAAACGCATCTCGTTTATTCAGAATCGTCTGCCACGAAAGCCCGGCCTGAAATCCCTCCAGCATCAGCATCTCCCACAACACTCTGCTGTCGCGCTCCACCACTCCCCACTCCTCATCGTGATAAACCCGCATCAGCGGATTGTTCTCAGCCCACGAACATCGATGCACCACCGCACTCTTCGTTGCCATATTCCTCCAGATTCAAAGCCACGCACTCAACAATCGCCCTGCGCTACCCAGCAACTGCAAGCTATCCGTCCGGTTCGCAAAATAAAGCGAGTTCAACTCCGGCGAACCGAGATCCTCAAGGTTACAAAAATCCTTAAGCTCTCCCGCAATCTCCGCAGGAGTAAAGAACAACTGAAAGGGCTCCCCCGCAAGCTTAACCCGCGCAGCCAGCGAGTCCAGCGCGAGCTGTTCAAAGAAGGGAAGCGCCGACCGAGGCTGAGCATAATCCAGCACCAGCCCCGACCCGCTCCCTCGCGACGCAATAAAGCCAATCGTCGCCCGAAACGCCTCAAGCGTCAGATAAGGAACCACACCCAGCCACGCAAAAAACGTAGGCGCACCGAAATCGAATCCCGCAGCCTGAAGCTGTTCCGCAAGCAATTGCCTCTCGAAATCGACCGGTGCATAGACAAGATTCTCCGGCGCAGACAACTTGCTAAAGGCCAGCAGCTCGCGCTTCCACTGCTGAGTCGCCGGATGATCCACCTCAAACACCCGAAGCTTCCGATGCGGATTCCGATGCGCAAACGTATCTAGTCCCGCCCCCAGCAGCACATATTGCGTTACACCCTCTGCAACCACCCCAGCCAGCTTGTCTTCCGCGTAACGGCTCCGCGCAACTAAAAACGCACGCAACGCAGCCGAGGCCCGCCGGTTCGCCTTGGTAGGAGTACGCTGCAACTCCTCCGCATAAGTCTCCCCGAGAATCCCCACCGCAACCGGGTCATCCAGCACCAGCGGCTTCGCGTCGTACAACTGATGCGCGGCCCGGCGCAGTGCCACCCGTAACGCAGTTTTAGAGGGACGCGCTTCTTCCATAACGGTAACTGCAGGTTTTAAGCTGTCTTCGCGGTTTCGCCGCTCATCCACGTCAGAGCCTGCGCGAGATAAGCCTTCATCTCCTTGCGCGGCACAATCGCATCCAGAAATCCATGCTCCAGCAGAAACTCCGCCCGCTGGAACCCCTCAGGCAGCTTCTGCCGAATCGTCTGCTCAATCACTCGCGGCCCGGCAAATCCGATCAGCGCATTCGGCTCCGCAATATTCAAATCCCCAAGCATCGCAAAGCTGGCCGTCACTCCGCCCGTCGTCGGGTCCGTCATCACCGAAATATATGGAATCTTCGCGTCATCCATCAGCGCAAGCCCGGAAGAGATCTTCGCCAGCTGCATCAGCGACGCGATCCCCTCCATCATCCTCGCTCCCCCGGATGCCGACACGATAATTAATGGATCCCGCGTGGCCAACGACCGATCCACCGCACGCGCAATCGTCTCGCCCACGACCGCACCCATGCTTCCGCCGATAAAGCCGAACTCCATCACGCTCAGCACAACCTTATGCGGCCCAAGCTCTCCAATCGCATTAATAATCGCGTCGTTGAGTCCCGTCTTCCTCTGTGCCTCGGCCAGACGATTCTTGTACGGCTTCAGATCCGTAAACTGCAGCGGATCGGTCGAGCGAAGCCCCAGGTCCACCAACTCATATCCGGGCTCCAGAAGATTCTCAATCCGCGTCCGCGCGTCAATCCGGAAATGATGCCCGCAATGCGGACATACTCGCTGATTTGCCTCCAGCTCCGCCTTAAAAAGAACCTTGCCGCAGTCGGGGCAGCGAGTCCACAGCCCCTCCGTGCGGACCGTCTTCTCAGAATCGTTCACGATCTCGTGGTCTTCGCGCTTAAACCAGCTCATGCTCTCAGGCCTTCCCGCAACTGCCTTGACCATTGTAGCGGCGCAAACCCGGTTCCCTGTAAAATTCCCTACTAAGTCATCTGTTTGGTGAGAGATGTTTCGATCCCGCCAAACATCTTTCATCCCGTGGCAACGGCCATCCGAAGCCAACTAACTTATTTTGCTCTGTTTGAAACTTTCCCTGTCCTCCAGAGTACTTGTTCGCTAAAATTTTTTTATTCGAACGTTTGAGTCGGCATGGAACGTTCTGGGTTTATTTTTCCTGAGGGGAGAATAATTTAGCGACATTGTTGCTGCATTTGATGTGCTTTCCCGTTGCCTCTTCGGCACACCTTGGCGGACCTCAAATGGCATCAAAGGATGAATATGATGTCTGCTTACGCAAACAGTCTGCAAAAGCCCGAAAGCTTCGATTCTTACGTCAGAAAATTTCGCGTCATCTGTGTCATGCACGGTCTCCAGATCGGATCGCGCGACGACCTTCCCCCATTCCTTCAGAAACTCGCTGCTGACAGGCACCTCGCCATGGACTTCTGGGGCTTTGTCGGCAAGCTCAGCGACCGCGAGGGCGGCGAACTCAACGACGACCAGATTCTCGCCGTCATCGTCGAAGGCATAACCAAGGAAGAAATCTCGCCCGAAGACGGAGATCTCAAGCAATCAATAGACGATCTACGTGCAATGCTTGCCGGTGTCGACGTTCACGGACCCGTTCCGATCGACCCCGCCCCTTTTCGCAATGAGGCCGACCCGTTCCACAACCATCAGGAAGACACGTGGCCTCCAGCGCCTCCGCTGAAAATTACTGAGGTACCGCTGAATCCTGCCCCCTTCGCGTCCGGCGAGCCGCTAACCCGCCAGTCCACGCCGGAAGCGATCATTCCCCAACTCGACCAGGCCTTGCACCGCCTCGAACTCACCAACCTCGAGCTCAAGCACCACCTCGACGAGATCGACAAGAGAATGAGTCGGCTCGAACCCCAGCTCGACGAACTGGCTCCCCTCAAAAATGAAAGCGGAAGCCGCCCAGCCGCCGAAACGCGTTTCGCAAGAATGGATGAGCTCGCCCACAGGCCGGCAGCTCCAGCGAGACTTGTTCTCGAACCCGCAATCCTGGCTCCTGAAGAAGAACCCTTCGGGAGAAACGGTCGTCCCTCGGCACAGATTCCCCTTGAAAATTACGCACAACAACAGGGTTATGGAAAGGCCATCGCCGCACTGCTGCTTGTCCTGGCATTGGCCGCAGCGGGGTTCGCGGGCTACCGATATCGCGAGCCGCTGCAGCAAGAGTTCTCTGCACTCGTTCAGAAAATTCAGGACAAGACCAAACCAGCAAGCACTGTATCACCCACCGATGAATCAGCCGCGCAGCAGGATGCTCCTCAGCCCGCTCCTGACCAGCCACTGCAGGGGATCTCAACGCCACCCCCAGTCAACGCCGGTACGCACAACACACCAAATCAGACAGCTGCACCACCACGTACACCCGCAGAACCCGATTCCAAACGCAAATCGATCGCCGACCGCGTTGCAGCTCAGGTGCAAGCCCCACCCGACGGTATATCCAAGGCAGATTTGGCAGGAGCCGTCCGCGTCTCCCCGGCTGTAATGGAATCTCGCCTCGTTGACTCGCGGGTTCCCGCCTATCCCGACTCCGCAAAACTTGCCGGTGTCGAAGGCTCCGTCGTCATGCAGGCCATCATCTCTCGCGACGGTAGAGTGAAGCGTCTGCATGTCATCGAGGGCGACTCTCGCCTCCGTGGCCCCGCAGTCGACGCAGTCTACAAATGGCGATACCGCCCCTACCTGCTCGACGGCCAACCCGTCGACGTAGCAACCACTATCTCAGTCGACTTCGACCTGGACAGATGATCACGACCGTTGATCCAGACGGTTGATGAGGCCCGCGAATCCTAAGCCAGCGTGATCTGCAACATGGTCACGCTGGCCGCCGGAAAGCTGTGCAGCAGGCGGCCAGACGTAGCCTGACCCACGTTCGCCGCCCGAGGTTTCACCGCATTGGGATGGTCGAAATCATTATGTGCATGAACATCCGCCTCGCTCAGCACTGTTCCCGTCGCACTTGCAATGCCTGCGCCATGCACCATAATCTCCGTCGTCATCGCACGATCAAGATGCGGATTCACCACCGTCAGCGTCATGTGCTTCCCATTCCCTGAACTCGCAATGGAAGCAGACCCGCTTAGCCCTGCCAATGTCTTGCTCGCATCCAGCGATCCGCGATAGCTATTTCCGCCAGCAGGAATCGGCGTATTCGCCAGCGGATTACTAATTGCCGCAGCAGTAAACTCCGCCCGCACAGCCTGCGCGCCGCGGTGCGGCAGATACATCTGAAACACATGAAACGTCGGCGTCACCGTAAACCGGTCTCCCTGCGCCAGCATCAGCGAGTGAATGCAATTAATCGACTGCGCCACCGCAGCCACCGCCACTTTATCCGCGTGGCGCTGGAAGATATCGAATGTAATCCCCGTCAGCAGAGCATCGCGCATCGTCGACTGTTGCGACAGGTTGTACTCCGGCGCCAACTCGGTGCCCTTTCCGTACCACGCTCCCCACTCATCCACCACCAGCTTCACCTTGGGCTGATTCGGCTCGTTTTCTTCGGCCCGCATCGCCCGCCAGTGATCCGTGACAACTCGCTCCATGATGCTGCCACGTGTCAGCAGGTCATAGTAGTCATCGCTGTTGAAGTTCAGCGCATCGCCCGCAGCAAACTTCGAAGGACTCCCCGAGGTGTAGTAGTGCACTGACAGTCCCCACAGATGTCGCCGCTCCGGATTCGAATACAGCGCCTTGAACAACCGACTCGTCCAGTCCACATCGTCGCCATTCGGCCCCACCGCCACAAACCGCAGCGGCGTCCGGTTATAACTAGGCGTCCAGGCCGTGAACCGGCGAAACTCCTCCGCATACTCCTCCGGATTCATATTCCCGCCGCAACCCCAGCTCTCATTGCCAACGCCCCACATATCGACATTGAAGGGATCCGCATCGCCGTTCGCCGCCCTCTGCGCAGCCAGGGCATTCGGTACCGCCTTCGCAGCCGAGTTCGAAGGCACATCGCCCGCAGGAGCATTGCAATACTCAATCTCCTGATAAAAATCCCTCGCCGGCAGTGATCGCAGATCAGCCGCGAGATAAGGCTTGCATCCAATCGCCTTGCACGTATGCATGAACTCATGCAGCCCATACTGATTCGAATCCTGCTGCCCCCAGAAACCCGCGCGCGCAGGGCGTCTCGCCGCCGGCCCGATCCCATCCCGCCAGTCATAGCTATCTGCAAAGCACCCGCCCGGCCACCGCAACACTGGAGCCTTCACCGCTCGCATCGTATCCAGAAAAGTCTTGCGAATCCCGCCTTCATTCGCAATCTTCGATCCCTCACCCACCCAAACGCCGTCGTAGATCACCCCGCCAAGATGCTCGATGAAGTGCGAATAGATCTCAGGAGAGATCGTCCCAATCGGCTCGCCCGGCAGAATATCGATCCGCGCATCAGTCTGCGTTGCCTGCGAAAGTGCTCTCGACCCGCGAAGCGAAAAAGCCGAAGCTGCCAGCGTCGAATTTCTAAGAAAAGTCCGTCGATTCGTTGGATGAAATGACATTCAGTAAACGTTCTCCCGTAACGTCTGAAACAATATAGACTCCCGCCCGGTCCTGCAAGTAGCAAGGCGCTTCAGTAGTGGATCAGTTTGAAAGGTTCGTTAAGGGCACGGCTTCAGAGCCCGCCCTGAGCGAAGCCGAATGGGTGCCGAAAAGGTTGAGAAATAGCAAGGGGCTAGCCGAGGTACGCTTTTCAAACTAACCACTACCAGCCACTCGCAAACAAACCTAGTGACCGGAGTGGTAAGGATGTCCCGCAAGAATCGTCAGCGCCCGGTACACCTGCTCCACCAGCACCACCCCCGCCAACTGGTGTGGCAACGTCATCCGTCCCAGAGACAAAAGAAGATTAGCCTGCTGCCGGGCGCCGGCTGTCCATCCGTCGGCAGGCCCAATCGCAAACACCAGCCGCTGGATCCCATCATCCCGCACTCGCCCGATCCGTTCGGCAAACTCCTCCGAACTCAACTCCCGTCCACGGCTGTCCAGCAAAACCAGATAAGCCGGCGTCCGGCCCGTCTGTCGGTCCAACCACTCAAACAGCCCCCCCTCCGACTCGAACACCCGCGACTCCGACAAAACATAGCGGCCGGCTCGCTCCACGTAATCAAGATGGAGTCGATCTGCGGCCTCTGACTTCGCTCGCATGCCACGCCCGCTTATCGCTGTAAAAGTTATCTTCATAAAAGGGGAAATTTAGACGAATCGAACTGCCAAAAATCGATTCAACCTATCCCAAACTTTGTGACGAAAGCCCCGATTTTGGTGCGCAAAAACGATAAAACTGGGGGCCGTTGGTAAGTTTACGTGGTTGAGTTTCCGTAGATTGGCCTACCGATTCTCCATTTTTTCATAGAAGCCGCCCACGAGTTGGACAGCGAAAAGCCTGAATTGTTCGAATTCCTGAATAGTCATATTTGGCACCCAACGTGCTATCCCATTCCCGTCAGCCTCACAATCAGGAAGGGAATCGTTTATGAAACAGGTTTCGTTGTTGAGCAAGGTTCTTCTGGTCGCTCTTCTGGTATTTTCATTCAGCTGCGCCTATGCTGCCGACGTCAACGCGCATATTAAAGGCACCGTTACCGATCCGGCCGGAGCGGTGATTGCCAAGGCCAAGGTCATCGCGGTTAATGAGAAGACAGGCGTCATTTACTCCACAGAGTCTCAGGATGATGGCGGATATCTCTTCCCCCAGCTCCCCATCGGTACCTACACCATTAAGGTAACCGCTCAGGGCTTCAAAGAGTTTCAGGGAACAGGCATCGTGCTGAACATCAGCCAGGAGTATGTAGAGCCCGTGGTCCTTACCGTCGGTGCAACCTCCGACGTTATTGAGATCCGCGCCGATGCAGTCCAGGTCAACACCACGGACATGCAGCTCAGCAACGTCGTGAACTCCAACCAGATGGTTGAACTCCCACTGATCAACCGTAACTTCACCGGTCTCGCACTGACCCTTCCCGGCGTCCAGGGTGCCAGCGACCGCTTCGGAACCCCCTCGGTCAGCGGCGGCCAGTCGCAGCAGACCGAATACCTGGTCAACGGCGCTGATGACAACGATATCGCGCTGAATACTCTCGTGGTTGCCCCGAATCTTGATGCAATTGACCAGTTCAATCTCATTGATGGTCCCCTCAATGCAGAGTACGACCGTAACTCGGGTGGCATTATCAGCGCCACCATCAAGCAGGGTTCCAACCACTTCCACGGCAACGTCTTCGAGTTCTATCGCGATACCTTCCTGAACACAAACAACTTCTTCCAGAAGACCTTCAACTCGACCACTGGTGCGCGTACAGACAAGGTAAGTCCCTTCCACCAGAACATCTTCGGCGGCACCCTCGGTGGCCCGATCTTCCGGGACAAGCTGTTCTTCTTTGGCGCCTATCAGGGAACCCGTCAGCGCGTCCCCCAAAGCACCTCGAACGTCACTGTCTACTCCACCAATCAGCTTGCTGGCAACTTCTCATCGTTCAACGGAACCGCAACGACCCGTCCGGCAAGCGCTACCTCCACAACTGCCGCCCAATCCTACGGCACCTTCTCGGGCAAGTCGATCCCCAGTTCAATCTCCATCCCCGGTTGCACCACACCGCTGGAGACATGGGCACAGTGCGCCTTTGACCTGAAAGGTATCTTCCCGACCTCTGCGTTCAACTCCATCTCCAAAACGCTCATTCAGCAATACGTTCCTGCCCCCAACAGCGGCAACAACTTCGTCTATAACTCAACCGCAAATACCAGCGGTAACCAATACATTGGTCGCTTCGACTATGCGATGAACCCCCGGAATCAATTCACCGTTGTCGGGCTCTACAACCAATCGACCCTCAGTGAAGGTCTTCCCTTCAGCGGCGCAAACCTTCCTGGTTTTGGCGATGGCAGCTTGACCCACTCTCAGGTTTGGACCGGTGACTACGTCCACCAGTTCGGTCCTACCGCGGTCAACGACTTCTCTGGCCACTACACCCGTCTTGACTTCAACTCCGGCGCCCCGCAAAAGGTCGTGGCACCAAGCAGCGTTGGCTTTGCTATCAACCCGCAGGTAACAAGCGGTGCACAGACGATCCCGACCATCAGCCTCGGTGCTCCATACTTCTCTCTCGGTGGTACGAACAACGGACCCCAGCCGCGCGTCGACCAGACCATCCAGTTCGACGACATCTTCAGCAAGACCTTTGGACACCATAATCTTAAGTTCGGATACGATGGCCGGAAATTCAGCGTCGTGAATCTCTTCCTCGCATCCAACAGCGGTTCCTACGGCTTCGCCACGAGCAATCCCTTCAGCTCAGGAGACCAGTCCCTCGACTTCGTCTTCGGCAATCCCTCAAGCTTCTCTCAGGGCAGCGGAAATGTCATTCAGGCTGATGCCTTCCTGAACTACATCTTTGCTCAGGATTCCTGGAAGCTTACCAATAACTTCACCTTCAACTATGGCCTCGGCTACTCCATCGACACCCCCATGCGCAACCACCAGTACGGTGGCCTGGCTCTCGTTTGCCCGATTCTGTCGCAGCAATCGAAGATCTTCCCGGGCGCTCCCAAAGGGATGAACTATCCCGGCGATCCAGGATGCACCAACAGTGGTCAGGCTTACACGCGCTACAGCGAGTTCGGTCCTCGCATCGGCTTTGCCTGGGCTCCGGATCTCGGCCCCATCTCTGGCGGTGCTGGCAAACTCTCAGTCCGTGGCGGATTCGGCATCTATTATGACCGCAGCGAAGAAGAGACCTCGCTCCAGACCCTCGGCACGCCCCCTTTCGGCATCACCTCGTTCGGCGCCGGCGACTTCTCGGGCCGGCCTCAGTTTGCGAACCCCTACGCCGACATCAACAATGGCAAGAAGCAATCCTCCGGCGGTGCTGCAGGCGGTTCTCTTGCACAGGCATCGCAGGCAAACCGCTTCCCCTATGTACCGCCTGTTGCAGGCGCACCAGTTGACTTCTCCGAATTCGGTCAGATCTTCAACCTCAGCGGTTATGGTCCTGGCTTCCGCGCACCCTATTCGGAAAACTTCCAGCTCTCCATTGAGCGCGAGATGCCCTCACAGATCGTTACCCGCTTAAGCTACGTGGGCTCGCTCGGTCGCCATAATCAAAATGTCTACGAAGGCATTCCGGTCACCCCGGCAGGTCAAAAGGCATGCCTCGCCGATCCGGCATGCGTTTCGGATCAGGACTTCCAGACACTTGACTACACCAGTCACACCACAGCGACCGACCCCAACTTCGCCGAAATCGGTCTGGTTGGATCGGCTGCGACATCCAGCTACCACTCGTTCCAGGCCAGTGTAGTCAAAGGACTGACGCACGGTCTGCAGTTCCAGTTGAGCTACACCTATGCCCATTCTCAGGACTCTGCCTCGAGCTTCGAAAACTCCGGCTTCGGTTCGAGTGGTCAGCGAGGATACAACCAGTACAACCCATCGATCAACTGGGGCGACTCACTCTTCGATGCTCGTCACCGTCTGGTCTTCTCTCCCATCTACGTGGTTCCCAGCTTCAAAGGCGGCAACTGGTACTCGCCACTCAACCTGCTTGCGTCCGGCTGGCAGATCAGCGCCACCACAACGCTCGCAACTGGACTGCCGTTTGATATCTCCTACGCTGGAGGTGTCTCGCACTCTCTCTTCTGCTCGGCTGGCGTTAGCTTCTATGCCTGCCCCGATGCGCCCAATCAGATCGCTCCAATCAACAGAAACTTCAATATCCGCACAAAGAATGCATCGAATCGTACGGTGTACTTCGCGAATACCAGCTGGGCGTCTGAGGCCACCGGAACCTTCGGTAATACTCACCGCAACCCCTATCACGGCCCTGGTATCAACAACACCAACCTGATCCTCGCGAAGAACTTCTCGTTATCAGCTGATGGAGCTCGTCGTCTCCAGATCGGCATGGAAAGCGACAACGCCTTCAATCACACGCAGTTCTCCAACCCCGCGAGCACCTTCGCAGATACTCTCTCTGCAAGCTTCGGCCAGATCTCTGCGGCGGCAGCTGCTCGCGTCACCCAGCTCCGGGCGAAGATCTACTTCTAACCACCTCCCCTGCAAAAGGGGAACAAAATCAAAAGGCGGAGAGCCGAAGCTCTCCGCCTCTTTGTTTCACCAGACAAAACAAAAGAAGCGCCCGATTCGAGCGCCTCTCTTTTCAAAACTCATCCCTCACACCGTCAAGCTGGCTTAGCTGTCATCTCTTCCGGCTCTTTTTCGCCGGACTCTTCCGCCCAGCAGCCTTCGCAACAGCCTTTTTCGCAGCGCCTTTTTTAGCACCCTTCTTGGAAGGCGTCTTTCCCGCAGCCTTCTTTGCCGGGGTCTTCACAGTCGCCTTCTTCACCGGCATCTTCTTCGCCCGAGCCCCCATCACCCGCGCTTTCAACTCTGCATCAAGCTCCGCCACACTCAGCGTGGTCGCCGACTTCCTCAGCCGCTCCAGCCCATAAAACGCTCGCTTCTCCGGCGAAAACACATGGACGATAAAGTCCACATAGTCCATCAGAATCCACTCAGCCTGTCGCCGTCCTTCCACCGAATTCGGATACACCCCAAACTCACGTTTCAGCCGAAGCTCGATCTCGTCGGTGATGGCGACATTCTGCCGTTCGTTCGTGCCATTACAGATCAGAAAGTAATCGGTCAGCCCGCTCTCTGCCGGGTCCAGCGCAAGAATCCGAATGTCTTCCGCCTTTTTGTCTTCGCACGCTGCAGCCGCGGCGAGCAATAGCTTGTTACCTTCAATCGATGGCATGAAACTCCTTCACCCTTCATCGTAGCGGGTTGCCCTCGCAGAAGCCAGCCTTCGCGGCCAATAGAGCGACACCCACCCAGACACACAATATCGCGGCGAGTTCACGCATAAACCTGCGAGAACTACCAGAAGTTACTTTTTATGAAGATGAAACATAATGCGTCCGTTTTCCAGTCTCAGCTCTTCGACAAACGCAAAGTGGCTCGCAAAAGCCTCGCGAAACGCCGCCTCGGTGATGTGGCCGTAGATCGCATCGCGTCCCCGCAGCAACTCCTGAAACTTCACATCCGTAGGCGGCACCCACTCCAGGATCAGATGCCGTGTCGTCAGACCGCTGCAAAGCGACGCAATGCGTTCCATCGGAATCTGATTCCTCAGCAACAGATGATGCAGCACCGCAAGCATCAGCACCGCATCGAAACACCCCGAGCAACGGCTCAAAAACGACGCATACTCACGATTCTCCCACCCAGTTGCCGGACTGGGATGCGCAAGATCCACACACAGCGGAAGAATGTCCTGCCCCTTCTCCTTCGCGCTTACATAAAGCCGGTCAACCGCCTGTAAATCCGTATCAACCGAAACCACCGCGGCTCCGGCTTCGGCCGCCAGCCTCGAATACACCCCGGTATTACAACCTACATCCAGAACCCGCGTCGGTGTTGCCGCTCCCAGTGCCTGTGCCACAAAACTTCTCTTCCGTTCATGGTCCTGTTCGTTGTAATGGCTCGCCGTCTCTGCATAGTCCGACCAGGTCGACGAGCGTTGCGCCGGCGTCACCTTCCGCATCTGCGACAGCAGTCCCCGCAGCGTCTTCAGCAGAATCTCTTTCGCAAGCTCCGGCTCTTTCACCGTCCGCGAAGCCACGTTTCCGGCCTGCACCTTCTTATTCTTCGCCAGTAACGACGGCAACGTCACTGCACCCAGTGCAGGCTGTCGCAGTCGCCCCGCCCACGAGAGCGCTGCATAAACATCCTCAGGCTCGTAGCCATCTCTCCGTGTCAGCGAACCCTGCAGCGGCCAACCCAGCCGCGAGTGCGCCAGCATCGGCAACAGAAACGTCCGCACAAACTGCCCATAAGCCAGCCAGATCGGCTGATGCGGATCCATGCGCTCAATCGACAGCACATCCACAAACACCGGTCGCGGGCCCTCGAACAACACATTCAACGGAGTTGCATCCTTCAGCAGCCAACCCTCCCGCACCAGGTCGCTGCACAGGTTCAGCGTCAGCTCAGCCGCCGCCAGCCAGAGCCGCGGCGACCACTCCCACGGATAAGACGGAAACGCAATCCGCGGATGCCGCAGCACCAGAACATCCGCATCCGCCGGGGAAATTACCTCGCTCGCAACCAGTCGTCCCTGCGCCACCAAATCCGCAGCCAGCGGCGTCGCCAGAAACTCCAGAATCGCTGCATCGAAAGGAGCCCGAATGCTCCGGTAAGCTCCATCCATCCGTACCTCAACGCTTCCTGCAGGATCGCGAAAGGTCGGAAGTGTGGGCAATGTTAAAAGTTCAGCCATAGAGAATTACAGGATTGCTCCTCAAGAGATCGATACATTGTAAAGGGTTAAGGTCGAGGAAGGGGCGAGTCAAACTACAGTCAAATCAGAAACACCCGTGGCGCCGGAGTTTCGCTTGCAGATATAAATCTCTCGCCTTGGCCAATCTTATCGCACCCTACCGATAAAGAAGCTGCGCCTCAATATAGGCCGAAACCCCCGGAGCAACCACATCCAGACACGGATCGCCTGCCTCCAGCCTCTCCCGCAGATCAGTCGCAGCAATATCTTCATGCACCGTCTGCAGCAGATGCACCCGGCTCCGCTGTTCGGGGCTCAAGTCCAGCGGCGAAAGATCCGCCAGCGCAAACCCCGGACGGCTCACCACAATCCATTCCGCAAGCTCCAGCAGCCGTTCCGGCTCCCGCCATCGCCGCAGATCAAGAAAGCTATCCGCCCCCACAAGATTGAACAGTCTCGCGTCAGGCATCTCCTCGCGCAGAGCGGCCAGCGTGTCGACCGTATAATTCGGCGAACCATCCGGCCAAGGAGCATCAATCCCTGAGACCGAAAATCGCGCGTCCACCCTGCAGGCGAGCTCCACCATCGCGACTCGATCGGCAAACGTCGCCGAAGCTCTTTCGTACTTCAACGGTTGCCGTCCCACCGGCGCAAACAGCACCCGCTCCAGATCGAACTCATCCGCCGCGGCCGCCGCAATTGCCATGTGGCCGTGGTGCGGTGGATCGAAACTGCCGCCGAAGAAGGCTACCCGCATCGCTGTTCTCTGGTGCACCACGCCGCAACATCAACCAACGCCCGCACTAGGGAAAATGAACCACAAACCCCATGCTCACTTGCTTGATCGGGTAGTTGTGGCTCAGATTCCCGGTCGCCAGCAGTCCGCCATACCCTAACTCGGCTACGCGCCAGTCCAGAATCGGAAGCAGTTTGATGTCCAGCCCCGCCAGCCCCTCGTACTCGAAGTTGTTATGGATGACGGTCTGGCCATTATTGGTTGTAGGCGTAATCAGGCCGTAGTTGCTGCGTCCGAGACCCGCCGACAACTGAAGATACGGCTTCAGCGGCGCATACTTCGTCTTGAAGACGCCACGAACGCCACCGAGCGCAGAGTAAATCTTCGTACCCTGTCCATTGAAGTTCACATAGGCTCCGCGCTTGGTCGTCAGAATGCTTCCACGAGCATCCACACCCAGCCGCATCGGCCCAAGCTTCATGAAGTCGTAGTAAATTCCGCCAGTTCCGCCCAGTGGATCGGCCGTGCTTAGCCGCGTATCCTGCGGATTGCTCGACAGCGGCGGTATTGGGGAAGAATCAATATTGCTCAGGCGATCGACCGTGAACATGCCGTATACGCCGGCTTGCGCAAAAGCGGAGACACTGGAGGCGACGGCAGCGGCGGCAACAAAGAGAACTGCTTTCCGGAAAATCATGTGTTTCTAGTCTACTAGTTCAGGCTCCATCGGCCCAGCAGCAGAGCCGCAATTCTCCTCGAAACCCCCGAACCCCCGCTGCTCCTTAAAATAGGAGTCATCAGTTTAGATCGGGTGTTAAGCCTTCAATCTTGGGAAAGATTCCAGACAATCTCAACCCCGCAGCTTCGCTACCTCATCCAGAATCCGGTCAGCCATCGCCGTCTTGCCCATCGTCGGAAGCTCCACCGTCCCGCCTCTCGTCAAAAAGCTTCCCGCATTTTGCTCAGAGTCGAACCCGATCCCCTCCACCGAAACATCATTTACCACCACCGCGTCCACGCCCTTGCTCACCAGCTTCGCGCGCCCGTTGGCCACCGCATCCTGGGTCTCCGCCGCAAACCCAACCACAATCGTCCCCACCACCCTCTGCGCCACTACCTCACGCAGAATGTCCTGCGTCGCCTCCAACTCCAGCAGCACCGCCCGCGCCGACTCCCGCTTGATCTTCTGTGCCGCAACACTTCTCACCCGGTAGTCGCTCACCGCCGCCGCCATCACCACAATCGTCGCCTCGCGCAGCCGCCTCATCACCGCCGCGCTCATCTCCTCCGAACTCACCACCTGCACAATCTCAACTCCCGCAGGACAAGCCAGCCCGGTAGGCGCCGTCACCAGAATCACGCGCGCCCCGCGCCTCCGCGCCGCCTCTGCCAACGCATATCCCATTCGCCCGCTCGATCGGTTCCCGATAAATCGCACCGGATCGATCGGCTCACGAGTCCCACCCGCCGTCACCAGTACTGTCTCTCCCGCGAAATCCAAAGCAGCTGCCGCGGGCCGCTCCCAGGGCTCACTCTCGCCGGCATCCGCACCGTTACCCGAGGGCCCATAGCCATCCTTGAGCTTCCCAAAAGTCTCTGCCTCGGCTACATCGCCACCCAGAATCTCCGCCACCGCCGCCACAATCGACGAAGGTTCAGCCAGCCGCCCGCCCCCAACCATCCCGCAAGCCAGGTATCCGCTCCCCGGCTCAATCACCTTCACTCCACGTGCACGCAGTGTCTCAACATTCGCACGCGTAGCCGGATGCTCCCACATCACCACATTCATTGCAGAAGCCACGATCACTGGAGCCGTCGTCGCCAGGTACATCGTCGAAAGAAAATCATCCGCCAGCCCATGCGCAAACTTCGCCAGCGTATCCGCCGTCGCCGGAGCCACAATCAGTAGCTTCGTCGTCTGCGCCTCATGAATGTGTTCAATCGAAGACTCTCCATCCTCCGAGACGACTCCTCCATCCGCACCCCAAAGCGTCGTAATCACCTTATGCCCGGAGATCGCCGCAAACGTCAGCGGCCTCACAAACTCCTCCGCAGCCTTCGTCATCACCACATGCGGGTCGTACCCGGCATCCTGCAGCTGACGCACCAGCTCCACTGACTTATAAGCCGCAATCCCTCCGCAAACCCCGACCGTAACTTTCGTACGCGCAGCACTCATATTCGTACTCACTCAAGATGTTCTCACAATCAGCCAGATCTCCTGCACCGCAACATCCATTCGCACAAAAAACCGCATAAAAGTCCGCAATTTATCTCGATTTCATCCATTTTTTAGCAGCGCCGATACCTGCATGTAACGGGCCAATTTCACAAAACTCCACCCCAAAAGACTGAAGTTGTACGTCCAATTTATTTCCTCCCAAAAGTCGCAACTTCGCCGAAAACCCTGTGTCTGAGCGGGAGGAAGGCTGAGAGCGATCGCATATTTCTCTGGCCAGTAAATGCAATTCAGGCGATAACCCAACGCACGGGCGCGCCTCTGGGACTCCTGTCTTTTCGTATCTCAACAAGGCCTGCGCCTTGTCGGCAACCGTCTCGTGCGGATGCCTTGAGATTCCTCGTTTTCTCGAGCCCAGAGTGGAGTGGCAACACGCTAACTCAGCGTCCGTCCTTGATAAGCCGTCGGGTAGCGCAGAAAGAGAAGTGACCTCATGCAGTTACAAATCCATCGCAGAACTCTCACAGCCCTCCTCTCGTTCCCAATTGCCACACTCCTCATCGCCGGCTGTGGCGGCGCCAACACCACAACCACAACGCAGGCAAATCCCAACGTCGTCAACGGCCCATCGTTCGTCGTTGGCACCGATGCCCCAATGGCCAGTGTCACCTCATTCACCGTTCAGGTCATGAGCATCAACGCAATCGACACCGGCGGCAACAGCGTGCCTCTTCTCAGCGGCTCACCCACTGTCGACTTCGCCCGCTTCAACGGCCTCCAGACCCTCCTCGACATGAACGACGTTCCCGTCGGCACCTACAACAGCATCGTCGTCACACTCGGCCCCGCAACCATCGGCTATCTCAACACCACGCCCGGCTCCGCACCCACCATTCAGACCGAGACAGCAACTCTCACCAACTCCACCATCACCTCCACGCTTGCCACGCCGCTCGTCGTCACCCAGGCGGTGCCCGTAGGAATTCATCTCGACTTCAACCTTCGCAAATCCATTCAGGTTGATTCCAACGGACAGATCACCGGCCAGGTCAACCCCACCTTCGCCATCAACGCCGTCGGCCCCACCGACTCCGGAGCCTACATCGACGAGTTCGACGCCGCTGTCGTCAGCGTCAACGCCAACGCGCAAACCTTCGTCATCCAGGGACCGCACGGCCGCAACTTCACCGTAGTCGTCAACGGCCAGACCGAGTGGGAGAACAACGAGAGCATCAGTTCTCTCTCCACCAGCAGCATCGTCCAACTCTCCGGCAACCTCGACCGCGCCGACGCCACCATCGACGCCGACGACGTCGCCATCCTCTCGCAGAGCGCCTTCTACTCTGCAGGTCAGGTCACCTACGTCACGCCTGCCTCCGGAGCCGCCACCAGCTTCGACCTCTACGTCCGCGCCTTGCTCCCAACCACCACGGGCCTCTCCCTCGGCCAGATCGCGCAGATCAACCTCACTGGTCAGGAGAAGTTCTTCATCTATCGCTGGCACAACCCGCTCACGGAATTCCTCTTCAACTCGAGCGCCCTTCTGCCCGGGCAGCACGTCGCCATCGGCGGCCCAGCCACCGGCGCAGCCAATGCACAAGCCGTCACCGTCAACCGTGTCGTCTTGCGGCAATGGGGCTTCAACGGGACCATCGTCCCGAGCAGCATCAACCAATCCGGCAACACCTTCCAGATGCAGGTCAACGGATTCGCCGGCCTCCTCGTCCCGCAAACCGTCACTGTCTACGTCGCTGGCCCCACGGCCTACCGCAGTGGCCTCACCGGCATGACGTCGTTGCAGAACAGCCAGAACGTCCGAGTCGTCGGCCTGCTCCTGAAAGACCCAATCTCAGGACAAACCGTTCTTCTCGCCCACTACGTCGACCTGATGAACTAATCAATCCTCCCAACAAAGCGCCGGAGTCGAACCGCCGGAGTCAAACCATAGACTCCGGCGTTTTTGCACTTCTTCTTCCTGGAATCTCTCCGCGCACACTGTCCGCCAACGAACACCCATTCCGCTTTCGGACATCCCAGGCCTCCGCCCCATCACGTCTTCTCTTTCCCTTCAACAATTTGCGCCTCCCCCTGATGGCACCCAAAGTGCCATAAGTAATCCTGCACCCCGGAGGGGCCGATGCAATCCTTTTTTCAAGATGTGCGTTACGCGGTACGACAACTGCGCAAATCCCTGGGCTTCACCTTCACTGTCATTCTCACGCTCGCGCTAGGCATCGGAGCCAACGCCGCCGTCTTCACTCTCTTCGATCAGGTCCTCCTCCGCATGCTCCCCGTCCAGCAGCCGCAACAGCTCGTCCGCTTCAATTGGACCGGAGACTACAGCGGTGGCGCCAACGTCTTCGGCGGTGAGATGAGCGACTACTTCTCCTATCCCATGTACAGAGATCTGCGCGACAAAAACGCCGTGTTCTCCGGTCTCGTCGCCATCGACCGAACCACCGTCGGTGTCAATTGGAACAACCAGGCCGAAGATAAAGACGTCGAGCTCGTCAGCGGAAACTACTTTCAGGTCCTCGGCCTCCAACCCGCCCTCGGCCGTCTCCTTACTCCGCAGGACGACACCGCCAAGGGCGCGAACCCGCAGCTCGTCCTGACCTACGCCTATTGGAAGTCCCGCTTCTCCGCCTCACCTGCCATCATCGGCCAGACCGTCCGCATCAACGGTCAACCCTTTACCATCGTCGGCGTAGCCCCCGAGGCCTTTCAGACCGCAATCGGCGGGTATAAACCCGGCCTCTTCCTTCCCATGAGCATGTCCGAAGTTGCTATGCCGTCGATCGTTCCTCGCGATCCGCTCAACAACCACCAATTCATCTGGCTCACCCTCATCGCCCGCCTCAAGCCCGGCGTTACGATGACCCGGGCAGAAGCCAGCCTCGTGCCGTTATGGCACGCCCTCCGCGCAGAGGAACTTACTCTCTACAAAGAACGCTCCGCGCGCTTCTCCAAACGCTTCCTCGACTCCCATCTCCTCGTCAAAGACGACTCCCGCGGATTCTCTCCCAGCCGCGACGATCTCAAGACTCCGCTCATCATCCTCATGAGCATGGCCGGTCTTCTCGTTGGCATGTGCGCCCTCAACGTCGCCACGCTTCTCCTGCTTCGCGCCGCCGCCCGCGCCCGCGAGATGTCTATGCGCTACGCCCTCGGAGCCAGCCGTCCTCGCATCATCTCGCAACTCTTCGTCGAAGGCGGTATCCTCGGCCTCGCCGGAGCACTCGCCGGACTCGCCTTTGCACCTCTGGTCGCCAACGCCCTCGTCCGCCTCATGACCCAGGCCGACCCCGGCAGCGAACCCTACTCCGCAGTCATCGACTCCCGCGTTCTCCTCTTCACCCTCGGAATCTCCGTCATCGTTAGCCTTCTCTTCAGCCTCGCACCGGTTCTCCACTTCATTCGCCCCAACCTGGTCGAAGCACTCCGCCAAAGCGCCGGCACAGCCTCCAAAGGTTCGCAGCGCTTCCGCAAGATCGCCGTCGGTGTACAGATCGCACTCAGCGTCCTTCTTCTCGGCGCAGCTGGACTCTTCGTTCACACTCTCGACAATCTCCGTCACCAGGCCGTCGGCTTCGACACCACCCACCTCGCAACCTTCGGCCTCGATCCCACCAACTCCGGCTACGGAGAAGACCGCACCCCGCAAGTCATCACCAGCGCTATCGAGTCCCTCAACCGTATCCCCGGCGTTATCTCAACCGCAGCCACCAACGACCCCGAACTCACCGGCGATAACGAGATCCACGGCTACAACGTTGAGGGCCACACCTTCGCCGAAGACGAACACCACGACTTTGAGTCTCCCGATATCACTCCCGGCTACTTCGCCACGATTCGCCAGCCCCTTCTCGTCGGCCGCGAATTCACCGCAGCGGACACGAAAGGCACCGCCAAGGTCGCAGTCGTTAACCTTGTCTTCGCGAAACGATTCTTTGGCTCCCCCCAGAACGCCATCGGCCATCTCATTGTTCAGGACGCACATAAAGACCAAAAACCCGACACCGCAATCGTCGGTGTCGTTGGCAACTCGCGTCACACCGACCTCCGCACTGAACTCGGCCCCGCCGTCTACCGTCCCTACGCCCAAAGAGAACATCCCGGCGGCGTTCAGCTCTATGTTCAGACCACTCAATCACCCGAAACCGCCGAAGCCTCCATCCGGAAAGTAATACACGATCTCGACCCAACGCTCGTCATCAGCGGACTCCGCACCATGGAGGCCCAGACCGAACTCGCCTCCTTCGGCGAACGAGCCCTCGCCGTCCTCGCCGTAGGCTTCTCCATCCTTGCTCTCATCCTTGCCGCAGTCGGCCTCTACGGAGTCCTCGCCTACTCCACCGAACAGCGCACCCGCGAGATCGGCGTCCGCCTCGCCCTCGGAGCCCCGCGCACCAGCATCGTCTTCACGGTCCTTCGCGAGATGGCCATCATCGCGGCCATCGCCATCGCCGTCGCGCTTCCATCTGTCGCCTTGCTGGCCCGCTTCTTCCGCAGCCAGCTCTACGGAGTCAGCGTCTATGATCCGCTCACTTTGGCAGCCTCCACCGCTCTCATCATCCTCACAGTCCTGCTGGCCGCAGCCTTCCCCGCCCGCAGGGCCGCCGGAGTCCAGCCCATGCAGGCCCTTCGCACGGAGTAATCTCCAACCGAAAAACGCATCAACTGAACTCTTGTACCCGACGACAGCCCAGGTGCCGGGCCTTTACGCCGCAGGCCTTGCTGCCGTCAGCTTCTCAATCTCAACTGCAAGCGGTTCCACCTGCACCTTCGTCACCGGAATCTCTGCTCGCACCTTGGTCCCGCCAATCAGAGCCGACGAGATCTGGAACGTTCCTCCCACCGAACGTAACCGCTCGCGCATGCTCACAAGTCCCAGGCCCTCCGCACTCTCATCTCCTGCGTCGAAGCCTCTTCCCATGTCCTGAATCTCCAGCACCACCTGGTCCTGCCCATAGTCCAGCAGCACGTCGCAGCTATTAGCCCCGCTGTGCTTCGCAATATTCATCAGGCACTCCTGCGCAACCCGATACAACGCCAGCGCCGTCTCCGGAGTCAGTCCAGACTCCTCCCCCCTCACCTGCAGGTTCACCTCAATCTTGCGATGCGCAGTGAACTCCTTGCAGTGCCTGCGCAGCGCTCGTATCAAACCAATCCTCTCCAGAATTGCAGGATGCAGCTCATGCGAAAACTGATGGATATCCGTCGTGATACTGTCCGTCTCGTCATAAAGCACCGACAGATCCGCGGCCAGCCGCGCATTCGACAGAGGCAGCGATTGCCGCATCAGGTCAAGACGGATGCACAACAGCGCCAGCCGCTGGCTCACATCGTCATGCAGTTCGCCGGCAATCCGTCTCCGTTCTTCCTCCTGCGCGCGAATCAGCCGCCCTGCCAGCTCCTGCAGCGATCTCTCCGACTGCTTTCTCTTCCGTCCCTCGCGTGCCAGCGTGAAGAGCAGGATCGCCTGCAGCAAAATCACGCCAATCGTACCAACCATGTACCACCGATAGTGCTCCCACAAATTCGGTTCGCGATAAAGCACAGTCATCGAAGCAGGCAACAAATCTTTGGAGAGACCAAACCGCTGGAACGCTCTCCAGTCGATCATCGTCTCGTTTCGCGAGAACTCGATGGGAATGTTCGAGATCGTTGCGCCATGCAACAGAGAAAGAACCATTGCCGAAGCTTGGCGGCCTATCTCGCTGAAGTTGATGACCACCCCACCCACCGGTCCCACCCCGACCAACGTGTCGTACATCGAATAAACCGGAGCATTCGAGCTCTTGGCGATCTGAGCGCCTGCCATGGCAGGCACGTAAGTGCGTCCCGTAGCATCTTTGAAAAAAGCATCGAACAGCACCGCGCTGTGGGCAGGCAAATGAGCCGCCTTTTTCACCATCTCCTCCAGCGGTTGCTGCTCCCAGACGGTAATCTCAAGCTGGTCGCCAAGGGGCCGAAGCGCTTCGCGGATCCTCTTGGACAATGCCTCGTCCCACGCCCCATCGCTCACGATGTAATAAAGATGGCGTAAATCCGGTTGAAGCCTGGCTGCCAGTTGAACCGTCCCCAGAACATCGACCTTGCTCACCACTCCGGTCGCGTTGGCCAGCCGGTCTTTTGGCAGAGGGTCCACCATCGCGAGAAAAACAACAGGAGTCCCTCGCAGAAACGGAGGAGGGTTCTTCTGTAAAAGCCAATATCCCGCAGCTCCATCGGCAACCACGACGTCAAACTTCATTTCCGCATACTTGGTCTCGAGCGCGGCGGCAATGGTGGCCTCATCTCGGCCCAGCCTCCACCTGTCCAGATACTCCTCGTACAGCTCAATCGAAAGGCTTTGATCGGCCGTCAGCGCCTTCTCAAGCTCCCGGGAAGTCTCAATCTGGTACGGCAGCAGCTTGGATCCCTCATGCAGTACCAGCACATTCTTCTGGGGAGCAGTCAACGGCTGCGCAGCAACAAAAGGCACGGCAACGAGCAGCGCGAGCAATGCAAAAAAGAAGACCCTCAACATCGAGAACCGGGCCCTCAAACCAGAGGACCTCAAAATGCTCGAAGCGTTGCTTCGGCTACCGACAATCAAGAAACCTATCACTGACACCTCACAGTTCAAACAGGGCCCGCGTTCTGCGAATCCGCGAATCTAAACCTGGGAATTGGGAGATTGATTTGGGGAAGTCTTGACTGTCAGTTAATGTCGTACTGCTTGAAGTTTATGCTACTAGTATTTCGTGCCGGAAGGTACTGCAAAAACTCCTAGTGCCAATCCTACAACCTCATGAAAACGGATTAGTTAGGTAGCTTGGAACGCAGGCAACTCCGATCCGGAAAACGCCATCAAAGCGTCCCGAATAGCTAACTTGCAGGGCCTATACAAACCCAAGATTGCTCGTCTTGAAGCTCCCGATATTCGGAAAGATCGTCGGCAGCTGCGCCGCGGTCACTCCAAACCACTGTGCCAGCGTCGCCGCATATTGCACCGACCCCGTAGTCGGAACCCACCGCCCATTTGACCCCGAGTCATCCGGCCCACCCAGCGCCAGCGTCGGAAACGTCCCATACATCTGCCCGCCATTCACCGCCCCACCCAGCACAATATGGTGCGAACCCCACGCATGGTCCGTCCCCGTATTCGAATTAGGCTGGAACGTCCGGCTGAAGTCCGACATCGTAAACGTAGTCACATTGCTCGCCACGCCAATCTCCTGCGTCGCCGCATAAAACGCCGCCAGCGCAGGGCTGATCTGCGCCAGCAAAGCATTCTGCAGCGTCAACTGGTCCGAGTGAGTATCGAAGTTCCCAATCCCCGCAAAGAAGATCTGCCGGTTCACTCCCAGCGCCAACCGCACCTGAATAATCTGCGCAATCTGCTGTAGCTGAGCCGCCAGCCCGTTACCCGTCGGAAACACCGTCTGCAGCTTCGTCACCGACTTCGTCGCCGCTGTCAATATCTGCGCATACTTATAAGCATTCGAAGTAATCGAGTCATCCGCCTGCACCAGCGTCAATCCGGTATCGAACGTCAGCAGAGCCTGCGCCGTCGCCAGTTGTGCTCCGCACTCCGTAGTCCCCTCCGAGCAGCTCGTTCCACCCAGATTTCCCGGACTCACCGACACCGGCGTACTCGACTGCCCATTGCAGAACAGCGTATCTCCCGCAACCGAAGTAATCATCGGAACCGTTCCATTCGGGTTGTAGCTCGTGTTCAGCGCATCCGCAATCCGCCCCGCCCATCCCGTCGGTGTCGATCCGTTCTGCGCCGCATTCTGCCACTCTAGCTGCTGATCCGGATGCGAAAACAGATTCGACGGTAACGACTGATTCGCCTGAAACTGTGCCCGAGTCGTAGGCTCGACCAGCGTCCCCACATTCGTCACAATCGCCGCATTCTTGTTATTGAACAGCGTCTGAATATCCGGCAGATTCGGATTCAGTGCAAAGTTCGGCGTAGGCGTCAGCGGCAGCAGAGCATTCTGCGCAATCGCCAGCGGCCCGCGAATCGTCGCGTAATTCCCATAACCCGTCGTATCGAAGGGCACCAGCGTATTGTTCGCATCATTGCCGCCATACAGAAACACGCACACCAGAGCCTTATAGTCCGTGGCACCCTGAGCCAGAGCATTCAGCGCCCCGAAAGGCCGCAAACCAATCGCATTCCCCGCAGCAGCCAGCGAAGCACATCGGATAAAACTTCGTCGGTTCACCCGCATCTTCAGTCTCCTTAGTGCTCGATCTTGTACTGCGAAGAAGTGATCACCAGATAAGTCGCCACCCGCACACGCTGCCCCATATCTGTCAGCGTCGAAATATGATTCACAATCGCAGTCTTCATATCCGCCGGCATCTGCCCATGCAGAAACATCATCCCCAGCGTGTCCACCAGATTCCCCGGATTGCTCGCCATCGTCCCCAGCGTGCTCGTCGCCGACAGATCCACCTTGAATCCCGAAATTCCGCTGTACACAACCGTATTCGCCAGCGACAGCCGCAGCACCGCACTCGCAGTATTCTCGAGGCTAAACTCCGGCGCATTCGTCGCTGTCCCCGGAATCACATACTCCGGCGGAAAGAAATTAAACACGCTCCCGGACGCATAAGGCTTCTGACTCAGCGTCGACGTGTAGTTGCCCACCGTATTGAACGAAGCATTCGCCACCACATCGTTCCCCGCCACCACATCATTGTTCGTAAACCCGAGCCCACGCATCACATCCGTAAGCCACAACACCGGCTCACGCAGATGCCCGCCCGGCGCATTCACATCCGTATCGCCCGCACGAGCCTCCGTGTCCAGCAGAATCGCCTTAATCACAGCCTTCATATCCCCGCGAACTCCATTCCCATTGTTCGCAAACACCCCCGCAACCCGCGCCACATAAGCCGGACTCGGATTACTCGCCACCAGATGCTGAATCAGCTGCTTGCAAACAAACAGCCCCACATTTGGATGATTAAAAATCTTCTGCAAAGCCGCCGCTAAATCCTGCTCCGCCGTCTGTCCCGCGGGAAGCGTCGTCCCATTCAGCAGAGTCTTCGCGGCCGTATCGTGCGCGCTCTCCACCGCCGCCATCGGCATCGTATAGTTCGCCGTTCCATTCGGAAACTTTGTCGCGCTCCCACCCGTGGCCGTCGCGTAAGTCCATCCCGTATACGCGCGGGCAAACGCCTGCACCTGGTCCTGCGTGTACGCAGGAGTCATATTGCCGCTGCCATCCACCTGCGGCGTTCCATCCGGATTCAGCAGAAAAAGTCCCATCGAGAATAGCTGCATCAACTCGCGCGCATAGTTCTCATTCGCAATCTGAACCACTCCATTCACCGTGCCCGGCTTATTGCTGTTCAACATATTCAGATACGCACCCATGGCCGGCGAAAGCGACACATCGTTCAGCAACGTAGAAAAATTCCCAAACGCATCATTCACCAGCGTGTTCTGAAACGCCACCACCGCCCGCGAATTCACAGAGTTCGTCGACACCACAAACATCTCTGCCAGCGCAAACGACACTCTCTGCCGAAGCTGATCCGGAGCTGTCAGCGTCGCCTGCCACCACTCCGACTGCAGACATGGAATCAGATTGTTCGTGCACGCCGTCGGCGGAGTCGCCGCAATCAGCGCCAGCGTCGTCGGCTGCATCTGGAACTGTTCATTCAGATACCCCGCCAATCCAACACTCTCAACATGCTGAATATCCGTAAGCGTAGGCCCAAACGTCGTCTGATCGAGCAGCCTCGCCGCGGCCGACACAGCCGCAGGAATCGTCACACCAGCATTCACGGCAGCCGAGGTCGTCCCCCCCGGATCAGGATTGCTCACCGTCAGCGGAACCGTCGTCGTCCCCAGCCCAAGCGTTAAATTCACCGTGGCTGTAATCTGCGTCGCACTCACCGCAGTCGTCGTAGCAGTCGTGCCCTGCACCTGCACCTGCGCTCCACTCACAAATCCACTACCGTTCACCGTCACCGTGTAAGCCGGTCCAAGCCCTGCCACCGTAGCCGAGCTCGCCGTCGGCACCGGATTCAGAATCGACTCCGCCAGTGACCCCGAAGCACTCGAAGAAGCCTGGCTGATCGCCGTCACCGTAACCATATTCGGATTAGGAATCGCCGCCGGAGCCGTAAACAGTCCTGCAGTCGAAATCGTTCCTGTCGCAGCCGCCCCGCCCGTCACGCCGTTCACCTGCCACGTCACCGCCGTATTGGCAGTCCCAGAGACGGTAGCCGTAAGCTGAACCGTCGTTCCCAGCCGCGCCGAGCTGTTCCCCGTCACACCAACCGTAACCGCAGGGTTCGGATTCTGCGTCGAAGTTGAACTGCCGCCAGAGCATCCCACGATCCCGGCGAGACAAGCGGCGAAAGCAACTGCAGTGGGGAGGGCCGTTCTTTTACACGCTGGCGAAAAACCGGAAGCTCTCATCGTGGGCTCCAAAAGCATCAACGGATCAAGGAATCAGGGCCCGGGTCGATCGCCGCGTGCGCTGCAGTAGGGTGGCACCTTGTATAACATCGCCCTCCGGCAGAAGTCGCGTTTTTTTGTAAAATCTTTCCCGAAATTGAAACTTTTTGGGGGCAATATCGTCTTTGCGGTCCTTTGTGAGCCTTGGCGCGCCCACCCGAATGACCCTAGTGTGTGCATCAAACATCAGATGTGTTATGCTTGAGGCAGATGCGTACCACTTTAACCATCGACGATGACGTCCTCGCTGCAGCGAAAGCCCTCGCCGATGTTCAAAACAAAACAACAGGCGAGGTTCTCTCCGCGCTCGTCCGCCAGGCCCTTCAACCCGGCCCCGCAACCCCCAGACGATACCGGAACGGTGTGCCTCTTCTTGAAGGTAGTCCGAACGCCAGGCCAGTCACCATGGAACTGGTCAATCAACTGCGCGATGAACTTCCCTGATGACCTATCTCCTCGACGTCAACGTCTTGATCGCTCTGATGGATTCCTCTCACATCGAACACAACAGAGCTCATGAATGGTTCGAGGCCATCGGTCGTCATTCATGGGCGACCTCGCCTATGACCGAAAACGCCGCCTTGCGTGTCCTCAGCAATCCACGCTACCCAAACTCGTCTGGCTCGCCTGTTGTCATAGCGCAAATGCTTCAGGAGCTCTGCACTCTTTCAGGACACGTCTTTTGGCCCGATGACGTAAGCCTTCTCGATCCACTCTGCGTCGACACCTCACGGCTTTTAGCAACATCTCAAATCACCGACAGCTATCTGCTCGCTCTTGCTGTTGCACATGGAGGTCAGTTGGCGACGTTTGATCGCCGCCTGATTCCCGATGCAGTCCACAAAGGGATCCCGGGGTTGCACCAAATCGCCTCGGCCTTTCCTCCAGCCTGAATCCGCACGCTACAATCCCAGAAGCATGATCGCCCACCTTCGCGGACGCCTCCTCTCCAAAACTCCCAACCAGGCCATCGTCGAATGCAACGGCGTAGGCTACGACGTCACCATCAGCGTCGCCACCTTCTCTGCACTCCCCAACGAAGGCACCGAAGTCGCCCTCCACATCCACACCCATGTCCGCGAAGACCAGCTTGCCCTCTACGGCTTCTCGCAGACCCAGGAAAAACGCCTCTTCGAAAAACTCCTCACCATCTCCGGCATCGGCCCCAAGCTGGCCATCACGGTTCTCAGCGGCATCGACGCTACCCGCCTCATCAGTGCCATCCGCTCCGGCGACCACGCCACTCTCACCAGAATCCCCGGCATCGGCAAAAAAACCGCCGAGCGAGTCCTCCTCGAACTCAAGGACAAACTGAACGACCTGGCCACCACGATCCCAGCCACAACAGGCACCACGCACCACGGAGCGGCCGGCGACGACGCCCTCTCCGCCTTGGTTAACTTAGGCTACCCACGCCCCATCGCCCAGAAAGCAATCGAAACCGCCATCACCAAAAACCCCGAAGCCGCCCACGACTTCGAAACTCTCTTCCGAGCCGCCATGGCCGCCATCCGCTAACCACCCCGCCAAGCGCCGCCATCGGCGTGCCACCCCGCCGAGAGCCGCCATCCGCGAGCACCGCTGCAAAATCTGTTTTGCTTAAGGGCACGGCTTCAGCCGTGCCCGCAACCGCACATGTTTAAAGGCGGCTTTAGCCGCTGAGGTAAAGTTTCGTTTCGCGAGATAAATTTCCACCGAAGCGACAGACGGGCGAGGCCGAACGGCACCCCCGCATTTCGTTGTTTGCTGTTTAAGCACGAATCCCCACCTTCGTGCCGACGAGACCGTCGCGAAGGTGGGGATCCGAACTACGGTACGACGCAGCCTCTAACAGATCGTCATTACCGGGCAGCGCGCCTGTGCGATCAGGCTTGGCGTCACACCGCCTTCAAAGTGCGGCATCCAGAACGAGGCCTTGTGCGCACCGAGCACAATCAGATCCGCGTTCACCCTGTCAGCCAGTCCGAGGATCGCTGTCGCCGCATCGCCATGTTCGACAACAAACTCCGGGTTGCACCAGTCGTAGGAGCTCTCAGGAACAAGCTGGCTGAGCGCTGTCTCGAAGGCTCCCTCGGCAACGTGCCTCGCGCCGGGGTTGGTTGGTGTCACGCTCTGGACATAGCAAAGATAGAGCCGCGCACCGCTGTCCTCAGCGAACGAGAGAGCAAAGGCCGCAGCCTTCGCCGCCGTCGCCGAAAAATCGGTTGCGTAGATGATTCGCTGGAAGACCAGCGGCTTGTCCTCGGGTCGAACCACGTTTGGCCCGATGGTCACGACGGGACACGGAGCGTTCCGAATCAGTCCCTCAGCCGTCGAACCGAGAAGCACGCGTCCGAACCCTGTGTGCGAGGCCGTTCCGGCGACAATCAGATCGACGTTGTCTCGTTTGGCGATCTGCAAAAGGTCACTGGCAGGCGAGTGCCCTGCATAAGTGACCGTTACTGCCTTGACTCCTGATGCAACGAAGCTGCCTCTGAGTTCTTCAAAAGCATCTTTGCTGATCTCCTGCATAATGGGCGCAGGCGATTGAAAGGCAGCTACCTCGCAGGAGCAAACACCTGACGGATTAAAGATATGGGCAATCTCAACCGTCGACTGAAAACGCCGCGCAAGCGCCCTGGCATAAGCCGCAGCCCTTTCGGATGAAGCAGAAAAGTCGGTTGCCAGCAGAATCTTCTCAACATTCACAGCAACGGGATTTTGAATAGTTGGCATAGAGCACCTCTGAATTCAACTTCGATTGAAACGGATCCGCCGCCAAAAATCAGTGACGCACGTCACCGCCACGAAGAGGCCGGTGCCACTCTATTTTTTTGAGCCGCTGAACAGCACAGCTTGAAGAAATCGCCGGGAGCGAAACTCGAAGTGCGAAGCAACCCCAACAGTCAGAGCGAAGCAAGGAATGCCAATCAGGAGTCCCTTTTCATAACCAGGAAATCACCCGTCAAAGGCCTGACGTTCAGATGGAAGCTCTGCCGTATGCCCTTTGTCCACCCATCCTTAAGAGGCGTCATCTCGACCGAAGGCGGCGCACTTTGCGCCGCAGTGGAGAGACCCCCGCATTTGCTTTTGCATTTTCGCGGGCAGCGAAAATCCCGACACTCATAATTCCGACTAGCAGTTCGCCCAAATCAACACCGCGAGATCACACCGGTTCGGGGATACGGTTGCCGACGAACCGAGTTAACCACTTAGGAATCAAAAGCGGCTAGAAACTCAATAGGCAATCCGTGTCACATAGTGTGTAAACTTTTGCCCACAAGCCCCCTCGGGCTGCCCAGCTAACAATTGATACAGCTCAATTTCCAGCCAATCCTCTCCTAGGCGGATTGGCACTCGAATTGCTATAATAAAGGCAAAGAACTCTTCGAAATATCCTTCCCCGGGGTTTCAGCCTCCAAGGAAAGGTATGGCCGAAACTTGAAAAGGAAAAACACCATGGGCTTCACCAAGATTGCTTCACGCCTCACTCTTGCCTTACTTCTCACAGGACTCTCAGCTTCGGTCGCAAAAGCCGATACGCTCAAATTCAACACCACCGGAAGTGGATACGGCTTCAGCGTTGAGCTCGATCAGATCGACACCAACGACGTCAAGGTGACCGTCAGCCTCATCAACGGTGCCACCGACTTCGTCAACTCTGGCAACGGCACCAATCATCCCGGCTTCGCCTTCAATCTCGCAGGTACCCCAACCCCCACGATCACCATCTCGTTCCCCAGCGGCTCAGCTTGGGACACGTCGGACGTGCACTACCTCTCCGACCCGACCAGTGGTCCTGCCTTCGGCACCTTCAACTACTACATCGACAACCCAAGTAGTGGTGGCAGCGGGCACAACGGCGGTCCGCTCGTGTTCAACGTAAACGACCTCAACGGGATCTCCGTCTATGACTTCACCAAATCCGCAAATGGCAAAAACGATGTCAGCTACTATTTTGCCGCCGACATCGGCCAGGGTTCGACCACGGGTGAGCAAGGCATCAGCGCCCTTGCTGTTCCCTCGGTTCCTGAGCCGAGCTCGCTCGCGCTCCTCGGTACCGGCGTTCTCGGTGTTGCCGGGCTCATTCGGCGCCGCCTCTCGGCCTAAGCCGGATTCACTTTAGGGACTCATCACTTTGTTCCCAGGCCTTCCGCCCCCCAGCAATGGGGAGGCAGGAAGGCCCTTTTCTTTTCCCGCCCCCAAAAAAAATCTCAAAAAAGAGGAAATTTTTCAGCCCTCGAAAACCCGCACCTAAGAGCCACCTAACGACCATGGAAATGCACTTAACCACCACCTAAGAGCCACGTTTTTCCCGTGTGGAAATCGCCAATCCCCTGTAAAAACGCCCTTCTCACCGCAAAAATTAAAAACTAAGCAAAGAGAGAAGGCCCCGAAACCGTTTAGCGATTTCGAGGCCATACTTCCCGCAGACGGCCCGTAAGCCGAATTCTGTTCTAGACGATCATTCCTCTAGGCGACGCATCACTACGCCGCTCCAGCAACCTACCCGCAAGTTTCGGCTCCCATCCCCAATGAAATCATTGAGTTTGAGTCTCTCCGCCTTAGCGCACCGGGCCGGTACGCTTCTGCCGCCTGAAGAGAAGCGGTAGAATCCCTGCCTATTTGGTCTTGCTCCGTGTGGGGTTTACCCTGCCGCTGACATTACTGCCCGCGCGGTGCGCTCTTACCGCACCTTTTCACCCTTACCCCAAGCCGCTAACATGATTTGACGAATCAAATCATCAACTTAGGGCGGTATATTCTCTGTGGCACTAGCCGTCCAGCCGTCTTCAAACGGCCGTCCCGGACGTTATCCGGCACACTGCCCTGCGGAGTTCGGACTTTCCTCCCCCGCGCCTGACCTATTAGGCCTGACGCGGCAGCGATCGCCCGGCCGCCTGCAGTTGTTAGTTTACCCTGCCTTCCGCGTAAAAATAGCGGGAATCACTGCGAAAAAAAGTGCGGGCTCGAGTACGTGAAGATTGGACTGGCTCAGCGGCTACAGCGCAAATGACGGCAAGCATGGGTTTTACGAAAACGAGAGAATGTGTGAAGATTGGTGCTCTGATTGCACCATAGATCTAGATAATCCGACGATGACTTCATCTCGGGCCTGGGCAAGTCACGCCGGAAATTCGCCTTTCCGGAGGACTGCATGTTGAAGAAAGCCGTTCTTTTCTCCTGTCTTTGTTTGCTGGCGCTGAGCCCGATAGCTTTTGCAGACACAATTGTCGATACAACCTTGGGCGCAACCTACACCCTGGCGTTTTCGACGGTCACCACGGACTCCTATGATGTCTTTCTGTTGGTGAACACAACCACACCGAGCGGTTCGCTCACCGCGTCGGACTTCCTCAACGCGGTTGCCCTGAAGCTGGATGCGCAGAGTTCGGACTATTCGTCCGTAACGCTCCAGTCCGTCCTGAAGGCACCGGCGCCGGGCACGGCAGTCCCCAGCTTCACCACACCGGTGGCATCGGACACCATCAACGGACTAAACGCTAACGGCTGCAAGGCCGGCAATGATGGGTTCTTCTGCGATATGGCCAATATTGCAACCGGCGCGCCCGTAGACAGCACCAACGACATCTATTTGTTTACGTGGCTGGTAAACACAACTGCAGGCAATGAGTTGACCCCAGGTCAGGACGCCTCAATCAAGGCGCTCTATGTCGACGGTAATGGCAAGCAAGTGGGACTCACCTCACAGGACGCGACACTTTCACCCGGAGCGAGTCCGTTCAGCGCTCCTCCTGCAATACCCGAGCCCGGTCCGTTCGTCCTCCTGGGTACTGGGTTGATCGTGGTCGCCAAAACCTTCAAAACAAGGCTCTCTGCGTAGCATAAGGATTCTGAACTAGAGAAAAAGCCCTTTTAGCCTCGCTGAAAGGGCTTTTTTGCGCCAGTCGACTGCATGCTGGTAATTGGTTCCAACTTGAGCGAACAAAACCTCTTCTAATTACGTAGAAGAGAAAAGGTTGAACCTCGCTTTCAGGGGCATCGGCTGGTACTCTCAAAGGTACCCGGGAATAACCATGGAGTTTAAAGAAGCGGTCAAAATCGCGCTGCAGTCGCTATGGGCGAACAAGCTGCGCTCCATCCTGACGCTGCTTGGCGTGGTCATCGGCGTCACCAGCGTCATTGCTGTTGTAACGCTGATTAACGGCGCGAACACCTACGTTGCAACCAAGTTCGCCCGCTACGGCGCCGACGTCTTCACAGTCTCGAAGATGCCCCAGATCATCACCAGCCCGGAGGAGTACCAGAAATTTCAAAAGCGCAAGAACATCCTTTTCCCCGACTTCAGATACGTCGAGGCAAACTGCCAGCACTGCGTCGGCATTGGCGCACAGCAGGCGGTGACGGGCAAGGTGGTGCGCGGAACCCAATCAACAACCGACTCGAGCATCCGCGGCTATACATGGCAAATGCCTGCGCTGCAGAACCTCGACATCATGCAGGGCCGCGGATTCACCGAAGCCGATGAAGAACACGCATCGCATGTTGCAATCATCGGAACAGATATTCAGGATCACCTCTTCGAAGGCGTGGATCCGCTTGGACAGGAGCTGCGCGTTGACGGCGCTCCCTACACCGTAATCGGCATCAGCGAGAAGCAGGGCAGCACGTTTGGGGCAAGCCAGGACAACTGGGTCGCGGTGCCGCTGACAGCGTTTCAGAAAAGTTATGGGACAGCGAAGACGCTGACGATCTACATAAAGGCAGGCTCTGCCGGGCCAATATTGGAACAGGCAGCCGACGAGGTGCGGGTGCTGGTACGGTCTGTCCGGCATGACACTCCCGGAACAGAAGATTCATTTGAGCTGGACACGAACAACACACTGGTTGGGTTCTTCAGCACGGTGACTAAGTCGTTTGGTGCGGTGGCGGGTGCAGTGGCGCTCATCTCGCTGGTGGTCGGCGGTATTGTGATCATGAACATCATGCTGGTGAGCGTGACCGAGCGGACACGCGAGATCGGCATTCGGAAGGCACTGGGTGCTCGGCCGAAGGATATTTTGATGCAGTTTCTCATCGAGTCGGGAACGATGGCGCTGGTAGGCGGAGTCTTTGGCGTGATGGGAGGAATTCTGGTAGCGCAAGCAATCACCATTCTTGCAGGATTTCCCTCCACCGTTGCACTTTGGAGCGTACTCGCCGGTCTGTTGATGGCTACCGGCACAGGAATTTTCTTCGGTGTCTATCCCGCACGAAAGGCTGCGCAACTCGATCCAATCGTGGCGCTGCGAGCGGAATAGGACAGAGGCCAGGGAGGCCATTGATGCAGATCGCCGATACAAAAGAAACGGTAACGATGGCGCTGGATACGCTGCGCGCGAACAAGCTGCGCAGCGGACTCACGATTCTGGGAATTGTGATCGGCGTAATGACGGTGATTATTATCTCGTCGGTCATGAATGGTTTGAACTCGAGTGTGTCGGCTCTCGTGGAGTCGTTAGGTACCAATGTGATGTGGGTCTTCCGCTTTCCGGTGATCGGCGTACGGCCGACGACCGAGATGCTGACACGGAAACAGATGACCTACGACGACGCCATGGCGATGAAGGAACTGCCGCATGTGCTGGCGGTTACGCCGGGCTTGCAATATCGCGATAACAGCGGAGTGCAGGGCACGGTCGCCGTGAAGTACGGGACCAAAAAGATGCAGGGGACGAGTCTCGAAGGCGACACAGCGAGCGTCAAAGATGTCTACGATCTCAACATGAAGGACGGGCGATTCTTCAACGACGGTGACGTGCAGCGTGCGGCGAACGTTGTGGTTTTGGGAAATGATACGGCGGACACTTTGTTCGGCACAGAGAACGCAATTGGCAAGGATGTGACCATCGCGGGAATGGTGTTTACCGTGGTTGGCGTGATGGACAAGCAGAAGCAGGCGTTTGGCGGAGGCAAAAATCCTGAGGACAATAAGGCGTTCTTTCCCGTAACGACGTTTCACAAGATCCATCCGGAGATTCTGGATTACTGGATCAGCCTGAAGTTTGATGACCAGAAGAACAAGGCGCTGGTGCAGGATGAGCTGACCGAGTTACTGCGACGCAGGCGCAAAGTAAAGAACGAAGCACCTGACAACTTCGCGATCTTTGGCACGGACTCGCTGACGCGGCTGTGGGATCAGATAACATTTGGCCTCTTCGCGCTGATGCTGTCGCTGTCCGCTGTGGGGCTGCTGGTGGGCGGTGTTGGAGTAATGAACATCATGCTGGTCAGTGTTACCGAACGAACGCGGGAGATAGGTGTGCGCAAAGCAATTGGTGCGACCAAGCAGATAATTTTAACGCAGTTCACGCTGGAGGCGATGACACTGTGCGCCGTCGGCGGCCTCATAGGCGTGCTGGGCGGCAGTGTGATTGGATTCGGGCTGCACTATGTCTTTCCGGCGGCGCTTTCGGCAGGATGGATTGTTGCGGCGTTCCTGAGCTCATGCGGGATTGGGCTTGTCTTCGGTATTTATCCGGCATGGAAGGCCGCGAACCTGAATCCGATTGAGGCGCTGCGATACGAGTAAGGCAGGGAAGAGGGAGTAGGCTCCCGCCTTTGCTTCCTTTTGTTCACCGGACGCCTAGTAAACTGGATAAATGCTGGCTACGGTTGTTGAGGTGATAACGGCGCTCTGTGCGCTGGCGGGCGTGGCCTATCTGGTACTGGCGTTGTGGGGAGCGCGCGGATTTGTCCACTACTGGCATGGCCGCAGACTTGACGAGTTTGCGCCTGATGTCACGATCCTCAAGCCAGTGAAGGGTGTCGACCCGCGCATGTATGCGGGACTGGTGAGCCATTGCAAACAGGAATATTCAGGTAAGTTTGAGATCGTCTTCGGCGTCAGCAGCCTGGACGACTCTGCTGTGGGCGAGATCGAACGACTGCGAACAGAGTTTCCTGACTGTGCGATTCGATTGGTGGAGTGCCGCGAACGCCTTGGCACTTCGGGCAAGGTGAGCAACCTGGTTCAGATGCTTCGCGAGGCGCGATATGAGCATGTGCTGATCAATGACAGCGACATTCTCGTCGCACCGCGATATCTGACTCGCGTGATGGCTTGTTTTGCAGACGCCGGTGTCGGTCTCGTGACTGCACCTTACATTGGAAGAACTGCGGACGCACAACCTGCGATGACGATCTGGTCACGGCTGGAGGCGCTGGGAATCTCGACGGATTTCCTGCCCGGTGTTCTGGCGGCGCGGCAGCTCGAAGGCGGAATTCGCTTCGGGCTCGGCTCGACACTGGCGACCTCGAAGGCTGCACTGGCGAAGGCCGGCGGACTTGAGCCGCTGGTGGAGTATCTTGCCGATGACTATGAGCTTGGCGAGCGCATTGCAAAGGCCGGATATCGCGTGGAGCTTTGTCCAGAGGTCGTCGAGACGACGGTTCCGGCCTATGATTTTCGCGGCTTTCGCGATCATCAGTTGCGGTGGGCGCGGTCGACGCGGGACTCACGCAAGCTGGGATATATGGGGCTTGGAATTACGTACGCGCTGCCGTGGGCGGTGATGACTTGTATTGCGAGCGGCTTTGCACTATGGAGTTTCTCTTTGCTGAGTGTGGTAGCGCTGGCTCGGGTTGCGGTGGCTCTATCGGTTGGAGTCGGTATCCTGCGAGATGGTCAGGTATTGCGCGATCTGTGGTTGCTGCCGCTGCGTGACTTCTTCGGGCTGTGCTTCTGGGCGTGGAGTTTTGCCGGAGATACGGTGGTTTGGCGCGGCGAACTCTTTCATCTGCAGGATGGGCGGATATCACCGGTACGGCAACTCTAAGTTCGCCGCCTGCGATCGCAGAAGATGCTGCGGCACGCTTGTTTGCCCTGACCGCTGGCTTGTTTTTTTACGAGATAATTGAGCTTGCACCGTTGATCGGTGCGAGATGTTTTTTTGAGAGGGTTCATGGCTGCACTGATTGAAGCGATTCATATTAAACGGAAGACGTTGTTTGAGTTGGATGGAGCGCCGTACACGTGTCTCGACTCCGACATTACGACTCCGACTGCGCGCGGTGGGCAGACGCTGGTCAGGCTCAAGGTAAGAAATCTGATCACGGGAGCCGTCTTTGAGAAGACGTTCAAGGCCCAGGACAGGTTCAAGGAGCCGGATCTGCAGTTGGTCCCGGCGTCGTATCTATATAGCGACGGCGAGGGGTCGCACTTTCTAGATCAGGAGAGCTACGAAACTCTCACGCTCGGCGAAGGAATGATGGGGAATGCGCTGGACTTTCTGGTGGAAGGCACAATCGTTCAACTTCACAAGTTCAATGGGAATCCGATCGGGTTGCAGCTTCCGATGTTTGTGGAACTGAAGGTTGTTGAGACAGAGCCGGCGGCGCGTGGAGATTTTTCGAGCGGCAGCGGAACGAAGTCGGCGAAACTGGAAACAGGTCTGGAGATCAGGGTTCCGCCGTTTTTGAAAGAAGGCGAAACGGTGAAGATTGCGACGGAGACCGGAGAGTTCTCCGGGCGAGTTTGAGTTATCGGTTGATCCTGCTTTTGCGGGTATTAAGAATCGATCTCTCTCGACGGTAAGCTGCGGGAGGAGCGCCGAATCTCGATCGGAAGTGACGGGTGAATTCGGAGAGATCGCCGAAGCCGCAGGCCAGCGCAATTTCGAGAACTCCGTTTGGGCGGGTGGAGAGACGCTGGGCGGCAAGCACCAGGCGGCGATTCAGGATGTATCGATAGGGCGTTTCGCCCACCGTGCGGTGAAAGATTCGAAGAAAGTGATAGCGGGTCATCTCCACTTCTGCTGCCAGAGTGGCGACAGAAAGCTGCGAGGTCAAATTCTTCTCGATGATCGCGAGGGCCTGACTGATACGCCGCTCGTCGCGGTCGTGTACGGGAACGTCGCGCCCGGAGCCGACTATGCGCAGAGCCGCTGCCACCAAGCGTAACGCGAGTTCCTCCCCTGCATGTTGCGCGCAGGAATGAACAAATGTCCGGATGTCTGCGAATAGCGGCGCAAGCAAATGGCAGGGAGGAATGCGGTTTGTGTTGAATACAATTCGACGCACGCCGGGAATCTCCGAGGCGACGTCTTCGACGAACACTGGATCGAAGTAAAAGGCGACACACCGGTCCCCGATTCCATGTTCGTGACTGCACGAGAAGGGAGCTTCCCGTTCGCCCAGCAACAACGAACCGGGTGCCATAAGCACGCGGGCGCGGGCCGAACGGTAGACGAAGGTTCCAGAGAGGACGGCCGAGACAGAGGTGTGGCTATGACGTTCTTCGAATGCCGGGTTGTGGGGGCCTGGCACGACAAACCTCGTCACAGACGTTCCATCCCTCCCCCGATGCCAGAAGGTATTTTGATGCAATCTCACTTTGTGTGAGTTCGCTCATCTCGCTAGGGTAGCAACAATCCCCAAGAATGTGAGAGCGCGTTTCTCTAGGCTTCTGACAGTGGAGGGTGGATACATGAATCGACGCGAAGCTATTGTTGGCGGTTTGTGCCTGCCTTTGTCGACTAATTCTTTTCGGGAGATAGTGACTATGAGCGAGGCAGTACCTAACGCAGGTAGCGGAGAATCTTTCGCAGCAGGTTTTTCCGGCGCTCTTCTCAGTGACGGGCCATCCGGAGAGCTCAAAGCTGCCGAGGATGCGTTCAACTGGCTGATCGGCGGGTGGACCGGCACCTTGAGGGACATTGATGCTGACGGAAGTGTCCGAATGGGCGAGGTCGAGTGGTGGTTTTCCTGGGTCCTGGAGGGCCGCGCAATTCAGGATGTCTTTATCTCTCCTCCACGAAGCAGGCGGAAGCAGGATAGTGGAGAGGTCTCAACAAAGACCTGCAACAGGTTTGGCACCACGTTGCGGTGGTTCGATCGGAAGACGCAGAAGTGGCGGATTGTGTGGATCAATCCGGTCCGCGGTGCAATGAATACTCTCACAGGCGAACGGAACGGAGATCAGATCGTTCTTAATGGCACGAACGAGGGAAAGTCGATGCGATGGATCTTTTGTGACATTCGAGCAGACAGCTTTACCTGGCGTGGCGAAGAAGAGGTCGAAGGCCGATGGAGGCTGAGTTCGGAATTCAAGTTCAGACGTATTGTATGAGTCAAAGATGAGCCACAGGGAGTAGATATACCTGCTAGTTTTCGGTGGGCTTTTCTTCAATGTGGTCGATCACAAGCACGGGAGCCGGACGGCGCTGCTTCTCGAGCTTCAGCCCGAGCTGGTGGTTGACGGCATCGAAGAGTGAAACTGCTCCATTGGGCTCGGATGCAGAGGGTGTGGCATCGGTGGACGCTGACCCGCCGCCTGCGCCGCCACCACCTGCGGCTCCGGACTGAAGCTGACCCGCAGTGCTGAAGCTGAGAGTAAAGTCCCAGGACCCGTTGAGGCCCGTCTTATCGAGCACAGGGCTGAAGATGTAACCGCCAGCCTGGCGTTGCAGTTCGCCCACAATTTGCGCGGAGGTCATGTTCTGGCAGGTGAGAAGGCGACCGAGGATGGGGGTGGCGACGCGGGGATCTTTGCCATCAGGGCCGGGCCCTTCCTTGCAGCGGGTGCGGCTGAGAGGATCGGCCGGGTGGAGCTTCGGGTTGACGGCGATCAACGTGTACGCGTCGATGGGCCGGTCCTCCATGTGAGCCTTCATCTGGAAGCGATCTTCGATGAGGCTGCGAACCATGAAGCGAAGGTCTTCGATGTCGATGCGCTGGGCGTTGGGAGAGCTGGTGGCCTGGGTTTCGCTGGAGACTTTGGCGAGAATGTCGAAGTGATCGCTATCGAGCCACTTGGGAGCGTTCACAATCTGCTCGGAATCGTTAGGATTGAGGTCCCAGGCGAAGGTGATTAGAAATTTGAGATTGGAATTGGTGACATCGACTTGGTTGCCGTTGATGCGACCGCGAATCCCTTCGCCGGGTTGAGAGGGTTTGATTGTGGCGACTTCAAATTGCGCCGGTGGCGGTGCGGGAAGGATCTTTTCGAGGTCGGGCGAGTTGGGCGTCGGGGTCTGGCTCACGCTGTCGACGACGAGAACGGCTCGGGGGGCTGTCTGGAGGTCGAGCTTCAAGCCGAGTTGCTTGTCGACGGCGTCGAAGATGGAGATGCCGTCCGCCCCGGCACGCTGAAGCTGTCCGCGCCCCGTCCACTTAATGTCGAAGTCGAAGGCGCCTTTGAGGCCGGTAGAGTCGACGACGGGTTCGGTGAGATAGCCGCCGGCCCAGTCATGGAGGTCAGTGGCAAACTGCTCCATGGTGGTGTTGTGGCAAACAAAGACGATGTTTTGGATGGTGCCCGGCGGGGCTTTGGGCGGCTCCTGATACTGGCAGTCGGAGTCGGCCGAGCTATCGGCTTCCTTGAGCTTTGGCTTGCCCTTGCCCACGGAAAGCACATAAGCGGGAAGAGGCGCGGTGCCGTTGTGAACAACTAGCTTGAAGCGATCCGCGAGAAGCGACTGGAGCATCAGCTTGACGTTGTCTTTGGACGTGGTGGGCGCGGTTTTACCGATGACCTCAAAGCGGTTGGTCTCAAGCCAGGAGGGCCCACCGGTGACGAGGCTGGGATCGAGGCTATAGGCAGCTGCGATGAGATCGAGCATGGTGGCCTGATGGAAGACGAGGCGGTCGCCGCGAAGGGGGATACCCCCTTCCATGAACGGGAACCGGCGGTCGGGACTTTTATGGACATCCGCGATCTCAAATGCAGGAGCCGCGGAGGGGGGGGCAGACTTCGTGGGAGCATCCGACTGAGCGAAGATCGGGGTGGAGAGAACGACCAGGAGGGTTACGCGAGCGAGCATACGCATCATCCTTCGAACCTCGAGTTGAAACTTCGGTAGGTGTCAGACTAAACGGGGATGCAGGGCCGGTGGACCTAATGGAATACGTATGTCGTTAGCAGAAGTTCGATGAATGGACGAGCCGGGGACAGGAGGGTTATCAAGCTCAGGTTACTTTGACTACGGCTTAACGAACAAAAGCCCTGCACTGGGCAGGGCTTTGTTGAAGCGGAGATGGATTTAGCGAGCGACCGAGGTCAGTTCGGCCGGGTCGACGTTGACGAAGCGACCGTGCTGGCCCTTGTCCTGGAAACGGACGATGCCGTTGACTTTGGCGAAGAGGGTATCGTCTTTGCCGCGGCCGACGTTGACGCCGGGCTTGAGCTTGGTGCCGCGCTGACGGACGATGATGCCGCCGCCGAGGATCGTCTGGCCACCGAAGACCTTGACGCCGAGCCGCTGTGCATTGGAGTCGCGGCCGTTTTTAGAAGAACCTAAACCTTTTTTATGTGCCATTTCGATTGCCTCTTTCGCGCGGGCCTGGGCCGCTGCGTTTATCTGAAACTGAGAATCTCTACGCCTTGAAGCTCTTGCCGTTGACCTGAATCTCGTTGATCTTGACCTCAACGAAGTTCTGGCGGTGTCCCTGCATCTTCTTGTACTGCTTCTTGCGCTTGAGCTTGAAGACGAGAATCTTGTCGCCGCGTCCCGTACCTACGACCGAAGCGAGAACTTTGGCTCCGGAAAGATCGGACTCGAACTTGCCCTCTTCGGCGCTGACGGCGAGGACGTCGGAGAACTCGAGCTTGCCGTCTTCATGCGCGGCGGTTTCGATCTTGAGCTGCTCGCCTGGAGAGACCAGATATTGTTTGCCGCCGGTGCGGATAACTGCGTACATGGTTGAAACCTCAAAGCGTGCGCTATGCCGCGCGAACCGCTTTCTTCCAATGGGATTGTGCTGCAAGGGGCGCGTGGACCTGAGTTCCGGCAGCCCATGAGATGGAGACACAATGGGCTACAGCGCCAAACTTAATAAGTTTACCTATTTCCGGGGTTAGGGTCAATCTTTTAGGGCTCCAGCCTGGGGTAATCTCAAAAGCATGAAGATAGCGGTTGTTACCGGGGCGGCACAAGGGATCGGGCGCAGGACAGCAGAGGTTTTGGCAAAAGCGGGGTACGGATTACTGCTGATGGATCGGCAACCTTGCACCGCTACTCTGGCAGCGGTGCGCGGAACCGGAGTCGAGGTTGCCGAAGTGCTTGGGGACCTCACGGAGGAACCGGTTATTGAATGCGCTGTCGAGGTGGCCCGTGTGGAGTGGGGTCGGGTGGATGTTCTTGTAAATAATGCCGGAATTAGCCTGATCGCACCAGCCGAGACCGTAGACGCAAAGACGTTCCGGCGGATGCTGGAGGTAAATCTCGTCGCGCCATTTCTGCTGGCGAAGGCGTTTGGCGCCATGATGCTGGAGCAGAAGAGCGGCAGCATCGTAAACGTAGCTTCGATCGCCGGGCTGGTAGGAGTGTCGGACCGATCCGCATACAACGCCTCGAAGCATGGACTGGTGGGGCTGACGCGCACGCTGGCAGCCGAATGGGGCGGCCGTGGAGTTCGCGTGAATGCAGTCTGTCCGGGGTGGGTAAAGACCGAGATGGACGTCGCCGACCAGGCTGCAAGCGGAACTTACAACGACGCGGACATCGAGGGTGTAAATCCGATGGGGCGATTCGCATTTCCTGAAGACATTGCCCAGGCAATTCTGTTTCTGGCCGACTCGCAGCGCAGCGGATTCGTAAACGGTCACACGCTGGTCGTCGATGGCGGTTGGACGAGCGATGGAAGCTGGCAGAGCCTGCGACTGAAGAAGCGCTAATTCTTCGAAAACCTGCAGATCAAGCCCGACGGTGTCGAGTGAGTCCCGACTCCGATGCATGCAATCATTATCCAAAGAGAGTTTATGAGTTTGCCGGGTTCATCGATCGCAGCTTCTCCCTTGCAGGTTCCGTCCGAGGCCGCCAAGCACATCCTGCCTTGGCTGGTGGCGGTTGCGTTCTTCATGGAATCGCTGGATACGACCATTCTCAACACCGCAGTCCCAGCTATCTCTGAAGCGCTTCACGAAACGCCTCTCAGCATGAAGGCGGTGCTCGCCAGCTATACCCTGAGCCTCGCAGTATTCATTCCCATCAGTGGATGGGTCGCGGACCGCTATGGAACGCGCCGAGTGTTCGCTGCCGCGATCGGCCTCTTTACCCTGGGCTCTCTTCTCTGCGGAATCTCGAGCAACATTCATCAACTGGTGGCATGCAGGATTCTCCAGGGGATGGGCGGGTCGATGATGGTGCCGGTGGGGAGGATGACGCTGGTGCGAACCTTCGCAAAGTCGGACCTGCTTCGCGCGATGAGCTTCGTTTCGATACCCGCGCTGGTCGCTCCCATGCTTGGGCCGATCGCCGGCGGTCTGATCGTGGGCTATCTTCATTGGCGGTTTATCTTTTTTGTGAATATCCCGATCGGGCTGGCGGGACTGGTTCTGGTGTATCTGCATCTGCCGGATTATCGCGAAGAAGAGACACATCCTCTGGATGTTGTCGGTCTGATTTTGTTCGGGTCGGGGATCGCCCTTCTGTCGTATGTGCTGGAGGTGTTTGGCGATCATACGTTGGGTGTGCGCGAGATTACGGGGCTGCTTGCGGTGTCGCTTGCGCTGCTTGCGGGGTATTGGGTCCATTCAAAAACGCTTGAGTTTCCGCTGCTGCAACTGAGCCTGTTCCGGATACGCACCTTTCGGGCGGCGGTTGGCGGCGGCTTGTTTACGCGGCTGGGAATTGGAGGTGTGCCTTTTCTTCTGCCGCTTCTCTACCAGGTCGGCCTGGGCTTTACACCGATTCAGTCGGGGTTACTGCTTATGCCGCAGGCGCTGGCGGCCATCAGCGTGAATTGGGTAATACTTCGCCTTCTGGCGCGCTTCGGTTACCGTGGAGTGCTGGTCACAAACACGATCATCATCGGTACGCTGCTTCTTCTGTTTGCGACGATTGGAGTCCACACGCCGATCTGGGTGATTGTTGCGCTGGCGTTTTTGTACGGGGCTTATAGTTCGTTGCAGTACACGAGCATGAACACGCTGGTCTACGCGGATACGACTGAGGACGAGACCAGTGCGGCGAACTCCATCTTCAGCACCGTGCAACAGATGGCGATCAGCTTCGGTGTTGCCACAGCGGGTTTGGCGACGGCATTTTTTATTCCGAACCACGCTCAGTCAAACCCGGCTCTGATGATCGATGGCTTACATAAGGCGCTTTTTTCGCTGGGAATATTGACGATGCTTTCGACGATTGTCTTTCGCAGATTGAAGCGCGAAGATGGGATGTCCGTGAGTCAGCAGAAGGCTGTGCACCTCGAGGGATGATCCCTAATGGAGTTTGTAGGGTGTAGTGGGTGTCGGGACTGGGTCGGGTAACTTGGGTGGGTCGATCGTGGTGGCGCCGGCCAGGCCCGTTCCCGTTACGTTGGCGATGCTGAGAAATGCTCCTTTGAAGCCGGAGACCTCGACTTTTTTGATAGCCGCGTTCTTGATATTTGCCAGGAAGATGCCTTTGCCGCAGGTGCCGGTAACGTTTTCAAGGGTGAAGCCCTCGAGGGGCTTGTGCGGGTGGATGCCGGTGCCGTCCACGAGAACAGGGACGTCGGTGACGTGAATATTGGAGAACCGGAAGTTTTTGATCGTGGGGATGCCTTCGTCGCCGGGGACGGGGTCTTCGCCCATGAGACCGGAGTTGAGGATGTTGAACCGGAGGAAACCGCCCGAGGTGCCGGAGACTTCGAGGTTGTTGCAGGCGATGTCTTCGATGAAGGCTCCGCGACCGGGGCGCGATTTGATGTAAATGGCGAAGGTCTTCGCGCCAATAAATTTGCAGTCGTTGATGCGAACGTTACGGATGCCGCCCGAAGTCTCGGAGCCAATACCGATGCAGGCGAAGATGGAGTCGGCGAAAGTGCAGTTGGAGATCGTGACGTCTTCGGTGGTGATGAGCGGGTTGATGCCGATCTGCGAGGCGGCTTCGGCTCCTCGGCCGGATTTGAGCGAGATGCAGTCGTCGCCTGTAGCGATATCGCAGTGATCGATGACGACATGCTGGCATGAGTCGATGTCGATGCCATCGCCGTTGCCGCCAGTGGAGCGGATGGTGAGATTTTTAATATTGATGTGGCGGCAGAGTGTGGGATGGAGCGACCACATGAGGTGATAGCTGGTCGAGAAGTCTTCGAAGCGAAGGTTGGAACAGTTGATGGGCTCAATGAGAGCTGGATGGCGGAGAGGTGAGTCGGGTCGCGGCCGCCCGCCGAGCGCATCGTTGCCGATAATCTTGCCGGGGCCGACGATCCCTATGTCGTCGGCGTCGATGGCGTAGATGAGAGCAGTGTGCCCGGCGATCCAGCGGCCTTCCCAGCGAACCTGGGCGACCGGGTAGTCGTTCATGTCGGGCGACCCGGTAATCGTTGCGTCGGCTGCGAGGCGGACCATGGTGCGAGCACGAAGCTGGATCGCTCCCGTGAGGTAGTTACCTGCGGGAATGAGAACTTCGCCTCCACCGAAGAGAGAACAGCGGTCGATCGCTTGCTGAATCGCGGCGGTGTCTTTCGTAGTTCCATCCCCCTTGGCGCCATAGTCGCGGATATCGAACGTCTGGGAGGCAGGCTTGAGCAGGGTGTGGGGATCCGGTTTGGTCTTTGTAGATTGCACGGCCAGAGCGGTGGGGCGGAAGGAGGTGAGCGCTGGAGCGGCGAGCAATGTGGACTTCAGGAAGCGGCGGCGGGCGTTGTTCATTGGCATCAACTTTCGGCGATCTCTCTATTTGTATCTATTCGTACAGTTCCGAGTATGTTTTTCTTCAAACTCCACTGCAAACCTGGGCGGAAGACAAGGGTAGCGGGAGGACTATGTGACTTTTCGGAGATATTCCCCGTCTAAATGCAGACGCGGGCCTGAAGATATGGCAGACTATTGCTGCTGTCGCTGAGGTGCATTCCATGAAGAGCTTCTCGTTCTCTGCTTCGGCTGTAATTGGATTTGTGACGTTGAGCGGGCCTTTACTGGCCCAGAGTGTTCCGCCGCACGCTCCTGATGGCGGAACGATTCAACGGGTTCAAAGCATTGATATCCCTTCGATAACGAATGCGCCGTTTACAGCAGTCGTGACGACCGAGTGGACACGCATCATGCCGGACGGCAGCTCCGCTCTGATGAAAAATCACCGGACGGTGGCTCGTGACAGCGTAGGCCGGGTCTTTCAGGAGCGGCGCTACTTCAGCCCTGATGGTGACAAGCAGGCGACACGGCTCTCGGAGCTGGATTATGAGGACCCAACGCTGCATCAGTTGGCTCGATGCATGGTGGACACACATCTCTGCTCGGTCTACCGGATGAACCGTCCAGCATCGTCGACTCCGCCCCCGGCTCCCGGAAAGAATCCTGCGAACGGAACCCAGTGGGAAGACCTCGGTCGCAGGAACGTGGAAAACGTCGACGTCGTAGGGTCTCGCGAGGTAATGACGATTGGTGTGGGCACAATTGGGAATGAGAAGGAACAGCCGGTGGTAAAAGAGTTCTGGTTCTCGCCGCGCCTGGGCATCAACGTCACAACGAAGCGGTTTGACCCGCGGGCTTCTGCAGTGCAGAACTTCGAGGTAAGCAACATCAATCAAGGCGAGCCGGATGCGAGATTGTTTCAGATTCCTGCAGGTTATCGCGTTGTGCAGATGGATCCTCAACAGGCAGACAATCGCTAAAGAGCGGCTGCGGTCGCACGCAGGTCACTGAGCCAAAGCGCCAGATCGAGCTTGCGGGTAGTGATGTCGCGAGTGGCGATAAGGCCAAGTATTGCATCCTGAATTTCGGTGGAGAGCTCAGCGAAGGGGAAGCCAGTACGCGTGCGGGAGATGGTATCAAGTTCGTCCAGGCCCAACTGGTAGTCGAGAGCATTACGCTGGGTCGAGCCATGGGACTCACCGGCGAAGCTTGACTCCAGGACGGCGGCAAAATTCTTCGAATTCGGCCGCAGGATAAGGGCCGCGATGGCCTGCAGGGTAGCGAACTGGGATGAGCTCAGATTGCGGGCGACGTAAATGGTCCCACTATCGATAAGTCGTTGAAGACGAAGGTTCGGAGAGGGCTGGGTAAGCAGATGCGGCGAAAGGAAAATCTGACGGCCAGCTCCGATTTCCACGATACGGTCTCCTGATGATGCATCACGCTAAGGCTTGCGTTCGTGTACTTATTGGACGCTCAAACGAAGAGGAAAAGTCTCGTTTGGGAACGCTCGATTCTCCCCCAAAGGTGGTATATCGATTTGGGTTCCACTTGTGCGGGCTGTGGAAATAAAGGCTTTATCTGGATAACCGGGCTCTAACCCCGATCCGCCTCGGAGAAAATGGGAGGCTGGGACTGTTTCGTCAGAAAGAGGTGCGGGTAGTGGTGGAGTCAGTAAAGATCAGGGTAAGAAAGCTGGATGAGTCGGCACAATTGCCGAGATATGCGCACGTGGGGCAATTTGGGGATCTTGCTGCGGATTTGTATGCCCTTGCCGCAGTAACCCTGGAGACAGGATCGACTACTCCGGTCGCTACCGGTGTGGCGATGGAGTTTCCGGAAACCCATGGAGCGTTGGTGGAGGATCGTTCGGGGTTGGCGGTGCGCGGTGTAACAACGCTGGCCGGCGTAATCGATCCTGGATATCGCGGGGAGATCAAAGTTGTGATGACCAACCTGAGTGCTGCGGCAGTCGAGATCAAAGCCGGAGACCGGATTGCGCAGTTGAGGATTGTCCGGCGAATCGAGGCGGAGTTTGAAGAGGTCAGCGAACTGGCGGACGCCACGCGCGGTCCGAAGGGATTCGGGAGTACCGGACGCTAAGGTGCAGAGCAACTCCGCGCGGCGTATGGTCTGATTACGAATCGTTTTCAGGAGGGGGCCATGAGTGTAGTTGCCGAGGGGGTGATGCAGTGGCCAGCTTTGCCGTGGGATGAGTGGGCGGCAACGGCGGATACGCTGCATATGTGGACACAGATTGTAGGGAAGACGCGGCTGGCAATGACTCCTTTACAGAACCACTGGTGGAACGTGCCGTTATACGTGACTGCGCGTGGGTTGGGAACTTCGGCGATGGTATACGGCGAGGATGTTCTGGATATTGAGTTCGATTTTGTAGCCCATGTACTTCACATGCGGATGGGGTCGGGCAGGGACCATATTCTGCCGTTGCGGGCGCAGACAGTCGCGGATTTTTATCGCGAGTATATGGACTGCTTGCGGGAGCTCGGTGTCGAGGTCAGGATCTGGCCGATGCCGGTGGAGGTCGCAAATCCGGTCCGGTTCGATCTCGATACACAGCACAAGTCATACGACGCTGAATACGCCCATCGGTTCTGGCAGGTGCTGGCAAGTGCGGAGAAGGTCTTTCGCGCATGGAACACAGGGTTTCTGGGAAAGGTGAGTCCGATCCACTTCTTCTGGGGAAGCTTCGACCTGGCGGTGACCAGGTTTTCCGGCCGTCCTGCCCCGCCTCGTCCGGAAGCCGATTCCATTCAGCGGGAGGCTTACTCGCATGAAGTGATCTCGGCAGGATTCTGGCCGGGAAACGGTGGGTACGGAACCGGGGCGTTCTATTGCTACGCGGCTCCGGTGCCGGAGGGGCTGGCTGAAGTAGAGGTTCGGCCTGCGGCGGCGGGCTGGGATAAAGCTTTGGGAGAGTTTATCTTCAAGTACGACGCCCTGCGGAGCGAGCCTTCGCCCGACGAGGCTTTGATGGAGTTTCTGAACAGTGCGTACTCGGCAGCCGCGGATGTGGCGAGGTGGGACAGGCCGGCGCTGGAGCGGCGACGGGCGTCGTCACAGTCGGTCGCGATGCATGCGACAATTAAGTAGCGAACCATGCCAAAACTTGAAGCCGAGCAAGCTACTCCTACTCCCGCTACCATCACTCCTGCGCTGCTGAAACAGCACAGCATTACGGCCGAGGAGTATGAGCGGATCGAGAACGCGCTGGGACGTGTTCCTTCCCTGACCGAGCTGGGAATTTTTTCGGTCATGTGGTCGGAGCACTGCTCCTATAAGTCTTCGCGGGTGCACCTCAAGCGGCTGCCGACACGTGGCGAAAGGACGACCGGGCCGGGGAGCGTGGTTCAGGGTCCGGGGGAAAACGCAGGGATCATCGATGTGGGGGAGGGATGGGCCTGCGCGTTCAAGATCGAATCGCACAACCATCCCAGCTACATTGAGCCCTACCAGGGCGCGGCTACCGGCGTAGGCGGAATCCTGCGCGACATCTTCACGATGAATGCGCGACCGCTGGCAGTGATGGATTCCCTGCGGTTTGGCCCGCTGGATGAGGCCGAGCCCGAAGAGTCACTGCGAAAGAAGAATCATCAGATCGCAACCGGCGTAGTTCATGGCATCGCCGGATATGGAAACTGCTTCGGCGTTCCGAACCTCGGCGGCGAAACGCGCTTTGAGAGCTGTTACTCAGGCAATCCGCTGGTGAACGCGTTTGCGCTGGGCCTCGTGCGGAAGGACGAGATCTTCTATGCCAAGGCTGTGGGCGTGGGGAATCCGGTGATCTACGTGGGCGCGAAGACAGGGCGCGACGGGATCCACGGCGCCACCATGGCGAGCGAAGAGTTCACCGAAGGCAGCGAGCAGAAGCGCCCGAACGTGCAGATGGGCGATCCCTTCATGGAAAAGCTGCTGCTCGAGGCGTGCCTCGAAGCAATGGCGACCGGCGCAGTGCTGGGAATTCAGGATATGGGCGCAGCCGGACTCACCTGCTCCACCTGCGAGATGGGCGCGCGTGGTGGCCTCGGTCTCACTGTCGAACTCGACCGCGTTCCCCAGCGCGAGACCGGCATGACAAGCTACGAGATCATGCTCTCCGAATCACAGGAACGAATGCTGCTCGTAGCCGACAAAGAGCGCGCAGTCGAAGTTCTCGATGTCTTTTCAAAATGGGGTCTGGACGCTTCAATCGTCGGCGAAGTAACAGAAAAACCCCACATGGTCATCACGCAGCACGGAGTGCTGGTTGCCGATATCCCAAACCAGGCGCTCACCGATGACGCTCCTGTATACCGCAGGCCAATAGGCGAATGGAAGGCTCCTGTATCGCTCGATCCTCCTGCGCATGTGCTGCAGGAGTTGAAAAAACCACACAACTACACAGCAGACCTCAAAAAACTGCTGGCAACCGCGAACATCTGCGACAAGCGCTGGGTCTACGAGCAGTACGACTCGATGGTTCAGACCAACACGGTCCAGGGTCCGGGCGGCGAAGCCGGGGTGATGCGGATCAAGGGAACAGGGAAGAGTTCCGGTGCAGCGCGTAAGCAAGGAGTAATGGGTACGCTGGCAGGCTTGGTAGCTTCTTCGACACCGAAGGGCGAGGCAACGCTGGCGACGAATAATCAAGATGCTGCGAATCCAGTGGTTGCGCCGGATTCTTCGCATGAGTTTTCCGACACTGTGAAGGGTGAGCGCGGCTTAGCGATGGCGCTCGCTGGCAACGGTCGTTGGTGTTGGCTCGACCCCAGGCTTGGCGCAATGCATGCCGTCGCCGAGGCCGCACGAAAAGTTGCATGCACTGGCGCGACTCCGGTATCAGCCACCAACTGCCTGAACTTCGGCAACCCGGAAAAGCCGCAGATCATGGCGCAGCTTTCAGCGGCCATCGACGGTATCGCTGAGGCTTGTACCGCATTGGGAACGCCGATTACAGGTGGAAATGTCTCGCTCTACAACGAGACAAAAGGCGAAGGAATCTATCCAACGCCGGTGGTTGGCGTAGTTGGCATCATAGACGATGTAACCAAGGCGGTTCCCGCGGCGTTTCAGAAACCCGGCGACACAATCCTGTTTCTCTCCTCCTTTCAAGGGAAAGGCCGTGAGGCGAAACGCGACTTTGGCTCAACCGAGTACGCAAAACATGTAATGGGTGAGGTTTGGGGCGTTCCCCCGGTCCTGAATTTGCAGGAAGAGGCGGCATTGCACAAAGCATTGATTGCGCTCGCGGAGAAGAAGTTGCTGATCTCGGCGACGGATCTTTCCGATGGCGGTTGTACGGCGGCCTTTGCAAAGGCTGGCTTTCCAAAGGGGCTAGGCGTGAAGGTCTCGATGAGACTTAATTCCGATGATCCGTTCTCGGTCAAGGAGCGGTTGTTCAGTGAAATCGGCTCCTCGGTGATCGCGACGGCTGATCCCGCGAAGATCGAAGAAATTCAGGCAGTACTCCGCGAGCACGCTGGCGTTGGGGCCTTCCCGCTGGGTGAGGTAACCGGAGACCGCTATCAGATTGTGATCAATGAAAAGACTGTGATCGATGAATCTGTTTCCGAGTTCAAGACTGCGTGGTCTGGCGCATTGGAGGAGCAATTGGCCGGTGAGGTGGTGACCGCATGACCGATAAACTTCTCGAACTGCAAAACGGATTGGAAGAGTTAGACGCGGAAGACAAGACCCCATTCGACAAGCTACGCGAAGAGTGTGGCGTAATGGCGGTCTATGGTCATCCCGACGCCGCACGGATGACGTACTGGGGCCTGTATGCGTTGCAGCACCGCGGTCAGGAGTCCGCTGGCATCGCGAGCGCGGACGGACAGCAGGTGAACGACATCAAAGGCATGGGATTGGTGTCGGAGATCTTCACCGACGAAGTCTTGGCGCGACTGCCTGGGCAGATGGCGATTGGCCACACGCGCTATTCGACGACGGGAGATTCGGCGCTGCTGAATGCACAGCCCATCTCGGTCGAGTCGACAAAAGGGCTGATTGCGATCGCACACAACGGCAATTTGGTGAACCTCGGAACAGCCCGGGAGCGGTTGGAGCGCGATGGAGCGTTATTCCAGACGACAAGCGACTCGGAGATCATCGTTCAACTGATAGCGCACTCCAGGCAATCGACACTGGTGGACTGCATCGCAGAGTCGCTCGGCCAGGTGGAGGGCGCGTTTTCGATCGTAATGATGACGCGGAACCGAATCTTCGCCGCACGCGACCCGCACGGATTCAGGCCGCTGTCGATGGGCCGGATTCCGGGAGTGAATGGCGCTCCGGACACGTTTGTCTTTGCAAGCGAGACGTGCGCGTTCGACCTGCTGCACGCCAAGTATGAGCGCGATGTGAAGCCCGGCGAGCTCGTCATGGTGTCGGAGGAGGGTGTCACCTCGCGCTACTTCGACACGACGACGCGGCAGGCAAGCTGCATCTTTGAGCATGTGTACTTTGCCCGGCCCGACTCGAAGATCTACGGCCGCTGGGTGCAGAAGAGCCGCGAGGAGATGGGCCGCCAGCTTGCGCGCGAGTCACACGTTGATGCGGATTTAGTAGTGCCCGTCCCTGACTCAGGCGTGACAGCGGCGCTGGGATACGCGGCGGAGTCGAAGATCCCGTTCAACCTGGGACTGATTCGCAATCACTATGTCGGTCGAACGTTCATCCAGCCCGAACAGCGTGTCCGCGACTTCGGCGTGAGGATGAAACTGAATCCCGTGCGGTCGCTGCTCGAAGGGAAGCGCGTAATCTTGATCGACGACTCGATTATCCGCGGAACCACTTCGCGAAAGATTGTGCGGATGGTGCGAGCAGCGGGAGCGAAGGAGGTTCATCTGCGAATCTCTTGTCCGCCGACCATCTCGCCGTGTTTTTACGGAGTGGATACGCCAAGCAAAAAAGATCTGATTGCTGCGAACAACTCGATTGAAGAAATCCGCAAATATATCGAGGCAGATTCGCTCGCGTATCTGTCGTTAGTGGGCCTGACGCACGCATGTACGACTGGCGAGCCGGTAGAAGGTCTGTCGCCGGGAGATTTCTGCACAGCCTGTTATACAGGGGACTACCCGACGCAGTGGGTGGATGTGTCGGAGATTCTGCCTGCAACGGCCAATGTCTGAACCGTGAGCCTCAGAGCTTCAACGTCTGCAATAGCTGAAGCTCTGTCGCAGGCTGTCGAGCACTGGCATTTCAGTCTTGTCCTGATCGAGGAAGACGTAACGGACTCCCTGTTTACGTGCCTGAGTCAGAAGAGACTGCCAGGGAATGGCGCCCTTGCCAAGTTCAATGAAATGCTCTGCCGAGGCATCTTCGTCGTAGCTCGTGGGTGCGCCGGCGATGCGGTCTTTCACGTGAAGCAGGCTGATGCGATCGCGGTATTTATGGAGAAACGCAGCGGGATCGACGCCGGCCTGAACGAGCCAATAGATATCAATCTCAAGCTTGACGAACCCGGGGTTAGTGTTTCGCACAATCTGTTCGAATCCGGAGCTTCCCTCCTGCGGCAGGAATTCGTGGCCATGGCAAAGATAGGCAAGCTGCATTCCCTTGTCACGAAGCGTAGCGCCCCACCGGTTGAATCGGCTCGCAACCGCACGATAATCATCGAGCGAAACCGGTCTCGGATTCGGAAGCATGGTCACGACATACTGGACGCCGAGTTCGATCGCATAGTCGAGATCGGACGCAGACATGTGAGTGGACGGTACCGCAAGGCCTGCGTCAGCAATCATCTTTCGCAGAGTCGAAGCGGGTTGAGTGAAGATGAGCGGATGCAGTTCGATCTGCGTGAACCCAATCTGGCGAAGAGCCCGAAGAAGACTCGCAAAGTCTGCCCGAGCCTCCTTACGAACAGTGTAGAGCTGCACTCCGTAGAGCAGACCCTCATTAGCCGACAGCAACGCTCCTGCCGAAAGACGCAGCGAGCAACCGGCAGCAGCAGCCAGAGAACAGAGGCGAAGAATGTCGCGGCGAGTAGGCATCAACGATTTTAGACCAGAGATTACTGGTCTTCCGTTTCAGTTGGGTGCTTGCCTGTGAACTCAGAGCAGCAAGGCTTTTCGCTTGGCTGGAATTCCATGAATTCGACGCGCGTAAGATCAGGGTCGTAAAGATTCAATTGGATCTTGCCATCCTTTCCCATCTGGGATTTCGTGCAGTTGGGCCCTTCACAGTGATTCGCCGCAAGCTTCGCGACGGTGTCTTTCATGTTCACGACACCGAGAGAGAAGTGGTCCATCACGCCAATGTGCTGCAGCGTGGGGTTGGGCGGATTGTTGAGCATGTACTCAATCCAGTCCGATCCATCGGGCACCTGCAGACTGACCCAGTTGATCGCGTCGGGTTTAGGTCCGCCATACCAATACGGTCGAAAACCGAGAATGCCCTGCCAGAAGGCGTCTTCGTTGGCGCGGTCGGCAACCATGAAGCCGGCGTGAATAATACGGTGCGAAGGAGCGTCCGGTAAGGGCGCGGGAAGACCCGCAGGTTTGACGCCCTGCTGGACGAAGAGAATCAGGTTGCCTTCAGGATCGTGTACGCCAAAGACGCCATCCTTCAGCGGCTGGGCGATCGCGACGGAGCGAGCCTTGAGGTATCGCTCCAGCTCGGCAACGTCGCGCGTGGTGAAGGCTACAGCCTCCATGCGCGACACCGGCGCAGGCGAGGGAAGAGGCTTGACCTCGAGCCACTGCGAACCGTTCACCGTATAGCGTGTAACGCCGTCGCTACCTTTGCTTGGGAGACCGAGGGTCTTGGTATAGAAGGCGGCGGACGCTGCAGGATCGGCAGCGTACATGCGGAAGAAGGCGACGCCGGTGATCGCCGGGCGTTGTGGAGCTTGCCCGAACGACACAAGAGTGAAGAGCAGAAGCAGAGGACTGAGTCTTGGCATAGGCCCTCTACTCTAGTCGACGGATTTTCTATCGTCAAAAGAAGGAATGTTGGGGCAATGCACCGGAACCTACTCCACGCGTTCCACATGCATGAAGAGGTAGTCCATCGGCCAGTCGGGCTTGACGCCATGCTGGCGAACGATCGTAGCAAGTTGGGCATAGTGCCGGATACCGTGTAGAAGCGAGTGCAGGAGGATGGTTTTGCGAGTGGAACGCAGCCTGCCGGCAGACCGTGTGGGAAACTCGACTGCTTCGTCCCAATCTGTGTCGGCGGCGAGCAACTGTTGAAACAGCGCAATGGAACGATCGTGCGTAGCGTAGATTGTGTCGACGGAATTGTAAGGAACGCCGGCATACTCGGTGATAGGCAGATCGGCGATCCGTTCCGCATAGCGAAGCTGAACAGCAACGATGTGCTGAAGAACCTCAGCGAGAGTCTTTGTCCCGGCAATATCGCAGGGCAGGTTGAGTAACTCAGGATGCTGCGTGAAAAGCTTACGCCAGTTCCTGGCGGTAGTTTCGTTCCAGGCAAGGACATCTTCGGCGGTAAGAATTGGTTGGCTCATAATTGTTCCCTCTGCAGTGCTCGCCAGCCGATATCGCGGCGAAATTGCATGCCTTCGAAGGAGATCTTCGCAAGTTCGGCGTAGGCCTTCTTGAGGGCTGTCTGCAGATCCGGGGCCACGGCAGAGACAGCGAGCACGCGACCTCCCGCGGTGACGAGTTGACGGTCGTTGACAGCGGTACCGGCATGAAAGACAACGACGTCTTCGCTCCCATCGAAATATGCGGGAAGCCCATGGATGGGTTTTCCGGAAGTGTATTTACCGGGATAACCCGCACTGGCTGCAATGACGCAGACACTGGCTCCCGGCCGCATGCGAATGGCGAGGTGATTCGCCGTGCCGTCGATAGAGGCGTTGAAGAGATCGACGATGTCGGTTTCAAGCCGAAGAAGAATGGCTTCCGTCTCGGGATCGCCGAAGCGAGTGTTGAACTCAAGAACCATCGGACCGCGGGGAGTCATCATCAGGCCGCAGAACAGAATCCCCTGGAACGGAATATCTTCACCGCGCATACCGTCGACTACTTTCTGCGCAACGCTGCGAAGAATCCACTGCCGCATGGCAGGGGTAACAATGCCATCGGTGGAATAAGCGCCCATGCCGCCAGTGTTGGGACCGGTGTCGCCTTCGCCAATGCGTTTGTGGTCCTGCGCCGACGCAATCTCGACAGCGTGCATGCCGTCGCAGAGGGCGAAAAAGGAGACTTCTTCGCCAGTGAGAAACTCTTCAAGAACAACTTCAGTCTCCGGCGTCCCAAGCAGAGCGCCACTGAACATCTGTGCCGCGGTCTCCTCAGCCTCAAGATGCGTGTTGCAAATCACAACGCCTTTACCCGCAGCGAGGCCGGAGGCTTTGACGACAACCGGAACCGTAAAGCGCGGCAGCTCTTCGTGAACCTCTTCGACGTTCGTGCAGAGAGCGTAGGCCGCCGTGGGGATATCGTTGCGCTGCATGAACGACTTGGCGAACGCTTTGCTGGTTTCAAGCCTCGCCGCATCTTGAGTAGGTCCGAAGACCCGGAAGCTGCGTTTGGTCAGCTCATCCACGAGGCCCACGGAGAGAGGAAGCTCAGGGCCGACAACAGTGAGGTCGGGCTGTTCGACCGCAACGATGTCGACCATAAGGTGAAGATTTCCAGGGTCGACGGGGATGCAGCGTGCGAGCTGGGCGATACCGCCATTGCCCGGAGCGCAGAGAACTTCAGTGACCTGCGGCGACCTGCGGAGGGCCCAGACTATGGCGTGTTCGCGGCCGCCGCCGCCGATGACGAGAACCTTCATTCGTTGCTACGCTCCTAGGCTGCTCCAACCCTTAATCTGAGGCTAGGCATGACCGGGGTTGAAGTCAAACAACTCTACTTTCCTGTAAGGGAGATGGCATCCGCGAGAGTGTGGCTCAGCAAAGCCTGTTTTGCAGAGGCCCCAACGCGAACCTGATAGGCACCCTGGAAGGGAAGTTGTTCGCTGAGAGTAAGGCGTACCCCCGGGCGTATTCCCTGCGAGGCAAGATAGCGGAGCATCTCGGGATCTCGATCCGAGACGCTGGAAACCTTCGCCGACTCGCCCGGGACGAGCTGTGAGAGCGACTGCGGCTGCTGGATGGGCAGCGAGCCGTCCATGGCTGGAATCGCGTGGCCGTGAGGATCGAACTCGGGATGACCCAGTTTGGCGGCAATACGCTCTTCGAAGCGCTCCGAGATGAAGTGTTCAAGGCGCTCGGCTTCCTGATGCACCTCGTCCCAGGGATAGTCGAGGATCCGGTGAAGGAAGGTTTCGAGCAGTCGATGATGCCGGACAATCTCCAGCGCACGCTTCTTTCCCGCCTTGGCCAGCTTCACGCCGTGGTGTTTTTTATAAGCGACAAGAGGCGGCGACTGCGCGGCGAGTTTCTGCAGCATATTCGTTACGGAGGCCGCCGTAATCGCGAGATGCGCTGCAATCTCATTGCTTGAAACCTGGCGTTCCTCGCGGCCGCTCAACTCAAAAATCGCTTTGAGGTAGTCATCGACAGCTTCACTGCCAGCGTAGGGAGTCGTGGTGCTCATTTCGGTCGTCCGCAACTTCGAGAGAGTCTTTTTCATCGATGCAAATTTGGGTAATGTCTCAGTTTGAACTTCGCGTTTCGGTCCCTTGTGGACATCGGTTACTCGCAGTTCGCTGCATGGCCCTGGAGACGCCGCCGGTTTCAGCCTTCAGCGGATGAGCCGGCTCGGCCAGCCAATCCGCACCAGCGTTCCGTCAGGGTCAGATAAGGCAAACTCATACATGCCCCATGGTTTATGTTTGGGGCCCTCGCCAATAGAGAGATCGCCGACCTGAGCAGCGAGCCCATCAACATCTTCCAGATAAAGGTAGAGACCGTTCGGATTTCGGCCGGGGACGAGCCATCCATCCGGCCTCTCGCTGGATAGATGGAGGAGCCAGCCTTTTCCGTCGCTGAGGATGCGATAGCGCCCATGATCGCTATACACCGAAAGACCGAGCCGGCTGTAAAAAGCGGTGCTTGCGTCGATATCGTTGCATGGGGCGATCGCGACGATGCAGTGGCGAGGCTGTTCCGACATGAAGGGACTCCCGTACAAGTCTGAAATTCAAACTGAGACACGACGCAAATTTGACTTAGGTTAGCATTAAAGTAATATTTAGTCATGGCTAAAACTCTCGTCAGCTCAGACAAACCGGATAAATCACTGTCTGTGCCCGCCTTTCGGCGGAACGAGATGTGGACTTACTTCGGCCCCGCGTTTGTGGCCTCGGTGGCCTATATCGATCCGGGAAACTTCGCCACGAACATCGAGGGTGGAAGCAGGTTTGGGTACCGGCTGCTGTGGGTCTTGCTGTGGTCGAACGCGATGGCGATCCTGATCCAGTATCTCTCGGCAAAGCTGGGGATTGTGACCGGATTGACCCTGCCGCAGAACTGCCGGAAACATTTTTCGCGCCCCATGACGCTGTTTTTGTGGGTCGCGGCTGAGGTCTCAGCGATTGCGACCGACCTGGCGGAGTTTCTCGGTGCGGCATTGGGATTTTATCTGCTCGTGGGGCCGGCGATGCTCGCGCATGGATGGTCGCGGACCGAAACGCTGCTGGCCGCGGCACTGGTCTCCGCAGTAGCTGTGTTTCTGATTCTGGCGCTGGATCTCGCGGGATATCAGTGGCTCGAGCGCGGAATCATGGCATTCGTCGGAGTGATCGGCCTGTGCTACGGTTTTGAGGTTTTTCTTGTGCATCCGGACTGGAGACTGGCGGCGTTCCATGTATTGGTCCCGACGTTGGATCCAAAAGATCTGCACGGGAGCCTCTATGTCGCAGTAGGGATGCTCGGCGCAACCGTGATGCCGCATGTCGTCTATCTGCACTCGGCCCTGGTGCAACCACGCCGGGAGGAACTGATTGCGAAGCCGCCGATCGAGGGCGGATCACGGCGCCGAAGTTATCTGCGGTTTGAGCTGATCGATGTGTTTGTTGCGATGAACGGTGCATGGCTCATTAATTCAGCAATGATTGTGATGGCCGCCGTCGCGTTCGGCCATCTGTCGAATCCAGTAACGACAATCGAACAGGCACACCAGACGCTGGGTCCGCTGCTCGGACCAATGGCGGCGATTGTCTTTGCGGTGGCGCTGCTTTGTTCGGGGCTGTCGTCGTCAACAGTGGGGGTAATGGCGGGGCAGGTCATCATCGAAGGTTTTCTCGATATCAAGTTTTCGATCTTCCTGCGACGACTCATTACGATCATTCCGGCCATCATCGTCATTGCAATTGGGCTGGATCCGCTGAGGATTTTGATCATGTCGCAGGTAGTATTGAGCTTCACTCTGCCGTTTGCGCTGATTCCGTTGCTGGTGCTGACCAACAGCGCTTCCGTCATGCGGAGCTTTGTCAGTGCGCGGCGAACGCGCTGGGCCGGTTGGTGCGCAGTGGCAATTATTCTCTCGCTGAATATTGTGCTGCTCGGCCAGCTCGCCTTCGGTCGATAGCGAATCAGCTTTCGAATCCCGGTTTCGATCGACGAACGCGGGCCAGCAGCGAAGCGGGACGCAAGGCGTGGGGATATTGCAGCAGGCTGGCGAGAAACGCCGGCGCGTTATCATGAGCGATGCGCAGCGACGCCGGGACAACGTAGAGGTTCATCACCGTTTCAGAGATGAGAAGAGAAGCAGCCGCTCCATAAAGCCCCCAGGCACGGGCAAAAAAGTAACAGGCGACGCAGGTGACCGCCGTGCCCGCCACATACCAGGTAGCCAGTCTTTCATGCTGATTCGTTGAAGTAATCAGGGTGGCGCTCGTAGACCAGAGCGCATAGAAGATAACCACCAGCAGAAGAATGCTCAGCAGACGGCGGCTGGGCGGTACGTGGCCTCCGGTCCAGTGGGTGAGAAACCAAGGACCAAAGATCATCATGGCAAGGACAATGACAACGGCAACAAGCAGAGCAAGCTGGCACGCTCGGCGCAGCAGAGTCCGGGTCAGCTCGTAATTGCGAGCCCCGTAGGCGATGGAGAGCTCCGGCTCAAATGTGGTGTTGATCATCTGGACCATCTGCAGGGCAACGCGGGAGACGGTGCGTGCCGTTCCAAAGACAACGACAGCAACCGGTCCAAGCGCATAGCCAACAGCGAGAAGAGTTCCTTGGAGATTCAACGCATTGCCGGCAGGGAAGCCCATAAAGGCAACCGCAAGAGGAGTGAGCCTGCGAATCTCAGACAGGCTGGCATACTTCCATCCGAATTCGATCCACGGAATATCGTGGTTGACGAAGAGACAGAGAACCACGGTGCTGCCGATGTTGACGCCTGCGAAGATCAGCGCCGTACTCTTCGGACCGCAGCCGAGAGCGACCGCGGCGATCATGCTGCTGAAGGCAAGAAACGAAAAAACCGTCTTCAGCGCAGTCCCATACGGATAGCGCCCAATGCATCGGTAGGCAGATTGAAGAAGCTGTTCAAGCTGACTGAACAAAACAGAGATGCCGAGATAAAAAATAATCCACTTGGTGTCGGCTTCGCCGATGTTGCTCAGCTTGAGCAGGCGCGCGGCAGGAAGAAAATACAGCGCGCTGCTAAGAAGAACCAGAACAGCGGAGCAGATAAGAACGATGAGCCACCAGCAACTTTGAAACACGCGAAGAGCGTCTTCGCGGTCGTTGCGCGCGACCATCATGGTCATCTCATTGCCGGCGACATTGCCGAACCCAATGCTGCTGAAGGTGAGGTAAGCAGGAATCGAATTGAGAATCAGCCACTCGCCGAACAGCGGCGTGCTCCAGAAGTGAAGAAAGACCGGCACCTGGATGAGCTGAATAAGGGTGGCGGCGAGTCTGCCAATCCAGTTGACGATGAAGCCAAGGAGAAGCCGCCGTTTTGTCGAGCCATCCATACTCATGTCGAAGGTGTGTTCTGATGCTTGGGCAAGTCTAACGGGTGGGTGCAGAGTGTGCCTAACGGCTGAGCGAGTTGAATGCGAACATCAGTGTTCGCGCAGTTGGCGATCGATCTGAAGTTTTTCGGCGGTTAGTCGGTTCAGCATCTCGTGATCGCCCCGGCGGTCGGCTTCGGCGATGAGCGTGCGGAGTTCACGTTGACGCCGTTCGAGGCTGCGCTGTTCGAGCGTGGAAAGAGCGCCTTCCACCTGTTCAGCCAAAGTCTGTGGGTTAGCGGAGGGTTCGTCTGCATGGTGGAGTGCCGTAACGAGGAGGACGTGACTTTGCTGGTCGGGTACGGCATCCAGAGGATTCGGCGGAGCCGGCGCGTGCGAGAGAACTTCGAGCAGCGCTGCCGAGGGAAGATTTTCATACCACTCGGGGTGCCGAGAAAGCTGACCGGCAGCTAACCTGCGGGCCGGGTCATCCTCCGGAAGCACAAGAGCGCGCAGAAGTATTCGTTCGGTCTCGCTGGCAGGATCGTGATTGTGAGATCGCACGCTCTCGACACGTTGCGCGGCTGCCTGCTTCAGTTCCTGGCGAAGAATCGCTGAGTCGATCGCAAGTTTCTGAGCAGCATCTGCAGCAAACTCGTCACGTTGAATCCGGTTGGGCATACGGCGAATGTGAGGCAGAAGAAAGTTCAGCGCCTTCACCTTGGCGTCAGCGGTGCGCCCGGGAAACTGTTCGCGGGCCTGATCAATCAGGTAATCGGAGTGCCGCTTGGCATTCCGCAGAGCCGCCATATAAGCCTGAGTCCCCTGCTCGCGAATGAATCGGTCTGGGTCCAGGCCGCCTTCAAGCGTGACAACCTTAACCTCAAAGTCCTCTTCGGTGAGCAGCGCAATCGACTTTTCAGTCGCGGCAATTCCCGCAGTGTCCGGATCAAAATTCACAATGACACGTTTGGTAAAGCGGCTGAGCAGACGAATCTGTGCCTCGGTAAAAGCCGTGCCCGAGGTCGCGATGACGTTCCGAATCCCCGCCATAAAAACAGAGATGCAATCCATCTGTCCCTCAACAAGCAGCGCAAAGCCAAGCGTACGAATGTCAGCCTTGGCTTTGTCCAGGTTGAACAAAATCTGGCCTTTGCTGTAAAGCGCAGTCTCTGGAGAGTTGAGGTACTTGGCGATGTCGCGGCCTTTTTCATCCTGCGCATCCAGCGCCCGCCCGGTGAAAGCGATGGTCTTTCCCTGCTCGTTGGCGATGGGAAATGTAATGCGTTTGCGGAATCGGGCATAAATCTGGCCCTGGCTGCCATCCGCCTGCTCTTTCGAGCTGAAGAGGCCGCTCGCCCGAAGAATGTCTTCGTTGAAATGTCTCGCCAACTGCTCTCGCATGTGATTGAAATCATCCGGAGCGAACCCGATGCGAAATTTGGCGACCGTCTCCGGTGTGACTCCTCGAGAGGTAAGGTATTCGCGAGCGCGAGCAGCCTCAGGCGCTTTCAGCGCAGCCTCGAAGTACTGCGTCGCGGCCTCATGAATTTCCAGAAGCTGCCGCCGCAGGCCCGCCTCGTGAGCCTCTTCCGATGAAGTGAACTCGCGTTTGGGTAAAGGTATGCCGCACTTCTGCGCGACGGCGCGCACCGCCTCAGGAAAGCTGATGTTCTCCATCTTCATCACAAAGGTGAAGACATCGCCTTTCTCATGACAACCAAAGCAGTAAAAATAACCATGCGTGGCATTGACCGAAAACGAGCCGGTCTTTTCCTTGTGGAAAGGGCACAGCCCGGTATAGTTCTGAGCGCCGGATTTGCGGAGCTTCAGATAATCACCGATGATCCGCACGATATCGGTCTGTTGTTTCACGAGTTGGGCGAAGTTGTCCGACACGGCGGGAGTCTGCGGTTCTCTTCATATCGTAACGGTAGTGCTTCCAGGTCTGGAACGACACCGAACCAGCGCAGACTCACGAGTCGGAGAAGCCCTGAAAATAAGCCAACCGCGGCCGTTCTTAAGAATACTGATTTGTATACAATTCGCCCTGGCCTCCTGTATAACGGTGGCTACAGCTGAAATTAGAGGGGAGACTCGGGATCATTTTGAACCCGGTCGCTCCCATTAATGCGCATGCCACATCAGGAGAAAGATTTTATGCGGACAAGGAAGCGATGGGGCCTCGTGGCCTGCGGATGGATGGCAGCATTGGGAACGATCTGCAGCGCGGGTGCCGCAGCTCCCACCACCGGAGAGCGGCAGATGCCTCGGTTGATCGAACAATTCACGGCCGATCGCATGAGCCTCACCCGCATCTATCCCCTCGCAATTGCACCCGCCCGTATGACCCGCTTCGAGAAGTTTTACAACGACGAACTGGCAACTCTGGCCGCGATGAACTTCGACAAGCTGTCAGAAGACGACCAGATCGACTATCTCCTGCTGAAAAACCGTGTCACCTCCGATCTCCATCAGCTTGCCATCCAGAAGAAACAGGTGGAAGAGATGCAGTCGCTGCTTCCCTTCGCTCCAACGATTGAGCAATTCCTGGATCGCAAACGCGAAATGAAGCGTCCCGACGCCGAGAAGGACGCCGCAGCACTCACTGAACTCGTGAAACAGATCGAGGCCACACGGAAGAAGTTGGATCCCAAGCCACGCGGCGCCCAGTCGACCGACGGTGTCGAGAAGCCTAAAGTAAATCCGGTTGTTGCAAACCGGGCCGCGCTGGCGACGATTCAGATAAATACCGCGCTGAAGGATTGGTTCGGGCAATACAACGGCTACGATCCCGAATTCACATGGTGGGTGGACCAGCCGTACAAAGATGCTGACAAAGCGTTGACGAGCTACAACGCCTTCCTGAAGGAAAAACTGATCGGTATCGCGCCCGACGACAAGACAACAATCATCGGCGACCCGGTCGGCCGCGAAGCGCTGATGAACGCCCTCGCCGACGACATGATTCCCTACACGCCGGAGGAGCTGATCGCGATTGCCCAGACCGAATACGACTGGTGCATGAAAGAGATGCTCAAAGCGTCGAACGAGATGGGCTTTGGCAACGACTGGCACGCCGCCGTCGAAAAAGTAAAGCAAACCCATGTTCCGCCAGGCGAGCAGCCCGAAGTAATTCGCAAGCTCGTGCTCGAGGGCAGCGACTTCGTCGAAAAAAACAACCTCGTCACCGTGCCGCCGCTGGCCGACGAGACCTGGTACATGATCATGATGACGCCGCAGCGTCAACTCGTGAACCCCTTCTTCACGGGTGGCAACGAGCTCAGCGTCTCCTACCCCACCGACTCCATGACGTTCGAACAGCGTGAGATGAGCATGCGCGGCAACAGCACCCCGTTGTCCCACGCAACCGCCTTTCACGAGATGATTCCCGGCCACTTCCTGCAGTTCTACATGTCCTCGCGATACAGCACCTATCGCCGGACCTTCTCAACCCCCTTCTGGCACGAAGGAAATGCCTTCTGGTGGGAGATGCTGCTCTGGGACAAGGGCTTCAACAAGACTCCCGAGGAGCGTGTAGGCGCGCTCGTATGGCGTATGCATCGCTCCGCCCGCGTCATCTTCACCATGAACTTTCATCTGGGCAAGTGGACCACACAGCAATGTGTGCAGTCGCTGATCGACAACGTAGGCTTTGAGCCGGACAACGCCGCCGGCGAAGTACGCCGCTCATTTGACGGCTCAGTTGGCCCGCTCTACCAGATCGCGTACCTGATGGGCGCACTCCAGTTCCGAGCACTCCACAAAGAACTGGTCGATTCAAAGAAAATGACGGACAAGGAGTTCGCCGACGCCGTCCTCCACGAGAACTCGATGCCCATCGAGATGCTCCGCGCCGACCTCGAACGACAGAAGCTCACAAAGGACTTCAAGACCACGTGGAAGTACTACGGAGAGAATCCAGCCCATCCTTGAGCCTCTGCAATCAGCTAGAATGATGCGGCGATGGCATTCAAATTCTCAGGCGTAGACTTCATCGAGTTCGATTCCCTGCTCTCGGAAAATGAGCTTCTCGTTCGCAACAGCACTCGCGGATTCATCGAAGACAAACTGATTCCAATCATCGAGCAGTGCAACCGCGAAGGCCGCTTCCCGCGCGAGCTAGTCCGTCCGATGGGCGAGCAGGGATACTTCGGTGCCACCCTCGACGGCTACGGCTGCGCCGGAATCAACAACGTCGAATACGGATTGATGACGCAGGAACTGGAACGAGGCGACTCCGGAATCCGCAGCTTTGTCAGCGTTCAGTCGGCGCTCGTCATGTACCCCATCTACACCTTCGGTTCCGACGAACAAAAAAGCCTCTGGCTCCCAAAGATGGCGACAGGAGAGAAACTAGGCTGTTTCGGCCTCACCGAACCGGACTTCGGCTCCAATCCCGGCGGCATGCGGACCCGTGCTCGCAAAGACGGCAACGACTACATTCTCAACGGCGAAAAGATGTGGATCACCTCCGGCAGCATCGCCGATGTCGCCGTGATTTGGGCGAAGGTCGAAGAACCCGGAGTTTCGCCGGAGAATCTGCGCATCCGCGGATTCCTCGTTGAAACAGACCGCCCCGGATTCACCACGCATGACGTCCACGGCAAGTGGTCCCTCCGTGCATCCGTGACATCGGGACTGTCGCTGCACGACGTCAGAATTCCCGCCGCAAATCTTCTGCCGAAGTCCGACGGCCTGAAGTCTCCGCTGATGTGCCTCAGCCAGGCCCGCTACGGCATCAGCTGGGGAGCGATCGGTGCAGCGATGGCCTGCTACGACGTGGCACTGCAGTATGCGAAGGAACGAAAGCAGTTCCGCGACCAGCCCATCGCCAGCCATCAGCTCGTCCAGGAAAAACTCGCATGGATGATCACAGAGATCACCAAGGCTCAACTCCTTTCACTTCAGATAGGACGGCTGAAGGATCAGGGAAAAGCGGCATTCCAGCACATCTCCATGGCAAAACGAAATAACGTCTGGATGGCTCTCGAATGTGCCCGCATGTCTCGCGACATCCTCGGTGCCACCGGCATCTCCGACGAATATCCCATCATGCGCCACATGATGAACCTCGAATCGGTAAAGACATACGAAGGCACTCACGACATTCACACGCTGATTCTCGGCCAAAGCGTTACCGGGCTTGCCGCGTTTTAGGGGCACATTTATCCGATAATCGAACCACCCTGTTCTTCTCTGCAACTTTTGAATCAAGGCGGGTTCGTCCTTTCACCAGCGAGCCTGCACTTGGCGTTAGAATTGAACATGTATCGTCATTTCGTTCCGTGACCCTCTGAGGGGTTTCACGCAAGGGGAGTACAACTCATGGCGACAGAACACGTCGCTCTGGCTGGGGCCGAAGGCAGCACGTCGACCAAGCCGGACACGAAACAACAGTCTCCGCAGAATCCCATCGTCAACAACTTCAGCATTCAGATCGCAACAGTCAACGGGTCGGGCTCACAATCTGCGAATCTCGTTCTGCTCAAGTCGATTTTTCGTATGGGAATCCCTGTCAGCGGTAAAAATCTCTTTCCTTCGAACATCGCCGGCCTGCCCACCTGGTACACGATTCGTGCCAGCAAAGATGGCTACGTCGCGCGCAAGAAAGAGATCGACCTCCTCATCGCGATGAACCCCGAGACGATGAAGGAAGACATGCTGTCGCTTCCTCCCGGCGCCGCGGCCATCTACGAGGAGACAGCCAATCTGCAGCAGTATCGCGATGACGTGGCCTGTTATCCCGTGCCGTTCGACAAGCTCACGGCTGCTGTCTGTCCTGAAGCGAAGCTCCGCAAGCTCGTCAAGAACATGATCTACGTAGGCGTCGCCGCACAGCTCCTCAAGATGGATATGGTGGCGGTCGAAGCCGCGCTGCGCAAGCAATTCGCCAAGAAGGTAAAGGCAGCAGACCTCAACTGGGGTGCCGTCCAGGCCGGTTACGACTACGCGAAAACCACGCTGACCAAGAGCGATCCGTTCGCCCTCGAATCAATGAACGAGACCGCCGGCAAGATCATCATCGACGGCAACGCCGCCGCCGCTCTCGGTTGCATCTTTGCTGGTTGCACGGTGGCGATGTGGTATCCAATCACCCCATCCTCATCGCTGGTTGAAAACTTCATCGACTACGCCAAGCGTTACCGCGTCGAGAAGGACGGCAAAGCCACCTTCGCCGTAGTTCAGGCTGAAGACGAACTCGCCGCCATCGGAGCGGTCTTCGGAGCAGGTTGGGCAGGCGCACGCGCAATGACAGCAACCTCAGGCCCAGGCATCTCGCTGATGGCGGAGTTCGCCGGACTCGGCTACTACGCCGAACTTCCCGGCGTCATCTTCGACGTGCAGCGTACCGGACCCTCCACAGGGATGCCTACGCGCAACCAGCAAGGCGACCTGCTCTCCGTTGCCTTCCTCTCTCACGGAGACACCAAGCACGTCATGCTCATTCCCGGCAGCGTGAAGGAATGCTTCGAGATGGCGCAGGCGGCATTCGACCTCACCGAGCGCCTGCAGACCCCGGTCTTTGTCATGTCCGATCTCGACCTCGGCATGAACAACTGGATGTCCGAGCCATTCGAGTACCCCGAAGCCCCGTTGAATCGCGGCAAAGTCCTCAGCGCCGAAGACCTCACCCGCCTCGGCGGCTTCGCTCGCTACAAAGACGTCGACGGCGACGGCGTAGGCTACCGCACGCTCCCGGGCACAGACCACCCCACGGCGGCGTATTTCACGCGTGGCTCGGGGCACAACGAAAAGGCCCAGTACACCGAGCGCCCGGACGACTACTTCAACAATATGGAGCGCCTCAGCAAGAAGTTCGAGACCGCTCGCTCTCTCGTCCCGCGGCCTGAAGTCGTGCAGACAGGCAAATCGAAGATAGGAATCATAGCCTTCGGCACCTCGGACTATGCCACTCGCGAGAGCCGCGACCAGCTCCGTGACGAATATAACCTCGAGACAGATTACCTGCGCCTGCGGGCCTATCCGTTCGCCCGCGAGGTGCAGGAGTTTGTCGCCTCGCACGACCGGATCTATGTGGTCGAACAGAATCGCGACGCGCAGATGCTGAGCCTTCTCAAGCTGGATCTCCCGGCGACAGAAGTCGTCAAGCTGCGCAGCATCCGCCACTTCAATGGATTGCCCATCGATGCGCGGTCCGTCACAGACGAACTTGTCACGCAGGAAGGAATCTAAATGGGAACGACACCGGTTACATCAACTCCTGTGGAAGCGCCGAAGCCAGCAGTCAAAACCAACCGCATCGGCCTGCCGATCCTCGACTATCGCGGCGGCAAGACCACCCTCTGCGCAGGCTGCGGCCACAACGCCATCTCAGAGCGCATCATCGACGCGTTCTATGAGATGGGTGTCCAGCCCGAGCGTCTGATGAAGCTCTCAGGCATCGGCTGCTCCTCGAAGAGCCCGGCCTACTTCATGAACCGCTCGCACTCCTTCAACAGCGTGCACGGACGCATGCCTTCGGTCGCGACAGGCGCACTGCTCGGCAATCACACCATGAAGGCCCTCGGCGTCAGCGGCGACGGCGACACCGCCTCCATCGGCATGGGCCAGTTCGTCCACATGATGCGCCGCAATCTCCCCATCATCTACATCATCGAAGACAACGGCGTTTACGGCCTGACCAAGGGCCAGTTCTCGGCGACCGCCGACATCGGTTCCACGCTCAAGACCGGCGTCATCAACGATCTCCCGCCAATCGACACCTGTGCGCTTGCGATCCAGCTCGGCGCAACCTTCGTCGGCCGTTCGTTCTCAGGCGACAAGAAACAGCTGTTAGCCATGCTGAAGGCCGCCATCTCGCACAACGGAACGGTCGTGCTCGACGTCATCTCACCGTGCGTTACCTTCAATGACCACGAGGGCTCCACACGCAGCTACAAATACATGCAGGAGCACGAGGAGGCGATCTCCGAGGTTGGTTTCGTCCCGCACTTCCAGGAGATCGACGTTGAGTACGATCCCGGAACCACAATCAACGTCGAGATGCACGACGGCAGCCAGATGCGCCTGCGGAAGCTGCATGAAGACTACGATCCCACGGACCGCGTCGCCGCCACAACTGCACTCATGACAGCCCACGCCCGGGAAGAAGTCCTCACCGGCGTCTTCTACATCGACACCAGGAAGCCAAGCTTCACCGAGATGCTGAATCTCGTCGACCAGCCGCTTGGCACTCTCCCGACGGAGCGCGTCAGGCCCAGCCGCGAAGTTCTGAATGATGTCATGCAGCGGTTAATGTAGTCGTTGTTTTGAAGGGGCGCGACTTTAGTCGCGCCGCAAAAAGCAATATCGATGTGGCTTTAGCCACTGAGGGAATATTTACTAAGCGGAAACGATTTTTCAACAGCCCCTAACCTGTTCTCTCGAAAAGTGGCGCGGCTATCCGCCGGAATGTTCCCCCTCGGCATCCGGCTCTGGAAAATCCGTATCATTGTCCTTGAGCATCTCGTCCTGGTCGCGGTGACCAAGCTGGCCAGAGAGGAAATCTGGCAGCGGACGCCGGTCACGGATGAAATTCGGACTATCGTCCTCCACAGCCCCTTTGCCCAGGGCCTCATCTGGTCGAGCCTTCATTGGATAGTTCATGAATTCTCCTGAATCTTTATTCTGCCGAATCTCTCTAGGCAAATGGTTTGATAGTGAACTAGCCCAACAGGATGGCTAGTCTATCACCCTCTCCCCGTGTGCGTTGTATATTCGCGCCTCGAACTCCGCGAATTTGACGTGCCAATCGCGCCATGGGTGGCGTAATCTGTTGCCAGATAAAGAAGAGTCCGCAAAGCGTCTGCCTAAATTATGCATTCACCCTTCGTCGAAATCTACCGGCCGATTGCAATCCTGATGATTGCCGCGCTCGGCTTTGCCGTCGCCCCTCTCCTCATGGCGTGGTTATGGGCGAAAAGCTTCGCGATCAAAAAATCCGGCCCGATCAAGAATGCCACCTACGAGTGCGGCCTCGAGTCGAAAGATGACGCCGTGATTTCATTCCGGCCGGAGTACTACCTCTACGCAATCGTCTTTCTCATCTTCGACGTCGAAGCCATTTTTCTGCTCCCCTTCGCCGTCTCGTTTACAGGCCTGTCCCTCGGTGCCTCGGTTGCAATGCTGATCTTTCTCTTGCTTCTGGTTGAAGGATTAATCTGGACTTGGCGAAAGGGTGTCTTGGTCTGGGTATAACGATGGATGCTCAACTCAAAGAAGAACTAAGCAAACAGGGAATCTGCACCACCACCCTTGAAGAGCTCTACAACTGGGGTCGCCGAAGCTCTGTCTGGCCACTGACCTTCGGCCTCGCCTGCTGCGCCATCGAGATGATCGCCACCACCATGGCACGCTACGATCTCGCCCGCTTCGGCGCCGAAGTCTTCCGTCCCTCACCCCGTCAGGCGGATCTCATGATCGTCGCCGGCACAGTGACCAAGAAAATGGCCCCGCAGGTAGTCCGCCTCTACAACCAGATGCCCGAGCCAAAGTACGTCATCGCCATGGGTGCCTGCGCCATCTCCGGCGGTCCCTTCAAACAGGGCTACAACGTATTGAAGGGAATCGATCGCTACATTCCCGTCGACGTCCATATCCCCGGATGCCCTCCGCGCCCCGAAGCCCTGATGGACGCGTTCATCACCTTGCAAAAAAAGATCGACGCGCAATCTCTCACAGGCCCGGACCGCCCGCGGCATCTCGACCCCGAACAGCCCAGTGAATTTACCGTCCCAGCCTACGGAGCGCACGATCTGGTCCCCGCTAAAAACATAAAATTGTGGAACATCATCTCCAAAAACATCCCGAGTGCGCCCAGTGCGGCAGGTGACGATGGACCCAGAAAAGATTAAGCTAGCCATCGAAACTGCCATCCCGGGCAGTCGTGTGCAGATCATCCTCAACGCCAGCCCTTGCGCACAACACTCTCTAATGGTCGACCCCGCGCACGCCGTGCAGATCGCAAAGTTCCTCCGCGACGATCCAGAGTTGCGTCTCGACTATTGCTCCAACGCCAGCGGCGTCGATTGGCTCGACACCGAGACCTCCGAAAAGATCAAAGTAAAAAAGCTCGTCGATGGTGAAGAGAAAGAGGTCGAAGAAGTCCGCAAGACAAAAATACCCGGCTATCTTGAAGCCGTCTATCACCTCTATTCGATCGAAAAGAAGCACGGCCCGCTCGTGATTCGGCAGCGCACGGAAAATCGATCGGACAGAGTCACAGTCCCGTCGCTCACTCCCGTCTGGCGAAGTGCCGAGTTCCAGGAACGCGAGATCTACGACCTCTACGGCATCGTCTTTGCGAACCACCCAGACCTGCGCCGTATCCTCATGTGGGACGAGTTCGAAGATCATCCCATGCGCAAGGACTACGTCGAACCCAACGACTACGAATACGAACCCACGCCGCACGACGCTGTACTCGAGAAAGCCAAACAGGCACGAGCGCTGGAAGGGCAATCATAATGCGACGATTGCAAGGGACTCAGCAATGGAGATGACCGCAACCGAACTTCAGGAATCGAGGTTGAGCGGCGCGCAGCAGAGCGACGACGCGCTGCTCGAGATCTCGCTCGGCCCGCATCATCCCTCAACCCACGGCGTCTTTCGCATGGATGTCACCCTCGACGGCGAACGAGTCATCAAGCTCAAACCGGTCTTCGGCTACCTGCATCGCAACCACGAAAAAATCGCCGAAACCGCAGCTTATCTAGCCTCGATGCCTTACACCGACCGCCTCGACTACATCGGCTCGCTCACGAATAACTGGGCCTACGCACTTGCCGTCGAGAAGCTGGCCGGAATCCACGTCCCGGAACGCGCAGAATACATTCGCGTCATCACCGCAGAGCTCACGCGCCTCCAGAATCACGCCTCAACCATCGGCTTCCTCCTGCAGGAGATGGGCGCAAGCGGCTCCCCGCTCATGTACTCCTTCCGCGAGCGCGAAAAAATTCTCGACCTCTTCGAAGCCCTCACCGGCTCCCGCATGATGTGTAACTACATGCGCTTCGGAGGCTGCCGTGTCGATCTTCCCGCCGGCTGGCTCGAACAGGTCAGGAAGGTCGTCGACGGCTTCCCCCAATTTCTCGACGAGTTTGAACGCCTCCTTACCGGCAACGAGATTCTTCTGGCCCGCACGCAAGGCGTTGGCGTTCTGTCGAAAGAGCTTGCAATCCAGGGCGGCATCACCGGCCCAATCCTGCGTGCCTCCGGTGTCAACTACGACATCCGCAAGGTCGACAGGTACGGCATCTACGACCGGTTCGACTTCAAAATCCCCATCGGCGAGCACGGCGACGTCTACGATCGCTACATGGTCCGCATGCTGGAGATGCGCGAGTCCGTCAAAATTCTCCATCAGGCCCTCCGCGACATCCCTGCCGGCCCCATCATGGACGCGAAGACAAAGATTCGCGGCTTCCGGCCGAAGGCAGGCGAGGCCTATGGACGAATCGAATCAGCCAAAGGAGAGCTCGGCTTCTACCTCATCAGCGACGGCTCCCCCAACCCCTATCGCTATCGAGTGCGCCCGCCAAGCCTCATCAACCTCACCGTGCTCGAGGACATGTGCCTCGGCTCAAATGTATCGGATACAGTAGTCATCTTTGGCACGATTGATATTGTGCTGGGAGAAGTGGATCGGTAGACTTCCCGTGCCGGTGTTCTGCGGGATTTTATCGTCGTGAAACGCTGGGTATCGCCAGGTAAAGGGCTGCAACATGCTGGGTGAAGGCATCGCAAAAGGTCTTGTTGAAACTGCCAGAAACTTCTTTGGCAGCTATGTCAGCAAAGATCGCCTGACAACCGTGCAGTATCCCGAAGAGCGCCTCCCTCAGATCGAGGCTACGCGGGACTTTCCATTTCTCGTCTACGACGGCGAAGACTGGAAGGCTGGCATGCGCTGCGTCGCCTGTCAGATCTGCGAAAAAGAGTGCCCCCCCAAGTGCATCTACATCGAGAAAAGCAAAGACAAAAAACCCGACGCACTCGGCAAGCAGCAGTTTTACCCCGCAGTCTTCAATATCGACATCTCCGTCTGCATGAGCTGCCAGATCTGCGTCGAGGTCTGCCCCTTCGAAGCCATCAAGATGGACACCGAATTCGAACTCAGCACCGACAACCGCTTCAGTGGTCTCCTCTGGAATAAAGAAAAGCTGTCGAAGTCGAATGAGCACTACAACAAAATTCACCCCACAGAGGCCGCAAGCGTAGATGCGCGGCTGGCCGAGGAAAAAGCCAAGGTCGAAGCCAAGGCAAAAGCTGCGGCGGAGCCCAAACCGACTCCCCTCACCAGCACGCCTGCACCCACAGGAGAAGCCTCCGCATGATCCATCCATTCTCCAAAACGGTGCATGCTCATGGGTGAGACAGCAGACCAGATCTTCGTTACTCTGCAACGCTGGATCGTAGGCTACGCCCCTGCGATTCTTCAGCCCATCCTCTCTCCGCTGCTTGCAGCCATCGCGATTCTTGGCGTCTTCGCCTTTCTCTTCGCCGTCACAACAGTCCTCGAGCGCAAAGGTCTCGGCCGAATCCAGAATCGTTACGGCCCAAACCGCGTAGGCCCGTTCGGTCTCCTGCAGCCCATCGCCGACGGCATCAAGTCCCTCACAAAAGAAGACATCGTCCCGCAGGCGGCGGACAAGGTCTTGCACCTTCTCGCTCCTGTCGTCCTCGTCCTCGCGGCCTTCTCTCTCTTCGCGGTTCTTCCTATAGGCCGCAACATGGTTCTCGCAAATCTCGACGCGGGCGTCGTCTTCTTCTTTGCCGTCGGCTCCGTCACCGAGATCACCATCTTCATGGCCGGATGGTCCAGCAACAACAAATACTCGCTTCTCGGCGCCATGCGCGCAATCGCGCAGATGATCAGCTACGAAGTCCCGTTGATCCTCGCCTCAGTCACCGTCATCATGGCGACAGGTTCGCTATCCACGGTCACAATCGTCGAAAAACAAGCTGGCTACACCGGAATCTTCCCGCACTGGTTCGTCTTCACCCCCTGGGGATTCGCAGGCTTCATCCTCTACATGATCGCCGCAACCGCAGAGTCGAACCGCTCCCCCTTTGATCTCCCTGAAGGCGAGTCAGAGATCATTGCAGGCTACTTCGTCGAATACTCCGGCTTCAAATTCGCCCTCTTCTTTCTCGGCGAGTACCTCGGCATGTTCGCCATCAGCGGCCTCGGCATCACCCTGTTCCTCGGCGGATGGTCCGCACCCCTCTCTTTCCTGACGTGGGTGCCATCCTATCTCTGGTTCTTCGGCAAACTCCTCTTCCTCATCGTCATGTTCATCTGGATTCGCGGCACCTTGCCTCGCCTCCGCATGGATCAACTCATGAACTTCGCATGGAAGTTCATGCTGCCGATGGCGCTCATCAACCTCATCACTGTAGGAATCTGGCACTTCATGCAGCAAGGGATTCTGCGCTGGATCATCTGCAGTGTCATCCTAATTGCATCGTACGTTCTTCTCGGTCGCGGTCTGACTCAGGGATGGAAGCTGGAGAAACGAATCTACCGGTTTGCAGAATAGCCCGCAATGGCGAAACTAGAGAAGAAGAAAGGATCAGCTTGCTGTTTACGACCTTCGCGATACTGACAGTAGCGGGCGCAGTTGCGGCGATGAGCTTCCGCAACCTCGTTCATTCCGTACTGGCGCTTATCGCAGCGTTCGCAGGTCTTGCAGCAATCTATCTGCAGCTCGGAGCCCAGTTCATCGGCCTCGCGCAGGTACTCGTCTACATCGGAGCCGTAGCAATCCTCATCGTCTTTGCGATCCTCCTCACTCGTGACAAAAAAACAGCGCAGCAAACCGTCTCCTTCAGCTCATGGAAACTCAACGGCGTAGTAGCTCTCGCCATCTTTGCGGTCATCGCATGGGCCATCTTCCAAAGTTCCACACTTCAGCATGAAATATTGCCGGAGCCCCAGGTCTCCATGCAGCAGATCGGCAACGCCCTCATGCTGCGATACGCGCTTCCCTTGGAGATCATCGGCCTCCTCCTAACCGCAGCGCTCATCGGCGCCGTCACCATCGCCATCAACGAAAAGTACGAAAAGCATGAAAGGAGAGAGAGCCAATGACTTCCCTCACCAGTTGTCTCCTCCTCTCATCACTTCTCTTTGTCATCGGCCTCGCCGGTGCGCTCACCCGCCGCAACGCCATTCTTGTCCTTATCGGAATCGAGCTGATGCTCAATGCCGCGAACCTCAACTTCATCGCCTTCTGGCGCTACCGTCCGCACCCGGAAGCTCTCACCGGCTTCATCTTCGTGATCTTCTCCATCGGTATTGCCGCAGCCGAGGCAGCCGTCGGCCTCGCCTTGATCATCTCGCTCTATCGCCACGCCAGAACCGCAAACATCGACGAGGTAACTTCTATGAGAGGCTAAGCGCCAAAGAATCCACCAACGAAAAATAGCGTCGCAGCAAGTCAACTCCACGAACCCAATACCTGCCGAGGCAAATGACCTGGATCGTACGAAATCTCTGGCTGATTCCCGCTCTTCCAGCCCTTGCGGCTGCGCTGGGCGCTCTCGCCAAACAGAGAAATCGCAGGCTCGCGTCCTCGCTCGCCATCGGATCGATGGCCCTGTCCTTCCTCCTCTCGCTTGTAGCCTTCACGCACGTCCTCTCATCGACAGGCCTAAGCGAAAGAGAGGTCTTCAACTTCCCCTGGCTTCAATACGGCAGCGAGTGGCTGAAGCTCGGCTGGATGCTCGACCCCCTCACCGCCGTCATGCTCGTCATGATCACCTTCGTCGGCCTGCTGATCTTCATCTACAGCACCGGCTACATGGACCACGACGAAAACTTCACCCGCTTCTTCTGCTTCCTCTCTCTCTTCGCAGCCGCAATGCTCGGCGTCGTCATCGCCAACAGCCTTCTGCTCCTCTTCATGTGTTGGGAGCTCGTCGGCCTCACCTCCTACCTCCTCATCGGATTCTGGTATCAAAAACCATCCGCCGCAGCAGCAGCAAAAAAAGCCTTCATCACCACCCGAATCGGCGACCTGGCCTTCCTGCTCGGAATGGTATGGCTCTACTCGCAGGCCGGAACGCTGCTCTTTTACGATCAGGGCACCGGTTGCCTCGAACACTCCGCCATCGCAACGCTGGTTGCTCACACCACCATCGCCGGCATGGCCGTCTCCACCGGAATCGCCGTCCTCATCTTTGCCGGGGCAGTCGGCAAATCGGGACAGGTCCCCCTCCACGTCTGGCTGCCCGATGCCATGGAAGGCCCCACCCCGGTCAGCGCACTCATTCACGCCGCAACGATGGTAGCCGCCGGTGTCTTCCTCGTCGCGCGAGTCTACCCCCTGATGTCCGCTGGCAGCGTCGCACACTCCGCGATCGCATCAACCCCAGCGCTTCAAGTCGTTACCTGGATCGGCGCAATCACCGCAGTCTTCGCAGCTCTCATCGCTGTAGCCCAGGACGACATCAAGCGCATCCTCGCCTACTCCACCGTCTCGCAACTCGGTTACATGATGCTCGGCCTCGGCGTAGGCGGAGTCGCCGTAGGCATGTTCCACCTCATCACCCACGCCTTCTTCAAAGCCCTCCTCTTCCTCGGCGCCGGATCAGTCATCCACGGCTGCCGCGAAGAGCAGGACATCCACCGCATGGGCGGGCTCAAGCGCTTCATGCCCATCACCTTCGCGACCTACGCAATAGGAATGCTCGCTCTATGCGGCTTCCCGCTCTTCTTCTCTGGCTTCTGGAGCAAAGACGCTATCCTCCACGCCGCCGTCGATTGGTCCCCTTCTCGCGCACCGTTTTATCTCGCAGCATTCGGCGCACTCTTAACCGCCTTCTACATGACCCGCCAGGTCTATTACGTCTTCCTCGGAGAGCGCCGCGCAACGACAGCCCACGAACCCGCCCACACCGAAGATACGGAACACCTACACGAGTGCGTCTTGAACGATCCGCACGAGAGCCCTGCCGTCATGACAGGCCCACTCGTAATTCTCGCTGCCTTCGCCATCCTGTTAGGTATCATCGGAACCCCGGCATGGCCATGGTTCGAAAACTTCTTACACGGCGAAACCACATCGTTCAACTTCGCAGGATTCCTCGAAAAAGGAATCCTCCCCGTAATGCTTACCTCCTCGCTGATCGTCTTCGCCGGCCTCGGCCTCGGCTGGTGGTTCTACGGACGCAAGCCAATCGTCAGCGCCGAAGCTCCCGATGCACTCGAACAATTACAGCCACAAATCTTCAACATCCTGCGCCACAAGTTCTACGTCGACGAATTCTACCAAGCCACCTTCATCCGCCTCAATACATGGCTATCGCATCTCAGCGACTGGTTCGATCGCTGGATCTGGAACGGAGCCGTATGGATCATCTCCCACCTGGTACTCGCTCTCTCGTGGCTCGCCCGCTCAACCGACACCTACGTCGTAAACGCCGGCTTCGATGAAGGCTGCCAGTCCGTCACAGCAGGAGGAAAGCTTCTCGCACGCCTGCAAAATGGCCGCACACAAAGCTATGTTCGCCTCGTAGGCGTTGCGTTCGCCGCACTCGTGGCCCTCCTCATATGGAGCGCCTCCCGATGAGCCTCTTCTCCATCACCTTCCTCACCCTAGCGCCCTTGATAGGCGCACTAGCCATCTTGGCCATCGCAGGAAGAAATGCAAAACTGGCACGCGGGCTGGCTCTCGCCTTTTCCTTTCTCGCGCTCGCAATCACTCTCGCCCTCTGGCACCGATTCGATCCGACTTCAGGAAGCCTTCAGCTCGAAGAGCTGCATGACTGGATTCCAGCCCTCAACGTCCAGTATCACGTCGCCGTCGACGGCCTCGGACTCCTCATGCTGCTTCTCTCCGCCATCGTCACTCCCATGGCGATGATCGCCTCATGGCAGATTCAGGAAAGAGTCCCCCTCTACTTCGCCCTCGTCCTCATGCTCGAAGCGGGCCTCTTCGGCACCTTCACCGCGCTCAACTTCTTTCACTGGTTTCTCTTCTGGGAGCTCAGTCTCATCCCTGCATTCTTCCTCATCCGGCTATGGGGCGGATCCCAACGCGCAACTGCATCCACGCAATTCTTCCTCTACACGATGGTCGGCAGCGTTACTCTCCTGCTCGCTTTCCTCGCAATCTATCTCTGCACCGGCAAGTTCGACTTCATCGCCATCGCCGACCTCGCAAGAAACAATCAACTCCTCCCCGCCCTCACCACAATCTCAGGCTGGCACGGATTCACTGTAGAAAGAACAGCTCTGCTGCTCTGCTTCGGAGCGTTCCTGGGCTTCGCAGTCAAAGTGCCTCTCATCCCCTTTCACACCTGGCTGCCCGCAACTTACACCGAAGCCCCGTCAGGCACCACCATGCTGCTCACCGGCACCATGTCGAAGATGGGCGTCTACGGCTTCCTCCGCATCCTTCTTCCCATCTTCGCCCCGCAGTTGCGCTCCATGCGAACCCCGCTCCTATGGCTCGCAGTCGCAACCATCGTCCTCTCCGCCTACGCAGCCTTGGCCCAAAAAGACCTCAAGCGAATCTTCGCCTACTCCTCCATCAACCATCTCGGCTACTGCATGCTCGCGATCTTCTCCATCCTCAGCCTCACCGGCGACGATCCCGCACTCGCAAATGAAAAAGCCGCAGCCCTCAACGGTGTCTTCCTCCAGATGTTCAACCACGGCCTCACCGCCGCAACTCTCTTCTGGTTCGTCGCGCTGCTCGAAAAGCGCAGCGGTGGCCTGCGCGGCCTCGACGACTTCGGCGGACTGCGCAAAGTAGTTCCCGTCTTCTGCGGACTCATGGGAATCGCACTCTTCTCCTCCATGGGCCTGCCCGGACTCAATGGTTTCGTCGGCGAATTCCTCATCTTCAAAGGAACGTTTCCCCTCGCAGCCTGGCCCACTGCATTCTCTCTCCTTGGTCTGCTGCTGACAGCGCTCTTTATCCTTACAATCCTGCAACGAGTCTTCTCCGGCCCGCTTCAACCAAGATGGGCACAGATGCCCGATCTCACCACAACCGAAAGACTCACTCTCTTTCCCGCCATTGCACTCATGTTTGTACTCGGCATATTCCCGCAACTTGTCCTGGGCGTCGTCAACACCACCGCAATCCAAATGATTCGGAATCTGGGATTCTAAAATAGCTATGCTTGCGTGGACGATCTACATCTCGTTTCTCGGCGTCGTGGTGCTCATGCTCCTGCCGACGAGGGCTGTCCGTGCAGCGCGCATCCTCGCACTCCTGACCGCAGTCGCCGGATTCGCCATAGCCCTCACTTCATTTGCACACCAGCGCACCGGAGAACTAATCACCATCACGCGACTCCCGTGGGTCCCCACCCTCGGCATCGAGTACTACCTCGCTGCCGATGGGATCAGCCTCACCCTCGTTCTTCTCACCGGCATAGTCGCCATCGCCGGAGTCCTCTTCTCCTGGAACATCGAGTACCGAGCCAAAGAATTCTTCGCCTTCTATTTAGCCCTCATCGGCGGCGTCTACGGCGTCTTTCTCAGCTTCGATCTGCTGCTGCTCTTCATCTTTTACGAGATCGCCATCATCCCCAAGTACTTCCTTATCGCCATCTGGGGTTCCACCCGTCGCGAATACGCCGCTATGAAGCTCGCACTCTACTCCTTCATCGGCAGTGCCATGGTCCTCATCGGTCTCATCGCCGTCTACGTCGACGCTGGAGCCACCACCATGGATCTGACGCGGCTCGCCCAGTACCCATTACAGGTTCACTTCCAGATGTGGGCCTTCCCCCTCGTCTTCGTCGGCTTCGGAATCCTCGCCGGTCTCTGGCCCTTCCACACTTGGGCCCCGACCGGCCACGTCGCCGCCCCAACCGCGGCATCTATGCTCCTCGCCGGCGTAGTCATGAAGTTAGGCGCCTACGGATGCCTGCGCGTTGCCATGATGCTCTTTCCCCGGGGCCTCGATCCCTGGGGATTTCACGTCCTCGGCTTCGGTTCATGGCGAGACGTCTTTGCCCTGCTCGCTCTCATCGGCATCGTCTACGGCGCGATGGTCGCCCTCGTACAAAAGGACTTCAAGTTCGTCATCGGCTACTCCAGCGTCAGCCACATGGGTTTCGTCCTCCTCGGCCTCATGACTCTGCAGCAAATCGGCCTCAGCGGCGCCGTCCTGCAGATGTTTTCGCACGGCATCCTCGCCGGCCTGCTCTTCGCCGTCGTCGGCCGAATGGTCTATGACCGCACCCACACCCGAGACCTCTCCGAACTCGAAACCATGCACCTCAGCAAAGTCATCCCCTTTGCTGCAGCGACGTTCGTAGTCGCCGGCATGGCCTCCATCGGCCTCCCCGGCTTCAGCGGCTTCGTCGCAGAGCTGCAGGTACTCATCGGAGCATGGCGAGCCTTCCCATCCTTCGCCATCCTCGCCGGCCTCGGCATCGTCATCGGCGTCGCCTACACCTGGCGAGCCATGCAGAAGGCATTCTTCGGCTCATCAACCTCCAGCAGTCCAGCCGCAACGCACTCCCTTCCGCCGATCACCGCCCCCGAACGCATCGGAGCCATCCTGCTCATCGGCATCAGCATTCTCGTCGGCCTCTATCCGCAAATCCTTCTGCAAATCATCATCCCCGCTTTGCACTCGCCCATGTTCGACGGCCTGTGGAAAGGAAGCGGACGATGAACATCTTCACCTATCAGGATCTCCTGCAACTGGCCCTGCCCGAAGTGATCGTCGTCATCACGGCGCTCCTCGTCCTCACGCTGGATCTGATGTTTCTGCGTGGCTCAAAAAAACCTCTTCGCACCTACGCCGGTGCAATCGTCTCACTCCTCGGCTGCGCAGTAGCAGTCGCCTGGATCCTCCACGCCCCGCAATCTGCAAACGTCCTCGACGGAATGATCGTCCTGAACCCACTCGCGCAGCGAATCCAGATCGTACTCCTGATCCTCTCATCGTTAACGATCCTCACCTTCATCGGTTCCACCTTCACCGAACACATCAGCGAATATCTCGCTCTCATCCTGCTCGCAACCGTCAGCATGATGTTCCTCGTCAGTACCCAGAACTTCCTGCTCCTCTTCTTATCGCTGGAGTTGCTCAGCCTCTCGCTCTACATCCTCGTCGCCTTCAACAAACGCAGCGCCCGCTCCGCCGAGGCCGCACTAAAGTATTTCGTCTTCGGTGGAATCTCCGCCGCATTTCTACTCTTCGGCTTCAGCCTGCTCTACGGCCTGTCCAACTCAACAAACCTCGCCCGCATCGGCAACACCATCCACGAATCCTCTCTCGACCCGTTATTACTGGTCGCCATCGTTATGACGATCATCGGCCTCGGATTCAAAGTAGCCGCAGCCCCCTTTCACTTCTGGGCACCCGATGTCTATCAAGGCGCACCAGCCCCCACCGCAGCGTTAATCGCGTCAGGCTCCAAAGTCGCCGGCTTCTTCATCTTCTTCCAGGTCATGGCCATCGGTTTCGCCGGAGCCGCAGGCGGTGCAACCCGCAACGACTACGCCGCAGGATGGGTGCCCGTCGTCGCCATCGTCGCGGTTCTCTCAATGCTCCTTGGAAACCTGGTAGCGATTCTCCAAACCAGCGTTCGCAGGCTCCTGGCCTACTCCGCCATCGCCCACGCAGGTTACATGCTTCTCGGCATCCTCTCGCACACCGATCAAAGTTTCAGCGCGCTCCTCTATTACGCCATCACCTACGCCCTCACTGTCCTCGGAGCCTTCGGCGTTGTAGCAATCGTTGAAGAAGTAACCGGCGGCGACTCAATCGCCGACTTCGCCGGATTCAGCCGCCGCGCCCCGATCCCGGCCTTCTGCATGTTGATCTTCATGCTCTCGCTGGCAGGAATCCCCCCGCTAGCCGGCTTCTTCGGCAAGTTCTACCTGTTCTCGTCTGTACTGAGCGCCACGCTGGGAATCCTCGGACTCCTCTGGCTGGTCGTCATAGCCATCGCGATGAGCGCAGTCTCGCTCTACTACTATCTGAAAGTCCTGAAGTCCATCTACGTCGCCAACCCGCCCGCATCGGTAGGGCCCATCCGCGTCCCCGCACTCCGGCAAATCGTCTTAAGCCTCATCGCACTAGGCGTAGTTGTACTTGGCTGCGCGCCAAACCTTCTACTCCACTGGCTCTAGCGCTTCCGCTACATCAACTCATCGATAAAGGTCTTCGCGACATCCGCCGGAATCCGGTTATCCTGCTTCACCAGCGGAGCGTTCTTCAGCACCGGCTCCGCCTCATGCAGCGAAGGCAGGTCCGTGCGCTCAAAGAACTTCCCAATCGGAATCTCCTCGCCCCACATCAAAGACTTCTCCATCGCTGCGACCCAATCGGACGAATCGTACTCAGGATTGTCCTCCAGCTTCTTCACCCGCGGACGGAACCACTGGAAGGTATTGTCTTTGTTGTAAGTCACGCAAGGGCTGAAGACGTCGATAAACGAGAAACCCTTGTGTTGGATCCCCTGCTTAATCAGCTCAGTCAAATGTTTCTGTTCCGCACTGAATCCCCGCGCAACAAAGGTTGCCCCCGCAGAAAGCGCAAGCGAAACAGGATTCAGCGGCGACTCAATACTTCCAAACGGCATACTCTTCGTCTTCATCCCGAGGCGGCTCGTCGGCGAAGTCTGTCCCGTCGTCAGCCCGTAAATCTGGTTGTCCATCACAAGGTAGAGCAGGTCGACATTCCTCCGCATCGCATGAACAAAGTGCCCGCAGCCAATGCCGAAGCCGTCGCCATCGCCACCGGTCACCAACACCGTCATCGCATGGTTCGCCATCTTCAGCCCGGTCGCGACAGGGATAGAGCGTCCATGCAGCGTATGCATTCCATAGGTATCGATAAATCCAGGAAAATTCGAAGAGCACCCAATACCGCTAACTGTCGCCACTTCATGCTTCGGAATCTGCAACTCGACGAGAGCCTTCTGAACAGCGGCGAGCACGCCAAAGTCGCCGCACCCCGGACACCAGTCCGGATCGACCTTTCCCTTCAGGTCGGCCATCGTCATTACTTTCGGAGTGATCACATCAGTCGCCATCTTTGGGTTCTCCCTAAGACAAAATCCAGGATAAAAAAACTAGACCAAAAATCTAAGCCAAAAAATACGTCGCACTGCGTAGCGTCTAAACCATAATCTCGTGCATCGGTACCGAGAGCTTCGTCTTGCCCGCAAGCTGCTCCTTCACTGCTTCCACAATGTGGTGAGGCAGAAAAGGCTCCCCATCATACTTGCGAATATTTCCATCCGGAACAAAGCTGGTCTCGCTGCGCAGATACCGCGCAAACTGCCCGCTGAAATTATTCTCGACAATAATCGTGTGTTTCGCTTCACGCAGCAGGTCGACAATCGCGTCTCCGTGCAGCGGAACCAGCCACCGAATCGGCAGATGATTCACCGAGATACCCTCATCACGCAGCAGCTCGCAGGCCTCGTCGATCACGCCATACGTCGAACCCCAGCCAATCAGCGTCACATCCGCATTCGCCGGTCCCTGCAGCTTCGGCGGCGGAACGGAAGCCGCGATGCCACTCTCCTTGCGCATGCGTTTTTCCATCATCGCGCGCCGCTTCACTGTATTCGTGTACTCATCGCTGATTAACACGCCGTCTTCATCATGTTCGTCGCTCGAGACGGTATGCGTATAGCCGGGAATCCCGGGAATTGCGCGTGGTGAAACGCCACTCTCCGTAATCTTGTACCGTTTGTAAGCCTCGTGGTCCCCATCGCCGTTCGAAGTAATCAGCTCCCCGCGATCGACAGGAGGACTGAAATCCAGCACGTTCGGATCAACACTCAGCCGGCCCTCTGCAAGCAGAAGATCGCAGAGCACAATCCCCGGACACTGAAACTTGTCGACGACATTGAAGATCTCAGGAATCAACGTGAAGCAGTCCGCAATATCCAGCGGAGCAGCAATCACCTTCGGATAGTCTCCAAAAGCCGCGCCCAGCATCTGCCACAGATCGCCCTGCTCAGTCTTCGTAGGAACGCCGGTTGACGGACCCGCACGCTGACAATCGATAACCACAACCGGAATCTCAGCCTGAGCCGACAGCCCAAGCCCCTCGCTCATCAGTGCAAATCCACCACCCGAAGTAGCGCACATCGACCGAACCCCGGCATGCGCCGCCCCAATCGCCATATTGATAACGCCGATCTCATCCTCAACCTGCCGCACCATAATATTGGCCTTGCGCGCATGCTCCGCCATCCAGTGCAGCACCCCAGTCGAGGGACTCATCGGATAAGCACAATAGAATTTCACGCCCGCAGCCGCCCCGCCCATCGCCATCGCAGCATTCCCGCTCAGCACGGCATACTTCGTATCGGTCATTGGGACAGGACGCTCAAAGGGCTTGAAGTTCTGTGCCGCGTAGTCATAACCGGTACGCGCCAGGCTGACGTTTTCGTCGATAACGGCCCTGTCCTTCTTGCGGAACTGCTCCTCAAGCATCGCCTCAAGCGCCGAAAAGCCAATCCCCATCATGCTCAGTCCCGCGCCAATCGCCAGCGTATTCTGCGCGACCTTGTTCTTGCTGATGTCCGCGAGCTTCGACACAGGCAAAGGGCAAAGCTGCACACCATCCGCAGGAGTCCCGGGCTTGATCAGGTCCGCGTTATAGAGACACGCGCCCCCCGCAGCAAGCAGGCGTAGATGGCGATCCATCGTGTCCTGATTCAGCGGAATCAGCAGATCCAGATGGCCGTCGATCGTCGGAATTTTGTCGGGTCCGGTCCGAATCGTCAGAAACGTGTGCCCGCCGCGAATAATGGACTGATAAGCGTTATACGCGTTCAGATGCAACCCGCGACGGCTGAAGATCTTCGCGAAGATGTCGCCCGGGGTTGCTACTCCCTGACCGGCGGCGCCTCCGATACCTAGACTGAAAGACTGCCTCATAGACGTCTATCTCCAAACTGGTCCATGGTTTTCAACGTCCCGGCACCAGCGAAATATCGAGTGCAGGGATTCTACGGTCACGCCGCAAAGGTGGCAAGTTTTTCTCAATCCACTTTCTCAATCAATAGTTTGATCTGCCGAAATAGCTGCAAAACCCTTTAATCGGAAGGTTTTGTTTAAGGGCACGGCTTTAGCCGTGCCGTAAATAGCGCTGAAGTCTGCCGCAGCTTTAGCCGCCGAGGTACGCTTGGTCAAACTTACCCGCAACCGATCCCAACGCCCGGTGGCAAAATTCTTCCTCCCGGATGTAAAGTGTTCCTATCAAGAATTTGCGGCTGTCCGCTCCCAGCCGTTCGCCATCCAGTTCTTTCGCATACTCGAAAGGCGCCTCCCATGGCAGACGCTTCTAAGACCAGGTTCACTCGTCGCGGATTCCTCAAGGGTGCTGGCGTTACCGCAGCCTCCACTGTCATCGAATCCGCCAATGCCCTAGCACTCGATGCAAAGAATGCCCTGCATCAGGATCAGGTCGTCGGCCCCAACGCAACCACCATCAAGCTGCGTGTCAACGGCCACGAACACGACGTCTCCGTCGAGCCCCGCTACACCCTCGCGCAAACCCTCCGCGACAACATAGGCCTCACCGGAACCAAGGTCGTCTGCGACCGCGGCTCCTGCTCTGCCTGCACCGTGTGGATCGACAAAACCCCAGCCCTCGCCTGCATGACGCTTGCAATCGACGCCGAAGGCCGCGAAATCACCACAATCGAAGGCCTCTCCGAAGGAGACACCCTGCATCCGGTCCAGGCCGCCTTCGTCAAGCACGATGCCATGCAGTGCGGTTTCTGCACTCCCGGCATGGTTATGAGTTGCGCGGCGCTTCTCGAACGCAACGCAAATCCAACCCTGTCCGACGTCAAGCACGCCGTCAGCGGAAACCTCTGTCGCTGCGGAACCTACCCCAAGGTCTTCGCCGCAACACTCGACGTAGCCAAACAGCGCCAGACCGCAGGCCTCATAACCCTCGGCTCGGGAAGGGAGGCATAACATGGCACCCGAAACCCTTCAGGAAAAACCGCAGAGCGAAACCAAGCCAGAAACCGCCAAACGCACCGACAGCTTCGTCTTTGGCATCCCTCAAAATGGCCTCCAGCGCAAAGAACGCGAAGTACCCGCCGACGAGCCCCCTCCGCTCCCTCCCAACAGCGAACTCACCTACATCGGCAAGCCAACCGCTCGCTACGACGGCCCGGCAAAGGCAACCGGCAAGGGCAAATACACCGCAGACATCAATCTCCCGGGCATGCTCTACGCCCGCATGGTCGATGCCACCATCCCCCACGGCCGCATCGTCTCCATCGACACCACCGCGGCCGAAAAACTCCCGGGCGTTCGCGCCGTCCACGTCATCGAACACACCTACGGACTAGCGGAACTGCGCGACCCCAAACAGGAAATCCAGTCGCGTTATCCCATCATCCGTTACGCTGGCCAGCCCATCGCTGGCGTCGCCGCCATCTCCCAGCAGATCGCCGACGACGCGGCCAGGCTCATCAAAGTCAAATACGACACGATGCCATTCGTCGTCGACCGAACCGACGCACGAGCTGACGGCGCCCCGGTCGTCTTCCCGGGCCCAGCCGACGCGGAAGGAAGCGCCGGTGGCGGTGGCGGTCCCGCGAACGTTCCTCAGGTAGGCAACGTTCACGGCCCGCAGCGCAAAAAAGTCGGCGACATCGAAAAAGGATTCGCCTCCGCCGACGTAGTCGTCGAGGGAGAATACTTCACCCAGGTCCAAACCCACTCCGCCCTCGAAACTCACGGCTTCGTCGTCGACTGGAAGCCCGAAGAAGTCACCGTCTACGCCTCAACCCAGGGCACCTCCAGCGTCCGCAACGAATTCGCCGACGTCTTCAAGCTTCCCAAGAGCCAGATCCGTGTCATCACCGAATACATGGGCGGAGGCTTTGGCGCAAAGTTCGGCGCAGGCAACGAAGGCGTAGTCGCAGCCAGCCTCTCACGAAAAGCCAACGCTCCGGTCAAGCTCATGCTCGACCGCAAGCAGGAGCACATCGTCTGCAACCGCCCCGACTCGCACCAGAAGCTGAAGATCGGCGCCAAACAAGACGGAACCCTGACCGCAATCCAACTAATCAGCTTCGGCACAGCAGGCGTAGGCACCGGAGCAGGCACAGCCGGTCCCGCAACCAATATGTACAAGTGCGAGAACCTGCTCACCGAAGAGTTTGACGTCTTCATCAACGCAGGTCCCGGCGCAGCCTTCCGAGCCCCCGGCCATCCTCAGGGCTGCTTTGCCTTCGAGCAGGCAATCGACGAGGTCGCAATCAAGCTCAACATGGACCCGCTCGCCTTCCGCGACAAGATCGACGAAAACCCGGCCCGCCGCGTCGAACGCCAGGTCATCCTCGAAAAAACAAACTGGCGCAACCGACGCCCCGCTGCCTCAGACTCCGGTCCCATCAAGCAAGGCATGGGCATTGCACAATCCGTCTGGTATCGCTTCGTCAACATGAACTCATCCTGCGAGGTCCGCATCTCGCGCGATGGCTCCGTCGAACTCATGTCCGCCGTCCAGGACCTCGGCACCGGCACCAAAACAATCCTCGCTCAGATCGTCGCCGAAGAGTTTGGCATCCCGCCGGCAAACATCGTCATTCGCATCGGCGACACACGCTTCCCCATCGGCCCCGACTCCGGCGGCAGCGTCACCGCAGGCTCCATCACGCCAGCCGTCCGGAACGCAGCTTATCAAGCCAAACAAAAACTCTTCGCCGCAATCGCACCAAAACTCAACACCACCGCCGACAACCTCGCAATTCAAAACGGAAGAGTAGTCCTCAAAAACGACGCATCAACCTCCTACACCCTCAAGCAGGCGGCGTCGAAGCTGCCAACAGACGAAATCTCAGCCCGCGCCACCCGCGTAGCCGAGTACTCAAAAGACCGCATCACCTACGGCGGCGTCGACTACGTCGAACTCACCGTCGACACCGAAACCGGACGCGTCCACATCGACAAGGTCTTCGGCGCGCACGACTGCGGCCGCCCCATCAACCCCCTCGGCGTCATCAGCCAGATCAACGGCGGCATCCTGCAGGGCATCTCCTACGCACTCTTCGAGCAACGCATCATGGACCGCAACGCTGGCTACATGCTCAACGCCAATCTCGAAAACTACAAAATCATCGGCGCCCGCGAAGTGCCCGAGATTTACATCGAGCTTGTCGAAAACTACATCGCGCAAAGCTCCACCGACGCAGCCGGCATCGGCGAATCCGCCGGTATCATCACTCTCGCTGCTGCCATCGGAAACGCCTTCTACAACGCCACCGGCGTGCGAATGCGAAAGATTCCCATGACACCGGCCAACGTACTCACAGCTCTTGGAAAGATTCACGAGGTGCAGGCATGAACAAGTTCACCTTCGTAGATTGTAAAACCGTAGACGAAGCACTCGGCCAGCTCGGCAATGGTGCGATGATCAAAGCCGGCGGAATCGACCTGCTCGATCTTATGAAGGAAGACATCGTCTCTCCTCCTAAGGTGGTCAACATTCGCAACATCGGCAGCCTTCACGGAATCACGGTCTCGCCGGAGGGCCTTCACCTCGGCCCGCTATCGACCTTAAACGAGATCGCCGCCCACCCCGACATCCAGAAAGACTATTCAGCTCTCTCCGATGCCGCCGGTCACGCCGCAACTCCGCAGGTCCGCTACATGGCAACTCTCGGCGGCAACATCATGCAGCGCCCTCGCTGCTGGTACTTCCGCTCCACCGACTTCGACTGCAAGAAAAAGAGCAACACCAGCAACGACTGCCACGCCCACACTGGCGAAAACCAGTATCACGCCGTGATGAACAACGGCACCTGCGCCATGGTGCATCCATCCTCCACAGCCGTGCCGCTCCTCGCGATGAACGCAAAGGTAGAGCTCACCTCGAAAAAAGGAAAACGTACCGTAGCGATGACCAACTTCTACGTGCCGCCGGAGAAATCGCTCATCAACGAAACAGCCGTACAGCCTGGCGAAATCATCACCAGCATCTTCGTGCCCGCACCGGAAGCAGGCACACGCTCCGCGTACCAGAAATACGGAGAGAAGGAGAGCTTCGACTGGCCGCTGGCCGACGCAGGCGTCGTCCTCGTCATGGACGGTACAACCTGCCGCAAAGCCTCCATCGTCCTCGGAGTGGCCGCTCCCACGCCCATCCGCGCTTCCGCAGCCGAACGAGTTCTCGCCGGAAAGACCATCAACGAGGCACTTGCGCGCGAAGCCGCAGCCGCCGCGATGAAGAGCGCAACACCTCTTTCGCAAAACGCCTTCAAGGTACAACTCTTTCAAACCGCTATCTATCGCACCATTCTGCTCGCAGCAGGACAGATGGATCGCGATCCAAGTGCAGCGGGCTAGCCCCGTGGGCTAAGGAGACAGATATGACACCGACGCTCGTGCAGATACGTTGCGGCTCACTACGCAGCAAGTCCTCCTACGGCGCCTTCGAAGAATTCCACGAAGACCTCAACGAGTTCATGGGATCCACCACCACCTACTGGTGCATCAAGACAATGGGCAAAGCCGGCCCCGACGAGCACTTCGTCCATCGCTCTGTCTGCCGCGAAGGTCGAAGCTGCTGGCACAGCTGCGACGACGCCTCCTAGGCGAGCCAGCCCGCATAATGAACCACCGAAGCAACTCACGAATCGCAGCCATCGTACTCGCCGCAGGCAGTTCCACCCGCATGGGAGAACCCAAACAGCTCCTCCCTCTCGGCAACAGCACAGTCCTCCAACAGACACTTAAAAACCTTCAGGCCTCCAAAGTCGACGAAATCATCCTCGTCCTGGGAGCCTCCGCGGAGACCATCCGGCAGCAGCTCGCAATCTTCTCCTTCAAAAATCTCAAAACCGTACTCAACCCCGGCTTTGGTGAAGGGATGTCGAGTTCCCTCCGCAAAGGCCTGTCAGCCGTAGATAAAGACATCACCGCCGCACTCATCGTCCTTGCAGATCAACCCTTCGTTCAGCCCGCAACCATCAATCAAATCATTGACAGCTATCGCAACTCCGAAGCCAGCATCGTGATCCCCACCCACAAAAATTCACGCGGCAACCCCGTTCTCCTCGACCGCTCCATCTTCCCAGAGGCCATGGCCCTCAAAGGAGACACAGGATTCAGAGCCATCTTCGGCCAGCATCAGGACGAAATCGCCAGAGTCGAAGTCGCCGACCGGGGAATCCTCCTCGACATCGACAATAAGGAAGACTACGAGCGCCTCCGCTCAGAAAACGCCGCGCGGAGCTAACAAAACCCCACCTCTGCCTCGTTAATCTTCATCATCTGTTAATCACTCCTCGCCGGAACCCGTTTTAACCTAGGGGATGGTTCCCGCCATGAACGTCCTCGTCATCGAAGATGACAACAGAATTGCCAGCCTCGTTGACCGCGCACTGACCGAAGACGGTCACCACGTCACTGTCTCGGGCAATGGCCGCGAAGGCATGGACATGCTCCTCTCGAAAAAATTCGATGCCGCCCTGCTCGACATCTTTCTCCCCGAGCTGGATGGATTCGAAGTTCTAAGGCAAGTCCGCACCCAGCAGTGCCGAACGCCCATCCTCGTCCTTACGGCGGTCGACGCCGTCCCCAAAATCGTTCATGCCTTTGACCTCGGAGCCGACGACTATCTCGTCAAGCCATTCATCCTTGAAATCCTTCTCGCCCGCGTCGGCGCCATCGCAAGACGCATCGCAACAGCCGAGCCGCTCGAAGAAACCGCAGGCGGCGTCAAACTCGATCGCAGCCGCCGCGTCGCCCTCCGCAACGGAAAAGAGATCGCCCTCACCCGAAAGCAGTTCGAACTCCTCGAAACCCTCATCCGTCACAAGGGCCTCATCACCACACGCGAACAGCTCGTTGAAGCCGGCTGGGGCCACGCCGCCGATGTCAAGGAAAACACGCTGGACGTCTACATTCACGGTCTGCGTTCGAAACTCGAAGATCACTCCGACAAAGGCCAGCCCCTCATCAAAACCGTTCACGGCTCCGGCTACATGTTCGTGACCGTGTAAAGATGCGTTCCCTCTCCGTTCGCGCCCGGCTCATGCTCTATTACTTGCTGGTAACTCTGGCAGGCCTTCTCCTCTTCGGGCTCATGTCCTTCGGAGCCCTCCAATACGCTCTCCTGCAGGGAAAGAAAACCCACCTTCAGGGCCGCGAAGACCGCCTCGTCAGCCTCCTCAGAGAAAACAAGGCCACCGGAGTCGCCGAACCCCTCAGCGAACAACTCAAAAGCTATGCCCTCGTCACGCACGAAGGCAATCTCTTCCACGTTCACAATCTCGATGGCACCTTTCTCTTCCCGTCCGAACCCATCAGGAACGACTGGGCTTTAGGCACCGAAGACTGCGCGCAACCCGTGTTCACGCGTGTCGTAATCGACAACCAGCCCGCCCTCGTCATGTGTCACATGATCCTCCTCGACGGCCGCATGGCTCGCCTTCACATCGGCGGCTCTCTCGAAGAAGAGTCCTACATCCTCCGCAAATACCGCAACGCTCTTCTTCTCCTGATGCCCGGCCTTCTCGCTCTCTCCTCCATCAGCGGCTACTTCCTCAGTCGTCGCGCCCTCAAGCCCGTCGATCGCGTAACGCGCGCTGCCCTTGGCATAGGCATCGGCAACCTCTCCGAGCGTCTTCCCGTCCCCTCCGCAAAGGATGAGATCCAGCAGCTGGCAATCGCGTGGAATCAACTCCTCGCCCGCCTCGAAGCTGCCGTCTCGCGCCTCAGCCAGTTCTCAGCCGACGCCTCCCACGATCTCAGAACCTCCATCACCGTTATGCTCGCAACGGCGCAGCTCTCTCTTCACCGCCATCGCTCCGAAGAAGAGTATCGCGACTCTCTCGCCAAGATCGTCACCGAGTGTCGCACTGCATCTACTCTCCTCGACGCACTTCTCTCCCTCGCGCAAAGCGACAACTTCGTTCACGAAGTGGCCTTCAAGAGAATTAATCTCTGCGAGCTTGTAATAAGCGGCTGCCGTCGCGTCGAAGACCTCGCTGAATCCAGCGGCATCCTCCTCGACTGGTATCTCCCCGTCGATACCGTCTACATCGAAGGCGATGAACTCCTGCTGCAGCGCCTCCTCGGAATCCTTCTCGACAACGCAATTCGCTACACACCCGAATCAGGCGAGATCCGCGCCGAAGTCTCCACCGACGCGAACAACGCATTCGTCACCGTCCGCGACACCGGTGTCGGCATGTCCGAAGACGTGCGCCAGCACATCTTCAATCGTTTCTATCAGGCCGATCTTCGCGAGAGAAAATCCAATGCAGGCAACGGCCTCGGTCTCTCCATCGGTCGATGGATCGCTGACGCGCACGGTGCCGAACTCACCGTAGAGAGCACTCTCCTCCAGGGCTCCATCTTCCAAATTAAATTTCCGCTAAAGACTTCCGTCTCCTCAACCGAGCCCGTCCTCTCTGCAAAATGAAGCTCAGCTCTACGTTGCGAGGAAGCCTGCTTAAGGTTGCTGAAATCAACCTGAAATCAACCTTAAGTTCAAGCATAATTTCGCCCAATCAGCTTTTTTTCAGCATTATTCATTCTTCAGTAACGGACCATACTTCGCGCATTCACAATGCAACCTTACGCTCGGTCACACCATGACCAAAAAAAGTCTGACCGCCAGCTTCCTGCTGCTATCCGCAGGTCTGCTTGCACAGAACCACTCTGCAACTCCCGCCGCCGCGGAAACGTCCGCCAAAGCGCCCACCAGCCACGCGTATTACTACATCGACCCATCGCCGCTTCACCTCGATCGCATTCTCCCTCCGCCTCCTTCTCAAAACTCCCCCGCTACCACGGCCGAGCTCACCGAGCTGCACCGCCTCGAAGCCATACGCACGCCCGCGCAGGTCCATCAAGCCGAAGCCGACGATAAGGAAGAAGACATCTTCATCTTCAAAGGCGTCCTCGGCCCCGGCTTCAGCGCAGAAGCCCTTCCCCTCACAGCTGCACTCTCCGCTCATGTGCGCAAAGATGAGTCCGCGGCAGACAGCCCTCTCAAAAAAATCTACGGACGCCCACGCCCCTATCAAATCGACAGCACACTTCACCCGGTCTGCCAGTTGAACTCCGAGCCCACCTCCTATCCCAGCGGACACTCGCTCTCCGGCTATCTTTTCGCCTTCACCTTGGTGCAGCTCGTACCGGAGAAGCGTCAGCAGATTCTCGACCGCGCCGACGAGTACGTCCACAACCGGCTCATCTGCGGAGTTCACTACGCCAGCGATACCCAGGCCAGCCGCATGGTCGCCTACGCCATCTTCGGTTCACTCACAGCATCACCCAAATTTCAACAGGACCTGGCGGCCGCTTCAGAAGAAACCCGCCGCAAACTCGGCCTGCCACTCGTCTTGCCGCAGCAATAGAACGACACGCAACATCTAGCACCACGTGCTTTCGCACTTCGTTCATCTCGCACCATTGGCTTCTTACTGGAGGAAACCCGTGATTCACCACATCTATCGTTCGAGCATCCGAATTCTGCTCACTCTTAGCGCCCTTCTCTGCATGGTCGCGCCTCAATCGCTGCACGCACAGCAAGCGGCTGGGGCGCTCTCCGGCACCGTCACCGACTCCATAGGCGGCGTCCTGCAGAATGCAACCGTCAACGTGAAGAATGAAGCAACCACCGCAGCCAAGTCGGTCGAGGTCGACTCACAGGGACACTTCTCGCTTAGCGGATTAGCGTCCGGCCGTTACACCATCGAAGTCTCCGCGCCAGGCTTCTCCGTCAACCGCCGCGTCGTCCAGCTCAACGCAGGACAGAATATGGACATCACCGTTCCGCTGAGCATCGGCGACGTCTCCCAGCAGGTCACAGTCGAGGCCAACGCCGTCGGTTCTGTCGCTGCCGCGCTTGCCCCCATGGACGCTTTGCTCGATGCAACCTCCGCGCGAACCGTCATCACCCCGGCCTTCATTCAGAACTTCACCTCGCCCATCGCCGACTACGGTGAAATCGTCAACATGGCTCCCAACACCGTTACGACCTCCAGTAACGGCGTCGGCCTCGGCCAGTCCAAAACCTACTTCCGCGGCTTCCCCGACGGCGACTATGACATCGACTTCGACGGCATCCCCTTCTACGACACCAACAGTCCCACCCATCACTCATGGGCGTTCTTCCCCGCGCAGTCCATCGGCGGCATCGACTTTGACCGCTCGCCCGGAACTGCCGCCACCACTGGACCCACACCCTTCGGCGGCTCCATTCATCTGCTCTCTCGCGACCTGGACCCGCTCCAGAACGTCCGTGTAACCTTCGCCGGTGGCTCCTTCAATACCTACCTCTACGACGTGCAATACGACTCAGGCTCCTTTGGTCCCGGCCACAAGCTCAACCTGACCACCGATATTCACCACATGCAGTCAAAGGGCTATCAGACGCAGAACCTCCAGGCTCAGAACGCTGGCTCCCTTAAGATGGAGTACAAGGTCAGCGACAAGACCACCATCGCCGGCTATTCGGGCATTGTCTGGGCCGATGCCAACACGCCCAACTTCAACGCCACGCGCTGCCAGATGTACGGCGTTGGCACCGGCTACAGCTGCTCCATCACCGGCACTACGCTCTATCCCCAGACCGGCGCAGGCATTAACTTCCTCCTGACCGGCAACTCGGATCCGCTGCTCTACCTCAACAAGCAGTACAACTGGTATCACATCCCCACCGACTTCGAGTACGTCACCGTCCAAACCCAGTTCGGCCACGGCTTCTCCTTTGAGTTCAAGCCCTACACCTACAACTACGACAACTCCGAGAAGTACTCGAACGCCACCACGATCACCGAGCTTCCCGCCTCCGCCTTCCCCGCAACCCCGACCTCACCGGCTGGCACCTACCTCGGCCTTCCCGTTGCGCCCTGCAACGTTGCCGTCACGAAGAAGGGCGTCACGGCCATTCCCTGCGCCGTCGACAAATACAACAGCTACCGCAAGTACGGCGAGGTCTCGCGCATCAGCCAGGTCTCCAGATTCGGAATCTTCAACGCTGGTATGTGGTACGAGTGGGCCAACACCAACCGCCACCAGTACCCCACTGACCCGCTCAACAACTGGACCGATCAGATCCTGCCGAACTTCTCCGAGAAGTTTGTCACCAACAGCTATCAGCCTTTCGCCGAATTCCAGTGGCACGTAACCCCGCGCCTCAACATCACTCCTGGCGTCAAGTTCGCCTACTATACGGTGGGGACGCAGCAGTTTGCTGACAACGGCAAGACAATCGGCTGCCTTGTCCCCGGCGTCTGCGACCCGTCGAAAAACCCCGCCATCAACCCCAACGCCTTCATCGCCAACGGCGGCACTTACTTCTCCACGTTGCCATCCGGCAGCATCAACTACCGCATAAGGAACAACTGGTCGGCTTACTTTCAGGGCGCGCAGGGCAGCATCGTTCCGCCCTCCAGCGTCTTCGACTACAACCAGGGAACCACCGGCAACGTAGTCCCGCCCGCCGTTCTTCCCAAACAACAGAAGAACACCACTTACCAGGTCGGAACCGTCCTCAAGCTCAAGTACCTTACCTTCGACGCCGACTACTTCCACGTGAACTTCGACAACAGTTACTCGAGCGTGCTCAACTCGGCTGGCGAGCCCGTCTACTTCCTCCAGCCCAGCTCCATCACGCAAGGCTTTGAGGCGGAGGCCAACGCCACCTTCGGCCACGGTCTTGGCGTTTATTTCAACGGCAGCTACGATCATGCCGTCTACTCAGGTGCCTTGAACGTCAGTTGCAACACCGGCGCGGGCTGTACTTCCACCACGCCGCAAATCACCGTCACCGCACCCTCCGGTCTGTGGGTCCAGCAGACTCCAGGCAACATCGAAACCGTCGGCGCAACCTACCAACACCACGGCTGGGATGCCGCCTTCTTCGACAAGAGCATCGGCCAGCAGTACATCGACAACGGCGCATACCACAACCAGTACACGGTCCCCCGTTTCAACATGGCAAACGCCTTCGTCAACTACACGCTCCGCGGCGGCGGCCGGTTTGACCAGACCAAGTTCCGCCTGAGCCTCAACAACATCTTCAACTCCTCTTCCGTCACCGGCATCTCGCTGGCCGGCAGTCCCCTCACCCAGAACATCTCGTCCAATGGCGCCACGTACACAGATCCGTTCACCACCACGGCCGCAACTCCCATCAACGGTCAGGACAGCGTCAGCATCCTCGCCGGGCGCAGCATCATGCTCTCGGTAACGTTCGGCCTCTCACCGAAGCGTTAGTTCCTCCAACACGAGCGCCACGCAGCCATTATCCGCGCGGCGCTCGTAAAGCTATTGCCGTTATTGTTGTCGTCGTCGTTGTCGTTGCTGCGGCATTTTAGTTGTCATCCTTCCGCGAAGCGGGAGTGTCATTGCCGTTGCTTTTGTCTTTGCCTCTCGGTCTGCCATCACCAAAGGAAATTGCGAATGAAACTCATCACCGTATCGGTCTTGCTAGTCGGGAGTATTTTCCTCTCGAACCTCTCTCCCGCGCAGCAAGCCCAAAACTATCTCGCGAACAACACAATCCTCATCATCCGCCACTCCGAGAAGCCCGACACGGGAACCGGTCTCAACGCCGCAGGAGAAGCCCGCGCGCGTCTCTACTCAAAATACTTTCAGCCCTTTCAGGAAGAGAGTCTCTCCATTCAGGTCGATGGCCTCTACGCCGGAGGCGACTCCAAAAACAGTTTTCGTCCACGCCTCACGCTCGAACCGCTTAGCAAGTCCTCAGGAATGTCTCTCCACGCGAGCATCGGAACAAAGGACTCCGAGCTGCTCGTTCAATCTCTGAAGACGGAACCCCACGGCCAGCATCCGCTCATCGCATGGCGTCACAGCGAGATCCCCACTCTCCTCCGCGCCTTCGGTGCATCGCCTGAGAAGCTGTTGCCAAACGGCCAATGGCCCGACGATGTCTTCGACTGGGTCGTCGTTCTCAACATGGACCCGGACGGAAAACTTACCTCTGCAAAACTCATCCACCAGTCCCTCAAACTCCCCGTCCCCACCCCCTAGCTTCGAATTGATTCCAATAACACTACCCGGCAACTCAGAAAGCCGGAGTAACCCGGACAGCTCGAGTGCCCCCTTCTTGTCATTCCGCAGCGGAGCGGAGGAATCTGTCGTTGTCGTTACCATTCCAGCCAAAGCCCGGCGGTAAACCCCTCGTCAAATCCGCTCCCTAAAAAAACCTCAAAAAGAGGAAAATTTTCGGCGCCCGAAAACATGCACTTAACAGCCACGTTACGACCGCAAAAATGCACTTAACAACCAGCGAAGAACCAGGTTTTTCCCCTGTTGAAAACTCAAAACCCCCTGCAAAAACGCGCGTCCCACCACGGCAAAAAAAAATAATAGGAAAAACAGGTTAACCCCACCCCGAAAAACTGGTTAACCCGGACAGAAATAAATTGTCTAAGCTGGGAAGAACCAAATTCAAACTGAAACGTCCATAGGTCAGTTCCTGCAAAAGTAGTCTTGCTTTAAATTCCCGCGCGACGCCCGTGGGAAGCAGTGTTCTCTATCGACGGAGCAAAAGTACATGACGAGTGAACAGCTTAAACGCTTTGCTGGCAGCCTTCTGCTGGCCGTTACCGTAGCCGCAGGAACCCTGAAAGCAACAGCGCAGGCCGCACCCGCTCCAACCGCTGCAGTACCAGCAACCGAAACCCACGCCAGGGGAGACATCTCCGGCGACTGGCAGGGAACCCTCCAGGCCCAGCGATCCTTGCGCATCATCATCCGCATCACCAAGGCCGACAAAGCCTGGGCTGCGAAGATGTACTCGATCGATCAGGGAGCTACGCCATTCTCAGCAACATCAATCACTTCCGACGGGGCGACAGTGAAATTTGCAGTCGACCAGATCGGCGGAAACTACGACGGCAAGCTCAGCACGGACGGAAATTCGATCGTGGGAAACTGGAGCCAGGGCCCGACCCCACTTCCGCTAACCCTCGTACGTGCAACAAAAGAAACAGCTTGGGAGATCCCGGCCCCTCCGCCCCCGCTGAAGCTGATGCCCGCGGACGCAGACCCATCCTTTGAGGTGGCAACCATTAAACCCAACGACTCCGGCGCAACCAGCATGCAGGGATTGACGTTGAACGGAAGGAACTTCGCAACCCGCGCCTCGTCTTTGCTGGACCTCATCTCCTTTGCCTACGAAGTCCAGTCAAAACAAGTAGTTGGCGGCCCCGACTGGTTGGATAAAGATCGTTATGATATCGCGGCAGTACCAGACGTAGACGGCGTCCCGAGTACAGCCCAGCTAAGAAGCATGATCCGCAAGTTGCTGACAGATCGCTTCAAACTGACCTTCCACAAAGACAAACGGGAGATGTCCGCCTATGTGCTGACAGTATCCAAAAGCGGACAAAAGCTGAAGCCAACCGAGCGCAGTGGCCCTCTGCCCGGCCTCGGATTCAGGCCATTGCCGGGTGGCCTTGCGTTGAACATGGTTAACGGAACAATCACTGACTTAACCGGCATTCTGCAGATTCTCGTTCTCGACCGGCCCGTCGTGGACCACACGGAACTGAAAGATAAATATGATCTTGTGGTAAAGTTCACCCCGGACGACACCCAATTCCACGGACATCCCCCGAAATCGCCTGCATCCAGCTCGTCGGGTGCAGGAGCGGGTGCAGGTGGCACCGCGACCGCAGAGACAACCGAGGCTTTTCCCGATCTCTTCCAGGCTTTCCAGCAGCAATTAGGACTGAAGCTGGATGCGGAAAAGACAGGAGTCGATGTAATCGCAATCGACCACGTCGAAAAACCCTCAGCTAACTAGTTTTAATTGAACCTAACCGAAGGAGAAACCCATTGTCGAATCGGCGAGTGGCGTCTGTCGTGATGAAAAAACTGCAGCTGATTGCCTTGATCGGTCTGACACTGGCCGTGCCGCTGCACGCACAATCCAACGCGAATGTACCTGAAAAATTTCGCGAATTCGAAGTGGCGTCGGTTAAGCCAAACAAGACGGGCGGAAACTTTACCCGTATATCAACCACTCAGGATGGGATCAGGTTCGAAAACACAACCTTGCTGATGCTCCTCCGCACCGCATACGGGCTCTCTAACTCATTGGACGACAAGTTTCTCGGTCTACCGCCTTGGGCAAAAACCCTGAGATTCGATGTTGAAGCAAAGGTAAGTCCTGCAGATGTGGATGAATTCAAGAAGCTTACCAGGACCCAGCGCCAGCCCATGATGCAGGCGTTGCTCGTCGACCGCTTCAAACTGCAGGCTCGTCCCGAGACCAGGGAGGAGCCGGTCTATCGGTTGGTCGTCGGCAAAGGCGGTTCCAAACTGAAAGAGTCGAAACCAGCTGAGGACAAAGGGGGCAAAGAAATCAGCGGCATGATGAGGGTCTCCGGGGATCAAATGGAAGCAACCGGCGTACCTATCTCCCAGCTAATTTCGTCGTTGACCCAGGCGGCAGGACGCACCGTTCTGGATAATACGGAACTCGCAGGAAAATATGACTTTACCTTGCACTGGACTGGGGACGAAGAAGGGGGTGCGATGTTGAAGCCGGCCGACAGCGGACAGCCTGCGAACGAGACTCCTTCTTCCTCCTCGGGACCCTCAATCTTCACGGCAGTGCAGGAGCAGCTTGGACTCAAATTGGAACCGGGCAAAGGACCCGTCGAGTGCCTGGTAATCGACCACGTTGAGCAGCCTTCAGAGAACTAGTGACTCCATGAGATCAGGTTTGTTGCGACATGCGAGGATGTTGATGGGAATCATGCTTCCGCTGCTGTTCGCTTCGTGTGCGATGGCTGCGGAGTATCACGGGCTGGTGAGCTTCGGCGGATTCCCGGTACCAGGTGCAACAGTGACGGTCACGCAGGGTGGAAAGAAATTCGTCACGGTCACAGATTTACAGGGTCTATACACTTTTCCAACGCTCGCAGATGGCGCAGCGACGGTAGTGGTGGAGATGACAGGCTTCTCGCCGATCAAGCAGAACGTCGTGATCGGCTCGGAAGCGCCCATCGGCAAGTGGGAGCTGCAGTTGATGTCCCTCGATGCGATACGAACTGCGCTGAAGCCCGTTCCCAGCGCGGATATCACCGTTGCGCAGGCGAAGAGCGAACCGAAGAGGACCAGTGATTCACCCAAGCCGCCGCCCGGTCAACCAGCCCCGGTCGTATCGGACGAAACCGCCCAGCGGGCAGCGGACGGGTTGCTCGTCAATGGAAGTGTCAATAATGCAGCGACATCGCAGTTCACACTTTCGCAGCGCTTTGGAAACACGGCGAGCGGAAAATCACTCTACAACTTCATGCTGAACTTGAGGGTGAGCAACTCCGCCCTGGATGCCCGCTCGTATTCGTTAGCCGGCGTTGATACTCCGAAGCCTCAAACGAGCCAGATCACAGGGGGATTCGCCATGCAAGGCCCCCTCAAGATTCCGGGTGTACTCCGCAATGGCCCGAATGTCTTCGTCGGGTATCAACGCACACAAAACAGCATCGCTGTCACTACGCCCGGCCTCGTTCCAAATAATGCGGTCAGAAGCGGCGATCTTTCTGGCCTGACCGACGCGCAAGGTCAGCCTCTGGTGATTTATAACCCGAAGACTGGACAACCATACCCGGGAAATAGAGTCCCTGTAAGTTCTGAGGCTCAGGCATTGCTGAATCTGTACCCGCTGCCGAACTTTGCCGGGAATCAACGGTACAACTATCAGATTCCGCTGGTCACTGACACCCATCAGGATGCATGGAATGCCAATGCCAGCAAAACGATTGGACGCAATAATCAGATTACCGACACATTTGGGTCGCTGAGCTCGCGCGTCAGCAGCGCCAATCTCCTGAGCTTTGTGGATAAGAACCACGGGTTGGGATTGAACAACAACCTCAACTGGTCGCACACGTTCAATGCGCGGCTGCGGATGAATCTCGGTTATCAGTTCAGCAGGCAAAGTACCCGTTTGTCATCCTTCTGGGAGAATCGTGCCAACATCTCAGGGCTTGCGGGAATCAACGGCAACAATCAGGATTCGATGTACTGGGGTCCACCGACTCTGAACTTTTCAAGCGGATTGACAGCGATGACCGATGGACAAAGTTCGTCTATTCGGAATGAGACGAACGGCATCTCGTTTATCGGCCGCTGGACACGCTCACCGCACAACGTCGCGGCAGGCTTCGATTTCAAACGGCGCGAGTTCAACTATCTCTCGCAGGCGAATCCTCGAGGGACGTTTAGCTTTACCGGTGACGCGACTGCGGGGACTACTCCAGGAACCGGCTCGGATCTTGCAGATTTTTTGATAGGAATTCCCGACGCCAGCGCGATCTCCTTTGGAAATGCCGACAAGTATTTAAGGCAGTCCGTGTACGACGCTTTCGCGACCGACGACTGGAGAGTCAATCCTCAGCTCACCATCAATGCAGGCGTGCGATGGGAGTACGGCGCGCCTGTTACGGAACTGAAGGATCGGCTGGTCAACCTCGATGTAGCTTCAGGGTTTGCAGCGGTTGCGCCTGTCTTGGCGACGAATCCAACAGGGCCGCTGACTGGGGCGCAATATCCTTCCTCCCTGATGCTGCCGGACAGAAGCGGCATCCAACCGCGCATAGGAATCTCGATGCGGCCGATTCCCGCATCGTCCCTGCTCATCAGCGCGGGGTATGGCATCACCTACGATACGTCTGTATATCAGGGAATCGCTCTCCAGATGGCGCAACAGGCTCCCTTAGCGAAGAGCTCGACGGTGCAGAACAGCACAGCCTGCCCGTTAACCCTGGCGAACGGGTTCAACCCCTGTTCTCAATCCACTGCGCAAGTCTTTGGTGTCGACCCCAACTATCGCGTGGGCTATGCCCAGACCTGGAACCTGAGAGTGCAGCGCGATCTGCCGGGATCTCTGCAGATGGTTGCAACCTACACTGGAATCAAAGGTACTCACGGAGCGCAGTGGTTTCTTCCAAATACAAATCCTGCGGGAGCGACGAATCTCTGTCCGACCTGTCCGGTTGGTTTTGAGTACGCAACTTCGCATGGCAATTCGACACGCCAGGCAGCACAGGTCCAGCTGCGGAGAAGGTTGCACAGCGGCTTTACCGCGACAGCTTTGTACACCTACTCGAAGTCGATCGACGATGTCTCCGCGTTGGGCGGGCAAGGGGCCGCAAGTCAAAGCGCGACATCGAACGAATCGGCTGCGACGAGCACGGCCTCTGCCGCACCGACCATCGCGCAGGACTGGCGCAATATCGCCGCCGAGCGCGGACTTTCGACATTCGACCAGAGACATCTGCTGAGCGCGGTCATTCAGTACACGACTGGAATGGGAATGTCAGGAGGCACTCTGCTCTCGGGTTGGAAAGGACGACTCTACAAGGAGTGGACCGTGCAGACGCAGATCACCGCCGGAAGCGGCCTTCCGCAAACTCCGACCGACTCTTCCGTCGTAGTGGCGGGCTACTCAGCTTTTGTACGGCCCAACGTCACAGGAGCTTCGCTGTATTCCCCACCTCCCGGCCTATTTCTGAATCCCGCCGCCTACGCTCCTCCCGCGTCAGGACAATGGGGAGATGCCCGCCGTAATGGAATCACGGGGCCAAATCAATTCAGCCTGAACGCGGCAATGATACGAACCTTCCGGCTCGATGCCAAGGTCAATCTCGATGTACAGATTGCCGCGGCCAACATTCTCAATCATGTTACTTACACAGCCTGGGTTCCGAACATCAACAGCACGCAGTTCGGACTGCCAGCGGCAGCGAATGCGATGCGCAGCATACAAACGTCGTTGCGCCTGAGGTTCTAAGTTATGCATTGGCGGATGTTCATCTCGATGATTCTGGCTGGTAGTCTCAGCGCAGGTGCGCAGGTAGTGGGCCAGAATACTCAGCCCGGCGCCGCGGGCACCTACACGCTGTCGGTCTCTTCGAAGCTCGTCATCGAGTCCGTCAACGTGAAAGATAAACAGGGCAAATCGATCAACGGCCTGACTGCAAAAGATTTTACTGTTACAGAAAACGGAGTCGAGCAACACATCAGCTTCTGCGAGTACCAGGAACTGCCGACAACGCCCGAGCCACCTGTAAAGCAAGGCCCGGAGAATATTAGGGTCTACAACAAGCTCGCCGTCACGCAGATCTCTCCGGAAAAACCCGGCGATGTTCATTACAAGGATAAGCGTCTCATCGCCATCTACTTCGACCTGACCTCCATGCCTCCTGAAGACAAGGTGAGGGCATTGGAGGCAGCCGAAAAGTTTGTCCGCACCCAGATGACATCGGCAGACTTGGTCTCCATCATGCGCTACGGCGGCGGATCGGTCGATGTCTTGCAGGATTTTACCGACGACCACAACCGCCTGTTGAGCATTCTCGAAACCCTGATCGTAGGAGAAAATCAGCAATCCGAAGATATCTCAGACGACGCGAGTGCAGCCGACACGGGTGCAGCCTTCGGACAGGACAGCGGCGAGTTCAACCTCTTCAACACCGATCGTCAGTTGTCGGCATTGCAGACTGCCGCGAAGATGCTTGGGCGCCTCAACGAAAAGAAAGTGCTCATCTATTTTGCCAGCGGTCTAACCTTACACGGAGTCGACAATCAAGCTCAATTGCATGCGACGGAAGATGAAGCAATTCGGTCTGGTGTGTCATTCTGGCCAATCGACGCCCGCGGCCTCGTAGCACAGGCCCCGCTGGGAGACGCAACGCAGGGCTCGCCCGGAAGCGCTGCAATGTACTCCGGCACTGCCGCGATGGCGGTAACAACGCGGTTGCAGCAGTCTCAGGACACCTTGTTTGCGCTAGCGGGCGATACCGGCGGCAAGGCCCTGCTCGACTACAACGACCTCACTCGAGGCATCGTACAGGCGCAACAGAGCACAACGAGCTACTACATCCTCGGCTACTACACAACGAATACAACGCTCGATGGAAGATTCCGGCGAATCAAGATCACGGTGAATCCGGAGATGGCCGCGAACCTGGACTATCGGCAGGGCTACTTCGCCGGCAAGCAGTTCGGTGCCTTCACTACCGCCGATAAAGAACGCCAGCTCGAAGAAGCGTTGATGCTCGGTGATCCTGTAACCGAACTCACCATCGCGATGGAAATCAATTATTTCCAGCTGAATCGAGCAGAGTATTTTGTGCCGATCGTGGTCAAGATTCCGGGACGCGAACTTGCCCTGGCAAAGAAGGGTGGCGCGCAGCACACGCTCATCGACTTCCTGATCGAGGTGAAGGACGCCGTAGGCGGCAATGCAACGGTGCAGAACCTCCGTGACAACGTAAATATCAAGCTGAGCGATGCGACAGCCGCAGAGTTGGCGAAGCGACCTGTCGAGTACGACACAGGTTTTACATTGCTACCGGGAAAATACAGCATCAAATTTCTTGCCCGAGACGATGAGACAGGAAGAATTGGAACGTTTCAAACCTCGTTTACGATTCCGAATTTGAATAAGGAGGGCCAGCGGGTTGCCATCAGCTCCGTGGTGCTAAGCGGACAACGCGCGGAACTGAAAGATGCAATCTATAACGCAGCGAAGCAAAAAGAACGTGCAAAAGAAGAAGCTGCAAATCCGCTGGTACTCAATGGCCAAAAACTGATTCCAAGCGTGACGCGAGTGTTCAGTAAGTCTCGCGATTTATACGTGTACCTGCAGGCCTACGAGCAGGGTGTGACAACCGTGCAGCCTCTCATCGCGTTTGTGAGCTTCTATCAGGGACAGACCAAGGTATTTGAGACGCAACCAATGGAGGCTGGCACCGCAATGAGTAATTCGCTCAAGACGCTCCCGCTGCGCTTCACCGTCGGTCTGGAGCCACTTCCTCCAGGAGAGTATGACTGTCAGATCACCGTGTTAGATCCAACGGGACAAAAAAGCGCATTCTGGAAGGCACCAATCACAGTAGTGCCGTAAAACAAAAATTCATCTTGGGCAGCGGCGATTCCATACGAACGGTTTAGGCTATGCCGTTATTGTTTCAACCCCGCAATGTACAGTTGACCGTCAGAATCAATTTTTGATGGATCAACTGACAGTAGTCGCCAAAACCCCATTATGTTTTATAGATTGGATTATCGTTTTCATGGTGAGACGGAGGGGTCAAGGCCCGATTGGGATCCTCGGAGACGCGCTGCAGTCCCGCCGGACGGACGATGGAGGGCAAAGACTCAGGAGCATGTTCGTGGTGGAACTGTAACCGCTCCGAAGATGAGCGCTGTCGCTTTGCGTTTCTACCGATCACATATGTGCAAACGACTAAGGGGTTTCCGATGAAATCGTCTCTTGCTGGTCTGCTGCTTGTATTTTCCTCAGCCTGCGTTTATGGCGCGCGGATTGCCTCGGATCTATCCGGGGTCAAGCCCGGGCCCATCGCAGTTGCGTCATCGACGGAATCAGTCAAGGTATCGTGGAGCGACGCAGCAAATCATCAATGGCAGACGATATTTTCCCTCGATTCCACAAAGCCTCTAGTCACCTCGATCTCCGTCGACGGAAATATCATCGTCGACCGCGCACGCCCCTACTATCGCTGCACGACCGGCAAGCGTGCCGGTGGTTGGGATGCGTTCTTCGACTTCCCGCCTGCGAATCCGGCAGGGACTCGCCAGTTCATGCAGGAGTTTCATCCCGCGCACGTCGTAGCAAAGACCATTGGAAATCGCGTGGAAGTGAGTTTCGACGGAATGAAGGTGGGGATCTTCAGCGGCTCCCTTCGATATACGTTTTATCCCGGCACTCCGCTGATCCAACAGGCTGCCATCCTCAGCACTCAGGAACCCGACACAGCCTATTACTACGATGCAGGCCTGGAGATGACAGCCGACCAGGACAATCGCGCAGGGAAAAATATGGCTTCGAAAATCTCCTACTTCGATCTCGATGGCAAGCTTCAGGAGATGACACCTCCGTACGATTCGGATCGTCGTTCGCTTACGGCGCACTATCGTACGATCGCCGCGAAGATGGGGGCCGGTAGCATCGCTGTCTTCCCTCCTCCGCATCGTTACTTCTTCGCGCGCGACTACACAACCAATCAGGGTTACCTGTGGTACAGCTCATGGCGTGGCCGCGTCGGATTAGGAGTTCATCAGTATCCAGACGACGACACGACGATCGATCCATGGATGAATGCTCCTCCCGCGACCGAACAGGAGATGTCGTTATTCCTGTTGCCCGGTGCGGGTGATTCACCCGCTACGCTGAAAGACGTTCTTGCTTTCACCCACAACGATCGCTACGTTCATCTTGATGGCTTCGTCACCTTCGAGCCTCACTGGCACCTCGCCTACACGGTGCAGGCGATGGAGAAGGGTTTTGATTGGGTGCCGCCGTTCAAACCAGCCATGCAAAATGTAGGGATCGACTCCGCAATGATCATGGACTTCCACGGAGACGGACACCCTGCTGATCTGACAGAAATTCGGCCCCATGAACTCGATCAGTATTACAAGGCATGCCGCGCACAATCCGATAGCCACTTTCTTTTGATTCCCTCGGAAGAAGCCGACATCTATCTCGGTGGCCACTGGGGGCTGGTCTTTCCTCACCCTGTGTATTGGTACCAGGATCGCAAGCCCAACGAGTCGTTTGAAGCCGAAGATCCAAAGTACGGTAAGGTTTATCGGGTTCATGACGCCGACGCGATGTGGAAGATGATTAAGCTCGAAGACGGTGTCGTCTACGAGACTCATCCGCGAACCAAGGGATCAACCGGATACCCAGACAAGATCCTGGACACACACTATTTCAAAGACAGCAGTTACATAGGCACAGGATGGAAGGCCATGCCGTCTGATCTGTCTTCCCCGCGTTTGGGAGAGAGGGCCTTTAAGACGATCGATGATCTGAACAATCTCGGTCTGCACAAGCTCATGATTGGGGAGGTCGACGTCTTCCAAATCAGTCTTGAGGATGAACTATACGCCCACATGAATATCAACTATCTCCGTATGCCCGAGCTACCGTCCTTCGATCACTACGACCGCATTTTGAAATCGGTCGAAAAAGGAGACGGTTTCATCACCACCGGAGAGATCCTTCTGCCATCAGCAACTATGTCTCCTACGGGAGATCAGACTATTCAAGTCAAAACCAAGATATCCTCCACTTTTCCACTTCGAATCGCCGAGGTTGTCTGGGGTGACGGCAAAAACACTCATCACCAAATTATCGATCTGCAATCAACCCCTCCATTCGACGATCATGAATATTCATGGACATTCGATACGCCCAGCTGGACATGGGCGCGCTTCGCTGTCTGGGACATTGCTGATGACGGCGCCTTCACCAATCCAATCTGGCATGACCGCATGTAGGATGAACGATTGGTTCGACTTCTTGCTCGCTACCGGAAACGACTCGATGCCTCTTTGCTGTTAGAGCAGATGCCGGTGAGGCTGTTTCCCAATGTTGTCCTGGGATTCCAGCGAAAGAATCCCATCAATCGCCCACAATCGGTGACTCATCTCTGAAAATTCAGCTTTGACGGCTACAATGGTCCATTGCCCGGGGGCCGCCAGGCGAGTGGGGTTAGGAGCCATTGAGATGGGCCTCTTAGCGAATTTCAAAATTCGAACCAAGGTGCTCGTTGCCTTACTGCCGCTTGTTCTCATGGTTCTTACTGCGGCGTTGTACGCGTCGATCGAGATGAACAGAATCGATACCCGGTACAGAGAACTGATCGGCAGAGATGTCAAAGCGCTCCACAACCTGACGAGCGCACGAGTGATGGACAATCGATTCCATCAACTCCTTTATCAAGAGATTGCTGAGCCTCATCTGGACAAAATGCGCTCGATCGAAGCAGACCTCGACAAAACCGCTGCAGAGTTTTACTCCTTCATCAGCGAGGCGAAGCGCCAGAGTCCGGACCTGACTTCAAGAATCAAAACGGCTGAAGACTTGTTCAATCAGGTTGTGTCTGAATCACGTCCAGCCCGGGAAGCAGCCCTGATCAACGACAAAACGAAGGCCCTGGAATTGATGCGCGGAAGCACTGAACCTGCATTACTGCTGGCCCGGCAAACATTGATCGACTTGGCTGACGAATTGCACGCGAGAGTCGACCAACAATCCGTCAAACTCACCGCCAGGACGCATCGCACAATTCTGATTACCTGGATCGTGATCGTATTGGGTCTTGCCGCATCTTTCGCCATTGCGCTCTCCATCGTGCAGATTGAAGTGGTAAAGGTGGTGTTGTCTCTTCGCGGCCGGATTCTGGACGTAGCGCAAGGGCGGCTTGACCAGCCCATTGCGAATCTCGACCGCCCCAACGAGATTGGCGAGATGAGCCGTGCGCTCCAGACCCTGCAGGTCGCAGCCCGAGAGCGAGAGATGCAGGGCTGGGTCAAAGCAGAAGTGGCCGTCATCACCGAGCGATTGCAGTCGGCGGAGGCCTTCCCGGAGTTTGCAGCAATCCTGCTGTCACGGATGTCGGAATCTTTCGATCTGCTGTATGGTGCGTTCTACCTCGCCAACGAAAATCACATGCGCTTCACTCGCGTCGGCGCCTTTGCGACGGACGTGTCGAGGGAACCGCGAGAATTTGCGCTCGGCGAAGCCCTGGTCGGCCAAGCCGCAGTTGAGCGGCGCAGCCTTCGGATTGGCTATACCGCCGATCAACCACTCCATGTTTCCGCAGGCGTTGGGACCGTAACACCTGCGTGCGTCCTCTTTATCCCCGTGATCAATCAGGACGCGGTGCTCGCGGTGATTGAATTGGCACCCTCGGCTCCGGTGTCAGGGCGTCAGCAGGCACTGCTCGACGCGCTCCTGCCGACGGTGGCCCTCAACACAAAGATACTGATCAGCAAACTGGAAACCGCTAAGCTGCTCGAACAAACTCGCGTGCAAGCCGCGGATCTGGCGGTTGCCAAGGAAGCTGCCGAAGCCGCCACCAAAGCCAAGTCCGACTTCCTGGCCAATATGAGTCATGAAATCCGTACCCCGATGAACGCCATCATCGGGATGACGCACCTGGCTTTGAAGACACAACTTTCTCCTAAGCAGGAAGACTATCTGACCAAAGTGAAGTCCGCGGCACAGGCACTCCTCGGGATCATCAACGACATCCTGGACTTCTCGAAGATTGAAGCCGGCAAACTGGATATCGAGAAGATAGACTTCCGGCTTGAAGATGTGCTCGACAATCTTTCGACGATTGTCAGCCAGAAGGCTCAGGACAAAAGCCTCGAGTTTCTGATTTCTTCACAGTATGATATCCCTCCCAATCTGGTCGGCGATCCGCTGCGCCTCGGCCAAATTCTGATCAATCTGGTAAACAACGCGGTCAAGTTCACTGAGCACGGCGAGGTGCTGGTCACGGTTGCGCTTGAGGAGCAGTTGGCGGACCGGGTCAAGTTGAGATTCTCTGTCCGCGACAGTGGTATCGGCATGACGCCTGAGCAGAGTGCCCGGCTGTTCCAGGCGTTCTCACAGGCGGACACTTCGACCACGCGAAAGTACGGGGGTACCGGGCTTGGACTCTCTATCTCGAAGCGATTGGTCGAGATGATGGAAGGCAACATTTGGGCCGAGAGCCAACCCGGCTTAGGCAGCACCTTCCAATTCACTGCCTGGTTGGGCATCGGATTGGACGAGAAACGAAAACGCTTCATCCCTGATCTGGCGGGTGTTCGCGCCCTGGTTGTCGATGACAATGCACAGGCACGCGAGATTCTCACCGATGCGCTGCGGGTATTTGCTCTCCGCGCCGAGTCGGTTTCATCCGGAGAGGAAGCCGTGCGGGAAATAGCCGCCGCCGATTCCCATGATAGTTATGGGCTGGTGTTGATGGATTGGCACATGCCGGGAATGGATGGCCTGGAGACGAGCCGTATTATCAAGCGCGACGATCGCCTGCAGCACATTCCTAAAATCGTGATGGTGACGGCATTTGGGAGAGAAGATATCAGAACGAAGGCCGAGGAGATTGGAATCGATAGCTATCTGCTTAAGCCCGTCAATTCGTCTCTCCTTTATGACACTCTAGTGGATCTGTTCGGCGTTGCCGGACTCGAAGACCATCGTTCCCGCGGGAAAAAAGACGACGCCCATGTGCATGACGCCACGGGAATCCGGGTCCTGCTGGTCGAGGACAACGAGATGAACCAGCAGGTTGCGACGGAACTACTGCAGAGCGCAGGAGCAATCGTGACCGTCGCCAACCATGGCGGTGAAGCGGTGAAAATCCTGACCGAAAGCGATCAGCCTCCGCCGTTCGATGTAGTGTTCATGGACCTGCAGATGCCCGAGATGGATGGATTCACTGCAACCAGACTGCTACGGCGCGATCCACGTTTGCAAAAATTTCCGATTATTGCGATGACGGCGCACGCCCTCGTCGAAGAGCGCCAGCGTTGCCTAGACGCAGGCATGAACGATCATGTGTCGAAACCCATTGATCCCGATAACCTGTTTTCGACCTTGATGCGATGGGCCCGGCCCAAGCCTTTGCAGGCAGTCGTGACCCAGGCAGCGCCTGCAAAAGTGGCTGACGAGGTGCCTCTGCCCGAAATCGCAGGGATCAATCTTGCAGATGGCCTGAAGCGCGTTGCCGGGAACAGGCGGCTGTACCGCGACCTGCTGGGGCAGTTCGTCGACAAGCAAGGCGATGCATCCGCGCAGATTTCTGCCGCGCTCAAGGGCGGAGACCAGAAGCTGGCAGAGCGCATCGCGCATACGGTAAAGGGTGTTGCTGGGAATATTGGAATCTCCAACGTGCAGGCCGCGGCTCAGAAGGTGGAAAAAGCAATCCGCGAAGGACATGATTCTGTCCCGACGTTGCTCGACGAGTTCGCGGCCTTGCTGGGCACTCAGGTCCATGCCATCGAGCAGGCACTGCACGCATCTGCACCTGCTAAGCCCGAGGAAGCACGGCTCCCGCCTTTCAATGGGAAAGCGGCATCCGACGCAATCGCACGGCTGCGGGCCTTGCTTGAGGCGAGTGACGGTGACACCGAAGAAGCGCTCCGCAGCCTGCAGAACGCAGTGGCGGGAGCCGTCGGGGAGACCCAACTGGACGCCCTGAACGCATCCATCAACGACTTTGATTTCGAGGCAGCGTTGGTAAAGCTGGGTGAGATCGCAAACATTGCTCACACAAGGGGAGACAAATGGAATGAACGAAGCTGATCAGAAAAAGACCGTGCTTCTTGTGGATGATGCTCCTGCGAACATTCAAGTTGCGACTTCGATCCTGAAGGACATCTACAAGATTCGCGTCGCGACAAATGGTGCGAAAGCATTGGCACTCGTAAAGGATGCACCTCCGCCCGACCTGATCCTCCTGGATGTCATGATGCCCGAGATGGACGGGTACGAAGTGTGCATCCGGCTGAAAGCAGACCCGGAGACCCGGGATATACCAGTCATCTTCCTCACCGGACAGACCGAGATCGAGGACGAAACCAGAGGATTCGAGGTCGGTGCCGTGGATTACATCCATAAGCCCTTCTCCCCTGCTGTCGTAAAGGCGCGAGTGCAAACTCATCTTGTGCTCCGCGGAATCCGGGAGCAGCTCGCACAGCAGTTGCTTACGATCCAGAAGGAATTGGAAACCGCGCGAAAAATCCAAATGTCGATTCTCCCATCCTCAATCCCGCAGCTGGCGGGCCTCGACATTGCCGCGCGCTACATCCCGATGACCTCGGTCGCAGGCGATTTCTACGACTTCATCGTCGTGGATGAAATGCACCTGGGGATTCTGGTTGCCGATGTATCCGGACACGGAATGCCTGCCGCCCTCATCGCTTCGATGTTGAAGATTGCACTGGCTGCTGAGGCGGCGCACGCCGCCGATCCGGCACAAGTGCTCTTGGGTCTGAATCAGACGCTGTGCGGAAAGTTCCAGCACCATTTCGTTACGGCAGCATATTTGTTCGTCGACATGCTGAAGGGAACACTGACCTACGCTGGTGCGGGACACCCTCCCCTGCTCCTGTGGGGCCCATCATCCGAGGGCGTGTGTGATGTAGTGGAAAATGGCTTGTTTCTCGGAAAATTCCCATGGGCGACTTATACCTCCCGGGAACTGCCGCTCAACCCAGGCGATTGGTGTTTGCTTTACACCGATGGGATTCCGGAGACGGCAAACCGCTCGGAAGTTGAGTTCGGCGCGGACCGCTTCAAGCAGGTTTTGGAGACGGACGAAAGCAAGTCAGCAGATCAATTTGCCGATCGACTGCTTGACGAACTGTCCCGCTGGTCGGCTCGAGATCCGGCCGAAGACCTGGACGACGATATTACGATAGTGGCAATCCATCGGACCAATCTCTGACCTCGCCACCGATGCTCGTAGGAAGGTAGCTCAACAAAATCAAGTCCGATCCTGGAAGGATTTAGCGCACCGCAACTCATAGCATACAAAGCGATTTCCTCTCTAAAGCAACGTCCTCACGACTTCATCACCGGGCATGACAAATATGTTTGCCCTTTCTGACCTCGAACTACGCCTTAATAGGTGTGATGCAACAAAACCCGTGATTCACCACTACTTATCACTGGAAATTCGCCGAGCGTTATGTAACTATTGGCGCCAAGACGAGAGACATCTCAATGCCTTTTGTGTTTTCGGCCCGTTCCTTCATACGAGTTCGGCGCCTGGATGCTTCTTTCCATCTAGATATCCAGATGTTTCGAACAATAGTGCCAACTTGTATTCCTAATTCTCTGGATGGGAATCATGGCCAATCAAGAACAAACCGTTGAGCAATTGTTCAGTGCTGCTCTGAATCGTCGACCGGAAGACCGGCGCTCTTTCCTCGACCAGGTTTGCGCAGGCGAGCCGGAACTCAGGCTACGCGTCGAAGAACTTTTGCTCGCGGACGAGGAGGCGGGAAGCTTCCTGGAGAGACCGCTCCTCGGCAGCTCTGCCGGTCAGTCAGACGCCACCCGGAGCACTCAGGAAGCAGACGGCGGTTGCGGAAATCCGCGAATTTTTAGTTCTTCCGCGGTCGGCCAGTTCGAACCCGGACAGATAATCGCGGGCCGCTTTGCCGTCATACGCTTCATCGCTCGAGGCGGCATGGGAGAAGTGTATGAGGTAGAGGATCGCGAACTCAAGGGAGTCCACCTCGCTCTTAAAACTGTTCTGCCACACATCGCCGCCGACCCTTCCATGCACGAACGCTTCAAACGTGAGGTGTTGCTTGCCCGCGAAGTCGTTCATCCCAATCTTTGCCCGATATACGACATGTTTCACTGGCAACGTCCGGAGGGTGACGTCACATTTTTAACGATGAGACTCCTGTCCGGAGAAACTCTCGCAGCGAGAATCAATCGTCAAGGCCCAATTGCCCTGCCGGAGGCGACTCGTATTGTTTCCCAGGTGGCTGGTGGTCTCTCCGCTGCACATAATGTTGGTATTCTCCATCGGGATATCAAAGCGGCAAATATCATGCTCGATGGTGCGGGGGCAGGAGTTTTTGCATGCGTTACCGACTTCGGTCTGGCGCGAGCGAATAAGAGTGAAAGCACAGTCTTGACTGTCGACGGGTTCGCCGGCACTTTGGGTTACATCGCACCAGAGCTCTTCTATGGAGATGCGCCATCGCCCGCGAGTGACGTCTTTGCTTTTGGTGTCGTCATTTACCAGATGCTTACGGGACATCTGCCTCAGTTGAGCCCGGAGTCCAAACTTAACGCAGCTCGCGAACCTCTCTTAAAGGGTTTCCCCCCGGAATGGAGGGTGCTGATTGAGGGTTGTTTAGAGCCGACCACGTCGCGGCGCTTCCGAAGCATTGCTCAGGCCGTCGAACCGCTCAGCCTTATCGACCAGCCGAATCGACGCGTTCCAATCGATCCGGCCCACCTCTCACGCAGATCCGCCATCGCGCTCGGAGCAAGTGCAGCCGCGGTCCTCGCAGGCGGAATATGGGTTGATTGGCCTACCCTTCGTTTTGTCATGGAACCGCTTCCCAAAAAGCGATCCGTCGCCCTGATGGCCTGGCCGGCGAGCGATCTCTCTGCCGTTGTTTCCACAATTCTTAGTTCGATAGGGTCCCGCCTCGTTCGCGCTGAGGCATCGGTCAAAGATCTGTTGATCATTACCTTGAATGACTTGCCGGCGACCCGTGCTTCGCTCAGCATTCCATCCGAATCCGTAAGTACATTGGGTGCCAATCTCGTGCTCGCCGCCTATCTTCAGACGGTGGGATCTAAAATCGCGCTCACTCTCCAGGTGCTTGAGGCGGTCACGCAACGCGTGCTTCGTAAAGCAAAGATATCCTGCAAGTCGGGAGAGATTAGTACCCTGGCCGATAAGGCCTCCGAAACAGCGGCAAGGCTCCTCGCTCTTCCGGTTAATCAGACACCGCTTAGGGACCCGGATGAACTCAGGCATCTATCGCCTGAGGTATTCCGCGCATTCAGCGAAGCGGAACAACTCGCAAACGAGCCCAACGGTACCGGCCTGGAAGGAGCAACGCTTAAGTACCAACAAGTCCTGGAGATGGATCCACATTTTGCGCTCGGCTACGCGAAGCTGGCCATGGTTTATACAAGGCAATACCTTCAAGACCACGAACCTGCCAAGCTCAGGCTCGCGCAGAGCAATGCTACGCTTTCGATCCGTTACAATCCTGATTCGGCTAAAGGTCTTCTTAGTCAGGCCCTTGTCCTCCTCTATTCCGGCAAGACCAGGGAGGCATTCGACTATTTTTCCAAATCTCTCAAAGCAGATCCTGGAAATCCGGAAACTCTCCTTTACCAGGCGCAAGGCCTCCAGAACGCAAGCAGGTGGCAGGAAGCAGAGCAGGTGTACAACGAGATTCTGGCGGAGCGGCCCAATTATTGGCCCGCTTACAACGAACTCGGCTGGATACTCTCCAGGCAGGCGAAATATCAAAAGGCAGCAGAGGCATTTGACGCCGCGGCGTTCGCAGCGCCGAACGTGGCAGTGCCGCTGGCAAATCTTGGCACAATGTATCTTGAGCTTGGAAAGCGCGATGAAGCGATAGCGGCCTGCAACCGCAGCCTTGAGCGAAGCCCGAATTATACCGCCTATCTCATGCTTGGAGATATAGCGTTCACCGACGGAGCCTACAAGGTTTCTCTCGAGAACTACAAGCGTGCGGCCGTTCTCAGTCCCAAAAACCACATGATCTGGAGAAATATTGCAGACTGCTACGCCATGCTGGGCCAACCCGCCCAGGTTCAGGAGAATTACGTAAAGGCAGCACATCTTCTTTCAGAAGTCCTGGCGCTGAACCCGCGAGGCGGTCCATCCTGGGCAATACTCGCCTTCTATCACGCGAAGATCGGCGACGCTGTGAACGCGGAGAAAGACCTCAAGACAGCCGAGGCTCAAGGCGCGAAGGACGTAGAATCCCAATTCTCCATTGTCCAGGCTTTGGTGCTGCTCGGCCGAAAGGAAGACGCTCTCAAACTGCTGCTGTGGTGCATGGACAACGGTCTCTCGCCTGTTGAGGTCGACCTTGCCTTAGACCTGAAAGATCTTCGAAAAGACCCAAGATATCTGTCGAGAGTCACAAAACCGCGGAATCAAAGTACTGTCACGGGCGCGTAATTCATTTCTTACAGGAGTTAGAAAGGATAAAACAAAATGCCTAAATTAACTGGCTCGTATATGTTTCTCTGTCTCGGCTCTCTCATCGTCGGTATTGTGATCGGCGGCAGTATAGAAGCCGCGATCCGTCACAACCGAATCCACCTAATAGTGATGCCTTACGGCGAAATTAATGTCAGTCCCGAGACTGGGGACGTCATCGACTGGGTTCCTTACGACCAATCAAAAACACTCGCGATCAAATTCAGTCACAATCAGCCGTGCGATCTGACAAGCAACAACGTCTGCACCATTCAGCCATCGATTGGGCCCGGTGTCTTTCTTTACTCTTGCGCTGGGAGCGCCAGCTGTCCCGATCCCGGGGTAGGTCCGGCTAGTACGACGAACCCAGGCGGCAGAACTGGAAAGTTCCCCGGAATGTTCGATAGCTTAATGTTAGGTATCGATCATCTCTTTGGCTTCAATCAAACTCAAAGTCATGGCGAAAACGTAGCTCATAGCGAGGGCTCTGGCGGAGCCCTTGGATCAATATCCGTATCAGCCTCTCCTCAAGCGATGCAGGCACTGAGTGCTCGAGCCCCTGTCGAAGTTTACTGTGATAATCACACGACTAAGGCCCCTCCAGTATCCGGCAAACTGGGAGAGACGATTTATTGGGCTAGCGATCAACCCTTTACGCTGACAATGAGTGCATCCATTTGTAAGGAGAGCACATCATCCCCGGGTGTTGTGCAGCAATGTACTTTAACAAATGCAACTCCGGGCGCATCCTACACGTATACGGCGCTTGAACTATCCTGTTCAGCTCAAGCGTCAACACCGCAGAATGTTACCGTGCAGTGAGATCTGGAGGACACTCTTTAAGACTTTCCCAAAGGGTTTGTCGAACGTCGCACACCCCTCACAGCTCCCAAGTGATCGCTCGCTACTGGAAGCAGTCGCACACTGCTTCCATTTCGATGGACGATCGAGCCCATGCGGTGTAGCGTGGAGGCGTTCCAAAAGGAGTGCCAATGTTGCGTCGTGGATTCGTCCGAGGCGTGGTCTCGGCCATCGTCGTGCCAAAATTCCTGCTCTCACAGGAGGTTTCTAAACCATCCCTGCCGCCTCCAGCGCCGGTGCCGTGGACACTCGGCCTGACCCCGAAGACACCGCTGCCTCAGACCGAAGCTGCGGACAGCATCGCGCAGACAGAACAACGCTTCTTCACTGCTACGCAGATGGCGACGCTCATTCGTCTCTCCGACGTGCTTCAGCCGCCACTCGCTGGCAAGCCCGGCGCGATCGAAGCCGAAACCCCGCAGTTCCTTGACTTCCTCATTGGCAGCTCGCCTGCCCTTCGCCAAAAGATCTACATCGATGGCCTCAACTGGCTCGACGCGGAGTCGCAGGCGAAGTACAAGAAAGTCTTCACCGCGCTCGATGACTCCGAGACCGCCTCGCTTCTCAAGCCTTGGTTGCGAACATGGATGAACGATCATCCACCGACCGAGCCGCACGCGAACTTCGTCAACATTGCCCATGACGACATCCGCACCGCGACCCTGAACTCAAAGGTATGGAGCGACAGCGTCGCCGATAACGTGCACGACTCAGCTTCATCGGGCCTCTACTGGTATCCGATTCAACCGGACCTCCACGGCGCGAGCGCAGACTGCGCGCGCATCCCGCCTCATGTAATGGCTGCGCCGAAAGCATCCCACACAATCCCTTCCTATCCCCGCTAGATACACCCGGACTTCTACAGCGAATGACAAACGAGACCTTCGACGTATTGATTATCGGATCAGGACACGCAGGCGGAATGGCCGCAAAGATCCTCACAGAGAGCGGCGCACGGTGTCTCATGCTGAACGCCGGCCCGGTCGCCGACGTCGCCCGCGATGCGCAACGCAAGCCCGCCTACGAACTGCCCTATCGCGGCTTCAAGCCGCCTGGCCGTCTCGAACACGTCTTCCAGGCCAGCGAGTACAACGCAAACGTCTGGGTCGATGAGCAGCAGATCCCCTACACCTTCCCGCAGGAGAAACCATACAACTGGGTGCGCGTACGCCTCTTCGGCGGACGATCCCTTTTCTGGTCGCGGCAGTCTTTCCGCCTCAGCGACTACGAGTTCAAGGCAAAATCACGCGACGGATTCGGTGAAGACTGGCCCATCAGCCACGCCGATCTCGCCCCCTGCTACTCGCGCGTCGAAGAGATCTTTCAGGTCTCGGGCGCGTTGGATGGTCCGCCGCAAATGCCCGACGGCAACTTCGTCCTCGATAACGAACCATGGTCGGAATCGATGCAACGCTTCATGGCGGCAGGTAAGCGCTTCGAAATGCCAGTCTGCAGGCAGCGTCGTGCGCTGGGCCGCGATGGCCTCGCCAGCTCCGTCAACCTTCTCCTTCCCGATGCTGAGAAGACTGGCAAACTCACCTCAATTGCAAACGCTGTCGTGCGCGAGCTGACCGTCGACAGGAACACCGGCCTGCCCAACGGCTGCCACTTCATCGATCGGCTGACCCACCGCGAGATGCAGGTTAAAGCGCGCGTCGTCGTGCTCGCCGCAGGAACGCTCGAAAGCACGCGCCTGCTCCTCAACTCGAAGCTCGCTAACTCGAGCGGTCTAGTGGGACGTTACCTGATGGATCAGATTTATGGCGCTGGCCTCACCTGCTCCGTCCCCGAGGCGCGCAACGGCCGCGCAACGAAGGAGTTAATGGGCGGCGCGGCAATCGTTCCCCGCTTTCGCAACATCACGACGAAGAGCAACTCCTTCCTGCGCGGCTACGCCTTCAACGTAACCAGCAGCACCGGTGCTCTCTCCCCGCGCAACTTTGCCGCCTACGGCGCCGAGTTGGAGAAAAAGCTCGACGAATACCACGGCAGCGCCTTCTACATGACCATCATGGGCGAGGTCCTCGGCCGTTACGAAAATCACGTCTGCATCAACAAGGAGAAAGTTGACGCGTGGGGAATCCCCGTCCTCCACGTGGAGACAAAGTACACTGACAACGAATTCAACATGGCAAAGGACGCCGTCGATGTCGCCTCGGCTGTAGTCGAAGCGGCCGGCTTTGAGATCCTCTCCAAAAACGCAGTCCCCAACCCGCCCGGCTACAGCATCCACGAGGTCGGCACCTGCCGCATGGGCGCTGACCCCAAGCGCAGCGTGCTCAACAAGTGGTGTCAGAGCCACGACCACAAAAACCTCTTCGTCGTCGACGGAGCCAGCTTCACCAGCGCAGGCTGGCAGAACCCAACCATGACTATCCTCGCACTGTCCATGCGAGCATCCGAGTATCTCGCCAGCGAGATCAACAAGAAAAACATCTAGGAGGCGCATGACGAAGATTTCGCGCAGAGATTTCATCGGTTCAACCGCGGCGCTCGCTGTCCTCAGCATGGCCGGTCGCGTGGCACTCGCTAATCCCTTCGGCCTGCCGCTTGGAATCCAGCTCTACTCCGTGCGCCAGCAGATGGCAGAAGACCTCGATGCCGCTCTGGCAGCGGTAAGCGCAGCCGGATTCACCGAAGTCGAAGCGGCCTCTCTGCCGAAGAAGAGCGCCCAGGAGATTCGCGCCTCGCTTGACAAGGCAGGCTTGCACTGCGTCAGCGCCCATCATCCGTTCGCGGATCTCTCCGCGCGTTTCGACGAGATCGTCGAATACGACAAAACGCTCGGCGTGAACTTCATCATCTGCGCCAGCCCCGGATACAGCAATCCACTTCCCGCCGGAACCCCCGGTGCGCGCAGAGTCCTGTCCTTGGACGACTGGCACTACAACGCCGAGCGGTTCAACATCTTTGGCGAAAAGATGGCACCCAGCGGCCTGCGCTTCGGCTACCACAACCACGTCCCTGAGTTCGCCGAAACTGACGGGAAGACACCCTACCTGGAGCTGTTGCGCCTCACAGATCCAGACAAAGTCATCTTCGAGCTCGACTGCGGATGGGCCGCCGTTGCAGGCATGAATCCAGCCGAGATTCTGAAGAACCATTCGCACCGCATCTCCATGCTCCACGTCAAAGACTTCAAGCTCCCGCCGAACCCGGCGCTCGGAAGCCCCGATGCGAAAGTAACGGAGCTGGGCCAGGGCACCATCGACTACCATCCCATCTTCGCGCAAGCCGCGAAGACCCAAAACATCAAACACGCCTTCGTAGAACAGGAGGCCTTCGACATGCCGTGGAAAGAATCACTCAAAGTGGATGCAGACTACATGCGCGCCTTCAAATCCTGACGCATTCGCAACCCGACAGGGACACGCAGCCGTCTGGCAGGTTCGCCATTCTCCGCCCAACAACAATTGTCGAGGAAGAACAGCTCGTATAGGCAGAATCCTCCGTAAATCGTTAGAAGATTAAACTTGATGGCAAGTTGGATCTGACGGCTGGTGGAGGCAGCGGTGATGACGCCGGCAGTGGGGCTTAAAACCGTGGGTGCGCTTTGGTTGGCGGCTGTGCCTTGGGTTGGGCCGCTCGCAAAGACAACTTCGTTCGGGGTCTGCAGGTTGGTGTGATTGAGAACGTTGAAGAACTCGGCACGGAATTGGAGTCGGGTTCGCTCCGTCAGCGACGTGGACTTAAGGAGTGAGACGTCCCAGTCGGCGTAGCCGGGACCGGTGAGTGTATCGCGGCTGAGATTTCCGACTGTGCCGTAGGCAGGCGCGCTGAAAGCGGCGGGCGAGAAGAATTGCGCGACGCGGGTCGCCGTGCTTCCGCGACTATAAAGGCCTCCCGTGAAGTTAGGAGTGAGATTAGGACGTACAGGGTTGCGAGTGTCGCCGGAACCGGTTGGGTTGTAACCCAGTTGGGGGCTGAAGGGGAAACCAGTCTGAAGGGTTGCGATAGTGCTGAGACTCCAGCCGGATACAGCACGGTTAATCAGCGCCGGCGCGGAGGACAGCAGAGGATGTCCATGGCCTAAGGGCAACTCGTAGATAGCATTCAAAGCAGCAAGGTGGCGAACATCGGTCGCCGCAGGGCCATAGTCGAGCGAAGGGTTTGCCGGGTAGGAGACATAGGCAGGGGTGTTGGCCGAGACGCTTGTATTCCACGCCGAGCCGTTGTCGAGGTTTTTGGCGTATGTGTAGATGGCCCGGAATTGAAGGCCATCGAAAAGGTTGTGACGAAGGTCGAGTTCGAGAGCGTTGTAGTTGCTGAAGCCTCCGGATATCCACGAAGTCGTATTTGCAACCAGAGGATTCGCTTTGACGATCGTGGGGTAATAGATAGTGCCGGCGGGGCAAGCTGAAGCTGTTGAGCAGATGATGGAAGCCGGTTCGTTCTGGTCTTCGGAAAGGATTTGCTGATAGCCATGGGAACCCACATAGCCGATGGTGATAGAGGTCGCTTGATTGAGTTGCTGCTCGATGCTCAATGCATATGAAACCACGGCGGGAGTCGCGATATCAGTCTGGACGTTGGACGGAGAGATGAGCCCTGGAGCTCCGCTAACCGGATTTGCGACAGGCACGTTCGAGAAGCTGAGAGTTGTGTTGTACGGCGCGGACTGATCGAGACGGTAGTCGAGGTTGTCGAGTAGCGAGTGGTGCAGTCCGACACTGGAGCGAAGCGAGGTCTTGCCGTTGCCGAAGACGTTCCACGCAAAGCCGACACGCGGTTCGGGCAGGAGCTTTGCGCGGTTGTCAGAAAGTGCCGAGTTGCCTGTAGTCGGTGTGGTGTTGATGACACCATTGGTGAAGCCGTATTGCGAGGCGCGACCGTGGGTCTCGTTCCAGCCGTTCGTGGATTCGAAGCGGATGCCGCTGCGAAGCTCGAACCTGGGGGTGAGCTGCCACGTGTCTTCGAGATAAACGGCGCCCATAAGGCTATGCCAGTTGAGGGGTGTGGGATCGGGAACGACAGTGAAGGTCTTGACGGTCCCTTGCAGGAAAGTCGTGAGCGAGGCGAAGGAGGCTTGACCGTACTGGTTCTGGGCAAGGTTGTCGTTGGACTGAAGCGCCTGAAGCCAAACTCCGGCTTGAAATTGGTGGTGCGCGTGAGTGTAAAAAAGGTGGTCGTCCAACGTGTAAAGATTTCGCGACGTGGCGTTGTTGGATCCGACATTGGCGCCGGCACCGGTGATCTGTGACGACCCATTGGAGGCGGTCGAACCGGCGATGACGATAGCTCCGGTCGGTTTGCCGGCGAGAAAGCCTGGAGTCTCGGCCTGGATCAACGAGGGAATACTGCCAAGGAAGAAAAAGCTTGCTCGAGAGTAGCCTATGCGTGCTGTGTTGAGCAGTTGTGCGGAGAAGACGTGCTGCTCCTGGACACTGACGACCTGCTCACGCAGAGATTCGTTGATGAGAGAGAGCGGGTTTTGTGTGGGCGTGTTGGCGGTCGAGTCGTCCACTGTGTAGACCGCGAAAAGCAGGTCGCGCGACGTTAGGTTGACGTCAAAGCGCGCTGTGCCGAAGTCCTCGCGGATGTGCTGGGTAGGGCTGGAGAAGGCTTCTCCGATTCCAGTGGGGTTGCCGTTGGCGTCGAGTAGCTCAGGGCCGTTTTGTGCGGGCCAGAGATTGAACAGGGGTGCGACGCCGCTCGCAACACCGTAGTTTTTACGTGGACCGCCAGGGTTGCTGGGGTTAGGGAGAAGACCCTGACGCGCTTGTGTATCGGGAACCAGCGTGACGTCGGTGATGCCGAGGTTCTGGCGATAGCCTTCGTAATTGCCAAAAAGGAAGGCGCGGTTTGTGCGCAGCGGGCCGCCCAGAGAAGCGCCGTAGTTATTGCGCTGAAAATTGGGAATGCGTGCCTGGTCGAAGTAGTTGCGCGAATCAAAGAAGGAGTTACGAAGGAACTCGTAAGCCGTGCCGTGGAGGTTGTTGGTGCCGGACGCCGTAACGATCGAAATCTGGGCCCCTTGCCGCTTACCGTAGCTGGCCGAGTAGGTGTCGGTGACGACGTTGAACTCGCGAACAGCGTCGACCCCGAGAAGTTGGCCACTGGTGCCACCGGGGGTGACGTTGATCAAGGAGGCGCCGGTGTACTCGATGCCGTTCAGAAGGTAGAGATTGTCTTGTGGGCGGCGGCCGGAGATCGCGAACATGTTGCCGACCGATGAGTTGGACGTCCCGACTGATCCAGTGCGTTGGGCCGCATAGTTCACCGCGGCAGGATTGAGGGTGATGAGTTGATCATAGGAGCGGCCGTTCAGGGGAAGATCTTTAACCTGCCGCTCGCCGACGAGGCCCGAGGTTTGCTGCGTGGAAAGATTGACCGAGCCTGGCGCGTCGGTGACCGTGATCTGCTCGGTGACGCCGCGCGGCTGCAACGCGAGATTGATATGCATAGCCTGGCCGACGGCGATCGAAACGTCGGGGCGGGCCTGTGGGGCGAAACCCTCACGCACGACCGAGATATTGTAGATGCCTACGGGAATGGAGGGTGCGGCATAGGCCCCGGCAGAGTCCGTGATGAGATGACGTTCGCCGCCGGTCTCCTGATTACGGATGATGACTTGGGCGCCCGGGACGACTGCTCCAGCGGGATCCACAACGGTGCCGCTAATAGTCCCACCTACGATTTGTGCGCTCGAAGCGGTTGCAACAAGTAGAGAGACAGCGAAAAGAGTAGATCGAAGAAACATGGAATTGGCCCCCAAATGGGTTGGCGCTTGTCGCACATAGATGCGGAGGAAGAGTGTTTATCGATTTCTTGAAGGGGAAAGATTATCGGCAACAACAACAGGGCAACGCTTCCGGGGAGGAAGCCTTGATGTAGCGATGTCGCAGTTGCATTGAAGCTATGGAAGACATTCGATTACCGTGACTACGACGGGCGGCGATGGCTGATTGGTGGTTTGAGGATTGCCTCAAAGGGAATTGACCGTGAGGCGGTTAGAGGCGCAGACCTGCTTCACAACAACAACAGCCTGGAGCTGTTTGGTGGAAGGTCAGTGCCATGTACTGGATAATAGCACAAAGCCTTTTGGTTCAGGTCGACGGTGCTTCCCCGTTTTCGGACGCGTTTCCGATTCGATCAATCAATGGAACAAAGCCAAGCGTTTTCGTTACAATCCCTTCTCCCAAAAAATCGGTGGAATTGATTTTAGAGGGGATGCAAACTTGCTTCGCTTCCAGCATTTTGCTACTCTCAAAACAGAAATGCGCATCTCACGCCAGTTCCGTTGTTGTTGTCCTCTCAACGTCGAGCAGGCGTGTCGCTTCATGCGCTAGGCTTCCCACTCAAAAAAGTCATATCCGCATTGTTCCTGGCCAAGCGCCGGGATAGATCGCCTTCCTGAATTCCCCCATGGAGTTGTTCATGGCATTAGCTGCACCATCACTCACACATCTTCAACTGCTCGAGGCCGAGAGCATTCACATCCTCCGTGAAGTCGCGTCGGAGTTTGAGCGGCCCGTGATGCTGTATTCCATCGGCAAAGACTCTTCTGTGATGTTGCGGTTGGCACAGAAGGCCTTCTACCCGGCTCCGATTCCGTTTCCACTGCTCCACATCGATACCGGTTTCAAATTCCGGGAGATGATCGAGTTCCGCGACAGAATGGCGGCCGAAGTTGGTGCGGAACTTCTTGTCTGGCGCAACGAAGCGGCCATCGGCGCCGGAACTAACCCAATCGCACTCGACACCAAACGTTGCTGCAGTCTGCTAAAGACGCAGGCACTACTGGACGGCCTGAATCACTATGGTTTCAACGCAGCGTTTGGTGGAGCGCGTCGCGATGAGGAAAAGTCCCGTGCTAAGGAACGCATCTATTCCTTCCGCGATAAGGCCGGCCAGTGGGACCCGAAGAACCAGCGTCCGGAACTGTGGAATCTTTACAACGCTCGCATCCATCCCGGGGAGTCCATTCGCGTCTTCCCGCTCTCGAACTGGACAGAGATGGATGTTTGGCAATACATCCTGCAGGAAAACATCCCTATCGTCGATCTTTACTTCGCCAAAGAAAGACCAATGTACGTCCGCGACGGCTCGCTTCTGCCAATCGAACAAAGCTTTGTGGCGCGGCCCGGAGAGCGTCCGCAGATGGTGCGGTCCCGCCTTCGTTCGCTTGGCTGCAGTCCATGCACCGGTGCGATTCGTTCGGACGCCGACACACTGCCCAAGATCATTTCCGAGTTATTGTCCTTCCGATCATCGGAGCGTGCGAACCGCGTCATCGACCACGATCAAGAGGGGTCGATGGAACTCAAGAAGCGTGAGGGGTATTTCTAATGGCCGCCAGTGACACAGTCTTGAACCTGGATCCCGATCCGCTTGAAGTTGGCATGGAATTTTCTGTTTCCGGCTTTCTGGCAGAAGAGCACGCCCGCGACCTCCTTCGCTTCTCCACTGCCGGCTCGGTCGACGATGGAAAATCGACCCTTATCGGCCGCCTCCTTTACGACACGCAGAGTGTATATGACGATCAGGTTCGCTCGATCGAAGGCAAGGGAACAACGGGTGCGGGCAACTATGATCTCGCGCTCCTGACGGACGGGCTCCGTGCCGAACGCGAACAGGGAATCACGATCGATGTAGCCTATCGCTATTTTTCTACTGATAAGCGCAAGTTCATCATTGCCGATACACCCGGTCACGAACAGTACACCCGCAATATGGCCACCGGCGCCTCGACAGCGTCGCTCGCAATTGTCCTGGTTGATGCGCGTAAAGGCGTGCTCACCCAGTCTCGCCGTCACGCCTACATTACTGCGTTGCTCGGTGTTCGCCACATTCTCGTTGCGATCAACAAGATGGACCTGGTCGATTACGAAGAGGGCGTCTTCGACTCCATTCGCGCCGATTTCACTGCGTTTTTCGACCAACTGGGGGACCTCCGGCCGCCGCACCTGAACTTCGTGCCCATCAGTGCGCTGACCGGTGACAACGTTGTGTGCCCGACCATTGCGATGCCTTGGTACGCAGGACCTTCCTTACTCGAACTGCTGCAGGCTGCACCCGCCGCCGACGCTGGTTCCTCCGAATCGTTCCGCTTCGTTGTGCAGCGCGTTCTCCGTCCGAACCACGACTTCCGCGGCTTTGCCGGACAGATCGCCGCTGGCACAATCCGCGAGGGAGACCAAATCATGGTCCTCCCGTCACGCCGAACCAGCAGCGTCCGCAGCATCGTTACCTTCGATGGCGACCTTCCACTTGCACAAGCTCCCCAATCGGTGACCCTGACCCTAACAGAGGAACTGGACATTAGCAGAGGGGACTTGATCGTCTCTCCCGAATCTCCAGCCGTCACAACCAGGCGCTTCACCGCCTCGCTGGTGTGGATGGATGAGAAGCCCCTCGACCTCACTCGCCGTTACCTGCTGAAGCATACGAGCCGGACTGTTCAGGCGCAGGTTACCGCCATCCAATACAGTCTCAATGTGGAAACGCTCGAACACCGGGCCGCCGCAACGCTCAACTTCAACGACATCGGTCTGGTTGAGATCGAGTCGATCCAGCCGCTTACTGCTGACAGTTACTCCACGAACCGCGCAACGGGAAGCTTCATCCTTATCGACGCAGTCACCAATTTGACCGCCGCCGCCGGGATGATCCGGCAGGTCAATGCGGACGTCCACACGGTTATGACGAGCGCGGTTACGGCTGCCGACCGCGTCGCCCGCTGGGGCCACTCTGGATCTCATATCCACCTTACCGGCCCTGCAGTCTTCGCCGATGCGACGGAACGGGCACTCTTTCTGCGCGGCGCCTTCGTCGTTCGCCTGGAAGGTCCATCTCGGGAAACAATCGAGAGCCTAAAGGACGCAGGGGCGCTTGTCGTGACTCACACCATATCCGACAGGCTGACAGTCGCGCTCGAAAACGAACAAGCGGCGGTAACCAACCTCGAAGGCCTTCTTCATTTTCTCGAAGGCAACTCCATCCTCACAGGAGGATCTAACGGATGACCTCGACTCACAACTCAGCATTAACAGCCGAGAATATTCGCCCCCAAGCCACAGGCCTTGATACGGATCAGGCTACTGCGCTCGAGACAAAACTAGCCCGCGTCCGCGAGCTTCTGGTTCGCGAACTGGCTGCAGCACCCGGCAAAAGCGATGCATGCCTTACCTGCAGCTTCCAGGCCGAGGATGTTCTGCTCCTCCATCTCGCCCGCGAGCTGCGTCCCGACATTCCAGTCCTTTTCCTCGACACCGGATATCACTTTGCCGAAACCTATGTTTATCGCGACCGAATCGCAACCGAGTGGAGCCTGAACCTTATCAACTTGCTTCCTGCCCGTACTGTTGCAGAACAGGAACTCGAACACGGTCTCCTCCACCAGACGGCCCCGGATCGCTGTTGCGCTCTCCGCAAGGTCGAGCCGCTCTTTACCGCGATTGCCAAATATAAAATTTGGCTTACCGGTCTTCGTCGCGAGCAGGCCCGCAGCCGAGCCGCGCTCGAAGAGATTGCGGACTTCACGCTACCGGGTGGCGTCACCGTTCGCAAGCTCAGCCCCTTGGCCGACTGGACAGCGCGTGACATCTGGCAGAGCTGCGCACTGTACCGTATCCCGCTGCTGCCTCTCTACGACCTTGGATACTCGAGCATTGGCTGCGAGCCCTGCACGTCCATACCCACGGATCCCGGTGATCCACGCTCCGGTCGCTGGGCGGGCCGCAAGATCGAGTGTGGTATCCACATCCAGGCCGCCCCAAACAGCTGACAGTCAACGCCGACGTTTAGAAGAGAGACCAATGGAATTCGCCATCGGATTCGTCATCGCCGCCTTCATTGCTCTGACAGGTGTTGGTGCAGGTACCATCACGACGCCGCTCCTCATCTTGTTCCTCGGAGTTCCCGCGCCAATGGCCGTTGCCACGGGTCTCATGTTTTCTGCCGCTGTGAAGCTGGTGCTTGTGCCATCGCAGATCGCTCGCAAACAAGTCTCCTGGCGCGTTCTTGGTTTTATGCTGCTGGGAGGACTCCCTGGCGTCCTTATCGGGTCACTCGTCTTGCGCCACCTGGACGTGCACGGTCCTCAGCTTCTGCTCAACGGTCTTCTTGGCGGTGTGTTGGTTCTGACCGCCCTCTGGCAACTTTGTTTTTCCTTCCGGCCCACGCGCACCAGTGCGCTACCCAAGGACCGTATCCAGCTGCTGCCAATTTTGATGTTTGGTGTTGGCACAGAGGTGGGGTTCTCCTCCGCGGGAGCCGGAGCCTTGGGCACGGCGGCGCTGCTCAGTCTCACGTCGCTCTCTCCGGCGCAAGTAGTCGGTACTGATATCGTTTTTGGGTTTCTTATTTCGCTCGTAGGAAGTGGGGCGCATGGCTTCTTTCACGGAACGAGCTCGAATCTCCTTCAGCACCTGATCGTCGGAGGGCTTGCCGGTGTCGCTTTCGGCACCTTTGCCGCAAGCTGGATTCCCAAACGTCCTCTGCGATTCGCTCTCTGGATTTGGCTCTTGATTATCGGTTCGCAATTTATCTACACGAATGCCTATGCCGCGTCACACCATTAGCCGCAGCGTTGTACGAGACCGATGTTCGCCGGGCGCTGCGTCGTAAGTCACTGGAACGACTACCCGCATATCGACGGCTTATGCGCCTTGCACGTCTTTTTCTGGATCCTGCCCGTCTCGCAAACCTTAGTCAGCTGCTCCCGGGCCATCTCCCACTCCGCGGGTCGACTCACGAACGATCAGACTGCATGGCATCGACAGCCTTCTTGCCGTCCCCGTATATCGTTTCTCGACGCGATCCAGGAGAAACGTCGCCGCGGCCGAGCCCTGTTGAACTATCGGTTGCTCCACTGTTGTGAGTGGCGGCGTTGTAAAGGCAGCCAGCGGAATATTATCGAAACCGGCGATGGCTATATCCTGTGGAACCTTCAGGCCTAGTTTGTGGGCAGCCCTGAGCGCTCCAATTGCTGCGAAATCGTTTCTGGCGAAGACTGCCGTCGGCGGGTGCTTTAGTTGTGCCAGACGTGTCATCCCCTCAAAGCCGTCCTCCTGGGTCGCGAACGCCGGCGCCACCGGAGGCCCAACTGTATAAGAAGGTGTGAGGGGAATGCCAGCCTGCTCCAGCGCGGCAGCGTATCCCTGGTAACGGCGAAGCGACAGCCTGTCTGCAGGGGAGATTCCGATGAATCCAATCCGGGAGTGCCCGAGAGAGATCAGATGGGTGACGACGTCAAAGGCGCCTCGCCGATGATCGGCGGTCACCGAGTCCATCTCTGGAATCTTTACCGGACGCCCGATTGTGACTGTTGGGATACCCTGTCGAATGAGATTTCGCAGGACTTCGTCCCCCATCTTCGTCCCACGCGTTGCAACAATCAGGCCGTCTACCCGGTGGTCCGCAAAAGCGCGCAGACTCGCAGTCTCCTGTTCCACACTGCGGCTGGAGAGTGCAATAAACGTACTGTATCCGGCCTCATCAAAGACCTGTTTAACCCCACTCACAAGCTCCGTGGAAAATGGATTTGCGATATCAGGCAGAAGAACACCTATAGCGCTAAGCCTCTGGCTCCTAAGCTGCCGTGCGACCATATTCGGTCTGTATTCGAGTTTTGCAGCAGCTTTCAGCACGCGTTCGCGAACGGTTTCGCTGACATAGCCGGATTGGTTCAGGGCGCGGGAAGCGGTCATTGCGACGACACCCGCAAGACGTGCGACATCCGCTAACGTCGCAGGTCGGTTCGTCCTGTCACTCTTATGATTCGCTTTAGATCCATTCCGGCTACTGGTCATTGGCCCCTGGGAGATTCAACAAATTCCGCTCTGATTACCGAAAGAGCGATTCGGGCTGAATTGAGTTAGCTAAACAGAATGCCGCCATTGATGTCTACGTTTGCCCCATTGACGAAGGAGGCATTGTCAGAAGCCAGATACGCGATAAGGTCTGCTACCTCTGTGGCTTTCCCTTCGCGTCCCAAAGGAGTCATACCGGCGACTCGTTGACGAACTTCAGGCTTGGTAAAGTCATCGTGGAACTTCGTCGCAATCATGCCCGGACAAACTGCATTGACACGAATCTTACGTGGTCCAAGCTCCTTTGCAAGACCGCGTGTCATGCTCATGAGAGCGCCCTTGGCCGCACCATACGCAATACCTCCCGGGCCGCCACCATCACGGCCTGCTTGTGAGGAGACATTAACGATTGCGCCTCCGTCGGTCATCAACGGCAGGATAGCCTGAGTCATGGCGAAGATGCTCTTCAGGTTGAGTGTCATTACCTGGTCCCAAAAGAAATCGTCCATCTCCTCCATACGTTTTCGTGCAAGCAGGCCGCCTACCACATTCACCAAAACGGATATCTTTTGCTGCCCAGCGCGTTCAGCTGCCGACGCTGCGAACGCACGAACAGCATTCATGTCCGTTGCATCGACTTTTTGAGCGTAGGGTCGGGAGCCAGCAGCAGTGATTTCATCGATTACGTCTTGCGGGTCCGACGTGTGATAACTGAATGCGACTTGCGCACCACGGCGAGCGAACTCGGCGGCAACTGCACCGCCTATGTCGCGGCCGCCACCAAAGATGACGACAAATTTATTTGTAAAGTCGGTCATGATATTTTCCTTATTTCGTTGTTGGGATGAAACGAGCACCAACGGGTTCGAGCCGGTGAATATTCCCGGCGAAGAGAAAGAGCGCAATGGCTCCCAAAGGAGCGAGCACTCCGGCGATGGTAAGAACGACGCCATAACCGAAGTGACTCACAAGAGCGGCGGTTGAAAGATTGAAGATGAGACTACTGACGCCGGCAGCTGTTCCTCCCATGCCTGCCACGCTGCCAACGGCAGAGTTCTCGAAGAAATCGCTCGGCAGTGTTTGAACGTTGCTGATCCACATCTGGAAGCCGAAGAGAACGACCGATATAAGAGCCAAAGCAGCGTAGGCGCTTTCGGCGCGCGCCGCAAAAACTCCGAGCGTCATGAGGACAGCGGCAACTCCCATAACAGTTTTTCTCGCAGTGTTAATGCTGAGGCCTCTGAATATAAGTCGACCCGCCAACCAGCCGCCGAAGAGGCTGCCGACGGCGGCTGCGAGATAAGGAGCCCACGCCGATGCCCCAATGTCTTTCAGGCTGAAGTGGCGGACTTCCTTGAGATAGGTAGGCAACCAAAGGATATATAGCCACCAGATCGGGTCTACCAGAAAGCGCGCGAGCAGTATCCCCCAGGTTTGCCGCAAAGAAAGAAGATAGGCGAGCGGTGGAGCAGCCGAGCGTATCGTTGGTGGCTGACCATGAAGAATATAGCTGCGTTCCTCCAGAGAGACCTGCGGATGCTGAGCAAGCGGCCTGTAAATCGCGAGCCAGGCAATGAGCCAGATAAAACCAACTCCGCCAACGATCAGGAACGAAATTCTCCAGCCCACGAGCGGATATAGGAAGCGTGCGACAAAGAGCGGAGCGACTACGCCACCCATGGAAGCTCCGCCGTTGAAGATTGCCATTGCCAGAGCTCGTTCCTTTTGAGGAAACCATTCTGCGATGACTTTGGCGGCTCCTGGCCAGTTTCCTGCTTCTCCCAGGCCAAGAAAGAAAGAGCATGCGGCAAAGCTCGTGAAGCCGACAATCGCCGAGTGGGCCATTGCGGCGACACACCAAACAACCACCGACACAGTAAAACCTAAACGCGCTCCGTATCGGTCATAGAGCCGCCCCGAGACGCTCTGACTTAGTGAGTACGCTGTCAGCAGTAACGCGCCGATGAACCCATATTGGCGGCTGGTTACACCAATTTCGGGGCCAAACTGTGTAACGAGAAGCCCGATGCTGCTGCGATCAATGTAGTTGATGCATGTGACAAGAAAAATGAGGCCGATAATCCACCAGCGCAGGCCGGGAATTGCCCCTTTGGGCTCTAGGCCGCGCGGTTCATGCATTTGCTCATTGCCTTGCATCTTGAACGGATTGTTGCTCGAACGCGCCGCCATATTGCCTCATTCAAAAAAGTAGCCTTGACGACTGTTCAGAGGTGGAAAGGCTATGGTACCTTCTTTATGTGCTAACGATAACACATCCGGGAAACACGAAACAAATCCAGGTTCTGCGGTTTCGTAAATTTGCATTCGATGGCCTTCTCCAATCGGCCGAGAAGGGGATTCGATGCCCGAATCAAGGTTCGTTCTTCAAGTCTCGAGTTGCCGGATGGACTGTATCGCTCCTGGTTTGCTCCCTGGTGCTTCTCCCCAACAGAGCCGTCGCACAAGATGCGAACGAGGCTCTTGGCCCGAAAGACAATAACGCACGTGGCGCATCGACACCGCTGCTTGTTGAGATGAAGACGTTGCAATCCAGCCTCCGTCCAGAGCTTGTGAGCGTACATCCTCGCGTCTATTTCACCAATCAGGAATTGGATACACTGCGCGCAAAGGCGCATGGACCGGAAAAAGCGTGGTGGCAGGATCAGTTAAGACATCTGCGCGCTCTGCAAGGTCCGCCGCCACCGCCACCGGCGGAAACAAGACGCGCGCAAAATGATGTTGCCTTCGCGATCGCAGAGGCTGCCTTCGCATACAAGATAGAGGGCGACCCCAGATATCTCGCTGCTGCCAAGCTCTACATGGATGCGGCCGTGAGCTATGACGTTTGGGGATACGGCTTCAGCAAACCGAATGTCGACCTCGCAGCCGGACATCTCCTGTACGGCATGGGTGTAGCGTACGACCTCCTTTATAACGATCTCACCCCGGAGGAGCGTCAAAAGTACCGCGACAAGATTGCTCGTCAAGGCCATCTGCTCTACGAGTTTTTTGCTCCGCGCCCCGGACGCAGCTGGGCTTATAGCCAGAACCACACGTTCATACCCATGGCAGGTCTCGGAGTAGCTGCCTATGCCGTTTATGGAGAAGTACCCGAAGCGAAACAATGGGCCGCTCTTGCGCGAGCCATCTACAGCAAAGTCTTAGCCACCTACTCGAGGGACGGTTACTACTACGAAGGCCTCGAATACTGGATCTTTGCCACGCCTTGGCTCATTCATTATCTGGACGCTCAGAAGCATGCAACCGGAGAAGACCTCTTCGATCAGCCGGGCTTGAGAACGACCCATCTCTATGCTGCTCACAGCCTGACGCCTGGCGGCCAAATGATGTTCGACTTCGGCGACGTCTTTGCCGGCCCGATCACACGGGCCAGGACCGGAGACGACTACGAACGCAGCCATCCCGGCGGACATTTCGAATCAAACTACAACCTTCTCTACGATCTCGCCTCCCGCTACAACGACGGAGAGATACAGGGAGTCGCCGATTGGATGAAGAGCATGGGACACACTGGCCAGGAGGAGTGGTGGACGCTTGCCTGGCGTAATCCCGAGCTAAAGGCCAAGTCAATCAATGATCTCAAGCCATGGCATCATTTCACGGATCACGATGTTGTCTTTTGGCGCAGTGGCTGGGACGCTCAGGCAACTGCAATAGCCTTCAAGTGCGGTCCGCCTGAAGGCCACAGCGCCACAAATCTGATTGCAAAAATGCCGGACTGGCATACGGAACAGGGACACGTCCATCCCGACATCAATAGCTTCATCCTGTGGGCTCATGGACAATATCTCACCGGCGACTCCGGCTACGCGGGCGTTCCCCTGACGATCGAGCACAACACGCTGCTCGTCGACGGAAAAGGACAAGGAAACGAAGGCAAGGGGCACGATGCCTGGGCGGGGTTTCCTTATTCACAGTTGAATCAAGCAAGAATCACGCGCGCACAACTCACCCCTCAAGGATTCGAATTGGAAGGCGAAGGCGCCGCAGCCTACGGTGCCTCTCTCGGTTTGAAGCGATATCTCCGGCTTCTGAAGATGAACGCCGCAGGAAATCTCGAAGTGAGGGACGTAGTGGAAAGTACGGCCCCCCGCACCTTTACTGAAGTTCTTCATTCCGACGCGAAGATAACTCAACCGGAAGGCCAGAAATATCGGACGGAGATCAACGGCGTAACGCTCAATATAAATCTTCTCGTACCGCCACACTCCGGATCCGCGATTGAACAGAATGTCGTCATGGGTCCTGGAAGACCAGGATCAGTCGACAAAGGCTCTCCCGAAGCAAGGGGACAACGCCTGGTTGTTTCGACACCCGGGAAAGTCACTAAGACTGAGTTTGTGTGGAATTTGGCATTTTGATGAAGTTTCCCGGCATTTGGAAGGTTTGGTTGCGTGGCAAATATCGCTCGTATCAAGAGCAGGATGGGTCTGGCGCTCTCACACGCAAGAGCAAAGCAATATCTTTTCGGAGGAATGAGATGAAACGAATTGGTCTCTCAATACTGGCAGTAGTTATGATGATGGGGGCATCGGCTAAGGCGCAGCTCTCAACCGCAACACTGTTTGGCACAGTCACTGATAACACCGGCGCACTGGTACCGAACGCAACAATTACGTTGACCCAGACAGACACCAATTTCACCCGTGTCATAAAGTCAAACGACCAGGGAGAGTATCGCGCTGAATTCCTGCCGATCGGATCGTACACCGCAAAGGTCGAGGCACCGAACTTTCAGGTCTTCACGCAGAAGGGCATCGTCCTGACTGCAACACAGCAGGCGAACCTGAACTTCTCACTGCAAGTGGGGACTGAAACAACAGTCGTTGAAGTGACGAGCGAGGTTCCCATCGTCAATCTTGGCAACTCCACGCTCAGCCGTACGGTGGACAGCATTGAAGTGGACAACCTCCCGCTCGTTGGTCGCAACGCCTATCGCTTGCTCGACCTTACCCCGGGCGTACAATCCAACACATTTGAAAACACGGTCGGTTTCCCGGCACAGCACGTAATCATCAATGGTTCCCCCGACGATCTCGTCGGCGAAGTGAGCTACTACCTTGACGGCGGTCTGAATATGACCGGTCTGCGCAATACAGGCAATGCGCTGCCCAACCCCGATACGATCCAGGAATTTGTCGTACAGACGAACAACTTCAGCGCAGAATATGGCCGCACTGGAGCCGGGATTGTGACGGTTGTTACCAAATCCGGCACCAACCAGCTGCATGGTTCCGTCTTTGAGTTCCATCGCGAAACCAACTTCAACGCCACTTCGCATGCACAGCCAAGCAAGACTCCTTTGCACATCAATAATTTCGGTGCGACACTCGGCGGCCCAGTCATTAAGGACAAGACATTCCTCTTCGGTAGCTACGGAGGTCTGCGTCAAGTGAGCCCAGTGAACTTCAATACCGTCGTGCCGGACGCTTTACAAAGAGTCGGTAACTTCTCAGAAAATCTTCCCACCACAGCTCCAGTTACGGGACTCGGCGCCTGCGCAACAGCGCTCAACGCGGCCGATAAAGCAAACACCAATTACGGCGGCAAGTTCTTCGTCTGCGACCCGGTCACACACCAGCCGATCGCTGGCAACCGAGCAGATCTCGACAAGAACTACACCAGTCTTCTGGATCCTGTAGCAGCCGCAGTCCTGAATCAAAACGTTCCGCTGCCTTCTCCGGGGCGCACCGATAACCGCTACATCGGTAATATGGGTCTGCCCAACACGACGAATGAATTTCTGATCAAGGGAGACCAACAACTCGGGAAGAACCATCGATTGACCTTAGACTACTTTCAATCGAACGGCTCCCAGCTTCTTTTGCCCTCCGGGTCGAGCGTAGGTACCTGGGCGATCTCCAACTATAGCTATCGCCAGCAGACTGCCAACGCCAGCGATGTATGGACGCTTGGCAAGGCCGTCAACCAGATCTGGCTGAGCTACACCCGCATGAATGCAGGCCGTGACAGCCAGCCCGGGAAGTCGCTGGCAGACTATGGCTCTGAACTGAACGTCCAGGGTCCGCCTCAGCTTCCTCAGATCTCCGTCGGCGGATTCTTTACACTTGGCAACCAGATCAGCGGCCCTGTCGCTGGCACAAACGTCTACGGCCTGCGCGATGTGTACACAACAAGCCGCGGAAGGCATACCTTCTTCGTCGGCGCTGAGGGTTATCTGGAAAAAGACGTCCAGCAGACACTCCTGAATGACTACGGCGTCTTCGCCTTCGCAAACACGGCAGTCCCAACCACCGCCTCGGCGCAAGCCAGTTACGTCAAGACAGGGGTCGCTATCTCCGACTTCCTCATCGGACATGCCAATACCTACGGCCAGGACTCTCCCGACAACGCAAATGCAAATTATTGGAACTGGGGGGTCTTTGCGCAGGACGACTGGCGGTTCACTCCGCGGTTGACCGTCAACCTTGGTCTCCGATATGACATTCAAACCGCTCCAACCGACACGCTGCGCCGCTACTCCATCTTCAAGCCTGGCGTGCAATCCACTGTTTCGCCAACGGCAATCCAGGGTCAGTTGTTTCCAGGAGATCCCGGCGTTCCCGCCGGTGGCGTGGACACCAACTACAACCACATCTCACCCCGGCTGGGATTTGCGCTGGATGCCTTCGGTGATGGCAAAACCGTCGTTCACGGCGCGGCAGGGCTTTTCTTCGGCACCATCTCTGGCAACATGTGGGAACTTCCACAAAACTTTCAACCGTTCGCGGTACGTTTCACCAATGCGTTTCCTCACGTAGTTAGCATGAAGAACCTCTATTCAACCGATCCCGCTGACTTCCCAAATCCAACGAATCCATCTTCCCCCATCGGCGTCTCACCCTTTCCCTACTACTACAACCCTTCCAATCCGCGATACGTTGCTCCATCGGCGCTCACCTTTCTGCAACAGGGATTCCGGTGGCCCTCCAACTACCAGATCAACTTTGGCGTTCAGCAGCAGCTCAGTAAGGACCTCGCGCTCAGTATCAACTATGTCGGCGCCCTGAATCGCAAACTACCATTCGTCATCGATGAGAACGCGCCAATATTCAACACAGCAAATCCAGCGAACAATACAACAACGAACTTCAATTGCCGTCGACCCTACCAGGCAGAGCCCTTCGGGGCTGGCACTGCTTGTCCGGGAACGCTTGTTACCGGGCAAAAATATATGGCTGGCGCATCCGTCATCGAGAGCGGACAAAACCTGAACTACAACGGCCTGCAGGTCACGATGGACAAGCGGCTGAGCCACAACGTCAGCGTCATCGGCTTCTATGTGTGGAGCAAAACCCTGGGCACGGCGTCGCTCCAGACCACGGGCAACATCGGGAACAGCGCCAACACCTCACCAGAGGACTATCACAATCTCTACCTCGACAAACAACGCGCAGACAACGACCGCACGCACATCGGCACCATCTCTGTCGTCTGGAAGTCAAACTACTTTGATAACTACAATCGCGCAGTCCGCATGGCGTTCAACGGATGGACAATCTCGGCTATCGCGACCTTTCAAAGCGGAGCACCACTCGCCATCATCACGGGTACAGACGACAACAGGGACGGCAACATAAACGACCGGCCAAATCTCACTACAGGTCGGCTCCCGGCGACGAATATAGCTTCTAAGAGTGTCGCGCCGTATAAGTGGTTTGACTCAGCAGGGTTTTGCGCTTCGGGGACAGCCGGTTGCTCAGGCGTTGGCCCAGGCAATTTGGATGGCACAGTGCGGGTCAATGCGTTGACCGGCCCCGGCCTGAGAGATATAGACACATCGATCTTCCGTGACATCACAATTTACGAAAGAACAAAGTTGCAGATTCGCGGCGACGCAATTAACGTATTCAACATCTTCAACCCAAGTAACCCCGGACTTACGCTCAGCAGCGCGAGCAGTGCCGGCCTCATCACCAACGGCGTGACGCAGGGAAATACTGGCGGCGCTCGCGTGATCCAGATAGGTGGCCGAATACTCTGGTAGCTGGCGTCAACTATTTCATGAGATTTATTGTCGCGCTACTCGATCCTGAGCCGTAGTTAGTCCCCGCTCCATAGGTAACGGTAATAGTGTGGGTCCCGACCGACAGACTTGCCGTGCTGAAGTTCGCTTGTCCGCTCGCGTTGACCGGTACGGTAGCGAGCAACGCGCTGCCGTCGTAGAACGATACATTCCCCGTTGCGTTCGGTGGACCGGCGCTCCAGGAAGTGACCACCACGTGGAACGTGAGGCTGGTTCCAACGTGCGCAGAGTAGCTCGACGGCGTCAACGACACGTTCACCGGAGCAGGGGTTACGGTGAACGTCTCGGTCTGTGGCGCTGCTGCGGCGTAGTTGGTTTGTTGCGCATAGGCCACGATTACCGTATGGGTTCCGGCTTGTGGCTGCGTGATAGTGAACTGGGCATTGCCATTAGCCAGCAGCAGCGTCACCGGCGAACCACCATCGATGGAGTAAGTAATCGAGCCGAGCGGCGCTCCTGCGTTGGAACTCAAATTCACCGTGCACTGGTAGTTTGTGCCGTAAGCAAATGAAGCATTCCAGCACGAGACACCCATGGTGACCGAAACCGGGTTGACAGTCACGCTAAGAGGAGCCGAGATTCCCGGCGGGTTGTTCTTGTCTCCGGAATAAGCCGCCGTCAGCACATGTGTTCCGGCGCTTAGCCCGGGTGAGATATACCAGTAGGCGCAGCCTCCGCCTTGGAGCGGCAGCGTTGTGAGAAGTGTCGTCCCATCGTAGATCTTGACTGTACCGGTGGCGGTCGAACCGAGGCAGACAGTCACGTTGGTGGCGCCGGGATAGGTCAGCTGTGTGCTTGATAGCTGAAGTTTGATCGCTGCGTCGAAGACATTCAGCGCCAGGGTGGCAGCGCTGCCCAGATGATTTGTATCGCCCTGGTACTGCGCATTGACCACTATGTTGCCGGATGCCGTTGGTACAAAGGTGCAGGTCGCAACACCTCCAGCATTGAGGGTAGACGTGCAGAGCGTAGCTGCGCCGAAACTAAAGACAACTGTGCCACCAGGCTGGCCAACCCCCGTCACCGTTGCGGTCAACAGGTCTGGCTGGCCCTGCGTCGCAGTGGTTGTATTGGCGGACAGAACTAAAGTGGTCGCCACCTTCGCGATCACAAGTGTTGCGGATACCGAGCCTGCGTAATTTGGATCGATGATGGTCGCCACGACGGCGTAGCTTCCGGCCGCAGTCGGCAGTGTCGTCGAACCGTTATAGGTCAGACTGACTGCTAGTCCCGTCGGAGTCGTCGCCGCCGTCGCTGAGAGTGGAGAGCCAGTGTACGTCTGCGCCAGGTTGCTCAATACTACCGTCGCTGTTGCCTTTGCGATTACCAGCGTTCCGGATGCCGTGCCCGTATAGTTTGGATCAGTGATGGTCGCCACGACGGCGTAGCTGCCAGCCGCAGTCGGCGGTGTCGTCGAGCCGTTGTAGGTCAGGTTGACTGCGAGTCCCGTCGGAGTCGTCACCGCAGTCGCTGAGAGCGGAGAGCCGGTGTACGTTTGCGCCAGGTTGCTCAGTGCCACACTCGCTGTTGCCTGGGCGATCACCAGCGTACCGGATGCCGAGCCTGTGTAATTTGGATCGGTAATGGTCGCCACTACGTCGTAGCTTCCCGGCGCGGTCGGCGGTGTCGTCAAACCTTTGTAGGTCAGACTGACGGCCAGTCCTGTCGGAGTCGTCGCCGCCGTTGCTGAGAGCGGAGACCCGGTGTACGTCTGCGCTAGGTTGCTCAATGCCACGGTCGCTGTTGCCTGTGTCACGGTGAGGGTCGTGCTCGGCGTAGACGCCGAACTGAATCCGTTGTTGCTGGTGTAGGCAGCGGAGATGGTGTGGGTGCCGACGGTAAGGCCAGTCAGCGAGGTGTTCGCGCTACCGTTGACGAGATCGACGCTGATGGTGCTGCTATCGACGGTGAAGACAACTGTGCCCGCCGGTGTCACTGCCGGACCGGAGACCAAAGCACTGATCGCAACGGATTGGCCATAGACAGGCGATGCCGGCGAGAAGGCGCCGAGGTTAATCGTAGCCGTGGGCGGAACAGTTGGGCCGGTAAGCACAAGCTGTACAGCCGACGGCGTGGAGAGCGCTGCGTTCGTGAGATTGCCATTGAATGTGGCAGTATCGGTGGGATTGGCGAAGGTTGTGGGCGTGAAGGCGGCGGTCAGGGAACAAGCACCGCCCACTGCCACGACAGAGGGCAATGTGCCGCTGAGAGTGCAATCGGCGGAAGCCGAAGCAGTGAGGCTATAGTCCGCGGTATCGCTCTGACTGACTGAGCTGAGTTGCAGTGCCTGATTACCCGATTCAAGCAGAGAGATTGTCTGTGGTGTAGCGGTGGCATTGGCAAACAACACGGATCCCTGCGTGCGTGTGAGCTTGAGAACAGAGCCGCCAGAGCTGGTGTAGAGATTGCCTGCTGCGTCGATCGTGAGTGCTGAGGGCGTGAGGCTGGCAACCGTAAAGGGCGCGCTGTTGGCGCTCGCCGGAACAGCGAGGATCGATGCGGTGTCGGCGATCAGCAGATTGCCGGCCGCATCCGTCGCGATACCAAACGGTTTGACGGCCGGGGAAGACACGGTTGTCACGCCGCTTTGCAGATTGAATCGGTAGATGGCCGCTGCACCGGGGTCGGTAACGAACAGGTTGCCAGAGGGATCGACGGCGAGACCAGCGGGTGCGACGAGAGAAGGAAAGGAGACCGTACGCTGCGCTCCGGTGATGGGGTTGAGTTGATAGACGGACTGTGCGGAAGAGTCCGATACATACAGATTGTTCAGCGCATCGACGGCAATACCAGCGGGGCTGGTGAACTTGAAAGGAAGTATCGCAATAGTGCCGGCAGGTGAGATTTGAGTGATCCGGCCCGTGGATGTATCGGCCACATAGGCGAAGCCTCGGCCATCGACAGCGACGGCCCCGGGTGCCGTGAGCGTTGCGAGGGTAGTCGAAGTGGCGCTGGCTCCCTGCGTGATAGCGGTCGGAGCAAAACGGAGCAGTTGCATGCTGTTTGTGTCCGAAACGTAGACGTTTCCTGCATTGTCAGTGGCGAGACCGGCGATCTGGAGGTTGGAAGCAAAGCTGGTCTGGCTTGCCGGATCGAGCGTGGCTCCAGCGCCGAGGCCGGTTCCGCTGAGAGCGAGGAAGGCAGTATTACCAGCGGAGCTGTTGACGGCGAGCGGCGTTGAGCGAGCGCCGGGAACAGCTGGTGCGAAGCTGGAAGTGATCAGACAGTCGACGGTTGTGTCGATGTTGGTGGTGCATGTGGGGGTGTTCAACTGCCACTCGCTTGAAGAAAATGCGAGAGAGTTGGTGGTAGCCGGACCGTCGCCGGCAATATAGTGAATCTGGATCGGTTGGGTTGTAGTGGCAGAGGTCGCGGTGGCCGGCGACTGCAGACCGGTGGAAACCTTGCGGATGCGCGCGTTGAGCGTATCCGAGATATAGATGTTACCGAGCGTGTCCGTACCTACACCGATGCCATTGCCGCCGTTCCCGATAATGGCCTGCGTCGCAGGGCAGCCATCGCCGAAGCCGTCGGTGGCTGTAGAGCAGTTGGTCGTGGAATGACCCGCAATAGGCCGGATGAAACCGGTTCGGCTGTCTACAAACCAGACGACGCCATTGCTGTCAGAGATATAGAGATTGCTGCTGTTATCGATCGCCAGCTTTTGCGGACTCATCGTGATGGTGTTGGCGAGCGCCGGCCCGGAGTAGGCTGCGCTGCCACCACCAGCAAGCGTGTAGATAAATCCATTCTGCGGGGACGCGATGCCGACCTGGACCAGAAGTTGATAGAGTCCAGAGCCGGGCTCGCAGGTGACGCAGATGACGCGGACGCGTGATGAATCGGCGATATAGACGTTGTCATTTGCATCCGTGAGCACGCCTTGAGGATTGTTGATTGTGGCCGTAGTCGCAAGGCCATTGTCACCGGTAGAAGAAGTAACGCCGGTGCCCGCAACGGTCTGGATGTTGCCTGTGGAGTCGACGACACGAATCTTGTTGTCTGCCGTATCTGCGATGTAGACGTTGCCGACGGTATCTGCCCACGCGCTGCGAGGCTGATTGAGTTGTGCAGCCGTAGCCGTGCTGCCATCGCCATTCGGAGCGGTCGGTGACGAAGGTTTGGTCCCGGTGCCAGCGAGCAGATAGAGCAGGCCAGTGGAGACGTTGAACTTGTAAACTTTGTTATCGCTGTAGCCGGCGATGTAAATATTGCCCTGCGGGTCCGCCGAGACGCCACGAGGCTTGTTGAGTTTGACCTGCGATGGAGTGCAGCCTGTGGTTGCGCTGGGGACGCAGGCCGGGCCTGAGACGAAACCCGCAAAGTTGCTGATGATGCCGTTGGGCGCAATGCGGTGCACGATGCTCGCGTTTGCGTCGGTCAGGTAGACGTTGCCGAATGGATCGGCGACGACGCTACGCAGGTCAACCGTACCGTTGAAGATCATCGAGGTGGCCTGGCACCCATCACCAAAGGTGTCAGTGGAGCCGGCGCAGGTTGTGTTGGCATTGCTAACCGTCGAACCTCCGGCGATCGTTGAGATGGTGTAGGGCAATGCGATTGGGCTGCCCGGCAGCGGAATATTGACCGGAGGGTTGACGGTGATGGCGATTGCGGATGCCGTAGTCGATGCCGCGAAGCTTCCGCTGGCGGCAAATGTCGCCGTGATGCTGTCGGTGCCGATGGGCAGATCGACTGAAGCGGCGGCCATTCCATTAGTCAGTGTGGCTGAAGCAGCGGTTGTGGGGGTGCTGTTGCTGGGTGTGGTGTAGAAAAAGCTGACCGTTCCGGTGGGTGTTCCCGCAACAGAAGAGACGGTAGCGGTGAGCGTGATGGGAGTACCTAAACTTGTGGTGGTGCTGCTCACTGACAACGTGGTAACAGTGGCAGCCGGAGTAACAGTGAGGGCACTCGACGCCGACGAGGAACCGGCGTTCAGTGGGTCTCCGCTGTAAATTGCAGAGATCGTGTAAGCCCCGATGGGGAGATTGAGGCTGGCCTGAGCAATACCCGAAGATCCGAGGGCCGAGGTGGCATTGACAACGCCGTTCACGATAAATTGCACGGTGCCGGTCGGGTTGCTGCCCGCGACTGTCGCCGTGACAGTGAATGCGTTACCGAAGGAAGTGCTGGCAGGTACTCCTGACAGAGCGGTCGCGGTGGCGCCGAGGCTACCAGAGTTCACTGTAATGACATAGGGCTCGGTTGTGGAGTAGGGTGTGCCCGATACCGTGGGAACGTAGTTGGAATCGCCGGAGTACGTTGCAGTGAAGGTGTGGGTGCCGACGCTGAGATTGGTCAGCGGAATGGAGAGAGTGTCGCCAGTGCCGGGCAGCGTAACCGTGGTCGTGCTGCTGGCTCCATCGGTGAGCGTGACAGTCCCGGTCGGATAAGCGCTGCCTCCCACCGCAGGAGTAAGGATCACGACGGCCGTTGCTGTCTGGCCAGAGATGATGGTCTGCGGCAGACCCGTGGGGCCCGTCAGTTCTGGCGCGATGAAGGTAAAGCTGCACGCGGGTGGAACGAGGCTGGTTGCTGTGCGGTTGTCAGTGAGGGTGTTGCCGTTGATGCCGACGGAGCTCTGGTAACCAGTAACGAAGTTGCTGGAAACCTGGCCCGGACCGTACGTGAGAGCGACATTGGTAGGCGCGGGGTTGAAAGCGGACGACGCGAGAGTGGCGAAACTCACATTGTCGAGGGTGACACCGAGCGGATTGATGATCCCATTGTTGTTGGCTCCCGTAAGCCCCACCGTGCCCGAGGTAAGGAAGGAGAGATTCTGCAGGAGGATGTTCTTGAAGTTAGGCGTTAAAGTCCCGGTGTTGGTGTTGTAGAGCGGCGTGAACTGAATCTCGGTCGAATGGTTCTGGAAGCAGGAGTTGGAGTACTGAATGTTTGAGACGATGCCACCACGGTCGTTTGCGGTCTTGATGCGAATGCCGGTCGAGTTAGAGTCGACACTATTATTTCCGGCGAGCATGTTGCCGTCGAAGAGGATATTGCTCACGCCAGCGGAGGTAAAGCTGCCGATAGATTCGCCATGGCCGGCGAAGAAATGGTTGTTCGTGACGGATATATTCGCCGCGGCAGAACTGGAACTGCCGGAGGCACCGACTGCGACGTTGTCATCGCCGTCGGAGATCCAGGATCGCGTAATCGTAAAGTTCTGCGCTTGATCGGGATCGATGCCGTCCGTGTTGCGCGAACTCGTCGGTGTAACGATCTTAACGTCCCACGCGGTCAGGCCATTCGTTCCCGAACCAGGCGTGGAGACATGGAAGAGTGGCGAATTGCGTAGTGTGATCTTGTAGAGGGTGATATTGGAGGAGTTGCTAACCTGGATGAAGCGCGGGTTCTGCTGATTGCCGCCGCTGTTGGCGATGGCCGACAATCCCCACCAGCTCTGGCCTGCATAGCTCGCTGGGAATGCGTTGAGCAACGTGTCGCCACCACGTCCATCGAGCTTTCCAAAGCCCATAATGCCGACATTCGAGACATTGTTGACGTTGATCAACGGCAAGCAGGAAGACGTCGCACTATTGGAGTTGACCGTACCGCAGGAGTGTGTGCCGGCGACGAGATCATAGTCCTGCACATTGCGGGAGAAGTAGACGATGACGCCGGGATCAACAAGTAGCGTAACCCCGGAAGGCATGTTGAGCGGACCTGTGAGATACGCGTTGTGGCCCGCGCCATCAATCGAGAGGCGAATGGCCTGGTTGGTATTAGCGCAGCTGTTGAGCGCAATCTGAATACGTGCGCCGTCTGGGTTGGTGACCGTGGCATCGATGGACGTGGGGATATCATCGTTGATCGAGGTGAGCGCCGCGGTCAGAGTCGTGCAAACTGTTGGGAAGACCGGTTCAGTGACAGTGCGGGTATCGCCGGTGGCCACAGGTGCGGCCTGCGTGGCCGACTGAATGGCGAGGACGCCGTTGGTGAAGGTGAACGTATAGTTACCGGACGCTAGCGTTCCCGTAGACACAGTGATGGGATAGATTCCGATGGCGCTGGGAGCAGTCGGGTTGGTAGTAAGCGAGGGCAAGCCGGTCAAGGCACTTGCCTGCGTGTCTCCATTCACAAAACCGGTGATGCTGGCGGAGTACGCAGGTACAGGCTGACCAGCCACGACGGTGATATTGTTTGCAGCGACCTGAAGAATGCTCCTCGCAACAAGCATGGCACTGTTAGCATTGGCGCCTGCAAAAGTGTTGTCGCCGCTGTAAATCACAGTAAGGCTATGATTGCCCGCGGAAAGTGACGCCAACGGGAACGTGTACATGCCTGTGCCCGAGAGCGAGCCAGTCAGCGCGGCTCCCCCGTCGACTGAAAGCAGAATCTGTCCCGTCGGGGTTGTAGTTCCACCATTTGCTGAGACGGAGACGGTAACAGACGTAGCGATGCCATAGGTTGGGTTCGCCGCCGGTTGAATCTTGACGACAGGTACCGTGGTTCCACTTGCCGAGACATCGAGAAGATAAGGAGTAGAGGTCGTCGAGGCGGAGAAGTTGCTGTCCCCGCTATAGCTCATTGTGATGCTGTGTATACCTGCCGGCAGTGTGCTGGTGGTTAGATACGCTTCACCCGAGGCATCGAGTGTGCCGGACGCGAGTGTTGTGGTTGAACCGTTGTAAGAATCGGAGAGCGTATAGGTACCGCTCGGAATGGTGTACGTCCCGTTGGTGACGGCGCCCAGACCAGGGGTTTGCGGACGCATTACGATGGTGACACTGCTGCCACCGGCCACGGTTGATGCACTGCCCGAAGGGACGAAGGCGTTGGCGCCGGATGCGATGGCCGCGGTTGGGTTCCAGTTGGTGACCGTGTTGAAGGATGAGGTCGGCACGGTTGAACCGAGGAAGGCAATCGGATAATACTGCTGCGCCTGGGCCTGAGTCAGAGAGGTCTTGATGGTGTTTGCTGCTTCCGGTGTCCCCGGATCCTGAGATGTAGTTTCGCGTGTACCAGTAACGCCTGAGCCGCTGCTGCCGCCGGAGCCGAGGTAGATAACTCCGTTTGAGTCCGGCAAGCCCATAGCCGGATCTGTGTACGTCATGTTGTTGTATTCGGCATAGGTCGAGGTGGGTAGGTTCGTGTCGCCTGAGAACTCAATGTAGCCAGCCGGGGCGACCTGATCGATAAAGGAGTTCAACATGATCCACGTGGAGTAGTGTCCATACGGCCGGCCGAAGTACAGCGATGTCATACCTGAACTCTGCGACGTGAATACATCGCTGTTCATGATGTAGCCGCTTAAGTAAGAGGGTGTCGCTCCCGTCTGATCAGCTTGGTTCTGGGCCTCAATGGTCTCCGTACCGGTTGCTGTGTTCCCGTGGTAGGTCGTGTAGATGCTGGTGTGGTCAAATACTGCTGCTGCGTCGCCGAAGATATAGTCCACATCGCCCGTCACCTTCCCGCGGAACCAGTACTGGCGCGCCGCAAAGGCGCTGGACGCACTGATGCTGCCGGCATAGATTGTGTCCTGAAGACTGGCGGCATAGATGTTGTTCAACACGGCTTGATCGCCGGTGATCCAGATAGCAAGCGCCTGCGAGTTGCACTCCGTTCCAGAGTTATAGAGAGCAGAGAATGTTTGAGCTGGCTGCCCGGCTGTGCAGACGCCGCCAACCACCGCGTTGGTCGTCGTGCCGACCTTGTCGGTGTTGTACGTGTTGCTGACCGTCAGGTTGTCAGCGTAGAAGTTACTCGGCGTACCGGTGAAACCATTGACCGTACCCCTTGCAACTACCATGGTCGCCGAACCCTGATCGCCTGAGCTGCCGTTGTTGCCTACTCCCTGTCCCGGAAGGAAGGGTGCCGAAAAGGCGCCGTCTTGGTTGGTCACTACGACGTTGTTGGGGTTTCCGCCCAGACCGTACAGCGACACGCTCGGCTTGACCACTGTGACAAATCCCGAGTAGGTTCCCGGCTTGATATAGATGCTGCCGCCCGCGTTCGGCAGGGCGTTGATGGCCGTCTGGAGTGAGGTGTAGTTACCTGTTCCGTCTGCGGCGACGAGATTCTGTGTGACACCGACCGCTGCAGTCGTCGACGCCTTTGTGACCGTAAGGGTCCCACCCGACGCAGTGCTGATTCCGAAATCAACCGAATCGGTCGGGTAGAAGGTAACGCCCAGCGTGTACGTGCCGATAGCGAGGTAGGTTGCGGCATTAACTTCCGTGCCGTTTGCAGTGTAGACGTAGGCACCGGGAACTGTGGAGCCGCCGTAAGTCGCCGTCGCATTCAGCACCGAGGTGCCGATCGGTGAGCTGAACTGTATGCTCGCAGTGCCAGGAGTCCAGGCGGTTGTTGTCGGGTCCTGCGCGATGCTGAAGCTCTGCGGCGCACCGGAGTTAGAGCCGGTGAAACTACCACTCGTGCCGTAGATTGCCGAGATGGTATGGGTGCCAGCCGACAATCCGGTAAGGGTTATCGTTGCAACTCCACTCGCACCGCTCGGCACCAGCGTCGGGTTCGTTGTCGTCGAATCTACCGTTACGGCAACCGTTCCTCCCGGTGCGCCCGTGCCTGCTGTTGCGGCTACGGTTACCGTAAAGGTCACCTCAGTGCCGGTGGCGCTAAAGGACGGGTTCGCCGGAGTCGGGCTGCTGATCGTCGTGGTTGTGCCCACGGCCGTGCCCGCCAACGTGCCCGTCATCGTAAGACTGCCAATGGTCGATGCGGCGGGAAGATAGCTGAGAACGTCGCTGACAGTGCTCGTTCCGGCACCCACAAAGTTGGCAACCAGAGTGCAGGCATTCCCGGCTCCCTGGGCGCCAAGAATGCTCGAACCAAAGTTGCAAGGATTACTCGTACCGCCAACAACGCTAAAGTTGGTGGTGTTTGTGACGGTATTCGAGCCAGTGATGGATTGATTGCCAACATTGGTCAGTGTCCCTGCAAATGTCGGCGCCGCGCTGGATCCAATGCCAAAGTTGAAGGAGACAGCATCGCGCACAACCTGCGTAATGCTGGTGTTGCTCAAATCGGCGCTATAAACGTTGCCCTTGCCATCGACCGCAAGACCCGTTGGCACGTGCAATCCAGTGAGGACCGTGGTATTTGGCCCGCTCACCGGGACTTCGATTACGGAGAGACTGACCGCATCCTGCACGTAGAGATTACCCGCCGGATCCGTAGCCACCGCGACAGGCACAACACCCGCCAGGCTGCTTACCGTCGTTTGAACATAACCCGGTACGCCGTTCACCAGGCCAGGCGTCAACTTATAGACCGCGCTCGCGCCTTTATCGGCGACATAGACATTGCCGCTTGGATCCACTGCAAGCGAAACTGGATTGGTAAAGCCCGTCCCGACCGTTACCTGTGGCACAGCAGTGTTGGGGACGAGAGACAGCCGATAGATGGCAGTATTGGCTGCCGTGCTTTGAAGATCGGCCACAAAAAGATTTCCCGCGACGTCTATGGCAATCGCCTGCGGTGCGGCTGTCCCGCTCACCGGGACATAGGACACAGTCGTGCCGGTGAAGTTCAATGGCCCACCGGGAGATGACGGCGCGCCGCTCACAGCAAGCTCGGTAATCGCCGGAGTCCCGCTTCCAACCGCAAACACGTCCCCTTGCTGGTCGACTGCGATCTGGCCCGGATTGACCGGCAAGGTCCCTGGCAGCGCTGCGCTACCCGCACCCTGAACATATTCCAGAAGCTGCCCACCGGAACTATCCATCGCATAGACATTTCCTGCGCCGTCCAACGCCACACCGGCCGGAACAATGCCGCCGAAGATCGCATTGGTTGTTGGAGCAATCGGTGTGGTTGTGCTTCCGGATGTCGACGCAGCATTGTCGAAGGCCAGCACAGATCCTGTTGCCGTTCCACCCAGGCCAACATTGATGACTGTGGCTACGGGAGAAATGGAGGCCGGTACTGTGACGGTCAAAGTCGCCGAGCGCAGACCCGCCGCCGACGGTGTTGTTGTTACCGGCACGTTGCAATCAAAAGAAAAGTCGGCGTTCTGCGCGCCGCAACTCAGCGTTCCCACCGTCGTGTCGGGTGTCGTCGTTAGCGTCGCCGTCGGAGAGGATACGGTCGTTGCTGCCGTCTCAGGAATATGTACCTGGAAGTTCTGGATCTGCGTTGTCCCCACGGTCTGCGGAGCGAAACCCTCCGCCAGTACCTTGCGAACAAGCATTCCGCTGGGGTTGCTGGAGGCGTCGAACAGATAGAGATTGTCCTGCCCATCCGCGGCCATACCCAGGCCGCTGCCGTTCGTGAACAAAGACTGGGCTGCCGAGCAGCCGTCGCTATACGCACTCAGGGACTTTTGTCCGGAAGATCCTGTACAGAAGTTGCCGGCCGTCACATTGGCTGATCCCGTGAACAGCAACCGGATATACCCGGTATTCATGTCGTAAAACAGCACCTTGCTGCTGTCGCCGATGAAGATATTGCCCTGTGGGCTAACGGCCACCTTGACAGTCGTCGTGTCAGTCGAGGCCGTGCTGGTGCCCAGCGTAGGCTTGGTGCCAAGAGCCGTGGCGCCGCCACCCCAAAGCATGTAAATGAATCCAGGCTGTGGCGTAACGCTTGGATTGTTCGCAATGATTGACGCTGTCATCTTCGCGCCGGCCGTGCCGGCACCACTTACATAGAACACACGCAGCCCGTGTGTCGGGTCGGTAAAGATCATGTTTCCCGCTGCGTCAACCGCTACTCCGCTGGTGACGCCCGACGCCGAATTCACAGAACTGAAGTTCAGCGGGCATCCGTCGCCAAAGGTATCCAGCGCGGTTCCGGTATAGGTGACCGTGTTCACGGTGTTCGAGCAAGTGTTGTTTTTCACCGTGGCGGTGCCGCCACAAACACCCCCGAACAGGTTGTTGCAAGACGCTGGATTATTCGTAATGTTTGCGACCGAATACATGAACCCCTGGCTCACTGACGGGTAGTACACGCCGAGCGCAGCATAAAGCGGGTTATTGCCGCTGAAGTAACTTGAGGTCAGCGGGCCCACCACAACACGAGTACGCGACGTGTTCGTATCGGCAAAGTACACATTCCCATACATGTCTGCGGTGATGCCGCGCGGGGAATCCACGATTCCGTTGACGGTCGCGCAAGCGCCTGCACCTACCTCTACTGCCTTCACATTGTCGTTACCGATCACGCTGGTGCTGCCACCCGTACCGCCTCCACCAGTAGTCGCCACGCATCCTGCCACCAGTTCCATGTAGCCGACCTGCGCCGGAGTGCATAGCGGAGAAGCGGCACGGCAAACGATATGACTCAGGTTGTCGCCATAGCCGGAAAGGAAGACATTGCCATAGGGGTCTGTGCCAATACCACGCTGCGACTTAGCGACTGTCTGCGTCGCCGCAAGGCAACCGTCGCCTGCGGAATCTACCTTGCCCGAGCAGACCGTACCGCCGCCCGCCAGCACACTCATGATTCCAGTGGTGGGATTGATGACGTGAATGATGGAATTGATGTCGTCAGCGACAAACACATTGCCGAAGGAGTCTACCTGCACACCGCCGCGAGCAGCTGCGCCAAAAATGCCGTTGACCGCAAGACATCCGTCGCCGAAAGCGTCCGTGGACTTCACCCCGGTCGGCAGGTTAGGACACTGCGTTCCTGCGACCCCCGTCATCGGTGAGGTTCCGGCGAGGGTTGTCATTGTAGATGGCAGCGCGATAGGAGCCTGTTGTGCCCGGGCGCTCAGGAAAGAAAGAACACACAGCAAGGGTAGGAGCGGAAGGGCAAGGCGAAATCGGAGCAACATGGGGTTCTCCAGAACTCTGTTGAAATTGGATAGAAACTGCGCGGAACACGTTAGGTTCTGCAAACCTGACGACCTATTGGTCTGACCTTAAGGGCGGGGGCAATTATGCATCCCGCGACCGTATAGGTGTCAAGAAAAAAGTTTTACCTCACAAACGCGAACGTCTTCGCTCTGCAGGTTGTCTCCGATCTCGCTTAGAAATCAGTAGTATCGCGCTGAAGATCCAATCAATAGCAGCAGTGTTTCCGGCGCAACTTGAAAGGAATCCCGACGAATGGCAGCGCCACCGGAAAAAGAGATCCGAGGAACATTCTGATTCTCAGAACCTCTGTCACGGGCTCGAAAGCAGGGAACCTGGAAGCTAATTATTGGACTACCGCTGCGATTTCAAGACGCATTTTGGTCCGACCTAGGAGTTTGAGTTTAAGCCTATCGTGGACGATAGAATCCCCCAGCTGCTGCGGGAAAGTGTCCAACTCCGGTAGTCAACCGCATCAAGGGGGGACTCGCTTGGAATGAACTTTCGATTTTGGGTGCCGGAGCGCTCCTGAGCGTGTGACGGAAGTCACAGACTATGAACTGAACGGCGATAAACTTGGTGCAATGGAAATGAGAGCGAAACAACAGGCGACCCTTCAATTGGCCTTGGGAACGGGAGCTTTCGGGTTCTGCTTTGCTGTATTCGGATCACTTTCGGCGATGATGCCGATTCTGAGCCGCCAACTGCATTTGTCGCCCTTGCAAAAGAGCATTGCTGTAGCGATTCCCGTGCTTTTGGGGAGTCTTGGCCGAATTCCGCTGGGGATTCTTACCGACCAGCTTGGCGGACGGATTGTTTTCACGCTAACCATGGCGTTCTCCATCATCCCGGCGTTTTTGATGGGAGGCGTCACCGATTACAACCACCTGCTACTCTATGGCTTCTTTATTGGCATTGGTCTCGCGAGTTTTTCGGTCGGAGTCGGCTTTGTCAGTGGGTGGTACCCCCCGGAGCGCCAGGGTTTTGCCCTGGGAATCTATGGAGCAGGAAATGTCGGCCAGTCGGTTGCAGCATTTGCTGCGCCTTTTATCGCGAAGGCATATGGCGTAAAGTGGGGCTTCTGGACCTTTGGCATTGCGCTCTCCATCTGGCTCATTCTGTTTATGGCAGCTGCGAAGAATGCACCAGGACGAGGCCCGGCGAAGCCACTCCGTAGCGTTTTGACCCCCTTGAAGGACTCTCGCAGCTGGCTCCTTTGTCTGTATTACTTCCTCACCTTTGGTGGGTTTGTCGCTATGGCGATCTATCTTCCGATCTTCTTGAGTGAAATATTCGGGCTAACGCCGCAGATGGCGGGGATCCGGACCGCCGGCTTTGTACTGCTGGCTACGGCCCTTCGACCCATAGGGGGCTCACTTGCGGATCGGGTTGGTGGCAAAAGAATCCTGACATTTGTCTTTCCGTTTACAGCAATCATGGCTATCTTTTTGGCGTGTCCCACGATGCCGATCTTCACCCTGGGGGCGCTCGGAATGGCTGCGGCCATCGGACTCGGAAATGGTGCAGTATTCAAACTTGTGCCTGAGTACTTCCCGACCGCGGTCGGCAGTGTAACTGGAGTCGTAGGAGCTGCGGGTGGTCTGGGAGGATTCTTCCCACCGCTGCTGCTCGGAGTGATCAGGCAACAGACAGGCTCATTCACCCTGGGTTTTGTGTCCCTCTCTGTGTTTTCCCTTGGATGCTTGCTCGTTCTTTTGCTCTCGCAAAGGAATCACGCTATCGTCCCGGTGCGCACATGAATGCCGATACAAGAGAATTCGCCCTCGCCAAAGGCTCAGATACAGCGCGCGCAACAACCTGGGGCCTCTTGGCCACAGCGGCGCTTATCGGCGGGATTTTCATTGGAAGCCGAGGCCTGCGCGACTTTGATCCGGCACTCGTCTCGTATGCGGGTGCCACCCTGTTCGCTGCATTTGGTCTCGGATACCGATTTTCCATGTGGCTACGCCGGCCGCCAACGCGTCTCTATTGGTATCGCGGCTGGCAGATATTTCTGAAGCCTGGCAGATTCGGGAAAAATCTTGCTCACCTGTTCGAGATATTTCTGAGTAATTTTGTGCTGCAACGGTTCATCGAGCGCAGATCTCATATACGGTGGACGGCGCACTGGTTCCTCGCCTGGGGCTGCCTGATGGCCGGGGCCATCACTTTTCCATTGTCGTTCGGCTGGATTCACTTCGAAACGGAGAGAAGCTCCCAGGAAATCTATAGAGCCTTCTTATTCGGAGTTCCGGTGGGGCACTTTCCCGTTCACTCTCTGGTAGCCGAGCTGGCATTCAATGCGCTGGACATCTCGGCAATCATGGTGCTGATCGGTGTCTTCGCGGCCCTCTGGAGACGAGGTCGCGACCATGGGGCTATGGCCGTGCAGCAGTTCGCCGATGACTTGATGCCGCTCATCCTGCTGTTCGCCATCTGTGTGACGGGGCTGTTTCTCACCGCTTCAACTCACTTGATGAACGGTCTGCACTATACGTTCCTATCCCAACTTCATGCAATCACTGTGATCATCACTCTCGTCTACTTACCTTTCGGAAAGTTCTTCCATATCTTCCAGCGGCCAGCCCAGCTCGGTGTCGACTTTTACAAACGTGCCGGTAAGGAGGGCGAGCAGGCTATCTGCATCCGTTGTGGATGCATGTATGGCTCACGCATGCAAATGGATGACTTGAAGAGAGTGCAGGCGGCATTGCACATTCACTACCAATTACTGGATGGGACAAATTATCAGGATGTCTGTCCGTCGTGCCGGCGCAAGAATCTCGCGCTGACACAGGACAGCATGTGGAAGTCAACCCAGGTCACACGCACGATCTCCTAGGAGACCCCATGGCGAAACTTTCTACTGACATTCCTGATCTCGTAGATCACTTCGGACCGACCCTGAGTCGCGTTCCGGCCGGCGGCTGGGCCGATACACGCGAAGACGACAAACTGGTAAAGACACATTGCTGTTTCTGCGGTCAGCAATGCGGGATTCAGCTACGTGTACGCGAAAACAAGATCGTTGGGTTTGAACCGTGGGAGGACTTTCCTTTCAACAGAGGAAAGCTATGTCCGAAGGGCATTAAGCGATACATGCAGGACGAACATCCAGACCGGCTGAAGAGCCCGCTTCGCCGCGTGGAAGGAAAGGGGTTTATTCCTATTGGTTGGGATGCTGCACTGGATCGTGTCGTCAGCGAAATTCAGCGCATTCAGGAGAAATACGGTAACGACTCGTTTGCGGTTCTCACTGGCGCCTCGCTCACAAATGAGAAGGCATACCTCATGGGCAAATTCGCCCGCGTTGCTCTGCAGACTGCAAACATCGACTATAACGGACGCCTCTGCATGGTTTCAGCGGGAACGGCCTCGAAGAAGGTTTTTGGGATCGACCGCAGCGCCAATCCATGGAGTGACATTGTCGACGCGGACGTGATTCTGGTTGCAGGATCGAATGTCGCGGAGTGTTCTCCGATCACCACGGACTACATCTGGAGGGCACGGGATCGGGGAAGCAAACTGATCGTGCTCGACCCTCGTATGACCCCGATTGCACGCAATGCTGACCTCTATATTCCGGTTCGCCCAGGTGGAGATATCGGCGTCTTCAACGGAATGCTGCACGTCATGATCAAGCGCGGGTGGATAGATCGCGACTACATCGCGAAGCACACCATCGGCTTTGACGAGGTGGCGCGGACGGTGGAGAAGTACACACCTGAGTTTGCGTCGAAAATCGCCGGCGTTCCTGCCGAGATGATCGTTCGAGCGGCTGAATTGTTTGGCCCCGCGAAGACGAGTTTCGTCTTGCATGCGCGGGGTATCGAACATCACTCCAAGGGAGTCGAGAACTGCATCGCCATGATGACGCTCGCGCTGGCGACGGGACGTCTCGGTCGACAGGGCTGCGGCTATGCCATGATCACCGGTCAGGGAAATGGGCAAGGAGGCCGAGAGCAAGGCCAGAAGTGCGATCAACTGCCCGGCAATCGGAGAATCGATGACCCGGAGGCACGCCGCTATATCGCGGGTGTGTGGGATGTTCCAGAGGAATCGATTCCCGGTAAGGGGCTCTCGGCTATTCCGCTCATGGAGGCGATTCATGCCGGCAAGATCAAGGGGTTGATCTCGATTTGCTTCAATCCCGTCGTCTCGCTGCCGGACGCTAACTTCACTCGCGAGGCGTTGGGAAAACTTGAGTTTTATACCAATATTGACTTCTTCCTGTCGGAGACCGCGCAGCATGCAGACATTGTGCTTGCGGGATCACTGATGGAGGAGGATGAAGGGACGACGACCAACGTCGAAGGCAGGGTGATTCGGCATCGAAAGGTGGTTGCTCCGCCGGGGGGTGCGTGGGAAGACTGGAAAATTCTCTGCGAGATTGCACGCCGGCTAGGTAAAGGCGATAAGTTCAGCTATTCAGGACCACGCGAGATATTCGAGGAACTACGCATTGCCTCGAAGGGCAGTGTGTCCGACTACTATGGCATGACCTGGGACAAGATAGACGCTAACAACGGCATCTTCTGGCCATGTCCCTCGCTCGACCATCCCGGTACACCGCGTCTTTACGAAGGTGGGAAGTTTGGTCATCCGGACGGAAAGGCGCATTTCATTCCAGTGGAGTGGCGTCCCTCGGTCGAGATGCCGGATGAAGAGTATCCCATCATTCTGACGACCGGGCGTGTCGTTGCTCACTTCCTCTCGGGTACGCAGACTCGCCGCATCGGCGCGTTGGTAGATCAGATTCCTGAACCTTTCTGCGAGATGCACCCGCAGTTGGCGGCCAAACTCGGCATCGTCGAAGGGGACTATGTGAAGGTTGAGAGCCGAAGAGGACAGGTCGTCGTTCATGCGAAGGTGGTCAAGACGATCCGTCCTGATACCGTTTTCGTTCCTTATCACTGGCCACATGACCGGTCCGCCAACAATATGACGATTCGCGGGCTCGATCCACAGTCCGAGATTCCTGAGTACAAGATCTGTGCCGTTCGCGTGATGAAGACTAGACGGCCCGCCGACCCAATCGCCGAACTTGAAGTGCAGGCCGGGGGAATTCGATGACAAACGGAGAGTTCTTCATCGACTACTCGCGCTGTATCGGTTGTGAAGCCTGCGTGCAGGCCTGCGGAGAATGCGATACGCACCGCGGCGTCTCGATGATCCATCTGGAGACGATCGAGCGCCGCGACAGCGTGCAGACAGCACCGCAAATTTGCATGCACTGTGAAGATCCAATCTGCGCCCAGGTCTGCCCGGCGGATGCAATCAAGAAGACGCCGGACGGCGTGGTTCAGAGTTCCCTCAAGCCACGCTGTATAGGCTGCTCCAACTGCGTGATGTCCTGCCCGTTCGGTGTGCCCAAGTACCAGATCGACATCGACCAGATGATGAAATGCGACATGTGTTACGACCGCAGCAGTGTTGGGAAGAAGCCGATGTGCGCGACCGTTTGTCCCTCGGGCGCGCTAACCTACACAACGATGCAGGACATTCAGCGGAACCGCCCGGGCGTTCCTGTGAATGAATGGAAGTTCGGCGGAGAGATTGTCCGCACGAAGGTTTATGTAATGGTGCCTCGTGAGATAACACGTGTTGATGTGAGCCTCGTTCAAATTAAGACGACCGCAGCGGCTTTGCCGAGCGATCCATACGATGTGGCACTGATGCTGGAGAGTTAGGAATGGACGAAAAAAGTGGATGCGAGAGTTGTAAGAACTGCGGTGGGGCCAAAGGCAGTCCGCAGTGGAAGAAAGATTTCCCGATCGAATGGGAAGGCGATCACTATGTGAGCCGGCGGGAGATGGTCAAGTTCCTGACTCTCGGCTCATCTCTCCTGGCTGCAGCAAACTGGCTTGTGGCATGGATTTGGCACCGCCATCGCGAGGAGGCTTTCAAGGCGCAGTTGATCGGGTCGATCGCATCTTTGGAGCGTGAAAGATCGATGCTGTTTCGGTACCCAACGGAGAAAGATCCGTGCATCGCGGTCTTTATGCCGACCGGAGAGATTGTCGCCTACTCCCAGGTTTGTACTCACCTTTCGTGCGCCGTCATCTACAAGCAGCAGGAAGAGGAATTGTTCTGCCCTTGTCACAATGGTGTATTTGAATTGCAAGCCGGACGCCCGACCGCTGGCCCACCAACGCGCGCACTTCCACGGATCGTTCTCGAAAGACGCGGCGATGAATTGTTTGCCACCGGCGTTGAGGTCTCAGCATGAGCGTTCAGCGGCAGGGAACAACACTCTTTACGGCAATTCTGGTGCTCGTGGCCACCTGTGTGGTGGTGCAACTCTGGTTACTGTCGGTGAGCATGGAAGCAGTTTTCCGCCATGATGCCCACACGGCGATACCCGCCGCGATCAGCTCTACAGTTTTATTTGCCATCAATGCCGGATTACTGCGGTATGTGTTCCGCTTTGATCGATCGGTGCAGCGATAACAGGCAAGTCCGGAAGCCCTGCTCCCGCGCTGTGGAGAAGTCGAATCGCAACAACGCTTTATTCTGGAGCTCCAAGTCATGTCGACAATTCGTGAATCGATCGCCACTCTTCTGCGATCAAACGCCCTTTTCACTGCACTCACGGTTTCGGAGATCGACGCGCTTTCCGCACGCGCAGTGCGCAAGTTCTTCTCTGAGGGAGAACTGATGTTCAGCGAGGGGGATGCTTGCGAAGGACTCCATATCGTCGCCGGTGGTTCGGTACGAATTTTCAAGGTATCTTCCTCAGGACGCGAACAGATCTTAGCGGTTGAGGGGCCGGGCGGCTCGATAGCGGAGTTGCCTGTGTTTGATGGTGGCGCTTATCCGGCTTCCGCCATCGCGATCAAAGACACGGAAATCATCTTTATTTCCCGTGCGGTCTTCCAAAAATTCTGTCTTGACCATCCGGACGTTGCACTCAAGGTTCTTGCCGTTGTCGGCGCTCGGCTGCGAAAACTTGTTGGGATCATTGAGGAACTATCCTTTACGACGGTCCGACAACGTCTAATCGCAGCGCTGTTGCGGATGGCGGAAGGAGTTTTACCGGATGGGAACGTCATACGATTCGATCTTTCCTCCAATCATCAGGAACTTGCTCATCAAATTGGCACTGTTCGCGAACTTGTGTCGCGCAACCTCGGTAGATTGCAGGCCGAAGGCCTGATCCAGTTTGATGGACGTCATGTCTCCGTCCTGGATATAAGCCGTCTGCGAGCTGCGCAGCAGACGGATCGTTAGAAACTTCTGCCCGAGTGACCGAAGTCACTGTGTCGTCCATTGCCGGCCGCTACTCTGGTCGACGAGGACATAGACATGCAGACAGCTGTAAAACAAGTTCGCGATTTAGCCATTGAACAACCATCATCCGTGCGTGTATTCGAGCGCTTTGGAATTGACTACTGCTGCGGCGGAAGGAAGTCGCTTGAGCAAATCTGTACGGAGCAGCAGATTTCGCTTCCCCAGATTCTGGAAAAACTGGACGAGGCTCAACGGGTTGCCCCCGAACCGACAGAACCCTGGACAACGCGGTCGTTAGCCGAGTTGGTAGACCACATTGTGCAGGAATTCCACGTATCGACATATGCGGAACTGGAGCGCCTGGCTGCCTTGTCTCGCAAGGTTCGGAGCCGTCACGGAGCGCTCCATCCGGAACTCATTCAGGTTGAAGACCTCGTGCAGCAGATCGCCGAGGAGATGGTCCCGCATATGGACAAGGAGGAGAGGATTCTTTTTCCTTACATCGCTTCGCTGGAGAGGGCTCACCAGATGGGTCTTCCCAAGCCCTACGCCTTCTTTGGCAGTGTCGCCACCCCCGTCGCAACGATGATGGCCGAACATGACATCGTAGGAGCGGCACTCGCCACGATCCGTGAATCGACTGACAACTTTCAACTACCCCAGGGAGCCTGCCCGACCTACCACGCCCTCTACGCGGCGCTCGCGGACTTTGAGCGCCTCACGCACCGGCATGTTCACCTTGAAAACAATGTGCTGTTTCCGAAGGCTATAGCCCTGGCTGGAAAGGACTAAACGTGAGCACAACGATTACTTCTGTTTCTGCTAAGGAATCGTCGACACCATCTTTAAGATCTTTCCGATCAGCCGGGCTCCCGTATGCTCCGTGCGTGGATCGTCACCGGACTGTTGTACATGCTGTTGCCGGGAACATTTCTAGGAGTTATGAACCTCCTCTCGATCTCGTCGAGCCATGGCGGAGCACAGCTTCCTTCCTCATGGGTTCAGGCTCATGGTCATGCACAGCTGTTTGGCTGGGTTGGGAGCTTTATTCTCGGCATTGGCTTCTACTCGCTGCCACGGACTGCCCTTCCGCGGATGACTCGCGCCTGGATCGCGTGGGGGCTTTGGACCGGTGGAGTACTGCTCCGCTGGGTCGCGAATATCTACCTGTGGCACTGGCGAATTGCGCTGCCCCTTTCAGCAGTCATGGAGCTGGCGGCCTGGATCATTTCATTTAGCGCTGCGCGAAGGCATCGTTCAGCGCGGCCGCCCATAGAGGGCGTGAGGCCTGGTTGGATGATCGCTGTGATGACTGGGTCGTTTCTGTTCGGCGCAACATTGTTCACCAATCTCATTGGAACAGTCCGGTGTGCTGTAACAGGAGTCGATCCAGCGTTTCCCCACGTCTTCGACCAACGATTTCTGATACTGGCGGGGTGGGGTTTCATCGCTTCGTTTGTCTGGGGCTTCAGCGCACGTTGGCTGCCCATCTTCCTTGGTCTGGCAACTCCTGGCGATGGATGGCTGTTCGCAGCTCTGGCTTCAGTGGGCCTCGCCATCGTGTTTGCTGCGTCCGGCACTATTAAGTTTGCAAGTGTCTTGCTGCTGGACGCCAGTATCTTCATCGCACTGGCGCTGCACATTTTTGAGGGTGCCGCAGATCCTGCCAAAATCGGTGGCGCTCATCGCTCCCTGGCCATGTTTGTGAGGGCTGCATATGTGTGGCTGTTCGTGGCCGCTCTTTTGGGTCTTTGGGCGTCACGGTCCGATTTGAACGGAGGCATCTGGGGCGCGTCTCGCCACGCACTTACCGTCGGATTCATCACAACGATGGTTTTTGGCATCGGTCAGAGGATCTTGCCACATTTTGCCGGCGCGAAATCTCTGTACTCACAAAAGTTGATGTTCACATCTTTGATTACGCTGACGATCGGCTGCGCATTACGTGTTGCGGCGGAACCCCTCGCCTACGAGGGCATCGCGAGTGCTGTCTGGCGTGTTCTGCCTTGGTCAGCCGTTGTGGAGCTTCTGGCGGTCACCTTTTTTGCGTCGAACCTTTTGCTCACGTTTGTCTTCGCTCAACCGACACGCCTCTTGTCGCCGCGCCAGGGTTGAAGATGGTCCGCAGCACAGCATTCTAAGATGAATAAATTGATTATTTTTGTGAGGTTTAGAAATGGTAGGCACGAGCGGATTCGAACCGCTGACCTCTACCGTGTCAAGGTAGCGCTCTAACCAACTGAGCTACGCGCCTTCGCGTATCTTTAGTCTAAACGGAAGAGCAACCTGGAGCAACCCGAAGCGGACATAGGTTACGATTGTCTAACCCTCCACTGTGCCGCTTCTCACCCAATTTCGCGCCACGCCGAATCTGCTTACGCTCATGCGGCTGTTCATAATTCCTTTTCTTGTGATCGAGATTCTGGACCAGAACTACGCTTGGGCGTTTGGGCTATTTGTCCTGGCGGGAATTAGCGATGCATTAGATGGCCTCCTCGCTCGCCTGCTGAGTCAAAAGACGACATTAGGCCAATACCTTGATCCCATTGCAGACAAACTGCTATTGAGCACATTATTTCTCATACTGACTCACGTAGGCCTGATTCCGGAGTATGTAACGGTCCTGGTTTTCAGCAGAGATGTAGGGATTCTCCTGATTTCCACTCTGCTCTACGTAACAAATGCGCTTCGTGATTTTCGACCGAGCTTATTTGGGAAGCTGAACACCGTGGCGCAGATTCTTGCCCTCATTGCTGTTCTTTGCCAGAAGCTGTTTATTCCCAACCAATTGGCTACAGTACGCGACATTCTGGTGCGGGCGGTGGCGGTTTTGGCACCGCTCTCAGCCGCGCAGTATGCATGGATTGTTTTTCGTCGGATGAATACGCCGACCCAGGCTCCAGTTTAGAAAGATCTACTCTTCGATCCGGGTCTTGGCCAGGTCTTGCTCTTCTTCAATCGCAATATCGCTAAACTCAGCAGAATCAAATACTTCTCCACATGTTTGGCATTCTACAAATTCAGCGTCCTCCTCGCGGGCGACGACTTTGACTATGGGATGTTTGCAGGGAGCGCTCATTTGGGGAGGATATTGCGAATGTTATGGATTTTGCCCCCGCTTGAGAGCCTTGTCAACTGAAGTTTTAATAGGTTTTCAGATGGAATCCGTGATCGCTGAGGCGCATCAGAGCGGTTGCAAGTGTGTCATTGTAGACGTAAACTAAATAGGACTGGAAGTGTCTGATTTCGCCGCCTTCCAGCCATCGGAGCTGCCAATACAAGATGCTGCGTCTGACCAAAAAAGCCGACTATGGACTCATGGCTCTGAAGTATCTGGCAGAGCAGACGGACGGCAGCGCGCATAGTGCGAAGGACATCGCCGAGGCTTATCACATTCCGCAGCAACTGCTGGCGAAGATTCTCCAGACACTTGCGAAATCCGGCCTCTTGGTTTCGCATGCGGGAACGAACGGCGGGTATGCGCTTTCACGTCCCTCGACCGAGATCACCGCGTTTGAGGTGATCCGTGCGATCGATGGCCCGCTGTTCATTACAAGTTGCATTACGATTCACGGGGCCTGCGACCTCACCAGCACCTGCACCATCAAAGAACCGTTACGCAAAGTAAACGACAGCATCAAAGAATTATTGAGCGGCATTCGTATCGCCGATCTGGTGGAACCAAACGAGGCAGAACACCCGGGCGAAACGCCTGTCGGTGGTGGCCTCGTGACAATAGCGCTTTAGAAGTTTCGCGCGGTCATTGACTGCCGGCGCGGTGAGAATTTTTTAGAAGATCAAAGATTGAAATGGGGACGAACATGAGCATTAACGGAGATGGAGTCGGAGTTGTTGTCACGGAGTCGGCGAAGCCTTTGCCCGCAGGTGTGCATCTGCCAATCTACATGGACAACCATGCGACCACGCCGCTGGATCCTCGCGTGCTCGAGGCGATGATGCCGTACTTCACCTCGACCTTTGGCAACGCGGCAAGCCGCAACCACTCCTTCGGATGGGAAGCCGAGAAGGCAGTCGAAAAGGCGCGCGAACAGATCGCCAAGCTGATCGGCGCAACCTCGAAGGAGATCATCTTCACGTCAGGCGCGACCGAGTCCAACAACCTCGCGCTGAAGGGCATCGCCGAGATGTACCGCGAGCGCGGCAACCACATCATCACTCAGGTCACCGAGCACAAGGCCGTCCTCGATACATGCAAGAAGCTTGAGAAGCAGGGGTATCGCGTCACCTACCTGCCGGTTGGCGCCGATGGATTGATCGATATCGAAGACCTCAAGCGTGCGATGGACGACAAGACCATTCTTGTCTCGATCATGTACGCGAACAACGAAATTGGCGTAGTCCAGCCGATCGCCGAGATCGGAAAGCTCTGCCACGAAAAAGGCGTCCTCTTCCACACCGATGCGGTGCAGGCAGTAGGCAAGATTCCGGTTGACGTCCAGAAGGACAACATCGATGTACTCTCGCTCTCTGGTCACAAGATCTATGGTCCGAAGGGTGTGGGAGCGCTCTATGTGCGGCGACGCAATCCACGTGTGCAGATCTCCGAGCAGATCAACGGCGGAGGCCACGAGCGCGGCATGCGTTCCGGCACGCTGAATGTTCCGGGCATTGTCGGTCTCGGCAAGGCCTGCGAGATTTGCAGCGAAGAGATGGCGACCGAAGCGAAGCGCGAGACCGACCTTCGCGACTATCTGAAGGCAAAGTTTGAGAAAGCGCTCGACTACGTTCACGTCAACGGCAACATGGATCACCATCTGCCCGGCAACCTGAACATGAGCTTTGTATACGTCGAGGGCGAGAGCCTGCTGATGGGCATCAACGATGTTGCAGTGTCCTCAGGTTCGGCCTGCACCTCGGCGACACTCGAGCCCAGTTACGTGCTGAAGGCCCTGGGCCTTGGCGACGATGTCGCTCATAGCTCCATCCGGTTTGGACTTGGACGCTTCAATACCAAGGCGGAAGTGGACTACGTTGCCGACAAGATCATTGACGTAGTTTCGAAGTTGCGGGAGCTTAGCCCGCTGTATGAGATGGTAAAGGAAGGAATTGACCTCTCGAAGATCGAGTGGGCGGCCCACTAAAGGAATTGGAAACGGTATTGTTTGGCGCACCAATTAGGGCGCGCGTATCATCTAACCTAGAGACGAGGAACACATCATGGCATATAGCGATAAGGTCGTAGATCATTACAACAATCCCCGGAACGTAGGCACGCTGGACAAGAGCGCGGCCGAAGTAGGCACCGGCCTGGTTGGTGCGCCGGAGTGTGGCGACGTAATGCGCCTTCAGATTCGTGTGAATCCTGAGACGAACGTGATCGAAGATGCCAAGTTCAAGACCTTCGGTTGCGGTTCGGCGATTGCTTCGAGCTCGCTCGCGACAGAGTGGGTGAAGGGCAAGACGATCGACGAGGCGATGGCGATCACGAACACGGACATTGTGAAGGAGCTGGCGCTTCCTCCGGTTAAGATTCACTGCTCGGTGCTCGCGGAAGATGCGATCCGTGCGGCGATTGGCGACTGGAAGAAGAAGAACAACGTGGCCGAAACGTCGGCAGTTGCCGCAGCGGCTCACTAAGCTCGAGGAAAGAATTGAATGGCAGCGTTGCGGAATAGGTCTGCACGCTGCCGTCTTGCGTTAGGAAGAACAGAATGGCAATGGTTTCATTACAAACCGCAGAGCAGAGGGATGCAGCTCACGCAGCTGCTTCGGGCGAGAAGGGCGACAAGAAGGATCCGCTTGCCGGAATGACCCTCCTGACGGCCGAAGGACAGGAGTCGCGCGCCAAGGCTGCCATCGAGATCACGAAGAACGCGCTGAAGCGAATCCGCGTCGCAATGGCGAAAGAAGGCGTCTCCCCGGAGCAGGGTGGACTGCGTGTAGGAATTCAGGGCGGTGGATGCTCGGGTCTAAGCTACAACATCCGGTTCGATTCGCAGCCACGCGAGCGAGACCGGGTCTATGTCTTCGGCTCAGGTGTCGAAACCGTTGGCGACCCGACCGGAAGCAAGCCTATCCGTCTGTTTGTCGATCCTAAGAGCTTTCTTTATCTGGCAGGCATGGTGCTGGACTTTGAAGAGACTCTGATGCGTCAGGGCTTCAACTTCATCAATCCCAACTCAACCAAGAGCTGCGGCTGCGGATCGAGCTTTTCAGCTTAGATCCGGAATTACGAATATCCGTCATACGCCGTCATTTTGAAATACCCGTAAATATGACGTCCATTCTGACCCCCGAGCTTGTCGAAGGGCAAGAATCACTAGTGAATTGCGTTTAAAAAGGTCTTGTTAAGGGCACGGCTTCAGAGCCCGCCCTGAGCGAAGCCGAATGGGTGCCGAAAAGTCGAGAAATAGCAAGGGGCTTTAGCCCCTGAGGTACACCTACTTCTTCGCCGGCGCCGTTGCCATCACCACATCATCCGTAGTCTTCAGGTGATACATCTCTGAAAGCATCTGTCTGTAGACCGCCATGGGAGGCAGCAGAGCCTTAGCCCGACGCTGGTCAAGGCCGCCCGGGTCTTCGACAGCAAACATTGCCATCGCGCCGTTGATAACTTTGAACTGGGAGCCGTAGCGCTGAAATTTGCCTTCAGCCACAAGCTCCTTGTCGACGACGAGTGCAAGACTTGATCCGTCAATCTTGTCAGCATCCGCGAGCGACTGAAGCTGAGGTAGGAGCTGGCGCTGCCATTCGTGGTCCACCGTGTGGGTCAGGACCAGCATGGCAGCATTCGAGGCATCGATCCCTACAAGTGCAATTGTAGGCCACCCGCTTTTCTGGACGATCTGCTGCAGCTCGGCAGTGAGGCGGGCATCGGTTGGAGGAAGTTTCTGAATCATCTCCTTCGTCATGCCCGAGACTGGTTTCCCATGCTCAAAGCCACGAACCGCCTGATCCTCGGCTCCCATCCTCAGCAGCTGATCCCGCAGAGCCGTGTCGGTTCCGGGGCCATTCTTCTTGATGAGCTCATCGCGACGCGCTTGGAGAGTTGCTTCCCAGGCAGGTGTTTGCTTCGCTTCAGCCGATGATGGGGAGGGGGGCGTTTGAGCCTCGCCCGTCGGCACGAAAAGTGTCAGAGTGGAGGCGACGACGAGGGTGAGGAGGGCCTCTCGAAGCATGACGTATTCTACCTTTGTTCGCAGGGTGGTGTCGGCTCCGCTCCGTGGAGACCGTGATTGCGAATGTTGTGACGCTTGGCCCTTTCTGACCAACCACCCGGTGCACATAAAATGAATTCGATGGACTACTTTGAGTTTTTTGGGTTGCCGCGCAAGCTGACGCTGGATGTTGTGGCGTTAGAGAAGCAGTTCTATGCGATGAGCAGAAAACTGCACCCGGACCGGTTCGCTGGAAAATCCGCGGAGGAGCAGGAGGCGGCGCTCGCGCAATCGTCGCTCCTGAATGATGCCTACCGTACGCTGAAAGACCCCATTGCAAGGACGCAGTACCTCCTGAAGCTCGAAGGTGTGGAGCTGGAGGAGCAGTCGAAGGCTGCGACCGATGCCGCGCGAGCCTCAGGCGTAGAGAAGAAGCAGGTGGTTCCTCCAGAGCTCCTCGAGGAGGTCTTCGAACTGAATATGCAGCTGCAGGAGATGCGTGCGGCGAATCAGATGGGCGAAGACGAGCCCGAGCTACGCCGCGATTTAATGACAACGAAGGATGCCTTCGACGCGAAGATGGTGCAGACCCAGGCAGAACTTGAGGAACTTTGGACAGCGTGGGATATTGGAGTCGACGCCGGGAATGAGGCAGCGAAGACCCGCGCCAAAGACGCCATGGTGGCATTGCTGAACAAGCGAAGCTATCTGCGAAATCTGGTGCGCGACGTGAACGAAGCCCTGGGTCTGTAAACCGATCCAAAAATAAATTTCAAAAAAGAGGAAAATTTTCAGAGCCCTGCAAAGTGCACTTAACCACCACGTTACGACCACGAGTTTGCACTTAACAGCCACGTAAGAACCACGTTTTTACGCTGTGGAAAACAGCAGATCCCCTGTAAAAACGCCTCTCTCACCACGCCAAAAAAAAGTAAGCCTGTCTAGGCCTTAAATCCTGCGGCGAGTCGCTCGATCTGCTGCAGATGATTGATGTCGTGACCAGCCATAGTCTCAACGAGAGTCCAGAAGGGCATCGTCCCGCGTTCGGGGTGGGTAGTAAGGCGATGACGATCGGTGTCGGAGACTGTAGTCAGATAGAGCAGATTCCAGTTGCGCGCCGCCTCGAAGAGAGCCAGAGCCGGTTCGAACTCATAAGCGCCATATCGTTGAGCCCACGCGTCTTGATCGAAGGGCTGGATGATGGTGTGAGGCTGATCAAGCGCAGGCGCGAGAGTCTGGCGGAGCCGGAAACAGAAGACGATCTCGCAATCGGCAAGATGAGCGGCGATCTCACGAATGCTCCACTTGCGGGGATTGGGGCTGTTCCTGATTTGTTCGGAGGAGAGGCCTGCAGTGAAGGCGCGAATCTGCTCAGCGGTTTCGGCGAGGACAGGGAGTGGATCCTGACCATTAAGGTAGCTGGCGTAAGGGTTTAACTCCATGAAAAGAAAGTATCACGGGTAGCAGGCAGCGTGAACTTACTCTGCCGGGATCTCCCACGGATCGTAGGTGCCGATGCTCCAGAGATGACCTTCAAGGTCGCGGCAGGTGAAGGCGCGGCCACCATACGGCATGTCAGCGATATCCATAACGATGGCGGCCCCGGCGGCCTTGGCGGTGGCATAAACGGCGTCGGCGTCATTGACGATGAGGCAGGGCGTCTGTGTTTCGCGGAGACCGATCTCGTCGGGTTGGACCGTATATTTGCTGTACTCGGATTTGTTTTCCGCAGAGCTGAGCATGACCATGCCGTTGCCGAAGGTAAGTTGAGCGTGCATGACGGTCGTGTTATCGGGACCGAGATAGACAGCCTGTTTTTCGCAACCGAATGCTCGAATAAGCCAGTCAATGGCGGCGAGGGTGTTGCGATAGCGGATTGCAGGGATGACAGTGGAGCGTCCGGATTTGGCTGGGGTCGTCATGGTGTTAAATGTGCCATGGTGCGCAGTGGACGTCTTGGAAAAATCGGCTCGATATAGTTGGCACGTTGAAACGGGAGCAAGCTAGTCGAGAGGGATGTGGTTGGCCCAGCGGCGTTGCGCGGTGGAGTAGTGGGTGGGGCTGATTCCGGAGAAAGCGCGGAAGTCATTAGCGAAGTGAGACTGGTCGTAGTAGCCGCACATTAGGGCTAATTCGACCCATCGGATGTCGACGCCGCGGTGCATCAGTTGGACGACCTGCTGGAAGCGCTGAATGCGTGAATAAGTTTTGGGAGAGACACCGACGTGGTCGTGGAAGAGTTGAGAGAGTCGTCGCGGGCTGATTCCCATGTCGCGAGTGAGGCTGTTGACTGTGGTGGAAGCGGGAGATCGCTGGATTTTTTTTAGGGCATAGTCGACGATTCGGTTCCGATGAGGAAGCCCGCTTTCGCTAAGACGATGACGCAGAGCGAGGTCGAGGAGGTCGAATTTCTGTTCGGGTGTTGAGACTTCGCGGAGGTCGTTGCGCAGGTTGAGAGAGGCGCGTCCCCAGAGCTCTTCGAGGCTGCTCTCGTGGTTCGTGAAGACGTTGGAACTGTCAGGAAAAAATGGGATCGTGCCGCCAGGGTGGAACGTGATGCCGATGAGTTCGGTAAGGTCGATGGTGTCAATGAGTTGGTGATGGGAGTAGACACCTAGGAAAAGGGCGGCAGGTTGTGGCAGACGCGGATCGTTTGGATGGTTGGCGTTGGTGAGGTAGTCGCGAGCGAGGGATATGACGATCTGGGGACGGCCGTTAGGAAGGATGCGCTCGTAGCTATGGAGGACGGCGGGGTCGCAGGAGTACCAGTAAGAATGGATGAATGGGGCGAGGGCGGGATGAGGAAGGCGCTCGAGATAGAGCACGCATCTGCCTCCTGTGGGAGCATCTGAGTATGAGTGTATGCGCGGGTGGGCCGGGTCTGACGGAGCTGAATGTAGGAAAATAGAAGGGTAACGAATTGAGGGCTTTGCAGATGGCGGAAGAGCGGGTTGTAGGGATTGATCTGGGTACGACGAACTCCCTAGTGGCGTATATGGAGGGGGATATGCCCGTGGTGATTCCGGGCGAGGATGGCGACCGGTTAGTGCCGTCGGTTGTGGCGTGGACGGATGATGGGGTGGTGGTGGGGAATGCGGCGCGCGGGACTCTGATGACGGATGCGGCGAGTGCGGTGTATTCCGGGAAGCGGCTGATGGGTCGGGATATTGAGGATGTGCAAGGGGAGCTGAAGCTGTTTCCGTTCAAGCTGGCGGAGGGTTTGCGACCGGGTGAGGTGTTGAAGGTTAGCGTGGGTGGGTTGTCGCTGACGCCGCCGGAGATATCGGCTTATGTTCTGCAGCAGTTGAAGAAGAATGCGGAGAGGTTTTTGGGCGGGCCGGTGACGAAGGCGGTGATTACGGTTCCAGCCTATTTCAATGACGCCCAGCGCCAGGCTACGAAGGATGCAGGAAGGATTGCGGGGCTGGAGGTGTTGCGGCTGGTGAATGAGCCTACGGCTGCGGCTTTGGCTTATGGGCTGGATAAGAACAAGGATGGGCTGATTGCGGTTTATGACTTTGGGGGTGGGACGTTTGATATTTCGATTTTGAAGTTGCATGAGGGGATCTTTGAGGTTATTGCAACTGGCGGGGATACGCATCTGGGTGGGGATGATATCGACAACCTGATGATTGCTATTGCGCTGGATGATATTGCGGGAGATCTGGGGGAGGATGTTCGCGGGAATGGCGAGGCGGTGCAGGCTGTTCGTAAGGCGGTGATTGAGGCGAAGATTTTGTTGTCGACTGCCGAGACGGCGAAGCTGGATGTGTTGCTGCCGAGCGGGAAGAGGTATATGCGGGAGATTTCGCGGGAGCAGTTTGAAGGGTTGATTGCGGGTGTGATTTCGCGGACGGCTGGGCCTTGTAAGCAGGCTTTGAAGGATGCGGGGCTGACGGCGGCGGCGATTGATGAGGTTGTGCTGGTGGGCGGGTCGACGCGGATTCCGGTAGTGCGGGCGCTGGTGGATGATTTGTTTGAGCTGAGGGCGCGGGGCAAGAAGCCGCATACGGAGCTGAATCCGGATGAGGTGGTGGCGCTGGGGGCGGCGGTGCAGGCACAGATTCTTGCGGGCGGGTCAGCTGCGACAGAAGATTTGCTGTTGCTTGATGTGACTCCGCTGTCGCTGGGGATTGAGGCGCTGGGTGGCGTGGTGGCGAAGATCATCCAGCGGAACTCGACGATACCGGCGAGTGCGACGGAGCACTTTACGACGGGCGTGGATGGGCAGACGAATGTGGCGATCCATGTGGTGCAGGGAGAGCGGGAGATGGCGAAGGATTGCCGATCGCTGGCGCGGTTCGATCTGAAGGGAATTCCGCCGATGGTCGCAGGTCTGCCGCGGATTGAGGTGAAGTTCCTGATCGATGCGAATGGGATTCTGCATGTGAGTGCTCGCGAGCAGAGGAGCGGGAAAGAGGCTGAGGTTGAGGTGAAGCCGACGTACGGGCTGACGGATGAGCAGGTGGAGACGATGATTCTGGAGTCGTTCGACAACGCTGAGGAGGACATTCGCGAGCGGCAGTCGATCGAGGCAAAGAATGAGGCCGAGACGATTCTTGCTGCAGTGAAGAAGGGCAGGAAGAGTGAGGCGTGGCAGATGCTTTCGAGCGACGAGATCGACAAGATCGCGCAGGGAGAGACTTTTCTGGAGGCGGCGATTCCTGGCGGCGATCATCGACAGATTCGTGCGGGGATTGAGCGGCTGGATAAGTCGACGCGAAGACTTGCGGAGTTGATGATGGACAGTACGCTCGCAGGCGCAATGCAGGGTAAGACGATGGAGGCCGCGGGTGAGAGCGTGGGCGAAGGTCCGACGGCGCCGCATCCGTTTGCCAAGGCTGAGATCAGCGATTCGAAAAGTTAGATAGCCGAGAAACAAGCGATAATTAGAGATATGTCTGAAAAGAGTGCTGAAGTAGTGGATCTGTCGAAGCCCGCTGGTGAAGGAATGGTGCGGGTGACGTTTTTGCCTGAGGGCAGGACGGTTGAGTTTGAGTTTGACACGCTGCCCTACGAGGGGCATGGCGAGCCGATGTCGTTTCTGGATGTGGCGGAGAATTACAACATTTTTCTTGACCATGCCTGCGGCGGGGTTTGTGCGTGCACGACTTGCCATATTCATGTGAAGGAAGGTGCGGCCGGGATCAGTGAGGCGGAGGACAAGGAACTGGACCGCATGGAGACGGCGGCGGATGTTCAGTTGAACTCGCGGCTGGGGTGTCAGGCGGTGATTGAGAAGCCGGGAACCTATGTGGTGGAGATTCCGAAGTGGAACCGGAACTATGTGCAGGAAGGCAAGCCTGCTCACGGGCCGGGGAGCTAGAAACCGCTCTTTTGTGGTGTACCCCCCTCCCCCTCTATTTCTGCTTAAGTCTCTATTTTCAACACTATGCCAAGTTTTATAATGCTAAAGTCTTGGAAGCATTAGAGTTAGGGCCAAAGTCTTCTTATCAAATAACTTAGCCCCGTCGTGGCCGGGGCCTGCTGTTTTTTCAGCTAAGTTAATTGTACCGGATTGAAGCTAACTAAAATGCCAACTCTATCCGGCTTGTTTTGAATAGGTTAGGTTGTTTTGGGACTTGACACGCGTTTTTGCTGGGGAAAATGAACAAAAAATGTAAGGGCGGCCGATCTGTGCCCTACCTATCCAAGAAATCTCCGCAGCCGATTCGCGACATTAGATGCATCTTTAAGTTCGCATTCCCAGAGGACGAGTACTCTCCAACCAAGCGTTTGCAAAGTATCCAAGTGGGACTGATCACGTTCCACGTTGCGATTGAGCTTTGGAATCCAATATTGTCTTCTGGATTTTGGAAACCGGCCTTCAGGGCATTCCGTATGTTGATGCCAAAAACAGCCATGAACAAAGATCACACTCTTCTTGCTCCGAAACACAAGATCCGGCTTCCCGGGTAAATCCTTGACGTGCAATCGGTAGCGATATCCAAGACAGTGTGCGACACTTCGTACGAGCATCTCTGGCTTGGTGTTTTTGCTCGTGATACGCTTCATGTTTTCTGAGCGACGCATTTTGCCGAGAGTGTCCATAAGTGCTTGGATGACCAAATTGAAAACCCGAAAGCTTCCTAAAGGGAAGATGTCTGACCAAGAAGTCTTTTCTCCGCACGGTTTAGAACCCTCACATCAGGATTTTGCTCGGTTGCGTCAACTAGAGAGAGCAATTCTCCGGCACTCGGGAGGATACGAACGATTTTGCGAGGATATTCCGCAGTTGTTTAGGCAAGCGATGGACGAAGTGATCGATGCACCGCGGTCGAAGAGATTCACGATAAAGGAAATTGAGAAGACCGAAAAGACCTATATAGGGACCAAGGTAGAGATATTGGTTAGAAACCACCTCAATATTCCTAAGGGAAAGACTTTGGACCTGGCAATCGACGGGATTGAAGTCGATATTAAGAACACCGTCGGAAACAACTGGATGATTCCACTTGAAGCAATTGGCCATCCTTGCATTCTGATTAAATTAGATGAAGAGACAGCAAAATGTTCTTTCGGAATCATTGTTATTCGCCAGGAGATTCTCAACAAGGTCAATCGAGACAAAAAAGCGTCGATCAAAGCCAAATGCCTGGCTAGTGTTCACTGGATGCTTCGTGATGCCGCTTACCCGGAAAATTTCTGGGAGGGTTTAAGTGCCGAGACAAAGCAACAAGTGATGTCTCCTCCAGGAGGCACTGAGCGCGTGGCGGTCTTGTTTCGCAGACATCAAGGTAGACCAATCTCGAGGAAATTAGTCGAAGCTCTTGCTCAGCAGAGCGATCCAACGAGACGAATTCGCAAGAATGGGGGTGCCAGAGACCCCTTTCAAAAGGAAGGCATCGTTCTCTTATCAGGACAAGTGGATAGGAAGCTAATTGAGGAGCTAGGATTGCCCTCTTGCAAACGAGACGAATTCATTGCCTTTCAGCCAAACGATGAGAATCACCTGCGTCTGTTGCGAGATGCCAAGAAAATAAGCTAGCTCTTCTACATCAACCTGCGATTTTGTAGACAGAAGCCTTCGATTCCAAACATCTGCGTACCTCAGTTGCCACAGCGAGTGCTACAGGCGGCGGGAAGGCGTTTCCGACCTGTCGATATGCAGCCGTTTTTCCTCCAGCAAACTGCCAGTCGTCCGGAAATCCTTGTATGCGGGCTGTCATTCGCACGGTGAGTCGTGGCATCCCAACGAAATCCCGTTCAGGAGCATGATTTGCCAAAGTGCTCCCGTTGACTCCTAATGCTGCCCAAGCCTGTCTAGCTCGGGTCGGGCCAAGATCGGGCCCCCCATGTTTCTTACTTCCACCAACTAGAGTGGGGGCTATTTCCGAAGCGGCCTTTTTCCAAGCTTTTGCTCCACGCCAGCCGTCTGCTGCCATTAGGTCGTACAGTTTTTGGCCAACCGTGGCTGGTTTTTGCAGCGTAGGCGTTGGCCAACTAAAGTTATGTTCTAGCCCTTTCCGAATCGCCACGAAATTGACCCGTGGTCGAAGTTGCGAAACACCATATTCCGAAGCATTAAGAAGATGCCAATCAGTCCAATACTCGGACAGTTGACTCGATATGTATTTGCGGTAGTCCTGAAAGACTGCATCAAGGATCCCTCTTACATTCTCTATCACGATCGCTCGCGGCTTCACTTCGTGGATGATCCGGAGGGCCGCGGGGAAAAGATTGCGTTCGTCTGAGGAGCCTAGTTGTTTGCCCGCTTTGGAAAAAGGAGGGCACGGAAGCCCGGCTGCTACGACATCTACGCCTCGGTATGGTGTGCCATCAAAGTAGTTGAGATCCCGCTCGATTACGTTCCATTTCGGACGATTAATGCGGAGTGTTTTGCATGCATGCGAGTCCAGTTCGACCAAACCTGCATGTTCGAATTGCGCTCCCTCGAAGCCCAAGGCTTGGCCCCCTGCGCCGGCGCATAGCTCTAAGACGGATATCTTTTTCATCTCTTCTCTTTATATTCGCTAACACCCTCTGCAAATCTTGATTTTTCAAGATGCGTGACTCGGTGGAACCAAAACGGAACACAGTCCTTTTGACCTAAGCCGACCGGATGCCGTATTTGGCTTCGAGGAACTGCTGAAGTTCTTCGGGAAGGGTGGTGGATAGTTCCTGCCAGGTGAGGAGTTTGAGGCGTGTGGCGAAGGTTGGGCTGTGGACTGCTGAGAGGACTGAATACCAGGTTTCGATGAGGTCGTAGCGGCGAGCGTCGGAGAGGACGCAGAAGGATGCATCGTTGGCATAGGCGGCCAGGACGTTGCGGATGAGCTGGTAGCCGAGGATTACGGTACGGGAAGATTGGGGGGTTTGTGGTTGATTCAGGTTTGCTTTGGCATCGATTGACGTTGGCGGCTGTGCGGGCAAAATGCGGGGGTTCTTCGACTTCGCCCCGTTCGACTCGCCTACGGCTCGCTCAGGGGCTTCGCTCAGAATGACGGCATCTACGAATTGGGCTTCGATTTGGGCTTCGGTTGGAAGGGTGACGTTGCCTTCAGATTCGAACTCGGGTTCAAGTTGGGAGAAATCTTCAACAGGTGGATGAGAGGGTGGGGTGTTGAGAGTCTTTTGGGGGAGGCGGTCGAGGTCGAAGACTGTTTCGAGGTCGCGGTAGCGTTCGATGAGGCGCGGGGCGGCGGTCTGGAAGTTGGATTCGGTGAGCTTGGCTTCGAGAAAGAGTTTGCCGAGTTGGAGGTCGATCTCGGTTTGGTCTGTGAGCAGGTTGGCGCCGCCGCTGAGCTCTGTGGGGAGCTTGGTGCGTCTTTTGCGGAGTTGCTTCAGCGGAACGCCGGGCGTGATGCCGAAGCATGGTTGAGCAGTGGTGTCGACGTTGAGAAGATTGGCGACTGCCGGGGCGAGGGTTTGACCGTTGAAGACGGCGGGATGGCAGAAGATGTTCATGAGAAGAGCGTCGGAGCTGATGGCGGAGTCGAGCTCTCTCCACTGCCAGTCTTTGCGCGCTCGGGAGCGGCGGGAGGCGGTGTGGGGTTTGGTGAGGCGGCGGAACCAGGCTGGGTTGGTGCAGATGCTGGCGTAGGAGTCGGGGTGGAAGTTGCCGTGGCGGCCTTGCTCGTCGTGGCCGAAGATGACTGCAGGGTCGTTCTCGGATTTTGGCCCGGGGGAGATGTCGTGAAGGAGACCGCGGGTTTGAGCGAGGTGGTGAGCTCGGGCATTGAGGTCGCGCCGGAGGACAGAGGCCGACCATGATGGGGTGACGGGTTTCGTCATACTCCTGCCGTTGTTCTTGTAGTCTTTTGAAGAGCGATTCTTGCCGCTGTGCTTGATTGTAGTGAGGAGGATGTATGCCGCGTGAGATTGACTGGAGTGACGCTGAAGAGATTGGGATTTTGCTGCAGGAGAAGTATCCGGAGATTGAGCCTTATTCGGTGCGGTTTACGGACCTGCATCAGTATGTGACCGGGTTGCCGGGGTTTGTGGGGGATCCTGCTAAGTCGAATGAAGGGATTCTGGAGGCGATTCAGACGGCCTGGAATGAGGAGTGGGAGGATGCGAAGTAAGGGTTCTGGCTGCCCACGTCGATTTCAAATCCCAAACGCAGGCGGATATCTGACCCTGCCGCGAATGCCCTCGAGAGCGCCATGGCTGAGTTCCCTTGCCATGAAGGCGTCTTGAGGGAAGGGGTTTTCGAGAGAGAGTGCCTTCGCGCTGGAAAAACCAAAGCGTGGATAGTAGTTGGCATGCCCGACAACTATGACGATCTTCTCGCCCCGCTCGCGCAACAAATTCAGGCCATGATGAATCAGTCGTCCACCGATCCCTCTGCGCTGATGCTCGGGTAGCACTGCCATTGGAGCGAGTGCCACAGCTGGAACCGATCCGCCGGTCGTCTCAATCCACATCCTGCAGAAAAGAACATGCCCGACGATTCGTTGCTGTATCGCGGCAACGAGCGAAACAAGCACTGCACCTTCTGTGCGCAACCTGTCCACCAAGTCAGCTTCATCCTGAGATTCGAAGGCAACCTCATTGATTGAATGAATCACTGAATGCTCTACGAGGTCTTCAGTGTTTTCGCCACGGACGATGACATTGTCTTCTGGCTTCATGGAGACGATTTTATGTGGAACGAATTGCCGGTTTCAGACGAGGCGATCGCGGAGCTGGGTGAGGACTTTTGAGCCGGTGAGATGAAGGGTCGCGGAAGCAAGCGCGGCCCAGACGAAGGCTCCGAGGGCGATTGCGGTGATGTCGCCAGGGTAGGTTTGCGGTTGGGGAAGGAGATGAAGAAGGAGGGTGGTTCCGGCCAGGCTGACGAGACCGGCAACCCCAGCGCGGGCGATCTCGGGCCAGTTTGGGCCGGCGTAAGGGGTTCCTGCCGGGCCGAAGAGCGGAACGAGCGAGTGGCGATGGGCGAGAATGGCCAGGGTTCCGGTTTGAAGCAGGATGGCGATGTTGGAAGCCCAGGCCAGACCGATGACGCCGAAGTGCTCGTGAAGCTGCCAGTAGATGGGGATGCTGCTGACGGTGATGACCGTTCCGGCGAGCATGGGCGCGAAGGTTTCGCCTGAGGCGTAGAAGGCTCGGGCGTAGATGGACTGCGCGGTCCAGAGGGCGAGCGAGATGGCGAAGATTCCGAAGTAGGATGCGGTGGCGGTGGCGTCGGCGGCGTGGAAGGAGCCGCGGCGGAAGATGATGTCGACGGCGGGTCTGGCGAGGGCGATCATTACCGCGGAGCCGAGGAGCGAGAAGGCGATGAGGCTGGAGACGGAGCGGTTAACGGCGGCGGCGAAGCTGGCGAACTGCTTGCGCCCGAAGAGAGAGGCGAAGAAAGGCATGGACGCGGCACCTGCGGCTTGTCCGATGATGGCCATGGGTGCGGTAAAGAGGCGCTTGGCGTAGGTGAGGCGGGTGATGTCTCCGGCGCCGTGCTTGGCGAAGTAGCCGAGGATCTGGTTGTCGAGCGTGATGATAGTGACGCCCAGCATGAGAGGGAGGGAGAGACGCACCCATTCGCGGAGGCCGGGGTGTCTGAAGTTGAGGAGAGGCTGGTATCGCATGCCGGCGCGATAGGCTCCGTAGGCGTTGAGGAGAAAGGGTCCGAGGTAGGCTCCGGCGAGGGCCCCGTAGCCGAGTGCGGAGACGCCCAGGCGGTCGGCGAGGAGGACTGCGCCGGCGATGATGCAGATGTTATAGACAAGCGGAGAGAGCGCCTGGAAGGAGAACTGTTTGCGAACGAGAAGGACTGAGGTAATGACTCCGCCACAGAAGAAGAAGAGTTGACCGGGAAGCAGGATGCGGGTGATGTGGGTGCAGAGAATACCTTCGGGCGATGCGGGATCGAAGTAGAGACGAATGTAGTAGGGCGTGAAGATCTCGGCGATGACGATGGCAGTGCCGAGGACAAGGACCATGGTGTTGAGGATGATGGAGAGGGCGCGTTCGCCTTCCATCTCGTCGTTGTTGGCGCGGTAGCGGTCGAGGATGGTGACGAAGGTGATGGAGGCGGCTCCGCCGACGAGGAGATAGTTGATGAGTTCGGGGAGAAAGAAGGCGACGTTGTAGGCGTCGGTTTGGGGGCCGGCTCCGAAGCGGTAGGCGATGAACTGTTCGCGCATAAGGCCGATGACGCGCGAGGTGAGTGCAGACAAAGTGAGGAGGAGAGTGGCTGACGTGGCGGTGTGACTGTGGGAGGGGCGTAGAAAATCAAGTGGGCCGCGGCGTGGTGCGATGGGCGGATTGGCGTCTTTGTTTACAGTCACGGGTCTACAGGCGTGGGGGTGGCTGATTTGATTTTATCGGGAGGGCTTATGCTGATGGGGTGGCGGGTGTGGTTCTTTGGCGGGAGAGGGATTGGAAAACTTTCGGCTGAAGGTGTTTCGGACGGTCGCTGAGGTGATGAGCTTTCGCAAAGCGGCGGAGGTGCTTCACTTAAGCCAGCCTGCGGTGAGTCAGCATATTCGGGCGCTGGAAGAGGAGACGGGGGTTCGACTGTTTAACAGAGTTCGCGGCGAAGGGCATGGAAGCCAGATTTCGTTGACGGAGGCCGGACGGATTTTGCTTGGGTATGCGGAGAGTGCAGCGGAGACGATGGCGGAGGCGCAACGCGCCTTGGCGGCACTCAATGATGAGGCCGTGGGGGAGCTTCGACTAGGGGCTTCGACGACCGTAGCACAGTACGTTCTGCCGCGGATTTTAGGGGCGTTTTTGAAGCAGTATTCGCAGGTAAAGCTTTCGCTGGTAAGCGGGAATACAGAACAGATTGTGGAGGCGGTGGCGGAAGAGCAGATCGAGTTGGGGATTATCGAAGGGCCGGCGATGCGGCGGGATGTGAAGACCGAATGCATGATGCGGGACGAGATGGTGTTGATTGTGAGTCCGAACCACGCATGGGCTGGGCGGAAGCCGCAGACGATTGCGCCGCTGGAGCTGGCAAAGGTGCCGTTATTGCTGCGCGAGCGAGGATCGGGTTCGCGGCGTGTGGTCGAGCGAGCACTGAAGAAGATTGGGTTGCCGCTGCGTTCGTTGCGGGTGGCGATGGAGCTGGATTCAACAGAGGCGATTATTTCGGGTGTCGAAGCGGAACTGGGAGTGGGGTTTGTCTCGCGATGCGCTGTAAATAAGGTATTGCGGCTGGGATTGGTGCGGATTGCTCCGGTGGAGGGATTGGAGATTCTTCGGGATTTCAGCTTTGTCCGGCTGGTGGGGACAGAGGCGACGGGTGCGGCAGCAGCTTTTCAACGTTTCGCATTAGCTGCGGTTTGAGTAATCGGGGCGATAAGTATTACTTATCGGTAATCGCAAAACACTTCTCGACTGCGTATGTGAAAGCGGCGATTCTGGTTATGTGCTGAAGAAGAATCTTTTCTACGTTGGCATTATCGTTTCGGCGAGCGGATTGATCGGGCCTCCGTTCGCGCTGGCTGCGGGACTGGCCTTCGGGCTGAGCGTGACGCATCCGTTTCCTTCGGAGAGTCGGAGCCTGTCGAAGTTTCTGTTGCAGGCTGCGGTGGTTTGTCTTGGGTTCGGAATGAACCTCAAAGAGGTGGTTCATGCAGGCGCGACCGGCTTTTTGTATACGGCGATCAGTATTGCGTTTGCGCTGAGTCTCGGGATTTTGCTGGGCAAGATGCTTCAGGTGGGCAAGACGCAATCGATGCTGATCAGCTTTGGTACGGCGATCTGCGGAGGTAGCGCGATTGCGGCGATGGGGCCGGTGCTGGAGGCCAATGATGAGGAGATGGCGGTCTCGCTTGGGACCGTCTTTGTGCTGAATTCGGTGGCTTTGCTGATATTTCCGTTGATTGGGCACGCGGTGCACTTCAGTGAGACGCAGTTTGGATTATGGGCGGCGCTCGCCATTCATGACACAAGCTCGGTTGTGGGAGCGTCTGCGAAGTATGGGCCGACGGCTTTGGCGATAGGGACGACAGTGAAGCTGGCCAGGGCTTTGTGGATCGCGCCGATTGTGATTGCGACTGCAATTCTAAAGAAGAGCCGTGCGAAGGTAAGCTGGCCCTGGTTTATTTTGTATTTTTGCGTTGCGGCAGTTCTGGCGAGTTATTTACCGCATTATGTTCCACGGGCCGAAGATTTTTTCTCTGCGCTCTACCGGTTGGGGAGGGCGGCTTTGACTGTGGTGCTGTTCCTGATTGGGACGGGGATTACGCGCAATACCTTGAAAGAGGTCGGCGCTCGACCGCTGGTGCAGGGCGTGGCGCTCTGGATCGTGGTAGCAAGCCTGTCGTTGTGGGCGATCCATGCAGGGTGGATCAAGTTGTAGGCCGAGCTAGCGATGGGAGGTTGATTGCTCGTCGGAGGATGCGGGAGCCAGGGGGTTGGGTGCGTCGGGGTGCCTGGTGAAATCGACCCAACGCTTCGATGGGTCGACGGGCCGGTGTCTGCGTCGCGGCTTTACGCTGGACGAGACGGCAAGACTTGCGATGGTGTAGCTGACCATCTGGCGCTGACCGCAGCGGAGACAACGGACTGGGTAACGCATGAACAGGATTTGTGGGAAGTCCTCGCCTCGGAGTGTAGAGCGGCGAAAGCTCTTGCCGGAACAGAACTGACACTGAATCGGTACGCCGTTGTAGGGGTCGAGGCCCAGATACGGAGTACGGTGGTGAGAAGAAGAGTGGGGGCGTCTGCGCGTACCTTCGAATTCGTTCTTAAATTTCATCTTCTGCGATTGTTATTTTCCGGGAAAAGGTGGATGGTCGAAGAGCTTCTCTGCTGTGTGTCTTGGGGCGTTGTGTGCACGTGATGTGCGAATCGGGTGGACGGCAGGGCGGCTGGCCGGCTTCGAGAGCAGGGCGTGCAGATCGCGAAGGTCTTTCTGGAGTTTGCGAAGCTGGCGCGTATCGACATTGAGCGGAGTGGTTTCGACGGAAAGGGAAAGCTGCGGTTCCTTGTGTCTGAGTTCGGCCTTGAAGACGTGGCGTGCGCCGGGGATCGTATATCCCTCGTCGTAGAGGAGGCATTTGATCCGGAGCGCCATCTCGACGTCGCGACGACGGTAGAGCCGCTGGCCAGTGCCGCCTTTGTGAGGCTTCAACTGAGGAAATTCACTTTCCCAGAAGCGGAGAACATAGGCTGGAACATCGCAAAGTCTGGCTACTTCCCCGATGCGAAAGTAGAGCTTGTCCGGGATGTCAGACCCGGATGGGGGGATGGTTTTACGGATTGGCTGGTGCTGTGCCATGCCAGAAACTCCGATACCGGCGTGCCGGATAGTGGATATCCGGCTTGAGTCAGTATAGGACACCGAATCGGCTACTGTTTGTATTTTTCTTGATGGGAGGGTTTGTTCCGTAGTTCCCGTCAGGGCGATGCGTTTCTGGAAAAAAATGACCACCTTTAAAGTATTGAGGGATGCGGGGAACCGGCGAGTCCAAGGTGGCGTATCTTTTTGGAAGATCATGGAGGCGAAAGATGGGGAAGCGAGATATTGCAGTCATGGCAATGGTGATTGCGGCGACAAGCTTGACGATTGGATGCCGAATCGAATCGGACAAGAAGAATGGGAACGACAACGTCAAGATAGCGACTCCCTTTGGCGGCATGACGGTGAAGACGAATGACAATGTCGTGACTGAGGGACTTGGTCTGCCGGTGTATCCCGGTGCGGAGCTGGTAAAGAAGGACAAGAACAATGGCGCGGCCGATGTGAACATGAGCTTTGGCAGCTTTCAACTGCGCGTGAAGGCGGCCAGCTATCGGACGAAGGACAACCCGGATGAGGTGACTGCGTTTTACCGTAAAGCACTCGGGAGATATGGCGACGTAATCCAATGCCAGAACGACAGACCCGTGGGCACGATGACGCGTACGGCGGAGGGGTTAACCTGCGACAACGACAAGCAGAATCATGTGCATGTCAACGAAGATGAGTCGGGCAAGCTGGAGTTGAAAGCGGGATCGAAACAGCATCAGCATATTGTTGCGATCGACGCCGAGGGGAATGGAACGAAGTTCGGGCTAGTCTCCCTCGATTTGCCAGGTCATCTGTCGTTTGGTGAGAAGGACGAACCCGAGCACACGCAGTAAGCGCTGTTCGGTCGCGGGTTCGAACTTGCCGCACCTCACTTCGTGGGATAGCTTCATAAGATATGCACAAGTATTGTCACCGTTGCGGCGGCGAGCTTCCTGCGAGTGCCGAGGTGTCGCCGTTTTGCCCGCATTGCGGTGCGCCGCAGATTTATTTTCAGGACCAAGAGCAGCAGCCCAGCGATGCCGGGCCGGAAACGACCGGTGCGATTCCTCCACCCAGGCCCCAACAGGTGGAGTGGAAGACAGCAATACGGTGTGCCTTACTGGTGTCGCTGATTGCGGCAGGATTGAGCGTGGCTGCCGCGCAAGCGCAGATCCTGTCGCCGCTAAGCTGGCTGTGGACGATCAGCGGATCGATCATAACCCTGGGGCTGTACCAGAAGCGCCGTCCGCTGGCGTGGATGGATGCCGGGGTTGGAGCGCGGATTGGGGTGGTGGTAGGACTGGCTCTCGTGGCGTGCTTGACGCTTGCGCTTGCGATAGGCGGGCTGGTCGCGCGGTATGGGCTGCACAGCATGGGGAGCACGGATGCACAGCTGACAGAGACCATCCATGCCAGCGTGGAACGTGCGACAACAATCGCTCCGGTATCTCCAGAGGCGCAGAAATTCTGGTACTCGCCGGAAGGCAGAGCAGGAATTATGCTAGTTGAAATTGGGGTGGGCTCGGGGATTCTGCTGATCCTGTCGGCGGTTGGGGGAGCGGTGAGCGGATTTATGAGGACGCGGCGGAAGATCTCGGTTTAGCGGGGGTTCGGTGTGCGGGAAGGGCGCCGTTTCGATATCCGGTCAATCAGTGGGTTTGGAATGAGCAGGTTCTGCCGAAGAATCGGCATCCTTGATATCATCAAGCGCAACCGTTATGACTGAAATTACTGAAGTTCGAAAGCCGAAATTGCGGGAGAAAGGCCGGCTGATGTCGGCCTCGGAGATCGAGCGCACGCTGGTCCGATTGGCGCATGAGATCGTTGAAAAACACGATGGCAGCAAGAATGTCGGACTGATCGGTATCAAGCGGAGGGGTGTTCCGCTGGCACAGAGGTTGGGGAAGCTGATCGAAAAGATCGAGAAGCATCCTGTGGACACTGGTGTTCTTGATATCAGCTTTTACCGCGACGATCTTTCGACGGATGGCCCACGGCCCACGGTAGTACCCGGGGCGATCGGGTTCGATGTGAATGGGCGGGACATCATCTTGATGGACGATGTGCTGTATACGGGCCGAACGATCCGGGCTGCGCTGGATGCGCTATTTGATTATGGCCGGCCGAAGAGCGTTCGACTGCTGGTGCTGATCGATCGCGGACATCGAGAACTGCCGATTGAGGCGACTTATGTGGGACGGACGATTCCTACGTCAAAGCGCGAGATCATCGAAGTGAAGTTGAACGAGGTGGACGGGCAGGAGCAGGTTCTGCTGGTCGAACTGGCGGACTGACGATTGACTTCGATGACGCATCCAAGACACGCCGCGAAGAGCTTCAGGTATGGTGCGGGGTCGCTGTTGACAGTGGCTGATCTTTCTGTGATCGAAGTTGCGACGATTCTGGCAGCTACGGACAGGATCGAGCGGCTGGATGATGATGACAAACTGAAAATACTGGCGAGACGGCGGATCGCCCTTTTGTTTTATGAGTCGAGCACCCGGACGCGGACGTCGTTCGAACTGGCGGCGAAGCAACTTGGCGCGATCACGACGCTGGTGAGCGATAAATCTTCGTCGATTGAGAAGGGCGAGAGCCTGAAAGACACGGGTTTGACACTGCGGGCGTTGGGCGCGGAGTGCATTATCCTTCGTCATTTGAGTTCCGGCGCGCCGTATCTGCTGGCGAGGTCGACGGGGCTGCCAGTTTTGAATGCGGGAGATGGGATGCACGAACATCCTTCGCAGGCGCTGCTGGATCTGCGTACGATCCTGTCGCGAGTGTCGGGCGTGAACGCGAATCGTATTGATGGGAAGACACTGGCCGGCGTCACGGTGGTGATTACCGGAGATATTCTGCACAGCAGGGTGGCGCGATCGAATGCGCTACTGTTACCGAAGCTGGGTGCGAAGGTGTTGCTGTGCGGGCCTAAAGAGCTTCTGCCGGAGTATGCGCTGAGGCTGGGGCATGGTGTGGAGATCGAACGCGATTTCGATAAGGCTCTAAAGCAGGCGCAGGTGGCGATGATGCTGAGAATTCAGCGCGAGCGGCTGGCGGGATTGGAGCTCGATCTTGCCGACTATATTGGGCGGTATCAGTTGAACCATGAACGGCTGTCGGCTCATGCGCCTCACGCGCTGGTGATGCATCCGGGGCCGATGATTCGCGGGCTTGAGATCGACGACGGGGTGGCGGACGGGCCGAACTCTGGAATTGAGGAACAGGTGCGGCATGGTCTCGCGGTAAGGATGGCGTTGCTGGCGCGGGCGCTGGGTGTGGGTGGTTTCGAGAGTGTGAGTGCATGAGCGATGTATTGATTGTGAATGGACGGCTCATCGATCCGGCGAGTGGCGTGGATTCGCCGCGCGATCTGCTGTTGCGGAGTGGGCGCGTTGCCGCTGTCGAGGCGCCCGGGGTTTTGAAGGATGTCAAGGTAAAGGAGAGGATTGACGCGGCGGGGATGATTGTTGCGCCGGGGTTAGTAGATGTTCATGTGCATCTGCGTGAGCCTGGTCAGACGTACAAGGAGTCGATTGCGACAGGTACGGCCGCTGCTGCCGCGGGAGGGTTCACGACAGTAGTCGCGATGCCAAATACTGTGCCGGTGAATGATTCGGTTGCGAGTCTGGAGTGGATGCTCGACGCGGCGCGCGGGGCGTGTGTGAAGCTGTTCGCAATGCCGGCGGCGACGTTTGGAAGTAAAGGGGAAGAGATCACGGATTTCCACGAGTTGGCACGAGCCGGGGCGGTTGGGTTTACCGATGATGGGAAGCCGGTGCTTCATGACGACGTGATGCGCGAGGCCCTTGTGTCTGCTGGTGGAATTGGAGTGCCGGTTTCGCAGCATGCCGAGGATACACGGCTGACAGGCGGCTGCAGCATGAATGCCGGGCCGGTGGCATTTCGACTTGGGCTGCGCGGGATGCCGGTGGAGGCGGAGGCGGGCATCGTAGAGCGCGACATCCGGCTGCTGAGAGATATCAAGCGAGTCGATCGGATAAGGCCGCATCTGCACGTGCAGCATGTTTCGACTGCGAAGGCTATGGATCTGATTCGGTCGGCGAAGGCGGAGGGGTTGCATGTGACCTGCGAGGTGGCACCCCATCATTTCACGCTGACCGATGAGGCGATTGGCGACTACGACACGAACGCGAAGATGAATCCTCCGCTGCGAGAGGAGATTGATCGCCTCGCGATGATTGCAGGATTGATGGATGGGACGGTGGACTGCATTGCGACCGATCATGCTCCGCATGCGTTGTTTGAAAAGGAGCAGGAGTTCGAGCGGGCTCCGAATGGAATTACGGGATTGGAGACGGCGTTGGGGCTGGCGCTGCGAGTGCTTCACAAGGAACATAGAATGCCGTTTTCGCGAGTGATCGAGTTGATGAGCGCGCAGCCGGCCCGAGTGATTTCGTTGGAGGGTAGAGGGACGCTCAAGGTGGGGAGTTTTGCGGACGTGGTGGTGTTCGATCCAGCGGCGGAGTCGGCTTACGATGTGACTAAGACGAGATCAAAATCTCGGAATACGCCTTTTGACGGCGCGCCGATGCTCGGGCGAGTTGCTTTTACTTTGAGTGAAGGGCGTGTCGTCTTCAAGGGTTAATCGGGTTGATTGCCAGTCGCGTTGCTTGACGGCGAGTTCGTTTCCCATGTCGCTGATTAATCTATCCGCGCTGCCGCGAACCGGTTTGCAACGCAGGTAGAGACCAGCGGTTCCGGCCTCGCGTGGGCGAGATCAAAATAAAGTGAGACCGGGAACAGTCAACAGGATTGCCTATTTGAGGTGGGAAAAACGAGCGGGAGATTGTGAGGCTCGGAAGAGGTCTATTGAGTATGGAAGACTTTTTTGTTGACGTCTGGCCAGTACTCTTTCCAGAAGAAGTTGAAACAGTCGATGAGGTCGCTAGTGAGCCACCTCTGACCGACTTTGGTCCAGGTCTGATACTCCTTTGGATAATAGAGGGTAGCGACGCCTGCTGCTGCTCCTGAGCCGACGATCTCTGAGAAGTTGAACATCTTGTTTCCGTTATCAGAGCGGCTGACAAGAACACGAGTGACGGCATACCAAGTGCGTTTGCGGAAGCCACCGTGGCCGAGCGTGTAGAAGCGGCTGTCCTGGTGAAAGGCGATAGGGCCGAGGCCGCCGACCATAAAATTTTCATCGGCAGTATCTGCTTCTGTGTGCCAGAAATAGCGGGCGTAGCCTGCGGCGCCCTGATGGAACTCTGGATAGGATTTGCTGTTCATGGAGATGCCAGCCTGAATGCCAGCGACAATGAAGGAGGAGTAGTCGAAACTGTTTTTTGCGGCGAGAGTTAACTTTTCCTTCGCCGTCTGCGGGGGCAGTTTCGTATCCGCAGAGACGGAGCTGAAGTTCGGGACGATACCGAGGACTCGCTTGGTTTGCTTGGTGCCGTTGGGGCTGACGATGTCGGGATCGGTTGCCTGCTGAGACGGTGCCTTGGGCGTCTGAGCGGATTGCGAGCTTTGGGGGCCTTGCGGATCTTGAAACGCGCTGGGAGCGTCGGGGAGTTCGGCGATCGGAAGAGGCTGCTCGAGACTAGAGGTTTCGCTTGAAGGAGTTACAGAGGAGCTGCTGAAAGATGACTGCGCATGGAGGGTGGGTAATGCCCAGATGGAGGTGATCCAAAAAGCCGCGCCCAGCGTCAGGCCGATGCGCCTGAGGAGGCGAGTGTAACAAAGGGGCATGCTGATAAGACGCATCCTGCGGAGATTAGACTCGGAAAGCTGGGTCTTTTATGAAAATAGGTCGAGTTTCGCAATGGGATGCAGTTCGCTAACAAGCAATCAAGTTTGCAAGATTCCCATCTTTTTTGCGACGGTGGTGAAGACTTCAAGGGCTTGATCGATCTGAGCACGGGTGTGTTCGCTGGTCATGATAGTGCGAATGCGGGCTTTACCTTCGGGGACGGTGGGAAATGCGATGCCGGTGGCCATGACGCCGGCGTCGAATAGCGCGCGGGAAAAGTCCATCGTGCGTCGTCCGTCGCCGATGATGATAGGGGTGATTGGGGTCTCGCTTTTGGGAGTTGAGTTGCCTCCGACGTCGAAGCCTGCGTTGGTGAGGTGCTGCTTGAAGTAGTTGGTATTGTCCCAGAGGCGCTGAATTCGGTCGGGCTCGTTTTCGAGGATGTCGAAGGCTGCGATGCAGGTGGCGGCGACTGACGGTGGATGCGAGGTGGAGAAGAGAAACGGCCGGGCGCGGTGATAGAGAAAGTCAATGAGGTCGCGACTGCCGCAGACGTATCCGCCGAGTGCGCCGATGGCTTTGGAGAGCGTGCCGACCTGAACGTCGACTTTGTCGGTCATGTGGAAGTGATCGACTGAGCCTCGGCCGTTGCGGCCGAGGACACCAGAGGCGTGTGCGTCGTCGACCATCATAATGGCGTTGTATTTTTCGGCGAGCGCGGCGAGTTTGTCGACGGGGCCGATATCTCCGTCCATGGAGAAGACTCCGTCGGTGATGATGAGTTTGCGGCCGGGTTCGTTCTTGACTTCGCGGAGAAGCTCTTCGGCGTGGGCGACGTCTTTGTGGCGGAAGACTTTGATTTTGGCGCGGGAGAGGCGCGCGCCGTCGATGATGCTGGCGTGGTTGAGCTCGTCGGAGATGATGAAATCCTCTTTGCCGAGGATGCTGGAGACGGTGCCGGCGTTGGCGGCGAACCCTGATTGAAAGACGACACAGGCCTCGACACCTTTGAAGGCAGCGATCTTTTCTTCGAGCTCCATGTGGATATGCATCGTGCCCGCGATGGTGCGAACGGCTCCTGAGCCTACGCCGAATTTTTTTGTGGCGGCGATAGCGGCTTCTTCGAGTTTGGGATGGTTGCAGAGACCGAGGTAGTTGTTGGAGGCGAGATTGATGACGCGCTTTCCGTCGTAGGTGCAGAGAGGTGCCTGCTGATCATCGAGTTCGCGCAGTTTGAAGAAGGTTCCACGCTGACGCAGATCGTCGAGTTGGGCAGTGAGGTGGGCGAGCTGGGGACGTTTGGCGGCCGCTGTGGTCATGGAAAATATCGTAAACCCTGGGCGGTGCGGGTAGTCTTTGGGGCGAAGTCAGCATCTTATAACCTGGGCGTCAGCGATGCCCAGACAAGAGTGACAGGACACGAAACGAGGACATAACTATGATTTTTCAAGATTCTGGGAAAGTTGCTTTGACGACAATGACACTGGCGCTGATTTTGCTGGCGGGCTGTAAATCGAAGGAGGATGCAGCGATCGATCAGGCGAAGAAGCAGGCTGCGGCTACAGGCCAGGCACAGCAGGTGGTTTCTACCGATAAGAATGGCAATATAACGACGACGACGGTACAACCGCCTGTGCCGGGACAGACGACTCAAGCGGTGACGACTACAGTGACACCTGGCCAGCCGGTGACGCCGGGGCAGATGGATTCATCGGGTCAGCCAGTGGCGGCGCCTGCTCCGGGTGCTGCGCCGATTGTCCGCCCTGCGGATGTGAATGTTGCTGCTGGAACGAATCTGACGATCCGGATCAATCAGCACATCAGTGTAAAGACGAGCCGTGCGGGTGACCACTTTGACGGCGAGATTGTCGATCCTGTAGTAGGCGAGAACGATCGCGTGGTGATTCCGAAGGGAACGCCAGTGAGTGGCGTGGTTGTTGCGTCTCATCGGCGCGGGCACTTCAAAGGGAGCTCGATTCTGGAGTTGCGGCTGACTTATCTCACTTTGAACGGAATGCAGTATGCACTGGATACGAGAGACTTGACGCAGACGAAAAAGGGGAAAGGCAAACGATCGGCGGCAATCATTGGTGGCGGCACGGGCCTCGGAATGCTGGTGGGGGGTGTCGCGTCAGGAGGCGTTGGTTTGCTGGTTGGCGGGTTGGCGGGAGCCGGGGGAGGAACGCTGGTGAGCGGATTGACGGGGAATCGGGATATCGAGATTCCTGCTGAGGCGATTGTTCGCTTCAAATTGGCGGACAATCTTGTAGTTCAGCCCGCCTGAGCAAATTGCGGCTGAAATTGAGAAAGGCCCATCTCTGCGATGGGCCCTTTTTCTGCCTTCTCAAGAGAGGGTTCGCTTCTTCAGTTAGGATGGGTTGGGTTCAGGAGAGATCTATGGGAATTCGATTGCACTTCTGGGGTGCGGCACAGACAGTTACTGGTTCCTCGCATCATCTAGAGTGCGCAGGGCAAAATATTCTACTGGACTGCGGGTTGTTTCAGGGGCACAGGCAGGAGGCTCGCGAGATTAATGAGCATCTTGCTCTGCCGATGGAGCAGCTTAATGCTGTTGTGCTCTCGCACGCACATATCGACCATAGCGGCGATCTTCCTTTGTTGGCGAAGAAGGGATATCGCGGGCCGATTTACACAACGCCATCGACGGTGGACCTTTGCGACAAGATGCTGAAGGACAGCGCGCATATTCAAGAGTCGGACGCGGAGTTTGTTAACCGAAGATCGCATAGAAGAAGAGCGATTGGCGTTGGAAACGGGGGTGAAGCCGTAGCGCCGCTGTATTCGCAGGAGGATGCTGCACAGGTGATGCAACAGTTCAGAGCCGTGACGATGCACACGCCGCAGTTGCTTGCGGGCTCGACGGCGGAGACAGGGTTTGCTTCGACGGCGTTTGATGCAGGACATATGCTGGGATCGACCTGCGTGCTGATTGAGGCTCGGGAGAAGGGGCAGATTACGCGGTTGTTGTTCTCGGGCGATGTAGGGCGGAAGGGCCTGCCGATTATCCGGGATCCAGAGGCGCCACCGGCTGCGGACTATCTCATTATGGAGAGCACCTATGGGAATCGGCTACACCAGCCTATCGGTCCAGTGAAGAAGAAGCTTGCGAACCTGGTGAACCGGACGGCGCAGCGGGGCGGTCATATTGTTATGCCTGCGTTTGCAGTGGGAAGGACACAGCAGGTGGTTTTGCTGTTGCATGAACTGATCGACGAGAAGGCGATTCCAGATATTCCGATCTTTGTGGATAGTCCGCTGGCAGTGAATGTGACGGAGGTCTTTCGCAAGCATGAAGAAGAGTGGGACGATAGCGCGCTCGCGTTTGCGAACCAGAACGTCGATCCGTTTGGCTGGAAGCGACTGCGATATATTCGCACGGTGGAAGAGAGCAAGACGCTGAATGGGCTGCATATGCCCTTTATCGTGATTGCGGCCTCAGGAATGTGTGAGGCGGGAAGGGTTTTACATCACCTTAAGAACAGTGTCGAAGATCCGAAGAATCTGGTTTTGATTACCGGGTTTCAGGCTGAGCATACGCTAGGCCGGGCCATTGTGGAGCGGCGACCGGAGGTGAAGATCTTTGGCGAGCCGATGCGTTTGCGGGCTGAGGTGGATTCTATCGGCGAATTGAGCGGACATGCGGACCAGAGAGAACTTCTGCAATGGATGGAGCCGGTGGTTCCGACTCTGAAAAAGGTGTTTCTGGTGCATGGCGAGCCGGACGCTCAGCAGACGTTGAAGGCAGAGATCGAAAAGGCGTACAAGCTGGAGGTTGTTTGCCCGAGGCGAGACGATAGGTACGAGGTGGGTTGAAGGAAAGGCTTCGAAGCGATAAGTGTCGGTACATCGATGTTAAAGATTTTGATTGGGAGCAGATGAGGCTTGTGAAGTTTTTAAAGGTGTGCGGCGGAGAGTTGGAGAGCTTCGTCTATCACCTCGGGGTCGCCCCCGCAGCCTTCGAGCCAATGCATTTCGGGTTCGCGCCGGAACCAAGTGAGCTGCCGCTTGGCATAGTTTCGATGGCCTTGCTGAGCCTCACACACAGCCTGCTCGCGAGTTAATTCATCCCTTAGGACGGCTCCTGCTTCAGCATAGCCAAGTGAACTGAAGGGGCGGCATGCCGGACCATAACGCTCGATGAGGCGCTCGGTCTCTTCGACGAGGCCGAGGTCGAACATTGCGGCGGCGCGCTGGTTGATGCGCTCGTAGAGGCGTGCGCGAGGTGGGTTGAGGCCGAGGCGCAGAATGCGATAGCCAGTGAGAGCGTCGCGTCCCTTCCGCCATTGCTCGGTGAGGGGCTGGCTTGCGGCGAGGGAGACTTCGATGGCGCGGATGACTTTGGAGACGTCGTTGGCGTGGATGGCCGTTGCGGCGGCTCTGTCAAGGCGGGTAAGAAGTCGATGGAGATATTGAGGGCCTTGGCTTTTGGCGAGATTGCGAAGGCGTTCGCGGCGGCCTGCTTTTTGAGGAGGCGCAGGAAAGAGGCCGTCGATGAGAGCGCGGAGGTAGAGACCAGTACCTCCGGCGACGATTGGGAGATGGCCGCGTTCCGTGATGCCGGTGACTGCTTCGCGGGCTTGACGGCTGTAGTCGCCTGCGGTGCAGGACTCATTGGGCCAGGCAATGTCGATCATGTGGTGCGGAATAAGGGCGCGCTCTTCGCGAGTTGGTTTGGCTGTGCCGATCTCCATTTCGCGATAGACAGCGACTGAGTCGCAGCTAACGATTTCGCCGTTGAACTCTTCGGCGAGGCGAAGAGCGAGAGAAGTCTTGCCGCTTGCGGTCGGACCGACGAGTACAACGAGAGGATTGCCAGGCGCGGTCAGCATGGGAACGGCTCTCGAATCACCATAGGCGCCACCATCCGGGCGTGAAGACAGTATGGATGCCAGCGCGGAGCAGACTGAAGACGAGGATTGCGAGAGCCAGGAGAAGAAGGCCACGAATCTGACGACGACGTTCGGTTTGCCGGGCTGTTGCGGGAGGCTGCTGTGGCATGTTCGGAACAGTAAAGCGAGTCAAATTTTCTGAGCGCGACGGACAGGATAGCGCGCGATGCTATGGGATGGGTTTGTTGGTGAAAAAGTCGACTCGGAGTTCGAGGTTCGGGCCTTTGAACTGGGCGGGCAGCGGAGGAAACTGTCCGACGCCGGTAATACCACCCCAGCAGGCACGGTCAATTGCGGTGTCTTGACTGGAGCCGTCGAGGTTCATGGCGGCAATTGATCCGTCGCGATTGATCGTGAAACGGATGAGGGTCTCACCCTGTTTGTTGAGAGGCGGGCGAGCTTCTTCAGGAATGAGGGGGATCCAATTGCGCTTGATGTCACCGAGGATTCTGCGAATGTATGGCCCGAAGTCGACGCCTTGAGTATCGGAGAGGATTTCGGCACCGGTTCCCATGCTCTGGTTTCCGCTGGATGGAGCAGAGCCGTAATCTCCTCCGCGATCGCGGGCCGCGTCCTGGGCTGCTTTGCGAATGGCATCACCTGGACTCTGGTTGGGGTTGCCGAAGTTTGGACGGGTCGGCGAGGGCCTGGGTGCTTCGATAAGAGCTGATTGAGTTGGTTGGGGCGTAGGAGGCGCGGGAGGCAACGGTGGGGGCGGCGTCGGTGCCGGCTGCATTGCCGGAGCAGGCTGGGTTACAGGCGCCGGGGCCTCGGCCTTGCGCATCGCCTGAAGCTGCTGGAGGGTCTTCTGATCAAGAGGCTGGGCCTGATTTTTCTCGGGAATGGGCTTGTTGGTCTTGGGTGTAGGACGCGGCAGGTTTCTTGGCGAGTCGAGGAAGGTCAGCTGCTTGTCGCGTTCTTTGAGCACTTCGACGGGACTGATTAGTCTTGGCTGGTGAAAGAGAACACGTGGGCCGTAGAAGAGAAACCAGACGATGCCCAGGTAAATGATGATGGAGATGTAGATGGACTCGCGGAAGCGCGCCTTGGAACGTTCATCGTCCAGGCTATCGAGCAGATGGATAAGTTCATGCTCTTCGAGCTCGCCAAACCGCCCGGTACGGACTTTGATGGGCTGCGTGGGGGGTGCGGAGTTAGGTGGGGTCTCGAGGGAGGGCATGGGTTCTAAGTTCTGACGTTTGTTTTGAGCGAAAGTTTCCCTGGCGAAGAGAATACGAATGAGGGTCGGATGCGCTGTTTTGCACAGACCTCTCTATTTTCTCATCTTTTAGCGCCTCTCAGGGCGAGAAGTGGGGTGAGCTATGGTGGGTTAGAGCCGAGACCGTAAACTGGCGAGGTGAGTTTTTCTTCCGATGTTCGCGCTGTTGTACTGACGATCAGCGACCGCTGCTGGCGAGGGGAGCAGGTCGACCAATCCGGGCCGGTGGTTTGTCAGATACTTGAGTCGGCCGGGGTAAGTCTGGTGACATCTGAGACTTTGCCCGATGAGTTGGATTTGATTGCCGCGGCCTTAAGACAGCATGCGAAGGAGGCGGTTCTCGTTGTGACTACAGGAGGAACGGGACTGGCTGCGCGGGATGTGACGCCAGAGGCTACGAGACTAGTCTGCGAAAGGCTGATCGAGGGACTTGCGGAGAGAATGCGTTCCGAAGGCTTGCTGAATACGCCATTCGCGGCACTAAGCCGTGCTGTATGCGGAACTTTGGGAAAGACGCTGATCGTAAATCTGCCAGGAAGCCCTGCTGCAGCCAAGACCTCTCTGACGGCGATTCTGCCGGTGCTTCCACATGCGCTTGATTTGCTTGCTGGACGAACGGAACATTCTGAGGCTTCGGCGACCGATCAAAAGAGCTGACGGCAGGTAGAATAAAGTCATACCCCGTGAAGATCTCCCCTGTAGCACTTTTGAGCAAATGGAATATCGCTATGCTTGCGGCTTTGAAGCCGCTTGGTGTTTGGGGGATTGGCGCGCTGGCAGTGATCGATTCGGCGGCGATTCCCGTTCCTATAGACGCCCTGTTGATCGACTATGTCGCTAACGATCACAAGCGCTTTCTGCTGTATTGCTTTATGGGCGCGTTAGGGTCTGCCGTTGGTAGTCTGCTGCCGTACTATCTAGGGCGGGCAGGTGGGGAGCTGTTTCTGTTGAAACGGATTAATCGGCAACGCTATGAGCAGCTGCGCGATCGGTTCGAGAAGCAGGAGTTTTTCGCCATCATGGTACCTGCCATGATGCCGCCACCTATGCCAGTGAAACTGTTCGAGTTCGCCGCGGGCGTCTTTGAGATGAAACCGTTGTGGTTCTTCTGCGCAATTCTTGTTGGAAAATTCGTGCGGTTTCTGATTTGGGCAATTATCACAATCACTTATGGTCCGACGATTCTGGATACGATTGTGAGAACGATCCGCGAGCATCATGGATATGTGTTCGGGATATCGGGGATTCTCATTGTGATTCTGCTGGTCTATGTTCTGCGCAAGGTGTTCGACCGGCGGCGAGGAACGAGCCTTCCGGTTGAGGAAGAACAATAAGAAATCAATTTTTGTTTTTAATGCTGGACATGGCCGTCCATTTCCATGCGGACGACGCGGCGGTCGGCATTAACGTCAACCGTGCCCGTGAGCGGAGTCTTCATCCGTTCTAAGACGGCGGGGACATAGAGGAAACGCAGGTCGCTAAAAGTTACGGTGGTGATTCCATCGGGATCGGTGCCAGTTTCGGTGACAACGGGATACTGGGACCAATCGAGATAGATTTCGCCGAGCCAACTCTGTTTGGCAACGAGTGTAGCGAGAGTTGTGGGCGGTTTGTATAGGGTTTCGGCTCTGTCACTGGTCACAGCTGCGTTGCTGATGGTATTCGCACTGGAGATCAGGTAAGACTGCGGAGTTTCTACGACGGTCTGCCAATGGAATGGGTTGATGGGATAGGGGTCGGCAGCTACACGTAGTACCGATGCGCCGTTATAGTCGCCGGTCTGCGCGATCTGGAGAGCTTTCTGGTGCTCGGTAAAGCGGAGAGTCCATAGTGTGGCGACGGCGAGGAGCGCGGTGATAGCCCAGCCCCGGCCGCGGAAGGGTTGGCGACGTACTCCAACTTCACTATTGATGAGTCCGAAAAGGGATGGGGCGACGAGACCAATGAGAAGAAAGAGAAGGAGCACGGGTTCGAAGACGAAGACGAAGGAGCCCGCGTACCAGCGAGGGTTGAACGGGAAGAAGGGACGGAGGCCATAGTTGTTGGTCCAGTCCAGAAGAAGATGGCTCAAGAGAGCGATGAGGGAAAAACAGTAAAGCAGAGGCCAGCGGACGGGGGCCGCGGTGGGTTTGGGACTAACCGGTTTACGCAGCCGCCACCGGTGGAAGAGCCATATTGCACCTAGAACGATGGCGGCTTCGAAGGGAAGGCCAAGGAAGGTGTGGGTCCATCCGCGATGATGTTGGAACCCTGCGATGGGGCCACCAATCGACCACAGAGTATCGAGATCGGGAGCTTCGGCGGCGAGCGTCATGGCCAGGGTGGCGTAGGCGGCCTTCCGGTTAAATCCGGCGCGGGCGAGGCAGGCTCCGGTCATCAGATGGGTTACAGGATCCATAGGTATCGTCGAAGTTTCCGATCTCAGGTTAGACCATTGAACAGGATCCGACCTTCGCGCCAAATTACCATCTAACTCTCTGCAATGCACGCTTGGTAAAATTGAATAGCCAATGTCCACATTAACCGCAATTCCGCCTGAGGTTTTTAGCAAGTATCAGCCTGTGATCGGGCTGGAAGTCCACGTTCAGCTTTTGACGGAGACGAAGGCATTTTGTGGCTGTGTCAACAAGTACGGAGGCGAGCCGAATACGCATATTTGTCCTACGTGCCTTGGCTTGCCGGGCGCGCTGCCAGTGTTGAACCGCAAGGCTGTGGAGTTCGCGGTACTCGCGGCAAAGGCGATCAATTGCGAGATTCGTGAGACCAGCATTTTTTCGCGGAAGAACTACTTTTATCCGGATTCGCCGAAGGGGTATCAGATCTCGCAGTTCGATAAGCCGATTGCAGAGCACGGCTGGATCGAAGTGCCTTCGTTTGACGAAGCCGGCGCAGCGATTACGAAGCGGATCGGTGTGACTCGTCTGCATATGGAAGAGGATGCGGGGAAGAGCCTGCATGATGGGTTTTCGGACTCGGTTTCGAAGACGTACATCGATCTGAACCGCTGTGGCACTCCGCTGGTGGAGATTGTGAGTGAGCCGGATCTGCGGACTGCGGATGAGGTGTTCGAGTATCTGACGAAGCTGAAGGAGATTCTGCTGTACACAGGCGTGAGCGACTGCAATATGGAGGAAGGATCGCTGCGCTGCGATGCGAATGTCAGCGTGATGCTGAAGGGCGCGACGAAGTTTGGAACGAAGGCCGAGGTGAAGAACGTCAATAGCTTTCGGTACATTCGCGCAGCGGTGGAGTACGAGATTGAGCGGCAGATCGGTGTGCTGGAAGAGGGTGGGCGTGTCGTCCAGGAGTCGCGGTTGTGGAACAGCGGGGAGGGGCGGACTTATTCGATGCGCTCGAAAGAGCAGGCGCATGACTATCGATACTTTCCTGAGCCGGATTTGCCGCCGCTTGTGGTGGGCGCGGAGTGGCAGGCGGAGATATTCAAGATGCTTCCGGAATTGCCTGAGGCGCGACGTGCGCGGCTGATTGCGGAGTATGAGATCAGTGCGCAGGATGCGGCGACGCTGACGGCGACGCAGGAGTTTGCGGACAGATTTGAAGAGGCAGCGAAGAAGGCTAAGAGTCCAAAGCGTGTCGCGTCCTTGTTGACGAGCGAGTTGACGATGCGGCTGCGGCTGGCGAATCTCGAGCCGCAGCAGTCGCCTGTGACCATGGATGGAGTGGTGATGGCAGCGGATCTGGCGGAGTCAGGCGCGCTTTCGAGCAAGATGCTGAAGCAATTGCTGGATATGAGCTTTGCCGAAGGGAAGGACTTTCCTGAGATTTATGAGCGGGAGAAGCCACAGCAGATTTCGGATACGGGCGCGATTGAGACGATGATTGATGAGGTGATCGCGGCGAACCCGAAACAGGTGGAGCAGTATCGCGGCGGGAAAAAGACGGTGGCGGCGTTTTTTGTCGGTCAGGTCATGAAACTGTCGAAAGGGCAGGCAAATCCCGCGCTTCTGAATGAGTTGGTGGCGAAGAAGCTGGATGCGCTCTGAGCAAAGAATACTGGCTAAATAACTAGGTGGCTGGACGGTTCGATTAAGGTCTAATGGGCGGATGCGAATGCGTCTCTCACTGTCTGGAAGAATCTGCCGCGGATTGGGTGTGAGCATTCTGCTTGCTGCTTTCGGTTGCCAGACCGAGGCTCCGTATGTTGTGCCTGAGCAGCCGATGCCGCCAAATACGATCCTGCTGTCGGGGATGATGCGGGAATTGTCGGCTACGCCAGGGTTTACGGATGCGCTGCTGGCGCATCTTGACCAAGGGGCCAAGAAGGGACCTGCGCTATTGACGCCGGCTTTGATGAAGAGGCTGCGCGAATTGATTCTGGGGAAGGACTGGCAGGGACTGGACCGGTTTCCGGGATGGACGATGGATGCGGTGAACCCTACGGTTGGGGCGATCACGCGGAAGGCGACGAAGAAAGCTCCGGAGACGGCGGTGGGAACTCCTTCGGGGGCTCCGAACGAAGCGTGGCCGGCCCAGGGTTCTGGGGTGATTACGGAGTACCTGGACCTGGGGAGCTATTTGCCGGATAAGGCGGAGACGGTGAGCCTGGATAAGCCGTCGACGCTGCCGGGATTGGAGGATGCGACGCTGGTGACGGAGCTGGGTGCGGGCGTGGTGCGTGGGGATGTGGGGAATCCGAAGCTTACTCCGATGCATGCGGAGAGCCAGCGGCTGGCGGATGTTTTGAACCGGCTTAGTCTGAACGGCGTTGGTGGAGCGGCAACCGGGACCGCTGAGATCGGCGGGAAGAGTGCGACGACACCTGAGGGTTTGATTGAAGCGCTGATGGCAACGGGGCATAAGGTGGTCGTGGTAGATGGGCGGTACTTCGCTAACTTCGGGCACTTTCACTTCAAGGGCCAGGATGTAATGATGCCGTTCTTTATCGATTCGCAGATCGGGATTCCGGGGACGAAGAGATCGCTGATGTCTCCGGTAAGCCATGCAGAGTATGAATGGCAAATAAGTGGTCCGAAGGTGAACGCGAATGTGAGCTGGTACTTCGGGATCGACGGGAAGTCGGAGTTTCGCACGATGGACACGCTGGACCAGGCGTGGGTGCTGGGACGGCATGCGCATGAGTATCGCGACGCGGATGCGGTGGAGGTGACGCGCCTGGTCGGGATGATGGTGATTGCCTTTATGCATCAGCATCAGCGGCGGCCCAATCTGCCGTTTGGCGGCTACTATGCGCTGGGGGTTTGCCAGGATGGTGTTGCGGCAATCGAGAAGAAGATGACGGGGAACGGCACGCTGTTTCCGAATACCGCGGATGGGGCGCTGTTTGACGATCCTCGCGATGCGGAGATCAATGCGATGATGCTGGCGATTCCGAAGGACAGAAATGGGTCTCCCCCGTCGCCGGAAAGAATCTTAGGCTCGATTCCGACGACGAATTTTCGCGAGGTCACAATTCCGGGAATGGCTGCGGACCTGGAGACGGTTCATGCGGCGTGGCAGGATGGATCTCTGGAGCGGACCCGGTCGTGGATCGACAAGATGAAGGTGCGATTGGTGGGCGCTGCCGTGCTTCTTGCGCTGGTAGGGATCGTGGTGTGGCGACGAAGGCGAGCGAGAAGGTGACCACTCTTACACGGTTGCGAGGATGCAACTCATTTGTGGACTCAAGGCTTCCTATAGCGGGAGGGAGAATTGCTATGGCCACGAGGAAGTCAGCTAGGAAGTCCGTCAAAAAAACATCGTCGAAGAAGACGACTAAGAAGTCGAGTTCAACACCCAAGTACAGCCCTGCCGCGAGCAAGGATGTTGAACGTGAGATGAAGGCGATGAAAGAAGGTAAGCTGATGAGCGGGCGGAGCGGGAAAAAAGTGACGAGCCGGAAGCAGGCGATTGCGATTGGACTGTCGGAAGCCCGCAAGGAAGGGAAGAATATTCCTCCTCCGCCGAAGAAAGGATAAGGATGGGTGAGATCGAGCGGTATCGCGCGATGCTGGAGGTCGCGCTGGAGGAGGCACGCATTGGGCGGAGTGAGGGTGGCGTCCCGATTGGGGCTGCGATGTTTGACGGGGGTGGCAAGCTGCTGGCTTCGGGACGAAACAGGCGAGTGCAGCAGGGTGATCCTTCGGTGCATGGCGAGACCGATGCGTTTCGGCGGGCGGGGCGGCAGAGGACTTATCGCGACAAGATTATGGTGACGACGCTGTCGCCGTGCTGGTATTGCAGCGGGTTGATCCGTCAGTTTGGGATTCGAACTTTGGTGGTGGGGGAGAGTCGAAATTTCTCTGGTGGAGTGGAGTGGTTGCGATCGTTCGGAGTGAAGGTGATCGATCTGGACTCGCAGGAGTGTTCGGATTTGCTGACGGGGTTTATTGCGGAGCATCCTGAGATATGGAATGAGGATATCGGCGAAGACTAGATGGGCGGCGGCTGTCTGCGGCTTGAGGAGATGAACCAGACTACGCCGAGGAGAATGTAGGTGAGGTAAATGTAGGGGAGCCAGTTCAGCGGGGGTGCCGGGGCCGGGTAGATGGTTCCGGCCAGGGCGAGCAGGACGGCAACTGCAGCGACAACCGAAAGGGTGATGGTCCCGGGGGTGAGGTGGTGGTTGCGCTTGAGGTAGATGGGAAGGCCGATGGCGGCGAGACCGTAGGTGGTCATGAATCCATAGACCGACAGTTGACCCATCCAGCCGTAGATGTCGATGCCTGAGATGCCACGCGCAGCGAGGGCGCAGACAGGAAGCACGGTGAGGACGCCTGAGAGCATGACTGCTGAAGCGGGAGTCGCGTTCTTCTGGTGCGCGGTGCTGAGGCGGCGATGGGCGAGGCCGTTGTGGGCCATGCGCATCAGGACACGGGCTGCGGCGGTGATGCAGGCAAGGGTGCAGGCGAACATGCTGACAAGTGCGCCGAAGTCGATGAGCGGGCCGAGAGCGCGGACTCCGGCAAGGTTGGCGAGGACGCTGAGCGGAGCGGTCGAGGTGCCGAGGTCCTGATGGGCGGTGGCCATGCCGAGGGTTTCGACGTAGGCGCAGAGGATGAAGAAGAGGCCGCAGAAGATTGCGGATTGGATGACTGCGCGCGGAATGGTGCGGAGTGGGTTGACAGCTTCGTGACCGAGTGTAGCGGCGCTCTCGAAGCCGACGAAGCTGAAGAGGGCCATGATGACGCCCAGGCGGACAGCTGAGGGAGTGACTCCAGTGAGATGGAACTGAGGCGGATCGATGTGCAGGCCGTTATGCCAGAGGACGAGAGCGATGACGATGGCGATGGAGAGGACTGAGGCCGCTTCGATCCAGAGCATAAGACGGGCGGAGACCTGTACGTCGCGGTAGGCGATTGCGGTAGCGATCGCGATGCAGAGGATTCCTAGGAGTGTTGTGGGAGCGGTTCGCCCGAAGAACACTGTGAGGAAGACGTTGGCGTAGTTGATGAAGCCTCCGGCAACGGCCGCACCAGTGGCGATGTAGGCGAGAAAGAGCGCCCACCCGGCGATGCTGCTGGCGATTGGCGGTAAGGAGACAGTGGCATAGGTATAGAGCGCGCCGGAGCAGGAGGTGTAGCGGGCGAAGCGGCTGATGCAGAGGGCGATGAGGAGAATTGCGACCGTGGCGAGAAGATAGGCGAGCCATGTTCCGTTGCCGGCGAGGGCGAAGACCAGAGGAACGGTCATGGTGGGAGATGTGGTGGGGGCGATGGTGGAGATGGATTGGGCGAGGGTTTCGATGGGTGAGAGGATGTTGGGGCGCAGGCCGGACGCTGGCGCTTCGGCTACCGGGGCGAGCATCTGCTCCATGGTGTGTTCCTCCTCCTGCGCCGAATATGTGGCCTATACACGAGTGCGGGTGTTCGGGGCCGATGGACCGGGCCAATGCAACAGAGCTCAATGACGTTGGAATTAGTCAGAGCATATCTGAAGATCGTTGCAGCGCGAAGCGGAACTTTGTTGGCTTGCGGCGATAGCGCTTAGACTGGCTATTTTTTGTCGGAGGACGACGTAGATGCTGCGGCTGGGGCGGCTGCAGGTGTCGCGGCGGGAGCACTGTCCTTATTCTTTTTCGAGTCGGTGCTCGGCTTTGAGTCGCTGCTGCCTGTGCTACCGTCGCCGGTAGATTTGGGCTTGGCGTTGCCATAGCCGTCGGCGTACCAACCGCCACCTTTGAAGCTAACCGCAGGAGCGGAAAGGACGCGCTCGAGTTTGCCGCTGCAATGAGGGCAGGTGGTGATCTCGGGATCGGAAAACTTCTGGATCTTTTCGGTGTGCTTATGGCAAGTGGTGCATTCGTATTCGTAGAGCGGCATTTTTCTTTCTCGGTATCTAGCTTACTGTGATGCAGGATGAGGCGTGAAGATGCGATTTCAGGCCCCATCCGCGCTGAATCGTCAGAGTTTGCCTAGTTCGATGAGGCGGACGCTGGCGATGGCTTCGACTTTGCGGAGTGCTTCGATGGCGGGTGTGGCAGAGGCGGCGGTTGGAACGTCGATCTGGACCACCGCGAGGGCCTGGCCCTGGGGAACTCGCTGCGATACGGCCCGGGTAGGATCGGCTGCACGGCCCAGTGCAAAGTTGGCGATGTTGAGGCTATGTTCGCCGAGGATGGTGCCGATGCGGCCGATGACTCCGGGGACGTCGTGGTTGCGGATGGCTACCAGGGTGCCGTGGAGGGGGGCCTCGATGTCGATGCCGTCGTAGCTGAGGAGGCGTGGGGAGGTTCCGTGGAGGACGGTGGCGGAGGCGCTGGTGTCGCCGTCGGAAGAGTGCAGGACGAGTTTGAGGGCGGAGCCTACGCCTCCAGTGGCGAACTCCTTCTTGTCTTCCTGGATGCGGATGCCGCGTTCGTGGGCGATAGCGGCGGCGTTGATGCGGTTGGCTGTGGTGACGTCGCCGTCTGTACCGTTGAATATTCCGGCGATGGCGGCGTTGCGAATGAGGTCGGTTTTGCCGGTGGCGAGGCGGCCGGTGTAGGTGATCTGGATGTTCTCCAGATTCCCCGGGGTTGCGTGGGAGAGGAAGTGACCGAGGCGCTCGGCCATCTCGATATAGGGGGCGACCTCGATGTACTCCTCGTGGGAGAGCGAGGGGAGATTGACGGCGTTCTGGACGACTCCGAGCTTGAGGTAGTCGCGGACCTGCATCGCGAGCTGGATGCCTATCGCCTCCTGTGCTTCGTCGGTTGCGCCGGCGATGTGTGGGGAGAGGATAACGTTGTCGAGGTTAAGAAAGGGGATTCTTTGAGGGGTTCCTGATGGAAGACGTCGAGTGCGGCTCCGGCTACGTGGCCGGATTTGATGGCGTCGGCGAGGGCCTGCTCGACGATGAGCTCGCCGCGGGCGCAGTTGATGATACGGATGCCCTTCTTCATGATCCGGATAGAGGTTTGATTGATGAGGCCTTCGGTTTGAGTTGTGAGGCCGACGTGGAGGGTGAGGTAGTCGGAGGATTTGAAGATCTCGTCGATGGGGACGAGGGCTACGTTGTTCTCGCGGGCGATGACGGGAGCGACGAAAGGGTCGTAGCCGATGAGATGCATGCCGAAGCTGGCAGCGCGTCGGGCGACTTCGAGGCCGATGCGGCCGAGGCCTACGATGCCGAGGGTTTTGCCGCGAAGTTCGGAGCCCTGGAGGGATTTTTTCTCCCATTTTGCTGCGTGCATCGTGGAGTTCGCGCGGGGGATGGCGCGGGCTAGCGAGATCATGAGCCCGAGGGTGAGCTCTGCTACGGCCACGGCGTTGGCGCCGGGGGTGTTCATGACGACGATGCCGCGATGGGTGGCGGCATCGGTGTCGATGTTGTCGACGCCTACGCCGGCACGGCCGATGACGCGGAGTTTGGGGGCTGATTCGAGGAGCTTGGCATCGGCCTGGACGGCGGAGCGGACGACGAGGGCATCGGCGTCGTGGAGTTCGGTGGCGAGACCATGTTTGATTTGATCGGGTGTGACGATGTGCCAGCCGGGCTCCTGCTGAAAGACGGCGAGGGTGGCGGGCGAGACTTTTTCGGCGAGAACGATCTTCAAGGCTGACCTCGGGTCGGGAGGGATGGCCCCTCCCTGGGTTAAAAACTGCTAAAGTCTTCCAAATCCAGGGCTTAGGTTTGGACTTCGTATTGAAGTTGATACCCAAGTCCTGTCAACATTGAGGAGCTAACTGCAAAGTCTTGATGAAGCTTGGGTTACGAAGGACCGCCAGAATGGTTTTCTGGTGCGCTCCCTTCATTGTAGCCAATCCTGAGGGGTGGCTTTGTCAAGTGTGGGAAGATTTGACGAAGTGAGAGCATCGATGACCGAACGCACTTTCACTGTCCCCGGTGTCTAAACACAATATGACCTTTAGAAAGTGGGCCGTACGCTTTGTCCTCTTTGCTGGCGGGCTGTTCCTCTCCCTTGTACTCATCACATTTCTGATAGTGCAGATTCAGCTGATAATGTCCCGCTGGCGAGCCGAGCGGCTGTCCGCAGATATGCATCAGATTCGCCTCTACAAGAGCACCTGGGCCGATGCCCAGCGCCTTATGCACCGCTGGGGAGCGTGGGGCCACTACGATAATAGTTGCACGGCTGCCGATTGCCATTACGCAATCGGCATGGGCACCATCAGATATCAAAACCCCCATGCTCCCCGTCGCGCTTGGGTGGAATGGCTTTCCGCGCATGACCGACTCAATCTCTACCAATGGCTCGGCGGGCGCGACGTAGTGTTCTACGCTTCCTTCACCGTTCATGACGGGACCATTTGGAGAACAGGCAGCGGGATCGGCGTCGACGTCCCCACCGGGAGGATCCGAAGGGATAACGATTGGCCTTCGACTCTCTCTATCAGTGCCGAGAGTTATCAGAGACTTCATCGGACTCTAGAAAATTGGACGCCCTTTATTGGCGACTCCGAGGATGAACTCGCCCAACACCCGTATTACAAAGTGGGCAGGCCGGGTGGTTGCATGATCAACTGCCAAATAGGGATTGCCTACTATTCCACCCATACCCCACCGTCAGAGATCATCCGTCTGACCTCGTATGACTTTTCCTGCTTTACCCGGTTCAACCCTTGTGCCCATATTGAAGATTTGTTGCCTGCGGCCAAAGAGTGGCACCTCTATGACAACGCATACGAGTCCAGCCCCAGTGCGCCGAGGCCAGGCCCGTTGCCGCCACCCTGCAGCAACATTCCTGTATGGGCTCAGGCGCGGGACGCCCGCTACGTTCTGGCCGTGGAGCCACTTTCGACGGAGATCGCGAAGCATCACGAGGACTATGGCGAGTATCTTCGCGAGGTCACAGAGGTACGGGTTGTCAGTTCACTGAAGGAGCCTGCTCCTTGGCTGCCTGGCGCGATCGTTAGTGCCGACCACATTTATTGGCTCAACGATGCTTCGCAGTCCAGCGAAGGTAAACACCTGGTTCCCGGACGGCGATACATCGTGTTTGCCATCGGGAATGACAGAAGAGATCGACTCCTAACCAAGGACTCGCCACTGAGCTTCGACCGTTGTGGTGTCCAGGAAGACACGCCCGAAATACACCGCGAGCTTGAGAAGGGTTTTGCGCAGAACGACACGTTGAAGCCTTAGTGCAAATACTGCTCTTGGCCGTCAGCTTCAACGGGCTGAGTCGGCATGGCAACCTGATGTATCGCTGGTGACGGAGAAGACGGTTCGCACTTTCGCGCGAATGCCCACATCTCAAAATCGAGATATGGGGCACCCGACTGGGTTCAAACTCCCAAGGGTACTCGTTATCCTAGCTTCTTCAATTCCGGATATTGCGCGAATATCCGTCGCTGGTCATCCGATGACAGCTGTTGCTGCAAAGTTGAATTGTCTTACCGGCTACAAAGTAGAACTGTCCAAACTCAATAGTAGTCGTCGTGCGGTGGGAATGTGGTAATCACCGTTCTATGGTGATTTCCAAGGACTGTGGGAAGAGAGGGAAACGGATGACTCAATAGCATTTAGCATCGCGGCCGAGGTAAGGCCTGATAGCGGATTTGGCATTCCTCTCCGAAGCTGTTGCGGAGTCGGCTCACTAATATCAAAACCCTGGAGGTCCACTCTCTTGTACGAATTGGACTCGGGCAAGAATTTCAAAAAAAGAATATAGCGACCGTTAGCTCTCAATGCGACTTCATTCGCGAGAAACGCACTGACCCGGTGACCCTCAACTGACATAATTCCGCCGGGACTTGTCACAGTAATTTCGCTGTTGGCAGCGAGAGGGCCCCTCGACTTGTCCTCTGCAGACTGAGCGATCACGCGCTCAATTAGCACCTCTGAGTCGGTAAAGATGAAACCAGCTCTTTCGGTAAATGCAGAAGTACTGCGAATGACTTGTCCAATTACGATCAAGTCGCTGTGGGTCGCGGCCTCTTTAATGCGCGGATGATTATTCGGATCCATCTGCGCTTTGGCTATTCCGGTCCCCGCTAGGGTGTTTCGAAAACGACAGGATTTCTGGAAACATCCTTTTGGGTCTTCCCGACGAGTTCCCTCAGGCTAGGCTGAGCGTCCCACTGTTTATACAGAGGACGGTTAGCAATGAGTCGTTTTATTATTTCGGATTCGGGAATTGTCGCCCCGTAGATACCCGCCGACATTGTCGCGAGCATGAAAAGTACCAAGGTGATGGGTTTTCTAGACATCGATTTCTCTCCAGTGAAGATCTAGTTTGCCGCCACGGATAGGAGTTGATGCCCCGACCACGTGATTTCATGACGCGCTCCGGAATCCACTCCTCTGCGCGTAGTCATGGTTACCACAAACGGCGAGGGTGAAGGGCTGCTAGAGAAAAAAGTGCGGGACGAAGGAACTTAGATTTCCCGTAACGGGGCTGAAGGATTCACGTATGCCCATGCCGCAGCAGTCCTGATCGATCATCCAGAGGCCGAGGACGGGGTGGCGGTTGTTGAAGATCGCTGGGGGTGCCAGGGCCTGCACGATTTGGCGGCCGAGGTATGGGCCTTCGGTGGAGACTACGGCGGCGTTGTCGCGGATGAGGGTGATGTTGGAACCTTCGCGTGATAGGAGCGGCTTGCGGACGTAGTCTTTGAGAGCGGACGCGGCTGGCTCGTCGGCGAAGTGGGATTCGAGGAGGAGCTCGTGGTTGGGGTAGAGCTGCCAGAGGATCGGGAGGATGCCTTTGTTGGAGAGAAGCATCTTCCAGATGGGCTCGATCCAGCGGACGGCGGTGTAGGTGTCGAGTGCCGGGGGGCCGAACTCTTCGTTGAGCATGGCTTCCCATGGATAGAGCTTGAAGATGGAGAACATGGGGTGCTCGTCGAGGTCGACGAAGGATTGCTGCTGATCGTTCCAGCCGATGTCGTGCATGGAGAGTTGGCGAGTGTCGAGGCCGGCTTGCTGGGCGGTGTCGCGGAGATAGGTGACGGTGAGCTGATCTTCCGGGTTATCTGGGTTTTCGAGCGCGGTGAAGTAGATGGGTTTCGAGAGGTACGGGTCGATGTCGTGCCACTTGGCGATGAGTTTCTCGTGGATGGAGTTGAACTGGTCTGGTTTTCCTAAGTGCGAGACGGCTTTAAGGGCCGGGGAGATTTGTTCGAGCCAGTTCCACTGGATGACGGCGGCTTCGAGGAGCGACGTAGGTGTGTCGGCGTTGTACTCGAGGAGTTTGGGGGCGCTGCCTGATTGCGCGCCTGCCCAGCTGATGTCGAAGCGGCCGTAGAGCGCCGGGGGTTCGTTGTTCCAGGCCCACTCGATGGCTGGGATCGCGGCTTCGGGGATGTCGAGTTCTGCGTAGCGTCGATTGTCGATGATGTGCTGGGCTGCGGCGAGGCACATCTCTTGCAGTTGATTGCCTGCCGCTTCGAGGGTGTCGATCTCGGCGGCGGTGAACTGGTAGGCGGCGGACTCGTCCCAGTAGGGCGTGCCGTTTTCGAGGGTGTGGAAGGTGAGGCCTTCGGACTCGACTGTGTGCTGCCAGTTTTCGCGTGGGGTGAGGGGGATGCGCTGCATTTATTCTCCTGCGCTCCCGCCGTGGCTGCCGCCCGTGGAGAAGCTCCTGCCGAAGCCTCCGCGGGTGGTTACGCCGGAGCGGGTGGTGTAGCTGCGACCGGCTGCAGGGGCGTAAGCGCCTCCCCCAACTACGCTGCCGAGGCCGTAACCTCCCCAGCCGCCGTAGTAGTAGCGGTAGGGGAGGATGATGGGGATGAATCCGCCGTGGCCGTCGGGGCGTTGCTGCGCGAGGGGTTGGGTGGCGCAGAGGCTGTCGTCGACTACGTGGTTTTGCTCGTCGACGCAGCGCTGCATCTCGGGCTTGCGGCAGCCGGTGAGGAGGGAGAGTGCTGTTGCGGCCAGGAGTGGGGCGGTGACTTGGGTTGAGCGACGCATGGCGTTGGATAAGAGTAACTAAGACTATCAAGTGTGTTGCGAGGAATCGACAGAAATCAGGCGGAGCTTTGTGGGAGTTGGTTGGTTCGTTTGATGACGGGTGAGGCGATGGCGCGCCCGGCGCAGAAAACCATCGATTGGATGGTACCGTAGCAGCATGCTTGAGCGGTACATGGAAGAGGCCATTGCGACTTGTCCGGATTTGTTCATTGAACCCGGACTAACGTTGGTGCGCCGTCAGGTTGTCATCAACGGACGACGACCGGATCTGTTATTCAGCGATGCCATTTCGAGAGATCTTCTAGTGGAAATACAAAGCGGTCGATTGGATGAGAACCATCTACAGAGGCACTTCTACTACTACTTCGATTACCGCGCAAAGTATCCATCCAAACATCTGCGTCTGATGTTCATCGCAAACCGGCTAGTACCTCAACATAAAGAGTTTTTAGATGAACATGGTTACGAGTTTCGCGAGTACCTGGAGCAGGACTTCGAACGACGCTATCAACAATGCGGAACCAGGGCAGAACTCGCCCTACCGCCTCAAATAGAAGAGGTAACGACCCCGGGTGTTCTCGCCCCGTCTACATATGAGTTGCTCTACCAGATTGAGATGCAGCCCATGACGTTTTGTTACAAGATGCTTTTATTAAACTTCATGGCTGAGCTTGCCAGTTCAGGGGGGAGAGTGCCATTAAGGCTGCTGGCGGAACGATTCAGCGAGTTCTTCATTTCACGTCAAGTTCAGAATAAATCCGAGGAGAATCCGAAGAGAGTTTCTCCTGGTTCTCTTTCCAAGAGATCGGTCGGAGAATGGGAGCGAGTGATTCGTGAACAACCTGTTCATTATCTAGGCGAATCGTTCGTGGTTGAGGAGGGGATGTTTATCGGCTGGGCACCGAGGATTTGGTCGTTATGGAACACGGAACTACGCGAAGAGATTCGTCAAGCTAGTTGGGATCGACTAATCCGGTACTTTAGTCGCCACGTCCCCGGTGGTTACTAGTTCCTCTGAAAAAGGACTACAAGGGCGGGATAATTGCGCTTTCAAAATCCGGCATACAAAAGACGCACTGATGCTGCTGTGCCTCCTTTGAAAGATTACGGATAAGCTTTTTATTTTGCGTGGTTGGCGAAGAAGTTTTGGGCTGCGATGAGGCCTTTACCGAATTCGAAGCCGGGTAATGGGGTTTTGGTTTTGTGGATGACTTGTTCGAGGGCTCCGATGATGGCGATGGTGTCCATGTAGTCGAAGTAGCCGATGTGGGCGATGCGGAAGAGCTGGCCCTTCATTTCGCCCTGGCCGTCGGTGACGATGGCGGCGAATTGGGATTTGAGGCCCTTGACGAGGGTGCCGGAGTCGGTGCCTTCGGGGGCGACGATGGCTGTGGCTGCGGCTGCTTCACTGCCTTTGGGGGCAAAGAGTTTGAAGCCTAGTGCCGTGGCTGCGGCGCGAGTCATGGCTGCGCAGGTTTCGGCGTTGTCGACTAGTTTTATTCGGCCTTCGACCAGGCTCCCCTTAGGGTTTTCTGTTGTCGCGGCTTGTCCGGCGATGTAGTCGAGGGCGGCTCCTAGTGCTGCGATGAGTGCGACAGGCGGCGTGTAGGCGGATTCGCCCTTGGCTGCGTTCTTGCGCTCCTTGCGGAGGTCGAAGTAGTAGCGCGGGTTGTAGGTGGACTCCATGCGGTCCCACGCGCGTGGGCTGATGGCGAGGTAGCTTAGGCCCGGGGGCATCATGACGGCTTTTTGTGAGCCGCCGATGAGGACGTCGATGCCCCAGCCGTCCATGTCGAGGTGGGTGGTGCCGAGGCCGGTGATGCCGTCGACGATGAGCAGGGCTTCGGACTTTTCGGATTTGAGAAGCTTGGCGATGCCTTCGATGTCGTGGCGGACGCCGGTGGAGGATTCGGTGCCCTGGACGAAGACGGCGCGGGTCTCGAGTTTGAGGGCGGCTTTGATCTGATCGAGGGTAAAGGTGTAGCCGTAGGGGGCTTCGACGACGTCGACGTGGCAGCCGAAGGCTTTGGTGATGCCGGACCAGCGCTCGCCGAATTTGCCGGCGGTGAGGACGAGGACGCGGTCGCCGGGGGAGGTGAGGTTGGAGACGGAGGCTTCCATGGCTCCGGAGCCAGAGGCGGAGAGGATGATGACGTCGTTTTTGGTGCCGACGAAGTCTTTGAGCTGAGAAAGGACCTTCGTGTAGAGAGCGCGGAACTCGGGCGTGCGGTGATGAATGTCGGCGGCCGCCATGGCGAACTGCGCGGCGGGAAGAAGAGGCGTCGGACCGGGTGTGAAGAGACGAGTTTTGCGGATCATGAAGTTATTGTAGCGAGTTGTGTGTGAGAGCTATGGGCGAGTAAGAAGTACTTATAATGAAGGATTGATTCGACGGAGACGAGGGAACGATGACGATTGGCGAAAAGATTCAGACAGATATTGTGGTGGCGATGAAGGCGAAGGAAGAACACAAGCTGACGACGCTGCGGATGGTGAAGTCTGCGCTGAAGAATAAAGAAATTGATAAGCGGGAGAAGCTGACCGATGCGGAGGAGACGCAGATTCTGACGACGCTGATCAAGCAGCGGAAGGAGTCGGTGGAGTCTTTTACCAAAGGCAATCGGCCTGAGCTTGCGGAGAAGGAACGCGCTGAGATTGCGATGATCGAAGGGTATCTGCCGCAGGCTGCGGGTGAGGATGTGATTCGCGGAGTAGTGGCGGGGGCGATCGATACGCTGACGCAGGATGCAGGGAAGAAACCTGGGCCGAAGGATATGGGGACTCTGATGAAGGTGGTGCAGCAGAGGATTCTGGCCGATGGTTTGCGCGCGGATGGGAAGCTGGTGAGCGAGATTGTGAAGGCGGAACTGGCGAAGTAGGAGGTGCTCCCTTCGGGGCCGGATAAATTTTTGCGCCGACTTTCGTATTGGAAGGGTAGCGCGAGGGCAAGCTTTCCTGAATGATGGGCAGGTGCTCGGCAAAGGCATCACAGGAGGTTCGTTTTTTGCGCACGACGGCGTTTCAGCGGACGAAGAAGATCTATCCGCTTACTTCGGTACGTTTCTTTGGAGCATGTTATGTAGTCCTGCACCATACGATGCCCGTTTTTCTGCCTGAATTTACCAGCAAGATGCTTCTTGGGTCGCCGAAGAGCTTTCTGACGGGGTCTCTCTTTGCTTTGCCCGTCTCGGTGAGCTTCTTTTTCGTCCTCTCCGGCTATGTGTTGGCGGTGGTGTATCTGCGGGATGGAAAGCGCGTGGACACAAGAAAATTCTTTGTGGCGAGATTTGCAAGGATCTATCCACTCTTCTTCGTCACGCTGGTGTTGGACACACCGCACCTGCTTTTTGACAAGGTTCATCGAAATGGATTGGTGAGCGGGGGTGGCAAGACAGCGACGGTATTTCTTGCACATACTGCGATGCTGCAGGGATGGGCGGTACGGCTGCATGGCATTGACGGACCAAACTGGTCGCTTTCTGCAGAGGCATTTTTTTATCTGTGTTTTCCCGTGATCGGATTTTGGCTTTGGAAACTACGCGGAGTCTGGATTGGGGTAGTTGCGTTCTGTCTGTATGTCGGGGGACAGTTACTGGTGCTGAGTTTAAGGCCGCACACTTTCTCCCAGATGGATTTGCCCTTGCTGCACCTTCCCACGTTTGCGCTGGGCATTCTGTTGGCTCGTTTGGAGACATTGCGACTAACACGTGAAGATGTGGCGCCGATTCGTGGATGGCAGGCAAATGGCGTGTTTACGCTGGTGTTTTTTGGATTGTTGTTGAGCGTGGAGTTGTCGAATCGCCTTCCGATTCTTGATTTGCTCTATACGGGTTTGCTGGCACCTGTCTTTGCGGCGATGATTTGGGCACTATCGAGTACGACAACTCTAGTTTCGCGACTACTTTGCGCCGACTGGCTGGTGGCTCTCGGTAATGCGAGTTTCGCGCTTTACCTTATTCACACGCCGATGCTTCACCTGTTCGAGTTTTTTCATTGGGAGAGTCGCCCCGTCGCGTACTCTGTTTACCTTCTGGCGTGCGGCGGATTGAGCCTTCTGAGCTTCTATACCTTTGAGACTCCGGTGCGAGTTTGGTTAGTGAATCGAATTCACTCACGTTCGCTGGAGAGGACTGAGGAAGCATCCATCGCGTAGTAAAGAGGACGGGGTGATCAATGGTGAGTGGAGGCCCAGTTGAATTCCATGCCTGCCATGATGGTGCGGCCTTGCAGGGGGACTTGCGGGATTTCTTGATAGCCGGTGTTGCTGACGTTTAATGCGCGGAGGTAGGGGCGCAGGTGGCCGGTGTTGCGGGAGAGGCTGATGTCCCAGAGTGGGTAAGCGGTGTGCTGGGTTTTCTGGACTACATTAATTTGCGTGCGGGCGCTAATCTGACGGCCGATCTCTCCCGGGAGTGTTCCGGTCCAAGCTACGAGTGTGTTTTGCGTGGCGTAGTTGTAGGCGTACTCGGAGAGAAGATTGGGCGGTGGGGATGCGGCGTGGGCGGCTGTGTAGCTGAACTGGAGTTGCTGGTTGCTGGTGAGGCGGAGGCGGAGGGTGGCTTCGGCTCCGGTGATGTTGAGGTTCTGGATGTTGATGGCTTGCCACGGCTCGGCGAAGGTGGGGGTGGGGGTGGCGAGGATGGTTTTGGCGTAGTCGATGGTGTCCTTTTGCTGGAGGCGGAAGACTGTGGTGTTGAGGGTGAGGTGGCTGCTTGTAGGGGTCCAGTCGATTCCGGCTTCGTAGCTCCAGGAGGACTCGGGTTTGAGGTTGGGGTTACCGATGGTGGTGGGGTCCGCGTAGTAGAGATCGACGTAGGTAGGCAGGCGGAAGCCGTGGCCGGCGGAGGCTCGCAGGCGCGTGGTGTGGGTGAGGGTGTAGGCGGCGGCGATGCTCGGGGAGAAGACGTTATCGGTGCCATCGACTGCGCCGGTGAGGACCTCGTCGCGGGCTCCGAGCGAGAGTGAGAAGCGGCCGAGGGCGCGAAGACTGAGGTTCGCGTAGGCTGCGCCTTGATTGCGGGAGTGCTGGCCCAGCGAGTTCGAATTGATAGTGTCGCCGTCCGCTTCTACACCGTAGGAGAGTGTGGTGTTGGGGCCGAAGTTGTCGGTTCGGCGGAGTGCGCCTTCGTAGCTGGTTGTGATGTGGTTGTTTTCGTAGATGGCGGGCTGGTTGACGAAGAGGACGAAGAGGTCGGTGTGGCGGCGGTAGCCGAAGCTGGCGGCGGTTTGTGGGCCGAGTTGCTGCTGGATGGAGGTGAACCAGCCTTTGGTGCGCTCCCATGAGGGGTACGGGCCGTAGAACTGATTGGCTCCGTAGGGTCGATCGCTGGTGGCGAGGAGGATGTCGGTCGTGCCGGGTTTCCATGTGAGCCAGGTTTCGGAGGCGAGGGCGTTGCTCGAGTAGTTGCGGTCGGGCATGAAGCCGTCGGAGGTGTCGCGGCTGCCGGTGAGCTGTTCGGCGATGGGACCGTTGGTGTAGGAGGTGCGGAGGTGCTGCTCGATGGAGTTGTAACTGCCTCCGCCCGCGCTGCCGATGATGGCGAGGCCGGGGGCGGATGGCTGGGTGAGGAGGTTGACTGCGCCGCCGATCGCGTCGGAGCCGTAGAAGGTGCTGCCGGAACCGTGGAGGATGTCAATGCGGGTGACGGCGTCGAGCGGGATGGGGATGTCCAGATTGAGATGGCCGGTCTCGGGGTCGTTGATGCGGAGGCCGTTGAGGAGGACGAGGGACTGCTCGAAGGTTGTGCCGCGAAGGGAGAGGTCGGCCTGGACTCCGTTGGGCGCACGTGCCTGCAGGTTGAGGGAGCTGTCCTGGCGGAGGTAGTCGACTACGGAGTTCGAGACGAGCGGTTGGTCTCGGGGTTCGATGAGATTGACGGAGCGGTCGCTCTCAGCGAGCGGAAGCGGCTCGACGGTGGTGGTGACGGTGATGCTTTGGGTGACGGGTTGGGGCTGCGTGGAAGGTTGCTGGGCCACGATGGGAGTGAGAGAGAGCAGAAGGTGGATGAATGGCTTTTTCATAGATGGGCTCGTGATGTTGCGGTGCTTTAGTTACGCAACTATCATGCGCTGGAAGCCAGGCCTTGCGGAGGTAGTTTTGCATCGTTGTAAATAGTTGAGTTCCTCAATCATAATTGAGCGATGAAGGCAACCTTCGATGAGGATGCGGCGGCGAAGGATGCGGCGGCGAAGGATGCGGCGGCGAAGGATGCGGCGGCGAAGGATGCGGCGGCGAAAACGGAATTGGCAGGGAGTAAACGATGCGAATTGAAGCTTTTCTGCAGCAGAGCCCGGTCTTTCAGGCGAGCCGAATTGCTCGCAGGATGGAAGTTTCCTTGAGTGCGATTTTGGAGGGTGAGGAGCTAACGTTTTTCGAGGCGCTCATGCTGGCAGCTATCTTCTTCGAGAAGAAGGGCGGCATCAAGCCTTCGGATCTGGCGGAGACGTTTCAGACGAGTCGAGGGAATGTGAGCCATTGCGTCTCCTCGTTGGAGGCGAAGGGATTGGTGAGGCGACGAATCGATGCGGAGGATGCGCGGTCGTTTCGACTGGTTCTGCAACCTGCGGGCAAGAGGCTGGCGGTGCGGGTCGTGGGGATCTTCGACAGGATGCAGACTCACTTTGAAAAGAGGGTCGGAGTGGTGAAGCTGGCTGGGATGTTGGAGCAGATGCGAGCGGTGGAGCAACTGTGTTTGGATTTGGCTGAATCGGCTGGCGGGCGCAGATGAGTTTCGATGCGCGTTGATTTGTCGCGCTAGAATTGCTGTGTTGGAGAGGAGTAGGTTATGCCAACTGACTTTGCGAACGGAAAGATCTGCTACATCGATATTCCAGCGATGGATGTTGCGCGGTCGGCTGATTTTTATGCGCGCGTGTTTGGCTGGAAGATTCGGCAGCGCGGGGATGGTTCGACTTCTTTCGACGACGGGGTTGGCCAGGTTAGCGGCGTCTGGTCGGTTGGGAGACCGCCTGCTGCGCAACCGGGACTGTTGGTTTATGTGATGGTCGATGACGCTGAGGCTACGGTGAAGGCGATTGTGGCTAATGGAGGCGAGATCGTGCAGCCGATCGGCGGAGATGCGCCTGAGATTACGGCTCGATTTCGCGATCCCGGAGGCAATGTGATCGGGATCTACCAAGAGCCTACGTTGAAGAAGAGCTGAGGCTGCCCACCGAAGGTATGTTACGGATTGGTCGCGGTGCAGAAGAATCTTGAGCCTGTGAAGCGGCGGCGCGATCGGTTTTATCTCCGCGCAAGCGCACGGTTAAGTGCACCGGAGAACTCCTCAGCGACTTGTTTGAGGCTCCTGGTGTCGGCGCGGTAGAGGAATAGCTTTTCTACGCCAGTGTCCATCTCCTGCGGGGTAGGGTTTTCATGGGCGCTGGCGAATGCTTCGAGCTGCTGCCAGTCTGTGTTGGTCTGGAGTTCGAGGTTTGTGTAGGCGTGGACGAGAAAGTTGGTCCCGGCATATTGGTTGACCTTGTCGACCGACATATGGCCGAGAGCGCCGGTGGATAGTGCGGCCTCCCAGCGGGCGCTGGAGAAGAAGTAACCGCTGGGATAGAGTTCCGCGACACGCGCACGGAAGTGGGCGGGATTTTTCAGGAGCCTGGGCAGATCGGCGATGATCTGGCCAACACGAGCCAGGGTTTCACGGTCGTTCTTCAACTCTTTGTCGAGACTTTGCCGGTTGCCTTCAAGCTCGACTCGGAAGTTTTCGCGGGCGTCGCGGACGATACGGTGCACGTAGATGGTTTCGCGGACGCCTTCCAGTCCCAGGGCGATGAGAATACCTATGGTGACGATGACAATGTGGATGAAGAAGTCTTTGAAGGATTTAGTGGGGCCTTCGGGACCGTGAATCTCCATCGGCGAGTCCTTGCATTGAGTGATTTGGAGAACAGGATACCCGCTCTGGGTTGATTCGCCGACAATTTTGGGGAGTGGTCAGGCTGAGTCGTGACTCACCGCCGGTATTGTTCGTCGCTGACGTGCTCCATCCAATCGACGACTTTGCCGTGTAATCGTTCCTGAATTGCGATGTGGGTCATGGCTGTGGTTGGTGTAGCGCCGTGCCAATGCTTCTCTCCCGGAGAGAACCAGACGACATCTCCGGGATGGACTTCCTCGATTGCGCCGCCTTCCCGCTGAACCCATCCGCAGCCTGCGGTGATGATCAGGGATTGTCCGAGGGGATGGGTATGCCAGGCGGTACGCGCGCCCGGCTCAAATGTGACGCTGGCACCAGCGACCAGCGCGGGGTCAGGCGCCTGAAAGAGCGGGTCAATCCGTACCGTGCCGGTAAACCAGTCTGCCGGTCCTTTGCCTGCGGGCTGCGAGCCGATGCGTTTGATCTCCATAACCCGCATTCTAATGTGCGGTTCCGATGGAGCGCTGGCCGGGGGTTATTCTCGAATGATTTTGACGAAGACGTTCGTCGGGGAGGGTGGCTCCGCCGAGGCGATGCGGCTTTTTGCTTCCTGCCAGAGGGGTTTGTGACGAGGATACGTCTAACACTCGGCGTGAGCACCGCGGACGAACACTATGACTCTGGCAAAATTGCTGTTTCTTTTTCTTACTACCCAGCTGGCCTATGCGCAGTCGCCACGCCCTGTTTTTGAAGTGGCCACTGTTAAGCTAGCCGCTCCCAACACCGACGGGCACACTCACATCAACTACCCAAAGAACGACAACTTCAGCGCGACGAACATTACTCTTCTCGCGCTGATGGAGTGGGCCTATGCTATGCCTGAAAGACAGATTCTAGATGGGCCGCCCTGGATTGCCGCAACGCGATTCGATATTCAGGCGAAGTCCGAGATCGGCGATACGCTGAAGGGCCTCCCCTCGGACCAGAGCAATGAACTGAAACGGCAGATGGTTCGGAACTTGCTCGCCGACCGGTTTCAACTCAAGGTTCACGAGGAGAAGCGCACGATGCCGGCTTACGACCTCATCCTTGCCAAAGGCGGCTTCAAGCTTGAACCCAGCCAATCGAATGGTAAGAGCATCGGCACCGGGCGGAATCATTTCAATGGGCAGGGGCTGACCATGACTTTGATCGCGGAGGAACTCTCGAAGATCGCCGGTCGCGTCGTTGTCGATAAGACCGGGCTCACAGATCGCTATGACCTCGCGCTCCGCTGGACTTCGGATGATGCTGTTGCGAGCGAGACGGACCCTCCGACACTGTTCACGGCCATCCAGGAGCAGCTTGGGCTCAAGCTTGAAGCTGCGAAGGAACCTGTTTCGGTGATTGTCATCGATCACGTGGAGCAGTCCAGTCCCAACTGACTGGAGCTATTCGCGGATGATTTTGACGAAGACGCCGTCGGGCAGAGTGGCTCCGCCAAGGAGATGGATGGCGCCGTCTTTGGTGAAGCCGCGAAGCATGGTGGCGGGTTTCGCGTAGGGATCCAGTGGGGCTTCGGATTTTGCGGGGTAGGGATTGGCTTTAGGCGGAGCTTCAGTGCGAGAAGCAGGTCCTCCGCCCTTCGACTCACTGTGTTCGCTCAGGGCGAAGGATGACAAATTCTTACCAGAGGTCGGGATTTGGGAACGGTTCATGCCGCGATCCATAGCTTCGTTGGCGAGACGGTCGGCATCTTTGTTCTTGTGGCGGAGGGCGTGGGAGATCTCGAAGGCTTCGAGTTTGGTGATGCGGTTGCGGGCCTCCTGCCAGAGGGGTTTGAGGTCGGGGGAGTTGACTTTGTATTTGCCCTGAATCTGTTTGACCATCAATTCGGAGTCCGAAACGACGCGAAGGCGGGGGTGGTGGTGGTCAAGGGCGTATTGGAGGCAGGCCAGGAGGCCGGAGTATTCGGCGTAGTTGTTGGTGCGGAAGCCGAGGAACTCGCTGAGTTCGGCGAGGATGGTACCGTTGTCGTCCTGAATGACGGCTCCGAAGCCAGCCGGGCCCGGGTTTCCGCGGGCTCCGCCGTCGCAATGGGCGTTGATCCAGCCGGTGGTTTGGGATTTGGATGCTGGGGTGTCGGCGAAGAGGCCTGGGACTGTGGGACGGGATGGCATTGGGTGAGTTTACCGAAAGACAGGCAGTAGGGATTAGGGAATAGGGAGTAGCGAACAACGTACCCCGTTTGTGGCAGGTAAATCTGGTTGCGGGGTCGCTTACCTTTCCCTGATGCGTGGGTCTATTGAGGTGTACTTCGATTTTCTGACCTCCGGAGTCAGTCGAATGAACGCAGATGCAGTTGGGATGGATTTGGGCGGGGAGTTGTCGGCTCCGTTGTCGGCAGTGGCTCAAAAACGGCACATTAGCCCGTTTGCCATGGGATTATTGGGATCGGCGGCTGTAGAATCAGTGCCAGCGATGGCAAAGGCTGCGGCCCAATCCGGGACCAGGAGCGGCGGTAAGCTGACGCAGGCGCAGCTTGATGCGCGCGCCCAGCAGCGGACCGAAGACGATGAGCTGATTCGCGAGGCTCAGAAGGGTCATCGTGCGGCTTTCGACACACTGGTGCGGCGTTACGATCAGTCGGTACTTCGGCTGGCGCTGCATATGCTCGGGAATGAGCAGGATGCACAGGATGTTCACCAGGAGGCCTTTATCAAGGCGTATCGGCACCTGGGAAATTTCAGGTTTGAATGTAGTTTTTATACGTGGCTTTATCGGATTGTTACGAACCTTTGCCTGGATCAGTTGCGGCGAAGAAAGAGCCGCAGGGAAGATCCTGCAACGGTGCTGGATGCCAGTGGCGATGAGATGGACCTGATGGCGAATATCTCCGATGAGCGGGCGATGGCGAACCCGTCGCGAGAGCTGGACCGTAAGGTGATGAGCGAGCGGATTAACGAGGCTCTGGCCAAGCTGACTCCGCGGGAGCGAACGGTTTTTGAATTGAAGCACTACCAGGGCTTGAAGCTGAGAACAATTGGAGAGATGTTGAGCACGACCGAGGAGACGGCCAAGAATACCTTGTTTCGTGCAACGCGGAAGCTGCGAGCCAATCTGGCGGAGCTTCGAGGCTGAAGGACGATTGTTGAGAGATGAACCGAGACAAAGGGCACAAAGACCCAAGGTTGCAGGCAGAAAATTTGAGGCTGGTTGAGGTAGGACAATGAAGTGTCAGAGCGCAAGAGATTGTATTGTGTTGTTGAATTACGGTGAGCTTCCTGATGAGCTGGCCGGGGTGCTCGAACAGCACCTGGTGGGATGCGAGGATTGCCGGGAAGAGCTGGAAGCGTTCCAGCGATTCGAGGATCGGCTGGCGCTGCTGCCCGTCGCGGAGCCTTCGCCAAATTTGCTGGCGCAGTCGAGGATGCGGCTTGACGATGCGCTGGATATGATTCCGCCGCACGGTTTCGTCACACAACTGAGAACAAATTTTTTTCGCTGGGTTGGGAACGTACAAAGCGCCCCTGCGCTGGCGACCCTGCTGGTCGGCGTGGGCTTTCTTACCGGAAACATTACACATCGGTACCAGGTTGCCAACGCACCGAAGCCTCCCCAACCGCCCGTGACTGTCAGCCATCCTTCTGATGGCGTGATTGCAAATGTAACGGGGATTGTGCAGACGCCGAACTCGGAGTGGGTTCAGGTGAAGTACAACAGGCTGGTCCCTGAGTCGATGGAAGGAACGCTGGATACTCCCGAGATACGGAATTTGCTTCTGGCGGCAACGACTGCGTCGGCAAACGATAAGGTGCGGATGAGTTCAGTTGCATTGCTGACCGACGAGTGCAAGGCAGGACATGGATGCCAGCCGACGACGGATGGCACGAGCGGCATTCGCCATGCATTGATGGTTTCGCTGCGGTATGACCAGGACGCCGGGGTTCGGATGAAGGCGCTGGAAGGGCTGCAGGAGTATGTGGGACAGGACCAGCATGTGCGCGATGCCGTGTTGGAGGCCGTGATGCACGATCCGGATGCGCAGGTACGGAAGACTGCGATTGGAGTGTTGGAGCCAGTCGAGTCGGACTCGAGCGTTCGACAGGTCTTGCGAACGGTCGCGGCGCAGGACGCCAATCCCTTTATTCGGACCGCATCTTTCGCTGCGTTGCAAAGTTCTGCCGATATTCAATAGAATCAGCAACCGGTCCACGCAAAGAGTTTCGTGTTAATTTTCGTGCAGAAAAAAGCAGGTTGAGGTTATGCAGATGAGACATCGCAGATCATTTGGACCCATGGCGGTAATGGTCGGCGTGGCCATTCTAGGGGGGCGGCAGTTGTTGCATGCAGCCCAACGAGGTGAAGTTGGCGGTGCAGAGATGGTCGCGGCAGCGATGGGCGAAGGACATCAGCATGCGCCGCAGGGTTATATCGGCATTGAGACACGGGATGTCAATGAAGAGCAGGTGGGGACCCTGAGGTTGAAGGATGCTCGAGGGGCGGAGGTTACGAATCTCGACCATGACGGCCCAGCGTGCAAAGCCGGAATGCGGATGCACGATGTGATCGTGCAGATGAATGGGCAGATTATCGAGAACGAAGAACAGCTGCACAAGATGCTTCGTGATGTGCCCGTGGGTAAAACAATTAATTTTCTAGTCAGCCGCGACGGGCAGACGCAGACGATGACTCTGACCACGGCGGATCGCAAGACCGTGGGTCTGCAGGCGTGGGAACGCCATTATTCGGTTCCTGCACCTGGGCCTTCGGGCTTTGTTGGAGCGAAGATTTATCTCGACAACAACGCAAAGCCGACAACTGCGCAGCCGCAAAAGGAACATAAAGACCTGCTGGGCACGGAGGACATTGTTCTGAGTTCGTCGTTTACCGGAGCGAAGCTTGAAGTAATGGGGCAGCAGCTTGCGGAGTTTTTTGGTGCGACCGGAGGCGCGGGGCTGCTGGTACGCAGCGTCGACGGTAACAGCCCGGCAGAGGAAGCGGGACTGAAGGCTGGTGATGTCGTGGTAAAGATCAACTCGATCTCTGTCGCTAATGGAAATGACTGGTCGAAGACGGTGCACGACAATCGTGGGAAGCCGGTTCCGATCGTGATTCTTCGAGATAAGCACGAGCAGACGTTGACGTTGACTCCGGATGGAAAGAAGCGTTCGTTCCTTTGGAATGGTTTTGGTTTGGAAGATTTCTTTCAGCAGACTTCGCAACAGACGAAACAATTACTGGCCAAGTTGTAACCGGGCGCGTGGGACCTTTCGGGTGGGCCCAGTCGGATCATTCTGATAACAGAGGAGTTCATTCTGCCAGTTCCATCAGCTGGCCGGCCCGGTTCGGTTTGAAACCGAGATTGAGTTGTTTTTGGAATCCCTGAGACGTGGAATTGTGTCCAATTCACTATGAAGAACACGTTGAGCATTCGGGATGGACTTCGCGTCGGCTTGATAACCGCTGTTGCAATGGTAGTGGTGCTGATTCCACGGGTGGCCTCGGCCCATGCGGTGGTGGTCCGTTCCTCGCCGGCGATCAATGAGACTGTGCATGGGCCAGACGTACAGATCACCATGAAATTTAACTCACGGGTTGATGGAAAGCGATCAACCTTCCTCTTGAGCAGTTCGGATAGCGAGTCCAAGCCGCTGGCGATTGAGCAGCAAAGCTCGCCTGACACTCTGAGCACGCATACCAAGCTGGGGCCAGGCAAATATGCAATCCACTGGCAAGTACTGGCGACGGACGGCCACATTACCAGGGGCGAGATACCGTTTAGCGTGAAATAGATTGGGCGCGAAGGGGGTGAAAACGCTCGATAGCTGCGAGGAATAGCCACCTCGTGTTTTCCCTTCAACTATCACTCGGGGCAACTGGCGAGAGGGTCCTATGGCTCCAATGCGCATAGCCCCGATACCCGAGTCTCTATTCCGAGGAGTGACACGTGATCTGGCTCTTGCGCGACTTTGATCTGCTGTCAGTTTTGTTGCGAGCCCTGACTCTTGGGCTGGAGATGCTGACGCTGGGCGGAGTGGCCTACTTGCTGATTGTTGCACTGCCTGCCGGAGTCGGAGGTTCTGTCACAGACGGTTGTTGGCGTGGGATTCGGTGGGCGGCTGCCAGCTTTGTGATCGTTCAACTGTGTTATGTCGCAGTTGACAGCTCGATTTTGATGGGGAGTTCGTCTCTTGGCTTCGGAGACGTGGCCGGTGCGCCCTATTTCGTGGCGGGCGCGTGTGCCGCGATTGCGGCCTCTGCAATTGTCGTTTGTTCGCGCGCAGGAGGGCGCACATCGGCGTATGCTTTGGTTCCCTTTGCCGCATTGGTTCTGGTGGCGGTGGTTTCAACGAGCCATTCGGTCTCCCGTCTGGACCACCGAATCGTGCTCACCGTTCTGACCGCGGCGCATCAATTGGGCGCAGCAGTGTGGATCGGAGCGATGCCGTTTCTGCTGATCTCATTGCGGCGGTCGGACAGTCCTGAGGAGGCAAAAAGGCTGCTGATGCGCTTTTCGCCGCTTGCGCTGGCAGGAGCGGGGACCCTGCTGCTGGGCGGCCTGGGGATGGCCTGGTTCTACCTTGGGATATCCGCCGACAAGTCGTTGAGCGGCTTGTATGGCACGGCCTACGGAGTGATGATGGTCTCCAAGATATACCTGCTACTGGTGGTGATGACGATGGGGGCGGGGAACTTTTTTCTAATTCGACGTATCGACGCGGCGCCGACTGCATTATTGACACGGTTGCGGCGATTCGGCGAAGTGGAGATCGGCCTGGGCTTTATCGCTGTATTGGCGGCAGCATCGATGACTTCTCAGCCACCCGCGGTCGACCTGCCAATCGGCCGGGTGCGGCCGTCCGAGATTGCCGACCGCTTTCATCCGGTGGTCCCGCGCATGACCAGCCCTGCGGTGGCGGAGCTGCCGCCACCGCCGCCCCTGGACGAGGCGGTAAGGCAGTTCAGCGTGCCCAGCACTCCGAGCGACGCGAATAGTGTGGCCTGGTCGGAGTACAACCATCACTGGTCCGGGCTGATTGTGTTGTTGGCTGGCGTGTTCGCGCTGCTGAGCCGTCTGCCGAAGGCGCGATGGGCGCGGAACTGGCCGGTGGTCTTTGCGGCACTGGCTGTGTTTATCGCACTGCGGGCCGATTCGGAGAGTTGGCCGCTGGGGCCGCGGCCATTCTGGGTGAGCATGTATGCGCCGGACGTTCTACAGCATCGTTTGTATGCACTTCTGATCGTTGCGTTGGCGGCGTTTGAGTGGGGAATTCAGACCGGTCGACTGCAATCCCGATGGGCGGCGACCGTGTTCCCGTTGCTTTGCGCTGCTGGAGGCGCACTGCTGCTGACTCATAATCACTCCATCGGGAACGTCAAGGAAGAGCTATTGGCGGAGATGAGTCACGCGCCGATCGCGTTGTTGGGGGCCACCGCAGGCTGTAGCCGCTGGTTGGAGCTCCGCTTGCCGGATCGGCGGGAATCCCGGCTGGCATCGTATGTCTGGCCAGTTTGCCTGGTTCTGGTTGGGCTGGTGCTGCTGAATTACCGGGAGTCGTAAAGGTTGCAACTCCATACTGCATGACTGGAAGAGTCTGGCCGCGGTCTAATCGCAGTCCTTGTATCCCGGCGGTTCGATATACTTGTAAGTGATATGTCTTCTGGTTCTACAACCGCTCCTGCGACCGGCAGGCGTCCCATGCCTGCGCGCCGTCGCTTGAAGGCGGTAACGCGCAAACTGCGTGAGCTTGGGTCCATCGGGTCGGCGGTTCTGTCGACCGGGCACCCGTATATGGCGCACATTGTGCCGATGCGGCGCTGCAACCTGGCTTGTACCTATTGCAATGAGTTTGATGATTTTTCCGATCCGGTGCCGATTGAGGAGATGTTGCGGCGGATTGATCATCTCGGCCGGCTGGGGACATCGGTTATCACGATTTCGGGTGGCGAACCGTTGCTGCATCCTGAGCTTGACCGGATTATTGCGCAGATTCGCAAGACCGGTGCGATCGCGGGAATGATCACGAATGGTTATCTGCTGATGCCGGACCGGATCAAGCGGCTGAATGAAGCCGGGCTTGATCATATGCAGATCTCGATCGACAACGTGATGCCGGATGAGGTTTCGAAGAAGAGCCTGAAAGTGCTGGATAAGAAGCTGCAGATGCTGGCCGAGCACGCGGATTTTCACGTGAATATCAATTCGGTGGTGGGCGGCGGGATTGCGAATCCGAACGATGCGTTGGTAGTGAGTGAGCGGGCGCTTGGGCTGGGATTCAGTTCGACCATTGGGATTATTCATGATGGCAGCGGACAGTTGAAGCCGTTGGGCGAGGCGGAGCGCACCGTATGGGATAAGGTTCGGCGGCTGACGCGACGGAGCTACTCGCGGTTCAATCACTTCCAGGAGGCGATTGCCAACGGGAAGACAAATGACTGGCGTTGCCGTGCGGGCGGGCGTTATTTGTATATCTGCGAGAACGGGCTGGTTCACTATTGCAGCCAGCAGCGCGGATATCCTGCAACTCCTCTGGCTCAGTACATGACTGCGGATGTGAAACGCGAGTTTCTGACGGAGAAGAGCTGCTCGCCGGGCTGTACGATCAGCTGCGTGCACCAGGTGAGCTATATCGATCACTGGCGTGCGCCGCAGACATCATCGGTGACACCGGGGGCTTCGGGGCATGGAGCAGGCGCGGAGTTAGTTCAGATTCGTTAGGGGCGCGGATGAGTGCAAAGCGCTCGGAAGAGTTGTCGGAGCAGCAGGTTCATTTGATTGCAAAAGCACTTGCCGACCCGCGACGATTGGATTTGCTGCGAAAGATCGGCGGCTGTACGAAACCGGTGCAATGCGCCGACATCAAAGATTGTCAGCCGGTGAGCGCGGCGACGCTTTCGCACCATATGAAGGAGCTGGAAACGGCGGGGCTCATTAATGTGACGCGAGAGGGCAAGTTTGCCAGCTATACCCTAAGGCGTGATGTTCTGAAGGCTTACACCGACCACCTGGCGAAGATCTAGCGATTCCCGCAAAAATTTTAGAAGCTGTTAATGATTCCTCGTGAATCTTTCTTTTCGTGCCTACATCAATTAGATGCTTATCGAAATAACAACTGATAAGACATGTTGGTTTCCTGGATTCAGGAAAAGGAGCGGAAGATGGGAAAGCTTGCGAATAAGGTGGCATTGGTGACTGGTGCTTCTAAGGGCATTGGCGCGGGCATTGCAAAGGCGTTGGCAGCGGATGGCGCCTCTGTGGTTGTCAACTATTCAACCAGCAAAGAGGGCGCGGACAAGGTTGTGTCCGAGATCAAAGCCAAGGGCGGCAAAGCTGTTGCCGTGCAGGGCGATTTCTCAAAGAAGGAAGATATCGGCAAGGTCTTTGCCGAGGTGAAGAAGAACTTTGGGCGGCTGGATACGCTGGTGAATAATGCCGGTGTGTATAACTTCACTCCGCTCGACCAAGTGACGGCGGAGGAGTATTACCGGATCTTCGATCTGAATGTGCTCGGGCTCCTTCTCTCGTCTAAGGAGTCTTTGAAGTACTTCGGGCCTGAAGGCGGCAGCATCATCAATATTGGGTCGGTTGTGTCTTCGCTAACGCCTCCGGGTTCGAGCGTCTACACGGCGACCAAGGGTGCGGTCGATGCGATTACGCATGTTCTGGCGAAGGAGCTTGGGCCGAAGAAGATTCGCGTGAATTCGATCAATCCTGGGATGGTTGAGACCGAGGGCGTGCATGCGGCGGGCTTTATCGGAAGCGATTTCGAGAAGAACGCTGTGGCGCAGACTCCGTTGGGACGTATCGGCCAGCCTGAGGATATCGCGACGATTGCGACTTTTCTGGCTTCGGACGATTCGGCGTGGGTGACAGGGGAACTACTGAAGGCCGGAGGCGGATTGCGGTAGGGGTGGATTGCGGTATGGGAGAAAGAAGGGGACCGGGTCGGGGTTCCCTTCTTTCCATGCAACAGGTAAGGGTCTGCGCTACGTCGTACAGAGTAGCGCGACGCTCGGCATACGCCCGCTAGAACTGATGGTGCAGCTATGAGGAGTTTTCTGCCGGGTTCGATCAGGATGTTGGGCGTTCTGTTTTTGGCTATTGTGACGTGGGCTCCAGGGCTGGTGCCTGCGATGCGAAGTCAGGGTACGGCTCCTGCGACGCAAGCGAGTCCGACACTCCAACGACAGACGAGTCCTCCCTATTCTGGCGATCTTTCTATCTTTGAGTATCCGGACCGCGACAAGAAGTTGCAGATCGATCGCGTGATGGATCTACTGGGGATTACTGCAGGTAAGAATGTTGCGGATATTGGCGCCGGATCCGGCTGGTTCACGGTTCGGGCTGCGCGTCGCGTGGGGGCTACCGGGGCGGTGCTTGCCGAAGACATTAATCCGCTGGCGATCGAGTACATCGGCAAGCGGGTTCTCAAGGAAGACCTGCCGAATGTGCGGACGGTGCTGGGTTCGGCAGATGATCCGCGGCTGCCTGCGGGTAGTGTTGATGCGGTGCTGATGCTGAAGGTCTATCACGAGATCGCTCATCCTGAGGCGTTTCTGAAGGCTCTGAAACCTGCGCTTCGAGCGGGAGGGAAGATCGGGATTATCGACCGCAATGGAAACGGCGCGAACCATGGCCTTAATCGCGATGTTGTGGTGAAGGAGATGGCCGCTGCCGGGTTCAAGCTGGCCGGGAGTTATGACTTTGTGAAACCGGACAAGGAAGACTACTTTCTTATTTTTCAGATGAAGTAGAACACTCGAAAATTTCTGACGGCTCTGCGCTTTCTCGGCTATCTTGAGATATCGCGACAAGCGGTTTCTGAGGAGAGGCTATGCGGAGCAGTGTTTTTTTTGCGGCAATTTTGTTTGGCACAGTGGCAGGACAGGCGCAGATTCACGGCAAGGACGACATCACACTGCCAAATCCTCCTACGGTGAAGACAGACCCTGTGGTCGATGAGTATAAGAGCACGGACCCGAGTCTTCCGACGAAGGTTACAGATCCCTATCGCTGGCTTGAGGATGCGCATAGTCCAGAGACGCGGGCTTACATCACGGCGCAGAATGCGTATACGACGCAGTACTTCGCCCAGGTGAAGATGCTGCCGCAGGTTGTCGAACAGATGGGAAAGCTGCTGAAGACGGATTTTGTGAGTGTGCCGACCAAGCGTGGGGATCGCTACTTTTTTGCGAAGCGACTGGCTGATGAGAATCAGGCTTCGATCTACATGCGGGTGGGGCTTCATGGGCCGGATGAGAAGCTGCTCGATGCCGGCAAGTTGAGTTCGGACCAGAACACATCGGTCAACTCGATGAACATTACCGAAGATGGCTCGTTGATGGCCTATGGTGTCCGCATCGGCGGCGCGGATGAGGTTGAAGTTCATTTTTTAGATGTCGCGACGAGGCAGGATACCGGCGACGTGATGCCGCGTGCACGTTACTCCGGCGTCGATATCGCTCCGGACAAGGCTGGCGTGTATTATTCGAAGCTTTTTCCGCATGAGGGGAATCGCGTTTTTTATCACAAGTTCGGAACGCCGCTCGAAAGCGATGCGATGATCCTGGGCAAGGAGTATCGCGGTGAAAAGCTCGGTGAGATCGATGGGGTGAGCGTTCGTGCGACGGCGAATGGACACTATCTCGTTTTCCGGATTGGCCGTGGCGTGCCGGCGACGCGCGAAGATATTTTGATCAAGGATCTGCGTGTGAAGGATTCTCCGATTGTGCCGCTGGTATACGGGATCAACAGCCGGTTCGGTGAGTTCAGCGTCGGGGATGATTTTTACGTGCGCACGGATTACAAGGCTCCGAACGGGCGCGTGCTGAAGGTGATTCAGGGCAAGGGGCCGGATGAGTGGCTGGTGATTCTTCCTGAGGGGAAGGATGTGCTGGAGGCGGTGAACGTCGTCGGCGGCAAGATGTATGTGCTGCGGCTGAAGGACGTGAAGTCGGAGGTGACCATCTATTCCATTGGAGGCACGTCAATGGAAGGAAAGGCGGAAGGGCACATCGATTTCCCGGGGATTGGCGCGGGTTCGACGTTGTCCGGTCGCGCGACTGATACGGATGGATTCTATACCTTCCAGTCGATCATTACGCCGCCGACGATCTTTCATTACGACACGAAGACTGGACGGTCTGAGGTCTTTTACAGCGACAAGGTTCCGTTCAATTCCGCCGAGTATGAGGTGAAGCAGGTCTTCTATAAGTCGAAGGATGGGACGAAGGTGCCGATGTTCATCGCGGGGAAAAAGGGTTTGAAGCGCGATGGAAGCGAACGGTTGCTGATGACCGGCTACGGCGGTTTTGCGCTGAGTGAGACGCCAGTGTGGAATCCCGAGTATGCGTGGTGGATGCAGCAGGGCGGATGGTTTGCGCTGCCAAACCTGCGGGGCGGCAATGAGTATGGTGAGGCGTGGCACAAGGCGGCGATGTTTGAGAAAAAACAGAATGTCTTCGACGACTGGTTTGCGGCTGCGGAGTATCTGATCGCAAATAAGTACACGTCAGCGGAGCGGTTTGCGATTCGCGGGCGCTCGAATGGCGGGTTGCTGATGGGTGCTTCGATGACGCAGCGGCCTGATCTGTTTGGTGCGATCTGGTGCGGGTATCCGTTGCTGGACATGCTGCGTTACCAGATGTTCGAGATGGGAAGGACGTGGACTACGGAGTATGGGTCGGCCGAAAATGAGAAGGATTATCCGTACATTCTGAAGTATTCGCCGTATCAGAATGTAAAGGCCGGGGCGAAGTATCCAGCGATCTTCTTTTTCACGGGCGATGGAGATACACGGGTCGATCCGATGAATGCTCGCAAGATGACTCCGCTGATGCAGACGTCGAGCACCAGCGGGCGGCCGATTCTGCTGCATTACAGTTTGAAGGGCGGCCATAGCGCGGGTGTCTCACAGACGCAGCTGGTGCAGGACTATGCGGATGAAATGGCGTTCCTGTGGACGGAGACGTCGGCGAAGTAGTTTCGAAAGCCCTTGTGAAAGACAAGGGCCCGAGCTGATGCCCGGGCCTTTCTTTTTCACTTATTACCGATTAGTTGTGCGCTGTCGTCTTCGGCTTTGCTGCGGCCTTCGGAGCAGGATTTTCGGCGATGGCTGTGTCCAGCATGGCATAAAGTTGGGAGACGTCGGTGACCTCGGCGAAACCCTTCTGCGTGACGATGAAGATGCTGGGAGTCTGGTGGAGATTGATGCGCTCGCCGAGGGTGTGATCGGCGCGAACCTCAGCCGCGAAGAGGCCGTTGGGATCAATGATCATGGGAAATGGACGGCCATGCGATTGAAAATATTTCATTGAGAAAGCGTTGAGGTCTTCTTTGGTGGCGATGGAGATCTGGTTCGCGAATACCGTGCGGCGATAGTCTTCGGCGAGCTGGGGCGAGATCTTGTCCTGAATGTAGCGGGCGATGACGGCTGCGTCAAAGCTCCAGATGTGGGCGCCGCCTAAGGGAAAGTCCTTGCGAATGAGGGGAATTTTATACTTGTCGACGGCCTGATGGACGATGGGGAAGGCGTGGGCGCAGGCCGGGCATTCGAGGTCTTCAAACTCGTAGATGGCAACCGGCACTCCGGCCGGCGCGCGCAGCATAGAGGTGTCACGGTATCCGCCTGCCTGGGCGAAGGAAGGAGCGCTGGCTGGAATTACGAGGGACAGGACAGCGGCAAGGACGATGCGGTTCATTGATATAAGACGCATAAGGTTATCCTTTGTATTTTATCTGAGAGGGCTGGGGTCTTGCAGTGGGAACTGGTCGATGAGGAAAGCTGCTGTTTTTAAAGGATTTCCGCATCCGGCGGGGCGTATGGCACTCTAATAAGAGAGAATGGACGCTTTTGATGGCATTTTGAGACAGGCGAAGGCCTTGCTGCGGGTTTTCCTGTGGCTGTCGGCTGTGTGCTGCCCAATTGCTTTCGCGCAGGCACCGGCGGGGGAGCTTCCTCAGGCTCCAGTACCGAATGAACAAAAACTGCCGGGCGGGGTGACCGTCGAGCGGGCTACTCCGGGGGCGTTGCCGCTGAGTCTGGATGATGCGATCGATCGCGGGCTGAAGCACAATCTGCAGATGCTTCTGACTCAACAGAACGAACGGGTGGTTCACGGCGAGCTTTTGACGGTAGAGAACAGCCTGCTGCCCAGCCTTACGGCGAAGGGCTTTTTGGCGGCGCAACAGATCGACCTGGCAGCGCTTGGGTTCAGGCCGGGGGGGCTGGTTGGATTAGGGATTGCACCGGGCACGTTTCCAACGATTGTGAAGGTCAACACTGCGGAAGCGCAGATTAGCTTGAATCAACAGCTGTTCAATGTGCCTGCGTACTATCTGTACCGCTCGGCCCAAAAGTCCGCGACAGCGGCAAATCTTGCGACCTTAAATGTGCGCGGAGGAGTGACGCTGTCGGTGGGGACGCAATATCTTTTAGCGCTGGCAGATGCGGCGCAGATCGACAATGCACGCGCGCTCGCAAAGGCCGACGAGGTGGCGTATCAGCAGGCGAAGGATTCGCATGATGCGGGTGTGGGCACGAATCTGGATATGCTGCGGGCACGGGTGCAGTTGCAGACCCAACAGCAAGCCGTGATTAGCGCCGAAAATGCGTTTGCCAAGGACAAGATTGCGCTGAACCGCTTAATTGGCCTGCCTGCCGATCAGGAGATTACGCTGACCGATTCGGCTCCCTATGAACAGTTTGCCGAGTTGCCGCTGCCAGATGCGATGAAGCTTGCGTTCGAGAGGCGGAAGGATTTACTGAATCTTGAAGTCCAGCTCGATGTTGCGACTCAAGCACACAAGGCAGTCAGATCGGAGAGGCTGCCGACGGTGGCGTTCGATGGATATTACGGTGTGCTGGGGGAGATTGGCGGTCTGTTTCACGGCGTATTTGCCGCTACCGGCAAAGTGAGTGTTCCGGTGTTCGAAGAGGGTCAGTTGCGAGGCGAAAACGAGGTTGCAGCTGCTCAGGTGATGGCGCTGCGGCAGCAGATTGAATCGCTTCGAGTGTCGATTGAGTGGCAGATTCGGGCGGCGATGCTGGATGTGCAATCGTCGAACGAACTGGTGAAGGTCGCACGGAGCAATGTCGATCTGGCGACGCAGGAAGTTCAGGATGCGAGCGACAGGTTCAAGGCCGGAGTGGATGACAATCTACCGGTTGTGCAGGCCCAGGCCACGCTTGCGCAGGCGCAGAGCCGGCTGGTGCTGACGCTCTATCAGTACAACCAGTCGAAGCTGACGCTGGCGAGAAATACCGGCGTGGTTGAATCGCAGTACAAGGTCTATCTGGGGCGGTAACGCCGACTGTGCCCAGGCTTTAGATTCGCTTGAACGGATCGAGAAGCGAAGGTTTTCTGCGTGGTGACATATTCGTAATCGAAGTGTGAAAACATAAAGTATGGCTGATGGTTCGAAACGGGAGGAAATCACTGGAAGCGGTGATTTCCGTTCAGCGTTCAAGTCGCGGGACTTTCGGCTGTATCAGACAGCGCGGTTGATGGTGATTGTTGGTGCGGAGGCGCAGTCGGTCGCGGTTGCATGGCAGGTTTATGCGCTGACCCACTCAGCTCTCGACCTCGGATATACAGGTCTGGCGTTATTTCTGCCCGGCGTCTTCGTGATGCTTGCGGCGGGGCATGCGGCGGATCGATTCGACCGGCGAAGAATCATCTTGCTGTGTTATGGGCTGCAGGCGATTTGTACTGCAGTGTTGTTGTACCTGTCGCTGAGCACGACGGCATTGAGCGGCGGGAGGATATGGCCGATCTACGCTGTGCTGGTGGGAATCGGATTGGGACGAGCGTTCAGCGGCCCGGCGGCGAGTGCGATGCTTCCGAGCCTGGTGCCGAAGGAGCACTTCGTTAATGCGGTGACGTGGGGCGCGACCGTCTATCAGATAGCAAACATGTCAGGACCCGCGGTTGGGGGCATTTTGTTTACGTTGCCGTTGGCTGGTGCTGCCCTGGAGTGGAATGGCGCGCCGGTGGTTTATGCCTTCACTCTGTTGATGCTGCTGGGGTTCATCATTCTGGTCAGCATGATTCGCGCCAAGATGGTGGCGAAGGAGAAGAAGGCCTTCAGTTCGAAGACTGTTCTCGCGGGCCTCGAGTATGTGTGGCGCTCCAAGCTGCTGCTCGGTTCTATTTCGTTGGACCTCTTTGCGGTGCTGCTGGGCGGCGCGACGGCTCTGCTGCCGATCTTTGCCACGGATATTCTGCACGCTGGCCCGCGTGGGTTGGGATTGCTGCGGGCTATGCCTTCCGTGGGCGCGCTCGCCGTGTCGCTGACGATGCTGGTGAAGCCGATCAAACGACGCGCCGGCGCGACGATGCTGATCTGTGTTGGAATTTTTGGGGCGGCTACGGTGGTCTTCGGGTTGTCGACGAGCATCTGGCTTAGCGCAATCGCACTCGTGATTGTCGGGGCGAGCGACATGGTCAGTGTGGTGGTTCGTTCGAGTTTGTTGCAGCTTGCGACGCCTCCTGAGATGCGAGGGCGGGTGAGCGCAGTGAATTGGCTGTTTATCGGAGCGTCGAACGAGTTTGGCGAGTTTGAGAGCGGGGTGACGGCGCAGTGGTGGGGTGCGGTTCGCGCGGTTGTGATTGGCGGCGTTGCTTCGATGGTTGTGACCGCTTCGGCCGCCGGGCTCTTTCCTCAGTTACGCAAGGCAGATGCTTTGACGGCTGAATCTCTGATGGGCGCGGAGCGTGAGTTGAGTGTTGCGGAGCCAGTCAATTAGATTGGCAGGAGCGAGGGTTTGAATGAACAACGGGGTCAAGGCGGCAATCGGGGGAACGGCGATTTTAATTTTGGCGATTGGGGGCGAGGCTCTGTACTTACATCATGAGAGAAATGCTCCCATGGTGACGAAGGCACCCGAGCGAGAAGTGATCGCTGAGGATGACCTGGTTTTTCTGAAGAAGAAGCGGCCGGATTCTCTGAAGGATGTGAAGGAATTGAAGGGCGCGACGGTATGGGTCTCTGCGGGAGGCCAACTTGACTACTACCCCTATGTCGGTCACGCGGCACAGTACGGAAAGAGCGCGGGAACGCTGCTTGGAGCGGAAAAGCTTGAGGTGAAGGACGCTTTCGAGCAGGTGGCTCCGAAGTCCGCGACATTCCGGATCCCCGGCGGGGATAAACAAGTGCTGTTGGCTTTCACTAAGCTGGGAGATGAGAAGGAGTATGCCGTGCCTGTTGGCTACAGGCAGGACGGACAGTACACGTTTTATACCGATGAGATTTTGTTTTACGACGATCCGCACGAGTTGTACAAACACTGGGGGCCGGAGATCTGGAAGGCGGTCGACGCGCATCAGGTCATTCTGGGGATGAATGAACGGCAGGTGGAGCTGGCCCTCGGGCAGGTGTCGAAGAGTACAAGCACTGATTATGGCAATCGCATGGTGGTGTTTGCGAATCTTGGGCATCCGATGGCTGTGACGTTTGTGAAGAACAAAGTCACCGCTTTCCGGACCGATCAGGGGTTCTAGGAACAGGGATTCCAGCCCAAACGCCTACCGGCAAATAAGGTTCAGGTCCACAGTCGGCGCCGGTCGCGTTGGCAACGGAAGATTGCGTGCTCGCATCGCCTCCTCCAAGGTGTCGGGGGCTGATGGCAATGATAGATCCAGGTCGTTCTTATAGAACGAATCCTTCTCCGCATCCTGGAGGCTGATGAAGGTAAATCCCTTATCGCGATAGAGCTTCAGGAGCCGAGGCAGCATTCGTGCATCGAGCGCACCCACATGCATGAGAAGCACGTAAGGAATATCGCGGCCATATAACGCCTTCGACATAGCACGGGTGTAGTCGATGGTGGCTTCGGCTGCAGCGAGATAGCTTGTCTCCAACTGCGTAATTGAGGCTGCATCCTTTTTTGCAACGCATCGTGCATACGGGCCGTTGTAGAGGTAATCGCCGAAGCTCATCGTGACTCCCGCGATCTTGTATCCATGCTCAGCCAGGAACCGGCGAGCACCCTCGCGTTTCTCGGGTGTATCGCCCTCAGCGAGGTTCGGATAGCGAAGCCAATGCCAATCCTCGTTACCCATATACGACTTCAACACGGCTTCATTTTTTAGAGTGTCCGCCTCCCAGTCTGCGAGCGACTGCTGGTTGAGGTTGATGTGCGACCAGGTGTGGTTGCCCAATGGCAGTCCGGCGTCGCGCCACTCCTTAAGCATCGGCGTGGAGAGTGGCTCGTCTTCGGTGTGAACGCCATTCACAAAGCCATACACCGGAGGCATGTGGGCTTCCTTCATCGCCGCGATGAGCCTTCTTCCGATTTCGACTCTGGTTTCGCCCGGCGGTAGCGCACTATGGGATGGCAAGTCGTCCCACGTAAAAGCAATCTGCTGCGCTCGCGCCGAAACGGCCATCGCCATCATTACAGTCGCGCTCACCAGCAGACGCGCTTGTCCAAACCAGCTTTTTTCCACATGCATCGAACTCACGACCTCTACATAAAGTCTGCCAAATTAGTGTTTCACTACCGACAAGGTAAGCGTGCTGGGGTAGTGCGCTGAGTGGTGAATTGCGGTGTGGGCGACTACGCTGGTTGTTTCGTCATAGTTGTTGCCGCCGGTGTTCAGGTTGCGGTCGAAGCGTGGGAAGTTCGAGCCTGCAACTTCAATGCGGATTCTGTGGCCTGCGTCGAAGAAGTTACTGGTGTTCATTGGAGTCAGAGTGACTTTGTAGACCTTGTCCTTTTCCATCCAGACGGTTTTATTGTCGCCGTCACGGTAGCGGAGGCGCTGGATGGTCTCGTCGAGGTTGTAGGCGGTTCCGTCGGGTAGCACGTCGATGACTTTGACTGTTACGTCGGTGTCCTTCACGTCGGAGGAGACGTAGAGCGTTGCAGTGATAGGGCCGCTGACTTCGATCCCTTCTGCTAATGGCTCGGAGGTATAGACAAGGATGTCGGAGCGCTCTTCCATCTTGCGTTGATCGAGTGCTCCGCCGTTGCCGGGAATCGTGTTGGCGGCGCAGCAGACGTTGCCGCCGTAACTTGGTGTAGGGTGCATAGGATCGTAGGTGAATGTGTCGGGGAGATCGGTCTTTCCGTTGGAGGCTGCTGTGGTGCTTGTGAATCTGAGAAGCGACGTCGCCGCGGATTCAACGACTAGCTTTCCATCGCCATTCAGTGTGTTGGCTTTACCTGCGCTCCATAGATCGAGAGTTACGTTCTTCGCGCCTTCGGGCGGCCACGTCTCCGCGTGCTGCCATTTGTTGATGCCCATGGTGAAGTACTGGACCTTCGGGGTCTTCTGAAGGAAGCCGTTGTCTTCGCCTTTGAGGAAGTGATCGAACCATCCGTAGGTGAGTGCGTTGTAGTCGAGGCGCGCATCGCCCATGCTGCGTTCGCCGACGATGGTGTCCTCCTTCGCTCGTGTGTATCCGCAGTGAAGTGTGGGTGCGATGACGGCGTACTGCTGATTGGCCGCCTCCCCCTTTGCCGTGGAGCGAACAAAGTTGTAGGCAGCGAGATTCGGGCCAGTAGAGACGTCGTACCATGTCATGAACCAGAAGCCGGGCACATTGATCGGCATCGTATCGGACTGCCAGATACCGCCTTTGCGCCACGCGGGATCATTTGGTGTCCGCTCGATCATGGCGCCGCCCGTGGTGTTTGGCATCTTGTCGGCAAAGATGCCTTTGGGCCCGTCGATTGCCGAGAAGATGTCCTTTTCCGGGAGATGTTCGAAGGCCTTTGCCCAGTCGACTGGCGGCATCTGGGGCGCGAGGTCGAACATTTTGGATGCTTTGATGAGGTCTTTCTGCGAGAGATCCTTCGGGAACATTGGGCGGACTTGATTCTGCTCGCCGTAGAGCCAGTCGATGAAGAGCATCTGCACGGCGCCGCCGCGATACCAGTTGCCCTGCTCGTTGTAGGGGCCGACTTTGCCGACTCCAGCGCCGAAGCTCTGCGGGATGATCGTCGTCAGCGCTTTGTTGCCGAGGGAAGCTGCGGCAAGCTGCCACTCGGCAGTAGATGAGCAGCCGATGAGACCGACTTTACCGCTCGACCATGGTTGTGCAGCCATCCAGTTGAACTGATCGTCGGCGTCGGTTAGCGGTGCGCCGAGGATGTCGTAGTTGCCCTCGGAGAAGAAATGGCCGCGCTCGTTCATCTCGATCAGGACATAGCCGCGCTTGACGGCTTCGAGCTCGGTCGACATATCGCGATAGGAGCCGAGACGTACATCCCAGAAGTTGAAGTTGTACGGGGTGCGACTGAAGATGATTGGGTACTTTTTGCCGGTGTCCCTGGGACGATAGATGTCAGCGGCCATGCGCGCCCCGTCTCGCATCGGCACCATCACCTTGCGATCGATGATGGCGATGTCTTCAAGCTCCTTCTCGATCGATTCGCGCTTTTCGATGAGTGCCTTCGTCTGCTCGGGTGTGAGTTGCGGGCGGGGACCCTGAGCGATGACGGGGAAGGTGACTGTGAAGGCTAAGACGAAGGCGGAAAGACCGAGTCGCATGATGCGGGGCTCCTGATTTGCGTGTGCTGCAAGCCTATCAGAGCGATGAATACCGGATGAATTTGCCGGGGGAGCCAAAATGCGGCAGGATTTTCACTGCCAGACGTGAGCCGGGCCATTTTTTTGACAACTCCTAAGGCGTTAGTTGACAAAACAAATTTTGTTTCGTCATAATCTCCTAAGCTGTTAGGAGACGAATTGACGTGGGTGTCCAAAAGAAGACAGATCAGGCGCTGACGCCGCTGGAACTTGAGATTATGCAGGTGCTTTGGGAGGCAGGGCCTAGCACTGTCTCCGAGGTGCAGCCGCGGCTGAAGGCGCAGCTTGCTTATACGACCGTGCAGACGATGCTGAACGTCCTGCTGCGCAAGAACAAGGTGAAGCGGGTGCAGGAGGGGCGGGCCTTTCGGTATCGGCCGGTGGTGAGCCGTGAGCGCGCTACGGGAAATGCGTTGAAGGACATGGTGAAGCGTATGTTTGGCGGTTCGAGCGAGGCTTTGCTGATGGCGATGGTCGATGCGCGGCAGATCAGCGCGGAAGAGTTGGCACGCGTGGCCGAGAAACTGGCTGCAGCGGAACGAGATGCGGCTGGAGGAAATGGCACGGAGGAGCAGTGATGGAACGAGTCTTGCTTGAGTATCTTGCGAACGCTTTGTGGCAGCTTCCCGTGCTGGCTACCGGGGCATGGATTCTGTTGCGGCTGGTGAAGCCGGGGCCGCGAACGCAGTACAGGGTTTGGCTTGCGGTTCTGGGGCTCGCCGTGGTGTTGCCTGTGTGCGGGCTGGCCGGGGATATAGGATGTTCTTTCGGGACTGACGTGGCTTCGATGCCGCTCGTGCACCGATCGGCGGCAGTGGTAGAGGTGGAACCGATGGCTCCTGCCGAGGTTCAACTGCCAGCAGAGACCGGCAGAGAGATGTCCTGGCTCTCGTCCCGGCTCTCGTCCCGGATCCATCGGATTTCTCTTTCATCGCGGACGATGCATTGGATCTCCGGGGTGTATGCGGGTTCGGTTTTGCTGGGTCTGCTTCGCGTAATGAGAGCGTGGAGAGGTGCGCGGCGGCTGGTGACCGCATCGCGCGAGGTGGTTCTTTGTTCGGCGGCGGCGGCGGTGCTGGAGGATTTCGGGAGAGACCTGAATATGCGGCCGCCTGAGGTGCGGGAGTGCGCCGAGGTGACAAGTCCGATGGTGGTTGGTGCGATCTCGCCTGTGGTTCTGTTGCCGAAGGATTTTGGCGGTCATGGAGGGGATGAAGTGAAGGCGGCTCTGCTGCACGAGCTGGCGCACGTAAAGCGGCGGGATTACATGATGAACGGTGTCTGCCAGCTGGCGGCGCTGCCCGTCGGGTGGCACCCAGCGACTCACGCGATTCAGCAAAGGATCCGCCGGACGCGGGAGATGGTGTGTGACGAGATGGCGGCGCGGGAGATGCGTTCGGAGATTGGATATGCGCGGTGTCTGCTGACGATGGCGCGGAGGATGCTCGGCGGAGGATTGCCGGAGCGGGCTGAGTTTGTGGGTCTGTTCAGCAGCAACGTACTGGAGGAACGAGTGATGCGACTCATGGCAGCGAAGTCAGTGGTGAGCGTGCGGGCCAGAGTGATCCGGCTCGCAACTGGAGCGAGTGCGATGGCGGCGGCGACGATCATGGCTACGTCATTTCACGTTGTTCCGACGATGGCCGCGGAGCAACAGGTAGCAACCGTGCCGGTTGTGCAGGCTGTGAAAGCCTTCTCGCCGGTGGTTGTCTCGGATGCTGGATTGACGGAGGGAAGACACGGTTTGATCGCTGCGCCAGCGGTAGTTGTGGCTCCTGCGACTCCGGCGGCTGCCCCGGTCGCATCGAATGCGAACACGGAGATTAATGAGCCGCAAGAGGTGGCGCCCATCGCACCGGTGACTCCGATCGCTCCAATGGCGCCAATCGCGGCGCAAGGTGTGCCCACCCCGGTCGCTGCTCCGGCACCGCCTGCTCCTACACCTGTGACGCCTGCTCTTGCTCCCAAAGCACCAAGACCAGCTGCTGCTCCTAGTCCGGCGATTGCCCCGACTGCCCCTGCGGCTCCGGCAGCGCCTTCGAAGAAAGCGATTTGTAAAAAGAAGACCGGGATTGTTTATCGAGTTGGCCCCGGTGGGGCAGGAGTTGTGGTGGTCGACGGCGAGGTGCGGGAGATGACTCCCGAGGAGCAGGAGCGAGTTAAGAAGGCGATGGCTGCGTCGGCCGAGAATATGCGAGAGGCGACGAAGGTGCTGAACTCCGCTGAGTTCCAGGCGAGTATGGCCGAGATGCCACAGCTGATCGCGAAAATCAAGGTGAAGGATCTGGATAGTAGTGTGTTCCGCGATCAGATGGCTGGAGTGCAACAGGCTCTTGAGGCGCAGCACGAGGTAATGAATAGTGAAGAGTTCCAAGCGAAGCTGCTGAGCCTGAAGATACAAAATTGTGATGTAGGGTCGGCGAAGGAGAAGGAAAAACAGAAGGATAAGGCCTCGCAGAAGCAGTAGTCACCCTGCCAATTTATTCGATGTAACGAGAGATGCCGCACCACTGGTGTGGCATTCTCTTTTGCCGGTTGCCGGGCGGACATAGGTTGGATCACGGTGGTAGAATTCCGGCACTCTCCGGGCCCTCCAAGTTATGTCTTCGGGTCTTCTTTGGTCTCTTTGGGTTCCTGCCACAATCGTGCGCGAAAAATCCGATCTAAATCTGATCTAGACGAACTACAGGAGAAGAAACGTTATGAATCAGTATGGAATTTTTAACAGAGTTTAACGGTAGCCGTGTGTCTGTGTGCGAGTGGAGTCGCGCAGGCCGCGGATCGAGACGTGGATGCCTCGTCTGCATGCAGCCAGCTTCCCTCGCAAGGGGCGTTGCGCAAGGCGTTAGCAATGGCAGTGAATCATGCCGGAGGTAATGGCGGATTCGGTCTCAACATGTGGGGCACAATCGTCAATCGCGATGGCGTGGTGTGCGCAGTCGCGTTTACGGGAAATAATCGAGGCGACCAGTGGCCGGGAAGCCGCGTGATCTCGGCGCAGAAGGCGAATACGGCGAATGCGTTCAGCCTGCCGAAGCTGGCGCTGTCGACTGCCGATCTGTACAGCGCGACACAGCCGGGCGGGTCGCTGTATGGACTGCAGGCGAGCAATCCGGTCAGTACGGACGTTGCTTATGGAGGTAATTCTGCGGACTATGGGCAGTCGAACGATCCTATGGTCGGCGGCAGAATTGGCGGAATCAATGTGTTTGGCGGAGGGCTGGCGCTGTATAACTCGCAGGGACAGCTTATCGGCGGGCTTGGAGTGAGCGGCGACTCTTCGTGCGCGGACCATAACATTGCGTGGCGGACGCGGAATTCGCTGAAGCTGGACTTTGTGCCGGCGGGAGTCGGGCCGGATCCGAGCCGTCCGGACAATATTGTGTATGACATCACAGCGGCTCCAGGGCTGGCGCTTGGCGTGAGTACGAGCGGATGGGGGCATCCGGTCTGCAGCACTGCAGCGACGCAGATCTCGTTGCAGCTGCCTGCGGTTCAGTAGCCGTTGTCAGGTTCGTTCGCGAAGGGTATGGCTTTGGCTGTGCCCTTCGTGCTTTAAACCGGAAGTTCGGCGTAACCTTGATGGGACGGAGGTTTTGGGCATGGGTGTTACGGAGACTTCAGTGGGTTTGCGGTTGAGCGAGCTGGCGCCGGGGGTGGTGCAGTCGGAGATTCGTGCGATGACGCAGGAGTGCGATCGCATTGGTGGCGTGAACATGGCGCAAGGGGTTTGCGATACCGAGGTTCCAGAAGTCGTGGCTGAAGGCGCGATTCGCGCGATTCGGGATGGACTGAATATTTACACACGAATGGATGGGATTGAGCGGCTGCGGCGGGCGATCGCGGTGAAGGCGGAGGAGACGCTGGGGGTTGCGGTCGATCCGGAACGCGAGGTGGTGGTGACGAGCGGCGCAACCGGGGCGTTTCAGGCTGCGGTGATGGCGCTGCTGAATCCGGGAGATGAGGTTCTGCTGTTCGAGCCGTTTTATGGGTATCACGCGAGTACGCTGCGCTCGATTCGTGCCGTGGGGGTGCCGGTGGGGCTGAAGGCTTCGGACTGGGGGCTCGATATTGCGGCCGTCAGGGAGGCGATTACGCCGAGGACTCGGGGGATGGTGATCAATACGCCTTCGAATCCGGCGGGGAAGGTGTTTACGCGTGAAGAGCTTGAGGCGCTGGCGGAGGTTGCGGAGGAGTTCGATCTTTTTGTGTTCACGGATGAGATCTATGAGCATTTTATTTATGGCGGGGTGAAGCATGTCAGTCCGGCGACGCTGCCAGGGATGAAGGAGCGGACGATTCTGATGTCCGGGTTCTCGAAGACGTTCTCGGTGACAGGATGGAGAGTGGGCTATCTGATCGCGGATGCGAAGTGGGTAGGGTCGATCGGGTACTTCCACGATCTGACTTATGTATGCGCGCCTGCCCCGATGCAGCAGGGTTGTGCTGATGGATTGGAGAAGCTGGGGCCTGATTTTTATGAAGGGCTCGCGCGTGAGCATGAGGTGAAGCGGACGATGATTGTGGATGCTCTGCGTGATGCAGGGATGCGTCCGCATGTTCCGGATGGGGCTTATTACGTGCTTGCTTCGACTGGGGATCTGCCTGGGGCGACTGCCGCGGAGAAGGCTCGGGCGTTGCTGGCGAAGACAGGTGTGGCTTCCGTGGCGGGATCGGCGTTTTTCCGGCCGGGAAAAGGTGAGGATTTGCTTCGATTCTGTTTTGCGAAGAAGGACCGGGATCTGGCAGAGGCTTGCAGGCGGCTGCGCGGAATGAAGGCAGCTGTGTAGAGTTCAGGTGTCAAGCGAAATGGCGTGGATCCCTATCGTGTTTTTGCGGGGCTTTCCTCGCATGGTTTGAAACGTCTCTGTAAAATATCGATTGCATTTGTGAGGAGACTCTATGGCGTCGTTTATGGCCGGGAATCCGGCGTTGAAGGCAATACATCAGCAGCTGAAGACGAAGATGGAGAGCACGGTAGAGGATTTTCGCAGCCATCTGCTGTCGACACGGACAGGACGAGCGAATGTGCATATGCTCGACCACGTGAAGGTGGACTATTACGGCACGGACACGCCTGTAGCTCAGATGGGTCAGATGTCGACGCCTGAGCCCACGCTGATTCTGGTGCAGCCGTATGACGCGGGGATGGTGTCGGCGATCGAGAAAGCGATTCGGACTGCCGGAAATGGGTTGAATCCGATGTCGGACGGCAAGGTGATTCGCGTGCCTGTGCCTCCGATGACCGAGGAGCGACGGAAAGAGGTCGTGAAGCAGTTGAACAAGACGCTGGAGGATCATAAGACAGCGATCCGGAATGTCCGGCGCGACGGGAACGATCACATCAAGAAGGCTGCGAAAGATAAGTTGATCTCTGCCGATGATGAAAAGCGGGCGAGCGAAGAGGTGCAGCATTTGACGGATGCGGAGATCAAGCGGATTGAAGAGCTATGTAAGGCGAAGGAAAAGGAGATCATGACCGTTTGAGTGCTGCGCGCACGGCGGGAAGCGCCTTCAGCGCAAAAAAAATGGGTCGAGCTTGATTGCTCGGCCCTTTTCATTTTTGAGTGAGAATAGAAGGTCAGACGCCCTGATAAACATAGCTGATGAAGGCCTCGGGTTTTTTGCCCCATTTTGCGTCGAAGACGGCGGTTGGTTTTGCGGCGACGGTCTCTTCGAGGGATTTGCCTTCTTTTTTCAGTTTGGCAATGTTGTCGCGGGATCCGACGAGCATGTTGCGAAACTCCGTGAGCTGGGTTTTGTTGCCGAGCGGGCCGTGGCCGGGAATGACGATCGTATCCGCGCCGGCGAGCGCAAGGTTTTGTTCTGTGGCCTGGATCATGCCGTTGATGTTGCCTCCGCTGGAGTAGTCGATGAAGGGATAAATGCCGTTCCAGAAGGTGTCGCCACAGTGGAGGATGTCGGCCTCTGTGAAGTGGACGGAGAGATCGGTGTCGGTGTGGGCCTGCGTAGTGGGTGAGATTGAGGTTGTTGTCCTGGTCGGAGAGGGTTCGGTAGCTGTTGAAGAGGATGGTAGGGAGAGCGTCGGTGGGAGCGGGTGGAATGACGGCTTTGTAGGCGACGATGTTCTGGGTGGTGCTCATGCGGTAGCGGGTGTTCTCGTGGGCCCAGATGGTGGCTCCGGCGGTGTGCATCCAGTCGTTGCCGTCGGTGTGGTCGAAGTGCCAGTGGGTGTTGATCAGGACCTGAATAGGGTCGGAGTTGATGGCGGCGAGGGCGGCGGTAAGTTGAGGCTGGCAGGAGGCGTAGCCGGCGTCGACGAGGAGCTTGCCCTCTCGCGCGGTGAGGACGGCGATGTTGCCGCCAGCTCCGCTCAGGAAGGTGATGTTGCGGCGGAGGGGAGTAGCGGTGATCTTGTTGTTTGCGTTGGCGGCGCGGGCCCGGGTGAGGAAGTCCTGGGCTTGCGGTGCTGGTTGCTGGGCCATGAGATTGCGGTGATTGAGGCAGGCGACTGCAGTTGTGGCTGTCGAGGCGGCGAGGAATTGGCGGCGGGAGATTGTTGGGGCTTGCTGGATCACGAGGATTCGTCCTTTGCCGTCGAAGATATATGGAATGGGCATGGAATAAAAGGGTGGAAAGGAGCTTTTAGGACTGAAGTCTCGAGGGTTGGCGCCGATGATGGATTGGTGTGGTCGAGTGCGGGAGAGGTAAGAGATGGCCGAGCTTGAATTGATAACTGTGGTCGACGGGCGAAAAGAGAGACGTAGAACGGCTGTCGAGGGCATGGTCGAGCGGAGAAAGCATCCTCGCTATGCCGTGGACGCCTGGGCCGAGGTGATGGTGAAGGACGGAAGGATGCTGTTTCGCGGGAGGGTGCTCGATCTCAGCGCCGGTGGATGTTACATCGAGACGGAGGCTCGGCTTCGGATGGCACCTCAAACGCCGGTGGAGATCGTCTTTCGAGTGAATGATGGAGTGTTTCGTTGCGATGCAACCAGCAGAATGATTCGGGCGAGGGGCGCGGGATTTCTGTTTGAGAGTCTGAAGGACAGGACGCAGATGGAGTTGGAAGGACTCATTCGTGAATTGAACGAATCGGTTTTGTAGCTACATCGTGTGGTCGACGACGATCTTCCAGCCGCTATCGGTGTTCTCGAAGACGAGCGAGAAGAGGCCTTCGGCATTGCCGCCGTCCTTTTTGCCGCGTTCGAGGTGATATTTTCCGATGACAACGGCGAAGTTCTCGTCGAGAGGGTGGACCTCGAGATCGGAGTAGACAAGGGTTCCCATGGCGGCTTTGCTTGGGTAGTCATGCTTGTACTCTTCGACAAGGCCGTCAAATCCACGAAATACCTGGTGAGTGATGAAGAGGGTGTCGGGAGAATTTTTGAAACCCTTCACAAATCCGACGAGATCGCCGTTATTCCATGCGTTCTCCTGTGCAACGAGGACTTTGATGATGTTGAGTTCCTGCCGGGAGGCGGTGTGGAGCGGGTTCGGCTCCTGAGCAGGGAGCAGGGCGGACACGAGGAGTGTGAGACCAAGGGCTACTGAGCGGAAGGAACGACGAAGCATCATGAGATATCTCGGGAGGGGCCTGATTTTTGGGCGTGAATGCGCAGGCTTGTTTTCCTGACGCCTGAAGGCCCGGTCGGATTGATAGTAGCCGATTGGGGTGAGGAAGATAAGAGGTTGTCGAGGTACTCGTTGGGCAGGTGATGAATCAGGAGGGGTTATTGGGAGGATGTTCGTTGCGGGGTTTGATGCCTGCGGTGGGGGTTATCCAGATGATGGTAACGAAGGCAGTGAGGCCGAGAGAGATGCGCGGGTGCTGGAAGGCGATGGGAACGGCGATGAGATAGACGAAAAGGGAGAGCCAGTTTTTGCGCTCGACTGCTGTATCTTCTGCTTCAAGTTTGCCGGTGTGACGGAGGCGCCTGCTGATGGCGAGGTGCAGGCTGAGGAAGCTGAAGCCGGTGACGATCATCGACGTGATGTAAATAGCGACCGAGAAGGAGTCCATCTTCTTGTCGAGCACATAGGAAGTGAAGAACGGCAGAAGGGAGAGACAGAAGAGAAAGGCCAGATTTGCGTAAAGGATGAGCTGGTCGACCTCTTCGGTGCGGTGGACGAGTTGGTAGTGGTTGATCCAGTAAATGCCGGTGAGGGCGAAAGAGATGAGATAGAGGCAGAGGGTGGGGAGAACGGCGCGCAGGCCTTCGAGCCCGTCCTGGTGGGGAACTTTGAGTTCGAGCACCATGATGGTGATGATGACGGCGATGACTCCGTCGGAGAAGGCCTCAAGGCGGGATGGTTTGAAGAGGTGGTGGGTCATGGGGGTCGCGACGTCTTGGTTCAGGCTGGTTTGTTATGGCTGAAGGATACAACGGCGATTGTGACGCTGTTTGAGAGGTCTGCTGAACTAGAATCTAGCTATGGCTTCGAATTTCACGGGATACGAGGCGCGACCGGATGCGACGAAGGTCGTGCATGCGGTCTGTTCGCATGATTGCCCGGATTCGTGTGGAGTCCTGGTTACTGTGGATGAGGCATCCGGGCGGGCGGTCAAAATGCAGGGCGACGCCTCGCATCCGGTGACTCGGGGATTTTTATGCGGCAAGGTGGCGAAGTATCTGGATCGTGTCTATTCGCCGGAGCGGCTGCTGTATCCGATGCGGCGAAGGGCTGGCGTGCCGAAGGGGCCACTGGCTCAGGGAAGCGAGATGACGGCTTTCGAGCGAATCTCATGGGACGAGGCACTCGATGAGATCGCGTCAAAGCTGAAAGGGATTACAGCAGAATTTGGGCCGGAGAGTGTGCTGCCTTACAGCTACGCCGGGACGATTGGAAAGCTCGGTTTCGGGTCGATGGATAGAAGATTTTTTCATCGGCTGGGTGCGTCGCAGTTGGACCGGACGATCTGTTCGACTGCGGGCGGCATGGCTCTCAAGAGTGTCTACGGAGTGAAGCTTGGGACTCCGCCACAGGACTTTGCTCACGCGGGATTGATTATCGCGTGGGGTGCGAATGTTCACGGTAACAATGTGCATCTATGGCCCTTTATTGAAGAGGCGCGGCGCAGGGGTGCGAAGCTGGTGGTGATTGATCCGTACCGGACCCGGACGGCTGCACTTGCGGATGAACATCTAACGATTCATCCGGGAACCGATGCGGCGCTGGCGTTGGGGATGATGCATGTAATTCTCAGCATGGGGCTGGAGGATCGCGAGTATGTCGCGCGGTGCACAACTGGTTTTGAGGAGCTGAAGGCTCATGCTTTGCGTTCTGAGTACTCTCCGGAGAGAGTCGCCGCGGCTACGGGGATCAGCGCTGAAGCGATTGTCCGATTGGCTCGGGAGTATGCAAAGGCAGGGCGTTCCGGTTCTGTAGGGCCAGCGGTGATCCGGTTGAACTATGGGATTCAGAGAAGTGAGAACGGTGGAACCGCCGCTCGCGCGGTGTGCATGCTGCCTTTGTTGACTGGAGCGTGGAAATACAAGGGCGGTGGATTGCAGCTTTCGACGTCGGGATCGTTTCCGTTCAACGAACTTGCCCTGGAGATGCCGGAGTTGATGATGGCGAGTCCGCTGAGGCGGCGGTCGCGAGTGGTGAACATGAGCCTGCTGGGGCAGGCACTGACGAGGCTGGGCGACCAGGAGACTGACGGGCCTCCCGTGAAGGCGATGTTTGTGTACAACTCAAATCCTGCGGCGATCGCTCCGAATCAGAATGATGTGTTGCGTGGAATGATGCGTGAGGATCTGTTCACGGTAGTGCATGAGCAGTTCTTTACCGATACGGCGGATTACGCCGATGTGCTGCTACCGGCACCGACGTTTCTTGAGGTGAAGGACGTGCAGGGCGCGTATGGGCATCTGTTCGTGCAGATCAACGAACGCGCGATTGCTCCGCTGGGCGAGGCGAAGAGCAATGTTGCGCTGTTCGGCGAACTGGGGCGGCGTATGGGATTTACCGAGGCGTGTTTTGATGATCGCGAAGATGATTTGATCAACCAGGCATTGGAGACGGACCATCCGTGGTTTGCGGGGATTACGCAGGAACGGCTGAAAGAGGAAGGGCATATCGCGTTGCAGCTGCCGGCGGATGCCGAGGGTGAGGTTTTGCCGTTCAGTACTGCGGAGTGGTTCCGGACTGCGAGCGGACGCGGGGAGTTTATTCCGGTGCCCGTGTTTACCGCGCCAGCCGAGTCGCGAGCGAATGTGACGGATGGGGCTTATCCGCTGGAGTTTCTGCCGCGCAAGGCTGACAACTATATGAACTCGACGTTTGGCAATATTCCCGTTCATCAGCGGATGGAGTCTCGAACCGCGGGCGTGCTCGAGATGAATCGGGTCGACGCGGCTGCACGGGCGATTGAAAGCGGGGACGAAGTTGAGGTCTTCAATGGACGAGGGTTTGTTGCACTCAAGGCTCTGGTGAACGGCCAGGTTGCTGCCGGAGTTGTTGCTGCGCGACTGGATTGGAATAAGCTTTCGGGCGGACGGAATGTAAATGCGCTGACGTCGGAGACACTGACCGATATTGGCGGCGGGCCTACGTTCTACTCCACGCTTGTCGAAGTGAAGAAGATCGCGAGGAGCGCTTAGTTGGAATTGTCGAAACAAGAGAATGCCAAGGGGATGGAATGAGCACATTGCTTCCGGCATTAAGTGAGATTGAAGCTGCTGCGCAGTTGATCTACCAGACGATGCCTGCGACGCCGCAGTACACCTGGCCGCTGGTAAACGCGCGTGCGGGAGCGGAGGTTTGGGTAAAGCATGAGAACCACACGCAGGTCGGAGCATTTAAGGTTCGAGGCGGGTTGGTCTATATGGATTGGCTACGGCGGGAGCTGCCTGAGGTGACTACGGTAGTTTCGGCGACCCGAGGAAACCATGGGCAATCGATTGCGCTTGCAGGGGCGAGACATGGGATTCGCGTGGTTATTGTGGTTCCGTTTGGGAACAGCATGGAGAAGAACCGGGCGATGCAGGCGTTGGGTGCCGAACTGATTGAGTTTGGCCATGACTTTCAGGCGGCCAGTGAATATGCGGAGCGTCTGGCCGGGGAGAACGGGTGGCATCGGGTTCCGAATATCGATGCGCGAATCGTGACTGGGGTTGCGACCTACGCGCTCGAACTGTTTTCGGCCTGTGGTGAGTTGGAGACTGTATATGTGCCAATTGGGATGGGCTCAGGAGTCTGCGGGACGATCGCAACTCGAAACGCTTTAGGGCTGACGACAAAGGTCGTGGGTGTAGTGTCGAGCCTCGCTCCTGCCTATGCTCTCTCTCTTGCTGCCGGGGCGGTCAGGGAGCATGAAGCCAGGACAGTAATAGCCGACGGGATGGCGTGTCGAAAGCCTGATCCAAGTGCACTTGAGATTATGAGGGCGGGGTTGGACCGGATCATCGCCGTCGACGATGATGAGGTAAGAGCCGCGATGCGGTTTTACTTTGCGGACACGCACAATGTTGCCGAGGGCTCGGGCGCTGCCGGGCTTGCGGCGCTTCTGAAAGACCGGGGAGCGGGAGGCGCGTGTGTCGGGACGGTGCTTACAGGCGGAAATGTGAACAGCGAAGTGTTTAGCGAGGTGTTAGGCGGCGCGATGTGCGTTGCTTGAGCCTTTTTAGGCGTCAAGATAACGTCAGAGGGCCGGTTCCTTTGGCTGTTCTGTTCGTCAAAATGACGACAGAACTGAATTGACGCAGGTTAGATGCACTTTGATCGAGCCTAAACCCTGGGGCGAACTCGCTAACGGCTGGCCGCTCCCATATAATCAAGACTTCGCTTGATGTGCTGGCGGAGCGTCATTTTTAGAGCAGTGAGGGTGTGCGTATCTTTACCGTGAATCGAGAGAGCGGAAGCTCCCTGAAAAGCAAGACCGAACCTGTGTGCACGCGCTCCAGCCGCTCCCGCATCGCTCCAGCCGCGTTTCTTTTTGCCGTTGTGGCGATGGCGTCGACTCTGTCTGCCCAGGTAAACCCGGGAACCCCGACCGCACCACAGTCCTCGTCGGGAGTGGAAACTCTTTGTCAGCCTCAGGTTATCGGCAACCGTCGTATTCCGAAGGAGTCGGTGCTTTCGCGATTGTTCAGCCGGCAGAACGATGTGTACGACCCGGCTGTGGTCGAACGCGACTTCAACTCGCTTTGGAATACCGGATATTTTGAAGACATCCAGATTGAACGTGTCGATACCGCGAAGTGCGTTCAGCTGGTGATCTATGTTCGTGAAAAGCCGACGATCCGCGAGATTAACTATAAGGGCCTCAATGCCGTAACGCTGTCGGACGTTCTGGACCGGTACAAAAAGGCAAAGGTCGGGGTTTCGGTAGAGAGCCAGTACGACCCGACCAAGATCGCACGAGCCGTAGTGGTGCTGAAAGACCTGCTCGCGGAGCATGGGCATCAGTTTGCGACGATCACGCCTGAGGTGAAGAAGATTCCGCCGGCTTCCGTGGCGATTACGTTCAATATCAAAGAAGGTCCGACGGTCAAGGTGGGCAAGATTGCGTTTCAAGGTAATAACAGCCTGAACGATCGCACCCTGCGAGCGGCGATGAGGAACCTGAAGCCGATCGGCATACCCCACTCGATCATTCTGGAAAATCTGTTTGCACGGACCTTCGACGCAAGCAAGCTAGATGAGGATACGGAACGGGTGAGACAGGCTTACCGCGACCGGGGCTACTTCAAGGCCCAGACCACCGAACCTACGACTCATGTGCGCGATGCCGGAGGGCTGAATCCTCTAACGCTGCGACCGTCGAAGGGGAAGCGGATCGATATCCTGATGCCGGTCGAAGAAGGCGAGCGCTACAAGCTGGCCGGAATCACGTTTACCGGAAACGCGCACGTGCAGAATGTGAAGGCACTGCGATCGGTCTTCACGCAGAAAGACGGCGAGTGGTTCAACGCGACGCAGTTCAGCAAAGGACTGGATAACCTGCGTAAGCAGTACGGTGCACTTGGCTACATCAACATGGTCGGCAATCCGGTTCCGAAGATCGACGATGCAACCAAGACAATCACATTGAATATCGATATCGATGAGGGTAAGCCGTTTTATGTGTCACGTATCGAGTTTCAGGGGAATACGATCACGCGTGACAAGGTCATTCGGCGCGAACTGCTGCTGGAAGAGGGACATATTTACAACTCTCAGTTGTGGGAGCTGTCGATTCTGAGGTTGAACCAGCTGAATTATTTCGAGACGCTGAAGGCCGATCAGGACTCGGAGAGCCGCCAGAATGCGGACGATCAAACCGTCGATCTCCTGCTGAAGCTCAAGGAAAAAGGCAAGAACTCGATCGGTTTGAATGGCGGTCTCAGCGGTCTGACGGGAACGTTTATCGGGTTGAACTATGAGACCAATAACTTTCTGGGACTTGGCGAGACTCTCTCGGTGCAGGCGAATGTTGGCGACCTGTCACGGACGATAAGTTTTGGGTTCACGGAGCCTTATCTGCGAGACAAGCCCATTTCGGTGGGTGCGCAGGTGTTTGCCACCAAGTACGATTTCAATCCTTCGAAGAGCCAGTCGACGACAGGAGCGACAGGCAATCTCTCGGCGGCACAACAGTCCTTGCTGACGAACTACAACACATCGACTACAGGGCTGACGCTTACGGCGAGCGAGCCATTGCGGCACCTCTTTGCAAATACTGGGGTGACGCGCGTCGGCTTGTCTTATTCCTTGTCGCGATCGACGGTGACGACATTTAACCAGAACACTACCAATGTGTTTCAATCGCTTGCGTTTCGGTCCGGAGTTGCGGGGCAGAATCAGCTGTCCGGAATCATTACGTCCGTTGTTACTCCCAGCTTTTCGTTCTCGAGCCTGGATCGCGCCGTCGGGCCGCATCACGGCAAGGACTTTAACGTCTCCGTGCAGGTTGCTGGTGTTGGCGGCAACGTAAAGTATGTCTCGCCGATCGCCAGCTACCGTCAGTTCTTTCCAATGAAGGGACTGAAGGTCAATCGCGAAGGCCACAATGTGCTGGGTTACCGTATTCAGTTGGCTCACACTACAGGTTTCGGCGGCGAGGTTGCACCTCCGACGCATCGCTTCTACAGTGGCGGCGAGCAGGACCTTCGCGGATTTGATACGCGGTCGGTCTCTCCATACACGTTTATTCCGAACAAGATTGAATACACACTGACCAATCCGGACGGGACTTCAGTTCCGATCAATCCGTCCAATCCCGCGCTTGGCAATGTCCAGATTCCACTGCCGATCTATCGTATGGTATCGATCGGCGGCGATACCCAACTGGTGACCAACCTGGAATATCGCATTCCGATTATCAGCCAGGTGACGTTTGCGTTCTTTACTGACTTTGGTATGACGGTGGATTTGCAGCCGGGACAGTTGCGGCAGAGCACGGCCGGGCAGTCGCTCATCAGCGGTGCACAGTATGGTTGCCCGACGATTGTGAACGGAGCCTGCTTTGGCGGAAGCGCGGTGAAGTTCCCCGAATTCCTGGCGATCGTCCCCGGCACGAACTATGTGCCACGTATGTCGAATGGAGCAGAGCTGCAAGTGATTCTGCCGATCATCAATGCTCCGTTCCGCATCTTCTATGCCTATAACTCGCTGAGGCTGTACGAGACCATTCCGCAGAAACTTGCGGTGCCGAACACCGGACCGGATGCTGTGAATGTCTTCAAGAGCTACTTCCCGAGCAACGGAGCCGGTCAGTTCAGCTATCAGCAGGCATTGCAGTTCTACGGAGCCGACTACATCCTGCGTGAGCCGCGCAAGACTTTCCGATTGACGGTCAGCACTACGTTCTAACTTCGATGGAAGATGCGGATGCCGGCGATACCTGCGGCACCAGCCGCTATGCACGAGTGGGCGTTTTCCAAGCTGACTCCTCCGAGTGCATAGACCGGAGTTGGAGTTAGGGCAACACAGACAGCGCGTAGCTGCTCGAGTCCTAAGCCCGGTGAAATAGCTTGACCGGAGGCGATTTTTTCAAAGACCGGGGCCAGCAGGATGGCGTCGGCGCCGTTTTGACTGGCGTTTTGTGCCTCCTCGAAGGTATGACATGAAACTGTGATGATGGGTCGGGGAAGGCCTGCTGAGGCATAGAGCCTGCGAACCCCGGTTGGCGTGAGTTCATCGGGCGTCGCAGTGAGATGAATGCCATGCGCGCCGGTTGCGATTGCTATATCGGCACGAGAGTTGATCAGTAATTTTGTGTGGCTGGTCGTCCCGGCGATTGCTGTGAGGATTTGGCGCGCCAAGGCTGTGAGGGTAGCGGTTGAAAGGTCCTTTTCGCGGAGTTGGATAAAGTCAACGCCTTCGCGAACCCAGCGAATCGCTTCACGAACCAGAGCAGCCTGCCGCTGAGGCTCGTCACCCAAGAAAAGGCCTCGGCTCGTGATGGCATAACGGATCACGGTCTTAGTTTATGTCTATGAAAGACAAGGTGGAGGCCTTAACGCCGGTGTGGTAGTTTCAAAACAGCGAGGCGGATGATCGAGAACCGGAAGAAGATGGTTCTTCACCAGTTGTCAGTTCAGCGCCGATAACTGGAACGGAGGCTTGCTATGCCACTGGAACGCACGCATCTGAGTATGTGCCACTATGAGTAGTGTTTACGATCTGATCGTCATTGGGTCAGGGCCAGCCGGCCAGCGGGCCGCCATCTACGCGGCCAAACTGGGCAAGAAGGTTGCGTTGGTTGAGATGCGTGAGGTCGTGGGTGGCGCCTGCATCAATACCGGCACGATCCCTTCGAAGACGATGCGCGAAGCAGTGCTGCATCTTTCCGGATATAACTACAAGTCCATCTATGGGATGAACTACCGTGTGAAGGAACGGATCACGATGGCGGACCTGGCGTTCCGGGTGCAGCATGTGATCAAGACGGAGGTCGACGTTACCGAGGCACAGCTCTCGCGCAACAACATTGAGATGCTGGTGGGGGTAGCGAGCCTTGAAGACACGACTCACGTCAAAGTGACGAACTCCCGCGGCTCGACTGTGTACGAAGCGAAGAATGTTCTGATTGGCACGGGAACGAAGCCAGCGTGCTCGCCGAAGGTGCCGATCAATGGGCGCAGCATCATCAACAGCGACCTGGTACTGGACCTGGTGAACCTGCCGAAGACGATGATTATCGTGGGCGGCGGCGTCATTGGTGTGGAGTATACCTGCATGTTTTCGGCGCTTGGGGTACGGGTGACGCTGATCGAGCGCAGGCCGCGGTTGCTGGAGTTTGCCGACCAGGAGATCGTTGAGGCGTTGAGCTATCATCTGCGCGATTCACGGGTGACGATGCGGCTGAACGAAGAGGTGGAGTCGGTCGAAGAGATGCCGGATGGCACGGTTGTGGCAAACCTGGAGAGCAAAAAGAAGGTTCAGGGCGATGCACTGCTGTATGCGGTTGGCCGGCAGGGCAATGTGGATGAACTGAATCTTCCGGCGGTAGGGATTGAGGCGGACTCGCGTGGGCGAATTCCTGTCGACAAGGATTTCAGGACGAAGGTGCCTACGATCTTTGCAGTTGGCGATGTGATTGGGTTTCCTTCGTTGGCATCCGTGTCGATGGAGCAGGGCCGTGTGGCGGCCGCTCGGGCGTTTGGAGACGACAAGCTCCTTTCCAATCCAGGACTCTATCCCTATGGGATCTATACGATTCCGGAGATCAGCTTCATCGGCAAAACGGAGGAGCAGCTGACCGAGGAAGACGTTCCGTACGAGGTCGGCGTTGCCTACTATCGCGAGATTGCGCGCGGACAGATTCGCGGCGACACGACGGGGCGGCTAAAGATCATCTTTCACCGGTTGAACCATTCGATTCTCGGCGTCCACATTATCGGCGAAGGTGCCAGCGAGTTGTTGCACATCGGCCAGGCAGTCATGGCGCTGGGTGGAACGCTGGAATATTTCGTGGATACCGTCTTCAACTATCCAACGCTCGCAGAATGTTATAAAGTTGCGGCTTTCAATGGATTGAACCGCGTGAGCAAGTTTGAATAGAGTCACGGGTCAAGGAATGAAGGCAGGCAGAGAGATCATGGCGAAGACAGTAGGAGTCAATTTATCGGATCGGATCGCGGCAGGGCTGGTCATTGACCATAAGCTCGTGGGCGAGGTGTGCCGATTTCCTGACGAGCATGAAGAAGAAGATGCCCTGGTAGAACTTCACGCAGACGCGTTAGTGGAGGAGATCTGTAAGCAGGTAGTTTTGGCCGCAAATGGGGCCAAGGATCTGGCTGCGGTCGGTGTGGCGCTGCCTGGGCTGGTCAAAAATGGTGTGGTGGAGGAGTCCCCGAACCTGCCTCAATTGAAGGGCGCTTCGATACAAGCGCTGCTGGCGGCGCAGATGCGCAACCAGGGAATCGAGGCACCGGTAACGGCCTTGAATGATGCCGATGGAATGGCCGCAGGGCTGGCTTCGGCGCATGGGAAGCTGGACAGCATGATTCGCGTGTGGACTTTTGGCGTCGGCATCGGGTATGGACGCTACCCCTTTGCCCCGGGCGTGTGGGAGGGTGGCCATACGGTCGTTTCGATGGACGACAAGGAGCGGTTCTGCGGATGTGGCGGCCGCGGGCACATGGAAGGGATTATGGGGCATCGCGCCATGCGACTGCGGTTTCTCGATATGGAACCGGATGAGGTCTTCGAAGAGGCTAAAAAGGGTGACGCACGATGCATGGATTTCAAACGGCTGTGGCATAAGGCGCTGGCGGCCGCTTCAGCGACAACGATCCATATGGCAGGTCCGGGAAAAATCTTTCTTTCGGGGTTCAACGTAAAGTTTGTCGATCTGCCGATGCTAAGGGACTATATGCAGCAGATGGTAAAGATGAGCCCTCTGCAGAGTTACTCGTTTGAAATTGTGGAGGACAGCCCCGAGATCAGGGTGATCGGAGCGGCGGTTGCGGCGGAGCAGGCGGCGGCACGGTAGCTGTTCTAGTGCTGGCAGGTGGGACAGTAGTGGGTGCTTCGACCTCCGACTACAACTCGTTTAATCGGTGTGCCGCAGATGCGGCAGGGTTGGCTGGTACGTGAGTAGACGTGGTGGTGGAGTTGGAAGAAGCCGGCGACTCCATCGGCGTCAACATAGTCGGAGACAGAAGAGCCGCCCAACTGGATGGCTTCGGTGAGGACTTTGATTAATGCGGCGCGGAGGCGGGTGAGTTCATCGCGGGTGAGGTGGGCGGCGTGGCGTGTGGGACGGATGCCGGCGTGAAAGAGAGCTTCATCAGCGTAGATGTTGCCGACTCCGTGGAGCAGGGATTGATTGAGAAGCGCGGCTTTGATCGGCGTTTTTCGATTACGAAAAAGGGCAATGAAGTCGTCAAGCGGGATCGTGAGCGGTTCGGCGCCGGGGCCTTCGTATTTTGTATCGGGTGCTACGACGGAGAGGCGGCCAAAGCGGCGGGGATCGACAAATCGGAGTTCTTTACCGCTGCTGAGAGAAAGGATAGCGTGGGTGTGCGGAGGAACCGGGGTGTCTGGAGTGGAGACGAGGAGACGGCCGGTCATGCCGAGGTGAACGAGGAATTGGGCAGGCTTTTTCTTCCGGCTTAGATCGACGACGATCGTCTTGCCAACGCGGTGGACGCTCTCAATCCGGCTGCCTGTCAGGACGTCGATGATCTCGTCAGGCGGGGATTTGAAGGTCTGTGGCTTGTTGCTTGTCCAGATGGAGCGGATGGTTTGGCCGTGGATGCGTTGGTGGACACCGTTGGCTATCGTTTCGACTTCTGGAAGCTCGGGCATGCCTTTTGCAAGTATAGGCGGTGGCGGTTTGGGAGACAGGGGCTTCCAGAGAGATTTTCTCGAAGAAATTCTGTGGAGAGATATACTTGTCGCCTTATGAAGAAGACGGTGTCTTTTGCGGCGGTTTTGGGATGTGTCGTGATCTGGATTGTTTTGGGCGCGCATGCTCAGAAGGGCGAAACAACGCGGCCTATCCTGCTCGTCGCCAACCAGGGTAGCCATGATCTGAGCCTGATTGATGTTTCGGCTGGTAAGCAGGTAGTAACTGTCCCGGTGGAGGGCATCACCGGGCATGAGGTGGCCGCTTCACCAGATGGGAAGATGGCGTATGTGCCGATTTACGGGAATGCGGGTGTGGGACGGGCTGGAACCGACGGCGAGAAGATGTCAGTGATCGATCTGGGCAGTCGAAAGGTCGTGCACACGATTGATTTTGGCCACGGCGTACGTCCTCATTGCGCAGTGTATGACCGCAATAGCGGAATGTTATATGTGACAACCGAGCTGGATAAATCGGTGACCATTATTGACCCGAAGACGCTAAAGATCGTCGGCAGCATACCGACCGGGCAAGAACAGTCGCACATGCTGGCGTTGACGCGAGACGGCTCGCGTGGCTATACGGCAAACGTCGGGCCGGGAACGGTGTCTGTGCTGGACATGAAGGCACGCAAGACGCTGGCGATCATTCCGATCTCAAAGAGCACCCAGCGGATTGCGGTCTCGCGTGATGACAGCATGGTTTTTACAGCGGACCAGGAGAAGCCGCAGCTTGCGGTGATCGATACCGCGACGAACAAGGTGAAGACCTGGGTGGCCCTGTCGGCCGTTGGGTACGGGACGGCGCCGACGCTCGATGGAAGGTGGCTTCTTGTAGCGATGAGGACTTCAAAGCAGGTGGCGGTCGTCGATCTGAAAACGATGAAGGTGATGAAGACGATCGATGTGCCGGATGGGCCTGCGGAGATTCTCGTAGCCCCAGATGGAAAGACGGCCTATGTAGCTTGCAACTATAAAAATCAGGTAGCGGTGGTTGATCTGGGTGAGTGGAAGGTCTCGCGGGTGATTGACGCCGGAACTACAGCGGATGGACTGGCCTGGGCGCAGTAGTCTTTTAGTGATGGGTCAGCTGGATAGTCGGCAGGAGACTTGAGTAGTCGTCGGTCCAGGGGCGGAGGCGTGGCGTGGTGGGCATCTTTATGACGGCCGGGGAGATTTCAGGTCGACTGAAAAAAGTGGGGCTATCGGTGAGCAAGACCCAGGTGGAGCGATAAGAGCCGGTTGCATCATCGCTTGGGCTCTCCACGAGCCTTGATTGCATCCCGGTGGCGACGGCTAGCTGGGCTATCTCTGGCGCAAGATTCAGGTACTGGTTGGAGACGTGAACGGCGATGATACCGTTTGGGGCAAGATGTCTTTTGTAGAGCGCGAATGCTTCCGTGGTGAGCAGATGCAGGGGAATTGCGTCCCCTGAGAAGGCGTCGACCGCGAGTACGTCGAAGTTTTGCTGAATTTCGCGGGTGAGGGAGGTGCGGGCGTCGCCATCGGCGAAAGTGATCTCAGCTTGCGAATCGCGCAGGTAAGTGAAGAGGTTCTGGGCGATGGGGCGAACGAGAGGATTGATCTCGTAGAAGCGGATGCGGTCGCCTGGATGGCCGTATGCGGCGAGTGTCCCGGCGCCGAGTCCGACGACTCCGATGCGACGAGGACGAACGGTATCGCTTTCATCGACGGTACAGCAGAAGCGCAGGGCGAGGCCGATGCCGGAGTCGACGGCATAGTAAGTGGTCGGGGTACGGGCGAGACCGTCTGCGAAGATCTGGGTTCCGTGCTGGATGGTTCCGTTGAGCAGCATCCGCTCGGGGTCGGCGTGGGGGGTGGTTGTCTCCTTGACGCGGAGAGTGCCGTAGAAGTTGCGGACTTGAAGGATTGCGTCGCGAGTGTAGGCAGTGTGCAGCCTGGTCGCAAAGAAGAACAGCAATGCGCTTGCGGTTATCCAGAGGAGGCGCTGAGGCCAGCCGTCTCGCCAGGTAACGGCCACGGCGACTGCGGCGGTAAGAAAAAAAGAGATCGCAAGATCGTAGTTTGCGGAAAAGAGGAGTGGGCTTGCGATGCCCACGAAGAAGGTTCCGGCTGCTCCACCGCCGGCGATCGCGAGATAGAAGAGAGTCGTCTCGGAAGCGCGCCGTGGACGCAAGGCGTGGGTCTCTGTGTGGCAGAAAAGACCAGCCAAAAAACATTCGGCAAGATAGAAAAGTATTGCGATGACGACGGGCAGGCTGACATCGGTCTTCGAAATGGTGTAGCTGAGACTGGCAAGCATGACGACGAGCAGTCGAATCACAATGCTACGGCGATAGAGCAGGGGAAATTCAAAGGCAAGGATAAAGGTGAGGAGATAGGCCGCAAGTGGAAGCATCCAAAGCAAGGGGATGGCGGCAATGTTGGCGGTGAGATGAGCGGTGACCGCGCTCAATTGCATAGCGGCAACCATGGGAAGGAGAAACCAGAGCCATTTGGCGAAGGCTGGCGCCTTGGTAGCGATCGGCCCTTCCTGGTGTGGCTTCCGTTCCGCTGTCTGTTTGGATTGAAGCGCGAGTAACGTGCAAAGGATGGCGTAGATCAAGAAACCGGCGGACCATACGATTCGCTGTTTTTTGAGCGAGAGGTTCGGTTCGATCAGGATGGGGTACGCGATCAGAGCGATCAGGGAGCCAACGTTCGACAGAGCGAAGAGGCGGTAGGGGATGCTGCCGCCAACCGTGCGGAGAAACCATAGTTGGAGTAATGGGCTGGTAGAGCCGAGTAGGAGAAAAGGCAGGCCAATCGTAAGCGCAAGGTTTTGGAAGATCGTAGCGACTGGATGTTCGAAGCCTTGTCCAGCCGAATTGGGATAGAGACTCTGCGCGCCGAGCAATGCGACGGCGGCAACAAGCGAGACGAGATAGAGTTGCCGCGCACCTCGGGGTGCATCCTCGCGTGCGAGAAAATGAGCGTACAGATACCCCAGCAGAAGCGTGATCTGGAAGAAGACGAGGCATGTAAGCCAGACAGCAGAGGATCCGCCGAGCGTAGGGAGAAGTTGTTTGGCGGCGATTGGCTCGACCAGAAAGAGCAGGAATGCGCCGAGGAAAGCGGTGATGCCGTAGAGAAATCGGGATACGGACATAAGAAGCTCAAATTACCAGAGCGCCAGTGTAATGGAGCGATTCCGTTTCTTGTTCGAAAACTCGGGAGTGTTCGGGAGCCGCACCATTGCGGGAGTCTTCCTGCGCGATTTTAATTTGGCGCTTCCATAATCGCAGGTGGCTATGTAAATTGAACAGGATTTGCCTAAGAGGTGCAGGAATGAACTTATGGGGCTCGTGCAAGATAGCAGCGGTGTTGTGGGGCTGCTCTTTCGCCGGTTTGGCGCAAATGCAGCCCGGGATCGGAGAGGCTGGGTTGCATGCACCGGGAAGCGATACTCTCTTGCTGGATGTTTTTGTCACTGACAAATCCGGTAAGCCGGTTGAAGGTCTGCAGGAGAAGGATTTCGCGGTTCTGGATAACAAACAGCCTCAGAAGATGCTGTCATTCGAAAGCTCTGCGGGCGAGAGCGGCGGGGAAAGTCGTTTCGGACCGTTGAAGATTTTTCTCTTGATTGATGAACTCAATGTGTCATTCAACCGAATCGCCTCAGAACGCAGTCAAATGCAGAAATTTTTTCTGCAGAACGGCGGCAAGCTATCGCATCCCGTGACGTTGGCCTTCTATACGGAATCGGGGATTGAACTTCGAAAGGATTCTACGAACGACGGAAACGCCTTGCTGAGCACTTACGACCAGCATGTGACCGGATTACGCGCTCTTACGCCAGTGGCCGGGGGCGACGCTGCGATGGAACAATTTCAACGATCCATTCGCGCGCTGAACGCGATGGCGGCGAGGCTCAAGCAAATGCCCGGCCGAAAGATGGTGATCTGGCTCAGTCCGGGGTGGCCTATTCAACCCACTGGAGCAAATGTTGACCTGAATGCCGAACAGGAGCGAGGATTGTTCACTTCGCTGTTAACGATCTGGAACTCGCTTCTCCAGGCGCGGATCACGTTGTACAGTGTGGATCCCCTGGGTGTGGACGATGCAGGAGGACAGGTGAACTACTACGAGGACTTTCTCAAGCCCGTGATCACATCAAAGAGGATTCAAGTTGCCAATCTGGCGCTGCAGGTTTTTGCACGTAAGACGGGCGGCCTCGTTCTGAATTCGAGCAATGACATCGCCGCTCAACTCAATCGCTGTCTTGCGGATGCTGGCTCGTACTACACCCTGGAGATAAGAACAGGACCCAGTGAGCATCCTGCTCAATATCACGCAATCGAAGTGAAAGTTGAACATGGTCTGACGGCCAGAAGCCGAGAAGGATATTACTCGCAGCCCTGAAACCACATCCCGGTCTGCTGCCGGATGTCCTGGTCCGGGACGCGATATGATGAATATTGGCGGGTCCGCGCAGGGCGGCGCCTGCCATCCGGCCGACAGACAATCCTGGAGAATATATTCGTCGTGAATCAACGCAAATCAGCGGTCATTTTGGGTGCCCAGTGGGGCGATGAGGGCAAAGGCAAGATAGTGGATGTGCTCTCGGAGCAGTTTTCCGTCGTGGCACGCTATGCGGGCGGTCATAATGCCGGGCACACGGTCATCATTCATGGCAGGAAGTTTGTCCTGCAACTGATCCCGTGCGGTGTGTTGCGGCCGGGGTGCAAAGGTGTTATCGGGAACGGGGTGGTGCTCGATCCGATGGCGTTTTTGAATGAGGTGAAGAAGCTGAAGGATGCCGGACTTCCGGTGGATGGCCAGCTTTTTGTGTCGAACCGGGCGCAGGTGATTCTGCCGTATCACCGGATGATCGAACTGGCAGCCGAAAATGCTCCGGGGCGAACGAAGATCGGGACTACCAGCCGAGGCATCGGGCCTGCGTACGAGGACAAGATGCATCGGAGCGGTCTTCGCGTAGTGGATCTGCTCAACTCCGCGCTTTTGCGGACGCATATCGAGAATGCCTGCCACGAGAAGAACACGATCGCCCATGCGCTGTTCGGCACCGAGCCTCTGGACCCGAAGACAATGTATGAAGAGTACTCGCGGGCGGCGGAACAGGTTGCCCCGTTCGTTACAGACACGGCCGTGATGCTGAATCACGCGCTGGATCGTGGCGAGAAGGTGATGTTCGAGGGGGCCCAGGGCGCGCTGCTGGACATCGATCACGGGACTTATCCGTTTGTAACCTCTTCCTCTTCGACGGCGGGTGGCGCAGTAACTGGGACAGGCGTGGGCCCGACGCGAATTGGCACGGTGATCGGCGTCACCAAGGCTTACGTGACGCGGGTGGGAGAAGGTCCATTTCCAACGGAGATTCATGATTCGACCAGCGACCTGCTGCGAGCCCGTGGTCAGGAGTATGGTGCAGTGACCGGCAGACCCCGGCGTTGTGGTTGGTTGGATCTGCCGCTATTGCGTTACAGCAATATGATCAACGCCACCGAGTGGCTTGTGGTGACCAAGATGGACGTTATGGACGAGTGTGAGGAGATTCCCGTCTGCACCGGCTACAAGATCAACGGCAAGCTGACCGACGTCATCCCTGCCGATATGCCGGGCTACAACGCGATCGAACCGGTGTATACCAAACTCAAGGGGTGGAAGGCCTCGACCGAGGGAATTACAGAGTTTGATAAGCTTCCACAACTGGCGCAGGAGTATCTGAAGTTTGTGGAGAAGGAATCCGGGGCGAAGATCGGAATGGTTTCAACCGGTCCTGACCGCGACCAGACGATGATTCTGCCCGCATTTGATGAAGTACTGAAGTCGTAAGGGAAAAGGCCGGATATGCTAAGTTTCACAGTGCGATTGACGTTTGAGCACGCGGAGCGCGATGCAGTCGACGAGATTCTGTGTCACCTGGCCGCCGCCTCGCGCCGTGAGCCTGGATGCGTAAGTTATATTCCTCATTTTGTTGAGGGCGAGACCTGCACAGTACTGATCTACGAACAATATGTGGATCGGGCGGCGCTGGACCATCATCGTGGCTCGCCGCATTTTCATCAGTATGCAATCGGGGGACTGTATCAAAAGATGAAAGAGCGCCATGTCGAGAATCTATCGGCTATCTGCTGACGGTTTCTCTGGACTTTTCAGGCGGTTTCTGCGTCTTATGGTACCAAGGCGCATACGACTAAAGTAGTTTTGACTGTTTACGCTTGATCGGTCTAGTATCCGGTACGCAAATGCCGTTAAGTGGTCGCCCAATTCGCCGCAGGCTGATTCAGCCCACCATCCTATTGACGGCGGTGGTGATGGGGTTCTCTGTGCCGGCACTTTGCACCGCCTGGAACCAGCCGCTTCACGAGAAGAAACACGCCGCCAAGCAGCAAGTTGAGGCTCTGGAAGAGCAGTGGCGACAGGCCCAGCTCGCAGGCGACGTGGTCGCGATGGATAAACTTCTTTCCGACGACTACATCGGGATCTCCATTACCGGTCAGGTGAATACGAAAGAACAGCAGCTCGATCGGATGCGTCTGCACAAAGTTGTTCTTACGCGGCTTGATCTTGGGGACCGTCAGGTAAAGTTGATCGGGTCGATCGCAATTGTGACGTCGCGAGCCGAAGTGGAAGGAACCAATGATGGCGCCCCGTTGAAAGGGACGTTTCGTTATACGCGTGTCTATCAGCATCTGCCATCCGGCCTGTGGAAGATCACGAGCTTTGAGGCGACCCGGGTACCTGGGCCGAGAGATCCCTCCGATCCGCGAAATGGTAGTCGCGATGCAGCTCGCAAGGCGGTCCAGAATCTGCCGCTACGCGGACCGTCCTAATGGCATTTGTGGTTTAATTCTCGAATTTTGTGATCTAAACAAAGACACCCTGCTTGATTGCAGGGTTATGGATTCTTTGCCACTCGCATAATCACAACGGGCAGGCGCCGCAAGAATTCGAGCTGCTCGGTCACGCGATTCTTGTATCTACAGCCGTAAACCGGATCCCTTCACTCTCGAGCAGTTCTACAGCCTCAACACGTACTACAGGGCGAGGTAGATTCAATGCCAGCAAACGGCGATAGAGGGAACGTGTGGTACCCGTGATGCGGGCGTCCTCCGCCTCGTGAGGAAAGAGAGCAAAAAACTGGCGGGTCGCGGTGGTCTGCTTTGTAATTGTGGATTTGCGAACTGGAGCGGTTAGGAGATAGGGGCGACGGTCGGTAGACATACCCCGACCATGCTGCGGTGGGCCGAAGCGGACGGATGCGGGCAGATTCTGCTGAAAGATAGCCATGGGGAAACCCTCGATAGCTCGATAGGGTGGACGAGACTTGCGCCTTCTGTCTGCTATATCGAGTTTGATGGATATGGCGTACTTCTGGTTGTATTAAGTTTTGAACAGGGGCCGAAGTTTCGCCCATGATACATCGAGTGTCTCGGGAAGTACACGTGTTTCTGCAGTCACTGTCATGAAATTTGTGTCACCCAACCAACGCGGTAGCACATGCAGGTGGATGTGGTCGGCGATGCCGGCACCCGCAGCTTCGCCGAGATTGAGTCCCATATTGAGTCCGCCCGGCTTGTAAACCTCCAGCAAAGCGATTTCGGCCTTCTGAGTGAGCGCAATCAACTCATGAGAGGCCTCAACGGAGATCGCTGCGAGCGAGGCGAGATGTTGGTAGGGAACAATCATCATGTGACCCGTAGAGTACGGGTATGCGTTCAGGCACACAAAGCAGTGCAAACCACGGTGAACAATGTGGACGGCCTGTTCTGCGACCTCACGAGCCATGCCGTGGCTAATAGCATAGTCAACCGCAGCGATCATATTGCAAAAGACGCAGTGCCTGTCCTCGGAATCGGTAGGCGGCCACGCGGAGAGTGCGGCTGGGACACCGGTGCGAGCCTCCGGGTCTTCGCGGGTGATGTAGCTGTAGCGCCAGGGAGTCCAAAGGCGATCCATTGGCCGAGTATAACGAAGAGCCTGTCGGTCAAAGGACCGAGGGACTCGGAGACCAAATTATTTGAGCGCCATGTGGATTCCGAGAGGCCCTCCTTGCATCCAATCTCCAACCGACAAAATCGCGGCGGGCTCGGTGCATGACATCGAGATGAAAATGCTCGGTGGGAGGCCTGCCTTTGTTGACGGACTGTATGCAAAGTTCTATTCTTTACATAGCGAGCTATTGCGTGTGGGACCCAAGTGCAATAGTTCCTCTGCGTCACCTGATTCCTTCCATCCTGCCGAAGCAGTTGCGGGGAAGAAAGAGCAGCCGGCGATTTTACCTATCGCTGCTTGTTCACTCCTTACGCGCCGCTGAGAAGGAAGGAGTTCTTGGATCCCGGAGTCCGCAATCATCATGGTAGAAAACCATAATCCTAACACTAACGAGAGCAAACCCCTGACCACCGAAACGGAAGTCCTGGCGCCCGAAGCGACAGCCGAACACACTGGCCTGTCATCCGAATCCACCTCAATCCAACCGCACGATATCGCCCACGAAGCGTCGAATGTTGCAGCAAAGCAGGTTGCCCCGGTCGCAGCCCACTCTGCTTCAGATCATGGGACTGTTGCTACAGTTGCTGCTGCTTCCGACGAATCGGACGATGACCTGAACTACGACGCAGCCGACTTTGCTGCAGCGCTGGCGAACTTTGATCGTGAGCAGGCTGCTGAATCGGCCGCTGCCCAGAGCTTGACCGTCGAAGAGGTCGTGGTTACTGGAACCGTCGTCAAGGTTACGGACAAGCATGTCGTTGTCGACATTGGACTCAAGTCGGAAGGACTTATTCCGCTGGAGCAGGTCCTGGATATCCATGGAGTCTCCAAGTTCCAGGCCGGCGATTCGGTTGAGGTTGTGGTTGAGCGCGAAGAGTCTGAAGGCGGCGGCTATCTGGTCAGTTATGAGAAGGCTCTCCGCCACAAGATCTGGGACAAGCTCGAACAGGCGGCCAATGAAAAGGTACCGGTCAAAGGTATGGTGCTCGGTCGGGTCAAGGGTGGTCTGACTGTAGATATTGGAATCAAAGCGTTTTTGCCTGGCTCTCAGGTTGAGGTTCGCCCTGTCCGCAATCTGGACGGCTATGTCGGCACTGAGATCGAAGTCCGCGTTATCAAGCTGAACAAGAAGCGCGGCAATGTGGTCATCAGCCGCAAAGAGCTTCTTGAAGAGGAGCAGAACGCCAAGAAGTCGGTTACCCTCTCCACTTTGGAGGAGGGAAGCATTCTGACCGGTACGGTGAAGAACCTGACTGACTATGGCGCATTTGTCGATCTCGGTGGCCTCGATGGTCTCCTTCATATCACCGATATGAGCTGGGGACGGTTGACTCATCCGCGGGACCTCGTCAACGTTGGAGATGAGATCCAGGTCAAGGTGCTGAAGTTTGACAAGGAAAAGCAGCGAGTTTCGCTCGGCTTCAAGCAGCTGACTCCTGACCCATGGCTCGACGCAACCGAGCGCTACCCCATTGGTGCGCAGGTTCGTGGCCGTGTTCTGTCGGTCACCGACTACGGTGCGTTCATTGAGCTGGAGCAGGGCATCGAAGGCCTTGTCCACGTCTCTGAGATGACCTGGTCCAAGCGGATGAAACATCCGTCGAAGATGGTCAAACCCGGCGATGAGGTTGACACAATCATCCTGAGCGTAAACCCGAATGACCGCCGCATCTCGCTGGGGATGAAGCAGCTTCAGGACAACCCATGGGAGCAGCTCGAAGAGAAGTATCCGATCGGGGCAGTCATTGAAGGGCGGGTCCGCAACCTGACCGATTTTGGTGCTTTCATCGAGATCGAAGACGGCATCGACGGCCTGGTCCACGTCTCGAACCTAAGCTGGACCAAACGGATCAAGCATCCTTCCGAGGTTTTGAAGAAGGGTGAAAAGGTCCGGGCGATCGTTCTTGGCGTAGAGCCTGAAAATCGCCGCCTCTCATTAGGCGTCAAGCAATTGCAGCCGGATGTTTGGGATACGTTCTTTGCCCAGCACCGTGTGGGAGACGTCATCAAAGGCAAGGTTCTTCGCACGGCGCAGTTTGGCGCGTTTGTGGAGATCGCCGAGGGAGTCGAGGGGCTCTGCCATGTCTCGGAAGCTGTTGGTCCGGACGGTAAGCCTGTGGCTCTGGACGTGGACTCGGAGCACGAGTTTAAGATCGTCAAGATGAATCAGGATGAGAAGAAAGTCGGGTTGAGCATCCGCGCTGTCGGCGAAGAGGCCAGCAGAGCTGAGGTTGAAAGCTATAAGGAGCGCGAGAAGTCACCCAAAGGCAGTAACGCGGGTTCCTCTTCTTCGAGCAATAGCAGCAGCACGACTCTCGGAGACCTGATTAACTGGAAACGTTCCGAGTCTGAGCGAGACTAGGTACGATACGGAGAATATAGAAAAGGCCGTCCCTTTCGAGGGGCGGCCTTTTTATTGTTGAGAAATCTTCGGTATTTATGCGGACAAGGAGTGCATCGCGGCAGGGCTTTCCAGAACCGGAGTCATCTTTGCCGATGCGCGCCGCATGACCTCAAGTTCAGCCGGCGCGAAGAGCTCGGGTGGAATACCGCCAACTGCGACAAAGCCGGGATCGTCGCCCAAAGCCATCGAGATCTGATTCCAGCGAAGGAAGGGTGACGTTGTCGGCAGGACGATGATGCGACGCTTCGGTTCAGGGAAGGCGAAGTAAGCAGACCACATGAGAAGGGTCAAGCCGACTGCAAGTCCGTTGACGAGGCTGATTGTGGAATACATGTTCGGACTATGCGTTAGCCACGCCGCATCCACCAGACTGACCGTCGCGAGAAGGCCCAGACCGAGGCTGACCCCGAAGATGCGACTGTTGAACATAAGTCCCATAGGACGGATAGCGAAGCAAACGAACAGCAGCAGGCAAAGAGTAAGAATGCTCGAGGTCTGTTGAAGTTGAGTGATCATCGCGATCATGAAATCAACCGGGTTGAGGTGCGGAGAGACCGCAACACCAATAGCAACCGCAACTGAGATCGCGGCGACCCAGCGGAATATCAACATACCCAGAGTCTGCAGGCCCTTGAGCGGGGCCATCGCCAGCTTGAAGATGCTGTAGATCACCAGCAGCGAAAGGACGGCTTCAAGCGCGTAGCTGATCCAGTAAACGTAGAAGTAAATCTGGTAGGCGACATGACGCTCAATGCCGTGTCCGCTGAAGGTTAGCAGCGGAATGCAGATGAAAGAGCACGCAAGCCTCACGCATAAGAGCGCAAAAAGATAGACAAACTGGCGGACTACTTTGGCTCGTACAAGAAAGTACAAGAGCAATCCGCAAAGAATCGGCTCAACGTACTGAAGCAGCGAGAAGAGATTGAATAGAGACACTTTCATAGTTGTCCGTACCTGTTAGGCAACCCCAGCCTAGCCTATTACAGGCACAGAAACAACAATTTTTAAGAAAATGTGCAAATAGTTGCTGACCAGAAAGTAACGTCCCGGAAGGCAGAAAAGCGCTATCGGCCGAGACCCATTCCGCAGGCATTGGGATCGTTGGGAGGGCAGGAAGGGATCGGCAGCATGCCGACTTTGGCGACGGAAACCTGCTTCTTAGCCGAGGCAGACGAGGTCTGGGTGGTGGCAGCAGCTCCCGTGATGACCAGGACGGCAACGAATGCGCGAACGATAATTTTCATAATATGGGCCTTTTCGATTTCCAAATAATTGATAAATAAAGTCTTGTTCGAGGATCAGTTTGTCTTAGCGACCGAGTCCCATTCCGCAGGCATTGGGATCATTCGGGGGGCAGGAAGGGATCGGCAGCATGCTGACCTTGGCGACGGAGACCTGCTTCTTAGCCGAGGCGGATGAGGTCTGGGTGGTGGCAGCAGCTCCCGTGATGACGAGGACGGCAACGAATGCGCGGATGATAATTTTCATGGTATGGGCCTCTCTGATTGCGAAATTATTGATAAGTAATGCTTTATTCGAGGATCAAAATGTCTTAGCGACCGAGACCCATTCCGCAGGCATTGGGATCATTTGGGGGGCAGGAAGGGATTGGCAGCATGCTGACCTTGGCGACGGAGACTTGTTTTTTTGCCGAAGCGGAGGAGCTTTGAGTGGTGGCGGCTGCTCCTGTGATGACAAGAGCGACGACGAAGGCGCGGACGATGTGTTTCATAGAGAGGTACCCCGAAAGTTGTATTTGATAAAAAAGATTTCTCTGGACAACCAGATGAGGTAACAATAAGATACATAATGGAATAAGTCTAATAGAATCAGTTATATACTGAAGTATGCAACAGTCTATGTTACTAAAGTACCCATTATTCCTTTTTTAGGCAAAAAGATGCAGTCATAGACCACAAAATAAAGGGGAAAGCAGCTATCTCAGATTTAGGGTCTGGCCAGAGAGTGGGTGGACTGCCAGGTTCCGCCAGATTATGGCAACGTAAAGGGCTTAATCCTGTAAATAACTGAATAAAGGCTTATTAGAGGGGCCTTTATGAGATTCCGCTCCGTCAGGGGGAAGTTCCTGGAACCCCAAATTGGGCGGTTTAAAAGCCTTGAGGCGCAACCCTTTGTTACCAGGAAGTTACTAGCGGTGGGATTAACCCGTCTGTGAAGCGAAATGCACACCAAAACCAGCCCCATTTTTGATCAAAAAAAGGGGCGAAATTTGATGGGTTTTTTGTGGTCGTCAGGCTGGTGGTAAGTGCAATTCAGCGGTTCTTAGCTGGCTGTTAATTGCTCTCTCAGACCGCCGCGGGGGTGGGGGGATGGACTGGCTTGTTCCCCGCTGAGGTGGTGCCAGATCCGGATCCGGGTTCGGCTTTTTTCGGACCAGAATCAGCCTTCTTCGAGGGAGCGAGGATGGCGTGAAGCGTGGTGCCTTCCATGCGGGGCATGAATTCGACCAGGCCGGCATCGCCGATGTCGAGAATGAGGCGGTTGATGATTTTGTAGCCGAGGTCGCGATGGGCCATCTGGCGGCCCTTGAAGCGCAGGGAGGCTTTGACCTTGTCGCCGTCGCCGAGGAAGCGGATCGCCTGGTTCTTTTTGGTCTGGTAGTCGTGCTCGTCGACGGTGACGGAGAACTTGACCTCTTTGATGGTGATGACTTTTTGTTTCTTGCGGGCGGCGCGCTCGCTTTTGTCCTTTTCGTAGAGGAATTTGCCGTAGTCCTGGATCTTGCAGACCGGGGGAACGGCGTTGGGGGAGATCTCTACGAGGTCAAGGGAACGTTCGCGGGCCATCTTCAGGGCATCAAAGGGGGCCATGACGCCAAGCTGTTCGCCGTTTTCGTCGATGACGCGGATTTCTCGGGCGCGGATACGTTCGTTGGTGCGGATAAAGGACTTCGCGGAGCGTTTATCAATTGGTGGAATAAGTCGCCTCCACAGCGGGACATTTGTACCCGCTATGCATTGTCAGGGATTTAGATGCAAACCGGGAGAAGGTTGCACTTTAACCTCAAGTATAACACTACGCGCAGGGTCGGCTTCCAGGTTCCGAGTCGGCCAGGAACGAATGAAGTGGCGTGTCAGATTGCATCTCGCCACCTTAGTTTGCGCGGGGCTAAAGGTGTTTCCGATCGATGCGAGAGGAGTGCGATCCCGGACGGCGCAGCAGACCTACGAAAATCCCTCCTTCTTTGGCATCATGAACGAGATCATGTATGGTTGCTCGGAAGCTGTAAAGAAGGGGATCCGAATGAGACGCCGCATTTTGCTGGTTGATGATGAAGTTGCTGTTTTGCTGACGTTGAAGGCTGTTCTGGAGATCAGCGGGTTTGAAGTGGACACGGCTGCATCGGCGCGCGAAGGTGTGTCGAAGCTGCACACACGCGAGTATCAGATGCTGATCACAGACATGCGGATGGAGCATGATGTTGCCGGCGTCGAGGTGATTCGCGCGGCACGGGCGGCGGCATATCATCCTGCAGTGGCATTGCTGACGGCGTTTCCTGTAGCGGAAGAAGACTGGCAGGAGATGGGCGCGGACCGGCTGCTTGTGAAGCCGATGCACACGAGAATTCTGCTGCAACAGATTGAAGACCTCATTGCGTCGCATGAGCGCAAGCTGACAGCGATGGGAATTTCGGTTGGGCAGTTGACTCTGGAACCTGCGCTCGAAAAGAAGACAGTTGCACGGAAGGCGGTCAAGAGGGTTTTGGCGAAGAAGGCACTCGCAAAGAAGAGTGTGAAGAAGGTTATTGCGAAGAAGCTGGCCGCCAAACCCAAGAAGAAGATCATCTCGAAGAAGAAATCGTCTCCTAAGAAGGCGGCGAAGTCGCCTGGTCGGCGAAGAGTTCGCTGACCATTTTATTTTTCTTCTGGTCTGGTTGATCTTCCTTCAGGAACAAAAAGCACAAGCTTGACGGGTGGACATCCCCCCTTCGCAAAAGCGCAAAGGATGATGCACCCGGATATTCGAGCCTGTTGAAGAGCTGAGCTGTGTGAGGGTGGTCTTAGCCCGCGGTGTGGTCCTTGATGTAGTTGCGGAGCTCGAGGTTGTAGCTCATTGCTTTTTGTACGCCGCTGTCGAGCATGCGGAGCCAGTCTGAGGCGGGCTCTTTCAGTTCGACGGTGCTGAGAAGATAGCTTGTCTGGATGATGATCTCGAGTGCGTTGCTCAGGTCGTGGGCGATCCTGCGCATTTCGACCGAGAGATCCTCGGGAATTTTCTCAGTGTTTGACGGGGCCCGGGGTAAATCTTTTTCCTGGTCAGTCTTTTCAGTCATGGGTAGAAATGTAGTCTTTCTCCTCACTAGACGCACCTTTTTCAAAGAAGTCTGCCTGAGATCGGCGGGGTTTATGCAGTTGCAGTTGTTTTTGTCCCGAATCGGTGCACTCGCTGATCATTTGGGGTTTGGGTTTAGACCTTGGCAGCGATCAGCCCGAATTGACAGCGGGGACTTGGTTTGTAAGACTTAAAGAGTCGCGGTTAGCGTGCTCTGCCTGTAATGGGTTGGAGCGAAGAACACCGTGCCGTAGTGGCGGAATTGGCAGACGCGCATGGTTCAGGTCCATGTACTCGCAAGGGTGTGGGGGTTCGAGTCCCCCCTTCGGCACCAAATTTTTCAGCCCCAGCCAAAGGGGCTATGGCGAGCGATCGCCGGCAGGTTGAGCGTGAGTCGAGGCGACGCTCAGGCTCATTCAGGTTTCATTCGCGTATCCTCTCAACGAACTCACTGAAGACTATGCCTACACAGCTCGATCAGATTCTTGCCCATACTCGGTTGCAGGTGGAGTCTCGCAAGGCGAGTGCGGACTATGGGCTGCTGGAGCGCGAGGCTGCTGCGCATACTCCGCGAGGATTAATTGCTGCGTTGCGGGCGGCGGCGGTCGATGGTCCTGCGATTATTGCTGAGATCAAGAAGGCTTCACCCTCGAAGGGGCTGATTCGTGCGGATTTTTTTCCGGTAGAGCTGGCGCGTGGGTTTGAGGCTGCGGGTGCGGCGGCGCTGTCGGTGCTTACGGATGAGAAGTTCTTTCAGGGCTCGCTTGGGTTTTTGCGCGAGGCTTCGGATGCGGTGCGGATTCCTTGTTTGCGGAAGGATTTTATTGTTGATGCGTTTCAGATTCTTGAGGCGCGGGCTGCCGGGGCGGACGCTGTTTTGCTGATTGTGGCTGCGCATACCGATGCGGCGTTGAGGGAGCTTGGCGATGAGGCCTGGCGGGTGGGGCTGGATGTTTTGTGTGAGGCGCATGACCGGATCGAGACGGAGCGCGCTGCTGGGTTGGGGTTTGAGCTGATTGGTGTGAATAGCCGCGATCTGCGAACGTTTTCTGTGCGGACGGAGTTGTTTGCGGAGCTGGCCGCGTCGATGCCGAAAGGTGCGGTCGCCGTGGCGGAGAGCGGGATTCGCACGGCGGAGGATATTGCGAAGCTGCGAGCGATTGGGTATCACGCTTTCCTGGTGGGTGAGGCTTTGATGCGTGAGCCAGATCCGGGTGCGGCGCTGGCGCTGCTGCTGGATCGTGAGTACTCTCCGGACATCTAAATTTTTGCGAACAAATTTCTTTTGAGCGAGCGCTTTGGCCAATGTGGATCAAGATCTGTGCGAACACGAATCTCGAGGATGCACAGCTGGCGTCGGAGCTTGGCGCGAATGCGGTGGGGTTTGTGTTTGCGCCGAGTGCCCGGCGGGTGACGGCGGATCAGGTGGCGGAGATTACGGCGCATCTGCCGGACGATGTCGAGCGTGTGGGAGTGTTTCCCGCGCTTACGGCTGATGAGATTGTGCGGGTGGTGGATCACGCCGGATTGAATGCGGTGCAGCTGCATGGTGGGGTTGATCTGGCCTTGCTGCGGGAGCTGCGTGAGATTTTTGATGGACGGGTGAAGCTGATTCAGACGCTGCACTGGGTTGTGGGGGTGGACGGTGCGGGCGAGGAGATCGCGCGGCAGCTGCGGGAGGTTGCTGCATCGGGGCTGGCGGATCGCGTGCTGATCGATTCGAAGATTGGTGAAGTGAGCGGTGGGAGTGGGGTTTCGTTCGATTGGAAAGCGGCTCGTGTGACGCTGGCTGAGGCCGCGGGCGGGTTGAAGGTGATTGTTGCGGGTGGGCTGCGGGAGGAAAATGTGGCAGAGGCGATTGCCCGGCTGAATCCGTGGGGGGTGGATGTGGCGAGCGGGGTGGAGGTGGTGCCGGGGAAGAAGAGTGCGGAGAGGCTGGCTGGCTTTATTCGCGCTGCGCGGATTTTCACGCGGGCTGGATGGGGCCTCGATCGAAATTTTGGATAGAGAACCAGCAAAAGCCCCTCGGTTTTGAGCGGCTTTTTATTAGAATTCTGGCGGAGAAGGCGGAGGCGGCGGGTTCTTAAGCGGCTTCAAGCGCACTTCGTGGGGATGGAGCTGATTCAGACGAGGCCTCGGAGTACGGTCGCGGAAGAGCTGAGGACGCATATGCGCGCTTGCTGTCTTCGGTCTTGCGTAGGCCAGCGAGGGCGCCACGGCAAGCAACAACGCGATTGTGATGCGTAATTTCACGAAACAAACCTCTCTGTACCACTGCGTATAGGACGCGTAGAACAGTCGACCGGATTCAAATATTGAAGCAACTGCCTCACCAAAGTGGGCCTCTTCTCCTGCAACTTTCGGGGGTGACTGAAGTATCGGTGAGAACGGTGTCGCTGTCACCTTAAATTCGAGCTGATTCCATCTCGCGAATACAGATTCAAACGGGTTAGAGTTTTTTTCAATCTTTGCCGGTATCGGCTTGCTATTCCAATTGCAATTCGCGGGCCATGAAGGCGAACTGGTCAACGGTGGCCTCGATGCGTTTGCTGAGCGGCATCCCCGCTCCATGGCCGGCGCGGGTTTCTACGCGGATCAGGATCGGGTTGGGGCCGGTTTGGGCGGCTTGCAGGGCTGCGGTGTACTTGAAGCTGTGGGCGGGGAAGACGCGGTCGTCGTGGTCGCCCGTGGTGATCAGAGTTGATGGGTAACCGTTGCCATGCCTGATGTTATGGAGTGGGGAGTAGTTGAGGATTGCGGCAAATTCCTCTTCGTTTTCCGAAGGGGAACCATACTCTTCCTTCCAGGCCCACCCAATGGTGAACTGGTCGAAACGGAGCATATCCATGACGCCAACCTGGGCTACGACGGCTCCGAAGAGTTCAGGGCGCTGGAGCTCGCAGGCGGCGACGAGGAGGCCACCGTTGCTTCCTCCGGCGATGGCGAGCTTGTCCGGGGATGTGTACTTATTAGTTATTAGCCATTCTGCTAATGAAATAAAGTCGTCAAATACGTTTTGTTTTCCCACACGGGTGCCGGCGCTGTGCCAGGCCTCGCCGTACTCGCCGCCGCCCCGGAGGCTGGCCTGGGCGTAGATGCCGCCCATCTCCATCCACATGACGTTGGCAGGGGAGAACTCGGGCATGAGGGAGATGTTGAAGCCGCCATACGCGTAGAGAAGGGTCGGCGCGGTGCCGTCGAGGGCGAGACCCTTTTTGTGGGTGATGAACATGGGGACGCGGGTGCCGTCCTTGCTGGTGGCGAAGATCTGTTTCGTCTCGAAGAGCGTTGGGTCGAAGAGAAGTTTGGGCTGACGGTAGAGGGTGGACTTGCGAGTCTTCATGTCCAGCCGGTAGGTGACGCCGGGCGTGGTGAAGTTGGTGAACTGGTAGAAGGTCTCGGTGTCTTCGCGGAGGCCGCCGAAGCCTACCGCGGTACCGATGGCGGGAAGTTCGAGCCGCTCGATAAGGGCGCCATCAAGGCGATGGAGCTGAACGAGGCTCTGCGCGTCGGCGAGATAGTTCACGATGAAAGTGTTGTCGATGATGGAGATGTCGCTGAGTTTGTTGGTGCTCTCGGGGATGATGGTCTTCCAGTTATCGCGCTCGGGATGGTCCAGGTCGATGGCGATGACTTTACCGTTTGGCGCGTCGAGCGTGGTGAGAAGCCAGAAGAGAGGGCCGTCATTGTCGATGGGGGCGTAGGTTGCGTCGGCGGTGTCGATCAGCCGCAGGATTGGTCTCTCGGGATGATGCAGGTCCTGCACGGCGAGTTCGTTGTTGGGGCTGGTGCCCTTGCTCTGGTGGATCACGAGGTAGCGGCCGTCGTCGGTGACCTGCGCGCCGACGTTGAGCTCGCCGTCGTCAGGGCGATGGAAGATGAGCTTGTCTTCGCTCTGCGGTGTGCCGATTTTGTGGAAGTAGATTTTGTGAAAGTAGTTCGCGGCCTTGAGAGCTTCGGCGTCGGAGGCATCGGCTGCGGGCTGATCGTAGCGGGCGTAAAAGAAGCCGCTTGAGTCCTTCATCCAGGAAGCGCCGCTGAACTTGGACCACTCGACGAGGTCGGGCAGGTCTTCGCCTGTGGTGATGTTGCGCACGTGCCACTTTGTCCAGTCGCTGCCTGCGTCGGCGATGGAGTAGGCGGCGAGTGCGCCGTCATCGGTGATGCTGACGCCGCTGATGGCTACAGTTCCGTCGGCGGAGAAAGTGTTGGGGTCGAGCAGCACGTTGGGTGCGCCGTTGAGACCTTCCTGCCAGAAGAGGACGTTCTGGTTCTGCAGGCCGGTGTTGTGCGAGTAGAAGTAGCGTGTGCCTCGGCGGGCGGGTGCGGTGTAGCGCTCGAAGTTGATGAGCTCCATCAGGCGGGCGTGCATGGTCTGGCGGACGGGAATCTGCGCGAGATACTTCTGCGTCAACTCGTTCTCGGCTTCGACCCAGACCTTGATCTCGGGCGAGTCGACGTCTTCCATCCAGCGGTAGGGATCGCTGACTTTGGTACCGAAGTAGTCGTCGATGTGGTCGACTTTGCGGGCGGCGGGATAGGCGAGATCGAGGTTTGTTTCAGGGGCAGTCGAGTTCATAAAGGACGTCTTTCGTGGATTTAGCCGGGAATTTATCCGCTCTTCGGAGGATAACGCAGTCCGGTTAGACTTGGAGGATGCGGGCTCTCGTTGTGGTGCTGCTTCTGTGCGCTGTTGGTTCGGCTCAAACGCCTCCTGCGACTCCTCCTGTAAAGCCGGCGGACGATCAGAGCTACACGCTGCGGACGCAGTCGAATCTTGTTCTGATACCGACGACGATCCAGATGAAGAACGGGGACGTGTTGTACGGGCTGAAGCAGGACCAGTTTGTGGTGGAGGACAATGGCGTTCCCCAGACGGCGCACCTTGATGAAGATACGGATTCTCTGGGACTTTCGCTCGTGGTGGTGATTCAGTGCAGCCGCTCAGCGGGTTGGGAGTTTCCGAAGCTGAATGGGATCATCGCGATGATCGATGAGATTGCGGGCGATGCTCCGCGGGAGATTGCGGTGGTGACGTATGCGTCGGCTCCGCTGCTGCTGGGGAAGTTCTCGAACAAGATGGATTCGACGGCGCACGCGTTGGGACAGCTTGAGCCGTGCGATGATGATCCGGATGCAGCAACGCTGGATGCGGTGGATTATGCCGCGAGACTGCTGGACGCGCGGAAGAATCATTACCGGCATGCAATTCTGCTGATCAGCGAGACGCGCGACCATGGAAGCCTGAAGAAGCCTGCTGCAGTGGTTGCTGCGCTGGGACGGACGAATACCGTGGTTGATTCGGTTGCATTTGGGCCGGGCAAGACGGAGGTTCTGAACGATCTGAAGTATGGCGGCGGGAGCGGTCCGATTGGGATGCTGTTGATGGCGGTGCAGGCGTTGAGGAAGAACACGGCGAAGGAACTGGCTGCGCTCTCGGGTGGGGAGTACATCAACTTCACGACGCAGAAGGGATTCGATGCGGGGCTGCATCAGCTCTCGAATCACGTGCATAACTACTATTTGTTGAGCTTTACGCCGCATGCGGAGACGAATGGCGAGCCTTCGCCGGGGATGCACCGGATTCGGGTGAGGGTTCCGGAGTATCCGGACGCGCGGATTCGTTTTCGCGAGAGCTATTTTGCGGGGGAGCTGGATTCGGCTGCGGCGAATATAAATTGAGACAAAACTTGAGAGGAAGAGATGGCCCCGGCATCTGCGCCCGGGCCCATCTCTTTCTGTGCTCTCTTCAGAAGAGATCGGAATTAGTGACGATCGTGGTCGTGATGATCGTCGTGGTTATGGTGATCGCCATGGTCTTCGCGATCCCAGTGACCCTCGTGCATCTGCCAGCCTTTTTCGTAGTGGTCGTAGTGGGGGTGGCTCCAGTAGGCGCCGGCGTAAGGTGGCCGTTGCCAGGTGCCTGGAACCCAGACATAGTGATTGCCGCGAACTCCCCAGTAGCCATCGACCCAGGCGTAGCCCTCTCCAGGCATAACTGGTCTGGCTTCATAGCGGATTGCTGGCGGTGGTGGCCCGATATAGACCTGGATTTGGCTGAATGCCGGTACTGCTAAGGCGGAAACCGCAAAGGCGCTCAATAACCATTTTTTGTTCAATTAGTTCTCCGTTTCTGCTTCTCCTGGATTTGATGCAAACCAGCGGTACATGGCAAGACACCATTAGTTGTACGGTGGTGCGGCCTTTGGCTACCCGGATTTTGCCTCAGGGAGTTTTCGCTGCGGCTTTGGCGGCGAGGAGTTTTTTGCGGTCGGCGATGAGGCGTCTTTGCCGGGCCGGTGGCATGGCGAGAACGGCGCGGGTTTTTCGCGGAAGTTTGTTGAAGGTGATCTCGTGCGCGGCGCGGAGTTCGTTTTCCCACTCGGCGGTGCGGAAGACGTTCCATCGCTCGACGGCTACCCAGAAGATGCGCGCGACGTAAGGGGCGGGGAAGATGCCGTCGATTTCGAGCAGGTCGTTGTAACGCTCAGAGCCAGCGATGTAGGACATGACTCGAAATTTGCTGTCGGTCTGTTCGAGTTTGATCCATGCAAACATCTTTCCGCCGACGGCCTTGTCTCCGACCCAGAAGACGAGGCCGCCGAACTGCTCGGTTTCGACGACGTGCGGGAGGGTGAGGAGAGAGGTCCGGATGTAGTCGATGTCCATGGGTTTCCTCGGTAAGAGGATTTTAGCGGAGACGCAAGTGGATGGGGCCTTTTGCAGTGGCCGGGTCGACAGGGCGGTCGTGCTGGGTGATGACGATCTTATTTTGAGTGACGAGACGACGGGCAGTAACCCGCGCTGGCTCCATGAGAGCTTCCCAGTCACGGCGTGCGGCGTGGGATTTGTTGCGTGGATCGCCAGCGACGAGTTTGGCGGCTTCGGAGGGACAGATGGTTTTTCCCGGGCCACGTTCGACCAGAAGCTGGAGGATGGCGGCTTCGAGTGCAGCGTCTTTTTCACCGGATTGGTAGCCGCTGCATGCGTCAGAGCAGAATTTGACGATATCCCAGTCGCGGGAGTTTTGTTCCGTCCAGTGAATGAGGTGCTTGCAGGTTTTGCAGAGTTTCTCTTTGCGTGGTGTAGGGCGGTCGGGTTTGGGTTTGTGGTCGGGCATTCGAGGAGATCGATTAAGTTTGAGGTTAGTGAGGTGTCAGGCTCTTCTTCAGAAAAAACGGCTGTGGCCGAGAGGGTAGTCTTCGAGGGTTCCGAAGACAGAGTATCCGAGGCGCTCGTAGAAGCCGCGCGCCTGGAAGGTGAAGGTGTCGAGCCAGATGGTGTGGCAGTCGCGACGGACTGCTTCCTGTTCGGCTTGTGCCATCAGTTGGCGACCAAAGCCTGCGCCTCGCAGAGCCTCGGGAAGATAAAGCAATTCAATATGAAGAGCCGAATACGCCGTGCCACCCCAGAGACCCCCGAGCAACTCGTCTGTTTCGGAATCGTTTACGTAGATTGTCAGCGCGCGATGATTGTGAGGTACTCCGGAATTGACTCTATTGAAGTCCATCAACTTTTGGCCGAGCAACTTGATTTTCTCGGCGTCGTGCATGTCAGTGAGTGTTAATTTTGGTGTCATCTGGTTCATCAGCTGGCACAATGCTTTCTGTCTATCGACCACATGACACTTATCCGTTTGCGTAGTCGCAGACGAGGATGGTTAAGTCGTCGTTCTGGGCGTGGGACCAGTTTTGCAGAGTGGAGACGATTTGATCGGCGGCCTGGTCAGCGGTGAAAAGCGCACTGTCTTTCAATAAGCGGTTGAGGCGGTCGGGGCCGAACTCTTCGCCGGCACGGTTCGCGGCTTCTAGTAGGCCGTCGGTGTAGAGAAGAAGGCGGTCGCCAGGTTCGATAGGATGTACGGCGGTCTCGTAGATGGAGGAGGAGAAGGCTGCGAGCATGAGGCCATTCTCTTCGATGGAGATGACTTCTCCGGCGCGCAGGAGCAGCATGGGCGGGTGGGCGGCGGCGGAGTAGCTGAGGGTGGAAGTGGCGGCGTCGAGATAGACGTAGGCGGCGGTGACGAACTGGTTTTGCGTGTTGCCGTGAAGGACTGTGTTCATTCCGATGAGAAGTGCAGCGGGGTTGGCGGCGTTGGCTCGCTGCGAGGTGGCCGCGAGTTTGACCATGGAGGCGATGAGCGCGGCAGGGATGCCGTGGCCGGAGACGTCGGCGATGAGGAGACCGGCTTGCTGTTGGCCGGTGATGAGGAAGTCGTAGAAGTCTCCAGCGACGGCGGTCATTGGGACGTAGCGGGCGGCGACTTTGAAGTGATCGGAACGAGGGAAGGAGGATGGAAGAATGTCGGTCTGGATGCGGCGGGCGATTTCGAGTTCTTTTTGAAGCTCGCTGAACTGCTGGTCGCGGTGGATGCTGCGTTTGGCGGCGACGTAGCCGAGGGTGGCGAGGAAGAAGGCGAATCCGACAGGCTCGATGTAGATGAAGTGGCCAAGGGCCTGGAGGATGTTGTCGCTCAGGGCGAAAGCGACGAAGACTGCAATGCCACGGCGGATGACGACGAAGTCCCTGTCGGTTTTTTTCTGCCTGATCGACTGAACGATGAGCGCGATGAGAGTAGCAATGACGAGAAGGTGATTGGTGAGAACGAATTCGTGGCGTGGGCCGACGAGAAAGGTAGCGACGAAGAGGCAGAGGAACGGAATTGCGAGGAGAATGGCGATCTTGCGGCCGGAACGTCCGAGGAATCCTGCTGCTTCGAAGTAAAAGAAGGCCGGGATGGGGACGAGGTAGTTGGCGGATTCGCGCAGGCTCGCAAAGAAGAGTGAGGGTGGAACCATCAGGGCGAGGAGACCGGATTGGAGCCATAGACGCTGGCCATAGAGAATGGCGAAGAGAGCGAGCCAGAAGAGCATGGCGTCGAATTTTCGGCTGAGGAAGGCGAACGCGATCGAGACGAGTCCCAGAGCGGTGAATGCGGCGCCGAGGAAGAGATAGAACTCGTCGTGGTGAAAGGTTCGGAGAACCTGGCTGGCCGTCAGCTGCGGATCGGCGAGGTACATATGTGCGAATGATATATGGGCGGTGCGAGAAGGTTCGCTGCGGGACGCAGAAGATTTTTTACAAATAGAGATCGCTTTTTTCGATTAGCGTCGGTTACATTTGGGGCTCACGTCCAAACGAGAAAGAGAACAATACTATGTCCGAGCAAGGAAGTGTGCCCGTAAACGCTGTTTCCCCACAAGCCCAACTGATTCAGATGGCCCGTGGCTATCTGATTCCCAGCATGATTCGCGTGGTTGCCCAGTTGAAGCTGGCGGATCATCTTTCTGAAGGACCACGAACCGCGGAGGAGCTGGCGGGGTTGACGGCGACTCACGCGCCGTCGCTCTACCGTTTTATGAGAACCGCTACCAGTCTGGGGCTGTTCAGCGAGGATGGTGAGCATCGTTTCTCGCTCACTGCTTTGGCGGAGCCGCTGCGGGCAGGCGTTCCCGGTTCAGTCCGGAACGCCGTTCTCTCGCTTACCGGCGACCTGTTTCGGCTCCCGTACAGCAATCTCCTTTATTCGATCGAGACCGGCAAGACGGCTTTCGAGAAGGAACATGGCGTGCCGATCTTTGACTGGCTGGCAAGCAATCCGGAGGAGGGGGCCATGTTCAGTGAACTCATGGTCGGCTTTCACGGCCCGGAGACAGCTGCTGTCGCTGCGGGATATGACTTCTCCGGTTGCAAGACGATTGCAGATATCGGCGGCGCGACAGGGAACCTGCTGACGACGATTCTGGAGAGTTGTCCTGATTCCCATGGAATTCTGTTCGACCTTCCGCATAACGCTGACGGAGCGGCGACGATGATTCAGGCGCGAGGTATGGCTGATCGCATTCGGTTCGAGTCGGGAAGTTTCTTTGAGAGCGTTCCCAAGGGCGCAGACGTGTATATGATGTCGCACATCATTCATGACTGGAGCGAAGAACAATGCCTGACGATTCTCGGAAACTGCCGTGCTGCGATGGGTCCGAAGAGCCGGTTGCTGATTATCGAAACGGTGATTCCGCAGGGGAATGGGCCGCATGAAAGCAAGTTCCTCGATATGGTGATGCTCGCGGTTCCGGGAGGGCAGGAAAGGACTGTGGGGGAATACGTCTCGTTGCTGGCGAAGGCAGGTTTCCGCTTGGAGCGGGTAGTGCCGACGGATTCGTCGGTGAGTGTGGTTGAAGCGGTTGTCGCTTGAGGACCTGAAAGTCCCCTTTGTGAGCAGAAGAGTGGTCTCGCTCCTTGGAATAATCCATCTTTATGAATCGTTGAACCTTCAGACCTCCGTTATCGTAGGCTTTCTGGCGGGCATTCTCCGTCGATAAGGGTGCGCTTGCTAAATAATGGTACGTGGCGTAATAATACTCCACGTATGAAAATCTCTTCGGTCCTCGGATATGCGCTTTTAGGTTTGATCAGTCAACAGCCGCTTTCCGGCTATGACGTGAAGAAGATTTTTGCGACGACTCCTATGGCCGGATTCAGCGACAGTCCGGGTGCGATTTATCCGGCGCTGCAGCGGCTGGAGAAGGTGGGATTGGTGCGCAGCGACGTGAAGCAGATGACGGGCCTGCGACAGCGGCGGGTATTCCGGATTACACCGAAGGGGCTTGCTTCGCTGAAGGCATGGATGGCGAAGCCTATCGCCGAGGAAGATGTGGTGCGGCGAGTTGCCGAACTGATGCTGCGATTTGCGTTCATGGATCAGACGCTCGGCGCGGAGAGTTCCGTTAAGTTTCTGCGTGAGTTTCAAGAGAAACTTGCCGGGTATATTCCGAGTCTTCATGAGTATCTGGAGCTTCACACGGCGGCGTTGCCAATTTCTGGGCGACTGGCGCTGGAGAGTGGAATTGGGGAGTACGAGGCCCGGCTGGAGTGGGCCAAGAAGGCGATCGTGCAGTATGGGCGAAAAAGGAGGGAGCAATGTATCTGCGAATAGCTCTTTATTGTCTGTTGGGCGGGTTGTCGCTTTCGATTGCGGCGATGGGCGCCGGGCACTTTGGCTGGTGGTGGTTGTCGGGCGTATTGATTGCGGCGGCCTACGTGCCTTTGGCGCGGTTCGGGCCCGGGAGTTGGATTGCGCAGTTTGGGATGATCTTTGTGTCGCTGTTTGTGGTGGCAGGGGTGTGTACGGCATCGGAGGCGGCGATGTTTCTTCCGGGCCAGAGTGTGGAGGCTTGGCTCAATCTGAAAGGGGCGTTCGTGATGTATCTGATTGCCGCGCTGTGGTTAGCGCTGCTGGCGAAGATGTTGAAGCTGACGGAGGAGTCAGGGGCGAACCCGGATTGCCGGAAGGGGCTGCCGGCAGTAGGGGCGGTTTTGGCGAGCGGGTTTGCGTACGTGTTGCTTTATCTGGTCTTCGGGTCGATCGCTTTTTTTATGTTTACGAGGCGGTACTATCCGCAGGGACAGCAGATGGCTGAGAGTTTTGGGATCTGGCTATGGGTGATTCAGCTTGGGCGCGGAGTTTTAATGACGCTGGCAGTGCTTCCGTTGATCTATACGCTGAGGATGCAGCGGTGGCCGACGGCGTTGTCGATTGGCACTCTACTGTGGGTGGTGGGCGGGTTGGCGCTGCTGGTGATTCCGAACGGGATGGTGCCGCTGCAACGGTTTATGCACATTGTGGAGATTTTTACGCAGAATTTTTCTCTGGGGATTGCGGCGGTGTTGCTGCTTCGCCCGGGCGGATCGGCGGCGGCCGAGAAGCAGAGGGTGGAGCTAGCGGCGTCGAGATAGACCTGGGCGGCGGTGACGAACTGGCTCTGTTGGTGCTACATGGCGTGAATGTTATGGAGTGGAGATCCACGACTTGATTTTCCAAAATGGATAGCCGGAGAGGTGAGCAGCTCCGATGAGGAAGAGAACAGCGTAGAGGAGAACCCCCGGTATGAGGGGCCATCGAGCTTCGGCTATGTCTATGCAGGCATCCAGAAGCTGGATGAGGGCGGTCAGGACCATCATGTTGCTGAGCGCTTGCCTGGCGCCGAGGAAGAGTAGTGCAACGAGCATGATGGCGAGAGCGGCGTTGCGGGCTGCGAGATAGCCGGCGTAAATGTGGACTGCGGAGTTGATCTCGTCGTGGGGTGAGACGAGCATGACAGGGTTGAAAAGAGCGATAGCGGCTCCGATGGCGAGCAGCAGCGCGCCAAGAATTACGACGACGCGCACCCACCAGGGGATTGATGTGGTGCGGGCGGCGATTGGGTGACGGGAAATCTGCGATTGTGGCATTGGGCGCGGTCCGGTGTGGCCTGGAAGTCAGATTCTCGCACAGATGTACGGAAGCGCGGACAGTGAAGTTCCGAGCCGCCACGGTTATTTGGCCGTTCACCTGTTAGCCATGAGCTTCTGGAGCGGCAGGTCTTTATACTTGTGGGATATGAGTTCGTTTGCTTCGCTGGAAGAACAGCTTGATTTAATTGCGAAGGGTGCTGCGGAGATTGTTCCGCTGGAGGCCCTGAAGGAGCGCATCAGTAAGTCGATTGCTTCGGGCAAACCGATGCGGATTAAGGCAGGGTTTGATCCTACGGCGCCGGATCTGCATCTGGGGCATACCGTGCTGCTCAGGAAGCTGAAGCACTTTCAGGACCTCGGACATACGGTTATCTTTCTGATCGGGGATTCGACAGCGCTGATTGGGGATCCGACGGGGCGGAATGTAACGCGGAAGCCGCTGACGCGGGAAGAGATTGCGGCGAATGCGGAGACCTACAAGGCGCAGGTATTCAAGATTCTCGATCCCGTGAAGACAGAGGTCCGGTACAACTCCGATTGGCTGGACAAGTTGAGCTACTACGACATGGTGAAGCTGATGGCGCAGTTCACGGTGTCGCAGATGCTGGAGCGCGAGGATTTTCATAAGCGGTTCAATGACGAGCAGCCGATTGCGCTGCATGAGCTGATCTATCCGATTGCGCAGGGGTATGACTCGGTGGCGCTGGAATGCGACGTGGAGCTTGGGGGGACAGATCAGAAGTTCAATCTGATGCGTGGGCGCGATCTGCAGAGGCACTACGGGCAGGCGCAGCAGATTGTGCTGATGATGCCGATTATTGAGGGGCTGGATGGCGTTCAGAAGATGTCGAAGTCGCTGGGGAATGCGATTGGCGTGCATGAGCCTGCGGCGGAGATGTACGGGAAGCTGATGTCGGTTTCGGATGAACTGATGTGGCGGTACTGGACGCTGCTGACGGATCTGCGTGCGTCGGAGATTGCTGCGATGCAGGATGAGGTGCGCGCGGGGAAGCTGCACCCGATGCAGGCGAAGAAGAATCTGGCATGGACGATTACGAAGGGGTTCCACTCGGAAGCGGAGGCGAATGCTGCGGCTGAGGGGTGGGCGAAGCTGTTTCAGCAGCGCGGGGTGAGCGAGGATGTTCCGGCGGTAAAGGTTCCGCTCGGCGAAGATGGCTTGATGCAGGGTGATGAGGTTCGCGTGCCGAAGCTGCTGGTGCTTGCGGGACTTGCGGGGTCGGCGGGTGAGGCTACTCGGAAGCTTGGGGAAAATGCTGTGAGTTTGAATGGAGAAAAGATCGCTGCTCGGACGATTGCAAAAGATGTGCTGGGCGATTCTCCGGTTTTGCGTCTGGGGAAGAAGAGTGTTCGTGTGGAATGGATTAAGTGATGGGTGTGAAGTAGACTTTGGCTGCGAAATCTGCATCTTACTGGAGACGGGTTGTTATGCCTCGGAAGATTGCATCGTTGATTTTGTTCGGGTTCTCTCTGGTGATGGTGCGCGGGTGGGCCCGTGCGCAGGAGAATGTTGGAGATGCGAAGGCGATTGTCCAGGGCGCGGTGAAGGCCGAACTGGCGGCCGATGATAGCGACCATACGCGATGGCGCTACCGGGATCTGCGCAGGGAGACCAATAACAGCATCTTTATTGTTGTGGAGACCGATCATGGATCGGTGAAGCGGCTGGTGAGCCAGGGCGGATACGCGCTGGGCGGCGCGCAGGCCCAGACCGAGGACGCGCGGGTTCAGAGCTTTGTCCACGATCATGAAAAGCTGGCGAAGCAGCACAAGGATGCTGCCCAGGATGACAAGAACGCGCGTGAGCTGATGACGATGCTGCCGAACGCGTTCAACTGGAAGATTGAGAGCGAGGACGAGCAAAACGTTACTCTGCACTTTGAGCCCAACGCTGACTTTAGTCCGCCGGATATTCAGTCGCGTGTGCTGGGGGCGATGGCGGGAAAGCTCGTGGTGGACAAGAAGCAGCACCGGATCGTCACAATGAGTGGAAAGCTGATGGAGGATGTAACGATCGGCTGGGGTCTGCTGGGGCGGTTGCGCGAAGGTGGAACGTTCCGAGTGGAACGGCGCGAGGTGGCTCCGGGGCTTTGGCAGATTACGGAGACGCATGTACACATCGAGGGCAAGGCGCTTTTCTTTAAGAACATCGGACAGCAGCAGGATGAGGTTCAGTCGGAGTTTACGCAGGTGCCGGCCGGAACGACGCTGGAACAGGCGGCGGCGATGACAAAGCCGGATGGCGGGGCCAATGGAACGGCGAGCGCGTCGGCGAAGTAGGGCTGTATGCTCGGATAATGGCACGAAGTTCTTATGCGCGGAGTGATGGTGAGCTGCTGAGATTGATTGAGCGCTCGGCTGGGCACAGGGCCGGGTATAAGCAGTTGATTCGCGAGTTGGGGCTGGGTGGAGGGCGTGAGCGGCGACTGCTGCTGGAACAGCTTGCGCGAATGACGGCTCGGGGCGAGCTGGTGAAGACGGAAAGTGAGCAGTGGAGTCTGCCGTCCGCAGCGCCAGAGAAGACTAAGCGAGTGAAGAGTGACGGCGCCGGGATTCCGGTGGAGCATCGGGCGACGCGTGATCGCCTAGTGGCAGGACGGCTGGATCTCCATCGCGATGGATATGGATTTGTGCGGCCGAGTGGAAGCACGAATCGCGACGATGATCTTTTTATTCCGCCGAATGAGCTGAATGGTGCGATGCAGGGCGATGAGGTTCTGGTGGATGAGGCTCCGCCGGGAAGAGACGGCCGTCGCTCGGGGCGGATTGCGCGAGTGCTGACGCGAAGAAATCCTACGGTGGTGGGAATCTTTCGTTATGCGAGAACGCATCGGCGCAGCGCGTGGGATAGCACTTCGCTGGTGAACGGAAACTACATTACTCCGCTGGATGAGCGGATGACGCAGGCGATTCTGATTCCTGAGGGCGCGGAGGTGTCGGCGATTCCGAAGGAGACTCCGCATCGTGTATTGGGTGAGGAGGCGCAGGCACAGACCGCTCATTGGTCGGAGGACCTGGATCCGCATCAGCCACTGGAAGGATTAGCCGTGGATGTGGAGATTACGGATTTCCCAACTCCGGGGAGGCCGGCACGAGGAAGAGTGATCGAGGTACTGGGTCCGCCTGATGCCTTTGGTGTGGACGTAGAGATTGTGATTCGCAAGCATCATCTGCCGCATGTTTTTCCGGCGAACGTTCTGGCAGAGGCTGCGGCTTCGGCGGAGCAAACGGTCGAGACGTTGAAGCCACGAGAAGCAGCGCGACGGCGGGACTTTCGCGGACTGCCGATTGTGACGATTGACGGCGAGACTGCGAGAGATTTCGACGATGCAGTACTGGTGCGGCCACTTGCGAACGGGAACTGGGAGCTACAGGTTCATATCGCAGATGTGAGTCACTACGTGCGACCGGGAACTTCGCTTGATCTCGAGGCGAGACTGCGCGGAACTTCGGTGTACTTTCCGGATCGCGCGATTCCGATGTTGCCACCACAGCTTTCGAGCGGAATGTGCAGCCTGCGCCCAAATGAAGACAGGCTGGTGCAGAGCTGTGTGATGGAGATCGATGCGCGCGGCGAGGTGCTGAGCTACGAAGTGTGCGAGGGCATCATTCGCAGTGCAAAGCGGATGACGTATACGCAGGTTCAGGCGATTCTCGATGGCGACGCCGCAACGCGAGAAGAGTTTCTGGAACTGGTGCCGGAGTTCGAGCGGATGTATAAGCTTGCGCTGAAGCTGAACGCAAAACGGAAGCGGCGTGGATCGATTGACTTCGATTTGCCGGAGCCCGTGATTCAGTTCGATCCCGCGGGCAACATGGAAGCGATTGTACGATCGGAGCGCGGATGGTCGCATCGACTGATTGAAGAGTTCATGCTGAGCGCGAATGAGTGTGTTGCGACGTGGATTGAATCGCAGAGAGTGCCAGGTATTTATCGGATCCATGAGGTTCCTGATCCGAAACGGATTGTCGAGTTCGAGGAGACTGCGAGCCAGTTTGGATATTCGCTGGGTTTCAGTAATTTGCCGGTGAAGCGGATTCAGACGAAGGGCGACCGGCGCGATGCGCGTGGAACGAATCGGCAGGCGAAGATGCATGAGGTCGCGGAGGCGATTCCGGTGACACCGCAGATGTACCAGCGGCTGACGGCGAAGATTGCTGGCAAGCCTGAGGAACGGATTTTGTCGTACCTGATGCTGCGATCGCTGAAGCAGGCACGGTACAGCGAGAAGAATGTTGGACACTTCGCGTTGGCTTCGCCAAGTTACACACACTTCACTTCGCCAATTCGCCGCTTTCCGGATCTGATTGTGCATCGGCTGTTGCGCGATCTGCTTCAGAGCGGTGCCGATCCGCGCGGGGGTGCGATTCTGTCGAGTGCTCCGCAGCCGTGGCAGGAGAAGACTGTTGGTAAAGGACGCACGGGGGGGCTTGAACAGGCGGTTTTGGAAGGTCCGGTTCCTGCAGCTGAGTTGAACGCGATCGCAACGGAGTCGAGCCAGTCGGAGCGGCGCGCGGATGATGCAGAGAGGGAGTTGATCGAGTGGAAGAAGATCAAATTCATGCAGGACCGTGTCGGGGAAGACTTTAACGGCATCATTCTCTCGTGCACAAAGTATGGGTTCTTCGTCGAGCTGAACGATCTCTTTATTGAAGGAATCGTGCCGCTGAGTTCGCTGCAGGATGATCGATATTTCTTCCGCGATACGGACCGCCAGATCGTAGGTGCGCAGAGTGGAAGGGTGTTTAAGATCGGGCAACCGGTGCATGTTCTATTGGACCGGATCGATCGTCAACAGAAAAGACTGCAGTTTGCGCTGTTGCCATCGGAAGACGCAGCAAGTGTTGCGCGATCGCTGCGCAAGTCAAAAGCGCCTTCAGATGGCGGTGGTGGTGAGCGCACTCATTCAAGCCCAAATCGTTCCGGCAAAAAGGGAAAGAAGTCCCGAACGCGAGATCGGAATAAGAAGTCCAAGGGAAAACGCCGCTAGACCGTCGGGACTGCAGCCTGGCCAAGGAACAGGCCAGCGAGCAAAAGGACGAGAGCGGCGATCAAAACTTCCACTCTGATCCTATGGAGGCGATCCCAGCGAATTCGATCCTGCCGCCAGCAATCATAGGGTCGTTGTGTGTCCATCTTCGCGATGCGATTGTTGATGGGAACGAGGATGGCAACGGTGAAGATAATCGTGGTGATCCAGAGTGCTGCGGAAGCGAGGATGAGCCCAAGACCGTGGGGCTCTGCGCGGTGCTGATAGGCGGCTCCAAGGATGAGTGCCAGGGCTGCGCCGTACCAGAATGGCATCCATTTGCCTAACGAACTTGCCAGGGGCGCGGCAGCCTGCGCGTGGGGTCCGTCAGCCAGCTTCTGAAGCTGCGGATGGACAAACGCTGCAACGGCGAACTCGTTGCCAACCATGGTGGCTGCGATGGTTGCGGTCGCGATGTCATAAGCAATCGTCATGGAGATTGGATGCGCGAGATTCCACGAAGCATCGTAAAATAGAGGTTCGACAAGGAGTCCACAGGCAAATGGCACACATGGTTTTCGATACGAGATTCAAGGCTGAGATGGAAGGGCTCGACGAGCCTCCGTTCGACTCGGACTTTGGGCAGAAGATCTTTAAGAATGTCTCGAGGAAGTCGTGGGGCGAGTGGGTGGAGCGCCAGAAAATGCTGTTGAATGAGTATCGTTTACAACCGTGGACGCGCGAGGCACAGGAGTTTCTGGTGGAACAGATGAACGAGTTCTTCTTCGGCGAAGGCGGCCAGTTGCCGAAGGAGTACGTCGCTCCGACCAAGTAGGGCTCCGACCAAGTAGGATAGGCCGCGAATCGCGCGGTTCGTGTACACTTAATCTCGCAGCATACCCCGCCGTCAGCCGCCCGGTTGACGCGCAAACAAAGAGTCGGGACGTGGCTCAGCCTGGTAGAGCGCACCCTTGGGGTGGGTGAGGTCGCTAGTTCGAATCTAGTCGTCCCGACCATTTATTTCCAATCAGTTAGCACCCCAAGGTAATGGCTCAAATAACAACTCAGGTAGCAGAAAGCAACGATAACGATTTTGGCATCAGATTCGTGCCTCTGCACCTCTAGCTGAATCTCCCAAGAACAAAGCGACAAGCTTGTCCTGGGCTTCCCGTTTGTCAGCAGTTAGTGCCTTCGCATATATGCCGACTGTCACATCTGGGGAAGCATGACGCATTAGTTCCTGCGCCGTTTTCACCGATGCCCCAGAGGAAAGCAGCAGCGTTGCGACGGTTCGTCGGAACGTGTGCCAGCCTATGTGCTTGGCAATGCCTGCCCGTTTTGCTGCTGGCAGGACGTGACGCTTCAACACCGCATCCGGCCAGTAAGGTTTCTGACCGAGTGCTTGAGGGCTGGCGAATACCCAGTCCCCCTGTTTGGAGTAGCTGGTTTGCTTTCTCCAGTTCGCCAGTGCGGACGCCAACTCCGATGACATGGGGACGGGACGTCTGGATGCCAGAGTCTTTGGTGGACCTTCCACCTGATCGACAACAGAGCGGACAATACGAATCTCCGCTCTTTCAAAGTCGACGTCATCCCACTTCAACCCGAACAACTCGCCTCGAGATGTATCCGCGTCCGTTGGGTGCACTGTCCACGATGCTGTGGAGATGGACGTGATACACGTCGCTCCATGGCTCGTGCGAGGTTTCGCAGGCGAGGGCATAGCCCTTCGCTCCAAGGCCGCCGAACGTCTCCCGTCCAGTTCGCATGAGGGTTTGAACAACTTCTCGATACTCACTGATCCGAACGTCCTTGCAGATTAGGGTTGCGAATTTGAGACGGCAGGGTTCGATCATCTCGATGGCCTCTGCGATGCGACGCTTACGCTTGAACTCCCGAACCCGTAGGCAAAGGGGGCAAAATCGAGAGTGACACAGAGATTTCCACCGACAGCGGATCAACTTATGCTTCTCCTCAGGGTCTAGCAAACGAACAACCTTATCTCTTATGGCAAGCAGTTCATGGGGATAAACGACTGCCATGACCAATTGCCAAGAAAGAAGGGCTTCTATCACACCAAACGTCAATAACGACGGTAGTGTGACGCTGATAGCTATGTACAAACAAAGGTGTATACAAGTGAATAGAACGCATTACAACTGAACCGCCGCGTGACTTTACAGACGGTCGCCCTTGGGTCATAGAGAGACACAAAACCGCTCCACACCCGTGTCGGGCAGAAAGAACTATTTGATTGTTGAGGGTTAGATAGCTAACTCGTGCCGAAGCACGTCTTTCGATTATCTGCTCACGTTATCCCGCTCTATGGCGCGTAAGGAAGGGAACAAATACGTAATCCCTTTTAGTAGTGTACACGAAACCTGTAAGGAATTGCAACATGTGCACCATAGAGCGATGCCAAGCAATCTGAGCTTCACCGAGCCACCCTCAGCTCATAGCCTTGAAACGGCTGCGAGTGGGTCTGCGCTGGCACTCTTGGCCCTGACGCCTCGAAGTTTCCGAAAACGGGGGCGGTCTCAACCGGTCGCTGCAACACCATCTGATATGAGGTGGTGTTTATGAGACAAGGCAGACGGTATGGTCTTTCTGCGGAGCAGAAGGCTGAGATCTGGGACCGTTGGAAGGCGGGAGAGTCGTTGCATGAGATTGGTCGTGCTTTTGGCAAGGACCATGGTTCGATTCAGTTTCTGTTGTCGCAGCACGGCGGGATCGCTCCGGCAGTTCGTCGCCGTTCGCAGCGAACACTCACGCTGGCTGAGCGGGAAGACATCTCACGAGGGATAGCTTCCGGTTGTTCGATTCGAGAGATAGCCCGGGGCTTGCAACGGGCGGCTTCGACGGTGAGCCGGGAGGTGGTACGTCACGGTGGGCGTTCGCTCTACCGAGCTAACGAAGCCGATCATCGGGCCTGGAAGTCGGCTCAGCGGCCCAAGGCCTGCCTGCGTTCCCTCGTGGTCTCCTGATAGCACCATGGTCGCCTTTGTCAGCTACGAGATGTTGCCACCCGAGTAAATAACTAATTACAACCGCCGAAACGCGCACGCATGAAGAGACAAGGCTGCAACATGGAGGGAATTTCTCTCGAGGGGCCTGATCGCAGGCGCAGGCATGACATTGCCGGGGACGGCCTTTGCGTCTAAGTCGTCGGAGGCTGAAATCGAGCAGCCTCGGGCGCGCGAAACCTAAAAAGTGTTTTTAGGTTCGGCCCGAATGCTTGGCATCAGGTTCCTTCTTCGTCAATTGTTATCCATAACAAGGGCGAAATTTCTCACTTGACGATTTTGTGTTTAGGCCCTCATACTTCTCATCGCATTCAAAATCCATGAAGAAACGATCCCCGCGGGTATAGGTCTGTGCGCTTTTGTGATCGTTATCAAGGGCAGTTCCGAAGTGATGGAAGGTAGCCAGGAGGTTGTTACGATGACATTATTTCCTAAGATCAGGCAGGTAGCCGCGTTGGTTGGGCTTCTCATGTCTGGGCTCCTGCTGTGGCAACTGCCCGCTCAAGCTCAGGAGACTACGGGGACCGTTGCCGGGGTGGTCAAGGATTCCACCGGTGCTCTGATCCCGCATGCGACCGTGGTCCTCACCAATCTGGAGAACAAATCTGAGCGCAAGGCGACCAGCAACGGCTCGGGAAATTTCACGATCGCATCGGTACCGTCTGGGCTCCAGTATCAAATCACCATCTCCATGAAGGGTTTCGAAAGCTGGCAATCGCAGCCGTTTCCACTGCGACCCGGGGACCTGGTGAATTTCACCGACATTAAAATGGTTGTTGGAACCGTCGCCGAACAGGTGACGGTGGAATCGACGGCCAGCCAGGCTGTGAAGCCTCTGGATACCCCCGAGCGCAGCGATGTGATTACGGCGAAGGACCTTGAGACGCTCGCGATCGAAGGCCGGGATGCGACCGAACTCATTCGGATGCTTCCGGGCTTCGCGTTGGTCAGTTCAGGCCTGTCCAATCAGTCTCCAAATGATGCGGTGGTCGGCGTGAGTAGTGCCAACACGGGCAGTTATTCGTCCAACGGAACTGGCGTGACCGGTATCGCCACCATCCTGGACGGCGTCTCTTTGACGGACATTGCCAGCAACTCTGGAACTACGCAGACCGTGAACGCCGAGATGGTTTCGGAGATCAAAGTCTCCACTTCCAACTTCAGCGCCGAATTTGCGCACGGCCCCACCGTGATCAATGCCGTTACGAAAGCCGGCGGGACGAAGTACCACGGTTCTGCTTATCTCTACGCGCGCGATACTGCTCTGAATGCCAACGACTGGTATAACAACTTCCTTGGACAGTCGCGGCCCGAGGGACGCTATTTCTATCCGGGCGGAACCTTCGGCGGACCGCTCTGGATTCCCCACACAAGATTTGGTCGGGACAATACCAAACTCTACTTTTTCGCAGGCTACGAGTATGTCAATCAACTCTTCTCGCCTCAGACGCTGGGGGCGTGGGTGCCTACGATGGCGCAGCGTGCCGGCGACTTCAGCGTCGCCTCGCTGAACGCCCAGCTCTGCGGAGCACGGCCTGATGGCGCGGTCAATCCCAATGCCATTTTGCCCATGTGCAACGCCGAGAACTTCCTTCCAAACGGGAGCGCAGTTGCAAACGGAAATCTGGTCGGGCAAGGTAACCCAAGCGGAGTCGCCCTTCTGAACTGGTTGCCACTGCCTAACGCAGACCCATTTACCAACACCAGCGGCTACAACTATGTCCAGGAGGTCTTACAGCGGCAAAACGGCTCGATGTTCCACGCTCGCTTGGATTACGTGATCAACGATGCCAACAGGCTCTCCGCAACCTACGGTCTTCAGAGGCAGATCACTGAGAATCCGGTTGCGTTCGGTTACGCGCCGCAGAATTCCGTACTCTTTCCCGGGCAGGTGACCAGTGGCGATATCTCCAACATCTTTTCGCTTACCTACACTCACATCTTCAGCCCGACTCTCACCAACGAGGCAAACGTAGCCTTTTCTCTGATTAGCGACCCGGGCAACGAGGGCAATCCTGCTGCGGCCGGACGATTCAGCATGAACGCGTACAACTGCAACGACCCGAGTCTGCGCGCCACGGGAGGGTGCGGCTCCGCCGGTCACGGAAACTTCAACTACCTCGGCCAATTCAAAAACGCGGGTGACTATTCGGTGCCGGCGCTGACAGATTATAGCCAGCTCGGATATCCCAATCTGCTGATGCCCGGCGGGTTTTACAACAACCAGGTACACATCAAGAAGGAAGTTCCGAACTTTCAGGATGCCGTCACCTGGGTCAAGGGACGGCACACCTTCAAGTTCGGCGTTTATTACGAGATGGGCATCTTCAACGGCCTCGCTGACCCCGGCGCCTTTCCGCAAGGGGCATATACCTTCAATCCGCAAAATAACTACTACGACTACAACTCTGCGGTGGGACAGGCTGCTCAGTTCACAGGCTGCGAGAATCCGAACCCGGCAGGGAATGGCCGTAACTCCGGTGCTGCCTATCTCGGCGCCTGCATCAATCCCAACGCGCTGATGTATCTGGGCTATGCAGACACGTTTACGCAGACGAATTTCTCGCCTATTGTCAACATGCGATACACGACCCTGGCCGGATTCGTAACCGACACATGGAAGGTTAATCACCGCGTTACTTTGGAGCTTGGAGTTCGTATCGAGCACCTCGGACCGTGGGTTGACCGCCACAACAACGGTCTTGCCGTCTTCTCTTCCGCACTCTACGGCAATCAGTGCAACGGCCGCGTCTGCGGAAGCCTGAACGATCCTGGAGTCACCTGGCATGGGCTCGACAACACGGTTGCAAACTCGGTCAATAATCCCGCAACTGTCTACGCCTCGCCGCGTGTTGGCATGGCCTGGGACATCTTCGGTAAAGGCAATACGGTACTGCGCGGCGGATGGGGCATTTATCGACACGAAGAGGAGTTCAAGCCTTATGCTCTGGCGGCCGCAACTGCCCAGGGGTACAAGACAACCTTCCAGCAGGGACAGGAGAGCTTCGACGCGATCGACAGGCAGTCGCCAATTAATCCTTCCGATTTCAGCGTCTACACAATTTCGCCAAACGATACGGTGCGGCCGGTCTACTACGAGTACAACGGTGCAATCTCTCAGAGTCTGGACTCCAAACGCTTCAGGTTGCGATCGCTTCTGGAGATTGCATTCGTCGGAAGCACAAGCCAGAATCTGAGCACCTATAACAATCAGGCGAGCGGCTACAACGGCGCCTCGGATGCGAACCTGATTCCGGCAGGCTTTTTCTTCAATAACCCTGCTGGAAACCTCGAAAATCTTACGACCGGACCTTCAGCGGTTCCACCTCAACCTGATTCTCTCGCGAGTCTCACGACTGCCCAGAACGACTTCTTCCGTCCCTACCCCTTCTACCAGCACGTCTATACCTTGAGGCACAACTACTACTCGAACTACAACAGCCTGCAGGTTAGCTGGAATGGATCGGGCGGTCCGGTTCAATTCGGCACGAACTACACGTTCTCGAAGGACCTTGCCACCGCGTCTTCTTACAACAATGTCATTCCCGATCCACTCAACCTCCGGAACGAATACAACCCCGTCCCTTTTGACCGGACGCATGTCTTCAACATTCATTATCTGATCGACTTTGGTAAGCGCTATCAGGGTGACAGTCGTCTCCTGGGGCAGGTGATTAATGGATGGCAGATCTCAGGCATCTCCAGCCTCCAGAGTGGACCTCCTCTTGCTTCGATACAAGGCGAGAACTTTGGCTTTGGATACGGCCAGATTCAACCGGTGCAGGTCTCTACATCGCAGCAGGAGTCGCAGACTGCGGAAGCATCGTGCGAGCAAATCTACGGGATTCCTGCCGACAAGAATGGCAACCACTTCTGCGTTACAAACATGAACCCAACCGTATGGTTGGGAACGCCGGACTACCAGCTGATGCCGACCGTTGTCTGCAACCCGACGACCGGACTCAAGTCGAAGCAGTTCATCAATCCAACATGCTTCGGACTCCCGCTGCCAGGTAGCCCATCCACTGGCCCCGAAGCGCTTTCGCCCAATCCGACCGGTCAGGGGCAGTATCGGCTCCCTTACATCCATGGACCCTCTTATGCCCGTCATGACCTTACTGTATTGAAGAATTTCTACACCGGGGAAGGGAAGAACCTGCAGCTTCGCCTGGCGGCATTCAACTTCCTCAATCAACCGCTTACTTCGTTCAACAACAACGATTCAAGCAATCTGCAGCTCTCGTTTCAGGGCGCAACGGTAGGAAAGCCGCTCACGGTTAATGACCTGACTCACCAGAATTTCGGGATTGCCAATATCAAGTATGGATCGCGCCTTCTTGAGTTGAGCGCCAAGTTCACGTTTTAGAACAGGTTTTTTGGCAGCCATTTCCCGCGAATTGGCAGCCATCGGAGTGTCGTACCAAGCAGGAAGTTAGTCGATGTGCAGAAAGGGATTGGGCTGCAGCTTTCAGGCAGCCAGTTGCGAGCCGGCGGAGACGCCACTCACAACGGTTTAGATCGAGATTGTTTTTGGAGGGGTTCTTATGGCCATCGGGTCTGCAATGTACTTCCGCCGGCTTGTACGTACCGGGTTGTCGGGTTTCATCGGGATTTTGTTTGTAGGCGGTCTCGCGATGGCGCAGTCGCCGGTTACCTCCGGCTCCCCTGTCCCGACGACACACCCGACCTGGGGGCAGATCATGAAGGTTCAGGTTGCGAGGAACGGGAGCGTCGTGTTTCTCGACTGGTCGACGAGTGGACTCTACCAGCTGCGTCCCGGTGCGAGCACCTTCACCACGATTGCCTCCGGCGCACCCCTCGAAGCTTCCGGCACTTTTTGGAATTCGGGCATGACTATGGATGCGAAGGACACCATCTATATCGCGGATCGCTATGGCACGGCCCACTTCTTTCGCATTCCTTACAATCCCGCCGATGGTACCTGGGATTTCACTTCGGGCAACGCCTACGGCGCCACAATCGGTAACGGCAACGTCACCCTGAATACCTTTGACGTTGCGTTTGTGAACAGCAGCGCCATGGATGGCAGCGGAACGCTGGTAGTTTCCACGGAGACCAGCCCCTCCATTTGGACTGTACCGGTTGACAATCAAGGAAACCCCGGCACGCCGACAATTCTCATCAAGGGCCTGAAAGCAAAAGCCGCGCACATAGCCGCGGATGTGAACGGAAATGTCTATTTTCTGGAAGACGAAGGTGTTAGCGCGTCTTCCCGCGTAACAGGAGTCTTCTTTATTCCTGCCGGCACGAACAACATCTCTGGAGCTGGAGATGGATCTGCCGAGGCACAGATCTCGCGTATCGACCCCGCTACTAACAACGATCAGTTTGACGGGATAACCCTTGATGCCGCCGGGAATATCTATCTAGCGAGCCAATCCGATTCGAACGGCGGAGCATTCAACGGCGTTCTCGTGGTACCCAATGTGAGCGGCAGCCCGGTTGGGGTCAACGCTACCAGTTTCAATTTCAATCAGGCTACCTTTCTGGCACCTGTCGCGAGCACCGCTCCAATTGCGATCGATCCACGAGGGTATCTTTGGATTCCAACCTATACGAGCGGGTGGACGCCGCCGGGATCCTTAGCCTATCCAGGAACCAGCAATGTGGCGTTGTGGCAGATGGGAGCTGCCAACGCGGGCACGTCGCCAGTTGGAACTGCAGGCGCCCCGGGCACAGTCTTCTTCAACTTCAGTCAGGCGCTGTCACCAGGAAATATTGTCTTCTCGCAGCCAGGCACCGGGTCAGACTTCACCGCTTCCGCGACAAATCCCATCGCAGACCCCAATGCGACAACGCCGCAGTTGCCCTGCACCGCCGGGAAACAATACTCCGCGTTCACTACCTGTCCCTACTGGGTCTCTCTCAATCCGCGTCTCCCCGGAGCGATCTCCGGACAAGCCATGATGCTGGATTCGAGCAACGTGGTCATCCCTCAATCGCTCACTTATCTGAGTGGAATTGGCAAGGGCCCGGCCATCTCACTTATGGTTCCCACTAGCCAGGCGGTTCTGGGAAGCGGTTTCGTTTCTCCACAACAGGTCGCCGGTGATGCATCCGGTAACTCCTACGTAGCCGACTCGGGCCTCGGGAAGGTGCTGAAATTTGCTCCGGGCTCTACTTCGTCCACGACAGGTGTCTCGATTGGAACTGGTCTGACGGCACCGACGGGAGTAGCGGTTGACGGCGCAGGCGACGTATACATCGCGGACTCCGGCAAGGTGGTTCAGGTTCCCTTCGCGAATGGTGCGTTGAACGCGGCTGGTCAAACAACTCTGCAAACCGGCCTGGGTACCAATCTCAGGCTCGCTGCGGACGGAGCGGGGAATGTGTTCGTTGCCGACCCGGATCACTCCCGCGTCGTCAAGATCTCCAACACCGTGACCACCTCGGTCGTGAACAGCGTCGTCACGGTAGGTTCGGGTTTCAGCAAGCCGTCCGCAATCGCCGTCGATAACTCTGGGAACATCTACGTCGCCGACGGTACCACGCTGTCAGAGATCGCCGCGACCTTCGACGGCCCGCCCGTGGCGATAACGAAAAGCCTCGCCGCTCCCGTCACCGGTCTTGCAATTGATCCCTCCGGATCGGTCGATGTCGCCCAGACCGGAGGCATCATCCGCATCCCTGCGACAGGCGGAGTCCTCAACGCGAACAGTGCCATTGCGATCGATAGTGGAGCTGTGACCGCGCCCAACGGGTTGGCGATCGATGCCTACGGAAACCTTTATGTCGCTGATCTCACGGGAGGCAAGCCGAACCTGCTGCTCCTGAGCCTCAACGCTTCCGTGGACATGGGACAGGTCAGTCCGTTTGTGCCAAGCAATCCGGTTGACGTCGATGTCTTCAACATTGGAAATCTGCCTCTATCTATCTCACCAGACCCGACCTTCGCCGGTACCAATGCGGCGGAGTTTTCTGTGACGCCTGCTCTTCAGAACGCGTGCGACACGACCGGAGCGACCCCCGTTGCTCCCGGCTCCTCCTGCATCGTCGATGTAGTTCTCACCGCCGCCAGTTCGACACCAGCAACACGAAGTGGAACGATGACAGTTACGTCGAATGCCATCAACGCATCCTCCGTGACTGCCGCTCTGGCCGGTACGGCAGTGGACAACCTGGAAAGGTCCAAGCTCACTCTCGCCGTCAATCCATCCACCGGCGTAACGTATCCCGGTGCTACTACCGCAACCGTAACGGTTGCACCGACGGTAAGCACCACAGTGCCGACCGGGCAGGTAATTCTGACCCTGATCAATCAAAACGCCGCCCTCCATCAGACCACCGTCCTGCCCGCCGGAACTGTCTCTGCCGGAACTGTCTCCTTCAACCTATCGGGGATACTGGGTGGAACTTACACCGTCCAGGCCGTCTACCACGGAGACACGAATTTCAGCGGAGGTCTTATCACCACGACGCTGACGGTTGCGCAGGCAGCGCCAACGATCACGCTCAGCCAGCCCAGCAACATCACGCCGATCCTCGGGGTCTATTATGTGCCGGTCGGATCGAACACCACATTGCAGGCTAACGTCACCTCGACCAAGGGAAACCCAACCGGAAACTTCACCTTCAAAAACGGATCGACGGTTGCGGACTCGAAACAGAACCCCCTGACATTGAATGCAAATGGAAGAGCCACGTTCTCCACGGAGAATCTGTCGGCAGGTACCTACACCCTGACGGCGGTCTACAACGGAGACCAGAACTTCTCTTCCGTCACGTCTCCTGTCGTTGCCTTCCAGGTGATTCCGCCAAGCGTTCTAATAACTTCCGACCCGGTCAGCATCAGCACTACCGCCGGAACTCCAGTACAAACCAAGCTCACGCTGCAGTCCCTTGTAGGCTATGCCGCCCAGAACTCGCTCTATGGCGGCGTGTCTATCGCATGCGATAACACAACTGTGCCGAAGTATTCCGAGTGCACATTTGATATTCCCCAGGTACAGATTGCCGCCGGTGGAAGCGGAACAACCACCCTCACCCTGAGTACCAATCTGCCGGTGAATGTGGCCAGTTCGCAGATCAGGACGTCCCCAACTGCCTTCGCAGGAATCTTTGGCCTTGGTCTCCTCGGGCTGGCGTTCAGGCGCAGGGCAACTCTCCATCGCACGGTACTCAGCACGCTGTCTATGGTGCTGATGCTTGCCGGCATAAGCATGGCAATGAGTGGATGCACCAACGCGGGTTATACCACCACGCCTCCGGCGCCTCACGTCATCACGCCGGCAGGTACCTATAACGTCCGGATCTACGCTACGGACCCTCACGATGGAACAGTCAAGACATTGCCGTACACACTGTCGGTCACGGTGAAATAGACCGATGAAATCGCATAAAGAAAAGAGCTTACGGAGCCTAGGAAAACAATCTCCGCAAGCCACGAGACAGGAAGCAGATCATTTGCAAATACCGGGTACGCTGGGTTCGAAATTTCTAGGGAGAAATGACATGTTCACGACGTCTTTCACATCGCTGCGCAGGCTCTCCGGGCATCTGCTCACGCTTTTGCTCTCCTCGGTCAGTCTGTGCGCCGCACAGACACCGCTGGTGGTCTCGAGCTCTCCTGTAGCGGTGCCTCATAACGAAACCTACGGCGCGCCCTGGCAAAATGCTGTTTCGAACCGCGGTGACTTTGTCATCTTCGACTTCAAGACGAGCGGAACGTATCAGTTTCCTGGAAATGGCGGTCCGGAGATCACGCTGGCAGCACCAAGCGTCATTGCCGGCGGATTCACGGACTCCGGCATCGCGATCGATCCGCGGAACAACGATATCTATCTGAATAACAACTTCAACGGAGGCCTTCTCAAGTTTCCCTACGATGCAGCTACAGGAGCCTGGGACCTTCCATCAGTGGTTGTAGCCTCTGGGCTGAGCGGAAACCTTGGAGGCTCCTGCGGCAATTACTTTCAAAGCGCAGGGTTAGCTATCAACGATAACGGAATCATGGCAGTCGCAACAGAAAACGGCTGCGGCGTTGAGATCTTCACCGTTCCAATCGACGCTTCAGGAACCTTTGGTGCGGCGACTGCGATTGTTTCGAATATGAAACAGCGCGCGAAGACCCTTGCGATTGATGACGCAGGAAACATCTCGTTCAACGAAGACTCGGGCGGAATTACCGGCGCGGCCTTCATCCCAACCGGTACAACAGGCCTCACAAGTGACGCTGGACTCGCTCGTATCGATCCCGGTCTGGGCAACTTGCAGGGTGTCGCGACCGATCGAGCTGGAAATGTCTATGTCGCAGACGGAAGCGCGGGCGTCTATCTTGTGCCCTTTGTTCTCGGAGTCCCTAATCCTGCGCAGGCGATCCTGTTGACCACAGCCCCCGCGCAAGGCAATGCAAGCATCGATCAGGCTCACGGAATACTGTTCCTTCCGACATCAAACTGGAACGGCTTCAAAGACGTCGTGAAAATTTACCTCAACCGCGTTGAATTGGGAGCAGCGGCAGTTGGAAGTACGAGCGCCACTCCCGCAACTGTCTACTACTCGTTCAGCGGCGCAGTCACTCCTAACAGCTTCGCGATCGAGGAAGCCGGGTCGGCAGGGGACTTTGCCGTCGCTTCAGGCGGCACCTGTTCCACAGGGAGTCCTTACGCGGCCAACAGCTCCTGCACGGTCAACGTGAATTTCACTCCCCGCACCGTCGGTGGTGTCTCAGCAACGCTGGCCATGCTGGACGCCAGCGGCAATGTTCTCGCCAGAACCATCCTTCACGGAGTGGGCCAGGGTTCCTCGGTCGTCATCACACCAGCGACGGAGTCCGCCATTGGATCGGGGCTAAAGACGCCGAGCCAGATCGCAACCGATGCTTCGGCTAACGTCTACATCGCAGATAGCGGGCTGGGAAAGGTTCTTCAGTACGCCAAAGGTTCAGGGACGACCGCGACGCCTGTAAGCATTGGGACCGGTTTGACCGCGCCCACCGGAGTAGCCGTGGATGGCGCAGGCGATGTATTCATCGCAGATAGCGGCAACGTGCTTGAAGTTCCTTATGGTCCCAGCGGTCTCAACGCCGCCGGTCAAGTCACTCTTAAGACCGGACTGGGCACAAATCTCAAACTCGCCGTCGACGGCGCAGGCGATGTGTTTGTCGCAGATCCGGACAACCAGCGCGTCGCGAACCTCAGAAGCCTGATCACAGGTACGACAGAGATCGACATCACCGGATTCAATCAACTATCGGCCATTGCAACGGATGGCAGTGGAAACCTGTTTATTGCGAATGGTCAGAATCTGATTGAAGTCTCGCCCCTGGGTGTGCAGACAACGGTTCTCAACTCACTGGTCGGGGCCAATGGTCTCGCCATCGATCCCTCCGGAGCGGTGTACGTCACCTCGAGCGGCGAAACGCTCCGCATTCCGAACCTGAGCGGGACGCTGAGCACAACGAATCAGATCGCGCTTTCAACCGGTGTGACGCAGCCGACATCTGTTTCCGTTGATTCCGTCGGAAATGTCTACGTCACAGACGCCAAGGCCGAGGATGTCGACTTTATCAACGCAAATGGTTTTCTGAACCTTGGCACTCTCGCCAGCAGGACCTCTACGTCAACGGGCACCGCGACGATCATCGACGATGGCAACGCACCTCTGAACGTCACTGGCTTCTCGAGCACGCCGGACTTCAGCGCAACGTCAAACTCCTGTGTTGGTTCGCCGGTTGCCGTCGGTGCGGAATGCTCCGCGACCGTTACGTTCAGTCCCGGGCCCGGCGACCAAGGCAACCTCTCCGGCCAGTTGCTCGTTCAAAGCGATGCATCCAACACCCCGATTGGCATCTCCGTCATCGGAGTAGGTGCAACGCTCTCCGCCTCGACCTCCACCATTACAGTCACAAGCCCGACTGTTACCAATGCCTCTGCGGTCGTCAAGGTCACTTCGACCTCCGGGACTGGACCGACACCCACCGGCAACGTTACGGTTACTGTGACGGGTAACGGACTGCCAAAACCCATCACGATTACGCAGCCGCTTTCAAACGGCACTGTTACGGTAAACGAAACTGCTCTCTCCGTAGGCCCCTACACTTTTGCCGTGAACTACGGCGGAGACAACCAGTACGGCACGTCAACAGCCTCGACGAAAGCAACGGTTACGGCTGGCGCGCTCTTGCTTATCCAGCCGCCAACCTCTTCCGTGCCCACCTACGTTCTTTCAAGCGCTACCGGCTCGCAGGAGCCGTACGATGGAAGCCAACAGACCTACTACTACAACTACCCACTCGTAGTGAAGACCGCCAATGGCGCTCCCTTGCTTGGTGTGCCCGTGTTCAACGGTGCAGTGCAGACCGGTATGGACTACGGACACGTGACCTATCAGGTGTCGGGCGGGAGTCCGGCATGCACGGGAACCGGTTCTGTCATCAACATAAACGCCGACGGCACTACGCCACTCCCAACGAACTGCTTGAACATCAATACCAGCAACAATCAGATTCCCAATATCGCCACCAGTTACACGATCACACCCGTGTATAGCGGCAACACCGATCCGAACTATGGCCCCGTAACGGGTACGCCCTTCACGGTTATTGCGATCCGCAATCCGTCGGTGATGATCAGCTCCAACTCCGGCTCGGTCAACGTCGCTGTTGGTTCTAGCACGACCGCGACTCTCACTCTGACCTCGCTGCTGGGCTATGGAGTCACCGGTGTCAACGGAAACCTGAACAACTATTCGCTCCCCGTTGAACTGGAATGCGACGCTCTGCCTGCCCATGCCTCATGCAGTTTCAGTTACCCGAACCCCGATCCGTCGGACGCAAACTCAGTCGCAGTCACTCCAACCGCACCTGGCAAGGTCGTCATGACGATCAACACCAATGTGCCCGTGGGAACAACGACCGCAAGTCTCCGCGGGCAGAGCCCAATCGCATTCGCAGCGATGTTCGGACTCGGTTTGCTGGGACTCGCGTTCGGGAAAAAGAAAGCGTTGCGGGTGTCCCTCATGCGAGTTATCTGTCTGTTGATCTTCAGTGGTACGGTTGCCGGCCTCTGCTCCTGCAGCACGGCCAACATCAGCACGCCTCCGGTACTGACAACTCCGAAAGGCACTTACACTATCACGGTCACGGCTAAGCAGACTGGCAGCAAGACTGTCCCGAACCCCGTCATTGGCGGAGCGCCCATTTCGGTGTTTGGCAATGGAAACCAAATGTCGATGCCGTTCTCAATGAGCGTGACCATCCAGTAGTGATGAAAACGCCCAATCTAAGAGCGGGAGCGAGAGGATTGCTTCCGCGGTCCTTTCTTCAATCGAACACCGCATCAGCCAACCCAGGTAAGATTCATCTTCGGCACAGAATCGAATGAAAGTTATCGTTATCGATATCATCAATGGAATTCTAAAGAGCACCGGCTCTCGTCTCTCGCGTTCCATTTGTTTGGGCACAGGCTGCTTTGCATTATGGACGATTGGTTGCAGCGGCTCCTCGGGCGGAGCGAGTTCGAATCCGCCACCATCTCCGACGACTTATGTTCTTGCGGTCAACTCTACCAATCCAGCCAGCGGAGTCGCGATTGGAGTCTCGCCGGCCGACAACAAAAGCAGCAGTTCGGGCAGCACCAGCTTCACGCGTAGCTACAACAGCGGCACGAGTGTGACGCTGACAGCACCAGCCACATCGGGCTCGAACACGTTCTCCTCCTGGACGGGATGCGCCTCGACGACGGGAACCACCTGCACTGTGTCAATGAGTGCGAACACGACCGTCACGGCCAACTACTTGACTGCGCCTCCTGTTACGTACACTCTCACGGTCAACTCGGCCAATCCATCCAGCGGAGTCGCGATCGGAGTCTCGCCTGCCGACAATAGCGGCGCGTCTTCAGGCGGCACCAGTTTCACGCGAGCCTACAACGGCGGTACAAGCGTGACGCTTACCGCCCCAGCCACATCGGGCGCCAATACGTTCTCGTCCTGGACGGGATGTGCCTCAACCACTGGAACAACCTGCACCATCGTCATGGGCGCAAACACAACCGTCACGGCGAACTACACGACGCCACCGCCGGTCACGTACACCTTGACGGTCAACTCGACGAATCCATCCAGCGGAGTCGCGATCGGAGTCTCTCCCGCTGACAACAACGGCGCTTCTTCAGGCAGCAGCAGCTTCACGCGGACCTACAACAGCGCCACGAGTGTAACGCTGACAGCACCGGCAACGTCAGGAACGAATGCGTTTGCAAGCTGGAGCGGATGCACCTCAACCTCGCAGCTGATCTGTACCGTGATCATGAGCGCCAACACCACGGTGACCGCAAACTATCCCGGGAATGCCGTAACCAGCGTTGGAGTCATCCCCAACCCCGGATCGGCCGTGATAGGAACGACGGTTCAGTTTGCCGCAACCGTGAAGGGCACGGGAGTATTTAGCACAGCCGTTACGTGGTCAGTTGCCGGACCGGCGGGTTATACCGCAAGCGTTGGCAGCATTACCTCTGCCGGCCTCTACACGACCCCCTACCCTGCGCCAGCGAGCGTTACGATCACCGCCACTAGCGCCACGACGGCGTCACAATCGGGAAGCGTCACTCTGACCCTCACGCCGTCAGCAACGGCCACCGGCCCAGCGCTTACCGTCGACGCGGGAAGTCCCACTCACCCAATCAACCCTGAGATCTACGGCATGAACGCGTACGTACTCGACTCGACCACGGTCAGGAATGCCAATCCAAGCATCATTCGCTGGGGAGGAGACAACACCTCCCGCTACAACTACGTCGCAAACACATCCAATTCCGCCTCGGATTACTACTTCGAGAGTTTCACCGGCGCTGGCGGCCAGTGGCCCACCGGCAACTTCAATGACCTCGTGACCAGCGCCAGCGCTGCCAAAGCAGAGGTCGTCGGAAACGCGCCCGTAATCGGATGGATCACCAACAGCAATACAAGCAGCTCTGCCTGCAGCTTCCAGAACGCAACCTACCCGAACCAGCAAAGCTACAACGGCGTCTGCGGCAACGGTGTCGATAGCAGTGGGACGAACCTGGTGGGAAACAGCACGATAGCCGCGATTACCAGCATGGCCGAACCGCCGCCCGCTCCACCAGCCCCCGGAACACCCGTCGGGTCGTCGTGGGCCGGCAACTGGGTGACGAGCCTGGTCACTCAATTTGGTCCGGGCAATCCGGCTACCGGTACTGGCAAGGGCGTCGCCCACTGGGATCTGGATAATGAGCCGGAGTACTGGTCCGCGGTACATCGCGATGTGCATCCTTCCCCGATGACCTATGACGAGGTCACTAACGGCGGAATCGGCACGGCTCTGGCCATTAAGACAGCCGACCCGACCGCGCTGGTAAGCGGCCCCGTTATCTCCGGTTGGTATAACTATTTCTACTCCACCGAGGATGTTAATGGTGGCTATGGCACCGCCCCTTGCTTCAAGCCATGGAGCAATCCGGCCGACCGCAAGGCGCACGCAGGCATTCCCTTCATCGAGTACTACCTGCAGCAGATGCAGCAGGCTCAAACCATCTATAGCATGCGTCTTCTGGACTACGTGGATATCCATACGTACTTTGCTGCAAATTACAACGGCAGCGGAACCGGCCTGACTTCCGCTGGAGATACGGCAGAGCAGATTGTCCGGCTCAACTCGACCCGCGTCTTCTGGGATCCCACTTATACCGATCCGAACTACACGCAACCGAACTATCTGACGGATTCCAATTACACGACGAGTTGCAGTCCACCGGCACTCGCGCCACAACTCATTCCAATGTTGCAGTCATGGGTGGCGAAAGACTACCCGGGTACAAAGACCTCCATCGATGAGTACAACTTCGGCGGCATGGAATCGATCAACGGCGCCCTGGCGGAAGCGGACATCCTTGGGATATTCGGCAAGTACGGACTGGATAAAGGCATTCTCTGGCCTACCACCAACTACTCCGCGCAGGTGCCGGGCACAATTGCATTCGAGATTTACCGGAACTATGACGGTGCTGACTCCGGCTTCGGCAACATGGCACTGACTTCGACAAGCGGGAACCAGGGTCAACTCGCAGTCTACGGCGCGCAGCGAACCTCGGACGGCGCCGTTACCATTGTCATCATTAACAAGACCTACGGCGCGCTCAGCACAACTCTTACGCTGCCAAACCTCACACCCACAGGTGCAGCGCAAGTATTTCTCTACAGCAATGCAAATCTCGCCGGCATTGTCGCGCAACCGGCACAGCCTCTAACTCCTCCAGTTGGAGGTGCAACTGCCTACACACTGGCCATGACGTATCCCGCGCAGTCCATTACTCTGTTGATCATTCCGGCTACATAGAACTTGCTCTTGGCAGGATGCGGGTGCCGCAGGAGCCTCGAACAATCAGTTCGACGGGAAGCACAGTTTGCCTGCCTGCCTTCCGTTTGCGGGATTCTCCCAGACGTTTGAAAAGCACATCCGCCGCGGTCCGGCCGAGCAGCTCGTTAGGTTGTCTGACGACGGTGATGCCGGGACGTAACAGATCCGCGGTCTCAAAGTCGTCGAAGCCAACCAACGCGATACCGTCTGGCGGATAGATACCCAAAGCCTGCAGACTATGGAGGACGTGGCGAGTGGTGAGGTTATTGGCGCAAAACAGAGCGGTGGGCTTGCGCTTTAAGGAAAGAAGCTCGCGGACCTTGACGTGCGCGTCTTCGAGGGCGCTCGAGCAGATTGCCGCAACTGGGTTAAGGCCAGCTGCCTCCATCGCCGAGTTATACCCCCGGTGACGCATGCACATGGTGTAAAGGTCGTCGGACAATCCGATGTAGGCGATGCGCTTGTGCCCGAGAGAGATCAGGTGCCTGGTTCCTATCTTGGCCCCCTGTTCGTTTTCAACCAGCAGACTATCGAAACCGCTGCCTTCAATCGGCCTGTCGAGCGCGACGATAGGCATGCCATCGAACTCATTCGCCAGTAGCGGCGAAGGGCCAGTTCGGGGATGAGACGGAATCACGATGAGACCCTCAACATTGCGGCGCAGCATGCGGCTGGCTTCTTCATACTCAGTCTGCGGGTTTTCGTTGGTGGTGGAAAGAACGACGGAATAGGAATGCTGCCGGGCAACCGTGCTGATAACGTGGGCGCAAGTGGCGAAGAAGGGATCGAAGAGGTAAGGAACGAGGATACCGATCTGCCGCGAGCGCTGTTCGCGCAGAGATCGCGCAAGTTCGTTGCGCTTGTACCGCAGATGCTCGATGGCGGCGAAGACCTTGCCGCGAAGACCATCGGTGACGTTGGCGCTTCCATTGAGAACACGCGATACCGTCATCGTGCTGACGCCCGCAAGCTTCGCGACGTCACTCATTCGTGCCGATTTAGCCATGGAACGAAGCTCCCAGCGATAGTAAAGGCAAACCCTGCATGCGGCTTAGTGTACCGGATACTGCTTGCAACTAAAGATGATCTTCTGAAGACCGACCGTGCCGTGAAGGCTGCAGCCATACCGCGAACGGCAACCGCGATGGGCTCATCGAATTGTCTCCGAGGTGACGGAAGCGTCTGTGGATTGGCCGTTCAGCGTTGCAAGGCGCGGCAGCAACGCGGCGCCCAACAGGCCTGCAGAGGCTCCCAGCATCGCAGGGCGGATAAACGTCCGGTCCGGTTCCCGGGTGTCGACCTGTGCGGGAGTCGTCAGTCGATAGACGAGGCTGTAGTCACGAATAGAGCGAAACATGGATGGCGCAAACAGATTCCAACTGGCCGCCATACCCCCGCCCACTACTATCAGCGGGAGATCCAGTGTGTTGATCAGGTTTGCGATGCCAATGCCGAGAAAGTGGCCAATGCGATCGAATACCCGCTGCGCCGAAGAATCGTTCTGGGCGAGATCAGCAACATCGAGCGGTGTAAAGGCGGAGGATCGTGTTACCAGCGCTCTCAGTGCGGGCGTGGCGTCGCCGGACTCAGCAGCCGCTGCCGCCAGGCGCAGCAGGCCATTAGCTGAGGCGTACATCTCCAGGCACCCGCGGCTGCCGCACCCGCACTGGAGCCCTTCCGGGGCGACGGTGGCATGTCCAACCTCGCCGCCCATACCAAACATGCCATGCCAGATTCTTCCGCCCAGGATGAGCCCGCTGCCGACGCCGGTGCCGAGGGTGAGCATTGCCATGGAATCGAGGTTGGTCGACTGTCCGGCACCGAGTTTCCACTCGGCGATCGCTGCGGCATTGGCATCCGATTCAAGTACCACCGGCATATCGGTCGCAGCGGCCAGCGCATCACGGAGCGGAAAGTTATCCCAGCCCGGGAGATTTGGAAGCAGACCAAGCACGCCGCTCCGCAAATTTATCGGTCCAGGGCTGCCGATGCCGATTCCAAGGAACGCAGAGAGTGATCGCCCTGAGGAATATTCATATATCAGGGAATCGATGGCTTCAGCGATCTCCTTCACGCAAGATTGCGGACCTGCAGAGACGCGGGTGGTCATCGAACGACTGTCAATCAACTCCATGGACGCGTCATAGAGGCCCACTCGAGTGCTGGTGCCCCCAAGGTCGACGCCGAACGTCAACTGTTGCTGAGTAACCATGCAGCCTATAGTCCTGTTCCTGTCCGTGGCTGCGAGGACACGGATCTGAAGGCGTTCCTGGCGGCCCAACATAATGGCTGGAAACAGACCGTTGGCCGCGCAGGAAGTTCATGCGCTTCAAGAGTTCCACAACTCAGCATTACGAACGCACTCGGAAAAGAAAGCAAACAGTGGGCCATCGTAAACTCATCGGAATCGGAGTATTGAGACAGCGTAATTCAGTATTTGTGAACGATATCACAAAAGGATTTACGTCGCTTATAGTTAGGTCGGCAATCGTTTGTCAACAACTCTCTTAGCAGCCGAAGTGAGCCTTCCGTCTTCTCGAATGCCTTGCCAGCCTAATGGAAGATTCATCTACCCGCCCGCCCTTGAAACTGGCACAACATTTTTGTTATCGATAACTAATTTTGCGTAATAATGGCGGTTCGGTTTCGAATAGCACCGTCTGCTTGCGGGTATTCCTCGCCTGACCGTCTTATTCGATTCGTGCTAAAGCCTGAAATTGTGAGTTTAGGTTCGAAGAGGTACTTGGATGAATGCACCTGTAGGCCGCCGGTGGTTGCGTTTTCGTTTCGAAGCTTTACTGATGGCTTTCGCCTGTGTGCCGACGCTGAGCTCCCACGCGCAGGAGAGACGGCAACCGGAGGTCGCTGCACCCGTAATCGAGGAACGGGTCATAGGCCCATATGATGTCCGGGTACTTGCCGGCGGACCCGCTCTGAACGAATCCATTCCTCCAGCCAGCCGGGTCATTACCTCTACAGGCGCCTATACGCTCTCGCTGTGGGTTGAGTTGTCTTCCACCACACCGCGCAATGTGCTCCTTGCAGGGGTCGGCGATCCTCTCGCAGAGAACTCACGCTTCCTCGGTATCGATGGTGGCCGTCCGATGATGCGCTACGGAGTAGGAAATACCCTGATCGCCGATTCTGCTCTGCCTGCGGGCGGGTGGCACTTCCTTGCCGCGACCTCAGACGGCACGACCGTTTCGCTCAATGTGGATGGCAAGGAAGTCGCGCGGGGTATCCTGCTGTCCGGCGCCGTGACCTCTCGCCTCGTAATCGCTCCGACGGCTGCCATTTCCGATCTTCCGGTGGAGCACTTCGGAGGCAATCTTGCCCAGGTCATGCTGCGTCCCGGGAGCGTGGCCCAACAAACCTTGGGGGAGAATGCGAGGCATCCCCCTGACTCAATGCTGCTCCACTGGCAGGAGGCCTCACTTTCATGGCCGGTACAGACCCGCAGCCAGGCAGGGTATATCGCACCGCAGGATCCCTCGCTGATGCCGACCAGCCTGGCGCCTTTTAGCAAGCCCTTGGCAAAGCCTCTTCCACCGCCTAACGCCCCTGTTCTCGAACCTGTTGGACAGCAGCAATGGGCACTGCGCTCCCACTGGAGACTCACAGCAGCCCCGAACGTTTCATCCGCTGGAAGCCAGATATCCTCCGTCGGATTCGAAGACAAATCATGGATGCATGCGACTGTTCCGGGAACGGTCCTTACCAGCATGGTCGATCGGGGCATCTATCCGGACCCCGACTTTGGCCTCAATAACCTTGCCATCCCCGAATCGCTCAATAAGCAGGACTACTGGTACCGGATCGAATTTGTTACGCCGCGTGAGGCGGCCGCACACCGCGTCGCACTTACCTTTCTTGGCATCAACTACGCCGCCGAGGTTTGGTTGAATGGCAAGCAGGTGGGGAACGTGCGGGGAGCCTTCATTCGCGGCACCTTTGATGTAACCGATCGCTTGCGAAGCGGAGAAAGGAATGCTTTGGCCATCCGCATATCGCCTCCACCGCATCCCGGCATACCGCAGGAGCAATCGATCAAAGGGGGTCCTGGCGAAAACGGCGGTGCCATGTGTCTGGATGGCCCGACATTCGTGGCGACTGAAGGATGGGATTGGATTCCCGCAGTCCGCGATCGCAACAGCGGAATATGGCAGGATGTCGTGCTCTCGATCAGCGGTGCGCTTCAGCTTGGCGACGCGAGGGTGGTCACACACCTGCCGCTGCCCGATACCTCAACAGCCGACGTGAGCATCGACGTTCCCATCCATAACTCGTCCACGCAACCGATGCAGGCGAAGCTTCATGCGGCCTTCGAGGGCGTCTCACTCGACAAGTCGGTTACCATTGCGCCCGGTGACTCCGTGGTGAGTCTCAACCCCACCGAGTATCCGCAATTACATCTCCTGAAACCGCGTCTCTGGTGGCCCAACGGCTACGGCCGGCCGGACCTCTATCATCTGAAGCTCTCGCTCGCCGAAGGAGTGGCACTCTCCGATCATAAGGATGTTACCTTCGGTGTCCGCGAGATCACCTACGAACTCAGCCTCTTCGACAGCACAGGCCATCTCCGCCGGAATGAGGTGTCTCCAACCGTCGCGAGACAAAGCGGCATCGAAGTCGTCGATGTTCGCCACAAGGCGATGCGCCAGACAGCGGAGTATTGGGCTCCGTCGTTAACCCTCGAGGGCGAGAGATCCAGCGCTGTCATTCCAGTAAGCGACGAACCGGGCTTCACAGACCTCGTCATCAAGGTCAACGGCGTGCGCATCGCAGCGCGCGGCGGCAACTGGGGCATGGATGACTCTCGTAAGCGCGTGAGCCGTGAGCATCTCGAACCATTCTTCAGGTTGCATCGCGAAGCGAACCTCAACATCATTCGCAATTGGGTGGGACAGAACACCGAAGAAACCTTTTATTCACTCGCCGATGAATACGGTCTGATGGTATGGAACGATTTCTGGGCTTCCACACAGGACTACAACGTCGAGCCCCAAGATGTTCCGCTCTTTCTCGCGAACGCGCGCGACGTCGTTCGGCGCTTTCGCAATCATCCGTCGATCGTTGTCTGGTGCGGGCGCAATGAAGGTGTACCGCAGCCGGTACTCAATGAAGGTTTGATCGATATCTTCCGTGAAGAAGATGGCACGCGTTACTACACGCCAGGTTCCAACCGGATAGATCTACGCAATAGCGGGCCATATCTCTATCAGGATCCCGCGCTGTACTATACAACCCTTGATAAAGGATTCTCGGTTGAACTTGGAATCGCTTCGCTGTCGACACGGGAAAGTCTTCAAGCCTCCATCGCCGCGCCAGATCAATGGCCAATCAGCGATGCCTGGGCGTATCACGACTGGCACCACTCAGGAAACGGCGACGTTCACCCCTTGATGCAGCACATGGAACTGGAGTTCGGCGGATCGACGAGTCTGGCCGACTTCGAACGCAAGGCACAGATGTTCAACTACGTCGATCACCGTGCCATCTTTGAGGGCTTTAATCAGCATCTGTTTTCGCCGAACAGCGGTCGCATGCTCTGGATGACCCAGCCTGCGTGGCCCAGCAATAACTGGCAGATTCTCAGCTCTGATTACGACACACAAGCATCTTTCTATGGAGTAAAGAAAGCTTGCGAGCCGCTGCATCTTCAACTCGATCTGTCGGACAACACAGTGACAGCGGTCAACACAACCGGCGATGCGGCGCATGGACTGCATGCGAAAGTGACCGTCTACGACTTATCCGGCAAAGAACTAATGGCACGTGAAGAACCGCTCGAGCTTCCATCCAACAAAGCGGTCTCTCTTTTTCAACTTACGCTTGGCCCGCTGTTCGCGCAGGAGCAAGCCGTGCTGGTCCTTCTGAAAATGACCGACAGCGCAGGTGTAATTATTTCGCGGAACGTCTACTGGCTCGCCGGACAGGAGAGCGGCTACCGAAAGCTCACATCAATGCCCGCCGCCCAACTCTCATTCAATGCGATTACACGCGAGATAGAAGGTGAATCGGCCGTCGACGTGACGATCCACAACACCGGAACGGTTCCCGCGCTTGCTACCAAACTGACCCTCCAGAACGCAGCCACGCACGAACGTATTCTTCCGGCCTACTATTCGGATAACTACGTAGCACTCCTTCCCGGCGAGTCCCTGCAACTCACCATCCGCTATCCCTCGCCCGACGCCGGAGCCAAACTCATACCTTCAGTGGGCGTGCGAGGATGGAACGTCCCCGAGAGTGTGGTCGGCATAACGACAACCCGAAAATGAGCGCGATACTCCTATGAATCATCGAATGAAAATACACCTCTTCGCCGTATGCATAGCTGCTTTACTCGTTGAGAGCTCCGCGCAGACTCCGAGCGCTCCCTCGATGCTTCCGCCAGACACGGGTCGCGCCGTCGCCGTCCGTCGAGCGGCCACACTAACGCGAGGAGTCAACCTCTCCGGCTGGTTTGGCGGATGGGGCGACTATTCTCAAGAACACACCTCGACCTACGTCACGGCAGCGGATTTTACGGCGATGCAGGCGATGGGTATCCGCTACGTGCGATTTCCCCTCGACCCGACTCTGTTGACCAGAGGTGGCCTGCTCTCACCAAAGAAAGATGAGCTCTGGAAGCGCATCGACGACGCACTCGACCTTGCCATGAACGCCGGCCTCTTCGTCGACTTTGTGGTATTCCCCAGAGACGATTACAAACAGCAGCTTGCGACGCAGAACGGAGTTGACCAGTTCGTCATGCTCTGGCAAATCCTCGCGAAACATCTCGCCTCACGTGACCCCGACCGCTTCTTCTTCGAGTTGATGAACGAGTCGGAGGTTCAAGATCCATATCGCTGGATCGGAATTCAAAGTGCCGTCACTCAAGCCATCCGGCGGATCGCTCCGCAGCACACAATCCTGGCCTCCGGAGCCCATTACGATAGCCTGCCTGATCTGATCGAGACCCAGCCTCTGCCAGACGCGAACGTCATTTACACCTTCCATTTCTACGAGCCATATCAGTTCACCCACCAGGGCGCACCGTGGGGTTCGGTTGAATGGAACTACTACAAGAACGTCCCTTATCCCGCGACGCCGGAGCAGATTGCGACGCTCGAAGCCTCAATCCCCGGCGACAAGGCACGCTACCAGCTTTATCTTTACGGGCAGAGCGGCTGGAATGCGAAAGGAATCTCTGAGCGGCTCGCCTTTGCGGCTTTCTGGGGTCGTGAACACGATGTCCCTGTTATCTGTAATGAGTTTGGCGCCTTCCGTGACACGACCCCAACCGAATCGCGCACGCGTTACCTCCACGATGTAAGAACTGGGTTGGAACAGCAGGGAATCGGTTGGGCCATGTGGGATTGGAGCGGCAACTTCGGACTCGTTACCCACAGCAACGGCATTGTTGTTTTACCTGATCGCGAGAATGTCGGAGCCCTCGGCCTAAAAATGCCCTGAGATTTATTAGGACTGTCTGGCAGCTTCCTCGTAAATCCGAGATCCGAACATCTCATCCTTTGGGGTGGGTGAGGGCGCTAGTTCGAATCTAGTCGTCCCGACCATTACTTCAATAACTTAGCGCCGCCAGTCGCTCAGCCGTTGCAACGTGGCTCGCTTCCAGCTGATGCCCGCGAGTCCACGGATCAAAAAAAGCCGACCATTTACTTCCAATCACCAGCAGGTAGAACTTCTTCCACGCCGTACCTCTCCTCGCGGCAGGAGAGCCACCTACGTCGCCCGGAAAAACTAACGATGGCCGACAGGAAGAGGACATAACGTTTTCAGGAGAGAATTGATTTTCCTATTGACAGTTGAGAATGCAGCAGCATAGCATCGGGACGCTTCAAAAAATTATTCATTTATGAACACGTGTACAGGAAACTCTAATTCCTTCTGTACACGAAATCATTCTGGCTGGCCAGCGAGGATCCCATATGCGAAAAAACCTGTTAACAAGAGTTTTAATCTAATACTTCCTATAACCTTCGTCCTCCTTCTGCTCCTTCTCCCGGGGCGCCTCGGTGCGCAACGTTATCTGGGGAGCATTTCCGGCGAGGTGACCGATGCGACCGGCGCGAAGATTCCCGGCGCTGCCGTCACCGCCGAAGAGACCGGCACGCATTTCAAAACGATCGGAAAGACCAACGAGTCCGGCGCCTATACCTTTCCCGCGCTGAACCCCGGCACGTATCTCCTCACGACGACAGCGTCTGGCTTTAAGACAGAGACTCGCACCAACCTGGTCCTTACTGCCGGACAGTCGCAGAATCTTGACTTTCAGCTCAGTACAGGCACAGCGACGGAGACGATCGATGTCTCTGCAGAGAATCTGCTGCTGGACAGCGGTTCTGCGAATATCTCCACGACCTTGAGCACGAAGGAAGTAACCGACCTGCCGAACATTGGTCGCAATCCTTTCGTGATGGCAACCCTCGGTGTCGGAATCATCAACAACGGCTCGGGCGGATACTTCCAGGGCAAATCCAGCCAGTTTACCCAGCCGTTCAGCGGCGTTGCCGTGCAGATCGCTGCCGACGGCAACAGCGGGCACAATCGTCTGACGCTCGACGGTATTCCGGACGATCCCGCAGAGCGTTTCTCCGGATCAAGCTACACCGGCTTCGTGCCCTCTCCCGAGGCTGTGGAGGAGGTTAAGGTCCAGACTTCGATCTTCGACGCACAGGTTGGTCACGGCAACGGCACAGTTACGAACACAGTCATTCGCAGCGGCACCAATAAACTTCACGGCGCTGCCTACTACGCGTTTCAGAACACCTACCTCAACGCGAATACCTACGAGAAAGTTCCGAATCAGAACAACACGAATCCCGCACTTCGAACACCGCGCAATAACGACCAGCTGAGCCAGACCGGCCTCGTCGCCACTGGTCCCGTCTATATCCCGAAGCTCTACGACGGACGCGACAAAACCTTTTTCACTGTCGCCTTCGAGCGTTACGCCTCGCACACCGCAGTGAACTACTCATCGCGAGTGCCGACGCAGGCAGAACGGGCCGGAGACTTTTCGGCTCTTTGCAATTCGTTCAATGGCAGTGGACTTTGCACGTCGGGCATTCAGCTCTATGTGCCGAACTCGCCCGTCGACGCAAGCGGCAACCGCACTCAATACTTTGCGAACAACAACATCGCGTCCGCCATCACTCCTACGGGGGCCGCTATGATCAGCTACCTGCCGCTGCCCAATGTGCCGGGAGCCGCAATCACCAGCAACGCGAATTACATCTCCACGCAAACCTCGTATCCAAGCACTTATCCGTCGTTTATCGTTCGCATCGATCAGGCTATAGGTTCGAAGGATAAACTGAACGCCATCTTCTTCCGTTCGGGCCTTACTCAGAACTTTCCTCTCCAGGGTTTTCCAAAGGGAATCGGGCCGTCCGGCTACGGATACAACGTGTACCGCAACAACCGCGGAGGCAGCCTCGACGAAGTTCATCAGTTCTCTTCCAGCATGGTGCTCGACTCACGCTTCGGGCTCATCTACCATCCCTTCGGTCTCGTGTATCCCGGCAGTCAAAACTTTAATCTCTCCAGCATCGGCATCAGCTCCACCGGTCTTCCCTACGCCTCCTTCCCGGGCACCTCGATGAGCGACAGCTACGCCGGCTTGGCTTTAGGCGCGGGTGGGCAGATCAGCGAAGATACGCTGGGTTCTCTCGAAGAGATTCTTACCAAGACCTTCGGCCGTCACACGCTCCGTTTCGGCTTTGAGGGCAATCTGATCCGCTATAACGTTCAGAATCCGCAGAGTGGCTTTGGCAATACATCAGGGCCTTCAGGGAATCAGAGTTCGCTCGCCTTCGACCGCCGATTCACGCAGAAGAACTCGGTCAATGTCAATGTTGGTGCCGATGCAAGCTCAGGGGACCCGGTGGCATCGCTTCTGCTCGGTGCATTCTCGTCGGTCAGCTACAACATCACCCCGGCCTACGCGCTCCAGCAGATCTACACTGCGCCATTCGTTCAGGATGACTGGCGCGTCACACCCAAACTCACGTTGAACCTGGGCGTCCGCTGGGACTACGAATCGCCCTTCACCGAGAGATACAACAAGATGGTCTCTAACTTCTGCACCACCTGCCCCAATCCGCTCCAGCCATCCGTTCCCAGCCTTACCCTGAACGGCGGCCTGCAATACACGAGTCCGAACAACCGCTATCCCTACGCGCAGGACTGGAATAACTTCCAGCCACGACTCGGCGGAGCCTACCAGTTCACTCCAACCACCGTCGTAAGAGCGGGCTTCGGCATCATCTACTACAACACGCTCGAAACTCCCATCGGTACGGGCTTCAGTCAAACGACGAGCTATAACAACTTCGTCACCAGTGCGCCGGTCAACCCAATAAGCACCCCCTTCCCGGCGGGAGTCCTTCTCCCGACAGGAAGTTCTCTCGGCCTTTCGACCGCAGTTGGACAGGGTGTCAGTTTCATCGATCCGCATCATGTCCAGCCGAAGGTCGCTCAGTACTCGGCCAGCGTGCAACAACAACTTATGGGAAGCTATGTTCTGTCAGTCGCGTATGTCGGCTCCCGAGCGTCACGGGTTGAGGTCAATCACAACATCAATGTGCTGCCCAAACAGTATTACGACCAGGGAAGTGCGGAGATCACTTACCTGAACGCAGCAGTGCCTAATCCTATGGCGGGGCAAATCCCGCAATCCACAACGTTGAACGCACCCACCATCGCCCGCAACCTGCTCTTCTTGCCTTATCCGGAGTTCGGCTCCGTCACCGAACAGTATTCCTCCATCGGAAGCATGCCCTACAACTCACTGCAGGTGCAGCTCGTAAAACCGATGAGAAACCATTATTCGCTGCAGGCGAATTTTACGTGGGACAAGCTGATGCTCCACACCAGCTTCCTTAATCCCTTCGACACTCACCTTGCTTCCATCCAGGACACCAGCGCGACTATCATCTCGACCCTCTATGGAACGGTCCAGTTGCCGAAGTTCGCGCAACGCCCGGCATGGGAGCGGTACAGCATCGGCGGTTGGCAGTTGAACGGAGTCTTCCGCGCGCAGAACGGTCCGCTCATCTCGGCGCCTGGTACCGTCAACATCATTGGCGATCCCCATCAGGCAAGTCCCACCTATGGCCGCTACATTAACACTTGCTACGAAAATACCAGCGGCGCACTGGTGGCCTCAACACCGTCCGCTCCAGCTTGCGACGCACTGTCTCCAGTGCCTGCATACCAGCAGCGTCTGGCCTACACCTCGCAGACCAACAGCACATCTCTAAACATCCGGCAGCGAATTCATCCTCTTGTTGATCTCTCTCTCTTCAAGATATTTCCCATTCACGAAGCGACAACCTTCGAGATTCGCGGTGAGTTCTTCAACGTTCTCAATACACCGAACTTTGGAGGCCCCGGAACGGGGCTGGGTAGCTCATCTTTTGGAGTTGTAACCCTGACGCAGGCTAACGATGCTCGCATCGGTCAGCTTACGGCCAGAATCAACTTCTAATAACTTGCACATACGGGCAGGCCGTTCTCTAACGCGGCTTGCCTCTTCTTCCATGTCGGACGCTGCGATAACAGGATCGCGAGGGTAAGGGTGTTCTGTCCTGTTGGGTGGACGTTCGACAGCATAAGACCTTCACCTGAAGTGGTCGCAATGAAGAACAAATGCAATTCGAGGAATTCTCGCCGGTAGGTATAGTAGCCCTATGAACACGCGCGCTATTGCACTTGAAGCCGGTGTCTCCCGCGCAACCGTATCGCGTGTGATTAATGGCCTGCCGCTGGTTAAGGAAGAGACTGCGCAACGCGTTCGCGAGGTGCTGGAGCGAGTCACTTTCATTCCCAACCCTGTTGCGACGACACTACGGTACGGTCGAAGCAAGACCTACGGATTGATCATTCCGGACATCAGCAATCCCTTCTATTCCGAGTTTCTGATGGAGTTTGAGGACTTACTCCTTGAAACCGATCACGAAGTTCTGCTCACGAACGTCCAGTCGAGCTCCAAGCTGATCAAATCCGTTCGACGCATGTTGATGCGGCAGGTGGATGGAGCCGTATTCATGGCTTCGGAGTTCGACACCAAAGACATCGAACCGCTCTTTTTGCACAAGATCCCGCTCGTCACCGTAGACCGTCGTTCTGTTCAGGGTGGATGCAGCGACGTAGCGATCGACTTCGAAGGCGGCTACCTGCAAGCCGTCAAACATCTTCGCGATCTGGGACACAAACGTCTCGGCTATATCGGGGGGACAGAAGGATTGCGCACATCGCGCGTTCGAGCTGAAGCGTTCAAGGCTGCTGTCGAGGATACCGGCTTGCGTTTCTATCCGAACCTTATTCGGACAGGAGACTATCGCGTCGCGGGTGGAGAGCAGGCAGTCATCTCCTTATTCAAGGAGAAAATTCGTCCAACAGCAATTCTTACAGCGAACGATCTCACCGCGTTCGGCGCAATTCGGGGTCTGCATCAATTGGGTTTGAGTGTCCCGAAGGACGTCTCGCTCGTGGGCCTGGATGATGTGCTGCTCGCCGACGTGCTGCAGCCTCCTCTCACCACCATTCGCATCCCGCGCAGGAGAATGGCGGAGACGTGCCTCGAAGCACTGAACCATATCAAGAAGAATGTGGAGCGTCGCGGCTCTCGTTACCGTGTCTCCGCCGAGTTGGTGGTACGGGAGAGCACGGCGCGCGTGGTCAAAACGAAACGGTGATGCGCGCGTCTCCAAAGCTTTCGGCTGGACTGATCATTCTCCCGCTGTATTTTCTCGTGACGATTCTGATCGGCTGGCTCTCGCGCAGCCAAAGCCGAAACGCAAACTCCTATCTCAATGCCACTCGCTCGCTTCCGTTGTGGATTGTCACGGCGGCGTATCTGGCGGCTAACTGCGGAGCGCTTGAGATCATTGGTCTCAGCGCAATGGCCGCCCAATACGGAGTTCAGGCGTTCCACTTCTACTGGATCGGCGCAATTCCTGCCATGATCTTTCTCGCAATCTGGATGATGCCTGTCTATAGACAAAGCGGGGTGAAGAGCGTGCCGGAGTATCTTGAGGTCCGCTATGGTCCCAATCTTCGCCTGCTGAACGCGTGCGTTCTTGCCATCACGGTGCTGCTTCTGGCCGGAATCAGCCTCTACGCAATGGCTCAGACTCTCCAGGTATTTCTGGGGTTGAGCTTTGCGGTCGGAGTCTCTCTCTGTGCCGGTGTTGTCTTCGTCTACGTTCTTCTTGGTGGAATTAGGGCGACCATCTACAACGAAGTCTTTCAACTGATAGTGATGATCGGAGGCATTGCTCCGGTGGCCTGGCGCGCCTTCACGAGTGGAGCCGTTCATCGGTTTGCCGGCCAAGGCCCGCGGTTTCATCTGTGGAGTGGACTGCCGGCCGCATCGAGGACGGCGCCGCTCGATGGGGTCGGAGTCGTCTTCGGTCTGGGATTTGTTCTCAGTTTCGGCTACTGGTGTACCGATTTCGTTCTAATGCAACGTGCCTTCACCGCGCGCACCGATGCCGAAGCAAGACAGGTTCCCTTATGGGCGGGGTTTGGAAAACTCATCTTTTCGATCATCATCGTGATTGCGGGACTGGCCGCGGCGAAACTTATTCCTCAGCTCGGACATGCTCAGCGTTTTGATCAGGCCCTTCCGGCGCTCATGACGAACTTCTACGGACCCACGATGCTCGGTCTCGGCCTGACAGCCCTCACTGCCAGCCTGATGTCAGGGCTCGCAGCTAACATCTCCGCGTTCGCTTCGCTCTGGACGCAGGATATCTATCGCAGCCGCATCCGTCGAAATGAGACTGACCGTCACTATCTCGCAGTCGGGCGTATTGCGGCAGTCGTCGCCATCATGATCAGTGGGGCGGCCTCCTACACCGATTTTCTCTTTAGCGACTTGATGGAACACGTGCAGCTCATCTTTTCGATATTTGCGGCGCCGTTCTGGGCGATCTTTCTCCTGGGAATGACCGGGCGACGAACGACAGAGCGTGCCGCCATCCTCGGCTTTCTCGGCGGAGCCACGGTGGGACTACTGCATCTTCTCGCTTTTACACGTGGCTGGATCTACTACGGCAGCATCATGAGTGAAAACTTCCACACCGCGATCTATTCGTTTTTCACTGCCCTGATCCTTGGATGGCTGATAAGTAAATTCGAAGGACATCAACCGAAGCCAGCACAAGAGAGCCTCGTCTTTCAATGGAGAGCGGGTCTGATCGAAGGCAATCGCCTGCTATGGACACTGTCTCTCCTTCTCCTCGCAAGCTGCCTGGCACTCAACCTGATTTGGCGTTAGAACCATTTTGAGAGAATTCTAATGATGAGCATCGGCCCACTTTTCGCCTTGGAGACAGCTTTGCTGAGTAATAATGAATCCGTGTACAGTTTTCCCGATTATCTGGTCTCCCGCCCGAGGAAACGCCCTGGAATGCTCTTCTCCCCTTCAATATCTCTGCGCAGCGCCGTCCTGGTTCTTGCAGTCGTCTTCGCAATAATGCCCGCAAGGACGACCCAGGCGGCTGCTGCGACACGCGCTGTTCCTCATACATTCAAGGTGAGCGGCAAGCAGTTCCTTCTGGATGGCAAGCCATATCAGATCATCGCCGGCGAGATGCATTACACGCGCGTCCCCCGCGCCTATTGGAGGGATCGCTTTCGAAAAGCGAAGAGCATGGGCCTGAATACCATCACCACCTATGTCTTCTGGAACGTTCACGAGCCGCGGCCCGGCGCCTATGACTTCAGCGGACAATACGATATCGCCGAATACATTCGCGAGGCGCAGGCCGAAGGGCTGAACGTAATCCTCAGGCCCGGCCCCTACGTCTGCGCGGAATGGGAGTTGGGAGGGTATCCATCCTGGCTCCTGAAGGACAGAAGCCTGGTCCTTCGCTCTCAGGATCCGAAGTACACGGCGGCAGTGCGAAGCTGGTTCTCCCGGCTCGGCGAAGAGATCACACCACTCCTGCTGAAGAATGGAGGTGCCATCATCGCCGTGCAGGTGGAGAACGAGTACGGTTCGGTCGGCGAGGACAAGGATTACCTCGAAGGTGTGAAGAACGCTCTTATCGAAAGCGGCATGGGCGATACCGTGCTCTACACGGCGAATCCGCCAGGTGATCTGTTGAATGGTTCGTTGCCGGAACTTCCCACGGTCATCAACTTTGGCACCGGCAACGCGGAAAAGAGTTTTGCCAGACTGGAACAACTTCGGCCTGACGGCCCTCGCATGAGCGGCGAGTATTGGGCGGGATGGTTCGATCACTGGGGCGGCAAACATCAGGAGACTGACGGCGACAAAGAAGCCGCGGAGCTTGGCTGGATGCTGCGCCGGGGCTATTCGGTGAATCTCTATATGTTCGAGGGCGGCACGAACTTCGGATGGATGAACGGTGCAAACACAGACGGCACAAACTATCAGCCGGATACGACCAGCTATGACTACGACGCTCCGCTGGACGAGAAGGGTGAACCGCGCGCGAAGTTCTTCGCCTTCAAAAAGGCTATTCAAGAGGGGAACAAGTCGAAACCTCCGGCGCTCCCGAAACAAGCGTCCCGGAGCGCCTTCCCAGTAGCAAACGAAATGTTGACTGCATCGCTTTGGCGGAACCTCCCGACACCCATCAATTCCAAAACGCCGCTGAGCTTCGAGGACCTCGATCAATCCTATGGATATGTTCTCTATCGCACTGGTCTGGATGAGGGCGATAGCGGCAAGCTTGTCCTTGAGGGTCTGCATGACTATGCGCAGGTCTACATTGATCAGCAACTCGTTGGAACCCTCGATCGCAGACTCGGCACGCATGATCTGGATATTCCACGTCAGACTCACGCGTCAACGCTGGATATTCTCGTCGAGAACACCGGCCGCCTGAACTTCACTGACGCGATTCGCACCGAACGCAAAGGCTTAACCGGCAGTGTGACCCTCGCGGGTAAAGAGCCCAAGAATTGGGAGATCTATTCGCTGCCCATGGACGATCTCGGGCATCTGCGCTTTCTGCCGGAGTCCTGCACCGGTCCATGCTTCTTTCAGACACAGCTCACTGCAGAGAACCCCACGGACACGTATCTCGACACCCGCAGATTGCACAAGGGAACTCTTTGGCTGGGGCAACGGCCGCTCGGCCGATTCTGGTCCGTCGGTCCACAATTCACGCTCTACGCTCCCGCCCCGTGGCTTCAGCCGGGCAGGAATACGATCACGTTGTTTGATCTTCTCGGCGACACGAACGAGCGCCTCAACTCAACAGCCGAGCCAATCTTTGACACAACGGCATCCCCGCGAGATTGAAAGCAGGAAGATTCCTCATGCGCATCAACAAGATTGTTCGTATCGCGATGCTGTTCTCGGTTGTTATAGCTGCATCGGGGGCAGCAGAGGCGGAGGACACTCAGACCTCTTCATCACCGCCCCCTTTCCGCCCTGGCGAACTGTGGCCTGATACCGATGGCGTCCCGATCAACGCCCATGGTGGAGGCTTTCTCTTTAAAGATGGAACCTATTACTGGTTCGGCGAGTTCAAGACAGCGGGACCAGGAGGCAACGCCGCCAATGTCGGTGTTTCGGTCTACTCCTCCCGCGACCTCTACCACTGGAAGAATGAAGGCATCGCGCTGAAGGTAAGCGACGATCCGGCCAGCGACATCGTCAAAGGGTGCATCATCGAAAGACCGAAGGTAATCTTCGACGCAGCCACTGGCCTCTACGTCATGTGGTTTCATCTTGAGTTGAAGGGCAACGGCTACTCCGCGGCACGCGCTGGTGTGGCGACGAGCAAGTCACCGACCGGTCCCTACACCTTTATCCGCGACTTCCGGCCCGACGGTGAGATGTCCCGCGATATGACGCTCTATCAGGACGACGGTGGCAAGGCATACCTGATCACCACGTCGGAAGATAATCAGACACAGCACGTTTCCCAACTCACTCCGGATTACCTCGACACCACCGGCCACTACACCCGCATCCTCGCGCACAAGGCGCTGGAGGGCGAGGCGATCTTCAAAGCCAACGGCCACTACTTCTACATCGGCTCGCACACAACCGGCTGGGCGCCTAATCCCGCGTTCGCCGCGGTTGCGGACACTCTCATCGGCCCGTGGAAAGAGTTGGGTAACCCATGCCACGGCCCAAATGCAGAACTGACCTTCGGAGCACAGAGCACCTACGTTCTGCCTGTGGCCGGCAAGCCCGGAGCTTTCATCTTCATGGCCGACAGGTGGGCGCCGAAGGATGCCATCGACGGCCGTTATGTGTGGCTGCCCATCACCATCACAGGCGATGACTTCTCTATCACGTGGAGAGACGCGTGGAATCTTGCTACCTTCGAGGCTACCGATGGCGCTCAATAATATGCGAACGATGGCTGCAAACTACCGCAGCGTGGTCCACCATGCGGGACGAACAGTTTCGATATTGGCTCTGCTTCTGAACGGGAGTCTCTTCGCGCAACTCTCTTCCAGCGCGCCAGCAGGATCTCCAGAACTTACGCTCGCGAAACTGCGTCAGGGTTTTGCAACACCTCCAGCCGAAGCTCGATTGCGCTGCTACTGGTGGTGGTTGAACGGCCATACGGATAAAGTCACGATCACTCACGATCTCGAGGAGATGAAAGCAAAAGGCTTCGGCGGCGCACTGCTGGTGGATGCAAACGGCTCCGACCAAAACGGCAACCAGAACATTCCGGCGGGCCCTGCCTTCGCAAGTCCGGCCTGGATTGAACTCTATACTCACGCGCTGCGAGAGGCTGATCGCCTCGGGCTCGAGATCACGCTGAACATCACAAGCGGATGGAATCTCGGCGGCCCCGACGTCACTCCCGATCAGGCTTCCAAGGTCCTCACATGGACACGCACGGAGATCACAGGCGGCACGCCGGTAGAGGTTCAGCTCTCTGCGCCGTCTTCCAAAAATGATTTCTACCGGCAGATTGCGGTGCTTGCCTATCCTTTGCATCGCGGAAGTGCACTGGCACAGCAGAGCGGCCCTGCTCTCCGCTTTCGTTCGGCCGCGGCAGAGACCGGATTCAGCATGCCGGACTCATCCGCAATGCTGAGCCCCGGCACGCAGAGCGAAGCCAATACCAACCTTGCGGCGGCGGATACTTCATTCGAGGAAGTTCGTGATGTCTCGTCGTATGTTCACGACGGCACACTCACATGGGATCCGCTGCCGGGGGAGTGGGAGATATTGCGCATCGGATATACCGACTCCGACGCGCGTGTCTCCACTGCAAGCGGCGAATGGCAGGGCCTCGCGATCGACTACATGAGCCGCGACGCCTTCAAAACCTACTGGAACCATACGGTGGAACCGCTGCTCTCAGCGGCAAAACCGTTTCACAGTCTCAAATATCTTGCGACCGACAGCTGGGAACTCGGCGGCGCCAACTGGACTGAAACCTTCGCCGCTGAGTTCAAAAAAAGGCGCGGTTATGATTCAACCCCATGGCTGCCTGTGGTCGCTGGTCGAATCGTGGGCGATCGTGATCGCAGTACACGTTTCCTCATCGATCTGCGTCGCACGGTGGCCGATCTGATCGTCAGCAATCATTACGATGTCTTCGCAGAACGTGCTGCGGAACACGGCCTCGGCATCCAGGCCGAGAGCGGAGGCCCGCATGGCGCCCCAATCGACGCGTTGGAGACGTTTCGACGCTCCGCTGTTCCGCAGACTGAGTTCTGGTCGCAGAATCCGCATCGGAGCAAGGACGAAGAACGGTATTTCACAAAAGAGGCGGCCAGCGCCGCAAACATCTACGGACAGCGCTTTGTCGCGCAGGAAGGAGAGACCTCAATCGGCCCGCAGTGGTCGGAGAGTCTCGCCGCCGATCTGAAGCCGTCATTCGACATGGCAATCACCGAAGGGATGAACCGCCTCGTCTGGCACGAGTTCACTTCCAGTCCTGTCTCGACCGGGCTTCCAGGCCAGGAATACTTCGCCGGGACCCATCTCAATCCAAAGGTCACCTGGTGGAACGCGGGAGAGGCATTCTTCACCTATCTCAACCGCGTCCAATTCATGATGCAGCAAGGCAAACCTGTCGACGACATTCTCTATTTCTACGGCGACAATGTGCCTAGCTTCGTTCGTCTCAAGGCAGACGATCCGCCACACGCCCTTCCCGGCTACGACTACGATGTGGCAGATGAAGACGCTCTGCTGCACACCATCAACATGAATGGGCCACTTCTGACAGGCCCATCCGGAGTAACGTGGCGGGCACTCGCTCTTCCGAAGAGTGGACGGCTTTCGCTGCCTGTTCTGGAACAGATTGAGCGGTATGTTCAGGGCGGAGGAACGGTCGTCGGCAATGCGCCGGTCTCTCCAACAGGTATGGCGGATGCTGCCGCGCAGACCCGATTCAAAAATATTGTCCAGGCGATGTGGGGAAGCTCGTGCGATGCTGGATCACTCCATCGCTACGGCAGCGGCCAGGTGTACTGCGGCGAGAGTTCCCATGCCGCGCTTGAAGCAATGCATATCCCTCCCGACGTGCAGCTTGCTGCGGACGAACAGGTGGACAAACCGGAAGACGAACACGAATTACAAAACGTGACCTCGAATGCGAAGCTGGACTATGCCCATCGCCATGCGGGCGCCACAGACATCTACTTCCTCCGCAATGGCTCCAATGTCGTGAGCCACTGCGACGTTCTCTTCCGCGCCCACGGTTCGACAGTAGAGCTTTGGGATGCGGTCACGGGCGAAGTTCATCTTCTGTCCAATGCAGTCGCAATGCCCGACGGACGAACCCGCGTTTCAATCGAACTTGCGCCCTTCGGTTCGGCCTTTGTGTTGTTCTCTCCTGACGCGCCCACAGCAGCATCGATACAAACACGAGCAACTGACCAGACTCTCCCGCTGGTACCCGATGGCGCTTGGACGGTGACCTTTCAGGAGGGCCGGGGCGCTCCGACCCAACCGGTTCAGGTCAAGGACCTGACAAGCTGGACTGACTGGCCCGATGCCGGAGTACGCTACTTCTCCGGAACCGCAACCTATCACGCTAAAGTGATTGCACCCTCTTTCACGAAGAAGGATCAGGTTCTCCTGCGCTTCTCCGATGTGCGCGAGGTCGCGCGTGTCCGGATCAACGGGCATGATGTTGGCACGGTCTGGGCGCAGCCGCTGACTCTCCGCGTCGATCCGTGGCTGAGAACCGGAGAAAATACGCTGGAGATTGAAGTGACGAATCTCTGGCCGAACCGCATCATCGGCGATCTTCAACCCGGCACTACCCAGCATTTCACTGAGACCAATATCAAAAGCTATCGCGCGAACTCTCCGTTATTGCCGTCCGGGCTGATTGGACCGCTCCAGTGGCAGATTCAACGATGACTTCAGCGGCTGCCGTGGGGCATTCTGAACTGACGGAATCATTCAGGTGGCCCCAAGTTTAGCTGCCTGCTCTATGGTCTATGTCACGCACCAGCAGGATCCCACGAGCCTCCTCGCAGTCGGGATCGAAGATGGCTCACGAGTAACAGCATCGCGTAGGTCCAACCGTGGGGCCAATAAGCGTTTTCCTGCGTTATTTACTGTTTTCTAGAGCTCCGCCATGTTCTGTAAGCTATTGAAAACGTGCAACTTGTAAGTTTGGGATAAGTGAGGTCGCTAGTTCGAATCTAGTCGTCCCGACCATTCTTCAAATTGAGCCCTTTTAGCGATCACGTCGAAGGGCTTTCTATATGTAGGGTAACGTTCGCTCATTATTGACCTTGCCCCGCTGTCTTTTTTGGGTCGAGTATGCGAGCACTCTCTGAGGACCTCTCCGAGGGTACCTGGAGTTCTTTCAAGGGCTCCCTAGCCGATTGATAATATTCTTCTTCCCGGAAGCGGGGAAGGGTCGCCGAAATACTCAATATCTCCACTGACGGTCTGGCCGGTCTGCACGGTTACCCATTCGGCTTTACTGTTTCGTACCCGGATAACGAAGGTGTGTTGCTGATCGGGTGGTTACGGCCGACGCCGGAACGAAGAGGGTTGGATAACTTCTTTCCAGAGGCCAGGAGACCGTCGTGAAACTGCCGGGAGAGAGTTTGCCGTCTTTGTTGAGAACATCGAGTTCAACCGACATCGCGCGGAGTCTTGAGCCCAGCGCTCTCTTGAATCCTCGGACCTGCGATGCAAAGCGAGCCGATGTAACACACGGCGGCGAACAAGTGTCTATGGATAGAAGTGAGCCATGTGTTCCACGATGGACGTCACTCTTAGAAGGACGAGAAGGTGTTGGTGGCCGGAACTTTGGCGAGTCCGTGGCTGAGTTGTCGGGGATTCGGCGACTCTCTGAGAAGGTGCCCGCTAAGGAATATCCGAGTTGGAACGGTGTTATTAACCTCGGAGGTCGCTGCCATGCGATTTATCGTACAAAAATTCTTACTCTTATCTCTAACCATGAGTGCTGTTACCGCCGTAGCACAAAGCCGTTATAGGGCTAATATTCCATTTAGCTTCACCATCCGAGGCGAATCGTTTCCATCGGGCGACTATGAGATAGCGACAGCTTTAAATAGCAACGTTATAGTTATCAATAGCCACGCCGACCCAGCCAAACTTGCTTACTTACTTAGTAGACCAGCCGATGCTTCGGACAAGGAACTCGTCGTTAAATTCATAAGACGCACAACTGGTTACTCGCTTGGAAATATTCAAGTTGGGCGACAAATAAGCATCGATGTTGACAGCTCCAAGAAGAATACCCCTGCAGCTCTAATCATTTCCTCCCCATAACTTCTCTTTTTATCGAGGTGTGCTGTTCGCTCGCGGCGCTCAGTCTGTTTTGAGCGAGGAGCGCTCGTCATTATCTTGGGAATCTATGTTTTGGAGTGCTCCTTCCGCAAAGGAGCACTCTTCGGGTCAAAACTCCAGGGAGTAATTCACAACCCACAACCTCTTCGACCAAATACACCTTCTCTTCGCTCAAAGATGAGGGGGATATAGTTCTTTGAATTTTTGTGACTTCTGATTCCGATCGGACAAACATGACACTGCGTCGGGATACGATCCTGGAACATTGATGCGTTCGCTATGGAGTTGCCAAACACACACTCGACATTGTCAGCATTTAGTTTCCAGGAGACTCATGAACACCACTCACCCGACGATTGCGACCACAAAGACCGGCGAAACGCACCTTCTCGAAGATATACGAAAGATCGAGGACGTAATGGTTGCATTCGAACAGGCATGGAATAGCCACCAGATGATCGAGCTAAACGTTCTGTTCACCGAAGATGCGGAGTTTGTAAACGCCGTCGGGAAAAGCTTGCGAGGACGGTCCGAAATAGTAGGGACCCACGAGTTCTATCACACAACAATCTTTCGGCACGTGAGAATTCACCGAATCCGTCTTGAGGTTCGGATCATCAGCTCCGAAGTTGCTCTTGCAAACCTAATCGTGAAGATCGATGACGGTTTGTCGCCTCAGAGTGACCACTCGAGAGATATAAAGCATAGATTAGCTTTTGTTCTTGTGAAAAGAATAAAGGCATGGCTGATCACCGGAGCGCATCACACCATCGCACGCTTCGATTGAAAGACCTCTCAATGCGTCGCAGCGCAAACAGAATCGTGAAGCTCGCTTTCTTCGGAGCGAATGCGGAATTTCTGATCCAGCCGGGTATCAGCGAGACCCAAAGGGTCGAATATTGTCGGCAGATCCAAAAACGTAATCCTTGAGACCCTGAACGATGCGAGGGGGTCGCGCAGCTCGTCGAGGTCGTGTATGAGGTATCGATAAAGCGACACTTACGGTGAATCGGCAGCATTTAATTGGTCGGCTTCTTTGGCCTCTGGGCTATATTCGCTTCAGTTGGTCTTAAGGTTGTCTATCTAGCCTTGACTTCATGTCACGTTGGGGAGGGAAACTGCTGCGCATAACGTCGTCAGTATTGTGCCTGGGCTTTATATCAGGCCTCGCTTGCTTCGCAGCGGCTCAGGCAACGAACGCTCCCATTGTTATCTCCCTGACTGAGGCGATTCATCGGGCGCAGCAAAATGAAGTAGTCTTTGCGAACGCCGTTGGTGCACAGAAGTCTGCCTCGATTGACCGCTATCTTGCGAAAGCAGCGTTGCTGCCCTCGGTCACCTATCACAATCAAATTCTGTATACACAGCCGAACGGCCAGACCAACCAGGGCGGTCAGGTTGGATCGCAGTCGTCCCCGGTCTTCATCGCGAACAACGCAGTCCATGAATACACGAGCCAGGCCTCGATCAATGAAGACATCGGCCTGCAACAGATCGCTGACGCTCGAGTAGCTTCGGCGAATGCGGCGCGCGCTGAGGCGGAATCAGAGATCGCAAGACGCGGCTTAACCGCGACTGTGGTCAGTCTCTATTACTCGGTATCGGCCTTCGAATCCAAGCGAAAAGTTCTCGAGGAGGCGCTTCACGAGGCTGAGCAGTTCACTGACCTGACGCAGAAACGGGAGGCTGTGCGGGAAGTCGCGCACGCCGACGTCGTGAAGGCGCAGCTTCAGCAACAGCAACGTCAACGCGACCTCGGTGACGCAAGGCTGGCCGCCGACAGGGCGCGACTCGAACTTGCCGTCCTCCTCTTTCCCGATCCCCGCAATCCCTATTCGACTGAACCCCCCAGTGCTCCTGCACCGCTTCCGGCGCGGGACGAGGTCGACCGGCTCGCGACAGCCAACAATCCAGAACTCCGCAGCGCGCTCGCCGATGTGAAAGCAGGCAACGCCGAGGTCACGTCTGCAAAGGCGGCCTATTTGCCGGGGCTCGGATTGAACTTCACCTACGGTATCGACGCGCCGCAGTTTGCAACACATGGGCCCGAGGATGTACGAAATCTCGGTTACTCGATCAGCGGAACTCTCGATATACCCGTTTGGGACTGGCTCTCGACGCAGAAGCGCGTGAAGCAAAGTGAAATTCATCGCGACATCGCGAAGATTACATTGACAGCCGCGCAAAGAAGACTCATCGCTGAACTGGAAGAGACCTACGACGAAGCAGCGACGACACGCGAACAGTTGGAACTGCTCGATCTAAGCGTCCGTACCGCGGAAGAGAGTCTACGTTTGACGAAACTTCGTTATTCCGCCGGCGAATCGACCGTCCTTGAAGTGGTGGACGCGCAAAATGCTTATATCTCCGCTGAAACAGCGCAGGCTGACGGACAGGTTCGTTACCAATCGGCCTTTGCGGCCCTTCAGATTCTCACTGGAACTTTATGACTGCGAACGTTGATTCATTTAAATCCATAACGCTCCGTCGCGCAGCAGCGGCCGGAATGCTTCTCGTCTGTACTCTGCTCCCGCTGGCGTGCAAGAAGGCTGAAGAGACAGAGACTGCTCTCGTCACGGTACAGGCAGAGCATCCCGAGACAGGTGAGATCGCGGAACACATCATGGCGGACGCAACACTGTCCCCGTTCGCGCAGGCGGCGATCTCGCCGAAGATCACAGCCCCCGTAAAAACCTTCTACGTGCAGCGCGGCTCAAAGGTGAAGGAAGGTCAGTTGCTCGCCGTGCTTGAGAATCGCGACCTAGCGGCTGAGGCGCTCGACAGCGAAGGCCAGTACACGGCGGCACAGGCTTCTTACGACATGCAGACCAAGGCGCAGGTGCTTGAGGAATTTCACAAGGCCGAACTTGACGTCTCACAGGCGAAGGCGCAGTTGCAGCTCCAGCAGAACATTGTCGACGCGCGGAAAAAGCTTTTAGAGGAAGGTGCAATTCCCGGCCGTGACTACGATACGGCAGCCGCAGCGTTGGTGCAGGTCCAGGAAACCTATGACATCGCTGCAAATCATCTCGAAGGTCTAAAAAAGGTAAGCCGGCAGGCAGCACTGCAGCAGGCGCAAGGCCAACTCTCATCTGCGAAAGGGAAATACCTCGCCGCCCAGGCTCAGGTCTCGTACTCCGAGATTCACAGCCCCATCTCAGGTGTAGTCACCGATCGCCCGCTCTTTGCAGGAGAAACCGCGACCACGGGAAGCGCGCTTATCACAGTGATGGACACCTCCTCGCTCCTTGCGAAGGTTCATCTCTCGCAGACGGCCGCACAACGGCTTAGCGTTGGGGATGAGGCAACGGTAACGATCCCCGGAATCGACGCACCTGTCCCCGCAAAAATCTCTCTCATCAGCCCAGCACTCGATCCCGGAAGCACAACCGTGGAAGTCTGGCTGCGCGTCGAGAACAAAGCCGGCAAATTCAAGGCAGGAACACCGGTGCGATCTTCTATCACCGGACGAACGGTCGCAAAAGCAATCAAGGTTCCGCTCTCCGCCGTGATCACGGCTCAGGACGGTTCAAAATCCGTAATGGTCATCGGCCCCGACGGAGCCGCTCACAAAACACCTGTCGAACTCGGCATCAACGACGACGAAGACGTTCAGGTCACGAAGGGGTTGAATGGTTCGGAGACAGTCATCACTGTGGGCGCCTATGGCCTGGACGAAGGCACGAAGGTGAAAGTTGGCAAGGCAGGGGCGGAGGATGACGAAGACAAGGCCGGCGGAGAGAAGAAGTGACCGAGAATTTACTGCCCTCCGACACCGAGCGCTCCTTCTGGCTTGTCCGTTATCGCGGACCGATCTTCTTCTTCCTCATCGTGCTCTCGCTCGCAGGAATCTATGCAGCGGAGCGTCTGCCGATCTCAGTCTTTCCCGAAACAAACTTCCCGCGCGTCGTCATCGGCGTCGACAACGGTGTTATGCCCGTCGAACAGATGCAGGTAACGATCACCAAGCCAATCGAGGACGCCGTCAACTCGGTGCCCGACCTCGTCACAGTGCGTTCGAACACCAGTCGCGGCTCCGCTGAAGTCAGTCTCTTCTTCGACTGGAACGTCGACATGTTCCGCACGCTTCAACTCGTCGATGCAGCGCTCAGCAAAGTACGACAGACACTCCCCAGCACGGCCGTAATTACGACCAACCGTCTTACGTTCGCAACCTTTCCAATCCTCGGATACAGCCTCACCTCCGACCGTCTGTCGCAGACGCAGCTTTGGGAGATAGCCACTTATCAACTGAAGCCGCCACTGAACCGTGTCACCGGTGTAAGCACAATCACAGTGCAAGGCGGAAAAGTTCCCGAGTACCACATCGTGCCGAACATGGCGCGCATGCAGACCGCAAGCGTAACCATTCTCGACCTCGTCAATGCGGTACAGGCCTCGAACATCATCGACTCCCCCGGCCTCTACGAAGCCAATCATCAGCTGATCCTCGGACTCGTCGGAGCGCAGGCCCATGATGCCGACCAGTTAGGCCGGCTTGCCGTGAAGACGACGCCAACAGGTGCAGTCGTCCGAGTCTCCGATGTCGCTACCGTTCAGCCCGGTGTCTTGCCGGTCTACACCGCCGTTACAGCGAACGATCATCCTGCCGTTCTCCTCAACGTAACCCGCCAGCCCGCAAGCAACACAGTCGCGGTTGCCGACGCGGTTGCCGTGCAGGTCGACGAGCTGCGGAAAAATCTCCCCGAAGGCGTACGCCTCGAGCCGTACTACGATCAGTCGGAGTTGGTCCGCGAAAGCATTCGCAGCGTCCGCGACGCAATCCTCATCGGGCTCGTCCTCGCCTGCATCACCATGTTTCTCTTTCTCGGCGACTGGACGACATCGCTTGTTGCAGGCCTCGTAATCCCAGTCACAATCGCGATTACGATTCTCTTTCTCTGGACAATGGGTGAGAGTTTCAACCTGATGACCCTCGGCGGTCTGGCTGCCGCAATCGGTCTTGTCATCGATGACGCGATCGTCGTAGTCGAAAACATCGTTCTCCACCGTGACCGCGGTGAAACCCGCGCAGAGGCAGCTCGTCTCGCCTTGCGAGAAATCACCGCTCCCCTGCTCGGATCGACCATCACGCCGGTGGTTGTCTTTCTTCCGCTCATCTCCGTCACCGGTGTGACAGGAAGTTTCTTTCGAGCACTCGCGATCACCATGACGGTGGCGCTGTTGACATCGCTTCTTCTCGCGCTCACCTGGACGCCGGCACTCAGCCTGGTCTTCCTGCGCGAACGGCGTACAACACCCGACAACGATCAGCATCAACACGGTCGATTCATGTCCGCAGTCCTTCGCTGGCACGAGCGAGGCCTCGCCTGGTCCTTGGCGCGACCCTATCTGCTCTTGGGACTCTGCGCAGCTCTCGTTGCAGGAACATGGTTCGGCTATCGGGCGCTCGGTTCCGATCTGCTGCCGGAGATGGACGAAGGAGGGTTCATTCTCGACTACATCATGCCCGCAGGCTCCTCGCTCACCGAGACGAACCGCGTACTCGAGCACGTAAATCGCATCCTCCACGACATGCCAGAGGTAGAGAGCACATCGCGTCGGACTGGCCTGCAGATGGGCCTCGCCGCCGTAACCGAAGCCAACACCGGCGACATCACCGTCAAGCTGAAGACCAAGCGTGATCGTGGAATCGACGAGGTAATCGCCGATGCACGGTCTGAGATAAAGAAGACCGAACCCGCACTTGATATCGAGTTTACCCAGGTGCTCCAGGACATGATCGGCGACCTGTCCAACGCGCCGGAACCTATCCAGATCAAAGTCTTCGCGAATGATCCCGTGCTGCTTGCCGAACTCGGTCCACGAATCGGCGACGCCCTCGCCAAGATCGGCGGAGTCGTCGACATCCAAAACGGAATCGACAACACCATCAGTGGACCTGCGACGAGCTTTCAGATCGATCCCAGCGTCGCCGGACGAATGGGTTTTACACCCACAGAGATCGCCGAAGACGCAACCTCAATCCTCGACGGAGTTACAACAACCGACCCTCTGATCGCGAACGGCAGGCCCTACACCGTGCGCGTGCGTCTGGGAGACGAGACCCGCCAATCGCTCGACACAATCCAGAACACCGTCTTCAACAGCTCCACCGGTAAGCTTGCAACGCTCGGTTCACTGGCCCAGGTGACGCAGCTTCCTCCGCAGAATGAGATCAGGCGCGAAAACCTGCAGCAACTCATCACAGTAACGGGAAGACTCGAAGGTTCCGATCTTGGCACCGCAATCGCAAAAGTTCAGCGCACAGTTGAGGCAATGCATCTCCCGCCCACTGTCAGAATCGAGTATGGAGGCACTTACCAGGACCAACAGCAGGCCTTCCGCGAGCTGTCCCGCGTCCTTATGCTCTCGCTGGCTCTGGTCTTCGGAGTATTGCTCGCCGAGTTTCGTAACTTCTCCGCACCCACGGCAATTCTCGCGTCGTCAGTGCTCTCCATCGCGGGGGTTGTCTTCGCGCTCCTGATCACCGGCACAACGTTCAACGTGGCATCCTTCATGGGTGTCATCATGGTCATTGGCATCGTCGCCAAAAACGGCATTCTTCTTCTCGACGCCGACGAGCGATACCGCAGCGAAGGCGTATCGGCACGCGAAGCGATGATTCACGCAGCCCAGCGTCGTCTGCGCCCCATCCTGATGACAGCCACCGCGGCGATCTGCGGCATGCTTCCTCTTGCTTTTGCGCTCGGCTCAGGATCGCAAATGCTGCAGCCACTGGCCATCGCGGTAATCGGCGGCCTCGTCATCTCGATGCTCCTCAGCTTGATCGTCACGCCGGTAATCTACTACCTGCTCACGCGGACCAAAACTCGAACAGCATAAAAAGAGCCTGCAACGTTAAGTTGCAGGCCCTCGACTGCATTGGAATCTTTTTTATCGTTCGACGACGATCACCTCAAAACTATCCGGCAATACAGCAGGACGCGGACGCGGCATTGCGTCTGTCGCTGCAGGCGCCGGACCATATTGCGCAGTAACAAGATAGACGCGTCCAGTCGCGGAATCGAAAGCCATCGTCCGCGCACTCTTTGCTGTCTTCAGCGCCTGCAGCGCAGGAAAGCCCGGCTTCGTAGCGTCGACAACAGTCAGTGTTCCATCGCCGCCATTCGAAGAGAAGGCAACTCCATGTTTCGGATCGAACCCCGCAGCATCAGGCGAGCTCCCAATCGATGCGAGCCCCAGCAATTTTCCCGTCTCGTAGTTGACGACGGCCATCTTTCCGCCATCACACACCGAAAAGAGCCGGTGCCCGGCGCGATCGATCGCCATACCCGACGGCGAATCGCAACCTTCAAGAGGCCAGGTCGCAACCGCCTTGCGGCTCTTCGCATCGAGCTTAATAATTTCATTCTTGTCTTCAATATTCACGAAGACAGAACCGTGCTCATCGACCTGCGGAAACTCCGGCTTGCCTGGCAGCGCAATCGTGTCGACGATTGTGTTCGTCCCGGCATCCATCACTGAGACATTCTTACTCCGTCCATTGAACGCCCACACCGTCTTTGTTGCTGGCTCGAAAGCAATTCCATCCGGATTGGTACCCGCAGAAACAGTCGCTCTAACCGAAAGATCCGAGCGGTTGAAAACAACAATCGCATTCCCCGCGCCATCGCTGATGTAACCCGTCTTCCCATCAATATTCAGTGCGACGCCGTGCGTGCTCTTCAAACCGGTAACCGCGCCCACAAGCTTGCCAGAAGTAGTATCCAGAACTTCGACTCGTGCGTTATGCGTAACGTAGAGCCGGTGGGCGGCATCGTCGCTCAGCAGGTAGTCCCATCCGCCCTGTCCGCCAATCTTCCAGTGATCAACAACGTGATAGTTCTGTGCAAAGGCGATTGTTGCGAAGGAGAGGAGAGTCGCGGCGACTGCTCCTTGATAGGTGCGCATGGATGGAACTCCTGAGAGAACTCGGCAACTCTGCCGGTCTTGCCAGTTTCATTATTCCGCCTTAAGCGAAGCTGAATGCGCAGGCGATTCCATCGCACGCAGCAAGGGAAGCTTGACCGTCACAAGGGCTCCACCGGTAACGTTGTTGGCAATATCGATCGACCCCCCGGCCCGCTGGCAGATAGCGTTGCAGATGGATAGCCCCAAACCTGTTCCGCCACTCTTACGGCTGCGCGAAGCGTCGCCACGGTAGAAAGGTTCGAAGAGATGAAGCCGATCCTCTTCTGCAACTCCTTCTCCCTGATCCTGAACAGTCAGTTGAACCATCTGCGCATCCGACGCAACCGCTATCCAGATACTTCCTCCGTTTGGACTATGCCGGATCGCATTCGACAGAATGTTGGAACACAGAAGAAGCGCGTCACGCTGATCCATGGGGACGCGGACGTTCATCGGAAGATGCGTCTCGATCGTGACGCCCTTCAGCGCAGCCAAAGACCTGCTCTGATCGACCACGTCCTCGAGCGCATCCCGAAGAGAACACGACCCCTCGATGCCCGTACGATCCTGCTCTGCCGGTTGCTCGAGTCTCGCAAGCGCGAGCATCTTTTCTACAGTCATCTCCAGACGGGTAAAGTCTTCCAGGCTGACCGAAAGCCCCTCACCGTACTCTTCAACGCTGCGTCTCCGCATTGAGAGCAGTTGCAGTGAAGACTTCACAATCGCGACATCGGTCTTCAACTCGTGCGCGGCGTCGCTGGTAAAACGCCTTTGTTGCTGAAAAGAGCATTCAAGACGTGCCAGAGCTGCTTCAAGAGCTGTCGCAAGAGGAGCCAGTTCGGCTGTAGCCTTCGCGCTTGCCGGCGAATCAAAATGCCAGTCGTTGGAGCTGATCTTGTCGGCCTCGCGGGCAAGTTCATGAATCGGAGACAAGCCTCTCCGAACCATCCAGACCATCACCGTTGCCGTTACGCCAAGGAGAATTAATGTCGCGATTGCGAAAAAGCGGACCGCCTCGAAGACTTCATGCCAAACGTGTCCAACCGGAGCTCCGTAGAGAATATCTACTTCGTGCCGAACTCCGCCGTTAGGCAGTCCAGGATCAATGATGCGCACGCCGTGCATCGCAACAAACCGATATCGGCGATGCGCAACATCGAGATTTCGAAAAGCGGGATCCGGCGAGCCATTCTTAAAGTCGGTACCGAACCTGCTGAGCCGAGAACTCTCCCGTGTTCGTCAACAACCCGGTAGATCGAGTCTCTTCTCAATCGAAGGCCACGCATCTCCAGCATGATGTCATCGTTCGCGTCCTCTGCATCTCCAACCGCGCCCATCAGCGACTGCGCCGTCCCCATCAGCGTCGCATCAAATGCCTGCAGCTGCACGCGACGTTCATGAACCGTAATCGCTCCAATCAAAGCAATCGCGGTCATCAGCTCAAGCACGAGAACAGTCACGACAAGCCGGCGCGTAATCGAAATTGAACGAAGCTGGCTCATATCGCAACCTTCTCTTCGCGAAGCCGGTAACCGCGATGGCGCAGAGTCTCAATCAGCGGCTCGCTCCCGGCAGTGTTCAATTTTCGCCGCAAGTTGGAGACATGCGCTTCGATCACATTGGAATGGTGCTCCCAATCGAAGTCGTAAAGATGTTCCAGCAACTCCTGCTTCGAGACCACAGCCCGAGGCCGATGAATCAGATATTCGAGAATTCGATATTCGGTGGGAGAGAGATCGAGCGATTGCCCGGCCCGGCTTACAGTCTGCGAGATCGTATTCAGTTCCACGTCAGACGCTACAAGCACCGGCGCCGATGCACCCTTGGCCCGCCGGATAAGTGCCTTCACCCGCGCCAGAAGTTCGCCCAGGTCAAAGGGTTTGCTCAGATAGTCATCCGCGCCGGCGTTCAACAGGTCGATGATCGAGTGCTTGCCTTCCTGCGCTGTCAAAATGAGAACCGGAGTAGGAAGCTTCTTTTGGCGCAAGTCCCGCAGAACAGTCTGCCCGCTCTTGCCCGGCAGCATAAGGTCAAGCACAATTGCGTCATACATGCCCTGCTCGGCAAGGTGCGAACCCGTTGCGCCGTCGGCAGCATGATCGACAGCCAGTCCACTCTCTCGCAACGCGGCCACGAGATTCTCCGCAAGCCGTTGTTCGTCTTCGACTACAAGTACGCGCATAACCTTATCTGATTATCGCAATTGAGCCTTAAGTCTGGCTGAATGACGTTCCGGAACGAGGAATACCAGTCGCACTACTTCACCGCAGGTGGCTCCTTGACCATCGCAGCAGACGAGGCAGGCCACGCAGCCAAACCCTCCGGCGACCAGCTCTGAACGATCGTCCGCGCCAGCTTCGCAATCGTCAACTCCCCCTCTTGCTCCGTTCCCCACGACTGGTCCTTGTTGTTGAATGTGAAGGCAGAAATAACAATCATCCCGTTCTTCGTCGAGACGGCCGCGACATCATTCCTCACAGCATTCAGTGAGCCAGTCTTATTCGCAATCGAGTCGCCCGTCGCTCCTGGCATTCCATCGAGATATCGTGGTATCGCGTTTCGATAAAACTGCACATGCAGCATCTTCAGCGCAACATCGCACAACGCCTGATCGCCGGCCTGTGCTGGAGCTCCGGGCTCCGCGAGCTCACACCGCACAATCTTCGTCATCAACGCCGCCATCTCTCGCGCCGTAGTCTTCCCAAGGCCAAACTTCTTCTGGTCCGCAGGCATCACCACGCCCGCAGGAGCCGGCGTAAAAATCTTCTTGTATAGATAAGTATCCTTCAGCCCCAGCTTCGAGATCCGCGCATCGACATTCGGAATCCCCAGATGATCCATCGCCAGATTGCTCGCGCTGTTGTCGCTCATCACGACCATCATCGTCAGCACATCCTTCATCGTCAGCGAAAGAGGTGTATCAAAAAACAGCAGCACACCCGAACCAGGTACCTGATCCGTCTTCGTCAAACTAATCTTGTCGTCGAAGTGTGCCTTCCCGCTCCGCACCTGCTCCAGAGCCTCATACAGAATCGCAAGCTTAATCACAGACGCTGTCTGCACAGGAGTATCTGCCGAAATCGCCACCGTCTCATGCGTCTTCAGGTTCTCTGCAAACAGAGCCACATCGCCATGATGCTCCGCGACAATTGCATGAACCTGATCCGCAAGCGATGGCGAAGCAGTCTGCGCTACAGTCATGTTTGCGCAGAGCACAATAGTTGCAAACCCCAAAAAACTTGGCGAAGCTGAGAGACGTAAAGAAAGAATTCTGATCAACGTAATTGCTCCATCGAGAAGGCTGAGATTCAGGAAACAAAAAAGCGGCGCCAGTCTAAAAGACCGACGCCGCTTTCATTCCATAGGTTAGAAGGTGAGCTTGCCCGCAACCTGCAGGATGCGGTTATCACGAGCTGCAGTGATCGTGCCAAAGGCCGAGGAGGCGCCAGCGACAGACGGTGACTGCAGGTTCGTGTGATTGACCGCGTTGAAGGCCTCTCCGCGAAGCTGGAAGTTGAGGCCCTCCCAGATTCGGAAGTTGCGGAAGATGCCGACGTCGAGCCGGTTGAAGCCCGGGCCTTCGATCACACCACGCTTCTCATTGCCGACCGAAACTGCGCTCGCCAACGGAGCGACAAACGCCGGACGATAGAACCAGTTCTGGCGAGTGTGAATCTTCTGGCCATAGCCGTTGTTCGGATTCAGCACCATGTTGGGACGAAGTGACGCTGGATCCGGGCCATTCATAATGCCCAGACCCCCAGAGTCATTGATCTGACCGCCGCTCGCCAGGCCCAGGCCGCTTGTCTGGACCGCGCCGATGGCTGAGTTGCAGGAGTAGCAGATGGTGCCGCCGCTTGAACTCAGCGTCGCTGTCAGCGGAAGTCCGCTATCGATGAGATAGAGACCTGTGACCTCCCATCCACCCACAACGTGCCCAACCAGGCCCTTCTGATCGCGGTACCACGGCAACTCGTAGACTCCATCGATGGTGATGATATTAGTTCGGTCATAAACTGCACGGCCATAATCTCCATTGATGTTGTACACATTCTGCGGAGCCGTGCTGTAGTCATTGATGGCGTTAGTGAGAGCCTTGCTCCAGGTATAGTTCGCGTCAATATAGCTCTTGCCGCTGAACCTCTTGGTCGCCTTCACCTGCAGACCGTTGTAGTTTGAGCTGAAGATCGTCTGCACGATATTGACGTTCTTATAGCCGGGGAATGGGCGAATCTGGTTCAACTGCTGTTCGCACGTGTCGGCGATAAAACCACCCGGCGCCGTTGGGCTCGAGGGAGTACAGATCGCGTACTGCGACAGCCCTTTGGTAAGAAAGTAGCCTGGCTGAAGCGTATTCATATCCACCTTGCCCTGCAGATGACGCCCCATCGCGCCGAAGTACCCCACATCCAGACTGAACGACGGCGAGATTGCAGTCTGAATATCCAGAGAGTACTGCATCGTGTAAGGGGTCCTGTAGTTTGTGGAGAAGCCCTGAACATTCGGAATGGCAGTCGCGATGGCAGCAGTTGCTCCCGGATTCGTGCAACCGGGAAGCTGTCCGGGGCAGTCCAGTGGTGCGATAGAAAGGCTGGGCTGATTCACGAACGGCGGATTATTGAATCCCGGCGTCTCGTAGATGTTGACCTGCGACTGATCGAACGCCGTGCCGAACCCGCCGCGAAACGCCGTTTTGCCGTCCCCAAACACGTCATAGGCGAAGCCGAGGCGCGGAGCGAAGTTGCCTTTCTGCGTCGAAGCGACCTTCTCACCCCACGGCGAGGCGTGCCCGTAGGTTCCCGGCGTTCCGAGGATAATTCCGTTCAGCGAATCGGCATTCGGATTTGCCGAACCGCTGTTCAGGCCATTCGCGTTCTGGCAGGCCGCGACTCCCGGCACACAGAGCACGCCGTTCGAGGCAACCGTCTGAGCGTGTGCCGGAACATAAGTAGCAGGATCGAAGTTGCTCAGAATCCCGCCAGTATCGACCGGCTGAGCAAAGTAGCTGTAGCGCACGCCGAGGTTAAGCGTAAGCCGTGGCTTCGCCTTCCAGTCGTCCTGCACATAAACCTCCAGCAGATTCTGCTGGATGTGAGGTGTCAGTGCCGCCGAACTCTGGGTGAAGCCGGCGTTTGCATTGCCCAGGAGGAAGTTAGCGAAAGACGCATCAATCTGCGACGGAATCGCGCTGCCCGGTGCGACCTGCGCCCCCGTCGGGGTTGCCACACCGGAATTTGTAAAGGAGAAGCTGCCCTGTTGAACGCCCTGCGCATTTTCCTGTTTGCGGTAACGGTTGAAGGTTCCGCCAGCCTTGAAGGTGTGCTGACCAAGGGTCTTCGTGACATCGCCAAACACATTCTGGTTGTGGTCGAAGTCGTTGTACGTTCCCACGTTCGAAATCGCCGAAAGACCAGCGCTTGAAACGTTAGGAACAACAGCTGCCGATGTCGAGAACGCAGTGCTCGCAGTCGAAAACGGCAGTTTCGGATTGATGTCCGGCGCATTCACGCTGGCCGACAAACCTACCGGAGTACTGATCACAGCACCGTAGCTGTAGGCATAACCCAGGTTCATCAGCAACGTCGGCGAGAAGGTATAAGTCCCGTGCCCAAGGTGCTGCGTGCCCGGCGCGGTGGTGTTCGAAGTGGAGACACCCGGCAAGGTGCTTCCGTTGAAGAGGCCGCCCGGTTCAGTCGAAGGAAGACTGTCATGCAGGAAGCGATAGTACAGGTTCAGCTTCTGCCCGAAGTTCTGATCGACGCGCACCAGCTCCTGCGTATCGTTGAACACGTTGCGCTGGTTGTAGGTGTAGGCGTGGGGATCGAGCCCCGCCGCGAGGTCAGCCGCGCTGTTCGGAACGGGAAGCTTGCCCCAGATGTCCTTGAGGTATGCGGCGGCGGTCGGCGAGATGTTCGTAACTTTCGTGCCATAGCTGGTGCAGGAATAACTGGTGGCTGTCTGGGTGAACGAGGTGCAGACCGAAACGGGCGTCGGACCGGGAAGTGAGGCTCCGGTTACCGGATCCTTGGCGTTGTAGGACTGCGAAAAGTCGCCGGTGCGTTCGGCTGCGGTCGGCAGCAGCGGCGCAACGGAGACATAAGTGATCACGCGGCGAAACTCCTGCGACCAGAAGAAGAAGGTCTTATCCTTGCCGTCGTAGAGGTGAGGAATGCGGACTGGTCCGCCAATCGTGTAACCAAAGTCGTTATAGCGAAGCGCGGGACGATTAACCGCAGGCGTGGTGAGCTTGTTCGCCCAGGAATTGGCATTGAACAGGTCGTTGCGGAAGAACTCATACGCTGACCCGTGATAGTCGTTCGTGCCCGAGCGGGTCACAACGTTGATCTGGCCTGAAGCATTGCGTCCATACTCAGCCAGGTAAGTGCCGCGCAGCGTCTTGAACTCGGCGATCGCATCAACCGAAGGATAAGCAAGCAGCGTAAGATTCGCGCCGCGGTCTACGTTATCCGCGCCGTCGATCGTCCAGTTGTTCGAGGTAGGCCGCGAACCGTTGATGGAAAACGCGACTTGCGCCGAAGTGCCCGAAGGCAGCGAAACACCGATATAAAGCTGATCGGTCGTGCCGCCGTACGAGACGCCGGGTTGCAGAACCAGCAACTGCTCATAGTTGCGGTTGTTCAGTGCGAGCTCTCGAATCTGCGTTCCGTTGATCAGACCCTGGCTCATTCCATTCTCAAGATTCAGCTGAACCTGATCCGCAGTCACCGTCACCGTCTCCGTGGCACTGCCGGGAACCAGCGTGCGGTTCACGGTCAACGCATCGTTCGCGTGGAGCACGAGCCCGGTCACCTCCTCGCCTTTGAATCCGCCGGCGTTCACCTTGAGGGAGTAAGTGCCAAGCGGCAAAGAGGTCGCAGTATAGAAGCCGGCGCCGGAGGTCGTCAGCGTGCGAAGATCCTGGCCGCGATCCGTGTTGGTCACCACCACCACAGCGCCCTTCACGGCGGCTCCGCTGGCATCGGTAATGGTTCCGCTGATGCTGCCCGCGGTCTCCTGGGCATACGCGGCCCCGGCACACGTGGCAAATAAGGCTGTACATGCCAGGGTTGTTAAAAAGCGTCGAAATCGTCTCATAATTGGCTGATCTCCTGAGAGTTAAAATGCGTTTCGCCGGCCTCTGCCGGCTTAGTTGATCGGTATCAAGGACTGTCGGTTCACCTGTGAACTGGAACGGAGCCCGCGTAACCCTTGCGCTGAAGAGTTATCCATGGTTTGGCGACACGAAAGTTTGAATATGATGTGAACCAGTACATCCCTCTATACAGGTTATGTCAACCCAAAAATGCAGCTTTTGCTATAGATAGCCGTTCTCGCTTGACGAGATCGAAAAAAGCGGCCCTTCTGGCCGATACGCCGCGAACTTAGAGATGGTTCAATCACCTACTCCATCCTAAGCGCCTTTGCCGGGTCGATCGACGCCGCCCGCCGCGCCGGAATCAATCCCGCAACGCAAGCCGCCACAGCAAGCGTCACAATCGCCGCAGCCATCACAGTAGTATTGGCATTCGTAATCTCATACAACTGCGCCTTCACAAACCGCACGCACATCAGGGCCACCGGAATCCCGATCGCCAGTCCCAGCACAACCTGCATGGTCGCGCCTCGCATGATCATCGCCACCACGCTGCTGCGTTCGGCCCCCAGCGCCATGCGAATCCCAATCTCCGAGGTCCGTCCCGCAACCGTATACGAGGTCACGCCGTACAGCCCGATCGTCGCCAGCAACAAGGCCAGCCCGCCAAACAGCATTGTCAAACGCGAGATCATCTTCTCCTCGCTGAACCGGTCGCCGATCTGCGCCTCGAACGTCTGGAATTTCACCACGGCAAGATTTGGATTGATCCCTGCCAGCGTTCTTCGTGCCAGCGTCTCCATGTCGTTCATCGGCCGGTCTGTGGCAATTGAAAGCGCCCCGGCAAAGAGTCCCTCGTCCTTTTCAATGGGATCTTTGTCGCTCGCCGGCCGCTGCATGATCGGCACAAAGTACATGTAGTGGTCTTCCCATTTCGCGCTCTCGTAGGCGGTGTCCTCGACAACGCCCACAATCTGAAAATCTCCGGCTGTCTTTGGCCCACCCCCGCCAAAGTGCTGCCCAATCGGATTGAGGCCCTTCAGATAGTGCTTGGCAAATGTCTCGTTGACAACGGCCACGGTCGGAGCCATCGACGTATCCTGCACACCGATTCCGCGCCCCATCACCACCCTCGTCCCCACCGAATCGAAGAACTCAGCATTTGCCTTCACAAACGAGGCCCCGAACCCGCCAACGGGTGGCTGTCCCTGGATAACAACACCTGTTCCCCAGTTGTTATCCTCCATCGGTGTATAAGTCGCGATCCCAACCTTCGTCACTCCCGGCAGCATGTGGAATCGCTCTTCGATCGTCCGGTAAAGCGCTTCTACCTGTGTCTGCGAGTACCCTGCAGCCTGCGGGTTGATATGTACGATGTACCGGTTCCTCGCATCCAGCTTCAGATCCTTGCTCTGCAGCTTGTTCAGACTCTGCGCAAACAATCCCGCACCCACCAGCAACACCAGCGACAACGCCGCCTGCAGCACGACCAGCCCGCGCTGCAGCAGGGAAGCCCCCGTTGCCGTCGTCCGCGTCCCGCTGCGCAAAGCATCCGCAGGATTCGCGCTCGCTGTAATCCACGCCGGCGCAACGCCAAACAGAATCCCCGTCACCACCGACAGCGCAAAGGCAAACCCAATCACCTCCAGCGAAGGGCTCGCATGAATCGGAACGTTATTGTCCCCCGGAAAGGCCAGCAGCAGCAGCATCCGGGTACCCGCGTAAGCCACCACCAACCCCGCCAGGCCGCCCACTACCGAAAGAACAAGGCTCTCTGTCAGCAACTGGCGAATGATTCTTCCTCGCATCGCCCCCAGCGCCGTTCGCACGGACATCTCCGTGCGTCGTCCCATGCCCCGAACCAGCAGCAGATTCGCAATATTCGCGCACGCAATCAGCAGCACCAGCCCCGCAATCCACATCAGTAGACGCAGATGCGACGCATACTCATCCTGCAGCGCCTGAATCCCAGCCCCACCCGCCGACAGCGTCGCATGAGTCTTCGCCAGCACCTCCTGATCGTGTTTCGACTCTGTAAACCTGTGCGCATAAATCTGCTTCAGCAGCGCATTCACCTTATCCTGCAGCGGAGCCCATGCCACGCCAGGCTTCAATCGCCCGACGATATACAGCCAGCTTGAGTTCGGCTCGTGAACATACGCCACACCCGCCAGCACCGGCATCGACGCGATCGGCAGGTAATATTCCGGCGGTGTGTTCGACATCCGGTCGCCGTAAAATCCCTGTGGCGCAATCCCCACCACCGTCACCGCCTTCGTATTCACCCAGAACGTGCTCCCAACCACAGAAGGATCGCCCGCATACTCGCGCCGCCACGTGTCGTAACTCATCACCGCGGTGGCCGGAGCCCCCTGCGCATCGTCCGCATCTCCCAACAGCCGTCCCCTGTCCGGCCTCAGCCCGAACGTTCGGAAGTAGTTGCCCGAGACAAACTCTCCCATCACACTCTTAGGCGCAACGCCAGTCCCATCCCGACGTAACGTCACCGGACGAAAATGAAAGCCCGCCTGAATCCCCGCCAGCTCCTCAAACTCCGGCAGATTCTTCTTCAGTTGCTCATACGTATCCGTTGAGAACATCCCATAGTTCCCATTGTTCTTCGTCCCACCGGTCACGCAGCAGTCGTCGTTGTCGCCCAGACGCACTAGCGTCTTCGGATCAGCAACCGGAAGCTTCTTCAGCAGTACCGCGTTCACCAGCGTAAAGATGGCAGCATTCGCCCCAATTCCCAGCGCCAGCGTCAACACCACCGTCACCGTGAACCCCGGTGTCTTCCTCAGCTGCCGCAGCGCATACTGAACATCCTGCACGAGCGTCGTCATTATCGCTCTCCTAATTTAAAGGTCGATTCGGCACAAGTTCCACCCTAAGTGAAAGCAACCCGCCAGCCACAACCCGCAAACGGCAAATCACACTGCATCAGCGATTTAGGAAACAGGCGAAGCCCAATACTGTCCACGAATGATCTTTGCCGTCCGAAACCGGACACCATTGGCAAGGTACTTAGCGAACAGGCGCACCCCTGCGGACCGGGAAGACACACCGGCCTCAACATCGCAGGTCGCGACAATCAGATATTGCACTGGCGCGTCAGCGACGCATTCGTACAGACATCATCCGCACTTACCTACTGGCAATGGATGGTGAACGGAATCTTCTGGGATACCGGATTGGGAGACATGATGTTGATCTGCACCCAACCGCGATAGTTTGCAAACTGTGGCCTGTTTGCCCCTAGATGCCATTCGTCATAGATCGGCATCGACCGATTCGGCTGCGACAGATCTACTGTCTGCGCCGTCGACGAGTGGCCGCCATCGCTCCGCGAAAACGTGTAGGTCATTGCCATCGGCGAAGAAGCAATCACTCCCCAGCCGAATTTAAGATACACCGGGCACGGCCCGGTGTACTCGTAGTTTTGCGCAACCTGTCCGTTGGCGCGCAGCGAAGATCCCCCGATGCGAACCCCCGCCTGAGCCGATTGGCTCATAAGCGGAACAAAGAGAGCCGAGGATGCAAACACAGACAAAAGTGCAATTCTGGTCTTGAACAATTTTGCCTTCCTTGGAAGCAAGATTTTTCCCTGCAACTGCCTCGAAACCTGAGAGTTGTTGCTTGAACTTCGAGGCCAAACCTACATGGAGACAATCGCAAAATGCAAGATTAATTTGGAACCGCCGTGGCGCCCAGCCGCCTAGACCAGCTCGTCAATTCGAGCCAGGTGATGATCGTCATGCTCTGCGACAAAAAATAAATGGTCCACCAGCCGCATCGGCACCTTCAATCGCGGATGCGGAATCGTCCGCGCGAACAACGAAGCATCCAACTCTTCTACCCGCTCCAGCAGCCGCCCGCGAGCCGTTCGAAACTCCCTCAAAATTGCCCCCAGCGCACGAGCGTTATGGTTTGCTTCATCCGTCTTCCGGTTTCGCAGATCCGTAGCCGTCAACTCGCCACTTCCCGCCACATAATCTCCCACGCGTGCCAGCCAAAGCGGTTCCAGATCCACCAGATGCCCCACATGCTCCTGCGCCGACCACTTCCCATCTCGCTTCGCAATCAAAACCTCGCGCTCACACCCAAGGAGCACCTCCTCCAGCCGCGCCGGAGTCCCCCGCAGCCGCGCCCGCAGGTTCGGCATCAACTCCACTGGAAACCCAAACTCAAACTTCCGCTCAAACCAAACCGGAACCTCACTCATTTAAATCTCCTCCCCAATTATCGGAATTCAGCCTCAGTTCGGAGGCGTGGCAAACGAACTTACTGGAGCCTCATTAAAAAGTCCAAGCAGAATTTGCTTGAGATGCGTTGCAGCGCAATCGATATAAGGAAAGCCTGTATTCGCTTCATTAAAGATCACCGAAAGATCGGTTCCCGCCAGAATGATCACCTCAACTCCGTCCCGTTGCAAGAGCGTATGAGCGATTGAAGTCAGGTTTCTATATTGTTCTTCCGTGCCAGTGGCCTTCTGAAGCAACTCCAGATACGTTTTGTGAATATAGTCTGTCTCGGCCGACGTCGCCCGCACGATCTCAACATCACCCGCAAGGCCGTAGAGCGACGATTCCATAACATAGCGAGTTCCGAACACCGCGACTCTACGAATATCTCGACGCGTCAGCTCATCGTTTAGCGCATCGAAGATATTAAAGAGAGGCAGCGGAGAAGCCGCAATCAGCTCCCGCACGCAATAATGCGGTGTAATGGCCGGTATAACTGCAACCTCGGCGCCGGCAGCCTTCAATCGCCGAATGAACCCGATGAGATATTCCGCCAATCCATCGCGATCCCCCGCTTGAACGTATTCGAAAACCCGCGAGGTCTCCGCATGTGCAATGACAATTTCAAGATTGCGACCCCGTTCCTCATAAGCTCTCGCCAGCGCCCGATAGTAGTGAATCGTCGCTCCTACGCCGAGCCCGCCAACCAGACCTAAGCATCGATCCTTGTTCATGACTTCCTTCTCATCCGGCAACAAACCCACTCCCAGTTGGTTCGGACGAGGTGTGTCTCAGCCGTCCCGACCCATCGGAGGCAAACGTCTCTCTGAGCATCAGGTTGTTATCCACGATATCGCGGTATTCAATGCTCAGCTCGCTGCCCTCGAATCGCAGCACAAGATGGCCGTTATAGCCGACCAGCGTCCCCGGATCGTCATCGTCGATAGGATGTTTCCTCGGGTCGTAATACTGGATTCGGGGATCAGGCTCTTCCAGTTTCGTCACCTCAACGGGCATGCCACCGTGTCCGATGCACCGCGGATAAAACTTCAGTCCACCCTTCATGCTCTGCACGTTATAGACGGTCAGGCGATGCTCATGCCCGTAGAGCCAGACAAACTCCCGCGAATTAAAAAGTCCCAGCTCCGCCAGTTGCTCCACCGGTCTGATAAAAGCATGCTCGAATGAGCTGATCGGTTGATGATGGGTCAGCACGATCACCGGCTTCTTTCCGCTTCCCATCGTTTCCAGCTTAGCGACCGTCTCCTTCAACCAAACCATCATTCCGTCATCGAACCGTGCATCGACATCCAACCATGGAATGCGATTGATAAGTGGGATCGAAGTAAACAGCGGAACTCCCCCAGAGTGGTACCCCGTGTCTAGTCCCAGCACCAGCCAGTGCTCGGTCTCCAGGCAGAAATAGCTTGCGCTCTGCGGATCCTTCACCGTCTTATCCGGATGCAGGACTCCCAGCGTGTCAAGGAAGGTGTTGAAGTACCCCTGCCCTCCCGAATACATCTCATGGTTTCCCATCAACGCAAAGCTACCGTGCGATCCCTTCGGCCAGCACACCCCGTCATATTTTCCGTTCGATCGTCCAAGACAGTTTTCGCTGATCTCCGCTGCTTCGCCCATGTAGTAAACATCGCCCAAGTGCAGCGTGTAATGCGGAGAGCACGCCTCCATATTCTCAGCCACCTTCTCTGCCTCCAGCGTCCCGGTCCCCCAGTCCGCCACAACCGCCATCGTCAGCGCGCCTCCTTCCGCCGGAGCCGCCACGCGAAAGATCCCCGTCTTGCCGCTGGGATAACCCTGATACTTCGCGTTCCGGTGAATCAAATCGCGAAGATACGGACCAATCCACTTCCAGAACTGAAGGAACGCAAGCAGCTTTGGAAAATTAGAATCGGCAGGCGTTTCAGTCACTGCCTGCTGAAATCGCGACATCAAGGTTGTGCGCCCCAGCAAGGGGATATTGCTCAACTGGGCGACATGACGCGACTTGTGCCCCTCCGCACGCGACTTCGGAGGATTGGACGGATTAAGTTCAGGTCTGGAGTTGGACGCCATCGAACACGCTCTCTTTCTCGACCGGAGGTTTTCGCCGGTTTAAGTACTCTGCAAGCTTGGGAGAACTCGGAACGCAACAACTGTATCTCACTTTCACATCCTTAGCGACATCAGTTTCATCGACAGTGCAAGGCCCCTCATCCTCCTATACTGAATCTATGCCTCGCAGCCTTATCCGCTCCCGTCATCTACAACAACGCGCTGAGAAATTTCTTCCCGGCGGAGTCGACTCGCCCGTCCGCGCCTTCCGCGCCGTAGGCGGCGACCCACCCTTCCTCACCCACGCCGAAGGCGCTTACCTCTACGACGAAGACGGCAACCGCTACCTCGACCTCTTCGGCTCCTGGGGTCCCATGATCCTCGGCCATGCCTTCCCCACCGTCGTCGAAGCCATCCAGCAAGCCGCCGCGAAAGGCGCCAGCTTCGGAGCCTCCATCGCAGCCGAAGCCAATCTCGCCGAGCTCGTCACTCACTGCTTCCCGTCCATCGAGAAGCTCCGCTTCGTCTCCTCCGGCACCGAAGCCTGCATGTCCGCCATCCGTCTTGCCCGCGGATTCACCAGCCGCAACTTCGTCATCAAGTTCGAAGGCTGCTACCACGGCCACTCCGACGCCATGCTCGTCAAAGCCGGCAGCGGCGTCGCCACTCTCGGCATCCCCGGCTCTGCAGGCGTCCCCGCCGAAACCGCAATGCACACCCTCGCAATCCCCTTCAACGATCTCGACGCCGTAGCTGCCGTCTTCGCCGCCCGCCCGCACGACATCGCCTGCATCATCGTCGAACCCGTCGTCGGCAACGCCGGCACCATCCCGCCCGCACCCGGCTATCTCGAAGGCCTCCGCGCCCTCACCGCACAACACGGCGCACTCCTCATCCTCGACGAAGTCATGACCGGCTTCCGTCTCTCTCTCGGCGGCGCGCAGCAGATCTACAATATCCAGCCCGACCTCACGACACTCGGCAAAATCATCGGTGGCGGCCTCCCTTGCGGAGCCTTCGGCGGTCGCGCCGACATCATGCAATCGCTCGCCCCGCTAGGCCCCGTCTATCAAGCCGGAACACTCAGCGGCAATCCACTTGCGATGGCCGCAGGTATCGCCACTCTCCGCCACCTCATCGACCACGAAGAAGACGTCTACAACACCCTCGAACAAACCACCGCCATCATCGCCGAGGGAGTTCAGCGCATAGCCAACGACCGCAACATTCCGCTCACGACAAACCGCGTAGGCTCCATGTTCACCTGGTTCTTCACCAGCCAGCCCGTAACAAACTTCGCAAGCGCCGCAACCTCCGACACTGCAGCGTTCGGCCAATTCCACCGGGCGATGTTAGACGCCGGAGTCTGGCTCCCCCCCAGCCAATTCGAAGCCGCCTTCATCTCCACGGCTCACGGCCCCGCCGAAACCGCAATCATCCTCGAAGCCGCTCGCCAGGCGCTCACTTAGATTGCAACCAGAATCGTGGAAATAGATTTGTACCTTCACTCAGTGAGCCGTCGCAGCTTGCCTCGCCGCGGCAAACTTCTCTTCCGCTTCCTCTATTCTTCCCAGCTTTTGCAGCGAAATGCCCCAGCTGGAGTAGACAAGTACGTCCTTCGGATCGAGTTCGATCACTTTCGCATACTTCGTCATTGCCTCCTCGTACTTCCCTTCGTCATCCAGCGCAAAGCCCCAGTCGGCATAGGCGGCTTTATTCTTCGGATCGATCTCAATCGCTTTGGCATACTTCGCAATCCCCTCATCGATCTTCCCTAAAGATCGCAACGTGGCTCCCCAATCGACGTAGGCGGGAGCGTACTGCGGATCAATCTGGACCGCTCTGGCATACTTTGCAATCGCCTCCCAGCGCTTTCCCTCAGCGTCCAGAGCAAGCCCCCAGTTGTCATAAGCGAATTTATTCTCCGGATCGATCTCAATCGCTTTGGCAAACTTTGCAATCGCCCCCTCGTATCTCCCTTCATATCGCAACGCGGAACCCCAGTTGTCATAGGCTGCTGCATCCTTCGGATTGAGTTTGATCACTTTGGCATACATCGCAATTGCTTCGTCAAATCTCCCTTGAACGAGCAACGCATTACCCAGGGTGTCAAAGGCAAAATCATTCTTGGGATTGAGTTCGATCACTTTGGTCCACTTCGCAATCGCTTCTACGTGCTTTCCCTCACTTTCCAGAGCACTTCCCCAGCCGCCATAACCAAATTCATCCTTGGGATCGAGCTCGATTGCTTTAATACACTTCGCAATCGCCTCGTCGTACTTCCCCTCATCGTTCAGCGCAAGGCACCATAGATCGAATGCGGCCGTCTTGTGAAGCTTGTCCTGCGATGAATCCAGCGTCATAGCTTCCACGATCGACTTTACCTTGTCCATCTTGTTGTGGTCGTCATAATAGGAAGCTAGAACATAAGGATTGACCTGTCGAAGGGCCAACTCCGCTAATTTGTCGACCAAACCTGGGATATCGTCGCCATCTACTCGCTCATTCAGCGAATGGCTTCCTCGTTCCTGCACAAAGTAAACGGTTAGATTGACGGGATTCTTAATCGAGCCGCTTTCAACTCCCGTCTCAGTGACCTTCACAGGGAACACGACATCTCCACCAATATGCTTCGGGTGACGCCCGAAGATACTGCGCCCTACATCCACAATCGTCTTCAGCCCCAGCTTCGTTCCCGGAATCTCCACCTCCGGAATAGTTGTCTCCTCTCCCAGAGCCCCCATCACATCTTTCTTCATTGAGGTCTGCGTTGATCTTTCGATCTCCTGCAACCGGTCTCCAAGCCGGTTCGCCATCACCTGCGGCGTTAACCCAGCTTCCTCAAATCTTTTCGGAACGGTAATCGGATCGATGATCAAAACATCCCGCGCCACCTCGCGGTACACGTAGTACATCAATGGCAGGCCAAGCAGAACAAACGAAACCCGCGCAAACGTAAGTCTCTTGACCCATCCATGCAGAAGACGCTTAGCTTGCGCTCTTCGTCTGGCCCGTCCGATATTCCTGACCTGCCGGTGAAAGCGACGTCCCCGCATAAGAGATATCCTCAAGAATTCGTTCCCGAAGGCTAATGCAAAACTTTAGGCAAGGTTTTTACATCTGACACCTTCCCATCTATTCATTGCGGAGTCAAATCTCGCAAGGCCACCTTTCCACCCTCAAAAGACCGGCATCGGAGAGATTATTGATGAAATCATGTCTTGTCGCAGCGGCACTCGTCTTACTCAATGCCACGCCCGAATTACGCGCCCAGCAGATCTCCCTCACCGAACTCACCAAAGCAAAACTTAAAAGCTCCACCGCCGAAATCACCACCTACCACGGCTTGCAGGCCTTCAGGCTCATCCCCAAAGATCCAAAAGCTCCCGGCTATACCGCGGGCGGCCCCTTGGTAATCCTCGACAACATCCACTTCCACAACGGAGCCATCGAAGTAGACGTCGCAGGCCAACCCGCGAAAGGCGCAGACGAATCCGCCCGGGGCTTCATCGGAGTCATCTTCCGAGTCCAGTCCGAATCGCGCTTCGAGATCATCTATCTCCGCCCCACTAACTCTCACGCCGACGACCAGCTCCGACGCAACCACTCCACCCAGTACTCCTCCGAACCCGATTGGCCCTGGGAGCGTCTCCGCAAAGAAAATCCCGGAGTCTACGAATCATGGGTCGACATGGAAACCGGCGAATGGACTCACATGCGCGTCGAGGTCCACGGCTCCGACGCCTCCCTCTACGTCAACCACGCCAAAAATCCCTGCCTCATCGTCCACGATCTCAAACTAGGCGATACCGAGGGCTCGGTCGGTCTCTGGATGGGGCAGGACACCGAAGGCTACTTCCGCAACCTGACCATCACTCAAAAATAAATTTCAAAAAGGAGGAAAATTTTCGCGGTCGGAAACGGTGCCACCTAACGACCACGTTTTTGCACTTACCACCACGCTAACGACCACAAATTACCACTTAGAATCACGTTGAATTTCCGCGACCCCCCTCAAAAACACCAACAAAAACGAGAGTTTTATCGCTGCCACCAGCCCAAAAAAATATTTAGATTTTCGCGCCAAAAGACGGCCTAAGCAGTAACCTTCTTCGGCTCCATCCAGATCCTCCCCACCGCTATCAACACCAGCAGCATCCCTGCGCAAAGCGCAAACACCTGCTGCACTCCAATATGCTGCGTCAACAGACCCGAAAGAACCAGCCCAAGAATCTGCGCACTGAAAACAATCGACATAAACGTCGATCCCACCCGCCCCATCAACTCAGGCGGAGTCGCCTGCTGGAACAAAGTCTGCGCCGGAACAACGATCGCCGCCACCGCAAAACCAATGATGAAATTCCCCACCAAAGTCGACCATACATGCGTCAAAAACGTAAGAATCAATAACCCAACCGCAATCCCAAACAGCCCGCAATAGACCAGCAACGTATTGCTGAGCTTCTTCCCAAACGCATTCAACCCATTGATTCCAAGCAGCATGCCCAACCCAATCATCGGCGAGACGATACCGAACATCTTCGTCGAAGCATGCAGCGAATCCCTCACATAGATCGCGATCAAAGGCCCAAAGCATCCAATCACAAACATGCCCGACGCCATCGCCATGATCACGAACAACAGCGCCGCATGATGAACAATAAAGCTGATGCCCTGTTTCATATCAAGCCAGATTTTGCCGATAGCCGAAGCATTTTCAGCACTTTGCGCCGCCTGTCCCGCCGGTTTGTCCTTCTTAAGAAAAGTAACCGAGGCAATCAGACAGGCCGAACCAACAAAGCTCGCCGAATCGAAGATATAGCAGCTCGCCGATCCGAGATAAGCCACCATGAACGCAGCAATCGCCGGCCCCACAATCCTCATGCCGAACATCACCTGCTGCATCAATGCGTTAGCCGATCGCAAGCCATGCAGAGGAACCGCCGAACGAATCGCCACTCCCTGCGCCGGCCCAAAGAAGCTCGAAACCACACTAATCAGCGCCAAAATCGCATAAAAATGCCATATCTGCGTAGCCAGAAGCAGCAAAAGACAAAGCCCGGCACGAATCGAATCGCTTGAAACCATCGTCGGCTTCAAAGGCCAGCGATCGACGAAGACGCCAGCAAGAATCCCAAGTACCGCAATTGGAAGCATATACGCGATCTGGACACCGGTAACCTGTTGCGCCGTCGCATGAAGTTTGAAGGTCAGGATACTGATCACCGCAAAAAGCGCCAGAAAATCCCCGAAAACCGAAATAACCTGCGCATACCAAAGCCGCCTCATCATCGGGATACCCAGCACATCTTTCATAGAAAGAGGCGCAGGCATCTCTGGATCGATAACTGGTTTAGGGACAGACTCGGCTACGGTCGGGCTGGGGGAGGTTGTGCTCATGCGGTGTATGTATCGTAATCGAAACGAACAGGATCAAGCTTGCCCGCGCTCTATTTTTTAGGGTGCAAAACCAACTTCTGCACCCGCCAGTTCAGCAGTTCCGCGACGAAGAGCACGTTCTCAGAAGGACATGCCATCTCATGAATCCAACCAAACTGTTTCAGCTGTTTCCCTGACTCACCCAACACCCCCAGCACCGTACCGTCCAGGCTCAACTTGTAAATCCGCCCCGGAAACGCATCCGAGGCGTACAAGACCTGATTCGGTCCAGGTGTAATGCAGATCGCCCACGGTGCACCAGAAGATTGCGTTCCCGTAGCATTCGCTGGCGGTTTATTCCCAATCGCAGGAACCGCACTCGCATAATCAAACGGCACATCAATCATTATCTGCCGCAGGAATTTGCCATCACCATCAAAGACCTGGATGCGGCGATTGCCACGGTCTGCAACGTAAATATTTCCCTGCGCGTCAGCGGCGATGCTGTGCGGTGTATTGAACTGCCCCGGCTTGTCGCCTGGCTCGCCAAAAGATTTCAGCCACTTACCATTCTTGTCGACCTTCGCCACCCGCGAATTGATGTAACCATCGCTGATGTAAGTGTTCCCCGCAGCATCCCAAGTCATATCCGTCACCTGGCGAAACTGTCCGTCAATCGGTGGTAGAGGCGGCTTTATATGTTTCACGGGCCCAGTGTTTTCGTCGGAGGCCTCCTGCTTGCGCCCGAACACCATCACGACGCGCCCTTCAGGATCGAACTTAATCACCATGTCCGATCCCTTATCCGTCACCCAGATGTTGTCTTTTTTGTCGACCTTGACTGCGTGGGCGTAGGACCATGCGTAGAGATTGTGTCCAATCTCGCGCAGATAGGTACCGTCGGGGCCAAACTCCAAAAGTTGAGCGGCGCTGGCTCCGTAAGCAGGACCCGAAGAGTTTCCACGAGTAAAAACAAAGACGTGCCCCTTCGAATTCACAGCGACGCCGGCAGTTTCGCCGAGATATACACTGGGCGGCAGCTTTAGAAAATTGGGAATCGAGTCGAAGGGAATTTCAGGTACCGTCTGACTTCGGACGAACATTGAAGATGACAAGATCAGACACGTCGTAAGAGCAAGGGCAATGCCTTTCAAGGCGACCTCCTCGGCGAAGCCTTCGATACTGCTTTTCGTAAGAAGATGACTGTAACACGCTATCTTTCAGGCGTTCACAGCTCCCAGGAGTCAACTGTAACGAACTTCGCCCCACTCTCTCGGCCATATCTTTGCAAGACGAGTCTCGTGGCTGCAACGGTTGGAAGACGGGGTTGTCCCATGCCTTTTTGTCCGCCATCGTGAAGGACAATGTTGGAACCGCGCTTCATTCGCTGGTTTCGAGTAATACCTTGAACGGTGCGAGCCACAATCTTCTCGGCGCCGATCGGCTGCCAGTCGTTCGCGATGATGTTCCATTGCACCGGCGTTAGGCCAAGTTCACGCGCAATGGAAAGAACGGCCGGACGGCGAGCTCCATGGGGCGCACGGAAGTAGCGGATTTGGCTGCCCAGGGTATCTTCAAGACGGGAGTTGCACCCAAGCAACTCTTCTCGGATACGAGCAGTCGATTGCCACGCAAGCCAGGGATGGGTCATGGTGTGGTTGCCGATGACATGACCACCAGAGGCGATAGTCCGTACGATTTGCGGACGCAGGCGCACATAGTTGCCGATGAGGAAGAAAGTCGCGTGAACTTCGAAGTTAGCCAATACCTCCAAAAGGCGTTCGGTGACGATGTCGTTGGGGCCATCATCGTAAGTTAGGGCAATTTCGTTCGGGTCGCGACCGGCGATAAGAACCCTTCCGAAGATTTGAGACTGAGCCGAGAGCGAAGCAAAGGCTAAAGTGCTCGCAGTAACTGCGGCAATCGTGAGGGTCGCGGCCGTGGCTGTAGTGCTCATCGCACCCTCAAGTTTAGTGCAACCATCATGTGCTCAAAGATGGGATGAATATTGCGCCAAAAAAGGCCCTGCGCTCGAAACGCAGGACTCTTCTTAGTGGACCTCCGAATGGCTAGTAGAGAATCTTCAAGCCGAACTGAATGATGCGTGGCTCGAAGGTGCTGGTGATCTGGCCCCCTCCGTTTGGCACTCCACCCACAACACTCCCGAGGGGGATCGTTCCACCGGTGCCGGCGGTCGCTGTCGTGGTGCCCTGAGTTCCGCTGATGGTGCCGGGAAGGTAGAGATTGGTGTGGTTGAAGAGGTTGTAGAACTCGGTACGGAACTGCACCTTCAGGCTCTCGACGGGGGTGTTGAAATTTTTGTTGAGCGCGAGGTCGGTCTGATAGAAGGCCGCCGTCCGGCCCGGATTGCGGCTGGCATTACCGAAAGGGCTAAGCGTATTGCCGGCAGCATCCTTGATTGGGGGCAAAACGAAGGCGTTGAAGTTGATGTAGTTGACGTAGCCCGTGTTGGCTGCACGGTTATTGCGTCCCTGGGTCACTGCCTGACCAGGAACTTTGTTTGGGCGATACTCGTTGGCACCGCGATAGGTCGCCGAGATTTGGGGCGAGACAGCCTGGGCCGAGTTGGGGCCGTAGGTGCTGTTGAAGGGCGTCCCGGCCTGCAGGGTGACGATGCCGCTTACCTGCCAGCCTCCAACGAGGGCGTTGACCACACCATTGGGGGAGCCGAGGAACCGTTGTCCATGTCCGAAGGGGAGTTCATAGACGAGGCTGCTGATGTTGGCTATGGGGAGATTGTAGTCTGACTGCGCATAGTCGGCGCGGGGGTTGTTGGCATCCTGCAGCGAAGGCGTGTTGCCTTCGAGCGAGGCACTGGCGTTGTCGAGCGCGTGCTCCCAGGTAAAGGTGTTGAGCAGAGTTAGCCCAGCGACGGCTTGCTGCTCGTATTTGACCTGGAGTGAGTTGAAGTTCGAGTAGAACGTGTCCAGGGCCGCGGTGATGTCAGATGGCCAGTTGGCGTAAGGACGAGCGAAGCCGAGCGTAGGATTCTTCTGGTTGGCGTTGAGGAAGCCCTGCAGTTTGACGCCGTGATTGCCGACGTAGGCGATGTCGAGCAGGGAGTTCTTGGCCAAGGTGCGCTGGATGCCGATGAAGTAGCTCTCGACGTAGCTGTCCCTGGTGTCTTTGGGGATGTAGGTGATGTTATCGGTCGCCTTGTTGAAGCTAGTCACCAGGCCGCTGGGGTACCCCTGGTCCGCAGTGGCATAGCACGACGGCGTTGTTGTGCCGACAGCGATGATCTGTGCAGGCAGTGGGGTCGAGCAGTGGTTGGAGATCGTCGGGGCTATCTGGGTGACGGAGGCGAACTGCGCCTGGGGCGCATTGATGCCCAGGATATCGCCGGAGCCGGCGCGGGTGTAGTGCGCGTAGCTTATGCCGAAACCACCACGGAGTGCAGTTTTGGAATCGACGGCGTAGGCAAAGCCGACACGTGGGCCGAAGTCGGTGTAGTCAGGATTGACCAGGGTCTTCCCGTAAGTTCCACCGCCGGAGAAAGGCGTGATTCCGTTGCCGGCAACCGCCCCGGGAGTTGTGGTGAGAACCGTCTGAGATGCAGGATCGAAGTTCGAGATGCGGTTATAGAGGTCCGCGTAGGGTGAACCGTACTCCCAACGCAAGCCAAGGTTGAGAGTGAGTTTTGGCATGACCTTCCAATCGTCCTGCGCGTAGAGGTTGTGCATGTTTTGCGTGAGGTGCGCGACGTAATAGTTCGCGAGAGAGTAGGCGTTGGTGGTGCCGAAGAGAAAGTCCGCCCAGTAGGTGTCGCTGACGGTCGATCCGCCGGCGTTCGAGTAGCCGCCACCGTAGCCGAAGGAGCCGTAGAGCGGGTTGTTGTCGTTGACGGCCATCCAAACGCGCTCGTACTCGTAGCCTGAACTTCAGGGAGTGGTTGCCCCGCACCCAGGTGAAGTTGACCTTCGGATCCAGCAGGGCCGGATCTTGCCACTGCGGGTTGGTGCTCTGGCGACCGAAGCCGGTGAAGCCGGTGATGCCAATGGACGGCAGACCGCCGGCCACTACGGGGTTGCTTGGAAGGCCGGGAATGAAGCCGGGCGCGCCGGGCGTGGAGAACGCGGTGTTGCCGATGGAGAGGTTGAATTTGCCGGCCTTGGTGCGGTCAAGGCCGAGGCGGGCATCGAGGACCTTGTTGGAGCCGAAGATGTAGGTATAGCCAAGGGCGATCTGCTGGTCGAGGATTCGAATTGTGCCGTTGGTCTGGCCGTCGAGTGGAATGGGAATGGACGGATAGTTGACGCCGGTCTCCTTGCGATCGCTGACGCGGATAAATGAGGAACTCTTGGGATTGATCTGCCAGTCGAGGCGAAGGTCGCCTTTGTCGGAGTTGTCGGTGAAGGGGACCTGGACGGCGTAGTCGTTGGTTGCAAGACCCGTGGTCGACAGACCTGAGACGGGCAGGCCTGAGATCTGCTTGAAGTAGGTGATGATCTGTGCCGAAAGCGGGTTGATAGCGCCAGCCGGGATCGCGGTAAGGTTCGTTCCGGGCTGCAGGGGGTAAACCACACCCGTCGTGGCGTTCTTCACGGGCACGACGAGGTTGCCGTTGAGTTCGTTCTGCGTTGGCAGGGTGAGTACGCTGAGCGGCTTGAGCACCTGTCGGAAGCCCTCGTAGTCGAGGAAGAAGAAAAGTTTGTCTTTGAGGATAGGGCCGCCAACATTGAAACCGTACTGATTGCGATTGAAGGTGGGCTTGCGGAAGGGGACCGTGGAGCCAGTGTTGCTGACGGTCAAAGGCTTGAAGAAGCCCGCGGCGTTGAGGGCGGTGTTGCGGATGAACTCGTAGACCGTGGCGTGGAAGCGGTTAGTGCCACTCTGCGATGCGACGTTGATGGTGGCACCGGACGAACGGCCATACTCAGCGCTCTCGTTATCCGTTACCACCTGGAACTGGGCAACGGAGTCGGGCGGGACTGCAATGATCTGGTTGTCGAATCCCTGATTGCTCTCACCGTAGGCGTTGTTGTCGAGACCGTCGAGCAGGAAGTTGTTGAACATACTGCGCTGCCCATTGACGTTGTAAGAGCCTGCACGGACGAGCGAGTTGATGGAGCTGGTGGTTGCCGAAGTGGGCGCCTGACGCGAGCCGGGGATGAGGCCCAGGAGGTCGGAGTAGTTGCGGGTGACCAACGGAAACGCCTCGCTCTGGTAATTGGTGATGACCTGGCCGCGTTCGCTGGTCTCGGTCTCAAGTTGCAGGGCGACGTCGGTGACTTCGACGGTGGTTTCAGTTCCGCCGACCCGGAGTGACAGGTCGATGCGTTGGCGTCCGCCGACCGAGATGGTGATGTTATTGGCTATTGTGTCCGTGAAGCCCGCGGCACTCGCCGAGACAGTGTAGACGCCGACATGGAGCGAGGGGAGTTCATAGTCACCATCGCCGTTCGTCGTTGCCTTCGCGGCGACTGCCGTTGCCTTGTTTGTGACGGTCACGATTGCACCAGAGACGGCGGCTCCGGTGGCGTCGCGGATGGTTCCAACCAGACTTCCGTTTTCGTACTGTGCGAGGAGAAAGGTGGGAGTGAGGAGAAACAGGATGGCCACCAAGAGGGTTGGTGCTTGTGACAATATGTTTTTTTGCATGTCACTAAGCTTTGAGGGGGCTCGTTAATAAGCAATTAATGAGTTGTGAACACAGCGTTATATCCCATCCCGCACCGGCCATCGTCGGGCCAATCGAGGCCCGTTTGTGGAAATCCGCAGTGAGAGAAATCCTCAACACGTGATGCGGTCGGGTTCGGCGACCAACCGAATGGCTAACCTTTCCTGGACTTTTGTAGAAAAGAGAAAACCTCATCAGCGTGGCCCTCAGGCTTCACCTCTTCGAAGATGTGGAGGAGACGCTGGTCGGGCCCGATGAGATAGGTGGTCCGTTTGACGCCTTTGACGAGCTTGCCGTACATGTTTTTGGGCTTGACCAGGTCATAGCGGTTGATCAACTCCATGTCCGGGTCGGCAAGAAGTTCGTAGGGAAGATCGTACTTATCCTTGAACTTCTTTTGATCTTTCACGGAATCGCGAGAGATTCCGAGTACGACCACGCCAGCTTTTTGGAATTTTTTGAAAGCATCACGAAACCCGCAGGATTCGATGGTGCAGCCCGGGGTATCAGCGCGGGGATAAAAGAAGAGAACGACGGGCTTACCTTTGAAGTCGGAGAGGGAGACCGACTTGCCGTCCTGATTCTGCAACGTGAAGTCCTCTACGATCTCGTTGATCTTCATAAGAATCTCCCAGCCGGGTGATAGAGCCGATGTGGTTGCGTCCGTCGCTCTTCTGAATTTACAAGGTAGATGCGAAGAGTGCCATGTGTCGCCAAACAGGGCGGAGTCCCATCAAACAAAGTGTACCGCCATCTCATCACAGTGAATGCAAAGACCTCGGTCGCAATTCAAACTATCAAGGTGACAGTCAATATTGGAAGTTGAACTAACCTCCGACTAGAGCGGCGAGAGTTTTTTCGAGCGAGGAAGAGTCCTCAACATTCAGAGTCTTCTGATTGCGATCGATCTGACGCATGAGACCCGAGAGGACTTTGGCGGGGCCAGCTTCGACGAAGTGGGTGGCACCCCCTGCGATGAGGAGGTGGATGCACTCGACCCAGCGGACAGGGCCGGTGACCTGGCGCACCAGGCAGTCGGAGACCTCGGTGGCATGGGTAAGGAGGCGGGCGTCCACGTTGGCGGCGACCGGGAAGTGTGGGTCGTGGAAGGTCAGGGTGGCGAGGTCGCGGGCGAGAGCGTCCTGCGCGGGTTGCATAAGGGCGCAGTGGAAGGGGGCACTGACCTGGAGCATCACGGTGCGCTTGGCTCCGACCTGCTTGCAGAGGTCGGCGGCGCGCTCGACTGCTGCGGTTGCGCCGGAGATGACGGTCTGATCGGGTGAGTTGAGGTTGGCTGGCGAGACGACCGTAGAGTTGGAGTTGAACGCCTTGGCTTCGGGGCTCATCGGGAGCGGGGTGAGGTCGTCTGAGACCTGGGAGCAGATGTGGACTATGAGCGCGGCGTCGAGGCCGAGAATGGCAGCCATGGCGCCTTCGCCGGGAGGAACAGCCTGCTGCATGTAGCGGCCACGAGACCGAACGGTGCGGACGGCGTCGGCGAAGGCGATTGTTCCGGCGACGACGTGGGCGGAGTATTCGCCGAGGCTGTGACCTGCGGCTAAGGCCGGTTGAATGCCGCGCTCGGCGAGGACGCGAGCAGCCGCGACCGAGACAGTGAGGATTGCGGGCTGAGTGTGTTCGGTGAGTTTGAGCTGGTCTTCGGGACCCTCGAAGATCAGCTTCGAGAGGGCGAAGCCGAGAGCTTCGTCAGCCTCGTCGAAGACAGCGCGCGCGACGGGGAAGTTGTCGTAGAGGTCGCGGCCCATGCCGACGGCTTGCGATCCTTGTCCGGGAAAGAGAAAGGCTATTTTCGTCATCGTGATTAATCGTAAATGACGAACGCCGACGGCGGATTCGCGAGAAAAATTCCAGATTAGAGAGGATCTGGTTTATCCGCTTTTATCCGGTGATTCGTAGTCGATTTTTTTGGGGTGGCTAGATGCCGATGCCGAAGTCCACGTCCTGCTCGTCGCCGGAGTGGGCGTAGAAGTCGTAGGGGGTGCGGCGGTTGAACTGGTAGCGCTGACGAAGTTCGCGTCCGATGAAGAGGCCGAGAGCTACGGCACCGAGGCCGGCGGAGATCCAGCCTACGGTCTTGAAGAGAGTGGTCTCTTCCTCTTGTTCATAGTCGTCGTGATGCTTCGGGCGAGTGCTGTTGATCGACGTTTCCTCGATTATTGTTTCTTCGTCTCGTGGTGTGGTGCCGGAACTCATGATTTGGATGATAGCTTACGCGTGTTGGCGTTGGATAAATCGATTGCTGTGTTGCGATGGTGCTTTTGTGTCATCTTTCGTTTCATCGGTTACTTCCGTAGACGGTTCTTGGACGCGGGGGAGGAGTAAAGGTTGCACTTTTTTAGATGCACGAAAATGATATGACGTCTACATGACGATTACGTGACATCGACGTGCTGGAATCCGAGGCTGTAGAGGAGGGTGGTGACGGTGGCGCGGGCGTTTTTGCTGGCGGTGTCGAGGATGCCGTCGGTGAGGGCGGATTGCTGGAGCTGCTGCTCGGCTTTGACGCGGGTGTCGGACTCGAGGTTCGCGTCGGCGGGGACGAGGAGGCCGGTCGAGCGGAGGTAGACACGGGTGTGCTGGTTGTCGAGGTTGGTGATGAAGAGCTGGGAGGGTGGCAGGGTTACGTGGATGGATTTGCCGCCGTCCTTGTCGTCGATGCGGACGTCCTCGGGCTTGAGCTGGGCGAGGTCGATGCCTGCGATGGACTGGCCGTGGACGACGAGGAGGATGCGGTCGCCGCCTAGGAGGTCGGGGAGGACGGGGCTGGATTTGGAGCCTTCGACGACGGTGTCCATGGAGTAGACGACGGTTTCGAGGCGACTGAGGCGCTTGATGTGGTCGACGACGGCGGGAACTGAGGTGTCAAAGGTGGTCGTTCTGCCGGTGAGCGCGGCGGAGAGGCGGCCCATGACGCCGGTGGTGGCCTGGCGGACGAAGACGACGATGGCGGCGGCTCCGAGGATGAGCGAAAACAGAACGAGGAGGAGGGTGCCGGAGGGACCGCGTCCTGAACGGTATTGAGTGGTCATGGGTGGGCTAAGACTCCTCTGCGGTTCGATGCTTCCAATGCCGTTGGCAGGATTGGAGGGGTACCCCCCACCCCCGGTACTTTCGCTAAAGTCTCCCGAATCAGGACTTTGCGCAACATCCAATGTGTCAAAGTCTAGATTCCAGATACTTTACTGGCAAAGTCTTCATTCTATTGTGTTTGACGCGTTTTGTTCGTTTGCGGCCACCGCTTCTGAGGGAATTCTGCATGAATTTCCCTCTACTTTAAGTATAGCGGTTGGAGTGGGGGAAACATGCCACGCGGATCTCGCTGTAGATCAATGAGTTAGGTGGTTTGGGGGCTTGACATGCGATTTTTGGGCTGAAAACGTGAAAAATATTCTCGATGGTTGGGAAGGACAGCTGATCCAGAGGTTAAAAGCCTTTGGGCTACCTGAAAGAAAAACGGTTCGCGCGCAGCGCGAATGCCCATCTTAGCGACGATAAGACTGTCGCGAAGATGGGGCACCCAGTTTCGTTGATTTTGTCAGATGCGGGCCACCCGTCACCCGCCCACCGTGTTCCAGAGGGTTTGTTAGATGGGCCACCCGCCCATTGACGACCCACTACTTCGAAGTTCCTATTCCGTTAGCTATCAGATATCGTCGCAAATCTGCATCATTTTCTTTTGGCAAATGTGTCTCAAGAAGCTCATGGCTCCTCTGGGTATTTATCAAGAGCAATATTCTGATTGCTCTTACTCTCGTAGCCGAATTTTTGCTCTCTAGTGGTTCCCACAAAGCAGAAACCGCTGGTTCCCCAATTTCATAGATCGCTCGTCCAATCGGATCATCATGTAGCTCCGCTTCACGCGTCATTGTATGAACCTCAAAGACCAGATTGGGTTGATCCAGTAACTTGACGAGAGCCGGGAGTGCGGTCAGTATCTTCAGATTTCCCGCAACATTGGCTTCACTCCACAGAACATCTGCATTTTTCGCTTCCGTCAGCATTCTCGGTAATTTGATGTTCAGTGCATCCTTTAATTCTGGCTCAGATCGTGAAGTCTCAATAATTTGAGCCGCAGCAGTTTTGGTGGTTTCCTGATTCGACAATTCCTGCACAAGTATGTCCACGCGTCTTTCTTGTTGAAAGAAAAACATTGCGAGAAGAAGTGACATGAGAGCTGTAATTTGCATGTTCACCTCAAAATGACTGCGTGCCCGAACCAGCGACCGAGAAGGTAGTATCCATCTGTTGACCAGGGTTGACTATGATTTTTACGTACCAGCTTGGGCGAGTGGCCCACATCTAACTTTTGTGGCTTTATCAGATATGGGCACCCGTCAGGTCGGTCCGTTTTGTGAATGCGAAGAGCTCAAAACTAGAAAGCACGGCTTTAGGGTGGATTCTCATTTGTCTAAATTCAATTGAATAAAATTCTTCAAATGCGAGTCTGGTTCTTTATCAAGATGTTTGCGAAGGATGGTTTTGGTCTCCGGTGTATTCCGCAACACCAAAATAGAGGCTACTCTGCGCCTCGTCTCTAGATCGTTGCTCTCTAATGCCTCTGATAATGCAGGGTCCGCCGGTCCACCTATCTCATATAAGGCTCGAGCTACGGGATCATATTTTAACTGGGACATTCCGCTTAAAGTCGTATTACCGTCGTAGTTAAACCAACTCAGCAGTTGAATCAAAGAGGGGATTGCGCTTTCAAGTCGAAGAGCGCCAGCTACTTTTGCTTCACTCTGCACCACCGGCACGTCTCTGGTTTGTAATAACATTGTCGGAAGTTGTTGGTTGATAAGTTTGCGGGGTTCGGTGTATGCGTGGGCGACTTTAATTAGGCGAGAAGCTGCGTTAGAAGTGGTTGCAGGATTTGCTAGCTCTTTCAAAAGCTCCTTAACATCATCTGAACTTTGAGCGAAGCATGTCATTATGCCGAAAATTAGAACAGCAAAAAATCGCAACCGCATAGATACCTCGCTAATTGGGAGCTGATCCCGTATCCGCAACTGAGGTATTGCTCAGTTGGCCGCCTGGGTTAACTATCAGTTGGACATACCACGCTGCCGTCGAGCAGATAGATGGCATCACTGTGCTGCACACTTTGACCGAGTAACTTTGGAGCCAATTCATTGAATCGATATCATTTAAATCTTCCCAGAATCTGGCCCTCCCCGGAGCGTCAATCCAAAAGATAGTTTTACTTCCGCTTGTAGCCTGCAAGTGAGTTGGATCAGGGTTGTCTGAGGGATCTGAGTATGTGAATGTTTTCGAAAATGGGTGTAGCATACCGGCACTGTCTTTGGAAGCTCCGCTAACAAAGACTGAACCCTTTTGTTGAGTGAAAGTCCATAGCGACGCGTCGTCACTCACCGTAACAGAACCCTCGAGATTATAGAGCCAGAATGCAGAGCAGGGTGCCGGTCCGATTAATTCTGAACATTCCCCAGCCGTGTGAGCTAGAAAACTCAACAGATCCTGGCTGTTCTTAGAACCGTTGGGAGTGAAATTAAATGAAATCGTAGCTTTGGGGTAATTCTTTTTAGCCACCGAATTTGCCGGGCGTTGGATTCGAGATACTGTTTCGGTCTCGGGGCCAGGGCTTTCAAGGTCAAACACCCCATCGAAGGTTTGCGGGTTGTCGCTGTAAAAACCGAAGTCGTACATATCGTCGTAATAATGCAGCCTGATCGGTTGCGGAGGATCTTGTTCAATTTCGACGGTGTAAATTTCAAACAGTGAGTGTGCGCTCATTGCCGTGTACGTTTCGCCTGGAATCCCGGTGAAGGTAAGCACAGCTTGTACGTAGCCTTGTCCCGAGTCGTCCGATCCACCTCCGGAAGCAACGATGTTATTGTTCGAATCTTCTACCACGCAACTTACCATTGCGTTGTAATATTCTGCTGCCAAATTATCGACATCGGTTTCGCAGGTAGCTGTGACCGTGCCTGTGTCGGGATCGATATCCAGATTGGTGCTGCCGTAGACAGTTTGAGCCGCGCTTACTTGACTGCAGCAAAGTAAGGTCAGGCACACAAATAATGCAGTACGCAAGTTCCTCATAGACCTTCCTCCGAAGCTTTCTCTACGTGTCTATTCAGTGGGACGAGGGTTTGTTGAAACTCGCCATTATCTTTGCGTGAGCTTTCTGGAAGTTCTCTTCGCGCATACTTGTGCGCAGCAGATCGCGGTAACGCAAGGTGGCCGCGTCTTCCTGCTTCTGCAAATCGGTGAGTTCGGGAGGCGGGCTAATATCAGCGCCGACAGGGATGGTTCCCGAGGGGAACCGAGCCCTGAATTTTCCGATGGCGGCCGTTGCCTGCTGGTGTATGGGAGCAACCTCAGCCTGGTAGGCAAGCGCAAGCCTCTGTAGGGTCGCACCATCGGCTTCGTTAAACCCATAGCGGGTTGCGAGGATACGCCTTAGTTCGGGCTTAGGTTTGGGTGATTTGTCCGCCTCATCGGCAAGTTTCTTGTAGAGAATTGCTTGTCGGAAGAGCGTTCGGTAGGCGATTGTGTCCTGTTTGTCGGAGGACGCCGAAACTGTTGTTCCTTGTTGAGCGAAGGCGGTGTTGCCGAGTACGGAGAGAGCAAGGACAGCAACCAAAAGGCGCATAACTAGGACCTCAAGCTCTACATAATTGGAAGTCGCAGAGGACAATAGCGCAATTACTTTTGAAAAGCAAAGTGAAAATATTGACATGGTACGGTTAGATGTAGGTCACCCTTCATAAAAGATCGGCTTCGGTAACAGGGCTATGAGCACATGAGGAGGTCCGATGATGAAGACTTGCTGGTTGTCTTGGGCTAAGGCTTTCGTTCTGCTTCTTGTTTTCGGTTCGCTCGGGTTGGGGGCGCAGGATTTCAAGAAGCAGGTGATCTATGAGATCGTCGTGGACCGGTTTGTGGATGGGGATACGACGAATGACAATCCTGCGGAGAGTTCCGGGCTGTACGATGCGACGAAGACGAACTGGCATGCCTACTGGGGTGGGGACCTGGCGGGTGTTCAGCAGAAGATGGCTTACCTGAAGGGGATGGGGATTACGGCGATCTGGATTTCGCCGCCGGTGGATAACGAGAACGTGAATACGTACGGGTCGGCGAGTGAGCCGCAGGCGGGGTATCACGGGTACTGGGCGCGGGACTTTCAGCGGATCGAGGAGCACTTTGGCGATGCGGGGAACTCGTGGAGAGCGTTCGACAGGCTGGTGTCGGCGGCTCATACGAATGGGATGAAGGTGATTGTGGACTTTGCGGCGAACCATTCGAGTCCGCAGGATGTGGGGGAGTCGGGAGCGCTGTATAACAACGGCACGCTGATGGCGAAGTATACGGACGATCCGAAGGGATACTTTCATCACAACCCGGGGATTGCGGATAACGAGTATGGCGACCGGTATAAAGTTCAGTACTTCAATCTGGATGGGCTGGCGGATCTGAATCAGGAGAATCCGGATATTGACGGGTATTTGAAGACGGCGCTGGGACAGTTTCAGCGGCATGGGGTGGATGGGTTTCGGCTGGATGCGGTGAAGCATGTGACGTGGGGGTGGGAGTATTCGATGGCGAATACGGTGTTCTCGAATGGGCCGAGTTTTTTGTTTGGCGAGTGGTCGATGACGGATACCGGGGATGGGCTTTATCGGGATGCGACCAAGTTTGCGAATAAGAGCGGGATCAATCTGCTGGATTTTCCGCTGAATACGGCGATTCGGGATGTGTTCGCGAATGACAAGGGGTTTGCGGAGATCGATGGGACGCTGGCGGCGGAGAATGCGAACTTTGTGTGGCAGAACGATCTGGTGACGTTTGTGGATAGTCAGGATCTGGCGCGTGTGTTGAGCATCAAGAATGCGACCAACAACACTGACCGATTGAATGAGGCGCTGGCGTTTCAGCTGACGACGCGTGGGATTCCTGTGATTTATTACGGGGACGAGCAGTATCTGCATGACGATACGAATGGAGGCGGGGATCCTTTTAACCGCCCGCAGATGAGTTCATTCGATACGACTTCGACGGCTTATAAGTTGATTGCGGCTTTGGCGGGCCTGCGGCAGACGAATGATGCGATCGCTTATGGGACGACGAAGCAACGGTGGATCAACAACGATGTTTATGTTTATGAGCGGCAGTTTTTCAATGACGTTGTTCTGGTGGCGATTAATAAGAACAACTCGAATACTGCGACGGTTACAAATTTGAATACGGCTCTACCGGCGGGGATTTATGGGGATTTTCTGGGTGGGTCGCTGCAGGGGAGCGGGTTGACGGTGTTGGCTGGAACGGGTGGGAATAATCCGGCGAATCCGGTGGCGCTGGCGGCGAATTCGGTTTCGGTGTGGCAGATTGCACGCGCTGTGGACGGACCTGCGGTGGGTTCGATTGGGCCGACGGTGGGACAGCCGGGGATGTCGGTGACAATTGCGGGGGATGGGTTTGGCATAGGTAAGGGAAGCGTGTCGGTTTGCGGATCGGCAGCGAAGATTGGGGCGTGGGACAAAACCTGGGTGACGTTTACGGTGCCGAAAGTGGCGAATGGAGTCTGCCAGGTGCAGTTGAAGTCGAAGAGCGGAGCAGCGGCGAATGCGATTCAGTTCACTGTGCTGACGGCGAAGCTTGTGCCGGTGACGTTTACGGTCAACAATGCTTCGCCGACGAATCCGGGGGATTTGATTTTTCTGTCGGGGAATACGGTGGAGTTAGGGCAGTGGGGGACGACGCCCGATACGGCGGTGGGGCCGTTGCTGGATCCGAATTATCCGAACTGGTTTTTGAATGTGTCGGTGCCGGCGGGGCAGATGATTCAGTTCAAGTTTTTGAAGATTGCGGCGGATGGGACGGTGACCTGGGAGGGTGGCGGGAATCACACGTATGTTGTGCCTGCGAGCGGGGTGGGGACGGTGAATGTGAACTGGCAAAAGTAAAAAAAAAGGGGAGAGAGCCAGGCTCTCTCCCATCGTCCTGATTTAGGACTGCAAAACTAGACAAAAAACTTGCGGCGGGCCAGGCTGGCCAGACCGAGTGCTCCGGTGCCGAGGAGAATGAGTGCGGAGGGCTCGGGCGTTGCCTTGATGTTGGTGATGACGCCGGTGTCGTAGGCGCCGTTGGTGCCGCTGAGGTTATAGGAGAGCGTTCCAAAGTTGTCGTTGAAGTAGAACGTCATCTTCGAATTTTGCGGCGTCTGGGAAGCGGCGTAACCGATCGAGGCAAGGGTGCCGTTGTTGAAAGCGATCAGGCTCGGGTTGGCGCCGGCATCCGCGAGACCGAAGGTGAGTCCGTCGATCGTGAAGTTGAGGGCATCGATCTTGCCGAGGGAGCCGGGTTGCTGGGTGGGGGCATAGTAGATGCCGGTGCCAGGGTTGGAGCCGGTGGTCTCGATAGTGAAATTTCCGGAGCCTACGATCTGCCCGTCGGTGAAGCCGATATCACCACCGTTGGTCTGTTTGAGGTCGAAGGTGTAGGTAATGGTGTTGGCGTGAGCGACGACAGGCGCGGCAATACACAGAGCGAGGGCGAGGCCAAGCACAGAATTTCGCATAGGAATGTTTCAGAAACCTTTCAACTGAATAAATGTTCAGTGGGGGTGGTGCGATGTATTAATTATAGCATGTTTTGCTGCTAAGTGAAGAAATGCCGTAAGTTAGCTAGTATCAACCTTGTTTTGTTTGAGTTGGCAGCTGAAGCAAAAAAAGGACCCGCACAATGCCAATTTCTGGCGGTGCGGGCCCTGAATCAGGGTTGAATTGTTGCGTTAGTGCTGACCGTAGACCGCGATAGTTGAGACCGCGAAAAGGGAGTGGCCGAAGGTGGTTGGGTGGTAGGTGTCCCAGAAGAAGGTATGGTCTGGATCCATGCAAATTGTATTGGTGATGCAGGGGTGGGTGATGTCGGTGAAGCCGAAGTGGTTCGGATCGCTGACGACACTTTGCATGAGGCTGAAGATGTCGGGACGGCGGATGTCGATGCCTTGGAGCAGCTCTTCAAGCTTGATCAGGTCGCCGAGGTATTTGTTGGTGGCGAGGCTGGCCTGCGTGGCAAAGGTGTTGTTGGGGCTTGCCGCAGGTAAGAGGCCCACGTCAAAGAGAATTGGGATGAGGAAGTTTCTTGCGCCGGCGTGACGGAGGGCAAGTTCAGCACTGGCGAGGCCGAGGGCGATCTGGAATCCGAGAGACTGGGGGTTGCCGGATCCGTTGGCATCGATAATGTCATTCCCTCCGCCTTCGAGGATGTAGAGGGCGTTGGGATCGGCCTTGCCGCCATGATCGCTGAGGTATTTGGCGATCTGCTGGGGCACGTTGGGAATAGAGAATCCCGGTTCGGGAATTGGGTTGATGACTTCAGCGCCTGCCCACGCATAGTCGTTTCCACCCGTAAGGGAAGGGGTCATCGGGAGTCCCCAGGCATTGGCGACGTGCTCGACCCAGAGGGGGCCGTTGGAGCGGCGGCCGGGAAGATAGGGAAAGCCGGGTGCGCCGACTATTGCGTAGAGGTTGCCGACGTCGCAGTAGCTATCGCCGAAGACGTAGACTGCGCTGAAGTGCGGGGTTGCAGCTTGCGCTGAAAAGGGTAAGAGGATGAGGCAGGCAAAGATCGCGCAAACCAGTAAGGTGGATCGTCTCGATTTCATAGAAAGCTCTCCGTTTTCGCATTGAATTCCGTGGCCCTGGGTGATGGGGAGATGCGTTGCGGTGATGAGCATGGGATCAAAAAGGAAGGAATGCAAATCATCCGTTCGTTAACAACCAAGGGCATGATTGCGAATAAGTTGGATGGAGGGTGTCCCTTTGCCGGAATTCCGATAACCGGATGAATCAGGGTAAAGGCTCTTCCTTGTTCCTTCCCAAACCAAACGTTTACCGGAGGAAACAGACCGGGATGATTCCGCGGCGATATCGGACGGAAGAGCAATGCTTGCTTCGGAGCGAGGAGGAAAGGTTTAGCGATTTAGTGGAGACTGACAATCTTCAGCGGGACAGGTGTGCCTTCGCTCTCAGACGCCGGGTTGTCGGCGCAATCCAGCGGAGCACAAGCCGTGAGGTGGCTCTGGGGATTGAGGAGACGCGCCTTCTGTAACGGCGGAACCGACCTCCCTTGGGTTGATAAGAAGTTGTCATCTGTGACATCGCCTGTTCGCCGGGGAAGAGGAAGGTTGTAAGAGCCAGGACGATCTGTTCGGAGAGAGTGATTTGTGCCTGAACGGGATTCGAACCATCACCCTGCACCGATTCGGTCCAGAGGTGGCTCTGATCGGAGACTCGTATCAACTGCACGGTGAGGCGCAAGATCCCCTGGTGGGTGCGGACGCTGCTTTCCAGAGCATAATCGACGGCAATCTCTCTGCCGATGGTGGCGATGCTCTTGGCGACGCCCTTGTAACACATGGCGGTTGTCCGCCCTATCACGCTGAGGTGTCTTGGCCTGGCGTTGCTGAGCTGTGCAGTCATCTCTTCGGTAAAGCCATCGGCAAGATAACCTATCTCCGTTCCTGAGGAGAGCCCGACAACCGGAAGAACGATAACGACGGGGGAGTTAACCTGGGGATTCGATTCATGCTGGATGACGGGTGCGATAAAGCGGTATCCATGGCCTGTCACCGTCTCGATATATCTTGGATCTTCGGCGGTGTCATCGAGAGCGGTCCGCAGCTTATGCATGGCGACTCGTACGCCGTGTTCGAAGTCGACGTTAGTTCCCGTCGGCCAAAGTCTGCGTCTGAGCTCTTCCCGGTCGACGAGTTGTCCTGAGTTCTGGATGAGCAGATCAAGGAGAGAGAATGGCTTGTCCTGCAGGCGAAGTTTGACACCTTTTCGCAGGATCGCTCGTTCAGAGGAGTTTAGCTCATAGATACCAAATCGAATCCAGGCAGCCTTGTCTTGCGGCATGTCTACCTCTCAACACCGATGTGAACAACGGGCAATTCTGGCCCGGTGCGGCGGATCAATGGCTTGGAGTAGACCAATCTACGAAGGTTTGAGGGGGAATGCAAGAGAAAAATGAACGTTCATTCATAAATTTTATTTGACATATAATCAATGACTTAGCAGGAGGTAAAGGACAATTAAGTTTTACCGACGAAATCCGTAAGTCGAGATTTGGGTGTGAGGTTTGTTCGTAAGTCCCGGTCTACCGCGGGATCAAACAGCGAAGAATGAATGGCGATTCAGTTTTCCACAGCGCCGGACCGCCCTGGGTTCCCCATTCGCTTGTATCCGGGGTGAACTCCCCGGACAAGTCCCTGCTGGTCGGCGATTTTGAGCAATAGATCACCGAGTTCGTCACGCTGTTCACTGCTGAGAGCAGAGAGTAGAGCCTCCTGATGCTCTCGTGCCACCTTGCCGATCTTTTCGAGGACTGCCTCACCATCCTTTGTCAGATAAAGGGAGTACAAGCGGCGGTCATCCGGGTTTGCTCTCCGCTCGGCGAACCCGCGCTTTTCGAGATTGTCGAGGATCGCCACCAGGCGGCTGGGATGAATCTGCAGCTTCGATGCGAGCTCCTGCTGGCTCAGTCCCGCCGTCATGCGCAACAGCCGCAGAATTCCTGCGTCGGAAGGTGAGAGTTCGAGAACCCCTAATCTTTCAGCAAATTGCGAGGCCGCATGCGCTCCCAGCTGGGCAAGGAGGAACGCTGGTTGTCTTTTTCCAGTTTCGCTGTGATTCATCTCGAAGTGAATTATTGCATTAAATATTCGTTTATGATATGAATCATTTCATGACGAAAGAGAATCCTCGATTCCGTGGTCCCTCCCTGATTCTGCTGGCGACGGTTCACATCCTGCTCTTTGTGGCCGGTCTCGTGGCAGCCGCGACGCTCCGACATGGGGCGCCCTATATAACCCCGTTTGCGTCCGGGGAGCGATTGCGCTCGTTTCTTGCGCTAAGCCCCACGGCTGTACGGGTGAGCAACTTTTTCCTGTTTGGCTCGGCAGTGCCTCTCGGGATATTCGCAGTGACAACGGTCAGCCGGTTGCGATTCCTGCATGTGCGCGCCGCTGGTACGAACATCGCTCTGCTCGGCGGTCTGATCGCCACGATTGCGTTGATCCTTTCCGGCAGCGTTGGGTGGGTCTTGTCCTTACCTGAAGTATTGGCGTCAGGCGAGGTCGTGAAGGCGATCGTCTTTCTCAACTTCCTGCTGGGCGGAGCCGTTTACGCGGTCGGATTCGGTCTGCTGGCAGCGGGAGTGTCCGTCACAAGCCACTTTATGCGGCTTCTTCCGCGATGGATGGTGGTTCTCGGATTGATTGTCGCAATCACAGGAGAACTCTCCTCGTTAAGCCTCATCACGTTCCCGGCAAACTTTTTCATTCCGATTACGAGATATCTGGGCTTCCTCTGGATGCTTTCAGTCGCCGTAGGGGTGACGAAAAATCGCGAGTTGGCCCAGTAGAAACCCTGCGCTGTGTCAAATGAGCGACATAAGAAAATTGGTAGTTATGGAGAAGGTGGGCAGCATCGATCGATCAAGAGAGTGCGCGCAGATTGTTCCGGAGGCGGTCGCTATCGCGGAGGAGGCTCTCCACCTCGACGTGGGTGTTCTTCCAGATGGGGACGGCTCGCGTGAGCAATCTTCGCCCCTTTGGGGTCAGCGTCATCAGACGGCCGCGGCGGTCGGCCGGATCCGCCGTGATTTTGACCAGAGCGCGGCGCTCGAGGGGCTTGAGAGCCGCCGTCAAGGTAGTTCGATCCATTGCGAGTAGCGACGCCACTGCAGCCATACCAGGTGGTTCCGGGCGGTTCAGGGACATCAAGAGCGAGAATTGCCCGTTTGTCAGGCCGAGGGGGCGGAGCGCGTCATCGAAGCGCCGGGCCAGCGCCCTTGCCGCTCGCTGCAGATGAAGACAGAGGCAAGAGTCGCGAACCAGGAGTGTCGTCTCAAAAGAAGGGTTCGCAACAGTTGACATTGAGTGGATTATATTGATATCAACCTATATCGCCAAACTGTTGTGAAGAGCAACAGCATGGCTCCATCCCCTCTCTCAGGAGGAATCAAATGAAACGGAAAGCTCTCGGAAGGATCGCATTACGAAGCTTCGCAGTCTTTGTCCTGGTGGGTGCGATTTCAGGGTGCGGGCGGAGGATACCAAGACGCCGTATCCGAAGATGGCTCCGGTTGAGCAGTACATGATGGAGCGGAGTGCGGAGATTGCGATGGCACGGAGCGCTGCACCGGAATCCATCTCGCGGGATGCCGAGGTGATGGTGATGGGGCCGCATGGGTATGAGGTTGCGGCGAAGGGCACGAACGGTTTCGTTTGCATGGTGGAGCGTGGGTGGACTGCAGGGGTCGACGATCCCGTGTTTTGGAATCCGAAGATACGGGGTCCGATCTGCTTCAACCCACCGGCCGCGCGATTCAATGTTCCCATCACGGTCAAGAAGACTGAGTTGGTCCTGGCTGGGCGATCCAAAGAGCAGATGGCCGAGGCGATTAAGACCGCTTTCGACAAGAAGGAGTTGCCGACGATGGGACCTGGTGCGATGTGCTACATGCTGTCCAAGCAAGGGTACTTGAGCGACAGTGATGGGCACTGGCGTCCTCACCTGATGTTTTTCGTTCCAGACACGGACCCTGAAGCCTGGGGTGCAGGGTTGTCCGGCTCTCCGGTTATCGGATTCAAGGACACTCTGGACCGGTTCACGTTGTTTATGGTTCCGGTTGGGAAGTGGTCGGATGGAACGGATGCGTCGATGGTTGAGCACTGAACTACGATTTCGACCAGTAACGCCGAATTCGTTTTTGAGGCCTAGCGGCATTGGACCCGCCCGAAAGTCCGTAACAGTAGAATGATGCCGTGGAAAAAAGCAAAATGATCAGCGGTAGGTATACAGGCATTGCTGGTTTGAGGCTTAACACCGATGCGTTTGAGCTCGGCGAGGGGATTTTGTTGTCAAAGACCTATGCCCACATGGTCTCGAAGCCGAGGATTACATTCACCCCGCTTCAGGTCGAGCGCATATTGGTCCTTGGAAATCTTTGAAAACATTTCTGTTCGGAATGTCTGCTGGCTGGAAACGCGATGTCCTTTCACTGCTTTTCGTTCCGAGTCAATTGGTAGTTTCAGGCCACGATATCGATGAGATATCTGTACGGATAATGCAACTTTTCAGCTTTCAGGTTGGTTCATATCTTGCCATCGCTTATTACGAAGAGAACCATGGAGACCTTAGAGTGTTTACTGAGGAATTTTTGCCGCAACAGAATATCGAAGCGTTAACTGAACATTTGGATTGGGTCAAGACGAACTGGTGTGAGTCGTTACCTCTTATTAGCGACCCAGCCGTCCAATTTGCTCTCCATACATTTTTTTCGCACCACTTAATTCAGAGCGACGAAATGCGAATCGTATCCGCTTGGACTGTTTTGGAACGAATTTTTAGCTCTAAGGGAGCGGAGTTGCGCTTCAGGGTGTCGGCAAATTTAGCGGCTTATTTGGAACCTCGGGGATTACTGCGCCAGCAGCTTTTTCGGTCGACTCTTAGACTCTACGACGAGAGATCATCAGCTGCTCATGGATCCCCACTCCGATCTCCTGACGCTTGCGCTAACACTATGCGATTAGCACGCCGCGCTCTCACAAAGATCATCGAACAACGGCATGTTCCGAGTCCAGAAGAACTCGAAATGCTGCTCTTCGGGTGAGTTTAGATATCAGGATTTTCGCTGCCGCGAAGATGACTCATAAGGTTTCAATGGTGCGCACAGATGTGGTCACCCGTCCATTCACATAACGCGCGAGAATCTATTCCCCGCCGAATCCAGAGTCTTGATGGATGCAACCAGCTGCTCGGCCAGCATTGATTTGAGCAAATCTTTCATGGCCGACAAATCAGTCTTCCCGTCTGCCCACGCCACATCCGCAGCTTCAAGGGCCTTGTAATAGGGCGTCTTGTTCTCGGCGATCTGGTCAGGGATCGTGCGTTTACCGGGAAGCAGGTATCCCAGCTTGAGACACAAAATCAAGTAGGACGCTGCTCGCGATGTTCGACCGTTGCCATCCGTAAACGGATGGATCCAGTTGAGTCTCCACATCACATAGGAAGCCAGATGAACCGGACTTTTTTCGGTCCACTTCTCGTTGATGTAGTCGCATAATTCTTCGATTCGTTCCGGAATTTCGAAAGCCGCCGGTGGCTGATGTCGGCTGCCTTCTATCTTGATATCGGAAGGCCGCCAATTCCCGGCGTAACCTGACAACCCAACCAGCGCAACGCGATGAAGACTTAAACAGGTGCGATGGGCGGAACTTAAATGGCCTTTCTGGATGGAGGTGGTACTCCACCATGTCCACAACGGTGCGAAACTGCCTGACGCCATTTTCGCCTTCGATGCGTGCGCGTTCAATCGGATCGGTAACGATTTCAGCCTCAGACGCAAAACTGTGCCGCGTCTGATCGCCCATTAGCGGCCTTTGATCTCCGCCTTAATCCGCTCGTCGGCCTCATCGATCATCTCGCGAGTAATAAGGTCGTTCTCAATCTTCGTGTTCCCATACGCAAAACTTCGGCGTTGAGCTTCACGCTCGTCTTCGGAAAACGGTCGACGACGAGCAGCATCAATTAGTTGTTGAAGATTATCGGACATGATGTTCACCCTACTCTTCGACCTTACCACCAAACCCTCTGGATTCTCCACGGCCGCTGATGGCAGTGCCACATCCATTACTGATAAGAGAACACTTCCCCCGCTGCATAACCTCTAAAGATTCCGTTCGAATTGCGATTCGGTTTCGGAAATTGGGGTGAGGCGGAGGTGGTTCTTGTAGCTGGCGGCGATGAAGTCGCGGAAGATGGGGTGGGGCTCCAGTGGCTTGGATTTGAATTCGGGGTGAAACTGGCAGCCGAGGAAGAAGGGGTGGGTGGGGATCTCGACGATCTCGACGTAGGTGGCGTCGGGAGTGGTGCCGGTGATGCGCAGGCCTGCGCCGGTGAGGATGGCTTCGTACTCGCGGTTGAACTCGTAGCGGTGACGGTGGCGTTCGGAGATCTCCGAGGTACCGTAGGCTTTGGCGGCCAGGGAGTCGGGTTCGAGGACGCAGTCCCATGCGCCGAGACGCATGGTGCCACCCATCTCTTCGACGCCGGTGAGCTCGCGGAGTTTGTAGATGATGCGGTAGGGAGTGGCGGGGTCGAACTCGGAGGAGTTGGCTTCCTTCAGGCCGCAGACGTTGCGGGCGTACTCGATGCAGGCTGTCTGCATGCCGAGGCAGATACCGAAGTAAGGCGTGTTGGTCTCGCGGGCGTAGCGAATGGCGTTGAGCATGCCTTCGATGCCGCGCTTGCCGAAGCCGCCGGGGACGAGGATGCCGTCGAAACCTTCGAGCTGATGCTGGTATTCGAGAGTGGGCGTCCTTCGGCGTCGCGGGTTTCGAGGCCTTCGGCTTCGATCCAGGTGACGCGGAGCTTGAGATTGTGGGCGAAGGCTCCGTGAACGAGGGCTTCTTTGAGGGATTTATAGGAGTCTTCGTACTCGACGTATTTGCCGACGATGGCGATGTTGACTTCGTCTTTGGGGTTGTAGGCGCGATGGACGATGTCCTGCCAGCGGGAGAGGTCAGGCGCGGGCGCGTCGATGCGGAGATATTTGAGGGTAAGGGAGTCGACGCCTTCGGCGGCGAAGGTGAGTGGGACCTCGTAGATGCTGGCGACGTCACGGGCAGCGATGACGGCGGGCTCTTCGACGTTGCAGAAGAGAGCGATCTTCTGGCGCATCTCGCGGGGGACGGCGCGGTCGGAGCGGCAGAGAAGGATGTCGGGCTGGATTCCGATGGAGAGCATCTCTTTAACGGAATGCTGTGTGGGCTTGGTCTTTAATTCCTGAGCTGCGGCGATCCACGGGATCAACGTGACGTGGACGAAGCAGGTGTTTTCGCGGCCGAGGTCCTGGCGCATCTGGCGGATGGCCTCGAGGAACGGCAAGGATTCGATGTCGCCTACGGTGCCGCCGATCTCGACGATGACGATGTCGGTGTCGGCTGCGACTTTGCGCATGGCGTTTTTGATCTCGTTGGTGACGTGCGGGATGACCTGAACGGTTTTGCCGAGATAGTCGCCGCGCCGCTCTTTAGTGATGATCTGCTCGTAGATACGGCCGGTGGTGAGATTGTTGTCGCGGGAGAGGTGCGCGTGGGTGAAGCGCTCGTAGTGGCCGAGATCGAGGTCGGTCTCGGCGCCGTCGTCGGTGACGAAGACTTCGCCATGCTGGAAGGGCGACATGGTGCCCGGATCGACGTTGAGGTAGGGGTCGAACTTCATGAGGTTGACGCGAAGTCCGCGGGCCTCAAGCAGGCAGCCGATAGAGGCTGCGGCGAGACCTTTTCCTAACGAAGACACAACACCGCCCGTTACGAAGATGTACTTGGCAGACATTTCCGCGACCTCTTGAGATGGATTGGAAGTTTGTGCGTGGTGTGCACGATTAAGTATCGCAGGGTCGGGCGACGGAGGCAATGGGTTGACTTTTTCGCCGGAATTCAGGGGAGATGGAGCGGAGTTGCAGGGGTCTTTCGGGTCTACTTTGTGTCCAGTTCAGAATTCGGCCTGGGGTGGACGCCGCGAGAGATCCTCTTGATGAGGAACTCCTGAAACAGGGAGCTGATTGCGCCGGAGGCGTCGCCGATGAGCCAGTTGTCGATGGTCAGACGCGGTCCGTTGCGATCGCTCGCAGGATAGTACGTATTGGAGATGCTTGCAGAGGCGAGGTTCCCAACCAGGTTGGAGTAGTTGGGCTGCCAGCGGCCGTTGTCGCCCCGGCAGATGGCGACGGTTGAAATGGCGTACATGGCGCGCGAGACGACGCTTCCCGTTCCCTTGTAGAAGTAGCGGGGGTCCTGGCGGAAGATCGTCGGAAAGACAGCATCGCTGAGCATGGTGCTGATAAGGGTGTCGGCCGAGGAGGCGCCGAAACGCCTGGCAAAGCCCGTTGCGCCCTGGCCGAATCCGTCGAAGCCATTCTGCGACTGCTCGATGCCGGCGACGACTGCGGGGATTGCGATCGAGATGGGGTCGGCGGAGGTTCTGAGTGCGAGGCGGAACTTCTGTCCGGAGCTGAGCGGGGCGGCGTGCCAAACATAGGAGGCGTAGAAGTTGGGGAAGATGCCGAGGACCCGCTGCTTTTCGGCGAAGTGCATCTCGTCTTCTGCGATGTCGTGGCTCGTGGCAGTGACTTCGACCTCGGATGTCGCCGAGGCGATGTGAAGCTCGACCGCTGGAATGTCGTAGGACTGGCCGTTCTGGATGGTGAGGCCGTCAGCGACCCACTTAGCAAAACCGGAAGAGGAGATTGTCAGGTGAAATCTTCCGGGCTCGACGGTGTCGAATTTGAAGAAGCCTGCGCTGTCGGTCATCAGCGTGCGCTGGATGCGTGTGTCTTCGTTTTCGAGTGTGACGAGAGCGTTGGCGACTTCAGCGCCGTTTGCGTCCACGACGGTGCCGAGAATGCTTCCTGCGTTGGCTGGTTCGGTCGCTTGCTGGCCGGCCATGTGCGAACCGGGAGCCTCCGGCAACCCGGGTGGCGGATCGATGACGCTGGTTGGAGGTTGGGCCGACCGGATCGGCTGATGGCGAGGCGGCTGGGAAGAGGCGAAATGAGTCGGCGTGAAGTTGGGAGTTCCTGTGGGCTGCGAGTCTGCGCGTGTGCGGGCGAACCGATCCATACGATCAGAAAGACAGCCAAACCAAGGGGACCTGGGGCGCGCAAATTCCACATAACTAATATGTTCCGCTTCAAATCTCTACATCGGTTGCCACATTAGCGTTCAGGAAAGACTGATTTCGCGAACGATACGCTCTCAATTTTCAGGGCTGCGTACCCAAGTCACAATCACCCATAGGTACAACTCGCTATTTATGCCGCATTGATGTCTTTGGATTCGAGGATGGGCTTTGGCGTATCCACGTCTTGCGACCTGAAGCATAGCGCGCCCGAGTTGTTCCGTCGTGGTGATTATGTTGGGGAAGGCGGATTTCAGAAGTGGAAAGATGGGTTTGAAGGCGGTGTAGAAGGTCTGGTAGAGACGAGTCTTCGACCTGATCCCTTCAGGCAAGTGGTTGTCTACTCCCGTCGATATTAAGGCTTAGCCTGGCGTCTCCGATTTCATTTTTTTGGAAACCGGGGACGCAGGCATGGCCCAACAAGTTAATGAGTAGCAAATGAATTGAAGAAATGAGTCGATTGAATTTTGCGGCCTTACAGCTTGGTCACAGACCAGATGTCGCATGAGTAGGGCCCATTTGTCAAGGTGTCCCTACTCAAATAGGTACATCTATTTGGCGTTGAACAATCCGCCGCGATGAAATCGCCAGCGAGCACCATACTGTCGGAGGCGACTTTAGATCCGCGCGATTCCCAGTAGCAGGCCATCGCCAGTTGCATTTCTTACCCTAAACCCAGAGTACGGATGCGCTTGCAAACATGCGATCGATTGCTTAGGGCAACGGGTCCTTAACATAAATCCTGTAGCCAAAGGGTTTTGAGGGACTGCTTCCCCAATTAACCATGTGTGGCGGAATCCGTTCAACAAACAGATGGTAGTTCGACTCTAAATACCCATCGAAACGCGGCCAGCGCCTTATCTTTTGATACTCATACGACGGCTTCTCTGGATATGGATCGCAGTCATTGCTTGAAACAACAAAGACTGTAGGCGGGTTCTTCGCAATCGCCTGCCAAAATGCCTCCGGGTATCGATCTCTTTCGGAGCCTTCGATCGGGGAGAGCATATAGCAGTCGTAAAGAAAACCGGTCGTCTGCACCAGTCTCAGGTTGTACAGGGTTGTAATGCATCCATCGCTCATGTCCAGGCACTGGACCTGCCTCATAAGTTTGTTCCCACCTAATCGTCGTAGGTCATTTTGCAACAGGTTGTCGAATTCCTGATTGCGCCAATCCTGATGGAGCGCATGGACAGTCGACCCTCCACCAACGACCATTACCCCGGTAAAAACACCCAATTGAGCAAGACGATGGAGATTGCGGTTCCCATTCGATCGCTCTGCCTGTAGAGCCCCAACAAGATCAATTCCAATCAAAATGAGCAAAAAAGCTTCTGACGGATAGCGATGGTATGGATAACCTTTCCGTTGGATATAAAAGGAAAAGAGACCGAATGCAATTCCGGTCAGGAGTGCTGCCCGTTCCCATGTCAGTGAACCGCGTCCTTTGAACAGAATTGGCAACCAAATAATCACCAAGGGCAACATGACCGAAGAGACACTGTGTAGAACTAGATGAGCTATCGACCGCTCTCCAAGATGAACAAAGTATGGGATCAGATCAGACAATGTTTTCTTAAACGCCCCAAGGACGTGCAAGCGCGCAAGATACGCGCATATCGCTATCAAGGGAATTAACATTCCAACGACGCCATATGCGATGTGAGACAAGAATGGCCTCTCTCTACGCCTCAGAGTAATGACCGCTAAGAGGATAAGAGTTGGAGGAAGAAAAAGAACCGAAGGTTTGATCGTGACGGCAAGACCACCGCAAATTCCAAACATACCCGTCATCCACGGCATCGTTTTTTCTGAAGCTGGCGCCCTAAGACTTTCGAACAGAAAAGCATAGCCAAGTACTAAAAACGCTGTCATGGTTAGATCGCGTTGGCCCAGCTGTATCACACCGTCGCGTCCATGTATCAACGCGAAGAGTGACGCTGCAAAGACGCCAGCAAACCAGCCATAGCATCGGCAAATAACAATCGTGCCGCTTCCAACGACGCCTAAAAGAGCGAAATCAAATAGGCGCCAGGATAGTGAAGAATCACCGAAAAGGTGCACGACGGCGCCTTGAATCAACAATGTTGTTGGCATATTCGGATCAATGATGTCGGAATATGGCTTCATCCCGTGATCCATCAAGAAGACTATGTAATGCATTAAGGCGGCATCGCCAAGTAAACGCCAATGATAGGTGCCAATCGCATAAAGTATGAGGAATACGGGAAGGAATAAACTGAGAACTGCTTTAACCCAAACACTCAACTGGCCCGACAATTCTGCGCTTCCTTTCCTCTTTCTACAACGGGGGGAGCCGTGCGTCTTGCATTGCCAGAACGCTGCGCTGACACGAATCAGCGAGCGTTTACGCGGAGTACATAAAGGATTAAGCAATCTCTCGCATACGTACCGTTGCCTTTTTGTGTACCATCTTAAAATAGGCAATTCCAAGACGGGCAATTCGCTGAGGGTACCATATATAATGGCGATGTAATTGAGCTGGACAGGTTCAGTTACAGGCGCGCATTAATTTTTTGAATTCGTACGCCTCTTTTGCAGGTAACAGATCACGAATGATCATGGGCTTGCTTAAGAAATTACTTATTGGAGCGGTTTTGGCCTTGTGCGTCACGGCTTTATTCGCTTCACGGTTGTTTGCAAATCAACGAGTTCTGATCATTTTTTGAAATTGTCGAGAATCGGAGTTCTTTCGTTAACTGAAACCAACCCCCATCAATGATGGGCCCTCGGCCTGCAACTCCAGAATGCTTCAGCACCACGCCAAGATTTGCCAAGGTTTCTAGAGTCTTGAATGGAATTGCTTCCATGAGGAAGCTCTGGGAGACGGACTACGGTGGAAGAAGATTCGCATTACTCCGTCTCTCTATACATGGGGTCCGAGATCGAATGGATCCGAATGCCGCACTATCCACCTAAAGATCCGTATCAATCTTACCTGGTGTCCCATTTGCCAATAGGCAATCGATCATAGGGCAAGAGTACCGAAGGCACTCGCATGGAGTGCTTTCGCGGATTCTAAAGATTTTAAGGGAGCACCTATTTTTTTTTGGCAGTCGTCTTGGGAGGCGAAAGGTGGGCTCCTTTAGAACCAAATCCCACTCCCATACGTCGTCTGATTCCGTGCAGAAGTTCGTCCAGAGTTATGTCGAATGTATTCGCAACTCGGAGCAAGGTTTCAAGAGACATCTTGCGCCCGGTTTCAATGTTCTGCCAATGGGAAAGATAATATCCAAAGTCTCGAGTCATCTGCATTTGAGTCCACCCTCGATCTTTACGCAGAGCTTTGATACGTGTTCCCAAGACGCTTGTGAAATCGTCGTAATCATAGTGCATTTTCAGTGCCGTTTCATGAGTGAATTGGATTCCGCGAAGAAAAGACATTTGCAATAGCGGGCTACACAATTTGGCAACGAAGTTCTTGTTCAGCGCTTCTCTGCCTAGAGGGCACTGAAAAATTACTTGCCGTCCCGAAACAGCTCTGAGAGGAGGATTGCACCATCCTAAGGCAGCTAAGAACCGCTGTCTCAGCCGGCCGAACTTGGATGCCTTCATCTCGGCTCTTATCGGGGCACTTGAATTTTCTATTCAGACGAAAGCCCGCACGGTTCGTACCATTCTGAGCATGGTAAGATCATGCTTCCATTTCGACAAAGTCATGCTTCAAGGGACATCGACGATTCATGGTAGCCCGACATCCGCAGAGGAGCCTTTTCGAGCATCGGCGAAGTGTTTGGCGAATATCCGCTGAAGTTCGAGAGTGGCTCGCTGGCGAGGGCGTTCCGGATGCCGGCATACGAGTTGAGGCCTCAATTCAGCTCACGGTACAGGCCTCGGCTATAAACTTGGGTCTAGGAAAACAGTCGTTTGCGACTCATGCTCAGTCATCTGCCGTAAGAAGTATTTCTAAAGCGGTTCCCACGCGAATTAGATTGCCGACTATTTGCGGAGGGAACGGGCTGCAGATCGCCATAGCTGGGTTTTGAGATGGATGCATCCGATGGGGTGGGAGCAGTGGACAGAGCGTTGGTCGATGCTCAGACCTGGATGATGCGACGGATGGATATGTTCGCTGCGCGGAGAGGCGGAAACGAGACGGCAGCGCATCTGGCAACGGGCGAACGAGGGGAGCGCGAGGCTTTGTTTCATCTGCGGAAGATGGGCTATACGGTTGTAGCGCGACGATGGAAGAGCGCAAAGCTTTGGGGAGATGTCGATCTGATCGGGTGGGACGGAGAATGGCTGTGTTTTGTCGAGGTGAAGACTCGGAGCGCGCGCGACTGGGCACCGGCGGAGTCGGCTGTGGACCATGACAAGCAGCAGATGCTGCGGCGAATGGCTCGGGCGTATCTGAGAGGATTTCCAGAGAAGCTGAGGGCGGAGGTGCCGGTACGGTTCGATGTGTTCTCGGTATACTTGCTGGAGTCTGGAGTTGAATTCGAGTTGTATCGCGGGGCGTTTGGATGGTGAAGTACGCGAACGGGACAGAGACTGAGTTGCTCGATCCTGCGGAGTTGAGCGAGCGGCTGACGGCGGTATTGCGTGGCGCAATGCCGTGGCTGCTGACGATCTCCGAAGCCGAGGCCAGCGTGCCGGAGCGCGAGGGAAAGTGGAGCGCCAAGCAGGTGATCGGGCATCTGATCGATTCGGCGGTGAATAATCTGGGAAAAATGGTGAAGATGCAGATTCACGAAGGGCAGAATCTGACGGGGTATGAGCAGATGGCCTGGGTGAACCTTCAACACTATGCAGAACGTGAGTGGTCGCAGGTGCTAGGCGCTATGGTTTGCGCTGAATGAGCAGGTGGCGTGGATGATTGGGCACATCGAAAAGGCTCGCCTGGCCAACCAGGGCATGGTTGAAGGAGAGGCCGTGACGCTTGGATTTTTGATTGAGGACTATGTTGCTCATATTGAGCATCACCTGAGGCTGATGGGGTTGTGGCTTGGGACAGGTGCGGAAACGCTCGAATAGCAACCGATTTGGCGGACGCTGGTGTCTAATCAGTCTGGTAGACAGAGGACAAGAACGATGAGCCTGATGGATGCACCGGAGTACGACAGCACTCACGACACGCGGGTCCGCAATCTGTTGATCGCCGTTGTAGTCTTGGTGGTGCTCACCGTCGTGATCGGATTTGGCGGCTATGCGATGGGGCATGGATGGTTCTTCTCGAACCTGTCTGCTGAGCACAGGGTCGATAAATTTTTCAACGCGCTTGAGGCGAGGGACTACGGTACAGCGTTCGCGATTTATACAAACGATCCGGATTGGCAGCAGCATCCGGAGAAGCACGCGGACTATCCGCTGACGCGGTTTACTGAGGATTGGACAACCGAGAGCCCGGTCAAGGCGCCGATAGTGTCGCATCACGTGGATATTTCGAAGACAGATGGATCAGGCACGTTTGGGAGCGGGATTATTGTTGCGGTGCGGGTGAACGGAGACCACAAGGTCTTTATGTATTACATCCGGAAGGATGGAACGCTGGCCTGGCCTGCCCCGCACATTTTGGAATACGACTGATTAAACGGGGTTGGTGGGCCCGGAGGGATTTGAACCCCCAACCAAGGACCATGAGTTCGAGGATTGCCTGTAAAATTATGATAATAAAATAAATGTTCGCCGAGTAATTAACAGTTTTGCCGCAAGTGAAAAGCTGACGCGAATAATGCTACTTCCAAGTTTGCATCCATTTGCACGCGGTTTTCAAACGGGCGACAACTATTGCAAGAGACCCGAACGGGGTAGACCTCGCGTTAGGCACCGACCATAAAGTGTAAGTGGCACGATGCACCAACCTGGGAGATGCTGACGTCGCACTGAACGAGAGTAAGGGAATCTATTGCTCCAATGCTCCCATGACCGTTCGTAGGTAGGCTTCTCCGAACTTTCGTTGCCGTTCCGGGAGGCGGGTGCTCGCAGTGTCTTGCATCGCCGCATCTTTGTGCGGGTCAAATTCGTTGTAGGCAGTCATCATCGCCACGGCTAAGCCTTCTGGATCGTCCGTAGGGAAGAAGAATGCCTCTCTCTGGTGCCTGCTCTCGGTGTACGGGAATGTCGGAGAGCACAATCTGTTTTCCCATAGATTTTGCCTCCTCGACACTGGTACTCCATCCTTCGAATCGGGAAGGGTTGATGAAAGCGGTTGCGTGTTGCATGAGGCCAACAAGATGGTCGAAGGGGATCCTGCCCAGTACGCGAAAGCAATCCAGCACGTCGCATTCCTTGGCATATCCCATTAGCGAAGGGAAGAAAGATGGGTTGCGATAGTCTTCTGATGAACCGGTGGCTAGAACCAAGAGCGGCTCATTCTGACGTTTCAGTATCCGGAGTGCGCTCAGGACTACGCGATGGTTTTTATGCGTCCAAAATTGATTGGGCAGCAGAAAATAGGGCTCGTTGAAACCATACAGTCGCTGCAGATCCGGCAGGCTGCAGCATGGGAAAGCGGTGCGGGGCTAGCGACAAATCGTAGCACTTCGGCTTTATAGGCATGTGCTGGTGAGAACGTCCGCAGGTCGGCGGCCGCACATTCGCTGCTAACGATGATTTTGTCGCAGACTTCACAAAGCTCCATGTATTCACGACCGCGCTGGCGACGTTCCTCGGGGTTGAAAAACTCGGGCAGATGAAGTATGTTGAAAATCAGGGATCCATCCGATTGTCTTTACCGCCGTTTGCCTGCCGAGGTGGAAGGAATGAGATAGGACAGAGACACCATGCCGTAGCAGCAGCTTTTGGAGGCCCGAGTCCCGCGCGGTAGCTTTTGCGATGATTCGGCGGAGGACCCAACTCGAACTCTTCCGGTCAAGGAGGGATGTTTGGATGACTTCAATCTCAGAAAAGTCCGTGGAAGCGTTACCCTGGCGTTTGCCCCTGAAAATTACGGGAGTTATTGGATTTCCCGGTAAACTGCGGATCGCAGCAAAAAGATTCCGCAGGTAATTGCGGCCACCAAGCCAATCCCCTGAGTCGAGAATGAATCCGACTCGAATACTCTTGCCCTTGTTCACTGGGAGTTCCTCTTCCACCAAGTGGCATATTCTTCAACACCCTCTGTCCACTGGCGTGTCGGGCGCCATCCCCATGACTTTGAACCCTCGGTGTCCGCGATATACCGGGTGGGATCGCCTGTTCTCTGTGTCCCGGAGAAGTCCGGCAAAACTTCGGTGTGAAGAAGGCTGCTGCCCAAGCGTACGAGCACGTCGCGTACGGTCACCCCTTGCCCACTGCCGCCGTTGACCGTCGGGCATTCCGGGGATGCGTGTTCCGCCGCAGCCATGAGCAGTTTGGCGGCGTCCTCCACATGTAGCCAGTCTCGCACCTCGTCCCCCGTACCCATAAAGGTGCTGTCATTATTTGCGAACTTGCGGCAGGCATCCCACAGCAGTTGCTTGCGCAAACCACATCCATAGACTGAGAAGAGTCGCACTATTGCTGCGGACCTTCCGAACTGCCGACTGTAGGATGTCACCATCTGCTCCGCCATCAGCTTGTGAGTACCATACTGCGAGATGGGCGACGGGAGGCAATCTTCCCGAATGGGAACGGTCTTGACCGTTCCATAAACGCTTGCGCTGGAGGGATAAACAACCCGGCAGGAAGGTGCAGATGTACGGACATACTCGAGGACGTGGGCTGTGGTTTCAACCGTGCGCTCGAAATCAGCAAGTGGGTCGTCAATGGAGAACGGCACAGATCCACCGCCTGCGCAATGGGCAATGGCGGTTGGTTGCCCGGCATACTGTCTTAGCGTTTGCAGTGTCACATCGGCGCAGCGCCACTCGCTCAACCCCCACAACTCCCATTCTTCCCTCGACCATTCTCCATGGCCGATGCCTAGGACAGTGTGGCCTCGTCCTGCAAAACACTTCACTACATGGCGCCCCAGGAATCCGTTCGCTCCCGTTACCAGTACGTGTCCTTGTGTATTCAATTCGAAGCTATCGATCTTCAATTGGAATCTCTCGAATCACCCTCGCGGGATTGCCCGCAACGACTGTCCACGGCAGAACACTCTTGGTAACAATGGAGCCAGCTGCCACGACGGCGCCTTCTCCAATCTCCACCCCCTTCAAAACAATCACATTGAGTCCGATCCAGCATTTATTGCCTATCTTAACAGGCGCGATGGACACGTGTGTCCAATCCTTTGTGTCGTGGTACCAATCTTTCACGTCTTGCTTTCGCTGCTTCCAGCCAACGGCGTGGGAGTTGTGGTCCACGATGTTGCAGCCCCACGAGATCAAAACGTCGTCACCAACCTCGATTCTGCTGGCGCTGGCGAGGATCGAGTTGCCGATGAACGTGTTCTGGCCAATGACAATGCAAGCCCCATCTCGCTCAGAGACCAAGCTGCCTTCGACGATGCTCCCCTCGCCGATTTCCAAGCTGCTTGATGGCCGGTAGCGCACCCCCCTGAAGTTGGCTTTCACAGTAGGATGAATTTTAACGCCTACGCATCTCAAGAGTTTTCTGCGCGCCCTGAGCTGGAGAAATCCAATAATCAATTTACGCATCGTCTGGCCGTTTCTTTTGGGAAATACCTATCACTCTGGCAGGAGTGTCACGACTATGATACTAGGCTCTCCCCTGAGCTTTTAGGGGCTATGCAGGCGCTATGGTGCCTGAATCTGTTCCCGTTGTTTCTGAAGGTATGGGCGGGCGGCCGGTATAGGTGTGCGGTCATTGCCGAGCCCAGAATATTGCGTTGGCGTAAGGGGTCATCTAGACTGAAAACGGCTTGAAGGATCATTTTTCTTGAATATGCGAGTGCCTTGAAAGTGGGACATACGGATTAATCATCCACGGAACGATGTGGAGTTGATGATCCCGTGATGAGAAGAGAAATAACAAGTTCGGAGACAATATCGTAAACGTGGGCTCGGCTGCTAAGGAATCGCAGAATGCCTAGGTTGAAGATCGAGGAGACATGAAGGCTGTTATATTGGCGGGTGGAGTTGGGAGCCGCTTGAGTGAAGAGACTATAGAGCGCCCAAAGCCGATGGTTGAGATCGGAGGTTTTCCGATCCTTTGGCACATTATGAAGATTTATTCAGCTCATAATGTGAACGACTTTGTTATCTGTTTAGGCTACAAGGGCTACTACATCAAAGAGTATTTTGCCAATTATTTTCTACATTCTTCGGACGTCACATTTGATATTGATCAAAACAAGATGGAAGTTCATAGACGTTTCGGAGAGCCTTGGCGAATAACGTTGATTGACACGGGTATCAACACTATGACGGGAGGTCGTATTAGGCGGGTTCTTCCCTATGTCGAGAACGAAAGCGCGTTCTGTCTCACGTACGGCGACGGCGTCGCCGATGTTGACATCACACGAAGCATCGAATTTCATGAATCGCATGGTCGCCTAGCTACATTGACAGCAGCACAGCCAGCGGGACGATTCGGCTCCCTAATTATGGCCAATGACTCCGTCGTGGATTTTTTTGAAAAACCCACGGGTGACGGTCAATGGGTGAATGCTGGTTTTTTTGTCCTGTCTCCTAAAGTGGGGGACTACATTGAAGGTGATCAAGCAATATGGGAGCAGGAGCCCATGAAGAATTTGGCCATGAGCGATCAATTACGTGCCTGCAGGCATCATGGATTCTGGCAGCCAATGGATACATTGCGCGATAAGAATCATCTGGAGAAACTTTGGTCTTCGGGCGATGCCCCTTGGAAGATATGGAAATAGATTTTTGGAAATCCCGAAGGGTATTCATCACTGGACACACAGGCTTCAAAGGAAGTTGGCTGGCGTTCTGGCTTGTCTCTGCGGGGGCTGACGTATGCGGTTATGGGCTTGAGCCCATAACCACGCCAAATCTTTACAAAGCGTTGAAGCTTGATAATGAAATGAAGTCGGTGATTGGTGATATACGCGATTTATCTTCCATCGAGTCCGCAATGCTCGAATTCAGGCCGGATATCGTCGTCCACATGGCGGCACAACCCTTGGTTCGCTATTCCTACCAAAACCCGATTGAAACTTTCGCTGTTAATGTAATGGGAACTGTTCATTTACTCGATGTTGTGCGGCGGATACCTGATGTTCGTACCGTGGTCTGCGTGACGAGTGACAAATGTTACGAGAATAGAGAGTGGGTCTGGCCATATCGCGAGGATGAGGCGATGGGGGGGTACGATCCCTATAGCAGTAGCAAGGGGTGCGCAGAACTTGTGACCGCTGCGTATCGACGCTCGTATTTTCCTCCCGACCGATTCGTAATGCACAAGGTTGCGATCGGATCCGGTCGAGCTGGAAATGTAATTGGCGGGGGGGACTGGGCGCAAGATCGCCTTATCCCGGACGTTGTGCGCGCTTTCATGGCGGGTGAATCTCTCGCTGTGAGGAACCCAAATGCAGTTCGCCCATGGCAGCATGTTTTGGAGCCACTCTCAGGGTATCTAATTCTTGCCGAGCATTTATGGAATGAGGGCGCCGCATTTGGAGGGGGTTGGAATTTTGGCCCTGCTGATTCCGATACCCAGCCTGTCCGCTATGTGGTTTCTGAAATAGCGAGATTATGGGGTGAGGGGGCCTCTTGGCAAGTGGTGGAGGAAGAGAAAGTCCACGAAGCTCACTTGCTTCGGCTGGATTCATCTAAAGCTCGCACCGGATTAGGATGGCGTCCCCGATGGACGCTAGAGGAAGCGTTGGAGAAAACTGTGGAATTGTACAGGGCATTTTATGACGGCCAAGATGTCCGCTCTTCTGTGTTGAGGCAAATTAGAGCCTTTACCTTACCACGAGAATCCTGACGACCGGTCGACAAAGCCCAATGTTATAGCCTGGCCAGAGAAATGAATAGGTCGCTTGCGACAATTAAGGTAAGGCAACCTGCAAGGGAGCAAACGATGGAATTGGACAGCCAGAGTCCTGGAGGAGGAAGCGCGATGGTTGACGGTAACCCGCGAGTTGAGATTTTGCGTGACCAGATTCGCGATTTGGTGACGAAGTATCACGCAGAAGCTTTCCCGTATCGTGAGTTCACGCCCGGCAAGTCCAATATTCCTGTTTCCGGGAAGGTCTTTGACGCTGAGGACATTCAATATGCGGTAGATGCATCGCTGGATTTCTGGCTAACTACTGGCCGGTTCACCGAGCAGTTTGAACGCCAGTTCGCCCGCACAATCGGTGTCCGCGATGTACGGCTAGTAAACTCGGGTTCGTCAGCTAATTTGGTTGCACTGTCAGCGCTCACATCATCTTCGCTCGGCGAGAGCGCGCTGAGGCCGGGTGATGAGGTCATCGCCGTCGCTGCAGGCTTTCCGACGACTGTCAACCCCATAATTCAGAACAATCTTGTGCCTGTGTTCGTGGATGTCGAACGCGACACGTACGATATCGATGTAAGTCAATTGGATGCGGCTTTATCTGAACGATCGCGAGTTGTGATGGTTGCCCATACTCTCGGCAATCCATTCAATCTGGACGCGGTAACAGCTTTCTGCAAGAAGCATAATCTCTGGATGATTGAGGATTGCTGCGATGCGGTCGGCGCGACATACAAGGGCGAGGGAGTGGGAACCTTCGGTGACATTTCTACGGCGAGTTTCTACCCTGCACACCATATCACAATGGGTGAAGGCGGAGCAGTGATGACCCAACGACCCGCGCTCACAAAACTGATCGAATCATTTCGAGACTGGGGCCGCGACTGCTGGTGTGCACCTGGAAAAGATAATACTTGTGGCAAGCGATTTGATTGGCAACTTGGTGAGTTGCCCTGCGGATACGACCACAAATATATTTATTCACACATCGGGTACAATCTAAAGCTTTCAGACATGCAAGCGGCGGTTGGCGTTTCTCAACTAAAGAAGCTACCTAGGTTCATCGCTGCCAGAAAAGCTAATTTCAAGCGTCTCTATGAAGGTTTGAGGGATTTGCAGGAGTTCTTTTCGCTTCCACAAGCCACAGCCAATTCGGATCCGAGTTGGTTCGGTTTTCCAATTGCTGTTAAGCCGGAAGGTGGGCTAAAGCGTGACCGCGTTGTGCAGATGCTGGAGCGGAGAAAGATCGGAACCCGTCTGCTGTTTGGAGGTAATCTTTTGCGTCAGCCGGCGTACCTCGATTCGAAGTACCGCAAAATCGGTGATTTACCTAACACGGATTATGTTATGAACAACGTCTTCTGGATCGGTGTCTATCCTGGTCTAACCGAAGATATGATTGATTACGTCATCGACTCCATCCACAAAGTGGCGACCGATAGGCTCGTTTGTCTCTAGAGAAGAGAGCTCTGGATTGGTAGTCATTCTGGAATCTAATTAGCCGCAGCGTGATGGAGCGGATTGGTCGAGTCGCAATGAGCATTGCTCGCAAAATCGTTAGTGGCTTTATAGGCGGTATAACGTTAACTGCAGTTGGTCTTGTGGCTTCCTTCATTCAATTCAGTCTGCTGTTGCGCTACTTACCACTTGACGTGGTGGGCGTCTGGATGGTGTTTACGAGTATCGGCGCCTATGTGATGCTCTTTGACCTCGGGATGAGTCCCACGCTGGGTCGGGAAATTAGCTTCGTAGCGGGTGATTTAGAGCTAAATAAAGCAGCACGCGCAAATCGCATTGGCACACTTATTCGCTCGTGTACCACTATCGTCGCTGTTCTCGCGGTTGCGGTGTTTTTTCTTGGGATAAGCGGGGGATGGAGCTATCTAAGCACAGTCGTTCCCCGGTCCCTTACTGTTGAGGTTCACCCCGCCTGGATCATTTTCGCTGCTGGAGCGGCGCTTAATTTGATCGGCGAAGGATGGTTTGCCGGCATTTACGGCCTCGGGCAGGTTTTCAGTGAAAAGATTATCCGTTCTCTTGGAGCAGTTCTAGGCCTAATCTTTCTAAGCATTGCGATTTTCCGTCATTCATTTATGGGTCTTGCGATCGCCTATCTGCTCCAAGCGACTTGCACGATATCGATTGCACGATACGTCTTGTTCAGGGCAGGACCGCGCACGATAGCAAAAGGTCATTTTCAACTATCTACTGTCCGAACAATTGTCGGCCCAAGCCTCAAGTATGCGGCGACTCTCCTCGGTGGCATATTGATTCTTCAAACCGATAACCTTGTTATTGCATCGGTCCTAGGTCCAAAGCTAATCCCGAACTATCAAGCAGTAGCAAAGATGGTCTCAATCATGATGCAACTTTCCATGATGTTGGTCATGACAAGCTTACCCTTAGCATCTCAGGCACATGCTCGGAAGGATACACCCCAACTCCTAAGTCTACTAAATCGTAATCTCCGATACTCCCTTAGTGTGATGGTGATTCTGGGAAGCTTCGTTGCATGCTTTGCTGATCGTGTAATTCGAGTGTGGCTTGGACCAAATCACTTTGTCGGGTTCGCGGTTGTCTGGGTCTTACTTAGTGTTATGCTGCTCGAGGCCCATCACCAATCGATGGCGGGCTCAATTATGGCTACGGGAAAAATTGTATTTGTCGTGCCGGCTTTGGTCGCTGGCGTCCTCAATATCATTTTTTCAATATTACTCGCGCGCCGCTACGGTCTTATCGGAGTGGTGGTCGGCACGATGCTCGCCCAGGTCATTACAAATAACTGGTACGCACCATGGTATACGCTTCGGCATTTCAGAATAAGTTTCCGCGAACACTTTCGTACAGTATTGATGCCAATATTATGTCTTTTGACCGCGCTGGTATCTGTCAATACAGGAATTCGTTTCCTCACAACAAACATTCCAAATCCTATAAGTGTGTTCACGGGAGCATTGTGTACGGGAGTTGTGGGGATATCAGTCTTTAGCTTGATCGTGCTGACACCGGAGGAAAGGTCTAGGCTCATTGGAAGGCTACGAGCGAATCGTTTGGGGAAGATAACCATCCCCTTTGATATGGAGCCCTGAAGTCCTGTCGAACTATTCCTGCCTGTACTATTTGCTGAAAAGAAATGGCGAGAAAAATGATTGACATACCGAGACAGTTCGCTAGACCTAAAGTTACAATTGCGATTCCCACGTTGAATCGTGTTGGATATCTTCAACTGGCTCTCAAGAGTGCATTGGCACAAACATACGAGAATATTGAAGTTCTGGTATCGAACAATGCGTCGACCGACGAGACTGCCAGTTACTTGACTTCTTGCACGGATCGGCGATTGCGAATTCTGCATCAGCCTAAGCTGCTCTCCATGGTGGGGAATTGGAATGCGTGCGTCGCGGCTGCCACTGGCGAATACTTTCTGTTATTGTCAGACGACGATTTGTTGGAGCCCGAAGCGATTCAGGAACTTGTTGCGGAGTATTCCGAAACGGGCGACAGTCAGAGGGTACCTGGAATCGTTTATGGCGGAGGCAACATCGTAAACTCAGTCGGAGAGGCGATACGAACCTTTAAACACTCCCCACGCATAGAGACCGCTCGAGAACTTATTCCAGCATTTTTCAGAGAAGAGCGGGATTTGTGGCTCTGCGCGATCCTCTTCAGGACGGTAGATATTCTGCCGGGTTTTTCTGCTGAATACCTCTGGGCTCCTGACTCGATGCTTTGGATTCGTACCGTAATACAAAGAGGCTATGCAGTATTTGTTGCCAAAGAACTCGTTCGATATCGGATACACGAAAATCTTACTTCCTCATTATCGCTGAGTATCTGGAAACGCGAAATTACAGAACTGGGTCGATTCGCTATTGAATTTTCGCAAACGGTGAATATACCTGCCCCGGGGTTTGCCACAGAAGTAAACGTGGCAGTGAACAGGCTGATTACGCGGTCCATTCCATCGCGCATCAATCAGACTCTAGGTTCTAACAGACTTCAGGCGCTTTGCAATTATGTCCGAGAACTTCCTGTGCTCCTAAGGCCCTACGGTATAAAGTTCTTGATAAGAGGATTGATATCTCTTTTCTTGTCCAAGGATACAAAGACATGGCTCCGAAGCATCTTTCGCAAGCAGTCTGGAAAAGTGGTTGACTTGTAAGTCATCTTAAGAAGCCAGCTTCTCTATCATTTTCGGATTTCGGGGACTGTCATGTCTAAAACCAACGAGAACTCGGGCATCAACATCATCAAATCCGCGCTACCTGGCTGTGTAAAACTGGAGTACGCTGCGGTACATGATCACCGTGGGAGCTTTGTAAAGACTTTTAATGAAAGCGCGTTCAGGAGTCTAGGTCTTGAAGCAGATTTCGCTGAGTGTTTCTATTCAATCTCCGGACCACGTGTCTTGAGAGGGATGCATTTTCAGCGCCCACCCGCAGATCACGCAAAGGTGGTGTACTGTCTTGAAGGTCGCATCTTAGATGTTGCGGTGGACCTTCGTCGCACTTCGCCAACTCTTGGTGGTCATGCGGAGTTTGAACTGAGTGCCGACTGTCATAATGCCGTATACCTTCCCCGCGGTATCGCCCATGGTTTCTACGTGATGGAGGCTCCTGCCTTGGTTATGTATCACGTATCTTCTGAATATGATCCCTTATTTGATGGGGGGATTCGCTGGGACTCGTTCGGGTTTGACTGGCCAGACAAGGAGCCAGTGGTCTCTAGGCGGGACTCTGAATTCGCAACTCTGCACGAGTACGAGAGTCCATTCCTGTTTCAAGGCCAAGCTCTTCAAAATGACTAAACGGACGGGACACTCTCGCTCGCTCATTGTAGGTGCGACTGGGCAGGTCGGGAAGCAGATCGTTCGAATAGTTGGGATGGATCATTGCGTCCCCACTGCTCGCATTTCGCACTCTTCTGAGTGGCTGGCCCTGGATCTCGCTTCAATTGATCGTGAAACAGCGATGAGCCTCCTTGAGTCGGTTGACCTGAATGCCATTTACTGTGTTGGGGGAATGACGAATGTCGAGCTTTGCGAGGAGGAAAGGGATTTGGCTATTCACACAAACTGTTATGGCCCGAAAGTTCTAGCCAAGGTAGCAAACGAAAGGAATATTCCATTTGTTTATTTTTCGACGGAATATATTTTTGATGGAGTGAACGGCCCCTATGATGAAGAGGCCGCTGCCAGTCCGATATCAGGTTACGGGATCAGCAAATGGCAAGGCGAAGAAGCCGTTTTAGACGTATGCTCACGAGCGCTAATACTGCGGACTACTGTAGTCTATGGTCCAGACGATGCCCAGAAAAACTTCCTCTACAGTTTGAGGCGCGCCCTCATGGCCGGTGACTCATTCCGCGTCCCGGAAGACCAAATCTCAACTCCCACTTACAACCGCGACCTGGCAAATGCGACTCTTCGGCTGGTAGAGGCCGGAGCAACAGGAGTCTTTAATGTGTGCGGTCCTGAATTACTCAGCAGGCTGCAATTTGCAGTGTATGCTGCGCGATTCTGGGGACTCGATACCGGTCTTGTTTCAGGTGTACCAACTTCCGGACTTGTCCAGAGGGCCCCCAGGCCGTTGAACGCCGGACTATTGATCGACAAACTTCAGAATATTTATCCGGAAGTCCGCATGCGGGGTCTCGCCGATTCTCTCTCGGATTGGGGACATGTCGGGTAACTGAGTCGCTGCTCCTCATAGTCTTCACCTCACGACCTTACTCGAGGAAACACTCCGGCAAACAATGGTGACTTATCGAAGACAAGCACACGGAGCGCCGGCGCTCTTCGCCCTCACGCCAACGGAGGCAGTCGTCGTTCCCATCATTATCCTCACGGCGTGACATGGACTCTTCAACCGCCGCTACCTCAACCCAAGCGACCGCGTTCTGATCCGCGGCGAAGTCGCCTTCTTCGCTGTCAAGATTGAGCGTCACGCGACCGCCAAGCGCAACCTCAAACTGAAGACGCGTCAAGCATATCGAGACCAAACACGGCTTTGCCCTGCTGCCACGGCAGCTGGGTCTTCGAGCGAAGCTTCGCCTTCGCTGGCCTCATGCTCGGCAGAATCTTCAAAATCTCAACTGAAGTTATTAGCAAGCTCTGGAGACACGAAAAGGAGGCCCTTCAACGGGTTCCTGGAGCAGGGGAAGAATGTGCCGATTCACTGGAAGTAACTCTCAGTAGGCTCCAAACTGCCTCTATTACTGAAGCGATTGAAATGTGGCGAATACAAGCGTACTCATTGAAACTGCCGAAACATGTGGGACGGTTGTAGCATGGGTAGCATGTCATGCCCGGTCCAGCAGCAAGAACTATGGCTCCGGGCGGAGCCCAGGCTGCTGCATCGTTGGCTCCGTTCAAAAGAATTGTAGGAACGCCCAGAGAGTAGGCTATGTGCGAGGCAAAACTATCGTGGCAAAGTAACCCGCGCAGTCTCGAGATCGCTACGAAACAGTCCGAAAGACAACCTGTCACTATTCTTATTCTCGAACGATCCAAGTCGCCGAAGTATCTCAATAGCTCTTCCTTCTCAGAAGGGGAGCCGAATACGTGCACGTCCATGTCTTGCGCGACCAAGTGTCGAGCTAGGGATTGCCATTTCTCCATCTCCCACCTTCTCCAAGGCTGACTTGCCATAGGATGAATGCCTATGGCGTTCTCCAGAGAATTCCAGACGATCTTCTTCTTTGCGGGCGTGTAAAGGGCAGATTTTTTCCCCTCCGCTCCGCTCACCGCCGTTCCCACTATTGATGCCGCGTCATAGATGTTTGGCTTGTTTGCAGGTATAAATATCGGTCGATTGGCAAGTGGGATAACTGAGCGCCTGATCACTTTCCCGCATGCGTGGTCAGCTGACCAAACGGGACTCCAATTGTCCCTGTGCGAAATCAACGTTCCCAGCAATTCCTCTCGAAAATCGCCCGCGAGATTGACAACGTCGGTGTATCCTTGGCGGCGTAATTGGCCCACCAAACGAGGGAGCGCGACCATCTCTCTCAGTCCAAAGTCGCTAACAGAGCCCATTGGAAAACGGCCCGTATGGACACAATTTACAGAAGGGTTGTGTGCAAATATCGAATCAATCTCCGGTCTGGTGAGCACGTCAATTTGTGCAGAGGGAAGAGCGCACGCAATCGTTTCAATCAGTGCGGTGCTGATCACCGCATCCCCTAAATTGTGTGCCTGCAATATGAGAATTTTACGTTGTTCTGTCATCGCTATCCTTGGTAGGCGCGCTTTCTAAAGACTAGCATCACACCAGTATAAGGACCTCGTGAACCGCAGCATACCTCATCCAACCCCTCAGTTAGCAACGGTGCATCCTCTCGGAAGTTCTTTTAACCTGCTCAAAATGAAAACGTATATCGTCAAACTCAATCTTGTCCGTCAACTGTTCCGAAACTCTAATTTCCGAAGACCTTAGGACCTATTCGAAGACCTTAGGACTTATTCCCAGCTTAGCTTTGAATCTATTGTGCTCGTGTAAACTCGTCGTGGTACGACATCGGGGGGAATGACAATGGCCGAACCCGGATTGTGCCATTCGGCGATTTATGCTCGACCCTCAACCACCTCGAATGATACCCCCAACAGCCTTATTCAGGCTCCAGTTTGGAGGCTGGATGCGATATCATTCTGTAGAAAATGAAAGCTGCCCAAACACTAGAACCTCTGGCCAACGGCGATGTCTATTCAGAGAGCGAGGATTTCCGCTATCTGAGGATGTTTTTGATTCTGCTTCAAAGCCGACGGCACATTGCGACCATCACCTTCGTTTCGCTTCTTATCGGGGCAGCCATTGCGTTTTTGTTGTTGGAGGTCACTTTTACCGCGACTGCGACAATTCTCCCTCCTCAACCCACACAGTCCAGCGCATCAGTCCTGATGGGTCAACTGGGTTCCCTGGCAGGACTAGGGGCAAGCGGGGCTGGGGGCTTGCTGAAGAACCCGGGCGATATTTATGTGGCAATGCTCGAAAGCCGGACGATCACAGACGACATCATCAATCGATTCAAACTCGAGTCTCTGTGGAAACAGAAAAAACTGGTGGATACGCGCAAAACGCTTAAGAAACACGCACAGTTCGAAGCCGCTAAGAACGGGTTGATCGTCATCACTGTGAAAGATCCAAACCCCAAGCTGGCCAGTGATATGGCAAATGCATTTGTGGATGAGCTGTATCAGATGAATTCGATCTTGGCAGTTACTGAAGCGGGCCAGAGGCGGGTATTTTTCGATCGGCAATTAGAGGAAGAAAAAAACGTTCTCGCAACTGCTGAAAATGACCTTCGTGCAACTCAGGAGAAAACCGGCCTCATAGAGCTGAACGGACAATCAGCAATGGCTATCCGTACCATTGCGGAAACCGGGGCTGAGTTGAGAAGCCGCGAAGTCGAATTGCAGGCCATGCGAACCTATGCAACCGACGAGAACCCCGATCTCAAGAGACTGCAAACCGAGATTGACGCCCTTCACCAACAGTTATCGGCTTTGGAGAATAACCAGAAGAACATACTCCCTGGAGATACTCAGGTGCCTGCCGGGCGGGTCCCGAAAGAGGCCTTGGAGTATGTTAGAAAATTGAGAGAGGTCCAGTACCATCAGATGCTCTTCGATTTGCTGTCAAAGCAATACGAAGCAGCTCGAATCGATGAGGCAAAATCGGCGCCAATCATCCAGGTAATTGACCACGCACTGCCCCCAGACAAAAAGTCCGACCCGCCTCGCATGTTGATCACTTTGGGTTTTGGCCTAGTTGGATTTTGCCTCGCATGTTTCTGGGCTCTTTTGAGCAAAGCCCTTATGCGATTGCGGGAGAGTCATACGTCTGCGGTCCTATTGGACCAAGTTAGCAAGATTCTTCACGTTCGCTTGTAGGCAGGATAAGAGTGCCGATATTACAGAAACATCCGGGAATGCATAGCGAGGAGAGAAGTGGTTCGTCTCAGATAATCGCCAGGTTGTTTGCCGTGATAGTCGTTTACAGGATGCAACCTCTTGATTCTCCGACATTGCAATCGCTTCTCGCTTCTGTTCAAAACATTTCTACAGACCAACTCGATCTAAAAATCCTAGTTTGGGACAACACGCCGGGCGGGCAAGATATAGGGGAGCTACCCAGCGGAATATTGTACGAATCGGCGCCACATAACCCGGGCCTGGCGCAGGCCTACAACCAAGTTTTGGAGCAGGCTGAAGCTGAGGGATACGAATGGCTACTGACGTTGGATCAGGACTCCTGCCTTCCAGTGGATTTCTTGGCAAGAATTGCAGACCTTACCCGGAGACTGAGCGCGAATAATATGGTCGGAGCGATTGTTCCTCAGATTGTCGCTGACGGCCGCATCGTTTCTCCTTATCGGTCTGTATTTGGTGTGCCTCGTTGGTTTGGCTCAGGATTTAGGGGTTTCTCAAAGAGGACGGTCTACGCAGCGAATTCTGGAGCTACATTGCGGGTGCGCGCACTACGTGAGATTGGTGGCTACGATCCCATGTTCCCGCTTGATCTCAGTGATACCAATCTTTTTCATCGTCTTCACAACTCCCACAAAAAGGTTTTTATTGCTGGTGATATTTCGGTACACCATGATTTCGCCTTGCTAAACAAGCAGGCCCGGATGACCATCGAGCGATACAAAGAATATCTTCTGGATGACTGCGCGTTTTGGGATATCTATATGGGGCCAATCGCAAGATTCGAACGAATCATCCGATTGGTGGGTAGAGTTTGCAAAGACTTTGCTCGTTCCAGAGAATCGGGTCATTGGAAGGCGACTCTATCAGAGTTGACGCGACGCCTGTTTACGCCAAGACAGAAACGAATTGCTGAGTGGAGGAAGTGGGCAACGTTGCGAAGCGGCAATTCTGGCGTGGCCCCGGGAGGCCGGCTATCGTCTTGAGGCAAGGTAAACAGAACTATCCCCAATTGTGAAGGGCCTTCACCCGTGGCCAATAATCCGTGTCCCAGCCAACCGTCAGATAGTTATTAGCTATACTAGCGAAAATGAAGATATTGATCACCGGAGGAGCAGGATTCATCGGGCAGCACCTCACGCGTCATCTGCTCGCACTCCATCATGAGATCACCATATTGGACAATTTCCTGGATCAGGTACATGCAGGCAATCGCGTACTGCCAGGTGATCTCGACAAGCATGTGAGACTAATTGTTGGTGATCTTGCGGACCCCGCTTCCCTTCGACTTGCCTTGGAAGGCCAGGACTGCATTGTCCATTTAGCAGCGGAGACTGGAACTGGGCAATCGATGTACGAGGTTTCCCGTTATGAGCGTACTAACATTGCAGGAACGGCACTCCTCTACGAGTTCCTTTCGAAGGAGAAACGCAGCCAAGTAGGGCGTATCGTCATTGCCTCCTCGAGGGCAATCTACGGCGAAGGAGCATATCGCTGTGAGCGTGATGGCGTGGTCTACCCAACCTCAAGATCGGTCGAAGAAAAGCGAGCTGGTCGATTCGATCCCCTCTGTCCCCGATGCGGAGGCGTTTGCGAGACTGTGCCAACACCCGAGACAGCACCTTATCAGCCATCCTCGTTTTACGGACTAACAAAACAGATGCAAGAGCAGATGGCGCTCATGTTCGGCCATGTTCTAGGGATTCCGACTATTGCTTTGCGTTATCAGAACGTCTATGGTCCCGGACAATCCCTTCAAAATCCATACACGGGAATATTAGCGATCTTCTCGAATCTAGCCAGAGTCGGATCCCCCATCCATGTGTTTGAAGATGGGCTGGAAAGTCGAGACTTTGTCTATATCGATGACGTTGTTCGTGCGACCGCTTCCTCTATGACCGAAAAGAACGTTGGTGGAGTCCATGCGGTCAATGTTGGCTCTGGAGCGCGAACAACCGTGCTGGAAGTGGCTCAGCGGATTAACGCCTTCTATGGGGGGCGATCTGAAGTTAAGATTACCGGGGGATTTTCGGGAAGGTGATATTCGTCATGGGGAGGCGGATCTGAGTTTGACCCAATCGCTGCTTAGTTACACAACGCCGTATAGATTTGGTGATGGTTTGCGAATTTTTTTGGAATGGGCCAGCGAAGGCACGTTTAATGAAAATAACTACGAGCGATCCCTTCAGGAATTGAAGGGACTTGGCTTACTACACGAGAGCGTGTGATCTAAAAACTGCCAAGGGAGATCGATTGGTTAACGGCGCTCACCGTGCGAATATGAAACAAATTTCAGAGCCGAATGATGCTCATCGTCATAACAATTTTGACTTGTTGCGACTTCTCTTTGCGTCGATCGTAGTGCTATATCACTGCTACGACCTCAGTGGAAGTCCCGCGTACCTCTGGATTCCCAACGTCGCCAGCGCCGACCTGGCGGTGCAAGGATTCTTCGCAATGAGCGGGTTCTTGATTGTGGGCAGCTATGAAAGTAGTTCTACGCTTAGTTCTTATCTGAGCAAACGCGGGCGGAGGATATTGCCTGCATACTGGGCTGCGCTGATCTTTACTCTCATCCTCGGGATGATTTTTTCCACCTTGCCTCTCGGCGCATTCTTAGCCTCAAGTTCTACCTGGAAATATGTAGGCGCCAATTTTTGTTTTGCCAATTTTCTTCACCCCAGTCTTCCGGGACTGTTCGAGCACAATCCGGTGATGTCCAGCGTGAACGGATCGCTCTGGACGATTAAGCTCGAAGTAATGTTTTATCTGAGTGTTCCCGCGATCGTGTGGCTATGTCGGAGAATAGGGAAATTGCAGATTCTTGGCACGCTGTTTCTGGTCTCTGTTGTCTATCAAATGACGATGCGGCGATTTCATCCGTCACTCACGACTCAGTTACCTGGCCAGCTGTGCTTCTTTATGGTCGGAACGGTGGCATATTACTATCGCGCTTGGATTAAGCAGAATGCGCGGTGGGTGTGGATTATTGCTATCGGCTGCTATCTCATCTCCGTATTTTCAGACTGGATAGCTTTCCGAGCTATCGGAGTTTCGCTCGGTACGGTTTGCTTTGGCCTTCTGCTACCTCCAATTAGCCAACCTGCGAAGCATGGCGATTTCTCGTATGGCACTTATGTTTATCATTTCCCCGTGATTCAAACCTTCATTGCACTGGGCCTGGTTAAGAGCCATCCGGAACTTGCCCTCGGATTGATCCTGTTATCCATAGCTGTATTGAGTTTCATATCATGGAACGTGATAGAGAAACCGTTCTTGCAACGACGCGATAAACGAAAACTAACAAGCAGGACGCAACTAGTTTAGAAACTCTAGAAATTTTAAAAGGGTAAGTGGCCAACGTGGGCACAATGCTAGATATAACAATCATTATCCCGAACTACAACACACGGGAACTTCTCCGCCAGTGTCTCGCCTCTGTTTACGAGCACACGCATGGCATCGCGTTTGAGGTTATCTGCATCGACGATAATTCGTCTGATGGCAGCGCTGACATGGTTACAGCAGAGTTTCCCGAGGTGATTTTGGTCCGCAATACATCAGGCCAGATGTATGCGAAAAATAACAATCTCGGCATGAGGATGTCTCGTGCTCGTTATGCGTGCCTGTTGAACAGCGACACGAAATTGATTGCGAATGCATTTCATGCGCTCGTCGAGTTTATGGATAACCATCCTGATGCAGCGGCTTGCACACCCCGGTTGCTAAACCCTGACGGCACCATACAAATATGTGTTCGACGATTCGCTCGGCTGGGAACACTTATTCTTCAAGGCCTGAACTGGCACAAACTTTTCCCGAATGGAGTCGTTAGTACCAAATACTACGCCGCAAATTTCGATCACTCCCGCGAACAGGTGATCGAGGCGCTGGGAACCACCGCGTTTGTCATCCGCCGGACAACCTGGGAACAGGCTGGAATGCTTGATGAGCGTTTTCCAATGTACCAGGTGGATCTTGCGTACTGCTACACACTGAAAATGAAGAGCCTCAATATTTACTACACGCCTTCTGCGGAGATTATTCACTACGGTAGTCAAAGCGTAAATCAAAGAGCACTCGCAGGTATTCGGATGCAGCACCAGGGGTTTATCGATTTTAGCGACCACTACGATTACTTTAGCTCGAACCTTTTGGTAAAGTTCTTGATCAGGCAAGCGGTCAGGCTACGCTACTGGCTCAAACTGGCGGAATTTTGCCTAAGCAGCGACAAGCGAGTGATCAAAGGTCCCGGCAGAGCACCCGTAACGAAAAGTAGCCGAGGTTGATCCTCAGTTCGAAAGCGGAAGGAGTGATTCTGTCCGACAAGAGCGCTTTTCGCTTACGTCCGGAATGCTGGCTTACCTAGATCGGGAGAACCCACTGTAGACAAAGTGGCTACATGCGCGAAGCACCATAACGGAAAAAGGAAGACAGCTGTGTCCACCACTATTGAGGCGAATAGAGACGACTCAAATGGCAAGTTCAAAGCAGATACTGCGAACAGCAGCGAGAAGGTAAACAATATGGCACTTCTCGTATGAAAGGCGAAGAACTGTCTACGAAATAAGCCAGTCAGGTAGCCGATTGCAAGACAATAGACACAGCCACCAATAGGACCAAAAAATATGTCGGCACGAACAAAATATTGTGCATTTGGACCGAATCCAATTTCCATATTGCTGATAATCGTTCCAAGCGCGGGGTGAATGGACCCATAGTCTACGATCCTAAACATCGCCAGAAAAGGATCCACCAAATAATGGACATAATCCCAAGGGCCAGCGTTCATTAACTCTGGTATCCCACCACGCCGAGGGTAGTAAAACAGAATGACATCACCGAAGAGAAGTATCCTTCTCATGAGAACCATAAAACCCTGTGCAATCCCTCCGTTCTCTTTTATCAATACCGTCGTGGCAACTGCGAGAGATGCTCCAAAAGAGGGTATCGCAAGCTTCCTAAGCTTGGTGGAATATTTCTGGCTTTCCACAAGGCCTTTGTGGTTGATAACAAAGGCCATCACAAAAAGGATCGGCAGGAGAGCTCCCTTGGAGCCAGAAAGTGCCACAAAAGTGGAGCTGATAAAGAGCATTATCATCGGCAGCATCGGCCTTCGACTGATGGCGATCAACAAGATACAGCCGCAACAAAGGAATAGATAAGGGCCCTGATCCAAGTGTCGAATCATACCCAGCCCCCCTGTATAAGTGTCGACTTTTGCCTCACTAGGCCTACCCGATAATAATGGAAACCCCGCAGTAAAACCGAGATAGAGATTTGCGATAGAGATAATTACGAAAGCGAGAAGAAGGACAATCTCTAGTTCTAGTAATGCATCTTCGCTAAATCGTATAGTTGAATTGCCTGTTGGGCTCTTCCCCGCGAAAGCGAATCCAATCCAAAAAAACACAATAAAAAATGCGAACTCGATCTTGGCGTTTGAATCCCAGTTCAGGCCGAACATTAAGATGACATCCGCAATCGTCGCGACGATAAACATATTTAACGGGTCGAGGATACTGAACACAAACGGCCGATAAGCCAGAATCACGACAATTGTGGCGATCACAAAGAGAGCCACGAATTGGTTCGCATCCAGTCCAATTGCGTTCAGAATATCTAGCATTCGTCTGTTCTCCTTTATACTTGTATAGATGATAGCGAGAGTAGAGGGCCATCGCCGCCGTGAAATACCGTCACCAGATAAACCTCTTGTTTCGATTATCACCGTTGTCTTTCACGCGCGAGAAGACCTTCCAGGCCTGATCGAGAGCGTTGCTCGCCTCAAGAATGACAGGGTTGAGTTCATCGTAATTGATGGCGGATCCGAAGATGGGACCTGCGAGCTGCTAAGCCAGTACGGTTCTGTCATCGATTATTGGGCGAGTGAGCCAGACAAGGGTATTTATGATGCAATGAACAAGGGCGTCGCTGTAGCTCGAGGTACCTTTCTGTTTCATCTGAATGCTGGGGATAGACTCCTGCATATTCCGTTTCGGGAACTTGAGGCTGCCGCGTCGAATAATACAGATGTTGTGGCGTTCCGCGTCTCTATCGATGGTAAGCAGGAATTTCGTCCTGGGTGGGGAGTTGCGTTACGAGTCAAGAATACCTTGCACCACCAAGGAACGTTCTATAAGAGAGATGGCTTTCCCTTTTACGACGTGAACTATCGGGTATTTGCTGACTTCGACGCGAACCAACGGCTTGCACGCAACAGAGCCCGCATTGAGATCTTCGATCAGGTGGTTGCTTCCCATCAGGGTGGCGGTCTTTCCGATGCCCACACAAAAGCGAACGTTTGTGAGTTTTTTCAGGTCATCAAGAGAAACTATGGCTGGACGCATTTGCCTCCAGCTTGGCTGATATGCAAATGGCAAGGTATCAAATCGCGGCTCTCAATAATCGGGGGGTGGGGCTAAACAGAAGATTTGCAAAACCCTCTGTTCAGAAATTTTGCAGATCCGCCGCTAACTTGCGAAGCCGCGTGTTCAGCCCTTCCGATCTTCGAGCATCTCTATTGTCTCCGTCAGCATGCGAACTCGGATTGGACTAAGGGGCGAGCCATTCTCCTCGGACACAAGCAATCCGCGGGTCAGATACGTCGTGACCTGCTCATCCAATGCGTTGCCTCAACCTTCATGCTGGTTCTGAATTGGTGGCTCGACCGCGAAAGCAACTCTCTGTAAAACAAGTCGATGAGCTGTCTCGTGTGTTGATTCTGCCGATGCTGGCCTCGACTTCGGAAATAGGTTGCGTCATGCGATTACGCGAAGGGAAGCAGAAATCGACCTACTTTCGAATCCGAAGTGTACCTTCGCGTAGCTGATTTCTGGTGGGCCCGGAGGGATTTGAACCCCCAACCAAGGGATTATGAGTCCCCTGCTCTAACCGTTGAGCTACAGGCCCTTCAATGACTTACGGCAGCGCTCCTGCGAGTGTAGCGGATACTGTAGCGGGTAGCAGTCGTTTTGGCTCGATTTCGGACACTCAGCCGGACAGTTGCAGCCGCTCGAAAGCGCGTTCCACTGCCTCTGGCGTTGGATGGATATACCGCTGCGAAACGTCGATGCTGCTGTGACCGGCAATCCGCATGATGGTGAAGGCATCCACTCCCGACTCCCCAAGCCTAGTCAGCATTGTATGGCGTAGAGAGTGAAGCACAAAATCGGCCGGGAAGATCGCACGTCGCTTGCCTTCATCTGTGGAGCGCATACTTCCCGGTGAAGATGATTGATGCGAAGTGCCGAGATAGGGCTTTCCGTCCCGGTTGGCAAAGACGAATCAGCAGGCGTTCGTCTCTGGCCTTCTTGCGCGCTTGCCGTGAGCATGTGCATGCGGCCTCGGTCTGTCAGTGGGATGATTCGCCGGGCATTCTTGCTCTTGCCTTCCCTCACGCGGAGAAAGCCAAAGCGAGCGCCATTGACGGATCAAGGATTATGTCTTCCCATTCGCAGATTGAGTGTCTCACCGATGCGCAGTCCGGTTTCGAGCATCAGCACGGCAATGTCCGCAAGGGCTGAGGACAAGCCGCCAGGTAGATTTCTTCTTGCTTCCGGGAGAGCACGAAATCCCGTACCCGCTCCCCGGAGAGTAGCCGGATCGCGGGACACGCTGAATCTCTCTCCACTCATGGGCAAGCCGGAGCATCCGGCGAAGCGTGGCAAGCTCCCGATTGACCGTTGCAGGGCCTACAGTGGCGCGGCGGGCCACTACATAGCCTTCAATGATGCCTTCGTCTATGCGGTCAAGCCTTGCCCCTGCAATGGGCGGGTATTCGAGCAGCCGGATGAGCTTGGCAGCGTAGAACTGGACCGTCTGAGGCTTGTTCTCATGGCGGGCTTCCACATGAGCGATGAACCGCTGTGCCAGGTCTGCAAACATGCGGCGCGGCCTTCCGCTCTTCGATGCCCACTTCACCCTTTGCCAGTGCGGTACGGTGTGCCGCTTCGATCTGGCGGGCTGTGCGGGGGTTTCCCTTGCTTCGTGCTCTTTTGAATGTGCTCCCCGTTGAATAGGAAGTGATACCAGTAGACGTTACCGCGTTTGAAGATGCTCATTTGCCTTTCCTTCCTGAATTCCGAATTATGCGTTGATTCGCGGCTTTGGTGGATCCAGCTTCAAGTGTCTTCCGGGTTTGGTAGTTTTCTCTTGCCCATTTCCGCCGTCTCTCTTTGTCCTTCGGGTCCCGCTGGTGGAATACGTTTCTGCATTTAGAACTGCAGAAACGTGATTCCTTGGTACGCGCATAGAACCATGTGCGGTCGATCGCGCACATCCGAAGGCGGTCAATGAGGCCTTCTCGGGCCAGTTCGATAGCCGCAAGTACATGCGGAAGTTCGCGTCGCGCTCGTGTTATCGAGCACGGAATTTTCGTCATCCCCATAGCCAGTTACTTGCACATGCCAGTCGAACGACCAACCACCTTTAGAGTCAATCGAGATGTACGGGAAGCTTGTGTAGCTGGCCAGCTGCTGATTCAGGCTGTATAGATGTCGGGCTGCCGGAATCTTCAAGTTGTCACGAACATCACTCCGTTTAGGAGGGTCAGCCACAAGCCGCTGCAGACGGAGGACAATCCTTCCGAGCATGCCAGCATGAGGAATCATTCCAGTGAAAACTTCGATAAATGCTTTGCGTGGCCTTCTGCTTGGCGTGCCGGGAATCTTAGTGTTCAGTGCGAGGATAAGTTGTTCAACTGCCCCTTGCCGACCGGCGGACTTTTTCTGAACACGCTTCGATGGTTTTGGCATGTACAGAAAAGTACTACATGATCTGCCGCGATTACAAGCAATATCTCTCTAGTGCAACAAGCACTGAGGAGAATTGATATGGACGCACTGCTTTCTGTCGATGAGGCCGCACGTAGGCTTGGCGGTTTGAGCAAGTACACAATTCAAGCGTGGTTGAGTTCGGGAAAGCTACGCCGCACCAAGGTGGGAAGCCGCACTATGATCCGCGAATCTGAGCTAGAGAGAGTGATTGAAGATGGCGGCAAGTCTCCGACGAAGGCACGCTGATGGCCTCCGCTGTCCCTGACTATGGCTTTAGCCCACAGGAATCTTACTCGACGGCTGCATCTAGCTGGCCGAAGACACCTCCTCGTGGGCCGATGCCAGTTAAAGGGAAGCAACCTGTAGACATTGGACCGTATACGCAAATCCCCAATAGGTTCTTTGGCAGCGGTACGGCGGCACGTCTTGGACCATCAGCATGCTGCATTTATCTTGCGCTGTGCGAACATGCGAATCGGAATAGCAGCCTCAGTTTCACAGCTTCAGATAAGGCCCTGGCTAGTGAAACCACCATTGCACCTCGGACCATTTGCAATGCTCGGAAGAAACTCGCCGAATACGGCCTGATCTGGTGTAAGCGAGAAAAGGGGCAGAGTCACACCTACACGTTGTTGAAGCCGTCATGGGAATGGAAGCCGCTAAAGGAGAGACCCAGACGCACACGGAAGCCGCGAGCGCTATACGCTTCGAGAACTCTGTAGAGGTGTAGCAAACTTTGCTATACGGCATGGTGACCCTCCCGCAATATTTGCTATACCCTCCCGCAAACTTTGCTGATCCGTCTAAGTGCTTCTATGAAATGGATTCTGCCTTCCTTTGGTTTAATGTGAGTTTTTGATAAGGTGCTAAGTTCGCAATTGATTTCGATAAGAACAGCGGAGGCGATCAATGGGCAGGTATCGCAGCGGATGTACACGTGATTGCACGGATGATCACGTCCGCCTAGATGTGCGGTGGTGTAAGCGTCAAGGCTATTTGCGGCCCGGTTGGTCCGGCATGGTGCATTGGTCACGACGGGGAGAGCGTTTCGCATCTGTCAGCATCGAAGCAGCGGAGGGCCAAATCATTCTCCGATACAAAACCCGTCCGAGAGGCGACGAATGGCAGCACAAACACTACCCGGTTGCGGTTGAATGGACGGGTTGCCACTTCGGGGGCAATCGCGCATGGTTCCGTTGTCCCGCTTGCGGCCGTCGTGCGGCGATCTTGTATGGCGCGAACGTGTTCGCATGCCGAAATTGCCTCCACCTAGCCTATGAGTCACAGCGAGAAGCGCCGCATTGCCGCGCTCTGCGTAAGGCGCAAGGTATCCACGAGAGACTAGGCGGAACGGGCATCATTCATGAGCCGGTATTCAAACCCAAAGGAATGCACTGGCGAACCTACTCTCGACACATGGAACGGATGCAGGAAGCGGAATCTGGATCGTTTCCGCCGTGGATCTTGGGGTGCCTTAATGTAACCGGCACCGGATGACTCCCTGTGGATCTCCGCCATAGGAGGCTTTCCTCAGCTTATTCATTTCGACCCTTTGCGCGCCGCAAATGCTTATAGACCTGAAAGCCATCTACAACGAGACCGAGACCGATCAACCACACGATGAACGCGCCAGCGAAACGTGCGATTCCGAGCGAAAACTCAGGTATGAGTTTCGGGAGCCCTGAGAGCACCAAAATACCACCGAATACGAAGTCAAAGACCATCCGCGCCCGCATCATTGGCCCACCATGCTATTGCGCTTGCGCCGTATCCGTGCGGCGAACCAGAAAAGCGCTGCCGAAATTGCGAAGGCAATCACTCCACTCGCAATCGTTCCCCAGTGATCGGCGGTTGGCTGATGCACCCATAGGGCAGTTGTAAAAGCGGTAAAAGCGTGAACGAAGAACCAAAGCCCTAAGACCCCGAGCACGAGAGCAATGAAAATTCTCATCGCGTCACCAGGCAGCAGAGCAACAGGAAAACCAAGACTTTCATAGGGCTCAAGCCTCTCACCACCCAAAGGACAGGTCAAGATGATCAAAAATCTATTAACTAGCTTGGCAATACTTAGCAATCCTGTGGTCAGGATTGCATCGGGGACAACGCCTGACTGCGGAACTTGGTGGCGATGGACGTGCTAATTGTGTTTTGCGTCAGCCATTAAAAAAGATTGATCCGAGGGACGACCACCTTTTCCTGGGTTTGCCGTTGGGGATGTTAGATTGCTGGGATGGAAACGTGGATTCGTCGGGCGTGTCGCCAACGGGCTTACCGTCAATTGTGGTTTTGGATTCTCATTACTGCCTCCATCATTGCCGCTCTTTATGTGAGCGGGAACTATTGGAAGAACTTCTTTCAGGGCCCTTACCAGGTCACCGCCATGGACCTCTCGGGCCTATCCAATCCCGAAAGTTCGCAGCGGCAGTTTCTTGCCATCACCGGCGAGAAAATCGTTCCGTCTGGTATCCAGGAGATTACGACTCAGACACGCAACGGTGTGAAGGAGAGAAGCTATGTCTCATCCGAATACTTTTTGCTTGTAGTCGGCGGCAATCGTCTTTTGATTGTGCAGAGCCAGGGGCGACCGCCCTTGCAAGTCGAGGGCGAGTTGAAACCAGCTTCCATGAGCCTTGCGAACAGCATCTTCCCCGATGCGGCCGACAGCGATCTAAAGGCCCGTTTGTACCCGTTCTATCTATCGACAACGGACAACTACCGACTGCCCGGATATATCACCTTGGGGGGAGTGCTCGTGTACCTCATCGCGTTGTGGATCTTCGGCCGTCGAGCGTGGCGCTACACGCAAAACGTGGCTTTGCACCCGGTAGTGAAGCGCGTTGAAAGCTGGTCTGATGCGGCCGAGGTTGCAGTAATGTCAGAACGTGAGATGGAGTTGGCCGTTCGCTTCAAAAAGGCGGGAATCGTGGTCACGGATAACTTTATGATTGAGCGCGGCTTTCTGACATTCAACCTTTTTCCGTTCCACCATCTGCTGTGGGCTTACAAGAAGGTCACGACCAGGATGGTCAACTTCATTCCCGTTGCCAGAACAAGCGAGGCGGTGTTTGTATTTTATGGCGGGAGCACCGTTTTCCCGTCGAGAAAGAAGCTCGTTGACGAAGTGCTTACTTATGCGGCTGTCCGTGCGCCCTGGGCCATCCTCGGCTATAGCGACGAGCTACACAAAGTCTTCAAAAAGGACACGGATGGTTTTTGCGCAGCGGTTGAGGAGAGACGTAAAGAACTCCAATAGGAACTTCCTATGAACGCTTGTCTCCGCCTAAAGCAGTTGCCAACTCTCATCTAGGTACCAAATACGAAAGCCAACAGTCCACGTTGCGAAGCCCGCTACATCGCCATAGCTTCAGCACCGGCGTGAGCGAAAGCGGACAGCTGACTGCAGCTGAATTTGCCCTAATTAATCAAACGAAATTCAATCCCTACCTGTGGGAGGTAATTTGCCCTTTTATCGCCTCTAAGTCAATGAAAATAAACGGCATTAATTGTTGTCGGAGCAGTACGCGCGGGCGCGCGCGCGTTATTAGTTAAGGCCTGAAAATCAAACGTTTTCAATCCAAGCGCCCGATGCGCGATGATTCGTTAGGTGTGCGGACATTGAAGCGGAGTCCGCGCGCGAGGAAATCATACAAAGGACAGCAAAGGAGTACTAGACAAGCCAAAGGGAATCGTGTTACGTTTACTTCAACGTCGGCAGAAGCAAACGTAACGGAGATGATTACTATGGCGAACGGCAAATTCATTTCTTACCTGAGAGTCTCAACGGCGCGGCAAGGTGCAAGCGGTCTAGGGTTGGAAGCTCAGCGGGAGGCCGTCTCGCGCTATCTGAACGGAGGAAGGTGGCAACTTGTCCAAGAGGTCGTGGAAGTGGAGAGCGGGAAGCGAAATGATCGTCCGGCGATTGCCGAGGCTCTCCGGCTCTGTCGCTTGCATAAGGCGACGCTGGTAATTGCCAAGTTGGATCGTCTCGCGCGTAATGTTCACTTTATTAGCTCCCTCATGGAATCGGGAGTTGACTTCATCGCTTGCGACTTCCCGGAAGCCAATCGCCTAACCGTTCACATCCTGGCTGCAGTCGCGGAGCACGAGGCCTCCATGATTTCGTCTCGTACCAAAGCCGCGTTACAGGCTGCCAAGGCGCGCGGGAGAGCTCTGGGGGGGCAGAGGGGCAGCTTAAAACGCATGAGGGGCATGGCGGCGAAGGGAACGCGTGTGAGCGCCACAGTACGCCAGCAATCGGCAGCGAAGCGGCGTGAGGATCTGCTGCCAGTGATTCAAGACCTTCGAATCAAGGGAGCGGTGTCGCTCCGGGACATCGCGGAAGGGTTGAATGAAGCTGGACTCACGACCGCGCGGGGAGGGAACTGGACGGCGACGCAGGTTCTTCGCACACTCGGCGAGTAGCGAACGTGAGCCATGAGGGCCAATTCGTGGAATCCTCTTGAATTGCATCTGTGAAGATGAAACACTTTGCGTCTGCCAGAGATTTGCGCAAAGCCGTGTGCGACACAGGGACAGGCGTTTAGATCGGCGGGATTTCGAGTCTCATCTCCCGGCAAAGGTGACGCATGCTCAGCAACTCCCTCGCTGCTTTGACAATCGAACGTGTGATTTTCCACGATATACCTCAGAGGATTCAGGGTCTGGAACAGACCCTTGTTTACAGCGACGAATGTACAGATCTGGCTCCGAAGACCAGAAATCATCTACAGCGGAGGATGATCGACGCACTTGGCGGAACAGATGCTTTCGACATCGTATTCCAAGGGGACTCCCTATCACCCGTACCCCCTTTCATCAAGACTTACACCCACAAGCCAGATCCCGAAGCTTTTGTTTCACATTCGAAAACGCTTGCAAAATACCTCTTCCAAGTTCAAGCGATGAATAGTCCACAGGGTATCGTCGCGATACTCGATTGCTCCGTGCAAGGTTGCGGCGCGATTGGAATTCTAAAGATCCAAAGGGAGGACGGGGGACGTCTCACGCCTCATTTAGTCAATGGGAAGAGGGGGTTCGCCTATGAACTTCTTAACGACCTCATTCTGACGGAAGGCACCAAATTCTTTAAGAATGCACTGTTCATTCGACGCGCGCCCGATAGTGCGCCCGAACCGTTCGAAGCCGGTGCATGCGACAAGCAAAGAACTAACTCTTATGGAGTGCAAGTTGCGACATACTTTCTTGATGACTTTCTAGGTTGTCAGTTCTCAGAGGCGCCTCGAATCATTACAAAACGCTTCTTCGAAGCGACTCAAAGTTTCATCAATAAACGCATCACTGATGCAATCGTTCGCGACGACGTCTACGAGCATCTTCGGTCCCAACTCAAGTCAGAAACACCGACAGTTAGCCCCTATCAATTTGCTGACGAGTTCATCCCGCTTGATTACAGGCAGCCGTATGTGGAGTATTTGGAAGAACATCACATTCGAAACGTGGCGATACAGAAGGACTTGTCGGCGATCTCTGGTCAGTTGAGGAAGAAAGCATATCACACACGACAAGGCGTGACGGTGACAGTCCCAGCCAACAAAGAAGGATTGGTAACGCTACTTCAGGATGAAGATGGACAGACCGTCATTACAATTCGCGATCAGATCACTCGCATCGACGGCGGAAGCAGCTAGATGGAAGACCTTGAGCGAGCACGCACAGCCTGGGAGGCCGAGAGGCCGAAGTACATTGCCTTCGGAACTTTCCTGAGGCCACTACTTGAAGGCTTAGTGAAAGATCTTGGACTTAATGCAGCCGTCGATTGCCGCGCGAAGTCGATGCAAAGCCTACTTAGCAAACTTCTGGAACAACCAAAAAAAACTTACGATGCTGTCACGGATAAGCTCGGACTGCGAATTGTCGTTCATTTTCGGCCGCAGATGGATGAGGTGGTTGAATGCCTTCAGGCAAGATTTAGCTGCGAAAAGACCGAGGACATGGGATCTAAACTTGGCGAAGATAGAGTTGGATATCTTGGGACGCACTTGGATCTGTTAATGCGTCGAGACGATGTCACAGGTGAAGATTTCGCGGGGATGACGGCTGAGGTACAGGTTAGGACTCTTGCTCAGCACCTCTGGGCCGACATATCGCATCAAATTAGTTATAAGTCACCTGGCTCACGAGGGTTAGACTTAGCACGTCGGATGAGTTTGACCAGCGGTGCGCTAGAGCTTATCGATAGAGAGTTCGCCAGATTGAACCATGAGGTCACAACGCAACCGGAGTTTGCCGAAGGCGTAGTGCTCAATGCGCTTGAGCGAGAATTTTTCCGCGTCGTTGCCCGTCGATACAACCGAAACCTATCATTGGACGTGATCCACCTTCTATTGCCACTGTATGAACAAGTCGAAGACGCTGCTGCCCACTTTCACACTTGGTTTGAAAGAAATGAAGGCTTAATCAAGGATGTGTACAGCAAGAACGCAGAAAATCCTGCGAGCAGCCCGTTTCTGCTTCAGCCGGAAGCGCTCATGATTTTAGACCTTCTGCAAAGCAACAGATTCAAGCTTAGAGCATTATGGAACAATCGCTTTCCTGAAAGGGAATTACAGATTTTTGCTGAGTATTGGGGAAAATCCCTTTACTGACGAATCGGTCCTTTCGTTGAATCGCCGCCAACGGCCAAGATGGTATCGATTCCCAATTGAGATGTTCCCATCAGTACTTCAAGTCGTGAATGTTCTTTTCGATTCGGATGAGCACAGAGGAACTTGATGCCTACGCACAGTTCGGTGCGCTGCGCGAATGGGTTTGGAAGGCCGTTAGAACGGTTTGGCAATTTCCTAACGGTCGTTTTACTCGCGACGGAAACTAGTAGGAGCGACAGTACCATGCGACAACGCCACCCAACTCTTCTCCCAACGATTCGACGTAATCGCCAACAACTGATCGGCGGCTAACTGACTGGTTGGGCGACAATCTGGCCATTCGGTTCCAAGCAACGCCGAGACTCGAACAGCGAGCGTCTTGAAAGTTACATACTCAGGGCTTTCAGAGTTAGGCCACGGAAGCGGTTCTTCCATACGGATGGACTGTCTCAATTGCTGAAATGCCTGACGAAAACGACCTAGGTCACCGATTCCCTCGTCGCCTAGAGCCAGTTCGCTGGCCAACTTGACGAGTATGCCTTCGATAATCGCTTCGGCTGCGGCAGCCCGTTTATGCAACTCCCACTTCCTCGCGTCCTTCTCCGCTGAGGAGTAATCAAGTCGATTCCAAAGCTTCCACACAGCAAAAAATTCGCCATAAGCAACGTAAAACTGTTGCACTGCGCTTAGCTGTAACTCGCGATGCTTCTGTCGCACGTTCCATTTGTAAGTGAATTTTTGGCCGACGAACCATCCTAGAGAGAGAATCACAATCCCGCTCACGCAAGTGAAGACAGCCTTGACCAGATCTTGAATCGGGCTCCAATGATCCATTGCGTCATTGTACGAGTCCGTATCCTTGCCTCTTTCTTTTTGTCAGACGAATCCTTCCTCAAGGTGCGCATCCTACTGATATTCTTTCGGGATATAAAGTCATTTGTTTCGCTAACTTCGCTTTTGTTGTATATTGACTTCAACGCACCCGCCGAGCCTCTGATCCTGGATCATCCCTAGATCATGCCCAATACCGGCGGGTATTCTTTTGGTTCAATCTTCCAACGTTGAGCAGAGAACTCTACAGCAAACCGGCACTGACATATGAGGAACAGCTTGACCTCAAGTTGATTCCTCGTGGATTAGCTGTTGATGATCGCGCGCGGGCGCTGCGCTGGCTAAGACGCGTCGGGTATTACCGGCTCAGTGGATATCTCTATCCATACCGCGTCTCCCCCACCGATCACAACTTTAGGGCAGGAGCATCCTTAGATGCCGCCGTATCAATCTACAAATTCGATGCGCAACTCCGCCTTCTTCTATTGCAGGCGATAGAGCGGATCGAGGTAGCGATGCGCACGTCCGTCACCTATCACCTGAGCCATGAGTTTGGGCCGTTCGGGCATATGGATCAGTTGCATTTCAAGGCGTACGTTCCCGCAACCGAAACGACCGAAGCATGTGGCTTGAACTTCGAGGAATTCAAACGGAAGACGTTGCGCGATGAGAAGCAGTCGAGCGAAGTGTTTGTTTCACATTATCGTGATAAATATGCAAACGAAGACCTTCCTATCTGGATGCTGACCGAGGTCATTCCCTTCGGCACGCTATCGCGCATCACTGAAAATCTGGATGACAAGCAGATTCAACGCAAAATAGCGCGGGACTTCGGGCTTTCCCAAAGTCAACTCATCAGTTGGCTCCGCTGCCTTTGCTACATTCGCAACGTATGTGCTCATCACGGGAGACTATGGAATCGTCCAGTTTCTATTAAACCCGAACTGCTACCTAAATGGAGAGCACAGGGGATAACGCGAGACAGGCTTTACGTCGTGCTACTTGTGATGCTTCACCTTATGAAGGAGATTGCACCAAATTCGGGCTGGAAGAGCCGTCTCCAATATCACCTTCTTTCCAACATGGAGGCGCCGCTTGGCGCCATGCATTTCCCCGATGACTGGTACCTGCATGAACCCTGGAATCTTCCTTGATTCAATTTGCAGACTTTCGACTCTGCCAGCGGCTGAACACACTGTAGCGGAAAATGTAGCGGGTACTGGTCTAGGTGGGCTTGTGTACGCGTGGGACGGCATTGAGTAATCTATTGAAATTACAAGTGGATATAAGCGTCTGTAAATCCATCGTATTTTGCCCGTCTGAGATTATGAGTCCCCTGCTCTAACCGTTGAGCTACAGGCCCGTCGCGTGTGAACGCTTTCCTTCAAGTGTAGCGGAAGGTTGCGGGCTTGAGCGGCTGTGTCGGATTCGGTGCCACGAGCGTCGGCTATTTTTCTCCTGATTTCCTTGGAGTCGTGTTTGCGTCTTCCCGGGCGGATGGGTTGATTCGGCCCAGCCGGTTTTCCGATGTCGTGGACTGGACTTTGGTGGGACCGGGACCGGCAGTCGAGGGATTATCGCCCTTTGGACCGGAGGGCTGTACTCCATGGTGGGAGCCCCGCGGAGCTTGATGATAGGAGGTTTTATCGGATTGCTGATCTCTTTTCGGTTGGGGTGTTTCTTGCTGATTGAGGGAGGACATAAAGTCACCTTTCCAGGCTCAATCTGATTGGAGCCGGTGGATGGGCCAGCCGTTGCCTGTTCGTGGGAGTGTCGGTCGGGCGTGAATCTGTAAACTGTTTGAGAAGCTCAGTGTGCATTCAAGGAGTTTACGAGGGAGTTGGCCCGCGAATGGAATTGAATCGGACGGCGGAGATGGTCGCGGGAAGTGGGACGGATTCCATTCTCGTAACCGGAGGGGCCGGATTTATCGGATCGAATTTTGTGCTGGACTGGCTTGCGACGGGCGCTGGGCCTGTGGTGAACCTGGACAAGCTGACCTATGCGGGCAATCCCGCGAACCTGGCTTCGGTTGCGAATAGATCCCGCATATACGTTTGTGCATGGGGATATCTGCGATGCGGAGCTGGTGGCGAAGCTGCTTCGCGAGCACAGGCCGCGGGCGGTGGTCCATTTCGCGGCGGAGAGCCATGTCGATCGATCGATTCTGGGCCCTGAGGCTTTTCTTCGAACCAATATCGATGGCACGTTCACGATGTTGCGCGCCGCGCGTGAGTTTTACGAATCGCTTGCGGGAGTCGAGCGGGAGAAATTCCGGTTTCTGCATGTATCGACCGATGAGGTCTACGGGACGCTGACGCCGGAGGCTCCTGCATTTCATGAGGAGACTCCTTATGCGCCGAACTCGCCCTATGCTGCGTCGAAGGCTTCGTCGGATCATCTGGTGAGAGCATGGGTGCACACTTATGGGCTGCCTGCGATTGTCACCAACTGCTCGAATAACTATGGGCCGTATCAGTTTCCGGAGAAGCTGATTCCGCTGATGATCGCGAATGCACTGCAGGGCAAGCCGCTGCCGGTGTATGGCGACGGCCAGCAGGTGCGGGACTGGCTTTATGTGCTGGACCATTGCCGCGCGATCAGGACAGTGCTTGAGCGCGGACGAGTCGGCGAGACCTATAACGTCGGCGGTGGAAACCAGCGGAGCAATCTCGAAGTGGTGACAACGCTGTGTGCTTTGCTGGATGAGATGGTGCCTGCGTCGAAGTTCCGGCCGCACTAGCAACTCGTAAAGTATGTGACGGATCGTCCCGGGCACGACCGGCGCTACGCGATCGATGCGCGGAAGCTTGAAGGCGAATTGGGATGGCGGGCGCAGGAGAGTTTTGAGACAGGCCTGCGAAAGACGGTTGAGTGGTATCTGACGAACGCGGCATGGGTGGAGAACGTAACCAGCGGAGCCTACCAGCAATGGCTGACAGCAGAACTATTCGGGCCGTGAGGCAGGAGATTCGGCAGCGGCTGCCGGAGAACAGAAGGCCACGGCTGCGGTGGAGAGTGTACGTTGAAGGGAATCATTCTTGCGGGCGGTTCGGGAACGAGATTGCATCCGGTCACGCAGACGGTTTCGAAGCAACTGCTTCCGGTGTACGACAAACCGATGGTCTACTATCCGCTGTCGGCGCTGCTGCTGGCGGGGATTCGCGAGATTCTGGTGATCTCGACGCCGGAAGATACGCCTCGGTTCAGGCAATTGCTGGGCGATGGCGAGCAGTGGGGGATCAAACTTCAGTATGCGGTTCAGCCGTCGCCGGATGGGCTGGCGCAGGCGTTTCTGATCGGGAAAGAATTTCTGGCGGGTGAGGGTTGTTGCCTGGTGCTTGGCGACAACATCTTCTACGGGCATGATTTTGCGAAGACGCTGCAGGAGGCTGCGGCAGGCGGGCCGGGCGCGACGGTATTTGCGTATCCGGTGCTCGATCCGGAGCGGTACGGTGTGGTGGAGTTCGATTCGGAGCGGCGAGCGATTTCGATTGAAGAGAAGCCGATCAAGCCGAAGTCTCGTTACGCCGTGACTGGGATTTATTTTTATGATGCGCAGGTAGTGGGTGTAGCGGAGGGTTTGAAGCCCTCACCGCGCGGCGAGTTGGAGATCACCGATGTGAACCGGTGGTACCTCGAGCGGGGACAGTTGCGGACGCAGTTGCTGGGACGCGGGACGGCGTGGCTCGATACCGGAACGCATGATTCTTTGCTGGAGGCGTCGATGTTTATTCATACGCTCGAGAAACGGCAGGGGCTGAAGGTAGCTTGTCCGGAGGAGATTGTGTACCGGCTGGGTTATATCGATGCGACCCAGCTGCGGGCGCTGGCGGCGAAGATTGGCAAGAGTACGTACGGGCAGTATCTGCTGCGGATATTGGAAGAGACGGTTTACTAAAACTGCTCGCCTTGAGCTTTGAGTTGTGAACTTTAGCGTGGGAGCGGTATGCGGATACTTTTGACCGGAGTTACAGGGCAGGTGGGTGGAGACCTGCTCCAGACGCTAAACCCCTTGGGTGAGATTGTTGCTCCGACACGAGCGGAGATGGATCTCGCGAATGCTGCAGCGGTGCGCGAGACGATTCGTTCGGTGAGGCCACGGTGGATTGTTAATCCTGGAGCTTATACCGCTGTCGATAAGGCCGAGAGCGAGCCGGAACTGGCGTATGCAATCAATGCCGAGGCTGTGAAGGCGATAGGAGAAGAAGCAAAGGCGATTGGCGCCGGCGTGATTCATTATTCGACGGACTATGTCTTTGATGGTTCTGCCGGTGCTCCTTACCGCGAGACAGATGCGACCGGGCCAGTGGGTGTCTATGGCGCGAGCAAGCTGGCCGGGGAGAAGGCGCTTGCTGAGAGCGGAGCGGCACATGCGATCTTCCGGACAAGCTGGGTGTATGCGGCTCGGGGTAAGAATTTTTTGCTGACGATCCTGAAGCTGGCGCGGGAACGAGATAAGTTGCGCGTGGTGGCGGACCAATACGGTAGTCCAACGTGGAGCCGCGATCTGGCGAAGATGACGGCAGCGATGATCGGACAGTATGAGTCTGCGGCGCGAGAGCGGCAACTTGCCGATGTGCTGGCTGAACTGGGTGGTGTTTATCATGCCGCAGGTGCGGGTGAGACGACCTGGCATGGATTTGCAGTCGAGGCGGTGAAGTTACAACGCGAGAAAGAGCCCGGCGTAAAGTTTGCCGAGATCGAGGCGATTACGACAGCCGACTATCCAACTCCTGCGAGGCGGCCGGCGAATTCGCGGATGAACTGCGAGAAGCTGGCGAAGCAATTTGGATGGAAGATGATGGACTGGCAGGATTCGCTGAAGAAGGTGTTGGCCGAGATATGAAGGCGCGGGCATTATTTCTTGATCGTGATGGGGTTGTGAATGAGGAAGTAGGCTATCTGCATCGGGCGGAGGAGGTGCGGTTCGTCGATGGGATATTTTCTCTTTGCAGGACTGCAGTGCGGCTGGGGTATCGACTGATTGTGGTGACGAACCAGGCGGGAATTGCGAGGGGATACTACACCGAGGCCGACTTTGAAGCGCTGATGGAGTTCATGAGCGGCAGATTGCGTGCCGAGGGTGTGGAACTGGATGCGATCTATTACTGCCCGTTTCATCCTGAACACGGCGTAGGCAAGTACAAGCAGGAACATGAGGACAGGAAACCGGGTACGGGGATGCTGCGACGCGGCGCGCGTGAGTTCGGCGTCGAACTGAGCGAAAGTGTTCTTGTAGGTGACCGGTGTTCCGACATAGGAGCCGCGAATGCGGCTGGCTTGCGGCAGGCCTTCCTGATGCGGGGGACGGAGTCGGTTGAGTGTGACGGAGACTACGTTGCAGTGGATTCGCTTGCCGAGGTTGAGCGGTGGCTTGCGCAGCAGGGTTAGTTATCGCGAAGAGTGAGCGACGTCGCGACTCACCACAAGAGGAACTGCCACTTCCGTACAAAACACACTAAGCCAGGGACGATCCATGAGCAGAGAGGCGGTGGCTTGCGATGGCTTCGATCGAAGCCACCGCACTAATGGCTGCCACTTAAGTGGTAGGTGGCAGTTCGGCTTCGGTGAAGAGTGATCCCAGGGCGTCCTTCGAGCTGACGGAGGGAGAGGTACCGTTCAGAGCATCCAAAGGCCAGGCGATGTTAAGTGTAGGGTCGTTCCAGAGGATGGAGCGCTCTCCGGCTGGATAGTAGAGATTGGTCGTTTTATAGAGGACTTCGGCCGTCTCGGAGAGGACGAGGAAGCCGTGGGCGAAGCCTTCCGGGATCCAGAGAAGCTGGATATCGTCGGCGGAAGACTCGGCCTTGAGATGAAATCCTGCCCATTTGCCAAACTCTGGCGAATCGCGACGGAGATCGACGGCGACGTCCCAGATATGGCCAGAAAGGACTCGAACCAGCTTTCCCTGAGGTTGGCCGAGCTGGTAGTGCAGGCCACGGAGAACGCCTTTTCTGGAAAAGGACTGGTTGTCCTGTACGAATTGACAGGGCAAACCGGCGGCCAAAAATGTAGATTGGTTGAATACCTCGGCGAACCAACCGCGACTATCTCCGAAGCGTTGGGGTTGAATGAGTCGAACGTCACGTAGTGGGGTGGTCAGCACCTGCATCTTGTCAGTGTATTAGGTCTCAGGGCCGACTCGACAGCCTTTGTATTTTGTTTATATTTTGTTCCAGAATGGCATTCACGAGGGTGAAGTATTCAGGAGATCTTTACCCTGATGGCGGCAGAACAAGTAGAATGTATCAGTTGGTTCTATGCGCTACATTTCTCAGGTGTCTATCGGATAGTTTGGTAAAAGAGAAAAGAGACTGATCTACGATCCAGGGTTCACGAGAAGCATTTTGAAATTCGAGGCGGTCGCTTACGAGGTTCAATTGAGCTGCGAAGGCGAAGTAGAGATGTTTGCCGCGACACAATGTATGCGTAAGTAACCAGTACGACCGCGGATGCAAAAGCATGCATTCGAATGGTCGGACAGACACAGGATTCGAATGCAGGCTGAATATCAATCTCCTGAATCGCGTACCGCGGCGATCGAAGGTTCTTATTCGTACACGGAGTCGACAGGGCGGCCGGTTGAGAGGCCGCAAAGACGACATAGTGCTCCGTCAGACTTTTTCCGTTACAGAGTGGTTAAACGGTGTTCCGATGTGTTCCTGGTCATCCTTGCGATGCCATTGATATTGCTGGTATTGGGATTAGTGTCGGCGGTTGTGATGCTTAGCTCGCCCGGCCCGATCTTTTATTCCCATCGGAGAATCAAGAAGGACGGCGCGTTTTTTTCGATGTGGAAGTTCCGCACAATGTGCGTGAATTCGGCTGAGGTGTTGGAGAACCATCTGGCGCAACATCCGGAGGCCCGGGCTGAATGGAACGCTACCCATAAACTGCGGAAGGATCCGCGGATTACGCGTCTGGGCATCTTTCTTCGAAGATACAGTCTGGATGAACTGCCGCAGCTTTGGAACGTTCTGATGGGCCAGATGAGTCTGGTTGGCCCGCGACCGATTGTGGCGGCAGAGGTAGAAAAATATGGCGACTGCTTCGACTGTTACTGCAAGGTGAAACCCGGACTAACCGGTTTGTGGCAGGTTTCCGGACGAAGCAAGTTGAGCTACGCCGAGAGGGTGGCTCTGGACTGCGAATATGTTGAGCGGTGGTCGTTGGCCAAGGACGTTGTCATCCTGCTCAAGACTTTCTCGTCCGTCGTGAATCAGGACGGCGCGTATTAGGCGAAAGTGCGCGCATCCCAGGCATTCCCTACCTTTCCTAATTTCCAGATGAGCCCGTGAGTCGAGTTGTTTGCGGCTCCGGTAGATCACGCTCGACATTAAAATATAGTGTAAACAGCCCGGAAGGTTCGAGGCTGAAGGTATCCAAATGTCACTGGAAGGAATGCGAGATTTACTTAAAGGTTCGCTAGGACGAAGCCTGGATGGGCTGCGGGACGAGGATAAGCTCGCAACGGCCTGGCCAGTAGCTTGCGGTAAAGCGCTCGCGGACCGCGGGACGGTAATCGGCTATCGGGATGGAGTGGTGCACGTTGCGGTGAAGGATGGAAGGTGGTTGAAGCAGCTGATAAGCATGCGTGGACAACTTGCCGTCGAGATGGGCCGAATCGCTGGAGTCAAGGTGAGCGAGATACACTTTGAAGTGAAGAGGTAATCAGATCAATGGCGGAAACGGTAGGGGTAACGATTGAGGATGTGCGGCGTGTTGCGGAATTGGCAAACCTGGAGTTGACTGCCGAGGAAGAGCCGCGGATGCAGCGGGACCTGAATGCGATCCTGGGGCATATCGCTCAGTTGAAGGAATTGGATACGGAAGAGGTCCCGCCGATGGCGCAGGTCGGGGAGATTCTTGGCGGGGTCAGCGACATGCATGGCGCATCGTTGCGAGCGGATGCGGTGCAGCCATCCTTGGATCGCAGGGCCGTGATGGCTGCGGCGCCAGAGACCGATGGCCGCTTTTTCAAGGTGCCGAAGGTGATTGAACGCTAAATCCATGGCGCAGGTGGTTTTCCGCAAAGTCAAACGTAGTTTTTAGCGACAGAAATGGTGAACGTGAGGGCAATGGAGTTAGAAGGCTTAACAATCGATGGAGTCCGGAGTGCTGTAGTCTCGGGAAAGACGACAGCGATGTCTCTCGCCGAGCAGCATTACGCGCGCATCGGCACCGGCGATCATAAGATTAATAGTTTCCTCGCTTTGAGCCGCGAACGGGCGATGACGCAGGCGGCGAAGATCGACGCGATGGCCGCGAAGGGCGACGAGCTGCCGGCGCTTGCCGGAGTTCCGGTGGGAATCAAGGACGTTTTGACGATGCTGGGTGCCCCGGCGACGGCTGGATCTCTGATCCTCAAGGGATACAGGCCTCCCTATGATGCTACGGCGGTGACAAAGCTTGAAGCGGCTGGCGCGGTATTGCTGGGAAAGCTGAACTGCGACGAGTTCGCGATGGGGTCGTCGAATGAGAACTCGGCCTACGGGCCGGTGTTGAATCCGAGAGCGCTGGATCGTGTTCCGGGCGGCTCAAGCGGTGGGTCGGCCGCGGCCGTAGCGGCCGACTTTGCGGTGGCGACGCTGGGGACCGATACGGGCGGATCGATTCGGCAGCCAGGCAGCTTTTTGCGGAGTGGTTGGTGTGCTTCCCACCTATGGACGGGTCAGCCGCTATGGGCTGATTGCTTTTGCTTCTTCGCTGGATCGTGTGGGACCATTGACGAAAAACGTCAGGGACGCCGCCGCTGTGTTACAGGTGATAGCTGGAAAAGATGCTCAGGATGCGACCTCTTCGGATCGACCTGTCGAAGATTATGTTGCCGGATTGTCGAAGCCGGTTGAGGGGCTGAAGATCGGGGTGCCGGAGGAGTACTTCGGGGAAGGCCTGGATCCGGAGATTCGCAGCGCGATTGATAGCGTGCTTGCAGGTCTGAAGGAGGCAGGGTGCCTCATCAAGCCGGTTCGTTTGCCGCATACCAAGTACGCGATCCCGACCTATTACGTAATTGCGACGGCTGAGGCGTCTTCCAATCTATCCAGGTTCGATGGAGTGAGGTTCGGATTCAGGGCTGAAGACGCGAAGACGCTTTCGGCGATGTACAGGAAAACTCGCGATGCGGGGTTCGGCGCCGAGGTTAAACGGCGGATCCTGCTGGGTACTTATGCGTTGAGCGCGGGATATTATGACGCCTACTACCGCAAGGCCCAGCAGGTAAGGACTCTGCTGGCCCGGGACTTTCTGGAAGCGTTTGCCGATGTGGACGTTCTGGTAGCCCCAGTGACGCCAACTCCGGCGTTCAGGCTGGGAGAGAAGACAGACGACCCGGTCAAGATGTACCTGGAGGACATCTATTCCGTTGCCGCGAGCCTGGCGGGAATCTGTGGAGCGAGCGTACCGTGCGGGACGACGAAGAACGGACTACCGATCGGGGTACAGGTGCTGGGGAGGCACTTTGATGAGGGAACCATGTTGCGGGTGGCGGAGTCGGTAGAACGAGGGCAGAAAAGTCCGAAGTAACTTCGGTGTTTGATTCTAAGGGAATTCGAATTGATTCCACGGGGAGTCAAAAGCCTCATTACTGCCTAACGTTTTACGAAGGCATTCGAGTATGCTTTAGTTACAGATTGGCCGAAGGTCTGTCTGTAGGATTGTGCCGCTCTATTACCGATAAGGTTTGGATTGAAAGGTGAAGTGGTTTGCGAAGATTAAGGCAGATGCAATTCGTAGGCTCCAGTAAGTTATTCGGGATTGGATTCGTTGTATCGATTGCTATTTTTGGGTCCTGCATGCTGTTCGCTCAAGCCCAACTGGGTCAAGCCTTAGGAAGCCTATCCGGTCAGGTGACCGCGTGCAGTCCGACTGATCCTAATTGCGTGCTTGAGCAGAATGCCCAGGCACGTACCCCGTTACCATCGAATCCGCAGACTCCTCCTTCAAATCAAGGCATAGTACTTTCCGAACAGCCTGAGGACCAGAATACTAATCGTACGCAAAATCGACAGAATCAGAATTTGGAGTCGACCCTTCCGCTTGATTCGCCAACGGAGTTTCAGCAGATGGTTGCGAATTCGATCGGAAAGATGCTTCCGATCTATGGTGCCATGCTATTTCGCAATCCGCCTTCGACCTTTGCTCCTCTAAATCTGGTTCCTGTGACGCCGGATTATGTGATTGGACCGGGAGACGAACTACGCATTCAGGTTTGGGGCCAAGTGACGTTGAATGGGCGCTACACAGTCGATCGAACCGGCAATATCTATATTCCGCAGGTCGGCACTCTACAGGTTGCCGGGTTGCCCTTTGCTCAGGTGCAGGAGCATCTGAAGTCGCAGATGGCGCGAGTTTTCCGCAACTTCGATCTGAACGTGAACATGGGGCAGTTGCGGTCCATCCAGGTTTTTGTGGTAGGACAGGCGCGCCGTCCAGGCAACTACACGATCAGCTCGTTGAGCACTTTGACCAATGCTCTTTTTGCCACCGGTGGGCCGTTGCCGCAGGGCAGTATGCGGCATATTCAATTGAAAAGGTCAGGGAAGGTTGTCGTCGACTTCGATCTCTATGATCTTCTCGAACGCGGGGACAAGACGAACGATGTGCAGCTGCTGCCGGGAGATGTTATTTACATTCCGCCTGTCGGTCCGCAGGTTGCAGTTGCGGGAAGCGTCAAGGCGCCTGCAATCTACGAGCTGAAGACCGCACGCGATACGACAGTAAATGATGTATTGGAGCTTGCAGCAGGACTGACAAATGTCGCCTCGGGTGCAAAGCTTAGGCTTGAGCGTGTCGATGAGCGTCATCTCCGCAGCATGATTGAGGTGCCTCTTGACGCTCAAGGGAAGGCGACACTGCTGCAGGACGGCGACCTGCTGGAGTTAAACGCTGTTGTTGGTCAATATAAGGATGCGATTACGCTTCGTGGCAACGTCGCAAATCCTGGACGCTATGCGTGGAAGTCTGGGATGCATGTTCGTGATCTGATACCTGACAAAGACAGTCTCATCACAAAGGAATACTGGCTGAAGCGAAGCCAGTTAGGCCAGCCGATGTTGTCCTACATTCCAACTTGTCTGCCCATGACGTCTTTTGGCATTCCCGATCTACGCTACGGCATACCGGCAGGTGAAGAGGGAGAATATCCGAACTGGAGATACTCTTCAACCCGTAGTCCAAACCTGATCGGCCTACCCTTTGGGGGGGTATCCGAAGGGATTTCCAACACGCAATCTAACCTCAACTATGACGGATCCCCAATAACTGATGGTGGATTGGATTGTACTAAGGTTCCATATTCGTCTACGGCGGCGAGTGGAGTTAATGATCGTTACACCTCGTACTCGGCAAACCCAACAAGCGCAACGAATAGTTCGTCGCCATCGAATAATAATTCAGCGGGCTCCAACGGGATGAGTTCGGCTAGTGCAAGTGTGGGATCGACCGCTCCGAATGCATCCTCTGGCCAGTTCAAACCTCGTAACGATGTAAGGCTGATTGAACCGGATATAGACTGGAGCTATGCAGTTGTCGAACGTCAGAGCAAAGAAAACCTGGTGACCTCCTTGTTGCCTTTCAATCTGGGTAAGGTCGTTCTGGAGGGAGACTCTTCGCAAAATATTGAATTGCTGCCGGGGGATGTCATTACGATCTTCTCCAAAGCGGACATCCGCGTTCCTCAATCGCAACAGACGCGCTTCATAAGATTGGAAGGGGAGTTTGTCTCTTCTGGTATCTACAGCGTGCTGCCTGGCGAGACTCTCCGGCAATTGGTGAAACGCGCCGGCGGCATCACCCCGGACGCATACCTCTTCGGTTCAGAGTTTACCCGCGAATCGACCCGCCGCGTGCAACAGCAGCGCTTGAACGAATATGTCGATCAGATTGCCCTGCAGGTGAGCACGACTGCCATCAACAGCGCAAATAGCGCGATCAGTGCTCAGGACAGCGCTGCTCTGGCTGCGGCGCAGCAGCAGAACCAAAACGTCATCAACAGCCTTCGCCAGGCCCGTGCGACCGGCCGCATTGTTCTGGAGTTGCAGCCCGATTCAAGTGACATCTCTCAGCTTCCCGATTTGCCGCTTGAGGACGGAGATCAGTTCATCGTGCCGCGTATTCCCTCGACTGTGAGTGTTGACGGAGCGGTGTACAACCAGAACTCCTTTGTTTTTGATCCGAGCAGGCGTCTCGGGGGGTATATTCGGTTGGCTGGCGGCGCAAATCGTGATGCGGATAAGGGTCGTGCCTATGTGATTCGTGCGAGCGGCGCCGTCATCAGTAAGCAATACAGTTCTTCACTTCGCGGCAACGGCTTCGATTCACTTGGGCTTTATCCGGGCGATACCGTGGTTATCCCGTTGAATTTCAATAAGGGCAAAACGATGCGGCTTATCGTAGACTTGGCACAGATCGTTGGCCAGTTTGGAATTGCAATTGCCGCCGCCAATGTAGTGTTCTAGGAAAACGGGAAACGCCTCAAGAAACGTTGGTGTCCTACCTCCGCTATCTCTAGACCTCCTGAAAGGGAGCAGAATGGAGACTCGGTTGTCGAGATAGAAAATCCGAGCGTCGATCTGACTGGAGTCGCGGCATTGCTGTTGCGCGAAAGAGAACCATTCTGAAATCCACTTTTTTTGCGACCGTTGCGTTGACCTGCTTAGTAGTCTTTGGTCCTTATGAGCCAACATTTCCTCCGCAGGCCACGTTTCTTCGACCACAAAGCGTCCATGGAAGGGGCTTTCCCGGATTGCCAACCAACTGGAATTGTTAGGCATTATGGGATCACTTAGTGGATTAAAGACGATTCCTATCCATCAGGTAAAATTGCCTAAGCCAGTCAGGCATGTACGGAAAAAGGAGATTCTCTTTTTTGAAGAAAGCCCTCATTACAGGCATTACAGGTCAGGACGGAGCCTATCTGGCGGAATTCCTGCTTGCCAAAGGTTATGAAGTCCATGGCATCAAGCGTCGATCCTCTCTCTTTAACACAGCGCGCATCGACCACCTCTACGAGGATCCGCATAACCCGTCGCCTCACCTTTTTCTTCATTACGGAGACCTGACCGACACTTCTTCTTTGATCCACGTAATCTCTAAAGTTCAACCCGACGAGATTTATAATCTTGGGGCTCAGTCCCATGTCCAAGTCTCATTCGAACAACCCGAGTACACCGCCGACACCGATGCGCTTGGCCCTCTCCGCCTCCTCGAAGCAATCCGCATTCTGGGCCTTGAGAAAAAGACGAAGTTTTACCAGGCGAGCACATCTGAACTTTATGGTCTCGTGCAGGAAATCCCACAGAGGGAGAGTACCCCTTTTTATCCGCGGTCGCCGTATGCTGTTGCCAAGATGTATGCGTTTTGGATTTGTGTAAACTACCGCGAAGCGTACGGTATTTACGCTTGTAATGGAATCCTCTTTAACCATGAATCTCCCTTACGTGGCGAAACTTTCGTCACGCGCAAGATATCTCGCGGCCTCGCTCGTATCAAAGTAGGTCTTCAAAAGGAACTTTACTTAGGCAACCTCAACGCCAAGCGAGATTGGGGCCATGCCCGTGACTACATCGAAATGCAATGGCTGATGCTTCAGCAGGACAAGCCACAGGATTATGTCATTGCGACCGGGGAACAACATAGCGTTCGCGAATTTGTGCAACGATGTGCTGCGTTACTGGACATCGACCTAAGATGGCAGGGAAGTGGAATCGATGAAAAGGCTACTGATATGGAGGGTAATACTGTAGTGGCTGTCGACCCTAGGTATTTTCGACCTACAGAAGTAGAAACTCTTTTGGGGGATCCCACCAGAGCGAGACGTGAACTTGGCTGGACACCGAGAACTTCCTTCGACGAGTTGGTCCGGGAGATGGTTAAAGCCGATCTCAAAGCTGCGCAGCGAGATGCTCTTGTTCTTAACCACGGGTTTACTGCCTACAGCGCCAGTGAATCCTGAGTAGCAGCTATTGTGCCCACAAATCATTGGCGCAATGAGTTTCTATCGTGAACGATTCCTTCAAGGACTAGATGGCGAATTTCATGAAATCCGATTCTCGAATTTATGTGGCCGGCCATGGAGGACTTGTCGGTTCAGCTATCGTTCGTTCCCTGCAGCGTGATGGCTATACCAATCTTCTACTCCGAACTCGAGCTGAACTCGACTTGCTCGATGCGAAGGCTGTCAACGATTTCTTCGCAAGTGGTAGGCCGGAGTTCGTTTTTCTCGCAGCAGCAAAAGTAGGCGGCATTTTAGCCAATAACAACTGTCCGGCGGATTTCATCCGTGACAACCTGATCCTTCAAAGCAATCTTATTGAAGCATGCCGGATCCACGATGTAGAGCGAACCCTGTTTCTGGGTTCGAGTTGCATATACCCTAAACTCTGTCCTCAGCCAATTAAGGAAGAATACCTTCTTACTGGACCGTTGGAACCGACAAACCGACCCTATGCAATCGCTAAGATTGCAGGCGTCGAAATGTGCTGGAGCTACAACCGTCAATTTGGGACCAAATATTTGACGGCAATGCCTACGAATCTCTATGGACCCGGAGACAATTTTGATCTCAACACTTCGCACGTTCTGCCTGCACTAATTCGCAAGACGGCAGAAGCCATTGCCATGGGATCGGATCAGGTAATTGTGTGGGGAACCGGGACTCCGCGCCGCGAACTTCTCCATTCCGATGATCTTGCTGACGCTTGTTGCTTCTTAATGAATCTAAATGAGAGTCAATTCAATGCTCTCTTATCGGAGGATGAACCGCCGATGGTCAACATCGGAACCGGAAAAGACCTGAGTATACGGGAATTGGCGGAAACAGTAGCTAATATTCTAAATTTTAGGGGAGATCTGGCTTTTGATTCTACTAAGCCGGATGGAACTCCAAGAAAATTGTTAGATGTTACCAGGCTGCACGGTCTAGGGTGGCGTCATAAGATCGGCATCGAAGAAGGAATACGTGCTACGTGGGAGTCAGTTCGATCCTCTCTGAAAATAGCGATATAACTCTTGCTTTCAAAAATAGAAACAAGATGTGCGAGGCGGCTATTTTGCGGAAAGTGAAAGTCTTGAATCTTTCCGGATAAAAATAATCGCGCAGATAACTTTGTAGGAGAATAATTGGGGGAAGTCGAGCAATTGCTCCCTTAGGCAAGCGTAAGCCAAAAGATGATCTGGCAGATCACAACATCAGCCTCAAATTTAAGGTACTTAGTTGGTGGACCAGAGTTTCTGTCAAACTGCCGACTCTTCTAGAGTAATGTCTTTAGCGCTTATTCCATTTTTTCAACGGCCGTATGCAGTTTCAAGTTTACGCATTCTCAAACTCGCCGATATGGATGCCATCAACGATGAAGACCTAACTCCGGATTCCAGGTGAGCTGTAGCCAGCCGCTGGTATTGTGGTGCGAACCGGGCAAGTAAGAAGGTATGAGGAATCGCTCGTACTGACTAAAAAGCTGTGCCTGCCAGTGCCGATTGATGGCGTAGGAAGCATTGACAAAGCCATCCGTGACGGTGCCGCCACCGGGCAGGTAGAGCGTTCCAATCTTGTCCTGACGATAACCTGCTTCAATGCGTGTCCGTGCGAAGAACCAATAACCCAGGCGACCTTCAATGGCACGGCCATCACGGCCGATCGCATTTCCAATCAGAAAGCCCTTGTTCGTATTCCCATCGAGGTATTGGTTATTGATGAAGTAATGCTGCCCGCCAAAATCTTTGAAAAGCCCTTGGGAACTGACTGCCTCGACGCGTAGATCCATATGCGGCAGGAATGGCAGCCGTGCGAAATAGATTCCGGGGTTCCAAACGGCGCGGCGTGGTGCAGCGAGTGGGCTTGGGTCGTCGTCGGAGTATGCGTCGGCATAAAGAGTCATCGTCTTCAAGAATGGCAACCGATACCTGAAGTCGAAATTGCTCTTCCGATCGCCCGGATCGGTGCGGTCTCCGTAGCCAGCGCTGCCGATACCTATATAATCGCCGGTTGAGTTGAAGCTGAAAATATTCTCTTTGAAGCTATGGAAGGTGATGGGATGGCCGACGCCCCAGAAGATTGACCAGCGGGTAAAGCTCATCTCAAAAGCGTCACCAAAATTGAACGAGAACTTTTGCCCGTTATACCAGGGACGAGCCGGGTAGCTATGCCCGGACAGTTTTCCGAGCACGATATCAAAGCGATAGGTCCCAAAGGATGGAATCAGCGGCAGAGGATGTGGACGGGTAGAGACAAAGCGGAAATTGTAGGTCGGCTCGGCGTTGCTCGAGAAGGCGAGCGGACCCATGGTGGTTGGCCCCCAATAGATCTCTTGCTTGCCAAGTGAAAGGGCATTTCCGGCGAAGGCTACGCCGCCGTAAAGCTCAATTGCACCCGCACGAGTGTAAGCCGCCCTGCCGGGAACGGGTTGGATCATCGGATCGCCATCTCCTCCAGGGGGAAATCTATCCAGCATATTGAAGAGTTGATTCTGCTCGGGAGTCTCGGCCGGATTGCCGGGGCTGTGCTGGAGCTCCTCGCGGTTGTAGAAGAAGAGACGTCCATCGTGAGCCCGAAACGAGAATCCGGCAATCGCGCTGCTGCCTCGTCCGAGTGGGCGCCCCAGGTCATTCCACCAGGTCTGGCCAAAGTGGAAGCTGTCCTGCAGCGCGGGGCCTGCGATGGTTCCGTATCGTCCGTAGGCTGATTCCAGGCTGATCGTTTCGTAATACAGAGGCTCGGAATCGAGCTCAGCATGAAGATCGGCCGTTAGGCGCTTGGCCTCGTTGAGCAGCGCGGAACTGAATCCATCCTTCTGACCGGCAAGATTTTCCGCTTCACGCAGCTGCCGCCGGCATTCCTGGCGCGTCCAGGGACGGATCGAGACGTTTTGATCCGGAATGAAGCCCATGACAGCCAGTCTTTCGAGCGCCGGATAGATCCAACTGTCCATAGGGACGTTGGTCGAGCCAATTGTGTCCGGGTCTACTTCATCACCCAGAGGGCGTGATTGGATTGGGTGAATCCCGACAGGATCGGGCGGAAGGTGCAGGGTCGATGACTGGGTAGGCCGATTGCGAGGTATGCCAAGGTCGCCCGGCATGGGCCGAGTGTCAAAGGGATTCAGGGCGAAGTTATGGTGGGCGCGGTAAACGTAATGGCCGATGAGCCAACCGGCGGCGCTGCCGATCAGAACATCCGAGGGAAAGTGCTGTTCGGCCAGGACGCGGCTGGCGCTCACACCGACGGCGAGTCCGTAGACGGTGGTGCGCGTCAACCAGCCGGGATACTCATCGCCGACAACCGAGGCAAGGGCCCACGCCGCCGCCGCATGGTTCGAGGGGAAGGAGCCATCGAGTGGAGCAGAGCTGAAGAAATTCCCCTTGGCGTTGTTAACAATGGGACGGTCGCGGAGAGTGATGAGCTGGATCGCTTCGCTGAATGCCAGGCTGTCGATCAGAGCCTCGCCGCTGAGCAGGCCAGTCTCGCGGGCCTGCGGAGCCTCGCGCTGGAGGCTCCAGAGATACATACTGGCGGGGATTACTCCCAGTCCGGCGACGCCGGCATTCGAAAGAGTTTTGAAGTGGTTCTGATCGTTAGTGTTGATGTGGACCAGCGCGTTCATCGTGTGCTGATCGCTGCCAATCAGCGTGCCGGTGATAGCGGAGAGTGGAAGAAGCCACGTAGCATCAATCGGCTTGATATGCAGCGGGCTCGTCCAGATGGCCTTCTGGTCAAGGAGAATTCTTTTTGGAGTGCCGAGCAGGGTGATTGGTTCAGTTTTTGTCACGGGCGCAGGAGGACCCGCGGTTGGAGCCTGGTCGGTGTGTGGTTCAGGCGCGTCAGGCAGTGGACTCTGCGTTTCAACGAGAGCAGCAGGCTGCGTCTGGACGCCTTGTGCGGAGCAAAACCGGGTCGCAAATACCAAGAACGAAACGGTTAGGCATAAAGATGCGCTCAATTTAGGGTGAATCACAGGCATCATCTGGTTCGGGCAACTGCGGACTACAACCCCTAGTTGGAGGCTACCATAGTTCGCTGTGAGAGCCTCTTGCAGAGCGAAGTTGGTGCCGTTTGAAATATCTTCGTTTCGCAAAAAATCAGAAAAAATTCGGAAGCACGAGCCATAAGCGAGATGGGGTGGGCCAGCAAAGGTTGCTCGCACTCACGAGTGGCTGGCAGCGGAGAAGAACAAGAGTCTCGCTAAACAAGAAGACCCACCCGCGCATTGATACAGCAAAGGGTGGGTCACGTGTTCGGGATTTTATAAGTGGTAGAAGTGGTTTGCAGTGAGTACAAGCGCGAGGGTGATCGCAGCGATAGCGATTTCACCAAGCGCCCCGACGAGGAACGGGCGAGCTCCTTGCTTGAAGAGGTCTTTGAGGTTGGTCCGAAGACCGACACCCGCAAACGTTAGAAGGAAAGCCCAGCGGCTCAGATTGCCTAAGGTTACAAGCTGCGGTTTGCTGAAGCCCAGAGTGGCGATCGCTGGATTCGAAGAAGCTCCAAGGGTAGCCAGCAGCGAAACAGCCAGAAAACCAAGAACGAACTTCGGAAATTTCTTCCAAAGAAACGCGCCTTTGTTGTCGATTTGTTTCGACGCCGCCCGGCTCGCAAGCCCTTTGCGTACCCACTGAATCGCATAGCCCAGCACGACGAAGCCGATCAGAGCGTTGCGGCAGGTCTTCGCCAGCACAGCGAACTTTCCGGCAGCATCGGAGTAGAGTGCCCCCGCAGCGGTTGCTTCGGCGGTGTTATCGACCGCAAGTCCAGCCCAAAGACCATAAGCACGGTCACTCATATGCAACGCGTGACCGATCAGCGGGAACGTGAACAGCGATAGCGCGCCAAGAGCGAGAATAGCAGCGATAGCGGTCGACGAATCCTCTTCGTCGGCATCGATCGCTCCCTGCGTGGCGATGATGGCGGAGACTCCGCAGACAGAGGAACCAACCGCAAGCAGCGTTGTCAGTTGCGGTCCGAGATTGAAGGTCCGGCCCAGCCACGTCATGAACGTCAGCGAAAACGTGAACGCGATGAAGACGAGGATAAGCGAGATGCCGCCGAGCTTCAGAATGTCGCCGAGAATAAACCGCGCACCAAGCAGAATAATTCCTGCCTTGAGCCAGAACTCATACGTAGCGACTCCGGCGCGGAAGATGCGCGGCACGCCAACGGTATTCGCAATAATGATGCCGAAGAGAATCGCCCAGAGAACGTACTCGATGTTGGGAAAGGTAATGTGATGGGCCTTGGTCCAGGTATTGAGGAAGCGTTCGACGAACTTGCCGGCGAGGCCGACGACGGCCAGAAGCGCAATTCCCGGTAGCAGGCCGAACAGGGTTGCGCGCTCGATCGGGGCATGGCCGGGAGCGTGCGGCGGGTACTCAGTGCGAAGGTCGGGCAGATTCAACTGACGCGGCCATGGAAGGTCTCCTTCGTGCGAATCTCTAGCTGGAAAGCCGGCGGCTTACCAGGCGATGGATTTGAGCAAGCCGAAGCGGATGACGAGGCCAAGAGCCGTGGCGAGAAGGATGGCCCAGGCATCGGTGGAGAGGCGGAAGGTGGGACGGGTCTGAGGGGTGGACATTGAAGAAATCTCCTTGAGAAGAGAGCAGGAAGCGCACGCGAAAAACGTGAGGGCGGGTCTGCTTTTGAGTTTTAAAGAGGAACTACAGCGCAGGAGGGGTTAACAACAACAGCGGGTACACATGAGGTGCAGGGACGCGGATTGGCGGGAGACCGTCATGTGGGGATTAGTGTACACCAGATCGGTTCGGAACGGAGCAGATTGTGACGAGAAGATGCTTTGCCGTGGAATTGGCCTGATGGCGAAGCTTAGTAGCTCTCTGCTGAATCTGCTCGATGGTGGGGCTTTGTTTTGGCAGAACGGCCTGGGCCTCCTCAAGCAGCAGAAGATGATCGTGCCAGGCGCCAAGAGTCTCCTGCGCAAGTTCGAAACGGGATGCTAGGGCCGTGGTGACTTTTGAAGTCTCAGCGCCGGACTCGGCGATATACCGGGCAGTCTTCCCGGCCTTCCGGATGGAGTGGAGCTCGTCATCTTGTAGGGGGTTAAGGTCGCATGCTTTTTTCGCAAACCAGCTACGCGTGAACTGAACAAGATCCTTGCTGCTTACATTGAGACCGAGGGCCGGTTTCAATTCTGTTTCAAGATCATCAAGCAATTGAAGAATCTTCTTCTGATTTTTTTCGAGCTGATCGCGGAGGCTGGCGGCAGCATTCTCTCTCTCGGAGGCAAGACCGTCGTCGAGGCGGACAGTGTCCGCGCTTTTCTTAAAGGCCTTCAGGAGATGGCGGTGTACGTCAAGATCGCGGACGTTCCCGGCCGCTCGTCGAATTTTCCGTAGCGCTTTACGCAATGGCACGGACTTGCGCCGGACAGCCAGGTCCGTGGAGTGAGCGAGAAGTTCCATCGTGGCTTCAAGCCGGCGAGTTGAGGAACGAAGTTTATGAACAGGTTTTTTTTGAGGGTCCTTGAGGCAGTTGGCCATAGCGGCTCTGAGCGCGAGCGATTGACGGAGAAAGACAGTAACCGGCTGCGGCATAAGCGAGTACTTCCCGTAAGTCATGCATTCTACCGATTTTGCGTCACTCAAGCACCGGAGGACACAGGCGCCCGGAAATAGTTGCGCGCAACCGCGAGTTGGAATGGGTGTTTTGTGAAGTGTAAGCAGGAGGGTTGTTATGACATTCTCAAACGTAAAGTCGGTGTTGATGAAGGGCGCAACCGTTGGTCTTCTCGCAGGTGCAGTTGCCATGGCTGCCCCGGCAAAAGCAAGCGCAGAGGTTGTCGTAAGTATTGGAGCCCGCGCTCCTTATTACAACCGCGCTGGCTACTATGAGCGGCTTCGCATCGAAGAGGCCCGCCGTCACGAAGCATGGGTTCGCGCCCACGAGCGCTTCTACCATGGCTATCGCAGAGGCTGGTAACAGCCGCCTCGCTCGAACGAGTTGAACGTCAGCAATGTTCGCAGGCCGGTTGCGGAGAAGATCCCGCGCCGGCCTTGCCGTTTGCAGCGGCAAGTTCTTCGGCAGAAAGAGACTGGTAGTAGCGCGTCTCCGGTGAGGCGCAGGCTTCGCAAAACGTCTTTCCCTCGCGAAGAACCTGCCGGTCGTAATTGATCCCTTCCCCACACACCTCGCAGGTAATGCGCCCTGATTTATAGCCCGGCATCTCGCGCGGATGAATCGGCACAGCAACCCACTCTTCGCTGAAGAGCTCCGCGTCAGGCATCTCGCGGTAGGCGAGCATCTGCTGTTGGTTCTTATTCTCAATATGGGGGTAAAGCTCACGAGCGCGCTGCTTTGAGGATTCGAGCGCAGCAATCCGCACCCCTTTGTAAACGGGCGTGTCGCCTTGCGGAGTGAGCGGAGCGCTCAAATCGACGAAGGTCGCCGCCATCTTGCCCCAGTCGCGAAACTTGATGGCGCGCTTGCCCAGCCGGCATCCCGTGACCACACCGATCGCGTCCGTGGCGCAGCGGTCGATCTCGATAAAAGTGACCAGGCGCTTCCGGTCGGCACCTTTGGGTTCGCTGATTCCGAGGCGTTCGCAGCCAAGCATGGCGAGCCGGACACCGAGAATCTGTCCGGCACAGAGGTGGCCGTGGGCAATCTCGGCTTCGCGGAGCAGGGTATCGAAGGTCTGCATAGATTGATGATACTGCTGGGAAAGGGGGTGGGCGCGCCGGTTTCGATTGCGCGTCCTTGCGCCGGAGAGGTACTATGCCACTTTCGAGGTGCGCGATGACTGATTTTGCGACGACGGTCGGTATGCTTTTGAAGCAAAAGAACGGCACCATCGCATCCATAAGGCCCGATGCCTCGGTTTATCAGGCGATTGAGCTGATGGCCGAAAAGCGAGTGGGTGCCCTGCTTGTTATGGAAAGCGGCGTACTACTCGGCATCATCTCCGAACGCGACTACGCCCGCAAGGTCATCCTACAGGGCCGGTCGTCCAAGGAGACACAGGTCGCCCAGATCATGAGCAGTCCGGTTATTGCCGTAAACCGGCAGCATTCGGTGGGCGAGTGCATGCGCATCATCACGAACAATCGTATCCGCCATCTCCCTGTCGTCGAAAACGGGGTTGTCCTCGGGATAGTTTCGATCGGAGATCTGGTGAATTGTGTGATCTCGGAGCAGGAGATGACGATTCGCCATCTCGAGGCGTACATCTCCGGCGCAGCTACAAGCTAGAACCCGGATTACGTCCGCCATTCATCGGAGGTGATTATGATGTGCCCTGTCCCTTTCCGTATCCATCGGCGGTGATCTCCGTTCGCTCCGCGCAGGCACAAAGGCATCGAGCGCATCGTGCACGCGGTTGAAGATCCACGAAGGCCCGATGCATTCGGTTAAGTGGTGACGGTCAAAATCAGCACGCGTGTTCCAGGGCAGGCGTGCGAATCCAAACGACACCCCCTCGGTTGAGAGATCTTTTTTCAGCTCCTCAATAACCCGCGCGGCGCTATAGTCCACCTGGGTAATGGCTTCGGCATCCACGATGAGCCATCGTACGGGTGTAGGCGATGGACCAACTATAGTCAGGATCTCATCCGCAAATCGGCTCGCGTTGGCATAGTAGAGAGCAGCCCCGAAGCGATACATCACAAGCCCCGGCTCGGTCATTGCGCCTGCGACTGGATTGGTGAGCTTCCATGTGCCGTCGCTCTCAGATTCCAGCACACCGCTGCGCGGATGATAGCTGTGGTGCACGATGCGCAGCAGAGACATGGCCATTGCAAGCAAAATCCCCTGCTCGACCCCGACAATAACCACGAAGACGGCGGTCACTACGGCCAGCAGAAACTCCTGCGGACTCTCCTCGCGAATCTTCAGCAGACTCCGCAGCTTCATCATGCGGAGAGCGACGAGAAACACCAGCGCACCGAGGACGCAAAGCGGGAGGTATTCGAGCGGCTTCGTAAGAAATAGCAGCACGATCGCCGCCACAAGAGCAGTAACAACCTGCGCGATCTGACTTTGGCTCCCCGCGTTCTCCATAATTGCGGTCTGGGTCGGGCTGCCATTGACGACGAAAGTTCCGCTGAGTGCTGCCGCCGCATTGGCTGCCGACAGGCCAACGAAGTCCCGATCCTCGTCAAGATGTTGATGATGCCGTCCGGCGTAGATTCGGGCGGTCGCTGCGCTTTGGGCGAGGATCATCACCGCGCAGGAAGCGGCCACAGAAAACACAGCCGGAACATCCTTCCAATGAACATCCGGCAATCCAAAATGAGGTAGTCCACCGGCCACTGGCCCGATCGTTGCGATCCCATGCCCGGCAAAGTTGAACGCTGCGCTGGCCGCAACCGACCCGACGACGGCCAGCAACGGCCCCGGCACAGTGGGAGCAAACCGGCGAAGGACGAAGACAAAGACCAGCACCGCAACCGTGACCAGCAACGTCGGCAGATGCACCCCGGGAAGACTGCGGCAGACCTGATACAGCCGAACGATCGTCATGCGCGAATCGGCCTCAACCCCAAGCATCTGGCCAAGCACTGTAATGCCAACCTGAAAGCCAACCCCGGTGAGGAATCCAACGAGAACAGTCTGAGAGAGAAAATCGGCGATGAACCCAAGCTTCAGCAACCGCGCCATCAGCAAAAATCCCGCTGTCACCAGAGCGACCAGGCCCGCAAGAGCAACATAACGTGCGCTGGCCGTGGGAGCCATCCCGCCGATTCCGCTGCGAAGAATCGCCGCAGTGGCAGAATCAGCCGCAACGACGAGGTATCGCGACGAGCCGAAGGTCGCAAAGGCCAGGAGCGGCAGCAGAAGCGAGTAAAGCCCGGTAACGACAGGCATTCCTGCAATCCGCGTATACCCGAGAGCCTGCGGAATGTCCTGCGCCGCGAAGACGACACCCGCGAGTGCATCCCGGACGGCTGCGGCTCGTTTTACAGGCTTTATTCCCTGGAACAGACTCAGCAAAATCAAAACTCCTGCACAGCGAAACGGCTGCGTGGGGCGCAAAGCAGCGCAGCAGTTTTCGTAATGCGAATCGAGGTTGATGCTAAATCAAAATTCCGGGAATTTTTGAAGAATGCGAGACCGCGAATCAGTTGTCGTCCGGGCCTTCGCCCTCTTCCAGAATCGAGGCGCTACCCACAACGTCGTAAGTCGCCGCTTCGCCTCCCGTCGGCTTCAGCGTGACCCGTGTCGGCAGGCGCTGCCACTTCGCGGGCTGGCAGACAGGGATAAAGTGATTCACCTGAGGCCACGGGCCAATCTGCTTTTGGACGACCGGCCTTCGCGCGCCTAGTTGAGCGACCGTCGCAAATAGCCCGCCCTTCGCGGTCGTTGCGACGCCACAGTAGGCCGCATAGTCGCGAAACCAGACCACATCCGAGACAGCGGCATCGAAGTCCGGCAGATGCAAAGCCGTAATATGTCTCGTCACGCGATCGACTGAAAGCCATGGCCCCGGCTGCCAGATCCAACGTGGCGCAGGATCCGTCGGCAGCGAATCGTTGATTCGCAAGGCGCGCCGCACGGTGAAGGTCCGGTCCGTGACATCGTGAATCTCGCCGGTGATCCACTCTTTCTGGTGATCGTCGACGAAAAGTGCCCGAATCTTCAGGGTCGAGGTCTCATCCACCTTCGTGTCGGGAGTCGCGTCAGGCTGCGTGTAGGGGACCTTCCGGTACGCGCCCAGAGTCACCGTGTGGACTTTCGGGGCAGCGGCCAGCAGCGCGCGCGAGGGAAAAAACACGCTCAACGCTAAGAAAAATAAGGTGGAGACGAAGCAGACAGTGGACGAAATGGGGCGAATCAAGCGCGGAGTCAAACTCAAGAGATAGGGCTCGCTTTTGAAAAAAAATCAGTTGCAGCCATGTTACTCGACAGAATTCGCTTTTTTAAGGAGAGAACTTATCAGGCCGTAACACCTTTGAGGGAGGAATAAAAGATGCAATCCGTGGAAGAATTTGCGAATAGGAAGGAAACTTATACGGGGTATTGAGAAAGGTACGAAAAGTCGCAAATAGATTGTGGATATAAGGCGATTTCAATGCTCGCGCAGAGTAGTATCTTGGAAAGAATACGTGCTGCCGTCGTGGTGGCGCGTTGTACGCGGACCGCGGCGGGATCATTTTTGGCAGTACGAAAGGATAGGAACAAGATATGTGGAAACCGAATCAGACTGGAAGCAACACTCCCTCAACTCCTGAACCGGTGCGTCCGGCGACGCCTGCGACCAGCTTTGAAGCCAGCCCCACGCGTCCGGCCACAGTAGGCGGCGGCGCAGCAGCAGGTGCCGTCCCCACAGGAGAGCAGGCGACCATCGGCAAATCTCTGATCGTCAAGGGAGAGTTGACCGGCTCAGAATCGCTTTACATCGACGGCAAGGTCGAAGGTGCAATCAATCTCCCCGGCAATCGCGTCACCGTTGGCCGCAACGGCCAGGTCGCTGCCAACATCGTCGCGCGCGAGATCGTCGTTCTCGGTAAGGTGCGCGGCAACTGCCAGGCCAGCGATCGCGTGGACATTCGCAGTGAAGGTTCGCTCACCGGCGACGTCATCGCTGCGCGCATCTCCATCGAAGACGGTGCGTTCTTCAAGGGCGGCATCGACATCCGCAAGCCCGGCGGCACCGACCTCAAGGGCGGTCCTGCAACTCCGACAGTCGAACCAGTCGCCGTCGAAGCATAAGCCTGAACCGCGAAGATTGTTGCGAAGTGAGAATGGCCTCGGAGCGATACCGGGGCTGTTTTGCGCTTGTTAGAAGAGATGAAGTGGAAGATTGCGAAGCACTGTAAAGACAGTGACAACAGCAAGCGCCGCATAAACTCCGCCAAGTCTCGGCTGAGTCCACCGCAAAGGCCGTTGCACGAGCATGTGGTAATAACATACTGCTCCATAGCTCCCCGCAAACGGCATCAACAACACGGTCAGCGCATTAAGGCGAAGCGCCTCCGAAAGCTGTCCATGAAGAAGCGACGCCAGTGCCCGAGTCGATCCGCAGCCCGGGCACTGAAGATGAAGCAACTCATGGAACGGGCACTGCGGATAGAACCCATACTTCGCCGCTGGAAAGAGCAATAGAATAGAAACGGCGAACGCAATGGTTGCCGGAGGAGCAGCCACGCGCAGCATCCATCCGATCCGGTCGCGTGTGCTGCTCACCGCGGATAGGCTCCGTAACGAATCGCCTGTTTGGTCTGATTAATCTCATTCAGCTTGTACTGAAAATAAATTCCCCCGAAGAAGAAAGTCAGAAAAGGGCTAAGGCGAAGCCCCAGTGCCTCAGGCCCGTTGAAGTGCTGCTCCAGCGTGTCGCGAAGAGTGAACCGGGCGATCAGCCGAACGATCCACGATGCAATAAAAAGGAGATCCTTCAGAGATTTATGGTGGGCAGGGGTGTAGGGATGATGATGAAGCACCGAGACATAGATTCCCCACGACCCGCCGAAGTGAAGCACGATCAACACCGTTGCCGCGATGTAAAAGATCAGCGCCTTGCTCGACGGCTGCACTCGGTTCGCCCACGTGGCAATCACCAGATTCCACACGACCACAAACAGCCCGCAGGTGCAGAAGCCGAGCAAAAGCTCGAGCCCCCAGTTCAGGTTCGGTGGATCCGGGTAAGCATTCGCCGCCTGCGGATAAGCTGCAGGTACCGGATGGGTCGGAGCAGCAGGAGGAACTCCTGTGGCGCCGAGAATCTGCGACACCGGCACCCAATCGGAGGTACCTTCAGCGCGGGCGAGATCAGTCAGCAGCACATTGCCCGAAGCAACGTAGCGCTGCAGGTCCTCAAAAGTATAGGGGCCATACAACTGGCCATTGCGTGAAACTTGATAAGTCATTCCAGACTCCGATGGGTAGTTACGAAATGCAATGCCTTCTCGTTCCGTATAGCCCCGATGAGACCACGGACTGCTGCTTCCGCACAATAGACTTGATTCGCGGGCCGGCATGGTTGCGTGAAACTCCTTCCCTCCGCCCACGCCAAATTCCCATAAGGAAATTATTTCCAATTGCCTGCATGACCCTGTATAACGCTCTTTGCGTAGCATTCGCGGCGCGATCGAGGGGTTCACGATGCAGGGTTTTCGACGGTTGATCAAGAGAATTGCGCTGATGGCCTCCGCCGTCGCGTTTTCAACGGCAATGGCGCAAGAGACGCCGCGTCTGGCGCAGGAAAACGGCCGCGCAACCCTGATGGTGGAGGGCAAGCCCTTCTGGATGCTCGGCGCACAGGTGGACAACTCCAGCGGCTGGCCCGAACGTCTGCAGGCCGTCTGGCCGGCTGCGGAGAAGATGGGGGTGAACACACTCGAAGTGCCCGTCTACTGGGAACAGATGGAACCGGAGCGCGGACGATTCGACTTTACCGTCGTCGACGCGATCCTCGAACAGGCGCGCCAGCACAAGGTGCGCCTCGCGTTGCTGTGGTTCGGCACATGGAAGAACGGCAAGATGCACTACGTGCCCGAGTGGGTCAAGTCGGACACAGCAACTTATCCGCGGATGAAGACGCGCGACGGCCGCATGATCGACGTCCTCAGTCCGAACTCTCCGGCAAACCTCGCCGCCGACCGCGATGCCTTCGTCGCCCTCATGCGTCACCTGCGCGAGGCGGATTCCCAACACACCGTCATCATGATGCAGGTCGAAAACGAATCGGGCTCGCTCGGCGCAGTACGCGACTTTAGCGCAGCTGCACAAAAGGAATTCGAAGGCCCGGTCCCGGCAGAACTCATGCGCGGACTGAAAAAGACCGGCTCCGGCAACTGGACGCAGGTCTTCGGCGACGATGCAGACGAGACCTTCGCCGCATGGTCGGTCGCGCGCTACATCGGACAGATCGCGGCCGCCGGAAAAAAAGAGCTACCGCTGCCGATGTACGCCAACAACTGGCTGAAGAGCCCGCGCGCCTATCCCATCTCAACCATTCCCGGCGAAGACTACCCAAGCGGCGGTCCGACGATCAACATGATGAACATCTGGAAGATCGCCGCGCCGTCGCTCGACCTTCTGGCGCCTGACATCTACGTGCCCAGCAGCGAGCGATATCGCGCCGTCATGCAGGAGTTTCACCGCCCCGACAATCCGCTCTTGATCCCCGAAAGCCTCGGCTTCGAGCCGTTCCCCGGCGCCAGCGGCTACGCGCGATACCTCTACTACGCGGTGGGCGAAGGCGCGATCGGCTTCGCAAACTTCGGCCTGGACCGCATTCACATCGACGGAACTATGAACACCGAAACCACCTCGCAGGTCGAGGGCTTCCGCCTGCTCGGCTCCTTCGACCGCGAGCTCGCAGCGTTGGCCTTTGCAGGCAGAGTCAAGACAGCAGTCGAAGAGCCTGGAATCGCACAGAAAGAACTGGACTTCGTAGATTGGCGCGCAGTCGTCTCGTTCCCGCCCGCGTATGATCCGCCGGCCGCTCCCGTCTCAATGTCGTCCGACACAACCGGCCTGAAGGCAGGGCGCGTCGTGATCGCTTCTCTGGGTGCCAACGAATTTCTGGTGGCGGGAATCGACTGCAGAGTACACTTCGCTCTCCCGGTACACGCAGACGCCAAGCAGATGCAGCTGCTCCGCGTCGAAGAGGGCCGATACGAGGGAACGACGTGGATCGCCTCACGTCTCTGGAACGGAGATGAGACGGACTACGGCTTGAACTTCGGCGGTAAGGGTGCCTTACTGCGAGTCAAAGTGGGGAGTTTTTGATGAAAGTATTTGTAACGTTATTAGTTGCTATATCTCCTTTGACCTCCATCGCTCAGCAGCCATGGCAAAAAATCCAGATGCCAACAGCAGCACAGGTGGAGCAGACCTGGAAGACGCCGCCACCGGAGTACGGGCCAGAACCCTACTACGGGCTCAACGGATCCGTAGACGAAACGATTATTCGGCGCGACCTCGACACGGTGAAGTCACTCGGCTATCAGGCCGTCACCGTGCAGGCAGGCTATGGAATGCCCTTCGCCTATCTCTCGCCGGAGTACTTCCAGTTCTTCCGAACCTTCGTCGAAGAGGTCAAAAAACGCAACATGCGCGTATGGATCGTCGACGATGCTGGCTACCCCAGCGGCTTTGCAGGCGGAAAATTTACTGAACTCAAGCCAGAGATGCGAATGCAGGCTCTCGTCGCGTCCCAGAGAATTCCCGCCAACTCCGGAGAGCCAGTCAAAGTGTCACTCGGTCCGGAGACAGTCGCGGTCACTGCGATTAATTCCGACGACGGCAGCACTATCGCGATTTCATTCTCAGAGAACACAAGCAACTGGACTGCACCTGCAGGTCACTGGACCGTCGTAGTAGTCGAGCACCAGTTCAAAACGTCGCCAACGCGTTCCGATACAAATCCAAAGCGCGTTAAGGACGGCACGCAATCGCTCGAGGACTATCTCGATCCCGCAGCCACTGCCCAATACCTCACCTTCACGCACGAACAGTACAAAAAAGCAGTAGGCGACGAATTTGGCAAGACGATCATGGGGTTCCGCGGCGACGAGCCCGACTACTCCATCAGCGGACTGCCGTGGACTCCTAAATTTTTGGATCGCTTCCAGCAACTCAAGGGCTATGACATTCGCCCATACCTGGCAGCGTTCCTGCAGCCGCGAGCCGCAAAGCTGACAGACCCGCAAACACGCGCCAAAGCCGACTACTACGATGTCTTCTCGCAAATGTTTCGCGATGGCTTCTTCAAGCCACAAGGCGAATGGTGCGCCGCAAACCACCTCGAATACCAGGTCCACCTCAATCACGAGGAGATGGAGATGGATCTCACGCGATCCGAAGGCGAATTCCTCCTCGACATGCAGTACGTACAGGTCCCGGGCATCGATTCCATCTGGCATCAGATATGGAAGGACACCATCTCAGACTTTCCACGCCTCGCCGCATCGGCCGCCCACGTCTACGGACATCCGCGAGCCTTCACCGAAAGCTTCGCCGCCTATCGGCCCGCACCCGACGTCGATATGGCGCGCTACATCCTCAACGAGCAGTTCGTCCGTGGCGTCAACCTCGTCGAGACAATGTACTTCCCCGCAACCAGCGCGCCGAACGCCCACAAATCGTCCTACATGGAAGATCCCGCATACCCCGCGCTCCTGACCTACGTGGAGCGAATGTCGTATCTCCTGTCGATGGGCCGTCCGGCAGCCTCCGTCGCGCTTTATCTCCCATCGAGCTCGATGTGGATGGGCGATGCCGCTGCCGACGCTGCCTTCGTCTCGACCGAGCGCATGCTGTCGGAACGCCAGATCGACTTCGACATCGTCAATGACGACGCCCTGGCGAAAGATCTGATCGACAACCGCGGAACGTTCGAAACTGCAAGTGGAAACCTTTACGCAACCGTGATCCTCCCCAACACCGGGCTACTCTCCCAGACCGCACTTGATCGTCTGCACACCTTCGCCAGTGGCGGCGGCCACGTTCTCTTTCTCGGCCGAACGCCGCCGTTGATCGCAGGCAAGACGATCCTCGATGCACGCACCGCCACGCCGACGGATTTCTCATGGGCCACCGTGGTTGCTGGAGAATTACCGCCAACCCCAACGCCGCCCGCTCAACCTCCAGCCACCCCACCAATCGCGCAGATTGTTCCAGACGCCATCGCGCAGGCCCTCAAATCAGCCATGCCTTCGCCGGATGTAACGCTCGACGAGCCGAACACCGCACTTCGCATCATGCGGCGCAGGCTGAAAGATGCCGACGTCTACCTATTCTTCAACGAAGGCCCAGACAACCTCGCACAAGGCGTCACGCTACGCAGCGAAGGACATCGCGTCGAGAGATGGGACCCGCAGACAGGCGAAGCCACACCCATCGCCGCGACAAACGTAAAAGGAGCAGTCAAAGTTCAACTGCCCCTCAAGCCCTACGAGACGAACGTTCTTGTCGTGCGCTAGAGAACTTTGCTGTCGACGTTATCCAGTTGCGTGTCCTTGGCAGCACGACTCAGCAGGATTCGCAAGTCGGTGACTTTGTTCAGCGAAAAAGCTGGCGGCGTAGTGGGTGCAGTCACGGCGATAAAGTCGGCGCGGTTGATCCCTTCAAGGCAGAAGCTCGGCCGCTGGTCTGGCGTGGCGGGCTGAACCTCGACGTGGCTCATCTCCACTCGATCGATGTGGCGAAGGAAAAAGCCTTGCGAAGGTGTCGTCGGGCCGAACATGCCGGGATCGGGATACCGGTCGACATTTTCCGGCATAACGATCCTGGCGTCGTCGACCGAGCCCCCGCCTTTGTGCTGGATATAGACATTCGATATCTTCACATCCTGAATGGTGTGGTCGGGAATGCCGCTGAGGATCGACGAAATGTGCGAGCCAGTGTTGTAGCTCACGAGATTGTCCACGACAACGCGCTGCAACGTGCCGACCCTCGTGCTTTCTTTCGGCCCGCGCAGGCGAGAGCCAAGACGCCAGAACAGTGGCGCGCTCACAACGTCGCGCATTGTAATGTTCGAGATAGCGATGTCTTCGCAGAGTGCGCCGTCCTCGCTCTCAAGCGCAAGCCCCATGCAGCCGTCGAAGACGCAGTTCGAGATGGCAATGTTCTTAAACCCGCCGTTAGATTCGGTGCCGCACTTGATGCGTCCATTGCGCGCAAGACGGGGAACATCAGGAGCGAACTTCTTGTAAGTGCCGTCGAGCATCGTGCCAAGCTCGTACGATCCCGCAACGTAACAGTTGGTGATGGTTACATTCTCCGTCGCGCGATTGTAGCCAAGCGCGTAGCTGGATTTGGGACAAATTGCATCATCCCAGGGAGAGTTGACGAAGCAGTTGGAGACGCGCACATTGCGGCAGCAGTCAATGTCGATGCCATCACGATCAGTGTCGATCGTGATGTTGTCGATCGTCAGGTTGTCGACGCCGGTCAGCAGAAAGCCGAAGTGCCCGCCCTTGAGAATTGAGAAATCCCGGAAGAGAACGTTGCGGCAGTTCTTGAGCGCGATAGCTTTGTTGCCAACTCCGGGCTGCTCTGCCTGAAACATGGTGTAGTTGCCGCGCGGCGGGCGAACGGGAGCAGCTGCGTTTGCGTTTCGTGCAGGTTCAGCGTTGCCGAAACCTTCGCGTGGAGGCCCGACGCGCCCCGGGCCGGCTCCGTAGCTGAGGCCCTTGCCGAAGATGAGGCCGGGGCCGGTGATTGAAACATCGTTAATGCCTTCGCCCCAGATCAGAGAGTTGTGCCAGTGATTGTGCCCGTAGTCCTGATACGGCTCCCAGTCGCCGTTAGGTTCAGCCGCATCGTAGGTGCCGCCGTTATACCCGGTGGTCTGGCCCGGCAGAGGCGAGTCCGCGGCAAGAATGGTCGCGCCCTGTGCAAGAAACAGCGCGACGTGGCTCTTCAGACGAATCGAAAAAGAAAGCCATGTCCCGGCAGGGAAGACCACGGTCCCTCCACCCGCGGCTGCCGCAGCTTCGATTGCCTTGTTGATCGCCGGAGAGTCGACAGCCTTGCCGTCTCCAACTGCGCCATAGGTACGAATGTCGAAAAAGCCGAGCGTCGCCCCGCCGGTCGGTGTCTTTGCTGCGGCGTAGGCAGCGGCAGGCATAGCGGTGGCAGCGGCAGCGGCAAATCCCATGCCGCCAAAACGAAGAAGTTCACGACGCGCGGAATTGAAGGAGTCCATAGGCACGTCATGCTAGCAGAAGTGGTTCTACCAATGGAACAGGTTCAAATATTGAAACATGCACACCCGAGCGGCTTAGAAGTTGTCATTTCCAGTCGGGCGGAAGCGATAGCCAATCCACGGCTCGGTAACGATATAAGCAGGCTCCTCCGAGAGCTCAATCTTCTTTCGCAGTTGTCCAATCGTCACGCGCAGATACTCTGGCTGATCGGCGTTAGTACCCCACACTGCATGCAGCAGAGCGCGATGCGTAAAGACCTGCCCCGGACGCTGTGCCATCGCAACCAGCAGATCGAACTGTTTCGGTGTCAGATGAACATCCTGCCCGCGAACGACGACGCGATGCTGAGGAATATCGATAACGAAATCACCCGCAGAAATGATCTGCGGCGTCTCCCCGCCGGCTGTGTGATTACGCCGCAACTGGGCGCGTACACGAGCCTGCAACTCCTGAATGCTGAACGGCTTCGTCACATAATCATCCGCGCCCGCATCCAGCGCCTCCACCTTCATCAACTCCTGATTCCTCACCGACAGAACAATAATCGGAACCTGCGAGACCGCCCGAATCTCACGGCACAACTCAACCCCTCCCATCTCCGGCATCGCAAGATCTGTAATCACCAGATCGGGTTTCCAGTTGTGCACAGCCTCAATCCCTTCCACACCATTGGCGGCAATCTGCAGCGAGTAGCCTTGCGTCGAAAGCGCCGTACGCAGAACGCGGGTAATCTGTGCCTCGTCATCGACAATAAGAATCTTTGCGGGTTGATCGTGCTGCTTCATTCGCGCTCCGAGTGCTGCGTAACAATGTGAACATCCACATTGGGCGACTCCCGTAGGAAGTGTTGAATCGCCCAGTAGTACAGATACTTCCGAAATCCATGAATCGCGCTTCGCCCAAACACGATATGCGTAATGCGTTTCTCGCGAACAAAGCTGGCCGCGGTGTGGGCAATGCTCTTGCCTTTAAGAACGGAAACCTCAGCATTCAGATTCCGCGCGAACTGCATATTTGCCGCAAGCGTACTTTTCTCTTCACTCGAAAGATCCTCGCCCGTATCGATATGCAGAACAAACAGCTCTCCGCCCACTCCCTCAGCCACACGTGCCCCGCGCGCAATCAGCATCTGCGAGGCGCTGTTGGCGCTGATGCACACCGCAACCCGTTCGCGAACCGCCCACTGCTCCTCGATCCGTTTCGCATCCATGTACGCCGTCAACGTACGATCCACTGCCTTCGTCACATGCTGCAGCGCAAGCTCACGCAGCGCGATCAGATTTCCCCGTCGAAAAAAATTAGCCAGGGCCTTCTCCGCGCGGTCCACGCCATAGATATCCCCGCGTTTCATGCGGGTCTGCAGAGCCTCCGGCGTCAGATCGGCCATCACGATCTCATCGGCTCGCTGCACCACCCAGTCCGGCACAGTCTCACGAATCGGAACTCCCGTAATGCTCTGCACGGTAGGCGCGACGCTCTCGATGTGCTGCACATTCATCGTCGCCAGCACGTCAATATTCGCCGCCAGCACGTCCAGCACATCTTCATAGCGTTTACGATGCTTGCTGCCCTCAATGTTGGTATGGGCAAGTTCATCGATCAGAACGATCTGCGGCTTTCGCGTCAGAATCGCATCGACGTCCATCTCTTCGAAGGGAACGCCCTTATAGTCGATCTTCCTGCGCGGAATCTTTTCCAGTTGTTCCGTTAGTTCCGCCGTACGCGGTCGGCCGTGCGTCTCGACCACTCCAATCACGATATCTTCGCCGCGCTGATGCCGGCGGATCGCCTCACTCAGCATGTTGTATGTCTTGCCCACGCCCGGCGCATACCCCAGAAAGAGTTTGAAAGTGCCCTGAGTCTTCTGTGGCGCAACCTTCTCCAGCCACTCTTCCGGGCTCTTGGCAGCAATATTCGAGTTGTCGCGAACAGGCATGGGGATAAGATAGTCTCGTGCAGCGCAAGGTCATCCGCAGTATTGTCCGCTACAGCATTTCAACGGCGACCGCCGCTGTCATTGTAGCTGTCTACTTCCGTTGGCTGCATGTTAACGAGACCACTGTCGCCATGACCTTCATGGTTGGCATCCTTTTGGTAGCGGCAAACTGGGGCCTCCGCCACTCCATCTACCTCTCGGTGATCTCCGCGGCGGCATTCAACTTCTTCTTCCTGCCGCCCGTAATGACCTTCACCATCGGCGACAGCCGCAACTGGATCGCGCTCCTTGCCTTTCTCGTCACCGGCATCGTCGCCAGCCAGCTTGCCGAGCGGGCGCGTCGCGAAGCCAAAATCTCCCGCCGCCGCCAGCGCGAAGCCGAGCGCCTCTACGAGTTCAGCCAGCAGATGCTGGTCACCGGCAACGTCATCGACCTGCTCAACGTCCTCCCCCAGATGATCGCCGCCACCTTCAACCTCGCCGGAGCCGCAATTTATCTGCGCGAGAAAGACCGCGTCTACCGTTCCAACCCAAACTACATGGATGTCACCGCCTCCGAGCTTCGCGATGCCGCCTACACGCGCGATCATCGTCGTGACGAAGAGCGAGGCGTAACCCTGGTTCCCATTCTCCTCGGCACCCGCCCCATCGGAGCCGTCGGCATCACCGGCGAGGGAACGTCTCCCGAAGCCCTCGATGCCGTCTGTGGCCTCGCCGCCATCGCAATCGAGCGCGCCGGCGCGGTCGAAACTCTCGCCCGCGTTCAGGCCTCACGAGAGAGCGAGCGTCTCCGCAACGCGCTCCTCGATTCCGTAGCCCACGAGCTGCGAACGCCCCTGACCTCAATCACCGCCGCCATCACAACCCTGCAAAGCGACCCTCTCCTCGACAAAGAACAGAAGACAGAGATGATGCAAGTCATCGAAGAAGAAGCAGCGCGCCTCGACAGGCTCGTAGGTCAGGCGATGGAGATGGCCGAGCTCGACGCGAACGACATCAAACTCGACCTTCGCATGCACTCCATGCGCGAGGCCGTCGACAGCGCACTGGAAGCAGTCCAGGCTCAGCTCAAGGCACACCCGGTCGAACTCCGTCTGCCGTCCACCCTGCCTCTTGTGCAGATGGACCTCGAGCGCATCGCCAAAGTACTCCAGCACCTGCTCGAAAACGCGGCAAAGTACTCCGCGGAAGGCAGCCCCATCTTTGTCAGCGCCGAAGTCTCAAAAGGTCAGCTCGTCACCAGCGTAGCCGACCGCGGCGCCGGCGTCGACGACTTCGAGCGCATGATGATCTTCGACAAGTTCTACCGCGGCCAGGGCCAGCGCTATCGCGTACAAGGCACCGGAATGGGACTCGCCATCGCCAAAGCCATCGTCGAGGCGCACGGCGGCACCATCGACGTCACCAGCCAGCCATCGCAGGGCTCAGTCTTTTCGTTCTATCTCCCGCTGCCGCTCTCAGGATCGTAAATCTAGAGCTTCGGCAGGTCGGTAACGTTCCAGCCGCCGCCAAGCGCCTTGATCAGCAGCACACTCGCATCCATCTGCCGCCGCATGATGTCGATGTCGTTCCGTTCATTATTCAGCGCGGTCGTCTGCGCCGTCACAACCTGAAGATACGTATCCAGCCCGCCGACATACCGGTTATTGAAGATCTGTTCCGCCGACTGCGCAGCAAGCGTAGCCTGATGCTGGTTCTCTGCCTCCTGCTGCAGCACCCGCAGCGCGACAAGATTATCTTCCACCTGCTGAAACGCCGTCAGTGTCGTCTGCCGGTAGTTCGCAACCGTCTCATCGTAACTGGCATTGGCCTGTTCCGAGACCGCAGCTCTCCGTCCTGCATCGAAGATCGTCTGCGACAGCGTCGGCCCAATCGACCACAACAGGCTCGAAGGATTGAAGAGATTCCCAAAGGAAGTACCCTCAATCCCCACAGTTCCATTCAGCGAGATCGTCGGATAAAAAGCAGCACGCGCAATCCCGATCCGGTCGTTCGCCTCGGCCACACGTCGCTCTGCGGCAGCAATATCCGGCCGGCGTTCCAGAAGCTCCGAAGGCAATCCCGGCGGAATCAACGGAGGTCGCGCATTCAGCGGCGTATTCGGCAGCGTGAACGCCGCCGGCGGCTGACCCAGCAGAATCGCAATCGCATGCTCGAACTGCGCACGCTGCAACGTAATGTCGCGGGCCTGCACGCGAGCCGCTTCAAGCTGTGTCTGCGCCTGGTCCACGTCGGACTTCGGCGCAACTCCGCCTTCAAATCGATTATTCGTAATCCGGTAGGCCTCTTCGTAGTACTTCACCGTGTCATTCAGAAGCTTTTCCTGGGCATCCGCAGTGCGAGCCTCGAAGTAATCCACGGCAAGCTCAGCCTGCAGACTCAGCAGCACCGTCTGGCGATCGCCCGCACTGGCCTGCGCCTCTTCCCGCGCAGCACTCACGGTCCGGCGCACACGCCCCCACGTATCGATCTCGTAGATCATATCCACCGGGATTTGAATGTCGCCCACTCCATTTCCTCGTGCAGATGAGGCATTGAAGTACGGACGATTCGTCGACTCGCGAAGGCCTCCCGCAAACGGTGCAACTCCCACCGTCGGATACATCGAAGCATGATTGAATCGGATCTGCGCCCGCGCCTCGCGAAACCGCGCATCCGCAACCTTCAGGTCCTGGTTGTTCGCCGCAATCTGTGGCTCAAGCCCGTTCAGTCCTTCATCCCCGAAGACCTTCCACCACTCTCCGCGCTGCACTGCGTCGGAAGGCTTGGCCACCTGCCAGTTGGAACTCTCTTTATACGCATCGGGATTAGCTTCCTTGAACGCAGGAGCCATCGGAACCGAGGGCTTCACATACTTCGGCCCCACCATACAGCCACTCAAGGTCGCTGCGGCCGCACTCGCTACGATTGCACGCGCTAACCTCACTGAGCCCCGTCTTTCTTTGTAGCGGGCGCATTCGTCTGATTCGCGATCTGGACCTCCTGTCCGCTTGCCAGAGAATCCGACGGGTCCAGGATCACAGCGTCATTCGGTGTCAGGCCTGAAGCGATCTCCACACTCGCACCCGCATCCCGTCCGATCTTCACCGGAACAAGTTGCACCCGGCCATTGCGAACCACGCCAACCCGCAGGCCCTCTGCGCGGAACAACAGCGTGTTCGACGGAATCATCAGGTTCGCCGCATGCTCCGGTACCTTGAAGTGCGCGAAGACATAAGCGCCAGGCAGAAGTTCGCCCTTCGGATTATCAATATCGACTTCGACATTCAGCGTCCGCGATGCCTGATCGATCGCATTGGAGTTGCGTGCAATCGTGCCCTCAAAAACTCTCCCGGGATACTCATCCAGCGTCAGTGTCGCCTTGCCTCCAACTTTAATTGCGGCGCTGTACGCCTCCGGCACCGCAACATAAACGCGAAGCTGGCCGATTGCCGCCAGATGAAACAGCTCCTGCGTCGTAGTGTTCTGGCCCGCCTGAATCAGCCTGCCCACATCGGTATTGCGTGCAGTAACAATGCCATCGAAAGGCGCATACACATTCTCGAACGATTGCAGTTGCTCAAGCCGTCGCACATTCGCCATCGAAGCATCCACCGCAGCCTTCTTCGCGGCAGCATCACTCACTGCAACATCGGTCTCCTGCTTAGAAACGGAGTTGGTTTTCAACAAATTCTGATAGCGTGTCGAAGTCGTATTCGCCAGATCAAGATTCGCCTGCGCACTCTTCAAATCCGCCTGCGCAACCTGCAGTTGCTGATCCACCTCAGGCGTCTCAATCTGCGCCATCAGCTGCCCTTTGCGGACATGCGTGCCAATATCGAAGTACCAGCTCTTCAGGTAGCCATTCGTCCGCGAGTAGATCGGCGTGTCCATAAACGCCTGCGTATTACCTGGCAGAGCAATCTCCGAAGAAAGCGTCGAAGGCGTCGGGTACACCACATTCACCGAAGGAATTGCAGACGCGAGTGTCTCTTTCTGCAGTGCGCGCTCGCTGCCACGACGGACCGAAATACCGAAGAAGACAACTGCAGCAACAATCGTCGCGACAACGGCCATGCCAATCCATGACCCTGCGGTCAGCCTTGGTTCTTTGTCTGGAATCAGCGGCTCGGGAGTGTACTCGCCCGACGGATGAGTCTCCGCTGCCTTGGTCTCGGTCGCGCTCGTCATGCCTGCTCCTTGAATACTCATAAAGATCCCTATGCTCCCGCCGTCATATGTCTCCCGGCTGGCTCATTCACGCTCTGTTTCTCGCTGCGCCGTCCGTGCAGAAGAGCAAAGACCGCCGGAACAAAGATCAGCGTCGCCACAGTCGCAAGCAGAAGTCCACCGATCACGGCACGCCCCAGCGGTGCATTCTGCTCTCCGCCTTCGCCTGCGCCCAGCGCCATCGGAATCATACCGATGATCATCGCCAGCGCAGTCATGCACACTGGCCGGAAACGCGTAGCGCCTGCCTCAACAGCTGCCAATACCGCATTCCCATGGTGCAGCCGCCGCTCCTTGGCGAACGACACCACCAGAATACTGTTTGCGGTGGCCACGCCCATACACATAATCGCACCCATCAGTGCAGGTACGCTCAGCGTAGTCCGTGTGGTGAAGAGAAACAGCACAATACCTGCAAGCGCAGCAGGAAGTGCCGTAATGATGATGAAAGGATCGAGCCACGACTGGAAGTTCACCACAATCAGCAGATAGACCAGCACAATCGCGAAAGCCAATCCGAATAGCAAGCCTAGGTAGGAGCTCTGCATCGTCTCCGCCTGGCCGCGAACATGCACAAAGGTGCCGGTAGGAAGCGACTTCTCGTTCGCCGCCACGATCCTGGACACTTCCTTGCTGACTGCCCCCAGATCGCGCCCCTGCACCGCACCATAAATATCAAGCGTGCGCCGGATGTTGTAGTGATTGATCACCTGCATCTCGGTCGTCCGGCTGATATTGGCGACATCCGCCAGTATCTCCGGCTGCTTCGCGTTCGGCGACGACAGCGGCACATTCTGCAGGTCATTCAACGACTGAATGTCGTACTGCGGTGCCTCGGCGACCATGCTGTAGTTCACGCCGTTCTTATAGTTCAGAAAGAACATCGGCGTAAGCTGCGTACTTCCACTCAGAAGGTTCTGCAGGCTGCCCCCAACATCCCGCAGCGAATACCCTCCCTGTGCAGCCTTCGTTCGATCCACATCGACCGAGAGCACCGGATAATCGTCCGGCTGCTGCACCCGCAGATCCACCAGCCCCGGCACACGCCGAAGCTGATCGATCACTGTATTAGCGACCTTCCGCGTATCCGCAATATCCGATCCCTCAAACTGCACATCGATCAGCGCCGGCAGTCCGAAGTTCAGAATCTGCGTCACAATATCCGACGGCAGAAAGTAAAAGATGACACCCGGAAAGTCTCGCGGCAAACTCTGCCGAAGCGCTGCAACATATTCTGCGGTAGGACGATGATCTTCCTTAAGCGATACAAGAATGTCCGCGTCCCCGGTCCGATCAGGCCCGAAGTTGCATGTTGCGTATTCAACACACTGTACGGCAGTCCGATGTTATCCAGAATGTTGTCAACCTGATCAGGAGGAACAGTCTTGCGAATATTCTGCTCCACAAGGTCGCACAGCTTCGCCGTCTCCTCAATGCGCGTGCCGCTCTTCGCCCGCAGATGCAGAATGAACGAGCCCGTATCGCTGCTCGGAAAGAAGTTCCTGCCCAGAAAAGGTACCAGCAGAAACGCGCAGGTACCGATCAGCAGGAAGGCGGGGACGAAGCTCATCCTGGCCGCCACCAGCCGGGTCAGCAGTCTCTCATAGCTGGTCCGCACCTGCTCGAACCCGCGTTCAAATACCCGCTGAAACCGTGCAAACAAATTCCGCGAAGGCACAGCAAAGTGGTCGTGCGCCTTCAGCAGATACATCGCCAGTGTCGGCACCAGCGTTCGCGAAAGAACATAAGACGCAAGCATCGCAAACACAACCGCCTCAGCCAGCGGCACAAACAGAAACCGCGAAACGCCACTCAAAAAGAACATCGGCAAAAACACGATGCAGATGCAAAGCGTCGAAACCAGCGCCGGTACCGCAATCTGGGCAGCACCTTCAAGAATCGCGCTATGCAAGTCGTGCCCCTGTTCCAGGTAGCGCTCGATATTCTCAATCGTTACCGTCGCATCGTCGACCAGAATGCCGACCGCCAGCGCCAACCCACCCAGCGTCATGATGTTGATCGTCTGCCCGATCAGCCCCAGCACAATAATCGAAGCCAGAATCGACAACGGAATCGAGATCGCAATAATAATTGTGCTGCGCCAACTGCCCAGGAACAGCAGTATCATCAACCCCGTCAGCACCGCGGCAATCACGGCCTCGCGCACCACTCCCGAAATCGATGCCCGCACAAAAATAGACTGGTCGCCAATCGGCTTGATCTGAAGGTTCGGCGCGATGGCGTATACCGTCGACTTGATTCGAGGTATCAGGCCGAGGACGCCGCTGACGACCGAAAGCGTCGAAGCATTGCCTGACTTTAGGACCACCAGCAGCACGCCACGGTGCCCATCCTGCCGCACAATGTTCGTCTGCGGAATGCTTCCGTCACTGACAGTCGCCACATCATGCAGATAAATCGTCGTGCCATTCACCTGCCGTAGCGGAAGGTTGCTGATTCCCGCCAGCGTCACCGGCGAAGAGTTGATGCGAATGTCGTACTCCGCAGGCCCAATCTTGGCAGTGCCGCCCGGCAGCACAACGTTCTGCGACGACATCGCATTCAAAACATCGATCGGCGAAAGTCCCTTCGCTTGCAGCAGCTTCGGATCCAGATTCAGCATGATCGACCGCTGCTTGCCGCCATACACATTCGGCACAACCGCACCCTGAACCGTCACAAGTTGCGGCCGAATGAAGTTCAACCCAAGATCGTTAAGCTGCTGCTCCGACAGTCCTCGTCCCGAAAGTCCAAGCTGAATAATCGGAACAGTCGACGCGCTGAAGTTGATAATCTGTGGCGGCAGAATCCCCGGCGGTAGTTGCCGCAAAATAAACTGCGAAGCCGAAGACACCTGCGCATTCGCTGTATCGATGCTCGCGCCCGGCTGCAGATAAATCTTCACGATCACCTGCCCGGCAATCGTCGTCGACTCCGTATGTTCGATGTTGTCGACCAGCGTCGTCAGCGCCTTCTCATAGGGCGTCGTCAGGCGGCCTTCAAGTTCCTCCGGATTCAGCCCCGTATACTGCCACGCAATCGAGATGACAGGAATATCGATATTCGGGAAGATATCCGTCGGCGTGCGCACGATCATTACAGGTGCGGTGATCAGGATGAGGATCGCCAGCACGATGAACGTATAAGGCCGAGTCAGAGCTACTTTTACGATCCACATAAGGGAGCGAGGCCTCTTCCGCGTGAAGGTTCTCTTCTATATAGAGTAAGACATTTCTCAAGGCTCGTAGGTTTCACAGTTATTTCCGGCATTGGCCATCGGTTTTACCGTTAAACTAACCTCAAGAGTCCTGTTATGGAGTTGCGTCACCTCCGCTATTTCTGTGCCGTCGCCGATCACGGCAGCTTCAGCGAAGCCGGCCGCCAGCTCCATGTCTCCCAGTCCGCCATCAGCGAGCAGATCGCCGATCTCGAGCGCGAGGTCGGCGGCGCTCTCCTCAAACGAATCGCCGGCCGCACTCGCCTCACGCCGCACGGCCAGCTCTTTCTCGCCGAGGCCCGCAAAACCCTGCTCGCCGCCGATCGTGCCGTCGAGGTCACCAGTCGATCCCTCAGCGGTCAGATAGGCTCGCTCAGCATCGGCTTCTTCCTCTGGGGTGCCGGAGGTTTCTTTGCCCGCATCATTCGCGATTATCGCAAACTCCACCCCGGCATCAAGCTCTCGCTCCACGAGATGCGCACACCCGAGCAGATGGAAGCCCTCGCCACCGGCAAAATCGATGTTGCCTTCGCACGCCCGCTCGAGGCACCCTTCGATCGCACCCTCCGCGCCGATCTTCTTTATCGCGATCCCGTCGTCGTCGCACTGCCGCGAAACCATCCGCTCGCCGGAAAGCCGGTCTCCATCGCCTCTCTCGCCGCCGAGCGCTTCGTCCTGTGCGATCGCCCCCTAACCCCGGCGCTCTTCGACGGAATCCTCGCTCTCTGCTCTGCCGCAGGCTTCTCGCCCAACATCGTCAACAAACCCGAAACCTGGTCCAGCGTGCTCACCTTGGTCGAATCCGGTGAAGGCATCGGCCTGGTTCCCTCCGGCGTACGCCATCTGCGGCCCACCGGAGTCGTCTTCTCTCCACTCGTTCCGCAAACTCTCCACATGGGTCTCGTGGTCGCGTGGAACCCGGAAAATCAAGGCCCGGTCTTGCAGGATTTCCTCCGCTTGGTTCGTGACAACAAAGACCGCATTCAGCGCACCCACGGCAACTAGACGGATTCCCATAGCGCAAAAAAACCACCCTCCGCGATCATTCGCAGAGGGTGGGACTTTGCATATCTCTTCTTACTGATTAGCTTCGACGTCGATAGTGATCTGGACCTCGTCACCAAGTGCCATGGTGGGCATCTTAGGCGCGAAGTTGAAGTCGCTCCGCTTAACCATTCCCGTTGCAGACAGGCCGATCACCTGCTTGCCGCCCATCCCCTTCTGCGGAGCGGTGGGCCCATCCACATCCAGCGTGACGCTCTTCGTCACACCCGCCAGCGTAAGGTCGCCGACAACCTGCAGCTTGCCATTGGCGCGACTCACTGAAGTGGACTTAAAGGTCATGGTCGGGAACTTCTCCACATTGAAGTAGTGATCGGACTTGAGATCCTTGTCGCGTCCGGCGTTATTCGTGTTCACGGTGTTGGTGTCGATCGTAGCTTCGACGCTCGACTTGCTGGGGTCCTTATCATCCCAGACGATCGTGCCCGTGATCCCGCTGATCGAGCCACGAACCGTGCTGACTCCCATGTGGCGAATCTGAAAGTTGGTCTGGGCGTGGTTCTTATCGATCGTCCAGGTTGAATTCTGGGCGAACGCACTAGCTCCGGTGAGGAGCAGAGCAGAGAGAGCGGCTGTAAAAATACGGCGATTCATTGGTGGTGGTCTCCTTGTAGAAAACTCGGTTCAAAATCTCTTCGCAAAATTCTCGTGGCGAAATGTTGTGGTTGGTCATGGTTGAAATGACCGGCCCTCAAACATATGCCGGTCACCGCTTCATCGATCCAAATTGGTTATGCGAGATCGAACAGCAGAATCTCGCTGTTACCTGAGCCCTGCGCGACTATGTCGAGCTTCTCTTCCTCATCGGCCGCAACTGCGTCGCCCGTCTTCAGCGTCTTGCCATTGACGGTCACGTCGCCTTCAATCACCTGCAGCCAGGCATGCCGCTTATTGCCCAGAGGATAGGTCAAAGCCTTACCCGGTGTCATCTCCGCAACGGCAACCGACACATCCTGGTTGATCGTCGCCGCGCCGTCAATCTTCTCCTGCGCAGCAAGAAGTTTGAACCGGTTCAGCTTCTCCGAAGCATCGAACTTCAGCTGCTCATAGCTCGGCTTTGTCCCCGTAGTTTTCGGCTCAATCCATATCTGCAGAAAATGTACCGGCTCATCTGTCGACCCGTTGAACTCGCTGTGCGTCACGCCCGTTCCGGCCGACATCTTCTGAATCTCATTCGGCCCCAGCACCTCGACGTGTCCCATGCTGTCCTTATGCGCCAGCTTGCCCTTCAGCACATAGCTCAGAATCTCCATATCGCGATGCGGATGTGCTCCAAACCCGCGTCCTTCAGCAACGCGGTCCTCATTGATCACCCGCAGCGAGCGATAGCCCATATGCTTCGGGTCGTAGTAGTTGGCAAACGAAAACGTGTGATGAGAATCCAGCCATCCATGGTCTGCATGGCCTCTCTCGTTACTCTTGCGTACGGTCAACATACTGCTTCCTTTCCTTTCACTCCGCCGAGCGGTCAGGCCAGAGTGTCCTGCTCCAACTCCGTCTTTTCCTTGCTCACTTCTTTGCTTGCGTTCTTACCAGCCGCAACCGCCGTCTGCGCCGCACGGCCCAGCTTCTTCAATCCCTCATACATCACCTTGCGTTCTTCGTTGCTCAGCGTAACCGAAACCTTCTCCAGGTCGGCCTCATGCCGCGCATAAATCCCCTCAATCGAAGCCCTGCCGCAGTCCGTCAGTTCAACAATGCGAATCCGCCGGTCCGAGCTGCAGTTCGTCCGCCTCACCAGCCCCAGCTTCTCCAGCCGGTCAATCGCCGACGTCATTGAAGCGCTCGCCAGCAGCACCTTCTCTCCAATCGCTGAAATGGTCAGCGGCCCTTTATGAAGCAGAACCTCCAGCACCATAAAGTCGCTGACACCAAGTCCCTCTGCCGTAATCGCACTCTCGATGTAATCCACAATCGACCCATGCGCCCGTGCCAGAACCAGCCAGAGCCGGGCTGCCGAAACGGATTCTGCTTCAGTCGTCATTACCGCCCTCCCAACTCTTACGATATAGGATATCTCGACATCGAGAAAAGATTCAAAAATGGTTTCTGCCGAAAGCAACCCGTTTATTTTCAGTACATAGCTAAAGTAAGGCGGATGTAGATAGGTCCTGATGAAGGGAATCGCAGTACCTGAAGCCGAGGAACAGGCCGTTCATCGAGTCTTCGTATCGAGGATGGGGACTTGTCCAATACTCCGAGAATTTACCGTGAAAATTTGCGGAAGACGCGTACTGCTGGGTTGGCATTCAAGATAGTTCGATCTAAAATCGCGGCATAAATAAGGGAAATAGCGGGTGCCCAATTGGCGGCGCCAGGAAGCAGTAAAAGCAATGCAAATTCTTATCGTTGTCCTTCTCTTTGTAGGGTTCATCCGGTTCCTATTTCTCTTGACTGTAAAAGCTTCGTCCTCCACGAAGACCGGAAGAATGATCCCCGAGGAACTCGAACTCAATTCCGTACGCAACGCCTTAATCGAAAAGCGGGGCTGGTCTCTTGAAAGGGCCGAAGCTGCCCGGGCAGAATATGTTCGTTTTCTGTCCCTGTTGCAGAGAAAGCGCGGCTTCATGCTGATTCCGTGGCCCAACAAGGAAGGCCAGGATGATCTGGATCAGTTCTGGCATCAGCACATCCTTGACACGGAGAAGTACGCAGCCGACTGCAACGCTCTGTTTGGAAGAATGATTCACTACAATCCGCATGTTGTTAGAGGTTCTGGGAACGAGAAGGACGCGATTGAGAAGACGCAGAGGCTCTATGCCCGAACCTTCGGATCGAAGAACGATGGGAGCGCGGCCGATGCAACATTCCTAAGCAGCTGCAGCGCGTGCGGTACGGTGGACGCACATGGCTCGTCGCACGGAGGGCATGGACATGGCGGCGACGGAGGACGTGGTAGCGATGGAGGGCACGGTGGGGATGGAGGGCATGGCTGCGGTGGACACGGTTGCGGCCACGGATGCGGTGGCCATTGATCGGGCTAATAGAAGTTCAATGGGCGAGTCGGAATCGCCCTAAGCCGATTCCTCAAGCATCCCGCAGACCCAGACTCTGCGGAAACTCATCCGCCTCATCCGGAGCCGTATCAATCACAGATCGCTCCACAGATTGCACCTGCGCATCCCGCAGCAGAAGATGCGCCACCGCAAACACCAGCAAAGTCTGAACCATATGCCGCGGACTCGCCTCAATCCACGGCTCATTGCCCACGACAATCATCACCATAATCGGAAACAAAACAAAATAGCGAACGATCGCCAGCGGCATATCCGTAATCACGCTCTTATGCAGATGCGTAAACGGAAGCGTCCGCACCTGAAACAGAAAGATATCCGGAAGCAGCAGACTAAGCCCGAACGCAACAATCAACTGCCCAACCAACACCCGATCACTCTGCAAACTCTCCGGCGATAGCCGGTGAAGCACCAGCACCGCCACAACACTCAGCGTCATCGCCCACGCCGTGATCCACAACCGCGCCCCCGAAAGCGGCACAGCCCGCGGCCGCCCCAGAATCGTACTGAACAGCCATGTCCCTCTCCGGTCCACCGCAGCCGAAAGCACTGACCCAAGCCCCGCCACCGTACAAAAAATCAAAATCGGAATCGCGGCTCGCACCCCACCCGCTAGCAGCGCCGGCCGAATCCCTCCCGGTGTCACCCGCAGCACCACCATCTCCGCCAGCACCAAGGCAAGACTCAACCCGCCGATCAAAGCCACCATCACCCGCTGCCGCTGATACCGAAGAATCGTCTGATTCACAAAGTGAAACACCGCCCGCTGCTGTGGCCGTCGCAACCACGTCGCATGCAGCACCTCGTCGAGCGGCAACGAAACCCGGCCGCCCGACCTGGCCGCCCGGGCCCCTTCAATCAACTGCTTCACCCGCCGCCGGTAAGCCAACGGATAAGTCAGCACCGTCAACGCAATCACAATCAGCAACGCGAAACACCCCATCCGCGCCAGCGAATGAAACACCGGCAGCGCCGCAGGCCCCACCATAATCCGCTCATAAACTCCGAGAAACCAGAAAGGCGGAAACCACCGCACCGCAGGACTCCCCGAATTAACCAACGCCGCAAGCGACTGCGTAAAAGTAGGCTCCAGCAACAGGATCGCCAGCAGCACCATCATCGACCCGCCCTGCAGCACCGGAGTAATCCGCCGAAAAACATTCTCCCCAACCAGATTCAGCAGAACTCCCTGCAAAGCCAGAAAAGTTCCCGCAGCAAAGGTTCCACTCATCAAAACAGCAATGGCATGTCCAAAAAAATGCCGGAAAAAATTGTGCTGCTCCGCCACCAGCGGCAGAAAAATCGTTCCCAGAAGGCTTGTTCCCACCAGCACCAGCGACAAAAAGATAACCAGCGCCAGTGCCCGCGCAAAAAACAAACGCTCCTTCGCAATCGGCAGCGGCGACAACACAAAAACATCCAGCAGATCCGGAAACAGCAAATCCCACTCGTACACCGTAGCCGCCCCCATAATCACAAACGAATACATCACATAAAAATAGTGGTCGCACGCCTGCGGCCAGTAAGGCCGTGGGTAAGGATTCGGCGGAAACGCGTGATACGACGGATAAAGAAACAGCGCAACAAGCAGCCCCGGCAGTGCAACCGCATAGCCCATCAGCATCACACGCTTCGTCTCATCATCTGAAGCCAGCAGCTCATTATGAAAAAACCGATGCAAAAGATGCCCCACCAGTACCCCAAACTGGTTCTGCCGTCGTCGTGGTCTCGCATCCGCGCCTGCCTGCACCGCCAGCGACTGTACCGGGTTCTTCGGAGTTCCAAACAAACCCACCCAGCTAGACATGGTGCACCCCCATCACATCCACCATCTCCTGCGCGACGCTGTGCGTATCCTCCTGCTGCACCAGTTGCGCAAACACGCTCTCCAGATTCGCCAGCGCCAGCGAGCTCTTCAGCTCCGCAGGCGGAGCATCCGCCAGAATCCTCCCCTTCGCAATCACGATCACGCGATCGCAAACCACCTCCACCACCTCCAGCACATGCGAGATATACAAAATCGCCTTCCCCTGCGCCGCCAGCTGCTGCAACAAATCCTTGAACAGCCTCGCCGAAGCCACATCCAGCCCCGACAACGGCTCATCGAACACCAGCAGCTTCGGATCATGCAGCAGCGCTGCCGCAATCAACACCCGCTGCTTCATCCCCTTCGAATAAAGCGAAATCGGCGAGTGTCTCCACGACTCCAGCCCCAGCAGGGCCAGCAGCCGGTTCGCCTTGAACTCAATCACCCCCTCCGCCATATTCCGCAGCCGCCCCACAAGCTGCAGATACTCCAGCCCCGAAAGATGCGTATAAACATGCGCCTCCTCCGGCACATAACCAAACGAAGCCCGATACCCCAGCATCTTCGTCCGAATGCTCTCGCCTTCAAACAGCACCTGTCCCGTATTCGCCTCCAGCAGGCCCGTAATAATCTTCACCGTGGTCGATTTGCCCGACCCGTTCGGCCCCACATATCCCACAATCTCCCCCGCGCCCACGCGAAAACTCACATTTTCGATCGCGGGAATCCTGCGATAGCTTTTGCAAAGCGACTTAACTTCAAGCATGGCGAATACCTCTGCTACCCTATGTAGCATTCAGTATAGGGACTAGTCAAGTAGATTGCTACATAGGTAAAATCCCACGCATGGCACCAGACGCCAAACTCTCCCACACCGCCGCCCTCATCCTTCAGGCCGTCAGCTCTGGCTGCCTCTATGGATTCAGTGTCATGGAGATGACCGGCCTTCCCAGCGGAACCGTCTATCCCGCCATGCGCCGCCTCGAACGCGACGAACTCATCCGCTCCCAATGGGAACAGCAATCCATCGCGGACGCTGAGCAGCGCCCGCCCCGCAAATACTACAAACTCACCCGCGCCGGAAAACTAGCCATCGAATCCTCGCGCAAACGTTACCCGCTCCTCACTAAACTCATTCCTATCCCCGAGGAGGAGCGAGTATGACTCATCCCGCGCTTCACATACTCCATCTAGCCGTTCTTCGCACAGCGTCGTTATTAATCCCCAGAAATCAGCGTGCGGAGTGGTGGCGCGAATGGAGCTCCGAGCTATGGCACGTCCGCCAGGCCCGCACCCCACACCACGGAATCTCCTGGCCCGCCGAGCGCGAGATCGCAGAATTCTGCCTCGGAGCCTTTCAGGACGCACGCTACCTTCGCGCCCAATCACTCAGTATTCCGGCCGCACCCAAACGCCTGCCCCGAGCCACAACCATGGGCTCCGCCACCCAGTGCACCCTCCTGCTCGCAGCGCTCATCGTTATCAGCTTCGGCGTGGCTCTCGTGCTCCCCGGAGTCCGCGCCGAAATCCGCGAGTCGCGCTTTCACCTGAGCCCGGACCTCGTCCTCATCCAAAGCGCACGCGCCCCCAACGAATCATCCCCTACCATCTCAGCCGATCAGTTTCGTCTCTGGAAAGCCCGCCGCCGGCAGGTCTTCGACAGCTTCGCCTTCTACAAAATCGCGCAGGAGCCACCCCCCACCGAATCGTACCCGCATGCTGCAATCGCCATCGCCCACGCGACGCCCAATCTCTTCCAGCTTCTCGGCATCCCGCTGCAACAAACCCAAAACATCAAAGCAACCATCGAGCTTCCGAGCGTGATTCTCAGCGAAGCACTCTGGAGCCGCTCCTTCCGCAGCGATCCGAACATCACCGGCAAAATCATAGAGATCGGTCATCATCGAGCCGTCGTCGCAGGCATTGCACTCTCCGGCTACTGGAAACTCCCCGGCAAAGTCGACGCCTGGCTCCTCGAACCAGAGGACGCCCTCCCCTCCATCGGAGACGGCTTCGTCGCCGCCCATCTCGCACCAACCTTCGACCGCGAAACCCTCGGCCATCGCTGGCACATGTCCGCGCCCCTCCCCGACGAGAACCACACCCCGGACGACTTCCTCTGCATCTCCATCGCCAGCCTCGACCCCGGACACGGCAACATCTTTCTCTTCGCCATCATCCTCGCCTGCCTCGCGCTTCCCGCAACCACGTCTCTCCCCTTGGGCGAGTACCGCGTCGGCTCTCAAAAACTCTCATGGCGAACCCGCCTCCGCCGCTGGAGCTTCCTCACCGCCAAGCTCACCCTCCTTCTTCCCCTCGTCTATCTCATCTCGCTCGATCTCTCACACCTCAACCCATCCATCGACCGCGACACCACCGAGTACATCCAGCTCATCGCATCCTTCTCCATCTGCCTCTTCGGCCTGCGCTGGACTCTTCGCGATCAACGCCAGCGCTGCCCCGTCTGCCTCCGCAAACTCACGAATCCAGCGCGCGTAGGTCAGCCCTCAAGAAACTTCCTCGCCTGGAACGGAACCGAACTCATCTGCGTCAGCGGCCACGGCCTCCTCCACGTCCCCGAGATGCCCACCAGCTGGTTCAGCACACAACGCTGGCTCTACCTCGACCCATCCTGGCAAGTCCTCTTCGCCGATCCAGCCCTCGCCTCCGCCTACTTCTAAAAAACTCGAAGCCGCTCGCGCCGCAATCCGCACGACGCCGCCGCGTCAAAACGGTGCATCCTCCCAAATTGCGTCCGGCATTGACAACCAATACGCCGGGTAGTAATTGTTAGGTCTCCCGGTGATCGCGAAGTTTGGAACGAAGCTTCCAGATCGTTGTTTCTTGTAGAAACACGATCGTAGGTCTGATCGATCTAGTCCAATTTTCAGTTTGGTCCGATAGAGGGCGTCCTATGTCGAGTTACACTTTTGTGCGCTATGCAGCCCAGGCTGCTGATCCCAGCCAGGTACCGAATTCCAACCTGGTAACCATTCACAAATATCTGGTTCAATATTCTCCAGACCCTCGTCTCGCAAAAATTCCCTGGACGAACTTGGAGATTCCTTACCCGTTCTTATTCGTTCTGACAGTCATTGCCCTCTGGTTCTTCTTGTTATGGATCAGCAGCCGTTTTCTCGGCTCCATGCCCGTAAAGAAAACGGACTCTGCAGACTTAGTCAAAAGAAGGAATGTTAAATTCGCTTCCTGGGTCTGCCTGTTCCTCACCGTCTCCTTCGTCTGGATCTACACTGTCTTCAGCGAAAGCAGCTCCCCAGTCACCATCGGCCTGCGACTCTTCGGTGCCGTCCTCGTCGTGCCTCTCATCCTGATCCTCGAAGCATTAGGGCTCTCCCTGCTTGAATTAGCTGACAAGGAGCTGCCCGCATCGTTGCACGGATCGGATCTCCACCAGACACGGGAAATCTTGCGCGCCTTTCAGGTGAATATGGAAGGATATCTCCGGGCCCGCGAGTGGTGTCTCGCCGCATTGATTATCTTCCTCACCGTCCTCGTCGAATTCGATGAATATCACGTCCCTTTTCTGGGAACCTTCGAGGGGTTGGTGCCCCGTGTCGCCATCACCGCAATCCTTGCTACCGTAGCGGTAATCTGGGTCGCGCAAGCTCCCGGTAAGGAACTCGGAAGAACAAGCCCTGTCGGATTTCTTAACTTGTGGAAGGTTCCGGATCTGTTTCATCGAGTTGTTCTCAGGCTCGTTCGATGGGCAAACATCTCCCGTATCGACGAACCATCCGACATAACCGCACGCTTCCTCAGGGGTCTCTTCAACCTGGAAGAAGATCGTCCATTGCCGCCTGTAGGTACACGTTTTTTCGCAGAGCTCGTTAGGCGATATGGATACGCCGATTGCGAAGTCAACGAGACCTTTGCGATAGGTTACGGTGGCTCATGCGCTCTGGATCAGACCCAGATGACCTACATCGCCGAAGGTACCGGAACCTATACCCGGCTCCTTATCTGCGATGAGCCCTTCACCACTTCTCCGCAAATATTGGAGTGCAAGGCTTATATCGTGCCCGAGTTGAGCATCCGCATGGATCTCGATCTGGAGGAGTGGAAAGAAGGAAAGAACCTGCATAAGCCGGTACCCGACTTCAAAATCGATAAGAACATCACATGGCAGGATCCGATGACCCAAAAGGCAGCCATGATTACGATCGCACTGCCTGATGATGATCTCGCCGACGGCGAAGGCTTTTTGCTGAAACTAAGAATTGTCGCGAATATGTCCGCTAAGTCCTTCAGAGGACCGGGACACACTGGCCCGGACAGTTGGTCAAGAACACTCTTCACCAAACCGTGCTACAAAGCCACGACAACATTTCAATTGGAGCCTGGCACAACGCCCCCATATTTCCGCGACGTCGAGTACGCCGTACTGCAGGACTATTACGACAAGGTGAAGGAAAATATCAGGGAAACTGAAAGGTTCAACGCCCTTCAGCGAGAAGCGGATTTAAAGAGAAAGACCACCCGCGGCGTTGCCGACGACGGGAAGTCGCTTACGATCGAACTCCTTTATGGACTACCAGGAGCAAAATATAAGGTCAGCTGGAATATGAGACATTAACCCAAATCCAGCGTCCGTTAGTCGGTGCCGCCACCAGTCATGATCTCTCCTTGTTGTAGGGGCCCTGTGTTGATCGGGAAGACTTGAAATCCACCGTAGACTATATCCGTTTCTAGACTCAGTCAAGAACTCAATTAAGTCAACCCCTACCGTTACTTAGATGTGTACCCCACTTAGGGGATGCACGGTTGTCGGGAACTGTCTGTTTTGTGCCCGCATTCCCGCAAAACATCAGAAAAAACACCGCTTAGATCCCTACGCAATCTCGCCGTTCTTTGTTCCGTCCTCTGCTTTCCACAGCCTCCTCCCAAAACGGATCGAAAACGAAAATAAATCCAACAACCGAGGAAAATGTTTGAGCCCGCAAAACATGCACCTAAGCACCGCATAAAAGACCACAATTTGCGCATAAGAACCGTGTTATGGCCACGCTTTTCGCGCCGGATTTCTCCTTACCCCCTTGAAAAACAAGGGTGTTGCCCACAAAAAAAATACAACGCAAAATCCGGAGACCTCGGCAGCGTTACTCGGCAGCGCTAAAAACCAATCTTCGACGAAGTACCATTGAAATCGATGCATCGCCTCGCCAAACCGCTCCCTCTCCTCCTTATCGTCACGGCCCTCTTCACCTTTCTCATCCAGTCCGGCGAACTAGGCACCTCCGACACCACTCATCGTCTCCAGGTAGCCCACTCCTTCTGGACCGGCGAGCCGCAAGTCTTTCCAAATGAGTACCCTGAGTTCGGCCTCCACGGCCGCGGAGGCCGTCTTTACGCATGGTACGGCGTAGGCCAATCCCTCCTCCTACTCCCCGCCGACATCGCCGGTACTGCAATCAGCCATTTACCCCTTTGGAATGAGTACACTAGCAACGGCGCAGACCCCGCTGTCCGCAGCATCGTAGTCACCTTCACTACGAACATTCTGCTCAACGTCCTTACCGCGCTGGCCGCCTTCAAACTCCTTACTTTGTTTGGGTTTACAACGAAGGAATCGATCGCCGGAACCCTCGCCCTGCTCCTCGCAACCACTCACCTCCACTACGCCCAGAACATGCAGGAGAACAACTACATCTTCCTGCTCACTCTCACAGGAATAACCCTGCAATATCAATGGTTTACAACCGGAAACCAGCGCGCCCTCTTCTGGGGATCAGCCGCCCTGGGCCTTAACCTCCTCACCCGCATCACCACCGTCTTCGACATCTTCGCAGCAGCCAGTTTCCTCCTCTTGATCTCCCGCTTCACAAGCAAAGAAAAGCCAATCAATCGAGACATTTACAAGACCTACCTCAAATTCACCGTCCCCACCTACGCCTTCTTCTTCGCCCTAGACCGCGTCTACCAATTCATCCGGTTCAACTCCTGGACCACAACCTATATGACCTACTTCGCCATCGAAGGGCGAAGACTAGACCCATCCCGCCCCCCCAATTACCCTTTCAACGGCTCCATCATCCACGGCCTTTACTCCGGAATCCTAGGCCCACTCTTCTCCCCTGAAAAATCCATCTTCCTCTATGACCCATTGTTTCCAGTGACTTTGCTTCTCACGGCACTGTTGTGGACGCGCCTGCAACCACCCATCCGAGCTTTTCTCCTAACCTCATTTTCTCTACTGGTCATATACATAACCTTCTACTCCCGCTTCCTCTGGTGGCCCGGCGACTTCGCCTGGGGCGCACGCTATATCTCCAGCTCCGTCCAACTCGCGAGCCTGCTCGCCATCCCCCTCCTTTTCCGTTACCGGGAAACTTTAAGCAGAAACCTCTACCGTCTCGGGCTGGCAATCACTGCAGTCAGCGTCACCATTCAGCTCGCATCACTGGCCTTCTGGGTTCCGCTCGAGATCTACCAGATCGACACCTTCGGCCACCCTACCTGGCTCATCCTCCTCCGTTTCAAAAACATCATCGCCTTCGCCCTCGGCAAACGTGACGAATGGCACCTGAACACCCCCACCATGTTCGAAGACCCCTGGGATGCCGCGCACATCACCGCATGGAACTTCCTGCCGTCGCTCTTGCGTCATATCGGCGCAGCTCCGCTCTGGGTAGTCCATCTCTTGCACGCGCTGTGGTTCGCGGTTGCCCTCGCTCTTCTCTTCACCTCCGCTCAACTCATGCGTGTCGTACGAAGATGTAACAATACGGAATAGCAAGCGCGACAAAGAATCTTCTGCATCGCACAACCACCCAAGGAGACCTTAGCTTGGCCGATCCGCGTATTCTTTCCGTCCGTGTCGTTGACCTTCGTTTCCCAACCTCACGCGAAAGCATAGGCTCCGACGCCGTCAACAAGGACCCCGACTACTCTGCCGCCTATTGCATCCTCTCCACCGACACCGGCCTCGAAGGCCACGGCCTCACCTTCACCCTCGGTCGCGGCACCGAGCTCTGCGTCATGGCCCTCGAATACGTCGCCCGATTCGTCAAAGGCCGCACTCTCAGCTCCATCACAGAAGATTTTGTCGCCTTCTCCCGCCAACTCACCGACGAGAGCCAGTTCCGCTGGCTCGGTCCGGAAAAAGGTGTCATTCACCTGGCCTGCGCCGCTCTGATCAATGCAGTCTGGGATCTCTACGCCAAGGCAGAAGGCAAACCCGTCTGGCGCCTGCTCGCCGAACTCCCCGCCGAAACCCTCGTCTCGATGGTCGACTTCCGTTACATTGACGACGCCATCACCAGGGAAGAAGCCTTAGCCATCCTCAGCGCCAGCCAGGCCACCATGCCCGACCGTCTTCGCCGTCTCGAAGAGGAAGGCTACCCCGCCTACACCACATCGGTGGGTTGGTTCGGCTTCAGCGACGAAAAGATCCGACGCCTCTGCCGCGAAGGCCTGGCCGACGGCTGGACCCACTTCAAACTCAAAGTCGGCGGCGTCCCCGCGGACGATCTCCGCCGCGGCCAGATCGTCCGTGAAGAGATCGGCCCCAACAATCGCCTCATGGTCGACGCCAACCAGAAGTGGGGCGTCCTCGAAGCCATCGAACGCACCCGCGCCCTCGGCCCCCTCAACCCATGGTGGATGGAAGAACCCACCAACCCGGACGACATCCTCGGCCACGCCCGCATTCGCCGCGAAGTCGCCCCCATCCGCATCGCTACCGGCGAACACTGCCACAACCGCGTCATGTTCAAGCAACTCATGCAGGCCGGATCCATCGACGTCTGTCAGATCGACAGTTGCCGCGTCGCCGGAGTCAACGAAAACCTCGCAATCATCCTTCTCGCCGCAAAATTCGGTATTCCGGTCTGTCCGCACGCTGGCGGAGTCGGCCTCTGCGAGTACGTCCAACACCTCGCTATGTTCGACTATCTCCGCGTCTCCACGACTCAGAAAGATCGCGTCATCGAGTACGTCGACCATCTCCACGAGCACTTCGTCGATCCCGTAGTCATTCGCAAGGGAAGATATTTGTTGCCGAAAAAACCCGGCTACAGCATCGAAATATATCCCGAATCCCTAGCCCGCTACAGCTTTCCAAACGGCGAGGTTTGGTCAGAAAATAAGACCCCCGAAAACAAGACGCCAGAAAAATAAGGCGCCAGAAAATTAACGCGCCAAACTATCACTTCTGTTCAGGTGCCGTCTCCAGATGTTCCAGAAACTTATGCAGAACCTCAGGTCCGGTTCCTGAAAACGCTGCTCCAGGCTCCGCGCCGCTCTTCATCCACGCAAATAAAAACACCAGCGGAATCCAGCCGCGGCGATCATGCTCCAGCTCGGAGCCCATTCGATACAACGCCCGCGACAACTTAAAGGGAAGCTCGACGCCCGCCACCATGTGCTTCGCAGGATCAGTACAGCGCTCCGGCGGAGATGTCACAAGATACTCCCGGCAGCTCAGCGGTCGCCGCGGATGAATGCTGCACGACTCATCCACAAGAAAAGGGCAGGGAACACCTACTCGGAAGTAATCGATCGCCATCCGCTCCGCCGTCTCGCTATCGAAAAACCAGTCTTCATGCACCAGCCGGTCGATGATCCCCGTATCCTTCAACGTCAACAGCGCTCGATGAAACTTCTCTTCCAGCGACTTCCGTTCCTCGATCGGCAGAGACCGGACCCACTCGCTCAATCCCTGTGCCTCAAAGATGCTCACTGGAACCATCTGACGGCAGCACGCCCCGCATCCCGCCTTGCACGAGATAGGATAGCCGGCCCCCGCCGTTCTTTCGGCAACGCCTCTGACAATCGCATTCTCAAGCGACTGAATAATCGGGAGCAGCTCGGTAACATTCGTCTGGCCAGCCGGGACATCGACTCGGGCGTTGAGCCGCTCCTCTCCCACTTTCAGGGAAAATTCAACAGTAACGGTTTCGACCGGTTCGCCGGGCATGGTGAGCACCTCTCAACGACAATGTCAGGCAGAACATTTCGCGCAAGCTGCAGGCTCACTCGTCCATGCGATTCCCGGACACGATGAGCCTGCACGGCCGGCTTACTTCGCCTGCTGCTCCGCATAGTTTCCAATAAACGGAATCTTGAAGCGTTCTCCCTTGCTCGCCTTGATGATTACGATGACCCAGAGAATTAAAAATCCAAGGCCAACCGGCAGCATCAGGAGCCATCCGATGATCGGAATCACACCCAGAATCAGGTTGAGTGCAACGGCCGCAACCCCCAGGAAAATGGACTGCCACGCGTGAAAGCGCACAAACGAGCTGCGGTTATAAGGCTCCATCGCCAGAAAAATAATCGCAGGGATAATTGTGATATAGGCAATTGCACCGGCGGCAGTCTCCGACAAACCGCCGGCCGGAGCCGCGGCTGCTGCGGGAGCCCCCGTCGCTACGTTCGCACCACAGTGCGGGCAAAAGGTGGAAGTTCCTGTCTCGGCATTACAGGCTGGACAAACCATAACGCGCTCCTTGGCAAATTATTTGTGGCGACTTCTGCTTCGAATCCAGCCTCAAAGTCGCGGTACCTGGTTCTGGAAGAATGAAGTTCTCTGCCTGTTCTTCCCCGATTTCAGTCCGTCTATTCCAGTTCATCGCAGCAGCGGGCCCGGTCACTCGGTGGCTGATAGCGTAGCACCTTCTACCGGAAATCCGCCCAATTTTCATCATGACGACAGTCCGCTCATCCCAACCGGCCGAAACAAACGCACAGACCCTTCGCAAGGAATTTCCCATTCGTCTCCGCTCGCGGTTGTTTCAGTTATTTACTCGCCGCCCGCCCCACCCATCTCGGTCATGATCTTCGTCAGGTGATCGTGATTCTTCTTGATGTAGTCCAGATTAGCCGCTGAAATAATCGGCGACGGCTTATACTTCATCCCCTGCCGCTCCATATCGACCATCGCCATCCCCGGAACCAGCACCATCATCGTGTCGACATACTGGCGCGTCGAAATGCCATTACTCTTCATGATTGAATCGAACTGCGGAAACTTCGAGAAGTGCGCCACAATGTCGCTGATCGTGGTATCGGATGCATCCTTGTTCTCATCCGGGTCGTTGAACTTCATCTCCGGATGCGCCTTCGCAAACGCGGCAACCGCCATGGTCCCCTTGTAGTAGCCATCTACCCCCTGGTCAGTAAGCTTAAACGCCAGCAACTCCTGGCTATCGGCAGCGGTAAAGAGCGGCTTCTGCGCAACGCCCGTGAATGTTTCAGCCACCACCAATGCGAATAAAACCAAAGCTGCACCAAAATATCGCTTCATCCCGGTCTCCTCTTTCGTGTCCTTTTCTGATCTGTCACCGAAAAAATCAGACGTAAGCCGAAGACCACCTGCATCGCCGGTTTACGCGAAGGGCCATTGCACCTCAAACAGTTCATCGGAAAGCAACTCAGTATAGGCAGCAATCTCTCGCCCAGTCCACAGAAAATCTTCGGAGGTTACCGTTAATCTGCTGCTTCGCGGAATGTGCAGTCACGACAGTCATCTTCCCGGTCACGAAATACCTCGGAAAGGTAAACTGATTCACACCGTACACTGCACCTTTGAACCCCGCGAAAGCCGCCACCTGAACGGAGAAAAGCAGCACATGATCAACCGTTGTCGCCTGAAGAATCTGGCCTTCCTCCTCGTATTTGCGTCTTCATCCGTCGTTTCTCTGCACGCAGCAGGAAATCCCGAACTCGCACGCTGGGAAAAAGAGGCCGCGAACGTGATCATCACTCGCGACGACTGGGGTATCGCTCACATCCATGGAAAAACCGACGCCGACGCCGTCTTCGGCATGGAATACGCACAGGCCGAAGACGACTTCAACCGCGTCGAGACCAACTACATCAACGCCATGGGCCGCCTCGCCGAAGCCGAAGGCGAAGCCCGCATCTACCTCGACCTCCGTATGAAGCTCTTCATCGACCCCGCCGATCTGAAGTCGCAATACGCAGCCAGCCCCGCATGGCTCAAGTCCCTGATGGACTCCTTCGCCGACGGCATCAACTACTACCTCTACAAACACCCCGAAGTAAAACCGCGAGTCATCCAGCACTTCGAGCCATGGATGGCTCTCTCCTTCACTGAGGGCAGCATCGGCGGCGACATCGAGCGCGTCAACCTCAAAGACCTCGAAGCCTTCTATAGCAAAGCTCCAGTCATACAGGCCTCAACCGCCGCTCCCACGAACCAGCTAGCCTACACCTACAATCCCGACCCCGAAGAGCCAACCGGTTCGAACGGCATGGCCATCGCCCCCTCCAATACCGTCAATCACCACGCGCTGCTTCTCATCAATCCGCACACCTCTTTCTTCTTCCGCTCCGAACTTCAAATGGTCAGCGACGAAGGCCTCGACGCCTACGGAGCCGTCACCTGGGGCCAGTTCTTCATCTATCAGGGATTCAACGAGCACACCGGATGGATGCACACCTCCAGCGGTGTCGATGCAGTCGACGAGTTCCTCGAAACCGTCTCCCAAAAAGACGACACCTTCCTCTATCAGTACGGAACCGAACAACGCACTCTCCGCTCAAAACAAATCACTGTGCCGTACAAAACCGAAACCGGCCTGGCCGAGAAGAAGTTCACTGTCTACTTCACCCATCACGGCCCCATCATCCGCCAGCAGAACGGCAAATGGGTCAGCATCGCCCTGATGCAGAAACCCATCGAAGCACTCACCCAGTCCTACGTCCGCACCAAGACCAAAGACTACAAATCCTTCCGCCAGACCCTCGAGCTTAAAGCCAACTCCTCCAACAACACCATCTTCGCCGACTCCGACGGAGACATCGCCTACTTCCACGGCAACTTCATTCCCCGCCGCGACACCACCTTCGACTTCACCAAACCCGTTGACGGCAGCAATCCCGCAACCGACTGGAAGGGCCTCCTCACCGTCGACGAGCTCCCGCAACTGCATAACCCCAAAAGCGGCTGGCTCTACAACAGCAACAACTCCCCCTGGTCCGGCGCTGGCCCTAGCAGTCTCCGCAAACAGGACTTCCCCGCCTACGTCGAATCCGGCGCAGAAACCGCACGCGGCCTCCACGCCGTCCGAGTCCTGCAAGACAAAAAAGACTTCACCCTCGACTCATTAATCACCGCAGCCTACGACAGCTACCTCCCTTGGTTCGAAAAAACCATTCCGGCTCTCATCAAAGCCTGGGATAGCACCGCAGACTCTGACCCGCTCAAATCCAAGCTAGCCGATCAGATCGCACAACTCAGCAAGTGGGACTACCGTTGGGGCACCACATCCATCCCAACATCCCTGGCAGTCTTCTGGGGAGAAGACATCCGCCGCCACACCGTCGACGACGCACGCAAAGCCGGTATCTCTGTCGAGGAATACATCGCCACAAAAGCCCCGGCACAACAACTCCTTCAGTCTCTTGATGCAGCATCCACCCGTCTCACCGCCGACTTCGGAACTTGGAACACCCCATGGGGCGAGGTCAACCGCTTCCAGCGCATCAACGGCGACATCGTCCAGCCCTTCAACGACGCCGCACCCAGCATCCCCGTCGGCTTCACCTCCTCTCTCTGGGGATCTCTCGCATCCTTCGGAGCGCGCCCCTACCCCGGCACCAAAAAATGGTACGGCACCAGCGGCAACAGCTTCGTAGCCGTAGTCGAATTCGGCGACAAAGTCCATGCCCGGGCAGTCACGGCAGGCGGAGAGAGCGGCCACCCCTCCTCACCGAACTTCAATGACGAGGCCCAGCGCTACAGCACCGGCAACCTGCGCGAAGTCTACTTCTACGCATCCGATCTCAAAGGCCACATCAAGCGCGAATACCATCCTGGCAGCTGATCAAGCTTGCCAGACCAAGGCGGCTCCTTGGACATGTTAGTCTGATCGCCCTTCGGAATAATGCGTTCTGAGTGCGATCAAGCTTCGACTAGACGAGGAGAAAGACTTGAGTTCAGATCTGGCAGAACTACAGGCGAGACAAACAGTTAAGCGATTGCAGCTATTGAAGCTCAAGCTGAATACTTTCGCTATGCATGCTAAGACATTGCGCGGCTTCTCAGGAGGGAAAAACGGTGTTGATGAAAGGCATCTGCTGGAAGAAGCGAACCAACTGCTTCGCGAACTAGGCGATACGGTGAATCAGTACAAAGTGGCAAACGCAAAGTCCGCTAGCATTAGCCGGTCGCTGCCAGGGCAGCCAGGGGCGGTTGGTGGCGCGTGGAAGTTCGAACTACGTACCGCGTCGGAACAATTCGTGAATGCGTTGAGAGCTGCCGAGAGCGAGATAAAGTTGCTACAACAAACGTCGATGTCCGCGATGAACCAACCGCTGCGCACGCCTACTATGCCGGGGGATCCAGGTCTGGAGAATGTAATTGACCTCATCCTTGGTTTCTCAGACGCGATCGCGAAGTGGCTGGAGAGCCGACAGAGAGCAAAGTAAAGTGGCCCCGTTGGATATGCTATGCGCCATTCAGTGAAGAACTCCTGCCACTGCTATCCGCCGACTGAAAAAGATAAACACCCAGCACGCAGATCAGCGGCTCCAACGGACTCCGCATCCGCGCCCACACCGTCACGCCGTAATACACAATCGGCACCAGTAAAAATGCGCTCGCATAAAGCATCGCCCCCGGCCGTCGCCGCCGAATCGCCAGCCCCAGCCCCAGCAGCCCACTCAAACTCAAAAACGAATAATTAAGCTCCCGAAAAACCTCCGTCATGAGCTTCCCATCGATCGGATGCGGCACACCCACCCAGAAAAAATAAACGCGCTTCAACGCGTATCGCTCAAACCGTCCGGGATTCGCCCGAAAGATCGCCTTAGCCATCTCGCCGCGCTCCTTCGAAAACACAACCTCACCAAGTTCGCGGTAACGTTGTTGATCCGGAGTCGCAGCGAAAATAGAAATCGTCCCACCCCACGGAAAGCCGTCATTACTCTCCAGCGACGAAGCATACAACTCCGCCCCAAAGTTCGACCGCATAGGAATGAAAGCATGAAACACGACCCAGTTCCGCCAGATCCACGGCGCCAGGCAAGCCGCGCAAAGAACCGCCGCTAACGCAGCCCGCGCTACGTTCGACAAGAGATCGCGCCGCTCGCCCCACAACATCCAAAGCCCGCAAGCCGGAAGAAAAACCAGCAGTGACGGATTCAGCAAACCGATCAATCCCCATAACAATCCAAACACCGCCCAAAGCGAAGTTCTCTCTCGACCCAAAGGCGGCGAAGCCTCACCAGTCCCACGCACCCGCAAAGCTACAACAATAACAATCGCCAAAAGACTCGTCGAAATCGCAGTCTCCCATATCCAATGCACCGCATACTGCATTGCCGCCGGATAAAGCGCCCAGATCCACCCCGACCACAGCGCCACTCTGCCACCAAAGCTCCGCTTGCCAATCTCATAAACAGCAACTGCAGTAAGCGCCGAAAAAACACTATTAATAGCCAGCATCACCCAGGCCGACAGCGCAGAATAAACCCCAAAAATCTTGAACACACCCGCCAGCATCAACGGATAGAGTGGAGGGCACCAGGCCGTCGGCCCCGAGTTCGCCACAAAAGGATCTGAATACCCGCGTCCGGTCGCAAGTGCCTGGGCAATCCGCCCCATCTCCCACCCAAACTGAAAATGACCCTGGATGCCACTAAACCGGTAACTATGGCCGAACGTAATAAACAGAACCCGAACGGCAAAGCCCGCCCAGAACATACGCCAGGGAAGACGCATCTCCGCGTTCCTGCCCTGCATCCATCCAAGCAGACGGCTGATCATGTTGTTCGATTTTAGCCTCAAGCCATCGTCTGCTCGTCATCTTCTGCGCCGCCCGGTATATCCTCTGAGTCTTTGCAGGGAAAGCCTTCGTATAAAACAATAATTGTGATGTAGAAAGCCATTGCTATATGCGTAGCTTTGCACTTCGATTGTCAACGGATGCTCCTGCCGCTTGCCCCCAGTCTTGGGGGGCGAACACCTATGTCACGCCCAGGGGACAATTCTGCAGAAACGATTTAGCTCTATTGAAATCCATTCTTTAGTCGCGAGAAAAAGTGAGCACACACTTTCAAGTCGTGTAGAATCCACGAACCTGCACTCATTATGATTAAGTTAGCGAAAATCCCCAACCTGACGGAACTTACCTATCGCAGCATTAAACAGAACCTGCTCGATGGAACTCTTGGTGAACTGTCTCGCCTTACCGAGGAATCACTAGCGACTCAACTTGGTATCAGCAAATCACCCGTACGCGAAGCCCTGAACCGCCTCGAAGCCGAAGGCCTCGTCTGTATCGAGCCACGCCGCGGAGCCTACGTCCGCCAGTTTTCGCAGAAAGAGATTCGCGATCTCTACGAACTCCGCGAAATCCTCGAAGTCCATTCCATCGACGCCGCCATCGTCACACCGAAACTTCTCAGCGATCTCTCAGCCAGCATCAACCGCACCAAGAAGTTCCTCAAGGAAGGCAACAAGCTAGAGCACATTGAAGAAGACATGCGTTTTCACGCCATGATCACCGCCGCAACAGGCAACGAAGAGCTCTGCCGTGTCGTCGAAAACATTCAGCAAAAGACCTTGCTCTGCCGCTCACGATCCTACGAACTCTCCGCAACCACCGCCCCCGTCGCCCACACCCGCATCTATCAGGCCCTCAAAAAAGAAACAAAACGCGAAGCCCGCGAGGCCATGCGCGACCACATCGTCTTCGTCCGCGACCGGCTCCTCGCCTCCTTCAACGCACCGAACTGACTTCGAAAAAATAAAACACCGCGCGCCCCGCACCGCTCCTTTGTCTTTTTCGAGCGAACCATCGTCTGCGAAAGCGTCAAGACAAGTAGGCGATAATAACCCCTGTGCAACCGTCGAACCTCTCCCCGTCCGAGGAATACAACAGCCGCCGGCAAGCCCGCGAGAAGCGTGTTGCCTACTTCGAAAAGCTGCACATCCGCTTCGGCAATCTCCGCCTGCTCATAGTCCTCGCGACACTGATCGCAGCCTGGTTCTCTCTGCATAGCGAAGCGTTCTCGCCATGGTGGCTTCTCCTTGGCCCGGCAACCTTCATCGCCATCGCCGTCCTCCACGCAAAAGCCCTCCGCGACCGTGCCTGCGCCGAGCGCGCCGACGACTTCTATCGCAAAGGCCTTGCCCGTATCGAAGACCGCTGGCACGGCACCGGCCCCACCACCGCACCAATCGACACTCACACCAGCCTCTACTCCAGCGACCTCGATCTCTTCGGCGAAGCCAGCCTCTTCCAGCTTCTCTCCCTCGCCCGCACCCGCATGGGCGAAGAAACCCTGGCCGCCTGGCTACTCGCACCCGCACTCATCGATGAAATCACCCAACGCCACGCAGCCATCACCGAGCTTCGCCCGCGCCTCGATCTCCGCGAAGACATAGCCATTCTCGGTGAAGACTTGAAGGTAGGCATCCACCCCAAAGCCCTCACCCAATGGGCCGAGGCCCCCAATCAACTCACACGCCCATGGCTTCGCTGGCTCTCGCTTCTTCTCGCCATTGCAGCCATCGCCGGAGCCGTCATCTGGGCGCAACTCGGCACAAAGACTCCATTCTTTGCCATCGTCCTTATCGAAACCATCATCACCGCATCGCTCCGCAAACAAATCGCCGCTGTCTTCAACGACACCGACCGCGCTCTCGAAGACCTGCAGCTCCTCTCCTCGCTCCTCGCCCGCCTCGAGCGCGAGCCTTTCGCATCCCCGCGTCTCCAGACCCTCAAAGCCCAACTCACCTCGCACCATATTCCCGGCTCTCAGGCCATCGCCCGCCTGCGCAGCATCGTCGAATACATCCGCTCACGCGACAACGTCTTCATGCGCCTCCTCGACATCCCTCTGCTCTACTCCGTCCAGGTCACCTGCGCAGCCGAGGCATGGCGCACCGCCCACGGAGCCGCCGTCCGCTCCTGGCTCAACGCCATCGGCGACGCCGAAGCCCTCCTCTCCCTCTCCGCCTACAGCTACGAGCACCCAGCCGATCCATTCCCCGAATTCATTGCAGGCGCGCCCTGCTTCATCGCGCAGCAACTCGGCCATCCGCTCATCCCCGCGACAAAATGCATTCGCAACAACGTCGACATCTCCGGCGAAACCCGCCTCCTCCTCATCAGCGGCTCCAACATGTCCGGCAAAAGCACGCTCCTCCGCGCCGTAGGCGTCAACGCGGTTCTCGCGATGGCAGGCGCACCCGTTCGCGCCCAGAAAATGCAACTAACACCGTTACAAATGGGCGCAAGCATCCTCATCAACGACTCGCTCCAGGAAGGCAGCTCCCGTTTCTACGCAGAAATCACCCGCCTCCAGCACATCTGCGAACTCGCCGAAAAAAATCCTCCCGTCCTCTTCCTCCTCGACGAACTCCTCCAGGGCACCAACTCCAAAGACCGCCTCACCGGCGCCGAAGGTGTCGTCCGCGCTCTCCTCGCATCCGGATCCATCGGCATCATTACCACCCACGACCTGGCCCTCACCAACATCGGCGATCAAAACAACTCCCGCAACGCCCACTTTCAGGACCATATCGAAGACGGAAAAATGACGTTCGACTACAAACTACAGGAAGGTGTCGTCACCAAAAGCAACGGCATCGAACTCATGCGCCTCATCGGGCTCAAGGTCTAACGACGAAAACCGCTTGCCCCATCCGCAACATCTGAGACAATCGGTGACATGAAAGACGCAGCACGGCGCAATCCCGAACCATGGAAGGCCTTTCAGGCCCGGCAGCGCAATCAGGACGTCAAGCGCGACGCCGTTCTCCAGACCGCCGCCCACATGTTTCTCGAAGAAGGCTATCGCCGCACCTCCATGAGCGATCTCGCCAAGCGCCTTCAAATCACCAAGCCCGCCCTCTACTACTACTTCCACAACAAGGAAGAGATCCTCGTCGAGTGCTATCACGCCGGCATCTCTCTCATCGAAGAGCTCCTCGACAAAGCCCTCGTCAGCCGCGGCACCGGCCTCGAAAAAGTCAGCGCCTACATCGAGGCCTACGCAAAATCCGTTGTCCTCCACGAGTTCGGCCGCTGCGTCTCCATGCTCGACGAAAGCGAGCTATCCTCCGAGACGCGCAAACAGGTCCGCGCCCTCAAGCGCCGCATCGATGCCTCCATCCGCGCATACATCGAAGAGGGAATAGCCGACAAATCCATCGCGCCCTGCAACCCGATGCTCGCCTCCTTCGCCATGTCCGGAGCAATCAACTGGATCGGCACCTGGTACAAACCCGCAGGTCCACTCAGCGGTCAGGAGATCGCCAGTCACTTCACCCAACTCCTCACCGAAGGCCTCCGCACCCGCCCCGTCACCTCACAAAAACGTACCGCCACCCCATCGAAAGCTACAAAGAAGCCGCGTTGACTTTCTTACCCGGCGTTCAGTATTCTGCAAGTTAGCCAAAAGTAGCTGCTCTTGAAAATCGCGACTTAGCCGGCTCGTAAGTTCAATTTATTAGGTACGGCTTCACGGCTGCGGAAAGTCAGTCTTGCTTAAGGGCACGGCTTCAGCCGTGCCGCAAATTTGCTAATTCGCAACGGGGCTTTAGCCCCTGAGGTACGCTTGATGAGACACTTTTCTCAACCGTCCCGCACGAAAGATCAACCACGGAACGAAGACCAAACTCATGCGCATACTCACCTACATTCGCCAGGTTCTCGATGCCGAAGAGAGCGTGCGCGTCGCCAACAATACCGTCGCACTCGAAAACAGTAAGCTCGTCATGGACACCATGGATGAGTACGGAGTCGAAGAAGCCCTTCGCCTTCGCGAGAGCGGAGTCGAAACCGAGATCGTCGCCGTAGCCGTAGGCCCTGCGCGAATGCAGGAAGCCCTGCGCACCGCACTCGCCATGGGAGCCGACCGTGCCATCCACGTCGAAACCGACACGCGCCTCGACGCCATCGCTCTCAGCAAAATCCTCGCAGAGATCGCAAAAAAAGAAGAAGCCACCCTGATCCTCTCCGGCGGCCAGCAAGCCGACTGGGACAGCCACGCGCTCGGTGCCGCCACAGCCGAACGGCTCAACTGGCCGCAAGCCACCTGGACCAGCGCCCTCGAACTCAAAGGCACCACCCTCACCGGCAAACACGACGTCGACGAAGGCAGCGAAACCTTCACCGTCGAACTTCCCGCCGTCATCACCACACAACAAGGCCTCAACGAGCCCCGCTACCCAACCCTTCCCAACATCATGAAGTCGAAGAAAAAAGAGCTGCGCAAAGAATCGCTCGACCAATTCAGCATCACACCCAAAATCAAATTTACCAACGCAGAGATCCAGGTCAAAGCCCGCCTCAACAAAATCCTCGACGGCAAAGACGCTCCCGCCGCCGCAGCAGAGCTCGTCAATCTCCTGCGCAACGAAGCCAAGGTGATCGCATGATTCTCATCGTCGTCGAGCACGCCAACGGAAAAGTCAGCAAGAGCACCTGGGAGATGGTCACCGCCGCCCGCGAGCTAGCCCAGCAAAAGGCAAGCGACACTCCCGTCGCTGCTCTAGTCCTCGGCTCAAACGTCGCCGCCATAGCCACAGAGATCGCCCGCGCAGCCGACCAGGTCCTCGTAGCCGATCTCCCCGCACTAGCCCAGTACGACCCAGAACTCTGGTCCACCGCCGTAACCCAGATCGCCCGCGAAGGCGAAGCCTCTGCCGTCCTCATCGGCGGCAGCCGTAGCGGCCGCGAATACAGCCCACGCGTCGCCATCAAGCTCGACGCCCCACTCCTCGAAGACGTCATCAGTCTCCAAGCTACCGGCGAAACACTCACCGCCCAGCACTACACCTTCCTCGCCCGAGTAACCGAAACCATCGAAGCCACCGGCCCCGTCGCCGTCGTCACCATCAAACCCGGCATCTTCAATCCCGCAACACCACGCCCCGAATCCGCCGAACAATTCGACGTTGACCTCAATCTCCCCACGCCACGCCTCAAAGTCACCGGCAAAACCGCCGAGCGCAGCTCCCGCGTCTCGCTCACCGAAGCCGACATCGTCGTCAGCGGAGGCCGCGGCGTAGGCAGCGCCGAAGGTTTCACCGAATATGTCGAAGCCCTCGCCGACCAACTCGGAGCAGCCGTCGGAGCCACTCGCGCCATCGTCGACGCCGGCTGGCGCCCCTACTCCGAACAGGTAGGCCAGACCGGAAAAACCGTGCAACCGAAACTCTACATAGCCATCGGCATCTCCGGAGCAGTCCAGCATCTCTCCGGCATGAACAAAAGCAAAACCATCGTCGCCATCAACCGCGACGCCGAAGCCCCCATCTTCAAAATCGCCGACTACGGCATCGTAGGCGACGTCCCTCAACTCCTCCCAGCCATCCTCGCCGAACTAAAAAAATAATCGAAACAAAGGTTGTTTTGAAACGGCGCGGCTTCAGCCACGCCGCCAGCGTCATACTAGAATTGCGACTTTAGTCGCCGAGGGAACTTTCAGTGTCGCAACCGCCTCGTTCAGTAGCTCTTTAGCTTGGGAGTATGCTTCCCACGAACCCTTATCATGCTTCCACTTCCCCAAAAGATCGCCTTCCTCCTCTTCGCGCTCCTCACCCTCGCGCTCGCCTTCGAAGGCTTCTACCGCCTCTATCTCCGCATCCGTCGCGGCAACTCCGACCCCGAACCCCGCTTCAACCATCTCCCTCGCCGCCTCATCTACGCCCTCACCACCACTCTCCTGCAAACCCGCACCTTAAAAAAACGCCCTACCATCGGCATCTTCCACTCCTTCATCTTCTACGGCTTCCTCTTCTACGGCATCGTCAACCTGATCGACGCCATCGAAGGCTACGTCCCCTTCGCCATCTCCTCCACCGGCTCCATCGGTGCGACCTACAACCTACTCGCCGACATCTTCAGCTTCCTCGTCCTCCTCGGAGTCATCGCGCTCATCATCCGCCGCTTCGCCCTCCCCAGCCGCCGGGACTTCCGCTTCAACCCCCGCACGCTCCTTCACCCAGACGTCCAGCACGCTAAAATCACCCGCGACTCGCTCATAGTCTCCGCCTTCATCCTCTTCCACGTAGGCAGCCGAGCCATCGGAGCCGGAGCCCGCCTCGCAGCAGAAGGTCCCGACCCACTCCAACCCTTCGCAACCACACTCTCGCATCTCTTCACTCCCACTAACGCCGAAGCCTTCCGCATCTTCGGCTACTGGGGAGCGCTCGCCTCCGTCCTCGCCTTCCTCGCCTACTTCCCCTACACCAAACACATTCACATCTTCATGGCTCCTGCAAAGTACTTCGCAGCCCGCGAGCCCAACTCCGGCACTCTCCCGCCCGTCACCCTCAACTTCGAAACCGAAACAGAATCCGAACCAAAAATCGGCGCACACAAACTAGAAGACCTCTCCTGGCCGCGTCTCCTCGACGCCTACGCATGTATCCAGTGCAACCGCTGCCAGGACGTCTGCCCCGCCACTGCCACCGGCAAATCCCTCTCACCAGCCGCGCTCGAAATCAACAAGCGCATGGAGCTCAACGACCTCGCCGCGCAACAAAACCCATTCGCCTTCACCCCAGCACCATTCGAAAAAGGAACCCCAAGCCCCAACCCACTCCTGAAATTCGCTCTCCCTCCCGAGGCCGCCTGGGCCTGCACCACCTGCGGAGCCTGCATCGAAGTCTGCCCCACCCAGAACGAGCAGATGCTCGACATCATCGACATCCGCCGCAACCAGGTCATGATCGAAGGCGAGTTCCCCAGCCAGCTCCAATCCGCCTTCCGAGGCATGGAGCGCGCCCAGAACCCCTGGGGTATCAACCACGAGCAGCGTCTCGCCTGGGCCGAAGGCCTCGCCGTCAAAACCACCGACGAAAACCCCACACCCGACGTCCTCTACTGGGTAGGCTGCGCCGCCAGCTACGACCCAGTCGCGCAAAAAACCGCCCGCGCCTTCGTCGAGCTCCTCAACCACGCCGAAGTCAACTTCGCTGTCCTCGGCAAGCGCGAATGCTGCACCGGAGACTCCGCCCGCCGCGCCGGCAACGAATACCTCTACCGCCAGCTCGCCGACAAAAATGTCGAGACCCTAAACACCGTCCGCCCCAAACTCATCGTAGCCAGCTGCCCACACTGCATGAACTCCCTCGGCCACGAATACAAACAGATCGGCGGGGACTACCAGGTCCTCCACCACACCGAGTATCTCGAAACGCTCGTCGCCAACAAAAAACTCACACCCGCGCCAAGCGAAGCGACCATCACCTACCACGACCCCTGCTACCTCGGCCGCCACAACGGAGTCTACGACGCCCCGCGCAACCTCCTTTACGTCCTCTCGAACAACACCCCCGAGCTCCCTCGCAACCGCGAAAACTCCTTCTGCTGCGGAGCCGGCGGCGCACAATTCTGGAAAGAAGAAGAGCCCGGCGACGAGAGAATCTCCGACAATCGCTTCCGCGAAGCCCAGCAAACCCTCACGAAGGCAGCAGGAGGAAAAGCAGGACGACAAGCAACAGAAAAAGTCCTCGCCGTAGGCTGCCCCTTCTGCAAGAGCATGCTGGGCAGCACACCCAGCAAAGCCGCTCGTGATTCCGAAGACATCGCCATCAAAGACGTAGCCGAGCTCCTCCTAGAAGGCGTTCGCCGCGCCAAAGGCCTCACCACCCCAACCATCGACACCAAACCAACCGCACCAGCCGAAACAAAAACCACAGTCACAGCATCCGTTGCGCCATCCACGACCCAAAACCCCGTCATCCTGAGCGAAGGCCCTGAGCGAGCCGCAGGCGAGTCGAAAGGGGCGCAGAAGGACCCCGACAGCGCCATCCCAGCCCCAATCGCTCAGAACCTCTCAGCCACAACCACCAACCCTCCGCCTCCCGCTCCGGAGCGCAAAAAATGGCAGCCTAAGCCCGCCACTCCCGTCACCGGAAAAAATCCCACCCAATCCTCAGCTCAGGAGGTCACGCAACCCGAAGCACCAAAACCCGCAGAAACGCAGCCCCCACCCGCCGCGACTCCTGAACGAAAAAAGTGGCAACCCAAAACCACCGCCACAACTCAGCCAATGCAACCCGGAACCACCACGGCCGCTTCCGAACAAGCACCAGCATCCTCATCCGAAGCCGCCTCACCATCCGAACCCCAAGCCCCCACTCGAAAAAAGTGGCAACCCAAAAAGCCAGACTAACCTCAAGTCCAAAACGTCTTGCTTAAGGGCACGGCTTCAGCCATGCCACAAGAGTCGCTCGTTGAAAGCGGCTTCAGCCGCTGAGGTACGTTCTTGTCCGCAGGAGCGCGAAAGCCCCACCTATGATTCTCCCTTCCCCACCTTCAGACGTGGACTCCGAACGTAATTGCCGAAAACACCTGCCGGCTGGTGGGATGGATGCGACGCATGGGTTCGTGCAGGGGATGAACCTCCCGCCACCCTCCACAACAACTCCTCCGCCTACGGCAAAAACGGAAACTCATTCGGCGAAGCTCCGCGCGAACATAGAACCCGAACCTACTCCACTATCCACCCGTCCAACTCGCCTTCGCCCTTAAATGCTTACACGTGCAAACCTGCAAATTCTTGTAGATTTAGATACTTATGTAAATGTAAATACTTGCGGATGTAAGTACTTATAGACAGCCGGTTACGAGAATCTCGCATCCAATTTATCGCCGGTAAAACCCCGGCGAAGCTCCTCCTCCCTCAGGAGCCACCCCGATTTTCTATAGGGATGCAGATGCAGAGTCTTCCTACCCGCTACCGGATTTCGCTCCTCTTACTCTCCCTTCTGCCCTTCTGCACAGGCAGACTACACTCGCAGGCCATCCCCACCGCCACAAAGAACACTGAGTACTCCGCCTTCGGCGCATTCTCTCTGGTCTCCCCCGACAACCGCAACGCCGAACTGAACAGCGGCGTCACCCTGGGTGCCGACTACACCCGCATGTTTGGCAACATTGCCCTTTCCGTCGAGCCCCGCATCGCATTCGCTCCCGGCAACACCGTCGGCGAAAGAACCTTTGGCGGAGGCCTCCGCTTGGAATACCGAATTAAACGCCTCATCCCCTACCTCGACTACATAGTGAGCTACGGCATCATCACATTCACCCACCCACCCGATCCCAAGTACACGAGAGACGACGCCTATGTAAGCTCGCCCGGCATCGGCCTTGACTATTACCTCACTCCCCAGTGGGCCGTACGCGCCGACTGTCAGTTTGAACATTGGACCGTTGCGCCTGGCGACACCTTCAACCCCCGCGCCGTCAGCTTCGGAGTCGTCTATCGTATCCCCTTCAAGCCCTACATTCACCACTAGCCCACTCGCGAATCCCCGAATGCTACCCACGATGGGGAGACCCATTTTTTTGGACCGAAGCATCCGCCGAAAGCCCTGCTCCGCAAATCCACCCCGCCATCGGAGTACGGCTTGCATCACGCCACCTCCAGGAGTTTTGGAGGTGGCGGTCACGCGCCTTATCCATCAACTCTCCTCATCAAGGATTGCGCCCAGTCTATCCAGCCTCTTCTCCCAAAGTGACTTACGATCACTAATCCACCCGCTGGCCAGATCAAAGCCCTTCGCTTGCAGGGAGCAGGTTCGTACACGGCCGGCCTTTTTCGTGTGGACAAGCCCGCCAGCCTCCAACACCTGTATGTGCTGAACGACCGCCGCCAGGGTCATCTTCAGCGGCTTTGCAAGATCGGAAACCGAGACGGGCCCTTTGCTCACGCGTTCGACGATTGCCCGGCGCGTCGGATCGCCAAGCGCATGGAAGACGCGGGCGATGTCGTGTGCTGTTCTCATCAACCGTTCCGATCCAGTTCTTCTCCGAGTTTGCCGAGAACGTCCGTTGTACCTAGCTCACGGCCGCAGGCGGCCTCGGGACCATCGAAATAAACGCCGTGCTCGGTAAACACGAGTTTCGTACCCTGTCCGTCCCGAATGAATTCGATGGTGTTCTGAGAAGAAGACATGCGGCGGTCGCCACAGTCCATCGTGTACACGAAAACGATGCTATGGTTCGGAACGATTCTGTGGTAGCAGGTGTCGTTGCGCATCAACTCGCCGCCGGGAACACGGAAGGTCCAGCGTTCGAACTCGTCAACTTTGAAATTCATCTCAAAGCTGATGATTTCAAAGCCGTCTCCGTGATGTTTGCGGGCAACTGAGTATGGGTCATCCTCACCTCCCATCCAACGACGTTTCTTAGCTGGATCTCGAAAAGCGTCGAACACCTTCTCCGGTGCATGGGGGTACCGCTTCTCGATGGTGAATGTGCCGCGTGTGATTTGCAGATTGTCCATTTCGATCTCCTGATTAACTTAAGTTGCAACTTAACTATTTCCCGACGACCGAAGAATTGTCAAGTCCCTACTTAAGTGTTAAAGAATGAACTGATTCCGTGATGGTCCGACTCAACGCCGAACTCCGGTCCGCACCTGCTCCACAATCCACCCCGCCACCCTACGCAACAGCTCATTCACCTGCGGCAAAACGAAAAACTCATTCGGAGAATCCGTGAACCCCTGACTCACCTTCCCCACCTTCCAACGTCGACCCCGACCGTAGTTGCCGAAAACCCCTGCCGGCTCAACCGGTCGATGCAACACTATCTAATCACCTGATCCACAAATGCTTACCCTGAAGGATCGATCTGTTTGGCTGATGTGGCAAAAACCTAGCCAGGGTAAGGTTCCGGCCGACCTATCCCTAGCCTGCGCTTTTAGCTTTTGTTTTCATTGAATGTGGTCTGAGCTGAGTGTTGCGTCGACCCATTGAGACCACCCCGTTTCCAAGGAACTTCGTTCCTCAGTCGATTCGAGAGCCGTCAATGAGTGACTCGGCCCGTTATCGCTAGATGAGAATCGAAGTTACCCAAATGCCAACTTCAAATCCCAGGTTCGGAGTTACTGCAGCTTCGCGTACTCTGCTTTCGCTTGTATCAGGATAGGGAGGTCGGAGTCTGCGTCCTTCCAGATCGTCAGGAAATCCTGATATGCGGCGCGGGCTTTGGTGGTATCGCCCTGTATGGTGTAAGCCCGCGCCAGGCCCAGGCGGGCTAGTGGACCCCGGGGCTTGTTCCTCACCAGTCCGCGATGGTCGATGAACTTCTGAAACTCAGCTGCTGCCCTGTTGCCATCATGAAGCATGAGATACGCTTCTCCACGCAAATAAGCCGGCAGCAAGCTGTTCGTCAGTTCCAAATCGCCGACCACCTGCAGGAGTTCGATCGCCCGGTTCGGGTCCTTGCGCTGCATCGCGACACTCGCCCGGATCACAGGCAGCCAATACCTCTGGACCATGGTACTCAGCGGATAGCTCTTGTCGAGTTCGTCCGCGAGCTTCTCCGCTGATGCTGTGTCGCCTGAGCGAGCCAATGCCACCGCACCCATCTCCTGCACCTCGCGGTCTGGCGCCAGTTTCATCGCGGCACGGACATCGGCGAGGCCCTGCTCACGGTCACCCAAGTCCACCTCGAAAAGTGCTATCGCAACCTGATAACCTGCGGCGGTCTCTCTCCCGTCATTCCGCTCGGCTGAATCCATCGCCCGCCGAGTCAGTTCACGTGAGTTCTTCAACCTCCCGTACCAGGCCTCGGTGTCCGCCTGCGCGCCCAGCATAACGTCTTCGTCGCCTCGTTTTCCCGTGGCGGATGAGGCCAACTGCGCCATCTGTGCCTCATCGCCTTTCAGAAATGCCAACAGGTAACGAGACTTGGCCCACCCCTCAGCGGCCAACTTGCGCCTCTCGGCCTCCTTGTACATGGCCTCCGCCTCATCCAGCCGATTAAGGTTCACATAATCGGCGCCGAGGTTCTGGTAGATGATCATTCCGTCCGGCGCCCGGCGCAGCGCCTCGCGACCCTCCTCTAATGCTTTTTCGAGGTTCCCGGTTCTTCTGTAAAGAGTGTCCAGAGCGAGGAAAGGCACGGCGTCCCTCGGATAGGTCTGGTGCCACAGCTCGTATACCGACACTGCCTTGTCCAACTCTCCGGTCCCGTTCTGGTAGTAGCCCGTCTCTATGGAGAGGCGTTCAAGATCGCTCACCTTCTCCCGCAGTTCGTATGCCCTGCGGATATTTTCCGCAGCCTGCGCCGGCTCGCGGTGTCCGTCGTACACGACCGACATGAAATGATAGGCAGCTGCGAAATTCGGATCGAGTTCCACTGCACGCTTGAAGAAGGGCAGAGCCGCGCTCGCCTGTCCTTCGAACAACTTCCTCGTTCCCAGGCTATAGGCTTTCAAGGCTTCGAGTGACGACGTCGTCGCCTCTGCCAGCGGGGTATCGTACTTTTCGACAGTGGCCAGCGATTCGCCTAACCGCGTTCTGAATTTACTGGCAATCTGACTCAGAGCACCCAACACATCTTCTTTTCTCGCCGCCTGCACCTGCTCCTCGGCGAGCACCTTTCCGCCGTGGCAATCCGTTGCACGCAACCCCAGTACGTACTGACTCCCAAGCCTCGCAATCGAGCCATCCAGAACAGCCGTGCTCCCGTTTCGCTCGCATATCTCCCGGGCAATCGCGTGAGTAAGCCGCACATCGGCTGGCTGACCCATCAACTTCAATACCTGCTGGATGCGCTCATCCGAGACGAGGCTCAGGAAGGGTGACTGCTCAAGCTGCACTGCCATCCCCTGCCGCAGCGTGCCGTCAAACACCGGGTCGCCGGTGGAATTGTCGAAGTCCGCAAGGACGACAGTGTCTTTTTCGGTGAGGACCCCCTTCCGATGGCCGACGAGAAAGTAGGCCGCTACGCCGATCGCGGCAAGCAGGAGGATCGCGAAAGCTAAGATCCACCTCTTTGTCGAGGGTCCCTTCTTCGTGGCGTCTATAGCTTGTTCGGCCGCTGGGGAGATCGTTACAGTGGGAGCCATCGGCTGGGTCGCCGGGTTCTCGTCCAGAACGGCCACTGTGGCAATAAAGCGGTAACCCGCGGTAGGCACCGTCTCGATGAATCGCGGCACTCGGCTGTCTTCGTTGAGTGCCTTGCGGAGCAGGGCGATGGCGCGGGTGAGCGCGTTCTCGGTCACTATGGCGTCCGGCCACACCTTGTCGAGTAGTTCCTGCTTGCGGACAAGCCGGCTCCTGTTCTCGATGAGGCAGAGGAGCAGGCGGAGGGCCTTCGGCTCGACCAGAATGGGTTCTCCGGCCTCGCTGAAGCGAAACTCACGATCATCGACCTCGAATTGCTCGAACCGATAAATCATTTGTTTTCTCTGCCGTAGCCAGCATCACCAAGACATCATTTTTATCACGAGAACATCCGGCATTCCTCAAGATCATCAGCAGGCCGGAACGACATAGTTCGCCCCATCAAGGTGAACACCATGTCGCTAATCCGCCGACTCAACCGACTTTTCATCCTTCTCGCCTTCGGAATCTGTCTCCCGGCATTGGCCATGGTTTCAGACCAGACCGAACCAACTGCCAGGATCGCCACGGCCAGGATTAAACTGGACGATCTCTCCATGATTATCGTACCTGTCAGCATAAATGGCTCGGGGCCGTATGACTTCATGCTGGACACGGGTTGCGGCAGAACAATGGTCGACCAGAAGCTGGCGGAAGAACTTCATCTTTCGAGAGCGGGCGAGAAGACAATAACGGGGGTTCTGGCTTCGGCCAGGATGTCGGTCGTCCACGCGAACTCAGTCTCCGTTGCCGGAGCCGCGGTCGATGGACTTGATACGTTCAGCTTCGATCACCCGGCAACTGTCACCGGCAAGGTGCGCGGCGTGCTGGGCGAGGACTTCCTCAAGAATTTCGACGTGCTTATCGACTATCGTCACGAGGTCATCCGGTTGGAGTCCCCCGGTGGTTCGATGGCGGAGACAGCGATCGGCGAACATCTGGCGCTTGAACTGAACGGGACCTACCACGGACAGCCAAGTCACAACCGGCTGGTCGTATCCGGCCACATCCAAGAACTAGGAGATAAACCGATGGCGCTGCTGCTGGACTCGGGCGCCAATAAACTCACCATATTTCAGGACGCCCTGGGGCCGGGCGCAAGTCAGGGGGCGCCCGTGAATGCCGGAAGCTTCAACAAATGGATTTCGTTGTCAGCCGAGACCCGCAAGGTTCGCGACCTCCGCCTGGGAGATAACTCGGTTTCGAACCTGACGGTAGTTGCGCTCTCCCGCCGCGCGGATGTAGATACCGATGGCCTTATTCCTACATCGCTCTTTCATTCCATCTTTATCAGTCATCGTGGGAGATTTGTCATTCTAAACCCATCCCTCCCAAAGGGAGGACGATAGTAGAACTGTACACTGCGGCCATTCGCAAGTTAGTGCTGCGTATCAGTCTCGATGAGTGATAAATCGCCGAGTCACCCATCGGCGAAGGCAGAGCCGTCAGGCGAGATTCCTGCAAAGTCGTGCCAACTCAACCGGTCGATGCAACACTATCTAATGACCTGATCCACAAATGCTTTCCCTGAAGGATCGATCTGTTTGGCTGATGTGGCAAAAACCTAGCCAGGGTAAGGTTCCGGCTGATCTAATCCTAGCCAGCGCTTTTAGCTTTTGTTTTCATTGAATGTGGTCTGAGCTGAGTGTTGCGTCGACCCATTGAGACCACCCGCATTATCGGCAAGTTCGCGATCCTACTCCGCAATCCATCCCGCCACCCTCCGCAACAGCTCCTTAGCCTGAGGCAAAAACGGAAACTCATTCGGCGAAGCCGCAAACCCATGGTTCATCCCTTCCGCAAACACATGGGTCACATCCACTCCAGCTTCTTCCAGCCGCCGAGCATAAGCCTGTCCTTCATCTCGCAACACGTCATACTCCGCCGTCACCAAAAACGCCCGAGGCAAACCCGCAAGAGACGAAGCCATCAGCGGAGCAGCTCGAAAATCCCCAGCCTCGCGCTTGTCATTCAAATAGTGCCCCCACAACCACTCCATCCCTTTCCGCGTTAGCCCATACCCCGCCGACATCTCCACGTACGACGCCGTTGCCGAATCACAATATCCCGCTACTGGATACAGCAGAATCTGTCCCGCCAGCCTCCCAGCCTCCCCGCGATCCCGAAGCATCAAAGCCACCACCGTAGCCAGCGTAGCTCCAGCACTATCCCCCGCAACAAACACGCGAGCCATATCGCCACCCAACTCCGCCGGCATGCGCAAGCACCCACTCCGTCGCAGCAAGGCTATCCTCCACCCCCGCCGGAAACTTATGCTCCGGAGCCAGCCGGTAATCCACCGACACCACCATCACTCCAGCCTCGATCGCCAGTCCCCTGCAGTAAGGATCGTGCGTGTCCAGCGTGCCCATCACAAACCCGCCACCATGAAAATACACAACCACCGGCAGCGTCCCCTTCGCGCCCGCAGGTCGATAAACCCGCACGGCAATCTCGCGCCCACCAGCTGCGCTGCTTAACACCGATCGTCCGTTCCTCCACCTGCACTGCGGCGTATTCCGGCATAGGCACAAACCGCCGCATCATCTCCGCTCTCTCGGCCCGCGCCTCTTCGACTGTCATCTCCTCAAGCGGAGTTCCCAAGGGCCTTGCCCGCATTCAGAATCGCCTGTAACTTGGCATCCACTGGCATAAACCCATACTAAGGTGTTTCAGATATAGGTTGCATGAGAACCGTTGGTTCAGGCGCGGAAGTAGTCATGATTGCTCATGGAGGAATTGGGTTTATTCATGAAGATGATTGGCTTATAGAAGAGGTGTCATCCTGAACGGAGCCTCTCGCAGTTTCACGCGAGAGGCATAGTCGAAGGACCTGCGGTTTGCTGGTCGCTGTAACTTTTTTTTGCACTCTATCTCGCACTTCTTCCATTCAACTCCGTTCGCTGATCAATAATCGGTTTACAAGATGACCACCCGCCGCGTCACCGTCATGGGCAGCTATGTCGCCGACCTCGCCTTCCGCATCGACCGTCTTCCCGCCTGGGGAGAAACCATCATGGGCCGCTCCTTCCAGTTAGGCCCCGGCGGCAAAGGCTCCAACCAGGCCGTAGCCGCGGCGCGCGCGGGAGCCACAGTAGCTTTCATCAGCAAACTCGGCCCCGACGCCTTCGGCGAGATCGCCCGCACCCTCTACCGCAACGAAGGCATCGACACCCAATTCATCTTCTCCACCCCCAACTCCACCGGAGCGGCAGCCATCCTCATCGACGCCGCCAAAGGCGAGAACGCCATCGTCGTCGTTCCTGGAGCCTGCTTCGAACTCACCCCCGCCGAAGTCGACCAGGCCGCCGAACTCATCGCCACCTCCGCCGTCTTCGTCGCCCAGCTCGAACTCCCACTCGCCACCGTCGAACACGGCCTCCGCCTCGCCCACTCTCAAGGAGTCCCGACCATCCTCAACCCAGCCCCCGCCACTCCACTCCCCGAAACCATCTACCCTCTCTGCGACTACCTCACCCCCAACGAGTCCGAAGCCGCCACCCTCACCGGAATCCCGGTCACCGATCTCGCCTCCGCCGAGCAAGCCGCCATCGCGCTCCTCAATCAGCGGAGTCCGCAACGTCATCCTCACCCTCGGCGCCCAAGGCGCACTCATCAAAACCCACTCCGTCACCCGACACGTGCCAGCCATCGACGCAGGCCCAGTCGTCGAGACCACCGGAGCAGGCGACGCCTTCAACGGAGGCCTCGCCACCGCCCTCGCGGAAGGCTGCGACCTCATCGAAGCCACCACCTTCGCCTGCGCCGTAGCCGGAATCTCCGTCACCCGCCCCGGCACCGCCCCCTCGATGCCCCACCGCCAGGAAGTCGATGCCATCTTGGAAGCTAAGAAGAGGTCATGAAGTTAGGCAGTCGTCATTCTGAGCGAAGCTCGGAATCTCCGTACTCCTCTCCCCAAAAAATAAACTTCAAAGAAGAGGAAAATTTTCAGCACCCCAAAACATGCACTTACCCACCACGTAACGACCACGAAAATGCACTTATCACCACGCTAAAGACCACGGTTTTCCCCTGTGGAAATCGCCAAACCCCCAATAAAAACGCCACTCTCACCACAAACAAAAAAATTCAGAAATACGACAGGCTTAAACAGAAAAAAGGAGCCTCAGCTCCGGGCATCTTCCCCCGTCGCCAAAGCCCCTCGATTCCTTCGACGCTAAAACTCCGCTCGGTAATCAACTCCAAGCGCACCGGGTCGACACCCATCTTCACCATCTGCAGCTCACTCGCAGCACCCCAGGACAGGTCGATCACCCGGTCCGGCAACAAAACACCCCGATCAGTAATCGTTACCACCACAGAGCGGTGGTTCCTGAGGTCGGTCACCTTCACCTTGCTGCCAAACGGAAGGGTACGGTGTGCCGCCGTTAACTCATACATATTGAATCGTTTACCACTGGCGGTCCGGTGGCCCTGCAGTACCGAGCCATACCAGCTCGCCATACCGCTCTTGATTCGGGTTAAGACCGTGGTCTTGGGTGGCTGCACGGTCGTCACGATCTCGGACGAAGGTACAACGTTCGTCACCATCGTCGAGTCACTCCCCTGCGCGGAGGCCGGAGTAGCCGTGTCCGTCGCAAAGCCCGACAGGACGACCACCGCTGCCAGAATCCCGGCAACTTTTGTCCTTCCCGCCAGTGTTGCAATACGTTCGTATCCGGGTCTCATATCCATCCCTTAAGTATAAGAAATTCAAGGTAGATAGTGAATTTTTTTCAACCAAAAAATCGCGACCGTTCATCACACTCAGAGAGAGTTGTCAACGGTTTTTAAGGTTGCTTTATGCCCTCAAAAACCCGGCGAAAAACGTCCCCCTCCGTAACTCACCGTACTCAACGAGTTAATACCTCTCTAGACGGGTAGACCGTTACTGTCTGGGGTACACATTTTGTTTTTTTTCTTTCCCACCGGCGTTCCCCAGGGCCTCGTGTAACGATGAGCGTGGAAAAAGGGAAGCCCCGATGTTATGAAAAGTGGCCTTTCCACCCGCCGACCGTCTTATCTGAGCCGACCGGCCGGGAAGCTGGCAAAACCTTTTCCACCCCCGATCTGCACCCTAACGGAGTCCGCACCATGTCTCCCCTCAGCCCGGCCTACTTCGCATTCGCCGCAATAGCGATAACCCTCTATTGGATCTGTTATCGCTGGAAGTCCGCCCGGATCGCAATCCTGCTGATAGCAAACATCTTCTTCCTCGCCCGCCTGGCCTGGTTTTATCCGGTCCTTCTGTTGACCGCCGCGAGCATTGACTTCCTCATAGGCTTGGGCCTCCAACGCCTGCCCCGCGAGAAGAAGACCCAACGCCTTGCACTCGTCTCTGTCAGTGTCGTATTAAACGTCGGTCTCCTCGCCCTCACCAAGCTCATCCCAGTCGTCTTAGGCGAGCTCTACCGCTGGGTTTTCCCCCTCAGTCTCTCCTTTTATTGTTTCCAGTCAATGACTTACACTATTGACCTCTACCGCGGAACCCGCCCCGGCACAAAAAACTACTTAACCCACCTGGCCTCCACATCGCTTTTCACCGTCATCGTTGCCGGCCCGATCAACCGCGTCTCCGACCTCATCAAGCAGCTCCAGCAACCCTTCAATCTCACCTCAACCCAAGGCGGGCGCGCCTTCCTTCTCATCGCCTCCGGCCTTGCAAAAAAACTCCTCATCGCCGACTTCCTCTCCAACAACGTAGCCAACCGCATCTTCGACACCCCTACCCTCTACAGCGGGGCCGAAGTTCTCGTCGGCATCTATGCCTACGCTCTCCAGATCTACTTCGACTTCTCCGGCTACACCGATATCGCCATGGGCCTCTGCCTTCTCCTCGGCCTCACAGTGCCCGACAACTTCAACCGCCCCTACCAGTCCCTCAACCTCGCTGACTTCTGGCGTCGCTGGCACATCACCTTCTCCAACTGGCTCCGCGACTATGTCTACTTCTCCCTTCCCAACGCAGCCCGCTGGAAAGGCGCCGGCTACCTCTATCCCATCATCGTCTTCCTCCTCGGAGGCCTCTGGCACGGCATCGGCTGGCCCTTCGTCCTCTGGGGACTCCTTCATGGCATAGGCCTTACCCTCCTCCGTACCTTCCAAACCTTCCGCCAAAAACTCCAGGGCAAGCGTCCAGCAACCCAGTGGGGCCGATATCTCTCGATGGTCTTTACCTTCCACTTCGTCTGCCTCACGTGGATATTCTTCCGCTCCCCCGATGTCGCCACTGCCGTCGCAATCCTGGGTCGCGTCGGCTCCATGACCTTCACGATCACCAACATCACGCTTCCCGATGTTCGGCGTTCTATTAGCCGGAGCAGCCCTCCACGCCATCCCGTCAAAATGGTTCGACAAAACCGTCGAAATCTTCGGCCGAGCCCCCTTCCTTCTTCAAGGCGCAGGCCTGGCCACCGCAGTCCTTCTCATCGAATTCCTCGCGGGCCGCGGCTCAACTTCTTTCGTGTACAGCAATTTCTAGCCATGCCCAAATTTCCCTCACAGACGATGCTTGCCGCGGCCACCTTCGCCGCGATTCTTCTCGCCGTCCACTATGGAGTAAGCGCGACCACAGGCCTCGATCCGGCAACCCTCCGTCCCATCACAGCCTTCCCTTCAGCCAAATCGGCCATCTTTCCCATCGTCAAACTCCCGCCACCTCCGGTCCCAGCCATCCTCGCGGTCCCCAAACCCAAAATCCGCAACAACGCCGCCATTGCCGCCAACCCCACCCTCGACTCGCAGTTCCTAATCGACAGCAACGGCGTCCTCGACCAGTTCTACCAGGCCCTGAGCGATCTCCGCGCCGGCAAATCCCGCAGCACCGTTCGAATCGTCCACTACGGCGACTCGCCCACAACGGCCGATCTCATCACTGGCGACGTCCGCGAACTCCTCCAGGAGCGCTTCGGTAACGCCGGCCCCGGCTTCATCCTCATCGCCAAACCGTGGGCCTGGTACGGCCATCACAACGTCGATGTCTCCGCCACAGGATGGAAGATCGACACGGCCGTAGGCTCTATGCGCGAAGCCAACTACGGCCTCGGCGGCGCTATCTTCACCGGTCCCGTCGGCGCCACCAGCACCATCCACCTCACGGCGCACGACTCTACCGCAGTCGAGGTCGAATACCTTGCCGAACCCAACGGTGGCGGCCTCGAAATTGATGCCGACGGAGCATCCGCAGGCACCGTCAATACCGCCTCCGATACAAAAGAGAATGCCGCCGCCACCGTCCCCATCCCAGCAGGAACCAAACAAGTCAAGCTCACAGTCACCGGCAGCCCCGTCCAACTCTTTGGAGTTGTCTTCAGCCGCGACGGCCGCGGACTTACCTACGACAGCATCGGTCTCAATGGAGCCTCCACCACTGTCATGTCGCGAGCCTTCAATCCAGCAACCTTCTCCGCCGCGCTTCAACACCGTAACCCTGATCTCGTCGTTATCAACTATGGCACCAACGAATCCGGCTTCCCCGGCTACGTCGAAAAACAGTACGAAGGGGAACTCATCCGCGCCATCGGCCGCGTCCACACCGCTCTCCCCGACGCCTCCATCCTCATCATGAGTCCCATGGATCGTGGCGAGCGCTCCGGCGACCAGATCACGACCATGCGTGCCATCCCCGAGATCGTTGCCATTCAGCAGCGAGTCGCCCAGCAGACCGGCTGCGGCTTCTTCAATACCTATCAGGCAATGGGCGGTAACGGAACCATGTCCCGCTGGTACAGTCATCATCCCGCCATGGTCGGAGCCGACCTCATCCATCCCTCGCCGCAGGGTGCTCGCGTAGTCGCCCAGCTACTCACCGGCCAACTCCTGATAGGCTACGAGAGATACATGCAAACGCACCCGGTCTCCCAGACAGGCCTCCCCGTTCCGGCCGTCTCCAACACCTCTACCCAGCCGGAGAAGGCTACCAAGCCGATGGGGGTGCAATAAATGCTGCTCCGCCGCCTCCCCCTCGCGCTCCCAATCCTCATCCTCACAGCCAGTCTCTCGCTTGCGATCGAACCCGCGCTCGCAACGAAAACCAACAAAACAACCAAACCCGCCACCAACCCCGACGGCTCCATCAAAAAAGCTCCCGTAGCCAAACCCTACAAGACCAAATCGACCAAAGCCCGCAAGACAAAGTCCTCCAAAACGGTTGCAACCAAACCCGCGCCCACAACCAGTACCGCCACCACGCCGAAAACCACAACAGTCACTCTCCGTGCACCAGCACCATCCGCAAACCGCGAAGCCCTTCTTGACCGCATCCAGCACTCTCTCTCTACTCCACGAATCGCGATCGAAAACCCACGCGCCCTGCGCCCCTTTTTCGACCAGCTTCACAAGCTCGAACTCGATCCCAAATCCGAGCTTGTCCGCGTCATCCAGTTCGGCGACTCCCACACCGCAGCCGATCTCTTCACCGGCGCCCTCCGCACCCTCTTCCAGCAAAAATTCGGTGACGGCGGAGCCGGTTTCTCCTACGCTGGGTATCCCTTTGCCGGATACAAAATCCACGGCACCAAACGCGCCCAATCCACCGGTTGGCTCGCCCTCGGTACCCACCTCAAAGACATCGGCGACGGCATGGTCGGCATGGGCGGCGTCAGCCTTTCCACCGAAGCAGCGGGGAACTGGGTCTCGCTCGACGCAGACGCCACCTCCCTGCAGGTGCAGTACCTCGTCCAGCCCAACGGCGGCAACATCGAGATCCGCGACAACGACGCCCTCATCGCCACGGTCTCCACCGCCAGCACAGACACTGTAGCGCCTGATACCGCCGGCCACTTCGACTCGCCCGTCGAACCCGGCCCCCATCACTTCGAAGTCCTCACCGTCGATCGGGCTCCCGTCCGTCTCCTTGGCCTCTCCACCGAAAACGCCGCTGGCATCACCTACGAAGCTGCCGGCATCAACGGCGCTGAAGCCTCGCTCTTTCTCCGATGGAACGAGGCTCTCCAGCAGACCCTGATGCTCGAAACCAATCCCGCACTCATCGTTCTCTCCTACGGCACCAACGAAGCCAGCGATCACAACTGGACCGAAGAAGGTTACGCCTCCATGTTCCAACGCATCATCGAGCGGTGCCACCGCCTCGCTCCCAAGGCAGCAATCCTCGTCGTAGGCCCTCCAGACCGCGCTCTCCGTGCAGGCCGTCGTGTATGGAAGCCATTCGCCGGAGTGGATCGCATCGTTGCCGCGCAGCGCAGCGTCTGCCGCCAGATGAACTGCGCCTACTGGGATCAGCGCTCCCGCATGGGCGGCCTCGGCTCCATGCGCGACTGGGTCTCCATCTCCTGGGCCCAGGCCGATCACACCCACTTCACCGGAGAAGGCTACACAGAACTCGCCGGCGCACTCTTCTCCGACATCACGGACCAGTACGACAAGTACGAGCCTGCCCTTACGCGCGCCGAAGGCGAAACGAATTAGAAATCCCTACGTCAAAAGCAACGCAGTCAGTTACAAATTTGCGCAAAGCAGGTTAACCATGAGCACCCAGGCAGGCATCCTCAAAGTCATCCACGCAGTCACTGACATCCCCAACGACCCGGCCCCCGACGAGAGTCTGTTCGACTCCGGCACCCTTGACTCCTTTACCCTTCCTGACTTGGTCACCGGCCTCGAAAAAGAATTCAGCGTAAAAATCCCTGACGCCGACCTCGTCCCTGAACGCTTCGACACTGTCACGAAGATCGAAGCCTACCTCAACACCCACAAAAGCTGACCTCATCGCATAATTAATGAAGGCGTCATTCGGGCGAATATTCCGCATTCTCCCTCGGACCGCCATAACTCTCCGGAAAGAGAGCCTCCCCATGCCTTACCTCCGAGCCTTCGGCCATCATCTGCCATCCCGCATCGTCACAAACGCCGACCTTGAGCAGCGCACTGGGCGCGGAGCCTCCACCATCGAAAAATCCTCCGGCATCCTCGAACGTCGATACGCCGAGGAGGGGGTCACCGTAGCCGACCTGGGCTTCGTAGCAACTCAAGCCTGCCTCGCCAACGCCAACCTCACTCCGCAGGACATAGGCCTGATCCTCTTCTCCTCCGGCTCCTCCGAGCGAACCTTCCCAGGCCCAGCCTCCCAACTCGCAGCAAAACTCGGCCTCACCTCAACGCCCGCTATCGACATTCCCATCGCCAGCGCTGGCTCGCTCATTGCCATTGCCTTCGCCGCAGATCTTGCCCCGCGTTACGGCAACATCCTCGTCGTCGCCTCCGAGATCATGTCCCGCCGCATCTCCGACTCCGACCCCGACACCGCAATCCTTTTCGGCGATGGAGCGGGAGCCTGCATTGTCAGCAACCAGTCCGCACCCAATAGCCTCCGCATCGCCGATACCGCCATCTTCACCGACGGCAACTACGCTGAAGCGCTCAAACTCGACCACAACGGCGCCATCCAGATGAAAGGCCTCGACGTCATCGTTCAGGCGTCGCGGAAAATCCCTCGCGCCATCGAAGATCTCCTCACTAAAAACGATCTCAAACCCGCAGAGATCAGCCTCTTCCTGATGCACCAGGCCAACCTCAATCTCATCCGCAAAGTCGCTACCGCGCTCGCCATTCCCGAAGACCGCTTCTTCCGCAACATCTCGCACTACGGCAACACCTCCTCCGCCTCCCTTCTCATCGCCGCATCCGAGTGGCGCGCCGCCAACCCCTTCCCACCCGACGCTCCGATCGTCTTCGCCACCTTCGGAGCAGGCTTCAACTGGGGCTCCATCCTCCTTCTTCCCTCCTAGTCACGAGGCCATTTCAGCAAAAAAAATGTTTCGATTCGCTAAAAGACAAACGTTTGTCTAAAATAGTCGCGTCCGCAGCAGATCTCTTCTGCTGCTCTGAAAAGATCGAGCCGCGTGGAGACCCAATGAAGTCGAAAGCCCCTAATCTCTTCTTATTTTTCTTTTTCACCTTGGCTTTTCTCTCCGCGCACGCGCAGAGCAGCGTCTCGCTCTGGCTTACTAACCCCGATCGCTCCGCTCTTTTCCAGCCTCAGTCGCCAATCCCTTTCACCAAAGCTCCCGCCACCAATCAAATCATTGACGTTGATTCTGCAAAGACCTATCAAACAATCGACGGCTTTGGCTTCGCCCTCACCGGCGGCAGCGCACAGCTCATCCAACACATGGAGCCCGCAGCCCGCGTGGCGTTTCTTCAGCAGCTCTTCGCGGCAGATGGCAACAACATCGGCGTCAGCTACCTCCGCCTTACCGTCGGCGCCTCTGACATGAACGACCACGTCTTCTCTTACGATGATCTGCCCGAGGGCCAGACCGACACCGCCATGGAGAAGTTCAGCCTCGGCCTCGACCGCGACGACGTTATCCCTGTCATGAAGCAGATTCTGGCGATCAATCCCCACATCCAGACTCTCGCCTCGCCCTGGTCCGCTCCTTTATGGATGAAGACGAGCGGCGTCGCCCGGGGCGGAGTGCTCAAACCCGAATACTTCAACGCCTACGCCGCCTATTTCGTGAAATACATTCAGGCAATGAAAGCCGAAGGCATCACAATCGACGCGCTCACCATCCAGAACGAGCCTCTCAACGAAAAGAACACCCCCAGCATGTTGATGCTCGAGTCCGAGCAGGACGAGTTCATCAAGAACAGCCTTGGCCCCGCCTTCAAAAAAGCCAGCATCAAAACCAAAATCGTCCTCTACGATCACAACCTCGACCACCCGCTCTATCCGCTCACCATCCTGAGGGACCCGGCAGCAAACAAATATATCGACGGGACAGGATTTCACCTCTACGGTGGCACCATCGACGCGATGACCCAGGTGCATGATGCCTTCCCGCGAAAGAACCTCTACTTTACAGAGCAGTCCGTCACCAGCCACAACGACGACGGTGAAGCCATCAACCTCAGTAAACCTGTAGCAAGCATCATCATCGGTGCAACCCGCAACTGGAGCCGGAACGTTCTGCTCTGGAATCTCGCCGCCGACCCGAACTCAGGCCCTCATACTAATGACGGCGGTTGCACCGGCTGTCGCGGAGCCGTCACCATCGATGGCAGCAAGGTGACCTTCCTGCTCGCCTACTACACCCTCGCCCAGGCCTCGAAGTTCGTGCGACCGGGCTCGATTCGCATCGGCACGAACACCTTGGACACCCTCCCTAACGTCGCCTTTAAAACCCCGGAAGGCAAAAAGGTTCTCATCGTCTCGAACACCAGCGACTCCGCGCAGAAGTTCGATGTTCGCAGCGGAACCCAAATGTTCAGCACATCGCTGAACGCAGGCTCGGTCGGAACCTATATCTGGTAGACCCGGGGAGGGTGATCTCAAAGAAAAACTAAGCAAACGCCAGACACTGTGGCTTGGATAAGGCAAAACTCGAACCCGTCGCCAACTGTCCCGTCTTTAAATCGCGCCGGAACACGGCAATATTGTCCGAAAGCTGGTTGGCCACCAGAAGCCATCGTCCACTAGGATCAAATGCCAGATGCCGCGGCACTTTGCCTCCGCAGGATGTTCGGTTCAGAACCGTCAGCCTTCCGCCATCAGGCGAGATGGCCAGCGTGACAATAATGTCGTCGAACCGGTCCGCTGCATAAGCAAACCGCGTCTCACGATCGATCACAAGATCGGAACCTCCCGTAACACCCTTAAAATCCGGAGGCCGCATCCCGACCTCCTGTACTGTATCAAGCGCACCGCGCGCCGCATCCCACCGCAACACAACGAGACCGGAAGCCATCTCGGTGACGCAGTAAGCAAATTTCCCATTTGGATGAAACTGCAACGCCCGAGGCCCCGCCCCGGGCGACGATCGCCAAACCGGCGGTTCATTCTGAATCAGCTCCGCGGTCGCTACATCCAACCGGTAGACATGGATTACATCCAGCCCCAGGTCATTGACCAGCAGGAACCGGTTATCCGGCGACACGGTCACACGATGCGCATGAGGCCCCTTCTGCCTCTCCGGGTCCGGCCCGTGTCCACTGTACTGCAGGAACGAGACCGCAGGACCTAACCGCCCACCCGCGCCAACCGTAAACGAAGCCGCACTCCCCCCACCATAGTTCGCCGCGAAGGCCACTCGACCCGTGTGGTCAAACGCGACATGGCAGGGTCCACCGCCCAACGAAGCAACCTCGCTGATTTTGCTCAGCTTAGCGTGATCAAGAGAATAAGTCGAAACCGCACCGCTACTCTTACCCTCATAAGTATCCAGTTCATTTGCAACAAGAACCGTCCGACCATTCGGAGCCAACGCCAGAAAAGTAGGATTCTCCGCCTCTGCTGCAAGACCAAGCGATTTCAGCTCCCCGGTCTCCGACTCAAAGGAATAAGCATAGATTCCCCTACTCGAACCGGCAGTCTGTGTCCCAATCAGCAGCAGCCTGCCACTCTCCACAGTTCCGGCGAAAGAAAGCCCACGCTGTCCAGCCAGCGATAAGGCAGCTGCACCAACTACAAAATCGCGCCGCGAAATCCGATTCAATCTCATCTCCTTGTTCAACTCATCCACAATAACCCGATTTACAGATAAGCTGTTCCCAACGGTGCGCAAAGCAATCAAAGCGCATTTGAGAAAGCCTCAGAGTGCCTCAAATCTCCAACGCATCCCGAAATCGACCGATCGAAGCCCTGCGCGGAAGCGTCATCGTCTCCTGTCAGGCATCCGAAGGCGATCCACTGGACGATCTTGACACCCTCACCCGCCTCGCAACGTCAGTTCTCCGCGGCGGAGCAGGCGGACTTCGGGCCGAAGGTATCCGGCGCATTGCAGCCTTCCGCAAACTCACGCAACTCCCGATCATCGGCATCATCAAGACCTATGACCAAAGCGGTGACGTCTACATTACTCCCGACTCCCGCTCCGCCCAAGCTATCAGCGACGCCGGAGCCGACATCATCGCCCTTGACTGTACGGCCCGTCGTCTCGCCTCCGCAGAACCCTGGCCGGAGCTCATCCGTCGCATCCACACTGAACTGAATCGCCCCGTCCTCGCCGACATCGCCACCCTCGAAGACGCCATCGCAGCTGAACACACCGGAGCGGACGCAGTTGCAACGACACTCTACGGCTACACCGACGAGACCAGAGGCCAGCGCGCGGTCTCCTGGCCTCTCGTCGAATCCATTCTGTCGCACTTGAGAATACCTCTCCTGGTAGAAGGCCATATTACCGACCCAGTCGAAGCAGGCAGAGCCTTCACCCTGGGTGCCCATGCCGTAGTAGTAGGTTCTGCCATCACGCGCCCTGAAACAATCACTGCCCGTTTCGCGGAAGCCGTTCGCATGGCTCAAAACGAAGGTTGATCATTATTATCGCGATTAGTATAGTCATCTATACAATAAATTGTTGAGGTAAAAATGGCACTCGGAGTCGCATCAGAAAGATCAACTGCCACCGTTCAAGCGCCACAGAAGAGCTATGCAGGCCCGTTGATACTAATGGTTTCGCTCTACTTCGGCATTGGCTTCATCACTGCGCTGAATGACATTCTGATCCCTCACTTCAGGGATCTTTTCCATCTCAACAACGTCACGGCGCTTCTTGTCCAGTTCTGCTTCTTCGGAGCCTACTTCGTTATGTCGCTGCCTTCGGGTTGGATCGTGGGCAAGATCGGCTACAAACGAGGCATTATTGCCGCCTTATCGGTAATGGGCCTTGGACTTCTTCTCTTCCTGCCCGCTTCCATAGTCATCCTTTATCCGCTTTTCCTCTTTGCGCTCTTTGTCGTCGGCAGCGGCCTCGCACTCCTTCAAGTCGCTATCAATCCTTACGTTGGAGCACTTGGACCGCCGGAGACAGCGGCCTCGCGCCTCAATCTCGCGGGCTTCCTGAACTCCTCAGCGACAACAATTGCTCCGAAGATTGGGGCAGCCTTCATCTTCATCGCCTCAGGCGCAACCACGGCGCAACTTGCCCGATCGGTGAGAATGCCCTATCTCGTTCTAGCCTTCTGCGCGTTTGCGATGGCTACGCTCGTTGCCTTCGTCCACCTTCCGGACGTAATCGAACAAAGCAACGTCAGTTCGCGAGCCAATGGGAGTGCCTGGCGTTTCAACCACCTCCGTCTCGGCGCCCTCGCCATCTTCTTCTATGTAGGTGCAGAGGTCGCAATCGGCAGTATTCTGATCAACTTTCTGGGCCAGTCTTCTATGGGAGCACTAAGTCATAGTGCTGCAGCTACATACGTCTCCCTTTACTGGGGCGGCACAGGAATTGGGCGCCTTATAGGCTTCTTCGCCTTGCAACGAATCAGAGCCCACCGAGCGCTTGCGTTCGTCTCACTGATCGCTTCTCTGCTGGTGATAACCACTCTCGCAACCCACGGACACGTCGCAATGTGGGCCATCGTCTCTTGTGGCTTGTTTAACTCCATCATGTGGCCGTGCATTTTTCCCTTGTCGCTCGAGGGCCTCGGGCAATTCACCAGCCAGGGTTCAGGAATCCTAGTCACCATGGTCGTTGGTGGTGCTGTCATTCCGGAGTTTCAAGGATTCCTCGCCGACAGGTTCGGTTATCAGCCCAGCTTTGCGATTGTCCTGCTCTGCTACATCTACATTCTTTTCTTCGCACTAAGAGGACACCGCAACCTCAATGCAGTTGGGTCAACGAACTCCCCTAATTCGGGAGTTATTCAATAGTCGTTGTCGGGACACGAATCGAAGCCTTGTAACGATCGCCGCGATAGCGCGAGCAGGCGACCTCAATCGGCGTCTCATCTGTCGTCATGATAGTGCGGGAGATCGAGAGGATGCTTGCTCTCTTTGGGATTGTCAGCAGTTCTGACTCTTCCCGCGTTGCCGGCAGCGCCTCGATCACCTCATCGGCCCAGGCAACGCGCACCCCGTAGCTCTCGCGAAGAACAAAGTATAAAGATTGTTTTGCGAAGCTAATCTTATCCAATCCTGGAAACTGCTTTAGGGGAATATTTGATTCCTCCAACGCCATTGGAATTCCATCAGCAAGTCGCAATCGACGCAGCCGCATGACAATCTCTCGCGGCGCAACCTTCAACTTCTCCGCAAGCTCCTCAGTTGCATTCACCACGGTTTGTTCCAGCAGCTTCGAGCTTGGCATCATTCCGAGGTGCTTCATATCTTCAGTGAAGCCGCGCAGATGCATGATGTTCTTCTCGAGCTTCGGCCGGGTCACAAAGGTTCCGCGGCCCTTCTGGCTGACGGCAAAGCCGCTCGTCTTTAGGCCATGCAGAGCCTGACGAGCCGTCATTCGGCTTACTTGATAAATACGCGCCAGTTCCTCTTCAGAGGCCAGCGGATCCCCAGTCGCCAATTCGCCCGACTGAATCCTCTCCATCAGGGCGCGCTGAATCTGATAGTACAGCGGAATGAATCCGCTTTTATCTAAAGGACGTACGGTTGAAACAGGCAGAACCTGGAACTTCGCCACTCTATCTCCTGGGACTTTCCATTCCATCGGATGCACCCTCAATCTACTTTCAGGTGACAGATTGAGGAAGGAAGGGATATGCAGAATTGATATCTATATCTTTTAGTCGCATCTCCGATGGTTGTCTATACATTGCCGTCAAAAAAGATCTTTAACGGAAACAGTTTAGACCCGCCAGATAACCGCCACTGGGCTAAGCGCTCAGGCGCTCTTCAGTCAACGTGGTCCCCGATAGAAAAGTTTCAACGACCTCTCCTGAGTTCGAAAGGACGGCAATGTTGGCCACACGGCCAACTTCGAGGACTCCCCAGTTGTCGCCGATTCCCATCAACTGAGAGGGGTTTCGCGAAGCCGCGTTCACCGCCGTCTTCAGACTCGCTCCGGCAAACTTCATAAGGTTTTGCACCCCACGATCCAAGGTCAACACACTGCCTGCCAGTGTGCCACCCGAGGTACAACGTCCATCCCTGACTTCAACCTCCATATCGCCCAGCAGGTAGATGCCGTTCGGCATTCCGGTGGCACTCATTCCGTCCGTCACCAGAATGATGCGGCTCTCATCTTTCGCTTTAAAGTACAGACGCACGATCATCGGATTGACGTGAATGCCGTCGCAGATAATCTCAGCGAAAAGAGAACGCTTGTCGAGCACATAGGCAGCCAATCCCGGCTCACGATGATCGATGGCGCGCATCGCATTGAAGGTATGTGTGGCTGAGCGCGCTCCAGCAGCATAACCGGCCTCCGCCTCGCTAACGCGGGCATCGCTGTGACCCATGCTGCATCGCACACCTAGTCCAGTAGCGTGAGCAATCAGCTCATTCGCTCCGGGGAGTTCAGGCGCGATGGTCATCAAGCTGATTCTGCCCTCTGCTGCTTCCCAGAAGCGATCGAACAATACGATTGACGGTGCCTCCAGAAGCGCATCGGTATGAACGCCACGCTTCAAATGGGAAAGGAACGGTCCTTCCAGATGAATTCCGAGCGGAGTTGCGCCGCGGCTTCGGGGACCTCGTCCAATCTCCTTCGCCAGGCCCGCCAATGACCGCAGAGTCTCGTCTGTCGGAGACGTTACGGTCGTCGGATAATAAGCTCCAACCCCTCGGCTCGCAAGGTAATCGCCAATTGCCCCAAGTGCCTTTGAAGTCGCTTCCATCACGTCGTGTCCAGCGCAGCCATGAATGTGAATATCGACATAAGCCGGAACCAGGGTGGCTTCCGGGAAACGATGGGTGGTTGCAATGCTCTTGTGGTCTTCGGGGCTAAGAGTTTCGATGTTGTGGACGCGGCCGTCCTCTATGCTTACTATTGGATACTCCAATACATGGTCTGCACTGATGAGTCGTCGAGCCGCTATCGTAGTCCTGATCATAACTATCCCTTCATCGAATCCACTTCGTCGCAAAGTAAGTTAACCATCTTCTCAATGCAACGTGATCGATGAAACAAGACTTTTCCATGTTCCGACTTTAGTTAACCACCGGAGAGAAACAACGTGGAAAGGCCTTGCTCCATTAAACTCACTCCAGTATAGTCGTACATACAGGTTCAAGGAAGAAGAATCAAAAAAAATCGCCGGGACGTACGACGCATGATTGAACCAAAGCCACACGCCGACGAGAGTCGTAGCTTTCCTCACGCCATGTTGCGCGAAATCTACGAGCAGCCGCAAGCACTCACTGCAACCATTGAAAGGTATGCTCCCGGCAGGGAACTGGCAACTGACATACTTCAGCCCGTTCTCGGAGCTCTCGGAAGGCGGGAACGTCTTGTCATTGCTGCCAGCGGATCGAGCCGCCACGCGGGTCTGGCCGGTGAAATCATGTTGGAGGACCTGGCTGGGATTCCTGTCGACGTTGAGTACGCCAGTGAGTACACCTACCGTTCGACACATACGCTGCATAATCCAGGGGTCCTTGTCATCTCCCAATCAGGGGAGACGGCTGATACTCTCGCTGCTCTTCGAGAAGCTCAAGGGCGAGGGCTTGCCACGGTTGCGATCACTAACAATCCTGATTCAACGATGGCAAAAGAGGCGAACGCTTCTCTTCCTACCCTCGCAGGAGTTGAAAAGGCCATCCCGGCAACGAAGAGCTTTACCACCCAACTCGCGGTCCTTTACTCGCTGGCTCTTCATCTTGCTCGTTTTCGCGGGCGTATGACCTTACAAGCCGCCGAGGCACGTGGACACGAGCTGCAAGAGATCCCCTCATACATAGAGGCCGCACTGCCCCGCTGGCAAAGACAGGTGGAAGATCTTACACCGCAGCTCGAGAATTCCACGACATTGCTCTATCTTGGCAGAGCGGCTCATTATGCAATTGCGCGCGAAGGCGCACTTAAACTCAAAGAAGCGGCATATCTCAACGCCGAAGGATATCCCGCCGGCGAGTTGAAGCACGGCCCCAATGCTCTCGTCAGCGATCAAGCGCCATTGATTGTGATTGCCACAGCTGATGCCAGCGATGCGGACTCCCTTCTTCGTTATTCGAAAGTGCTTCAACTATCGAAAGAGTTGCGAGAGCAGGGAGCACGTATCATCGCGATCGCAACCGAAGGGGACCGCGAGATACCTCGTTACAGCGATTCTTGTCTTTTCGTTCCGGCATGCAACGACCTTTTGTCGACCATTCTTGAGGTTGTTCCTCTCCAATTGTTGGCCTACACGCTTGCCACAAGCCGCGGCGTCGATGTCGATCGGCCAAGAAATCTGGTCAAAGCAGTCATTGAGGAATAAGTAACCCAGCCGCAAGCACCCTCGCTTAACAATTTTCTGCTCGTTCCTGAAAACCTAAGCCTGCGCTTTTCGCGCCAGGCCGGAAATCAGTGTGTCTGATTTTGCCTTCATCGGGAACGAAAACGGCCTCTTCGTGTGCAGTCCACGAAAATGAAGACCAATTCTCTAGTAATCAGAGTTATTTACCTCACGATAAATGCTGCTGAATAAATCCAGTAGATGCAACTTTCGTGCAATAGGTCTCCCTCATGTCGGAGGTTACCGTGGGTACTAAAGTTTCGGCCTGTAGTAGCGAGCCAAAGAGGAAACCTATGACACGCTCGGCACACAGTTCATCTTGCCCTACGGTAAATGCTTTAATTGCTACATTTCGCGCAAAAGCTACCCTAGTGCTGGCGATGTTGATCGCGCTGGCCTCTGTGGCCTTCGCGGCACCCGCGCCTACATCGATATCGCTGGCGATCTCGGCAACCGCTGTTCCCTATCAGACTCCCATTACTCTGACAGCGACTGTTACTTCGAGCGGTTCGCCAGTCAGCGCCGGAATCGTTCTCTTCTGCGAAGCAACTGCCATATTTTGCGAAAACAATTCGGCATTGGGAATCGCCCAACTGACGTCTCCAGGCGCAACTGCGTCGGTGAAGCTCGGTAGCGGCCCGATTGGAAACCACAGTTACAAGGCCGTCTACCGAGCGAATAACCTCTACTCAAGCAGTCTGTCGAATACTGTCACCTATTCCGTGACCGGAACTCATCAATCGACCACTTCGTTGGTATCAACGGGCACTCCGGGCAGCTACAACCTTACTGGAACAGTCAATGGACTCGGTATGCTTTCCACCGGGCCGACAGGGGGCATTTCGTTTCTGGACACCAGCAATGGCAACAATGTGCTCGGAACAGAGAATCTTGTCGTCTCAACGTTAGCTACGACTTTCAGTCAGAAAAGCCCATTTGCTATTGGCGGCCCCGGCGCAACTCAAAGATCTGCTGCTATTGCATCAGCCTACCTTGATACGGACAACAATCTCGACGTGGTAACTGGAGATGCTGCTCAGACGATCTCCGTTCTTCTAGGCAATGGTGACGGCTCTTTCAAGCCAAAAGTGAACTATCCGGGCTGCACCGTTGGAAAGGTACTGCAGATTGTTCTCGCCGATTTCAATCGAGACGGTAATACAGACATCGCTCTCGGCTGTTCCAATGGCGCAACCGGCGGTCTCCTTATTCTTTTAGGTAATGGCGACGGCTCATTTCAAAATCCTGTCCTCTATTCGACTGGCGACGTAGCCAGCATCGCAATGGGAGATTTTAACCGGGATGGTCTTCTGGATTTTGCCGTTAGCGACAATTCGCAGCAGAATGTGACCATCCTTCTCGGCAACGGCAACGGCACCTTCACCAAAGAGGCGACCACACTCTCAACTCATCGAATTACCCGCGGCATCGTCGTCGCTGACTTCAATCAGGATGGCAAGGATGATATCGCCTACGCGCTTTCCACTACAGTATCCGGTAGTAGCCTCTTTGATCTTTATGTGGCGCTTGGTAACGGAGATGGAACTTTTCAGCAGCAGACCACTCCAATTGCTCAACAAATTGGAGAGTTTCTAACTGCTGGCGACACGAACGGCGACAATAAAACGGACATTATCGCCGCTACGATTACAGAACCAGGAGGAACCCTGGTAGGCCAGAGCCTTTTCGTTCTTCTCGGCAATGGGGACGGTACTTTCCAGACCCCGGTATCTTACCTTTCCGACATTCCGTCTGATCCTCACCTCGCCGATGTGAACGGTGATGGAATCCCGGACATCATCGCTGGAGGTAGCACTGGAGCCCTCGTTTATCAGGGAGTCGGCGACGGAACCTTCCAACCGTATCAGGAGCCTACGATCGGCGGATTCGCTCTGACCTATGCAGTTAATGCCGGAGACTTCAATAACGATGGCAATGCTGACCTGATTGGAACAGATGCAGATACGCCCCGAGCTGCTGTCGCACTAAGTCAGGTTGCACAAACCTCCACTGCCTCGGCTCTTACCAACGTAGCTGTCTTTCCATTAGGAAGCGGTATTCATAACGTCGACGCTAGCTATCCGGGTGACTCGATCTACTCGGGAAGCGTCTCCACTACAGTTCCACTTTTGGCCGCGCCGGTAAATACGTCACTCGTTCTAGCCACCTCACCAGCCTTATCCAGTCTGACTGGACAACCCGTAACGTTGACGGCGACCTTGTCTCCATACACTGTCGGACCTCCGTTTACGACAACGAACGGTGATCTTGTCAATTTCTACAGTGGCGTAACTCAGCTTGGTTCTGGGATCCTGTCGAACGGAGTCGCTACCCTGACAACGTCGCTGCTCACGACGGGATCGGATTCTCTGACTGCCGCATTCCCAGGTGATACTAACTACAATCTGAGCAACTCCAGTGCGGTTTCCTTTATAGTCGCCGATATTCTGCTGACCTCGTCGGCGAACCCATCAACCTATCAGCAGTCAGTTACATTCACTGCAACGATTGGATCCGGTAAGACCGGGAATGTGAACTTCTTTGATGGTGGAACCCTCATTGGATCAGCTCCGGTCAACGGTCCGACTGTGCCCTTTACTACGTCCAGTCTTTCTGTCGGCTCGCACAACATCACTGCGCAATTTAGTTCCAGCACTTCGCCTGTACTCGTTCAGGTTGTCAATAAGGCAACTCCAACCGTGACAGTGACAACGTCCGGGCCCAGCACGTATGGCGGCACGGTCACGATCACAGCTACAGTTCCCCCCGGCGTAACCGGCACGATTACCTTCAGCAATGGTAGCCTTCCCCTCGGATCTGGAACCATCGTCAACGGTACAGTATCTGTCACTACCACGGCGTTAGGCCCCGGCAGTGATGTCATCACTGCAGCATATGGCGGAGATAACAACTACACTCCGGCGAATGGAACTGTCACGCAGACTGTCGGCAAGGCGAACCCCACGACAACGCTGACTTCGTCGGTCAACCCATCCTTGCCAGGCGCCTCGGTCACCTTTACGGATACCTTGCCTAGCAACGTAACTGGAACGGTAACGTTTGCCACCGGGTCCACGACGATCGGAACGGCAACCGTAACAGGCGGAGTGGCGACCGTTAGCACCTCGACGCTTCCCCTTGGCAGCGACCCGATTAAGGCGACTTATAGTGGCGATGGAAACTTCAACTCCGTAGTCGCAACCATGACTCAGAATGTTGCGAAGGTGACGCCAGTTGTTACCGTAAGCACCTCTGGTCCCAGTATCTTTGGACAGACGGTTACCATCACCGCCTCGGTCCCGAACGGCCCGACCGGCACCATCACAATTACAAGCGGCGGTGTGACGTTGGGGAGTGGAACGATTACCTCATCCAACGGAACGGTGACCGTCACAACGACGAACCTTCCCGTGGGGTCGGATCTAATCACGGCCACTTATGGCGGAGACGCAACGAATAATTCTGCGACAGGGACTACGACACAGACGGTGTCGAAAGCTTCGCCCACAGAAACTCTCTCCTCTTCGCTCAACCCTTCCACATTTGGTCAATCGGTAACGCTAACCGCGACTCTTCCAACGAATGTAACCGGTACGGTCACATTCAAGAATGGTGGAACGAACCTCGGCACCTCCTCTGTGACCAACGGAGTAGCAACATTCGTAACTTCAACACTGCCCGCCGGCAGCGATGCGATTACAGCGGCCTACAGTGGTGATGCGAATAATGGAAGCGCAAACGCATCATTGACCCAGACGGTCACCAAAGGAACTCCAACTGTTACGGTCAGTACGTCAGGCCCCAGCAACTTCGGTGATCCCGTGACTATCACAGTAACGCTGCCTGTAGGTACAACCGGTACGGTTACGGTCACTAGTGGTGGCAACCCCGTCGGCTCCGGAACTGTAAATCCGACCACAGGAGTTGTAACCGTCACCACGACAGCCCTTCCGGTCGGTACCGACCCAATCACGGCCACTTATGGTGGCGACTCGAACAACAACCCAGCCACTGGAACAACGAACCAGACTGTATCCAAGGACACTCCTGTTGTCTCACTGGCTTCCTCAGCGAATCCATCGCAAACGGGACAGTCTGTCATCTTTACCGCTACGCTTCCTTCTGGCGCAACCGGAACCGTGACATTCACTAGCGGTACTACAGCTTTGGGTACATCTCCCTTGTCTGGCGGAAAGGCGACTGTAGCAACATCCACTCTGTCGGTTGGCAGCGATCCCATAACCGCGACTTACAACGGAGACAGCAACTACAACTCCGCGACCGCAACTTTGACCCAGAACGTAGGCAAGAACATCACAACGATTACGCTGACGTCTTCTGTGAATCCGTCCAATATCAATCAGTCGGTGACGTTTACAGCGAGCGTCCCGACGGCCGCAACTGGAACGATCACGTTCCTCGATGGCTCCGCGACCCTTGGCACTGGAAGCATCAATAACGGTGTAGCCACCTTCGCAACTTCAACACTTACTGGCGGGACACACACCATCACTGCAAGTTACGCTGGAGACACTAACTACAGCCCGGCTGTTTCGACTCCGCTGACCCAGACCGTCAATAAGACTGCTTCAACCGTCACGTTGAGTTCTTCTGTAAATCCATCTAACATCAACCAGTCCGTGACGTTTACTGCGACAGTCACGACAGGAGCGACAGGGACGGTAGCGTTCCTCGATGGTTCCACAACTCTCGGCAGCGGAACTATCACTGGCGGTGTAGCGACCTTCGCGACTTCAACGCTGACCGGCGGAACTCATACCATCACAGCAAGCTACGGTGGAGACACGACCTATAGCTCAGCCGTCTCAACGCCGCTCACCCAGACTGTCACTAAGAACACGCCGGTATTGCCTCCGCCAGTGGTATCGACGAACAATCCAACCTTCGGTACTCCGGTAACGATTACGGAAACAGTACCCCCAGGTGTAACCGGTCCTGTTACGTTCTCGAACGGCACAACTCCGATTGGCACTGCACCCATCGTTGGTGGAGTTGCGACCATTACGATAAGCAACCTCCCGCTTGGCACCGATCCCATCACCGCCAGCACTCCGGGAGATTCCAACAACAACCCGGCTACTTCCGCGCCAACAACAGTGACGGTGCTCAAGGCATCGCCGACCGTGGCGATCACGTCTTCTCTCAATCCATCGGTCTTCAATCAGGCGGTCACCTTTACGGCAACAACAGCAACCAGTGCGACTGGCAACATCACGTTCATGGATGGCGCGACCGTTCTCGGAACGGGTGCCCTGACGAACGGCCAGGCAGCCTTCACAACGAGCACGCTGGCAGTTGGCTCTCACGTTATCACCGCAAGCTACGGCGGTGACACGAACAATAATGCGGCAACCTCGGCTCCGTTGAATCAGGTTGTCAATAAAGCGACCCCGGTAATACCGCCGCCGGTTGCCACCCCGAATAGCCCAGCACCGAACACGCCGGTGACGATTACCGAAACAGTCCCTCCGGGTGTAACGGGAACAGTCACCTTCTCGAACGGCAATAATTCAATTGGTACCGCCCCCATCGTGGGCGGGACCGCGACAATCACAGTCCCCAGCTTGCCGGTCGGGACAAATCCCATCACGGCGACTACGTCGGGTGATTCAAACAACAATCCCGCAACCTCGGCACCAACCAACGTTACGGTCTCCGCTGTGAACCCGATTCTGGTCGCGCCGATCGTGTCCTCCAACAACCCGGCACCGAACACGCCGGTTACGATCACGGAACCTATTCCAACTGGCGTTACTGGACCAGTCACTTTCTATAACGGCACGACTCCCCTGGGAACCGCTCCGATCGTGAACGGACAAGCAACATTGACTGTTCCGTCCTTGCCGATAGGAACAGATCAGATCACCGTAACTGCTATCAATTCGTCGACGAGCGGTATGATCACCTCGCCAGCGACGACTGTGACAGTAGCAAAAGCAACTGTTACCGTAACGTTGGCTTCTTCAGCCAATCCAGCTGCGCCTAGCCAGGCCATCACGTTCTCTGCAACCGTACCCGCGGGCGCGACTGGTTCTGTAACCTTCCTCGATGGCACGACTGTCCTCGGCGTCGGTACGATCAGCGCAGGAGTCGCGACCTTTACAACATCGGCCCTCTCCATCGGTTCGCATTCAATCACCGCATCGTATGGCGGTGACTCCTCCAACAGCGCCGCTATCTCGGCGGTTCTCACGGAGGTGGTTGGCAAGATCCCAACTGTAACAACAATCGTGGTGAGCGCACCCGCTGAACTGCTTCACACAGGAGTTACCTTTACAGCAAACGTAACTGCTTCAAGCCCGAATGCCACCGGGACCGTGACCTTCATGGAAGGCACCACGGTTTTGGGAAGCGCCGCACTAAGTGCAAACGGAGGTGTGATCGTGACTCTCACCACAAACGCGAATGCGGCCTTTGCAACAACGAGTCTTATTACTGGTTCACACCAAATCGTTGCGGTCTATTCAGGTGATAGCAACTTCGCTCCCAGCACGTCCGCTCCAGTCCCGAACCTAGTGGAAGATTTCACCAATACAAACACAGGTGCAGCGAGCCAAAACATGTTCCCGGGAGGAAGCACAACCTATAAATTTACCCTTGCGCCCGTGAGTGCATCAACGTTCCTCGATGATGTCACCGTAGCAATCGACGGTCTTCCCGCTGGTTCAACTTATACCTTCACGCCATCGACGATCGCAGCGGGCAGTGGCTCCACTGAGATCACTGTCAATGTCCAAACGAGCAGTTCGCTCAACGCGCGGAATCATGTTCCACAAAATGGTCCGTCCCCACGCAATGAGCTGCCGATCGCGCTGGGAATGCTCGGCATCGTCGGCCTCGGCGCCGCTCGTAAGCTGCGACGCAAATTACCGCGGACACTGCTGTTTCTCGTGGTGGCTCTCGGATCTATTCTGCCGATCGCCGCCCTCAGCGGCTGCGCCGGCGGCTACTTTACGCTCACCCCAACCACTTATTCTCTGACGGTCACTGGTACAGAAGGTGCAATTCAGCACGCTGCTACCGCAACCCTGGTTGTTCAATAGGAGAAGTGACAGAAATGACGCACCCTCGCAGCGCTTTGCTCCTTGTCTTTATCCTCGCTCTTCCCTGGATGCTCCACGCCCAGGCGATAACATCGAGCGCCGGCGGCTCCGGCGATGTTCCGAGGCTGGAATATGGCGCTGGTTACAACTATTTCCATGCCAACGCGCCGCCGGGCAAGTGCGGTTGTTTCATGATGAATGGTGGCAATGGCGTTGTCGTTTATAACCTAACGCCTCGGTGGTCCGCGATCGCTGATCTGACTGTAGGTCATGCAACAAACATAGGAAACAGCTTCCAGAACATTACAATCTTCGACTATCTGTTTGGCCCACGTTACACTCGCCGCGGCTCAACTCGCTACGTTCCCTACGGAGAGCTCTTGCTCGGTGGTGCGAAAGAAGACGTCAACTTCGAGTTCACTATCAATCGAAACTCATTCGCATTTCTGGCAGGTGGAGGTGTTACAACTCAACTAAAACCAAGGCTCGGCCTGACGCTCGGTGAGGTCGACTGGATCTATAGTCGCATCCCCAACGCCGTAAACAATCGTCAGAACAATCTCCGTATCGTCACCGGTGTGACATTCAATTTCACCCATAGCAATTATTGATCCCGGTTTGCTGAGACGAAGTTTACTGCTTCAAAATTTTTGTAAGATACTCCAGAGCGCGCGGATCGCTGGACTGGCCCAGCCAGAAGATGGCTTGCTTGCGAACCGCAGGATCTTTGCTTGAATCTGCGACTGCAATCAGCTGGGTAGCAGCCTCCTCGCTGGGTAGGCGAGACAATGCGAATACTGCCGATTTACGGATCTGTTCGTTTGGATCGCTCGTAGCCAGTGTGCGTAGATCTTCAGTGACTTTTTTCCCGCCTTTGGTCGCCATCCAGAACTGTGCCTGCTTCCTAACCTGTGGAGAAGCATCGTCGTGCGCCATGCGGATAAGTTCATTGAGCGCATCAGGCTCTTTCGACAGGGTGAGGTCGAAGGCGAGTTTTTCGCGGAACTTCGGATCGCCATCCTCGCGAGCCATCCGCTGAATTGCGATAAATCCATCGTGGCCGCGTTGATTGGCAAGCCAGAACGCTGCTTTCTCACGAAGACCAAGGTCATTGCCTGGCCCGGCGAGACCTACAAGAGCTGCGGTCGCCGAATTCGATTGATGGATGGATATCGCAAAGACGGCACTATCACGAAGGCGACGCGGATCGCCCTGCCGAGCAAGATCTGTCAAGACACGAACGCTATCGTCTGCACTAACATTGTTCAGCCAAACAAACTTCAATCCACCGGCATCGAGTTCACGCTCGGGACTTTCGACGTGAATCTTCATCACGCCACCGTCAGCTACCCGCAACAGAATGATTGCGTGGTCGAAGGACGGAGTATTTCCTTCGGAATCGTTGACGACGGAATTATTATTACCCTCCAGGTACTCGATACGGCTTGAATTCCATCCTGAGGAAAATTTGCTCACAACCGGGACAGCGTAACCAATCCAAGCCGGATCTTTTTGCTGCTTAAGCCGATCGATAACTGCATTGAGCCCATGATCCGCCGCTTCAGTTACGACCTGACCATGAACAATCGTCGGCTGCTGCGCAAAGAAGGCAGGTGCCGCAAATAAAACTGTCGCGACCACAACAATCTGTGCAAAATTTCGCATGATTCTTCTCCTTAGCTTTCTAATTAAAGACGTGATGATGGAAGACTCGAACAGCGAATCTATTTAAGGAGCTCGAGCATGTAGTCGGTTGCTGCTTTATCGTTCATCAGAGCAAGCTGTGAGACGATAGTTCGCTTCAGCTCCAGGTCTTTCTCATTCTTTGCCATCTCAACCATGCGAGGTGCATCCTTCGTAATGAACATGGCAGAGATGATCGATTTCTTGATCTTGGGATCGGTCGTTGTGCGGTAAGCCTCGGCCAGCGTATCGTTGGCTCGCTTGCCTTGAAACACTGCCATCGAACGAATCGCCTCTCCTTGCAGTTGGGGATCGAGCTTGCCAAGTGCCGCATCATGCAAAATTCCGTCGGCTTCAGGGGACCTACTCTGCGCAAGAATGAACAGCGCATGTTTCTTCACATTGATTGACTGATTGCCGCTGAGAATGCCGCGCAACAAAGGAATAGCTGTGGCAGGATCCTTATTCAATAACGAATTGATCGCAAGAATCTTCAGGTCTTCGTCCGAACCCGGCACCACTCGATCGCCAGGTCCATCTGCCCAGACCGCGAAAGGAGCGATCCTCACCTTGGGAGCGTGAATATCCGCATTCATCCTCATTTGGTCCGCCCTTAGCTTCGGATCGGCCTTTCCATCCATCGAAATGACAGCACAATCCTTGTTCCACGTGCTGTCGGCGAATTGCGAGCGGAGCTGATCGCAAGTAGCAATCGCGAGCGGCGTCTTCCCAAGCTTGTTGAGCGAATAAGCCTTCCAGTAGAAGGCCGCGTCAACCCGCTTACCCTTTTCGTTGATCACTCGGTCGAAGGCTGAAACCGCATCCGGCCACCGATTCTCGTCCATCGCACGAGTTCCAACAGCATAGGCATCATCATCCAGCACAACAACAGGGCCGGAAGTTTCAAGCGGCAACGCATGTATAGGTTGCGTTGTTGAGCAAAGAATTAAAGCAGTCAGACCAAACGCGGTACGAATTAAGTTTTTCATTGTGAAGCTCCTTGGGAAAGATCGTCGTTTTGCCGCAAAACCCTGATATCGAGCAGCAAACCGCTCGTGTTCATCTCCAGTCGGAGGCGCCAGGTGCCATGCGATGTTGGTGGCTCGTTGTCGAGTGTGGTTAACACGCGCCCAAAATTCTCTAAAACTGCGGCCGAGGCTAAGTCTCCACTCTCCCGCGCATCGTGAACATAAACCGCATTCTTCAAAAGAAGGGTATGCGCCTGTTCGCGGGTAGCCTCGTCCAGTGGACCGGAGGAATTGTTAACTTCAGTTAGGAGCCGTTCTGCAGCGTCCAGATGATTTGCAATGGCAGGATTGGCTGGCTCCGTTGTGAGGGGTCCATGACCGTTCACAGCCACGCTATGCTTTGGATCGCTGCCATGACGGGCATGCACGCCGAACGCTGTCAGCAGAATCAGCGCTGCAGTTACTAATCCCGCTGCAGGCCACGCCCATTGCCATCGCCAGAACCCACGGCTTTCCGGAGTAAGTACGCTCAAATTTCCGCGAAGACGCTGCCAATTGAGTTCCAGATCAGGCTTTGGGCAGGCTCAGCAGAGAAAACGCGTAGTGTCTCCGCAATCGACTCGGAGATATCGGCGCATTCGGAACAGCTCTCAAGATGCCTGCTGATTGCAGCCTCGTTTGAACTCTCTTGAAACTGATACGCAATCAGTTCTTCTTCAGTGAAGTGCTTCATCGCAGACCTCCTGCAACCGGGGTAAGAGACCGGCGAAGCTTGCTAACGGCTCGAAATACCGCTTGCTTGGCCGAATTAGTCGTAACATTGAGTGCGGTTGCGATCTCTGACATCGGAACGTCTTCCATATGTCGCAGCGTGAACGCTGTTCGTTCCATCGGTGTCAATTCAGCCATGGCCGCGCGTCGCATACTTGAAGCTTCGCGATTCAACAGAATGCTCTCGGGGCCCGCCTGCCTGTCCGCCACTCGAACCGTGTGATCGGCGGCCGAGGTCTCCTCCGCTATCCGTGGCGCATGGTATGAGAGATCGCGATTGCGCCGTTCCACGAGATTGATTGCAGTATTCATGACAATTCGCATAATCCAGGTAGAAAACTTTGAATCCTGCCGGAAACTCGGCAACTTGTTGTAAGCTCGCAGAAACGCTTCCTGCGCTGCCTCTTCCGCATCGGTTTCATTTCCGGTAATTCGAAACGCGACTCGAGCGACAGCGCGGAAGTGCCGGTCCATCAGTACGCGATACGCGTCCCTGTCTCCGGCAAGTACGGCTCGGATAGCTTCTGTCTCCGCCTTATCCATTCGCCGATTAGACAATTGGTTTCGCCTCCGGTTAGGTTCTTTGGAGAAGTTTTCCCGGGATCCGCAAACTATAGGGACAAAATAAGATGCTCGCGTGTCAGACGAGGAAAGATCTCAATTCGCCTGGCTGTCTTTTCTGCGCAACCTCAGGTACCGAATCCCATACACGGCAGCTCCCCCAAACAAGATAAGCCCTGCTGTGCGCAGCTCTCGAAGGAAATTGGGCCGTGAAACCAGGATGAAGATAAACCCGCCAAGTGCCACGAGAACCGGGAGCGGATAAAGCGGCATTCGAAATCCGCGTACCCGGCGTTCCCGTCGATGCTTAGGCAATAACGTAGCAGTCCCCTGAAGCAGAAACTGAAACAGAATACGAACAACCACCAGTGTCGTAATGACTTCCTGCAGCCGAAAGACACAACACATTAGAGTCACCGCGCCAAGAGTCAACAGTGAATGAGTGGGGATGTGATGCCTGGGATGCAGAACGCCGAACCATCCTGGAAAGTTGCCGTCCCGCGCCGCGGCAAATGGAATTCGCGAATATCCCAGCAGTAGCGCAAACACCGATGCAAGCGCAGCTAGAGCAATCAGCATCACAATGACGCCCGCTGCGGTGTGCCCATAGAGCCGCTCCATAAATACAGCCATAGTGAACATCCGCGCATGGCTATCGGTGTTCTGTGCCATATCCCGCCACGGCAGAACACCGAGAACACTGATATTCATTAGTAAATAGAGGATTCCAACGAGGCCAATCGCACCGAGCACAGCGCGCGGAATCGTCCTCTGCGGATCTCGAACTTCAGCCCCGAGGAAACACACGTTGTAGTAACCCCAGTAGTCATAGGCCGAGATCAACATCCCGGCTCCGAGGCCTGCAAAGAATGCACCGTTCAGTTGAAACGCCCCTTGAGGAAAATCAAACGCAAGATGGGGATTGAAGTGCGCAAAGCCGGCCACAATGATGAGCACCAAGGTGAGCCCAACAATCAACCCCAGCCAGCGCACAATGCGATTGATGGCAAAGATGCTTCGATACAAGACAGCCACCGCGACGGCGCACGCACCCATCGCAATAATCGTCTGCTCGCTCAGCACAATGGGCACTCCAACCAGCGACGTCGCCGCGAAGGGACGATTTGCGTGGGGAAGAAAAAAAGATAGATACTGCGAAAATCCAATACACCCTGATGCGATCGAAAGCGGCGCGCTGATCAGTAGTTGCCATGCATACAGAAACGAGAACGCCCGCCCCCACCTTCTCTCGCCGTAGAGATGTTTCAGATACGCATAGGAGCCTCCAGCCTCTGGATAAGCAGTCCCCAACTCACTCCAGATCAGACCATCGCACAGCGATAGCACAGCCCCCATCAACCATCCCAGGATCGCCTGTGGTCCACCCATGACACCGACTATCAGTGGCAGAGTCACAAACGGACCAACGCCGACCATGTCGATCACATTCAGGCCCAATGCGGAACCCGTCGACAGCCCGCGCCGGAGTTCAACAGCTCCAGATCGTTCTGCCTTCTCGGAGTACTCGGGGTCAGTCGATTGATAACTCATTGCAGGACCTTTACCAGCGTGATTCCTAGTCTAGCTGGATCGCCATAACGTCTCGCCATGTAATAGATCCTCCGCAAGATCTGGGGATGGGATGCGTGGTATGACCAATTACGGGTAATATTCCCTTGGGCGCTTAGTGTGCTCACGGAGAGACGATGAACCCTGTGAAGTTCCGGTTGGTGGTAGTGGCGACGATCACCGCGATGATGACAGTTCCCGCGATGGCAGCAGGCAAGGTATGTGACGCGCACACCTACGGCGCAAAGGCCGATGGTGCAACCAAGGACACGAAGGCGATCCAAGCCGCGATTGATGATTGCGCGAGCGCTGGTGGTGGTAGCGTCAGGCTCACTGGTGGGACTTTCCTATCGGGGCCGATTGTGCTGAAGAGCAACATCACCCTCGATATTGCCAAAGGCTCGACGCTGTTCGGTTCGCCGGATCATGCCGACTTTCCTGCCAAGAGCGAGTTCCGAGCGCCCGGAACGCAGTCGCTCGTCAGCGCGACGAACGCCGAGAATATCGGGATTACCGGCGAAGGAACTATCGACGGAAATGGGGAGAGTTGGTGGGCTGAAGCTCGGGCGACGCGCGGCGCTGGAGTTGTGGGGACGATACAGTTTCGTCCGCGTCTTGTGGTCTTCGACCACTGCAAGCATGTGTGGATGAAAGGAGTGACGGTGCAGAACTCGCCGAGCTGGCAGATCGTCCCGTATTACACGGACGACATGACGATTCGTAACGTCAGGATCCTTGCTCCACAGCACTCGCCGAACACCGATGCGATCGATCCCTTCAGCTCGTCGAACATGGTTATCGATCATGTCTATGCGGATGTTGGTGACGACAACATTGCCGTCAAGAGCGGGATCATCAACTCGCCGGGACCTGATTCGCCGAGTAAGAACATTACGATTACCGACTGCGAGTTCATGCATGGCCACGGACTTTCGATTGGCAGCGAGATCGCCGGTGGCGCGCAGAACATTCATGCTGAGCGTATTCACTTCAAGGGAACCGATCAGGGAATCCGCATCAAAGCGAACCGCGACCGTGGCAACGACGTCAGCAATATCTCCTTCAAAGACATCACGATGGAGGACGTGAAGACCTCAATCCTCATCAGCGAATACTACCCGAAGGCGATGCCTGAGGGCGATGTTGCGGCAGAGCCGGTGCAGCGCCTCACTCCTTTTTTTCACAACATCACGATTGAGAATGTGAAGTCGGTGAACAGTCCCTGGGCCGGAGTGATTGTGGGACTTCCCGAGTCGCCTGTGAAGGATATCGTGCTGAAGAACGTCGATATCCAGGCGACGAAGGGATTTCAGATCGCGTATGCGATGGTCACGGCTTCGAACTTCAAGGTCACTGCTTCTGACGGCCAGAGCATCACCGTTGCTCCGAATGCGAAGTTGACAGTGAAGTAGCAAATCAGCAAATCTCAACAGGGAAGAGCGCGATTGCAATCTCGGCCGCGCTTTTCCCTGTGATGCGAACCAACTTTGTGCGGTTCGTGATGCCCCCGACGATCGCGACACGTGCGCGCGGCAGCTTCAACGCATCGGCGAGAAATTCAATCAGCGCTTCGTTTGCCTTACCGTCGACCGGCGGTGCAGTCAGCGCGATCTTGACTGCGTCTGCGTGCACTCCCGTTACTGCGTTTTTTCTTGCGGCGGGATGAAGACGCACTGCGAGGGTGCATCCATTCCCAACATCCTTTGCGAAGGTCGTCATTCCGTTGCTTTCGGTATGCGGCGGCCGAAGATGGCGGTGCCTATCCGGATGCAGGTGCTACCCTCTTCGATAGCCACGGTGAAGTCGTTCGACATTCCTATCGAGAGCTGCGTCACTGACGGGAAGCGCGCGATGGATTTGTCGCGGAGGCGGCGCAACTCACGGAAGTAGGGCCGTGCAGCTTCTGCGTCTTCGGACCAGGGCGGAACTGTCATCAGGCCGACCGCATCGATCGACTCCAGTTCCTGCATCGCGGCGAGGAGCGATGGCAGTTCGTCGGGTGAGAGGCCGTGCTTGGACTCTTCGTGGCTCAGTTTGACCTCGACCAGTACCGGCAGCTTCTTTCCCAGTGAGGACGCGGCAGAGTTGAGGCGTTGCGCGATCTTCAGCGAGTCGACCGCGTCGATTGCATCGAAGAGTTCGGCGGCCTTTGTCGTTTTGTTCGACTGCAATGGGCCGATCAGGTGGAACTTTGCGTCAGTGAGTTGTTTGACCTGCGTCGATTTTTCCTGAAACTCCTGAACGCGGTTTTCGCCGAAGAGGCGTTGTCCGGCGGCGTAGGCTTCGAGGATCATTTCGGCTGGATGGACCTTGCTGACGGCCATCAGGGCAACTTCAGCTTCCGGTCGGTTTGCTCGACGGCAGGCTTCGGTAATCTGTTCGTGCAAGCGGGCGAGGTTGTCTGCTATCGACATGCTGATTGCATCTTATCTTTCTGTTTTCGACTTCGTTCTGGAGGCAACACCTGCATGTGGACGATTCTGCTGCTGATCGGCTCGAACATTTTCATGACCTTCGCCTGGTACGGGCACCTGAAGTTTCGCGAGGTGCCGTTATGGAAGGTAATCCTGGTGAGTTGGTCGATTGCATTTTTTGAGTACTGCCTGCAGGTGCCTGCCAACCGGATCGGCGCGAAGACGTTCTCACCGGACCAAATGAAGGTCATTCAGGAGATCATTACGCTGACGGTCTTCGGGGTCTTCTCGACGTTTTACTTTGGCGACAAGCTGCACTGGAACCACTTTGCCGCGTTCGGCTGTCTCGTTGCTGGAGCGTTTTTTATGTTTCACAGGTTCTAGTTGTACGTCCCCACCGGTACGTTTTTTGCGCAAAGTCTTCATAAAATGAGACTTAGCTTAGGACTTACCGTGCCAAATATTGATAATACTGGCAGCTCAACTTCAAAGTCTTCTTTCTAAAATACTTAGTCATGCAGGGCGTTCAAACTTTTCATTTTTTCCCACCTACATCCAGTATATCGGTTCGGACCAAACTTAAATGCCAACGCTATGTTGCTGTCAAATAAAGAATTAGATCGTTTAAGGGCTTGACATCCGATTTTTGGGCGAAACTCGAGTTAGAAATCGGTAATCTACTGTTCCGAAGCAACTTATTGCTGTTATCCCTTCTCGAACAGCGATGGGGTCTCCTGAAAAAGCTCGTCGAGGAAAGCCTCGCGGTCGTTGAGGAAGCGGCGGACGATCTGCAGGGAGGCAGTGTCCTCGTAGGCGATCTCGTGGAGGTGGCCGTCGTCGAAGGAGAGGATCTGTGCGCCGGGGTAACCGAGCAGGACGGGGGAGTGGGTGGAGATGAGGAACTGGGAGTCCTTGAAGCGGCGGAGTGTGTCGTGAAGGAGGATGAGGAACGAGAGCTGGCGCTGGGGTGATAGCGCGGCTTCGGGTTCGTCGAGGAGAAAGAGGCCGGAACCGCGGAACTTGTGATCAAGGACTGTAAAGAAAGTCTCGCCATGAGAGTGGTTATGAAGCGAGATCCCGCCATAACTATCGACAATCCTTCCTGCCATGCCCGGATCTTTGTCCCATTCGTCAATCTGCGTTGCCAGACTAAATAGGCTCTCCGCGCGAAAATAGAAGCCTTTTCCAGTGCGTTTATCGAATGAAAGGCGCAACGCGCGTGTAAGTGGTTCGACAGATCGAGAGCTTTCGCTGGTTTCAAACAGAAGATTGCGATTGCCGCCTTCGGGGCCGAATCCGTAGTGTCCGGCGATAGCTTCCAAAAAAGTAGATTTTCCGGAGCCGTTTTCGCCAGCAAAGAAGACGATGCGGGAGTGGAGGCTGATCTCGGTAAGCGTGGCGATGGTAGGGACGGAGAACGGATACACGGTCCAGTCTTCGACGCGTTCGCGGAGGAGAGTGATCTTCTTGAGCATGACGATTCGAAGGGAATGCTATCGATTTATTCTGCGCCATTCCTCGGCGGTGAGCTCCCATATTTCGGTTGGGAGGCGGCCGGAGACGTAGTCGTCTTCGGTCTGCTCGATGCATCGCATGCCCTGGCGGAGGGAGATGGCGCGGGAGGCGGCGTTGTCGCGGGCTTTTTTGATGCGGAGAACCGGCTGGTTGAGGTCTTCGAACCAGAAACGTGTGACTTCTTTGGCGGCTTCGGTCATCAGGCCTCGGCCCTGCCATTCGCGCGCGATCCAGAAGCCGCGATTGTTGTTGCCCTTGCGTACGAGGCAGATGGAACCAATCACTTTCGCTTCGGGATCGTCTTTGAGGCGAAGGATCCAGTGCCACTCGTCTCCACGTGCCATTGCGGGAAGGGCATCGTCGCGGTAGTAGGTCTCGGCTCCGTTTTCAGGAAAGGGCCATGGGACGCGAGCATTGAGTTGCTTGACGATCTCCCACTGGGCGAAGAGTGATTGGACTTCGACTGCGTCGGTGAGCGCGAGTGGGCGCAGGACGAGGCGCGGGGTTTCGAGATTGGGGGTTGGCCGTGTGGATGGGAGGGTGTCTATCACATCGTGGCTCGCGATAAAACAGGGTCGGTTCGAAAATAGAGATTAATCTCTGACAGAGAAGTGATTGTTGGGATGGAGAAAGCGTACACCGAAATCTAAAATCTCAACATGCTTCCCGAAAAGTTGGCTGGGACAATCACCTGCGGACGTTACGGACTCACTATGACATTGGCTTATTTTTCATCGACGACAGGAGTCAGATGATTGAAAAAAATTGGGACAGTCGCTGGAGCAACGTTTGGTTTCAACCGCTGCTGCTCGGCATGGCGTCACTTTATCTGTATCTGAATTCATTTACGCTTTCAAATCTGCCCTACCTCAGGCGTGGGGATCAGACATTTTTCTGGGAGTATGCATTGCGCATGCTGCAGGGCGAACATGTCTATCGGGATTTTTTTCAATTCACGCCACCTGGATCAGACCTTTTTTATCTTGCACTGTTCCGGATATTTGGACCGAAAATCTGGGTGACTGATCTCGCGATCATAATTCTAGGAGTGGCAATCTGTCGGGTATGTTTTGAGGCTGCATCGCAGATCATGGATCGGAGCTGGGCCGTTCTTTCAGCGGCTCTCTATCTTGTTTTTGTCTATGGCCGGATTCTCGATGCGACCCATCACTGGTTCGGTCTGTTTGCAGTCGTTTGTGCAATAAGGATTTTGCTGCCCGAAAGAACGGTGTTGAGAGTGGCTTCTGCCGGAGTTTTGCTGGGCGTAGCCTCTTTCTTTACGCAAACCTCCGGCATAGCGGGTCTCCTGGGTCTCTTCTCTGCTTTGATATGGGAACATTTCTGCCGAAATAAGGCGTGGCGGAGCATCATTAAGCTGCAAATTATTTTAGCGATGTCTTTCGTTCTGGCCTGGGGCGCTGCCAGCGCATATTTCGTTCCATCGCAGGTTGGAAAAGGGTTTGGTATCTCTGGGTTGTCTACGCGGTACACAACGTGGCCTACGCACCCTCGTTGCTTTCACTCGGGGCAGGTTCAGGATCGGCCCGGACCAGCTCAATTCAATTTGTTCTTATCTTCGCTATCACGTTACTGATCTATCCGTTGATATGTGGGTATTGCTGGCTCAAACGGACGGAGCCCGGCTTTCAAAATGGAATGCAACTCCTGCTGATCTGTCTGCCGGGTTTTTTCCTTCTTCTGCAAATATTGATCCGTCCAGACCGGCATCGAATTTATTTCATATCGCTGCCAGCTTTTATCCTGGGCATCTGGGTGATTAGCAAAACTGAAAGACGTAGACATTACATTATGGGGATTCTGTGGACTGGTCTGATTTGCTCGGGAGTTTGGCAGACTGTTTCGTTGCACCGATACCCCCAAATAGCCTTGGAGCTTCCCGCGGGCCGGGCGGTTCCAGTTGACGATCTTTATAATCAAGAATTCGTCTGGCTCCTTCATCATATGAAGCCCGATGACACCTTCTTACAGGTCAGCTGGCTGAATCTATATTTCCCGATGAAGCTCCGCAGCCCAGTATTCGTCGATGGCTTGTGGGCTGATAAAAAGACGACTCCGGAACTTGTGGCTTTGACGATTCGGCAGGTAGAACATGCTCAGATTCAATACATTCTTTGGTCACCCCGGCTTACGAATCCACATGATCCGAACAGTGTTGGCCCTGACTCACTCGGGCCATTTCGTGACTACTTGATCAGTCACTATACCCGTATCCAGGCATTCTCCAACCAGGATGAAATCTGGCAGCGGCAGTGAGGCTGATTTCGCATCGTCGGTGTCAAGGGAGAGCGGCGAAAAACTTTTGTTGTGGGAGCGGGTTAGCGCCTATACTGGTCGATTATTAAACCGTTGTGGGGAATCCAGGAGTTTCCGATCTAATTTCAAAACGATCAGGGGCACCCTTTGGCAAGCAATCGAGGCTGTGAGACTGCATTCACCCGGTGGAGAAGTGAATATGGCTTCACCAGCAACTTTGGCTGGAATTGTGTCATCTGCCTGGCTGCGCTCTGGCTTCTCGCTCCGCAGCTTGCACACTCCCAGGAGACGGAGAACCCCGCGTTAGTGGATGCCCCGCAGGCACCGCAGGTAGCCAGCCCCATTTTAAAAACAGACACCCCGCTGGCGACAAACGCCGTGGTGATTCCGAAGACGATTCCGGAGAAACAACCGGTGAGAAGTGAAATTGCCGTGATGGGTATGATTCCAGATGGCGATTACCGGCTGTTTAGCGCCACGGTTCGGTGCAACGCCTGGACGGTGGGAGTGGAGTATGACCGACACAGCTGGGGTCATTTCATGGGGTCCCAAATGGACTATGTCGTGGAGGTTATTCCAATTTTTATTCTCAGTGAACCGGCGGCGTCCGATTTTTGGGGGAATGCAAAGAGTCCCAACCAGCAATTGGTACCCGGAATATCGATTTCGCCGTTCGGCTTTCGCTGGTTGTGGCGCAGCAACCGGGCGATCAAGCCGTACATAGTCGGCAAACTGGGGGCGGCCGTCTTTACTCAGAAAGTGCTCTCGAATGCCGCGAGCTATGCGAATTTCAACGTCCAGGCGGCCTTCGGTCTTCAGATCAGAATGACGGATCGGATAGACCTGCGCATCGAACCGTTCGAGTTTTTTCATGTTTCGAACGGTTATCTGGCTGCGAGCAATCCTGGAATGGATGAACTGGCGACGAGGATCGGGATCAGTTACTACGTGCGAAAGCCGGTTCGGTGAAGTGGCAAGCGCTCCAGGCGGCGCGCTGAAGGCTTTCTCGGACGGAAGTTGGGCGTGGTTTAGCGGCCGTGGTCTTCGAGGAATTTCTCCACTTCGAGTGCGGCCATACAGCCTGAACCGGCAGCGGTGATGGCCTGGCGGTAGCGGCGGTCCTGGATGTCTCCGCAGGCGAAGACGCCGGGGATGATCTCGCCGTTGAGCGTGGGGAAGACGTTGTTGCGCGTGAGGATGTAGCCGTCGGGATCGAGATCCATCAAGCCTTTGAAGGCGATGGCATTGGGGATGTGGCCGATGCCGAGGAACATGAAGCTGACAGGCAAGACGTACTGGTCGCCGGAGACGGTGCTTTTGAGGCGCAGGCCTTTGACTTCTTTTTCCTCGACGCCGAGAACTTCTTCGACGGTGGTACTGGTGAGGAACTTGATGTTGGGGTGAGCGATCGCGCGCTCGAGCATGATCTTGGAGGCGCGGAATTTTTCGGTGCGGTTGATAAGCGTGACTTTGGAGGCGAAGCGCGTGAGGAAGAGGGCTTCTTCCATGGCGGAGTCGCCGCCGCCGATGACGGCGATCTCTTTGCCTGAGGAGAAGAAGCCGTCGCAGGTGGCGCAGGAGCTGACGCCGTAGCCGATGAGGGCCTGCTCGGAGGGGAGATTGAGCCAGCGGGCGCTCGCCCCGGAGGCGATGATGAGCGTGCGGGTGTGGATGGTCTCACTGCCGATGGTGAGCGCGATGGGCCGCCTGGTGAGATCGACGGAACTGAGGTGAGCCATCTTGAGCTCAGCGCCGAAGCGGACGGCCTGCTTCTTCATGTTCTCGATGAGCTCGGGACCCTGGATGCCTTCGGGCCAGCCGGGAAAGTTTTCGACCAGCGTGGTGATGGAGAGCTGGCCGCCGGGCTCGTGGCCTTCGAGGACGAGAGGCTTGAGGTTGGAGCGGGCAGCGTAGATGGCAGCGGTAAGGCCGGAGCACCCGGAGCCGAGGATGACAGTGTCGCGTGTCGTATTTTCAGGCATATGGACCCTAGTAGTGTAAATGCGCGACGGTGAAAAAGGATGCAAGCGTAGCTTTGGTGAAAGAATTGAAGGTATGGCAAATCTGACGTTGGTCTATGGAATGAGGCTATTACCCGCGGATGAGGTGGCGGCAGTGGGCGATGCGCCCGTGACTTTGAAGAACGGCAACCAGGCCCAGGTGACGATGCATGTGCTGGAAGGGAGCAGGGAACAGATTGAGGCGCAGTTGAAGATGAGCCTTGATGCGTTTTTCGACTTTTACCCGGAGATCTAGCCTACCGCTTCAGTGTGCGGAATCAGGCCAACGCTCGCCTTCACCTTTTTCCTGACGAAAAACAGGGAGAGGGCGGAGGGTTAGATGGTTTGGGCTCTGCGGAGATCGTCGCGAGCGCGTGGGATTGCAATTGTTGCGCTGTTGCTGTGTCTGCTGTCACTGGGGCATGCGGTGAGCGCGCCGGCGGGGCAGCCTGAGACTGTAGTTGATGTTCTGCATCGGTTGTCGGATCAGGCCGACGTGATCTTCGCTGGGCAGGTGCTGGCGATTCGGCGGCCGGGCAATGGCGTGGTCGAGGTTAATTTTCGCGTCGACGAAGCGATTCGCGGATGTACTTCAGGGACTAGTTATACGCTGCGCGAGTGGGACGGGCTTTGGGTCGTCAATAACCAACGTTATCGAGTGGGGGAGCGTTTGTTGATGCTGCTGCATGCACCGGGCGCTGCGGGGATGAGCTCTCCGGTGAGCGGACTGGATGGTGCGATTCCGATTCGCCAAGGGGGCGTGGCTGAGTCGCCGGATTCTTCTGTGAGGGTTTCTTCTGTGGGACCGTCGCGGCCTTATCTCGATTTGCGATGGCTTGGGGCTAAGGTGCCACGGGCTGTCACTTACCGGAGTGAGACTGGGGATGCGACGAAGGGCGTTGGGCCGGCGGCCTCGTCGTTTGGGAAGGTGAAGCCTTTTGTTGCTGCGGCAGGTTCGCAGGTGAGTGCTGATCCCTCAGTTTCGGCGGAGAGTGCAAAGAATGGCTCGGTGGCGGCGCAGCAGGCTTCGGTCGATGCGGTGATCGGCATGTTGAACGCGTGGGAGAAGGTGCGGAATGGTGCTCCGTAGCCTCCGATCATGGTTGCGATTTGAGGTCGTTGCCGTTTTCTTCTGCTGGGTTGGGGCTACGCCGTTGGGGGCCGGTGGTCCGCGCTGGGTGACGGGGCCGCCTTACTTCACGACGGCGGGAGTGCCGGTGGTCTGGTATACGAACCAGCCGCTGTACTTTACCGATCCGGGTGATTTGAGTGCGACGGTGAACCATGTGGCGGCGGATGCTCTGGTTGCAGCTGCGGCGAATGTGTGGAATACGCCGACGGATAGCCTCGTGCTCGCACAGGGAGGTTCGTTGGCTGAGCACGTGAGTGGAGTGAATACGTTTCTCGGGCCGTCGGGGCTGATCTTTCCGGTTGACGTGCAGAGCAGCAACTATGCGGCGAAGCAGATTGCGGTCATCTATGACCGGGATGGGTCGGTGACGGATCTTCTGCTGGGAAATGGAGCGAGCGACCCGACGAGTTGTCTGCAGAATGGCGTGACTGAGAGCGTGGACTCGATCGTTCCTGCCGGGTTTATTCAACATGCCATTCTCGTGCTGAATGGACGTTGTACCGGGTCCGACCCGCAGCAGCAAACGCAGCTGCAGTATCAGTTGATGCGGGCTTTCGGACGCGTGCTGGGACTGGGGTGGTCGCAGACGAACGACAATGTGTTTACAGGGAACCCGCAGGCAACGTTCAATCAGGCTATGAACTGGCCGGTGATGCATCCGATTGATATCATCTGCGGACGCTATACGTATCAGTGCATGCCGCAGCCGTTTACGTTGCGGTCGGATGATCTGTCGGCACTGGCGGAACTTTATTTCATCGCTCAGGGAACGGCGCCGCAAGGGAAGACGGACAGTCTGCTGAATGCGAATCTTTTTGTTGGGAGCCTGCTGTTTCCGAATGGCCAGGGCATGCAGGGTGTGAACGTTGTGGCGCGGCGATGGGCGCAGTTCACGTCGACATCAGAGATTGAAGATTGGTACACAGCCTCTTCGGTGTCGGGGTTTTTGTTTCGGCGATCGAACGGCAATCCTGTGACGGGGGCGGATATATCCTTCAATGGCAGTCAGGGAATGCAGGGTCAGGATCACGAGGGGTATTACCAGATCGAGCGTGTTCCGATGCTGCCGGGAGGTTGGCAGACTGTTTTTCTTGAGACTGAACCGATCAATCCGCTGTACACGGGGCAGTATGCAGTGGGGCCTTATACCTTGAATGCGGTGGAACCCTCGGGGGCAGATCCGTCAGTCGAGCTGTCTGTTCTGACCAGTTACAGGCAGACGGGATGGAATGTTCAGACGGTCGATGCAGCGACCGGATGCAGCACAGCCGGCGATGGAACAGAGGCCGCGCCTGCGGCGGTTAATTCGCAGGGCTGGTGGGAGGGAATGCTTTGTGGTTATGGGCATTCTGCGTGGTCGTCGCTCTCGGTGAAAGGCAACCGCACGCTGACGCTGGAGGTGACGGCGGAGGACGAGGAGGGTTTTCCGACGATCCTGAAGGCGATGCCGGTGATGGGCGTATGGAATGCGACTGATCCACGCGGATCTCTGCCGGGAGTTGCGAGTGCGGGCGAGGCTTTCAACGGTGCGACAACCGGCATGACCGCGCTGACGGCCTCGTTTACGCAACCGAATCAGTTACGAATTGCGATTGCGGATGAGCGAGGAGACGGGCGGCCAGACTTCAATTACCAGGCGCGTGTTTTGTATGCGGATTCTGTCGCTCCTTCGGCGTTGAGTTCCGCGGGAGGCACGATCACTATTACGGGAATGGGATTCAGGACGGGGAACGCGGTCTTCGTGAACGGGGTTGCCGCGAATGTGTTGAGCTGGAGCGCCAATATGATTGTGGCGACGGCTCCTTCCCTTCATCTGCTGGGTTCGAGTAGCAGTCTGGTTGCGAAGATTACAGTGAAGGATCTTTCGACGGGCGGCACTACCGTAATGTCCCAGGCGTTGAGTTATGCGGCGCCTGCTCCGTCGCTGAATCTGGTGAGCGCTCCCGTGGGTACGATGATTGAGGGTCAACAGGCAGCGATTCCCTTTGCCGTCAAGGCGCTGGCTGCAGACGGAGTCACTCCAATTGCCGGTGAGACCGTGACATTTTCAAGCCCTGTGGGTACTGTGCAGTTTGCCGCTTGTGGAGCGGCCACGTGCACGATGCAGACCGACGCACAGGGCATCGTTTCGACCCTGGTAACGCCGCAGTCGCTTGGTGCGATTACATTGCAGGCGACGGCTGTGGACGGGACCGTGGCTGCCTCGTTGAGTGCCGTAATTGAGACGAGGGCTGTGACTGCTGTGCAGCCGATTGAGTACATCGCCGCGGGAGAGGTGGTTGCCTGGAATCCTGAGGTCAGTGTTATCGATAATGTTGTTTCGACCGCGGGATTGATTGTGAGCTGGCAAAAGGTCTCCGGTCCCGTGGTTGCGTTCCCGGCACAATCGAAGGTCGATGCCGCGGGAACGGCTCAGACGCTGGTGACGGCCGGGCCGCTTACTCCCGGCGGACAGGCCATGGTTTTCGGATGCGCGTGGATAACGGTATGCGCGAATTTCATAACCCAGGGTGTTGATCCAGCGGATCTGCGGCTGGTTACCGTAGGTGGCGCAAATCAGAGCTTCCCTGCGAGCGGCACTCTTACGCCTGTCGTTCTGCAGGTGACCGATGTGGCGGGCGATCCGGTTGCGGGTGCCGTGGTACAGATCTACCAGACGGTCGACGCATGGCAGCTTCCGTGTCCGGACCGGGGGCGCTGTCCCATGCCGCCAGTGCTGGCTGTGACCCAGACGTCTGCTATCTCCGACGTGAATGGTCTGGTCACAATCTCTCCCCTTCAGCTTGGCGGGACTGCGGAAACCACTAATCTTGCGGTCGCGACGGGTACTCGGGGTTTCCTGGCGATGTCGCTTGAAAAACAGCCTTGAGAGCCGTGCGATAGCCGCACCGGTATGGAACGGAAGCGACCGCAGATCATCTAATCAGATAGAGAGATACAGAGAGATAAGCTGGAGATGTCAATCTGGCATCACAGCCTAATTCTTCTGAAAGTACCGGGAGCCTGAGCTATGGCGGTAACGGGTCGAAGCGATATGGAACGTAAACGGGTGGTCATCCTCGGCGGCGGATTTGCCGGGATCAATGCTGCAATGAACCTTGCGCACCTGCCGGTCGACGTCACGATGGTGGATCGCAAAAATTACCATCTCTTTCAGCCTCTGCTCTACCAGGTTGCGCTCGCGGTACTTTCGCCGGCCGATATCGCGCAGCCAATTCGGGCGATTGTGCGGGACCAACCGAACATCGACGTCCTGATGGATGAGGCTATTGGCTTCGATCTGGAGAAGCAGCTTGTTCTACTGAAGACCGGCGTCAGGCTGGAGTACGACTACCTGATTCTCGCGACAGGTTCAACCCACTCTTACTTCGGCCGTGACGATTGGGCGAAGTTCGCTCCCGGGCTTAAGACGGTGGAAGATGCGACGGAGATTCGTCGGCGGGTTCTGCTTGCATTCGAGCTTGCCGAGCGGGAGATGATGGAGAGGGGAACTCATCCAGCGTTGAATTTTGTTATCGTCGGCGGAGGACCTACTGGTGTTGAGCTTGCCGGTGCGATCAGCGATATTGCGAAGCTTTATATGGCGAAGGATTTTCGGCACATCGATCCTTCGATGGCGCAGGTGCTGATTCTGGAGGGTTCGCCGAATATTCTTGCGGCGTATCCAGAGGATCTACAGCGCAAGGCGGGCGAGCAGCTGAAGGGGCTGGGTGTGAATTACCGTACGAACGCACACGTGAGCGATGTGCAGCCGGGATATGTGATGGTCGGCGATGAACGCATCGATGCGGTGGTTACACTGTGGGCTGCGGGTGTCCAGGCTTCACCGCTGGGCAAGATGCTTGGTGTTCCGACGGATCGGCGCGGCTGCGTTCTGGTTGACGGGTTCCTGAATCCGCCGGGGCATCCAGAGATTTTTATCTGCGGCGACCTCGCGCATGTCGAAGAGAACGGCAGGCAGGTGCCGGGAGTTGCACAGCCCGCGATTCAGATGGGGCGTTATGCGGCGAAGCGTATCGGCTACCTGATCGCCCTGGGGCAGGGAAGCGATGGCAACGGCTTAAAGCAAACATTTCACTACTTCGACAAAGGTGACATGGCGACGATCGGACGCAAGGCTGCGGTGGCGAACATTCAATGGCCGTTCAAAGGCCACTGGAGTGGGTTGCCGGCGTGGCTGACGTGGCTGGTCGTGCATATCTTCTTCCTGATCGGGTTCAGAAACCGGCTCTCGGTCTTTCGGCAGTGGGCGTGGACTTATCTTACGTTCCGTGACAGTGCGCGCTTGATTACAGGGTCGCAGGAGCTGCCGGGATGGAATGCGAAAGATGATTCAAATGGAGTTTTGCCGACGAAGTCGCTGGATATGGCTTCGCCTAAGACCTGATTCCAGTTAAATCTGCAAAAAGAGGAAGGACAGCGATTGGAGTCGCTGTCCTTTTGCTGCTTATGAAGTTGAAGGTAATCAGGGTTTGACGCCGTACTTGCCCTGAGCAAGAACCGGCACGGTGGGAGCCGCAATGCCAAGGATCTGAACGACTGGCTTGGATCCGGAGGCTGAGTTGACGGTCCAGAGAGCGCCCGCGGCGTCGATGGTTGTTGTGCGAGCCCCGCTGGTCACGATGATGCCTGCGTTCGAATTATTTGCTGGATTGAATCCATTTCCGCCCGAGGTCAATAAGAAGGTTCCGGAACCAATCGAAGGGTCGTACTCGACAATCGTGCCTGCAGTAAAGCTATTGACAAAAATGCGATCGTTTCCGTCGATTGCGATCGAGAGCGAACCATTGAGACCTGAACCACCATTGGGAGCATTGATGGTCGCAGGAGTTCCGGTCGGGTTGAGATGCGAGACCTTGAAGAGAGAAGCGGCGTTGGCTCCGGCCTTAGTGCCGGTTATCCATACATCTCCGTTCTTGTCGACCGCAGCCGCATAGTTAGTCGTGTCGCCGGTCGTCAGGGTACCCGGGGCGACGTTGTAGGGTGAGAAGAAGTAGCTGGTGACGCCGCTGGATTGATTGGGAGCCCAGATACTGTTGTTGCCCGCGGCGACCGTCAGGGCGTAGGTTCCGGTTCCCGGGAGAGCCGTGCCGACAGAGAATGCAGTGGGTGTGGTGGCGAAGGTACTGGAGCCGGAGTTGTAGGCCAGTTGACCCAAGGCCTGGCCCGATGTCGCTGACGACTGGCTCGAATACCAGATGTTGTTGTTGGAGTCGATGGCGACGCCTGAGAGCGGCAGGCCACCGGGTTGAATCGTGGTGGTGACAGACGAAGTCGGATTATAGATGTAGACATTGGCTGGGGATCCGGTATCCACAGTGACGATATTGCCATGGAGGTCGACCGCGACCTGGCGAGTGGAAGCGGCTCGCATGGTCGAGTTTCCGTATCCCCCGGAAGGAGACTGGACGGCGCCGGTGCTGGAGAGTTCAACTAGTCCTGCTCCGCCCATGCCGGTCACCCAGACGTTGTCGCTGCCATCTGCGGTGAGGCCGAAGGGGAGAGTCGCGGCTGTCACGCCGTCAGAGGCAAAGCCGGCGCTGTATTGGATTCCCAGGGAGAGATCGTTGGGAGCGGTGGCGCCGATCGTGGGCTGAAATGAAGGGGTTCCCGAGATCAGGCCGAAGAGCGTGGCGGTGTTATTCCCCGGATACTGTGCCATGTCGAGCGCTGCCTGCCATGTGTTGACAGGAGCAGCTCCGAAACCGGAGGGTGGCGTCGCGGCTGTAAAGAGCGCGGAACAGGACGCACTCGTCTTCGAGGGGGAATTGACGCATGGCTCAAGGATGTCGGCCAGGCTGTTGATCATACTGCTTGGCACACTGCCATTACCGGCGGGAGTTGTGCTTCTGGCCTGACCGCTGGTGAAGTCCACAATGTTTGCTGCGTTCAGAAAGGCGCGAGTAAGTCCCGTTGCGTTGCTTGCACTTGCCCCAATCTGAACGGGGACCGGACTGGCCGTTGTGGTATTGGCGAACCCGCTTAGCGCGTAGGCTGCAGCGATCGTCGTGACTTCGTTGATGTTGACGTGAGTGCTGGCACCGACGCTGGCGCAGTCACCAAGGGCCGCCACCAGCACGATGGCGTTATTGTTGGTTACACCGCTAAGGCCGGGGTTGCCTCCGGTAGCGACGAGGTAAATCTCTGAGCCGGCAGGGCAACCTATAAGATTTGTAATCTGGAAGTGGCCGTTGGAGTCGGTCGTTGCCGTACCTATACCGCTCGGGCTAGAGCCGTAGCCGGTGCTGCCAGTTGCGAAGAGGATGATGGAGGCTCCGCTGATCGGAGGCTGGCCGCCGAAGGCAGTGCCGCTGATGGTGAGGGCGTGCGAACTGGTGTCGGCATACGGCGCCACGGCGCAACCGCTCAGGAACCATGCCGAGATGGAACAAGAAAGAATCGCCACAGGCCCCAGACGTTTAAGGGAAAGACTTCTGTCAATAAGTGTTCGCAATCCAATTCCTCCCAGTTGATACATCTGAAGTCCATGTTCCACCGATTTTTCTAAGTCGTTTGAAACTTAGATCGAGGGTGGTTGATTCTCAATGAAACGGAAAACAATTTTCCACACTATTCTGCAAAGGTTAGCGTAGCCGTTATCTATGATTTTGTTGCTAACTCTATTGGGGGATTGTTCCGAGGTGATCGCGCGGAATAGCATGCAGGTTCATTTCCTTGCCAGAGCTGCCGCTCTAAAACAAGAAGGGCCGCAGATTAGCGGCCCTTCATCTTGCTGTTTTTCAGCAACAAAGTCAGTTGGCGGAATTCTCGATTTGTTTCCAATCGGAGTCTGAGAGATGCACCGCGGCGGTCGCGATGTTTTCCTCGAGATGCTTGACCGAAGAGGTACCTGGAATCGGAAGCATAACCGGTGAATGGTGCAACAGCCACGCGAGCGAGAGCTGGGAGACGGTTGCCCCATGTGCTTTGGCTACGGAGTCGAGCTTGCCGCCCGGTTGTGCCAGCTTGCCCGCTGCGACGGGAAACCAGGGGATGAATGCGATCTGGTGCTTTTCGCAGTATTGCAGGACGTCCTCGTGCTGCCGGTCGCCGAGATTGTACTGGTTCTGCACGCTTACGATCTCGATGACCTTGCGAGCCTGGTCGATCTCGTGCGGCTTTACCTCACTGAGGCCGACGTGCCGGATCTTACCCTGTTCCTGAAGCTTTTTGATTGCGCCGAGCGACTCCTCAACGGGAACTTTCGGATCGATGCGATGAAGTTGCCAAAGGTCAATGCGTTCTATCTTCAGGCGGCGAAGGCTCATCTCAACTTGCTGGGTCAGATACTCAGGACGGCCGACAGGCAGCCACTTGTCAGGACCCTGCCGTGTCAGCCCGGCCTTGGTTGCAATCACGACTCCCCTGGCATAGGGAGCCAGAGCTTCGCCGATGAGCTGCTCGCTCACCTCGGGGCCATAGGAGTCGGCTGTGTCGATGAAGTTGATTCCAAGCTCGACTGCGCGCCTGAGAACTCTCTTTGCTTCTTCACGATCTTTGGGCTCACCCCAGATCCCGTCGCCTGTGATCCGCATCGCCCCGTAGCCCAACCGGTTGACGGTCAAATCTCCGCCAATCACAAATGTTCCGCTCGCCTGTGCGTGTACTGCCGTTGTCGTAGCCATGCATTATGGGATGCTAGCTGCTGGGCGAAGATGCATGGTTTCGCCTTCTTCAAGAACTTTTACCCGTCCTTTAATACCGAGCCGCAGGGCCTCCGCTTCAAGGCGTTCCAGGGGTTCGTTCATGGGTTCCCGGCCCAGGCGGAAGGTTCCGTAGTGCATGGGTACCATTCGTTTGGCGCCCAGGTCGACGAAGCCTCGTACCGCTTCTTCCGGACTGGTGTGGACGGATCGATGACTGTCGGGAAAGTACGCGCCGATGGGAAGCAGTGCAACCTCTGGCTTCAGCCGCGCGCCAATCTCACTAAATCCTTCGAAGTAGGCCGTGTCGCCCGAGTGATAGATTCTCTGGCCGCCGCCTTCTATGACGTAGCCACCGTAGCCGCGGTGCACATCGCGAAAGAGACGCGCGCCCCAGTGCTTGCACGGGGTCATGGTGATCTTGAGCCCTGCTACTTCGGCGTCCTCCCACCATCGCAGGCCGTGGATCGTGCGAAAGCCCAGCCGATCCACCAAGTCTTCGACGCCTCTCGGCACGACGACTTCGGGAGTGCCTCCGGTCAGCCTTCGTGTAGCCCGGATCACGCGGCGGAGCGAGGCGATATCGAGGTGATCCATGTGAGCATGAGTGAGGAGCACCAGGTCGATTGGAGGGAGCCCGTCGATTCGCAAGCCGGGCCGGCGTTGTCTTCGCAAGACGATGAGCCGTTTGGAGAAGACCGGATCGACGAGGATCTTGCGTCCTGCGACCTGAAGCAGAAAGGAGGAGTGGCCAATGAAGGTCACGCCCAGTTCGTCGCGTTCTACCAATTTCACTGGGCGAGGAACCCCGATCAGAGGGGTCTTGTGGCTCTCGCGCACCAGACGCCAGAGTTGTTCGACCTTTTTCACGGCGAAGGGTCTGTTCTTCCAGGATTTGCGCATCTTTTCTCCCTCAGTTTGATGCGCAACATAGCACCGACGCACTAACCGTCTGTAAATTCGGGCTCCTGGCGGCATCCGGCGGCACGAGGAGCATCTACTTGGTTAAGGACGGTGTGATCGAACCGCCGCTACAGCAAAACCTCTCTTCCAACTCAAACAGAACGACTTCCAGCAGCGGCGACCTCGGATTCTTTAGCCTCGTCAGTGCGAGATTACTTCGCCCGCGGCTTTAGGATGTCATCCAACCGGTCTGGAACGCTTGAAACCCGCTCCAGCAGTGGATAGCGTTCGCCGCCGTGGTAGTCCAGCCGGACGACCTTGTAAAAGCCGGTGTTCAGAATGATCAACTCCGCTGCGGGGCCCGAGTCCTTCGCATCGTGAATCGCAGCTTTAAGAACGTCAGGCGTATAGGCTCGTCCGTTGACGGCGACGATCTTCATTCCCGGTCCCACGCCTGCCTTGTCGGCGACTCCGTCCTTGAGAACATCGGAGACCGTACCGGACTTGCCTGCGTGCAGACCGATCGAATACCAGAAGTCGAAGCTGCCGCGCTGTGCATCTTCCATTGCGGTCCAGGCGTTCGGCTTATCTGAATAGGAGAGTTTGTAGCCGCCGTTTTCGAGTCCACCGAGCGGTGCCTGATACGAGTTCGAGTCAAGTCGCGAGCGCAGGAACGTCGCCCAGTCGTTCGCGACCACACCGTTCAAGCCGGCGACTACATCTTCGAACGTGTAGGGAACGACCCCGGGGCCGGTGTCACCACCCAACCCGTGAAATTTTGCTACAAAGTCGTCCAGTGTCTTCCTGCCATTGGTCATCTTGCGGATTGTGGTGTCGACGTCGAGCCAGATCAACTCGCCTTCGTCGTAATAATCCACGTTGAGGCGCCAGTTGTCCCATCCGGCGCCGGCCGCGTAGAGAGTCTGCGCTGCGGTTGCAGAGTCTTGAATGTCGCGCCAGGTGCGGCCGGGGCGATTATCATATTGTGCCGCGATGGTGGAGAGCCGCTGCTTGTATTGTTCGGATGTCCAGATGCCGCAACGCGCGGCGAGCACATCGCCGAGGTACTCGGTCATTCCTTCGTAGACCCAGAGCAGGTCGCCCTCCATCGGTTTCTGGTAGTTGCTGGTTGCGAGGCCCTCGGGGCGACGATATTTGCCGTTCCAACTGTGAGTGAATTCGTGCGGCAGCAGCAGTCCGTCGAGAGTGAATTCGCGATCGTCGGTGAATGTCGTGGCTGTCACGCGGTCGTCGCTTGATTGATGATGCTCGAGGCCGAAGTGAGCGACCTCATCGCTGAGGGTGACGAGAAAGTGATAGGCACCGTAATGGCGGCTCTTGTAGAGAGCTCCTGTCTCGCGGACCAGCTGGTCGAATTCGGCGATGTGTTCTTTGGAGAGATCGACTTCTTCGGGCCCATCAGCAGCCATATCGAGATAATGCTTCGGAGCGATTTCAGGCGCGAGCGGCACCTCGCGGAAGTAGCGTCCGGCGAGCACGGGAGAGTCGATGAGCTGTTCAAGAGAAACCGTCTTGAATGTCGAGGTCTGGCCTGAGCCGCCGTCCTTCTCAAGCGCAGTACCGAACTTCCAGCTTGCCGGGATCGTGATTGACGGTGTGAACATGACCTGTCTGGCATTCGTTCGGTCGGGATAGACCAGCAACGTGTTCCAGCTAAGCAGAGCAAGATTCTCGCTGGTCGAACCGCCGGACGAGAAACCTGAGAGCGAGGATGAGGCGAGGAAGTCGATCTTCATCTCGAGCTTCGTTACGCCCTGCGGCACCGTAACGTGATAGGCGAACATGTCAACTTTGTCGCGCTCCCACTTGACGGGTTGGCCATTGGCAGTGATGAAGAATCCAGCCATGTTTTCGATGGGACCGGTCGGACCGTGCTCGCCGGGAATCCATTTCGGATAGACGACCGTCAAGGGGCCGGGCGTTACCGGCATCACCTCGGTCGCGTGAAGAATCTTTCGCGGAGCATCCGTCAGATCCACGTTCAAAGTAATCGCTGTTCCCTGTGCAACAGCTACCGAAGTTACAACTGCCACAACCAAAGCCGCACTGGCACACTTTATCCAAAGACCCGTCATCGTCCCGCCTTGTTCTTCAACTTTTTGGAGCTGCAAACAGTCTACCTCCGTCGGCCGGAGCCTTGGCCTAAAAGGGCTGTTTGCAGGTAGGATGATGCAAACAGGAGAATCCATGTCTTTGAAGTTTCTCGCAGGCCTTGCTTCTGCAACACTCCTTCTTCCTCTCTGCCTTTCCGCACAACAACCGGCAGCGCAACCACTGCAGGCGATGCCCTATTCGCCGTCGCTTGATATAGGTAGCCTCGATCGCTCGGTCGATCCGTGCGTGGACTTTTACAAGTTTTCGTGTGGCGGCTGGATGAAGAACAATCCTATTCCTGCCGACCAGTCCGGCTGGAGCGTCTACGCGAAGCTGGGCAATGAGAATTCACAGTTTCTGTGGGGCATCCTGGAAGAAGATGCCAAGGCGAAGAACCGTACGCCGGTGCAGCAGAAGGTCGGTGACTACTTTGCCGCCTGCATGAATACTGCGGCGATCGATGCGCGTGGCATCAAGCAGGCTGAGCCCGCGCTTGCCGGCATTGACGCACTGAAGACTCGCCCCGAATTGATTGCTGCAATCAGCACGCTGCATCATGAGAACCCGGGAGGCTTTTTCTTCGGATCAGGGACAGGGCAGGATGCGGTGGACTCGTCGCTGGTGATTGTTGAGTTAGGCGCGGGCGGACTGGGACTGCCTGATCGCGACTACTATCTGAAGACCGACCCGAAGAGTGTGAAACTTCGCGAGCAGTACGTCGGTTACGTTGAGAAGCTACTGACTCTAAGCGGGGAGAGCGCCGAACAAGCCAAGGCCGATGCCGAGGCCACGCTGCGCATCGAGACGGCACTTGCCAAGGCATCATTGACGCGAGTGCAACGGCGCAATCCGCACAACACCTATCACATGATGACCATCGCGGAGCTTGGGCAGATCGCTCCGGCAGTCGACTGGGCGCAGTATTTCGCGCTGCAGGGTGCGCCTGGGATTGCCAAATTGAACGTCTCGCAGCCGGAGTTCATCAAGGCGGTGCAGGCCGAACTTACGACTGAGCCCGTCGAAGCTCTGCGCGCCTATCTGCGCTTCCATTTGCTGACCTCGGCGGCTCCTTATCTCGCTCATCCGTTTGAACAGGCGGAGTTCGACTTTTACTCAACCACTCTTCGCGGAACTCCGACCATGCCGCCCCGATGGAAGACCTGCACACGCGCTGTCGATCGCAATCTCGGCGAAGCGCTGGGGCAGGAGTTCGTCAAACGCACCTTCACGGCCGACACCAAGGCGAAGACGCAGTTGATGACCGAGCAGATCGAAACCGCGATGCGGCATGAGATCGAGAATCTCGACTGGATGAGTCCAGAGACCAAGCAGGAGGCATTGCGCAAGCTGCACGCGATCCGCAACAAGATCGGCTATCCGGACAAATGGCGCGACTACTCCAAACTCGAAGTAAAACCCGACGACTACTTTGGCAACGCATCGCGCTCGTACCGGTTTGAAGACGCGCGCCGGTGGAACAAGCTGGGCAAGCCGGTCGATCTGAATGAGTGGGGTATGACGCCGCCGACGGTGAATGCTTACTTCAATCCGCAGATGAACGACATCAATTTCCCCGCAGGCGTTCTTCAGCCGCCGCTGTATGATCCGAAGCTGGACGACGCGCCAAACTACGGGAACACCGGCGCGACCATTGGCCACGAACTTACCCACGCCTTCGACGACGAGGGCCGCCAGTTTGACGCGAAGGGCAATCTCCGCGACTGGTGGACGCAGACCGATGCCAAGGGATTCGAGGATCGCATCAACTGCATCCGCGATCAGTACGCGCAGTACATCATCGTCGACGACATTCCTATCAACTCCAAACTGACGAGCGGCGAAGACGTTGCCGACCTAGGCGGAACGCTTCTCGCTTACATCGCCTGGAAGAAGCAGACTGAAGGACAGAAGCTGACGAACGCAGACGGCTTTACTCCGGATCAACGCTTCTTCGTCGGCATGGCGCAGTGGGCGTGTGAGAATGAGCGGCCGGAGAATCTGCGCGTCAGCGCCGTTACCAATCCTCACTCGCCGGGTTTTGCACGCATTAATGGTGTTGTGTCCAACATGCCAGAGTTCCAGCATGCCTTTAGCTGCAAGGCTGGCCAGCCCATGGTGCACGCCCCGGCCTGCAAGGTCTGGTAGGCTCGCTTCCTCACACTGGCGGTTGCGATTCTAATCGCCGCCGTCGGTATCTAAATCGGCTCCCAGCCAGTACACTTGTCTCCACCCAATGAATCTTTATGCAATCGTTCTAGGCCTTATCGTCGTTACCCTGCTTGCAGTTTCGCTTGGGCGCATCTCCAAGGTAAAGACGAAGGCTGACTATCTCGTCGCGGGCCGGTCGCTTCCAGCTATCGTGCTTATCTTCACGCTTCTTAGTTCGTGGATCGGATCCGGCTCGCTGCTTGCCGGTGCGGAGAATGCGTACAAGCATGGCTTTCCTGCGCTGTGGCAGGCCGCAGGCGGCTGGGCTGGCCTGCTGATTATCTATTTCATCGCTCCCCGCGCGCGAAAGTTCGCTCAGTTCACCATCCCCGACCTGCTCGAAGCACGCTACAATCAGACCGCCCGCGTTCTTGGCGTGATCGCGATCCTCTTCGCCTATACCGCCATCACGAGCTATCAGTTCATCGGCGGTGGCGACATCCTCCACCTCATCTTCCCCTCTATCTCCGCGCGCCACGGACAGGAGATCATCGCCGCCTTCGTCATTGTCTTCACCGCTATCGCGGGAATGAGCTCGGTCGCTTACATGGACCTGGCCATCGGCCTTCTGGCCACTATTACGCTCATCGTTGCGGTTCCTATTCTCGCGCACATTGCAGGCGGATGGTCTGCTATCGTTTCATCGCTTCCTGCGACACACTTCCAGTTGCTCGGCGACTTCACTCCTACCCGCGCTCTCGAGCTCTTTCTGCCGACCTGCCTGCTGATGCTCGGCAATCAGTCCATGTATCAGAAGTTCTTCTCGGCCAAATCCGAGAAAGATGCCACACGCGCCGTTGTCGGCTGGTTTATCGGAATTCTCATTCTGGAAACGGTGATCGTCGCGCTCGCGGTTGTCGGATCCTCACTCTTTCCGTCAGGCGAGGTCAGCGAGAATCCGCGCGAGATCCTCGCCTACACCGCTCTCCACGCACTTCCGCATCTGCTGGGAGCGATCATGGTCGGCGCGATCTTCGCGAAAGTGATCTCGACTGCGAACAATTTTCTTTTCTCTCCTGCCACCAATCTGATCAACGACGTCTACGTTCGCTACGTGAAGCCCGGGGCATCGAACAGCAACATCCTTTTGGTCAGCCGTTTTTTGGTCGTGCTCCTCGGATGCTGGGCGCTGTATCAATCCCTTGGAACACGCTCCGTATTGGAGAAGGCGCTCTATGCCTATACCGTGTACTCCGCAGCATTGACGCCCGTGATTCTGGCGGCCTTCTTCTGGAAGCGCGCTACCGCTGCCGCTGCCGTCTCGAGCATCTTTGCGGGAACCTTCGTGACGGTCTTCTGGGACTCGCAGTTCGTCCATACGTATCTGCCGGAGTCTATCGCCTCCCGCGACGCGATTCTTCCGGCGCTGCTGGCTTCGCTTCTGTGCCTAGCATTTGTCAGCCTGATCACCCGACCCCCAACGGAAAAACAGCTGCAGCCCTTTTCCGAAGGCTGAAGGATGAATCCACAATTCCATTTGCGTAAATTTAACGCTAATGTTCCATCATTAAGGTTTCTCCCGGGCAGTACCACCTGGTTTTTCCCGCCGAACGAGCGGCGACGGCCCTGATAAAGGATTGATGAACTACTTACTGTTGCCCGATCTTGCTGCCATGGCGATGCTCTTGAGCATCCTCTACTTCCTGCGTCGACGTCATCCGCGCGAGACGGTGGATTTTTGGCTCATCGGCCTGGTCTTCATCTTTTTTGAGGCGATCATTCACGCGGCGTACCCAGCGCCGGGGCCCCTGCGAACGGTCGCGCATATCGTCGCTTTGAACTTTTTCTACATTGCAGGAGCTGTCTTTCTCTGGGCGTCCGGCAGAGATCTCTTTTCACGCAGACCTTATCTTCTTTATCTCCTCATCAACTCGCTGCCACCGATCGCGTTGCTTACGATCTACGGTCTCAACGTCCAAACTCCAGCTGCTTATCATGTAGTCGCTGCCTCTGGTTTCCTTGTCGGTGTTGTCAGTGCAGCCGCAATCGGCCACAAATGGACTCTTGGAAGAGTATGGTGGACGCTTTTCCTGCAGTTCGGCACATGGATTCCCATCTGGCTCTTCGCCTCCGCAGGTTCTTTTCGCGATGCGACGTATTTTGTGCTTTTCGTCATTTATTTCGCCACAGCGGTTCTTTTCCAACTTAGTCTTCCTCGCGAGAGTCTCGGCAAGGTCGCCATCGTTATTGGATTTGTGATCTGGTCTTTCGTCTTTTTGCTTCATTCGTGGGCGACCAACCATCCCGGATACGATCCGATTGCCGATGAGATATGGAACCTGCAGAAGTTTCTCGTGACTATTGGAATGCTCCTTGTTCTGCTGGAGCAGCAGGTCTCAACCAACGAGTGGTATGCCTTTCACGACCACCTCACCGGGCTTGCGAACAAGCGTCTCTTCGAGGAGCGTTTGACCGTCGCGATTCAGCAGTCAAGACTTAACAACACCCGCACGGCGCTTCTCATGGTCGATCTCGATGGTTTTAAACTGATCAACGATACACAAGGCCATGGCGTCGGCGACGAGGTGCTCCGGCACATCGCCAAAAATCTTCTCAGTGCCATCCGCCCGCCGGATACGCTCGCCCGTTTTGGCGGCGATGAGTTTACACTGATCGCCACGGATCTGCCAGGCGGCGAGCCGGCAGAAATCATTGCACAAAATGCGGCTGCCCGCATCAATCGCGCACTAGGTAAGCCAGTCAATATCAACGGCAATATCCTCACCCTGACCGGAAGTATCGGCGTAGCCATCTACCCTGACGACACCACGGACGAGACGCTCCTCTGCCGGCTGGCCGATCAGCGCATGTACGAGCAAAAGCGTCAGATTCCTCTCCACTTCTAAAACACCTAAAATCAGATTTCACGATCACCTTTTTCCTTCTACTGCATCTATTCCAATACATATTTCGTGAGGAGAACTTTGCATGGCGCTCGACAATCAATCTATCGATTTCAACGCAAGCTTTTCTAGCGTGGGTCTGGCCCTCGCGTTTCCCTTTGACTCTGCCTCGAGCCGTTCCGAATATGCAGACGGCGAAGTTCTCTGCTCCGCAGTCCGCCCCGTCGATTTTGATGGAGACGACGAGGAGGAAGTGGACGAAGATGGCTTTGACGACGGCGAGGAAGACGACGAGGACGATGATGATGAGGAAGAGGAGGATGAGGACGGTTATGACGACGAGGAAGACGACGAGGATGATGAGGAACTAGACGACGAGGAAGAAGATGAGGACGATGAAGATGACGAGGAGGAACTCAATCTTATTTGAGCGCGTCGCTAAAATTAGAAGAGCTGGAGGCACGAGATGCCCATCGTTCTGCTGAAAATTAATACCCAGCGTCCGTGACAATGTTTTGCAACTCTTCGCCTGCAAGGAACCGCCTGACCTGTTCGGCACCGAAACGAAAGGCGCGATGAATAAACTGCGGAGTCGAGCCGCCGACGTGCGGGGTGATCAAGCAGTTTGGAGCCGACCATAGGGGATGACCCGCAGGTAGCGGTTCCGGATCGGTTACATCGAGAACTGCATGGATCCGGTTCCGCTGCAGCGCCTCGACTAGTGCGTCGGTTGCAACGATTGGGCCGCGTGCTGCATTGACCAGCAATGCACCGGGCTTCATCAAGGCAATCTCTTCCGTTCCGATCAATCCAGACGTTTCCGGGGTCAGCGGCACGATCGCCACGACGATGTCGGCCTGCGGTAAAAGCCCGTGCAGTTCGTTGACAGCAAAAACTTCAGGGTTCTGGCGCGCGTTTCGAGCTACGCGAAGAATCTTCACGCCGAAGGGTTTGAGGCGTGCTTCGATTGCGGCTCCGATCGAGCCATACCCAACGATCAGGACAGTCTTGCCCTCCAGATCGTCGCCCAGAATCGCATATTGTCCTACGTTTGTTCCTGCAGCGCTCATAAAACCGTCGCGAAACGAGGCCTGCCCCTTCCATTCCCCGCGCATCTGCATGTCGCGGTAGTATGGAAACCGTTTAAGCGAGGAGAGGATTGCAGTCAGCACCCACTCGGAGGCTGAGATGTCGTGAAGACCGCGGCCATCGCACAAGATAACGTCCTTCGGCAGCCACGGCGTAATCCAGTCCACCCCTGCCATCATCGACTGCACGACCTTCACGCCGCGAAGATGATGAAAAGTGTCCTGCGCATTCTTCCGGGCAAAGGGAATAATCCAGAAGTCGACATTCTGCACGCCCGAAGGATGCCGGGGTATTCGAACGATCTCCGCCTCACATGGAAAATCGGCCACGAGTTCCTGGGCAAGATTTTCATCGACGCCAACACGCACCATCTTCTGAGTGTGCACGAAAGGCACGGAAAAAAGAAAGCCCGGCCACAAGGGCCGGGCCGGTAAAACCTGTTTCGAATCCGGTTAGATATCGAGGTTCTTCACGTCGAGGGCATTTTCTTCGATGAACTTTCTTCGGCTCTCGACGTCCTCGCCCATCAGGGTAGTAAAGATCTCCTCGCAGGCCGCAATGTCTTCGAGCTTCACCTGCAGCAGCGTACGTCGCTCCGGATCCATCGTCGTCTCCCAAAGCTGCGGTGCGGTCATCTCGCCCAGGCCCTTGTAGCGCTGCACCTGGTACTCTTTGCGGCCCTGCTCGATGACGTATTCGAAGACCTCGCGTGCGGTCTTCTTCTCGACCGGGTCCTGCGCAGCCTTGCCCGAGCGCTTCGCCGCCTTGGTTTCAGCCACCGTGCCGGGGGCAGCCGCGATATCGGCGACGCCCTCTTCGGAGGCGATCTCCTCGGCTTCGTCGGCCGCTTCGGCGGCGGCTTCAGCCTTGGTCTTCGCTGCATACTCAATCAGGAACGGGGCAACGAGCTGGTCTTTGATCTGAGCATGCTTGGCGAGCATTTGGCGGCTCTCAGGAGCGGAGGCCAGCGCCCAGTCGATCGTTCGCACCGCACCCTGCGAGTCGGTATAGCTGACCGAGTAGCTTCCATGCTCCTCGTCCAGCACAACATCGCCGACATTTTTGAACTGGTAGGTCTTCTGCATACCAACCAGTCTCTGGCGCATCTTTTCGAGCTTGGCCGGCGATTCGAAGTCGGTGCGGCGCGCAGAGTCCTTGCCCTCGCGCGCGAAGAGTTCTGCAAACGCCTGGGTTACCTCTTCATTGCGAAGGCGCTTCTGCACCTTGTCGAAGAAACCGAGGTAGTCGTTCAACTGGCTCATGAACTTCGTCAGGGCTGCTCCCTCGAGCTTCGCTCCGCCGTCGCCATAACGAATGACCATGCCGTCGGAGGCGCGCTTGACCATGACGCTAACGTACTCGCGATCGTCCTTGATGTACTGCTCGAACTTGCCCTTCTTGATGCGGTAGAGGGGTGGCTGCGCAATGTAGACGTGGCCGCGCTTAATCAGCTCCGTCATGTGACGGAAGAAGAAGGTCAGCAACAGCGTACGGATATGCGAGCCGTCGACGTCGGCATCGGTCATCAGGATCAGCTTGCCGTAGCGCAGCTTGGTTGCATCGAAGTCGTCCTTGCCGATGCCGCAGCCGAGTGCAGTGATCATTGCGCGGATTTCTTCATGACCGAGCATCTTGTCGTAGCGAGCTTTTTCGACGTTGAGAATTTTGCCCTTCAACGGGAGGATGGCCTGAAACTTACGATCGCGGCCCTGCTTAGCAGTTCCGCCTGCGGACTCACCCTCGACGAGGTAGAGCTCGCAGCGGTCGGGCTCGCGCTCGGAGCAGTCGGCAAGCTTGCCGGGCAGACCACCGCCGTCAAGCGCGCCTTTGCGCCGGGTAAGGTCACGGGCTTTGCGTGCAGCTTCGCGGGCACGGGCAGCATCGATCGCCTTGTTGATGATCTTCTTCGCGACCGAGGGATTCTGCTCGAGGAATCCGCCCAGCCGCTCATTCACAAACGCCTGCACGGTGCCGGCGATGTCGGAGTTCAGCTTGCCCTTGGTCTGGCCTTCAAACTGCGGCTGCGAAAGCTTCACGCTGATGACGACGACGAGACCTTCGCGCACGTCATCGCCGCTCAGGTTTTCCTTCACGTCCTTGAAGAGCCCGAGCGACTGCCCCGCAGCATTGATCGTGCGAGTCAGCGCCGTCTTGAAGCCGGAGAGATGGGTCCCGCCGTCCACCGTGTTGATGTTGTTGGCGAAGGTGAAGACCGTCTCCGAGTAGGCGTCGTTGTACTGCAGCGCGATCTCCATGGCCACGCCATCACGTTCAGCCTCCATGTAGATAGGCTTGTCGTGCAGCACCTGCTTGCCCTTGTTCAAATGCTTGATGAACTCGGCGATACCGCCGATGTACTTAAACTCCTGATGCTTGTACTCACCGGTCTTTGAGTCGGTTGTGCGCTGGTCTGTCAGGTGAATCTCGAGCCCTTTGTTGAGGAAGGCGAGTTCGCGCAGCCGCTGCGCCAGCGTGTCGTAGTTGAATTCGGTGACAGTGAAGATCGTCTTGTCCGGTAGAAAGTGAACCTTGGTTCCTTTGCGTGTCGAAGCGCCCATCTTCTTCAGCTTGCTCGTCGGCGCTCCTTTGCTGTAGGTCTGCTCCCAGGCGTGTCCATCGCGCCAGACTTCGACATCAAACTCTTCGCTCAATGCATTGACGCAGCTCACGCCGACGCCGTGGAGTCCGCCCGACACTTTGTAGTTTGAGGCGTCGAACTTGCCTCCGGCGTGCAGCATCGTCAACACAACCTGCACTGCGGGCATCTTCTCGCCGTTGATGACCTTGTCGTCGACTGGAATTCCGCGGCCGTCGTCGACCACCGTAATGGAGTTGTCCACGTGGATCGTCACATCGATCCTGCTCGCATGGCCGCCGAGTGCCTCATCGACGGAGTTATCGACGACCTCGTAGACCAGGTGATGCAATCCCATCTCGCCGGTCGAGCCGATGTACATCGCCGGACGCAGGCGCACCGCCGCCAGCCCTTCGAGCACAGTAATGTTCTCGGCGGAGTAGCCTCCGCCTTCTTTTTTCCGAGGCATAGTTTCCTTAATTTTTCCAACTTCGAGCTCTAAATGAGCGCCTTCGGTGGGGATTGCGGTCGTTGCCATGGATCTCCGTTCAGCGCGTGCTGAAAATACAGGTTTTGGGCTTCTTCCCGGCGTCTGCGCGATTCGCGAAAACCCACGCCATTCCAGCGCTTTACACGGGTTCCAGCCTGTCGTTCCGTGACTTAAGTATACCACGTGCAGGGGATCAAAAGGGTGGCCGGAATCCCGCTTGGTTCAGCGGATTTCAGGCTTTATTCAGGCGAAAATTTAGGGGGCTTTGGCAGCCTCCCGGGCCCTAAATCGCATCCCCCGAAAGTGTTACAGATGTGCCCCGTAACTAGGGATATTCTCCCCCTAGTTCGTCACGAAAGGGTATTTCAGAGGTGACCCAATGAAGTTGAATCGCTTGATCGCTGCATCGATTGTTACTGTTTCACTGCTTACGACCTCAACCTCAGCCTTTGCCTGCGAGCACGATAGTCACTCGTGGTCGTTCTTCGGCTTTTGCTCTCACTCCTTCGATCGCGACAAGGACAAAGATAAAGATCATGACTGCGACCACAACCGCAACAGCGGAGGCCACGACTGCAACCACGGCGGCTCTGGCGGTGGTGGAAGCTCCACAGGTGGCGGAAGCTCCACGGGCGGTGGTTCCTCAACCGGTGGCGGCTCGTCAGTAGGTCCGAAGGGTTAATCCTGGAAGCCTTTCCCAAAACCCTGGAAAGACCAGGTACGACAGTTTTAGATTAAGAATGCTCGCCGGAGCTAAGCCAATGACCCTCTTCGGAGGGTCATTTTCATGTCGTCAGAGGCAATTTCGAAGGACTTTTTTTGCTCCTTTTTTGAAATGAGCCGATGTACCTCTTAAGTGTTATTATGCAATCTTTTGCATGTTGATATTCTGTCGTTGCAGCATGAGGTAAAACCATGAAACTAAATAAATTGTTTGCCACTACTGTTCTTGGATTGTCGCTGGCAACTACTTCTGCTTTTGCATGCGAACACGGCAGCAGTAGCAGCGGAGAGAGTCACTGGTCGTTTCTTGGCTGGTGTCATAACATCATTGCGGACTCGCACCGCGAGTGTGATCAGGACGGCCAGGATTCCGGCCGAGGCAACAACTGCGACCATGGCCGCGGCAATGGTGGCGGCTATTGCGGCACCGGCAGTTCAACCGGTGGTGGATCTACGAGCGGTGGCGGCACCTCCACCGGTGGCGGCTCCACAGTAGGCCCGAAAGGCTAGTCCGAGAAACAGCGCTGATTCGCAAAAAACCCTGGAAAGACCAGGTACGACAGTTTTAGATTAAGAATGCTCGCCAGAGCTAAGCCAATGACCCTCTCACGAGGGTCATTTCCATTTTAGAAATAAAGGACTTATTCGGAACTCCATGCCGGAGGCGCGATTTCTGCAAGGCTAGGATCAGAAATCGTATATACTCAATAAGTTGTCCAGAAACAGTCAGGAACACAAATGCCAAAGTTGAAGACACACAGCGGCGCCGCCAAGCGCTTCCATAAGACAGGCACGGGTAAGTTCAAGCGTGGCCAGTCCAAGATGCGCCACATCCTCACCTCAAAGGCCACCAAAACCAAGCGCCACCTCGGCGGTTCGGTTCTGGTCTCCGAGGCGGATCACGCTAAAGTCGCACGAATGCTCCCCTACGCCTAAACAACGAGGGATTGAAGTTTTTCAAGTCGAGCCGCTCGAGAAAAGAGCAAAGGGCCAGTCAAAGCGTTCCGGCCCCTGGAATCACGATAGAGATTCCACCGAGACTTGAAGTTGCATAGCGAGTGAAGAGGCCACCTTACCTCCAGCCGCTTCAACGAAGTACGCAAAAGGAGAAGCACAATGCCCCGTGTAAAACGGAGTACAAAACGCAGCGACCGCCGCAAAAAGATTCTCAAACGCGCAAGCGGTTACTTCCTTACAAAATCCAAGCTCTACCAGGCAGCCCAGGAGGCGGTCGAGCGTTCGCTCATGTTCGCCTACATCGGGCGTAAGCAGAAGAAGCGTCAGTTCCGCGCTCTCTGGATCGTCCGTATCAACGCGGCCTGCCGCATCAACGGTATGAGCTACTCGACGTTTATCAACGGGCTTAAGCTTGCCGGCAACGGTTTGGACCGCAAGGTTCTGGCCGACATCGCTGCGAACGACGGTGCGGGCTTTGCCGCCCTCGCGACTCAGGCCAAGACGGCTTTGAAGAAGGCTGCTGACGAGCGCGCGAAGAATACTGCGAAGACCGCCGCGTAAAGGCGAGTCATTCGGAAGAGACGGCGCGGCTTCGGCTGCGCCTTTTCTTTTCTAAGAGCAGGCAGTCCTCAGTCGCACCAATTGAAGCAACGAGGGATCGGCCAGGGCACAGAGTTTGTGGCCTATTGTCTAAGAATCATGCGTCCGGCGAAGCCTTTTCTGCATTTGGTCTTGCTATCCTCTTCTATGTTGTCGAACACTAAGCCGTATAAGGAGCTTGAAGCGACGTGCCGCTGACGATACGTCAGCCGCCGAACCTTTCCACGCGCGGTCGGATATCCTTAGACTATGTCGACTGCCACACACCCCGCGCAGCAGCTGGAACTTCCTGCCGCGGATGAGGGACAACAAAGAAACGGTCTGCCTCCCTTTGAGTCCTGGGGCCGCTATCCCATCTATGACGCGAAGATCGTTCCGCTTCACTGGCAGAGCGACTTTCCCGCTGTTATCGACGGTCTACACAATGGCGTACTCCCCGTAGGCATGGGTCGAAGCTACGGGGATGTCTGTCTTTTGAAAGACGGCAACCTCGTCCTGACAACCGGAATGAATCGCCTGATCGACTTCGACGCCGAAACAGGTCTGCTCACTGCCGAAGGCGGCATCACGCTGGCGCAAATCCTCGACTTCGCCGTGCCGCGAGGATTTTTCCTCCCCGTCTCGCCCGGAACGAAATATGTAACCCTGGGTGGGGCAATTGCCAACGACATCCACGGCAAGAACCACCACGTCGCCGGAACCTTCGGACGGCACATCACGCAGTTCGAGCTGGTCCGGTCCGATGGTTCGCGCCGTCTCTGCTCTTCTGCGGAAAACACCGATCTCTACTCAGCAACGATCGGCGGTCTCGGCCTTACCGGGCTCATCACCTGGGCAACGCTGCGCCTCAGGCCCATCGTCTCGCGCATGATCGACTACGAAGGCATTCAATTCCACGGCATCGACGAGTTTCTCGACCTCACCAACCAGAGCAAGGACATCGAGTACACCGTAAGCTGGGTCGACTGCACGTCAACAGGTCGCAACTTCGCCCGCGGTGTCTTCATGCAGGGAGATCACTCCGCCAAACGCGACGGACTCAAGCCGTCACCCGAACCTAAACTTGTCTTTCCGTTCGACGCGCCTGGCTTCGCACTGAATTCTCTGAGCGTAAGCCTCTTCAACGCTGCGTTCTTCCACAAACAGATTCACAAACGCGTCGTAGCCCTACAGGACTATGAGCCGTTCTTCTATCCACTCGATAAGATCCTGCACTGGAACCGCATGTACGGCAAGTCCGGCCTGCTTCAGTTCCAGTACGTCATTCCGTGGGAGCACGCGAAGGAAGGCACCATCGCCATCCTTCACGAAGTCGCAAGGTCCGGCCTCGCCAGCTTCCTCGCGGTGCTCAAAGCATTCGGCGATGTTCCCTCGCCCGGCATGATGAGCTTCCCCAAGCCCGGCATTACGCTCGCGCTAGATTTCCCCATCAAGCCGGACAAGAGCTTTCCACTTTTTCAACGCCTCGCGGACATGACCCTCGAGTTCGGCGGACGCCTCTATCCGGCAAAGGACGCGGCGATGACCGCCACGCAGTTCCAGGCCTTCTACCCGCAGTGGGAGCACTTCGCCCGCTACCGCGATCCCATGATCACCTCCAGTTTCTGGGAGCGCGTCACTCAAGATCTGTAATCAGAACAAGACGAGGCTTATGAGTTCTACACCGCAGACAACTGACAGACAACTTAAGGCCCCGCGCAAGATTCTCGTCCTCGGTGCGACCTCTGGCATCGCCGAAGCCACCTGCCGCATCTGGGCCACGCAAGGCGCAAGCCTCTTCCTCGTCGCACGCAATGCAGAAAAACTTGCTGCCGTCGCCGCCGATCTGCGGACACGCGGAGCCGGCTTCGTCGACACAGCCGTCGCCGACCTCGACGACACGGATATCCACCCTCAGCTCCTCGCCCACGCTGTGAACTCCCTCACGGGCATGGATATCGCCTACCTCGCCCACGGTATTCTCGGCGACCAGGCCGAGGCGGAGCAGGACTTCAACGCCGCCGCGCAAATCATCTACACCAACCTGATGGCTCCGGTATCACTCCTCACCTGGTTGGCGAACTTCTGTGTGCAGCGCCGTGCGGGTGTTATTGCGGTGCTCTCCTCGGTAGCCGGTGATCGCGGCCGCAAGTCGAACTATGTTTATGGTGCTTCGAAGGCAGGATTATCTGCGTTCCTCGCCGGTCTGCGTAACCGTGTTGATCGCGAGGGAGTCACTATCCTCACCATCAAACCAGGCCCGACGCGTACCGCGATGACTGCTTCCATGCCGAAGAGTGAGAAGTTCGCGGACGTCGACTCCGTGGCCGAGTCGATTGTTTCCGCCATCGACAAGCGCAAGGATGTTCTCTACGTTCCGTTCCAGTGGCAACCTATTATGTTCGCCATCCGCCACATTCCTGAACGTGTGTTCAAAAAGATGAATTTGTAAATTCGGGAATTGCCTCATCACATTTCTATGAAATTTGGTTTTTCGTGACATCAAAAAATGCGAAAAATGGGCCAATCTCAATTGGCCCTCCAATTGCTTTATAATATCTCGAATACCACATAGAAGAAGAGAACAGTCTGAGGTCCGCAGACTCGAGCTGTTCCATGTTTGAAAACGACAAGAAAAGGCGGGATGAATAATCCTGTCCTGGCCAGTGACTTGTAATTCCGTAATTTCACTTTTTTCAGAGAATGAGGCAATTTTTGATGAAGATGATCCTCCGCACGACTTTTCTGCTTGCTCTGGTTATTGGGTGCTTGCTTATCTGCCCGACTAGTCTGGCCCAAACTTCCTACGGATCCATTGCGGGCTCGATCACCGACTCAACCGGTGCAGCCATTTCCAATGCCACTATTACCGCTAGAAATGCGGATACGGGTGAGACCCACGTTACCCAATCCAAGGCAAACGGTGGCTATCTTATCGACGCGGTCGGTACGGGAAGCTATGACATTGCGGTCGAAGCGGCGAGCTTTTCCAAGCAAGTGATCTCGAAAGTTGCCGTGCAGCCAACGACGATCACGTCGGTCAACGCTCTGCTGAAGGTGGGAAGCGCCTCGACCGTGGTTGAGGTGTCCAGTTCAAGCGAGATTCTCAAAACGGAGAGTGGAGAGGTCAGCGAATCGATCAGTGCGAAGGAGATCTCCGATCTTCCGGTTAATTCTCTGAATGCATTTGCCCTTGCAACCACGCTGCCCGGTGTCACGACGGTCACCACGGTTGGCCTTACAAACGGGACCGCCTTTTCGGTCAATGGCAGCCGCCCCCGCGAAAACAACTTCCTCATCGAAGGCCAGGACGATAACGACGCGGGCATCGAAGGTCAGGGTCTGCAACCCGCAAACCAGGAAGCCCTCGAGTCCGTAACCTTCCTGCTCAGCGGATCCTCTTCGGAGTTTGGTCGCGGCGGCAACGTCTCCAACCTGGTCTATAAGAGCGGCACGAACAGCTTTCATGGCGCTGTATGGGATCGTCTCTTCAACTCTTCCCTGAACGCGACGAATCACCAGACCACCTACAACAAGGGAGTCAAGGCGAAGACTCGCGAGAACATTTATGGATATCGCTTCGGCGGACCTGTTCTGCACGACAAGCTCTTCTTCTTCGTCTCCCAGCAGTTCGATCACTTCCGTTCGAGCTCGGTGCTCAGCACACTGATCATGCCCACCACAGCGGGCTACGCCACGCTGAGCCAATACAAAACGAATCCGCAGATCGCTAAACTGCTGCAGGCTTATGGCGGATTCACTGGGTATGACGCTGCCAGCGGTAAATTCCCCTCATCCCTTCGCAACGTCGCCCTGGGCCCGGATCCGGTCACCGGCGTCGATCGCGGCACGGTCGCTTATGGAGGCAATCAGCGCATTATCGGCAATCTCACCAACAGCAACGAGTTCGTCACCAAAGTCGACTGGCAGGCTCTCAGCAACGATAAGGTCCAGTTTCGCTTCATTCGCTCTCCATTTATTGCGCCAACAGACACAGGAAACTTTCCGTCGCAGCTGCCTCTATTTGATACAAATCAGTCTGGCACCGCCTACAACGCCGGAATCACTGAAAATCACATCTTCAACTCCCACATGCTGAACGAACTACGCATGTCCTATGGCCGTATTGGATTTACTTTTGGTCTGAGGCCGGATACGGCGTCCAACCCGCTGGCAATCGGCCCGACAGTGACTATCAACGGCGTTCAGGGTTGGGGCATTCCGACCAATATTCCTCAAGGCCGTTTCCATAACACTTATCAGCTTCAGGATGCCCTCAGCATTACCAAGGGCAGCCATTCGATGAAGGTCGGGTTTGACGTGGCCCAGGTTCGGGTTCGCGACGCGGTTCCATTTGTCTTCTACGGTTCGTACAGCTACCAACTGTCCAGCGGTTACACCTCGCTTGGCAACTTCATGGATGACTTCTCGGGAACGAGTTCGGCTTCGCTCACCAAGAACTTCGGCAACAACATCGCCCGGCCAACCCTCACCAATCAGGCCTATTACGTTCAGGATCACTGGAAAGCGACCCCAAGCCTGGCGGTTGATCTCGGTCTGCGCTATGAGTACTACGGCGCGCCTTTCAACTACGTCGCCTACCCGGCTGTCGATCTCAACAATCTTGCCTGCTTCCCGACAACCTCCGCAGTCTCCTGCCGTGTTCCGGTCAAGCCGAACTACAAGAACTTCGGTCCTCGCATCGGTTTTGCTTACACTCCGGGAGCAAGCAATAAGACTGTAATCCGCGGTGCCCTCGGAATCTTCTATGACAACGTCTTTACTAACGTTGCCGACAACATCCAGGCCAGTGCCCCCAATGCCTCAGCACCCACCATCAACGGTGTAACCACAGGACGTGGAACTACGGCATGGTCGACGCAGTTGGCGTTACTCAACCCAAATCCTGCCCCCACCAACTCCGTTACTTCGACCGTTCCCAATCTGCGGAATCCTCTCACCTATCAGTACAACCTTGCTGTCGAAAGAGCTCTCCCCTGGGCGATGAGCCTCACCGCTGGTTACATCGGCGCCCGCTCCGAGCATCTCTATGCGTTGACCTACCTCAATCCGCTGGTACCCGGTTCCACAACCCAACGAGTCGTCGCTCCCACTCGTGGTCCCATCTCCGTTCACGACAACTCGGGCGATGGCAGCTATAACTCGGGTACTCTCGAACTCGAGCGCAAGTATCGTTCCGGTTCTGAGTTTCGTATCGGCTATACCTACTCCAAGTCTCTGGACGACACGTCAGAGGAATACAGCTCTGGAAATTACTCGGCCTATCCGCAGATTGAACCTGCGCTGGGCGGTTTCCGAGGCCAGGATTGGGGTCCCTCTGCCTTTGACCACAAGCAGCGTGCAGTTCTCTCCTTCGTTTATTCCATCCCCAAGTGGCATGCGGACGGTGCGATGAAGATCGCTGCGTATGCTGTCAATGGCTTCCAACTCAATGGCATTCTCTCGTTCCAGACCGGTAGTGTCTGGAATATTCTGGATGGTCTGGATATCAACGGAGACGGCGTCAACAATGATCGCCCTGTTCTGGAAAATGCAGCCGCGCCTCTCTATACCTTCGCGGTTCGTGCGGCGGACTATTACACGGCGGCTCAGAATCCGACAGGTGCAGCCTATTGTGACGGAACTTATGTCGCAAATGGTCTCTCTAAGAACCCCGCAACTAGCGCGAACGATAATGTCTGCCATCCAACCACACTGGCTCAGAATCATTTCTATGCCGGCAACCGTTATGGGCAGGGCGTTACGACCCGCCGGAACGATGGCTATACTCCGGGCGTTCTGCAGAATGATATCTCCATTCAACGCAACTTCCCGATTCGCGAAAGCCACTCTTTGGACTTCCGTGCGGAGATGTTCAACTTCCTCAATCACGCCAATACCGGGATTCCTAACCTGACCCTCAGTTCATCGGGCAACCAACCGGTCGCGCCCGGTTACACCCAAAACACTTTCAACTATCTTCCTCCAACAGCTGTAGGAAATCGCAGCATCCGCTTTTTCCTGAAGTATTCCTTCTAACTCGATCTGATCCGAGACTAAGAGGGTGGCTTCGGCCACCCTCTTAGTCTTTTAAATGCATCTTCTTAGTGACTCTCGCCAACAGATCAAAATAACGTGACGTCAAATACAGAGCATAGCCAACTGCGATAAACTAGTTCAGGTGCCCACTTTCCCCAAATAGCCATTTCCAAGCGCACAGAACAGGACATCCAAAGCAGTGAGCAACTCAACCGCAGTCGCCGTTAAGCCCATCTTTAATATCGCCATCATCGCCCACGTCGATCATGGCAAGACCACCCTCGTCGACGCCATGCTGCGTCAGAGCGGCACCTTCCGCTCGAACGAAGCAGTCGCCGAGCGTGTTATGGACTCGAACGACCTCGAGCGCGAGCGCGGGATTACGATTCTCGCCAAGAACACGGCTCTCTATTATCACGACAACAAGATCAACATCGTCGACACGCCAGGTCACGCCGACTTTGGCGGAGAAGTCGAGCGCGCGTTGAAGATGGTCGACGGTGTCGTCCTGCTCGTCGACGCCTCGGAAGGCCCGCTGCCGCAGACACGCTACGTGCTCTCGAAGGCGCTTGAAGCCGGCCTCACCCCGATGGTCGTGATCAACAAGATCGACCGCCCCGACGCTCGCCCGCAGGAAGTTCTGAACGAAGTCTATGACCTCTTCATCGACCTCGACGCCGACGAGAGCGTCCTCGACTTCCCGGTTCTCTACACTAACGGCAAGCTCGGCACCGCGACCACCGATCCCGCCGTTCCCGGCACCGACCTGCAGCCGCTCTTCGAGCAGATCATTACCACGATCCCCGTCGCCAAGGGCGAGCCCGAGGGCCCCGTACAGATCCTCGTCACCAACCTTGACTACTCCGACTATCTCGGGCGTCTCGCCATCGGCCGCGTCTTCAACGGCACCATGCGCACCGGCCAGGAGTACAACGTCGCTCGTCTCGACGGTACGTTTGCCAAGTACAAGATCACCAAGCTGTTCAGCTTCTCCGGCCTCAAGCGCACGGACATCGAAGAGACGCAGGTCGGCGATATCGTCGCCATTGCAGGCATCCCGGGCATCACCATCGGTGAGAGCTTCTGCGACGTCGAAAACCCCAAGCCGCTTCCGCCTATCACCATCGATGAGCCGACGATCGCAATCCAGTTCAACGTCAACAACGGGCCTTTCGCCGGACGCGAGGGCAAGTTCGTGACATCGCGCAATCTTCGCGACCGCCTCGACAAGGAACTTCTCACCAACGTCTCGCTCAAGATGGAAGAGACCGGCTCACCCGACGCGTTCAAGGTTCTCGGGCGCGGCGAGCTGCAGCTCGGCATTCTGATCGAGATGATGCGCCGCGAAGGCTTCGAACTAATGGTCGGCCGTCCTGAGATCGTCACCAAGCGCGTCAACGGCGAGCTGATGGAACCAGTCGAGCATCTTTACATCGACGTGCCGGAGAACTTCGTCGGTACGGTGATTGAGCGCCTCGGACCCCGCAAAGGCGAGATGACCAAGATGACGAATCACGGCTCCGGCCGCGTCCGCATGGAGTTTCGCGTTCCAAGCCGTGGCCTGATCGGACTGCGCTCGGAGATGCTTACCGAGACCCGTGGCACCATCATTATGAACTCCATCGTTGACGGCTATGTGGCGTACCAGGGTGAGATTCCTCAGCGAGCCTCTGGCGCTTTGATCTCAGACCGTCAGGGCACCACAACGGCCTACGCGCTTGAAGGACTGCAGGATCGGGGCATCCTCTTCGTTCCAGATGGAATCGAGGTCTACGAAGGCATGGTCATCGGCGAGCACTCACGCGACAACGATCTAGACGTCAACTGCGTTCGTGAGAAGAAGCTCTCGAACATGCGTGCCTCGGGCTCCGATGACGCGGTGCGCCTCATTCCCTACAAGCAGCAGACGCTCGAACAGTGCATCGAGTTCATCGCCGATGATGAACTGGTCGAAGTCACACCCAAGACGCTGCGCATACGCAAGAAGGTTCTTCAAGCCAACAAGCGTCCACGCAAGGGCTCGGGCAACGAGTAATCATTCTTGCCTTTGAAAACAAAAGAGACTGCCTACCGGGCAGTCCCTTTTTGTTTTCGGAGTTGAATCCAAGTTGAGCTCGCTCGAAGTTACTTGTAGTTCTTAGCCGTAACGAAGCGCTTGTTGACCTCATCCCAGTTCACAGTATTCCACCATGCTGCGAGGTAATCCGGCCGCTTGTTCTGATACTTCAGGTAATAAGCGTGTTCCCAGACATCGTTGCCGAGGATGGGATAACTACCCTGCGAGAGAGGATTGTCCTGGTTGGCCGTGGTGACGATCGCAAGTTTGCCGCCTTTGAAGATCAGCCAGCCCCAGCCGGATCCAAATTGTTTGGCGATGGTTTCGTTGAACTGCTTCTTGAAATCTTCAAAATTGCCGAAGTCCGCCTTGATCTGCTGGGCAATGTCGCCGGAGGGCTCGCCGCCGCCTTTGGGCTTCATGATTTGCCAGAACATCGTGTGATTGACATGGCCGCCGCCGTTATTCTGCACGACTTTGCGCACATCTTCGGGGATTGCGGCAAGGTCCTTGATAAGTTCTTCGGGCGACTTGCTGCCGAGCTCGGGATGCTTTTCGACTGCGCCATTCAGATTCGTGACATAGGCCTGGTGATGCTTGTCGTGGTGAAACTTCATCGTTGCTTCGTCAATGTGGGGCTCGAGGGCCGCGTAATCATAGGGCAAAGGGGGTAGTTCGTAGGCCACGGAAGTTCTCCTGTCGTCGTTCGATTGTGTCAGCCAGCAGAGTCCTGACCGGCAGTATGTTTCGATGCTACGTAAGGTTGGCGCGATGCACCCGGCAGCCGCTTCGTCTGGAAATCTCGGGACAAGCCGCGTTCATCACTCGTTTACATCGAATTGTAACCATTCGGGAAAATTTGCGCTCTAATGGAGGCCATGAGTGATTTAAGCGCCGCCTACCGGTGGCTGGATGATGACGGCCCCGCCTTCGGGGCTCCGGGTGTGGACCCACGCTGGACCTCGAGTGAAAAAGATGCGGTCTCGACCGCCTATGCGGCGTCAAGCCGCGTCTGGTTCACCATCTCGCACGGCACGTTGAATGAGATCTACTATCCCACCATTGACCGCCCGCAGACGCGTGACATGGAGCTGCTCTTCAGCGATGGCGAGACCTTCTTTCACGAAGAGAAGCGTGACCTCGACTACGACTTTCACTACATCGACAGCAGCGCTCCCGCGGTGCGGGTCACCGCCAACGACCTCAAAGGCCGCTACGCCGTCACCAAAGAGTTCATCAGCGACCCGCATCATCCGGTTGTGCTGATGAACGTCAAGATCAGCGGCGACGAAGATGTTCTGTCGCGCCTGAAGTGTTATGCGTTGCTGGCCCCGCATCTCGACGGCGGCGGCGCTGGCAACTCCGCCCGTTCGATCGATGTGGCGGGCAAACGCTGCCTGCTCGCCTGGAAGGGCAAGACGATGCTCGCCATGGGTGCCGACTGCGGATTCAGCCGCTCCTCCTGTGGGTACGTCGGCACCAGCGATGGATATCAGGACCTCTGCAAGGACATGAAGATGACCTGGCAGTTCGGCCAGGCGCTCAACGGCAACATCGCCGTCATGGGGGAGATCGACGTTGCGCTGCACCGCGAGTTCACGATCGCCATCTCGTTCGGAGACGGAAGCCACTCTGCCATCGCCCAGATGATGCAGACACTTTCAACTCCGTACGACGAGCACCAGAGGCGTTTTCTTCTGCAGTGGACACGTTCGATCTCACCGCCGCGGCTGTCCTCAGTGTCGAAGGATGGCGGCAAACTCATGCGCATCAGCCACAATGTACTGCTCACGCACGAGGATAAGACTTACTCTGGCGCGTTCATCGCGTCCGCGTCTATTCCGTGGGGGAGTTCGAAGGGTGACACCGATCTTGGCGGCTACCATCTTGTGTGGACGCGCGACATGGTGCAGACCGCAACCGCTTTGTTGGCATGCGGGCGCACCGACACGGCGATGCGTGCCCTCGTCTACCTAGCCTGTACTCAGCAGCCGGATGGCAGTTTCGCGCAAAACTTCTGGATTGATGGAACACCATATTGGACCGGCATTCAACTCGACGAAGTCGCCTTTCCCATCATTCTTGCGTGGCGCTTGTGGAAGGCCGGCGGCCTGGGAAACTTCGACATCTTTCCCTTTGTGGAGCGTGCCGCAGCCTTTCTCGTCCGGTACGCGCCAGTCACGCAACAGGAGCGATGGGAGGAGGCAGCGGGATACTCTCCCTCCACGTTGGCCGCGGTAATCTCCGCGCTGCTTTGTGCCGCGGATATCGCGCGCGCGCGGCAAGCCTCCGAACTCGGGAGCTACCTCGAAACCTACGCGGACTGGATCGAATCGCACCTCGATGAATGGACGACAACCAAGGATGGTGTGCTGCTTCCCGAGGTGAAATACCACTATGTGCGAATCATTCCCCCGGCCAAGGGCGAGCCCTTCTACAACCCCGACCTGCCCGACGGATGGATCCATATCAACAATCGTGAGCCCGGCGAAAAATGTGACTTCGAGGCGCGACAGGTGGTCGATGCAGGATTCCTGGAACTGGTGCGTTACGGTGTGCGCCGCGCAGATGATCCTCTGATCATTGATTCGCTTAAGGTCGTCGATCACACGCTGAAGATCGAGACGCCCCATGGCGACTGCTGGCGCCGCTACAATCATGACGGCTACGGCCAAAAGAAAGACGGCGGCCCGTATGACGGCTCAGGGCAGGGGCGTGCATGGCCTCTCCTGACGGGCGAGCGCGCTCACTACGAACTTTGCGCGGGCAATCCGTACACCTCTCATATCAAGGCGATAGAACTCTTCAGTTCCCTCGGAGGAATGCTTCCTGAGCAGATCTGGGACTATACGGACATTCCATCGAAGGGAATGTACATCGGCAAGCCTGCCGGCTCCGCGCAGCCCCTGGTCTGGGCGCATTCGGAGTACCTCAAACTGCTGCGCTCTGCCTCCGATGGCTGTGTCTTCGACCGAATCCCGGTTGTCGAGGCGCGTTATGCCGTTTCCAAAGACAAGCGTACCTTCACCAATCACATCGAGATCTTTGAGATCACCCGACCCGTTTCGTCCATCTTCTCGGGATACACGCTGCGCATCGTCGACCGCCAGCACTTTCGTATCGTCTACACCTTCGACGGCTGGAAAACCACACTCGCAAAGGAGGCGCACTCGGTAGGCTATCCGGGCTCCTTTGTCGATATCCCGACAACTCCGGATCAGGCGGGTCCCATCCTATTTACTCTCGCCTGGCCGGGACAGAACGAACAGGAGCGCTGGCTGGGAAGAGACATCGAAGTGTCTTTTCTTCCGCCGCACACATCGGAAAAGGAATAACCGTGCACCTCGTCGAGTCATCAGATGCGGCAAGTCGCGCGGGGCTAGTACACTGTCGTAAAGGCCACAGATAAAACAGACTCCACCAAGTTCGAGATTCGGCGTCGCCCGACGCATTCGAGTCTCCTTATCGAGCAAAGGAAAAGAATGAGCGACCAGAAGGATTCCAAAGACAACGAACTCGACCAGCTTTCGATCAACACTCTCCGCTTTCTCGCCGTCGATGCCGTTCAGAAAGCCAATTCCGGTCATCCCGGGGCCCCTCTCGGCTGCGCCCCGATTGCATACCTGCTCTACCACAAGCTGATGAGGCACGATCCCGCCGACCCGAAGTGGATCGACCGTGACCGCTTCATCCTCTCGAACGGCCACGCCTCCGCCTTGCTCTACGGCGTCCTGCACCTCACCGGTTACGATCTGCCGATGTCACAGCTCCAGCAGTTTCGCCAGTACGGTTCGCACACGCCGGGGCATCCCGAGTACGGCGAAGCTCCGGGAGTCGAGGTGACGACCGGTCCGCTCGGTCAGGGATTCGGCATGGCAGTCGGAATTGCCACCGCGGAAAAGCACCTCGCAGCCGTTTATAACCGCGATGAGTTCAAGATCGTCGACCATCACACCTATGTTCTATGCGGCGACGGCGACCTGATGGAAGGAATCTCGCATGAGACTGCTTCGCTTGCAGGGACCCTCGGCCTCGGCAAGTTGATCGTGCTCTACGACGACAACCTCATCTCGCTCGACGGACCCACGGAACTTTCTTATACCGAAGATGTGACGAAGCGCTTCGAGGCCTATCACTGGCATGTGCAGTATGTGGCCGATGGCAATGACCTCGTTGCAATCGAAAGGGCCATTCTCGCTGCAAAAGCAGAGACGACGCGCCCATCGCTCATCCGCGTTCGCACCGTCATCGGCTACGGCAGCCCCAAAGCGGGCACAAATAAAGCTCACGGCGAAGCCCTAGGTGCCGAAGCCGTTAAAGCCACCAAGAAAAATCTCGGCTGGCCCGAAGACAAAAACTTCTACGTCCCTGAAGAGGCCGCCGCCAACTGGGCAGAAGCCAAGCCGCGCGGCAAAAAATTTCGCGCGGAATGGGCTGAGAAGTTCGAACAATACAAGAAGGCCTATCCCGAGCCCGCAGCCGAGTTCGAGCGAGTCGTCTCCGGCAAACTTGCCGATGGATGGGATAAAAAGATCCCCAGCTTCCCGACCGATAAGCCAATCGCAACACGCAACGCGGGTCAGTCGGTCATGCAGGCAATCGAGAACGTCGTGCCGGAGCTCTTCGGTGGCGCAGCCGACTTGACAACCTCAACAAAAACAATCTTCAAGGATTCACCGAGTTTTCATGTTGACCCCAAAGGCCGTAACCTCTACTTCGGCGTACGTGAGTTCGGCATGATGGCGATGGTTAACGGAATGGCCGCGCACGGCGGGCTGATTCCGTTCGGCTCAACCTTCTTCGTCTTCTCCGATTACTGCCGTCCGGCCATTCGCCTCGCTGCGCTGATGGGCGTGCACTCACTCTTTGTCTTCACGCACGACTCTGTTGGTCTAGGCGAGGACGGCCCGACGCACCAGCCCATCGAACAGCTGATGAGCCTCCGACTGATGCCGCATCTCACCGACTTCCGTCCTGCCGACGCGAACGAAACCGCGGCATGCTGGCAGATGGCACTCGAGCGCAAGAGCGCAAGCTTCATGGCTCTCTCCCGCCAGGATCTTCCTGTGCTCGATGCAACCAAGGCACAGGCGGGCGCGAAGAAAGGTGCTTACGAACTGCTCTCCTACGGCAAGGACATCATTCTGATCGCAACCGGCTCCGAGGTTTCGGTAGCACTTAAAGCTGCTGACGAGTTGAAGAGTGCAGGCATCAACGCAACCGTAGTTTCCATCCCGAGCTTCAAGATCTACGACGAGCAGGACGAGAGCTATAAAGCCGGCCTGATGCCCGAAGCTACGCCAAAGCTTGCGATTGAAGCGGGTGCAACGATGGGCTGGTACAAATATATCGGCCACAACGGTGGAGTGATCGGGATCGACCGCTTCGGGGCTTCGGCTCCGGGCGCGATCGCTCTCGACAAGCTCGGCATCAATGTCGCAAACACGGTGGAATACGCAAAGAAGCTGGTCAAGAAATAGAAGCAAAGGCGCAAATCGAGTGCGCCGCCATCTTTGATAAGGTGGCGTACTCGGACAGCATCACTCACGAAACCGAACTATGTCAGGGGACGCGGATGACGCAGGACGAGGCGAAGCTGCTGGTCGCGAAACGCGCGGTCGAGTTCGTTGAGGGAGGAATGGCCGTCGGTCTGGGCACCGGCACAACGGCCACCATGTTCATCCGCGAACTCGGCGCTCGCGTGCAGCAGGGTCTCAAGATTCGCTGCGTAGCCTCAAGCGACGCGAGTCACGACCTTGGCCTGTCGCTCGGGATAAAGATGACATCGCTGGACGAACTGCCGGAACTGGATCTGTATGTCGACGGAGCCGACGAAGTTGGTCCAGGACTCGCTCTCATCAAGGGCGGAGGCGGCGCGCTGTTGCGAGAAAAGATTGTGGCCAGCGCAGCGGATGAGTTTCTTGTCGTAGTCGACTCAACGAAACTAGTAGAACGCCTTGGAAAATTCCCTCTGCCGGTTGAAGTTGTAAAAATGGCGCTGACGATTGTCGAGCCAAAGCTCGCCGCGCTCGATCTGAATCCGAAACTGAGAAAGGCGAAGAATGACGCTGGCCCCTTTTTGACCGATGAAAACAACTACATTCTCGACTGTGCGTGTGGCGTGATCGACGACCCAGAATTGCTCGCCGCGGAGATTCGAGGAATCGTAGGCGTTGTAGAACATGGACTTTTTCTGGGAATGGCGACCTTGGCGCTCGTAGCCGGAGAGGATGGCGTGACCGAACATCGGCCTTAGCCGGCCAGTATCCTGCATCGCAGCGCCGTTGCAGCGCGTCTCATAAAAATATGGCTAATTCGACACAATCACCACAACGAGTTTGGTTTATTACTGGGGCATCAACCGGTTTTGGGCGATTGCTCGCGGAGCAGACTCTGCGCGCCGGACATAAGGTTGTTGCCACTGCACGTAAGCCGGAACAGATCGCGAATCTTGGATATCACTACGCAGATCGTTGTCTGATACTTCCGCTGGATGTGACCAAGCAAGCTCAGGTCGACGCAGCTGCAGCGCAGGCAATCTCCAGATTTGGCCGTATCGACGTGCTCGTGAACAACGCGGGGTACGGTGTTGCCGGAGCCATCGAAGAAGTTTCTGAAGCCGAAGAGATGCCGATGTTTGAGACGAATCTCTTCGGATTGCTTCGAGTCACACGTGCCTTCCTCTCCCAGTTTCGCAAACAGCGAAGCGGCCACATCCTTAACCTTTCGTCGATCGGCGGCCTTATCGGCGGTCAGGGCATTGGCATCTACAACGCATCAAAGTTCGCAGTTGAAGGTCTCTCGGAAGCCCTCGCCTCCGAACTGGCACCCCTGGGAATTCACGTCACGATCATCGAACCGGGCCCGTTCCGCACCGACTTCCTAGGTCGCTCCGGTGTCCTCGCCGAAAAGCGCATCGACGACTACGACAACACCGCCGGCAACATGCGCAAGTATTTCAGCGAAAATAACGGCAAGCAGCGTGGCGACCCGCAACGTGCAGTCGAGGCCATGATCGCCGTTGTCGAATCTCCGAACCCGCCGCTCCATCTTCTGCTCGGCGTCGCAGCGCTGACAAGGTTCCGCGGCAAGCTCGACAACTGGCAGAAAGAGATCGCCGCATGGGAGAAGGTCACCGCAGGCGCAGATTTTCCCGACGGTCAGTGAATCCGCACAGTGAACCCTCCCACACTGAGCAGTAGAGGAAAGGAAACATTATGGAACTAGGAATCATCGGACTCGGCAAGATGGGTTTCAACATGGCCGAGCGGCTGCGTCTCGCCGGCCACAAAGTCGTCGGCTTCGACTTCAACAAAGACGCAATTGCAAAGTTGACGAAGGCGGGTTCTCTCGGTGTGTCTTCCCTGGAAGACCTCGTGAAAAACCTCGCTGCCCCACGCGCCATCTGGATCATGGTTCCCTCCGGCGATCCTGTCGATGAAACTGTCGCGAAACTTGAGCCACTCCTGCAGAAAGGCGATACCTTCATCGACGGCGGCAACTCCAACTACAAAGACACGCAGCGCCGCCACGCCGAAACCGCGAACAAGGGCTTTCACTTCATCGACTGCGGAACCTCTGGTGGCGTCTGGGGGCTCAAAGAGGGATATAGCCTCATGATCGGCGGAGATAAAGAGCCCGTCGAGCGCCTTCGCCCCATCTTCGAGACTCTTGCACCTGCGAAAGATCAGGGCTGGGGCCACGTCGGCCCCTCGGGCGCAGGCCACTTCGTCAAAATGGTGCATAACGGCATCGAGTACGGCATGATGCAGGCCTACGCCGAAGGTTTCTCCATCCTGCACGCCAAGACGCCGCTCAATCTCGATCTTCCGCAGATCTCGCGGATCTGGCAGAAGGGCTCGGTCGTCCGTTCCTGGCTGCTCGATCTCACCGCCGACGCGCTCTCCAAGAATCCCAAGTTGACCGGCCTCAAGGCTTTCGTCCCTGACTCCGGCGAAGGTCGCTGGACTGTAACCGAAGCCATCGACCTCAACATCTCCGCGCCCGTCATCACCGAATCGCTCATCCGCCGCCTGCGTTCGCGCGAAGAAAACAACTTCACCGATCGTATGATCTCCATCATGCGCGGAGCCTTCGGCGGTCACGATGTGAAGAAACTGCAATCTTAGCCGTAGACAACGACTGGAACCTCAAAGCAGGAGTAAAGACCATGTCAACTGCCGAATTGATCGCGCCACCAGCAGTCGTCCAACCTGAGCGCACTCCCGATCCCTGCATCGTCGTCATCTTCGGCGCATCGGGCGATCTCACCAAGCGCAAGCTTCTTCCCGCGCTCTATCACCTCGAGCAATCGGGCCTGCTGCCAAAGGATTTCGCAGTGGTCGGCGTCGCCCGTCGTCCGCTCGAGCAGACGTTTGCCGCCGACATGAAAGACGGCATCGTCAGCGGTGGTGGAGTTGACAAGGACGATGCCAAACTCAATCCTTTCGTCGACCGGGTTCATTACCATGCGATGAACTTCGACGATGAATCCGGCTACGATGCACTGAAAGATATGCTCGCGAGCCTCGACACCAAGTACGGAACGCAGGGCAATCGCCTCTTCTATCTCGCCACGGCGCCGGAGTACTTCTCCGACATCATCAAAAACCTCGGCAACCACTGCATGGCCAGGCCCGCCGACTGCGGCGACGGGAAAAACTGGGTCCGCATCATCATCGAAAAACCATTCGGCCACGATCTCGAGTCGGCTCGCGCGCTCAACGACGAAGTCAACAAGGTCTTCAACGAAGACCAGGTCTTCCGCATCGATCACTACCTTGGCAAGGAGACCGTACAGAACATCCTCGTCTTCCGCTTCGCCAACGGCATCTTCGAGAACGTCTGGAATCGCAACTACATCGACCACGTCGAGATCACCGCTGCCGAGAGCATCGGCATCGAAGGTCGCGGTCCGTTCTATGAGACCGCAGGCGCACTCCGCGACGTCGTTCAGAATCACGTCATGGAACTTCTCAGCTTCGTCGCAATGGAACCGCCTGTTTCCTTCGCCGCCGACGCCGTGCGCGCGGAAAAAGTGAAGGTCTGGAAGGCTGTTCAACCAATTCACCCTGCCGACACTGTACGCGGGCAATATGGCCCCGGCGTGGTCGATGGCAAACCCGTGGTCGGCTACCGCCAGGAAGATCGCGTCCATCCGCGCTCCCAGACCGAAACCTATGCTGCCCTTCGTCTCGAGATCGAAAACTGGCGCTGGGCCGGCGTCCCCTTCTACATTCGCGCAGGCAAACGTCTACCCAGGCGCGTCACCGAGATCAGCATCCAGTTCAAACTGCCGCCGCTGCTTCTCTTCAAAGACGCGCATGGCAAGGGCGGAGAAGGCATTCGTCCTAATGTCCTCTCTATCCGCATTCAACCCGACGAAGGCATCACCCTGCAGTTTGGCGCGAAGGTTCCCGGCCCAACCATGACGATCAGCAAGGTCAACATGGACTTCAGCTACGCACAGGCCTTCGGCACCTCGTCTGCAAACGGGTATGAGCGTCTTCTACTCGACGCTATGTTCGGCGATGCGACTCTGTTCGCCCACCGCGACGGTGTCGAAGCGACTTGGACACTCATGACACCTATTCTCAAGGGATGGGTCAATGATCCTATCCGCGACCTCCCCAACTACGCAGCCGGAACATGGGGACCAGCGACTGCCGACGCCCTGATGAAGAGCGACGGACGCAAGTGGCGCAAACTTTAGTTCTCGAATCGGATAAGACCCTATGCCTCGCCCGGTGACTGTCGTCTATCGCGTACTGCCAACCTCGGCCGACACTGCTCGCGCTGCCGCGCAACTCTTCACCGATTCCACAATAAAATCCACCGCCGCGCGCGGCATCGCGCGTATCGCGATCTCCGGCGGCACCACGCCCAAATCGATGTTCGCGCTGCTCGCAAGCCCGGCAGAGCCATTTCTAAAACAAGTTCCATGGGACAAGATCGAACTCTATTGGGTCGACGAGCGGTGTGTTCCGCCCGACAACTCCGAGTCGAACTATCGCATGACCAACGAAGCTCTGCTCTCGAAGGTGCCTCTGCCAGCCGGGCGTGTTCACCGCATGGAAGGCGAACTCGAACCTGAAGTCGCCGCGGCACGATACGAATCCACCATCCGCAATACGTTCAAGCTCGAAGGAGCCGAGACACCCACCTTCGATCTTGTCCTGCTCGGCATGGGCGACGACGGCCACACCGCTTCTCTCTTTCCCCATACCGACGCACTCAACGAGATGAGCCACATCGTTGTGCCCAATCACGTGCCTCAAAAAGATAGCTGGCGCATCACGCTCACATGGCCTGTCATCAATCAGGGCAGGGAGGTCGCGTTCCTCATCGAAGGCGCAGGCAAGGCGCAGGTTCTGCACGATGTCTTCCTCGGTCCTTACCAGCCAGACACCCATCCCTCGCAACTCATCCGGCCTGCAGGCGGCCGCCTCACCCTCTTGCTCGATGCCGCTGCAGCGGCTAAGCTGCCAAAGCCGGCTGATTCCGACTCCACCGGCACTCTGGAGCTCCGATAGATGATTCTCGCCGGTGATGTAGGCGGTACCAAAGTCCACCTTGCGCTCTACAACTTTGCTAACGGCCGCCTGCAGTCGGTTCGTGACGAAAAGTTTCCCGCTCACAATTTCGCCAGCCTCGACGCGGTAGTAGAAAAGTTTCTCTCCAACTGCGACGAGAAAAAAAACGACATCGTTGGCGCCTGCTTCGGCTGTCCGGGTCCGGTTCGCGACGGGTGCCTGAAGCTGACGAACCTGCCATGGATCCTCGACGAACGCAACCTCGAACGATCTCTCGGAATCCCGAACATCTCCTTAATTAATGATCTGGAAGCCAACGGCTACGGCATTCCCGAACTCGCGCCGGAGGCGATCTTCACTCTTCATCATGGCGCCCCGGAGGCCACCGGCCATGTCGGCCTCATCGCTGCGGGCACCGGACTCGGCGAGGCACTCCTTATCTGGGACGGCAAGAAGCACCGCCCGATTCCCTCCGAGGGCGGTCACTGTGACTTCGCAGCCCGCACCAATCGTGAGATTGCCCTGCTCGAATATCTGCGCAGCACCCTCAACGGCCGCGTCAGTTGGGAGCGCGTCGTCTCCGGCCTCGGCATCAAGAACATCTACGCCTTTCTTCGCGATGTCGAAAAGATCAGCGAGCCCGGCTGGCTGCACGACCGCATGATCGCAGAAGATCCGAACGTCGTCATCAGCCAGTGCGCCGAAGACGGCTCCAGCTCCCTCTGCTTCGAGACTATGAAGATCTTTTCGGGTGCCTACGGAGCCGAGGCCGGCAACATCGCTCTCAAAGTTCTTGCCACGGGCGGCATCTACCTCGGCGGAGGCATCGCTCCGAAGATTCTTCCAACCCTGCGCAACGGCACCTTTATGCAGGCCTTTCTCGACAAGGGACGACTCTCGCCGCTCCTGCAGTCGATCCCAGTGTGCGTGATCCTCGATGACACCTGCGCGCTGCTCGGAGCCGCGGCGTACGCTGAGGCCCGCGCCTCCGAAAGCTCAGGCCACTCTGAACGAGCCGCCTCTCGGCAGACGTAATGTCCACCGCAAAGCTCGACTTCTCGCAGCGCGCAGACCTCACCGAAAAGATGGATGAGCCCTGTAGCTACGAGGAACTGCGCGACTGCCTGCACGACATCGCAAGAGTCAACCGCCTCACCTTCGCCTACCGCCCAACCATCGAATGGCTCGAAAAAATAGTTGCAATTAAACCATCCGAAACCTTAAGAATCGTCGACGTAGGATGCGGATACGGCGACACGCTTCGCACCATCGAGACCTGGGCTGGGAAAAACAAAATCCCCGTGACGCTCACTGGAATCGATCTGAACCCTGATGCGATCCGTGCGGCAAAAGAAGCAACAGCGGCCGCCAGCCGCATCCAATGGATCCCAGGCGATGCTCTGTCGAACTCAATCCAACACGAAATCGACATCGTCATCTCTTCCCTCTTAACGCATCACCTCACCAACCCGAAGATCGTCCAGTTCCTCCGCTGGATGGAGCATCGTACCCGACGCGGCTGGTTTGTCAATGACCTCCACCGCCAGCCGGTTCCCTACCGCCTGTTTCGTCTTCTCGCACGATTCACCGACTGGCATCCCTTCGTTAAATATGATGGTCCCGTCTCCATCCGCCGCAGCTTCCGTGTCGAAGACTGGCAAGCCCTCACCGCGTCCGCAGAACTTGACCCCGAAGCCGTGTCCATCCGCGAGTATCGACCCGCACGCCTCTGCGTCAGCCGAATCAAATAGGTGGCACGCCTGTGCGGGCTTGAAAAAAATACTTAATATAGAGGCAGAGGCTCTTCATGTCGTTTTGCAGTAAGTTCCCCGTGTTCTTATCCCTGCTTTTTGCCGCCAATCTCGAAGCCAGCGCCCAGCGCCTTCCCGCCGAAGTTCATCCCGAGCACTACACCCTCTCCCTTACCCCCGATCTCCTCACAGCGACCTTCACCGGCGAAGAGACCATCGATGTCACCCTCGACGCACCCAGGAAGACAATCACTCTCAACGCCGCCGAGATTAAGTTCATCGCCGTGCAGGAGACGCATTCCGCTGACATCAGCGTCGTAACGAGGGGTGGGCATGCCCCAGAGTGGAAACACACCATCCACGCCGTTCCCGTGCGCCAGGATGCTTACATCACTCTCGACGCAACCAAGGAACAAGCCACCTTCATCTTTCCCAACGAACTTCCAGCAGGCAAAGTCTCGCTGGCAATCCGCTTCACTGGCATTCTGAACGACAAACTCCGCGGCTTCTATCTCTCCAAAACCAAACTTCGCAACTACGCCGTCACGCAATTCGAGTCCACCGACGCCCGCCGCGCCTTCCCCTGCTTCGACGAGCCTGCCCTCAAAGCCACCTTCGATATTTCGCTCACCGTCGACGCCGCCGACACCGTGATCTCCAACACCAATCTCATCGCCGACAACCCCGGCCCCATAGCAGGCAAGCACACCCTTCGCTTTGCCACCACGCCCAAGATGTCCACCTACCTCGTCGCCTTCCTCGTCGGCGACTTCAAATGCAACGAAGGCAAATCCGACGGAGTCCCCATCCGTGCCTGCTCAACCCCTGACAAGGTCCAACTCACAAAGTTCGCCCTCGAATCCGCCAAGTACGTTCTCCACTACTACGACAACTACTTCGGTATTAAATACCCAATGCCCAAGTTGGACATGGTCGCGCTCCCCGATTTCGAAGCTGGCGCCATGGAAAACTTCGGCTGCATCACCTATCGCGAGACCGACCTCCTCACCGACCTGAAAACCGGCGACATCCCCTCCAAGAAACGCGTTGCCATCGTCGTCGCGCACGAGATGGCCCACCAATGGTTTGGCGACATGGTCACCATGCAATGGTGGGACAATCTCTGGCTCAACGAAGGCTTCGCCACTTGGATGGAGACCAAACCCGTCGCCGAGTGGCGTCCCGAGTGGAACTTCGCCCAGGACGACGCCCAGACCCTCGACGACACTCTCAACCTCGACGCGCAAAAAACCACTCGCACCATCCGCGCCACTGCCAACACCCCGGACGAGATCAACGAGATGTTCGACGGCATCGCCTACGGCAAAGCTGGAGCCGTCATCGGCATGGTCGAGAACTATCTCGGCAAAGAGACCTTCCGCCAGGGAGTGCACAACTACCTGCAGGCCCACCTCTTCGCCAACGCGACCGCCGAAGACTTCTGGAGTGCCCAGACCGCCAACTCTCACCAGCCCGTCGATAAGATCATGTCGAGCTTCATCACCCAGCCCGGTGTTCCCCTCCTGACCCTTAGCGAGCCTCGGGCCACCGGCGTTCCCGTCGAGCAGAGTCGCTTCTTTCTCTCCGCTACCGCCGCCGGCCAAAACGAGCATGACCAGCGCTGGACCATCCCGGTCTGCCTCAAGACCAATGCAGCTCCCATCTGCCGAATCCTCACCCCTGAAGATACTGCCATCCCAATCCCTGCAGACATCGGCCTGCCCGTCTTCTACGCCAACGCCGCCGCCAAGGGATACTACCGCATCCTCTACACTACCTCGCAGTACCGGGCGATCGTCACCAAAGCCGAAACCGCCCTGACACCTCCGGAAAGGATCGGTCTCCTCGGTGATCGCTGGGCCCTCGTGCGCTCCGGGCAAGGCAAAGTCGGAGACTATCTCGATCTCGTCCTCGCCTTGAAGCAGGATCCGAACGCCGCCGTGCTCGACAGCGTCCATCAACAGCTTCAAAAGGTCTCCTCTGAGATCGCCACCGATCAAGACCGTGCCAAACTCGACGCCGTCATCCGCCGCGAGTTCGGGCCAGTCTATGCCGCACTTGGAAGCCCAGCAAAAGGCGAAAGCTACGACCACCAGCAACTTCGCGGCACCCTCTTTGAGATGCTCGGTGAAGCCCACGATCCTGCGGTCCTCGCCCAGGCTCAGATGCTTGCGGCACGAGTCTTCGCTGCCGACAACAAGAAGGACAAAACTCTCGACCCAACCCTCTCCGATGCCGCCGTCCTCGTCAGCGCAGCCAACGGGAACGCAGCGTTGTACGAGAAACTTCTCGCAGTCAGCCAGAACTCCGGCGATCCCGGCGAAAAGTCCGATGCCCTGCGCGCCCTGGCCCGCTTTCGCGACCCGGCGCTCGTTCAGCGCACGCTCGACTACACCGTGTCAGGAAAAGTTCGCAATCAGGACAGCGGCGCCGTCCTCGATGCGCTGCTCCGTCATCGCGAGACTCGCGATCAGGCCTGGGACTACATCCGTGCAAGCTGGCCCAAGGTGCACGCGCAGTTAACAGTTTCCTCAGGCACCGATCTTGTCGCCGCCACAGGTAATTTTTGCTCCGTGCAACAACGCGAAGAAGTGACCGGTTTCTTCGCCACCCATCAGGTCGAAGCCAGCAAACGCGCGCTTGCCAAAGCGGTCGACGGCATCAACGACTGCGTTCAGTTGCGTTCCGGGCAACAGCCCGATCTGCATCAATGGCTGGAGCGAAACGCAAACTAGCATCTTCGTTGTGTCCACTCCAAGTGATCGTCACTCTCAAATTAACGTGCGAATCCTCAATGCAGACACAGGCATTGATACATACGATGGTTCATCCCGCTTCTTTACAAAACGCACGCTGACATCGCCGTTAGAATAAAAACCCATTCGAATTGAGCCAGGAGAATGAGCTCTTGTGGATAGTTATTAAAAGAAAACATCATACACAAAAGTGTTATGTGATCAGGGTCATTCTTCGTTGACTTTCAACTTTCGTGACGATACCTTCCCAATTGAGGACACACATGAAGAAAACATTTCTCATCCTTGCAAGCATCGCCCTCCTCTCTGTCACCCTCCCGCTGCACGCTCAGGATGGTTGCACGGACTCTCCTGAAAATCCAACGGCTATTCTTGCTGCCGTCGGCTCTGCAGGTGCACTTTTGGCCTCTGTTCGCGTGCGTATCAAGGCTCGCCGCGACTCTTCCAAGTAACCCGTAATTGACAGTCCGGATAAAGTTACCTTGATCCTCCGGGAACGTCTCGAAAAGTAAAACTTCTGTTATGTCGACTCTCCCGGTTGCCGCTGAAGGCCGTCCGCTCCTCTCTGAGAGGGTGATGCAATTTGGCACGTTCCGCCCCGCATTCGCCGCCGCAATTCTTGCTGTCTTAGGCATCACGACCATCTGGTCGACGATGAATGCCTTGTGGTTCCTTTGGACCACCGACGCACTCAAGTCGATCGGCATGTTCATACCCTTGGTCAGCTTCGTCCTAATCCTCCGCGCATGGCGCTCCATCGGATGGGAGATGCAGGGCACCTTGTGGGGACTCGTCATCCTCGTTTTCACCACCGCCGTAGTCCATATCAGAGACCAGTCGATTCTGGTCCTCGTTCTCTCTCCGAAGTGGTCCATCTATATTCCGCCGCACTCCCTGGTCATCTTCGCCTATGGTGCGGGAGTCGTTCTTCTCTTCGGAGGCACGCGTCTCTTTCGCGCCGCTCTGTTTCCCTTGCTTCTCCTCTGGTTTGTTAACCCCGTTCCACACATCTTCAACGTCTTTGTCGATCTTCCATTGCAGCGCGCCTCGGCTCACGTTACGCGGTCGTTCGCCATCGCGCTCGGCCAGCCCCTTAGTTCAGATCAACTCCGCCTCATGTTCACCCCGCAGTTCGGCATGTTCATCGCTCCCGGCTGCAACGGCATTCGCGGCGCGGTCACCATGGGCTTCATCGCGCTGATCGCGGGCTACGTCTATCGTTTTCGGTGGTATGCAAATGCAGTCGTGGTTGCATGCGCCGTGCTTCTGGGATACGTCTTCAACTTTGCCCGCCTGTGCTTTCTCGTTCTTTATTACCTCGTTGCCTTGCGTTTTCCCTGGCTGCAGAGCAGAGCCAGTATGGGCGATTACATCATCGGCGGCTGCCTCTTTCTCATAGCAACATTCCTGCTCTTCTACGTCATCAGCCGCCTGCGCGACTCACCCGGAAAAATCAAACCTCAGCAGCCTCTGTCGGTGCCCTCGGCAACAGGTTCCTTCAATCTCCAATTCGCGGCGATGGTAATTCTGGTGTTCTTTGGCATCTACGGACTCGCGCGCGCCTGGGCCTTCAACCACAACAGTAGTTATGCGGCGCAGATGAAGGCCGATCGGAACGCCGCGGGACAGTTTCCTCAACACATCGGCAGTTACACCCTGTCGCGCACGTGGAACGAGAACTTCACCACCGGTCCGCTCATCTTTCACTGGGCAGACTACGCCCCTGAGGGCGGAGGGACCCACATCGCTCTGGGAGTCTCCCCTGTCCTCGGCTCCCACGACACCCTCATCTGCCACTCTGCGCGTGGCGAAGACCCGCTCTGGCGCGATCAGCTCAGTCTGCCCACTGCCGGCAGCCTTGCCGTCAACTTCTCCGGCTCTTTCTTCAACAATGGCGCCATCCAATACCTCGAGGCCACCACCATCTGCAACGGAGGCTCCTGCGGCGAGTACTCGAGCGACCGCACCCACTTCGGTCTCGTCTACAGCAAGCCAACAACGCAATCTCTTTTCTCGCAGGATCCCCAGCGTCCCATTCCGATTCTCATCAAGGCTGAGACCATCGACACCACGCTCCCTGTCGCCGTGGCTCGCGATCAAATGATAGCCGCAGTACGTTCCTTTCTATCCTCAGCCGATCTCGCAGGCCTCACCCAACCTTATCGACATCCGTAGTACAACCAACTGGTATCGTTAATCGCGTGAGATCCATTCTTCGTAACCTCCCCTCATCTCTCACTGCGATGATGACCGGTGTTCTTATCCTTTCCTTCACAGGTTGTGGAGGCTCCAGCGCACCACCAGCTCCCCGTCCAACCCTCACAGTCACCGCCACCGACGCAAGCCGAGTCTACGGAACTGCTAATCCGGCCTTCACTGCTTCGGCCAGTGGAGCGCTTCCCGGTGATACCTTCACCTTCACCGCCTCCACCGCTGCGACATCTTCCTCGGCCGCAGGAACCTACCCAATCGTTCCCACCGTCACAGGCGCTAATCTGGCCAACTACAACGTCGTCTATGTCAACGGCGCTCTAACCGTCAACAAAGCCGTCCTCACCGTCACCGCTGCTGATGCAAGCCGGGCGTACGGAGTTCCTAACCCGGCTTTTACTGCTTCGGCCAGCGGAACGCTTCTCGGTGATGCCTTCACCTTCACCGCCTCCACGGTCGCGACACCTTCTTCTCCTGTCGGCACCTACTCGATAGTTCCTCTCGCCACGGGCGCCAATCTCGCCAACTACAACGTCGTCTACATCGACGGCACTCTGAGCGTCAACAAGGCCGTCCTCACCGTCACAGCTGCGGATGCAAGCCGGCTGTACGGAGCTCCTAACCCGGCTTTTACTGCTTCGGCCAGTGGAGCGCTTCCCGGTGATATCACCTTCACCGGCTCCACCGTGGCGACACCTTCTTCTCCCGTCGGCACCTACTCGATAGTTCCTCTCGCCACAGGCGCCAATCTCGCCAACTACAACGTCCTCTACGTCAACGGCACTCTGACCGTCAACAAGGACGTCCTGACAGTCACGCCGAACAATCAAAGCATCTTCTTGGGATACGTGCTCCCTACTCTCTCGGCTACCATCACAGGGCTTGTGAATGGAGATGCGCAAACAGTCGTTGCCGGCCTGCCGGCTCTCACGACCACCGCCACTTCTTTCTCCCTACCCGGCACTTATCCGATTGTCGCGACCATCGGAACCCTCGCCGCGGCCAATTACAGCTTTACCTTTGGGACCGGGACCTTCACCGTCATGCCGGCGAACAATTCCGGCGTCGGCTTTACGGGTACAGCAAAGACTGGCCCTCAACCGATCATGGGCGCCAGCGTTCAACTCTACGCCGCAGGAACCACCGGAAATGGCTCCGCTGGAACCGCACTTTTGTCCGGTACTCTGACCACCGATTCAGCCGGAGTCTTCACCGTTCCCGATGGCTACCCCTGCCCGGCAGCCACCTCGCAGCTTTATGTCATTATCCGCGGTGGACAGGTCGGATCCGCGGCACCCAACACCGCCATTACCTTGGCAACGCCAATAGGTGCGTGCAACCAACTAGCCTCCGGATCACAATTTGTCATCGACGAAGTCACCACAGCAGCCACCGCATACGGGCTCGCGCAGTTTCTCGCTGCGGGCGGAAACATTGGAGCCGCTGCAACCAACGCGCAGGGCCTCGCCAACGCGGTCACAACGGTAGCCAACCTCGTCAACCTGACAACGGGCACATCTCCTGGCGCGTCTTTCCCTGCGAACGGCTCATCGCCAGCAGCGAGAATCAACTCAGTCGCCAACCTGCTGAACACATGCACCGCGGCAACCTCCTCCTCAGGCTGCAGCCCGCTCTTCACCGCGACAACTCCGAGCGGCGCCTACTCTCCGGCAAATACGCTCGATGCCGCCCTCAATCTTGTCCGCAATCCCGGAACGAACGTAGCCGCGCTTTACGCCCAGTCCACCGCTAGCACGGCGTTTGCCCCGGCTCTCAAAGCCGCACCCTCCGACTGGACCATGTTCATTAACTTTTCCGGCGGTGGCATGAACTCGCCCTCCGGAGTCGGCGTCGACTCCGCCGGAAACGTGTGGGTCGCAAGCTACTTCAGCGCGCTGTCCGAGTTTTCGATAAACGGCAACCCGATCTTCCCTGCTGGAATTACCTCAGGCGGTCTGTGTCATTCCTACGGCTTGGCGGTCGACGCTCAGAACAACCTTTGGATGCCCAACGAAGACACTTCAGTTTGCGGTGGGGGTGTTAACCGAGGCCTCGGCAGCATCACTACCTTTAACTCCTCGGGCCAGGTCACCTCGGGCACGACGGGATACATCGCCGGCGGCATTTACTATCCCATCGCCGTCGCGATTGACAACAACGCTACCACCTGGGTCGTTAACTTCGGAGACTCGAGCCTCACTCTTCTCTCCAGCACCGGTCAGCCCCTCTCCGCAAACCCCTACACCTCCACCCAACTAGCCTTTCCCGTCGCGCTTGCCATCGACGCAAACCACAACGCCTGGGTCGCGAACACGGAAGCCAACACTCTCACAAAGGTTCTTCCGGATGGCTCCCAGTTCACCAGCTATAACTGCTGCAACTGGCCTGCTGGAGTAGCGATCGATCAGCGAGGTTTTGTCTGGGCGGCTAACTACATGGGCGACAGTATCAGCCAGCTCGCCTCCGACGGAACCATCATCTCTTCCGGTTACAGCGACAACAAAGCCAGCATCTGGCACCCGCAAGGCATCGCCATCGACGGCTCCGGTCACGTCTGGGCCACCAACTACCTAAGCTCGTCCCTCATCGAACTCGCCGGTTCGGCCACTTCTTCTCCCGGCCAGATCCTCTCGCCCTTCAACGGTTACGAGAAAGATGCGAACCTTAACGAGCCCTTCGCCGTCGCTATCGACTCCAGCGGCAATCTCTGGGTCACCAACTTCTTTACCAACACACTCACCGAGATCGTAGGTCTCGCCGCTCCCGTCAAAACCCCGCAGATCGGCCCCGTCCAGGTCCCCTGACCCCTCCCGCCAACCTCTCAGCCACTTCGCCCAGTTTCCCTTACCCGGTTCCCTGAGGTACAACCACCACCCCTACACTAAAATCTTTATTGCGTCCCTGCGCCTCTCGATGGCACAACCTTCAGATTCATAGGCATTTACTTGCTCGAGGCCCTGTATTCCTCCCCGATTCACCGCCAGAAAAAGTTTACTTAGGCCCTTGACAGCTGTTGTTGCAAAAGCAGAAGCTTTGTATCGCATCCAATGTGGTCTGACCTTCAATCAGCAAACGGACGCGGGCCCCGTAAGGACACGCCAAAACTAGAGCTGTACCCGAAATACTTTCGAGAGGTTAAGTATGACGTTCACTAAGATCCAAACACGCGCATCATTGCGCCATGAAACTTCCATTGTCCGAGCCTTCACCGGACTGCTGCTTCTCCTTACTGCCTTCGTGATGCTGTGCACTCCCGCAGCCAAAGCCCAACTCGCCGGTAAAGGCGAGATCAAAGGCACCGTCACCGATTCCAGCGGCGCCGTCATTCCCAACGCCACCGTCACTGCAATCTCGACGACCACCGGCGTCAAGATCACTCGCAGCACCTCCAGCTCTGGCGACTTCGACGTTACCGCACTCAATCCAGATATCTATCGTGTCACCGTCACCGCTAAGGGGTTCCAGACCCTCAATCAGGAAGACGTGCACGTCAACGCCCTTGAAGTCGCCGATCTCAAGCTCAGTCTAACCGTCGGGTCCGAGAGTCAGAGCGTCGAAGTCTCCACCGCACCTCCGTCTCTTGAAACCAGCAACGCCACCCTCGGCGCAACGATCGAACACGATATGTACTCTGCGCTCCCCATCGAGATGGGAGCCTACGGCCAGCCAGATCAGCGCCGCGCCACAGACTTTGCCTTCCTTATGCCCGGCGTTCAGGGCAACAACACCAACGGCAACGCCACCACCAACGTCGGTATCGTCAACGGATCAGGCAGCCGCGGTGCCGCCGCCGCCGTGTACATCGACGGCATTCCTTTCGTGCGTGCCGGAGGCAACGGAGACCCCCGCTTCGTCTGGACCGCAATCTCCGTCGATGCAGTCGACCAGTTCAATCTTCAGACCAACGGCTACTCTGCCATCTACGAAGGTCAGGGCATTCAGAACTACAACATCAAGCAGGGCGGCAACAAATACCACGGCGCCGTCTACGAGTTTTTCCGCAACACCGCCCTCGACACCTGGGGCTTCTTCGGATCTCTTCCCAACCCAACGACCGGCGTGGTCAGCAAGCCCGTCGAGCACAGCAATGAGTACGGCATCCTTCTCAGCGGTCCGCTCGTTCCCGTTGGCACCTGGAAAGAAAAGCTCTTCTTCTTCGGCAACTACAACGGCTTCAAATACACCAGCCAGACTCCAACAGCGATGACCTTCCCCACTGCCGCCGAGCAGGCCGGTAACTTCGCTGGCTTGTCGCCCGGGGGCATCTTCGACCCCTCCACGGAGGCGGCTTGTGCCTCGCACAACGCCGGTAAGCCCTGCCGTTACCGTTACGGCTACGTCTACGGAGGTACACCCACCAACGGCACATCGACCACTAATCCTGGTGGCGGAGTCGTTGGACCGCTCGGCCAAGCCGGTGTGGATGTTATCCCGGCAAGCCAGATCTCGCCGATCGCCAAGAACCTGCAGAGCTTCCTTCCCACTGGTATTGGCACGTCGGCAACCAATAACTACGTTGCTCCCAACGCTACCGGACTCACCAACTGGTCCACGACCGACCGCATCGACTACAACGCGACCTCCAAGGACGTCATCACAGTGTTGGCCGCCATTGGTCGTCAGGCAAGCGCTGTCCCTCAGGGCCAGACAACCGCAGGGCGCAATGTCGGTCCTGTTCCTTACAACTACGGTCAGGCTTTCGCTCCCAAGACGGCGGTAGGCATTATCGAAGAGACCCACGTCTTCTCGCCGCACATCGTCAATCAGTTCAAGTACGGCTATGCCCGTTACAACGGTCCCACGTTCAACCCCAACAACACGGCTGCTTATGCCTCCTCGGCCATGGGAATCACGGGTCTTCCGGCTGGTCAGGCGGCAGGTGGCTTCCCAACCGTCACCTTTGCTGGCACGGCGGCTCCGACGAACTGGAGCGGCGCTCAGGCCAACATCACGATCGCTGAAAATTACACGCTGGTCGACAACGTCCAGTGGAACCTCGGAAAGCATTCTCTTACTCTCGGCGGTCAGATCGCCTGGATGCTCTATCAGGTAACGCCGGATACCGGTGGCTCGAGCTTCCTGACCATCGCGAACGCCGTGACTGAGACCGCGGGCATGACCAACAGCTTTGCCGCGACCGCCAATACCGGTCTCTCCTATGCCAGCTTCCTCCTCGGCCAGATCGATAAAGGCAGCTTGACCCAGACCCTCGTGCAGGAATACGGCTCCCGCTTCCGCGCGATCTCTCCTTATGTTCAGGACAACTGGAAGGTCAACAGCAAGCTCACCCTCGACCTCGGTCTTCGCTACGACTTCTTCCCGTCGCTTCGCGAAGCCCATGACAACATGAGCTTCTTCAATCCCAATCTTCTCAACCCCGTCACCGGCGTCAACGGCGCACTCCAGTTTGCAGGCACTGGGCTCAATACCTGTAACTGCCATACACCGGTCAACAACTACTACAAGAACCTGGGCCCCCGCATCGGCGTCGCTTATCAGATCGAGCCCAAGACCGTCATCCGCGCCAGCTACGGAGTCATGTACACCCACGGCAATGCAGTCGGAGGTGGCAACAACATCACTGCCGGCGGTGCAGGCAACAGCCTTGGCTTCGCGGCCAGTCCCAGCGCGTCCGCCAATTCCAGCCTTCTTTCTACATTCCCTTTGACGGCTACCAGCAACGCATTCCCGGCGTACACCGCTGCAACAGGGCGGTCTTCCGGTCCGGCGTTCGGCACTGGCTTCACCACCGCCAGCGGCTTCACCGGCACGCCATCCACCGTCAACTACTTCGACCCCTACCTCGGTGGACGTGCACCGCAGTACATCAACTGGAGCTTCGGCGTCCAGCATCAATGGACCGACGCGATTGTTAGCAACTTCTCCTACGTCGGGTCGCAAGGGCACTTCCTGATTTCGGATGGAGGCAATGCACGCGGCTTCTGGTCGAATCAGCTTGACCCCAAATATCTGGCCTATACTTCGAACCTGACTCTCTCCGGTACGCAAGCAACTGCGTTCTGCGCAGCCAACAATCTGCCCTGCCCGGCCAACTTCACCTCCAGCCAGAATCTCGGCACATCTCTTAAGCCGTTCCCGTTCCAGGGTGTCTCCGATTACATGGGGAACGTCTCCAATGCGAACTACAACGCTCTACAGGCCACAGTCAACATGCGGCCTTCGCATGGGTTCACCTTCATGGCCAACTACACCTGGTCGCGCACCATCGACAATGGCGGCAGCTTCCGTACAGGCTATGCAATTCCGGCCAGCGTCTCCGGCTCAGGGAAAGCTTGGGCGGCGGATGCCATCGAACGTGGTGTCTCAACCACCAACCAGCCCCACCACGTCGTTATCACCGGCGTATGGGATCTGCCCTTCGGCAAGTCGATCTTTGCCGAGAGCGCCTGGCAGCGCGCTATCTTCGGGGGCTTCAAGTTCTCTGAGATCTTCCAGGCCTACTCCGGATCGCCGCTTGCAATCACAGGCAACAGCTGCGGAACCAATCCGGCACAGGGAACCTGCCTGCCTACCTACAACACCTCGTTCAGTGGTCCTGCACGCATCCACGGCAAGTGGGGTCAGGGTGTAACGGCTCAGAGCGCAAGCATCGCGTCGACCACACCGCTCACGCAGTCAACCGCAAACCAGTTCATCGATGTCAGCGCTTTTACCACCACCCCGGCTTACGTCTTCGGTAACACAGCCCGCACCGCTCCCTACAACATCTACGGCCCAGGAAACTACCAGCTCGATATCGGTCTCGCCCGCAGCTTCCCGCTGCACTTCACCGAGTCGGCAAGGCTGAACTTCCGCGGCGAGATGTATAACCTCACCAACCACACCCTCTTCGGCGTTTCCAGCTTAGCTTGGGGTGCACCCAACTTCGGTCAGGTCACCACCAACGCCAACTACAACCGTCGGTCCGCGCAGCTCTCCGCCCGCATCGAGTTCTAGTCCTCAACGCGATGCGACCGACCGGCGCATCCCAACGAAACACCGAACATGATAAGCCGCCTGCACAATTGCAAGGCGGCTTTTCTTGTTCAGATCTTTCTTGTCAGTCTGCTTTACTTGAGTTGGCGAAGCCGAAGGCGTGAATTCGATGGGCTCGCAAAACAAGTGCACATATCAGCCAGCGAACGACCACGGAATTGAACTTATCACCAGGCTTAGGACCGCGCCGTGCGCAATCGTTTCTCGTAACAGAAGAACCGCAGTCCGGGTCTGAAAGCAAGGCCGATCTCTCCCGCCAGTTCGTAGCCAAGTTTCGGAAACAGCTGCTGAGTCGCCTCGTTCTGCGTATTGGTATCGACGCGAAGCACATCAATTCCGCGCTCAAATGCGACTTCTTCGGCCTTCTTCATCAAAGCCGTCGCGACGCCTTCACCGCGAAACGCAGGGTCAACTGCAATCCGATGAACCACAATCGCTGGCTCCTCGATGTCCCAACCAACTTGAGCATAGTCCGGCTCCTGGTCCATAGTAATCGCTGCAACTCCGGCGATTTCCGTTCCAATCTCGGCGATCCAAAGCTGTTTCAGGCCAATATCACGCAGGAAAACGGCCTCATCTGGATAATTCTCATCCCACTGCAGGTTGCCCGACGCTCGCATCAGCGGAACCACACGCCGCACAAGCCTCATCAGACCAGGGAGATCGTCTTCGCTCGCGAGCTGAATCTGCATGGTCCCAGCGTATCAAGAGCAAAGTACTTACATGATGCGAAACCGCTCCTGCATCAACCTCTGGAAACGCGGCCGCCAGATCAGATCGTAGGCCAACTCCTTCCCCGGAAACATCGCCAGCGCCGCCTTCCGGCTATCGGCGATCATCTGGGAAGCGTCATCGATGGTGAGCGTAGCGTCCTGGGCGATCACCTGCATCACCATGTTCATCATCATCTGCATTCGCCGGATCAGCCTCTGCTCGTCTGCCCGCTCGTCTGCCCCGACCGTCGTGACCTCGGCGCTCTGCTGATTCAACTCCATTCGAAAAACCTCCCGCCTACGGATCGGATGCGCCAACGATCACGCGGATTCCACCATCCCGCCCCAGCAGGAAGGTCGTCAGGCCAAACTCATCCGTCCGGTATAGCTTAGACCCGGCAGCCGCGATTCGCCCCACCACTTCAGGTCGAGGGTGCCCGAACTGATTCCCCCTTCCCGCCGAAACCACGGCATCTCGAGGTCCCGCCACCTCCAAAAACGCCTCCGACGTCGACGTCCTGCTCCCATGATGCCCCACCTTGAGCAGAGTGACCGGAGCCACCCTCCCGTGCGCCAGCATAGCCCTCTCACTCCTAGCCTCAGCATCGCCCTCGAGCAAAACCGCCCCCCTGCCATATTGCACGCGCATCACCAGCGAATCATCATTCACCGGCCCGCCAGGATTGGAATAGCCTGGCTCTGGCGCTAATACGCTCACCCGCGTACCGTTCCAATCCCGTTTGTCTCCGGCACAAAGATGACGAACTTTGACCCCAAGGTCGTTCGCCTCGGCGAGCAGGGCTTGATAAGCGTTGGAGTTTGGATCAATGCTCACCCATAGCTCGCGCGGCCTGAAGTTCCGCATTACTGCTGGCATTCCGCCCATGTGGTCACTGTGGGCGTGACTCAGGACAAGCACATCAAGCCTGCGAAGTCTGCGCGACCAGAGATACGGGGACACGACCTCTTCGCCGATATCGAATCGGCTCGCCGCCTCCGCAACTTCTGTCAATCCGCCGACAGGGCCTCCGGCATCGACCAACATGGTCTCTCCATTCGGAGCTATGACAAGAATGGAGTCACCCTGACCGACGTCGATCGCCGTCACCTCCATCATGCCTGGCGAAAGGATCGGAGGTTCGGGCCACAACACCATCAGAGCAACCAGCGGCAGTAGCGCCACCCCTACCCATGTCCAACCAGACGACCTGCGCACCGCCCAACAGCAGAAAGCCCATGCTCCGACAGCCAGAAGAGCGATCCACCAAATTGGAGCAGGAATGCGAAGGTCTGCGGCGTGGAGAGTACTTACGCGACCGATGATGCCGACGACTCCGTGCAGCAGAAAGCCGGTTACTGCGCCCGGCAGCATAGCGACCCAAGGACTGATGATAGATGTCCAGAAGGTGATGAATGCCATCGGAGCCAGGAAAGCTACAAGCGGGACGCTAAACATATTGGCAGGCACGGCAAACGTTGTTGCGCGATGGAAGTAAACGGCCATTGGAAGAACCATTACAATCTCCGCGATCACGCCGATTAGCGCAAGTTCCAAAGTCCAAAGACAAAGACGAACGAGCAGAGATGGACCAGAGCGCGCCCAGCCGCCGACAAGGTTGGCGATAATTTCGTTCCAAAAGCGCAACATCACCCGAAACTGTGCAACGCGTGGCGGCAATACAATGTCTCGCCACTTATCCCAGATATGGGTCGACGCCCGAACGTAAGGAAGAAAGGTGCGCTCTGCTAACGGTGCTGCAATACCGGCGATGGCGATGATAGCCAGAAAAGTCATTTGAAAACTGGCTTCGAATAAAGTACCAGGTGACCATACAAGAACTGCCAGAGCGGCAGCGCCAAGGGAGTTGAGAACATTGCCGTCGCGGAATAAGAGCCGAGCGAGCAGAAAGATTGCGGTCATGAAGAGCGCTCGCTGAACCGGAGCGCCGAAACCTGTTAGAAGCGAATAGGCGAAAGTGAACAAGATCGTTATTAGTGTCGCCAGCCAGTCGCGCAACTTTAGCCTGCGTGTCAGCCAGAATGTTATGCCGGCCAACAAACCCACGTGCATACCGGAAACAACGAACAGATGAAATGAGCCCGTTCGCTCAAAGCCAATACGCTGCGCGCTATTCAATCCAGCCCGGTCACCGAACAGCATCGCATTTAACATTCCCGCGTCGTCAGGGCTTAGCTGCAGACCTTGAGGGAGCCGCAGATTTGCATTTGAGTTTACGTAGCCAATCAGACGTTTCGAAGCCCAGCTCTGAGCTGCGAAGAGTCTGCACTGCGACTCGGCTGCGAAGTCGGGGGACGAATCGCTGCTATTCTGCTTCCCCAAAGTAGTGATCTTCGATGACCGAACACTGGCATGCGCACTGATTCCTTGAGCTAGAAGATTGTCAGAGTACTGCCAAGCTCCTGGATCGCGATAGCGTTCCGGAAGCTTGATCCTCATTGGAGCCTCGATCTCGTCTCCGCAGCTGAACACGGGCAAGGAGTTGTTTCCAGTCTTTGTCGCTGTGTTATCGCGGATTACGCTTAGTCGCACCCCTCCCTTGATCGGAACCATGCGCGACACATCCGGTGTTACTTCTTCAATGGAATCGACCTCGATATCCACTGAAAGAAGGCCAATGGCAACGGCGTCGTCGGCTTCTTTTCCTGGCTCCCAGCCTGACTCACTATCGTGATCGGAATTTCGCTGCGCGGGAGGCAAAGAGCGCACTCGGACAATGCGCCCGCGGATTTGTCTGCTGAGACCGTCTGCATAACTTGCTAAGGCTGGTTGTGCGGGAGGTGCCAGGTGAATCTCTGAACATAAGCAGCCAATCGCCATCCACGCTGCAGCCAATGGAATGACCGCTGTTCGGAGCGACCAGCGCAATGCTGCTAGGGTCAGAAGAAATAAGGAGAGAGTCGAGATCGACAGAATGATGACAAGAGGGCGATTCCGCGCGATCAATTCACCGACTGCAAACCAACAAGTTGCGGCAAGCAAAGGAGAGCGGCGTAACTCGAGCGGCGCAATACGCGCGAGTTCTTTCGGCCAAAGTTCTGGATGTGGCTCGTTCAGCTTTTCGGTCTTCGAAGCTCTGCCTGCGGACCGCACTTAGACTATTTCACCATAAAGAGGAAAGCGATTATTTACGTAAAACTGCAATGGTCTCGAGATGAAACGTTTGTGGAAACATATCGACCATATGCAGTTCCTCAATTTTGTGTCCGGTCGAAGTCAAGGCTTTGAGATCCCTTGCCAGGGTCACTGGATCGCATGAGACATAAACGAGCTCCGGTGCGGCAATGCGTGCCAGCAGCATACATACCTCAGCGCCCAGGCCTGCTCGAGGAGGATCCATGACGATTAGCTGTGGTCGGTCTCGTTGCACAAGTGCGTTTCGCAGGAAATCAACCGTAGTACTCTTAACGGCGCGTCTTCCCAGTCCGGTAAACGAGCGTGACAGATCGTTTTCGGCGGCTTCCACTGCTGCAACCTGATGAAATGATTTCGTAAGCGCCTTCGAAAATAATCCCACGCCAGCGTAGAGATCCCACGCAATTATTCCGTGTCTGTGTGCGGTTACGATTTCAACGAGTTCGTCGACGAGGTAACGATTGATCTGAAAGAAACTGCCGTGATTGACCCAGTAATCCTCGCCGGCTGCGCGGTAGATTAGTCCCTGGGCTCCCCAAGTCTCCAGGTGTCGAGGCATTTTTGGCCGCCGTTGGGGTCCTTCCGATGAAAGCAGAAAAGCAGACGCGCCGGTGAGTTCAGGCAAATGTTTTTGCAATTGATCGCAGAATGCAGCCAGTCCGGGCTGCTGTTTTTTTAGAAAGAATGCTATCTGCAATTTTTTTTCGTCGCCGTCAGTGAAAAATTCGATTTCGGTGACGTTGCGAAGCCAGCGAGCCGAGGTGGGATATTCGGTCGCCATTTGTAGAACAGATTCGGCAGCATACCAGAGGGCAGGTGCCAGGACTGGGCATTCGTGAATAGGGAGAAACTCATTCGAGCCAGGACGGTTATAACCGAGACTAAGGGTTCCGTCGCTCTCTGACAATCGTAGTCGCGTTCGATTTCTGTAGTGCCATGGCGCAGCCGTATGCGCTTGGATCGGAGGTAACGAGATCAACGTTGCGCGCTCCAGTGTCTCGCGCAAGATCTCAATCTTCATCTGCGCTTGTGCCGCATAAGCTGCATGTTGGTAGTGGCAGCCGCCGCATTCGCCAAAATGAGAGCAGCGTGGTGGCACCCGATCTTCGGAGGGTCTTAAGACCTGAACCAGCGATGTCTCTCCAAAGGTAGTGTTCTGTTTCAGAAGTCTGGCTTCGACCAATTCTCCCGGTAGAGTGAACGGTACAAAAAGAGTCTTGCCTGCGCCATCGCCTTGAGTCTGATGTGCGAGTCCGTTCCCTCCGTATACTGACTTTTCGATCTGAAGCTTCATCCGTGACTCATGTAGAAGAGGCTTAGGCGGGGTAGTTTGTGGGCTTCCAGCAGTTTTTTCTGAAGAAACTGCTGTTGTACCTGTTTGATTTGTACGGATTGCATTTTGCCGCGGTATGGAGCCAGTTCGCTTGCCGCCTGTTCGCGCAGGGCTACTATCTCCGCCTCCGGAGTTGACATCAGCAACGCCGCGAATATCCGCTCTTCGAGAACGCTCAGGTTCCGGTCCAGGTCCTCCAGCGATGCGGCTGGCTGATCGACTAGAGTACGAGCCAGGCCCAGCAAGCGGTTAGCGACTTCGGCGACTACTGCATCGGCGGGTGGGCTGAGCCTTAATGCTTCTATTGCGCGTGAATTTTGTTCGAGATAGTCATGTATACGCTGGAGTTCGAAGCCACTTTCTGCCGAATCTGCCTTTGAAATTGACGCGAAGCCGATGGATGCTTCCATCGCCTGCTCTCCGGCTTCCATTACGCTCTGGGCACACCATGCGAGGCCATTCACTTTGCGGTTTCTAGTAGAGGAGCGCAGCGTCTTCGCGTCATGTTTGTCGAAGGCGTTATCGATTCCGCGCAGCACTACTTCGAGCGGAACACCGGCTTCGCGCCAGGTTTCGATCAAGGCCCAATCGAGAGTGGAGAGCATCAGGAGGGAGCCGCGCCGCTGTTGAAATTTCTCCTCGATCTCCGTGAAGTAATTGAAGTAGTTGCGCATGGGCTCTCCTACAAGCTTAAGCCCCGATAGCCTATGCCCCGCGCTTTCTGTGGCGCTCGATATTGCGTTCGTAGATCAGTCGTAGACCAGTGAGGGTAAGCATGTCGTCGACGACCGCTATGTGTTTTGATCCACTGGCGATAAGCTTTGCGAGGCCGCCTGTAGCGACCGTCTTTGTATCGGGGCCTGTTTCGGCGATCATGCGTTCAAGGATGCCATCGACTAAGCCGATGTAACCGTAGTAAAGGCCGATTTGAATGTTATCGACCGTGCCTGTTCCGATGACTTTCGCAGGTTTTTTTATGTCGATGCGAGGCAGGCGGGCGGCCCGGGAAAACAGGGCATCGGCCGAGACGCCGAGGCCGGGGGCGATGGCACCGCCAAGGAATTCACCTTTTTTTGAAAGGACATCGAAGGTGGTCGCGGTGCCCATATCGACGACGATGCATGGGCCTCCGAAGCGGTCGAAGGCTGCGACGCAGTTGACGATGCGGTCTGCGCCGAGTTCGGCGGGGTTGTCGGTTAGGACGGGAATGCCTGTTTTTATTCCCGGTTCGACGAAGAGCGGTTTTACCTGAAAGTAGACGTCGCAGACCTGGCGGAGGGCTGAATCGAGTGGGGGGACTACCGAGGAGATTGCGATTCCGTCAACGACGTCAGTTTCCAGGCCTTTCAATTTGAATAAGTTGCGAAGGAGGACTCCGAACTCGTCGCTGGTTTGGTTCGAGGAGGGAGTGGTGATGCGCCAATTGGCTATCAGCTCCGGGGTTGTGGGGGATTCTGGTGTTGAGAGCCGGTAGAGGCCTAGAACCGTGTTCGTGTTTCCTACGTCGAGTACGAGTAGCATATCTACCTTCCGCTGTCGTTTCAGTATCTTGCTCGAACACCGCCCGAGAGAACCGTGTGCATGACGTTGTCCTCGCCTCGGACGCGCAGAAAACCGTCCGCATCAAGTCCTTCTGTTACGCCAGTATAGCCGCCACCCTCTTCTACGATGACAGGTTTCCCGCGAACCCACGTCGAAGCTGCGGCGAAACGGTCTAAGAGACTGATTTCAGAGGTGGAATCGCGCACTTCGGCTTCAAGAAGGGCGATCTCGTTTTCAAGCGCGAGCAGGAGTTGAATGAGGAGTTGTTCTCGCGGCCAGGGCTGGCCGGTTTCGTGGCGGAGAGAGGTCGCAAGTGCCTCTAATTCCTTGGGAAAGCCAATGTGGTTGAGGTTGATGCCGATGCCAATCACCGCGTAACGCAAGGTTGATTGGTTGGGAGCGGTGGAGGTTTCGACGAGGATGCCCCCACATTTTTTTTTGCCGATGAGAAGGTCATTGGGCCAGCGAATATCGGGCTTCAAACCGGTGACTACGGCGATGGCTGACCGGGCAGCGATGCCAGTTGCCAGGGATAGCCAAAACGCTTGTTTTATAGGGATTTGCGGGCGGAGAAGGATGCTGGCGTAGAGGCCTTCGCCGGGGGCTGAGTGCCACTTGTGATCGCTGCGGCCTCGGCCAGCGGTCTGTTCGTTGGCGACCCATACGCTGCCCTGTGGGGCCCCGGTTTGGGCGGCTTCGAGGGCGAGGGTGTTGGTTGAATTTACCGAGGCGAGGTGATGGATTTTATCGGCGAAGATGGTGTTGGAGAGCGCGCCGATGACACTCGCTAAGTCGAACGAATCAGGCAAGTTGTCCCTCAGTAGATGTCGGCGGTGATGCGCATGCTGAGGTCGGCGGCGGCGGCGGAGTGGGTGAGAGCTCCGACGGAGACGAAGTCAACTCCGGCTATGGCGTATTTGCGGACGGTTTTGAGGTTCATGTTGCCTGAGGCTTCGATCGGGACGCCGGGGAGAGTGGCGCGGATGCGTCTAACTGCTTTCTTTACTTGAGATGGCGTCATGTTGTCGAGGAGGATGGAGTCTGCTGCACCGGTGATGGCCTGATCGAGTTCGATGTCGGAGCGGACTTCGACCTGAATCCACTGGCCGGTTTTGCGGTTCTCCTGGGCGCGTTTGAGTACGGCGGGAAGTCCGCCGGCGAGAGATATATGGTTGTTTTTGATGAGGATACCGTCCTGCAGGTCGAGACGGTGATTGACGCCGCCGCCGCAGGAGACGGCGTACTTGTCGAGGGCACGGAGGCCGGGGATGGTTTTGCGGGTGTCCAAAACCTTTGTTTTTGTGCCACTTACGGCTTTGACGAACTCGTTGGTCAGGGTGGCGATGCCGCACATCCGCTGCATCAGGTTGAGGATGACGCGTTCGCAGGAGAGCAGGGCGGCGGCGTTGTGGCGGATGACGGCGAGGGTCTGGCCCTTTTTGACTTTGACGCCGTCGAAGATTTCAGGGTGGCTGACGACCTCGAAGCGGCCGGCCGATCCTAGCGACATTCTGCCAAAGATGTCCAGAATGATGGGGATACAGCCTAGCCCGGAGACGACGCAGGGCTGCTTGGTGACGATGGTTCCGGAGGCTCTGAGATTGGGTGGAATGGTGAGAGCGGTGGTGATGTCGTTGGCGACTTTGTCTTCGGCGAGGGCGGCCTCGAGGATGGCGCTGACTCGTTTACTCTTCCAATCCATTACGCCATCCTAAACCTGTTTTTCTGTAATTTTTTTTCTGGTGTGGTGATGGGGTAAATTTTTGCAATTTTCGGGGGTTTTTTGAAGGGGGTCGCGGAAAGGGATGGTGTTTTTACGTGGTAATTCGTGGTCGTTACGTGGCTGTTAAGTGCAAAAGCGCGGTCGTTGGCTGGTTGTTTTTTTGGGCTGAAAGTTTTCCTCGGTCCGGAAACATTTCTGTGGATATTCGACCCTATTGGGACTCGCTAGACTATTGGCATGGGTAGCGTGGAAGAACACTACAGCAGTTTGCTCGCGAAGAACTATACGTGGATGTTTGGGACTTCGTTTGAGGCGAAGGTTGCCGAACAAAGGGAGATTCTGGACGATGCCTTGTCGGGTGCGCGGCGTGGGCTGGCCGTGGATCTAGGTTGCGGACCGGGATTTCAAGCGATTGCGCTGGCGAAGATGGGGTTTTTACCCGTGCTGGCGATCGATACGAGTGCGGAGCTGTTGGACGAACTGCGGTCGAATTCAGATGGGATGAATGTGCGAGCAGTGCATGGGGATTTGTTGCGAGTGGCAGAGTTTGTGGGTGCGGGGTCTGCTGAGGTGATGGTTTGTATGGGAGATACGATTACGCATCTTCCGAGCAAGCAAGATGTGATGCGGTTGCTGCGTGCGGTGAGCGACGCATTGACTGCTGGTGGGAGATTTGTGGTGAGCTATCGGGATTTGAGTCTGGCGGCGGTTGGAGTGGACCGATTTATTCCGGTATTTGGTGATGAGGAGCGGGTGATGACCTGCTTTCTGGAGTTTGATCGGGTGGAGAGCGTGATGGTGCATGACCTGGTATATCGGCGAGAGGGCGGGCGGTGGGCGTTGGGCAAGAGTTGCTATCGGAAGCTTAGGCTAGGAGTGGACTGGCTGATGCAGGCCATGGAAGAGGCTGGATTCGCGGTGGAGCGTGGGACCGCGGGGCGGTTAATTCGACTGGTGGGGCGGAAGGTTTAGCGACTATCGCCGTTTTGCTTAGTCGAAGTACTTGATGAGGATCGTTACGTGGCCGCTAAGTGCAAAAGCGCGGTCGTAAGCTGGTTGATTTTTGGAGATGAAAATTTTCCCGGTTTAAATTTATCCTCGGAACGAATCCTATCGGTTTTTCGTGCCTAGGCCTTCGTGGTATTCGTGTTTCACTTCGTTTCTTCCCCGCATACATGCCAAATTTAGCGGCTAGGTTGGTGAAAACCGACTCTGGAGGTTGTAGCCAATTACAGATTTCGATATCTACCTTATTGGTGTATCCCGCGCTGGTGTGGATTCGCCGCCAGCAGAGGGAACCGCTGTAGAAAAATGCAGGAATGACGCGGTTCTAATACCCCTATCCGTACTTGAACGCATAGATGCGTATTCAATACGCTAACCTAACAACCATGAATCCAGAGATTGTGCCTCGTCTCCGTAAAGCCGAAGAGATGCACGTCTGTGTCACCAATTCACTGACACAGAAGCATACGGCTACCGAACGTTCCGAGCTGTTCGCCCGCTTTCTGTCGATAATGATTTCGCACCATGAATCAATCCTTACGCTTCTACGAATACAACCTTTGGCAGGGTCAGCCCTTGCGCTATTCCGACCTCTTGTAGAAACGGGGTTTCGAGGCCATTTCGCAGCGTTCTTGGCCACTGATGAACAGATTCAAAGGATAAAAAGCGGAACTCTGAAGTATCCCTTCTTCAATGATATGGCAACGTCCCTTGACGAAACCTTTGGGACAAGGGGCCTGTTCAGCAAATACAAAGGTGACACTTGGAAAGCATTGTGTGGGTTTGCCCACAGTGGGCTTGAACAGCTTGGCAGGAGGGTCAAACCGGACGGTACGCTGGGTGCGGAATATGAGACAGAACTTATCATTCAACTCATCAACAGTTCAACTTCTGTTCTCGTTCTCACTTCAATTCCGTACTTGCAGCTTGCTACGTTGGAAGAGGCGGCTAAGAATGTTAGCGATCGCTACATTTCGTTGTATGAGAAGTGAGAGCAAGTCTGCGCTCAATTAGTCGCTATGGGAACCCATGAGTGAAGCGTACCTCAGCGGCTAAAGCCGCGCTGACTGGATTGAGCTTGCGGCACGGCTGAAGCCGTGCCCTTAAGCAAGACTCCTGAAGAACTCTTGGCGACGTGCTCTTAATCTGCGCTCGTCTTGGGATATTTCGGGCTGGATTTGCGGTGGAGCGTGGGACCGCGGGGCGGTTAATTCGACTGGTGGGGCGGAAGATTTAGCGACTATCGCCGTTTTGCTTAGTCGAAGTACTTGATGAGGATGGCTTCGTTGCCGATCTCGTTGTAGATGAGTTCGTCGACGGTGCCTTTGGCGAGGAGGAGACCGTAGCCACCGGCGCGCATGCCTACTTCTTCGCGTTGGGCGATGTGGGCGGTGGGGTCTTCGGAGGCTTCGGTGAAGGCGGCGTTGCTGAGGGCTTCCTGACGGAAGCCTGCGCCGGGGTCGCGGACGCGGAAGACCATGGTGCGCGCGGTGCGGATGGCGGTGACTTCGACGGATTGGTCGGGGTTGAAGGCGGCGCCGTGTTCCATTGCGTTGATGAGGATCTCGCGGAGGGCCTGGAGCATCTCCTGCTTGCTGTCTTCCGGGAGCTGGGTGCTGAGCTCTTTGGCGAAGGAGAGGAGACGCTCGGCGGTGATGAGGCGGGAGTTGAGACGAAGAGAGACCCAGCCGGGGCGGGCGGAGAGGATCTCGATGTCTTCTCCGATTTTGCTGTCGGAGGCTGCCTGCCGGGCGAGGTTGGAGATCTCGTGGGTGTCGAAAGGCGAGGTGAAGCAGGCGAAGACGCGGGCGCGGAGTGCGGCGATCACATCGTCGGGTGTACTGTGGTGGGCGAGGACGATGCACTTGAGCGCGGGGCGGATGGAGCGCATCTCTTCGAGCAGGGCGAGGCTCTCTTCGATGGCGGTGTCGCCGCTGGTGATGACGACGCCGAAGGAGTGGACGCGGAGACGTTGAAGGGCGTCGGCGTTTCCGACAGCGTAGTCGAGCGGGAGGTCAGAGGCGGTGAGTTTGTCGCCGATCTCGTGGCTGACGTGGTCGCGACCTTCGATGATGAGAATCCGGCTCATTATGGCCTCGGGATGACGGACGAATTGATTTTAGACCAAAGTTCGTGATTACGAGGTTTCGCCCAGGTCCCTAGCCGGCGCTGCGGTTTCCGGATGAAGTCAATCTTTATGTTTGGTTAATTTCTTTTTGATGTCGGGTGCAAATTCGCCAATGGTGTTTGAAATGACTCCCACCCAGGATTGCGTGATAACGCTTTGATATCCCTTGACAGTGATAGTTGGATTATTCGGATTCCAGGTTGCGGCGATTGCGGCTGCGCCGAATGCCGCCGCAAAAGGCATGATATTTGGCCGTTTGGATTGCTCGCTGTCGTCGTAGGTGATGAAGTTTCTGATGAAGGCGTGACGAAAGCGTGGCCACGCTCCTGTGCAGCGGCAACGGTCGTAGCGTGGCTCCCATCCGACAGCCGCCTGGCCGAGGGAGGTGAACGAGTTCTGAATAATATTCGTTGCCTGATTGGAGCCTACGCGTTTGGCGAAGCCGGAGAAATCGTCTCCCCATGCTTCGGGCGTGTCTTCTACCTGGTCATGCAGCGCAAAGAATCCGGTCTTGATGTAAATGCCCGGCGTCGTATAGGTCTGGCGAATGTAAAGCTTGAAACGCTGTTTTCCGGTCAACGGGACGAGAGGGGCATCCCTGGGGATATACGCGCCGTAAAACCAGTTGACCGGGAGTTCCGTGTTTGCGGGAGGCGGTGCGGGTTGATTCGGTAGAGTATTTGTTTCCTGGGCGACGGAGGTTGGGACAAGAATCGCAAGGGCGAGTGCGATGGCGAAGCTTCTATGAGTGACTCTGAAGATTTCGCGATTCAAGGGCCGGGCGGCTGAACGTAGGGTCCGCATTCAAAGTGCCTCCCGCAGCAACCCTTCGCTGGACATCTGCGCTCCGAAACGTCGCCAATCAATTGACTGGGTGCGTTCCAGATATGCTTAACGAGACTACCTGCGCTGGTTGGCCTGCACCATTAGCAGAAGTACCAGCAGATGCCGGGAGAGTTCCGTGATTGACTCTGAACGTCTTAGCGCTTCTACAATCATGCGAATGATGAAAAGGCGAGGTTGGATTGATCGGCGATCGTTTCTGGCTGGGTTAGCCGCGGCTGCGGGTTGCGATGTTGCCGGGAGAAGTGCGGTGGGGCAGGTTGCTCAGGCGACACCTGCTGCGGGCGTTGGAACGCCGGTGGCGAGGATGCAGGATCCGTTTGCCGGAAAGAAAAAGCTGCTGGCGATTGGTGATGTACATACTGGCTATCAGCATGATTCGGTCTCGCATGCGCTGGCGACGATTGAGCAGATGGGGCGGCGATCAGGGGACTATGTCACTTACATTCGCACGGACACGCAGCTGATTACGAAGGACACGATCTACGGAACGGGAAAGTATGGGGCGGGCGGGACGCGTCCGGTAAATGCGAAGAATCTCGACTATTTTGATGCGATTTTTTTCTATGGGTTGGGGGAGGGTGATCTGTCGGCGAAGCAGAGGAGCGATCTGCTGTCGTTTGTGCATGACGATGGGAAGGGTTTTGTCGGGGGACATTCGGCGATCGATGCGTTTTATAGCTGGCCGGAGTATGGGCAGATGGTGGGGGCTTATTTTGACAACCATCCGTGGGGAGTTTTCGATGCGCCGATTGTTGTGGAGGAGCCGACGTTTCCGGGGATGGGGCAGTTTGCCCGGGAGTTTGTGATTCGTGATGAGATCTATGTGCCGACGAATGGGCCTTACTCGAGGAAGGACGTGGATGTGCTGGCGCGCATGGATGCTTCGAAGGTCGATCTTACGGTGAAGGATCTGCATCGCACGGATGGGGACTTTCCGGCGGCGTGGGTGAAGAAGTATGGGAAGGGAAATGTGTTTTACAGCACGTTTGGACATCCGGATTCGGCATGGGACGACCCGAAGGTGCAGACGATGTACTTTGAGGCGATTCGATGGGCTCTGGGGCTGGTGGAGTATGTGCCACGGCCACATCCGAAGATTTAGCAGGGGGACGATTCAGGGAGCTGCGAAGAAACCTTTGCGTGCCTGGACGGTTAGCTTGTTGTTCTTCGCCTTCAGCTCCAGCTTGTGGTAACTATTTGGTTGCGTGTCTGCGGGCGGAGTGTAGCCAAGGGCGTACTGCAGGCGGAGGTCCTGGCCGATCTGCGCATAGATCTCGCGCAGACTGAGTGTGGCGGAGACCGTGAAGACGCGGCCGCCGGTGGCTTCGGAGAGGGTCTGCAGGATTTTCATTCCGGGATCCGGAGTTGCGGAACCGACTCCGAGTTTGGCGGCTTCGCTTCGAATGCTGTAGAGGATCGAGTAGACCTGAACATCTCCGCGTTGCAGCTGTTCGATTGCGTCGGCGAGCGAGCGGCTGCTTCCGTTTTCGCCGCCGTCGGTGAGGATAACCATTGCCTTGCGGCCAGACTCTTTGGCCAGAATATTTTTCGCGACGGAGTAGACGGCGTCGTTCAACAGGGTTCCGTTCGCTGCGGAGGCGTGGGAGCTGAGGCGCGTGAGTGCCAGATGCAGCACGCCGGGAGAGTTGGTCATGCCCTGGAGCTGCTGGACGGTGGTGTCGAACTGCACGAGCATGGCGCGGTCCTGCCTGCGGCCCATCATGGTCTCGAAGAAGACGTCGCTGGCGAGCGCTTCGTCGTTGATGAAGGTGCGCTGGCTTCCGCTGGTGTCGACCATCAGAGCCAAGGTTAGGGGGAGATCGGAGCCTTGCGAAAAGTAGCGGATCGGCTGTGGCTTGCCATCCTGCTTGAGGATGAAGTCATCTTTGATGAGGCCGCCTTCGTGTTCTCCGTTTTTGCTTTTGACTACTGCGGAGATCTCGACGACGCGTGCGGCTACTTTGAGCGTTGTTATTGGCTGGGTGTCTGGGGTTGGTTCCTGCGTTGAGGCTGGCGGTGCGGATTGACCCCAACCTGCCGTTGACAGGAGGAGCAGACACGCAGCCGGGATGGGTTTCAGCACGGGTTCGTCCCTCCGTCTGCAGAATATGGTAATTGCTCCGGTTGTCGCGCTCTCAGTACAACGGCGAATGTTGTGCGCGAGTAAGGTGATGCAGGTGATAGGCTCTGCTTGAGCGGAGATCGCTGGATGATTGTCTCGAGGCATGTAACTCTATGCGTTCGTCCGTGTCTGGCCGCGGCTGGCCGGTGGTCGGTGGACTATTGGCTCGATGGCAGTGCGCAAGCGGCTTATCAATATGGACTCAATACATACGATTCTGTTGAGATCGCCAGACAGACGGTGATCCATTCGAAAGCCTATCTTGAAGCGAATGGCAATACGGTTCAGGTTGTTGAGGACACCGGAAATGCTTCGCGCGATTTGATCCCGCGGCTGCAGGCAACCGAAGATGAGCTGACGAAGCATTTGCAGAAGTATGTGGAGAAGAGCTACGAGCCGGCGAGGACGATGAATGCCGCGAGTTTTTTTGAGATCGGGGGGTGGGCCAAGAGTGTGAATGCGCTTGCGAAGAAATCTCCGGTGGTTTTCAGTCTGCTGACGCTGGCGGTTCTTGTGTTTCGCGGACCTCTCTCGAAGCTGCTTGGCTCGATCCCTTTAGGGAAGCTGCTTTTCTCGTTTGTTCCTAATGAGCTTGGCTTGAAGCCCTCTCAGCTGCTCGAGTGTGCTCCTCTGCTGATTCTTATGACGGCGCTTTTTGTGCGCGCGCGGAGACGGAGGGAGTCGATTGAACTCAATCGAGTGCGGGTGTGGATCCTGCAGCTTGCGGTGTTCTTTGATTGGGATTATTTCAAGTTCTTCGGTCTTATTACCAAAGAGTTCGGACAGCTGGAGTATGCCTCTTACGTCGATCAGCTCGCTTCGATTGAGAGGCGGAATCCGGGTTCGTTTACCAATGTGGTGAATCAGTTGACGACGAGACTGCCTGGAGATGCGCCTGACAAGACGGAAAAGTTTGTGCGTACTCTCGTTCGCGATGACTTTGCCCGCAAGGTACAGGGGCTCGCCGGGCTTGGCGGAGAGCACGATTACAACGCGAGGGATCTTGCTGTGCTTCCGTTGCATCTATTGGTTTCCAATAATGCGGTGAAGACGATTGCGATGGGCCTCATGGGAACGACCAGCGATGGAAGTTTTGGTCCGGCTGGAGTAGCCTCCGCCAGAAGAGAAATGGAAAGGGCTGCGGTGAACGGGATCAAGCTGGGCATGGTGCTAATACTTGCGATTGTGGTGCCGGCGCTGGCCTGGACGACGGCGCTTTCCCTGAAGGCCTCGGTGGTGCTGTTCACGCTCGACGTCATCGCCTCGCTGGCGACTCTCTGGTTGATGATGCGACGGCCGGTTGAGGTTGGGGTTCAACATAAATTTATTCCGCGCGGGCTCGAACTGCATGAGTGCGCAGGCGCGCTGAAACTTGATGTGGCGTAGTGCCGATCCGTTCGATCTAACCTAGAGCGTCGAGGGCAGATTTGGTTTTGTCGTAGAGGGTTTTGGTCTCGGCGTGTTGTTTGCGTAAGCCTTCTACGATGTGAGCGGGGGCTTTGGCCATGAAGGATTGGTTGTTGAGCTGGCGGTTGGCGGCCTCGAGGCCCTTTTCGTATTTGGCGAGGTCTTTGGTTAGGCGTTCGCGTTCGGCTGGGATGTCGACCTGGCGCTCGTAGAGGACGGCTACGTCGAAGTCTGCGGTCGAGCGTGCGTTTGCGCCGGATAAGGGTTCACTGGCGAATTCGACGGAGGCGACGCGAGCCATGCGGGAGAGCATGTCCTGATTAGCGTCGGCAAGGGCGACGATGCGGTTCGACGCGTGGAGATGGATTGGGGTGGATTCTTTTTCGGGGACGCCTAGTTCTTTGCGGAGGGCGCGGATGGTAGTGATGAGGTCTTGCAGGGTTTTAATCGCGCTATCGGCGACCGGGTCGATGGAGAAATCCTCGGCCTGCGGATATCGGGTCAGCGCAATCGATTTCGGCATGGGGGCCGCGCCGTTGTAAAGCGCATGCCAGATCTCTTCGGTGATGAAGGGCATGAAGGGCGACAGGAGACGCAAGGCGTTGTCGAAGACGCGCATCAGTATGCCTAGCGATTGCAGAGCTTCCGTGTTTTCAGCTTCAGCTTCGAAGTTGAGCCGGAGTTTTACGAGCTCGAGGTACCAGTCGCAGAGGTCTCCCCAGAAGAACTGGTAGATCGCGTTGGCGGCTTCATCGAAGCGATAGTCTTTGAGTGACTTGTCGACGGCAGCGGCGGTCTGGCCGAGGCGAGAGACGATCCATCGTGCTTCAATCGGTGCGCTTTCCGGAAGGACCGTCTTCTTGTTGTAGTCGGGCGGGAAGATGCCTACACCGACGGCCTGGCCGGCACGGTCGAGGTTCATAAAGAGGAAGCGGGCGGCGTTCCAGATTTTGTTGGCGAAGGCTCGGTAGCCTTCGGTGCGGGCTTCGCTGAAGGCTATGTCGGTTCCGGGAGAGGCCATGGACGCGAGAGTGAAGCGGACGGCGTCGGTTCCGAAGCGCTCGATGATGTCGATGGGATTGATGACGTTGCCCTTGGTTTTGGACATCTTCTCGCGGTTGGCGTCGCGGACGAGGCCGTGGATGTAGACCTCTTTGAAGGGGACGGTGTCTGCGAGCTGGCGCTTGCTGCCGTCGGGCATGGGGACGTCCTGCATGAAGTGGCAGCCGAGCATGATCATGCGGGCTACCCAGAAAAAGAGGATGTCGAAGCCGGTGACGAGGAGCGTGGTGGGGTAGAAGTTGGCGAGGTCGGCGGTCAATACAGGATTTGGGAGGCAAGCTTCCGGATGCTGCGAAGTTGCTACATGATCCTTCGAAATGACTCCGCCTACTCCGGGCCAACCCAAGGTCGTGAAGGGAAGCAGGCCAGACGAAAACCACGTGTCTAGTACATCGGTTTCCTGGGTAAGAGATTCGCTGCCGCAGTCACAGCACTCTGCTGGTTCTTCCATCCCCACTGTAATTCCGGAGCATTCTTTACAATGCCACGCCGGAATGCGGTGGCCCCACCAGAGCTGGCGGGAGATGCACCAGTCGTGGATGTTTGTCATCCACTCGAGGTAGATCTTTTTGTACATCTCGGGGGTGAAGTGGATGGCGGGTTTTTCGCCGTTGATGGATTCGACGGCGTCGATGGCGTTTTGCGCGATGGATTTGCCGCCTGTGTTGGGGGTTTTGTTGACGGCGAGGAACCATTGCAGGGATAGGCGCGGTTCGATGACGACACCTGTGCGCTGTGAGAGGCCGATGGTGAGGGTGTGGTCCTTGATGGATTCGAGGAGGCCCTTGGCTTCGAGATCGGCTACGATTTTTTCGCGGGCGGCGTAGCGGTCGAGGCCGTCGTAGGGCGAGCCGGGGAGAGTGATGTGCGCAGTCTCGTCGAGGATGCTGGGGGCGGCGAGGTTGTGTCGCTGGCCGAGGGCGAAGTCGTTGGGGTCGTGGGCGGGAGTGACTTTGACTGCGCCGGTGCCGAACTCGGGTTTTGCCCAGTCGTCGGCGAGGATGGGAATTTCACGACGAGGACCATTCTTAATGCCGGTGAGTGGAACGAGCACTTTTTTGCCGATGAGTGCGGTGTAACGGGGATCGGTGGGGTTAACGGCGATGGCAGTGTCGCCGAGCATGGTTTCGGGGCGGGTGGTGGCTACGGTGATGTGGCCGGAACCGTCGGCGAGTGGGTAGCGGATGTGGTAGAGCTTGCCGAGGCGCTCTTCGTGTTCGACTTCGAGGTCGGAGACGGCGGTCTGGATGCTGGGGTCCCAGTTGACGATGTAGGCGCCGCGATAGATGAGGCCCTGCTCGTAGAGGCGGACGAAGGCTTCTTTCACGGCGACGCTGAGGCGGTCGTCCATGGTGAAGTACTCGCGGGACCAGTCTACGGAGGCGCCGAGGCGCTTCATCTGGTCGAGGATGGCTCCGCCGTAGAGCTTGCGCCAGCACCAGACACGCTCGGTGAAGGCTTCGCGGCCAAGTTGCCGGCGGGTGGTTCCTTCTTCCTTGAGCTGGCGCTCGACCATCATCTGGGTGGCGATGCCGGCGTGGTCGGTGCCGGGTATCCAGAGGGCGAGGTCGCCGAGCATGCGGTGCCAGCGGGTAAGGATGTCCATCTCGGTCTGGTTGAGCATATGGCCCATGTGCAGGCGGCCGGTGACGTTGGGCGGCGGGAGGAGAATGGTGAACTTTTCGTCACTATCCTGCGTACTTTTTGGGGTTGGAACATCAAATAGGCGTTCCTCGACCCAGTACCGGGCCCAGTATTCTTCAATGACAGAGGGGTCGTATGCTTTCGGCAGTTCTCTCGGGATTTCGGGGCTGCTGGATGGCTTGCTCATGGATGATTTAAGGGTAGCATCGAGGACCGGGCTGCGAGTTTTTGAGCTTTGAGTTTCAGGATTTTGCGGGATTGGAAGGCTTAGACTTGGTTTGCAGGATTTGAGGACCTTTTATGCGCAGATGGCTCTTGATTGTAGCCGTGCTTGTAGCGACTACTCCTTTGTATGCTCGTTCCCACTCTGACAACGACCGCGCAGGCTTTGGTAACGATATTACGGTTGCCGAAGGGGAGACGGCCGGGGATATCGCGTGTGCGTTTTGTTCTGTTCATATCCATGGAGATGTGAAGGGCGATATCGCAGTGGCGTATGGGTCGATTGATGTTGATGGTGGGCGCAGTATTGGCGGCGACGTGGCTGCGCTGGGAGCGGATCTGAAGCTGGGGCCGGGCTCGTGGGTTGGCGGCGACGTCGCGATGGCCGCGGGTGATGTGATCGCGGCGCCGGGTGCGACGATTCATGGTTCGAGCGCAGTGTCGCCGAGCCGGATATGGATGCTGCTGCCGTTGTCGCCCTTTCTGGTGCTTGGAGGGTTGATCTGGCTGATTGTCTGGTTGGTGCGACGGAATCGGTATCAGTTTCCGGCTTATCCGCAGGGACGCGGGTTTTGACAGCTGCGACAAGTTAAACCGGATCGCACGTAAAAGTATTTCGAGTTCGTTTGAGTTGTTTCGTGGAGGAGAGATGGTCTTACGCGCGGGTTGGAGCGTCGTTGTTGCGTTGTTGCTCACGGTTGGCGCATGGGGCCAGGGGCCGGGCAATCGGACTTACTTTAATGAGGACATCTTTGTTGCATCGGGTCAGCAGATTCATAATGCGACGTGCATCTTCTGCTCGGTGCAGGTGGAGGGTGATGTCACGGGACGGGTGGTGGTTCTATTTGGAAGCGTGAATGTGAGCGGACAGGTGAAGGGCAGCGCTACGGTTGTGTGGGGCAATGCGGTGGTGGATTCGCAGGCGCGGATTGGCGGAGATACTGCGGTGCTGGTGGGGAATACGGTTTATGAGTCGGATGATTCGCTTTCAGGGAGTGCTTATGTGCTGGGCGGACACTTGTCGCACGTTGCGAAGTCGACCGACGATCAGCGGGCGCGGAGCAGAGTTTCGCTGAGCCCGATGTATTCGTGGCTGATCGGGGCGGTGGCTTTGCTGCTGCTGTCGGGGTTTGTTGCGCGCAGAGTGCGACGGCGGGTGATGGTGAACCAGGTTTCTTAAGGTTGGGTGGTTTTCACGGGATGTTCCCTGCGAAATCAAAGATGCCTCAGGGGCTAAAGCCCCTTTCCTTCTATGGGGGTATTTACGGCACGGCTAAAGCCGTGCCCTTAAGCAAAACTCTTGGCTGTAATCGAACGGGTAAATGTGTTCCTGCGTTTGAGGCAAGAAAAAGGGATGCAACCATTTCGGCTGCATCCCTTTTTGTGGATCGGTTTCTGTTAGAAGGGGTTGAGTTTGCCGAGGCCCTTCTTCTTCTTGTGCTTGCTGGAGGACTCGTCGCCCTTGTCGAACTCGGGCTTGCCGGTTTTCTTTCCAGCGGCGTTGGGCTGCTGGGCCGCGGGCTGAGTGCCGGGCGCTATGTCGTTGACCTGCGAAGGAGCTTCGGCGGGTTTTTCGACAGCCGGCAGCGGGGCGGTCGAGTTGTCCGGGCCGACGGCTTTGAGGCCGCCGTTGTCGGTGGACTTGACGTTGGGATTGGAGCCGAGGATCTCGACGCCAACGGTGTTGCCACCGCCGCCAGTTGCTGCGGGTGCCGCGTTCGAGCTGCCCTGAACATTGCTGACTGCGGATGATCCGGAGGCGGCACCTGCATTCGCCGCGGGAACATCCTGGAAGGCGAGCGGGGCTGCGGGAGTTGCGGTGGTTGCTGCGGGCGCTGCACCGGCGGCTGCGTTGGACGGTGTGGCGTCAGGAGTAGAGCCTGCGGGTGCAGGGGCTTTCACCGAGTTCGGGTTCATTGCGGCGTTGAATGAATCTGTCATCTTCTTGGTGACAGCCGGTGCCATGGTCGGCTTGGGGTCAACCAGCGTGGGTTCGCCGTCGCGAGCTGCCTGAACTACGTCGGGATGACGCATGAAGAGAATGGTGGCGCGGTCCTGAAGACGATACTGGCGTCGGCTGTTTTCGAGCGCGACACTGGCGGCTACCTGCTCGGGTGTCGGCGTCGGAATCGGGGCGTTCATCGCGTCGAGGCGGTCGCGTGCGTCTTCGACGTGAGCGGCGGCGGAGTGCTCGAGAACGACTTTGGAATATGCGGCTATCGCTGCGTCGTCGTAGGTCTTTTCGAGAGCTGCCTTGGCGGCTTCGGGGAGCCTGAGGGTGCGAATGTAGCGGGCCTGGGTCTCATAAGCATCGCCGAGGCCGATGAGGACTTCGTCCATACGGCTGTACTGAGGATAGGTGTCGACGACCGTCTGATAGCGGGCGATGGTCGCCGACCAGTTGTTGCGAGTGCCGTAAAATGCGGCGATTTCGGACTCGCGTGTGGCCATGACTTCCTGAACCTCGCGGAGGCGCTGCTTAGCCTGGGGGACGAGGGTGGATTCAGGGAACTGCTGGAGCATGAGGCGGTACTCTTCCTGGGCGTGGGTGACCTTGGAGTAATCGCGGTCAGGCTTGTCCATCTGGCGGAAGTAGATGTCGCCGACGCGCATCTGAGCCTCGGCGGCCTCGGGTGCGTTGGGGAAGAAGGTGATGAAGTCCTTGTACTCCTGCTCGGCCTGGGTGAGAGCCGCGGTGCCGCCTTCGTGATACCAGGAGTCGGCGATGGCGAGCTTGGCCTTCATCTGATACTGCGAGTCGGGATAGGTGTTGAGGAGAGTCTGGAGGTCGAGACGGGCTACGTCGAAGTGGCCGCGCTTGGTGGCGTCGAGTGCCTTGTCGTAGAGGACTTTGTCGGGGAGCCCCGGGTCGACGGGCGCGATCTTCTTTTCCTTCGCCAGCTCTTTTTTGGTGTCCTTGGTCTGGACTACCTTGTCCTGCTTCTTGCTGGTGGAGTCGGAGAGAGTGACGGTCGTCTGGGGCTGGCCGTTGGCGCCTGTGGCGGTCTGACTGGAGCCAGTGACCTGAGCGGTTGCGCCGGCGGTGAGGATAAGACCTGCGAGGGCTATGCCGGCTAGTGCGGCTGCCCGGAAGCTTGGGAAAAAGGAACGTTTGTTCATCAGCAAAATAACCCCATTGCCCCGCGCAACGACCGCGTACAGGCTGGCTCTTATTCTAAATGCCCCGCTGGAATTATGCTGGCGAGGCGGCACGTGCCAGTTTGAGGAATTCCCTGGCGTTGTGCTCGGTTTTGCCGGGGGCGAAGATGGCTGACCCGGCGACTAACATGTCCGCTCCTGCTTCGACTACGAGAGCGACGGTATCGTGAGCGACTCCGCCGTCGACTTCGATGCGAAAGTTGAGGCCCATTTCTTCGCGGAGCTCGGCGAGGTGGGCGATTTTGTCGAGGCAGAGAGGGAGGAATTCCTGGCCGCCGAAGCCGGGATTGACGCTCATGACGAGGACATGGTGAACCATGGGAAGGACTTCGACGAGGGTTTCGACCGGAGTGGCGGGATTGATGACGACGGCGGGCTGCATACCGTGGTGTGCGATCTGCTGGAGGGTGCGGTGAAGGTGGCGGCAGACCTCCTGGTGGACGGACATCAAGTCGGCTCCGGCCTCGGCGAAGGCTTCGATGAAGTCGTCTGGATTTTCGACCATCAGGTGGCAGTCGAGAGGGAGTTTGGTGACGGGGCGGATGGCTTTGACCATCGGAGGGCCGAAGGTGATGTTGGGGACGAAGTGGCCGTCCATGACATCGACATGAAGGATGGTGGCGCCTCCCCGCTCGGCTGCGGCGATGTCGTCGGCGAGGTGGGCGAAGTCTGAGGCCAGGATGGAGGCTGCCAGTTCGATCAAGGTTTGCTCCTGAGAGCAAGTTTAGCAGTGGGACAGAAGGGTGACGGAAATCAACTCATTCTCTTTGCGGATCTCCGCAGGCGTATTCCTGCAAGGACGCAAGCGCACAAGAGGACGACAGCGAAGACCATCGTGGTATAGAAGCTGACTTTGGATGTCCAGTGAATATCCATCCCCATCGCCCCTAAAAAGATGCCGAGAAGAGGCAGAGACAAGAGCAAGATCAGAGGTATCAGGATAAGAAAGGTTCCTGCCGCTACTCGCAATCTTTGCATGCGCTTTAATCCCCCAAAATTAGCTTGGTCGCAGTGCTTCCAGACTAATTCATACCCCGGTGCTGAGTGGATGTGAAGGCGCGTTTGGGTTGAGGTTAGCGGCAGGCTGGGTTATTGGGTCGCGGCAAGGTGTAGCATGTCGACGGAAGTGGCTCAGCTTCGGTTAGGATGCCTCGGAATTCGGTCGTCTTGCGCGCGCAGTTGACCAATGGAAACGCGACGGCACCGAGGCTACCTCATTCGTCAGGGTTTCCTGCGCAAATATTCTCCGTGAAAGTCGGTTGCCCAGGAGGCGCCGTTGTCAGGCGATTTCTCCCAAATCTGTTCGACTTTGTCCGGGCCGATTCGACGTATCCGAACACGATTCAGGACGGTTTCTCCATTCGGTCCTCGGCTGGGGCCTGAGAACTCGGCGACGCCTGAGGAAACTTTGCCATGGACAAACACGTGTACTCGACCCTGATTGTCGACGAACATTCCGTGCCAGCTCTTGTCGTCGGCGCTATAGCCAAACATGTTCTCGCCAGTATGGCCTCGGCCTCCGTCCCAACTCTCGACGACCATGCATCCGTCGAGCGCGAGGTGAACCCGGCTGACGGCGTTGGGACCTGCGCCAGGACCTGCAATCTTCCAGTCGCCGAGCCAATAGTCGAGTTGGCGACTCTCTAAATTTGTGGAACATGAGCCCATATCGGCCGGGTCAATTACGCGTGCCGTTGAGCCGATTCTTGTCAGCAGAATTAATAGGAGACTGGATAACCAAGTTGACCTTCGAATAATTGAATTCGGCTGCATCGTATTGTTCCCCCTAAGACTCTAGAGACCCAACATATGCCGTTGCAGCGCCTGCATACTTTCGATATTGTGACAATCAATGTCGAAAAAACGACAAAGTGCGATCTTCGATCGTCTCACGGACCGCCGCTCCTGCATTGTCAGTCTCACTCACGACTATGCCGCTGGCCACGTTGTGCCGCTGCATTTTCATGATCGCGACCAACTGGTCTACGCGTCGCAGGGCGTGATGACGGTGCGCACCGGTAAGGGCACCTGGGTAGTTCCGACCCACCGGGCCGTGTGGATCCCGGAGACGATTCCACACTCGATTACGATGTCGGGAAGGGTCGCAATGCGAACTCTTTACCTGAAGGCGAGACTGGTGAGGTCCTTGCCGAGGGATTGTTGCGTGGTCAATGTGCCGCCGCTGTTGAATGAGCTGATTCTGCACATCTGCAGCAGCGGCTCGCTCGATAAAAAAGTAGCGTGGCAGCGTCACCTGATCGACGTCGTCATCGACCAGCTCAAGGCAATTCAGAGCGTGCCACTTCAGCTCCCAAATCTGTCCGATCCCAAAGCGCTGAAGGTCGCAGAGGCGCTGATGGCCGAACCGGGAAATCGACGACCTCTCGCGCAGATCTGCAGGGGAAGTGGCGCTACCCGGAGGACTGTCGAAAGACTTTTTCAGGAGGATACGGGAATGACGTTAGGAAAATGGCGACAGCAACTTCGTCTGATGGAGGCGATGCGTCTACTCGGAGAAGGTGCGAATGTGACACGAGCCGCTGTTGACGCGGGCTATGCCACGCCGAGCGCTTTCATCGCTGCGTTTCGAAAGTCACTTGGCACGACGCCTTCACTTTACTTCAAGGTGTCTGCGGTGGAACGCAGTCGCGATCGCAGCCGCGGAAGAGCGGTATTTCGAAGGGCAACCCCTCGCATTAGACGTTCGTTCGTATGACGTTGAGCGTACTTAGCACTTCCGTTACAAAACAGACCGGAGAACATGGTTTACAGCGGAGCGCGACGGCTACGAAGACTCACCATTTGGGCACACACGACGATGTTGTATGCCCTGGAAAGAGAGTCGTATTTTGGATCAACGTTTGCAGTTTTTGTCGAGTTATCAGAAGGAAGAGATGTCGGTAGCGGACCTGTGCCCGCGCGTATGGGATCTCGCGTCCCACAGCGTACCGCTGGATCAATCGCTACAACGAGACGGGGCCGGAGGGCCTCGTGGATCGAAGCAGTCGTCCGCATAGCTGCTCTCACGCGACGCTGGAGCCAATCGAGAACACCATTCTCGTGCTCAGGGCTAAGCACCCGTCCTGGGGCGCGCGCAAGCTCAAGGCGAGGCTGGAGATGCTACAGCCTGACGTGGTTTGGCCCGCAGCCAGTACGATAAGTGCAGGCGAATTTATATGATCCCCATGCTTCGAATCGCCCTTCGCCGCTACCGGAGGGGCAGAAGCAGCGCTCGGATTCCCATCGCCAGCGAAGCTGCGACGGCGATGTCCCGCACCCAGTCGAGCGCCACCCAGCGGCGTGCTTCTGCTGCCAGCGCTTCCGGTGTGAGCCCTGCTCCGTGGTTAATAAGCATTCCGATGAGGACCGGACGAAAATAGACCAGGGTCGCGATCGAAACCAGGAGCATCAGGCCGGTGGCTGCGAGACGCCATGTCAGATGGCGCGGCGGAGCTCCAAAGCTGGTGAGCATCGCAAGCAGTGTGATGAGGCCGAGAACCGGCGTGAAGTGCTGCCAGAAGACATGCCCTGCGCGTACGTGAACTTGCAACAGCGGATTCCCTTCCGCCAGCGAGGCCGGGGCTCCTACCGACCAGAACGGCACCACCACAAGCGTTTCATAAAGACCGGCGCCGAGGATCAATGAAGTTCCAATCACGAAGAGCCACAGCGTAAGCGAAGCAAGAGACCGCACGATTTGCCTCCTCATATTAGATAGAGTTGCACTATATTTAATATGAGCAAAGCATGCAAGCAAAAAAAACAAAGCGTGGGTATGACGCGAGCCGGCGCTGGGCCTCCTCCGACGAGCGGCGCGGACGAATTCTGCAGACCGCGCGCAATCTCTTCGGCCATTATGGCTACGGTGCTACTTCGATTGAACGGATCGCAGGCGAGGCGGGTGTCGCGGTGCCGACGGTCTACGCGATGTATCGATCCAAGCGAGCCATGCTGTTTGCGTTGCTCGACCAGGCGGATGCGCAGGCCGACGTCTCCGGTCTGCTGAGGGACCTGCACGCTACTGCGGGAGACCCACGCAAGCAACTGCGCCGGCTGGTTTCCTTTACGTGCCGCTTCTACGGGCAGGCGGGAGACATTGTCGAGATCGCACGAGGCGCCGGCTGTACGAACGAAGACCTTCTGGCCTTGTGGCAGGAAGGAGAGGAGCGGCGACTCCGCGGCCAAAGCCCTCTGACAGACGCGTGGGACCGCGCTGGAGTACTTCGCAAGAGCCACACCGCGAAGGAGGCGCTGGATATCCTGTGGGCCATGACGGGAGCAGACCACTATCGGCTTTTTGTTGTGGACCGCAAGTGGTCCGCCGCCCGCTATGAGGCCTGGCTCGAAAATACTCTCGAGCGGCTTCTGTTGCGGTGAAGTTTCGCGACGCTCGCTGGTGCGCAGAATTGCTCGGAAGGTATTGAGAAACGGGCTTCACCTCCGCTATCCCGTCGGGTCAACGAGCGCACAATCGCCGATGCACTCATTGACAACCGATCACGATAAGCGGTCGTGGCGGGTACGGTGTATTGGGCCAGGTGGCGTAGCTGATTTATCTAGGTCGCCGGGCAAAACAGGCCATGGAAATGACAGAGCATGGAAAGCCATGAAGCCGGCTTCCCACCCTTGTATGTTGCGATTTGAGGCGTGACGATAGGTTCACGTTTCGGCGGAGAGGCCGCTCCCACCCGAGGCCAGCCTTGGCTGAGCCTGATGGCGAAGAGAGGCCCCCGCCCCTCTCTTTTACGCCGTGGAGAATCGGAGGCCTTAGAGCCTGCATGTTCAAGGGCGGCGCGAAGAGTAAGCCCGTTGATGCGGACAGGGGCCGGTAGCCGAGACAGATCGTACCTTCAAGGAGCTTCATGAGCAAGCCGAATCCATCCATGCAGTCCACCGTATTTTGCGGCATCGATGTGAGTGCCGCGACTCTTGCCGCAGCCGTTCATCAAGAAGATCAACGGTTCGAGCAACGTGTTTTCAACAACAACGCCAGCGGGCACAAGGCCCTGATCGCCTGGCTGCATAAGCGCAAGGCGCGGGTGAGAGTATCGCTGGAAGCGACCGGCATCTACTCGCTGGACCTGGCTATGGCGCTTGATCGGGCGGATGGCATCGAGGTCGCGGTGCTGAACCCGAAGTTGGTCCATCGCTTCGCGCAGACACTGCGACGGTCGAAGACCGACTCAGCGGATGCGCAGGCGTTGGCCGAATATAGCCGCCGTATGCCCTTTACGCCGTGGCGCGCACCGAGTCTGAATAGCTTGCAACTGCGCACCATCAGCCGTCATCTCCTCGGTCTGACAGCAGAATACACACGGCAAAACAACCGCCTCCACGCCGCGGAGAAATCAGCGGCGACGCCGCGCTGCGTGGTGAACGACTTGAAGCGCTCTATGGCTTCGCTCGAGCGGCGCATCCTGCGGTTCCGCCGCGAGGCGAGAGAACTGGTTCGCAGCGATGAAACGATCCGGAAGCGGTTCGAGCTGCTCATCGGCATCCCAGGCATCGCCGAGATCAGCGCGGTTCAGTTGCTGGGCGAACTCTCATCGCTCTCACCGGAGATGTCGGTGCGGCAGTGGGTGGCGCACAGTGGTCTGGACCCGGTACATCAGGTCTCGGGAACCTCGGTGCACAAGCCCTCCCGCATGAGTCGGGCTGGCAATCGGTATCTGCGTCGCGCGCTCTACATGCCCGCCCTGGTTGCCGTTCGTCTCGATCCCCACCTGAAGGCGTTCTACGAAACACTCCTGAGTCGTCACAAGGCCAAGCTGCAGGCGATCATCGCCGTCGCTCGCAAGCTGCTCCATGCCATCTACGGGATGCTTCGCAGTGAAACACCCTACGACGGAAGCAAACTCTTCCCCGCGCTCCTGCCCACCATCATCTCTGGCTAAAAAGAGAAATATCCCCTCTGGACACCCCTAAAGAGAAAAAAATGCTTGAAGTGCGAGAGAGAATCTTCCCACACTCTTTGGAAATCCCTTCGGGATTCCCACATTCCCACGGCCTCGACGACAGGATATAGATGTCTTCTCGTGCCCCCTCAACTGGAAGCGTTGCTACCGCAAGGGGCTTGTAACGGATGTCTCAGGTCCACAGCGTAACGCATGTCCCGGTACACTCAGACGTACCCTTCCTGGTGGACGGATGGCCAAGGGTGATGTTGGGCCGAATGGCCGTCCATTACGTCGACGTGAAGGATGGTGGCGCCTCCACGCTCGGCTGCGGCGACTTCCCGAGACGGTGCCAGGCTTCACGATCAGTTCGGAGTTGGCTTCTCAACGTGATCAATGACGAGGACGTCCACCGGACCTTTGGTCGATTCGAGTTTCAGTCCGAGTTGTTCCTGCAATACGGTGAACACCGACGCCCCGGTGTCTGCGGAGGGCGCCGCGCTCTCGGAACCCTCCGGTGCAGGAGAGCTTGCCCCGCCCTGGTCCGGTGCCCACTCAAGAGTTGCGTTGAATGTTTGCGTGTATCCGGACTTGTCGATCACAGTGTGGTCGGTCACGCGCGAAAGAGTTCGAATGAGGTCGGCCATGGTGATGCCTGTCCCGGTCATCACGAGGTTCCGCCCGTTTCGACTTACCCTGGTATTGCCGCAAAACGCCGGCGGAGATTGCCCTGGAGCCGGGGGAGCTGGAGGATTATCGGCGTCCGGCTTCACGCAGTCGGACGGCGTCAGTTTGAGGCCACCCCTGGCAACCACCAACGCATAAACGGGAAGCACCCTGGTCTCGTGATGAACCTTCAGGGCATATCGGTCTTCGAGCAGCGTTTGCAGCATGAGTTGGACGTTCGCATAAGCCTCCTTCGAGGTGGACCCTGGCCTGGGATCCACTGTCGGCTTCGCCTGAATATCAAACGTATCGGAGCGGATCCATGCCGGGCCTCCGTCGACCTCAAATGTCTTCACGTGATAGGCCTCTGCAATCAGGGTCCTCAGCGGCATGTTCGTCGCCTCAAAATCTCCTGACCTTCCCAGTCCCGTCGACGATCTGGGCCCGCCGGGGGAGGGTTTGATGGTTGCGACCTCGAATTGAGGCCGAGCGTCCGGCGCTTGCGCCTGAGCGGTCAATCGCAGGCCTAGAACCGCGGTGGCTAACATTCTTGTTGTTCGAATTCCCCACACTCCAACCTTGTAGTCCATCGTTTGGCCTCCGGCGTATAACCGCCCTACTTGCGACATCTTCCGCGCCCTGGTGATTCCCCGTAATACATGAAGGTGAGGCGAAAGGCCGTGGTGAAGTGACACTCCATCAGGCCGCCATATCCGTCGCGGTCCCCGCCGAGAACCCCGGCGAATCGCCTGCTGGTCCAGATCACCATCTGCGCGATTAGACAACAAGACGCGGTGCCGGTTTGGTCGCGTCACAACTTTCTTTTCGTGAGGGCCCGAGCAGAATGGTTCGGAGCAGACCCCTGGTTTCCACCCCACTCAATTGCCTGGCAAGGAACCAACAATTAGGCCGGATTGAGGGAGTTGCGTTTTTCACCATTCGACCCCTGAATCGGCCTGAGATGCCTCAATGTTCCCAGTTATCGACAAAGCACCGTTGTGCCAACTGCCCGCAAATGTATGGTCCGTCGCAGGACTGCAAGGGGAAGTTTGGTCGAGAAGACAAGTCTGCGCAAATGTATTCGTCAATAAGGGCGAAGGTGTTGTCAAGGGCAGAGATTTCCTTACCGCCGCGATGAGCAACGCTCAATACCAAGAAGTTTAGGAACCAGGGCACGAGCGGGTTCTCATCGAATCAACTACGGAGGAGTATTCTCCACCAACCATCAATACGGCCACGACAGCGACCATGATTCTTCTATGCGGACACCCGGCCTATGCTGGGTGCGAGAGCGCCTACTCAGCCTGTCGGTCTGGCTTGCGCTGACCAGAATACATTTCAGGCTGCTCTCGATGAGAGAACCTGCGGATATGGCTTTTGCGTCCGCAGGATCCAGTACATCCGAATCGCCAGCTTGCGCGCGGCAGCTACTTTGGCGACGATGAAGTGCTTCTGATGACAGCGGTGAGAGTACTCCTTGCGGAAGTCAGGATCGAACCGCACCGCGATATTAGCTGCCTCGACCAGGAGAAACCGCATGAGTCGGCTGCCCTGCTTGCTGATGCCGCCCATCTTCTGCTTGCCTCCGGAGGAGCGCTCTCGAGGGATCAGGCCCAGATAGCTTGCGACCTGCTTGCCCCGTGGGAATCGGCGGACATCACCGATGGTGAGTACGAATGCCAGAGCGGTGATCGGGCCAACGCCTGGCTGACTCAACAGAAGTTGCACATCAGGATACTGCGAAGCGACCTGCTTCACGGCAGCATCGAGCTGTCCTAGTTGCACATCCAGAATGCCGAGCAGATGAAGCAGATCATGCCTTCGGCGATCTGCCCAGGGATCGAGCGAAAGGGTCTCGAGTGCAGAACGTCCTTCTGTGCTCCAGAGCTTCTGCTTCTTCTGCATGCCTTGGTTGAGCATGAGATGCTGCAATTCGTTTTTGACACGCGTACGTATCTGGACCAGCTTGTGGCGATGAACCAGCAACTGCCGATGGTCTCGCATCTGCGCGCCGGGCACCCAGATGCGCGGAAAGCGTCCCTCGATCAGGAGCTTCAGGATGTGTCCAGCGTCTCGACGATCCGTCTTTTGCTTCCGAACATAGCTGGCACGAATCTGGGCCGCATCTCCGACCCACACCTCGTGACCCAATCGCTGCAACAGCTGAACAAACCACTGATCGTTGCCGACTGTTTCGATGCCCACGAGCGCAGGCGACGTCAGCGCTCGATAGAATCGCTCCGCTTCACCCGACGTGTGCATCAGCTTGTGCTCCGTCGTCGTACCACACTCAGTATCGAGCATGGCAATCTGCTGAAAGCTTGGATGGAAATCACAACCTATGATGATCATCCGGGCTCCTTTCCTCCCGCTGACCCTGGTTCCTAAACCAACCACAGTCTAGAGGAGTGCTGAACCTTCGCCCTTATCTAATCAGCCTTTTGGTGGAGAACTGCTCTCCTGGCCATGATGAGTTGCGCGCGTGTCCGTCCTTTAAAGTCGGTCGGTCGTTGAAGACCATTTGCGGGATCAGGCTGCGGACACGCCGTTGTGACTGTTCTTTCGTCCTTACTGCTCCTATGCAGACTTCGGTGGGACTTCAGTTGTTCTAGTGCTCCCCGCTGTTTACACTGCGACGGGCCTATAGTCGTTGCCGCTGGACAGTACTGCCCAGGCGATCCGTGCGAGCTTGTTGGCCATGGCAACGACAACAACGTTCTTCGGCGCTCTGGAGTCCAGGGCGTCAAGCCACGCTCCAATCGGTGCTCGATCGCGCTTGATCCGCAGCACGGCAGCTCGCGCACCGTGGATCAGGATCTTGCGTAGATATACGTTGCCGCGCTTACTGATGCCGAGCAGCTTCGCCTTACCTCCGGTCGAATACTGCCGCGGCACGACTCCGAGCCACGCAGCGAAGTCTCGTCCCTTCCGGAAAGCCGCGCCGTTGCCGATCGCCGCAACGATGGCTGTGGCGACGACCGGCCCGATACCTGGGATCTGCCGAATGCGCGTACACCCAGCATCGCTTGCTGAGATCCGTTCCAGCTCGTCGTTGAGTTCCTCGATCTGCTGCTCAACCAGCTTCCACTCACCCCACAGCATGTCGATGAGGTTGCGCATCTGCGGTGTCAGGTCAGCTTCTGCGTTTTCGAGGATGTCAGCCATGACGGCCTTGAGCTTCGCCGGCGTCTGCGCAAACACCATCCCTCGCTCCAGAAGGAATGCACGCAGCTGGTTGATCACGGCTGTGCGCCGCGAGATGAGCCGGTCGCGCACGCGGTGGATGGCTTGGAGGTCCAGCTGGTCGTCCGTCTTGATCGGGACAAAGCGCATGTTCTTGCGCTCGACAGCCTCAGCGATGGCTTCTGCATCGACGAAGTCGTTCTTGTTCGACTTTACGAAGGGCTTCACGAACTGGGCGGCGATCAGCCGCACATTATGGCCCTGCTTGCGCAACGCACGACCTAAAAAGTGCGCTCCAGAGCAGGCTTCCAAGCCAATCAGCGACGTCTCCATGTTCGCGGTGAAAGTCAGCAACTGCCGCTGTGTGAACTTCTTCTTCACGAGTACCTTGCCAGCCGCACCGAGCGCCACTAGATGAAAGGTCGTCTTGCCTAGGTCGATGCCAACCGAATGAATCTGCATATCGATGATCCTCCTTGGTAGAAGCTGCCACCACCATCCCTCCAGAACGGCTGAGGAATCAAGCGACGGACCATCTCATTAGTCGCGTTCTCGGAAACTACGACTAATTCCGAAGTTAGATTGCTATCGATCCTTGGGAAGGACTGGCACCACTCTTTCGACGTCGGGGCGGCCTTCGTGGAGAATTTTTGTTTTGGCGGATTTGGCGGCTTCGCGGTTGGTTTCGGCCATGGGTTTGGGGTCGCCAAATGCCATGCGGGCTGCTCCGCGGAGGATGCGGCGGATGGGCCATTCGTGAGCGTCGTTGGGGAGGAAGATTTCGCCGGTGCGCTGCTTTTCGGGGCGATAGTACCAGCGGCGGAAGAGGGAGAGATGGTCGCTGAGGAGAGCGAGGTCGCCGGGTTTGGCGGCTTTTTCTTCGAGTTCGGCGATGGCTTGCGTGGTTCTTTCTTCTGGTGAGTTGGCGGGTGAGGTTGGGTTTGCGGCTGCCGTGGGTTCGGGTTCGAGAGGGACGGCCTGCAGCATGAGCGGTTGGGCGAAGAGGGAACTGCCTACGCTGGTCTGTTCGCGGACGGCGCGGACTCCGAGGGTGGAGAGGCGCTGGGGGCCGAGGATGCAGCCACCTTCGAGGAGGAAGACGGCGGCTTCTTCGAGATGGGTTTGGGGGGCATTGGTGTTTTCGGTGGCATCGACGGTTTCGGTGTTTTCGTCTGGCGTTGCGGGCTGGACGATGATGGCTCGGAGGTGGGGGATGGGGCGGACGATCTCGTCGGCGAGGGATTGGATGGATTTTACTTTTTGCCATTGGGCGTGGAGGGTGGCGGCTTCTTCGAAGTGCATGCCGGAGGAGGCTTCTTCGCGAGCGAGGCCGATTTCGATGATCATGGATTCGCCGCGGGTGTCGAAGAATTTTTTTACGGCGGCGGTTTCGGCGGCGTACTGCTCGGCGGTGCAGGCCTGCTTGCAGGGCTCGATGCACTTGCCCATCTCGCCGTAGATGCAGCCGGGGTGTTCGGGGTAGGGGTGGAGATCTTCGTGGCAGCGGCGGAGTTTGAAGAGGTCGAGGGCAGCGTCGCAGAAGCGCTCGGCGGCCAGGCGCGAGGGGAAGGGGCCGTACATCTGCGCGAGGCCGCGCTTGGAGAGCTTGTTGGTGGTGTAGACGCGGGGGAATTCGTTGTCGAGGTTGAGGCGGAGGAAGGAGGGAGTGTGGAGTTTGAGGCGGCGGCGGGCTTCGGGGTAGCCGAAGTGGAAGGCGGTGGCGTCGTAGAGGACGAGCGAGGCTTCGAAGCGCGAGCCGGTGAGGGTGTACTCGATGCGCGCGACTTTTTGGCGGAGGTTGAGGCGTTTGGATTGCGGCTGGATTCCGTTCGCTGAAGGCTCCGGCGGGCCGAGGATGCGACGCATGCGGCGGCGGAGGTCTGTCGTGTGGGTGAGGTAGGGTGCGTCTTCGGGGCGTGGGCCGCAGAGAGCGAAGACTCCGGGTTTGGCGGGGATTTGTTTGAGGATCTCGTCGGCATTCGTGGGGGAGAAGTCGACGATGTGATCGAAGTGGAAGGTTGCGGTCACGAGACCATACTATCCTTCGATATTTGTCTTGTTCTAGCCTTCCATTCCTTGAGATTGTCTTCAATGACTCGCAATCTTGCTGCCTGTGATTCAGAAAGAGGCGCTCGTCTTAATCGGCGGAGGATGTCTTTATACATGTACCCAGAGCGGAAGAAGTAAGGTCGACATTCCACGAAACAGAGTATGCGGGCGTGAAGGCTCGCCAATTTCTCTGCGTTCTCTCGAATTGTTGATCGTAGTATTTCGGAGTCCATGTCGGTTAACCGATCTGTCGATTATTAAGTTGATTAGTGCTGCCAGGGGTTCAAAAGAGTGACTCCGGTAGCCTGAAAGTCTGAGGTGTTGCGTGTTGCAACCGTCATTCCATGCACCAGAGCCGTCGCAGCAATCAAAGCATCTCGATCCGAGTGGCGATCCGGAACGTGGAGTGCGGCGCAGCGCACCGCAACTTGAACATCGACCGTGAGAATGCGCCCGAAGTACGCGGGAAGAACCTGTCCATTGAGCCAGGAACGAAGCATCGCGCCTTGTACGGGATCTCGCCGCTCGACCAGCAGAGTACCCATCTCCAACTCCATTACCGTGATTGCGGAGATAAACATGCTCCGGGATGGAATTGACGCAGCCCACCTGATCACTGCGGGGTCTGCCCTCCCCGATTTTGTCTTCTTCAATTCAGAGATAACGTTCGTATCTAACAGGAACATCAGGTCAGATCCGCCGGACGAAGCCACTTATCTCCCAGCCGCGGCGGATCGAACTCGATATCTCCACCCTCTGGCATCGCCAGCAATTCGACCATATTCGGCTGCTTGTCAGTTAATTGTTCATACTCTTCAATGGTAAGCAGCACATGCGCGGGATGACCGCGATCGGTAATGAAGACGGGGCCTTTCGAGGCTGCCTTCTTGGCGCCACTCGCATCCTGATTGAATTTTCGACTGGAGATGGTGGTGATGGCCATGATGTCCTCCCGACCCTTGTAGAAACGTATCTACATTGTACCATGTGCAGTTTCCAGACAATTTATGCGCCGGCGATGGTCATGCCTTCGATGCGGATGGTGGGGGCGGCGCTGGCTCCGCGGAAGAGGAGGTCGTTGCCGATGGCGGAGATGTTTTTGTACATGTCCTTGAGGTTTCCTGCGATGGTGATCTCTTCGACGGGGTAGGCGAATTCGCCGTTTTCGATCCAGAGGCCACTGGCTCCCTGAGAGTAGTCGCCGGTGACGAGGTTGACGCCGCTGCCCATGGTTTCCGTGACGAAGAGGCCGGATTTGATGTCGGCGATGAGTTCGCGGGGCGTGATCGTGCCGGGTTCGAGGAAGAAGTTTCCTGCGCCGATGCCGGGGTTGCCGGCGAGTCCGCGTGAGGCGTTGCCTGTGGACTGCATGTGGAGCTTGCGGGCGGTGTAGGTGTTGAGGACGTAGTTTTTGAGGATGCCGCGCTCGACGAGGACAGTGCGGCGGGTGGGAAGGCCTTCGGAGTCGAAGGGACGGGTGCCGAAACCGCCGACTTTTTTGCCGTCGTGGTCGAAGATGAGCGTGCCGTCGTCGATGACGGTGATGTTTTCTCCTGCGATCTGTTCGCCGAGCATGCCGCTGAGGAAGGACGCGTTTCGGTAGATGGAGTCGCCGTTGACAGCGTTAAAGATGGAGCCGATGACGGAGTGGGCGAGTTCGGTGCCGAAGACGACGGTGGCACGCTGGGTGGGGACGCGGCGGGCGCCGAGGCGTTCGATAGCGCGGCGTGAGGCTTCGCGGCCAATGGCTTCGGGGTCTTCGAGGAGGGTGGTGGTGCGGGCGTTCGAGTACCAGTAGTCCCGCTGCATGTGGCCCTCGTCGTCCTGGGCGATGGGTGAGGCGGAGAATCCGCAGTAGCTGCGGCGGTATTCGCCGACGAAGCCGCGGGAGTTCATCATGATTTTGTGAGAGGTGGCGGTGTCGAAGTCTGCGCCGCGGGTGTTCTGGATGCGGGTGTCGTAGGCGAGAGCGGCGGCTTCGGTGCGGCGGGCGATCTCGATTCGCTCGGCTGGCGGCATTGCGTTGACATCGTCGAAGTAGAGGTGCTGGTCGCCTTCGAGCTGGCCGAACTCTTCGGATTCGGGGAGGCCTGCAAATGGGTCTTCGCTGGTGATGCGGGCGAGTGAGATGGCTCCTTCGACGAGGCGTGTGAGGCCTTCGGGGGAGAGGTCGCTGGAAGAGGTGCTGGCGACGTGTTGGGCTTTCCCAGTGTTTAGGAAGACGCGGAGACCGATGGCTCGGGAGCCGGATTCCTTGAGTTGTTCGACCTGGCCGAGACGGACTTGAGCAGAGAACTCATCTCCTTCGTAGAGGACGGTTTCGGCGTCGGAGGCTCCGGCTTTGAGGGCTCGGGAGAGGACGTCAGAGGCAATGGTCTTCAGGTCAGTGGTCGTTTGGGTCGGCATCCTTTTCAGGATATCGTCTTGTGAGTTCTAAGTGCGGATCGCGATGGCTTCTGCCCAATCAGCGGTTGCGGACATTTCTTGTGAAATTTCACGCACAACCTTGACCCGATGCCGACACCGGTTTTTGACAGGGTTTCCAGGGCCTTAAAGAACCGGAGATTGAGAGGGGCGGGGCTGGCGTCCGTCGGTGGCGGCGAGGAAGTGGACGCCCGCAGCGCAGTATTCGGAGTCGCTCTTGAGCTTGTGCTCGAGGTGCGCTGAGAGACCCTGCTCGGAGTTTCGTTTGAACAACTTTACAGCTCCCCCGCAGTGCATGCAGCGGAACTCGGTGTCGTTGTCTTCGAGCGCGACGGTGATGGGTTTGACCTTCCAGAAGGGCTCGTAACCGCCAGCGGCACGAACACGACGGCGCTTCACTTCACACTCGTAGAATTTTTCCCGTTCGGCTGCCATAAACACCTCGATGTACGTGAATCTGTTGGGGAGTACTGTTAGGTGGGACTTTCCGTTGTGAGGCGCGACCAGGCGATATCTCTATTGTAACGGATTGTGGGCTTATTTATTGGATTTGGTGCCTGAGTGCGGTCTCTGACGGCCAGTTTTAATGAGAGGTTCGTTGTAATCGCTGAAGAGAATCGTGCTTCGCACGATGGTCCACTCATGCGATGAGACCGCCCGGATGGACACCCGCGGGCGAGACGTTTTCAGTGGTGGAGTTGAAGGGATAGGAAGCTGGAGTATGAGATTCGGCCGGTGTTAGCGGCTTGCCGGTGTGGAGGTCTTGAATAGATCAGTTGCTTCGTCCTTCGGACTACGCTCCGGCCTTCGGCAGAGCGGTAACCGCTTCGCGGTAGCTGGATTCGGCACGGCTGAAGCCGTGCCCTTAAGCAAAACGGATCGCGCTTTCGCCCGATTGTTCCCACTCATGCCTTCGCGCAGGCATGGCAATCCCCCGATTCATTGGATAACGACAGTTAGCGAATGACAAATACCCTCTGTTGGACTGAATCGATCAGGTCGGCAATCGTGATCTGCCTCGAAGTTGGATTCTCGGGTTCGCGCCGGTTATTGACGGATCCGATTATGAACATTGCAATCACCATAGTGAGTATTCCGAGAGAGATCACAATCCAAGAAGGGAGGCGGAAGATGATCCCGAGCACCAAGGCTGGAACCATCCCTAGGATGGCGAACAGCAATGGCCCTTGCCCTGAGATTCCTTCAGGACCAAAGTATTCGGTCCAATGTTCCTGAAGGTAAGTCAGGTCTACTTCAAACTTCTGTTCAAACTTTTCGAAGAACTCAACGGCATCATCCCCATCCATGCTTAGATCAACAAGGAGCCGATCCGAGAGCTTCAACTTCTTGCGCTTCATGCCACGCTCTTTCGCAACAAAGTCAAAGACCTCATCTTCGATGACCATCTAGCTCGTGCCACCTACAGTCATTTTGTCTAGTTTGATGGTGGGTAAGCCTACGCCTACTGGGACGGATTGGCCGGATTTGCCGCAGGTGCCTATGCCTTCGTCGAGGGCGAGATCGTTGCCGACCATGGAGACGTATTTGAGGGCTTCGGGACCGTTGCCGATGAGGGTTGCGCCCCTGACCGGGTGGGTGACTTTGCCGTCTTCGATGAGATAAGCCTCGCTGGTGGAGAAGACGAATTTGCCGCTGGTGATGTCGACGGAGCCTCCGCCAAAGTTGACGGCGTAGAGGCCGCGCTTGACGGATTTGATGATGTCTTCGGGGACGTCCTGGCCGTTGAGCATGTAGGTGTTGGTCATGCGCGGCATGGGGATGTGGTGGTAGCTCTCGCGGCGTCCGCAGCCGGTGTTGGGCATGTTCATGAGGCGGGAGGAGAGCTTGTCGGAGAGGTAGCCACGGAGGATGCCGTTTTCGATGAGGACGGTCTCCTGCGTGGGGTTGCCCTCGTCGTCCATGTTGATGGAACCGCGGCGGCCGGGCATGAGGCCGTTGTCGACGACGGTGACTTTTTCGCTGGCGACCTTCTGGCCGATGAGTCCGGCGAAGGCTGAGGTTTTTTTGCGGTTGAAGTCGGCTTCGAGGCCGTGGCCTACGGCTTCGTGAAGGAGGACGCCGGGCCAGCCGGGGCCGAGGACGACGTGCATCTCGCCTGCGGGGGCGGCGATGGCTCCAAGCTGGAGGATCGCGGTGCGCGCGGCTTCGTGGGCGTGATGTTCGGGGGACATTTTCCCTTCGAAGAAGTCGAGGGTGATGCGGCCTCCGCCGCCGCTGGAGCCGCGAGCGGTGCCACCTGCGCCGTCGTTGCCGGCGGCGTCTTTGGCGATGACATAGACGTTGAGGCGGGCGAGAGGCTGGGTGTCGGAGGCGAAGGTGCCGTCGGATGCGGCGATGAGGATGCGGCGAAGCTCGTCGTTGAAACCTGGCGCGGACCTGCGTGATGCGCGGATCGTAGGCGCGGGCTGCGGCGTCGGCGCGCTGGATGAGGGCGAGCTTGGCGGAGATTTCGGCGTCGGCGGTGGCTCCGGTACGGGATAGAGCGCGGGGGTCTCGGTGTGGCGGAAGCCATGCATGAGCTCTTTGGCGGGGCCGGAGGCGATGAGAGCAGCGGTGCGGGCGGCGCGGAGGAGGCAGTCGGAGGAGAGATCGTCGGTGTAGGCGTATCCGGTTCGCTCGCCGGAGAGGACACGGATGCCGCAGCCGAGGCTGATGCCCTGGGAGGCGGATTTGACGAGGGACTCGTCGATGCCGAGGGAGGTGGAGGTGACGGACTCGAAGTAGAGGTCGGCGTAGTCGCCACCGGCGGAGAGAGCTTCGCCGAGGCAGCGCTCCATAAGGCGTTCGGAGATTCCCAGCTTGTCGATGAAGTAGCGCTTGTGGTCTGGGAGTGGGAGGGTCATCTTCTTCTGATGATAGGGGTGAGAGGCGGATGCGGCAATGGGGTTGTGATAGGTCTGACGGTTGAGGCAGAGAAGCGGGTTCCTCCACTACGCTTCGCTGCGGTCGGAATGACAGGGTTCCGCGACGGCAAACTCAAGCGACGACGATGTGTTTCGGTGGATTGAGTGGAGGTTTGATTCTCGGTTAGGATTTAGAGAGGAAAAGGAGAATTTTGAGATGAGTTCGTCGAATAAGGCGTCGTGGTTGGATCGGTGGTGGCCGCTGCTGGTGATTCTGTACGGGATGCTGTTTGTGACGATTCTTGATAATTTTTCGCCGAAGAGCTGAATCACGGTATTGATAGTGATTGCGTCGCTGGGCCGGCTTTCGTGTCGGCCCAGTAGCTTGTTCTGGATGTGATTTTGAGGTCGGGGTAGTTTTTCAGTTGCAGGGTGATGGCGTGCGGTCCGGGGCGCGGGGACTGAGGCTGAAAGCTCAGGATGTAGCGGTTTGGGACGTGGTTGGAGATGGTGGCGAGATCGCGCTCGAGACTGCGTACATCGTTGAACTTGAAGTATTCGCCACCGGTGAGCTTTGCGACTGTCTCCGGGATGTTGCGATGCAGGCCGTCGGTAGCGGCGATTGCGGCCATTCGTGCAAGAGCGAGAGGCGGGAGTAACTGACCAGCGCAATCGTATGCCTGCGAGGGTTTGCTTGATTGCTCTTCTGCGGTGGGGTCTTTGCCCATGCAACCGCCGGGAGGATTGGGGTCCGGATTCTCGAGGGCGATACCGGTTGTGAGTCCGCGGAGAATTGCGCCGGCGATGCTTGAGTCAACGGCCGCATTCGCAGGCGGAATGGCGGCCTGATTTGGGTCGTTGGATGGAGCGCGTTTGGTGGGCAGATGTTTCGATCCGTAGTGCGAGGCCTCGGCATAGCCGGTGGAGAAGGCGACGCTGTAGATAGCGGTGTTAGTACCGGTGATGGCGCGGAGAGTGTCGGCGAGAGGAAGTTTGCTGCCGCGATCGTTGGTTTCGCTGAGAAGAAGGATGGCGCGGCGGTATTGCGTGGGTTGTTTACGCAACAGATCGACGGCGAAGCCGATGCTATCGAGGATTGCGGCTCCGTGATCTCCCGTGTCTTCTTTGCTGAAATCGGCGATTTCGTCAGCGACGGTGTTCATGTTGGAGGTGAAGTTATGCAGCAGCTCGGGCCGGCTGTCGAAGCCGACGACGGCGACTTCATGAGGTACATTGCCGGCGATGGCTTCGACCATGACCGGGAGCGCATCGAAGCGGTTGGAAGAAGAGCGTGAGGCTGGATGCCATCCCGCGATTCGTGTCGCGGCACCGGCCTCGATGAGAACGACAAGTGCGAGAGGCTCGTTGTCGGTGTCCAGCAGAAGGCTCAATTTTTGCGGGATTCCGTCGTCGGTGAGGATGAAGTCGTCCGCACTGAGAGTGAAGACGAGGCTTCCAGCCTTGTTGCGAACGAGTGCCGGAACGACGACAAGGGTGGAGCGGGTGGTTAGCGTGGGTTCGGGCGTGGCCGAGGTTTGCGCATATGTGAAAGCGCTGAGGATTGAGCAGACGAACGCGATTGTGGCGCGTAACTTCATCGGCGTGCACCTCAGTGTATCGGTTCGATGATGAGTAGACGGTCTGGGAGAGTATTCGGCATCAGCGGCCGTGGGATGGGTCGGCGGTGGTGGCTATGCTTAGGTCGAGGGTGAAGTTTGGGAGGTTGGGGTCGTAGCAGTTGTTGTCTTTGGCGTAGGTTTTGGCGCAGGCTTGTGTGATCTCGGGGCGGCGCGGGGATTGGGCGTACTGCCACGCAATGACGTCGGGCGTGCCGTTGGCGGTGATGGGTGGCGGGTTGAGCGTGCAGCCGCTGGCGGGTGGGCAGGCGTCCTGATAGACCCAGAAGGCGATCTCGTGGAGGTGTTGCGCGGCGACGAGTTCGCGGATGTTCTGGATGGTGGTGATGGTTTTGCCGGGGGCGTCGTCGACGGGCTGGCCACTGGCGTAGACGCCGGGGAGGAAGTTCGAGTGGGCGACGGCTTCAGTCCATGCAAGGAGGTAGGTAGATTGATTTTCGTTGAGGCGGCCGCCTTCTTCCTGATCTAGAAAGATGATTGTGTGAGCGGGGAAATGTTCGCGCTGGGCTGCGGCGATGGCCGTGGCAGCGTCTTTGGTTCCAAGGGCGGCGGGAGAGGTGCCGTTGCGTTTGGCGCGGGAGATTTCGGCGTCGGTTTTGCCGTTGGCGAGGACGAGGAAGCCGAAGTCGTTGCGGAGGAGGATGTCGCGTTTGCCGAGCCAGGGGTTGTGATGCGCGCCCGGGGGGTTGGTGAGCCAGTATCCGGCGAAGGCGAAGTGGCGGCGGAGTGTGGGTAGGGCCGCGTCTCCGGGGTACTCGTTGCTGTCGAAGCCGAGGGGGCTCTGTGCCGCCGCTGGTGGGGTGGTGGCCGGTGTTTTGGGGGCGGTGGGTTGCGCGCATGCCGTGACGGCCAGGAGGAGGAAAACGGGGAGAGAGTTTATGGCGCGTCGCATAATGGTTTACGGAATTTTCTTCGTCTATCTCTTTGTCAAGGTTACACAATGCATCTGTGCTACGGTGCTAGATAGGGGTGACGGCCCATGTCAGTGCATGAATTTGATCCCAGATATCCGGTTGGGCGACTCACAACGCCTGCAACGATCAGCGTGGACGACCGGAATTATGCGATTGCGACGCTTGCCGAGTTGCCGGAGCAGTTGCGGAATGCTGTGGATGGGCTGAGCTTTGCGCAGTTGGCCACACCTTATCGTGACGGTGGATGGACGGTGCGGCAGGTGGTGCACCATGTCGCGGATAGCCATATGAATGCGGTGATCCGGGTGAAGCTTGCGTTAACGGAGGATTGGCCGACGATCAAGCCGTATGACGAGGCTGCCTGGGCGAAGCTGCATGATGTGTCGGCGCCGGTGGAGTGGTCGCTGGAGTTGATCGAGAGCCTGCATGCGCGGTGGGTGATGCTGTTGCAGTCTTTGAATGAGGAGCAGTGGAAGCGCGGGTTCAACCATCCGGAGAGCGGGCCGGCGACGGTTGAGAAAACAGCGCTGGTTTATGCGTGGCATTCGCTGCATCATGTGGCGCATATTACTCACCTGCGGTCACGGGAGAAATGGTAGAGGCACGATTGACTCGGACAATACAGATTGCAGGGACACCGGCGGAGATCGATCGGTGCTTTCCGGTGATGAACCAACTTCGGACCCTGCTGGTTGCGGAGGAGTTTGTGGGGCGTGTGCAGGCGCAACAGGCTGAAGGGTATCAACTGGCGTTTCTGGAACACGACGGCGGTGTTGCGTCGGTGGCGGGGTTCCGGATTCAGAGGATGTTGTGGAGTGGGAAGACGTTTTATGTGGATGACCTGGTGACGGATTCGGCAAAGCGCTCGCAAGGACATGGCGAGGCGATGATTCAATGGTTGATTGCGCTGGCGCGAGAGGCGGAGTGCAGCACGTTCAGCCTGGATTCCGGGACACAGCGGCAGGATGCGCATGCTTTTTATCTGAAGAACCGGTTGAGGATTACTTCGTTTCATTTTTCGCTTCCCCTGAAGTGATTCTTTGAACATGACGTCTCTTGTTTGAGACGCTGGATGTGTTAAGGTTCGGCTATGCCGCCAAGAGCAGTTTCCGCGGAGAATGCGCAGACATCCGCCCAGACAACAGAACAGATTGCAGGGGCGCTTGAGTCGTTTCTTGCGGAGCATGCGCGAGCGGTGGTTCTGGAAGATGGCAAAGTGCTCTTCGACATGCGCGAGGCGAAGTACCGTCTCGCGACAGAGCATGGGCGTTGCACGCTGCATCTGTGGAGTGAGGAGCGGAATGTCGTTCGCAGGGTGAGTGCGACGGCGATGCGGAATGGCGTGCTGCGGCTGAGTACGCATCGATTCGGGCAGACGAAGCCTTCGACTCTGGAGATGGTTGCGGATCGCGACCGGCGAACGCCTTCGACGCGCGAGACGACGCGGGGAAGGTATCTGCGGGTGCTGGAGCGCGTGTTGCTGCGGAGCTTTCCGGAGTTTAAGGCGGATGGGTTTCGTGCGGCGATGGATTTGGAGAAGAGTTTTGGGCCGGCGTATGCGCGCGGGTCGCTGGTGAAGGGTTCGCAGGCGTGGGCTGTGATTGGAGTGAATGAGGAAGAGACGCAGGCGACGGTCGATGGGATTTTAACGCTGGGAATTTTGTGGTTGCAGGAGTGTCGCCAGTCGGGTGATGGGCGGCGGGTTTATCAGGGATTGAAGTTGATTGTGCCGCGCGGGATGGGGGTGCTGACGCTTTCGCGCATGGCGTGGCTGAACGAGAAGATTGCGCAGTGGGAGTTGTGGGAACTGAATCAGAAGACGGAGGAGATGGAGCAGCGGGATGCGGCGGATCATGGGAATCTGACGACTCGGCTGATGCGTTTGCCGAATCCAGATGCGGCTAAAGAAAGATTTGCCGAATCGGCGGCACGCGTGATGGCACTGGTGCCAGAGGCGATGCGCGGGGTGGTGGAGCAGCGGCTGCGGAGTGGGTCGGAGATGGCGTTTTTGCTGCATGGGTTGGAGTTTGCGCGAGTGCGGATGGGATATGCCGGGAATTCTTTTAATCGTGCGCAGGAGATTACGTTTGGCGCGGGTGCGAATGAGACTCCGTTGATGGAGGAGAATGAGGTTGAGTTGCGGGAGCTGATTGCGCGGTTGTTTGAGCGGCGTGGTGCGGGTGGGGATAAGCGGGATCCGCTGTATCGGATGCAGCCGGAGAGATGGCTCGAGAGTGTTTTGCGGCGGAATGTTTCGCTGATTGATTCGCATTTGAGCGCGGAGCATGTTTATACGCAGGTGCCGGCGTTTGCGGCGAGCGATCGCGGAATGCTTGATCTGCTGGGTGTGACGGAGGATGGTCGGCTGGCGGTGATTGAGTTGAAGGCGGATGAGGATCTGCATCTTGCGCTGCAGGGTTTGGATTATTGGGTGCGCGTGCGATGGCATCATCTGCAGAATGCGGATAATGCAACCGGGCTGGGGGAGTTTCAGCGGCATGGATATTTTGGCGGGATGCGTTTGTCAGCGGAGGCTCCGCGACTTTATCTGATTGCGCCTGCGCTGCGTGTGCATCCGGCGACGGAGGTTGTGTTGCGTTATCTGTCGCCGCGAGTAGAGTGGACTCTGGCTGCTCTGGATGAGAGGTGGCGCGAGAAGATCAGGGTGGTGTGGCGGAAGCGTAGTGGTGCCCAGGGCCGGGATTGAATGTTTGTTTTGCCGAGGTAGCGATGGCTCTCCGATCGGTTACGAGGGTGTTGGGGCTGGCGTTGTTACTGGTTTGGGCGGCTTCGCTTGAGGCTCAGTCTCTGCCGGGTGTACGGAATAGTGCGGGTATCAGGCTGGTGGTTACAGATGAGGATACGCAGCCAGTTCTTCATCTTCTGTTGCCGGACGAGCCGGACGCGGATGTGGCGAAGATTCTTTTTCCCGAGCACGTCACGATGAAGCGGCGTGGTGGTAATGAAGGGGAGCATTTGTATCTCTTTCGGCCAGGCAAGACTGGCGAGAAGGTAATGTGGCGGCAGGCGGGGCAGGCGATCGAGTACGAACGGGATTTTACCGGTGGGATTCGCATGTTCGCGCGTGCCACGCTGCAAGAGGATGGCGTGCTCTTTCACTATGAGTTCCTGAACGGATCGGATGTGGACTATGCGATGGTCACGGCGGTGACGGACCCGAGGATGGTGTCGATTTTGCATGACGTGCGGCTGGAGCGGACCTATGTGCATCATGCTGGCGGATTCGATCTGCTTGCTTCTGAGACGCCGCAGCGGTTGACGATTCCGCTGGATAAGTGGCTGCCAGCGCGTTATCTGGCGTCGTATACGTGGCCAGTGCCTGCACAGCTAGTGGACCGTCGCGGCGATGGCATCACTTACTACAACAAGTCGCGCGTGGTGGATGAGCCTTTGATTGCGACGGTTTCAAGCGATGGGAAGTGGGTCGTGGCGAGTTTTACGAAGATGACGGGGAATGTCTGGAGCAATCCAGAGCTGACTTGTCAGCATGTCGATCCGGAGAAGACGCTACCGCCTCGTGGGAAGGCTGTTGTTGAGGTAAAGATTCTCGTTCTCAGAGGAACGTTGGAGGATGTGTTGCAGAAGGTGAAGGTGCAGCGTGCTTTGCTGCAATAGATGAGTTTTGTTTAGTCGCAGTAGGCGGACGCGGCGGCCAAAAGTTGCTCGTCGGGCTCTAAGTCTGCGGGTGTGGCGGCTTCGGCATGCGACTCGAAGAAGCGCTCGATGGCATCGAGGACGGCGGGGCCATTTTTGGATTCGAAGATCTGTTTGCGGAGGGCGCTGCCGCCGGGGACTCCGTGGGTGAACCAGCTGGCGAACTGCTTCATCTTGCCGACACAGTCGCGGTGGCGCTGCTCGCGGGCGATCTGGCCTGAGGCGATGATGGCCTCGGCGCGTGCGGCTTCGGCTGCTTCTTCAACGGCGATCTCGTCGACGAGCATCTGGAAGTAGGTGCGGATCATGCGGTAGCGGTCGTTGTCGGTGGGGATGTCGTAGGTGCCGATGGCAGTGGCTTCCTTAGTCGCGGTGTATTGCGCGATCTGGCGGAAGATCCACGGGTTCGCGGGGGCGGTTCGGCCGATCATGACGGCGTCGCAGTGGGTACGGTGGACCATGGCGGCGGCATCTTCGGGAGTGCGGATATCTCCGTTGCCGATAACGGGGATGCTGACGGCGTCTTTGACGGCGGCGATGTACTCCCAGCGGGCCTGGCCGGTATAGCCGTCTTCGCGGGTGCGGGCATGGAGAGCGACGGCGTTGAGGCCGCAGTCTTCGGCCATGCGAGCGAGATCGACGCAGACAATGTGCTTGTCGTTCCAGCCGAGGCGGAATTTGACGGTGAAGGGGATGGTGATGGCTGCGCGGATGGCTTTGAAGATGCGCTCGATGTGCGGGAGGTCTTTGAGCAGGCCAGAGCCGCCGTTGCACGCGACGACGCGCTTGGCGGGGCAGCCGAGGTTGAGATCGACGATATCGAAGCCTGCGTCCTGCACGATGCGGGCGGAGTCGGCCAGGGTTTCGGGGTTGGAGCCGAAGAGTTGGGCGGAGATGGGGTGCTCGTCGTCGTAGTAGGTGAGGTAGCGTTTGCGCTTGGTCTCGCGCATGCGGGAGAGACCGTCGGCGGAGGTGAACTCCGTCATGATGAGGCCGCAGCCGGATTGCTGGTTGGTGGTCTCTTCGGCGACGTCGGTGGAACTGGCCGATGCGGTGAACTGACTGGCGTTTTTGATGAAGCGGCGGAAGACCGTGTCGGTGACGCCGGCCATGGGGGCCAGGACAGTTGCGGGCGCTATCTTTACGTTGCCTATGTTAAAGCTGGCTGGAACGCGGGTGTGCTCGGGCATCGCGTGCTCGATGGGATCATCCCAGCGTTTTTGCTCGAGGGTGTAGCGTTTCTTCATAAGACAGCGAATAGGGTGTAGGGAACAGGGAGGAGAAAACTAAGGCCCCCGCGTTTGCGGAGGCCTTGGGTTGGTTTTGGGCTCCGCTTACTTTGCGGCTGCTTCGGCTTTGCCGGCGTCCGACTTGGCGAACTTGCGGCGGAAGCGCTCGACGCGGCCTGCGGTGTCGACCAGCTTCTGCTTGCCGGTGAAGTAGGGGTGGCAGGCGGAGCAGATTTCGACGACGATGTCGCCCTTGTGCGTGGAACGGGTCTCGAAAGTGGTTCCGCAGGCGCACTTGACGTGGATGTTTTCGTACTTGGGGTGAATTCCTTGTTTCGGCATGGTGATGTCCTTTTCTGAATCTGGTCTGGCCTCCGGGTGCGGATCGCTTGCAACGGACGGAAACACGTCACATCGATGTGCCTGTCGCACCGCAGGTTACGCTCCGAGGAAGAGGAGCGCCTGGACAGTACTTTAAGTTTATCTGATTATCCAGATTTATCCAAGATTCGCACAGGGGGCAGTTGGATTCAGGTGCTGCGATACTGGATGGACGGCGATGAGTGAAGTTTGTTCGATTTGCGGTGGTTCGGGCCTGCGGGTGGTCGAGGAGAACGGGCGACAGTTTGCGCAGGACTGCACGTGCAGAGTTGCGCGACGAGCGGAGCGGATGCTGGGGCGGGCGCACATTCCGCGGCGGTATGAGCATTGTTCGCTGGAAAGCTACGAGACGAATTTTCCTTCTTCACACAGGACTTTGGCCGCGGCTCATCTTCGTGCGAGGAAGTTTGTTGAGGGATATCCGGTCGAGACGGCGGGTACGGGTTTGCTGCTCACGGGATCGATCGGCGTTGGCAAGACGCATCTTGCTGTAGGCATCTTGCAGGCTCTGGTGGCCGAGCGTGGGGCGACCGGGCTTTTTTATGACTATCGGGACCTGTTGAAGCAGGTGCAAAACAGCTATAACGCGCAGGTTCGGGAGACGGAGCTTGAGGTGCTGCTGCCGGTGTTTGAGGCTGAGGTGCTGGTGTTGGATGAACTGGGCGCGTCCAAGCCGACCGATTGGGTTTGGGATACGGTCGCGCATATTCTGAATACCCGATATAACGACCGTCGGACGACGATTATCACGACAAACTATGCGAATGCAGGGCCTTTGGGGTCGGAAACGGGATCGCGAGCGTCGATGCGCGAGGAGACTTTAGGGGATCGGATCGGCGAACGGATGCGGTCGCGGTTGCAGGAGATGTGCGTCGTGGTGGAGATGCAGGGAGAGGATTTCCGGCAGAAGGTAAAACGCGCGAGCTTCGCCTGAGGCCGCTGTGGATATCGCCCGATTAGAGCAGGGTCGCGAGAAGAAATGCGCCTGCCGTGAGTGCCGCGATCTGATAGATGCGATCCGGTGTTCCCAGGGTGATCGGTTCGCAGGTTCGCCTGACCGGGGCATCGATGGGCAGTACCATGTGTGGTTCGAATTGAAGCGGCGGTTTGTTGCTCTGCGGATTCATGACTGGCCTTCTCAAGTACTGCGGGGAGGTGACTTACTGGCCTGTTAGATGTTCTAAACGTGATTTTGTAGCAAGAAGTTCTGCGTATTTCATGAAAAAATCGCTAAGTTTTCCGGGCCAGGACACTGCTGTGGTTCTTTTTGTGAATTTGCGTTGACTGCAGGCGCGGTGAAATGGCCCGCGATTGACGGTATAGAATTTCGGCTTATGAGCGAACTGAACCGGCCTGACGACGCTTCTTCAAAGACACCCTTGACTCCTCCAACAGTAAGGAAAGACGAGATGTTCGGCACGAAACCTGTCGGGGGTGGAGGGATTCCGCCGATGGCCTGGGGGGTGGCTGGACTGGCTGTTCTGATCGTGCTCGGCCTGCTGGTTGTGATGGGACGGCATAAGACGACCGCACCGACTACTTTGCAGCCACTGGCGGCTAATGCGACGAGTCTGCCGCTGTCGCAGATCTCGATGAGCGAGTCGACCAGTTTGTCGGGTGGGAAGTCTACGTTTGTCGACGGGCATATTCGCAATACGGGCAGTCAGACTGTGACCGGGATCATGGTGCAGGTGATCTTTCGAAATGATGAGGCGATGCCTCCGCAGATCGAGACGCTGCCCCTGTCGCTGATTCGGACGAGGGAGCCGTACATCGATACTCAGTCAGTCGGTTCGTCGCCTTTGAAGCCGGGAGATGAGAGGGATTTCCGGCTTATTTTTGAGGCGATTGCGGCGAACTGGAACCAGCAGACACCAGAGATCCGGATTATCCAGGTGGAAGCGAAGTAGATTCAGCTAACTAGCTGCTCAGTAATAGTTACCGGGCCACCCGGAAGATTTTGCGTGAGACGAGCCCAATCTGCCGCTGTCCGATATTCGAAGCTCACCAATAAGTAACTTATTTTCATCTGGTTGAGCGGTATTTGAAGTTTGGCATGCTACCTGCTTTAGGAAAGGCGAGTTGACGTCTGGAACACAGACGCATCGTTGACTAGAGGAGAGTAAACCATGATGAAATCTGGCAACACTTTCGGCCTCCCAGTACTGCTGTTAGGAGGAGCGTTAGGCGTCAGCGCCTTCGCCCAGACCAGCACGACCCCGACGCAGACCCCGGACCAGAATGCACCGGCTTCTTCGAGCACGATGAGTCCGAGCGACAATTCCACCTATGCGACTGGCAAGCCCCTGCAGGATCAGTCGAAGGAAGGTTTCTGGGGCCACATGAATCCGTTCGCCCGTAAGAAGTGGGTGAATCGGCAGACGGGCCCGATCAAGGATCAGGTGAACGAGCTTGATCAGTTGCAGGCCAAGAACGCCAACGATATCAAGGATGTTGATGCGCGTGCGCAGGCAGGCATCAAGAATGCGATGAATGCCGCGAACACCGCAGATCAGCATGCACAGGATGCGGCAACCCGCGCTAACTCGGCGAATCAGCTCGCAAGCAACGCAAGCACCCGCACCGACGCGCTGAATACCACGGTCGGCAATCTGGACCAGTATCAGACGGTGTCCTCGACATCGGTGAAGTTTGCTGCGGGCCGCACGACGCTTGGACCGACGGGCAAGTCTGATCTCGACGCGCTGGCGACGACACTGTCCGGTGAGAAGGGCTACATCATCGAGGTTCAGGGCTACAGCAAGTCTGGCGTTCAGACCTCGCAGGCCATGGCGGAGTCGGTGGTTCGCTACCTCGTAACCGAGCACCAGGTTCCGGTTTACCGGATTTACAAGACAGGTCTCGGCAAGAATACCGCCCAGACGGCAGATGGAGAGCAGGCGATCACGAACGGCGTTCGGGTGACCCTGTTGCACAACAGCCTCGCAACTATGGGCGGCAACACAGCATCAAACAACGCTCCAAAGACCTCCCGGACGGGAGCTTCACCACAAGAGGTGAACCAGTAGCCCTCCCCCCAGGGCGGTATGGCTTGCTGTACCGCCCGCAAGTTTGCCGAGATAGCGGCTCAGATCGCACTCGCAAAAACCTCTCCTAACCAGAGAGAACCAAGGCAGATTGGCCCCTCTTCGAGGGGCCGTTTTTTTTAAGAACAGGGAACAGGGAATAGGGATTGGGAAACAGGGAATAGGGATTGGGGAGTAGGGAATAGGGAATAGGGAGGCGGGTTGCTACGAGACGGTTTTGTGGATTGCTAACAGCTGTTCCAGGACCTGCTTCAGTTTGTTGAGATGGAGGGCGTTGGCTCCGTCGGATTTGGCTTCTGCGGGGTTGTCGTGGACTTCGAGGAAGACTCCGTCGACTCCGGCGGCTACGGCTGCGCGGGTCAGGACAGGGATGAACTCTGGCTGGCCTCCGCTGACTCCGTTGGCGGCGGAAGGGGTTTGGACGGAGTGGGTGCCGTCGAAGACTACGGGCGCGAAGGCTCGCATGATGGGGAGTGAGCGCATGTCGACGACGAGATTGTTGTAGCCGAAGCTGGCTCCGCGCTCGGTGAGCGAGATACGTGGATTGCCGCTTTCGCGGATCTTTTCGACGGCATGGCGCATGTCCCAGGGGGCGACGAACTGGCCCTTTTTGACGTTGATGGCGCCTCCGGTCTTCGCGGTGGCTTCGGCCGCGGCGATGAGCAGATCGGTCTGGCGGCAGAGAAAGGCGGGAATCTGGAGGACGTCGACTGATTCCGCAACGGCGGTGCAGTCTTCGGCGGTGTGGACGTCGGTGAGGACAGGAAGGCCGGTGACTTCGCGGATGGTGCGAAGGATACGTGTGCCCTCGGCGATGCCGGGACCGCGAAAGCTCTTGATGGAGGTGCGGTTTGCCTTGTCGTAGCTGGCTTTGAAGATGCAGGGTACGCCGAGGTCGGAGGCAATTCGCTGAATGGCGTCGGCCATCATGCGGGCGTGGGCTTCGGACTCGATGACGCAGGGGCCGGCGATGAGGAAGAGTCTGCCGCGGCCGACGGAGACTTCATGGGGAACACGGCCGATTTCGAAGGGATTCGTCACAGGTTTATTTGACCATACTCAGGAAAAAGCTGGACAAGACGGAGAGATGGTTGTTATCTGCAATCCATCGATGTCAACGCAGTCTCTGGAGGTTGAGATGATCCTGCTTCGTCTTTCAGCTTTTGTGCTTGGCGCCGGACTCCAGATTCAGCCGCAGACTCCTCCTGTGCCTGTCCCTATTCCCGTGACCGAGGTAATGGTGATGACCAAATTGAAACCCGGTGTCGCACTTTCGGACGTGGCGAACATAATGCAGGAAGAGGTGCGCGCGGCCCTTCAGCTTTATCTCGATGGGAAGATCGAACAGTGGTTCACGAGGGGTGATGGCAAGGGAGCCGTTTTCTTTCTGCGGTGCAAGACGACAGAGGAAGCCCAGGCGATTCTCGCAGGTCTGCCGGCGGTCAAGGCGGGGTATCTCGATGTGGAATACATCCCCGTGGGACCGTTTTCGAGACTGCGGGTTTTAGTAAAGCCACAATCTCCGACGGACGGCGCCACGCCACGCTGATCGCGGCAGTTTGCGGCGGCGCAACTCAATTCTTCAGCGATTTGCCGAGGCCGGAGAGAATTAATGTCATGAACGAGAGACCGCGGCGGCTGTCTTCGCTGGTAGCGCGGCGGTAGAGCTGCCAGAGGCTGGGTGGGTTGGTCTCCTGTTTGTGCTGTTCGGTGGCCCTGCCTATGACCTTCGTCAGGCTTTCGAGCAGCTCGGGGTCGAGTTCGCCGAGTAGTTTCGCCGACGTGAGAAGGTTCCGGATGGCGGTAATGCTTCCGGGCTCTGCGGCGTATTTGGCGAGGACGGAGAGGATTGTTTCCTTGGAGGCGATCATGCCGTGAAGGACGGAGAGCAGGCCCTGCTGGTGCGCGGCTTCGATGACGTCGTAGGCGGCGAGCAGTGCGGCTGCGTGCTCCTTGGGAGCCTCTTCAAGGCGGCGTTGGAGGTCGGCCTCGTAGTCGACTGTAATCGGTTTGAACTGGATTGGCTTTGCCATGAGTTTCCTTCGTTGATGAAAAACTAGATCGTGGTGGAGGTGATCTGGACGAGCTTGTCGCCAGGTGCAGTGCCGGGCATGTGGTAGTCCGAGCGTGCCCATTTGCGTTCAATTTCGAGACCCGGCAGAGGGGTTCGTGTGCCGTAACGGAAGTTTCTGCGCGGAAGAGGAGATTCGCCCTGTTCCTGCAGCACGGTCATGCTGACGGCAGTCTCTTTGAAGGCAGGTGTGTGGGTGTTGCGGTCGGTGAAGCTGCTGGTGAGGCGATTGACCGGCTCTTCTATGGAATTGAGCGGCATATAGAGCTGTTTGCCCTGCACACGATCTGAGACCAGAACCTGCAGGCGAACTTTGCCGTGCGCGGATTTTACCTGGACGTAACGGCCTGTCGTGATGCCTCTTTCGGCGGCGAGTTCGGGTGAGACTTCGACCCAGTTGGTGGGCGTGATCGCCTTGATGCCCGCTGTGCGATAGGTCATGCTGCCCTGTTCGAAGTGCTCGAGGAGCCGGCCGTTGTTGAGATGCAGGTCATAGATTTCGTCGGACTCTTCGCAGGGTGGAATGTAGTCGACTGGGTAGAATTTCGCCTTGCCATCCGGGAAGGGAAACTTCTCGGTGAAGAGCAAGGGGGAGTCAGTGCCGTCGGCGTGTACTGGCCACTGCAGACTCTTGAAGCCTTCGAGACGCTCGTAGTTGACTCCGGCGAAGAGCGGCGTGAGTTTGGCTACCTCGTCCATGACTTCGGAGGGGTGTTTGTAGTTCCAGTTGGCGCCCATGCGGTTGGCGATGAGCTGGATGATCTCCCAGTCGGCCTTGGATTCGCCGATGGGCTCCATCGCTCTGTAGAGGCGCTGGATGCGGCGCTCGGTGCTGGTGAAGGTGCCCTCCTTTTCGAGTGAGGAGCAGGCAGGGAGGACCAGGTCGGCGAAGGCTGCGGTCTCGGAGAAGTTGATGTCCTGAACGATGAGGAAGTCGACCTTTTCCAAAGCGCTGCCGACGTAGTTGGCATTGGAGTCGGAGGTGATGGTGTCTTCGCCCTTGATGTAGAGGGATTTGATCGTGCCTTCGAGGATGGCGTCGATCATCTGATGGTTGTCTTTGCCGGTTGTGGTGGGCAGGGTTACGCCCCAGGCAGCCTCGAACCTGGCGCGGATGTCCGCGTCGTCGACTTTCTGATAGCCGGAGAAGACGTTGGGCATGGAGCCGAAGTCGCTGGCGCCCTGAACGTTGTTGTGTCCGCGGAGTGGGTAGGCTCCGGCGCCGGGGCGCATGTAGTTGCCGGTGACGAGGAGAAGATTCGAGAGCGAGGTTGCGGTGTCGGAGCCTCCGCAGTGCTGGGTGACGCCCATGGCGAAGAGGATGCAGACACCGTCGGCTGCGGCGATTTCGTGGGCTACGGTGACGAGCGTGGCTGCGGGGACGCCGGTGATCTTTTCGGCGTACTCCATGGTGAAGGGCTCCAGGGAATTCCTGTAGGCGTCGAAGTTGTTGACCCATTTGTTGACGAAGTCCATCCTGGCGAGGCCGCTGTCGATGATGTATCTGGCGATAGCGCACATCCAGACGGCATCGGTGGAGGGCCTGGGGCGGAAAAAGATGTCGGCGCGCTCGGCCATCTCATGTTTGCGCAGATCGGCAACGATGAGACGCTGGCCGCGATGTTTGTGCGAGCGCTTGACGCGGGTGGCGAGGACAGGATGGTTTTCGGCGGGATTGGCTCCGACGATGATGACGAGGCCTGCCTTCTCGATGTCGGCGATGGATCCGGAATCTCCGCCGTAGCCGACGGTGCGCTGCAGGCCCATGGTGGCAGGGTTTTGGCAGTAGCGGGCGCAGTTGTCGACGTTGTTGGTGCCGATGACGGCGCGGGAGAGTTTCTGCATGAGGAAGCTTTCCTCGTTGGTGCACTTGGACGAGGCGATGAAGGCGAGGGCGTCGGGGCCGTGCTCGGCTCTGATTTTTTTGAAGGTGTGTTCGACGATGTCGAGCGCTTCGTTCCATTCGATTTCGCGGAAGCCATCGCCGTCGCGGAGGAGCGGTTTGACGAGGCGGTCGTCCGAGTTGATATGACCCCAGGCGAACTTGCCCTTGACACAGGTGGAGATGCCGTTGGCAGGACCGTGCGTGGGTTCGATCTTGAGGATGTGGCGGCCCTTGGTCCAGATTTCGTAGGTGCAGCCGACAGCGCAGTAGGTGCAGACGGTTTTGGTGATTTTGGTGCGCTTGGTGCGCATCTCAGCGTCCATCTCAGAGAGGGCGAGGATGGGGCCGTAGCCGATTGGTGGTTCGATGCCTTTGACGACTTCGATCATTTTGTTCAGTGTGTCCGTGGGCGCGTCGGTGAGATAGCCGGCTTCGCCTAGCATGGACTTTTCCATCAATGCGTTGCAGGGACAGACCGTAACGCAGTGGCCGCAGGAGACACAGCTTGAGCCGTCGATCTTTGTGCCGCCGTCCCAGAGGACGCGGGGGTGGGGGCTTTCCCAGTCGATCGAGAGGGTTTCATTGACCTGCACGTTCTGGCACGACTCAACGCAGCGGCCGCAGAGGATGCACTGGTCGGGGTCGTAGCGGTAGAAGGGGTTCGACATGTCCTTTTCGTAGGGCTTTGGCGTGTAGGGCCGGGACTGGTGCTTTACCTCGAGTTCTTTGGTCGTGTTGTGGATGGTGCAGTTGCCGTTATTGTTGTCGCAGACGGTGCAGTACAGCATGTGGTTCTGCAGGATGCGGTCGAAGGCTTCGCGCTGGGCGATGTCGACGGCCTCACCGGCTGTCTCGACCTTCATGCCTGCCGCGACTTTGGTTGAACAGGCCCGCGCGAGTTCACCGTTGACCTTGACGATGCAGGTATCGCAGCTCTCGATTGGCCCCATCTGGGACACGTAACAGACCTGCGGGATTGGTTTTTGTGCATGAACCGCGGTTCTGCGGTTCAGAAGTTCGATGAGGAATTCGCCAGAGTGACCGGGAACCTCGAGGCCGTCGATCGTAAGCTGTGTATTCGGAGTGTGGTCGGCGGGAGTGTTCAACAGCGATTTCGTGATGGCCATATGTAACTCTCAGATGCTAGTCGGTCGAAGAAAGTGTCACCGAGACACTTTCCCCATCCACATTACACCTAACGCGTAATTACAAGGCGTTGACAAGAGAGTGTTCAGGATGGCCGCTTGCTTCGGGAAATAGAGCTTCGGCGAGAGTGCGAGCGGCAGTGAGGCCGGCCATTCCTGCGCCGACATCGGTTGTAATTTCCGCCATAGGAGTGTTTGGATGCGCGGTTAGTGGACTGCGGCAGCGTGGCTCTTGCTCCAGGTCTCATAAGCGTCGATGGCTTGTTGGGGACCTGAGCTGTACCAGGCGTAGCCGTTGCGCCGCTCGAGGGAGAGCTCGCTGACGTCGTCGTGAATGGTCTTGTCGCGGTCACCGAAGATGGGCCTTCCGGTAGTGATGCTGTAGTAGCGTGCCCAGATCGGCGTGGCCCCGGGTTTGGCTTCGAGGTGACGTCCCCTGGGATCGCCGCGACCGCCGATCCACTCCTGATCGTAGATTGCGGCGTTCTTCAGCCAGGTTGCAGCAGCGTTGATCGATGCGACTACGGCTGGTGACGGGTTCGGTAGCTTCATCAGATACACCAGGATGTCGGCGCTCTCTCCTGACGATAAGGCTGCGGGTTCGTAGTTTCTTCCGGCGACTGGTTCGAGTGTCAAGGCGTCGTGTTGTTGGGCCCAGACGGAGGGCTTGCCGTTAACTCGAATCTGGATGGCGAGAATGCATTTGAGGGCGTGGTCGGCTGCAGCTTTTGCTTGTTTGCGCATCGGTTCCGGAATAAATGCATAGTGGGCGCCGCCGTCTGCAACTGCAGTCAGGGTCTCGGCGGATTCTGTTACGGCGTTGTCGTTGAAGGTGATGGCGTCATGATACCCACCCTCGAGTGGCCAGACCTGCGGCCAGCCACCGTTGGGAAATTGCGCGGCGAGAAGGTATTGGATTCCCCGTAGGAAGCTGGCGCGGTAAAACTCGCCTTCGTGGCCGGGAGTGGCTGCTGAGACGAGGGCGAGGAAGTGCAGCTCCGTGTTGGTGGCGTCGTTGTCGAGAGTGCCGACGTAGTTCCAGCGCGGGTCTTTGGGTGTGTCGAAGTCGTTTTCGCTAGGGTGGCGATTGAGATTATCCGCCGCGTAGCTCTGTCCATGGAGACGGGGACCGGCACTCATGTCGAGATTTTTGCTCCATCCTCCCGCGGGTGTCTGGAAGCTGACGATTGTGTCTGCGATTTGCCGTGCTTCAGGGGTTCCATACCATGCAGCTTCGCGCTTCAGCGGCATGGTGCGAGCGCTGAAGCCTTCTTTTGGAAGCGGAGGCTCTGGTGTTCCGGGAGTGCGCTCAGCCGCGAGTGTGTCGCGGTCTGTCTGTCGCTGCTTCTGGGAGCGATCGAAATAGGCCATCCATGCGACGCGATCTTTTTGCGGCAGAGTTGCGATTCGCTCGGGTGTGATGGATTCGGCGGGCTTGCTTGTGCCGATGACCGCGGAAGAGAGCGACGTTGTGATGAGAAGACCGAACAAAAGAGATCGTGCTGGAGATGAGATTTGCATGGGCAAGGAGATTCTAGACGTTCGACGGATAGCGTGGTGGCAAAGACGCCGCGAGCAGTCTTAGATTTGCGTCGATACGGGAGGTGCGCCGAATCGCTCTCTGACGAGGGTCAGAGCGTCTTCTGTGGTCGTCACGCTGCCTTCGAGTTGGGCATCCTCCGCGATCTCCAGCATCTCCTTGAATTCCGGTCCTGGCCGATATCCTGCGTCGATCAGATTCCTGCCAGTTACGAGGAGTTTGGGTCTCATCGTTTCGATGGGTGTGGCTTCGAATCGTTCTTTCGCGAATTCGTAGAGCCGGAGATCGCCATGGGCTGAGCTTGCGTCCATCCAGTGGAGCGCGAGGTGTTCTTCGAACTTTGGGAGACGGAGAAATCGCTTCAGCGTCGACTCGCGCATGTGCAGGATGTCGGCGAAGCGCATGTGATTTTTCACCAGGGCGAGAATTTGTTCGGTGTCTTCGTTGGAGAAACGGAGGCGCGGGAGGATGGACTGGGCGATGCGTACGCCGATTTCGACGTGACCGTCAAAACGGATGCGGTCGCCGGGCTTGTTGGGATCGGGCGGGCGGAAGGTGGCTGGTTTGCCGATATCGTGGAGTAGTGCTCCCCATGCGAGTGTTGGGGAGGCTCCTGCGGGAAGTTTTTCGAGCAGAAGCATGGTGTGGATCCAGACATCTCCTTCGGGATGAAATTGCGGTGGTTGTTCGACGCCGTGCATTTTCACGGCTTCAGGGAGGACATGTTCAAGCAGGCCAGTTGTGTCGAGCAGTTCGAAGGCTTTGCGTGCTCGTCCTTCGGTGAGCATAATGGTGAGTTCATCGCGGATGCGCTCGAGACTGACCTGAACGATGCTGGCTGCCGCGTCGCGGATGGCTTTGATCGTGTGTGGTTCGATCTGGTAGTCGAGCCGGGCTGCAAACCTGACGCCACGCAGCATGCGGAGTTTGTCTTCGGCAAAGCGGAGAGCGGGGTCGCCGATCGCTCGAATGATGCCCGCCTGCAGGTCTTCGCGGCCGCCGACAAAGTCTAGTGTTGCGGCGGCGGCGTTGCCAGTCTCCTCAAAGAGGATCGGATCGAGCAACATTCCATTGATAGTGAAGTCGCGGCGGAGAACATCTTCGCGCGGGTCGGTAGAAAATCGCACCGCGTCGGGCCTGCGACCATCGCTGTAGGCGCCATCGTGGCGGAAGGTTGCGACTTCGGTGGCGAGGTCGCCGTCTTCGGCGGGAGTGCAGACAAGGATGACACCGAAGTGCGCTCCGACGGAGTAGGTCTTCAGGAACATTGCCATTACCACGTCGGGCGTTGCGCTGGTCGCTACGTCGAAGTCTTTTGGCTCGATTCCAAGGAGCGTGTCGCGCACACATCCGCCGGCGAAGAATGCCTGATGCCCACCCGTGCGCAGTGCGACTACGATCTCTCGAGCGGATTTGTACTTCGGGTTGTCGGTGAAGTGATTCATGGTGCTGTTCCTTCTATGATAGAGAGATGCGCAAAGACCGTGGAACCGGCCTGATTCTTGGCATCGAAAGCTCGTGCGATGAGACGGCGGCTGCAGTTGTGCGTGGCGGCAGCGAAGCGCTTTCGAACGTGGTTGCGTCGCAGATGTCGCTGCATGCCAATTATGGCGGCGTTGTACCGGAATTGGCTTCGCGTGAGCATCTTCGCAATATTGTTCCGGTTGTGCGGGAGGCGTTGTCACGGGCTAATGTGCATTTTGCCGATCTGGATGCCGTGGCTGTTACGGAAGGGCCGGGGCTGGCTGGTGCGTTGCTGGTGGGGATTACGTATGCGAAGGCGCTCAGCTTTGGGCTGGGGAAGCCTTTGATCTCGGTGAATCATCTGGAAGGTCACATTCATGCGGTGTTGATGGAGACGCGAGATCGTGCGGAGACGGCGATGGAGTTGCCGCTGCTCGCGCTGGTTGTTTCGGGCGGACATACGCATCTCTATCTCGCGAGACAGTATGGGAGCGGATCTGGAAATGAATCGGGGAATGAATCTGGGAATCAGTTGTGGAGCTATCGCAATGTGGGCCGCACGGTTGACGATGCTGCGGGCGAGGCTTACGACAAGGTGGCCAAGCTGCTTGGCCTCGGATATCCAGGTGGGCCGTGGATCGACGCGCTGGCGTCTCATGGAAACCCGCGCGCTGTGCCGTTTAGTTTCGGTCCTATCCATACGCGTGCTCCTCGCGAAGGGGTCACAAACAAGAAAGCGCATGCTAGGAGCGAAGGCCCGCACTTTGACTTTTCTTTCAGTGGAATCAAGACGGCGGTTTTGCGCTATGTCGAGGCTCACGGTATGCGAGCGAGTATCGAGGCGCGCCGGGCAGCCCTGGCTGCTGATTTGAGCATTACAGCCGGGACGAGTCGGGCCGTTGAGCTTTGCGATCAACAGACGCTGGATCTGATTGCGTCGTTTCAGTATGCGGTTGTGGGAAATCTCCTGAAGCAGACTTTTGCCGCAGCCGAGGCTCTGGGTGCCCACAGTGTTGTGGTTTCCGGCGGAGTTGCAGCTAACAGCGAGTTGCGGCGCCGCTTTCAGGCAGAGGCGGATGGGCGGGGCTTGTCTATCGCCTTTCCTTCGCTTGCGCTTTCAACGGACAATGCTGCGATGATTGCGGCCGCGGCGTGGCCTAAGTTTGTCGGGGAGGATTTTGCTTCGGAGAATCTGGGTGCGAGCCCCCAGCTTCGTCTTGGGTCGGCAGAGGCTGATAAATAACTCCTGTAAATCGGATAAAATCAACGGGGAATCTCAAGCGAGAGCAGTCTGCACCGCGCCACGCGCCGGCTGCGACAGGGAACAGAGCACGTGGCAACTATCGAACTCTTCAATACCTTAGGCGGAAAGATCGAACCTCTCTCCCCCGTCGGCGGACCGGCGCTGCGTATGTATTGCTGCGGCCCGACGGTCTACGACTACGGCCACATCGGAAACTTCCGAACATTTCTGCATGTCGATGTGCTGCGGCGGTTTGTTCGCCAACAGGGAATGGCCGTCGACCATGTGATGAACATTACCGATGTGGACGACAAGATTATCCGCAACGCTGCTGCGGCCGGTGTACCGATTGCGCAGTACACGGCGAAGTACGAGCGCGCGTTTTTTGAGGATCTTGACGCGCTCAACGTCGAGCACCCAGAGCATATCTCCCGTGCCACCGGCTGCATTCCGGAGATGGTCACGCTAATTGAGGAGCTTGCTGCGAAGGACATCGCCTACCGCGCAGAGGACGGCAGCTGGTACTTCCGCATCGCGCGTTTCCCGGAGTATGGCAAGCTCTCGCGGAAGGACTTCGAGGGTATTGAGGATGGCGCGCGAGTTGATGTCGATGAGTATGAGAAGGATGCGGCGCGGGATTTCGCTTTGTGGAAGGCGGCGAAGCCTGGGGAGCAGTTCTGGGAGACGCGGCTTGGCGCCGGGCGGCCTGGGTGGCATATTGAGTGCTCGGCCATGGCGATGAAGCTTCTCGGCGACGACATCGATGTTCATGCGGGTGGGGAAGACTTGATGTTTCCGCATCACGAGAACGAGATCGCACAGTCGGAGTCTGCTACGGGTAAGCCCTTTGTGCGGCACTGGATGCATGTGCGCTTTCTGCTTGTGGAAGGCAGGAAGATGTCGAAGTCCGAAGGGAATTTTTATACGCTTCGCGATCTTTTACTGAAGGGTTACCGGGCATCGGCGATTCGGTTTCTGCTGATTTCGGTGCCGTACCGGAACCAGATGAATTTCACGTTCGACAGTCTCACTGAGTCGACGAACGCGGTGGATCGGCTGCGTACTTTTCATCAGCGGATGCTGAAAGGTGGTTTTCCGAATGGGCTTGATCCGGAGATTGCGGCTGCAACTGCGAAGGCTGAGCACGATTACACGGCAGCGTTGGCCAGCGACTTGAATACCGCTGAGGCTCGGGCTGCGATCTTCGATCTTGTGCGGGCTGCCAATACTGCTGCAGATGCCGGTACTTTACGGGCAGACAACGCTGCGCAGATTTTGAAGGTGCTTGCGCTGTTCGATGGCGTGTTTGCGGTGCTCGAAGATAGAGATGTTGAGATTACTCGCGCGGCGCTTGGGTGGGCCGAGACCGAAGGGCGGATTGGCGAGGCTTCTCAAGAGCTTGTCGCGACACTGGCGCTCTCGGATAGCGACATTGACGCACTGGTGGCGGAACGTACCCAGGCGAAAAAGATGCGGAATTTTGCGCGTGCGGATGCGATTCGCAACGATCTGCTTGCAAAAGGCATCGTAATAGAAGATTCGAAGGATGGCGTGCGCTGGAAGCGCAAGTAAGTGACTCTTGATTTCAAAACTCGTAAGGTAGCTGCGTTGCTCTTCGCTGCGATGCTTTCCTTCTCTGTGAGAGCGCAAACTCCTGCGCCGGACACAACGGAGTGGGAGAACGAAGGATTGAAGCTGCGGCTTTTTTATCCATCCGATCTGGTGAAGGGCGATACGGAACAAGCTTTGAGTGATGGACAGATCTCTCTTGCCGGTGTTGCCGGATCGACGGATGCGAAGGCTGCTGCGGCCGCCCGCTGCCTGCGTCCGCTGCTTTTCCTGCATCTTCCACAGGCTGGTCCGTCACAGACGGAGACGACACAACCTTCGTCTGATGGCGGAACGCAAGTTAAGGTCGCTCCTGCCATTAGTGCGAATCTTTTGCTTGCGGAGTTGGATATCAATTGTCTGAACGCCGAACACGCGGGAACCAGCACCACTCTGCTCGACAACATGGCGGAAATCGTTTCGAAGGTGCCGGGGATGCATGCGATTGCAAAGCCTTCTACCTACACGATTGGATCGCAGAAGGTGCATATGGCTGCTGCGCAGGGTCAGCCGCAGTCGCCGGCTACTGGTGCAGCTCCGTCGCAGCTCTACACGATGGGTCTGTCTACGAATTGGAACAGCCATCTCCTGGTCTGGTACTTCACTTCAAACAGGGTTGAAACGCTCGATCGAATTACCAAGACAACGGTTCGGTTTGGGCGCGATGAGGCTGCGCCATTGTATCCGCTGACCATAGGCAATGCAACGCCCTAGCCTGCAAAATTCTGCTTTTCGCGAAATTTGGCTTGCGGCCTACAGCGTCGTGAGATGGACACTGCCGTCACTGGTATGAATCGTGAGCAACGATCCGCCGCCATTGATTTTGCCGCGAATATTGTGTCCGGAGTGATCTTTCGAGTTATATCCGTCGACAGTCAGCGGAAGCGTGCTCTGAATGCTTCCGTCGCTTGTGCTCACCGCGAGTTCGGCCGGAAAACTCTTTGGCAGCCGCAGTGTTACGCTTCCGTCGCTGCTCTCAATGCGAGAGTCGGAACTGAGGTGCGAACCATCGGCCAGCTCAACCGTGATCGAACCGTCGCTGCTGTGCAACTGCAGAGACGTGAAGGATCCTGCGATCTCCTGACTTCCATCAGAGCTGCGAGCGTCGAGGGTTCCGCCGCCGTTTCGAACGCGAAGATTGCCATCGCTGGAGTGGAGTTTCAGGTTCCCTGACAGGCCCGTCAGCTCCTGATTGCCGTCGCTGGTGTGGATCGTGAGGTCGCCGTGGAGATTGGCCGCCGTCAGGTTTCCGTCTGCGGATCTGGCATCCAGCGTGAGATCTGCCGGTGTTTCAACATCGACGTGAACGGATGAGGAATGCACGTTGATATGGATGCCCATGTGAGGCTTTTCCTTGAGAGAGAAGTGGATTGCATTGCCGCTCTGGTCTTCCTCGAGGGTGTAGCGCGAGAGGCTGGTGTTGTCTGCGGTGACGTGAATGTGGACGGACTGGCAACTGGTACAGGGATGGATGTTCAGATGACTGTCACCGGTACTGAGGAAGAGCGACGGTAGGCCAGCGACTGTGTAGCTCTTGTCCCATGTGGTGTCGCTCTGAGCTGTTGCAGCCGCTGCGGAAAGAACGAGTGCTGAAAGTGCCAGATTTACAGCGATGGTTTTCATGGGCGTACCCTCTCGCAGTCATCTACGCGAAGGAAAGTTGGTTTGTTCCCTTTATTTTTCTCCGGCGTTCGAGTTTTTGAAGACCGGGTGCCCCTGATCAGCTCTACAGGCGCCCCTGTAATCTCCCCGGTGCACCAGATCAGTGGCAGGTTCAAGCCCGCTGTCCGATGACAACATCCTCATCTGCCACAGACGGCTTACCGCTTTTCATCTTTGAACTTGTGACCAGAAAGACCGCCAGCAGAATTCCTCCCATTCCGAGGTACTCGATCGACGATAGCCGTTCGTGGACGACAAGCGCTCCGAGAACCACGGCAATAAGTGGATTGACGAACGCGTAGGTTGCGACCTTCGAGACGGCCACGTTGTCGAGGAGGTAAATGTAAGCGGTGTATGTGATGAGCGATCCGCAGACGACGAGATATGCAATCGAACCCCATGCCTTGAGTCCCCAGTTGGCGCCGTGATAACCACCGGTCGCGAGCATGAGTAAGGCATCGAAGAGGCCGGCGAAGAGCATCTGCCATCCGGCCGCGGCGAGTCCGCTGATGCGAACGGTGGAACGTCTGGAGATGACGGAGGCGCAGGTCCAGCAGAGCGAACCTGCGAGGGTTACTGCCGCGGTGAAGATTTGCTTCGAGTCTCCGTGCAGGCCGTCGCGAATTCCAGGCCAGAGAAGAAAGAAGATTCCGGCGAATCCGACGAAGATGCCGAGCCATCCTTGAACTGCCAGGCCTTCCTTGTGTGGCAGGATGACCTCGATGAGTGCGGCGTAGAGAGGGATGGACGCGACCAGAAGCGCAGCCAGTCCGCTTGGAATGTATTGTTCGGCCCAGATCACCGAAGTGTTGCCTATGCCGAGCATCAGGATGCCGATGATCGCGAGTGTGACCAATTCTTTTCGGCTTGGCCACATCCTGAGGCGGAAGATCGCGCACAGGACAAACACGAGTGGGGCTGCGATCAGATAGCGTGCACTGGCGAGCATGAATGGGGGCAATGCCTCGACGCCGAATCGCATCGCTAGAAAGGTGCCTCCCCAAAAGAAATAGACGCAGCAAAATGAGACAAAAATCCACTTCCGATTCGGGGAGGAACTTGACGGCATTTGTCCATGGTATCTCGCTTTTCGACCGCTCCCGAGGCGCGTTTACGGTGCTAACATAATGGAATGGTGCTTCGTTTTCCGGCTTGTTTGCTTCTTTTTGTCTGTGCAGCGGCTTTAGCTCAAACCTCCGATCAACCGAATCTCAATGTTCCTAAGAGGTTTCAGGATTCGGCGTTGAATATCACCTATTTTTATCCCGGCCGTTTTGTTCCGGACGCTGCGAGCCTGGCTCCGAAACCTAACGCTGACCCCACGCCAAAGTGTGCGCACACGACTCTCTTCGGGAACTCGGCGATCGCTGTCGATAACGCTTCTTTTGTTCTTTCGACGATCGATAACACGTGCCCGAACGTTCTGCACGGCGCGACCCTGCTGGGGCCATTTATTCGTGAGCAGATTCTGCGGCAGCTTAAGCAGTACGGTGAACCGAAGATCACGCAGGAGCCGACGAACTATACGATTGGCGGTCATCCTGCCTCAATCGTTCTGGCTTCGGTGCCTATGCCGGCGACTCCTGAGAATAAGCTTCCACGAACCACTTATGCCGCGAAGGCTTGCGTACTGGGGAACATTCCGGTGAAGCCAAAGAAGAAGACGGATGTGGTCGAGCCGACTCGGCATGTGTTGTGTTTTGACTTCACGACACTGCACAGTGATCTATACACGCTGATGTTTGCGTTCACGATGCAGTTTGATAATGATCCTCCGCAGCCAATGGTGCCCGGGAGTGTGATTCGCTAGAGTTTGCGGATCGGCCGCGGTGAGGAATGGGTGATGCCTGACGTCCTCGAAGAACTCAAAGCCCGGGAGCCGATCTTTCATCGCCCTGAGTTCCCGACTTCGAGAGCATGATGTCCGATGGATTCTGGGAGATTGGCGCTTCTGGGCGCTGTTACTCCAGAGAGTTCATTCTGGAAGAACTCGAACGGCGGAGACAGAATCCGATCGAGGATGTTTGGGAGGCGAGAGATTTTCTCTTCAGAGAGCTCGCCTCTGATGTGTTTCTGCTTACCTACACGCTGATTCAGAATAAGATACGCATGACTCGCCGCTCCACGCTGTGGCAGCGAACGGAAGTGGGATGGAAGATTTTGTTCCATCAGGGAACGATTGTTCAGGACGAATGATCGTCGTTGTTCGAGTGCGATATACTCACGGGCAAAGGCAAAAGGCACATGATATTCCTCGTCTCAGGCATATCCGACATGCATAGGGTCGCAGATCCGCAATGCCGCTCGAAGCGACTGCAGATGCCGCGCCGGCATTTGCGGGTGCTTCCGAGCCTGACGCGACCTAGTCTCTTCGCCGGCGACTAACTGCAGTACTCCGGCCGGCGAAGCCCTCACTCCAGCGCAAACCGTTCCCTCTCGCACATGCGAGGCCGCCTTTCCGCATCGGGGTTTGGCATTGAGTAACGACCCATCCCTGCACTTCTGCTACAAGGAGAGACCCAATGAGCACCATGACCCAGAGCGCAACCCATTCGGCGAACTACACGCAATACGGGCCCAAATTGAAGACTGCGCTTCCCGGCCCAAACGCCCGAAAGATCGTTGCTGATGATGAGCGTCTCATCTCGCCGAGCTACACCCGCAGCTACCCGATGGTGGCAAAGTCAGGCCGCGGCATTCGTGTGACTGATGTCGATGGCAATGAGTTTCTCGACTTTGCCGCTGGCATCGCTGTGACTTCGACGGGACACTGCCATCCTGAGGTGGTGAAGGCGATCCAGGACCAGGCCGCTGAGCTGATTCATATGTCCGGCACTGATTTTTACTACGAGCACATGACCAAGCTTGCCGAGCGGTTGTCCGCGGTAGCGCCCATGCCCGGTCCGCACAGATTTTATTACGGTAATTCGGGTGCGGAGGCCGTTGAGTGCGCCTTGAAACTGGCTCGCTACCACACCGGACGCCAGAACATCATCAGTTTCTTCGGGGCGTTTCATGGGCGGACGATGGGGGCTCTGTCGCTGACCGGTTCCAAGCCTCAGCAGAAGCGGCGGTTTGCTCCGTTCGTTCCCGGGGTGACTCATGTGCGCTATCCGTATACCTATCGCGGCTGCAGTGGAGGGCCGCAGGAGGAAGAGGCCTTTGCGCTGGGTTGTGCGCGCTACATCGAGGAGAAACTTTTCAAGACGATTCTTCCACCCGAGGAAGTTGCTGCCATCATTCTTGAGCCGATTCAGGGCGAGGGCGGCTACGTAGTTGCGCCGGCGAACTTTCTTCAGGAGATAAGGCGCATCTGCGATCGTCATGGCATCTTGCTGATTGCCGACGAGGTTCAGTCGGGGGCGGGCAGGACGGGAAAGTGGTGGGCTATTGAGCACTCCGCGGTGCAGCCCGACATGGTTTGTATCGCCAAAGGTATTGCGAGTGGAATGCCGTTGGGCATCTGCATGACCAAGGCGGGCATTATGGACTGGGTTCCCGGGTCGCACGCCAGCACGTTCGGGGGCAATCCGGTGTGCATCGCCGCAGCGATTGCAACGATGGATATTCTGGAGCGCGAAGGTATCAAGAATGCCGGTGTAGTCGGAGAATCGATGTTAGAGCGGCTCCGTCCATGGGTTACGAAGCATCCTCATATCGGAGAAGTTCGAGGCCGCGGGTTGATGATCGGCGTCGAGATCGTCAAAGACAAAGAATCGCGTGCACCAGCCGGTTCGATGCGCGACAAGATTGTTGATCTTGCGTTTGAGCGCGGATTGCTTATCCTGGGTTGCGGCGAGACCAGCGTGCGGCTCTGTCCTCCGTTGATTGTCAATCAGCACGAAGCCGATATCGCGCTCGATATCCTTGAGGAATGTGTCACGCTCGCAGCAAAATAAATCACGCCCATGACAAACTGGCTTCGACTGAAATGGTCGGAGTCGATTTGTTTAAGCGTATTCGGCGTCGTGAGTTTGTGGCCTCGGACTATTGGGACAGAAGACCGAACACGGCCACTCCATTCTGGGTTCCGACGTAGACTTTGCCGTTCACCACCAATGGAGTAATGAATTTATTTCCATTTCCTAAGCTGTCACGTCCGTTCGAAACCTGCGTGCTGTTGTAGAACTCGTGCGCGAGATTAGCGGGATCATAGGCATGAAGGATGCCCGGGCTGCCGAGATTTGAATCCAATGCCCAGACGATTCCGTTCTGCGTTCCGTTGGCCGAGACGGTTGGCGTCGGGCCTGGATGCTGGAAGGTTGTTGGGGACTTGCTTGATGGACTGGTGGCGAGTTGCGCATTGATCAAAGGGAAGGCCTTAAGGAAATCTCCATCCGCCGAGTAGTAGAGAACGCCATTGAAGTAGGCAGGAGACGAGTAGACAAGGCCCGCCATCGCGCCGTTAAGTTGTTGATAGATGTTGCTGTCTTCCGGATTCGTGGCAGGATTGAATTTGCCGAGATTGTCACGGTCTGCGAGATAGATGTTTCTGTCTTTGCCGGCGCCTACGATTAGATGATGGACGATTCCATTCGAATCGAATTGATCAGGAAGGAGCAGCGGGCCTCCCGATCCGAGATCGACGTCTGCGTTCGATTCAGAGACCGTATTGAACATGTCGAAGTAGTCGGCGACTACGAGCTTCCCACTCGCGGCTGAGAGTTTGAGCATGGCATTGCCAAAGTCGCCCCTGCTAGGGAAACCATTGCTGTCTAGAGCGGTGTCGAAGGTGCCGTTGGCGTCGAGAACGTAGATAAGCCCGTTGCTGTCTGCGGCCATTCCACCACCACTCATCCAGATAGAACCTTCGTGTCCATTGGGAGTTACGTTCAGCACTTGAGTCTGTTGCAACGTCGACTCGCTGAATCCCATGATCCAGCCTGTGTAGAGACCGATGTCGCAGTGCGAGGTCCAGCCGGTGTAAATTGTTCCATTCACGAGCAGAAGGGCCTGACGCTCTGCATATTGTGATGGATCAAAGACTACGTTGCCATTGACGGAGTTGTCGCCAGTTCCGGGATAGGTCGCGGTGATCTCGGTTGGGCTGCCGCTGATCTCTGCGCCTGTCGTGAGGTCGAGTGCATGGAGTCGCTGATGATAGCTGCCAGTTGAATCCTTGCTCATGCCGATTGTGAAGAGAGTGCCGTTAGGACCATGCAGGCGATCGATGACCGGGGTGGAGGTAATTCCTATCTCTGGAGTTATCTGACTGCATCGGTGATCATCGCTGGTTGTGTCGCCGGCGCCGAGGATCGAAGTCTTCCAGAGCTGGAATCCTGTGTCGGCGTCAAAGGCGTAGACGCTGTCATGTTCTGTCGCTACATAGAGGACGTTATGGAATTGATTTCCGATCACCACGTTGGCGAGGAAGAGCGGCTGGGCATCGACTTTGCTGTCGACGCCGTAGAAACCAATCTTGCCGAACTGTGTGGAATTTACGTTGGCCTGGGTGAGGATCGTTTCTTTCGGGTTCAGCCCGTCTCTCGCGACGTTGTAATGAAAGGTGGTGACGTCTGGTGCGTTTGTCATTGAGACACCCTGCACTGTGAGAGCGAGTTGCGATGTGTGAGAGAGTGTGCCGGACGTCGCTTTGAGAGTGACGTTCGTCGATGCTGAAGTGGCAGTGAGTGCAGCGGTTAGCATTACGTTCTGCGGGGTTCCCGGTGCTAGGGTCGGCGCCGCGGGATTCGAGGTGACGCCAAGGGGAAGGTCGGCGATCGCAACTGTGACAGTGCCGTTGAACGAATTGACTGCTGTTGCGGAGATACTTATCGAGGAGCCTGCCGCGCCTGCGACCAGGGTGAGCGATGCAGGCGACGAGGCGAACGTAAAATCTGGTAACGGAGAAACTGTCAAGGCGAGCGGAACGGAATGAGTCAGCGTACCTGAGGTTCCGGTGAAGGATACTGTTGCGGTGGATGCGGGGGCGCTGGCTGCGGCGGTGAAGGTGACGTTTTGCGGAGTTCCTGGATTGAGAGTGAGGGTTGATGGATTCGCTGTCACTCCTGCGGGGAGTCCAGTGATAGCGATTGCGATTGTGCCTGCGAATGAATTGATCGCAGTTGCGGTGATGTTTATCTGAAAGCCAATCGCTCCGGAGGTGAGGGCAACGGTTGAAGGGGATATGGCGAGAGTAAAGTCAGGTGGTGGTGCGACGGTGAGCGTGACCATCGAGGCGTGAGTCAGTGTCCCTGAAGTTCCCGTGAGCGTCAACATAGCTGTACCTGCAGCAGCGTTGGTCGCGGCCGTCAGGGTAATGTTCTGCGATATCCCCGGTGTGAGCGTAAGCGTCGCTGGTTGCGCGCTGACTCCCGACGACAATCCAGAGATAGCGACGGAAACGGTGCCAGCGAATCCATTTGTGGGAGAGGCGACCACATTGATCTGCTGGGCTGGTCCGCCGGGGATCAGAGTCAGGGTTGCCGGCGTGGAGGTGAGGGTGAAGTCACTTGAAACTTCCGGTTTGGAACCGCTGCCGCAAGAAAGCAGTGCCAGAAGACCCAAAAGCCCTGAATTCCTAAGAATTTTTGAGATCAGGTTCATAAAAGCCCCACGGATTCGCGCTAAAAATTCTATGGTGCGGATCGGATTCAGCTTTCGAAGTGCAAGATGACGCTACATTTTGGGTTCCTGGGAGTTGTCACGAAGTTGTCTCGAATGAGTCAAATGAGGTTGCACCTTTCCGGGATCAAAATGGCGCGTCTAAACTGTTGACCACGATGATTCAGCGATTCCAATACCGGATAGTCCTCTCGATCGCACTTCTGCTGGGTGTCGCGTCCCCATCCTTGCTTGCGCAACATACTACAACTCTGCAACCGGATGCGAATGCCCCTCATCGCACGCGGCTATTTCTGAAGGATGGCAGCTACCAGATTGTGATGAGTTATCGGATAGTGGGGAACGTTGTGCATTATGTGAGTGCAGAGCGTGGGGGTGTTGAGGAAGAGATTCCGCTCTCACTGGTCGACCTTGATGCGACCCACCAGTGGGAGAAAAGGCACGCGCAACAATCCGATGACCCGAACAATCCTCATCCTCCGGAGATTGATCCTGAGCTTCTGAAAGAAGAAGCGGACCGCGCCGCGCTAACGCCGGAGGTTGCCAAGGACCTGCGATTGCCGGAAGAGAACAGTACGCTCGTGCTCGATACATTTCACGGCACGCCTGAGCTTGTTCCTCTTTCCCAACCCGACAGCCAGCTCAATCGCGATACCGCGCATAACCTGCTGAAGGCTTCGGTGAATCCGCTCTCGGCGGCACATGCGATTGTTACCTTGAAGGGCGAGGCGGCGCCGGTGCAACTCCACGTAAAGGACCCTGTGCTCTATCTCCGTATCGGCGACGAGAGCGTAGGGAACACGGCTGGAAAGCCGATTACGGTCGATACGCACGGTGCGGCCAGCCGCATGCAGAATGAACCCACAGGCGGATCGCCTGACAGCCGCTACGTGATCGTCCGGGCTGATGTACGCACTGGGATAAGGGTTATCGCGAGCTTCCGTATTCCTTTGCTGGGTACAGGTCAGCGGCAGGAGGATGTGGTTGAGACCACGACCGAGCTGCTGCCTGGCGGGCACTGGCTCAAGATCACTCCAAAGGAGCCTCTGGATTTTGGCGAGTTCGCTTTGATGGAAGTTATTTCAAATAAGGCGGTCAACCTTGGTGTGTGGGACTTCGGTGTGCATCCCGTTTCACCCGAGAATCGCGACATCATCAAGCCGGAGCCACGGCGCGGAGTTACGCTTGAGCGGCATGGTCCCAGTTAGAACTGCTATAAGAACGCATGAGGCAATCCTGAATCATCGACCGTCCACGCGGGTCAATCCATCATGATGAAGTAAGCCGGAGACCGTCTGCCGCGAACCGCTCCCGGATGCTGCTACTGCGGTACGACCGATCAACCCTTTGCCAGCGATCGCCACGTTGTCTCGCGTTACTTTGGCCTCATACATCATGGTATCGGCCGCACGAAGGATCGTCGCAACAGTGTTGCCGTCCTCAGGGTAGGTCGCGAGACCGAAGCTGCCCGACACCGAAAGAGAAAGTCCGGCGCCCTCGAGGAAGCGTGCACTCCGCAGATCCTCGCGTAATGCCATGGTCGTACCGCTGGCTGCCGATTTTCCCATGCCGGGTAACAGAGCAACGAATTCATCGCCGCCATAGCGAAAGGCTGAGTTGCTGGGTCCGAGAGATCGACGCAAAAGGCTGCCGATCTCTGCGAGCAGACGGCTGCCGATCAGGTGACCGTGAGTATCGTTTACCGATTTGAAATGGTCTAAATCGACGAACATCAAACTAAATACGTGCCCCTTGGCGACCAGTTCGTCGAGCATGGTGTACAGATGGCGCGCATTGAAAAGCCCCGTGACGTCGTCCGTAATCGTCAGTTCCTGAATCAGGGTCATCGATCGGGCGTTCTGGATTGCGATGGCTGCGTAATCGCAGAGGATCCGCAGAAAGGAGATCGAATACTCCGACAGGAGATCCAGTTTGCTATTGAGGAGCTGGATAACGCCGAGAGTCTTGTTTCCGGAACGGACCGGCACGCAGGCGATGGATTTAATCTTCAGATCCGGGTGCTTGTTGGCAAACGCGGACCAGTGCGGATCGAGTGCGACGTCCGGTACGACAAGAGGATTGCCCGTAGAAGCCACCCAGCCGGCGACGCCTTCGCCCAGAGGGACTCGCAAGTCCTTGAGGCTTTCGGCGTTTTCGCCTACCGCGATTGCATAGTAGAGTTCATTGGACTTGTCGTCGACCATGAGCATCGACCAGCGTTCCGGGCCAAAGAACTGGGCCATCTTGTCCATGATGGCGCCGAGAATCTCTTCCAATTCCAAACTTGAAGTCAAGGCGCGGGCGACGTCATGGAACACCCGAAGGTGGTCCATCTGTCGGCTTTCGATCACCTCAAACTGCCGTCTGTCTTTCAATCGGGACCCTCACACCAGTGACACATCAGATATCAGGAGAAAATCTATCAGACGAATTCAATTCGTAAAAAGTTTCGAAACGTTGCAGCAACCACAAAGACAACAGCGTCAGCCTCCGATGTGAACCATGTTGCGCGACGGCTTCTGAAATCCAGGTTCGCCAATATGATGCCGTGCTTCTTTATGCATCACCGTTCTGCGGATATACGCGGTCAACTGGGCATCGGTTCCGCCGCGGGCCATTTCGCCATAAAGATCGTGGTCGCTTTGCGAGAACAGGCAAGTACGAATCTTGCCGTCTGAAGTTAGCCGGACGCGGCTGCAGTGTCCGCAGAAGGGTCGTGAGACCGGTGCGATGATTCCAATCTCTCCAATGCCGTCGTCAAAGGTGAATCTCTTCGCGGTCTCGCTTGCAGCGTGGGGAGGCAGTTCTACCAATGGGCGATAGTCGTTCAGCCGTTGAACGATCTCATCCATCGAGATCACACTTTCGCGCTTCCAACTGCGGTCTTCTTCAAGCGGCATCCATTCAATAAAGCGGACGATGACGCCTTCATTTCGTGAGAACTCGGCAAACTGCTCAATCTGTCCGTCGTTGAATCCACGCAGAAGGACACAGTTCACCTTGACCGGTCCGAGGCCAACGTCCTTGGCCTTGCGAACACCGGCCAGCACCCTGTCAAAGCTTCGGGGGACACGGGTGATCGCAGAAAACGTCGCTGCATCCACTGCATCCATGCTGACCGTGACGCGGTTGAGCCCTGCTTCTTTGAGGGGCAGCGCTAAATCCTCGAGGAGATGCCCATTCGTAGTCAGTGCGATGTCGAGCGGTTGGCCTGGCAGTCCCACTCCTGCATAGGTTCCGTCGGGCAGATAGGCGGTGCGAATTGCGGCGATCTCGCGGACGAACTCAGTGAGACCGGACCGAAGGAGTGGTTCGCCGCCAGTCAGCCGAACCTTTTCCACGCCGAGGGAGACAAATAACCGGACCACTCGCAGATAATCGGCGATCGGAAGCTCGGTATACTGTGCTCCCTCGTTGCCGGTTCTGCAATAAACGCACTTGTAGTTGCAGCGGTCGGTCACCGAGACTCGGAGGTCCGTAATGGCGCGACCAAACTTGTCCCGAAGTCTCTCTGGCGTTGGCCGAAGATCTTTTCCAGGTTCCACGACATCTGTACCTGGGTCATCGAGGATAGGAGAGAAAAAGGACATATCGCCGCCATCTGCTTCATTTCAACAATTAATGAGATGCGTAGGCTCGAAAAGCGAATCAGACCTGCAGGGGTTTTGTCCCAAGCGTTCGTTGGGGAAAGCTTTGCGTTTTATATTACATAGGTCAACTGGACCGCGCTATTGTTCTCTGGCGCGAAGTTACCCAATGGTGAACTGATTGGTTTTAGTAGCTGATGAACTCGTTGCTGCCGCGCCTGAGTTTAACACCGACAACACCGAATATCAGCGAAAGCGTGAACATAACTGCGTCCCAGTACACCATCGGCTTTGTCCACCCCGGCGAGAGGGTCCAGTCCTGCCCGGCCCACAACAAAACAAGCGTCCCTATGATCAGGGTCTGCAAGCATAGGACAAGAAACAGCTGCCCGCGACGCCGACGCCTATCAAGGAGTTCCACCTCTTGCGGTGTCAGATTTCGTTCTTCAATAGGAATCAGTGTATTCGCCATGCCGTTCCGGTCTCCGCAGTTTGTTGGTTCCAGGTTTCGTTGCTTCCAGTACCGCTGCTCCCTTTACAGGGAAACATCAGTCGCTTTGTGTATTAAATCACAGCCGGGGCGCCTCAGGCACGGCTGGGAAAAGAAGACGCCGGTACGGCTGGTAATCGAACTATCGCCAGGCCGACATTTTTAGATGAAGGCGACCGACTGGATTCCCACAATATCGAATCGTTTCCTGCACCTCATGTTCTTGCATCCCATGGGGTCGTCTCGGCGGACCATGTAGCTCTGTGCCTTGGCAAAGCGGGCTCGGTCGCGGTCATCGGCTCCCCGGGGAAGCTGAGCCTTCTTTCTCCGTACAATCCAGTCGATCTGATACTCGGCTTGCTGGCCGCAATGCGGACATGTCATTAAGTGAGTCCGTTGCTCAGCTTTTTCATCAAAAAAGTCGCGTTCTTCCATCCTGCACCTCATCCGGACGGCGTCTCCCCCGAGTCACCGTCACATGCAATCCTGCATCACATCACCCCCTGCAGGCAAGAGTCATGCATAATCACGCATGGGCCCCTGAAACCGTCGAAGGAATGTCTATGAGCAAGACGAAGAAACAGGTCTTTTCCAAGGTGAAAGCTGTCAAGTCCAACGCCCGCGACCGTGTGGGCACTCCACGCCCCGAGTGTGTCCTTCCCGACCCCAAGCGGAAACAGGCAGCCAAACCCAGGCATAAGCCTACCTTTGCCGAACTGCTCGATTCGAAAGGAGACAATCAATGAAGATCCTTCGCTTCGCCGCCGGAGCCCTTCCAGCCTTCGCTCTGGCAATTTCGACCGCAGGTTCCTGCGCTGCCCAGACGATCCAGGTTAATAAAGACAACCGGACCATTGCGATCACTGCAACCGATAGCGTTACGGCAATGGCTGACACGGCTATTATTCACGTCGGCTTTATTGCGTATGGGCCGGACAAAGATGCTGCCTACGCCGCGGGTTCCGGTCTTTCCAACGCGATTATCAAGGCCATTACAGGAGCTGGCGTTCCCTCAGATTCCATTGAAAGCGAAAACCAGAATATTGCCCCTGTACAGGAATATCAGGTTGATAAATTGACTCCTGCCGAGAAAGTGCAGCGTAAATTTCAGGTCACGCAGAGCTGGAGTGTTCGAGTCAACGCCGCAGATGCCGCCCGAATCCTCGATGTTGCCGTAAAGGCGGGAGCTAACCAGTCCGGACAGATCGATTGGACTCTCAAGGACGAGAATGCTCCACAGGCAGAGGCTGCTGCCAAGGCGCTTCAGCGTGCTCGAGTCGTGGCAGGCCAGATGGCCTCCGGTCTCGATGTAAAACTTGGGAATCTTATCTTTGCCAGCAACGAGACTCAGGCCGAGCCTCCACGTCCGGTGATGAAGGCCATGAATGCAGCGATGGCTGCACCTGCGCCGCCGCCTCTCGCGATCAATCCACGGCGGATTGAAAAATCTGCGACCGTTTACGCTGTCTTCGCCATCGAATAGTCTCTACTCCTGAGAGGAATACCATGCCCGTCCATGAGTACCGTGAACTCAAGCCTACCCACGAAGCCGAAGCGATCTACCGTCGCTGGCTTGCCCGCCTGAACGAGGAATTTACACGCCACCAGACTGCTGACATCCGGTCACAGATTGTTCGCGACGAACTAGTCCAGCTCTATCTGGGCAGACCCTATGGCGGACCAGCCAAGGCGACGCTCAATACCGAACTTGCCATGCATACTCTGATCGAGAGCCTCGACCCGCGCAACGCCACACTTGAGCCCGAGTACTACGGCGACGTCGACGATGAGAAGTACTCAGTACGAAAGCCGTTGATCTGGTTCTGGCAGATGTTCGACCGATCACCTGTTGGCCTGAATCACTGGCTGGGCTTTCGTTTCCGCTGCATGCTTGGCCGGCATATCTTCCGTCACCTCGGCAAGCATGTGAAGATCTTTCACAACGTCGAGTTCACCTATGGCTATAACCTCACCATCGAGGATTGGTGCACAATTCACAAGAACGTCATGCTCGACGACCGCGGAGAGATCATCCTCCACGAGGGGACGAGTGTTTCGGACTATGCAAACATCTACTCTCACACACATGACATCAACCAGCAGGCCGACGTCACCAACAGACGCACCGAGCTTGGGCCCCATGCTCGCGTGACCTATCACGCGACGGTTCTGGCTGGAGCGAGTGTTGGAGAGAATGCGATGCTCGGCGCGATGGGGCTCGCGACCAAGCCGGTGCCGCCGGGTACTGTTTCTGTGGGGATTCCTGCCCATGTGAAGCGCCGTAAGAGTAGTTAGTCGGACGAAATCAGAAGTGAACTACATATTGGTCCATGTATGCGTGGAGAAGGTCGCGATGTTTTTCGCGGAATGCCACGTAGTCCTGCGCGATGCCCTGGTCGGCATGATTCAGCAGAATCCAGCACTCCAGCATGCCGTCCTTCTCGAGTGCGACAAGTGACTTCAATGTTGGATCCAGCTGGTCCTGGGCGATTTTCTTTTCAGTCACAAACGCGATTGCTGTACGCAGACTCTCGGCTTCTTCTGCCAGCGAATGCCGATAGACTGCTTCGTTTGGATAGTGTTTCTTGAACTCAGTCTTGCGCCAGAGCACAGGATTCATCTCATAGATGAGCCACGCTCCGGATGTTGGACCTCCCAATGTCGATGGGTCGATGGTGACGTTTTCACCTCCCTTTTCGTTGGGTACGGCCTGTCTGGGAAGGGTAATCGGAGGGCTTGCTAACTTTGCATGAGTCGCTTCGGCCCACTGCTTCAGGCCAATCCACGATGCTTTGGTGTAGGGCTCAGCAATTACGGCGTCGATAAATTTGCTTTGCGCTGACTTCTGATCTCCCTTGTGCATCAACACATCGCCCCAATAGCGGTAAGCCGTCTCGCGATTGGGATTGATTTCGATTGCTTTCGCATACCAGGCGCCGGCCTCGTCATAGTTCTTCAGTTTGTATGCTGCATCTCCGGCGAAGAGTGGAGCTTCATAGAGATTGGGGTCGGCTTCGGCCGCCTGTTTGTAAAAGACGAGCGCGCCGGGCAAGTCCCCGCTCGAAAAAGCCTTTTCGGCCCTCGACAGAGCATCGGCACCCGGCGATTTCGGTTTGTCCGTTACTGCCGGTGTTGCAGCCGATAGCTTTTCGAGCAAAATCTGCAGCAGGTTGCTGTTGTCTCCTGCAGCCTTGGCGTCCAGCAGAAGCTTATGTGCTCGATCGCGCGTCGCTGCAGCATCTGCAGGGGATTCGGTGCCGGCCCGTGCGAGTAGCGTCATCGCAAGCCGCTCCCGAAAGACATTGCTCTCGGGACGCTGCTTATGAAGATCTTCAAACAATGGCAATGCCCCGAGGAAGTTTTGCTGCCCGTACAGCTCTTCAGCCTGCAGGTCTTCCTTTTGTATCTCGGCATCGCTTTTGGATGCGCTTTGTCCTGTTGTTGTCTGCGCGGGAAGAATAGATCCCGATATGGCCAGTACCAGCGTCCAGAGCCCGATCCTCAAATGCATGCATGTTCCCCTCGGTTAAATTCAATCAACCTAATCAACTCGATCAATTAGTTAGACACCACAGCCCGATTTTGTGGCAAGGAAAATCGTGCGTTCGCGCAGGTTCAGCTCCGGTAGACTTGATTCATCATGAGTTTGAACGTCGTCGTTATCTTTTTTGAGTTTGTTGTGCTGATTCTCGCATTCAGCATCCATGAGTGTGCTCATGCATGGGCGGCGGCGCGTCTTGGCGATCCTACGGCGATGATGCTTGGGCGGGTTACGCTCAATCCTATGAAACACCTTGATCCAGTGGGTTCGGTTTTGTTTCCGCTGATTTCGTTGGTGTATGGAGGTTTTCTGGTTGGTTGGGCGAAGCCGACACCGGTGACGTCACGAAATTTCAAGAACTACAAACGCGACGACATTCTGGTTACGCTCGCCGGACCAGCCAGCAATCTGCTTTCGGCAACAGTAGCGCTCATTTTGCTGATTGTGATCAAACACATTCTGCCTCCTGAGGACCCAACCATCCGAACTGCCGTGGCGATTGCCCAGCATGCTCCCGGAATTGCGACAGAAGGATTACCCGCCCTCTTCCCAATCGCGCTGTTTCTCTACTTCGTGATTTTTATCAATCTGCTGTTGTTCGTCTTCAACCTGATACCGCTGCCGCCCCTCGATGGGAGCCATATCCTTCGCCACTTTTTGCCATACCGCGCCGCCCAGCTCTATGACCGCATCGGCATGTTTAGCCTAATCATTCTCTTTCTGATTGGCGGCAGGTTTGTCTCGGCGCTGTTCTATCCGCTCTACGGCGTTTTCAACCACATTCTTTTCTCGTTGTAGCCTGCGAGGCCTAATGGCCAGCGGGTCCCCAGATGCGGTAGTTGCCGCTGACGTGCAGCATGCTGAACATGTAGAGCATGCTGTCGAAGTAACGCTGATCGCCGACTGGGACTGGAGTGCGCCAGAGCTCTTCGACGAAGGCCTTTTCGTTGGGGCCGGGAGTTGCAGCGAGGCTGGCTACGGTGGCCGCAGCCATCATGCCGACCGAGTGGCGGGTGGAGAGCGGCTTGCCGTCCAGGGTGTAACGGTCGGCAAACATGCTGATTCCCTGACTGATGAGAAACTTCTGGACGCGGTCGGATAGGACGACCTCCCGGGGATCTTTGCGCCACCAGTTATAGTCGGCAGCCCAGTTGCTGGCAGAGCGCCATGAGTCGTAGCTGAACGGCGTGGGCTGGCCGTCGCGTCCGGTTATGGTGGACATGTCAAAGTTGGAGCGGTCGGGAGTCAGGCCGGTGTCGGCGCCGGTGACTTTGACGAAGAGCTCGCGGCTGACATCGGCGGCCTTGGCCCAGAAGGCACGGTCTTCTTCGGGACCCCAGCGTGCCCAAAGCTCGTAGAAGGCGGGCAGGTGGTAGGAGGCGTCGGTGTTGCTGTAGGGGGCGACGTCAGGGACGAAGCGGATCATGTTGTAGGTCTCTTCGACCATGGCGCCGGCAGTGACTGGCCGCTGGGGCATCTGGCCGCCTTGACGGAAGCGGGCGAAAGGATCGGGCGGCGGAGTTTTGCCTTCGCCTTTCAGCTCAATTGCGAGGTTGTGCTGGGCCTGCTCGCGCTCGGTGGTGTTGGGACTGGTGAGCGGAGTGTACTGGAAGGGTTGATCTTCAGGGTGGATTTTGAAGGGGCCGGTTTCGGTGAGAACCGGATGGTGTCGCATGCCCCGAAGGATCTTGTCGGCCTGCTCTTTGTAGTTGTAGATGCCCTGGCCGTTGCCCCAGCGCTTGGCTGCGAAGTAGAGCGCCATGACGTAGTACTCTTCGCCGTCGGGTGCGGGGCCGGTGGAGCGCGGAGTACCGTCGGTGTTCATGGACCAGGCGAAGTAGCCGACGTTGGGGTTGTGCGGGTCGGTCATGAGCATGTAGGTGTTGGACCAGTTCCAGAGAGCGTCGAACTCGCGCTTGTGATCCATCTGAACGGCGATCATCATGCCGTAGCTCATACCTTCGGTACGAGCGTCGTTGTTGGCCCAGTCGGTCATGTAGCCGAGCGTGCCGTTTTCATTTTTGCCGTCCTCGAAGTAGACGCGCTCGGAGGCGGGGTCACCGTGGAAGAGTTGCTGGAAAGCTTTTTCGAGGCGCGCTTTGGTTTCGGCTGCTGGGTGGCCTTGTTCGGCGAAGAGGTCGCGGTACTTGCCGGTCGTGTAGGCGCCGTTGCCGTCGCCTGGCATGCGTTTGATCTCAACGGGCGGAGCGTTCACATGCGGAGGCGGCGGGGTGAATCCGCCCTGGGCTTGCAGAGCGAGGGAAGCAAGCGCAAGAAGCGCGAGAGTGAGCGGAGTGTGTCGAGCGGGGGATATACCGGCAGTCATGAGGTCGAGGCTCCGTGCAATTTGTGCTTTGTGGAAGTTACCAATCGGTGAGAGTGCCGTCGAGTTTGCGTGCGATGGGGAGATAAGCGCGTTGATATGGATATTTCGCCGCCAGCTTTTCGTCGATTTCGATGCCGAGACCGGGGGCGTTGCCGGGATGCATGTATCCGGCGTTGAAGGTGTAGTTGTGAGGGAAGACTTCATCGGTGAGCTTCGAGTGGTGCATGTGCTCCTGAATACCGAAGTTGTGAATGGCGAGGCCAAGGTGGAGCGCGGCGGCCATGGTGACGGGAGAGACGTCGGTTGGGCCGTGGTAGCCGGTGCGGACGTTGTAGAGGGCGGCGAAGTCGGCGGTCTTTTTTGCGTGAGTGATGCCGCCGCCGTGAACGATCGTCATGCGGATGTAGTCGATGAGCTGATGGCGTATGAGGTCATGGGCGTCCCAGATCGAGTTGAAGACCTCGCCTACTGCGAGCGGTGTTGTCGTGTGTTTGCGGATGAGTTCGAAGCTCTCGTGCAGCTCGGCAGGGCAGGGATCTTCCATCCAGAAGAGGTGGTAGGGCTCGAGCGCTTTGCCCAGGCGCGCGGCTTCGATAGGGGTGAGGCGGTGATGGACGTCATGGAGAAGATGGACGTCGGGACCGAGTTCGACGCGGAGCTTTTCGAAGAGCGTGGGGGCAAAGTTGAGGTAGCGCTCGGAGGACCACAGGGATTCAGAAGGAAGGCCGCGCTCTGCGGGTTCGTAGGGCTTTCCGGCTTTGGGGACTCCGTAGCTGGAGGCGACGCCGGGGACTCCAGCCTGGGCGCGGACGGCGAGGTAGCCTTCGTCCATGTGTTTGCGAACGGAGTCGAGGGCTTCGGCGATGTCGGCTCCGTTGGCGTGGGTGTAGACGAGGCAGCCCTGGCGGGACTGGCCACCGAGGAGGTTGTAGACGGGGGTGTTGAGGGCCTTGCCCTTGATGTCCCACAGGGCGACGTCGACGGCGGCGATGGCGGACATAGTGATCGGGCCGCGCCGCCAGTAGGCTCCGCGATAGAGATACTGCCAGATGTCTTCGGTCTGGAAAGGGTCGCGGCCGATGAGGCAGGGGAGGACGTGGTCTTGCAGATACGACGCGACGGCCAGTTCGCGGCCGTTGAGCGTGGCGTCGCCGAGGCCGTAGATGCCTTCGTCGGTGTCGATGCGGAGGGTGACGAAGTTTCGGTCGGGGGAGCAGATGATGAGTTTAGCGGCGGTGATTTTCATGGTCTGAGTGAGTCTACTGCTTCGTGATTTCGATGTAGTCGACGGGAGCGGGTTCGGTGTTGTCGGGGATACCGTGGAGGGTTAGGGTGTCGCCGGGTTTGAGAGTAATGTTGGGAAAGGTGATGCGGGTGCTGGTATCGCCGTTGGGTTGGTTTGCGGCGCGTGCTGGTGGAAGGGTATCGTTGGCGATCCAGTTGCCAAGGGGTTGCCCGTTGAGGTCGAGCGAGAATTTCGATTTGCCTGACCAGTAATCGAAGTACTGGACGATGATGTTGTAGGTGCCTGCCGATTTGTTGAGTGTAGTCGTGAGCGTGCAGCCGGCAGGTTGGTTGCAGACTGCGGCTTTGCTGTTAGAGGCGGTCTCCCAGGGCTTAACGTCAGCGGGAGTGTAGCCTTCGGCGGTCATGTCTTCCGCTTCGATGCGGTCGAGATAATTACCTACACGACCGAGTTTGTCGGGGACGTTCGATTCTTTCTGAAACCAACGAGTAACAGCGTCGCGCCAGACGATGGCGTGTCCGGACTGGTAGGTGAAGAGTTTCAAGGTTTGCTCGTAACGCTCGTCGTCGACCTGGCCCTTTAGGGTTTGCCAGCGCGGGACATAGGTTTGCGCTGTGGCCGCCCCATCGTAGTGGGCGTCGTAGACGTACTGGACAACGGTTTTTCCATCGTGGAGAACGTGCGTGTACGGAACGTGATGCATAAACAGGAGAAGATCGTCGGGACAGGTGTTGACGTCTTCGTAGACATTGGCGAGTTCAGGCGGATACTGGCCGATGTAACCGGTGCCGGTGGCCGTGGTGCGGTCCATACCGATACCCTTCGCGTCACCGCGGAACCACTGGCCCCAGCCGTTACGTTCGGCAGATTCGATGCCAGGGCCGAAGTGGTAGCTGAGGATGTTCGTGAGCGTGCCGATGCCGAGGTTGCCGGTGTACTTCTCGTAGACGTGCCAGGAGTGGCGTTGAAGTTCGTCGATTGTCGAGACGACGGTGGGATTATTCCCCCAGGTGAGTCGGGTCCAGGTGTCGAGGATCTGGTCAGTCGTGAGGTTGGGGTTCCAGGCGAGCTTGCCGAAGCCGTAGAGATTGGCCATAGCCATGGGATGATGCATCCAGTTGGCATCGAGGCCGACGTTAGCCACGCCGACGAAGCCGCCGAGTGGCTGATGGAAGGATTTGCCTTCGACGATCTCTTTAACCGGCGTGTTCCTGTTGTCGGCGCGCATGTCGGTATCGAGTGTGGCCTTCCACATTGGGACGAGGAAGACCATGTGGCGCTCCTGGCCGGTGTACTCCTGCGTGACTTGAAGTTCGATGGCCTGGCTCGTGTGCTGGAGCGCGGCGAAGAGAGGCGAGGCAGGTTCGCGGACCTGAAAATCGATGGGGCCATGCTTGATCTGGATGACGACGTTAGATCCAAACTTGCCGTCGAGCGCGTGGAAGTTGTCGTATCCGGCGCGGGCACGGTCGGCCTTGAGGTCGTTGTAGTCGAGGTGGTTGTTGTAGACGAAGCCGCGGTAGAGGACGATGCCGCCATGAGGTTTGAGCGCGCGGGCTACAGCGTTAGCGGCTTCAGCTGGGGTGCGGTGGTATTGCGAGGGGCCGACGCGTCCTTCTGAGTCGGCTTTGATGACGAAGCCGCCGAAGTCCGGAATGGCCTTGTAGATCTCGTCGACTTTGGTCTTCCACCAGGCGATGACGGTGGGGTCGACGGGATCGAAGGTCGGGAGATGGCCGACAACCTGCGGGCTGGAGAGATCAACCGAGAGTGACATGCGGACGCCCCAGGGGCGGAGCTGGTCAGCGATGCGTGCAAACTCGCGGATCATCTCAGGTTCGAGCGTGCGCAGATCGGAGTTGACGTTGTTGACGGTGACGCCGTTGATCCCGATAGAGGCTAACAACCGGCCGTAGTCGGAAACGCGCGTCAGATCAGCGCGAACGTGACCGTTATCAAAAAAAATGCTGCGCCCGGCGTAGCCGCGTTCGATGGTGCCGTCGAGGTTATCCCATTGATTGACCCAGCGGATAAGGGAGGAGGGGGATTCGTTTGTCGGTTGGGTTGGAAGTGGTTTGTCAGAGGCGACGAGCGAGAGGAGATGGAAGGCACCGTAAAGTTCACCACGCGGATCAGCGCCGAGGATTATGTAACGGCGGCTCTTACCTGCAATTTTTTCTCCCAACATAAAGGACTCCGGTGAGAGTTTGTCGCCAGTGAAAATGAGGGCGGCGGCGCGGGTCAGAGAGGTGATGCTGGTGATGTTGGTGACGATGATCGCGTCAGTGTCTCCTGAAAGGCCATAAACAATCGTGAAGGGACGTCCGAGCATCGAGGTGAGTCCGCGCTGGAGTTCCTTGGCGGCGAAGAGGTCGGGAGGGCTGCCGGGGAAGACGAAGATTCGGCTGGGGAGATTGGCGTAGCTGGCTGTGTCGGCAATGGGGGCGTAACGGAGCCATCCATCGGATCCGGTTTCGGCCTGCAGGTAGAGCGTTGCGGCAAAGAACAGAAACAAAAGCCCGAGGTGGCGGGAGGGTCGCATGGAGTCCTTGAACAGATGCCGTGATTGAAAGGAGAGCCGTACCTCAGCAGCTAACGCCGCAATTTCTGGAAAGAGGCCGGGGCACGGCCGAAGCCGTGCCCTAAAACGTACCTTTTGAATCACAAATTATTCGACTACGAATTCCCTAGAGTTAAACAAATGTTCTATTCAAGTTACAAATCTTAAAAAATATCAGCGAGGCATCTCCTGCGTGCCTTCGATGGTGAACGTGGCTGTCTGGCCGTTATTGGTTTCGCTCGGCAGTCCGCCGCCCAGTGCGATTTTGTAGCTGCCAGGTGTGACAGCGCGGACTCCCTTGTCGTCGACCTGCGAGAGGGTGCGCGGGTCCAGTGTCAGAGTGATGTGTTTCGTTTCGCCCGGGGCCAGACGGACGCGGGTAAAGCCGGCGAGCGCTAGGTTGGGAGAGACATCGGTGTGCGGCGGAGTAAGGTAAAGCTCTGCAACCTCCTCACCCGGACGTGCGCCGGTATTTTTGACGTCGGCTTCGACGGTCAGTGTATCCCCGGCATGAAGCGTTGAGGTGGAGGGCTTCAGGTTGGAGTAGCTGAAGGTGGTGTAGCTGAGGCCGTAGCCAAATCCGTAAAGCGGCTTACCTTTGAAGTAGCGGTAGGTGCGGTTCGCCATCGCATAGTCTTCGAAAGCAGGAATCTGGTCGATGCCGGTGTAGAACGTGACGGGTAGTCGGCCTGAGGGATTGTTGAACCCGGCGAGAGTCTCGGCGATGGCTTGTGAACCGCCGTCCCCCGGATACCAGGCTTCGAGGATGGCATCGGCATTTTGCTGGGCCCAGTTGACCGCGAGCGCCGAACCATTCATCAGGACAACGATGAGAGGCTTGCCAGTCGCCTTGGCGGCTTCAAGGAGCTGTTGCTGCGCTGCAGGGAGGGTGATGTCCGTTCGGTCACCGCCGGAGAAGCCGGGGATGTGGACAGGCATCTCTTCGCCCTCGAGATTCGGTGAGAGACCTACAAATGCGATTACGGCGTCGGACTTTTTGATGATGTCGAGAGCCTGGTTGCGAAGCGGCTCGACTGGCGCGGTCCACTGGAGTGAGAGACCTGCGCCGAAGAGACGGGCGCGGTGGGCGTAGGTGACTTCGAAGGAGTGGGGTTTGGTGTCTTCAAAGTGTAGTTTAACCGCCGTAGTCGTCGATCCATGTTGGGCCTTGTCTTCGCTGACCTGGAAGGCGAGCATGTCCTTACCATCGAAGCGGATGGTGTAGTGCTCGGAGTTGTTGCAGGGGTAGCAATGCGCGAGCATCCCGGTGACCTCATAGTCGCCCGGAGCCGGAGCCTGCATCGTACCGGTCCAGCGCACGGAGAAGGCCTTTGGATCGAGCCTGGATGGGTCGGGCGAGGTCGAGTTCCAGTCGAAGTCGATCTGCTTGTCGACGCGAACGCGGGCCGGAGTGCCTGTCAGAGAATCATTGCTGAAATACTCGCCTTTGAGTCCCTCGATGTCGGAACCCGGCGCACTACGAAATTGCGTGCGGGGTATGACGATCGATGCATTCTCCGCATAGGGCGAACCCTGAGCGTAGAGCACGGTTGCCGAGGGGAACTGCCGGACAATGCCATCCACAGGAAGCATAGGATCTTTCGGCACCGCGTTGTAGTTGCCCTCGATGGCGGATAGCTCAGCCGCATTCGGACCGATCACGGCGATGGTCTTGATCTTTGCCGGCGCGAGAGGAAGCGTATTGTTGCTGTTTTTGAGCAAAACCATCGACTCGCGTGCCGTCTTCAGAGCGAGTGCCGCATGAGCAGGCGAGTTCACTTCGGAGAACGGAACCTTCGACCACACCATCGTTTCGGGTGGATCGAAGAGGCCAAGCTTGTACCGAGCGAGATAGAGCCGTTTGAGCGAGACGTCAAGCTGCGTTTCCTTGATGATCCCCTTCTTCACCGCGTCGGTAAGGGCCAGATAAGTGCGTCCGCAGTTAGTGTCGGTCCCGGCCTCGATGCCCGCGGCAGCTGCTGAATCTTTGTCGGGCGACGTATGGTGAGCCTTTGCCTCGAAGAAGTCGTCAACGGCACCGCAGTCGGAGGTAACAAATCCCTGAAAGTTCCAATCGCCACGGAGGATCTTTTCGAGAAGCATCTTGTTGGCGCAGGCAGGGTACTTATCGATGGCGTTGTAGGCGCACATGATGGAGTAGGCTTTGGCGTCAACGATTGTTGCCCGGAAGGCCGGCAGGTAAGTGTCCCAGAGATCGTGTGGAGTGGGGTCGATGTTCGCCGAGTGGCGCGTGGACTCGGGTCCACTGTGGACGGCATAGTGCTTGGGAGTGGCGATGGTCCGGAAGTAAGTTGGATCGTCTCCCTGCAGGCCCTTGACGAAGGCGACACCAAGCCGAGCGGTGAGGAAGGGGTCTTCGCCGTAAGTTTCCTGGCCACGGCCCCAACGCGGATCGCGGAAGATGTTGATGTTCGGCGACCAGATGGTGAGCCCGTAGTAGATGGAGTGGACGTCGTGGCGCACGGCCTCGTTGTACTTCGCGCGCGCCTCGGTGGAGATCACAGTCGAGATCTGATTGACGAGGGGCGCATCCCAGGTGGCGGCCATGCCGATGGCCTGTGGGAACATGGTCGCGTAGCCGGAGCGGGCGATGCCGTGAAGACCCTCGCTCCAGTAGTCGTAGGCAGGAACATTGAGGCGTGGGATGGCCGGAGTGGTGTTAATAAGCTGTGCGACCTTCTCATCAAGAGTCATCCGAGAGACGAGGTCGTCGACACGCTGTTGCGTGGGAAGCGAGGGATCGAGGTAAGGTAATGGTTTGCCCGATTGCGCCGATGCGCTGGAAACAAGTGTGATCGAAAACAGAAGAACAGCGATTCGGCGAAGTTGCATGGTGATTCATCCTCCGGTGGCCGTCTTTGTTGATTGCAAAGACGATGAGACAATCGTTTGTCGCTGGTAGCGTATTTTGTACGCGTCGCAAACTTTATCGAATCAGTGAGAGATCTGTCAAGAAACCAGTCAGGCAACGAAGCCGCCGAGCCGTGGAACCAAGAATAAAGTCAGCGGGTGCGACGCAATGGCAATTTCTAGCCGGCGACCGTTGCGCTGCGCAGGTTTCGCTTGCCAGTAGCAGTCAGGTGGGGCGAGGAATGGTAACCGGAGTGCCGCTGCAGCACGACAGCGGCGGCTCCGCGGAGTCGCGAAAGTTCGCCGTCCTTGGTAATTCCCAGGTCGGGCGGAGCGCCTGCAAGCATGGTCTCCGCCATCTCGTTCTGAATGATGGGACCGAAGCGTGCCCAGGAGGTGGTCAGGTCACCCGTGATAAGAACAACCTCTGGCGAAAGAGACGCGGTGATCAGACGAAGACCGCGTCCGAGATGAACTGCCTGTTTCGTGATGGCCGCGATTGCCGTGGAGTCACCTTCTTCAGTCAGGCGAAGGAGTTCATGAATATTGAGTGGACGGCTCTTTGGCGCGAGCTCGGCATAGTAGCGCAGGGCGGCGGTGGAGGAGGCGAAGACCTCCCAGCAACCGTGCTGGCCGCACCCGCAGATCGGTCCACCCGGGTCGACTGGGCTATGTCCAAACTCGCCTGCCAGACCGCTGCGGCTCGTTATGATCTGTCCATTGGCTAGGATGGCTGCGCCGATTCCTTCCGAGACGGTAATGAGCACAGCGTTGCGAATGCCATCCAGACGGCCTGACCAAAGCTCAGAGAGAAGACAGGCATTGGCGGCGTTGGCGAGCTCAACCTGAAGCTGCATCTGCTCTTCGATGACGCCTTTGATGTCGTAGTCGGCCCATTTGAGGTTAGGGGCAAGGATGAGACGCTGGGACTCAGGCTCGACGCGCCCCGGCATGCTGATACCGATCCCCTCAAACGATCGATCGCTGTGAGCTGCGCGCATCGATTGCATGCTCTGCACGATCTTTTCGACGGAGCGTGCAGGTTCTGAGACAAGAGGAACTGCTTCACGGGCGAGAAAGCGTCCGTTGAGATCGACCAGAGCCACAATGGCCTGATGGGGACGAACATCGGCGACGAGAATCACCAGCGCGTCGTTGAGCGAAAGCAGCGTTGAGGGGCGCCCGCGTGGACGACGTGCCATCGCCCCCTCAGAGACCCACTTTTCTCTGATTAATTGTTCAACGATCAATGAGATCGTGCTGGGTTGCAGGCCGGAGGAACGCGCGAGATCGGCCCGGGCAACTGGTTGCTGCGAGCGAATGATCTCGAGGACGATATCGCGATTAATATCGCGTGCATTTTCGCTGGATGCAAGTTCGACATAGGCGAGGTCGATCCGTTTGATACCGCGAGTGCCGTTTTTCGCGTGGTTGGATTTCATGGCTATTGGTTGACTCCACTTGCAAGAAGACCGCCATCGACGGCAAGGATCTGGCCGGTCACAAAGGCACTTTCGTCAGACGCCAGAAAGACGGCAGCCCCTACAACTTCGTCGACTTTACCGAAACTGCCCATCGGCGTTCGCATAATGAGTTCATTACCGCGAGGCGAATCGAGGAGATCGCGGTTGAGATCTGTTGGGAAGATACCGGGAGCGATCGCATTGACGCAGATACCATGCGGGGCCCATTCAACAGCGAGAGAACGGGTGAGAGCGCCGACAGCCGCCTTACTGGCTCCATACGCAGCTACTTCATGGAATGCGACAAAGGTCGAGAGCGATGCGATATTGATGATCCGTCCTTTTTTTTCTTTGAGCATCGTCTCACCAAAAATCTGACAGGCTCTAAGCGTACCGTTCAGGTTTACGTTCATTATGCTGTGCCATAGTTCTTCGGAGCAATCGAGCGTAGCGACCCGCTTTGTTATGCCTGCTGAGTTAACCAGAATATCGATGTGCCCGAACGAAGAGAGGATTTCATCGTGAAGATGTTGGAGCGAGCCACGGTCGAGAACGTCAGAGGCAATGCGAAGAGTCTTGCTGCCGCGTGCTTCGAGACACTTGGCCAGATCATTAACGGCTTCCTCCGAACGGGAGGAGGCAACGACGTTCGCTCCGGCAGATGCCAGCCCGAGAGCGATTGCCCTCCCGATGCCGGACGTTCCGCCGACCACAACGGCGCATTTTCCTTCAAGACTAAACACAGGCAATCATGCCCTTCCGCAAGCACTTTCGGTTCTCACCGGAGTCATTAGGACTTTTACTACAATTAAATTAATATGTCACCTTGAACGGGGCTGTTCTTGCTTAACTCCACGAGGTGTTAGAGCGCGATAAATATTGCATTTTCTTATTGTTACAAGTAGCAAACAATGTGAAAGCCGGGATCGAAGAAACCGCACTTCCCCACTGTTTTTCAGCGAGTGAATCGTCATTTTATTCATAAGCAAAATAAAATGATCCCTCTCACTTTGGAAGAGGGATCATCATTCAGCACCTGCGATGGGACAGTGGCGGAGGTCAGGCTCGGTGAACGTTATCCTTTGACCAGAGTTCCATTGATCGAACGCCATGTGGCGGGGTTTGTGATGGTGTCTTTAAGAATCGCGGGAAGGCGCTCTGGTCGGACCGCGTCATAGCATTCGAGTTTGGCGAACCGAACGATCGAAGTAGGAATACCGACCGAGGTGACTCTCGGATTGGCGGTCGAGGGGAAAGGCCCCCCATGATTCATAGCCGGGCTCACAGCAACGCCGGTGGGCATCTTGTCGTTGAGAAGACGGCCTACCTTTTCGCGGAGCAGCGCGCCGGTTGCATCATAGAGTGCATCATCCGCGCCTGACTTTGCCGAGTAGACGCTGCCGGTGAGATTCCCTTCGAGGAGGCGCAAGATGGACTCCAGCTCTTCCTGATTCTTGACGACGACGGCGAGCGTCGCGTTGCCAAAGATCTCACGCTGGAGATCGTGAGGTGCTGCGAGAAATGCGGCAGCTGTGGTGCGGAGAAGGGTATTGGCGTAACGGTAGCCATCCCCGGGCACCATCTCCCCCCCGGTAACGAGGTCTGCTCCTGCTGCTGCGAGCGCAGTGACTCCCTGATGCAGTTGTTTGCGGCCAGCGGCGGAGAGCAGAGGTTGCGAAGGGCGTTCGGTGAAAGACTTCGCTATCTGTGCCAAAAAGGGCTCGGTTTGCGGAGTCTCGAAAGCCAGAAAGAGATTGGGGCTGGTGCAGAACTGGCCGGCGCTGGCGAGGCAACTGTCGACCAGCTCGGTGGCGAGTTGTTCCGACCGTTCGGCAAGCGCGCCGGGAAGAAAGATAACAGGGTTGATGCTCGACATCTCGAGAAAGATGGACTTGCCTGCCTCTTCAGCGGCTCGCCTGAGACTAAGACCGGCATTCCGGCTTCCGGTAAAGCCGATGGCGCCCACTCGAGGATCGCTCACGAGTTTGAGCCCGTTTTCATTGCTGACGTTGTAGATCAACTGGACCGTCGCTGGAGGAAGTCCGGCCTGTTCGACGGCCTTGAGAGCCTGTTCGGCCAGCAGCCGGGTCGTATTGGGATGAAGCGGATGAGCCTTTGCGATGACAGGATTGCCGGCCGCGATGGCGGCGGCGAAGTCGCCTCCGCTGACACCGTTGAAGGCGAAGGGAAAGTTGTTAGGGCCGAAGACGACGACTGGGCCGACAGGCGCGAAGCAGGAGCGGATGTTCTTTTCAAGGTCGAGTGTTGCGTGACGCCACGATTCCTCACTTGCTGCAGCTGCAGCCTGGCGAAGTTGATTCGTAGTGCGCGGAAGCTCAACGTCTTTGAGCCGTGGAGTCACCGGGAGAGCAGTCTCTTCAGCTGCGGCCGCGATGATGGCGGGAGCGGCGGCTTCAATGTTCGCGGCATAGGCTTCGAGGAAAGCGGCGATCTTTGCAGGTTCGACGTTGCGGAGTTCTGCGGCAGCCTTAGTTGCTGCGGCGAGTGCTGAATCAGCGTCGGACCACCGGCTGGTGGGAAATTCGAGCGGGAGAGCCTGTCCTGTAGCTGGGTTCTCGGCGTGAAAGGTTCCCTCTGCATCGGCTGCGCGCCACTTGCCGTCGATCAATACCTGAGCTACATCCATTGCGTTGTCCTTTCAAACCTGTGCTGATGTATTCGAAGAAGTCTGGTGTTACTCCACCGTGTTGCTAAGTGTGCCGATGCCATCGATCTCGATCCGGATCTCATCGTTGCTTTGCAGTGTGAAGGAGTCCGGCGGAACGATCCCTGTACCTGTCAGCAGAAAACATCCATGCGGAAAGGTCTGGTCGCGAAAGAGATACTCGACCAAAGTAGATGGGTCGCGTTTCAGTTCGGTCAGGGTGGTCGTTTCGGTAAACGTTATCTTAGACAATCTTAGAATATCGAGCTTGATCTGTGTTGCAGACGGCATCGGCTCTTTGCGAATCAAAATCCCAGGGCCAATCGCGCAACTCCGGTCATAGACTTTAGCCTGCGGGAGATAAAGCGGATTGGTTCCCTCGATATCGCGCGAACTCATATCGTTTCCAATCGTGTAACCGATGATCTGGCCGCGTGGGTTGATGACAAGCGTGAGTTCAGGCTCTGGCACGGACCAACTGGCGTCGCGGCGGATTCTGACCGGGCTATTCGGCCCTGCGACCTTGGGGCCTGTCGCTTTGAAAAAAAGTTCAGGGCGCTCGGCGGAGTAAACCCTGTCGTAAAAATCGCCCCCTCCTGCGTCCTTCGATTCAGCAATGCGCGCACGGCGGCTGCTGTAGTAGGTAACACCGGCGGCCCACACCTCCTGATTTCCAACCGGTGCCAGCAGTGGGGTATGAAGCAGGTGATCCGCAGGTGGAGTCGTTGCGATCGCAGCTGTCAGGTGAGCATGGAGATCTTCGTGGGCGATGAGTGCATCCAGAGAGGCATCGCTCAGCGGGTAAGCATGGTCTTCGTGAGAGACGAACAGGGTTTCTTTGGTTCGATAGACGATCACAGCTCAGACCTTTCCTGATGGAGTGGATGTTTGGGATGCCCCGTCGGATTCGAGACTGTCGTGGTTGAGGCGTGCAGTGATGGCTTCTACATCGTAGACGCATCCAGCCCAGATGCCTCCGCTAGCCTGGACGAGAGCCGCCCAGAGGCGCGTGTCATCTGGTAAATCGGGATGTGGTGCAAGGTCCGGACGCGATCCTCGCTCGGCAAGAAGTTGGGCAGCAATTTCAGGGCTCATCGTCCCATTCAACGTTCCGACAAAGTCGACGGTCCCGGTAAGATTTTTGCGGTCGATGAGAATCTCGATCTGATCCCCGTCCCTGAGCTTGCCAAGCGCGCCTCCGGCCAGGGCCTCCGGTGAGATGTGACCGATACACGCTCCTGTCGAGACTCCGCTGAAGCGCGCATCAGTGAGAACGGCGACGTGTTTCCCGAAGGGCAGAGCTTTCAGCGCAGAGGTGATCTGGTAGATCTCCTGCATGCCCGCGCCGAGCGGCCCGCAGCACGTCAAAACCATGACGTCATTCTCCCGGATAGCGCCCGTTTTGATGGCATGAATCGCGGCAGCTTCCGTAGTAAAGACCCTGGCGGGCCCGAGATGATGAAAGCAATCGTTAGCGTCAATGAGGGCGGGATCGATCGAGGTGCTCTTAATAACGGCGCCTTCAGGCGCGAGATTGCCGGTAGGAAAACAGACAGTAGAAGTGAGTCCGCGCGAGCGTGCGCGGTCAGGCGACATGATGACGTCATCCGGGTCGATGCCGTCCTGCTCAAGTAGGTTTTTGCGGAGAGTATGACGGCGCGGGCTTTGTTCCCACCAATCGAGGTTGGAACCCAGTGTTTCCCCGGTAACGGTTTTAACGCTCGTGTCGAGCAGTCCAGCGCGTCGCAGATGAAGCATGACCTCTGGAGTTCCGCCTGCGAGAAAGACCTGAACGGTTGCATAGTTTTTCGGACCGTTGGGCAGCGCATCGACAAGACGCGGAACCTGGCGGTTGATGCGGGCCCAGTCGGCAGATGTGGGCCGCCGAAGTTTTGCCGCGTGCGCAATTGCCGGGACGTGTAATAGAAGGTTGGTCGAGCCTCCAAAAGCTGCGTGAACGACCATTGCATTCTGAATGGAGGCGTCGGTCAGGATGTCTTGCGTCCCCAGATGGAGTTGCCGCAGGCGAAGAATTGCCCGCGCGGAACGCAGAGCTGCATCGAGCCAGATGGGCTGGCCGGAAGGGGCGAGCGCAGAGTGTGGGAGCGCAAGGCCAAGTGCTTCAGCCACTACCTGCGAAGTCGCAGCGGTGCCGAGAAACTGACAGCCGCCGCCGGGAGAGGCACAGGCCCGGCAGCCCAGTTCGGCTGCTTCTTCCAGAGTGATCTGATGCTGGGCGTAGCGCGCACCGATGGTCTGAATCTTGCCCGCATCCTCGCCGTTTTCGGGAAGCAAGGTCACCCCACCCGGGATAAGAACGCTGGGATAAGGACCGGATGCAGCAAGGGCCATCAGCATCGCAGGGAGTCCTTTGTCGCACGTGGCGACTCCAAGAACTCCCGCGCGCGTGGGCAACGAACGTATGAGGCGCCTGAGGACGATGGCGGCGTCGTTGCGATAAGGGAGAGAATCGAGCATGCCGGCGGTGCCCTGGGTGCGACCGTCGCAGGGATCAGTGCAGGCTCCGGCAAAGGGAACGGCGTTGAGTGACTTCAATTCGCGCGCAGCTTCGGCCACGAGTGCGCCAACCTCCCAGTGGCCGGTATGAAAGCCGAGTGCGATGGGAGTTCCGTCAGGAGCGCGCAGACCGCCATGCGTGCTGAGAATAAGAACCTCTGGGCCCAGAAGACGCGAGGGGTCCCATCCCATCCCGGCATTCTGGGTGAGGCCAAAGAGATTGCCGGAGGGTTGAGTAAGAAGCATCTCGGGCGTGATAGGGAGAAAGCCCGATGGACCCGGAGCATGCGTGGCGACTGCCGAAAGTCTGAAGTCGGCAGTTTCGAGTACGGACGTGAGAGAGATTTCCTGAATGGTTCGTGCTCCTGATGGTCTGACTAAAGATTAGATGGGCTCCACAGGATCTGGAAGCGTGGCAAGCGTGTCGTTGGATGGGCCACGCAGGCAGAGGATGATGATGCCGGAGAGCATGACCGAGACGGCCATCAGCAGAAAGCTGGCGCGGGAGCTGCCCGTGTACGCCTGAAGCAGGCCTACAAAATAGGTTCCAACAAAGGCGCCGAGAGCGCCGAAGCTGTTGACCAGAGCGGTGACCTGGCCGGAGACGTTTTTAGGCAGCATCTCGGGCATGATTGCGAAAAAAGGGCCATAAGGAGCGTACATGCAACTGCCCGCGAGGATCAGAAAACCGTAAGCCCACCAGAAGGTGTTGGAGACCGTGAAAAAAGAGCCGAAGAGCGCGCAACCGGCCACCAGCAGAAAGGGCCAGACGAAGCGGCGACGGCGAAAGCTTCGGTCGGAGTAATAGGCGACGATCAGCATCAGAATGATTGCGAGAAGATACGGAGCGGCGCTGAGAAGCCCGACGATCTCAATGCCATTGGTAGCTCCCTTCTGGATGATGGTGGGAATCCAGAGGACGAAACCGTAGACTCCAAGGCTCCAGCAAAAGTATTGAATACATAGCAGGATGACGTTGGGATCTCGAAGGGTCGATTTGAAGTTGGCGACCTGGGGAAGAAGCCACTGCTCGCGCTCAAGTTGTTCGTTGAGTTGTGTGCTGGCGGCCGGGCTTATCCACGAGACGTCCTGTGGGCGGTCCCTGACTATGTAGAGCCACACGAACGCCCAGAGAACAGCCGGGAAGCCCTCGAGGATAAAGGTCATCTGCCATCCAAAGCTTCGGATAAGGTAGCCGGTGACGGCGGACATCCAGAGAACGGTAGAAGGGTTTCCGAGAAGGAGGATGGTGTTGGTGCGCGAGCGCTCAGAACGAGTGAACCAGTTCGTAAGGAGGATCAACAGGGACGGGAAGACAAAGCTTTCCGCCACTCCGACAAGGGTGCGGTCCAAGGCGAGGAGCCAGAAGTTGCGGATAACGCCGGTCAGCGAAGCAAAGATGCCCCAGGCGATAAGTGCGAAGAAGATGAGGACACGCGTGCTGCTTCGCTTTGCCAGGGCGACGCCGGGGATCTGAAAGAGAAAGTATCCGAGGAAGAAGAGTGCGGCGAGCAGCGCGGAGCGGGAGCTGCTGATGTGGAGGGTTTGGGCAAGGCCTGCGGCCGCGCCAAAGCCGAAGTTGGCGCGATCGACATAGGCCAGGCTGTAGGTAACGAAGACGGCAGGCAGAAGGATAAGCCAGCGCTTGCGCATGTCCGACTGCACTTTGGCCGAGCGGCTCAGCGAATCATCAGGCGGACTCTGCAGAGTCGTCTTCATGGTGTGATGATCATAAGTGCTTGGAGCCGTTTGAGGCGACGATGGCACAGTGGAGGGAGATGAAGTAGTCTCCTTGTGCGTGGAATGTGTGTGCGTTGCGGGATTTCTGATGTGAAAACGGACTTTGGGAGAGGGATCGATGCGATCTGGAAATTTTGTAAGGCGATTGGTGAATCTTGTGAAGATTTCGCAGGGCGGGGTGTTGCTGGCTGTGCTGATTCAGAGTCTTTCTGTGGTGGATGCGGGGGCGCGCAAGATGCCTGGAACTGAAAACTCTTTTATCGCAAGTGCAGGAGATAACAATTCCTCTCCGCTGAAGGTCGATCGTCAGGATGTGGGGATGAATGCGATTGTTCCCGCAGACGCGCAGCTGGAACGAGTCGCGACCGGGTTTACCTGGGTGGAGGGGCCGGTGTGGATTCCGGATGGCTACCTGATGTTCGCGGAGATCACCAGCAACAGCATTCGCAAAGTGACGCCGGAGGGTGCAGTGAGCATCTTCATGAAGCCCAGTGGATACAAGGGATCGGCTCCGTACGGAGGGAAGGAACCCGGTTCGAATGGCATGACGCTCGATCCGAAAGGGCGATTGACGGTTGCGGGTCATGCGCAGCGCGATGTGTACCGGTTTGAGTCGATGGATCCCAAGGGCCAGATAACAGTGCTGGCGGACTCCTATCAGGGCAAAAAACTTAACAGCCCAAACGATCTTGTCTACAAGTCGGACGGATCGTTGTATTTCACCGATCCTCCTTATGGATTGCCGACCCAGGGGGATAACGATCCAATCAAGGAACTGCAGTTCAGTGGCGTCTACCGCATTCCTAACGCGGTGAATCAGAAGGCTGGTGCTCCGCCGGAGCGCGATCAGTTGCAGTTGGTGGCAAAGGATTTACCTAGGCCGAATGGGATTGCATTCTCTCCGGACGAGAAGTACTTGTACGTCGACAACTCCGGGGAAAAGAAGATCTGGATGCGCTATGAGGTTGAGAAGGATGGGTCGTTGAGCCATGGAAAGGTCTTTTATGATGCAAGCGCGGATAAGCGCCTCGGCGGGCCGGACGGAATGAAGGTGGATCGCCTTGGGAATCTGTACAGTACGGGGCCGGGAGGCATCTGGGTCTTTTCGCCAGCGGGCAAGGCTCTCGGAGTGATTCTGATCCCGGAGAGAACGGCGAACCTGAACTGGGCAGGGGAAGACCGCAAGACGCTTTACATTACGGCGAGCAGCAGCGTTTACCGGATCCGGTTGAAGGTGCCTGGAGTTTAGTTTTGCAATTATTTTTTATACGTGGTGAGAGTGGCGTTTTTACAGGGGATCTGCGATTTCCACAGGGTAAAAGCGTGGTTCTTAGGTGGTGGTTAGGTGCATTTTTGTGGTCGTAACGCGGCTGTTAAGTGCATGTTTTTGGGCTTCGAAAATTTTCCTCTTTTTTTTGATTTATTTTTTTGGGTAGGTATAGGGATTTTCGCTGCCGCGAAAATGGCCCACCTTAGCGACGATGAAACCGTCGCGAAGATGGGGCACCCCATGGGTGGGGGTGCTCAGATGTGGGCCACCGCCAAATCCAAGGCAAAAAAAAGCCCTCCGAAGAGGGCCAAAGAATGGTTATTACTATGCGTAGTAATTGACCAACACTAGCAACGTCACTCTTGCCACGTCGTTGCGCTTAAGCAAGCTTCTGCTCTGTTACGGTTCCTCGATTTTCCGGAGTCAACGCAGAATTCAGACACCACCTAAAACGTGGCTTTTAAGTGGTTGTTAAAATGCATTTTCGGGGTTGTTTTTTTCCTTTTTTTTTAGATTTATTTTTTCGGCAGGCGGTGCTGCTGGAGGGCGATCTGATCGTCGACGAGCAGTTTTGCGCGCTTCTCGATTTTCGACGGCGTGCAGAAGGTAACGAATTGATCAGACTCTTTACGTTTTGCGGCATGCTGCCTTTCCTTTGCGATGCGTTCCGGGTGGGTTTAGAGTATCGGGATTTACGCTATCGCGAAAAATAGCCGACCTTGTATGTTGCGAGGATGGCGCACACTTCCTTTGGTTTGGTCAGATGTGGCTACCTGTCCCGCCCGTCTCCCCGCTTAGTTCTTGGAAGGTCTCTCGACATGATCAATTCGTGAATCAGGTGTGAAAATGGCCCACGAATAAAATACTTTTACACCTGCCTGACAAGGGGCTGACACGGCCCTCCCTCGCGTGACCGTAGTGTCCTCATAGAGCATTCCTCCCCAGGCTGGGCCCCCCTGAGAGCTGGTTTACAGTCGATCTTTTGATCTTCGGATCTCCGCAGAGCTTACTGTGTTTTTTACCGCCTCGAATCTTTCGTGCCAGGACTGGACTGCTACTGACATCAGCACGAGGAGAGGCAGTGAACACGAAAGTCGATGCACGATTCTGTTTTTTTCTTTTGACCTTCATTTTTGCGGCACTTAACTTTGCAGACGCGCAGACCCGCAGCTACACACAGACGGACCTGGTTTCCGATGTGCATGGCGTGGCCGTGAACTTCGAGCCGGGTCTGCAGACTCCGTGGGGCATTGCATTGTCGCCAGACCAGCCGTTCCGGGTTGCCAACAATGGCACTGGGTTGTTTACGAGTTACGATGCAACGGGCGCCAGTCAGGTATTTCTGGGCAATGTCGCACTGGGCATGGGAGGCACACCGCCGTCCAGGCCAACCGGTGTGGTGTTCAATCCGACCACGACGTTCGCACCTCACGGAAGCCTTGCCAGCCCGTTCCTTTACGCGACTGAGGACGGAACGATCTCCGGCGAGTACGCCGACTCCCGGGGCGACCTGCTGACGACGACGATTCTGGTGGTGGACAACTCGGCAAATGGAGCCGTGTACACCGGTCTCGCGATTGTGACCCAGGATTGCTGCGCTCCCTACCTTGCGGTTGCGAACTTCAACAGCGGCTTTATCGAAACCTACACGTCGTTCTTCGCGCCTCTCGCGACATCAGGGGGCTTCAACGATCCGAATCTTCCCGCCGGCTACGCTCCCTACAATTTGCAGGTTATCGGGAACCAGATCTTCGTGACCTATGCGATGCAGGATGCCGCGAAACATACGGCGGTCACCGGAACGGGAAAGGGCATCGTTAACATCTTCGATCTCGAAGGCAACTTCGTGAAGCGGTTCGTTACGAACGGACCGTTGAATGCGCCGTGGGGCGTCACCAAAGCGAGCGAGCACTTCGGGGCGTTCAGCAATGACATTTTGATTGGAAACTTTGGCGTGGGCGACATCAATGCGTTTGATCCTGCGACCGGAAACTTTGTGGGCGCGATCGAGGATGCTGCGGGCAACCTTATCATCGATCTCGGCCTGCATGGGATGGTGTTCGGCGCGGGCAACACGGGCGATCCGGATACGCTCTACATTACGGCGAGTCTGGCGGGTGGACGGCTCGGCGTTCTCGGGGCGATCTCCGTCGATCCTGGAACGGGACCGGACTTTTCCGTGGCAACTTTGGCCGGAAACAGTACGATCACCGCCGGTCAATCTGCAAACTTCACACTTACGGCTAGCCCCATCGACGGATTTCGGGGCATCATCAATTTCTCCTGCACGGCTCCGGCGGGAATTGCATGCAGCTTTGATCCTGCTTCCTTGCCGGTAGGTTCGGGCCCGGTCAGTACTTCTCTCATCGTGACTGCATCTGGAGCGATGGCACAGCGTACTTCTTCCCCTGGCGTCCTTCCGTCGCGCTTCCCATCGAGTTTCATGCTGGCTGGTCTTGCTGGTTTTGGCCTGTTCGGGGTTGGAGTGTCCCTGCGGAATCGGCGCACCGGAGGCGTGAGTCTTTTCCCGCTGGCCGTCGCGCTGCTGTTCCTCACAGGCGCCTGTGTGGGATGCTCCGGCAATTACGCCATGCCTGCCATGACAGTTCCACCGATGTCCACGGTTCCACCGGCGACGCCAACCCCACCGACTCCACCTGCACCAACCCCTCCTCCGCCACCCGTATCGACTCCACCTGCACCACCAACTCCTCCGCCTCCCACGCCTGCTCCACCTGCACCAGTGCCAACTCCTCCGCCGGTGCCTCCTGCTCCGGTTCCACCGACTCCGCAGACCGTGTCAATTCAAGTGACGGCGCAGAGCGGAGCGATCACGCATACAACTATGCTAAGCGTTACGGTGCAATAGTTCGGGTATTGAGGCAGGGTTCGCTCGCCGGGGACCCCAATTAAGCGAATGATAAGACTATCGCGAAGATGGGCCCCCGTTTGGGGTGGGTAAGAGCAAGTGCTAACGCGTCGAGGCGCAATGGTCAGTCAGAGAAGAGAATACCTCCGGGGCTAAAGCCCCTTTTTATTTCTCGACTCTTTGGCACGGCTGAAGCGGTGCCCTTAACAAGACTCTCTCGAGTTTCGGCGGCGTACCTGAAGCCGTGCCCTTAAACAAATCTTTCGAGACTTTGCTGCACGGTTGAAGGCTTGTTCTCTTTTTGCAGGCGCAACTGTGATTAAGCTTCGATGTAGGGGTAGCGTTGGGGGCGGGAGAGCATGCTGTTTGCCTCGTCGTCGTTTTGGAAGCGCTCGAGGACCGGGTCCCAGTGGAGGTGGCGCGGGAGTTTCATCGCGATGTGGTGGAGGAGGCAGGTGGAGCAGGCGCGGTGGCCCAGCTCGACCGGGGCTGTGGGTGGTTTGCGGGTGTGGATGCACTCGATCCAGTTGGCGTGCTGCTCGGTGGCGGTGTAGAGATGGATCTCGTCGGGGCCGATGACGGAGTCGAGAATCTTCGGATCGCTGGCCATGAGCGGCTCGATCTTTATACTTTGGCCGCGGGCGCCGGCTGGCGCGCCGTTTGCGGTGGGGGTGGTCATCTCGTCGCGTGTGACGAAGAGCCAGCCCTTGGTGCCGATCCACTTGATGCCGTTGGGGAAGTCGCCGGAGATGTCCATCGTCATGCCGTTGGCGTAGCGGGCATGGGTGAGGAATTTTCCGTGGACGTCCCAAAGGCCGTGGGTGGGGAACTCGGCGGTGCCCCAGATCTCGACGGGCCCGGTGTACTCGGTGTTCATGCCCCAGTGGGCGGTGTCGACGTGGTGTGCTCCCCAGCCGGTGATCATGCCGGCGCCGAACTGTTCCATGCGGAGCCAGCCGGGACGGTCGAATCCTTTGAGGGGCATGACGCGGTCGAGGGTGTAGTAGACGTCGGGGGTGGAGCCGAGCCATGCGTCGTACTGGAAGCCTGCGGGGAGGGGCATTGGCGTGGGGTCGCCGCCTGCTGGGTCGCCGGGGAGGCCGATCTCGACGTGTTGAACTTCGCCGATGCGGCCGTTGCGGACCAGTTCGCAGGCGCGGTGGAACTGCTTCCAGGAGCGCTGCTGACTGCCGATCTGGAGGATGCGGCCGGTGGATTGCACGACGTCGGAGAGGTAGCGGCCTTCGGCGATGGTGAGCGAGGCGGGCTTCTGGAGGTAGACGTCTTTGCCTGCGCGGACTGCGTCGGCGCCTACGCGGGCGTGCTGGTGGTCGGGGGTGGAGATGACGACGGCGTCGATGTCTTTGTTGGCGAGAAGCTCTTTGTAGTTGGCGTAGCCGAGGGTGCCTTCGTAGAGTTTGCCGGTTTTCTTGCTGTAGAAGTCGTTGACGTACTTTTTGCCGAGGACGACGCGGTCGGCGGAGAAATCGCAGACGGCAGTGATTCGGGCTGTGTCGACTTTGAGGATGGCGGGCATATCGTGTCCGCGGGAGATGCGGCCTACGCCGATGGCTCCGATGTTGATTTGCTTGCTGGGGGCGAATTGGCTGAGGACGCGCGAGGGGATGATGGTGGGGAATCCTGCGGCTGCTGCGGTGGCGGCGGTGGTCTTGAGGAATTTACGGCGGGAGATCATGGTTGTGCTCCTAAAGGAAAGGCGGGGTCTGGAGATTTTCCTCGAGCTAAAGTAGTGACGTCGTCAAAGATGTACCTCAGCGGCTAAAGCCGCATTCTGGTTCGCAGTGTTGTGGCACCCGTTCGACTTCGCTCAGGGCAGGCTCTGAAGCCGTGTCCTTAAGCAAGACGTATTTCTCAACAATTTCTAAAGTCTCTTTAACTCTCAGTGTCGGCGGCGTAATGTATCGGCTGCTCATGTGTTCCGTGTCGCGGTTGCGTTTTAGCCTTCGAGGTGGACCAGCTTTGCGTTTTTCTGTGCTTTGATGACCAGCTCGGCGGCTAGCAGGCATTGGGTTTGGTCTTGCGCGGTGTGAGTGCGGTTGACGATGTCGGCTACGAATTGCGGGCCGAAGGGTAGAGAGAGGTTATTGCAGTCGATGTAGCGAGACTCTTTTTTGTCGACGATGAAGAGGTTATTTCCCTGTTTGCCGACGGCGACGTTGGTGTATTTGCGGAGTTCGATGTAGCCTTCGGTGCCGAGGACGAAGAGACGGCCGTCCCCCCAAGTGCCGAGACCGTCGGGGGTGAACCAGTCGAGGCGGACGTAGCCGAGGCCGCGGTTGCCGCGGAGGACCATGTCGCCGAAGTCCTGGAACTGCGGCTTGTCGTGATGACGGACGTTGGCGATTTGCGATTCGGCGACCTCGGCTTCGGTGGAGCCGGTGTAGAAGAGGAACTGATCGACCTGATGGGAGCCGATGTCGCAGAGGATGCCGCCGTACTGGACGGGATTCCAGAACCAGTCGGGGCGTCCGCCGCCTCCGCCTGCGTCACCGGCGTGCTGAAAGATCTGGTGCGGGGCGATGTTGATGGTCTGGATGACTTTACCGATGGCACCTGCTTGCACGAGCTCGCCGGCTTTGACTGCGGCCTTCACTTCGAGGCGCTCGCTGTAGAGGATGGCATAGATTTTTTTGGTTTCTGCGATGGTCTTGCGGATGGCGGCGAGGTCTTCGAGGGTGGTGACGCCGGGCTTGTCGGCGAGGAAGTCTTTGCCATGTTTCATGGCGCGAATGCCGATGGCGGCGCGCTCGTTGGCGATCTGCGAGCTGAGGACGAGTTGGATGGACGGGTCGTTGATGATCTCATCCTGCGTGGCAGCGATTTTGACGTCGGGGTAGCGTTTTTTGAAGGCGGCGAGTTTGTCGGGTTCGCCTCCCCAGGCCGCGACCATGGTGCCGCCGCCGCGCTGGATGGCTCCGATCATGCCGTTGATGTGATCGTGGCTCATGCCACAGACGGCGAATTTGATGGAGTACTTTGGCTTCGCTTCGGCATCCTGGGATTCGGGGGAGGGCTCGGCGACCTCATGAATGATGTTGTTCGAGGCGAATGCTGCCTCGGGCAGGGCTGCAAACATTCCTGCTGAACTCATGGTCTTGAGAAAGGATCGCCGATTGAAGTTGTCGTTGTGCATCTGGTTCGCTCCGTATTTGTTTCCGCAACCGTAAAGTGCTTGGAGGCCTGTTTTGAGTAATTGCGAAAGATCATCGCCCGGTTGGGCTTATCCTGCGTCGCAACTTTGTTGCGATAGCGAATTTAGTCGTGATCGTCGCTGCCAAACAATTTAGACAAAGAACGTCGGGTGTGGCAAATGCGTTTCTTTGTTGGATGGTCGTGAGTCGGGACGAGATTGGTGAAGGGCGGCGAATTTGCAGTGGAGTTCTGCCGTTCGTAATGCGGGCAGTAATCAATAAGTAACCTCGATTAAACTCCTGCGGGCTTCGGATGCGTGGCTGCGGCCCTCTGACTGAGCTGCAGTGGCCGCGACCGGCTGGCTTTGGAAGGATTTGGACGGCCTTGATTTTGATAAGTCCGAAGTTGCAACGAAATGGCACCTAAAAGGTTTTAGTACTGAGGACGCGTATGACCCACCTGAGACGAAAACTGCAGGGAAGAGGCAATGCCATCGAGGGATTTTCCTTCCTGATGAAACTGTAGGAAGAGCTTATTTTGCGCGGGGGTGGGAAGAGGGTCAAGGCAAATTCCCGAGTCGGGAATGTTGAATCTATTGATGATTCTATTTGTTCCGACTGTCTGGACAAACTTCTTGACAATTGTTCATTCAACGAACTATCGTTCGGCGTCGATCCAAAAAATCAGAAAAACTGCGAGACAAACGTTTAACTCACGAGGCCTAGAATGCAAATTTAACCAACATGTTTCCCCTCAGAAAACCTCCGGGATAGGTTCCCGCTGGTTCCTGAAATCGCTATTAATTGCGATGATTTCAGTGATCTCCACGATTGGGGCATCCGCACAACTTAGTACCGCGACTATGTTCGGCACGGTAACTGATCCGGCCGGTGCTGCTATTCCGAAGGCGAGCGTCACGTTGACGCAGACGGATACCGGCTTCGCTCGCACCATTGCGACGAATGAAAGCGGCGGTTATCGCGCAGACTTCCTTCCGATCGGTCCCTATAAGGTTACGGTCACGGCGATCGGGTTTAAGAAGCTCGATCGCGAAGGCATCACTCTTACCGTTACGGAAGAGGCTCATCTTGACCTTACGATGACGATCGGCGGGACCGATCAGACGATTGAAGTGACTGCGGAGATTCCCCTGCTGAATACCGGCAACTCGACTCTGGGCCGCACGATCAGCAACGTCGAAATCGACAACCTTCCGCTGGTGGATCGCAACGTTTATACGCTGCTGGATCTTACTCCCGGTGTGCAGAACAACAACAGCGCGGGCACAGGTGCGAATGGCGGCGTGATCAACCCGCTTGGTTATCCGGAACAGCATGTGAAGATCAATGGCTCGTCCGACTCGGGTGTGGGCCAGGTTTCTTATTACCTTGACGGCGGCAGCAATATGACCGGCGTTCGTAATACCGGTAATCCGCTGCCGAACCCGGATGCGATCCGCGAGTTTGCGGTGCAGACGAACAACTATTCAGCGCAATTCGGGCGCAATTCTTCCGGTGTGGTGACGGTGCTGACGAAGTCGGGCACGAACCAGTTCCACGGATCGGCCTTTGAGTTCTTCCGCGACAGAAACTTCAATGCGACGACTCATCTTGCTTCGCAGAAGACGCCTTACAACCAACATCGCTTCGGCGGTACGATTGGCGGGCCGATCGTGCATGACAAGCTGTTCTTCTTCTTCTCCTACGCAGGCTTCCGGTTTATCGCAGCGAACATCTTCAACCCAACTGTACCGAGCGCGGCGATGCTGGCCGGCAACTTTACGGAGAACACGCCAACTCTGACGACGACGCCGGACAAACAGAAGTGCATGATTGCCGCGCAGTCGGCCAGCAAGTTCTGGGCGTGCAATCCTTATCTTCCGAAGGCGACTGCGTGGTGCGGCGCGGCAGGTGGACCCAACCCCGGGCAGAATATCTGTCCTACGAGCATCTTCGATCCGGCGATTATGGGTATCGTCAAGGCTGGCCTGATTCCCACGTCCACTGCAGCAGCCAACTACCAGCGCCAGGACTTCAGCCCGTTCCGCCAGAAGACGGACGAGCAGCTTTACAAGGGCGATTACCAGTTGACGATGAAGCAGCGACTGGCGCTCAGCTACTTCCACCAGACGGGCGACTTTGTGGTGAACCCGTCGGGCAACAACGTTCTTGGCTGGGTGGTGCATGACTACAAGTTTGCCCAGCATGAGGCGAACGTGGCGCACACCTGGACGGTCAACAACAGCACGGTCAATCAGCTGATGTTGAACTACACTCGCCTGATCGGCGGTCGTGTACCGTCGCCCAGCGAGAGCCTTGCGAAGTACGGATCGGCCTTTGCCGAGCAACTGCCGAACGGCACAATCTGTACGGCAGCGGGCGAAGCCGGCTGCTCCCGTCCTCAACTGGCTGTCAGCGGCTGGTTCACGGCAGGCAATGCAATTACGGGGCCGGTTACGGGAAGCAATGTGTACGCGATCCGCGACGTCGTCAGCATCACGAAGGGGCAGCACACGCTGTACTTCGGAGGTGAAGCAAATCGCGAGAACGATGCCCAGCAGACGACTCTGAACGACTACGGCGTCTTCGGGTTCACGGCGCACACGAACACCGCGAATCGCTCCTCGGCTGCGATTACTGACTTCCTGTTCGGCTCGCCGAATTCGATGGGGCAGGACGTGCCGGTGTATGCGAACGCGAACTACTTCAACTTTGGCGTGTTTGCGCAAGATGACTGGCGCTTCCGTCCAAACCTGACGCTCAACCTCGGTGTCCGGTACGACATTCAGACGACGCCGACCGACACACAGCGGATGATCATGCAGTTTGTGCCAGGGGCGCAGTCCACGATTGCTCCTTCCATGCCAAAAGGAATTTTGATTCCGGGCGATCCTGGTGTGCCGGCTGGCGGCGTGGCTAATCGCTACGATCACATCTCACCGCGTGTTGGCTTCGCATGGACTCCCTATGCGGATGGCCGCACCGTTGTTCACGGCGCAGCGGGCATCTTCTACGGCTCGGTCGGCGGCAATCTCTTTACCTATTCCTCCAACGGCGAGCCGTTCTCCGGCCGTCCTTCCTTCAGCAATGTGATCCATGTCTCGGACCCGTATACGTCAGACCCGAAGGACTTTTGTAACGGCGATGCAACCTGCATTGCGGGCGGAGTGGGCCATTCACCTTATCCGTTCATCTACAATCCGAAGAATCCGCAGTTTGTTGTCAAACCGGCAGCTCTGATCTCGATTGACCCGAACTTCCGCTGGCCCGAGGCTTACCAGATCAACTTCGGTATCCAGCAGCAGCTCACTAATAGCTTCGCAATTACCGCGAATTATGTGGCTTCTCTCTCGCGCAAGCTGCCTATCGAGTGGGATCTCAACTATCCGGTCTTCAACCTCACCACTGCAGGAGCGGGAGGGGCATCGTGCACGAACCTCACGCAGAATTGCGGATACGCCAACACCAGTGCCAATGTGAACAACCGCCGCCCGTACAACGATGTGGGCTACGCGGGTGTCAGCGCGGCGAACCCACAGATTTCGAGCATCTCGCAGATTCAGTCGTCGGAGAGCGCGAACTACAACGGCCTTCAACTCTCGGCTCAGCAGAGGCTCACGCATGGAATCAGCGTCCAGGGTTTCTATGTGTGGTCGAAGTCGCTGCAGAGCGAGGATCTCGATACGCCGGGGAATACGGGCAACAGCACGGGATCGATGCCTCAGGACAATCGCAACCGATACCTCGACCGGCAGCGGTCGGATTTCGATCAACGCCATGTATCGGCGATCTCATTCGTTTACAAGCCGAACTACGGTATCGAAAACCGTGTGATGCGGTTTGCCGTCAACGGCTGGACGATTACGTCGATTATCCGCATGCAGAGCGGCAACCCCTACAACATCACTCAGGGCGGCGACGTCAACCAGGACGGAGTCAGCAATGACCGTCCGAATCCTGCTCCGGGTGTGATTCCTCACGTCAACAACAACGGACACTCACGCGCTGCAATGATGACGAACTGGACCGACCTGTCGCAGTTCTGCATCTACAACGCTACGGTGACCACAGCCACGGGTGTCACTCCGGCCTGCCCGCAAAACGGAGCCGGTCCTGCCAACTCCGACGGCACGTTGCGTCAGAATAGTCTGGATGCCCCGGGTCGTCGCAGCATCGACGCCTCGCTCTTCCGCGACTTCGCGATCACGGAACGGTGGAGGTTCCAGTTGCGCGGCGAGTCAACCAACGTCTTCAACCTGACCAACCTGCCCGCACCCAACGCTACGATGACTTCCGGGCCGAATCTCTTCGGACACATTACCGGCAGCATCGCAGGTGGCAGCTTCGGCAGCCGCGTGATTCAGGTCGGAGGAAGAATCCTCTTCTAACTACCTGTTTCCTTGTTCTATCGCTTCACGTTGTACTGCTTTACACAGAGGTGGCCCGCTCAATTGCAGCGGGCCATCTGTGTTTTGGCTGGGAGAGAGTCTCTAGTTGCCTGAAGCGGGTTGGTGTTTCGTCTCTTTCTTTCCGGCGTCGAGATGATCCCAGTTGAGGATGGTGTTGAAGCCGAGGGCGAAGGTGCCTTGTGTCTGCCAGCGCCAGAAGGGACGAAGCGCGAACATGACGACGTGACCTTGTCCCATGGGCTGATCGAGTACTAGGGCGCGGTTGGTGAGGGACTGGCCACCGGCGAGTTCGCCTGAGAGCAGAATCTCGTCTGGTTTTGTGGGAAATGACATGACGACTCGCGGTGGAGTGGAGGTATCTTCTGCACCACCGAACTGGCGAAGGGCCTGACGTGCCGCTTCGGCATCATTCGCTTGCGAGGGCAGGCCTTTTGGTTCTGTGACTGCGTCATCGTGTTCGTAGGGCGAGAGGGCGATTGGAGTGGCGTTGGGGGTGATGTCCTGTCCGACGCCGGGAACAGCCGCTGGAGCGCGGAAGCCCCCGCCGCCAGCGCGAGCGTTCAGAACTGGCTCCTGACTGAAGTAGACGGGCATTTGATCGCCTGTGTATCCGTAGACGATGGGGCTGCCTTTGTCAGAGATGATGCCGCGCATCAGCGCTCCTTTGGCGTAGAGGTTGTTGGGATGTTCGACAGTGATCTGCGTGGTGATGCCGTAGTCGGGAAGGATGGTTGTGGTGGAGCCTTCCGTGATGAGAGTGCCACCGGCCTGGACGAATTTGACCAGTTCGGTGAGACCTTCGATGCCCATGCCGCCGCGGATGTCGTCGCTCGAGTCCTCGACGCCGAGGTTAGGGGTGAGCGTTGTCTTCTTGTAGGGGATTGGATCGGGGCCGGTCTTTGGAATGCCGTTGACCTGCGAGACGGAGCTGCCGCCGATGCTGGGGAAGATGATGACGTCGTACTTCGAACGGAGATCTCCGTCGCGAAGTTTCTGGTCGGCGAAGTAGGTGTAGGGGATGCCGTAGTGATCGAGTGCGGCGCGGACCCAGCCTTCATCCTGCGTGCGCTGCCAGGAGTGAACATAGCCGATGCGTGGGATAGTGAGTGCGTGGGTCTTCACCGTCGGTGTGGATGTGGCGTACGCCGTGAGTCCCAGTTGCTGAATGGATGCGCGGACGGTGGCGTCGTTGCCATTGGGGATGACGAAGGCTCCGGCGCGGAGATGGTGGCCGTCGACGTCGAAGTCTTCTTCGGCGGCTTGCATTTTTGTGCCGGAGTTTTTGAAGCGGAAGGTGGCGAGGACGTTGTCGGTTGTGTTTTCGACTACGAGGACATCGCCTGTTCCTTGAATGGTGCCGGGGATGGTGATGTCTTTCTCGATGGCGGTCATGGACTGGGCTGCGGATTGATCGAGGAGCGATTTGTCAGTGACTTTTTTCACGGTGACGTTGCGCATGAGGGACATCGTCCAGCCGGTGTCGTCGTAGGGGAGCGGGTTGGAGACGGGATAGTTTTGCAGGCTGAAGTACATGTCGACCAGCGTGCGGTATGGCTGGTCGGCGCGGATGATGTAATCGCCGGTGGCGATTTTGAGGTTGCCGAAGGTGCTGTCTTTGGCGGCGATTTCAACTTCGACTCCCTGGTGGCGGAGGTCGTTGATCATCTCTACCGTGTTGACGCGATGGAGTTGCTGCGCGGGAATGACCCAGCCGTAGATTGGGCCGTCTTTTCCTTTTTCAACGGAGCGCCTGTTCTTGAGCCAATAGTTTTCGAGGTAGAGATCTTTTTCTTTCGCCACTTTATTAAGAGCGAAGAGAATTGCCGATTCCTGAATGTTGGTGTTGTTGCGCGGGCCCCACTTGACTGCTGGGAGTGGAGGATTAGGACGGTACCACTCGCGGCTTGTGGTTGTGGCGGGGAGCTGGAGTTTTTCGGTTACGTCAGGACCGTAGGATTGCACTTCGTAGAAGCGGCCGAAGGAGTTGTGCGTTTCGGCGATCCAGAAGAGATAGTTGGGGACCCAACCGTCGTAGAAGCCGTAGGTCCAGACGCCGGGGACGCCGCGTTTCGCCATCTCCATGATTTCGGTTTCGCCAAGCATCCACCACTCGTCGACGGCGATGGGATCGAGCGAGGGATTGTAAGGGCCGGTGCCGGTTGAGACGTAGAGGTAGGACTGGGCTTCGTGGAGATCATGAAGAATGGTGGGGTGCCACTCGAGAAAGCCGGCGGTGATGTTTTGTGTGAGCTGGAGGTATTGACCCATGCCGTCGCGGTTGTTGTCGTGGGCTACGTATTTGCCCCAATACATGAGTGGTGGCTTCGTTTTTTTGGTTTCCTTGCCGTAGTAGTAGGTGTCGACGGCTTTGTCGCGGCCGTCGGTCTCGACTACGGGCGTGATGAAGACGATGGCGTTGTTGCGGATCTCCTGGATAAACGGAGTCTCTTCGACGATGAGGCGGTAGGCGAGTTCGACGAGCATCTGGGGGCCACCGGTTTCGGGAGAGTGGATACCGCTGGTGATCCAGTAGATGGGCTTGCTGGTGTGGATCAATTTCTGGGCTTGTTCTTCGGTGGTTTTGCGTGGGTCGGTGAGTGCGGCGAGATCGGCTTTATATTTGTCGAGGTTCTTAATGGCGTCCTCGCTGCCGATGGCGAGGACTACCATGTCGCGGCCCTCTTCGGACTTGGCGCCTAGCTTCCAGAACTTTGCGCGGGGGGATTCTTTGGCGAGCTCTTCGTAGTAACGATTGATGTCTGCGGTGTAGTAGAGCTCTCCGGGCTGGCCGGGCATCTTGCCGAGGAACTTCAGTGGTGTGGGAACTTTGGAGGATGCGGGGAGATGGTCGACGAGCTCGGTGGTGAAGCGCGGGTCGGAGAGATATTCCTTGATCTTTCTGGTGTACTCTTCGTCGTTTGCCTGTTTGGGGGAGGCCTGCCCAAAGATGGCACAGGAGGACGCCAAAAGAACAGAGCAGGTGGCCAGTTGGATAGCTAATTTGCGGACAGGTAAAGAGAGCGTAGGGGTCCGGACGCAAGGAATAAATGTTTTCATGCAACCAACGTACAACACGGACTGACAGCATCCAAAGGGGTTTTCGTTGCTGGCGGCGGAGGCGGATTTCCAGGGCAAGGGGCGCCCGGGTCAGCTGTCGTTTGAGGTTCAAGTATCGTGGCTGTGCGCAACCACTTACAGCGTTGGGGTTTGAAATTCTGTTTCGATTGCCAGGATTTCGCCGAGCGATGCCCCTTCTGGCGGAAACGAACTAATCATCAATTTCCACTTAATTTGTTTGACTATTGCGAAGTTGTCCTGTTACCGTTCGTTCGCTCTTCAAACAATAGAGAAGTTTGGGCCCAATTTGAATCACCTTCCGGAGGTTCCAGGTGCAACCCCTAAAACGTTTTAGATGCATTGTCTCGATTTTTTTCGCCCGACGCTCGTGGGCGCTGGCTGTTCTGATGTTCGCGAGCGTTTCGTCGACCCACGCGCAGCAGATTACCGGTTCCATCGTAGGTACGGTGAAGGATGAGAGCGGCGCGGTGGTCAATGCGGCCAACGTTAAGGCAACCAATGTGGATACCGGATTCTCCCGGTCAGCGCCGAGCAACGGTTATGGGGAGTACCGCATCGATTACCTGCCCGTAGGCAAGTACACGGTGGCGTTGGAGGCGGCTGGCTTCAGGCGCTTTGTACAACAGAATATCGTCCTCAACGTCGACCAGACGCTGACGGTTGACATCACACTATCGGTGGGTGCTGCAACGGAGACGGTCACGGTTTCGGCTGTTCCCCCGCTGGTCAATACGTCCGACGCGGTGTTGGGCAGAACTGTTGAGGCGTCGGAGATCATCGGCCTGCCCCTCGTCAATCGCAATGCATACTCCGAAATCTCCCTTACGCCGGGCGTAATGGCTAATAACAACAGCCCCACCTCGAACCCCAGCGGCTCCCCCAATTTCACGGTTGGGCTACCGTCCGCGAATGTTCAGATCAACGGGTCTATTGACGGCGGTAATCCCGAGGTCGCCTTTTACCTGGATGGCGGCAACAACATAACCGGTATGCGCAACTACGGAAACCCGGCGCCGAACCCCGACGCACTCCAGGAGTTTCGCGTAGAGACCAGTGCATTCGGGGCGCAATATGGCCACTTCTCAGCCGCTGTTATCACGGTTATCACAAAGTCAGGAACAAACAAGTTTCATGGCGGGTTATTTGAGTTCAACCGCAACACCGACTTCAATGCCTACCCCTGGGGTTCAACCACCAAGTTGCCTTACCACCGCAACCAGTTTGGCGGTAACATCGGTGGCCCGGTCCTGCACGACAAGGCCTTCTTCTTCTTCAGCTACGGCGGTCTGCGGCAAACGGTCGGATCACTGCTCACTGGCGGTATCGTGCCGACTGCCAACGAGCGCCTCGGTGACTTTACCGGGGACACCTTCACGGTCTACACCCCGGGCACCGCACATACCGCCGCGAATCAGGTGAAAGGAACAAACAGCAGCACAAATTGCCAGGTTGCCACACTGAACTGCGTCCCCCAATCCCTCCTGGATACGACCATTGCAAACTTCGACAACGTAAGCAACAAATTTGGCTCTTCCATCCCGCTGCCCAACGGCGCTCTCAAGCCCGGGACCGGAGGCGGGGCTTACACAGGCACCTACACCACGCCGACAACGAATAACGAATACCTCGGCAAGTATGATCAGGTTCTCGGCGACAAGGACCATGCGACGGTGACCTTCTTCTTTGTCAGGACCGTGGCAGGGCCCAACGGAGGCGGAAACGTCCCGTGGACCATCAATCAGTCCGCTGCGAATCAGTGGAATGTCAACATCAGCGACGTTCACACCTTCAACGCCAACACGGCTAATCAGTTCTGGCTTACTTTCACGCGGGCAGCAGGCGGACGCGTCAACCTGCCACAGTTCGGGCCATCGACGCAAAACCTCGCGACTTACGGCTCGAACTTCCTCATCCAGGGACCGAACGCGCTGCCCAATTTCGCTCCATCCGGGGCCTTCAGCGCGACGACGACGAACGCCGGTCCCTTCACGGGCTCTAACAACTATGAGATCCGCGACATGGTCAGCCTGGTCAAGGGGAAACACACCCTCTACCTTGGGGGTGAGTTCGCACTCGATAAGACTATGTTCTGGGCCGATCTGTTGAACTTTGGAACAATCAACTTTGCGACCTCCGCACCCACGTCCACAGGCAATGTGTTTTCGGACTGGGTTACCGGCCAGGCCTCTTCATTCGAACAGGACACGCCTTACACAACGCTGCTGAGTTACTGGCACACTGCGGTGTTCTTGCAGGACAATTACCGGATCACACCGCGGTTCACAGCAAACCTTGGAATCCGGTGGGACATCGACACGCCTCCCGTCGAGTCATTGAACAGGACGGCATCGTTCAGTCCCGGCGTGCAATCCACCGTAACTCCGGCCGCGCCGAAGGGCCTGTTGTTCCCCGGGGATCCGGGCGTCGGTCGCGGCATAATCTCTACGAAATTCCATCATCTCGCGCCGCGCGTCGGCTTCGCATGGGACCCATACGGGGACGGCAAAACCGCATTTCGCGGGGCCGCGGGCGTCTTTTACGGTACCACCAGCGGCAACGAGTGGAACCAGCCCGGCAACGGCGCACCGTTCGCCATACGCCAGACCTTCGGTCCTCTTAATTCAATCACCAACATCTACTCGACTCCGGGAGACTTCCCCTCCACCGCACCTGGTGGAGGTATCTTCCCGTACGTCTACTCGCCAAGCGCGCCGAAGTTCTTCCCGTCGGCCGCCGTCGAGAGCATCGACAAGAACGCGCAATATCCTTATATCTACCAGTTCAACGCGTCGGTGCAGCGACAATTGCCCGCCCAGATAAGCATGACGGTCGCGTATGTCGGTACGCTCTCACATAATGTGCCCACCATGATCGACGGCAACTACTCTCCTTATTCGACCGCTTTCGGTACGCCCAGTGGTTCAGCGACGAGCATCGCCAACCGGCGTCAGTACGATCCCTGTGTCGGGCCTTGTCCAACCGGTCCGGCCGGCATCAACACTGGCACCATGGGACAGAACATCCTGCTGATCACAAACCAGCACGCCAATTACAACTCGTTGCAAGTCTCAGCGAAGAAGCAACTGTCGCATGGCCTCACTATCAGCGGGTTTTATGTCTGGAGCCACGCGCTGCAAAGCTCAAATGAGTCGGCGATTGGACAGATGACCGCGCAGAATTTCGGTCACTTGGGCGATCCCTTCACCCTCAGCAATAATTCTTTGGGTGCCGTCGGCGGCGGTCTTCAGGAAGAAAAGGGACCGATGGATGCCAACCGTAGCAGCAACGCGGTGATCTCCGCCATATGGAACATCGACTACTTCCACGGATCGAACATGTTCCTGAAACAAGCGTTGAACGGTTGGCAGATCTCGCCGATTGTCTATCTGACCAGCGGCGCGCCGTTTAATATAACCACAGGATCCACAAATAACTTCGACAGTGCGGGTGCGAACCGTCCCAACGCGGTTTCCGGCGTTACCCCCCGTCTTGATCCTCACCGCTGCCGGATTTGCGCCACTAACAGTGTGCTGTCGTCGTGGTTCAATACGGCAGCGTTCACTCCCAATGGACCGGGCAAACCAGGGGGCATCGGCCCCGGAGGTGCTGACGGCAATGTGAGTCGCGACTCCTTGATTGGGCCGGGGTTCCGCGATATCGACCTGGGAATCTTCCGCAACATTACCTTTGAGCATGGAATCGTCTTCCAGTTCCGCGCTGAAGCCACCAATGCCTTCAACATGGTGAGTCTCGCCAACCCGACAGCGACTCTCTCGTCGGGAAACAACGGCAAGATCACCTCGGCGGCGGGCACCCAACGCGTTATCCAACTTGGAGGTCGGCTGACGTTCTAGATCGAACCCGCGCTGAATCAATGTTCTACCTGCTCCACGAAGCGGTCGGTGTGCTGCATCGACCGCCTTTCCTCCAAGTTCTCAGAGTTCCAGTGCCATCTCTTGTGCCTAAGTTTTTGCCGCTGCAGCGTCCTGTGGCGGCGCAGGACGTGGGTCTATTACCAAATTCTTCTTAATTTGTTTGACTAATGCGAATTGGGCCTGTTACCGTTCGTTCGCTGTTCAAACAATAGAGAAGTTCGGGCCCCAAATTGCACTATCTTTCGGAGGTTTCACGTGCTAACCCTAAAACGTTTTAGACTGCTAGCGTTTCTCATCGTCGTTGGCTTCGTCTCTTCGCCGCTGCTGTTCGGGCAGGCTGTGAACGGGACGTTGCTCGGCACTGTCACCGACCCGTCGGGCGCGACGGTCGCAGGTGCGAGGGTCGTCGCCACTGAAGCGACGACCGGGTTGATTCATGAATCGATAACGAACCAAAGCGGCAACTACACCTTCCCCGACATGCCGCCAGGGCACTACAGCATCACTGTCGAGGCAAAGGGATTTAAGAAGGATACGCATCAGAACATCGATCTTCTGAGCAACTCCTCGACCCGTGTGGATATCGATATGGTGACGGGTTCGGTTTCGGAGACGATTCTGGTAACGACTGCGCCACCGTTGCTGCAGACAGATCGGGCTGACATCAGTGTCAAGCTTGAGGCCAAGCAGATTAACGATCTTCCTTTGAGCACAAATCGCAACTTCCAATCTCTGTTGAATACCGTTCCGGGCATGGCGCCTGCGACCTTTCAGCACTCGCAGTTCTTTAATGCGGCGAGTTCGCTGCAGACTGAGGCGAATGGGCTGCCTCGCATGGGAAACCTCTATCAGATTGAAGGTATCGACGACGACGAGCGGACCGGACTCCTGCAGATCATCATTCCTCCGGCCGAGGCGATCCAGACGGTCGATATCTCCACCAACAACTTCGAAGCAGAACTTGGCCGTGCAACGGGCGCCGTCACAAACGTGATTCTGAAGTCAGGATCGAATGCGTTTCATGGTTCGGCGTTTGAATATATTCAGAATAATGCTGTCAATGCGCGTTCCTACTTTGGCGGTCCGCTTGGCCATGAGTCTTACAACTACTATGGCGGAAGCTTTGGCGGTCCCATCATCAAAGACAAGCTGTTCATCTTTGGCGACTACCTGGGAACTTCTGATCACGAGAGGATTGCAAGCACGTTTACGATTCCTGATGCGCGTTACTACACTCAGAACTCTGCGGGCTTTATCGATCTGAGTGCGGCGCTCGGTGCGGTCGATTCTGCGAGCGGCGCGAAGGTTGGGCAGATCTTTGATCCCACGACGGGCGATGGCAAGACAACGCTGCGTACGCCCTACGCGAACAACCAGATTCCGGGGAGTGCAGTCAACGCTGTATCACTGAAGATCCTGAAGATGGTGAATGCAGCCGCCGCGACGAATGGAACGCTGAATCCTAACGCTCCTTTGGGAAATCCCGCGAACAATTACACGACTGCGCTGCCTTTTACAAAAGGCACGAACAGCTACGATATCAAGGCTGATTGGTCACTCAATGAAAAGAATCATGTCAGCGGGCGCTTCAGCTGGCAGCGCGTCAATACCTTTCAGGCACCTGCTTTCGGCTCATTCCTTGGCGGGCCTGCAGGCGGAGGCTTTGAGGGCACGGGCGTGCAGACGGCATACAGCACGGGGGTGAACTACGATCATATCTTCTCGCCCACCTTCTTTACGGAGGCGCGTGTCGGTGTTGCCCACTTGCGCAATAATGCGACACCGAACGACTATGGCTCGAATGACGCGACCACGCTGGGAATTCCGGGCGTGAATATTGCCGGACAGCCGTTTACGAGCGGGCAGGTCGGACTGACGATTAACGGTGGCTTCAGCGGAACATTGATTGGGTATTCCGCTTCAGTGCCCTGGATTCGCGGCGAATCGAACATTGACTTCGTCAACAACTGGACGAAGGTCCTTCACAACCACACCATCAAGTTCGGCGGCGATCTTCGGCGCATTCGCGATGATTTGTTGCAGGACCAAACCTTCAGCCCTCGAGGAGCATTTACCTTTTCGGATGTTCAGAGCTCAAGTAACGCGTGCGGATCAGCGGGTTGCGTCGCCGCGAAGACGAACATCGCCAACGATATTGCGAGTTTCCTGTTTGACCTTCCGAGCCAGACGGGTCGCGACCTGAACACGTTCTTCCCTGCCTACCGGCAGTGGTGGTTCTTCGCGTTCGCAAGCGACAAGTGGCAGGCGACTCCGAAGCTGACGGTCGACCTCGGATTGCGTTGGGAGTTCTATCCTCCGGCAACCCCGAAGTCCGCCGGCGGTTTTTCCAACTATGATCCTGTCAATAACAACATTGTGATTGCAGGCGTTGGCGGCAATCCATCGAACCTGGGGATGCAGACGCGGTATCGCTATTTCGCACCACGTACCGGGCTTTCCTATCGTATTAGTGATGACACAGTGGTGCGCGCCGGGTTTGGCCTAAGCTATACGCCGTTCCCTGACAATACCTATGCGTATAACTATCCGGTTCGCGCCAACAACAGCTACCAGCCCGGCGGAACCTCTCCGTTTACGCCTGCGGTTCTTGGAGATGGAGTGACGCCAGCATTCTTCCAGAACGGGTTCCCGGCTCCTGTTCCGGTTGTGATTCCTTCGAATGGAATCATCCCGGCCAATACGTCGTTGCTGAAGAGCCAGGTGTATACCTACATTCCTCTGACGTATAAGAATCCTTATGTTGAATCGTGGAACGTGGCGGTGCAGCAGGCGTTCCGTGGCAATCTTTCTCTGCAGCTTGCGTATGTTGGGAATCACGGAGTCGATATCTCGGGTGCTCCGAATATCAACGTGCCGAGCACCTACGGCGGAGGATCGGCTTCGGATCCGGAGAATGTTGCGTTCGGACGTACCGCAGCAACGAACCAATTCTTCATCGGCTTCTCGTCGAACTATCAGTCGCTGCAGGCACAACTTACCAAGCGCTTCTCGAATAGCCTCGCGTTTATGTCTGCATTTACGTGGGGCAAGGGCATGGGGTACATCTCAGGCGATGACGGCGGGTTGTTCTCCTGGATCAATCTGCGCAGAAACTATGCTCCGACGGATTTCGACCGCACTCTGAACTTCGAACAGACGTTTACGTATGAACTGCCGTTTGGTCGTGGGCACCATATGCTGAATTCGGGCGTGGGTGCCGTGGTGCTGGGTGGTTGGAAGGTTTCGGGAATTGTCTCTGTGCTTTCGGGGCTGCCTTTCACGGTCCAGACGAACGGATCGAATCTGAATACACCGGGCACGACCCAGACCGGGCAACTGACGGGTGCTTACAAAGTGACTCATGCTGTCGGTTCGGCGGCAAGTACTCACTGGTTTGATCCAACGGCGTTCTCGACGCCAACCGGGTGCCCTACTGCGGCAGGAGTTGTATGTACGTCGCAGAATGTGGGTCTGGGCAATACAGGGAGAAATGCGTTCCGAGGACCTGGCTATATTCAGAACAACTTCTCGATCTTCAAGAGCTTCAATATTTACCGGGAAGCTGCGGTCGAGACTCGGTTTGACGCGTTTCAGTTGAGCAATACTCCGCAGTTCGCCAACCCGACGAGCAACAATTGCTGCTCGGCAACGAGCTTTGGACAGGTTACCGGCACGCTGGGAAGCGGGCAGGGCAGCGTGAATGGCATCGGCGGCGGTCGTTCGTTGCAGGCGTCGGTGAGGTTCCTGTTCTAGCGTGTTTTTCTCAAGCTGTTTCCTCTTGCCGGTCATTGCGTGTCTCGGATGACCGGCATCTAACATGAAAGAATGGATTCTGTTTTGAGTTCGTACAAAGTCAGGAGATTCATGGCAGGCGTTTCGAGAAGAGAGTTTCTAGCTGGCGCAGGTATGACGGCTGCGGCCTGCGCGACACATTCCCTGTTCGGCTTGGCACCGGCTTCGCAGTCGCCTTTCAAAATCTCCGTAATTTCTGATGAGATCTCGCAGGACTTCGATCACGCATGCTCGGTGATTGCGAATGACTTTGGCTTGCACTGGGTGGAGATTCGCGAGATGTGGGGGAAGAATCTTCAGACTTCTACCGACGCGGAGATCGCTGAGGCTCAGAAGATTCTGGCGAAGTATCATTTGCAGGTTACGGATATTGCGAGTCCGTTGTTTAAGGTGGATTGGCCTGGCGCTCCGAAGTCCCAGTATGGCTCGAAAGAGGACATGCATGGTGCGGCTGAGGTGGCTTATAAGCACCAGGACGAGGTTGTCGAACGAAGTATTTCGTTGGCGAAACAGTTTAAGACGGACAAGATTCGATGCTTTGATTTCTGGCGGCTGGATGATGTGACTCCGTACCGCGCGGATATTAATGAGAAGCTTCGGGCAACGGCGGAGATTGTAGGCAAGCAGGGGCTTCTTCTTGTGATGGAGAATGAGTTTGCCTGCAATACTGCTACCGGTCGCGAGGCTGCGAAGGTGCTGGCTGCGATTCAGTCGCCGCACTTTGCGTTGAATTGGGATCCGGGCAATGCAGTGATGCGTGGCGAAATGGATGCGTTTCCGGGTGGGTGGGACAGTTTGCCGAAGAATCGTATTCATCATTGCCACTGCAAGAATGCGGTGAAGGATGCTTCGGGCAAGATTGTGTGGTCGCCGGTGGATAAGGGTTATATCGATTGGACGGCGCAGTATCACGCGTTGAGGGATGCAGGCTATCACGATGCTGTGTGTCTGGAGACGCACTGGCGCGGTGGCGGTACGCCGGAGGCTTCGACGCGGATCAGTTGGGCAGGGATGAAGCAGTGCCTGCAGAATTCAGGAACACTTTAGAAGAGATGAGGAGAGAACAATGGTGACTCGGCGAGAGTTTCTCGACACGCTTGCGGTTGGTGCGGCTGGTTTGGCGATTGGGTCGACAGCGAAGAGCTATGGGCAGATTATGGGCTCGAATGATCGGCTGAACTTTGCAGTGATCGGGCTGAATGGGCGTGCTTATGCGCATCTTTCGTCGTTGAAGGTGAACAAGGCGAATGCGCGGATTGCCTATGTGTGCGATGTAGAGAGCAATATTCTGAAGAAGTTTGCCGACGCGACCGAGAAGGAGATGGGTGAGGCTCCGGCGACCGATAAAGATTTCCGGCACATTCTGCAGAAGAAAGATGTTGACGCGATTACGATTGCTACTCCGGATCACTGGCATGCTCCGATGGCGATTGCGGGGCTGCAGGCCGGCAAGCATGTCTATGTGGAGAAGCCCTGCAGCCATAATCCTGCTGAAGGCGCGATGCTGGTTGAGGCTCAGAAGAAGTACGGGAAACTGGTACAGATGGGGACGCAGCAACGCTCGTCACCGCACACGATTGAGATTGTTGACAAGATTCACAATGGGGTGATCGGTCGAGCTTATTTTGCGAAGGCGTGGTACAGCAATGTGAGGAAGTCGATTGGGACCGGCAAGGAAGCGCCTGTGCCGGCGACTCTGGACTGGGATTTGTGGCAGGGGCCTGCGCCGAGGCAGGCTTATAAGGATAATGTGCAGCCCTATAACTGGCACTGGTTCAGGGTCTGGGGAACCGGCGAGACTCTGAATAACGGGACGCATGAGATTGACGTGTGCCGCTGGGCGCTTGGGGTGGATTATCCGCAGCGGATTACTTCTTCGGGTGGGCGATACCACTTCAAGGATGACTGGCAGTTCTACGACACGCTGATGACGAGCTATACCTACGAGGACAAGGAGATCTCGTGGGAGTGCAAGTGCTGCAATGGGATGAAGATTTATAACCGCGATCGCGGGTCGACGATTATTGGGACGACAGGGTCGGTGCTGGTGGATCGTGATGGTTATGAGGTGTTCGATCTGAAGGGGAACAAGACGAGTGAGTTCAAGACTGGCAAACAGCAGACCTCCTCGTCTGATTTAACAGGGCGGGATTCGATGACGGACCTGCACTTTGCAAACTTTATTTCCGGGATTAAGAAGAGTGAAAAGCTGAATGCTCCGATTGCGGTTGGCAATGTTGCGGTGACGATGCTGCAGCTTTCCAATGTTGCTTGGGAGTGCAATCGTGAACTTCAGCTTGATACCGCGGATGGAAAGATTCAAAACGATTCGGCCGCAATGAAGATGTGGGGTCGTGACTATGAGAAGGGTTGGGCGCCGCATTTGTAGGTAGGATTTGCTTTCTGTTTTTCGAACGACCATTCTTGAGAACTGGTGAGTTATTGCTTCTATGAAAAATACTTTTTCGCGTCGTAATTTTGTTCAGTCGGGTGCGTTGCTTGCTGCAGCGAATGTCGCTCCGCGAGGTTCTTCTCTGCTGGCTCAACCCATGTCGGCTGCGGGGAAGGCTTCGCCGATTCGTTTGGGATTGGCTAGCTATACGTTTCGGAACTTTACCCGGGCGCAGATGATCGGGTTTATGAAGCAGTTGAATCTGAGCGACCTGAATGCGAAGGATGTGAAGGACCATCTGCCGATGGATCCTGCGGCGGAGGCACAGGCAGTGGCGGATTATGCTGCGGCTGGCGTCAGGCTTCATGCGGCGGGGACGGTTTATTTCCCGAAGGATGAGGATGACGACATTCGAAGCAAGTTTGAATATTGCAAGCGCGCGGGAATTAAGGTGATCGTGTCCGGCGATCCGGAGCCTGGGACATTGCCCCGTATTGAAAAATTTGTGAAAGAGTATGACATCCGGATTGCGATTCATAATCATGGGCCGGAGGACAAGATATGGAAGTCACCGCTGGATGTGCTGGCGGTGGTGAAGAAGTATGACGAGCGAATCGGATGCTGCATTGACATCGGGCATACGGTGCGCGCGGGTACGGATGTGGTGAAAGCAATTCACGAAGTGGGGCCGCGGCTCTACAACATGCATGCGAAGGACCTGACGAGTTTCACGAGCAAAGAGAGCCAGGTTGCGGTTGGCGACGGAATCATGCCGATGCGCGAGATCTTCGAGGCGTTGATTGCGATCAAGTATCCCGGGTTTGTGGATCTGGAGTATGAGGTCCATGGGGATGATCCGATGCCGGGTGCGATGGCGAGCTTTGCTTATATGCGCGGCGTGCTGGCGGGTATGGGCTATCTGAGCCATTAATTCCGGTCGGGACCGGGCGGCTATATTTCGTCGAAGAGTCCGGGCATTGGTGAGCCGGATGGTTTGGGCTTCGCTGGTGTTTCCAGAGGGTCGATCACGAGATCTTCTTCGGGAAGGATTCGCAGGAGATGCAGCGGTGGCCGTTCGCTTTCGGCGAGCCACTCGGCGTATTCCCGCGGTTCGAGGATGACAGCTTGCCTGTCGTGAATCTCAGACATTTTGCCGTTGGGATCGCTGGTGATGATTGCGAAGGTGTCTTCCCACTGGTTTGTCTTCGGATTCTTCCACGGAGCCCAGAGGCCGGCCATTCCGAAGACGTGACGCCCTTTGATTGAGAGGCGATATTTCGGACGGGGACCGGTTGCGGTCTTCTTCCACTCGAGCATGGAACCAGCAGGGACGATGCAGCGCCGGCTGAGGCGGTCTTTCCAGAAGGGTGAGGTTAAGAGGTTGTCGGCGCGCGCGTTGAATGCCAGCCTGTCGGGGAACTTGAATCCCCATCGCATCTCGCCGAGTTGGCGGTCGCCGTCTTTCATGTAGACGACGGGCTGAATTGAGCCGGGCGCGCACTCTTTGTCGGAGCCGAAGTAGAGGTCGTCGAGTTCAACACTGACGTGGAAGGCTTCGGCGATCTTTTGTTTCTGTCCTGCTTCGTAACGCCCGCACATTGGTTCATCTTACTTATCGAAAGCGCGCGAAGTTTGCAGCGAAGGCTACTTCGAAGCTGACTCTGCTTCGGGGGGCAGGCTGGCCTGGCTGGTTTGGAGGAGGCGGTAGCCTGCGCGGGTGCGGATGTGGTATTTCTGCAGGTTTTTGCCTACGAGTTTGACGGAGATGTTGCGCCAGCCGTGGTTGGGATTGGTGGCAGGGTAGTAGCTGATGGCGTAGAGGTGGGCAAGGTCGTCGCGAATGGAGTCGAAGGCCTTCTTCTCGTTCTGCCATTCCTTGGCGAAGTATGCTTTGCCGCCGGTCGCTTTCGTCATGCGCTCGAAGACGGCGGTGGAGACGGGCTCGGCTTCAGCGGCCTGGGTGCTGACCATGTAGATGATCGTTCCGGTGGACTGGGCGAGCTCGGCTACGTCCTCTGGCGGGACGAGGCTGGCGTTGTCGGGGCCGTTGGAGAAGACGACGATGGCTTTGCGGCCGGTGAGTCGGGCGGCGTCCTTCACGGTGAGAAGGAGGCCGTTGTAGAGAGCCGCGTCGTCGCCGGCGACGGTGTTGCGGACTCCGCGAAGGACTTGTGAGCGGTCGGGCGTGAGTGGGGCGACTTTGGAGAGATCGCGGCTGTAAGAGTAGAGAGCGACCTGGCTGACGCCTTCAAGAGAACGAATGAAGTCGGCGATAGCGTCCTGGGCGAAGACGAATCCGCGATACATGTAGTTGCTGGTGTCGAAGAGGATGAAGACGTTGGCTCCGGCGAAACGCTTGCTGGCCTCGACAGGGTCGGAGCTACTTGCGGTTTTGTCGGCGATTTCGGTTAACGCGGTGCTGGATCCTCCTTCAAGGATACGGCGGGTGGGGCCATTGCCTTCTTCGAAGGTGGCGGTCTTCTGCGGGATCTTGTCTTCGGAGATGGCGAAGTCTTCGGGGCCGAGGCCGCTGACATAGTTTCCTTTGTTGTCCGTGACGGCGACGTTGAGCTGGACAAGGACGACGCTGACACGGATGCGCGATTTGTCATCCTGGGCCGCGGCGCCGCTCGAGAAAGGTACGGCAAGCAAGCAGAGAAGCAGAAGATATTTCTTCATGATGATTCTCCTATGGGGTAATGCCCTCTCGGATGGGCTCGTTTTCCTGACGCGACGCTGTGGTGGTAGGTGGAGGGAAGGAGGCGATCCTGCCCTGACGAAGTTCTTCGCCAGTCTCGCGCATGGCTCGGAGCATGGCTGGCCAATCTTCAAGATCGGTGGCGAAGATTTTGGCGGTCATGTGGCGGGTGAGCTCGGGAACGAGGCGATTGAGCATGACGGGAGAGTAGCCCATTTCGTCGGCAAGCCGGGCCCAGTACATGTTGGTGGACTCCCATGATTCGCCGAAGAGACGGCTGGAGTATCCGCCGAAGAAGGGGAACGGCTTGACGTTGAGGAGCTCGCGACCGTAGGTGCGTGCCAGAGTAGGATGCGGGACGCCGAAATCTTTGGAGATGCGCTCCGCACTGACTTCGGTGGGATGCTGGCGGCAAAGGTCGTCAAGCTGACGGCTTGCAGGGCCGAAGGAGGCAGCTTCGTCGGCGTATTTGGTGCGGAAGGTCGCGGCGAGATAGAGAGTGTCCTGCGGCATGAGGCGAGGAAGCATGGCGTTGAGGTCTTCGTCGCGAGCGAGAGACTTCTCGACATGGTCGAGGCGCTGCTGGGTCATACGATCGGCAAGGATAGCGACGATTTTGGCACGCAGCTTTTCGTCTTTGACGGAGGCAGAAAGAAGTTCTTCACCGGATTTCTGGTAGAGAGCGACGGCGTGAAGCTCGTTCGGACTTACGTTCCACCAGCGCGGAAGAGTGGCGCTCACGAGGAGGTCGGGAACGAGCTCTTTCCAGATGAGGGCCTGAACGTTTTCGGGGGCGATGAAATCCTCTTCGGTCATGGCGAGGGCGTAGGAGAGATCGGTGAGGGAGCCCATGAGATAGGCGCCGCCACCGGCTGGTGTTCCTACACCGAGGAGCATGGGATTCTGCCAGAACTGTTCGGTGCCTACGACTGAAATTTCGGTGAAGTCATGGGAACGAACGAAAAGCGGGTTGTTGTGGAGGATCTGAGCTCCTGGCGGCTCGTAGTAGGCGTAGTTGAGACCGACGAGAGTATCGCGGAGGAAGGGTGTGAGCTGGCCGCGGGCTGCTTCGAGTTGCTGCTTGTTGCCTGGAGTCTTGATGACCTTGGTGAGGTCGGTCTGGACCTGCAGTTCCTGGTGATGTGTGGTGTAAACGCGAGGGGCCCAGTCGATTTTTTCGCTCGCGGTGAAGATAGGGCGAGGCATCTCGAATTCACGGAGCTCGCTGGCGAGGGAGAGCATGTTGTTGGCGGCCGGCTTGCCCTGGGCCATGTCGTTGAAGCCGTCGCTAAGAGCGTAGAGCGTGTCGAGGGAGACGAGGTGCTGGTCTTCAAGAACGGAGTTAATGCGGCGTGCGAGCTCCTGATGGACGCGCTGGCCGTCGGGGGTGTTCTGCGGAGGACCGGCAAGGAGCTCGACGATCTGGCTGGGTGAGTCGGTTGGTCTTCCTCCTGCTGCCACGAGAAGCTCGCCGAGGGATATACGGGCTGAGTCGAAAAGCTGCGTTGAGGAGGAGATTTTGGCGAAGGGCTCAATTATCTTCTGCCAGGAGGCATTGAGGTCGGCAGCTGGAATCTGTCCCTGACGAGCGAGGATCTGCCAGAGGCCGATGTTGGCCTGGAGGGCGCCTAGGGTGTTGCCGCGGAGGCTCTCGTTGGAGATGTGGTCGATGGAGTCGGCTATCGTGACGAAGCGGGTTGCGGATTCGCCGGTGAGATCAGGAAATTCGGAGAAGATGAGGTACCAGTTGTTGAATTGGGCGAATTTGCTGGCGAGAAGGCTGACAGTCTCGGGGGAGAGGCGTTTGTCGGGCGCGCGCCCCTTATCGAGCTCGCACATGGTGAGGTAAATCTGGAGCGGACCGACATCGGTGACATCGCGGGAGAAGGTGACCATCGCATCGAGGACTTGCTCTGGCTTGTCGAGGGTATGGACGCGCTTGTTCCAATCGCGGACGGCCCTGGACTCGGTTTTCTGGTGGAGGATCTGTTTCCAGATTTCGACGTTGCCGGGAACGTGGGGATCGCCGTTGGGTTCCCATGAGACGCGGGTGAAGAGAACGAGGAGGTCAGGGCCCTGGCGGAAGACACCGCGAGTTGCGGGCGGCTCAGGGTCGGTTCCACGGAGGTCGTCATAGAAGCGCTTCAGGCGGCCGTTTTCGGTGAGGTGTTCGCGCTGGGACTCGCTGACGCGCATGAGGACGTCATAGTAGGCGGCGAGCCATCCGTTGTCTTTTGCGAGAAGCCGGGGGACGAATTCTCCCGGATTGTCGGGACTTACGCCGACGAGATCTTTCCAACTGACCAGGGTCCAGGCTTCGCCCGGGACGACGACCCGGCCGTTGCGAATGGAGATCTGGGTGCCGTAGAAGTCGAGGGTTGCGGCGTAGGGAAGGAGCCTGCGGAGGCCGGGTGAGTGGAGGAGGGCGTTGCGGGTCTCGGCGTCGTTCTTGGTAAGTGCCCAGTAGAGGCGGGCAACCGAGGGATCATTGATGATCTGATCGAGAATGGTGGCGTAACTCTTTTTCTGCCCGGTGGTCAGGGTTATCCAATCGCCTTCATGGAAGAGGATAGGGACCTTGGAGGGAGCGTACGGATAAACAAAAGGAACCCCTTTCTGGAGCGCCTCTTCGAGTTCGGTGAGGGGGAAGCCTGAGTCGATGGTGAGAAAGGCGCGTTCCGGGTTTGCGGTCTCAAGGAAGAAGTTTTTGGAGCCACAGCCTTCGCGAAGACGATAGCCGAGGATCTGGACGAGGGTGCCGGCGTCGTCACAGTTATTGACTCGGATTCTGTTTGAGTCGCCGGCGAGGATTTGAAGCTCGCGGGCCTGCTCGACGTAACGAGCGACGAGCAGGAGGAACTCGGTGGGCGTTCCGCGCTGATATCCCTGCATGAAGACGTTACGGGCAAGCAGGGGCATGATATCGTCAGGGGCGACCTTCTGGCTGATGGCGGCCATACGCATGAAGGACCGCAACGGACCTGGGATGGTGGCGGTTTCAACCGGAGGAGTCGGGGCTGGGGGTCTTGCAGGGTCGGCCGCAGGATTCGAGGCGATTGGGTTGCCGTAGGGTGAGGCGGCCGAAGCGACCGACAGGCCCAGGACGGCGACAGCAAGAGTGGCAAACGTGCGAAGAGGGAACTTCATCGGCGATACCTCTTGAGAACCTTTTAGCCTCGCGACAACCCATACGAGTATGGGGAACAACCTGGGGCCGAGAACGATTACCTGAAACGAAACTTGGGACTGGAAAACCGGCACGGCCGGAGGTCAAGCCACGCTTATTTGTTGTTGACTGGTCCCTACTTTCGGCGATTTCAGAACTTCAAATCAAGAAGTCGTCCCCAGCGTGTTAACTGAACGGATGTACTTTACTCCCGTCCTGTGAAGATTTGCTAGGGAGATAGCGCATAAAAGACAAAAAAATTGCAAGTCCGACTTAACATGCAGGATGGACCGTATCGGAGATGGGGAACGAGGGCCCAGGAAACAAAGGTTCAAAGGACACAAAACCGTTTCTCAGTTTTCCGAATCCGACTTGGAGCGAATTATACCGGCGATGGCGGAGATTGGAAGGCGTTTCGGGCAGAGAAAATCCTGGCGGAGACGACCCGCCAGGATTATGAGGGTTGGGGTTAGAAGTTGAGGTGACCGGCAAACTGGAAGTCGCGCGATCCGGGCGAGCCGGAGACGCTGCCGATCTGTCCGAAGTTCGAGCTGCCAAAGGTAGTTGCGGGGTTCGAGAAGACAACCTTGTTCCAGACGTTAATGCAGTCGACCTCGAAGACAAAGGTACCGATATCCTTTGGCAGCGGGAAGCTTCTGCGCAGTGCGGCGTCGAGGTCCTGGTTGCCGGGCCCCCTCAAGGTGAGAGGAGCGGTACGAGGAGCGTTGCCGATCAGATAGATCGCGCTGCTGGTCGCCGAGACGTTCGTCGCGTTCTTGAACTGGGTCGAGTCGACGTAGCGGGCTGCTGTGCATCCGGGTCCGATTCCGAGGTTGCAGGCGCTGGTTCCGTTCGCGGACGTTCCGTAGCTCCCGCCGATACGAGCGTTCGTTGCACCGGGGACCACGTCGGGCATGCACTGACCCTGCAGCGGCGAGTTGGTGCCATTGCAGAGGCTGGAGATAACCGCGAGCGGTGTGCCGGAGCCGTAGGTGTAGATGCTGGAGATCGTCCATCCGCTCGCAAGTGCACGCACCATCATGGAGTTGCTGCCGATCTGACCCTTGCCGAAAGGAAGCTGGTAAACCCCGAAGGCATGAACCACCTGTGGAGCCGAAACCACGGTCCACGACCGTTCGATGCGGTCCTGGTGCCAGCTCTGGCCGCCACCGGAGAGCGCTGCGGCGGGAATGTCGAATCCGCTGCGGAAGGTACCGTCGTCGCCGATGTTCTTCGAGTAGGTGTAGTTGATGTTGAACGAAAGTCCGTGGGCTGTCCGTTGCAGCAACATCAACTGGAACGAGTGATAGGTGATGTTGGCAGTGTTTGCGCCCCAGAGATCGGATACACCGCTGTATTGCGGGAAAGCGGCCAGGCCCTGAGCGATAGTCAGCACCGAGCTGTTCGGATTTGCATTCGCTGCCGTTACAAAAAATCCCGGGATGTTGAGGCCCGACATGGCTGCCTGCGCCTTTGCTACGTTGGCACTCGTGGCCGCGGCGATAAGAAGCGGTTTGGTTCCTGTTGAATCGGTTGAGGCTCCGAGGCCTGCGAGGAAGACCGGGTTCAATTGATTTGCCCAGTATCCGCGGGCGGTCGCACCGGTGTTCAGGAAGTGAGCCTGATCGCCGATATAGTTGACCGAGATTGTCATGTCTTTGGTGACGCTGCGTTCGAGGCCAGCGTTCCAGAAAGTGAATTCCGGCGCACGGCCTGACACGTAGAAGTCTGCAAAGGAGACACCGGCTGCGGTGACCAGTGCTCCGTTGTTGAGGTAATTTCCGGTTTGCAGGAGCTGGGATTGTGCGTTCTGCGAGGGGGCGGACGGATAGGGGAAGCCCTTTCCAAGCAGGTCAGTATTGGCGATTCCTTTGGAGGTAAATGTGGCGCCGTTGTTCAAGTAGAAAGACGGACCTGCATTGGGACCCGAAGTGGCTTCAGGCGTAGCGTTGGCGTTGACGTTGAAGCCAGTCTGGCCGGTTCCCTGATAGGCGCCGCCGCGACCGCCGACACCACCTGCCTGCGAGAATACTTCGGCAATGCCGACGCGGAAGACAGTTTTTTCATCCGGCGCAAACACAACCCCGAGGCGTGGGCCCCAGTTCTTCCAGTAGGTCTTCACAGGGGTTCTGCAGTTGCAGCTGACACCTGCGCCGCCGTGATTGCCGGCAAACTGCAGCAGACCCGGCGTGCCGGTTGCGGGATTGGTCAGGTTCGGATTCAGGAAGCTCCACCGGTCCTGGACCTCGTGGTAGGGGCTGAAGTAGTCCCAACGAATCCCGGCATCCACAGTCAGCTTGCTGTTGACCTTCCAGTTATCGCTGAAGTACGGGGCAGCCAAACGGTAACGGCCGCCCAGTTCGCTGACTGGCTGAAGTCCGACGGAGGGTGCGCCACCAACCGCGCCGAGCATGAAGCTGGCGAACGAGTTGCCGGAACTTGCGCTGAGTGCATTCGAGTTCGTCGTGTACTGTGCGGTCGAATTGGAGTTGAACGGCAGCTCGACCAGTCCGGAGGGGCCTACCGGTGCGGCGACGTTGGTCTGCTGCCACTCGTAGGTGAAACCCATCGTCATGGCGTGTTTGCCTTTAGTCCACTGGAGGTTATCGAGAGCGGCGTAGGTTTCGGGGACTACTGACTGGGTGGACCCTGCAGCTCCCTGCTGCGTCCATCCGGTCAGCGTTGTCGAGACTGCACCGGTTTGTCCGTAGGAGGTGCCAGGGAAATTTGTGCTGGCCGCACCCGCAGGAACGTTCGTAATCCCCATGGTTGCTGGCGAATACTGGGTCAATCCATCCGTCGCTGCTTTTTGCGGCTGGATAAACCGCGTATAGGAATACTTCGCCTGGTTTACGAGGCTGTTGCTGATGACGTAGTTGTATTCTGCGTCGTAGAACTTCGGGAAGATGTTTGCGACGGTGCCGGCGACATAGGGAATCGGCAGCAGACCATAAGCCCCTGCGCCACTACCGCCGGACGTGAAGTTCTGGAGGTAGTGGACTGCGCCCATGGCTCCAACGGTGGAGAGTCTCTGTTTGGAGTTGATGTCGTAGTCGACGCGCCAGTCCTGCACGTTGTTGTCAAAACCGCTGGGATAGCCGCCCAGGTAATTGTTGGAAAGAGAAGCCGGGTTGCTGGGAGCGGGCATGAAAGACGCCATCTTCGCAGCGATTGGAGAGATGTAGCTCCCTGGAATGACGTTGTAGGTTGGAAGACCGTTCTTGATGGACTGAAAAGGTGTACGAGTGCAGGTGGTGCCGACGCAGGTGTTGGTTGTCGGATCGAAGATGAGCGCCTTGTTGTTTGTGCCGGTCCCGGTCAAGCCGCCGCCGCCAACTCCGCCGTTTAGCTCGGTGAAATCACCCTGGACCATCAATGGAGTCGGGATGGTGAAGAGCGCGGGATTGGCGGCGCGGCGCGAGTGGAACTTGTCATAGGCGAAGAAGAAGAACAGCCTGTTGCCGGTGTGGGGGACATGGCCACCAAAGGTTAGTGAGAGTTCGCTCTGGTGCTCGGCGCCTTTCGGCTGACATCCGGCCCGAGGTGCGTAGGTGGTCGTGTTGCTTCCCGAGGTGACCGTCGTTGCAACAGGGCTGCAGGTTGGGTAGGCGGCGCCGGTAGCAGGATTGATGCCTGGCTGCTGGACCCATTTCTGGGTAAAGCCCCAGGTATCGAAGGCGGTGTTGCGGATGAAGAATGATGCCTGGCCGTGGTACCGGTTGCCTCCCGACTTCATGGTGAAGTTCAGTGCGCCGGCTCCTGAGTACTCGGCGGGAGGGGTGCTGGTGACTACCTGAAACTGATCGACTGCATCGAGATCCATGCCCTGGGAGACAAGGCGGTTGTCACCCTGCTGGTTGATTGTCTCGGCGGGCATACCGTCGATGTAGAGCTGGCCGAGGAAGTTGCCGGTTCCACCCACGATGGGGAGGCGTGTACCGCCCTGAGCGCCGGGGGCAAGGGAGGCAAAGGCCGTCGCATCACGCTGCGCGTTGTTCATCTGCAAAGGAAGGTTGGCGTAGGTTGTGTTCTCCATTACAAGGCCAACGGTTGCATTGGAGGTATTGAGTACCGGAGGAGCGGCGGTGACGATAACGGTTTCGGTTGTTTCACCGATCGTCAGGACAGGATTGAAGGTAAGGACTCCGAGGGCGTTGACGACTAGATTGTCCTGTTTGAGGCCGCGAAAGCCGGGTGCCTGGACGGTCAGCGAATAGATTCCCGGGGGTAGCGGAGCGATCGTGAACAGTCCGGAGGATGTCGTGGTGCGCTGAGACGCTACATTGGTCGCGTTGTTGGTTGCGGCGACGATTGCATCGGGGATGACCGCACCGGTACTGTCGGTCACGGTGCCCGAGATGGTGCCTTGACCAGCTGTCTGTGCGCTTAATTCGACTGGGCTGGTGATAAGCAATGCGGCAGCCATGGAGAGAAGCGCCGCGCACAGGGTGTTTGCGAAGTTGCGACCAAACCTGCTTATTCTGGGTTGCATGATGACCTCGATGGAAATGATTTCAGTTGTCGAAGTGCGGAGTTTTTTCTGTCAACAGGCCCGCGCTGAGTTCTGGATGTTCCTTACGATGTCCCGGGCTGAGAGTGCGATTTTTCAGCTCTGAATAGGCAGGCAGACTGGGAACGGCCTGAATTATCGGCAGCGCAATCAACTCCTGTCAATAGGAAAATAATACCGAATAAGAAATTAGAAACAGGGAAACGATTCCCCGATCGGGGTCTGGTAATGGATGTTTCTGGTGGCGTTTGACGCAGACGCAGGTTCGGCTTAGCCCTGTCAGGGCTTGTAATTGGCTTCGATTGGGCTCAGAAAAGACGCGGCGGCTCCTGGTCGCACTGCATCAATGCTCCGAGTCGAAGCTTTTGTGGTGAAGGATTTCGGGCGCTCTGAGATTTTTTAGAGAACTGCGAGGGCGGCGGCTTCGTCGGGGTACAGAGAGGCGTACTTGGTGATGCCGACCATGGTGAAGACTTTGGTGAAGTGGGGAGTGAGACCGCAGATGGCGATTGTCTGGCTGGATTTGTTGGCCTCGATGAGGACCTGAATGACGAGGGCGATGCCGGAGGAGTTGAGGTATTCGACCCCTTTAAAGTCGAGCAGGACGTGCTTATCGGTCGCTTTATCGAGCGCCTGGTAGGTTCCTACGACTGCATCCTTTGAGGCGGAGGAGATGTCGCCTACGAAACGGAGGCAGGTGACTGTGTTGCCGCTTGCACCTGTGAGTTGCTGCTGGGAGACCTTTGTGGCGGCTTGCAATTTATTCCCCCTCCTTATTCATCCGTATAACGAGCCGGACGAAGCTTTGATCGTCGGTTCCTGTCGCTGAAACCCATTCGGCCTCGTCGACGAGCGCCTGGATGAGAAACATGCCCATTCCGCGCGCCTCTTCCTCGCCAGTCATCTTGCGGTCGATGTCCGGCGCGGCACTGGGAGTTTCAATGCCAGTTCCGTTGTCCATGACTTTGACTTCGAGTTCATCCGGCCTCATTGAAAGGACAACGCTTACCGGAATGGAGGCATTCATCTGGTTGCCGTGTTCCATGGCATTGATGCAGGCCTCTGCTACGGCGGTCTTGAGATCCTCGATGCGATCTTCGCTGAATCCCATGAGTTTCGCCATGCCTGCAGCCGTGCTCATGGCGACTTTTTCGAAGCCGAGACGCGAAGGAAGCCGCACCTCGACTTTGCTGCCGCTGGTTACGGTCATATTGATGCCTTCTCCTTGGATTTGCCCGTAAGGCGGCAAAGTGCGATTGCACTCATATCATCCTGCTGGGGAGCCCCTGCTGAGAAGGTGTCAAGAGTGGTCCACAAGTTTGAGAGCGTGTCTTCGGCCTGACGGTTCCCGTCAACGGGATAGAGTTCCTCCATTGAGAGGAAGGCTTCCATAAGACGGTTCTGGCCGAACTCTTCTTCGCCGCGGAAGATTTCTGTGAGGCCATCGGTGTAGAGAAGGATGCGGGCGCCCGGCTCGATCGGGAGACGCTCGATGGAATAACGTGCGCCGGGAAGCAGACCAAGAGGTGTTCCGCTGGCCTCAATCAGGCGGACGGGACTGTCGCCGCTGACCAGAAAGGCGGGATTGTGGCCGGCGTTAACGATCTCCATTTCGGCAGACGAGGGGTCCAGACGGAGAAAGATCGCTGTGACGTAACGGCGACGAGCTTCAGAACCTTCGTCCCAGTGCTGCTGTGAGAGCCTGCCGGCAAGCTCGCGGAGGGTAAGGGATTGGCGGGCGAGGGCTCGGAAGGCCGACCGGAAGGCAGTGCCGATGAGCGCGGAGGCGAGACCTTTTCCGGCGACATCGGCGACGACCATGAGGTGAGAGCCGTCGGGTTCGTTGACAATGTCGAGGTAGTCTCCCCCGACGTGATAACAGGCCCGGGAGCGTGCCGCTACGGAATAGCCCGGAATTGCCGGCATGTCCTGAGGAAGAAGACTTTGCTGGATGGCGCGGGCGGCGTCGAGATCCTGGGCGAGGCGCGCGTACTCGACGTGACGCTTGTGGTTGATTGCATTTTCGAGAGCTACCGCGGTCTGGAGAGCGAGCCCTTCGAGGAAATCGCTCTCATAGAGACTCAGCGGGCGGCCTTTCGGAGGCGCAACTACGAGCTCGGAGAGGACTCTACCGTCGCGGGAGAGCAGTTCAAAACGCGGGCAGTCGTCACCAGGGGTCGTTAGGGCCGCTGCGGGGACCTCTCCGTAGGCGACATAAGGCGAAGTAAAGGCTGCTCCTTCGAGTTCAAGCTCCCGGACGGCGATGCAGGCTGATTGCTGAAGAACATCGCTGAGTTCGATAGTGGAGTGGACGGCGCGGGAGGCTTCGAGAAGTGCCTGGAGGCGCACCACTTGTTCGGCAAGGGATAGGCTGCTCTGATCGAGCACGTCGGACTGTTCAGCCGGAGACATCTCTTTGAATGACTTCGAGTCTATCGCGTTGGGGGGATTATGGCACGTTGCAAATCAGTTTTGAATCTTTACTGAGAAGAAGAGCTTCGATGGAGAGTGGAGCAGCCGCCGGTGGGCATCTTTACCATAGGAGTAGCTGGATCGAGCGTTTTGAGGGCCGATTCAGTAAAGGAACCAGGGATTCCGTTTTGTGTGAAAAAAAATGCACACTATGGGAATGAGCACGCAGAAAACGCGGGATTTCAGGGGTTTTTGTTTGGCCAGCGACGTGCTTGATAGTGGGGTAAGCGACAGCGGACAACACTTTAGGGAATACGCAGCACGAGCTTATTTTGGCCGGCTAGCGTTTTTGGAGGAATACAGGAAATGAAACATCTTCTTCGCATCTGTTTCGTTATGGCTCTGTTTTGCGGGCTTGCGCCCCTGGCTCATGCGCAGCGTGGGGTGGACTTCCATGTGCAGGTTCTGGACCCCAATATCTGCATCTCGAATCCTTCGATCTGCGTCATTTTAAATCCGACCGATCCGATTAACGTCAGCCTGGATGCGTTAGCGTGCCAGATTGCAGGTGTGCCGAATCTTCCCTCGAACCCGGGAAGCTATGGCTGCGCGATTCTGTTCAATTTGACGTTGCCGCCGGAGGATATTACCTCGCTCAATCTGACGTTCACAGGGCTGGGTGGTTTCAGCTTTGACTGTCCGACAAGTAATGTTGGAACTGTGGGGAGTATTTTCGCCCAGTCGACTTGCGGGTCGTTGGGCGGAGGTGCAGACGCGTTCTCGTTCTTTGATGGTAGCCTTCCGTTCCTCGGAGAGGCGGTCATCTATGAGACGGGCGTCGATCCGGACCTGTTCCAGGGCGGATCAGCCTCGGTTAACCAGCCGCCCATCATTATCCCTGGGACTGTTCCTGAGCCGAACTCGATGCTTCTGCTCGGTACGGGCTTGCTGATGATGGCTGGACTGTTCTATTTCACCAAGCAGCACGGTCTGGCTGCTTTCGCGAAGAAATAGCAGACGCTTCGATCAGAAAGAAGACAGTGGAAGTCCACGCCGCGGGCGTGGACTTCTTTTTTGGGGCCATGGAATTCTGGGATGTTAATGGATCGGCGCGGGTGGTGTAGTCTCTAATCTTCTGATATTTTTCGTCGCGAGAGTGCCTATGTTTCGCGTTCGCCTGCGTCTGTTTGTCCTTCCGTTGTTGTGGCTATCGGTGTGTTTTTCGTTCGCCCTCGGTCAGTCGCAGGCGGCTGACCCGTCTGCGCAAGACAATGTCGTGCGGGTGAAGCTGGGGGAGTCGACGGTACAGCTGGCTGGACCCTGGAAGTTTCACATTGGCGATGATCCTGCGTGGGCTTCCGCGGATTTTGACGATTTGGGATGGGAAGAGGTGGATCTGACGCCAGGGAGTACCGGACTCGCCGCCGGGTGGACGGCACGCGGGCATGCAGGATACTCGGGATATGCGTGGTACAGGTTGCAGGCGGATGTGGTTGGAGCGAACCGCTCGCTGGCATTGAAGATGCCCGATAGTTTCGACGATGCTTACCAGGTTTTTGTGAATGGGCAGCGCGTGGGCGAGTTTGGAAGGTTTGGGAGTCACGGCGTCACGGCGTACAGCGGTCTTCCGACGGCCTTTCGCCTTCCCAAAGGCATTCGGAATGGCAAGGTGTCCTTTGCCGTACGTATGTGGATGGACAGCGCGACTCCATTCAACAGTCCTGACGCTGGTGGCCTGCATGAACCGCCTGTGCTGGGTTATGCCTCGGCTATTTCAACTGAGGTGAAGTTGGATTGGGATGAGATCGGGCATCTTGTCGGCAGCGGTTTTCTGGAGATGCTGATTCTGCTGATGGCGCTGCTGATAGCATTTGCACTTTTCTGGCTCGACCGGCAGGAGAAATCGTATTTGTGGCTGGCGCTGGTTTGCGAGGCTACGGTGTTTGGGAATGCGATTGTACTGCTGGACAATTTCACGACGTGGATCGGGCTTACCGCGAGTGTTCTTCTGATCGACGTGGTTGCGGTTCCGCTTCGCATCGGATTGTGGGTACTGTTCTGGGGCTATTGGTTTCGGCTGGAGCGAATTCGTCTGCTTCATCGAGCAGTGTGGTCGCTCGTTGTTCTCCTGGCAATTGGGACGGCGATGCTGCGGCCGCCTCTTTACGGACAGCATGTGCCGGTGCACGCTGCTGTTTTCCTGAATCCATTTCTGCTGATCGTGAAGCTGGCGCTGGGAGTGCTGCTGTTCTGGGTTGCTTATAAAGGCTTCAAGAAGAATCGGCGAGAAGGAGTGATGGCCTCTGTTGCTATCCTGCTTACTTTTGTTGCGAATTACAGCCATGAACTGCGGTTGATCCATGTTAAGACGAGCTTTGCGGTGTTGGGGTTCGCGATTAATCTTGGCAGCCTGTCGACGATGCTCTCGCTGCTGATTATCACTGTCCTGCTGTTGCGGCGATTCATTACAGCACAGCGGGTGAAGGAGCAGTGGAAGCTCGAGATTGCACAGGCGAGACATATCCAGGAAGTTCTTATTCCGCGCGAATTGCCCCAGCTTAATGATCTGCACGTAGAGAGCGAGTATCGTCCGGCGCGTGAGGTAGGCGGCGACTTCTTTCAGATTGTTCCAAACGACGTGGACGGCACTTCGCTTATCGCGTTCGGCGACGTGACCGGCAAGGGTCTGCAGGCTGGAATGCTTGTGGCGATGATCATCGGGGCCATTCGTTCTGCAGCGGAGCATGACAACAACCCGCATCGCATCCTTGAACTTCTTAATGGACAGCTCTGCGAACGTGAAGGTGCCAGTGCGACGTGCCTCATATTGCGGTTTTCGCCGAACGGAGCTGTGGAGATGGCAAACGCAGGACAGTTGCCTCCATACTCTTAATGGAGTCGAGATGCAGATTGAGGGCTCGCTTCCTCTGGGGATGTTGCCGGGGATGGATTTTTCTGTTTCGTCCTTCCGGCTGGAGCCAGGGGATTCGCTGTTGTTCATGTCGGACGGTGTGGCTGAAGCGCAGAATGCGGAAGGGGAGCTCTTCGGGTTCGAGCGCGTTGCGGAGATGCTTCGCAACTCGACTTCGACCGCAGAGGTCGCGACGGCTGCGCAGAGGTTTGGGCAGACGGACGATATCCTGGTGCTGCGCGTGGAACGGCAGGCGGCGGCGACGCGGCTCCAGACCGAACCGCAAGAGGCCTACACCTAAAAAGAGGCGCCAAGTGAAGTTATGTGCCTGATTTTGTTGACTTGGGCCGTACAGTGAACCTGAATGCTAGAATCGCTGTCACTGGAACTGCCATGGTTGAGACCGAAGTCGAAGATGGTTCGAAAGCCGAGATAAGCGCAGGAAGGATCCGTGAACAACTTGAACTGTTGATCCGGGACCATGCGTTTCGCTCAAGCAAGCGGTCGGTTGCGTTCCTGCGATATGTTGTTGAGCAGACGTTGAATGGTTCGGCGGACCAGATTAAAGAACGCACAATCGGTGTTGAGGTTTTTGAGAGAGAACCGTCGTACGATACGAATCTGGATCACGTTGTGCGTACGGCGGCGACGGAGCTCCGCAAACGGCTTGCGATTTATTACGGCGAGGACAAGCACCGATCCGAGCTTCGAATTGCCCTGACGCCGGGTTCTTATATACCGCGGTTCACGCTGCCGACATTTGCTCCTACCTCAGTTGCGGAGCCGGGGATTGCGGAGCCTGCGGCACATTCGCATCCAATTCATCCTGCCAATGATCTCGACCCAGAGATTGACAGGGAAAGGCTTGCTGGACCGGCTAAGACTGAGCGAGGAAGATCACGCTATCTGTGGGCCTATGTTGCAGGCGCATTTCTTCTGATTGTGGGTGTGGCAGGATATGGCTGGTTCCGTCATGAGACCGCGCAGGAGCTTTTCTGGAAGCCGGTTCTGGAGACTCCCGGGTCGGTACTGCTGGCAGTCGGGGATGTTCCAAATGGACCACCGTTAACTTCTGCGGGGGAGGGAGATTTTCCTACACCGATTCTTGCTACGGCAACCTCGACGACTGTGCCTTTTGCAGATGCAGTGACGATCGCCCGCGTCGTGGGGGCTCTTGAAGCGCAAGGTAAGAGAGTGAATATCCGGAGAGAGAGTGCAAGTACCTTCTCCGATTTTAAGGGAGGGGCCGGTTGTTTTGATCGGCGCCTTCAACAACGAGTGGAGTCTTCGCCTGACGCACCCGTTGCGTTACAGCCTGGCGCTGGATGCTGAAAAACACGTTGTCTATATTAAGGACGTAAAGAATCCATCTTCGCGGGACTGGAGCTGGAGGACGGATCAATCGACAAGTCATCATATCGGGGTCGGTAGTCCGGTCTTCAAAGACTACGCGTTGATCTCGCGCATTCGGAACTCTGAGACCGGCCATGTCGTTGTTGTGATTGGCGGGCTTTATACCTACGGGACCCAGGCAGCCGGGGAGTTTCTTACTGACCCTCAGTTGATTCAGGCGATCTCCAGAGTGGTGAAGGCCGATTCGGTTCACCAGAATCTGCAGATCGTTCTGGAGACGACGGTTACGGACGAGACTCCGGGTCCGCCGAAGGTTGTGGCGGTGTCGGTGGAGTAGCTTTTGTTTCCATGTCGTCCCTTCTATTTTGAACCTCTAAGTTGCTAAGAATCAATACCATCGCCGAGGTTCCTGACCGTCATGGACGGTATCTGTCTATCCCATCGTCTATGTGCATCTATACAAACCTGCACGATCAGGAAGACTGATTTCGGCGCGTCGCGAAGTTGCGGGGGAACGACGGTCGACAACGAAAGATGGGGCCAAGCCTCACTTCTATGCTCGACAAACTCAGGAGACCATCGTGAAATCCTTTCTCAGACAGCTTCGCGGAATCGTTGTGGCTTGTGTCGTGTTTCCTGGTATCGCTCAGGTGGCGGCGGCTCAAGGGCGAGGAACAGTTTCAGGAACGGTTGTCGATGCGTCGGGCGCTTCCGTCCCTTCTGCTACTGTGACTCTGACTCGGGTGGGGACTGGCGAGACGATCATTGTGCAGTCGCAGTCCGGCGGGCTGTATGTGTTTCCTTCGGTAGCCCCGGCGGACTACCGGCTCGATATTACTGCACCCGGATTCAAGAAATATGAGCAGGCTGCGTTTACGCTTCAGGCGGACAAGAGCCTTACGCTGAATGCGGCGCTGCAGGTGGGTTCGGAACAGGTGACAGTGAACGTCGAGGCAAATGCGCCGCAGGTGGATGCGACGACCGGAACGCTTTCGCAGGTGATTGGGCGGCAGCAGGTGAACGAACTTCCGCTGAACGGCAGAAATGGAGCCTCGCTAACGACGCTGGTAGCGGGGGTCGTGATTGCGCCGAATGCACAGGCCGATCAGGGTGCTACGAAGACTTTCCCTGTTGCTGTGACGATAACTGCCAATGGGACGCGAGTGGGTCAGACGAACTATATGCTCGATGGAGGCAATAACGTCGATGAATATACGAATGTCAATGCGCCGTTTCCAATGCCGGATTCACTGCAGGAGTTCAGTGTCCAGACGAGCAATTACAGCGCAGAGTACGGGCAGAACGCAGGCGGTGTGGTCAACCTGATCACACGAAGCGGAAGTACTCAGTTTCATGGGGATCTGTTTGAATATCTGCGCAACCGCGTGTTCAATGCTGCGAACTACTTCAGTTATGTGAATGGTGTGAAGACGGTGGATCCGCTGAAACGGAACCAGTTTGGCGGAACCGTGGGAGGGCCGGTTATGATTCCTGGCCTCTTTCACACGGAACATTCCTTCTTTTTTGTTGGCTATCAGAAGACGATCGCTCATACGCAGTCGACGAGCGCAACGGCAGAGGTTTTGCCGACGCCTTCTCAACTCGCGGGCAACTACAACTTCACGACGAGCGCTGTTCCGGGGAGTGCGGCCTTCAACTCTGCTTGCATTGCGAATCCGCTGCTTGCGACGAATCCGGCGAATGTGGGTCAGTGCTATCCCTACACTTCGAACGGCGGAACATCGTATACGGCAAAGATTCCAACTCTTTCGTACAACCCTGCTTCGCTCGCATTGTTGAAGTATCTGCCTACGGGTGACGCGAATGGAAATTTCACCTACGTAAAGCCGAACTTTACCAACTATGGAGAAGTTACGGCGCGCTTTGATCAGGATCTAGGTGCGAAGGATAGATTCACTGCACGATACTTTTCGGATGGCTATCACCTGGATGGCGTGCTCAATCTGCAGAACCTGCTGACTTATGCGGATCAGGCGGATATTCATTACTACAATTCACTGATCTCAGAAACGCATACTTTCAACAGTCGTATTCTGAATAACTTCATTCTCAGTTATCAGATCGAGAATGCCAGTCGCGGACCGCTGCCAGGCGGCATTAATGTGGCTGACCTCGGGGTTAACATCTGGCAGCCTGCATTCAAGCAGATCAATCAGATTGCGGTGTCTGGATTTTTTACGCTGGGTGATAACCCCCAGGGCGCTTTCCGGCGCGCGAACTATACGCTCGGTGATGATGTGCACGTGCTGCTTGGAAGCCATAGTCTTACCTTCGGTTTCCATGGCGAGAATGCAAAAGTTGATGTCAACAATCTCTTTCAGCAGCCAGGACTGTTCACGTTCAACGCAAACGTTACGAATAATGCGATTGCCAGCTTCCTGCTGGGTTATGTTCAGAACTTCAGCCAGGCTTCAGGTCAGTTTCTGAATCTTCGTGGACATTTCTTTGGCTTCTATGGGCAAGATAGCTGGAAGATGACGCGACGATTCACACTGAACTATGGCGTTCGCTACGAGCCGTTTCTGCCATGGCACGAAAAAGCGGGACGGATGGGAAGTTTCTTCCCGTCACTGTATGCTGCAGGGACACATTCTACTGTTTACCCGCTTGCGCCGGCGGGGTTACAGTTTCCGGCGATACGGGCTTCAACCCCAACGGCGTGCCGAACATCTATACGCATTTCATGCCGCGGGTTGGATTTGCGTGGGATGTCTTTGGAACTGGCAGGACGAGCGTGCGCGGCGGAGGTGGGAGCTTTTATGACAGCCGCATCAGCAGCGTGTTCTACAACATTTACTCCAATACGTCTCCGTTTATTACAAACGTTAACATCACCTCAGCTTTGGGAGGGCCGTCGATTAACTTCAGTAATCCCTACACAAGTTATGGAACGCCGAATCCGTTCCCGGCGCCGCAGCCTCCACCCAATACTTCGCCAATTCCACCGCAGGCATTTCTGACCTACGATCCATTCCGTTCGTTCAAGACGCCGATTACTTACTCGTGGAATCTCGCGGTAGAGCAGCAAATGACGAACAACCTGCTTGCTCGTGTGGCCTATGTGGCGTCGCATAGCAGCCACCAGTGGTTGCCGGTCGAGATCAATCCCGTGTTGAATGCAGATGCGGTGCCGAATACCAATCCTAACTTCGGTAAGCGAATCTATGGGCAGGTAGGTTGCGTCAGCTGCTACACGCAGCCAATTACTGAATTCAATATGGGAGGTAACGCGAGTTACAACTCGTTACAGATGTCGGCGGAGCAGCGTGTGCGCAATGGGTTGACGCTGCTTGCGAACTATACGTGGTCGAAGGCTCTGGACAACCTTCCTTACAATGCAGCGGCGACTTCGATTGGTGCTGGAAATTCATATGTGTACCCGATTTATGATGCTAACTTCAGGAGGCTGGATCATGGCTCTTCTGACTTCGACCATCGCAATGTAGTTTCCATCTCGTATGTGTACGTCTTTCCAACGATGAAAGACGGATCGGCGGCGGTACGCTTTCTGATTAATGGTTGGCAGACTTCCGGCCTTCTTCAGTCACGCAGCGGTGATCCCTTGACGATCGGTTCGAATTCCAATAACGCATCGGGCGCTGGCCAGAACCGCGACCGTGCGGTCTTGGTCGGGAATCCTTACGGAGGAAACGCCTGTGGTTCCGTCAGTCCGTGCAAGTCTTATTTGAATCCTGCAAGTTTTCAAAACAACGCTCCTGGAACCTACGGCAATATTGTGAAAGGGTCGATTGTGGGGCCGCGCTACACTAACTGGGATATGAGCCTGGCCCGTAATTTCGCCATGGGAGACCGAGCTTCGCTGCAATTTCGCGCCGAGTATTTCAACATCTTCAACCATACGAATTTTGGCGATCCCGGAACGACGAACAACGCGTCGATTGGACGCATTACCGGTACAACACCTCAAAACGGCGCTGCGGCTAACGATCCTCGAATCGCGCAGCTTTCGCTCAAGCTGCTCTTCTAAATTCGCGGAATGTGATCGAAAAAAGCTTCTGGCGCGGTTATAGACATCGCGGGCAAATCTCTGTGACGCCTGTAACCGCGCTTTTTATCAAGGAGGGAAGTGTTCGGAAAGAGCGCGATCGGAGATACCGGGATGGTTCGCGGAGTGGCGCCGATGCGCCGCAGACTTTTCCTATGCGAGTTGCCCCAATGGGCCAGGTTTCTTCCTTCACCTGTTACGCGACTTCAAAAGAAAAGTCTTGGGCTGGGTTTGATCGTGTTTGTGTGGCCTTTATTTGGCCAGATGGCTCCGCCGCAGCCTGCTTATTTTGACGCGAGCCTGCCTCTGGAGCGGCGTGTCGACGACTTAGTCAGCCGCATGACGCTCGCGGAAAAAGTTTCTCAGATGCAGAACAAAGCTTCAGCGATACCACGGCTGCAGATTCCGGAGTATGACTGGTGGAATGAGGGTCTTCATGGAGTCGCGCGGTCCGGTTATGCGACTGTTTTCCCACAGGCGATAGGACTTGCCGCAACCTGGGATCGAACGCTCATCAACCGAGTTGCAGATACGATTTCTACAGAAGCGCGTGCCAAATATAACGATGCGCAGCGGCATGACAATCATTCCATCTACTACGGTCTTACTCTCTGGTCTCCGAATATCAATATCGATCGCGATCCACGGTGGGGACGTGGGCAGGAGACTTATGGAGAAGATCCTTTTCTTACCGGCCAGATCGGAGCTGCGTTTGTTCGTGGTTTGCAAGGCTCGGACACTGACTATATGAAGGTTGTGGCGACGGCGAAGCATTTTGCGGTCCACAGCGGGCCGGAGTCTGAGCGCCACACGTTCAATGCGGTTGTGACGGCTCATGATCTTGAAGACACTTATCTGCCGGCGTTTCGCGAACTAGTAGTCGATGCCCGAGTCGATAGCGTGATGTGTGCGTATAACTCTTTGGACGGATCGCCTGCCTGTGCGAACAAGATGTTATTGCAGCAACGGTTGAAGAACGATTGGGGTTTCAAAGGTTTTGTTGTATCTGACTGTGCTGCTATCAATGATGTCATGGTTGGGCATCGATTTGCGCCGGATATGGCGAGTGCGGCTGCGCTGTCAGTCAAAGCAGGCACCGATCTCAGTTGCGGAAAAGAGTATGCAGCGCTTATCGAGGCGGTTCACAAGGGCCTCATCAGTGAGGCAGAGATTGATGCTGCGGTCCGCCGTCTTTTTACTGCGCGATTTCGCCTCGGGATGTTCGATCCTGTTTCGCGGCTGGCTTATGCGTCGATTCCTTCGACGGAGATCGATTCGAATGAGCACGCAGAGCTATCTTTACAGGCTGCGCGCGCTTCGATGGTCTTGCTCAAAAATGATCGCGGCATTTTGCCACTCAGCACGTCTCTCTCTTCGGTTGCGATTATCGGGCCGAATGCAGATGCGCTGCAGGCGCTCGAGGGCAACTACAACGCAGTGGCCTCCCATCCCGTCGTCCCGCTCACTGCATTCGAGCAGAGGTTTCCCGGGCGTGTTCAATATGCGCAGGGATCCCCTTACGTTGAAGGCGTGCCGGTGCCTGTTCCGGAGACGGTCTTTTCTTCGGCGAGCGATGGGAAGGGGGAGCGCGGTCTCAAAGCTGAATACTTCAATGGAGTCGTTCCGGGTGGGATTCCGATTGCGACGCGCATCGATCGGCACATCGACTTTGATTGGAATGCTGCTTCACCGGTTGAAGGTGTTTCGGGTAAGAGCTTCTCTGTGCGATGGACCGGCTCGATTACAGCGCCCGCACCGGGGACCATTGACTTTGGATTTTCAATGGCGCACTGCAGTACTTGTGACGACGCGGAAGACGTAAAGGTATGGCTTGACGGAATGCTTGTCTACGACTTCAGCCACGCTCCATCGCATGGACGGCGGGCTCCAACGACGCGATTCGAGATGAAGTTTCGAGACGTGAAACCGCATTCCATCAGGATTGAATACAAACATGATGCTCCTCACTTTGGCGCAGGACTTACCTTCAACTGGAATCCCCCTGTCGTGACTTTGCGGGAGCAGGCGATTGCCGCAGCGGCCAAATCCGATGTGATCATCGCCTTAGTTGGACTCAGCCCGGAGCTTGAGGGAGAAGAGATGCCCGTGCATGTGGAGGGATTCGACGGCGGCGATCGCAAGACCATCGAACTTCCGAAGGTGCAGCAGGAGCTCATTGCATCGCTGGCTGCTACGGGCCGGCCACTTATCCTCGTTCTCATGAACGGTGGTGCACTGGCTTTGCAGAATGCCGGCCGGAGTGCGGCTGCGATTCTCGAAGCATGGTATCCCGGGCAGGCAGGAGGCACCGCGATTGCGGAGACGCTGTTCGGCGAGAATAACCCCTCGGGCAGGTTGCCGATTACTTTCTATGCAGGCACGGACCAATTGCCACCATTCGATGACTACTCGATGAAGAATCGCACTTATCGTTACTTTGAGGGCGAGCCGCTTTATTCGTTTGGTTATGGACTTAGTTACACGCGCTTCGAATACTCGTCGGCGAAGCTCTCTTCAACCACGGTTAGACCTGGGGAATTTCTCACCGTGAGCGCCGAGGTTAAAAATGTCGGCAACCGGGATGGCGATGAAACCGTTGAAGTCTACTTGCTTCCGAAGTCGATTGCCGGCGTGCCTCGGCGAACTCTCATCGGTTTTGACAAAATTCATCTGCGTCAAGGAGAGACCAGGGTTCTCGAGATCAAGATTGCTCCGCGTCAGCTTAGCCTGGTTTCTCCGGAGGGAATCCGCAGTGAGGAAGAAGGAACCTACGAACTCTATGTGGGAGGAGGGCAACCTGCACAGAGTGCTGGACGATTCCTTTCCTTTCATATTCAAGGCTCCAAGGTGCTTGAGCCCTAGAGGCAACTGCAGGACCAGACCATCAAAACGCTGGTCCTGCAGGGTTGTAGCTGACCTCATTAGAAATTGACGTACGGAGCCAATTAAATAGCGCGGACTGAGCGTTCCATTCAACCGCCCAAATGTGGGAGTCCAGCTGCGGAGGCGCTGAAGTTGCCGAAGCGGCAGTGCAAAGTTAGCGGTGTTGTTGAGGGGATTGAACTCCGCATAGTTGAACGTGTTGCAGGTCCTCCAGACGGAGCTAAAAGAATACGTATACATATGTCAATGATGAAAATATGTGTTTCAATATATGAAATTCGACGGACCTCGAGACCTGACTTTGAACCGATGAGATCTTCCAGCAAGGAATTTCGTAATCGAATCGGAGAGAGGGTTTCTCTCAAACGGCCGAATGCCTACATTAGCAAGCGAGGACTCGCGAGTGACATCCAGCAGCGCTATTTCTACAAGTCGCAAGACCACCATCACTCCGGTAGGTGTTGTGGGAAAGGTGCTTCGAATTCTGGAGCTTCTGGATCGTTCGCCGGCGGGGCTGCAGTTGAAAGACATCGCACGGCTCACCGGTTTGAACAAGAGCACGGCTCACCGGTTTCTCAAGCATCTTGAAGGGGAAGAATATCTATTTCGCGATGACGCCGGGGCGTATATGGTTGGCCCGCGACTGGTACGGTTCGGTTCGGGGGTTTCCTATCAGGCGATGCTAAGCCGGATAAGCCGTCCTGTGGTGGAGCAGCTTTGGAGATCGACTGGAGAGACGGTAAATCTCGCGACTCTTGCGGGAACGGAGATTCTGTATGTCGACGTGATTGAGAGCCTGCACACGTTTCGTCTTGTTTCGCAGGTAGGCAGCCGTCGGCCCCTTTCCTGCACATCGCTGGGTAAGGCAATGTTGGCTGCAATGCCCCTGGAACAACGTGAACTTCTGCTCCCGACCCTTCGCTTTGAAGGCGCGACACCTCGTTCGATTACGACGGTTGCCAGATTGAGGAAAGATCTGACGCAGATTACGAATCTGGGTTATGCGCTCGATGATGAAGAGGCAGTTCTGGGCGCGCGTTGCGTGGGCGCGGCAATTCTCGATGCGAACGGAAAGGTTGCGGGAGGAATCAGCGTTTCTGGCCCTACGACACGGATCAATAAAACTAACCTTGTGTTGATTGCAAAGACGGTGAAGCGGGCTGCGTTCGAAATCTCCAACCGCCTAGGTTTTCAAAGAAGCTGAAAGCACCTTTCATTTGTCCAAATCGTCGAGCTTTCTTGCTGCGACCAATCATGATCAAGGGAACATCATTGAAGCGTGAAACGGCTTGAAGCATTAAATTGCATTTCAAATACTGAAACAATTGTCTTTAGAGTTGACACAGGATGCCAACAGCAAATAGAAAGTTGAAGCGGTTGTTCCGTGCCTCTCTCCGGCCGCGCAAAGGTGCTGCCTAGTGAACGGATTTCGTCTGGACAACAAAGTGGCTCTCGTAACAGGAGGGGCCAGCGGCATCGGTCAGGCGATTGCTCTCTGCTTCGCTGAACATGGAGCAGTCGTTCGCATTGTCGATCTGAATATCGAAACGGCGCAAAAGACAGCGGAACTAATTTCGCAGGCTGGCGGAACTGCCACTGCGCATTTGTGCGATATCGCTGATGCGGCGCAGACAGCCGAGAGTTTTAGAGAGATTCTTGGTCTTTCTCGCGTCGACACTTTGGTGAACAGCGCGGGAGTTGCCCACGTTGGCCGGCTCGAAAACACCTCGGACAAAGAGTTCGAACGGATCTTTCGTGTGAATGTGCTGGGAACGCACCACGCGATGCGGGAGACTGTTCCGGCGATGGTTGCGCAGGGTGGCGGTGTCATTTTGAACATGGCTTCGATTGCTGCCAGTGCGGGGCTTGAGGACCGCTATGCCTATTCGATGAGCAAAGGCGCCGTATTGAGCATGACGCTTTCGGTCGCGCGTGACTATCTGCACCAGAACATCCGCTGCAATGCAATTTCGCCGGCTCGCGTGCACACGCCATTTGTCGACGGCTTTATCAAAAAGAATTATCCCGGCAAAGAAGCGGAGGCATTCGCAAAGCTCTCTGCCGCGCAGCCGATTGGCCGCATGGCGCAACCTTGTGAGGTCGCCATGCTCGCTCTCTATCTTTGCTCCGATGATGCATCTTTTATTACCGGAGCGGACTTTCCAATGGACGGCGGCTTTTTGAATTTACGTGGATAGAACCCAGGGAGATCAACGATGCAAAATCCAAACTTCAACCGACGGCAGATGCTGCTTGGCACCGGGGCCTCTCTTGCCGGACTGGCGCTGACTGGCGCGGCACCAACTCCATCTTTCGCTCAGACGGCGCAGAACTCGGCCGCACCAACAGCTGACCAGGTGCGACGCATGCAATGGTGGCATGCCGCAAAATTCGGGATGTTTATACATTTTGGTGTCTACTCCACCATCGGCCGTCACGAATGGGTGATGGAAGATGAAGCAATTCCTGTCGGCGAATATGCTCCCCATGCAGCGACATTCAATCCGGTGAAGAACTCGGCACGGGCCTGGGCTAAGCTGGCGAAGGCCGCAGGCATGAAATACATGGTGATGACGAGCAAGCATCACGAAGGCTTCTGCAATTTCGACAGCAAGCTGACCGATTATTGTGCAGGCAAACAGGGGCCGGGGCGGGATCTGGCGCGCGAATATGTAGAAGCTGCACGCGCAGAGGGTTTGCGAGTGGGTTTCTACTACTCGCTAATGGATTGGCATCATCCTGACGGTGCACGCTGCGCGGATGACGAAGAGGCTCGTAAGCGGTTTGTTGAATATACCCACGGGCTGATCCGCGAAATTCTCACAAATTACGGAAAGATCGATGTGCTCTGGTATGACGTCGCGTGGCCGCTCGATGCGAAGGGATGGGAGTCCGAACGGATGAACAAAATGGTCTTCGAACTTCAGCCCGACATTATCGTGAACAATCGCAATAAATTGCCTGGAGATTTTTCAACGCCGGAACAGCGGATCGTTGCTGAAACAGGCGGACGCGCCTGGGAGAGTTGCATGACGCTGAATGATAGCTGGGGCTATCACCGCGCCGACGATAACTGGAAGTCCTCGAAGACCGTCATTCGCAATCTCATCTCGTGTGTTCGCGACGGCGGCAACTATTTGTTGAATATCGGGCCTAAGCCGGATGGATCGATTCCCGAGGAATCGGTGAAGGTGCTGACCGAAGTGGGTAACTGGCTCCAGACGAACGGTCAGACCGTTTATGACTCTGATTTATGCCAGGTGCGACGCTCTAATTACGCGAGCTTCACGCGAATCGAAAATACACTTTACATGCACGTCCACTTCTGGCCCGGAGAATATGTAGCAGTTTCCGGGCTGAAGACAAAGGTGAAGTCAGCCAAGCTTGTGAAGACGGGCGCTGCGTTGAAGTTTACGCAGGACGATTTTCGCGTGCGCGTGCTCGATCTTCCTGCGAAGGCACCCGATTTCCCGGTGACGACCATCGCGCTGGAGTGTGAGTCGGAGCCGACCCAGGACACGGATTACGTACGCAAAAACAAGCCCCGCATGGGAGTGTAACGCCACAGTCAGCATCGTGCGTAATTCTTATTGAGAGACGCGCAATAGAACCACTCCGTGGCCGGGGATATTCGTCGTATAAGTCGGACCAATATTGCCCAAATCCTTTTTCTCCCACAGGTCCCTGACCTTTACGCCGCGGTTGAAACCGAGTTGTTTGAAGTCAACAGTGGCTTTCATCGGTCCCGGATGCCGGTTGAAGATGCCAACTGTCTTCGAGCCATCGGCCAGTTGGCGCGACCATATTTCGACAGGGCCTGTCGCGCTGACTCGATCACCCTGCTTTCCTGCTCGATCCTGATCCACGGCGATAACTTCTTTGTTGGTGAGCAGGGCAATCGTGTCGGGAGTCATCGTTGACAGATCGTTTCCAGCGAGCAGAGGCGCAGCAAGGATTGCCCACAGGCTCATATGAGTTCGATACTCGTCGGTGTTCATTCCGCCGTTGCCAACCTCGAGCATGTCGGGATCGTTCCAGTGTCCTGGGCTCGCGAAGCGCGATAACCCCGCCTGGCTGAAGCCAATGGTCTCCATGCGGGTATATCGATCGGTGATGTCACCGGTCGTACGCCAGAGGTTTCCGCCTACCTCTGCGCCCCATTCCCACACTGAATCATTGCCGTATTGGCACAGGCTGTAGACGATTGGGCGGCCCGTGCTGCGCAGGGCATCGCGCATTGTGATGTAGGCGTCCACCATAATTTTGTGGGCCGCGTCAGGTGAAGGAGCGGCCTTCATCTGCTCGCGAAGGCCGCAGAGATCGTACTTGAGATAATCGATGCCCCACGCAGCGTAGGTCTGTGCGTCCTGAAGTTCATGACCGTAGCTGCCTTCATATTTGGCGCAGGTCTTGGGCCCCGGCGACGAATAGATGCCGATCTTCAGACCCTTGCTGTGAACGAACTCAGCAAGCGCCTTCATATCGGGGAATTTACTGTTGGTATGAATAATTCCACTGCTATCGCGCTCACCCTCCCAGGTGTCATCGATATTGATGTAGGTGTAGCCCGCGTCGCGCATACCGCTCGAAATCATGGCTTCGGCCTGTGCGCGAATGGTGGCATCATCAACCTTGTCGTGAAAATGATTCCAGCTGTTCCATCCCATGGGGGGCGTGACAGCAATGGACGCCGGTTGTGCGCGCAGGAGAGGTGCAACCGAAATCAAAAGGATGATAGCGAGAAAGCAAGTGGGTTTACGGAAGGGTTTCATCAAGCGGTCTTCTCCATGCTGAATGATATGCGTTGGTTCAAGGATACGTATACATCATTTGATGTTGCCTTGTGGGATGCCTGCATGTGCTGGCAGCAGCTTTGGTTCGATAGGAGGCAAGACGGATATTACATCTTTACGCAAAAGCAGGCAGCCCTTGTTGCATACTCAATGGATCGAGCGAAGCGCTCCGCACGGGAAAGTTGTCTTCATAAATATGCGCACCTCGCGAAGATTGTTGTTGGCCGTCAGTATTCCATCAAGACAAGTCTGGTTGTTCGCAAGTCGGTAGGGCCGGTAAGAAAGTCGATCGGTCGATAGAATGAGGGAGTCCCCGGTTTCGGAAAAAGTGATTGCGCAAACTCCCATTTATTTACCCGGGTGTTTCGGGCCGTCATCTTTTATAGTTCTCTGTAAGTCAAAAAGTAAGTTAAGGAAAATTCATGATTGCCGCTTCACCAGAAGAGTTTGCGAAGAAGATAGGAACGGGCCTGCTTTCGTTTCCTGTCACCCACTTCAACGACGCCTATGAGTTTGACGAAGTCCCGTACCGTGAGCATATCGAATGGCTGCTGCAGCATAAACCGGCTGGCCTGTTTGCCGCAGGCGGAACAGGCGAATTCTTTTCGCTGACTCTTGAAGAATTTTCAAAGGTGGTCTCCGCGGCAGTACAGCAGACAGGCAATCGTGTGCCTGTAGTTGCCGGCTGCGGATATGGCACAGCTATGGCGAAGCAGTTCACGCGGGCGGCCGAAACCGCCGGTGCCGAGGGAATTCTACTTTTACCTCCTTATCTCCTTCACAGCGAGCCTGCGGGCATCGTTGCTCATGTTGAAGCGGTATGTGCTTCCACAGATCTTGGAGTCATCTTCTACAACCGCGACAACGCCATCATCAATGACGACACTCTTGACCTTCTATGCAACCGCTGTAAGAACCTCGTCGGGTTTAAGGATGGAGTCGGTGACATCGAGCTGATGACACGCATCTATGCGCGAATGGGTGACCGCCTTACTTACATTGGAGGCTTACCAACTGCCGAGACCTTTGCGCTGCCTTATTTGGAGATGGGTGTTACAACCTACTCGTCGGCAATCTTCAACTTTCTCCCCCAGTTTGCGCAAAGCTTCTATGCCGCTGTGCGCAGGCGCGACCACGATGAAGTCTTCACGCAGTTGCGGGAGTTTGTTCTGCCCTATATCAACATTCGAAACCGGCGCAAGGGGTATGCGGTCTCGATCGTCAAGGCCGGTATGCGTGCGATAGGCAGGCCGGCAGGCCCGGTTCGCGCTCCACTCATCGATCTCGACAAAAGCGAGTTCGAAGCATTAACGAGGCTTATCGCTGGCCGTTCCTAGCCAACCGGAAAATCGATGATTGCCAAAAAGACAACTCAGATCCGCTATCTCATCGTCGCTATCTTGTTCCTTGCCAGCTGTTTTAGTTATGGAGACAGAGTTGCGCTCTCAATCGCGGGTACTGCGATGCAGAAGGAGTTTGCTCTGGACCCGGTCAAGCTGGGCTGGCTGCTCTCTGGTTTCAGCTGGGCCTATGTCGCCGGGCAATTGCCCTCAGGGGGGTTGCTGGACCGCTTCGGTTCCAAGCGGGTTTATGGGATCAGCATCGTCTGCTGGACGATCTGTGCCTTCCTGATTGGCTTTGTTGGGTATGTCGGCACGGCTTACGCGTTCAGCGCGATTTTTATTCTCCGGCTTCTCTCTGGGTTGGCGCAATCACCGGTATTTCCGGGAAACGGGCGTATCGTGGCCGCCTGGTTTCCTACTGCAGAGCGAGGCGGAGCATCCGCAATTTTCAACGCTTCGCAGTACTTTGCGCTGGTTGTCTTCGCTCCACTTTTCGGAGGCCTCACGAATAGGTTTGGCTGGCGAAGCTGCTTCTGGTTTATGGGGTTGTTCGGCTTCGTCCTCGCGTTCATCTGGTGGAAGGCAGTCTATAACGTAAGCGACCATCCTCTGATCTCTCCCTCCGAGGTCGAAGTCATCGAGAGAGGCGGAGGACTCGTGAATATCGACCGCAGAAAAGATGCAAAGACAATCGGCGCTCCGCTCAGTTGGGCCGGCATCAGTCAATTGCTTAGTCAGAGAATGTTAGTCGGAATCTACATTGGCCAATTCTGCATTACGACACTAACTTATTTTTTCATCACCTGGTTTCCGGTATATCTGGTGCAGGCGCGACATCTGTCTCTTCTTCGCGGAGGTTTCGCCGCGGCGCTTCCTGCTTTATGCGGCTCCGTAGGAGGGATTCTAGGCGGGATCTGTTCTGACGCACTTGTTCGCCGCGGTTATTCCCTCACTTTTGCGCGCAAGGCACCTATCATTGCGGGGATGCTGCTCTCGGTCACGATGATCGCCTGCAATTACACGAACGTGCAGTCGTTGGTGATGTTTCTAATGTCGCTTTCCTTCTTTGGAAAGGGTTTTGGCGCGTTGGGCTGGACAGTGATCGCGGATACTTCGCCAAAAGAGTTGATCGGCTTGAATGGAGGTTTATTCAACACATTCGGCAACATCGCTGGCATTACCACACCACTCATGATCGGATACCTGGTAAAGAAAACCGGATCATTCAACGATGCACTGATCTTTGTAAGTCTTGCTGCCCTGCTCGCAATCTTCAGTTATGTTGTGATCGTTGGCGAGATCAAGCGGCTTGAGCTTCAAGCTCTGCCGCGCACGATATCCACGTGAAGTAGAAACCTACACAGGAGTCGATCTTTGAACGCGGTGCAAACGCTGAACTCGGAAGAGCAAACACCTGTCCTCACCAGGATGCGAGTGATTCCCGTGGCTGGGCACGATGGCATGTTGCTTAATCTAAGCGGCGCACATGCACCGTTCTTTACCCGCAACATCGTCCTGCTGACCGATAGTGCAGGCAATACCGGAGCCGGTGAAGTGCCCGGCGGTGAAAAAATCCGTGGTGTACTCGAAGCGTCACAATCACTCGTGGTGGGTCGTCCCTTGGCACGGTATAACGAGATTCTCAACACGATGCGAACACGTTTCGCCGACTACGATAGCGAGGGCCGCGGTCTGCAGACCTTTGATCTGCGGATTACAGTCCATGCAATCACGGCAATAGAGTCCGCTCTGCTCGATTTGCTCGGCCAGTTTTTGCAGCTGCCGGTGGCGGCTCTGCTTGGCGAAGGTCAACAGCGCACAAGCGTCGATGTCCTCGGCTACTTGTTTTTTATCGGCGACAGGTCGAAGACGAATTTGCCATACCGTAGCGAGCCAGATGCGAAGGACGCGTGGCTGCGGCTGCGGCATGAAGAAGCTCTTACTGCGGATGCAATTCTCCAACTGGCGGAGGCTGCGCAAACTCGCTATGGATTTACAAACTTCAAACTCAAAGGTGGAGTATTACGCGGCGAGCAGGAGATGGAAACTATTACTGCGCTTGCGGAACGTTTTCCAGATGCGCGAATCACATTAGATCCAAATGGAGCTTGGTCACTCGATGAGGCGATCCAGCTTTGCATGGGCAAACAGAAGGTACTCGCCTATGCTGAAGACCCTTGCGGCGCTGAACATGGCTTCTCAGGCAGGGAGATTCTGGCGGAATTTCGACGCGCCACAGGAATGCAAGTAGCAACGAACATGGTTGCGACCGACTGGCGAGAGTTGAAGCATGCGGTGCAGTTGAACGCCATCGACATCCCGCTCGCCGATCCTCACTTCTGGACGATGCAGGGATCGGTGCGTGTGGCGCAGTTTTGTCGCGACTGGAATCTTACCTGGGGATCGCACTCGAACAATCATTTCGATATCTCGTTGGCGATGTTCACGCAGGTTGCTGCGGCAGCGCCGGGAAAAACTACCGCGATCGATACACACTGGATCTGGCAAGACGGCCAGCGACTTACAAAAGAACCGCTGCAGATCAGGGACGGTACGCTGAAGGTGCCTGATCGGCCAGGACTTGGGATCGAGATTGACATGGAGCGGATAGAGCAGGCGCATTCGCTCTACAATACGATGGGACTCGGCGCGCGGGACGATGCAAAGGCGATGCGGTTCCTCGTGCCGGGATGGAAATTTAATCCAAAGCGTCCCTGCCTGGTTTCTTAGAAAAGCGAGTGTATATGTCCAGCGAAAAATTCCGTCCGCTCTATGTTCAGGTACATTCGCAGGACAATGTGGCAATCATCGCAAACGAAGGCGGCCTGCCAGCGGGTACGCGATTCGATTCCGGACTGACGTTGGTTGAGGATGTTCCCGAAGCGCATAAAGTTGCCCTGTTAGACATTGAAGAAGGCGCTCCGATACTGCGTTATGGCTCGGTCATCGGGTATGCAGTTCGATCCATAAAAAATGGGAGCTGGGTGAATGGGGAACGGATGCGTTCGCCAGTCGCTCCATCGCTGGACGATCTTCCACTGGCAACCGCAGTTCCACCACTGCTGCCGCCGCTGGAAGGCTATACCTTCGAGGGCTTCCTCAATGACGACGGCTCGGTCGGTACGAAAAATATCCTTGGTATCACCACCACGGTGCAATGTGTTGCTGCCACGGTTGACATAGCCGTCAAACGAATCAAAGCAGAGATTCTGCCGCGTTATTCCAACGTCGATGATGTAATCGCCCTGACTCACAACTACGGTTGCGGTGTCGCGATCAATGCCCCCGGCGCTGAGATTCCCATCCGAACACTACGCAATCTCAGTCTCAACCCCAACCTGGGCGGCGCGCCGATGGTCGTCAGTCTGGGGTGCGAGAAGCTACAGCCTGCCCAGTTGCTTCCTTCCACTACACTGCCGATCCTTACCGCCGCTCCTTATGTCGTTCGCATGCAGGATGAGGAGTACCAAAGCTTCGGCGACATGGTAGCCGCCATCATGGAACTTGCCGAAAAGCGCCTTGCACAGCTCAATCAACGAAGGCGCATCACTCGGCCGGCCTCCGACCTTGTTGTTGGTTTGCAGTGTGGCGGAAGCGATGCTTTTTCCGGCGTAACCGCGAATCCAACAGTTGGTTATGCGGCAGACCTGCTGGTTCGCGCGGGTGCTACGGTCATGTTCTCTGAGGTCACCGAGGTCCGGGACGCCATTCATCTGCTGACGGCTCGCGCTGCTGATGAGCGAGTGGCTCGTGATCTCATTCGCGAAATGGCCTGGTTTGATAAGTACCTGGACCGCGGTGGAGTCGATCGCAGCGCCAATCCCACACCCGGGAACAAGGCTGGCGGTCTGGCGAATATCGTTGAGAAGGCACTTGGTTCCATCGCAAAGGCCGGAACCAGTGCCATTGCAGGCGTTTCTGGCCCGGGGGAACGTGTAACGCAGAAGGGATTGATCTTTGCGGCGACTCCGGCCAGCGATTTCATTTGCGGCACACTGCAACTTGCCGCATCCATGAATATGCACGTCTTCACTACCGGGCGCGGGACTCCCTATGGTCTTGCCATGGCTCCGGTGATCAAGGTGTCGTCACGGTCAGCTCTGGCACAGCGATGGTCGGATCTCATCGACTTCGATACAGGGTCTATCGCCACAGGAGAAGCCACCATTGAACAACTCGGCCGCCAGCTCTTTCAATTAATTCTCGATGTAGCGAGCGGTCACAAACAGACGTCGGCGGACCGCTGGGGTTTGCACAACGATTTGACGCTCTTCAATCCTGCACCAGTTACTTAGTCATTTTCTTACGAAGAAAATTCGGCGAGAGATATTAAGGGGATGCTCACTTACTTTGAGCCAAGGACTCTCCCTGCTTAAGGTGATAGAAGCGGTCAGCGGCTACGTCATGAAAAACCTGGGAGTTTCCATTCGGCCAGAGAACCTCAACGTCGTCGATTCGAGCAGCATCGCCAAGTCCGAAGTGAAGTCTCAAATCGCTCTGCGAGAGGTAGCTGCCTCCACTCCGAATCTCTCCAAGCTGCTGTTGCTTCCCCAGCGTGACGCGGACGCGCGCATTGAGAGCAAGCCGATTCGCAGGACTGCCTTCCAGTTCGAAGCCTACCCAATGATGAGTGGGATTGCTCTTCGACTCAAGAATCATTGGGGCACCGGTCAGGTTCTCAACAACAATGTCGACCCTGCCACGGTTGAAGAGATCTCCTACAGCAAGACCACGACTTACCTGAGGAATACTCACCGCTGACCCGGTCAGCGCACTTATGTTTTCGAAAGTTCCGTTCCGTTTATTTTGAAATACCAGCTTAGGTTCACGATAGGACGTTCCTAACTTGGCATTATCAACCTGTGGATAGACGTGGCCATTGACGAGGATAATGTCCAGCCAGCCGGAGTTATCCAGGTCAAGAAATGCATCTCCCCAACCAACATAAGGTACAGTAGGGCGAGCAACTCCAGCAGCGTGAGAGACGTCCGTAAAGCTCATCTCGCCGTCGTTGCGGTACAGGGCTGCGTATTCATCACTGAAGTGAGTAATTAGAATGCTCATCAACCCCGTGTGCAGGTAGTCCCCGAGCGCAATTCCCATGTTGGCCTGTTCCAGGCCGTCCTCACTTACAGCGACGCCCGCATCCAGGGCAATATCCTGGAATCGTCCGTCACCCAGGTTCCGGTAGAGATAGTTAGGCTCGCCGTCATTGGCTACAAATAGATCGAGTTTGTCATCCTTGTCGAAATAGGACCAGACTGCGCCTAGCCCAAAGAATCGATTTGAATCGTTGACGCCAGCTTGTTTAGCAACTTCAGTAAAAGTGCCATTGCCATTGTTGCGGTACAGCGTATCCGGAGACCCTTTAAGTCCTCGTGGACCGCATTGAACCGCAATATCGTGGTACTCACAGGTCTTTCGCGAACCAAATGTCGGTAGATCGTTTAAGTCGAGATCGACATAGTGAGCTACAAACAAGTCGGAGTTTCCGTCACCGTCATAGTCGCCAAAGGCCACGCCGGTTGCCCACCCACTGTCTTTATCAAGCCCGGCAGCTTTCGTAACATCGGTGAAGGTTCCGTCTCCATTGTTGCGATAGAGAACAACTCCTCCAAAACAGCTTACGATCAGATCCTGACGGCCATCGTTGTTGTAATCTCCGACGGCCGCTCCCATCGCCCAACAGGGATAGCCCACTCCGGCCTTGTCCGTTACATCCGTAAAGGTTCCGTCATGATTATTGTGATAGAGCGCGCTCTTTGCTTTTTTACCTGCAAGCGTCATTGAGACACTTGGGGCGTTGGTGAAATAGATATCCAACCAACCGTCGCCGTCGTAGTCGATGAGCGCAACACCTCCACTCATCGATTCCACGATGTACTTCTGCTCTGGACTCGACAGGTGTTGAAAAGTGATTCCAGTGGAAGATGTGACGTCAACGAGCTGAGGAACGCTCGCCGGCGGAAGCGGGGTCTTCTCCAGAGGAGGTTTTGCGGAACTGGCTCCTTGCTTGATTTTCCCCGTGGCAGGTATCTGGGCAGTTGCTTTATTGCTTTCCAGGAAAAGGCTGCAAAGAAAGATAACAAAACAGCCGACTCTTCCAACAAGAGGTTGCCATTTTGTTTCGCGTGTCAGCTTGCCTCGCGATTCGTCCACCGAGCGAACCCTTTTACTTCTCCGATTCGATCTGTGGTGTATCAATTTTCATGTCCTTATAGATAGTCCGTAATTTTTCCTTCAGATCTTTGTATTTTTTATATTCGGCAAGTTCACGCTTAGCATCCTCGGGGCGATGTAAGGCACGATACACCGCGCTCAGCCGATAGTGAGCCATGATATTGCCCGGCTCTGTAGCGACAGCGCTCTGTAAAAGAGTCAGCGCGTTTGCCTGATCGTTCTTCTGAGAATAGATAAATGCCAACCCAACTTCAGCATCAACATCTTTGGGCACAATAGCCAATGCCTGCTTGTAATATGTTTCTGCTTCGTCAAGATTCCCTTTTTCAGCCAGCACATCTCCAAGCCGCGTCAAAGCCTTTTCATCCAGTGGATTGCCGGCAACAGCAGCACGATACTCCGCCTCTGCCTCTTCCTTGAGCTTTGTTTCAGGTGAGTTGTGAAGTGCTTCCGCCAGTTCAAAGTGAATACCCGGCAGTTGTGGATCGGCTGCAAGCGCTGCGCGATAATCCGCAATGGAGCCCGCAAGATCGCCCGTGCGACCCAGTTCATGTGCCATGGCCTGATGCATCTGACCGGAGTTCGGGGCAGCAACGGAGATATCCAGAAGCGCCTCGGCAGCCAGATCGGAGTAGATTCTGTATGCGGTATAAAGAAGGCGGGGATCGGTGGGAGCAGCCTCTCGGAGAGTCGCGATTACGCTTGCCGCTTTCGCTAAGTCGCCCGTTGCGGTGTAGAGCTCAATCAACTCCAGCCCTGCTTCCTGCTGCAATTTTGGTTCTTTGAGCTGTGTGAAGACTGACTCAAGTTCCGTGCGGGCCATCTCCGTGTTTCCAAGGTGTCGCTCGCACATAGCGAGAAGCATGCGAATCTTTACAAGGTCAGCCTGCTGATCCACGGCGCTCCGCAGATGAGGTTCAGCTTCAGCATACTTACCTTCAAAATAGAGAAGTACGCCCACGTTCGCTTGAGCATCCAGGTTCTTTGGATCGATAGATAAAATAGCCGCGAACTCTTTAGCTGCCAGCTCGGGCTTGTTCGCGCTCAGCAGCTCATGCGCCTTTTGTTCGTGAAGCTGAACTTGTTGCGAATTAGAACTGGCGTTCGACTGTGCGACCCCAGTTACTGTACTGAACAGCGCCAATAAAACGACATAAAGGACGAACCTCATTCCAAATCACCCAACCCGCGAGGCCTCATCTTAAAAGAGATAGGGATAGCAAGAAATATTGCTATCCCCACGAGTTTATCAGAACGAGATCCGCGCTTTGAGCTGCATAGTTCGCATCGGAACAGAAGTGTTTGTGATAGTCGACGATCCGGTCGAAACTGCTGACCCTGTGAGGCTCAGGTTGGCGTTGGGCAATGCAAAGCTCGCATGGTTGAATACGTTGTCCGCATCAGCACGAACCTCCAAACGAACCTGCTCCCAGATGGCAAATGTTTTGCCGAGTGACATGTCTACTGTGCTCAACCCAGGACCGGTTAATTGATTGCGCCTCTCATTGCCGAATGTCCCGGAAGTCGGAACGGCAAAGGCGGCCTCATTGAACCATTGCTTAGGCCCACGATTCGCAAGCGTTGAGTTTCCTATGATGTTCGGAAACCAGGCAAAGCCGCCCCCTCCGGAGGCATACGAGGCCTGACTGTTGCTCATAACCGGAGTGAAAGGTTGACCGCTTTGGACAACGAGCGATGTGGTGACCTGCCAGCCACCGATAATTGTATCGAGGATTCGGTTGTTGTTTAAGAACTGCTTGCCCTGCCCAAAGGGCAGCTGATAGACGGCATAACCCTTGAAGGCGTTTCTGACATCAAAGTTCGAGTTGCCATAGTTGGCGTGTGGGTCGTACGCATTTTGCCAAGCCTGATTGCCGGCCCGGCTTCCCCACCCCGACGTGTCCATATCGTCGAGGAAGTGTGACCAGACGTAGCTGAAGCTGAAGTTCAGTCCATGGCTCATGCGCTGCTCGACAACGGCCTGCAGCGAGTTGTAGTTCGATATTGCGTTCTCGTTAGGTGGTGTCCCAGAGACATTAAGAGATCCATACTGCGGATAAGGCCGGAACTGCTGATCGACCACAGCCAGCTTACCCTGAGGGACCTGGTTGATATCGACCACGAAGGGCAGGTCATGACCGTGAGTACCTACGTAGGCCAGCGACGCCACCAGGTTCGGATTGAGCTGACGCTGCGCCTGGACGTTCCACTGATAGGACCCTCCAACCGGCTGGTTGAACTGCGCCCAGTTTAAGTTGTTCCCTGCGCCGTTCTTTGCAGCTGGATCGGTAGAAGCAGGGATATAGGGAAGATTTGCTCCTGTTCCCGAAAGGATCACGACAGGAGTAACCCCGTTCGTACTGTCCGTCACATTGCCCTGAGAACCGAATGCCGCACCCATCACACCGCCGTTGTAGGTGTCGTTGCTCCAGTTGTAGGCGTAAATGCCGAACCCGCCTCGAATCACCGTATTGGGATCGAGCTGATAGGCAAAACCAATTCGCGGAAGGAACGTGGTGTAGACGCTGTCTTGAATGCGAGTGCGACCGTTTGCATGGGTCGATCCATACCACAGGGCACCAAGCGTGCCGGTTGCAGGGTTCGGAACTGTTGGGTCAAAGGAACGCTCATTTCCCTTGACCTCGCTCCAGCCAGTCTGGATCTGGTAGCGCAATCCCAGGTTCAAAGTAAGGTTGGATCTTACTTTGTAATCATCCTGAACAAAGAGCTGGGGAAGCTTCTGTCTGCCGCCATACTCCGGCGTGACGCTTGCAGTCCATTTCTGTGTCTGTCCGAGCAGGAAGTCAGCGTATGTGAATCCGGTTGAGGTGGCCGCGGGGCCTGCCTGTGTATATGTGCCGGTGTAAGTGAACGATCCTGCATCCGTATTTCCCCACGCCGTGGAGTTATTTTGGTAGATGAGCAACTCGCCGCCGAAATGCAGAATATGCTTTCCAACGATCATCGTCACAACATCGGAGGGATTAAAGGCATGCTCTTTGTAGACCGCATTGGATTGAGGCGACAAGATGCCGCTGTAAGTACCCGAGGCAAAGTTGAATGTCGGAAAGGTGTCTGCTTTGGCAAACTTCAAGCCAATCTTGGCGGGATAGCCCAGGCCCGCTGTTAACGGTGAGAAGAAGTTGAGCTGATTGGTATAGCCCATTCTTACTTCGTTGGTTATGCGCGGACCGAAACTCCAAACATCTGAGATCTGCGAGTTGACCTTGCTCACATCCTGGCTCTGGCAGTTGATGGGGCAGATACCGGCGCCGAAGCCCTGACCAGGATTATCGCCGTCGCTAATAGACATGGTGAGACGGTTATTGGATCTGATCTGATAGTCAAGCCGTCCGAAGTATCGAATGAAGGGTGAAGACTGCGGAGCGGTGTAAGTGTAGTTGTTTTGAACCAAACCACTACTGTTGAGAGAACCCGATCCGTTGGGTTTAGGCCAATACGCCTGAGTGGCGACCGCGACTGGATCGAGGCGGCTTGCCGGAATCTTGTTGCCGTTGCCATATTCAGCAGCAAACGACTGACGAATGACACACGGGCACGTAGTGGGTAGTGTCTGGCCAGGATAGGTGTATGTCCCGGTCTGTTGGGTGAACTGGGTCGCTGGATCGTAGATGGTCTGGAGCCCAGTGAAATCACCAGCCATGACAGCCGCGGTTGGAACTGTAAAAGACGCTGCGCTCGTGCTTCCGTGTGAAATGATGCGATCGTAGTTGAAATAGAAGAAGAGCTTGTCGCGGAGAATCGGGCCGCCTATGGAACCGCCAAAATTGTTATAGCGGTAGTACTTCGTTGGATGCTGACCGGGAAATTGGTAAGGAAGAGCATTAAGTGCCTCATTCTGAAAATACTCGTATAACGATCCGTGGAAATGGTTCGTGCCGCCCTTACTGATCTGGTTGTACATGATGCCGCCGACGCCGTACTGCGCAGAGAACGCGGAGGTGCTGAACTGAAGTTCCTGCATCGTCTCCTGGGTGAGGATGTCGGAGTTTGCGCTGGCGGGCAGCGTTGTCTCCGCCCCGTCTGCCAGTACCGTGCTAAACGGCAGATTTCCATTGACTGCGACAGTAATTCCTGGCGCGGTGCTGCCCATTGCTGCCAGAGCGCCCTGCGCGCCACCGGTAGCCCCGGCGGCTCCCGGAAGGAGAATACTGAATTGGGTCCAGTCCTGTCCCACCTCGGGAAGGGCTTGCAGGGTCTCCGCGGAAAGCGTGGTGCTCTGTTCGCCGTTCTCAGTTTTCAACAGCGGAACGTCCGTATTGACCACGACCTCTTGCGTTACCGACCCGACCGCGAGCTGCGCGTCGACTTTTGTAACTCCGACGATGAGGGTGATTGAAGACCGCACAAAGGTTGAAAATCCCGTCTTCGCAAAGGTGATCTTGTAGGTTCCGGCAACGATCGAGGACGTGTCGTACACGCCGGAATCATTCGTCAAGTAAGTTTGTGAGACTCCGGTTTCGATGTTCAGGACTGTTACAGAAGCTCCAGGAATCGGAGCGCCGGTCGTGTCCGTTACAACACCGTTGATATCGCCTGAATTAGTACTTTGGGCCGTTACAACTTGAGTCAGACCCATCACGAGGAAAATCGAAAATGCCGTCACCAACCATTTCAGTTTCATCCCTGCCTCCTAAAATTGGTTCGTCCACTTTTCGTTAGAATCAGCCATTTCGCGCAACTCCTTCAAAATGACTAAAACGCTTTAGATTTGAAAGACAAGCGTTTGTCTAAATAGCGTGCAGAACAGCGCTGACACTATGCGCCGACTCCCTTGACGTTGTCAAGGGGTGTTTTCAATCAAAAGATGGTCTTCGGAATACGTTTGGAGTAGGAGAATAAAATCCACGTATTTTTTGTAATAACAACAAATCTTCGCGATCGGCAGAATCCGTGCGAGCAATAGGAATGGATGAAAAACAGAAGAAAAAGCTGTTAGTTGTTTTTAGGTCTTGGATTTCAAGTCATTTCTTTTTGAGCCGTGATTGAGAAGATGATTAAATCCTCCAGACGAAGGAAAGCGATTCTGCGCCTCTGATTTTGCGTCATCGACCGTATCTTCTTCGCCATCAAGTTATCCATCTGTCATTGACGATCCATCCGGACTGATCGAAAAATTCAGAACGTCACACACTCAAGTCCATCCGCCGTCAATGACGAAATTCTGACTGGTGATACTGGAGCTGTCTTCGGCAGCAAGAAAAAGGATAAGACTGGCAACTTCGCTCGGCATAAGCATCCTCTTGAGTGCCTGCCTGCTGAGTATCTCGGCCTTGTAAGCTTCAGTGAACCACAATTGTTCTTGGCGTTCGGTCTGAATTGCGCCTGGCATCACGCAATTGACCCGGATATTGTGTGGTCCCAGCTCGTGAGCGAGTGTACGGGTTAATCCCATGACTGCGGCCTTCGCCGAAACATAAACTGGCAAGCCAATCGATGGAATAGCCCAGGAGATTGAGCTCATATTGATGATTGAACCGCGGCCCGCTTTTTTCATGATCGGAATAGCTGCCTGAGCCGTAAAGAATTGGTGTTTGAGATTGATGGCCATCAACTGGTCCCAATACTCGGAGGTAACACTCTCAATCGAGTGTCGAGAGTCATTCCCCGCATTGTTCACGAGCACGTCGACGGTTTCGAATTGATCGAGAACATCTTGAACAGCCGCTTTGATCGCCTCTGTCTCGCATAAGTCACAGTGATGGTAGACCGGAGGTCGAACACCATATCCTTTGATCTTTCGGATCAGCTGATTCGCAGCTGTATCTTGAACATCCAGAAACGCAATTCGTGAACTCTGCATCGCGAATGCTTCGACGATCGCAGCGCCGATACCGCTCGCGCCACCAGTCACAAGAACGGCGCTATCACGAAGACTTGGATAGGAAGCCATCTTATTAATATTCAAGCGTTCACACTTCCCGAGTTATGACGTGTTGCAAATTGAACCAACTGCCAACCCGATTGTGGCCTCGACTGTCAGTCGTTAAGAATAAGCGTCCGACTTTGCGCTCGGCCAGCTAAGTCTGCGGTGGGGATTGCAGATCCCAGATTCTCTATCCTTCCAACGTCTTCCAACGTTAGCTTTCAACTTCGTCAGCTTTTTCAGAACCACCCGCGTTCGGCCGTAGTTTTCGAAAGAGCCAGACTCTTGCCAACGCCCAATCGCGTTTCACAGATCGTTCCGCAATTCCGAGCATCGCAGCTGTCTGTTCGACCGAGAGTCCCCCGAAGTAGCGCAATTCCACGATGCGAGCCTGCCGCGGGTTCTCCTTCGCCAGCCAGCCCAGAGCCTCATCAAGTGATAGCACTTCGTCTATCCGTTCCGGAGAAATAGCGAGCTCACCCTGCAGTTCAACGCGTTTCAGACCTCCGCCCCGCATCTGCGCGTTGTGCTGTCGAGCATAGTCCACCAGCACTCGCCGCATCACTTGCGCTGCTACTCCTATGAAGTGTTCGCGGTTTTGCCAGTCGATATCATCATTTGCAAGTCGGAGATACGCCTCATTAATCAGCGCCGTCGGCTGTAAGGTATGTTCCGCTCTCTCGCGTCGCATGTACGATTTTGCCAGCCGGTGCAGCTCCTGATAGACAAGCGGCAGTAGTTTCTCCGCCGCGCTTTCGTCCCCAGTTCGCATCGCTTGTAGAAGCTGCGTGATCTCCCCGGCGTTTTCGTTCAATAGCGGCCTCCGTCCAGGAGTCTTCCGTTGTTGTCTCTTCTAACTTACGCCGGAGGCTGCCTGGCTTCCCGCGAAATGCGTTTGTTGCTGATAGATTTTCGTAGCGGCTTGATCTTGTATTGATAGACCTTGCGTGCCCTTTCTCTTGCACTTCGCATTTATCGACAGATCAAGAATGAGCACAATTTGATCGATGCACAAATGTGCAAACGTTTGCACCAACATGCCAGCAACGCGGATTGCAAGGCAGCAAACCTTTGGGAATTAGGATGGGTCGTAATTACCCAGTAACGAGAGAAAGTCGCCCGGTCAGCGATTTATCCCCCCGAATATTTTATCTCCTGATAAATGTGTTGGTTAGCCCATGATTAAACCGATATATGTGCGAAGGGTGATTGATGACCTGCTGTCTTATAGGCGAATATAAGGCGAATATAGTCCATGTCTTCTACCACCACACTTCGCCGTCAGATCGAGGCTAATCTTGCCCACCGGATTCCTTCTGCGCTCACTCCCGCGCCGCGAACCATCCGCCCGGTTGCAGCTACAGGGATTCAGGCCGTCGATGAACTGCTGGAAGGCGGACTGCCTCTGGGAGCCATCACTGAAGTAGTCGGTCCCGAATGCTCCGGGAGAACTTCATTTGCTCTTTCCTTTCTCGCTCAGATGACACAGGCAGAAAAGGTCTGTGCATGGATCGATGTGTCCGACACCCTCGATCCGGAGTCAGCGACAGCAGCAGGCGTGGATCTGTCCCGGCTTCTCTGGGTGCGTTGCGGAGTGCAAACCATTCTCCAGGCAAGATCATCAGCAAAACGAACGTTCTCGCTCCCTGAGAAGTACATGGTTGCGGCGCCAACCAGGAAGGGACTGCATGGCGGAGGATTCGGGTCACATCCGCGCAAGGAGATCAAAGGGCTTTCCGATGCTGTTAGGGGCCTGTTGAAACCCGAGACATTTGCCGCACGGTGTGCCGAGCCGCAGCGGAATGGGCGGCCGGAAAAGGATAGTTTCGAACCGAGCACACTGAAGATCGCAGGCGGCAGACCGTCAACTTCGCCCAGTAAACCATGGACACGAATCGAACAGGCACTTCGTACAACTGACCTGCTTCTACAAGGAGGAGGATTCAGCGCCATTGTCTTCGACATGGGCAGCATTGCACCCGAACACGCATCGCGTGTGCCACTGGCAACATGGTTTCGATATCGAACTGCCGCCGAGCAGACACAGGCCAGCATTCTTCTTCTCACGCAACATTCGTGCGCGAAAAGCAGCGTCGAGCTGTTGTTGCGGTTACAACCGGGCAATGCACGCTGTGATGAGGCCACGGTATTCACGGGAATCAAGCATGAGATTGAAGTGGTACGTCGGCGCTTTACGCAGTGCCCAATAAATGTTGTCTCGTTGCGCAAACCACCTCAGCGCGTCACGACAACGAGCTGGGAGAGCCGGACTGTTTGGGCAGGTCCGCGATGACAAAGCCTGTCGAACTATACGCCTGTCTCTATGCGAAAGAGTTTCCCGTGCAGGCATTGCTGCGGTTGAGGCCGGAACTGCGAGACAAGCCATGCGTGGTCATGGATGGTGAGTCACCCCTGCAGCAGGTCTGTTCGCTCACACGAAGGGCAAGCAGCCTCGGGCTGGTTTGTGGCATGACGCAGGTGGAGGTCGAGACCTTTCCTGCGGTGACCGTGCTGCGGCGTTCGCACAAGGAAGAGACTGCGACAAAGACGGTGCTGCTCGAATGCGCTGGCGGATTCTCTCCGCGCGTAGAGGATAAGGGCGAAGACGGTGCATTTCTCTGTGTCATCGACATTATGGGAACGGAAAGCCTCTTCGGTCCGTCAGAATCGTTGGCTCGGAATCTGCTCACTCGTGTCCGATCATTTGGCGTAACAGCTTGCATTGCCGTCAGCAATAACTTTCACGCAGCGATCTCTCTCGCCAGGGGACTGTCTCCACGAACTCCGATACAGGTTATCCCTATGGGCGAAGAAGCCGCAGCACTCGCATCGCTGCCGCTTGCGGTTCTCGATATGACCGAAGAGCAGGCAGAGATCTTTAATCTTTGGGGCATTAGCACTTTGGGAATGTTGGCAGCTCTGCCTGAGAAGGAACTGGTCGCCAGAATGGGGCAGGCGGGCAAGCGCCTTCGCCAGTTGGCCAGAGGAGAGCTGCCGCATCTGTTCCAGCCCGTAGAACCTGCGTTCACTCTCGAAGAGCACGTGGAGTTGGACTCTCCTGTTGAACTGCTCGATGCACTTCTCTTTGTGGTGAACATCATGCTCGAACAGTTGATTCTTCGCGCAAAAGACCGTGTGCTTGCTCTGGCATCCGTCAGTATTGCACTGAAGCTCGAAGGCGGCTCGACACATACACGCACGGTCCGGCCATCCCTGCCAACCAACGAGAAGCAGATATGGATCAAGCTTCTTCACCTCGATCTCGAAACGCATCCGCCACAAGCCGCGATCCTCGCTCTGACCTTAGAGGCAGAGCCAGGAAGCACCAGCAAGGTGCAGCTGGGATTGTTCTCCCCGCAGTTGCCGGAACCATCGCGGCTCGATGTTACGTTGGCACGGATTCGAGGCATTGTCGGCGATGAGAATGTTGGCCGCGCTGTCCTCACGGATACTTATCAGCCGGGAGGATTCAGCATGGAGCCGTTCACGGTTCCATCAGGTCCATCGTCAGTGATCCCGGCAAGCCGGTCCCGATGTGCCGAGCGGAAGCTGCGTCCCGCTGATCCCGTTACGGTCACGGGACAAGGGCAGCGTCCAAAGGCGTTCTACTTTCGACAAAAGCATTATGTTGTCGAGCGTACTTATGGCCCCTGGCTGATCAGCGGCGATTGGTGGCAGCCCTCCCTGTGGGGCTTTGAGCAGTGGGACCTTGTGGCACGCGCCCAGGATAGTACCTTGTTGTGCTGCTGCCTTGTACGCGATCGCATCGAGAACAGTTGGCAGATGGCGGGGCTTTATGACTGAACGATATGTGGAACTGCACGCTGCCAGCGCATTCAGTTTCCTCGATGCGGCATCACTTCCCGAACAGCTTATCGAACGTGCCGTCAAACTGGAGATGCCTGCAATGGCGCTCCTTGATCGCAATGGGGTCTATGGCTCGGCCCGCTTTCATAGCAGTGCGAAGAGAAACGGCATTCTCGCACACGTCGGCGCGGAGATTGCTGTTTCAAGCTTCGGCTCCCGCCTTACCCCTCCTCCATGGGTGCCGCATCAACACAAGCCGGAGCCGCCGCGTATTTCCCTGCTGTGTGAATCACGGGAGGGCTATCAGAATCTTTGCCAACTCATCACGCAGTTCAAAATGCGTGAGACCACTAAAAAAGAGGGCGCCGCGACCTTCCATGATCTGGAACAGTACGCATCCGGCCTGGTATGTCTGACAGGCGGTGATGAGGGTCCGTTGGCTGCCGCCTTGATGCGTGGTGGAGAAAAGGCTGGACGCGAAACCGTAGAACGCCTGGTGCGCATCTTTGGCCGTGAGAATGTCTACGTCGAACTACAACGCCATCGTGAACGGGAGCAGGAGTGCCGGAATCAGGCCGCGCTCCGCATCGCCCAATCTCTCAAACTGCCGGTGATCGCTACGAATGGTGTACGCTATGCCACCGCATACGACCGCGAGATTCAGGATTTGTTCATTGCGATTCGGCATCACGTCGAACTTGATCTGGCTGGACGGTTGTTGACTTTGAACAGTCAACGTCATCTGCGTTCAGCGCTGGAGATGGCCTCACTCTTCCGCGATATTCCTGGAGCTCTTGAAAACACCGTCAATCTGTCGTCTCGACTGCAATTTGAATTGAGCGATCTCGGCTATGAATTTCCGCACTATCCGGTACCCGATGGGGAAACGATGGATAGTTTCCTGCACAGGCGAGTTGCCGAAGGAGTGCAACGCCGCTATGGACCGAAGAATGACCCGGGGTTGATGGAACGCGCAAAAAAACAGGTGGAGCACGAGTTGGCTCTAATCGCAAAGCTCGGCTTCGCCGGATACTTTTTGATCGTGTGGGACATTATCAACTACTGCAAGCGCAACGAAATCCTTATTCAAGGCCGGGGCAGCGCTGCCAACTCTGCGGTTTGCTATGCCCTCGAAATCACGGCCATCGACCCGGTCGGTATGGAGCTGCTGTTTGAACGCTTCCTGAGCGAGAATCGTGGTGAGTGGCCAGACATCGACCTCGATCTTCCCTCCGAAGAAAAGCGCGAACAGGCTATCCAATACGTTTACAGGCGATATGGCGAACTCGGTGCTGCGATGACTGCTAACGTTACGACCTACCGTCAGAAATCGGCAGCGCGGGAAGTTGGTAAAGCCCTGGGTTTCGATGAAGAATCACTGGGTCGTTTATCGAGTCTTGCCGGTCAATGGGAGTGGCGCGGTAAAACCGATACGATGGCGCATTCATTCCAGCATGCCGGGTTCGACATTCAACATCCGCGCATCGCTAAATTCCTTGAACTGTCCATGCGGATTCAGAATCTGCCACGCAATCTCAGTCAGCATTCTGGTGGCATCGTGATCTGCAAGGGGCGGCTGAATCGGATTGTTCCGCTGGAACGCGCCTCGATGTCTTGCAGGACCGTGGTCCAGTGGGACAAAGAAGATTGCGCGGACCTCGGCATCATCAAGGTGGACCTATTAGGTCTCGGAATGATGGCAGTGATTAAGGATTGTCTGGAACTGATACCAGCACATTATGGCGAGGCCATCGACCTGGCCCACTTGCCGGAGGATGATGAGGTCTATCGAACGCTGCAAAAGGCTGATACGGTCGGCATGTTTCAGGTAGAGTCACGCGCGCAGATGGCCTCACTTCCGCGCAATAATCCTGAGAAGTTCTACGACCTCGTCGTGCAGGTAGCCATCATCCGGCCCGGTCCCATCGTCGGACAAATGATGCACCCATATATGAGGAGGAGGCAGAAGAAGGAGAAAGTCACGTACCCGCATCCGTCTCTTGAATCTGTTCTGAAACGTACCCTCGGTGTGCCGCTCTTTCAGGAACAGTTGCTCCGCATGGCCATGACCGTGGCCAACTTTTCAGGGGCCGAGGCCGATGAACTGCGAAGAGCTGTCGGCATGAGACGTTCGTGGGAGCGCATGAAGAGTCTGGAAAACAAACTCCGCGCTGGCATGACAGCCAATGGAATCGACGCAACCACCCAGGACAACATCGTTCAGAACATCAGCTCATTCGCTCTGTACGGATTTCCTGAGTCGCACGCAGCATCTTTCGCGCTGATTGCGTATGCGTCAGCATATTTCAAGGTCAAGTACCTCGCAGCCTTCACTTGCGCGATCTTGAACAATCAACCAATGGGTTTTTACTCGCCCGCCGTTCTCGTCAAAGATGCGCAACGGCATGGCCTGCGAGTCAAGCCAATCGACATTCAAACCTCAGATTGGCCCTGCACAGTTGAGCACGAACACGATGGATCGCTGTCATTGCGTATGGGACTTGGCTATGCAAGGCGGTTACGAAAGCAGACCGCAGAAGCTCTCGTTCAGTCTCGCAGACAAGATGGCCCGTTTCGTTCGGCAGAAGATCTTGCTCTAAGGGTGCCACCTCTCGATAAAAAAGAACTTACGCTACTGGCTCGCATAGGAGCTTTGAACAAAGTGGATGGAGTCTCACATCGCCGTGACGCTCTGTGGCAGGTGGAGCGTGCCGGAAAAATGGAAGGGCCATTGCTCCGGCAGCAAAGTGAGTGGTTGAGAGATGATTCTGAGATATTTCCCTTGCAAAGAATGAACGTCGAAGACCGTCTGGTTGCGGACTATGCAGGTACTGGTCTAACGACCGACAGGCATCCAATGCATCATCGTCGTCCAGAGCTACGACGACAGGGGATTCGATCAGCCATGGAACTGAGGCATTGCAGAGACGGAGAATTTGTCAGAGCTGCAGGCTGCGTTATCGCCCGGCAACGCCCCGGAACAGCCAAAGGATTTATCTTCATCTCAATGGAGGATGAGACGGGTATCGCTAACGTCATCGTCACACCTGACCTCTACGACCGGGACCGTTTGGTGGTCACCCGCAGCAAATTCCTGTTGGTGGAAGGACTGCTTCAGAACCAGGACAACGTGGTTCATGTGAAAGCGATTCGTTTGTTGGAGCTTTCTAGCATCGCGATTGAACTGAAGTCCCATGACTTTCACTAGTATCAGTGCACCATGTCCACATCGACGTAGCCTGTCGAGCCGATTCAACAGACATGGGTGGGCTAGGAATGTTTCCTTGTCCATTTCAAGGCAGGTTCAAGTGACAAAACAGCCCCCATTGATATAAAGTTTGGGCGACTAGCAGGCAGCGGGTGTTGCTGCTCGTGTTCGTCCGGCCTTGGCCCCTTGGCACGTTTGCCCCGCAACTCCGGAAGTGCGCTCGACGAGATGGCTGCGCGCTGATTGCGTCCTTGCAGATCATTTTTGCTCCCTGATCTTGCCGGACACCACGATCTGAGCGAGGCCGATCTTATGGCGCCGTTCCCAGCATTTCGCGGCCGTTCGGTTCTCATGCGCTGGTTGCTGCTCTTGTGCACGCTGATCGCAGGGGCAGAACTCAGGGCGCAGACCTTTCCAACCTCTACCGTAAGCCTCCCGAATGGGAGCTCTCCATTTTCCCTCGATGTGAATCCGGCGACCAACAAGATTTATGTCGCCGGCTACAACGGCGGCAATGTGACGGTCATCAACGGCCTGACCAATGCTGTCATCACCACAGTGCCGACAGGGGGCACGCCAAGCAGCATTGCCGTGAACGTAGCGACTAACAAGATCTACGTCGCCAACTTCAACGGCAATAGTGTGTCGGTCATCGACGGCTCGACCGATACGGTTGTGAAAACGGTGAGCGGCCTCGGTAACCAGCCCGACTCGGTGGTCGCTAACCCTGTGACCAACGAGATCTACGCGGCCAGCCGGATAACCGGCACCGTGGCGGTAATCAATGGCTCGAACGACACGGTAGTGAAGACCTTGTCCGTGGGAGATACGCCTTACTCAATGGGGCTGAACCCGGTGACGAAGCGGATTTATGTGGTCAATTACGGCGACGGCACCATGACGGTCATTGACGGAAATACCGACACCGTCCTTACCACGGTGAACCTTCCCAGCGGCGGCACGAGTACGAGTAATAGCAGGCCTAATTCGGTCACTGTGGATCCGGTCACCAACAAGATCTATACCGCAAATTCGGCGGACGGCAGCATCTCGGTCATTGACGGAGCGACCAATGCGGTCACGCGGGTTCCTTTGGGCGCCAATCCGCGAGAGGTCGTCGTCAATGTGCTGACAAACAGGATCTACACCTGCAATGACAACGGCACTGCGTCGATCATCGACGGCTCGAACAACGCCATCATCTCGACCGTGACGACGGGCGCGGAGTCTTGGGGCCTGGCGGTGGATGAGGCGACCAACAAGGCCTATATCGTCAACTCCGGCTCCAGCACCGTGACCGTGATCGATGGCGCGACCGCGCCCCTTGCTGCGACGGTAAACGTAGGCAGTCAACCGTATACAGCGGCGATCAACCCGATAACCAACCGCGTCTACGTCACGGCCTTCAGCGGCAACTCCGTGACGGTGATCGACGGCTCGCAGAACGTGACCAGTGCCATAACTGCGGCGTTGCGCTTTGCAGTTGCGGTCAATCCAGTGACGAACAAGATCTATCTCGGCTCCGGCAACGGAGGCGTGAACACGCTGGCGGTGGTCGACGGCGCGACCAATGCCGTCTCCTCGGTAACGACAGGGACCCAGCCCAGCGCCGTGGCTGTGAACCCGATAACCAACAAAATCTATACCGCCAATTCCGCCAGCAACACCGTGACCGTGGTTGACGCAACGAATAGTAACGCCACCAGCACCGTGACCGTGGGAACCACACCCAATGGGGTAGCGATCAACACGGTTACCAACAGAATCTATGTCACGAACGCCGGCAGCAACAACGTGACGGTGATCGACGGCGCAACCAACGCCACCACCACCGTCAGTACCGGGAACAACACTCCGGGACTTACGTTGAGCGCGGTAGTCGTCAATCCAGTGACCAACAAGATCTATGTCAGCAACCAGACTGACAACAGTGTGACTGTGATCGACGGCGCAACCAACGCCACCACCACAGTGCCCGTGGGGACCTCCCCCAGAAACATGGCGGTGAACACGGTCACCAATAAGATCTATGTCGGCAATACCGGCAGCAACAACGTAACGGTGATCGACGGTGCGACGAACAGCACCAGCACGGTGCCTGTGGGCAACACCCCGACCGGGATTGCCGTGAACTCCGTGACCAACAGGATCTATGTCACCAACAATGGCACTAGCACTGTGACAGTGATCGACGCAGCGAACAGTAACGCCACGAGTACGGTTTCCACAGTACCCAATCCGTACGGAGTCGTGGTGAACTCCGTCACCAACAGGATCTACGTTGGCAGCAACAACGCAAGCAATGTGACGGTAATCTCGGGCGAGGGTACCGCCACCACCACTGTGCCCACGGGCGCCAACCCCTACTCGATTGGAGTGAATCCGACAACGAACAGGGTCTATGCCGCTAATTTCAGCGGCGGCAACGTAACTGCGATTGACATCGACCTGGAGCAGACGATTCCGTTGATCACGACGATCACCGGAGTCACGGACTTGCAGACCCTGGCGTCTCCCAACGTCTTTACCACCACCAACGCCACGCCGACCTTCAACGTCAGCGTAAGGAGCGTCTACAGTGGCGCAGTAGCGCAACCTCCGCCGACCCAGGTGTACTGGGAGGTGGACGGCGGGAATCCATCCAACCTTGCGACGGTGACGAGTTCTGCAGGCGCGAACCCTGCGTCATTCACGATCACGCCTGCGCCCCAGACGCCGGGACTGCACACGCTCTACCTCTACGCGGCCTACGGCACTGAGGGAGGAACCACTTCCAACGTCGCGGCCAACCAGGCCGATTCTACGGGCAATGCTCCTGAGCTGGGCAATCTGACCGCCTTGCTCTTCACCGTCGTCCCGATTCCGACGACAACGAGCATGACGGCGGACGTAAACCCGCAGAACAGCGGCAACAATGTAACCTTCACGGCGACCGTGACCGCGACTCAGAGTGGAGGCCCGGATCTGACGGGGACGGTGTTGTTCTACGATGGGGCGACGCTGCTCGGGATCAGGACGCTGAATTTAGTCTCCGGAAGCTATATTGCAAACCTCCAGACCAACACGTTGAGCGTCGGCACACACACAATCACGGCGACCTACTCGGGCGACGGAAACTATGCGGGATCAAGCGGTAGTTTGACGCAGACCATCGCCGGGCCGCCGGCCGCGATCACCGTCGTCTCAGGCGGAGGCCAGACGACAACCTACGGCACGGCCTTCGCCAGTCCCCTGGTGGCGAAGGTGACGGATTTGCTGGGAAGCCCGGTCCCAGGGGCCACCGTGACGTTCTCAGGGGCCGGCCTCAGCTTTTCGCCTGCGATTGCGAGCACCAACTCGTCAGGACAGGTGTCGGTGAACGTGTCGTATACAAACGCCGGTTCGTTTACGGCGTCTGCCTCGGTGAGCGGCGTCAGCGCGCCGGCCAATTTTCCGCTGACGGTGAACAAAGCCGTTTTGACAGTGACAGCAAACAACGCTTCGCGGGCCTATGGCGCGGCGAACCCCGCCTTTACCTCGACGATTACGGGCTTCCTAAACGGGGACACACAGTCTGTGGTGTCAGGATCGCCAAGCCTGACGACGACGGCGACAACATCATCTTCCGTGGGTAGCTACACGATTACCGCCGCGCAGGGAACACTCGCGGCGGCGAACTACAACTTTACCTTCGTCAACGGCGCGCTGACCATCACCACAGCGGCCCTGACGATTAAGGCAAACAATGCCTCGCGGACCTATGGTGCGGCGAACCCCAGCTTTACTGGCACGGTGACCGGCGCTGTGAACGGTGACACCTTCACCGAGAGCTTTTCGACCACAGCAACTTCGGCAAGCCCAGTAGGCACCTATGCCATCGTGCCCAGCGTAACCGGCGCGAATCTAGCGAACTATACGCTCACAACGATCAACGGCACGCTGACCATCACGCATGCAACCCTGACGATCGAAGCAAACGACGCCTCGCGGATCTATGGCGCGGCAAACCCCGCATTTAGCGGCACCATCCTCGGCGCGGTGAACGGAGATACCTTCGCCCTGAGCTTTTCGACCACGGCCACTTCGGCAAGTCCTGCCGGCAACTACGCCATAGTGCCCAGCGTCATAGGCGTGAGCCTCGTCAACTACATCGTCAATGCGGTCAACGGAACGCTGACCGTCACCAGAGCGGTATTGACGGTGACAGCGAGCAATGCAACGCGGCCCTATGGCGCGGCGAATCCGGCGTTCACCTATTCCATAACCGGCTTCCTCAACGGAGATACGCAGTCGGTTGTGTCGGGCGCGCCGAGCCTGACAACGACGGCGACCGCAACGTCTCCGCCGGGCAACTATGCCATTCAAGCAGGGCAGGGAACGCTCTCGGCGACAAACTATACCTTCACCTTTGTTAACGGCACACTGACAGTAACGCAGCTCGCAACATCGACGACAACGCTGAGCGTGACTCCGTCGTCGGTGATGTACGGCGACCCTGCTGCGCTGACGGCGTCGGTGACTCCAACATTCGCAACCGGAACCGTGAGCTTCTACGAAGGCACGACGCAGCTGGGCACGGCGTCGCTTAGTGGTACCGGCACGGCGGTGCTGCCGGTGAGCTCGCTAAACGCAGGAACCCACAACCTGACGGCACATTACAACGGCGACCAGGGGGTTCCGGCAAGCTCAAGCAACACCGTACAACTGATGGTCACCAAGCGCACAGCTCCCGATGGCGGGCCGGCGCTCACTGTTACCGTCAACAATGCGGCGCGAACGACGACCGAGTCGAATCCGCCCTTCACGTACTCGGCAGGCGGACAGCTTGTAAATGGAGATACCTTCGACACAGCCATCCAGGGAACGCCTGTCTACTCGACCACGGCCGGCACGATACCTGGAATCTATGACGTAACGGTTACAGGCCTGACATCGGCGAATTACACTATCACGTTTGTTGACGGGCACCTTTTGGTTGTTGCGACACCGACGACGGTCGCGCTGGTAGCGGCTCCCACCTCGACCCAGTACGGCGACCCGGTGACTCTGACGGCAAACGTCACAACCGGTGCAACGGGTGCGGTGAGTTTCTTCAACGCGCAGGTGCTGCTTGGCACAGGCACGCTGTCCGGCAGCGTGGCGGCACTGACGACAACCACGCTCAGCGCAGGCAGTCATGACATCACGGCGGTCTACAACGGAGACATCAGCTTTGCGAGCAGCGACAGCGCACCGGCGACAGTGACCGTCGCCAAGAGGACTGCACCGGGTGGCGGCGCAGCGCTGACCGTAACAGTGCAGGACGCCAGCCGGATGTACGGAACTGCAAACCCCCAGTTCGCCTACGTCGTGACAGGATCACTGGTCAACAACGATACCTATGCAACCGCCGTGACCGGAGTGCCGGTTTACTCCGTGGCGGACACGCCCGTTTCTCCGGCAGGCTCAACCTTCCCAATCAATGTAAGCGGACTAACCAGCCAGAATTATGCGCTCGCATTCGTCCCCGGGACACTGACGATCGTGTCGGCATCCACAACGACAACGCTGGCTACAAGCGCGACCTCAACGCAGTATGGCGACTCGGTCACCCTGACCGCGACAGTGGCTCCAGGCGGAGCAACGGGCATCGTGGAATTCAGCGAGGGAGCAACCGTACTGGGCCAGGGGACCGTATCGAACGGAGTCGCGACGTTCACGACAACAGCGCTGAACGCGGAAATTAACACCATCACGGCAAGCTTTCTAGGCGACTCAAACTACAGCGAAAGCACAAGCGGAGCCGTGACGATAACCGTAGCTAAGAAGACAGCGGCGGGCGGCGGAGCAGCCCTGACCGTGACCGTCAACGATGCGAGCCGCCTGACCGGGCAAGGCAATCCCGCATTCAGCTATACCGTGACCGGCACACTGGTTAATGGCGACACCTATGCAACAGCGGTCATCGGTGTGGCGGTCTACTCGACGCCCGCCGATGCGACGTCACCGGCAGGGACCTATCCGGTATCGATTGAGAGCGGTCTGAGCTCGATGAATTACGTGCTTGCCTTTGTGAGTGGCACACTCACCGTGAATCCGTCTCCGTCAATGGTAACTTTGGCATCGTCGCCGAATCCATCGACCTACGGCTCTGTTGTAACGCTCACGGCGACGGTCCCCTCAGATGCCACGGGAATCGTAACGTTCATTCAGCAAACCCCTCCTGCGTTCACTATGGGTACAGGAACTATTTCCAGCGGCGTTGCAACATTGACGACCAGTGCATTCGCGCCGGGCACATACCAGATCCAGGCAGACTACGGTGGCGACTCCAAATATAGTTCAGCCACCTCAGCGCTGCTGACGCAGACCGTGAACAAAGCCGTTCTGACAGTGAAGGCGAACGATACAACCCGCGCCTTTGGAGTACCGAATCCTACCTTCACGACGACCATCACCGGCTTCGTGAACGGAGACACGGCGTCGGTCGTGTCCGGCACGGCAAACCTGACGACGACGGCGACCCCCTCCTCTCCGGTCGGGACCTATCCCATCACCGCGGCGCAGGGGACACTGTCTGCGGCCAACTATAACTTCACGTTTGTGAACGGAACGCTGACTGTGGTCGCTACCGCATCGTCATCCACGACATTGAGCGTGAATCCCACGACGGTCATGTATGGCGATCCGGTAGTGCTGACGGCCACTGTCGCGCCGGCCGGGTCAACTGGCACGGTGAGCTTCTTTGAAGGCTCGACGCTTCTCGGTACGACTGCGCTGAACAGTGCAACAACTGCGGTGCTGCCTGTGAGTACGCTGCCCGCCGGCACGCACAGCATCAGCGCACATTACAACGGTGACGCGAATGCTCCTCCGAGCACAAGCAGCGCCGTACAGTTGACCGTGACGCAGCGCACTGCTCCCGATGGCAGCCCCGCGTTGACGGTCACCGTCAACGACGCGACGCGCACGACAACCCAGGCAAACCCGCCGTTTACCTATTCCGCATCGGGGCAGCTGATGAATGGAGACACATATGCAACAGCCATTACCGGGACACCGGTCTACTCAACGGCTGCTGGAAACATGCCGGGAACCTTCGACATTACGGTCACAGGCCTGACCTCGGCAAACTACACCATCGAGTTTGTTAAGGGAACTCTGACCGTGGTTATCACGCCCACGACAACGACGCTCAATACAAGCCCTGCCAACACCCAGTATGGAGATCCGCTCACTCTGACGGCGACCGTCGTGGACGGCGCGACGGGTGCCGTGAGCTTCTTCGACGGTGCCGTGTTGCTGGGCATGGGAACAGTGTCCAGCGGCGAGGCCACGCTTGTAACGACGGCGCTCACTGCCGGGACCCATACCATCACCGCTGTGTACAACGGCGACGGCGTCTACGCCTCAAGCGAAAGCGGGCCTGTGACAGCAATCGTCGCGAAGAAGACCGCGCCGGACGGGAGCGCCGGGCTGACTGTTACCGTACAGGACGCGAGCAAGGAGTTCGGAACCGCCGATCCGCAGTTCTCATACGTCGTTACAGGCACGTTGGTAAACGGAGACACCTATGCCACAGCGGTTACGGGTACACCGGTTTATACAGTGGGGGACACGTTCACCTCTAGCATCGGCACAACCTACCCCATTACGGTCAGCGGACTCGGCAGCGAGAACTATACGCTGGCCTTTGTCCCCGGAACCCTGACGGTTGTACCTGCGTCGACCACGACAGCGCTGACCACCAGCGCTCCCTCGACACAGTACGGCGACTCAATCACCTTCACAGCAACGGTAGTTCCGAGTGCGGCGACAGGCTCTGTTCAGTTCTCGAATGGCTCGACGGTCCTGGGCACAGGCACAATCTCGGGTGGTGTCGCACCGTTGACAACATCGTCGCTGAATGCAGGCTCATATACGATCACGGCGACCTACGCGGGCGATGGAAACTACGCCTCAAGCACGAGTGCTCCGGTTGCGCAGACAGTAGCCAAAAAGACCGCGTCAGGCGGCGGAGCGGCGCTGGTTATAACAGTCGACGACGCCAGCCGCCACACCGGCCAGGGTAATCCGGCATTCACCTACACCGTCACGGGCACCGAAAACCTCGTGAACGGCGATACGGTTGCAACTGCGATAACGGGCGTGCCGGTCTTCTCCACGCCTGCGACGCCCACCTCACCTGCGGGAACGTATCCAGTCTCCGTGAGCGGCCTGAACTCCAACAACTACACGCTCGCTTTCGTCAGCGGCACATTGACGGTCATTCAATCGCCGAGCACCGTAACGCTGACCTCGTCACAGAATCCCTCCACCTACGGCAATGCTGTCACGTTCACGGCAACGGTCGCCGCTGATGCCACCGGAACCGTGACCTTCACCGACCACACGACAAACAGCACCTTGGGCACCGCAACGATCTCCGGCGGTGTGGCAACACTCATGACCGGCGCCTTGTCGACCGGAACACACGCGATCGTCGCGACCTACGGAGGCGATTCCAAGTACAGTGCCGCTACCTCGTCCGCCCTGAGCCAGGTGGTGAACAAGGCGGTGCTCACCGTAACGGCGGACAACGTCACGCGGAGCTACGGAACGCCAAACCCCGCCTTCAGCTATACCATCTTCGGCTTTGTGAACGGAGACTCGACGTCCGTAGTGTCGGGCGCGCCGAGCCTGACAACCACGGCAACGAATCTCTCGCCGGCAGGGACCTACCCGATCATCGCCTCGTTGGGGACCCTCTCCGCCGCCAACTACACGTTTATCTTCGTCGACGGTACGTTGACAGTGACTGAGTTTTCCTCATCGGCGACCACGCTCACCCTGACCCCATCAATGGTCATGTACGGCGATCCCGACCTTTTGATGGCAACTGTGGCCCCCACTTTTGCAACCGGCACCGCGAGCTTTGATGAAGGCGCGATCTATCTTGGCAGTGCGACGCTAGACAGCACAGGCGTAGCGGCGCTTCCAGTGAGCACGTTGAACGTGGGGACGCACAAGCTGACTGCAAGATACAACGGCGACCCGGGCGTTCCTGCCAGCACAAGCAACATAGCGCAAGTGACTGTGACGCAGCGTATCGGCGATGGCGGAGCATCGGCCCTCGTCATCCAGGTCAGTGACGCGACGCGCGCTGCCAGCGCAACGAACCCGTCGTTCAGTTATTCGGTGAGCGGCGCTCTGGTTAACGGCGACACATACTCGACCGCGATCAGCGGCACGCCCGCATTCTCAACAACAGCAGGTGAAACGCCCGGCTCCTATCCAATTACTCTGACCGGTCTCACTTCTGCGAACTACACCATCACGGTCGTAAACGGTACGTTGACGGTAACGCCGGACGGCATCAAAGTTGCAACGGCCTCGCTTGCGGCGAACACGACCTCGTCAAACTATGGCGACCCGATCATCTTGACGGCGACCGTAGATCCCGGCTCGGTCACTGGAGCAGTCAGCTTCTTCGATGGAGTTACGCTGTTGGGCCAGGGCACGCTGTCGAGCGGCGTCGCCACGCTGACGACCACAACCCTCGGCGCTGGTTCGCACAGTATCACCGCACTGTACAGCGGAGACGGCATGCACTTCAGCGGCCTGAGCGCATCTGTAACGGTGACTGTTGCAAAACAGCCGCTGACCGTCACTGTCCAGAACGCCAGCGTTGCAATAGGACAGGCAACGCCGCAGTTCGCTCATGTGGTCACCGGCACGCTCTACAATGGCGACACCTATGCAACGGCAGTAACAGGCCCGCCGGTCTATTCCGGATTCTCGTCTGGAGGCACAGCTGGCCAGACCTACCAGGTCAGCGTGAGCGGACTGAGCAGTCAGAACTATGCATTTACCTTTGTTGCGGGAACAGTGACAATTGTGAGTGTCGCTTCGACGACGACGCTAACCACGAGCGCAAACTTGCTCAGCTTTGACAATCCCGTCACTCTGACCGCGGCTGTAACTTCTGGAGCAAGCGGTACTGTTGTCTTCGCCGAAGGGACGGCGGTCCTCGGCGCAGCAACACTGTCGGGAGGGGTGGCCACCCTGACGACTACCTCGCTCGCCGCAGGCAGGCACTCCATCACAGCTACGTATCTCGGCGACTCCAACTACGGCTCAAGCACTAGTCCCGTCGCCACGGTAACAGTCCCGACGCAGCAGCCGCTGATCGTTACCGTGAATGACGCGAGCCGTTTGACCGGTCAGGGTAACCCCGCATTCACCTACACCGTCACAGGCGCGCTGGCCACAGGAGACACCTATGCAGCCGCAGTGACAGGCGTGCCGGTTTACTCAACAACGTCAACGGTTGCCTCGCCGGCAGGCACTTATCCGGTCTCCATCGCCGGCGGTCTCAATTCGATCAATTACTCGCTCACCTTCGTGAACGGCACACTCACAATCGGGCAATCCACGACGACTATAACCTTGACCTCTTCGCCGAACCCATCGACTTACGGGGCCCAGGTGACCTTCACAGCGACGGTCGCTGCCGATGCTACAGGCTCGGTCACCTTCGTCGATCAGGCGACCAGCAACACGCTCGGAACAGGAACAATCAGCGGCGGCAACGCAACGTTGACAATGAGCATCCTCGCCGTTGGCTCATACCAGGTGGTGGCGAACTACGGAGGCGACTCCAAATACGCCGCCGTTGCTTCAGGCGTCCTGACCGAGACAGTAAACAAGGCGGTGCTCACCGTAACGGCGGATAACTTCACGCGATCCTACAACACGCCAAATCCAACGTTCACCGCGACGATCACCGGCTTCGTGAATGGAGAGACGGCGGCCGTGTTAACAGGCGCGCCAAGCCTGACGACGATGGCGACAATAACCTCCCCTGTCGGGACGTATCCAATCGTCGCGGCGCAGGGAACGCTCGTCGCCGCCAACTATAACTTCACCTTTGTCAACGGAACGCTGACGATCGCTGCGAGCGGATCAACAACGACAACGCTGAGCGCGAACCCAGCTTCAACGCAGTTCGGAACTTCGATCACGTTCACCGCGACTGTGGCTCCAAACGTGGCAACAGGTACGGTGAAGTTTTCCAGCGGCGCAATAGATCTTGGAGCCGGGACACTCTCAGGCGGCGTGGCGACGGCGAGCACATCGTCGTTGAACGCCGGCACATACACCATCACAGCCACCTACCCGGGAGACGCGAACTACAGCGCAAGCACCAGCGCCCCCGTCACCGTCACCATAGTCAAGGCAACGCCCGGACAGGGCGGCACACAGCCAGTGACGGTCGCGTCGTCACTGAATCCCTCGGTCTTCGGCAACTCCGTCACCTTCACCGCGACAGTGCCTGCTCCGGCGACAGGCACCGTTACGTTCTACGCCGGCACAACATCGCTCGGCACGGCCGCGATAACCAACGGCAAGGCCATGTTGACGACCAGCGCGCTCGCAGCAGGCACGCCTTCGATTACGGCCCAGTACGGAGGAGATGCCAATTTCAACAGCTCTGCATCGACGCCACTTGCGCAGTTGGTTAACCCGGCCGCCGCCTCGGTCACCCTGGCAGTCACGCCCAACCCAGTCGTCACCGGCAATGCCGTGACAACGACCGCGACGGTGACCGCCGGTGCCACCGGGACGATAACCTTCTTCGACGGCGCAACGGCACTCGGAAACGCGCCCATCGGCGGTACGACAGCGACACTGGTCATCGGGACTGTCACCCCCCTCACACCAGGTGCGCACAACACTACTGCCCAATACAACGGCGACGCGAACCATACTCCCGCGACCTCGTTCGCCGTATCGCTGATCGTCACTTCCGCAAGCACCGCCGACTTCGCTCTAGCCAACAAGACACCAACGCAGATCATTCCTCCCGGGGCGACCGCGAGCTTCACCATCGCTGTGACCTCGGTGAACGCGCCGTTCTCGAACGCGGTCACGCTCACCGCCTCGGGCCTGCCGCCGGGAGCCAGTTACACCTTCACACCCGCATCGGTGACACCGGGCGCAAGCGGTGCCTCGTCCACCCTGACCATTAGCGTCCCGAAGCAAAGCATCGCGCTTCGCCGCCATTCACAGGCACCCCTGGTGTTGGCGCTGCTGCTAGTGCCGTTCGCCGCACTCCGGAGACAGAGCAGAGGATCGGCGCGTCTCGCACTGTGGCTGCTCCTCGCGTTATCTTCGTTCGGCGCAGTAACGGGCTGTGGCAGTGGCGGGTACTTCAACCAGCCTCAGCGAACCTACGTCATCACGGTGACCGGCGCCAGCGGCGGTCTGGTACACAACACAACTGCAACTCTTACTGTGGAATGAGGCGGGTGATAGAAACCGGGCTGGTGCGAAAAGTGCTTGAGAATTCGCCGGCTCCAGTAGACGAATCTCGAAAGGATATTGATCACAGATATTGCATCTGCGCCCCTGGTGGAAAATTGCGAATGTAGCGTGTTTATCGCGGAAATCCCGTAAGTTATTTAGAATGTGGTGGCCAGAGACGGGATCGAACCGCCGACGCCGGCCTTTTCAGGGCCGCGCTCTACCACTGAGCTATCTGGCCTTGGCATAACGCTTATTGTCGGCGATCGCCAAGAACCACCGTGCGCTAACTTCCACATCTGTCGCCTTGGCCCTTTCAGGAGAGCCATCGCCGGCTGGAAACCAGCAGCGCAAACGCATTCTAAGTATAGCAATCCTCCGCCGTACCGCCAACCTCCACCTCTCGCGCTATCCTTGCTCATCACTTTTCCTCGCAAGGACGCCCATGCTTCTCCGCATCCGAACCTACATATCGCCTTCGGTTCTATTATGTTTCTCCTTCGCGGCATTCGCCCAGACTCCCGCAGGTTCGACGGCCCACACCGTCAAAAACTACTCATCGACTCCGACCCCAGGCGAGCAACGAGCGATACGCGCCTTCAACGCCGCGAAACAGAGCCCGCTTGAACTTCACGCCTTCCTCGAGCGCATGCCCAAGGGCGGAGACCTCCACATGCACCTCTCCGGTTCCATCTACGCTGAGACATTTATTAAAGACGCTGCCGCCGATGGCCTCTGCGTCAATCCCAAAACCCTCAGCTTCTTCAGGCCCGCCGCCACCACACGCAGCCTTCCACCGCAACCCGTCTGTGGCGAAAGCAACGAGCGCGCCGAAGACGCCTTCAAGGATCAGAAACTCTACGATGCTCTCGTCGACTCCTTTTCAATGCGCAGTTTTGTTCCCAGCGCCGGTATCAGTGGTCACGATCAATTCTTCGCGACCTTCGGCCGCTTTGGAGGTATCGATAAATCTCACACCGCTGAATGGCTCGATGAAGTCGCTACACGTGCAGCAGCGCAGAATGAGCAATACCTCGAAGTCATGGAGACTCCCATCTTCACCGACGTCGCAAATCTGAGTTCACGCATCGCATGGCCGATCACCCCCGCCGATCCTGCGCTCAACCGCACTGGAGACGCAACGGGAACCAGTCGCGAAGACCTAAGCCGCCTTCGCGATACTCTCCTTGCCGCCGGCCTCCGCAACGAGGTAGACATCGACCGCAAAGAACTCGACGACGCACTCGACGCGCGCAACCAGATCGAGAACTGCGGCCAGCCCAGTGCACGCGCAGCCTGCTCCGTCAAAATTCGCTTCCTCTATCAGGTTCTCCGAGGCTTTCCTCCGCAACAGGTCTTCGCTCAAACCCTCCTCGCTTTCGAAGTTGCCTCGGTCGACTCCCGCGTCGTCGGTTTGAACTTCGTGATGCCGGAAGATGGCTACATGTCCATGTCCGAATACCACCGGCAGATGCTCATGCTCGACTACCTGCACGGCGTCTATCCCAAGATCCACATCAGCCTTCACGCCGGAGAAATCGCTCCCGGCCTCGTCCCACCCGACGGACTTCGTTTTCACATCCGTGAAGCAGTCGATCTCGGCCACGCGGAGCGCATCGGCCATGGCGTCGACGTCATGTACGAAAGAGAACCCCAGTCCTTATTAAAGGAGATGGCCTCCCGTCACATCATGGTCGAAGTAAACCTCACCTCGAACGACGTAATCCTCGGCGTCAAATCTCCCTGGCATCCGCTTCCGAATTACCGCACGGCCGGTGTTCCGATTGCGCTCTCCACCGACGACGAAGGTGTATCCCGCATCGATCTCACCAACGAGTACACACGTGCCGCCATGGAGTTCAACCTTTCGTATCTCGACCTCAAAGCTTCAGCCCGTACCAGCATCGAACACAGCTTCCTTCCCGGCTCCAGCTTGTGGCAACAACAGGATGCATTCACTCAGACGGTTCCCGCCTGCGCAGGCCAGCCGCTGGGTGCGGCTAACCCCGCAGCCAAATGCCTCAGCTTCCTCCAGTCCAGTGAAAAGGCGGCCGAGCAGTGGCAGCTTGAACATCGGTTCGGCCTCTTTGAGTCCACCCTCCCTTGAAACTCCTGCTGTAATCTCTCCTGACCGCGCTACACTCATCACGAGAGTTCTTTCATGAAGAAAGTCGTCAGTGTTTTCCTGCAATTTGTCCTGTTTCTCTTCGTCTTTGGAGCCGGCTCGTTGTTTCCGCCTTTTCACATCGAGCACGTGATCCTGGCCACACCGGGAACCACGCGAGTCTTCGTTGCCGACGGCCTGGTCCTGATGCTCACCCTCTTTCTCATAATTCTTCTCGTCGAAACTCTCAGAAAACGCATCATTTCCTCGGGCCCCTGGACTGCCGCAGCATTCATCCTTGCCACCGCAACAGGCTTTTGGATGGAGTTCGGCTTCAAGACCATCAGCCGATAACAATCGGATTGCTATGCCAGACGACCTCCTCAAGCTTCTCGCCAAAGCACAACGTACGCTGGACGAAGGCTTCGCTCACCTCCCGCCCAACCCCGAACCTCTGCTCGGCAAATCGGCCGCAAATATTCTGCAGCAGGCAGCGATCCGTCTCCAGGACAATTACCCCTACGGCCACCCGCTCTACGCCGGCCAGATGTTGAAACCGCCTCACCCGATTGCCCGCGCCGCATACGCTCTGGCGATGTCGGTCAATCCAAATAATCACGCCCTCGATGGCGGCCGGGCAAGCTCAGCGATGGAAATTGAAGCAGTCGCCGCGCTCGCCAAAATGTTCGCGATGCCGCGGCACCTCGGCCACCTCACCAGCGGAGGAACCTTCGCGAATCTCGAAGCTCTCTGGGTCGCCGGTCAATACGCTCCTGAGAAGGCAATCGCTGCCTCCGATCAGGCACACTACACTCACAGCCGCATCAGCGGAGTCCTGGGTCTACCGTTCATCTCTGTTCAGTCCGACGAGCACGGCCGTATGGATCTCGAGATCCTTGAATCTCTCCTCGCGACAGACAAGATCGGAACTGTGGTCGTCACCCTCGGCACAACCGCCATCGGCTCAGTCGATCCGCTCGACCGCATCGTGGCCCTGCAGCAAAAATACAAGTTCCGCGTCCACGTGGACGCCGCCTACGGAGGCTACTTCACTTTAGCCTCGAATCTTTCTCCCGAAACACGTGCTGCCTTCGACGCCATTCCTCACGCTGATTCCATCGTCGTCGACCCGCACAAACACGGCCTCCAGCCCTACGGCTGCGGATGCATCCTTTTCCGCGACCCTGCTGTCGGACGCCTCTACAAACACGACTCGCCCTATACCTACTTCTCCTCGAAAGATCTTCACCTCGGCGAAATCTCGCTCGAGTGCTCTCGCGCCGGAGCCTCAGCCGTTGCGCTTTGGGCCACGCAACAATTGCTGCCCTACACTCCCGGCGGCGAATTCGCTCAGGGCCTCGAAGCTGGCCACACCGCAGCGCTCAAACTGAACAAGCGCCTCTCCAAATCCAAACGTTTTCTCACGCCATTCTTTCTGCCCGAACTCGACATTCTCTTCTGGACAGCTCGTGCCAGCACACCCGAAGCCTCCTCCGCCCTCGCCCAGCGAATCTTCGATGAAGCCGCCAAACGCGACCTCCACCTCGCCCTGGCCAGGCTCCCAAGGCGCTTTTTTCAACAAAATTCATGGAAAAATCTTCCCGAAAATGAACCGCAGGCCACCGTCACCTGTCTCCGTTCTGTCCTCATGAAACCGGAACATCTCCTTTGGTTAGACCACTTGGCCCAACGTCTTGATGCCGCTGCAGTTGCGGCAAACGCGTCAATACCCCGATAGAACCAGCGCAGATACCACTAGCTTCTATCTAAACCGTTTAATCGTTTTGCTAAAATCACCCTCAATTCGATGTTTTTGCTCTCCATATCTTCGGCAATAACCCAGGCTGTCCCCACAGCCGATAGAGTCTCAGCATCGAACCCATATCACCCTCTTCACGCAGCACTGGCTCGGATGAGAAAAGGACTAACCGCCGCATGACTTTACCTTCAACTCTCACCCTGCCCCTCGATCTATCCTCCCGTACAGTAGCCTATTTCTCCATGGAGATCGCCCTCTCCCCATCCCTGCCCACCTACTCCGGCGGCCTTGGAATGCTGGCCGGCGACACCCTCCGCTCGGCTGCTGACACCGCTGCCCCCATGGTCGCCATCTCTCTGGTCCATCGTCGCGGCTACTTCCGTCAGAATCTCTCTGACCTCGGCCAGCAGACAGAGGCCGACGTCCCCTGGTCGCCCGAAACCACACTACCCAGCGCGAATCAGATCATCGCCCTCACCGTACAGGGCCGTCAGCTTCTCGTTCGCGCCTGGCGCTTCGATGTCGTCGGCGTAACAGGCCACGTCATCCCGGTCTTCCTGCTCGACACCGACGTGGAAGGCAATGACCCCTGGGATCGCCGTCTCACCGACCACCTCTACGGCGGTGACACGTACTATCGCCTCTGTCAGGAAGCCGTCCTTGGCTTCGGCGGCATCGCTCTTCTCGATGCTCTCGGCTGCAAGCCCAAGGTCTATCACATGAACGAGGGCCACGCTGCCCTTCTTGCCATCGGCCTCCTGGAAGACCAGCTTCAGGGCAAGCCTCTCAAAGACGCAACAGAAGTCGACATCGAAGCCGTTCGCCAGAAATGTGTCTTCACGACGCACACCCCGGTTCCTGCAGGTCACGACCAGTTCGGCGTCGACCAGATGTATCAGGTCCTCGGCCACGACCGCGCCGCCGCCATCGATCAGTGCGGCTGCCTTCACAACGGTCTCATGAACATGACCTACATCGCCCTGCGTTTCTCGCGCTTCGTCAATGGAGTCGCCATGCAGCACGGCAAGGTCTCGCAGCAGATGTTCCCGGAGTACAAGGTCTACTCCATCACCAACGGAGTTCACGCAGCCACATGGCTCTCGCCGCAGTTCCAGGATCTCTTCGACAGCGAGATCGCTCACTGGCGCACCGACAACCACTACCTCCGCTCCGTCTACGGCATCGACCCCGCGCGCATCGCCGCAGCTCACAACAAAGGCAAACTACGCCTCTTCGCCACCATCGCCAAGCGCACCGGCCACCACTTCAACCCCAACGTCCTCACCCTTGGCTTCGCTCGCCGTGTTGCGACCTACAAACGCGCCAGCCTGCTTCTCAACGATCCAGCGCGTCTCGTGGCCATCGCCGAAAAGATCGGTGGCCTGCAGATCCTCTACGCAGGCAAAGCCCATCCCGCCGACAACGCAGGCAAGGGCCTCATTAAGGACGTCTACTCGGCAGCAGCTAAGCTTAACTCCTCGTCGCTCAAGATCTACTACGTCGAAAACTACGATTGGGAACTCGGCGCACTGCTCACCCAGGGCGTCGACGTCTGGGTCAATACTCCGCGCCGTCCCTACGAAGCCTCCGGTACCTCCGGCATGAAGGCTGCACTCAACGGTGTCCCCTCGCTCTCCATCCTCGATGGATGGTGGATCGAAGGCTGTGCCGAAAACACCACGGGCTGGGCAATCGAAAACGGCGAAAACGAAGCCGCCGAAGCCAATAGTCTCTACGACAAGCTGGAGCGCGCCATCGCTCCCATGTACGCTAACCCCAGCAACTGGGCTCGCATGCAGCAACATTGCATTGCCATCAACGGCAGCTTCTTCAACACCCATCGCATGCTCGCGCAGTACTTCGAAAACTCCTATTTCCCCCATACGCAGGTAAGCAAACTCCCCGGCAACCCGCTGGAACGCCGCCGCTCCAGCGACACCCTCATCCCGGAACCCGCTCTCGTCTAAAATCTCGGGGTTGATGTCCTCGTCGTTAGCTCTTGGGGTATGCTCTCCTTCAAAGCCAACGCACTAATCTCCAGCCACCACCTGAGGCACCCCACCACCCGAGCGCCGCCGCACAACCGCCTTCGCAAACCGCCCGCGAATCCGGTCAAAAAAGAGATAAACCACCGGCGTCGTAAACAGCGTCAAAGCCTGCGACACAATCAACCCACCCACAATCGTAATTCCCAGCGGTCGCCGCATCTCACTCCCCGCGCCATGCCCCAGTGCCAGCGGCAATCCGCCCAGCAGTGCCGCCATCGTCGTCATCATGATCGGCCGAAACCGCAGCACGCAAGCCTCATAGATCGCCTCCTGCGGCGACTTGCCCTCTTGCCTCTCCGCCACCAGAGCAAAGTCGATCATCATAATTGCGTTCTTCTTCACAATTCCAATCAGCAGAATAATTCCGATCATCGCGATCACGCTCAAGTCCGTCTTGAACAGTAGCAGCGCCAGAATCGCCCCGACCCCGGCCGAAGGCAACGTCGACAGAATCGTAATCGGATGAATGAAGCTCTCATACAAGATCCCAAGCACGATATAAACCGCAACCAATGCCAGCAAAATCAACCAGGGCTCGCTCTTCATCGAATCCTTGAATGCCTGGGCCGATCCCGCAAACCCGCCACGGATCGAAGCCGGCATCCCGATATCTACCCGGGCCTGTTGAATCGCCATAGTCGCCTCACTCAGGGAAGCTCCCGGCGCCAGGTTGAACGAAAGTGTCGTCGCCGGAGACTGCGCCTGATGATTCACAGCCAGCGGAATCCTCTGAGTCTCAAAATGTGTCACCGCCGAAAGCGGAACCATCGCCCCCGTCGTGCTCTTCACATAAATATTCTTCAGCGCATCTGCGTCACGCTGGTACTCATCCGCAACCTCCATCACCACGTGATACTGGTTCAGAGGCATATACGTCGTCGAAACCTGCGTCTGCGCAAAGGCATCCGACAGCGTCGCATCGATCGTCAGCGGCGAAACCCCCAGCCGGCTTGCCGTAGCACGATCAATCACCAGCTGCCCACGCAATCCCTGTTGCTGCTGATCCGTCGCAACATCTTTGATCTGCAGTAGCTTGTCCATCGCATCTTTCAGCTTCGGACCCCATGCATTCAACTCCTTCAGGTTGTCCGCCGTCAGGGTGTACTGATACTCCGTCGCAGTATTCCGCCCACCAATTCGCAGATCCTGAAACGCCTGCAGATAAAGCGTCGCCCCGGGCATATTGTTCACCTGCGGCCTCAACCGGTTCACAATCACCTGTGCCGTGTCTCCACGCTTCAACCGTTCCGCATCCGGCTTCAGCGACATAAACATAAATCCGGAGTTCGTGTTCCCACGTCCGCCCGCAAACGCGGTCACATCCTGCACGCTTGGATCCTTCCCCACAATCGCGGCCAGCGCCACCACTTTCTTCTTCATCTCAGGGAACGAAACATCCTGCTGTCCCTGCACCTGCCCGCCGATTCGCCCCGTATCCTGCTCAGGGAAAAATCCCTTCGGCACCAGGATGTACAGATAAACATTCAGCACAAACGTCAGCACCGTAATCGTCAGGACCAGCTTCTGATGCTGCAGCACCCAACGCAGTCCACGCTCATACTCTCCCGCCAACCACTTCAGGGCACGCTCGCCGCCCTTGTAAAACCATCCATGCCTCCGCGAATCGTGAGACTGCAGAAACTTCGCGCTCAGCATTGGCGTCGTCGTCAAGGAAACCACCAGTGACACCAGGATCGCTACCGATAGAGTCACTGCAAACTCACGAAAAAGTCTTCCCACAATCCCGCCCATCAGCAGAATCGGAATGAACACGGCAATCAGCGAGGTGCTCATCGACAGCACCGTAAACCCAATCTCCTTCGCCCCAACCATCGCCGCGCGGAACGGCGTCATCCCCCCTTCCAGATGGCGGCTGATGTTCTCAATCACCACAATCGCATCGTCGACAACAAACCCCGTCGAGATCGTCAGCGCCATCAGCGACAGATTGTCGAGCGTATATCCCAGCAGATACATCGCTGCAAATGTCCCCAGCAAACTCAACGGCACCGCCACCGTCGGAATCAGCGTCGACCGCACCTCTCGCAGAAAAAGAAACACCACCAGGATCACGAGCATGATCGAAATAATCAGCGTTCGTGTCACATCCCGCACCGAAGCGCGAATCGTCGTCGTCCTGTCCAGCGCAAGATGCACCTGGATCGCCGGTGGAATCGAAGCCTTCAGCATCGGCAGCATCGCCTTCACGTTATCCACTGTCTGGATCACGTTCGCCGTCGATGTCTTGAACACAATCACCAGAATCGCCGGCTTGCCGTTGAACACTCCGGTCGCGTGCACGTCCTCAACGCTGTCGACAACCTTCGCCACATCGCGGATCCGCACAACCCCATGACCTGCGCCCGCAGCATTCGAAGAAGCGCTGGCAGACCGGCCACTCGTCGTATTCGTCGTCGGCGCGTTCGCCACCGCACTTGCCACCGAAGCAGGCAGCCCGTTTCTCGCTGGGGCTGAACTCACCGGTCCTCGATCCGTCGCCACAATCAGCGGAGCATACGCCGCCGCACCAAACAACTGGTCCGTCGCGCTAACGCTCCAGCGCCGCTCATCATCCTGCAGATACCCCTTAGGCTGATTCACATTGACAGTGCCGATTGCCGCACGCAAAGCCTCAAGCCCAATCCCATAGTGCGCCAGCTGCATCGGATTGGCTTCAATCCGCACACCGGGCTTCGCGCTTCCTCCACACCACGTCTGACCCACACCCTCTACCTGCGCAATCTTCTGTGCCAGAATGCTGTCGCACGCGTCATAGAGCTGCGGCACCGTCATCGTGTCCGAAGTCAGCGCAATAATCATGATCGGCGAATCCGCCGGATTCACCTTGTAATACCCAGGATTGCTCGGCAGATTTGCCGGCAACTGACTCCTCGCCGCATTGATCGCCGCCTGCACATCCCGCGCCGCGCCATTGATATCCCGCGACAGATCGAACTGCAGCACAATCCCCGTCGTTCCAGTCGACGAGTACGACGTCATCTCATTAATCCCGGCAATCTTCGAGAACTGTCTCTCCAACGGAGTCGCCACAGACGAAGCCATCGTCTCCGGATCAGCTCCCGGCAAATTCGCTCCAACCGAAATCACCGGAAACTCCACCTGCGGCAGACTGGCAACCGGCAGCAGCGTGTAAGCCACCGCCCCCGCCAGAATCACGGCAATTGACATCAGAAATGTCGCTACCGGTCGCCGAATAAATGGAGCTGAAAAATTCATAACCGTCGTGTGTACAGCTACTCCTACTCCTAAGCCCTGCTCCCTGTCTCTAGTCCCGAAACTGCATGAGCATCCCACTCCGCATCCCGTTGCTTTGACTTACGCGCCAACCGGTCAAAGAAGAGATAAACTACCGGCGTTGTAAACAGCGTCAGAACCTGCGACACAATCAACCCGCCCACAATCGTGATACCGAGCGGCTGCCGCAACTCGCTTCCAGTGCCTCGGCCCAGCGCCAGCGGCAAACCGCCAAGCAGCGCCGCCATCGTCGTCATCATGATCGGCCGGAACCGCAGCAGGCAGGCCTGATAGATCGCCTCCGTAGGAGTCAGGCCTTGTTCGCGCTCCGCCTCCAGCGCAAAGTCGATCATCATGATCGCGTTCTTCTTCACGATGCCGATCAGCAGAATAATTCCGATCAGCGCAATCACACTCAAATCCACATGGAAGATAAGCAGCGCAAGAATCGCGCCAACGCCAGCCGACGGCAGCGTGGAAAGAATCGTAATCGGGTGAATATAGCTCTCGTACAAAACGCCCAGCACGATATAGACCACGATCAGCGCTGCAAGAATCAGCAGCGGCTCATTCTCGAGCGAGGCTACAAACGCCCGCGCCGAACCCTGAAACTCCGCATTCACGCTGGGCGGCATATTCAGCTCCGCCTTCGCCTTGTTCACCGCATCCACCGCATCGCCAATCGATTTGCCCGGAGCCAGGTTGAATGAAACCGTCACAGCCGGGAACTGCCCCTGATGACTGATCACCAGCGGCGTTCTCTTCTCCTCAAAATGCGTAAACGCTGACAGCGGCACCTGCGTCCCATTCGAGCTTTTCACATAAATATTGCCCAGCGACTCCGGCGTCCGCTGAAACTTTGGCGCAACCTCCATCACCACGTGGTACTGATTCTGCTGCGTAAAGATCGTTGACACCTGCCTCTGAGCAAACGCATCGTCCAGCGTGTCGTCGATATTCTGCGGCGTGATCCCCAGCCGTGAGGCCGTATCGCGATCGATCACCAGCCTCGCTTCAAGCCCGCCTAATTGCTCATCGCTCGCCACATCGCTCAGAATCGGAATCGTCTTCAGCTTCGCAACCAGCTTGTCGGTCCAGAACGCCAGCTCCTCAATATTCGCGTCCTCCAGCGAGTACTGATACTGCGTCCGGCTCACACGATCCTCAACCGTCAGGTCCTGCAGCGGCTGCAGATAACACTGAATCCCATCCACCTTCGATACTCGCGGCTCCAGCCGTTGAATCACATCCAGTGCCGACGACTTTCGCTTCTCCCGGTCCTTCAAATTAATCTGAATGCGCCCGCTGTTCAACGTCGAGTTCGTCCCATCGATCCCGATGAACGACGAAACGCTCTCCACGTCCTTGTCTTCCAAAATAATCCGAGCCAAAGCCTGCTGCCGCGAACTCATCGCATTGAAGCTCACCGTCTGCGGGGCCTCCGTAATTCCCAGCAGCACGCCCGTATCCTGCACCGGAAAAAACCCCTTCGGCACAATCCAGAACAGATACACCGTCAGCGCGAATGTCCCCAGCGTCACCAGCAGGGTCAGCGTCTGATGCTTCAGCACCCATCGCACGCCGATCGCATACTTCGCAATCACATACTCAAAAAAGTTTTCGCTTGTCCGATAGAACCAGCTCTGCTGCGTAGCAGGCGTATGCCGCAACAACTTCGCCGACATCATCGGCGTCAGCGTAAGCGACACGAACGCCGAAACCAGAATTGTAACCGCCAGGGTTACAGCAAACTCCCGAAACAGTCGCCCAACAATATCGCCCATGAACAGCAACGGGATCAATACGGCAATCAGACTCACTGTCAGCGAAACAATCGTGAATCCGATCTGCTCTGAGCCCTTCAGCGCAGCATTCAGTGGTGTATCGCCTTCCTCCAGATAGCGCGCGATGTTCTCGATCATCACAATCGCATCATCAACAACAAACCCGGTCGAGATCGTCAGCGCCATCAGCGACAGATTATTCAGGCTGTACCCCAGCAGGTACATCACCCCGAACGTCCCCACGATCGACAGAGGCACCGCCACCGAAGGAATCACAGTAGCCGCAAATGACCTCAGGAACAGGAAGATCACCATCACGACCAACCCGATCGTCAGAATCAGCGAGAACTTCACGTCCGCCACCGACGCCCGAATCGTATTCGTTCGATCAGTCAGAACCTCAAGATCAACCGTTGCCGGCATCGACGACCGCAGCCGCGGCATAATCTGCGTCACTTCATCCACGACGCCGATAATGTTCGCTCCCGGCTGACGCTGGATGTTCACAATCACGGCAGGCTTCAACGATGCAGGCTGTGCGGGCCGGCCCTTCTCCGGCTCGCGCGCCGAACTCCCCATCCATGCCGCCTGATAAAGATTCTCCGCGCTGTCCACGGCATTCGCCACATCCGACAACCGCACCGGCGACCCGTTCCGGTACGCGATGATCACATTGTTATATCCCGCACTCGTAGGAATCTGATCGTTCGCGCCAATCGTGTACGACTGCGTCGCTCCATTCAGATTGCCCTTTGCCTGGTCCACATTCGCCGTCGCCACCGCCGCGCGAATATCCTCCAGACTCAACCCATAATTCGCCAGAGCCGTAGGATTCGCCTGAATCCGCACCGCCGGCTTCTGCCCGCCATTGATCGACACCAGCCCCACTCCAGAGAGCTGCGAGATCTTCTGCGCGATCACAGTATCAGCGAGGTCCTCCACCTGCGACAGAGGCAGCGTATCGCTCGTCAGCGACAGCGTCATAATCGGCGCATCCGCCGGATTCACCTTGCTGTACGTCGGCGGATTCGGCAGATCCTTCGGTAGATAGCTGAACGCCGCATTAATCGCCGCCTGCACATCCTGCTGCGCGACGTCGATATTCTCTTCGAGCGAAAACTGCAGCGTAATCACGCTCCCGCCGCCCGAACTCGTCGAAGTCATCTGGCTCAGCCCCGGAATCTGCCCGAACTGCCGCTCCAGCGGAGCAGTCACCGACGAAGCCATCACCTCCGGGCTCGCGCCCGGATAAAACGTCTGCACCTGAATCGTCGGATAGTCCACCTGCGGTAGCGCCGACACCGGCAACTGCAGATAAGCCACCGCACCCGCAAGTAAAATGGCCACCATCAGAAGCGAGGTGGCCACCGGGCGAAGAATAAATGGCCTGGAGGGACTTAGGGCCGAACTCTTCGAAGGCGGCCCCATTGAAGCCGGACTCGTCGCAGCACTCACGAAGCCCCCGTCACTTCATCAGCCGCACTCACAGCCGCGGTCGCTCCATCTTTCGCCGGAGTCATACGCGGAAAGACTTTGCTTCCGTTTTTCAGCTTCTCCTGCCCATCCACCACAATCTGGTCTCCCGGCTTCACTCCGCCGTTGACGATCACCTGCGTCCCCTCGGTCAGTGCAACATTCACCGTCTGCGTCAACACGTAATAATTCGTCTGGTTCTCAGGAAGCTGCGGCAGAGTCTGATCGCCATCTCTCTTCTTCTCGACCAGTTCCGCAGGCGGCTGCCCTTCCTTCAGCAGATAAACAAAGTTCCCCTGAGACCCAGTCTGCAACGCCGCCGCCGGAATCACGACTGCATTTTGCCTTTCCTGCAAAATCAGCCGAACATTTACAAACTGATTCGGAAACAGTGCACCATCATGATTGTCGAAGACCCCCTTCGCCTTCACCGTGCCGGTAGCCGTATCGATCTGGTTGTCCACCGTCAACAGGCTACCCGTAGCCAGGTGAGTCTGCGCTGCGCGATCGAACGCCTCTACCGCCAGCCTGCTCCCTCCGCGTGTCCTCTTCAACACCTCAGGCAACTGATCCTCCGGCAGCGTAAAGATCACCGAGATCGGCTGCAGCTGCGTCACCACCAGCAAGCCATTCAGGTCATTCGCGTGAACGATATTGCCCGGATCAACCTGCCGCAGTCCCACCACGCCGCCAATCGGCGACAGAATTTTCGTATACCCCAGGTTTACCTTCGCCGCCTGAATCGCCGCTTCATCCGCCGCAATCGCGCCCTCGGCTTGGCCTGCATTCGAAGCCTGCAACTGCTGGCTCTCCTTCGAAACCACCCCCGCCTGCAGCAGTGCGTTATACCTCGCAGCCTCTGCCCGGGCATTCACCGCATTCGCCTGGTCCTTCACCAACTGTCCCTGCGCCTGCTCCAGCGCCGCCTGGTAAGGCTTCGGATCGATCTCTGCAAGCAACTGTCCCTGCCGCACTGCCTGACCCTCGGTCACCGGAACCTGCATCAACTGTCCATCCACGCGGCTCTTGATCGTCACCGTGTTATAAGCAGTCACAGTCCCCAGCGCGGTCAAAAAAATCGGCATCGACTTCTGCTGCACCGCCGTCACCTGCACCGGAGTCGGTCGATCCGCCTGCGCCGCCATAATCTGTTGAATCGAGTCCTGCTGCTGCGTATTCTTGCGAATCTTCCACACGGCTGCGCCCACCACAGCCAGAATCACCAGCAACACAATCCACTTCCGCGCAGCTGATCCCTTCGGCGCCTCGGGCTGTCGTGAGGAAAGATTCGCCTGCGGCTCTAATGTCGGACTAAAAGTCGCACCATCGGGGTGAGATTCCTGTTCCTTCATCTGCGCTGACAACATGGTTTTGCTCTCTATTCTCTTGGAATTGAATCTGTCTCTAGGTGATTAATGCGCCCGATACCTAGAATACTTGATAATTGACCTTGGCCGCCGCGGAGAAGGCGGCTGGCCGGCCCGCTACTTTAAACGTTAAACGCTGATTGTTATCACGTTATTGGGTTTAGACGTAAGGAAGGACACTTTTTGCCCACATCGGCCTCTTTAATCGACAACGCCTCGCTGCCAGTCCTCTGTGTCGACCTTGACGGAACCCTCGTCAAATCCGATACACTTCACGACTCAGCGCTCGCCGTCGCCCGCCACAGGCCCCTTGCTCTCCTCAAGCTTCCCGGCTGGCTCCTCCAGGGTAAAGCCTCTCTCAAGCGTCACTTAGCCGAGACCATCCAGCTTGACGTCGCCCACCTGCCCTACAATCGCGAACTCCTTCAGTACCTCGAGCAGCAGCGTGCCCTCGGCCGTCCCATCTATCTCGCCACCGCCGCCGACGCCGACACCGCCAACCGTATCGCAGCCCACCTCGGCCTCTTCACCGGTGTCCTCGCCTCCGACGGCCAGCTCAACCTCGCCGGAAAAAACAAGCTCGCCGCCTTCCAGTCCCGCTTCGGCGACGAGTTCGCCTACATCGGCAACGCTCTCCCCGATCTCCCGCTCCTCCAGCACTCGCAGGAGCCCATGGTCGCCAACGCCACCCCTGGCCTCCGCGCCGCACTTCGCCGCGCCCGCATCACCCCCGTCCGCAGCTTCAATGAGCGAGCCTCTAAATTCAAATCCTGGCTCAAAGCCATCCGCCTCCATCAATGGGCCAAGAACACTCTCATCTTTCTCCCGCTCCTCCTTGCCCACGCCTGGGCCCCCGGAATCATCGCCGCCGCCGTCGTAGCCTTCTTCAGCTTTGGCCTCTGTGCCTCCGCCACCTACATCGTCAATGACCTCCTCGACCTGGAAGCCGACCGCCAGCACCCGCGCAAACGCCGTCGCCCCTTCGCCTCCGGTGATCTCTCCGCTCTCTCCGGAATCTTCGTCATCGTCGTCTTCCTCGCTGCCTCTCTCGTACTTGCCTTGCTGGTACCCAAAGTCCTCGCCGCCCTCTCTCCCGAACTCCTCTACCTCATCATTCCCCACTACTTCCTGCTCTGGCTCGGGATCTACCTCGTCACCACCCTCGCCTACTCGCTGCGTCTCAAGCGTTCCGTCCTCGTCGACGTCATTGTCCTCTCCGGCCTCTATACCATCCGCATCATTGCCGGCTCCGCCGCCACAGGAGTAATCGTCTCCACCTGGCTCGGCAGTTTCAGCATCTTCTTCTTCCTCTCCCTGGCCTTCGTCAAACGCTTCGCCGAGCTCGAAAACTTACGCGACCGAGGCGGAGTCTCCGCCAGCGGCCGCGGCTATCACGTCACCGACATCGAGCAGCTCCGCAGCCTCGGCTCGGCCAGCGGATACGTCTCCGTAGCCGTCCTCACCCTTTACATCTCGAACCTCGACGCCGCTCAGCTCTACCACCACACCCGCCGCCTCTGGCTCCTCGTGCCCGTCATCCTTCTCTGGATCAGCCGCCTCTGGCTGCAAGCCTCTCGCGGCGAACTGGACGAAGACCCGGTAGTCTACGCCGTAACCGACCGTCGCAGCCTCTTCCTGGGCGCAGTCGTAGTCCTCATAATCCTCTCCGCTCTCTAGCTAACTTCACGTACCTCGAACCGTACCCATCGCGTCATCCCGACCGGAGCGCAGCAAAGTGGAGGGACCCCCGCATTCTGCCTCTGCCGTCGTCTGTTTTTTCCGTCCGGCCAAACCTGTAAACTCGCAAGAGCACCCATGAACGACGCCATCCCGCCACTCGACAACTTCGACGGACTCTCGCTCGACACCGCCTTCGCCACGCTAGCCGAAGAAGTTCGCACCGCCGACACATCCGACGTCGAAGCTTTCCGTCTCCACTGGCTGGGCCGCAAACAAGGCCGCCTCAAACTCATCAGCGAAGCCTGGCTCAAATCCGCGCCACCCGAAGCCAAAAGAGCCCTGGGCATCCGCTTCAATCAGCTCAAACAACAAATCGAGCAAGCCCTTGAAGCCCCTGCTACCCCGAAACAAGCAGCAGTGCAGGGAATCGATATCACCCTCCCCGGCGCCATCCGCACCCCGGGCATCCCCCACCCGCTCCTCGAAACCATGCACGAGGTCGTCCGCGTCTTCCATCACCTTGGCTACAGCACCAACCTCGGCCCCCAGGTCGAGTCCGACTTCTACAACTTCGAAGCCCTCAACTTCCCCCCCAACCACCCCGCACGCGACACCCAGGACACCCTCCAGATCGCCGCGCAGCAATCCCGCCCTTCACGTGACCGTCTTCTCATGCGCACGCACACCAGCCCCGTGCAAATCCGCACCATGATCGCCCAGGCTCCGCCCATCCGCATCGTCATCCCCGGCAAAGTCCACCGCAATGACGCCGCCGACGCCACTCACTCCCCCATCTTCCATCAGATCGAAGGCCTCTGCGTCGACACCAACATCACCTTCTCCGACCTCAAAGGCACGCTAGATCACGCCATGAAGGCGCTCTTCGGCAACGACGTCAAGACCCGCTTCTTCCCCAGCTTCTTCCCCTTCACCGAACCCTCCGCCGACGTGCAAATCTCCTGCATCTTCTGCGGAGGCAAGGGCTGCCGCAAGTGCAAACACTCCGGCTGGATCGAGCTCCTCGGTTGTGGCATGGTCGATCCCGCCGTCTTCGCCGCAGTCATCCAAGAACGCCGCAAACTCGACCCGCACGACGACGCCTACAACCCCGAAAAGATCACCGGCTTCGCCTTCGGCATGGGAGTCGAACGTATCGCCATGATGCTCCACGGCGTCTCCGACATAGGCCACTTCTACTCCGGAGACATGCGCTTCCTAGAACAATTCGCGTAATCTTAGTTTGTTAAGGACATTTACGGAGTTGAACGAAAAAGATATGCGCATTCTTTTACGTCTTGTGGGAGCGCTCACTCTTCTCTCAATCCTCGGTACGCTCTTGCTCATCGTAAGAATTTGGCATAGCGGCACTATGCCATTACTGTTTCGATCTGGAGCCCTGGGACTGCTTACTGTAGCCGGCTGGTTTCTCACACTTGTCGCGGGTAGTCCAGCTGTTGTCCTCCTTTGGCGGCCAACCGATTTGGGACGTATCGCTGCAGCCATCACTTGGGCCAGCATAGGTCTCTACTATGCAATCAGCCTCATGATGATTCACAGTTTCGGAACGAACCCCATTCGCGTGTTCGTCTCTATCGCAGTTTGCGGCGCTCTCGTAGCCCTCGTTCTCTCCCCACCGGCGCGGAGGGCAAGTCGGCCGAAGAGTTTTTCACCATTCACAATCTCATCCCAGGAAATGGGAATGTAATCCTCAAATATTAATTTGAATTCGTCATTCTGAGCGAGCGCGGCGGAGCCGAAGAATCTCATAATCCTCAGCGTCAACCGCCAAATTGAAAGATCCGCCGAACCTTACTTCAACCCAGCCTGCAACCTCAACAAATTCTGCGGCACCACTCGAATCACCCCACCCCGCGGACTATCGATATCCGCAATCAGGAAAAACGACACTGCGACCACCGCCGGCAGAATCGTCAGTAGTCTCGGCTTCCACCGCTTCAGTCCAAACCCCATTAGCCAGTTAGAAAACAGAGCGATCGCGAACATCAGCGACCACGCCCCCGCCGGAATCCTGTTCCACCACGCAGCCTGCGTATACCCCTCCGAATTCAGCACATCATTCATCCCCGCCACCACCAGCAGCCGTATCGGAGTTGGCGTTGCATTCGCCGTCGCTGAAGCAGCTGTCCAGAGCGCCCCCTGCACCTTCCCCGTATCCGCTCGGATCTGGTCAATATCATCCCAGCTCCGCGCCGTATAGAAACGTATCCTCTGCGCCGTGTACTCCTGCAGCAACGTCCTCACCCGCGAAGCCTCATCCGGCGGCAGCAAATCTGCCCGCAGATACTCTGTCCCAATCGCGTTCGCCTCAGCCTCCTCGTAGTTCTTCCGCAGATCGTACCTTCCTGTAGCCATCGAGAAGCTGAATCCGATAATCAACCCCAGCAACGTAAGCGTCGCCGCCTCGATTACGCCGAAGTCCGTTCGCACATCTTCATCCTGCAGCGCACGCAACCTGTGGCTCATCCGCGCACCAACCCACGCAGCCAGCCACAGCAGAAGAAACGTAAACACGGAAATCAGTAGGGGATAGTTCAAAAAACTCACCACATTCCCTCCGGCATTTTTTAGTGCTGATCCGGGCTCTCAGCGACTCTTCGCCGCTTTGCCAAAAAACCCAAACAGCATATGGATCAATGCCAGCGCCAATGCCCCAAGGATCGCCGCCGTGAACGTTGTTACCGCAAACCCCGGCACAAACTTGCTGGAAAACCAAAGAATCCCCGCATTGATCACCAGAAAAAACAGCCCAAACGTCAGAATCCCCAGCGGCAGCGTGATGATCTTCAGTAGCAGTCCAAGCGTCGCATTCAGCAACCCGATCACCACAACAGCAATCAGCGCCGACGCAAACCCGCTGATCACAAATCCTTCAACAAAGTGCGCCACCAGCAGCAAAGCCACCGCATTCAAAATCCAATGCAGCAATAGACGAAGCATATCCAACACCTCTTAGTAGATTTGGAAAGCAGGAAATCGCGGCGGGCCCTCCGCCCCAAGAGGATACTCCCATAATCATGCTGCGACTCAAAAAGAACGGCCGGTCGCCGCAGGCCCCGGCCGCTTCCCCTTCCACGTACCCCAGAGACAACGCTGTTCTTACTTGCAGTTCACCGTAGTGGACACAGCCGCCGACGTCAGCACCGTCGTATCTGGATAGCTATACGCATGGTGGATTGCCGACGACGGGGTAACCCCCGCAAACCACTGCAGCAGAGCCTCGTTCTGCACATGCCACGTAGTCCCATTCAGCGAGATCGTAAACTGCGCATTCGGCAGCCCCTCGATCCCGTCGCCCGTCTCCAGATTGTTCTGGCAATTGCCGTTCGGGGCCAGATACCAGGGAGTTGCGTTGTTCACAAACGGATCGTTGAACGTCTCCGTCATCTCGTGACTCAACGGCGCGACATCACCAAACGTCGGATCGCTGAAAATCCCCGGACTCACCCAGCTTGCGTAAGCAATCACATATCGCTTCTCCTTGAATCCATTCGCCGCGCCGCCTGGCTCCGTGTCATACGTATGGAACCCGATCACGCAGCAGTTGCTGGGCGTCCCGCTAAAGAGGAAGACATTGTTGAACAGGAACGTCGAGATATCCCGCGTGCGGATATCACCCGAGTTCTCCGCCGCGCCAATCACGGTCGAGGTATCGGTCGCCGTCGCTGGAAACAGCGCTCCCACAAAGGCGTTTTCATTCACGAGGATAAACGCGCAGCAGCTGCCGTCCGCGTTCAGAGCAAACTGATACGTGCCCCGCAACAGCACCATCGTCCGAGTTGTGGCGACTCGCGGTTTCAATAGCGTATGCCAATCGTCACTCGTCTTATGGAAGAACTCCGCACGGCCTACCGCATCGGCGAACTGAGTCGGATCTTCGCTCGAGCTATAGGACGTCTTCGAGAAGATAGGGGAACTCAACACCGGTGCGACGAACTTCGTTGCGTCTTGAAACAGTCGCTGCCCGTTGACGAATCGCGGCGTGCCATCCGCATTGCGCAAATCCACGTTGACCGCGATGATCGGCGCTCCGATCTTTGTTGTCCTTCCGTTCCAGTCATCGTCCGATCCATCACTGCTCTCCAGCGGACTGTGGCCCACCATCGTGTACTGCCACGTAAACTGCATGTTGCCGAATGAGTCGAGTCCGGGTTCATAAAAGTAACTGCTCCAGTTCGGAATAGTGTCCAGCCCAAGCACACTTCCATTTGAACGGTTGCCCAGGACGCCTCCGCCCAGGTTTGCCGTCTTGCCGATTGCTGTGAAATGATTCGCATTTAAAATCGAACCAGCCCGAATTTCATCTTCGGGTGTACTCTGCGCGAGACCAGAGAGGGGCAGAGCAAGGATAAGAGCTACTGTCAACGGAGCAAAGCGCATGTGTGCCTCCTGAAAAAGGGTTGTGTAGGATGGACAAGGTTTGCCCGCTGCGCCGGCCCGCAGCAACGGGAAGTGGGCCAGAATATAGACCACCAGAAGGACAAGTACAAGCACAATTTTTGGAGCTTCGCCGAATCGCGCTCCAACCCGCCCTTCCCACTTCCCTGCGCCGGATAAAGCCGCACAATCTCGCCCGAGCGCGCCACCCTGGTTGAAGATTTAGACTAGAAATCGTCCATGAACATCCTCACAAACTGGCTTGCCACTACCTGCCTGCGCTCCCTGTCTCCGATCGCCAACTAGCCGACGACCTCACTCTACGCGGCGTCGCCGTCGAAGGCGTCCTTACTGGATATTCACGATTTAGATCTTCACCAGTTCCACACGTCTGTTTTTTGCCCGGCCCTCTTCTGTTGAATTGTCTTCCACCGGCTTCGTATCTGCAAAGCCCTGCGCCGTCAGCCTGTCCTTTGCGATCCCATGCGTCACCAGCCACGCTACCACCGCCGCTGCTCGCTGCTCTGACAGCCGCTGATTCATCGCCCGCGCGCCAACATTGTCCGTATGCCCTTCCATACGCAATTTCAAGCCAGCATTGTCCTTCAGCAGGATCAGCATCTGCTGCAACGGCCCATCAGCCGCAGGCAAAAGATCCGCCTTGCCCGTAGCAAACTCAATCCCATAAACCGCCACATGCCCAGCCGAATCGAGCGCGTCGTTCATCGACTTCGCATCCGCCGTCACCACCTGCGCCATCGCCTGCTCTTTCACCAGCGTCAGCTGGGTCGAACCGCCTCCTTCAGCCAGCGCAATATACTGCGCACCCTTCTTTGCCGTAAATTTATAAGGCGACTCTTCGTACAGAAAGCTGTACCCTGCGCCAGCCAGCGCATTATGCATATTCCTGTAGATCACAAGATCGCTCGCACCCTCCGGAATCGTGTAGATCAGAATCGTGGTATCCCCTTCGATGCCTTTCTGATCCCCTGCCTTATTAATCTCCATCGTCGCCGAGTCGAACTCTTTATGGTCGCAGCTTCCGATAAAAGCCTTCGGGTACCGCGAAATCAGCGGCGAATCCTTGCATCCCTCCGAGTCCGAATCCTGAGCCCTCGCCGCACCGCAAAACGCCAGTAGCAACACAGCTGTCATCACTACCAGACCGCACCCGCGGCTGGTCCCTCTAAAACCGGAAAAAGGAAATTTGCCCATGGCGAAAAAGCATACCTCACCCATCTCGTCCGTCAAGCAAAATTGATCTTGCTGACCACCTGTACGTCCTCCAGTTGCAACTACTTCGCCGGACCATGATCGTAGCTGATCGCCCACATCATTTAGCCGTCGTGGTCAGACTTGGACAGTCCCAATGTCGTTAGGTCACTTTTTCCGCCAAAGGGCAACCAGCCACCATCATCCGTGGCCATCTCAACATAAGGAAATCGCCGGTAAATCGCGGCAATAATCTCTTCCGCTTGTTCTTTGTTGACGTGAGCCATAAGGAAAGTGGATCTCCACCCGCCTCGGCGCGCGTACAAGCCGCCCGGCTCGTCTTCTCCCCCCACGCGGTAATCCAATCCGGAGATCTCGGACCACGGCAAACGCAGACGGTCATTCCCAAGCCCGCCGTTATCTCTCACGGCTTCCAGGCCGTGCTCGGTAACCCACAACTCAGTAGTCGGATCCTTGAGCCAGTCAATAACAAGGCTCGCTCCTGCCACGAGAACAACAATCAGGAAAAACCAACTCCGATTCCGCCATCCCACATACGCGAAGACAGCGAAAACTCCGGCATACAAGATCAAGTCGATCCTGAAACGGTGGACGGCGACTCGAACTCGCAGCCCGTCTCCCCCATCGACTGTCTTTACAGTAGTACTCGGACCGAACCATTGCATGGCATGAAATCTTAGCGCCGTCGATCAATTTCGGCGATGGAAAACAAACATTTAGACTAAATACCGTCCATCATGAACGTCCTTACCAAGTGGCTGCGCCACTACCTGCCCACTCTCACCGCGACTGACCGGCAACTAGCCGACGACCTGACCCTCCGCGGCATCGCCGTCGAGGGCGTCCACGATCTTGGCCCCAGCAACGGCTCGCTCTTCGAGATGGACATCACCACCAACCGGGTCGACGCCATGAACCACTACGGCATCGCCCGCGAAGCCGCCACCATCTACAACCTCCCGCTCATTGCTCTTCAGGATGCGACCCAAAGCGTGCGTCATTCCGGGCGGAGCGAAGCGGAGTCGAGGAACCCCCGCATTTCGCCCGAAGCCACACAGTCTTTCCCCATCCACATCGAAGCCAAAGACCTCTGCGGCCGCTTCACCGCCCAGGTCCTTCGCAACGTCACCATCGCACCCAGCACCGGCCAGATCGCCGAATACTTTGCCCTCCTCACCCAGAAACAAATCTCCAACGCCGTCGATGCCAGCAACTTCACCCTCCTCGGCATGGGTCACCCCACCCACGCCTTCGACCTCGACAAACTCGAAGGAGGCATCATCGTCCGCCTCGCCCACAAAGGCGAAAAACTAAAGCTCCTCGACGGATCAGAACACACTCTCGAACCGGACGACCTGGTAATAGCCGACCAAAGGAAGCCCCTCGCCCTCGCCGGGGTCATGGGGGGCTGGGATTCCATGATCACCGCTGAAACCAAAAACATCCTCGTCGAGTCCGCCTGGTTCGATCCCGCTGCAGTCCGCCGCAGCTCACGCCGCCACGGCCTCCACACCGACGCCTCCCACCGCTTCGAACGCGGAGCCGACATCAACGCCGCCCCGATTGCCAACGCGCTGGTCTCAAAACTAATCCTCGAGGCGGGAGGCCACGCCGAAGGCGACCTCATCGACGTCCTTATCCCCGGGATCGCCGGCAAAACCGCAAACCGCCCGCCCATTCAGCTTTCAGTGCAACAAGTCCAACGTCACCTCGGCACAACCATCGCTCCCGAAGGTCTCACTTCACAGATCGTCTCGCAATACCTCAATTCGCTGGGCTGCGGACTCACCCCAAAAACCGCCGACACCTTCGACGTAAAACTCCCGTCATGGCGCCTGGACCTCGAACGCGAGATCGACCTCATCGAAGAAGTCGCCCGAGTCTACGGCTACAACCGCTTCGCCAACACTCTCCCCACCGCGCTTCCCGTCACAGCCCATCCAACCGCCGCCAAAGAGGCCGCCGTCCGCACCCGCCTCCTCGCTCTCGGCTACAGCGAAGCCGTCTCCAGCACCTTCGCCTCCGAATCCGATGCCGTTCTCACCGCAACAGACAAGAAAACCGTCCCCATGGAGAACCCGCTCTCCGAAGAGGCCTCCATCCTCCGCCCCTCACTTATCCCGGGCATGCTCACCATGTTGAGCCACAATCTCAACCGCGACGTAAAAAACGTCCGCCTCTTCGAGCAGGGCCAGATCTTTACCGGCACCATCCCAGCCGACGCCAACTTCATCTCAGAAGTCCACGAGACCCCGCAACTTTCCCTCGGCCTCACCGGAAACATCGCCGAATCCCGTCTCTACCCCGCCGAAGACGCTCCTATCTTCGAACTCAAAGGCGTCATCGAATCCCTCCTCTCTCTCTTCACCTCACCCGGAGGTCCCGGCGCTCTCACGTTCTCCTCCGGGGCCTCCGCATGGCTCGAACCCGGCCGCTCCGCCACCGCGCTAGTCAACAAAAAGCCCATAGCCCACTTCGGCAAACTCACGTCCACGCAGCTCGAAGCCCGCAAACTCCGCCAACCCGTCTACCTCGCGCAAGTCGACCTCACCCAGCTCTACGATCTCCCGCTCCAGCGAGTCACCGCCCGCGAGATCTCCCGCTACCAGGCCGTCGAGCGCGACTTCTCCTTCGTCTTCCCGAACTCAGTCCACTGGCACACCATCGCCGCGGCGATCCATGCCCTGGCGATCCCGGAACTCCAGAGCCTCAATCCCATCGAAGTCTGGCGCAACGAGAAAAAATACCCCGGCGTCTACTCCCACCTCATCCGCACTGTCTTCCAGTCGCACGAACGAACCCTCCGCGACGAAGAACTAACCCACTGGTCGGCACAAATCATCGACGCTCTCACCAAACTAGGCGGAACCCTCCGCGCCTAACGCTGCCTCAGATGCGTCATCTCGACCGGAGCGGCAGACAGCCTCATCGTCTGCCGCGCAGTGGAGAGACCCCGCATTTGCTTTTTAATCCTCTCCTCACCCACCCAAAAAAATTTCCACAGAAATATTTTGAAAAACAGGAAAATTTTCAAACCCAAAATAACCCCAGCTAACAACCCCGTTTTTGCACTTAACAGCCACGTAACGACCACAAATTACCAGCAAAAAGCACCGTCTTTTTCGCAACCCCTGCAAAAAGGCCTGTAAATTCGCAAAAAATCCCTCATCCAACCCCATTAAAAAAATTAGTAACAAAACCGCATCCATCTAGATTCCGCCGCGTGGTCCAAAATGCGAAATCCACGCTCACCGCGTCTATACTCAAAAGAAATATGAGTACTTCCACAATCAGCTCCGGCATCAGCGCAGACGAGTTCCAGGCTCTTGAGCAAAAAGTCCTCCGCGCCGTCGAAATCGTCAAGAAAGAACGCGAAGCCCGTGCCGCCGCCGAAGCCGAAGTCGCCTCGCTCCGCGAACAGCTCGCCGCGCAAAAGACCAATGCCCGCGCGGCCGAAACCGAACTCACCACACTCAACAAAGAGCGCGATCAGGTCCGCCAACGAGTAGAAAAGATGCTCCAACAGATCGACGAACTTCTCTAACTCATCCCAGGAGAAACGATGGATCAGACTCTCGAAGCCCCGCCCAAAGCCACCGAAAGCCAGTCCGTCGCCCAGGCCGTCTCCGTAGACATCTACGACCAGATTTACAATCTCCGCGGCACCGACCCCGCCTACATCGAGCGTCTCGCCGCCATCGTCGACGCGAAGATGCGCGCCGTCTCTGCCCTTGGCAACACTGTCGACAGCTTGCGCGTAGCAGTCCTCGCCGCCCTCAACATCGCAGACGAACTCTGCACCGCACGCCAGCGAAACGACTCCCTCGCCGGCAATCTCCAGAACTCGCAGCACTCCACCCGCACTCGCGCCACCACGCTCGCCGACATGCTCGACGAGGTCCTCGAAGACCGCAAAGTCGGCTAGTCAAGCTCCCGCTTTCGTCCTCTCGGCAGACCCCGTGGGCGCGATAAGATGGCCCGGAAAACTCAAATTTTGCTTGAGTTTCCCCTTTCCTGCTGCCATCATCGACACGCTGCCCCGATCCCGGAGATCTCCAATGCGTCTTTTTGTTTTGCCTGCTGTCTTTCTCTGCATAAGCTCGGTCTCTTCCCCGACTCTTCACGCTCAGGACTACAAATCGAATCCGAAATTCGTCTCCTCCATGGACGAAGCCAAGCAGCTTGCTCGCAAACAGCAGTATGGCTTTGCCATCGAAGCCTACAAAAAAGCCTGCAAGATCGCCGACCAGAAAGATGAGCACTGCCTCACCGAGCTCTACACGCTCCAGATGAAGACCGCCGGCTTCAAGGACGCCGCAGGAACTGCCTACGCCCTCGAAGCCATCGCAGCCAACCCGACCGACAAGTCCTTCGCCGAAGTCGAACGCGGTCATGCTCTTCTCTTTCAAGCCGGAGAAAAGAACAAACCCGACCTCCTTAAATCCGCCGACGCCGCTTTCAAAGCCGCCATCGCAGACAACTCCAAAAACGCTGCCGCCTACTATCTCGACGGCCAGGTCCTTGCCCGCCTCAACCAGATCGACGCCGCCCGTGACCAGTTCAAAACCTGCCTCAGCTGCGTCTCACCCAAAGACCCCAGCTACCTCCGCGCCCAGCACTTCGCCGAAGACCCCGCACTCTCAACCCACCCAATGGCTCCCGCCTTCACCGTCACCGCGCTCGACGGGTCGAAGTTTTCCCTCGACGCCATGGGCGGCCGCGTCGTCCTCATCGACTTCTGGGCGACCTGGTGCGGCCCCTGCAAGGAAGAGCTTCCCCACATCAAAAAAATCGCTAAAGAGTTCGCCGGTCAGCCCCTCGTCATCATCAGTATCAGCTGGGACTCCGATGAGCAGAAGTGGCGCGACTTCATCAATAAAAACGAGATGAGCTGGGTCCAATATCGCGACGCCGACCATCACCTCAGCACCATGTTCGGAATCAACGCCATCCCTCACTACTTCACCATCGACGCCGACGGTGTCCTGACCTCGGAGATGCTGGGCGAAGGTTCCGACGTCGAAGGCAAGCTCAAAAAACTCATCGCCAAAGCCAAAGCTGCTAACCTGCCGGCAACTCGAGTCGGCAACTAGCCTGGTAAAGAGAAAACTGCGATGGACGAAAAACGATCTCTTCTTAAGCACTTTCTTGCGGCCTTGGCCTATCGCACTCAGAAAGCTCTCCGCGACGCTCCGCCCGAATTCGCCGACTTCCGCGCCGCCCCGCAGGTTCGTACTCCACATGAACTCATTCGCCACATGGACAGCGTCCTCGGCTACTCCCGCACCTTCTTCCTTGGCGGCTCCTATCGCCCGCCCGTATTCCCAGAATTCTCCAGCGCAATCGAGCACTTCCACGAAGTCCTCACCGATATCGCCCGCCTCCTCGAAGAAAATGCCGAACTCCACGACGTCACACCGGAGATTCTTCTGCAGGGGCCTTTCTCTGACGCTATGACCCACGCAGGTCAGCTCGCCCTATTACGTCGTCTTTCCGGCAGCCCCGTACCGCCAGAAAACTTCACCTATGCCGAGATCACTTCCGAAAATCTCAGCCCCAATCAACCCCCACCCCGCAGCCCCGACGTGGATTGGCCGGAGAAACCCTAGCGAATCTCATCTCCCCGCTCAGATCACTCGGTCCCCAAACGCCGTTCCTGCCCCATTTGCCATTCTCCGCCCGCACAAGTAGCATCCAATCTAAGAAAGCCGGCCTGCAAAGCAGGTACTGGAACAACGCTGGTTGAACCAACATTCATTGAACAGGGGCCCGACTCGTAGACATGGCTTGGTGAGCAGTCCTCCAGTCAGGAACGCCTAAAGAGCCACGGTTAGGTCCCGCCGTCTTAGGACGGGTTCACCAGCGCTTCCGAGTACGGCCCAGTGGGTCGGTCTTCTTGTGTCCTTCAGGCTCAGAGCTCAAAACTCCCAGCTCTCATGCATCCCTATCTCGTCCACTCCGGCCATCTTCTGCTTCCCACCTTCGGCGTTCTCGCCGCCGTGGGCCTCATGTTGGCCCTCGCTCTAAGCTTCCGCACCGGCTCTATGGTCGGCCTGGATCCCGACAAGCTCTGGAACGCCGGACTCTTCGTGCTCCTCTCTGCATTTGCGTTTTCTCGTCTTCTCCTTGTCATCGCATACCCGCAAAGCTTTGTACGCTTCCCGATTCTTCTGCTTACTGTGCCGTCGCTCAATGCCGTCGGCATCCTCCTAACCATCCTTGCCACCGGAATCTACCTCCGCCTCAAACATCTTCCGGTCCTAAGCACTCTCGACGCCTGGTCTCCCTGCGCAACTCTGATCTGGATCTTTCTTGCCGTCGGGCACTTCTCCGAAGGAAGCGACGCCGGTCTCCCCACAACTCTTCCGTGGGCCTTACCTATCCCGCCTGATCGCATTCGGCTCCATCCAGTCGGTCTTTACGCCGCAATCGCCGCTGCCGTGATCACCCTCGTCCTCCTCCGTCAGCTCCGCCGCCGCAAAAATCCTGGCGACATCTTTGTCCTTGCCCTTGTTTCTTCCGGCATCGCACAATTCCTTCTCACTTTCTTCCGTCAGCCCTTCCCTGACTCAAAGTTTCTCGACCCAATCCAATGGATCGCCCTCGGCATGATCGCTCTTGCCGCCCTTGTCCTTTTTCTCCAACCTCGAAAGCTGGTCCGCTATGCCGTCTAAGCACATGCTCCCCAAAGGCCAGCGTCGCCGCACTGTCAAACCCGAGTATCGCGCCACCCGCGGCACCGAAGAAGCCTCGCCGCTGCCCATCCCCGTCATCGATTTCGAAGACCTCGAAGAGTCCTCCGACGACAACATGCGAACCTTCGCCGCCGACCCCGCAGCCGCGAACCTCCGCCTCGATCAGTATCTGGCGCAGGCAATCCCAGATATCTCGCGAGCCCGCGTTCAGCTCCTCATCGAAGCCGGACAAGTCCGCGTCGACGGCCACACCGCCAAGCCAAAACAGAAACTCCGCGGCGGCGAATCGATCGAAATCGAAGGTTCACCGCAGCCACCGCCCCTTCACGCCACTCCTGAAGATATCCCTCTCGAAATCCTCTACGAAGATAAGCACCTCGCCATCGTCAACAAGCCGGCAGGCATGATGGTTCACGCTGGAGCTGGCACAGCAGCCCCGGGAGAACATGACACCCGCAACTCCGGTACTCTTGTCAACGCTCTTCTCTTCCACTTCAAAAATCTCTCCTCAACCGGCGGCGATCTTCGGCCCGGCATCGTCCACCGCCTCGACAAGCAGACCAGCGGCCTTATCCTCGTCGCCAAAGACGACAGCACGCACCGCAAACTCGGTGAAATGTTCTCCCGCCGCCAGGTCTCCAAAACCTACCTCGCCCTTCTCCACGGCCACCTCAAAAAAGATGACACTACAGTCACTCTTCCCATCGCCCGTGACCTCGTGCGCCGGACCCGCATGACGACCCGCCGCTCCGATGGCCGCTCAGCTGTCTCACATTTCCGCGTCAGCGAGCGCCTGACTACTCCCTATGGCCCCTTCACTCTGGTCGAAGTCGGCATCGAAACAGGCCGCACCCATCAGATCCGTGTCCACGCCCAATCCCTTGGCCATCCTGTCGTCGGCGACACACTCTACGGCGCTCCGCACCTCATTTCAGGCCTCCCCGATGAGTTCCAGATCGACCGAAACTTCCTCCACGCCGCGCATTTGTCATTCACCCATCCCCAAACACAGAAAAAACTCGAAATTGATGCTCCCCTTCCTATCGAACTCGAGTCATTCCTGAAAGCAATCCATACGAATTGAATGGCATTTCGGTAAAATCATCACAGTGATCGTCCATAATCGAACCAACCGTGCTCTGGGGCTCTTCAGCTCCCTTTTCCTGTTCTGCCTGTTGGCCGCTGCCGTGCCTCTTCGCGCGCAAACCAGCGCAACGCCCGCCGCCACCACCACCCCCATGGCTTTGCCCTCCGAGCCCACGCCGCAACCCGCGACCCTGGCACCTCAGGCCCCCGCGGTCTCCACGCAGCCAGCCGCGTCTCCGCAGACCAACACAACAACCGCAGCACCTCAGCAGCCCGGCAATCAGCCAGCGACACCCCCCGCCCAGCAACCCAGCGCACCGTCGCTACCCAATCAGGAGCAGCCGACCGAGACCATCAAAGTCCAGGTCAACGAAGTCAATCTCATCTTCACCGTCACCGACAAGAAGGGCAAGTTCATCACCGGCCTCAAGCGCGAAAACTTCGGCCTCCTCGATGACGGCCGTCCTCCTCTGGCCGTCCTGCGCTTCACCCAGCAGACCAATCTCCCCCTGCGCGTCGGTATCATGCTCGACACCTCCAGCTCCATTCGCCAGCGCTTCCAGTTCGAGCAGGACTCCGCCATCGAATTCCTCCTGCAGATCCTTCACCTCAACGATCGGGCCTTCGTCGAGGGCTTTGATATCCAGACCGACCTCGCACAGGACTTCAGCAACAACGTCGACCTCCTTAACCAGGGAATCCGCAAGCTGCGCCCCGGAGGCGGCACCGCCCTGTTCGACGCTCTCTACAAAACCTGCCGCGACCAGATGCTCACTCTTCACGAGACTGGAGCAGTTCGCCGCGCCATCATTCTCGTATCAGACGGCGACGACAACTACAGCCGTGTTGAAGAGTCCGACGCCATCAAGATGTGCCAGCGGGCCGACACGATCGTCTACACCATCAGCACGAACATCAGCCCCAGCAAAGACAAGGGCGATGACGTCCTTCGTCAGATCTCCGAGGCCACTGGCGGCCAGCCCTTCTACCCCATCAAGCTCGAAGACGTAGCCACCGGCTTCCGCAACATCGAAGAAGAACTTCGCAGCCAGTACCACCTCGTCTACCGCCCTGCCAACCTCAAGATGGACGGCAGCTTCCGGACCATCTACCTTCAGGCTACCGATCCCCGGTATCACGTCCGCGCCCAGAAAGGCTACTTCGCACCCCGCCCACCGCAATAAAGTATTTGTTTTCTGGTTTGTCAGCCAGATGGGATCTCTGTCTCCTATCTGGATGGCGACAAAAAAGCTATTCGCTCCTGACGATTCCGCCCGCCATTTTCTTCCGGACCACGCCAACTTAGGCTTGAAATCCGTGTCTAAACTGGGAAAGAGGCCAAGATGAACCCACGTCTCCGAACCATCCTGCTCCCCGCCCTCTTCACCACAGCCCTAACCATCGCCCAAGCTCAGCCAGCCGGTGAGTCTTTCGACCTTCACGGCGCGCTGATGAACCTCGCCAACCAGCCAGCCAGCCACACCGCATTCAGCTTTGACCGCACCGAACTTCAGATCGCCCAGAACCTCCTCGCCTCAGGCGGAATGGATCCGAATCATGCCGCAGCGGCTCTCACCGGCGTCGCCGTTGACAACTACCATTACCCCCATCCAGCCTTCTACATCCCTGAGACCATGGCCTCCATCATCGCCGGTTACCACGCCGCCGGATGGAAGCATCTCGTCAACGCCAATCAAACTCCAGCTAACACCGCGCGGCCTCACTCCACTGTTACCGACCTCTGGCTCCGTTTCGCAGGCCCTGACATCACCGGCATCACCGTCCTCACCCGCTCCCCGCAGGACATGAACGTAGTCCAGGTGAGCTGCGAACTCCGCCCCCTCGACCTCGTCCATTTGAGCGGCCACTTTGGCATCCCCAAAGTCGATCCGAATGCCATTATGGTTCCCGCCCCTGACGGCAAATAAACCACCTTCATCGCGCAAGAAGCGAACAGAGGAAAACTCAGCATCTGGCTCAAATCATTTACCCTTGCATTTGAGCCACATGACTGAAATTCCTTCCATCCCCTCTCGCCCCCGCGTCCTCAGCGGAATGCGCCCCACCGGCCGCCTCCATCTCGGAAACTATATGGGCGCCCTGTACAACTGGGTCCAGCTCCAGGATCAGTACGACTGCTTTTTCTTCATCGCTGACCTCCACGCTCTCACGACCGACTACGCCGACCCCTCAACTCTCCGTCAGAACATCCGTGACGTCGCTCTCGACTTTCTCTCCGCAGGTCTCGACCCTGAACGCTGCACCGTCTTCATCCAGTCCCACGTCCCTCAACACTCCGAGCTGCATACCCTCTTCAGCATGTTCACCCCTCTCCCCTGGCTCGAACGTGTGCCAACCTATAAAGACCAGCAGGAGCAGCTTCGCGAAAAGGACCTCAATACCTACGGCTTCCTCGGCTATCCCCTTCTTCAGTCAGCCGACATCCTCCTCTATCAGCCCGACTTCGTCCCCGTAGGCCAGGACCAGGTTGCCCACGTCGAACTCACTCGCGAGGTCGCCCGTCGCTTCAACGCTCTCTACTGCTCGGTTTCCACCCCAGCTATCGAAAAGGCCCGCGCCGATCACTCCGACAAGGAGATCATCGAAGCCGAAATAGCTGCAAACGCTGTCACGAACGGCATTCTTCCCGAGCCTAAAGTCCTGCTCACGCCGTCACCCAAACTCCCCGGCCTCGACGGGCGCAAGATGTCGAAGAGCTACAACAACACGATCATGCTCTCCGAGCCTGAGGCCGACCTCCGCGCCAAGATCAAGACCATGGTCACCGACCCGGCCCGTATCCGCCGTACCGACAAAGGCAATCCGGACGTCTGCCCTGTCTTCGATCTTCACAAGGTCTTCTCCACCAGCGAGGTGCAGAGCGAAGCCGCGCAGGGTTGCCGGACCGCAGGCATTGGCTGCATCCAGTGCAAAGGCTGGCTCGCAGACTCCATCGTTCGCGAGATCGCACCAATTCAGGAGCACCGCCGCATCCTCGAAGACGACCCCGGCAACGTTGACGCCATCCTATGGGATGGATCGGCCCGCGCCCGCCGCCGAGCCATCCAGACCCTTCAGCATGTCCGTCAGGCCATGGGCCTCGAGTAAGGAACGAGCGAAAGTTTTTGAGTGAATCGATGTCCGAAGAAATCGTAAATCCCGAAGCAAGCACGGAAGATCTCAACTCCGGCGAACAACACGGCGCGACCGAATCGGGCACTCCGCTTGACTCGCAGAAAACCCCAGCTTCTGTTGGCGCAGATTCTACAGAATCCCAGGAAACCCCCGCCCCATTTACCCTCAAGTCCCCATCTCCACCCGCTCCTGAATCAAAACGTCCATCAAGAGACAAAGCAAAAGAAAAAGAGACAGGAGAGGCTTCTCAATCCCCCTTCTCTGTCACCGTCGGTCAGGTCTACGAGGGCCCGCTCGACCTCCTGCTCGATCTCATCCGCAAGCAGAACATCGACATCTACGACATCCCCATCGCCCGCATCACCAGCCAGTTCCTCGACTACACCCAGCATCTCAAACAGGTCGACGTCGACGCCGCAGGCGAGTTCATCTACATGGCCTCGCTCCTCATTCACATCAAATCGAAGACCCTCCTCCCACGCGATCCCAGCGATGTCGCAGGAGGCGAATCCGAAGACCCGCGCCGCGAGCTGGTCGAACGTCTCCTCGAACACGAGCGCTTCAAGGCCGCCGCCCAGATGCTCCTTCAAAAACAGCACATCGAAGAAGCCACTTGGACCAATCCCGGCCTGAAAAACTTCCGCCGCGACACCCTTGAAGCCGGAGCCGAAGAGACAGATTTAGAGCAGGAGATCGCCGCCGACACCGTCGACCTCGTCCGCGTCTTCCAGGACATCCTCCACCGCATGCGCGAACGCCCGGTCCTCGACGTCGACGAGGATGCGGTCACCGTCGCCCAGATGATCGACTACGTCAAGCGTCGTCTCGTTATGGAAGACAAGCCAGTCAGCCTGCGGCGTCTCCTCCACAACACCCACACCGCGCGTTCCCTCATTTGCATGTTCTTAGCAATGCTCGAACTTGTGCGCCTGCAGGCCGTTCTGCTCTACCAGCCTGCCATGCAGAGCGATATCCTCATCAAAAAAACCGAAGCCTTCGATCAGGTCTTCACCGAACAGGCACAGGCACGCGACGACTGGCGGTAGATACTGTGGAACTCTCCGCTTGCGATTAACTGTGACCCTTCACCCGAACGGCAAAAGTAAGCCCCATCAACCCCGTCGCTAACAGCAGGAGCGCCGCAGGTTCAGGAACCGGATCAGATGAAACGACATCCTGTTTCAACGAAAAATCGGCCGCTTCAGAGAGAAGCGCTGGGTTCTGGATCGCAACATACATCTCGTCGCCGATTCCATCCGTCCACGCAAAGTCCCCGGACGAGTTTAGGAACAACTGAGCCGCTGCTCCGCTTCCCATAAAATCAACACCCGATGCCGACGTCAGGTAAATCCCATTCGGATCGCCATTGGGGTTGTAAAGAGAGCCAAATCCCATCCACCCGTTGTTGCACACTGACTTCGACACGTTGAATCCGGCAAGTCCCGTGCCGCACGCAGTACCATCGTCGAAGTCCAGAGCCGGGGGAGCGCCTCCATCGTTAGTCGCCACGCCATTGTCATACGTCGTGTAGCAGTATGCAGACGAGCCGCATCCGCTTGTGCTCCAGATCACCACATTACCCGACGAATCGATTCCATAGATGCCGTGAGAATTGTCGTTGCCAAGGTCGTAAATGGTGTAACCGTCAGCAAATGCCCGGGGAGCGCCGCCCAAAAAAATGACCGCAAATACCAAAATCGCAGCTCCAAACCAAGATGCAGAAATTTTCATAGAAGCGGCCCTCGAAAACCTGAATTATAGTTTTCGGCTGTTCACATGCAAACGCACGATAGTTGTAGAGTTCAAGTGTTTTTGGCGGCATGGAAAGGACTTTAACCACTTAGTAGAAACGGCTGCAAGAAACGGAGCTGCCTCCAGATCCATGGTCAACACATGAAAACTCTTGCGTTGCATGGCATCGGAAGTCGCAATTCGCCGTATGGGAGAAGCACCTGCACGCGAGCAAAGAGCACATCTTTCATGCTCCTGTAACACATTGTTCTCAATCGGCCTCTATCGTGGTCCAACGCAATTATTCTGACTTTCAAGGCGCGCCCTCATGGCTACTCCTGTAATTAGTCCTCCCGGTTCGCTTCTGGACGAGAAACTTAAGAAATCATCCCCCGGCAAAATCGGCATGATTGTCTTCGCCATCATGCTGATTGGCGGACTAGTTTATATCTGGACCAAGCTATCTTCCGATCTCTCCATCGTTCACTCTGCATCAGTGTTCCCCTTCATTCTGCTTGGGTTGGCACTGTTCATCGCGCTCGCCTTTGAGTTCGTCAACGGATTCCACGACACTGCAAACGCGGTCGCGACCTGCATCTACACCCACTCGCTCGAGCCGCACATCGCAGTGGTCTACTCCGGCATCATGAACTTCACCGGCGTTCTGATGAGTTCAGGCGCCGTTGCCTACTCGATCATCACCTTGCTGCCGGTCGAACTAATCCTCAAAGTCAGCAAGGGTTCCGGTTTTGCAATGGTCTTCGCCCTGCTTGTCGCCGCCATCCTCTGGAACCTCGCGACCTGGTGGAAGGGCCTGCCGGCCTCCAGCTCACACACCATGATCGGCTCCATCATCGGCGTCGGCATCACCAATCAGCTCATGCAGGGAAACAGCGGTACGGCGGGCGTCGAATGGGATCAGGTTACCAAGGTCTTCAAAGCCCTTCTGTTCTCCCCGATTATCGGGTTCATCCTCGCCGCTCTCGTCTTCCTCCTCTTCAAACTGGTAGCCCGCGATCCGCGCCTCTACGAAGCCCCAAAGGGAACTGAGCCGCCGCCGTTTTACATCCGCCTTCTGCTCATCCTCACCTGTGGCGGCGTCAGCTACGCGCACGGCTCCAACGACGGACAGAAGGGCATGGGCCTCATCATGCTGATCCTCGTCGGCACCGTTCCCACTGCCTACGCGCTCAACCATGCTGTCGGAACCAGGGACGTGCAGACCTTCATTGCCGTCTCGAATCAGGTAGCCGGAGAGCTGGGCCACTACATTGAGCCGGGCACAGTTGCGCAGGACGCCGATACCGAGCTTCAAAAGTTTGTAAGCTCCAAGACGTACGAGCCGAACGTCATGGTTGCGCTTCAGCAGGAGGTCGTCAACATTCGCAACGAGGCGGCTGCTTACGGCTCGCTCGGCAAGGTCCCCCCGGAGATGCAGGCTAACGTGCGAAACCAGATGTATCTCACCAGTGAATCGTTCAAGTTATTGGGCAAAACTGGCCCCAAGATGATCGATTCCGAGACCAAGGCTATTGCCAATTACAAGGGTTTCCTCGACAAGTCGACACGATTCATCCCCACCTGGGTCAAGGTGGCCGTCGCTCTTGCCCTCGGCCTCGGTACCATGGTTGGCTGGAAGCGCATCGTCGTTACCGTTGGTGAAAAGATCGGCAAAACCCACCTCACCTACGCCCAGGGAGCCTCAGCCGAGCTCGTCGCCATGGCAACCATCTGGGGAGCCGATCACCTAGGCCTGCCGGTGAGCACCACCCACGTCCTCTCCTCCGGAGTAGCAGGCACCATGGCTGCAAACAAGAGTGGTCTTCAGATGTCGACGCTCCGAAGCATCCTTGCAGCCTGGGTCTTTACTCTTCCAGCCGCCGCTTTGCTCTCCGGGTCGCTCTTCTGGCTCTTCAGCACCATGGTGAAGTAGAGCTGAATTCGCCTCTATCGTTTCAAAGCACGGCCCGCCTGGAGTGGCGGGCCGTTTCCTCTTCGTGGAATCGAACTATCTCTTCTTTGCTTTATCGAAGCTCTCCCGCAAGGCAAAGAACGCCGGCGTCGGCGCATAACTCGCATCGAACGGCAGAGGCCGCTGCAGCCTCTCAGGATGCACCTTGCGAATCTTTCTTGCATTCAGCCACGAATTTTTGTCCGTCGCTCCCCACGTCAACACCGACTTGACCTCCGGCCCCTTGAGAGCGTTCGTCAAGAAGTTGCGATAGACTCCCGCAACAATGGCATCGCGTTCGGCGATGTCATCGGTCGTGACCGCGTCGTCGTTTACGTCCAGCTCGGTCACATAGACCTGCAGCCCGAGTGCATTTGCGCCGTCGAGCAGTTCGCGAAGCCCTTTGCTGAAGCCATCTTTGCTGTCAGCCTTGATGTGCGCCTGAATGCCGAGAGCGTCCAGAGGAACCTTATCCGCCTTCATGCGTCGCAACAGGCCGAGCACTGCTGCACGCTTCTTTTCGTTTTCCTCGTTGTCGTACTCGATACCGTAGTCGTTGTAGGTGAGCAGCGCTTTTGGGTCTACTTCGCGCGCGGTCCTGAAGGCCAAGTCGAGATAGCCGGGTCCCAGCAACTCAAACCATGGGGACTTGGCGCGAAGGCCGTCAGGGCGACCATCCGGAATCCAGATCGCCTCGTTCACCACATCCCAGGAGTGAATCTTTCCCTTATAGCGTCCGCCGACGGTACGAATATGTTCCACGAGGAACTTTTCAGCGGTGTCTTTGGTCACCGTTCCCGCAAACCAGGCGGGAATCGCCTCATGCCAGACGAAGTTGTGCCCCCTCACCTTGATCCCATGCGCCTGGGCAAACGCAACCAGACTGTCCGCATCGGTGAAATTGTAGATCTCCGCCGTTGGCCGCAGAATATTCCACTTCAGGCAGTTCTCCGGCACCACGATGCTGTATTGCTCGGCCATGAGATTGCGAAAGTTTTTATCTTCGCGAAACAGATTCGCATTCACCGCGCAACCGGTAAGCAGCCCGCGAGCCGCTGCATGTGCCTTCAACGATCCGGCTCCGGTAATTGCTTCCGAATTTTCAACAGGCAGCTTCGCCAATCCCGCGCCGCGTAGAAATTGCGGCATTGCAGCCACTGCAGTTACTCCTGCGGCCTGTGTTATCAGTTTTCTGCGTGTCAGCATCTCTCCCGAATCTCCTCTTTATGTTGAAAGCAATCATACTCAGCATTGGTATGCTTAGAAGTACACCAGCGGGGAACATGAGCCTTAAAGCAAAGATCGAAGCAGTCATTTACGCATCCGAAGAACCAGTAACACTTGTCCAGCTTGTCGGCCTTCTCGGCCACGAGGCGCAGGCCGAGCTGGACCATCTCGAGTCCGTCCAAGCTCTGGCGCTGGAAGACAACGCTCCGAACGAGGACGAGCTCAACAACGAGATCCTCTCGGACGCCCCAGAAACTCAAGCCCAGGCAGAGGCTGCTGTGCACGCTGAGGCGTTGCAGCGTCATCTGCACGACGCGGCTGCCGAGGAGGCCGCCCATGCACGCGAGGCTCGTCTGCGAACCGCTGCCGCTACCGCCGCCATGAGCTCCGCCGATTCGGTCGAGCCCTTCCTCGAGGTGCTTCAGGTCGAAGAGACGCGGCACGTCGAGACAGGCGCGGCAGAGCAGGGAAGCGAATCTCCCCTAGCGCCCTCCGAGGAAGAGGCGAAGAGGTTTGCCCGCGAGACGAAGGAAAAGGAGCGGCGTCTGCGAGAGTACTTCCGCACTATCCTTGCTGAGCTAATCACCGAATACACCACCCCGGAGCGGGGGCTCGAGATTCGGGAGGTTGCGGGCGGCTATCGTTTTGCGACCAAGCCTGAGTACCACGACGCTGTGCGAGGCTTCGTCAAGTCGCTGAAGCCACCATTGAAACTCTCGCTCCAGGCGCTCGAGACCCTCGCTGTCGTCGCCTACAAGCAGCCCGTTACCGCACCCGAGATCTCAGAGATTCGCGGCGTCGACTCGGGCGGCGTGCTGGGCAGCCTGATGGCGCGCAAGCTGATTACGACGGCAGGCCGTAAGCAGGTCATCGGACGGCCCATTCTCTACAAGACAACAAAGGACTTCCTTCTTCGCTTCGGCCTGAAAGACATCAACGAGCTTCCCAGCATCGAAGAGTTTGAGAAGATGGCTGGCGAACTCGCAGAGCAGGAGGAGATTCCGATGGAGCACCACGCACCCGAAGGCCCCGACGACGTGGAACGGGAGAAGGACCAGACAGAGCCTCAGGCCGACGGCGACAGCGGTGAGTCGCGTGAGACTGCGGCCGACGAGGCCATCGTCGACGGACGCCTCTCCGGCCTGGCGCCGAACTACGACACGGACGAGATTGCCGAAGGTGCAGATTCACCGGCACTGGATGCCGAGGTGCAAAGCGACCAGCAACGCGACTCTGAGGAGGGCTGATGACCCAATCGAAGCTCGATCCCGAACCCGATCCGCGCGACTCACCCGACATGCCGGAAGACAACGAACCTGATACAGTTGCGACTCCTGAGGGCGACAACGAATGGCCTCCTGACGAGCCATTGAAGTCGATTTCGGGTGGATTCCAGCGAGTACCTTTTATCGACACGAATAAGCTATAGGGGAATTGTCGATCAGGCGGTGCCGCTGATATGAGTCCTCCGCAGTCCAGCCCGGACCTACCTTCACGTCGAAGTCGTCATCTCCATCATCGTCGGTTTGTGCATCACAACACTGCTCAATGGATTCGCGCGATTTGTGCAGCATCCCAAACGAGCGAAGGTCTCGATTTTGCACCTGGGCTGGGCTGCCTCGCTCCTGTTGTGGATCATTCATTTCTGGTGGTGGGAGTTTCGCCTGACGCTGGTTCCGCAATGGACCTTTGCGATTTGCTTCTTCATCATTCTTTACGCGATTCTTTTTTATTTTCTCTGCACGCGGCTGTTTTCCTCTGATCTGCAGGATTAGTCGGGTTATGAGGACTATTTTCTTTCGCGACGCAAATGGTTCTTCGGTTTTCTTGCTGCCACCTTTGTTGCGGACGTCATCGACACGAATCTCAAAGGCTCGGCTTACGTTCACTCTTTCGGGATCGAATATCCGATACGCATTGTTGCCCGCCTGATTGTCTGCTTCGTTGCGATGTTCGTCGGGGATCGGCACGTTCAACTTAGCTTACTGGCTGTGTCTCTGCTGTATCAGGTCTCATTCATCCTTCGGCTGTATGGGATGGAGTGAGTTTGCGGCTTGTGGGATGACATGATTCGAACTGCATGCGGAGAGTCGTTTTGCTAGGATTGGGAAACTCGATTCTGAAATCACGCTCCGGAGCAGCAATGCCCTCGATTAAAAATTTCACAGTCTTCGGAGACCGTGTCGACGTCTTCGTCGATTCGGCTACATCCAACGGTCACTCCTCGACGTTCGTTGAGGAGGTCAAGCCCGGGGGAGGGCCACCGCCGCACAGTCACACCAAAGAAGATGAGACCTTCGTCGCTCTGGATGGCGGCTTCGAACTTCTTTTGAATGGGACATGGTCTCCGCTCGTTGCCGGCGAGGCGGCCTTTGCTCCGCGCGGCAGCATTCATACCTTCCGCAACTCGGGGAAGACTGCGGCGCGATTGCTGATTGTCGTCACTCCGGGCGGCTTTGAGGAGTATCTGGAACAGATCGGGCCGCTCTCTCCTGCGAGGGACCTGGGGAAGATTATTGAGATCTCAAATCGGCATGGGATTACGTTTCATCTCTAGGCGCACGCGTCTTCGCGAAACAGGCGATAATAGAGTATTGAAGCATCGACCGCGATGAGCAGCTCCGCAGTCAGAAGGTTTATCCATGACGAAGTCTTCCCCAATCAAATCCGAATCGAACGACGAGCCCAAGGGCGACCGCCTGCAGAAGATTCTTGCTCAGGCCGGTATTGCCAGCCGCCGCAAGGCTGAGGAGATTATCCTCGAGGGCCGTGTGCAGGTTAACGGCGAAGTCGTCAGAACACTGGGCACGCGTCATGATCTTAGCCGCGACCACATCCGTGTTGACGGCAAGCTGCTGCACGGCGTCGAGAAGCAGCGCTACTACATGCTGAACAAGCCGCGCGGCTACGTGACGACGCTCGAAGACCCCGAAGGCCGCCCGACCGTGATGGACCTGATGAAACCCAAGCATGGGCCGCATGGGGATCAGGTTCGACTGTATCCGGTAGGCCGTCTCGACTATCTCAGCGAAGGTCTGCTGCTGATGACCAACGATGGAAATCTGGCCAACTCGCTTTCAAAGGCAGCGGCCGGTGTGGAGAAGACTTACCTGGTCAAGATCAGCGGCGTTCCACCTAATTCGGGACTGGAACAGATGCGTCGAGGGATCATGATCGACCGCGGGCGGCTGAACGAGGTTCGCAGCGGGCGTCGTGATCGTGTGATTACTGCTCCGGCTAGGGTGGAGCTTGTTCGGAGTGGAGATAACCCCTGGTATGAGCTGACTCTTACGGAAGGGCGGAATCGTCAGATCAGGAAAATGTTCGAAGAGATCGGGCACCATGTCGAAAAGATTCGCCGTGTCGGCTATGGGGCACTTCGGCTTGATGTGCCGCCGGGCGAGTTTCGGGAGCTGACGCCGGGTGAGGTGATGGCGCTGGATCGCGCGGCGAGGGGCAAGAAGGTGGTTCCGAAGAAGAAGGCTCCGGAGTTTTCGCAGCTAAAGTCGCCGGCGAAGAAGAAACCCGCATTCGGGCGCCGCACCTTCGCTTCGAAGTCAAGCCGCGGACGGAGAGCAAACTAGTAACCGGGGGCAGTTACCGGCACAATTCGCACTGGAAAAGAGCATTTTTTTAGAATCTTCGGCAGAATATTGCAAGTTGTTTACACTCCCACGAAAGTTCAATAAACCCCATTGACACCTCTGGCTTCGTGCGCCCAAAATACTCCCGCAATTAACCTTACGGCTGATGACATTCACAGCCATGGAGCATCCAATAGGAGCAGTGAAGGAGCAACAGAGTGGCAATTGAAAAAGCAGTATTTGGTGCAGGATGTTTTTGGGGTGTTGAAGCCCGATTTGGTGAAATCTCAGGTGTCATCGATACAGCCGCAGGATACGAAGGCGGCACTCTCGAACACCCAACTTATAAGGAAGTCTGTACCGACCGCACCGGCCATGCGGAAGTCGTCGAAATCACCTTCGATCCATCCCGTCTTTCCTACGAAACCTTGCTGGACGCCTTTTTTGCACTGCACGATCCGACCCAGGTGAATCGTCAGGGACCGGACTGGGGTACCCAGTATCGCAGCGTCATCTTCGCAAACAACGAGACACAGTTGGCCCAGGCAAAGGAGAAGATCGCTGAACTCAATGCCTCTGGTTCTTATCGAAAACCCATCGCAACCCAGGTTCTTCCAGCCAGTGCTTTCTGGAAGGCCGAGGAGTACCACCAGAAGTACCTCGAAAAACGTGGCATGGTTCATTGCCACATCTAATTGGAACAAACCGCGACTTGAAACAAACGCAACCGCGGATCTCGCAGGCAAGAACGGTTCAAAGACACGCTCTCATCCGTTACAGTCCACGAGATTCGCGGTTATTACTCTGTTCGCAGCGCTGTGGTGGGATTGACCGAAGTGGCTCTTCGCGCCGGCACAATGGCAGCAACGAAGGCAACGGCTGCGATTAATGCGACGACCGCCGCCAGCGTAAACGGATCACCGGCGGAGATGCCGAAGAGCTGGCTCTGTAGCAGCTTTGCCAGAAGGATCGAGCAGGGAATCGCCACCATAACCCCGGCTCCGGCGAGCCGCAGCACATCCATCAAAACCAGTCGAGCTACGCTAAGCCGCGAAGACCCCAGCGCCATCCGAATCCCGATCTCTCGCGTGCGTTGTGCGGTTGAATAAGCCAGGACGCCGTAGAGGCCTACTCCTGCGAGCAACGTCGCGAGCAGGCCAAACGAGATTGCCAGCAGCTCGATCAAGCGTTCGTTTGAAAGCGTCGTCTCAATCTGATCGTCCATCGTTCGCAGCGCGTCGACGGCGAGGCCCGGATCGATCTGTTTCATCGCCTGTCGCACAGATACGAAGGTTTGCTCCGGTGCTGCTGTTGTCCGGAGATAAAGATAAAGCTGGCCGACTATCTTTGACTGACGCAGCGGAATGAAGAGCGTTGCGGGCGCCGCCAGACGCAGGTTCGAATGTTTCGAATCGCGCGTGACGCCGACTATATTCATGAACCGCAGATTTTTTCCCGCACCTATGGCAATGCGTTTGTCGATCGCTGCGGCGGAGTCGCTGAAGAAGTGCTTCACAAAGGCTTCGTTCACGATGGCGACCGACGGATGGTTGCGATCATCGTCTTCGGTGAAGCTGTGCCCGGCCAGCAACGGCACCTGCATCGCGTGGAAGAAGTCCGGATTGATCAATGGCATCTCCACGTCGTAGTCCTCATCAGGGGGTGGGTTGTAGCCTTCCACCGTCACATTACCGTCATGGTTGCTGTCGGCCAGTTCGGGATCATCGGTCGCAGCCGCCGCCTGCGCACCGGGGAGAGTTGCCATGGTTTCAAGCACTCTTTGGTGCAATACGGGAATCTTCTCCTGCGTGTAACCGGAGAGCAGAGGATCGATGTGAAAGGTGATCAGGTGAGAGGGGTTGAACCCCGTGTCGACGCGGCGCAGATTCTGCATCGTGCGTACGAAGAGTCCCGAGCCAACCAGCAGAAGAACGCTGAGCCCCACTTGCAGGGAGACGATGAGCCGGCGGAAATTTAACGTGCCGCCGGTCATCGTTGAAGTCTGCTGCTTCAATGCGTTCACAATATCCGGGCGGATGAGTTGAATCGCAGGCGCGAGGCTGAAGAACACACTCACCGCCAGCGCGATTGCAAAGTTGAAGGCCAGGAGACGAGAATCGAGGGTCGTCGAAAACGCCGTCGTGCTGTCCTGGTTCAGCCGATGCACAAGCACCCGAATGCATACTGGCGCGATCAGCAACCCCGCCGCTCCTCCGGCGATGCCGATCAGCAGGCCTTCCAGCAGAAGCTGCTGGATGACACGGTGCGCAGTCGCTCCCAGCGCATAGCGCAGGGAGAACTCACGTATCCGCGCCGCTGAGCGGACCAGCAGCAGGCTGGCCACATTCACCGCGGCGATCAGAAGCACGAGGAACGCCATCGCCATCACCGCGAGCAGGGGCGACCGCAGATCGCCTCTGCTATACGAGAGTCCGCTTGACCCCGGCAGCACCTGTAACTCACTTCGTGTCAGAAACTCATCGACAAAGCGCGGCGATTTGGTCCCCAGTGCCTTCAACTCCTCCGCGCGCAATGAGTGCCACAGTGGAGCCATGGCTATTTGCGCCCGCTCCGGCGTCTCTCCCGACTTCAGTCGTCCTACGATATTCATCGAGCGGTTTCTGCGGTTCTGCAGAAGGCCGCCTTTTCCAGGCCTGATCTGCTCCAGCATCGAGACTGGAACGAAGACATCAGGGACCTGCCCCCACACCGCACTCTGAAAGTCTGGCGCAGAGATGCCGATGATCTGGAATGGCTGGCCATTGATCGACAGCGTCTGCCCAACTACGTTGTCCTTCATTCCGAGGCGCGTCTTCCAGTAGTTGAAGCTGACTACCACCACCGGGTTGCTGCCGGGAGTCGTGTCATCGTCGGCCGTGAGCAACCGTCCCTGTGCGGCCATAACTCCCAGCACACTGAAGTAGTTTCCGCTGACGATCTCCGCATTCGCGACGTTCGACGCGCCGTTCCGCACGATGCCGACCGGCGCCGGGGATGTAACGATCAGTCCATCGAACGCCGTCCCGTGATCGCGCAGGTCCCGGTACATCGGATACGAGAAGGATTTATCAACTCCTGCGCCATGGTCGCTGGCTGATCCGTCCCATGCCTTGCCTGGCGAGCTTAAAATCACCAGTTGCTGCGGATCGCGCACCGGCAGCGAGCGCAGCAGCGCCTGATCCAGCAGCGAAAAGATCGCGGTGTTCGCCCCCACCCCCAGCGCCAGAGTCAACACCGCCGTCACCATAACCCTGGCGAACGCCGGATCTGACGGAGCGAGAAGCGGAGGTCCTGCAGGAGCGAATGCATTTGTCTGGGTTAACCTCGGTAGGTCTCTGTGCAAGTCAGTTGCCAGCGGAGACGAAACCTAACTCCGTGCAAATCAATCTCCGCGGGATTCAGCTGCTCGTTGCGTTGTTCACGAATGGATGTACATGTTCGTTTGCGGACGCTGGCGATCGACCTTCGTGTGACGCCTTAATCGCTATCCAATTACCATCTATTGTCCAGAGCCACGTCTGTGGTACACTAACCATGTACTCTGGTCAAAACGAGTACAGGCATCGCAGGCAAAGACTCTTATGGAATTCAGAGTCTGGCCAGAGACTGCGAATCGCCTCCCCCACCGCATACCTTCCCAAACGATTGGAAGTCGCGCTGGTTGCTCTGGCTGGAGGTTCGTCATCGGACGAGTCTCGCCGTGCAGCAGCAGCGCTTCACTTACTGACAGCAATGCTGACCAATTTGAAATCCATCGTGCCTTCGCACCACTGCATCCCTATGTCGTAAGCCAACCGAATCCAGACAGGAAAAATTTTGAACTCTGCAACTTTGGAACAGAACGAACAGCAAACCAGCAACCAGCAGCACTTAGCAACTTCCAACCCTCCCAAGGGCAACGATTCCCAACGCGACGGGAAGAGCCCGAATCCGACCGGCATCTCCCTTGTTGACGACATTCGCTTCACCGACTTCAATATCTCGGATTCGCTCAAGAACCGTCTGACCAACGCCGGATTCACGTTGCCGACGCCCGTCCAGGCCAAGGCAATCCCGCCGGCTCTGGAGCGCAACGACATTCTCGCCACAGCCTCGACTGGTACGGGCAAGACCCTCAGCTTCCTCATCCCGATGATCCAGCGCCTTGATGCTACCTCGGCTCCCAGCAGCAAGGGGAAGCGTGGCCCCGTCCGCGCCCTTATCCTGCTGCCGACGCGCGAACTCGCGATGCAGGTGCTTGAGGTCTACTGGAAGCTTGTCCCCGGATCGAGGAACGATGCCGTTCTCGTCTGCGGCGGTCTTTCGGAGAACAACCAGCTCGATCAGCTTGACCGCGGGCCGCGTGTTGTCGTCGCAACCCCGGGCCGTCTGGAAGACTTCCTCCGCCGTCGCGAGGTCAACATCGGCTCGGTTGAGATGCTCGTGCTCGACGAGGTCGATCGAATGCTTGACATGGGCTTCCTGCCCGCGATCAAGCGCATCGTTGGCGCCGTGCCCAAGACGCGTCAGACCATGTGCTACTCGGCGACGCTCGACGCCAACATCAGCGAGATCGTTCGCGATTACGTTCGCAACCCCATCCGCATTGAGATAGGCCAGGCTTCGAAGCCCTCGGACCGCGTTGAACTCCGCGTCTATACCGTGATGCAGGACCAGAAGCTTGGCCTGCTGGATCAGATGCTCAAAGAAGAGCAGGGAACCTTCCTCGTCTTCTCGCGGACGAAGCATGGAGCTGATCGCATTAGCAAGAAGCTTGAACGGCTCGGCCATGATGCCGATGTGATTCACGGCGACCGCAGCCAGTCGCAGCGAACCGCGGCGCTCAAGGGCTTTTCGAACGGCAAGCACCGCATTCTGGTCGCGACTGACGTTGCTGCTCGCGGCATCGATGTGCAGGACATCGCCCACGTCATCAACTACGATCTTCCTAATGCCTCCGACGACTTCGTGCACCGCATTGGCCGTACGGGCCGCGCTGGGGCCAAGGGAGTTGCGACGACCTTCGTGATGCCACAGGAACGGCACGAGGCTCGCAAGCTCGAACGCGAACTGAAGATAAAGTTTGAGTGGCGCGAAGCCGATAAGAATCTTGAGAAGGAAGTTCGCAACCAGCCCCTCGACATAACTGCTCCGGGGATGGATCTTCTACAGCTTGAAACCCGCTCGTGGAAGGGCAACGACTCGGCCTCTTCAGCGCCGGCGCCGGGCAACAATCGCAATCGCAGCGGTTTTCGCGGTCGCAGCGGCGGAGGTTTCTCCGGTGGACGCAACTCCGGTGGCCGCAATCACGGCGGCAACGGCCGTTCCAGTCGTCCCGGTGGCAGCCGCTCCGGCCCAGCCCGCCGCGGTCAATAATTCGGTCCGCCAGCAAGACGAAAACGCACTCCGCTCTGCAGCCAACCAGCCGCAGGGCGGAGTTTTATCTTTAAATTCACAAACAAATTGTGAACCCGATTTAAATTGTTTCTTGACCCACGTACCCACCGCCCCTACCATCACCAAAGATGTCTTCCAAGCGGCCACTTCTCTTTCTTCTGCTCCTTGTTACTCTGCTGAGCGTTGCGATCTCGATCCGCACTCAGGTGACTTATCCCATGCCGGGGTATCAGGCCGACACTGTCGAGTGGGCCACGAACGGTCACGTCGCCGACACGTTTACGCCGCTCGCCTACCCACTCTTTGCCGGTCCTGCTTACCGTCTCGCCGGTGACCGCGGCATCGTCGTTCTGCAAATCTTTCTTGAGCTCGCGCTTGTCTTTGTCTGCTATCGCCTGCTTCGCGAACTGGGCCTGCCTGCTTCCTGGAGTGCCTATGGCTCACTGCCTGTCGCGCTTCTTCCAGACCTGATCCTCTCCGTCAATAAGCTGTGGGATCTCACGCTCGGCACGGTTCTCTTTCTTCTCTTCGTCCTCGTGTGCCTTCGTATCGCTCATGGCGCACCCAGGCCTGCGATTAGTTCAACAGTATGGGCGGGTCTCATCTTTGCTGCCGCCATCTTCTGCCGTCCGAACCTGATCCTTCTGTTCCCAATCCTCGCAATCCTTTTTCTGCTTCGCAGGAGCAATCTCTCGCCCGCGCGTGCAGCCGGGCAAATCGCAATCTTTGTTGTGGTTGCGTCTGCAGGATTCTCTCTTCTCGGCATCGCCAGTCACGGCTCCATCTACTTTCCCCGCAACGGCCCTTACAACCTCTACGCAGGACACAATCCTCAGACTGCCGCTGCGCTTCACGACCATCTCAACGCCGAATTTTCTTTGATCCCCGACTTCTACTCTTCCCACTCAGGTCAACCGGTCCCCGATTTCTATTCCTCGGAGATGGGCGCTACCTATACCGGCCGAGCCATCGGCTTCGCGATCCATCACCCGGGCGACGAGATCAAACTCTTTTTCTACAAGTTCTTCATCTTTTTTCATCCGGACACCAAGCTCCACGCGCTGCTTTCACCCTTTGGTCTTGTCAAATCGGTACTAGCGCTTCCCGTCTTACTATTTCTCGCGGTGCTCCTGTTTCCTGGGAGGCCGCCTGTCACCTTCGACGACAAACTTCTGTTTGCCTTTGAGATTCTGTACATCCTCCCTTTTCTTCTCACCAACTCTGACCCACGCTTCCGCACGCCTCTCGATGCGCTGCTCCTTCTCCATACTGTCTGGTTGTACTATCGCCGCAGCCATTCCGTGCCAGCACTCGCTTGATACGAAAAACTTCTCAATACGAATACCTCTAAACCCAGCGGGTTTCTGAAGACTAGACAGACCCTCTTGCGTTTTTCCGAAGCCACCGAGGAGTAAGCGGTTATGGCCAGCCGCTCTCATCGCGGTTTCGCCTAGGCTTCACCTTGGCGAAGATCGCGAGGGCCTTCTCCGGACTCCTCTCCCCGGCAACCCGGCACAGGGAGGCCGCCCATGATTAAAATAATCATGGAGTTGAAATGGGCTTCCCTATCCGTACCTGCGTCATCTGCAAAGAAGAGTTCGAGCTAAAACCCGATAAACCCGGCTTCGCCAATCGCTGCCCACAATGCAGCGCCGAAGAGGCCGCTGACGCGGCCAGCAAATCCCACATGGGAGCGGACGAGCGCAAGACCACGCGCGAAGGCAATGAAGCTCGCCGTCAGGCCATGCGCAACCTGCTCTATCGCAAGGATAGTTAGCACCTGTCGCAGTCGTCGTGTGTATCGCTACTCCACCGAGACTGTCAGCTTGCCTTTGGCCCAGGACGCCTTGATCGGTCCGTCGAACTGCGGCTTTTCGACGCCAACCTTTGAATTCAAAGGCACCGTCGCCGAAGCGATCTCACCTGCCGTGGAAGAGACCACGATCTGGCAATCGGTCGCACTGGATCCTGCCACGCCGGGAATCACAAACGTCTCTTCCTTGCCCGCAGCAATAAAGCCCGCCACAGTATTCACTACCTGCACGCGCTCCTTGTCCTGATCGACCGTGTATGTCCCTTTCAGAACAAGCTCGCCGTGGCCGCTTGCCGGACACTTTCTGACCCAGTTCCGATCCTGACCCGTAATGGTTCCGCTCGCTATCGCCATATTTCCGGCGACGGTCGCAAACTGCGTCTGTGCCTTGGCGTGATCGATATTCCGCCACTCTGCCACGGCTGTTGCATCGCGCGCTCCATTCGGCACGGTGTAGGTCACCGCAGGATGCGCTGTATCTTCACAGCCAAAGTTCACCTGGCCTCCGCCCACCTGAAACGGAACGATCGTAGGCGTCAACGCCTTCTTATCTGAAGTGATATTGATCGTGATCGATAGGGGATGCTGCGTCTGCTCCGGTTGCGGCTTCGCAATGTTGATGTAGCGCATAATATTCAGCGCGATCACCAGAATCGATGCCACGAGGATCGACAACGCCACAATATGAGGCCCCATCTTGCCATCCTGTTTGCGTGGAACCCACTTGGTCGCGATCAATCCAAGCACAAGCACGATCAACGCAAGCAGCGAAAAGGGGTCGGTGACCGCCTTGAGAATCGGACTCACATCGGTGGAACTGGCCCACGCCAGCAGAAAGGCAGCAAAGATCAACTGCATCGCAATGTCTCCCTTTTTATTTCGGAGATGCAAACGATGGGCCTACCAGCGGCGATGACCTCGGTGTACATACTGCTGGCGAAAATACTTTGTTACTCGATGTAGCAGAGAAGAATAGCATACGTAGCCTTCAAGGGCCGCTGCGCTCATCGCTCATTGCAGCGAGAATAAAACTCATCCCAAGACAATCCACGCGCAAAACCCGGCCGTACTCCTAGCAACCAGGAAGTCCTACCCTCTCCCAGAAAATCCGGCCCCTCGGACCCACCTGGAACCAACAGAGGAGAACAACGTCATGCCTTCAACGAACCAGTGCGCCCCAAATGAAATCGAACTCAACCAATCGCAAACCACTCCAACCCGCAGATCCTTCCTGAGAAACGCTGCTTTCACCGGAGCCTCCCTCGCCACTCTCACAGCCCTCGCGACCCCTGCTTCCGCCAAAGAGGACGACGACCCTGACAGCATGAAGTCCGAGCACGACCACCTCAAGAAATCCGATCGCGAGATCCTCATCGCCGCCCAGATCGCAGAGGCTCTCGCCGTCACCACCTACTCCAACATCATCGACATCGCTCCCTTCTTCAAGCAGCTGCCAAACGATGACCAGGGCTACCTTATCGCTGCTCGTCAGGAAGAGATGTCGCACTACCTCCTCGAGCAGTCTGTCACCGACCAGTTCACTCCCTTCACCAACTTCTTCTATCCGGCAAAGATGTTCTCCGACGCTCAAACCACTCTCAGCATCCTCGTCACCCTTGAGGATGCCTTCATCGCTGCGTATCTCGTCGGCGTGCGCAACTTTACCACTCGCAACCTCCGCGTCACTGCTGCACGCATCATGGGCATCGAGAGCGACCATCGCACTCTCGCCCGTGTGCTCGGAGCCGACGTCACGTCAGCATTTGGCGGTCCAATCGAAACCATGACCGGAGCCCAGGGAGTAGCCGAATCTGCCGATCCACCCAACAACAACGGCTACGAACGCACCCTCTGTTGGACCTCCATCGACCAGGCCCTCGCTGCCCTCATGCCCTTCGTCGACTTCAACGCCGCGAAGGCCGCCGGCTTCAACACCACGCAGACCTTCCCCTTCCAGCCCTTCAACCCAACGCTGCCCTCGCCACTCGGAGCCTTCTTCTCCTTCGGCGGCTGCTAAAAACACTAATCAACCGATGCCCTCTCCGCAATTTCAGCGCGCGAGAGGGCACCTGTGTAAGTTGCGCAAAATTCCGGCGCTGGCAGACCCTTCCCCACACCAGCCCAACCCCGCATACAATATTCCCGAGGTGACTCATGCATAATCTGCTCTCACCGCGGCGCTCGTCCTTACCACTCCTGAAGACAAAAGGCTCGAGTGCAAGATCGTCCGCGTCGAGCAGACCTCTTCTTTGCCGTAACGAACGAACCTATATCTCTCCCGCTATAGTTCCACCGGGCCATTTCTTCTCACTCCCGTGGAGGTAGCTATGCTCCTTCGTATCGTGAGTCTCTTTGCCGCTCTGATTCTCTCCGCCTCTGACTCCTTCGCATTTCAGAACGTTCCCCTTGAGCAGCGCGTCACCGAACTCAAGGAATCTGTCGCGGCGAACCGCGCCAAGCTGCAGAAGTATCAATGGACCGAGACTGTCATTACGCTGCTTAAAGGCGAAACCGATAAGACCGAGAAATTCCTTTGTCAGTACGGCCCCGACGGCAAGATTCAGAAGACACTGCAAGGGCCGCCACCAGCGCCGACTAAAGAGCCGCACGGTCTCCGCGGCAAAATCGTTGCAAAAAAAGTTGGCGAGATCAAGGACTACGGCGAACGCCTCAGAAGTCTTATCGGCGAATACGTTCCTCCGTCCCAGGACAATATTCAGAACGTCTTCCAGGCAGGAAATGCCACAATTTCTTCAACGCCGGGCGGCATCGTATCCATCGTCCTGAACGACTACTACAAGAGCGGTGACAAGGTGACCTTCGACTTCGATCCCTCCATCAAACAAGTCCGGAGCTTCACGGTCAACAGTTATCTCGACAAGCCGAAGTCCGATCTCGTGATCCTGACTGTGAGCTTTGCCACGCTGCCGGACGGGGCGAACCACGTCGCCTCAACAAATCTGGAGGCACAGAGCAAAGAGATCGAGATCAAAACCGAAAGCTCTGACTTTCATACTCCTCCCAGGTAGTTCGCTTAGAGTGGCGTCCCGCGAATCATTTGCGATTCTGCTTGCCCGAGTCGTGCAGCGAAGTCTGGGCCGTAGTCCCTGGACCCTCTTCATCGATTGCCTCAACGATATCGTCATCGCTTGATGGGCGACCGTCGCGCACGCTCTCTGCGCCAAGCGAATTCCTGCTGCCAGCCGGAGCATTGCGATCAATCTTGTTCACGTGTTGATTCGAATCGGCATCTGCCGTCGCTTCGCTTCTTGTAGTTTTTGCCTGAGTCGCATCCATTATGCACACCTCATTTCATTGAGATAGGATGCAAAGAATCATTACCGGGATAACGTAACACCCTTTTCTGGATTATCCGGCGTACGCGCGGGCGATCAGCACCAGCGCAAGCAGATACGCCGCAAACATTGCCGCCAGATAAGTCTTCGCCCGCACATTCGCTCCGCGAAACTCTTTCCACACGAAGACGCCCCACAGGCAGGCCACCATAGGCGAAGCCTGGCCGATCGCATACGAGATCGCCACTCCTACGAGGCTGGCCGCTACGAAATTGAAAACCGTTCCGATCCCCCAGATCGCGCCGCCGAGCAAACCCAGCGCGTGGTACGACCGCGGCGCCCGAAAATAATCGGCCGCAGCGACCGAGGAACCTACAATCGGCCGCCGCATCAAGATCGTGTTGAACACAAAGCAGCACAGAAACGCGCCGAGCGTGAGAAACACCGCAGTCGTGTAAGGTGTCAGCGTGTTGCCACGAGTCATCGCTCGCGTCACAAAAGGCGCGAAGATCCCCATCAGCAAACCCGAGATGACGCAGACCACTACGCCACGCCGCGAGACGACCGTCTCACGCAACGCGCCGTACGCCTTGCCTACCAGCACTACTGCTACCACGGCCATAAAAACGCCCGCCCCCAATAACACCGGATTTCCCCTGGGCTGCAGCGCATAGCTCAGCACGACTCCTTCTACTAGGGCAATGCCGATCGAGATCGGAAACGCAATTGCCAGCCCGACAATCTCGATCCCGGCTACCAGCAGCACATTTGCGATGTTGAAGATGAAGCCGCCCAGCGCGGCATAAAACAGATTGATCCCGTCTGCCGAATGCAGATTTGCCAGAAACGCAGTAGGGCCGCCCGCGAAGCTGCCCATCGTAAACGCCAGTACGACAGAGATCAGAAAGATCCCAAGTCCATAGTCCCAGTAATAGAGCTCAAACCGGTAGTTCCGCGTGCCTTTGAACGTATTCGCAAACGATCCCCAGCAGATGGTGCTGGAGACGGTCATCAACAAAGCAACCGCAAACGTAGTGGGAACAAACATGAGGTGATCGCTCCGATCCGGAAGAACTTGCCCCGCACATTATCGAGATGTCATTCAGGCTCCGACTCTGCTACTCCCACTGGGTGGGATGCCGCTCCAGCCACCAGCAGGCCGGATGTCCCTCCTGCGGAAAGAGAGACCGGCTGCAGATCTCCGGCGCAGTTCCCATGAAGTCGTACTCCACCTTATTTCCCTTCAGCGGAGTCGCCAGAAACTGGTTTACCTGCACTGTGCTGAAGGCTGAGCCGCGCGCCATGCGAACCCGCAGCAAAACCCAATCCCACACGAACAGATTAATCAGCAGGAAGAACAGCACCAGAATCCATCGAGCCAGCCGTCCTGCCCATTTCTTCATGAACCAAAGTATTGCACGTGCACTTAATGTCCCCGCCACCGGGATGCTGCTGTGCCAGAACCGGGAGAGACAACGTAAGCAAAACTGCAAACGAGCCGATAACTTTCTTCATAGGAGAAACCCCCTGGGGCCCAACTGTCCGGGCGATAAAGATTTTCCTTCAAGTGGTTGGCTTTACACCAGTTATAGTTCAGGCTCATAAGAGGCTTAACAGTCACAGCCATGCAAACGAATCCCTCAAAGCATCTCAGTCTGGGTAGGATGAACTAAGGAGAAGTTAGAGGACGAATGACGGACAAACGAACCCTGGCAAGGCTGACCCTTTTGGCCACAATTTGCTCCCTGGCCCCCGTTGCACTCTCACAGGCTATCCCGGCAGGAACCCAGCACCTTCAGCTCTCCGCCTTTGCGGCGGGCACCGGCACCTTTACCGATCTCCTGGGCGGCAAAAACCTGGCCATCACCGCCGGCACCGACGTTACTTTCCTCTACTTCCGCTCCTTCCGGCCCTCCTTTGAGCTGCGTGGCACCTACCCGATCGACGGCGGCCACATCAGCAGTCAGAAAAGCTTCCTCTTCGGCCCTAGGATCGAGTACCCCATCGGCCGGTTCCATCCCTACGGGGACTTCCTCTTTGGCCGCGGAGAGATCGACTACCACTCTCCCGGGTTCATCTTCGGAAATATCCGCTACATCAGCTCCAATACCTTCATCTACTCGGCCGGCGGTGGCCTGGATTGCAACATCACCCACAACCTCGCCCTCAAGGCCGATGCCCAGTTCCAGAAGTGGGACGCCCCTGTCGTTGTCTCCGGCGTTATCCATCCGACGGCCGTCACCTTCGGCGTCGTTTACAACTTCGATTTGAACCCGCGCCATCGTCATTCCAATTGACGGAGTCGCGAAGTCGAACTGCGCAAAGCTGCATCGGGATGCAGGCCAACTCCGCTCCCGTTGCCTTCAGCATCGAGAACGACCTCATTGTTGAGGGCGGCGCATCCCAAACGAAAGCCAGGTAACCTAAGCCCAAAAACAAATCCCGCTGCGGTCCAGACAGGCTCGCAGCGGAATCGGGTGAATCTTCCTGAAGGGAAGAATGCTCAGTTGTCTTTGTCGGAGCCCTCGGCCATTGCGTAATAGCCTTTGCGCGCCTGGATCTTCTGATCTTTGCCGCAGGAGATGTTCAGCGTGCGGAAGCTCCCGTCATTGACCTTGGGGTTGGTGGAGGTATAGCTGGCGAGATATTGGGTGCGAAGCTCATCCTGGATCTGATCGAAGGCTTCCTGCAGTTTTTTGCCGTTGTTCCCAACGTTGATGACACGGCCGCCGGTGTCCTTGGCAAGGCGCTCCATATCGGCGTCGCCGGTGTAACCCATGCCGAAGCCGCCGTAGAAGCCGCGGTCGGCGATGAGAATGACGTAGATGATGGTGTTGGCCTTCTGAGCAGCCTCGGTCGCCGTCTTAAGGTTCTCCTGAGAGCCCTGGTCGCCGCCGTCGGTGAGCAGGACGAGGATCTTACGGCCAGCCTCCTGGCGGAGTTTGTCGTGGGCGGCGAGATAGACGGCGTCGTAAAGAAGCGTACCCCGGGGATTGCCGTTGCCAGTTACGGAGCCGGTGCCTGCACCGGTATTGATAACCGCGGAGTCAATGGAGCGCTTAATCTCGCGCGGATTGTTGGTGTAGTCAGCGAGGAGGGTCACATTGATGTCAAAGGAGATAAGGAAGGCCTCGTCCTTGGGCGTCAGGACGTCCTTGAGAAACTCCGCGCCAGAGGTCTGTTCGAGGGGAAGAACGTTCATCTGGCTTCCACTGGTGTCGAGAAGGATGCCAATAGTAAGCGGGAGATTTTTTTCCTGGGTAAAGTTCTTCGTCTTCTGAGGAACCTTGTCTTCGAGGATGTTGCAGTCGTCTTTGTGGAGATTGGTGATGTAGCCGTTCTTGTCGCGTACGGAAAAGTAGACGTTGACCAGGTTGACGTTCACCTTGAGGGTCTGGATGTCGCCGATATCGACAGGCTGGGCCTCGGCTTTGCTTTTCGGTGGGGGTCCGCTGGGCGAAGGAGCCTCCTGCGCGTAGAGGGGCGGGAGAGCACAAGCAAGGGCGGCGACGGTGGCTAGGCGAAGGAAGCGCATATTGCTTTAGACGATATACCTACTCGCGAGTTTGCGTAAAAAGTGTGGGTTTAGTGGCTGAACGCAACGGAACGGGGTGTCAATGCGTCCAAGGAGATAGGTTGTTTTGTCCCTCTCAGTATGGCGGGGAGCGCCGGTGCGCTGTTAGTCTGTTGCAGTACTACGTTTGGGGCTGAAGAGCCTGGTATGGGAGATTCAAGTGGCTGTTAAGAGCGTAATGGCAGGTTTTTTAGCGTGCATGATGGCTGGACAGCCGGGATCAGGGCTGGCGCAGCAGAGTCCGGCACAGCAGCCTACGTTGCCGGATGGCCCCAAACCCCAGGTGCTCCCGAATGCGCCTCGACTGCAGCCCCTTGGTCCGGTGACCCCAGGTAAGGGGACTACTGCGGATTCGAATGGAGATTCGACTTCGCAGGATGGCGCGGCGGTTCCAGACAAACTGGGGCAGGCGGCGGCTCAGAAGGATCAGGAGCAGGAGATTCCACCCGATACCACCTCCGGACCACAGTACATTCTGCACGTGCAGACCAACTTTGTCGAAATTCCATTTACCGTGAAAGACAACAAGGGCAACCAGGTGGCAGGGCTGACCTGGCGCGATGTGCGGGTGTACGAGAACAATCTTCGTCAGCAGCTGGCCTACTTTACTATCGACGCTTTTCCCTTGTCGGTCGCGCTGGTGATCGACCAGAGTGTCGAGTTCGACATCATGGCAAAGGTAAACAACTCCCTGGGAGCGATGCAGGGGGCTTTCTCGCCCTTCGATGAGGTCGCGGTGATCACGTATAACAACGGGCCGAAGACGGTGACGGACTTTACTGCGGGGCAAAGCGCACGGCTGGTACAGGCGCTGGAGCAGTCGAAGACGTCAGGGCGTGAGATGGCTTACATTCCAGGTGGTGGACTGGGACAGAATATCTACACCAACGATGGTGCCGACCACTATATTGACCCGAATACGAACTCGACGCATGGGCGAAGCCAGTTAGGAATTAATAATCCTCCACGCGAGCCGCACACGCTGAACGATGCAATTCTAAAAGCAGCGGTCGCGCTCTCGAAGACGAAGTCCGGCCGGCGCTGGGTGATCTATGTGATCAGCAATGGCAATGAATACGGCAGCAAAGCAAAATACTCCGACGTCGTGAAGTATCTGAACACGAACAAGATTGCCGTCTTCGGAACTCTGGTGGGCAATTCGGCCCTGTGGGGTGTCGGCTTCCTGGATCGGATGCACCTTCCCCTGATGATGCGGGATAACATTCTGCCGGCGTATGCGAATGCTACCGGCGGCTACTTCATGGGAGAGTACCGGCAGGGCGGCATCGAGCAGAGCTTTGCGAAGATTGCCCAGGAGGTGCGGACTCAATACACGGTGGGGTATTACACGCATGAGCCGTTCATCGACGGCAAATACCGGAATATCGAGGTCAAGGTGCTGCGTCCGAATCTGAACGTGATCGCGAAGAAGGGCTACTATCCGACCGCCGAGGATGCGAAGGCGCCGGGTGTTACGCCGATGGCACGGTAGCTCAGTTAGCTCAGTCAGATCTGCGGCCGCTGAGTGGCCTGGAACGAGATTCAATGGAGATGTTGTTGCACGGAAATGCGCTGATGGCGCTGGCTGCGGCGATCTTGTGGGGTGGAGGCGACTTTTCAGGCGGCATGGGCGTGAAACATGCAGGCGGCACGATGGGTGCTGCACTGCGGGTCATTCTGCTGAGCCATTCAGTCAGCCTCGCGATTCTGCTAACTCTGGTTTGGTGGCGAGGCGATGCTTTTCCGCATGGCGCGCCGCTCCTCTGGGGACTGGTCGCGGGCGTGACGGCGGGGATAGCGTTGGCATGCTTCTACGTGGCGCTATCGCGCGGAGCAATGGGGGCTTCAGCGGCCTTGAGCGGCTTGCTCGCCGCGGCGATTCCTGCGGCGGTCTCGGTTGTGCAGGAGGGTTCGCCCGGCTGGTTGCGGCTGGCGGGTTTTCTGGTTGCAGGAGGGGCAATCTGGTTGATTGCCGCGGGTGAGAACCCCGAAGCCACGCCGGCGGATCCGGGGACGGTGTGGCTGGCAGTGGCCGGAGGCGTAGGATTTGGAATTTATTTCGTGGCCTTGAAGTTCGCCGGAACAGCCGGAGTGATCTGGCCAATGGCGACGGCAAGAATAGGGAGTCTAACGGTCTGCTCTTTACTGGTGGCCGGGATCGCCCTCACGTCGAAGCAGGGCGAGCCGAAGTTTCGACTGACAAGGCCAGTGTTCGCGGCTGCTATGGGGGCAGTCCTGCTGGATACCTCAGGAAACTTATTGTTCATTGCGGCGACTCGTGCCGGTCGGCTGGATGTAGCAGCAGTGCTGGCATCGCTCTATCCGGCTTCGACGATCTTGCTCGCCGCGTGGACACTGCATGAGAAGCCTACACGCCGCCAGGGGTTGGGAATGGCAGTCGCGGTTGCTGCCGTCGTCATGATCACAATCTAAAAGTTGTGAAAGTCGCGCTAAAGCTTGATCTTCGATACGTTGATTGTGGGCGGCGGGAATTTTAACTTCAGGCTTTCCATCAGATCGAGGATGATCTTCGAGATCGCAATGTTGCGGTGCCACTTATGGTCTGAAGGGATAACAAACCATGGCGCGTGTTTGCGACTGGTTGCGGAGAGTACCTCGTCGTAAGCATCGATATAGCGGGGCCAGAACTTTCGCTCGTGAATATCCGCCTCCGAGAGCTTCCAGTGTTTGTCTTTATCTTCGATGCGCGCCTTCAGGCGGTTTGTCTGCTCCGCGTGGGAGATGTGGAGATAGAACTTGAGAATCAGGACATTGCTGTCGGCGAGGAAGCTCTCAAACTCATTGATGTCTTCGATGCGTTTCTTAACGACTTCATTGGAGATGAGCTTGTGGACACGCGGGGACAGAACATCCTCATAGTGAGACCGGTTGAAGATCTCGATCATGCCACGAGGGGGAACCTGAGCATGGACACGCCATAGAAAATCGTGGCGAGCCTCGATGGGAGTTGGGACCTTGAACTGGGCGACGTCGCACCCCTGGGGGTTAATGCCGGAGAAGATGTGGCTGATAGTCCCGTCTTTGCCCGCCGTATCCATGCCCTGGAGAACGATCAGCAGCGCTTTGGACTGGCTGGCGTAGAAGACATCCTGAAGGTCGGCGAGCTGTTGACGGTGTGTGGCCAGAACGGCCTTCGCCGCCTCTTCCGATTTGTAGTCTCCTGTGCTGGAGGAGGAGATCTTCGCAAGCTTGACTTTGGCGTGCGGCTTAACCAGAAAAGGCGACTTGATCTTCATGCGGCGAGACCCATTTCGCCGTGGCTGGAGTCTAAGACTGAAGCGGCTGACGGGTCTGGCTTACTTTGTTGATTCTTCAGGCTTCGGAGTAACGGCATGGGCGGTATCTCCCGGCTTGTTGATGTCGTCGGAGACGCCCTTCAGGCCGTCCTTAAAGCCCCTGTATCCTTCGCCGAGTCCTTTGCCGAGCTCCGGCAGCTTCTTACCGCCAAAGAGAACGAGCACAACAACTGCGAGGACGATCAGATGCGTTGGTGTAAAGAGTTCACCCATTGTATTTCTCCCTGCAGCCGTCATGCGGGGTCGGCTGCCACCCACTATTGTCGCATAAGGCCGTCTGTAAGAGATACGGCTGTCAGAACGAGGCAGATGTGGGCTGAACGTTATATCTTGGATAGTGAAGCAAATTGCTGAGGCGCTGTTTGGACAGGCCGAATACAGTCCGGCCGGATGCAGGAAGTGTCTGGCGCAAGCAAGGCTGGATGCAAGTAGAACTTTGGAGACGGATGTTGCGATTGAAGACGAGTGGTAAGGCAGGAGTGACCGGGACGCGGAAGACAGGTTTTCGCGCAGTGGCAGGGATTTTCGCAGCAGGGTTGCTCATAGGCGGAGCAGCAAAGGGTTGGGCACAGGGTTCCGTAGCGGCTCCTCAACAGAAGCCGGCCACAGTTCCGATTGCAGGATCGAAGATTGCACTGGCTGCGCCGGTAACCTACGACAACAAGTACGAGCTCTTCGCTGGATTTAATTTTCAGAACTTCCAGGCAGGGCAGGATCTGCGCGAGCGCATGAACCTGGGCGGCGGCGAGCTGTTGTTTACATACTGGCTGCCGGGCAAGGGCTGGGTAAGGAACCTCGGGGTCGGCGCCGACTATCGCTTCGACGCAGGCACGACGCCGGTGAACCCGAACGGAGGAACAACCTCGCAGTCGCCGACCAATAATACGACGGGAATCAACAACAGGCCTCTCGTCTGGCTGAACACGGGGATGCTGGGCGCACAGTACCGTGGACCGAAGAACCAGTACGCTGCGCTGAACTATCACGGATACTTTGGCGTGTCCCATGGCACCTTCGATAAGAGCTTCAGGAACGTGAACTCGAATGTGGACCCCTTCACGGCGACGGGACTTTACACCAACCGCACAAAACCAATGGCGGCCCTGGGCGCGAGCGTCGACTTCAACCTATCGAAGAAGTGGGCAATTCGTCTCTCCCCGGACCTGATCCTCGAACACTTCGGAACAGAGACCCGCGTGTTCGTTGGAGTTTCAGGCGGAGCCATTTACCGCATCGGAAAAAGGTAAAGACAGGAAGTAGGGAATTGGGTGTAGAAAACCCTCAACAAAAATGAAACGTCGCCTAATTAGGCGGCGTTTCTTTGTCTTCTACTCCCTGTTGCCTACACCCTACTCCCTGTTCTCACCAGCTGTTTCCTTGTTGCAGGAACTCCGGAGAAACCGGATTTTCGTAGACCGAGTAGTCCCGAGTGACGACGGTCAAGCCATTCGTGGAGACGAAGTAATTTTTCTTGTCTTCGTTCTGGTCATATCCAATGACGGTTCCATCGGGAATGTGAACATCGCGGTCGATGATGGCATGGCGGATGCGGCAGTGGCGGCCGATGTTGACGTGCGAAAAAACGATGGAAGAGTCAACGTCAGCGTAGGAGTTGACGCGCACATCCTGCGAAAGCACTGAGTTGCGAATGACCGCCCCGGAGACAATCGAACCGGCGCAGACGATAGAGTTGATTGCCATGCCTGTACGCCCGGGCTCACCGAAGACGAACTTGGCAGGTGGATATTGATAAGGCCGGGTGCGCATGGGCCATGCTTTGTCGTAGAGATTGAAGGTCGGTGTCACCCCGGCGACGTCCATGTTGGCCTCGTAGTAAGCCTCAAGGGTTCCTACATCACGCCAGTAGAGAGCCTTCTGCTTATTCTCATCCACAAAGTTGTAAGCATTCATCTTGAAGCGGCCCAGTATGTTCGGAAGAATGTCGTGACCGAAGTCGTGTTTCGAATTGGGGTCTTCAGCGTCCTTGATAAGCTCGGGCAGAAGAACATCCGTATTGAAGAGATAAATACCCATGGAGACGTCGACCATATCGGGGTTGAATGGCGAGCGAATCTTGGTTTCTTTGGGCTTCTCTTCGAAGCCCGTGACCTCGCCATTGGCAGCAACCTCGACCACTCCGAACGCGGAAACCTGATCAGGCGAAATCGGAAGCGTTGCGATGGTGACGTCCGCGCCTGAATCGCAATGGCTCTGCATCATCAGGGAGTAGTTCATCTTGTAGATATGGTCGCCAGACAGGACGAGAACGTACTTGGGCTCTTCAGACCCTATGGAATAGATGTTCTGATAAACAGCGTCTGCGGTTCCCTGGTACCACGACTTCGAGACGCGTTGCATGGGCGGAAGAATTTCGATAAATTCGCCCAGCTCATTGGCGACGACAGGGCCCCATCCTTCGCGGATATGGCGGTTCAGCGAAAGCGCTTTGTACTGGGTCAGGATGTAGACGTGGCGAAGATCGGAGTTAATGCAGTTCGAAAGAGTGATATCGATGATGCGGTACTGACCCGCAAAAGGCACGGCAGGCTTGGCGCGATCGCGGGTGAGGGGGAAGAGTCGTTCGCCGGCACCACCGGCAAGTAGGACGCCAAGTGTATCTCTCATATCACTCCCAACTCCTGAACTGCCGTACAAGGATGACAAACCATTTCAGTCAGATGCACAAAGTTGCCGCGGGGCAGCGGAGAAACGCGAGTCTACCACGTCGGGGTTGAGATTCGTAATCAGCGCAGGAAGAGCAAAAAAAAAGGCCCCGGCAGGATGACTGCCAAGGGCCCTTTCGAAAAAACCGGCTTGAACTAAGCTTGCGGAGCGTCCGTAGTTCCCGGTGGCAACTGCCGCTGTTTGTGTGTCGGTGGCAGAGTGGGCTGATCCGTCTCCTCGGTCACGCTGATACGCAGTGATTTGAGGAAGGTGAGATCGTTGCTCGTGAACGGTCCGTTCGTATCTTCCGCGTCGGGTTCGCCGGACTCTTCCGGTTCCGCCTCGACTTCGTTGAGACCGATGGTGGCCTCAAGCATAAGGAGGACATCGAAACCCTGTTCCCGGATATTTTTGACCACCCCAGCGATGTCCTCAGATTCAGACACCGATTCGTGGATCGCTTCGCCTAGTTTCTGGATAAGGTTTTTTACCTTCTGATTCAATGCCACCTCCGGGCTTCCCTATGGTCGAATCTTCACCACGCATCGGGTATTCCCGGCGAAGTTGCCGGCGGGAACGGCATTGCGGGTACTAAGTCGTACCTGGTTACTATTAAAAGAATACGCTTCGGGATGCGGGCGCCGCAACGATTTTCGTTGATGCTTGAAATCAAGGGATTTAGCGGGCTTAAGCCACGGTATGGTGGTCGGCCCAGGCATCTTCAAGGCGGTGCGCCAGAAACTGAACGGAAGGGGTTCTGGGCGGGCTCCAGAGGAGAAAACCGACAGCTGCCGCGCTGAATCCGGCCATGATCCATAAAAGGTTTTTCATTTACTGAGCCTCTCTTTTTCTCTGATGCCGGTCCTGTCGAATACGATGCGCGGATCGCGGATGGTTTGGAAAGGGCGAAGCTTTGGCGGGGATGCCTCGAACGGCTACACTTCTCTTCATGGATTCGGTTAGGTTTGGAAGGGCATTGGGGATTGGCGCGCGTCTGGCCGCCAAGACGGCTGTCGCGGCAATGGATGCGGCCGCCTCTTCGAATACCACTACAGGAACGAAAAGAGTCGGTGTTCCCGCGACTCGACCCGCAGCTTCTATTGCCTCGACGATGAAAAAACGGGCTGTGTCCTCCCCAACTCAGGTAAAACAGACAGGCCAAGGGTTGAAAGATGGCAGCAGGCGCTTCAACGAGGCCTTCGGCGGCAGGGTCAGACGGCTTTCGGGGGCTCTGTGGCTGGAGTTGACTGGCGTCTTCTTCGGAATCTTCGCGCTGTCGGCGGGGATCGGCGCATGGAAGATGCGCGCGGCCTTGCATGAGACGGTGGCGAATCACGAGGAGCATTCGCGCCTCTTGGTGGCGATGCTGATGACGCTGGTCTTTGGCTACTTCTGCGTGAGCAGTTTTGTGAAGGCGAACCGCAGGATGCGCAGGCGCTAATTGGGCAATCAGCGGGTACACTTGAGCGGCATGTCAGAGCCAGTGAAGCCAGTGAAGACAAGTTCCGGAATTCCAGTCAAGGTTGTTTATGAGGCCGCCGATGCTTCCACCGGCAACGCAGCGGGTTCAGTAGGCGAGCCGGGGCAGTATCCCTTTACGCGCGGAATTCAGCCGGCGATGTATCGCGGACGGCTGTGGACGATGCGGCAGTATGCCGGGATGGGCGATGCCGAAGAGTCGAACAAACGCTACAAGTTCCTCTTGGCTCATGGCACGAAAGGGTTGTCCGTCGCGTTCGATCTGCCCACGCAGATTGGCTACGACTCGGACTCGCCGCTGGCTCTCGGCGAAGTGGGAAAGGTTGGCGTGGCGATCGATTCGATCGAAGACATGGAGAGGCTCTTCGACGGAATTCGCCTGGATACGATCTCGACCTCGATGACCATCAACGCAACCGCGTCGATTCTGCTGGCACTGTATGTTGCAGTGGCGAGGCGGCAGGGTGTAGAGACCAGAAAACTCAACGGCACGATTCAGAACGACATCCTGAAGGAATATATTGCGCGCGGAACATATATCTATCCGGTGACGCATGCCATGCGCCTCGTGACGGATATATTCGCGTGGGCGGCGGACGAGGTCCCGGAGTGGAACACAATCTCAATCTCTGGCTACCACATGCGCGAGGCAGGAAGCACGGCGGTGCAGGAGGTCGCGTTCACGCTCGCGAACGGCATGACCTACGTGCAGGCCGCGATTGACGCGGGTTTGGACGTCGATGCATTTGCGCCGCGCCTGAGCTTCTTCTTCAACTCGCACAATAATCTGCTCGAAGAGGTGGCAAAGTTTCGTGCGGCCCGGCGAATGTGGGCGCGGATCATGCGCGAGCACTTCGGTGCGAAGAAGGAACGAAGCTGGATGCTGCGGTTTCACACCCAGACAGCAGGTTCGACCCTGACCGCGCAGCAGCCCGAAAACAATATCGTGCGAACGACGCTGCAGGCGCTGGCCGCAGTGCTTGGCGGCACGCAGAGCCTGCACACCAACGGCTTTGATGAAGCGTTAGCGTTGCCGACAGAGACTGCTGCGCGTATCGCTCTCCGCACGCAGCAGATTCTCGCGCACGAAAGCGGAGTCGCCCAGACAGTCGATCCGCTGGCCGGGTCGTACTACGTCGAGTCGCTGACAAGCGAGATCGAACTCCGCGCGAATCAATACATGGCGATGATTGCGTCCTTCGATAAAGGCGCCAAATATGGAATGCTGCGGGCGATCGAGCGTGGATACATTCAGCGCGAGATTCAAAACGCGGCATACGAGTATCAGCGCGCCGTCGATGCGAAGGAAGCAATCGTTGTTGGCGTCAACGAGTTCACCAGCGAAGAGGCCGCAGTCCCGATTCAGCGAATCGACGAAGCTCTCGAAGGCAGGCAGGTAGAAAGAGTGCGAGCGTTACGCGCTCGGCGAGATGCGTCGGCTCACGCAGCGGCATTGCGATCCGTCGAAGATGCAGCACGAAGTGGAGAGAATCTGATGCCGCGGATACTGCATGCGGTGGAGAGCTATGCGACGGTGGGTGAGATTGCGAATGGGCTGCGGACGGTGTTTGGGGAGTACCGGGAGACGGTGACGGTCTGAAGCGAGGATAAGAAGTCTGGTGCGTGAAATAACGATGCTTTGTTTCTTAAAATCGGTACGGCGGCTGATGTTGGGAATTCTGCTTGCCCAATGGCTCGTACTGGCTGCAGCGGGCCAGATTGCAACGGCGAGGATTCCGAGTTTTCAAGGAAGTACATTTGCCGGGCAGACGGTGTCGCTGCCGCAGCAGTTGAAGGGCGGAGTCGGCGTTCTGGTGCTTGGTTTCTCGAAGAATTCAGGCGATGTTTGTAAAGGTTGGGGACAGCGGCTCGGGGAGACCTATCGCGAATCTCATGACGTGATGTACTTCCAGATGCCGGTGCTGGAGTCTGTGCCGAAGTTGATTCGCGGCATGGTGGTGAAGTCGATCAAGTCCGGCGTTCCGGAAGCGGAGCAGCGGCACTTCCTGCCGGTGTTTTCCCAGGAGGCGGAGTGGCGAACGATTGCTCGATACTCCAATGCAGACGATGCCTACGTTGTAGTTGTCGATGGAGAAGGCAACGTGCGCTGGCAGACGTCGGGTAACGCGACCGATGCTGGCTTTGTGGCCTTGAAACAGCAGGTGGAGACGCTACGGGCCAGGCTGCAATAAAGTATTCCAAATCGTGCTGCGCATCTCGGCTTCGCGTGCTTGAGCCACGGTTGATGGCTCCAAAATGGGCCTCGAATGCGGATAAGTCAACATGCGTCCGACCCGCTCCCGATGCTTCGCCCGGCCATCTATGACCGGCTGACGCACTATGTGCTTTGGGCGCTGACCGAGTCGATTGAGCAGGCTAAGGTTTAAAGAGAAAGCAGCCTCCAACATCTTGGAAGGCTGCCTTGGGACGAGATAAGGACATCTGGTTCTACAGGGCGGCCCATTGATAAGGAAAGAGCTTCGCAGCCTCTGCGGGAGTGAGCTTGACATCGGCTAGTTCTGCGGCGCGCGACATCGCCGGATCAAGGTTGTTTGCCAGGTCTTTTGCGGAAGGAAGCACCTTCTCATCAGGAATTACGCCAACATTCTCAAGGCTCTTTCCGTCCGCCATGATGAGGTTTGCACGAGTAATGGAGGTTGCATAGAAAACCTTCGTATCGAGACCGACAGAATCCTGAAAGAATCGGGCCTCCATGACCGCACCACTGGAGGTATCACCAACGACTGTTCCACGGTGTTCCAATTGAAGAACGCGAGCCAGCAGCTCGGAGGCGGAGGCGGACTGGCTGTTGATGAGGACAATGACCTTCCCCTTGTAGGGTTTTGAATTGGCCTTTGCAGTTATGGGCTTTTCTGGCTTGCGCGAGACAAGTTCGGCAATCTTTACATCGTGATCAAAGAGGTGGCCGACGAGATGCTCAAGAGTATCCACGCTGCCGCCGCCGTTACCGCGCAAGTCGAGAATGAGCGTGGGATGTTTGCGCGCTTTATCGAAGATACCGTCCAGAGTCATAGGATCTGCTCTGAACTGTGCCATCTTCCAGTAGAGAACTTGATCGGTTTCAACAGTGCGTTCTTCGTAGCGATGGGCGTCTTGCTCCGCCTCTCTTAACTCGTCCCACAGGTCGTTATTCTCCTCATTGTCGACCACGAGAGTACGTTTTACCTCACGGTAAGAACTCTTGATATCGATGGTGCGCCGTTCGCCATCGGGGGCGAAGATGTCCAATTGTTCGGCCGGGGCCGGGGAGAGATAGTGAAAGAAGTAGTCGATTTCGTGAAAATCGGCGCGGGTGACGGTGTAGCCCTGGAAATGGGCGACCTCGTCTCCGGGATGGAGCTTCTCAAAAGCATCCGTCTTGGGCTTGACCCTGGTAACAAAGCAACGATCTCCGACCATCTCCATGCGGTAACCGGAGTCGAAGCGCAGGTTACGGTCGGGCGGAACGAAGAAGAGATGAGAGTCATGAAAGCCGCTGAGAAAGGCGGCGACGACGTGAAAGGCGGCACTTGGCGTGGTGGCCTTATCGAGTTGAGCGCTGTACTCGTGATACCGCGCATCGATGTCGATGCCGCGGAAATTTGGGTCGTAATAATTCTTCTTAATGGACTTCCATATCTCGCGAAACATATCTTGCATTCGGACTCGCTCGACGGAATCAAGCGTTGAAGGAGCCTTTTGCGCATGGAGATTTTGGGGTATGGGGCCAAGGATCAGAAATATTAAAAGGCAGCAAAGAACGCAAAGGCGCATTGAAACTCCACTAATTTATTAGCAATTTAGCCGACAACATGGTTCTTGGCAATAGCTCCAGTGGATCGTTGTCCGATTACAGTGGAACAGCGCCAGTGCTATCGTTTTAGAGCGGCAGCAATTCCGGAGACAAGAAGGACGCGGCTTTATGACAGAGACAATGGCAGCTCTTCGCAAGACGGCATTGAACGCAGTGCACCGCGCGGCCAAGGCAAAGATGGTCGATTTTGGCGGGTGGGATATGCCGGTGGACTGCTGCGGTTTGATCGCAGAACACATCGCTGTGCGCACCGCAGTAGGGCTGTTCGATGTCTCACACATGGGCGATATTCAGTTGCGCGGGCCGGGATCGCTGGCAGCTGTGCAGCGGCTCTCGATGAACGATGCATCGAAGCTGCAGGTTGGGCAGGCGCACTATTCGGCGATGCTCTATCCCAATGGGACGTTCGTGGACGACGTTATCGTCCATAAGCTCTCGGACAACGACTACCTGATTGTGATTAATGCAGGGACGCGGGAGAAGGACGTTCAGTGGGTGCGGCAGACTGTGGGCCATATGCCCGGCGTGCATGTGAACGACTTCAGCGACTACTACACGCAACTTGCGATCCAGGGGCCGCGCGCCGCGGAGACGCTGCAGAAGCTCACCCCCGTCAATCTCAGCACTATCAAGAACTACTGGTTCACATGGGGGCAGGTGTGCGGGCTGCATAACGTGATGATCGCGCGAACCGGCTACACGGGCGAGGATGGCTTCGAGATTTACATTCCCAGCGACGAACCAACGAGCGCGCGGGTTTGGGGCGAGGTTCTGGATGCGGGTAAGGAGTTCGGCATCGTGCCCTGCGGACTCGGCGCGCGGAATACGCTGCGGCTCGAGGCGGCGATGGCACTCTACGGGCATGAGATCTCGGACACGATCAATGTGTTCGAGGCTGGACTGGGCCGCTATGCCAAGCTCGACAAGGGTGACTTCGTTGGCCGCGATGCGTTGGTGAAGGTTCAGGAAGAGGGTGGACCGAAGCGCAAGCTGGTCGGCCTTGAGATGATCGAACGCGGGATCGGACGCGATGGATATCCGGTATTCGCACTGGATGGGACGCGTTTGGGCGAGATCACCAGTGGGTCGCCGTCGCCATTTTTGAAGAAGAATATCGCCCTGGCTTACGTTCCCGTCGCGAACAGTGCGGTGGATACGGAGGTTGCGGTGGAGATTCGCGGGCAAATGGTAAAGGCGAAGATTGTGCCGCTGCCGTTTTACAAGAAGCCAAAGAAGACTCAGAATCCCGCTGAGCTTTATGTGCCCGTCTCGTGAGAACTGTGACGCGGTTTCGCTTTCCACCGCAGGGATGCCTACAATAAGTGATATATCAAGCCGGAGAAAAGAATGAGCTACCCCGCGAACTATCGCTACACGAAGGAACACGAGTGGATTCAGATCGACGGTAATGTCGGCACCGTCGGGATTACCGATTACGCACAGAATTCGCTGGGCGATATTGTGTTCGTCGATCTGCCGAAGGTGGGCGATTCGATTGAAGCCGGCAAGAGCTTCGGCTCTGTCGAGTCGGTAAAGGCGGTATCGGATTTGTTTGCGCCGGTCTCGGGCAAAATAACGGCGACTAACGACGAGTTGAAGGATGCGCCGGAGAAGATTAATTCGGACGCGAACACGACCTGGATGCTGAAGGTTGAATTGAGCGACCCCAAACAGGTTGATTCGTTGCTGTCGGCAGCGGACTACGAAAAATTTATCAGCGAAGAGACCGGACACTAAAGAGATGCGTTATTTGCCGAAGTCCCCTGCGGACCGCAAGGAGATGCTCGCCGAGATTGGCGTGGCATCGATCGATGATTTGTTCTCCACGATTCCTGCCGAGTACCGGCTGACGCGCGACCTCGATGTTCCGCGGCAGCATGGCGAACAGGAAGTAATTGAGCACTTCAAGGCATTTGCCGAAAAAAATGCCACAGGTTATGCGAGCTTTCTCGGCGCAGGCGCCTATCGGCACTATCGCCCGGTGATGATCGACACCGTTGTGTCGCGCGGCGAGTTTCTGACGAGCTATACGCCGTACCAGCCGGAGATCGCGCAGGGAACGCTGCAGGCGCTGTTCGAGTTCCAGACGATGATCTGCGAACTGACCGGCATGGAGATTGCGAACGCGTCGATGTATGACGGTTCGACCGGCGTAGCCGAGGCCGTGATGATGGCCGTGCGCGTGACGGGCCGCAACGGTGCAGTGGTGGCGAAGACGGTGCATCCGGAGTATCGCGAGGTGTTGACAACGTATGCGCTGCACCAGGAGATTCCGGTGACGCTGTTGGATTACACCGCGAATGGCCGACTGAATCTGGTGACGCTGGATGCAACGATTACAGATGATACGGCTTGTGTGTTGATTCAGTCGCCGAACTTCTTCGGCACTATTGAAGATGTCGCTGCGATTGCTGATATCGCGCACAAAAAAGGCGCCCTGCTGATTGTCGCGATCGCCGAGGCGGTGTCGCTGGGAATCGTAAAGCCGCCGAAAGAGGCTGACATCGTGGCAATGGAGGCACAGGCATTCGGCGTGCCAGTGGGCTATGGCGGGCCATACTGTGGCGTCATCGCAAGCAAGGAAAAATTTCTGCGGCAGATGCCCGGACGCCTTGCGGGCGAAACGAAGGACCTGAGCGGCAGACGCGGATTTGTACTAACGCTGTCTACGCGCGAGCAGCATATCCGCCGCGAAAAGGCCACGTCGAACATCTGCACCAACCAGTCTCTCGTCGCCCTGATGGTCACGGTCTTTCTCACGGTGTACGGCAAAGGTCTGAAAGAACTTGGAGAGCAGAATCTTGCGAAGGCTCACTATGCGACGCAGACCCTTGGCAAGAGCGGAAAAATCTTGTTCAACGGCGCCCCTCGCTTCAACGAATTTGTTCTGGATTTGGGCAAGGATGCCGAAAAGGTGAATGCTGCGTTGCTCGAGAAGAAGATCATCGGCGGATTGCCACTCGCAAAGTGGTTCCCAGAACTGGGCGCAGGCGCGAGCTTGTGGTGCACGACCGAACTGAATACAAAAGCGCAGATCGATGCAGCCGCTGCAGCGATTGCAGGCAAGGCGTAGCGATGGATGTTTCCGCAGTCATCGGCGAGGAGTTGAAAGCAGTCGAGTTCGTCGAGGATTTTTTGCAACTGCGATTCGACGCTCCGCTCTTCACGCTCTACACCTGGCCGCATGTTCTGCTTACCGATTTTTCCGTAGCGTACGGCGAGCCGGAGTACCGCAACGCGCTGTGCTCACAGATAGGAGAGAAGGTTTTTCAGGCGTCGCTTGAAGAGGGCGATGCGCTGACGATTGAATTTGAAAGCGGCACAGTCTTCGGACTGTCGCTGCGCGAAGAAGATTTAGACGCCCCGGAGGCTGGCAGTTATTCGGAGACGGGCGATGCAAGCGATGCGCAGGAGTTTTAAAAGATGACAGATAAGAAGTTCGTTGGAACACCGAAGAAGGCAACGACGCACGTTAATCAGAACGAAGACCTGATCTTTGAGAAGTCATCACCCGGAAAGAAAGCATACCGGCTAAGTGAACTGGATGTTCCTTCAGTCGACGCCGCTTCTCTGTTAGGTGATGCAGTGCGTACGGACCTTGGCGTGATGCCGGAACTCTCCGAGATCGAAATCGTCCGCCATTTCACGCGGCTTTCAACATGGAACTACGCGATCGATCTTGGCATGTTCCCGCTGGGAAGCTGCACCATGAAGTACAACGGTCGCGTCAACGAGCTGGTAGCCCGCCTCGAAGGCATCGCCGAGGCACATCCTTACCAACCGGAGTCGTTGTCGCAAGGCGTCCTCGAGATCATGAAGATGCTCAGCGACTGTCTCATCGACATCTGCGGCATGGATGCCATCACACTGCAGCCCGCAGCCGGCGCGCATGGCGAATTCACCGGCATCCTGCTGGCGCGCGCCTATCACGAGAGCCTCGGCAACGCCCGAAAGAAAATTCTCATTCCCGACTCGGCTCACGGAACGAATCCTGCGACCGCAGCCGTCGTCGGCTATGAAGTCCAGAACCTCAAGTCGAACGCAGAAGGCATGGTCGATCTCGCGGAGCTCGAAAAGCTGGTCGACGGAGACACCGCCGCCCTCATGCTGACGAACCCTTCAACGATCGGCGTCTTCGAAAGCGAGATCCACAAGATCGCCGACATCCTGCATGCCAAGGGCGCACTGCTTTACATGGACGGCGCAAACATGAACGCGCTCGTAGGCAAGACCCGCCCCGGCGATTTCGGCGTCGACGTGATGCACCTGAATCTCCACAAGACATTCTCAACTCCGCACGGAGGCGGTGGCCCAGGCTCAGGTCCGGTGGCCTGCAAGAGAATCCTGGAGCCATTCCTGCCCACTCCCGTGCTCGTGGAGCGCGGCGGCAAGCTCTCATTCAACTACGACCGTCCGCAGAGCGTCGGCCGTGTACGCATGTTCTACGGCAACTTCGGAATGTTCGTCCGCGCACTCGCTTACATTCTCGCGAACGGCCCCGACGGACTGCGCCAGACAACCGAAGACGCCGTGCTGAACGCAAACTACATCCGCGCGAAACTTCAGGATACGTTCGAGCTGCCATACAAAACCCAATCTCTCCACGAGGTCGTCTTCTCCGACAAACTGCAGGCGAAGAACGGCGTGAAGACCGGCGACATGGGAAAGCGCCTGATCGACTACGGCTTCCACGCTTATACTGTCTCATTCCCGCTCGTCGTCCAGGGCGCAATGATGATCGAGCCAACCGAGAGCGAGAGCCGCGAAGAGTTGGATCTCCTGATCGACGCCTTGAAACAGATTGCGCGAGAGGCAGAGGAAAACCCGGAGCTGGTGAAGTCCGCTCCGCATACAACCCGCGTGCAGCGGCTGGATGAAACAACCGCGGCCCGTAAGCCCGTACTGCGCTGGAAGGCTCCACCCGCAGCCACGCCGCTTGCGGTCGATACAGCCGCGAAGGAGTGGTAGGCAGTGTCAGTCTTTTACGATAGGCAGGACGAACTCGAGAAGTATGAGTTCATGATGGGCGAAGCGCGCGGTCGGCTCGCCGTCACTCTCGACGTATTAACCGATGCGCTGGTCATGGTCGGCCAGCATGGCGTCTACTGCACAAGCGCGCGGAACCCGAAGGTCCCGGCGCTCGATCTGCAGGCTGTGTTGGCGAACATCAACGGAGCGAAGGAACTCGTAGCTTCGGTGATGGAAAAGTTGCGGCTCGAAAAAGAAGCCGCGGAGTAGCTACTGCGCCTTGATCGTGACGTACTGATCGACCTTGCCCCATTTCACATGAAGCTCAGTGCTGGCGCCGCTCGTGTTCTCAAAGCTGATGGACATATTTTCCTGCGAAGCGGCAACCGGCTTGCTCGTCATCGGCGTGCGACCGAGGTCGTTTCCCTCAGGATAAGGAATGCCCCACTCACCCGTCTTCTTGCTGACGATGAAGAGCCACTGATTCGCGCTGGGCAACGTGAAAAGGGTGTACGTGCCAGCAGGAACGTCGAGCGCGCCGATCTTGAGATTCGTAGCGGTAATGAGGGTTGTTGCCGGGTTGGCTCCGGTGCGCCAGACCTCGCCATAAGGAACGATCTCGGAACCGATCGTGCGGCCCTTTAGGCGCGGAGAGTTGTAATTGATCGTGACGGCCTTGCCGCTGAGAGTGACATTGGCGGTCGCCGGCGGACTTGCCGGAGGCTGCTGAGCGAAGCTGGTGGTAGCGAGTAGGGTACAACAGACGGCGGTGGTTGCCAGGGAGCGGAGGAACATGTGGGAGTCTCTCTTTCTAAGGCGAATTCGGTTGAGTGTTCGATTGAAATAGACGACGAGCGAGCCCAAAATCTGCTTCCGTCACGATGCTCAATGGGAGCACCGCAGGCTGTCAACTCGCAGGGATCATGCTAGGCTTAAAGCATGCGCCCGTAGCTCAGCTGGATAGAGCGGCAGCCTCCGAAGCTGTAGGTCAGAAGTTCGAATCTTCTCGGGCGCACCATTCCTCAGTTTTGCTCTGTTGAAGACAATGTCGAACGGCTTTCTATCGATGGCCCATAGTCTATGCCGTCCGCAGAGCAGTTCGAAAGAACTATCTTCAGCAATTTGCCCCCGTTCGTCACAATTCCGTATTTGGTTTGGAGAATGCACCTTGTTCGCGAGTTCTAGAACCCGCTCAGCATCTAGCAGTCGTCGGGGGTCTAGGGGCCGACAGCGTCCTGAGGGACTGCTCCAGCCGCATCTCTTCCTGTTGCCAGTCTTGCTGCATCCGTGTCCAAAAGTTGGGCGTGATGTTTCCGTCGAGTTTATCGAGGTAAGCCTGCCAATCTCGTGCGCAGAGCGGCCAGGCGTCGCTCGACTGATGCCGCCGCTTCGCTTCGGGAGTCAGGCTGGGAGATCTTGCTTATCGAAACGCCGGCCTCCTCAGCGTGTACGAACTGAGCGTCTTGATGTAATTTCCTCGCTCAAAAGGCGATGGGTCGGGGACCGCAATCCGGCTGAGCGCTCCACGCATCTGCCGGATGGATTCGTATTCGTGTTCGGCCATCCAGCGAATCAGGTCGGCGTGGATCGTATTCAGGTGCTCGATCCCGTGCAGTAATAGCGCCGAGGTCAGCATTGTCACCGAAGCGCCGGCCATGATGCCCTTCAACACATCATTGGCGTAGTGGACTCCGCCAGTAATCGCAAGGTCTGCGCGCACGTTGCCATAGAGAATGGCGACCCAGTGCAGCCGCAGCAGCAACTCGTCGGAGCGGCTCAGGGAGATGCGCGGGGCGACGGTCAGGCTCTCAATATCGAAGTCGGGCTGATAGAAGCGATTGAAGAGCACCAAGCCATTCGCCCCGGCCTGCGAGAGTTGAAAGGCGAGATGGGGGACGCTGGTGAACTGCGGCGACAGCTTGACCGCGAGTGGGATCCGGATACTTTGACGGACCTCGCGAACCAACTCTACTAGCTGCTCCTCGAGTACGCTGCCGGGAACATGCGGGTCGGTGGCGAGCGAATAGGTGTTCAGCTCAAGCGCATCGGCACCGGCCGCCTCGACGTCGCGAGCAAATTGGATCCACCCGCCGGGCGTCGCCCCGTTGATGCTGGCCAGCACCGGGATACCTACGGCGCGCTTCACCTGAATGAGATGCTCCAGATACCTCTCCCGTCCGGCCTGATAGTCATCAAACTCTGGCAGATAGCTGAGCGACTCGGAATACGACTCTGTGCCGCGCGACATGTCGCGGTCGAGCGCGTGGCTCTCGAGGGTGAGCTGCTCCTCAAAGAGCGACGCGAGGATGACAGCGGAGGCGCCACAATCTTCCATGTGGCGAATGTTGAGGACCGACTCAGAGAGAGGGTTGGAAGAAACCACCAGCGGGTTCTTGAGAGTGAGTCCGAGATATTCGGTGGTGAGGTCAAGTGCGCTCATGGTCAGTTCTCCGTTCCCTTTGCATTGATTGCAACCACCTCTTCCTTTTCAGGCGGAGCGATATGCGGCGTTTCCCCGCGGCCGGGCATCGCAGCGCGCGCGGAGTAGACCCTCCACTGGCGCTCGACATCATCCTGGGCTTCGCGCAGCAGCTCCTTGGCGGCAGCAGGCTGGCTGCGGGCGAGCATTGTGTAGCGGGCTTCCTGGTAGGCATAGTCCTTCAGCGAGATGCTGGGCGCCTTGGAGTCGAGTTGGAACGGGTTCTTGCCCTCGTCGCGCAACGCCGGGTTATAGCGCATCAGCGGCCAGTAGCCGGACTGTACCGCCGCCTTTTGCTGATCGAGACCGTGTACCAGGTCGTATCCATGAGCGATGCAGTGGCTGTAGGCGATAATGATGGACGGTCCATGGTGCGCCTCAGCCTCTTGAAATGCTTTGATGGTGTGCGTGTCGCTGCCGCCTAAAGCTACCCGGGCCACATAGACCGAACCGTAGCTGACCGCTTCCATCGCGAGGTCTTTCTTGCTGTTTTGCTTGCCGGCGGCGGCAAATTTCGCGACCGCGCCGCGCGGCGTCGACTTCGACATCTGGCCGCCGGTGTTGGAGTAGACCTCGGTGTCTAGTACCAGCACATTGATGTCCTGGCCGGAGGCGAGCACGTGGTCCAGCCCGCCGAAGCCAATGTCATACGCCCAGCCGTCGCCGCCTACGATCCACACGCTCTTCCGCACGAGCGTGTCTGCGACCGCCAGTAGATGATGGGCGTCGCTGTGGTTGATTCCTCCGTTGAGGACACGCAAAAGCGCCTTGAGCTGCGAGACGCGCGAACGCTGCGTCTCGATCCCGGCCTCGTTGGATTGGTCGGCACCCAGAATGGCGCTGCCCAACTCCTCGCCAACGAACGGCATCAGCCGGCGAACCATTTCCTCTGCAAATAACTTCTGTTGATCGACGGCCAGGCGCATGCCCAGGCCAAACTCGGCGTTGTCCTCAAAGAGCGAGTTCGACCAAGTAGGGCCTCGGCCCTGCTTATTGACGGTATAAGGTGTAGTGGGCAAATTGCCGCCATAGATCGACGAGCAACCCGTGGCATTGGCGATGTAGAGGCGATCGCCGAAGAGCTGGGTGAGCAGCTTGATATAGGGTGTTTCCCCGCAGCCGGCGCAGGCGCCCGAAAACTCGAAGAGCGGTTCGAGCAGCTGAACGTCTTTCACCTGGCCATGGCTCAGCTGACTGCGATCGACATCTGGCAGCGATTCGAAGAACTCCCAGTTCAGCTTCTCGGCAGCGCGGAGCGGCGCCTGCAACTCCATATTGATGGCCTTGTGCTTGGCTTCGCTCTTGCTCTTGACCGGGCAAATCTCGACACACAAACGGCAGCCGGTGCAATCTTCAGGAGCGACTTGCAGGCTATACAGATCCTGCTCCATGCCCCGCCACTTTGGCTTGGTCGTTTTGAATGTTGGTGGTGCGTTCAGCGCCAGCGACGGCTCGAAGACCTTGGCGCGAATTACGGCATGCGGACAGACCATCACACACTTGCCGCACTGGATGCACAGGTCCTTGTCCCAGACCGGAATCTGCAGCGCGATGTTACGCTTCTCCCACTGCGCGGTCGCTGTGGGGAAGGTACCGCCGGCGGGCAGCGCGCTCACCGGCAGATTGTCGCCGAAGCCGGCGGCAATAGAACCAAGCACGTCGCGAACGAATGCCGGAGCGGCGCCCGGAATCGCGGGCAGAATGTCGAAGGTGGCGGAAACCTCGGACGGCAGGTCGACCTTGTGCAGATGGGCAAGCGCCGCGTCAACGGCGGCAAAGTTTTGTTGCACCACCGCATCGCCGCGCTTGCCATAAGTCTTCTTGATTGCCTTCTTGATCTGCTCGATGGCTTCTTCGCGGGGCAACACGCCGCTGATGGCGAAGAAGCAGGTCTGCATGATGGTGTTGATACGGCTGCCCATACCGGCCGCGCGGGCGACGGCGTATCCGTCGATAACGTAGAACTGCAACTTCCTCTCAAGGATCGTCGCCTGCGCCTTCCTTGGCAGGTGGGCCCAGATCTCGTCGGGGTTGAAGGGGACATTCAGAAGGAAGACGGCGCCGGGGGCCGCGGCAGCCAGCACGTCCATCCGTTCGAGGAAGGAGAACTGGTGGCAGGCGACGAAGTTTGCTTTGGTGATGAGATAGGTGGACATAATCGGTTCGGGGCCGAACCGGAGGTGCGAGGTGGTAATTGAGCCGGACTTTTTGGAGTCGTAAACAAAATAACCCTGAGCGTAGTTATTGGTCTGCGAACCGATGATCTTGATGGAGTTCTTGTTGGCGCCCACGGTGCCATCGGAGCCAAGTCCATAGAAGAGCGCGCGAATAGTACGCGGATTCTCGGTCGAAAATTCGGAGTCGTAGGGCAAACTGGTGTGGGTGACGTCGTCCTGGATGCCTATGGTGAAGTGGTTCTTCGGATAAGGTTTCTTCAGCTCGTCGAAGATGCTCTTGACCATCGCGGGCGTAAACTCTTTGGAAGACAATCCGTACCGGCCGCCGACGATTCTGGGCTGTTCTGCGAATTGCGAATTGCCCTCGGCCAAGGCTTCAGCAACGGCCGTGATCACATCTTGATAGAGCGGTTCACCGAGTGAACCCGGCTCCTTGGTACGATCGAGAACGCTGATCGATCGCACCGTCCTGGGCAGAGCGGCAAGGAAAACCGAGGCGTCAAACGGCCTGAATAGGCGGACTTTAAGTACGCCGATTTTCTCGCCTTGCAGGGCGAGATGGCAGATCGCCTCCTCCGCCGCTCCCGCGCTCGAACCCATCAAGATAATGACTCGTTCTGCATCCGATGCGCCAACGTAGTCGAAGAGCTTGTACTTGCGGCCGGTCTGTTTGGCGAAGCGGTCCATGACGTCCTGCACGATCGTCGGCGCGGCCAGATAGAAGGGATTGCAGGCTTCCCGGGCCTGGAAAAAGACGTCGGGATTTTGCGCCGTTCCGCGCAGGATTGGACGGTCGGGACTCAAGGCCCGCTCCCGGTGAGCAATCACATGCTTTTCGTCCAGTAGGGAGCGAATATCCTCGTCGCTTATCGGGATGATCTTGTTTACTTCGTGCGAAGTGCGAAAGCCATCGAAGAAATGTAGGAACGGTATGCGGGATTCCAACGTCGCAATGTGGGCGACCAGCGCAAGATCTGCGGCCTCCTGCACGGAGCTTGAGCATAACATCGCGTAGCCGGTGCTGCGGCAGCCCATCACATCGGAGTGGTCGCCAAAGATCGAGAGCGCGTGGGTCGCGATGGATCGCGCGGTGACGTGCATGACGGAGGCGGTCAACTCGCCGGCGATCTTGTACATATTCGGAATCATCAGCAAGAGGCCTTGCGAGGCGGTAAACGTGGTGCTGAGGGCGCCTGCCTGCAAAGCGCCATGCATGGCGCCGGCGGCGCCGCCCTCGCTTTGCATTTCAGCCACGGTCGGAGTCGACCCCCAGATGTTTGGTTTTCCCTCTTGTCTCCACTGATCCGACCATTCACCCATTGGCGACGACGGAGTGATGGGATAGATCGCGATAACCTCCGACAGCCGATAGGCAACCGACGCGACCGCTTCGTTGGCATCGAGTATTACTGCCTCTGGATTGTTCATAACACTCCCTCCCGGCGCGACGTAGATCTAACCGTCTAAAGCCGAGGTCCTCTGCGATCTGAGTACAGTGTGTGGCCAAGGCGGGCCTTCAGACTGTGATGAGCGACACACAGGCTGCCTTCTAGACTGACGTGGGACTTCGAGAAAGGCTTGCAATATCTTGCCATTGTGATGCCGCTAACACTCTGCCGTAATATCCATCACCGCGAACCTGGGCGAGATGCGGTCCACTTTGCCGTGGACCCCGCCCAAGGTCACGGCGCCGAACTCACGCTGCTGCATGTCATGACCCCTAATTCGGAAGCAAGGGTTCAGAGCGCTCGCCTACCCGGGCCCGGAACGCTCTCTCTCTCGACTGGTGCCGGGCGGAGCTTGCCCGACCAGTCCAATCTATCACCGTGTACGGGAAGGTCATCGAGGAAATGGAAATATTGAGAACGGCCACCCACATCGGCGCCGACTGGATTGTGTTGGGGGTGCGGGCTATCGCGTTGATGAAGTATTCATATGGAGCCTCATTGCCAAAGTGGTACACGACTTCTTTAGACGCCGTAAGTTTGTTCATACGAATCGCGGTCACTCATCCCCAGAGTCTTCGAACGTGAGCATAGGCTTGGGTATCTGAGAACGTGATAGTTCGAGGTAGCCTACTTCGGTCCTGAAGCAGCCCGCGCTTGGACCCATGAAGCTGGGAGGGTGGTTCTAAGTGATTGAGAAGAAATGGTCGCCCTGGTAGACGATTTTCGAACTTTTTCGCGCTCCCCTGACTGCCAGACCAGTAGAGCGAGGGTTGGTAACGACAAACGTCTTGCCACCATGGAGAAGACCTCATAATCGCCCAGCGTGCGCGAACTGCTCTTGATGTGCGGGTAGGCGGCGTCTTTAAACAAACTTTCGGATTTGGTTTTCATGAGAGTAGTCCCTCAGTGCGGGATAGCTCTCATCGTCCCATCCAGCCTGCAACGACTCAGGCAGATCCCCGGCATAGATCCCTTGCTTGCAACCGTGATCGTTGCCGCAATCGGCAACGTAGCGGCCCTTCATAAGGGCCGGGAGTTCTCCTCCTGGCTGGGACTTGTCACAAAACAGCACTCGACCGGCGGCAAGGCGATGGGATGATTTCGGACTAAACTGTCACCTGCAAATAGTCTTGATGCGGAGGAGATGCTTTATGCCCATAGTGACTATTGGACGATTCGTGCTGGCTGTTTCGCTGATTTACTTGGTGTACTCATTCAGTTTCGCGCAGGCCCCAGGTAGCAAGGCCGCGATTCATGACTCTCAATCGCAAATCACGGGTACCTGGCGGGGCAATTCGGAATGTGTCCTGAAAAACAGTCCGTGTCGGGACGAGATAAATGTGTACCGGTTTTCCGAAGTTGCCGGGAAGCCTGGCTGGTTTTCTGGCGTCGGCAGCAAACTCGTGAATGGTAAAGAGATTTCTATGGGCGCTCTGGACTGGAACTACGACGCGGAAAAGCACATTTTGAAATGCGAAAACTCCGGTGCAACATTTCGGCTTGTCGTCGATGGCAGCAGGATCGAGGGCAGCCTCACCTTGGCGGACAACACCGTGTATCGCCGCATCCACCTCAAAAAGGACAACTGACTCATCGTCGCAAGCGAAGTTGGCGCAATCCCGTTTTTGCCGGAACCTCGTTGTTATCGAAGCATTTGCCCTTGGGGGACGTTGGCGGACCGACACATCGCTACATAGACTCGGAGCCTGGAGCATCCAGGGAACGTTGAAACTTCTCAACGAACTGTGCCACATGCAGGCCGTCGACCAGAGCGTGGTGAACGTGGATCGATAGCGGCATGGTGTAGCGTCCGACCGCCTCAGTAATTTTCCCGAAGGTGATGCGGGGCGCCGAATCTTCACGGGAGAAGTCGCGCGCATGCGAAATAGATGTGAAGTCGAACCAGGGAAGAACTGAGTAACGGATCAGGTTGGCCTCCGGATAGTGCTCGATGTCATCTTTCTGCCGCACCCGATCAAGTTCGATGGATGCCTCGCGAACGAACTCGTCGATTCGTGGCCGGAACTGATAATGCCCTAGGCCAATGGTGCCGTTCGCGCGTCCGACAGCGCTGCCGGCATTGATCTGTTCGTAGCGCCAGATGGTGCCGTCGACAATGCGTGTCCGGAAGTTCTCAACTTGGTGCGCAGCGACTAGTGAGCGATGCAGCAGTGACAAAAAGACTGAGAGGCAATGCTGCTTGGCGTAATGGTAGGTCGCCGTGCAGTCAACGCGCAGGCAGACGCCGTGATAGGGTTCGGTAAAACTCTTGAAGAAGTGAAAGCTCGCGCGACGCTCCCACGTCTCCAGGTTGATCTTCTGTCTGCCGCCAACCACAATTTTCTGCATGTTCGTATCGTAAATTGAAGAGGTATTCTCGGTCGTTGCTGATGAGAAGAGCGCTTGTAAGGACTAAGCGGATTCCTTGATGAGTGCATTGCCCCTGATATGGAGTGACCGTGTCAACCTGCGCAATCGACGGGTTTGTTGTTGTCGTAGGTTTCGTCGTTTTTCGAGGACAGAGCGAGCAGCAGTCGGGGCAGTTTTCAGCGACGATTGATCAGTCTGATATTCGCGGGTCGAAACCGCATAATCTTGATCCGTCGGGAGCTGCCTCTGACTGTTATCGCGAGTCCGGCTGAGCCTGTCGCATAGGGCAAACGAGGATTCTCCTTCGTGCTTGCTCCGGCTGCTGCTGGCACTGTGCTCGATTTGGACGACGTTTTTCATCGGTTGATTCGCTTTTGTTTTTTCCTTCTCAGAAAGGTTTTTGCTTTTTCTCAAGCTGCTATTCGCTGCCTGACAGTGGCTTCCGCTTTAGTACCTATGGCCCAGATAAAACCCAGGAGTTCGCGGCCCACCGCGGTGACGATCTTTCTCTTGTCTTTGCCCGTGGCCGCCAGTCTCGCGTACCGTTTATGCAGTCGGTGTTGTGCCTTCCACGCAATCTCTTTAGCCTCTTCCGATGCGCTCTGCTGGCGTTTTCGCAACCCGGCCCAGATGGCAGGAGGACGATGGTAACTCCATGCTGCTTCGACGACGATCCGTCTCAGATGAGCGTTTCCCGTCTTCGTAATGCTGCCTCGTCGAGTCCGCTTGCCACTGGAGTTCTCGCTTGGCACAGCGCCGCAATAACCCATCAGCTCTCGAGCACCCGCAAAGCGAGACACCTGGCCTAACTCAGCCGCGATCGTCACCGCCGAAATGTGCGCGATGCCGCGCAATGCCTGCAGATCCGTAATAACTTCCTGCAATACGGGCGATGCCAGCTTCACCGCCTCGACGATGGCCTGCTCAAGTCGCAGAACCCGCTCTCGCATATGCTCCACTTCATGCAGATAGTCCAGCCGCGTGGACTCTTGAGCCACCTGTGCAAAGCGTATCTGCGAGACCCAGATCAGATGGAGATGGGTCCAGGCTCTAACTCCAGACGGGGGACGGTGACCCGAGCGCAGTAGAAACTTGCCCAGCCGGTGGCGAGCTCGCAACTGATCCTGCTTCGCCGCCTCACGCGCACGCACCAGATCGCGTAACGCCTCAGAGCCCTCGTCCGGAACCCAGACCGCCGTCAGATCGCCGGATCGGTAGCTTCGCGCCAGCTTCTCAGCATCGCGCCGATCGGTCTTCACCCGGTCGCCGGCCTTCACCGGGACCAGTGACGGGGCGATCACCTCGCACTGCACACCGAGTTCAGCCAACTGCCAGTACAGTACATAGCCAGTCGGCCCAGCTTCATAGCAGACCCGCAACCTCTCTACCGGGCCAAGCTTCTTCAACAGCTTGCGTACCGACTCCATCCGGTTCGGAATCGTTCCAAGACTTCGTACCTCGCCATCCGGTTCGGCTATCGCTGCAGCAATCGTTTCGGCATGGACATCCATGCCCAGAAATCGTAACTTCTCCTTCATGACCGGCTCCTTCCGCTTGTGGCTCTGAACTGTGGTTCCAGGCGAACTCACAGCTTAACCCACGGTCAGCGCATCGCGCCGGTCACTCCATACTCACTGTTACTGCCAACTGAGCACTGAACTTACCGAAATCCGGGGCGGTCTCAACCGGTCGCTGCAACACCATCTGATATGAGGTGGTGTTTATGAGACAAGGAAGACGGTACGGTCTTTCTGCGGAGCAGAAGGCTGAGATCTGGGACCGTTGGAAGGCGGGAGAGTCGTTGCATGAGATTGGTCGTGCTTTTGGCAAGGACCATGGTTCGATTCAGTTTCTGTTGTCGCAGCACGGCGGGATCGCTCCGGCAGTTCGTCGCCGCTCGCAGCGAACGCTCACGCTGGCTGAGCGGGAAGACATCTCACGAGGGATAGCTTCCGGTTGTTCGATTCGAGAGATAGCCCGGGGCTTGCAACGGGCGGCTTCGACGGTGAGCCGGGAGGTGGTACGTCACGGTGGGCGTTCGCTCTACCGAGCTAACGAAGCCGATCATCGGGCCTGGAAGTCGGCTCAGCGGCCCAAGGCCTGCCTGCTTGCCAGGCATAGGAAGCTGCGGAGGATCGTTGCCAGTAAACTCATCCTGGACTGGTCACCGGAGCAGATTTCCGGTTGGTTGAAGAGACGGTATCCCAGCAACGAGAGCATGCGCGTGTCCCACGAGACGATTTACCGCAGCTTATTCATCCAGGCTCGAGGAGTGCTGAAAAAGGAGCTGATCCAGCACCTGCGGTCGAAGCGGCTTATCCGCCGCTCACGGCAGGCTCGAACTGGCGGACAGTCCCGAGGTCAGATCGTCGATGCCATCTCCATCAGCGAAAGGCCCGCAGAGATTGAAGATCGTGCCATTCCTGGTCATTGGGAGGGAGATCTGCTCAGCGGCACCGGCAACAGTCACATCGCAACCCTGGTGGAACGACATTCGCGTTTCACCATCCTGGTCAAAGTGCCCAGCAAGGACACAGTGACCGTTGTCGACGCGTTGACCCGGCAGGTTCGTAAACTCCCCGCGTCCCTGAGACGCTCCTTGACCTGGGACCGAGGGCTGGAGATGGCCAAACACAAGAGCTTCACGGTGGCTACGAACGTGAACGTCTACTTCTGCGATCCACAGAGCCCCTGGCAGCGAGGCACCAACGAAAATACCAACGGCCTGCTACGACAGTACTTCCCCAGAAAAACCGACTTGTCCGGCTACTCCCAAGCCGATCTCGACAAAGTAGCCTCGCGCCTGAATCAACGCCCGCGAAAAACCTTGGGCTTTCAAACTCCGGCCAGTAAACTCCAAGCCAGTGTTGCACTGACCGGTTGAGACCGCCGGACTCTCTGGGCACTGGAGGGGAATAGCCCTTGTCTACTCACTATGCAAGCCCGAGACTTGCATAGCAAAGGGAAGATCGTCATCATGGATGCATGCAAACTGTCTTCGAGGCGGCGGGTGGCATCGACGGTCTTCGCAGTCTTGCTGACGCCTGGCACCGTCGGGTGATGGCCGACGACGTGGTCGCCCATGCGTTCAGCCACGGCTTCCACCCCCAGCATGTCGAGCGACTCGCCGCTTACTGGGCCGAGGCACTCGGCGGCCCGACCACGTATTCCGACTCCTATGGTGACGAAACCACCGTCGTCAAAATGCACAGCGGGAACGGAGAGCATGATGAAATGGATCGCCGCGCGATCGCCTGCTTCGACCAGGCTTTGGCCGATGTCGGACTAGCCAACGACGGTGCGTTGCCGCAAGTGCTGCACGACTATTTCGCCTGGGCGACCACGACAACGATGACTCGCTACCACCAGTCCGCCGATGACGTGCCGAACCACCTCAGAATCCCACACTGGTCGTGGGACGGACTTAAGGTGTAAAGGCTGCTGCCCGCTTTCCTTGCATCTCGTCTTCGAAAGTACTATCTTCAGGCAATTTGCCTCAGTTCGTCACAATTCTGCATTTCGTTTAGAGAATGCGCCTTGTTCGCCAGTTCTGGAGCGAGATCGATATCGGCAGAATGGGAACTGACTATTTCTTTGCAGGGCGGGTGAAGTATTCGGTGTCGCGATTCGAATCAATCTGGGAGAGGTCGAGGGGCGGCCAGAGGGCGAGGATGGTGGAACCGTCGAGCGCCTCCTGAAGATTCACAAAGCGGTAGCGATGAACATGCCGATGGCCTTTGAAAGTAACGAAGCCGCCCTCCAATTCGACAACGCCGGAGTCATCGTCGCTGGTAGGCCGGTTATTCATGAGTCCTCCGAATTTGTAGGTAAAGCTGCCATTGAGGGCAATCGTGTATCCGTAGTTGACGGCCGTGAGGGAGTTGCCCTGGTGTTGGCCAGAGCTGTTGTAGTAATCGGTGTTGGTGACAATGCCGCCGGTCCAATATCCCGCGAGATCGGAGACTGTGATGGAAAACTTGATGGGTGAGGCTTTACGCGGCGCCACGCGCACACTGCCGACGATGGCACGCTCATTGTGGCTCATGCTGTCAAGTACATTGCGATTGGTGCTGGTGAACGAAACAGGTACGAAGACTTTGCCGGTCTCAAGCACATACAAGCGGGTGTACGACGTATTGGTGGCGCTGGCGGCGTCGTAGTATTTTCCTGAATAACCGATCGTCTTGCTGGTATTGTACGGATCATATCCAGGCATTGTGTGATAGTCAGGCAAAGAAAAGACCACGCGTCTCCAGGCAATTTTGAAATCGGCATTGGGGTCCCCACTGGACGGCATTGCACTGTAAACGGCCGCCAGCCAGAAACGATTGTCGGTCTTCAGGGTCATTGCACCGTAGCCAATCCCTTTCTGGTATTGCCAGCCATCGGGGACGGCGAAAGACACATCGCCCACAGTTTGTACTTGTGCTGAGGCAAAAGCGAGGCTCAAGAAGACAGAAGTCGTCGTGAGACAAAGCGCGCGAAGCATACTGTTCCCTCCCTCATGGGAATCTGCCTTGCGATAAATCCCTCAAGCGAACCTAGAGTCCAAGAGCAGACTTGAGCGCTTCCGTAGCCAGCGACGCGCCGATCTTCTCCGCGACTTTCAGCGCCCACTTGCCGGCAGTCTTGAGGTACTCCATAACCTTGGGACCATCGCGCTGGAGGGCGCTCTGCTCGGCTGCGGCGACTGCGCCCACGGCAAACTTCTCGCCTGGTTCGCTTGCGCTGCCTTCCATCGCAGCTTTCAAGGCCGCCAAATCGCCTGCAAGCTTTGCAAGGTCAACTTTGCTCTCGATCTGATTCCAGGCCTGGGTAAAGGAAACGTCGTGCACATGCGCATTGGGCCCAACCGCACCAGTCTGACCCTGGACGTTGTATTGATCTCCCATAATGGCTCCTATGAATAGGTTTCGTGTGCTTGCCTCGTAGTTGCCGGCTAGCGCTCCGGCCTGGACTTGCATCTTCACATATCGTTCTATGGTCTCTTGCCCCTCAGCGTTGAGAAAGTTTTGTTCAAAGAGATCGAACTCTGTATTCAGGCCTTCTTCCAGTGAAAGAGATCCCGGGGTATTCAGTTGACGTGGTTGAAACTCAAGCGGAAACGATGTGTTGAACCGGTAAGCCGCGTCCGTCGTGAAGCTGATTGCGGGAAGGGAAGCTGCTCCAATAGCACCAACCCAATAGAGAGTATTTGCTTCCCGCATATCCGCGCAACGCAGCACCACTTTCAAGACCGCCAGATATTCAAACTGTTCAAAGGCAAGGGGATTGTTGACCCCAACGTCCTCCATCGCCACGAAATGATATCCCCTTGATTCGACAAGAAGGGCTAAGTCGTCGTGTTGTTTCGAGGTGAGAGCCGAAAGCCCCAGTCCCCCGCATACCTGTTGGTTAATGCTGGGCTGATAACGCGCTGGAGGAGGATCGCCCATATAAGACTTCAGAAGACGCAGTGTTTGAACGTGCTCACGAACCTGCCGAAAATAGGTACGGTGTGAGAATCGCTGCTGCATAATGCGAGGCGGCAGAATATCGTTTGGCAGCCGTTCATCAACAAAAACGACAACGGGTTTACGCGATCGCAAGGCAAGCGCAATTTCAAACAGGATGTACTGGGACGGGCCCTTGGCGCGCCAGGTCAGAACTGCGACCATCCCATCGCAGCTGGAGAGATTCTGCTGGAGCTTCGACTCGTTGACTGTCTTGGAAGGAGGATCAAAATTGACGATCATCCGCTCGGCATGTTCGATCAGGATGCCGAAGTGCCGGTTGATCGCGGCATCCTCTTCGCGATAGCTGTGAGCCCAATAGACGATATGCATCGTATGGAACCACCGTTGGAAGGGCAGTCGTACCCTTCGAGGTTAGCGGCAATTATAGGGGTAGGAGTGGGTTTCGGACCTCGGAGCGGTAATTCATTATGGCGCTTGTCGCGATCCACTCTAGAACGGAGTGGATCAAACATTCTCTTCTCTCTGTCAAATTTGTCTAGCAGAGGAGCCTTCTGACAAAAGCAAACGGCCCCGGAGATGGGGCCGTTTGCTTTGGGTTGGAGATGGCTTAGAAGATCAACCTGGCCGAGACCTGAAGCTGCCGTGCCCCGTACAGCGTATTGCTGGTGGTTGAAGGAGCGCCGAACGCGCTTGCTCCGGTTGCCGTGTTGGGAGCAATGCAACCCTGCAACGGCGAGGCTGCGCTTCCGGGTGTCTGGGTCGCAACCGTGCAGGTTCCGCTGCCCAGTGAACTGTACTGCGAATAACCACCGTTCACGCCGGTGATAATCCTGCGGTTGAGAAGGTTAAAGGCCTCTCCGGTGAACTGGAGCTTGATGCTCTCATGGATGGGAACATCACGCGAGATGCGGAAGTCGAAGTTGTTGTAGCCAGGCGCGTAGATGCTGTTGCGGCCGATCTGGGGCGGACGGCCTGTGGTCGCAATGCCGGATCCGGAGCTGATGGCTCCGCCGTAGATGTTGCCTCCCGATCCGTAGCTGCCAGTGCCGCCCGAGTAGACGGTTCCAGACATGCTCAGGAAGATGGGCTGTCCACCCGAAGCGGTAAAGCCGCCAGAGAAGAGGAAGTCATCAACAATATGCTTCACCCAAACATTGTTCTCCATGATCTTCGGCTGATAGACAAAACTCATGACGAAGCGACTGCGGATGTCGATGTCAGAGTTTCCGTTATCGCGGCTGGGTTTGTTGGGATCGAGCGGTGTATCGCCGCCGTAGAAGGTTCCGTTGGTTCCCTGAACCTGGCCGGTGTCGGTTGCATGCGACCAGGTGTAGTTGCCCAGTACCTCGAGACCGTTGTTGAACGGGCGTCGAACACTAACCGCCATGGAGTTGTACCAGGTATTCGCAACAGAGAAGCCAGTGTTGTAAGACTGCAGCGAGGGCACGATTCGATCGGATACCAGGTAGACGGGAACGGAAAGCTGTTGGACGAGTTTGTTGTTCGCATCCACCACGTTGTAGGTGCGGCTGCCGCTGGGTGCACGGCCGCGAAGGTTGGCGTCAACGAAGACCGGCAGGCGCATGCCTCGTGTTCCGACATAACCGACAGAGACGGACATCCTGCCGGGGAGCGCCTGTTCCACTCCCAACTCAACCTCATGCGCATACGGCGGAACGAAGTTGGGATCGAGACCGTGGAAGCTCTGGGCACCGAGTGCACCAGAACCCGAGATAGCTGGCTGGGTCGCTCCGGCGGGAACAACCGCCGTAGAGAGTGACGGTCCCGGAGGAGTGAAGGGAACGTTCGGAAATTGGAGGCCGACCGCTCCGGAGTTGGCAGCAGTGCAACCGGAACCGCAGCCGGTGAAGTTGTAGTTGACCTGGATGACGCCGTTTTCGACGCGCATCGCGTAGTAAGTCGAACCCTGGTTGAGACCCGAGAAGAGGCCATAGCCGGCGCGCACGACCGTGCCGGTGAAGGGAGACCATGCAAGGGCCACACGCGGCTGAACCCGGTTGGTGTTCTTGATCGTGCTGCTGTAGATAGGCGAAATCGGTGGGAAGTTGGGGTTGGTCTTGATCGGAGGCGGCGTTATCTGGATGTCATAACGAAGTCCAGCGGTAATCGTGAGGTTCGGACGCAGCTTCCAGGAATCTTCAGCAAAGCCATCGAACATCTTCATCCAGAAGTCATCGAGTCCGGCCTTCGCTGCAGGATTGAGTATATCGATGGTCTGAACGAAGCTGGTGAAGTGGTAGCCGGCGTACGGGTCAGTGTCGCCTGGCTGTCCACGGAAGCTGTCAGCCGCCCAGTTCGCGAAGTTGACAGCGTTGTTAGTGCCAGAGTAGCCGTAGATGCCGCCGCCCTGGAAGAGATTGATCATGACCTCATGGACGAGGTTGAAGTCTCCGCCAAACTTGAAGGTCTGGTGGCCGTGAACAATTGAGAAGACATCGGTAATCTGTGTGCGATGCTCGTCTGGCTCGGCCGTCCGGGGCAAGGCATTGGGCATGCCGTAAGTGAAGGTGCCGATGCCCACGCTCGGTGCGGCGGCGTTGGCGCCCGCGGTCTCAAGGTCGCGTCCGTACTGGAAGTGAACCTGGTTGATGGAATGGTTCGAAACCTGCGTAGTAAGACCCGCTATGAGAAAGCGCTCGTGGTAGCTGGTCGGGCCGTTCGTCGTGGGCGAACTGCCGGAGAACGTGCTGGAGCCGTTATACCCGTAAGTAGAGTCAAAGTTCGCCCAGTTGTAGTTGACGAACATGTCGTTCTTCGCATTGATGTGGAAGTCGAGCCGCGGGAAGAAGATATCCTGCTTGGAAAAGCGCGAAGGCGCGCCAAAACCGTTCGTAAGGATGAAGTTGATAGCCGAGTTGCACTGCGCCGAGGTAATCGTGGTCGGGCACTGCGTGGGCGAGATGTTCGTCCCGGCGGCGTTGCTCGCAGTCGGCGTAAGAGTCACAACGTTGTTGTTGTAGTAGAGCGCCTTACCGACGCGACGAAAACCGTCATAGGTGAAGAAGTAGAAGAGCCGGTCCTTGATGATCGGCCCGCCGACAGAGCCGCCGAACTGCTGCTGCTGGTGAATCGGCTGAGTCAGAAGGAACGCTGCAGCCTGCGGATTCGACGTGTTGAACTTGGCGGTCCACTTAGTCTGCGGGTCGAGAGCGTTCAGCGAGGGATAGCGCAGATAGTAGAAGAGGTCGCCGTGAATGGCGTTGGTGCCGGACTTCGTAATCGCGTTGACCTGCCCACCCGCAGCCTGGCCGAATTCCACGGAGTAGTTCGAGGTCTCAGCTTGAAACTCTTTGATTGAGTCGAGCGAGTACACATACGGGGCACCCGAGGCACGTCCGCGAGCTTCAGAGAACAGCATCTGGTTGTTGTTCGCGCCATCGACGTAGTTCTGGTTGTACAGGCCCGAGATACCGCGGAAGCTGACGAGACCGGAGCCGCCGTCAGGCACGACATTCGGCGAGGCGAGCACAAAGTTGCTCCAGTTGCGGCCGTTCACAGGAAGATTGGAGATCAGGTTCTGATCGATCGTCTGCGATACTTCCGTCTTTTCCGTATCTAGAATCGGCGTCTCGCTCGTGACGATCACATCCGTGGTCACGGAGGCAGGAGGCAGCGTAGCGTCGATGCTCAGGATTTGTCCGACGGTCAGAACGAGGTTCTTGCGGTCTATCTTGCCGAATCCGCTTGCTGATGCCGAAACCTCATAATGTCCAGGCTGAAGGAACGTCGCGGTATACAGGCCATCGTTATTGGTGGTGAGAGTTCGAGAGACGCCGGTGTCGGCATTAAGCACAATGACCGTGGCATTCGCCACTGCCGCGCCGCTGGCGTCGGTAATGGTTCCCACGATGTTGCCGGCGCCGGAGGTCTGGGCGGCAACCGGAAGACCAGCCAAGGCGAGGAATAGAAGAGCCGCCACAAAGGCGGATAGGAACTTACAGGCGATCGACGATTTCATAAAGAATTGCCTCCTGGAAGACACCGATGACAACAGCGGTGTGTGTGTGAAAAGGGATACCGTAACGTTGTGACGTTGGCTGTGATATCCGCCAAGACACGTTCATTTGCAACCAAAATCTGAATTATCGAAGTACTTCAACCTTCAGGCTTTGGGGGGAAGGCTGTCAAGGAGTTTTGTGACGAGTAGGTTATAAAATTGTCGTTTTCAAGTCATTCGCGTGGAAAAAGTGGGATTTTGCCCGGAAAATCAAAAAAACCCGTCGTTCAGTGAAGCTGGGTGGGAATTACGGCGTATTGAATGAGGAGTTCAAATGGCACGATCTTGAGGGTGTTCTCATGGGTCGCTTCGAGGATGATCGGGCACGCTGCGCCAGCCTGTTGAACCGCCAGCCAGCGCGCTGCGCAGACGCACCAGCGATCCCCCGGTTTCAGGCCTTCAAATCCATACTGCGGCATCGGCGTAATCAGGTCGTTGCCCAGCGCGCGCGACATTTCAAGGAAGGCCTGGTCGACGACGCAGCAGATCGTATGCACCCCGCCATCGTCGGGACCCGTATTGCAGCAGCCATCGCGGTAAAACCCCGTCATCGGCTCACAGCCGCAGACGTCGAGCGGTTGGCCGAGAACGTTGCGGCCCGGACTTTTGATCGGTTCAGCGGTAGGCATATCCCTCTCAGTATCCCATTTTTGCAGCCATCGCGAGAGGCACAGCTTACAATATCGAACACCGCACAGGTTGCAAAAGAATGCGAGTCGAACATGTTCTCATTGCAGCGAGAACGGTTCAACGTACTGTGCCTTGGTCGGAGGAGGATAGCGGATGAACGAAAAGAAGTGGGGAATCGCGGTGGTCCAGGCCATGCTTCCCTCAGGGGCTCATAAAAATATCAAACGCTATTTTTCTCTCATCGATGATGCCCTGAATGCTCAGATTGCTAGCCAGATCGCCAGCGCTCCGCCGCCGAGTCATGTCTCGTCATCGGCAACTCCGGTAGCGCTCCGGCCTGCCCCGCAGCCGGACCCAGCTGACGACGCACTTCGCCTCAAGCTCTATTCGTTCGCGACGATTGCCGTAGAGAATCAGCGATGCAGTTGTGAAGATGAGGGAATAAGCCCCTGGAACACTCTTGGCGTCCACTGGAAACACCATCACAAAGCTGCCAGTTCGGTCGCGGCCTCGTCGTTGGCAATTCACGAACAGTTGCACGCCGCACCCGTCGAACCATCCGAGCCGTTCGGGCTCTACGACTTTAGAAAAAATCTCGGAAACCATGGCAAGGGAATGGGCGCTCGCTATCGCGGACGAGGATTCGTCCAGTTGACCGGCCTCAGCAACTACAAGACGTACAGTCGCCTCGCCAAGGTCCCTCACCTTGTCATCCATCCTGAGCTCGCAAGCCGGCCGGCGAACGCAGCACGCATTCTCGCGGCCTACATCCTTCATCACCGGTCTCGCATCTTGACCGCTTTGCATCGGCGAGACTTCAAAGCCGCAAGACAAGTCGTCAACGGCAAACGAGCTCTCGGGTGGGACAAGATGGCCGCATCGTATGAGACCGGCGAAAAGCTGCTCTCTTGAAAGAACCGCCTACTTCGTCGCCATCGCCAGTTGCTGCTGATACTCCTCGTACGGGCCTTTGTGATCGGTGATGCGGAAGTCGGTGGGCCCACCTTCGAAGTGCCAGATCCGTGTGCCTGCCTCTTCAATCAGATCTTCGTCGTGCGTGACGAGAAAGACAGTGCCTTCGTACTTCTGGATAGCCTGATTCAGCGCATTAATGCTCTCAAGATCGAGGTGGTTGGTCGGTTCGTCGAAGACCAGTACATTCGGCTTCTGCAGCATGATCTTGCAGAAGAGCAATCGTGCAGCTTCGCCTCCTGAGAGAGCCTCGGTCTTCTTCAATCCCTCTTCGCCGCGGAAGAGCATCTGCCCGAGGATGCCGCGAATATCTTCCTTGGTGGCCTTGGGGTCGAAGGTGTGCAGCCACTCCGCTGCCGTCGTGCCCTTGGGAATCGTGCTGGTGTGGTCCTGGGCAAAGTAGCCGATCTGCACTTCGTGGCCCCACTTCACCGTGCCGGAGTCGATCGCCGTTGTGTCCGACTCGTCGACACCGGGGCCGTTGGCGAGCAACGCCTTCAGCAGAGTGGTCTTGCCCTGTCCGTTGCGGCCGATGAGAACGACCTTGTCGCCGCGTTGAACCGCAGCAGAGAAGTTGTTGATCACATGCTCGGTCTTGCCGTCGGGTTGCGTGTAGGACTTGTTGACGTTTTCGAACTCGAGAACGTTTTTCCCGGAGGGGCGCTCCATCTTGAACGCGATAAATGGGCGCGCAATATTCGACCGGGCAAGCTCGCTGGTCGCAAGGCGTTCGACTTCCTTCTTGCGCGAGTTCACCTGCGAGCTGCGCGTGCCGGCGGAGAAGCGGGCGATGAAGTCGTTAAGCTGGGCGATCTTCTTCTCGCGTTGCTCGTTCTGGCTCTCGATGCGGGTACGGATCGAGGTCTTCTGTAGAACCATCTCGTCATAGCCACCGGTGTAGACAATGATGGTCTCGTAGTCGATGTCAGCGGTATGCGTGCAGACGTTGTTCAGGAAGTGGCGATCATGCGAGATGGTGATGACGGTACCGGTATAGCGATTGAGGAACTCTTCAAGCCAGTGGATCGACTCGAGGTCGAGGTAGTTCGTGGGCTCGTCGAGCAGCAGAGCTTCAGGGTTGCCGAAGAGAGCCTGCGCAAGCAGCACGCGAACCTTCTGGCCGCCCTGCAACTCGGACATCTTGCGCTCATGCAGCTCGTCAGGAATATCGAGTCCCTGAAGGAGCACAGCGGCGTTCGCCTCGGCCTCATAACCGTCCTCGTCGCCGACAACGCCTTCGAGCTCACCCAGACGTGAGCCGTCCTCGTCCGTCAACTCGGGCTTGGCATAGATATGCTCACGCTCTTCGAGCGCAGCCCACAGAGCCTTGTTCCCCATAATGACGGTGTCGATGACGCGGTAAGCGTCGAACTCATACTGGTCCTGCTTAAGAACGCCGACTTTCTTCGGACGGACGACGGTCCCTTTCTGGGCATAGATCTCGCCGGTTAAAACCTTCATAAAAGTGGATTTACCCGCGCCGTTCGGCCCGGTGAGGCCGTAGCGTCGACCGGTCGTAAAGGTGACCGAGACGTCCTCGAAAAGAAGCTTGGCGCCGTAGCGCATGGTGACATTGGAGACTGAGATCATAGGTTTCTCTCTATTTTATAGGTCGCGGCGTTGAAATGGTGTGAATCGGCACGTCCCGCGCGGGGTTTGCTTACGAGTTGCCGATCAGAACTCCGGCAGCGAAGACAAGCCCTCCGCCCACAATGACCTGCACGCAGGAAAGAGCAAAACTCGTCTTGAAGTAGCGATGACGCACGAAGGAGATAACGATCAGTTCGACTCCCACGACGGCATAAGCCCACGTCAGCGCGGTGTGCACGTTGGAGATGAGGAACGGAAGGGTATGAAGAAATCCTCCAACGAACGTCATCAGGCCGGTCACGATGCCGCGAAAGACTGGATTGCCCCGGCCCGTGAGCGAGCCATCATCCGAGAGACCTTCCGAAAACGCCATCGAGATGCCCGCGCCAACCGCCGTCGCAAGTCCGATCAGCAGCGTCGTATGCGAGTTATGCGTTGCGAATGCAGTCGCGAAGATAGGCGCAAGCGTAGAGACAGAACCGTCCATCAAACCAGCAAGACCCGGCTGCACAATGCGCAGGACGAAGTCCTTATCGTCATGGATAAGCTGGTCAAGCTCGCTGATGTTAGGAATGTTCTCGGACATGGGGAGGTCGGGTTCGGTCGTGCCAAAAGTGACGTATACCCAGATTCTACCGGTTTATCTTTTGAGGCGAAGCTCCCCACCGACGGAACTGCCCAGGAAATGATCGACGCGGAACTCTAAGCCCAAAATAGATCTTCAAAAAAAAGGAAAATTTTAGGACCATTTAAAAGTCCACTTAACAACCATGTTACGACCACGAAAATGCACTTAACAACCAGCGAAGAGCCACGTTTTTACTCTGTGGAAATCGACCTATCTCCTGTAAAACCACCACGATCACCATCTCAATATTTTTTGTGTTTTTACTCGTTCGCGATCATCTCGCGGAGATCGGCGATGTGCTGCTTGATGCGGGCAATCTTCTCAGTCCAGGTAGTAGGTCCCTTGTATTCGACTCCGGCAGCGTACTCCCGTTCCGCTTCGGCAAGCGCGACGAGGGCGTGCTCCAGTTGTTGCTCAAGCGTTGGGCCGGGCATGGAGAAAAGGTTATCACTGGAAACGACGCGAAGGAGAAATGAGGTCGCGAAGATCGGGCACTTGGAGTGTGTGGGTCCGCCCGGTTGCCGCCGAGCGGACCCAAAGGGAGGTTTACGCTGCCAGGTTCTGGCCAAGGAACTCCTTGGCTTTGGCAATCTCAGCGTCCCACATCTTCAGCTGGTCGGGGGTCAGGAAGTTCGTCACGCGCTGGCGAATCTGATCGCGATGGCTCATGACGTTTTTGGCGACATCGGCCCTTGTGGTGCCGGGGTGTTCCTGCAGATATTCGCCCATTTTGGCGCGAGCATCGGTGAAGGCGTTTTGCAGTTTTTCCTTTTGATCATCACTGAGGTGAAGATCGACAGCAAATCTCTTTACTTCAGCGACTACTTGCTCACGTTGCTCTGATGTCAGATTCATGACAACCCTCCGGTTGTAGGTTGATTGTTGAGGGGCTGACCTAAACACAGTATCTGTGTTTGAGTCCGTTTGTTGGCAAATGAGGTTGACGGACCGATAGCGTTTTCGCCATGGCCGTGCCAGCTTGGTATTACCTCTCCCGCGGCAAACTTGCTGGATGTTTGGTCGTGAAATCGTCCGTGTACGGGACTTGGTCAATGAACGGCCGTTCGGACAGGGCCGTTTCTTTGATTGATGACCAGAGACGATTGGACTCCGGTCGAGTGCTCCATATCAAGCTGTCAGTTTTGTTAGGCTGGATTGCATTGTGGGGCCATCTGCCACTCTGAAGATTCGACAAGAGTGCTACTTGCGGTGCGGAGAGGTAATCCATGTTGGTTTTGCGAGCACGCAAATTTTATTGGTGGTTTAATATGGGCCACTCGTCCGGACGACGCGGGATGATGAGTATAGATTTATGGAATCCAGAACCATCGAAGGAGGCTCAATGGCTCTCAGTTTTGCCGCAGACATTCGCCCTCTTTTCCGGGACGAGGACATTGAATGTATGAAGCCCATGGGGGTTGATCTTGGTGATCCTGCCTGGATGTGTATCCTCGCCAACGCACAGAGTGTCTACGGTACGCTTGCCGATGGCTCTATGCCTCCCGATGAACCGTGGTCGCAGGATCGTGTTTCGCTTTTCAAGAAGTGGATGGATGCGGGGTGTCCTGTGTAACAAGTTGACTCGTGAAGATGGAGAACCCCAAGCTTGCTATCTGTCAGATCTGGGCCACCCGCCCCTACCTATCCAATCAGCGCCTAGAATACAGCGGGGGGTTTACCTATGTCGTTCGTTGGTATCAGACTGTTCTTTTATGCGTTGCTGTTTCTGTCTGTTGCTGAGCTGAAATCACAAACTGCCACTCCTCAGGGCGGTACAGCGGCCGATGGGCGTCACGGGTCCTGGCAGGTTCTCTACGAAGAAGATTTCGAAGACGGTGCAGCCCTGTTCAAAACGGGTTGGCCTGCCTGGGTATCTGATACTTATCAAAATACGGATGAGTACGCGGATGGTGGCTCCCATTTCAAGGGCCTGGGAGTAACGCCGCCGGTGGCATTTCGCGCTGAACGACCTTTTGGAAGAGACGGCTGGCTGAGTGTTGCAGCTTACAGTCGCTCTAATCTCACGAAATTCAGTGATCTTTTTGGAGTGGTTCCGGATCCGGCTGACCCGAAGAATCATGTGCTCAAGATTTCGTCCCCCAGGCACACCGATGGAATGGTTGTTCGTCCGACGAACGCACTGCCAAAGGAGTACCGGGTTTGCCTGAAGGTGGGCTTTGCTTCGTTTGGAGATGGCAAGCCTGGTCTCAATGGCTATGCCGGCGGCGAGAAAGACGAGCCCTGGTCAGACGGAGATGCGACTTTGGAGAATGGTTTTTACTGGCTCACCATTCTGGACGCGACTCCAAGGCCGCACAACAACATCTGGATTCATCACCATCGCAAGGTCACGATCGATTCGGACAACAACAAGGAAGCATGGACGAATATTTGGGAGGGCAAGAGGTGGGTGGCTGATGGTCAGCATCCGATCATGATGTTTGGCGTGGACAAGGATGGTGGTGACGATGACGCTACTGGCCGTCCCTTTCTGTCCTGGTCTAATGGGGCGCTTCAGCCCTCCGGCGCAATTCGCGCGGTGGATGCGTACAAGGACAATACCTGGTATTCCGCCTGCATCGAGCGCAATGACAGTGCCTATGTGCTTTCGATTTCCGGCAACTTCAAGTGGGGCGGACAGCAGACTTATGTCGGGAGGATACCGCTACGTTCTGTGTATCAGGCAGGTCCGGGAGTTCCGGACTTTTTCATGTTTGGCGATCCCCACAACAACTATTACCGCGGTTCGGTCTATTACGACGACATCAAGCTGGAGACCTGGCAAGAGCACTGATGCGTCGCTCCGGCTGATCGCACCCTCCGATGCTCCACAGGCACCCACCCTCCCCGTCAATTTTGCGCAAAGTCTTCGAATGATGGGGGTTAGGTCTGTACTTCAGGGTTGGCTGGGTTGTGAGTGCGCGCTTGATGGGCGTTTCTGGGCACTCAATTTGTCAAGTGTGAGGTCTTTCGAGATGTTGATGAGTGGAAGGAGGATGGTTTGCGCGTAGCGCGAAGGCACCTTAGCGACGATGAGACCGTCGCGAAGATGGGCACCCCCGATTTGTGGCTGGTTTAGATCTGGGCCAACGGTCCTTCGAGCCATGCGAGAAAGAGTTTGTAGCCTACGGAGAGGATGATTGCGCCCACAAAGAGACCGATGATGCCCATGGCAACGAATCCACCGATAGCACCCAGGAAGACGATAGCGGTGGGAACGGATACGCCGCGCCCCAGCAGCATGGGCTTCAGCACGTTGTCGATCAGGCCGACGAAGGCGCACCAAACCAGAAACAGTACTGCCTTGGTGGTGCCGGCGATCGCGAACATGTAGATGACCGCAGGGACGAGTGCAAGGGCCCCGATCTGAAGGACTGCAGCGAAGAGAAATATCAAGGTCCACAGTCCCGCGCCGGGGAGTCCGGCGACCAGAAATCCCAGACCGGCAAGTATGGTTTGGATTACTGCGACTCCGAGGATTCCGTTGGTGACGCTTCGGATCGTCGATCCTGCGAGTTGCTCGAACTCAGGACCCTGATCGCCGAAGAGGCGGTTTGCAAGCGAGTGTGAAACCTCGATGCAACTGGAAGACTTCGCGAGCAGAACTCCAGTGAGCAGAAGGGACAGGACGAATTGCAGGACGGTGAGGCCGATTCCGGTGGAGGCGGCGAGCAGGGCGGGAACAAGCGCTTTAATCTGTGGAGCGAAGCTTTGCAGCAGGCCGGTCAAATTTGTCGAGGCCATGTTCCACGTACGGCTCAAAGACGCCCCGATGAGGGGCCAGGTCGCGACGCCCTCGGGTGGAGGGGGGATGGCGAGGCTTCCATCCTTGAGGTGAGCGGTGAGGTTTTGGACGCCCTCGATCATGGTTTCGGTGAGTAAGGCGACGGGAATGATCAGGACCGCCAGGAAGAGCAGAGTTCCAAGCACTGCGGCCAGCGTTCCGCGGCCGCCAAGGAGGCTCTGCAACTTCTGGTATGCGGGATAGACGGCGATTGTGATGATAATTCCCCAGGTGACGAGAGGAATAAAGGGGCGCAGGACCCAGAGGCAGGCGATTGTGAGCAGAGCGAGCAGACCTATGTGGATGGAGACTTCAAGGGCACGGTGGATGTAATTCTTCGAGGTTGTTTCTATGGCCACGGATATGTCCTCCTGTGCGGATGAGACTCGACCCTGGTTTTGATTGTGGCCCAATATTACTCGTGCGAATCAGTTTAGCCCTTCGGGTCCTCTTCCGCCCGTGCTTTCGCACGAATGGCCCGCTCGTTGGGTAAGACTGCATGAATGGGGCACCCGCGGTATGGGCGGGATTTAGGCATGGGCCACCGGCCTGATCGCACCTTCCGACGCTCCACAGGTACCCCCCCCGTCAATTGTGCGCAAAGTCTTCGAACGGTGTGGGTTAGGTCCGTACTTGTATGTTTTTTCTGAAGGGATACTGCGGACCAAGGTGATGGGGTGACGCTTTTGGACGCGGGTTTTGTCAAGGCAGGTGGGTTGGGCGGCGCGTCTACTCGCTCACGGGCTTCTTGTGTATGAGCGCTATGCTTTGCGGCTGATGGTGAGTTCACGCCAGTTGAAGTAGACGTCGGTGAAGAAGAGATAGCAGATGGAGAGGAAGAGAAGGTTGAGGGCGAAGGCGGTCGGGGACAGGTTGAAGTACTGCGGGATCGGGTTGGGGATGCGGGCGATGAGGAAGTTCAGGGTGAAGACGTAGGAGCGGATCATCCACTGACGATGGGCGGTGAGCTGGCGGTTGCGGGCGGTGATGAAGGCGGCAAGGGTGCAGAGGAACCAGACGACCGACATGACTCCGTTGGCGAACTTCATGGGCGCGCCGGGGGTGCGGAGTTCGAGATAGAAGGCGAGGGGTGCGGCGATGGCGATGCAGGTGACGTAGACGCGGCCCATGATGCGGTGGCGCTTGAAGTGTTGCGTGCGGAAGCGGGTGGAGAAGAGGAATGGACCGAGAAGCATGGCGATCAGACCGGCGGCGGCGTGCGGGAAGAGGAAGAAGCGGTCGTTGATGAGCCGCGTGGTATAGCCGTCGGGGTGATGGACGATAGGGTACTCAGTGAAGATGAGGACGGAGATGGCGGCGAGGCCGATGGCGACCCAGAGGGCGGGTTTGACGAGACTCTTGCGGGGAGCGGGTGGGGCTGCATGCGGAGAGGGGGTCACGGCGGAGGTCGTCATCGTGTGATCCGTTCTGGGGCTTGGCAGTGAGGCAGGTTGTGGTTGCGGGGATGCTTCAGGATAGTTTGGTTTTGGGGTTTCGGGTAGGGATTTCTTTGGGTCGAGAGGAAAGCGGTTCATGCTTCCGCACGAAGGCCCACCTTAGCGACGATGAGACTGTCGCGAAGATGGGGCACCCGGATTTGTGGTGGGTTATATCAGGGCCACCCGCCAATCTGCCATATGTGATGGCTCTCACAGACCGCGTCCCCGAGGTTTGATAGCGTGTGTCCCATGAGCTGAGCAGTTGTGGCACGCGGGGTCCCCCATTTATCACTCGCGTTTTATCTCCCATTTTTTCAAAAGGGGGACGTTTATGACACTTCTTCGCAGGAAAGTTCAGTTGCTTCTGACAGTAGCCGCCCTCGGAGTTCTCTTTGCGAGTTCCAGGCCGGCATGTGCGGACGAATTCAACTTTACGGTGTTTTCCTATCCCGGTTCGTCTCTTACCCTCTCACGAGGGATCAATAATAACGGGGACATTTTAGGCACTCTCGGAGAGCCGTTTGAGACTGATTTTTTGTATCAAAATGGAAATTACAGCTTGTTTCCCGGGATCGTCGATATCAACGATAAGGGAATGATTCTCTTCAATTCACCTTCAGGACCGGCAATATTTTTCAATGAACAAGTGACTCCCCTGAGTGTGCCGGGCTCGCTGGTTGCGTTCAACAACAATGGGACCGTGCTGGTCAGTGGCGGTTACGTGAAGGGTGGGACCTTCTATCCAGTAAATTGTCCCGGTGCTGTTTCGACTACGGTGAGCGACATCAACGACCTTGATGAGGTTGTCGGGAGTTACATCGGCCCAGGCAATATCAGTCACGGATTTTTGTACAAGGACGGGGTCTATACGACGATCGATTTTCCGGGGGGGATCTTCAGTCATGTGTATGGGATCAACAACAACGGTGAAATTGTAGGGAATTATTTCGTCTCCAACGAAATCGTGGGTACTCCGGGTATTCAAGGTTTTATTTACCAGGACGGAAATTATGAGGTATTCGATGCGTTCAACTCCCATTCGCAAGAAACCGCAACGACTCCCCAGGGAGTCAACGACTTTGGAGTAATTACGGGGACGCAGACGGAGGGTCCTTTAGGGTCTGGGGCTGTGAGCTTTATCGCTACGCCTGTACCCGAACCTGGGACCGTGGGTTTGGTTGGGATTGGTTTGATGGTCATTGCCGGAGCGGTGCGGCGATGCGTACGCTGACTCGCGGATTTCTGAAAGCAGTTATCGTTTGTTGCAGCATCTCTCGCTTTGAATGAGATAAGGCACCCGCAACCCAAATAATGCTTGGTGTTAGATCCGGGCCCCCCGTCGTATTTCCGAGTATGATTCCGGACATGGTGATTGTCTCAGTCTTGTACCCGCGACACAGCGAATCGCGGTTCGATCATGATTACTACTTGCGAACGCACGTACCGCTGGTGGAGTCGCGATGGGGCGGCATGGGGCTGGTGAAGGCGAAGCTGCTTCGGGGGGACTCGACCCTTGATGGTGGCACGCCTGGCTTCGAATTGATCGCGCTGCTCACCTTTACCTCGATGGAAGCTCTGAAGGCGGCACTTGCATCCTTTGGCAGCGAGATCGTTGGAGACATTTCCAACTATACGAATGTGCAGCCGTTGATACAGGTCAATCAGGTGTTAGGGGACTGACCGGTGATTTGAACATGGATGATGCGAAGGCCAGTCTTGTAAAGCGGATCTTCGAGCAGGCGCAGTTTGTCCGTTCGCTTGGAATCGAATTGACTGCGTTTGGCGATGGGTGGTGTGAGACGAGGGTTGCTGTCACACCAACTCTGGAGCAGCAGCATGGATTCGCCCACGCTGGTGTGCTGATGACGCTCGCCGACCATACGTGCGGAGGCGCGGCTGCGACCATGGTGCCTGAAGGGCAGGATGTGATTACGGTGGAGAACAAGGTTTCCTTCCTGCGTCCGGCGGCTGGAGCGGTACTATTCTGCCGAGGCGAGGTGTTGAGGGCTGGAAAGAGACTTATCTTTACCGAGGGAGAGGTGATGGTCGAACGCGATGGCAAGCGGGTGATTGTCGCTAAAGCCTCCAGCACTTTGGCTGTTATTTCCTGATGTCAGGGGATTCCGGCCCCCACCCCTACCCGTCGGAAGTGTCAAAGTCCAGTAAACAGGTTGGTTAGGTCTGGACTTGATGATTTGAGGGCTTATTCGATGGGGTTCGTCTTAGGCGAATTTGTCAAGTGGGGTGTATTTGGTGAGTTGTGAGAAAAACGGTTCACGCGTAGCGCGAATGCCCACATCTCAAAATCGAGATATGGGGCACCCAATTTGTTGGAACTGATTAGATCTGGGCACCCGCCCCACCGACCCGATTACGGAGCCGGCGAGTCTAACTTACCGTCAACGCCTTACGGACCAACAACACAGGTTGCGACACGTTTTTATGACTTTTGGGAGTTGTTGATGAAGCGATTTATGTATTTCGCCATCCTTGCGTCAGCGGCTTTTTGTTTCGGACAAACTGCACACGTTAGCCAGGATGAAGAGACGGTTCGGAAGTTTGTCGATGATTTTTCCACCGCCTTTAGCCAGAATGACGCCGCCGCGCTCGACCGGATGACGGCACCCGACTATACGTTTGTTACTCCGACGGGAACGATTCAGAACAAGGAACAGCGGGTGGCACCGATACGATCCGGCGATCTGAAATACGACTATGCCAAATACGATGAGGTCAAAGTGAGAATTTATGGGGAGATGGCGATTGTGACGGCACATGTCACGGTCAAGAGTGAACTTAAGGGAGCATCCCTCAATGGACAGTTCCGTTCTACTTTAACTTTGTTTAGGGTGAAGGGGAAGTGGGAACTCGTTGCCTCACAGGCAAGTGCGATCAATTAATCGAAACGGCCATGAGTGCGCACCCCAGCTTATGGGTTGGTTCTATGTGTGGATCACTCGGCGGTAGATGCGTGCTCCAAGGGCGAGCGCGCCGAAGCCAATTTACACGAAGCGTATATCTTCGATGCACCCATCAATCGGGACGGTTCGTCGTCATCCTGCCGTATTTGATTATTACTCTACGGTCACGCTCTTCGCCAAGTTTCTGGGTTGGTCTACGTCGCAGCCTCTTCTTACGGCTATGTGGTAGGCGAGGAGTTGGAGGGGGACTACTTCGAGGAGGGGAAGGAGTAGTTCGGGGGCCTGGGGGATGTAGATGGTTTGCTCGACTAGCTGGCTGATTTCGTGGTCGCCTTCGGTGGCGATGGCGATGACGCGGCCGCTGCGGGCGGTGACTTCCTGAATATTGCTTAGAGTTTTTTCGTACTTGAGGACGCTCGACGGATCGTTGGGATCTTTGGTGGCGATGCAGACGACGGGGAGGGTCTCGTCGATGAGCGCGTTGGGGCCGTGCTTCATCTCGCCGGCTGGGTAGCCTTCGGCGTGGATGTAGGAGATTTCTTTTAGTTTGAGTGCGCCTTCGAGGGCGATGGGGTAGTGGATGCCGCGGCCGAGGAAGAGGAAGTCGTTGGCGGTGTGGAAGAGGCGGGCGAGCTCTTCGCACTGGGTGGTGAGAGGGCGGCGGCTGGTGGTTCGGCGGTCGGGGCCGGCCCAGGGGGGTGTGGGTGACGATCCCGGCTCGGAGACAAAATGCGGGGGTCCCTCCACTCCGCTCCGCTCCGGTCGGGATGACGAGAATTTTGCAGGGGCCGCGACACCTTCGGAGGTTCCGGTGGCGCCGGAGGCGTTGAGGTTGAGCATGAGGTCGAGCTTGCCGGGGATTTTGGAGAGCTCGTCGACGAGTTTGAGGGATTCGGCTTCGGTGATGGTGCCGCGGACTTGTGCGAAGTGGAGCGCGAGGATGAAGAGCGCGGTGAGCTGGGCGGTGAAGGCCTTGGTAGAGGCGACGCCGATCTCGGGTCCGGCGTTGGTGGTGAGGGTGCCGTTGGCTTTGCGGGTGATGGCGGCTCCGACGACGTTGCAGATGGCGAGGGTTTTGGAGCCTTTGGCGATGAGCTCGGCCTGGGCGGCGAGGGTGTCGGCGGTTTCGCCGGACTGCGTGATGAGGAGGCCGATGGCGTGCGGGTCGGCGATGGGGTCGCGGTAGCGGTATTCGGAGGCGTAGTCGACTTCGACGGGGAGGCGGGCAAGGCGCTCGATCATGAACTTGCCGGCCAGGCCAGCGTGCCAGGAGGTTCCGCAGGCGGCGATGGTGATCTGGGAGGCTTTGCGGATTTCGGCGTCGGTGATGTCGAGTTTTTCGAGGAAGACGTGGCCGGTGTCGAGGGAGACGCGGCCGAGGGTGGTGTCGCGGATGGCTCGGGGCTGCTCGTTAATTTCCTTGAGCATGAAGTGCTTGTAACCGGCTTTTTCGGCCTGGATGGGGTCCCAGGTGATGCGCTGGACTTTGAGCGGGATGGGCGCGCCTTCGAAGTCGGTTAGGGTGACGCCTTCCTGGGTGAGGATGGCTAGCTCGCCGTCGGCGAGGAAGTGGATGTTGCGGGTGTGGTGAAGGATGCCGGGGACGTCGGAGGCGAGGAAGAACTCTCCGTCGCCGATGCCGATGACGGCGGGCGGGCCCATGCGGGCGGCGACGAGTTTGTTGGGCTCGTAGGCGGAGAGGACACCGATGGCGAAGGCTCCGGTGATGCGCTTGACGGCTCGACGGACGGCTTCTTCTAGAGGAATGGTTGGTTTTTTGAGAGTGAGGACGGCTTCGGCTGTGTTGGCCTCGGGCGCGGCTTTGCCGTTGGGTTTGGAGTGGGCGGCCTGGTTGAGTTCGTCTTCGATGAGGTGGGCGATGATCTCGGTGTCGGTCTCGGAGACGAATTTGTGGCCCTTGGCGATGAGAGCGTTTTTGAGGCTGAGGTAGTTCTCGACGATGCCGTTATGGACGACTACGAGCGTGCCGCTGCCGTCGCGATGCGGGTGGGCGTTTTCTTCAGTGGGGCGGCCGTGGGTGGCCCAGCGGGTGTGGCCGATGCCGAAGGAGCCGTGGATAGGCGAGTCGGAGATGGCGACTTCGAGGTTGCGGAGCTTGCCGGGGGCTCGGCGGAGTTCGAGGCCCTGGGGGCCACCGGCGACGGCGATGCCGGCGGAGTCGTAGCCGCGGTATTCGAGGCGGCGCAGGCCTTCAATGATGACGGGGACGACGGACTGAGGTCCGATATAACCGACGATTCCACACATGGATTGAGTTTAGTTGGTTCCCGGGGATTTTGTACGAGGGAGAGGGTGTGACTTTTGGGTTATGGAGCGTGAGTTGGGGTTCCGCGTTGTGGGATTAAGGGGTTGCTGCCATGGGCAGCAGATACCGGTGCGAGGAGGATGGAGAGCATCGCCATGAGCCAGAGCGGGAAAGAGAGATCGAAGGGCAGGGTGTCGGTGATGCCGTGGAGGATAGCAAAGATGAGTAGAGTGGCGGCGAGGGTTTTGAGGCGGGATGCCGGGGCGCGGCGGATCTGACGGAAGATAGACCAGTAGATGCCGATGACGAAGAAGATGCCTAAAGCTCCGAGGGCGAAGAACTGCTGGAGGAGTTCGTTGTGGGCGTGGGTTGCCTCGAAGGTGCCGAAGGGCGGGATGATGAAGCGGTAGGCGTAGAAGCCATAGCCGAGGAGGGGCTTCTTGATTGCGTATTCGTAGGTAGTGGCCCAGATGAGAGTTCGGCCAGTGAGGGTGGAGGGGTCGACGCTTTCGGTGTAGAGATCGAAGTATTTTGCGAGGAGGCCGGAAAGCGCAGCGAGGATTACGATGCCGGTCGCGGTGATTTTGATTTTGGTGGATCGGCTGATGGTTTTGTCTTTGAAGAGATAGAACGTGATTGCGATGAGAAAAGCGACGATAGAGGTCTTGCTGATGCTGCGAACGAGTGTGATGGTGAGCCATGCAGCGGCCCATCGCCACATGGTGTCTTCATGGGCGAGATAAAACGCCATCAGCGTGCCGAGAACACAGATCATGCCAATGTTGTTCGGGTGAAAGAAGAGGTCGTCACCGAGGCGGAGGTCAGGCATGGCAGGAAGAATCCAGGCCACGATGGCGACGGCGGATGCGCCCAAGACGAAACCCTTCATGACACTGGCGGCGCGGTCTTGCGCGGACTCGTCGCGGAGGATGAACCAGATGGTGGCGACGTCGGCGACCCAGGCGGCCCAGAAGCTGAGTGCGGCGTCGAGCGGGCCGGCGGTCCAGAAGAGACTGACGAGGTTGAGGGAGAGAAAGGCGGCGATCCAGCGCAGCGTGGGAGTTTGAAATGAAGAGGAAGGGATGGAGGGCGTGCTGCCTATGTTGAACAATACTGCTGCTGTCAGTAGTGAGAAACTGAGCGCGACGGTAACGATGGAGCCGATCTGCGGCTCGTCCTGAAACCAGAGGACGGTGAGGCAGGCACGAAAGGCGAAGATGAAACCAATCGTCGCGGGGAGGAGCGAAAGGGGGCTATGCCGTGCTGCAGGCAGTAAGGCGGTTGGGTTACGGAGTGTGGTCGTCATGGAGTATCCCGGCGAGATGGGGAGGGCCTGTTCGAACAAAGAATACAAACAAGCAAGTGCGCGCTGGTGTGAGTCTATTGCGTTGCAGGACGGTGGTGCGCACGAAGCGGGACGCGTTTCGATCTTTTTACAAGCGCGAGACAAGGACGCGACAGTTGATGGGCTATCGGTGGGATGAACAGGGTTTTACGGGGAATTCACTGGTGGTTGCCGTGATCGGTGTAGTGTAGGAAAAAAGCGGATTTACCGGACGGCGATTGTGCACATACTGGTGATTAACAGCGGATCTTCTTCGGTTAAATTTTCTCTGTTTGAGGCAGGGGAGGGTGAGCCTCGCTCGTTGGCAGAAGGTGAAGTGATGGGGATCACAGGCGCAACGGGGAAGTTTAAATTTTGCGATGCGAGTGGGCGCGATCTGAGTGACGGACGCACGGAGGTGAAGGCTGGGTCGCCTGTCGAGGCGATCGGGGTGGTTGTGGATGTCATGAGCAGGCCGGAGTTACCGGAGTTTCAGGCTGTGGGATATCGCGTGGTGCATCCGGGGCCGAAGTTGAAGGTGCATGTGCGGATTGATGATGCAGTGATGAAGGATTTGGATGAGGCGGTGGAGTTTGCACCGCTGCATAATCCGGCAGTAATTGCGGTGATCCGGGAGATGGTGGGGCGGTTTCCGAATATCGAACACTATGCGTGTTTCGACACGGTGTTTCACGAGTCGATGCCGGAGGCGGCGACAACATATCCGGTGCCAGTGGAGTTTCGCGAGCGCGGTGTGCGGCGGTATGGCTTTCATGGGTTGAGCTGCGAGTCGATTGTTCGGCAGTTGCGTGCGGAGAAGGAGATGGAGTTTCCGCGGCGGATGGTGATTGCACATCTGGGAAGTGGATGCAGCGTGACGGCGGTGGTGGATGGGCGGTCGGTGGATACGACGATGGGGTTGACGCCGACGGGTGGGGTGGTGATGGGGACACGGCCGGGGGATCTTGATCCGGGGTTAGTGCTTTTTTTGTTGCGGCAGATGAAGGGTGATGCGGCGACTGCGTTGGAGACGATGATGAACCATGATTCGGGGATGGTGGCGTTGTCTCGAATGCCAAACGATATGAAAGCAGTGCGTGAAGCAGCGGCGAACGGGGATGCAAAGGCGAAACTGGCGGTGGAAATCTTTACGCGGAGTGTGAAAAAGGCAGTGGGTGGGTTTATTGCGTTGATGGGTGGGGTGGATGCAGTGGTTTTTGCCGGGGGGATTGGGGAGCATGATGCGCGGTCGCGGGCGGAGATTCTGAGTGGGCTGGGGGGCTTTGGAATTTCAGTGAATTCTGAACGGAATGAGGTCCTGGACGACGCCTTCCGGTGTGTGAGTTCATCAGATTCAGTATCGCTGGTGCTTGTAGTTCCGGCAAAAGAGGATTGGATGATCGCGGTTCATGTGTACCGGATGATGCATTCGCGGAATTAGTTCGGTTACAAATTTGGCGCAAGTCTTGTTTTGTCTCATTTTCTGAAATGGAGCGATGGATATGAAGAAGATGGCTAAGGTATCGACCAAGGAATCTCCCAAAGAGGCAAGCAAAGGTCAGATCCAGGGACTTAGCGCGGACGAGTTGCGGAAGATGGATGCTTACTGTCGGGCTTGTAACTATCTTTCCGCCGGAATGCTTTATCTGTGCGAGAATCCGCTGCTGCGAAGGCCGCTAAAGCCGGAGCATATTAAGAATCGATTGCTGGGGCATTGGGGATCGGACCCCGGGCAGTCGTTTACGTGGGTGCATTTGAACCGGTTGATTAATAAATATGACCTGGATGTGATTTTTCTCTCGGGACCTGGGCATGGGGCTCCGGCTACTTTGTCGAATTGTTATCTGGAGGGCGTGTATTCGGAGGTGTATCCCGACAAGAGTGAAGATGAGGTTGGGATGCAGAAGTTTTTTAAGCAGTTTTCATTTCCGGGTGGGATCGGAAGCCACTGCACGCCGGAGACTCCTGGGTCGATTCATGAGGGTGGAGAGCTTGGGTATAGCTTGTCGCACGGGTTTGGCGCGGCGTTTGATAATCCGGATCTGATTGTGACGGTGATGGTGGGCGATGGCGAGGCGGAGACCGGGCCGCTGGCTACGAGCTGGCATGCAAATAAGTTTTTGAACCCGGTGCGTGATGGTGCGGTGTTGCCCGTACTGCATTTGAACGGGTACAAGATTGCGAATCCCACTGTGCTGGCGCGGATTTCGGAGGAGGAGCTGGATTGGTTGTTGAAGGGTTATGGGTGGAAGCCTTATGTGGTTGCGGGGGACGATCCGGCGAAGATGCACCGGTTGATGGCGGAGGTAATGGAGCGGTGCGTTTTGGAGATTCGGGAAATTCAGACGAAGGCTCGGAAGGGAAGCGCGGAGAAGGCAGAGCGGCCACGTTGGCCGATGATTGTGCTGCGCTCGCCGAAGGGATGGACGGGCCCCAAGGAAGTGGATGGGCACAAGGTTGAGGGGTTCTGGCGTGCGCATCAGATTCCGCTGCCTGAGGTGAAGACGAATCCGAAGCATTTGAAACAGCTGGAGCAGTGGTTGAAGAGTTATGAGCCGGAGAAGTTGTTCGACGCACAGGGGAGATTGATTGAGGAACTGCGTGAGATGGCTCCGAAGGGAGTGAAGAGGATTACGGGGAATCCGCATGCGAATGGCGGATTGCTGCGGAAGCCCCTGGAGATGCCGGATTTTCGGAAGTATGCCGTGGAGGTAAAGAGGCCCGGGCAGGTGGAGGTTTCATCGACGTATGTACTGGGTGGGTTTTTGCGCGATGTGATGAAGAAGAATATGACAAGCTTCCGGGTGTTTGGACCGGATGAGACGGCTTCGAACCGGTTGCAGGTGGTGTATGAGGCGAGCGAGAAGACCTGGGTCTCGGAGATTCTGCCGGAGGATGCGGATGGGACGGAGATCTCTCCGGATGGGCGCGTGATGGAGATGCTGAGCGAGCACACGCTGGAGGGATGGTTCGAAGGGTATGTGCTGACGGGGCGGCATGGGTTTTTGTCGAGCTATGAGGCGTTTGTGCATATCATCGACTCGATGTTCAACCAGCATGCGAAGTGGCTGGAGAAGAGCAAGCTTGAGCTAAGGTGGAGAGCGCCGATTTCGTCGATCAATTTATTGATTACCTCACTGGTGTGGCGGCAGGATCATAACGGATTTACGCACCAGGATCCGGGATTTGTGGATGTGGTGTCGAACAAGAGCCCCGCGGTGACGCGGATTTATCTTCCGCCAGATGCGAATTGTCTGTTGAGTGTGGCGGATCACTGTTTGCGGAGCACGAATTATGTGAATGTGATTGTGGCGGACAAGGCTCCGCATCTGCAGTATCTGACTATGGATGAGGCGGTGAAGCATTGCACGAAGGGGATTGGCATCTGGGATTTCGCGAGTACGGATGCGGGGGTTGAGCCGGATGTGGTGATGGCTTGCGCGGGGGATATTCCCACGGCGGAGGCGCTGGCGGCAGTGGCGATTCTGCGGGAGCAGTGTCTAGACCTGAAGATACGATTTGTAAATGTGGTGGATCTGTTCCGGTTGATGCCAGAGTCGGAGCATCCGCATGGTTTGTCGGAGAGGGAGTTCGACAGCTTGTTTACGCTCGATCGGCCGGTGATCTTCAACTTCCATGCTTATCCTTCGCTGATTCACAAATTCACTTACCGGCGGAAGAATCATAGCAATATTCATGTGCGTGGGTACAAGGAGATGGGGAATATTAATACTCCGCTGGAACTGGCGATTGTGAACCAGATCGACCGGTTCAATCTGGCTATTGATGTGATCGACCGTGTGCCGAAGCTGCAGTCGACGGCGGCGCATTTGAAGGAGTGGCTGAAAGACCAGATTATCGAGAGCGTTAACTATGCCCATGAGAATGGGATCGACCGCAAGGAGATCACGGATTGGAAGTGGCCGCTGTAGCGTTTAGTGGACCTGTGCGTTGGAGTGGGTCAATTCTGCCAGGCGGGCGAAGACATTCTCGACGACTCGATTGCAACGGATGCCCATGAAAGGGAATGCTTCTTTGGCTCCGGAGCCGATGCGTTCGAAGAGCCAGCTGCGAATCATTCCGTGGCCGCGGTGGAGGCGGACTTTAACGTTTTCTTCAGTGATGTCGAGGGCTTCGGCGGTTTCGGTGGTGCTGAGTTCTTCGATGTCACGGAGCATGATGACGGTGCGGTAGTGTTCGGGCAGTTCGAGAACGGCTTCTTCAAGGAGATACCGGAGTTGTGCACCGGATGCGCTTTGTTCGGGGTCTGGAGATTTCGAGGTCATCTGCATGGATGTGTCTCCGTCGTGGTCGGTGTCATCGAGAGGCTCGTTGCGATTGCTAAGGCGGAGGCGGCCGAGGGCCTCGTGCACAGCGATACGAGTTAGCCAAGTGGAAAAGGCTGAACGTCCGGCAAACTGGTGGAGGTGCTCGAAGGCGCGGACGTAGGCATCCTGAAGGACGTCTTCCGCCTCGCCGTCGTTGTGGAGTATGGCGCGTGCCACACGGTAAAGACGCTGGTTGTAGCGGCGCATAATGACTTCGTAAAGCGCGGTTTCGCCTTGACGGACACGGGAGACGACTTCTTCGTCCGTCAGGGTCTCGGGTTTGGTTATTGCAACAATTACGTTTTGTTCCATCGATGGCTCTTGTTGAATAGAGTATCGGGCGAAGAAAAGGTTACAAATCGACTTCCAAGTCTGGACTGACTGCCGGGAGGGAGGTAGGATTCTGGCTGTAAGCTATGAGTGGCCTTTTATTCGACGCTTCAGGTGTAACCGATCTTCGTTTCGGCACTCTCTTTGGTGAGAGGGAAGAAATGAAGACATTTGATCATCGGTTGAATGATAGCTGGTGGGCATTGCGGGTTGCTCTTGGATTGATGCCCATTGTCGCGGGAATCGACAAATATTTCAATAAGCTTGCGGATTGGGGGATGTATCTAAGCCCCTATGCGACTAAAGTGGTTCCGATGAGTGTGCCGACGTTTATGCACCTGGTCGGGATCGTGGAGATTGTTGCCGGAGTGATTGTGTTGAGCCGATGGACGAAGATCGGCAGCTATATCGTGATGGCATGGCTGATTGGGATTGCGGCGAACCTGGTTACGACCGGGATGTTTTACGATCTTGCGGTTCGGGATCTGGAGATTGCGGTTGGCGCGTTTGCCTTGTCGCAGCTTACAGTTGTTCGTGAGGAAAGCTCGCTGGCGGTGAAAGAAGAAGGACTCATTACCAGTTCAAATTTTGTTAAGCACAGTGGTTGAACTCTCTATAACGAAACGGAGAATAACGATGAAAATACTCGCTTCTATTCTGGCGCTTGGCTTGATGGCTACACCTGCGCTGGCTGCTACTTTCAACGATGTTTCGATTCTGGATGTGGCCTGCTCGAAGAAATCGGCTGCGGACGCGGATTCGCACACACGCGACTGCGCGTTGATGTGCAAGGATAGCGGTTTCGGAATTGTTACAGCGGACAAGAAGTTTTTGAAGTTTGACGCGAGTGGAAATGCGAAGATGCTGGAGTTGCTGAAGGCTTCGGATAAGTCCGACCATCTGCGGGTGAATGTGACCGGCGATGTTAAAGGCGATACGCTCGCGGTTACTTCAGTGAAACTGCTCTAACGATTCGAGCGATGTGCCGGGGCGACCGACGTCGCCCCGGTTTTTCCTTGCTGTCGCTGTTTAGGGGCGGACAGTGGTGTTGCATTGCTGTGGCGGCTCTGTGTGATATTCGCTGTCATGCGATTGAGGTAGGATGGGTGCCTGATCCTAATATTGCTTGAGAAGCGAGTAACTTTCTTGAAGAAGATAGTGCGAAGTACCTGCTTCGTTCGCGCGATGCTGATTGCTGCGCTTGTCTTATTAATGGCAAAGAGTGCACGGGGGCAGGATGCTACGGGTGAGCCGCATGTGATTCTTGTGATGACGGATGGGTTACGCTGGCAGGAGGTCTTTCGCGGTGCGGATGAGCATCTGCTAGTGCCGAAGCGATATTTTGATGGGCGAAGTGTGACGGGACTACGGGAGAGATATCTTGCGGCAACTGCGGTCGAACGGCGGGAGCGGCTGATGCCCTTTTTGTGGAAGAGGATTATTCCACGAGGGCAGATGTATGGGGATCGCGATGCGCATTCGGAAGCTTTTGTGACGAACGGATTTAATTTTTCTTATCCGGGGTATAACGAGACGCTGACGGGGCATAGCGATCCTCGGATAAATTCGAATGACAACGTGCCGAATCCGAATGTGACGGTGCTGGAGTGGGTGAACAAGCAGCCCGGCTTTGAGGGACATGTTGCGGCGTTCGGCGCGTGGAATGTGATTGGAGCGATTGTGAATGCCGGGCGGTGCGGATTTACCGTGAATGCCGGGTATGAGCCGCTGATGATGACGCCGATGACTCCGCCGATCGAGAGACTGAACGCGTGGAAGGCAGATACGCCGCAGGTTTGGGATGGCGAGCCGTTCGATGCTCCGGTGTTTGATACGGCGATGGAGTACATCAAGGAGAAGAAGCCGCGGGTAGTGTTTCTGTCGCTGGGTGAGACGGACGAGTGGGCTCATGCGGGGAACTATGGCGAGTATTTGAATGCGGCGCATCGGGTGGATGGGTATCTTGAGAGGCTTTGGGCGACGCTGCAGGCGATGCCGGAGTACAAGGGGAATACGACGCTGATTTTTCTAACGGATCATGGACGCGGGAGCGGAGCGGAAGACTGGACGTCGCACGGCCAGAAGATTCCGGAGTCGAAGTACATCTTTATGGGTTTCATGGGACCGAAGACTCCAGCTTCGGGTGTGCGGACAGATGTTCCTGCGGTTACGCAGAGCGAGGTGGCTGCTACGCTGCCGAAGTTTCTGGGGTTGGATTGGAGTGCCGCGGAGCCTAAGGCTGGAGCACCTGTTGCTGCCGCGTTGCAGTGATATAGAAACAAAGATTGTTAGATGAAAAAACCCATCGCCGCTTCAACTGCGGCGATGGGTTTTTTGCTTGAAGGTTGGGGAGGGGTTAGAAGATGATCTTTGCGGCGAACTGCGTGTTGAAGGGCTCGCCGGCTCCTATGCCCGGCGCGCCGTTGTAGTCGCCAATGGTGTCGTTGAGGGTGAAGTTGCCGCCGACCGATACGCTGCCGCCTCCTGGAGGAGCATAGTTGACGCGGTTGAAGAGGTTGAACATTTCTGCGCGGAGCTGGAGTGTGAGACGCTCCCCCATCTTGGTGTCCTTGAAGACAGAGAAGTCGACGTCGGAATAGCCAGGGCCGAAATAAGCGTTGCGGCGAGTTGAACCGAAGGTGCCATCGGCCGGATCGGCGAAGGCGTTGGGGTTGATCCAGTTGGAGTTAGGTTTCTGTCCCTGATAGCCCTTGGTGATGGCCCCGATTTGAACGGCGCGGTCATTGCCTTCATTCGTTCCGCTGATATCGCCGGATGCGTGGACGGTGAAGGGCTGACCGCCGTGGAAGCTCAGCAGCGAGTTGAGCTGCCAGCCGTTCGTGAGGAGACGCATGTGGGACGAACCGGGGATCTGGTAGGTGAGAAATCCGACGAAGGTGTTGCGGGTGTCGAAGTCAGTGTTGCCGTAGTCGCCTTTGAAGTTGAAGTTGTCCTGCGGGAGAGCGCCACGGTAGGCGGTGACTTCGTCGAGGTTGTGGCTCCACGTGTAGACGAAGGAGCCGGAGAGACGTTTCCAGTTCTGCAGGCGAATCTGTGTCTGAAGCGCGTTGTAGTTGGATGTGCCGATGCTCTCGACCTGGTTGATGTTGCTGTACTGAGGATAGGTGGAGGCGAAGGGCCGTTTGGTTGCGTGAGCGTCGATGTTGAGCTGGTTGATGTCGAGCAGCGCGAGAAGGCGGCGGCCTGAGCTGCCTACGTAGCCAATCTGCGCGATGACGCTGGGGGCGAGTGTTCGTTCAACGTTGAAGCTGTAGTTCTCGTTGTAGGCTGAACGGAAGTTGGGATCGATAGAATAGACGCCACAGGTGGATACCGAATTGCAGGGATAGCTTTGCGTGGTCGGGAAGATTGCCACGTTCTTGACGATGGTTGTCTTCGCGCCTCCGGTGGGGGCGATGGTGTAGACGGGGTTGGGCCCGCCCGGATTTCCTTCTACTCCGTTTGGCGCGGCGTTGCCGGGGCGGTTGTCGAGGAACGGGTTGAGATTCGGTGTGTCGAAGTAGAAACCATAAGCGGCGCGGACGACGGTGTTTTGATCGAGCGAATAACTGGCTCCAAGGCGCGGACTGAAGCTCTTGTAGTAGCGCTGATAAAGCGAATCGATCTGAACACCCTGGAAGGCGAGTCCGTTGGTAGTTGTGGATGCGGGACGGAAGACCGAGAGGTCCTTGTTGCTGTTGTGAAGGGGACCTTCGTAGTCGAAGCGCAGGCCGTAGTTGACGTTCAACTTGGGACTGAGCTGCCAGGAATCGCCGGCGTTGAGGAACCATGTGTTGACGAAGACCTGGCGCTCAGGGTCGCCGATGGCGATGGAGGCATTCGAAGTAAATCCGGCGAGATAATCTGCGAGAGCAAAGCGGTAGCCATCGATGCTGGCGTTTGGTGCGGGAAGGACAACGCCGGGAATGCTTTGGATGCGCGTGCCGTCAAAGGTAAAGCTGCCGGTGGCGTGCCGGTGATAGAACTCGTCGAGCTGTGCCTGACGGTATTCGCCGCCGAATCGAAACTGATGCTTGCCGACGACCCAGGAGAGTTGATCGGTGAGGTGGCCGGTGATGTCGTTGCGTCCTTCGGGAGGGGTCAGACCGACGGGATCGAAGTTCTTGATTGTGATGTTAGGAGCATTCGGGAAGGGAGAGGCTGTGATGAAGCCGAGGGTTTGGACGTTGACTGGCGTTTTGTAGTCGTTGAAGACCTGGTTGAAGTAGTTGACGCCCATGAGGAGCTGGTTTGTCATTCGAGACGAGATGACGCGGTTGTAGACGATGGCGATGTTCTGTACGTGGATGGGAGCTTCTTCGTAGTAGGAGAGAAGCTGTGAGCCGACGGGTGCGACCTGATTGCCTTGTCCGACAAACCAATGAGCGCTGAGCGTATTTTTTTCGTTGATCAGCCAGTCGACTTTGCCGAGACCGTTCCAGCTGTATCCGAATTCGGGATCGCTGGAGTGGTAGTTGTTCTTTGCTCCGACCGTGTCTGCCGAGAGAACACTTGTCCCCCACAGGGAGTCGAGAACGCTTTGCATGACAGGGTTGACCGGGATGGCATTTGCGGCCAGGATGGCCTTTGCCTGGTTCTGCCAGCCTACCGAGGGTTCGGTTGCGGTGCCGGACTGGCCGATGACGAAACGTTGATGCTCGAAGGTGAGAAAGCCGAAGAGCTTGTCCTTGAAGAAGGGACCGCCGACTGAGAAACCGGTGTTGTAGTTGCGAACCTTCTGTTTCGTGTCCGAGAAGGGGCTCTTTGCTCCGAAGAGTTCGTTGCGATTGAAATAGTAAACGGTGCCATGGAGGTGATTGGTTCCGGCCCGGAGCGTCAGGTTGAGAGTGCCGCCGGGGTTTCTTCCTCCTTCGGGGCCTGCCTGGGTCTGTGCAGAGAATTGATCGACGGCGTCGAGGGGAAGGACGATGCCGGCGATGCCCGAAACTCCGCCCTGATTGACGGCGGGGATGTTGTGCCAGAGGTCGTTGTTGTCGACGCCGTCAATTTGCCAATTCATCTGGTTCGCGCGGGTTCCGTTGAGAGAACCATAGCCCCCGCCGACGTAACCCGCGAAGCCGGGAGTAAGTTGGATCATCTGGGTGAAGTCGCGACCATTGAGCGGAAGGTCGGCGACTGCTTTTGCATTGAGTACCGTTGTTTGCGTGGTGGAGGTGGTGTCGAGCACGACGCCTGCCGCTTCTACTTCGATTGTCGTGGTGGAGGTGGAGAGCTGAAGCGTGACGGGGAGGGTGTAGATGACGCCGGCGAGCACGGAGATCTTATCTGTCTTGACGGATTGGAAGCCGGGGAAGCTGACGGCGACGCTGTATGTTCCGAGAGGAAGGTCCTGAAAGAGAAATTCGCCGCCGCTGGAGCTAGTGGTTGAGTGCTTGGTGTCCGTATCGGTTTGAATTGCGACTACGGTGGCGTTGGCGACGGTTGCACCGCTCTTGTCGATGACGGTGCCGTTGATGCCTCCCCGGAATGTCTGGGCGTGAACGAAGGTGGCGGTACTAAGGGTTAGGAGGATGACGGCGAGGCCGTAGAGACCGGCCCGTAAGAGCTTTCGCGATAGTTGGCGCATGTGAACCTCCGAATTAAGACAAAGATTTCCCGATCGTCTGCGGACGATTTTTGAGCTTGGAAATTAAGACAAAAGGACGTTAGGGCAGCAGGAATGCTGCAGGTGCGTCACTGTATTCCAAGGGCCGTGAGGCTAATAGAACTGTGGCGAAAAACGTCAATTTAAGAAAGAAGTGGCACCACCGTATCCCGATTTTGTGAAGATTGCAAGAATTTTTTTGAGATATCACGGCGAGGCAGATAAGGCTTCATTACTAAGTATTTCGGAATGGATCAATGAGCCGAGCTGATAAAGAAGCGAACCTGATGAAGTAGGTAGGGCACGAGGGAGTTCTTGAAATGGCGGGATTTGAATGGGATACTCGATTAATTTCTGAGTAGTCTATGGGTCGACCATGAACGTGAAAGTTGGGTTCTGTTTTCTTTTTGTGATGCATGCCTTGGGCGCGGTGGGTCAGCAACAGCCGGAGTTACAACGCCGAGATCAACAACAAAAGACTGGGGCAACAGTTCCTCCGCCACCAGCGATGAAGGTGCCCGAGAAGCTGGAGCCGGCGCGAGCGGCGAATGCCAATGCTTTGTACCAGGCGCTGCGAACGCGAACGGCGAATGGTCCGGCTTTTACAGTGAAGGGTCTTTCGCTGCAGCGCGATGCAGGTATGTTTACGTTTAGCGATGGGACGTTCTATCTGTATGGCGAAGTTGGCGGGAGGGTGACAGGAGCTGCGTTTCTGGGGAATGGAATTCTGCATGTTGAGCCTCCGTCGGCGATGGAACGAAAGCAACTGAAGATCGTGATGAAGACCGAGGTGCTGGATCAGCCCTTCACCAGCGCAGTGTTCGAGTTCACCGATGGGACGGCGGCGGAGTTGCGTAAGGCTGCGGTGGCCAATGCGCCGAGCTCGGGAGGTGCGGTGGCGCAGGTGAATGAGGCGCAGGCGTTGTTTCGCAAGAATCTGAAACATGATGTGGAGGCACGGCTGCTTGAGGACGTGGTTCGCCCGGGCGGTGGTGGGTTCTTTCTGGCGGATATGAAAGGGCCGCTCTTTTCGAAGCGTGTGATTTTTGTCGTAGATCCGCATGGGGCGATTGGTGTGGAACCGGAGGAGGTCGGACTGCTGACCTCGAGTGACGATGGCTACGACGTGACGCTGGGTTTTCGTGCGGAGGAACAGCGCAAATCGACGCATGTGACAACCAGCGCGATGTTTCGTATTCCACAGCAGACGATTGATTTGACGATCGAGAAGAACGGAAAGATCACGGGCACGGTTGTGAGCGCGATTACGGCGACGAAGAATGGAGTGCAGTTGGTGCCGTTAATGCTGGCTCCGACGTTACGGGTGAGCGGGGTCTGGGGGCCGAATGGGGAGGCGCTGGACTTTATCCAGGAAGACAAAGATCGGGACGCGGATTTCGCGGTGGTTTTGCAGAAGCCGCTGAAGGCAGAGGAGACGATTCAGATCACCACGCAGTATGCGGGCAAGGATGTGGTGCTCGACATGGGGAATGGCAACTATTACCTGACGGAGCGGGAGAGCTGGTATCCGAATGTGCGGGCGTCGCTGGGTAATTACGCGCATTACTCCATGACGTTTCGTACGCCGAAGTTTGTGCAGGTGGTGGTGACGGGAAATCGGGTCTCGGAGAAAGAGCAGGGTCAACAGAAGATAAGCGAGTGGCAGACGCTAGCGCCGATTGCGGTGGCGGGATTCAACGTGGGTGAATTCAAGAGCGACCAGAGCGAGCGGAACAAAAATGTGCAGGTGGTGACGTATGCCAATACTGAACTGGCGAGTAAATATTCCGGGTTGACCGACCGTTCGGACATGGTTCTAGGCTCGCTGACGACGACGGGAATGCTGAAGGTGGCGACGTCGGAGGGAGATGCGGCGATCCAGATTTACACGGATTTCTTTGGGCCATTACCGTACGATCATGTTTCGCTGACGCAGCAGACAGCGTGCAATTACGGGCAGAGCTGGCCGACGCTGGTGTATCTGCCAATCTGCTACTTCTGGGACGAGACCGTTCAGCATCAGTTGGGGCTGCTTGATCATGATCCGAGCTATTGGAAGGTTGTGACCGCGCACGAGGTGGCGCATCAGTGGTGGGGACAGACGGTAGGGTTTGCGAGCTATCGCGATCAGTGGATGAGCGAGGGCTTTGCGGATTTTTCGGCGTCGTTGTTTTTGATGGAGACGCGAAAGGATCAGAAGGAGTATCGCGATTTCTGGCAGCTTTTGCATCGACGATTGCTGGAGAAGAACGCTCAAGGGGTACGTCCGGTGGATGTTGGGCCCGTAGTGATGGGCTCGCGAGTGAGTACCTCGCGTTCGGGCGGGGACGTGTATCAGATGCTGATTTATCCGAAGGGCGCTTACATTCTGCACATGCTGGAGATGCTGTTCTGGAGCAAGAAATATGGTGAGGCACCGTTCAAGGCGGCGATGCATGACTTTGTGAAGAGCTATCAAAATAAACCGGCGACGACGGAAGATTTCAAGGCAGTGATGGAGCGGAATATGCCACAGTGGCTGGATGTGGAGAAGAACCATAAGCTGGATTGGTTTTTCAACGCGTATGTCTACGGGACGGAGATTCCGAAGTACACGATGACCTCTACGTTTGAAAAGAAGGGCGAGGAGACGACGGTTCACTTTACGCTGACGCAGAGTGGTGTCTCGGACGACTTTATGATGGTTGTGCCGCTGTATGTGGAGTTTGCGGACAAACGTGTTGTATTGCTTGGGCAAGCGATGGTGAAGGGGACGCATACGTTCGAGCAGACAGTGAATCTGGGCAAGTTGGCGGGTGAGCCGAGGCGCATGGTTGCGAATTACAATTTCGACCTTCTTAGCGACTAAGAAAAAACTCAGGCTCCTCGGCGCAACTCCTCGGTTTTGAGGACGATGAGGTATTCGTAGAAGGATTGCAGGGTGGCGTAGGTGAGTCCGGCCGCGCCGTCGAGGATGGCTCCGCGAATGAAGACGATGTAGAGCCATTTGAGGAGGGGGCGTCCGGGAAGGCGGTAGAAGATGGCCTTCTGGTGGAGGCGACGGGCATGGAAGTCCGGGTCGCGCAGAGCGGTCTTCAGCGACGGATTTTGCAGGCCCTGGTTGCGGACGATCAGCTCGGCTTCCATGGTGGAGTAGAGGTTGTGCTTTGAAACCCAGTGGGCGATGCCCTTAGAAAAGGGAAAGTGATCGAGCGGGTGGCTGAGGTTGGCGACGGCTCCGTCGAGTTCGAGGACTTCGTTGATGGCGCGAGTGTAGTGGGCGCGTTCGGGGCGGACGAGACGTATGTAAAAAGGAGAGATCTGGGCGCGTTTGAGCCAGGTGCCGAAGAGAAAATCGCGGCGGCGGAGGCGGAATGCTGCGGTTTCGGGCGGTGCAGCGAGGACAGCCTGCTGCATCTCGCGGGAGAGGTCGGGAGTGGGCCGCTCGTCTGCATCGAGGAGGAAGACCCACGGGTATCTGAACGGGATGTTGGTGAGGGCGGCATTGCGGTGGGTGGCGTAGTCGTCGAAGGGGCGGGTGTAAGTGTGGGCTCCGGCGGCTTTGGCGATTTCGCGGGTGGAGTCTGTGGATTGGGAGTCGAAGACGTGAATGTCGTCGGACCAAGAGACGCTGGCGAGGCAGCCGGGCAGGTCGCGCTCCTCGTTGCGGGTGAGGATGAGGACGGAGATCATCTGCTGGCTATGGTATCGCGAGGGTCTTCGATTGCGGAGGGTTGAGAATCAAAAGCGGAAGATGCGCCCTTTCGATAAACTGGCGATAGTCGTGCGGGAACGAAAGTCGATCTCTTTTCGTAGCTCAGGAGAAGATGAGCCCACCCAGATCATCCTCGAATGTTGTTGTCGATCGCAGGCTGCCGCGGATTACTCCGTTTGGTGAGACTGCGGATGGGCTGATGCTACAACTTCGTTCTGATCCGGCCGGCGTTTTGGATGTTCCGGAGTTGCAGAGTGTGTTGGTCGCTATCCATGTAGGACCTGCGGCAAAGATCTCCTGCCGAAGGGGCGGGGAGAATCATTCGGGTTCGGCGGTGCATGGCGATATCGACATCATTCCTTCGCGGATCCCGGCGCGCTGGGAGATTCACGACCAAAACGATACGGCGCTCATTCTTGGGATTCCACCTTCGCTGATGAACACGGTTGCTGAGGAGCACGGCTTCGATGCACGACGTGTGGAGATTCGAAATCGCTTCCAGATTCGCGATGCGCAACTGGAGAATATCTGCTGGGCGTTGAAGGCTGAGATGGAGTCCAACTATCCGTCGGGGCGGCTGTATGTGGATAGTTTGGGTGTGTCCGTGGCGTCCCGTCTGATCTCAGCTTACAGTTCTGTAGCGCTGCGCCCGATTGCACAGAGTGGCGGCCTCGGTGGGCGGAGATATAAACAAACCTTGGCCTATATCGAAGATCATCTCTCCGAAGACCTGTCGCTGGCCCGCATCGCTTCGGTCAGCGGAGTCAGCACGTCGCACTTCAAGACACTCTTTCGCGAATCCGCCGGCGTGCCGTTGCATCAGTATGTCGTTCAACGGCGGATCGAAAGGGCAAAGGACCTGCTTATGCAAGGCAAGCTCTCGATCGCGGAGATCGCACTGGCAACGGGCTTTTCTCATCAGAGTCATCTGGCGCGGCATATGCGTCGTTCGGCGGGACTCTCGCCACGAGCGATGCAGCGCTTGTTCGCTGACAATCCGCCGCTTCCTTTGAAGTAGGTCCCTGAAAATCACATCCTGCGCTTTCTCCTCCGAATGTGTCCTTTCGCGTCCAAATGTGCGCGACGCCGTGCGCGCTTCTAACGAGAATCGAGACACAGGACGAAGCTCGGAAATCGTGTGAGGAGAAAAGCGAATGACACGAAGGGATTTTCTTTATGGCTCTTCGGCGGCAGCAGGAGCAGTGTTTCTACCTGAGACAAACGGACATGCAAGAACAGGGGAGGTAAAAGTGGTCGATGCGAAGACGTTTCAAGCGTCACGGAAGTTTGCCAGTCTTTCGATGGGCCGGGTTGCTTATGTTGAGCGAGGCCACGGACTGGCGGCGCTGTTTGTTCATGGCTATCCATTGAATGGGTTCCAATGGCGCGGAGTCTTCGAAAAGCTTCAGGCACATCGCAGATGCATCGCTCCCGACGCGATGGGGTTAGGTTATACCGAGACTCCGGAGGGACAGGAGATTTCACCGCGAACGCAGGTGGAGATGCTGGCGATGCTGCTCGACTCGTTGCATATTGATACGGTGGATCTGGTTGCGAACGATAGCGGAGGGCTGGTGTCGCAGCTTTTTGTCGCGAAGTATCCGCATCGGGTGCGGACCTTGTTGCTGACGAACTGCGATGTGGATGAAGACAACCCTCCGGCTCCGTTTCTGCCGCTCATAGAACTTGCGAAGAACGGAACGCTTGCGGACCGGTTTATTGTTTCGCAGTTAAACGACAAACAGCTTGCGCGATCCGCAAGAGGGCTGGGGGGAGCGTATTCCTATCCGGAGAAGCTCTCCGATGAGACGATCGAAGTCTATCTTCGGCCGCTGGTCGAGACGCCCCTTCGAAGATCTCAGCTCAATCAGTACACCGTTGCGCTGGGAGTGAATGAACTTGTCGCAGTGCGGGAGGATTTGCGTCAGTGGAAGGGGCCTGCGCGAATTGTCTGGGGACTTAAGGATACGATCTTTCCTGTGTCCTCGGCAGAGTGGCTGGATCGGATGTTTCCTGGTTCCCGCGGGGTGCGAAGGATCGATGGGGCAAATCTTTTCTTTCCAGAGGAGATGCCGGATGTGATTTCGGAAGAGGCGCTCGCACTATGGGGCATTACATCGTGGCATCCGAAGCAGCAGGCAACAGTATCGTCGAAGGTGCTTTGGGATATATAGTCCGCCGCGAATTTGACTAGAAACGGATGACGATTCCGGAGGTGATACTTTGCGGATGGCGAGTTACTCCGAGGTCGTCGATGCCTGCGCCGCTGTAACTGTAGTCAATGCGCCAGTCGGTGTGAGGGAAGATGGTGGTGTCGAGACCTGCGACCCAGCGATAGGTTCCGCTGGTGATGGTTCTGGGTCCTTCGTCCTGGAAGTTGTAGTTAGAGACACCGCCGACCACTTCGACGTAGGGTTTAAAGGGAAGATAGGGGAGAGCCAGCGCCGCACGTGGACCAAAGAGTGCGCTGGTCATATTACGCGAGAGATCGCCGCGGGCGTCGCCTGAGATGGCGATAGGGCCGAGGCGAACCAGACCGTAGTAGATGCCGAAGGTTCCGGCGACAGTCCAAGGCTCGTTGTTGACGTTGGTCTTTTCGCCACCGGCAGTCACGTAGACGGCGAACTTGGCTTGTGCCTGCGCGGTTGCAGTTGTGATGGCGAGAAGAATCAGGGGAAGTAGCAGAAGAAGTCTCTTCGTCATGGCTTCGGCCTCAGTTTGATTCTTTGTAAATGCGTATCTGTCTGTTAGAGACGCATTTGGGAGGACCGGGTTGTGCGTCTTAGCGGAAAGGACGGAAGGCGAGGACGGCGTTGAGGCCCCCGAAGGCGAGGGAGTTAGAGAGCGCGAGCTTCGGACTGGCTTTGCGTGGGGAGCCGATGATGACGTCGAGGTTAAGGGTGGAGTCGACTTCGGTGACGCCGGCGGTGACGGGTAAAAGATTTTCTTTGAGACCAAGGACGGTGGCGAGAGCCTCGATGGCTCCGGTGGCTCCGATGGAGTGGCCGTGCAGGGATTTGGTGGAGCTGACGGGGATCTGTGATCCGCGAGCGCCGAAGACCTGGTGAATGGCTGCGGCTTCGGTGGAATCGTTGGCCTGGGTACCGGTGCCGTGTGCGTTGATATAACCAACTTCCTCGGGCGAGGCGTTGGCGTCTTTGATGGCCTTGCGCATCGCTGTAGCGGCTCCTTCGATGAGCGGCTGGGTGATGTGGCTGGCGTCGGCGGACATGCCGAAGCCGACGATCTCGGCGAATATAGGAGCGTTGCGGGCATGTGCGGATTCGAGTGTTTCGAGGGCGAACATTGCGGCGCCTTCGCCGAGAGTCATACCATCGCGGTTGGCGGCGAAGGGGCGGCAGCCTGTTGGAGAGACGACACGCATCGAGTCCCACGCGCGGTAGAAGCCGAAGCTCAAAGGGGCTTCGTGGCCTCCGGTGATGGCTGATGTGACCATTCCAGAGCGGACCATGTGGAAGGCGAGGCCGATGGCGTGAGTTCCTGAGGAACAGGCGGTGGAGATGTCGAGCGCGGGACCGGTGATGCCGAGGTCGATGGAGATCTGGCTGGCTCCCGCGGAGGCCATCGTGCGGACGATTGTAAGAGGATGAGCGCGGGCGTCGCGGGTGTACAGGCCTTTGACCTCGTGTTCCTCGGAGGAGCGGCCACCGCAGGCACAACCCATGATGATGGCGATGTCGTCGGGGGCATGATGGGCGCGAAGATCGGCTTGTTGAATGGCCTGGCGGGCCGCGACGATGGCGAATTGTGCGTTACGGTTAGTGCTTGCGATGACTCCCGAGGCGAGATGCTGTGCGGGATCAAAGTCGAGGACCTGGGCGGCCTGGGTGTAACGAACTCCCGGATTGCCATCGGGGGCATCGGGAACCGCTGCAATGCGGGAGATACCTGAATTTCCTGCGAAGAGGGAGGTCTGGAAGTCTGCGATGGAGTTTCCGATTGGAGTGATGCAGCCCAATCCGGTTACGACGACACGATTCACTGCTGATCCCCCTCCCGCGACTTCATTTCTAGTTATAACTCACGGGGAGCGGTGCAATTGTTAAGGAGTAGTGGCCGCGGGGGGAGCTGCTGCGCTGAGTTTGGTGACGCCATCGACCATGTCGCCTACGGTCTTGATGGTGCCTAAGGCTTCGTCGGGGATTTCGATGTTGAAGGCCTCTTCGACCTCGAAGGAGATGTTGATCTTGTCGAGGGAGTCGACGTTGAGCTGTTCGAAGGTACTGGCCAGCGTGATGGTATCTGGCGGAATGCTCTTTGCTTTAGCGATAATTGCGATGCAGCGGCTGGCGATATCGTCCATAACGGTCTGCTCCCTTGGGATGAACCCAACTTACAGTGTTGCGCGGGTTGATGTAAAGGAGACGTAAAAAGGGTGCTTTCAGCAGGGGTAATCAGGTTCGAGAGTGGCTACTGATTCGAAAAGCCGCGAAGGCCCGTGGCCAACATGGATTCTAAGCAGACGCTCGAAGAGTCCAGGGGCACGTTGGAAGAGGCTGAGCGCGCAGTCGCGGAGAAAAGGGGATTTGTCCATGAGGAGCAGGCTTGTGGACATGATGGTAGGTAGACGCATAATTCTTCTATGGGCTTGATCGTACGAGGCGAGGTCGTTGGTTTTGAGAGCGATGGCAAGCGCGGCGGCCTGACGGAAGCCGAGGGCGATGCCTTCTCCCGTGAGCGCGTCGACGGAACCGGAGGCATCGCCGATGAGAGCAATGTTGCCGCAGGTTACGCGGTTGAGAGCTCGTCCCAGGGTGATGGCTCCGCGAGGCGCAGTGCATGAGCTGGAAGCAAGGTGGCGCTCGAGTGCCGGAAACTGATGGAGAGCATTTTGCGGTTGACGGATTTTTTGATTCGCGATGAAGGCGACGCAAACCTGGCTGGAAGAGATTGGGGTGACGTAAGCCTGCCCGTGGTTGCCCCAGTGAATCTCGACGAAGCTGGTCCAAGGTGTGATGTTGTAATGCTGGCGGAGGCCAATGCGGCGGGAACGGACGTTCGCTTTGGTGAAACCCGCCCAGGTAGCTACTCGGGATTGGGGGCCATCGGCGCCCACGACGAAGCGGGCGCGGAGCGTCTGACGGTTGGTATGGACGAGAGTCCCTTCAACCGTGCGCGTGATGCCCTGGACGGAGTTCTCCCAGTGAAAGCGGACACCCAGGCTGGCTGCGCGGTCGAGCAGGATCTGATGCAGGATCGTGCGGCGGATGCCACGACCTTCCCCATTGGGAAAGGCGGCTTCGGAGGTGGCATGTTCGCCGAGGAAACGGATGCCGTGGAGAGGGTAGGATTCGAAGCGGCTGAGATCTTTTTCAATATCAATACCGATCGCGGCAAGAGCCTGAACAGAGTTAGGCATGAGACCTTCCCCGCAGGATTTGTCGATCGGAGGTTCGAGTGCGTCGATGAGATCAACCTGAAGGCCGTGACGCAATGAGGCGATGGCGCAGGCGAGGCCGGCTGGCCCTGCTCCAATGATGATGACGTCGCTTTGAGTTTTGCGAAGATCCATAAAGTGAAAGCGCCCTATGGAGATAGGACGCGATTACACCGACAGAGCGGACGACGTTGACGAGGAAATGACAAACAGATGACTAGGATTGACTAAAGGTCGGCCGGAAGACTGGTACCGTGCCCACATATCGAGGAATGAGAACTACCACTTGAGAAGAACGAGCTCCGAACAGAAGGCGGGGCCCATTGCGGCGAGGATGCTGTAAGTTCCTGGCTGGCCGGGAGAGTTGACGAGGACGTCTTCGAGGACAGCCAGGACTGAGGCAGCGGAGAGATTACCGACTTCGCGAAGGCTGCGCCATGAGGGCTCGAGGGCGTTCGGCGGGAGATCGAGCGTGGTTTCCATCGCTTCGAGAACCTTGGGGCCGCCTGAGTGAAAGATGTAACTCGAAATTTCATTGAGTGTTAGACCGTTATCGGAGAGAAATGACTCGACATTGCCTCGGAGATGCTCGTGGACAATCTTGGGGACATCGGGCGAGAGGACGATTTTGAAGCCCAGATCACCGATGTCCCAACCCATGATGTGCTCGGTGTCGCGATAGAAGGTGGACCGGGTATCGAGAATGTGAGGGCCATGAAAGCAGGTCGTGCAGGGATGCTTTGCGAGCGAAGTTTCACTGCCTGCGACGATGACGGCGGCGGCTCCGTCGCCAAAGAGGCCGCATGAGATGAGGTTGGCGATGGACTGGTCGTTGTCCTGCCAGGTGAGCGAACAGAGTTCGACAGAGAGGAGCAGCGCGTACTGATTGGGGAAAGCCCGAACGTAGTCCGCGGCGCGGGAGATGCCAGCGGCTCCAGCGACACAGCCGAGGCCGAAGATCGGCGTGCGCTTGACGGAAGTGGGGAAGGGCATCCGGTTGATGAGGCGCGCGTCGATGGTAGGGCTGGAGATACCGGTGACGGAGGCGAAGAAGAACGCTGAGATATCGGCTGCAGTAAGACCGACACGAGTCAGAGCGTTATTGACGGCCTTTTCGCCGAGATCGAGCGCGGCGACGATCCACGCGTCGTTGGTGGGGCCGAAGCCGGAGAGATTAGCGTACGTTGGCAGCGGAAAGACGAGATTTCGGAATTCGACGCCACAGTTGACGAAGAGACGGCCAATAAGCCGTGGCTCCTCCATTCTGTCCTGCCAGCGCCCCTGGAGCGCCTCTGAAATAACTGCTTGTGGGTAGCGATGTGGCGGGTAGGCGGTGCCGACGGATGCAATGCGCATTCTGATAAGAGCCCTCTAAACAGTGTTGTTGCAACGTTTTATCTCGATGCAACGATGAGATCGTGCAACGAAAGGCACCTGCAATCCAACAGGACAGCGGTGGAACAGCAATCAAATGAGTTAAGCGTACACGGTGTTTTGGCAGGATTGTCTTATTTCTGTCAATGTATGTGGTTATCAGTGCAGGCGGGCGATCTGTCGCTGGTATTGCGTGTTCTGGGGGAACTCCCTGGAGAGATCCAGGAGGATAGCCTTGCCTTGCTGGACCCGGCCGTCGCGGAGTTCGCCGACGGCCAGCATGAGGCGGGCGAAGGGTGCCAGATAGTGTCCCTGCTCGGCGGTGAGTTTGAGGAGGCGTACGCCCTCGCTCTTGCTGGTTCCCGCACCGGTCATGCCGAGAATCCAGCGGATGGGAGCAGCCTTGAGGCTGAGCATGTAGTTTTCAATACCGACGGCGAGGTTGGCATCGTACAGGGACGGGTTGATGGCAAGGGCTTGTTTGGCATAGCTGCTGGCGAGTTCGCTGTACCTGTAGGCACCCAACTCGTGTCGGTCGATGAGGGATGCCCAGTCGGCACGCATGCCGGAGGTCAGGGCTTTGACGTAGAAGGCATTGGCGTCTTTGGGGTTGGTCTTGAGAGCAGCATCGGCGAGACGGTCGGCCTGGTCGGCGCGATCGTAGAAGCCCTTTCTGAGGACGGGATCGACCGCGGGCCGTTTTCGGGAGGTGAAGCGGGTGTCGTCGGCGAAGAGCTCGATATCGAGGACGTCGAGATGGTCGAACTCGGTGAAGATGTAGGCTCCAGCGTCGGATGCGGGACCGAGAGGGTCTTCAGGGTGGGCAGCCATCCACTGCTGAATCAACTGGTGAGCGGTATCAAAGTCGAGGTTGTACATGGCGAAGTAAGCGTCACCTAGCGGTGTGCCGCGGAGTGGGGTGGCGAATGGGTAGGCTACGGGGTTCAGCAGAAAGAAAAAAAGAAGAAGTGCGCCGTACTTGCTGGATATTGACGACGGGAGGATGGACTTTTTTCCTGACATTCAACCGCTTTCCTGAAAACTGCCGGGCTCAAAGTTAGACGATTTGACCCTGGATAACGGCGAGAACCGGTATCTGAGGCTGAGATGCAGGATCTCGAGGTCTGGCAATAAAAGAAATGTTACTTAACGGTGAGGGAATTTTCGTCGAAGTCCTGTGAAATCATGATCACTTTAGTGAAAATTATTGCCTTTTGGGGAAACTCGCATGCAAGTCATTGCACATTTTACGAATCCATGAGCCGTAAGTAATTGAACAACAGGGTCTAGGGTTTGGCGCTTCATCTGCACATGTATGCGCGAAAGAGCCTTCAGGCAGTGGGTAAGTTCTCGAGCGATCAAGGGCTGGGAACTCGTAAGACCTAGAAAAGGCCCCCTTGGGACAATATTTCAATTTCATCGCGAAATATGCACGCCTAAACCAGGAAAAATCGAAGGAGGATTGATGAAGCTATACTCGAAAATCGCTGGCTTGGGAGCGGTATTGGTTCTTTCGACCGCTTTCACATCTGCAACCAGTTACCAAATTGGAAGTTACGCAACCCTGGGTCCAAGCTTTGGTAATCAGAATTCGGCAATGGTATTCGATGTCGCAGGGTCGACGCCAATACCGGGTTTTTCGGCTACCTCAGCAACCGTCGTAGTTCCGCCGGGAACGGTATGGAATTCAAGCCTGACAGGTTCGTCAAGCTGGGTTTCCTACGGCCAGACGGGGCCGACAACGCCTCAAGGTTCGCAGCCTGGTGGCAATTTTGCTCCTAACGGCACTTATTTCTTCGCAACTACCTTCACGTTGGACGCGAATGCAACTGCATTTACGCTCAATCTCTTAGCCGATGATACCGTCAACGTTTTTCTTGATGGAAATCCTTCAAACATCCTCGAGAATTTCGTTCCTGGTCTCAACGGGACATGCCAGATCAACCAGCCGAATTGCGAAAATGTGTTTACTATCAACCAACTGACAAATCCAGGTGGGCTCCCGTTCCTGACTGCTGGTTCCCATACTTTGGATTTCGAAGTGTTCCAACTTGCAAGTGCCGATATGGGCCTTGACTTCACAGGTACTATCACCACCGGCTCAGTTCCAGAGCCAAGCACGCTTCTTATGCTTGGTACGGGTCTGATTGGTTCGGCCGGTGCGCTGTTGCGCCGGATGCGTGCCTAATTCAACTGTCTCGATTCTTTCAGCACCTGCCTGCTGTAAACTTCGAAAACCAAAAGAGTCGCCGGTTTTGTCGGCGACTCTTTTCTCTTTAAGCGATTTGATGAGTCTTCTCAGGTTTATTGGGAAACAGACAGCTTGTTCCGATAGGTTTTTACGTACCAGTCGACGGTTCGGCGGAGACCCTCGTGGAAGTGGGCTTTGGGCTCGTAGCCAAGTTCTGTTGTGGCGCGGGTGATATCGGCCAGCGAGTGTTTAATGTCGCCTTCTCTTTCGGGGCCGTAGTTTGGTTTGGCGTTGAAGCCGAGCTGTCCGGCGATGGTGGTATAGACCTCGTTGAGCGTGTGGCTTTTTCCTGTGCCTATGTTGAAGACACGTCCGGTGGCAACTTTTCCGGGGGCGAGACAGGCGAGCAGATTGGCGCTGACAGCGTTGTCGATGTAGTTGAAATCGCGGCTTGTGAGGCCATCGCCGAAGATGGTGGGGGTTTCGCCGGCCATCATCTTAAAGGTGAACTGTGCAATGACGCCGGAGTAGGGTGAGTCGGCGGCCTGGCGGGGGCCAAAGATGTTGAAGTAGCGAAGGCAGACCCCTTCGAGGCCATAGGAACGGTAAAAGGACTGAATGTAGTACTCGCAGGTGAGCTTCTGGACGGCATAGGGAGAGAGCGGAAGGGGAAGCATGTCTTCCTGCTTGGGCTGGGTGGGCTGATCTCCGTAAGCTGAGGAGGAGGCGGCGTAGACGATGCGGCGGACTTTCGCGTCGCGGGCCGCGATCAGAAGGTTCAATGTGCCGTTAACGTTGGATTCATGCGAACTGAGGGGATCTTTGACGGATCGCGGGACCGAGGCAAGGGCTCCCTGATGGAGGATGAAGTCGACTCCTTCGCAGGCTGATTTGACGCCTGCCACGTCCTGGAGATCCATCTGCTGGAAGTCGATTGCGTGGCGGATCTCGGCGAGATTGTCGAGGTTTCCTGTTGATAAATTGTCGAAGCCGGCGACTTCGTGTCCCTGTTCGACGAGAGCACGAGCCAAGGATGAACCAATAAAACCGGCGATTCCTGTTATGAGATAACGAGCCATCTGTCCTCCCCCCAGCTATGATGCCGGGGTCATTGCAAGCGTGGTCGTGCGAGACGTCCTTCCTATTATCGGGATACACGGGTCGAAAAGCCAAAGCGAATGGCAGGGGAGGAGCCTGCGAGGTTAGTGTGATGAGAGTAATGGTTTGGGTCAATGCGACTTTTGTGCAGCCGGGAAGAGGATGGGCAAATGCGATAATCGAAAATATGTCGAATACCTACGAAGTTGTACTGCCGAAGATTGCTCAGGAGCGCATGAAGCGCCTGGAGACCCGCACTGCGAAGATCGGTGTGATCGGTCTCGGGTATGTTGGGTTACCACTCTCGCTGCTTTTTTCCGAAGCCGGTTTCAAGATAACAGGTTTTGATATTGATACCAAGAAAGTTACAGATCTCGAGGCAGGTAGATCGTATATCTTCCGGATTCCGGCGGAAGAGATTCAGAGTGCGCGCAAGAAAGGTTTTTCGGCTACGGATGATTTTTCAAAGCTGTCGGAGCAGGACGTCATCATTATGTGTGTGCCGACTCCTCTGACAGAACATCGCGAGCCGGATCTGAGTTTTGTCGCGAATACAGCGAAGGCTACTGCCCCGTGGTTGCGTGAGGGTCAGCTGGTAGTACTTGAGAGCACGACTTATCCGGGAACGACGGAAGAGTTGATGATTCCGATTCTCGACCAGGAAAATAAGCTTGGATTGAAGACGCAGGGACCGGGAGCTCCGGCGGAGCATGGCGTGTTTTATGTTGCGTTTTCGCCGGAACGCGAGGATCCCGGCAATACGACCGTGGCGCGCCACAACATTCCGAAGGTTGTCGGCGGCCATGAAGCGATTGCGACCGAATTGGCTGCTGTGTTGTATGAAGGAATCTTTACGCGATCGGTGCGTGTGTCGTCGACGCGCGCGGCTGAGATGACGAAGCTGCTGGAGAATATCTACCGCTGCGTGAATATCGCACTGGTGAATGAGCTGAAGGTTCTTGCGCTGAGGATGGGCATGGATATCTGGGAGGTGATCGACGCGGCGTCGACGAAGCCGTTTGGGTTTCATCCGTTTTATCCGGGACCCGGGCTTGGGGGGCACTGCATTCCCATTGATCCGTTTTATCTGAGTTGGAAGGCGAAGGAATATGACTTCAATACGCGGTTCATCGAACTGGCTGGTGAAGTCAATGAAGCAATGCCTGCGCATGTGGTGCAGTATGTCGCGAAGGGCTTGAACCAGCATAAGAAGGCGTTGAATGGTTCGCGGATCCTGATGCTGGGGATGGCTTATAAGAAGGACATCGACGATCTTCGGGAATCTCCCTCGCTGACGGTGATTGAGTTGTTGCGTGAGCAGGGTGCAGAGGTTCTGTACAACGACCCTTACTTCCCAACAGTGGGTCGCGGACGGCATTACAACCTGAATATGACCTGCACGCCGCTCGAGAAACTGGATCAGTACGATTGCGTGCTGATCATGACAGATCACTCTGATTATGACTACCGGGCGATTGTGAACCAGTCGCGGCTGGTGGTGGATTCGCGGAATGCGACAAAGGGAATCAAGTCGGAGAAGATCGTTCGTTGCTAGAACGGGCGGAGCTGAATACGCAGGGATCTGATGCAATGCCGAAGGTTGACGTCATAATCCCCGCGTATAACGCTGCAAAATACCTGCCGGCAGCGATTGAGAGCGTCGAAGCGCAGACGTTCGAGGATTGGAGAATCCTGCTCATCGACGATGGCAGTATCGACAACACGGCGGAGGTTGTCGCTCCGTATCTTGAGCGGCTAGGGCCGAAGCTGGAATACATCAAGAAGACGAACGGTGGGCTTCCGGCGGCTCGGAATACCGCGATTCGCAACTCTTCAGCGGAGTTTTTGGCATTGCTCGACGCGGATGATGTGTGGCTGCCGTGCCGCTTGGCCGAGTCGCTGAAGGCCTTCGAAGGCAAGCCACAGGTTGGATTGACGTATGGATTCAACGATCGGATTGACCCGGAGGGTAGGGTCATCGACACGTTCGACCGCAGGCAGAAGAACGGGGAAGGCCGCATCGCTCCTTTTATCTACATGCGCAAGGTCGATCTTCCGTGTCCCACGATTACGTTTCGCAGAGAGTGCGTTGAGGAAGTGGGGATGTTCGACGAGAGTCTGCGCGCTACGGAAGACCGTGATCTCTGGTTTCGTATCGCGCTGCGATATGAGGTAGCGCTCGCACCTAAGGTGATTGCGCACTACCGGGTTTCGCCCAATTCGATGTCGACCGATCCGGAGCGAATGCTGAGGGCGCAGTTACAGTTCATCGAAAAGTATTATGGTTCTCCCGGATGTGGGATGAGGACGCGGCAGATTGCTTTGAGCCAGGTCTACAAGCAATATGCAATCGCGCTGGGAGTGCAACGGCGGCCATGGACAGGGCTGAGGAGCTCTTTCCGAGCGATGGTTTTGAATCCGCTCGATATTGACAATGCCAAAGTTGCGGGCTCGCTCTTGCTGCGTTGTGTAGGGTTTGGCAGTTGAACTCGATCCTTATCGCTGATTCGTTTCGCTTCAGTGTTGGTAGGCGCCGATGTCGGAACCGCCTGATGGCCTGGGCTTACCGTCGAAATCGACCTGGACCTCAGGAATAGTCACTCCAGAACGAAGCGCGGGACTTCCATCCGCGAGACGAAAATTGAAGTTGTCGAGGTCCTGCTCTTTGGAGAAGTGAGGCTGGGAGACGAACTTCGGATCGACACAGCGCTCGTTGGGATTGCCTGTCGGGCATCTCAAATCCCTTATGCCAAAGAAAATATTGTTGCTGCGAATGACGTGTCCGATGGGTTGCTCCATATAAAAGCCGCCGGGTCCTCCGGATTTTCCTCCGATGGCATAGGTGTTCGGATTGTCGTAGCCGACGACGATGTTGTTCTTGAAGATGAAGGTGCTGTTCTTGCAGTTTCCCTGACCTTGCGGGTCTGGATAAGTTCCCCAACAGCTTGCATCGAAGGTTGTCGGGGCGTAGGTCACGATGGTGTTGTTCGCCATCAGGAGCGAGCCGCCATCCCGGAAGCCGAAGGCAAGCGCATCGTAGGCCCGGCAGAAATCTCGCAGGTGGGCGTTGTAGGTGGTTGGTATTCCCGGGAAGGGAGCTGAGAGCCTCGTGCAGTTCGCGACGACAGTGTTGTTGGTGAAGATGAGCGGGCTGTCGTTCGGTCCCCACTTGAACTGCGATCCGTTATTGCCGTACGACGTGGAGTTTGTGATGGACATGGAACAGTTGCCTGTATCGTTATGAAGCATGTCGAACCCGTCCTGCGTGTTGTAGCGGAACGTGGAGTGATCGACATGCGCGGTGAGGCAAGTTCCCGTGGCTGTTCCAATGCCATCTCCGTATCCGCCATCGCTTTGGCCATAGCAGGAGATTGCGCCTGTGCCGGGGTAAGCCTGGTTGCATCCGCTCCACTCGATGATGACGCCAAGCAGATTGATTGTGCCATTGACGTTGGGAGTGGACTTGCCGTCGTCGAAGTCCCATCCCGCGGCGCCGTTGTAGGCGATATCGACTCTTGTCGCGTTTACGGTGCCTCCGATGGGACCGATGATGCCGCGGGAGACGAAGCCGTGAATCCACATATCCTGCAATGAGACATCACTGGTTTTTACGTCGGTGGTGATGCCGTTCGTTGCATAGTCGTCGATGGGATAGCTTGTGCTGCAGCCGCTCGGAACGTTTGGAGAGCCATACCGAATGCATTGGGAGTGACGGGTCAGCTCAATGCACTGCACGTCAAGATATTTTGCGCCGGCGAGATTGAGAGTAGCCCACACGCCGTATCCGCCGTAGATCTGTGTCACCTTCGATTGATCAACGAGGCCGCCGGTGCTGCAGTTGGCGTAGTTCTCGCCGAGAATGCGGGTGTGTTGTGCGGCTGTTCCAGCGGGGATCGGAGGATTGACGCAGCCATAAGGATCGCCTTGTCCGTTGCACCAGGGATCATGAGCGTCTTTGCCCTGGCTGACACCCATGCGCCATGGTCCGCCTCGAATAATTACCGTGTCGCCGCCGGCTATCACCCAGGCAGAGTTGTGCCACGATCCGTCGTCATAAAGGTAGCGATAGTCGTTAAAAGCGCAGTGCTGATTGGTGCCCTTACCGCGATACGGAGCATCCGCTTTGCCGTCGCATTGGCCTGCGGGTACGTTTGCCGAATGTCTTGTTCCACCATCTTTCCGGACATACCATGTCTCTCCGGAGAGGGGTAACACCATCATCAAGCTCGCCAACATCCACAGCGATTTTTTTCCCATCCGTTATGGCTCCAGGGCGCCGATCGATGGAGGATTCGGGCGCGTGGCTCCACTATAGTCGAGAGTCAGGGATGGAATATAGATCCCTGCCCCGACCGCGGGGCTTCCTGGAGTAAGGGTGAAGTTGAAGTTGTCGAGTTCCGATTCGACAAAGTTGCCTGCTCTGCCGGTTGATTCGTTGACAAATAAGGGGTCTGCACACATTTCACCAGGGAGTCCGGTTGGGCAGATGAACGCAGTGGGCCGGATTCCAAAGTAAAGGTTGTTATTTCGTGTGAACATTCCGAGAGGTGTGGTGAAGTAAAAAAGGCCGGGTCCTCCGGATTGACCACCCAAATTCAACATCGTCGGGTTGTCATAGCCGACGACGATATTGTTCTCAAAGATGAAGGTACTGTTGTTACAGGTTCCTACTCCTTGCGAATCCGGATAGGTTCCCCAGCAACTGATATCGAAAGTTGTTGGAGCGTAGGTAATGATGGTGTTGTTCGCCATCGTAAGCGACCCGCCGTCCCTGAATCCCATGGCAATGGCATCGCTGGCGCGGCAGAAGTCAGAAAGATTGGCGTTGTAGGTCGAGGGCTGTCCCGGGAACGGAGCGGATAACCTGGCACAGTTGGCGACAGCCGTGTTGTTCTCGAAGACCAACGGACTGTCATTAGGTCCCCATTTGAATTGGGCGCCGTTATTTCCATAGGAAGTTGAGTTGGTGATGGTCATGGAGCAGGAGCCGGTGTCGTTGTGGAGCATGTCATAACCGTCCTGCGTGTTGTAACGGAAAGTGGAGTGATCGACGTTCGCGCTCAGGCAGGTTCCGGTCGGAGTGCCGACGCCGTCACCGTATCCGCCGGTGCTCTGGCTGTAACAGGAGATCGCTCCTGTGCCAGGATATGCCTGGTTGCATCCGTTCCATTCAATGGTGACGTAGCTGAAGTTGATTGCACCATTGATGTTAGGTGTTGAGTGGCCGTCATCGAAATCCCATCCGGCGCCACCGTTATAGGCGATGTCGACTCTAGTGGCGTTGACCGTGCCTCCGATCGGCCCGATGATGCCACGAGAGATGAATCCGTGGATCCACATATCCTGCAACGTGACATCGTGAGTGCCAGTGTCGGTTGTTATTCCGTTGGTGGCGAAGTCATCGATCGGAAAACTCGAATTACAACTGCTGGGATAGATAGGATTTCCATATCGGATGCATTGCGAGTGCCGGGTGAGTTCGATGCATTGCACCGTGACATGTTGTGCCCCGCTTAGATTCAAGGTCGAGAAGGTTCCGAACCCTCCAAAAAGCTGCGTCATATTCGATTGGGTGCAGCTTCCATAGTTTTCGCCAAGGATGCGAGTTGGTTGCGTGGCCGTTCCTGGAGGAATGGTTGGGTTGGTGCAGGTGTAGGGATTTCCCGTTCCCGAACACCACACATCGCTCGGGTTGACTCCTTGATTGACGCCAACACGCCAGGGCCCTCCTCGGATAATGACGGTGTCACCGCCAGCGATGACCCACTTGGAGTTTTGCCAGGACTGATCGTCGTACAGGAAGCGGTAGTCATTAAAGGCGCAGTGCTGGTTTGTGCCGGTGCCGGGATAGGCAACGTCTGCCTGCCCATCGCACTGCCCGGTGGGCTGGTTGGCGGAATAGCGTGTGCCGCCATCGGGGCGAATGAACCAGGTTGTGCCAGGGCCCGTTGGTGTTAAGGGTGGGCCAGAGACGAAAAGTGAGGTTGGCACTGAGGTTTGGAGAACCGGTACGCTGTTGTCCGTCACTGTCGCGGTGAAGTTGTAGGTGCCGCTCGCTGACGGAATGCCGGAGATGATGCCGGTCGTTGCGGCAAGCGTAAGTCCTGGCGGCAGAGTGCCGGCTGTGATCGACCAAGTGTAAGCAGGTGTCCCGCCAGCCGCCGACATCGGGCTTGAAAACGCGGTACCAATCGTTGTGGGCGGGAACACGGCGCTGAGCGTGAGGGCTGGAACCACCGGTGCTGAGACAGCCAGCGAGAGAGAGACCGATTTGGTCTGTGCGGGATTACCGGAATCTGTGACTGTGGCTGTGAAGGTGGTGGACCCTGTAGCAGTCGGTGTCCCGGAGATCAGGCCTGTGGTCGGAGAGAGCGTGAGTCCAGCGGGAAGGCTTCCGGAGATCGACCAGGTATAGGGTGCGTTGCCTCCCGTCGCCTGGAGAGAACTCGAGTAGGTTGCTCCTTTGGTTGCGGATGGCAAGGACGATGTCGCCAGCGCAAGCGAAACAGGCGCGACTGCAAGAGAGAGTGTGACGGTTGCGGATTGCACCGGACTGGAATAGTCGACGACTTTGAACGTCAGGCTGGTGGTATGGCTTACGATCGGTGTTCCGGAGATGACGCCAGTAGCGGAAGCCAGACCTATGCCAGGCGGAAGATCCCCCGAAATCACGGACCAGGTGTAGGGAGCAGTGCCACCGGTTGCGTTGAGCGTTGCACTATAGCCTTGGTTTTGCGTTCCTGCGGGGAGCGAAGTTGAGTTGATGGTCAGTGGAGTTCCCGCCGCAACGATCGAAAGTGTAATCGTGGCGGATGTGGTCTGAGCCGGTGAGCCTGCGTCATTAACTGTCACTCCAAAGGAGAAGTTTCCGCTTACTCCCGGGGTGCCCGAGATGGTGCCGTTCGGGGCCAGAGCCAGACCGTTGGGAAGGTTTCCTGAGGAGATCGACCAGGAGTACGGCGCCGTGCCGCCGCTTGCCTGCAACAAACTTAGATAACCGGTACCTTGTGTCGCGGAAGGAAGAGACGGGGAGCTAATCGTCAAAGTTGTAGATGTTGGCGTTGCGCCAGAGATCGAGATCAACACAGTGCTCGTGGCTGACTGGGCCGAGGAACTTGAATCGGAGACTGAGATGCTAAAAGAGAAATTGCCGCTCGAGGTTGGCAGGCCAGCGATGATGCCGGAGCCGGACGCGAGGTTCAAGCCGGCTGGAAGACTACCTGACGCGATGCTCCACGCATAAGGGGCGGTGCCTCCAGAGACCGAAAGAACGCCTAAATAGGGAGCGCCGACGACACCCTGAGGCAAGGGAGTGATGGAGATCTGCAAGGGCGACTGAGCGCCGGAGTTCGGGGCGGCAATGGTGACCGGTACAGCCTGAGACTCCTGCATTGTCTGCGTATTCTGAACCTGTAATTGGGCGGTGCCTGGACTGGCGAGACTGCTGCTTCCAATCGTGCCTGAGAGCGTATTGACATCGACCGCTGTCGTAGTTAATGGCGCGCCGTTCCAGAGAATGGCAGCCTGAGAAGGGAAATTGGTTCCCGTAACTCTCAAGGTCATGGATTGAGAACCAGCTGGAATTGTCTGCGGATTGACCTGGGTGATACTTGGGGTTGCTGCAGATTGTTGCGAGGTCGATTGCTGCGTAATGTTCGATCCACAACCAACGAAGTAAAACGAAAAGGACAGGCTGGCAGCCGCGGCGATCGCCCTGAAATTTCGATTCAAACTATACCCCCAAAGAGAATCAAACTTGCCAACCGAACAGCACTGGAAGCCGGCTAAAGAGGAGGCTCGCTGAGTACTGGGTTGAACGTTACAAGGAAAAAAGGGTTACTACAGTTACCCGAATGGGGGCTGCAGATTCCACTTCCGTGTGAGTGAGGGCAGAATCCGCCAACTTTAGGCGCAACAAGGCCTAAGCGCTGATGGAGCGCAGGTGAAGCAAGGTAACTACGGTTCTATTTTGGTTTACTTAGACTTACTAAAGTAATCCACGGGTGCAGTATCGGCATTTCCGAAGGATGGGAATATACAACTTTTCGGTGATGCTGAGCGCGTGCCCATCTGTCTGCGCCACAAGGTTTGCCCAGGCTTATTTTCACAAGCGAGCAGAGGCCAACGGAGAGCGTGGTTGAGGAAGCTGTAGGAGAGTGCGTTCGGGGTCTGATTATTCATGCCTGCCTGAGATTAAGATTGCTCTTGATGAGCGAATCTCCTGAATCATCGGGAACCGGCAGACCAAGAAGACGGCGGCGCAAAACTAACGAGCGTTTTGAGAAGAACAACTCGTTTTTTATATCACACAAGTCTCAAAGCAATGTCTAAATAGAATTTTTTCGTTCGATCAGCGATCAATAGCCACGATTGATCACCAAAATTCATCGACCTCACGTTTGCAGCGAGCTGCTTGCGTAAGGAAAAATTTTCGCAGAGCTCTAACAAGGCAGACGAGAGTGCGGCAGCATCCTGCGGATCAACGAGCAATGCATTTTGCCTGTCGGTGAGCAACTCGCGAAAAACGGGGAGATTGCTGGCGATGATCACCTTGCCCAGCGCCAGTCCTGTCGCGAGCGCGCCGCTGGTGGTAATCGCACGATAGGGATAGACCACAATGTCTGCAGCGCGGTACAGGGCCACCAGTTCTTCCGTCGAGACAAAGCGTAGGTCGAGCTCAACGCGCTTGAGGCTGAGCTCGTTGATCTGTTCCCGAATCTGTTGCGTAAATTCCGGCGATCCGGTTCCCGCGATCATGAGACACGCATTGTCGTTCTTCTCTTCCACGCGGTGCCAGGCATTCAGCAGGAGATCAATTCCTTTGTAAGGGAAAATAATTCCCTGCCAGAGTACGAATAATTTTCCCGGTTGGATCTGCGAATTTTGTGTGGCTTCTGGAAGGTCGTAGAAGAAAGGGCCGTGAGGGATGACGGAGATTTTTTCTTCGGGTACGGAGAACTCAGCCGCGAGTCTCTTCTTGATGGTGTCGGAGTGGCAGATGATGCCGTCAACCATGCCGTAAACCTCGCCAAAGGTTTGTTTATGGGCCTCGCCAGTGTCGTGTGGCATCAAGTCGTGAACGGTGAGGATGATCTTCGAGCCGCGGCGGCGACAGAGTTGGATAAACCAGAGATCGAGGGGAAGTGGAGTCAGCAACATCGGCAGGTACTGCACGTGGATGATGTCGGGAGGCGAGATAAGAAAACTAACGGTGAGTGCCGAGAGATTGAGGACCGACTCCAGCAGCTTGAGGATTCTGCGTGGCAGACGCGGCAGGCGAAATTTTCCTACGAAGTCGATGAGGCCGGGACGAAGCTTGATTCCGCGGCTGGAGAAACAAGTGGGATCGAGGTAGTAGGAGATGGAACCTACTCTCAGATCAACATCTTCCTTGATCAGGGCACGGGAGAGGTAAGCAGTGTAATACGGTACGGTTGCCCACAGGTCCATCATGAAGACTTTGGGTTTGCGAATGCCTTCACTCACTTTGTCTTTTCCCGGGAGATCACTTCATAGATGCGAAGATAGTCGCTTGTCATTCGACTTGCAGAGAACTCGTCTTCGATGAGCTGTCTTGCTACGGAGCCGAGGCGCTGGCGCTCTGCGGGATTTTGCAGAAGTGAAACGGTAGCCGAAGCGAGCGACGAAATGTCTTGTGGAGGGACGAGCACACCTGTTTGGCCCGTAGAGATCAGGGTGGGTACCTCGCCCACAGCGGTCGCTACGATTGGAAGGCGGCTCGCCATGCCTTCCAGAATCGCTATTGGCAGGCCCTCCTGCCGCGAAGACGAGACCATGATATCGAGGGAGGCGTAGACCGATGGCATGTCAGTTCGGCGGCCCAGCAACGATACGCTGTTTCGAATTTTGAGATTGTCGATCAACGACTCCAGCTTATCCCGGTCCGGTCCTTCGCCGATCACGACAAATTTTGTGGATGGCTGTTCGGTAAGAATGCGCGCCGCGGCTTCGAGGAAGATATCGACACCCTTCTCGATAGAAAGTCGGCCGATCAGGCCCACGATCGGAGATTTGACTTTGATTGACTCATTTCGCAGGGATGGCTGCGCGTTGTCGAATGGCCGCAGATCGATTCCGTTGCGAATGAGGTGAATTTTATTCTCGGGGACACCGGCGTTGAGGAGTTTTCGCTTAACCTCATCTGAGACTGCCACGATAGCGGTGAAGTTGCGGAGCACCCTGCGATCCGCTACGCCATACAGAGTCAACATTGCATTGATATCGATCCAGCCGTGGCAGGTCGACACAAGCGGTATATGCAAGTTGCGCATTGCAAAGTGGGCGTAGATATCCGCCTTGTAACCGTGAGCGTGAACAACGTCCGCATTTGTTTCAGCAGCAAGGCCACGTATTTTTGCGGACACGGTGCGATCAATCTGGCCTTCGCATGGAATCAGGTGAGACTCGATGCCTTCTTTGACTGCGGCTTCGTGTAACTGAAGATTCGGATTGGAAGAATTCGAAAAGACAGCGAGGATCGCTGAATGGCCACCTTCATTCAAGGTGCGTGACAAGTTCAGGATGACGGCCTCGGCGCCGTACATTCCGCCACTGCTGATGATGTGCAGAATCTTCACGTCTGGCGGGCTTCTCCGGCTTCATTTTCTGGTTCTTTTTTATTGAGAATCGACCAAAGCCTTTCGTAGAGGCTGTCTCCCAGAAGTGCTTTTGCAGCCGCTTTGCGGTGATATTGGCGTTCCAGGCTGGAAAGAAGTTTCTCCTTAGGCTGAAACAGCTTTGCCATCCAGTCGAGCGTCATGTTTCCACGAATATTCAGCCTGGCCAATCGTGCGTGCTGTGTCATCTTGTTCCGCTTTAGGGATCGAGGTAAAAACCTGTGTGTACCCTGCTTCGTAACATGAATCGAGGATGCGGCGATTGAAACGGCCACCAGGAAGAGACATTGTGGTGATGGAGATTCCGAGATGATCCTCGAGCGTGTGTCTCGCATCAGTCAGCTCGTGGTGGAGTTCGGTGGCATTGCAATGAGTGAGGAGAGTGTGGCTCCATCCATGGGCGCCGATAACCTGCCCAGCCTCAGTTAGCGCTTGTAGCTCCTGCCACCCCATGTAACCCGGTTTCTTGCCAGTCCAGCCAGCAGTGATGAAGAAGTGGGCATTAATATTTCGGGATCGAAGGGAGGGAAGAGCATATTCGAAGTTTGAAATATGGCCGTCGTCGAAGGTGATCTCGGGCCATAAGGTCGAAGTGCCTCCGCGTAGTTTGAGAAAAAAGTCGAGTTGCTTTTCGAACTCTACGGTCTGAAGAGCGTAGGAATAGTCGCTCCTGGTGGGCCTGAGCTCATGGTAGAGAAGGAAGAGTCTGCCTGGAGATTGAGTCACCGGGTTGGTCTCGATTCAACGAGCAATGTTTTCTCTCAATCAGCCTCTGAGCTGGCTGGTCCCTCTAAATAGTATCGTTTTCGCGCATTAGTTTCGAAGGCGCGATTGCGCTTCGCGCACGACGGCAGCGATTAACGACTTTGTCTTGCTCGGAATATTGTCTAAAAAGGATGGAGAGCGGAAGGCTTTGACAGCTGCTTCCCGCGAAGCGCGATATTCCCCTTGTTTACGCAAAACGTAAGCGATATTTTCGTATCGGATTCCTTTTTGTGAGCGGGCTGACCTGTGGAACTGGGCGGGTAAGATGCTTTCGACCTTTTCGTAAAAACGGATGTCCGCTTGATTTCCTTTGAGCTGGCTTTGTCCTGCGAACGAACTGTTCGGAGTGAGCTGGTAGTCGGCCATCACCCGGTCGAGAAGCAGGATATCCCCGGTTTGGGCAGCCAGAATCCATATTGGCCAGTCTGTGACTGGCGCGAGGTCAAAGTACCACGGTGGGAGCTTTCTCTGGATACCGTTACGAAACATGATTGAGGGAGAGGGCAGAAAATTGTGCCGGATCAGCTCCGAGATTCCATATCGTCCGGGAGCCACGGAAGGGAAGTTGCGCCGAACTCCAGTGTCCGGAGTTACCCAACGAACGAAGTGGCAGCAAACCGCGACCGAAGGATCGTCTTCCATGGTTTGTACCTGGATCGCGAGTTTGGAAGAGTCGGTCCAGTAGTCGTCTGCATCAAGCCACGCAATATACTTGCCGCGGCACATTTCAAACGTCTCGTAGTAATTACGCTGAATGCCAACATTCTTCTGACGCGCCAGCACGCGGATTTTATCCGGATAACGCTGGCCCAAGCTTTCGGCGATAACTGCGGTGCCATCGGCCGAACAATCATCTGCGATGACGATCTCTATGAGGAACGTCGTCTCTTGCATGAGGACGCTTTCAATCGCCCTGGCGATCCACTTCTCGGAATTGAATGCGGTAATCGCGACACTGACGATCGGGATAGGACTTGTCGCAGTGTTCGCATCCTGTTGCATGATCAAGCAAATATCCCTTTGCAGCCGGCTTGGATGAGCCGCATGTTGCGGTTATCGCCTTCGCGTCGGTGCAGTCAGGCCCCCATCTTTGAAGCAAGTATAGATCATGCGGTATTGACCGATCCTTCCCCAATAGAGTGATTGCTTCTGAGCCGATTTTCTCTGGATTGTCGGTCGGGGACGATGCTAAGGTCGTATTGGATTCGCTGCAAATATCGAGCCTGGATTGCGATACCGGCAATCAATCTCACATCGGCGAACGGAATAGGCGTTAGATTTCCAAGATGATCAAGATTAGTGTCGCTATTCCGGCTTACAACGCTGAGTCATATCTGCGGGAGGCTGTCGACAGTGTCCTGGCGCAGACCTTGAGGCCGTACGAGATTATCGTGGTCAATGACGGTTCGACGGATCGGACCGAAGAGATCGCTCTTTCCTACGGCGATAGCATTCGATACATCAAACAAGCAAATCAAGGGTTGGCGGGAGCCCGTAATACGGCGATTCGCGAGGCTACCGGGGATTGGGTTGCGTTCTTCGATAGCGACGATGTGATGATGCCTGACAAACTTCGCCTTCAAGCGGCGGCGGTTGAATCGAACCCTGATCTGATTCTGGTTTATTCAGGATTTTCGTTTCTCTATCCCGATGGGAGAACGGAAGAGGTCGTTGCATTTTCTGCAAAGGATTTGTGGCCGGCGCTTCGGTACCGCACTCCGATTCTTCCTTCGACCTCGATGATTCGTCGCTCCGCGCTCCTGGAGGTCGGAAATTTCCGTTCTGTTCTGACTGAGGATTGGGATCTGTGGATTCGCCTGGTGCGGCGATATTCCGCGAATGCATTTCAAGAGATTCCGAAGAGTCTGATTTTTTATCGTCACGTAGAAAATAGTTTGAGCAAGAAGTACATGAAGATGGCCAGCGGGAACATGTACATGTTGAACAACATGACTTTGGAGGATCTTTCGGAATTTTCGAAGAACCTTTGGAGAAGGAAGATTGAAGCGAAGATCTACTTCAATCTCGCCGTTGCCATGAGAGAGAACCTGGATGAGCGGTACTGGGCGTTTGCGATTGAATCGATGATGAGGTGGCCTTTCTTTGGAAAGGTCGTCACGCCGCGTCGTTATCTTGTTCTGGCAAACATGATGTACAAGAGGCTGTTGAATTTTCGTTTGAGTTTTCGTTACTGGTGGCCGGTGCGACAGTGCCGGGAGGCTATACCAGTCGAATCCCGCTAAGATACAGTGCTGATGTTTGTGACTCTGGAGGTACTCCACTTGCGATAGAGGCTGATTGCTTCCTCATTGAATACCGCGAGTACAGTAAGCACAAACACTGGCAGTGTAATAGCAATCTGGGAAAAGAAGATCAACATGGATCGGGTATGCCAATGAATATCAAGCCAATAAGACGCAACGGCAAAGGGCAGCACACAGAGTGTGATCTTCCCCCATCCTTGCCATAGATACATTCGTACCGGAACTCCGAGTTCCTTCTTCACGAATCGCGGCCAGAAGATCATGTGAATGATCGCCATCGATATGGATGTTCCCCAGGCCACGCCGTAGAGCCCGATTGTCCTCACCAGGATGAGACTCAGGCTCAGGTTAAATACTGCTTCAATCGTCGCCCAGATCGCCGACGACTTGTGTTTGTCGATACCGTAAGCAATTTGCCCTGCGGTGGAGTTTGCGATGGTGAAGAATTGGCTGATCAGGAGTATTTGAAGAATTGTGCCTGAGGTCTGGCTGTATTGTTGTCCCATCCAGAGGCCGATGAATGTTTTCCCCCTCAGAAGCAGCGTTATGCCAACCGGCAGCATAAGACCCAAGGCTGCCTGGGTACCACGCACGAGGAGCTTTTGCAGATCTCTTTCCTGGCCTCTGGCTTCGAGATTGCTAGCCATGGGAATGAACGTCGATCCCATTGCTGCCGAGATCTGCCCGGAGTACATGGCGAGGCTTCCGGCAATGGAGTATAAAGTGACCGCCGCTACCGACAGAAACGCTCCGACGACCAGGTTGTCCGTGTAAAAGACGATTTGCACTGCGATGATGATGATGAAGGTCTTGAAGCTGTAGGCCCAGATCATTTTAAAAGTCGCGATATCCGGACGCCTAAGTCGAATGCGACTGGGAGGGTAGATCTTCAAGGCTGCTGCTCCCGTGACAATACCGCTTACGAGTGCAATGGCGAGTTCCCAGTATGCCAATGCTACGAGACCTAAACCATTTCGGAGAATCAGAAAGACTCCCGCCGCTCTGGCAATGGTTTGCCCTGCGGATATTAAACTCAAAACGTCGAATCGGCTAATCCCGGACAGGACAGCGCCGAATACGCCTGAGGTCATAGTTACCGAGACCCCGAGAGCACACAGCAGAACTGTAATCTGACCAGCCCGTTGAAGATCGGCTGGGACTTTAAAGAAGTGCGGGAACGCGATAGCCAGCGCGATACTCAATAGACCGATGACGACTGAAAGCCCGGCACGAAACCAAAGCGCAGCTCCGATTGCCTTTTGAGCTTCGATGATGTTTTCGATCGCGGTGTTTTTGGAGACGTAGCGCACAATCGAGCTGCGCAGTCCAAGATCCAGGAGATTGAGATAAGACACGGTGGAGACGGCAAGAATCCAGACGCCATAGGCCACGGGTCCAAGATGTCTAACGATGAAGGGGCTTAAGAAAAGGGAACCACCATGCCGGTTGCCATGGCTACCCAGTTCATCCCCACATTGATCGCGAATCTCTTTTTTCCGGCCATGATTCTTTATTGCGGCAACGCGTGCGCCGAACTTGTTATCGAACAAGATACTGGCCGTGATCTGCCGTCCAAAATTTCCCTTGGCTTGCAGCCTACGGCTAAAAGATAGTCTAGTCGAACGACGAGTTCTTATCGGAGACAATCTGTCGGGCTGCATCCCAAGAAAGGTGTACTTAACCCACATATTTTTCTCCGTCACGTCGCTAGTATCATGGTGAGAGAGCAGGGTTCTATTTCGTTACGAAACAGTTACGGGCATTTGTGCCCAAGGTCTCCTGGAATTCGGCAATAGAATCAGTCGGATAGGCGGAGGGACGCTGAAAAGCGTTCTGAAGCTTCCTGTAATCGTGATGATGCTTCGTCGCCCTGTGACTGTTGTGGCCTGATGAAATTTCTTGTTGGCTATCGAGGGAGCCACCTGTGAAGCTCGTGTTCTGGTTCTGTCTTGCGCTGATCAGCTATGCATATTTTGGTTATGCCGTATGGCTGTGGGTTTGTGTCCGAATTCGCAGAAGCACTATCCGCAAGGGCGATTTCACTTCAAGTGTTTCTATTGTGATAGCTGCACGAAATGAAGAAGCTAATCTTCCGCGGAAATTCGAAAATCTTCGTCTCCTGAAGTATCCGCAGCAACTGTTGCAGATTGTGGTCGTATCTGATGGATCCAAGGATGGCACTGCAAGGATTCTGCGGGAACAGGATTCCAATGTAGTTGCCGTCCTTCTTGACGAATCGAAAGGAAAGGCCTCCGCATTGAATGAGGCAGTAAGGCGGGCTACCGGAGAGATCCTGGTTTTTCTGGATGCACGGCAATATGTAGAGCCGGATGCAATCTCCGAGTTGGTCGCATGTTTTGCTGATCCGACTGTAGGCGCCGCCAGCGGAGAACTTCTGCTCGAAAGTTCGGGAGGGGAAGCGCAGGAGGGACTGGGAATTTACTGGAAGATTGAAAAGGTTGTACGCAAACTCGAGTCCGCATCGGGATCTGTCGTAGGGGTGACAGGCGCGATCTACGCGATTCGGAGGGAACTCTATACCGAGATTCCGGCCGGAACGATACTGGATGATGTTTTCGTACCAATGAACGTGGCGCGCAAGGGAAAACGGGTGGTTTTTGAGCCATCAGCGATTGCACGAGACCGGCTGTTTTCTGAGAAAGGAAAGGAGTTTTCTCGGAAAGTGCGAACCCTGACCGGCAACTACCAGTTACTCCGACTTCAGCCATGGCTGTTATCGCCTTCGAATCCGTTGTTTTTCCGCTTTATCAGTCATAAGCTACTGAGGCTCGTTGTTCCCATGTTATTAGTTCTAATGCTGTTGTCTTCAGCGATTACGGGAGGGTCTTTCTACCGGGGAATCTTCTGGTTACAAGTGCTATTCTACGTTTTGGCCGTCTTCGGAACGCTGGTTCCATCCGTCAAACAGTTCAAGCCGGTCGGTGTTGCCAGCACTTTTTTGATGCTCAATACGGCAGCGGCACTTGCGTTCTACAACTTTGCTGCAGGACGCAAGAAAGTATGGCTTTAGTAAGCTGAATTTGGCAGCATGCGCTGTCTGGCTCGATTGCCAGTTCAGCGCGGGAGATTGCAATCGTGGGATTCGGACTAGGACTGGGAATCATTAGTTATATTCCCCTGGTGGCCTATCTGGGCTTCTGGATCATGTGCATCCTCTCGCTGACAGGCCGGCCTTTGCTTGGCTTCTACTACATGATTCCGTTCCTGCCGTATCGCACGATGCGGGACCATTTCCTCGACTATCCACTCGGCGCCAATGTGCTCACGATTCTGGTCCTTTGCATTATTATCGGCGCCGTGCTGCAAGGCAAACGGCTTCCTCAATCCAAGCTGTACTTCATATGGTTGATCTTTGGAAGCTATCTTTATCTATCGATGTGGTACGGCACAGCGCTCGGGAATAGTCCACCTCCACTCTGGATTACGGATCTAAACCTTGCAACGTGGAAAGACTACATGCTCATCCCGCTGACGTTCGTAGCAGCGGGCCTGGTTGTCGAAGATCGCAAGGCCGTGAGGACGGTGGTCCTGATTACGGCTTTTTCGCTCCTGTTCATCGACCGGAGCTGCCTGTTGGAGAGCATGTCGCGAACATGGGGAACATTTGATGAGAACAAACGCAGCGAGGGGCCGTTAGGCTACGGTTCCAATCAGACTGCGGCGTTTCTCGCCCAATTCGCAATGTTTTTCTGGGGTGTTGTCCAGTTTGTCAAGAACGGAAGGTACAAACTGTTTTGCTATGGCTTGGTCGCGCTCACGATCTTCGCGACGATGTACACCTTCTCGCGTGGGGCCTATCTTGCACTCATCGTCGGAGTTTTTATCCTTGGCGCCTTGAAGAATCGAAAGCTTCTGGTGCTGGGCACAGTTTTTCTACTGACGTGGCAGTTCGTGGTGCCGACCGCCGTTCGTCAGCGAATCAACATGACCGAGACGTCGAACGGGCAACTGGAGTCTTCTGCCAACGAACGGGTAAGGTTATGGCAAGCTGCGGAAGAATCAATTCTCAGCAGCCCTGTCCTCGGCACAGGCTTCGCCACCTATCAGTTGGAGGAGCATCTCGACAATCTGAAAGATACGCACAATTGGTACGTCAAAGTGATGGTGGAGACTGGCATCGTTGGCCTGATCATCGTTTTGTTTATGTTTCAACAGATGCTTGCAGTGGCTTATCGTCTCTTCAGAAAAGCAACGGACCCGCTCTATCGTGGGCTTGGCTTTGGCCTGTTTCTTGCCATCTGTACCTGTGCGGTGGCCAATCTCTTCGGCGATCGATGGACCTACCTTGAAATCACCGGCATGTTGTGGATATTAATTGGCACGGCAGTTCGTGCGGATCTCCTCAGCCAGACTGAATCGTCAGCAGAAGAAACCGGGGTTGCCGCAGCCATTCCCATCAATCCGTATATGGCCTACAGGTAGATTGCATTCTTCGGGAATGTAAAACCCGCGTATCGAGTGCGTCTATGAGCATGATCACAACGTTATCGGAGAACAACTCAACCGCTGGAGGCGTGAGCGACTCGATGTTGCCTCATGTGTTGCTTGTGGTCGACCAGTTTGCCAGGACGCTTGGCGGCGGAGAGCGCATTGTTCTTAAGTTGGCCTCGCTTCTGCCCAAATACGGATATCGGGTGTCGATCCTGACCTTTTCGGCGCATCCTGAAAGCGCGGCCCTTCGGTCGCCTCCGTGCCCGATTTACCTGTTGTCTTTGCAGCGCACCTACGACTTTCACGCGCTGAAGGCTGCTTTTGAGTTGAAACAGTTTTTGAGAGAGCAGCGAATTCAGATCGTTCAAACATTTTTTGAGAGTTCCGATCTCTGGGCGGGGTTTGTAACGAAGACGATGTCCGATGCAAAGCTGATCTGGAGCCGGAGAGACCTGGGAATTCTCCGGGGACGCAAGCATCGCATCGCTTACCGCAGGATGTCCGGAGTGCCGGATCGAGTCTTTGCCGTGTCGGAACAAGTGCGTCGCCACTGCATCGATGTGGATGGAATCGAACCTTCACGCGTGCAGACGATCTATAACGGTCTGGACCTTGCAGATTGGACGAGTGCCTCAAAACCTGCCAAACTTCCGGGCGAGTTCCTGGTGACAACAGTTGGCAATATTCGCCGGGTAAAGGGACACGATGTCTTGATTAAGGCTGCTGGGTTGGTTGTGAAGCAGTTTCCTGGCGTTGTATTCAGCATTGCAGGAGAGGTATTGGAACCCGATTATTTTGAGGAGCTTCATGGTCTCATCCGCGATCTCAATCTCGCGGAGCATGTTCGTTTCGCCGGAAACATCACCAACCTTCGCGAATATCTGTTCGCCGCAGACCTCTTCGTGCTTCCTTCGCGCAGCGAAGGATTCTCCAATGCCATTGTCGAGGCGATGGCCGCTTCGCTTCCCGTTATTGCAACGAATGTTGGAGGAAATGCAGAGGCTGTTGAACAGGGCGTAAGCGGCTTCATCGTTCCTTCAGAAGATCCGGCGGCTCTGGCGACAGCAATCACCCGGCTGCTCTCAAATAAGCCGCAGGCACAGGAGATGGGAGAGGCAGGAAGAAGGTTGGCGAGAGAAAGATTCACGACCGATGCGATGATGCATGAAATCACGCTTGCATACGCCGAGTTGCTGATGGGAAAAAGTTCGGCTCGAAGAGTTCCGGATTTTGTCTCGCAGTAGTCCCGTGCAAGACCACATTCTTATCGGGTGAAGAAACAGGCTGCCGGCAACACTTTGCTGGCAGCCTTGGTTTGTTCTAATTCTTTAGCTTAGGAGCGCCAGTTCTTTGTCGGCGTCTTTTGCCGTTTGCGTATTGGGTGCCAGCGCAGCTGCTTTTTTGAGATGGGTTATGGCGTCTGTGCTTTTGGAGAGTTTCGCGTAGGTCATTCCAAGGTGATAGTGAATCGCTGCGTCGTTTGGCGCGGTCTTAATGGCCTCCTCAAGCAGGTCGCGAGCCGACTCGTAATTTCCTTTCTGGTAGTAAATCCAGGCAAGAGTGTCGGCTGTGCTGGGTGAGTTAGGCGCGCCGCGACGGGCAACCTGCGCAAGCGAAAGAGCGACATCGAGGTTCTGCCCGCTGTCGACCATCAAATAAGCGAGGTTATTGGCGGCCACGGTCTGCTCGGGTTGGATAGCAAGAGCTTTCTTGTAGCTATCCATGGCACCGTTCCGATCCCCCTGCGATTCCTGCAGCGACCCCAGGATAGTGAAGGCTCGCACATCGGTGGGATGGTCTTTAACCCACTGTTGCCATTTGGCCACTGCTTTGGCAGTGTCGCCGCTACTTACTTCTGCACGAGTGTAGGCAATGACAGCTCCGCTATCGGTTGGATTGAGCTGCATCGCTTTGTCGGCTGAGGCGAGCGCTGCTTTGGAATCGCCTGTGGCGCTCTGGAGTTCAGCCAGAAGGGTGTACATGTCGCCATTTTGCGGGGATTTGGCAATCTGGGCCTGCACGCGGCTGATAGCCTGGGTCGGCTGCTTCTCAAATACAAGAGCCGAGGCCAGAAGACGCAGCGCCCGAGACAAATTCGGATTGACTTCAAGTGCCTGCTCGAGAAGCGCTTTTCCCTCGGGAATTTTCTGCTGAACCAGGCGGAGCTGGGCGAGCTCCAGGTAGCCGGCCGAGTTTTTAGGATCAAGCTTGATGGCCTGACGAAAATCTGCGTCCGCTTTGTCAAAAGATTTCTGGCTTCCTTCAGCCATGCCGCGCCAGAGGTAAGCGGGTGCGAAGTTTGGGTTGACCGCTATCGCAGAATTGGCCACCTGCTCAAGGCCGCTGAAGTCCCTGGCATCAGTAGAAACTTCGGCGAGACCCGACAGCGCTTCGAGACTTCTCGGATTGAGCTTTACGGCGTCGCGGAAGCTCTGTTGTGCAACCGTTGTATCGCCCTTAGCTCGGGCGGCACGGCCAAGCCATAGCTTGACCACAAGGCTGTCCGGGTTCGCCTTTGCTGCTTTCTGCAACGCAGCGAAAGCTTCGTTGCTCTTGCCGTCGTTGAGCAGGACCATTCCGTTGAGAACAGCGACCTCAGGAACATTGGGGTCGGTTTTCGCGAGTTCAGCGCCAACAGTTCTCGCCTTCGGAAGATCCTTGTTCAAGATCAAAAGGCGAAGGTAGGCAACCCTTAGGGGAGTGCTCTTGGGATGCTTTGCGACGAGATCCGCGTAGGCGGCCGCTCCGGGAACAAGTTGGTTCGTGCGGATGTAATAAGTCGCAAGCATTCCCGCGCCGCTTTCGGAGTCGGAGAGGTCTTCCGACGCCTGACGCAAAGTTGCCTCCGCTTTTGCATTGTCATTCTGCCGCAGGTAGAGTTCTGCCAGACCGCCGCGCGCCGTAACGTTCTTCGGATCGGCAGCGATTGCGGCCTTCAACTCGTTTTCGGCGCCCGGAAAATCCCCTTTCTTTTGCAGAAGCGCGGCAAGAACCAGATGAGCGGAGATATTTTTGCCGTCGAGCGAGACTGCTTTACGGAGTTGGTCTTCTCCCGAGGCTGCGGTGGTGGGATCTCCACTCTGGAGGAAGCCCAGAGAAGCATGGAAGTTGGCGCGGTTCGGATCGATATCGAGCGCCTTCTTTAATCTGCACAAGTGCTTCCTCACGGTCCCCTTTTGAGGCAGCGATCGCGGAAAGCAGACCATAGGCATCAGCGTTTCTCGAATCGATCGCCAGAACGGCCTTAGCCTGTTCGGCAGCCCGGTCGGATTGTTTGCCAGCAACCAGAAGGTTGCCAAGATCGATGCGTGCCTGAAGATTGCCGGGCTGAAGATCGACGGTGCGCAGCAATTCCCCATAAGCCGGCATAATCGATCCTTGCTTCAGAAGAACCTTCGACAGCTGATAGTGTGCTTCGGCAAAGTTGCGATCCACCTTGAGAGCGTTGGCGAACTGGATGGTCGCCTCCTTCAATTTGCCCTGATCGGCGTAGCGTTTGCCGCTTTCAAGGTAGCGTTGCTTCTCCTTGTTGGGATCGCGATGACAACCCAGGCTGAGACCAAGTGCGAGCGACAGAGCCAGGACTGCCGGGGCTCGAAGTGATGCCGGAATTCGTGAGATTCTCATTGCCGTTTCCTCAGATGCGTTTCAACTGAACTCTGTTGATGTGAATGTTATTGTTTCCTGACTGGAGCAGCACTGACACAAGTTATGTAGAGCTGCCACCTCACAGTCGCTAGTTGGGAATAAACCGCGGCAGAGTGGGAGCCATCTGCTGGGTAAAGTGAATGGCGCGGGCCTGGGCGGATTCAAGAGACTCCGATGGCATAACCTGCGTGATGACTCGGACCAACGCGCCATCGGTTCGGTTCAGGCGGATAGCATCGGTCACCATGTACCCCTTCGCAACATACTCGTTGGGGATGCTGCGGCCGTGGGCCTGATACCAGTAGATGACGAACTGCTTGGAGTCGCCGTTGCTGATGACATATTCCCCTACGTTGTAATTTTTGCCGGCGATATCCTGGAGAGTGGTGTAGTTCCTCGATTCAAAATTCCAGCCAGCGCCGGGAAGACAGTTCTGCGGAGAGTGCATCGTTTGTCCGGTCCTTTGGCTAGCAAAATAGCCGATGAACAGACTGACCGGAGGAATCGCGGGCGAGCCCGGCTCCTGGGGGACGGAATAGATGCGATTGAGAAAATCGCCCTTGCCCAAAACCTCGAGCGTGTCGTCAGTGAGGGGGATGTCCTGTGCGGTCCATTGTCCGAAACTCCGTGGCATCAGGCTAAGGGGATCACTCGCAGGTACAAGATCCACGTCTCCCCGGCTTTCGAGGACGAAGACGGTGGAAGCGAGCAGCGCGACAACGACCCAGAACCGAGCAGATTTCATAATGCCTTCGCCTTTACGGGAGAGATAAGCCGCATGGCGCGGTGAACCAGATAAAGACAGCCAAGGGAGACGACGAACATGACCCAGCCCGAGAACTCGTGAAAGAAGCCGAGTGCCTTGTCCGGATCCCAGTATTGGACGCAGAGTCCAGTGCCGACGATACGGAAGACATTGGCAGTGATAGCGATTGGAATACTCGCAAGAGCAAGAATGACGCGGCGGATCCTGCGCTTCCTCGAGAAAGTAACCGTAAAAGATCGCGAGGGTAAACAGACTCATCAGAGAACGGATTCCGCTGCAGGCCTCGGCGACCTCAAGCGGCATCACCGGAAGGTGAATAACATTTCCCTCAAGCAGAACCGGAACGCCGAAAAGGGCAGAATCTGGCTGGCGATCTTCGATGCAAATAGCTGTAGAGGGAAGGTGATCTGATTGAAGACGATCGCTGGAAAAGGAATGGCAAGAATCAGAACGAGAATAGGAAAGCGAAGCTCCCGAACCATGGGCCAGCCGAGAAGCGTCCAGATAATTCCGGTCAACACCAGGATAAAGGACATTCTCGCAGTAAAGAGCTCAACGCCATAGACGCCGAGGATCAAGACGAAAATGCCAAGGATGATGAGGGGGATTCCGGCCCAACTCGGCTTGATCGGAGTAGCGCCAAGCACCTTTCTCTTATCCCAAACAAGAAACGCGGCAAAAAGGGGAACAAGAAAACCATGGGAGTAATCGGGGATCGTATACCAGTCGTAGATCAGCTTCAGAGCTACCCGATAGTAGAGAACCGCCAGAAGGACGGTGATCGCGGCGAGCGGAAGCCACGAGAAACGGGACGAGGTGGTGGAATCCGCAGCACGGGGAAGTCCAATATTCGCTTCCTTGGCGACGAGATCCGAGGTGTAAGGCATGGCGTAGGTATCCCAGAGTTTCGTAAAACGTTATACTTCAGGTGAAACATGTAAGCAATCAGCGTACCTCTTCTTGTGCTCGGATGTCGCCCTTTGTAGCCTGCCGCCACTCAACGAAAGTGGTAAGCAATTGCCCTCGATAGGGACAATCTTTTGACTCCCAGGCTGCTAATCTGCATATGGGAATGACATCGGACTCAAAGGAGTTGTTCCATTTTCGCGGCAGCCCCGGTCTCATGTTGAGTTTCATCTACAGTCTCCAGGAATTGGGCGGCCACTCCCAGGCGACTGCGTAGTTTGGCATGTAAATTGCCCTTCAAGGAGCTGGCAGCTTTGTCTCGACAAAGGCTGCTTGGGTCACTGACCGTATCCGGCGAGGTTCATGAATTTACAGCCGATGAACACCTTATGGATAAACTATTGCTTGGAAAGCACATTCAGCGGATGAAAAAATCGATTTTCTCATGCATTGTGAAGGGGTTGAGGTGCAAACAACTTGCAGAGAATTGAATCCAAAGGATGGAATGGGCAATTCGAGGGGAATAATGGGATTAGGGAGTCACGCATGACGAGGTTCTGCTCCAAATTGATTGTGGCCCTGTTAACGATCACCGCCGCGGCGTTAGGGCAAACGCCAAACACGACATCGCCGGGGCAGGCTACCCAGCAGCCGGTAACCCCGCCACCAACGAATCCAGCGCAACCGCAAACACCCACCCAGGCGGCTGTTCCAGCCCCAGCTGTTGCTTCTGAGCAGACTCCGGGACAGCCGGTCGATCCGGCGCGATATGTGATCGGTGCAGAAGACTCGCTGCAGATCACTGTCTGGAGAGAGCCTACGCTTTCGGGAACGATACCGGTCAGACCGGACGGAATGATCTCTCTCGCCTTGGTTGGAGATCTGAAAGCGGCAGGTCTGACGCCAATGGCGTTATCATCGGATATCAGCCAGCGGCTCAAAAAGTATATTCAGGACCCGGTTGTCACCGTCGTGGTGCTGGGAGTGAACAGCCAGAGAATCTTTGCCGTTGGCGAAATCAACCGAGTAGGTCCGATTATGTTGACCGCCGGAATGACACCGCTTCAGGCGATTGTCTCTGCAGGGGGACTGACTCCGTTCGCCAATTCAAAGAAGATTTACGTCCTGCGAACGACGAATGGCAAGCAGGAGAAGATTCCGTTCAACTACAAAGCCGCGCTTCGAGGCGAAAACCAGGGAATTCCGCTGATTCCCGGTGACACAATTGTTATTCCATAAGGATTTTATGAAAATCAGGTTTGTAGCGTCGATTCTGGGATTGGCCATGGGTTCGATTGCCTATGGTCAAGCGGTCCCCGCAGGCACTTCGATGACTTCAAGCAACCTGGGTCCGAATCTTCCAAGTCTCGACGGAATTCTTCATTACTCTGTCAGTGCTTCCGAAGTAGTGCAGTTTGGATACTACGGGAGTGGGGAAGTGACGCAATCGACGGATATCTCCGGAAATGTCGCTTACACAGCGAAGAGCGTAGTGTACCCATTCAGCATGCTTGTGAATGCGGGCGTAATCCTGGGCAACTCATCGGGTCAGGGTACGAGTTACTTCACGAGTGCTACGGCCTCACAGGGCTACGTCACGCGACACTGGAACTTCGACATCATGGATTCGGTCAGTGCATTGCCACAATCCCCGACCACCGGGCTTTCGGGTATTGCCGGTGTAGGAGATTTGGGTTCGCAACCAGTGCAAGGCCCTACCGAGGGGCCCGCCGGGGGAATTTTATCGACCAGCGGAACCAGGATAGCGAATACTGTCAGCGGCGGAGTGGAGCGGATGATCACACGCAATACCTCCGCGAGCGGTTCGGGTTCCTGGTCGATTCTTCACTTTCCCGATAACAGCAATGGGTTGGATTCGAGCCAGGTTACGGGCGAGGTGGCCCTCAACCGCCGTCTTGATGCGCGGAGTTCGGCGAGCGTCAATGCTGTGTACTCGACGTTTGGTTATAGCGGCGGCAATGGAAATTCATTTAACCAGCCGGACATTGAAACCCGGGGCCTGAACGCGTCCTACCAGCGGGTTCTAAGCCGGACCCTCAGCATGTCGGTTTCGGCCGGTCCGCAATGGGTTTCCAGTTCGGATAGCACGCTGGTTCCTTCGTCACTGAATGCGGCGGCGTCGGCAAGTTTGTCCTACCAAAAGGGGCTTACGAGCGCATCGGTTAGTTATTCACGCGGAGTGAATGCTGGCTCCGGTGTATTGCCCGGTGCTTTGTCCGATAGCTTCTCAGGCTTTTTGGGTCACACTTTCGGCCGAAAATGGGTAGCGTCGATCAGCGCAACCTACACTCACACCGATGGTCTAACCCGCCTGTCGAATGGAGCGTCCATTGTGCCGGTGGAGGAGTCCTTCAACACCGTCTTTGGGGGAGGCCAGATTACGCGAGCCTTCACAACCCATATCTCCGGTTATGCCAGCTATACGGTGCAGCATCAGACAAACAATTTTTCAATTGTCGTACCGAATGCGCAGCTGGGTACCTCTCAGACATTCGGAGTTGGGATTACCTACAGTCCCCGTTCCACCCGATTAGGGCAATTTTAAGGAGTCGTCATGCTTGGACATCGTGCATTAACGATGCAGGACTATAAGACCATCTTGAAGCGCCGGTGGTGGATCATCGTCATCCCGGCGATTATCTTTCCGATCGTTGGCTTCGGCATCAGCTATCTCGTGCAGCCGCAGTATATGTCGCAGACCTTGGTTTTGGTGGAGCAGCAGAAAGTTCCGGAGTCATACGTCAAGGCGGTAGTTACGGAAGACCTGAATGGCAGACTGGCTACGATGAAGGAACAGATCCTGAGCCGGTCGAGGCTGCAGCCGATCATCGAGCGCTTCAACCTTTTTGCGAATGGCAAAATGTCGATGGACGATCGCATTGATATGACCAGAAAAAATATCGGGATCACGCCGATTCAGTCCGAAATCGCCCGCACCAACGGATTACCCGGTTTCTACATCTCCTTTAAGGCGAATGACGCACGTACAGCACAGTTGGTCTGCGGGGAGATCCAGTCGCTCTTTGTCAGTGAGAATCTCAATGATCGCGCCGCATCGGCTGCCGGAACCACGGACTTTCTAAAAAGCCAGCTGGCGGACGCCAAGGCCAAGCTGGACGAGGAGGACCAAAGATTGCGCGAGTTCGAACAGACCTACATGGGTAAGTTGCCTGGCGCAGAATCTTCGAACATCAACATGATGTCCTCGCTGAATACCCAACTGGATGCGGCGACGCAGTCGCTGAACCGTATGGAACAGGATAAGAGTTATATTGAATCTCAGTTAGCGATACAGGTACAGAATCAGGCCGCTCAGAATTCCCAGCACGGTGGGGTGGGGCCTCAGGGCCAGGAGACTGAACTGCAACAACTGCTGGCGCAGGAGGCAGATCTCACTTCACGCTACACGGTCGACTATCCGGATGTGGTTTCGGTAAAGAGAAAGATTGCGGAGCTGAGGCAAAAGATTGCCAACGCCCCTCCTGCCCCTGCAGTCGCCACGACCCCTTCCACGAAAACTACGATCGAGCCCATTGGGATTCAACAGATTCGCCTGCAGATTCGTGCGATGGACCAGGCAATCGCTGCAAAAAAACACGATCAGGCCGCGATCCAGACACAGTTGCACACCTATCAGGAGCGGGTTGCTTCGAGTCCTCAGATCGAAGAAGAGTATAAGGCGATTACCCGAGACAATCAGCAGGCACAGGGATTTTATGCTGACCTGCTCAACAAGATTCAAACCGCCAAGATGGCGACCGATCTGGAAAGACGCCAGCAGGGCGAGCAATTCCGAGTGATGGACGAGCCGAATCTTCCGGAGTCTCCGTCATCTCCCAAGCGCCCCGTCTTCGTCGGCGGAGGATTCGCAGCGGGCATAGGATTGGGTCTTCTTATCGTGGCTCTCCTGGAGTATTTGGACACTGCGGTAAGGACCGAACGCGATATCTGGGCATTTACCAAGTTGCCGACGCTTGGCGTCATTGGTTTCAATGGTGAGACCGAGGCAGCGAATTCAAAACGGCGTTGGTTCGGGCGCCGAACCCCGGACATCACGGCAGGTGCCAAGCCGTTGATGAATACAGGTGGCTGAGATGTATAAGAGCTTCTTTAAACTGCAAAGCAGCCCGTTCGGAATCAGCCCCGACCCTCGGTTTCTCTACATGATGCCGCACACACGGGAGGCCCTCGCGTGCTTGGAGTATGGTATCTCAGCACGCAAAGGCTTCATCGTGTTGACGGGCGAGGTGGGAACGGGGAAGACAACGCTGCTGCGGAGGGCTTTGAGCTCGTTCAGCAATCGGCGGGTGTCGACAGCGTTTGTCTTCAATCCGCGTTTGGATGTACTGGATTTTCTGGAGTTTGTGCTGACAGATTTTGGAATCCTTCCCCAGACACGAACGAAATCCGGCATGTTGCTCCAATTGAACCGCTGGTTGATCGAACGCTTTCGCATGGAAGAGACCTGTGTGGTGGTCGTTGATGAGGCGCAAAATCTCTCATGGGAGCTGTTGGAGGAGATTCGGCTGTTGACCAACCTCGAAACTTCTTCGGAGAAGCTTCTGCAGATCGTTTTGTCAGGACAACCTGAGCTTGAAGAGAAGCTTCGCCACCCAAGTGTGAGACAGTTGCGCCAGCGAGTCTCACTGTGGTGCAGAACACAGCCTTTAACCTTGACCCAGACCCACGCCTATGTCGCTGAGCGTCTCCGGATCTCCGGGGCCACCTGGCAGCTCTTTGCACCTGAAGCGCTGGACCTGGTTCATCGCTTTAGCCGTGGAATTCCTCGCGTGATCAACCTGCTGTGTGAGCACTCGCTGATACTTGCCTATGTGGAGCAGGTTCAACAGGTCACTCCGGCGATTGTGGAAAGCGTCGCCACCGAGCTTGAGTTAGAAATGCAGCCGTTTATGCTTTCTCCAACGGCTCTGAACAGCAACGGAGGACCGCCCGCGCAGCGGTCTGCAACAGACGACAGTTTTATGGCGGGATTTAATAGAGAGACTTTGGGAAGGCGAGATCGATGAGCCGAATTTACGAAGCACTTCAAAAGGCAGAGTCCGAACGAAAGTCAGAGCGGCGAGAACCAGAGCCGCCGGTTGCGGATACGCCAGTCAGCGCCGGACCGTTCTCAGCAGCGGCGGTCGCCGAACGTGACGCGAGGATCATGGAAACAGCTGTGCCCGTACCGGTCGGTGTTCAGCCGATCGGTGTTCAGCCGTACCGGGAGTCGTTCGCCCCATCAACTCGTGGCGATTCGTTTGATCTCAGCCAGATCGTTCCTCGTCACTGGTCGCTCTCGATGGGCCAACTCCCTTCGCTTCTCGAGCGGGGACCGGCAGTGGAGCAGTTCCGAAGCCTTCGGTCGCGAATTTTTGAGCTTCGCGACATCAGTCCGCTGAAAACGATCCTGATAAGTAGTGGTCTGCCGCAGGAGGGTAAGAGTTTTGTTTCAACAAACCTTGCCCTGAGCCTGGCGCGCCATAAGAACAGTAAGGTCCTGCTGATCGATGGCGACATGCGGCGATATACACTGCATCAGATCCTTGGGTGCGAGTCGACTCCCGGACTGGCGGACTATCTCGCCGGCAAGGCAAGTATCGTCGAGGTGATGCAGCGCCCGGAGACATCGCAGATAACAAATCCCGCCGCACAGCACGCATTACCCAATTTGTCCTTCATTGCTGGAGGCAACGGCGGAGATAAAGCTGCGGATCTCTCCGGAAGCCCGCGATTTGGAGAACTGATACAACTGGTCTCGCCGTACTTCGACTGGATCATCGTGGATTCTTCCCCAGTCCTGCCGGTCTCGGACGCGGTTAACCTTGCACGGTTCTGCGATGGCGTCCTGTTGGTTGCACGTTCCGGAGTAACGAAGTTTCCAGTAGCTCAGCGTGCGCAGAGCGAGTTGAAGGCTGCGCATATTCTGGGATTCGTGCTCAATGCCGTCATTGAGGCGCCTGAGGTCGGGGGCTACTACAGTTACGACGCCAAGAGCCAGTAAGGAGAGCGACAGAAAACGATGATCCGGCTGTTTAATGTGTACTACCCCACCCGAACCATCGTCCTCTTGCTTTGCGAAGCCCTGATTGTTGGTGGCTGCTTCCTGCTGGCAACAATATTACTGCTCGGGCCCGATACCTATCTCGTACTCAACTACGAATATGGCGGGCTGAAGATCTTTGCCCTGACCGTACTGACGCTGCTTTGTTCTTATTATTTCGATCTGTATGAGCCTCAGCGCATCTCCGCACGCTGGGAGATTTATTTTCGTCTGCTGCTGGTCCTCGGATTTCTGTCTTTTTTGCTTTCCGCAATCATCTATCTTTTTCCCGGCGCTGATATCGCTCACTATGTTCTGCTGCTCGGTCTTATCTTTCTTACCGGCGCTCTCGTGGTGTGGCGCAGCGCCTATGAATGGATCATCGGAAGGGAGATATTCCGCGAAAGAGTCTATGTTCTGGGTGCAGGAGAGCGCGCTCAGACCATCGTCAGGTTGTTAGAGACGCGCAGGGACGCAGGGATGCATGTGATCGGCTGGGATGGGTTACTGGCCGACAAGAAAGATCGCAAAGAGGCGTTCAGCGCCGCGCTGGAGCGATTCTCAGGCTCGAAGCCAAGGATTGACCGCGTGATTGTTGCGCTCGAAGACCGCCGAGGCGAGTTCCCTGTCAATGAACTGCTCAAGCTACGTTTCAACGGAGTCATGATTGAAGAAGCCGGAAACCTGTTGGAACGTCTCACCGGCAAGCTCTATCTGGATGGTCTTCACCCCAGCAGCTTCATCTACAGTGAGGGATTCCGGGTCAAGCCATCGCAGCAGATCGCACGCCGTATCGTGTCAACCCTCACCGCGGCGACGGGATTGTTCCTGTTTCTGCCTTTCTTCCCTTTTGTGGTGTTGATGGTTCGTCTCTCTTCGCCGGGGCCGATCTTCTTCCGGCAGACACGAGTGGGCCTCGGAGGGAGAAACTTCAGCGTCTACAAGTTTCGTACGATGCGGACGGACGCTGAGGTGGCGGGAGCCAAGTGGGCTACAAAGAATGATCCGCGTGTGACCGGCGTAGGAAGGCTTATGCGCAAGACCCGGCTGGACGAGGTTCCTCAGCTATGGAACGTTCTGCGTGGGGATATGGGATTCGTTGGTCCTCGTCCGGAGAGGCCGGAGTTTGTGCCGTGGCTGGCCGAGCAGATCCCATACTTCAATCTGCGTCACATGATTCGTCCAGGCCTGACTGGCTGGGCCCAGGTTCGGTATGGATATGGGGCAACGCTCGAAGAGGCTCGCGAAAAACTTGAGTACGACCTCTACTACATCAAGCACATGACCCTGGGCCTTGACTTATTGATCATGTTCGAGACGGTGAAGACGATCATTCGGCGACAAGGGGCCCAATAACGCGTCTTCCCGCTCTGGTTCGAAATTGCCACCTACGGGAATCAGTAAATTCGTGTACGGGACGACAGGGCCGGCTTCAGCGTTCGTTCATCCTTCTTAACCAGATGAGGAATCCGTAATGGCCGAGGCGGAACCTCCGGCATACCGACCTCGCTCAATTTGTAAAGCAGTGAACGGTAGCTGATCTGGAGCCACTTTGCAGTTTTTTGTCGATTCCAGCTGTTTTCTTGCAAAACCTTGAGGATGATCTGGCGCTCCAGGTCCTGCGTCGCCTTTTTGGTAATGTTCTTGAGCGAGACTGGTTCGCTCAGGTCGATCTCGGTGACGATTCCTTTTGGCGCTTCCGGCATCAATTCGGCAACAAGAGCTTCTTCGCTACCAATCAGCACATAGCTGCGGATCAGGTTCTCCAACTGACGCACGTTCCCCGGCCAGTGGTAGTTCTGCATGAGCCGGACAGCGCTTCTGGAAAGCAATTCCGGTGTTTTATGGAAAATCTTTGCATAGTGATCGATGAAATAGTCGATCAGAATCGGCAGGTCTGCGATCCGTTGGCGCAGTGGCGGAAGGTTGATTGTGACCGCATTGATACGGAAAAGGAAGTCCAGACGGAAGGTTCCATCCTCGACCTGATTCCTGAGATCGCTGTTGGAAGCTGAAACCAACCGGGTAGCGATAGAACGCGGTTCATGGCCTCCCACGCGGATGAAAGTGCCATCCTGCAAGACTTGGAGCAGTTTGGATTGGACGGCAAGATCGAGGCTGCCGACCTCGTCCAGAAAGAGTGTACCGTTGTGCGACTGCTCGACACGACCGAGTTTGGTCGACATCGCCCCTGTAAATGCGCCCTTTTCGTAGCCGAACAGTTCGGTTTCAAGCAGCGAGTGGGGGATGGCGGGACAACTCACCTTGACCAGGTTGCCGCGGGCGCGCATCGAAAAGGCGTGGAGCAGACGCACGCATAGCTCTTTACCCGTACCACTTTCGCCCTGAATAAGGACAGGAACATCGGTCTCCGCGACCCGCTCCAACTTATTTCGGACAGCCTGCATTGCGGCGGTCTTCCCGAAAATAATGTCTAGCGGTGGGAGATTAAGGGCAGCAGCGGATTCGGCATGGTGAACCAAGGTCATTTTTTCCTATTCGGCGTTTTTAGAGAGGCCCACAAATTTCGCAATACCACTAAATGGAGCACGTTCATCGCCAATCGTCGGACGTTTCCGTTGAAAACGGAGGATATTTTTGATCCCGGACGCGCATTGCAAAGGGATAAGGCAGCATTGCCGACACCAAAATCGCGGTTTTGCACGGTATTGGAGGTGCATCTCAAATTCTACAACTAAAGTAACCTGGCGAAAAATTATCCCTACTTTTTCGTTCCAACCGGGTTTTTACCATGTAAGCTAGGCCTACTCAGGATAGAGAGTGGAAAAGCTTTATCTCTTTTGTCAGCAAAAATTGTTAACATTTTCGTACCAAAGTAGTCGAGAACAATCTAGAATCCGCTGAGTAAGAAGTTGTGAAGGCTCCCCACTCCACGACCGATGAAAAGTGAATGAATTATGACTCGGAAACGGGTTGAAATGCAGAATCTTCGCCAAGTTCAGGTAATAGGACAATCGGCGAAAATAGGGGTAATCGTATGTCAGCTGCACTGTCGTATCCAGTTTCTGCCTTGAGGTCAAGCCCCAGGTCGCGGGCTCAGATTCTGATTTTGGAGCCTGATCTTGCAGTGCTTGACTATCTCCGCGTGACGCTTGGGTCCCAGTACTCTCTCAGTCTGTTTTCTGAAGAGCAAGCATTGCTCGATCGTCTTGAGCGGAATGAGCAGCCTGACTTGCTATTACTTGCGTTGCATACCAGCCGGGATCCTCTTCCGCTGTTGACTCACATTCGGTGCACCCAGCCAAACCTTCCGGTGATCGTTCTCTCCTGCTCGGCTGAGTTGCGGGATCTTGAGATGGTCATCCGCCTCGGCGTTCGTGGCATCGTGATGAAGCCGTTTGTCGGCAGCGATGTGGAGCAGGCTATCGAGGAGCATCTGACCGCCGCTGAAAAGAACCTGCCTGCAGCGGATGCCTTGAAGGAGATTCCACTGAACGAGTCGCACTCGTTTGTGCGCTCGAGCAAGCGGATGCGCGATCTTGAGGCCCAGGCTGCGCTGGTGGCCCGCGCGGATATCCCGTTGCTTATCCTCGGAGAGAGCGGCACTGGCAAAGAGATTCTTGCGCTCTACACCCATAAGATGTCGGCACGTAGCCAGAACATCTTCCTGAAGGTTAACTGCGCGGCAGTTCCTGCTGATTTGCTGGAGAGCGAGTTATTTGGCTACGAACAGGGAGCCTTTACAGGCGCGGTGAAGACCAAGCCGGGTAAGTTTGAGGTTTGTTCCGGCGGCACGATCTTTCTTGACGAGATCGGCGAAATGCCGGCGATTCTGCAGGCTAAACTGCTGCAGGTGTTGCAGGATGGAACGTTCTCGCGTCTTGGCAGCCGTTCGCCGATGAAGGTTGATGTTCGCGTCATCGCGGCTACCAACATCAACATGAAGGAAGCGATGGCCAACAAGACCTTCCGTGAGGACCTGTACTACCGGTTGAACGGCTTTACCCTGAGCATTCCACCGCTGCGGGAGCGCAAAGAGGAGATTCCGGTGCTTGCGGAGTACTTCATGCGTAAGGGAGCTAAGAAATATGGACGTGAAGCGCTTCCTTTCTCGGAGAACTTGTTGAGGGTATTGGGCGAACACTCCTGGCCGGGCAATCTGCGCGAACTGGAAAACGTGATTAATCGCTACCTTGTTCTGGGAGAAGAGAGGTCGATCGTGGAAGAGCTTTCCCCCTCGACTGCTTATCAGGGAGCAACTGCTCCTGCACCCCAGGAAGTGCCTAATGGCGCAGGACTTAAGGCTATGGTGCGCAACCTCAAAGGTGACGCAGAATCGATGGCGATTGCACAGGTGTTGGAGGGAGTTGGATGGAACAGGAAGGCCGCGGCAAACGATCTTCAAATAAGTTACAAGGCGCTCCTGTACAAGATCAAGCAATACGATCTGCAGCCTCGGAACCACGCCTCGTAGGGAAAAAGACTGAAAAGACAGAGGATGAGAGCTACCGAGTTATCATCCGTTACGAGAAGCATGCGGTTCGCGGGATGGCTGAGTCGACGGAACTGGGTTCGATCGACCAGCTGCTGCGAAATGACCCGATGTATCCCCTTGATACGATTCGGTTAAAGCGATTGGACTCCGGCGAAGTGGAAGATATGTCGACGAAGGACGCCAAGGCGGTGTTCTTCGTCAAGACCTTCGATGGCGACTTAAAGCACAGAGCCCTGCATTTTCATGAACATGCGCCTACCGTGCCGGGCTTGTGGGTGCGGGTTTACTTCTACGATGGCGAGATGATCGAAGGGATCATCAGCAATACGAAGGACTTTGTGCTGGAGACAGGCTTCTTCCTGAGACCGACGGACCCTAATGGGAACAATCGTCTCGTTTATGTGCTGAAGTCCGGTTTGAAGGATTTTCATGTGCTGGGGATGAGGAACTTTTCGAAGAATCCGGCTTGAAATTTGCAAAAAATGTTTTGGGTAGATTCGGGGCGAAAAGCCCCGTTTTTATTGCCTTTTTTAAGAGGGGTCGCCAAAAAACATGGTGCAAACTGCTGGTCGTTCCCTGGTTCTTATGTGGTGAACCGTGGTCGTAACGTGGCTGTTAAGTGCATGTTTTCCGAGGCTAAAAAATTTCCTCTGTTGGAGGATATTTTTTGCAGCTTAAAAGACTTAACCAGTTGCACCGATCATACCGATGAGGGCACCGCTAGAAGAGCGAGGGGCGGGATGAGCCTCCGAGTAGGGTGGGGCTGATGGTGGCGGTGGTGTGGTGGCCTTCGTTGCCGCCCCAGGAGAAGAGGAAGTAGACGACTGGCAGGCCGCCGGCGCGGACGGTGAGGCCGACTCCGTAACTGTGACGAAGATGGTCGAAGTTGATGTCGTCGCGGCGCAGGGCGATCTTTCCTTCATCGACGGAGAAGAAGCCGCCGACGGGAAGTTTGCCGATGGAGTGTTCGAAGGTTCCGCGGAAGAGGAACAGATCGGGGCCGCGGAAACGGTAGTCGGGATAGCTGGCGAGCATCGCGTTGCTGTTGATGTCGGAGCCGCCGATGGTGGGTGAGAAGTAGAAGGGAACGACGCTGCCGCGGTTTGCGATCGATTCGGAGATGTAGGCGCGCAGGGTGATTGAGCCTTCGAGTTTTTCTGTGGTGGAGACGATGGGGCAGGGGCGAGCGGGATCGGGTTTAACTGCTGCGGCTCGCGCAATAGAGATGTTTCGGCTGCCGTTGTTGCCTGTGCAGTTGTCGGGGCCGTTGTAGATCAGGGCTCCGCTGCGATTCTGGTAGTACTTCTGCGCGAGTTTTTTGGGGAAGAAGGCGTAAAGCGGGATCTCGTGATTAAAGTCGGCGTTCCAGCGTCGGAAGGAGTACTGGCTGCTGCCTGCGACGTACTGCTGAAACTGGAAGAGGTAGTCGAGGCGCAGACGGTCTTTGAAGAGGCCCGGGCCGAAGTGAATGCCTTCGGAGGCCTGGAAGTAGGATGGCTGATGCGTGAGACCGGGAGCGGTTGCTTCGTTGAAGATGCGCCCGATGGATGGAATGGACGAGTCGGTGCCGGGGCGTACGGACGGAAAGCGTCCGTTGAGCTCGCCGACGAGGGCTAGTCTCGCGGGACTCGACGAGCCGGCGAAGGGAATGGCAGCGTTCAGTCCGGTGATGTTTTCAGAGAAGCCGTAGGTGGTATGGGCGAGCGGCGTGGTGTTGGGGCCGAGACCGTAGTAGTCGACACGAGTCAGCGATATGCTCTGCGAGTAGAGGTTGAAGAGCGGAGCGACGGTGTACGTGTTTCCACCGGCGAGGCGGTAGGCCTTCATGTATCCGCCGGCGCGCCATGAGCCGTTCAGGGTGGCCTGGCCGTCGATGTCATAGGTGGTGCGCCACTCGTTGGCGAAGTTCTTGTGTTCGACGAAGGCGAGACCGAAGGCTTGACCGTTCTGCGGAGCGAGGCCGCCGACGGTGATGTGCATGGGCTGACCCAGGACGAGGGTCTGGCCGCAGTCGGTGAGACTGCCGAAGGTGAATTTGCCGCAAGACTTCAGGGATTCGCCTTCGACACGGAAGTCGCGCTGAACGCCATTTTCGTTTTGCGCGAAGAGCGGAAGAGCTGCAAACAACAAGAGAGACGAGAGTGCAGGGGAAGGCTTCATTTTTTTCTTTTCGGAGGAGATTTTTTTCCCTTTGACTTAGTGGATGGTGATTTTTTGGCCCTGGGTGTTTCTTTTTTCGGAGCAGATTTCTTCTTTGCTGCTGATTTTTTCTTTGTATGTGGCTTCTTCTTTGCTGGCGATTTCTTTGGGGCAGATTTCTTCGCGGCGGGAGCTGCGGCTGCGGTGAGAGCAACAGGCAGGCTGCGGCGGATCGGGACGGCAGGTTTGATCGCAACAACTTTCTTCGCCGCAGGCTTGGGTCGCGGACGCGAGAGGAGATAGGTGGTCATCGCGCTGATGTAACGAGCGGCTTCGTCTTCGGTGTTGATCTGATGCTGGGGAAGCTTCGCCTGCACATCCCTGGGGAGCCTTGCTTCAACATGCTTGAAGTGCTCTACCTGCTTTCGGATGAGATCGGAGATGCGGCGATGCTTGTTGAATGCTTCGCGGGGCACACTGGGTATGAGAATCGGTTCCATCGGAAATCTCCAAAGCTATTTTTTGAATGTCGGGCAGTCAGCGTCTGCGCGCATCGTCGGCTGATTGATGTATCCCAGGAATGTGTTGGCAGCAATTTCGCGGGGAGAGCGCGCGTCGTATTCGCCGATGAAGAAATCGGTAAGAGTGCCGGGGATCGATGCGTGCTCGAAGACTTCGTTGATGACAGTGCCCGGTGCGATCCATGGTGAGATAAGGACTGCAGGTACGCGGACACCGAGCCGATCGAAGTAGAAGGTATCGGGGGTGCCGGTCGCATCCGGCGTGGCTTTGAAACCGTCCGGCTTACAGGAAGGCGGAAGAACGTGATCGTGAATACCACCGTGCTCGTCATAGACAACGAGGATTGCAGTGTTCGGCCAGAGATTCGGATTGCTGCGAATTGCGGTGTAGACGGTGGCGATGAACTGCTCTCCGGCGCGGACGTCGTGATCGGGATGCTGGTCGCTGGCGATGAGCTCCCCGGTGCCGTCGGGCGCGTCGTGATCGGTGTAGTTCGGCTCGATGAAACTGTACTGCGGAAGCTTGTTGCGGCTGCACGCATCCTGAAAGTCCCGGAAGGTTCCGAAGAGCTCGGGCTGGTTCTGAAGGAGGTTGACTACCTCGAGCGATGAGCTGGCCTGGTCATAGTAGTAGAGCCGGGTCGAAAAGCCAGCGGCTGCAAGGCGCTCATAGATGCTCTTGTAGTCCTTCTTCCAGTAGAAGACATCCATGCTGACCTGTCCGAATGAAGTGCCATAGTGAGCGAAGGCGCGATTGCAGAGCGTCGGGCCGGGGATGGAAGAGAACCAGCGGTTGAAGACGGCGTACTGCATCGCCAGAGTTGAGAGGATTGGAAGTTTGTCGGGTGTGAAGTAACTCATGATCTTGTGCGAGTGGCCGACATTGTGCTGCTGCTTGTAGTAGCTCGTAACGAAGCCCTGCATGTTCGGCTGCCGACTGGAATTCTGCGCGGTGGTGACTCCGCCGAAGATCTGGACATCCACGGCTGGGAAGTGATGATCGGGGTCGGGGTCGAGCTGGCTTTGGAACTCAGCATCGGGCGTGACTTTGACCGGCTCGCCGGTTGTGTCGAGGTTGGACTCGTTGCCGGTGAGGCCGTCGATGGCAGCGTTTTGGCTCTTGAGAGAGCCGAGCATGTGGTCGAAGGAGCGGTTCTCCATCATGAGGACCACGATGTGCTGCAACTGCTTAATTCCCGGAAGTGTTCTGTCCAGCATTCGATAGCTCCGTAAAGGGGGAGTAACAAAAACAGAGGCCTGGGATACACCGATGTTCGAGGATAAGGGGAGGGGCCCGACGTGCACGAATGGTGCATTCACCTTAACCGAAAGGATAGTGAATGTCGAATCTACTTTCGTTTCAATGCCAGAGTGACGGCCAACTCATCGGGCGGTGATACCATCCAAACCATTAAGGGTATGTGCATCAAAATACGGCAGAAACGTGAAAAACCTCCTCCTGCATGAAATTCGAAAAGGCTAAGAGTGGTACTGCTGTTCTGGCGACAGACCCAGCGATTGTCGCTGAGATGGCGAATCTGCGGCGTGGGCCGATGCAGAACGAGTCACAACTGCGGGCCGAAGTAGAGTTGGAGACGGCGCAACGGCTGGCGGCGATTGTTGAGTCATCTGACGACGCTATTATCAGCAAGGATCTCACTGGAAAAGTGCGGAGCTGGAATCCGAGCGCAGAGAGAATCTTCGGCTATCGGGCCGATGAGATGATCGGACAGCCGATTACGAAGATCATTCCTCCCGAACTGCACGACGACGAGAGCAGAATTCTGGGAACGATTATGCGAGGGGAGCGTGTCGATCACTTTGAGACGGTGCGCGTAAGGAAGGACGGCGAGCGGATTGAAGTATCGCTGACGGTGTCTCCGTTGAAAGATGCGACCGGCAGGATCGTCGGCGCAGCCAAGATCGCACGGGACATTACGCAACAGAAAAAAACTGAGAACGCACTAAGGACAACGGAGAGGCTGGCGTCAGTGGGCCGGCTTGCGGCGACTGTTGCCCATGAGATCAACAATCCGCTGGAGGCTGTAACGAACCTGATCTATCTGGCGAAGAATGCCGACGTTCGTGAGGATGTTCAAAAGTATCTGACGAGCGCCCAGGAAGAACTGACACGGATCTTTCATATAACGAAGCAGACTCTTGGTTTCTATCGCGAGACGAAGGGCGCTACCGTGATCAGACTTGGTCCGCTGATAACCTCGTTGCTTTCTGTCTTCTCGTCGCGGGCCAGGAACCGGGGAATTGACCTGATTTCGGAGATCCGAGTCGATTCGGATATTTATGCTGTGCCGGGAGAGATTCGGCAGGTGATTGCGAACCTTTTGGCCAACAGCATCGATGCGGTGAATACGAACGGGCAGATTCGGATTCGCATGTCTCCTGCGAGGCAATGGGGTGGAGAGGGTAGGCAAGGTATCAGGCTGACGGTGGCAGATACCGGAAGCGGTATTTCAAAGGCTGCCCGATCCAGGATCTTCGAGCCGTTTTTTACGACGAAGACAGATATTGGAACCGGGCTGGGACTTTGGGTGTGCAAGAGCATCGTGGAAACCCACGGCGGATCGATCCAGCTGAGAAGCGATGCGACTCCGGGACGCAGCTGGACGGTGTTTTCCGTGTTTCTGCCTTTGAATGCGCATGAAGATGCCGACGCGGAGATGCTGACGGAAGCTGCCCCCGAGACTGTCGCGTAAACGTCCCCGCTGCGGTTGGATTCGTTTCAGAGGCAGCGTTCATATCGCGCGTTCAAACGGAAGTTCAATTCCTGCCGGGACGGTTTCCGTGAAGGCGGAGAGAGCTTCAGGACAAGGCGCGGGACTAATTGCATCTTGTTATGGCTGAAGCGGTGGGTGATTGGGTAAGATTTCAGATATCAGTTTCGTTGCTGGTGATGTTCGGAGAAAGAGGCGTGGTGTGTCAGTGGATAAGGGTCGGGAACAAGGCAGCGTGAGTCGACGAAGATTTCTGGAAGCTGGGTCGGCGGTGCTGGTTGCAGCGGCGGGAATGCAGGTGGCGCAGGGGCAGGGTCAAGAGAAGCCGGCGCAGACTCCGAACCATGCTGGTGTGAATGAGACGGAACCGGGACCGAAGAATTCGCCGCTGGATGGACAGAATCCTTCGTCGGTGTGGGCGCCGGAGACGGATGCGGGTGGACAGCCTCCGTTCAAATATCCGTTCTCGTTCTCCCATAAACGGATTGAAGAGGGCGGATGGACGCGGCAGGTGACGGTGCGTGACCTTCCCATCTCGAAGAAGATGGCCGGCGTGCAGATGCGGCTGATCAAAGGTGGAATTCGCGAATTGCACTGGCATGTGGGTTCGGAGTGGGCGTTCATGATCTATGGCTCGGCGCGGATTACCGCGGTGGATCAGCAGGGAAGAGCGTTTGTCGAAGACGTGAATGAGGGCGATCTGTGGCTGTTTCCGGGAGGGATTCCCCACTCGATCCAGGGGCTGGGGCCGGACGGCGCGATGTTTCTGCTGGTGTTCGATGATGGGAACTTCAATGAGTTTCAAACCTTTCTGCTGACGGACTGGCTGACGCATACGCCGAAAGAGGTGCTGGCGAAGAACTTCGATGTGCCGGCGGAGACATTTGCGAAGGTGCCGAAGAAGGAGTTGTTTATTTTTGAGCGGCCACTGCCGCGTCCGCTGGCTGAGGAGAAGCGCGAGGCGGAAGCCGGGACTGGCGCGGTACCGCATACGTTCGCGTTCTTCCCGGGGAAAATGAAGCCGACGAAGGTATCGAAGGGCGGCGAGGTGAAGATCGTCGATAAGGCAAATTTTCCGGCGACGAATATTGCTTCGGCGATCGTGACTTTGAAGCCCGGGGGGCTGCGCGAGTTGCACTGGCATCCGAATGAGGATGAGTGGCAGTACTACGTAAAGGGTAAGGGGCGGATGACGGTGTTTTCCGCGGGGGGCCATGCGCGGACGATGGATTTTCAGGAAGGCGATGTGGGATATATCGAGCGTTCGGCGCCGCACTACATCGAAAATACCAGCGATACGGATTTAGTTTTTCTTGAGGTATTTCCGACGCCGCTGTATGAGGATATTTCGCTGGCAGAGTGGCTGGCGCATACGCCGTCGCGGCTGGTGGATCAGCATATCGCTACGGGCGAGGATTTTCTGCGGAAAATTGGCAAGCAGGAAGCGGTGATTACGCCGGAGTAGCTCAGTCGGCGAATTCAATGAGGGCAGCCTTTGCGGGCTGCCTTTTTTTGTTGATTAGACACTTTGAAAGACCTCGCTTGACAAAGAAGCCTAAGCATTTCAGACTGGCATAGTCTAACTATGTCAATAGCTCACGGAGGTGCTTTTGAGTCGCGACGAGATTCCGCCGGGAACGCTATATCTTTTGATTCTGAGAATGCTGGCTCGTTCGGGGACGTTGCATGGCTATGAGATTGCCGATGCGATTCAGCGTGGATCGGACGACGTGTTGCAAGTGGAAGAGGGATCGCTTTATCCAGCACTGCAGCGAATGCTGATCAAAGGCTGGGTGACGGCGGAGTGGGGCACGACTGCAGGGAATCGGCGTGCGCGGTATTACAAGCTGACTGGAGCGGGGCGCAAGCAGCTGGCTGTGGAGCTGTCGCAGTTTGAGCGCGTCATGGGTGCGATCCGTCGGGTCATTCAGACGGCGTAGAGCATTCGAAGGGAGCGAACGATGGGATGGCCGGGAGAATTGACACGACGAATCAGGATGTTGCTGCAGCGCGATCGTTTCGATGCGGATCTTGAAGACGAGATGAAGCTGCATCTTGAGTTAAGGCGGGAACAGCAGATTGAAGCGGGCGTGACGCCAGAGGCTGCAGGCGCGGCTGCAAGACGAAGGTTCGGGAATCAGACTGCGATCAGGGAGAAAAGTCATATGAGTTGGGGCTGGAGTTGGCTGGAAGCGTTCGCACAGGATGTCGTGTATGGCGTGCGGTCGATGTTGCGCAGCCGTGCGCTGGTCGTGGTGGCGTTGCTCTCGCTGGCGTTGGGGATTGGCGCGAATACGGCGATCTTCAGCCTTTTGGATGCAGTGATGCTTCGGTCGCTTCCGGTGAAACAGCCTTCGCAACTGGTTCTGTTGGGGACAGGCGACTGGAACGGCATCAGCGATGGATTTGCGATTACAGAGCTGTATTCGTATCCGTTTTATCGCCAAATGCAGAAGAGCAATGCGGTTTTTTCGGACGTTGCCGCGGCCTTGAGCATGCAGAACAATGTGCATGGTTTTGTTGAAGGACGTGAAGAGAGTGAGCCGATGCAGGTTCAGCTCGTCTCGGGCACTTATTTCTCGACGCTCGGAGTGGCTGCTTTCATTGGTCGCACACTGACTGATGAGGACGATAAGACGGAAGGCAATCATCCGGTTGCGATGGTGAGTTATGCATGGTGGAACCGCGCGCTTTCGCATGATCCTGCAGTGCTGAGCAGGAAGCTGAAGATTGGCGACGCGACGTTCGATATCGTAGGCGTCGCTCCACCGGAGTTTTTTGGGACGACGGTCGGTGTTGCTCCGGACATCTGGGCTCCGATATCGATGATGCAGGCGGTTCCTCCGCACTGGGCTGGTTATGCGGATAATTTTTCGGAGTCACTGTATGTGATTGGGCGTATGAAGCCCGGCGTCACGCTTGAACAGGTGACGACGAATGTGAATCTGGTGTATCAGCAGATTCTACGCGGGTTCCCTGACTCTCCACTGAGTCAGAAAAATCTGGATGCGCTTAGCAAGGTGCATGTGCCGGTGACTCGGATGGCGACGGGCCTTTCTTCGTTACGTCGTAAGTTTTCCGAGCCGCTGAAGATTCTAATGACCGTGGTCGCACTGGTTCTGCTGATTGCTTGCGCGAACATTGCGAATCTTTTGCTGGCTCGGTCGACGGCGCGAGCGCGCGAGCTTGCTGTGCGGCAGGCGCTGGGAGCTCGACGCGTGCGGCTGATTCGCCAGCTGCTCACGGAGAGTCTTCTGTTGGCCGTTACGGGTGGCGTGTTGGGAATCCTGCTCGCGAATGCGGGGAGTCATCTTCTGCTTCGTATGGTGTCGGGCGGCCGGCAGGTTGTGCCGCTGGATGTCTCGATCAACGGGAGGCTTTTGCTTTTTAGTCTTGCGGTGACCGTTGGAACTGCGGTGTTGTTTGGGACTGTGCCGGCGTTTCGCGCGACGAAGCTCGAGCTCGTCGAGTCGCTGAAGGAGGGACGAGGGGTGCAGGGAATGGGAGCGAAGAGTCCTGTTGCGAAGATTCTCGTTGTGTCTCAGATCGCGCTTTCGGTGGTGCTGTTGGTGGGTGCCGGGTTGTTTCTTCGGAGTCTTTTCAATCTGACCAATGTGGATACGGGTTTCAACAAGGAGAACGTTCTTCGCATGCAGGTTGATGCGGGTTCGATTGGGTACAAGGTCGAGGAGCCGAGGCTCTATACGCTCTATCAAGAGATCGAAGAGCGTGTAAGTGCGCTGCCGGGTGTGCGCGCAGCAAGCTTTTCTTCCTTTACGTTTCATGAGGGGAGCTGGAACAACTCAATTACGGTGCCAGGTTTCGAGTATCATCCCGAGGTTGTTGTGAAGCACAACGTGATCGGCAACGGGTATTTTGCGACGATGCAGATTCCGTTGCTCGCAGGACGGAACTTCGGCTCGCAGGATACCGCGACTTCGCAGAAGGTTGCGATTATCAGCGAGCGGGCGGCGAAGACGCTATTTCCTCCGGGAAATCCGATCGGACATTTCTACTACATCGGGAAGCCGGAGAGAAATAACTACCGCGAGGTTATCGGGATTGCGAAAGATGTGAAGTTTGGCGATCTACAAGAGGATCCGGAGACACTCGATTACATTCCTTACACGCAACGGCAGGACTATCTTTCGGACTTTGAAGTTCGGTACACGGGAGATTTCGGTACGATTTCCACCGCGGTGCAGCGGACGATTCATGATGTAAGTCGCACGCTGCCGATTACGCGAGTGACGACGCTGGACGAACAGGTTGCACGTTCGATCACAGATCAGCGGCTGGTTGCGCAGCTGTCGGCATTTTTTGGTCTGCTTGCGGTGTTTCTGTGTTGTATCGGAATCTACGGCGTGATGTCGTATGTGGTGGTGCGGCGCACGAATGAGATTGGGATTCGTATGGCTCTTGGTGCGGAACGGTCAGCGGTGCGTTGGATGGTGATGCGCGAGGTGCTGCTGCTGGTTGTGATCGGCGTGGGGATTGGAGTTCCGGTTGCTTTGGCGGGAGACCGGTTGATCTCGAATATGCTCTTTGGTTTGCATGGGAACGATCCGATGAGCATCGCGACTGCAGTGGCACTGATGCTTGTCGTTGCGGTGTTGGCCGGGTATTTTCCGGCGCGGAGAGCTTCGCGTATCGAGCCGATGGTGGCTTTGCGGTACGAGTGATGCGAAGGGCCGGAGTGAACCTCCGGCCCTTCGGGTTAGTACGCCTCGTCTCCTTTGGGAATGCTGCGTTCGAGGGCGCGGATGTAGTCAATGATGGCCTCGCTGAAGCCATCGATGTGCGTCCACGCGCCGTAGCCTACCCCGTTGCGGGCCGAGGCTACGTTGATCACGTAACCCTTGCCATGCGGTGCGGGGATGCGGTCGTGCGACTGCTCGTCGGTGATGACGAGGATGCGGTCGTACGGCTCGCGAATGGCGTCGAGGGCTGGCCGAGGAAGGTTCCCCGTGCGGCTGGCTTGATCTCCATCGCGTCGCGCAGAGCAAACCCGCGACGTGGCGGGACGAAGCTTTGCGTACATTCGAGAAGGTGTAGATGCTCACCTTCTCGGCGACTTCGCGCAGCAGCACGGCGAGCCCGTAGGCGGCGTCGGTGCGAAGCATCTCGGATCGGCGAGACAGCGGCGCGACCATGGACCCCGAGACGTCGACCAGCATGCACAGTGTGCCCGGCTAGACGCTCTGCCGCTTCGGCCTCGCGATGCGCCCGGAACATTGCACGCTCGATCGCCTCTTCCCACTGCGGCGCATAACGCGCGGCGGCGAGGAAGCGGAAGGGCAGGACGCGATCCGTCTTCATCGCTCGAGCGCCGCGATCACGAGTCCCTCAGTCGACCCCTGCGGCCTTCATGTTGCGAAGGTTGCGCAGGAGAGCGAGTGCGCCGAGCTTGCTGCTCGCGAGCAGACGCTCCCAGTGCGTCACGCTTGTCTCGCCACCCGGGAGAGCGCCACTTCCCAGGTGTCGGGAGTAGCGAGCTCGCCCGCGATGAGCCGCCTCCACACCAGCCCTGGTCCGCGTCATCGGCTTGGCGTGGCAGAGGAAGAGCACGTCGCGCAGACGGACCACACTGGCGCGGTCGTACTTGGCAAGCGCGTACTCGTCGAACTTGTGAACGCAGCGGCGAGACCCTTCTTCACCTGCGCGGAGAGAGGAACGCGTCCCTCTGCCCAGTAGATGGCGAGGAACTCTGAGAGTTCGTCGGCACGCTGAATCACGCGCGCCAGTGTTTCGGCGACCAGACGCGCGGTGAGTGGCGTGACGCGCCATCTCGCGCACCAGCAGCAGCGGCGACGTGACGCAGCTTCATCGCCGTGCGGGCCTCGATGGCGAGCGCAGCGACCTTGCCGGCTCTACCTTGGGGACGAGCTCGCGGATACGCGCCGCGATAGTTGACGCCGTCCTCGTAGAACTCGTTCTCCCAGAGCATGCAGGCGAGGACGGAGCGCCGCAGGCCTGCTCGGGTGTGAGGACAAGGCGCCGGTGCTCCTTCGTACGTGCGAGGGCGAGGCCGGACGAGGTGGCTTAGTTTGAGGATGTTCAGCTTCATGTGAGTCGCACCTCCTTTTCGTGTGCGGTGGTTGAAATTTCGCCGGGGAATGTGCGACGACGGCAAGCTACATGAGCTTGCGCTCATGGCAGGGGTCGAACCTGCTCCTCCGCTCGTGTGAGCGGCGCTCTCCCGAATGAAGTAGCCGTTGTCTGCGCCACCGGCGAAACCTGGTTAATCGTTGTCGTCTTCTTCGTCGTCATCGTTGATGTCGACGTTGACGCGAGTCCGAACTTTGAGCGGCTCCTGCGCGCCGACCTTGAAGCCGACGGGCTTGAGAGTACCCGGAGTGACGTCGATCGCGAGCTTCTCCATCTGCTGCCAGGTCGGACGATTCTTGTCGTAGTAGCTTGTGCAGGTGTTGACCGTGAAGGGCAGCATGATGTTCGGGTCCATACGGGTGCACATGATCATCTGCTCCGACTCACGATAGCCGGTGAAGATGACCGCCCACGAGCATGTTCTGCACAGTGCCTCGTTGCCGATCGGCGTTCCGTTTTTGATGTACGGCTTGCTCATGGCAAGTCCTCTTTCTAACCAGTAACTTACTGGATGGTTTTGCGCCGGGGAATAAACGGCAACAGTTTGTGAGGTGCTCTACCACTGAGCTACAAGGAGTTACCTCCATGGCAGGGTTCGAACCTGCGACCACCCGCTCCCAAAGCGAAGTAACTGTTGTCTGCGCCACCGGCGTAGTTTGAATTTTGTAAGTCGATGCTTAGCCAGGGAATGAGCGAAAAGAGTTTCAGAGTAAGTCCAGTCACGGAGCTTTGTAAGTCGAGGCTACGCCTCTGTCCCGCATTGTCTTTACTCTGGCAGGGATTTCCGTTCCCTGCTGCTTGTCAAGGCGTGGAAGAAGTAACTCTTCTCTTTCGCCACTGGCAGTTGCTTGTGCAGACGCAGGTTCGCGGCTGCGCAAGCGCATCGATTAACTGAGGGAATGAGTGAGGACAGGCGTTTCGAGGACCAAGTCGATGGAACTGTTCTCTTCGCCACTCAGTAAAAATTAAGTTTTCCTTGGTTTGCGTAGGACCTGGAGTTAGTAGGTTTGACCAAAGAGAAACGATTCCCGGCGATCTACTGGGAGACTGACTATCTCCAGCGACCTACGCAACGAATTGTGCGATTTGTAATTCATCGGGTATTTCTCCTACGCAGAATGTACTTTGCCATAGGTTGTAGCTCAATAGCAAGGAATTTCCTGGTTATTTCCGAAATATTTTTGAGGAGTTAGGTTTTGAAACTATTCTTCTTTTGGTTGCGAAGCCGATAGAAGGTATAGCCGACGATGTTACTGATGAGAGTTGTGCCGAGAATTTTTGCTGCGTAAGCGCGTGGGTTGACTACGTCGACGAAGGGATAAGCCGAGATGACGAAGCTGAAGAGTGCGGCGACGAAGCCCATCATGGAGGTCCAGCGAATCCAGCGGGGCAGGCGCTTGCGGAGCGTGGCTGCGCCGACGAGCGGGATTGCGAACATGACGAGGTAGGAGAGTTCGTAGTGCGTAATGGAGGCGTTGGAGAGAACCTGGAAGGCCTCCTGCGCGTGAACTCCGACGTTGGCGAGGATGAGGAGTAGCAGGACGAGCACGCAGGTGAAGATGACGGAGTTCACCGGCGTGCGGAAGCGCGGATGAAGTCGCGTGAACCATTCGGGGATGAGATGATCCCAGCCTGCAGCCATGGGGAGGCGGGTGACTCCGGTGAAGATGAAGCTGGATGCAGCGATGAGTCGGAATTGTACGAATAGGATTGTCGCCATTGCGATGAGATTTGCAATGCCGGAGTTGCCGAGGGCGTTGCGGAGGGTCTGCGGGATAGGGGCGATGTAGTCGATGTGTCCGTGCGAGAAGGCAAGCACGGAGCTGGTGCCTGCGATGAACATCGCGCAGATGATGGGCGAGGCTAGGACGACAGACTGGCCGATGGAGCGAGCGGCGTCGCGGCTCTCACCGGCGAGGATGGCGATGTATTCGAGTCCGCAGAGAGCGCCGAAGAGCATCTGGCCGAAGAGCGCGAGGGAGATCATGTTGAGTTTCGGGAGTTGGATGGGCAGCGGCTCGTAGTGAATGGGCTGGTGGCGCGCCATCGCCCAGAAGGGCAGCACGATGAGCGTGCAGTAGACGATGAGGATGGAGATGCCGCCGATGTTGTGGATCCACTTGCCGAGTTCGAGCCCGCGAACGGCTGCGGCGGTGATAGCGAGAACGACAGCAGCAACGATAAAGAAAGAGACGAGGTGATTTTCCGGCAGCCATGCTGCAGCGGGGCCGATGAGGTAGGAGAGTTCGGTGGGGATGGGGTAGAGGATTGCTGCGGTGACAGCGAGGCCGTAGAACCAGAGGTTCCATGCGGTCATGAAGCCGCCAAGGTCGCCGAATGCGGTGCGCGCCCAGACGTAGAGCCCGCCTTCGAGGGGCATCTCGCGGTTGAGATAGATGACCGAGACCGCCATGGGAAGGTAGAAGAGGATCATGGCCGCGATCCAGGTGAGAGCCTGCGCGCGGCCGAGGCCCGCGGCGATGCCGACCCATGAACTGCCAACGACACAGAGGACCTGCGTGAGAACAAGGTCGCGAAGGCGAAGCTGCCGGTGGAGGCTGGCCTCCGGTGGGGGCCCAGTTGTGGTCATGTGTTGGGTATGGTCGCACAGGCAAGTGCGAAGGCGGTAGCTTTTCTTGCGTTTTTGCAGCCGACACGCAGGAAGAGGCTTGCGCTATGCTTTCGCGATGCGGGCTTTGATTGTCTTAGTCATCGTGGGAACGATTTCAGGAGGCCGGGGTGCGGCGGCTATTTCTCCCATGGCGCAGCGCGGGCCGCAGAAGGTGGCAGAGCGGTCTTTTGAGTTGCCGTTTGAGCTGGTGGATAACCGGGTCATTGTGTCGGCGATCGTCAACGGTGTTGGCCCGATTCGACTGGTGCTCGATACGGGAGCGGATGGAGGCTTGCTGACGAACGAAGTCGGCGCGCGGCTTCATCTGGCGGTTACCGGGGAAGAGGAGGAGTCGGGTACTGGGGCGGCGACGGTGCGCATGGGGCAGACGAAGGTGCGGGAGTTGCGGCTGGGTGAGGGCGTCTTTCGCAATCAGTCGATGGTGCTGGCGCCGTCGGATGACTTTAAGAATGTGTTTGGTGCGAAATCGCCGGATGGAGTGATCGGTCAGCCGATCTTCGAGCGGTATGTGATTCGGATTGACTACCAGAGGAAGGTGCTGACGTTCACGCCGCCGTCGCAGTATGTGGCTCCGGCGGAAGCGACGGCAGTTCGGTTCGATCTGCCGGCGCAGATTCCTGTGGTGGAGGCGGAACTGGACGGAGTGCGCGGAAGGTTTGGCGTGGATACGGGAGCGCGCTCCTCGCTGCTGGTGTACAGGCCGTTTGCGGAGGAGCACAAGCTGCGGGAGAAATATGGAGCGCATGTGGAGGGAGTGACGGGATGGGGAATTGGTGGACCGATTCGCTCGCTGCTGGTGCGATCGAAGGACTTCTCACTTGGCGGGTTTGATGTGAAAGGGTCGGTGGTGCGGTTGTCGACGCTCGGTTCCGGCGCGACGACGTCTTCTGCGATGGCGGGACTGATTGGGCCAGATATTTTAGAGCGATTTGTCGTGACCTTCGATTATTCGCGGCGACGGATGCTGCTGGAAAAGAGCAGCGACTTTGCACGCGAGGACAGCTATGACCGCGCAGGGGTTTGGATGGGGCAGGACCAGCGCGGGTTTTTCGCCGTGGACGTCGTGGCGGGTGGGCCTGCGGCTGTCGCGGGAATCGAGAAGGGTGACCGGCTGCTGGAGATCGATGGGGTGTCAACGACGAAGTTGGTTTTGCCCGAGGTGCGCGAGCAGATCAGGCGCGGCACGGTGGGGAGTACGGTGAAAATTCTGGTGGAACACGAAGGGAAGACGCGCGTGGTTGGGGTCAAGCTGCGGGATTTGATTTGAATGAACTGGTTCAGCGGGATTTCGCTACGTGGTCAGGTGGCGGCGAAGATCTTCCGGATGGTAGCAGTGGGCGAAGGCTGTTTCTCGGGAGATGCGTCCGGCGCGAACGAGCTCCGCCAAGGATTGTTCCATCGTCATCATGCCGTCGGCGCGCCCGGTCTCAATGTTGGCGCGGAGCTGGTGATCGTCGCCGCGGCGGATCAGGTTTCGCGTTGCGGGTGTGGCGACGAGAACCTCCACGGCTGGATAACGGCCGGAGCCGTTCGCTGCGGGCAGCAGTTGCTGGGAGATGACGGCGAGGAGCGCGAGCGAGAGTTGTTGCCTGATCTGCGACTGGAATCCGGAGGGAAAGGTGTCGAGAATCCGCGAGACTGTCTGCGCCGCATCGTTGGTGTGCAGGGAGGTCAGAACCAGGTGGCCGGTCTCGGCTGCGGTCAGTGCGGCGGCCATCGTCTCGCTGTCGCGCATCTCTCCGACCATGATCACGTCGGGGTCTTGCCGCAGGACGGATCGAACGGCCCCGGCGAAGCTGGGAGTGTCGCGACCGAGTTCGATCTGCTCGATCAGCGAGCTGCGATTCAGGTGTTGATACTCGATCGGGTCTTCGATAGTGATGATGTGGTCTCGGCGACGTGTGTTGACGCGATCGACCAACGCAGCGAGCGTCGAGGTTTTGCCGCAGCCGGTCGGTCCGGTCAGAAGCACAAGTCCCTGACGCCGCTCGGTTAGCATCGCCAGCGTTGGGGGTAGATGAAGCGATTCGAGCGAGGGAACCTGTTCGGGTAAGAGGCGAATTGCGGCTGCGAGCGTACCGCGCTGGTAGTGGAAGTTGGCGCGAAACCTTCCGATGGAAGGGCGCACAAAACAGAAGTCCAGCGATTTGCGCTCGTGGAGTTCTGTCAATCGATCCGCGGTGAGCCAGGGCAAGAGCATGTCGCGGATATCTTCAGCCGAAAGCGGCGGGTCTGTGTTCGGCGCAAGAGCGCCGTTGATCCGCAGAGTGACCGGTGAGCCTGTTACCAGAATGATGTCGGAGGCGTTGCGGTGAAACGCGAGCGTGAGGACGGGGTCAAGGGACTTTTTCTCGCTATACTTTGCACTGTTTGCCGAGCGATTGAGTTGATCGACGAGCCTCGACAGCTCGTTCTCGGACTCACCCATGCGAGAGCTCTGGTCTTGTGTCGTTGGCTTCGATTGTGCGGAACTTCATTGTTACTCTCCCGAAGACCGATCGATGGAGATGCTCGTGATGAGACGCCTGATAACCACAAACGTCATCTGGCCGCCCGAGAAGGAATAGGCAGCCATTGCTGGCTGCCTCTTTTGATTTGTAATTTCCGCGGTACTTAGGCGCCGACGGGCTCGGCGACCTTGACGTTGACCGGCGTGAGCCAGTTGTAACGGTCGGGCCTGGTGCCGTTGACGATGCCGAAGAACTCGTCGTGGATGGCGCGAGTGATCGGTCCCATGGTGCCATCGCCGACCAGGATGCGGTCAACAGAGCGGAGATGCGTGACTTCGGCGGCGGTTCCGGTGAAGAAGGCTTCGTCGGCGATGTAGAGCAGCTCGCGTGGAAGCGCCTGCTCGACGACCTCGATGCCCAGCTGTTTCGCGATGGTGATGACGGAGCCGCGCGTGATGCCGCTAAGCACCGAGTTCGCCAGCGGAGTGGTGTAGAGGACGCCGCCGCGCACGAGGAAAAGATTTTCGCCGGAGCCTTCCGAGAGGTAGCCGTTGGTGTCGAGCGCGATGCCCTCGGAGTAGCCGTTCATCTCGGCTTCCATGCGGATGAGCTGCGAGTTCATATAATTCGCGCCGGCCTTGGCGAGTGACGGCATGGTGTTCGGGGCGAGGCGGCTCCAACTGGAGACGCAGACGTCCGCGCCCTGATCGCCGTGGACATATTTGCCCCACGGGAAGTTGGCGATATAGATCTCGACCGGAGATTTCAGCGGATTGACGCCCATCTCACCATAGCCACGGAAGGCGATGGGGCGGATATAGCAGGGCGTGACGCCGTTGGCTTCGATGACGTCGACGACGGCTGAGGAGAGCTGCTCTGCGGTGTACGGCAGCGGCATTCGATAGATCTTGGCGGAGTCGACAAGGCGGGCCATGTGTTCGGGCAGGCGGAAGACGCCGGCGCCGCCGGGCTGCGTATAACAGCGGATGCCCTCGAAGACCGAGGAGCCGTAGTGGATGACATGAGACATCACGTGGATCTGTGCTTTGTCCCAGGGGATGAGCTTTCCGTTGTGCCAGATGTTGGCGGTAGCCTGCAGGGTCATGCGTGCTCTCCTCGCTTGAGGTTCCATTATAGCGAGTCGGCTTGTCGCCTGGTTTCGCGAAGCGGCAAGAAGCCGGGTTCGCCATGGGAGAATGAGGAGTGATCCTCGATCCCCATTCCGTAAGCCTTGAGGGGCTGAAGAGCTCGGCGTATGTGCGATTTTCCGTGCTGGCGCTGAGTTCGATCTTCTTTCTGGTCGATCCGTTTGCCGCCTTGCCGACGTTTCTGGCGGTGACGGCCGGGGCCGATGGGCATCGGCGGCGAAAGATGGCGTGGAAGGCGTCGGTGACGGCGCTGGTGGTGCTGAGCGCGTTTGCGGTGGCAGGGCAGTACATCTTCAAGATGTTCGGGATAACGCTGCCTGCGTTTGAGATTGCCGGCGGCATCATTTTGCTGCTGATCGGGCTGGATATGCTCGAGGCCAAACGGTCGCCGACGCAGGAGTCAACTGAGGAGGCCGCCGAGGCAGCGCAGAAAGAGGATGCTGGAATTGTGCCGCTTGGGATTCCGATGCTGGCGGGGCCGGGCTCGATTACCAGTGTGATGGTGCTGGTGGGGCAGGTCCAAAGCAAATGGCAGATGGTGGCGATCCTGGCGTCGATTTTGATTACGGCGGCGATCTGCTACCTGGTTCTTGGCAACTCCGACCGCGTGGCGCGGGCCCTGGGCGAGGCCGGGGTCAGGATTCTGGTGCGCATCATGGGGCTGCTGCTGGTGGCGCTGGCAGTGCAGTATTTTGTGAACGGTATGGCGGATCTGGGCGTCATCGACAAACCATGACGGAGGATTTTTGTGCCCGGATTTGTTATCCGGTCATGGCTTCAGAGTAAGATCGGTCCAAACTACGAATCGCGGTAACATTTCGGCAACTTCCGAGTCTCGTCAGGCATCTCAAATTTGTTCGCCATCTCTTCCCCAGTGAGAGGGACAATGCCCCCTATTCAAACCGGTATCTCTGCAACGTCTCTTCTCGCTCGCTACAAGACGATTCGTCAGGCCAGCCAACAGCTCTCCAGTCCGCTCTCGCCCGAGGACATGATGGTTCAGTCGTGTGCGGAGGCGAGTCCGGTGAAGTGGCATCTTGCACACACCAGCTGGTTCTTCGAAACGTTTATTCTGCGCGAGTTCGCCGCCGGGTATCAGCCGTTTCATCCTGAGTTTCACTGGCTATTCAACAGCTACTACAACTCGCTTGGAGACATGCCGGAGAAGAAGCTGCGCGCCTCGTTTTCCCGGCCGGCGCTCGAGGCAATTCTGGGCTATCGCGCACACGTCGATTCAGCAATGATCGGCCTGATGCAGCATCCGCTGGAGGATGAGGCGGCGCGGCGCATTGCGCTCGGACTGGAACACGAGCAGCAGCATCAGGAGCTGATCGCAACGGATATCAAGCATGCGTTTTTTACCAACCCACTGCATCCGGCGTACGTCGAGGCGCCTGCGCAGCGCAGAAGCGAGACGATCGCCCCGCCACTGGACTGGATTGCTTTTTCGCCTGAACTGACCGAGATCGGGCTTACGCTCGATCCGGCTTCGACCGAAACCTTTGCGTTCGACAACGAGACTCCGAGCCATCGCGTGTACCTTGCTCCTTATCGGTTGGCGAGCCGTCTTGTCACCTGTTCCGAGTATCTCGCCTTCATCGAACAGAATGGATACAACCGACCGGAGTTGTGGCTCTCCGAGGGGTGGACGACGATTCGGGCGGAGGGTTGGCAGGCGCCGCTCTACTGGCAGCGCGACAGCACGACCAACTCCGGCTGGAGCATCTACACCATGCATGGCTTCCGTTCTCTCGACGATCTGAGCGAGACGCCAGTGTGTCACCTGAGCTTCTTTGAGGCGGACGCCTATGCGCGATGGGCGGGGCATCGGTTGCCTACGGAGTTCGAGTGGGAGCATGCGGCGAGGCAGCTCGGCGTGCTCCGCAAAGAGGTGGACACGCAACCCGCATTGCTTACTTATCCGAATCCTGACGCGGTTGCGAAACCCGCGGTTCTGGTTGCAACAGTGGCGAATCTGCTCGAGACCGGCAGCCTGCACCCTGTTCCGGCGAAGGGACTCTCCGGCTTGCAGCAGATGTTCGGCGATGTATGGGAGTGGACGGCGAGCGGCTACACGGGCTATCCCGGCTACAAGCCGCTACCGGGCGCGCTGGGAGAATATAACGGCAAGTTTATGTCCTCGCAGGTCGTTCTGCGCGGAGGCTCGTGCGTGACGCCGGCGACGCATATTCGCGCAACCTATCGCAACTTCTTCCAGCCGGCCACCCGTTGGCAGTTCTCCGGTTTGCGGCTGGCGCAGGATGGCGCAATTTAGTCGAAACTTATCTGCACATTTTTGATCAGAATCTGCTTCAGATGCATCCAATGCAAGCAGCGGTGGAGAGAAAATCCTCGAAGTATGCCGCTCCGTAAGGCCGCAGCGACCGAGGACTCTACGTGTCGACATTTGCCATCTCTCAGGAAGCTATCTCGATAAGCACGAATGAAGCGGTGGCCCGTGAAGCTCGGGCAGGCCTTTCAGCGACTCCAAAGACCCTTGCACCCTGGCTGTTTTATGACGAGGCCGGCTCACATCTCTTCGAACAGATTACAGAACTGCCTGAGTATTATCTGACTCGCACGGAGCGCAGTATCTTCGCCGCTCATGCAGAAGAGATTCTTCGCGAAGCTGCGCGAGGACAGGGGCCTGCCGGAAAGCTGACGCTGATTGAACTGGGCGCTGGCACGGCGACGAAGACGGGAATTCTGCTTGCAGAGGCGGTACGGCAACAGGGAAGCGTGGTGTATCAGCCGGTGGATGTCTCAGAGACTGCGCTGGCCGAGGCGAGTGAGAATATTCTGACGAATATTCCGGGTGTCACCGTGCGATGTCAGGTGACGGACTACACCCGCGAGGCTTTGCCGCTCGATCGTTTGCGCAATACAAGAACGCTGGCACTCTACATCGGCTCTAGCATCGGCAACTTCACCCCGGAAGAGGCGAGGGACGTCCTTCGCAACCTTCGTGCACAGTTGTTGCCCGGCGATACGCTTCTGCTCGGGACCGATCTTGCTCCGGGCAGGCATAAGACGGAGGCCATGCTAGTGGCGGCTTATGACGATGCAGCCGGAACAACAGCAGCCTTCAATCTCAATGTGCTGACACGCCTGAACCGCGATCTTGGTGCTGACTTCGACACGGAAAACTTCAGGCACAAGGTTCTCTGGAATGACGCGGCGTCGCGCATCGAGATGCATCTTGAATCTCTGCTTGCACAGACTGTGAGGATTCCAGCGTCTTATGGCGAAGCGGCGCTTACAGCCAATTTTGCGCGTGGCGAGACAATTCATACCGAAAACAGTTACAAATTCACGCCTGGTGCTGTTGAAGCATTGCTGGTGTCGGCGGACTTCAAGGCAACACGGTCGTCGTGGCAGGATTCGAAAGATCTCTTTGCCGTAACCCTGGCTACTGCGGTCTAAGAGCTCGCCGTGTCGCGGTTGTAATCGCCGCTCTTTCCGCCGCTCTTACGTACGAGCATGACCTCGCGGATGCGGATGCCTTTGTCGAGCGCCTTGGTCATGTCGTAGACCGTGAGTGCTGCGATCGACGCTGCCACCATGGCTTCCATTTCGACGCCGGTCCCGGCGACGGTTGCCGCTGTGGCTTCGATCGTGATGCCGCCTTCGACGACCTGAAGCTCCACATCGACAAAGCTCAGCGCGATCGGATGACACATTGGAATTAGCGTCGCGGTCTGCTTCGCGGCCTGGATTCCGGCGATGCGCGCAACCTCGAGCGGACTTCCTTTGGGATTGTTTGGCAATGCCTCCAGCACCGCAGGCGAGAGCTCCACGAAGGCCTCCGCGATTGCCTCGCGTCGCGTGGCAGGCTTGGTGCTCACGTCGACCATATGCGCCTGGCCGGTCTCATCGTAGTGTGACAGGGTCGGCGTTGCCGCGGGCAGACCATCCGCTACGTCGTCGGCGATCAACTCATCCGAATAGATGGGGTCCTTTTTCTTCATGGCTTAAGCCTACTACTGGAGCAGGATCGTGATGACTTCGCCTGCGGTGAAATGCTCTTTGTCCGGAGGCAGCACCGCGTAGCAGTTCGCGCGGGCGTTGGCTGCGAGATCGCCGGAGCCCTGCCAACTTACAAGCTTCACCTGCGGCTTCGCGAAGTCCGGCGTCAGATGTGCGGGCAGGACCTGCATCAATCCCGGTTTGGAATCGGTGTCTTCGGCCAGCGTGGCCTGCGTAAATCGTGGTCCGCACGTTGCAGCACCGGCCATGGCGCGCAGCAGCGGTGCAACAAAACAATGAAAGGTCACCTGTGTCGAGACAGGGTTTCCCGGCAGCCCAAAGAAGAACTGAGCAGGAAGATCGTCCGCGGGGGGCAAGCGGCCGAAGACGACTGGCTTGCCGGGCTGCATCTTCGCTCCGGTAAAGAAAAATTCAGCGCCCAGGGTGTGAAGCACCTCTTCGACAAGGTCATACTCTCCCATGGAGACGCCGCCCGAGAGCAGCATCAGATCGCTGCGACGCGCGGAACGAATGATCTCTTCCAACGCAGGCCGCTGGTCGTGAGCGATTGGCAGTCGCACTGCCTCACCGCCGGTCTCGGCGATCAGAGCAGCCACTCCGTAGCTGTTGGAGTTGCGAATCTGTCGCGGCTCCGGAGTGGCCTCAATCTCGACGAGTTCATCGCCGGTAGCGACGATCGCCACGCGAGGCCTTCGCGATACGGTCAGGCGGGACTTGCCACAAGAGGCGGCGAGAGCGATCTCAGCGGCTTCGATAATTGTGCCCGGCGGCAGCAACGTCTCGCCTGCTTTTGCTTCGCTGCCGCGCCGAACGATATTTTCGCCGTTTCGAATCGTTCGCCCGGCTGCGGGACGAATCGCTCCGTCAGTGCGCTCTACATGCTCCACCATCACAACAGCATCTGCGCCCTCGGGCACAGGCGCTCCAGTCATGATCTCGATTGTCTGGCCACTCGCTAGAGCCCCGCCCTGCCACAACTCTCCTGCGCGAATCTGGCCGGCGATCTTCAGTGCGTCGCGGCCAAACTCCGAGGCGCGCACAGCGAATCCATCGCGAGTCGAACGGTCGAACGGAGGCTGATCCCGATCCGCGAGCACCGGCACAGCCAATACGCGGTTGCCGCAGTCGAGCAACGGCAGTGTTTCGGAGGACGGCTTCGCAAGTTCGGTCGCATGGCTCATCACGATCCTGAGTGCTTCATCGAAACTCACCACCCCAGCCGCTGGTTTTGTCATCGCATTCTCCACTTCCGGGCTGCAAACAGAAAGGCCCCGAGCAATCTCGCCCGGGGCCGGTCTTCTCCTCGCGGAGATTATTTCTTCGGTGCCTTGAAGGTCGTCTTTACCTGTTCTCCGATGCCGGCCAGGATGCCCTTCACGTCCGCTGCGTGGGGTCCGTCCGGCGCAAGCTGAAGGTAAGTCTGGTAAGCCTCGACGCATCCGGGAGGCGCAGTGATCTTCTGCGTCTTCGGATCGACTGTTGCGCCGCCGATCAAAGACTGTCCCTTGATGTAGTAGGCCTCGGCCTTCTTCGGATCGGCTGCGATCGCCTTGTCGGCAGCTGCTCCGGCTTCGGCGGTCTTGCCTGCGTTGTATAACGTAGCCGCTTCGTTGAAGTAGTATTGCGAGGCATTTGCAGGCTGCGTCTTGGCAGCCAGCTCATAGGCATCGGCTGCATCTTTGCCGTTGCCCATCTTCGCGTATGCCTGACCAAGCTGGTTATAGGCCGTTCCCGCAACCTCGATACTCGGTTTCTTCGAGGCAGCATTCAGGTCGATGACCTTCTTGTATGAGGTCACCGCATCGGTGTACTTGGCCTGAATGGCGGGGTCCGTCGGAGGAGTCCCGGCGGCCTTGGCTGCTTTGGCGGCGGCGTCAGCACTTCCGAGTTGCGCATCTCCCATGGTCAGCCACAGAATTCCTTCGTCCGGCTTGGCCGCAGTTGCCTGCTGCATCGCGGTCATTGCGGCGTCGTAGTTGCCGGCTTTATTGTCCGCGCGTGCCTGGGTTAGCATCGCATTCAGATTCTGAATCTTGGCGTTGGTGGCCACGACTTCGGCGTTTCTCTTCTTATATTCGTCCAACGCCTTTTTGTCTTCCGGCGACATCTTGCTGATGTAGTCAGCACGGGACATATCGAAGTTCACCGTCTTGCTGGCACCGCTGGTCAGGATGACGCCATCGTTGAAATCGAGGCTCTTGTCGTCCTGAAAGACGAAGACGACATAGTTGCCCGGCGCAATTCCCGTGCCTTTGTAATCGCCATTCTGATCGATCGGAAACTTGTAGGCATACTTGCGGTCTTTGGCTTCCGAGGCGCGGTCGGTCGTCAGTCTAACCTCGCCTTTGACGATCGCCTGGCCGACGGGGTTGTTGACGTGACCCTGGATTGAGGCGTCCGCCTGTCCTTGCGACTTCTCCGTCATCTGAGCAACAGAGGGCGTCGAGGGGACCATGGCCATGCCGGCCAGCAGAGCGATTGCCAGGGCGCTGCTTATCTTTGTTGTCTTCAATCCAATGCGTTTCATATCTTTCTTTTCTCCTGGCCCAGTTGGGGGCATAAATTCACAACCGCTGATAACGAAATTTGATGCTTAATGCGGCACGCTCGCGACCGCATACGGTATGGGATCGACCGCACCAGCTTGCCGAAACGCCCGTAGTCGCAGAACACAGCTCTCGCAGACGCCGCAGGCTTCCGTCTCGCCGGAATAGCATGACCAACTTACATGGAACGGAGCGCCAAGTTCAACTCCCAGCCGGACGATCTCGTTCTTTCGCATGGCAATCAGGGGCGTTTCGACGCGGATATCCCCTTCTTTGGTGCCCTTTTGGATCAGTTGGTTGAAGGCGTCATAGTATGCTGGCCGACAGTCGGGGTAGCCGGAGCTATCCTGTTCGACCGCACCGATCAACACGGTCTTTGCCCCCAGAACCTCGGCCCAGCTCACCGCCGCCGACAGAAAATGCGCGTTGCGGAAGGGAACGTAGGTGACCGGAACCTCGGAGCCGATCGCGGCCTCGCTTGCCGGAGCGTCAGGCACAGCGATCGTGGCGTCGGTCAGGGCCGATCCGCCGATTCGCCGAAAGAGATCGATCTTCAGGTGCAGTAGTTCGCGGAGGCCGAGAATCTTCGCCATCTCCTGCGCGGAACGCAGCTCGCGTGCCTCGGTTCGCTGGCCATAGCTGAAGTGAACGGCATAGGTCTCGTAATCCCGGGCAGCCAACGTTGCGCACACACAGGAGTCCATTCCGCCAGAAAGGCAGACAACCGCGCGCGGGCGGGTTGATTCAGCCGTCACTGACCGGCCTCCAGCTCGTTCTGCTCTTCTTCGGTCAACTCATCGCCGGCGCTGCCGAGCAGCTCTCGTGCTTCGGCCTCATCGTGTTTATGCACCAGAAGACGTGCGCGAAACGCCAGGGCGAGGAGACTATTCGCGTTCTCCCCCTGCAGAAAGCATTCAATCCCGGCGGACTCGAGCAGGCCCTTTGCCATCTGGGCATTTGCCGGTTCGAGGAACTTGCCTACCGTGACGAATTTGTCCGGATCGATGATCGAATCTTGCGGCACTCTTGTCTCTTCCATTACTTTTCCTCGTAGGATTGCAGCCGCGCCGTGATCGTTCCCCAGAAGAGATGCGCGCGAATCTGCACCGGTATGCGCCGTGTATCGTCCGTGTACCAGATCCAGATATTGCCGCGATTTTTTACGATACCCTCGTCCGCGGTGGGCTCAACACGGATCGTCTGGAACGTTCCGGCTGGCGTCTTGATCTCTTCCTTCGCCTCGACCTTCATGGTCACGGTCACAGTACGCATCGAATCGGCGAGAGGAAATTTGATCGTCTGGCCGACCACCATCGGCTGCGACGCGGCATAAAACATTGCCGAGAGCGAGTCGGTCACGCAGGCGGGAATCGACGCGGTCTGTTCCTTGGATGTTCCTTTGACAAGATTTCTCTCCAACTGCTTTTGCTTGCCCTGTGCGTAATCGAAGTTGAGCTCGCTTGAGACCTTGCGCCGGCCCTCCTGCAGTTGCTTGTTGAAGCCGGTGGAGCAACCTGTCTTTGTGTCGAAGCCCGCCTGAAATTTATCGATTACGGGAAAGAGCATCGTCACCGCACCGACCGAACCTCCTGAGGCATTGATCTTCTGCACGGTTCCGTCCTGCTCCAGTTGAATGACGGCTGTACCTGCGGTAAAGACGCGCCAGTCGACGGTGTAGTTCAGGGTTCGTTTGACCGGAAAGGCGAACTCCGGCAGCGGAGGTTGGAGGGTTGGAATCACAACCGGCACTGCGGGAGGTTTCGGTTCCAGGCCCAGCAACTGCGCGGTTGCCCGCAGGGAGCCCGCGTAACACAAGAGTAAAAGAATCAGGACCGGGAGACGTTCAAGCTTCAGCAAAGGCCAGCACTCGCACCAATTGGATGTGTGGGCGGTTTCGCCCCAGCCTCCACGCCTTCAGCGCAGACCCCTGATCACCCCATGGTGATTGAGAAAAAGCCGGACCGCCAACGCCACGTAGATGGCGCCGGCACCCATTAAAGCATTGTACTCGCGGTGATGACGCCATTGCTCGGCAGAAAACTTTCCCCGGCTAGCATTCTCATTGCCGGGAAACCGGGCTGCGGAGAGTCGAGGCAACAGCCGGGGGACCTTGGCCGCGTAATCGTCGAAGCCCGCAAAATGTTCGCGCAGGTAGAGTTCCTCTGACCGGATCGTCGGCAGATAGATCGCTGCGAAGAGGACAGCCAGCGCGATCAGGATGATCCAGCTCGCCGCAGCCACGGCAAATCCAAAGGCGATCAGCGTCGAGCCGAGGTACAGCGGATTCCTCGTGTAGGCATAGGGCCCCGTCATGGTTAGTTCTTTGTTTTTACGGACGTAGCCCGCCGCGTACGCCCGCAGCCAGAGCCCGGGAACGACCAGCAACAGGCTGAGCAGCATCGTCTTCCACGTCGGCTGCGCCAGCCACAGAAAGATTGCCGCGAAGACGAATCCAAGGGGGACCCGTATCCGCCGTGCGATCTTCTGCCATGTCGTTCGTTCGCTCATGCCTGCTTGCTCACACGTCAACCTTATCCTGTCCGGGAGCCTGTCTGGGGTCCTGTGTGGGATCCTGACTGGGCCGCAGCAGTTCGAGCGCGGCCTCCACAACCTCGTTCGTCGTGATCTGCATCAGCCCTCCCTCAGTCTCGCGGTGCCGCGAATGGTCCTTTTTGCTGGAGGCATGGCGCAAGACACGTGCGCTGGTGCAGTAGGGACCATTTCTTGCGGGATCAGTCGGCCCGTAAAGTCCAACGACGGGCCTCTCAAGCGCCGCAGCCAGGTGGAGCGGGCCTGTATCGCCTGCGATGACAACCGCCGCACGCCGCAACAGCGCGATCATCTGTCCGAGCGAGCAGGGAACCAGGCTTGCTGCCTCGCCGCTCGACTCCACGACACGCCTGCCTGCAGCATCGGCAGGGGAAGAAGCGTTGACGAAGGTGCAGATCCCCTCTTTTCGCAGCGCCGCAGCCACTGCGCCGTAGCGCTCGGCGGGCCATTGCTTGGCTCCCCATCCGGCGGTTGGGGCAATCACCGCAAACCGCTCTCCGCCGCGCTCTGTAAGCCCATCGCACCACCGCTCAGCCGAGGGATCGACGGGCAAGGTGATCTTCGCGGGCCGCAGCGTTTCCCCGATGGCTGCACCGAGCAGTTCGCAACCCTGCTCCACCACGTGCGTCGCACTCAGCTTGATTTTTTGTGAATAGAGCAAAGCCGCCGCAGCTTCACGAGGCTCCGCGGCCCCAACGAACCGTTCTGCACTAGCCATGCGGCCAACCACCGCCGAGCGAATCGATCCCTGCATATCGACGCACAGGTCATAGCGATCATCCCGCAGCTCACGTCGCAGTCCGGCGATGTCGCGCATCGTTCGCAGCGCCAGTGGCCGCCGCTTCCAGTCTCGGGTGGGAACGGAAGACCAAAGGTCGACCAGAGGCCGTTGCGGCCCTCGTCCCGAGTTCCGCCACGCCACGTCGTGAGTGTCGGTCTCGGCCTCCAGCAGCTCACGCCAGGCAGGCTCGATCGCCCAGCCGATCCGCCAATCAGGATGCAGCTCACGCAAGGCATTCACGGCAGGCATTGCGTGGAGCACGTCTCCCATGGCGCCGATCCGAACGATCAACATGCGAAGCGGAGGACTCCCCGAATCCGTGATCGTTCCGTGCGAAGAGGTGCTTTTTGCGCCCAAGCCCTAATTTTCTCACGCAGCCCCGGCGCGTCAGGAAAGTATCAGGTAAGGCAAAGGATCCGCTCAGCGCGCCCAGTGTTTTCGACGGTCCAGCCTGCCGACCATCGAGATGAGTTGGGTCAATGCTTCCGCCTCGTCGATAAGATCCACGCTGAGCCTCGCGACCACAACCGGGCCCAGCGTCTCCATGCGGTCGCGCAGAATCGGTGTCAGCTTCACCGCGTCCTTTTCCGTCGTCACAAATCCGTTCGCCTCCACCTGGCGCGCTCGCACCAGCAGGCGATGGATGTCCGCATCGGCATACGCATGATGGTCGGGAAAGATCATCGTCTCCATCGGCTGATAGCCCTGCCCGGCCAGCATCGAGATAAAGCTCTCAGGCCGTGCAATGCCACAGAACGCGAAAGGCCTTGACGGCAGAGCCACCTCACCGCCTTCGCCGAGACTCAACGTCCGGCGGATGATCCAGACCACAGGTCGCTGCCTCGGATTGCTCACCCCGGCGACTATGCTGCGCAGCGAGTCCGCCTCCTCCTCGCGAAGCACCACGATGTCCGCCTGGGCCAGCGCCGACAACGGTTCGCGTAAATTGCCCCCAGGCAGCAAACTGTCCTCAACGTCCTCCCTCGTTAGCAGAACGATGTCGATATCACGGACAAGCTGGCGATGTTGAAACCCGTCGTCCAGAAGATGGACGACCATCTTCTCCGTGGGCTCGTTCTGCTCTGCCATCACTCCGGCGAGATACCGGTCCGCGCCTTCGTAGACAGGAACGCCGGACCGTTGTGCCAGCAGCACGGGCTCGTCGCCATGCCATGCCGCGTCGTCGAAGGGTTCCACCCTCGTCGTCACGTTCGAGCTTCGCTTGTATCCTCGCGTGAGAATCCTCACCGCATAGCCGCGATGCCGGAGCGCCCGCGAAAGCATCAGCACGATTGGCGTCTTGCCCGCTCCGCCGGCAGAGATGCTGCCGATGCTGATGACTGGGCTGTCGAGGCGTTGCTGCTTCAGCCAGCCCCACTTGAAAAGTCTCTTTTTCATTGCCAACGCAACGCTGTAGAGCGGCGCCAGCGGCGCCAGCAGAGGTCTTCGCATGCTCATCGTTGCGCCACCGGTCTGTCCTCCAGCAACGCCACCAGCGCCTGGACCGTTCGTGCTGTTGCCCCCGCTTGCGCCTGAAATGCCGTTCGTCCCCGTTCTCCCAATGCCTTCGCCTCTTCCGTGTTCCGCAACAAGGCGATCAGGGTTTCAGCAAAGATCGCTGGCTCTATGATGCAAATTGCATTGGCTTCGCGCATGCCTACGATCACATCGCGAAAGTTTTCAAACGAAGGCCCCATCACCACCGGAACCCCAAACTGCGCCGGCTCCAGCGGATTATGCCCGCCCTTCGGCACCAGGCTTCCGCCTACAAAAGCCAGAGCAGCCACGCCGTACATCGAGGCGAGATCGCCAATCGTGTCCAGCAATAAGATTGTGCCGCCGCGTATCGGTTCTGTCGCGGTCATCAACTGACTGCAGCGGAAGAACGGATACGCCCTTTTCTGAATGAGTTCTGCGACTTGGTCAAACCGGTCCGGATGCCGGGGTGCAATCAACAGCGCCGCTTCCGGCACGGCCTCGTGAATCGCAGGCCAGGCTGCGAGCAGCACCTCGTCTTCGCCTGCGAGCGTGCTTCCGGCGACAACAAGCCGGGCGCCCTGCAGCAGCGAGCCGATGCGCCGCGTCACCTCGCTCGCGTCCTTCGTTTGCACGTCGTATTTGAGGTTCCCCATCACCCTTACTTTCTCCGCAGGGGCCCCGATCTTCACCAACCGCTCAGCTGTCTCACTACTTTGTGCAAGATACAGCGAAATCATTTCAAGAAATCGCTTCCACAGCCTCCGCAAACGCAGGTATCGAGGAAACGACCGGTCCGAGATCCGCGCATTCGCCACGGCAACTGGAATCCCGTTCTTATAGCACTCTTCGATGAGCCGTGGCCAGAACTCACTCTCCATCAGCACCAGCATCTTCGGCTGAAGAACTCGCAGATATTTGCGCACTGCAAACGCAAAGTCGAGCGGAAGGTAGAAGACAGGCGACTCTGGAAGCCGCGCCGCAGCCAGCCGCTGACCGGTCTCGGTCGTCGTCGAAACCGCCACAACCCAACCCGGCAGGGCCTTCTTCAACTCCGTCGCCAGCGGGGCCGCGGCCAGCACCTCGCCCACCGAGACCGCATGCACCCAGATCACATTCCGTCCCGCAACCGCGGCGCGCAAACCATCCGGCACCCGCCCCATACGCCCCGCCAACCCGGCCCTGTACCGTCCGGTCGTTGCCATACGGACCAGCCAGTACGGTGCCCCAACCACCAGCACTGCCAGCAGCAGCGAACTATAAATAATCATCACTGTTGCTTGCCCCCGCTTTACCTTGTGTGCCAGCGAAGATGATAATCAACTTGTCCATGAAGTCCCACCGGTTCCCGCAAATTTCGGCTCTAGTAGTAACGGCGATCTTCCTCCTGCCCGTCAACTCCTTCGCTAACGACAAAGCCAAAAAGGCTCCGCCTGCCCTGCCGGCCGGTCAGTATGCGGCCCACGAGACCCACGCCACCGAACACGTCACAGTAGCGGCCGAGCCCTGCGACAATGCCAGAAACTGCGACTTCTTCCGACTACCTTACGTATCGCATGGGTTCGTCGCCGTTCGTGTCATCTTTACAAATGACAGTGATGCGCCGCTCTCGCTCGACGATGCCCGCATCCAGTTCATCTCGGTCAACAATGACAAAATTCCCGCCGCAACCGAAGAGGACCTCAACCGGCGCCTCTTCTCGACGCACGATGCGATGGGCACCAAAGTTCCGATGGTCCCGCTTACGATTCACCATTCTCCCGTCGACAAGAAGATCACAGCAGACGAGAACGATTTCGGCTTTACCGGCACCACGGTCAAACCCCACAGCTCGCTTGACGGCTATCTCTTCTACGACGTTCACCAGCTCGACGAATATCCGCTGAAAGGCGCTCAGCTCTTCATCAAGATGGTCTACACTTCTCCGGATAAGGAGGGAAATAAGAAGCAGCTCTTTGACTTCAATATTCCCTTCGATAAATGGCTGGCCGAGCAATCCAGCAGGAAATCCACCGAGAAGTCCGAAGAAAAGCCCGCTGAGGCCCGCCCTAAATCCTGACACTGGACAACCGCGATGACGCCACCTTCACCGCATTCCAAGCTGGAAATTCGTTCCGCCACGCGCGCCGACGTACCGCAGATCCTTACCTTCATCCGTGAACTGGCGGAGTACGAGCGCGAGCCGGACGCCGTCCACGCCACCGACGCCGACCTTCTGCGCGACGGCTTCGGCAAGTCCAAGCGATTCGACTGTCTCATCGCCGAGCTGAACGAAAAAGGTGAGACTACCCCTGCCGCCTTCCTTCTTTACTTTCATAACTACTCCACCTGGCGCGGCCACGCCGGTATTCACGTTGAAGACCTCTATGTCCGCGAGAGGTTTCGCGGCAGAGGCATTGGGAAGGCACTGCTGAGCCATGTCGCCGCCATCGCAGTCGAGGAAGGTTGCACGCGGCTGCAGTGGGACGTGCTCGAGTGGAACACCCCGGCCATTGACTTCTACCGCCAGATGGGCGCGCAGATGCTGATGGACTGGCGCACCATGCGTGTCACCGGCGAAGCCTTGCCCGCCCTCGCCACGCAGAGCAGATAAAAGATCGAGTGCCGATAGCCCCGTTTCAGGAAACCATGACGCCAGGCTTGGAGCGCCTTTCGCCGGGATTGTTTCCGGGTAGCCGACTGCGAATGTCTCTTACCTTCCTTCAGCGCTTACGTATTTAAAGGGTTCTTAAGAAAGGCGCTAGTGCATGAGCGGATCGTTTTGACTGGACGGTGCGCGGTCGATGTACTTGATGAGCAGGACTTCGTTGCCGATCTCGTTGTAGAGGAGCTCGTCAACGGTACCTTTGGCGAGCAGAAGACCGAAGCCGCCGAGTGGTAAGCCCTCCTCCTCGCGTCTGCGTATGTGGGCGATGAGATCGTCAGTGGGTTTGGGGATGAGGTCGGTGGTGAGATTGGAAATGAGGTCGTTGGTGAGATTGGCGACGCGATCGGTGCCAAGCGGTTCATGACGGAAGCCGGAGCCAGGGTCGCGGACGTGGAAGACGAACGATCTGCGGGTTCGGATGGCGGCGACCTCGATCATCTGCTCGGGATTAAAGTCGCCGCCGTGCTCCATTGCGTTGAGAAGGATCTCGCGGAAGCCGAGCATGATCTCATCTCGCATGTCTTCCTGCATTTGGGAGCTGAGTTCACGGGCGAAGGACATGAGGCGCTCGGCGGTGAGGAGGCGGCAGTTGGCGCGGACGGTGACCCAGGCGGGGCGGGCGGAGATGATGCGGATGTCGTCGTCCGCGAGGCCGCCTGAGGCTGCCTCGCGTGCGATGGCGGCGATGGCTTCAGGGTCGAAGGGCGCAGTGAAACAGGCGAAGACGTGGGCGCGGAGCGCGGCGATGACTTCGTTGGGGGTGCTGTTCGGGGCGAGGATGATGCACTTGATGCCGGGCCGGATGAGGCGCATCTCGTCGAGCAGGGCCAGGTCTTCTTCGATGAAGGTGCCTGGACTGGTGATGGTGATGGCGAAGGACTCTACCCGCATGCGTTGCAGAGCGCCGACGGGGCCTGCCGCAAATTCGATCGAGACACCTGCAGCGGAGAGGATGTCTCCGACGGTGTGAGTGACTGGGTTGTCGCTTCCGATGACGAGGACCCGGTTCATGGACAAGACTCCTGGTGCGGGACGTCGATGCGGCTGGTTTATGTTTGAGGAGGGCCCTTGGGGATTGATGATAGACGATCACTGTGAGGCGGGGAGTAAGGTGTAGTTCCTGAGAAGCCGGGTGGTCTCAATGGGTCGACGCAACACTCAGCTCAGACCCACATTCAATGAAAACAAAAGCTAAAAGCGCTGGCTAGGATTAGATCAGCCGGAACCTTACCCTGGCTAGGTTTTGGCCACATCAGCCAAACAGATCGATCCTTCAGGGAAAGCATTTGTGGATCAGGTCATTAGATGGTGTTGCAGCGACCGGTTGAGACCGCCCGCATTTTCGGAAACTCCGGCGGAAATGGTAGTCTCGACCGAAGTTCCAGAGACGCTGTTTTCGTCGTCGACTCATTGACCTCATACCAGATCTGCATGTACCCAGTTGGATTCCGGGCAGGCGATTAAACCCTCCACTTCTGAGGATGGGCAGGATAACAATAGGCATCATCGTTCGAAAACCTGGGCGGGGGAGACGAATATGCCATCGAGTCACTATTTCGAGGAGCTGTATGGAGTCACCGAAGAACAAGCTCTCAACTTCTGGGCCTCCAATCTCCACGAGGCGATAGGAAGCGAGAAGTGGTCGCAGATTCGCGACTCTACAGGCATCTACCTTGCAAGCGTGCTTGGACATTTTTGCCTGCAGTCGGTCGATCGCATGGAAACGCTCTCTCCCGAGTACAGCCCCGGCGACGGGGAATTCCGGCAGTTCGCAGACCTCACCCAGATCGCTGAACTCATGATGCAGCAGCTCACCAGCGCCAGAAACCCGCTCTGGATGGAGTCAGCCGGCGCCCACATTCTTCTCTACGCGGGCTTCTTCCAAAGCCAGAATAAAGACCGCCACAACATCGAGTTCTACTCCCACATGGGCCGGGAGTGCTATCTCATGGCGGCAGTAGGGAAGAGGGAAAGGATCATGAAGCAGATAGCGACAGGCTTCAGCCAATATCTCTTTCATCTGGCCAATCTCTATCGGCACCTGAACGAAAGCAGATATCTCATCAGGCCGGAGAATTAGATATACCGCTGAAGCGAGTGGCACCCTAATATACGCACAAGTCCCAGGATGTAAAAAATCGGCTTTTGGCAGTTTTTTTGATATCGTGGGCCAACATGCCAACCGAGAACGTCACAGACTTCACCACGGTCGACCGCACCGCCGACCCCAACTTCTTCCTTTATTTCCTCGACGAAGTCAATAAACTACCCGGCATCAGTGAATGGAAAAAAGTCATCATCGACGGCCTGCGCCTTCATCCCGGAATGCGGGTCTTGGATATCGGCTGTGGCATGGGCGCGGACTCCTTTGACCTTGCCGCCATCGTCGGCCCCAACGGTCTCGTCACCGGAGTGGACTTCAGCGAGAGCCTGATCGCCGAAGCAACCCGCCGCGCGGCTGCCCGCAATCTCCCCGTTGTCTTTGAGGTAGGCGACGCTCAGTCCCTCCGCTTCCCCAACGCCACCTTCGATGCAGTCCGGACCGAGCGCATGCTCATGCACGTTCCCAACGCGAAACAAGCCCTATCAGAGATGGCCCGTGTCCTCCGCCCGGGAGGCCGGATGGCAGTCCTGGACTTCGACTGGGATTCGCAGTTCTGCGACTCCCCCTACAAAGACACCACCCGCAAAATCGTCACCTCTTTCAGCGACGGAATGAAGAACGGCTGGATCGGCCGCCAGCTCTCTCGCCTCTTTCGCGAAGTCGGAATAACCGACGTCTCGATCACCTTTATGACAGTGACCTTCTCATACGATTTCCTCCAGCTTCTGCTGGGAGGCCACGTAGCGAAGGCCGTCTCCGCCGGCACTCTGTCCGAGGCGGAAGCTAACCAGTGGTGGACCCATCTCGCACAGGCCAGCGACGAAGGAACACTCTTTTGCGGTCTCACCGCGTTAATTGTCTCCGGCACCAAACTCTGAGCGGAAACCCGGTATTGGTCTGCATTAAAAAGCTATGGTTGCCGAACAACATCTCGCGGCAACCATAGTTGTTACTTTCTCTTCAAACTACGCCTTGCGGAACTTACGCACGAACGGCCCGGCCAAACCAAGCAGACCTGTGCCGAGCAACATCAGCGAACCCGGCTCCGGAACTGGAGAGGTGCTGAATGCGACGCCAGGACCTGAAAACGGTTCTCCCACTACACTCAAAGGAGATCCTTTGATCGAGTCGCCTGCCCCATAGGTCAGGCCGAGTCCCGGAAGCACGCCGTTGCTCCACAGATCGACGCTGTATCCTCCCTGCACATTGAACAGCACACCATAAATGTCGAGGAAGCCGCCGCCGAAAGGATAGGGTTGGTGGGGATCACCGGGAGCCGGAGGCGGACATACTGCGGGCGAGTCGCCGCCCGGAAAGTACAGGTTGTCATACGAGAACCCAAACCCATCACTGGGGCTGCCTGGAGGAACAAAGGTTCCGTCAGCGTTGACGGGCGACGGGAGGGAAGTGGCCTGGATTCCGGTAATCGCCGCATTGGAGATACCGAAATTGGAGTCCGAAAAAGTGCCGGTGATTCCCGTAATCTGAAACGCTCCGGGAACGTTGGGGACCGGGATATTCGAAACGGTGAGAACGCCGGAGGCGCTGAGGCCGCCGCCGTTGAAAGAAAAGTTGAATGAGTCGGCCCTGGCTGCAGGAGTTATGGCAACAGTCGCCATTACCAGAGCAGACAAAGTCATTTTGGAACGGGAGCCAATACGTGCAGATTCCCGGCGCGCATTTGCAGGTGAAGCTTTCATAGTGTTCCCCTCGGAAATACAGTGTTGCCTAAGAGTTGCAGGTCGCCAAGACTACCACACGCATGGTCAATCCCCCGAAAGGTAATTTCGGCAGCAGGTCCCGGAAGGCTTTACTTTCAGGGTGCAGGCTTGACGCACCCCTTATAATCGAAGAAGGGGGCAAGTCCGAAAACACATCCATTTCACCCTGCAATTTCGCAGGTAAGTCTCATGGATGGAATACTTTGCAGGATCGCCTCCCTTGGAATCAAGGCTTTGCAGTTGAAGTCCAGGCCTAAGTCTTTTGATTCGAAGACTTTGCACAAAAAGCTGTAGGAGGGGGAGTCTCGGTGGCGGCCAGAAAGATTCGGATCATCGGAGGCGGTCTCGCCGGTCCTGAAGCGGCTCTCCAGGCCGCAAAACGCGGCTGCAAGGTTGACCTCTACGAGATGCGTCCGACGCGCTCGACGGAAGCCCACCAAACCTCCGACTTCGCCGAACTTGTCTGCTCCAACTCCCTGAAATCAGAAAGCCTGAACACCGCCCCATGGCTCCTGAAGCAGGAGATGCGCCGCGCCGGCTCCATTCTTCTTGCCGAAGCCGACGCTGCCGCCGTTCCCGCAGGCCACGCCCTCGCCGTCGACCGTGTCGAGTTCTCTCGCCGCGTCGCGGAGCGTATCGAGTCCTATACAACGGGGCCGAGCCCGCTCATCACCGTCCACCGCGAAGAGATCACAACTCTCGACGAAGACGCCAGCACGCTGACCATCCTCGCGAGCGGCCCGCTCACCAGCCCGGCCCTGGCCGCCGAGTTGCAGCGCCTCACCGGCTCCCACCACCTCGCGTTCTACGACTCCATCAGCCCCATCGTCGACGCCTCCACCATCGACATGGACAAAGTCTACTTCGCAGCACGCTACGACAAGGGCACCGCCGACTACATCAACTGCCCCTTCACCAAAGAAGAGTACGAGCGCTTCCTCGACGCCCTCACCTCCGCCGAGGCCGTCCCTGCTAAAGAGTGGGAGCAAATCCCAACCCCGCCCATGCACCGTCATCCTGAGCGAAGCGTCCTGAGCGAGCCGCAGGCGATTCGAATGGGCACGGAGTCGAAGGACCCCGAGGAAACCAGCCTCACCCAAACCGCCAGCCCCTTTTCAACCTCGAACCAGCCGCTTCAGTACTTCGAAGGCTGTCTGCCCATCGAAGAGACTGCACGCCGCGGCCGCGACACGCTTCGCTTCGGCCCAATGAAGCCCGTGGGCCTCACCGATCCGAAGACAGGACGTTGGCCCTATGCCGTCGTGCAGCTTCGCCAGGAAAACCTGCGTGCCGACAGCTACAACCTCGTCGGCTTCCAGAACCACCTCAGGTATGGCGAGCAGCAGCGCGTCCTGCGCCTCATCCCCGGCCTCGAGAACGCAAAGTTCCTTCGCTACGGGCAGATTCACCGCAACACCTACATCAACGCGCCAACCCTGCTGACAGAGACGCTCCAACTCAAGGCGAATCCGGGAATCATGATCGCCGGGCAGCTCTCCGGCGTCGAGGGCTACACCGAATCCATCGCCTCAGGCATGCTTGCAGGAATCTACGCGGCGGCAATCGCGAACGGCAAAGCACCAGAACCTGCGCCACGCCGATCTGCCAACGGCTCGCTGATTCACTACATCACCCACGCCGAATCGAAGCGCTTCCAACCCGCGAATATCACCTTCGACCTCATTCCTCCGCTTGAAGAAGAACTTCGCCGCAAGATCCGCGACAAAAAAGAGCGCCATCGCATCCAGTGCGAACGCGCTCTCGAAGCCTGGGACGACTGGCTCGCGTCATCTTTGAAATTGTCATCCTTCGCCGCAGACGGAGGGCCTTCTTCTCGCCCTGCCGAGAGCAAACAAAATCCTGTTCAGATAGAACCCGCTACGGTACTCTCATCGGACACCCCATGAGACTACTTTCAGCCGCCGAGGCTATCACTCCGTCAATCGAGCGCACTAAGGCCATCCTCTTCGAGCCCTTCCGCAAAGGTCGCACCTGGAAAATCTCCGCTACTGCCTACCTCGGTCGCGCGAGCACCATCTTCCTGCCCCTCCCGCTGTTCTATCTCTTCTTCCTACCCGCTGTGCGCAGGGCCGGTGGCGCCGCCGTCGCTGGTGCCCTTGCAATCGGCCTCCTGTTGCTCACCCTCTTCGGAGTTTGGCTCTTCCATCTCTGTACGCGCCTCAGCTTCGCCTTCTTCGACATCGTCCTGTACCGCGGCGAGTTCGTTGCCCCCGCCTGGCGCAAATACGGCCCCCAGTCACGCAAATGGACAGCCTTCAAGGTCCTGCTCGGCACGGTCATCTCTGCCGTCTTCGCCGCGCCGATCGTTGCTTACTTCGTCAGCATGTTTTCCATGCTTTCGTCCATCAAACCTGGCCAGCCGCCCCCGCCTCAGTTCATGGCGACTATCTTCGCCGCCTACTTCTTCTTCTACTTTGGCCTCGGTATGTTCTACTTCATCAGTTCGCTGCTCGGCGACTTCATCCTTCCCTCGCTCGCCCTCGAAAATACCACCATCGCCGAGGCCTTCCGCCGCTTCTTCGAGCTCATCCGCCGCGAATCAGGACAGGTCGCCCTCTACTTCCTGCTCAAGTTCGTCCTCGGAATCGGCTTCTACATGGCTGCATTCATCGCCTTCGAGATAATCGTCATTTTTGTCACGCTGATTCTTGCTCTCGTCTTCGGAATCATTGGATTTCTACTCCATCTCATCGGCCTTCCCACCGCGGTCCTCATCGGACTGGCCATCTTCATCGGAATTCTCTGGTATCTGTTTATCGGATTTTATGGAGCCATCCTCGTCCTGGGAGGAGTGCTCACCTTCTTCGAGGCCTACAACCTTTACTTCCTCGGAGGCCGCTATCCCATCCTCGGCGACCTGCTCGAACCCCCATTCCCCGGCACAATCATGCCTCCGCCTTTCGAGTTCCAACCACCGCCACCACCGGCCTATTAATTCTCAGATGGATTAGGCGAGTGAATGCCCGCAGTTTGAGTACCGCTACTCCTTCTTCTTATTTCGAGCCTTCACCTTGAACCAGATCGGCGTGCCGATAAATCCGAAGCTGTCGCGAATCTGGTTTTCGAGAAACCGCTCGAACGAAAAGTGCAGTTTCACATCCTTATCGGTGAACAGCACGAACGTCGGAGGAGCAACAGCAGCCTGCGTCATGTAGTAGATTCGAACGCGCCGGTTCATCGGCACACTCGCCTTCTGGAAGTCGACACGCTCGAGGAAACGGTTCATCTGGCCAGTGCTGACGCGCTTCCGCCGCTCGCGCGCAACCAGCTCGACCTTCTTGAAGACCTGCTCGATGTTCTTTCCGTCTGCAGCAGAGATGAACAGCAGCGGCGCGTAATCCAGATACTTCAGCTTGTCCCGCACATTCTGTTCGTAGAGCTTCTGGTTGGCCGGAGGTTTGCCGTCGTAGAGCCGAAGACCATCGTTGCCCGTCCTGGTCATCAGGTCCCACTTGTTGACAATGACGATGACGCTGCGCCCGCTCTCATGCGCATAGCCGCCGATGTTCGCGTCGAGCGCTGTGACGCCTTCGGTCGCGTCTATCAGCAGCAGCGAGACGTCTGCTGCCTCCAGATGTTTCCGCGCCATGATCACTGACAGCTTCTCCGCCATCAACTTCGTCTTGCCCTTCCTGCGAATACCTGCGGTATCGACCAACCGGAACGCATGTCCGTCGCGTTCGACGACCTCATCGACCGCATCGCGCGTGGTTCCGGCGATCGGAGAGACGATGGCGCGCTGTGTTCCCGTTAGAGCGTTCAGAAGCGTGCTCTTACCAACGTTCGGTCGTCCAATAATGGCGATCTTCGTCTCACGGCTCTCGAATTCGCCATGCGAGCGCAGCCTCCGCACTCGCTTTGCCGCCGGATCGATCGAGTAGTCCGGGCCGTTCGCATCTTCCTCGGCTTCGTCGTTCTCGGTCAGCATCACTTCAGGCTCTTCGATCACCTCTTGCGGCTCCGGCAACACCTCGAACACCGCATCGAGCAGATCACCGATGCCGTTGCCATGCTCGGCGGAGATAGGCAGAACATTCCTAAACCCGAGACGACGGAAGTTCTCCGCCTGCGCCTGCATCGCTTCGGTGTCCATCTTGTTCACGGCGAGAAATACTGGCTTGCCTCCGCGCAACAGCAGCCGAGCCAATTCCATGTCAGGCGACGCGAGTTCCGTCCGTCCATCGACGACCATCACGATGGCGTCAGCCTCTTCCAGCCCGACCTTCGCCTGCCGGAAGATCTCCGCCGGAATCAGCGCCTCATCATCGGGAACAACTCCACCGGTATCGACGATCCGCGCCTCGCTCCCCATCCACTCGATCTCACCATAGATTCGGTCGCGGGTTATTCCGGGTTCATCGCCGACGATCGACCGCCGCGACCCCGTCAGCCGGTTGAACAGCGTACTCTTCCCCACATTCGGTCGCCCGCAGACCGCGATCAACGGCAGCGTGTGGGCTTCGGCGCTCTCCGTCTCAGTCACCATCTGCGAGGCCAGCAACTCAACCTCGCGCCAATCCTCTTCGTCGATCCGCTCGCGGCCTGCGACGTTCTGCGACCGAGGCGTCTGCCGACCGACGATTCCATCCGCCGGCCTCGTAAATCCCTGCCGCTCCGCGGCCACAGGTTTCTTCGGTACCGACCGTCCCGGCCGAATGGGTTTACTTCTTTCCTTATCCGGCGACTGCTTCGTCACCCGCGCAGCTTTCTCAGCCTTCGAGCGTCTGGTCGAGAGAATCTTCCTCTTTCGTGGGTCGACCGCTCCGGTCGTCGGCGCCGTCCTCGGAGCGCGTCCTTTTTTAGGCCGTGTGCTCGCCTGCCGGTGCTTCTTCCCTAATCTCTTTTTTTCTCGCGCCATTTGTCTAATTGCCTTCCGACGCAACAGCGCCAACACTCATTATAGGGAGCCGGGCCTGATGAACTTTAAAATGCCTTGGCGCGTATCCGAAACATCCTTCTCGAAGGAGTTCGATTCATGACCGATCTTGAGAGGTTTGCGGTCTTTATGCTTGCAGCATCCGTGCTTTTTCTTGTCGTTCTCATGGGCGCCACACGAGGAAGGGCGAAGAAGCCGAACTTAATCCTCTTGGTCATGCTAACGGTAATCGTGGTTGTCTTCGGCATGATCTTCGCGCGCTACGGTCACATTCTGTTTCGGCTGCCGTGGTGGTTCTACTACGGACTTCCCGCCTCGTTGACTTTCCTGCTGCCGCCAATCATTCTCAAGATGAAACGCTCCGAGGTCATTCGATATCTTCCAATGGCGGTGCTGATGGCTCCAGCCATCCACTTATTCTTCTCCCTGTTCGTTGGCTGGCACGATTACATGCCTTTTCCTCTGTACATTCCGTCTTTGATGTCTTTGATTCGCTTGTTGCACGCCTGACTCGCACCATGCGAGTCGGACAGCAGCTCTCTCGCACCATCCCGGAACTCGCGGTTCCAACCGCACGGAGACAGACACCCGCTTGACAAGTTCAACACCCGGAAACCCACCAGACTGCCATAGTCCACCGGCCCCTGGAGTTGAAGTCCAGACTTAAAGTATCTACTTCGAATACTTTGCGAACTTTTGCCGGGGGAGGGGGAGGGTACAGCTATCATTAGCTAGCCCGTCCCGATGTCCACCTCGCTCCCCATCTCGATTACCCCTGCCGCCGAGCCCATCCCGGATCGCCTCCCCACGCTTCACGATTTCTTCGCCCCCGGAGGCATGCTCTCCCGCTCCAGCCTCGCCTTCGAGCACCGCCGCGGCCAGTACGAGATGGCGCGAGCCATCGAATCCGCCTTCAAAGAGAAACGCCACCTCATCGTCGAAGCCGGCACCGGTACCGGCAAGACCCTCGCCTACCTTCTGCCCGCCCTGCGCCTCGCCCGAGAACGCCAGCAGCGCATCATCATCTCCACCGGAACGAAGAATCTGCAGGAACAACTCTTCTTCAAAGATGTGCCATTCCTTGAATCGCTGCTCGGTCCGCTCAGGGTCTGCTACATGAAGGGCCGCAGCAACTATCTCTGCCGCCACAAGCTCTACGCCCTCCGCGACAATCCACTATTGCACGGCCTTGAAGAGATCGACCAGTTTCACCACATCGCAAAGTGGGAAAAAACCACCGAAACCGGCGACCGCGCCGAGATCGACGTCCTCCCCGAAACCTCGCAGCTTTGGCAAAAGCTCGACGCCCGCTCCGAGGCGTGTCTCGGACAGACTTGTCCCGACTGGGAACGTTGCTTCATCACGACGATGCGCCGCAAAGCACTTGAGTCCGACATCGTTATCGTCAATCACCACCTCTTCTTCGCCGACCTCAGCATCAAGCAGCAGGCCGCAGGAGCACCCGACGCCGGGGTCCTCCCCGAAGCCGCAGTCGTCATCTTCGACGAAGCCCACGAACTCGAAGAGATCGCCAGCAACTACTTCGGCATCGGCCTCTCCAACCAGCGCATCGACGAGCTAGCTCGCGACGTCGAGGTCATGCTGCGAGCCAAAAAGGCAAGCACGTCTCCCATCGAAAGTGCCTCCGCCACACTCAAAGAACGCTCCCGCATGTTCTTTGCTGTTCTCCCTGCCGAGACCGCCGGCCTTCCAGCAGGAACGGGCCGAATGCCCTTCCACAACCGCGAGGCTTTTCTTGAAGAGAGTGGCGACTACTACAGCGGCGTGCTCAATGCGCTGACCCGGCTCGAAGGCGAGCTTGAACATCTGAAGAATGTTGAAGAGGCTCCGGGCCTGCGCAAGCGTGCTGCCGATATCCGCGCGCACCTCGCTTTTCTCCTCGAATCGCCGGATCGCAATACCGTCTTCTGGATCGAGCGCCGTACGGCAGGAGGTATACGCAATCTCGCGCGTGGTGCGACGCACGCTGCGTTTCATACGCATTTGCAGGCGACTCCTATCGATGTCTCCGAGCTGCTCACCTCAACGCTGTTCGACAGTTACAGCTCTGTGATCCTGACTTCTGCAACGCTTACCGTGTCAGGCGGATTCGATCACATTCGGCGCCGGCTTGGACTGGATGCTTCGCGCGAGTTGGTGGTCCCGTCTCATTTCAACTATGAAAAACAGGCGCTCCTCTATTTGCCACCGAATATGCCGGATCCGCGGGAGCCTGACTTTCCGGAGAAGGCGGCCGAGCGCATTCGCCGCGTTCTGGAGATCACCAAGGGGCGGGCCTTTTGTCTCTTTACCAGCTATGCGCAGATGCGCAGCACGTATGAACGCCTGCTTGCCGAACTCCCCTATCCGCTGCTGCTTCATGGCACCGCTCCCCGGCATGTTTTATTGCAGCAATTCCGGGAAACTCCGAATGCGGTGCTGTTCGGCACTTCATCCTTCTGGCAAGGTGTTGACGTCCAGGGCGAGCAGCTCTCCTGCGTTATCATCGACCGCCTCCCTTTCGCAGTCCCCAGCGATCCTGTCGTCGAGGCGCGCATGGAAGCGATTGAGGCTCTTGGCGGCAAGCCATTCTTCGATTATCAGGTTCCCAATGCCGTTATTACGCTTAAGCAAGGTTTTGGCCGGCTCATCCGCAGTTTGAATGACCGGGGAGTGCTGATGCTGCTCGACCCGCGGATTCAGCGACAGCGCTACGGCCGCATCTTTCTTGAATCGCTTCCGCCTTACCGGCTGACCCAGGACATTGCCGACGTCGAGCGATTCTTCGAAAAGTGGTCTTGAATCGTTGGGGCAGCTTTCCGATCAAAGAACCAATCAAAAACATAGAGACAGGCAAGGAACGGGACCAGCCAGATCACACGGCTTCCGTAGCGTTCATCGACCATCGACATCGTCCCGGTGACGAATGCGTTAGAGATTACAACCCAGACGACGACAACACTTAATCCGATAAGCCGCGATGGCGCGCGACGCCAGATAAACGGGAGGAATATCAGCATCACGAGCAAAAATCCGCGAACTACCCAGATCTGGAACGCGGCGAATTCTTCAATGTACAGGGTGTTGTTTGCCTGGCGGCTGGCGAGGTAGTTCGCGCGTCTGTCAGGCAGGACTTCCTCAAATTGTTTCGCGACCCACGAGCTGGGATCGAGATCTTCAATGCCGAAGGTTTGAAGTTGCTGCCAAAAAGCCGTCATTGATTTCGAAAACTGCACCCGTGGATATGCCCGAAGGGTTGCGAGTACGAAGGGCACCTCTTCCTGTCGCACCTCGTTCTGTTCTTCTGTCGAAGCTCCTCCCCATCCGCCGTCCGAATCCCAGAGAAAATGATCTGCGTCTCCCTCCAGGTTTTGCAGTCGGTTGCAGATTGCCCAACTGTGCGCCCCGCAATGTTGGGCGAGATATTCGCGCCCGGTGCCATCGGCGATGACGCGCGCCATCAGGTAGGGCGGCCTCTCTCCGTTCAGCGATACAGTGCCATAAAAGTATCCGTAGAGTACAAGCTGGGCGATAGCAGCAATCGCGAGTATGGCCGTCATCTCTCCGGCGGCACTAAGGAAGCGTCGCGCAGGCCAGCGTTGCAACAACGTCACTGCCATTAGTAGAAGGCAAAGCCCTGCCCCTAACATGATGTGAGTTGCGTGCGCGGTCACAGCCCAGCAGGCGATGCCGATAATCGTCAGCCGTTCCGCACGCGAGATCCTCTCCCGCGCGAATGTGAGCAGATAAAACGTTAGGTAAAGTGCTGGTCCTAGAATGTCGGGCATGATGATGCTGGCGTACCAGCTTAAAGTCGTCAATGCACTGAGAATCGCTATCAGCGCAAGGTAGACGGGCACGATTCGTCTGGGAACGATCGATCGCACCACCAGCCAGAGAATATAGGACATTAGAATCGCCTGGAACACGACGACAGGCCACGCGGTGATGTTCCAGTGCAACGGCAGAATGCCAAGGCTGTAGAAAAACGATCGCATGCCGTAATAACTCGAGGGCTGATGCAAAAACAGCTTGCGTGCGAGGACGGGTCCGTCGCCGAGATAGGTCATCGAATCTGGGTAGAGGAGCGGAAATCCGTTGTAGATTGCCGGCCAAATCATCATGAGCGCACCGGCAAACACGGCAGCGGAGTGAGTTAAGTGTTGTGGAGTCCTGATTTTGCGTGCTGCTTTCAGTTCCACGGTTCGCGTGGTTGTCATGACGCAGAGGCCCTTCGTACACGTTCGCAGTCGCTGCGCACATGGCTCGCTTTCGTTCAGTTATAGGGGAGTGGGGATAATTCTCTCTTGGAGAGGCGAAAGCGGCAAGAGATTAAATGGAAGATAGTATTCGTATGGGACGCAACCTTTACATTCTCGCCGGCAGCCTCATCCTTTTCGCCTTGATCTCATGCGGCATCGCCTATACGAATATCGCGCGGCAACCAGGTTCGCCGGGAGATGTTTCGCTGTGGCGAACCATGGGGTTGGGCCTCTTTGTCGTGGGTCTTCTTGTCGCTCTTGCTGGCGTGCTTTCGTCTTTGTTCGAGCAGGCGGAGCGCCGTGACGACGAGGCTCGACGAGCACGCCGCAAGCACTAACAGGGCCCGGAAAACAGTACAATCAAAGAAAGGGATCAGCTGCGCCGCGTCTTCCCAACATCTGTCTAAGCCACAAACGCGGCAACCCGAAGGGACCACATAGTCATGTTTGAAATTACCGTAGAAGCCGGTTTTTCTTCCGGCCACTACTTACGCAACTATCACGGAAAGTGCGAGAACCCGCACGGTCACAATTACAAGGTTTTTCTTACTCTTCAGGGCAAAGAGCTCGACCAGGCAGGTCTTTTGCTCGATTTCAAGCTCCTCAAGCAGGTGATGCGTCCTGTCGTTGAATACCTCGACCACCAGATGATCAACGATCTCGAACCCTTCACGACGGTGAACCCATCGGCGGAGAATCTTGCACGTTATTTCTACGATAAGACCAGGGTTCAACTTCACGAGATGACTCAGGGGCGGGTGACCGTAAAGGACTGTACTCTCTACGAAACCGATACGAGCTTTGCTCGTTATTACGAGTAAACCGGCCAATGTATCTCATCGAACTTTACAAATCTGTCCAGGGCGAGTCGTCCTTCGCCGGATTGCCGTGCATCTTCGTCCGTCTTGCGGGCTGCAATCTTCGCTGTGCCTGGTGTGACTCGGAGTACACGTTCACGGGTGGAAAGCCGTTTACGCTGGATGACATTGAGCAGCAGATCAAGGCACTCGCTCCTTGTACTCTGGTTGAGTTCACCGGCGGAGAACCCATGCTGCAGGCGAAGGAGCTTCTGCCCCTGATGGATCGCCTCCTGTCGCAAAACTATACGCTGATGATTGAGACTAGCGGGGAGCGTCCGCTGGCTGACGTTCCCAAAGCTGTGCACAAGATCGTTGATGTCAAATGCCCGGGCGCAGGCAGCGCAGCGAATACCTTCCGAATGGAAAATCTTGCTGCGCTGACGCCGAACGATGAAGTGAAGTTTGTTATTACGAATCGCGAAGACTACGAATTTTCCCGGGACTTTATCCGGACTCATACGCTTGAAAAAAAAGCGGGGCAGATTCTTCTCAGTCCGGCCTTCATGCAGACGCCAAGTCCGTTGCGTACTGCGGACAATATGGCGCTTGATCCGCGGAAGCTTGTGGAGTGGATGCTTGCTGACGGCCTTCCAGCGCGTCTTTCGCTTCAGATCCACAAGTTCATCTGGGAGCCGATGAAGAAGGGCGTCTAGCCTTCGATTTTTGAATTGGCCGGGTGCTCGTCTTGATAAACTACGCCCCACATGGCTACTCTTGCCGAAGCCGTTTCGGTAAAACGCGCTCGTCTTGAATCGGTAGATCTGCTTCGCGGCGTCATCATGATCGTGATGGCGCTCGATCACACGCGTGACTACTTTGGCATCCCTGGTTCGCCTACCAACCTCGCAACTGCATCCGTAGCGCTCTTCTTCACGCGGTGGGTCACGAATTTCTGTGCTCCGGTCTTTTTCCTGCTGACCGGTACCGGTGCGTGGCTCTCATTATGTAAACGCTCGAAGCCTGAGCTTTCGCGTTATCTCCTGACCCGCGGTCTCTGGCTTATCTTTCTTGAACTGGTTCTCTTTCGTTGTCTGATTGTGCAGTTCAACTTTGATTACCATGTCACCGTCATCACGGTGCTTTGGGCTCTGGGCTGGGCGATGATTGTGCTTTCGGCACTTGTTTATCTGCGGCCCTCGGTGGTCATGGCGTTTGGCGTTGTTATGATCTTCATTCACAATCTCTTTGATTCGATTACTTCCGCCAATCCGCTATGGTCGATTCTTCATTCTCCTAATATCATTTTTTCGACTCCGGGACATAGGGTCTTTGTTGCCTATCCGCTCATCCCCTGGGTTGGAGTAACTGCGGTTGGCTATGGGCTCGGTCAAATCTACCGTTGGGATTCCTCGGAGCGACGAAGGTTTCTTCTTCGTCTCGGCGTTAGCCTCTCGGTCGCGTTCATCTTCCTGCGAGCAGTTAACGTTTATGGCGATCCATCTCGATGGGCGACACAAGGCACTCATTTCTATACAGTGCTTTCATTCCTAAACACGACCAAATATCCGCCATCACTACTCTTTCTTTTGATGACCCTTGGTCCGTCGCTCATTTTTCTTTGTGCCGTGGATGGTCACACGCCACAATTGCTGCGGCCGGCGCTGATCTTTGGGAAGGTGCCGATGTTCTATTACCTGCTTCACTTCCTCCTTCTCCACGTACTTGCGGTAATCATCTGTTACATCCGCTATAGACAGATTCACTTTATGTTTGAATCGCCTGACCTCGCGTATTTTCCTGTGACTCAACCGCCCGGATGGGGACTTACTTTGCCGTTCGTCTACCTTATTTGGATTGGGGTCGTCACCGCGGTCTATCCGATCTGCCGCTGGTATGCTGCCCTGAAACGGCGAAGCAACAATCCGTGGCTCAGCTATCTCTAGCTGGCGACGATATCAAGAGAGTGCTTTGTGCCTGCGTTACCATTGCCTATGCGCCCAAATTTTGTCTTGACATTGCTGCTGGCGGGTTCTCTGTCGAGTTTCGCGCAACAACAGAAGGCACTCGAGATCAAAGTCGTCGTCATCAACATGTTCGAGGTCGGCGAGGATACAGGCGATACACCCGGCGAGTACCAATACTGGGTCGAGCGCGAGCATCTCGACAAAGTTCTTCCGTTTCCGCAGGGCTATCACGACCTTCGTCTCAACGAAAAGACCGGAGTTCTCGGTGTTCTCACAGGTGTGGGCACGGCGCGTACAGCGGCAGCTATTATGGCACTGGGCCTCGATCCGCGTTTTGATCTCACCCACGCCTATTTTCTTGTCGCCGGGATCGGAGGAATCGATCCGCAGATGGGTTCTTTGGGCTCAGCTGTCTGGTCCGATTATGTTGTCGACGGCGACCTCACTCATGAGATCGACGCTCGCGAGATTCCTAAAGACTGGACCACGGGCTATGTTCCTCTCGGCAAGTCCACACCGTATGAGCAGCCGCGCACCGCTCGCTTCGGCGATGACGGGAATGTCTATCATCTCAACACTGCGTTGATCGACTGGGCGTTCAATCTCACCAAAGATACGGTGCTCCTCGATACCCCGCAGATCAAAGAGCGGCGCATGCAGTACGAAGGGGATGCAGCCCACCGTCCGCCTTTCGTTCTTCGTGGGGATAACCTCTCGGCAGCAACCTTCTGGCATGGCAAGCTGCTCAATCAATGGGCGCGAGACTGGGTCAAATATCAGACTGACGGCCATGGCACGTATGCCATCTGCGGCATGGAGGACACTGGAACGATGCAATCGCTTACCTGGCTTGCTCACGCCGGCAAGGTTGATATCGGTCGCGTCCTCATTCTTCGTAGTGCGTCAAATTACGATCAACAACGGATTGGGATGACAGCCGCGGAGAGTCTCTCTGAAACCAAAGTCCGCCAATACAGTGCTTACTTGCCGGCCCTCGACTCTGCCTATCGCGTTGGGCACATTGTGGTTGACAGCATCGTCTCCAACTGGGCTCAAACGAGGGACCATATCCCCAACCCAGCTCATCACGAGCTTTAGAACGTTGCCTTTTCCAGATTTCCGGGTGCCTTGTCCACCTTGTTGAACGTCGTCTCCATTGAGACCCCTGAGACTTGTAGTCACGCCACGCCCGGCATGAAGAGTGAATCACTCTCATACATCTTACTTACCCGAGCATCCGCCGCACCACTCGCCGCACCGTCTCAGTCACAACTCCATACACCACATGCGTAGCCAACTCGCTCGTCCGCTCACGTGCTGTCTGCTCTTCCGGTTCAGACGCTAGGCCCATCGCCGGCAAGACGGTACCATGCGTCAAGGAACTGAGCGCCATTCCAAATCCGGCTCCGTCCTTTGTGGTTGCGGCGGGATAATACTCCGCGAGCGCGCCATACGCGGCTCCGGTCAGAGCACCAAACCCCCAGTGGATTGCCTCTGCCGCAACCTCTTTCTGTCGCCCTACAAGTTCGTGTCCTGCAACTCTCTCGGAGAGCACTTCGTGAGGCTCCGGCTCACCGTGGGTTCGTGGGGGATAGATTCTCTCGGCGAGCGTCTTCGCAGCCGTCGCGACTAATCCACCGATCAGCCCCGCAAGCAGACCTTTCGCCAGGGAACGTTCGTAAGTTTTTTCAACATCATGTGTCTTGCTCATCGGACCTGCCTTCATCAAGTGATCTATCGGTGAGATGCGTTCCTGGCGCACGAGGCTGTGTCAGGAAACCCTCATGTTAGCCGATATAAGCCGCGGAGTCGGTGACATCGCTTCCACGATTCACCTTCGCTGCACGGAATAAGACCGTCAGTACTGCGGAGACTGCCAGATTCAGCAGCAAGGCAGGAATTGCCGCATACATCGCGTAGGTTCCGCCGCCAAGAAATGCAGGCACGTGCAGCGGATACACCGAACCCTTCAGCTCCAACGCTACTACCATTGCCGTTCCACAAGACATTCCCGCCAGCCATCCAACAAAGAGCGCCCATGGGTGAAACCACCGAGTGAATACTCCAATTACTACCGAAGGGAAGAGCTGGGCTATCCAAATCCCACCCAGCAGCTGCATCTCAATCGCGTAGGTTATGGGTAATTTCAGGACAAAAACGAGTGCCCCGAACTTTACCGCCAGCGAAACGATCTTCGCCATCTGCGACTCCTCGTGCGGCAGCATCTTCCGCCGGACGACCGCGCCATACAGATTGCGCGTGAAGAGGTTTGAAGCTGCAATGGACATGATGGACGCTGGCACCAGCGCGCCAATCGCTACTGCAGCGAGGCAGAATCCCGCGAACCACTCCGGAAACATCTTCAGAAACAGCAGAGGCACAGCCATATTGGCATCCTTCGTTACGATGCCTGCAGCCAACGCGACGTAACCCATCAGGGCGATCAGGCCGAGCAAAAAACTATAAGCCGGCAGCATTGCCGCGTTCCTTCGCACCACATTGGCACTCTGAGCGCTCAGCACGGCTGTTGCGGTGTGCGGATAAAGCATGAGTGCAATCGCCGAGCCGATTGCCAGGGTCGAGTATCCGAGAACTTGTCCCTGCCGGAGAAAAATCGTACCCGGGGGCCTGTGAAGTGCAAGAGACTGGTTCGCGAGTTCGAAGATCCGCGCATAACCGCCAAGCTTGTACGGAATGTAGATCAATGCCACCAGAACCATGATGTACAGCATCCCGTCCTTCACAATCGCGATGACCGCAGGTGCTCGCAGTCCGCTGGAATAGGTGTACGCCGCGAGGATCACAAACGCCGCGGCCAGTGGCCACTCCCCGCCGATTCCCATCGCGCCGATCACAACACGGATGCCGACTAACTGGAGGGCGATGTATGGCATCAGTGCCAGGACGCCGGTCAGTGCGATTGCGATGGTCAGCCAGCGGTTTCCATACCGTCCAGCAACGAAGTCCGCAAAGGTTACGTAACCGTGCCGGTGACAGATCGTCCACAGCCTCGGCAGCACAAGCATCATGTACGGGTAAGTGATAACAGCGTAAGGCAGAGCGAAGAATCCCATTGCTCCGGCTCCATACAGTGCAGCCGGAACAGCGATGACCGTATAGGCGGTATAGAGATCGCCGCCGATCAGAAACCAGGTCACCCAGGTCCCGAAGCTACGCCCGGCCAATCCCCACTCTTCGAGTGAACCCATTCCAGCTTTTGGCCTTCGCCACCGTACGGCCCAAAAGCCAGCCAACGTTACCAGTGCAAAGAAGAAGCAGAAGACCACTAATGCCGTTGTATGCAGATGCAATCGCTCACCAACTTATAGGATTTGCTACACGCGGAAGTATGAGCATCTTAGCCCAACCAGCATTGGAAAATGAAAGTCGATGTCGCACAATGGTTGAAACAGATCAGCTTCGCCCGCTGTCGCTCCACTCATAGACCACCACACCCAGATCGGTCAGGGTCTTGATTACCTTTTCCATATTTCGCCTCACCTCGGGTCGCGCATTCACTGGAACTTCATGCGCTTCTTCTATCGCGACGACCCGTCCATATGGCCAGAAGTTTTGAGGAACTGCATTCAGCGCCACGGGCAGATCGCTGACTCGCACATTCAGATCCTGTCGTCGAGCGCCGATCGGGCGCAGCATGCCCCCCACTCCAAGGCCGGTCGTGTTGGCGTCAGCCTGAACTACATGGAGCGTTACCATTCCGCCCTGAACCGTCAGGTAGGGATTTTCCCAGACCGACAAGCTCTTGACCGCCATATATCGCGTCTTCGAAGGCGGCGGTATCAGTTCCATCTGCTGCCGCGCCAGATCGACCTCCTGACGCTCCTCTGCCGAGGCCGCTTTTACGTCGGTAACGCTGGACGAAGCAGATCGAGAACAACCATTGAGCGCGAGGGGAAGCAAAAGAACGGGGAAGAGCAATAAAGATTTACGCACGAATACCAGCATATCAAGCCCTTCTGCGCTTCAGAAGGTGAAAAAAATCCCGTGAACCGGCCTATCTACCGGCCCGTCCAGACAGCAGGGCGTTTCTCCAGAAAGGCCTTTGTTCCCTCCGCTTTATCGACAGTGCCGCATAGGCGTCCAAATATCTCCGCTTCCACATCCGTTGCAGCGACAAGCCCCAGTTCGCCTCCCCATCGCACCGCCTCCATGCACCCTGCCACAGCCAGCGGGGCCATGTTGACGATCGTTTTAGCGATCTCTCCAGCACGCTCCATCAATCGATCAGCCGGGATGATCTCGTCGACCAGGCCGATGCGCAAAGCCTCTGCCGCGCCAATCATCTCTCCTGTCAGCAATAATTTCAGTGCCATCGATTGACCCACCAACCGCGGCAGTCGCTGCGTTCCTCCATATCCCGGGATCAGGCCCAGTTTCACCTCCGGCTGTCCCAGGCGAGCCGTCTCGCTGGCGAGCCTGATCGAACAGGCCATCGCAAGTTCACATCCTCCACCCAGCGCAAACCCATTGATGCACGCGACTATCGGTTTCCCGCACGTCTCGATGATCCGCAGAACCTCCTGTCCGCGCCTGGCCTTTGCCTCTCCGGTAGCCACGTCAAGCCGTGCGACTTCGTTGATGTCAGCACCAGCCGCAAAAGCCTTATCGCCAGCGCCTGTGAGAAGAATGACTCTGACGCTGGAATCTGCCGTCAGCGTCATAAATACCTGCTCCAATTCGCTGAACACCCTTGCGTTCAGTGCATTAAGCACCTCTGGCCGGTTTAGCGTTATTGTGGCGATTTGGTCCTTCACCTCACAAAGCAGAGTTTCGTAGTTCACAGGCGTCTCCCGTCGGCAGTTCAATTCAGTCCAGCAATTCCCGCACTCCCAGACGATACAATCGAATCTATGATTAAGGGAATTACGTTCCTCAGCGCTGTTGCCTCAACCGGCACGTCAGGCGCTGAATTTGATCGTCTTACCAGCCTCTTTTCCGCTTTAGGCTTTGAACAGGGTAAGGGTTGGCAGGATTCCCACGGTCGAGGCGCCGCTTTTCTTGCTCCGCTTGGAAATATCGAGTTTGTTACTGGCCGTCTTCCCGGAGATGCCGAGACGCCACCAATCCTTGTCGAAGCTACTCAGTTGGATCATATTCGCTCCCTAGTCGAAAAATGGCTGCTGGCAGAGCACCGTACTGAAGAGATTGGTGCTCTGGTTTCCCCAATCGAGCCGACCCACTGGAACAGCCGCCTTTTTTCCGTGCAGCTTACCACCGACCTAAGACTAGGTTTCTGGCAGTCGGAAAATCCGTACCACGACCAGCCCTCGGCAATCGAAGGCGACCTCAGCGCTGCAGGCATGCGCTTCGCCATCGTGACAACTCGCTGGAATACGGTGATTACCGACCGGCTTCTTCAGGGCTCGCTGGATGCTCTCCACCGCAGCGGCGCGACGAAGTCGGATATCGAAATTGTCCGCGTTCCCGGGGCGTGGGAGGTTCCCTCTGCCGCCCGAACTCTCGCAGAATCAAAAAAATTCAACGCAATTATCACCCTCGGCTGTCTTCTCCGCGGCGAGACGGCTCACTACGAGGCCATCTACAACGAAGTTGCCCGTGGCATTGGCCAGTCCCAGCAGGAGACCGGCATCCCCCACGCCTTCGGGGTTCTCACCTGCGAAACACTTGAGCAGGCCCTCGATCGCGCCGGCCTCAAGGCAGGAAACAAAGGCTTCGAGGCTGCGATCGCCGCCATCGAGATGGTCTCCATTCAGCGCAAACTCGCGGCACAAAACAGTCAGGGGACCAGGTAATGGGAACTCGCCGAAAATCCCGCGAACTTGCCATGCAGATGCTCTTCCAGGGCGATCTGGGCAAACAGTCGCCCGAGCAGGTGCAGAAGGTCTTCTGGGCCTCTGCTGCTGATGTTGACCCTGAAACCCGCACCTTCACCGAAGACCTCTACCGTGTGGCTACTGCGCGCGGACAAGAGATTGACCAGCTTATCGAAGCCCACGCCCAAAACTGGCGCATTGAGCGTATGGCTGTCGTCGATCGCAACCTCCTCCGCACGGCCGTCGCTGAGATGCTCGGTTTTCCAAACACTCCCGCAGCGATCATCATCAATGAGTCGCTCGATATCGGCCGCCGCTATGCCGCTCCCGAGTCCGTCTCCTTCCTCAACGGTGTTCTCGACGCTATTGCCCGTGATCTACTCAAAAAACGTCTCGGCTGAATAAAATTTTCTAAGAAAGACAATCCACCCGGCAATTCGCGGCATCCTAGCCATGACCATCTACCAGCTTCGCCTCAAAGGAGATACTATTTTTCTCCGGAGTCGAAGGTCGTTCGGCATACCTGCGAACCGCAGATGGTCATCAGTCTGATTCAATCGGAGGCTTTCATGTCGATACTCGTCCTGGCATTTCTTATCGGAATCATCGCTGGCCTTCGCGCCCTCATGGCGCCGGCAATCGTAAGCTGGGGTGCCGGCCTTGGCTGGTTCAGCCTCGCCGGCACGCCGCTGAGCTTCATGAGCCACACCGTCACCCGCTGGATCTTTACCGTCGCCGAAATCGGCGAGATCATCAACGACAAGCTTCCCAAGACCCCCAGCCGCAAAGTTCCTCCGCAGTTCATCGCCCGCGTCGTCATGGGAGCTCTCGCCGGCGCAACCCTCGGTGCAGCGCGTGACTCTCTCCATGGCGGCCTCGTCGCCGGAGCCCTCGGCGCTGTCGTCGGCACTCTCGGCGGAGCCTCCGTCCGCGGAGCCCTCGCCAAGGCCTTTGGCAAAGATCTTCCTGCGGCGCTGCTGGAAGACGCCGTCGCTCTCCTCGGCGCTATCTTTATCGTCTCTAAAGTCTGATGCCTACACACTTCGACGCCATCATTATCGGAGCCGGCCAGGCCGGACCTGCACTCGCAGGCCGCCTCACCCAGGCTGGCCGTACTGTCGCCTACGTCGAGCGCAAGCTCTTCGGGGGAACCTGCGTCAATAACGGCTGCACCCCCACTAAGGCTATGGTTGCCAGTGCCTACGTCGCTCAGAAAGCCCGCACCGCTGCGGACTACGGCGTCAATGCTGGCGCCGTCTCGGTCGACATGAAGGCCATCAAAGCCCGCAAAGACAAGATCGTCCTCGCTTCCCGCGCTGGACTCGAGGGCTATCTGCGCAAGATGTCCAACTGCACCGTCTTCAACGGCCACGCTCGCTTCGAGTCCCCCAAAGAGGTCCGCGTTGGTAACGATCTTCTCTCCGCCGATGAGATCTTCATCAACGTAGGCGGACGCGCCGTTATTCCCTCGTTCCCCGGCGTCAACGAAATCCCCTACCTCACCAACGTCAGTATCCTCGAGCTTGAAACCCTTCCACGCCACCTCGTCGTCATCGGTGGAAGCTACGTTGGCCTCGAGTTCGCGCAGATCTTCCGTCGCTTCGGCAGTGAAGTCACCGTCATCGAGAAGTCCCCGCGCCTCGTCTCGCGCGAAGACGAGGACGTCTCCGCCTCCATCCGCTCCTTCCTCGAAAATGAGGGCATCCGCATACGCACCAGCGCCGAATGTATCCACTTCCGCCGCGAAGGAATCGACATTGCCGCGGGCGTGAGCTGCGAAGACGACCCATCGGAGAGCATCGGCTCCCACGTTCTCCTCGCTGTAGGTCGCCAACCCAACACTGATGACCTCGGCCTCGACAAAGTCGGCATCGCCCACGACGAACACGGCTTCATCACCGTCGACGACGAGCTCCGCACCAATGTCCCCCGCATCTGGGCGCTCGGCGACTGCAACGGCCGCGGAGCCTTCACCCACACCGCCTATAACGACTTCGAGATCGTCGCCGCCAACCTCCTCGACAATGACCCGCGACGCGTCACCGACCGCATCCCCTGTTACGCTCTTTACACTGATCCTCCCCTCGCCCGGGTTGGCCTGAACGAAGACGCCGTGCGCAAATCCGGCAAGCAGGCCCTGATCGGAACCCGTCCCATGACCCGAGTCTCCCGAGCGATCGAAAAAGGCGAGACCGAGGGTTTCATCAAAGTGCTCGTCGATGCAAACAGCAAGGAGATCCTGGGCGCTTCCATTCTCGGCACCGGCGGCGATGAGGCCATTCACTGCATTATCGACACGATGTACGCCAAGGTTCCGTATACGAATATCCAGCGCGCCGTTCATATTCACCCGACCGTCTCAGAGCTTCTGCCGACAGTCTTCGGCGATCTCAAACCGCTCACCTAAGTTAGTCCTCTTGCTTCGTATCTCTGTGCGCGAATCTTCCGGTATCATTCGCTCTGTTCTCGCAATCCACACCGGAGACGAAGCATGCGTCTGTTTTCTTCAGCCAGGATTCTCGTTCGATTAACTCTCTTTGCATCGTTCCTGATCTTTACGCTCGCTGCCGCTGCGTCTCCAGTTCATCTCCGAACCGAACATCTGACCAACCCGATCGGTATCGACGCGCCACGCCCGCAGTTTGCATGGCAAAGCGATGCGACAACTCCAAACTGGATCCAATCCGCCTATCAACTTCTTATCGCAAGCAGTGAGAAGAATTTATCCGGCACACAGGCCGACGTGTGGGACTCCGGCCGGATCGACTCTTCGGATTCCATCAACATTCTCTACAACGGCCCGGCTCTCAAGCCGCAAACACGCTACTTCTGGCAAGTTCGCGTATGGGATAACAACGGTGGCTCCTCTACATCAACTCCAGCGTGGTTCGAAACCGGCCTGCTCTCGCCCTCCGACTGGCGAGCTCAGTGGATTCGCCGCGTCGATGCGGCTGACGAACGCGAACTCGCTTCCGTCCACTGGCTGTGGCTTCCCAACGCGGATGCAAAAGCCGTTGCACCCGAGACTACAGCTGAGTTTCGCTATCCTCTGCGCCTCGATGCCTCGTCAGCACGTGCCAGCCTGCATGTGCTCGCTACGGGCAGTTTCGTCGCGACCGTCAACGGCGTTGTTACCGGCCAGCACAGCGACTTCGGCGCCTTCGATTGGGAAGAGATCGGCCCGCTCCTCAAGCCCGGCGACAACGAGATACTCATCAAAGTAACTTCGCCTCGCGCCCGGCCTCCCGTAACGACCGGCCCCGCGGGCTTCGCCGCGTCGCTTCGCATCACGTCCCCGAATGGCATCGAGCGTCACATTACCAGCGACGACACCTGGTTTACCCGCTCCGGCACGGCAGATTGGCAACCAGCACAGCAGATCGGCCCACTCACCACACCGTTCGTCTTCGCCAATGATCGCCACACTATCGTCGTTGGTCCCAATCGCCTCGCTTCCGAGGCATCGCTCTTCCGCAAAGACTTTCAGCTTCGCAGCGCGATCCAGTCGGCTCGCCTTACTGTCACTGCTCTTGGGGCTTACCGCGCGTTCCTGAACGGCAAACCAGTTGCACCGCAGAATCTTCTCGATCCCGGTTTCACCGACTTCAGCAAGCGGGTTCTGTATCAGACCTACGATGTCACCTCCATGCTCACTCGCGGCGACAATACAATCGCCGCTGTCCTCGGCGCAGGATGGCACGGCTCACCGATGACCTGGGCCGGGACCCGCGCGTATCCGGGTCCTGACGCACTGCGCGCGCAACTCGACATCACTCTCGCTGACGGTTCCCATCGCACTATCGCTACCGATAACACGTGGCAGACCACCTCGGCGCCGATTCTCTTCTCAGAGATTTATGCCGGCGAAGTCTACGACGCCCGCCTCGAAACATCCGGATGGAACGTTCCTCACTATCACGCCAAAAACTGGACCAATGCTGTTCACGTCGACGCCCCAAACACCGTTCAACTTACAGCGCAGCCCAATTTATCTATCGCGGTCTCTAACACAATCCATCCCAATGTGATTACACCCGCCAACGCTGCCCATCCCTTCATCTACGACATGGGACAAAACATGGTCGGCAACATCGTGCTTCACGTCCATGGTCCTCGCGGCACTATCGTCCGCATGCGCTTCGCAGAACGGCTCAATCCTGACGGTAGCATCTACACCGAAAATCTTCGCAACGCCACCGCAACCGACATCTACATTCTCTCTGGCTCCGGCGAAGAGACCTACACTCCCTCCTTTACCTTTCACGGCTTCCGTTACGTCGAACTCTCTGGCTACCCAGGCACTCCTACGACAGCGAGCATCGAAGGCATCGTTCAGAACAGCCTCGAATCGACTCCTTCTATCCGCTTCCATAGCTCGAGTGAGCTCTTGAACCACATGGGCGAGCTTGGAATCTGGGGACAGCGTGGCAACTTCGTCTCTATCCCCACCGATTGCCCTCAGCGCGATGAGCGCCTGGGCTGGATGGGCGACGCAGGTGTCTTCTGGCGAACCGGCACCTACAACTTCGATATCGCGAGCTTCACGCGCAAGTTCATGCTCGACATACTCGACGCCCAGACAGCAGACGACGCCTTTACCAATGTCTCTCCGAATCTTCTCGGTCCCGAACCAGGTGCACCCGGATGGTCCGATGCGGGCATTCTCGTACCCTATGCTGCATGGCAACAGTACGGCGACAAAACTCTCCTCGAATCCTCGTGGCCAAGCATGCAGCGCTTTATGGATTTCATTCTGAAGATGAATCCTGACTACATCCGCCGCAACCAGCTTGGCAACAACTACGGCGACTGGCTCGCTCCGGATCAGAACACGCCCAAGGACCTCATCGCGACAGCGTACTGGGCCATCATTGCGGGGGATATGAAAGAAATGGCTCTCGCGCTGGGCCGAAAAGAAGATGCGGATAAATATCAGATTCTCTACGACCAAATCGCCGACGCCTACCGCAAGCAATACATGCAACCCGATGGTTCAGTTACCGGCAACACGCAGAGCGTCTACGTCGTTACTCTCTATTCCGGCATCTCTCCGGAGAGTCTTCGCGCAAACATGACGGATCGCCTGGTCAAAGATATCGAAGCTCACAACAACCATCTCACCACCGGTTTCCTCGGCACACCCTTTCTCATGTTCGTCCTCGAAGCCAACAATCGCACCGACGTCGCCTTCAGACTTCTGCTGCAGGATACCTATCCCTCGTGGGGTTACATGGTCGCGAAGGGCGCGACTACCTGGTGGGAGCGATGGAATGGCGACACCGGCGACCCCTCGATGAACTCTTACAACCACTATGCCTTCGGATCGGTCATGGCGTGGGTCTTTCGCCGCGCTGCCGGCATCGACACAGACTCCTCAGGAGCAGGCTTCCATCACCTCACCATTCAACCGCACGTCGATCCCATGCTTCCTGCGCTCCACACCGAGTACGACTCGCCCTATGGCACAGTCATCACCGACTGGAACCAATCCACTCACCAGTTCACCGTGACGACGCCACCGAATACCAAAGCTACGATCGCATTGCCGAACGGTAGAGTCGACAACGCAGGCAGTGGTATCCATATGTATTCAATTGAATAACGGCACCCCAAAGATTTGACATTCGCGCCGCACAAGACCAAACTAAAAATCTCTCGACTGCCTCCTCGGCTCCCGGGCTCCCAGAAATTCGGACAGAACATACTCCCGTCTGCCCTTTGGAGTAGTCATGACCCAACGCCCCATTGTCGGTGGAGCTGTAGCTGTTGGTATCGTCGCCGCGGCGCTGCGTTTGACGCTGCCGGGACCCGCCTCTCAAGGGCCCTCTTTTGATGGTTCTGCCGCTGTCGGCAAACACGGTAAGCACGTCGTTGTGCCCAGGATCAGCCCATTCGACCAGGTTAGCTGGGCCGACGAGATGAAGAACCATCCGGAGCAGTTAGGCCGGTTCAGTGCACAAAAAGAGCTTGATCAGACCATCGACGACTTCTACTCTCCACCGCTCGGATCTGGCGGCAACACACCAGCCGCGCCAATGAATCCTGGAACTGTGAGTCCAGAGAGAATTCACGTGATGATCGTGATTGAGCCCGATCCAGTCCACACTCACCTCGCTCTCTGGTTCGACCGGGACATGGATGCTCTTGAAGACGCGTTCCAGGAGTCCAGATGGCAATACCAATCCAGTTGGCTGCCGTGGTTTCCTCTCTCCAGTCCAACCACTGGGGATCATTTCGTCGATCGACAACAGGAGGGCCTTTTCCTGCAGGGTCGCGAGGAGTTTCCGGGTGTGCTGCTCTTTCGTCCGGATCCCAGTGAAAATTGTGTAAAGCAGAAGGAAGATACCTCAACGAACGACAAGGCGATCGAAGACGACATTCCCTGTCACCCCCTTGCTGTCTTTGTCGTAGGAAATTCTCCTACAGCCGGCATCGACCGTACCCAGTTCCTGGCAGCTCTTGCCAGGCTCAAGACGCTTTCGCCGGATCAAACGGAACTACGCATCATTGGTCCCTCTTTTACTGGCTCCTGCAAATCTCTCCGCGATCTTCTAAATACCGACGAAGTGAGAGATAGCGGCCTGAAAAAAATAGCGATCGCGAGTGGTTCCGTCAGCGATCCCCATTGCTACGATGCGCCGTCCGCGAAGAATACCCTGAACAGCCAAGGTACGAATCAGACTGCACCTGTCGTCTCCTATGTGTCTTTTGGGCCCGACAAAGACTGGCGCACGCAGCAGACCGTGGAATTTCTGAAGTGGCGCGGTCAATTTAGCGACGAAGAGATTGCTGAACTCAGCGAAGGCGAAAGTGGATATGGGTCATGGTTCAGTTCAGAGGATTCTAATTGTCCCGCACCTGCGATCCCCGCCATTACACGAAAGAACGCGCTCATACCAAAACCATGTCGTTCGGGCGATTCCGCCGCGCGGTTCAGCACGGGCCCTTTACGAATACATTTTCCACGCAACATCTCTCATCTCAGGAGCGCCTACCAGAAGAGCAATATCTTTGGCTTCGGCGCGTCGACTCAGGGAGCGGCGAATACCAGCCTCAATCTCGACTTCGAAGAAGCCAAAGATGATGATGACGCCATCCCAAACTTTGCGCCGCAGCAGATGCCTGTCTCGCAGGACGGCATCATGCATCAGATATCCGATCTCTTCGAGCAACGACACATCAAAGTCGTCATTGTCACTGCAACTGACGTTCTCGACGAACTCTTTGTCGCCCAGATTCTCGCCCGCGAGGCCCCTAATACTCTTGTCGTGGTTAATCAGGCCGACGACCTCTTTCTTCGCTCAGGCACGGGCGCCAACTTTGAAAATATGTACTTCGTCAGCCCGTGGCCTCTGATTGCCGACAGCCAGTTCTGGAGCCGTCGCCTCGGCGAAAAAGTTTCATCATCAACTCATGCCTTTCCCAGCGATCTCTCAGAGGGCCTGTACGCAGCTGTTCGCTACCTTGTCACCCCGGGGCATGTTCCTGAACTTCCGGACTACGGTTCGCCGCTCACCTATACCGACAGGCCTCCCCTGTGGCTCTCCGCCGTCGGCCATGGAGAGTACTGGCCAATTGCTCTGCTCAACGGCCATCACTACGATACCGCGTCTTCCCAGTCGCAACACAGAAGCAAAGTCAATCTGCCTCCATTGCCTCAGAAGTATCAGCCTGCGGGAATCTTTCAGACCGAACTTTCTCCGGTCTCCAAGCAGATTCTTCTTCTGATGCTGGGCATGTTCGCTCTCTATCACACTCTGAAGTGCCTGCAGGTTCCTGCACTTCATGATCTCTCTTACCGCTACGTCCTCAACGACGCCGGAGCACGAACCCCGAAGCTATCTCTTCAACTCAGCATGACTCTCATGCTTCTGTTATCGCTTCAACTCAGCTACACCCCATCTGATCCGTCACAGCTTGCGCATCTCATATTTGTAATCAGCACCGCAGCTTTGTGCGTGGCCCTGGCCTATCTCGTCCAGCAGATCGCTCTGACTTTTTCCCCTCGGCTTGATTCTTCGGAGCCCCGCCCCTTCATTGCCAATGTCCTCCTCATCGCCTTAATCAGTTGCGTGTCGTTTTACGTCGCAATTACTGTGTGGCAGCATCTCTGGGATACGCTCTCCTCGTCCTCAGGCTTTCCTGCGTTCTTTCAATATCGTTCGAGCTATCCGCTCCGAAGCATCTCTCCAATCTTTCCACTCTTCCTCACGACCGCGGCTTTCTTTGCTCTCTTCTATAACCACCTCGACCGTATTGCCTTTACTCGTGATCTTGCGCCGAGGCTTCCGGATACTGTGGAGGGCCTTACGAACTGCCCAAGCGACGCACAACTCAAGCCTGTGACCCGACTTCTCGCATGGCCGCCTGACAAAGCCATCGTCCTGCAGAAATCCGTCTGGGTCGCCACGATCTTCATCGTCGCTTTGATCCTGATTCAGCCTTTGCAACTCAAGCCTCGCACCTTCGATGGGCCCTACCCGCAGAAAGTTCTTTGCTTCAGCATGTTTCTCATCGTCGTCGCGATCTTTTGGGAACTCTTCATGGCCTCAACTCTCTGGCTGAAGCTGAAATCCCTTTGCCTGGAGCGGCTGGAATCGTCCTCTCTCCGTCGCGGATTCAGCACAGTCCGCGGTCTTACCTGGAAGTCGTTCTGGATCATTCAGGAGAATCGCTCAGCTCGATATCGAGCGATAACCCGTCTCCTCGAACAGGCATCACGGGATGTTCTGGACGAAGAGGCCTCGTCCCCGTTGCAAGATCTGAGTTTTAGCGAAGCAGCGAGCAATCTTTTCCATGAATTCAAACAACAACATCACGACCCTCAGAAGGTCATCTCTGCTTTTGGTCTGCTGCAGGAACGAATCGCTTACGTCGCTCACCTTTTGCTGATCAAGCTGAGTGCGGCCTGGCATAAAGAAAAAAGACTCATCACCGCTCCGGATGCCCTCGAAACGGAAGAGAAGCCCGCGTCTTCCCCCGCGGACGAGCCCATCGACCATTTGCAGGAACTTCGCGAAGAGTGGGTTGCTCTTGTTTATATTCATTACATTCGCATGGTTTTGCTTCAGATGCGGAGCCGTCTCCTCACCGCAGCCGCGCTTTATCTCTTCCTGATTTGGGCGTGTACCTCCTATCCCTATCTCAATCGGCACGTCTTGCTGATCGCCTTGTCCGTCCTGCTCGGAGTCCTGGCCTTCACCATCATCTCGATCTATGCCTCCGTCAATCGTGATGCCATTCTCAGCCGATCCACCAATCACACTCCCGGCCACCTCGACCTCGACTTCTACTTCAAGGTCGCTTCGTTTGTGGGCATTCCTCTTGTGGCCTTCGTGGCTTCTCAATTCCCGGAGGTAAGCAGCTTTCTCTTCTCATGGATTGAGCCGGGAATGGCCGTGGCGAAATAACTCAGGTTCCAAAGGAAAAACCCTCCCCGAAGGGAGGGTCTAACGTTGAAGATATTCGATGAATTGAAATTACGAAGTAGACTTCCGTGGCTTCTGCACCAACAGATTCGGGGCGACGAGATTCTGTGCGGGGGTTGTGTCGGGTAGCTTTGGTGTAATTGGCTTCGTCACATCTTTGTACGAGCCGTCCGGCTGCAGTGTGATCAGGTGAACAGCATTATCCCCGGAAGTTCCGACGAAGAATGTTTGGTCATCGGCACTGACGACTCCAGCAATAGGAGCAACCGGTGTCCCAACCGCCGTTGACAGCGCGATACTCACCGCCGTCCCTGCTCCAGTAGCCTTCGGAATGTAGGTCGGTACAACGCCACCGGTGCCGGTATACGTTACAAACGCAATCTTTGAGTTGGAAGTCGGAAAGACACCGGTGATTGCCGTCGCCGCGACGCCAGGCAGCGCGCCACTGAACACGGGAGTTGTCGCAAAGGTCTGCGGCGTCCCATCGGCCAGCGGACATGCAGTGATCGGGAGGCCAGAAGGTATTGCCAGATCCGTGAACGCTGTAGTCGTCGCGCCAAGAACGTGCCGGCCATCGTTGGTCGTTGCAATCCGATCCATTGCCGGCGCAATTACGCCTGCATCCGGATAGAAAAGATTGGTCGTCGTGAGCTGACCGTTCAGAGTCGTTGTTGTCGTGATCGGGCAGTACGACCGCGCCGTTGCCGGATTCCCCGCAAAGAATGCTCCAACGCTTGGCACCCCCATCGCGACATCCGTCGTTGTCTGTGACGAGGTTGTCTGATACCAGCCGGTAAATGTCGAGTGCACCAGCAGCTGGTTATTCGGCGTAACAACACCAGTCGAAGCGTTGTAGTCGCCCAGGGTGATGTACACCGTGTGGCTGTCCGGAGAAAACACCGCGTGAGTTGCAACGCCGCCAAACTGTGTCTGAACCCCTCCGCTGCCACCTCCGCTGTAGAGGTACACAAACTGGCGGATCGGATCAGTAATAACTACAGTCGAGCCATCGGGCGACACAGCAAGCACCGTCCCGGTGACTGATGGGTCCTGATTGGACAGCGTATTTGAGACCGCGCTGTACGTCATAATCTCAAACGCGCTTCCCATGTAGATTGTGCTGCCGTCGTTGCTGATGACCATCGAATTCGGCTGGTAAGGCAACAGAATCGGCGCTCCGATCTGAGGCTGCGTAAAGTCCACAGGAACGATGTAGCGCGATTGAGTGCTCGCAATATACAGATTGGTGCTGTTCGTTCCCGGCGCTGTCACTGTCACGGGATTGGAGGTCACAGGCTTTCCATTTCCGTACAGGCCGATCTGGTTGAACGGCGACGGATTGCAGGTCGGAGGCTGGCAGACAGCTGTGATTGCAGCCGAACCCGGAAAAGTGGGCGTTACTGTTCCGGTTGAAACCACAGGAATCGTCGTCGGAGTCGTGGACTCAAATTCAAGCGAGAGACCAGTCAGAACCGCTCCGTTCTTGTCCATAACCAGGGAGGTAATCGGCTGGGTGTTATTCGGGTTCACGATGATGCTGTTGGAACTTCCATTCCCGGGAACGCTCAAAGTGATCGAGGTCGGAGGGCAAGTCGAGAAGAAACCCGCCGAGCTCCCTGCATTCGAGATGTTCGCCGTAATGACGGTAGATCCGGGCTGCTGCGCCGTCGCTACACCGTTCTGGTCGATCGAGACGATCGAAGACGTTTGGGCCGTGTAGGAGAGATGGCCAACCCTGCAACTGATGTTGTTTGCCAATGACGTCGACGCATTCTGATAGACGCGCGCCGCCAGTTGCCCTGTCGTTCCCTGCGACACGCAGCTGTTCGAAGCAGCAATTGCGGACTGTGTCGTTACCGGATTCAAGCAACAACCCGTTCCCGCGTCGATCGTGCAACTCACCTGCTGTGTCGCAAACGCAGCAGGACTGCAATTCGTCGCCGGATCGTGAATACAGTCCGTAGAAAGCGGACCCAGCACCACGCTTGTCACAACCGGGTGCACGTAAATCGGCAGCGGATTGCTGCTCGCGCCGTCGCCGCTCGCGACGACAAAGACTGTCCCGCTCTTATTGGTCGGATTGCAAGTGGTGAAGTCGGCGATGCCCCCACCCGTATTCCTGTTCCAGGTACCGGCGCACAGCTTGCCGTTGGCAGGGTCAATGTCGGCAATCGTAAGGTCCGGAGTGCCGTTAGCCAGAAACGTCGCGTACGTATATTTAGTAATCGATTCGACGGTGCCTTTGCAGTCAGTCGCCACGGGTGCACTGACCTGGCCGATCTGCGCGAAATTCAACGAGATACCGGTGATCTGCGGGTTCAGCGTGATCGTCGTCACCTGGCCTACCGGGATTCCGGAATCCGAGCCATTGCAAAAGACAGTTGCTTGTTTCTTCGAACAGCCCGAAATCGAGACGCCAAAAGGAACCGTAAGAAGTAATAGGACTGCTAACGTAACAAACCGACGCATTGAACCTCCCCGCCCAACCGAGACACAAGCTGAACGGTCACACCGCAACTGCTGAATGACTAACTCTCGAATCATTAGTGTAGAAGCTGCACACATCGGAAGCAAATCTTCCGGCTCTTATTGGACGCTGGAGACACCGAATTCGCATCCATGCGAAAATCGGGTCCGGAAGTTAATGTGTTCTTCCTGAAGACGCCGTTACTTTGCCGGCATCTCCGCTTCAAACCAATTCAGCGCTCGTTCCAGTACATCCTGACGATGTTCTGGCGCGTGAAACGCGTGTCCTTCATTCGGATACACCACCAACTGCGTCTTCACCCCCTCAGCACGCAGCGCATGCCAGAACTCGAAGCTTTGCGGTGCAGGGCACTCGCCATCGCGGTCCCCGACAACCACTAAAGTGGGCGTTTTCACGTTCTTGATGTACTCGATCGCCGAGCTCTTTGCATACACGTCCGAATCTTCATACACGGTCTTGCCGAAGAATGGCACCATCCACTGATCAATCGAATTCTCACCGTAATAGCTCTTCCAGTCACTGATGCCCGCGCCGGCGACAGCCGCTTTGAACCGCGTCGTCTGCGTTACGCCAAACATCGTCATAAACCCGCCGTAGCTCCAACCAGTCAGCCCCTCGCGGTTCTTGTCGATGGAGAATCGCTTCTCCAGAACGTCCATTCCAGCCAGAATGTCGCGGAGATCGCCATAGCCGAAATCCTTGATGTTCGCCTGGGTAAACTTCTCGCCCTGCCCATAGCTCCCGCGGGGATTCGGCATAAACACGAAGTATCCAAGCGCTGAAAACGGCACGCCGCCGTATCCCACCCCAGGCCACCGCGGAGTCACGGCGCTCGAAGGCCCGCCATGCACACTCACGATCAGTGGATACTTCTTCGACGGATCGTAGTTTGCGGGATACAGCAGCCATCCCTGCACCTTGAACCCATCGTTCGTCCACTCAATGCTCTCTGTCTTTCCCCAGGCAGGCTTCATGCCATCGTTCAAGTGCGTAATCTGCTTCATCTCTCTTGGTGGCCCAGCCCATACCTCAGGAGCCATCTCAAACGAGCTGCGTATGAAAGCGATCGTGTGCTTGTTGGAGAGCGAGATACTCATCACAAGTCCGCCCGCTCCGATTGTCTCTGGAAAAGTTGCGTTGGCTTGGGGTATGTCTTCACCCGTCCTCAGATTGAGGGCTGCCAGATGGCTGTTACCACCCACATGCTCTGTAACTCCAATAACCTCCGGCCCAATCCAGCCAATAAATGCAGCCGATGCAGCGCGGCCCGGCATAATGTTTCTTGGTTCACCGCCAGCCGACGGAATTACATACACATCGCCCCCCGTCGAACCCTGGTCGCTCATCAATCCGCCAATAAAGGCAATCTGACTCCCGTCAGGCGACCACCGAGGCACCGCAATCTGCAATCCATGCAACGGCCCGGAGACGGTCACGGGGTTCAGTATCGACTTCGCATGACCACCAAAAGGCTGGATGTATAGCTGGGCGACCCACCAGTTGTTCTCGCCCGGAGGAGGCGCGCCGACAAAGGTGATTTCATGCGAGGTTGGCGACCAGGAAAACTCATAGACGTGGAGATTCGAAGGCGTGAGCCAACTGCCGGTGTGGTGTTCCAGATCGATGCCATAGACGCGCTGAATCTCAACCCCATCCTCTCCAATCACGCCCGACCACGGTTTCATCGCTGCAAGGGCTCCAGCACTGCGCGTAGCATTTTCGACAAACAAGAACGCAATCGCCTTCCCATCCGGTGACCACGCCAGCGAATCGATGCCCCCCACAAGACGTGTCAACTGTTTCGACTCGCCCGTCTTCTTCGACCACACAAAGATCTGGTCCTGACCATCTTTCTCGGTCTTCGCCGTGCAGTCGGAGACGAATGCCAGCCAATCCCCATCTGGCGACCACTTCGGCTCCGAACTGCTGCAGCCAGTCGAGCCAAGCCCAGTCTCAACAACCTTCTCCTTGGTCGAGTCAGCCACTTCGGTCAGATGGATCTGCGAACCTTCCCCCATGCGAGCCGCCCAAGCCACTGTCGCCCCGTCAGGCGAAATCGCAGCCGCACTTGGCGTCTTGGTCTTGCCAAGTGACTGAATCAAAGCGCCAATGCGCGTATCCTTGCCCGAGGAAGAGGTAGTTTGTGCCTGCGAGAGGCTGGAGCTTCCGGCAAAAAGGATGAGGGTTGAGGCTGAGAGAACACAGGAAAGGAAGCACTTGCGGAGTTCAACAAAAGTCATGCAAAAAGCCTAGCATGGCAAACTTGCTTCTGGCTCTGGAAAGGAAGCGGCCAGTTCGCCTGCGAAATGCTGCTAAATTCACAGGAACATAGCGGCCAAAAGTTGACGCAGCGCGCAGAGATTGCTATTGTTAGAAGGTTCCGCGAGTATCCAGACCGTTTCGTCGGGAATCCCCCAGCGAACGGAAGGGCGGAGAAAAGCCCACGCAATCCCTGTTCCAATGCCTGTTTCAAAGCAGGAGGAGGAATTTTGCGTTATACTGGATACAAGAGATTCACCGCAGTACATTTCCGATCATCGATTTTTCCCGATCAGAATGTTTTAAGTCTGCGGCCCATCGCAATCGCGCCTGCGACACCCTCCACCTTGGAAGGGCTATGCGGGCCGGGACAGCGAAACGGAGTCGGCTCATCCTTTGAATTAGGAAAGACGCTCGACCACCGTCGACTGTTTACGTCTGGCTTGTTGTACCGATTTACAGACGCAACAGCAGGGAACATCTTCGGCCACGAGGCGCTTCAGCGTCCTCATTCTTTTTGCGTGTACGACAAAAAGAGCCGAGACCTTTCTGTGTGTCTGGCAAAAGTTTGGTTGTAAGGTTTTGCGCGTCAACTAAGGAGTTCTAGTGCCTACGTTCCATCAGCTCGTCAAGCAGGGCCGCACGCCCACCCGCTATAAGACCGCCAGCCCCGCGCTCCAGGGTTCGCCCCAGCGCCGCGGCGTTTGCACCCGCGTCTACACCCAGACCCCCAAGAAGCCGAACTCGGCGCTCCGCAAGGTTGCTCGTGTTCGCCTTACGAATGGGATCGAAGTGACGACCTACATTCCGGGCATTGGCCACAACCTGCAGGAGCACTCGATTGTGCTCATCCGCGGCGGCCGTGTGAAGGACCTGCCAGGAGTTCGTTATCACGTTGTTCGTGGCACGCTCGACTCCGTCGGCGTCGCCAACCGCAAGCAGAGCCGCTCCAAGTACGGCGCGAAGCGTCCGAAGGCTGCGGCGAAATAAATTTTCGGACCTGAACTTCGGGTCCCAACCAGGTCCAGCTCTTGAGAAGTCCGGCGCTGGAGGAAGACGAGAAAGAAGAAGAGAATGCCAAGAAAAGGCTACATCGCGAAGCGTGAAGTTGCTGCAGACCCGGTTTATAACTCCACCCTGGTCACAAAGTTTGTTAACTCCATGATGTGGGGCGGTAAGAAGTCCACCGCTCAGGGCATCTTCTACACCGCTATGACCAACCTCGAGCAGAAGGGTGGCGACGAGGCTCTCAAGCTCTTCAAGAAGGCGATCGAGAACTGCAAGCCGCTTCTCGAGGTCAAGAGCCGACGCGTTGGCGGTGCGAACTATCAGGTGCCGATCGAGGTTAACCCCGAGCGTCGCACCTCGCTCGCGATTCGCTGGCTGGTGACTTACGGCCGCGCTCGTGGCGAAAAGGGAATGGTTGAGAAGTTGACTGCTGAGCTGCTCGATGCTGCCAATGGCCGCGGCGCCGCGATGAAGAAGAAGGAAGACGTTCATCGTATGGCCGAAGCCAACAAGGCCTTCGCGCATTACCGCTGGTAGAGCTTTGAGTTTCGAGCTCTCGACTGAAGTTTAGGGTTCAAACGTTGTTAATTACCGCGAGCGGATGCTCGCAGATGAGAGATAGATCGTGGCACGCACTACACCTCTGAATCGTTGCCGGAACATCGGGATCATGGCGCACATCGACGCCGGCAAGACGACGACGACCGAGCGCATCCTCTTCTATACGGGCATCACGCACCGTATCGGCGAGGTGCACGAGGGCACTGCGACCATGGACTGGATGGAGCAAGAGCAGGAGCGCGGCATCACCATTACCTCAGCCGCAACCACCTGCACCTGGAAAAACATCCGTATCAACATCATCGACACCCCGGGCCACGTGGACTTCACCGCTGAGGTTGAGCGTTCGCTGCGCGTGCTCGACGGCGCGGTCGCCTGCTTCGACGCGGTCGCTGGCGTTCAGCCCCAGTCTGAAACTGTCTGGCGTCAGGCTGACAAGTACAAGGTTCCTCGCATTTGCTTCATCAATAAGATGGATAAGGCCGGTGCAGACGCTGTCTATGCGACCTCGACCATCGTCGATCGCCTGGGCGCGCGCGCTGTTCCTATCAATATTCAGATTGGTGCCGAAGCCAAATTCCTTGGCGTCGTCGATCTCGTCACCATGAAGGCAATTTACTGGCACGATGAGACGATGGGCGCCGAGTATTCGGTTGAAGACATTCCCGCCGATCTGATGGACAAGGCTACCGAGGCGCGCCACACCCTCATTGAGGCAGTTGCCGAAAACGACGATGAGCTCATGCACCTCTACCTCGAGGGCCAGGAGCCAACCGTCGAGCAGCTCAAGGCCGGTATCCGCAAGGCCACCATCGCGATGAAGATTTTCCCGGTGCTCTGCGGCTCTTCCTTCAAGAACAAGGGCGTCCAGACCCTGCTTGATGCAGTGGTCGAGTATCTGCCAAGCCCGCTCGATATTCCTCCAATGATCGGCTCGAACCCCGACAACATGGAAGAGAAGATCGTTCGCAAGGCGGACGACAACGAGCCCTTCTCCGCTCTCGGATTCAAGATTATGACCGACCCATTCGTCGGCCAGTTGATCTTCATCCGCGTTTATTCCGGCCAATTGAAGACCGGAGACTCGGTTCTCAATCCGCGTACAGGCAAGACCGAACGTATCGGCCGTCTGTTGAAGATGCACGCCAACAAGCGCGAAGAGATCACCGAGATTCTCGCCGGCGATATCTGCGCAGCGGTTGGTTTGAAGAACCTCGTCACGGGCGATACCATCTGCACGGACAAGCACCCGGTCGTCCTCGAGTCGATTGACTTCCCCAAGCCGGTCATCGCAGTCGCGGTCGAGCCCAAAACCAAGGCCGATCAGGAAAAGATGGGCATGGCACTCGCCAAGCTCGCGCAGGAGGATCCTACCTTCCGCGTTCACACCGATCCCGACTCCGGCCAGACGATCATCTCCGGTATGGGCGAGCTGCACCTTGAGATCATCGTCGACCGCATGATGCGCGAGTACAAGGTCGAAGCCAATGTCGGCAAGCCTCAGGTCGCTTACCGCGAGACCATCCGCTCGAATGCCGAGGCTGAGGGTAAGTACATCCGTCAGACCGGCGGTTCAGGTAACTACGGCCACGCCAAGATTCGCATCAGCCCCAACGAGCCGGGCAAGGGCTACGAGTTTTCGAACGACATCAAGGGCGGCACGATTCCCAAGGAATACATCAAGCCGATCGATCAGGGTATCCAGGACGCCATGACGCGCGGCGTGCTCGCCGGCTACGAGATGGTCGATATCAAGGTCTCCCTTTACGACGGCAGCTACCACGACGTCGACTCGAACGAAATGGCCTTCAAAATCGCCGGTTCGATGGCCTTCAAGGAAGCCGCCCGCAAGGCCAAGCCGGTCCTGCTCGAGCCCGTCATGGAAGTCGAAGTCACGGTTCCCGAGGAGTTCATGGGCACCATCATCGGCGATCTCAACAGCCGGCGCGGTCGCATCGAAGGCATGGAGATGGTCGGTGGCGTTCAGGCAATCAAGGCTACGGTGCCGTTGAGCACGATGTTCGGCTACGCGACAGCGATGCGCGGATCGACACAGGGCCGTGCCAACTACAGCATGCAGTTCAAGCAGTACGAAGAGGCGCCGCGGTCGGTCTCCGAAGAGATCATTGCCAAGGTGCAGGGCAAAGACGGTAAGGATTCGAAGTAGGTCGGTGCCGCAAGGCAAAACAGATTAGAAGTTCAAGTAAGAAACACGGAGAGAGCAATGGCGAAGGAAAAGTTTGACCGGTCAAAGCCGCACGTAAACATCGGGACGATCGGGCACATCGATCACGGCAAGACGACGCTGACAGCAGCGATTACGAAGGTGTTGTCGAAGCACAACCCGAACAACAAGTTCCGTTCGTTCGACACGATCGACAACGCTCCTGAAGAGCGTGAGCGCGGTATTACGATTGCGACCTCGCACGTGGAGTACGAGACGGGGAACCGCCACTATGCGCACGTCGACTGCCCCGGCCACGCCGACTACATCAAGAACATGATCACCGGCGCAGCCCAGATGGACGGCGCGATTCTCGTGGTTGCAGCCACCGACGGCCCGATGCCGCAGACCAAGGAGCACGTTCTGCTCGCCCGCCAGGTTGGCGTGCCGTACATCGTTGTGTTTCTGAACAAGTGCGATGCGGTTGAGGACGAAGAGCTGATCGAGCTGGTTGAGATGGAAGTGCGCGAGCTTCTGTCGAAGTACGACTACCCCGGCGACGACACTCCGATCATCCGCGGCTCTGCCCTTGGCGCGCTGAACGGCGAAGCCAAGTGGGAGGCCAAGATCGACGAGCTGATGGATGCGGTGGACAAGTATGTTCCGCAGCCAGAGCGCGCGATCGACCAGCCGTTCCTGATGCCGATCGAAGACATTTTCTCGATCTCGGGCCGCGGCACCGTGGTGACGGGCCGTATCGAGCGCGGCAAGGTGAAGGTTGGCGAAGCGGTTCAGATCGTCGGCTTCCGCGACACGCAGAACACGGTGGTCACGGGCGTTGAAATGTTCAAAAAGCAGCTGGACGAAGGTCTGGCAGGCGATAACGCCGGTCTTCTTCTGCGCGGTACGGCGAAGGAAGACGTGGAGCGCGGGATGGTGTTGGCCAAGCCCGCTTCGATCACGCCGCACACCGTGTTCAAGGGCGAGGTCTACGTGCTGTCGAAGGAAGAAGGCGGCCGTCACACCCCGTTCTTCAACGGCTACCGTCCCCAGTTCTACTTCCGTACGACGGACGTGACTGGTTCGGCGAAGCTTCCTGCAGGCACTGAGATGTGCATGCCCGGCGACAATATTCAGCTGGAGATCGAACTGCACACGCCGGTCGCCATGGAGAAGGGCCTCCGCTTCGCCATCCGCGAAGGCGGACGTACCGTAGGCGCCGGAACCATCTCCGAAATCCTCAAGTAAAGATTTCGGCAAGTTGCTTCTGGTTTTGTTGTTCAAGATTAACGAGGGCTGCCGGCCCATTGAGATGTGAGTAGGAAATGACCGGCAGCTACTCCAACCGCTCTTTGAGAAAGAGAAGACAATGGCTGGACAGAGAATCAGAATTCGTTTGAAGGCGTATGACTACCGCGTACTCGATACCTCCACAAGTGAGATCGTCGAGACGGCCAAGCGCACCGGAGCCCAGGTTGCCGGCCCCATTCCGCTGCCGACGATGAAGAACAAGTACTGCGTCCTGCGTTCGCCCCACGTCGACAAGAAGTCGCGCGAGGCCTTCGAGATTCGCACCCACAAGCGGTTGATCGACATTCTCGAGCCGACCCAGCAGACAGTAGATGCGCTCATGAAGCTTGATCTTCCCGCCGGCGTCGACGTCGAGATCAAGACGGTTCAGAAGTAAAGAAGGTAAGCAGGCGAAGTTTGAGTCTGCGAAGTGTTTTACCGGCAGTGCTGATGATGAAGTCAGCATGATGAGGAAAGGAAAAAGAAGATGTCAGTATCAGGAATTCTTGGCAAAAAAGTTGGCATGACTCAGGTGTTCGATGAGAAGGGCGATGTTCACCCCGTCACCGTTTTGAAGGCTGGCCCGTGCGTCATCACTCAGCTCAAGACGCAGGCGAAAGATGGCTACGACGCCGCACAGATCGGCTACGTCGACTTCGTGAAGGCTTCGAAGGTCAATAAGGCGATGACCGGCCACTTCGCCAAGTCGAACGTTCCTCCGGTCAGGATGATCCGGGAAGTCTCTCTCGAGACGATCAAGCCGGTTGAAGGCGAAGAGGCTGTCGCTGTCAGGGCTGGCGACCGTGTTCTCGTCGACATCTTCAACGACGAAAAGTTCGTTGACGTCGTTGGCACGTCCAAGGGTCGTGGCTTTGCTGGCGTCATTCGCCGCCACGGCTTCGGTGGCGGTCCCAAGTCGCACGGTCATATGTTCCAGGTGCAGGGTTCGATCGGCGCCTCATCGTTTCCATCCCGCGTATTTCCTGGCCAGCGTATGCCCGGTCACATGGGCCACGCGCAGATCACGGTTCGCAACCTTCGCATCCGCGGCATCGATCTTGACGACAACCTCATTCTAGTCGAAGGCGCAGTTCCCGGCCCTCGCGACGGCTTCGTCCTCATCTCAAAGGCCAAGGCGCCACCGCGTGAGCGTCGTGGATTTGCCGGCGCCGCAACGAAGGACGCATTGAAGGCTTCGAAGAAGGCAGCACCTTCGAAGAAGAAGTAAAGAGAGTTAGACAAAGGCATTTTTTTGAGTGCCTAAACAAAGTTTTTGCCCGCCGCATCGATGGCGGGCGCAAAGAGAGAAGAACGATGGCAAACATCAATGTAGTCAATCTCGGCGGAAAGAAGGTTGGTGAGTTCGAACTCGCTGACGACGTCTTCTCGGGCGAGATCAACGACGGCCTCCTTTGGGAGTCGGTCAAGCACTACCGCGCAGCCCTTCGTCAGGGAACTGCCTCCACCAAGAACCGCAATCAGGTCTCCGGTGCAGGCAAGAAGCTCTGGAAGCAGAAGGGAACCGGCCGCGCACGCGTCGGCTCCATCCGCACCCCGCTCTGGCGTGGCGGCGGCACAGTTCACGGACCGAAGCCGCGCAGCTACGAGTACGCCTTTCCTCAGAAGAAGCTGATGGGTGCGCTCCGTTCGGCTATCGCCGCAAAGATCGCTGACGGCAAGTTCACTATAGTCGACTCCTTTGAAGTGGCCGAGGCCAAGACCAAGCTCTATCGCGCCGCTCTCGACAAGCTCGAAGCCGGCAAGACCACTCTCCTGGTTGAGAGCAGCCGCAAGCTCGACGAGAAGCTTTATCTTGGCTCGCGCAATCTCGCCGGTGTCGAACTCGTTCTCAGCTCCGAGGTTCATCCCTACGATCTGCTCCGTTATGAGCACGCTGTTTTCTCGAAAGATGCGATCGAGGCTCTGCAGGAGACTCTCAAGAAGTTTGTATCGAAGCGCAAAGCTGCCGCGCAGAAGGAGGTTGCGTAATGCCAACCCTCTATACCGTCATTCGCCGCCCCCTCATCACTGAGAAGGGTATGACCATCAAGGAGACGCAGAATACCCTGGTGTTCGAAGTCGCTCCCAACGCCACCAAGACCGAAGTCAAGCAGGCCGTCGAAAGCCTCTTCAAGGTCAAGGTCTCCGCGGTTCGCACTACCAGCGTTGAAGGCAAGGAGCGTCGTCGGGGCAAGTTCGCTGGCTACCGCCCCGATTGGAAGAAAGCTTACGTTCGCCTCAAAGAGGGCGAGAAGATGCCGGAGTATCTCAACAGTCTCTAAGCGAGAAGTCTTCGCCGCAACAGAATTCAGGAAACGAAGCGCTGCCGAGCAATCAGCAACGCAGGCAAGGGAATAAAGACGATGCCGATCAAATCATTTCGACCGATTACCCCATCACTCCGCTTTACGACGAGTCTTGTCAACGATGACATCACGACGGACAAACCGCATAAGCCGTTGCTCGCAGTAAAGCAGCGAACCGGCGGCCGCAACAGCACCGGCTCGCTCAGCATTCGCCATCACGGCGGCGGTCATAAGCAGAAGCTGCGCATCATCGACTTCAAGCGTGACAAGTACGGCATTCCCGGTACAGTCGCCACCGTCGAGTACGATCCGAACCGCAGCTCCCGCATTGCGCTGATTCACTACGCAGATGGCGAGAAGCGTTACATCATTCAGCCCATCGGTCTCACGGTCGGTCAGTCGATCATGAGCGGCCCGGATGCGGATATTCTCGTCGGCAATGCTCTTCCTCTGAAGAACATCCCCGCCGGTACCACGGTTCACAACATCGAGCTTCGCCCCGGTAAAGGCGCGCAGATGGCCCGTTCCGCAGGCGCGCAGGTTCAACTGATCGCCAAGGAGGGCGACTACGCTCTCCTCAAGTTGCCCTCCGGCGAGACTCGCAAGGTTCTCGTTGAGTGCATGGCGACCATCGGCCAGGTTGGCAACACCGATCACGAAAACACCTCGGTCGGTAAGGCCGGACGCAACCGTTGGAAGGGAATTCGCCCGTCCAACCGTGGTGTTTCTATGAACCCTGTCGACCACCCGCACGGTGGAGGCGAAGGTAAGACTTCAGGCGGCCGTCACCCGGTTACCCCATGGGGCCAGCCGACCCGCGGATACAAGACCCGCAACAACAAGCGGACGGATGTATTCATCGTCAAACGCCGTACCAAGTAAGGATGCACTTCAGCAAGTAGGTTTTAGTTTTTGAATTAGCAGTTCCGCAGGAAATGAAACACCAAGTCTCGCAAGCAAGAGATTCGTCGTATCCAGCATCGCAACAAAGAAAGTCGGAGCTTAGCAAATGTCACGTTCAGCGAAAAAAGGTCCTTTCATCGATGGTCATCTGACCAAGAAGATTGATGCGATGAATCAGGTCAACGACAAGAAGGTAGTGCGCACCTGGTCCCGCCGGTCCACCATTCACCCGGACTTCGTCGGCCACACCATCGCAGTGCACAACGGCCGCAAGTTCATCCCGGTCTACGTGACCGAAAACATGGTCGGCCACAAGCTCGGTGAGTTTGCCGCCACCCGCACGTTCAAGGGTCACTCCGCTCGCGCCGCTGAGACTGCCGCGAAACCGAAGTAATTGCAGATTCACGAAGATTGACGCAGCACGATTTGCGAAGAAGTTTTTTTGAAGGACGAAGATTATGGCGAACGCAGTAGAAAAAATCAGAGAGTTCCGCGCCGAGGCCAAGTTCCAGCGCACCAGTCCGCAGAAGGCAAAGTTGGTTCTGGATCTCATCAAAGGCCTCCGCGTCGAGCAGGCGCTCAACACGGTTCACTTCAGCTCGAAGCGCATCGCTCCCGTCGTTGAAAAGGTTCTGCGTTCTGCAATCCAGAACGCAACCTATGTCTCCCAGGAACAGGGCCTCGATGTCGACGTCGACAACCTCTACGTCCGCACCGCGGTTGCGAACGAAGGCCCGCGCATGAAGCGTATCCGCCCCGCTCCGATGGGCCGTGCCTTCCGCTACCAGCGCAGGCTCGCACACATCATCGTCACCGTGGCTGAGAAGAAGTCGCCTGCTACCGTCAGTGCAGCAACCGACTCGGCCCCGTCCGCGAAGAAGACAACGAAGAAGGCTGCTACCAAGTCTGCGGCGAAACCCGCAGCCAGGGCAGCCGCCAAGAAGACCGCCACCAAGAAGTCTGCAGCCAAAAAGGCAGCGAAGTAAGCAGTTTCTTGTAAACTTAAAGTTTTGCACTACCGCCCTCCGGCTCAACCGGAGAGAGCAAAGAGTAAAGGGAAGCTATGGGACAGAAAGTCCATCCGTATGGGTTGCGCCTCGGTATCAATAAGCCGTGGAAGTCGCGCTGGTTCGTCGAGCGCGGCTATGACAAGCTGCTGGTCGAAGACGTCAAGCTCAAAGCTGAGCTGCGTGAGAAGCTGAAGGCCGCCGGTGTCAGCTCGGTTGAAGTCGAGCGTCCAGGCAACAAGCTGCGCCTGATCATCCGCACTGCGCGTCCGGGCATCATCATCGGCCGCAAGGGCGCCGAGATCGACAAGCTCAAGGCCGACATCCAGAAGCGCACCAGTCGCGAGGTCTTTATCGATATCCTCGAGGTCAACAAGCCCGAGCTTGACGCTCAGCTGGTTGCCGAGAACATCGCGCTCCAGCTCGAGAAGCGTGTCAGCTTCCGTCGCGCGATGCGCAAGTCGGTCGACTCTGCTCTCCGCTTCGGCTGCAAGGGCATCAAGGTCCGCGTCTCCGGCCGTCTTAACGGAAACGAGATCGCCCGGTCCGAGTGGTATCTCCAGGGCCGTCTGCCGCTGCACACGCTGCGCGCCGACATCGACTACGGTTTTGCCGAGGCGCACACCACCTACGGCATCATCGGCGTCAAGACCTGGGTCTACCGTGGCGATATCTACGAGCAGAAGAAGCGTCGCGATCAGGGCGTAACAACTGGCGCGTTTGCATCGTAAAGTTTTTCCCGGCGCTGCCGGAGTTTCAGGGGAGTCTCTCCCCGAAAGAGTGAAGAGGGTTTTCTTATGTTGATGCCAAAGAAGGTCAAGTATCGCAAGCAGCAGCGCGGCCGCATGACCGGCAAAGCGTGGCGCGGCTCCGATCTTTCGTTCGGCGACTACGGCCTCAAGGTCATGGAGTGCGGTTACATTACCGACCGCCAGATCGAAGCCAGCCGTATCGCAATGACGCGCTTCATCAAGCGTGGCGGCAAGGTCTGGCTCCGTCTGTTCCCGGACAAGCCCATCACCAAGAAGCCCGCCGAAACCCGTATGGGTAAAGGTAAGGGCGCGCCGGATCACTGGGTCTGCGTCGTTCGCCCCGGCCGCATCCTCTTCGAGATGGAGGGTGTCAACCCCGATATCGCCAAAGAGGCCATGCGTCTGGCCGCTCACAAGCTTCCGCTCAAGACCAGCTTCGTGCAGCGTCACGACGTCAAGGTCACGGTAGCCGCCAAATAGGTTTTAGCAGTTCAAGGAAAAGACAATGGAATTTGAAAAGATTCGTAACCTCAGTGACGACGAGCTCCAGAGCGAGCTGGCCAAGGCCGGCGAGCAGCTCTTCCGTATCCGTTTTCAGAAAAGCCTCGGCAACAACGAAGGCATCAAGAAGCTCCGGACCCTCAAACTGGACGTCGCACGCATCAAGACCGTCGAGCGCCAGCGCACTATCGCAGCTGCAAGGGCAGAAAAGCCCGTTGTAGCCAAAGCCGCGCCGGCCAAGAGCACTCGCACCGCACGCAAGAAAGCGAAGAAGGACTAACCATGGCAGACACAACAAACATCGCAGCCGCGACAACAGAAACTCAGGCCTCGCGCCGCAACGAGAAAGTCGGCACTGTCGTCTCCACCAAGATGCAGAAGACCATCGTCGTTGAGATCGAGATGCGCAAGGCGCACCCCAAGTACAAGCGCGTGATGAAGTCGAACAAGAAGTTCTATGCGCACGACGAGCAGAACTCTGCCCGGGTCGGCGACGTTGTCCGCATTCGCGAGGCGCGCCCCTTGTCCAAACTCAAGCGCTGGTCGCTCGAGGAGATTGTTCGTCGCTCCTCGCTCGCACTTGCCGACGATAAAGCTGCGGCTGTCGAAGCCAAGTAATCGAAGCCTTGGGCGTTAGCCCCAGGCGGTATCACCGTAGATAGCCAGGAGAAGAACGATGTCAGTACAAATGAGAACAATTCTTGACGTAGCCGACAACTCCGGCGCGCGCAAGCTGCAGGTGATCCTGCCCCTCGGTGGCGGTCTCGGCAAGAAGGCCCACCTCGGCGACGTCGTCACGGCCGCCGTCAAGGAAGCCGCTCCCGATGGCACCGTCAAAAAGGGCAAGGTCGTCAAAGCGGTCATCGTCCGCACGCGCAAAGAGAGCCGTCGCAAGGATGGAACCTACATCCGCTTCGACCAGAACGCCGCCGTCGTCATCAACGATGCGATGGAGCCTGTCGGAACGCGCGTCTTTGGCCCGGTCGCCCGCGAACTGCGTGAGAAGAAATTTCTCAAGATCGTCTCGCTCGCGCCCGAAGTCATTTAGTAGCGAGGAGCGTTACGCTCCAAGCTTTGCACCAGGTTGCATCACAAATTTTCCGGAGTCCGGCTCCGTGGCAGCATCGATCGTCGAGGATGAGAGAGAGTTATGGCAGGCATCAAGATTAAGCGCAACGATAAAGTCGAAGTGATCGCAGGCAAGGACAAGGGAAAGCAGGGCCGTGTCCTTCGCATCATCGCCGACAGGAACCGCGTTCTCGTCGAGGGCGTCATGATGGTCAAAAAGCACGTCAAGCCCAACCCGCAGCGCAACATCAAGGGCGGTATTGCCGAGCAGGAGTCGCCAATTGATCTCTCGAACGTCATGCTGGTCGACGCCGAGGGCAACAAGACTCGCGTCGGTTCGCGCTTCGAAGGCGACACCAAGGTTCGTTTCTCGAAGGTAAGCGGTAACACGATCCCCGAGAAGAAGACCAAGGGTAAATAGAGTTTTGAATGCAGTAAAAATCTGTAACAACGGTTCACCCCACGCATCGGTACACGGCTAAAAACCAATCCGGCAACCGTGGAGAAAGCGAAGAAAAAATCATGGCAACACGACTGAAGCAGAAGTACGAAACTGAGATCAAGCAGGCGCTTGGCAAAGAGCTCAACATCACCAACGCCATGGCAATTCCCAAGCTTGAGAAGATCGTCATCAACATGGGTCTCGGCGAAGCCACCCAGAACGTCAAGATCATGGATCCTCTGGTCGCCGACCTTGCAGCAATCGCCGGTCAGAAGCCCGTCACCACCAAGGCGAAGAAGTCCATCGCAGCCTTCAAGGTGCGCGAAGGCATGCCCATCGGCGCCATGGTCACCCTCCGCGGCGACAGTATGTACGAGTTCCTCGATCGCCTCATCTCCATCGCTCTTCCTCGCGTTCGTGACTTCCGCGGCGTCTCCTCGAAGAGCTTCGATGGACGCGGTAACTACACCCTTGGCCTCCGCGATCAGCTGATCTTCGCTGAAATCGACTACGCCAAGGTCGACAAGCTCAAGGGTATGAATGTCACCATCGTCACGACGGCGAAGGATGACAACGGTGCCCGCGCTCTGCTCAAGGGCTTTGGAATGCCCTTCCGCGTCGGAGCGTAACGACGAAGCTCGGCCCATCGGCCCATAACTGAGTTAGTACAGGTTCGCAGTAAAGATTGAGAGCAAAAAACATGGCAACTACAGCAAAACGCGTCAAAGACGCAAGGAAACCGAAGTTCAAGTCTCGCCAGCACAACCGCTGCCAGCTCTGCGGTCGTCCTCGCGCGTTCCTTCGCAAGTTCGGCGTCTGCCGTCTCTGCTTCCGTTCGCTCGCCCTCAAGGGAGAAATTCCGGGCGTCGTCAAGTCGAGCTGGTAGAATAAAAGAATCCGTGCGCAGTTTCATTGGCGCACTTACTCCAGAGACCTCATCAGGGCGCAGGCTTTTGATGCAGAAGTCTGGATGTATCACCCGAAACAAACATTCCTGCCAGGTTCTTGCGAGAGACACTCGTGAGCGAACGGGGAATGAAGGAGAATGAATGAACCTCACTGATCCAGTAGCAGACTTTTTGACGCGCATCCGTAACTCCATCCGTGCCCGTCACCAGAAGCTCGACGTCCCCCAATCCAAGCTCAAGATCGAGATCGCCCGCATCCTCAAGGAAGAGGGTTACATCGCCAACTACAAGCCCACCGAAGAGAATGGGCAGCGCGTCCTCCGCGTCTATCTCAAATACGGCCCGAACAACGAAGCCGTCATCCGCGACCTGCAGCGCGTCTCCCGTCCGGGTTGCCGTGTCTACCTCGGCCGCGATGAGATCCGCCGCGTCCAGGGTGGCTTGGGCATCTCCATCATGACCACCCCCAAGGGTGTCATGACCGGCCGTCAGGCCCGCCGCGAAGGTGTAGGCGGCGAGATCCTCTGCGAAGTCTGGTAATTTTTGTCAGGGCTTCGGCTCTGACCTGAACGATTCAAGCATCACCCGGCTGCAGTGGAACGAACAGCAAGCTGCTCGCGACTCGCAAGCCACAAAAGGATTCATCATGTCACGTATTGGTAAAAAACCGATCCCGCTTCCCGCCGGCGTCAAGTACACCGTTGCGGAAAACGGCGGATCCGTCCTGGTCGAAGGCCCCAAGGGCAAAGTCAACGCCATCCTTCCCGGTGGTATCACTCTCGTCCAGAAGGACGGCACCCTCGTCGCCGAGCGTCAGAACGACAAGCAGGCAGCCTTTCACGGCCTGGCCCGCGCTCTCGTTTTCAACGCAGTCACTGGTGTCACGACCGGCTGGACGAAGGACATCGATATCGTCGGTATCGGGTATCGCGCCGAACTGAAGGGCAAGAATATGGTCGTCTTCACTCTTGGCTATTCTCATCCGATCGAATTCCCCTTGCCCACCGGCATCTCGGTCGAGATCGACCCCAAGCAGACGCACCTCACCATCTCCGGCATCGACCGGCAGAAGGTAGGCCAGATCGCCGCCGACATGCGCTCGCTCCGCAAGCCAGACCCATACAAGAACAAGGGCGTCCGCTACACCGGCGAGAAGCTGAAGAAGAAGGTCGGAAAGACCGGAGCGAAGTAAAATTTAGGGGGTAGGGAATAGGGTGTAGGGAATAGAACGCAGTTGGTCTTCTACTCCCACTCCCTACACCCTGCTCCCACAAGACAAACCGAACGTCCCCAGCACTCTGGGTACGCCACTAGGAAGGAAAGTCGCTATGATTAATCCCCGCCCACGCAACGTCATCCGCAAGCGAGTGCACACCCGCATCCGCGAGAAGATGTCCGGTACCGCCGAGCGTCCGCGCCTCAATGTCTATCGCTCTCTCAACCACATCTACACCCAACTCATCGACGATCACAACGGAGTCACCATCGCCTCCGCCTCCTCCATGGGCAAGAAGGGTGAAGACAAGTACTACGGCGGAAACGTCGCTGCCGCCCGCGAAGTGGGTAAGCTCATCGCCGAACGCGCCAAAGAGAAGGGCATCAAGAAGGTGGTCTTCGATCGTGGCGGCTATCTCTACCACGGCCGCGTGAAGGCACTCGCCGACGCAGCCCGCGAAGCGGGACTTGATTTCTAAGGTTTCCCAAGGCGCCCCTCACCGGTCGCCAGAAAGCTGGATAAGACATTATGGCAATGAAGAAAAAAATCGATGCGAACCGCCTCAACCTCAAGGATGAGGTCGTTTCGATCAACCGCGTCACCAAGGTCGTCAAGGGCGGCAAAAACATGTCCTTTGCTGCGCTCGTGGTCATCGGCGACCCCGGCGAAGGCGTCGTCGGCTACGGCTCCGGCAAGGCGAAGGAAGTTCCCCAGGCTATCCGCAAAGGGATCGAGTCCGCCAAGAAGAACCTGCACAAGGTCAACCTCACCCAGAGCACGATTCCTCACCAGGTTCTCGGCCACTACGGCGCAGGCCAGGTGATGCTCAAGCCCGCGCCTGAAGGTACTGGCGTCATCGCCGGTAAGACAGTTCGCGCCGTCATGACCGCCGCCGGCGTGCAGAACGTGCTCACCAAATCCCTCGGGACCAAGAATCCCCACAACGTCATCAAGGCCACCTTCGACGCTCTCATCCAGCTTCGCGATAAGGCCGAAGTCGCCGCCTTGCGCGGCAAGGCAGTGGAAGAGCTCTAAGCTCTTACCCTGCTCCAACAAGTTTTCAGGAGCTCTTTCATGGCTAAGAAGAACGAAATCGCCAAAATCAAACTGCAGTACGTCCGTTCGAAGATCTGTACTCCGGTCAAGCACAAGCTCGTCGTCAAGGGTCTCGGCTTCACCCGTCTCAACCAGATCGTTGAGCGCGAAGACACTCCATCCATTCGTGGCATGGTCGCCAAGATTCCGCACCTCGTCCGTGTGGTCGAGTAACTTCTAAAAATCAAAATGCGAGTCGGCCAGCCAGGAAGCTGCCGGCGTTATAGCGAGGAAAAAAATGGCAATCCGTAATCTCTCTAATCTCCGCGCCCCTAAAAAGGCGAACGAAAACAAGAAGCGCGTCGGCCGTGGTATGGGTTCGGGCATGGGTAAGACCTCCACCCGCGGACACAAGGGTCAGGGCTCCCGTTCCGGCTCCTCTCTCATGCGTGGCTTCGAAGGCGGCCAGATGCCCCTTCACCGCCGTCTGCCCAAGCGCGGCTTCACCAACATCTTCCGCGTCGAGTACCAGGTTCTCGGTCTCGACCGTGTCGCTGAGATCGCTGCCGCAGAGAACATCTCCGAGTTCACTCTCGACAAGATCGTCTCCCTCGGCCTCCTCCGCAAGAAGAACGGCCTCATCAAGGTCCTCAATAACGGGGAGATCAAGACCGCGGTTACCGTGCACGCCCACAAGTTCTCCAAAACCGCCCAGGAAGCCATCGAAAAGGCCGGCGGCAAGGCGATCCTGATTGGCTAAGCAGCATTAGAATAGAGTTGGCAGGCGAGGGCACACGCCCTCGCATCGCCGTTTTACCAGAAACAACCGTCTCACCCCGAGGTTCCAGCACCCGATGTTCGAGAAAATCGCAAACATCTTCCGAATCCCCGACCTGCGCAAGCGCGTCCTCTTCACGCTTGGCATGTTGGCCGTCTACCGCCTCGGCGGGCACATTCCCACTCCCGGTATCAACGCCGACATGCTCGCCCAGTTCTTCAATCAGAACTCAGGCTCAGCCCTCGGCCTGGTCGATCTCTTCTCCGGCGGCAATCTCCGCAAGCTGACCGTCTTCGCCCTCGGCATCATGCCCTATATTACGGCGTCGATCATCTTCCAGTTGCTCACGGTCATCTACGAGCCGCTCGCGAAGCTCCAGAAGGAAGGCGAACTCGGCCGCCGCAAGATCACTCAGTGGACCCGCTACGTCACCGTCCTGCTCGGCATCGTGCAGTCCTTCGCCATCGCGCTCACGCTGACCAACACCAGCACTGGCCAGACGATGGTTACCATCTCACGCGGAGCCTTCATTCCTCTCTGCGTCATCACCCTCACCGCCGGAACAGCCTTCATCATGTGGCTTGGTGAACAGATCACCGAGCGCGGTATCGGCAACGGCATGAGCCTTCTCATCTTCGCCGGTATCGTCGTCGGCCTCCCCAGAGGAGTAGAAAACCTCTACGAGAAGGCTCGGGACAGCGCTTGGGGAGCCTTCACTCCGATCGCGATCCTTCTCTTGATCGCAGGCATGATCGCTGTCGTCGCTTTTATCGTTTTTGTCGAACGCTCCGAGCGTCGCATTCCGGTGCAATACGCCAAGCGTATCGTCGGCCGCAAGATGATGGGTGGCCAATCCACCTTCCTGCCCCTCAAGGTGAACTCCGGCGGCGTCATGCCGGTTATCTTCGCCAGCTCCATCCTGTCGGCGCCTCTGCTCTTCTCCAGTGCCCACATCTTCGGATACTCTCTGCAGGACTCCCGCTTCTTCGGCCCGCTCTTTCGCGCCATCGCGCCGGGTGAGCCCTGGTACGAGATCCTCCAGATCGCGGCGATTATCTTCTTCGCTTACTTCTACATCTCGATCGTCTTCCGTCCCGACGATATTGCCGACAACATGCGCAAATACGGTGGCTTCATACCCGGCATCCGCCCGGGCAAGCGCACGGCCGACTTCATCAACGATGTGCTCACCCGTATCACTCTGGTTGGTGCGCTCTATCTCATCATCATCACCATCATTCCGACCTTCCTCATCAGCGGAATCCACTTCAACCATCTCTGGCTGGTCGGTCCCATCTTTGACCGTCTGCCAACCTGGATGACTCAGGGTCTCGGCGTCAACTTCTACTTTGGTGGAACCTCGCTCCTGATCGTTGTCGGCGTCGCCATGGACACTGTTCAGCAGGTCGAATCGCAGCTCATCATGCGCCACTACGATGGCTTCACTCCCAAGAGCGGGCGTATCCGCGGCCGGAAGAGCTGGTAGGAAGATCCGTCCTTGACCACAACCACAGACAAAAGCAGTTCATCATCAGCGGCCCCGGCAGAGAACTTTCTGCCAGGGCCCATTCTCCTTTTGGGAGCGCCAGGCGTTGGCAAAGGTACCCAGGCCAAGGCCCTCATGGCCGCCTACGGCATTCCCCAGATCTCCACCGGCGACATCCTCCGCGCCAACATCGGACAGGGCACCGACCTCGGTAAGCGAGCCCAATCCCTGATGGATCAGGGACAGCTCGTCGACGACGACATCGTCAACGGTATGGTCGCTACGCGCCTTCAGGCCCCGGACGTCACGCGCGGGTTCATCCTCGATGGATATCCCAGAACCAGCCAACAGGCCGGCTACATTGAGAACCTGCTTCTTATTACTAACCAGAATGTCGGACCAAATTCTCCGGATGGTCTGCATCTTCCCATCGTCGCCATCAATATTGTCGTCGACGAAAACGAGCTGCTTCGCCGCATTACCGGCCGTCGCAGTTGTGTCGCCTGTAAACACATCTACAATATCTACTCGCACCCGCCGAAGGTTGCAGGCATCTGTGACTTCGATGGCTCTCCTCTCGAGCAGCGCAACGACGATACCGAATCCGCCTTCCACGAACGTATGAAAGAGTATCGCGCCAAGACCCGGGAAGTCATCCAATACTTCAGCCAGAAAACCGGCCGGTTTGAAACAGTAGAAGGCGCCCAGCCCGTCGAGCAGGTTACCGCTGCAATCACGAAGGCACTCCGAGCATTACGAAAGCCGCAGTAGCGTTTCTTATTCCGTAGTCCTTAATTATGGCAATCATGATCAAAACGCCGCAGGAGATCGAGAAGATGCGGATCTCCGGCAAGGCTCTCCGCCAGGTCCACAACGCCATTGCGCCACATGTCATTCCCGGCGCCTCGACGATGGACCTTGAGCAGATCGCCGTCAAAAATATCGCCGAGCTGGGCGCCATCCCAGCCTTCAAGGGCTACCACGGATATCCCGCGGCCCTCTGCACCTCCGTCAACGACGAGGTCGTCCACGGAATCCCCAGCGCCAAGCGCATCCTCAAAGAAGGCGACATACTCTCCATCGATTGCGGCGTCATCATCGACGGCTACTACGCCGACGCAGCCGTTACCTATCCCATCGGCCAGGTCTCTCCCAAAACCGTCAGGCTCCTCGAAATCACCAAAGCCTCCCTCGAAAAAGCCATCAACCAATGCCAGGTCGGCGGCCGCCTCGGAGATATCTCATCCGCCGTTCAGGTGCTTTGCGAAGCCGAGGGCTTCGGCGTCGTCCGCGAGTTTGTCGGCCACGGAATCGGTCGCGCCATGCATGAAGACCCGCAAGTCCCCAACTTCGGCCCGGCAGGCAAGGGTCCCCGTCTCAAAGCCGGTATGGTCCTCGCCATTGAGCCCATGATCAACGCCGGAGGCCCCGAAGTCCGCGTCCTCAAGGACGGTTGGACCGCCATTACCATCGACGGCAGCTACAGCGCCCACTTCGAGCACACCGTCGCTATAACAAAAGATGGCCCCCAGGTGCTTACGCGGTAGAAAATAAACCGGATTTCAGTTACTATAAGAGATGCGGTGTGTGCAAGTGTGCAGTATGGCACATTGCGGCTTGGGCCGCACGCTCTAACCCAAACAGAAGTGATGGAAACAAAGAGGCTTAGCCTCCTACCTTTCCAAAGGAGATCGTTTGTCGAAGGAAGATGCAATTGAAGTGATGGCCACGGTCGTTGAGACCCTGCCCAATGCCATGTTCAAGGTCGAGCTTGAAAACAAGCACCAGGCCCTTGCTCACGTCTCTGGGCGCATGCGCAAAAACTTCATCCGCATTCTCCCCGGCGACCGCGTCGCGATTGAGCTTAGTCCGTACGACCTCAACCGCGGCCGCATCGTCTACCGTTACAAGTAGACAAAGCAACACTTGTTCTACCTCCCGGATCGCCAGGTCTTCATTTTGGCTTCTAGGCAGGCCGAGGATTCCGCTCGGCATTCAGGTCATGCGCGAATCGGTATGGCCTTTCGCTTCACCGGCTCACGCTGCAACGAAAAAGAAGGGAATCACCATGAAGGTTCGTGCCTCAGTAAAGAAAATTTGCGACAAGTGCAAGGTCATTCACCGCCGTGGCGTAGTCCGCGTCATCTGCGAGAACGCCAAGCACAAGCAGCGTCAAGGTTAAGAGGGTTGGGCAAAGGGAAGGCTTTCTACTCCCTATACCCTATCCCCTAAACCCCGCAGTACCGGCCCCGTCGGGCTAGTTAGCCGAAGTCAAGGCTTGCGTTGAACCCGCCGGAACCGCCGCAACCCAATAACCCCGCTCTGTGGCGAAGCTACCCGAGCCCAACCGAAAAGGAATCCCATGGCACGTATTGCTGGAGTCGATGTACCGAGCAACAAACAGGCTCGCATCGGTCTCACCTACATCTTCGGAATCGGCCACTCTCGCGCCGCCAAGATCCTCGCAAAGGCTGAAGTCGACCCCTTTGCGAAGCTCGGCACGCTCGACGAGGACGCGCTGAACCGCATCCGTCACGTCATCGAAGCGGAGGGCCAGATCGAAGGCGATCTCCGCAAGGACATCTCCCTCAACATCAAGCGCCTCATTGAAATTCAGTCCTACCGTGGTCTCCGCCATCGCCGCAGCCTCCCTGTTCGTGGCCAGCGCACCCACACCAACGCTCGCACCCGCAAAGGCCCACGTAAGGGAACCGTTGCCGGTAAGAAGAAAGCGACGAAATAAGACATGGCGAAGACTCAGAATACAAAGGGCGCAGCAGCAGCAAAGCCCGGCAAGAACAAGAAGTTCAAGAAGCGCGAACGCAAGAATGTTCCATTTGGCCTCGTCTTCATTCAGGCCTCGTTCAACAACACCATCGTCACCATCACCGACCAGACTGGCAACACGCTCAGCTGGAAATCGTCCGGCTCGCTCGGCTTCCGCGGCTCCCGCAAGGGCACTCCGTTCGCCGCGCAGCAGGCCGCCGTCGGTGCAGCCAACGCAGCCCGCGACCACGGCGTCCGCTCGGTCGATGTGCGTGTCTCCGGTCCCGGCTCTGGCCGCGAGTCCGCGATTCGCGCTCTCGCAACCGCCGGCATCGAGGTTCGCAGCATCCGCGACGTTACGCCGATGCCGCACAACGGTTGCCGTCCGCCCAAGCGCCGCCGCGTATAAGTTCTCACTGCTCAGTTATCCGTTCTCAGCGTTTTTCTGACAGCTGAGAACGGACAACTGACAACCGCAACCCGGATCGCGAAGAAGCGCAGCCAGCGCGTAAAACGATCGACACCCGAAGTCAGGAGACTAAGAATGGCACGTTACACAGGACCCGTCTGCCGCCTCTGCCGCCGCGACGGCACTAAACTCTTCCTCAAGGGAGCCAAGTGCTTCTCTGAGAAATGCCCCGTTGAGAAGCGCAACTTCCCCCCCGGCCAGCACGGCCAGTCCCGCAAGGCCAAGAAGGTTGTCGGCTACGGCCTCCAGCTCCGCGAGAAGCAGAAAGCCAAGCGCATCTACTTCACGCTCGAGACCCAGTTCCGCGCCTACTACCAGAAAGCCTCGAACAAGACGGGCGTCACCGGCGAACTCCTGCTTCAGCAGCTTGAGACCCGCCTCGACAACGTCGCCTATCGCCTCGGCTTCGCAATGAGCCGCCGCCAGGCACGTCAGGTCGTCCGTCACGGACATCTCCAGGTCAATGGCCGCAAGGTCAACATTCCGTCCTTCCAGGTCAAGGTCGGCGACGAGATCGCCATTCGCGAGGGCTCGAAGACTCTGCCCCAGTTCGAAGAAGCAAAGAACTTCGCCGCCGGTCAGAACCAGGTCCAATGGATCGATATCAACCGCGACAATCTCTCTGGCAAGATCATCGCCCTGCCGAAGCGCGAAGATGTCAACCTGCCCGTCAACGAGCAGCTCATCGTCGAACTTTACTCGAAATAAAGTCACCCTTAACTTTTGTTTTGGACCTAAGTCCAGACTTAAGTGGCTTCTTTCGAAGACTTTGACACGTTTTTGCCGGGGTGGGGGTCAACCCTCACTCCGGCGCTGTAACCACAACCTAACCCGCAACCGAACCACCCGCCAGTTCGCAGAATGCATCGCGTCTAGGACGGATAAAGGAGAAACAAATGCTTTGGAGAGGTTTTCAAAAACCCAAGCGTCTCGCAGTCGACACCGAAACTCTTACCGACAAGTACGGTAAGTTTTCCGCGCAGCCTTTTGAGCGCGGCTTCGGCACCACTATCGGCAACGGCCTTCGCCGCACCCTGCTTTCGTCCATCGAAGGCGCAGCAGTCACAGCCGTTCGCATCGAAGGCGTGCTTCACGAATTCCAGTCCATCACCGGAGTCGTCGAAGACGCAACTGACATCATCCTGAACCTCAAGCAGATCCCATTCAAGCTCAACGGAGAAGGCCCCAAGGCTCTCTACCTTCGCTCCGATGCAGCCGGCGTCGTCACCTCCGGCATGATCGAGGCCGACGGCGACGTCGAGATCCTCGACAAGGACGTCTACATCTGCACCGTCAGCGAAGGCGGCAAGATCGACATGGAGATGCGCCTCAAGCGCGGCCGTGGCTACATCTCTGCCGACAAGAACTTCGACGGCGACCTCGGGCTCGGCTTCATCCCGGTCGACTCCGTGCACTCGCCCGTCCGCAAGGTCAACTATCTCGTTGAAGCCGCACGTCTCGGTCAGATCACCGACTACGACAAGCTCACCCTCGAGATCTGGACCAACGGCACCGTCGCTCCAGCCGACGCCCTCGGCCTCTCCGCCAAGCTCCTCAAGGACCACATGACCATCTTCATCAACTTTGAAGAGGAGATGGAAGCCGGTCACGAGGGTGCAGGCGACGGCCCGGCCCTGCGCAACGAGAACCTCAACCGCTCGGTCGAAGAGCTTGAACTCTCCGTCCGCAGCTACAACTGCCTCAAGAACGCAAACATCGCCACAATCGGCGAGCTCATCCAGAAGACCGAAGCCGAGATGCTCAAGACCAAGAACTTCGGCCGCAAATCCCTGAATGAGATCAAGGAAATCCTCGCGCAGATGGGCCTCTCTCTCGGCATGAAGATCGACGAGCACGGCAACCCGCAGCCCGGACCCACCTCCGTCCTGCCCGCAGCCACTCTCGCCGCCAGCTTCGGCAACTTCGACGACGATGACGACGAGGACGAAGACGAAGACCTCGAGCTCTCCAACGAGACCGAGAACTTCTAACACCTTTACGATGAGGAGCAGGAAACAGCATCAGCCCTGCTCCTCGATTCACCAGCAACACTCGTAAGCCGATCAACGGCAGCAAAGCCGGATCGAAGGAGATTTCAAAATGCGTCACCGCAATGCAGGATACAAACTAGGCCGCAACACCAGCCATCGCCGCGCCGTTCTGCGCAACCTCGTCACCTCGGTCATTCTCAACGACCGTATCGAGACCACCATCACCAAGTGCAAAGCCACCCGCCCGATTATCGAGAAGATGATCACTCTAGGCAAGCAGGGCACTGTTCACGCTCGCCGCCAGGCTGCAGCCTACCTAATGACGCCCGAGTCGGTCGACCGTCTCTTCGCGACCGTCGCTCCCCGCTACGGTGCACGCAATGGCGGATACCTCCGCATCACGCGCCTCGGAGCCCGCAAAGGCGACGCCGCCGAGATGGCTTACATCGAACTCCTAGGTGCCGAGCACGAGCTCAACGAGAAAGCCCAGAAGCGCGCTGAAGCCCGCACCAAGAAGCGCGAAGAACTCGCCAAGCAGATGGAAGAGCGCGGCGAAGGCGAAGCTGGCGACCCCAACGCCGAAGCGTAAACTTCAGCACACACCAACGAAAGAGGCGCACCGATCAACCGATCAATGGTGCGCCTCTTTTCTATTGCCAGAAAAATCCAATCCTTTATCCTGAATCAGCACATCAGTGAAAATGGTGTTGGTCTTCCGCTGCACCATCACTGCGAACTACCCGCTATGCACCATCACGCGGTTCTTACCGGCTCGTTTCGCCGCATACAAAGCCTCATCCGCCAGTTCAACCAGCTGATATCCATTCTCGAGCGACTCATTCATTGCAGCCATCCCGACGCTGATGGTCAGCGGCTCATTATCCCAATCCTCTGCCGCGACTCGTTGCATTACACGCCGAGCCAGCCCCATCGCGCTCTCTTCACCGCTCTCCGGCAGCAGTACCACAAACTCTTCGCCCCCATAGCGAGCCGGCAGATCCGGCAGCCGTACCGTAGTCCGCAGGATCGTTCCCAGTCGCCGCAGCACTTCATCGCCCGCAGCATGCCCCCAACGGTCATTGATCGTCTTGAAGTTGTCCACGTCGATCAGCAGCACCGAAAGCTCTCGCTTCCGTCGCCGCGCCATCGAAAACTCCATCACCAGTCGCTCTTCAAACGACCTGCGATTTCGCAGCCCGGTCAGCTCATCTGTCACCGCCAGCTTACGCAACTGATCGTTCGCCTCTTCAAGCTCCCGATGGTATCGTTCCAACTCAATCTGATGGGCGACCTCTTCGGAGATATCGACCGCAACTCCAGCCAGCAGCACATTTCCCGCCGAGTCATGGCAAGGAAACTTAAACGACCGCAGCGAGCTTACTGACCCATCCGAATTCCGGATATGCTCCTCGGTCTCCACCATCCTGCCGCCCGCCATCACCTCGAGGTCGTGCGTTCTCACCGACTTCGTCAGCTTACGCGACCACAACTGCTCATCCGTCCGTCCCAGCCACGCATACTCGCTCACACCGAACCGCTGAGCAAAGGCACGGTTATAAAACAGCAGCCTACCCGCAGCGTCCTTGATGTAGCTCAAAAACGGGCTGGCATTCATAAACGCCCGAAACAGCTCCTCACTCACCCGCAGATTCGTTGCAACCCTATCCTTTTCCGTCGTCAATTCCGCAAACGCCTTGCGCTGCACCATCGACTCCAGCCGTATCGCAACTTGACGTCCCAGCACTTCCAGCGCATTCGACTGTTCCGGCCCCAGAATCCTCGGAGCCGTGTCTACCACGCACAAAGTCCCCATCGGCTCGCTGTCTGAAGTAAACAATCTCACGCCGGCAAAAAAGCGAATTGCAGGATCACTTGTCACCAGTGGATTGTCAGAAAACCGCCCATCCATCAGCGCGTCCTTCACCTGAAAAAGTTCCTTCTGCCGGATCGCATGCGCGCAGAACGCGATCTCACGTGGAGTCTCCCCCATCTTCAGGTGTTCGGATGCACGAATCCACTGGTGCCGCTCATCCAGGAGCGTCACCAGGCCTACTTGGGTCCCGCAGATTGCAGATGCAAGCTGCATCAGTTCTTCGCACTCAAGCTCTGGCTGGGAGTCCAGTAATTCGCGAGTCCAAATCGCCCTGAAGCTGGCGGTTTCAGATTCTGTTCGACGCAGGGTCATCCGTCACCGTTGTGTAAAAACAAGAATAGCCGTCTGAAGTTGCATAATGCTAGAAGGATTTTCAATAGCTTACGAAGGTAACCTACACCTTCGTCTCTAACGTGGGATATGCCTCTAACTTGTTATCCAACTGCAGCTTTGGTTGACTGCGCAGGAAAATCCGGAAGTAACCCGCCTTGCTCAGTCTCCCTCCGTGTTTTAGGCTGGAGCTAGCCATGTATGAAAACTTCAAAATAACGGATCGCTGGACCGGCGAAGACCTTCATTGCGAATGGAAAGGCACCGTCGTCGCAATCGCCACCCGCCACGCCGACGCCACAGATATCCGCTTTGCCGTCAATGGTCGCCCTGTCTGGATCGCCATGCCCAACCTCGCCTGGGTCGAACAGAAGCGCCGAACCGGCTACGTCATTACCGATTATCTTGCAGCCCAGGCCGCAGGACGTTACCTCCAGCACGCCATCCAGTCCGGTTACGATAACGGCCGCGAGATGTACACCATGACCGTCGACGAAGTCCTGGAGCACGCCAACTCCGTCGTCAAAGAAGCAGGCCGCACCGATCACCTTCCCAGCCTCCCCGTCATCAACCCCGACATCCGCCCCGAAGACGAGATGGGAATCCACCTTCCAGGAGAACCAGCGTAGTCCCCAGAGGATTGCCCATGTTCACCCGTCGCAGATTTCTCATCATTCTCCCTGCCTTCGCGGCGTCAGCCAGCGCGCAAACCGGCTGGCACATCCGCAGGAAAAAACCTGCGCCACCCCCACCCCCACTCACTGTCTACTTCGGCACCGATACCGCCAAGGGCGCCGCCAAAGGCATCTATCAAGCGCACTTTGACGCGACGACGGGCAAACTGACCGTTCCCAATCTCGCTGCCACTACGACACGCCCCTCTTTTCTCGCGGTGACTCCCGTCGGCATTGGCTCGCGCTTCCTCTACGCCGTCAATGCCATCAACGATCCCGCGGCAACTGCCACCACTTTCGCGGTCGACCCAAAATCCGGTGCGCTGAACCAACTCGACCAGGTCTCCTCTGCCGGAGCAGGCCCAGCCTACATTTCCGTAGACGCCACTGGCCACTCCGCCTTTGTTGCTAACTACTTCGGCGGCACCGTCGCCTCCTACCACATCCAGTCCAACGGCACTCTCAGCCAGCCAGTCGATCACATCGACTTCAAAGATCGCAGTAAATTCGCTGCCCTCGGCCCCAACTCCACGCGCCAGGATTCTTCCCATCCCCACTGCACCACCATCTCACCCGACAATCGCTTTCTTCTGGTCTGCGATCTCGGCACCGACCACATTACCGTCTTCCTGATTCATCCTGAAACCGGTCAACTCAGCGACCCGCAGGTCTTCAGCAACAATCACCCCGGCTCCGGTCCCCGCCACATTGCCTTCCACCCCAACGGCCGCTGGGTTTACGGCGTCAACGAGATCGACTCCACGCTCGATCACTACCTCTGGACCGCCACCCGCTTTGCCGACAACCCCCAGGGTCTCCTCGTCAACACCTCCACGCCCGTCAAGACCATCGCACCCGACTTCCCGGCGGAAAAAAACACGGCAGCCGAACTAGCCATCTCATCCGAGGGCCTCTTCCTCTACGCCAGCAACCGCGGCGAAGACACCCTCGTCGTTTTCTCGATCCGGCCCAAAGACGGCAAACTCGACCTCGTCCAGCGAATCGCCTGTGGAGGCAAGACCCCGCGCCACTTCACCATCGATCCCACCAATCAATGGATTCTCTGCGGCAATCAGGACTCCGCGACCATCACCATCTTCCACCGCGACGCCGCAACCGGAAAACTCAACGGCCCCACCCAGACCGTCCCACTTGAATCCCCGCTCTACACCCTCTTCGTTTAGCTTTTCTTTTTTGCTTTAGAAAAGACTCCAAACAGCCGTTATTCTGAGCGAAGCTCAGAATCCGCATTTTGCCGTTGTCCGTCCTGCCTACCCTTTTGGCAACGTCGCCATATCGATCACAAACCGATACTTCACATCGCCCTTCACAACGCGCTCATAGGCCTCACCCAGCTTATCGACCGAAGTCAGTTCAATCTCCGACACAATCCCATGATCCGCACAGTAGTCCAGCATCCCCTGCGTCTCCGGCATCCCGCCAATCATCGACCCGGAAAACGACCGCCGGTTCGTAATAATCGAGAACGGCGAAATCGCTACCGGAGCTTCCGGCAATCCAACGAGACACATCGTCCCATTCAGTCGCAGCAGGTCCAGATACTGATTCACATCATGCGGAGCGGAAACGCAGTCCAGAATAAAATCGAACGTCCCCTTATGCTTCGCTACGGCCGCGGCATCCTTCGTCACAACAACCTCATTCGCACCCAGCTTCTTCGCGTCCTCGATCTTGCTCGCCGAAGTTGTAAACTGCACTACCTCCGCGCCCATCGAATGAGCAAACTTCAGCCCCATGTGTCCAAGACCGCCCAGGCCGACGATCCCAACCTTCTTACCCTTACCCACCTTCCAGAACTTCAACGGCGAATACGTCGTAATCCCGGCGCACAACAGCGGAGCCACTGCCGCCAGATTCAGCTTCGGCGAGATCGAGTGGACATACCGCTCATCCACCACAATATTGGTCGAGTAGCCGCCAAACATCAGCTGCCCGTTGTAGTCGTAAGCGTTATAAGTCCCCACCATCCCCTTCTCGCAGTAAGCCTCTTCGCCCGCCTTGCAATTCGCGCAAACCCGGCATGAATCCACCATCACGCCCACGCCCGCGAGATCACCCTCCTTAAACTTCTTTACCGCAGTGCCGACCTTCGACACGCGCCCCACGATCTCATGCCCGGGCACCATCGGATAGACCGCATTCTTCCACTCATCCCGCACCTGATGAATATCCGAGTGGCAGATTCCGCAAAAATCAATCTCCACCACCAAGTCATTCGCCCCGGGATCTCTCCGCTCAAACCGAAACGGCGCCAGCGGCGCGACCTTATCATGGGCTGCATATCCAAACGACTTCATCGTCCAGCTCCTTAATTGTTTCAGTGACTCTGGTTATTGAATCGATGGTCTTCGTATTGAAAATTCAAATCTACTCGTCGTAGTGCAGCAAGCTCAACACGTCATATCCTTGAAACTTCTCCCGCCCGTTCAGAAAATCCAGCTCAATCGCAAACCCCAGCCCGGCAATCTCTCCACCAAGCTGTCGTACGAGCCGCACCGTCGCTTCCATCGTCCCACCCGTAGCTAACAGATCGTCGACGATGACCACCCGTTGCCCCGGCTCGATCGCATCCATGTGAATCTCCAGCGAATCCGTCCCATACTCCAGGTCGTAGTTCACCCGAGCCACCTTCGCGGGCAGTTTCTTCGGCTTCCGCACAGGCACAAAACCAGCATTCAGCCTGTACGCCAACGCCGGCCCGAAGATAAACCCGCGCGCCTCGATCCCAAGCACCAGGTCAATCTCCTTGCCGATGTAGTACTGCGCAAACGCATCGATCAGCGTCGCAAATCCCGCCTTATCCTTCAGCACCGTCGTAATGTCATAAAACAAAATTCCCGGCTTCGGAAAGTCCGGAACAGTACGGATCAGCGTCTTCAAAGGCTCACAATTAATCGGCAGTGTCATCAGTTCTTACCAGGCTCCTTCAATCTCAAATGGCCCAAGCTTCGCGCCTTCGCTCTCGGCCAGCTCATCTTCCATCACAACATCCACGCGACTTCCGCGCGAACCCTTTCGCAACACAGCCTTCAGCTCCGCCAGATCCTCAGCGCTTCCGGCCGCAACAACCTCTACATGCCCATCCTCGGTATTCCGAACCCACCCGCGCAGACCGATCTCCGCCGCCTCTCGCTGCACAAACCAGCGAAACCCAACGCCCTGCACCCGGCCTTTTACGAGGTAATGGCAAACCATGGAAACTCCAGTCTCGCAGAGCCAACCAAACCCACGCAACACTCGAACAAACAAAAGAGGCAGAGCCAATTCGACTCTGCCTCTCGTTTCAATCAGACTTACGCGCGGCTCATATAAGCGCCTTCAGCCGTATCCACGCGAATCTTCTCGCCTTCATTGATAAACGGAGGTACCTGCACCACAAGCCCGGTCTCAAGTTTCGCAGGCTTCGTCACCGAAGAAGCAGTCGCCGACTTGATCCCCGGCTCCGTCTCCACCACGGTCATCTCCACCACGTTCGGCAACTCGATACCAACGGCCTTGCCGTCATGAAAACTCACGCTGATCGACAGATTCGGCATCAGATACTCCACCGCGTCGCCCAGCGTATCCCGCTTCAGCATCGTCTGCTCAAACTTCTCGTCCATGAAGTAGTACTCGTCCCCGTCGTTGTACAGGAACTCCATCTTCACCTCATCGACGTAAACCCGTTCAATCGGGTCGGGCGAACGGAAGCGCTCAATAAACATTGCGCCGGTACGTACATTGCGAAGCTTCGCCTGAATAAACGCGCGAAGATTGCCCGGCGTACGGTGCTCCACCGAAAACACCAGGTGAAGGTCGTCCTTGTACTTGATAATCATGCCCGGGCGCATCTGCGTTGCGGGAATCGACATAAAAACCCCTAATCTGTGCTGAATTCAGCTGTCTTTGAGAATTTGTTCGCGAGCGCACAGGCATCCTGTATTCGGCTCGCAACCCTTCTATTGTAGCTCACGAGACAGCCGTTCCGCTCATTCGGCGGCAACTCGTAAACCCTTCACCCGCCACTAAAAATGCGCTTGAAAAACCGACCAACCGCTCGAAAAGGATTGTTCGAAGGCTTCGCAGGAGCAACCGGAGTCTGCGCCGCCGCAGAGCTCTTCGCCGCTTCCGGAGTCGCATCGGCAGAAGCCTTCGTCGCAGCTAAAGTATCCCCACCCTCGCCGGAGTTCAGTGCCGCCGTCACCTGCGTATGCACATTTCCCGCAGAACTCTGCGGCACCGCCGTCGGCGCGAGTCCCGCACTCACTGCAGCCGGGAACGGATGCTGCTCCGCCGCAGTCTTTGCCCCGGCCCCATTTGCATTCACCAAAGCGTCCGCCACCGACATCGTCGGCTCCGGCGGACACCCGCAAGCCGAGCTCTCATGATCCACAACCTCTTTCAGGCTCCCATGTTCGAACAGCACATGCTGCCCCGCCTTCAACTCATACGTTGCCTCGCCAAACTGATCCGCAACATTCAGCACCGGAGCCTTCGCGCCTCGATTCTCCACGCACGTATCGCCATTCCGCGTCACACGAAGCTGTAAATCCAGCGACCCATCGCCACGAATAGTAAACCGCAGGTCCGGAGTCGTCACCACATCACGAGTAGTCGCCGGCATCTGCACTTCAATCGCGCCACGATCGATCGCCAGCATCAGGGGAACTAAAGGCCCTGTATTATCCGCCGTCGCGCCCGCGGTCACATGCAATCCTGTCGTCGCACACACCCGTAACATTCCACCGCGCTTCAACTCAACCTCAGCCGTCTTATCCCGTGCCGTCACCGTAGAATTTCCCACCAGCAACGCCCGGCCGCCGCTCACCTCCAGCGCACCTGCAACCGTCGCATCTTGCACTCCAACCGATCCAATCGCCTGCTGCTGCGCCTGCCCCGCCTGCATGGCAGCCACAAAAATCGAGAGCCCGAACATACCGATTCGCAAAAACCTCATCTAGCCCTCAAACGCATCAAGCGATCACGCAAAGCTCACCAACACAGCTCAGCCAACTCGAATCGAGCCGCAGAGCCGACTTCCACCCTATGTAATAATACGGCCTATGGATCAGACGTACGTGCAGTTTGGCTGTGGCATGTGCGCACCTGAATCCTGGCTCAACTTCGATGCCGGTCCCGCCTTCTGGCTGCAAAGCCGCCTTCCATTCCTCACTCCTCTCCTCGTAAAGCGCGGCTTTCCGCCTTACCCCAAAAACATCCGTTACGGCGACGTCATCAAAGGCCTTCCCATCGCCCCACAATCGGCCGACGCCGTCTACTGCTCCCACGTCCTCGAGCATCTCTCTCTCGACGAGTTCCGCACCACGCTCCGCAACGTCTTTACCTATCTGCGTCCCGGCGGCACCTTTCGCTTTGTGCTCCCTGACCTCGAGCAGCTCATCGGCCTCTACACCAGCGACTCCACTCCCGCAGCCTGCTCACGCTTCATGCAGGAGAGCTGGCTAGGCGAAACCACTACACCCCGCGGACTCAAAGCCATTCCCGCCGCAGTCTTCGGCCGCGCCCGTCACTTCTGGATGTGGGATTACAAAGGCATGGCCGAACAACTCGCCGAAGCCGGCTTCACCGACATCCGCCGAGCCCAGATCGGCGACTCCCAGGACCCCCGCTTCCAGGAAGTCGAATTCGACTATCGCTGGAAAGACTGCCTAGGCGTCGACTGCAAACGCCCCGCCTAGTCCAGCCCGCCTGCGGTGAAAACGGAGGGAGCTGAATAGTACCCCTCCCCCGACTTAATGTGTCAAAGTATTCGAAACAAATACTTTAGGTCTGGACTTCGGTTGCGGGTTTTTCTTGTAGGTCTGGCTCTCCCACGTATTTTGCAGGGTGGTTTTTGTCAAGTCCTAAGGTGGTCGTCATTTCGACCGAACCCCGAGCGGAGTCGAGGGGGAGTGGAGAAACCCGCTTCTCTACTCCCGTGCGTGAAAGTTTTCTACGACAACCTACATCTTCAAAAAATTCTCAATCAACTTCTTCCCATCCTTCGTCAGCACGCTCTCCGGATGAAACTGCACACCCTCAATCGGCAGCTCGCGATGCCGCAGCGCCATAATTGTCTCGCCATCCGCCGTCCGAGCCGAAACCTCCAGCTCCTCCGGCAGCCCCTTCTCCGACACAATCAGCGAGTGGTACCGCGTGCAAGTCATCCCGGAAGGAATCCCCGCAAAGATCGTCTTCCCATCATGATCGACCTGACTTGTCTTGCCATGCATCAGCTTCGGAGCCCGCACCACATTCCCGCCAAACGCAGCCCCAATCGCCTGATGCCCCAGGCAAACCCCCAGAATCGGCACCCGCCGCTTTGCCGTCGCAAAATGCTTGATCAACTCAATCGAAATCCCGGCATCTTGCGGCGTACAAGGCCCCGGCGAGATCACAATCCTCTCAGGCCGCAAAGCCTCCACCTCGGCTGGCGTCAGCTCATCATTACGCCGAACCACCATCTCCGCACCCAGTTCCCCCATGTACTGCACCAGGTTGTAAGTAAACGAATCGTAGTTATCCAGAACAAAGACCATAGCAATTAAATTCTACGCCCACCCACAGGCGATAAGACGCAAACCACCGCTCTTCATCAGGTGACGACCTTCTCAGACGGACGTAGATCGTTAATTACCCTTCGAGGGATTGAACTTGCCGATAACCGATGCCGGGGCTACCGGCAACTTCGACTACAAACCCTGCTAGTTGCGCGAACTGATATGAACTCGCTCGCGACTCTAAACTCCCCTCGCCCGCTCAATCGCTCGAACCACCGCCCTGGCCTTATTCACCGACTCTTCGAACTCCTTCTCCGGCACCGAATCCGCCACAATCCCCGCCCCCGACTGAAAGTGACCTTGCTCGCCATTCATATAAAGCGTCCGAATCGCGATACACGAATCCAGATTCCCGCTGAAGTCCGCATACAGCACACTCCCCCCATAAACCCCACGCCGAGCCGGCTCCAACTCCTCAATAATCTCCATCGCCCGAATCTTTGGAGCCCCACTCAGCGTCCCCGCTGGAAAACAAGCCCGAAACGCATCGATCGCATTCAACCCCGTGCGCAGCTTCCCTTCAAGCGAGCTCACCATGTGCATCACATGGCTATACCGCTCCACCACCATCAGCTCTTTCACCTTCACCGACCCAAACTCACTCACCCGCCCCACATCATTCCGCCCCAGGTCAACCAGCATCACATGCTCGGCGACCTCCTTTTCATCGCTGCGCATATCGTCCGCGAGAGCCCGATCCTCCGCCTCATCCGCACTCCGCGGCCGAGTCCCGGCAATCGGCCGATACTCCACATCCCTCCCATGCACCCGCACCAGCAACTCAGGCGAAGACCCCACAATATGGCCAACCGAAGCTCTCTTTTTTTTGTTGTCATCCTTCGCGGAGCGGAGGACCTGCTTCTGTTTTTTGGTATTCTCCCCCTCCAGCCCAAACCGCAAAAAATACATATAAGGCGAAGGGTTCACAATCCGCAGCGCCCGATAAATCTCAAACGCATCCACTCCCGGCACACAATCGAACCGCTGCGACACCACGCACTGAAAGATATCCCCCGAAGCGATGTATTCCTTCGTTTTCTCGACCGCCTTCAAAAAACCGGCCTTCGAAGTCCGCGACATAACCTTCAGCTTCCCCAACTCCTTCTTCTTCAGGCGCACGGGCAGCGCCCCAGCCAACCGCTTCTCCAACTTATTCAGCCGCCGCACCGATCGCTCATACGCACCTTCGCGTTTTTCCCGAGCCATATCCGCCGTCACAATCAGGTGAATCTCCTTCTTCACATGGTCAAACGCCAGCACCTGATCGAAAAACATCAGACAGGCATCCGGCACACCCAGCTCATCCTTAGCCAGCGAAGGCAGTCTCTCAATCTGCCGCACTACGTCATAGGCAAAGAAGCCTACAGCTCCGGCAGTAAACGGAGGCAGCCCCGGCAATCGCGCAGGCGTATGCCCACCCAAAGCTTTCTTCAGCTCCTCAAAGATATCCCCATCAAACTCAAACTCGCGCCGCCCCTCACGAACCGTAATCTGTGTCCCCCGTGCCACCATCTTCTTGTACGGCTGCACTCCAATGAACGTGTACCGCCCCACATGCTCGCCGCCCTCCACCGATTCCAGCAGAAAAGCCTCAGGCTCTTCTGCCGCAATCCGCAAAAAAGCCGACACCGGTGTCTCCAAATCCGCCGTAACTGTCCGATAGACCGGCACCAGCGAATGTTTCCGGCTTAACTTCAAAAAATCACGCGCCGAGGGAAGGGAATTGAGCTCGATTTAAAGGCATGGCACTATCCATCATAAACCCCTCGAATAGAACATCTTCACCCCTTACCGGTCATTGACCCGCCGGTCAGAAAACGGGGTTAACCTACCCCGTTCGTTCGATTGCACATCATCTGTCCGCCAGCCTATACTCCTCGAGTTTGGCCACAGACCGGTCTGGCTCAAGCGTATCCTTGCTTCCAGTAGTGGAGGCAAACGATGGCCGGAGAATCGCTGATACCAGCGCTAGAAAAAAGGGAACACAAAATGCAGACTCTTACTCTCGAGCAGGAGACAAACCCCTGGGAAGCCCAGGCCGCTCGATTCGACTTTGCCGCCTCAAAACTCAATCTCGATCAAGGCATCTGGAAGGTCCTCCGTTACCCCTCCCGCGAACTCATCGTTCACATCCCCGTCGGCATGGATGACGGCTCCATCGAAGTCTTCACCGGCTACCGCGTCCAGCACTCCATCGCCCGAGGCCCCGCCAAAGGAGGCATCCGTTACGGCCCGGACGTCTCCCTCGACGAAGTCCGCGCCCTCGCCTCCTGGATGACCTGGAAGTGCGCAGTCGTCAACATCCCCTTCGGCGGAGCCAAGGGCGGCATCATCTGCAACCCGAAAAAAATGTCCCAGGGCGAGCTCGAACGCATGACGCGCCGCTACACCGCCGAACTCATCGAATTCATCGGCCCCGAAAAGGACGTCCCCGCCCCCGACATGGGCACCGACGAGCAGACCATGGCATGGATCATGGATACCTACTCCATGCACATGCGCCAGACTGTCAACGCTGTTGTCACCGGCAAACCTATCAACCTCGGCGGGTCGCGCGGACGCAAAGAAGCCACCGGCCGCGGCGTCTCCGTGGTGTGTGACGAAGCCATCAAGCATCTCGGCATGTCCATCGACGGCACCCGCGTCATCATCCAGGGCTTCGGCAACGTCGGCTCCAACTCCGCCAAGCTCCTCCACGAAAAGGGCTACACCATCATCGGCATCGCCGAATACGACGGCGGCCTCTACAACACCAACGGCATCGACATCCCCGCGCTCATCAAACACCGCGCCGAGGCCGGCACCATCAACGGCTTCCGAGAGGCCGAGGCCGCCGACAAACACGAGCTCCTCACCTACAAGTGCGATATCCTCATCCCCGCGGCAACCGAAAACGTCATCACCAGCCAGAACGCTGAACGCATCCGCTGCCGTATCCTCTGCGAAGGCGCCAACGGCCCCACCACCACCATCGCCGACGAGATCCTCGGCGACAAGCGCGTCTTCATCATCCCCGACATCCTCGCCAACGCCGGCGGCGTCACCACCAGCTACTTCGAGTGGGTGCAGGACCGCATGGGATACTTCTGGACTGAAGCCGAAGTCAACCAGCGTCTCGACAACATCATGACCGAAAGCTTCCGCGACGTCGTCACCTACGCCGGAAACCACAATGTCAACAACCGCATCGCAGCCTATATGCTCGCCATCGACCGCGTGGCCTACACCACCAAACAACGCGGCATCTACGCCTGAACAAACATTCGCGGCAGAGATCGAAATGAGGCAGTCCTTCTGGGGCTGCCTCATTGTGATTGGGCAAACGCTTCCAGGCTTGAAGGAACCAAAGGAGATACGCAACTAGCGGCTTCGGCGGATGACCGGTTGGTGTTATTGTGCGATCCTTTTGGAAAATGCCAACCTTAACAGGTTAGAAATCTGTCGCCGCGCGTCGCGCGCGTCCAGCCCTGTGATTTCCATGTCAATTGCATGGCCGCTTTTCTCTTCTTCCGATCGATGCGTGTTGCAAGTTCAAAGAGGTGAGGTTCGTGTCAGACACTTGCGCCTGGTCTTGGTCTTCGGCTCGGATCGTTCCAGCGGTCAATGAACGTTTTGTAGGCGGATCTTCAGAACGAAGCGGGCTTCCCCCCTCTGCGGGAATGGAGAGTCTCCGCATTAACAGATACGGAAAAGCACTCCTCTTCGCTCTCGCGTCCTGCGTGGCGATGGTAGTGTCGGGCTGCGGAAAGGGAGTTAGTGTTTCCCTCAGTGGGACTTCACAATCGCCTCAGAGTTCTCCCCAGTTAACGGTAAACGCCCCCAGCCTTGCCTTTGGTAGCGTCACGGTGAACACACCCTCCACGCAGTTTCTGACTCTGACATCCACAGGAACTTCGCCTGTAACGATCAGCTCCGTAACAATCAATGGACTCGGCTTCACAATCGTTCAGACATTTCCCGTAGTGTTGAACCCGTCGCAGTCGCTCACATTGCAGGTGCAGTTTCTGCCAACAACGACCGGTGTTCTTGCCGGACAGCTCACGATCAATAGCGACTCAACGACCGAAAGCACTGCGGCAGTGACCCTGAGCGGCACTGGAACAGCAGTATCGGGTCCTCAGACGAGCCCTCAGTTGACGGTGAGCGCTGCCAGCTTGAACTTCGGCAGTGTCAATGTGAACACCGCAGCCACGCAGCCTCTGACTCTCACATCGACCGGAACCTCACCGGTGACGATCAACTCTGCGACGCTTACCGGAGCTGTCTTCACAACCGTTCAGAGCTTCCCAGTAGTGCTGAATCCTTCGCAGTCCCTGACGTTCCAGGTGCAATTCGAGCCAACAACTGCCGCAGCCTTTACCGGTCAGCTTACAATCAGCAGCAACTCGACCACTGGAAGCCCTGCACTGGTTGCACTCAGCGGAACGGGCGCGACACCCGTCGCACACGAGGTCGATCTAAGCTGGAATGCACCGGTCAGTTCGCCCGATCCGGTCGCTGGATACAACATTTACCGGGCTACCGGTTCCGGCTCTCTCGTTCTGATAAACTCATCGCCCGACCTGGTATTGACGTATGTGGATAACACTGTCACCAGCGGCAATACCTACAGTTACGTGGCAAAGTCAGTCGACCTCAGCGGTGTCGAAAGCGTTCCGTCAAACGAGATCACAGTGACGATCCCATAGACCTACTTCACCGCCACCGTAATCTCCACCTTCGAAGTCACGACAGCACCCTGTGAAACCGCCAACACCCGAATCGTATAAACCCCCGGCTTGGTCCCAAGATCGGTACAGGCCCCACACCCGCTCAGCGTAATCATTCCGCCAAGCGCAAGCAAAGCCACCAGCACACCTCGAATCCGCCGCCGCCTCCCCGGCAAAAACATTACCACCAGAGCTGCAACCACACTCCCCGCAAACGGTACCCCCGCACTCTGCGACTCAGCATCCGCAACCGCGCAGGCTCGCGGCCCCATTGTGCTGAAGTTCATCCTCGTTGCGCCACCGCCCGCAGGAATCGTCTTCGCCTCAAATGTGCAAGCCGCCTCCGAAGGCAAATCCGAACAAGACAACTGCACCGGCTGCACAAATCCCGTCTGCGAAGCCACAGTCACCTGCAACTCCGTCGTCCCTCCTACAAGTACCTTCGCCGCCTCCGGCACCGAGACGCTGAACCCGTCTCCCACCACTGCCGCCCCGTTCACCGTCTCCGTCAAAACCGCCGAAGCACTCGCAGCCGAATTCGCATCTCCTGCATAGCTAGCCGTAATCGTATGACTCCCCACACTCAGCGAAGCCGTACTGAAACTAGCCACCCCAGAGCCAACCAGCGACTCCATTCCGAGCACCACGCTCCCATCAAGAAAAGTAACCGTACCTGATGGCGCAATCGCCGAACCCGAAGCAATCACATTCGCCGTAAAAGTAACGTTCTGCCCACTCGTTACAGGATTCGTACTCGAAGTCAGCATCGTCGCCGTCTGCACCTTCGTCGCCACCGCTGCGACGACCACAGTTACAGGTGCCGAAGCTGACGGCAGATGAGTCAAGTCCCCCGAGTAACTCGCCGTCAGCACATGCGTCCCCACAGCAAATCCCATCCCGGTACTTGCCGGACAACTCGCCGCGCCAATCGCCGGAATCGTGCAGATATTAGTCGTCCCATCTAAAAAATTAATTGTGCCGCTCAGCGTCGATCCATCGCTCGGCGTGACCTTGGCACTCCCATTCAGCGGCTGCCCAAAGGAAATCGTCAACGGCGGTGCAATCGTCAGCACCGTCGTCGTCGAAACAGGCAACACGCCGCCACTCAACAACACCGTCACTCCACCCGTATTGACCTCAGCAGGCATCGCCGTCTGCTGGCTCGCCACCGGATTCGCCAGCACCGCGCCGCCATTCGCAATCACGAGATCCGTAAATCCATCCTTATTCAAATCCCCGGCAGAAATCGAATTGATCCCCATCCCCGCCAGAAAATGCTCCTCAGCGCCAAACGCCCGCCGGCCGAGGTTGTACTGCAAGCTGACAACGTATCCATCGCTCATTACCAGGTCGGGCCGCCCATCTCCGTTCACGTCGACAACGGCCAGTTCATAAAAATTCCGCGAAGGCGCCATCACCACAGGAGCCGCATACGTCCTGTCGCTCTTCCCATACCAGATGTAGATCGCATTCGCCGTCGCAGCCGAAGGATGTGCGTGATCCGCCGTCGCATTGTCATACGCGACGATCACATCTCCATACCCATCCCCATCAAGATCCGCCGTCACCACTGCCAACTGCACCATTCCCGCCACCTGCAGCGCTCCCGGCAAATTTCTCACCAGAATCGCCTGCGACGTCGCACCAGCAAACAGCGCCGTAGGCGTTACCAGATCGGCAAAGCTCCCATCCCCTTTTCCATGCAGCATCAGAGCCTGCGCTGGTCCCACATTCACTACCTCATCCAGATTTCCCGATCCGCTGAACTGTCCCAGAGCCCCGTTCAAAGCAGGCTTGCCCGCGGCAAACGCCCGCGACCCGGACAACCCTCTATCCGCACTCCCCAACAAGATCGCCACACCCTCCGGCGAGTCCACTGCAACATCCATCACACCATCGCCATTGAAATCTCCAACCGCAAAACACGTCCGTCCAGGCCCGGCGTTATAAATCCCCAGCAAACTCAAGGTCAAATCACTCTGCTCGCTCAGAACACTCAGCCCCGCTGGCGTCGCCGTATAAAAACGATGTTCATCCCCCACATCCATCGCCGCAACAAGATGCCCGCCCGATCCCATCCTGGCACTCACGCCGCTGCTCCCACCCTTCGGAGCACCGGTAAAACTCCCATCGGCATTCCCATGCAGAAATTCAATCTGCCCAGCCACACCCTCAACCACCAGATCCAATCGCCCATCGCCGTCCACATCGTGCAACAGCATGCTCTGCACCGCACTTGACCCCGTATAAACTCCCGCCGACGTCACCGACCCATCCGGCGACCCTAAAAACACTTCGGCCACCCCGCCCGAAGTCGACTGAATCACCAGGTCCGTATGTCCGTCTGCGTTCAAATCCGCCGCAACCATTGGCCCCGTGCCGTTAGCCAGCTTCGTCGCCGCAATCCTCACCAGCGTCGCGCCATCCGTCGTCAGCATAGTCAGCGTGGTATTCGCCACATCCTCCACCAGCAGGTCCATGTACCCCGAATCATTCAGTCGAGCGCCCATCACATACTGAAAGACGGGAACATTCGTTCCCACAATCGCAAACGTCCCCAGCTGTTGCGTCGCGGCAAACGTCCCATCGCCGTTTCCCTTCGCGAGAAACACCATCCCCTTGCCCGGCGCAGCAGATACCCACGCCAGATCAACCTTCCCGTCATGTTCAAAATCCACTGCTGCAATCGCCGCTCCCGCCGTGGCAATCGTCTGTCCCGCGCGAAACGTGCCGTCGCCATTACTCAACAGAACATGCGTCTTCGAAGCCGTCGCAGTCGCCCCGAAATCCGTGTAAATAAGATCGGCCTTGCCGTCCCCGTTCAGGTCTGCCGCTACAACTCCCACCGGCCAGCTTCCCGTCGCAACCACCCGAGGCTGATTGAACGGCTGTGCCGCAGCACCCATCGCCATCAGGCTCAGCGTAATGAGGCTAACCAACTTCGAAATAAAGCTCTGTATCGGCATTGGTGAACGCCCTCGGAAGGCCCGGATGGTCCTCCCTTTCTCTATCGGCGTTCCTGGCAAAAGCGAGAAAAAGCAACAAAACAAGAGTCCTGCTAAGAGGAATTCAGGCCCGAAAAACGCGCTATCTCAACGCTAAATTTCCACTGAAAAAACAGGCATTCCCCGAATGAGTCACACTCCTCCCCGAAGTACCCACATCGTTACCCGAATTCCTGCAATAGGAATTACAAAACTGAAATACCGATATCCGGAACCGCACCCACTCCTTTTACAACCACACCCGTCTCACTATGGCAGAATGCTAGTGTCGGCACCGCGCCCAACCACGCCCTTCGGCGCCGCGAAAAAACCGGTCCATGAACCTGCCTAACTCCATCACGATGAGCCGTATCGCCTGCGTTCCCCTGCTCATCTGGATCCTCTCACCCGTCTTCCCCTGGCAGGGTCCCGGCCACTACGGCGATCAGGAGATCGTCGCCTCCCTCGTCTTCATCCTCGCCAGCATCACCGACGGCCTCGACGGCTACCTCGCCCGCCGCCGCCATCAGATCACGACTCTGGGCATGCTTCTCGACCCACTCGCCGACAAGCTGATGGTCACCGCCGCCTACATCATCCTCGTCGCCTACACGCCCAGCATCGTAAAGCCCTGGATCGCCGTCCTCGTCATTGGCCGCGAATTCCTTGTCTCCGGCCTGCGCTCCATCGCTGCCGCCGAAGGCTTCACCATCGAGGCCAGCGAGATCGGCAAGCTCAAAACCGTCATTCAGATCGTCTCCGTCGTCGCTGCAATCCTTGCCCACCGCTGGGACTACTGGCTATGGTTCCCCGGCTTCCACGGAGGCTTCATCATCGGCGTTCATTTCATTGCTGTTACGGCGATCTATTGGATGACCATCGTCTCCATCATCTCGGCGACCGACTACTTCATCGCCTTCTGGAAGAAGATCGACCACGCCTCCGACAAACGCCGCAAGCGCCGCAGCTTCGTCCTCAGCCGCAAGCCCAAATCCGCCGCCGCAGCCGAACGCCCCTCCCACATCTCCTGAGCCTGGTTTCCCCGAGATTTTTTATGGCGTGGTGGGAGCGGCATTTTTGCAGGGAATTGTGCGTTTTCCACAGGGTAAAAACGTGGTTCTTAGCGTGGTGATAAGTGCAAATTCGTGGTTCTTAGCTGGCTGTTAAGTGCACTCTTCCGGGCTCTGAAAATTTTCCTCTGTTTTGGGATTTTTTTTGGGCACCGAAGGGTGAAACGACAAAAAAGCAAATGCGGGGATCCTTCCCCTTCGCAAACTCAGGGTCAGGATGACGACAATTGAGTGCAGACGCTCGGGATGACGCATCATGACTCGCTAAAGCTTCTCGCGCGGTTCGGTCATATTTTTAGGATCGAGAATCTCCGCGATCTGGTCCTCGCTCAGCAGCTTCTTCTCTCGCGCCAGTTCCACAATCGACCGGCCCGTCGCCACTGACTCCTTCACCAGTTCTGCTGCCTTCCGATAGCCGATATAAGGATTCAGCGCTGTCGCGAGAGCAATCGTACTTTCCGCATAAAACGCAGCACGCTCGCGATTTACCGTGATTCCCTGAACGCAGTGAACATCCAGTTCCCGCAGCGTGTTTGTCAGAATCGTGATCGACTGCAGGACATTGTGCGCCATCGCCGGCATCATCACATTCAGCTCCAGCTGCCCCGCCTGTACCGCCATCGCCACTGCCGCATCGTTCCCGACGACCTGAAATCCCACCATCGCCGTCAGCTCCGCGAGCACGGGATTCACCTTCCCCGGCATGATGCTCGACCCCGGCTGCAGACTGGGCAGATGAATCTCGTTGAACCCCGTATTCGGTCCTGAAGACAGCAGCCGTAAGTCGTTGGAAATCCTGATCATCTCGAGCGCCAACCCTCGCAGCGCACCCGAAACCTCCGCCATCGGGGCGCACGACTGCATCGCCCACCGCAGGTCGTACGCGGAATGCACCTCCACCCCCGAAATCTTCGCAAGCCGCAGCACAGCCTTCTCACGGTAAGCCGGATGCGTATTCAGCCCCGTACCCACCGCCGATCCACCCAGTCCCAGCGCCCGCAACCCCACCGATCCGCGCCGTATCGCAGCCTCGCACTCCCGCACGGCAACCGCATACGCCGCGAACTCCTGCCCGAGAGTAATCGGCACGGCGTCCTGCATATGCGTGCGCCCGGCTTTCAGCACATCGCGAAACTCCTCTGCTTTCGCAGCGAAGCTTCCCGCCAGCCCCTCCAGCACCGGATAGAGCTCCTCCAGCGCCAGCAGCGCACTCAGCCGCATCGCCGTCGGAAATACATCGTTGGTCGACTGCCCGTAGTTCACATGGTCGTTCGGATGCACCTTCTTATAGCTCCCGAGTTCTTCCCCCAGAATCTGGTTCGCCCGGTTCGCCAGCACCTCATTCGTATTCATGTGCAGGCTCACCCCCGCGCCCGCCTGAAACACATCCACCACGAAGTGCTCATGGTGCTGGCCGCCGAGCGCCTCCTCAGCCGCCTTCACAATCGCATTGCCCTGCTCCTTCGAGATCAGCCCCAGCTCACGATTTGCTTCCGCTGCCGCCAGCTTCACCATAGCCAGCGCCCGAATCAGAAACGGATTAGCCTTCATCCCACTGATCGGAAAGTTCCCAACAGCCCGCGAAGTCTGCGCACCGTAGAGAGCATCGGCAGGAACTTCAATAACACCTAACGAGTCGGTTTCAGTTCTGGTGTTCGGCACTGAATTATCTCCAAAGTTATAGGACGAATGTAATCGCCGAAGTTCATCCCTGGCTGGCGTGATAGCAGGTTAGATCGGTATTTGGCGGTTGTACTCCGAGGGCACGGAGCATCGTGACGATCTGGCCGCGATGATACGTCGTGTGATTGATGGCGTGGAGAACGATCTGCCAGCGAGGAACACGAAACTCGCCATTGTCAGGCAATATCGTCAAGACTGTCCCGGTGAGGTCGGAATCGGATGCGGATTCGAGCCACTGCCGGTAACCGTTTGAGAGTTCAGTCCACGACTCCGCAAGGAATTCAAAGTCATGTTCCGGAGGCGGGCCAGCTGGCAGGCGCTCACCGTCCAGGTCCATCAAGCGGCGAAGCCAGACACGCTCACCATCGTGGATGTGCCGGAGGGTGCGGAGAATGCTGGTGTGCGAAGCTCCGAGGTCACGATCAAGCTGGTTTGGTGGCATGGGAGCACATGCACCGAGAATCTGGTTGGTGGCCCAGCGAGAGTAGCCAGTGTGCGCGAGCAGAAGCAGTTGCAGTTGCGACATAACGCAGAGATTATAGTATCGAGGTACAGATGACCCCAATCTTCAATGACTTGATGAACGGACTCGACGAGGTAGAAGCCTTCCTCGCTAGCCAGACTGCCGGCTACAAGGTGAGCGTTCCCACCAACGTCGACGTAAAGAGCATCCGCAAGCGCCTCAACATCCGATCAGCCTCCGACGACGCTCGAGAAGACCACTAATAATGACTAGTCTTTATTTGCGCTGATCGAAAATTTCCCACCGCCCACGCTTCATAAAAGGTGTCCGTAGGTGCTTCAATTGCACCAAGCGAGTTCGGTCTCAGATCGCGCTTTATGCATGTTTTCTCTCGCCACTCCAGTTCGATGCTACCCACTCCTCGAAATGTCCTGCCTGAGCTACTGTGACTTGCGTGAAGCCACTCTCCTGAAACTCCTGTGCAATTGTTAGGCCGCTTGAGCCGCAGACAATTTCGATTTTCGCGTTTTTATCTATGGAAGAAAAAATGATTTCGCGTGCGAGCCTGTCAGCAAGAGGTAGGCTATAGCCGCAAATGATGACCTCATCACTTTCGAGTAGGCGTTCACGAGTGAGGCTCCAAAGGTGATCCCAGAAATCTTCGAATCGAGGGCCGAAGCTGGTTGATATGTAAAATTTTTTGCCCGACGTGGGGACAGCTAGAAGTGGTCCAGCTCCAAAGAATGGTTCTTGAATACTCTCATCGCTATGATTCGCGTAGCCAAGCATGCGGCAATGCTCGCTAGTAATAACAGGGCGGTCTGGATTGCCACTTCGTAGTGGCATTGTCCAGTTCACGCTTCCATGAACCTTTATCAGAGTGGTCTCGGAGCTTTTGTGAAAACCTGGAATTGAAAATCCATACCCATCCTTTAGACTCCAAATACCTTCTTGCTGGAGTGTCTTCTCTAGGCAGATGTCATAGTTAAAAGAGACAAACCAATCCCCGGGCTTCGCTATAGCGCTGGCGAACGTTGAATAAGCGTCAGCTTTATTTGTACCGATGGTTTCGAACCAGTCGCTTATTCGATCTCTAAAGTAGGCGAATGCCACTTTGCCTTCGATTTCGGCAGGCGACAAATTCTGTTTAGAGAGATTTTTTCCCATCTCATTCAGAGTCTGCTCAAAATCTTTTCCAGCGAAATATTTTTCATAAGTTCGTAGCTGAGAGTCATTCTCCTTAGACCGAATCCAAAAAAGATTCTCCCATCTTCCTTGCTAACGGATAACCGGCATGAATGGAAGCCCCAGCGCCAAAGACGTACGTTCTTACAGCCATGTCGAATAATCCCCATTCGCAGTGAGTTGTAGAAAACTATAGACTCTTAACGATGGCCACCATCAAGCAATCCGACTTCATCCAGTCCGTCGCGGACGCCCTTCAGTACATCAGCTACTACCACCCCGAGGACTTCATCACCAACCTCACCCGAGCCTACGAGCTCGAAGAGTCTCCTGCGGCCAAGGACGCCATGGCCCAGATTCTCATCAACTCGCGCATGTGCGCCGAAGGCCACCGTCCCGTCTGCCAGGACACCGGCATCGTCACTGCCTTCGTCAAGGTCGGCATGGAGACGCGCTGGGACAACGATGGCAAGCCGCTGATTACCGTGCAGCAGATGGTCGATGAGGGCGTCCGCCGCGCCTATCTCCTGCCGGATAACAAACTCCGCGCCAGCATCCTTGCCGACCCTGCCTTCTCCCGCAAGAACACGGGCGACAACACTCCCTCCGTCGTCTCCGTCGAGATGGTTCCCGGCGGCGAGGTCGACGTCACGGTCGCAGCCAAGGGCGGCGGCTCTGAGGCCAAATCCAAATTCGCCATGCTCAACCCGTCGGACTCCATCGTTGACTGGGTTCTCAAGACTGTTCCCACGATGGGCGCGGGTTGGTGTCCCCCGGGCATGCTCGGCATCGGCATCGGCGGTACTGCCGAAAAGGCCATGGTGATGGCCAAGGAATCTTTGATGGATCCCATCGACATGCAGGAGCTCAAAGCCCGAGGCCCAAAGAACAAGATCGAAGAGCTTCGCATTGAGCTTTATGACAAGATCAACAAGCTCGGCATCGGCGCGCAGGGTCTCGGCGGCCTTACTACTGTTCTCGACATCAAGATTCTCGATTACCCCACGCATGCCGCGAACCTTCCAGTGGCGATGATTCCCAACTGTGCCGCTACCCGCCACGCACACGTTCATCTCGATGGCAGCGGTCCCGTCGCGCTCGATCCACCGTCTCTCGAAGCGTGGCCCAGCCTCACCTATGACGTCTCGAAGGCGAAGCGCGTCAACCTCGACGGCATCACTCACGACGAGGTCCGCTCCTGGCAGCCCGGCGAGGTTCTTCTGCTCTCCGGCAAGCTTCTTACTGGCCGTGACGCCGCGCACAAGCGCATGACCGACATGCTCAACCGGGGTGAAAAACTGCCCGTTGATCTCAAAGGCCGCTTTATTTACTATGTCGGGCCGGTTGATGCTGTTCGCGACGAAGCTGTTGGCCCGGCGGGTCCAACAACGGCTACGAGGATGGACAAGTTCACCCGCCAGATGCTCTCCGAGACCGGTCTTTACGGTATGGTCGGCAAGGCCGAACGCGGCGACGCCGCCATCGAAGCCATCCGCGACCATCAGGCTGTTTATCTCATGGCAGTTGGCGGAGCTGCGTACCTCGTCTCGAAGGCCATCAAGAGCAGCAAGGTGCTTGCCTTCGCCGATCTTGGTATGGAGGCTATCTACGAGTTCGAAGTGAAAGATATGCCCGTCACTGTGGCCGTCGACAGCAAAGGCATCAGTGTCCACAACACCGGCCCGGCTGAGTGGAAGGCCCGAATTGCGGGCGATCTGGCAGGTGTTCCTATTCTGCAATGACGCAGCATTTACGGCGTTGGCGAATTGAGGATCTGCGTTACTGGCAAGGGCAATTCCTTGTCGGCGTTTTTTAGCAACAGGCTGACCTGCCACATCTGCGCGTCGGTTAAAACATGCGAGTAAGATGGCATGCCTGAGAGGCGAATTCCATTCGCCACCTTCCAGTAAGTCTCGCCTGCTTCGTCGTCGCTGACGCCAACTACGCCGTGGGTGCCGTGCGCCTTCCAAAGCTGGGGAGCGTCCGGAAACATGTGTTTGGCAAACGCGACGTCATGCCCGGGGGTGCCGTGGCAACTCGCACACTGGGCACGGTAGACATGCGCTCCGGACTCAAAGACATCTTCGCTGATCCCGAAGGGAGCGGTCTTGGATTCGCGCTCGATCCGCGCGTTCATCGGGAGTTTCACGATCCGCTTCTCGAAGGGAAGGGGTGAGTCGGCAACTGCGACCGGCAGCGGTCCGAACTTGAGATATGCAAAAAGTCCGATTGCCACGGCTGCGATGCCGAGCAGAAAACCCAGAAAGATCTTGCCGAATCCGCCGCTACTGCTGCCTTTTTTCGCCATTCCGAGTCACTCCATGGAGAGTTTGGCCGCGATAAAGCGCGGCGGATGTTCTAATAAGAGGATAGCCCCGTCGATCGCGACGGCAGCCCTCGAGTTCCACCATAGCAAAGCCAGGCTTGTGCAGGAGTAATCGTTGATGTTCGGTTTCAGATTGAACGTGAAGTGTGTCACAGGAGTGTTGCTGGCAGGATTCATGGCCAGCGGAGCAATTGCCGTTCAGGCGCAGCAGCAACAGCAGCAGACAACGCATCGTACCCGTCGCGAGTCCAGCGCCAACCGCAAAGCCCGTGTCGAAAGAACTATCGCCGAGACCTACGGCCACCGCTTTGAGGTCGCAGGAGGCGGCGGCTATCTTCGCTTTGAGTCCGGCGCTCCCCAGCGCAATAACGAAGTCACCTTCTTTATGACGGGTACCTACTTCCTGAATCCGAAGCTGGGGATTGTAGGCGACATTCGCGGCGGCTACGGCAATGCGAGAATCGGCAATACCGCCTGTACCATCGTCGGATGTCAACCCGTGTTCCTCGGGTTCAATCCTCAGATCTCCGAGTATCCGTTCCTCGGTGGCGTAGCCTACCGCTTGTATGCGAAGGAAAAGATCGCCGTTACAGCCACAGGCGAAGGCGGAGTTGCGCTCGGTAAATTCGATGGCGCCGCCAAAGCGCTTCCGTCAGCAGTTCTTGGTGTCTGGGAATCCAGAACGAAGCCGGCCTTCAGTCTCGGCGTCAACATCGACTACAACTTCTATCCCAACCTGGCGTTTCGTGTCTCGCCAACCTACCTCGGAACGTTCTACCGTCGCCCTCCCGCGGACGTAAACCACGGCCCGGATGGCACCATTCAGAACAACTTTGGCTTCAACGCCGGAATCGTCTACCGCTTCGGCAAGATCAAGTAATCAATCCCATTCAGGAAGAGCGGTCTTGATTTTTCAGGGCCGCTCTTCTTTTTAGTCAACTACTTCAGCGAGTAGGAGACGCCCGTTACGAACTGCAAGCTGTTGCTCTTAAAGCCGAATGCGGGTTGGTTGAGATAGTTATCCACCAAATTCAGGTTCAGACTGAACCGGCGATAGGCTGGCAGTTGCAAACCGGCTGTAAAGATGGCGGAGTAGGCGTGGAAGTTGTTCCATGCCGGAATAAACGTTCCGCTCTCGGTGAAGAGAATCTTCGCGGGTAAATTGCGGCGATATGCCTCAGTGAAACTGGAGCCGACAAGGTCGTTGTTCGGAGTTGGCGGTTGGAAGTTCTGCCGTTCGTAGTGCACGTCCGCCTTTACATCGAACTGCTGAACGGGCGTTTTGACGATCGTCCAGCCCAGACCAATCCCATAGATCTGCTGAAAATTCAGGCCCTGGGAGTAGTTATGGTCGAACGAAGCGCCAACCAGACCATAGAACATCGGGGTGAAATACTTGTCGTGTTCGGCATCGGCGTGGAAGATGCTCGTCTTGGTCACCGAAGCAAGGATAGGCGGGTTCGTCGGGACAAAAGGCTGATCGATCTTCCCGTAGGTCTCGAGAATGTTGATCGTGGATCGTGTTCGCGGAGGGAGAAAATCCACGCCGGGAATCAGCCGGGCTAAATTGACGGCGGCGGTGTAGGACTGGCCGGTCTGGGTGCCATCGACCAGGGAAATTCCACCAGAGATTGCTCCGTGCCAGCCGTACCAGATACCCGGATTTCCCGTGACCTCACGGCTGTAGGTTGCGTCATCCACGAGATAAGCCAGGTTCTTGACCGGAACGACTTCGGGAGTGCCCGCAGTAGTGTCCGAGACGGTAATAGCATTGTCCCCGTAACTCACCGTTCCCGGATGCTTCGCCGAGCGAGTAATCTTCTCGTCCTTCCGCAACACTACGAACTTGCCTCCTGCATGAAGCTCCTTGATCTTGTCCGCTGAGACGGTCACTTCGCCGACAACGTCGCTTTTGAAGACAAACGAGTCTCCGTTCGCGCGCTCGAGCTTTCCGGTCAACTGATCACCATTGGTGAATACGATCACGTCCGGGTCGGGCTTAGCCGCGTTTCCCTGAGCCCACGTTCTAACAGCCTGTTGAAAAATCACGCCCAAAATAAGGCTCAAGACAAGCAGCTTGTGCCACTTATCTGCTCTGTTGATGTGGGTTATCGCATGGCGGGCACTCATCGGTTAAAAATAGCCCAGGTCGAGAGGGCTCGAATCCAGCCTGACGGCCGTTGTTCGTATCATTGGAAAGGGATTGCGTCTTATCAGCAGTTGAAACTTCGCAACCCACCCTAACTCCTATTGTTACTTTGAGATACACCCTCAAATCCCTGCTGTGGAATTATGATCCAGAGATTAGAAAGAAGCGATCTGTCAAGGCCGGGATCACCCGTTCGTGGGAGCGTTGTCAGCGTCTGTCTCAAACGGTGGAATGGTAGGCTTGAGGGTGGTTATGCGTTCTAAACCATCTCAATCCCGTCCGATGTTGGCCGTGTGTGCGTTGCTTGCGTTGATTTCTCCTTTCGCGCATGCGAGGGAGCACGTGACGTTGAAGAACGGATTCGAGTTAGATTGCGTCCGGCGAGAGGTGATCGGCGACAGAGTCAGGCTTTACCTGGCAGATAACGACTCATCGTCCACGGCGGATTCCAATTATCTCGAAGTAGCGGCAGACTCCGTGATTCGCATCGATGCCGTCGCCGATCCACCTAAGCAGGCAATCCAACCGGTGGTGCCGCTGCACACGGTAACGACGACTGCTCTGCTGACGAAGGACGAGATGCACGAGATGCTCTCCCAGGCTGGCTCTGCTCACAATATTGATGAGGACCTGCTCGCCAGTGTCTTGCGCGCTGAAAGTGGAGGGCAGGTAAGAGCTGTTTCGCGTGTGGGTGCCAGGGGCCTGATGCAATTAATGCCTGAAACCGCAAATGCCATGGGCGTAAACGATGCCTTCAATCCAAATCAGAACATTGCTGGAGGCACAGCCTATCTGGATGCGCTTCTGACTCGTTATCACGATAATCTGTCGCTGGCTCTGGCTGCCTACAACGCAGGCCCGGGTGCAGTAGACAAATATCATGGCATCCCCCCGTATCGCGAGACACGAGAGTACGTTGCCCGCGTGATCCGTGAGTTCAACCGGCGAAAACAACAGGCTCTCGTAGCGCAGACAAAATAGCCGCGCGAAAACAAACGAAAGAGTGCGATGAAGAAGCGTAACGCAGTTTTGTGGTTGATCGTTGTTGTTGCGTTGGTTGTAGTAGTGTTCTTGTTTCGAGACAGGGTGCATTTCGACTGGCGGATGTTCCTGCACCAATTGCGTTATGTGAGCGTCGCCCCCATCATTGCCGGAATCGCCCTTATCTACGCGACCTTTTGGTTGCGCGCTGTACGGTGGTCAGTCTTTGTATCGCCAACAAAGAAGGTACCGGCTTCGTCCTTAATTGGTTCCCAGTTCATTGGATTTACGGCGGTCGCGTTGTTCGGACGACTGGCCGATTTGACACGGCCGTACCTGGTTGCGCGACGCACGGGACTGTCCTTGAGTTCGCAGATAGCCGTCTACACCATCGAACGCATGTTCGACCTCGGAGCGGCAGCGATCGTCTTTTCGTCCGCCCTCGCTTTCACACCGAAGAATCTGCCGCATCATGAGGTCTTCGTCAAAACTGGTTTGATCAGCATGGGAGCTACTTTGGCGATTGCCGTCTTTGCGGGATCTGTGAGACTTGCAGGCGGTACCGTCGCGGCGATCGCGCGAAAGACAGTAGGAATGCTTTCAAAGCCTGCAGGCGAAAGCATCGCGGCAAAGATCGATGGATTTCGAGATGGTCTGAATGCGATCTCATCTGTTCGCGAATTTGCGCTCGTCACGCTGCTGTCCCTGGCGATGTGGGGCATGATTGGCGTTGCCTACCTCGAAACGGCGCACGCCTTTGTCTCCACACCCGAACTCTCGGGCCTGACATTTTCGCGAACGATGCTTTTGATGGCAGCCAGTATTGGAGGGTCTCTCGTACAGCTTCCAATCATCGGATGGTTTACGCAGATCGCGGTGACGGCAACAGCGATGCATACCCTTTACGGTGCTCCGATTGAAGCCGCGACTGCCTGTGGGGCAATGTTGTTAGTGGTGACTTTCCTGTGCATCATCCCGACGGGTTTTGCTTACTCGCGGAAGGAACACGTGAGTCTGAAGCGTGTAACGCAGGAGAGCGAAGCGGCAGGCGCTACGGTAAGCGATGCTGGATAGCCGCTCTGAAAGAACCTATCCGCGATGCGCTGCTAAAATCGAAGCATACCGATGAAGTGTCCCTACTGTGGTTTTACCCAGGATCGAGTGGTTGATTCCCGCGAAAGCAAAGAGGCCGACTCGATTCGTCGAAGGCGCGAATGTGAAGGTTGCAACAAGAGATTTACGACCTACGAACGTATCGACGAGATTCCCTACATGGTCGTCAAGAAAGACGGGCGACGGGAGAAGTTTGACCGGCAGAAGGTTTTGAGTGGTCTTCTGCATGCCTGCGAAAAACGGCCAGTTGCGGCAGGGAAGCTGGAAGAGATTGTCGATGAGACGGAGGCGTTTGTGGTTGAGTCTCCTGAACGGGAGCGGTCCACGAGTGAAGTGGGCGAGCTGATCATGAGCCGACTGAAGACGATCGACACAGTTGCCTATATCCGGTTTGCCAGCGTATACCGTGACTTTAAGGACGTCAGTGAATTCAAGGCGGAACTCGAAGAGTTACTCCGAGGAAAAGATCCGAAGAAGAGGCGGTAGCGCATGACGGCTAAGAAGGCGCATAAGATCACCTTGATTCCGGGAGACGGAATCGGACCAGAGGTCTCAGCGGCTGTTGTGAGGATCCTCGAAGCGGCGGGGGCAGCAACAGGCGTTGCTTTCGAGTGGCATCGCTACGATGCAGGTGCCGATGCTTTTGAGAAGACTGGTGAGTACATCCCAAAGGTTCTCTACGATTCCATTGAACAAAATCGCGTGGCTCTCAAGGGACCGGTGACTACGCCGATCGGCGAAGGGTTCACGTCAATCAACGTGACGCTGAGAAAGAAATTTGAACTGTTCGCAAATTTCAGGCCGGTCAAAAATCTGCCGAGTCTGAAGACAAGATATCCGGGCCTCGACCTGATCATCGTGCGAGAAAATATGGAGGACCTCTACGCCGGCCTCGAACATATTGTGGTGCCGGGCGTTGTGCAGGCTCTCAAGATCATTACTGAGAAGGGGTCGACCCGCATCGCTCAGTTTGCATTCGACTATGCCAGAAAGCATTCGCGTAAGAAGGTACATGCTATTCACAAAGCCAACATCATGAAGTTGTCGGATGGCCTTTTTTTGCGATGCTGTCGTAACGTGGCCGAACGGTTTCCTGAGATCGAGTACAAAGAACATATCGTCGACAACACCTGTATGCAGTTGGTCATGAACCCCTACCAATACGACATCCTGCTTACGGAAAATCTCTACGGAGATATCCTCAGCGACCTGTGCAGCGCATTTGTTGGCGGGCTGGGTCTGGTGCCGGGCGCAAATCTGGGTGAGGAATGCGCAATCTTCGAGGCAGTTCACGGTTCTGCGCCTGATATTGCGGGCAAAGATATGGCTAATCCGACCGCTCTGCTACAGAGCGCAGTCCTGATGCTGCATCACATCAACGAAGGTGCGACTGCGGAGCGGGTGCAGACTGCGTTGGAGCAGGTTTACAGCGAAGGAAAGACGCTCACTCGGGACGTCGGGGGCACGAGCGGAACGAAGGCCTTTGCGGACGCGGTTCTACAAGCGATGGACGCACCGGCGAGCCTTTCGTAGGCGGACTTCAGGACGGAACCGATTACGGTTCTCAAAACATCAGATGGAGTGAGTTCGGCATGAAACGATTGGGTTATTGGCTGCTTGCAGTGTCGGCAACGGGTTTGATTTTTCCTCTGGGCGGATGTAAATCGAATTCCACAGAAAAGCAAAATGACGATGGTAGGAATGCGGCTGAGTCCGCAACGCAGCCGATCACGCCTTTGGATCCGGCGACTCTTGGGACGATCAGTGGGACGGTTCACTTTTCCGGAAAGCCTCCCGTACCGGTGAAGATTGATATGAGTCAGGACCCCGTATGTTCGATGACGGGTGGTGATAACTTCGCCGAACAGTATGCCGTGCACGATGGCAAGGTTGCCAATGTCTACCTCTATCTCAAGAGTGGGCCACCCGCTGCGATGTCCGCTCCTGCACCTAAAAATGTCGCAGCTTCCGTCATGGATCAAGCGGGCTGCAAATACGTGCCACATGCGATCGCGATTATGCGCGGCGAATCAGTCGAATTTACCAACTCCGATTCAACGATGCATAACATTCATACCTTGCCGACAGCGGAGGGTAGTCAGCCTATCGACATATCGCAGGGAGCTAAAGGCGTGCCGCAGGCGAAACAATTCAATCAGGCTGAGGCGATGATCCCGGTTCGGTGCAACAACCATCCCTGGATGAACGCATTTGTTAATGTCTCCGCGACGCCATTTTTTGCCCTCACGGGCGCTGACGGCCGTTTCACCATCGCAGGACTGCCTGCCGGTACCTATACGCTGGCGGCGGTTCATGAGAAGCTCGGCGAGCAGACGATAACCGTAACGGTCGCTCCGAAATCGGTCGCAAAGACCGACTTCACCTTCAAAGCTCAGTGATATAAACGATTCACCGGGGGCACAATGAGCTTAGGCTTGGCAGTCTTGACGGAGGCAATCCAACACACGACTCAGTTCGACTTCAACTTAGGGTTCCCGGTCAACCGGCTGCCACTCTGGTTTCTGGTTTTTGCGTTGTTTCTCCCCCGGCTGGCGATGGTAGTCGCCTGGTTTCAGGGCGTGCTTGTGTCCTTTCATCTGCAGGGCATCATTCCTCCTCTTTTCTGGCTATTTCTGCCTCGGATTCTGGTGCTGTACCTGATTTATGTCGATCAGGGTCTGACACTATGGTTCGTGATCCATCTGGTTGCGGCTCTTCTCGTTTGGGGCGGCGGAGGTCACCAGATGCGTCGCAGACGGCGCGAATATTAAGTTCTTTCTGATCGCCGGATGACGATGCCGCACGGGCGCGTTATTCTTAGAGGATATGGAACGACGCAGGGTTGGCATTCTTGGCGCGACTGGAATGGTCGGGCAGCGATTCATTCAATTACTCAATAATCACCCATGGTTCGAGATTGCCTGGCTGGCAGCCAGCGACCGCAGCGCAGGTAAGACGTATGCCGAGGCATGTCGCTGGAAGCTGGATACGCCGCTGCCAAAGCGCATCGCGGGAATGACCCTGCAACCGAACATTCCGGAAGGCTCTACGATCGAGCTTCCCAAGATCATCTTCGCCGCGCTTGACGCTGATATTGCGCGCGAGCTGGAACCGAAGTTTGCTGCCGCTGGCTGTGCGGTGATCTCGAACTCCTCCGCCTTTCGTATGGTGGCAGACGTCCCTCTGGTCGTTCCTGAGGTCAACGCCGACCATCTTGCTTTAATCGAAACGCAAAGCTGGCGCAAAGAGAGTCGCGGCTACATCGTGACCAACCCAAACTGTAGTGCCATCGGTCTGGTCCTTGCGCTGAAGCCGCTCCATGAGCGTTTTGGAATTGAGAGCCTCTTCGTGAGCACCATGCAGGCGGTGAGTGGCGCTGGATATCCGGGCGTTGCTTCGCTCGATATCCTTGGAAACGTCGTGCCTTTCATCAAGAATGAAGAGGAGAAGCTGCAGGAAGAAGTGGGCAAACTGTTGGGTCGGCTCGCGGGCAAAGAGATAGAGCTTTTGGATGCGAAAGTGAGTGCCCATTGCAATCGGGTGCCTGTTGAAGACGGCCACACTGAGTGTGTGAGTGTGAAATTCAAGAGCAAGGCCAGCCGCGAGCAAATTCTTGCCGCCTGGAACGAGTTTCTGCCGTTGCAGGGGCTGCACCTGCCGACAGCTCCCGAACAGCCGGTAGAGTTCGACGCTGGCATTGACAGGCCCCAGCCGCGGCTTGATCGCATGCGCGGGAATGGGATGGCAGCGACCGTAGGCCGGTTGCGCGAATGTAACCTCCTCGACTGGAGGTTCGTCGTTCTGTCGCACAACACGATTCGCGGCGCCGCGGGCGCGGCCGTTCTTAACGCGGAAGTCCTGGCGCTCCTGGGCAAATTAGACAAGCTTGGCCCATCCTTCAAGGAAGTGTTGGCCAGGGCCGTGGCGGTGACCGCTTGAGCGCTGCGCGGGAAAAGCTGGTTGTCATGAAGTTCGGGGGTACCTCAGTCGAGGACGCCCAGGCCATGAAGCGGACAGCGGGCATCGTTCGAGGGAGGCGCGATCGCGGGCTTGAGACGGTCGTGGTTGTTTCCGCGATGGCTAAAGTTACAGACCTCCTGCTTTCGGCTTCTTCTGCCGCAGGCCGCGGAGACAAGGCCGGGGCGCTCGCCATCGGAGCGCGGCTACGCCATCGCCATATCGATACCTCGGCTGCCTTGCTGGAATCGGATAGTGTTACCCGTCTTCAGCAGGTGCTGCATCAGGAGTTCGATGCGCTGGATGACCTGCTTCGGGGAATCGCCGCTGTGGGAGAGCTAACTCCTCGCACTAACGATCTGGTTGTCAGCTTCGGCGAAAGACTATCGAGCAGAATGATCGCGGAGGCCTTCGAGCAGTTAGGCCTTAATGGGGTTCACGTCGATGCCCGAACCTGCATCATCACCGACGCAACTTATGGCAAGGCAATTCCGCAGGAAGATGCCATTGAAGCCAAACTCACCGAGCTTGTTCTGCCGCTCGTAAAAGCAGGAAAAACGCCTGTCATCGGCGGCTTTATCGGTTCTACTTCCGAAGGCATTACCACGACACTGGGGCGCGGCGGAAGCGACTTTACTGCTGCTCTGGTCGGTGGAGGTCTGCATGCGGGCGCGATCGAGATCTGGACTGATGTGAACGGCATTATGACGACCGATCCGCGAATCTGCCCCGACGCACTCAGAGTTAAGACAATCAGCTTTGAAGAGGCGGCGGAACTTGCTTACTTCGGCGCAAAGGTTCTCCATCCTGCAACGATCCTGCCCGCCGTGCAGAAGAGCATTCCGGTCTGGGTTCTGAACTCGCGCAATCCGGAGAACGAAGGCACCAAGATCACCGCAATGGCAGTCAAATGCGCTAGTCCCTTCAAGAGTATTGCGGCAAAAAAGAGGCTGACCATTATTGACGTGGTCGCGAGCCGAATGTTGATGTCGCATGGATATTTGAAGGCTGTCTTTGACGTCTTTGACAAGTACAAATGCGTCATCGATATGGTCTCCACCAGCGAGGTGAGCATCTCTGTCTCCGTCGACAGCAATCAACAATTGCCCGAGATATGTGAAGAGCTTGGCAAGATAGCGGATGTAAAGATGGAAGGCCACAAAGCTCTCGTCTGCCTCGTGGGTGAGGATATTCGTGGTCACAACGGCATTGCAGCGCAGGTCTTCGGCGCAGTAAGCCATGTCAACGTGCGAATGATCTCGCAGGGCGCAAGCGAGATCAATATGAGCTTCATGATCGACGAGGAAGATGTAGAAGAAGCGGTGCGCAGCCTGCATGCTCACTTCTTTGCTGATCCCGACGAGAACGTCTTCGACGTTGCCAGCCGTGTTCAGCTCAATAGCCGGTCTTAGAAAGGCAGACGATGCGGATTCTGGTTTTAGGAATGGGAAAGACCGGCAGGCTGGTCGCTGAGGTCGCGGCGGAACGTGGCCACGGAGTCAACGTTCTCGATGCGAAAGAGAATGCCAATGCGTCTGCGCTGACCCCGCCGTTTGTAGCTGGTTTCGATGTCATCATCGATTTCACTACTCCTGAGGCTGTCGTTCAGAACATGCGTGCCTGCCTTGCGACTGGCGCAAAGATGGTCGTCGGAACCACGGGCTGGTACGACAAGCTTGCCGATATGCGTGGCCTCGCCGAGAGAAAGCAGGCCGGGCTACTTTACGGAACCAACTTTTCCATCGGCGTTCAGGTCATGTTTCAGGTGGCGGCCACGATGGCGAAATCGTTGAAGGGCTACAAGTTTTCAATCGAAGAGACGCATCACGTCAGCAAGCTCGACTCGCCTTCGGGCACGGCGATCAGCCTCGCCAAAGTTGTCGAAGCCGCTTCGGGTGTTGCGAAGGTGCCGATTGTGGCCAAACGCGAAGGGGACGTCATGGGTTTGCATAAACTTGAAGCGAGCGGCACAGGAGAACGTCTTACCCTGACCCATGAGGCTTTCAGCCGAAGAGAATTTGCTGCAGGTGCGGTGCGAGCAGCCGAGTGGCTCTCCTCACGAACCGGTTGCTACGCCTTTCAGGAAGTCTTCGGCGAGATGGTATAGAAAACAAGAGGAATTTATGAGCGTATTGGAAGCTGTGGCAAGCAAGAAGTTCGCAAGTCTGACATTCGAAGAGAAGCTCGACCGGCTCGCCGAGGTTGCTGTCAAAGTCGGACTCGGACTCCGCGCCGGGCAGGAGCTGATCATGTCTGCTCCTATTGAAGCGCTTCCACTCGCACGCAGAATCACCGAGCATGCCTACAAGGCAGGAGCGCTACTTGTAACGACCTTTTACTCTGACGATCCCGGCGTGCTAGCCCGGTTTCAATATGCCCAGGATGGCAGCTTCGATTACGCACCGACCTGGCTGCACGATGGGATTGCTGCCGGCTTTTCGCAGCGGAGCCGCGCGCCTGGCTATTGCGGGGGCGAATCCCGCGCTTCTCGCGAAACAGGATCCTTCGAAGGTAGCGCGGGCTAATGTCGCAGCCTCCAAAGCGGGCAAGCCTGCCATGGAACTGATCACGCGGCACGAGATCAACTGGACCATCGTCGCCTGTGCAACTCCGGAATGGGCAAAGCTCGTCTTCCCAGGAGAGCCTGAAAATGTTGCCGTTGCCAAGCTCTGGGATGCAATCTTCCTCTCCTCGCGCATCGCGGTCGACGACCCGGTTCAAGAGTGGCGCGATCACGGAGCCAAACTCAAGCAGCGGATGGAGATGCTGAACGGCAAGCGATTCTCCGCGTTGCATTTCAAGGGGCTGGGAACCGACCTGACCGTTGGACTGGCTGACAATCACTTGTGGGCGGCCGGTGGAACGACGGCAGGGAACGGTATCTTCTGTCAGCCGAACATCCCTACGGAAGAGTGCTTCACCACGCCGCACAAAGATCGCGTCAATGGGACAGTCCGCGCCTCGAAACCTCTTTCGCATCAGGGCACGCTGATTGAAAACATTGCGGTTCGCTTCGAGAACGGCCGCATCGTTGAAGCCGCTGCGACTGCCGGGGAGGACGTGCTGAACCGTCTGATCAGTACGGATGATGGAGCTGGCCGTCTGGGAGAAGTAGCGCTGGTGCCGCACTCCTCGCCGATAGCCCAGAGTGGCGTTCTCTTCTGGAGTACCTTGTTCGACGAGAACGCAGCCAGCCATATTGCACTGGGGCAGGCTTATTCAACCTGCATCATCGGCGGCGACAAGCTTGATACCGAACAGCTTGCAGCACTTGGAGCGAACAACAGCCTTATTCATGTCGACTGGATGATTGGCTCTGGTGAAATGGATGTCGATGGCATCGCCGCCGATGGAACAGCCGCACCGCTGATGCGCAAAGGCGAATGGGTTTAAGGTCTCTGGTTTTTGTGACCGCTGGCGGGATTATCGACGTACAAAGACCCCTCTTGTCCGCCTTTTAGCACCTTTCCACTGGTGCCCGAAGAATTTTTCTGGTATTTGCAGGGAATTCGCGGTAAATTGAAGACCAATCGGACTACGGTTCGCATTCGCCCACAAGTTCTCAAAAAAAATAGCTGCAAAGCAACCTGTTTTTGCAGGGACTAGTACCTGATCCTCAGTTGGTGATTTCCTTCTGTCGCAGCGTCGCATCTCTACAAATCAAGCTTTTTCAGGAGAACCCCACTATGAATTCCGACATTCCGCAGGGCGTTTCACGCAGATCGTTTATACGCATTCTTGGTGCCGCCTCGGCTGCGGCTACCTCGCTTCCGGCTCTTGCCCTCCAGCAACCTGCTGCGCCGGCCTCCGGACAACAGCGTGCCCGGCGTGGCATGTCCGATATGGGCGAGATGCGTCAACTTTCCCCCGACACTGTCATCATCAGTTCGAACGAAAATCCGCTGGGACCGGCTCAGTCGTCGATGACGGCGATCTGCGAAACGGCGAAGCTCGGCGGCCGCTATCACGGCGAAGAGACGATGAAAACACTCACTGTCTTCAATGACCAGTTTGGCCTGAAGCGCGGATACTCTGCGCTATTTCCCGGGTCGGGCGGACCGCTCGATCTGGCGTTGATGTCCAACATCGGCCCGGACAAACCCCTTGTCTATGGCGATCCGAGCTATGAACAGGGTCCACGCGCGGCGGAAACGATGGGCGCTGCGAAGTTTCCAGTGCCGCTCACCGCAACCTATGCGCATGACGTGAAGGCAATGCTGAAGGCGAGTCCGTCGCCCGGCGCGTACTACATCGTTAACCCCAACAACCCCACCGGCACCATGACCCCGAAGGCAGACATCGTCTGGCTGCTGGATAACAAGCCGAAGGGTTCGGTTGTGATCGTGGATGAGGCCTATCACCACTTCTCGAACGATGAGTCGGTGATCGATCAGGTCGCGCTCGACAAGGACATTATCGTCCTGCGGACGTTCTCGAAGATCTACGGCATGGCGGGTATCCGCGCCGGCTTTGCGGTTGCGCGGCCTGACCTGCTGGAGAAGTTCAGCACGGTAGCCCGTCCAGCTCGCAGCCTGGCGAGTATCTCGATCACCAGTGCGGCAGGAGCACGTGCCGGCCTGCTGGACAAGGATCTGGTTCCGTTGCGGAAGAAGATCAACTCCGATGTTCGGGCCGATACGCTGGAATTCCTCACCAAGCATGGCTACAAGATCATTCCCGGTTCGCAGGCCAACATGTTCATGGTGGATGTGAAACGGCCAGGGCGCGAGTTCCAGCAGGCAATGCTGAAGGAAAATGTCGCCATCGGCCGTACCTGGTCGGCAATGCCAAACTATGTACGAGTTACCGTCGGCACGAAGGATGAGATGGCGAAGTTCCAGACCGCCTTTGTGAAGTGCATGGACATGCCGCCCGGAACCGTCAATGGTGCTGCAGCGCTTCATCTCCCGGAATTCCATATCCCCACGGAACTCTATCGCGGCTAATTGCCACGAAAACCTCAGGCCCCGGTTTCCCGCCGGGGCCTTTTTACGCCTCTTTACGGTATTCCACCCCCGAAATCAACAATGCTGACGCGGTAAACTAGAACTCACTATGGAATTGATGGGCTGTGGAACTGCGCTGGTCACTCCGTTTCGACGGGACGGCGGCGTCGATGAACCTGCGCTTCATGCGCTGGTCAACTGGCAGATTGAGAGTGGGATCGATTTTCTGATTCCCTGCGGAACGACGGGCGAGGCCTCAGCTCTCACGGAGTCGGAATGGTTGCGTGTCGTTGAAGTGGTCGTGTCGACGGCGTCCGGGCGAATTCCGGTCTTCGCGGGCTGTACTCACAATGCAACGCATGAGGCAGTCGCAAGAGTAAAAAAGCTCTCCCGGGTCCACGGACTAAACGGCGTTCTCACCGCAAATCCTTATTACAACCGTCCCGGGCAAGAGGGGCAGTATCAGCACTTTCGCGCAATTGCCGAGGCCACCGATCTGCCGGTGCTGCTCTACAACATTCCGCCGAGAACCGGCGCCAACCTCGAGCCTGCGACTGTACTCCGCCTTGCCGAGTTGAAAAACATCATCGGGATCAAGGAATCCAGCGGGAACATCGGTCAGATAACCGAACTCCTCACGACGGCTCCGCGCAACTTCAAAGTATTCGCTGGCGACGATGTGCTCGCACTGCCGATACTTGCTTTGGGTGGTGCAGGTCTGGTATCGGTGGCTTCTAACGTGATTCCTCGTCAGATGACGCGCATGGTCCGCGCCGCGCTCGAAAACGATTGGCCGGACGCCAGACGCATCAATCGTCAGTTTTATCGGCTCATGCAGGCTCACTTCTGGGAGCCAAGTCCCGCTCCAGTAAAAGCAGTGTTGCAGATGATCGGTCGCGGCGAGGACGTGCTGCGCCTGCCCATGGTTCCGGTCTCGGACGCCACGCGCCGCAGACTCGAGCGCATGATCGGCGAACTTGGCATGTTGGCAGGAGTTCCTCCGACAGGCGAAGACCTGAGGATGTTTTAACCGCATTCCCCGCCAGATTTGCTTCGCGAGTGCAAACCGGACTCTCAACCCAGCTACAATTTCCTTATCCATGAACACTCTAGAACAGCAGATCGAGCAGCATTTTGCCTCCGGCACGGCGGCAATCGGTAACGAGCAGGCCTTCACAGCCTTTCTCGAACTTCGCAAGGCACTGGAGGCCGGGGAACTGCGATCAGCAGAGCCAGACCCGACGCTTCCCCTGGGCTGGCGCGTCAACGCATGGGTCAAACGTGGCATTCTGCTGGGCTTTCGCATCGGAACAATGATGGAAATGGGAGGCGAAACCCTCGGCTTCATCGACAAGAATTCGTACCCGGTCCGCCGCTTCACCGTTGCCGATGGAGTGCGTGTTGTTCCTGGCGGTGTCAGCGTCCGCAGCGGAGCTTACGTCGCCAAAGGTGTCGCAGTGATCCCACCGTCTTATATCAACGTCGGGGCTTATGTCGATGAAGGCACGATGGTCGATTCGCACGCACTTGTCGGCAGTTGTGCGCAGATCGGCAAGCGAGTTCACCTCAGCGCGTCCGCGCAGATTGGTGGGGTACTCGAACCAGTCAACGCAAGCCCGGTGATCATCGAGGATGATGCGCTCATCGGCGGTAACACCGGCGTCTACGAGGGAACTGTCGTGCGGAAACGGGCAGTCTTAGCGGCCGGAACGGTGCTTACACGGGGAACTCCTGTCTACGATCTCGTAAGAGGTGAGATTTACAAAGCGACAGCTGAAACTCCGCTCATCATTCCGGAAGGTGCCGTCGTCGTACCCGGCTCGCGAGCCGTTACAAAAGGCAAAGGTGCCGAGTGGGGTTTGAGTCTCGCTGCTCCTGTCATCGTCAAATACCGCGACGAAAAAACGGAGCTCTCACTTGTCCTCGAAGACATCCTGCGCTAAACGAAGTGAAGTCCTCCGCGATGGTAAGCTTAAACGTTGATGGCACAAGATAAATTGAAGTTGATTCCGCTGGGTGGCCTGGGCGAGTTCGGTATGAACTGCATGGTCATTCGCTGGCAGGATGACATCATCGTCATCGATGCCGGGCTCATGTTCCCCGAAGAAGAACTGCTTGGCGTCGACATCGTCGTTCCTGACATCAGCTATCTCACGGAAAACCGTGATAAGGTCCGCGCCATTCTTCTGACTCACGGACATGAGGATCACATCGGCGGCCTGCCGTGGATTCTCTCTGAACTCAACGTCCCGGTGTATGGAACTGAGTTCACGCTGGCTCTGGCGGAAGGCAAGCTCGAGGAACACAATCTGCTCGAGGATGCGGAACTGATCGAAATGATCCCCGGGGGCCGTCTCACGATCGGACCATTCTCGATCATGCCGATCCGCGTCACGCACTCTCTGGTTGACTGTGTTGCGCTCGCGATTCACACGCCGGTGGGCGTCGTTCTCCACACGGGCGACTTCAAGATCGATCTCTCACCTCCAGACAACAAGCCTTTCGATCTCCACGCATTCGCTGAGCTCGGCAAACAGGGCGTGCTCGCTCTGCTGCAGGATTCAACCAATGTCGACCGAAGCGGTTACACGCCCAGCGAGCGTGCTGTTCGGCCCAAACTCGATGAGATCTTCGCTCAGTCGAAAAAGAAGCTTTTCTTCAGCTGCTTCTCTTCTTCGATTCACCGAATCCGGTTGGCAATGGAGCTTGCCCACGACCATGGACGCAAGGTTGCCATCATTGGCCGCTCGATGGACAACACAACCGAGATCGCTCAGGACCTGGGATATCTCGATCCACCAGCGGGACTCATCATCAACCCGGGGCAAATACGCGACACGCCTGCCGACAAGCTGTTGGTTTTAATCAGCGGAACCCAGGGCGAACCCATGAGCGCTTTGAGCCGCGCCGCTGTCAACAATCACAAGTTCGCCAAGATCGACGCCGGGGATACGGTTCTGCTGAGTTCACGCGTCATTCCTGGAAATGAAAAGGCGATCTATCGGATGATCGATCATCTCGAACGCCGCGACGCCGACGTGATTTATGACGATGGCCATTCGGGCCTGATCCATGTCAGCGGTCACGGCAGCCAGGAAGAACTGCGGCTGATGATCAACCTCGTCCGTCCAAAGTTTTTCATCCCAATTCACGGCGATTACAGACATCTGAAACGTCACGCCGAACTCGCAGGCTCGATGGGGGTAACAGAAAAAGCCATTTTGCTTGAGGACGGCGATGTTCTGGAGCTCGATCGTGAATCCGCAATGAAGACTGGTAAAGTTACGGTCGGCCGCGTTTGTATCGACTCAGGCGGAGCCTCGACTGATGTTGTCGAAGACCTTGTCATCCGCGATCGCAAACATCTCAGCGAAGACGGAATCGTTCTGCCCATCATCCAGATCAACAAACGCACCGGCAGACTCGAAAACACTCCGGAGATCGTAATGCGTGGAACTGCTATTGCGGATGAGGCCTTGATTGCTGAAGCCCGGCAGGTGGTTCAACGGACATTGGACGGGTCTTCTATCGAGGAAAAGGCCGACTACGGCGTGATCAAAGAAAAGATTCGAACCGACCTCAAGCGATACATCCAGAAGAGTACGAGCCGGAGACCCTTGATAATGCCGGTAATTCTCGAAATCTGATACCTCACATTCTGAGAAGCGCGCATTATCTTCGAAAGCGGCTCAGGAGGAACGAGCTTCGGCTCAACAGACCCGGGACTGGCCGGATTTTGTCAGGTGGGCCGCTAAGACTGAGTACTTATAGTCGCGGTGAACTTCTGGCATCGCAAGTGGTTCTTCGGACTCGGTCGCATCTTCTGAAGGGTCCCAGTTAGGATGAATATCATTGAAAATCGTTCGAGACCGGTGATCGCAGAATGTTACAACTCAAACAACGATCTGAGGTTACCCCCGATGACAGACTGGCCAAGCCAGCGAGCCGGGCGCGACCGCGAAAAATAAGTTTCACATTCTTCATCATCGGTTTACTGGCGATCCTGTCTCTGATCGCATGGCCTTTTACCAAAACTCACTTACAGGCGATAGCAATGTTGCAACTCGCAAGCGGACAGAAGGTGCCGTGGATCATTCAGAAGCTGGTCCTTGAGCCGGTTCGTTCAGAAGAAATCAATTTTCCCACTTCGAGCGGCGTCGTCCATGCGCGGCTTTATCTTCCTGAACATCATCCGAAAGCCCCCGGTCTCATCGTCTTGCACGGAGTGCACCATCTTGGAATCGACGAACCTCGCCTGGTCGGTTTTGCAAGCGCAATGGCAAGTTGCGATCTGCGTGTCCTGACCCCGGAACTGGCCGATATCAAGGACTATCACATTGATCTCAACTCAGTAAGCACCATCGGCGAATCCGCAAAGTGGTTCGCGGGCCAGACAGGCCGCCCGGCCGCAGTCATGGGCCTGAGTTTCAGTGGCGGACTGGCTTTGGTCGCCGCAGCCAACCCCGCTTACAGTCCGGATTTCAAATTTGTATTCGCAGTCGGCTCGCAGGATCAAATGGCCCATGTCGCAAACTACTACCTCACCGGCGAGGAGCCTCAGCCTGATGGGACAATTGAGGCTCTAAAACCGCATGAATACGGTTCATTGGTCCTGGAATACGAACATCTTGAGGATTTTGTGCCGGCTGCGGATGAAGAATCGATTCGCCCGGTCCTGCGCGAGCATCTGTATGAGAATAAAGCCGCAGAGCAAGCGGCAGAATCAAGGCTCGACGAGCGGCAAAGAGCAGAAGCGATCGCTTTGATGGACTCAGACAATCCTGAGACGAGGCAAAAGCTGGCGATATCGGATCAGAAGCATGCTCATGAGATGGACGACCTATCACCCCACGGCAAGCTTGCGACGATGACAACTCCGGTCTTTCTCCTCCACGGGCAGGCGGATAATATTATTCCAGCAGCCGAAACGCAGTGGATGGAAACCGAGATTCCGAGAGCAACCTTGCAATCGGCCCTCGTAAGCCCCGTGCTTTCCCACGTTAATCTCGACGGAGCGAAACCGGGAGCGGGCGATCTGTGGCGGCTTGTTCATTTTTTTGCATTAGTACTGCATGCAGCAGAGAGGAATTAGATCGATGAGCCAGTTCGTAACACTCGACGAGATTCGGGCGGCAAAGGAACGAATCAGCGGAGTCGCGGTGAGGACGCCGCTTTACCGTCTGGAGCGCGCACGTCTGCGCATGGGAGGCTTCCCCGAACCGGAATTCGATCTCTACATCAAAGCCGAAAGCGAGCAGCCAATAGGCAGCTTCAAACTGCGCGGTGCTTACAACATGGTCTCTCAGCTTTCTCCAGAGGCCCTCCGTCGCGGCGTCATCACCTACTCCAGCGGCAATCACGCTCAGGGCGTAGCTTATGCAGCCCGTGCTCTCGGTGCCAAGGCAGTGATTGTCATGCCGAGCAACGCTCCTCAAGTTAAGAAAGCGGCGACGCGCGCCCTCGGAGCAGAGATTGTTGAAGTAGGTCCTGCGTCCTCGGAGAGACGTTTGAAGGCTGAGGAACTTGTCGCCAAGCACGGTTATTCCATGATTCCTCCCTACGATGCCCCGCAGATTATCGCCGGACAAGCGACTTGCGGACTCGAAATCGTTGAACAGTTGCCCGGCGTCGAGCTCGTGATCTCTCCAGTCAGTGGCGGCGGTCTCTTGAGCGGCATTGCGACTGCAGTAAAGCTCGCAGCGCAGGCTGGTCTCGCGAATCCCAACGTTCAGGTATGGGGAGCGGAACCCGAGCTAGCCGCCGATGCCAAGGAGAGCTTCTATTCGAAGAAGCTTGTCGAATGGCCCGCTGAAAAAACGACACGAACCATCGGAGATGGTCTGCGCACCCAGAGTCTGGGTGTTCTCAACTTCCATCATGTTCTTCAATTTGTGGACGGCATCGTTACTGTTACGGAAGAAGAGATACTCTCAGCCATGCGAGTGATCCTCAATGCGACTAAACTCGTGCCGGAACCAAGCGGCGCAGTCACTCTCGCGGCCGCCCTCTTCCATGCGCATGAGCTGCCTAAGGTCAGAAAAGTTGCTGTCGTCCTGAGCGGAGGAAATCTGGAGCCCGGTCTCCGCGAACAGCTCGAAGGTCAGGTCGCGGCATCCGGAGCTTAGTGCAGAGGTTAGACTTGGACGGTGCAGCTTTCCTGTAGTGTGGTTTCACGTCTAAATTGAGCGTCTATGCGACTTTCTCGTTCATTACGGTCTTCGGTAGTAAGTCTTGCGGCATCGATACTGCTGCTGGGCAGCGCAGCCAGCGGGCAGACAAGGGCTCAGAAGCAGGCACAAAACTACGATAAAGCCGCAAGAGCCACGCTCCTGCACGATGCCAACGTCTACGTCGCGGCCGATGTGGACGCACAAAAAGTCTCTCTGGTCACGCCCGGCCACGAGGTAGTGATCGTCGAGCGAAATGGTCCCTGGGTCAAGGTCTTCGCCAACACCGACATCAACGACGATGCGGATGAAGACGACAGAAACAAGCCCGAGTTCAGCGAAGACGCCAATGTCACTCCTGCATCCGGCTGGATCCGAGACAAAGGCGTACTAGGTCCCACAACAGCCGGTGGCGATGCGATTCTCTACGGCTCAGCCGCCAACTTCGAAGACGAAGCCGAGCACCCGCATGCGCCTAAGGGAGCCGCAGGCGCAGCTCATCTGCTCTACAAGCGGGTTGCAGAGTACTTTCCTGACTCGCCACTCGCACCGGAGGCGGCATGGCGGGCAGCCGATATCCGGTGGCAAATTGAAAGGCTGGACGCGAGCACACTGCCAAGCGCCAAAGAGCAGGAGGCCTACCTTCGTCCTCAGCTCTATGAAGGCGAGATGAAGAAGGTAATGAAAAACTATCCGGGCAGCAAATTCGCCGCGCTTGCTGCGTACGATCTCCTGGATAACAAACTCTGCGGCGACTGGCAGGGGCTGCCAAAGTGCCCCGAGATGGAGACAAACCTCTACATCAAATACGCACAACAATATCCCGACGGCCCGAAGGCAGCGGAGGCGCTTTATAACGCAGTCTATCGGCAGGGTGTGGCCGTTACCATGTACAACGTTCAGGAAGACCGCAAGCGATCTCAGGCCGCTTCGCAAAGAACTCAAACCCTTGCGCAGGAATTGAAAGAGAAATACCCTAAGTCCGATTTTGCGGCGCGAGGCAGCAGCATCGCCTTTCGTGTGGCACAGGGTATCCCGATCTACGGAAGCGACCGGGACTAGCCCACGTTGCAGGTATCTCCCGCGAGTCGACTGCTTCTACAATTCACCGATTGCACATCCTGACCCTTTAGGATGATGTTATGTCGATTCTTCAGATAATCATTCTTGCCATTGTGCAGGGGCTCGCTGAATTACTGCCCGTCTCCAGTTCGGCCCACGTCGTCGTTGCCGAAAAACTGATGAGACTGGATGCTTCCTCTCCGCAGATGACGCTCTTGCTTGTCATGCTCCACACCGGCACTATGTTTGCTGTCATTGTTTACTTCTGGAACCAATGGAAAAAAACCTACTTCTCCAGCGGCGATGCATTCAAGAGATTTTTGGTCCGCCTGTTCTGGGCCTCGCTTCTTACCGCGGTCATCGGTGAAGTGATCATCAAAGCGATTGAAAAAACAGCATTCAAAGGCGCCTCCAAGAGCGAAATCGAGCTACTCTTCGGACGTCTCGATCTTATCGCTCCCGCACTCGCAGCCGCTGGCGTTCTCATCCTGATTGCCGGATTGATGGAGAAGAGACGCATCGCAAGCCAACCAAAGGTTTACGGCGACAGCGTAACCATGCGACAGGCGGGCTGGATCGGCGCCATCCAGGGACTCTGTCTGCCGTTCCGCGGATTTTCCCGTTCCGGAGCAACTATCTCGACCGGCATGTTAGCGGGTGCAAGCAAAGAGCGGTCGGAGCGATTCAGCTTCGCGTTGGCGGTTGTCCTCACTCCGTTTGCGGTAGGACGCGAGGCTCTAAGAATAATCAAAGCCTCGCACGAAGCCGCTGCGGCAGGCACACCCATTGATCTTCATGGGAGCATGATGCTCAGTCTCCTAGGAGCATTCTTTGCCTTCCTCGCTGGCCTTGTGGCCCTCAAATGGCTCAGCGCGTGGCTCGAAAAGGGCCGCTGGTACCTCTTCGGAATTTATTGTCTGATTGCTTCGGTTGTTGTGTTCGCGCTCTACCGGGCGGGCTACTAGGACAACGCCATCCAATAGCAATGAGGCTTCTTATGCCCGTCTATTGCTGACATAAGAAGCCTCTTCCTTATAGGTATTCGATCCACACTACTTCGATGCAAGAGTATCGCGATGGCTGCGCACGTAGTCGTGAGCCGTCAAAATATGCGCCTGTTGTTCTGCCACTAATTGACGTACAGGCAGTGGCAGATTCTGGTCCAGAACATCTGCATAAGCCTTCTTTGCTTCGTCCTCACCCTGTTCTGCGGTTGCCAGCAGAGAATGGTCTCCGCCGCCGAGTTTTGCCTTCAGGTCTCCCCACGCACGGTGAAGGGCGCCTGCTGTCGTGCCTGATTCCTTGATGTCATGCACTCCATTCAGATGAAGAACCTCTTCGAGATCTCCTCGGAATTGAGCACGCTTCAAGGATTCCGCCAGGAAGTAACGTTTGAGCGTCTCATCTTTCAAATGCTCGCCAATATCAGCAAACCCTTTTTGACTGTCTAAAAGAGTGCTGATCAATTCATTCAATGCGAGCTGCATCTCATGCTGTCTGCCTGAATCTGTGGACATAAATAGCCTCGGGGTTGGGTAGAAGGGGAAGAAAACGGTTGGTACAGGGTCCGCCGGCTGTGCGCGATTCTCCTCCGCCGGCGGCAAGCAGGAGAAATCGCGAAAACCCTGCGCCCCTGCCAACCGGTAATAAGGGCCGCCAGCCTATTGCTCCAGCGGCGATTCTGAATAGATAGATGCGCAAAACACCTCGAGGTTTGTATTCGGATACCCCATAGCGACTTTACTCATTCTGCCGGGATTCCCTCTGGGATAATCAAAGATGCTCTGGAGGTTTGCTGACTCTGTTTGCATCACTTTGCGCGCAGCGGTTCCTTGCGCCGTGGCAAACGAAATCGCGCGCTCCCCTCTCACAAAGGCCTCCCAATGAAACCCATACGACTCGTCTCCACCCCGACGCGCAATCGCCGCCTGAATGAGATCATCGGAATGGTCGTGTTGGTGGCTGCCGCTCTCCTTCTGCTTGCTTTGGCGAGTTACACCCCGTCCGATCCTTCCTTCAATACCGTTGGGCACTATGTCACCGGCCGTCCCGCGCATAACTGGACCGGCATCGTCGGAGCGTACGTCGCTGACGCCATGTTGCAGTTGATCGGGGTAGCCGCATTCTTCCTGCCTCTCGTATTGGGCCGCCTGGGTCTCTGCTGGATGCGCTCACGTCCTGCCGGCTCACCGCTGGCAAAGACGATCGGTCTCGGCATGTGGGTAGTCTTCGCGCCAGCGGCAGTGGCTTTGTTGCCTGGCTCCATGCTCTGGCGGCACACTCTTCCTTTAGAAGGAACAGAAGGGCGTCTTCTCGCTGATTTCGCAATCCACTACCTGAATCTTCCCGGAGCCGCCATTCTCCTCGCACTCTCGGTGGCGATATCCCTCTATCTGGCAACAACCTTTACCTTTAACACTGCCCGTGAATGGGCGACCGCCCGCTTTGGCTTCCTGCAGCGTCTGTGGGACTGGTGGAGTCTTCGTCGTCATGCCCGTCAAAGCTCTCAAATAACTCCGGAACCATCGTACGGTAGCAAGCGCGAGCAGGCTGAAGCCACGGCACGGCGTGAGCGCGAGCTTGCCGAACGAGCCGAGCGAAAGAAGCTTAAAGCCGACTCTTCAATCCTCCACAGTCTCTTCGGCTGGCTGTCGAGAAAGAAGCGCGTCGAGCCGATCCAGGTTCCCTCCGACAACGTCGTATCTCCTCCGCCACAGACCTCGATGTGGCAGGGAATGCCCCGCACCCTCGTCGATGCGCCTCCGGTGACTCCTTACAGCACTGCCGCCGCGGCCGCTGCGCCATTTGCCGACGCATTGGCAAAAGTAGCTGCTCCCAAGCATTCTCTCGAATCGGACTTCGTCGATCGCAGTTTCAGCTTCCACGACGCGCAAAGAGAAGAGCTGTCACAGAGAAGCCCAGCCTCTGCCCGGACGGTAAAGAAGGGAATGGAAGCCCCGCCTGCTCCTCTCCCAGCGCCTCCAGCGGATGGAATCTCCTTCGGCCGTCGCGCGGATGCAGATATCAAACCAGTAACCATCGTTCCCAAGAGCGTTCGTGGTTACAAGCTACCGTCTTCATCTCTTCTCTTTCGCAGCGAGGAGCATTCGATCGTTCGCGAAGAGGCACTCCGCGAAGAAGCGCGCGTTCTCGTCGAAAAATCTGCGGAATTCGGCGTGGACGGCCAGGTAACCCAGATCAATCCTGGCCCCGTTGTGACAACCTTTGAGTTCAAGCCTGAAGCAGGCGTTAAAGTTGCACGTATTACCGGCCTCGCCGACGATCTTTGCCTCGCAATGGCTGCCGAATCAATTCTTATCGAACGGATGCCCGGCAAAAGCACCGTAGGCATTCAGGTCCCGAACAGTGAGCGTGAGACCATCTGGCTTCGCGACGTAGTCGAGTGCGAGAGCTTCGCTCAATCCAAGAGCCGCCTCGCAATTGCTCTCGGCAAAGACATCAACGGGCGCATCGTCACCGCCGATCTCGCCAGCATGCCGCACGTTTTGATCGCCGGTTCCACTGGCTCAGGCAAATCCGTCGCCATCAATGCCATGATCATGAGCGTTCTCTTCAAGAGCACGCCGGAACAAGTGCGCATGATCCTCGTTGATCCCAAGCGGGTTGAACTCGGAATGTATGAAGGCATTCCTCACCTTTTCACCCCTATCATCACGGAAGCGAAACTCGCAGCAAACGCTCTCCGCAACGCCGTTCGCGAGATGGAGCGACGCCTCAAACTCCTCGCAGCCAACCACGTTCGCAACATCGACCAGTTCAATAAGCTCTTCGACCACGGAAGCGAATATCTCTTCGAAGATGTCAATCAGGAGCCGTTGCCCTACATCATCATCATCATCGATGAGCTGGCCGACCTCATGATGCTCGACCGCGCCAATGTTGAAGAGTCGATCACACGCCTTGCTCAGATGGCGCGCGCCGTAGGCATTCACCTTGTCCTCGCCACGCAGCGGCCTTCCGTCGACGTCATCACCGGCCTCATCAAGGCGAACGTTCCCACTCGCATGAGCTTCCGTCTCGCAACCCGCGTTGACTCACGCACCATCATCGACTCAAACGGCGCCGAAAGTCTTCTTGGGCGTGGTGACATGCTCTATCTACCGCCCGGCACCAGCCGCGTGCAGCGCGTTCATGCTCCGTTCGTGACTGAAAAGGAGATCTCCGAGGTCGTCAAGTTCTGGAAGGCGCAGGGCGAAGCTGAATACGTTCATGGCTTCCTCGAAGGACCGAAGGAAGAGGCCGGTAAAGAGAGTGATGAAGCGCCGGATAGCGACAACAATGATCCGATGTACGACGATGCGGTACGTCTCGTCTTCGAATTCGGCAAAGCCAGCACCTCGTTGTTGCAGCGCCGCCTGCGTATAGGCTACGGACGCGCCGCCCACCTCATCGACATGATGTACAACGATGGCCTCGTTGGCCCAGCCGACGGATCGAAGCCGCGCGAACTTCTCAAATCCCCCGGGTGGATCAATGAAGTAGATGCAGCTCTCCGGTAACGAACAAGCTAGTGGTGCATTGTCTTCGAAGAACGAATTGCAACGATGGCGAGAAGGAAAATCACCGCCAACAAGACAATCCAAAGCAGATGAGGATGTCGCTCGGAAAACGGCCTGATATCGGGTCTCTCGCGATAGTTCGGATTCGACTGCTCCGGTCCCAGTTGTGCCGGCTTCATTGCATCCGAGGGCGCGAATAATCTCGCGTAATCATATTGCGGAGCTGCAAGCGCGGAGTCGCCGTAATAAAGTGTCAATGGCTGCGAGTTGGGCGCGTCGAAACAGATTCTTCGTTGACGCATTTCAAGGCGAACAGCCGTTATCGGAAGCGGCCTGTCGTCACCGTTATCTATCGCGACTTCAACCGTCGCCTTGCTCTGCATGTTCGATCCGAGAATCGCAGGTACACTCAGCTGTTCCTGACGAATCTCGCGTCCAGCCTGTGTCAGATGGACTCGAAGGATTGTTCCAGCCACGCTCTCGCTCGCTATATCGAAATCACCCAAAGGCCGATCTGTCACACGTATATCGCGGCTGAAGTTCGACTTGAAACTCGGAGCCAGATCAAACGAGATCCGCTCCACCGGAACGCGTTCCGCCAACGAAAAACTGGCAATACTTTGCCGTCCTCGCTGCTCGATAGCCGTCGATGTAGCCGCCGTCGCATAGAGCGTTTGTGCTTCCCGGCTCGGCGGAACAGTAACCGCTTGAACGATCTCAGGGCCCCAATTTAACTCTCGCTCACCCGCAGCCGGCGAGATGGAAAGCTCAATATGCAAATAAGGAAGGTTCGTTTCCTGCAGATGAATTGTTATGTTGCGCGAAAGATGCTGCGAAGTCAGATCGAACAACGTAAACGCTCCCAGCGTCGTCTGGTTCGAATAATGAGGATCACGAGTTCCTGACACCTTTGCCGTAGCGAGAAAGTTTCTTGCCGCAAGATCGAGCGCGATCTCCGTATAAGGACGGTCAGGCATCTCCAAATCGAACGTGATGTCACGTCCGCGAAGGCCTAAATTACGGACCCGCGCGACATCATTGTCGGGCTGCAACGGTTGACTGAGTGTAATCGCATAAGGAATCTCCTGCGCTCCCTGATAAATCCGCAAATCCTTCAGCGACGCTACTGCATGCGGAAAAATCGGAGGATCGACAACCGCACACGCCTGACCGGAACCGGCGATGGTGACACTCCGCTCGTAACGCATGTGCTGCGGATCTGCAATCACAGGCTCGGACCCAGGCGTCGCCTGCCAAAACAGTAATGCGAACAGGAAAACTAGCTTCAAGGAATCTCTCCACCCTTTGAAATGCTCTGCACCTCCGATGCAGAAATCTGATGCTCACGCAATGCCAGCCAGTCCTTCTGATACGCAAAACTCACAGTCATCAGCAACGCACCGAGGCCAAAAAAGCTCAGAACGCGATAGCCCTGACTGAGATTTCTCGTGTCGTACAAAAATGTCTTGCCGATCGTGAACACCAGCAGAATCAGAGCTTGCCAGCGAATGAAAGCCGCTCGTCTCCAGAAGCCCACAGCGAGGAGTCCTCCACCATACAGCATAAGAAACGCCGACACAGCGAGCGACTTCTTCAAATCAGCTTCAGGATTTCCATAGACATGGTGCCATTTCGTATCCAGCTCACGCACACAGGCCACAACCGCGACCAGATTGAGCGCAACGATCGAACCTCCAGCGATCGCAATCCAACTGGGCTGGCCTTCGTCCTTATCAGACTGTGCATGCAACGCGACCGCAGCAGAGGCCGCGAGTGCAAGAATGCCAAACAGGGCAGTAACAAAGCGGCTATTGAGAAATGCTGTCTCGATCTGCGAATCGAGCCAGAAGGGTTGCGCCAGTACTCCACAAAAGCCGAGCGTCAGGGCGGCAGTTCCTAGTCTCCGCAGGGTCCGGTGAACTCTGGCCGTTTCAGCCTCCTGCGAGTCTTTCAAAAGACGAGCCGAAACCCACAACAAAGCGACTCCCTCAGCAAGCCAGCCGATCGTAATCCAATGCCCGCTGGCCTTCAGCGGAATGGCAATCGTCAAAAAGACAATACTCAGAGACAAATGAACCGCAGCACTCACCTGCGCCTGCGGCAATCGCATCAGCCCTAGATAGAGCGCGCCGAACACAACCGCAATCCATGGCAAAAGGTCGTGATGATGTGCGTCCTCGAACACAGAATATAAAGCCAGCGAGGCAAACGTCGCGTTGGCCAGCGGTAGAAAAATCTCAAGAATTCTTGAGCTTCGTCGCCCTTCGGTCCGCCCAAAATAAATTGTCGGAACTAAGAAAGCCGCAAAAAAAAGCAGAATGAAGATTGTAGTAATCTCCAGCGGCTGGCCTACATTGAAGGCCCCAAAAAACTCCGCATACCAGCCAATAAAGAAAGCAACGGTAGCAGGAAATGCACCGAGCAACAGCCGCGGCCACCTTTTCAGATGAATCAGCACAACAGTGGCAGCATCGATGGCAAGAACATAAGTGAACAGGAAAATCTCATGGTTGCCACCCGTGGATAACAGCAGCGGAGTCGCAAATCCACCCGCCAGCGCATACGCAGCCAGAATCTCGCTATTCTGCGACCAGGCCATGTAAGCATTCCATGCTGTCACCAGGATCATCGCGCCAAGCGCCGCACTCGCGGGCAGCAGGTGATACAGCTGAAACGCCGCCCAGAGCGAAAGGTAAAGCGCTCCGCTCCCTACCGCCTTCAACGAGTAGGAAAAAGCAGGGAACCCTTTCCGCCGGAATCGTTCCGACCATACAACAATCGCCGCTCCGCCAAGCAACCCTGCAATAATCCGTCCGACAGGTCCAATCCAGTGATTATCGATCGCCCATCTCAGAAACAGCGTAACCGCGACCAGCAGCGCGACTATTCCAATCCGGCTGAAAACCTGCGACCCGATGCGGTTCTCCAGCGATCCATTGGTCTTAGGGAGATGCTTCGTAAAATCCGGAGCCGCCGCAATCTCTGTTACCGAAGCCGGAACAGGGGGAGGTAAGGAAACTGGAACCGGCTCAGATACCGCTTGTCGCCCTTTTGGAGAGGAATACCCACGTAATTCAGCCAGTTGCCGCTCCAGCAAATCCACTCTCGTGGACAGGGCGGCAAGCTCCGCGGTCACTCGAGCGTCCTGGGTTGGCTGCTTCTCCTCGTCCTGCGGGGCCATGCCAATTACTTTACCGCTATCTCACACGGGTTTGGTACTGAACTCTTTGAATTGATACTCTTTGCGTTGAGGAACCGTTTCCATGCCATTGCGAGTGCTGGTGATCGACGATGATGAGCTAAGCCGGGATGTCTTCGCCCTGATGCTCAGGCAGGCAGGATACGCCGTCGATAGCGCCGACTCGGGAGATGCGGCAATCCTTTACCTCCAGAGAGCCGGTTTACAGCCTGAAGTCATCCTCACGGACCTCCAGATGCCTGGAGCCACCGGCAGCGAACTCGCTCGCCAACTTCGCGCGCTTTGTGATTCTGAGATGGTCCTTTTAGCCATGAGCGCGAGCGCTCCAGACGACGGCTCTGAGAAAGCCTTCAACGGACTCCTTCTCAAGCCCTTCACAGCTGAGACATTTGCTGCAGCGCTCGCGGGCCAAATCCCACCCGTCCCCGAAGAATCTTCCGACACAACGAGAGCCGTCGACCTGGAGGAAGCCGTATTTCAAAAACTTTTCAACTCCATGCCACCCGACCGGGTAGGAAAGCTCTATGAAATGTGTCTCGCCGACGCCAAAAAGCGTCTCGCAGTGATGCGCGAAGCCGCTTCGCAAGGCGATGAGGTGACCTACAAAAAGGAGGCACATGCCATCAAAGGAAGCTGCGGTATGGTAGGGGCTCGCGAACTGCAAACACTTGCAACATCAATGGAAAGGCATGGTTTCAGCAATGATGACCATGTAGCTTCATTTCAGCAATTCATGCTGGCGCACCGACGCCTGCGGGGTATGCTGGTCGCACGCGAAGTCATTGATAATCAGGTCGGTAGTGTGCCAGGAGAAGATGCGTGATGAAGGATGTAACCAGGAAGTCTGATGAACCGGGAGTAGCTGCACCGATTCGAATCGTAGTTGCCGACGACCATCCGGTAGTACGTTTCGGCGTGAGAAACATGCTCGAGAACGAGCCGGGTTTTGAGATCGTCGGAGAAGCCGAGGACGGCGACGTCGCCATCACTCAGACCCTCGAGCTCGAGCCCGATATTCTCCTCCTCGACCTGGCAATGCCTCGGTTGCCGGGACTCGAAGCTCTGCGCGCGATCATGAACAAATCTCCCCGGGTCAAAATCATCATGCTGACCAGCACGATCTCAACGCAACAGATCATCGAAGCCCTGCAGATCGGTGCTCGCGGAATAGTCCTCAAGGACGCAGTCGCAGACGATCTTTCAAAATCGCTGCGCGCCGTTCTCTCCGGCGATTACTGGATCGGTGGGGAGCGCGTCGCAAACCTTGTCACGGCGCTCAATGCCCTGATGAAAGAAGCGGCGGCTGCTCCGGAGCGCAAGACTTACGGTCTCACTCCACGTGAACTCGAGGTTGTCACCTGCATCGTTGAGGGCTGCAGCAATAAGGATGTTGCGAAGCAATTTTCCATCAGCGAGGAGACGGTCAAACGCCATCTATCGAATATCTTCGACAAGACCGGCGTCTCCACTCGTCTCGAACTCGCGCTGTTCGCCATCGCGCACAAGCTGGTGAGCCTCGAAAACTAACAGGCATCCTCGCCTTCAGTAGAATGAAGAGATGGGCGAGGCCGCATCTTCAGAAATCGTTGACCTTCTTGTAATCGGCGCAGGTCCAACGGGGCTGGCGTGCGCAATCGAGGCGCAACGCGCAGGTTTCACCGCGCTGCTCGTGGATAAAGGGTGTCTCTGCAACTCCCTCTTCAACTACCCGGCGAACATGACGTTTTTCACAACGCCTGAGCTGCTGGAGATTGGCGACATGCCCTTCTCAAGTCCAAACCAGAAACCCAACCGCAGCGAAGCCCTCGAATACTACCGCAAGGTAGCGGAACACTATCAGCTTGATCTTCGCCAATACGAAAATGTTGAGCGAGTCGAGGGTCACGACGGAAACTTCATAGTCCACACAACCGATCGCTTCGGTCGAGCCATTCAACATCGTGCTCGCAAACTCGTCGTTGCGACCGGCTACTACGACCTGCCAAATTACCTGGACATCCCGGGCGAAGACCTGAACAAGGTCAAGCACTACTATCACGAGCCACACCCGTTCTACGGGCTCGACGTCCTCGTCATCGGCGGCAAAAACTCCGCAGCCATCGCTGCACTCGATCTATGGCGTCATGGTGCAAAAGTCATGCTGGTCCATCGCGGGCCGGAGATGCATCGCCACGTCAAGTACTGGATTCTCCCCGACATCAACAACCGCATCAAAAACGGAGAGATCAAGGCATACTTCAGCAGCAGCGTCATCAGCATCGCAGAGGACGAGGTCACTCTTTCCACTCCCGAAGGTGAGATTATCCTGCAAAATCACTTCGTCTTCGCCCTCACCGGCTATCATCCCGACTTCGACTTCATCGAGCGTCTCGGCGTAAAGCTGGACGAAGCCAACGATCGCTGTCCTGTCTGTGATCCCACCACACTCGAGAGTAATGTCCCCGGCATCTACCTTGCCGGCGTTGTTGTTGCAGGCGAGCGCACCAACGAAATCTTCATCGAAAACGGCCGCTTCCACGGTCAGCAGATCGCCGAAAATCTTCGGGAAAAACTTGTAAAAATCAACGAATCCGTGATCGCCTAACCGATCACTCGCCGCAAAAATCCCTTCACCCCGATCCAGGTAAGCAGGCAAAGCGAAGCCAGAAGCATGCTTAGAATGAGCATCGGATGCATATGAGGAAGATTGGGTGTCAGCGCTGCTCGAATTCCTTCACTCATATAAACAATCGGGTTGATCAGCACTCCAATCTGGAGCCATCGAATCGAAGTGAGAGCAGCCCACGGATAATAAACACAACCCAAAAACGTAATTGGAATCACCACAACGCCAAAGATCAATCCGATCTGCTGCGGTTTGACACTGGTCCCAATCGTCAGCCCCAGTGCGCCTGCAGTCAGGCTCGCTAACGCAATCACAGCGACAAGAAAAAGCCAGTTACTGACATGCACTGTTGGACGCGTCGTCGGAACATAATATGCCAGGGGAAACACAACGCAGGCTGCAATCATGCTCTGCACCGCGCTGAAGCAGATCTTCTCAAATGCAACGGCCGGAACTGGTAGCGGACACATCACGCGGTCATCGATTTCACGCGTGATCCCAAACTCCTGCGCCAGTGGCAACGCAACCGCTGCAATCCCACTGAACATGATCGCCACCGCCATCAATCCCGGCAGAAGAACCGTGCTGAAAGCTCCGCCGGCCATGGCCCCCGTAGGATTCATCGCCGCACCACTACTCATGTGCGGAATCACATACGTGAAGACAAACAAAAAGAGCAGTGGATTCATGCAAACACGAACCGCAAACGGAAGAAACTCCCGTCGCAGCACATGCAAATCCCGCAGGAACAACCCAGCAAAAGCACGCGCGTATTGAATCGAAGCCGAACTTTCGTGAGTCAGTTCATTCATAAAAAGTCCCAATCGTTCCAATCATTCGCGAAGATCTCTCCCGGTCAACCGGATAAAGACAGTTTCAAGACTGGTTTCAGCAACAGTCAGATCGCGCAGGCCATAAGGATTCGCCTCGCGAACGATGTCGGAAAGCAATCCCTCTGCGCTGTGCGCAAAGATTCGAACACCTTTGCCTATTGCCTCGACACTTGCAACCCCGCTAAGCTGCTGCAGCCGCTCAGTCAGTGCTGGAATATCTTCCGTGCTCCGCAAATCCAGCTCGTACATCTTCTGCGCCCCTACCGAACCCTTCAATGCGGCCGGAGTATCCTGCACAAGAATCTTGCCGTGATCAATGATGGCAACACGATCGCAAAGTTCATCCGCCTCTTCCATGTAGTGCGTCGTCAGCACGACGGTGATGCCCTCTTCTCGCAGTCCTCGCACTGCCTCCCACATCGCAATCCTGCTCTGCGGATCGAGCCCTGCACTCGGCTCATCGAGAAAAAGTACCTTTGGGCGATGCGCAATCGCGCGGGCGATCTGGACTCGCTGCGCCAGGCCGCCCGAAAGCTGCGCCGGATAAGCCTCCGCTCGCTCCGCAAGATGAAACTGCGCCAGCAACTGATTGGTTCTCTGCCTCGCATCAGCTCGCGAAAAACCAAAATAAAGACAATGGAAATGAATATTCTCAAAAACAGTGCACGCGCGATCCAGCGTGTTGTATTGCGGCACAACTCCGATGCACCGTCTCGCGCGCGAAGGATTTTTCACTACGTCAATACCTGCAATCCGTGCTCGTCCAGCCGTCGGCAAAGCCCGCGTCGTGCAGATGCTGATCGTCGTCGTCTTTCCCGCGCCATTCGGCCCAAGCAGCCCGAAGAGTTCGCCATCGTGAACACTAAGATCGATGCCGTCCACGGCGACGACTCGCTGCTTGCCGTTATAAATCTTCTGCAGTCCTTCAATCTCAACGATCACTCGAATTCATCCCTCGGGCTCTCCGATTATATGCAAGAACCGCATTATGTCTGCGCAGTCACACAAATCACAATCTTGCCGAAGTGCGAAGCGGACTTCATATGCACGAAGGCCTCACGCGCATGATCGAGGTCAAAGACACGATCGATGACCGGACGCATCTTCGCCTTCTCGATCGCAGCGTTCATCTCTTCAAACATGGCCCGCGATCCCACATGAATTCCCTGCACACGAAGTTGCTTATGAAGAATCGGAGTCAAAGCCAGTGATTCGGAGACAGCCGCACCGGACAGAACACCAATCTGCGCGATCAAGCCGCCGACACGCGTCGCACGCAATGACTGACCGAACGTCCCGGCGCCTCCGACCTCAATAACGCGATCGGCGCCCTTTCCTCCGGTCACCTCACTTACCCACTTCGACCAATCCGGCCTCTCCTTGTAGTTGCATCCAGCCGAAAGTCCCAGGCCAAAGGCACGCGCAAGCTTGTCTTCGCTCGACGAAGTTCCGATCACTCGAGTGCCCAGCAACTGCCCGAACTGGAGCGCAAAGATGGACACGCCTCCTGTCCCCTGAATAACAATCGTGTCGCCGGCTGTCACCGGACTCGCAGGCTCTCCGGCATGATGCAGCGCATTCCAGGCCGTCACGGCAGCACATGGAAGCGTCGCCGCCTCTTCATACGTCAAGTGGCTCGGAAAGCGAACAACGCCATTCTCCGGAAGCAACGCATACTCCGCGAGCATTCCATCCAAATCGCCACCTAAAGCCTCTTTGGATTTCTCCGCGGTTAGCCCGCCATCGATCCACCGTTGCATGAAGATCCCGCAAACCCGATCGCCCAGGCTTACTCTCCTGACACCCTCCCCAACTGCTACCACCTCGCCAGCACCGTCCGAACACGGAATCCGCGGCAGAGCCATCTTTGGGTTGTACCGCCCCTCCACCATCATCAGATCGCGATAGTTCAGCGAGACTGCGTGAACCTTCATCAGCACCATTCCAGGTGCGATTTGTAACATCGGCAGTTCCACCTTCTCCAGGTGATCCACGCCAAACTGTTGTATCGGGTATGCCTTCATGATTCCTCTTTCGCTTAAATGCTTTCGGCACAAAGCCTACTCATAGACGACTGACGGACAGAAATTGTTCCTTTATCGATTTCGCCCGGCGTAGAATGAGATATGTCGCGAGGATGGGAGAGTAAATTCGTGGAAGAACAGCAAAATCAGGCGTCTGCTCCGAAATCTTCTGCTGCCGAAGATCACGCGGAGTTGGCGGAGCGAAAACGTAAACTGCAGTCCCTCGAGTTGCAGCGCGAACGCATTCTCTCTGAGCGCACCTCAAGCACACACCGCCGGTCGGCACTTGCCCTCGCACTGGCGGACGTCGAAGAGAAGCTCGCCGAACTCGGCTGGACCATTCACCTTTAGCCTTCGCCTCACCGTTCTTGGTTGTTAGCGGCGGTGAAATACCGTCGAATTGGCCTGATCGATCGTCGTCATCACGACGGTATGGATATTGACGTGAGCCGGTCGGCTCGCAGCCCACACAATCGCTTCGGCAACATCCTGCGGTTGCAGTGGCGTAATGTTCTGATACACCTTCGCAGCCCTCTCTTCATCTCCTCGAAATCGTACATTGCTGAAGTTGGTCTCGACCATGCCAGCATCAACTGAGGTCACCCGAACCGCGGTTCCCATCAAATCAATCTTCAGGCCTTCGCTTATAGACTTCTCGGCAGCCTTGCTCGCGCAGTACACCGCCCCGTTCGCATACGTTATATAAGCCGCTGTCGACCCCAGATTGATCACATGACCACGTCCGCGAGTCACCATCCCAGGCACAATGGACCGTGTCACATAAAGCAGTCCTTTCACGTTCGTGTCGATCATCTCCTCCCAGTTCTGCGGATCATCTTCGTACAGCTTGGTTAATCCGCGACTCAAACCGGCGTTGTTCACAAGCACATCGATCTCACCCCACTCGGAAGGAAGACCAGCAATTGCTGCCTCGACAGCGCTGCGATCCTGAACATCCAGTTGGAACACGCGTACAGCGGCAGCTCCTGCGTCCTTGAGCATCGTCGTGAGCTCTTCCAGCGGACCCAGACGGCGCGCGCAGAGAAGCAAACGGCAGCCCTCACGCGCAAAAGCGATTGCAGTTGACTTCCCAATCCCGGAGCTGGCTCCGGTCACGAACACAGTCTTCCCCTGAAGATTTCCCATGACTTCTTATATCCAAAAAAACGAAAGGGCGCATTAAACGCCCTTCGTTATCTGACCCTATTCCAGATTTTACTTACTGAGGATTCGCAGTCGGAGCAGTATCAGGGCTACTCTGTTGCACCCCAATCGCATCTCCCGAAACAACCAGTTGCACGCGTCGGTTCTGCGCCTTGCCAGCCGCCGTATTGTTATCGGCTACCGGCTTGGATTTCCCATATCCCGTCGCGGAAATGTTATCCGGCTGCACCCCTTCACTTACCAAAAAATCCCGAACAGCATCCGCCCTGTTTTCCGAGAGTTTCTGGTTGAACTCGTCGCTTCCGACGCTATCCGTGTAGCCCTCGACCTGCAGCTTCAACCCCGGATACGACTGCAAAATCCCAGAGACCTTGGCAAGGCTGATCTGTGTATTTGGTTTCAGAGTGTACTTGCCGGTATCGAACAGTACATCGGACATGTGAACGATCAGTCCCCGCGCCGATTCGCTCGTAGCCAGCACACTATTCAACTGCGACCGCAGTCTCTCCCGAACCTCGTTGGCATGCTCCGCGCTCTTATTTGCAGCCGCTGCTCTGGCCTGCGCCTCAGCCGCTGCTGCTTCGGCACGTGCACGATCAGCATCGGCCTCAGCCTGTGCGGCTCTGGCCTGCTCAGCGGCAAGCGAAGCCTGCTGTGCCTGGGCCTGCGCATCCCGTTTAGCATTCTCGGCGGCCATCTGACGTTCCGAAGCCTGTCGCCGCAGAGTCACGAGCCGGGCATCCTCAGCTCGCTGCACTGCCTGCCGCGCAAACGTGATCTCCATCTTCCGATCGCCCTTTTTGTTCTGATCGATCGACGTCGCGTTCGTCAGATCCTGCATCGCCTCTTTCATAATCTCCGGAGCGTACTGATCTGCCCCGGCATTCTTGGCGATCCGGATCGCGTTGTTCGCCTGATAAAGCTCAAGCGGCGACTTCTCATCCCGGGTAATCGGGTTCGACACAGTCTTCGAACCATCCGTCTGGGCGTAAGTTCCGCGCGGCAGCAAAAGATAATGCGCATTCACCTTCTCCAGAACACCATTCGTTCTGTCCTGCAGAATCTCATTCTGCAAAACCACCACATCGCTCGGCTGAGTCACTGAAAAGTAAGGTTCCGCCGTAACGATCATCCCAAAGGACTGCAATGCAGTCGTCACATCGATATTGTTCTTTGTACCCGTCGGCAGTACTTCGCCAAGATTATTCGGCCGTCCATCCGGACTGATCGCCCACAGCACGTAAGTCAGGTACTCCGGGCCAAATCCATTCGCCGGAGTAAGCCCCTGAAACCTCGCTTCAATATGAATTCCCCCGCGCTCGCTCGTCACCTTGGCGTCGCCCTTCGCCAGTGGAAGCAGCGTCGTTCCCTTGAACGCAATATTCGTCGAGCCGCTGCGATGCAGATAATTCACGGCATCGAGATCGCGCTGCACGACATTGACCCGGTACAGATAAATCCCATTGTCCTGCTTCTCAAGCTTCTGCTGTTCCTGCTGAGAAGGCATCTGGGACGTAGGATTGGGTTCCTGGCCATACATTGCTGCCGTTCCGGCTATCCATACTCCGGACATTCCAGCAGTAAGCATCACAGCTCTAAAGAACTTCACATGACAATTCATCAACGTTCTCCTTGCAACAACTCAGATAGCCGCCGGGACACAATGATTCTGCCACGTATTTGGGCCTGAGAGTGCGATGCGAAGAACTTCGGCTGGGCTGTATCTTCAGCGCACTTGCAGGAAAGAAAGCAGTTAAGTCGCAACAAAAAACTCCCCCTGCCTTCCGGCAGAAAGGGAGTTGTCTTGTTGGTGCTCTAAGCGTGCTGTTGCGCGCCGCTCCGGTGTACGAAGTGATACGGAGGCCACGGTCCTGAAAGCTGCATGTGGCAATCCTTCAACTCCTGTGTCGCCGACGTGTACTTATTCTGGTACCGCTCCACTGTCTTGTTGTCGATCAGGTGAGCGATATCCAGCAGCATCTTGCCGGTATCCATCCGTTTGCAGGTAATCTCTTCCGCAATCGGGAGAAACATCCGGTGCATCTGAATCGAGAGAGCCCGTGCCTTCGACTGGCGTTCCCGCTGTCTGCTTGCACTCTCGCGCAGACTCGTCAGATATTGCTGGCCGACGGTCATATCCCGAGCCGAATTGCCTGGGCAGATGTCATCCACCAACACCTTCAGATGCATCTCCGCCTTGCCGCGCAGACGCTCTACATTTGCTTGAAAATGACGCTGGTTCGACCGTACCGACCGCCGCAGCGCATCATCGTCTGCGAAGGTCGTGCCAAACCGGAAGGGAAGTACCGTTGAAAGTTTGAAGCAATCAGCAACAACACGTGCATGATCTTTAGCGGCCTGCTGGTCCATCCGCGCACTGTCTTCCGCACTGTGTTCGGAGACGATGACGGCCAGATCGCTGGCTGGGAAGAGGAAAGTCTGGTTACCGAACATACCCGTCACCCCTGTCAGGGGCATGGGGCGGCGATGCCGGCAAAGTTCCGGAAATGCCTGACGTTCTGCAATGCAATAGGCGTACCATGCCATCTTTGTCTCTCCAAAGCGCGCTGAGGGGTCTAACCGCCCCGTCAGGTAGTTGGGTTGTTGAACTCAAACCGAATCGTTAATTGTCAGGATGCGTTTCATGCGATGATTGGCCGGCCAAAATGCACTATAAATAGTGATTTCTCAGGACCGAAAGGGATAGTATGCCTATCGAAGTACGATTGGCAACCCCTTCTTTCCGACATGCTTTCAAGATCGCAACTTCACTCTTTTAATGCAGTTCGATAACAACGCGACTTAGTTACTTCATCTGCGCCTCAGCGAACGTTTTTTGCATACGCAACCTGTTGATCCCATTTGACCTGTGGGACAATAAAAAGATCTTTTTGATATTCATTCGCAAGGCTTTCCCTGCGGGAACGAATCCGGTAACATCTAATATATGGCCGTCATTGCTTTCCTTGAGTGTTCCCGCTGTCACCATCATGTCTCAGCCGAAACCCCGCAAACCGTCTGCCCTCTCTGTGCCGGCTCTCTCTACGTCCGATACGACATGGAACTGCTCAAAAAGACTGCAAAGCGTGATGAAATCGCCACTCGAGCCGCCGCCTCACCTGCAAGTCCTGGCATGTGGCGCTACTCCAGCGTTCTTCCGGACGTCAAGCCAGTCACCCTTGGCGAAGGCTGGACTCCTCTTATTCAGAGCAAACGATATCCGGGTCTCCATATCAAAGAAGAAGGCGCGAATCCCACTGGCACCTTCAAAGCCCGCGGTCTTGGCCTCGCGGTAACCATGGCGAAGCACTACGGCCTCCAACACCTGGCTGTTCCCAGCGCTGGCAATGCCGCAGGCGCTCTCGCTGCCTATGCGGCCGCAGCGGACATCACCGCGCACATCTTCATGCCGCAGGACGTCCCCCTGGCCAACTACCTCGAAGGCATCGTCTACGGAGCAGACGTCACCATGGTCGACGGCCTTATCTCTGACTGCGCCCGCATGGTTGGCGAAAACATCAAAGCTCAGAAGGCCGCCAACACCCCCATCGAAAAGGTCTGGTTCGACATCTCCAGCCTCAAAGAGCCCTTCCGCGTCGAAGGCAAAAAAACCATGGGTTACGAGCTCGTCGAACAACTCGGCTGGACCTACCCAGACGCAGTCTTCTATCCCACCGGCGGTGGCGTCGGTCTCATCGGCATGTGGAAGGCCTTTGAAGAGATGGAACAGTTAGGCTGGGTCTCCGGCAAACGCCCGAAGATGTATGCTCTTCAATCCAGCGGCTGCGCTCCCATCGCCAAAGCCTACGCCGAGCATAAGCCCTCGGCTGAGTTCTTCCAGAACGCTGCGACCTTCGCTGCCGGCCTCCGCGTACCCAAACCCTACGCCGACACCATCATTCTCGACATCGTTCGCGAATCCGGTGGCGCTGCCATCGCCCATCCCGACGACGAGATCCTCTCAAGCATCCTCGATTGGGCCAAACACGAAGGCCTCTTCCTCTCTCCAGAAGGCGCAGCCGCTACCGCAGCCTACGATGCCCTCATCGCCTCAGGCGACCTCAAAGTCACCGATAAGGTTGTCCTCTTCAACACCGGCGCCGGCCTCAAGTACACCGACATGACCGCAGAAGCCATGCATCTCCGTCGCCCCGAAGAAAAGATGACCCTTCCCGCCAGCATGCCTGTAGGCGGCATCATCACTCCCCAGTAGGTAATACCCCATCTCGAGTGGACGATTTTCGAACATTCCGGATATCAGAAATACCCATAGGCCCTTCTTGGGCACCTCTCTAAACCTTTAAGTTCGGCTGCCGAATCGTGGTTGCCGAAACCCGTTTTCCGAGAATTTGCTACCGGGAAGCCGACTCGGTACCAATTGGCGTTGGTGAGTGCGTCGGCGATTTATCAAAAAATCCTCCCATTTTGACATACCTATACTTCTATGCGTAGAATTTTGGGGCAATACTAAGTTGTCTAGGGGTTACGCAATGGCGAAGAATGATCTTCAGGGAACCTTGGACCTGCTGGTTCTCAAAACTCTCTCTCAGGTGAAAGAGCTACACGGTTATGGGATTGTGCTGCATATCCAGAGAGCATCAGACGAGTTGTTGCGGGTGGAGGAGGGATCGCTTTATCCGGCGTTGCATCGCATGGAGCAGAGTGGGTGGATCAGTTCGACATGGGCGATGACGGAGACGAACCGGAGGGCGAAGTTTTACAAGCTGACCGTTGTTGGGAGAAAGCAGTTGCAGGAAGCTGAAGAGAGCTTCGAACAATTAGTGAAAGGTATACGAGCCATATTGCGGTACGCGTGAGGTGATCCGATGTCGCTTGTCCGTCGTATTGCGAATCTGTTCTCCCGGTCCAAAGTGGGGCGGGATATCGACGATGAACTGCGTTCGCATCTTGAGATGCGAATGGAGGACAACATTGCGGCTGGGATGTCGGAGGAGGAGGCTCGCCGGGATGCGTTGCTTCGGTTTGGGAATCCCGTGGTGATGAAGGAGAGGGTTGCAGGCGTGGATGCGGCGCTGGGGATAGACAGCGTCTGGACCGATGTCCGGTTTGGATTTCGTCAGTTGCGACGGACGCCGGGCTTTGCGTGGACTTCAATTGTGATTCTGGCCTTAGGGATTGGCGCATCTACAGCGATCTTTAGCGTGGTGAAGCCTATCCTGCTTGATCCATTGCCGTATCCGAATGCCAAGCGGATCATGATGATCTGGGAGAAGAGAGGGGCGAGTGGGGCGATGGATGTGACCTTCGCCAGCTTTCATGGAATGACGGAGTGGAGCCGCTCGTTCGATGCGGTGGCGGTGATGAAGCCGTGGCAGCCGACGCTGGTCACAGCGGATCGGCCGGAGCGCTTTGAAGGGCAGCGGGTGAGCGCGGACTTCTTTCGCACGCTGGGCGTGGCCCCGTTGCTGGGCCGGGATTTTACCGCCTCCGACGACAGGTTTCATGGCTTGAACCTGGTGATCCTGAGCGATGAATTGTGGCGGCGGAGGTTTGCGGGCGACGAGTCGATCGTTGGGCGGCAGGTGAGGCTCGATGACGATCTCTATACGGTGATTGGGGTGATGCCTCGCTCGTTTGAGGATGTGCTGGCTCCCCAGGCGGAACTTTGGGCGCCGTTGCAGTATGACACGTCATTGCCTGCAGACGGCAGGGAGTGGGGCCACCACTTGCGCATGGTTGGACGGTTGCAGGAGGGTGTAAGCAGGGAGCAGGCGACGAGTGAGCTGGATGTGATTCTGCATGAGCTGGCACAGAGGTACGCGAAAGGGTATGACAGCTCGGGCGGGGCTCCGGCTGGGATGATCGTGAACGAGTTGCAGAGCGATCTGACGAAAGGCGTAAGACCTGCTCTGCTGGCGGTGCTTGGCGCGGTGCTGCTGGTGCTGCTGATTGCATGTGTCAATGTGACGAATCTTTTGTTGGCGCGTGGAACTCAGCGGCAGGCGGAGTTTGCGATGCGTGCGGCGCTGGGTGCACCGCAGGGACGGTTGGTTCGGCAACTGCTTACCGAGAGCTTATTGCTTGCGCTGTTGGGCGCTTTGTTTGGGATGGGGATCGCTATTGCCGGTGCGCGTGCCCTGGTAGCGCTTAGCCCACCAGGATTGCCGCGAGTGAGTGCAATGAATGTCGACGGCACGGTGTTTCTGTTTGCGCTCAGTTTGACAACGCTGATTGGTGTGGCAGTGGGGCTGGTTCCGGCGTTGCAGGCCTCTCGCAAAGATCTACATACGGGGATACAGCAGACCTCGCGGCGGACGTCTGGGGGCCGCCAGTGGATGCGGCGGATTCTGGTGGTAGCGGAGGTATCGCTTGCGGCGGTGTTGCTGGTGAGCACGGGATTATTGCTGCGGAGCATGCAGCATCTTTTTGCAGTAGACCCTGGGTTCGATGCCTCTCACGTTCTGACGATGCTGGTGCAGGAGTCCGGCAATCGGTTCAACAGCGATGCGGCACAGCTTCGGTTTTTTACCGAGGCGTTAGAGCAGGTGCGCCGGGTGTCTGGCGTTGCTTCGGCGGGCCTCACTGCCCAGTTGCCGTTTAGTGGAGACGCTGACGTGTATGGCGTAGAGTTTGAAGGAAGCAATCCCAGTGGTGAACCGGCGCTTCGCTATGCAGTGACTCCGGGGTATATCGAGACGATGCATATTCCGCTGCGACGCGGACGTTTGCTCAACGAGCACGATAGGCCGGGCGCTCCTGTGGCGGTGCTGATCAGCGAAGCGTTCGCGAATCGCAAATTTCCCGGTCGAGACCCGATCGGTCAGCGGGTTCGCGTGGGTCTTGATGTGGGCCATGCAGATAAGCCGTGGGCCACGATTGTCGGCGTATTGGGCGATGTGAAGCAGCAGTCGCTGGCGATGGGTGACAGGGATGCTTTTTACATCTCTACCGCGCAGTGGGCGTGGGTGGACAGTGCGCAGTCGTTGGTGGTGCGTACACGTGGGAATGCGGCGGTGCTTGCTCCTGCTGCGCGCGACGCGATCTGGTCCGTAGACAAGGATGAGCCGATCGTGCGGGTTGCCACGATGGACAATCTGCTTGCCGCATCGGAAGCGGAACGGCATTTTGTGCTGATACTGTTTGAAGCATTTGCGTTAGTGGGGCTGGTGCTGGCAGCCACCGGAATCTATGGCGTGCTTGCGGGCAGCGTGAGTGAACGGACTCGCGAGATTGGAGTGCGGTCGGCGCTGGGCGCGTCGCGCGGCAGTATTCTCGCCTTGGTAATTCGCCAGGGAATGACACTCACTGTGTTCGGAATGCTGGTTGGACTGGTTGGAGCGGTTGTCGCAACTCACGCGATCGCCGCACTGTTGTTTGGCATATCCCGATTGGATCCGGTTACCTATGCGAGCGTAACGGCTTTGCTGATCTGTGTGTCAACGGTTGCATGCTTCATTCCCGCACGCCGCGCTACGTCGGTAAATCCAGTAGAGGCGTTGCGAGCCGAATGAGAGTGATCCTTGATTTTGCGCGAATGACTCTGTGAACCAGTTTCCCGTGAAAGTCATCTTTTCGGCAACTACGCACGGGAAAGCTGATCCCAGCGGGTAAATTCGAACCTCGCAAGAGTGCTGGATCAGGAGCTTTGGCAAAAAGACGCATCATCTCGACCGAAGCTACAGACAGTTCCATCGCCCGGAGCGCAGTGAAAGCTTGCCCTAAGCGCAGGTCGAATGGGAACCCCCGCATTTGTTTTTTTACTTGCACGCGGACCCTACAAGCCAGCCTCAGCAGCCTCCGCCGTAGGAAAGCTCTGCAACACTCCGCTGACTCGTGTCATGTGAAACAACTCCTTCACGCGGTCATTCACTCCCGCAAGCAATAGCTTTCTTCCATGATCCATCGCAGAGACATATTGATTCATAATCAGCCCAAGCCCCGCCGAATCCATATAGGGGACCTCGCTCATATCCACGATCAATATCTGCGGGGTCATCGCCCGGAACTCATCCTGAAAGCCGAACATCGTCATAAGGGTCAAGGGCCCAACAAGCTTCAGGACGGTGGTCCCCTCGCTCCGGCCCGGAGTTGTGCTGTAAGTCAAAGGTTCATCATGCATGTTGGACAGTGTAGGGAATTGAAATCGTCCAGAGATTACAGCAACGTAAATGTCGCACCCCCTTCCGCTATCGTTCGTTTACGAGGGTCGAACTGAATACAGAGAATCGAACTGAATTCGGTAATCATCCTATGTTCTGATCGTCATTCCGAGCGAAGCTCAGAGTGCCCGGTATTGTCTTCACCTAAGAAATCCTGTCAAGCCCCCTGAGCCCGTAAGTGATTGCTGCACAATGACATCCGCGTGGCATCTTTCCTGGTCCAATTCGTTATAATTTAAATAGGGGTAAAACTTCGGGGCCCGGGCGGTCTGCGATCTTGGGTGAGGATTGCGAAAAATGATTCAAAGCTAACAGAATCAGGACTTTGCCGATCTGTTCTCTTTGGAATCAGGACTTTGCGGCTTGGGTCCAGGCTTATCTCGTTTGAATCGAAGACTTTGCACAAAAAGGGCACGGGAGGGGAGTCGAAAGGTGTCACTGAAAAGCCAAATCCGGCCTGTCCTCGTGCTCGCCCTGCCTCTCATCCTCGCCGAGGTGGGCTGGATGTCGATGGGCATCGTCGACACCATCATGGTCGGCCACATGGCCAACCCCGCCCTCGCCATCTCTGCCGCAGCCCTCGGCCAGGTCCTCTACAACACCATCGCCTTCGGCATCGCGGGCATTCTTCTCGGGCTCGACACCTACCTTGCCCAGTCCCATGGCGCAGGCCGTTTTGACGAAGCTAATCGGTGGCTCCTGCACGGCCTCTTCCTGGCTGCCGGACTCGCCCTCGCACTCATCCTCATCGTCGTCTGCGCGCCACCAGTCATGCTGCGCCTTCCCATCGAGCACGACGTCATCACCGGCTCCATCTCCTTCCTCGGCTCGCTCAACTGGGGAACTCCTGCGCTCTTCCTCTATTTCACTCTCCGCCGCTACCTGCAGGCCTTCAACCACGTCCGCCCCATCGCCTGGGCACTGGTCACAGCGAACCTCATCAATGTAGTTGGCGACTGGCTCCTCATCTTCGGCCACTCCTGGGGACCTCTTCACATTCCTGCCTTAGGTGTAACCGGAGCCGGTTTTGCCACCTCATTCTCCCGCTGCTACCTCGCGCTGTTTATGGTCGTTGCACTCCTTCGGATCGAACGCCGCCACCACTACGGGCTCCGAAGCGTCGCTCGTCACTTCGACCCAACGCGCATCCGGCGACTCGCGCTCCTTGGAGCGCCCGCCGGCGGCCAGATCCTCGTTGAGATCGCCATCTTCGGCCTTGTGACCTTTCTTATCGGAACTCTCGGCAAGCTCCCTCTCTCCGGCCACGAGATCGCCCTCAACTGCGCCAGCTTCACCTTCATGGTTCCCTTCGCGATCTCCGCTGCGGGGGCCGTCCGGGTAGGCCAGGCCATCGGCCGCAAGGCCCCGCACGAAGCGGCCTCCGCAGGATGGGCCGCAATCGCTCTCGGCGCCGGCGCCATGGCGTGCTTCTCCGCGGTGCTGCTCCTCTTTCCCCATGCCATAGCCAACTCCTTCACAATGGATCCCGTCGTCATCGCCGCAACCATCCCTTTTCTTCTGGTCGCCGCCGTCTTCCAATTCTTCGATGGTCTCCAGATCACCGCAACCGGCGCGCTGCGCGGTGCAGGGAACACCCATGCCGGTCTCATCGTCCACATCATTGGCTATTGGATCATCGGACTCCCCATCGGCTACTTCATCACCTTTCGTCTCCATCGCGGAGCCGTAGGCCTTTGGATAGGTCTGTGCATCGGCCTCATCGTGGCTGGCACCGCTCTCACCACGATCTGGCGCCACACATCAAAAAAACTCCAAACCACCCATTCAAAGCTCGAACCCCAAAGCTCGACTACGTAAGCGGCATCTGCTCCCGTACCCGAGTCTTCGACCGAGTCGTCAAAGTCACGGCCGAAGCCAGAATTAACCCGCCTCCAACCCACGCACTGGGCCCCAACCGCTCCCTCAACGCTAATACCCCCAGCAAACTTCCCATTAGAGGCTCCATATTCAGCAACACGCCGGCCTGCGAAGCCGGAACCTTTGTCATCCCCAGATTCCACAACAGCGTCGTCGCGGCCGTGCACAATACTCCGCTTGCCGCCAGCGCCAGCCAAGCCTTTGTCGACACCCCGGTCATCGGAGGGATCCCATACCGCAACGGCACCCACACCACAAGCATCATCGTCCCAATCAACAACCCATACGCCGTCACCACCACATGCGAGTGCCTCCCCACCAACTCCTTATTGATCAGGAGCCAGAACAGCGCAATCACCAGGGAAACTACCACCAGCAAATCCCCGGCCAGCGTCGCCCCACCTGCAGAATGCTCCCCTCCACCCAGGGCAATCAACCCGGCGCCGCATGTCGATCCTGCCAGTGCTGCCCACCCCACCCAATCCATCCGCTCATGGGCAAAGAAAGCTGCCCCTACAGCGAGGATGACCGGCATAGTCCCTACCATCAAAGCCGCATGACTCACAGTTGTGATCGACAGCGCATAAAACTGAATCAGAAATTGCACCGGCACCCCAAGAAACGAAGCTAACGCCAGCCATGCCCACTCCCGTGGATTCAACCCAGGCCTATGGGTTACCAACAACGGCAGCAATATCGGCATCGCAAACAGAAACCGGTACAGAACCATATGCGCGGAGCTCATCTCCGCCAGCGCGATCTTCCCAAAGAAGAAACCACACCCCCAAAAGCAACTCGCCAAACCACATGCAAGAAAGCCCAGCGCCCGACTCTCCTCAAATTTCGCCATACTTCAACTCTCGCACATTCAAGTTGCGCAAAAAAAAGGGAGAGAGCCGAAGCCCTCTCCCGCGTAACTCATGACCGACGGCTGAGACTTACCAGACCCTGCAGCTGTTCACCGGAACCATAGGTGATCCTTTCTTGCATCCGAACGCAGCCGCAAATCCTGGCTGATTCACGATCGCTCCATTCGCCCTGAAGTGATCCGGTGAGTGTGGATCGGTCAGTACGTTATTCCTGGTATATTCCGGCCTCGAGTTCTCACACCAATTCTGCGCGTAGCCGATGTAAAACCTCTGGACCGCCGTATATCCATTTTTCTTCGCAGAAAGGTCAACGCCTTCCTGCTTCGCACGATCCATGTACGCCATAAGAGCCAGCAATAATCCGCCGTTGTCCGCCGTATTCTCGCCGAGGGTTAATTTGCCGTTGATTTTTACATCGTCAACCGCAACGAATTTGCCGTACTCATTTACGAGGCAATCCGTCTTCAAGACGAATTTCTTTGCGTCTTCGCCCGTCCACCAGTCGCTCATATTGCCTTTGGCGTCGAACTTTCTGCCTTCATCGTCAAAGCCATGCGTCAGTTCATGACCAATCACCGCGCCGATATGCCCATAATTTACTGCGTCATCTTGTTTCGGGTCATAGAATGACGGCTGCAAAATCCCAGCCGGGAAGTTGATGTCATTCATGCTCGGGTCGTAATAAGCATTTACCTCCGGCGGAGTCATCAACCATTCGCTATGGTCAACTGGGTTGCCGATCTTATTCAACTGCCGATCATTCTCAAACGCGTTGGCGCGGAACGTATTACCGAGCGCGTCATCAGGCTTAACTTCCAGGGTTGAGTAGTCGCGCCATTTATCCGGATAGCCAATCTTGTTTGCGATCGCATGCAGCTTCTCTTTCGCTCGCGTCTTCGTTGTAGGGGACATCCACTGCAGCTGATTGATATCGCTATCCATGGCCGCTTCGATATCCTTTACCATCTGCACCATCTTTGTCTTGCTGTCTCCGGCGAAGTACTGCTCAACGTATACCTTCCCCAACGCTTCACCCAGTGCACCGTTCACCGCGTTCGAACATTGTTTCCATCGCGCCTGCTGCTGCGGTTGTCCGTTCAGCTTGCGGCTGTAGAAGTCGAAGTTCTCCTCATCGAAGGCCTTCGGCAGACGCCGCGCCGAAGCCGTCAACAAGTGATACCGCATATAAGCCTTCAGCACTCCCAGGTCAGTTGCATGACTCAGTTTCACCATGACTGGGAAGAAGTCTGGAGTTGCATTATTGATTTCCTTTACCTGCGGCGAATGGATTGCCTGTTGAAAGGCAACGAAGTCTACACCGGGCAAGGCTGCCTTAAATGTTTCAATCGGCTGCAGGTGGTAGGTCTTCTCCGGCTCTCGCAAATCCACCACGCCCATCGAAGCTTTTGCCAACTCCGTTTCAAACGCCAGAATCGCATCTGCATCCTTCTTTGCCTCTGCAGGAGAGCTGCCAGCAAGCTCCAGCATCTTTGCGACGTGCGCCATATATTGTTGGCGGATTGTTACATCCTTGTCTCCGGTCCGCAGGTAATAATCCTTTTCAGGGAGCCCTAACCCGGCCTGGCTCGCCGTGGCGATTTGCTTGGTGGCGTCCTTGAAGTCCTGTTGCTCCCCGTAGCCGAAGAAGACATTCACTCCAATTCGCTGCAGCTTTCCTGTCAGTGTTGGCAACGAATCAGGGCCGACATGATCGATCTCTGTCAACAGAGGGTGTAATGGGGTCAAACCCTTTGCTTCGATCGCATCTGTATCCATGCACGCTTTGTAATAATCGCCAATCTTCTGTTCATCCGCGGATCGTACCGCTCCACCGGCTGCTGCCTTGTTCAAAATCCCATTAAGCGATTGGGTGTTCACGTTGTAGAGTGCGTAAAACTGGTCAACAGCAGGTTGGTCGGCTGGGATAGGGTGGTTTGCGGCGAACTTGCCACACGCGAACTTGTAAAAGTCGTCACACGGGTTCACTGAGGCATCGAGCGATGTCGTATCAAATCCAGGAATTGGTAAATACGTCTCTGCCGGCTTGGTCTTGTCTTCGGCTACCTTCTTTTGTTGTGCCGGCACTGTGTGCGAACATCCAGACAGGATCAGAGTCGCCGCCAGTAAACCTGCACTACCTCCAAGAAAACGCAAGCTTGCCACTTCAATCTTCTTCATTATGAAAATCTCCCTTGCTTCCATCAACATCTCTTCTGCCTTTGTATCATCGGCTCTGTTTTCTTCGCCATGCTTTGGAAACGAATGCACACGTTGCCTCTGCTCCTGCGTCTGTGAAAACATGACAGGCACGCGGTTTCGGTAGTTCAGATACGCGCTTTTCACCATGCCGGTTCCCAGATATCCCATCCCGAACCTGCACTATCTCCTTCGCAAGGCATTGGTATGCCTTTTTCTGCTGGCAACCCCTGTGTTTGGCAAGGGGCCGGAGCCGTCACTACGCATCCCACTCCAGAACTTTGGATTTCAACCGATCTCAAACGAATTTTTACTCAACGGCAGTTCGATGTTCAGCGTCCACTACGTTGATGACAAGCATCTTCTCCTGACATTTGTCGTCCACCGCCTCATCCCTCGGCTTCCCGACGAACCAAAAGATGATCTCGATCGCATCGTCGACGCCCTTCTCGTCGAGCTTCCCACTGGCAAGATACTCGCCCGAACCTCCTGGCACCTCCACGACCACGCTCAATACCTCTGGAGTCTTGGCCACGGCCACTTCCTCCTCCGCGTGCGCGATACGCTCACCACAATTGCGCCGTTGGCCAACCTTGCTACAACCGAGCCCTTCGCTCAGCGGTCATTCCTCGAATCTCCAGACCGTCACCTTGCCGCTTTGATCCCCTCTCCGGAGGGAGATTTGCTCATCATTGAGAGCGTCAAGCGCAAGCCACCACACTCCGGGATCAGAGCTTCTGTTCTTGGCCCGCCTGCACCCTCAGCCCCATCTGAAAAGCAGCCGATTCAGATCGATTTCCTGCGTCTCAAAATCACCGATGATGGGGGACCGGTCCAGGGAGCCTTCGCCGGTGCCGTCCAGTCTGACAACACAGGAGATGTTCCCGTCACCACCGCTGGGTATCTGGCGATTGTGGACCAGGGGCGTCCGCATTGGGCCTTCGACTTCCATTCCTTCGCGGGTAAGGTTCACGAACTTTCACCCTTCGACTCCACCTGTTCACCCCTTCCCATCTTTGTGAGCCGAAGTGAGTTCATTGCTTTCGGCTGCCGTGGCGGCCACACGATGCAGCAGATCGGCGGATTCAACATGCGCGGCGAAGAGATGTGGGAGCAGGGCCTCTTCGGCGACTTCGTTGCCCCATCCCTGGCATTCTCTCCTGCCAGCGGACGTTTCGCGCTGAGCCGCATCCTGCTCCGGACCTCCGTCGTCTCCGACCAACCCATCAGTGTCGATGAAGTCAACGGACAGAGTGTTGTCGTCTACCAGACCGGAACTGGCAAGCAACTTCTTCGCGCTGATTGTTCTCCCGCCGAACGCTCTGGCCAGAACTTCGCGCTCTCTCCCAACGGACTCGCCCTCGCCGTTATCCACGCCGATGCACTCGAGATCTTTACCCTCCCGCCTCTTACCAACAAAGATCAGGCTGATCTTAAACTTGCGCAGTCATCCGCTCCGACCGAGAATAATCTCCCGATCCGCTTTTCCGGGCAGGAACCCTCACCGGAGGTTGTTCAGGATTCCGAATCCGCGGTGCAGCCGAAGGCCCAACCCACTACTGCCGCCACACCTGCTAACGCTACTAACAATCCGCCTGAAACCAACTCGGTGCCACCAGTCAACAAACCGCCAGACGCTGCTGCTTCCACTCCAGCTGATCCGGCCCCTGCGGCCCCACCTTCCACGACGCCTGCACCCGAGCCGCGCCGCCTGCCACCTACCCTCTATACGCTTCCGGACGATAAGCCTCCCACCCAAAAACCCTCGCCGCAATAGCGCAATGGAAAGCTGGATCGCAATAGAAAAGGCCAGCTCGCGGATTCCCGCCAGCCAGCCTCTTTCAATATTCACAAATTCAGACGCGAAACCTCTTAGTGCAACGCCGAAGGATTAAGCAACCTTCTTTGTCGGCGCAACCGACTTCACTCGCGCGTTCAAGCGGCTCTTATACCGATTTGCCGTGTTCTTGTGCAGAACGCCCTTCTGTACGCTTTTGTCCAGAATGGAGGCAGTAGCCTGGTACTGGGTTGTCGCAGCGGCGTGATCGCCGTTCGCAATTGCCTCACGCAACTGCCGTAGCGTGCCACGCAACTTGCTCTTGTTCGAGCGGTTTACCGCCGTCTTACCAACTGTCTGACGTGCGCGCTTCAACGAAGAAACATGATTTGCCATAAACTCTCTTCTCTCAACCCTTTTGTAGGGGAAAATGGGATGCAGGCCCTAGCCAGCCGACTCCAATAGTCCGGCCTACCGCAATCCCTGCAATTCTAAGTCTACGGAACTCCAGCCCTCCGGTCAACCACCCCGATACCCCTTACCATCAATTCATCACTTCCCACTTGACGCCGACACAGCGTCGTTCTATTCTCTGCCCATCTTCGACGCATTGGCACCTCCAGCCATCTCGTTCCGAGCAACAAGGCGCACCAAAAGCGCTGCAACTTATCCCCTGCCCCCTCTCATCCAATATATGCAGTTGTTTTTCCTGTTTAACCCAGTAACCCCTGACGGAGGTCAGCACACTACTTGATCAAAAAAGCCCTCGAAATCACACCCGGCATCGAGCCCCTCTATGGAACCCACGACGAAAATCTCCGCCTTCTTGAAGATAAACTTCACGTCACCATCGATCTCCGTTCCGATGCCATCCATGTAACCGGGGAATACGACTCTGTTGTCCGTGTAGAGCAGGTTTTCACTGATTTCGACGCCCTCCGCAAGTCCGGCATCAACCTCCATAACGGCGAACTGAACGGTATGCTCAAGCTCGTCGTTGCCGATGCTGCTACCACCCTCAAGTCCCTTGTCGATGCAGGCCGTCAACGTTCCACCGGCGTGAAGCGCATGGTCCAGCCCCGGTCGCCCAATCAGCGTAAGTATGTTGAAGCTATCGAGCAGTCCGACATGACCTTCGGCCTCGGTCCTGCCGGGACCGGCAAGACCTACCTGGCTGTTGCGATGGCTGTCAGCGCGCTGATGGCGAAGAAAGTCTCTCGCATCGTCCTCGTCCGCCCCGCTGTAGAAGCCGGCGAACGCCTGGGCTTCCTCCCTGGCTCGCTCCAGGAAAAAGTCGACCCCTACCTCCGCCCGCTCTACGACGCCCTCTACGACCTCCTCGACCCCGTCAAGGTCGACAAGATGCTCGAGTCCAACGTCATCGAAGTCGCCCCGCTGGCCTTCATGCGCGGCCGCACCCTCAACGACGCCTTTATCATCATGGACGAAGCCCAGAACACCACCAACGAGCAGATGAAGATGTTCGTCACCCGCCTCGGCAACAACGCCAAGGCCGTCATCACCGGCGACCTCACCCAGATTGACCTTCCCAACCCCAAAAAATCTGGCCTCTTCGAAGCCCTCCACGTCCTCGACGGCGTCGAAGGCATTCGCTTCTGCCACTTCGAAGACGTCGACGTCGTCCGCCATCACCTGGTCCAGCGCATCGTCCGGGCCTACGACAGCTACGGCAAAGCCCAACAGCAACTCCCACTTTCTCTCAGCGAAACTACCATCCCCGACCCCAACCTCACACAACCCGCACCAACGCTCGCCAAACCCCAATAAGTGCGTCACTCTTTGGATTAGAGGAGGGCTTTGGCCCTACGAATAGAGATCTTCCAAGCCTGGGGCTTTAGCCCCGGGTTTTTTCTTGGAGGCGCACTGTTTATTTCGATCGGTAATAATCCCGCAACAACTTCACGTAATACAAAGTCACCACCCCAAGAAAAACCGCTCCGATCACCAAAACCAGATTCGCGCCCCAATTCCTCAAAACCCGCCATTCGACGAATCATTCACCGCGACCAATCCCATCATGCAAAGAAGGATCAGGAGAGGCCCAAAGACGACTAAGTTCCAAGTACGCCGTCGGAACAGCGTGCTCGTCGCCATATGCTCAAGATTCCGTGAATGAATCCGGTTTAGATTATCCATTCGTGGGGTCGTTCTTCCCTGTTTCGCCACCATGCTCTCACGCCTTTCAGAGACCTACAAGGAATTCTCCGACCGCCTGCTTCTCCCTTCATAACAAGCCCGCCCAAGGTACATTAGAGAAAATCCAACTCCAGATCTAACCCTCGGAGCCCCTTCATGCGCGTGTCCCTCCGTACCGCCCTGGCTGTCTTTCTCCTTGTTGTCCCAGCAGCTGCCCAGCCCACTTCTGCCGACCGCACACAGATCATCCAACTCGTCGACGCCAACGCCGCCCAGTACAAACAGGTCTCCAAAGAGATCTGGGGCTACGCCGAACTCGGCTACCACGAGAACAAAAGTTCCACGCTCCTCCAGGACCAGCTTAAAGAAGCCGGCTTCACCATCCAGGCCGGAGTAGCCGATGAGCCCACCGGCTTCATCGCCTCCTACGGCTCCGGCAAGCCGGTCATCGCCATCCTCGGCGAATTCGACGCACTCCCCGGCCTCTCGCAGCAAGCCGTCGCCACTCGCGAACCCGTAGTCAACGGAGCCCCCGGCCACGGCTGCGGTCACAATCTCCTCGGCTCCGGTGCCGCCCTCGCCGCCGTTGCCACAAAAGACTTCATGGCCGAGCACCACATCGCCGGCACTCTACGCTACTACGGCACGCCTGCTGAAGAAGGCGGCTCCGGCAAGATCTATATGGTCCGCGCCGGCCTCTTCAAAGATGTTGACGTAGTCCTTCACTGGCACCCGGCCGATCGCAACGCCGTCAACAACGGTGGCGCCCTCGCCGTCACCTCCGCCCGCTTCACCTTCCACGGAGTCGCCGCCCACGCGGCTATGGCGCCGGACCGCGGCCGCTCTGCGCTTGACGCCGTCATGCTCATGGGCAACGGCATCGAGTTCCTGCGCGAGCACGTGCCCAGCAACACCCGCATCCACTACGTCATCACCAAAGGCGGCGTCGCCCCCAACGTCGTCCCCGACCTCGCTGAGATGGAAATCATGGCTCGCAATCCCTATAACGAAACTCTCGACGGCATCTGGGCGCGCATCGTCAAGATCGCCAACGGCGCCGCCATGATGACCGAGACCACCGTAGAAATCCGCAACATCGGCAGCGACGCCAATGTCATCCCCAACGACGCCCTTGCACCGGTCGCCCAGAAGAACCTTGAGCTTGTCGGCGGCTATAAGATGGACGCCTCCCAAATTGAATTCGCCACCAATCTCCAGAAGACCCTCCCAGCAGGAACCGCACCCAGCCTCGACCAGACCAACGTCATCCTGCCGTTGCGTCCCTACGACCCTAACGCCCCCGCAGCGTCCACCGACGTAGGCGACGTCAGCTGGAACGTCCCCACCATCGGCTTCGGCGCCGCCACCTTCGTCCCCGGCGTAGCTGCGCACACCTGGCAGGCCGCAGCCTCCGCCGGCACAACTATTGGCCAGGACGGAATGGTCATCGCCTCCAAAGCTCTCGCACTCACCGCAGCCGATCTCTTCATGACGCCCAGCCTGGTCGCTGCCGCTCAGCAGGACTTTCACAAACAGCTCCAGGGAAAAACCTACGAGTCTGCCATTCCCCTGGCGCAGAAGCCGCTCATCGGTTACCGTGACAACGATTAACCCCAGAACGCAATCAACCGGGAGCAATCTGCGATAATCCACGACAGGGGGCGAATGACCTCCCTGTCGACATTTAGCTAAAAAAGAAAAAGCTGAAAGATCTGACGTTCAATCCAACGATGAATACCATCGAACCCCCAAGTAAAATCCCCACTCCGGCGCGCTCGCAATCGAACCTGAAGCGAATCTTCTTCCGCGCCTGCTTGATCTTTCTGCTGGCTCCGGTACTCCAAGGCCAATCCACGCAATGGCACCTCACCTGGAGTGATGAGTTCAACGCTCCCAACGGCTCACCACCCGACCCTGCGAAGTGGAACATCGTTATCGCGGGCAATGGCTTCGGCAATGGGGAACTCGAAACCTATACCGCCCACCCCGCGAACATCGAGCAACGGGACGGTAACCTCGTCATCACTGCCCGCAAAGAAGATCTCGTTGGTCCCGATGGCTTCGCCCGTAACCACACCTCCGCACGCATCAACACGCAAAATCATTTCACGCAAAAATACGGTCGTTTCGAGGCGCGCATCAAGCTTCCCACCGGCAAGGGCGTCTGGCCCGCCTTCTGGATGCTTGGCGACGACCATGAGACAAATGAATGGCCCAATTGTGGGGAGATCGACATTCTTGAAGCCATCGGCTCTCCCACAACGATGTACAGCACCATCCACGGCCCCGGATACAGCGGTTCGAAAGGCCCTTCCACTAAGTTCAACCTTCCCGCAGCCGAGCAAATTGATAACGCCTTCCATCTCTACGCCGTAGAGTGGTCGCCCAACGACATCAAATTCTTCTTTGACGGCCTACTCATCGTGGAACGCACCCCTGCGGATCTCCCGCCCGGCGCGCAATGGGTTTACGATCACCCTTTCTACCTTCTTCTGAATCTTGCTATCGGGGGTTACTGGCCGGGCGAGCCCGATGACACTACGGTCTTTCCGAAAGAAATGCTGGTCGACTATGTGCGTGTCTACTCCAAGCATCCGGAGTCTGTAAAGGAATCCAAGCAGGAAAAGCGATGATCACCATCGACCTGGCACCGCGCTCAAAAGATTATGAAATCTCGACGTCTGCGCTGACGCGCTTTTTGAACCGAGCCCGCGCTGCTGCCGGTCTTCGCGGCGCTGTGGATGTCCTCCTTAGTGGAGATTCCACGCTGCGTGAACTCAATAAGAGCTTTCGTGGCAAGAACAAAGCTACTGATGTCCTGAGTTTCCCTGCGCCCACTGCCTTCGCTGCCAAACACGCGGGCGATCTGGCCATTTCTCTGGAGACTGCTTACAGGCAGGCCACCACCTATGGTCACCCACTGGCTGCTGAGATAAAGATACTTATTCTCCATGGGTTGCTTCATCTTGCGGGAGAGGATCACGAGACCGATGACGGGCGGATGGCGGCTCGAGAAGCTACTCTGCGGCACCAGCTCAATCTTCCTCTTACGTTGATCGAACGTACTGAGCAGAGACCTTCTCCTTCACGCAAGGAAGCTAAGAAACCGATGCGAGGTGTGAAATGACCGCCACTTACGCCTATGCGATCGCACTTTTCTTTCTTCTCCTGATCCTTGCACTTTCGGCGTATGTTGACCGTATCTATTTCGAAATGGGCAAGTTCCTCGCCCGTGAGTATCAGGACAATATCGATGCATGGGAAGAGGTGATTGAGCCCCGGCTCCGGCTTGGGCGCGAATCCATTGCTCTTTCTGCTTCGGTTCTTCGGCAGCTCACGCTGGCTGTTCTCGCACTGCTTGCCGGTCTGCGGCTTTATACGCATTCCACGCTTGTCCCGTCGCTTGCACGGACTCCCAGTACCGGGGAGATCATTCGGGCTGCCTGTGAGCTTGTCCTTCTGATTCTTATCTTCGACCGGCTTCTGCCGCAGCTTCTTTTCTCGCGCACGCGCGGCCTTTGGATCGCCCGTATCCTCCCGATTCTGCAGGCTCTTTTCTATCTCATCCTGCCGGTGACGATGCTCTTGCAGCTTTTGCTTTCGATTGCGGCTTTGGCAGAACCTGAGGATCGGCCGGAAGAGGATCATCCGTCGGAGGCGATGGATGCGCTTCTGGAAGCGGGGGAAGAGGAAGGGATTCTTGAGGAATCTGACCGTGAGCTTGTGCGGTCTGCGGTGGAGTTTGGGGACAAGATCGTTCTGGAGGTTATGACGCCGCGGCCTGAGATATTTTCTGTTTCGGGGAGCCTGACGCTTCGCGAGTTCACGGCGGAGATCAATGAACATAACTTCTCGCGTGTGCCGGTTTATTCGAGTTCGCTCGATCACATTACCGGAATTGCGTTCGCGCATGACTTGTTGAAAGTGCTTGATTCGGAAGCGAATACGCGGACTGTGGCGGAGATTCAACGGCCTGCGGCGTTCGTGCCGGAGACGAAGAAAGTGGCCGAGCTGCTGCGGGAGATGCAGCGGGAAAAGCAGCACATGCGCATCGTGATCGATGAGTATGGGTCGGTTGCGGGGCTTGTGACGATTGAAGATCTGCTTGAGGCGATTGTTGGGAATATTGCGGATGAGCATGACCAGACGGAGGCGGATGATGCTCCGGTTCGCGAGGCGGATGGGTCGTATATCGTCTCTGGTTCGTTTGAGTTAACGCGGTTGCGCGATCTCTTTGCGGATCAGCTGGAACGCCGGGCCGATGAGCCGGTAATTGGCGAGGAAGCGCTGCAGACGAGTCCGGCCGATTCGCCGGAAGCTTATGATCTTCTTGAAAACAGGGAAGATGCGGCGATGCGTGAGGAATCGACTCTGCTGCGTCTACCAGCGGAGTATGAATCGACGACCTTGGGCGGGCTGGTGTCGGAGATTGCCGGGCATATTCCTTTGCCCGGGGAAGTTGTTGAAGAACATGGGGTGCGGCTTGAAGTGCTTGCCAGCACGGATCGGCGGATCGACCGGGTTCGCGTCAGTCTTGTTAGCCCTCCTGCTGCTGCTTGATGGATTATTTTTGGCGTGGTGGAGCGTGCGGTTTCGCAGGGGATTTCGCGATTTCCACAGTGTAAAAACGTGGTTCTTACATGGTGGCTAAGTGCATTTTCGTGGTCGTAACGTGGTGGTTAAGTGCACTTTTTTGGCTGCTTATTTTTTTCCTCGATTTTGGGATTTATTTTGGGTGGTTCTTACCTAGAAGCAACGGCAAAAGCAGGTCCTCCGCCTACGGCGAAGGATGACAACGAGAGAGCAAAGCAAACGAAAGCAAGGCCCCAAAATTTTCGGGGCCTTTACTTTTTTGATCACACGGTGATTAGTCGATTGAGATCTTGCGGAGGAGTTTGAAGTCGGAGAGCATCTTGCCGGTTCCGAGGACTACGGAGGCGAGCGGGTCATCGGCGATGGAGACCGGGAGGCCGGTTTCTTCGCGGATGCGCTTGTCCAAGTTCTTGATGAGGGCTCCGCCGCCGGTGAGGACGATGCCTCGGTCGGAGATGTCGGCTGAGAGCTCGGGCGGGGTGCGTTCGAGTGCGACGCGGATGGCGTTGATGATGGTGGCGATGCACTCGGAGAGGGCTTCGCGAATCTCGGAGTCTTCGATGGTGATGGTCTTGGGGACGCCTTCGATGAGGTTGCGACCTTTGACTTCCATGGTGAGCGGCTTGTCGACGGGATAGGCCGAACCGAGGGAGATCTTGATCTGCTCAGCGGTGCGCTCGCCGACGAGAAGGTTGTATTTGCGCTTCAGGTAGGTCATGACGGCTTCGTCCATCTGGTTTCCGGCCATGCGGACGGAGCGGGAGTAGACGATGCCGGCGAGCGAGATGACGGCGATATCGGTGGTGCCGCCGCCGATGTCGACGACCATGTTGCCGCCGGGTTCGGTGATGGGGAGGCCTGCACCGATGGCGGCGACCATGGCCTGCTCGACGAGGTGAACTTCGGAGGCCTTGGCGCGGTAGGCGGAGTCCATGACGGCGCGCTTTTCAACCTGCGTGATCTCAGAGGGGACACCGATGACGATGCGGGGGTGGACCATCATCTTTCGGTTGTGGGCCTTCTGGATGAAGTAGTTGAGCATCTTTTCGGTGTGCCGGAAGTCGGCGATGACGCCGTCTTTCATGGGCTTGATGGCGACGATATTGCCGGGAGTTCGGCCGAGCATCTCCTTGGCTTCCTTGCCGACAGCCTCAACCTCATTGGTGAGTTTGTTGACGGCGATGATGGAGGGCTCGTTGACGATGATGCCTTTTCCGGCGGCGAAGACAAGCGTGTTCGCCGTGCCGAGATCGATGGCCAGGTCGCTTGAAAAGAGACTGAAAAGGGACCGCATGTTGTGAATGCGGGAGTAACGCATCTGAAAACTATTCGAAGACATAGGTATTTACTGTATTTCCTGAAAAGAGACTTCCATTAGTGTATCTCTTTCGCAAGTGACATTTCAGACTCTTACCTAACCAGTCATCCCACATTGGGGTTACGGTTCGCCGAGGACGCGACAGCAGAAAAGGGCTGTGGGATAGATGAGAATGCTGATGTGGCGCGTGTAGGCGAAGCCTGCGAGGAAGGGAAGAGTCCCTGCGGCGACGACTGCGAGGAAGATGGCGGAAGCTATGCGCAGGCTTTGTTGCTGCCGTTTTCGTGCTCGAATCAGCTGGTAGACGGCGTACACGATTGCATACCAGAGCATGAGGCGGAAGATGATGAGACCTATGTCTTCGAGGGCTCGTGTGGCTCCGAAGCTCGCGGTGCCGCCGTATTTTTCGACTGCGAAGAAGATGACGTAGAGCTTGCGCAGATAGCCCCGGAGCGTTTCGTGTGGATGGGCGAGGAGATAGTTGAGGGCTGCTTGCTGGTGATAGTCGTTGAAGGTCCACTCGTCGGGGAAGTAGAGTCCGCGGTTGAGTTCGAAGTCGTACCAGTCCATTGAATCTCCGCGGGCTGGCGGGTAGTGCTGGAGGAAGCCTGCGTTGTTGCCTTTGTGGAGATTGACGCCGTCGAAGCTGGTTCCTGCGCTGAAGCGTCCGCTGGCGTGATGCTGGTAGAACGCCCATCCGATGGGGGCCGCTGCAACGAGAAGGATTACCAGACCTCGCAGCGCTGCGCGTCTTTCTGTCAGGAGAAATCCAATTACCAGCACGATGACCAACGGCAGCATCCCGCTCTTGGAGAGGTAAAGAGCATCGAGCGAGATTGCGAAGGCGAGCGAGAACAGCAGCGGTTGGTTTGTGCCTGATGTTGCGCGGCCTGGTCGCCAACCAAAGAAGAGCAATGCAACTGCGAGGGCGAGAAAGCTGTAGGTGTAGCCTTCCTCGACGAGCATGTTGGTTACGTCGGCGAGGAACGGAGTCATGACGAAGGGAGCGAGGAGCAACAGCACGACGAGCCTCCTCCCATTTCGGGAATGGGGAAGGTTTCGAACGACAAGATAGATGGCCAGCGCGAGAGGGAGGAGCAGCAGGAAAGTTTTGAAGCAGCCGACCCAGAGGTAGCGATCGCCAAAGAGGCGCATTCCGAGGGAGACGACCCATGCGGTCATTGGCATACGCGCGGCGTGGAAGCATATGGGGTTGTTGCGTGTGCCCATATCTTCGGTGCAAACGGTGAGGCCTCGACCTTCGAGGAGACTCTGGACTTCAGGGCCAACCATGTTGGTCATGGAGAAGATGGGCTTGTGGGCTTTGGCGTGATCGAGGCTCCAGAGGGCGGCGAGCGAAAGCAGGAGCGGAAGAACCAGAAGGAGCCAGAGCGTGCGAGTGTTCTGCACTCTTTCACTTTGGGCGTTCGTTGTTCTGAGGGTCACTGGCATCTGGTTCGAACTATCTTATCGGCCTTATCGGTAGAAAATCGGATATGCTTCATTGTTTCCTTGCAACGAGTTCCATTTGGGACCTTGCGGGAGGGGTCAGATCGCTTCTTCTGGTTGCAAATCGTTACAATCGAACCGGAAGCTGTTGCCTGGAGAGTCCGAATGATTATTGGCGTGCCCAAGGAAGTTAAAGACCACGAGAGCAGGGTAGGCATAACTCCGGCGGGCGTGAAGGCGCTGGTCGAGGCTAAACACAAGGTTCTGGTCGAGCAGGACGCCGGCGCACTTTCTGCGATGCCGGACGATGAGTATCAGGCGGCGGGGGCGGAGATTGTCGGGTCGGCGCATGATGTGTGGCGTCTGGCCGAGATGGTGGTCAAGGTGAAGGAGCCGGTCGCGAAGGAATACAAACACTTTCGCGAAGGGCTTGTGCTGTTTACTTATCTCCACCTCGCGCCGCTGACTGAGTTGACCGATGCCCTGCTTGCCTCGAAGGTTACGGGGATTGCTTATGAGACGGTGCGGGATAAGTTTGGTGCGCTGCCGCTGCTGACTCCGATGAGTGAAGTTGCAGGTCGCATGAGTGTGCAGGTGGGCGCGGCTTATCTGGAGAAGGAACATGGCGGGCGTGGCGTGCTGCTGGGCGGAGTGCCGGGGGTGCCTCCGGGGAATGTGTGCATTATCGGCGGCGGGATTGTGGGGACGAATGCGGCGAAGATCGCGCTGGGCATGGGGGCGAAGGTTACGCTGATCGATCTGAGTCTGAATCGTCTGCGCGAGCTGGACGACATTTTTGGTGGGCGGGTGTTCACGGTAGCTTCGAACAGCTACAACATCGAGCGTGCGGTGCGGGAGGCGGACCTTGTGATCGGAGGCGTTCTGATTCCCGGGGCGGCTGCTCCGAAGATTGTTACCAAGGCGATGGTGAGCAAGATGAAGAAGGGTGCGGTGATTGTGGATGTCGCGATCGATCAGGGTGGTTGTATCGAGACGGCGCACCCGACGACTCACTCGAACCCGTCGTATGAAGTGGACGGCGTGGTGCATTATTGCGTAACGAATATGCCTGCGGCGGTGCCGAATACTTCGACGCTTGCGCTGACGAATGCGACGTTTCCTTATGTGCTGAAGCTGGCGCGTGTGGGTGCGAATGCCGCGATCGCGGAGGACAAGGGGATTGCTGAAGGGGTTAATACCTTCAACGGAGTGTTGACGTATGGCGCGGTGGCGGCGGCGCAGAAGCGAGAGTGGGAGCCGGTGGGGAAGCTTGTGTAGCGGGTGTCTGCAGGGCGAAGTGATCGGGGAATCGGTTCTCAAACGCCTATAATCAGGGTGACTGAGGAGGGCTTGGGCATGGCCACACCTGCGAACCGGCGAAAGATATGGATTGCGTCGCTGGTGGTGTGCGTGCTGGCCCTGTTTGTGGCTCTGGCTACGCTTAATGCGTTCAATACACAGCTGCCTACGCCTGCGACGACGCAGCAGATCGTAATTTTTACCGGCCTTTCGGTTGTGGCGTTTCTGCTGTTTGTGGCGGTTTTGATTTTGCTGGTTCGCAATGTGCTGAAGCTGTATGCGGATCAACGCAGCCGGGTGATGGGAACGCGGCTGCGGACGCGGATGTTGTGGGGAGCGGTGCTGGTGAGTTTGATTCCGGTTGCTTCGATGTTTGCGTTCAGTTATCTGCTTTTGAATCGTGCGGTGGATCGCTGGTTTTCGCAGCCGGTGACGGAGATGCGCGACGACGCAACAGTATGGCTCTGGAGCTGGCTCGGTATACGACGGCGAATGCGCGGGCTGAGGCGGATTCGATTGCCGCAGGTCTGCCTGAGGCTTCAGCGGCGGTGTCGGCTGGTCCGGTAGAGGCGCATCCTGTTACGCCAGCTACGGCTGTGGGTCATGCGGGACGCCGGGGGAGTCATACGCCGCCGCATACTGCGGCACGGCCTGCTGCGTTGTCAGCGGCGCGGGTTCGGCGGGAGGCGGTTTCTCAGGTTTTGCGGCAGCACGAGATTACGCTGCAGAACGGATTCGCGATTGTCTATCACGATGGGCTGGTGATTGCTTCGTTCCAGTTGCCGCCGCCGGCCGGTGCTACGGCACAGGTAAAGCCGTGGCTTCCGGAGCAGGCGGCGGATGGACGGATTCGGATGAGGCAGCGAAGGAGAGCGACGGAGTCCGACGGACGCGGCGATTCTGGCGGCGGCCAGCGTAACGACGAGCCGAGTTTTCAACTGGCACGACGGACTATGCCCTGGGCAGCCACGAGCTGAAGCAGGGCAAGACGGTTGTGGTTGGGCTGCCGATGCCTTATGGCATGGCGGCGACGATGACTGCGTCTGCGGACAGCGGCGGAGGCGTACTCGGATTCTGTTTCGCGAGCGGCGGCAGATTCGCGAAATCTGTACATGCATGCTGTTGCTGATGATGACGAGCCTGGCGTCTGTTTGCGTCGAGCTGGCTGGCGCTGCATCTTTCGAAGCAAGTGACGAAACCGGTGGAGGCGCTGGCCGATGCGATGGAGGCTATTGCGGCAGGAGACTATGGCGCATCGCGTGAAGGAGAGTGCGACGGAGGAACTGGGCGAGCTGGTGCGCAGCTTCAACCACATGGCCGCCGATCTTGAAGGCAGCCGCAGGGCAGTGGAGGAGTCGACGGTGCAGTTGAGCGCGGCCAACGCGGCTCTTGAGGCGCGGCGGGGTGAGTTGGAGACGATGCTGGAGACGATTCCGAATGGCGTGGCGACGCTCGATGCGGATCGGCGGATTGTGCTGGCGAATCGCGCACTGAGCGAGATGATGGATCCCGGGCGGACAGAGACCGTTTCTGGGCCGGGCGATGGAAGAGGTCTTTCCGCTGGAGGTTGCGGAGGTGCTCGATCGGCTGATCAAGCGCAGCCACCGGATGGGTTCGGCTTCGAGCGAGATTGAGGTGACGATGCCTGTGCATGCCGCGAACGAGTTTCGGCGGCACGATGAACCTGCTGGCGACGGTTGCGCTGCTGGAGACATCTACGGCCACGGAGCGGATGCGGCGGGAGCATCAGGGCTACGTGCTGGTGCTGGAGAATGCGACGGAGCTGCTGCGGGCGCAGAAACAGTCGGCGTGGAAGGAAGTGGCGCGGCGAGTGGCGCATGAGATCAAGAATCCGCTGACGCCGATCAGCCTGAGTGCGGAGCAGATTCGCAGACATATCGATCGGCTGGCTCATGCGACTGTCGAGCCGCGGCAGCATGGATCTGAGTCTCCATCAGCCCGCGGTGATCCGGCGATGCAGTGAGGTTATTACGGCTTCGGTTGAGAGCATGCGCTCGCTGGTGGATCAGTTTGCTGCGCTTGCGGAGTTTCCGACGGCGCGGCCGAAGCCAGCGGATCTGAATACGATTGTTGAAAATTCGCTGGCGCTGTTTGCCGGGCGGATGCAGACGATCCGGATTGTGAGGAAGATGGCTCCGGACCTTCCGCTGGTGATGGCCGATCCTGAGGCGCTGAAGCGTGCGCTTGGGCAATCTGATCGATAACGCGGCGGAGGCAATGCAGCAGAGCCTGTTGCGCGAGCTTCGCATTGGCAACCTGCCTGCTGGAAAGCGGCATGGTTGAGCTGACGATTGCGGATACGGGGTCGGGGCTGACGGACGAGATGCGGGAGCGGCTGTTCCTGCCGTATTTCTCGACGAAGCAGCGTGGCACGGGCTAGGGCTGGCTATTGCCGCGAAGATTATTCAGGAGCATCAGGGGACGATTCGCGCGGAGAAGAATGATCCCGCGGGAGCGAAGTTCATCGTCGAACTGCGGGCAGCGTCGAGCATCGGACAGCGCCTCTGCCGCGCGCGTTCTGGCTTTGCGGTGGCAACGGAAATGGGAGAGGACGGCTTGAATCATGTATTGATCGTCGATGACGAAGCCGAGATTCGTGAGTCGCTCGAGAGTATTTTGCGCGAAGAGAAGGCTACCTTGTAACGACAGCAGCAACTGCGACTGAGGCGCTCGAACTGCTGCGCGATGCTGCGTACGATGTGGTGCTGCTCGATATCTGGCTTCCCGATCGCGATGGGCTGGATACGCTGGCGGAGATTCGGCAACTTGACTCGACGAATGTGCCTGAGGTGATCATCATCAGCGGGCACGGGACGATTGAAGCTGCGGTGCGTGCGACGAAGCTTGGAGCTTACGACTTTCTTGAGAAGCCGCTTTCGCTGGACCGCACGCTGATTGTGCTGAAGAACGCGATGCGGGCGCGGCAGATGCGTGAGGACAACCAGGAGTTCTCGCGGCAGCTTGCGCGGGGGAGTGTGACTGGCAACTCGGTTCCGATGAAGGCGCTGCGGCAGCAGATCAAGCTGATGGCTCCGACGAATGGGCGCGTGTTGATCTATCGGGAGAGTCGGGCGCGGGGAAGGAACTGGTCGGACGCGCGATGCATGCGGAAAGCCTTCGCAAGGATAGACCGTTTGTGGAGTTGAATTGCGCGGCGATTCCTGAGGACTACATTGAGTCGCGAGTTGTTTGGCTATCGGCATGGAGCGATTCCGGGCGGGCCTCTGGAGAAGCGCGGGACGTTCGAGCGCGCGGATGGCGGGACGCTGTTTCTGGATGAAGTTGGGGATATGAGCCTGAAGACGCAGGCCAAGGTTCTGCGCGCGTTGGATGAGCAGCGTTTTCTTCCTGTCGGGGCTTCGCATCCGGTGCATGTGGATGTTCGGGTGATCGCGGCTACGAATAAGGATCTGGAAGAGGAGATTGCGCGCGGCAATTTTCGTGAGGATCTGTTTTATCGGCTGAATGTGATTCCGTTTTTTGTTCCGCCGCTGCGGGACCGCAAGGAAGATATTCCTCTGCTGGTGAAGGAGTTTCTGCAGCAGTTTGGCGCGGAGTATGGGCGTCCGCATGCGGAGATGACGGAGGATGCGCTGGCGGCGTTGAAGCAGTATCACTGGCCGGGAAATGTTCGTGAGCTGCGGAATCTTGTTGAGCGGGTGCTGATTCTGAATCCGAAGACGCAGCGGATTGAGAGGAGGCATCTGCCGATGCTGGTCTATCGCGAGGCGGGACGAGACGCGGGCAAGGCGAATGGGCGGAGTGAGGAGTTCACGTCGCTTTTACAGGCTCGTGAGGCTTATGAGCGGGACTACATCCTGAAGAAGCTGGATGAGTTTCATGGTAATGTGAGCCGGGCGGCGGAAGGGCTGGGGCTTGAACGAAGCCATCTTTACCGGAAGATGAAGGCGCTGGGTGTGAGTATCAAGGAGTGAGCTATGGACGAGGGAGCTGAAAAATGCCCCCGCGCAGCAAAAAACCTGCCTCAGCGGCTGAAGCCGCTTTCCTTTGAGTGAGGGTTGCGGCACCCATTCGGCTTTGCTCAGGGCAAGCTCTGAAGCCGTGCCCTTAAGCAAAGCGGATCTTTCAGGGTTATTTTTCTGATGCCAGTTTTTCTGCGGTTTGTTTTTCTGCAATCTGCTCCAGTTGCCTGCGCCAGTCCAGCTCTTCGACGAAGCCGCGGCTGGAACGCCACTGCTCCTGAACTTTGACGAAGAGTTCGAGGAAGACGCGGGTTCCGAGCAGGCCTTCGATGTCTTTTCTCGCGGAGGTTCCGATTCGCTTCAGCATCTCGCCCTGCTTGCCGATGAGGATGGCTTTCTGGCCTTCTCGTTCGCAGTAGATTGCGGCGGAGATTTTGGTGACGGGAAGCTTGCCGTCCTTTCTTTTTTTGAGCGAGGCTGGCTCCTCGTATTTTTCAATGACGACGGCGGCAGCGTAGGGGACTTCTTCGCCGGTGAGCAGGAGAATCTTTTCGCGGATAAGCTCAGCGACGAGAAATCGCTCGGGCTGGTCGGTGAGCTGATGTTTGGGGAAGTAGCGTTGGCCTTCCTTCAACTGGGCGATTACTTTCTCAAGCAGTACGTCTAAGCCTTCTTTTTTGCGGGCGGAGATGGGGATGACGTCGGCGAAGGAGTGTTGTGCGGCCCAGTGGGCGATGAGAGGCAGCAGGTCTTTTTTGGGGACAACGTCGATTTTGTTGAGGACGAGGATGACGGGGCACTCGAGTTTTTTGATGAGGGAGAGGGCGAAGTCGTCTTCGGCGGCGGACATGGCGCGGCGGGAGGCGGTGAAGTCTCCTTCGTCTCCGCGGGGGAGGCGATGGGTGGCGTCGACGATGAAGAGGACGGCGTCGCGGGACTCGAGGGCGTCGTGGACCTCCTGCATCATGCGGCGGTCGAGCTGGGTGTCGGCCTTGTGGATTCCGGGTGTGTCGACGAGGACGATCTGGGCGGCGGGATGGCCGGGCTCTCCTGGGCCCTTCTTTTTCAAGGGGATCTCGAGGACTCCGTGAATGCGGGTGCGGGTGGTCTGGGGTTTGTGGGTGACGATGGCGAGCTTCTGACCGAGGAGAGCGTTCAGGAGGGTCGACTTGCCCGCGTTGGGGCGGCCGATGATGGAGACGAAGCCGGAGCGGAAGGCCATTCCTTCTATTATGCGCTGGCGCGGCGGTTGTCCGTCTAAGGCTGGCGGTCTGGGTGGGCTCAAAAAAAGTTGGGCTGCGCATCCGCGCCGCCAACTGCGCTTGAGCGTCGATTCGCAGATAATCATATTCAGCGCATGGAATCATTTGTTACACGGTTCAAGAATGTCCTGGTATTGGTTGCGATTCTTCTCGCCCAAACCATCGGGCTCGCGGTGCAGGTTCGCCGTCCGGTGGAACCGGGTGTGCCTGACGGCAGCAGCGTGACTTTGATCCGATACTGGGCTGTTTCGACGGTTACACCGTTTGAGCGGTTTTTTCATGGACTTGGGTATAACCTGCGGCATGCGTGGTCGAACTATATCGATCTGCGACATACGCGGCAGCAAAACCACGATCTGCAGGAAGAGGTTGCGCGTTTGCGACTGGAGCAGGCCGCGCTTTCGGAGGATGCGATCCAGGGACATCGTTTGCAGGCGCTTCTGGACTTTCAGCAGCACTATATCGCGACGACGGTTGCGGCGCAGGTCATCGGGACGAGCGGAAGCGATCTTTCGCGAGTGATTTATATCGATAAAGGTGCGAAGGACGGGCTGAAGCCTGATCAGGCGGTGATGACTCCGGATGGGATTATCGGGAAGCTGCGGGATGTGTTTCCGCATACGGCTCAGGTTTTGCTGATCAATGACCAGACTTCGGGTGCGGGGGTTGTGCTGGCGACGACACGGCTGCGTGCGATTCTTCGGGGAAGTATTACGGGGCAGGTGGTCATTAGTAATTTGACTCCCGATTCGCGGATCAAGGCTGGGGAGCAGGTTTTGACGTCGGGCGGCGACCAGGTCTATCCGCGTGGATTGCCGGTGGGGACAGTTGAATCGATCAGGCTCGACCCGGAGCACCAGCCTTATACGTTGATTGAACTGAAACCGGCCGCGAATCTGAGTCAGCTTGAGGAGGTTCTGGTGATTACGGGGACTCAGCCGACTTTGCCGCCGGTGGCTCAGCATGATCTGGCTGTCGGGGCGACTACGAAGGAGGCTCAGGATGCGGCCGCGAAGCAACTGGCGGATCAACAGGCCGCGGAGGCTGCGGCAAAGTCTGCGGCACAGATTGTTGCGGACCGGCTGCCGAGCCTGCATGACTCCGATCAGCCTGCGGGCGGTGCTGCCAGCCCGGCGACTCCTGGAGCAACTCCCGGGGGCGTTGTGCCTAAACCGCTTCCTACTGTTCACCCGGATCGTTATAGCTCCGGGGCAACGCCGTCCGCTGCGGATCTGAAACCGGGGGCGACGGAGAGAAATACTCCGCTCTCTGTGCCGACTCCGTCTTCCACCAGCAAGCCACAAACTCAACCTGACTCGACTTCTCCGGCAAAGCCTCAGCCGCAGACCTAACCGACTGACGATGGAACGAACTCTCTTCATGGCAACGCGCAGCTATACATCCCGGCGAGAACTCGAGCAGCACACTTTTCCTCCTGCTGTGACGGTGCTTGTCCCGCTGGCGGCGATTCTGCTGCAGGCGCTACTGCCGAGGCCGTTTCCGCGGCTTGCGATTCTTGATCTTCCATTGATCGTTACGGTGTTTTTTGCAGTGTCGCGACGGAATCCTGTGGCGGGCACTCTGACCGGAGCTTCGATCGGGCTGCTTCAGGATGCCTTGACGAATACGCCGATTGGCGTGAATGGGATGGCGAAGTCGGTTGTCGGATATATCGCGGCGAGCATCGGGATTCAGATCGACGTGGAGAACATCACGACGCGTGTTTTCATGAACTTCGGCTTCTTCCTGATTCACAGCTTTCTGATTTTTCTGATCAATCGGCGGCTTCTCGGACATGCCGACTTTCATATTTTGTGGCTTCACGAACTGGTTCGCGCTGCGGTGAATACTGTGGTGGCAATTCCTGTCTTCCTGCTGCTGGATAACGCGAAACGGCACGAATAAAGGCGTTGTCCGTCTAACGAACAACCTTGATACACAGTAAGAGCAATTTCTACCGGGACGCTTCGGACGTAGACTTAGATTGAGCGCCTAGATTGAGTATGGAAGCTATTCACAATCCGGAGCAAAGCAGCGGACCGCTTGGTAAGGTTGAAAAACTGCCGAGCGGCAAGCTTCATGCGGTGCAGTATCTTGTGGCGCTGATTCTGGCGATTCTGCTGGTTGGCTTGTGGCGTTTGCAGGTGCTGAATTCGGATAGCTTTCGGTCGCTGGCGGAGGCGAACCGGATTCGCAAAGTTCCGATCCTGGCGCCGCGCGGGAAGCTTTTTGACCGAGAAGGGCGGCTGCTGGTCGACAACTATCCCTCGGTGACCTGCTACCTTTTGCGCGAGCAGGTGAAAGATTTGGAAGGGGATCTGCCGCTGATCTCGCAGGGGTTGCATATTTCCATCGATCAGATTCATGCGACGATCCGGCGGTATCAGATTGCGCCTGCTTACCAGCCGATTCCTCTGAAGCAGGACATTACACCGGACGAGCAGGCATTTATTGCCGCGCACCGCGATGAGCTTCCTGAGCTTGAGACTTTGGATGAGCAGCGGCGACTTTATCCGAGTGACGGATTCGCGGCGCACCTTATCGGCTATGTTGGTGAGGTTTCGGAGCAGATGCTGGCGAATGATGACCGGTATTCGCTTTACTCTCCGGGCGATGTGGTTGGGCGGTCGGGTGTAGAGGCTACGTATGATGCTGTTCTTCGAGGCGTCGACGGCAGCCGCGATGTGATCGTCAATAGCCATGGCAAGGAATTGGGACATCTTGGGCAGACAGTGGCGACTCCTGGCAAAGATCTGAAGTTGACGATCGACCTCGATATTCAGATGGCTTCGGAGAAGGCTCTCGAAGGCAAGGTTGGAGCCATTGTGGCGATGGATCCGCATAACGGCGAGATTCTTGCGATGGCGTCGCGGCCCACGTTCGATCCGAACCAGTTTGCGGTGCGGCTGACGAAGAGCTACTGGAACGAGATTCTGAACAATCCGGATCATCCGCTGCTGAACAAGACCATTCAGGCGCAGCTTGCACCGGGAAGCACGTTCAAGATCATCATGTCGGTTGCGGGGTTGCAGGAGAATGTTGCGCAGACGATGCACGTTGCCTGTAATGGCGGGGCTGAGTTCTATGGCCATTTTTATGCGTGCGATCGTCACCACGGTGCGGTGGACATCAACAACGCGATTCCTTATTCGTGCGATACCTTCTACTACACACTTGCGAATCGTCTCGGCATCGATACGATTGCGAAGTATGCAACATCGCTTGGACTTGGGCAGAAGACCGGCATCGATCTGCCGGATGAGGTTATGGGAACGATGCCCTCGACGGCATGGAAGCTGAAGACTCAACATGAAAAGTGGTATGCGGGCGAGGTTATCTCTGTTGGGATCGGTCAGGGTGCTGTGACTGTATCGCCGATTCAGCTGGCACGGGCGTTAAGCGGTGTTGCCTCAGGAGGCGTTCTTCGGCGGCCACACGTGGTGTTTCCTGATGAAGTGCCGCCTGAATTGCTGCAAACGGTTTACGAGAATTATCCGGGTTCAGGTGAGGCGACTATTCCTCTCAGCACAGAGAACTGGCAGCTGATTAGCGACGCGATGGCAAATGTGACCAGCAGCCCAATCGGCACTGCTTACATTGCGCATCTTGACGGAGTCGACTTCGCCGGTAAGACCGGCACGGCGCAGGTCATGAGCCACGACGCGTTGAGCCGCGCCGGGGGTGGTCACAAGACTGATCCTAATGCCTGGTTCGTTGGCATGACGCCGCGCCGTAATCCGGATATCGTGGTTGCGGTTCTGTGGGAGCATGGGAACTGGGGCAACAATTCCGCGAAGCTTGCCGCGCAGGTGATCAATGCCTTCGTCACGAAGCAGCGCAAGAGGGACAATAACATCCGCATCGCAGATACACCGAAGCCTCAGACGGCACCGACCACATCTTCCGCTGCAAAGCCTTCGATTCCTACTGCTGAATAGTTTTGCGGCACTGGGGTGAGATTCGTCTTCAGCCAAATTCTGATCAGGTTTTGAAATTCCCCCCGGCGGCTAAAGGCCCGTTCCACGGAGCAGCAGCGTGGCTGAAGCCTCGGCCTTTTAAACCCCGGGATAAGGATCAGGGGTTCCTTAACGGGCGAACTCTTTGGGTTTGCCTAAGCGCATATTGAATCCGATGATTCCACCGGTGACGTTAATGCCGTTGTCGAGATACTTCGGTTCGGACAAGTAGGCATTGGAGACATGCATATATGCCGGGCCAAGCGACATGCTGTACTTCTGGTTGAAGTTGTAGCGGACGCCGGCGCCTAACCAGAGTGTGAAAGTGAAGTCCTGCCCCTGCGCGTAAAAATTGCCAGAGGGACCCTTCGCATCGATGCCCCCTGCACCCATGCGTACCTCAAAGTAAGGGGTAGCCTTCCAGTTTCGAGGGACGAAGTTGCGTCGGAAGCCTAGATTGAAGGCTCCGTATATTTTTTCAGGGCCTCTTGGAATCGCCGTGAGAGAGAGCGAGGCGATCATGTCAGTGTTTCCGCGGAGGATAGGAGGCCCATTGATTTTGCCCATGTGCCATCGGATGGAGGCGAAGGTGGGCACGAGCGTGTAGCGGAGAGGCTTTTGCGAGTAGTCGCCGCCGACGAAGATATCGAAGACGAAGGGAATGTTGATGGGAAGCGCGCCGGTGTCGAGAGAGAATTCGAGCTTGTTTCTGTAATAGATATTGTCGTTGAGGTCGGGCAGCTTGAGTGGTTTCGGAGCGACGATGACGGCATCCGAAGCGGAGATTTTCAAATCGTGATCTGCGGATAAGACAGCTTGGGGGGCGTCTTGTTCCGCCTGGGCGGTAGTGGATTTGGTTGTGAGAGGAGATGGGGCAGCCTCTTGCGCCCTTGATGACGCGGGGTGGGCGAGGTACGTGACGAGAAGAGCAAACAATGTCAGGTTTCTTCTGGCCATTCTGAATCGGATCAACCTCGCGGGAAGAAACTGTGTTCCGGCAAGCCTGCAGATTTTGGATTTGTGACCGTTTCGTCTTTCGAATCTGCGAAAGACGGTTCCTCTAGCGAAACGGGAATCGAATCCCGCAGCAATGTTGAACGAAAGCGAGTGTTTTGGGTTTCCCAAGGAGTGCTCCTGCCTGGGAACTGCCTGCGTGCGGTTCAGAATCCACAGGAAAAGGTTCTTGAATTCGAGGCCCTAACCTAGCATACCCTCTGTCACTCGCGACTCCGCTATGCTGTCAGCTCATATTCGTCCTTAAAATCGGGCCTGTCTGTGGGGCTCTGGAACTGGTTACACTATGGAATAAGCATGACCCGCCTCTCTTCTTATCGCGACTTCGACTGGGTTCTTCTCGGTTTTGTTCTTCTGCTTTCGCTGATCTCTGTGCTGGAGATCAAGTCCGCGACGCTGCATACGAAGTTTCACGGGTTCGACCATAAGCAGATCGGATTTCTCGCGATCGGCATTGTGCTGATGTTTCTGATTTCGCTGATCGACTATCATCGGCTGATCGATACCATTCATTGGGCTTATGGGATCGGCATACTTTCTCTTGTTGCTGTAGCGCTATTTGGTACGAAGGTTCTTGGGGGAAAGCGCTGGATTGGGTATCACGGCGTTCACTTTCAGCCTTCGGAATGGATCAAGCTGATTCTGATTGTTGCGGTGGCACGTTATTTCTGGGGGATTGCAGGCAGGGAGCTGAGCTGGGCCGATATTGGGAAGGTCTCGGCGATGGTGATTGTTCCCATGCTGTTTGTGTTGAAGCAGCCTGATCTTGGGACGGCACTTACTTATCTGCCAATTCTTATCTGCGGACTGTTTCTTGGTGGGATTCGACCGAAACAAGCGGGCATTATTGTCCTTGCCGTTGCTCTCGTGGGTGTTGTTGCCTGGAAGAGCGGCAAACACCTCAAGCCTTATCAACAGGCGAGAATCAATGCGTTCATCAATCCGGATTCGGATCCGCGTGGTTCGGGTTATCAGATTCGGCAGTCACTGATTGCGGTGGGTTCGGGCGGAGTCTGGGGAAAAGGGACGAACAAAGGGACGCAGACACAGGGAGATTTTCTTCCTATTCCTTATACGGACTTTATCTTTGCTGCTTATTCCGAGGAGCACGGGTTTGTTGGTGCGGTGGGTGTGCTGCTGCTTTATTTTCTGATTCTGATGCGGCTGATTCAGAATGCGCAGACTGCTTCGGATCTGCCGGGGAGCTTCATCATCATGGGAGTGGTTGCGGTGATCGTGTTTCAGATTGCCGTGAATGTCGGCATGGTGGTGGGCTTGATGCCGGTTACGGGGATTCCTCTGCCTTTGCTGAGTTATGGGGGTTCTTCCGTGCTCTTTACGTTTCTTGCGCTGGGGATTGTGATGAATGTCCGGATGCGGCGGTTCGTGAACTAACGCTCCCTTCTTCGGCGGAGCCTTTGGGCGTCTGCCTATAATTGTGGGATGCAGTCTTTCTTTGGGGACCTTCGTTTCGCGGCTCGGATGCTGGCGAAAAATCCGGGATTTACGCTCGTGGCGATTGTGACTCTTGCGCTAGGAATTGGAGCAAATGTCGCCATCTTTACGGTGACCAGCGCATTGCTGTTGCGGCCTTTGCCTTATCGCGCTCCGCAACAGCTGGTGAGTCTGGATGTTAAGAGCAAGACGACGGATTTCGGTGGGACGCTGCTTCGCTATGAGCTGATTCGCGACCATGCGCAATCGTTCGAGTCGATTGCTGCGTGGGCGAATGACAACCTGAATCTGACGGGGCGGGGCGAGGCGCTGCAGGTTCCGGTGGCGCGTGTTTCTCCGAACTTTTTCTCGACGCTTGGCGTTGAGCCTCAGCTTGGGCGGACGTTTACGCAACAGGAGGGGCGGCCGGAGGGTCCAGCGGTCGTGATGATCAGCGACTCGATGTGGCGCGATCGGTTCGGTGCGGATCGCAACATCGTTGGACAGACGGTGGCGTTGGATACGGTGCCGCATGTGATTGTCGGTGTGCTGCCGGCCGATGTTCAGTTTCCTTTTGTGGGTGCGGCTGACATCTGGACTCCGCGCTATTTCGAGTACAGTTTGATGACGCCGCAGCGGTTACGGATGGGGGTGGGGTATCTCGGGTTTGTCGGAAGGCTGCGGTCAGAGATGACACCTCAGCGTGCGGAGGAGGAGTTGGCTGTTCTGAATCAGCAGTACCGGAAGGAGAATCCGACGGCTCCTGATGCGGATGCGGGGGCGGTGATGATTCTGACGCCACTGCGGGATTTTGTGGTGGCGGGTGTGCGTGGGAAGGTGCTGATCCTGTCGGGGTTCGTCGCGTTGCTGCTTTTGATTGCGTGTGCGAATGTGGCGAGCCTGCTGCTTTCGCGGGCGCTCGCTCGCAGACGAGAGATTGCTGTCCGCCTGTCGCTGGGAGCGGGACGCGGCGTGATCGTGCGACAGCTTTTGACGGAGAGCGCGCTGCTGTCTCTGATCGCCGGCGGGTTGGGTGTGGGGTTGAGCTGGGTGGCGACGCGAGCGTTGACCACTTCGGGAGCGAGTCAGCTTCCTCAGGGTGTTCCAATTGGCGTGGACCTGCGCGTGCTGTCGTTTGCCGTTGTGGTTTCGCTTGTGACAGGCATCGTGTTTGGGAGTTTTCCTGCTTTGCGGCTGTCGCGGGTCGATCTGAACGCTGCGTTGCGGGAGGAAGGTCGAGGGTCTTCTCGCGGGCACGGGCGTGCGCAGATGAGCAGCCTGCTGGTGATCGGACAGATTGCGCTTTCGTTGCTGCTGCTGGTGGGCGCAGGATTGCTGCTGCATAGCTTCAGGCAGTTGATGCGGGTTGATCCGGGGTTCGATGCTCGCAATGTGCTCTCGATGAATGTATCGCTTTCTACTACGAAGTATGCGAAGCCGGTTCAGCAGATTGCGTTCTTTGACGAGATGCTGCGCAAGGTCTCTGAGGTACCGGGTGTGCGAAGTGCGGCGATTTCGGCTGCGCTTCCGCTGACCTGGAAGAGGATTACGCCGATGTTGCCGGAGGGACAGGCTGAGGTGCCTCTATCGCAGAGGCCCTTTCTCGATATTGAGGCTGTCAGCCCGGCTTGGTTTCAGACGATGCGAGTTCCGCTGGTTCGAGGACGGGAGTTTTCTGATACGGACAATGTGCAGGCGCCGAAGGTTGCGATTGTGAATGAGACTTTTGCGCATCGCTTCTGGCCGAACCAGAATCCGCTTGGTAAGAGGATCGTGGTGGGGCGCGGGCCGGATACCTCCGAGGTGGTGGGAGTGAGCGGCGACGTGAGGAACAAGGGGCTGGCACAGGAGACGCAGGCGCAGATTTATGTTCCGTTTCCGCAGCTGGCCTGGGCGAATATGAATCTGCTGGTTCGGACGGCGGTTTCTCCGGAGAGCGTTACGTCGGCGGTTCGGTCGCAGATTGCGTCGGTGGATGCTGATCAGCCGATCAATAACGTGAAGACGGTTGAGGAACTGGTCGACAGTTCGCGGGCCCAGTCGCGTTTTGTGGCATTTCTGCTGGGGATTTTTTCTGCTACGGCGTTGGCGTTGGCACTGATTGGGATTTATGGGGTGTTGGCGTATTCGGTGGCAGAGCGGCGACAGGAGCTTGGGATTCGTCTGGCGCTCGGGGCGAAACGCGAGGACATTCTGCTGCTGATTCTCAAGCGAGGGTTTGTCCTGGCGGCTGTTGGGATCTCCGTCGGGCTGATTGCTGCGTTGCTGCTGACGCGGTTGATGGGGAGCATGCTGTATAAGGTCGGGCCGCACGATCCGATGACCTTTGCTTTGGCTCCGCTGGCGTTTCTGGCGATCGCGCTGCTGGCGAGTTATCTGCCGGCACGACGGGCGACGAAGGTGGATCCGGCAGAGGCGCTGCGGGAAGGCTGAAAGGCAGACTGTAACCGTAATTGAACTTTTTCCTGGACGGTGACAGTTGATGGGCCTTTAGAATCAACGGGCTTGCCGTGGAATCTAGCTCCGCACTGGCTTCTGCAGCACTTTTAGTGCGATACTCTTTGTAGTATCTGTTCGGCTGTAGATGCCGTTCAGCGCAAATTCCCCGTCTCCCCAGGCGCACGGTCGCCGGGAACGGAAACAAGATTTTTAGAAGAAAAGGCCGGCCAGGCGAGAGACATCAGTCCGATGGCCGGACAGGTTTCAGGGAAATGATTGCATCCGGATGGCGAACGGCCCCGCCTCAAATTTATGATTTTGAGGTTGTTCTGGCCACAAACTCCGCATGTCAGCTGTCGCTCGAAGCACCCCGTGTTCCCGATTTTTCCGGTAGTGCCCGATCCGCGCCCCTACAAAGCGCGCTCGCGGCTCAGCATTTCGCACCGGCTATCGAATTGTTTTCACGCGCTTCCGCACCTCCTATCCTGTCCGCACCACGGTGAGCAAATCCTGGCGTTGCTGCCAGGTGAAAACTCGCGATTGATCTCTGTCTCGGTCTGCCGCTCGTACCTGAAATCAGGGCGGGCAGAAAGAGCACAGAATGTCGAAAGAAATTTACATCTCCGGAACTCCGCATGAGACCCGTCTCGCTATCGTCGAAAACGATACGCTTGCGGAGATTTACTACGAACGCGAGAACGAATACACGCTCGCGGGATCCATTTATAACGGTAGGGTGACCCGGGTTCTCCCCGGCATGCAGTCCGCCTTTGTGGATATAGGCCTCGAACGCGACGCCTTTCTCTACATCACCGATTTCATGGAAGAAGAAGGCGACTCTGCCGACTTCGATACCAATGGCGACTCCAGCCGCAGGCGCGACCGTGGGGATCGTAACGGCGCTCCGACGATTGAAGGCGCTGTAGCTGGTTCTGACTCGTCCGGCGAGTCTGATCGCGGCGACCGCAATGGACGCGGCGATCGTGGGCGTGGCCGAGGTGGCCGGGATCGCGGCGGCAATCGCGACCGTCAGCCCATGGCTGATCCTGTGATCTCGTCGGGCGAGGGCGATACTTTCAATGCTCCCGTTGTGGACTTTATCTCGGCGAATCAGTCGGACGAGGCTCCTTCCCGCGAAGGTGGAGAGATCGGCGAAGGCGCTCCGGGTGCCGATGGCACCCGCAGGTGGCGTGGACGTCGTGGCCGCCGTCGTGGCCGTGGCCAGGGATCGCGTGAGGAGTCTTCGCAGGTTGCCGGCGCTCCTGCTCCTGTTGCCGGAGCGGCTGAAGGTTCTTACGGGGATGACTCGTTCGAACTGGAAGGCACTGCCGAACCCACTTTGAGTACGGGCATTTCTGAGCCGGTGGAGGCTACTTATTCAGCGCCTGAGGCGACCAGCGTTACTCCGGATGAGAATCGTGGGCGCAATAACCGTAATGATCGGGGAGACCGCGGAGACCGCAACAACCGCGGTGGGCGTGATCGTTCCGATCGCAACCGTGGCGGGCGGGATCGGGATGGACGCGACTCTCGTGCCCCGCGCGGCTTCGCTCCAAGGACATCGCTTTATGGCGTTGACGACACCCCGGCTTATAACGAGGCTTCTGAAGCCGGCGCTGTGCCGGTTGAGCCGATCGTGCTGCCGGGCGAGTCGCTCTCGAAGTATCGCAAGGAGACGAATACACCGGCAGCGCCTGTTGCGGCCGTCAAGCCTGCTGATGCGAACGTTATTGTTCCGTCGTCTCCCGGGTTTACTATTCCCGAGGGTTGGGATGGGGGCAATATCCTGCCGGGTGAATCACTCTCGCGTCATCGTCGCAGCGAGAACCGTGCACCGGTGCAGGAACCCCGCGAGAGCCACTCCGCAAAGATTGAAGAGAAGCCTCAGATCGCGCCAGTTGTGCAGGCCGAGGTGATCTCTGCGGCAGAACCCGAGGAAGAGTTGCTACCCTCTGTTCCCCCGGCTGAGTACGAGCCTGTCACTGCTTCGGCTTCGTACCGGCTCGATCCGGCGGCGCCGAGTGAGTTCCGGCAGAGCGCGCCTGTTCTTGAAGAGACGGTGCTTGAAGAGACGGTGCTGGAAGAGCCTGCGGCTCCTGAAGTTATCGAGAAGACTCCCGAGTTCGCCGCAACCCACACGATTACGCCGACTTCTGAAGAGCCTGTGGCGCAGGTTCATGCAGAGCCCGTGTTTGAAAAGTTCGACTGGCAGACCCCGCCTGCGCTGCTTCCGACGATCTTCGACGAGCCTGCTGCGGTTGCGCACGAGGTGACGACACTTCACGCGAGTGGCGACATCGCCTCTGAGGCTCTGCCGAGCACATTCATTCCGAGCGCAGGTGCGCTGGTGGAAGAGACTCTGGACGAAGAGGACTACAACACGACGCTCCATGCGAGTGCGATCGAAGAGATGGAGGACTTTGACGAAGAAGAGACGCTTGAAGGAGCTGCCGATCTGGGCACAATGCTCCGCGAGATGTCGATCGACGAGATTACCCGCTCCGGCAACGTCGAGGATGAGGAAGAGGACGACGACTTCGAGGAAGAGGATGCTGTTCATGATCTCGAGATTGGCGAAGTCGACTCGGACGAAGAAGATGATGAAGAGGAGCTTGATGAGGCGGACAGTGAAGAGGATGTCATTCACGAAGAGTTCGCTGAGGCAGGAGAAGCTCCGTCGAATGGTTTCGAGCAGGCTCAGCCTGGCGTTCCAACTCCTTCACGCGACCGCAACCGCAATGACGATCGTGGCCGCGGCAGGCGCGATGGTCGTCGTGACGGTCGCCGTGATCGATTTGGCCGAGGGGATCGCGCGCGCCATGCCGGCGGAGGCGCTGATCGTGACCGTTCCGGCGCAGGCCGTGATCGCCGTGGTGGGCGCAGTTCGATGCAATCCACGAATCTTCCTGCCATCAGCGAACTGCTGAAGCCGGGCCAGGAAATTCTGGTTCAGATTGCCAAGGAGCCCATTGCCAAGAAGGGCGCCCGCATTACGAGCCATATTGCACTGCCCGGCCGCTTCCTGGTCTTTATGCCTACGGTCCACCACACGGGTGTGTCGCGCAAGATTGAGTCGGACTCCGAGCGGCGCAGGCTGAAAGAGATTCTGCTGAGCGAGAAGGGCGAGGCGGCAGGCGGCTTCATCGTTCGCACCGCAGCTGCCGGAGCTACGGAAGAGGAGCTTCGCAGCGACCTTCGTTTCCTGCTCAACCTTTGGGCGGATATCAAGCAGCGCAGCGAATCTTCGAAGTCGCCTGCTCTTATCTATCACGATCTGAATCTGGTCGAGCGCATTCTGCGCGATCAGGTCACCGACAACTTTTCTGCGATCTGGGTCGATACGGAGACGGACTATGAGCGCATTCTGCGATTCCTGCAGCGCTTCCAGCCGTCGCTGATTCGCCGCGTAAAGCTCTATACGAAGGAGACGCCGCTGTTTGAGCAGTTCGGCATCACCGAGGAGATCAACAAGGCTCTGCGGTCGAAGGTCTGGCTGAAGAGCGGTGGCTCGATCGTTATCAACCAGACTGAAGCTCTGGTCGCGATCGACATCAACACCGGCAAGTTTGTCGGCAAGACGGCGCGTCTTGAGGACACGATCGTCAAGACGAACCTCGATGCGATTCCGGAGATTGTTCGTCAGATCCGTTTGCGCGATCTTGGCGGAATCATCATTATCGACTTCATCGATATGGATGAGCGCAAGAACCGCAATCGCGTGATGGCTGCACTGGAAGACGAGTTGAAGAACGATCGCGCTCCGTCGAAGATTCTTCAGTTCAACGACTTTGGTCTGGTTGCGATTACTCGCAAGCGAGTCAAGCAGTCGCTTGAGCGCACTTTGTCGACTACGTGCAACATCTGCACCGGGACGGGCATGGTGAAGTCTCCGGTTACTGTGTGCAACGACATTTACGTCGAGATGCGGAAGATGCAGCGGCATCTGGAACGCGGCGATGTGATGCTGCGCGTGAACCCCGAGGTCGTGAAACAACTCAAGGCGCCGGGTACGAAGTGGCTTCAGGAGATGGAAGAGATGGTGGGCAAGACGATTCTCGTCAAATCCGATCCGAGTCTTCATCCAGAGCAGTTCGATATTCACTAATGCGTGAACCGTGCTGAGAACTGGTAGTATTAGAGCTAAGGGCCTCCAAGATGGAGGCCCTTAGCTCATAGCGGGTCAATGTTTTTGTCGGCGATAAAATTACAAAACCACCGTTTTTTTGTCATCCCTAAGGTGATTTCCTGCGTCATACACAACAAGCGCATTCGGGTTGGGTTCAACGCCATAAAGGACTTCGCAGTACCAAGGAGCCACACAGAGATGCACACAATGAGCAGCAAGAATCTTCTTTCCAGCTTTATGGGCTACTCCGCGGCAATTGCTTTTCTCGTCGGCGGTGGCTCACTTGGACTGCACGCGCAGCAATCGGCCGGCACGGCTCCATCTTTACCGCCTATCAGTCTTAAGGCAAGCCTCGCAGCACCGCTTGACCTATCCACACCGGATGAGCTGAAGTATTCGAGCAGCGTCGGCAGTGTAGAGATGGCAAACGCCGAGACATTCAACCTTGGCGCCGGCGAGGATCAACCTCCGCCACGCCGCCGGTATGGCCATCCAAACTATTCTGACAGCCACACCAATGCTGATGGCTCCGCCAAGTACGGCTTTGTCGTTGGTGGAGGTTTTACGTTGCCCGTAGGTGGCTCCCACAACTACCTGAGTACGAGCTACGATTTCCAGGCGGCTGTGGCAAGGAACTTCAGTAAGAAGTATGGCGTTGAGGCTGAGTTCAACTGGGCTAACTTCGGGTTTCAGACCTCGACACTCAACCGGCAACTCGCTATTTACAACAGTACCTGCCTTGGGGGCTGTGGCCTCAATCAACTGGGTGGCACCAGTCACATCTGGTCCTTCACACTTGAGCCGATCGTGAATTTTTATGAGTCGGACACGTGGGGAGGTTATGTCATCGGCGGCGCTGGTTTCTATCACAAGACTGCTAACTTTACGATTCCGTCGATCGGGACGTATTGCGATCCGTTCTATGGATGTTTTCAATATCAGGCAAACCAGACGATCGATAAGTACACAAGCAATGCCTTCGGTGTTAATGCGGGTGTGGGAATGACTTACAAGTTCTCCCGCTTTGCATCTCAGAGGTTTTACGTCGAAGGTCGCTATGTTTATACCTTCAACTCTGAACGCCCGTTTTCTTTTGGGGACACCCAAGGCAACAACTTCAACGTCTTCCCGCAGAACAGCGCGAAGACCGGATTCATCCCGGTCACCTTCGGCATTAAGTTCTAGTAACACGTACCAGTCTGCCTGGTGTAGGAAGGAAAGAAGAGAGGTTCGCCTCTCTTCTTTTTTGTGCTTAGGAACGATAGCTCATCGATGGAGGCAAAGCACAAAGCCGACTGTGACGCCCATTATCGAAGCGAGGCTCATGGAGATCTGGTGGCCAAGCCCGCGCTGCCGCATCTCCCATACGTTGAGCCATAAGATTCCGACCAGCATCAGTGCGAGTCCCGGGCCAACGATCCACCGGTAGGTGTCACCGTTTACGAGTGCTGCCACGTAACCCCCAGCCGCGGTGCACACCAGCCACACTGCCTCCTGGGCGTACTTGTAAGGCGCTCGAATCCGGTTTTCCTTCACAACAAAATTGCGTGAGGTTGCCGTGATCCCGAACGCCGCCGCCATCGCCAGGCCGACGGCTACTGCGTATCCCACAAACAGGGCAAGGGCGATATAACTGGCGACGATAATCTGCATTCTTCCTTCAGAGTCCTCCAGGAGCATGCTTCGTTGGGCGAATAAAGTCTATCAGCCCATTTGTGGGTGGTGTCAGACACCGACGGGGTACGGCTTCTCATGCATCTGCTGGCCGGGATCTCCACTTCGCTCAAAGCGTCCCTGCAGGAGGCTCAGTAAGCCGGTGTACCAGTATCCAAAGACAAACAAGACCAGGAACGGTACGGTGAAGAAATTCTCTGTCGAGATGGCGTAGTAGACGGTCCACGCGAAGTAGCATCCGATGGCAAGCTCGATCCATGGCACAATTCCTAAGCGTTTGCGGTAGACCTTCGCCTGGGACCTCTCGCCCTTTTTCTTGACCTTGTATTTGGGAGTGCGGGCGAAGGCGCTCTTAACTCCGAAGAGGGCTTCCATCACAGCCCTGGTGTTGGTGATCGTCAGGCCAACTCCGCCAAGCGCCATAACGAAAGGGATGTAGAGGATCGACATGTACCAACTGCGCGGATACAGCTCTTTCTGGCTTACCAGATAGAAGGTCGAGACCGACATCGTGCTGGCGATAAACAGCGGGAAGTCGATCAGAAGCATCTGGATATAGCCCTGCCAGCTGCGGACGATCATTGCGGGCATCAGCAACACGCTCAGCACGATCATCAGCGGATAACTGATATTCGCGGTGAGGTGATACCAGGCCTCGAGTTTCGTGTGCCACGGTGCATCGCTCTTGAGCACGCGTGGAAGAATCTTTTTGCCAGTCTGGATGAGGCCTTTTGCCCAGCGTGCCTGCTGGGTTTTGAAGGCGGTCATCTCGATTGGCAGCTCCGCGGGGCATTCCACGTCTTGCAGATACTTGAATTGCCATCCGACCAACTGGGCACGATAACTCAAGTCCGTATCTTCGGTCAGGGTGTCATGTTGCCATCCGCCAGCCGTGTTGATGGCCTCACGGCGCCACATTCCTGCTGTTCCGTTGAAGTTGAAGAAGACGCCAGCGCGGCTGCGGCCGCCGTGTTCGAGAACGAAATGGCCGTCGAGCAGAATTGCTTCGACCTGAGTCAGAAAGCTGTAGTTGCGATTGAGGTGTGTCCAGCGGGTCTGCACCATGCCAATTTCCGGTTGGGCGAAGTGATGGATGACCTGCATGATCCATTGCCGAGGCGGCACGAAGTCTGCGTCGAAGATAGCCACGAACTCTCCGCGAGCTACCTCGAGCCCCTTATCGAGGGCCCCAGCCTTGTATCCATGACGGTTGCTGCGGTGCAAATAGACGATTGGCTGCGGCGTCATTCCGGCAAACCCGCGGGCGTATCGCTCGACGATGTCGCGTGCCACTTCCGTGGTTTCGTCGGTCGAGTCGTCCAGTACCTGGATTTCAAAGCGGTCGCGGGGGTAGTCAAGCTTGCAGACCGCGTCAATCAGGCGGTCGATAACGAATTGCTCATTGAAGATCGGAAGCTGGATGGTGACGAAGGGAAGCTGGCCTTCCGCAAAATGCATTGGCGGCTCGTTCCACTTTGCCGCGTTTTTCTTGTTTTTCAGGTAGAGCCAGACCAGTTGATAGCGATGGACTCCATAGAACGCCAGGATGATCATGACGATGAAGTAGGGAATCAGCAGCGCCGTATCGAAGGCGTTCCAATGATAGAGGCCCTTGAAGGTCTGATCGAGATAATGCGATTTCCAGTAGTGACGAAAGCCCTTCGGAGCGAGCAGAGTTGCGAGTAAAAACGTCGTATGAAGAAAAAGGGACAGATCAATTGCTCCAGAAGAGGTTCCGTATTCGTCGATTCTACGCGATAGGATGCGGAAATCGTGCGCTAAGACACTTGCCCGTTGGGGTCTGCGGAGTTAGTTCAGGAACATCGTTCGGTAAAGCGAATCGCGCTGTACGGGCTTGAAGCCTGCGTCGCGAATGATCTGTCGTACTTGTTCTTCAGAGGCGGCGTTTGGACCGTCTGCGAGAAGAATGCTGCCTGCATCGTTGCTGCCGAAGCGGAGGCCTACCTGAAGGACTTTGGGGCCTTGTGTTTCGAGGCTGGATTGGATGTGGGGGATGTTGTCGAGGTACAGGCGTGAGATCGCCAGTGTTTTCAGGTACTCCACGGCAGTGGGTTCCTCCTGGATGGTGGAGAGGATGGTCTGCGGTTTGAAGGAGGTGAAGCCCCCGGTTTCTTCCTGCAGATCGCGGAGTGCGGCTAGGTAACTCACACGATCTTCAGGGTTTTCGCTGGCTTCGAAGTGCAGGGACGCGGTTGTTTGCATGCCCAATTGATGGGCTGTGCGATGGATGGTCAGCCAGTTTTCGAGATCGATATGGAGGCCTGCGTCGTTGCCAGGGAGGGAGTCAAGTCCGGCTTCCCGGAATTGGGCCAGCGTTTCGTATGTCGTTGATCCGGAATGATTTGCGATGGCCCGGATTTCGGTGGCGGAGAGGCTGTGAAGGTGGAGGGTGGGGAAGTGTTCCTTGATGGTGCGGAAGAGGGATTTAAGCCAATGGATTGTGTGGTTTGAGGTGGGTTTTCCCTGTAGGGTGACGGAGGTGGCACCCTGGGCGGCAATTCGGTCGATGAATTGGAGGGTTTCGGCGTAAGCTGCTTCGTTTGTTTGGCTTGGGTAGTCGAGTTGACCGTCCAGAACGTAGGTTACGACGCCTTCGGGGTGCAGTTGGCGGCGGACCGCGTCGGCTTCCATGCCAATGCCAATTAAATCATCGCTTTGGAAGCAGTCCAGAGCTTCTTTTCGGGTGATTCCCATGAGTTGATTTTACGGTTTTTATGGAAATATTTTTTGCGCGTGGTGAAGGGGCGTTTTGATTGGGGATTTGTGATTTCCACGGGGGTTCTTGCGTGGTTTTCCGTGGTTGTTACGTGGCTGTTAAGTGCAAAAGCGTGGTTCTTAGCTGGTCGTAATTTTGCCCGCTAAAAATTTCCTCCTTCGGCAACTTTATTTTTGGTGTGTGGGGTTAGTGGGCCTGCGTGAGGTGCACGACCAGACCGAGGATGACGGCGGTCAGGACGATGATGAGGGAGATTCCACCTTTGATCCACCAGTTGAGGGAGGCGACGGTGGATTCGAGGGCGACCATGCGGTGCTCATGCTGTTCGGCGGCGAGGCGGGCGCGTTTGATCTCTTCGGAGATCTCGCCGATCTGGATGCTTTGCTCCTGAAGCTGACGGTAGAGACCGGCATGAGCTTTCGTGACCTGACCGAGGTCTCCGCGGACACCTTCGGCCATGGCAACCATGGCGGCTTCGGTGGCTTTTTCAGTGGTGGTTTTGGCAGAGAAGTATTTGTCCGCCATGGGGACGAGGCGGGTGACGTGAGGAAGGAGTTCAAAGAGCTGCATCAGGACTTTGGGCCACATAGGTTAACCATCGTAGACCATGTGGACAGGCAAATCGTGGAAAGCGGAAACCGGATAGCGGGCAAGTTTGAACTCCGGGCAACCACAGTTACCTATAACGTCGTTTTGACGGAATTGGCCATTGCACGGCTGCCGGTCATTTCCGAGACGCCGACTTCTCGCAACTAATCGAACCTTGATAAGTGATTCGGCGATAAGGCGCTCATCGAGTCTTCCCATGCCCAAACCTCCGCTACGAATCCGGCGCTGCGCCGTCTCGCTTCTTTTCTTTCGGCGGTGCGTATGGGGTGCATCACCTTTCCCAACTCGCGGAGTCCGCGGCTAAACTAAGGTCGTAATTTGAATGGAGGTTGACTGTGTTCGAAAGACCCATCGTCATTGGACAGCGCCTTCGCTGGAGGTACGCCGACAGCAACGAACCCTCAGAGGACGCCGAAGTTGTCCGGGTTTTAACGGACCGCGAGGAAGGCCTCTCGCCGGAAGCATTGGACTATGTAGCGCTTTGGATCGAGGCAAAATACGTGCAAGACTCACCGAAGGCAAAACCATTTACGATTCTGCTCTGTACGGACATGCTGACCTACATCGAGGGCAAACAAATCAGCATCGAACTCCTCTAGTCCTAAGAAGCTCGTCGCGCCCCGAGGGCCAGCATCCTTCAAAAACAAAAGAAATCCCCGTTGCTCGTATTTTCATCTCCTTTTCAAGGCAGTGGTGCATCGCGGGCCCAGGAAATCGGCGTCTCAAGGCAAGACAAATCCCGCGCTCGATTTGTGACAGTTGTTCCCCTGTCTTTGCAGGCTGGCCTGGTCGAGCGAAACCCACAAATCGTGTCACAAACCTTCGGCAGTTCTGTCTTAGCGAACGAAAGAGATCGATGGCTCGGAAAATACCCCAATCAGGAATGAAGGAGACAATTATGAAAATTGTAGTGATCGGCGGTACTGGCCTCATTGGATCAAAGCTTGTTAACAAGCTTCGGAAGGATGGGTACGAAGCCGTGGCCGCATCGCCCAATACCGGCATCAACAGCATTACCGGCGACGGACTCGCAGACGCGCTGAAAGGCGCCTCGGTAGTCGTCGATGTAACGAACTCTCCTTCCTGGGAGGACGCAGCAGTGCTGAAGTTCTTCGAAACTTCCACTCGCAATCTCCTCACCTATGAAGCGGTGGCAGGCGTCGGACATCACGTTGCGTTATCGGTCGTGGGAACCGACTTGATGCCCGAAAGCGGTTACTTCCGCGCCAAGAATGCTCAGGAAAAACTGATCAGAGAATCTTCAATCCCCTACTCCATCGTGCGTGCGACTCAGTTCTTCGAGTTCCTCAAGGGCCTTGCCGACATTTCGGTCGACGGCGAAAAGGTGCGACTACCACACGTGCTTTTCCAGCCGATGGCCGCCGACGATGTCGCAAGCGCCGTCGAAAGAATTGCAGTCGGCCCTCCAGTAAACGGCATCGTCGAAATTGGAGGCCCGGAAGAGTTGCGAGTAGATGAACTAGTCCTGCGGCATTTGGCCTCGCTCAAAGATCCACGCGAAGTCATCGCCGATCCAAACGCGCGTTACTCTGGAGCGAAACTAAGCGAGAAAACACTGGTTCCGGGCAATAACGCGCGACTTGGCGAGACCCGTTTCGAAACCTGGCTGACTCAGCCGGCAGCACAAATTCCGAGTGCGCAGCCTCAGCCCACAGGCGTCACAGTGGCGACCAACGAGAAAGAGAGTCAGAAAAAGCCAGCTGATATTGCCACCGCGCACGCCACTGGCGACTGGGCCTATTTTCGGCAACGTGGCTCTGAGTTTTCCGATAGCGCCGTTTTCGAGGAAGTGCGCTGATGTGTCGATAGATAAACTGGTCAGCGATGAGCGGCGAGAACAAAATGACGAATTAAAATGAAAAATCTCTTTGACCTGGCCCTAGTGGAAGACGTAAAGCAGCGCATCATGTGCCTGCGTCCCGACAGCGAGCGGCGATGGGGCCAAATGCCCCTCGCCCATATGCTCGCGCACTGCACCTCTGGGTTACAGATGGCCATGGGCACCATCAATCCGAAACGGGCACCCTTTCCTGCCAACGTCATCGGCCTGCTTATCAAGCCACTCGTCTTCGGCGACGACAAACCAATACGCCGCAACTCACCCTCCTCGCCGGAACTCTTCACGGCGGACCCCACACAGTGCGAATTCGAGCGGGAACGCACCCAGCTCATCCAAGCAATCGATAGTTTTGTTTCCATGGGTGCAGCTTGCTGCTCCCAACAGCCACATCCTTTCTTTGGTCCGCTCAAACCACAACAGTGGGCGATTCTTATGTACAAACATGTCGACCATCACCTGCGACAGTTCGGCGTATAACAGGTTGCCAAGTCGACGGCACATGAAGTAGGTCTGTTCCAAAAATCCTGTTTTTGGCAATTGCGGCTCCAACGTTTCCGATAACCCCGTTTTGGAGGAACGAGCACTGCGCGGGCGGAACTGGTCGCCTAACTCTGAAGTCTTCAATGTTGTATGCCATGTCCGCATCTCGCCGGGTTCAAGGCGAATGAAATTAGTAAGCTCGGCTTGCGCAGCGTCAATGCCCCGGCCAGAACGAAGACCTCCGCCTGTTCAGCCGGTTGCTTGTAGATCAGCTGACTTGCCTGCCAATGTCAGTGGCTGTCACTAAAAAGCCCTTCTCGCAAGTCTTCATAAAGTCACCAAAGTACGCTGGAAGGTAAACACCGTTCAATCTCACCGGGCACTCAGACTTTTAGGATTTCGCGGGTCTGATTTCGGCGCATGATGAGAGCGACGATGGTTAGCACGAGGATTGCCGTGATGATGCCCTGCGACCAGAGACAGTAGATGCACCATTTCTGCAGGACATAGGCTTCGATGTAGCTGAGGAAGGCAGCGAAGAGGAAGGCGATCTGTGCGAACTCGAAGGTGAGCCACCAGCGGCCCATGAGAGCGACGACTCCGATGGCGGCGTAGCCGAGGATGCCGAGCATGGCGATGGGAATGTGCGAGCCGGCTTTGGGATCTTCGTCGAAGGTGCGCGGGGGGAAGACGGCAAAGCGGCTGTGATTGACCGCCCCGCAGTCGAATTTTTCGGTGACGGCGCATGGCGGGGCCTGGGTGGGGTCCATGTAGTGGACGCGGAGGGCCGTGGTGGAGACGATGATTCCTGCGATGGCGAGCAGGGCGATCAGATATTTCATGAGTTCAATTCTACTTGGTGGGAATTCGACTCTTCGCGCATCGGGAGCGGGCGCGCAGGAATTTTGACAGTTTTCTATGGCGTGAATGATTCCGGGGCATTTTGTTTTTGCTGCTATTCACGGACGGGTTTCGATCATTCGTCACAAACCAGTTCCCATGAGGGTGCTTTCAGCAGAAGAGCGGGAACGCCCGCGTCCAACATCCGTATAGCAGGTCAGAGTCGATCCAGATTTGTTGAATCCGAGAGCGACCAAGGTGGAGCATGCGCAGTCGCTTCGCCTGTTATTGACTACGTTGTCATCGCCTTTGCTGAAGGCCAGTGAAATACCTCGTGCGAGCGGGGTCAAGAGACAGAAGAAGAGATTTGCGAAGACAGCCTGCACAGGTTGAAGGCGAAGTGCGCTTTCGACTCGCCGGGCATAGCGCAAATGCTACCGGGCCAGGTACTACGACTACGGAAGGAGAGGGTGTCATGGGCTATTTCCAGCGTGTTCGTTTGCGGGGGCTGATTCACTCGGTTATCCGTTTTTCCCGGCAGGGCGTTGTTTGTTTGATTCTTTGTTGTGTTGCGGCGGCAGCTCCAACCTCGCAGACTGCGCAGGAGCGGGACAGGATAGTGCACGACCGGATTGAGACGAATCTTCGGAAGATTCATTCGGCAAGGGACTGGCAGGCGACGGATGTGCAATTGGGCAAGCTTTGGCTGCAGATGGCGAGCGACTACTCGGACGAAGAGGACGCCCAGCGCGCGGAGGATGCCTACTCGAGTGCGTTGCGGCTGTTTCAGCGGTCTTCGTCGCAGCAGGAGTATGCGTATGCTCTGGATGGTCTCGGAGTTCTGTATCACCATATTGGCCGACTGAAGGAGGCGGAGAATCTGATGAGGAAGTCGCTGGCGGTCTATGAAGAGATCCATAGTGAGTATGGTGCGCCCAGGGTTCATGTAGACCTGGCGATTCTTTATCTGCATGAGAAACGATTCGGAGGGGCTGAAGTGGAATCAGCGAAGGGTATTGCGGGCTTAGAGGAGAAGAAAGAGGCTTACGCAAGTGATTTGGTTGAGGCGCTGATTGCGAATAGTTATGCGAAGTGTTTTCAAGGACGATGTGAAGAGGGCGGGCGGGCGGCTGAGCGTGCGTACGACCTGACTGCGAAGTTTTCGAAGGATTCGTTCATCTCGATTGCGGCCTTGCTGGCGGTGGGATTTGAGCAGTGGAAGAATGGTTTGGACGTTGAGGGAGACCGGTCGATGCGGGAGGCGGTGACGCTGATTAAGGAGAAGAACGATATGCCTTCGGCGAGGTTGCTGGATGTGCAGCTGAAGGTGCTTGAGCAGTTTGCGGAGTATCTGAGGGAGAGTCACCAGAAGGGACGGGCTCGCCAGATTGAGGATGAGGTTGCTCAACTGAAAGGTGGGCAGAGACCGGATTGCAAGAACTGTACGGTGAGTGTGATGGGGCTGACTTCCAGCCGCAAGTGATCCCGGCGGAAATAACAACGGTTGCCAACGTTTATTGGCGGTCGGAGGCCAGGTAGGCTACTACGCCGCCTAACAGAAGCAGGGTGGCGACGGCGGAGGCCAGCAGGAGGAGGCCAATGCCGTTGGAGAGATCGATGGTGGTGGAGGCGAAGAGGTATGCGGTGTCGACGCGCAGGTCATGCAATGGCGCTGAGAGCCATGCGAGCCAGTTGGAATCCGTCTGGGATTGGTGGATAAGAAGAGTTGCGGCTGCGGCGAGGCTGACGACGAAGGCGAAGATCTGCGCTGTGGTGAAGGGGCGTTCGACCTGGCGCAGAGCTGCGTTGCGGCGAAGGAGTTGCGCCTTCCACCACAGCAGCGCGGGATGAGGAATGGTGGCGGACTCGATGGCCTGCGTGCGGGCGGTCTGGAAGGTGTGGGTGAGGAGTACCTGCTGGCGGCATTGCGGGCAGGCGTCGATGTGGGTGCGTAGGTCGGGAGCGCAGGCGTGGGGCCAGTGTCCCTGGAGGAGCATTGCTTTGATCTCGGAGTCGTGAGGGCAGGCTCTCATGCGGGTCTCCGGCTGGTTGGCTGACCCGAGGCTGCTTGTTCTTCGAGGAGCTTTGCGATCTTTCTGCGGGCGCGAAAGAGGAGGAGGCGAATGCTGGGGACGCCGAGGCCAGTGATCTGAGCGATCTCGCGATGAGTGTAGTTTTCGGCGTGGGCGAGCCAGAGAAGCTGGCGGTCGCGAGGACGCATGCAGGCCATCGCGGGGGCGAGTACGGACCAGGATTCGAACTGGCCGGAGGTGGTGGTGGAGGCGAAGAGCTCCTCGGGTAGCTCGTGGATGGGGGTGGTCTTCGGGCGTCGCCAGTGGTCGCGCAGGAGATTGCTGGCGATGCGGAAGAGGTAGCGGCGGGAGTCGAGCTCGCCGTCGAGTGGAGCAGAGGCGCCGAGGAAGCGGAGGAAGCTCTCCTGCATAAGGTCGTCGGCGAGTGCGGGGTCTCCGGAGACGCGGGCGAGATAGGCCCAGAGCGGGCGGGCGGATCGCTCGTAGAAGGCAGCGAAGTAGTCGCTGGTCATCGCACTGCCGGTGATGGGCTCGACTGCCGGGAGTGTTTCGCCGGTGGTGATGGCGGAGAGGACGTAGCTCCAGGTCATCAGGCTCGACCTCCCGGCGTGCTGGGGGCGGCGATCACAGGCTCGCTCCTGAGTTGGCGGCGTCGTGGCTGTGGGGGGCGGGCCGTTGCATCAGGCCAAAGCGCGAGGCCACGAGCCAGGTGACCCCTGCGGAGAGGATGAAACCGAGTCCGGGCATGAGGATGACGGTGCCGAAGATGAGCAGGCCGGTGGCGATCTCCGGGAGACTGCCGCGGAGAGCGAGGAGACCGATGCCGAGAAGTGTGAGGACAAGGCCGGCTTGCAGAGGAATGAGAACGCGGGAAAGAGCGGCAGGGGCGCGCTGGTCGCGTTCGAATTCGACGGGGATGGGAGCGGCTTCGAGGAAGCGCTTGCCGGCTTCGGTGCTCATGTAGGTGAGGAGCTCTTCGTTGTTGCCGAAGCGCTCGATGAGTCGGGCGTGGACTTCGCTCTGCATCTTGAAGACGCGGGACCAGCGGCGATTTTCAAGGAAGGCGCGCGTGAGCCAGAGAATAACCGCCATGAAGATGATGAAGGCAGTCATCGGGGCAAGGATCTGGATGACCTCTCGTGCGAGCGGCGAGGGCTCGGGGCGGGGACGGCCTTCCTCCCATGTTCTGCGCAGGAGTCTATCGCCGCGACGGCCGCCGGTGTTGGGGAGGTCGGCGAAGAGGTAGAAGTCAGGGTTGCGGATGACTTCAGGATGAAGTTGCAGGAACCTTGCGAGCTCGGGGTTGGTGCGGCTGACGTACTCCGGGTTCGCGAGGAGGGAGGGGTCGGTGCCAACGACGTCGGAGAGGGTGGGGCTCATGCGAAGGAGGCGCATGAGCTGGGCGCGGGTGTCGGCGATGTCACTCTCGGAGGCGATGGTGGGGGGTGCGGGTGGGGCTGCGGTTTTGACGGGCTGCGAATAGCCTATGTTGCCGGCTGCGAGAAGAAGCAGAAGCGAAGCGGAACGAATTGTGTTGAGTGGCAAGCTATGTATGCGCATCCTGATATCCCTTTGTGCGAGTTGTGGCTTCTTTGAACAGATAACGGGCAGGAGATGCATTTGGTTAACGATACCGCGAAAGATTGTGGCTGGTTCCCGCTGGGGTGGGGTTTGGATGGATTTTGTTAACTCTTTGCGGGGGCCGGGCGTTGTATGGGCAACGCTGGAGACGATTTGTCTGAGCTTCCGTAAGCTTTTGCCGGCGGGAGAAGCTGCAGTTAGGCGGCCGGACGGTTTCCATCCCATCCTTTCGATGAGACCGAGAAGGATGGTGTCCGCGAACATTTAGGCGGATCAATTTGCTGAAATTCCCGGTTATAAGGCCGGGCCAAGGAGACGACACCATGATCAGTGGTTTGCGAAGCTGCGTCCGAAACTGGATAGTCTATGTTCTTATGGCGGCGATCTTTGCGGCACCGGCCTGGACGCAGATGGAGTTCGATGGGAAGCTGCGTGACCGGATTGCCGTGAACCTGCACCTGATTGCCACGGCCAGTGATTGGCATGCGACTGAGGCTCAGTCGGGCCGGTTGTGGTTGCAGATGGCCTATGACTATCAGGGCGAAGGCGACATGCAACGGTCGGAGGAGGCCTATACGCAGGCTCTTACGCTGCTGCGAAGATCGGGTTCGCAGGACTATGGAGCGGCGCTTGATGGTCTGGGCTTGCTTTATGTTGTCACCGGAAGACTCAAGGAGGCGGAGCGGCTGCGAAGAGAGGCTCTGGCGGTGTATCTGGGTCTTCACGATGAGGGTGGTGAGGCAAAGATTCATATCAATCTTGGGATCAATCTCCTGCACCTGCATCGCTTCAAGGAGGCGGAGAAAGAGGCGTCGATGGGCGTGCGGGAGATGGAGGCGCAGACGGAGCGAGACGAGAGCGAACTGATTGCGGGATTGATTGCGGCGAGTTATGCAAAGTGTTTTCAGAACCGTTGCGAAGAGGCGCTGGTCGAGGCGGGCAGGGCGTTGGCGCTGGCACGGGCGAAGTTTGCGAAGGACGCCATTGAGGTTGTCGTGGCGCTGATGGCGACGGGTTTCGACAATTGGAAGCGAGGCGCGGAGGCCGAAGGAGAGAGGATGATGCTCGAAGCGATTGATCTGGTGCGAGAGACAAAGGATATGAGCTCGGCGATGCTGATCGATGCGCAGATGCAGGTGCTGGTGCGGTATGCAATTTATTTGAGAGAGACGCATCAGAAAGCGAAGGCGCGGCAGATTGAGGATGAGGTGGCGCGGCTGAAGGACGAAAAGCCGCCGCAGTGCCGGGATTGCACGGTTCATGTGCTGGCGTTGCAGGGAAGTTCGAGGGAGTAGAGCCCTTATTCGTGTGTCTTGTTGCTGGCGTATCATGGAAGATGCGTTGAGCTTGCGGCTTTGAGCCCTGGGCCCGATGCAGGGGTGCATGGATGAACGGAAATCGGCTGGATTTTAATTCGTATGGGACTGTAATTGATGTGCCGCGCGAGGGCACGGCTTCGCTGTTGGCGAAGGTGCTGGGGATAACTTCGCTTGGGTTTCTGATTACGAGCGTGGGTGTGGCGACGGCTCCGGACTGGGCTACCTTGCCGGGGATGATCGCGGTGCTGGTGCTGGTGTTTGCCATTACATTTACGCAGAAGAAGAGTCCGGCGCTGGCGATGGGGATGTTTCTCGTGCTGACGTACTTCATGGGGTGGGAGATCGGGCCGCTGATTCACCGGTATGCGCGGACCATTGGACCGGCGGTAGTATTCCAGGCTGCGGCGACGACCGGGCTGGGAATGGCCGTGATGGGGTCGGTGGCATACCTGTTCCAGATCAATTACCGGAAGGTCGCGGGGATTGCGATGGCGGCGCTTCTGGTGCTGATTGTGGCGGGGATTGTGAGCATGTTTGTCCACTTCATGTCGCCGGATACGTATTCGTGGCTGACGCTGGGAATCTTTTCGCTGCTGACGGTTGCCGATTTTGCGCGGATTCGGGCGGGCGGGGATGGACGGTCGGCGGTTTCGCTGGCGCTGTCGATTTATCTGGATGCGATCAATATTTTCCTGGCGGTGCTGCAGTTGTTTGGCGGGCGGCGGCGGAATTAGGCTGCTGCATTATTTGGGTCGTTGATTCATCTTTTGATTTGCAGGGTTGAGCGGGTGTGCTGCTAGAATCGGAAATCAGGCTTAGGAATAAGCGAACGACTTTGACTGGATAGAGGTAAGGGAGGGTTTTTCGAGATGGCTTATGTGATTGCGGAACCGTGCATTGGGACGAAGGATACGGCTTGCGTGGATGCTTGCCCGGTGGATTGTATCCATCCGAAGAAGGATGAGGGTGGGTATGGCGAGTCGGAGCAGTTGTTCATCGACCCGGTAGAGTGCATCGACTGCGGCGCGTGCGTGCCGGTCTGCCCGGTTTCGGCGATCTATGCCGGCGATGACCTGCCGGAGAAGTGGGCGGAGTTTCAGACGAAGAACGCCTCGCACTTCGGGCGGTAGATCGGAATTACTCAGATTTTGCGACCGCGCGGCTCAGGGGCTGCGCGGTTTTGCTTTGTGGAGTTGCCGGAATGAAGAACCTTGGCTCGATGGAGGTGCTGTCGGAGATTCGGCTGAGACTTCGCAGCGTCAGAGTCGACGACCATGCACGTTGGGGGAAGATGAGCGCGAAGCGGATGATGCGGCATCTGGCGTGCTCGTATGAGGTGGCGTTGGGAGACCGGACAGTTGAGCCGGTACCGGGGCTTCCGCCTGTGCTGATGAAGTGGCTGGCGCTGCGGTCAGGATTGCGCTGGGCCAGGAATATGCAGACGACTCCGGAGTTGAAGCGGGCGATTGCGGAGAGCTCGGATGCGGATTTTGAACTGGTGGTGCGCTGGACTGTGGAGGCGATGGAGCTGGTGGCGCGCGGGGAGCGGAGTGCGCCGACGCATCCGATGTTCGGGCCGATGACGCTGGAGGACTGGCAGCGCTGGGGGTATCTGCATGCGGACCATCATCTGCGGCAGTTTGGCCGGTAAGCGATGATTCAGCACGTCGGCGAGGCGATTGTGCTGCGGGTGTGGCCGTTTCAGGAGGCCGATCTGCTGGTGAGCTTGTTTACAAGGGAGCAGGGGCGGGTGAAGGGCGTGGCACGCCATGCGATGCGGTCGCGGCGACGGTTTGGAGGGGCTCTGGAGCCGATGACGCATGTGCGCGCGACGTATGCGGAGAGGCCGAAGCAGGAGCTGGTGCGGCTGGACGCGTTTGAGATTCTGAGTTCGCCGCTGAGCAGGCCGGTGGATTATGCGCGGACGGCGGCCTTGCAGTTCGTCGCGGAGGTCGTCGAGGAGGCTCTGCCGGAAGGCGCTGTAGAGGATGCGGTGTTTCGACTGGTGGTGGCGGTGCTCGAAGAGATGCAGGTGGGCAGGGTGTGGCTGCCGGTGACTTATTTTTCGTTGTGGATGTGCCGGTTGATGGGATGGATGCCGGAGCTGGGGCATTGTGTGGTGTGCGGTTTGGATTTGCGCGGGGGGACGGTGTGGTATTCCGCTACGAGTGATGGCGTGACCTGCAGCGATGACCGGCGTGTGGGGAGCGTGGCTTTATCGGCAGCCTCCGTGGCAGAGGCGCAGAGGATCTTTCGCGGGACGGTGGGAGAGCTGGCTAAGGAAGATTGGCCTAAGATGCGAGGGGCTGATCTGCGTCGGTTTGCAGTGGAGACGCTGGAGCGGCACCTGGAGCGGCGATTGGCGAGCGCCCGGGCTTTGGGGCGGGCTTAAGGTTCAGGGCAGCTTCGATGATGTCTGCGGCGGTTTCGAGAGCGTTGATCTTCTGCATCTCGGTTTGGATTTTGCGGGCGGCGGTGCGGTATTTGCTGTTTTCGAGGATGGATTGGACTGCGGTTCGGAGGCGGGGTACGTTGAGTTTGCGCGCCGGAATGACGATACCTGCGCCTTTGGCGCCGACGCGTGCGGCTACTCCGGGTTGGTCGTTGCCTTGGGGGATGGCGACGAGCGGGACGCCTTCAGCGAGGGATTCGAGGACAGTGTTGAGGCCGGCGTGGGTGATGACCGCAGAGGCGCGCTTGAGCAGTTCGAGTTGGGGGGCGTAACGCACGACGATCGGATTGCCGGGGAGTGCTCCGAGACGCGCTGGGTCGAGTCCGCCGCCGAGCGAGAGGGTGAGTTGGACGTTGAGAGGGGCGCAGGCTTCGGCGATTGTCCTGAAGGATTGTTCGAAGCCGTTCTGGAGTGTGCCGAGCGAGGCGTAGAGGAGCGGGCGGCCGTCGAGTTGGTGCCAGGGGAAGTCGATGGGAGGGCGTTGCTGGTTGTCGACGAAGGGGCCGGTGTAGTGAAGGTTTGCGGGCGGACTGGGCGCGTGGAATTCGAGAACTTCAGGGAGTTGGGTGATCTGTGCGAGCGGCGAGAGCGAGTCGGTGGAGTGGGTGAGTGGCTTGAGGTTCCAGGTTTTGCGTTGCTGGTTGACGACCGCATAGATGGGTGCGGCGATGCGTGAGAGAAGACGCATGCCGAGACGATTTCGCAGGCGTGCGAAGGGATTTTGGCCGCCGTTCCAGCCAAAGCAGAAGGGTGGGATGTGGTCGTCTTTGACGAGCGGCGGGAAGAAGGCGATGGAGACGAAGGGGAGGCCGAGGTATTCGGCGATGTTGCCGCCCATGTCGGCTTCGTCGATGAGCATGGCGTCGAGGTTGGCACTGCGGACTACGTCGGGGCCATCGCGGAGGATCATGCGTGCTGTGTTTTTGACGCACTCGACGGTGAAGCGGAACGTGGAGATGCCTTTCAGTTCGCTGAGTTGTTGGTCGAGTTTCTGGAGGGTGCCGAGCGGGTAGTCAATGGCGCCGATGAGTTGGAAGTCGATGCCTGCGGCGCGAACGCGTGCCTCAGTGTCGGCGATACCGAAGAGGATGACCTTATGGCCGCGCTGTTCGAGGCGGCGCGCCAAGGCCGTCATGGGGTTGATGTGTCCTGTGCCTGGAAAGCAGAATGCTCCGAGCCTCGCCATTCGTGTATCCCGTGCGGTGAATTTGGGCCCCAGGTAGTTACGGAGGAGGAGATGCTTCGAATACTCCGCGGTGTGGATTAATGTATGACTCTGGCGGGGAGAGACGCAAGCGTGGGGGCTTCGGCTGGTAAGCTTCGTATCGAGCGAATTTCATTGGAGTTACGGATGCGAAAGAGTTGGAAGAGAATTGCTTTTCTTTGTGTGGCGTTGGCTCCGTTTTTTGCGATGGCGAGCGAGAAGAGTGGGGTGGTGCACTGGGTGGGGTCGTGGGCCGCCTCGCAGCAGGTGCCGGAGGCGGGGAATCTGCTGGATCCGGAGCTGATGCGGGATGCGACGCTTCGGGAGGTGGTGCATCTGTCTATCGGTGGGACACAGATCCGGGTGCGGGTGTCGAATGCGTTTGGGACTCAGCCGTTGCACCTGACGGCGGTGCATGTGGCGCGGCCGGTGTCGGCGGCTGGTGCGGCGATTGAGGCTGGAAGCGATACGGCGGTGATGTTCAATGGTGCGCCGGATGTAACGATTCCGGCGGGCGCGGAGTATGTATCCGATCCGGTTACGTTTTCTGCGGCTGCGCTTTCGAGCCTGGCGATTTCGATTCATTATGACGAGCCGCCGGTGGGAGAGACGGGGCATCCGGGGTCGAGGGCGACGTCGTATGTGGTGCATGGTGATGCGGTTTCGGCGGCCAATCTTCCGGATGCAAAGACGGTGGAGCACTGGTATCAGATTGCCGGCGTTGATGTGGCGGGATCGGGCGGATCAGACAAGGCCGCTGCGGCAGTGGTGACGCTTGGGGATTCAATTACCGATGGGCACGGGGCTACGACAAATGGGAACGATCGCTGGCCGGATATTCTGGCGGCGCGGATGCAGGCTGAGAAGTCAACGCGGATGATGGGCGTGTTGAATCATGGCATCGGAGGGAACCGTCTGTTGCTGGATGGGCTGGGGCCGAATGCGCTGGCTCGGTTCGATCGCGATGTGATTGCGCAGACCGCGGTGAAGTGCGTGATTGTGCTGGAGGGAGTGAATGATCTGGGGACGCTGACGCGGGATCATGATGCTTCGGACGAGGCGCACAAGGATCTGGTGAAGCGGATTGAAGGGGCTTATGCGCAGATGATTGCGCGGGCGCATGCGCACGGGATTCGGGTGATTGGGACGACGATTCTGCCGTACGGCGGTTCGAAGTACTATCATCCGGGGGCGCAGAGCGAAGCGGACCGGCAGGCGATTAATACGTGGATTCGCGATCCGGGACATTTTGATGGTGTTGTGGACTTCGATCAGTTGACGCGGGATCCTGCGCATCCCGATCATCTGTCGACGGCGTATGACAGTGGGGATGGATTGCATCCGGGGCCCGCCGGTTATAAGGCGATGGGTGAGGCTATTCCGTTGAAATTGTTGGCGCCCTAAATTCCCCCAACGATGTGTCCGAACCACCAGGCAGGCAAGGTGGGATGCCAGAGATCAACCTAATGATGGATATTCAAGGACTGAAGGCCTCGAGTAGACTTGGGCCCTTATGAGCACAACTTCGTTTTCCGTTTCGACTTCGCGTCGGCGGTCCCTTGAAGTCTCTCTGGCAGCGTTGATTGCTGTTGGCGTGGTGCTGATCTTCTGGAGTCAGCAGCGATATCCCGCGCTTTTGAAGAAGTTGCACGCCGGAACAGGAGTAAAGGTAGCTGGAGCTATTTCGTTTGACGCGTTACTGAAGGTGACGCCGGAGATGCCAGCTCCGACTCGAGTGATGCGAACGAGCGTGAACTGGCTTTACACGAACCGGTTTGGGATGTACTTCGCGCTTCCGTTTGGCGCGGCGATGATGACGTTGCTGGCAGGAATCGCCACTCCAAAACGATTTTCGTCCGCGGCGGGAAATGTATTGTGCGGAGCAGTTGCGGGCGCGCCGCTGGGGGTATGTACGAACTGTGCTACTCCGGTAGCCCAAAGCATGCTCGTTGGCGGTGCGAGCACGCGACTGACTCTTGCGGCGATGATCAGCTCCCCCAGCTTCAATCCCGTTATTGTGGCGATGACATTTGTGTTATTCCCGCTGCCGCTTGCGGTGATGCGGGTGGTGGTTCCGGCGGTGCTGCTCGCTGCCCTGCCGCTGGTCGTAAAGGAGAACGAGCCGAGTGTGAGAAGGATTGAGATCTTCGGAGAGAACGAGACAATCGTTTCGAGATTGGTGAAGTTTTGCCGAACCTATCTGGGGAATCTGCTGCGACTTACGTTGCTGACGTTGCCCTGGATGCTGCTGGCTGCACTGGTGGGAGCGTTGGCGGCGGAGATGATTCCGGCATATGGGACGCATCTGTCTGTTTCTGTGTTTGGCGTAGTATGTGTTGCGATATTGGGGACGTTACTTCCGGTACCAATGGCGTTAGATGTAGCGCTGGCCTATGTCCTCTACCATGCAGGAGTGCCCGTACCTTACGTCGCCACCCTGCTCTGCACGCTGGGGCCAGTGAGCGTTTATTCGCTGAGTGCGATCGGGAAACAGCTCGATTGGCGGACGAGTTTGCGGTTAGGCGGGGCCGTTGCGCTGCTGGGGTCTGTGGCAGGGTTCGTGGTGATGCTTGTCCCTGGCTTTTCGCGGTAGCGTATCGCAAATTCGAGTGGCTACCGGAGCTCGCAAGCCAGCCCGATTGGGTAGCCCCGACTGGTTTTGCGAGTTAGTGTGGGGCCATCATGGCGTCGTTGAACTGCTTGAAGAAGGCGTTGTACTTTTCGTTGCCTTCGGAGGTTGAGAAACGCAACGGTTTGACGCGTTCGACAAGGATTTCCCTGGCGTCGGGTTGAGTTTTGATGATGTTGAAGACTTCGTCGAGGAAGTCTTTGAGCGGCATGGCGCGGGGGTCGGCGGCCTGCTGGCTGCCCATGAGTTCGGTTTGGACGTAGGGTGGGGCCAGCTCGACGACTTCGATGCTGGTGGATTGAAGCTGGTAGCGGAGGGACTCGGTCCAGGAGTGGATCGCGGCCTTGGTGGCGCAGTAGGTTGGCGTGAGGGCCAGGGGGACAAAGGCGAGGCCGGAGGTGACGGTCATAATGGTGGCGTGAGGCTGCTTCTGGAAGTGAGGCAGCAGCGCTGCGGTGAGGCGGATGGGGCCGAGCAGGTTGGTGGTGACGATGGCTTCGGCGTCGGCGGTGTCTGTTGACTTGAGAAGATCTTCCGGGCGCATGATACCTGCGTTGTGGATGACGACGTTGAGTGCGGGGAAGTCGGCGGTGAGTTTCTGGGCGAAGGTCTTGATCGCGGCGGGGTCTTCGATGTTGAGGGTGGCGGAGACGATGCCGGGGTTGGCTTTGGTGGTCTCGTCGAGAACCTGCTGACGGCGACCGGCGATGATGACTGTGTTGCCGAATTTGTGGAAGGCCTCTGCGAGGCCGCGGCCGATGCCAGAGCCGCCGCCGGTGATGAGGATCGTGTTGCCGGTGGGTTTCATGAGAGCGTTCTCCTGAGTCTTGCTTTTGGGGATGGATTTCAAAGTTTGTTCGAAGGTACTGAAGCCTGTTTGCAACGAGATAAAGAGGAATTCTTTCCGGCGACCATTCGATGCAAGAGCGGAGCAAAGGGTTTCAGGTGAAGATCTGACGACGTGCGATAGGTTCTGTCATACTTTCGTGATGGCGCGGGGTGGCGGTTTCGGGTTTCGTTGTCTGTCTGGCGCGCGGGTCCTGAGAATTTTGCTTTGTGTCGCGGGGCTTGCGTGGGCATGTTGCGGGGCTCTGCTTCAGGCGCAGGATCAGACGCCACCGAAGGATGAACCGATCCATACTTTGCATGTTTACACGGATTTGATTCAGCTTCCGACGCTGGTGCTGGGGCCGAACCACCAGCTGATCAAGCAGCCGATTCCTGAGAGGGAGTTTTTCGTCAGCATCGATGGTGGGCCGAATTTTCGCGCGACCCATACCCGGCTGGAGGGGGATGATCCGCTTTCAATCTCAATTCTTCTGGATGTGAGTGGCGACACAGTGCTGTTGCTGCCAAAGATCGATGAAGCCATCGCTCATCTCGCGCCAAACTCGTTACATGCCGGCGACCATGTTTCGATCTATGCCCTGGATTGCAGCCTGGTGCAGTCTTTGGACGATGTTCCGGTGGAACATGAAAAATTGCAGCTTGGAGTAAAGAGGGTCCTGGAGTCGTGGCAGAATCGCCAAGAAGAGGGGCGTGGTGCGGGTTGCAAGCGGTCGGTTCGTCTTTGGGATGCGATTGGTTACGTGGCGAAGCAGCTGTCCCAACTGCCGGGCAGACGGGTGATTCTGGCAGTTTCTCAGGGGGAGGATTCCGGCAGCGAGCACACGTGGAACGAGGTACGCACTTATGTCCAGGCGACAGCAGTGACGATCTTTGGAGTGTTCACTGTTCCTGTCTTCGCCCCTGACAGGAATCACCCCTTCCTTCGCTGGGATACGGAGAATGCCTTTCGGTCTCTGTGCGAGTTGAGCGGCGGTATTGTGTTTATGACTTACCCACAGACTGTAAGGGAGACGCTGAAAGGCGTCGTGACGACGCTGCGAGGCCGCTATGTTGCGGAGTTTCCGCGTCCTGCCAAATCAACAGCTGGTTTCCATAGCCTGCAGGTAACTGTTGCGAATGGCCGCGATGATTTCATTGCGTCCTCAGGGATTACGGTTCCGGTTCCGGATGCCGCCGTGCTGGCCGATCCGACGACGGTTCCATCCGATCCGTCGCTTACGCCGCAGGAAGGGGGGCGGCGGCCTGTGAGACCGCAGTAGGATTACGTGGGGGAGTTGTCAGCTTTCTGGTTGACGGAGGAATGCGATGAGTCGAGAGGGAAGAATCGCAGACATGCAGAGAAGGAAGAGATTGAGCTCCTCTCTGCCCGTCACACGGCATTCGAGACTGCCAGTGTGGGTTGTGGGGCTCGCCTTCGTGGGTTGTGGGGTTGCTCTTCGCGCGCAGGAAGCGGCGGCGAAGGCGGAAGACCAGATAACAACCCTTCATGTGTACACCAACTCAATTCAGATTCCAGCGGTTGTGCTTGGGCCGAACAGGCAGTGGCTTAGCCCGATTGCGCCGGATAAATTTTCTGTCAGCATCGACAGTGGCCCATGGTTTCGAGCGACTCACGTGCGACGAGAGGAAGATGATCCGATCTCGCTGGCAATCCTGCTGGATGCGAATGGCGAGTCGACTGAGTTATTTCAAGGGGTTGAGGAGGCGATCACCAAGGCCAAAGTATTTCCACTTCGGCCTGAAGATCGCATTTCAGTCTATGGGCTTGATTGTTCGTTAGTCCTCTTGTTGGATGAGGTGCCGGCCGACGCATCGCTTAAGGAGCGCGGGGCCGGGGCGTTCGCATCGTGGGACCGGCGCAGAGCGCGTGGCCCCGACACAGGTTGTCAGGAACCGATGCATCTCTGGGATGCCTTGATCTATGTGTCCGGAGAAGTGTCCAAGTCGTCTCGTCTGCGCGTCGTTCTGGCGGTTTCGCAGGGAAAGGATAGGGGAAGCAAACACACATGGAACGAGGTGAGGGACTATGCCGAGTCGAACAGTGTGGCAGTCTTTGGCTTGACCGAGGTTCCACCGGACGCAAACGCTCCGATTGGCCAGATATCGACGACGCTGGACGTAGGCGAATCGATTACCCGGGCCAAACAACCTCTATCGCCAATCGACATAGTCTGGTCTACGGAGAATCCTTTTCACCAGGTGTGTGAACTGAGTGGCGGGATGGTATTTGTTATGCCGGCCAAATACGTTTCGGGGTCGATGAAGGCCTTTATGAGGGCCGTACGGGAGCGCTATATTATCGAATTCCCGCGTCCATCGAATGCAACATCTGGAAGGCATACGATGCGTGTACAGATCGCTCATGGCGAGAGGTACTTTATTCGTCCTGCAGGAATTTCGGTTCCGCAACCTGACCCAGCCATATTGGCTGATCCGACCACGGTGAGTGCAGGGCCGAAGGATACACCGGAGATGGGTTCGCGGAAGGTGTTGTCAAAGCCACAGTGAATCGGTGGGATGAGAAGCATTGAAGTCACAAGGGTGCAGTGGGCGCTTAGAATCATGGGCATGGTATGGGTGGGTAGTTTCGCATTTCGTTGTTGGCTGTCTGGCGCGCTGGGCCTGAGAGTTCTACTTTGTATTGCGGGTTTTGCGCTGGCATTCTGTGGGGTGTTGCTTCGCGCTCAGGATCAACCGCCGGCCAAGGATGAGCCGATCCATACGCTGCATGTTTATACGAACCTGGTGCAGGTTCCGACGCTGGTGCTGGGACCGAATCGCGATCGGCTTAAGCGAGTGATTCCGGAAAAGAAATTTTCGGTGAGCATCGACAGCGGACCATGGTTTCCGGCAACACATGTGCGGCCGGAAGGAGAGGATGCGATCTCTCTTTCAATTCTGCTGGATGTCAGTGGGCATGGGGAGGACCTGATGCCGAAGATGGCAGATGCGATTGCAGGTCTTGCGCCGACGATGCTGCATGCGAAGGACCACGTTTCGATGTACGCCCTGGACTGTTCGCTGATCCGCTCGATGAACGATGTGCCTGCGAGTGCTGAGGTTTTGAAGACCGGAGTGAATGCAGTATTGCAATCGTGGATGTTACGGAAGCAAGACAAGGTGAAGAATTGCAAGCAGTCGATCCATCTGTGGGACGCGCTGGCGTATGTGATCGCTGAGCTTTATCAACTGCCGGGGCGGCGGGTTGTTCTTGTGGTGTCAGATGGAGAGGACCAGGGCAGCCTGCACAAATGGAGCGAAGTAAGAGAGTTTGCCCAGACGACGGGCACTGCGGTGTTTGGCATGACGTATGTTCCGATATATGCAGCGGATGCGCGCTCCAGGTTCATCCTGCGGACCACCGAAGACCCTTTTCTGGGGGTGTGTGAGTTGAGCGGCGGAATGATTTTAACGACCCCTACTTACGCGCTGCCGAAGATGCTTGGGCAGTTTGTGACGACGGTGAGGGAGCGCTATATCGTCGAATTTCCGCGGCCTTCGAATTCGACACCCGGTGCGCATGGAATGGAGATCAGGATCGCTGGAGAGCCGGTCGACTTCATCCGGTCGGCGGGAGTTTCGATGCCGATTCCTGATCCCAAAGTGCTGGCTGATCCGACGACGGTGTCTGCGGGGCCGTCGCGTGCTCCGGAGCAGGGGACGCGTCGCGAGATGAAGCCGCAATAGGGTGCCTGCCGGTCGTGTGGGGCGCTGGTTGGCCGAGCGGTTAGAATCGAAAGACAAGCGGAAATGACGAGAGGGATATGAGCGGATTGGTTTCTGCGGTCGCGGAAAAGCGGGCGCTGACATTTCAGGAGTTGCTGTTTACGCTGCAGAGGTTCTGGGCAGACCGCGGCTGCGTGCTGCAGCAGCCGTATGACGTTGAGGTGGGTGCGGGGACGATGTCGCCGGACACATTTTTGCGTGTGCTGGGGCCGAAGCCGGTGCGGATTGCGTACGCGCAGCCTTCGCGGCGGCCGGCGGATGGACGTTATGGGGAGAATCCTAATCGGCTGTTTCGGCATACGCAGTTGCAGGTGATTCTGAAGCCGCCGCCGGAGAGGATTCAGGAGATTTATCTGGAGTCGCTGGTGGCGATCGGGATCGATCTGCGCGAGCACGATATCAAGTTCGAAGAGGACAACTGGGAGTGGCCGGTGGGCGGCGCGTGGGGCGTTGGCTGGCAGGTGATGATGGATGGGCAGGAGATTACCCAGTTCACGTACTTTCAGCAGTGCGGCGGGATGGATCTGGACCCGATCTCGGGCGAGATTACCTACGGGCTGGAGCGGATGGCGCAGTTTCTGCAGGATAAGCGCTCGATCTATGAGGTCGTGTGGGCGATTGAACCGGAGACTGGCCGCGAGGTGACGTATGGCGAGATGCGGCTGGCGGAAGAGCAGCAGTTTTCGGCGTACAGCTTCGACTATGCGGATGTCCCTTCATTGTGGAAGCACCTGGAGCTGTATGAGGTAGAGTGCAAGGCGCTGCTGGAACGGGCAAAGGGTTTCGACAAGATGGACGAGTTGAGGTTGAAACGCTTTCCGGTGCTGGGTGCGTACGAGCTGGCGCTGAAGTGCTCGCATGTCTTCAATCTGCTGGATGCGCGCGGCGCGATCTCGGTGACGGAGCGCGTCGGCGTGATGGCCCGGATTCGTACCTTGGTGGTTGGAGTAGCAAAGGCTTATGCGGCGCAAGGCGAGGCGTTGCGCCAGTTGGCTGGCGAACGGTAACCCAAGAGGCGGGTGTTTAGGAGCTATGGCGGATTTTCTTTTTGAGATTGGGTTAGAAGAGGTTCCGGCGCGGATGATTGCCGGCGCGCAGGCGGAGTTGCAGCAGCGCGTGGTGAAGTTGCTGGAGCGTGAGCGACTGGTGAGCTCAGGTGCTGCGGCGAAGAGTTTTGCCACGCCGCGGCGACTGGCGGTCTGGGTGGCGGGTGTCGCCGAGCGGCAGGAGGATGTGGCCGAGGAACTGGTGGGGCCTTCGGTGAAGGTGGCTTACAAGGATGGTGTGGCCACTCCTGCGGCGGTGGCATTTGCTAAGAAGGCTGGCGTTGATGTCTCTGCGCTGAAGACCGTGACGAATGCCAAGGGAGAGTATCTGGCGGCAACGTCGCTGAAGTCCGGTCGGCCTGCGGCTGAGGTGATTGCTGCTGAGTTGCCGAAGGAGTTGGCGGGAATCTACTGGGCGAAGAATATGTACTGGCGTCCGGGGAAGCCGGAGCGGTTTGTGCGGCCTGTGCGTTGGATGGTGGCGCTGCTTGGCGGGCAGGTTGTGCCGGTGGAGTTCGGCGGCAAGACCGCGGGCGCGGTGACGTTCGGGCATCGCGTGCTGTTTGGGGATGAGCCGATTGCGTTGAAGGCTCCGGGTGAGTATGAGGATGCGCTGCTCGGCGGATTTGTGATTGTGGACGTCGAGGCGCGGCGGCAGCGGATTCGCAAGGCTCTCGATAAAGTGACGCGCGAGGTTGAGGGCGTGCGCTGGCGTGAGGATCATGGGCTCGTCGATAAGCTGACGCAACTGACGGAGTGGCCTTCGGTGTTGATGGGCGGGTTTGAACCGGAGTTTCTCGCTCTGCCGGAAGAGGTTCTGGTGACGGTGATGCGCGATCACCAGAGTTATTTTGCTGTGGAGGATAAGGGCAAGCTGGCTCCGCATTTTCTTACTGTTTTGAATACCGAGACCGATGCAGCGGGGATGGCTGTGATTCGCCATGGAAATGAAACCGTGCTGCGGGCGCGGTTTAATGATGCGCGGTTCTTCTGGGAGTTCGATCAGCGCGTGCCGCTGGTGGAGCGGGTGAAGCTGCTCGAGAATGTGACGTTTCAGAAGGAACTCGGGAGTTATGCTGCGAAATCGCAGCGGGTGCGCGAGTTGGCGGCGAATCTGGCCGAGTGGGGTGTAGGCCCGGATGCTAAGGTGAATCTCGCGGCACTCGATGAAGCGGCTCGACTGGCGAAGACCGATTTGACCACCGATCTGGTGAAGGAATTTACTGAGCTGCAGGGTGTGGTTGGTGGGTTGTATGCAAGAGCGCAGGGAGCAGATACGGCCGTGTCTGAAGCCATCTATGACCAGTACTCGCCGGCGGGCATGGACGACGGGGTGCCGCGATCGATTGAGGGCGTGCTGCTGGGGATTGCGGATCGCGCGGACACAATTGCAGGAATGTTTTCGCTGGGGATGGAGCCAACGGGGTCGAAGGATCCATTTGCGTTGCGGCGCGCGGCGAATGGAATCGTCAAGATTCTGGCCGAGACTGAGGTTCCGCTTACTCTTGAACCGATCATTCGGCTTGCGGGGAAGGACGAGGCCTCTCAAGAGAGATTGCGTGGATTCTTTTTCGAGCGGGTGGAATTTTACCTGCGCGAGGTGAAGGGGCAGGCTTATGACGTTGTGAAGGCAGTACTGGCAGCCGGGGCCAGCGACGTTCGAGACGCCGTGGCGCGGGCCGAAGCTGTAACTGCTGCGCGTGGAGGCGAAGACTTCGCCGCGGTGAGCGCAGCGTTTAAGCGAATGAAGAACATCCTTGCCCAGGCGAAGTTCAGCTTGCCGGATGTGGGGATGGTGGCGGGCGGCAATCTGCAATCGAACGATGCGCAGTCGGCGCTTGCGAAAAAAGCTTTTGCCGTGGCGAACCGTGTGCACGAGTTGCGAACGCAACGTGCTTATGGCGCGGCACTGGAGCAGGTTGCGACGATTCGGCCGGAGGTCGACGCCTTCTTCGAGCAGGTGATGGTGATGGACCCTGATCCGAAGGTTCGCGAGCAACGGTTGATGTTGCTCGCGATGATCACGCGAAGCTTCTCCGGCATTGCGGACTTTTCGGAGATCGTCGTTGCTGGCTAGCGGATGGTGAGAACCATGGCTCCGGCTACGAAGAGAAGGACCGCGCCGAGAGCGGCGAGGGGAATCACTACTCCTTCGTAGATTTCAAGCTTTGGAGCGGTGGCAGGGCCATCTTCGGCGCGAGAGTTCGATTGGTACATGACATCATTCTGTTCAACGTATTCCATCGTTTTATCCTGTGTGACTCCCGCTGTTGCGAGAGAGATAGGCAGTGGTCGCTGGGCCTCTACTCTTGAAGCTGCGAGTTGCGCGTAATCTCTTGACGGCCATCATCCCTGAGAGAATCAGGCAGCCGCAAGTATTACGAATCGGATGGTATCCGGGACGACACGGTGTGGAAAATCCAACTTTAGAGTCAGTGATTTGGGTTAACTCGCACGATACACAGGGGCTAACAGCCGTAGTTGCGGCCCTCGCCCGACGGCTCCCAGGGGATGGGAGCGAAGGTGCGTTGGAAGAAGGTGTTGTCGACGATGTACCGCTCGTGATTTTCGCCTTCGATGATCCAGTCGCCGGGATAGGCCTTGCGCTGTCCTGAGTCGGTAAGGATGACTGCCGGTTGGGTGCACTGCGTAGCATTGACGAGAAGCGGTCTGCGGGTTCGAAAGGTGTTCACAAAATTCTCCTGACGGCGCTGTTCTGCCGCCGAAGACTATTCAAACAAGTCGCTCGTAAGAAAGATGTAAGAGGTCCCGTAGATTTTCGTTAAGGAAACAAAAGTTTTTTGAAACGTGCATGCGCGAGGAATCGGCTGCGCCGCGAAGGAATTGGCGAATCGTGCGACGAAATACTTGTGGCTAGTTGACGCGCTGGAGGCGATCGATGAGCTTCTGGACGAGGGGTTCGCCGGACTCGGTCCAGAGCAGGCGGCTGCTGATGCCGCAGTTCTTTTCGATGGAGAGGGTGAAGGCGAGGAGCATCTCGACGTTCTGCTGGATGTGTTTTGCGGCGTCGGCGTCGAGCGCCTCATCTTCGAGGGTTTCGGCGAGCCAGGGAGTGTCGAGGCCGAGATCGATGCGGATGTGGCCGTTCTGCTCGTAGGTGGCGTCGTCGAACTCTGGGCCGAAGCCCAGGAAGCGCACAGTGGATTGCTGGGGCTTCCAGACGGTATCGAGCGCGACGGTCTCTGTGACCTGCGTGGCGCTGGCGTCGGGTATCCAGAGCTTCCAGCGCATCTCGAACTCGTAGGCTGTGTCGTCGTGGAGTTGCTCGGTCGCCTCGGCGACGGCGTTTTCGATGAGAGCCTCGGAGGTGTCCTGGGAGCGGTCGTCGAGCACGTAGGCGCGCTGGTAGACGGGGGCTTCGCTGAAGGTGATGGGGTAAGCGCTTGCGGCGTCGACTCGCGGGTCTTTGGTGATGAGCGCGAACTGGCGCATGACCGATACCAACGCAGCGGGCAGGGAGTCTAAGCGGAAGTTAGGAAACCAGAGACTCAGATAGAGCTGATCGGCCATAGAGATAGTTTAGAGGCTGGAAGTAGGGAATAGGGTGCAGAAAGGCAGGGAATAGGGTGTAGGAAGTAGGGAATAGGAAACCAGTACGCCTTGCGTTGTCTTCTACTGTCTGCTGCTAGCCCAAAGTTCCTGTTTTGCTTGCCATCTACTCCCTATTCCCTACACCCTATTCCCTGTCTTTTGGGTGAGAAGATAGAGATAGATGAATGTTTCGGTAGAACGGCTGCGGTTGGGATTGCTGGTGGGTGCGGGCCTGCTGGTGATGGTCGTCGTTGCCTTTCTTGGATACGCACATCATCGCGCGCACCGGTTTTTGAAAGAGCTGCCGGCGAAGCTTGGGGTGGATGTCCGGCGCGAGAGCAACAACGTTACTTATTCGCAATCGGTTGAGGGAAGAACGGTCTATACCATTCATGCTGCGAACGAGGTAGAGCGCTCGGACGGCAAGATGACGCTGCATGATGTGGGAATCGTATTGTATGGAAGGAAACAGGACAGGGCAGACCGGATCTATGGGAATGAATTTGAGTATGACCCCAAAAACCAGGTGATTCGCGCCATTGGGGAGGTACATATCGACCTGCAGGCACCACAGGCCGCGGATGCGAACGCGAAGATGGACTATGCGGCGGGGAAGGATCTGCACAAAGATTCCGCTGGCGGCGAGCATGAAGCGACGGATGAACGGCTGATTCATGTGACGACCAGCGGCCTGGTCTTTCTGCAGAAGCTGGGAGTGGCGGCGACGGACAAGGAGATCGAGTTTGAATCGGGTGGACTGACCGGCCATGCCGTGGGTGCGGATTACAGTTCGGATACGGGTGTCGTGGTGCTGCATTCGGCCGTTAAGGTGAATGGTCTGCAGCACGAGAGGCCGGTGGTGCTGACGGCTACTCATGCCGTGCTAGACAGGCCCGGTCAGACGATGGTGCTCTCGCAGGCGAAGTATGTGGTCGTCGGTGGGAAGACGGCGGCTACGGAGGGCGAGACGGCGCAGGCGCAGCACGTGGTAGTGCATCTGCGGAAGGATGGATCGGCGGAGCGGGTGGAGGGTGATGGTGACGTGACGCTGACGAATGGAGCGGGGGGACGAGTGTCGGCTCCGCGGGGCGAGGTTACGCTGAATCTTGCCAATCAGCCCGAGTCGGCAGTGATGACAGGCGGAGTAAAGTACGGAGCGGATGAGCCGCTGCGTCAGGCTCAGGGCGAAGCGGCCGAGGGTCATGTGGCGTTTGACAAGAAAGGGCATCCGGAACACGTGACGATGACAGGCACGGTACATCTGCATGAGCGTGTGCGGACTTCGGACGCGGCCAGCGAGCCGTGGAGTGAGCGGGAGTTGAACGCCGGTGCAGTGGAGCTGGCTCTGGCGACCGCACCGACTGGAAATGCGGTGCTGCAGGATGCGAAGGCGACCGGAGAGGCTCGGTTGAAGTTAGTCAGTGTCGCAGCGAAGGCTGGGACGAGCCGCAGCATGTTGTCGGGAGATGTTTTGACCGCGCATTTTGTGCGTACAGGGACTGCAGACCATATCGCCGAAGTGCACAGCGATGGCCATGCAGCGATCCACCGTGTCACCGCGACCGGGGAGACAGATACGAGTTCGGCGGATTCGCTGGTGGCGCACTTCCGGCCTGCGGTGGAAGGCCCTGTACGTGGGCCGAAGGCGTCCGGCAAGAGCCAGCAGAAGACAGAAGGGTTTGGGGGACAAGGTGGCGACGAGGTCTCCGATGCGACGATGCGGGGGCACGTCATGCTGACGGAGCTGCCGATGAAGAAGCCAAGCGATACGGTTGCGCCGTCTGAGCGAAAAGCGACGGCAGAAAAGGTCTTCTATGACGGCGGTCTGGAGCGCGCCACGTTGACAGGCGATGTGGAGGTCAACGATGGAACAAGCGTTCTGTGGGCGGATCGCGTGGTGACGGAGCAGCCGAGCGGCGATGCTACGGCGGAGGGTTCGGTCAAGGCGAGTTACAGGCAGCCCGGCGGCAGCGACGAGCCGGCGCATGTGCAGGCGGCGCGGGCGGAGCTGAAGCATGACTCGCAGATCACAACCTTTCATGGAGCGGCTGGAAGGCCGGCACGGCTGTGGCAGGGCGGCTCGCAGGTGGAGGCTCCGGTGATTCAGTTCGACCAGAAACAGCAGCGGCTGCAGGCTCGCGGTGAAGGCCAGGGAGCGCCGATGGCGGTGCACTCAGTGTTGGTTCGCGCTGCTACGCCTGCTTCTGCCGTGAAGACCGATGCGGCCAGGACGGCTTCGCCTGCAAAGATCACGAGCGCAGGCCGGTCGGATGTGATGCGGGTTACGAGCAGGGAACTCGTCTACTCTGACGAGACGAAGAAGGCGGAGTTTACTGGAGGAGTTGATGCCGAGTCCGGAGACAGCAGGATTCGGGCGCAACAGGTGGTGGTGTATCTGCAGGCTGCGCTGAAGGGAGCCGCGCGAAAGCCTCCTGCGAACACTACGCCCGGGGATGGACCCAAGACCTCCTCTGCCGCCAATGCGGCGTTTATGGGCGGCACTGTGGAGCGGATGGTGTTGACTGGGCATCTCGAGCTGGAGCAGCCTGGGCGCCGCGCGACCGGAGAACAGCTGGTCTACACGGCAAATGACGATACGTATGTTTTGACAGGGACGGCGGCTGCATTGCCGAAGGTCGTCGACGACCAGCGGGGGACCGTCACAGGTACGTCCCTGCGATTCCACGGAGGCGAGGATAACGTCGTGGTTTCTAATGGAGGAGAGAACGGTACGAAGGTGCGCACAGAGACGCGGGTGAAGAACAGGCAATGAAGACGTTATCGACAGAGGAGATCACAAAGTCGTACGGCGGACGCCAGGTAGTGAAGGGAGTCAACCTGCAGATCGAGCAGGGCGAGGTGGTGGGACTGCTGGGGCCGAATGGCGCAGGAAAGACGACGAGCTTTTACATGATCGTGGGGCTGGTGCGGCCGGATTCAGGGCGCGTGCTGGCGAGTGGACACGATATCAGCAATCTGCCGATGTATCTGCGGGCGCGGAGCTATGGGATCAGCTATCTGCCGCAGGAGCCTTCGGTCTTTCGCAAGCTGACGGTGCAGGACAACATTCTCGCCGTGCTGGAGGCGCAGCAGTTGAGCTGGGAGACGCGCCGCACGCGCACCGAGCGGCTGATTGAGCAACTCAATCTCGGGCATGTGCGTAAGACACGCGGCTATGCATTGAGTGGAGGCGAACGCAGACGAGTTGAGATTGCCCGCTGTCTGGCGATCGAACCAGCGTTTATCCTGCTGGACGAGCCGTTTTCAGGCATCGACCCGATCGCGGTGCTGGACCTTCAGGAGATCATCTTTGAATTGAAGCGCAGTGGGATCGGAGTGCTGATTACGGACCATAACGTGCGTGAAACGCTCTCCGTAACCGACCGCGCCTACATCATCACCGAAGGAAAAATTTTTGCGACCGGGACGCCCGGAGAGCTGGGACGCAACCCCGAGGTACGCAGAATTTATCTCGGGGAGAACTTCTCCATGGATTAAGTGTCCATGCCTACCACCAATGTTGTAGGGCGGCGTTGCTATCGGTGGAGTTCACGCAGCCATTGGTATGGTTAGACTTACAGCCAGACTGAGCCAAGGCTGTAGACTGAGGCAAAGCTCACGGAGTGGAGTTTCCTATGCATTTGATTGCATAATGCAATCGATAAGCAAGACAATCGCCAAACGGCATCTATTTCGAAGGAAGTATCAACGGCTCACACGAAGGTAAGAGGGAAACGTGCTTCTGCAACCAAAGCTGAACTTGAAGGTCTCCCAGCGGCAGGTGTTGACTCCTGGACTCGTCCAGATGGTCAGCGTTCTTGCGCTGAACAAGCTCGAGCTGAAGGAGATGATCAATACCGAGATGGTGGAGAATCCTGTTCTGGAAGAACTGGAGGAGTCTGCTGCCACTCTTGAGGAGCGCGCCGGCCAGGAAGGGGATCGCGAGCGTTCAGCAGAGGAGGTTGCAGCCGAAAGCGAGCGAGTTGAGAAGGACCCGTTCGATGAGATCGACTTTGGAAGCTATTTTCAGGACTACCTCGACCCAGGCTTCCGCACGTCTTCGAATTTTGAAGAGTATGACAAGCCATCGTTTGAGAATTTTCTCTCGCAGCCGAGCACGCTGAGCGATCATCTGGCGTGGCAGCTTGGCTCGCTGACGTTGAGCCCGGAGATTCAGATTGCCGCGGATCTGATCGTGGGCAATCTTAACGAAGATGGCTACCTGACCGCGACTGACGACGAGCTGGTTCAACTGCTGCTGCAGACACGAGAGCCGCAGAGACCGGAGCCGATTCCGTTTGAGCGTGGAAACAAGAGCAAGCCGACGTTGGTATGGAATCCGCCAGAGATGCAGGAGTGTATCGAGAGTCACGCAACGCAGACCGAGCCTGTTGAGATCGCTGCGGCTGGGGACGAGGATCTTGCGCCGTTCCTCGCGGTGGTTCGCGAGGCGCGGACGCTGGTGAATTTTCTCGATCCGGTAGGGGTCGGAGCGCGTGATCTGCGCGAGTGCCTGCTGATTCAGATCTGCGCGCAGCAAGGCGAAGCTGGCATTGTGCTGCGGCGACGCCAGGCGGCTGCAGTTGCAGATTCCGCATCGAAAAATGGTGCAGCAGAAAAAGGCGGCAACGGCGTAATCGATTCTCTCGCAGCGGGTGACGTCTCTGAGCGATCGGATATCTTCAGCATCGCGACGCACGTGGTGACGAACTGCCTGCCGCTGCTGCAGAAAAAAGATATGCGCGAGCTGACGCGAAGCTGCGGACGGTCTGCTGAGGAGGTGATGGCGGCGGTAGAGTTTATCCGGACACTGGATCCTCGCCCCGGCCAGCGCTACAACCAGAGCGAGACGCGCCTGATCGAGCCCGATGTCGCCTTCGTCAAGCGCGATGACGCTTACATTGTGGTGATGAACGAAGAGGACATGCCGACCTTGCGATTGAACCAGAGCTATCGCAGAATGCTGCAACAGAAGGCGACGGAAAAAGAGGTCAAGGAGTATGTGAAGGAGCGGTACAAGTCGGCGATTCAACTGCTCCGCAACATCGAGCAGAGAAAGAATACGATCGTCCGGACCTGTGAGGTGATCGTTCGGCGGCAGCATGAATTTCTTGAGCATGGAGTTAATGCGCTGAAGCCGATGATGATCAAGGAAGTGGCCGAAGAGATCGGCGTGCATCCTTCGACAGTAAGTCGCGCGGTTGCAAACAAATATGTCCATACGTCGCAGGGAGTCTTTGAGCTGCGATTTTTCTTCTCCGAAGGCGTGAACGGGCCGGAGGGTGGCGATCTGCCCCTGGTTCTGTTGAAACGCAAGGTGAAAAAGCTGATTGAAGAAGAAGATGAGCGCAAGCCGCTGACGGACGATCAGCTTGCCGCCGAGTTGCAGCGGCAGGGGATCCAGGTGACCCGGAGAACGGTCGCTAAGTACCGGGAAGACATGCAGATTCCTAGTACCCACCAACGTCGTGTACGCTAGTCGTCTGCGAAGTTCTTACATCGCAGGGACGAGGTGAGCAGATGGACGTGGAATACACCGGCAGACAAACCACCGTCACGAAAAAGCTGAAGACGCAGGCTGAAGCGGGACTGACACGGATCGCAAAGATCATCGGCAACTCCGGCAGCGCGCATGTGGTCCTCTCGACCGATAAGTATAGGCAAATTGCAGAACTGACCATCCAGACGAGGCACTACCAACTGGTGGCTCGCTGCGAGGAGACCGTGATGGAGTTGGCGCTGCGCGACGCGCTGGAAAAGATCGAGCAGCAGGCCATCCGGCAGAAGAAGAAGTTCGGAACGATCAAGCGGCATCCCAAGGCTGATGTGAAGGCGGCCAAAGCGGAGATCGTAGCGCCTGCTGTTGGAAAGACCAATGGCACAGCCAAGGTGACGGCCAAGAGCAGCAACGGGCGCAAGGCAGTGCCGATGCTGGTCCACTCGTTTCCATCGCATTCCCCGCTGCCTGAGCCGCACGTCGTGCGCTCGAAGGACGGAGTCGCAATGCGGCCGATGTCGCTTGAGGAGGCCGTCAAAGAGGCAGCATTCCGCGACCGGGATGTTTTTGTGTTCCGCGACCATGGCGGGCAGGCGATGGTGCTCTATCGCAAGCGGGATGGAAAGATGGAGCTGATCGAAGTTCCGTAAATGGGTTCCGTAAACAGTTTCTCAGGGCCGTGGTGCTAGGATTTCTAGCATGTCGAGCAAGAAGATTGCAAAGCCCGGGAAGAGCGGCCAGAAGAAGCACAAAAAACAGAAGACGACAGAGCATGAATCGAAGCATCGCGGCGAGCTGGTTATTCTGACCGGGCTCTCCGGATCCGGGAAGCTGTCCGCGCTTAAGGCGTTCGAGGATCTCGGCTACTACTCGGTCGACAATCTCCCACTCCAGCTCGTCCCTCGATTTGCGGATCTCGTGCGTCAGTCAGGGGAGATCAAGCGGGCTGCGCTCGTCGTCGATGTGCGCGAGGGCATGCGGCTTGATGAGTTTCCCTCGATTCTGAAAGATGTGCGCAAAGTTCTGCCCACGCGAGTTCTCTTTCTTGAGGCGAGCGAAGAGGCGCTGATTCGCCGCTTCTCCGAGACACGGCGGCCGCATCCGATGGGACGCAGCGATACCGTGGTGAAGTCGATCCGCGCCGAGCGAAAGCGGCTCGACCCGATCCGCAATGTTGCGGACATCGTTCTCGACACGACCAAGTTCAACGTGCACGATCTGCGAGCGTACATCAACGCGCAGTTTCAGCGCGAAGAGAGCGATCAGACTCTGATGATCTCGTCGAACAGCTTCGGATTCAAGAACGGCGTTCCGACGGAAGCTGACCTGGTATTCGATGTGCGGTTTCTGCCGAACCCGCATTTTGTTCCGGAGTTTCGCAAGTTGACCGGGAAAGATCCGCGAGTCGCGAAGTATGTCCTGCAGTTTCCGCAGACGAAGGAGTTTCTCGACAAGACGGAAGATATGCTGAAGTTTCTTTTGCCGCATTACATCAAGGAAGGAAAGAGCTATCTGACGGTGGCGTTTGGATGCACCGGAGGACAGCATCGCTCAGTCTTCATTGCGGAAGAGATGAAGAAGCGGCTGGAGCATGAGGGATACCGGGTGAAGTCTTCGCACCGCGATATGCCCAAGTAGACAGGTGCGAGTCGAGTACAAGTCAGCGGAGCGCACTAGAATGAAGAGATGCGCGGCAGGAGAAGGATGATCGGGAGAGTGATGGCTTGAGGCGCATCTGGCGATTGCTGCTTTACGTGAGGCCGTATGCACTGTACTCGGTTGCCTCCGTTGCGCTCATGGCGGTTGTCGGCGCAATGGCCGCGTTCCGAATCCTTCTGGTCAAGCCGATCTTTGACAACGTGCTGAGTCCGGATGCTCCGCCGGGACTGGTGCTTGTCTTTCGCATTCCGCATACCGACTACGTGATCAACCTGCAGCGTTTTCTGCCGAGCTATTTTCATAACGCATGGACGGTGGTTGCGGTTGCGTTGGTGGGGTCGGCACTGTTGAAGTCGGTCTGCGACTACACCGGAACCTATCTGGTGAATCGCGCCGGCTTCGGTATGATCACCGATCTACGGAACGATCTCTATAACGCGGTTCTGCGCAGGTCGGTTGGATTTTTTCAGAAACACACGACGGGTACCCTGCTTTCGACGCTGATCAACGACATCGAGAAGGTGCAGTTTGCGATGTCGAGCGTGATGAGCGATTTTCTGCAGCAATTCTTCACGTTGATCTTTACCGCGGTGGCGGTTGTCATTGTCGGCGGACGGCTCGCCTGGGTCTTGCTGCTGTTTGTGCCGGTAGTGGTGTTCTCGGCGCGGCGCATCGGGCGCGGAGTGCGGCAGACTACGCGCAAAGGGCAGGACAAACTCGCCGAGATCCAGAACATTCTGCACGAAACCATTACCGGCAATCGCATCGTCAAAGCCTTCGGGATGGAGATGTGGGAGATGAACCGCTTTCGCCGTGCCGCGCGAAGGCTGTTCGATGCGAATTTAAAGTCCGTGAAGGTGCAGGCGATCAGTTCACCCCTGATGGATCTGATTGCCTCCGTCGCGATTGCGTTGCTGCTCTATCTGGGACGGATCAGCATTCAACATAAGACGATGACGGCTGGATCGTTTATCACTTTTCTGATTGCGGTGTTTACACTCTACGATCCAGTGCGAAAGTTCGCAGCGTTCTACAACAGTTTTCAGCAGGCAATCGGCGCCAGCGATGAGATCTTTCGCTTTATGGATGCAACTGACGATGTGCAGGAGAAGAAGCGCGCCCTTGTGCTGAAAGGCTTCAAGGATCAGATTCAGTTCGAGAATGTTGGCTTCGCCTATGAGAGCGAAGGAGAGACGAGGCAGGTCCTGCACGACATCGACCTGACAGTGAAACGTGGCGAGGTGATTGCGCTGGTGGGCCCGAGCGGCGCAGGCAAATCTTCGCTGGTCAATTTGATTCCGCGGTTCTTCGACGTCAACGAAGGAAAGATTCTGATCGACGGACACGATCTGCGTGATGTGACCATCGCTTCTCTGCGTGAACAGATCGGCAAGGTGACGCAGGAGACGGTGCTGTTCAACGATACAGTCCGCAACAATATCGCCTACGGTCAGCCGGACGTTCCTATTGCCAAAGTAGAAGAAGCGGCCCAGATGGCGTTAGCGCACGACTTCATTCTGAACATGCCGGAGGGTTACAACACGGTCATCGGCGAAAGGGGTCTGCGGCTCAGCGGCGGCGAGAGGCAACGGCTGGCGATTGCGCGGGCGATTCTGAAGAACGCGCCGATCCTGATTCTCGACGAGGCGACCTCCGCGCTTGACATGGAGAGCGAGCTCTATGTGCAGGCTGCGCTCGCGAATCTGATGCGTGGGCGCACTGTGTTTGTGATTGCTCATCGGCTCTCGACCGTGCGTCGCGCAACGCGCATTGCCGTGATTGAAGGCGGACAGATTACCGAGATCGGCACGCACGAAGAGTTAATGCAGCACTCGGGAACGTATCAGCGGCTCTACAACATGCAGTTTGCCGGAGAGGACACCGTCCGCGATGGAGAGGTCGAAGTGACGGCGAAGATGGAGGGAATTGCGTGAGTGAGATCTATTCGATGACGGGATACGCGACATTGCGTGGTTCCATCAAGGACAACGTCGCGTTTACGCTGTCGATGAAGAGCGTTAATCATCGTTTTCTCGATCTCAGTTTTCGTCTGCCATCGTATTGCGACGGCCTGGAGATGCAGATGCGCAGGCTGTTGAAGGAGCGTCTGCGACGCGGTCACGTCGATGTTACGCTGCAGTTCGAGCGCCGCGCGAGTGCTGAGATTCAATTGAACGCAGGCTTGTTGAGCGCCTACATGCTGGCCTACCGCGAGGCGTGTGATGCGAATGGTCTCGCCTACGAACCGGACCTGAATGCGATGTTGCGCATCCCGGGCATGATGACGGCAGAGAGCAGCAGCGCGACACCGGAGGAGTTGGCTGGGCTTGAGGCGGCCGTGCTCGCGCAGGTCGAACCGCTGATTGAGAAGCTGGACGAAGTTCGCGCGCAGGAGGGTGTTTCCCTGGCGGCCGAGCTTCGCGCTTCGATGCTGCGCCTGAAAAAAGCCGGCGACGAGATGGCGATTCTGAGAAACGGCGTGCGCGAGGCTCAGTTCGAACGCCTGCGCAGCCGGTTGGCCGAGTTGACCGACGGAGCGCCGGTGAGCGAAGAGCGTCTGTTGACCGAGGCCGCGGTTCTCGCGGAGAAGAGCGACATCGAAGAAGAGATCGTTCGGCTGCGAACGCATGTGGATCGCTTCGTCTCGATGCTGGACGAAGGCGGAGAGCTTGGCAAACGTCTCGACTTTCTCTTACAGGAGTTGAATCGCGAAGCCAACACGATGCTGTCGAAGACCAGCGGCGCTTCAGGCGAGAACAGCCTGCGCATTACGGAGCTCGGGCTCGAGATGAAGGCAGAGATCGAGAAATCCCGCGAGCAGGTTCAGAATCTCGAATAGCGATTGCTACACTGACAAGAAACTCTTTAGGTGATTGAGGCGCATGGCAGGCATACTTTTTATTATTTCGGCGCCGTCAGGTTCGGGAAAATCGACGCTGGTGAACCAGCTTCGAACGCTCGTGGAGGGGTTGGATTTTTCCGTCTCCTATACGACACGTCCACTGCGAGGCTCCGAGGAGGACGGACGGGAGTATCACTTCACCACCCGCGCGGAGTTCGAGCGAATGATTGCAGCAGGAGATTTTCTGGAGTGGGCCGAGGTCTTCGGCAACTACTACGGCACTGCGCTCTCGGCTCTGAAGCACGCGAAGGTAGCAGGCAGGGATCTGCTGCTGGACATCGATGTCCAGGGCGCCGCGCAGGTGATGAAGAAGTTGCCGGAGGCCGTTTCGATCTTCATCCTGCCGCCCAGCCCGGAGATTCTGGCCCTTCGCCTGCGTGCCAGGAGCGAGGCCGAGCACGTGACCTCCGAGGCCGTGATCGAAAAGAGGCTCGCCGGCGCGCGGAACGAGTTGAAGAAGATGCGCGATTACAAGTATGCTCTGGTGAACGATGTTCTGGACCAGGCCGTCAAGGAGCTACGTTCGATCGTGTTGTACGAACGTGGCATGCGGGACGGAGTCCAGACCCTCGCGTTGAGTTGCAGGACCGACGTTGCTTCGCCGAAGTTGAAGGCGGCGTTAAGTAATTTTGGAGAGACATAGAGATAAGGTCTACTTATCCACACTGCGAATTGTGTAGAGCAATTCGCTCGACTGGGGTATAACTTCACACCATGGGGGTAACGAATGACCAGTGAAAGCGCATTCCACAATAAATACAGTCTGGTGAAAGGCGCCGCACGTCGGGCCCGGCAGTTGCAATCGGGAGCTTCGCCTTTGATCGTCGCCAAATCGATGAAGGCGTGCCGAGTAGCGCAGGAAGAGATTAAGCAGGGTCACGTGAAGTACGTTCTTCCGGAACGGCCCGCGGAGACAGTGCTCGATCTTCCACTGCACTAAAGTAGCGATACCATAGAGCCATGGCAGGTGAGGCAGAACAGCAGCTGCAGGCTTATGTGGAATATTTTCGGGACCTCGGGGTCCATGACTTCTATCGTCGTGGCGAACCTGTGATTGCCGAAGCCTCCGTTGAAGCAGCAGTTCCTGCGGCTCAAGTGATTGCGGCCGCGCCTGAGTTGCGCGAGGCTGCCGCAGTGATCGAGCCTGACCAGAGTCCTGCCTTCCCGCGACCTGCCTTTCTGGAGCCTCCCATAGCAAAACTGGTAAGTTTCGATGATCTTGCGCCGTTGCCGGAGATTCGTGTCGCTCCTGCACACAAGGCCGACGCGTTGATTGCAATCAAAGAAGACATTGGCGACTGCACTCGCTGTCCACTGGCCTACGCGGGGCGCCGAACGATCGTCTTCGGCGAAGGCGATCCCAATGCGCGGCTGATGTTTGTCGGCGAAGGGCCGGGTGCGGATGAAGATACCTCCGGCAGACCGTTCGTAGGCAAGGCCGGTCAGCTTTTGAACAACATGATCCAGGCGATGGGCCTGCAGCGCGAACAGGTGTATATCGCTAACATCGTCAAATGCCGTCCGCCGGGCAATCGCACGCCTGAGCCGGTTGAGGCGAATACCTGCGATCAGTTTCTCCTTCAACAGATCGACGTGATCCAGCCGGAGGTAGTCGTCGCGCTCGGTTCAACGGCGGCGACGTATCTGCTTGGCGTGAAGCAATCGCTGAGTGCATTGCGCGGGCACTGGCTTAAGTGCCGGGGTGCAAAGCTTGCGGTCACGTATCATCCTGCGTTTCTTCTGCGCGATCCGCGAATGAAAGCGGAGGCGTGGAAAGACCTGCAGATGGTGATGAAGCAGATGGGGCTCAAAGCCCCCGCGAAAGCCTCGACCAGTCCAGCAGAGTAATCGCGGTTCGCTGGGCGCATTCGGTTGCCTTCGGATGCGAGTAGCAGAACTCCGGCGACCACGAGAGGTTCAGCAGGTAGTAGTCGAAGTCCTGCGTTCCGACCCGGGTGAGCCACCAACGCGGCAGCGTGGGGCTTGGGAGCGGGCTCGGGCGTCGGGCTGGGACGCGGCTCGCAACCGGTGAAAAACAGAAGAAGGGGAAGGTAGGGGAGGATTTTCTTCTTCATAGTGGGAGCAGCATATCAAGCCGAGTCGAATATCGCACATTACGGGATCTTTATGAGAGCCGGGATACAATTCGTGTTGCTGTAATCGGTTGTTGGGCCATGCAAGAACTGGCCAAGGACTACGATGCTGTTCTGGAAGGTGCTGGGTTCTCTGTTCGTCACGCTGCCCTTGTACTGGGTCATGGTGACGGCGTTCCACCTACTCAATTTGCCGAGTGATCGAGCTGTTCTGGGGGGCGTGTGCCTGTTGCTGGCAACAGCAGCGGGTGGCTTTGTTGCGTTTAGAAAGATCTGGAGGTTGTAATGTCTCTCTTTGGTGAAGTAATAAATCCCGGCAATGGCCGGGGTAATGATGCAACTGCTCTCCCGATGAAGCTCATCAAGATCGTTGCTGCAGCGGTCGGCTTGTTGATCGTTGCGGTGATCTTCTTCAACTATATTGCCTCGATCACGCGCATCGGCGCCGGCTACGTTGGCGTTGAGATTGTGTTGAGCGGTTCGCAGCGTGGCCCGTCGGAGATTCCAATCCGAACCGGATGGGTCTTCTACAGCCCATTGCGAAGTCAGATCATCGAGTTCCCAACCTTCGTGCAGACGGTGAAATGGACGCACGACCTCAGCGAAGGCCGCGCCTCGAACGAAGAGATGAGCTTTAACTCGAAGGAGGGAATGGAGATCTACTCCGATGTCTCGCTGAGCTATGCCATCGATCCGCACCGGGTGCCGGACTTTTATGTGAAGTACCGGCTGAGCGACCTGGACGTGTTTACGCATGGCATTCTGCGCGATGTGGTTCGCAACTCGCTCAATGAGGTTGCTTCAACCTACAGCGTGGAGCAGATCTACGGCGAGCAGAAGGCCGAGTTTCTGAACAAGGTTCAGGGTCTGATTCAGCAGAAGATGGAATCGGTTGGTGTCGGAATTCAGCAGTTCGGCTTCATCGGAGCTCCACGGGTCCCTGCGGTGATCGCGACAGCGATCACATCGAAGGCACAGGCGATTCAGGACGCAGAACGTGCGCGCAACGAGCTGGCGAAGACCCAGGCCGAAGCGGCGAAGACGGTTGCCGAAGCTGATGGCGAAGCGAAGGCCGCTGTGACACGTGCCAATGGTGAGGCCGAGGCGAATAAGATTCGCCAGACCTCGCTGACTCCGCAGCTTCTGGAGCTCAGAAAGATCGAGAACCAGAAGGCCCTGATCGAACGCTGGAACGGACAGCTTCCTACGGTTCAGACCGGCAATGGCGCCTTGTTGATGGAACTGCCGAAGATGCAATAGCCCTGTGATAGCAAAGGCGCACCCGATGGGGATGGCTTCACTCGAAGTCGTCCCCATCGCTGTTTGAGGGCGGCCTGTGAATACGCAGTGCGAGAAAGGTTAAGCTGGAAGGATGCCTCTGTTTTGCGACGTTGCTCTGCCGGTGCCGCTGGACCAGACCTTTACCTACGCAGTGAATGGTGTGGTTCCTGCAGTCGGTGCCCGCGTGCTGGTGCCCTTCAGCGGGCAGAGGCTGATGGGCGTCGTTGTACGCGTCCACGACGAGACGCCCGCGGACGACTTTGAGATCAAGCCGGTGCAGCAGGTGCTCGATGACGCAGCTATTTTGCCCGACGAGCTGATGAAGCTTGCTCAGTGGATCGCGCAGTACTACGTGGCCCCGCTGGGCGAGGTTCTGCGCGGAATGCTTCCGCTTGCCGCAGAGGTGAAACGGCATTTTTCTTATCGCATCGCTGAAGCAGGTCGACGGGTTCTCTACGAGGGCGCGGAGAAGGGCTCGTCGCGGCGTTCGAAGCTCTCAGCCGAAGACCAGAATCGTGAGTACTCCGTTCTGAACTATCTCGAAAACGGCGAACAGGCAAAGCTTTCCGCGCTGCGGTCGGCCACCGGAGCCAACAAAGGGCTGCTCGAAGGGATGGTTCGCAAAAAGTGGCTGACGCGTGAAGCGATCGCGGAGGAGCGTGATGCGCGGAGGCTTGAAAAAGTGGCGGTGCTGGTCGAAGAGACGCGGCTTCCGAAGCTCAATGAAAATCAGACGGCGATTCTGGCCGAACTTGCAGCAGTCGGTGGAAGGATGCGCGTCAGCGATCTGCAACTCACGCTGCGCAACGGAGGTGTGCCGCCTTCGACGCTCGCGACGCTGGTAAAACGAGGACTCGTCGCAATCGAGGAGGTTCTGGAGCAGTTCCATCTCGGCGGAGTCAGTTCTCACGGCAAGAAGCATGCGCACGAGCACGATCTGAACGAGGCCCAGATGGAGGCGCTCGGGACCATCGCGGCGGCGATGGAGAAAGGCGGGTTCCGCCCACATCTGTTGTATGGAGTCACCGGCTCGGGCAAGACAACGGTTTACTTCGCGGCGATGCAGCGAGCGCTCGACGCAGGTAAATCGGCACTGCTGCTGGTGCCGGAGATCGGTCTGACGCCCGCGATGGCGGCGCAGATGTACGCGGCGTTCGCGGGCGAGGTCGCTCTGCTGCATTCGCAGCTTACTCCGGACGAGCGTGCCGAGCAGTGGCACAGAATTCGCAGTGGCGACGCGCGAATCGTAGTCGGCACTCGTTCGGCTGTCTTCGCACCGCTTGTGAACCTCGGGCTGATCATCGTCGATGAGGAGCATGACTCCAGCTACAAGCAGGAAGAGACGCCGCGTTACCACGGCCGCGATGTCGCGGTCATGCGTGCGAAGCTACAGGAGACAGTCGTCGTGCTCGGTTCAGCCACGCCGTCGCTCGAAAGCTGGGCGAATGCCGACAAGGGACGTTACGTCCGCATCGAGATGCGCGAACGAGTCATGGCACGCCCGCTCCCCGAGGTCGAACTCGTCGACATGCGCGAGGAGTTTCGCGAGACCGGTCAGGAGAACATCTTCTCGCGTCGTCTGATCGAAGAGACACAGGCCACGCTGGACCGCGGCGAGCAGGTCATTCTGCTGCTGAACCGCCGCGGCTACTCGACCGTTGTGATGTGCCGCAGCTGCGGCGAAAAGATCGAGTGCGAAAACTGCGCGGTCTCGATGACTTATCACAAGAAAATCAGCGAGAACGAAGCCATCGCGCAACCCGGCCAGCGGCTGGAGTGCCACTACTGCGGTTCGCGCCGCCCTGTGCCGAAGGTCTGCCCGAAGTGCGAGAGCGAGCATCTCTACTTTCTTGGCGTTGGCTCGCAGCAAGGCGAGGAGCGCCTGCAGGAGCTATTTCCCACGGCACGCATCGGCCGCATGGATCGCGACACCGTCCGCGGCCGCAGCGACATGGAGCGCCTTCTCGCGCGCCTTCACGGAGGCGAGATCAACCTGCTCGTCGGCACGCAGATGATCGCCAAGGGCCACGACATCCACGGCGTCACGCTGGTAGGAGTCATCGGCGCAGACTTTCAACTGAGCCTGCCAGACTTCCGCGCAGCCGAACGCGTCTTCCAACTTCTCACGCAGGTCTCAGGCCGCGCCGGACGAGGCAATCTGCCCGGCAAAGTCCTCGTGCAGACGTACCACCCCGATCACTACGCCATCCAGTTCGCCGCCAGGCACGACTACCCGGGCTTCGTTGCCAAGGAGATGCAGTATCGCCGCTGGATGCACTACCCGCCGTTCGCTGTGCTCGCCAACGTGGTGATTCAAAGCGAAAAGCTTGAAGAGGCTACAGCATGGTCTGGAACGCTTGGACGGTGGTTCCAGCAGACGCGTCTGGACAAGATACGTGTCTTAGGGCAGGCGGCTGCGCCCATCGTGCGGCTCAAACGAATCTACCGCTATCACTTCGTTCTGAAAGCTGAGCAAAGACAGGCACTTGGCGCGACGCTGCGGGCCATGCTCGCGTTTGCGGAGACACAGGACATTGCCCGGCGCAACCTTGTGGTTGACGTGGACGCAGTTCATTTGATGTGAGGCGGTTGCTGCGCTGAAGATCGAACCTTGTCTATGGGCTAACCGGAGCTAGTCCAACAGATGAAGTTCCTTACCGGGCTTGAAGCGAACGGCTTTTCCCGGAGCAATCGTTACTTCAGCACCTGTCCTCGGATTCCGGCCAATGCCGGTTTTACGGGGTTTTACAGTGAAGACGCCGAAGCCGCGCAACTCGATGCGGTCGCCAGCGATCAGTGTTTGCTTCATGCTGTCGAAGATCGCGTCTACCGCAGACTCTGCTTTAGTTCGTGGCAGTCCGGTACGCTCAACAACCCTTTGTATAAGATCCTGCTTAATCATCTGGGCCGCCGTCCTTGGGCTGTAATTTTTTGAAAACAAATACTGACCGGGTTTTAGTAACGTGATGGTAGAAAGTCGAAACGAGATTGTCAACGAAAGAACACTGCCGTAAGATGAAGAATCTAATGAGGCAAGGGTAACGAAGTTTCCGGTCGCCCTTAAATCTACACCCTAACGCCGAAATTAGCGGCCCGAATTCGAAAACGAATAGAAAAGAGACTAGAAGTGGCAATTAAGAGTGACCGTTGGATCCGCCGTCAGGCGGTCGACCACGGAATGATTTCCCCGTTCAGCGAAAAACAAGTCCGGGAGGGTGTTATCTCCTATGGGCTCTCCTCCTATGGGTACGACCTGCGGGTCTCCGACGAATTTAAGATATTCACCAACGTCAATAGCGCCATTATCGACCCTAAAGCCTTTGATGAGCGTTCTTTCGTTACGGTTGTGGCCGACAGCGTCATCGTCCCGCCAAATTCGTTTGCGCTGGCCCGGTCCATTGAATATTTCAAGATTCCCCGCGATGTGCTCACAATCTGTGTCGGCAAGTCGACATATGCCCGTTGCGGCATCATAGTAAACGTGACTCCGTTTGAGCCGGAGTGGGAGGGGTTCGTGACCCTCGAAATTTCCAATACGACTCCACTCCCCGCCCGTATCTATGCCAATGAAGGTCTGTGCCAGATTCTTTTTTTCCAATCTGACGAGATGTGCGAGATCAGCTACGCTGACCGCAAAGGAAAATATCAGAAACAGCAAGGAATCGTTCTGCCAAAACTCTAATCCGAGAAGGGGTGGCGATCCCCGTAAGCGCTGAAGTCGGCCTACTGTTTGCAAGACGCTGAGTAGAGGGGCTGCACAGGCGATGAAAGACCAAGATCTAAAGCCCATTAAACTGGGTTTAGTTGCTACCGATCCGTTGCGCATCCTTGGGTTGCAATCAATCCTTGCTGAGAGCAGCGTCCATGGAGCTTCGGTTGACATCGTGCCGCTGTCGATTCCAGGTGCCCTCGACGCCTCAGGCGTGTCGTTGATTCTGATCGATGCGGCCTGCACCGACCACATCTTCGAACTGCTGGCTGCCTTTCGCCGTACCCGTCCTCACCTGCGGTTGATCGTGATGGGACTGGAGGAGGACCACGAATACATCCAGCGCATCATCGGTGCCGGCGCCAAGGGCTATCTTCCGCACACAGCGAAGGGAAGCGAGGTGCGCCTGGCGATCGAGATCGTTCAGGATGGTTCAGCCTGGGCGCCCCGCAAGGTGCTGGCGAACCTGCTGGAGCTCTCCTCCACCGAGGAGCGCAGGGCCGGGCCGCATGAAGAACCGAAGTTCACGCAACGTGAGATTCAGGTTCTGAAACGTCTTGTCGAAGGCCACCCGAACCGAGTCATCGCTGAAGAGCTTGGAATCGACCTGGGAACGGTAAAGAAGCACGTCAGCACGCTGATGCGAAAAGTCGGCGTCAGCAACCGCATCGCTCTCTCGGTTCAGGTCATGAACCGGAAGTTGCTTTCCGAATGACGGAATTCAGGTGACAAGACTCGAAAATCAAGCAAGGTTACCCTCTTTCCGTCTGTTAACATTTGAGTTAACAGACAACGCTCAAAGGTCTACCTACCTTCGTACCGTTGTGAGCGTAGGTAATGTCAGGCAGATTAGTAACAAGCAACACAGACCTGGGAGAGGGGTTATAGAGAGCGCGTCGGGGAAACCCGGCACTATCTCTATAACCCCCATTTTTTATGTGCGCTAAGACTTTTGCGTGCGGTGGTAAGCTCTTGTTAAAAACAGTACAACTCCCCCTCTGGTTCTTCCATCCGACATAGTGTTGGAAATAAATGGCTTTATGGGCCCTTTTCAAAGAATTTAGACTTCCGACCCCGAAAGGTAGAAACAAAAATGATGAAAAAACTCCCAGCAATTCTGTGTGGTTTGGCCATAACGGCCGCTTCTCTGTCTGCGCATGCTGCTCAGGATGACAAAGTGAAAGTAGCAGAACGGCTCAGCGCAGCCAGCCAGGTGATTGAAGAGATTATGGCCACTCCTGACAAGTCGATACCCGGCGGCATTCTTGCCGGCGCCTCATGCGTAGTCGTCATCCCCAGCTTTAAGAAAGGTGCCTTCGTCGTTGGTGCCCAATATGGCCAGGGCGTTGCAACCTGCCGTACTGCGAGTGGAAAGTGGAGCGCGCCTGTATGTGTCCAGCTGACCGGCGGCAGCTTTGGATTTCAGATCGGCGGACAGGCAACGGACCTTGTACTGATTGCAATGAATCAGAAGGGTCTCCAGAGCATGTTGAAGAACAAGGTCAAGCTCGGCGCGGACGCGGCTGCTTCGGCTGGCCCTGTTGGACGTAATGCGCAGGCAGGTACGGACTGGAAATTGAACGCCGAATTCCTCAGTTATTCGCGCTCCAAAGGTCTATTTGCCGGTATCGATCTCGACGGCACCGTTCTCTCACAAAATCAGGAGGGAACCGCTGCAATCTACGGTACTAATGTTCCTTACAACACGATTCTCGACGGCAACCAGCCAACTACGGAAGAGGGGAAGCCCTTTGTCCGCACCGTAGCGAAGTACTTCGTCGTTGCGAAGAACCAATAGCCTGAAGGACTGGATCGAAGGAAGAGGGGCGGCGAGCAGCCGCCCCCCTTCATTTAAGACGCCGGGGAGGTGAAATCAGTAGACTAGAGCCTTGAGTGAAGTTGCACCAATGACGTTGCAGAGAGTCCAGCCGACTCTCCGCGAGACCATGGAGTTTGCCGTGGTCTGGGTCTTCATTCATCTCATGCGACTTCTTCCCCGAGGACTCGCCCGCGCCATCGGAGCCACCATTGGAGCACTCGCCTATCGCCTTCTGGGCCGCCTGCGGAGCGTCGGCCTCCGCAATCTCGAACTCGCCTACCCGGAGATGCCGACAGCCCAGCGCGAGGCCATTCTGCGCTCAGAGTACCGCAACCTCGGTCTCCTGCTGGCCGAGTTCTGCAAGATGCCTGGCTACACCACGGAGTCGGCAGGCCGCTTCATCCGCTACGAAGGTCTCGAAAACTATCAGGCCGCCCTCGCAAAGGGCAAAGGAGTCCTCGTCCTCACCGGCCACCTCGGCGCATGGGAGCTCTCCAGCTTCTACCACTCGCTGATGGGGATGCCGATGGGCATGGTCATCCGCCGCCTCGACAATCCCCTCGTCGACGCCTTCGTCAACCGCATCCGCTGCCTGCATGGCAACCGCGTCATCCACAAAGACGACTTCGCGCGAGGCCTCATCGCCTCGATGCGCGCAGGCGAGACCGTCGGCATCCTCATGGACACGAACATGACGCCGCCGCAGGGTGTCTTCGTGCCGTTCTTTGGCGTACAGGCTTGCACGGCCTCCGGGATGGCTCGCATCGCAGCCAAAACCGGAGCTGCGGTCGTTCCTGGCTTTCTTCTGTGGGAAGAGAGCGAGCAGCGATATGTGCTGCACTTTGGCCCGGAACTGCCCGTAGTCCATACTGGTGACTCCGAGCAGGATGCAATCGTCAACACCGCAACCTTCACTGCAGCGATTGAATCGTACGTGCGCCGATACCCCGGGCAATGGCTCTGGGTGCATCGGCGGTGGAAGACAAGGCCTGCGGGCGAGATGGGGATCTATTGATGGCGAGTATGAGCAAAGTTGCCGACTGGATCGGCGTAAGCGCACCGCTGCTGGATGTTGAGATCACCGAGGTCTCAGGCATCGAGACTGCCAACGCAAACTCAGTCGTCTTCGCAGTCGACGAAGAGACATTGAAGAAGGCCCTCGCCTCCAAAGCGGGAACAATCCTCGCCAACCGAAATCTCGAAGAGGCGGATCTTCCGCTTGACCCGCGTGTCCTGTGGGTGGGAGATGCGAAGTACGCCTTCGCCGTCGTCGGAAGACAACTGCGTGGACGCGGCTTTGAACCCGGTGTGCATCCATCCGCGGTCGTCGGCAAAGATGTGAGCATTGGCGTCTGCACCCGTGTTGGTCCCGGAGTCGTCCTCGAAGATGGGGTCGTCGTCGGCCGCGACTGCAACCTCAGCGCCCGCGTTGTCGTTCATTCCGGAACGACACTGGGCGATCGCGTCGTCGTGCAGGCAGGTACAGTGCTCGGCTCCACAGGATTCGGCTACGCACGCAACGCTCAGACCGGCGAGTACCTCATCTTCCCGCAGCAGGGGCGCCTCATCGTCGAAGACGACGTCGAGATCGGAGCCAACACCACCATCGACCGCGGTGCGCTGGGCGAGACCCGCATCGGCCGCGGCACAAAGATCGACAACCTCGTCCACATCGGCCACAACTGCACCATCGGCAGACACGTCGTCATCGCCGCGCAGACAGGTATCTCCGGCTCCAGCGTGGTCGAAGACAGAGCCATCCTCGGCGGCCAGGTTGGAATAGGCGAACATGCCACGGTAGGCACAGGCGTCATCCTCGGCGGCGGTGCAGGCGTCCTGAGCGGGAAAAAAATGCGAGGCCCCGGCCAGGTCTTCTGGGGCAGGCCCGCGCGCCCGCTCAAAGAATATCTGCGCGATCTCGCCCGCCTGAAACAGCGTTAAAATCCTCATAGATCGTGGATCGCGGTGAAGGATGGCAATCGTAGTAATCGGTGGACACACAAGAAACATTGGCAAGACCAGCGTCGTCGCCGGCCTGATCACCGCGCTCCCGCAGATGCACTGGACAGCCTTCAAGATCACCCAGTTCGGTCACGGCATGTGCTCCGCCAACGGCGAACCCTGCGACTGCGAGACTGCCGAACACACCGTAGCAATCAGTGAAGAACGGAAAGGCGGCGACGCCACGACAGATTCAGGCCGCTATCTCGCAGCCGGCGCAGCACGATCCTTCTGGGTCAGAACCCGCACCGGAGATCTCGCCGACGCGATGCCCCGCATCCGCAAAGAGATCGCACAGGCCGAGAACGTCATCCTCGAATCCAACAGCATCATGCGTTTTCTGCGGCCAGACCTGTACCTCAGCGTTCTCGATCCCGAGACAGCCGACTTCAAAGAATCCGCAAAGTACTTCCTCGACCGCGCCGACGCCGTTCTCGTCTCCGAAGGCGATCTGAAGCGCCCCGAGTGGAAGGGCGTCTCGCTGAAACTGCTGGAAGGCACGCCAATCCTGCCGATGCGCCCACCTCTCTATGTCACAGAAGAAGTCGTGGAGTTCGTCAAGAAACAGCTGGCCTCCCACGTAAGCGCCTAAGCCTTAGATGGATTGAACGGGAAGCTGCATCAGATCCTCGACCAGGCCAACTTCTTTTTGCACAAACGGCTCAGCGTACCGCACACCCACTAACAGCCCATAGTGCCGAGCCTCCGCGAACGTGCGTTCGCGAATCTCCTCCTCCGGCACAAACAGCTTGCTGCCCTGCGACTGCGAGGCGTACTGCGACCGGTAAGCCAGCAGGGACTGCAGCCGCTGCTCAATAAACGGTGTAATGTCGACCACAAAACTCGGCCGCACATCCGCATAGAGGCTCGCGTAAAGAATCTTGTAAGGCCGATGCGGCGCATTCGCCTCACCCGGAGTCTCAACCTTCGCCAGGCCGCTCACAAAGCAAGCCTCGTAACCCAGCGTTGCCGAAGTGTAGTGATCCGGATGACGCCCCTGCCAGTAAGGCAGGATCACCACCCGCGGCCGCAACCGCCGTAGAACCCCGGCAATCTTCAGCCGATTCTCATACGTGTTCTGAACATTCCCATCCGGCAGATCGAGCGCCTCACGATGAGCCACCTTCAGAATCCGTGCCGCCTCTGCAGCCTCGGCCGACCTTTCAGCAGCAGTGCCCCGCGTCCCGGACTCGCCCTGCGTCAGATCAAGAATCCCCGTACGCCACCCACGGGAATTCATTGCCAGCAGTGTGCCCCCGCAGGTCTGCTCCACGTCATCGCGATGCGCAGCAATGGCAAGAATGTCAACAAGAGAGGGAGCAGGGGTTAGGGAGTAGGGAGTAGAGGGCTCGTTCGCCATTAGAGTTTTGCCAGCAGGGAGTTCAGCATTTTGCTGACCTCATTTGAGAGATTGTCGGCTGTTTTCAGTTGAGCAGGATTGCCATAACCCAACTCCCCTGCAAGAAACAGTTGTGTTTGAACTTCAAGATTGGAACCGCGGGCCATGGCAAGAAACTGCTTGTACTCGCCCTTAGACCCACGCCCGTACCCCTCAGCAATATTACTGGGAACCGAAACTCCGGCCCGGCGAATCTGACTCATCAGTCCAAAAGATTCCTCTTTGGGAAAGCCAGAAGTAACTCGATAAATGGCGAGTGTCATCGCAACGGCACGCTGCCAAACCTTGAGATCACGGTAGGACTCAACCACAGGTCTTCTACTCCCTGCTCCCTATTCCCTAAACCCTGCTTTTAGTTGTCTGCGTCTGTAATTGCGTCCATATACGCCACGTCCAGCGCTGTGCCCTGAACCACGACGTTCACGTTATTGATCTCCGCGCCGGTGGCGGTGTTGAACACATGCACCTGCCCGCCATAAGCCGTATAGACCTTATGCAGCGTCTGCACCCAGCAAAGCCCCGTCAGATCGCCATAGTAGTACTGGTTCTGGTTTGTATTGGGGTAGGGAACCACCGCAGTCGCTGAGCCTTGCGTCACGAACGGCACAATTGAAGCATTCAGCGCGCCCATATCGAACCGTGTCAGGCAGTTGTAGTTCGCTGCCTGCGTCGTCACGCCAAGAGACGCCTGGTGTGCCCGCTCGCCGGTCGCGCAGAACTGCGAGCCGATCCAAAGCGTGTTGTCGTCGGCAAAGAGCATCTTCGAATGCGTACCATCCGAGATCGAATACTTGCCCGTCACCGTGCTGGTCGCCAGATTGATCGTCGAGAGGTTGCCAGCGAATAACCCATCCGGCTGAAGCTGTTGGCCGGAGATATAAAGCGTCGTCCCATTCGCGACCGCCGCGGTAGCGCCGCCCGGAACCGGCACATTTCGCAGAAATGCGTTCGGATTCTGCTGCGCCGGCGCCGAGAACTGCGCGTAGCTGTTCACCTGGAGCGCACCCGGATCAAGATACGTCACGCTGGAGGTGTTTCCTCCGCACTCCCGCCCGCAGTTCAGCACGTAAACGGCGGTGCCGTCGAGCGAGAAGTATGCATTCGTCGGCCGGTCGAACGGATTCGTTGCCGTTCCCGTATTCACCGGGACAGCGCAGTAGACCGGGTTGTTCAACGGCGTGCAGTCCACGGCACCGATCGCCCCAATTGCTGCGGTGGCTGTGGGGTACTGACCATTATTCAGCTTGATCACGCGGTAGATGGCGTTGGAGTTCCGCACCATCGCCAGCACAACCGTGTCGCCCTGGTTTACGACAACCTGAAAGACGTTCGGAATATTGAGCCCGAACGTTCCGCCGCTGGTTCGGTCGATAATCACCAGTCCGCCGATCGACTCCTCGGCAGAGTAGACGTGGCCGAAGGTTGGGGGAACAGCGAGGCCGGTGGACCTGGCGGGCAGCGAGCCGGCCGACCCATTGACGGTCTCCTTCCCATAGTCGACGACCTGCACATCGCCCTGCGTATTGGAGTAAACATACCCCGAAATCTCTGCCGGGAAGCTGAGGATCAGGTTCGGGAAGCCGGAGGCATAGCCCGAGACCGAAAACGACGTGCGGGTGTTCTGAACGTTACTGCGTATGTCGCGAAGCGCGTCCACGATCTGAAGGCTGCCCGTAGAGCCGCCGTTAATCGTGACCGAAATCATCACGCGATTGGCAAGCTGGCTCGGCGGAATCGGCCGGTTGGCGAACGTAAACTCGGGAAACTTGTAGTAATACGGCCCGCACGCGGTGAGTCCCAGCGTGGCGGCAGCGATCAGAAGGCCGCAGAAGATCTGGGCGCGTAGGGACTGTGCAAAGAGACTTCGATTCGTCAACGGTAACAAACTCCAACCCGAGCGCTGCGGCGTCTTTTGGCAGCCACTGCTCTATGCTGAGTATAACAAGGAAACTCCTGCGCATGGCCTCGGAACCCCTTGGAATCAAGCTCTTTCCCACACAGGTTTGGAGTGCGCCCGCGTCGTGCCTTAGGATGAAAGAGACAACGGGAGAAGATCATGGCAGATGGGTTTGACGTTGCGGAAGATGGTTCAGGAGCGGGATATCCTGTTGCCGGAAGATTATTCAACGGCGGAACCGTACTCTGTGATGGGGCAATGGGCACCATGCTTTACGCCCGGGGCATCTTCATCAACCGCTGCTACGACGAGCTGAACCTCTCGCAGCCCGAACTGGTCCGTGAGATCCACGCCGAATACCTCCAGTCCGGCGCGGAGGTCATCGAGACCAACACCTTTGGCGCCAACGCCTTCCGCCTCGAGACCCACGGGCTCAAAGATAAGGTCCGCGACATCAACCTTGCCGGCGTCCGCATTGCGCGTGAATGCGTCAATCAGATTCGCGACAAGCAGGCCGCCGAGGCCTTCGTCGCAGGAGCCATTGGCCCCCTCGGAGTCAGGCTCGAGCCGCTCGGCAAAGTCGGCCTCGACGAAGCCCGCGACGCCTTTGCTGAACAGATTCGCGCACTCGCCGAAGGCGGTCCCGGCGTTGGCGTCGACCTGGTGATTATTGAGACCATGACCTCCCTCGCCGAGGCCGAGCAGGGTATCCTCGCGGCCAGAAGCGTCGCCCCGAAACTTCCCGTCGTCGTCATGATGACCGTGGATGAGGAAGGCAACTGCCTCGACGGCTCCTCTGCCGAAACCGCTGCGCTCAAACTCACGGAATGGGGTGCCGATGCCGTCGGCTGCAACTGCAGCGCAGGTCCTGCCACCGTTCTCAGCGTCATCGAACGCATGCGTCCCGTCACCACGAAGCCGTTGGCCGCGATGCCCAACGCGGGCATTCCCCGCGCCGTCGAGGGCCGCACCATCTACCTCACCTCACCCGAGTACATGGCCAGCTTCACGCGCAAGCTCGTCAAAGCGGGCGCAAGCATCGTAGGCGGATGTTGCGGAACCACTCCCAGTTACATCCGCGCCATGAAGAGTTCGCTGCGCGCGCTCGACGCGATGGAAGGCGGCGCCCGCGTCATGGAAACCGCCGGCGCAGGCAAAGCCTCAGCCAGGACAGCACCAAAAATTGAGCCCGCCCCGCTTGCCCAGCGTTCCAGAATAGGAGCCATGGTCGCCGCGGGCGACTTTGTCACCATGGTCGAGATCGTTCCGCCCAAGGGAATCGACTGCAGCAAGGAGATCGACGGCGCAGCCATGCTTCACCGCCTCGGCGTCGACGCCATCAACATTCCCGATTCCCCTCGCGCCAGCGCCCGCATGAGTGCGCAGAGCCTCTGCGTGCAGGTCCAGCAGCACGTCGGCATCGAGACCATCCTGCATTACACCTGCCGCGACCGCAACGTCCTCAGCATTCAGAGCGATCTGCTCGGCGCATCTTCGATCGGCCTGAAAAACATCCTCTGCCTCACCGGTGATCCGCCCAAGCTCGGCAACTATCCCAACGCCACGGCGGTTTTCGATGTCGACGCCATCGGTCTCGTCAACATCGTCCACAATCTCAACTACGGCCTTGACATCGGCAGCAACTCCATCGGAGCCTCCACCGGCTTCACCATCGCCGTTGCCGCCAACCCCGGCGTGCAGGACATGGATCAGGAGGTCCGCCGCTTTGCCTTCAAGGTTGAGGCCGGTGCAGAGTACGCCATCACTCAGCCCGTCTTCGATCTCCGCGTGCTCGAAGAGTTCCTTCGCCGCATCGAAGGCTTCCGCATTCCAGTCATCGCCGGCATCTGGCCGCTCACCAGCCTGCGCAACGCCGAGTTCATGAAGAATGATCTCCGCGTCAGCATGCCCGAAGAGATCATGGCGCGCATGGCCAGGGTTACCACACCCGAAGAAAGCCGCGCCGAAGGCGTCAAGATTGCCCGGGAGATGCTCGCAGAGGCAAGGCCGATGGTTCAGGGCGTTCAGGTCAGTGCTCCGTTCGGCCGATACGCCGTCGCCGCCGATGTTCTCGGCCTCACCGGCGAAGACGAGGAAGGCATGGTCGCGTAATGGGAACCTTTGAAACGCAGTTGAAAGCACTCGAGAAGATCGTCGACCGCCTCGAAAACGGAGAGCTCTCGCTCGAAGAGTCCGTGCAACTCTTTGAAGAGGGCCTCAAGCTCTCCTCTGCCTGTAAAAAAGAGCTCGAAGCTGCCGAGGGCAAGATTCAGCTCCTCATGGCGCGTGGCCGCGAGATGGTTGCGACCGATTGGAACCCCGAAGACAACCGCAATCAGAAATAGCCGCGATCAGCCCTGCTTTTCGCCCCCTTTTTCAGCTTCGACAAGCTCGAAGAGCTGACGCGCGCCCGTATAAATCCACGCAATCCTCCGCCCGCCAAACGCAACCGCAGGCACCGGCTTCGACACGACCATGCAGCCGTTGGCAACCGCATGCTCCAGCGCCTTATCGATATCCGCCGTCTCAAAGCAGAAGTGATACGCCCCGCCGCCACTCTTCTGCAACATCGAGCGCACAGGCGAATCCTCCGTCAGCGGAGCGATCAGCTCAATCTCAACCGCATCGCCTGGCGCGGTCGTCAGAAAATTCACAGTCACCTTCTGAATGGGATCATCGAACGGCCCCGAGACAACGCGATAGCCGAACAGCTTCGAAAGGCTCTCCGTCACAGGTTCCAGCTTTGGCACCGCAACGCCGACATGCATCAGCCTGAACCCCAGTTCCTCAGGAGTCATTGAAGCGCGACTCCTTTTTTCTCCAGCTCCTGCTGAATCAGCGCAACACTCGTCATCTCCGGAACTCGCTGCGGATCGAACTGCACTCCAAACTCACCTTCCAGCGCCAGAATCACCTGCAGATGGCGGAAAGAATCCCAGTTCTCAACCTTCTCCATCGTCAGGTCGGGAGTAATCTCTTCGGGCGAAACCTCAAGAACATCCGCAAGGATGTCACGAAGAGAGGACGGCACTTGCTGAGAGCTCATTCGATTCATTTCCTTTCAAAGTTATCCAGCTGGGGCTCGCAAGAGCCGACTTCGTCAAATCAAACTCATAAAAAATCGAGCCGTCTTCCGTGCGCGTCTGCGTGAATCCATGATCCGCATAAAAACTCGCGCTGGGCGCATTCTTCTTCGTAGGAATAAACTCCCCCACAACCTTCGTTGCGCCCGTACGCTGCGCATTCTCCGCCACAAACGCCAGCAGCGCCGTCTCGATCCCGCGCCCAATCACGCGGCACGACAGCAGAAACGAATCAATCAAACACGCATCGCCATCGTTCCGCGCCAACGCAAGCCCAACCACACCCGCATCGCCAAACCGGTCCCGCACGCGAATCACCCAGGCCTGCCCATTCGCGGCAAACTCCTCAACCTCAGCCGCAGACCGGCGCCGCGTCGTCACATTAAACTGATTCGTCTTCGCCAGCAGTTGCACCGCACGCGCCAGCGGAGCCTGCAGCGCACTCTGGAAAGTACACACAATCTCCAGCGAAGCCAGAAACTCCTCGCGGTTCGAAGCGCTATTCTCCAGCTGCGCCCGCTGAGCCTGCGCCTTGTACTCGTTCAGCCGGTTTGCATCATCCTCAGTTACAACCGCCGTATCGAAATAACTCTGCTGCGCAAGAATCTCAACCGCTCTCCACGGCTCTTCCACCGGTGCAGACACAACCGCGACTTCAGGCAGCTGCTGCCGAACCGCCTCACACTCCACCGGGTTATCGTCAACAAAAACAAACGAGTCCAGCCCCAGCGAAAGCTCCTCGGCAAGCTCGCGAATCGCCTTCGCCTTCTCGTCCCAACTGATCTTCAACGCAACAAAATCCGCGAGCCCCAGCGCAAGATCGGCCGCGCGAATCTCAAACGCCTCACGCACATCCGCTTCATTGTTCTTCGAAACGATCGCCAGCAAAATCCCACGCGCCGAAAGCTGCTTCAGATACCTCTGATACTCCAGATAGCAGTTCCCGGGAAACGCACTTCCTGTTTGAATCCCCTCAGTTCCTTCTTCGCCAAGCACGCCGCCCCAGAGCGTGTTATCCAGGTCCGTGCAAAGCACCTTCCGCGGAGCCCGGTACATCGCCGCCAGCGACTGCACCAACCCGCGCGCATAGACGCCAAACGCATCCGCCGAAACCGCCAGCCGCGAAGCCAGAAACATCCGTGTATCGCGCCACCGCGCACGCCCATAACGAGCTGCCACGCGATCCACATCGAAAAACAGGCAATCAGAAATGCTGCGGCACATCGCAGCAAATCTCCGATTGATCTCCTGCACCGCTCCGCTCAGACTCGACGAAAGATTCGCATCGCCGACATCGCCCAGCGAACTTGTATCAGGCACCACCAGCCCCTGAAAGACAAGACGCGCGGAACTTGTCGAACGAAAAGCTCGCAGCATCTGCTCCACTCGCAGAACACACTCCTCAACCTCTCGCTGAATCTCTCCGCTGTTGCCCGCCGCGCAAAGATCAGGCAGCCCACCCGCGACATCCTCAAGATCGAGCACCACCAGCACAGCATCCGCCCCGAACCGCGCCAGTGCGCTCTGCGAATTCATCAGCTCCTCGGCAAACGACCCATAGCCCCCGGCATGCATATCGAGAACGAAGTTCGAAAACACCCCCTCAACCGCCAGCGCAGGAAGAATCGGCTCTACTGTCACCGAGCGAACGATATAAACCTTCAGCTTCTTCGCCCCAAGCTGTTCCTTGATCGCGTCACCAAGCCCCGCAAACGTCGAGGCACAGAACATCACATCGGCAGCCTTGCCCGACTCGGCGACAAGTCTCCGGCCCAACGGAACCGCTGCCGCTGCATCCTGTCGTGCTGCAGCTTCCTTGATCGACCGGCGCGTCTCCTGCCGCTGCGCATCGCTAAGCATCCATCTTCTCCACTACGGGCTTCTCCACTACAGGCGCCGGAGTCGTAGCAGGTTTCGGCGGCCGCATAATAATTCGTCCCGGAACCCCCATCACCGTAGCGCCCTCGGGAACGTTCGTAATCACAAGCGTGTTCGCGGCGATCTTCGCTCCGCTTCCAATCCTGATTTTACCGATCAGAGTCGCCCCGGTCCCCACATACACCTCATCGCCCAGCACAGGAACCCCCTGCCGTCCCATCGCCGACGCGCCAATCGTCACGCGATGCGCCACATCGCAGTTCTTCCCCAGCACTGCGGCCGGATTGATGTGAACTCCCCCAATGTGAGCGATATAGAACCCCGGCCCAATCGTGGCCTGGGCATCGATGTGCATTTCCATTACCAGCTCGCAGAAAAAATTCGCGAAGAAAAACACCACCTTCAGCGGCAGCCGAACCAGCGCATTCGGCTTATCCACATGCAGCCAGTTGCCGAAGCGATACACTCCGATCGCCCAGACCGCTGGGTTCAACCAGAGCTGTTTTCCGTGCGAACCCTTTGATTTGTAACGTGCGATATCTTCTGCGAATTTCGACATGGAGTTGCTGAAAGAGTCCTGTTATGGCTCAGAAGCTGCCAATGCGATCTTATCAGCCGCGCTAGCCGAAGTTTAGCGGTCGCGCGTCGTCACAAAGCCCGGCACCCAAAGCAACGCCCGCTTCGCATCCGAGCTCGGCAGATCGGCAATCGTCATCCGCGCAGCCTCGGCGTAGGCGCAGGCCGTGTCCATTGCGTAGGAGATGGAGCCATGCCGGTGAAGGATCTCCAGAATCTGCGGATGCGAGATGCGGTCGAAGCTCCGATCCGCCAGAACCGTGCGAATTGCCTCCCGGTCTGCTCCGGTCCCACGCTCCAGCGCATGAATCACCGCCAGGGTAGCCTTGCCCTCACGCAGATCGCTCGCCACCGGCTTGCCAAGCACATCCTCGGCAGCCGTCAGGTCCAGCACGTCGTCGACAATCTGGAACGCCAGCCCCAGATTTCGTCCGTACTCGCCCAGCTGAGCCTCAATCTCGTCAGGATCACCAAATCCATGCCCCGTTGCAGCCGCCGCACCAAGCTGCATCGACACTTTGAACAGGCAGGCCGTCTTGCGGAAAATAAGGTCGAAATACTCTTCTTCATTAATCAGGTGCCCCAGCTTCTGCATCTGCAGCAGCTCGCCCTCGACCATCTGCTGGGTCAGCGAGATCAGCAGCTCCAGCACACGAAAGTTCCGCTCTTCGAGAGCCGAGCTGAAAGCCTGCATATAGAGCCAGTCGCCCGCCAGCACGCACTTGGAATTACCCCACGTCGTATTCGACGAAGGCCGTCCCCGACGCGTGTCCGCCTCATCGATGATGTCGTCGTGAACCAGCGTCGCGGTGTGCAGCATCTCGACCACAGCACCCAGCCGAATCCTGCTCTCGCTCGTACATCCCAGCGCCTTCGCCGCAAGCAGCAGCAGCAGCGGCCGAATCCTCTTGCCCCCGCCCGCAATCAGGTAGCGCGCAATGTCGGTGATTACCTCAACATTGGAGTCCGACTGCCGCGCAAACTCAGCTTCGATAGCGGCAAGATCCTCGCGCAGAAGCTCGAAGACTTCCCCTGCGGTCGCGATGGAAAGCGTGCTCACTCGTAGTCAAGAGTAACAGGATGTTGATTTAGCAACAGTATCCGGGTGAAAATCCCTCAGCAAAACTTCGATCCTGCAAAAGTCCAATTTCCAGCCCGGCTAATTCGACCGGAAGTTCACAAACTGCAGATCCACCCCAAAGTCCCCGCCCCGCAACAGCGCAATCACTTGCTGCAGCGCATCCTTGTCCTTCCCGCTGATGCGAACCGTATCCCCCTGGATACTCGCCTGCACCTTGATCTTCGAGTCCTTCACCTTAGCCACAATCTTCTTCGCGCTGTCGCCCGTGATCCCCTGTTTCAGCTTGATCTTCTGCCGCACGCTCGAGTTCGCCGCCGGCTCCAGCTTCTCGTACTCCAGGTTCTTCAGCGAAACCCCGCGCTTCACCAGCTTCTGCGACAGAATCTCGATCACGGCCTTCAGCTTGTACTCATCCTGACTCGCCAGCTGAATCGCGTCGGTCCCTTCCAGCTCGATCTTCGACTTTGAATCCTTCAGATCAAACCGTGCATGCACCTCCTTCGAGGCCTGATCGATTGCATTCTTCACCTCCTGAAGCTCTACCTTGCTCACCACGTCAAAACTGTTATCCGATGCCATATCCCGCCGCCTTCTCGATAATTTTTGTCGCTCTCTATTATGCCCCGTATCTCTTCTCAGCGAGTCGAAGGGAAAAGTTTCCTGAAGTTCTCCGTCGTCAACTCCGCTAACTCTTCCCTTGAGATGCCGCGAAGCTCCGCCAGGGCTGCCGCCGTATGCGTCACCAAAGCCGGTTCATTCCTCTGACCCCGCAGCGGAAACGGCGCCAGAAACGGCGCATCCGTCTCCACCAGAATCCGGTGTGAAGGCACCAGCTCCGCCGCATCCCGAATCCCCTGGGCCTTCGGATACGTCAGATTCCCCGCAAACGACAGATAAAAATCCGCCGCCAGCGACCGCTCCGCCTCCTCCACGCCCCCGGAAAAACAATGCATAATCCCGCCCAGTCCCGTCGGCGTCCAATGCTCCGCAATCAGCTCCAGCAGATCCGCCCAGGCATCCGCCGCCCCAAACTTCTCCTTCGCCTGCGGAGTCGCCAGCTCGCTCGTTCTGCAATGAATCACAATCGGCTTCCGAGCCGCCGCCGCAATCTTCATCTGCGCAACAAGCGTCTCCTTCTGCACCGCAGGCACTGGGTTTTCGAAGTGGTAGTAGTCCAGCCCAATCTCTCCCACGGCAATGCATCGCTCCTGTGCCACCAGCCCGGCAAGCTTCTCCAGCGCCTCAAGCGTCGCCCCCGCTGCCTCCTGCGGATGAATCCCCGCACTCGCCCAAACCACTGGGAGCCCCGGCCCTGAAGTTGCCGCAGCTATCTCCAGCGCCTGATGCATCGTCTCCGGCCCCTCGCCTATCCCGATCGCCAGAATCGTCTCCACGCCCGCCTCATAGGCGCGTCGAAGCACGTCGTCCCGGTCTTCCGTGTAAAAATCCAAATGAGCGTGAGTATCAATCAGCGGCATCGTGTCGTTTCAAAAAAGAGCAGGGCCGAACTCTCTCAGTATAAAGATTTTGAAAGCCAGCGAATCGGAAGGAAAAGAGTATGACGCCTCGAACCGGTCGAAGCACGACGACAGCACTCCTCCTCGCAGCCTTGTCGATAGCCTCGCTCTCAGCACAATCGCCCGCCGAAAAAACACAGACCCCTGCCGAAAACACTGAACCCACCCCGTCCGCATCGAAGGTCTTCGCCGCCGACCAGATGCCTTCCCACAAATCCGCCAACGGCACCGAGACGCGCGCAATCCCCGGCTTCACTCTTCCAACAGGAGAAGTCGTCGGCTTCCACGAATCCCAGCAACCGGCAGGCGCGCCTCCCGTCCCGCTTCACGCTATCCAGCACTCCGAACTCATTGTCGTCCAGGAGGGCTCCATGCTCTTCGAGCACGATGGCAAGCAGGAAAAGGCCGTCCCCGGCGATATCGTCTACGTCGCAAAAGGCACCATGCACCGGCTCATCAACGTCGGCAGCACTCCTGCAAAATACGTCGTAGTCCAGATCGGCGGCGACACCAAGCACTAACCGCACCTGAGCCGCCAACCCCTACGCTCTTGTGTTACCAAAGAAACGCCTCCGCGCAGGCTCTCGTACGAGTAACATCTTCGCATGAATAATCTCAACCGCAGAGAACTCCTCACCGCTCTCTCCGCCTTTGCAGCCCTGGGTGCAATCGCCGAGGCCCAATCCGGCCCTGCCGCAGGCCCCGACGGCAAGCTCACCAAATCCGTCGTCTTTCCCTTCGACAAACTCCCCGTCAAACAAAACTCCAATGGAGGCACGGGCCGTCAGGTCATGTCCGGAACCCTCGCCACCGGCGAGTTCGTCGAACTCCACGAGACCACGCTTCCCGCCGGCAAGATGCCGCATCCGCCTCATAAGCACAGCCACTCCGAGTTCCTTCTCATCCGCGAAGGCAACCTCGAGTTCATCAACGACGGCAATCCCGAACCCGTTGGTCCCGGAGGCGTTGTCTTCACGGCCTCCAACATCATGCACGGCCTCAAAAACGTAGGCACCACGACCGCAAGTTACTTCGTCGTTGCCGTAGGCGTCCAGACAAAGGAAACGTAGCCAGAATGGTTCGCACCCTGTTGAAACGACCCTTGCGTGCGCCATAATAAATTGCCATTTCACACGAAGTTAAAATGTTGCAGGTTGTCGTTCGTAAGTACGTTGTTTGTAAGGAAGACCCTTGTTTCTCTCAAGCCTCACGTTTCATTGTTGCCGAAAAAAGTCGGGCGCTGTCTCTAATCCTCTCGGAAGGGATTCTTGTTCCGAAGAAGTGGGTTGCCTTACTTGAAAGGGCCACTCAAACGGATCGCAGGCTGGCTGACCCTGCACAGGCAGGCACAGTGGGTCGCTCGCCTCACCCCTCGCAAACACTGGTATCGAACCGCACTCGCCGCCTGCAGGCTCCAGGGAATCCTCAGCAGCTGGTTCGGCGGAAACCGCATCCTCACCGAAGCGGTCATGCTCGACAACTGGCTCGTCGAGCTCACGCGCATCGGCCCCTTTTCCATTCCGTGGACCATCACCGGCACAGACATCATCGAAGCCGATCCCGCCAGGGCCATCCTCTACTGCTGGATTCACGAGCCCCTGGCCGAGTTTCCTCTCTGCCCGCTCCTCGAACGCGGCTATGCCGAGCCGGTCGTCGTCGCCGATCCCGGCAGAATCACCTACGGCGGCCAACTGCTGGTAGCAGGCCTGGAGCGTCGCCTCAACACCATCACAGCCAATCTGCATGCCTTGTCGCGTGTCCGCCACTGCCTGCAGGAAGGCACGCCGGTCGCCTGCCTCGCCGATGCCCAGATGGGCGGCCCGCTCTTCCCTCTCGCGCTGCAGCTCGTCGGACGCATCGGCGCCCGCGTCGTCTTTCTATGGGCACGGCGAAGACCCAACGGCACCATCGACGTAACCTTCGTCAACCCACCGCGCCCCCACTGCGAATCGAAAGAGGCCGTACAGGAAAACCTCGCCTTCCTCCGCGCCGCACAGACGCGCATGCTGAACAGCCTCGGCCTGCAGCCGCAGCCACATCAAGTGCAACCCGAAGACAATGTCCTCGCCGAACGCAGCTAGACGCCGTCTTCCCGGTGCTTCCCGGCATTATCGAAAAGGTGGTCTGACAAAAAGTCGCCGGAAAGCCGACTCTGCAGGAAATCTCAGATCAACCCCTGGCCTTCTCTCCCCGGAAGAACCACTCCACGCCGTAACGATCAGTCAGCCGACCGTAAACTCCAAAGGGCATATCCCGAAGCTCGACAAGGAACTCCTTGTCTGCCCTGTCGGACAGCTTGTCAAAGATGGTTCTGAGTTCGTCCAGTTGAAGGCTGCTGATATACATCGCAGTTGTGTTTCCCTGATTCGGCTTTCGCGTCGGGTGCAGCCAATCAGTACCCGAGAACTCGACGTCTTCGCTCTTCAGGTATGCGTTGACGATCTTATTGTGCTGCTCGGGAGGGAATTGACTCTTCATCGGGGTGTCCGCGAGGCGAGTCAGAATCAGATCGCCACCAAAGCAGGCAGAGTAGAACTCCATGGCTTCGGCACAGTTTCCGTCGAAGAGCAGGTACGGAGTCAAACGAAGCATCTCATCCTCCATCCAGGTTGAACCTTACACCTACGAGGCACCATTGTAGATGCGCCATAGCCAATCGAGGTAACCGCCAGTCATCAAGGGGCGTTGGAAGACTGCGCCCAGCCGAACGGGGAGACCGCTTTTACTTCAGCCGCGACCCAAGAGCGATATCCTCGCCAAAAGTAGCCAGCACCGGCTTTCCGTTCTCACCCTCTGAAGCCGCCAGCAACATCCCATGCGACTCCAGCCCGCGCATCTTCCGCGGCGCCAGATTCGCAATCACCACAATCCGCCGCCCAATCAGCTCCTCAGGCGTATACCACTCCGCAATCCCGGAAAGAATCTGCCGCGTCTCGTAGCCGAGATCGACCTCCAGCCGCAGCAGCTTATCCGCCTTCGGAATCCTTTCCGCGACAACAATCTTCGCAACACGCAGATCGACCTTCACAAAGTCGTCGATCGCAATCTGCGGTGTATCGGGAATACTCGAAGCGGCCGCAGCCGTAGCAAAAGCCCCGGAAGCCGGAGCCTCCGTATGCGTAGCAGGAGGCTTCGCCAACTCAGGCGTCACTGCAGACGAAGCACCAACATGCGCCCCGGGATTCTCCACCGCCAGCGAACTAGTCCGCGGAGGCGCACCTGGATGCGTCGGGTCCTCAGGCACGGGAGCTGCGTGCGATATCTTTTCGTCGACCAGTTTTGAAGGCTCAGGCTTAGCCGCAGGACTCGTGTTGTTTTCCATCTCAGTCATAACTTGAATCAACTCCTTCGGCGCTCGCGGAAAAACGGGACCAAGCTCACCCAATTTCGTGCCAGGCTTCAAACCACCCCACTCAAGATTCTTCAGTTCGCCGTTCCTCGCCGCCTGCTCAATATCACCAAGTCCAAGTTGAGCCCAAACCTGCGCGCTGGAGTAGGGAAGGATTGCATAAAGGGAGGCCGTAATAAGACGAATGAATTCAGCCGCCGTATAGAGAACCCCTCGCAACCTCGTTGCGGACATGTCATCGGCTTGCGCCGCGAGCTTCCAAGGCGCGTTGGAGGTGAGCAATCCATCGGTTGAAGCGATGAATTGGTTGATCGCATGCAAATACGTCGTGAAGTCAGAATCAGAGATTGCCGCAAGCTGACCGATCACCCGGAGCTGCGGACTCTGCGTTTCTCTCCCAATAAATGCAGCCGCAGAAGCTCCCGGAATAGGATGAGGCACCTCTCCGTCGAAATACTTCTGAATCATCGCCAGCGTCCGACTTACGAGATTCCCATAACCATTAGCCAAATCGCTGTTGTAACGCTGCACGAGAGCATCAAAACTAAAACTGCCATCCTGCCCAAACGGAATCTCGCGCAGCAAGAAATACCGCAGCACATCCGAAGCAAACAAATCCTGCTCATGCTTCCAGTACTCATCGCTGAGTTCAGGGCCGGGACCATCCACAGGCTTAGGCTTCAGAGTCCCGAAAGCATCCAGAATCGTCTCCGTCCGAACAATATTTCCCCGCGACTTCGACATCTTCGACTCTTCAAATAGCAGCCATCCATGCGCTGTAATCGCTTTAGGCAAAGGCAAACCTGCAGCCAGCAAAAACGCAGGCCAGTAGACGCAGTGGAACCGGATAATCTCCTTGCCCACGAGATGCAGGTCGGCAGGCCAATACCTCTTGAACTTCTCCTGCTCAGCCGGATCATCCGAGCCATAACCAATCGCCGTCATGTAGTTGGCCAGAGCATCCAGCCACACATATATGACATGTTTCTCATTCCCCGGAACCGGAATCCCCCACTTGAAACTAGTCCGCGAAATCGAAAGGTCCTTCAGGGCTCCGGGGACGTAGAGAGATCCTTTAGCGGACCAAGCTAGGGAGCCATCTTTGGTGCAGCTTGTCAGCGCTTCCTCTGTCCATTTTTTTTCATGCTGAATGAGTCCCGCACGGTCTGCTTCGGAAAGATGCTGTCGCTCGTCCTGAGAGATAGAGGCGCTGATAAGTTGGTCTAGTCGAGCACCGAGAATGTTGTCTGTGTTTCCGCGGAGGAAACTCAGAACCTCATTCCGCCGAACCTCAGGCTGAATCTCTAACTCGCCGCTCTCGATCCGATCGATCAGCGTCTCCTGATAATTCGAAAGTCGGAAGAAGTAGTTCTCCTCCGTCACTGTCTCGGTAGGCTTCCCATCCGGTCCAATCGTCCCCGGAGGCCCATCGACGAACATCTCCTCACCCACCGAGTACTGTCCGGTATATGTGCTCAGGTAGATCGCATCGCGATCGCACAGATCCTGAAACAGCTTCTGCACGGCCTTCGTTTGCCGAGGCTCGGTCGTCCGGATGTAGTCGTCATACGTAATCCCCATCCGGTCCCAAAGCGCCTTGAAGCTGGCCGAAACCTGATCCGCAAACACCTGCGGCGAAACCCCCGCTGCCGCTGCCGACCGCTCCACCTTCTGCCCATGCTCATCAGTCCCGGTCAGCAGGAAAGTGTCATCCCCGAGCAGCCGGTGCCGCCGTGCGATCACATCCGCCGCGATGGTCGTATAAGCATGACCAATGTGCGGACGAGCGTTGACGTAATAGATCGGGGTAGTGAGATAGAACTTTTTCGGTGGGTACATGTCCTAGAGCCCAGTTTAGCAGGGCACTCTCCGACGGCAGACCGGCCGCCAGAGGTCGAACCTCACCCATGCTTAAAATAAATCTCAAAAAAGAGGAAAATTTTCGAAGCCGAAAAACGTGCACTTAACAGCCACGTTACGACCACGAGAATGCACTTATCACCACGCTAAGAACCACGTTTTAACCCTGTGGAAAACGCAGATACCCCAATAAAAACGCCACCCTCACCACGAATTAAAAAGTCGAGAGATTTAGCTGGAAGAGCCAGCCGGTTCTACCGGTTCAGTCTGCGGGTTCTCAGCGGGAGGCTCCTGCCCGGCCACCATAGCTGCCTCCGCTTCCGACGCCTGCGCAATCCGTGCCAGATTCAAGTGCTGCTCCATCGTCGTCCGCGCCAGCGCCGGATTATGCGAACGGATCGCCCTGTAGATCTCCCGGTGCATCTCCGCCGACTCCTTCAAATCCACTGCATTGACAACGGTTTTGCTGCGGTACTCATACAGATTCGCCGTAATCGTCTCCATCAGCGCGCCCAGAATCGGGTTCCCCGAAGCCCGCGCAATCGTGCGATGAAACCTAACATCATGAATGAGATACTCCTGCGGATCGGTCAGTGCCGCATACATCTCCGCGACCTCCTCCGCCAGCTCCGCAATATGCTCGTCCGTCGCCCGCTCCGCTGCCAAGGCAGCGACACTCGACTCCAGAACCAGCCGAGCCTCAAACATCTGCCACGGCAGAAACCCATGCAGAGCGCCCAGCACCGAAAGTGAGCTGGAATCAAGTGCAGGCGGCCCCGATGACACAAAAGTCCCCGCCCCATGCCTGCTCTTCAACACTCCCATCGCCGACAAAAAACCAATCCCTGCCCGCAAACTCGAACGGCTGATCTTCAGCTTTCGCGCAAGCTCCCGCTCCGGCGGAAGCCGATCCCCCGGGTGAACCTCCCCGCTGCTGATCAGAGCGCGAACGTGTTCAACAACTTGCATCGTGAGCTGGCTATGCCCAGCGCCATCGTCGTGGTGTTCTTTAGCCTCTTTTTTCACGCTGTACGAAGCTCCTTGCCCCTGAGTTTGAGAAGAGTAACACGCGGAAACAGAGATAGTTAAGCGAAACAGTTGTCATACGGCATCGCCCCGTTTAGATGCCAGATCGCTGGAACTATGCCGTCTGAGTCGCGCCAAGTTTCGGCATCAGAAGCTGGAAGATCAGTAGCGAAGTGACATAAGCAAATCCCGCCATCGTGAAGATCAGCAGCGGATGAAGCGAGAAGTAATGCGAGACGATCCACGTAAACATCGCCCCGCCAGCTGCTCCCGCCGCTCCGCCAAGGCCCACAACCGTACTCACACTGGTCGAAGGAAACATATCCGTCGGCGTGGAGAATAGATTAGCCGACCAGCCCTGATGCGCAGCAGTTGCAAGGCAGAAAAGCCCTATCGCCGGCCAGGCATTGTTTGGAAACAGCGTGTGCATGTGCGGCACAAGCATAATCGGCAGTACACAGAGAGAGCAGACCAGCAGGGCAGTCTTACGGCCTGCGTTGACGGTATGTCCACGTTTCATCAGGAAGCCAGAGAGCCATCCGCCAGCGATGGAACCGATACTCGCGGCGGTATAGATAATGATCAGCGGATACTTCACGTGGTTGAGGTCGAGCCCGTAGTTGTCGTTCAGAAACTTCGGCAGATAAAAGAGATAGAACCACCAGATAGGGTCCGTAAGTCCCTTGCCCAGGAAGAAAGCCCAAAACCCGCGATGTTCCAGAAGGGTTGAATAGATGGGTCGGCCCTGCGTGACAGGGGCAAGGTTGATCTGAGTCTGCGTCGCTCCCCGGCGAAGCTTGTTGTAAGGAAAGAGCAGCCAGATACCCAGCCATACCAATCCCATCGATCCCGTGCAGATAAACGCCGCATGCCAGCCAAACTTGGCGGTCACAGCCGCGATGAGCAACGGCGCGACAAAGGCCGAAGCATTCGATCCCGAGTTGAAAAGCCCTGTAGCCAGAGCACGTTCCTCGGAAGGAAACCACTCGGTGGTCGCCTTGATGGCTGCGGGGAAGTTGCCGGACTCGCCCAAACCGAGCAGAGCGCGGCAGATACAGAAACCGATAACGCTGCTGACCAGCGAAGTGCTGATGGAAGCACATCCCCACACAAGGATCGCCAAAGCGTAACCCGTTTTGGTTCCTAGTTTGTCGATGATTCGCCCAGCAAACAAAAATCCCACGCCATAAGCGATCTGGAACGCAATCAGCACCCGGCCATAGTTGATGTCGTAGGCGGCCTGATGCGCATGATCGAGCCCCGGTATCCACCCCATAAACGGAAGATGAAGAAGCGGTTCGATCAGCGAAAAGACGGACCGATCCATATAGTTGATGGTGGTCGCAAGGAAAAGCAGAAAACAGACAAACCATCGGATGTTGGATTTTTCCGGGGCCATGGTAGTAAAGCCCGTGTCAGGCAGGCTGGCGGATTGGATCGGCATTACAGTTCAAACTCCCGCTAAAATGTCGGTCTGACCACTATTTCCAACAAAGGGCTAAGCCCCGGTTGATCTGGTACAGAGTGCTGAGGTTGAGGATAGTCCCTGTCGGACCATTTGTGTGAAAAAGATCGTTTTCGTGTGGAGAGGAAATGCTAAGAAGAGGGTTCCAATCGTACGCAGTCATGCTGGTCGCCATGTTGGTTGCGGCGGTTTCCTGGGCGCAAAACGCGAAGACGATAACTGTTGGAGTAACGGATTCCGATTTTGCCACGATCCAGGCCGCGGTGAATGCCGCTCCGGATACAGGTGCAGTCATCAAAATCCAGCCCGGCGTTTATCGCGAGGTCGTGCATGTGGAAAAGCCTAAGATTCAGTTCCGTGGAGAAGGAAACGACTGGACCAAGGTTGTGTTGGTATACAACAACAGCGCGGCTTCGACATGCGGAACCAGGTGTTCCGCGACGCTTTTTGTTACAGCAGATGATTTTCTCGCCACGAACATGACCATCGCCAACGACTACAGCAAGACAAGCGATGTGCCCTCGCAGGCCGTGGCGTTGAACGTGAAGGCGGACCGCACGGTGATCCGCCATGTGCGGCTCCTTGGTGCGCAGGACACGCTCTACGCTTCAAGTATGGGTTGCATGAATCCTGGCGAAGATTGCAGGACAGGAAGGCAGTTCTACTCCGACTGTTACATCGAAGGCCATGTTGACTTTATCTTTGGCGACGCCAAGGCAGTGTTCGAGAATTGTGAGATTCGAAGTATTGCACATGGTCCGGGTGGATACCTGACTGCTCAGAGCAATACTCGTCCGGATCAGGATGCAGGCTACGTTTTCAACCATTGCAAGATAACAGCAGATAAAGGAGCGGGGGATGTGTATCTTGGGCGCCCCTGGCGGGATTATTCGACTGTGATCTTCATGAACACCGACATCGAAGCACCGATCATGCCGGAGGGATGGTCAGACTGGAAGGGCGCACCACAGCCCCGCCTGCCCACAGCAACCTATGCCGAGTTTAATTCGAAGGGGCCGGGAGCAAGTACGAAGGCGCGTGAGTCTCATTCCAAACAACTCACCGCCGAAGAGGCAAAGAAGTACGAGACGAAGGCATATCTCGCAGGATCGGATGGGTGGGACCCTACTCTGGTGAAGTAGTCTGCACAGCACGGTATCATCGCTGACGTGAGCAAAGATGATACTGCTGGCCAGCAGGAGATAACTCAGATGATCGAGCGCCTACGCGCGGGAGATCTTCGCGCTCTGGCCCGAGCAATCTCTGTTGTTGAGGATGGTGGCGCCGGAGCGGTGGATTTGCTCGCGGCTTGCCGCGTATCTCAAGGGAATGCGTTACGCATCGGGGTCACGGGGCCTCCCGGGGCAGGGAAGAGCACGTTAGTCGATCAAATGGCGAGGTCGCTGAGTGCGGAAGGTCAAAGGGTCAGTGTGATTGGGGTCGATCCATCAAGTCCATACACAGGCGGAGCGCTACTGGGAGACAGAATCCGGATGCAGGGCTTTGCTGCAGAGGCCAACGTTTTTATTCGTAGCATGGCATCGCGTGGTGCCTTGGGAGGCGTAGCTCGCGCGACGGCCGACGTTTGCACTGTTATGGAAGCTGCAGGTCGCCAGACAATCCTTATTGAGACAGTTGGAGTCGGTCAGGACGAGGTCGATGTAATTGGAATTGCCGACGTGACGGTATTGGTCCTGATGCCAGGGATGGGTGACGAAGTACAGAGTCTCAAAGCTGGTGTGATGGAGATCGCCGACATCTTTGTGGTGAACAAAAGCGATCGCGGCGGCGCTGAACTGGTCGAGCAGGAGATCGTTGCGATGCAGGCGCTGAATCTGGCTCACAGCGAATGGGTTCCTCCTGTCATTCGGACATTTGCACTAACGGGAGAAGGCGTCCCGGAACTGATGAAGACCATACGGGAGTGTGCTGAACTCAAACGAACGCGAAGAACCCGCGTAGGAAATGCATCGACCGCCCGCGGTTTACGGCTCGATCATCTGGGCGTTGCAGTCAAGAGCATTGCGAAAGCGCGTGGGTTTTATGAAGCGCTGGGATTGACGGTAGCTCACGAAGAAACCGTGGAGTACGAACGAGTGAAGACGGCGATGTTGCCACTTGGAGAGACCAGAATTGAGCTTCTGGAACCTACAGAAGAAGATTCGATGATCGCGAAGTTCCTTACGAAGCGCGGAGAGGGACTGCATCACATTGCCGTCCGTGTGGAAGATGTTGATTCGATGTTCTCCTCGCTGACAGCTCAGGGCATGAGGCTGGCTAGTGACTCAATACGGGTAGGGGCGGGTGGTCATCGATACTTTTTTGTGCATCCGGCCAGTACAGGAGGTGTGCTGCTTGAGATCGTGGGCGAAGCTACTCCTCCGGGTGAAAAATAATGCGAATTCTGCTGATTCACACGGCAGGTGGCGAGGGTAGCGTCGCGCTGGCCGACACGGGTCTTATGCAGCCGATTGTCGCGACAGAAGTGCTCCCCGGAAGAACATCGTCTGAACTGCTGGTTCCAATCGTTCGACAACTGTTGGAGGTACGTGGGTGGAACCTGAACGCACTCGGCGCCGTGGTCGTCGTGCATGGCCCCGGCTCTTTCACAGGTGTTCGCGTGGGACTGAGTGCCGCGAAGGGATTCAGTGAGGCGGCAGGCGTCCCGTTAGTTGCGGTCTCTCGGCTCGCTCTGTTGGCTACCGCCGCTGTTGGCGAGGGAGAACCAATACATGCCGTGCTCGACGCCGGGAGAGGGGAGTTTTATTACGGAAAATATCTTGGTCGCCGACGGCTGCAGGAATCCCTCATGTCCAGAAAAGAGCTTTTAACTGCGGTTGGAGGAGGGGTAGTCGTCGCTTGTGAGGCCAAGGTAGCCGAGACATTGGAACTTGCATTACAGATAGTGGCTGAACCGTCAGCGGGAGACGCACTTCCGTTTGTCCTTGAGCGGATTGAGGCGAACGATTTTGATGACGTTGCCACTCTGGATGCGAACTACCTGCGCCGCAGCGATGCAGAGATATTTGCCAAACCTGCAGTCAGAGCCGTCCCATGAACACTGTCGGACTTCATATTCGGACTGCGCGGGAGACCGATCTGGTGGAAATAGTTGCGCTGGAGCGTGTTGTCGCGGAGGCTCCTCATTGGCCCGAGGCAGAATATGCCGCGATGCTTGGCCAGGATCAAAGCGTGGATGGCTTGCTAAAGCGTTGTCTGCTGGTGGCAGAGGCTGAAGACCAGCTTCTCGGTTTTGCCGTCGGCAAAATGATTGGATCGTCTTACGAAGGGATTACTGAGTTGGAAAGCATTGTGGTCGACAAAGCTGTTCGACGCCAAGGAGTTGGAAAGGCCTTGTGTGATTCCCTCGTCGCGTGGAGCCGACAACAGGGGGTGCTGGCTTTGGAACTGGAAGTTCGAACCGGGAACAATGCGGCGATGATTCTCTATTCGAGTTTGGGGTTTAAGATCACCGGAAGTCGTCGAGGGTACTACCAAGAGCCAATTGAGGACGCTGTACTGATGCGGTTGGAGTTAGAAAAACGTCTTTAATCCACATTGCGGCGGCGGCCAGGTCTGTGATAGCGTTTCGCAGTCAGTGCGACGTTGTTTGTTCTGGAGGTATTTCCCACGTGCAAACTGCAAAGTTCACGGAGCTTCCCAACACCCCTTCGCTGCCTTCCATCCAACAACTAATGCAAGAACACAGCCTGTACGACCGCAGGCTGGACACGCTGCGTGCCAAGCAGTTTCCGACTGATGCGGAGCAGCTGGAAGAAGTGCGGTTGAAGAAGCTGAAACTTAGCCTCAAGGATGAGATAGAACGTCTTCGGCGGCTGGGAGCCTCGTAGCCGGGAGGCCAGGAAGGCGGGAAACGATAGGCCGCTGGGTGGGCACCGGGCTCAAGGTGAAGGTGTGCTTGGCCTTATAATCGAGTACCTATGGTGCGTGACGGTTTTTTCTACGCCTTCGGGCTCGGGGTAGTGGCAGCGCTGCTCTGGTACATGAACATGCCGGTCTGGCTCATAGCATTACCGATCGTGCTAGCGGCATTCTTTTTGTGGTTTTTTCGCGACCCCAACAGAACGATTCCTCAGGGACCTGGCCAGATTGTTTCTCCGGGCGACGGCGTTGTCACTGAGGCTGAGTGGATCGAAACTGTCAGCGGCAGCCGATTACGCCTGAGTATTTTCCTCAATGTCTTTGATGTGCATGTGAACCGTTCACCGGTCGGTGGAATTGTTAAGGTGTGCGAGTTTCGCAAAGGTGCCTTTATGAACGCGATGAAGCCCGAATCCGTTCTGAATAATGAACAAACGCTGGTTACGATTGATGCTGGCGGTTATGACGTCAGCTTCAAGCAGATTGCTGGCCTGCTGGCCCGTCGTATTGTGTGCAACCTGAAGGTGGGGGATCGAGTGGAGCGCGGTCAGCGGATTGGTCTCATCAAATTCGGTTCCCGCGTGGACGTGCTGGTTCCGGCCGAAGCGAACCTCAAAGTAAAAACCGGCTCGCGGGTGAAGGGTGGTTCAACGGTTCTGGCTGTACTTCCTGAACTCCCTCTAAAGACGACGAGCGCCACGATGGCAGTGGTGGCCTGATGCCGGACGAGGAGCAGATCAACGCTGGAGGTAAGACAAAACGCCAGCCGAGCAGGGGGATGTACCTGCTGCCGTCGTTGTTTACAGCGGGAAACATGGCAGCTGGATACTACGCGATTACGCAGACAATCCAGGGGTCGGTTGCAGATCAGAGCTACTTCGATCGGGCGGCGCTGGCGCTCGGCATCGCCGTTCTGTTCGACGGCCTGGATGGAATTATCGCTCGTATGACGAATACCGCGAGCGATTTCGGCAAGGAGTTGGACTCCCTCGCCGATGTGATCACGTTTGGCGTTGCTCCAAGTCTGCTCGCGTATCTCTGGGGCTTCTGCATGTTGCCGACGCTGCAACACCCTAACTTACGGGGGCAATTGATTCATGCGGGAATCTTTGTCTGCTTTATTTTTCTCATCTGCGGAGCAAGCAGGCTCGCGCGCTTCAACATCAGCATCAATCCGCAGCCGCGCAATCCCGGCCGTCCCGGGAAAAAATACTTCGTTGGAATGCCGATCCCTGCCGGAGCGGGTGTCATCAGCTCTGTGATTCATCTGCATAGAGGCTCTCCGATCGACAGTCCCTGGATTGCACTGGTCTGGCTTTGCCTCTTACTCTTCACAAGCTTTCTGATGGTCAGCAATTGGAGGTTCTGGAGTGCAAAGGAGATTACTTCAGGCAGTCGGCATCCCTTCCAATTAGTGGTGGTCATCGTCGTCATTGGCACTCTGATCGGTCTGTATCACCAGTACATGCTTTTCATTCTTGCGATGGCGTATCTGGTCTCAGGTGTGGTCGCGAGACTTGCTTATTCGTGGGGCAGGAAGCGGCGACGCTCTGTCGTTGTCAACCAGGAGTCGGGTCAAGGGCTGTAATAAATTTCGCACTCCGGTGTCGTAGATTGCGGACGGGGTTTCACAGATGACCAGCAAGGCGTATCGAATCGGAATCGTTGGCCCGTCGTCGCTGATCGGCAAAGAGTTGAGCGAGGAACTCGCGTCGTCCCAACTCGCTGAAGCCGATTTTGTTCTGCTAGACGTGGAGGATGCTGCTGGCCAGATGACGGCGGCGGCCGATGAAGTCTCGTTTATCCAGCGGCTGGAGCCGTCTTCTTTTGAACGGATGGACTTCGTCTTCTTTGCAGGCGACGCTGAAGTAACGAAGGAGCACTGGCAGGGTGCCCGTCGAGCCGGAGCCAGCATCATCGATCTCACTTATACTCTTGAAGGTGAAAAGGAAGTTCTGGTGCGCGCGCCGTGGGTGGCGGAGGCGCTTCGCGGGAACCCATCCGATAGTGCGCCGAGTGTGTTGCCCAATCTGAGCACGCCTGCGGTCGTTCCTGCACATCCCATCGCCCTGATGCTGGCCCTGATTGGAGCGAAGCTCGAGGCCAAGCTGGCGCTGACCAACATCGCGGCAATTGTGATGGAGCCTGCCTCGCAGTATGGCCGCGCCGCAATGGATGAGCTTCATCAGCAGACCGTGAATCTGCTGTCCTTCCAGACTTTGCCGCGTGAGCAGTTTGATGCGCAAGTGTCCTTTAACCTGCTGCCGGAGTTGGGGGAAGCAGCGAAGGTGAAGCTGAACGCGACAGAACAGCGCATCCGGCATCACTATGCTCTCGTATCAGGCGGCCGTTTACCGCCGCCGGCATTACAGATCGTGCAGGCACCTGTGTTCCACGGTTACGTTCTGTCAATGCTCATCGAGCTTGGTCAGGATGCCACGACGAAGGATGTTGAAGCTGCGTTGGCTGGCGAGCCCATCGACATAATAGGAGTTGAGTCTGACCCGCCGAGTAATCTGAGTGCTACCGGTCAGGAAGACATTATGGTGCGGGTGACAAAAGATGCCGATGATCGAGATAGAGGAACGCGCTTCTGGATATGGCTGGCCGCGGACAATTTGAAGCTCACGGCACTCAATGCCATTGCCTGTGCCGGAGAACTGCGAAAGCTCCGTCCTCTTGGGAAGGTGCAGTAGCCGGTTCCGGGACGGTTTAGTTTTTTGAAGTTCAGACGCCGGCGGGGGTGGCCTCGGGTTCTGGATGCAGGGAGCGTGCTTTGACGTCCCAGGCAAGGCCGCACAGGCGCAAGGCGGAGATTCCGTACCAGTTGGGGTCGAACTCGTACCAGGCCAGGCCGTGGCGGGAGGATTGTGGGTGGGCGTGGTGGTTGTTGTGCCAACCCTCACCGAAGGTGAGGAGGGCTACCCAGAAGCTGTTACGGGAGGTGTCGGTGGTGGCGAAGCGTCGGGAGCCCCACATGTGGGTGGCGGAGTTGACGAGCCAGGTGGAGTGGAGGCCGAGGACGGTGCGGAAGAAGATGCCCCAGAAGAGATAGGGCCAACCACCGAACGCGAGAAGTGAGAGGCCGAGAACTGTGATCGGGATCCAGTGCCACTTGCTGATCCAGACGTGGAATTTATCTTTCCGCAATTCGGGGACGTAGGGGAGGAGATTCGCAGCGTCGTTGTGCATCGTCTGTCCTGTGATTAGCCAGCCGACGTGGGCCCACAGGCCGCCTTCGTTGGGAGAGTGGGGGTCGCCTTCCTTGTCGGTGTTCTGGTGATGCTTGCGGTGGGTGGCTACCCAGAAGATCGGTCCACCTTCGAGGGTGAGCGTGGCGCAGATGGTGAGGAGGTACTCCATCCATCTGGTGGTCTTGTAGCCGCGATGCGTGAGGAGGCGATGGTAGCCCATTCCTATGCCGAAGCCTCCGGCTATCCACCACAAGAGTATGGCTACCAAGAAGGGTTTCCAGCTGAACATGAAGAGCGCGGCGATGGCGCCGATGTGGAACGCGATCATGATGAGAAACGTTACCCAGACGATGGGTTCAGAGAAGGTGCGATCGTGTCCGAATAACTTTGAAGGCTTCATGTCTCAATTGGACTATGAAGCGTCCGGGAAAAGGGCAGGGCCGGGTAATAGTTGTGTAATGGATTTGCAGGTGGGTGGACTGCAATAAGTGCTAGTCGGTCTTGAGTTGGGCGTTGATGCTGGCGATGCGCTCGTTGATGACTGCGATGGATTCCACCCAGGTTTTGAATACCTCGGTGGTGTAACCCGCGTCGAAATTGCGTGGATGGGGTTCTCTGGCTGCATTTCTGCGCTTCGCCTCTTCGAGTTTTCCTTCGAAGTAGGCGAGCCGTTCTTTCAGGTTTTCTTTGCTCACGCATTAAGGCTACACGGGGAGTGTGAATGTTCCTAATCTTTGCGTGCAGGTCTGGGCGATTTCGATGTGGGCGATTCCGATGTTGGGTGCTCCGCCATTCTGGTGTGTGACAGGCTGTCTCGTCTGTGGTGGCCTGGAGGGTGGGGATTTTGGCGGGTTGTGCAGCGGCCTCGCGTGCGGCGCGTTCCTGCCGGTCGCGTTCAACCATTTTTTCAACCATGTCGAGGATTGTGGTTCTGCGTTCTCCGGGCTTGACGACTTCGGCGGGTGGGGCGAGGAGGCCGAGGTCGGGATCGGTTGTGATCTCTTCGACGGGCTCGGGTTCGGGTTTGGCGTCCTTTTGCGGTCTGGGGAGGTTGAGGCTGGCGATCTGTAGGCCGTAGAGGAGGAGTCCGGCGCGGCGGGGGTCGATGTCGTTGGCGGCGATGCGCTGGAGGACCTGGCCGATGGAGTGCTGGATGGCTGAGCGATCTTCGGGGAGCGGGATTTCAAAGGTGGAGCTGCGGCTGCGACGCGCGTGTGGGTTCGTGGCGGGTTTGCGAGTGGTGTGGTGGTAGTAGCAGAGGCTTTCTCCGCGGAGACAGGGGCTGCCGCAACGGCGGCCGTGGGTGAAGATGTGGCGGCACTGGTAACGTTTGGGTGTCTCGGTTTGTTGCTCGATGTTGGTGTGCATGGTGCCTCCCCAGGGGTACTTTTTGTGCAAAGTCTTCAGAGGAAAAGGGTTGAGTCCGGACTTGCCAATGAGCTAGTCAGCGAGTTAGCTGGTCAGCGATTCGTCGTTTTCAACGTTCCCGACTTTCCCTTGTTCCTCGGTTAAAAGCGAAGGCCCGGCTTTTGGCCGGGCCTTGTTTTCTGTTTTCTATCTACCTTTAATTCTAACGAATTGAGTGAAACTAAAATGCCAGTTTTGGCGGATTTATTTTTGGCTTGCAGGTGATTGATTTCGAGTTGTTTATGGTTTTTTGGGTGATGATTTTTGAGTGTAAGGGGCTTGACATGCGAGTTTGCTGGATTTTTTGAGGGTCGGGTGGTTGTCGTGGTAGATCCTGGCGAAACTATATTCCGCTTTAAAGAAGTACGGAGGGTAGCCATGCGCCGGCAGGGTGGTTATAAAGTCCAGTGCTCATCAGTGTCATCGGCTGGACGACTCGCAGGCCGTTCGCCAGGCACCAGCGTAGTAGAGCACTGTTTCTTGAAGGCACCAGGATTCCGGGGCCGGCGAAGGATTCTGCGGAGGCGATGAGAGCCTGGAGGTCTATGTTCGTCTCCGCAGTGGAATGGCCGAAGAATGCGAGGTGCGTTGTGTATCCGGTGACGCGGCCTCCGCGTTCGACTACGCGCGCGGTGCCCTGCTCGATTGTCTGCGCCAGGTCGACACCTCGATCGAATCCGTGGACCCGCTGCGATAGCGCGTTGCAGACGGTCAAGTCATCGGGCTTTGCGGGGCGCACCGTGCAGCCGGGAACGCTTCGTTGGAGGGTCTGTCCCTGCAGGCAGGAGAGAGGTTCTCGGATGTCGAACCCAAGGGAGGTGTAGAGGGAGAGCGAGCGATTGTGGAAGGCGGCCTGGACCAGGCGGACTCCGGCAGCGCCCTGTTCGTTGGCGCGGTCCATCGCGGCCTGCATGAGCTTACGACCGACGCCGAGGTTTTGTGCGTTGGGGTCGATGGTGATGGGGCCAATGCCCCGAATCAGAGAGCGCTCATCGAGGCAGTTGCTGCCCATGATCCGGCCTTCGTGTTCGGCGACCACACAATAGAAGCCGGGGCTCGAGAAAATCATGGAGAGCAGGCCGATGGCAGCCTCCGGGCCGGGAAGATCGCAAGGAAAACCGTGAGCGGCGCTGATCGCGGAAAAGGCGTTGAAGCAAATCGGCCCGGCGACGAGGCCGTCTTCCGGTGTGGCGATCCGAACTACGATGTCAGGCCCTGCCTTCTGCGACATGCTCTGGTCTCCTTTTGATTGGTCGGAAAGAAGTGTAGCAGCCACAAGTCGGGTTCTTGCGAAATCCGGGCGAAAGGCAAGGGCAATATTCAGTTCCCCTCGGCTCCGCTCGGGGCTTCGGACTCGCTCCGGCCCTTCGACTTCGCTCAGGGCAGAGCAGTAGCCGCTGCGCGGCGGCTTTTTACGGCACGGCTGAAGCCGTGCCCTTAAGCAATACGGATCGCGCATTTGCGCGATGGCCCACCTTGCGACGATGAACCGTCGCGAAGATGGGGCACCCGGATTTCAGATGCGGGCCACCTGCCCTTTTTACGGCATGGCCGAAGCCGTGCCCTTAAGCAATACAGATCGCGCTTTTGCGCGATAGCCCACCTTAGTGACGATGAACCGTCGCGAAGATGGGGCACCCGGAATTCAGATGTGGCCACCCGCCGATGACGCCTATGGCTTTTTCGGTAACCAACACAGGTTTGCAATGCATCCGGCGTAGCCCTTGCTCCTGTAATTATCCTTAGTGATGGCGTCGGTCGCAGCGGTGTTGACCAGGGAGAAGTGAAGCGACCACTCCTGCGTAGCGCTGGCTGCTATGAACTTTTTGTTTCTGTTGGCCCAGTGCAAGGATTTACCGCCGCCAGATCCCTCAGCAGACCAGGCTTGGACGGTTGACTTCTTGATTTGGTCGTCCGTGGGCGCAAACCCGTCGAGGTCGACCAGCGTAATTTGACTGTGGTCCCCTTTGAGACGCGAGTTCAGCTCGTTCGCAATCGCGCAGCCGCTAGAATGGCCGACGATGAATAACGTATTAGCGCCCGCGTCTTCGATCTTCTTGATTACCCCATCGAACTGGTCCCCGAAACCGTCGACGGCGCTTTGTCTGCCCGCGCCCGCGGGGTCCGGGTAGGGGAATGCGTCAAACTTTACGTCCTTGCACTGGTTTTCTGCGCTTGTCTGCCACGCGTTCATGTCGGGTTGAGAGGCGCGGAATCCGCCGAAGAAAACAACGTAGATGCTCATTTATTACTCCCTTTTTTCAGAAGCGAGCCCTGAGCTAGTAGTAATTAGACCGCATTTTCGTTTCAAAATCCTGTGCCGATTCAAAATAGAGTCTCGCGCCGCCCCTTCCGACTCAGCGCAGTGGAGAGGGAAAAATTTTAGATGTGGGGCCACCCAACCGGCTTTTTACGGCACGGCTGAAGCCGTGCCCTTAAGCAATACGGATCGCGCTTTGCACGATGCCAAGATGAAACCGTCGCGAAAAATGGGGCACCCCAAATTTAGACGCCACGAATTGACCACCGGGGAGAAGATTGGTCCATGTCACATTGGCATGCTCGCCTCGGTACTTTTACGACGCGCTTGAAGCCGTGCCGTAAAGCAATACGGTGTCATGGCGTTTCGGCTATTTGAGTCATTAATTTGTAAATTGGATCGGACTGAGACCGGTTGCGGTCATCCCGTTCATTTTTTTTTTAGCTTCTTCTCGATTTCGTCCCAGACGGCTTCACTTGGTTCGTAGGCGGGTTCGAGGAGGCTTTTCGCGGTCTCGGCGATGGTTTCGAGGTCGCGGACGAGAGCGGCACAGACGGGATTTTTCCTGAGGAAGCTCTGGATGCGCGGGTCGGTGCTGACGCGGCCACTTCCGTGCTCGAAGAGCTCAGGCAGATAACGTTCGAAGTCCGCAGGGGTCATCGAATCGAAGTCAGGCAGTTTGGAATTGGTCATACAGCCACCTCATTGATGCCGCTTGGCTGAGCAGACTGTTCCGGATTGCGGAGGAGTTCGCGGAGCTTGAGGCGGGCCTTGTGGAGCTGGGATTTGCTGTTGCCGGTGGAGCACTCGAGCATCGTCGCAATCTCGTTGTGCTCGTAGCCTTCGACGTCGTGAAGGACGAAGACCATGCGATAGCCGGGAGGCAACGAGGCGACGGCCCGCTCGAGGGCCACGCGGTCGACGGAGCCGGTGAGCTGGAGGTCGCGACCTCCGAAGTCGCGCTTGGGAGCGTCCTCTTCGGAGGGGTTGATGGTCTCTTCGAGCGAGACGAGGTTGAGGCCCTTTTTGCGCAGGTTCATCAGGACCAAATTTACCGTAAGTCTATGAAGCCATGTAGAAAAAGCGGATTCGCCGCGGAAGCTTCCAATTTTTCGGAAGAGATGGAGGAAAGCTTCCTGGGTCATGTCTTCAGCTTCCGAGACATTTCCGAGCATGCGGAGGCAAAGCGTGTAGACACGACGTTTATGAAGCGCATAGAGCTTGGAGAACGCCTGTGCGTCTCCGTTTTTGGCCGCTTCGATCGCTTCGGCTTCGCCGACGATCGGAGGATTTCGCTTGAAGGCGCCGGGGGAAGGTGTATTTTGGGTCATTTGTAGGCCTTGGACGTTCATAGCTAGGCTCCGGATTAATGATGATGCACCGTTAAATTTTCGCCTGTTTTTTAGAGCCTACCCCAAACGGGAGACTGGGTTTACCTGGCATTTGGGATTAGATGTGAGGCTGGGTTGTGGGGTTGTGTCGGTTCGAGCGGTGAACTGAGGATATGAGCTTTGAGTTGTTAGGTTTGAGTGGTTAGCCGGCGGATGTTAATACGTTTTTTATGAGCCTATATAGTGGGCGTAGAGAGTTCGGGCGAGAATTGTGACTCCGGCGATTCCCATGACCAAATAAAGTAGCCTGAGCCAGTGGACATGAGCGACAACGAAATAGCTTTGGGTTAAGTGAATGTCGATGCCCATCGCTCCCAGCAGAATCGGCAGCGCGCAACAGAGAGCAAGAGCTAACAAGCCGATTCCAATTGCGACATAGGCTAGCGTTCGGGTTCTTCGCGACTGCACCGGCTCGGCCATCTGGCTTTCCCTGTTGATCAAGACAACATTATCTCAGGAGCCGATATAGCGGGCGTAGAGAGTTCGGGCCAGGGTGATGTCGGTGGTGCCCTGGATGAGGCAGCGGCCGTCGGGGAAGAGAGTGAGGGTGTGGGGTGGGCGTTCGAAGCGAAGAAGGAGATTGTTGAAGCGGACCGAGCCGTGGGGTTGGAGACGGTCTCGCATGGCGGGAAGGTCGACGGGGCGGTGGTGCTCGTGGATCTGAACTGAGTTGCGGCCGCAGAGTGTGATGTGAGGGCGGCCTTCTCCTGCGAGGTGGGAGAAGATTCGTTGCGCGCAGACGGGGCAGTTCGGGTTTGGTGTGCCGTTGTTGATTTCGCTGCGCTCGTTGGACCAGAGGTCGTGGCTGAGGAGAGTGCGGCGCATGAGGTTCGGCTGGTTGGTGAGGAGTTTGAGGGCCTCGGTGGTTTGGATGGAGGCAGCCAGGTTGACGGCCGTGGAGAGGATGCCGGCGGTGTCGCAGGTTTCCACCGGACCAGTGGGTGGCTTCGGGAAGATGCATGCGAGGCAGGCTGTGGGAAGGCAGGGAATAGGGAGCAGGGAGTAGGGAGTAGAGGGCTCGTCCTCCACCGGTTTTGGGGCTGGCTTTGGGAGGATGTTCATTGTCGCGGCGTAGGCGCCTATGGCTGCGGCGTAGATCCAGGGTTTGGATTGCTGGACTGCGTAGTCATTGATTAAGTAGCGGGTTTCGAAGTTGTCGGTGGCGTCGAGGATTAATTGGGCTGGGTTCAGGAGTTCGTGGATGTTGGCGGGGACGAGATCTGCGATTTGAGAGTGGACGCTGATTGTGGAGTTGAAGAGGGCGATTTTGCGGCGGGCTGCTTCGGCTTTTGGGAGGGATTCGCGGGCGTCTGCCTCGTCGAAGAGGACCTGGCGCTGGAGGTTGGAGGGTTCGACGAAGTCGCGGTCGATGAGGGTGAGAGTGCCGACGCCTGCACGGGCAAGGAGTGAGGCGGTCGCAGCGCCGGTGGCTCCGACACCGACGATGGCGACGTGGGCGGAGGCGAGGAGTTGCTGGCCGGTTGGGCCTATGCCTTGAAAGAGGATCTGGCGGGAGTAACGGTCCTTATCAGAGATGCGTCTCGAGACGGGTTCGGAGATTCGCTCAGAGATGTTGCCTGAGATAAGGTCCTCGTTGGGGCTGGGGGTGTCGATCTGGGTGCGGGGGTAGGACGCGGGTCGCGATTGATGTGCGGAGGGGTTGGAATGATTGGACATGTGGTCTGCAGTTCTGCCAAAAGCTGCTGCTCTTTCGTAGTATAGGGAACGGAGGGATGTCCGGGAACCGCTGGTTTCTGGGCGGATTTCGGCATCTCAGACAAATAACGCATGCCGGGCGAAAGCCGGCGCTGGATGTGCGTTGTTGGAATGCGCGACGTGCGGGATTGCAGGGCTCCTTAGAATAGCCAGGAAACAATGGCAGAACGGGAATAATGGTGGTTTTTTGGGTCAGGTGCAACGAGGTCGCGCGCGAGGATTGCTGAAGCTGCGGTGCCGAGTTGCGGTCATGGGTGCGCGGGTTGGTTTGTGGGTGGGATTTTTGGCAATGACAAGTGCTATCCATGCGCAGATGCCGGCGGCTTCGACTCCGGCGACAGAGGTTCAGACGGAGCAGAAGGCGGTGATCCCGGATGCTCCGGGGTTGACGACTTCGGTATGGGATTGGAAGGGTCTGCGGGTCGAGAAGATTGAGTTTGAGGGCGTGACGTTCGACGAGTCGGATACGCTGCCGAAGGAACTGGCGCAGAAGGTGGCGACACCGCTAGATCCGGAGCAGGTGCGGGCGAGTCTGCGGCGATTGTTTGCGAGCGGACGATATAGGGATATTTCGGTGCGTGGCGTGCGGCAGGGAGATACAGTGACACTGATCTTTGCCGGAGTGGTGCGGTACTACGTTGGGCGGGTGACGATTCTAGGGGTGAAAAGCGAACGGCTGGCGTCGCTGCTGGAGTTTGCGACGAAGCTCTCTCCGGGGGCGGCTTTCAACGAATCGCAGATTGCGACGGGAACGCAGGGCATCAAGGACATACTGGCGCAACAGGGATACTACGAAGCGGCAGTAAAGCCGGACTCACAGACGGATGAGGCCGGGTCACAGGTAAATGTAACTTATACGGTTACAGTAGGGCCGCAGGCCAAGGTGGGGCAGATCACGCTGACGGGGACCGATCCGGGATTGACGCTGGAAGAGTTTCGGAAGAAGTCGAAGCTGAAGGAAGGCAGCAGAGTGTCGCGGGATACGGCGAGCAACGCGATGGATCGCTTGCGCAAGCAGTATCAGAAAAATGATCGCCTGGAGGCGACGGTAACACTGCAGAAAGAGACGTATGCCGAATCGCGAAAGCAGGTGGATTATGATTTTCACGCGAACCAGGGTCCCCAGGTAAAGGTGTCGGTGGAGGGGGCGAAGATTTCGAAGAGCAGACTGCATCTGCTAGTCCCGATCTACCAGGAAGGGACGATTGACAACGACCTTCTGAACGAAGGAGTTTTCAATATTCGAGATTATGAGCAGCAGCAGGGATACTTCGACACCAAGGTCGAGGTGCGAGTGGTGGGGCAAGAGACGGACAACGAGAGCGTCGTGTTTACGGTGGACCGCGGCGTGAAGCACAGGGTCACTGCGGTGGATCTGAAAGGCAACAAGTACTTCACGGACGATCTGCTGCGGGAGCGGATGCATGTACAGAAGGCGGATTTGTATCAGAGGAGCGGACGGTATAGTCCGGCGCTGGTATCAGGCGATGTGACGGCGATTCAGGCGCTTTATCGCGCGAATGGATTCGACCAGGCGAAGGTGACGACGGATGTGAAGGACGTCTCGGAGTCTGCGAATGGAAGACCGGCTAAGGTGGGAGAGCTTGCAGTCACCTACACGATTGTGGAGGGACCACAACAGAAGTTCGGGGCGGTGGCGTTGAACGGGGTGGACGGAAGCCGGATGCAGGAAGTGAAGGCATTGATGAACTCGCAACCGGGGCAGCCGTTTTCGCTGGTGACGCTCTCGGGTGACCGGGATACGGTGCTGCAGTATTACCTGGCGCATGGGTTCGACCAGGTGAAGGTTGAGATACGTCAGGCGAAGGAGTCGAAGGATGGGGACCAGACGGATGTGTCGCTGAATGTGACGGAGGGGCAGCAGGTGTTTGTGGATCAGGTGCTGCTGTCGGGTGTGGAAAAGACAAGGCCGAAGGTGGTGGAGTCGCAGGTGCTGGTGCATCCGGGGGATCCGCTGGACCAGTCAGCGTTGCTGCAGACACAGAGAAATCTGTACAACATTGCCCTGTTCAACGAAGTTGTGGCGGCGGTGCAGAATCCGGAGGGAGATGCTCCGGAGAAGAATGTGCTGCTGCAGCTGGCGGAGGCGAAGCGGTGGAATGTGACGTACGGGTTTGGGCTCGAAGCGGAGACGGGAACGCCGCAGTCGGGAACGATCTCAGAGGCATCGTGCATTCAGTTGATGCTGAACCCGTGCAACCAGCTTACGCAGGAAGGGAAGACGGGAGTGAGCCCTCGGGTGTCGCTGGATGTGTCGCGGATTAATTTGCGCGGTACGGATAACTCGCTGACCTTGCACTCGTCGTATGGATTGCTGGAGCAGGTGGCGATTCTGACGTTTCAGAATCCACATTTCTACGGGTACAAGAGTCTTGCTGCTTCGGTTTCCGGGGGGTATTCGAATATTCGAGACATCTCGACGTTTGCGGCGTCGACGCTGCAAGGGGATTTTCGGATTACGCAGAGATGGAGACGGCGGGATACATTTATCTACGATTTTTTGTTCAGGCGCGTGGCGGTCGATCCGAACAGCCTGCAGGTTTCGGCTGACCTGATTCCGTTGTTGTCGCAGCCGGTTCGCGTTGGCGGACCTGGATTGACGTGGTTTCACGATACGAGATCGCCCAGCCCTCTGAATGCGGTGAAGGGACAGTACACGACGTTGCAGGCCTTTGTTGCCTCGTCAAAGTTCGGATCGGAGACTGATTTCTGGAAGCTCGACGGGACGAATTCGACGTATTACCAGCTTGGCAGGCAGAAGTATGTCTTTGCGCGGAGCACGCGGATTGGGTATGAGCAGTCAACGGGGGTGAATCCGAATGTGGGCAACGATGCTTGCCTGAACCCAGACCCGCAAGGGAATGATCTGCTGAATACGAATCCAAGCTGCGTGGCGGTGCCCCTGCCGGAGCGGCTTTACGCCGGCGGCGCGACTTCGCTGCGTGGGTTTCCGATCAATGGTGCGGGGCCGCGAGATTTGCAAACCGGATATCCGGTAGGCGGAACGGCCGCATTTGTGAACACGCTTGAATTTCGAATGCCTGCGCCGACGCTGCCGCTGGTGGGCAACAGCATGTACTTCGTCGCGTTTCACGATATGGGGAATGTCTTCCAGAATGCGTCGGATATGTTCCCGAGTTTTTTGCGGTTCAAGCAACCGAATCGACAGACGTGCTCGAATGTGTCGGGGAGCATTGGAACGTGCGACTTCAATTATTTTTCGCATGATGTGGGGCTGGGGGCGCGCTATAAGACGCCGGTCGGGCCTATCCGGCTGGACTTCAGCTACAACCTGAATCCGCCGGTGTATCCGGTGATTTATGACTTTTATAACAACCCTCCGCATGAGGGGCACGCGGGGCATTTTAATTTCTTCTTCAGTATTGGAGAGAGTTTCTAGATGAGCGTGATGGGACAGAGATCGAGACGTTGGTTTGCAGGCGCTTTGGCTCTTGCGGCGATCTCTGTGTTGATGGCGGGAAGAGTGTGGGCTGGACAAGCCGCAGCGCGGACGAAGCCCGAGGCGGCTCCTACAGCTATTTCGGCTTCAGGGAAGGGACAGGTACTGGACCGTCTGATTGCTGTGGTGAACGGCGATGTGATTCTGGAGAGCGATATCGATGAGGAGCGGCGGTTTGAAGAGGTTCAGCCCTATCGCACGACTGCCGAGTCCACACGAGCGAAGATCATTGGACGATTGGTGGATCGGACGCTGATTCTGCAGCAGGCGGCGCTGCAGCTGGAGGATGCCATCACAGATAAAGAGGTAGACGCGCAATTAGCAACGCTGAGGAAGGATATACCGGAGTGCAAGCAGTCCCAATGCGAGACGGATGAGGGCTGGAAGAATTATCTGGCGCAGCATGGGTTTACGGTGGAGGAGTTCAGCAAGCGGTGGCGGCAGAGGATGCAGTTGCTGCGGTTTATCGAGGTGCGTTTCCGGAACGGGATCAAGGTTAAGGACGAGGAGATCCAGGAGTATTACGAGAAGACGATGTTGCCGGTGTATGCGGAGCGTCATGTGACACCGCCTCCGGTGGATAGGATTAAGAGGCGTATCGAGGAGGTTCTGTTGCAGCAGCAGGTGAGCGCACTGCTGCAGGATTGGCTGAAGTCGCTGCGGGCGCAAGGGAGTGTGTGGATTCTGACGCCCGGGGAGGTTGCTCCTTGAGCGATCTGGAGAAAAAAATTGCAGAGAAGGCGGAGGTTCTGAAGGAGAAGGTCGGCGACGAGATAGCCAAGGTGAAGCGCTCGCTGGCAACGCGGATGGGGCGTGCAGTGGCGTGGTGCATGATCGGGTTCGTGATTCTGTTGATGGTGTTGGGCGGGACCTTCGCGTGGTACTCATCGACCGATGACTTCAACCGGCGCGTGGGTGCGCAGGTGGTGAAGGTTTTAGAGGATGCTACAGGCGGGCGGGTCGAGCTCGCGCGGATGAAGTTCAATCTGCGGCATCTGGCGATTGAGGCCGATGGACTGGTGATTCATGGTCTGGAGGGGCCGGGTGAGGCTCCGTATCTTTCGGTGGATAAGATTCAGCTTCGGGTGGAGCTGTTCGATTTCTTTTCACATGTTGCGGGAACGGGTGTGATGTCGCATGTGCGGTTGAATTATCTCGGCGTCGAGCATCCGCAGTTTCATCTGATTGTGGATAAGGATGGGAAGACGAATCAGCCGGAGCCAAAGCATCCGAACACGAGCAAGACTCCGGTGACGGATACGTTGCTCGATCTGAAGGCCGGTGAGGTTGTGATCACGAATGGAGTTGCGCTGTTTAATGATCGCGCGATTCCGTTTGATATGGCGGCGCGAGAGCTTGGCGCTGAGGTGCATTATGTATCGTCGACGGACCGTTATGGGATGACGGTGGACCTGAAAGATCTGCGATCGAAGATGGCGAAGCAGAAAGAGGCTCAGTCGACGCTGCATCTTGTGGGGGAGCTGGGGCGGGATGCGGCGGAGTTGAAGACGTTTGAGTTCACAAGCGGAAGAGATTCGAAGTTAGAAGGGACGGCTGGGATTAAGAACTTCGCGAAGCCGGAGTGGCAGGCGGGGGTGAAGGGATCGCTGGACCTGAAGCAGCTTTCGATTCTGGCGGATGTGGATGGGTTGAATGCGGGGGCGATCGATCTTGATGTGAAGGGCCACAACTGCACGACTTCGCCGGCGGTTGCGCAGAAGCACCCTCCATTCTGGAGGAGGAGTCATCCTGCAGAGACAACAAAGCCGCCGAAGCCGCTGCCACCTGATCCGGATTGCGTGCAGGGATATCTGATGGTGGGATCGGCAAGGTTTCGCAAGATTGCGTATCGCAATGAGTATGTGAGGCTGCATGATGTGGATGGCAGCGCGAATCTGCATGTGACGCCGACCGAGTTGTTGCTGACGGCGTTGACTGGATATTTGCCGGGCGGGGGGAGCGCGGCTGGCGATTTGAGGATTGCGAACTGGCTGGGGGAGGCTCCGGCGAAGGATGTTGCGGCGACCTCGGCAACGACAAAGGCCGCAGTAACCACTACGAATAGGACGGCGACGGCGATTGGGGCGAAGGAACCGATTCCGGATAAGACGGTGAAGGTACCGGCGGTGCAACCGGCACGTGCGTATCTGACTGCGACGCTGACGAAGATTCCGCTGCGGACGATTATGGATGTGACGGCTCCAGAGCATTACGGGGACCTGGGTTTTGACACGGCGGTGAGCGGGCCGGTGAAGGTGGAGTGGGGCGGCCCGGCGAAGAGCATTGCGGATACGGTAGAGATCGATGGCGATTTGACGTTCGCTCCGACGGGCGTGAAGCGGAAGGGTGCGTTAAACGATGTTCCTGTGACCGGCAAGACGCTGGCGCACTACACGGGGAGGAATGAGACGGTTCGGATTCAGTCGGTGACGCTGCAGATGCCGCAGACGAATCTTGAGGCGTCGGGGATTCTTGGAGTGAACGAGGGGGATCCGCTTACCGATCTGCGGGTTGATCTTTCGGTACGGGATCTATCGGAGTACAACCAGTTGCTGACGACGCTTGATTTGGAGGGAAATGGGAAGAGAGGTACGGCGGCGATTCCGGTGGTGTTGCATGGTGCGTTGCAGTTCAACGGAACGGCGAGGGGGCGGATTGCGGACCTGGATGTGAAGGGGCACTTGCAGGCGGTTAATGCGGAGTTCGCGTTGAATACGACTGATGTCCTGATCGATTCCGTGGTGGCGGACGCGGAGTATTCGCCGAACTCGGGCGTGATAGTGGCGAATTCGACGATCAAGCGCGGAACCGCGGTGTTGAATGTCGAAGGAAAAGTGGTTCCGCGCAAGGTGGTGTCTCGGCGAGGCGTGGCGACGTTCGTGTGGGACGACGGGATGGACCTGGATGCTCAGGCGCAGCTAGCGAATGCTCAGGTTTCGGATGTGCTGGAGATTGCCGGACAGCAAGGGAAGATTCCGGTGAACGGAACGATGGCGCTGAATGTTCATGCTGCGGGCGAGTTGAGGACCTTGAGTGGCGGAGGGCATGTTTCGCTTATGAACGGCATGGCCTATGACGAGCCCTATGAGGGTGTCAGCGCAGATTTGAATGTGCAGGGGAAGGAGATTCAGGCGAACAACATTGTGGTGAAGGCACATGGAATGCAGATTGCGGGCAACGGCGGTTATGACTGGGGGAGCGAGCATTTGCGGGCACATATTGAAGGACATGACATTCTGCTGTCGAAGTTTGTGGCGGTGCAGCGGGCGAATACCGACCTCGACGGCGTGGTGAGTATCGTCGCAGATGCGAATGGGACACTGACGGAGCCGGGGTTGAAGGCGAATCTGAAGATTGCGAAGGCTACTTATCAGGGACAGGGAGTCGGCGAGGCGGTTGTTGAAGCGCATAGCAATGCGTCGACTGTGTTCTTTACGGCGAACTCGACGCTGGTGGGGGCGAAGGTAGATGCGACGGGACAGGCGGGTTTGACGGGGGATTATTCGCTACAGGCGAAGCTGATTGTTGCGGGACTTGATATCGGTAAACCGATTGCGATGTTTGGGCCGGCGGGGATGAAGGCGGAGTCGCAGATTGATGGGATGGCGACGGTGAGTGGACCGTTGAAGAGACCGAAGGAATTGAGTGGCGAGGCGCAGTTCAGCCAGGCGGATGTGAAGCTGCAGGGGATTGAGTTGAAGGCTGCTGAGCCCCTGCGTATCGGTTTGCGCGATGGTGTGGCTACGCTGGAGCAGGTTCATATCATAGGGCCGGATACGGATATGCGCGCGAGCGGTACGGCGCAGGTTTTTGGCTCGGGCGATCCGAAGGGCGGGAAGTTGGATGTGCAGGCTACCGGCAACGTGAGCATGACGTTGCTTCACTCGTTTGATCCAGACCTGATTACGAACGGGAAGGTGGAGTTTACGGTTGCTGCGGGTGGACGCGTGACGAAGCCGGAGCTGACCGGCAAGGTGCAGTTCGACAAAGTGAATATCGCGATCGATGGCGTGCCGAATGGGTTGAGCAATATGACCGGGACGCTGGTGTTCAATGACGACCGGTTGGATGTTCAGAGCCTGACGGCTACGACCGGTGGAGGGACACTGAAGATTGGCGGGTCCATTCGCTATAAGAACGGCATTTATGCGGATCTCTCGGCGACGGGCGATGCGGTGCGGGTTCGATTGTATGGTTTGAGCGCGACGGCGAACGCAAACCTGAAACTGCAGGGCGGGCCGGAGAGTTCGGTGTTGAGTGGCACGATTTTGATGACTCGGTTTGGGATTGGTCAGGACGTGGATTTTGCGGCGTTTGGGACGCCGGGAGGAGTGAGTGCTCCGCCTGATCCGAATTCGCCGGCAAATAAGATTCGGTTGGATGTGCGGGTGACGAGCGCGCCGCAACTTGATTTTCAGAACTCGTATGCGAAGCTGGCGGGGACGGTGGATTTGACGGTTCGCGGGACTGCGTCGGTGCCTTCGGTGCTGGGTCGAATTGAGATCAATGACGGGAGCGCGACATTTGCGGGGCAGAAGTATCAGCTGCAGCGTGGAGAGATTTACTTTACGAATCCGGTACGAATCGATCCGATTATCGATCTCGATGCGACGGCGCAAGTGGAGAACTATGACATTACGGTGGGGTTGCATGGAACCTCGACAAATCTGAAGCCGACCTACCGATCGGAGCCACCGTTGAGCGAGAGCGACGTATTTGCGCTGTTGGCGCTGGGCCGGACGCAGGAGGAGGCGCAGCTCTACCAGGAACGACAAGTGCAGCAAGGGACCGATCCGACGACGAGTGCGTTGCTGGGCGGCGCCTTGAATGCGACGGTGAGCAATCGTGTGGAGAAGTTGTTTGGAGTAGGAAGTGTGAAGATCGATCCGGCGTTTGTGGGAACGCTGGGACAGTCTTCAGCGCGAATCACGATACAGCAGCAACTTTCGCGGCAGATTACGGCTACGTTTGCGACGAACGTGAATACCTCAGCGCAGCAGCTGATTCAGGTGCAGTATGACTTGAATCACGATAACTCGATTGTGGTGACACGTGACGAATCCGGCGTGTTCAGCGTTGTGTATAAGCTGCGAAGGCGATACCGATAGGTAGCTATGAGGCTTTGAAATTGCATCTTACGTCTAATAGATGGTGACACCGGACCCCCGAACCAGAGATTAAGGAGAGTACGGATGAACTTGAAATGCGACGTGAGGCGCGCTGTTTCACTTGGCCTGATGAGCCTGTTTCTGGTTACAGTGACTGCCAAGGCAGTGGCGCAGGAACCGAACGATGCGGAGATCCAGGCAGAGGTGACGAAGGCGTTGGATAACAAGCGTTTCAAAGATGTGAAGGCTTCGGTTCAGAATGGCGTGGTGACGCTGACGGGGACGGTTGATTTGTACAGCGCGAAGGCGGATGCGGACAGCAAGGCGCATCATCGCAGAAATGTGAAGGGCGTCGAGAATGAGATTCAGGTTGCGGGGCCGATGGTCGAAGATGTGACTTTGCGAGATAAACTGGCCGAGAAGCTGGCCTATGATCGCATCGGTTACAGCACAAACGCCTTCAATGCGTTTACGATCGGTGTCAAAAACGGTACCGTGACGCTGGGTGGAACAGCATATGGGCCAGCGGACAAGGACTCGGCGATCAGCCTGGTAGAGAATTATCCCGGAGTGAAGGATGTGATCAACAATATCGAGGTCGACCCGGTGTCGCCCATGGATGACCGGATTCGATTGGCGGAGGCGCGGGCGATTTATGGTTTTCCGTCGCTGAATAAATATGCAATCGATCCGGCGAAGCCGATCCGGATTACGGTTGTGAACGGGAATGTGACCCTGTCGGGGGTGGTGGATTCGCAGGCAGATAAGGATACGGCGAATATCCGGGCGAATGGGGTTCCGGGGGTCTTCAAGGTGACAAATAATCTGCAGGTAGCCACCGCGCAGCCGGAGAAGCAGGAAAAGTAGTGGGTTTGCAGCCAACAGGTCGCGCTGGCGACGCTGGCGCGACGTAATTCTTTTACGATGGAGAGATGGAATCGTTTTGGAAGAGTACAGCAGTCACGCTTGAGATGATCAAGTGGGAGCACTCTGTGTTTGCGCTGCCATTTGCGTTGACAGGAGCGGTGCTGGCTGCGGGTGGATGGCCTTCGCTGCGGGTGCTTGGGTGGATTGTGGTTTGCATGGTGTCGGCACGGTCGGCGGCGATGGCGTTTAATCGGCTGGCGGATGCGAAGCTGGATGCAGAGAATCCGCGGACGGCGATGCGGGCTTTGCCTGCGGGAACGCTGAGCAGCGGATTTGTTGCGGGATTTGTGGTCGTGTCGGTGGCCGTGTTTATGCTCGGCGCGGCGATGCTGAATCGGTTGACGCTGGAACTGGCACCGTTGGCGCTGGCAGTGGTACTGCTCTACAGCTATATGAAGCGGCTGACGCGGTGGTCGCACCTGGTGCTTGGGTTGGCGTTGGGGATTGCACCTTCGGCCGCGTGGATTGCGGTACGTGGATCGCTGGACTGGCGGATTGTGGTGCTGACCGGTGCGGTGCTGCTTTGGGTTGGCGGGTTTGACGTGTTGTATGCGTGCCAGGATTTTGAGCATGATCGCAAGGTTGGTTTGAACAGTGTGCCGCAGGCATTTGGGTTGACGGCGGCGTTCTGGATTGCGCGGGTGATGCATTTGGGGATGCTGGCGCTGCTCTGCTGGCTGGTGGCGTTGTTTGGGTTGGGGAAGGTGGCGATGCTCGGAGTGGGGGTGGTGGCCATTCTGCTGCTGTATGAGCACTCGATTGTTTCGCCCAAGGACCTGCGCCGGATGAACGCGGCGTTCTTTACATTGAACGGCGTGATTTCGGTGGTGTTTTTTGGATTTGTTGCGGCGGATGTTCTTTTGAGGCGATAAAAAAGCCCGTCGTTGCCGACGGGCTGGGGGAGGGCATCTCTCTGTTGCTCTCAGCCACGGTGCTCGCGCTTGATGTCGTCGAGCTTTTCGTTGACTGAATGTTTGATATTTTGAGCGGTGGTCGTGATGTGCTCGCGGAGGTTGTGGGCCGTCTCCTCGGCTCTCACGTGTGCCTTGGTCTGATTGTCGTCGTGGACAACGGCTGCTGTGTCTTTGGCGTTGCCCCACGTCTCTTTCGCTACGCCTTTGATCTGCTCGGCTGCGCCGGCATTGGCTAACTTCTGGTTGCCAATTGCTTCGCCAACACCCTGTTTGATTTTGCCTGCTACCTGATCGTATTTCCCTTGGATCTTTTCGGTGTTCATTTGATACTCCTTCAGTTACGTGTTCCCGGGGAGGGCTGGTTGTGAATGGAAGTGCTCGTCAGACAACTCGTCTGCCGGAGAGGAGGTTGAAGATGAGCACGATGATGGCGAGAACCAGCAGAATGTGAATCCACCCACCCAGGGTGTAGCTGCTGACAAGGCCGACGACCCAGAGGAGGAAAAGTATGATTGTGATTGTCCAGAGCATTTGTGTTCTCCTATTCGTTCTCCAGACGAAAACCGGCGGTGAATGTCGGCTCGCCTCGGTGGAGCAGTATGGCCGCTACCTGTGGTAAGGTGCGATGCACGCGAAACAGGTTGCCAACGAAGTTAAAATTGGAGTCTTGTCTCCAGGGAATTGAGGATTCGACGTGAAGGTTGCGATTCAAGGCGAGTTAGGCTCGAACAGTCATATGGCGACGGTTGAAATGCTAGGCAACCAAGTTGGGCTGGAGATCATCGCGTGTACGGTTTCTGCGCAGGTGCTGGCGAAGGTGGTTGCGGGTGATGTGGACTGCGCAGTACTGCCGATTGAGAACAGTCTGCATGGGTCAGTGGCTGAGCACTATGACTTGCTGCTGGAGTTGCCGGTGCGAATTGATGGCGAGAGTCTGCTGCGGATTCGGCACAACGTGATTGCGATGCCAGGGGTGAAGATCGGGGATGTGCGGAAGGTAATGTCTCATCCTGTGGCGTTGTCGCAGTGCAGGAGATTTCTGGCGGCGCATCCTGAGGTTGAGATCGTTCCTTTTTACGATACGGCGGGAAGCGTGAAACATGTGATGGCTGCGGGTCTCAAGGATTCGGCTGGAATTGCACCGGAGCTTGCGGCGAAGGTTTATGGTGGGGAGGTGCTGGTGGCCGGGTTGGAGGACCATGCGGAGAATTACACGCGCTTTCATCTGTTGCGGCGGGACGATGCGCCGGTTACGAGGAATGAGTTAGGCGCGGATAAGATGAGCCTGGCGTTTGCGATTGAACATCGGCCGGGAACGCTGGTGGCTGCGCTGCAGCGACTGGCGGATGCGGGGGTGAATCTGACGAAGATTGAGTCGCGGCCGGTGCCGGGGAGTCCGTGGGAGTATGTGTTTTATGTGGATGTACGGTTCGATTCGGCGGAGAGAGCGGATGCTGCTCTTGCGGCGCTGCGGGAGCACTGCCGGATGGTGAAGGTGCTTGGGCGGTACAAAGCGGCTTAGGGTTCGAGCAGTGATTGGGGCATTGTCTTGAAGACGGCTCGGTGACGGTGGAGAAACCAGAAGATGACTCCGTACACAACCACTCCCCAGATGAGGCAGATGAGATAGAGGGCGCTGCTATAGGTCCAATCGACGTGGGGTTGGCCCGGCACTGCTGGTATGTGGGATGTCAATTGTGCCGTCAGCGCTGTCATATAGACATGGAGGCATGCTCGATACCATGGCAATACAGCCATGATGAGGTTGCAGCAACCCAAGATCAGGAAGCCAATGGTTAGCAGGCGGGCATATTCCTTGAGACGCAGGAGGTCGTATCCGGCGAAGGCAGTGACGACGGCGAAGACGAGGTAAAGAATGTGGCTTATCTTGACCGGAACGATAAAGCCCAGGAAGAAAGCGCGGAAGGGCAGGAGCGCGCCTAATAGGCAGCAGACGGAGGAGAAGAGGAGGAAACCGCCGATGACCTTGATGGCCGTGGGTGTGCGGCTGAAACGGTCGGCCGGGCTCGAGGATTGGAGTTGCAGATTTGGGTTCGAGAAGAGCTCGCGGATGAGGCGCCGATTGAAGTAGACGAGCCACCAGATGCCGATCGCGGCGATGAGAAGATAGAAGGCTCCGATGACCAGAAAGATGACTGTCATGATGTGAGGATCGACGGGCGGTTTAGTTGGGGTGGCAGGGAACATTGTGCGCCCAGCCAGCGTGAACAGGGCGGCGAGCAACCCTAAGACTACAAGGCCGCCACCGATGATGAGGATGGAGTAGCGAGCCCACGCGCGGAGGCGTAGGATTCCGATTACAGTCAAGATCGCCCAGACGGCCAGAGCAGCATAAAAGAGGCTGATGGCGAGCATGAAATAGACGAGGAAGCGGGGCTCCGGCCGGATTGCGGGCTGGCGTCCAGAGAAAATTCCGGCCACGGCCATCAGGGCTGTCATCAAAAGAAGAAAAAGAGCCGAGAGGCTGACACGATCGCAGACAGAATGAGTCCAATGGGTCGCTTCATGTCGAAGGTAGTGTATTCCTGCAAATGGCCATGCCAAAGGCTTATTTTCAGAATTTTGAAGTGAGCGTTCCTGTGGGTCAGGATTGGGTTATCGATTGAAGAAAAAGGGTTTATGGCCGATTAGTTAGTGGCGGGTGGCAGTTCAGAGGAGAGGAATCATGGATTTGCGACCCCGGCGAGACTTGCTGCATCCAATAGTGGATAATCTGATAGAGGTACACTCAATGCCAAGTGATTTCGTAAGCGTAATTCAGCCAACAGCCGCCAAAGGCGGGGAAGAGTCTGGTGAGAAGACAGGAAGACGGCCTGCTCCGGTGTTGCCTGTGCGGGATACCGTTCTTTTCCCGCATGCGGTATTGCCGTTGACGGTGGGACGGGAGAGCTCGATCCAGTTGATTCAGTCGCTGGGCGAGGAGAAGTCGATTCTGGTGGTGGCGCAGCGGGATGCGCGACAGGATTCGCCGCAGTCGGCGGATCTGTTTGGCGTGGGCACGCTCGCGACCGTACATAAGGTCGTGAAGATGCCGAACCAGAGCCTCTTTGTGTTTACCGAGGGCAATGAGCGGGTGCACCTGGGCGAGTTTGCGCAACTGACCCCGTTTATGACGGCCGAGTATGAACCGATTCCTGATGTTGAGCCGACGCCATCGCCTGAGGCGGAGGCGCTGCAGCGGAATGTGGTGAGTCAGTTCCAGCAGATTGTGACCTCGTCTCCGACGCTGAGCGATGATCTGCAGACAATTGCGATCAATATCGATGAGGCGGGCAGGCTGGCGGACTTTATCGCTTCGTCTTTGCCTTTTCTGACCACGACGGACAAGCAGGAACTGCTGGAGACCCCGAAGGTTTCGGCACGACTGGAACGGATCAATAAGCACCTCGCGAAGGAGCTTGAGGTGCAGCAGTTGCGCAACAAGATCCAGACCGAGGTGCAGGATTCGGTGCAGTCTTCGCAGCGTGACTACTATCTGCGCGAGCAATTGAAGGCGATTCAGAAAGAGCTGGGGGATCAGGACGACACGCAGAAGGACATCGCAGAGTTGAAGGAGAAGATTGAGACCGCCGGGATGTCGGAGGAAGTTAAGAAGGATGCGTTGAAGGAGCTCGGGCGTTTGAGCCGGATGAATCCTGCGGCGGCGGACTACTCGCTGACTCGGAACTATGTGGAGTGGCTCGCTGTTCTTCCGTGGGGCAAGACTTCTTCGGGTGAGGTCGACATTCTGAAGGCCAAGGGGATTCTCGATGAGGATCACTATGGGCTGAAGAAGGTGAAGGATCGCATTCTGGACTATCTTTCTGTGCGACGTTTGAAACCGGATATGAAGGGCCCGATTCTTTGCTTCGTTGGGCCTCCGGGCGTGGGTAAGACTTCGCTTGGGCGGTCGATTGCCAAAGCCCTGGGCCGGAAGTTCTCAAGGATTTCGCTGGGCGGTATGCATGATGAGGCGGAGATTCGTGGGCATCGGCGCACGTATATCGGCGCGCTGCCGGGGCAGATCATTCAACACCTGAAGAGGGTTGAGGTGAAGGACCCGGTGTTCATGCTGGATGAGATCGATAAGCTGGGGCGGGATTTTCGCGGCGATCCGGCGAGTGCGCTGCTTGAAACACTTGATCCTGAGCAGAACAATACGTTCCGGGATAACTATCTGGATCAGCCGTTTGATCTGAGCAAGGTGCTGTTTATCTGCACTGCGAACCAGCTGGATACGATTCCGGGGCCGCTGCTCGATCGTATGGAGATCATTGAGCTGACCGGTTACACGGAAGAGGAGAAGGTAAATATCGCCATCAAATACCTTATTCCGCGGCAGATCAAAGAGAACGGAATTACTACGGAACAGATCGAGTTTCCGAAGGAGAGCGTACACCTGATTGCGCGGCACTACACGCGTGAGGCTGGCGTGCGCAAGCTTGAGCAGCAGATCGGTACTGTGTGCAGGAAGGTTGCACGCAAGATGGCCGAGGGTGCGACTGAGAAGATTGTGATTACTCCTGAGATTGTGCACGAGTTTCTTGGCGGGATCAAAGTGCGCGTGGATACGGAGATCGCAGAGCGGACGAAGCGCGCGGGCGTTGCGGTTGGACTTGCCTGGACTCCAGCAGGCGGCGATGTGCTGTTCATCGAAGCTAACAGGATGAAGGGTAAGGGCGGCTTCACGATCACGGGGCAGATCGGCGATGTGATGAAGGAGAGCATGCAGGCCGCGTTGACCTGGGTTCGCTCGAATGCAGCGTCGTTAGGGATTGACGAGGACTTTTTGAAGGAGTCGGACCTGCATATTCATGTGCCTGCGGGGGCGATTCCGAAGGATGGTCCTTCGGCGGGCGTGACGATGGCGACTGCGCTGGTGAGTTTGTTGACGAATACTCCGGTGCATCCGCTGACGGCGATGACGGGCGAGATTACGCTAAGCGGAAATGTGCTGCCGGTTGGCGGAGTCAAGGAGAAGTTCCTTGCGGCGAAGCGGGCCGGCGTGCGGGATGTGGTTCTGCCGACGGACTGCAAACAGCAGGTGGATGAGGACTTAACGCCGGATCAGACGGAGGGTGTGAGGATTCATTACGCCAGCCGGATCGAGGATGTGCTGGCGGTTACGCTGCCTGCAACGCCTCGTGAGAAGGTGATGGATGAAGAGGTGCGGGAAGAGGTTCTTCACGCTACCGTGTAAGTGCCGACCGCGGATCTTCGCGGAGGGCGAATCAAGAAGGAATGGCGGTCTGGCTTCGGCTGGGCCGCTTGTTTTTTTATTCGTGGTGGCGAGGGCGTTTTTGCGGGGGATTTTGCGATTTCCACAGGGTAAAAACGTGGCTTTTGCATGGTGGTTAAGTGCATTTTTGTGGTCGTAACGTGGTGCTTATGTGCATGTTTTGCGGGGCTGAAGATTTTCCTCGGTTTTGAAGTTTATTTTTGGTGAGGTTTTGGGATGATGACGATTGGGCACTCGACGCTGACGCTGGAGTCGTTTTTGCGGGCGTTGCGGGAGAATGGCGTCACGACGTTGGTGGATGTGCGACGGTTTCCGGGGTCGCGGCGGCATCCTCAGTTCAGCCAGGAGCGGTTGTTTTCTTCTTTGCGTGAGGCGGGGATTCGGCCGATCTGGCGCGAGGGGTTGGGTGGGCGGCGCGAGCCGCTTACGGATAGCGTGAATACGGGGTGGAGGAACGAAAGCTTTCGCGGGTATGCGGACTATATGCAGACGGATCACTTTGCGAATGAGATTGGGTGGCTGATGGCGCTGGCTGATTTCGATTCGGCGGTGGTGATGTGCGCGGAGGCGGTGCCGTGGCGATGTCACCGGTCGCTGATTGGAGATGCGGTGCTGGCCCGTGGTGGGATCGTCGAGGATATTTTTGTCGAGGCGGATGGTAAGAGTTCGCGACGAGCGCGGAAGATGACGGAGTTTGCGCGGACCGATGGTGAGAGGGTCTGGTATCCGGGCGAGGCCAGTTTGTTTTTGTAGCGCGATGCGAGTGAGTTGGACCGATCTCCGTTCGACTGCGGAGCAGCAGTAGGGTATTCTTGGCGTCTCAATGGGCCCATTCTGCACCAGTTTTCAAGGAGAGCGCCTGCTATGGCACATCCGGACCAACCGGCCGATCCACACAGCCCCAAACCACCTGCGTATTTCGCTACAACAGTCGAGAAGTCGGAGCGCCTTCTTCAATACGCAGCCGAGGTCGGCATCGATGTCGATCCTGCGATTCGTGAGGCAATTCTGCGTGGCCGAACTGCCTGCACGGGGGGGTGGACTGAGGAGATCGTTGCGAATCTGCTTGCCGCGCAGACGAAGCTTGCGGCTCGGCTGAAGCCGGTGACCGCAGAGAGTCTGAGGGCCTACCACGACGATACGCGGCCGACGATCCGTACTTACTTTTTTGCGGCAATCGTGCTGGCATTGATCATCGTTCCTGCGTCTCTGTGTACGTTCATTACTTCCGCTCTCTCGACCTCGATCACGAATGACATTACCCGGGCCAACGCACTGGCCCTGACGCTACGAGCGGACCTCGGGGCGAACGCTGCTTTCGCTGAGCCGTCACCGATGCCACCGCGCGCCGCAACTCGGTGGTGGCCGCTTCCCTGCGGGACTGCGAAGACGCAAGTCGCGGGGGAACCACCCGATGCTTCTCTGCCGGCCAACAACTCCGCGAAACCGTCAGCTTCGAATCAATCTGCGAACGGATCTTCTGCTGGAGCCAATGCCGCTGGCGTTGCTCGCAATGAAACCAATTCGAAGGACACGCATGCCGACGTTATCGCCAACCTTCAGGAGTATGCCTCGCTTGTGCGGCTGATCAACTATCGTGCGCGGAAGCTGGACTGGTTTGTCTTTTGTGTCGAAACTGTTCCTTCGGAAGATATTCTTCCGTGGGATCAGAGGAAGAATTATTTCGAGCTGACGGCGGGTATTCCAGACCCAATGTCGGACCGAGACCGTATTACCGAGACCTTCCAGCACGTTCGCTACTTTGCGCAGACGATTCTTTCAGATATCTCGGTTTTCTACGGCGCACTTGCGGCCTGCATTCTTCCTGTTCTCTACGCCCTGTTAGGGACGTGCGCTTATCTGCTGCGAACGTTTGAAGATCAGATGAGTTCGCGGACGTTCACGCCATCAGCGGCTAACACTGCCCGATTTGTGATTGCTGCTATTGGTGGAGCTGTTGTTGGTCTTTTCAATAACTTCAACATTACGCAGGCAGCTTCGATTCCGCCGTTGGCGATTGCTTTCCTTGTTGGCTATGCGGTTGACGTTTTCTTTGCTTTTCTCGAGGGCCTTCTCAAGACCTTTACCAAGACTGTCCCTGCTCCGGAGCAACCGGCGCACCCGCAGGTTCCTCCGCCACCCAAGTGAGAGACGGTGGCCAGTAGCTTTAGTGCGTGTGTGGACGTCCAGCGCGGCATTCATTTTCTTGTGAGGGGTTGCTATCGGAAAGGCTCGGATCTTCAGTGATGCTTAAGGCTGTGAGTGCAGAGTGGAGGAATGACAAATCCTAGTTTTGTTCGTGCGCTTTTTCTAACGGTTGTGTTGGCTTTCAGCGGCCGTGCGTTTGCTGCGGAGCATAAGGTGGCTTGCAACTCGCTGCCTTCTGCGGTTCAGCAGCAGAGTAAAGTGTTTCTCGACGGTGGAGCTACGGTTCGCGGCTGTGTGAAGGATGTGTCTGCCCGCGAAACTACTTACGAGATGGAACTTCAGACAGCCGGCGGAAGTAAGGATGTAACTTTCAGCGTGAGCGGGGAGGTTCTGGAGATTGAAGAAGAGGTTCAACCATCCGCAGTGCCTTCTGCTGTTGCTGGAGCATTTGATAAAGCGGCGCAGGGCGGCAAGCTGGGAAAGATCGAATCGCTTACCCGCAAGGGACAGCTTATCGGTTACGAATCTACTATCTCGAAAGATGGCAAGCGACATGAGTTGGCGTTTCGTCCTGACGGCAGCGCGATGAAAGCGGATTGATGATTTTTTCGTTTCGGGATGGATGGGTGACGAAGGCGCTCTGCTCGATGTTGCGGTCCAGCGTGGTTCTGTTGGCGCTGACTGGGCCGGTGTGCGCATGGCCGCAGAGTGCGGACCTGATTTCGAAGATGGCGGCGAATGAGGTGGGGGCGCGGCAGCAGCGTGCTCACTTTGCGTATGTGTCAGAGGAGCGATCGACTCGGACCGGAAATCGGTTGTGGGAGGAGAAGGTTGTTGAGACGACCGATGGACCGCTTCGCCGGTTGATTGCAATTGACGGCAGGGCGTTGACGGCCGAGGAGACGGAGGCTGAGCGTCGCCGCATCGATAGTCTGGTGGCGCATCCGGATGATTTTCGCAGTATGAACCGTGCACATAAAGATGATGAGGATCAGGCGACGCGACTGCTGCAGATGCTGCCGAAGGCCTTTGTGCTTTCAGCAGACGGCGAGGTGAATGGGTGCAGTCGAATCCGTTTTCGGCCTAATCCGGATTTTCAGCCGTCGACTTATCAGGAGCGGGTGGCGCATGAGATGGAGGGTAGCGTCTCGGTGAAGCAGCCGGAAGACAGGCTGTGTGGCCTGGAGGCGACGATCATGCATCCGGTTGAGTTTGGTTTTGGCGTGCTGGGACGTATCGATCAGGGTGGACACTTCAGTCTGGAGCGCAAGGAGTTCGATTCGGCGAATTGGAAGACGGATCGGATCAGCGTGCATGTGAGCGGGCGGATTCTGCTGTTGAAGAGTCTTGCTCAGAGCCAGGAGATTGTGCGGACAGAGATCCGCATGGTTCCGGAGAATCTTTCGCTGGTGCAGGCGGCACAGATGGTTCGGGAGTGAGTGCTAGTGGCTTGTTGGCGGGTTTTGGAAGGTTGTTAGTTTCCGGTGGAGGTCTTCGCTCTTTGAACCCAGGCCGATTTGAATGCCAGCGTGCGTTGGTGCGATCGTTGCGACAGCTAACATTCTTGAACTCCCGGCGGAGATTTCCGCCGGTTGGACAAGCTGACTTGCGTCCGGTTAGCTTCGGTGCGCGGTTCTGGCGTGGGTGCCGATCGAGTCTTTGATGAGGAAAGGCCGCTCGCTGACTGCGTTCCTTTGATTACGGAGGCGCTCGAGAAATCGTGAGCACCGTGGGCAGATGAAGTTGAGGAACGGCATCCAGGCGAAGAAGATGCCGGCGATAACGATGGTGAGAACGATGCAAAGTGTGGATTCAGACATTTTATTTCTCCGGGTGCCTGAGGGGAGGCGGCTCGAAGGAGAAGGCTTGAAACGAGGGCTGGCCTTCTCCGCTGTTCAAGGGTTGGTGGAAGGCTGGAGGCGGGGGAAGGCGCCGGGTTGAAGCGCATTTCTTCGGCCTGCCAGCCAGTAGACGGTGGCTTCGGCGATGGTGTGAGCCTGGCGAGCGATCTGGCTGAGGCTGTTGGTGATCGCCAGTTGAAGCGCGGCGGGTATGGCGGCGTGACGAGCGGCTTCGCGGAGGTTGCTGGTGGCCTGTCCGGCGAGGCGTGCGATGGCTTCATGGTTCTGAAGGACGGCTTCGGCGTGCTGGGTTTGATTTTTGAAGAGCGCGACGATGGAGAGGCACATCATGCGGTTGGCAAGATGGCAGAGTTTTTCGAGGGCTTCGCAGGCGGGGCTGCACGCGCTCTCGAGAAGCATCATGGTGTGGTGAGCGATCTCGAAGGCCGCGGTGCAGATGGCGTGCAGAGCGTCGCAGATGAGGAGTGCTGAGATGGTGAATCGGATGTCAGGGTCGGTGACCATCTCGTTCATCAGGGATCGGGGATCGGAGATGACATCTTTCATGAGGAGTTTGCGGCAGAGGGCATTGACTCTGCGGCGAAGTTCGCCGAATTGGAGGTCGCTGCGACGAACGAAGCGGCAGAATTCGGGGCTGCCGAGACGGTAGCCTTTGATGGCGTAATCGACGGCGCGATGGGTTAGTTTGGACATATCAAGAAGATGGTGACGCAGGAGCTGAATCTGTTTCTGAGTTTCCATTGCTTGCTTATTCCTTGTGGCTTGAAGGGAGGTCAGGCCCCTGTGGAACTCGGCTTAGGGACGGCATCATTTGCATATAGTGGCCGTTGCTCGGAAAGCGTTTCTGATTAATCGCGGTGTGGAGATTTTTGCAGTGAATCTTCAACGGCGTCTCAAACGTTGAACAGCGAGGGGCCCGAAGAACTGGTATTGCGTTGCGAAGAATGACCGATGTTTGTATCGGGAAGTGAAGCAATTTTTTCCAATGGTTATGCGGCGCCGCAGAATTTGCGCACGATAACCGGGCCATCTTGCCCCCGGCAGGGAAAATATCCAGTTTTAGGGAACTCGGGCCCAATGATTTTGTATCCCATATATTAGACCTGTACATATGTACATACAGAAAAGTGCAAAACTTTTACATTTGGAGGTTTTTTGCGCTTTTTTAGCAGCTGAAAACGGTTAATGAAGCCAGATTGTTGAAGAAGCGCCAGTGCGAGTGAGATGGAGTGAATCGTTCATCTGAGCTTGCCTGCGGGTTCGGGCGGTGCTTCAATGGAGCTGTGCGACGCCTTCTCGCCATCTCGCTGCTGGTCGTGTTTGGGTTGCCGCTGGTGTCTCCACTTTTTGCGTTGGGTGCGATTGGGGCCAGTTTGCCAGCTTGCTGCCGACGCGCCGGGAAGCACCAATGCGAGATGAGTGCGGAGGCTCGTGCGGCGCTTTCGCAGCATGGGCCGATGTTTGGCGCTCAGGTTGAGAAGTGTCCTTATTGCCCGGCTTCGGTGAGTGTGAGGACGGGCGACAGGCTGACGGCTCCCGCGGGTCAGGCAGTGTATGCGGCGCTGGTGGCGCATCCGTCGGGTGTGGTGCAGACGGAGTCGAAGCTGCGGGTTTCACGTGGACGGTCGCGGCAGAAGCGCGGACCTCCGGCGATCTCTCTCTAGTTTTTCCTCGAAGCAGTTCCTACGAAATCTTTAATTTCTTTCCCTCGAAATGCCTGGGTGCTTCTGCCTTTGTGTTTTCCGGGGATGGTTTCTACAGGCAAGGGCAGCGCGGCTTTTCGAAGCTGCCTGATTCGCATTCTTCGGAGATGACGTGTTTGGATTCGTACGACGGATAGGTTTCGTCGGGTTGATGCTGATTTTTGTGGCGTCTTCGGCGATGCGTGCGCAGGAGACGCTGACGCATGCTTCGGTGACGGGACGGGTGGTTGACCCTACGGGGGCGGTGGTGGCGCATTCTGCGGTTACGGCGCTTTCGATGGCGACGAACCAGAGCCACTTTGTGGAGACGGATGCGCAGGGGCGTTTTCGTCTGCCTTATCTGGCTGCGGGAGAGTATCGAATCAGTGCGCAGGCCAAGGGTTTTGGGGAGAGTTCGCGGATGGTGGAGCTGACAGTTGGGTCGGCCTTTGATGTTACGTTGCAGCTTTCGATTCGTGCGACGGCTACCGTTGATGTGACGGGTGCGGCTCCGGCGCTTGAAGAAGACCGAAGCCAGATTGCGCAGACGGTTTTGCAGCCGGAGGTGGCGAATCTTCCGTATGAGGGAAGGAACTATCTGGATCTGGCGCTGCTGCTGCCGGGGGTTTCGCCGACGAATACGGCGAGCACGCAGACGCTGGCGGAGACTTCGGAGGTGGTGGGGCAAGGGTTTTCGGTGAACAGCCAGAGAAATTTTTCGAACAGCTTTGTGGTGGATGGACTTTCGGATAACGACGATGCAGCGGGTGTGGCGGGGAACGTCTTCAGCATGGATGTGGTGCGGGAGTTTCAGGTGGTGACTTCGGGGGGGCAGGCGGAGTTCGGGCGGGCGCTGGGCGGGTATTTCAATGTGATTACGAAGAGCGGGACGAATCAGATGCACGGGACGGCGTATGGGTTTCTGCGGAATCAGAGGCTGAATGCCGATAATGCGCTATCGCGGAGCAGGCTTCCGCTGACGCAGGGATTGTATGGGGCGAGTTTGTCGGGGCCGGTGCAGCGGGATCGTACTTTTCTCTTTGGGAACTTTGAAGAGGGCCGGTTGAATACTGCTGGAGTGATTACGGTGACTCCGGCGAGTGCTGCGGCGATTAATGCTCGGCTTGCGGCTGTGGGTTATGCCGCTCCGTTGCTTCCTGTGGGAACGAGTGCGACGAGTTTGTATCCGACTACGCTGCATACGGATATGTTTTTTCTGCGCGGGGACCATCGGTTTGGGCAGAACGATCAGTTCAATGCGCGGTACAGCCTTTACAAGCTGAGCAGCACGAATGCGCGTGGCGTGGGCGGATTGAATGAGGTGAGCAACGGGACTTCGGTCTATGACACGAACCATACGATTGCGGCGAGCAATGTGGCTTCGGTATCGGCGCGTACGTTTAATGAGACACGTGTGCAGTTCAGCTATGACGATCTAAGCGCTCCGCCGAATGATTTGGTTGGGCCGGCGGTGACGATCTCAGGGCTGGCGGTGTTTGGGCGGTCGACGAACTCGCCTACGGCGCGACTGAATTATCTGGGCGAGGCCGTGGACAACGTGGTGATGCAGCGCGGTGAGCACACGTTTAAGACGGGAGTTGATTTTCTTTTCAACGACGACACGATTACGTATCCACAGTCGCTGCACGGGTCGTACAGTTTTGCTTCGATGGCGGCGTTTCTGGCAGGGACGTATAACTCGCAGGGGTATGCGCAGAACTTTGGGACGCCGACGGTTCAGCAGCGCAACTCGAATCTTGGGTTTTATGCGCAGGATGAGTGGAAGCTGGGGCCCGCGCTTACGGTGAATGCCGGTGTGCGGTATGACCTGGAGTGGCTGCAGACGGTGCAGACGGATAAGAACAATATTTCGCCGAGGATTGGAGTGGCTTGGTCGCCGTTTGCGAACAGGGGGACGGTGGTGCGGGCTAGCTATGGATTGTTTTACGATCGTGTGCCGCTGAGGCCGCTGGCGAATGCGCTGCTTTCGGCGAACAACACGATCGATCCGGCGCAGGCGCGGTTCTTCAGCTATTCGTTTTCGCCGACGGATGCGGGGGCGCCGGTGTTTCCTGCAGTGGCGAGCGCGCCGCCGATTGGTGCGAAGCCGAACTATACGACGATGGACCGGGGAATTCAGAATCCGTATTCACAGCAGGCGAGTGTGGAGGTGGAGCAGCAGATGTTGAGGTCAAGCACACTGGGTGTGAGCTATCAACATGTGCGCGGGCTGCATCTGATCAGCGCGATCAACACGAATATCAATGTGGATGGGACGCGGCCTGATCCTACGCGGGGAAATATCAAACCGTATAGCTCGAAGTTCGATTCTTATTACGATGGGCTAGGGGTTTCGTTTCTGCAGCGGCCGGTTGCGTGGGGGTCGATGCGGATCTCTTATACGTGGTCGAAGGGGATCGACGATGTTGGGGAGTTTTTCTTCAGCTCGCCGATTAATAATTTCAATCTGAGGATGGATCGTAGCCGGTCGGATGATGATCAGCGGCATCGCGTGGTTTTTAACGGGATGGTGAATTCGCCGATGTCTCCGGCGCGCGATGTGAGAGACCATTTGACGCATGGATGGAGGCTGGGAGGGATTTTGCAGTACTACTCGCGGCTGCCGTTCAACCTGACGACGGGGACGACGACGAAGCAGGCGACGACGCAACGGCCTTGCGCTCCGGGATTCAGTTTGACGGCGACGGGAGGGTTGAATCCTTGCACGGAGGCGCTGCCGGGGGCGGTGATTGGACGGAACGCCGGAGTTGGGTTTGATTTTTTCAGTCTGAATGCGCGGCTGAGCAGGACGTTTGCGGTGAAGGAGCGGGTGAAGGTGGAGGGGATTGCCGAGGCGTTCAATGCGCTGAATCATCGGAATGACATGATTCCGAATGCGACTTGGGGGACTGGGGTTTATCCTGCTGCGCCGAATGCTGCTTTCGGGCAGGCTACCGCTGTGGGCGATGCTCGGAGTGTGCAGCTGGCGGTGCGGATTAATTTTTAGTTGCTTGGTGGCGGCGATTTCTTCAGCCGGTTGCGGTTGAGTACTGGCGGAGGATTGCGTCGGCTTCGTCGTAGCCGGTGGGGAGTGTGATGTCTTTGGTGGAGGCTCCGGCTTCGAGGAGTGCGCGGATGGAGTCGGGGGTGCGGCGGTATTTCCAGTAGGAGTCCACTGTGGCTTTGATGGCGAGTTGGAGGGCGGTGCGGCCCTTGCCGTCGACGGCGTCGATGGGAGTTCCGCGGGTGATGAGGAGTTTGACGACTTCGGGCCAGGCTCGCCAGGCGGCTACGTGGAGGGCGGTGCTGTTATTGGCGATGTCGAAGTAGCCGTCGCCGAAGTAGAGGGCGTCGGGTGGGATGCCGAGGTCAAGGAGGTTGCGGACTCCTTCGGTGTTGGCGTTGCCGGCGAACTGGGCGAGAAGGATTCCGCCGTAGGCGATGAGTTTGGGAACGAGGTTGGGTTCTGCGGCGATGAGTCTGCGGATGGTTTCGGTTTTGTTTTGCGCGCAGGCGGCGATGAGTGGGTCTGGGCCAGGAAGCAGGTTGAGGAAGATGTTGCGGTGTTCGAGTTCATCGAGAACGTCGCCGCGGCCGCGATGAATGGCGATGTCGATTGCGGATCTGTTCTCGCGTGTGCTTTTGAGGAAGGGGTCGGCACCGTGGTCGAGCAGAAGTTTGGTAATGATGAGACCGTTGTCGCGGCGGAGGGATTGGTGGAGAGAGGTGAATCCCCAGCGGGTCATGAAGTTTGGGTTGGCGCCGTGTTCGAGGGCGAGCTGGATGCCGTGTTCGTCGTGCCAGTCAGCTTTACGGAGGAGGACGGTGTTGAGGCTTGACTCGTTGAACTTGCCGCTGGCGAGCACGATCTTGAGGACGGTGTTGTCGTAGGTTTCGGGGACGTGATACGGGGTTTCTTCGTCGTTGGGGTCGGCTCCGCGGTCGAGCAGGAGTTGGGTGAGGCCCGGGTGTTGCGCGAGGCCGGCGGCTCCGTAGATGACGGACTCTATGATCTGGCGTGGATTTGGTTGGTCGATCGTTTCGTACCAGCCGGTGTTGGCGCTGGCCCCGGCGTCGAGGAGAGTTCGGGCGGTGTTGACGAAGGCTTCGGAGCGGCTTTTATCGACGCGGAGGTAGCGGGAGAAACAGAGGTGGGTGAGGGCGTCCCAATTGTGCGGGCCACCGGTGCTGATGGCGTCCTTTGGGTTTTGGGTGAGAAGTTTTTTGACGGTGGGCTCGTCGGCGAGGATGGCTGCGGTGTGGATACTCGCAGTGGCTACTTGCGGATAGCGTTCGAGGATGAGTTGGGCTTGCTCGAGAGAGCCTGAGGCGTGCGAGTCGTGGCGCGGGACGCAGGCGGCTTCGATGAAGGCGGCGACGGGGTCAGGAAGATCGGCGAGAGTGCGGATGAGATGCTGGGTTTCGAGGTAGGCGGCGAATTTGGGCCAGCTCTCGAAGCTGTGCTGGCGGGCGAGAACGAGCTGGGCGTCGACGAGAGTGAAGCGGGCGGCAGCGACTCCCTCGAGGGAGAGTTTGTGGAGGGTGGGATGGAGGCGCCAGATGCGGTGAATCGCGTCGGGGTGGGCTGCTTGATGTGAGTGGAGGAGGTCTTTGGCTTGTTTTTTGTATTGCTCGAGGTTGGGATGGGTGGGCAGTTGTCTTTCAGGCATAAGAAGCTCCTTTCGGTTGCTGCCTGGATTGTCCGCATGAGTCAGGCTGAAAGAAGGTTCGCTAAATTAGGTGAAGCTGGAGGTGGGCACTGCCCTTTCCGCGGACTGGATGCGCCCTTCGCGCTTGAGAAGAACGTAAAGGGTCTGGCGAGGGAAGTCAATTTTGTACGGCTGAGGGGTTCGGTCGGATATGCTCAATGGGATGCGTGTGAGGATTCTTCATTTTGGAGTCTTGCGGGAACGGCTGGGAGGTGGGGAGTGGCTTGAAATTGCAGATAAGGCTACCGTTGCGGATGTTTTGAACGTCTACAGAGAGCGGTTGCGCGGGTTTGCCTGGGAGTCGATTGCTGTGGCGGTGAATCAGGAGTATGCGCGAGCAGATGTGGTGTTGACGGATGGAGATGAAGTGGCTTTGCTGCCTCCGGTGAGTGGAGGGTGATTTTGGAAAGAGAGCATACCCAAGGGCTAAAGCCCCATAGATTGATTGGAAGAGAGGGCCAAGGCTGAAGCCTTGACTTACCTAGAGGCAAGGACAGAAGCAAAGGCAACTGCAAAAGCAAAAACAGCGACAGAAGCAGGTCCTCCGCCTTCGGCGAAGGATGACAACTAAAAAAACAAACGGCAAAAAAACAACAGCAAAGGCAACAGCAAAGACAAAGGCAAGCGGTATATGCGAGTTGAGATTGTGGATGAGGCGATTCCAGTGTGGGAGATCGAGGCGGAGATGAAGTCCGGGCCGGATGGGGCAGTGTGTGTGTTTGATGGAATTGTGCGGGACAATACGCGGGGGCGGAAGACGCTGTATCTCGACTACGAGGCTTATCGCGAGATGGCGCTGGAGCAGATGCGCGGGCTGGCGAGCGAGGCGGTGACGAAGTTTGGGGTGCGGGATGTTGCGCTGGTGCACCGGCTGGGACGGTTGCGTGTGGGCGAGACGAGTGTGCTGGTGGTAGTGGCTTCGGCGCATCGTGGGGCGGCGTTCGATGCGTGCCGGTGGCTGATCGATACGCTGAAGAAGACGGTGCCGATCTGGAAGAAAGAGCAGTTTGTGGATGGTGCGGTGTGGGCCGATGGGGAGCCGTTTCCTGAGGAGATTTCTGTTGCGTCGCCGGAGATACGTGGATGAGACTGGCGGGCCTGGTGCTGGGAACGGGATTGTTCGTGCAGGGGGTTTGGGCGCAGGCTCCGATTGAGCGCCGGCCGCCGCCTCCGGCGACGGAGACCGAGGGTGCGCAGGATAAGCAGGACAAGCAGGAGAAGAACCCGCCGCGGGGTGGGTTTCCTGACATCAAGGTTGAGACGCGGCTGGTGAATGTGGCGCTGAACGTCGTCGATGCGAAGGGTTCGCCGGTGGGGGGGTTGAAGAAAGACGACTTTCAGATTCTTGAGGATGGGAAGGAGCAGGAGATCAGGATCTTTGAGAGGGAGACGACGACTCCGTTGTCGATTGTGCTGGCGATCGATACGAGCGAGAGCGTTCTGACGAATGAGCGGCTGGAGAAAGAAGCGGCGAAGCATTTTGTGAATGCATTGCTGCGGGAACAGGATGAACTCGATTTGATGGAGTTCTCCGATGTGGTGCGGGAGCTGGTGCCGTTTACGAATCAGAAGAAACGGATCGAGGCGGGCATTAACAATATTCAGCGTGGTGAGGCTACGGCGGTTTACGACGCGGTGTACCTGGCATCGAAGTCGCTTGCAGGGACTTCGGCTGCGGATGGGCGGCGGCGGATCGTCGTGATGATTACCGATGGCGGGGACACGGTGAAGGGTTCGAAGTATACGGAGGCACTGGAAGAAGCGCAGAGGGCGGGGGCGATGATCTATGCGCTGATTATTGTGCCGATCTATGCGGACGCCGGGCGGAATGTTGCCGGAGAACATGCGCTGATCCAGATGGCGAACGATACGGGGGGGAAGTACTACTACGTTGTCGATCCGCAGGATCTGGAACCGGCGTTCCGGCATGTGTCGGATGATCTGCGGACGCAGTATCTGCTGGGGTATTATGCGCCGAAGCGTGGGTTGGATGATTCGTACCGGACGATCAGGGTGCGGATGGCGGATGAGGCTCTGCGGGGGAGTTATGAGTTGCGCTACCGGTCGGGGTATTACGCGGACGCTCGCTGATAATCACTGACTACGGCGTGTGACCGCGGATTTTCGTGGAGATTACGGATTCAAGGCTCAACATCGATTTCACCGAAGACACCGATTTGGATTTGGGTGTGGTGTACTTAAGCTGAGGTGTGCATGTCAGAGGAAAAGCTTGAGTTTGTGAGTGTGGCGGAGGGGATTGCGCGGCAGGCCGGGGCTTTGCTGCGGGAGTTTTATGCCAAGGGTGTGGCTACGGAGTACAAGGGCGATGTGGATCTGGTGACGGAGGCTGATCGCGCGAGTGAGGAGTTGATTGTTGCGGAGTTGAAGAAGGCGTTTCCTGCGCATGGAGTTTATGGCGAAGAGGGAACTCGGAGTGGGCTTGAGAGCGAGTATCGGTGGTACGTCGATCCGTTGGACGGGACGACGAACTTTGCGCATGGGTTTCCGGCGTTCTGCGTGATTCTGGGGCTGGAGCGGAGAGCGAAGGGGCTGGCGGCGGGTGCCGGCTCTTTATCAGAAGACCAAGACGGCGAGATGGTCGCTGGAGTGATCTACGATCCGCTGCGCGATGAGATGTTTTCGGCGGAGCGCGGCAAGGGTGCGTGGCTGAATGGGCGGCAGGTGCACGTTTCGAAGATTGCGACGCTTGAGGAGTCCCTGACGGGGACGGGGTTTCCGAGCAGGAAGCGTCATGGGAGTCCGAATATTTATTTTTACCAGGAGATTACGCTGCGGTCGCACGGGGTGAGGCGAGCCGGGAGTGCGGGGTTGGATCTGGCGTATGTGGCGTGTGGGCGGCTGGATGGATTCTGGGAGTTCAATCTGAATCCGTGGGATACCTCGGCGGGTGTGCTGATGGTGGAGGAGGCCGGGGGGACGGTGACGCACTTCGATGGCGGGAAGTTCACGTTGGATAGCCGCGAGGTGCTGGCTACGAATGGGTTGATTAAGAGTGAGATGGAGCAGGTGTTTACGGAGATGTTTGCGGGGAGAGGGTTGAGCCCGATACCTACTCCGGCGGAGTTTGCGGCGAGGGGGGCGGAGGCGAAGTAGCGAGTTATCTAAAAATTCCTTCAGCATTAATGAGGCAGACCGTTGAACTCAACCGTCACAGAAAGCGTACCTCAGCGGCTGAAGCCGCATTTCAAAGTACAACCTGCGGCACGGCTGAAGCCGTGCCCTTAAGCAAGACAGATCTGCCCAACTTAGGGCACGGCGAAGCTGTGCCCTTAAGCGGACAGATCTGCCTCTGAAGGTGCGCCATCAGGTTTTTTTGTTCAGAGTTGCAAAGCGTGTTCCTATTCGACGCCCAAGCTTTGAGATGCTGTTCGGATTTATGATGAGGCGATGAAGATGACAAATCGCAGGCAGTTTCTTGGGTTATTGGGAACGGCGGGGATGGTTTCGGTTGTGCCGAAGCCTTTGTTTGCGCTGGCGCCGAAGACAGAGCCGTTTACTTTTCTGTTTTATACGGATGCTCATGTACAGCCTGAGTTGAATGGTGTTGTGGGGACGACGATGGCTTTCAAGAAGGGGCGGGGGATCAAGGGCGACTTTGCGATCAATGGCGGGGATCATGTTTTTGATTCGCTTGCCGTGCCTACGAGGCGGGCGGTGGCGCTGTTCGATATGTATGACAAGGCTGAGCAGGATCTGGGGCTGAAGCTTTATCACACGGTCGGGAACCATGATGTCTGCGGGATCTATCCGGCGAGCGGTGTGGGCGAGGATGATCCGCTGTATGGGAAGAAGCTGTTTGAGCAGCGGTTTGGGAAGGTGTATTACTCGTTCGACCATAAGGGGCATCACTTTGTGGTGCTGGACTCGATTGGGATTACAAAGGACCGGGCCTATGAGGGGCGGATTGACGATGTGCAGCTAGCTTGGCTGAAAGGGGATTTGGCGGGAGTTTCGGCGGGGACTCCGGTGATTGTGTCGGTGCATATTCCGCTGGTGACGGCTTTCGATGCTTATGTTCCGGAGATGGTGATTCCTCCGCCGCATCATGGGTTGAGCGTGGCGAATGCGAATCAGGTGCTGGGGTTGTTCGAGGGGCATAACGTGATCGGCGTGCTGCAGGGGCACACGCATGTGAATGAGACGGTGATCTGGAAGGGTGTTCCTTACATTACGAGTGGGGCGGTGTGCGGGAACTGGTGGCATGGCACCCGGCTGGGGACGCCGGAGGGCTTCACCGTGGTGACGGTGGCGGATGGGAAGCTGACGACGCGGTATGAGACCTATGGGTTCAAGAGTGTGGCTCCAGAGAATACGTAAGCGGAATGAAGGTGGCGGGGGATTCCACCTTAATCTTTGGGAGACGTCGGCTGGGGTGTTGATTTGAGGAAGAGGCGCACGGCGCGGGTGATGCTGTTCGACGAGAGCGGTGCGGTGTTGTTGATTCGGTTTGTGGCGATGCGGCCGGATGGAGAGTTTGTCTTCTGGGTCTTGCCGGGCGGAGAAATTGAACCGGGTGAGTCGGAGATGGCGGCGGCGGTGCGGGAGTTGCGCGAGGAATTGGGGATTGCGGTGGGGGTGGAAGGGCCAGTTTATCGGGATGCGAACCAGTTCTGGCATCAGGGGGAGATGCAGGATAATCAGGATTTTCTGTTTCGGGCGCGGTGTGGGCGGGATGAGCCCCGGCTGGCGGGTTTGACGGCAGAGGAGATTGCGATGATGCGGGAGATGCGGTGGTGGACCGCGGAGGAGATCGAAAGGGCTTTAACAAAGCAGCCGCCGGAGAGGATCTTTCCGGTGGAGCTGGCGGCGCGGGTTCGGGAGCAGCTTGCTTTGGATGGGTAGCGAACCAGGTTTGGGCGTGGGTGGCTTTAAGTTGCCTGCTGCAGTGGGATGCGGGTGGGAAAATTACGCTGTGGGTCAATTTGAATCTGCAGACGATGCGAATTACATGTCGGTGCGTCGAGGAACTGGTTTCCCTGTTGAGAGTACCTGCTAGAATCTCCGCCTAACAGTTCTGGGGGAGAAGCTCGCAATGTCAAAAATTGCTCTGGGCGTAATTAGTGGGCTGGTCTTCGGTGGTCTGGATGCTGCTATGATGATTCCTCTCAGTTTTCCAGACAAGAGAGCCGCGTTGCTAGGCGCGTTCATCGCGCGCTTCGGCCTCGGATTCGTAATCTGCAACATAAAGCTCCCTTGGCCGGGCTGGATTGTCGGATTGCTCCTCGGCATTCTGTTGAGTCTGCCCGACGCGATTATTACGAAAGCCATGGTTCCGATCCTGGCGTCCGGTGCGATTGGTGGATTGATTATCGGGATCATTGCCGCAAGGTTTGGTTCTTAAAGTTCCCCGTTATTCAAACTGGCCCACGCCAAAATTACGGGTGTATGAAAAAAACGAGTTGACCTAAAGCTGGGCTCAGGTATGCTTGGAACGAATTCAGGCGAGGTAGTATCCCGTAGGCAGTTTTGGGGAGCTGCACTTTGCTGCATTCGACCCTTTACCCGGTAAATCCAAAAAATTTTGACCCAGGAGTTATTGCTATGCAGTGTCCTGTTTGCCACAACGAAGTCGCTCCCGGAAATGCTTTTTGCAATCATTGCGGTGCGCCGATGGCGGCGGCCGGAGCCGCTCCTGTGGGAGCTGTACCCCCCGCGCAGGGCTATGCGGTTCAACCGGTTGCGCCTGTCGCGGCTGCAGGTTCGGGGCTATCGGATACTGCTGCGGCGGCGATCTCCTACCTCACGATTATTCCGGCGATTCTGTTCCTGGTGATGGAGCCGTATAACAAGAAGCCGTTTGTGCGGTTTCACAGCTTCCAGTCGATTGGGTTGTGCGTGATGTGGATTGCGATCTGGATTGCGGTGACTGTGCTCCAGATGGTTCTGCACTTCATCCCGATGATGTGGTTCCTGTTCTCCATCGTTCACCTTTGCATCGCACTGGGTATGTTCATCCTCTGGCTGCTGGCGATTCTCAAGGCTAGCAAAGGTGAGTGGTACAAGATCCCGTTCATTGGCGACTTCGCTTTGAAGCAGGCGAACGGTTAGGATTTAGAGTGCGCTGAGAAACTGAGCGCGAAACGAAAACGTGCCTCAGCGGCTAAAGCCGCGTTGCGGCAATACACTTAAGGGCACGGCTGAAGCCGTGCCCTTAAGTCATGCCCTTAAGCTTTTCAGCACCTACTTTTATACCTCTGAAGAGGAAGTGTTCTCTTTCCGGGGGTGGTAGGGCTTGAGACGTTTTTCCATGACGGTGATGGCGGCGGGGCTTTCGTCGATCATGGTGAAGTTGCGCTTGTGCTTTGCGGCGGCTTCGGCGGTGGTGCCGCTGCCGGCGAAGAAGTCGAGGACGGTGTCTCCGGGGTTGGAGTGGACGCGGACGATGCGCTCGAGGATGCCGAGGGGTTTCTGGGTGGCGTAGCCGGTTTTTTCTTTTCCTGTGGGTGAGACGATGGTGTGCCACCAGACATCGGTGGGGGTTTTGCCGCGTGCGGCTTTTTCTGCGCCGACGAGGCCGGGGGCCATGTAGGGGATGCGGTCGCTCGCGTTGAGGTTGAAGGTGTAACGGGTGGGGCTTTTGGTGTACCAGAGAATGTTGTCGTGCTTGGCGGGCCATTTTTTGGTAGCGCGCGCGCCGTAGTCATAGGCCCAGATGATTTCGTTCTGGAAGGAGTCTCGGCCGAAGATCTCGTCGAGAAGGATTTTGCAGTAGTGGACTTCGCGGTAGTCGATGTGAAAGAAGAGCGAGCCGGTGGGGGTGAGGATACGATGGGCTTCGATGAGCCGGGGGCGAAGGAAGCCGAGGAAGTCGTCGAACTGGTCGCCGTAGCCGTGGTGGGTGTGGTCGGCGAGGATTTCGGTGCGGTAACGGCGGCCGCCGAAGCCGATACGATCGCCTGATTCGTCGCGGATGGTCTTCATGCGGGTGCGGGTCTGATGCTTGCCGGTGTTGAAGGGCGGGTCGACGTAGATGAGCTCGACCGATGCAGATGGCATCTGCTGCAGGGCGGCGAGGTTGTCACCGTGGATGATTCGGTTCACGCGGGGCCTCCCATCTAACACTAACGTACCCTTGGTGATGGCTGCGGGTACGTGTATTGTTTTCTTCGGGCTTAGAAACGCTTCGGAATGTCTGCGAATCATCTGATTTACGCCATGCTTACCCACCGGGGCCGCGTCCGGCAGGGAAACGAGGATACGTGCGCGGCAGCTCCAGAGATTGGGGCTTTTGTGGTTTGCGATGGAATGGGTGGGGCGGCGGCGGGGGAGGTTGCGAGTCATCTTGCAGCGGATACGTTTATTGCGAGCCTTGCTCCCGTTCGTGTGGGTTCAGGAGGTCGGGAGGCTTCGGCAGCTCGTCGAAAAGATGGGTTAGTGAAGGCGCAGGTTCGGCTGAATGCGGCGATTCAGGCGGCGAATGCGGCGGTTTATAACCAGGGGCGGCAGTCGGCGAAGCTGCGCGGGATGGGGACGACGCTGGTGGGGCTGCTGCATGCTCCGATTGTGAATGGAAACGGGAAGAAGAGAACGCCGAGCGATCATACGAACTCGAGGGTGACGGATCCGCCGACGCTTTGGCTGGGGCATGTGGGGGATAGCCGGTGTTATCGCAGGCGTAAGGGCAAGCTGGAGCTGTTGACGCATGACCACTCGCTGGTGGAGGAGCAATTGAGAGCGGGGCAGATTACGGCGGAGCAGGCGGCGCAGTCTCCGATGCGGAATTTGATTACTCGGGCGATAGGGTCGCAGGCTACGGTGGACGCGGAGATTCAGAGCCATCGTCCGCAGGCGAACGATATTTATCTCCTGGCGTCGGATGGACTGACGCATGAGGTGACCGACGAGGAGATTGCGGAGGTTCTTGCGGGGATTCCGAAGATTCCGACGAAGGCTGCGCTGACGACTGCGTGTGAGGGGCTGATTACGGCGGCGAACCGGAACGGTGGGAGCGACAACATCACGGTTTTGATTGTGGCTGTGATGCCGGAGCTGGTGCCGGTGAAGTAGATTCTGCTGATGCGGTCAATGAAAACGTACCTCAGGGGCTGAAGCCCCTTTTTGTGGCGGTATTTTACGGCACGGCTAAAGCCGCGCCCTTAAGCAAAAACGGTTTTCTTGGGTGCAAGATTTTGTACTTTGCGTGGCGGATTTCTTGAGACAGAGGAGGAGTTGTTCTCAGGCAAGACGATTTTGTTGGTTGTGAAGTTGAACTGCTAAACTCGGAAGTCGTTCGAAACGAGTTTATGGCTGAGACAAAGACTATTGCAGTTCTGGGCGCCGGGACGATGGGGAACGGCATTGCGCATGTGTGTGCGCGGGCTGGATTTTCGGTGATTCTTTATGACGTGGATCAGAAGGCTCTTTATCGAGGGCTGGATACGATTCGCACGAACTTTGCACGCGAGGTAGCGAAGGAGAAGTTGACTTCGGACGAGGCGGATGCGGCGCGGTCGCGGATTATTTTGACGACGAAGATTGACGAGTTGGCTCCGGCTTCGATGGCGATCGAAGCGGCGACCGAGCGGTTTGAGATTAAGGCTGGAGTGTTTCGCGATCTGGACCGGATTCTGGGGGCAGAAGCGATTCTTGCTACGAATACGAGTTCGATCTCGATTACGAAGATTGCCGGAGTGACGAAGAGGCCGGAGCAGGTGATTGGGATGCACTTTTTCAATCCTGTTCCGGTGATGAAGCTGGTCGAGGTGATTCGCGGGCTGCAGACTTCGCAGAGTACGTTCGATGCGGTTCATGCGATGTCGGTGAAGCTGGGGAAGACACCGGTTGCGGTGAACGATGCGGCGGGGTTTGTTTCGAATCGGGTGTTGATGCCGCTGATTAATGAGGCAGTGTATGCGGTGATGGAGGGTGTGGCTACCGCGGAGGCGGTGGACCAGGTTTTTGTGCTGGGGATGGCGCATCCGATGGGGCCGCTGACACTGGCGGATTTTATTGGGCTGGATGTTTGTGCGGATATCATGCGAGTGCTGGCGGAGGGACTTGGCGATCCGAAGTACAATCCCTGTCCGTTGCTGGTAAGAATGGTGGATGCGGGTTGGCTGGGACGCAAGTCGGGACGCGGATTTTATACGTATCCGACAAAGTAAGAAAAGTGCAGTGGTGAATATTGAGCGGTTGCCGCTGCATCGAACGAGAGACAGGAGATGAAATGGCACAGGAGCTTTATTTTGAGGATTTTTATGTTGGCCAGAAGTTCCAATCGGTTGGCCAGGCGAAGGTGACGGCGGAGGAGATCAAGGAGTTTGGACAGAAGTATGATCCTCAACCGTTTCACCTGGACGAGGCGGCGGGCGAGAACTCTTTTTTCAAAGGACTGGCAGCTTCGGGATGGCTGACGGCGGCGATTGTGATGCGGCTGCGAGTGCAGTCGATTACGGTCGCGGGCGGAATGATCGGCGCGGGCGTGGAAGAGATGCGGTGGACGCTGCCGGTGCGGCCGGGAGATTCGATTCGGTCGGAGATTGAGGTTGTCGGGGTGCGGCAGTCGCACTCACGGCCGGAGTATGGCGTGGTGCGTACGCGGAGTCTGGCGTTCAACCAGAACAATGAAGTGGTGATGCGATCGACGGTGAATTTTCTGGCGCCGCTGCGACTGGCTCTTTAGGGCGGGAGTTGCGATGACCGACGAACAGCGTGACTTGCTGAAGGCGAGTGTCGACAAGGTGGTTGAGGTTGAGACTGTCGATGGCGACCGGCATCTTGTGCAGGTTCTGTTTGTGTTCGATGAGGGTGAGACGCCGGATGTGTTTTATCTGAAGGGCTCGGTGGGACCGGATGGGAGTTTTGCGCCTGACAGTGGCGCGGGGAGCTCGGTGCTGCTATTGGATATTGCGGGCGTCTATTTCTACCCCCGGCCAAGGTGAACCAAGTTCGTTACCGGGACCAGATACTCACAAGAAATCGGCGTATTCTTGGGGGATGATGCGTATGACAGTGCTCGCCTCAGGGTCCAAAGGCAATAGCACTGTTATCTCCAGTTCACGGACTCGGGTGCTGGTAGATGCAGGGCTTTCGTGCCGAGAGCTTTTGAAGCGGATGGCCAGCGCGGGAGAGGATCCGGCGGGGCTGAATGCGATTCTGATTACGCATGAACATCAGGACCATGTTGCTGGGCTTTCGGTGTTAGCTCGGCGGCTGAAGATTCCCGTGTTCTTTACGGAGCCGACGCATCTGGCATGGACGAGGATGGTGACTCCGCGGACGACGATGACTTATGCGAAGTGGCTGGAGCATGTTCAGAAGGAGAAGGAGGCTCGGGCTGCGGCTGTGGCGAAGAGTGCGCCTGGGAGCGAGTTGGCCGCGCAGTTGTCGGAGGAGGCTGGGGTGATTGGCGGTATTGCGGCTGAGGCTGCGAATCGCTCGGATGATGTTGCGCCGGAGTTGCCGGTTGATCCTGAGCTGGATGAGCTTTGTGTTGATTCGCAGGCTGGCGGGGCGCAGAAGCCCGATCCGACTTATCTTCCCGCGGTCGAGTATTTTCATTCCGGCAGGCGGTTTTCGATTGGGGATATCGAGATTACTCCGTTCACGATTCCGCATGATGCGGCTGATCCCTGTGGGTTTGTCTTTGAGGCGGAGGGGATCCGGATGGCGGTGGCGACGGATCTTGGCTATATGCCTCCGAATGTGAAGGCGGCGTTGAGGCGGTTGGATGTGCTGCTGCTGGAGTCGAATCACGATCTGGAGATGCTGCGAGATGGGCCTTATCCGTGGAGTGTGAAGCAGCGGGTGCTGTCGCGGGTGGGGCATCTTTCGAACCATGCGACGGCGGAGTTTCTGGAAAAGGACTATGACGGCGGTGCAACGTGGATTGTGCTGGGACACCTGTCAGAGTCGAATAATGCTCCGGAGCTGGCGCGGATGTCGGCGGAGCAGGCTTTAGGCGGGAGGCCGAGCCTTCTTGGTAACCGGGTCCTGTTGGCGCAACAGGAGATGCCGCTGGAGTCGATTACGCTGTAAGTGCAGCGGTTACCGGGTAATCGGGGGAGGGAAACGGTTTCCCTGAAAGATTTTACGGTTTGTGGAAAAAGCAGGTTACTATTCGATGAATCCTTTCCTTTCTTCCGAGTATCAAAAAAGGTAGAATGGTGTTTATAAGGTTATGAAAAAAGCCGCTTTAGCATTTCCCGCGAATAGCAGGACGCGACATTCTTCCTGCACGGACCAGGTAGTAGGGGACATTCTCTCAGGATGGCGGTACGACATCTCGGGGCTTTCCCCTGCGATGCGGACGGATTATGAACAACATTTTGCGGAGTGCAGCCACTGCCGACGGAGGCAGCGGATTGCGCGCACGATTGACGTTCTGCTGATTTGCGTCAGTACGCTTTCGATTGCGGCGTTTCTACTGGCTGCGGTGGTGATCCACCGAGTCGAACTGATTACCCATATCTTCACGATGCATCTGCGGTTGAACCATGCGCACGTTATTGCTATCTCGATGGAAGCGGTTGCGATCGCGGGGCTGCTTTTCTCTATGATGATGTGGATCCTTGTCGCGGTTGCTACTCCTCTGCCGGGTTTTCTTGGCGGGCTTGTTCAGGAACGGATTCCTGCTGATCTTCGGGAACGCTTCAGCAAGGATGCTGCTGCCTGAAGGATTAAGGGGCAGCTAGCGCCTGGTGGGAAATTGCACGTTCTGGTTGTCGATTGATTTGTCTTGATCTTTCTGGGTGGTTTCGATTGCTCCCTTCTGATTTGTCATCTCTCTCTCACCGCGATAGCGTAGAAGAACGCTCATGAATTCCCCATCCCCATCTGACGGCGAGGTGCTACCGTCGCAATCCGGCGCTCGTCCGCCGATGCCCGACTTCCAACGCGAGGTTTCGCGGCCTAATTCGCGGGAGCGTGGCTGGAATATTCTGGCGACTCCAGGCACATATGCGCTGCTGGCGATCAACATTGGGGTGTTCGGGTGGATGGTTTTCCATGGCGTGTCGCCAAAAGATCCGACAACTTTACAACTGATTCACTATGGTGCGACGAACGCGTACCTGATCCTCGCGGGGCAGTGGTGGCGGTTGCTGACGGCTACGTTTGTCCATGTTGGTTTGCTGCACATTGCGACGAATATGTGGTGCCTGTGGAATCTCGGGCTCCTTGGTGAACCACTGCTTGGGCCTGTTGGGCTGATTGCGGTTTATCTGATTACGGGGATAGCGGGCAATCTGTTGAGTTTGCTATTCAACGTGTTTCAGCATGATGGAATTTCGGTGGGCGCCGGAGCTTCCGGAGCGGTGTTCGGGATAGCGGGCATTTTGATTGTGCTGCTTTCGAACAAGAAACTACCGATTCCGGCGTTTGAGTTGAATAGGCTGCGGCGATCGGTCATTCAGTTTGCTGTGCTTAACCTGATCATCGGATTTGGGGCGAACCTGACGAGCATTGTGCGGATCGATAACCATGCGCACATTGGCGGGTTTTTGAGCGGGATGGCGCTGGGTGTGCCGTTGCTGCCTCGGATGACGTCGGGACGGACGCGTTATCTGCAGCGGCAGAAGTTGACGTTTGCGGGCGCGGGTTTTCTTCTGCTGCTGATCGCGTACTTCATCACGAAGCTCGCGCACTAAATCTTTTCGAGTTAATGCTTAGTTGATTCTGCTTGCTGGAATCGGCTGAGAGGATAGAATTGCGTTCTGCTCCCTTGGCAGAGCCCGGCCCCCCTGATCTAAGCGATCTGCCGAGGTTGTGTGTGGAGGTGAGTGAATGTCGGACTCCCCGGGGAAGTTTCTTGGTTTTCTGGATCAGTTGTTGCCGTTTCTTGCGGCTTGTCCGCCATGGCTGAGGATGTGGGTGCATGCGCTGATTCTGCTGAATTTTCTGACGATTGCGGCTTTGGCGGTGTTTTATCTGTCGTCGAAGGAGAAGGCGACGGACGAGGGGTCGCTGAAGTTCTTTTCGATTCTGACGCCGACGGAGAGCCAGCAGATTCCGCTGAATGAAAAGGGGACGTGGATGCTGACGGGGACGCTGCCGAAAGCCAAGGATGCAGACTTCAATGTGCAGGTGATCAAGTTGCCGGATGGTGACTTGATTCCGCAGACAGGGCAGAAGATCAAGTCGACGTTTGATGGGCACTGGAGCTTTGAGCCGGCGAAGTTTGCGGGGTATGGGTCGTATGAGATCAAAGCGATCGGGCTGTTGAGTGGGGATAGCCTGGTGCGCACGGTGACGGTGACTTGTTTCGATAAGGCCACGGCTTACAAGCTGAGTATCGAGAGGGAGAAGAAGTTTCGGGCGGGGGCGAATATTGTGGATTTGCCGGCGGGAGCGGTTTCGCCGGACAAAGCAGTGGATCAGATCAGCCAGCTACAGAATGAGTTTCTCGCGATCTATGGGACGCATCAGCCAACCGCCGAAGAGTCTCAGAAGGCCTTGGGGATTGCGAATCAGGGATTGGATCTAGTGGATTCGGTGTTGCCGCTGGCGCCGAATAACTACGATCTGCAGAATGCGCGGGCGTTTTTTCTGAAGAATTATGCGATTGTCGAACAGGATTTGAAGAGGCCGGATGCGGGGCAGGCGCTGGATGAGGCTGCGCTGATGTTCGAGGCTGTGCTGGAGCAGCGGCCGCAGGATACGAATGCGTGGAACGGGTTGGGGAGTGTTTACCTAATGAAGGGGCAGCCCGGGAAAGCGATTTTCTATATCAGGCGGGCGCTGGAGCTTGCGCCGGAGAATCCTTACGCGCAACAGGATCTTGCCATGGCGATGCGGCTGGTGGAGGAACAGAAGGCGGCCGCGGGGAAGTAGCCGTTCGGGTGGATCAGGCCGACACGGCGACAAGCGCTGGCATGGCCGCTGGCGCGAACGATGCGGTGAGGACCGGACATGGGGCTTCTGAGATGATCCGGTAGGCGATATGAGCGGGAGCGTGGGCTTTGAATATGGATGCCTGGCGCACGCCGAGAACGATGAGGCTGGCATTGTGCCGGGTCGCATAGTCCACGACCGCGGTCGAGATTTCGCTGCTGAACTCGACGACATATTCGGGGTTGTTGATGACATAGCCGCTTTTGGTTGCGAGGCGATGCAGAGCTTCAGTCAGGATGTGGGGAACGATCTCACCGTCAGAGTCTGTCTCGATTGTCCGGGGCAGGACGTGGACGCAATGGAGGCTTAGGTCTGCCTGATTGGCAAGGAACGCGGCATAACGAACGGCGTTGCGAGTTTTTTCATGGAAGTCGGTGGCAAAGACGACAGGCCCGCGGAGGTTGTTCGAGCTGCGAGTATGACGGGACCGCGGTCCGACGGTGAGGACCGGGCAGTCCGCTTTACGGAGAACCTCTTCTGCGGTTGAGCCAAAGATCAGGCGCTCGAGACCGCGGATTCCGTTTGTGCCGAGGACGGCGAGATCAACTTTCCGGTTGTGAATTGCCTCAAGAATGGCCGGGGCTGAGATGCCGCCAACTATTTCAGTTTCCGCCGAGACGCCTGCTTCTGTTGCGGTCTTAAGGCACCGATCGAGGGAGATCTCGGCCTTGCGGTAGAGTTCCTGGACATCGGCGAAGTGTGTCCCGGTAGGCGGGGGAACGGTCTCTCCGTATTCGAAGACATGGAGCATGAGGAGTTTCGCACGAAGGATGAGGGCAATGCGAATGGCTTCTTTGAGGGCAGACTCGGAGGCGACCGAAAAATCGGTGGCGAAGAGAAGTTTTTTGAACGGCGGCAATGCCAGGAAGGGCCGTTTCGCATTGATGGAATGATGGGTCATAAACCACCTCACAATGAAAATCTATCGCTGCGGGCGAAGAGATTCAGTGACGGCGATCACAGGAGATGGATGAAGGGAGGGATCAGGCGGAGATGGCTTCCAGCTTCTCCGGGGCGAGGATCAGGATGGAGGATCCATTGACCTGAATGAGCTTCTCTTTTTTGAATCGCCCCAAGGCTCGGGTTGCTGTCTCGCGCGAGATGCCTGCCATGTTGGCGAGTTCTTCGTGAGTGAGGGCCATGGTGAAGCGCATTTCGGGTTTTCCGCAGGAGGCGGCGCGGCCCCATTCGAGGAGAACACCAGCGAGGCGTCCTGCGGCGGAGTCGGAGAGAGCGAGGCGACGCGCGTCGAAGAAGGCAGCCTTGTATTGCTCAGAGAGAGCTTTGGCGGTGTGAAGACCTGCTTCGGCGTGTTTTTCGATGAAAGCGAGCAATTCCGGCCGTCGAATGTATTTGATCTCTGCCGGTTCGATCGTCTCCGCAGTGACCTCATATTTGGAACCGGACATGGCAGCGCCGAGTCCGAGGACATCGCCCGGAACTGCGATTTTAAGGATCAGCGTCTTGCCCTGACGCGAGGTACAGAAGAGTTTGACCTGTCCAGTGCAGATGACATAGACCCCATCGCCTCGCGCGTCTTCGTGAAAGAGCTTAGCTCCCTTGAGAAGCAGCTGCTGCTGTCCAATCTTTTCAAAGTCGGCGAGAGCTCTGTCATCGAGGTTGCAGAACATACGCAGGGAACGAAACTCGCAGTTGCGGCAGTTGTGTGGTTTGCGAGTTAGGAGCGAGCCTGGCATTGCGATTTAGTCCTTAGAGGAGCTCTGCTGAGTAAGGGCGAGTAGCACCCTTAGTATGGGCATTGAAGTCAGGATCAGCAAATCGTCATGACAGGGCATTTTGCCTGCGCGAGGATATCAGGCGAAGTGCCGTGGGCGATGTGGGTCAGCCAGAAAGATGCGGTTCGTGCGCCCAGGACAATAAGGTCCGCTTGCTTGGCTTCCGCGAGCTCGAGGATGGCCTCGGTGGCGTCGCCATGTTCAACGACACACTCGGGATTGCACCAGTCATAGGCCGACTGCGGGACCATCCTGTTGAGAGCGCGTTCGAATCCCTGATCGAGGAAGTCCTTTGTGCCGGCATTCCTGGCCTGGTATCCGAGGACGTAACAGAAGTAGAGGTTTGCGCCGCTGTCCTGGGCGAACGAGAGCGCGAAGAACGATGCCTTGGCGGATTCGGTCGAGAAATCGGTCGCATAGACAATTTTTCGAAAGACCAGCGGACCTCTGGACGAGAGCTCTGTCTGCGGACCAATCGTGAGGACGGGAACCGGGGCATTTCGAATCAGCGACTCGGCAGTTGAACCCAAAATGAGGCGGGCGAGTCCGGTTTTTGATTGTGTTCCCGCAATAATCAGATCGGCTCGGTCTGCTTTAGCGATGTTGAGGAGGTCGATAGAGGGTCGATGTCCCTGGCGAAGGACTGCTTCCGCTTGAATTCCGGCAGCGGCGAATTCATTTGTCACGCTGTCCAGTCTCTCCTGAGCTGTAGGGAGCCTCTTTGCTGCCGGGATTCCGAGGACGGCTTCCTCCTGCGATGTGACGGCGGAGGGATCGAAGACGTGTGCAATCTGGATAGTCGACCCAAACCGGTGAGCCAAGGCCATCGCATAGACTGAGGCTTTTTCAGAGGCTTCTGAGAAATCAGTGGCCAGAAGGATTTTTTTGAGCGAGACGGAGACGCGATCTTCGATGAGCGGCATGGCAGCACCTCGATTTCAGGATTCCGAAGTAGGCTGGGAATCACTTGGGGGTATTAGAAATCGAGTTGCAATCTGGGTCTGTGACGCCCGTCACCAATGCGTGAAGGGCGCGCCGGAGACGTGGTCTTAAGTGAGGGTTGTCTGGGCGAATTTGCGAACCATGGCGAGCAGAAGGCGGCGGTCGCTGTCGGAGAGGTGGGCAGAGTAGCGCTGGACCTGAGTGAGGAAGCGGATCTCTTCTTCGCCGAGGTTGAGGCCGGACATCTCCTTGCTGATGGTCTCTTCGGCGAAGAACTCGGAGAGCTGGAGGTCGAGGGCCCGGGCGATCTTCTGCAGGGTTTCGAGCGAGGGGACGGTGTGTCCGTTCTCGACGCGCGAGAGGTAACAGCGGAGGAGGCCGGTTCGCTTCTCGATGTCCCCCTGCGACATGCCTTTTTGGAGGCGATAGCCGCGAATTGTGGTGCCAATATTGATGGAGATCGAGGAGTCGCCGGGAGTAGTCACAAGATCAGCGGGGAGTGTTTGCATGTCAGCCATTAGCCACAAAGTAAACATTCCACTTTGGTTGGTCAATGGCTAACTTTGGGGATTGGAAAGGATTTGTACCAGCGAAGGTTCATCCTGAAGGGGTTGTGGCGGAATAGGTGAAGGTTTACTTGAAGGCGAGGTGTTTTGCGCACCCCATCTGGCATTAGCCGACCAGTTACTAATGGGGAATATGGCCCGGTTATGCCATGAACATGCCGCCGTTGACGTCCAGGGTGTGGCCGGTGATGTAGGCGGCTTCTTCGGAGGCGAGGAAGGCTACGGCGTGGGCGATATCGGCGTCGGTGCCCACGCGGCCGAGGGGGATGTGCTGGGTCATGGCCGCTTTCTGGTCGTCGGTGAGGACGGCGGTCATGGCGGTTTCGATGTAGCCGGGGGCGACCGCATTCACGGTTATCGTCCGGCTTGCGAGCTCGCGGGCGAGGGATTTGGTGAGGCCGATGAGGCCGGCTTTGGAGGCGGCGTAGTTGGCCTGACCGGCCTGACCGGTTTGGCCTACGACGGAGGTGATGTTGATGATGCGTCCCCAGCGGTTTTTGACCATCTGCGACATGATGGCCTGAGTCATGAGAAAGGCTCCAGTGAGATTGGTGGTGAGGACGTCATCCCAGTCTTTGCGCTTCATGCGCATGGCGAGGATGTCGCGGGTGATTCCGGCGTTGTTGACGAGGATGTGGACGGCTCCGAAGTGTGCGAGGGCGGATTTGGCGCAGTCGCGGATGGACTCTTCGCTGGCGACGTCGAGGGCGAAAGTGTGGGCGCTTCCTCCGGCGGTGTTGATGGCGTTGGCGACCTCGTTGAGCTTGTCGAGATTGCGGGCGGCGAGGGCGACGGAAGCTCCGCGGCGGGCGAGTTCGAGGGCGCAGGCACGGCCTATGCCTTGCGAGGCTCCGGTAACCAATGCGATACGACCTGAGAGCGTGCTCAATGGACCTCCGTGATAACGATGCCAAGCAAATTATACGGAGGGTAGGGACGAATCTTCCTCAAGGGCATACCGTATTCTGAACTTCCATGTCAGACAACGAGAAAAAGACGAACGAGACGGATGTTTATGCGATTCACGGGGCCGACCCTGAGGTGCTGGCTTATGCGATGGCGAAGTATTCGCGGTCGTCGCTGAGCATGAAGGAGTCGCTGACGGAGATCAGCGCGCAGCGGGCTGAGCAGTTTTTGAATACGTTCTATTTTCAGTATGGGCACCGGTCGATTGCGGACCTGGCGCACATTCCGTTTGCGATTGAGAGACTGAGTCTGCTGGCTGCGATTGAGCTGGTGGATGAACAGCGGTGGGATGGACAGGAGCGGTCGACTCGGTACCAGAACTTTCGGCGGTCGGGATGGTATACGCCGGATCTGGGGAGCGAGACGGAGACTTTTACTGGTGCGGTCGAGGCTCTGTTTGCGGCTTACGACAACGTGGGCGCGGGAATGTTTGAGGCGCTGAAGAAGGCGATTCCGCAGCCGGAGTCGATGAAGGTTGAGGCTTATGACCGGACGCTGAAGGCGCGGGCGTTCGATGTGGCGCGGTATCTGTTGCCGCTGGCGACGAATACCTCGCTGGGGCAGATTGTGAATGCGCGGACTCTGGAGACGCAGGTGTCGCGGCTGCTGACGAGTCCGTTTGCGGAGGTTCGGGAGCTGGGGGAGAAGCTGCGGGTGGCGGCTACGGGACCGGCGTGGAATGTGCAGCATAGTGCGGCGCAGGTTTTGTGCGATGAGATTGCTTCGGTGCATGCCGATTGCGGGGGGCGAGCGGCAGAGGCGTTTCTGCGGCCTGTGAAGACGGCACCTACGCTGGTGAAGTATGCGACGCCGAATGATTATCTGCGGCAGACGCGGGAGGAGTTGGGTGTTGCGGCAGCGGAGTTGATGGCGGGTGAAGCGATTGAGGGTGCGCCGGTGGTGGATCTGCTCGATGACGTGGAGTCGCTGGAGGTGGAGCTGGCGACTTCGCTGCTTTATCCGTATTGCCACTATTCCTACCGGCAGTTGCGGCGGCATGTTGCGGATCTGAGTGAGGCGCGGCGGTCGGAGCTGGTTGGGTTGGGTGCGAAGCATCGCGGGCGGCATGATGAGCTGCTGCGATCGTTCAGTGCAGGGCATAGTCTGCGGTTCGACATTTTGATGGATATTGGCGGGTTTCGGGACATGCATCGGCACCGGCGGTGCGTGCAGTTGCTGCAGCGCTATACGGATTTGCATGGGTATGAGGAGCCGGTTTGTCCGGGGCAGCCTACTCTGGCTGAGGCGGGGCTGGAGAGGGCTTTTGCGGATGCGATGAAGGCGGCTTTTGCGACTTATGAGCGGCTTCGGGATTGTGGGGCGCCTGAGGCGGCGGAGTCGGCGAAATATTGTCTGCCGCTGGCTACGCGGTGCAGGGCGATGTTTAAGATGGACTTTGCCGAGGCGCTTTATATTGCGGAACTGCGATCGGGGGTGGCGGGGCACTTCAGTTACCGACGGGTGGCGTGGGAGATGTACCGGGAGGTGGCGCGGAAGCATCCCTCGCTGGCTGGGTACTTCAGGATTGAGGATGTGAATGAGCCGGTGGATTTGCTGAGGCGATGACAGTATTCGCTTTTTATTTGCTTTTTCGGTTTTCGATGCTAGAATCCGCAATGAAGTGTAAATCGCCGTTTTTACCCAGTTTAGGAGAGAAATAACGTGGCAGATGACCGTAGCAAAGCAATAGAGCTGGCTCTTTCCGGGCTGGAGAAGCAGTTTGGTAAAGGGTCGATTATGCGGCTCGGCTCGAAGGATGTTGTGCCGATCTCGGTCATTTCGACAGGTTCGATCTCTTTTGATGCGGCGTTGGGAGTGGGTGGGGTTCCTCGGGGCAGGGTGATTGAGATCTTTGGGCCGGAGTCGTCGGGTAAGACGACGATTACGCTGCAAATTATTGCAGAGGCGCAGAAGGCGGGCGGGCTGGCGGCGTTTGTGGACGCCGAACATGCGCTGGACCCGGCTTATGCGGGGAAGCTTGGGGTGGATATCGATAATCTGCTAGTGAGCCAACCGGATTATGGCGAGCAAGCGCTGGAGATCGTCGAGGCGCTGGTGCGGTCGAATGCGATCGACGTGCTGGTGGTGGACTCGGTGGCGGCGCTGGTGCCGAAGGCTGAGTTGGATGGCGAGATGGGCGATTCGCATATGGGCCTGCAGGCTCGGCTGATGAGCCAGGCGCTGCGGAAGCTGACCGGGACGGTTTCGAAGTCGCGGACCTGTTTGATTTTCATTAACCAGATTCGCGAGAAGATCGGCGTGATGTTTGGGAATCCGGAGACGACGACCGGTGGCAAGGCGCTGAAGTTTTACTCGTCGGTGCGCATCGATATCCGGCGGATTGGCGCGGTGAAGGATGGCGACGCGGTCGTCGGTTCGCGTACGAAGGTAAAGATTGTGAAGAACAAGGTGGCGGCTCCGTTCCGCGATGCCGAGTTTGACATTCTGTATGGTGAGGGAATCTCGCGGGAGGGCGACGTTCTCGATCTGGCGGTACTGCACAACATCGTGGACAAGAGCGGTGCGTGGTACAGCTATGCAGGCGAGCGGATTGGCCAGGGACGTGAGAATGTACGTTCGTTTCTGAAAGAGAACAAGGATGTGTTTGCCCGGGTAGACGCGGAGCTGCGGAAGAAGCTGGGGATTGCTGGAATTGCCTCTGGCGATGTTCCGGCGATTCCGGCCGAAGGGCCTGCGCAGGCCAAGGAAGCTGTTCGCGGCAAGAAGTGACGGGAGTTGTCAGTTCTCTGTTGTCAGTGATGAGACGGGTTTCAGCGCCGGCTATTGATGCCGGCGCTTTTTCTTTTAGTTGCGTTTAGTTGCGGATGAGGGGGTCGCCGGTTGAGATGATTGTTCGGCCAGCGGTTGCGTTGAGGATTTCGATGAAGGCGACGAGCATTGCGTCGATGCCAGTGAGCAGGCCGAAGTATCCTCCGACGCGGCCGCAGTTCAGCGTGCCGATGAAGTAGCCGAAGTCGCCTGCGGCGAGTAAGAAGAAGGTAATCCAGAGCAGAAGGAAGATGCTCCAGACGGCTTTGCTGAGGCGGAAGGTGACGATCCAGAGGAGGAAGGTGAAGATGCCCCACATGAAGAGAGTGACCGCTACCGAGGTAGAAGGCGGGGCTTTGAGCCAACCGGCGCCGATGGTCCAGCGGAGGAAGGCGAACCACCACCAGAAGAGGCCGTAGGAGGTGAAGGCGACCATGCCGAAGGTGTTGCCGGTTTTGAATTCGAGGGTGCCAGCAATGAGCTGGGCGATTCCGCCGAACGCGAATGCAAGAGGGACGACGACGGCTGCGGAGTCGGTGGCCAGGATTCCCGCGTTGACACAACTAAGGACGACTGTAGTGAGGCCGAAACCTGCGAGGCCGAGAGGGGCGGGGTTGGCAGATTTGGGCGGAAGGATGGTTTCGCTTGGCATGAGGGTCGACTCCTGATTTCCGATGTGCTGGGGCGGCCCCATCTTACTTAGGGATGACAGGATTCGAAACAGAAAAATGCGTCATTCGTTACATTGGTATGAATTGAAACGCAGGCAGCGGGAACGATGAGTGTTCGGTCCCAGGGAGAGTAACGTTCCTCAGGGGCTAAAGCCCCCTTCTATTGGTGGGTCGCTTACGGCAGGCCTGAAGCCGTGCCCTTAAGCAAGACGTTTCTCGTTGGCGCGTCCCGTTGTGCCACCGGCAAATATTTTTCAGAGTCTCCTGGTGTGATCGTTCAGGCTTCGCCGCCGGGGCCGCCAGGCGGTGGGCCATGGTCGGGGCCGCGAGGGCCACCAGGTCCGTCGCCGCGGCGCATTCTCATCCTGCGATTTTCCTGTTCAGCGGCCTGAAGTTTGGACCACTGGTCGGGAGTGAGAACGGTACGGATGCTGAGAAGCATGCGGGCGTGCGCTTTTTCGAGCTCGGCGCGGGCCTGAGCGGTGTGGTCGATCTGCGCGAGGATTTTGTTGGTGTCAGGCTGATCGGCGGAGAGCATGGGACCCATCTGGGACTCCTGCTTTTCGAGGTTTGAGCGCAGGTCGGTGAGTTGGGTGCGGTTCTGCTGGAGAATATCGTCCATGCGCTTTTGCTGGTCGGGGGTGAGGTTCAGCTTCTGGATGAGATCGGGGTTGTGCCACCAGATGCCGGAAGGGCCCATGCGGACGACGTCTCCCCAGGGGGCGCGGTTGGGGTGTTGTCCGGGGCCGCCGGGCGGCGGCGAACCGCTATCGGGCTGCTGGGCGATTGCCAGTGAAGCAGTGATTGCTGCGAGGAGAGCAAGCGAATGAATGGGGCGCATGATTAGTTGCTCCGTTGAGCTGAAGTGGATACCGAGGTCGCGGTGGCTGTGGGATCTGCGAGTGGCTCCATGGCAGAGGGGATATCGGAGGAGATCTTCTGGTCGATGTCGGAGAGGAGGGCCTCATCGGACTCAGTTGCCTTCGTTGAGGTTGAGATGGTTACTGCCGCATTGGGAGCCGGTGTGCGTTGCCGGTTCATCGTGAGCGGGAAGAGAGCTGCGACGAATACGACCACTGCGGCGACCCAATAGAGAGGCTGCGAGAGGAAGCTGTGAGGCGGAGCGATGGAGGAGCGTTGCACATAGCTCTCTGCGAATTGCTGCCTGGCGAAGGAGGTGGAGGCTTCGCGGAAGTCGGAGAGAGCGTTGCGCAGGCTGGTGAGTTCGGCTGCGCAGAGGGGGCAGGCAACGAGATGGGCGTGCACGACGCTGGAGTCGGCTCCGAGGCTTTGAGATTCATTTCCGACGGTGAGAGACTGATCAGCGAGGATTATGTCGCAGAGCTGATCGTGGGTGAGGTGGACGGTTATTGAGGTCATAAGGAGTCCTTGCGTGTGACGTTATGGCGCGCGCGGATGGTGGCAAGAGCGCGGTAGAGATGAGTTTTAACGGTGCTGATGGGCAGGCCGGTGATATCGGCGATTTCTGAGAGTTCGAGTTCTTCGAGGAAGCGAAGAAGGAAGACGCTGCGCTGACGCTCGGAGAGCTGACCGACGCTTTCCCAGACGAGGGTTATCTGCTCGCTGGCGATAAGGCGAGACTCGAGAGAGCTGTCGCGGTGCGGGATATGAGCAGATACGTCGGATACGTCGACCGCGGTTTCGGAGACTTTTTTCCAGAAGCGGAAGCGGTCGGTGCGAGTGTGGTCGCGAATGAGGTTGAGTGCGATACGCATGAGCCAGGTGGCGATGGAGCAGTCTCCGCGAAAGGTATGGCGAGCGGCCCATGCGCGGACGAAGGTGTCCTGCGTGAGGGACTGGGCGAGGTCACGGTCGCGAATGGAGACGAGGTGGAAACGGAAGATGCGCTGCTCGAAGGTCGCGACGATGGAGTCCATGTCATCGAGCGGCGTTGCTGTTGCATGGCCGGTCACGGGATTGTCGGAGGTGATAGCAGGTGATGACATTGGTCGAATGGGGCTCATGCTCCGGGGTTGAAACTTGCGCGACTTATTAGGAGAGACGGGGGAATTCCCAGCAAGACTACAGGAAATCATAGATTTATTCGATTCTGGAGGGAAAGAGGTATGCTTCTTGTGGCCATGCATACCGTCAAAGCGATCTATCCGGGGACTTTCGATCCACTTACGAATGGTCATCTTGACCTGATTGCGCGTGGCTCGAAGATTGTGGATGAGCTGGTGGTGGCGATTCTGCGGAATTCGGAGAAGGGGGTGCCGCTGTTTACGGTTCCGGAGCGCGAGGAGATGATCTTCGAGGCGACGCGTGGGTTCAGGAATGTTTCGGTGACGACGTTTAATGGATTGCTGGTGGATTTTGCGCGAGAGCAGGGGGCGAAGGCCGTGCTGCGTGGGATTCGCGCGATCAGCGATTATGAGTATGAATTTCAGATGGCAATGATGAACCGGAAGCTGGATCCGGAGCTGGAGACGCTGTTCATGATGCCGGCGGAGAAGTATACGTATGTGAGTTCGCGGCTGATCAAGGGCGTTTTTCAATTAGGTGGGGATGTTTCGGCGCTGGTGCCTCCGCTGGTTGTGGAGAGGTTGAAGGCTAAGGTACCTAACCGGGTTTAGAGGGCAACCCCCACCCCCGTCAAAAAGTGCGCAAAGTCTTCGAAGTAGATACTTTAGGTTCGGAGTTCGGGTTGTTGCTGTGTGCAGGTGGCCTTTGGTATCCCTCCTTTGGGGAGGAAGGATTGTCAAGTAGGGAATTTCGTCGGACAAATGCGGAGGTTATCTGCATGACACACGGCTATCAAATGGAACGAAACCCTCGCTTCCGCTATGCCGACCTGGAAGGACGAATCCGGGGGTTTCGGAAGTCTCTGGGTACTCATCGGATTTTTTCTGCAAGCTGCCCTAAAAATCTGTCGATTTCTTCCTGGCGTATTCGTTATTGGCTCAGATGTACGTTAACCAAATGGAAATAGGAGAATTCTCATGCCACAGTATGTGCTTTTGCTCCACAATGACGGTGAAGCCTGGAAGAAGCTGAGTCCGGAACAGATGCAGAAGAAGGTGGAAAAGTATCTCGCCTGGCGGAACAAACCCTTTGTCGTAGCCGGCGCGGGGCTGGTTCGGGATACAGGACGGGTGATTCGGGCGAAGAGTGACGGCGTGAGTGTGACCGAAGGTCCGTTCAGCGAATCGGCAGAGGTGATGGGCGGGTTCTACACCATTGAAGCCGCCGACTATGACGAAGCGGTCAAGCTCTCACTCGACATTCCTCATATCGGTCTCGGCACCATTGAGATTCGCCAGGTCATGGTCTACAACGCCTAGGAGTGTTTCGATGCAAGAGTCAGGCGGTCCCGTGTTGCTGGAGCATCTATTCCGCCGAGAGTCCGGACGGATTGTTGCCTGGCTGGCGGGACTGCTTGGTTCGGCACATCTTCAACTCGCGGAAGATGCAGCCCAGGAGGCGATGCTTCGCGCGGTGGAGACCTGGCCGTTCCAAGGCATTCCAGAGAAGCCTGAGGCGTGGCTCTTTCGCACCGCCCATAACTATGCGATCTCGTCGGTGCGACGGGGTGTTGTTTTCAGAAGCAAGGCCGACGCGCTGGTTGTTGCGCTTGAAACCGGGCCCAAGCCCGTATTGGATCTCGATGCAGAGCAGAGCCTGCGCGATGATGAACTGCGCATGGTCTTTATGTGCTGCCATCAAGAGCTTGCTCCGGATGCGCAGGTCGCGCTGAGCCTGAAGCTTGTTGGCGGATTCAGTACGGAGGAGATTGCTCGCATCTTCTTCTCCGAGCCAGGTACGATCGCGCAACGATTGGTGAGAGCGAAACGGTTGATTCGCGAACAAAATCTGACGTTGACTATGCCTTCCAAAGCTGAGCTGGAGCAGAGACTCAACTCAGTGCTCAAGGTGATTTACCTGATGTTTAGCGGGGGTTATGCGGCACATTCAGGGGAAGACCTTATCCGTACCGACGTCTGCCTGGAAGCTTTGCGGTTGGGGCGGCTGGTTGCGTCCTCTTCGATGAGCGCTCCCCGCGTAGATGCTCTGGTGGCATTGATGGCGTTACAGGCAGCGCGTCTGCCAGCACGGACAGACGCAGCGGGAGACCTCGTTTTGTTGGAGGAGCAGGACCGCAAGCTGTGGGATGACGATCTGATCGCACTTGGATTTTCGTACTTCGACCGATCCGTCGCCGGGGACGAGATCTCCGAATGGCATGTGCAGGCTGCCATTGCGGCCACCTATGCAAGCGCTGCGAGTTCAGCAGAGATCGATTGGGCCTCTATCCTTGAGCACTATGACCAGCTTATGGAGATGACAGACTCGCCGGTAGTGGCACTGAATCGTGCAGTTGTTGTGATGAAGGTACACGGCGCGGAGGCGTCCCTGGCCGCTTTGACACCTCTTGCAGGAAACAATGCCTTGCAGAAGTATCATTTGCTTCCCGCAACGCAAGGCCATGTGCTGGCAGCACTTGGACGGCTGAATGAAGCAAGGGCAGCGTTTTCGGCGGCACTGGAGTGCGACTGCACACTACCGGAGAAGCGTTTTTTACAGCGGCAATTGGCGATGGTATCGATGCAATGCCACTCTTCGTAGTCCTGATCCGAGGAATGGCAACGATCAGTACGGAAACGCACTTTGCGTCACTTAAATCGCGGATGGTCGACTCTTGGGAAGTTAACTCGTATTCAGGCGGGTGCGGTGTGGCGGGGATTTGGTTGAAGATGGCTTTATCTCGCTGGCTAAATCTGCCAAACTAGAGGTATGAGCACAGCAACGGCAACAAAGGTATTTGCGGACCGCATCGGACGCATTGAAGTTTCGGCGACGATGGCGATTACGGCGGCGGCATTGAAGCTGAAATCTGAGGGTGTGAACCTTGCGGACTTTGGCGCGGGTGAGCCACATTTTTCGACTCCGCGGCATATTAAGGACGCTGCGATCGAGGCGATTGAGAAGAACTTTACTCGCTATACGAATGTTGCTGGCATTCCTGAGGTGCGCAAGGCGGTGGTGGATCGCCATGCTTGCGACTTCGATTCGAACTACTCACCAGATGAGTGCGTGTTTACGACTGGCGGAAAGCTAGCGCTGTTCAATGCGATCCAGGTACTGGTGGATCACGGCGATGAGGTGATTCTGCCGGTGCCTTATTGGGTGTCGTTCAAGGACATTATCCAGTACGCCGGGGGCAAGGTTGTTCTGGTGGAGAGCGACGAGGCGGAGAATTTCCGGATTACCGCGAAGATGATTGAAGCGGCGATTACGCCGAAGACGAAGGCGATTATTTTGAATACGCCGTCGAATCCTTCCGGGGCGGTGGTGGCTCCGGAGGATCTGGAGGCGATCGTTCGGCTGGCGCATAAGAATGGGATTTTTGTGCTGCTGGATGAGTGCTATGTGTATTTGAACTTTACCGGCGAGATTGTAAGCGGCGGGTCGTTTACGGACTGCAAGGAGCACATTGTTGTGCTTGGGTCGTTGTCGAAGACTTATGCGATGACCGGTTGGAGGGCTGGATTTGCGCTGGGGCCGAAGACAGTGATTGCGGCAATGAGCAAGCTGCAGTCGCAGAGCACTTCGAACACGGCGAGCATGGTGCAGCGGGCTTCGATTGCTGCGCTGATCGGATCGCAGGAGTGCGTTGGGGAGTTTCGCGCGGATTATGTGAAACTGCGCGACCAGATTCTGGCAGGTTTCAAGACGATTCCCGGGCTGACGTGCACCGTGCCGCAAGGTGCGTTTTATGTTTATCCGAATATCAGCCGGTTTATCGGCAAAGGCGGGATTAAGTCAGCGACTGATCTTGCTGCGAAGCTGCTGAGTGAGGCGCATGTGGTTGTGGTGCCGGGCGAGGCGTTTGGGACCGCGGAACATATCCGGTTGTCGTATGCGGTCTCGCATGATGTTGTGGACGAAGGTGTGAAGCGGATGCGGGAGTACTTCGCTACGCTGGGTTAGTTGCTGATGGATTGAAAGGGGCCGCATCAAGATGCGGCCCCTGCGTTTGAGATGGAGAACTATGCCGATTGAAGGCGACCAAGCGGGGCAGAGGTTTGCTCCGGTAATTCTTGCGGGTGGAAGTGGGACACGGTTCTGGCCTCGCAGCCGGAAGGCGCGGGCGAAACAGGTTCTGGCTCTGGATGGGGACCGGACAATGATTCAGCAGACGGTGGCACGGCTGGCTCCCGTGGCCGAGCCTGAGGACGTTTGGATCATCACGAACGATCTGCTGGATGAAGTGATTGCGGAACAGCTTCCTGAGGTTCCACGCGCACATATTTTGAGTGAGCCGGTGGCGAGGAATACAGCTCCTGCCTGTGCGCTGGCGGCGTTTCTGCTGGAGAAGACGGAACCGGATACGGTGATCGGGATTTTTCCGTCGGACCATATTGTGAAGAACGTGGCGCGGTTTGCGGATGTTCTTCGCGAGGGCATTTCGATTGCGGCGAGCGGGGACAAGATCGTGGTGCTGGGGGTTCCGCCTACGCGAGCGGAGACGGGCTACGGGTATATCGAACTTGGTGCGAGGGTGGAGACCTTGTCCGCGGCGACGGGGCCGATGACGGTTCGGCGGGTGAAACGGTTTACCGAGAAACCCAATACCGCGGTTGCGAAACAGTTTGTGGCGTCGGGCGACTATGCGTGGAATGGCGGGATTTTTCTCTGGAGTGCGAGGACGCTGGCGAATTGCATTCGTGAGTATTCGCCGGCGATGGCTCCGCTGCTCGAGAAGATTGTGGCTGCTTATGGGAGCGCTGAGTTTGAGCGGGTGTTTGCGGAGGTTTATCCGCAGTGCGAGAACATCAGCATCGACTATGCGGTGCTGGAGCCGCGTTCGGCGAAGGGTGAGGCGGGTGCGGAGATTTATTGCCTGCCTGGAGATTTTGAGTGGAACGATCTTGGGTCGTGGTCCGCGTTGCATGAGCATGTGGCGGACTGTCTTCCGGACAGGATTTCGGTTGCGAATGTATTTGAGGGAGAGGATCCGCTTTGCATCTCCATCGATTCGACGGGAAACTATGTGCATGCTCCGGGCAAGGTGATTGCGCTTGTTGGGGTGAGTGACTTGGTGGTGGTGCAGACGAAGGATGCGTTGCTGATTACGACTCGCGACCGGTCGCAGGATGTGGGCAAGGTGGTTGCCGAGTTGAAGCGCGCGGGGCGGGAAGACCTGATCTAACGACAAGAAACAAGAAAACGAAGGTATGGCTGAGACGACAGTGGTGAAGTTCGGGACGGATGGCTGGCGCGGGATTATCGCGGACGATTTCACGTATGCGAATGTGCGTGTGGCTGCTGCCGCGATTGCAAATTATGTTCTGGCTTATGAGGATGCCGCCGCGGGTGTGTGTATTGCGTACGACACGCGGTTTGGGTCGCGGTCGTTTGCGAAGGTTGTCGCTGAGGTCTTGAGTGGGGCGGGGATTCCGGTGGCGATGGCCGCGGAGATTACTCCTACTCCGGCGTTGTCGTTCGCTGTGCGGGAGCGTAAGGCTGCGGGTGGCGTGATGATTACCTCGAGCCACAATCCTGCGGAGTGGAATGGCGTGAAGTACAAGGCTAGCTATGGCGGGTCGGGCAAGCCTTCGATCATGACAGCGATTGAGAGCTATCTGGGTAAGCCGCTTGGGAAGGCTGCAACGCCTGCTGTGATTGAATCGGTGGATTTCAATCCGGATTATATTGCTGCGCTGGAGCGGTTTGTCGATCTGAAGACGATCCAGGGTTCGGGTTGTCGGTTTTTGATTGACTGCATGTATGGTGCTGGTCGTGGGGTGATTGCTGGGATCTTTGCGAGGGCGGGGATTCCTTTTGTGGAGATTCGGAGTGAGATTAATCCGGCGTTTCCGGGAATCAATCCGGAGCCGATTCTGCCGCATATCAAGGCTACGCAGATCGAGGTGGTGGCAGAAAAGTGCGATGCGGGACTGATTACGGATGGCGATGCGGACCGGATTGGCGCAGTGGATGAGCATGGGAACGTTGTCGATGCGCACAAGATTCTGAGCCTGCTGATGTGGTGGTTGCTGGAACGGAAGAAGTGGCCGGGAGATGTGACGCGTGCGTTCAACACGACGAAGATGATCGACCGGATTGCGGCGAAGTATGGGCGGAAGCTGCATGAGCATGGGATCGGGTTCAAGTACGTGGTGGACCTGATGCTGGAGCGGGAGATTCTGATTGGGGGCGAGGAGTCGGGTGGTGTGGGGATCAGCCGGCACCTGCCGGAGCGGGATGGTTTGTTGAATTCACTACTGCTGGCGAACATGATGGCGGATGAGAAGAAGACTCTCGGGCAGCTTGTTGCGGCGCTGCAGGAGGAGTTTGGGGAGCACCAGTATGGGCGCGTAGATATGCATATCGATGAGGCGGTGAAACAGGCGGCGATCGCGCGCGCCGGCGCTGGCGTGAAAGAGATTGCCGGAATGAAGGTGTTGCGGGTGGAGACGCTGGATGGGATTAAATTTTTTCTGGAGAATCCGGATTGCGCCGCGAAGAAAAATGCCGCTGAGACCTGGTTGTTGCTGAGAGCTTCGGGGACGGAGCCTTTGTTGCGGGTTTATTGCGAGAGCTGTTCGGTGGAGTCGGTGGCGCGGGTGCTGGCGGCGGCGCAGAGGTTTGTGTTGCAGGGGAGCGCTGGTTGAGCGGGCTTGTGTCGGTTTCTGCGCAGGGAATTTTGTTCGATATGGATGGGGTGCTTGTGAGCTCGATCGGGTCGGCTGAGCGGAGCTGGCGACGGTGGGCGGCGCAGTATGGGATTGCGAATGCCGAGACGCTTGAGGTGCCGCATGGTCGGCGGGCGATCGATATTGTGAGGCTGCTGAGGCCGGATATTGATGCGAACGAGGGTCTGCGGGTGATTGAGGACCTTGAGGTTGCGGATGTAGCGGATCTTCGGGTGCTGCCTGGCGTGAAAGAGCTACTGGAGAGTCTTCCGCTGGAGCGGTGGGCGATTGTGACGTCAGCTACGCGACGATTGTTGCTGGCGCGGCTGACTGCGGCGGGGCTGCCGGTTCCGGAGCGGATTATCAGTGGGGAGATGGTGGAACGGGGCAAGCCTGATCCGGAGCCATACCGGAAGGGGGCGGAACTGCTTGGGTTTTTGCCGGGGGAGTGTGTGGTGGTGGAGGATGCGCCTTCGGGAGTGGGGTCGGGGAAGGCTGCTGGGTGCCGGGTGATGGCGGTGCTGGGGACGGAGCCGGTGGAGGAGTTGCGGACGGCGGATTGGGTGGTTAGGTCGCTGGAGGATGTCGAAGTGACCGCCGGGGTGACTGGGTTGGAGCTGCGGTTTCCGGCTTTGTGACAGGTAAGCCTAATTTTCCTGATCGAATGAAGACAATCGACCCTTCACGATAAGACCGTGAAGATGGCCGCGCCATCATGCGGTTTGGGCCCTGGGTTTGAGGGTGACTAACGCCAGGAGGAGGCAGAGGGCGGTGGCGGTGTGGACGACGATGGGGATGGTGAAGAAGAACTTCATCATGAGGAGGGAGGTGGCGACTTCGCCTAGTAAGAGGAAGGCAATGATCGGGCGGATGGCAAGGGTGGTGGAGAGAGTGGCAAGTTGCCAGAGGATGGCGGACTCGACGAGGCATGAGATGGTGACGAAGAGCTCGTAGCCGAAGTAAAGCTGCCAGTAGCTGTGCTGGAAGCCGCCGAAGTTGAAGATGTAAGTCTTCATGGCGGAGACGACTAAAAGTTCGTTTGGGCCGTGGCTGGGTTGGTAGGTGAGGAAGAGAGCCGTGTGGCCAAGCGCGGCGATCAGGGCGAGGATCGAGGCGATTCGGAGGGGCAGAGCGGGTTTCATGTGCGCTCCTGGGTCGATTGGTTGTTGATTGTATGGGATTGTATTCGGTAGCCTCAATTAAATGAGGCAGAACTGCTAAAGCAGATTCCTCCCCGCCGAAATCACTTAGAGTGCGGACTGACAGGAAGAGGGATGGCTTTGTGGCTAACGGTTGAGGAGGAGGGCTTCTACGCGGTGGAGATCTTCTTCGGTGTCGACGCCTATGGTGTCGAAGGGGGTGGGTTCGACGTAAATGTCGATGTTGTTTTCGAGGAAGCGGAGTTGTTCGAGGCGCTCGATTTGTTCGAGGGTGCTTGGGGGCAGGGTGGGGAATCGGTCTAGGGTGGTCTTGCGGTAGGCGTAGAGGCCTATGTGCTTCCAGTATTGCGGTGTGGGGTTGTGTTCGGGATCCCGGTTGTAGGGAGTTGTGGCTCTCGAAAAGTACAGGGCCCGGCCGTCGGCGGCCGTGACCACTTTTACTGCGTTTGGGTTGCCGATGTTTTCGGGAGTGCAGAGGACTTTGAGGGTGGTGACTTCGACATGGGGTTTTGTGAAGGGTTTGAGGAGTGCGGTGAGATGTTCGGGTTTGAGGAGAGGTTCGTCACCCTGGATGTTGACGTAGATATCGGCCGGGATCAGCTGGGCGATGGCGTGAACGCGGTCAGTGCCGCTGGGGAGGTCGGGTGAGGTGAGTTCGCAGGACCAGTGATTACGCTGGCAGAGTTCGGCTACTTCGTCCGAGTCGGTTGCGATGACGACGCCGTTGAGTTGGGGGCAGGCTTTTGCGGCTTCGTAGACCCAGGCGAGCATGGGGCGTCCGGCGATGGTGCGAAGGACTTTACGGGGCAGTCGGGTGGAGGCGAGGCGTGCGGGGATAACGCCGAGGACGGTCGGCTTTGCGATGGGTTCGGAATCCGTTATGATGGAAGCTGGCTGTGCCGTGGCGATGTCTCTCATCTGAAGAGAATTTTGTGCCGGCGTAACCCCTTTCACATTGGCGGCGTAGCTCAGATGGTTAGAGCGACGGACTCATAACCCGTAGGTCGGCAGTTCGATTCTGCCCGCCGCCACCAAAGTGTTAAGGCACTTCCAGCGCAGTAATGTGGTTCGAGAGTATCATTTTGAGTACGGGATGCGTCTAATCCATACTGTACCCGGGGTAAGCCCCGATGGAGTCGCTCTAACTATGCCCAAGCTTTCGAAGATTCTGCTGCTCGGTGTGTCGGTTGTTCTGGTGGTGACGGTGTTTCTCGGGGTGAACTCGAGCGGCGTGAGTGCGGCTTCGGATCCACAGGATGGAGCCTATCGCCAGATCAATGTGTACAGCGAGGTATTGCGACACATTCAGACCGATTACGTCGAACAGCCGAACATTACTCTGGTGACAAACGGCGCGCTGCGCGGGCTGCTGGAGTCGCTGGATGCTGACTCGAGCTATCTGACGCCTGAAGACTACAAGGCATATAAGGCTGACAAGGGCGGCAAGGCGCAGGTGGGGATCAATGTTTCGAAGCGGTATGGGTATGCTTCGGTGGTTTCGGTGGTTCCGGGAAGCCCTGCGGACAAGGCCAATATTGGCGACGGGGATTTGATTGAGACGATTGGTCCGGCAGATACGCGGGATTTGTCGCTGGCGATGATTCAGCTGCTGCTGGAGGGCCAGGCTGGTTCTGAAGTGACGCTGTCGGTGGTGCGGCCTCCGAAGTCGGCGCCGGACAAGATTGTGCTGACCCGGGTTGCTCCGACGCTTCCTCCGGTACAGGAGACGGTGTATGAGAATGCTTCGATTCTTTATCTGAAGCCGGGTGTGCTGGACCATGACCACGTGACGCAGGTTGAAGCGAAGTTGAAGGGTATGCCCAAGGCCGGGAACAAAAAGATTCTGCTGGACCTGCGTGATGTAGCTGCGGGCGATATGGCAGAGGCAACCCGGCTGGCGAATTTCTTCCTGAAGGACGGCACGATCGCGATTCTGGAAGGGCAGAAGGTTCAGAAGCAGACGTTTACTGCGGATGCTTTTAAGGCGGTGAATACGACTGCTCCGCTCGTGGTTCTGATCAACCGCGGAACGGCTGGGCCGGGGGAGTTGGCGGCTGCGGCTTTGCTGGATAACAAGCGGGCCGACCTGGTTGGTGAGAAGACGTTTGGCGAAGGCGCTCAGCAGAAGACATTTGAGTTGCCGGATGGCGCGGCGTTGATTCTTTCGGTGGCGAAGTACGAGTCGCCTTCGGGGAAGAAGCTGCAGGACGAAGGCGTTACGCCGGGAGTGCTGGTGGCTTCGAATTTTGACCAGGCAGCTCCTGTGGATGAAGATGCTGCTCCTACAACGGAGAATCAGCCTGCTCCGGCCAAGCCGAGTGTGACGGTGGATGAGCAACTCTCGAAGGCGTTGGCGCTTTTGAAGAATAAAGCTGCTTAGGCGAATTCCCCGGTTTTGCCTGCAGGCCTGAGGCGATGGCCATCCGTGCTATGGTGAAAGGGCGTGCAGAGCTTATTCAGCCGCGAAGACCGGTTGCCTGAAGTTGAAGAGATACCGCGGTGGAGGCGGATTCTTCGCCGCGCTACGCTAAACGGCCCGGATTACCCGAGCCGCCGCATTGCCCGGCGGGCGGCATTTTTTGCGCTGCTGGGCTTGTCGGTTGTGTTTGGGTCGCTGTGCGGATTGATGTTGGTTTATTCGATCGATCTGCCGCAAATGGACGACCTGGCGCGGTATCACCCCAATACGACGACTGAGCTGCTGGATATCCATGGGAAGGTGTTTGGGTCTTTTGCACTCGAACGTCGCGTGGTGCTTTCGTATGCGGAGTTTCCGCCGGTGCTTCGCGAGGCGATTATCTCGATTGAAGACAAGAGCTTTGAACGGAACTGGGGGGTGAATCTGTTTCGCGCTCTGGGAGCGGCGTGGAGAGATTTGCATTCGAGCGGGCGGGCGCAGGGGGCGTCGACGCTGACGATGCAGCTGGCGCGGAATCTTTTTCTTTCCAATGAGAAGACGTATGGGAGGAAGATTCAGGAGGTCTTTCTCTCGGTACAGATTGAGCGGAGATTTACGAAGCAGCAGATCTTCGAGCTCTATGCTAACCAGATTTATCTGGGTCATGGGACGTATGGGTTTGAGGCGGGTTCGGAGTTCTATTTCAACAAGCATGTGAAGGACCTGACGCTGCCGGAGGCGGCTTTGCTGGCTGCGCTGCCGAAGGGGCCTGAGGCTTATTCGCCACTGAAGTATCCGGAGCGGGCGTTGCGGCGACGGGATCTCGTGATCAGCGAGATGCTGGAGGATGGCAAGATTACTGTGGATCAGGCCAATGCGGCGAAGGCTGCGCCGCTAGGGCTGAATCTGGAAGCTCCGGCGAATAGTGTTGCGCCTTATTTTGTGGAGGAGGTGCGGCGGCAGCTTGAGAAACAGTTTGGAGCGGAGCAGGTGCATGGGGCTGGGCTTCGGGTGTATACGACGCTGGATCTGAATCTGCAGATCGTGGCGAATAAGGCCATTCTGGAGGGTACCGCGACTTATGAGCGGCGGCGTGGGTGGAGAGGAAGGCTGCCGAATATTGTGCTTGAAGGAACGGATGTGGAGAGCTATCGGCATCCGGACTGGGCGCAACCGCTGGTTAAGGGGAGCTATGTTCATGGCGTCGTTGCGGCGGTGACCGAGAAGAAGGTTGTGGTGAAGGTCGGAGTGAAACAGCAGGCAGTGTTGACTCCAGAAGACTGGAAGTGGACCCACAACACGGATGGCGATAGTTTTTTGCGGAATGGCGATCTGGTTTATGTGCGGATTGAGGGGAGCTTGCCTGATGGGGCTCTGCATGCTTCGCTGCAACAGGATTCGGGCGCACAGGCTTCGCTGATGGCGTTGGACAATGCCAGCGGAGATGTTCTGGCGATGGTGGGTGGACGGGATTTTGCACTGTCGCAGTTCAATCGGGCTACGCAGGCTCAGCGGCAGGTTGGGTCTTCGTTCAAGCCGTATGTTTATACGACTGCGATTGAGAATGGAGCGAAGCCTGACGACATTATTGTGGATGGGCCTGTGAGTTTTCCGACGCCGAATGGACCTTATACTCCGCACAATTATGAGGCGGACTATAAGGGCGCGTTGACACTCGTGAATGCGTTTGCCGAGTCACGAAATATTCCAGCGCTGAAGCTTGCAGACCGATATGGAATTCGCAAGGTGATCGACACTGCGCGGCGATTTGGCATTACGAGCAACCTGCCGCCGTTTTTGCCGGTGGCGATTGGAGCGGCGGATATTACGCTGGCCGAGCAGGTTGGGGGTTACAGCGTGTTTCCGAACGACGGGATACGGATTGAGCCGCACTACATTCGCAAGATTACGCAGGCAGATGGGCTGCCGCTGGAGGAGGCTCCGGGTGAGGTGACGGAGGTGATTTCGGTGGAGACGGCGCGGACGATGATGCAGTTTCTACAGGCTGTGGTGCAGCATGGGACGGGTGCTGCGGCTTCGCAGCTGAAGCATCCTCTGGGCGGGAAGACGGGGACGACGAACGATTTTACGGATGCGTGGTTTATCGGGTTTTCGCCTTCGGTGACCTGCGGGACGTGGATTGGCTATGACGATCGACAGTCTTTGGGTTCGAAGGAGACTGGCGCTCGCGCGGCGCTGCCGATGTGGATGGACTTCATGAAGGTTGCAATTGCCAGCAAGCCGGATGAGGCTTTTCCGACCGCGGGAGCTCCACAGAAGACGCTGGATGTGCCTTTGAGTGTTGCGGGTGCGGCTAAACCTGCACAGCCTGGGACCAAGGCGGATGAGGCTGACCCTGATGCTCCTGAGAGCGGTGCGGTGAAGCATACGGCCTCTCCTGAAGGTAGTGCTCCTTCAGGTGTGCCGGCGGTTTCGGCTCCTGCTGCCGAAAAGCCGGTGGTGCCTGCGGCTGTGCCGCTAGTGAAGCCCGCGGCTGGGAATGATGGGAAGGTGCCTAACGGGACACCTAAGCCGGCTGGGGATGACCGGAGCGGGGTTTCGAAGCCACCGCCCGACACAAACTGAAATAGCGTTTTGCGGTGGCGACGTCGCGGCCGATCTGTTCGCGCAGAGCTTCGGGGTTTGGCCAGCGCTTTTCGTCGCGGAGACGCTTGAGGAAAGTAAGAGTGAGCGGGGTCTGCTCGTCGAGGGCGATTGGGTGGAAATTGAGCAGGTGGGATTCGACCGTGAAAGAGTCTGCGCCGAAGGTTGGACGATTGCCGACGTTGGTGACGGCGTCGAAGGTTTCGCTGCGGGCGCCGGTTTCGCTGGACCCGCCCTCGCCAATGGTCATTGTGGTGATGTAGACACCGTTGGCTGGAAGGAGCTCGGAGTACGGGGCTAGGTTGATGGTGGGGACGGTGTAGCGCGCGCCGTAGCCACGCCCTGAGGCAGGCGTGCCGGCGATGGCGAAGGGATGACCGAGGAGAGCGCGGACGTGGCTGACGTCACCTTCGGAGATGAGCTGACGGATGCGGCTCGAGGAGATGGCCTGGCCGCGGATGGTTCGCGGAGCGTAGACACGGACGTTGAAGCCGAGCTCGCGGCCGAGGCTTTCGAGGTTGCCGACATCGCCTTCTGCCTGGTAGCCGAAGCGGAAGTTTTCTCCTTCGTGCAGTTCCGTGACGTGGAGACTCTTTTGCAGGACCTCGGCGGCGAAGGTGCGTGCGGACATTTGGGAGAAATCTTTGGTGAAGGGAAGGATGACTACGGCGTCGATGTCAGTAGTGGCGAGGAGCGCGAGTTTTTCGGTGAGCGGGGTGATGAGGGGTAAGGCTGCGTCAGGCCTGAGTATGCGGGCCGGGTGAGGCTCGAAGGTGATGGCTAAGGATTTGATGTTCAGCGCTCGGGCTCTTTCGACGACCTCGGCGATGACTAACTGGTGGCCGCGATGTACGCCGTCGAAGTTGCCGATGGTGGCGACGGTGGGGCCGAAACTGGCGGGGATCTTGGAGAGTGAAGTGAAGGTCTTCATCAGGCGATCTCGAAGTTGATCTTGAGGCCGTCGTAGGCGAGGCGGATGTGGGGCGGGAGGGTGGCGTTGGTGGCTTCGTGGTCGAGTTCGTGGCTCATGTGGGTGAAAAAGGCGCGCTTTGGCTGAAGCCGCTCGACGACGGCAACGGATTTTTCCAGGTGCGAGTGGCTGGGGTGCGGATGGTGGCGCAGCGCATCGACTATGAGTAGATCGAGGTTCTGGAGGAGCGGGATGCTGATCTCCGGGATGTCACTCATGTCGGTGAGGTAGGCGGCGGAGCCAAAGCGATAGCCGGTGATCTCCTGATTGCCGTGCGTTACGGGGATGCGCTGGAAAGAGGCGCCGAAGAGCTCGGTTCCGGAGCCGGGAGTAGGATCGATGCGATGAATCTGGACGCGAGCGCTGGTGGGGTAGCGGTCTTCTTTGCGAAAGGTGTACTCGAAGATGCGCTCGATGTTGCTGGCGGTCTTGTCGTCGGCGTAGATGGGCATGTTGCTGTTGTGCCGAAACGTGAGCGGGCGAAGATCGTCGAAGCCCATGACATGATCGGCGTGGCCGTGAGTGTAGAGGACGGCGTCGATGTGGCGGATGTTTTCGCGAAGTGCCTGGACATGGAAGTCGGGGCCACTATCGATAAGGACAACGCGGTCGTTATAGGTGAGAAGAATGGAGGGACGCGTGCGGCGGTTGCGCGGGTCTCCCTCTGGAGAGACGGCAGAGGTGCAGACGGCGCAGTCGCAGCCGAGAGTGGGGACGGCCATGGATGTGCCGGTGCCCAGAAAGGTGAGGGTCGCTTCCATCGTTTAACGCAATTCTCCCGTTACTGTGAAGTGGAAAATCTTGCGGAGTACCGGTTTCCTTGAGAGAAAACGGCCATAAATTTGAAGCCTCCCAATACAGCAACGGGAGAATTGCTCTAGCGGACGATCTTCGGACCCATATTGGGGCCGGGCGCACCCGGCACAGGTCCGCCAGCTTTGGCTGCGGCGGAGCGGGCAAGGGCCTGGGTGATTTCGAGGAAGGCCATGCGAAGCTCGAAGAGGGCGCTGTCGAGCAGGTTGGTTTCTTCCGAGGTGAGGTTGCCTTTGGTCTTTTCGGCGAGAATGGCGAGCATGTCGATGGATTGACGAGCGCCGAGGATATCGACCTGGGGCTGCTGGCCTTCGCGGGTGGCTCCGCCTAGCTGCATTATGGACGTCATGTAGATGGACTGGACGAGCTGATCGAAGTTCATTTCGGGCGGATGGTCCATGCCAGGGTTGGAGGAGCGGATGGCAGTGTCGAGGCGGTCGGCGGTCATCTCGTAGGCGCGACGTGCCTGGTCGTTTTGCTCGGCGGTTGGAGGCGGCGGGAGGTCAGGTTCGGACTCCATTTCTGGATCGGGTTGCGGAGGTGCTGCGGCAGATTTCGGCTCGCTGGCAACAGGCGCCGGAGGAGGGGCAGGGCGCTCTTCTTTTTCCGGGGATGGATCTGCGTCGGGGCGCGGTTCGCCGTCCATGGTGAATTTGCGGCGGTCGGTGATGACGAAGGGTTTGTTCTGTTCTGGCATGTTTCAGGCTCTTTCAGATTCAGATGCGTCGCACGAGGCTGACGGTGCAGCGGCGAAAAATGGAAGGGAGATTGGAGTAGCGGTTCCACCAAGGTAGTGAATGGGGAGATTTCGATCCAGCACTTCGCGGCGGATGTAACCCATGCCTATGTGGAGGTTTTCGTGGTTTGGTGTGGGCAGAGGAATGGCGGCGACGCTGGTTAGTTCACCTACTTGTTTGCCGTCTGCTTCCAAAGCAACGCCGGGCGAGGGTAGATCTTTTTCCAACTGAAAGGCGGTAAAAGTGCGATGCACGTTGCCGCGGGAGCGAATGCGCTCGACGATCTCCTGGCCGAGGTAACAGCCTTTGTTGAAGTGCAGGGCGCGAGTTTGCGCTGTTTCCTGGGGCAGGTCGCGGTCGCGGATGTCAGTTCCGTAGCGAGGAGTTCCTTCGAGGATTCGCAACCACTCGAGGGCCTGAGGATCGGAGAAAAGTGCACCGGCGCCTTTGAGTTCTTCGGAGAGTTTGTCCGCGTTCTGTTCGTCAGTCCAGAGCTCATATCTGGGGATGAGAGGACTGTAGGCGTGGATTACGGTAACGTTGATGCCATTCCACGAGACGATTTGTATGGAGAGCGGTTCGAGGTTCTCGATCTTCACGCCAATTTCGGCGAGCAGCGTGGATGAGTTGGGGCCGGCGACCAGGAGGCCTGACTGTGATTGCATCGTATCGGCGAGTTCGACGTCATCCATGATGATGAAGCGATCGAGGAAGGCCGAGAGGATGGGGATTTGCGACGTAGCGGTCTCGATGAGAAGAGATTCGGGTTGGGCAAAGACAGTGGCGTCGCCCTGGATGCGTCCCTGGGCGTTCAGAAAGAAGTTGTAAGCTCCCTGGCTGTTTTGCAACTGCTGGACTGAGTTGGTGACCATGCCGTTGAGCCAGCGAACACGGTCTTCTCCAGTGACACGAATCCAGCCGGTCTGATGGAGGCGCGAGAGGCCAGCATGTTGAAGGAGCGCGGCGAGCTGGTTGGCTGAAGCCGGTGACTCTGTGGCCGCAATTTCGGGTTGTACAGGGGGAGTCATGACGTGTAATGGGTGGTAATGCGGAAATCTCTCGTACACTTGATTATAGCGGTCGATTGAGAGGGTTATGTCGCAGCCAGAGGTTGTGCGAGAGAGAAGTTGGACGCGGTGGGTTACCGGCGCGACGTTGTTGGTGGCGAGTTATGTTGCGTATGCCGGTGAGGCTGCGAATCCTCCCCAAGATGGTCAGAAGCCTGCGCAATCCGACACGCATGCGGCGATGACGAAAGAGCAGGCGAAGGAACTGTTTCGCTCGGTGGATGAGATTCTGAGCTTTGCGAGCAGCGATACGAAGCTTCCGATTGAACACTCGGTGAAGCGAAAGCTGATCTCTCGCGACGAGGTTAGCCAGTATCTTCGGGAGAAATTTGACGAGGATGAAGGCAGAAAGCGGATGGAACGGTCGGAGATTGTGCTGAAGAAGTTTGGTCTGCTGGATCGCGACTTTCATCTTGGGCCGTTTCTTCTTTCTCTTTTGACCGAACAGATTGCCGGATTTTACGACAACAAGACAAAGACGGTGAATCTACTGGACTGGATTGAGCCTGATGAGCAAAAACCCGTGCTGGCGCATGAATTGACACACGCGCTGCAGGATCAGAAGGTTGGGCTTACGAAGTGGTCTGCGATAAGCATGAACGGGACTTCGCGCAATGTGCAGGAGGATAACAAGCATCTGCAGGTGGATGAGGCAGATACTGCGCGGAGTGCGGTTGCGGAGGGCCAGGCGATGGCAGTCTTTGTCGACTACACGCTGAAGCCCAGCGGGAAGACACTTGCTGACTCGCCGGAGATCATGGAGAAACTGAAGAATCAGGTGGCGGATACGAGCGGGTCGCCGATTATGGCTCGGGCTCCACTGCTACTGCAGGAGTCGCTGCTTTTTCCTTATAGCGAAGGGCTGGGCTTTGAGCAGGCGATTCTGGTGAAGAGCGGGAGGGAGGCAGCGTTTGCGGGTGTGTTGGCTAACCCGCCGTCTTCGAGCTTTGAGATTATGCATCCCGAGGCGTACATGGCACATGCCCCGGTGCCGGTTGTGCGATTGCCGGATATTCATCCTCTGCTGGACGCGGCCTACACTCCGTATGACATTGGCGTGATGGGCGAGCTGGATGTGCGGATTCTGATTGAGTTGTTTGGCGGGCGGGAGATGGCGGATGCGCTGGCTCCGGCGTGGAACGGCGGGGTTTATTATGCGGCGCAGCGTAAGTCTGCTGTGACCGCGGCGGAGAAGGAGTCGACGGCTTCGCTTGGATTGCTTTACTACTCACGATGGAAGAACCGTGATTCGGCCCGGTCGTTTCTGAATACGTATGCGGCGCAGATTCCCAGGAAGTACTCCAACGTGGTGGAGCGGCAGAAGGAAGAGCAGGATAATTTTGAGCGAGTCTATTCGACCGGCGAGGGCGATGTGCTGATCTCTCTTTCCGGAACAGGTGTTTTTATCGCAGAGGGATTTGATTTGTCTCTTGCGCGGAAGCTGCGTGAGAAGATCGTGAGCATTCAGCCGGAGGGGCCGGTGCGTCAGGCGATGACGCCGATGCAGGAACCTGCTTTATCGCTTTCGCGTGCTCTCGCATCTTATGGCGCAGTCAATGAAAGCGTTCTGCAACGATATACTTCTAGAGGGCAACGATAGAAACGGACGGCGTCCGCTGAGGGAGTAAGAGGTTTGAAGAAGGCAGAGATCGGAATTATTGGAGGCAGTGGCCTGTATGCCATGCCGGGGCTTACGAACGTACGAGAAGAAAAGGTAGCAACCCCCTTTGGCGATCCTTCGGATGCGTTTGTTCTGGGTGAGCTTGAGGGCCGGAAGGTCGCATTTCTCGCGAGGCATGGGCGGGGGCATCGGATTCTTCCGAGCGAGATCAACTTTCGTGCCAATATTCTTGCGATGAAGATGCTCGGTGTGGATCGGATTCTTTCTGTTTCGGCGGTGGGTTCGCTGAAGGAAGAGCATAAGCCGACGGATTTTGTGATTCCGGATCAGTTTATCGATCGTACGTTTGCGCGGATCGGCACTTTTTTCGGTGATGGAATTGTCGCGCATGTTGGTTTTGCCGATCCGGTTTGCGGGATGGTGGCTGGGGTGTTTCAGAGGGCTTGCGATGACGTGGGCGTGGTGAGCAAGCGCGGGGGAACTTATGTGTGTATGGAAGGGCCGCAGTTTTCGACACGTGCGGAGTCGAATCTTTATAGGAGCTGGGGCGCGGATGTGATTGGCATGACGAATCTGCAGGAGGCAAAGCTGGCCCGCGAGGCTGAGATTTGTTACGCCACGATGGCGATGGTGACCGACTACGATTGCTGGCGGGAAGGCCACGAGGATGTCACGATCGACCAGGTGCTTGCTGTCGTGCATCAGAATTCAGAGAATGCGGCCAAGGTGGTGCGTTCTGCGGTAGCTGCGATGCCAACGGAAAGACAATGCGGCTGCGGCGAAGCCCTTAAGTACGCCATTATCACGGACAGGAAGACAATTCCGATTGAGACGAAAAAGAAACTTTCGGTTTTGCTGGATAAGTACCTGTAATCAGCGAAATTTTGTAACTGTATTTGTTGCAAATATATTTTTGGATTCGCGAAAAGGAGTTTATGGCAATTCTCGTTGTAGGATCGGTAGCGTTTGACAGCATTGAGACTCCGGCAGGCAAGGTGGATCATTGCCTTGGTGGAGCGGCGACTCACTTTTCGCTTGCGGCAAGTTACTTTACTCCGGTGCGCGTGATTGCGGTTGTGGGCAAGGACTTCAGCGCTGAGCACGAAGCAGTTTTAACGAAGCGAGGGATCGATACAACGGGAATCGAGCGCTCGGACGGGCTTAGCTTTCATTGGACCGGAGCTTACTCGGGCAATATGGATGAAGCGAAGACGCTGGGGACTGATTTGAATGTCTTCGCGAGCTTTGAGCCGAAGATTCCGGATTCGTACAAAGACAGCGAATTTCTTTTTCTGGCGAATATCGATCCGGTGCTGCAGGCTCGTGTGCGCAGCGAGATGCCTAAGGTGAAGATGGTTTGCGGCGACACGATGAATTACTGGATTGCCGATCATGCGGCGAATCTGGCCAAGGTGCTGCGTGACCTGGATGTGCTGCTGATTAACGATGGCGAAGTGCGGATGCTTGCGGGGGAGCGGAATCTTGTGCTGGCGGCACAGAAGGTGCTCGCGATGGGGCCGAAGACGCTTGTTGTGAAGCATGGCGAGTATGGTGCGACTGCATTTTTCAGCGACCGCTCGTTTCCGGGCGTGAAGATGTCGCGGCCGTTTCGCGCGCCGGCACTGCCTTTGGCTGAGGTTGTCGATCCTACAGGTGCGGGCGATTCGTTTGCCGGTGGCTTTTATGGGTATCTCGCGTCGCAGGCTGAGCTAACTCCAGCGGTGTTTCGCAGGGCGATGTTTTATGGGGGCGTAATGGGCTCGTTTGCCGTTGAGCGCTTTGGGACCGAGCGATTGCAGAATGTGACACGGCAGGAGATCGACGACCGCTTCAATTTGTTCCGGGAGATTTCGCATCTTGAGCACCCGGGTGGCTAGGTCTTCAAGGGGGCGCGGGCGCAGGGCGGCAAGTGCTGCCCTTGCCGGCGCTACAACAAATCCGGATGAGATTAGCCCGGCGACGCGCGAGGAGAGTCTGCCTTTTGCTCTGGCGGGAGTTCTTCTTTCGCTGATTGCGCTGCTGGTTAGTTTTTTGCGTGGATATCTGCTGTTGTATGGCGATGCGGTGGCCCATCTTGGGATTGCGCGGCGCATTCTGGACTCGCGTAATCCCGGGCTGATTCAGCTTGGCGGGGTATGGTTGCCGCTGCCGCATCTGCTTATGCTGCCCTTTGTGCAGAAGATGGAGTGGTGGCAGAACGGATTGGCGGGGGCATGGCCTTCTTTAATCTGTTTCATTCTTAGCGTGGTGGGTTTTTACCGGCTTTGCCGTTATCTGCTGGTGCCGCGGTGGGCGGTTGCGGCCACGCTCTTTTATGCGCTGAACCCTAATCTGCTTTATCTTGCGACGACGGCGATGACGGAGCCGCTGTTTCTTGCGCTGCTTATTTGGACGACGCTATTGACGGTGGAGTGTGTCGAGGCGATTCGTGCAGGGCGTCAAGGCGTTCTTGGACGACGGCTGATGTTGACTGGTCTTCTGGTTCTGGCGGCTGTTTATACCCGCTATGATGGCTGGATTCTGGGGGCGATCGTCTGGTGCATCGTGACGTTTTCGCTGATGCGCAGACGCGATTTGTGGCGCAGGGTTGCTCCGGGCTTTGTGGTCTTTACGGCGCTCGTGATTGCGGGGCCCATTGGTTGGCTTGCGTATAACCAGCACTTTTTTCACGATCCGCTGGATTTTATTCGTGGGTCTTACTCCGCTGCTGCGATTGAGAAGAGGACTTCGACTGCGGGGGCGGAGCACTATCACGGCTGGCACAACCCGTTCTGGGCGATGGTGTATTACACGCGGACAGCGCAGCTGGATGCAGCCTTCTGGGAGACGGGCTTTTTAGTGATGGCTGCGGCGATTGGCGGGGTAATGATTGCCGTTCGGCGCCGGTTGGCACTGACGGCTCTTGTGCTTTGGATGCCGCTGCCTTTTTATATCTATTCGGTGGCGTATGGTTCGGTGCCGATCTTCATTCCGCCGTTGTGGCCGCACTCGTATTACAACTCGCGTTACGGGATGGAGATGCTTCCGGCACTCGCTCTGTTCAGCATGATTGTGGTGGCGTGGGTGGAGGCGCGATGGAGCCAGTCGCAGCCGCTGGTGAAGCGATTGACGCAACCTATCGTGCTGCTGTTGATTGCGCTGAACGCGCTGGGGATGATGCGTCTTACGCCTCTGGTGTTGAAAGAGGCGATGAACAATTCGACCACGCGTGTTGCGTTTGAGAGTGCGCTCGCGAGGCAGTTGCGGACTTTCCCCAAGGAATCGACGATTATGATGTACAACTCGGACCATGTAGGGGCGCTGCAGCAGGCGGCTATCCCTCTGCGTCAGACGATTAATGAAGGAGATTACGACAGCTTTCATGCTGCGCTGGCCGCACCGGCCGATCATGCAGCTTACGTGGTGGCCATTGAAGGTGATCCCGTGTCGAGTGCGGTTAAGGAGCACCCAGAAGGGCTGACGGAGTTGACGATTTTATGTACAAGTGGACAGCCTTGCGCCCGGATTTATCAGTCAGACCGGTTGGCACCCGCGGTTCCAAAGCTTAAATGAGTTTTACCGTGGTGAGGCACAATAGGAATACATGATCCCTTTCGTCAAAGCGCATGCGTGCGGGAATGATTTTTTGATTCTTGAAGAGCACTTGGCACAGCGCCGCCATGCTGATCTTACGCGTAAGCTCTGCTCACGAAACACGAGCGTTGGAGCGGATGGGATTGAGTTTCTGGAACGACGAGCTGATGGCGAGTTTTTTTTGCGGCTCTTCAATGCTGACGGGAGTGAGGCGGAGCTCTCGGGGAATGGGACGCGGTGTGTTGCGGCCTGGCTGGCAAGGAGCGAGGGCAGGAACGAAGTTGCACTGGGTACACATGGAGGCGTGCGCAACTGTTATGTAGTCGAGGCTGCTGATCCGGTGTATTGGATTGAAAGCGAGATGGGCGTTCCGCGCGTGATGCCTAGGACGATTGTGCTGCCGGGTGTTGGCAATGTTGAAGGGGCGATGGTGAACGTCGGGAATCCGCATTTTGTGTTGTTCGTGGATGCGGACGACTTTAGTGCGCATGGAAAGAGCTGGCAGGAGCTCGGGGCGCAGATCAGTGTGAGCCCCCTCTTTCCGCATGGAACCAATGTTGAGTTTGTTCGCGTGCTTTCACCCGGGGAGATTGCTTTTCGGATTTACGAACGGGGGTGTGGGCCGACTACCTCTTCGGGAACGGGTACGTGTGCTTCATCTGCTGCGGCGATGGTGTTGCGAGATGCGTATCGGGAGCTGTCGGCGATGGCGGAGGGTGGGGCGCAACGTACGGTTTGGCCGGCTAACGATAAGGTGATGCGGCTAACAGGGCCCGCTGAGATTATTTGTGTGGGCGAGGTATCAGCGCTGTGATGACTGGGGCAGTCAAACCGCGGGCTCTGCGTGGTGGGGCAACGTTGGCGGTTCTTTCGCCAGCGAGTACGCCGAAACCTGATCTGGTGCATCGCGGGGTCGCTCATCTGCATTCGCTGGGGTATAAGACGTTTTTAGGGACTCATGCGCTGGATAGCGGACCGCTTTACTATGCAGGGACGATTGAGGAGCGAGTGAAGGATTTGCACGATGCCTTTGCCGATCCGGCGATTGATGGAATTATGTGTGTGCGGGGCGGCTGGGGGTCGGCGGAGTTGCTGCCGTATCTGGATGCCCGGTTGATTCGGGCGAATCCGAAGGTGTTTGTGGGATACAGCGACCATACTTCGCTGCATTGCTGGCTGCACAATCAGGCGAGTCTTGTGACTTTTTACGGGCCGATGGTGGCGGCGGATTTTTCGCGCGACGATGGGCCGGATATGGCGAGTTGGGGGGCCGCTCTTCAGAGGAGTGAGCCTTGGTCGGTTGGTGTTGCTGAGGGACTTCGGGTGCTTCAGCCTGGGGCGGCGCATGGGCTGGTCAATGGCGGATGCATTTCGATTTTTGTGGAGGGGCTGGGAACGCCTTATGCTCCGCGAATTGAGAACAATACGATTCTGTTTCTTGAAGATATTGGGACAAAGCCTTACCAGTGGGACCGAATGCTGCTGCATCTGCGGTACTCGGGTTTGCTGGAGAAGGTGACGGGGATTGTCTTTGGGAATATGCGCCAGTGCGTGCCGCCTGAAGAGGAGGAGTTTCTGGACCGGGCGATTCTTCATGCGCTTCGTGACTTCAAGGGGCCGATTGCGATTGGACTGCGCAGCGGGCACGTCGATCGTGCCAATGTAACTCTGCCTCTTGGGATTGCGGCGTCGCTGGATCTGAGCGATGCGGGGAATCCGCAGATGCACCTTCTCGAAGGGGCGGTTACGGTTTAGGCTAGAGCTTTTCAATCATGCAGGATTCCAAACATATTCACCTGATCGGGATATGCGGCACCGCGATGGCTTCGCTGGCGGGGATGCTGCAGCTTCTGGGGCACCGCGTTACCGGTTCCGATACGGCTGCCTATCCGCCGATGAGTGATCTGCTGGCGAGCTTGAAGATTCCAGTGCTGGAGCCTTATTCGGAGAGCAATCTCGATCCGCGGCCTGATCTGGTTGTGGTGGGGAATGCGATTTCGCGGGGGAACGTGGAGCTGGAGTATGTGTTGGACCAGCGCATTCCTTTCTGCTCGATGGCTGCGATTCTGCATGATGAGTTTCTGATGGGGCGGGAGTCGCTGGTGGTGGCGGGGACTCATGGAAAGACGACCACGACGAGCATGCTGGCGTGGATCTACGAGGTGGCTTCGCGGCGGGATGCTTCGCTGGCGCCTTCATTTTTGATTGGGGGGGTGGCAGAGAACTTTGGAACGAGTTTCATGGTGCGACCTACGCGGCCGTTTCTTCTTGAAGGCGATGAGTATGACACTGCTTTCTTTGATAAAGGGCCTAAGTTTCTGCATTATTTTCCGGACGCGATCATTCTGACTCACGTTGAGTTCGATCATGCGGATATTTATGCGGATCTGAGTGCTGTGAAGACGGCGTTCAAGCGGCTGGTGAATCTTGTTCCGCGACGAGGCCGGATTGTTGCGTTTGATGGAAGTGAGAATGTTCGCGAGTGTGTCGCGAAGGCTTTCTGCGCGGTGGAGCTGTATGGCTTTGGTGCGGATTCTCACTGGCGTGTGACGAATCTGCGGCATGAAGGTTCGGTGTCTCGCTGGACTTTGAGTCGCGGAGGCGCTTTGTTTGCGGAACTCACGCTGCCTATGGCGGGAGAGCACAACGCATTGAACGCGACGGCTGCGGCTGCGCTGGCGGCGGGGCAAGGTGTGGCTGTGGAGGCGATTGTCGAGGCGCTGGGCAGCTTCAAGAGCGTGAAGCGGAGGCTTGAGGTTCGCGCGGTTGTGGATGGCATCACGATTATCGATGATTTTGCGCATCATCCTACGGCGATTCGCGAGACTCTGAGGGCTTTGCGAGAGGCTTATCCGGGGCGAAGATTGTGGGCTGTGCTTGAGCCTCGTTCGAATACGCTGAGGCGTAATGTTTTCGAGAAGGATCTTGTGGAGAGCTTGTCGCTGGCTGATCAGGTGGTCCTTGCGGCTGTCTTCAAGTCGGAGAGTATTCCTGCGGCGGAGCGTCTGATTCCGGAGAATGTGATTGCAGGTTTGCGTGGACACGGTGTGGACGCAGACCTTCTTGCCGATGCGGACACTATTGTGAACGCGCTGGCTTCTCGTCTCAAGGGTGGTGATGTAGTGGCGATTCTGTCGAACGGAGGGTTCGGCGGAATTTATGACAAGCTTCCACGCGCCCTTGCGCATCGTTGAAGGAACTGGAAACTGACTTAGGAAAGGAGAGTCTCTGTGTGGGCCAAGGCTGAGAGTGATTTTGCGGCATTATTAGCGAGCAAGGTATTTCCTTTGCTACGTGGTTTGCCTGAGTATGAGGCATTGCTCGTTGGCGGCAAGCCCGATCTGGTGAAGTGCCAGGCGGCCGCGAAGCAGATCGTCAAAACGGTGCAGACCAGTGGAGGCGTGCATGGTTTTGGGTCGCGGCAGGCGGTTGCGGCGAAAGAGTGGACGGATGACCTGTATCGCGCGGGAAGTCCGCGTAACAATCCTTATGGCGCGTGGTGGTTTGATGCGGAGCTGATACGGCGATGGGAACAGGTTTATCCCGCGTCTATGCCGCGGCTGGAGCGGCGGGAGAAGATCTTCAGTGCTTTGAGGCCGATGCTGGCCGTCTGTTACGACTGGAACGACTTTACGCAGCTTTGGGTGATGAAGCCCGGTGGCCTGGGGCTTCCTGTGCTGACAGGACAGGGTACAGCACAGCCTATTTTCTCGAAGGGTGCGGGACAGGCTCATCAGGACAATCGAAATGTTTTGTTCATTGGCGGATACCAGCAGGTCTATGTTCCGTTCGTGCAAAAAATGCGAGTTGCCCAGTATCTGATCTGAGGATGACGTTGAGGCGGTATTCTGAAGATGTATGTTCAGTACGCTGAAGCTGATGTTTGTGTATCTCACGCTAGGTTCTCCTGCGGGGATTCTTGGTATTCCTTACTCGCTGATGGTGGGAAACATCAACCTGCTTTATCGGGTGGCGATGTGGATTACAAATGCGGGTGTTCGTGCAGCGGGTATTCGGGTTGAGGTGACTGGACTGGAAAATGTTCCTGCTGGCCGCAGCTGCATTTTTATGAGCAATCATGTCTCAAATCTCGATCCTCCCGTCGAGATCCCGATGCTTCCGGGCCGCTGTTCGGTATTGCTGAAGAAAGAGTTGATGAACATTCCAATTCTGGGGCGTGCAATGCGGATGGGCCAGTTTGTTCCGGTGGAGCGCGGCAACCGACGCGAGTCGGCGAAAGCCAGCGTGGAGGCCGCTGCGGAGGCTCTGCGGTCAGGGTTACATATTATGGTCTATCCGGAGGGGACCCGCTCGAATGATGGACGGTTGTCGGCGTTCAAGAAAGGGCCGTTCTATCTTGCGCAGGAGACACAGGCGCCGATTGTGCCGATTGCGATCTCCGGGACTCAGACGATGATGCGGAAGGGAAGCAGCGCGATCAAGCCGGGAGTTGCCCGGATGCAACTCCTGCCGGCGATTGAGCCATCGCGGTATGCGACTCGGGAGGAGCTAATTGAGGCGGTGAGGAATGCTATCGCTGAGGCTCTGCCGCCGGAGATGAAACCGGCTATTTGACGATGGCGTTGTTGTAGCCGTCGGTCTGGAGGCGTTGGCGCATGGCATCGGCTTCTTTTTTGGTGGAGAAGGGGCCTATTTGCACATGGAAGAACTTGTCCTGCGGTTCGTGGCGTATCGCTACGGTATAGCCGCGCCGCTTGAGATCGACGGCTACCACATCTGCATCTTCCTGATGGGACATGGCGGCAACCTGCACGACGAGAGTGCCAGACCCGGGCGCGACCGTGGTAACGGGAGTGAGTGCTGGTTTTGATAATGCTGGGAGGGCCTGGGCGGTGGATTCAGAATGATTTGGTGCGGGTGCCTTGACTGTAACCGGCAGAGTTGCTGCCTGTGGTGTTTCCTGAGCCGCAGCGTTGGTGGAATCGATGGGCACGACTGCGGACTGAGTTGCACCGTCTGAGGGCTTGACTGTCTGATCTGCGGGGGCTCCGAGCGAAGGTTTGGAGTTGGGGGTCTCCAAACTCGTCTTTGCATCTGCTGAACCGCCGGTCGGTAGTGCCGAACGCCTTCCCATCGAGTAACCGAATCCGAAGAAGACGGCACAGATGAGTGCGAGGGCGAAGAAGATTCCCAGGATGGTTGTGGTTCCCAGGGAGATCTCCCGTTCCTCCTCGGCGTCGTCGTTGAGATATTGAAGATTATTCTCGTTTTCGTATCGCGTTTGCACGGTCAGACCTTCTTCTCCAGGGTTGCGTCTGGAGTCATGGTCTTATTGAACAGGTTTATGAGCTCCATGGGGAGAGGAAAGACGATGGTGGTATTTTTCTCGACACCTATCTCTGTCAGGGTCTGGAGATAGCGGAGTTGGAGGGTCATGGGCTGGGTGGCCATGAGTTGCGCCGCTTCAACGAGTTTTGCGGCAGCGTTGAACTCACCTTCGGCGTGAATGATCTTGGCGCGGCGTTCGCGTTCTGCTTCGGCCTGCTTGGCCATGGCGCGGAGCATGGACTCGGGCATGTCGACCTGTTTGACCTCGACGGAGACAACTTTGACACCGAAGGGGGCGGTGTGGCCGTCGATGATGGTCTGGATGCGAATGTTCAAGGCTTCGCGATGGGCCAGAAGGCCGTCGAGATCGACTTCGCCCAGCACCGAACGCAGGGTCGTCTGCGCGAACTGGGAGGTCTGGTAGATGTAGTTGGCGACCTCGATGACGGCCTTGGTGGGGTCGACGACGCGCAGAGTAATGACAGCATTGACTTTAAGGGTGACATTGTCGCGGGTGATTACGTCCTGCGGGGGGACTTCCATCGCTTCCTGGCGGAGGGAGACGCGGACGATCTGATCGAGAGGGCGGAAGACCCAGATGACGCCGGGGCCCTTGGCGGCTTCTTTTACGCGTCCGAGGCGAAAGATGACGCCGCGTTCGTACTCTTTGAGGATGTTGAGGGAATTGATGATGTAGAGAACTACGATAGCGGCGGCGAACAGAAATGGGAGAGACGTCATGGGTTGACCCTCGGGTGCGCCGGCAAGCGGCCACCGCTGCGATTGTAGAACAGTGGTGGCTTTAGGCTTTTTCGTTGTTAGAAGCGCAGGAAGAAGCCGAACGCCGGCTCGTAGGTCGTGGTGTGTTGCTCGATGGTGAGGTAGTTGGTTAAAAAGTCGGGCGCCTTAAAAAAGAGCTGACGATACTGGGCGCGAAGACCGAAGTGAGGAGAAAGAACGGTGGTCTCTGCGCCGACTGAGAAATAGTAGGCTGCGCGCGCCTGCTTGGGGAGCGCCTCGCCGCCGCCTGGTGTTGGCCGAAAGGCCATTGTGCCAAGGCCGCCAGACACGAAAGGGATTACGCCATGGTGTTCCTTTCGGGTGTGGGCGACGTATCCCAAGGTGTACTCGCTGGCGTTCTGCTGGACTGTGGCAAATGCCTGAGCCCCGAAGGGGGTAAAGGTGTCGGCGTAACGAGCGTAGCCGTAGTTTCCCTCAAAGCCTACGTAGGGAGAGATGGTGTAACGGAGGGTGAGGAGTGCTCCAGCGGTGTTGCCGGGGCTATAGGTGACTTTTGTGTTGGGCACACCGTTTACGGTTGCGAAGCCGTGCGCCGACTGATTGAAGACGCCAGCTCCGAGGATGCCGAAGTCGAAGCGGGCGAGCTGGCGGTCAAGAGGAGTTTCGGGTGCGGTGGTTTGCGCTTTGGAGATGGATCCCGCCGCTGTGAGGAGCAGGCAAAACAAGACACTTTGGACACACGACCGGCGAGACACATTCAACATCAAGACAAAACTCCCTTTATCAAAACTATCGTTCTTTTAGTCTACTCTGGCTTTGACGTTTGGCGGCTTTCGCTGGGTAGGATCAGACAGTATCTTGTGCCGGTTCTACGACTAAGACCAGGCCTTCTACACTGCGGACGGAAACGGGCGATCCGGGAGCGAGGGAGGTCTGGCCGCGTAGAGATGCCTGCCAGAGCTCGCCGCGGATTTCGACCTGGCCTGTTGGATTGAGGGGCGTGCGGGCGATGGCCGTGGCGCCAATCATGGCTTGCGGACCTGTGAGGACCTTGGCGCGGCGGGCGCGGAGGGCAACCCACGCGAGGCCGAAGGTGACAATACCGAAGCCGAGGCCAGCGCCGACGGCTGTTGCGGTGTGGACGCGGAGTTCGGGGATGGGACCATCGACCAGGGTGGCCAGGCCGAAGATGAGGGAAGTGATGCCTGCAAGTGCGAGGACTCCGTGACTGCCGTACTTTGCTTCGAGGAGCATCATGACGAAGGCCGCGAGCAGCAGGACGATTGCGGTGTGCCGGATAGGAAGAAGATTGAGGCCGAAGAGGCTGAGCAGAACCAGAAGGGTGCCGATGGATCCGGGGACCACGGTGCCGGGGACGTTGAACTCCAGGTAGATAAGAAGGCCACCCAGGATCAGCAACAGAACGGCGATATCGGGATTGGTGAGCTGGCTGAGGAGGCGTTCGCGCACTGACGGAGCGATGGTAACGATCTGCGCGTTCTGCAAATGCAGAGTCTGAGTTGAACCGTCGAAGCGATGGATCTCGCGGCCGTCGAGTGCTCGAAGGAGCGAGGAGTCGTCGGCTGACTCAACGTCGATCAGCTTGAGCTTGAGGGCTTCGTCGTCGCTATAGGACTTGGAATTGCGGATGGCGTCTTCGGCGGCTTCGACGTTGCGGCCGCGGCGTGTGGTGTAAGACCGGAGGAAGGCCGCAGCGTCGTTTTCGATCTTCTGCTTGAGGACAGGGTCCATCTGGCCACCTTCGACGATGGGGTGGGCGGCACCTGCGTTGGTTCCGGGGGCCATGGCGGCGACGTCAGCGGCTTCGAGGAGAAAGAAGCCGGCGGAGCCTGCCCGGCTGCCGGGCGGAGAGATGAAGACGACCACTGGGACGGACGAGCTTTCGATGGCCTGGACCATGACTCGCGTGGATTCGAGAAGGCCACCGGGTGTGCCCATGGAGACCAAGACGAGTTGAGCGTGCTGGCGGGCGGCTTCCTGGAGGCCGCGCTGGAGGTAGTCGGCGGTGATGGGCTGGATGGTGTCGTGGAGGGTGAGTTTCACGACGATTGGTTGTGCGGAGTCGGAGCGAAGGATTGAGGGATCGAGACAGGCGAGGAGTAGAAGCAGAGTGAAGACGGGTTTGAGGAGGTTCCTCATCGGAAGGTCTGTCCGCGGGCCTCGAGGGCCTGACGCATGCCCAGGGCTGCCGAGTCTTTGGGGTTGAGTTGGAGAGCTTTACTGACGTTCGACGCTGAGGCGTCGGTCTGGTTGGCCTGAAGGTCGAGGCGAGCGAGGACGAGATAGGCAGGAACGTTGGGTCGGAGATTGATCGAGGTCTGAGCTTCAGCGCGGGCGTCGGCGATGTTGCCGCTGCGCTCGCGCACCTGGGCGAGGCCGGCGTGAGCTTCGGTGCTGGTGGCTGCGTCAGCGGTAATTGCGGCCTGGAACTCCTGTTCGGCTTCTGGGATGAGACCCTGGGCGAGGTATTCGTGGCCGAGTTGAGTGTATTGTGCGGCCTGTTCGGCGGGCGGAAGCGTGGCCAGGCGAAGAGCGCGCATCTGGTCGAGCTGGAAGGCTGCCTGACGGAAGGAGGCTTCGGAGTAGGTGCGGCGGATTCGTTCCACTGGGGAGAAGTCGGAGGACGCGGCGTTTGTTGTTTGGCTGACGGGGCTCAGATGCTTGCCTGCGAGGATATGCGTTCGAAGTTCTGCAGCTTCGGTGTCGGTGGGGCGGAGTTTGAGGGTTTGATCGACCTCGCGTTGGGCTCCGGCGAAGTCGCCACGGCGCAACAGCGCGACGGCGAGGTTGTAGTGGTAATCGGCGTCGGTGGGATCGGCGGTGGAGGCGCGCTGGAAGAGAGCGACAGCGTCATGGCCCTGACGGCTGGAGGCTACGGCCTGATTGTTGACGACCTCGGGGAGCGGGAGCCTGCTGGCGACGAAGGCGAAGGCTGATTCTGCTTCGGCATATTTGGCGGAGTTGAATCGGGCGAGGCCGATGTAGAAGTGGGCTTCGAGGGCGCGGCGGTCGGTTGAATTGATTCTGGCGAGAGTTACCGCGGCTGCGTCGTAGTCACGTTGGATAAATTGAGCTTTGCCTAGAGCGAGGAGTGCGGCGGGATAGTCGGCCGTGTCCTGAACGGCGAGTTGGAGACGCTTGATTCTCTCTTCGGAAGAGGTCGCGCTGGTACCGCGGATGTAGTTCTCGAAGGCACTGAGGCGAACTCCGGCGGAGGCTGCGAGGAAGGTCTGCACGGCTACGTTGAAGTGAGGGTCGATCTGGTGGGCGATCTTCCAGGCGATGGCATTCTCGACATCAAGGAGGCGGGGGAGTTCGGCGGAGTCTTCGAGGGCCTGAGACATGCGCAGCTTGTTGGGCTCGAGGACCTGGGCCTGGACGGCGATGCGTCCGTTGTTGACCGTGTAGTTGCCTACGATGACGAAGTCGGCGTCGAGGTTTTGGGCGATGCGGATGGTGGTGGCACGCGATGGCTTGAAGTCGACCGGGAGGCCGAGATGATCGAGGGCGTACTGCCGGTCGTCTTTAGAGATGGCAAGAAAGCCGGCCGAGGTGAGGCGCTGGTTGAGCGTGTCGGGGAAGGAGTCGCCGATCCATGCGAGGTTGGGCTGACCGGAACGGTTGTCGAAGGGAAGGACGAGGACGACACGGCCTCCGGTGTCGGATGGCTCGGAGGATTGTGACAGCGCTGGAAGAGAGAACAGGAGCAGCAGGAGTGCGGCTAATTGATGGTGGAGCATTCGTCGTACTTGAGGGGACCTTGTCACATATTGAGTATAGAGCGTCAGCGTTGGGTCTGATGGGCTTCGACGATGCGTGGGAAGTGGATGACGGCGACCCACTCGCCTTTGCGCTGTTGCTGCCAGACGATCTCTCCGTGGAGCAGGTTTGCAACTTCGTATGGAGAGAGGTCGCGGTGGAAGTCGAAGTACTTCGTGTCGGAAGATATGTTGGGGCGGGCGAGGTTGAGCTGGTTGGCGGATGGTGCCCACTTCGTGGAGAAGATGAGTGCGGTGTCGTAGCTGCCGGGATCGGTGGCGGCTTGCTGGATCTGGTCGAGGGCGAAGTTCTGGATAGCGACGGCCTTGACCGGATGGTTGGTGTAGCCGAGTTCGGGGCGAGTGAGTTCGGCGGTAGCGGGCCATGCGGTGAGGACAGTGGCTTGCGGGTAGTGCAGGTCAATGTAGCGGACGGCTCGCTGGTGGAGGACGATGAAATCGCGGTAAGTTAGGTTGTCTTCGGGGGCGAAGGCGTAGGGCGGGTCAATCCAGATGCCGGCGAGGAAGGCTACGGCGCTGAGAGCGGCGAGAAGCCACCACTGACGAAGGTGACGATGCCAGGTTGCGGCGCAGACGAGCAGGATCAAGGGGAACATCGGAAGGAGATAGCGTGTGAGGAGCGCTCCGCCGAGGATGGAGAAGGCGATCCAGTTGGCTATGAGGACGATGGCAATGGCTTTAAGCCGAGGCTTTGGGATGCCTTGCGGGGCGTTTGCCGGCACCGGAATGAGTAGTGCGGCGATTGCACAGACAACCGGGACGAACATGTTCATGTGCGTCGTCAGGTGGAGGAGACGATGCCAGAGACTGAGGGCGATGCGGTAGATGCTCAGGTTTGCTGTGGCGTTGTAGCGGAGGAACTCGGGATTGCCGAAGACGAAGCCAGTGTGGTGGTAGTGATACCCGTACCAAAGAGCTAAAGGAACGATTGGCGCTAGCAAGGCCAGAAGAAGTTTGCGGTGTTGTTGCTGCTCGATCGTTGAGTTGCGATTGCGGAGCAGTTGGATTGCCTCCCAAACAACGAGCGCTGCGGGAGTGATGATTGCTGTCTCTTTGGAAAGGGCTGCGAGGCAGAACATCAGGGCGATCAGGAGCGCGTTTTTGTTGCTATTCGACTCCTTCTGTTCGAGGTAGAACGCTAGTCCCCAGAGGGTAAAGGCGGCGGCGAAGATGTCGGCGTGGGCGAGGGTGCTTTGGGCGAACCAGACAGGGTAGATTGCGGTGAGGACGACTGTGACGGCGGCTACTGCGGTGGTGGTGAGATTTTTTGCAAGTTTGAAGACGGCCAATAATGACGCCGCTGCGAGCATGCAGATCAAAGTGCGGGTTCCGCTGACAACATAGCCGGAGAGGTGCCACCACCCGGCTAAGAGGATCGAGGGCAGCGGGGGGTGGGCGTTGGTGGTGGTGGTTTGGGGGATGAGGGTGCCGGTACGGAAGAAGTCCCATGCGGCGGGGATGTAGTAACCGGCCTCGTCCCAGAAGTAGGGGAGGCGGAGGAGGCTGAAGTGGGTGAGGTAGACGGCGACGAAGAAGAGCGGGTAGAGCATCCAGAGCGGGATGTCGAGGGAGGGCTGCCCCGGGTCTGTTGCTGGTCGCCTGAAGAGAGTCACTGCCTTAGTTGACGGGGCCGCCGGTGTGAGGGAGTTGCTCGAGGGTGATGGTGCCGAAGGTCTGCTCGTACTGGGCGAGGTTGTGGCCGAGGATGTTCCAGAGTGCTTTGGCCTGCTGGGGGCTGAGATAGATGCCCTGGAAGTTGGAGACGTTGAGTTCCTGAGGGGTCTGCTGTGTCATGGTGCCGAAGACGAGGAAGAAATCCCAGACGCTCATGCGGACCTGGACGCTGTTGGCATAGCCATCGCGGTAGTCGGGTGTGTTGGTTAGCTTGAGTGCGGGCTCTTTCGCCTGGTTCTGCTGGCTCATTGCGTCTCTTTTCGGGGATTTCCGGGGATTATTTGGTGCGGGAGAAGGGACTCGAACCCCCACGGATTTCTCCGCTTGGACCTAAACCAAGTGCGTCTGCCATTTCGCCACTCCCGCGAGTGTCGCCGTTCCAGACTTTAGCGTATGGGAAAGGGATGTTGATTGCAATTGTCAGGTTTGCTGGCTGTCAGTGCTTGATAAGCCACATGATCCAGCTGGCGGCGATGGTGCCCCCAACGAAGAGAGCGAAGCAGTAGGCTCCGAAACGGATCATCATGCGAGGATCGGCACGCTGGGTGATGCCGAAGACGACCGAGGTGAAGAGGGAGAAAAGAATCACGGCTCCGAAGTGGGAGATGGTCACGAGCGCTTCCTTCCGGTGGCCAGCGAATGAGCGTCGACGGCGGAGATGATGTTGAGGAGACCGGCGACGACGATGAACTTGGTTCCGTAGTCGGCGGTGGCGACCTGGACGGCGGCGGTGCCGAGGTCGAAGATGCGGGCGAGGACGTAGAGGATGCCGTTGCCAACGTCGCCGGCGAAGTTGAGGATATCGAGGATCTCTCCGGTGTTGGGCGTGTAGATTTTGCCCTTGAGCGCAAGGCCGATGAAGAACATTCCCAGGATTGAGACGGCGATGAGCGTCCCCCGAATCCATTTGCGAAGCATGAAATGACCTGCTCCGGGAATGAGCCAGCCGGCGATGAGAACCATCGCGGGGAACGATGAAGATTGGGCACGTGCTGATGCGGATACGTTGGTTGCCATTGCTGGTTTTGATGATAACAGGGTGAAGGGTGGGAGACCGTAGCTTCAGGTGTCAAAGAAGTTGCGAGTCTTAGTTGTCAAATTCAACGACGAGCCTATCTGGGAACGGGCCTTCGTAAAGTGTTTTTCTGAAACCGCCTGAGGCTCGTCTTAGATTGGGCAGGCGGACGATCTCGCGAACGAGTTCCGGAATCTGAACACCGTTGATCATCGCTCCATAGCAGGTGTGCATGCCGTAGCCGAAGTGAAGGTAGCGATCGAGGGGGCGATTGGTTATGAACCGATCGGGCTGAGGGAAGGCCTTGGGATCGAACATCGCTGAGATGGTGAGAGCCAGCACGGTGTTTCCGTCGGTTTTGGAGTGGCGCAGGAGGGCGGGAGTCTGCGGATTGAAGCGGAGCGCTTCGTAGGTACACTGTCGCATGGAGACGAGGTCGCCGGATTCTGCGATTTGCTGGGTTTGCTTGAGGGCGTCGGGCTTGTCGAGCAGGACGCCGATGGCGTTTACGGTGGCGGTAACGGTGGTATCGATGGCTCCGACGAGGATGCCGGTCATGTTGCGGCGAATGCCTTCGGGATCGAGCACGCCAGCACGGACGAGGCGGCTAAGGATGTCGTCGCCGGGAGCACCTTCTTTTGCTCGTTGCGCGATGAGGGCGCTGAGATACGCGCGCAACTCTGTGGCGGAGTTGTCGGCAGCGTGGCGGACGATAGGAGCGTCTTTGCGGTTTAAGAAGACATCCCAGAAGAGCGAGCGCATCCACTGCATGAGGATGTGTTCGGTGGGGCCGGGGACGCCGAAGTACTCGGAGACTACACGTGCCGCGGAGACTCTGGCGTAGGAGGAAGAGACGTCGATTCGGCCGCAGGGTTTGGCGGCGGCGAGCATAGATTGTGCTGATTCGCTGACGATGCTGCGGACCCAGTCGAGGTCGGTGGATTTGACGATGCTGCGGATGGCGTTGTTTTCGCGGTCGTATTCGGGGGAGCGATCCATGGCGAGGATGAATGGGCCGGAGATGCGGTCCATGCGGGCGGCGTTGATTTCGGCGATGGTGAACTGTGTGTCGGCGGTGAGTGTTTTTTCGACTTCATCGTATGAGGAGACGATGGTTGTCTTGCCAAGGCGGAGTACGGGTTTGATGCGCAGGATTTTGGAGGCGATGCGGAGGAGGAGAGGGTTTGCGAGGGCGCGCTGGAAGAGGCGGGAGAGTTTGTCTCGCCAGCGAAGGCCGGTGGAGGGTGAGGTGTCGGCTGCGATGTACTTTGGTGTTCTGAATTCGCGATAGACACGCAGAGCGTGTTGGCCTGCTGGAGTTGCCTGCACGGCGAGGATGGTTGCCTGCATCGGCGAAGGAGTGTCAGCGAGTGCAAAGAAGGACGCACCGTACTCCGGCGGGAGAGTGACGGGTGCGGTGCCTGCGGCGAAGACGAGGTCGGCTGCGGTGAGGTGGTCTCCGAAGAGGAAGCTGCCGGGCTGGATGCGTTTGGAGATGGCCTCGAAGGAGGCGAGGATGTTGGTTCGGGCTTGTTCGATCGAAGTTGGATTGATGCGAAGCATTTTGCGCATGGCTGCTTCCTGCATCGGATAGAAAAGTTTGATGAAGGCCTTCTCCCACCATGGGGCGCGCGTGGCCATGAGGTCGCCGGTCACGCGGTTGGGCAGCATGTTGGCGTAGGCGTAGAGGCGGACGGCGATGGCGAGATCGGTGAGGATCGAGTGAACGAAGGCGTTGACTTCGCCCCGTTGAACCGGGTCGATGGGGAATAGTCTTTCGTCGGTACGGGCGCGCGCGTCGATGTAGGTAAGGAAGTCTGCGATCTGTAAGGTGGCGTCGGGTGCCTGGACTACCGGCACTTTGACTGTGTTCCCTGCGGATTTGCTGTAGGGAACGTTCCAGATGGGGGCGTGGCAGGATTCCTGGTAGGAGATGCCCTGACGTTCCAGGATCCATCGGGCGAGTTCGCAGAAGGGACTGATTCGGACGGACGTCAACTGGTATGGGGATCCCAAGGTGCGCCTCCAGAATTGTGCCGTAGTCGATTACATATATGGAATAGTAACTGGCCTAGATGCGAACTAGCTCGGTTTGGATGCGTCCGGTGACTTCGGCTTTGCCTTTGCGGGCGATCATGTCGACTTCGCTGCGGATTCCGAATTCGCCGGGGAAGTAGAGGCCGGGTTCTACGGAGAAGCAGGTGTTGGGGAGGATGAGGCGATCGTCGTGGGTTTCGAGGTTGTCGAGGTGCGCGCCGTTGCCGTGGATTTCGGTGCCGATGTTGTGGCCGGTGCGGTGAGTGAAGGCGTCGCCGAATCCGGCTTTGACGATGAGGCTTCGTCCGGCTTCGTCGGCTTGCCAGCCGGCGATGGGCTGATTCGCGGCAAAGGCTTCCTGCACGGCTTTGATTGAGGCGTCGCGGGCGCTTTGGACGGTGGTGAAGATTAATTGTTCGCGCTCGGTGGGTTCGCGGTTGACGACGCCAGTCCAGGTGATGTCGTACCAGACGGCGGTGGGGTCGCTGGCGAGCTTGCCCCAGATGTCGATGAGGACGAAGTCTCCGGATCGGATGGGGCGGGAGTGGGCGGCAGTGGGCTCGTAATGGGAGTCGGCGGAGTTGGGGCCGGCGGAGACATTGGGGCCGTGCTCCCAGACGAGATTGGCTCGGGTGAGACCTTCCTGCAGGTATTGGACGATCGCGTATTCGGTGGTGCCTCCAGAGCGAGCGCGAGTGCCCATCTCTTTCCAGGCGGCGTCGAGGAGCTGGTCGATGGCGCGCTGTGCGACGTAGTGAGTGGCTAGTTGAGCGTCGGTGAGGACGGCTTCGAAGTGGCTGACGAGGTCGGCCGAGGTGACGGGTTCTTTGCCGAAGGAGCGGAGGAGTTCGATTGTGCCGGCGTTGACCATGGAGACGTACATGATGGCGTTGCGCGGGGAGTACTGCATGGCGATTCTGGTAGCGCCGGTGAGTAGTGTCTGGAGTTGGGACTCGAGTTCCTGCCAGGACGAGTAGGCGGTCTTTGTGCCGGGGAGGGAGTCGAGTTTGAAGGACTCGATGCGGTGGACTAGCTTTTTGGGCTCACCGGTGGCTGGGATGAAGTAGTACCAGCGGCGGGAGATGTGGGCATTGGGGTCGAGGCCGAGGATGGAGTAGGCGAGGGGGTCGCGGTGGTGATGGTCGTAGAAGAGCCAGCCATCAACTTTATTTTCGTGGAGAGCCTGCTGGATGGCGGCGAGGTCGAATCTGGCTGGGCTCGTCGTCTCGGTGATGGTGTTCGGCATGGTCCCTCCCCTACGGGGTGAAAAGTGTGCAAAGTCTTCAAACCAGAAGACATGAGTCCGGACTTGTTGGTCAAGTCTTCCGGGTTTAAATGCGAAGTCCCCCGCAGTTTGCCGCGATGGTCCGCTGATTTGAGATAGAGCTTGTCAAGCGTCGACAAAAATGGGTAGTGGGTCAGTTTGGAAAAGCATACCCCAGGGGCTAAAGCCCATACACCTTTCAATCACATGCGGCGCGGCTGAAGCCGTGCCCTTAACAAACCTATTCAAACTGACCCACTACCCAAAAATGGCTGGCTTGGATTTGGACCATCGGTATGACATCAACCGAGTGCTGCCGCGTTTGTGCAAGAGTCAGCTCACCGATGCGTGATATAGCCGCGTCCAGGAATGCGAGGGGGGCAGGATTTCTTTCGCAGGATACGAAACCAAGTGCGAATGCAAGAGTTCTATAAACCGTTGTAGTGCAATGTTTACAGAAACATGACACGTGTAAAAAGTACGTAAAATCGGCTCTTTTGGTACAAACCGTTGGTGCGAACTCTCGTCCCAACTGATGGGCCCCCCATCTAAAAAAAAACTGGAGGTTCGCATGCTTCAAATGCGACAAAAAGCTGTACGTGTGTTCCGAGCGCACTTCTTTCATTATCTGACCGCACTGTGTCTGGGCGGAGCGGTTTTGAGTTTTCCTAACGCTTGTTCAGCCGACGAATTGTTCGTCGGGAATTTCTTTGGTCCCGGACACGAAAACATCCTCGAGTACGACGGGACTACCGGTGCCTTTATCGGCCAGTTTGGACCTGACATAAGCTTCCCACTGGGTGGCACATTTGGACCGGACGGGAACTTCTACGCTACCAATTCCGATACTGATGTCGTGCTCAAGCTGAATGGCAGTACGGGTGCGGTGATCAATGGCACGTTCGCCTCAGTCGGAGATGCGGCTGGGCTGGTCTTTGGCCCGACCGGCAATCTTTTGTCGTTAGTTCGTCGGCGCCGGGACTTCTGACTGTGCTCAACGGCACGACGGGTGCACCGATTACGACCGTTGACGCTGGCGGAATCCTGAACGATCCCGAAGGGGCTACGGTTGGCCCTGACGGGAATATCTACGTGGCGGACGGCGGCGGCGCGGTCTTCAAGTTTAACGGCACGACGGGCGCTTTCCTCGGCACTTTTGTGGCGGCGGGGAGCGGCGGCTTGTCCAACGCCCGTGGGGTCGTGTTTGGTCCCGACGGGAACCTCTATGTCAGCAGCTTCGGTGGTGGCCAGGTGCTCCGCTATAACGGCACGACAGGTGCCTTTATAGGGGTGTTTGCGTCAGCGACCGGCGCATGCAGCGGGCTAAGTTTTCCGCGTGGTTTGACGTTCGGCCCCAACGGCAATTTATTCGTCGGCAGTTTTGGCTCGGGAGACGTCTTTGAATACAACGGCTCGACGGGAGCATGCATGACTGACTTCGTACCATCAGGCACTGGTGGCCTGGGTGGCCCGACGTTCCTGGCCTTTGGTGAGGAAGCGGCGATTAGCACTGTTCCGGAACCGTCTTCGATAACTCTGATCGGGGTCGGACTTGCAGGTCTTGCAGCGTTGAAGCGAAAGATGTTTGCTCATTGAAGGAAGGACTGCAGGGAGTAAAGCTGAGGCCGGGATTGCTCCCGGCCTCCTTTGCGTGCGCCTGATGGTCTGGTTATTTGCAGTTAACTCCGCTGGCGCCGTGACTTTCGTGCAGCACAAATTGTGCTTAAAACTAGCAATTCTGGCAGTAGAAAAGCGGCTTTGTGTCCTGTTCCATTGATGCGAAGAGTTTCAGGCAGATCCGACGACATCGCGTGCCGCGAGATTGCTCAAAAAGATAAGGAGAGCGCCGATGAGAATTAGAAAAATCGCTACAGTCTTCGCAATGGTGCTGGTGGCTGTCAATTTGGCAAGCGCCAAAGATTCCCCCGACAAGAAGCGGGATAAGAGCCGGAAGATGGCGGCTAAGACCTTACAGGATCTGTACAAACTGAAACCTGGAGCCCAGGCGGCTATCCAAAGGTCGGCGGGATATGCGGTCTTCGACAACTTCGGGACGAACCTCTTCCTGTTGAGCACAGCGCGTGGCTCAGGCCTCGCCGTCGAGACCGGCAGCAAGCAGGAGACCTTCATGAAGATGGTCTCGGCTGGCGCCGGTGTGGGTGTGGGAGTGAAGGACTATAGCGTGATCTTCGTGTTCGAAAACGCTGGTGCGTATAGCAATTTTCTGAATTCCGGCTGGTCGGGTTCCGGACAGGCTGATGCGGCAGCTAAGGCCGGCGACTCGGGCGGAGCCTACTCCGGAGCCACCGAGGTCTCCCCGGGCGTCTGGGTCTATCAAATTACCAAGAATGGTCTCGCCCTGCAGCTGACCCTGCAGGGTACGAAGTACTACAAGGATGACGACCTCAACAAGAAAACCTAGTGCGGGGTCGAACGGGGTTGCATAGAAATACAAGACAACACCAAGAGGCTAAGGCCGGGATCGCGCCCGGCCCTTTTTTTTGGGTTGAATGAGGTTGTTTAGGCTGCGCCGGACTCCGCTTCGCTTTCGGCTTTACGGGCTGCGGCGGTGCGGCCCAGTTCGGCGGCCATCTTCTCGGTGGTGAAGGCTTCGATGATGTCGCCTACCTGAATGTCCTTGAAGCCCGCGAGATCGATGCCGCACTCGACGCCCTGACGAACTTCGCTGACATCGTCCTTGAAGCGCTTGAGTGAGGAGATCTTGCCCTTCCAGACTTCGGCGTCTTCGCGGAGGACGCGGACGTTGTTGTCGCGGCGGATGAGGCCGTCGCGGACGATGCAGCCGGCGATCTGTCCAACCTTCGAGATCTTGAAGACGTTGAGGACTTCGGCACGGCCGGCGTAGTTCTCCTTGAAGACCGGTTCGAGGAGACCGTACATGGCCTTGGTGATCTCGTCCTGCAGCTCGTAGATGATGGAGTGAAGGCGAATCTCGACGTTTTCGCGCTCGGCGATCTCGGCGGACTTGCGGTCGGGACGGACGTTGAAGCCGATGACGACAGCGTTCGAGGCGGAGGCGAGGAGGACGTCGGACTCGGTGATGGCACCGACACCAGAGTGGAGGACGCGAACGCGAACTTTCTCGGTGGACATGCGCTCGAGGGAGTCGGCGAGGACTTCGACGGAGCCCTGCACGTCGCCCTTGAGGATGAGGTTGAGGTCCTTCATGCCGGCTTGCTTGATCTGTTCGGCGAGGCCTTCGAGCGAGACGCGGGAGCTCTTGGCGAGCTGGGCTTCGCGCTCCTTCATCTTGCGGTACTGGGCGATGCCCTTGGCCTTGTCGCGGTCTGCCATAACGAGGAAGGTGTCGCCTGCGTCGGGCATGCCTTCGAGGCCGAGGATTTCGACCGGGGTGGAGGGGCCAGCTTCGGTGATGGCGCGGCCGCGGTCGTCGAACATGGCGCGGATCTTGCCGAAGGTGTTGCCGACGATGTAGCTGTCGCCGGTGCGGAGGGTTCCATTCTGCACGAGGATGGAGGCGACTGCGCCGCGGCCGCGATCGAGCTTGGCTTCGATGACGGTGCCGACTGCGGGACGGTCGGGCTGGGCCTTTTGTTCATTGACGTCGGCGACGAGGCAGATCATCTCCTCGAGCTTGTCGAGGTTGATATGCTTCTTTGCCGAGACTTCGACGAACTCGGTATCGCCGCCCTGGTTTGAGGGCTGCAGGCCGCGCGTGGCAAGCTGCTGAATGACCTTCTGCGGGTTCGCTTCGGGCTTGTCGATCTTGTTGACGGCGACGATGATCGGCGCGTTGGCTGCGCGGGCGTGATCGATGGCCTCGAGGGTCTGGGGCATAACGCCGTCGTCGGCTGCAACGACGATGACGACGATGTCGGTGACCTTGGCTCCACGGGCACGCATGCGGGTGAAGGCTTCGTGGCCGGGGGTGTCGAGGAAGACGATCTCGCGACCAAAGGCGGGAGAGTCGGGCTTGGTGATTTTGACCTTGTAGGCGCCGATGTGCTGGGTGATGCCTCCGGCTTCGCCGCCGGCGACGTCGGTGGAACGGATGGCGTCGAGGAGCGAGGTTTTGCCGTGGTCGACGTGACCCATGACGGTGACGACCGGGGAACGGACGACTTCGACCATGCCGGTGGTGTCTTCGAGGAAGCCTTCGATGGCTTCGTTTTCAAGCTGCTCTTCGACGGTGATGACCTGAGCTTCGGCTCCGAACTGTCGGGAGACGTCTTTGACGAGTTCTGCGTCGAGGGTCTGATTGACGGTGACGAAGACGCCCTTCATGAGGAGAGTGGCGATGAGGTCTTTGCCGCGGACGTCGAGTTTCTCGGCGAGGTCTTTGACTGAGATGCCTTCGGTGACCGTGATGTTCTTGGTGATGGGGAGCGGCTCACGAGAGATGGGCGCGCCGCCGAAACGTGGTGGCGGCTGGAAGCCCTTCATCGGGCCTTCTTTGGTCTTTTCGTAACGCTGGTTGCCTCCGCGACGTCCGGGCCGCTGGCTGGGCCGCTGGCCTGTGGGCGCGCCGCCTTCGGGAGGGGGAAGCATTCCGCCGGCGCCGGGTGCTCCGCCAGGACGTGCGCCGAAACCTGGACGTGCACCGAAGCCGGGGCGTGCACCGCCGGGAGTGAAGCCGGGACGTCCGCCGGGGCCGGTGGGACCGCCGGGTCCGCCAGGAAAGCTGCGGGTGGGGTGCATTGGGCGCCGTGCGCCGGGAGCTGTGGGTGCGCTGGGGCGAGGGCCACCGGGGGATTGTGGGCGTGGTCGCTCGAAGATGGGACGACCGCGCTGGGGAACTCCCGGAGCGGGGGGTGGTGCGGTATAGATTGGGCGTGGGCCGGTCTGGGGCATGATGACCCGGCGGGCGGGTGGGGCTGCAGCTGCTGGCTCGGCGGGTGGCTCGGGAGTTGCAGGGGGTTGCGGGGCAGGAGTTGGAGTTGCGGCTGCTACCGGGGCTTTTGGCTCAGAAGTGACGACGGCAGGAGCGGCTTTGGCGGTCGGCTCTTCCGCTTGTGGAGGTGCAGGGGCTGGGGCCGGCTTTGCTGCAGCAGGTGGGGTGACGACTGCGGCTGGGGCTGGATGCGCGACCGCGACTGGCGGTTTGGCGATGACCGGGCCGACCGGCGGCCTGGTTGCGATGGCAGGAGCAGCCGGGGCTACGATGGGCGCCTGCTGCCGGGGCTGCGGCATCACAATGCGACGCGGCGGCTGGGCTGGTGTAGCGGCGGGTGCTGGTGCAGCGGCGACTGGTGCTGCAGGGGCAGCGGGTTTGGGGGCTGCCGCGACTGGCGGAGCGACCACTGCGGCAGGGCGCGGCGGGGGAGCGGCTTTGGCGGCAGCCTCGGCCTGCTTTCGCTCGAGGATGGCTTTGAGGGCGTCACCGGGTTTGGAGACCTTGGAGAGGTCAAACTTCGGTTTGCTCTCAGTGGCCTGTCTGGACGCGGATGTGGTTCTGCTGCCGTTCCTGAAGTACTCGCGGACTTTTTCTGCCTGGTCGGTCTCGATGGAGCTGGAGTGGGTCTTTCCGGTGACGCCGATTGCCTCGAGCGCATCCAGAATAGGCCTGCTTTTGACTTCCAGTTCCCGCGCCAGATCGTTGATTCGAACTTTGCTCATCCGTCCCTTTTTCGTTTTCCTTTGCCCTTAGCTGTTCATATCAGCCTCATGGAGGAAAGAGTTTTTATTGTAAGTGTTCTCTGCGAGGTTTCCGATGAGAAACCCCGCAGAAGTTCTGGTTGCGCGGCTGAAAGGATTAGCCACGATCGTTTCCGTCGTCGATACCTTCATCGGAGAACTCCTGGGCGTCGTTGACCAGGGTGTCTACGGTGTCGTTATCGAGTTCAATTTTCTCTTCGCGTGCATCGGCCTCGCTGAAAGCGTCGATGCCTGAGGTGCGGTCTTCGAGATCGGCGATGTCTTCGGTGGAGATGTCGCCGACTTCCTTTGCGGTGCCGCTACCGGCCTCTTCGGCCAGGATGGCTTCGGGTGTCTTCTCCATGGAGCTCTCCTCTGCGATTGCAGGTACGGGCGAGACCGGCTCGGGACGCTCTTCTCCTTCTTCGTACTGACCAAAGTAGTGGCGAACGGCGACGGAGATCTTCTCGACTGTCTTTTCTCCGATGCCTGGGACTTCTTCGAGCTGCTCAGGGGTCATGTCGGCGAGGGCTTCGACGGTGGTGATGCCGGCGGCGATGAGTTTTTCGAGGACGGCGTCGCCGAGTTCGGTGACCTGTTCGATCGGCGTGGTGGGGCCGCCGGACATAGCCTGCATCTGCTGCTCGACCTCCTGACGCTTCTCCTCTTCGCTCTTGATGTCGATCTTCCATTGAAGGAGCTTGGCGGCGAGGCGGACGTTCTGGCCCTTTTTGCCGATCGCGAGCGAGAGCTGGGTGTCGTCGACGATGACTTCGATCTGCTTTTCGCCGAGGTCGGTAATGGAAACTCGGCTGACCTTGGCGGGTTGCAGGGCTTTTTCTGCGAAGGTGGTGATCTCTTCAGAGAACTCGATGATGTCGATCTTTTCGCCGCGCAGCTCGCGGATGATGGACTGGACGCGCATGCCCTTCATGCCGACGCAGGCGCCGACGGGGTCGACGTCCTTGTCGCGGGACATGACAGCGATTTTGGTGCGCTCGCCGGCCTCGCGGGCGATGGCGCGGATGGAGACGGTGCCGTCGTAGATCTCGGGGACTTCGGACTGGAAGAGGTTCTGAACGAGAATCGGTGAGGCGCGGGAGACGATGACCTGAGGGCCCTTGGCGGCACGATCGACACGGAGGAGGACGACGCGGACGCGCTCGCCTACGGCGAACTGCTCGAGGCGGGATTGCTCGCGTTTGGGCATGCGGGCTTCGGCTTTGCCGAGGTCGAAGATAACGTCCATGGGCTCGAGGCGCTTGACGGTAGCGTTGAGGACCTCGTTGGCGCGGTGGTTGTATTCGTTGAAGACAGTGTCACGCTCGGCTTCGCGGACCTTCTGGAAGATGACCTGCTTGGCCATCTGGGCGGCGATGCGCCCGAGGGGACTGGTGTCTTTGTAGAAGCGGAGTTCGCCGCCGACTTCGACCTCGGGGGCGAGCTCGCGTGCCTGATCGAGGGTGAGCTGATTGATGTTGTCATCGACCTGCTCGGGGGTTTCGACTACGGTCTTGTAGACGTAGGCGCGGATTTCGCCGGTTTCGCGGTCCATCTCAGCGCGCATGTTTTCCTGCGTCTTGTAGTACTTGCGCGTGGCGAGCGCGATGGCATCCTCCACGGCGCCGACAACGATGCCGGGTTCGATTCCTTTGTCGCGACTCAGAGTCTCAATTGATTGATACAAAGCACTTGCCATCGCTCACTCGTCCTTCTGTTTGCCGGAGGGTCCGGGGTTGGTTCCTGTTTCGTTTTTCGCCGCGGAGTTCGGCGAATACTTTTGTTAAATTTCTGCGACTAAGTTGGCTTTTTCGACGTTCGCCAAGGCTATGTCGACGGTTGATTCAGTTACAGCCTTCTTTGCCTTGCCTTTCTGCTTGACGGCAGAGAGGTCGATGGTAAGGACACCATCTGAAAATTTCGTGAGACGGCCTTGCCACTGGCGGTTCTGGTTGACCGGTGAGAAGGTCTGGAGCTTGACCAGACTGCCTTGAAACCGGGTGTAATCTTCGGGCCGGAAGAGCTTGCGTTCGAGGCCGGGGGAAGAGACTTCCAGGGTGTATTCGGCGCCCGGGATGAGGTCTTCCACGTCGAGTACGGTGCCGAAGTCCTGAGCAAAGGTGGCGCAGTCTTCGTGGGTTACGCCGGAGAGCATCTCGACTGGGACGCCCTTCGGGAGTTCGGATGTGCCGGCTGCGGCCTGCTCAGCCAGTGTGGCTCGTTCTGCTGCGTTCTTCTCGATAAAGATGCGCAAGGTGCGGTGTTTGCTGCCGCCCTGAAACTCGATATCGACGAGGTCCAGATTGTGTGAGGCGGCGACACGTTGTGCAGTTGCTCGAATTTGGTCTAACTGGACTGCCATAGCGGTGGTTCCGGTTCATCGTGCCGTAAAAAACGAGACGGTTTTTAGAGCAAATAAAAAGTGGGCTTTGGCCCACTCATCTCTTCCGTCAAATCACCGGTGCGAACACGGCATACTACTTACGACGGAACAAAATCGTCTGCAATCGTGATGATACATGGATTTTGGGGGGAGTTCAATGGGTTGGACTGCCCAGTAGTAGGTTAGTTTGACCAAAGAGTATCTCAGCGGCTGAAGCCGTCGCTAAATTTCAGCGTTGTTTACAGCACGGCTGACGCCGTGCCGTAAAGCAAGACTTTGAACTACCGACTGCTCAATCGGACCGTTGGATGCCGTTGCAGGGAACAATCCTTGCCTTGTTCCCGTAAACGGAAGGAACAGCGGGTGAATTATGGCTGATTTGCGGCAGGATCTGGGTTATAGCGTCCGGAGGCTTTCGCGGGCTCGCGGCCTGGTGTTCACTGTGGTCGTCTCCATCGCACTTGGGATTGCGGCCAACTCCACGATCTTTTCGATGATCAGCCGGTTTGTGTTGTGTCCGGCGCCCGTGGGCGATCCCAGCACGCTGCTGGCGGTCCACACGACTCGCGAGGGAGCCCGGTGCTGCAATAACTTTTCCTGGCCTCTGTATAACGATGTCCGAGACGGGACGCGCTCTTTCTCGGGCGTTGCTGCGTATTACGAGCTGCTTCCTGCTTCTATCGGCGGGTATGGCGAGCCCGAGCGCGTCTGGGGGCAGTCCGCTTCGGCGAACTTCTTCGATGTGGCGCAGCTTCGGATGAGCCTCGGCCGCGGTTTTCTGTCTGAGGAAGAGCATGCGCCGGTGATTGTGCTGAGCTATCGGCTGTGGCAACACCGTTTTGACTCGGACCCGGCGATTCTCGGCAAGCCTATTACGCTTTCCGGGCACCCGTTTACTGTTGTCGGGATTGCACCGCCCGGTTTTCATGGACTCGATCTCATTCTCGATCCTCAGTTCTGGGTTCCTCTGGGCAATTTGGACCAGCTTGCGTGGAGCGTTCCGCGGCGAGAGTCGCGGACGAGTTACTGGTTTGCAGTCGTTGGGCGGCTGGCTCCCGGCGTCACGTCGTTGCAGGCGAGCGCGGAGCTGAACAGTCTGGCGAAACGTCTGGCTCAGACTTTTCCTGCGAGCGATAAGGGAACCGGTTTTCTGCTTGACCGGGCGGGTTCGTTGCCGCCGAGAGATCGCGCGACGGTGCTGCTGTTTCTTGCGGGGCTTTCCGTTGTTGTTCTGCTTCTTCTTGGCATCGCGTGCGCCAATGTTGCGAATCTTCTGCTTGCACAGGCTGCGAGCCGCCAGCGTGAGATGGCAGTTCGGATTGCGCTGGGAGCGACGCGCGTTCAACTTCTGCGGCAGATGCTGGTGGAGAGTGTTCTGCTGGCTCTTGGCGGAGGGCTTCTTGGCACTCTGCTCTCGTTGTGGGCCACGTCTGCGCTGTCGGCGTTCCATATTCCTGCGCCTGTTCCGCTCGACATTAGTGTGAGCGTCGATTGGCGGGTTCTTGTTTATACCTTTGCTCTCAGCGTTGGCACTGGCTTGCTGTTCGGAGTTGTTCCTGCGTGGATCGCTTCGCGTCCGATTCTGACGAGCGCACTCAAAGGCGAGGATGCTCTTGTGCGGCCGGGGCGGCGTATCACGCTGCGTAATGTGCTTGTCGTCTCGCAGATTGCGATGTCGATTGTGGTGCTTTGCGCTACGGGACTGTTTCTGCGGAGCCTTGAGGGTGCCTCGGGTATCGAAATCGGCTTTCGCTCGCGTGATGTGTTGATGATGTCGGTCGATCCGCGCGTCCATGGCTACACGCCGGAGAAGACGACGCAGTTCCTTACGCAACTGCGCGAGCGTGTCGCCGGTCTTCCCGGTGTAATTTCGGTTGCTGCCACTGACAGTGTCCCGCTTGCCGGCGGCAACCGTAGCGATGCGCTTCATGCTGAAGGTCAACCTAAGTCTGGTCCCGATCCAATTGTCGAACTTTATATGGCGACTCCGGGCTACTTCGAGACGATGGGGATTCCACGGCTCGCAGGGCGTGATATTGGCAACGAAGCGCCTGATGCTCCGAAGGTTGCGATTGTGAATCAGGCGCTGGCTGAGCACCTTTATGGGAGTTCGAATCCGATTGGCAGGAGGCTGACGGGCTGGGGAGTGACTTATGAGATTGTCGGCGTGGTGAAGAACATCAAATCACGCACGCTCGGCGAAGACACGCGTTATGTGCTCTTCCGGTCGCTCGCACAAAACACTGGGAGTGACCCTTCTTTTGTTGGGTATCAACTGATTGTTCATACTGCGGGGGACTCGGCGGCAGTCGCGAATGCGGTGCGGCAGGAGATCAGGGGAATGGACTCGACGATGGCGATCTATAACGTTGAGACGATGCAGGAGCATCTGCGGAAGGCGCTCTTTCTTCCTCGTCTGGCGAGTACGCTGTTCGGTGTGTTTGGTTGCGTTGGCCTGGCACTGGCCGCTGTTGGGTTGTATGGCGTGATGAGCTATTCGGTCAGCCGACGGACTCGCGAGATTGGGATTCGCGTTGCGCTCGGGGCGCAGCTCAGGACGGTCCGCCGTTTGGTCCTTCGGCAAGGAATGGTGCTGACGGGAGTTGCTATGGTGCTTGGCCTGCCTGCGGCGTGGGCTGGGGCAAAGTTTTCGAGCAGCTTTCCTGTATGGAGTCCGTCCACATGATGCCGTGACGTTTGTTGCAGTGCCGGTGTTCCTGGGGTTGGTTGCTTTGGCGGCGTGCTGGATCCCCGCACGGCGGGCCGCGAAGGTAGATATCCAAAGTGCTCTGCGTTATGAATAGGCCACGGTGACGCTTTGAGAGCGGTTTTCCGATGCCCCCGGGACAATTATGGATAAGGCGGCCCTTTCGCAAGCAAGGCATTCAGCCGTCTGTCGTGACCATAGATGTCATCGAAAAAGTGCACTGTCCCGTCTTCCTCTGCGACGGCGGTTACATAGAGCATAAGGACCGGGACCTTCACCGTCAGGTTGACTTGCCGATTGTCTTTGCCTGAGTCCATCGCGGTTTGTACGCTTGCCACGGTCCACGGTTGTTGCCCATCCGGTTGATTTCGCAACAAGAGGGCGGCTAGTTCGGCTGGTTTCTCGATTCGGATACAACCTGAACTGAAGTCTCGCCGCGATTTGGCAAACAACTCCGTCGATGGAGTGCTGTGGAGATAGACGGAGTGCGAATTGGGGAACATGAACTTGATGAGCCCGAGTGCATTGTCTGGTCCCGGTTTCTGACGTATTGTGTATTTGCCCGAGCGTAGCCCTTCGACTAAATCATCACTGGTGGATACTGATCTTCCGCTGGAGTCGGTTACTTCGAATCTCTCACGAGCTATATAACTGCTGCTTTTATTGATGCCGGGGATGACATTTCTGCGGAGAATTCCCGGGGGAACATTCCAATAAGGCCGGAAGATGATAAATCGTATGTCGTCGGTAAACACTGGCGTCTGCGTTGGCGCGGCTTTGCCCACAACGACGTTCATGCTGAGCGCAAGCTGGTGATCTTCGGAATAGGCCCTGAGCCGAAACTCGGGAATGTTGACGAGAACGGGAGGCTGCTGAAATTCGGTTGGCATCCATCGCCAGCGCTCTAATGCGTCATCGATCTGCTGTACGCGGACGCTGAGTGGAGTGTTCAACTCGCGGAAAGTCGTCGCGCCTAATTTGCCGTCCGGGGCAAGGCCATGCCTTGCCTGAAAATGTTTGACTCCCTCGACGAGTGTCCCGCTATAGGAATCGAAGCTTCCGCCCTGCGGAAGGTCTCCAAGCAACTGCAATCGCGCAGCCAGCTGAGCATTTCCTGCATACGTATCGCCGGGAGCGACTGTTTTGGTTGCGGCCGGCACTTTGGCGCCGTCGCCTTTCGCGGCCAAATCGATGTATTGCTTCAAGGTGGTTTCGATGCGCCGATAGCCGGCGTATGGCGGCTCGATCTGATCGAGGACAGATTGGACGTTTCCCGCGCTCACAACCTGTTGCGTAATGAATTCCGGCAGATTGTATTTTTTAGACTGCACGTCGATGCCGAACTTCAAATGTTTGGGATTAATTCGGCCGATCCGCAGATCCGAGATGTACCGCATCGTCGCCAATGTCAGAGAGGCATCGAACGATGCCTGAGCGGCAGCTGATGCTCCTTTGAGCGACTTCGATTGCGTCGCCAGATTTTCCGCATCGTAGTCCGTGGGATTCAGCCCTTTTAGACGGCTTGCGTGCAGAGCCCCGATCAAATACGTCGCTTGCGATGTTGGCTCATCATTTTTGATCCACAACGGCGCAAAGTTTGTGGATTCATAAAGCGTCTTGATCTGCTCTCGATATCCAGCGGAGCTGAGCTTATTTCCTAACTGTCCTTTCGTTACTATTGCCTGCAATTCAGACGAGAGTGCAGAGGAAACAGCGGTCTTTTGGGCATTGCCGGTCTGAGCGCTCGCGAAATTATGGCAAACAGCGATCAGAAGCAAGCAGATGCAGGGGCTGAGCAAAGCATTGCAAAACCTGTTCATTCGCCCTCCTGAATTGCCTGATACCGCAACACTTGGAGGCTAGCACGAATCGTCGCCTTATCTGCCATCCCCGCGAACCGAACCTGGAAAGCTTTGTCTTCCATGCGGCTCTGTGGGCTTCGGTACCTGAGAAAGTGAGCAAAAAGGGACAGTTTGGGGTTCAGCAAACGGGTGATACTAGAGGCATCTGTCATTTTGTGTTTCTCATCTGATGAGATTCGGTGGCAAACTATGATCCATTCATTCCAGACCGCAATGAAAGAAAGAGCGCTCACAATGAACGATCTGAAAAAGGCCCTGTTTGATCCCTCTGCATTTCTCGCCCAGGCGGGTTTGGGTAGGAGAATCATCCATCTCAAGGCGCGGGAGGCTTTGTTCTCGCAGGGAACTCTTGCCGATTGCGTGTTCTACATCCAGACGGGGCGGGCGAAGCTTACGGTAGTTTCGAAGAACGGGAAAGAAGCTACGATTACTTTGCTCTCCGCAGGTCAATTTACAGGCGAGGAATCGATTACCGGCCCGGTTGGACTTCGCATGGCCACCGCAACTGCCATCACTGCGTGTGTCGTGCTCAAGATCGAACGGGAAGAGATGATCCGGGTTCTTCATGAGGAGCACGCGTTTTCCGATTTGTTTCTCAAGTTTCTGCTGGCTCGGGGGATGCGAACTCAGGCCGACCTGATCGATCAGCTCTTCAACTCCAGCGAGAAGCGTCTGGCGCGGATTCTTCTGCTGATGGCGGAGTTCGGCAAGCCCGGCGAGCCTGAGATGCTCATTCCGCATGTCACGCAGGAGACCCTGGCGGAGATGATAGGCACGACGCGATCGCGCGTGAGCTTCTTCATGAATCGCTTTCGCAAGCTGGGGTTTATCGAATATAACGGCCGCATCCGCGTCCATAAGTCGCTTCTGAACGTGGTCCTGCACGATCATCTGCCAGATTACAACGCAGCAAGCCCGGAGATTCCAGAGCCTCCGAAGGCGTTGAACGGATCCGGCAAACAAAAACGGCTGGTTTGAGCAGTATTGAACAGAAGCATCTTCGCGTCGAATGCGATAGTGGTTCTGGACCCATAAACAGCGAGGCCGGAGGGTTTCTCCCATGCTGAAGTACAACTTTACGGTTTTGGTTGTTGACGATGAGCCGTTGGTAAGAAACTCGATGTCTTACCTTCTTGGCACACTGGGATGCAGTGTGCGCTGCGCTGAAGACGGGTTTGCAGCTTTGGCGCGGATTCGAGAATCGAAGCCTGACATCCTTCTCTCCGACCTGAACATGCCGAGGATGTCAGGTTTCGAATTGCTCGATGTGGTCCGTCGCAGTCACCCTGGGATCTATGTGATCGCGACGAGTGGGAGCTTTTCCGGGATCAAAATACCAGGCGGTGTTGCCGCGAACGCTTTCTATGAGAAGGCAAGCAGTTTGAGTTTGTTGGTTCAGATTATGGATCGTGCTGCGCAATCGAAACAGGAGGCCGGCCTGCCTTGGATACCAGACGGGATGAAGGCCCCAGAGATCACAGAAGCCGTTTGCTGTCAGTAAGCTTTGAGAGAGTTGCAGGTTCGGCTCTATCTTCCATCCGGGATTTTGCGGTTGAAGGTTCGCTGCGAAAGAGCCGAGGGCTTGCAGATGTGTCTCTTGTCGGATTCCAAAAGCGCATCCTCGGTCCTTGCGCTCGCAATTGTTGTGAAGCAGGTGAGGCAGATGGAGTCGATCGAGCCATCGCTGTTGCGCTTATGTGGATAAAAGATGGCACGTTGAGTGAACATCACATCTGCCTCCTTCCGGGAGTCTTCTCAACGTACACGGACTTCACCCGGAATGATGTTCAATTTCGCTCACCTGAACGCCGTCTGAGGATGGGGATAGATTGAACACAATCAGGGATTCAGAGAGGTAGGTTTCTGTTTGACTTTGCCGTTGGAGGTGACTTTGGTGGTGATGTTTTTGAGGGCGAACTCGCGTGCGAGGTTGCCGGCTGCGTTGGCGGCGGTGTGAAGGAGAGCGTTGTCGATGGCGAGAACGACGCCTCGGTCATCGTCGGGGCGATAGAGGTTGGAGATGCTTCCGGCGGCAAAGTTTCCGAGGATGTGGGAGAAGTTGAACTGGCGTTTGCCATTGTCTCCGCGGCAGATGAAGGCTGAGGACAGTGCGTGCCAGGCCCGCGACCCGATGGTCCCGCTGCCCTGGTAGAAGTAACGCGGGTCCTGGTGGAGGATCGAGGGGAGAACGGCTGCGCCGAGCATGCGGCCGATGAAGATGTCGCCGTAGTCGGCTCCGTAACGCTTGGCATAACCTTCGGCTCCCTGACCGTAATCGGGGTATGTGTCGCGCGCCTGCTGGATACCGGCGAGGAAGCCGGTGGTGAAGAAGGTGACAGGATCGGTGGCGGAGCGAAAGGCGAGGCGAAACTTTTGTTTTGGGTTGAGCGGGGCGGCGTCCCAGACGAAGCTGGTGTAGAAGTTGGGAAAGACTCCAAAGACGCGTTGCTGGATCTGGGCGGTGACCTGCTCGTTGGCGATCTGCTCCTGGGTGACGATGACCTGGACAGTAACGTTGGAGGTGGCGATGGGAAGCGCGATGATGGGGAGCTGGCGGTTTTCTCCGGCGCGGAGGCGGATCTCGAAGGATTCGTACGGTTGAAAGTCGGTAGCGGTGACCTTGATTTTGAAGTCCCCTGCGGACAGGTTCCTGAAGGAGAAGAAGCCGGTAGCGTCTGCGGGTTCAAGCAGCTCCGGCAGACCGTCTTGATTCTGGAGAGCGATTCTGGCCGAAGGGACGACGCCTCCATTGACGTCGAAGACGTATCCACTGATGCTGGCGTTGGATTGCCGGTTCGGCGATTGCGGGGCTGAGCTGGGGGCATCAGGCAGGTTGGTCTCGGTTACGAGATGGGCAGGTTCCTGTGCCCAGGGAACCGGGGAGAGACTAAGGAAGAGGATGCCCAAGACAAGACAGCGGAAGATTCCCGGGGTACGGCTTCCGTTGTTCTCGTAAAGATTCTGCATCTTGAGTCACCGCGTCCGAATTGCTCTTTTTTGGAGATCGATACGTTGCATGGCCCGGTTGGCGCACCTTGTTTGGTGAAGCAAGCATACTTTCGCGTTGCAATGTGTGAAGCTGACAGAATTACTAGCAGGCGAATAGCTTGTTGAGCGGGTGCAACAAGATAAGTAGAGGCGCGGCTGTGAAACTTTGGGGAAATTGGGACATCGAAGTTGCTATGGGTGGTTCGCGACTCTACAATCAATCAAATCCTGCGAAATTCTGGCTTGCTGCCGTATTTCCCTTCGCCTTTTAAACAATTACAACTGGAACCTATAAAAAATATGATTAGCTCCCCCGTACCCGAAGCCCTTACTTTTGATGACGTTCTCCTTGTGCCTGCCTATAGCGAAGTGGTGCCGACGCAGGTGAGCACGCAGACGCAGTTGACGCGGAATATCACGCTGAGTATTCCGCTGATGTCGGCGGCGATGGATACGGTGACGGAGGCTCGGCTGGCGATTGCGATGGCGCAGCAGGGTGGGTTGGGTGTGGTGCACCGGAACCTGACGATCGAGCAGCAGGCGGGGGAGATCGACAAGGTGAAGCGGTCTGAGAGCGGGATGATTGTGGACCCAGTGACGATTGCGCCGGAGCAGTCGATTGCGGATGCGCTGGAGGTGATGCGGCGGTACAAGATCTCGGGCGTGCCGGTGACGAAGAATAAGAAGCTGGTGGGAATTTTGACGAATCGCGATTTGCGGTTCGTTTCACGGACGGATCTGTCGATCGATTCGGTGATGACGAAGACGAATCTGATTACGGTTCCTGTGGGGACGACGCTAGAGCAGGCGGAACAGATTCTGCATCAGCACAGGGTGGAGAAACTGCTGGTAGTGAATGACGAGTATGAGTTGAAGGGCTTGATTACGGTCAAGGACATTCAGAAGAAGCTGAAGTATCCGAATGCTTCGAAGGATTCGCAGGGGCGGTTGCGAGTGGCAGGGGCGATTGGGGCTACGGGGGATTTTCTGGAGCGGGCGGCGGCGCTGGTTGCGGCGCGGGTTGATGCGCTGGCAATCGACTCGGCGCATGGACACTCTTCGCGGGTGTTGGCTGCGGTGGCTGAGGTAAAGAAGCGGTTTCCGCAGATTGATTTGATGGCGGGGAATATTGCTACGTATGAGGGAGCGATTGCGCTGATCGATGCGGGGGCCGACGCGATTAAAGTTGGGATTGGGCCCGGTTCGATCTGCACGACTCGTATGGTGACCGGCGCGGGAATGCCGCAGATTACAGCGATTTCGGAGGCTTATCGTGCGGGCAAGGAGCGAAATATACCGGTGATTGCGGATGGTGGTATTAAATACTCCGGTGACGTGACGAAGGCGATTGCAGCGGGGGCGAGCGTGGTGATGATGGGATCGCTGTTTGCCGGCGTGGATGAGTCGCCGGGGGAGACGATTTTGTATCAGGGGCGGAGCTTCAAGGCTTATCGCGGAATGGGGTCGTTATCGGCGATGGCGCAGGGGTCGGGTGAGCGGTATTTTCAGGGGAAGAGCGATATGGAGGATGCGAGTACGGAGCGGCCTTCGCTTACGGCTCGGGAGAATGGAAGCTCGAACCGGCTGGCGAAGTTTGTGCCTGAAGGGATTGAGGGCAGAGTGCCGCATCGCGGGCCGCTGGAGGGGATGGTTTATCAGTTAGTGGGTGGATTGCGGTCGGGGATGGGGTATCTGGGGTGCTCGACGATTGCGGAGCTGCAGACGAATGCGCGGTTTATCCGGATCTCGAATGCGGGGTTGAGAGAGAGCCATGTGCATGATGTGATCATCACGCGTGAGGCTCCGAATTATCACGTGGAGTAGGTATCCGAAGAGGCTGGAGTTTTGGCTGCTTCGAACAAAATGCGGGGGTCCCTCGACTCCGCGCTTTGCGCTTCGCTCGGGATGACGCTTCTTTATTCGTTGATTTTGAGGTCAGGCCAGGCCGAAGCGCTCAGCGGAGCGGGCTTTGGCCTTGGCTTTTTCTTCTTCGCGGTTCTTGGGTGGGGCGGTGGTCTCGAGCGAATAGAGGAGGCGGGCGCAGACGGCTGCAACTTCGTCGATGGCTGTGTTGAAGGCTTCTTCGTTTGCTTTCGAGGGCTTGTTGAAGCCGCTGATCTTCCGGACGAATTGCAGAGAAGCGTCGCGAATCTCCGCGTCGGTCACGGGTGGATCGAAGTTGAAGAGGTTTTTGATGTTTCTGCACATGGGGAAATTATAGGCCGGGTGGGTAGGCCGGAAAAGCATATCCCTTCGGGAATGACAAACAAGGAAAGCAAGAGCAACGACAACAGCAGGTCCTCCGCCTGCGGCGAAGGATGACAACTAAAAGAGGTGCTCAGGGTTTTGGGATGTCTTTGTCGAGGACCATGGCGTCGAAACGCTGGCGGACGAAGAAACCTGAGTTCTGGTAAAGCTTGACGGCCTGGTGGTTGGCTTCGGTGACAGTGAGAGTGATCGCGGCGAAGCCGGACTGGGTAAGGTGGCGGATGCAGTGGTTGAGGAGCGCGAGGCCGAGGTGCTGGCCGCGATAGGAGGTAGCGACGCAGAGCTGGGTGATGTGAGCTACGTCCGGGGCGACGCGGGAGCAGAGGAGCATGCCGATGAGGGCCCCGTTGCGGCAGTCGCGGAGAACCCAGGAAGCTGTGGGATCGAAGACTCCGCAGCCCGGGAAGCGGACGATGTTGTGGAGGAAACGAAGGGAGCCATGGAGGGAGCAGTACTGGTCGTTGATACGGGAGTCGATGTGGTTGAGATAGGACTCGTGGATCAGCTCGGCGGCAGCCTGGTAGTGATCGGATGACCAGTTTGCGAGTTCGATGTGGGATGGCAGCGGTGCCGGGAGAGTGGGATGCTGCTGGGATTGGAGATCGAATTCCATGAAGAGGCGCGGGTAGAGAGCGAAGCCGGCGGCGAGGAAGGTCTCGTCGATGGAGCCAGCATCGTAGAGCAGAAGCTGGGATTCGACGCGGCGAATGCCGGGGGAGTGATGGAGAAGTTGCAGAAGCTGGTGGAGGAGCTGTTGGGTGATTTGGAGGACCTGTGCGTAGTCGTTGCCTACGGCGAAGGCGTCACCGACGACGGCTTTCTGGCCTTCGTAGACACAGAAGGTGAAACCGCAGATTCGTCCTCGGTCGAGAGCGACGAAACCGGGAAGGATACGGGAGTCGAGGTACTGGAGGAGAAGCTCGGTGGAGCTTTGGTAGTTCCAGCGTAGACGCCGCTCCCAGACGCGAGACTCGGTTTCAAGCAGAGGACGGAGCTGACGAGCAGAGAAGTGACGAAGATCCAGTATCTCGAATTGGGTGGTGACGGTCATACCCTCTGGTGTGCGTTCGTCTGAGCTTATCGGAAGTCGATGAGGAAGGGTAAGGGAGGAAGTTGGCGAGTATCGGATCGCTTACTGTTTCGCGAAGACCCTATAGACCTCAAGGCCTTGTGGTTCGTAGAGGAAGAGAGGCTGGTAGAGTCGATCGGCGAGGCAGCGATTGAGTTCTTCAGTGTTGTTGGCTGCGATGACGAGGATGTGTTGTTCGTCCGGGACGGACGCGGGACAATCGACGTTGCTGGTAGGGCTGGTGTAGTGGACCAAGGGGCTGTTGAGGTAGAACGCGAGGCCGTAGTCCATGTCACGGCGGACGTCGTCGATTGCGACGATCTTTTCGCCGGGGGCGTCGCTGGCGATCTGACGGGCGAGAGGACGGGCGGAGTAGCTGAGGTCGAGCTCTTTGCCGTAGAAGCCAAGGAGAAAGACGAGGGTTGCGAGGACGGGGATGAGGGTCGCGTTGCAGATCTGTGAGATACCCCAGCGGCGGACGATAAGGAAGACGACAGCGCCAAAGAGAAGAGCGGCAACCGCGGCGGCAGTGAGCCATTGCCGGGAAGGAATGAGCGTCTCGTACTTCATGTGCTGGGGAGCAAGGACGAGTACGAAGACCATGATGGCGCAGAGGGCAGCGTGACACCAGAGAAGCCATTTGGGAAGGCCTTCGCGGCGGATACGATTGAGGTAGTCGGCGGCGAGGATGGTGAGAGGAGGGATGGAAGGAAGGATGTAGCCGGGGAGTTTAGAGCCGGAGAAGGAGAAGAAAAGGATGGGGAAGAGAGCCCAGAGGACGAGGAACTCGGGGAAGGCATCGCCTGCGCGGGTGTGGCCGAGGTAGCGGCGGGGGTTGTGGCGAACCTTCCACTCGGCGATAGAGACTTCAATGGAGTCGGCGAAGGCACGGGCGGCGATGACGGTCCAGGGAAAGAGACCGATGAGAAGGACGACGAGGTAGTAGAAGAAGGGTTGGTGGTGCTGGAAACGGTTGGTAGCGAAGCGTTCCAGATTGTGCTCGAGGAAGAAGAAGCGGTAGAAGGTGGGGTTGCGCTTCTGGACGGCGATGTACCAGGGCAGCACCATGATGAGGTAGAGCAGGATGCCGGGGAGCCAGATGGTGCGGCGAAGGAGAGACCACTCGCGTCGGAGTCCGGCGAAGAGAAGGATGATGGAGAGAGCGAGGAATGGAGCTATAGGGCCTTTGGCGAGGGTGGCGGCTGCTCCGAAGAAGTAGAGGTCGAAGAGCCAGAACTTTTTCCCGGTTTCGTACCATGCGTACCAGCCGAGCATGCCGATGCAGAAGGGTGCGGCGAGCTGCATGTCGGTGGAGGCGCCGCGGGCGAAGCTGATGATGGCGACGCAGGAGACGGTGATGAGGGCTGCGTCGAGATGGCCCCCGGGGCGGAATCGACGCATGTGGAGGAAGACGAGGATGATGAGGGCGAAGGTGGCGGAGGAGGACGGGAGACGAGCGGTCCAGTCCGAGACGCCGAATTCCTTGAAGAAGCTCATGGCTCGCCAGTAATAGAGGGCGGGTTTTTCGAGCCATGGCTTGCCGTAGAGGACCGGAGTGACGGTTCCGGCGGCGATGCAGTGGAAGGAGGCGCGGATATCTTCGGCGCGCAGGCTCCGGGGGACCATCTTGGCGTTAACGGCGTGGCAGGCGTCGGAGTGGGCGGCGAGCATCTCGCGGGCGATCTGTGCGTAACGGGGCTCATCGGCGCCTACGAGGCCGAGTTGGTCGCCGCCGAAGACGGGAATGAGACCGTAGAGCAGAAGGAAGGTAGTTACGGCAAGGAGAATGGCAAATTCACGTACCGTGGCCGTTGTGGGCAGTTGCTGCCGCAGCCAAACGATGGCTGCGTGCTGCTCCCTTTCGGACGCGGTGGGTGATGGACTGTCGTTCATTTTCGAGGCTGAGCGAGACAAGGCTAACAGAGTCCTGTCCTTAGCTGGGTAAGAATACGGCCGATGGCCACTTCGAGCGGGCCGTGGAGGGTGCAGCCGCTGGCACTGCGATGGCCACCGCCACCGAAGTGCTCGGCGATCTGAGCCACGTCGATCTTTCCTTTACTGCGGATACTGAGGCGGAACTGACTGGCGTCCGGAACTTGGCGGAGAAAGACTGCGGCCTCGACCTCAGCGATGCTGATGAGGTAGTTGACGACCCCTTCACAGTCTTCGGCTCCGGCGCCGATTCGTTCCATATCTTCGCTGGTGACCCAGGTCCAGGCGAGGTCGGCCTCGGTCTGGAGGTTTGAGAGAGCGATACCCAGGAGGCGGATTTTGCTGGCGGGGTTGGAGAAATAGATGTCACGGGCGATTTGGCTGGGGTTGGCTCCGTGGGCGGCGAGATCGTGGACCAGGGCGAAGGTTTCTGCTGTGGTGCTGGAGTAGGTGAAGGTGCCGGTGTCGGAGAGGATTGCGGCGTAAAGGCAGGTTGCCATGGAGGGCGTGATTTCGACGTTGGCGGCGACGGCGACGCGATAGACCATGGCGGCGACAGCGCAGGCGTGCTCGTCGATCCAGTTGACGGAGCCGAAGTTGCGGCCACTGGCGTGGTGGTCGATGTTAATGAGGTTGCGGCCTTCGAGGCCAAGGAGGCCGGTACGGTCGATGCCGTCGCATTCGAGGAGGATGGCGGGAGTGCTCTTGTCGGGGTCGATGTCGTTGGCGGAGGGTGTATGGCGGATGCGATCCAGGTTGGGCAGGCTAGCGTAGGTTGCGGGGACTGGATCTGCAAGAATGATGTCGACTTTGCGGCCGAGCTGGTCGAGGATCTCGGCGAGGGCGAGGACCGAGCCTATGGCGTCTCCGTCGGGACGCGCATGTGAGGTTACGAGGAAACGAGGATGCTGGTGGATCGCATCGAGGATCGCAGCGATCTTACCCTCATGAGCGATCTGGCCCTCGAGAGAAGGAACCTGGTCTGGTTGGCTTGCCTGTTGAAGTTCCTGAAACTCTATCTGTGGGGTCATTTGGGTGGTTGTTGAATTGTAGGCTGGGCAGACTGTGCTGCGTTGCGCTTCTGTTCGCGTTTCCGGACTCGACCGAGAAGTTCCTCCATGCGGCCAGTCATCTTTTCGGAGCGGTCGATGGAGAAGGTGAGCTCAGGAACGTGGCGGACTCCCATGCGGTCGCGAAGCTGGGAGCGGATGTAGGCGCGGGCGGTTTTCAAACCTTCAAGAGTGGAGGCTTCTTCTTCCTCATTGCCATAGACGGCGACGAAGATGCGTGCGGATTTGCCGCCGGGGTCGAGGACGACATCGGTGACGTAGCTGGGCGCGATGCGGGGGTCGGATAGTTCGCCTTCGAGCATGGCGCCTATCTCTTCGGAGAAGGTATTGGCGACTCGATTGCGGTGGTAGGTTCTGGCTCTGTGCTCGGGCATAAGTGTTCGATTATGGGCGAACGGTTGAGGATATCAGACTTCGGGCGAACCTCCTAGCGAACAGGAGATTTTAGTTGAAGAATCATACAGTTAGATTGATTTTTGATGATTTTTCGGCTATTCGGGAAGGATTTCGGCAAAGGAATCAATCACTTCGGCGCTTAAACCAGCTGCGAGACGACGAACGGCGTCGTCGATTTGCTGGAGCTGGCCCATGAGGTAGCTGGAGGAGCCGGAGATGGCCGCGATACCGAGGGTGGCGCGGTTCCAAACGATGCCGTCGTCGAGCTCGGCGATGGAGAGATTGAAGCCGTGACGGAGTTTGTCTTTCATGGAGCGAAGGACCTGGCGGCGGTCTTTGAGGGAGTGCGCGTGGGGGATTTCGAGCTCGACGGTGATTTTGGCAACGGGCATTTTCGGCGGCTTCAGCGGACGAGGATGAGGTAAATTGCCATGGCGATGCCGATGGCGACGAGAATGAGACTGAGAATGACGGCGTCACGGGAGATGCGACCGGGCTCCCAGGTTCCGGCACTGAGTTGATGGACGAGCTGGATGTGGCGGAAGACAGCAGAGAGATTGACGATGACGCCGAGGACGACGAGACCGACTCCGGACCAGAGGGAGAGGCCAGTGGTGTGCGGGGGAAGGTTATATTGGGCTGCGTAAAGTTGACGGAGGAAGAGACTGAAACGGCTAACAGCGAATCCGATTCCCATGAGGCCGAGGCCGGTGCGGATCCAGGCGAGGAAGGTTCGCTCGGCGGCGAAGTAGACTCTGGGGTCCTGTTCGGCGGGCTTTTCCATGTGGGGATTGTAACGGCAGGGAAGGATTAGGAGCAGGGAGTAGCGAGCGCGAATTCGACCCGATTGACGGTTGATTTAATTGGTTGGGCGGATCAGGGTTACGGTAGTGAGGTCTTCGATGCGGCGGGGTTTGACGAATGGCAGGTTTTCCGGGCTGTACCAAGGGATCTTTCGGAATTCGTGGGCTTGTTCGAGGACGGCTCCGCAGAGGTCGAAGGCTGTACCGGGGGTGAAGGCTTCGACGATGGCGGTAGCGCGTTCGACGCCGAAGTTCTCGCGGTTGTGGCGGGATTCGAGGATGCCCTTGGTGACGAGGAGCATGGTTGCTCCGGGCTCGAAGGCCTGGATTGCCGGCTCGAAGGTGAGATGGGTGAAGAGACCGAGGGGCACGGTGACGTGCCCGAGGATGCGGGTGCCATCTCTGTCGCGGAAGATGGCGGGCTGACCGCCAGAGTTGATGTAGGCGAGGACGCCGAGAGGAAGGTTGAAGCAGCCGAGGAAGGTTGGGGCGAAGCGTGAGCCGCCGGCGGCGTTGTAGATCGCGGTATTGACCTCGTGGGCGACGGTGCCGAGGGTGTCCATCATGTTGATGATTTCGGTGGTGAAGAGCTGAGTGACGAGGGGACGGAAGACGTCCTGCACGGTGGCGGCGATGGTGTGGGCTCCATCGCGGGTGCCGGCGATGTCAGTGAGAAGGAAGACAATGTGGGGACCTGCGGCGACGGCGTCGTAGAAGTCGCCACCAGTGCGGGAGGAGTGGTAGCGGGAATGGATATCGAGCTCTTTGATTGGAGGTAGAGCGGTCGGCAGAGGAGTGCGGGTTGGCAGGGAGGTCGTCTGCATGGATTCTGGCGATTGTACTTTGTCCTGCGTAGCGGAGTCCGAATTTTCGGCCAGGAATTTGATTAGTCTGGATTGAGGTACGGATCGGGTGCGGATTCATTCGTTTGTCCCGTACTCTAGAGTTATTGATTTCGATGAGGAGAAGAGTACGGTGAAGAATTCAATGCGGCTCTCTGGGTTGAGGATTTCAGGGGTGCGGATGGTTCTTGCGGCCGGTGTGATTATGATTAGTTCGACTGATATTCAGGGACAGAGTGCGGCGGTGAGTTTCGGGCCAGGGAATCCGTTTTATCTGGCGAGTACGCTGCCGTTTCAGGCGCCGCCATTCGACAAGATCAAGGACACCGACTATCAGCCAGCGATTGAGGCTGGGATGGTGGAGCAGTTAAAGGAGATGCGGGCGATTGCAGGTAATCCCGCGGGGCCTACTTTTGACAATACGATTGTTGCGATGGAGAAGACCGGGGCTTTGATTCAGAGGTCTTCGGCGGCGTTCAGCGGGGTAACGGGCGCGAATACGAATCCCACGCTCGAGAAGGTGCAGCGGGAACTGGCTCCGAAGCTGGCGGCGCATAGTGACGCGATTTATCTGGATGCAAAGCTGTTTGCGCGGGTGAAGACGGTTTATGAGAAACGGGCCTCGCTGAAGCTGAGCCCGGAGGGGCTGAGGCTGGTGGAGATCTACTACCAGCGGTTCGTGCATAGTGGGGCGAATCTTTCGGATGTGGACAAAGAGAAGCTGAAGAAGATTAACGAGGAGGAGTCGACGCTTTCGAATGCGTTTCGGAGCAAGGTGCTGGCGGCGACGAAGGATGCTGCTTATTTCACGGCTGACAAGAGCGCGCTGGCGGGGCTGACCGATGCGGATATCAGCGGGGCGGAGCGGGCGGCCAAGCAGAGACAGAAGGAGGGATGGTTGCTTGTGCTGCAGAATACAACGCAGCAGCCTTATCTTTCTTCGCTAAGCGTGAGGGGGACGCGGCAGGCTGTGTTTGAAGACTCGTGGACGCGGGCGGAGCGGGGTGATGCGAACGATACGCGGGAGACGATTGTGCGGCTGGCGCAGGTGAGGGCGGAGAAGGGCAAGCTGCTGGGTTTCGACAGCTATGCGGCGTGGAAAATAGAAGACCAGATGGCGAAGACTCCGGAGAATGCGCTGAAGTTCATGGATGCGCTGGTGCCGGCGGCGACGGCGAATGCGGCGTCTGAGGCGAAGGATATTCAGGAGATCATCGACACGCAGAACAACGAGGCACAGAAAGGTGGTTTTCAGGTTGCGCCGTGGGATTGGGAGTTTTATTCCGAGCAAGTGCGGAAGGCGAAGTTCGATATCGACGAGGCGCAGGTGCGGCCTTATTTCGAGATTCACAATGTGCTTGAGAATGGCGTGTTCTATGCGGCGAACCAGTTGTATGGGCTGACGTTCAAGGAGCGGAAGGATGTTCCGGTGTGGCATCCGGATGTTCGGGTGTTTGAGGTATTCGACGCGGATGGGAAGCCGTTGGCTCTGTTCTATTGCGACTACTACAAGCGCGATAACAAGAACGGCGGCGCGTGGATGAGCAGTTTTGTGCGGCAGTCGAAGCTGATGGGGACGCTGCCGGTGGTTTATAACGTTGCGAATCTGCCGAAGCCTGCGGAGGGTGAGCCGGCGCTGATCAGCTTCAGCGATGTGATTACGATGTTCCACGAGTTTGGCCATGCGCTGCATGGGATGCTTGCTGCGGCGGAGTATCCGGGGTTGTCGGGGACTTCTGTAGCACGGGATTTTGTGGAGTTTCCTTCGCAGTTCAATGAGCACTGGGCGACCTATCCGTCGATCTTTGCGCATTATGCGAAGCACTATAAGACAGGTGCGGTGATACCTGAGGAACTGGCGGCGAAGATTAAGAAGACTGCGGATTTCAATCAGGGATATGCGCTGACGGAGTTGCTGGCAGCGGCGCAACTGGATATGCAGTGGCATTCGTTGCCAGCAAGTGCGCCGCTACAAACGCCTGATGAGTTTGAGAAGGCAGCGCTCGAAAAGAAAGGTTTCACGCTTAGCTATGTTCCGCCGCGTTACCGGTCGAGTTACTTCTCGCATATATGGGGTGGAGGGTATGCGGCGGGGTATTACGCGTATCTATGGGCCGAGATGCTGGATGATGATGCGTTCCAGTGGTTTCAGGATCATGGCGGGTTGACGCGGGCGAATGGAGATCGCTTCCGCGCGATGGTGCTGTCGCGCGGAAATACGGAGGATCTGGCGAAGATGTATGAGGCGTGGCTGGGCGCTCCGCCGAATATCGAGCCGATGCTGAAATATCGTGGGCTGGCGAAGACCGCGTCGAAGTAAAGCTAGCGGTGGGTGGCGAGCTTGTTTTTGAGGATGTCGGCGAGTTCGGAGAGGCGCTCCATTTCGCGTTTGTCCTCGTCGATGTCCTGAATGGTGACGACGCCGCCGGAGACATTTCCCTTTTGGTCGATGACGGGAGTGATGCTGAGGCTGATCCATGCACTTCCTCCGTTCTTGTGAGTACGGAGGCATTTGATCGGGCCGAAGGGACGGCCCTCCATCATCGCGTCTGCCAATGGAGTCTCTTGTGACTCGGACGAGTTTGTGGTCGAGTTGGGGAGCAGCTCGCGGCAGTAATCGTCGATGAGGTTTGAGGGCGAGACGATGGTGCGAAGCATCTGGTCAGCGCGGGGATTGGCCATCACGACGCGGCCGTCTGGCGCATCCACGATGATGATGCCGATCGGGACGGCATCGAAGATTGCCTGAAGGTGTGCTTCGCTGCGGCGGAGGGCTTCGTCGGCCTTTCTGTGGTCGTCGATGTCCTCGACTGTGCCGTACCAGCGGATCATTTCTCCGTCTTCGCCTCGGCGGGGGGCGGCACGGGCTCGCATCCACCGCCAGCCGACGTCGCGGTGAAGGATGCGGCACTCGATGTCGAGAAGGTGGCCGGTTCGAACCGATTCGTTCCACGCATGGATGGTTTGTTTGAGGTCGTCGGGATGCAGGATACCGAGCCAGCCGTCGCCGAGCATCTCCTGTTTGGAAAGTCCGGTGAGAGTTTCGCCGCGTTGACTGACGTCGAGGATGCTGCCGTCGGGATTGGCGGTCCAGGGAACCTGAGGATTGAGTTCGACGGCATGACGGTAGTGATCTTCGCTTTCGGCGAGGGCTTCCTCGGCGGTCTTGCGAGCGGTGATATCGACGACGGAGATAGAGATGCCGATGACCTCGTCGACTTCGTCGCGAGCGGGCTGATAGGACATGAGAAAGGTACGTATGGTTCCTGGACGTCGTGGATCGGGGTACCGGATTTCGAGACCGGCGTACGGTTCACCGTCGAGAGCGCGGAGGAGATAGGGTTCGCACTGGGAGAATTTCTCGGGGATGACCTCGGCGATGTGGCGGCCGAGGTGGGAGGCGACCGGAAGACTGTGCATCTCGGCAAGACGTTTGTTGACGCTGACGAAGCGGAGATTGCGATCGAGAAAGCAGAGGCCGACGGGAACTCCGTCGTAGATGGCGTTGAGCTGGGCGAGGCGCTGGGTAGGGAGCCCTTCGAGGCGGAGAGGCAAGCTGGTTTCGGTGAGGATGGACTGGTCTTCGGGGGGGAGGGTGGAAGTGGCGAGTTGAGGCGCTCGGCGAGGATTTTGGGAAGTTGCGCGGGTGGAACGGGACGGCCGTAGAGCCATCCCTGGCCGACATCGCAGCCGAGCCAGAGGAGCATGTCGGCGATGGCCTGGGTTTCGACTCCTTCGGCGACGGTGGTGAGACTGAGGCTGTTGCCGAGACCTACGACGGCGGCAGCGATCTTTCTGCTTTCACGGTTGTGAGTGATGGAGCGTACGAAACTGGCGTCGATTTTTAGCTCGTCGAAGGGTAGGAGCTGGAGGTGACGAAGGCTGGAATAGCCGGTTCCGAAGTCGTCGAGCGCGAGACGGGAGCCCTGATTTTTTAATTCGTTGGCGATGCGGGCTGCATGTTCGGTGTTGCCGATGAGAGCGCTCTCGGTGATCTCAAGGACGAGACGGTGGAGGGGAAAGTTGGCCTGACGGGCTGCAGCGAGGACGTGTTTTGGAAGCGTGAGGTCTGTGAGCTGAGTGAGGGAAACGTTGACGGAGAGGGTGAGGTGGTCGGGGATGTCTTCGGCGGCTGCGAAGACTGCGCTGAGGAGCTTTCCTGTGAGAAGTCCGTGGAGGCCGGACTTTTCGGCGAGAGGAATGAACTCGTTGGGGAGGATGAGGCCGCGTTGAGGATGATGCCAGCGCGCGAGAGCTTCGAAGCCACGCAAGAGGCCAGTGCGGAGCTCTACAAGAGGCTGAAAATAAGGTACGATCTCGTCGGTTTCGAGGGCTCTGCGGAGATCGATTGCGTCGTCAGAGGCCATGGAAGAGACGATACTACGGGGTGGTGGAAGTTACATCGTGAAATTTCGGCTACGCCAGCGTTGGACGAGGTCCTTGCTGCCTCCGGCCAATGAGGGTAAGTGAACTGGAATCCGGCGGCGAGAAGGCGGCCCGGGACGACCTGACGGCTCTTGAGGATGAGTTCGGATTCGGTGCGCATGAGGAAGCAAATGGGCATCTTCTTATGTAAGAGTAAATGTGCAGGTCTGTTTCGAAGAGTGTTTGAGTGAGGATGATTCAATGAGTACGAATGGGATGAGTTTTGTGAAGACCGGGGATGCGAAGAGCTTTACGCCGGAGGCTGGGATGATACGGCAGGTGCTGGCTCATAGCGATGAGTTGATGCTGGTGCGGCATTTTTTTGAGAAGGGATGGGTGGGGGCTCGGCATAGCCATCCGCATCATCAGTTGGTGTATGTGGTGAGTGGTGCGATTAGCGTGGATGTGGATGGGCGGGTGTTTGATGTGAAGGCTGGGGACAGCTTTGTGGTGGATGGTGGGGTGGAGCATCAGGCTTCGGCGCTGGAGGCTTCGGAGGTTCTGGATGTGTTTACTCCGGTGCGGGAGGATTATCGGGAGCTGGTTAAATAGCAGGTTTTTATTTTTTGTGGTGGGAGTCCTGTTTTTACAGGGGATTTTGCGTTTTCCACAGGGTAAAAGCGTGGTTCTTACGTGGTTGTTAGTGCATTTTCGTGGTCGTAACATGGCTGCTAAGTGCATTTTTTCGAGGGTCTAAAATTTTCCTCGCTTTTAAGAATTATTTTTACCGAGGCCTGCTAACTAATCGATTAGTTGGTCCGTCTCAGGGATAGTTCGGGCCTTCTGCGGATCGGTTTTGCGGGGGCGAACGCAGGATTGCTATGCCACCGAGGAAGTCCATCACATTGACGGAGGCTGAGTTACGGCTCATGAAGATTTTGTGGGCGCGTGGCGAGTCGGCTGTGGGGGAGCTGGTGGCGGCCATGCCGGAGGATGAGGCTCTGGCGTACAACTCGGTTCTGACGACGGTGAGGATTCTGGAACAGAAGGGGTATGTGCGACACAGGCAGGAGGGGCGGGCGTTTCTGTATGTGCCATGCGTGGCGGAGCATGAGGCGAGCCGCTCCGAGATTCGACATATGATGCAGCGGTTCTTTGGGAATTCGCGGGAGCGGTTGCTGCTTTCTCTGCTGGGCGACGATGAGGTGACTCCGGAGGAGTTGCAACGGTTGAAAGAGGCGATTGCGGCTGCTGCGGACGATCCTATGGTTGGACGCTCGGGGGATGGCCAATGATGATCGACCTGGCTATGAACGCGGGAGTGATGCCGGGCGTTGAGAACGTGTCGCGTTTGGTGGCGAACTCGTTTGTCTCGGGGATCTGGGAAGGGATTGTGCTCGCGGCTGGCGTTGGGATTTGTCTGCGGATGCTGCCGAGGACGACAGCTGCGGTTCGGTTTGCAATCTGGACGGCGGTGTTCGGAGTACTGGCGGCGTTGCCGCTGGTGCATGCGTATTCGCTTAATTCTGATATTGGTACGCCGTCGCGGGCTGTCGTGCATGTGGATGTGCGTTGGAGTTTTGTTATTGCTGCGGTGTGGCTGGCTGCTTCGCTGGTGCGTGGAGTGAAGCTGGCGATGAGCGCTGTGCGTCTGCGTGGGATATGGAAACGGGCGGTGGTGGTTGAGGGTTGCGATGAGGTGCTGCAGGCAGCGGGATTTGATGGTGTCCAGATCTGCACTTCGAATGAGGTTGACCGGCCGAGCGTGATTGGGTTTTTCTCGCCGCGGATTCTTATTCCGGAAGAGCTTTTTGCGCAACTTACTACGGCTGAGTTGGGGCAGATTGTGCTGCATGAGGTTGGGCATCTGCGTCGTGCGGATGACTGGATCAATCTGCTGCAGAAGGTGAGCCTGGTGGTGTTTCCGCTGAATCCGGTGCTGGTTTGGATTGAGCGGCGGCTTTGCTTCGAGCGCGAGTTGGCTTGTGATGATGCGGTGTTGCGGATGACGAAAGCTCCGAAGGCTTATGCGACCTGCCTAACGAATCTGGCGGAGCGTCGGCTGGGACAACAGGCGGCGGCTCTTACGCTTAGCGCTTGGGAGAAGCGGTCAGAGCTGGCTCGGCGAGTGCATAGCATTTTGCGTGGCGGCGAAGGGATGGGCCGGACGCAGGCTCGGGTGGTGATGGGAGTTTTGGGAGCGGCGTTGCTGGGCGGATCGGCGGAACTGGCGCGATGCCCGCAGATCATTTCGTTTTCGCGAGCAGCGTTGCCTATGGCTCAGATGAGAAACGCTGACGATTCGGCGGGATATCAGGCGGTGGCGTTTCATGAGCGGAGCGGGTTGATGGGAGCGCCGCATGAGACTTTGCTGAAGGCTTCGATGCCGGTGACTCCGGCGAACGCAGTTGGGGCGCCGACGCTGGCTCAAGAGCCTAAGGTGTCTGCGATTTCTGCGAAGAAGACTGTGCGGAAGCGGCATGTTGCACCGCCGGTGTTGCAGAGCCGGGTGGCGATGCCGCAGATGCGTCGCTCGGAGCGGCTTGTTGTGCTTACCTCGTGGGATGAGATGGGGCCGCCGCGGCTGGTGTTTGCCGTTGCGGAAGAGGGTGTGAATTCGGGTTCGTATGCAGCTGTTCGCACTGCGGGCGGCTGGCTAGTCTTTCAACTTTAACCAAGCAGTACAAACCATTTATTGAGGTACGAATATGTCTCTTGAAACTAATAAATTAGTTGGTAAGGTGGGACGCATTGGCGTTCCTGCCGGAGCTGCCCTGGCGCTCGTGCTGGGGGCTGGGATGTTTCTTCATCACACGGGTGTTCATGCGGCGATGATGTCGGGCGCAGAGCCGATGGATGACAACAGTGTTTCTTCTCTGGTTGCGCTGGATAACGCGGTGGAGGCAGTTGCTTCGCGCGTTTCGCCGGCGGTGGTCAATATTCAGGTGACTTCTCGCGGGTCGTCGGAGCGTGAGATTGGCGGGGAGCAGGAGCAGGGCGAGCAGGGTGGAGTGCCTCAGGGACTTCCTCCTGGATTCGCACAGTTTTTTGGGCCGAATGGGCCGTTTGGCGGCGGGCAGCTGCAGCGTCCGCGGCAGCCGCAGATTGAGCATGGCATTGGCAGCGGCGTGATTATTTCGCCGGATGGCTACATTGTGACGAACAACCACGTGGTTGACGGCGCGATGCAGATGCGGGTGACGCTGAGCGATCGTCGTGTGTTGACTGCGAAGCTGGTTGGCGTGGACAAGCTGACGGACCTTGCCGTGGTGAAGGTGGATGCGCATGATCTGCCGAGCGTTGCGTGGGGCGATTCTTCGAAGCTGAAGCCGGGCCAGACGGTGTTGGCGTTCGGCAGCCCGTTTGGATATTTCCAGAACTCAGTGACACGCGGGATTGTGAGCGCGGTGAACCGCGAGAATCCTTACCGGGATGATGCGCGGAAGCCGGGTGGATATATCCAGACCGATGCGGCGATCAATCCGGGCAACTCGGGCGGCGCGCTGGTGAATGCGCATGGCGAGCTGGTTGGGATCAACACGTTCATCATCTCGAACAGCGGATCGTTTGCCGGTGCTGGATTTGCGATTCCTTCGCAGCTGGTTCGGGCGACTGCTGAGCAGCTGATCAAGAGCGGCGTCGTGCATCATGGTTATCTTGGTGTCAGTCTGAATGACGTTACTCCTGCGAATGCTAGCTTCTTCAATCTGAAGACGGCGACGGGCGCGATTGCTGCGCAGGTTACGCCTGATTCTCCGGCCAGCCGTGCGGGATTGAAGAATGGCGACGTGATCGATTCGCTGAACGGGAAGAAGATTGAGAACGGCAGCGCGCTGCAGGTACTGGTGAGCGAGACGACTCCGGGCACGACGATTGAGCTTGGGATTTTGCGCAACGGAACTCCGCAGACCTTGAGCGTGAAGGTTGGCGAGTACCACAAGGATGCTGAGGTCGCGAGCGATGGCGATGGTGCGACTCCGCAGAAGGGCAAGCTGGGCCTGGCGGTTGCTGAGCTGACTCCGGATGTTCGGCAGCAGCTGCAGATTCCTACCGGTGTGAATGGCGTTGCGGTGCAGAGTGTGCGTCCGGCGAGTCCTGCTGATGAAGCGGGTCTTACTTCGGGAGACGTGATTCTGGAAGTGAACCGCAAGCCAGTTACTTCGGCTGAGCAGTTTGTGAATGAGGCTCATGCGACTCCCGCGGGCAAGGATCTGTTGCTGCTGGTGTGGTCGCGTGGCAATGCGAGCTACCGGATCGTGCATACGGACTCGAGCAACCAGAACGGCGAGTAAGTAAAGAGTTTTTCTCGGCCGCCGCGTTGATGGATTCGCGGCGGCCATTTTTTTTGGGATTGATTTGCGGAAACAATTTCCCATTTGCAAGAATGGTGCGTCTTTTGGATTCGCTTCTGCGTTAACGATTCGAAAGCACCTGAATTTGGGGAGAGTTGATGATGCTTGTTCGCTGCATGGCTGCGTTTGTTGGTTTGGGTATGTTTGGGGTTTCGATTGCTTCTGGTGCGAGTGCGGCTACGGCTCCGCCGGTGACAGTGACTGATGATGGACCGACTTACACGCTGGCGAACGGCTATCTGACGGCGAAGGTGGATAAGGTTACGGGTGATCTGGTTTCAGTGAAGACGCCGAAGACGGTGACTCCTGAAGTAGAGTTGATGGGATTTGTTTCGGGCCATCATGCGGGGTATTGGGAGCAGAGCCCTGCACTGGCTGTGAGACGCGAGGATACGGTCACGATCGATCCAAAGAGCAACAATGGGGAGCGTGGGGAGGTCTCGGTTAAGGGATGGTCGGATGGCAGGTCGATTCTTGGGCCGCGCCCAACGGCGGCGGGGCAGGAGGGTGGGCTGATTGCCGACCTGGAGATTCGGTATGCGCTTGGGCGTGGGGAGCATGGTCTGTACACGTATGCGATATATACGCATGAGGCGACTTATCCTGCGGGGTCGGTTGGGGAGAGCCGGTTCGGGTTCAAGCTGAGTGCGAAGGTATTTGATTGGCTGTCGATCGATGATCAGCGGAATGCGCTGATGCCGACGGGAGCTGACTGGGATGCGGCTACGGATTTGAATATGAAGGAGGCTCGGCGGCTGACTACGGGTGTTTATAAGGGGCGGGCTGAGCATAAGTACGATTATTCGGCGAACCAGTCGAAGATTCCGGCGTTCGGATGGTCGTCGACTAAGGAGAAGGTTGGGTTGTATCTGATCAATCCTTCGTTTGAGTATCTGTCGAGCGGGCCGCTGCATTTTGAGTTGACGGGGCATCTGGATGATGGGGATGGAGGTGATCCTACGCTGTTGGATTACTGGCGTGGGACGCACTATGGCGGGAGCGTTCTGAACTTTGCAGACAATGAACCCTGGACGAAGGTTGTTGGGCCGATCTTTATTTACGTTCCTACGGGTGAGATGCCGAATGCTTTGTTCAGCGATGCGAAAAGACAGGCTGCGGTGGAGGCAGCGAAGTGGCCTTACGGCTGGGTGAAGGGCGTTGACTATACGCCTGCGGATCAGCGGGCAACTGTGAAGGGGCGGCTGAGGCTGGTGGATTCGCAGGCTGCTACGACGAAGTTTTCGAGTCTGCTGGTGGGATTGTCCTTTCCGGATCAGCCGGCGGTGCCTCGTGTCCCTCGACCGCCGCGAGTTGAAGCAAGTGCGGCGCCTACGAGTGAGGCTTCTTCGTCTACGCCTCCGGCTGCGGCGACTGCTGCGACTCCTTCCGATCCTGATCATCCGGCTCAGTTGAATGCGCAGGGGCAGCGGGTGAATCGTGGGACCTATGTTCCTCCGCGGAGTCCGGGAGTTGCGGCGTTTAATTTTCCTCCGCAGCCGATTACCTGGCAGAACGATGCGAAGCACTATGAGTTCTGGACGCATGGAGCGGAGGATGGCAGTTTTACGATTGCGAATGTGCGACCCGGGATTTATCAGTTGCATGCTGTTTCGGATGGCGTGCTGGGAGCGTATGACGCTACGGCCAGCGTGACGATTGTGCCGGGACAGAAGCTTGATCTGGGTACGATCGAGTGGCATCCCGTGCGTTACGGGAAAGAGATCTGGCAGATTGGGACGCCGAACCGGTCGGCGAAGGAGTTCTTGAAGGGCGACGACCACTGGCATTGGGGAATGTATATCGAGTACGCGAGGCTTTTTCCGAATGATGTGAACTTTACGGTGGGGAAGAGCGATCCGGCGAAGGATTGGTTCATCTACCAGGTGCCACATGATACGGAGTTCAAGGCGGATGGGCGCGATCAGGGAAGGGCTACCCCGTGGACGATTCACTTTGAGATGCCTGCGGGGCAGCAGCCTGCGGGAAAGGCGACGCTGCGGTTTGGGCTGGAAGGTGTTTCGACGCGGACGCTTGGGATAACGGTGAATGGTGTGGAGGCGGGGACGATGACGGATTTGTTTGGAGCTGGGGCATCGATGATTCGGGATGGTATTGAGGGGACGTGGATTGAGAAGGATTTTAGTTTCAATGCTTCGTTGCTGAAGCCGGGTGTGAATACGATTGTGCTGACTGTTCCTGCGGGTGGGGTGGCGAATGGGATTTGTTATGACGTGGTGCGGCTGGAAGTTGCTCCGCCGGTTCCGTGAGCGCTCGGTTAGACTGGCTTGATTTGTTAAATGATTTTTTAGGAGATTGCACGATGAACACGAGCCGTCGCAGATTTTTGAGTACGGCTCTTTCCAGTGGAGCGATGGCCGCAGCGCTTCCTGTAGCCGCAGGGGCGCAGTTCCTGAATGGGCCTCGGCATGGTTTACCGGGTACGCTGAAAGAACGCTACGCGAAGCTTGACGCGATTCTGAAGGAGCCGATTTTCAAGCGGGAGTTGTTTCCTGATCCTGTGATTATTGAGTCGGTAGAGTTGCTGAAGAACAAGAAGCAGTATCTCTGTCGTGTGCGCTCGAAGGATGGGCATGAGGGCATATCGGTTTCGAATGCGCAGCAGATGGAGGTGCTGTATCCGATGTTCGCGAAGCATATCGCGCCGTTTTTTATCGGGAAGGATGCGCGTGATCTTGAAGAACTGATTCCAGCCGCGACGGTTTATGAGAACAACTACAAGGCGCAGGGCCTGGCGATCTGGGTGCCGATTGCGACGATTGAGTTTGCGATTCTGGATATGTTCGGCAAGATGTCGAAGCGGCCGATCGGATTGCTGATCAGCGACAAGATTTATAACAACAAGATTTCGGTGTACCAGGCGAATGGCGAGCGGAACATTACGGCAGAGGAGACGATTGAGCATCTGAAGCGCGATGTGGCGATCTCGAATGCGAAGGCGATCAAGTTCAAGCTGGGTGGGAGGATGTCGCATCCGGAGACACCTGCGGGGCGAAGCGAGAAGCTGATTCCGCTGGTGAGGAAGACGTTTGGCGACCAGATGATTATTTCGGCTGACTCGAATGGATCGTATACGGCTGCGGAGGCGATTCCGATTGGCAAGCTGATGCAGGAGTATAAGTACGCGTTCTACGAGGAGCCGGTGCCTTTCGACTGGTATGAAGAGACGAAGGTGGTTGCGGACGCGTTGGAGATTCCGATTGCGGGTGGTGAGCAGGAGCCGAGCACGCATAATTTTCGGTGGCTGATTGCGAATGGAGGACTGTCGATTGTGCAGCAGGATATGTTTTATTTTGGCGGGATGATTCGCTGCATGCAGGTGGCGCGGATGGCGCATGCTTTTGGGAAGCAGTGTATTCCGCACATCTCGTCGACTGGGCTGGGGTATGTGTACATGATGCACTTTGTGTCGGCGATTCCAAACTCAGGGCCGTATCACGAGTTTAAGGAATTCAACACGGAGCTGCCTTATCACTGCGAGACTTCGAGTCTGCGGAGCGATAGCAATGGCGTGATCCAGGTGCCTTCGGGGCCGGGGTTCGGTGTGGAGATCGATCCGGATTTTGTGAAGCAGGCTACGGCGATTACGGGCTAGCTCTTTAAAGGGGCAAAGGTTCAGCGGGGCGGGCACTGGAGCGGTAGGCGGCTTCGACGAGAGCCATTGTTTCGTATGCAGATTCGAAGCTGGTGGGGAGATCCGGGGTTGATCCTTCGACGTAGGATTGGAGTGCGCCCATGCTGCCGATGAAAGCGTCGGGGAACCAGTTGCCTTTGACGGGCAGGGATTTCCACTGCGTGCTGATGCCGCGTTCGGCGTAGCTGATGGTGTCGGGGATGCCCTTTGGGTAGTCGAGGTTGACGCCCATGTCTAGGCGGATGGCGCCTTTTGTGCCTTCCCATTGCACGAAGCTGCGGTGTGTCTCTACGGGGAGATCGTGGCCGTGATTGGTGACGATGAAGACGCGCTTCGAGTCGCCGTAGTCGAGGATGATGGAGGATTTGGTGGCGGCGAGTGATGGGGTTTGTGGATTTTTTACGGTCTTGGCGTATACGCCCTGGGGATTGCCGAGCCAGGAGCGGATGAGATCGAGGTAGTGGATGCTGTGGTAGAGGATCTCGAGGCGGGGTGCGGTGGAGAGGAAGGTCCATAGCTGCCAGGGCGTGTAGGTGCGGACCTGGACTTCCATGTCGTGGAGATCGCCGAGGAGGCCTGCGCGGTGGAGTGCGACTGCAGCGAGATTGTTGGGAGCGTAGCGCAGTTGGAAGTTGACGGCTGCGACGAGACCGCGATTGCGGCAGTGGTCGCGAATGAGAGTGGCTTCTTCGAGGGTCTCGCCCATGGGCTTCTGGATGAGAACGGCTGCACCTGATGGAAGGTGAGGGAGGATGGTCATGATCTGTGTTGCAGGAACAGCGACGTCGAAGATGGCGTCGGGTGGTGCGAAGCGAATTGCCTGTTCGATGGAGTCGAAGGCGTGGCCGATTCCTTTTTCTGAGGCGAGTTCTGCGGCTTTTCCACTTATGGGGTCTGCGACCGCGATGACTGGGAAGTTCGCTTTGGCGTAGGCGGGCAGATGGGCTGCGCGAATGATGCCTCCGGCTCCGAGGATGACGATTGGGCGAGGCGTTTTGGGAAGAGGAGGGTGAGATGCTTCGACTACCTGCCTGTAGCGCTCGTCAGTGCTCTCCGTTTTCGTTTCATTCTGGGGCATGGTCTCTACTTGTCCTTTAGATCGTAGGTTCTGATCGCTGTTGTGCCAAAGATTTTTGCGCGCTCGTCTTCGGTGAAGTCCTCGAAATAGTTATGGAGTGTGTTCCACCATTGTGTGTAGCTGGTTGCTACGAGACAGACAGGCCAATCCGAGCCCGCAATGAGGCGATCGGGTTGGAATGCTTCTACTGCGATGTCGAGGTATGGCCGTATCGACTCCAGCGACCATTGCGACCAGGAGTCTTCTGTGACTATGCCTGATAGTTTGCAGACGACGTTGCTTCGTTTGCTCAGCTCGCGGATGTTCGTTCGCCAAGGCTCGATCTCTTTGGCGGCGATCTTTGGCTTGGCGATGTGGTCGAGGACAAATTGCTGTTGCGGATGGCGGTCGACGAAACGAGTGGCTTCCGCGAGCTGGTTCTCCGTGATGAGAATGTCGTAGATGAGGCCGGTTGGCCGCATCGCTCGAATGCCGCGGTTGAAATCGGGGTTGTCGAGGAAGCCTGCGGGTTCGGCCTGCACGATGTGGCGAAGTCCGACGAGCTTTGGATCTTCTGTGAGCATGGGAAGTGAATCTTCAAAATCTGGTGAAGCGATGGGAGCCCATCCTACAACACCGCGAATCGCTTCACACCTGTTTGCGAGGTCGAGCAGCCAATGCGTTTCTTCGAGGGTCTGCCGTACCTGAACGGAGATGGCCGCATCCACGCCGGCGCCTGCAAGCTCAGGTAACAGATCTGTGAGGAGAAAATCGCGGCGGATCGTCGCCATGCGATCGTCGATCCATTGATATTCCGTGGGGGAGTAATGCCAGAAATGGTGATGAGCGTCAATTACTGGCGGGTTTGGCGTTCGCATTGCAGGGATGCGCACCTTTCCGAGACAGCGAAATTCAGCGGATCTTCGAAGCGTAAGATCGCGGACTTAATGAAGCTATCATTTTCGTCCGGATGTGATCTGGACGATTGGCGGATTAGTGCGTGAGGTGCGTGTGCGCGATGATTCCGTGCTGGATGGCGTAGTGGACGAGCTTCGCGACTGAGTTGAAACCCAGCTTTCGATTGATATTGATGCGGTGACATTCGACTGTGCGGATGCTGATCTGCAGTTGTGATGCCACTTGTTTGCTCGACATACCATTAGCAAGAAGGCGCATTACCTGGCGCTCGCGATCGGTGAGTTGAGTTTCTTTATTCTTTGCATTGAAAGCCTGCGGCGCAGCATTGGACAGATATCCGCCGAGCATCATTTCAGACATTCTTGGTGTGAAGAAATGGTGTTTTCTTGCTACCGCTTCGACGGCTTCCACCAGATCACGGTCAGCGTCGCTCTTCAGCACGAGGCCGCGAGCTCCAGCCTGAAGAGTTTCACGCATCACCTGTTCGGAATCGTGCATTGTGAGGACGACGACGCCGGTTTCGGGCGCGTGTTTTACGATCTGAGCCGCGGCTCCGGGTCCGTTTAATTCCGGCATGGAGAAGTCGAGGATGGCGATGTCGGGTCTCAGGTCGACGGCTTTTTGAACGGCTTCTGCACCGTTGACTGCCTCAGCAACTACCTGCCAGCCATTCCGCGTTGCCAACAGGTCGCGAACTCCGCGGCGAATAAGAGCGTGATCGTCGGCGATTAAAACCCTGAGGTTATCCATGGAAGTTTATCTCCGTCGGAATAGTAGCTTTGATGGTAGTTCCAGCGTCGCTGCAGTCGATACGCAGGCAACCGCCCAGTAGTTCCGCGCGCTCGCGCATTCCACTGATGCCGACTCCGCTTCTTCGACCCAAGGCTTCCTGAAGAATTTCACGTGGAGGATGTTTTCCCTGATCGCTGATTGCAAGCTTGAGCCAGGGTTCGCTTTCCTGCAATGAGATTTTGACTGTCGGACTGCCGGAATGACGAAAGACATTGGCGAGTCCTTCCTGGACGATACGGAAGATCGTTGTTTCAACCTCGTCGCGGAAGCGGCCCAGATCGGGGGTGAGTTCGAGCGTTACGCGAATTCCGCTGCGCTGCTCGAAACCTTCGGCAAACCACGATATTGCGGAGGAAAGTCCCGCTTCGCCGAGTAAAGGAGGATGCAGAAGATAGGATGCGCTTCGGATTCGCGCGGAACACTCGTAGGCGATTTCTTTGGTTTCCTGGACGAGGGCTTTGAGCGGCTGATCGCGGTCGCCTACGAGATTTGCCAGACGGGTGAGATTCCAGTTGAGGACAGCCAATTCCTGCGAGGTCGAGTCATGAAGATCGCGTGCGAGACGACGGCGTTCCTCCTGTTGCAGGTTTTCGAGCTGGCCTGAGATCTCGCGGAAGGCCGTCTGGGCTTTATTACGCTCGGTCACGTCCTGATAGAGGGCGTATACGCCGGTGAAGCTGTCGTCGACCATGAGCGGGATGCCGTAGATTTCTACATCGACCATCATGCCGTCGCGTCTGCGCCGCTGGGTGACCATGTGAACTTTGTGTCCACGCATGACGCGGCCACTGAGGCATGCGGCTTCTTCGGCGAGTTCCGGTCCGGCGATCAGGTCGTCGAGGTCGGTGGAGGCGAGTTCTTTTGGAGTGTATTGGAAGAGTGCTTCGAAGGCAGGATTGCACATCGAGTAGCGATAGTCTGCGTCGAGGACGACGATAGCGATTGGGCTGTTTTCGATGAGGGCATGCAGATAGGCCGCGGAGGTTGCGGCGTCTTTCCCGGAAAAAGGAAACATAGTATGAGTTTCGAAAAACTCATGCTGTCTCATGATTGGCCTCGAATCGTACTATTGCTGTTTATTGCAATGACGCGGGGGCTTGCTCAGAAATATCGAATGTATGAGATATCTGAAGCATAACGGATTTTCCGGATTCCGCGTGTGGAATTTATCAAATTACGTACGTAGAGATACGTAGATCGCAGGCACGAGGACGGGACGCGTTGCGGGAGGATGGAATTCTGCCGGACGTTCGCCATCGTGATAGCCCGTTAGCTTCTCACGCTATCTGCGAGGCCGGGTTTCATTCTAGAAGACATACTTCACGGCGAACTGGATGAGCCGGGGTGCGACGGCCGAAGTATTGATTACGCTGTAGCTGGCGGTAGCAACTCCAGTTGAGGGGTTTGCATATTGCGGGTGGTTCCAGACGTTGAAGAACTCTGTGCGGAAGTCCAGTGTTGCGTCTTCGCGGAGTCCACCGACGCGGGTAGTCTTCGAGATAGTCATGTCCCAGTTGTCGTTTCCGGGACCGCGAGCGGCGCCGATCGAGGTGTTGCCGTAGTCGATCGCCTGTGGTCCCCCGGTGGTTGCCGAAGCGCTGAACGGCACTGGCGGCGCGGTGACGAAGAGGCTAGCGCTTGGGTTGAGGTAACTGTTGCTTTTTACGCGGGCGAGCATGGTGCCGCCGTTTTTGTTAATGATGTTTCGATTGCTGATGCCGGGCGCAAACTGCCCTCTGCTTGCGGTTCCATAGGCAGTGCCGTCGGCGGCATCGGTGAAGGTGAGCGGTTTGCCAGATTGGAAGGTGGTGACGCCGGAGAAGCGCCAGCCGTTGGTTGCGACTCGTTCGAAAGTGTTTCCGCCTTTCATGCCCGGGATTTGCCAGGTGTATGCGACGACGAGGCGGTTGGTGCGATCGTAGCCTGCGGGACCCCAACGAGCGTGGCGATTGTTTGGGTCGTTGCTATTGCCGCTGCCGCCGGCGAAGACGCCGTTCGTTCCGTCGCCACCGGTGACCGTGGTGAGAATTTTGCTCCACGTGTAGGCGGCCTGCAGATAGACGCCGCGACTGACTTGCCTTTTTACCGTCGCCTGCATGCTGTTGAACATGGAGAAGCCGTAGGTTTCGATGCGGGAGACACCGCCCGGCGTGAAGCCCTGATAGGGAACGCGTGCCTGCAGGTTCGCGGAGGCTACTGTATTGGTGGTTACGCCATTGATTGGGTTGGTTGGACTAGCGAGAAATGCCCGGTTGAGTGCGCGCGATTCTGCGAGGCGAGTTCCGCGGGTACCGACATAACCGACTTCGAGAATGATTTTTTTGGGTAGTTGTTGCTGCACATCCAGGTTGTACTGCTGCACGATGGGCGAGTCGATGTTTTGCGCAACACCGGTTACGGTGAGGGTGTAGTTGGGGGAGCGTGGCCGCCATACGCCAGGGGTGAGGACTGTAGTGTACGGAGTTAGAAAGGTGGCGGCCGCGTTGGCTGTGCCGGAGAGACTGGCCGAGCTTACGAACGGCTGACCGCCGAGCGTCTGAAGAACGGAGTTTGCGTTCGGCAAGGTGTAGAAGACGCCGTAGCCACCGCGTAATACGGTTCCGCTGCCGCTGCCCCACGGCTCCCACGCGAAGCCGACGCGAGGGCCGAAGTTGTGCATCGGAAGATCGTTGTCGGAGAGACTCATGCTACCGAGTCTTGTTACACCCGCGGGCAGGGTGAGGCGGTAGTTGTTGGGTACGACGAAGCCGGTGAAGGTTCCGGTGGACGGAACAGGTTGGAACGGAGTTACGAGCGAGGGATAAAAGCTGCTGAGTTGTCCGTGGTTGGCACTGACGCCGCTGTTGAGCTCCCAGCGCAGGCCGGCGTTGATGGTGAGGTTCGGACGAAGCTTGATGTCGTCCTGAATGAACATTGCCATGGTGGTGCCACGATAGCCTTTGTAGTAAGAGCCTTGCTGGCTTCCGCTGGAGTTGAGGTTGCTGAAGCCTGAACCGTTTTGCGCGGCGCTCATACCGAGGAGAAAATCCTGGAAGGTCTGGAAGCCCACCGAGCCACGCTTGTTGTTTGGGTCATCGAAGTTGAACTGATTTTTCTCCCCGAGGAAGCCTGCGCGGATGCTCTGCTTGCCGTGGGTCCAGGAGATCTGATCGCTGATCTCGAAGGTGTTGACTGCCGAGAAGGAGACGTCATTGTTGACTCCGCCGAGCTGGAAGTAGCCTGTGGTGGAGATAATCGGCATCAGTGGATAGGTTGGATCGCTGGGCGCGGTCATGCCGATTTGATTGTAGGTGAGGTTGGCCTGTGTCTGAAGGCGGCCGTAGCTGCGTATGTAACCTATGAGCGCCTCGTTGAGGAAGTGCGGGTTGAGCGCTGAGGTGAGTTTCAACACCGCAACCTGACTGTTGAATGTGGGCGTCAGGCCGTTGCCCGGAGTGCAGGAGCAGGTGCTGAAGGGGAGATTCTGGGGATCGTTCGAGTAGAAGTAGCGCTCGGATAAGGTGTGTTTGGCGGAGATGACCCAGTCGGTGTTCACCATGAACTGGTCTTCGCTGAAGTGGGAAGGAATGCTGAACGAGGAAGAACCGACGGGGTTGCCGTTGGCATCGATGCCGTAGCTTTGCGGAGTGGGAATGAGGTAGGTACCGTTGGCGATCTTCTGGTGCAGCAGGTTAAGGGCGACGGGACTAATGTTGCTGCCGTCACAGGCAACGTTGACGCCGCCGTTGAAGGGCTTCCACTTGTTGCCGGTGCTGCCGCTGGGACAAGCGATCTTGCCGATGGCGGCCGGGCTGCGGTCGTCAGTGACAGGGAAGAGGACGAGGCTGGCGAATGAGCTGGAGCTGAGACCGTTGGCCTGACGTGTTCCCTGATAGGTGCCGAAGACGAAGAGCTTGTCTTTGATGATGGGGCCGCCGAGTGTTCCGCCGAACTGATTCTGTTTCATGACGGCGCGCTTTTGTCCGTGCATTTTGAGGAAGGTGTCGTTGGCGTTGAGGACCTCGTTGCGGAAGAACTCCCATGCAGAGCCGTGGATACTGTTGCCGCCGGTTTTTGTAATGACATCGACGTTCGCACCGGCGTCGCGACCGAAGCCGGCGTCGTAGTTGGTGGTCTGAATTTTGAATTCCTGGAGTGCGTCCGGATTTGGAATGGCGATGCCGGCCTGCTGGACGAAGTCCCCGGCGCGTCCTGAGCCGTAGTTGTTGATGTCAGCGCCGTCCATGTGGAAGTTGTTGCTGATGCTGCTTGCTCCGTTGACGTAGACATCCTGCGTACCTTTGCCGAGGGAGGCAGCGTTGTTGACGTCGCCAGCGATGCCGGCGGACATGGTGAGAACCTGGGTGTAGTTGCGATTGGTCAGTGGAACTTCCTGAATTGTCCTGCCATCGACAACGGTTCCCAGCGTCGCGTTTTCCACCTGGAGCGGTGGCGACAATGCGGTGACTTCGACCATCTCACCTTCGCTGCCGACGATCATGTGGGCGTCGGAGCGAGCTGTTTCGGTAACGATAACCGTGACGGGCGGCGGTTGCTCTGTTTTGAAGCCCGGGGCGGCTATGCTGATTTTGTAGACCTCAGGTGGAAGTAAGCCCACGGTGAACTGACCTTCGCTATCAGTTTTGACAGTGCGAGCCTGATCGGTGGCGGTCGAAGTTACAGTCACAATCGCGCCTGCGATTACGGCGCCCTGCGCGTCGGTTACTGTGCCTCGAATGGCACCGGTAGTGGATGTCTGACTGAACGCAAGATGTGCTGCTATTACCGGGAGGAGGAAAATGGAAACAACTCTGCCTGCGGAGGAGAGAAGGGAATTCCGTTTCATTCTTCGACTATGCCGGAGATTTTTTAATTATGTAATTCGGAGAAATACTGAGTGTTGGATTCGCGTTGCTCCGTATTTTTACTTACCAGGTGATGCGTGCCGGGGGTATGCCGGTTATTGCAGCATGAATTCGTCTACCTGGTGGCTGTTGGTTTGAGCATGGAAAGTGCGCTCTTCGGGACTTTGGCGACGATGTCGAATTCGGGATCAACCAACTCCGTGACGTTGTATTGCATCTCTGCGCCGAGAAAGAGCGCGACTTCGCTGTCGGTCAGACCGTAGTCATGCTTGATCCATGTGGCGAGCTGCGCTGTTGCCATTTTGAGCGCCTCCTGCAGGGAGCCCGCTACTCCGAACGAGATGATGAAGTCGTTGTCTTCTTCGCGTACCTGCTGCGTCTGATAGCCGCGAATGACCTCGACTGAGAAATCAACTGCCATCGAGGTTTCGAGTCCGGTTTGCGTAACTTCGCCATCTCCCATTGCGGCGTGTCCGTCGCCGAAGCCGAAGAGCGCTCCGGGATGAAAGACAGGGAAGTACATGGTTGTTCCGGAGACGACGCCGTTGTAATCGAGATTGCCACCGTAGGGTCCGAGATGAGTTCCGCCGAAGGCTTCGAAGCCGGGAGGAGCGACGGAGATACAGCCCAGCATTGGCTTCATTGCCACTTTGAAGTTTTTCAATGCTTCGGTTGGATGCGAGAGAGTCGCGATTCCTGTGGCGTTGTCGAGTTGGTACTCTCCGTCGAAACGCTGATCGTATTTTGCGGCGAGATTATATGCGGGAAGAATGGCGAATTGCTGGAACCTGCTTCCCTGGCGCGCGGTGGGACGATTCGGCGCGATTTTGATGAGATGGACGACGAGTGTGTCGCCGGGCAATGCGCCTTCTACATAAATTGGGCCGATGTTCGCATCGCCTCCGAGCGCTACTCGCTGAAGATTTTTGTCTGCGCCGCCTGAGTCGGGGGACCAGGTGTGAACGATGTCGCCGGGGAAGATGTGAATGTCAGGTTTATTGCCGGCGTAGTAGTAGGCCTGAAAGGTCTTTGGTTCGTAGTTGATCTCGCGTGGCTTGGCGGGAGGCGTTGGTTCCTTCGTGAGTTTCCAACTGACTTCCTGTGGCATTGGCGGTCGCCCCGCTGCACCGGCGCCGCCAGGACGACGGCCTAAACCTGTCAAGGTGCCGGAGCCGGTGAACTCATTGTTGCCGAGAGTACCGGTAAGATCGCCGGTTTGTGTGCCTTGTGCGTCGGTCAGGGTCAATTTGATTTGTGAACCTTTTACTGAACCTTTGATTGAGTCATTGCCCCATGTTCCTGTTACTGTGTCGCCTGTGCCTTCGAGCGTTACGTGAGCATAGGCAGGTTCGAGAAGGGTTTTACTCGAAACCTCGGCGATCCACCTGCCTGCAATTTCGGCCGCGGAAGCTGCCTGGGACCAGGCTGCAATCCCGACCAACAGTACGATTGTCGTCCAGCGTATGCGCATCGTCATCGTTCTCCTTGGGTTCGTTTATCGGTTCGATACGGGTCGAAGACACTTCGGCCGCGCTCGAGAACCGTACAGATGTTTTTTGAAATGCGAAAAAATCCTGTTGTGCCGAAAGTTATACCACGGCTCGGCGCAGAGACAGGAAGGCATGCGGATTGGTTGCGCGGAAACCTTCCGCTTGTGGTGACGTGCAGTTTACGTAAGCACGTCTTCGAAGACCTATGCTTGTGCACCAGCTCAGGCCGCCCTCAGTCAGCGCATTGGCCTCCTATTGAATCGTGGATAAACAGCGATCAGGGAGCAGTTGTGTGGAGTAGATTCGTTTGTTAGTTTGACTTGCATGCCGCAGAATGATTCCGAAGAGCTCAGCAGAACCATAGAGACTCTTTACCGGTGCGAATCGGGCAGGATTCTTGCTACGCTGGTGCGGCTGCTCGGAGATCTTGATCTTGCTGAGGAGGCGATGCATGAAGCCTTTGCGGCTGCGCTGAGCCTGTGGCCAAGGAGTGGAGTACCCGGCAACCCGCGACCATGGTTGATTTCGACGGCCCGATTCAAAGCCATTGATACTCTGCGTCGGCGGGCAAGATTTGATGCGTCTCAAGACGAGCTCACGCGATATCTCGAAGCGCAATGGGATTCGGCGGAAAGATCCAAGGAAGAGGACAGCCTTGAGGATGATCGGCTGCGCCTGATTTTTACGTGCTGTCATCCGTCTCTACCGCCGGAAGCGCGCGTTGCGCTCACCTTGCGGGAGGTGTGCGGGCTGACAACGGAGGAGATAGCGAAGGCCTTCCTCACCACTCCCCGTACTCTGGCGCAGCGCATTGTGCGTGCAAAGGCGAGGATTCGAGACACACCGATTCCGTACGAAGTGCCGACGCCCGAGGAATTGCCGGAGCGGCTGGGCGCGGTGCTTCAGGTCATCTATCTCGTCTTTAATGAGGGCTACTCTGCTGCGGCGGGATCGGAGGTAACGCGGGCCGAGCTAACCGGCGAGGCGATTCGGCTGGGCCGGTTGCTGAGCGAACTCCAGCCAGAGCCGGAGGTTATTGGGCTGCTTTCCCTGATGTTGCTCCAGGAATCCCGTCGCGCTGCGAGAATGTCGCCAACCGGAGAGCTGATTTTGCTGGAGAATCAGGACCGCTCGCTCTGGAACCGGGAGCAGATCACGGAGGGCGTGGCATTGCTGGAGAGAGCCCTGACGTCCCGCCGCTTCGGCTCCTACACACTGCAGGCTGCGATTGCGGCCGTTCATGCGGAGGCGGAATCGGTCGCTGTGACCGACTGGCGGCAGATTGTTGCGCTTTATAACCAACTGGTACGGATTCAACCCTCGCCAGTTGTCGAGCTAAATCGTGCGGTAGCAATTGCGATGCGCGATGGTCCAGAGGCCGGCCTGGCGCTTATCGACGAGGTGTTGGAACGTGGTGAATTGGCAAATTATTACCTGGCGCATTCTGTCCGTGCCGATATGTACCGCAGGCTCGGAAGGACGGGTGAGGCTCGGTCCTCTTATGAGAAAGCTCTGGCGCTGACCCAACAGGAACCAGAGCGGCAATTCCTGCAAAAGCGGATTCGGCAGTTGAAATAAAAAATGGAGTAGGGCGAGCGCCACCCGTCCGCTTCGCTCCCGTGGGAACTGGAAAATCGCCAATCTATTTTGCTTCGAAATACGTGCCTCGGGAGAGTTGTGGAACATCGATGTTTTGAAACCTGAACGGCAGCGACTGGTCACGAAAAATCTGTGGGCCCGACTGAACCTGATAATGCAAGTGTGGTCCGAATGCGTCTCCCGAGTTCCCCAACCTTCCAATTACCTGGCCCGTGACGACCCGGTCCCCTACTTTGACAGTGACGGAGCCTGGTTGCATGTGCATCATGACGCTGTACTCAGAGTTGCCATGGTCGACCATCACGCAATTTCCGGCATACGCCATAACCGGGTCATGTAGTGGCCTGTACCAATTGTCGCCAGGTTCTTCTCCCGGGTGCGGGTTAGTGGGTACGTCGTTGCGGGCGTAGACCACGGTTCCAGGCGCAGGCGCAAGGATCTCGCGGCCCCAGCCCGCATCCGACGCGTTCTCGTCGGCATCATTTTTCTGGTCTGCATCGTTCTGATCCAAGCCGCGCACGTCTAAGGCGAAAGCATTCCAAAAGCCACCGTGGCCGCCATTCGTTATCCAGTCCTGCCCAATAACGCCCTTGCCACGAATGGGAAAGATGAGGGATGTCTTCTGTTGGTAGTTTCGAATCGGGATCCTCAACGTCTGTTCCGCCCGACGGCTCTTCGCATCTGCGACTGTTAGCCGGACAGCAGCGGAGTCAATTGCCAATGCCTGGGGATGGCGAAAGTAAAAGCGAACGTCAAATGCTTCGGGCAGCGTAAACGCACGCGTCGGCGAGGCGAGCGGGGTGTTCGGCTCAATCCGGTAGCTTACCCGCTTGATCTTTGCCAGCATTTCGGTCGTCCAATCCTGCCGCTCGACGATAGATCCGGCACTGGAGAGTTCCACGCGCGCGGAGATCGGGGTGAGTTCGCAATTCGTCGAACAAATTACCGCAATATTGAATACGAATGATGACGTTCCAGCACCTCCCGGATCGTCGACTTTGTACACAATTGCCGGGACGACCTGCAGATGGAAGTCGGGCTGGCTGGCCCGTGCAGGTCGGACGGCGAATAAGCACGCAGGCACAACTAGAAGCAGCAGAACTCGGCTCATGTCAGCGCAACTCCTACAATGTAATGCAGGGCATACTACTGCTGTTGCTGAGACGTCTCAATACGGTATGGGTTAGCTACTTCTAAACTGGGGACCAGTCCCCGGTTTACTCATTGAGATGACCAGGAGCAAAACACAGTTCTAAAGCGCGGACGAATTTTTTTTGGACCAGGTGTCGAATTCCGATCCTGCTGTTCGACTATGTCGTGAAGGCAGGGAAATCGGACCGCCTGAAGATCGTTTCAAAAAAAAGGAGAAATCATGCCGCTATACTTGGTTGCGAATCAACTCCCCGACAACTTCGACCCGTCCACATTGACCGAAGCGATGGTGCGCGATATCAACACGCTCAACGAAGAGGCGGAGGCTGCCGGTGTCCGGGTCTTCGCTGGAGGGCTACTGCCGTCAGCAATGGCGAAGTCGCTGCGAGCCCAACCGAATGGCGATGTGCTGATCACGGATGGGCCGTATCTGGAAGCCAAGGAGCATGTGGGTGGTTTCTGGTTGCTGGATTGCGCCAATATGGACGAGGCCCTCGAGTGGGCGCGCAAAGGCGCGGCCGCCGGCCGGATGCCGGGTGAGGTACGCCAATTCCTCGATATGCCTGAGTATTCACGAGCAGAAGTTCGTCGGCGGTGGATTCATTCAAGAGAAGGTATGGCTCTGTATCTGGTTGCTATTCACCACCCCGACAACTACCACCCGTCCACAGAGGGCGAAGCGATGATGCGCGATATCCACACGCTCAACGAAGAGATGGCGGCTGCTGGTGCCAGGGTCTTCGCTGGAGGCCTGGAGCCCTCGGCAAAGACGAAGTCGCTGCGAGCCCAGCCGAATGGCGATGTTCTGATCACGGATGGACCGTATTTGGAAGCCAAGGAGCACGTAGGTGGTTTTTGGCTGCTGGAGGCCGCGGATACGGACGAGGCCCTCGAATGGGCGCGCAAGGCCGTGGTCGCCTGCCGGGCACCGGTTGAGGTACGTCAGTTTTTCCAAATGCCGGAGGATTCAGAAGCAGGAGCTCGTCGGCGGCGGCTTCAGACCGCAGAAATCTGAGAGGTTGTTACAACACTGCCGGTGGCCTCTGACGGATCTTTCAGAGGCCGACCTGGCCCGCTCTCAGGAGGAAAACAATGCGGAAAAAGATGGTTCACGCAATCGCAATCAATAGCTTCGCACTGCTTGTTGTGCTCGGTACGGCATACCAGGCGACTGCACAGGATGCCACGACACCGTATCCGAAGATGGCCCCGATCGACCAATACCTCATGCCGGATCAGGGTGCTGAGATAGCCCTGGCACGAAGCGCAGCACCGGAGTCTATTGCTCGCGATGCTGAGGTGCTGGTTCTCGGGCGTCATGGGTTCGAAACAGCGGTCAAAGGCAAAAACGGTTTCGTTTGTATTGTGGGGCGTGGGTGGACATCCGGTGCCGATCCTGACTTTTGGAATCCGAAAGTGCGGGTGCCCATGTGTGTGAATGCGGCAGCCGAACGTTCTTACCTTCTGCGCGTCACCAAAGAGACCGAGTGGGCCCTGGCGGGGCGTACGCAAGCACAGATGAATGAGGCCATCTCGGCTGCCATGGCCAGGAAAGAACTGCCGCCGATGGAATCCGGGGCAATGTGCTACATGATGTCGAAGCAGGGATACGGCGGTGACAGCGCACCACACTGGCCTTCCCACCTCATGTTCTTCTATTCGGACGTAGACCCCGCAATCTGGGGAGCGAATCTGCCGGGTTCGCCCGTCATTGCGGTTGCGGATCCCTTGGAGCACCTGACGCAGTTCGTGGTTCCTGTGCAAAGGTGGTCAGACGGAACGGAAGATCGCGAAGGCTCCGGCCCCGAGCATCATCATTAGCACCTGCACCCGCAGGATCTTTGCCATCGATGTGCGCGGCGATCAGAAGAGGTAAGGCACCAAGGCAGTGGTCTGATGAGCATAGGCGATATATACCTCGCCGAACTGGGAACGCATCCACTGTTCCTCCCTGCGGAGCTTGATCCACAACACGAGGAAGATGAGGACGAAACCAATGAATCCGCGCACCTGGCAGAGCGCAATCGCGGTGCCGAGAAACCCGGTCAGAATGCCGGTGTAGATGGGGTGACGGACCACGGCATAGGGGCCGGTGGTGATCAACTCGTGGCCTTGCTTAATGGTGACGGAGCTGCTCCAGTTGCCGCCGAGGTGGCGGCGCGCCCAGACGGCGAAAAGAAGGCCGGCGATGGTGACGGCAGCTCCCAACCAAAAGGGCCAGAAGCCAGACGGCCAGAGCTGGCGGTAGAGCCAGGGCAGGGGAATGCGAGTGGTCGAGAGGAGGACGATCGCGATCAGGAAGATGAAGACGCGCAGGATGCCCGCGGCAGCCGCTCGAGACGCTGGGTGGTTTTGGTATTCGCGGCTTTGATCCGCCAGTAGATAAGGAAGGCAATCCAGACCACGGGAAAGAAAGATTCGTAGAACCAGAGCATTCAGGACCTCCGGGCGCTGAAGGTGTTAACGCAGGTAAGTGAGGGAAGTTCCAGGGCACGCGACAGCCGGAATGGTGGTTCCTCGCAAGACGGCTGAGGGAGTTGTAATAAGAAATTGGCTCTGCTGTCGATTTTCCCTGTCCCCAGCGACTATAAGCTGAACGAGCCAGCACGCAGGATTCCGCTGCTGGCTGCCAACAAGAGGAGACGGGCGATGAAATTCATCTGTTTGGGATACATCAAGCCAGGAAAATTCGAAGGGATGACAGAGGAAGAGCGACACGCAGTGCTCGACGAATGCTTTGAGCACAACGACCATCTGCGCGCCAACGGACATCTTGTTGCCGAAGTGGCTCTTCAGCCTCCGGAGACCGCGCTGACCCTGTGCTGGAAGAACGGCAAAGTCGCGACGACCGACGGCCCCTATGCGGAAACCAAGGAACAGGTCGGCGGCATTCAAATCCTTGAGGCGCGAGACCTGAATCATGCCATTCAGCTTGTCTCACAGCTTCCAGGATTTAGGTATGGACTTGGACCGATTGAGATACGGCCGGTTGCGGATTTGAACGAGATGATGAAGGAGAGTGAGGGGCGGCGACGAAAGAACACGGCACTTTAAGAGCGAGCCGTCGGAAGAATGACCAGGGTGCTCCACTGTGTCGCGGGAATCTTCTCAATCGGCAGTTACGTTCTACCGCTCAAAGTTTCGGAATAATTGGGTCGGATCTCTGACAATTCAATCGCTTTTCAAGCCGGGATTTCTTCAATATCTCTATCTCTCGAGCCGACGCTGACAAGCGCAGTGTGGGTCGAAGCAGGAATGGCGCGACCGCCGGGAGCTATCCAGGAACGCGTCCAGGTGCGAGCAACCACCCGCATAACAACCAGTACTCCGACTGCGAGCACGGCATACAGCAGGAACCCAGCGCGATAGGAGCCAGTGTGCTGTTTGGATTGGCCCAGCAGGTTAGGGAGGATTCCGCCTCCGAGCGCACCGATCTCGCCGATCATACCGCCTGCAACTGCGGTAGTAAGAGGCCAGCGCAGAGGGACGAGTTGGAATGTCGCTCCATTGCCCGCTCCGAGTGCTGCAAAGCAAAGCATGAAGAGGAGTGTTGTGGCGACCAGAGGAGGGGTGGTCATTAGACCAAATAGTCCAGCGATGGCGACGAAGAATACGACGGAGAGCGTAGTGATTCCACCTACTCGGTCGGCGAACCAACCACCGAGAACACGAGTCAGCGAGCCGGTAAGAGTTGCAAGGACTGTGAGGCTGCCTGCCTGAACCTTCGTGACGTGGAACTGCGAATAGTAGAAGGAGGGAAGGAAGGTCGCTAGTCCGAGAAACCCCCCGAAGGTGATGATGTAGATGAGGTTGAATATCCACCCGTCAGCGTCGAAGAGGCAGGAGAGATGTTGGCGAAGGCTCTGGTGCTCGATGTCAGGCGGCTCTTTCGCGAAAATAACCATGACAAGGAGTGGCAACATCATCATGGCTGCTGCAAATCCGTAGACGTGCTGCCAGCCGAAGTGCATCGCGAGACGTGGCGCGAAGAGAGCCGCCAGAGCGGTGCCGCTGTTTCCTGCGCCAGCGATACCCATGGCAAGACCCTTGTATTGCTTGGGAAACCAGCCTGAACCGAGGGAAAGAGCTACTCCGAAGCTTGCTCCAGCTATGCCGAGGAGAACTCCCATGGCAAGGACGTCGTTGTAGGACTTCACGAAAAGGAAGCCATAGATTAGCGCAATGACTATTGCCGACATCTCTACGATGGCTGCACTCTTACGCCCGATGTATTGCGAGAGGACGCCGAGTGGAAACCGCATGAAGGCGCCTGCAAGCGTAGGAATCGAAACCATTAAGCCGATCTGTGCGGGAGAGAGGTGAAATTGTTCGGAGATGAAGGGGCCCATTGCGCCGTTGAGGACCCAGACGGCGAAGGAGAAGTCGAAGTAAAGAAAGGCTGCAAAGAGGGTTGGGGGGTGGCCCGACTTGAGAAAGGCTTTCATGTTTGCCATGGTTTGGGTCGCTCCGTCGTGTTTTTTTGGTGGTGATTTTGTGGTGAAGGTCTGGGTCCGTTGATGGTGCTTATTTTCGTGACCGACGGTCTCGCATGGGGGTGCGTTCGACGCGGACGGCGCACTGCTTGAAGTTGGGCTCGCGGGAGATGGGGTCGAAGTCGCCGAGGGTGACGATGTTGGAGTTGGTTTCGGCGAAGTGGAACGGCATGAAGACCTGGCCGGGGGCAACGATACCGGTGATGCGAAGTTCGAGGTCGGTTACAGCCCCGCGGCGGCTGTGGACGGTGACGCGATCATGAGGTTTGAGATCGAGGTTGTTGGCGTCGAGGGGGTTCATCTCTAACCAGGCGTTCGGAACCATGTTGTTCAGCAGATCGACTGCGGCGGTCTTGGTGCGGGTGTGCCAGTGTTCGACAGTGCGGCCGGTGTTGAGGATGAAGCTAAACTCGGCGTCGGGCTGCTCCTTGAACGGGTCGCAGGGGACTTTGTGTAGGACGGCGCGACCATCCGGGGTAGGAAAGATACCGTCGCGGTAGAGAGATTCGCCGCCCCACTGCAGGCCGTTGGCATCGTCGATCTGTTGCCAGGAGAAGTTGGAGTAGTCACACATCCGGCCGGCGGAGACTCGTTGCCATTCTGTGTAGGCGTCGTGAGGAGACTTCCAGTTGGGGTAGAGCTCTTCGCGCACGCCCAGCTTTTCCGCAAGGGCGATGAAGATGTCGAAGTCGGGACGCGCTTCGCCGGGAGGTGGGACGGCGGGGTTTGCCTTGGAGACGCGGCGCTCGGAGTTGGTGTAGGTGCCTTCTTTTTCTCCCCAGATGGCAGCGGGCAGGACGAGGTGAGCGAAGTCGCTGGTGGGAGTGGGATGGAAGCCGTCCTGAACGACGAGAAACTCCACGGAGCGCAGGGCCTGTTCGAGCAGTTTGTAGTTGGGGAACGAGACAGCGGGGTTCGTTGCAATGAACCAGAGGGCTTTGATCTTTCCCTGCACGGCTGCTTCGATGATGTCGGGATAGGCTAGTCCGCGGGCGGTGGGAATGCGATCGATGGGGACGTTCCAGATTTGAGAAAGGGCTTCGCGATCGATGGGGTTGTCGAACTTGCGATAACCCGGGAGCGACGAGGTGAAACCAGCTTCGCGAGTGCCCATGGCGTTGCACTGGCCGGTTATGGAGAAGGGTGCGGCTCCAGTGCGGCCTATGTTGCCGGTGATGAGCGCGAGGTTGTTGATCGCCGCAACGGTGACCGCTCCCTGGGTGGAGTGGTTGACGCCCATCGTCCAGCCGATGAAGGCGGATCTTGCTCGGCCATAGAGAAGAGCTGTCTCTGTGATTTGCGCTTCTGTCAGACCGGTGATGAGCGAGACGTGTGCAGGAGTGAAGGCGGAGACGAAGGTGGCGAACTCTTCAAAGCCATTGGTGTGCTGGTCGATGTAGTCGTTGTCGATCAAGCCTTCCCGAATGAGGATGTGTGCAATGCCGTTGATGAGCGCGATGTCGGAACGTGGCTTGATGGCAAGATGGACGTCGGCCATCATGGCTGTCTTCGTGACTCGGGGGTCGACGACGATGAGTTTGCGTGGTTTGGTGCCGGGGCCGCGATCGACGCGATGGCAGAGAATGGGGTGATTGTCCGCGATATTGGCGCCAATCAAAAGAATGACGTCTGCGTTTTCCATGTCGGCGTAGGAACCGGGTGGGCCGTCGGAGCCGAAAGAAAGCTTGTAGCCGGAGACGGCGGAAGCCATGCAGAGGGTCGTGTTGCCGTCGTGGTTGCGGGTGCGCAGGCCAAGTTGAACGAGTTTTCCGAGGGTGTAGAACTCCTCGGTGAGAAGCTGACCAGTTCCGACGACACCGAGCGATTCGTTGCCATAACGTTGCTGGATATCTCGAATGCGTTCGACCATGGTGTCGAGCGCCTCGCTCCAGGAGACGGGAACGAGCACGCCGTTTTTGCGGAGAAGCGGTTGTTTGGAGCGGCCGGGCGCCGCGAGGATATGGTGCTCGGAGAGGCCTTTGGGGCAGAGCTTGCCGCGGTTGACGGGATGGTCGGGGTTGCCGCGGACGGCGACAGCTTTGTTGTCGCGCACGCCGAGCAACATGCCGCAACCGACAGAGCAGTAGCCGCAAGTGGTCTTGACCCACTTTTCCGGAATGCGCGAGGTGGCTGTGTAACCGAAGTCGGGATCTACGTCGTAAGTGTACTTGTCGCTGCGGATGTCGATGCCGACGAGGCGCTTGAATTGAGTCAGGAGAGAGTTCATGCGTGGACGCTCCTGACGAAGGTGAGGGCCATGTTGAGAGGCACAACGGAGACGAAGAAGAGGTAACGGGCCGAGATGACTCCAGCGAGGGCTGCGGGGAGGGCCAACAACGGAATGCCAAGGAGAGAGAGCTGGATCGCGAGACCAACGAAGGCGAAAGAGACGAGGAAGATGCCACGGAGTTCGGGGGTATTGAGTAGAGAGGCCGCGGCGCGACGCTCGTAGACAGACGCATGATGGAGCCGAATGGTGCGTATGACGTGGTTCAGTCCCCAGAGAGCCGAGAAGAGGATAAGTGGCCAGAGTGGGAAGCTCAGCGTGGAGGCCGAGAACGTGAAGGCGTGGAACGCATGAATAGAGGTCGTTGCGCTGATGAGAATCGGCGCAGCAACGGAGCCGAGGACCGCAGCACTGAGGATAAAGTCGATGGGAGTGTGAAGGGAGTTCCAGGCTGGTCGAGCAGGGACGAGATAGATGTAAGCACTTGCAAGGATGCCTGCAATGCCGAGGGCGGGAGAGAGTACTTTCAGCGCCAGCAGAACTGGAGCGATCTTCATGCCGAGATGCAACGCGTTGAGCCATGAGACTGCGGTGAGGGCGAAGAGGGTAGTGAAGAGGAGGCCGAAGAGAAGGACTTCGCGGGACAGCCAGGAGCGACGCCACATCTTGAGCGCTCGCCACGCATAGGCGGGCCGGCCGAGGTGAAGGACTGAGATGTTTAGGGTGAAGGCGGTGAGGGCCAGGATAAGAGTGAGGGCAATGGGGCCGTCGTGATGGGAGAGAAGAGCGGCAACAAGAGTTCCGGCGGAGAGTTGGATCAGAGAGGTCATCCAGACGAGAGACCAGTGGGGGTGTTCTGGCCGGATGGTCTCGATGTCGACGCGTTCGAGCGTGGCTGGGGCGTTCTCGGGGAGGGTGATGCGTGTGGTCGAAATGGTAATGCCTGCGTTTGGCATGCCGGGTGCGTTGCCGGCGGCGTGGTCGCTCCGCCATTCGAGTTGATTGACGATCTCGATTTCGATGGCGGACTCGGGACATGCATTGACGCAGGCGGGCTCGAGTCCGTCGGTGAGGCGGCCGTGGCACATGTCGCATTTGCCGACGACACCCCGCTCGGGATTGAACTGGGGAACGGAGTAAGGGCAGTTCCAGACGCAGTACTGGCAGCCGATGCAGGCGTCGGCGGAGTGGAGGACTATGCCAGTGACGGGATCTTTCGTGAAAGCATCAACGGGACAGCCCTTGATGCAGTCTGCGCTCAGACAATGATTGCAACCCATGGAGAGGTAGAAGCGGTCGGTATTGGGATAGGTGCCGCCTTCGATCTCTCCGATGCGCCGCCAGCGTAGATCGGCGGGTGTATTGTTCTGTTCGTTGCAGGCGACCTCGCAGGAGCGGCAGCCGATGCACTTCGTCATGTCGAAGTGGAAGCGGTACTGTTCCCCGGGTTCGAGAGGACGCTGCGGAATGAGCGAGGTCTTTACTTCCACTTGCGGTGCTGCAACGGGGAAGAATTCGAAGCCGTTCTCCGTCAGACGCACGATGGAGTTCGTGGGATGGGTGTGCGCTAGTTCGTGGAGTGGGAGTGACATCGGTCTCCTCGTGAACGGATCGTGCGCGGTGGTTAGTAGACGTCGCGGTGGTAGCGGTTCTGGTCTTTGAGCTGCTCAATGTACTCGATGGCGGCTTCGTGGGGGAGTGTGGCCTGCTGTTCGACGATGGTGTGGAGTGTGGCATCAACGTCTTTTGCCATGCGGGAGGCGTCGCCGCAGACGTAGATGCTGGCGCCTTCTTCAAGCCACGCATAGAATCTGGCGGCCTGCTCGAGCATGCGGTCCTGGACGTAGATCTTTCGGTCCTGATCTCGAGAAAATGCGAGATCGAGGCGAGTGAGATGCCCATCCGAGTGCATGGACTGGAGTTCGTCCTGGTAGAGGAAGTCCGTGGTGGCGCTGCGCTCTCCGAAGAAGAGCCAGTTGCGACCAGTGTGGCCAAGGGCTCGGCGCTGATGCAGGAAGCTGCGGAATGGGGCAATGCCGGTGCCGGGGCCGATCATGATGACGGGGGCATCTGCGTTTTTTGGCAGGCGGAATTTTTTGTTTGGCTGAATGTAGATGGGCAGACGGGCTCCGGCGTGGACTCGATCGGCGAGCAGCGTGGAGCAGACACCGCCCCGGTCGCGGTTGTGCGATCGATAGCGTACGACAGCCACTGTTGTGTGTATCTCACCCGCGTGGGCATAGGGGCTGGAGGAGATGGAGTACAAACGGGGCGCGAGGCTGGGCAACATTGCGACGAGGTCCGCAGGATCGTGCAGCACGTTGGGGTAGTCGTGGAGGAGGTCAATAAGGCCGCGGTCGCAGGAGTATTTTTCGAGGTGCGCCTGCTGCTCTGGAACGAGGAGAGCGAAGAGGTTGTGGCACTTAGCCGTCTGCTTTCCGATGGTGGCGTAGGCCTCGATCATCTTTCGAGTGAGGCGGGTGATCTGAAGATGGTTGAGGAGCGCGTCGTGAAGTGTGGTGGCCCCGGATTTAGGAAGCTGGACGGGAACCTGGCCGCTGAAGTTGAGGGAGTGAAGAATCTCATCGACAAGGCTGAGGTCATTCTGGGGGATGATTCCGCAGGCGTCGCCGGACTCATATGTAACAGCGGATTCGCTGATGTTGAAGGCGAGATGGAGGGTTTGTTTGCTGGAGACATCGCGGGTCAGGGGACGCTTGTCTACGAGAGGTGCGAGATAAGGGTTCGTGCGATTGTGGGCGGCGGGTGTGGGTTGGTCGGTGTTATCGCGTGAGACTGAAGTGGCGGCGAGCTGCGCCGTTGTGACAGAAGAAGAGGATGCAGTCCGAACGGGGCGGGGGGCGGCCGTTTCGTCGATGCTCGCGTAAAGGGCTGTCTTCCATTTGGCGAAGGACTCGTCGAGATCAAGGTCGCAGTCAACGCGTTCAGCGAGACGAACGCCACCGAGTGCGGCGAGTTTGTTGTCGAGGTCCTTGCCGAATTTGCAGAAGTTTTCGTAGCTGGAGTCGCCGAGCGCGAGGACAGCGTAAGAGAGCTCTCCGCAGCAGGGGAAATGCTCGAGACAGAGTTGCTCGTAGAAAGGCCGGACGGAATCTGGCCCGTCACCCTCGCCGTATGTGCTGGCGATGAAGATGGCGTAACGCTCTGCAAAAAGTGCTGCAGGAGTGTAGCCCTCAAGAGAGATGAGCGAAGCGATGTGGCCTTTTGCTTTGAGATCCTTGGTTACTTTGCGTGCGAGTCCTTCGGCTGTACCGGACTGCGAGGCATAGAGTACGGCGATCTTGAGCGAGGGCAGCGGGTCGGCGACAGGACTGGCGGGAACGGTGGAGTAAAGGCCAGCGAGAAAACCGTTGAGCCAGCCGCGCTGTTCAGTCGTGAAGGGTGCGTTGTCGGGGATGAAAGGGAGTATCTGCATGGCTAGGAGTTCTCCTGCGGGTTGCAGAACGATTGAAGTTCGGCGATCGTGTGCCGACGTGTGAAGACGAGGAAGGACTCTTCGGGCCTGCGATGCTGGGTATAGGCAGAGAAGAGGCTCTCCATTTTGGCCGGGAGTTCCGGGAAGCGGATCGCTGGGATGAGTTCGCGTGCCAGGCCTTGGTCCTGATCTGCTCCGCCACCGATGAGGACCTGGTAGCCCTCTTCGCCGCCGACTTTGACACCCATGAGACCAAGGTCGCCGATGTAATGCTGGGCGCACGAGTGATGGCAGCCCGTGACGTGAAGATTGATAGGCTGGTCAAGGATCGGGAATCGCTCGTCGATAAGATTTGCGAGCACGACGGCGTGGGTTTTGGTGTCGGTTGCGGAGAAACGGCATCCATGGTTGCCGGTGCAGGCGACCGTGCCGCTAAGCACTGTGCCTGCTTTGTAGTTGAGGCCGGCCGCAGCGAGTGCCCGCTCGGCGTCTGCAAGGTGGCGAGTGTGAATGTTGGGGATGAGAAGGTTTTGCCAGACGGTGAGGCGGACTTCACCGGAGCCGAAGCGGTCCGCAATGTCGGCGATGGCGCGCATTTGGGCAACCGGCAGGCGGCCAACCGGAACGGAGAGACCAATGTAGTGGAGGCCGGGTTGCGATTGCGGATGGATTCCGATGTGTCCGGCGCGGTCGATGGGGCTGCGCGATTCGCATTCCAAAGCAGGGACGCGGATGAGGGGGAAGGCGAGAAGTTTTTCAGTTTCGCAGAGGAACTTCTCTATGCCCCAGGAGTCGATGAGGTATTTGAGGCGTGCCTTCTTGCGATTGGTCCGGTCGCCGTGTTGCGTGAAGACGCGAATCATGGCGGCGGCTGCAGCGACGGCCTGGTCCGGGCGCAGAAGAATGCCGCAGTCTGTAGCGAATTGGCGATGGCCGGTGATACCGCAGAGCAGGACGCGGAAATAGACGCCGGCAGGAACGCTCCGGCCTTCTCTGACTTCGACAGCGCTGAAGCCGATGTCGTTGGTATCCGCGACGACTGAGATGGCGCCCCCGTTATCGAAGGCGACGTTGAACTTGCGCGGCAGATCGTACATGTCAGAAGAGTTGGAGATGTAGGACTGCAGGGCTTCAGCGAGGGGAGCGACGTCGAGCAGCTCTTGAGGATCGAGGCCAGTTATTGGAGAGGCAGTGATGTTCCGAATGTTGTCTGCGCCGGAGCCGCGCGAGCTCATGCCGAGCAACTGAACGCGATTGAGGACGCGGACAATATCTCTGGGCTGAAGCTCACGGATCTGAAGATTGCTGCGAGTGGTGAGATCGACGCGGCCGGGACCCCAGTCTTCGGCCATTCGGGCAAGCCCACGAAGCTGGTGAGTCGTGAGGATGCCGCCCGGAATTCGAAGGCGGAGCATGAAGGAGTCCTGCGCGGGGGCGACGTGAAATAGGCCGAAGTACTTGAAGCGGAAACGATCGTCCTCGGTGGGAGGCTGGTTCTGATTGGAGTACTGAAGAAGCTTTTCCCAAATGGTGAAGGGGCTCTGCTCGAACTTCCAACGCTCTTCCTTGGAGAGATCGGAGACCGGAGTGTCGAACCACAGTGGTTCTGTTTCGATGGCTTCGTTGGGCAGGCCTGACGCGGGATCGTTTGTGACTCGCCCATCAGCTGTGTGTCCGACGAAAGGAAAGAGGCCGCGCTGGGAGACGCCCGCGAAGAAGCCTCGAAGATATTCCTTTTGTTCGTTGGTGAACTCTGCCGAGTTGATAACGGTATTGCTGCTCATGCCGAAGTCCCTCTTGAAGCGACAGTCCGTCCACGCGGAACGGTGTGCTTGTGCGAGCTCGTTGTCAGTGGAGAAGAGACAACGAGACGCAAGCCAGAATGAATCGCAGCAGATGGTCCCCTGGTGGGATCTGCGGATTACGATCAGGGCTCTTCTTGGAGCTTGGAATGAACTTGGAGTTGCGAGATAGTGTCGGGCACGTCGTGGTGCCGACGATTTGCCTCGAGCGGTCCGAACGGGACTCGCCGATGAGCAGAGCTTAGCGCGAAACAAGCCTGAACGCAAGCGTCAATCCTGTCGATGAAGGAAAAATGGCGGAAAACGTTACAGATGTTCCTCTGACTCCCAGACTGATGGTGGCAAGATCAAGCTCGGCAAGGACCAGCCAGCACCGATTGGCGCCGGGTGTTTAGCGCCGGGATGCAGATCGCGACATCCAGCTACCATAGTTACAACCACGGACTGGTTCTGACCGAACGCATCGTCTTCTGATGACGGACTTGAGGTGAGTGTAACTGACGCGCTGAGGTTTTTTGGCTTGGCTCCTTTGGTCCATCGCTCTATTATCAGAAGACAGCCTATTTCTCGTAATGAACGGTCTTGAACGGGCACACCTTGCCCGGACGATGCGCTGACGAGAACGGGAGGCTAAGACCACAGTAAAACGGACATGGAGGAAGCGTGGCGCATGCGAGCTTCAACGGACTTCGTGTACTTTCGCTGGAGTCTCGCCGTGCGAAAGAGGTCGAGAAGCTAATCCGGACGTATGGCGGCGAACCGATTGTTGTGCCGGCGATGCGTGAGGTCGGGCTGGAGTCGAACCAGCATGTGCTCGAATTTGCTGCGAAGCTGCTTGAGGGCCGCTACGACCTGATCATCTTCATGACTGGCGTTGGTGTGCGTGCGATGCTCGACATCGTGCAGACGCGGTATGACCGGGAGGAGTTTCTTGCGGCGCTGAGGAAGGTGAAGATTGCTGCCCGCGGAGTGAAGCCCGGTTCGGTATTACGTGAGTTGAAGGTCACCGTCGATTTGGTAGCGGAAGAGCCAAGCACCTGGCATGAATTGCTGCAGGCAATCGACGGGGCTTTTGGCGACTCCTTAGCTGGAATGAATGTAGTCGTGCAGGAGTACGGCGCTTCCAATCCGGAGTTGCTGGCTGAGCTGAGCAGTCGCAGCCGTGAATTAACGAAGTTGCCGGTATACCAGTGGGCGTTGCCCGAAGACCTGCGGCCGCTGCGGGAGTGTGTACTGGGAATCATCAATGGCATGCTGGATGTGGTGCTATTTATGACGGCCGTTCAGATCATTCATCTCTTTCGGGTGGCGGAGCAGATGGGTGTGCCGGAAGACCTGCGAGAGGCGTTGCGGAAGGTGGTAGTGCTTTCGATCGGACCTACGACTTCGGAGGAACTTGCACACTATGGGATCGAGCCTGACTTTGAGCCTTCCCGTCCCAAGATGGGTTTTCTGGTTAATGAGGCGGCGCAATACTCCGATCGGTTGCTGGAGAAGAAGCGGAAGGGCGAGATCGAGGGCGTTGTATCGCAACCTTCCGGGGTGGAGGGGGCGAAGCGGCCTGCTGGAGTGCGGCGTGTCGCTGCCTCTACCTCAACCATGGCTGGGTTTCGCGATGGCCTCGCGGAGATGGATTTCCTGCATGAGATCAGCAGCCGAATGGCGGCGGCAGACTCGCTGCATCTGGTGCTGGATCGTATCGTCGACTTCATTACGGGCGTGATTCCTTGTGACTCGTGCTTCATCTACGTGTTGGAGGGTGAGAACCTGATGCTGCGTGCGTCGAAGAATCCGCACGCCGACCTGATCGATCACATCAAGGTACAGATAGGACAGGGTGTGACAGGATGGGTAGCAAAGCATCGGCAGCCTGTGGCTATCCCCTCGGCCGCCTCGAACGATCCGCGGTTCAAGGCATTCAAGAACATTCCCGAAGACCACTTTGAGGCCATGTTGTGTACGCCTATTCTTTGTGCGGGACGGGTCGTCGGTGTGATCAACCTGCAGCATCGAACTTCCTACCATCATACGAATGAGCAGGTACGACTGCTTTCGACGCTGGGCTTTCTCGTGGGTGCAGAGATTGAACGTGCGAGACTGGAGACCGAGAATACACAGTTGACGTCCAGACTTGAGACGCGTAAGGCGGTAGACCGCGCAAAAAGCATCTTGCAACGCGATCTATCTCTGAATGAAGAGGACGCCTATCAAATGATGCAGAAAGAGAGCCGTCAACGACGGAAGTCGATGCGAGAAATCGCTGACGCAATTCTTCTAGCGGAGGATTTGAAACGGACGCGGTCAGCCACCTGAGATATCAGCCGACGCGACCTAACCCATGCCGAGGATGTGGACCTTCCTGGCACTGGTGTTTTCGCGAAATCCGGTTGAATACATATGAAGACCTTTCCAGGGATCTCAATTGATGCAAATAACCTGTTGCGTGACCTCGAACCAGGCATCATGCCCGTTGGCACCGCTTTTGCGACGTCACAGATTTTGAGGATTCTTAGTGCGTCCTCACATTTTGTGCAGGTCAAGGGCTAGCGCGATCCAGGTCCAACCGCGAAGGATCAGATCAATTCCAACGAAAAGTCCGATCACCCAAAGCCCTGAGGCAGGCCATTGCGCCAGGAGGAGAAAGCCCATGACAGCTGCGATGCCTCCGTTCAGGGCTTGCCAACCCCAGCCCGGCAGATGGGCCCAAAGCGAGGCGATTAGCTGATAGAACCCAGCGAACAGAAAGAACATCGACATCAAGAATGTGATCGCCTCGGCGCTGATGATCGGCCTTGCCACCATGAGGAAGCCGGTAATTCCGAAGAGAATCGCCGCCAGCATGTGCAGGAAAAACCCAGCCCACTGGCCAACCATGAACGCATCGACGAACTCGATGAGGCCAGCGAACACAAGCAGCCATCCGAAGAACACCATCGAGGCGACTGTAGCTCGTACGGACCGAACAACAGCGGCGATGCCGAGCAACAATAGCACAATGCCAAAGGTGAGGAACCATCCCCAGTTATGAATCATCTCCGGTGTAACTTGAATTACCACGACATCGATCGCACTCGACATTGTCAGTTCTCCTTTCGTGTTTCCTTGCAATTAGAAATTTGACCGGCCAATCAAGGCCTCTCAGAGTGTTGGACCCACGCGGGTCTACCGGGCGTGTCCTCGACTTGCTACGCCTCCCTGGTCTGAACAGCGGGCAAACTGTGAATGGCCCCGGCAAACCCTACCAAAGACGCGCCGTCAAAGATGAGGTCGACCCCGATCGCTATGCCGATAAAGTAGGTTCCGGTTGTGCGCCAGGTGGCGAGGAGATAGACGCCGAGTGCGACAGAAACCAACCCTGAAAATACCGTCCATCCCCATCGCGGGAACTGAATGGCGCTCGCCCCGACCACGCGGAATATACCGCCCACGATAAACAGTGCTGCGAGCACCATCGTGACGCCCTCCGCGCCTGCATCGGGGTGGCGGATGAGAAGGTACCCAGTCACGCAACGCAGGATCGCGTTTAGCAGGTAAACAAAGAACCCTCCCCAGGTCCAGGCCTGGAATGAGCTGATGAGCCAAAAAACTCCACTGATGGCAAGCACCCATCCTAGTGCCAGGATAGAGAAGATCGTCGCGGTCTGAGCTTTACCCAGACACGCGATTCCCAAAACCATCAGCACGATCCCGGATACTAGAAACCAGCCCCAGGATCTCCTTACTTGCTCGATGCCGGCTGCGAACATACTAGAAATGCTGCTCATTGTCTTTTCTCCTTTCGCGCGTTGCGCGATGTTTGAGTTGGTATTGCTTGCTGGTGATTTGGCGCTCGATTCTCAATGCAGAAACACTTCAGGTACGTTCTTCGGAACGACGAATGGCGTTGCGAACTTCGGGTCCGGATTGAACTTTTCGAAGATAGAGGGGTTTTTGCGGAAATGATGTTCCAGTGCGTCAATTCGATTTTGGTCGTCGGGGTGGTCTGACAGGAGCTGCGGTATTTCATTGGGGTTGGCGCTGTTGAAATCCTGAAAGAGCCATACCATTCCCCATGGGTTCGAGCCGGTTTGGGCGCAGATGTCAGAACCGGTTAGATCTGCTCTGGACTCTACGTCGCGCGAGTAACCAAGCGAATGCAGTTTGCCGAGAAGGAGAATCGCCAGGATATGCGCTCGAGTGGGACCCATGAGTACCGCGGCACCAATCTCACGCTCCTTGATTTTTCCCCGTTTCTCCATCAGCTCCACGGTGTCGTGATGGATGGTGTGTGAGACTTCATGACACAGCGTGCCGGCGAGTTGCTCCTTGTTTTTTACGAAGTAGAGGAGCGAATCGACGACATAAACATTCCCTCCCGGGGTAGCGAAGGCGTTCGGCTGCGTCTCGTGAACCAAATAGAACTTGAAGGGATGGTTATAGCGAGGTTGTGCTGCTTGAGTAATAGCGTCCGCAATTGGCTTCAACTGGTCGTACAGAGGAGATGATTCGATGATTTCGCCCTTCGCCTTGAGTTCGTTGAAGACCTCCTGGCCCATCTGAACTTCCTCGTCCTGATCCTTTCCCTGTTGATCTTCCCCTTGCAGGCTTGGCATCTGATGATTCGGTGCCTGTTGACTCTGCGCTGGTGGAACCTGTCCTTGCGGTTTCTGGTCCTGAGTCGCTGGTTGCGGTGACGAGCAAGCAGCGATTGTCAGACAGAGCATTGCGTAGGTGTGCAGGCGCAAGTTGCGGGCGGCTTTAAGTCCAGACATAAATAGCTCCGTTGAAAAGTGGGCTGAATCAAAGGGCTTCCTCCATACGTACCGATTCGGGGAAGCCTCCTTGATTCAGAAATCGTCCGTGGTGATCAGCGCTGTTTCTTTGCTCTTCTTTGAGCTGTTATGGTTTGGCCGCTGAGACAGGTGGCTGGCTCTTAGCCTTGGCGGCAAGCTGATTCAAGGAGACTTTGAATTTGGCGATCTCCGCGTCAATGTCGGATTTCACTTTCGCCGCTACCGCTACCTCGCCAGTTGTCCTCAGATCAAGGTGAACCTTCTTGTCGATCTCCTGATGCTTCGCTTTCAAACGGGAGATCGCGTCTATCTCCGACTGAGCAAACTTTCCCTTGGCATGGGCTTCAAAGCCATTGAGCAGGGCTTTCGCCTCATGCAATTGCGCGTCGATCTTTTCCTGGTATGCCTTTATCTCTGCGATATTCATTGAATATTTCCTTTCGCTCCGGGTGAGTATTTCTGTTGAGGTTGATCTGTTCTAGGCTGCCTTGTTGTGGAGAACGTTCTCCACCTTCGCCTGCTGACCACGACTCAAGTTGGTGCTGAGAATGGTGCCGCCGTAGCCGCGGAACTGATCTGCCACGATGTCGGGATTGGCGGAGCGAAGAAGCGCAAAGATTGCAGAGTCACCGGGTTGGACCATCGTTCCGACCTGCTTGACGAAATCGTCCGGTATGCCGAACTCATCCTTCCACCAGGACGCGTCGAGCGCGCCTGCTCCCGCTCCGAGCGCGCCACCGGCAAGAGCCCCGGCCGCAAGAGCTCCAGCCACTGGAGCGGTTGCTCCACCGGTGAATGGAATAGCGAGCGTAAGACCGATGAGAGAACCCATCAGGCCGCCCCATCCCGCGCCTTCCCCGGTGGTCATCTGGTAGCTCTGGTCCACGCTCAGCTTGCCGTTGTAGTCACGATAGGCGGCGACGGCGTCGTGAAGATCGACCACCCAGTCATCGTCCATTTCCTGCAGCTGGTTAAGTACCTCCGATGCCCGGTACATATCTTTCTTGAAACCTACGACTATTAGTTGTGACATGATTGTTCTCCTGTAAAGCATGTTCGCTGTGGTTGATTTAATTGCGAGTTCAATCACAACCGTGATTTCAGCTCGCGTTGATAAAGCCCAGAAGGCCCAGCCTGCATGACCATGCGGACCCTCGCGCGATTCTCTGCGGTCAACTTGCTGCAGCCATCGCATTCGCGGCTTTGGACTTCAGTATTTGTGCTTTCGCTTGAGCAGCGCGCTCCGCAGACTGGCGTCTTTCCTTGGCCTTCTCGAGTTGAACCTGGATCTTCGAGTCGAGCTGATTGATCTTTTCCTGGAGCTTGGCCTTGCGGTTGGCATGCGCCTGCGCGTGTTCTGCCTTCAACTGCGCCATGTCAGCTTTCATGGAAGCGACGTTCTCATGGTGAACCTGGTGCACCACGTCCGACAACGCACGGCGGAAAACAATGCCGCCGATGGACTCCATTCGGGTGTCAACGGGTGTCGTCCAGTCTTCTTCGATCTCCGCGACCACGGCAACCCTGGTCGGCAGCAGGGACCTGGAAACGTCATCGATGAAGTCATCGCCAACACCGGCATTCAACAGATCTCCTGTCATCCCGCCGGCAAGCCCGGCAGTCGCGCCTATCGCCAGTCCGACCGGTCCAAAAAGGGCACCGATGAGGCTTCCCAGTGCGGTCCCGGCAAGGGTCCCCAGCGGTCCAACGTCGTCGCCTTGTTTGATCGATGCAATGCCGTCTGCATTTTTGGAAACGACGGCGTAACCGTATACGCTGATGCTGCCTTCAGAATCCAGCTGCAAGAGCGCTTTCTTTCCTTCGTACGCTTTAGTTTCATTGTCAAATACCACTACTAGCATGCGGTCCATGGTGATCTCTCCTTTTGGTTTTTGATCCTGCAGCCTCACCCAATGCAATGCACACGCCAATTGCTAAGCAGTTCAAAATGCTGAGAGTCTCAAGGAATTCCACAGACTCGTTTTGTACAAAGACTCGTCAATTGACGAGTCTTCGCCATTCTTGTGGATTGGGAAGCGACTCTCATCAGCAACTTACGATTGGAGTCGAGATTGCGATGGGACAGGACGGTAGAGGTGTGGCGGATGCTGAAGATTCAGAGGTTCGCAAACGGCGAAGTTGTCTTCACTTTGAGCGGTCGGATGGATGCGGAACAGATAAGCGTATTCGAGAGACTATTTCGCAACGAAGCTAAAGGTAGCCGAATCGTCCTGGACCTGAAGGACCTGACTCTTGTCGATCGAGACGCCGTCCAATTTCTCGAACGCTGTGAATCGGACAGCATTAAGCTCAGGAACAGCCCGGCTTACATCCGAGAATGGATTGATCGAGAGAGAAGTCTCTAATGCTTATCTGCCGACCGCAGGTTGCTCTCATGCAGAGACGGGTTTGAAGCGGCCTTTATCGATCTTCAGTGACCTGATCCTCGACTCCAGGGTAGACCGTGGCATGCCTAGCTTCGCCGCCGCACCCAGCGGCCCGAACACCCGTCCTCCGCACTCTTTCAAGGCAGCCTCGATCATCTCTTTCTCCTTCGCGGCAAGCTTTTGAGCGAGTTCAGACTCGCTTGAATTGTTGGCGTGAGGACGGCGCGACAGCCAACTCTCGTCAATCGAAAGATTTTCTGTTTCACACACGATTACTGATCGCTCGATAATGTTTTGCAACTCGCGTATGTTGCCGGGCCAGGGGTAGGCCTGCAGCAGCTCCAGGCTGCGCTTGTTGATCCGCCGAATGCTCTTTCCCGCCTTCCTTGCGTAGCGGTCGACGAAGTATTCGACGAGCAAGGGGATGTCTTCTCTCCGCTCGCATAGAGGAGGAATCTCGACCGGAAAGACGTTGAGCCGGTAGAAGAGATCACTGCGAAAAGTGCCTGCGGCGATGGCTGCCTCAAGGTCGCGGTTCGTTGCGGCGATCACTCGCACCTCAGCGCGAATCGGCTGGCTTCCGCCGACCCGCTCAAACTCGCGCTCCTGCAGAACACGCAGAAGGGCGATCTGGGTCTCCGGAGGAAGTTCCCCGATCTCGTCGAGGAAGATCGTGCCTCCTTCGGCCAATTCAAATCGGCCGAGGCGTCTCTGAGTCGCGCCGGTAAAAGCTCCCTTCTCATGGCCGAACAACTCCGACGCGATCAAGTCACGCGGGACCGCTGCGCAGTTCACACTCACAAACGCTCGGGCTGAACGTTTTGATCGCTTGTGGATGGCCCGCGCGATCAGCTCCTTGCCGGTCCCGGTCTCACCTGTGATCAGAACGGTGGAGTCAGTCGGGGCAACCTTGGCGACCTGCGCGAGGACGGCCTTCAATGCCGGCGAAGCGCCCACGATCTCCTCGAACATGGATGTCTTGTCAATCTCTTCCCGCAGCGCAATGTTCTCTTTGTACAGCTGGTCCCTCAACGTTTTAATTTCTTCGAGAGCCTGTTGCAGGCTGCCCTCGGCTCGTTTGCGATCCTCGATGTCGGTGCGCGTGCCATACCAACGAACGACGCGACCCTCTTCATCTCGCAGCGGATTATCTCGAATCAGAAACCAGCGGTATTGCCCGTCCTTTCCCTTGATTCGTGCTTCCAACTCAAACGAAGAACCGTCGGAGAGTGCACGTTTTCGAAGGAACTCCAGCTTCTTCAGATCTTCCGGATGAAAGTTTCTGGCAATCGCGTCATTCGACTGCGCCTCTTGCGGAGTAAGCCCGGTGTATTCCAGCTCTCGCTGGTTCGCGAACAGAGGTTCCCAGTCTGAGTCGAAGACAAAGACCTGCTGCGGAATCACATCAATAAGCTGCCGAAGCTCGGCTTCGCTCTGCCGGATCTTCTCCTGCACCTGTGTAGCCGCGGTGATGTCCATGGCCGACGCAACAATCTCGACGATTCCCGCATCACGTTCGAAGGCATGGGTGACGACATGGATCCATTTGACGCGACCGTCCGGCATTAATAAACGATGCTTAATGTCAAGATCTTCCGGATTCCCGGACGTGCGCTCGATAGCATGTTCCACGATATGTCGATCGTCAGGATGGGTTCGCTGGAGGATCATGTCCAATGTTGGCTTGATCGTCCGATCGTATTCAAAGATTCGAAAGTGTTCGTCTGACCAGGACATGTCACCGGTCGGAAGACTCCACAAGCAGCTGCCTGTGTGGCTTAGCTTTTGCGCTTCCGCCAGATATGCTTCGCTTTGACGCAAAGTTTGTTCCGCACGCTTACGCTCGGTGATGTCGATCACTGTCCCCACTATTTCACGCAAGTCGCCGCATTGATCGAGGACCGCATGGCTTACGGAGTGGATGGTCCTGATTCCAGTGATTGGGTGCACTAAACTCAAATCGAGTTCAAGCCCCACCTTGCCGCGGATGGCTCTTTCGAACTGCTCCCGGACTGCGGCCCGGTGGTCATCGGATTGGATCCGCTTAAAAAATGTTTCGAGTAGCGGTAGTGGCTCAGCGGGGTCGAAACCCAATACGCGATAGCACTCCTCCGACCAGTAACCGGGTTCACCGGTCGTAGCGTCCCAAGCCCAACTGCCGGTGTGTGTCAGCCTCTGTGCTTCCGCCAAGTACGCTTCGCTTTTGCGCAGGTCCTCCTCTGCTCGTTTGATCGACGTAACGTCGGTTGCCGCCCCGACAAACTCGCGGTTCCCGGATGCATCTTGTAATGCATGGGCCAGGGCGTGGAGGTGCTTGACACTCCCATCAGGCATCAGCAAGCGATAGGTATGCTCGAACTGTATCGCCCCCGCAGAGGCACTCTCGATGACCTTCAGAAAGTCGGGCCGGTCCTCGGGATGGACGCGCTGCGCCAATAAGTCTATTGTTGGCTTCACCGCATGGTCGAACTCGAAGATGCGATAGGTTTCGTCTGACCAGACAATCTCTCCGCAATCAGGCCTCCACCCGAAACTGCCAGTTTGACTGAGGTGTTGAGCTTCCGCCAGGTATGCTTCCCGGCGTCGGAGTTCCTGAGTTAGCAACTCGTGTTCCGTAACGTCTATGGCACTGCCGATGTACTCTTTGAGGTTTTGGTTATCGACAACAGGAACCCCGACACAGCGTACGTATCGGACCTCCCCATCGGGACGCACGATGCGCTTCGTGGTATCGAAGGGCGAAGCTTCCGCCAGGACCCGTTCGATCAGGCTTGCCATGAATTCGCGGTCCTGTGGATGGATACAATTTAAGTATTCCTGAACACTGGGCGCTTTGCTTGCCGGATCGAAGCCGTACATCCGAAATAATTCAGGCGACCAGTAGTGGAAACCGTCAGAATCGAAGGCCCAGCTTCCGACGTGGGCAAGGCGCTGCCCCTCGGCGAGATAAAACTCGCTTCTGCGCAACGCATCTTCGGCGCGCCTTCGGTCTTCGACGTCAATACTGGACCCATACCACTTGACGATTGCGCCCGATGAGTCGAAGAGCGGCACTTTGCGGTGGAATTGCCAGCGGTATTCTCCGTCACCACGTCGAACACGCGATTCGGCTTCGAACGGTTCTCCAGTTGCCAGACACGAGCGCCAATTCCTAACCATCTCCTCAACGTCATCGGGATGAATTGCGCTGGTCCACTGCCATCCGCATATATCTTCCAAAGAAAGTCCCAGGTACTCTAACCAGCGCCGATTGAAGTAATCGAGGTATCCGTCAGGACGGGCGGTGTGTAGCAGCGCGGGAGTCGTGTCGATCGCGAGCATGAGGCGATCTTTAGCCTGTTTCAGATCCTCAGTGTCGTGACCTGTTCCATACCACTGAACAATGCGATCCAGTTCATCTCGCAGGGGTATGTTACGAATCAGAAACCAGCGATAGACTCCGTCAACACGACGAACGCGTGCTTCAGTCTCGAAGGGCTCCCCAACAACCAAAGCCGCACGCCAATCCCTCACTACTTTTCCGGCATCCTCAGGATGAAGGGCAGCGCGCCAGCCCCAACCCTGTACCTCTTCAAGTTTGAGTCCTGTAAATTCCAGCCAGTGCCGATTAATGAAATCGAAAGCGCCGTCAGACTTAGCGCGCAGGATTAGACAGGGGATGGTGTCGATCACGAGCCGAAGCTGGTTCTCAACCATATCTGGCCTCAGAAGAGCTTCATTCTTATGATAGGGCTCCATAATGGTACGCCCAGATAAACTGGGCCCGCGCAACTTTATTTGAGGAGTCAGGTAATCGTCCAATGTCTGCGTACCTCCCCAAGAGTATTCGATGACCCATAGGGCTGCATGATCGTTAGTCTGATGCACCGACGTGAGAAATGGACTCTTGTGCCTCCCGAATGCGAGAACCTGCAGAACGAATTGGGTTCAGGGCTGAGACTCATCGGGCATTCACGGGCAGAAGTAGAGTTAACAGTGCCAGGAGACTCCCCACATGCCTCAAGCTGGTAGTTCATTGAGTGGTTGGCTGAATCTCAGTCGGTGATATCAGGACAAATCACTCATCGAGGTCGGCACGCGCCCCACGTTGAATTGACTGCAGTCTCAAGAGTGACTCCGCGATCGCTTTGACACACTTAAGACCAAGCGGAGCAATCGCGGAGTACCGCTATGCCCCAAGGCTCTGAAGATTCTTTTAGAGCTGAGTTTCGGAGCGAACCCAGATGCACTGGTCTTCGCGACCGAGCGGGGTACCCCATTATGCCGTCGCAATCTGCTCTATCGGCAGTTACGTCCTACCGCTCGAAGTCTCGGAATGACTGGTGTGAATTGGCACTGGCTACGGCATGTGAATGCTACGTTCCTCGACGCGACGGGAGCTCCCACCGGGACCGTGCAAGTGCTCTTAGGGCATTCTTCGCCGAGCACGATCATTGACCACTGCATCCATTCCATCGCGGCGGAGACGCGTTTGGCACTACAGAAGGTGCAGGACTTTGTGATTGGACCCAACTGGACCCAAATCCCGGCATAGATCGGGAAGAGCTGTATCGCTAATGTTTTCATATAGCGGGATTTAAATGGTCGGCCCTGATGGACGATTTTCGAACTTTAAAGCATCCTTGGGCTCCACGGGGCGTGCCTTTGGACCTCGACTTCAGCCATAGTTAGCGAAGGCCAGCGATATTTCGGTGGGGCTGTTCTTGCTGGGCTAGTCTGGCAATTCTGTCAGTGGACAATCAATTAGTTCCCCCATTAGCATCCGTGCTGCGGGCTCCGAACCTTGGGTTTCTCACGGGGAAGCTTTTAGGCCTTACATGGTGGGGCGGAAGAGGTAGGTGCGGACGAGAGCGCCTGGCCTTGGATTTCACTCCCCGGTGAAGACATGTGAGTATCCCTTGTAGACATTTCTCCCCAGACATAGCTCAAGCATGTAAGGCGATCGGCCTCCCTTCCGGAAAAGCCGCAGGTCCAGCCAGATCCTGAAGCCCGTAAAGGAGGAGCATGAAACTAATAAGCTTTTTTGTGTCTGCAGCCATAACCCTGGGCTGGGCTGCAGATCTAGATGCTCAACAGAACTTTGTTCAGGTGTCGGTTTCGTCCGTCGTAAGCTGCGTCTCCAAAGGCAAAGAGCGACAACAATGCCCGGCCGACACTCGTGCGGGCATCGTGATGTTGCGACCAACGGGGGAGGCCGCCTGCCTGCTCGGCAGAAACTGGGGCTACGATGATCAGGGGGTTTGGGTGTCGGAAGGTTGCGGAGGCGACTTCGGGACTGGAAGTAGTTCCCGTGCCGCTGTACAGTCGTCCACCTATGCGACCGCGGTGACGGAGGTTCAATCCGAAGACGAAAAAACCCAGATGGAAACCACCACAACGGGGACGAGCCCGACGGTGAATTACCACGGCGTCTTCCAGCCGTATGGAAGTCTTCGCACCATCATCTCGATTCCAGCCAATGGACAAGCGCAAGTACAGGACGACGCCACCCGCATCGGAATTAATTTCACAACGTTTGGACCAATTCGAGTATTTGCGGGCACGGAATGGGGGGTGAATCTCGTTCAGAGCGAAACCTCGCTCAACGCCGGCGCAACTACGTCGTCTGGCTTCGGCGTGGTGCAGGAAGCGACTCAACCTGTCTTCGGCGCCCGCCTTGGTTTTGTTGGTGTCGATCTCGGTAAATATGGGCGTCTCTCTTATGGCAAGCAGCTTTCCACCCACTACGACATAGCGAGTTACACGACGGATCGCTTCAACGTCTTCGGCGGCCAGTCTACCGCCACTTATGTTGCCGGTACTGACGGCGGTCAATCAGGTACCGCCCGTGCCGACCAGACGATTCTCTACCATCTCATCTTCGCCAAGAACTTCGACTTCGGAGCGCAGGGGCAGTTGCGCACCGCGGACACCCAACAGGCCTTTAATGGCTTCGGCTTCTCTTTTCAAGGGAAAGTGCTTCCGGGACTACAGATCGGTGGCTCCTATAACAAGACTTATTTTGACCAATTTCTTAAACAGACAATACTTCACGGAGGCGGCACGGATTACTGGGCCTTTGGAGGCAAAGGCACTTGGCGCAACCTTGAATGGGGAGCAGATTGGGTTCGGCAGAGCAACGGCGATCTGGCGTTCATTCCCGACCCCGCAGGTGGACCGGACCAAATAGCTGTCGGATTTTCCGCGAACGGAGTTGAGGTATATTCCAGGTTGCACTTCGGAAAGATTGCCGCTGTACTTGGGTTTGAAGACAACATTCCCTTCGACCTGAGTCCGGTCATCAATCCAAACTTCAAGACCCGATACGCAATCCTCGGCGCTGAATGGCACATCTCGCCATCTGGCTACGCGTTTATCGAATCAAAGCTGGGAGACACCACCGACGCTCTAGGCAAGGGAGGCTACAACGCAGCAGCCCTCGGGTTCCGCTACGACTTCAGCTGGAAGACGCCGCACATTCAGTAGGCTTAGCAATTGGACTGCGTCTTCGCCGTGACGCTCCCCAGGCATCGGTCTGAAGCCGGGTTGCGGAAACATCGCGACCGTTACCCGGTCAACATGCCTTCACCGCATCTACGACGAGTTCTAAAGCGACAAAATGGGTGCGCTTGTAAGTCGCTGAAAAGACGGAGCAATTTTGAATGGTCGACCCTAGTGGACGATTTTCGAACTTTCCATGGTTTGGAAATTCCCTCAGACTCTTTTTCGGCTTCCTTTTGAGACCTGAGTGCCAAGCATAGTTACCGGAAATCCCCTTTTGTGTGAAGCAAGACGCCATGAGCGCGTTATAGATAAACTAAAAATCAGTTGAATAATTTTGCGGGAACACATGAAACGCATCGTCTTTCTTCTACCTTTGCTTCTCCTGCAAGCGTGTGGCAGCGAAATACGCGTCGTACCAGTTCCCAATGATGTTGTTTTTATAGGCGACTCAATAACCCAACTTTGGGGCGAGCAGGCGGCCTTTCAAGCTCATAAAAACTGGATCAACAAAGGCATCTCAGGGCAAACTTCGAGTGCCATCGCCGCTAGATTTGACAATGACGTCTTATCGCTCCATCCCGGAACTGTGCACATCATTGCCGGAACGAATGATGTTTATCCAGGTTGGGTACTCTGCAAAGGTGGTCAGGATACGTGCTCCCATATGCGATCTATGGTGGAAAAGGCCAAGCAGCATGGGGTTAAAGTGGTAATCGGAACAATCCCACCATGGGGATGCGAAGACAACCCCATCTGCGGGTTATCTGTCGCCGACGAAACATTAGCACGCTACGACCGAATCGCGCAGCTCAATGCGTGGCTAAAGACTTTCGCGGCTGAGGAGGGTGTTACCCTTGTTGACTACCATACCGCGCTCACGGACACCGAAGGGCTTCATTACGCCGAAGGGCTGACAAACGACGGGGTACACCCTTCGTCAGCGGGCTTCGCAATCATGCAACCTCTCGTTGAGTCAGCTCTGCCGTAAACCAGTACGGGAAAATTGGCATGACGGTAAGACTGGAACCTCTATAATTCATTGATTTGAAAGAGTGGTCGGGGCGAGAGGATTCGAACCTCCGACCCCCTGGTCCCGAACCAGGTGCGCTACCAGACTGCGCTACGCCCCGAATGTGTGCTGCGGTGAGATGTCGATGAAAGGGCTTTCCGTGAAGCTCAAGCGCGCGGGTGGGCTTGGTGGATCGCTGTTCCGACTTGGATAGTTTACCAGATTATCAGCGTTTGGTGGTGTTGGAGCGGTAGGGTTTGCGGGGCTGTCATCACGGGCAAATTCTATAAGAACTGATGTATTTGCCGTATTTGCGCCGTGTGGGAAGGTGCAGTTGTTTTTGCTATGGTGTGCAAAAGATCGAGAGGAGCCCGGGTGGGCTCCTCTCGATGAATGTTGCAGATCGATCTGTTTAGTGAGGCTTGTTTGGATGTGGGTTGGTGGGATTTGCGTAGGGTTGTCCGCGTCGCCTTACGGAGTTGGTATCGAAGGTATTGGTGTCGCCTGGGATGAACGATGCTCCTGCGGGTACAAGAACGTTGTCGAGGCTGCGGTTGAGTTCGCCGCCTGTGCGCATCTCGATGCGGAAGGGATCGATTCCTTTCTCGTCCATGAGATATTGCTGAACGTTGAGGTCGCGTTGCGCGGCCGCGTCGGGCGTTTCATCCGCGGAGTGTCTGCCGATAATAACGAGTTTGGAAGTTGTGTCGCGATTGAGGGCGAGAGCGACCTCATCGAGACATCCCTTAGCTTCGTTGTCGACACGGACCGGACGCTTTCTGTCGCGTTCGAAGGAGACGCTGCAGAGATTGCGCGGCGGCGGTGCGACCGGAGGTGGCGGAGTCGTGATCGTGACCGATGTGTCGGCGGTGGCCTGCTTGCCGAGGTCATCGACGACATTGCAGGTTACGGTGATGGTGCCTGGGTTGACGCCCGCAGTGATGAGCGTGGCGGTTGGGGTATTGCTCGCGATCTGGCCTGCGGAGGCTGAATATGAGTAGGTCAGTGGCCGGTTTTGCGGGCTGCGGGCGAGGGACGTGATGGTCGAAGAGTCGCCGGGGAGAACAGTGCTTGGATTGGCTGAGCAGGCGATGGTTGGCGGCTCGTAGGCATGAACGCGGAAACCTGCGTTGCAATTTGCCTGCTGGCTGGTACGCGGGCCTTCGGAGACATGACCGGAGACAATGTAGTCGCCGGGGGCAAGACCTGTGGTGGCAACGGCAGCAGTCTCCTCGTGGCCCGTGACTGTGCCGCCGTTTGTGGTCCAGGTGTAGGTGGCCTTCTTCTTGAGATCGAGGTTGGCGGTGGCGGCGGTGATGGTGATGGGATCACCGGGGAAGACGTTCGCTGGTTCGGGCGTGCAGCCCATTTGGAGCGCTGGAGGCGGTGAAACCTGGCCCAGGCGAAGAACCAATCCAGCGGAGAGGCGATAGGCGGAGATTTCGCCGATACCGCCTGTGACTTTTCCGGCGTCGACTGCGCCGTAGTCGACGTGGGAGAAATAATAATCGGCTTGAATGGGACGGAAGGCGAGGTGGTTGTCGAAAGTAGGGAGGATGTAGTCGATGCCTCCGCCCGCGGTGATTCCCCAACCCCAGGTGCAGGGCTGGAAGATCGGGCCGCCAACTTTGGCTCCGCCGCCAAGAACGTGGGCGAATGGAACCCAGCGATTTTTCTGGAAACGGTAGATGGGGCCGGCCTGAGCAGTGAAGACGCAGTCGTTGGGACCGCTGGGAAAGAGACTACCTTCGGCTTGAACGCCGAGATGATGATTGAAGTAAGCAGTTGCGCTGAGGACCGTGCCGAGGTCGATTGGTTGATAGGAGACGTTGGAGATTTCGCCGGAGAAAGGGTGGAAGTAGCCGTAGCCGGCGTAGAGATCGACGCGCGAGGGGTCGGGCGGAGGCGTGGAACCAGCTTTGATCGCCTGTGCAGCGGAGAATATTGAAGATGTCATCATCCATGTGAGCGCGACGAGGAGCTGAGCCCGGATCTTTGGGGAGTATCCGGGAAGCGACAGGTTGCAGTTCGGATGGCCGTGGCTCACGAGGGGCGAACACATAAAGAGAAATCCTCCAACTAGGGTGCTGCTTGCTGATTCAAAAGAGACTAGGACCTTACTGGTTAGCGACGGACAGGATGACCGAGGTGGATTGAGCAGGTGTTATGAAGGTAACGCTGGTTCCGGTGATAGTGATGGTGTAGGACTGAAACACAGTTGGCGGGCAGCCGCAACCTGCCAGTCCGAGGATGCAAATCGAGACGACGAGGAATGCCAGAAGGCGCATCTTTTGCGAGCCGAGTTTTTTGCGGCGACGAAGACCGGCGAAGAAGATTCCGAGGCCGGTGAGTTCGACCGGGAAGACTGCGGCGAAGGTGATGGGAGCGAGGTCACCGGGCTTGAAGTTGCGGGGCATCGGCTTGCGAAGCGCGGCGTCGGCTGCGGTTGTGTTGACGGTCATTGCAACGGTAGCTGAGCTACCTGCGGTGAGTGTCGGGTTGCTGGCGAAGGAGCAGGCTGCATCTGCGGGCAGTCCGGAGCAAGCGAGATTGATCTGGCCGGCGAAGGCTCCTAGCGAGGCGACCGTGATCTGAAAGACCGTCGCGCCTGCACCGGTGATGTACTGGGTGGCGGGTGATGCAGTGAGAGTGAAGCTGCCTGCCGGTGCGTTCATAACCTGCGTGAGAGTCGCAGAGCTGGCATTGAAATTGGTGTTGGCCTGAAAGGCTGCGGTGATGGTGTGACTGCCGACGCTCAGAGTTGAGGTAGAGAAGGTTGCGACTCCACTGCTATTGAGGACCGCCGTACCGAGGAGGGTGGCACCGTCAGAGAAGTTGACGCTGCCGGCTACGACTCCAGTGGTGGTTGTGACCGTGGCGGTGAAGGTTACGTTGGCGCCAACGGTGGCCGGCGAGCCTGAACTTGTCACTGTTGTGGCCGTGGATGCGGGTGTGACCGCAAGAGTGCCGGGATTGATCGTTGCGACGTAGTTATTGGCGGAGGTTCCCGATACATTAGCGCCGATGGGATAGTTGCCTGCCGGCGACGTCGGAGTTGCAAAAGAGGAGTAGGTGACGACCACGTTGTCGCCGGGAAGAACGCCGGCAATCGTACCGGTGAAATTGGGGTTCGGCACACCGTAGAGGCGGGTCGCGCTGTTGACGTTGATGACAAGCGAGGAGGGGTTTTGTGTGATGGTCAGAGTGCCGTTAACCGAAATGACGGTGTAGTTGGAAGAGGCGCCGATGACGGTAGGGACAATGGAGTAGGTTCCTACGGGAGAGTTGACCCCCGCGGTGGTCGAGAAGCTGAGGGTGACGGTGTCGCCGTTGACCAGGCCAGTGGTGGATCCTGTGAAGAGGGGGTTGGCAGTGCCATAAGCGCGGCTAGCGTCACTTGCAGCAGCGGTGAGCGTCGCGGGTATGACGTTGAGGACTCCCACCGTTGTAGTAATGGTGTAATTGCTGGTGGCTGTGCCGGAGACCGTCAGGGTAATGGGATAGGTTCCGACTGGCGAACTTGCGGTGGCGGTTGTTGCGTAGCTGATGGTGAAGGTGTCGCCGTTAAGCGCGCCGGTGATGGTGCTGGTGAAGCCCGGATTCGCTGTACCGTAGGGTCGAGAGATGCTGTTGGCGGCGACGTTCAGGGTGATCGACGCCGGTGTGATGATGAGAGTGCCGGGCGTGACCTGGATGGTGTAGTTCGAGGCTGCTGGACCTCCAATTACATCGGTGATCGGATATGCCCCTACGGGCGAAGATAACGTAGCGGGAGTTGAGTAGGTGTTGGTGAAGGTGTCGTTGTTGAGCGCGCCGCTGATGGCGCTGGAGAACGCCGGATTGGGTACGCCGTAGGGGCGTGATGCATTGCTAACAGTCACTGTGAGGAATGCCGGTGTAATTGTGAGGGTTCCGGGGGTGACAGTAACGAGGTAATTTCCCGCTGCAGGGCCTGACAGGGTTGCGTTGATCGGATAGGTTCCTACGGGCGAGGTGATGGTGGCAGGCGTGGAGTAAGTAACGGAGAGGGCATCGCCGTTCAAAGTGCCGGGGGTGGTGACGCCATTGAGGGTTACATGCGTTGTGCTGCTGAAGGAGGGGTTCGGCTGGCCGTACTGGCGGATTCCGTCAAGAACCGTGATGGTGAGAGGTGTCTGGGTGATGGTGAGAGTTCCGGGATTGTTGGTGATGGTGTAATTGGAGAGGCTGGTGCTGCCGGTTACTGTCAGCGCTGCGATGATGGGGTAGTTCCCGACGGGGCTCGAGACGGTCGCTGCAGTGGAGTATGAGACGAGGATCGTATCCCCTGGAATCACGCCGGTGAGCGTGCCGGTGAAGGTGGGATTAGGCGCTCCGTATTGGCGAGAGAAATTATCAACAGTTACTGTCAGCGCAGCGGGGACGACTGTTAGCGTAACTGTGCTGTTTGCAGCGGCATAGTTGGTGTCGCCGCTGTAGGCAAAGGTGACCGTATACGTGCCAACTGCAAGGCCACTGTTTGGCGCGTCGCAGATTGTTGTGGGCGTGAGGGTGGCGGTGAGCGTGCACAGGACTTTTTTGCCGAGAGTGAAGGTGATTGTGCCCGTAGGAGCCGGGCTTCCGTTGGAGACAAGGACTGTCTCGGGGAAGGGTTGACCATAGATTTCTGTTTGCGGGGGAAGTGTGAACTGAAGAGGTACGATCAGTTGTCCGGTGCCTGTAAGTTGGATCTGCTGGGGACTGTTGTAGGAGTTGGTGACGATCGAGAGATTGCCGGAGACAACGCCATTTCCTGCAGGCGTAAAGATGACGCCGATACTGCAGGTTGAGCCGGCGATGATGGTTGTCCCACAGGTCGTGGAGTTGGTGTCGACGATGAATTGCGGATCGGAGGTGGAAAAGGGAGCAGTAAGGTTGAGGTTGTCCGTACCGAAGTTACTGGCACCCTGAATGAAGGCTGGAGAGCTTTGCCCAACCGTGATGGTTCCGAAGGAGAAAACAGGGGATGGGTATGTGATCTCTCGTACGGACTCATTACCCTTATCGACGACGAAGAGATTGCTGCTGCCGTCAACGGCTACCCCGACCGGGTTGTTTACCTGAGCCTGATTGTCGGGCCCTCCGTCTCCCGTATTACCTGCGACGCCGGTTCCGAAGATGGTTGCTATGTTGCTTCCGCTGCTCGTCGTGGAGGAAAAGACCATGTACACAAGATTGGCTGCGGCGTCCGCGATGTAGAGATCGCCCGCTGCATCGAGCGAAAGCGAGGATGGCGAGAGCAGGGCAGTACCGGTTGCCTGGCCAGGAACTGACGTTGTCGTGGTTCCGTTGCCTGCGACTTCGTGGAGGATATTGGAATTGTCCAACGCATAGACGAGGTGCCCTCCGGCGTCCGCAATGTAAAGAATGCCGTTGAGGTCAAGGGCAAGGCTGCTAGGTGAGACGAAGCTGGCAGAGAGGATGCGGCGCGAACCACCTGCATAGACTTCGATTACGTTGTGGGTTGTACCGGCCTGGCCAATAAAGAGATTGTCGAAGCCATCGGCATAGATCGCCGTGGGCGTATCAAGGCCGGTGACATAGTTCGTATTGATGCTGCCGTCAGCTCCGTAGCGAGCGACCGTGCCGTGAGTCGCGTCCGCGATGAAGAGATTTCCAGCAGAGTCGATTGCGAGAGCTGAAGGGGTAAGCAAGCCGGCGCCTTGCGGGATCATGAGTTGAGGCGGGCCTCCACCGGCGGGAAGTAAAAGAAGATCGGCGGTGCCGGGGGCGGTACCGGCTTCGAGGAAGTAGGCATTGCCTGCGGCATCAACCGCGACGGCTACGGGAGTATCTAAAGAGGCGGCGACGGTATTGACAGTGCCGGGAGTGAAGACATTGAGTGGTCCCGTACCGACAGCTTCGAGTCCTTGCAGAATGACGTTACCGGACAGAGAGTCGGTAAGTTTGATCGGGGCGCGTCGGAGGCCGGGACGCGATGGAGTGAAGCGGACGAAGACCTGGCAGGTGTTTGGTGGTAAACCGGCGGTGGCAGGGCTCAATACGCCGGTGCAGGTGTTATTCGAAATGGTGAAGTCCGGACCCGCGGAGGCCGAAAGGTTGACGTTCTGATTGATGACAAAGGTCACCGGCATCGCAGCGCTGGTGCTGCCGACCGGGGTTGAGGGGAAGATGATGTTGCCATTCAGCTTGCGCGCGATACTGTTGCCTGAGTCGGCGAGAGCAAAGTTGCCCAAGCTGTCAACCGTGATACCGCGCGGAGCATTGAGGGGGGTGCTGAGGGCGGAGTTGCCGTCCTGGGTTGGGCTATAAGAGCCTGAGGCTCCGTTGGGTAGACCTGCAGCGATTGTGAGACTGGAAGATCCCAGGGTGTAGCTGACGACGTTGTCCGGATTGGTTTCGGTGATGAAGAGAGATTGCGTCGGCGAGAAAGTAAGGCCGTAGGGGTTGCTCAGGCCAGTCGCAGGATTGCCGGAGCTGTCATTGGCGCACTGGCCTACGGCGGTTTTGTAGGTTGTGAGATTTGCAATCTGGCGGACGCAATTGTTGCCGGTATCCGCGATAAAGAGATCGCCCGTAGCGCTGATCGCGAGGCCGGAAGGAGCGCTTAGAGCAACGCTTCCGGTGATGCCCGCGCAAGCGCTCGGAACAAGGGTTGAGGGAGTCCCGGCCATCACGCACAGGCTTGAACCGAGGGTCTGGCGAAGAACCTGATACGCGCTGATTGCGGGGAGAACTTCAGTGTCCTGAATGGAGATGTAGAGATTGTTGGCGGAATCGAGGACGAGGCCATTGGGGCTAGGTGTCGTCGAGGATCCGGACCCGCAGGTGCCGGCGACGGTGGTGAGAAAAGCAACGCCAGCCGACCCGTTGGGCAACATACGGACGCAGTTGTGCTTGCTGTCAGCGATGTAGAGATTGTTGGAACTATCCACGGCCAGGCCGGTAGGCTGATAAAGGCCCTGGCTCGGGGCGGGAGTGGGGTTCGTAGAAGTTGCGCAGGTGTCTCCCTTGCCAGAGACCGCGAGCCCTACCACGGTGCTCATGGAACCAAAGGAATCGATCTTACGAACACAGTTGTTCAGAGTATCGGAAAGGTATTGATTCCCATGCGAGTCGAAGACAATATAGGAGGGGGCATCGAGGCTTACTGTCGTTGCAGATCCGAAGTCTCCGTTGAAGCCGGGCGTGATGGTGCCTGCATAGCGTGTTCCGCTTTGTACGGCGGTAAGCGCCTGAGAGTTTGCGAGGGCCGGAACGAACATGGAGGCAGCAAAGGAGACGAGGGCTGTAAAGACCCGAACTCCAGAAAGACAGTTCGTGCGCATGGTGAAACTCCTAGTAGTGTCAACCAAAAGGGAATCAGGTCGAATGCTCGACTGAGTTGATGAAACTGAAGATCTGTTTGGACATCGGACCTTCCACAGACCGGGGTGATTTTCCCCATAATGGTGCATAGCGATTGCCAAAAGGCGAGCAGCGGCACGTTTGGATCGATTAACTGCACATTGCAGAACTATAGGAGAGCATGCCTGCAAAAACATCTTAAAATGGTGAAATTGCAGGGGCTTTTGTTGTCTCTCTGGATACTATGGGGTTGGGTCGGATGCATGATGTGTGCGCGAAAGAGAAAAGTTTTTCTCTTTCTCTTTGGTGATGGGTTCGGCGAATTTAGGATTGGGTATTTTTTTCGGCCGTTTTTGTTGCGCCCGAAGTCTCGAACTACTTCGAACGTTTGAAATGGACTAAACTTTTTAAGGAGTATGAGGTCGCGGCATGGTGGAGCATCGCCAGATCGTCCGGTTGTGGCAAAGGGGCGGAGCGGCTGCGTTGATCACGCTGGTGCGGGCTGAGGGTTCGAGCTATCGGCGTCCGGGGGCTCGCCTACTTCTGACCCCCCGGGGAGAGTACACCGGAACAATCAGCGGGGGTTGCCTGGAGGCAGAGGTTCTCCGTAAGGCGGTGTGGCTTGCGCGCAACGGTGCGATTGTCGAGCGTTATTCAACGATGTTCGATGACACAGCGGAGGTACCGTTCGGGCTCGGATGCGGTGGGATGGTGGATCTGTTAGTTGAGCCTGGCGATACTCCCGAGTGCCGTGCGGTGATTGCTGCCTTGGAAGAGACGCTTGCGGGGAAGACAATGACGGTTTTGACCTGGCTGCCGGAGGAAGGGAAGAGGTTGGCGCGCGCCGTGCTTGAGGCTGACGGGGATTTTGCTTTTGCAAGTGAGCGGCTGACGGAATCTGAGCTTGTTGTTGCCAGAGATGGAGTCATACGGCGGGATTGGCTCGAGACCGCGCCGGAGGGAATATTCGTGGAGCGGATCGTTCCGCCGCAGGGATTGTTCATTCTGGGGGCTGGAGATGATGCAAAGCCGCTGGTCAGTATGGCTTCATTGTTGGGGTGGAACGTTTCTGTGTTGGATGGGCGGCCGCAGCTGGCACGGGCGGAGCGGTTTCCGGAGGCACAAAACGTTTCCGTTGTGACCCGCGGGCTGACTGAGGTGCGCAAGATTCGGCCAGAGGATGCAGTGGTGCTGATGACCCATAGCTACGAACAGGATCGAGAGTTGTTGGCGGCGCTGTTGCCTTTACGGCCGAGATATCTGGGACTCCTGGGGGCGCGGCACAGGAGTTCGTTGCTTGTCAGCGAGGTTGCGGTGAAGCTTGGGTGGACGGTCGCTGCGTGTTGTGAGCAGATTCATGCACCTGTGGGTTTGGATCTTGGCGGAGACGGGCCGGAGGCGATTGCGCTGGCAGTGATTGCTGAGGTCCAGGCGTGTTGCATGGGGAAGCCCGGAGCTTCGCGGAGCTTTTCGGCGGAGGATGTCGAGAGGCACGTAAAAGAGGGCGGACTGTCGCGATACCTGAAGGTTCAGTGCACGCTAGATATTGCATGATGCGCGAATATTTATGATTCGGTTTGACCTAAGATTCCAGGGTACGAAGAAATTCTTCTACTAAATTTGCGGCTACCGTCGCGCGGTATTTCGCGGTGCTGCGGATATCGTCGATCGGCCTGGCCTCGGCGAGGACTGCAGCGCGGGCTGCGGCGATCGTTTCAGTGGAGATGATTTTGCCGATGAGAGCGCGTTCCGTTGCAATGAGGCGGGTCGGGTATTCGCGCAGGCTCGCAGCGCCGAGGCGGATGTCGTCGATCTGGCCATGATTTATGCGGGCGAGGGCAGCGATGGCTACCTTGGAGATTGCCTGAGCGTTGCGCGGCCCAACTTTGCGGACGTATGATTTGTAACCTTGCAGGTTACGTGAGATGGTGATGCTGAAGAGAAGCTCATCTAGTTCGAGTTCGGTCTCTTTGTATGCGAGATGGAAGTCCCGGTACGGCAGAGTGCGAGTTCCACGCGCGGAGACAAGGGTAATCACTGCGTCATAGGCGAGGAGTACGGGAGGGGAGTCGGCTGCGGGTGAGGCGTTGACGATGTTGCCACCGAGGGTGCCGCGGTTCTGGTTGGCGATGCTGCCGGTCCAGCTTGCAGCCTGAGCGAGGATAGAGAATTCCTGAGCAATAAGTGGGTGATTGCGGATATCGGTAAAGGTCGAGCCCGCGCCGATGATGACGGCGTCTGATGTGACTTCGATAAACCGCAGCTCTTCGAGGTTCCAAAGAGAGACGAGTTTTTTGGCTTGAAGGCGGCCGGCGCTGAGCGCGACCATGAGTTCAGTGCCGCCGGCGATTGGGGTATAGCGGTGAGGCGAATCGGCGAGAATCTGCAGGACAGCGTCGAGAGAGTTCGGCGCGATCAGATCGTATTCGCTGACATTTGAGCGCACTATTTCATGACTCCAACGAGAGAGGCTTGCTGTACTGCGTTGAAGATGCGCATATAGCCGGTGCAGCGGCAGAGATTTCCATTGAGGCCTTCCTGAATTTGTAACAGTGTTGGTTGCGGATATTTGTCGAGGAGATGATGTGTAGCGAGAATCATGCCTGGAGTGCAGATGCCGCACTGGGCTCCGCCTTCGTCGAGGAAACATTGCTGGATTGGGTGAAGTTTTTCGTTGAGCGTGAGGCCTTCGATAGTTGTGATTTCAGTGCCTTCAGCCTGCAGAACAGGGATGAGGCAGGAGTTGACGAGGCTCCCATCGATCAAGACTGCGCAGGCTCCACATTCGCCTTCGCCGCAGCCTTCCTTGGCCCCAGTAAGGTGAAGGTCCTCGCGAAGAACATCGAGGAGCCGCTTCATTGGTGGAGCCTCAACGACTTCTTCCGTCCCGTTGATGATGAATTGCACTTTCGTCATGGGAAGAGGCCTTGACGGAAGATCAAAACATCGATCGCGAATAGGATGCAAGCTATTCCAAAGGCTGTTATCAGGCCCACCCAAAGGGGAATGGCTTTGGCTTGTTCGATCTTTGGAAGGGAGCGGATCTGTTCCCGGTCGATAAAAGCGTCGGTAAACCAGGTGACGTAAAGCGTGATGAGCCCGGAAAGAAAGATGCAGGCAACGGCAATGAGATGAGTAGTGTCGAGATGAATCATACGATTGTTTCGCTGAAGATAGGGCCGGCGATGGCTGGTTCAAGCGTCTCTGTGCCCGCGTCCGGGAGATGGGCTATGCGTTCATAGATGTCTTCCGGAAGCAGAGGGATTTCGTTGAAGGAGATGCCGGTGGCATGCTCGATGGCGTTGAGGATAGCGGGGGCGGGACCGTCCATGGGGAGTTCGCCGATGCCTTTGGCACCGCCCGGACCGTTCGGGGAGGGGGTTTCTTCGAAGATGACATGGATGGGGGGCAGGTCAGCGCTGGTGGGCATGATGTAGTTGGTCATCTGGTTGTTGGCGAGGTGACCATTGTGCCAGAGACACTTCTCGTAAAGAGCATAGCCGATACCCTGGGCTACGCCTCCCTCAATCTGCCCTGCAGCGAGGATTGGGTGGAGCACTTTTCCGACTTCCTGGATTGTGTGGAAGTTGGTGACGCTTGCTGAGTAGGTGGTGGTATCGACGGCAACTTCGGCGACGTAAACCGCCCAGGCATAGGCGGGATAAGCCTCACCGCTGTAGGTCTCGTCGTCCCAGAAGATGTTGCCGGGGGATTCATAGCGGGCTTCAGCTTTGAGGGAGCCGTGATCGGCGAGATAACGGAGGGCGGCGTGGCGGAAATCTTTAGGCGTGTAGTCGGGAGCGAGATGACCACTGGCGACGAGGGTGGCACAGAGGGATTGTGCGGCGCGCTCGACCAGTTTGCCGACGATCATGGCGGTGCGGGAGGCTACGGTTGGACCCGAGTTGGGGACGCGGGCGGTGTCGGGCTGAGCGATGAGGATATGATCGTAGGGAAGGTGCAGGGCTTCAGCGGCAACCTGACAGAGGATGGTATTGGTGCCCTGGCCGAATTCGGTTGAGGAGACGAGCAGGCGAGGCTGTCCTTCCGGAGTTAGCTCGATGGCGACGAGGGAGTTGAGACGACGCTCGCCGGAGCCGGTGAATCCTGCTCCGTGGAAGAAGGTCGCGAAGCCTATGCCTCGCTTGATGGTGCTGGTGGCGTTTTCTGCGTCGAACTGCGCACGTTTGGCGTGATAGCCGGACACTTCGAGAGCTCGGGTGAGCAGGCGCTGCATGTCAACCGGGTCGTTGAGGAGCTGGCCTGTGGCGGTTCGATCTCCGGTGCCGAGGAAGTTTCGGCGGCGGAGCTCTTCCGGGGTGAGGCCTACGACTTTGGCGATCTTGTCCATGTGGCGCTCGAGAGCGAAGATGCTCTGCGGAGCGCCGAAGCCACGGAACGCTCCGTGCGGCGGGATGTTTGTTGCCACCGCCTTGGCTCGGACGGTCAGGTACGGCCAGTTGTACGGGCCGGGAGCGTGGATGGTGCCGCGGGAGAGGACGACTGGTGAGAGAGTTGCGTAAGCTCCGCCGTCGATCGCGAAGTCGATCTCTCCGGCCAGGAGCTTGCCGTCTTTGCTGACTGCGGTGCGGTGTCGAGTGCGGGATGGATGGCGCTTTGTGGTGGCGGCCATGTCTTCGGCACGGTCATAGCAGAGCTTTACTGGATGACCGGATTTCATTGCGAGCAATGCAGCGTGGCTGCCGATGACGCTGGGGAAGTCTTCCTTGCCGCCGAAGGCTCCGCCGGTTTCGGTCTGGATGACTCGGCATTTTTCGGCGGGGAGGTTGAAGACGAGCTCGAGGGCGTGGACCAAGTAAAAGGGGCACTGCATTGAGCCTCGGACCGTAACTCCGGCTTCGGCGTCGTACTCGGCGATGACGCCGTTGTTCTCGATGTAGAGCTGCTCCTGGGCTCCGGTCCGGTACTCCCCTTCGACGATGTAGTCGGCTTTTTGCCAGATTTCGTCTGGGATTGGGACCTGATTCGTCTGCATCAGGTAGGTCTTGAAGGTGTTTGGTTCGCTACCTTCGTCCCAGATGATGTGTTCTTTCTTTTCCGATTCTTCGATGGTGTAGACGGCGGGGAGTTCTTCGTAGGTGATGTGGACTGCCGCTGCGGCGGCGGGGAGCATGGTTTTGTCGGGGTGGGCGAGGAGGAGGATGGGCTCGGAGTCGTGATTGACGTGACTGCTGGCCAGACAAGGGTGGTCTTTGGCGAGGTGGACGATGGTGTTTTCGCCGGGGATGTCGGCGGCGGTAACGATGGTGAATTCGTGCCAGGGTATGTTGGGGTCGAAGTTAATCGAGCTAATGCGGCCGCGGGGGATGGAGCTGCGGACGGTGGCTCCGAACCACATGCCGGGGAGGGAGATGTCGTCGACGTACTGGGCGCGGCCCAGGACTTTGGCTTTTCCTTCTTTGCGCGGGGGCGACGTGCCCACGATCCTGGGAGGGTGAGTCATGGGATAGCGTCAAGGATAGAACGAAAGGCGGCGGAAAGACGAAGATTTTGCTTTGCCAGACCTGATCCCCCTCCCCATCCCCTCATGGTTAGGTGAGACGTTATGAGCTTACGGAGACAGAGTATCGTCTCTGTATCTTGCAGAAAATGAGCAGGTTTAATCTGGGACTTTGAAGTCTCCAAACAGCATTCGCCGTTGCGCGAAGGACGACAATTTTGGCAAGGAGTGTCGGCTTTAAGCCGCGAAGGATAGGGTTTCCCCGCAGTTTGAGGTGCGGGCGAGGTCAAACCTAAGGGTTCTGGTTCGACCTTGCCTGCTCCAATAATTGCCTGGGGTTCCTATTTACCTTCGTTTCAGTTTTGGGCTCTTCTTTGCAGCTTTGGCCGCTTTCTTTTTCGTGGCTTTAGCTGCCGCGACGGGATTCACTACGGCGACTATCTTGGTTCCGATCGGTGAGCCGAGACCGGTGCAGGCGTCCCATCCAGGACCGGCTTTGAACCCTACCGGGGTTCCGGAGTAGTTGGTGCCTGAGGTGATGTCGTTGAAGGCGCTTTTGCCTTTGGCGGAGTAGATTGCGGGCTGGATGAAGCCTGCGTTCTTGCCGTTGATGGCATTGGCTACGGCGATGAGGCCGGCCCAGAGCGGAGCAACGGCGCTGGTTCCGCCGATGACCATGCCCTTGCCATCGACACGGATGACATAGCCGGAGGCGGGGTCAGCATCTCCAGCGACGTCGGGTACGCCACGACCTCCTGCTGGGTTGGTCGGGCTGGGCACGCCTGCGCCGGCCTGCCATGTGGGCAACGGGAAGAAGTTGCTGACGCCGCCGCCGGTTGCACCTTCGTCGTTGGTTAACTCGTTCCAGACGACCTCGGAGGAGATGTTGGCGCCGCCGCCCTGGAGCTTCGTTCCACCGCAACCCAGAACGTGGGGGCTGGACGCGGGGAAGTCGACGTGATTCTTGCCATCCGTGAGGTTGTCGGTGGATCCATTGTCGCCGGCGGCAGCGGTGATGGTGATGCCGAGGGCTGCCGCGGACTGGCAGGCCGCGTCGAGAGCCTTCATGGATTGTGCGGTCCACTGCGACTCCGGGCCTCCCCAACTGATGGAGATGACACTGGGTTTGTTTTTAGTGTCGTGGATGGCGGTGGCGATGGCGTCGATGAAGCCCTGGTCGGTGTTTGGTGAGAAATAGACGACTATGTTGGCACCGGGGGCGACGGATGCCGCGACTTCGATGTCGAGCATGACTTCGCCGTCGGCGCTGTTGGCGTTGGAGGGCGAGTTTTTGCCACCGTCTACGAGGACCGCGGAGACCTTGGGCGCCTTGACTCCGATGGATTTGAAGTATGCGGTAATGTCGGCAGAACGGTAGCCGCCGCCGAGCTCGATGATACCGATGGTCTGGCCCGCGGCTGAGGCGTTGGGGGGAAACTGGTAGAGCGCGGCGACCTGCGGCGGAGTGAAGGAGCCATTTCCGGAGGCGTGTGGATGGGCGAAGCCTCCTGCCTGCGCTACGTTCGCGGAGAAGTCGCCGGTTTCGCCGAGGACACGAAAATGAGCGTGGGCCTGGGGACGGTTGTCGAGGCCGAGGACGGCTTCGACGGGACCGACGAGCTCGGCGGGCAGGGTGATGCTGCCCTCGCGTACGCGATAGGTGTCTCCGTCGACGGTCTTGTTAACCAGGGTGACGCCGAAGGCCTTCTGCATGTTGGCGACAGTGCCGACGAGTTTGACAGCGCGACGCTCGGGGCCGGGGGTGTCGGGAGCGACGGCGAGGCCGTACTCTTTGGCGAAGGCGCGAACAAGCTTGACGGCTGCGGGGTCGGCTCCATGACGGGCGCGATACTGAGCGTGGGTGAGGCGTTCCTTGCCGGTGCGGTTGGAGGCTTTGAGCTCTGCCTTGCGGCGGACGACGACGGAGACGATGATCTTCGTCCCGGCTGGTGCGGGTTTTTCACCGGCAGCTAGAACGAAGGGCTTCTTTTCGCTGCCGGGCAAAACTGCGCGGGGCGAGACAGAGAGATGAGGCGTAGTCGATTTCTTTTTCGTTGCCATGAGAAGTCCTCCAAATTTTGGGGATGAATTTGTATGAGGGCCGGGCGCGAGGCGCTGTTTGCGAAGACCATAGTATGCCAATAGTGAAGAGAGCGGCGAATTCGAATCAAAAATTTCTGAACAGCCGGGGCAGATGATAGTGAGATAGACTGGGCGACAAGTTTTGGGCCGTCTTACGAGTCAGCGAGTTTGTTCATTATCGCTGTCAGTTGGCTCAATAGGAATGCGGGGGTTGTGAATGCAGGTTTCGACGTCGGTAAGTTCGGGTACACGGCCACAAGGACAGGAAAATCACCCTGTGTTTCCGGTAGGGCACATGGTGCTCTTCGCCTTAGTGACAGTGCTGTTTTTTCTGTGGGGGATGTCGAACAACCTGACGGACATTTTGGTACAGCAGTTCAAGAAGTCGTTCGAGCTGTCGACGTTTAGCGCGCAGCTGGTCTCAACCGCGAACTTCACTGGCTACTTTGTCATGGCGATGCCGGCGGCGTTGCTGATGCGCAAGTGGGGCTACAAGGCAGGGATGGTGACCGGGCTGTGTCTGTTTGGCGGCGGGATGATCCTGTTCTGGCCTGCGGCGGTGAGTCATCAATACCTGGCGTTCCTGGTGGCCCTGTTCACGGTGGGCAGCGGCGCTTCGTTTCTGGAGACGGCGTCGAATCCGTTCATCGCGCAGTTCGGCGATCCGGCGACTTCGGAGCGGAGGCTGAATTTTTCGCAGTCATTCAATCCTCCCGGGACGATTGTGGGGGTGTTGATCGGCGCGCGATTTATTTTTTCGGGCGTGGAGAAGACGGCTCCGGAGATCGAACAGATGCGTGCGGCGGGGACGTACCAGGCGTATCTGCACACGGAGATCATGCGTGTGGTGCCGACGTATCTGGCGTTCGGCGCAGTGGTTCTGTTGTGCGCGTTGGTGCTGTCGCGGATGACATTTCCTTCCATGCATAGCGAGCATGAGGGCGAAGCCGGAGATCATGGGAGCTTCAGCCAGTTGTTTCAGTATCCGCACCTCTGGTTTGCGGTGTTCGCCAATTTCTGCAATGTCGGGGCGCAGATATCGAGCTGGTCCAATCTAATTCTGTATATGAAGCAGTACACGGTGGTGACGGAACGGCATGCTTCGTACTATCTGACAGGCGTACTGGTGGCGCTGGCGATTGGGCGGTTCGTTTCGACGCCGCTGATGAATTACGTATCGCCGAGCCGAATGCTTGGCTTTTATGGCGTGGCGAACGTGCTGCTGATGGCAGTCACGGTAACGCAGCCGGGGATTGTGGGTGCATGGGGTGTGGTGCTGAGCGGATTCTTCTTGTCGATCATGTTCCCGACGATCTTTGCGCTTGGGCTGAAGGGCCTGGGGCCAAATACGAAGTTGGCGGGGTCGCTACTGGTGATGGCAATTGTAGGGGGAGCGCTCTTTCCGCTGGTACTTGGGTTTATTGCGAGGAACACGGGAAGTCTCGCGAAGGGATATATCGTGCCTTTGGTGGGGTTTGCGGTGGTGGCACTGTATGGATTTCTGGCGCCACGGATTCAGCCGAAGGAAGTGGCGGCGTCTCCGCAGGTGATTTGAGACCGGGAGACCCAAGGGTGAAGTCTTGGACTACCGAGAAGCAAAGGGAAGAACAGAGGCAAAAAGCAAATACGGGGGTCTCTCCGCTGCGCGACTCACGATAAGACCGAGAGCCGCTTCGGTCGAGATGACGACCTCTTGCCAGGTGCAAACGATCCAACCTCTCAGGCCACTTTTAGAAGTGGCGCAGGTTTTCGGGGGGAATGGACGATTTGTAGTCAGGATCTCCTGGGAGGGGGTCGAGCGAGGCGCTGCGCTCGAGAGAGCGGCTGACGATGTCGCGTGAGCCGAGGCCTACGGCGAGAGCGAGGGTGAGGACGATTCCGCCGAAAAGGATTCCGAAGGCTAGCTCGACGACCGCGCCGCCGATCTGGAGGTGATCTAGGACCATGGCCGCGGTGAGAACGAGGACGAGCCATTTGACGCCGAGGGAGAGGACGCGCGCGTACTGGAGCTTGGCGTTGACGGCGCTGATGAGGACGGAACGCTCGAGGAAGCGGGCTATGACGGTGCCGGTGATGAGGAGAAGGACGGCTCCGATGGAGTGGGTGAGGTAGGGGATGACGATGGTGGAGATGGGCGAGTCGCCGGGATAGGCGGCGTCAAAGGCAGAGATGCCGATGAAGCAGCCGAGTAGGAAGCATCCCCAGAAAGCTACGCGGGCGATGAGCGCGGTGGGACTGTTGGCGGGGGACCAGTCGGAGATGGGCGCGATGACGTTGTGGGCGAGGCGCTCGTCGAATCGCGCGGCGGTTAGGCTGCGCCGGAGAAGTGCGGCGAGACCCGCTCCGATGGCTGTGAGGACGATGACCGCGAGCAGGAGGGCGATGAGACCGGGGAAGAAGCGGGCGAGTTTGACCAGGACGCTTTCAGCGGATTGCCTGAGGGCGAGTTCGACTTGTTGCCACATGTGTTTTTCTCCTTGCCGGGCTGCTCTTATGGATTGAAGCGGTCAGGCCAGCGCCAGCGGGATACGAGGTACGGTTTATCGGCTTCGAAGGCAATGGCGAGGTCCTGGATGTGTTTTTCCGGGGCAGTGCCACTGCTGATGAGAGTAAGGTGCGAGGCGACCCAGGCGAGATAAAGAGGCGTGAGGGCGCCAAGGAGGTGTCCGCGATTGATGGTGCGGAGACGAAAGGCGAGGATGAAGTCGTAGACGATACGGGCCCAGAGATTGTCGGGCATGCGGAAGTTTTCTGTGTGCACGAGCGAGAGCTTTTTGAGGCCGAGGAGCGAATTGGGTGGCAGAACGAGAGACCAGATGTCGTGGAGGTTGGTGTAGGCGAGGCGGAAGGCCTCGAGCATGAGGGCGATGTCAGGTGGCTCGGTGATGGGCGTGGTGAGACTGACGGCTTGATAGGGCTGGGTGCCGCGGGCGCGTTGCCAGAAGGCGGCTTTGGCGTCGATGTCTGCGAAGAGAGAGCCGGTGATCTGGGCGAGGAGAGCGTTGACGTCGGCTGAGACGGGGTGAGCGAAGGTTCGGGAGCCAACGTTGACCTCGGCGATGCTGTAATTGACGGTGGCGGCTTCGTCGAGCGGCCAGAGGAGAGCGTCATTTTGTCCGGCGGCGGTAAAGCGTTGCGCTGCGGTGGCGAGGCGTTCGGCCATGCGAAGGGAGAGCCCGACATCGATTGCGAGAGGGAAGCGCGGACGGGTGCTGAAAAGAGCGCGGGTGACGGGGTAGAGGATGGCGGAATTGACCAAGCCTTCGCGGGGGCCGAGATCGTAGTGCGCGATGGTGAGATCGCATTGCACTGTGGATCTGGCGAGGGCGCGAATGGCCTCGGGATGGAGCGATTGGGCTTCGGCACCGAGAAGGACGCAGGCGGTTGCACCGTTTTCCTGTGCGAGTTTATAGGTGTTGAAGTAGTCGGCGGCAGTGAGGACCCAGGGGGTCGTTGAGACGGCGTTGACGAGGTAGGGGAGCAGGCGGAGCGGGCTGCCGGAGGAAGATTGAGGGGCGGCGTCGGGTGTGGCGACGAGGACGGTTTCGCTAGGGAAGGCGAGAGCGAGATTGCTGACCGTGGCGTCGAAGGCTTCCTGCGGCAGGGGAGGAAGACTGATCAGAAGTCCGGGCGTGCCGGATGCCGGGATTGCGGCGAGGTCGATGTTGGTTTGCGTGGAGGCCATCGGGCGATCTGGTCTTTCTTTTAGTTAATGGTGGGCTCAAAAAATTGGTTGTTCCGGCCTCTTTCGGAAGGCGTTTCAGCGGTTTCAATCGAATGCCTTTTTGCGATTCCAAACCAGAAATGCCGCCACATGCATCGTACGAATGACTCTTCAGCAATTAAAGAGATGCTGAATGGGTCGTATGTGGTTGCAGGCAGAAGAAATACAGCGGAACGAAAGGTAAAAGTCCGTGGCTGAGCCGACCAGACGCAGTGCGAAACCGCTACACGGGTCGCCGATTGAAGATTATTGCATGATTGGGGACTGTGAAACAGCCGCACTGGTTTCTCGTGAGGGCTCGATCGACTGGTTGTGCTGGCCAAATTTTTCTTCCGGGGCGTGTTTTGCTGCCTTGTTGGGGACGTCCGATCACGGTCACTGGAAGATTGCGCCTGCGGGGAAGATCAAGGCAATCCGGCGGCAGTATGGGCCGCACACATTAATTGCGGAAACGATTTTCGAGACGAAGGATGGCGAGGTAGAGCTTGTCGACTTTATGCCTCCGCGAGCGGAGCACTCGCATGTGGTCCGAATGGTGCGGGGGGTGCGCGGTAAGGTGGCGATGCAGATGGATCTTTCGATCCGGTTCGATTATGGAAGGACGATTCCCTGGGTGACGAGCGCGGATCATGGGTTGCACGCGATTGCGGGATCGGACATGGTGGTGCTGCACACCGAGGCTCCGTTACGGGGGGAGGGGATGTCGACGCGTAGTGAGTTTTCGGTACGGGCAGGAGAGACGGTCAGCTTCACGCTGACGAATCTGTCTTCGCTTGAGAAGGTGCCTCCGTTGCAACCTGCTGAGGAGGCGCTGAAGGAGACACAAGAGTTCTGGAAGGGATGGAACGAGAAGAATAAGTATCGAGGGCCGTACGCGGAGGTGGTGGAGCAGTCGTTGATGACGCTGAAGGCGATGACGTATCGACCTTCGGGTGGGATTGTTGCGGCGGTGACAACTTCGCTGCCAGAGAAGATTGGTGGGACGCGCAACTGGGACTATCGATACTGCTGGCTGCGTGATACGGCATTCACGCTGCTGATCCTGATGCAGGCTGGTTATGTGGATGAGGCGGTGGAATGGCGGAAGTGGTTGATGCGCGCTATCGCCGGAGCGCCGGGGCAGATTCAGACGATCTACGGGATCCGCGGTGAACGGCAGATTGTGGAGTGGGAGGCTGACTGGCTTCCGGGATATGAAGGGTCGCGGCCGGTGAGGATTGGAAATGCGGCTGTGAATCAGTTTCAACTCGATGTGTTTGGGGAGGTGGCCGCTGCGTTGAATCGGATTCCGCCTGCAGAGGAAGAGCTTCGCGTATCGGCGAGCGCGGTGCAGGCGGCGCTGATCGATCATCTTTGTGAGGTTTGGCAGGAGCCGGACCAGGGAATCTGGGAGGTGCGCGGAGCGCCGCAGCACTTTACGCACTCGAAGGTGATGGCATGGGTGGCGCTCGATCGCGCGATCAAGAATCACGAGAGATTCGATGGAGCCGGGGATGTGAAACGTTGGGAAAAGATTCGCGACATGATCCACAAAGATGTTTGCGCGAAGGGTTTCAATAAGAAGCTAAATAGCTTTGTGCAGGCGTATGGCTCAAAGCAACTCGATGCTTCGTGCCTCCGGATCGGACTTGTTGGATTTTTGCCGATGGATGATCCACGAATCGTGGGGACAATAGAGGCGATTGAAGCGCGATTGTTGAAGGATGGATTTGTTGCGCGGTACGACACGAAGAAGACGGATGATGGTTTGCCCGCGGGCGAGGGTGCGTTTCTGGCGTGTAGCTTCTGGCTGGTGACTTGCTTGTGGCTTATCGGACGACGAGAGGATGCGACGAAGATGTTTGAGCGGTTGCTTGCTCTGCGAAACGATGTGGGTTTGCTCGCGGAGGAGTATGATCCGGAAACGAAGCGTATGATGGGAAATTTTCCACAGGCGTTGTCGCATATTGCATTGATTCATTCCGCGTTTGCGATGTCTGGATTGTGGCGTCTACAACCTGCGGATTAAGAGGAATGAGCGGCTCGTATGGCTGGCCACCACCTGCTGACGTGTTGGCAATACTCGTCATAGTCGGTTCCAAAGGTTCGTCGGAGCTTAGGTTCCTCGTAGAGCACTACGAGGAGATGACTTGCGAAGAGGAATATGGCTCCGTAGGCCAGCAGTGACATGGACTCAAAGAAGAGTGCGGCTCCGACGAGAACTAGTCCAGCGCCGATGTACATCGGATTCCGGACAAATCGATAAGGTCCACGAATCACCAGCCGACGTGGCGGGTCGAACGGCGCCGGGGTGCCTTTTCCAATCCACGCAAAGGTGAAGATGCACGACAAGGCGAGGACTGCGCCGATGATCTGCAGAATTAGCCCCATGATCTGCGGCCCTTCAATCGTTGCCGGACGAACGATTCCCGACCACGCCAGTACGCGGGATGGCAGATAGATGAGTAGAAATCCGATGAAGAGGGTGGCCTATGTGATGGCCCGGAAAGTAACAAGCATGGTTAGCCGTCCTGGTTGATGCGGAGTCTAACTGTGGGGTGTTTGTTCGTCAAATGACCGCCCATCCTCAGATGACCGTCGCACTTGGGGCATGGATTTGCGCGTGACGAGGATGCAACTATCGGGCTGTTAAGCGCTTCTAATCAATAATCTGCGTTAACTCTTCTGCTGCCTTGTTTTCCTGAACGAGTTTTTTGATCGGTTGATAACGATGCCACGGATTCCATGCTCGACCTACAGGCTGCAACTCCATAAAGACTTTACATTCGATGATGCGGCGCGGATTGCGGACTACCTGCGCGCGCTTGGGATCTCCCATGTGTACTGCTCGCCTTATCTGCAGGCGGCGCCGGGGAGTCCGCATGGGTATGACGTTGTCTCGCATCAGCGAGTGAATGAAGAACTCGGTGGTGCCGAGGCGCATGAGCGTTTCTGCATGAAGCTGGGTGAGGCGGACCTCGGGCAGCTTCTCGACATTGTGCCGAACCATATGTCTCTGGGTAAGGAGAACAGGTACTGGTGGGATGTGCTCGAGAACGGAACTTCGAGCCGGTATGCTTCATTCTTCGATATTGACTGGCAACCGCAGGAGGAACGGCTGCGAGATAAGGTTCTGGTTCCGATTCTTGGTGACCAGTATGGCAGGGTTTTGCAAGCGGGCGGGATCAAGGTTGGGCGGAAGGGAAACAGGTTCCAGGTTGAGTGTTCATCGCAGACGCTTCCGACTTCGCCGACTACGTTGCCGGTGATTCTTGCGCGGGCGGCGGAGTATGCGAAGTCGGACACGCTGAGTTTTCTAGCGGCGTCGTTTGGGCGATTGCCGCAGCCGGAGTATGTGGATCGCAGAACAATTCTTGCGCGGCACAGGGATAAGGTGGTGCTGTTCGATCTGCTGGAGCGGCTTAGCAGAGAAGAGAAGGGTGTGTGGGAGGCGATCGATCAGTCGGTAGCGGAGTTGAATGGAAATCTCGACGGGCTGGATGATTTTCTGAATCAGCAGAACTATCGGCTGGCATATTGGAAGACGGCGGATCAGCAGTTGAGCTATCGGCGGTTCTTCGATGTGAATACGCTGATTGGTCTACGGGTTGAGCGAGAGCATGTTTTTGAAGAGACGCATGCGTTGGTGATCGATTGGTTGAAGCGCGGCGTGATCGATGGCGTGCGAGTGGATCATCCTGATGGGTTGCGCGATCCGTTGGAGTATATGAATCGGCTACGCCAGCATGCACCAGACGCTTATGTCGTGGGGGAGAAGATTCTGGAGCCGGGAGAGTATCTGAGGGAGAACTGGCCGATTGAGGGAACGACGGGTTACGACTTTTTGAACGTCGCCGCGGGAGTGTTGGTTGCGCCTGAGGGGATGATGGAGCTCACCCAGGTGTACCGGCAGTTTACAGAACAGCGTACGGAGTTTCCGGCGATCGCGCATGAGAAGAAGATTGGCGTATCGCAGGAGGCTTTGGGGAGCGATGTGAATCGGCTGACGTCGATTTTTGTGGAGATATGCGAGGCGAATCGCGACCGGCGCGATTACACGAGGGCTGAGGTACGAAGGGCGATTCGCGAGGTAGCGGCTTGTTTTTCGGTCTATCGGACTTATGTTGTGCCAGATCGCGATGAGATTACGGAGGAAGATCGGAGGCACATTGAAGAGGCGACAGAGTGTGCGAAGCAGCAGCGGCACGACATTGATGGCGGATTGTTCGACTTCATGCGCGATGTGTTGACGATGGAAGTGAAGGGCAGGAGCGAGACGGAGTTTGTGCAGCGATTTCAGCAATTCACCGGGCCGGTGATGGCGAAGGGTGTGGAGGACACTGCATTTTATTGCTTCAATCGGCTGACGGGAATGAATGAGGTGGGGAGCGATCCGGGGCGCGATGGTTTGAGTGTTGCGGAGTTTCATGCGTATTGCTCGAAGATGCAGGAGACGCATCCTTCGACGATGACGACGCTTTCGACCCACGACACGAAGCGCAGCGACGATGTGAGGGCGCGGTTGGCGGCGTTGTCGGAGATTCCGGGGCGGTTTGGTTCGGCGATACAGCGGTGGTCGCGGATGAATAATGCATTTCGCGCGGCGAAGCGCGGCGCGGCGCCGATGCCGGATCGGAATACGGAGTATCTGTACTACCAGACGCTGATTGGGGCATGGCCGCTGTCGATGGAGCGCGCTCAGAGTTACATGCTGAAGGCGGTGCGCGAGGCCAAGCAGCAGACGAGCTGGGTGGCGAATAACAAGGAGTTTGAAGAGGCGCTACGGATGTTTATCGAGTTGACTTTGAACTACGCGCCGTTTCTGCGGGAGCTTCAGCAGTTTGTGGGGAGGGTGCAGGATGCGGGCCGGGTTAAATCTCTGGCGCAGACGTTGTTGAAACATACTGCTCCGGGTGTGCCGGATTTGTATCAGGGTGGGGAGCTCTGGGATTTGAGTCTGGTGGATCCGGATAATCGGCGGCCAGTAGATTATGCGTTGCGGAAGCGGTTGTTGTGTGAGTTGAAGCATCTGAATGGAACGGATGTGGCCGCGCAGGTGATGTTGCGGGCGGATGAGGGGCTGCCGAAGCTATGGACGATTCATAAGGCGCTCGAACTGCGGCGTGAGCGGCCGGAGTGTTTTGGCACGGGGGCGGAGTACACGCCGCTGGAGGTGGATGGGGACAAGCATGATCATGTGATCGCTTACATGCGTGGAGAAGATGTGGTGACGGTGGTGCCGAGGTTGACGTTGAACCTTGGAGGCGCATGGAAGGACACGATCGTGGTGTTGCCGCCGGGGAGGTGGAGGAATCGTACGACTGGTGGGAGTGTTGAGGGCGGGGTGAATACGATGAAGATGTTGCTGAAGGATTTTCCAGTTGCGCTGCTGGCGCGCGAGAGTGCGGGGGTTGGCGAAGGCGATGCATGAGTTTTCGGTGTGGGCTCCGTATTCGAAGAAGTTGGCGGTGAAGATTGGCGATGTAGCATATCCGATGCAGGGGCCTGACGAACGTGGGTGGTGGCGAGCTTCGGCGGAGCAAGCTGGGCCAGGAACGGATTATGGGTTTGCGATTGATGACGATGCGAAGGCGTGGCCTGATCCGCGATCGGAGTGGCAGCCGCATGGAGTGCATGGTTTCTCGCGGCTTTATGACCAGGGCGCGTTTGTGTGGAGCGATAAAGGATGGGATGCACCGCCGCTTGCGAGCGGTGTGATTTATGAGTTTCACGTCGGGACGTTCACAGCGGAGGGGACGTTCGATTCGACGATTGAGCGGCTGGATTATTTGAAGCAGCTTGGTATTACACATGTGGAATTGATGCCTGTGGCGGAGTTTCCCGGCGCTCATGGATGGGGATACGACGGGGCTGAGTTGTTTGCCGTGTATGAGGAATATGGCGGGCCGGATGGGTTGAAGCGGCTGGTCGATGCTTGCCATTCGCGTGGGCTGGCAGTGTTGCTGGATGTTGTCTACAACCACTTTGGCCCGGTGGGGAATTACAGCGGGAAGTATGGGCCTTACATTACGGAACGGCACCACACGCCCTGGGGCGGGGCGATCAACTTTGAAGGTTGGGGAAGCGATGAGGTGCGGCGGTTTTTCTGCGACAACGCGCTGATGTGGATGCGGGACTATCACATCGACGGGCTGCGGCTGGATGCGGTGCATGAGTATGTGGACCGGTCGGCGGTGCATTTTATGGAGCAACTGTCGAACGAGGTGAGGGAACTCTCAGAGAAGCTGGGGCGACGGCTGGTTGTGATTGCGGAGAGTGATTTGAATGATCCGCGGGTGGTTAAACCGGTCGAGCTTGGCGGGTATGGGATGGATGCGCAGTGGAGCGATGATTTTCATCATGCGCTGTTTACGGTGTTGCAACGCGACGGAGGAGAGAGGGGTTACTACGTTGATTTTGGGACGATGGCGAAGCTAGCGAAGGCACTGACGAAGACGTTTGTGCAGGATGGGACATACTCAGCGTATCGTGGTCGCTCGCATGGGCGACCAGTGGAAGGACTTTCGCCGCATCAGTTTGTAGGATTCATCCAGAACCATGACCAGGTGGGAAATCGCGCCGTCGGAGACCGGATCGACCAGGTCGTAGGGTGGGATCGGGCGAAGATTGCGGCAGGGCTTGTGCTGACTGTGCCATTTGTTCCGTTGATCTTTCAGGGGGAGGAGTTCGCAGCTTCGACCGCGTTTCTATATTTTGCGGATCATGTCGATCCGGAGATGGCGAGATCGGTGAAAGAGGGCCGGAGGGGCGAGTTTGCTGCGTTTGGGTGGGACCCGGAAGTGATTCCCGATCCTGAGGATGTGAAGACGTTCGAGCGGTCTAAGCTGAAGTGGGATGAGGTGCACCAGGGGCGGCATAAGGAGATGCTGGAGTGGTATCGGCGGCTGATTGAGCTGCGGCGCGGGTCGGCCTCATTGAACAATGGAGCGCCGGGGCAGACAAGGGTTCAGTTCGACGAAGACAAGCGGTGGCTGGTGATGGAGCGCGGGGCGATGACGGTGGTTTGCAACCTGGGCAGCGAACTGATTGAGTTTGAGAATCCCAGCCGCATTCCGCTGGTGATGGCTTCAAGTCCTGAGGTGAAGGTGAGGAAGAGCGCGGTGGTGCTGCCTCCGGACTCGTTGGCGATCTTGTCGACGGAGAAGACGGCGTTGGTTGTGTAGAATTTCCTATCTGCCTATTTCAATTGAAGGAAGTGCCTGCCATGTCGCTGGTTCTCCGCCGTTCGTTCCTTGGTGTGATTGTTTTTGGGATTTTGTTCGTCGATAAGGGCGCGGTGGCGCAGGCTGTGCTGCCGTCACTGAGCGATCCTGCGATCTCTCCTGACGGCAAGGAGATTGCGTTTGCTTCGGGCGGGGATCTGTGGACGGTGGCTGCGGCGGGTGGAGAGGCGCATCTTCTGGTGACGCATCCCGCGACGGAGTCCCGACCGCTGTATTCGCCGGATGGAACGAAGCTCGCGTTTGTTTCGGCGCGGACTGGAGCAGGGAATATCTATGTGCTGACGTTGGCGACGGGTGAGTTGATGCGACTGACTTACTCGGATCGGGCGGATTCACTGGATGGATGGTCGCATGATGGGAAGTGGATCTATTTCACGTCGGCGGTGAATGACATTGCTGGGCAGGGCGATATCTTTCGTGTGAGTTCATCGGGTGGAACTCCGCTGGAGGTAAGCCACGAGCGTTATCTGAATGAGTTTGAGAGCGCGCCGTCCCCGGATGGGCAGCAGATTGCGCTGGTGGCGCGGGGTATCAGCAGCTCGCAGTGGTGGCGCAATGGACATGCCCATATCGACGAGACTGAGGTCTGGCTGAAGCCGGTGGCGGAGAGCGGCAAGTACGAGATGCTGCTGAAGGCCGATGCGAAGCATGCTTGGCCGATGTGGTCGGCGGATGGGAAGATGCTGTTCTATATGAGCGATGCGACGGGGGCGGAGAACATCTGGGCGGCTCCGATGAGCTCGCCCGCGTCGGCGAAGGCTCTGACGCACTTCAAGGAAGGGCGCGTATTGTGGCCGAGCATTGGAGACGGTGGCAAGACGATTGTGTTTGAACGGAATTTTTCGATCTGGAAGATGGATACGGCTTCGGGCAAGGCGGAGAAGGTGCAGATTGCGCTGCGCGGCGCGCCAGCTTCTCCGGGTGTGACACATGTGACGGAGACGAACTTCAATAAGCTGGCGCTGTCTCCGGATGGGAAGAAGATTGCGGTGATCGCACACGGCGAGGTGTTTGCGACTTCGGCAAAGGACGGTGGCGAGGCGCAGAGGCTGACGCGTACCCCGACGGCGGAGGGTGATCCGGTGTGGTCGCCGGACTCGATGAAGCTTGCGTACCGTTCGGAGGCTGGGAGCGGTGAGGCGAGTGGACACAACCTGGTGATGTATGACTTTGCTACTTCGAAGCAGACGGTGCTGACGCAGGCCGGTCACGACGACGGTGAGCCCAGGTGGTCTCCGGATGGGAAGAATGTTGCATATGTGAGAAACGATAAGGAGCTGCATGTGTTGGCGGTTCCCGCGGAGACTGGAGCGGCGGTTGCGGATCGCGTGGTTGCGAGTGGAGAGCTGCCGGGGGCTTCGGTTGCGTGGTCTCCGGACAACCAGTGGATCGCGTACACAGCCGATGACAGCCGGTCGTTTCGCAATGTCCATGTTGTGCCTGCGGCGGGTGGCGAGTCGCACCCGGTGAGTTTTCTGGCGAACGGCAACATTGGCGGTGTGGCGTGGTCCCCGGATGGAAAGTACATTCTGTTCGATACTTCGCAGCGTAGCGAACAGGCGCAGATTGCGGGAGTTGATCTGTTGCCGCATGTGCCGAAGTATCGTGAGGATGAGTTCCGGGAGCTGTTCCGGCCCTCGAAGACGCCGGGGTCGCCGAATACGCAGGTGACGGCGCCGAATGAAGAGAAGCCAGTAATTCCTGCGGCTGATGCGAAGAGCGAAACGAAGACCGATGCTAAGCCCGAAGCGAAGAAGAAGGTCGAGCCGGTGAAGATCGTGTTCGAAGGGATTCGCGACCGGCTGACTTTTTTGCCACTGGGGTTGAATGCGCAGGAGCCGGTGATCAGTCCGGATGGCAAGACACTGGTGTTTGCGGCGCGTACGGCGAATCAGCAGAGTCTTTATACGTTTCCGCTGGATGAGCTTTCGAAGGATCCGCAGGTTGCGCGGCAGCTGACTTCGACGCCTGGACGCAAGAGCGATTACGTCTTTGGGCCGGACAGCAAAGATGCGTTCTATCTCGAGAACGGGACGGTGAAGTCGATTTCGTTGGAGTCGCGCACGCCGAAGACGATTGCGGTGACGGCGGCGATGCAGATCGATTTTGATGTTGAGAAGAAGGTGGTGTTTGAAGAGGCGTGGGGGACCCTGAACCGTCGGTTTTATGATGCGGATTTCAACGGGCATAACTGGCTGAAGCTGCATGATGAATGGGCTCCGTATGTTGCGGGCGTGAAGACGTCGGATGAACTGCGGCGTGACATTAATTTGCTGATTGGGGAGTTGAATTCGTCGCACTCGGGCATCAATCGCGGTGGCGGGCCGGGGAATGGGCCGCAGCCGGTGCAGGTTGGCAGCCTGGGGTTGCGGTTTGACCGCGAGGCGTACGAGGCAGGCAAGGGTCTGGTGGTGCACGAGGTGATTGCGCTGGGGCCGGCCGCGATTGAAGGGTCGATCAAGCGCGGCGACCGGCTAGTGAGCGTCAATGGCGAGGATGTTGGTGCGAAGAATCTGGACAGCTTACTCGAGGATACGGTTGGCAAGCGCGTCGTGCTGGGGATTGAAACGGCAGGGAAGGCGCGAGAGGCGGTGGTGCGGCCTGTGTCTTCGACTGCGACGGTTGGGTTGCTCTACCGGCAGTGGGTGGAGGAGCGCCGTGCGCTCGTAGACAAGATAAGCGGAGGCAAGCTTGGTTATGTGCATCTGGCGGATATGAGCGACGCTTCGCTGCAGCAGCTGTACATCGATCTCGATGCGCAGAACCAAGCGAAGAAGGGTGTGGTGGTCGATGTGAGGAACAATAACGGCGGCTACATCAATGGGTATGCGCTGGATGTGTTCACACGGCAGAACTACTTGATGATGACTCCTCGAGGACAGAGTCCGGTGCCTTCGCGGCAGAATCTGGGGCAACGCGCGCTGGGTGTGCCGACGGTGCTGGTAACGAATGAATCGTCGTTGTCGGACGCGGAGGATTTCACTGAAGGGTATCGGTCGTTGAAGCTGGGCAAGGTCGTCGGTGAGCCTACGGCAGGTTGGATCATCTTTACCGGTGCGCAGCCGCTGATCGATGGATCGTCGGTGCGGGTGCCGGGATGGCGGATTCAGGATATGCGCGGTCAGACGATGGAGATGCATCCTCGGCCTGTGGATGTGGAGGTTGCGCGTCCGCTAGGGGAGACCCAGATGGGCTCAGATGGTCAGCTGGAACGTGCCGTCAATGAGTTATTGGCTGCACATTAAAAAACACCGTCTTAAGGGTGGGTTAAGCAGTGGAACGGTTATCATAGAGATACCGGTATATCGACGACTTTTTTTCGCTTTAGTTTCATTGAGATTCAATACGGCAGTATTGTTTTTCAGCCGAAACTTTTGAGTATCTGGTTCGTCTTCCTTAGAGACTGACGCGTTCAGCGGCCAAGCTGAAGCGATCACTGTGAATCCGCATTGAGGTGAAGGTAAGACCATGTTTAAGGAAGTTGGTGTATTCCGGACGGCAGTGCTGAGAGCAGGTTTGATCCTGCCGACGATGGCTTGGTGTCTGGGAGGAAATGCGCCGGCACAGGCCCCGGCTGCGGCGCCGGCTGCCGCACGTCAGCTGGGCACAGTGACCGCTGTTTCGGGAAACAGCTTGACGCTGAAGACGGATGCGGGGCAGGTAGTGACGGTGAGTGTCGCCGATGGAACGCGGATTCTGCAACTGGCTCCGGGCAGCACGGATTTGAAGGCGGCGCAGGCGATTGCGCTGACGAATATTGCGGCCGGCGATCGCGTGCTGGTGAACGGCAAAGGTGGCGACGATGCGAGTACCTTTGCAGCCTCGCGCGTAATCCTGATGAAGTCGACTGATATTGCGCAAAAGCATGAGGCTGAGCAGGCGGACTGGCAAAAACGCGGGAGCGGCGGCATTGTGAACGCGGTCGATGCGGGTTCTGGCACCGTAACGATCGCGGTCGGGGCTCGGAAGGTGGCAGTGACGACTTCGGGCACGACACAGTACAGGCGCTATGCCGGAGACTCGGTGAAGTTTGAAGATGCGAAGCCGGGAACGCTGGCGCAGATTCAACCTGGCGATCAGCTTCGCGTACGCGGCAACAAGTCCGATGATGGCTCGTCGATCCAGGCGGAGGAGGTTGTCAGCGGATCGTTCAAGAATCTGGCTGGGACGGTTGCGACGATCAATGCAGCAGCGGGAACGTTGACTCTGAAGGATCTGGCAACTAAGAAGACTTTTACCGTGGCGATTACGGGGAACTCGAATGTGAAGACTCTGTCGCCGCAGGCTGCAACGATGTTTGCGGCTCGTGCCAAAGGCGGTCCAGCTGGCGCGGGTGGCGGGTCTGCTCCGCAGGGCGGACAGGCGAGTGCGCCCGAAGGCGGACGGCAGGGCGGAGCGGGACGATCGGCTGGTGGTGATCTCTCGAATATGGTGAGCCGGCTGCCTAATAAGACGATCGCTGATTTGAAAGTGGGCGATGCGGTGATGATCGTAGCGTCGCAGCCCGATCCGAGCAGCTCTGCGGTGACGGCAGTGACTTTGTTGTCTGGAGTGGAACCGATTCTGGCGGCAACGCCAAGCGGCGGGCCTGCAATGACACTGTCTCCATGGAACATCGGGGGCGAAGCACCTGAGGGTGGCGGCGCACATTAGTTCTTTTGGAAGCAACATATTTCTACGAACGCAACGAGAAAAATTTTGAGGAGCAGTATGTCATTTCGTGCATTATTGAAGATTGTTTTACTTTGCTTTTTGGCCTGGACGCCAATGGCTGCAATCGCCCAGCAGACCGTCGCGACGGTGCATGGAGTGGTTGCTGATCCTGAACAGGCGGTGATTCCGGGAGCGACGGTGACGCTGACGCCGACCTCGGGCAAAGCGCTGGTGACGCAGTCGCAGAGCGATGGAACTTATGTGGTGCACAACGTTCCGCCGGGGACCTACTCGGTGACGGTGACGATGCAGGGTTTTGCGACGTTCGTGAAGATGGGTGTAAGGATCTCTGCGGGACAGAACCTGACGCTGGATACGCAGATGACGATCCAGGAGCAGCAGCAAACCGTGAATGTGACTACGTCGGCGGCGCAGGTGAGCGTCGACTCGGACAGCAACGCCAGTTCGACCGTGTTGAAAGGCAAGGACCTCGATGCGCTTTCCGACGATCCGGACGAGCTCTCGTCGGAGTTGAGTGCGCTGGCGGGACCGGCAGCGGGGCCGAATGGCGGACAGATTTATGTCGATGGATTTACGGGCGGGCAGCTTCCTCCGAAGTCATCAATTCGCGAGATTCGGATTAATCAGAATCCGTTTTCGGCGCAGTACGACCGTCTTGGGTATGGGCGTGTGGAGGTCTTTACCAAGCCGGGTACAGACAAATTTCACGGGCAGTTTAATCTGCAGGGCATTACTTCGGCTTTGAACTCGGGCAATCCTTTGCTCAATAGCTTCCTCAGCCCTGGGCAGCCTGAGCAAACGCAGCCGCCGTATCACACGGTCCTGGTGATGGGAAATATCTCGGGCCCGATTACGAAGATTGCGTCGTTTACGGTGGGCGGATCTCACCGTTCCATTCAGGACAACAACCTGGTCAACGCGATCATTCCTAATATGCCGGCATTCAATCCTGCGCTGACCTGCCCAGCGGGTCAGACGACGTGTTCCTACACGGTGGCCAATCCTCAGCCGCAGTCGCGGACCGACATCAACCCACGCATCGACCTGGCACTGGGCGAAAAGAATACGCTGGTGACGCGGTTCATGTATGAGGAGAACGATCAGAACAACGTTGGAGTTGGCGGGCTGGTTCTGCCGAGTGCAGGCTACAACTCCAGCTCATCGGAGACGACACTGCAGGTAAGCGATACGCAAATTGTGAGCCCGCGGGTGATCAACGAGACTCGGTTCGAGTATCAGCGTGAGACCGCGACAGAGAAAGCCCTGAGCACAGACCCAACCATTACGGTGCAAGGCAGTTTTACCGGTGGCGGCGCAGCTACCGGAACTTCGTCAGATACCCAGAACCACATAGAAGTCCAGAACTATACGTCGATCCAGCTGGCGAAGAATTTTATCCGGCTTGGCGGACGGTTGCGGTCGACGAGCGACGACAATACGACGACGGCAGGGACGAACGGCACGTTTATCTACAGCTGCCTGGAGATTGCGCTCTGTCCTACGGGCTCACACGCGGTTTACCCAACGCAGGCCAGCCAGTTCAACATTACGCAAGTCCTTCATCCGGTCAGCACGACGATGTGGGATATTGGCCTCTACGCCGAGGATGACTGGAAACCTCGTCCGAATCTGTCGGTCAGCTACGGTCTTCGGTATGAGACGCAGAATCATATGTCTGACCATTCCAACGTTGCTCCACGTGTCTCTGTTCGCTACGGGTTGGGCAAGGGTGGCAACGCAAAGACCGTTCTCAACGCGGGCTTCGGTATGTTTTACGACCGATACCAGTTGGGTAATATCATGACGACGCTCGAGTCGAACGGTCTGAACCAGATTCAGACGCAGATTACGAATCCGAGTGCCGCCTGCTCGCCGCAGAACGTAGCTGCGTGTACCGGAGGGACTTCATCAGCTGGAAATAAGACTGTTTCGGCATCTTCAAGCCTGCGAGCTCCTTATACGCTGCATTATGCTCTTGGTGTGGACCAGCAGCTCTTCCGCGGAGCAACGCTCTCAGTCAACTACGTTCGTGCTGACGGTGTGCACCAGTTCTACAGCATCAACGCGAACTCGCCGATCGGCCTGGACTCGAGCAACAATCCTATCTATCCGGTGCCTCCGCCGGCCAACGGTCATCCCGTTGTGCTGGATACCTACGAGTCTGGTGGCGTTTACCGGCAGAATCAACTGATCGCGAATGTCAATATTCGTCCGAAGCCGATGTTTTCCATCTCAGGCTATGGGGTGTTGAACTTTGCGAAGTCCGATACGGGCGGGATCACGACATATCCCTCGACAGACTTCTATAACATCGGCAAGGATTTCGGCCGATCGACCTTCGATACTCGTTACCGGTTGTTCCTGTTCGGGACTCTCAATCTTCCGCACGCAATGACCCTGAGCCCGATGATCATCCTTTCTGCGGGCACGCCTTACAACATAACGACGGGATCGGTGAACCTCTCCGGGCAGGCCAACTCAAGGCCGGTCTTCGGCCCGGCGAACAGTTTTGCCCCTGGAACCGCCGGAACCAACACGATTCCTGGCTGCGGGAGCTTTGTAACTCCAACAGCGGGTACTATCTATACGCCTGTTCCGATCAATCTTTGCACCGGACCCGCGCAGTTCACGACGAACGTTCGCTTTAACAAGGTGTTTGGCTTTGGTCCCGAGAGGGCTGGCCCGGGCGGCGCGCAAGCCGGCAATCGTGGTGGTCAGGGCGGTGGGCAAGGCGGACCTATGGGAGGCCCTGGCGGCGGTCGCGGTGGTCCTGGCGGCGGTCCTGGTGGTGGCGGTGGCCGTGGAGGCCCGGGCGGCGGATTTGGCGGGGGAGGCGGCGGCAGCACTGGCCGGCGCTACAACTTGTCCCTGGGTGTTCAGGTGTTGAACCTGTTCAACAATGAGGATCTGTCGACGCCGATTGGCACGTTGACTTCGCAGAACTTTGGCAGATCGACTCAGCTGGCCGGGCGGCCCTATACGACAAACTCCGCTCTGCGACAGGTGTTTCTGCAGACGTCCTTCACCTTCTAGTCGCTTCTTCAACAGAGACTCGGGCGCAACCGACATTTCCGGCTGCGCCCGTTTTGTTTGCTGCCTTTGAACTGAAACTGGATTACGGTTTGAAGTTTTTCTTCAGCGGCTGCCAGCAGGTGTAGTACTCGTGCTGGCGGGCAGCAGTGTCCATGGCGAACTTCGTTGGGCGGCAGACGAAGCGCGTCTCGAACATAAAGGCGAGGGTTCCTTCGAGTTTGGCGGGCTTCAGTTCGGCAACGGATGCTTTGGCGAAGGTGTCGGCGTCGGGGCCGTGGCCACTCATGCAGTTGTGAAGGCTGGCTCCTCCGGGGACGAAGCCTTCGGCTTTGGCGTCATAGTCGCCCTGGACGAGCCCCATAAACTCGTTCATAAAGTTGCGGTGGAACCATGGCGGGCGGAAGGTATGCTCGGCGACGATCCAGCGCGGCGGGAAGATAGCGAAGTCGACGTTCGCTGTGCCCGCTATTTCGCTCGGCGAGGTGAGGACGGTGTAGATCGATGGGTCGGGGTGATCAAAGCTGACGGTGTTGATGCAGTTGAAGCGGGCCAGGTCGTATTTGCAGGGCGCGTAGTTGCCGTGCCAGGCGACGACGTCGAGCGGCGAGTGGTCGAAGTCGGTGGCCCAGAGGTTGCCCTGAAATTTTGCGACGACCTGAAAGGTTCCGTTGTCGCGGTCGTCGTAAGCTGCCTGCGGCGTGAGGAAGTCGCGGGAGTTGGCGAGGCCGTTGGCGCCGATTGCTCCTAGTTCGGGGAGACGGAAGCTGGCTCCGTAGTTTTCGAGAAGATAGCCGCGCGCTTGTAGGTCGAGGAGCTCGACGCGAAACTTGATGCCTCGGGGAACAAGGGCGACTTCACCTGGTGCGAGATCGAGGATGCCGAGTTCCGTGTGAAGCATGAGCCGGCCAAGCTGCGGGACAAAGAGAAGCTCACCGTCAGCAGTGTAGAAGAAGCGGTCGGTCATACTCTTGTTTGCGGCGTAGATGTGAATGGCAAGTCCGGAGTGCATGGAAAGGTCGCCATTGCCCGCGAGCGTGGTGAGGCCGTCAACGAAATCGGTGGGTTTGGTGGGCAAGGAAAGTGGGTCCCAGCGGAGTTGGCTTGGGGTGGTTTCGACTTCATTGAAGGGGCTGGAACGCACCATGCCGTTGGCGATCCGTTCGTAGGGCTTGTGCATTACGGAGGGGCGGATGCGATAGGTCCAGGTACGGCGGTTGAGTAAGCGCGGCGCTGTGAAGGGGCTGCCACTCAACTGTTCGGTATAGAGGCCGAGGGGGGCCTTTTGCGGAGCGTTCTGGCCGATCGGCAAGCCGCCAGGGATGGCCTCGGTTGCGAACTCGTTGCCGAAGCCTGTTAAGTAGTGGAGATCGGTCATGTTGATCCTCTCTGGCGAAGATGCATCCAGGTTGAGTAATTTACCTGACGAGCGAAGGGGGCTTCGCAGCGACACCGTAGCTTAACCGAAATGAGGGGACTTGTGCTTGCTCATCTTTACCACGTAACGGGAGCGTCAGCGGCAGACCGCCGATGGGGCTTGACGGGCGCGTTGATTTCAGGTGCAGCCGAGGCGATGACTACGGTCTTTGCATTGAGAAACTCGCGCATGCCAGCGGCTGAGAGTTCACGTCCATAGCCCGAGCGCTTGATGCCTCCGAAGGGGAGGCGCGGATCGCTGGCCACCATTGCGTTCAAAAAGACCCCGCCGCATTGCAGGTTGGAGATGAGGAACTGCTGTTCAACAGGGTCGCGTGTCCATGCGGAGGCGGCTAAACCGAATGGTGTGTCGTTTGCGATCTCAACAGCCTCGTTGACGTCGTGAACGCGGAAGAGCATCGCGACGGGACCGAAGAGTTCTTCGCGATAAACAGCCGAGTTGCGTGGCACGCCGGTCAGAACTGTAGGTTCGAAGTAGTTGCCCTCACCGACCATGCGCTCGCCACCGGTCAGGACACGTGCGCCGCCCAAGGTAGCTGCCTTTACCTGGGCTTCGAGCTGTTCCACCATGCGAACGGTTGCGAGTGGCCCGATGTCCGTGTCTTCCTTCATAGGATCGCCGACGCGCATTTGCTGCATGCCTGCGACGAAACGAGATTCGAAGGCGTCGTAGATCTCGTCTGCGACGAGAAAGCGTTTGGCGGCAATGCAGGATTGGCCGCTGTTGACGCAGCGTGCACGGACTGCGGTTTCGACTGCGAGGTCAAGATCGGCTGACGGCATCACGATGAAGGGATCACTACCGCCGAGTTCGAGGACAGATTTTTTGATGAGCCAGCCGGCCTGGGCGCCGATGGCGCGGCCGGCAACTTCGCTGCCAGTCACGGTGACGGCGGCGATGCGATCGTCAGCAAGAACATGTTCGACCTGATGAACTTCAAGGAGGAGCGTCTGAAAGACCCCGCGAGGAAAGCCGGCGCGACGAACGAGCGACTCGATGGCGAGAGCGCACTGCGGAACATTGGACGCGTGCTTGAGAAGAGCGACGTTGCCCGCCATCAGTGCGGGAGCGAGAAACCGGAAGACCTGCCAGAAGGGGAAGTTCCACGGCATTACGGCGAGCACGATGCCTAAGGGGTCCCAACGCACGTAGCTGTGATTCTGTTCGGTCGGGATCGGCTCCGACGCCAGGATGCGTGGGGCATTGTCGGCATAGTAGCGGCAAGCGTCGGCGCATTTATGAATCTCGAATCGGGATGCATCGAGCGGCTTGCCCATTTCCGCGGTGATCAGGGGGGCAAGTTCTTCGGTCTCCTGCTCGAGAATCGAAGCGAGCTTACGCATACATAAAGCACGATGATCGAGTGGAACGTTTGCGTAGGAGACAAAAGCTTCGGCGGCGACAGCGATCTTCTGGCGCGCCGCTTCGTCAGTGAGAGCTTCGAAGCGACGAAGGAGTTTGTTTGTCGCGGGATTGATCGATTTGATGGCCATGTCTCAACGCAGTGGCGTGCTACTCCGATGCTAGCTTAGCAAGGCTCTGCGCGAGAACAGAGACCCCGAGAGCGATATCGGCAGGCGAGGCGTACTCGTCTGGTCGGTGACTCACCCCGTTACGACAAGGAATGAAGATCATCGCTACCGGCGTGATGCGAGCCATGAAAAGCGTATCGTGATAGGCGCGGCTGACCAATTTTTTATACGGGATAGTCTGCTCAGCGCAGATCTGCTCGATAAGCTGGACGATGTGGGGAGAGGATTGGGCTGGCGCGTCGGCATTAATCTGTTCTTCGGTGACGGTGACTTCACGGCGTTGCGCCATGTCGATGTAGTCGCGGCGGACTGCTTCCATTACGGATTCGCGACGATCGGTGTCTGTATCGCGAACGTCGACTTGAAGGACGACGTGGCTGGGAACGCTGTTCACCGCACCCGGATGTACGTCGCAGGTGCCGACCGTGGCTACAGTGTCGATTGCCCGTGTGGCCAGGGCGTGTCGTTCGATGGAGAGGATAAGTTCGGCAGCAGCGCAGAGAGCGTCTCTGCGGTCAGGCATCAGGAGCGCCCCCGCATGGCCCCCGAAACCGTTTACCGTGAAGCGATAACTGGACGGAGCGGCGATGGTGGTGACGATGCCGAGAGGGATGCCTTCGCGTTCGAGAAGCGGGCCCTGCTCGATGTGAAGCTCGACCCAGGCGTGGTAGTGGTTATGCGGGAGTTTAACGGAAGCAAGTGCTCCGGAAAAACCGGCGGCGGTGCGAACTTGCTCCAGGGTGCGGGCAGCATCGGAAGGCTCGTTGGCTTCGCGGAGTTGGTCGGCACGTACAGGGTCGATTGTTCCGGCGAGAAGGCGGCTGCCGATGCAGCCTATGCCAAAACGTGTAGGTTCTTCGGAGGTAAACATGAGGAGTTCGATGGAGCGTCGCGGTTGGAAGCCGCTTTGCTTGAGAGCGCGCATCGCTTCAAGGCCGCCCAAAACGCCGACGGTGCCGTCGTACATTCCGGCATGGGGGATGGCGTCGGTGTGGGAGCCGGTGGCGACTGCAGGCAGGTCAGGATCAGTGCCTGTCCAGCGGATGAAGATGTTGCCTATGGCGTCTTCCCGGACTTCAAAACCTTCTGTTTTGGCGAGTTCCTTTAGCCATGCGCGAGCGCGAAGATCGTCGGGAGAAAAAACGATGCGAGTAACGGCTGTGCCGTCGGAAGATGGTTCGGCGCTGGTGATGGTTGCGAGGTCTTGTAGCTCGCCGAGCAGTCGTGTCTGGTCGATCTGGATCTGCATGGGTGCTCCTGCGTTCGATGAGTGTACTGCAACAGTGAGACCTAGACGAGGGGGTGCCTGTTCCAGTCTTTATAGATCAGGTATTTCGCGGGGCATTTGCCGATTGCACCGAACCACTGCGCACAGAAGGGGCCCATCCAGATGAAATCGCCCGCGGTGACAGGGTACCAGTGATCGCCAAGACGATAGATGCCGCCGCCTTCGAGCATGAGCAGGCCATGCTCCATGACGTGCACCTCAACCGTGCTGAGCGCCGCCCCAGGTTGATAGGTCATCGTGTTTACGGCGAAGTCGAAGGATGGATCGCCCGGCAGGAGATTGCGAACCTGGAGGTCCGGGTCGTCGTTGAGCGGGACGGAGAGCGTCTTGTCTTCGTGGCCGACGAATACCTCAGGCGTGGGCGCGGAAGCAATGGGTTCGTAGGGCTTTTCAATGACGGCAAGATGCGTCGGTTGTTGCGCCGTAACGGAGTGGAACTCATCTTCAGGAATATATGCGTAGCTGCCCGGGGTTAGGGTGTGAAACGTCGTTTCCGTTGCGAGATCGGCTGAGCCTTTGAGCGCGTAGAGGAAGCGCTGATTCGATGTGGGACCGAGATTGCCTCCGGGTTCGAGCTCTGCTGTGTACTGCGTGAACGCTGCACCGCCTGCGGGCGAGATGTGTACGATGGCGGTAGCGCGCTCCATACCCGGCAGCACAGTGTGGACGAAGGTATCGGGTGTGTGCAGAAGATGATCGCGTTGGTTGGTGCTGCGGGTTTGTCCGAGCTTATGCATGGCTTTCCTTAAGGATCGATCTATCATCGCGCAACAGAACAAGGAACTCCATCGCTGTTTGCAGCGCTGCCTCGACATCCTGCGGTAGGACTGTTTCGTCGGGATGATGACTAAGGCCGCCGGGACTGCGAAGAAAAAGCATGGCTGAAGGGATCACAGGAGCGAGAATCATCGCGTCGTGGCCGGCCCCGCTGATCATTTTGCGGCCGGGATGACCCGCCTGAGCAGTGGCGCGCTGAAGCATCTTTATCAGACACGGGTTCAGCGGCGCGGCAGGTTGTTCGAGCTGTAATTCCGCCGTAACCTGCACTCCGCGTTTCGCGGCCGCGACTTCGGCCTCTTGAGTAATGTCGGCGATGGAGCGTTGACGAACTGCGTCGCTGGCGTGGCGAACGTCTAGCGAGGCAGTCACCCGTCCCGCGATGACGTTTCCGGCGCCGGGTGAGGTTTCCACCTTGCCCACCGTCGCGGTGAGGCTGTCACGCAAACCAGCGTAATCTTCGACGGCGACAATCCAGTCGGCAGCGGCGGTCATTGCGTCGTGGCGCAGACCCATGGGCGTAGTACCGGCGTGATTCGCTAGTCCCGTGAAGATAAATTGCATTCGGGTTTGTCCGACGAGAGTTTCGACGACTCCGAGCGACAGCCCTTCGCTCTCAAGCACGGGCCCTTGCTCGATATGGAACTCAAGGTAAGCGAAGGCATCCTTGGCGATCGTCGCCGCGGGTAACTGCGCAGGATCGAGACCGAAGGATCGAATCGCCTCGATGACGCTGATGCCATCGCGATCGGTGCGTGAGAGTGTCTCAGCATCGAGCTTGCCTACGAGAGCGAGGCTGCCGAGAAATGGCTTGCTGAAACGAACACCCTCTTCTTCTGAGAATCCAACGACTTCGATGGCGAAGGGCAGATGTCGGCCCTGAAGTTCCTCAATGACCGCGAGGCCAAGGACTACACCGAGGATGCCGTCAAAGGCCCCTGCATTCGGGACTGTATCGAGATGTGAGCCGATGAGGAGGCGTGGACTGTCCGGAGTGGTGCCGGCCCATACACCGCGAAGATTCCCGATAGCGTCAACATTAATCGTCATGCCCGCAGCTTCCATCCAATCATGCAATAGTGCATGGACCTTATGCATGGAAGGGGTTAGGAACAGACGTGTGGTTTCGCCTGAAACTTCGGTGCATGCCGCGATCTCCCGGCAGCGGGAGATGACCTGAGCAGCACGATCTGAATATGTTCCTGGCATGGTTACTTATTCAGAACGGCGAACGCGTGCTTCAATAAATCCGTGGGGCTCATCGGTTGGTACGAAGATCTCATTGGGATTGTCCTGGCCAAATCGCGAGAGATCGACCAGAAGGCAGTGTTTGTTGGGCATCGTCAGCTGAATCTCGTCGATTTCAGGGAGTGCCTGGAGCGCGCTCTCGGCCATTGCGTAGAGGGTCTGCTGAACGGATTTGCTGTCGTGATTGGCAAAGGTGCGAAGCATCGTCTCGCGAATCTTCACGCGAATGCAGTCAAAGGAAAGAGCGGACCCAAGATAATGCCAAGTCGCGCCAACAGCCGTGCCGAAGAGCCGGTCTTTCGTCTCGGGCAACGTCGTGAGCGAATCCTTGATGAAGCCTTCAAAACCAGAGTTGGCTGTCTTCAGGATCACAAGATTGTCGAGACCGGATTGAATCTGGAAGGGGCCGCCCTGCGCGCGTTCCACCGTAGTGATCTGGACTTCGCCGCTTCCACGCATGAAGGCGCTGGGGTGGGGCTTGCCCTCGACCGTGAGGCGTTTCCACAGAGTGCTTTCGATTCGAACCGAAGCCGATTCGACCTGCAGATTGCGTCCAAGCAGAAAGTCCGCGAGTTCCTTGGCGAAGTCTTCCATCGCAGTTGCCGTGGAACTGCGCGCAATCGAGTAGACGGTGTTCTTCATCGTATCGGTTGGAAGAATCTTGCTGTTGTCGCCATGAACATGCGCTGTTTCGAAGTCGCCTTTGAGAAGAATCTGAACTGTCCACTCGCGCAGGTCGTGACCTTGCTCGTTGCGAGTGACCTTCATCAGGCGAACGCGGGATTTTCCATAATGATTCTCGATGAGTTCGATCATCGGGTCAGCTTCCTCGATAGGTGGTGTAGCCGTTGGCGGTCAGAAGCAAAGGGATGTGGTAATGCTGCTCCGTGGAAGTTACTGTGAAGATGATTTCAACGTAGGGGTAAAGCCCGATAAGCTGATTGCGCCGGTAGTATTCGGTAGTTTCGAAGCGAATACGATAGGTTCCCGGTTGCAGATTCTGCGATTCGGGCAACAGATGCTTGCAGCGGCCGTCGGAATCGGTCGCTGCTTCGTTGATGAGCGTCCAGGTGCCGTCGCCCATCAGCGAGAGAGCAACGGGAACGTTGGTGGCGGGACGTCCAATCGCAGTGTCGAGAATATGTGTTGAGATACCCATGCCTAATTCTGCTCCAGCCATCGGCGCAAGCGCAGTTCGGTGATCCGACATTGTTGCTCGGCGGCTTCGTGAAGCTCAGTTGCTGGATCATTTTTCATTCGTGACTCCAGGATCGTAAGCATTTCGGTTGCGGTCTTTCCTGATGCGCAGACGATGAAGATACGCCCGAACTGTTCCTCGTAGCGGCGGTTTGCCTCCGTTAACACGAGGCGCGTTGCGTCGTCCTCGGAGAGAACGGTGCGCTGCTCCTGCGCAGACCAGCTTAGCGATCTTTCAGTTGCATCTTTTTGCGCATAAGTCTGGCCGATGCGCGGGTGACTATCGAACGCCTCCTGCCAGTCTCTCTCGTGCAGACTTCGCCAGACGGCTGCCGAAGCTTCGAGAAGGGAATGCTCGTCGACGATGGGCCTTCGTGAAGCAAGTGCAGCTGCCCATGCTTGCGAGCCGCAGCACAGCAAGATCTCGCGGGCAGCGATATCCGCGTCGAGCGAGTTCCACCGGGCAAGGGCTTTGTTCATCTTCGTCTGCTTACTATAGCGTGATCTCGCGTCCCAACGGTGTCTCTGCGAACCCAGCTTCACTGAAAACGGGTTCTCCGCGGAGGTAGGTAGCTATCACGCTTCCGCGAAGCGTCTCGTTGAGGTACGGCGAGATGGTATGACGATAATGCAATCGGTCCGCGGTTACGCAAAACTCACCGTCAGGATTGAAGACCACGAAGTTCGCCTCACGGCCAGGCATCCAATACGCCTGCGCGATGACTAATTCCTGCAAGTGCCGCCGGTGCGCTGCTCATCCATCGCGCAATGTCATCGAGCGTGAAGCCGCGGCCGGTGCACTCCGAATGAATGATGGGAAGGGCGAGAGAGAGGCTTGCGATTCCCCCCCACGCGAGATCGAAGCGGCCTAATTCCTCGCGTTTCATCTCCGGGGGGCAAGGGGAGTGGTCGGTGACAATCATGTCGATGATTCCATCGCGCAGACCCTCCCAGAGTTGCCGCTGATTTTCTTTGCCGCGGATCGGCGGAGCGCATTTTAACAAGGTTGCTCCGTCGGCGATCTCTTCGGCCGCGAAGTGCAGATAGTGTGGGCAAGTCTCAACCGTCACGGGCAGTCCTTCGGCGCGTGCATGGCGAAGTTCCCCGAGGGCGAGTGCAGTGGAAAGATGCACGATGTGCAGGCGAAAACGATACTGACGGCAGAGCCTGATCATCAGACGAATCGCGGTGAGCTCGGCCTGATCGGGACGCGAGGCGAGATAAGTTGCATAACTTCGCCAGTCCGCATTACGCAGCCTCCCTGTTGCCTCGTCAATGGGCCCGGCCAGTTCCGCATGAACGAGCAGCGGGAGGCCCGACTCTGCGATTGCGGGAAGTGCGGCTTCCAGTTGCTGTTGGTCGATCATCGTGAAGCCATCGCAACCTGGGTAGATGAGAAAGCATTTGAATCCCAGAACTCCAGCACGCGCGAGCGGCAGGATGTGCTGTTGATTGTCCGCAACCGCCCCTCCCCAGGGAGCCCAATCGACGACGCATTCACCTTGGGAGGCGGCGCGCTTCTCTTCGAGTGCCGCGACGGTGGTGGTTTCGGGAAGACAGTTCAGCGGCATATCGACAAGGGTGGTGTAACCGCCTGCTGCTGCAGCGCGGGTCGCGGTGCGGAAGCCTTCCCATTCGGTGCGTCCAGGCTGATTGATATGAACGTGGGTATCGACGAGGCCCGGAAGCAGCGCGTTGTTTCCGCAGTCGTGGACGACCGCATTCGCAGGAACCTCCGACGGCGAACAGATGACGCGAATCCTCCCGCTTTCTACGAGGAGTGCTCCAGAGCGCGTACCCTGTGGTGTGACAATGCGTTTTGAGATAAAGGCATGTGCCATAATTTGTTAACGGTGTCCCATACTTTGTTTCCCGCAAGTTGCAGATTGTAAATGATCACAGAAAGTGTAGAACGCGTGAAAAGTGGCTTCCAGTGTACGCCGGGTGTACATGGGAGCGTGTCATGGCCATTTGTATGGCACTCCGAACGAGACCCAGTACACCTTGTACACCGGACCCGCTCCAAGCGAAAAATAAGGCCACCGGGATCATCCCAGTGGACTTCCCCCAGCGTTTCGCGTTTCCTACCGAAGGATCGGCCGGGTGTCCTCCGACCCGCCAGTGATCTCTCCAATGACGTCTATTCCGGTAAGCGGGTTTGGCTTTTGATATGGAATCGTCCGCTTACTCCTGGTGCTCCCGTATCAGGCTGGCCTCCTCCAATAATGCACAAGTACTGCGAGTATGGCAGTTGTAGTATTAAGTCACTCTTTTCGTGCCGGTCACCTCAGCCAGAATTAGCGCTGGTTTGTCCGTGAGTGCGCTAGCCATCTTATATTGCGGAACATCGGATTATGAATTCAACTAGCAACTAGAGTCGAGAGTCGGGTTTGGACGCTGTAAGGGAGGCAAATTGGAGACGCCATCAATCCGGGTTCTCGTGGTCGAAGATTTTGAGCCGTTTCGACGCTTGATTTGTTCGACGCTGCGAGAAAGACCGGAATTGCAGATTGTCCAAGAGGCCGCAGACGGATTAGAGGCCGTTCAGAAAGCCGAAGAACTCCAACCGGACTTGATTATTCTCGACATCGGGCTTCCTTCGCTGAATGGTATGGATGCGGCTCGGCGAATCCGTAAGCAGTCTCCCAAGAGCAAAATACTCTTCATGAGCCAGGAGTCTTCCGCTGATGTGGTGCAGGAAGCTCTCGTCTTGGGAGCATTGGGATATGTGGTCAAGGCGTATGCCGGAGGCGAACTGCTAGCCGCTGTGGACGCGGTTCTTCAAGGCCGGCAGTTTGTCAGCAGCGGGTTGACAGGTCACTATTTCACCCCTGCGCCGGATTCGAAAACTCTCGAACACCCCAATGAGCTGCTCCCACCACTTGCGTTGAGAAAAACGGAGAGCATGCACAGCCACGAGGTTGAATTCTATCCTGATGATGCAGCATTTGTAGTTGGCTTCACTGGTTTCATCGAAGCCGCTCTGGAGTCCGGGAATGCCGTTATCGTGGTCGCGACCGAGTCACATCGAGAGAGTTTTCTTCAGAAGTTGCGGGAAAATGGAGTGGATATTGTTGCCGCTGTTGAGCAAGGGCGTTACGTCTCTTTGGATGTTGCAGACACGCTCTCCACTTTTATGGTGAATGATGTGCCTGACCCGGCTCGATTTTTGAAGATTGTGGGCGATCTGGTCGCCACCGCTGCCAAAGCATCAATCGGGGATCGCCCCCGTGTTGCAGCTTGTGGTGAATGTTCCCCTACCTTATGGGCGCAAGGGAAGGCAGATGCAGCGGTTGAGGTCGAACACCTATTTGACGAGATCGCCAAGAGCTGCAACATCGATATTTTTTGCGGGTATGTCTTGAACAGCTTTCAGCGCGAACAGGAAAGCGACATCTACGAGAGAATCTGTGCGGAGCACTCCGCTGTTTCTTCCCGGTGAACAGGCGAAATTCCGGGCGCATTTAGCCAGCCGCACGCTTGAAATCGTTTCCAGAACCCAAAGGCAGGCTAACGTGGACGGTAGTGCCTTTTTCGGGTTGCGAATCGATCGAAAACGTTCCCTCTGCCAGATTTACTCTCTGCTCTATTCGGATCAGACCAAGCCCTCGGCCTCTCCTTGCCACTCTGATGTCAAAGCCAACGCCCAAGTCGCTTACTCTAAGGTTAATTTCATCCGACTCACCCCACAATTGCACGCTGAACTTTCGCACTCCGCTGTGCATCACCCCGTTGTGCAATGCTTCCTGTAGAACACGGAAGAGGCAAACGGAAACATCCGGTTGCACGACGCCAGGGAAATCATGGCTCCTGAAGTCAATCTCCGCTCCTTTCCTCTCCCCGAACTCTTCGCAGAAGGTTCTGATAACCGCAGCAATGCCGAGATACTGAAGTCTCGGAGAGCACAATTCGTGTGCCGAAGCTTTGACATCGGTCAATATCTCCAAGGTGTTCCTCCGTAGTACGTCGATGCGGTCGAGGAGTTCAACAGCCAGATGGGGGGAGTCATTCTTGAGTTGTTCGATCGCAATTGCCAATAATGCAAGACGCTGACCGACGTTTTCGTGAAGGTCCCTTGCGATCCGGTCACGTTCCCGTTCTTCTGCCTCAATCACTCTGCGGTTCATGCAGGAAAGCGTTTCTTCCGCCAACTTGCGCTCAGTGATATCTAGCGACACGCCGAGCATCCGCTCGGGTTTACCGTTCCTTGCATAGTAGAACTTGCCTCGCGCTGCCAACCAGCGAATTGTCCCGTCGGGCTGTACGATACGGAACTCTGCCGCGCACAGCCTCTTGTTTTGCTTTGCGTCCGTGATCGCTTCCGAGACTTTCGTCCGGTCGTCCGGATGTAGATAACGAATGAGCCCTTCGCCGGTTGTTGCGTCAACATCGGAAGGTATTCCAAAGATCGTTTGCAGGTCGCCGAACCACACATTCCGTCCGCTCCTAACCTCAAAATCCCACGCTACCGATGCGCTCGCTTCCATTGCCAGTCTTAGCCTGTCGTTGGCTAAACCAAAATGGAAATCCTGTTCTCGTGCGGCGAGGTACTCCCTTATAAAGGCGGCACTCGCAAGACACAGAATCGCGACAATTGCGATCAGCAGGCGAAGAGTGCGCAGACCGGTGTTCTCGTTCCGTTGGAACAGTTCCCAGATAATCGGGATTGAGACCATCACGACAACGAGCATCGCCCATACTGATCCTCGTGAGCCTTGGCTTTTGTCGGGTCGCATGGCTGTTGCTTCTGCTTTTACCTGCTGTGCTCGCAGCGGTATCCATACAAACCAGCAAACAGAGGCGGTCAAGCCCAGACCATACAGTTTGCCGTTGACGTAGCCTCCCGAGTCAATTGCAAGGTTGGCGACGATGGAACTTAGCGCGTACAGGGTGGACGCGCCCAAGAGATGAAGATAGATTGACTTCCAAGGAGCCTGCACGCGAAGAGTCAAAATGCCCGTAACGAGCATTAGCGTCAAATTTTCTAACAGATAAAGAAAGTCAAAGCGCAGGGCGTAGCTGGTGGTGCTCGAGAAGTACTGGTATGGAAAAACAAGGTATCCGTAAAGAAAACTCCAGAAAAACAATAGGAGAAGAGAGTTTACGATCGGCCTGTATAGGTTGCGGTCGGATATGTTCTGATGCCGGAGGGTTGCCACAGCTGCCATCATCGGCACGATGTGCAGAAACAGCACCGGATCGGCAATCGAATTACCGGGCACCTCAATGTGCCGACCAAGCTCGTAGTACAGAATAAGGCACTGGTCTAGCGACCAGAGACCGTAGGCAATCGCGAGGAATACCCAGAATGGCCGCCGCCCAAGCGTGTTCTGTATGCCGTTGCGGATAGCGGAGCCGGTTGCCAAAAGTAGTAGCAGGACATAACTGATCCCGGTATACGAAACCAGAAAAGATCCCGGCTGTACATCGAGTGAAAGTACCGCTTTGATGACTACAATTCCGATTAATGCCGACGGCCAAAAAGAAAATCTTAGCCCCGTTCCGGAATTAGATAAGAATCGTTTCCTCATGATCCTCTGGAATTGAGACGAACATGAGCGTGGATGGTAGTGCCGCGCTTTGGTTGCGAATTGATCGAAAGCTCTCCACCCACTAGCCTCAGACGCTCCTCCATGCTGATGAGGCCAAGCCCTCGGCTCGCCTTTGCCGCATCGATGTCAAAGCCAGCGCCGGCGTCGCTAACCGTGAGATGAATCCCATCCGGCGTTCCGCACAATTCAACTTCGAAGTACCGTACCCCACTGTGCTTCGTCGAATTATGCAGGGCTTCTTGCAGAACTCGGAATAGGCAAAGTGAAATGTCCGGCGACAAAGGGGCTGGCAAATCGTGGATTTTGCAGTCAATCTCGACTTTCTGCTGCTCGCCGAATTCTCCACAGAAGCCTCTCATCGCCGCAGCAACACCCAGGTATTGCAGTCTGGACGAGTGCAACTCGTGAGACAAGGATTGAATATCGGCGGCTAACCCGGAGGTCTGCTCCTGTAGTTCGCCTATGCGGCTAGGGAGTTCAGACGAATTGGGAGGGCTTCGTTGGAGTTGTGCTAGATTGATGGCCAACATTGCGAGACGCTGACCGATGTCATCATGAAGCTCTCTGGCGATCCGGCTACGTTCCTGTTCCTGTGCCTCAATTAATCTGCCGCTCACGTTCGCGAGCGCCGCTTCCGTTAGTTTGCGCTCCGTGATGTTCGCCACCATTCCGATCATTCGCAGCAACTTCCCTTGCTCGTCGAAGAAACCTCTCGCGCTCTTCTCCAACCAAACAACGGGTTCATCGGGCTGCAGTACACGATAGCTAATCTGTGAAGTCGAGTTCTGTGGAGTTAGCTGGTCCACTGAACCGATAAACAATGCTCGGTCGTCTGGATGAATGGTGGCTAATATTTGCTGACGAGTAAGCTCTTTCTCCTGATACCTGAGGACATTCATGTATTCCTCGGATCGCACGACCTTATCGGTTGGAACATCCCACTCGTACGCATACATCTTTGCGGCCTGAGCCGCCAAACGAAAACGTTCTTCGCTCTCGAGCAGTGCCTCTTCCGACCGCTTGCGCTCCGTGATGTCCTCCACTAAGGCAAAGACGAGCGGAGATTCTCCATCCCCGTTTCTCAACAGAGATACATTCAGATTTCCCCAAAGCTGCCCCCCATGTTTTTTCACATAACGTTTTTCCAGCGAGTACTTGTCGATGACACCTGCACGGAGCTGTTGAAAGAGATGCCAATCGTCCTGGGAATCTTCAGGATTAGCAAATTGGGAACAATTCATGCCGCAGAGCTCATCCTCCCGGTATCCCAGCATGGAGCAAAGTGCCGGGTTGGCAAGCAAGAGGTTCCCTTCGAAATCTTCCACTGCGATTCCCAGTGATGCTTGCTCAAAAAGGTACTGGAAAAGCTGTTTAGCCTGTGTTGGCAAGGTTTGTGAGGACATGACGAAGCCTTTCCGACGGAACCTGGCAATTACGCGACAAAACTGAATTGTGGACCATAGTAATGGATTTGAAAGCTGATTAAATCACAATGTGCCTGTCGAATTCATACGCTCAAACGGCCAGGAGGGGGGCGGTAGAGAGGAAGCGTCTGTGAGGTTGACCGCGAAAGCCCGGATGGGGTCGGCTGCCCAGAGCCATCAGCATGGTGCGGGCTTATGGCTCGGGGATATCCGGATGAGCGCACAGGTAGCTATATTTCATTGTCCGGGGCGGGAGGTATCCAAAAGGCCGGGAACGGAACTATTCCGTCGACGGGCCCTAAACCACGGCCACGAGCAGTTATCGCCGAAAGAACTCAGCAATCGACGCCGGCACGACGCGAGAATCATAGTTTTGTCACGGCGTTGCGAGGGCCGGCATCCGTAGCGTGACACGAGTTCCATAGCCGAGCCGACTGGTGATCTCCGCGCTGCCGTCGTGAAGCGCCAGGATGCTCTGCACAATAGCCAGGCCCCACCCCGTGCTACCCGATATCTTGGAGGGCGAGGGATCGACGCGGAACTCCGCGATCGCGTCCAGCGGAATGGCGAGCCGCGCCCAGGCGCGCTGCGTCTGATTCACGATGTTGGTCGCGTCAATGCCGTCATAGGTGAAGTTGCTGTCGTCGAGACCCCGTCCGGCGAACCGGACCGACCGCTGGTTGCTGCCACCGGTGTCGATGGCGCCGGGGACGAATGCCGTCAACGCCGACCAGTTGCGGCCGTTGAGCGGCAGTTCGTCGGCCTGCGTTCTCTCGATCAGGCCTGTCACGGCAGTAGTGTTGCGGTCCATCAGCGCCGAACTGGCCGAGACTTCGATGCGCTGCTCGCCGCCCGATACCCGCATGCTCGCATCCAGGGTGCGCGTCCTGCCGATGACCTGCTGAACATCGATAAACTCTACCTTCTTGAAACCCTGGTGCTCGACGGTAACGGTGTAAATTCCCGCCGGCAATTGGGGAACACTGTAGGTTCCACTGGCATCCGAAATCGTCTCGCGCAGCAGTCCGGTCGCGTTTTCGACAACTGTGATGTGTGCCTGCGGCAGTAGACGGCCAGACGGATCCGTGACCATGCCGCTCAATCCGCTGCGATCCACCTGCGCGGCGCAGAGACTGGCAAGGAAAAACACCGCGCTGAATCCGATCGAAAAGCGAAGAAGTCGCATCGTGGCAGAGCTTCTGGCAAATAAACCTTGCTTCTTCTTGCGATGCATGGCACCTCCAGGGGAAACAACGTATCCGAATGTTCAAGTTGTGACAGTTGGAAACACGTAACCTCGTTCCCGGCTGCAGGCGAAGAACCGTATCGGCTTTTCCAGCAACGGGTTTTCGAAAGGTGCTGCGTATGTTAGGTTCGATCGCGCTCGAGGACGTCCACGCTTCAGCACGATCCGCGAAGGACGCCTCGGATGACAAGTTTGTAATCCGTGTTGTCATGCGCAGGTCACGGACTAGTTAAAGTTCCATAAAATGCCGATCGATCTCCGTGGGACCCGTTGTGTCGAACGCGAGGATTGTCCAGAACCAATGATGTTGCGGTTCGCCGGACAGATACGAAGCTCGGCCGTGGAACGGTTGTCACACTGCGCATTTACACAGCCGTAACGACATGACAAAACTGTCATTCTCGCGTCATGCTGGCGTCCTTTTCGCGGCCCTAGACTTGGCCCGTTGGTCCTCCCATACCGTCCACGAATTTACGAATTTCCGTTTCCTGAAGCGACCTCAAGCTGCGTAGCTGATTCCGGTCGCGTGATGGAAAAAACCGATTGAGAAACCGAAAGAGGAGAGCATTCATGTCCCGGCAAACTTCTTGCAATCATTCTCGGATTAACCCACTGCGTCTGCTCGCCGGCCTGCTGGCGGCGGGGCTGAGCGTTTCGGCATTCGCGCAGTCCGTACCGTTCCCGACCTACACCCCAGGCGAGAACCAGACCGGGACGCAGGGCCCGAACTACCCGTCGTCCTTGCCCTACCCGTGGGTCGTCAGCGATGGCACAATCATCACCCCCGCCGGCACCCAGGTCTATCTCGGTACCACGACCCGCGCCAAGGCCATCGCGCTGAACCCCAATACCAGCAATGCACACCGCCGCCGTCCTGCAAATGGGCGCGCCGCAGGCCGTCACCATCTTCAACACCCAGACCGGCGCTGTCCTGCAGAACGTCAAGTACGGCACCTCTAGGCACCGGCAGCGCCACCGGCATCGCCTATACGTCGGATGGCCTGCACCTGCTGTTCAGCCAGGACAACGGCTTCGTTGCCTACGTCAACGTCGATCCGACGACGGGCATGGTCACAACGGACGTCGCTCAGCATCAGTCTTCCGCTGGACGCCACCACGTCAACTTCCCCGCATTTGGTATATGGAACCGGTGCTCAACACCGCCAATTGCACTCAGCACCGTCACCCTGCCGGGAACCAACGTTCCCGATCTCCGGCCCTGTAGGAACCACGGGCAGCTTTGCGATTCCCTGCGGCGTTCCGGTCTCCGGTACCAGTTCCTATCCACTGGGCCTCGCGGTCTCGCCGGATAACCCGACCGCCTACGTCGTGCTGGACGCCAGCAACGAGCTGGGCAAGATCAACCTGAGTCACGAATACGCTGGTTAGGCAGGTCCGGGTCGGCAACGTCCCGCACAGCGTCGTGATCTCAGCGGATGGCAAAACCGCCTATGTATCCAACGAGGCTGGCCGGATTGCTAACCCCAACGACTTCCAGCTGTACTCCGACGGCACCCCGGTCGTCGCCAAGTATCCGGAAGGCTCCACGGCGACCGGCACCGTTTCCGTGGTCGACCTGTCCACGTTTACGGTCACCGGCAGCATCGAGACTGGCCTGCATCCGACCGGCATGGCCCTCTGGGGCAAGAAGCTGTTGGTCGCCAATGCCTATAGCGACAGCATCTCCGTGATCGACACGGCAACAACAAGCATGAGGGAGACGATCGACCTTGGGTTGCCGATCGGCGTGCCCGGCGAACTCAAACCGTCCTTCGGCGCGGGGCCGAACTCGATCGCCGTCGATGCCAAGAACAACATCGCCTACGTCGCGCTTTACAACGCCAATGCGATCGCGGTGGTCGACCTCGATAACGGGTATCAACTCCTGTCATTGGCATGATCCCGGTCGGCTATGCGCCGAGTTCGGTTGTGCTGGACACGGCGGACAACGCGCTGCTCGTTGCAAACGACAAGGGAATCGGCACCACGGGCTTCCTGAACACTCCGCCCGAAAATTCAACTACAACCTCACACGGCTCGCCGGCCGGCCTGAACACCCACCAGGACCTTGGCATCGTCAGCATCGTCCCCGTGCCGAATCGCGCGCACCTGGACCTGATGACGAGGCAAGTCTTCCAGAACAACCACTGGGATCTGACGCAAAACATCTTGGCTGCCGTCAGGCGGCAACACGTTTGCCAGCCGGTTGCAATCCCGGCGAAGATCGGCGATCCCTCGAAGATCAAGCACGTGTTCGTGATCATCCGTGAAAACCGCACCTACGACCAGATACTGGGCGACGTGGCCGCCGGCAATGGCGACGCCTCCCTGGCGGTCTTCGGCTCGACCGGGATCTATGGCAACGTCACGCCCAACGCGCACGCGCTTGTCGCAGCGCTTCCCGCTCTTCGACAACTTCTACGACCCGAGCCGGCAGTCGGCCGACGGTCACAACTGGATCGTGCAGGCCATGGCGCCCTACTCCGATGACATCCAGTCGCCGGACTGGGACCGCGACTATCCCTCCAACGGCGGCGATGCGATTGCTTATCAGCCCAAGGGCAACCTGTTCGATGTGGCGGCCAAGGCCGGCGTCACGGTGAAGAACTACGGCGAGTACATCGAGGAGAATACCTTCAACGTGACCGGTTGCACGCGACGGTATATACCGGAAGTTGCGAGCCGAGCTGGCAACAGTTCTACCGCGACTCCCAGTGCTTTGATCAGCAGACGTTCGGGTCAAACCCGAGCTACCAATTGCCACTGCCGAGTGACTGCGCAGCACCTGGAGTCTCGGGCGAGAAGACTCTTAACTATCAGAACACGATCGGCTCGTACTCCCCGCTCCCGAACCTGATGAAGGCCACGGTCCAAAATTACCCGCAGTTCGATCTGGGCATCCCCGACCAGTACCGCTTCGATATCTGGTATCAGGATTTCAAGAATGACGTCAAGAGCGGTTCCGTGCCCCAGTTGGAATTCCTGTGGATCAGCTCCGACCACACCGGCGGCCCGCCGACCGCACAAGCCATGCAGGCCGATAACGACCTGGCCCTTGGCCGCTTTGTCGACGCCATCAGCCACAGCTCGATCTGGGACTCTTCGGCGATCTTCGTCGAGGAAGACGACGCGCAGGACGGCGTTGACCACGTCGACGGTCACCGCAGCCCTGGCTATGTCTTCAGCCCCTACGTCAAGCAACAGGTGAACAACGATGGCACCGGCGCTGGGGCACTCGCAGACCACACCTTCTACACGCAGGTCAACTTTACCCGCACGATCGAGCAGATCCTCGGTCTCAAGCCCATGAACCAGAACGACCTTGTGGCTTCGCCGATGTACGAGATCTTCGTCAACAATCCGCCCACGACGAACTTCCTGCCGTGGAACCACGTGCAGAATGTCCTCCCGCTGACTCAGGGCACGACCGCCAAATTGCAGCTCCCGACCCAGGACCTCAAGGTCGTGGCTCTGCAGGCTGGTTGGCTCAAGAAGAAGGCACAGATCTTCGCCGGCAAATATCACATTCCCGACTCCGAAGATCCGGACACCGTCATGCACTACAACTGGTACGAGGCCACCGGGTTTGTGGTCCCCTTCCCCGGCGAGAAGACGGTTCGCCCCGCGAGCGACTTCAAAAAGCGAGCACCTGCAAAAGTTGACGTGGACGAATAAAACACGTTCCGTCTGCAATGACCCTCTCCCCGGTTACCGGGGAGAGGGTTTTTGTTTGATGCCTCAAAAGCAAAGCCCAACTGGCCTGAGTCCCCCGTCGCCGGCGTGAACGATACTCTCCCGGATTCGTCCGCGACTCGCAAAGAACGGATCGCCTTTTCGATTTTCCCTTCATCGGCAAAATTAGTGAAAAAAGGTAATTCAAGTCACGAGATGGGAGATCGGCGGAATTGGGTTTTGTGATGAACGATAAATCGCTAAATCACTCATCAAGGCGGTGGTTAGTCCTCGTAAGTCGGCTTGGCGGAAGTGATCTTCGTAGTACCTGCAAATGTATGGTCCGTCGCAGGACTGCAAGGGGAAGTTTGGTCGAGAAGACAAGTCTGCGCAAATGTATTCGTCAATAAGGGCGAAGGTGTTGTCAAGGGCAGAGATTTCCTTACCGCCGCGATGAGCAACGCTCAATACCAAGAAGTTTAGGAACCAGGGCACGAGCGGGTTCTCATCGAATCAACTACGGAGGAGTATTCTCCACCAACCATCAATACGGCCACGACAGCGACCATGATTCTTCTATGCGGACACCCGGCCTATGCTGGGTGCGAGAGCGCCTACTCAGCCTGTCGGTCTGGCTTGCGCTGACCAGAATACATTTCAGGCTGCTCTCGATGAGAGAACCTGCGGATATGGCTTTTGCGTCCGCAGGATCCAGTACATCCGAATCGCCAGCTTGCGCGCGGCAGCTACTTTGGCGACGATGAAGTGCTTCTGATGACAGCGGTGAGAGTACTCCTTGCGGAAGTCAGGATCGAACCGCACCGCGATATTAGCTGCCTCGACCAGGAGAAACCGCATGAGTCGGCTGCCCTGCTTGCTGATGCCGCCCATCTTCTGCTTGCCTCCGGAGGAGCGCTCTCGAGGGATCAGGCCCAGATAGCTTGCGACCTGCTTGCCCCGTGGGAATCGGCGGACATCACCGATGGTGAGTACGAATGCCAGAGCGGTGATCGGGCCAACGCCTGGCTGACTCAACAGAAGTTGCACATCAGGATACTGCGAAGCGACCTGCTTCACGGCAGCATCGAGCTGTCCTAGTTGCACATCCAGAATGCCGAGCAGATGAAGCAGATCATGCCTTCGGCGATCTGCCCAGGGATCGAGCGAAAGGGTCTCGAGTGCAGAACGTCCTTCTGTGCTCCAGAGCTTCTGCTTCTTCTGCATGCCTTGGTTGAGCATGAGATGCTGCAATTCGTTTTTGACACGCGTACGTATCTGGACCAGCTTGTGGCGATGAACCAGCAACTGCCGATGGTCTCGCATCTGCGCGCCGGGCACCCAGATGCGCGGAAAGCGTCCCTCGATCAGGAGCTTCAGGATGTGTCCAGCGTCTCGACGATCCGTCTTTTGCTTCCGAACATAGCTGGCACGAATCTGGGCCGCATCTCCGACCCACACCTCGTGACCCAATCGCTGCAACAGCTGAACAAACCACTGATCGTTGCCGACTGTTTCGATGCCCACGAGCGCAGGCGACGTCAGCGCTCGATAGAATCGCTCCGCTTCACCCGACGTGTGCATCAGCTTGTGCTCCGTCGTCGTACCACACTCAGTATCGAGCATGGCAATCTGCTGAAAGCTTGGATGGAAATCACAACCTATGATGATCATCCGGGCTCCTTTCCTCCCGCTGACCCTGGTTCCTAAACCAACCACAGTCTAGAGGAGTGCTGAACCTTCGCCCTTATCTAATCAGCCTTTTGGTGGAGAACTGCTCTCCTGGCCATGATGAGTTGCGCGCGTGTCCGTCCTTTAAAGTCGGTCGGTCGTTGAAGACCATTTGCGGGATCAGGCTGCGGACACGCCGTTGTGACTGTTCTTTCGTCCTTACTGCTCCTATGCAGACTTCGGTGGGACTTCAGTTGTTCTAGTGCTCCCCGCTGTTTACACTGCGACGGGCCTATAGTCGTTGCCGCTGGACAGTACTGCCCAGGCGATCCGTGCGAGCTTGTTGGCCATGGCAACGACAACAACGTTCTTCGGCGCTCTGGAGTCCAGGGCGTCAAGCCACGCTCCAATCGGTGCTCGATCGCGCTTGATCCGCAGCACGGCAGCTCGCGCACCGTGGATCAGGATCTTGCGTAGATATACGTTGCCGCGCTTACTGATGCCGAGCAGCTTCGCCTTACCTCCGGTCGAATACTGCCGCGGCACGACTCCGAGCCACGCAGCGAAGTCTCGTCCCTTCCGGAAAGCCGCGCCGTTGCCGATCGCCGCAACGATGGCTGTGGCGACGACCGGCCCGATACCTGGGATCTGCCGAATGCGCGTACACCCAGCATCGCTTGCTGAGATCCGTTCCAGCTCGTCGTTGAGTTCCTCGATCTGCTGCTCAACCAGCTTCCACTCACCCCACAGCATGTCGATGAGGTTGCGCATCTGCGGTGTCAGGTCAGCTTCTGCGTTTTCGAGGATGTCAGCCATGACGGCCTTGAGCTTCGCCGGCGTCTGCGCAAACACCATCCCTCGCTCCAGAAGGAATGCACGCAGCTGGTTGATCACGGCTGTGCGCCGCGAGATGAGCCGGTCGCGCACGCGGTGGATGGCTTGGAGGTCCAGCTGGTCGTCCGTCTTGATCGGGACAAAGCGCATGTTCTTGCGCTCGACAGCCTCAGCGATGGCTTCTGCATCGACGAAGTCGTTCTTGTTCGACTTTACGAAGGGCTTCACGAACTGGGCGGCGATCAGCCGCACATTATGGCCCTGCTTGCGCAACGCACGACCTAAAAAGTGCGCTCCAGAGCAGGCTTCCAAGCCAATCAGCGACGTCTCCATGTTCGCGGTGAAAGTCAGCAACTGCCGCTGTGTGAACTTCTTCTTCACGAGTACCTTGCCAGCCGCACCGAGCGCCACTAGATGAAAGGTCGTCTTGCCTAGGTCGATGCCAACCGAATGAATCTGCATATCGATGATCCTCCTTGGTAGAAGCTGCCACCACCATCCCTCCAGAACGGCTGAGGAATCAAGCGACGGACCATCTCATTAGTCGCGTTCTCGGCAACTACGCAGGGATGCTGATCTGGGTTCCGCAAGAGGATCTGAGTAGTTCGAGACTGAGTGGGAAATGGGAGAAACGAGGGGAGCCGGGGCTGCGAGCCGAATTGCCCGGTCCGTGCGGCACTTCCTCGAAGTGCTGGACGAACTCAACCGGCTCAACGTCGAGTTCATCAGCTTCCGCGAACAGATCGACACCGGCGGGCCGTTAGGCCGCGCTGTTGTTGTCATCATCGGAGCTATCGCCGAACTCGAACGCAACCTGATCATCGAGCGGGTGAGAGCCGGAATGCGCCGCGCCAAACTCGAGGGCCGGCATATCGGACGAAAGCCGCTTGTTCTCGACCGCAACGCCATCCTGCGCGACCGTCAGCGTGGACAGAGCCTCAGTCAACTGGCAAAGGGCCACCTTGTCTCCCGCGCCACCATCCACCGCGTGCTCAAGGAGCACGCCTCAACCATCCTGGAGAAGTCCGCATGAAAGAAACCACCCCCTGGATCCTGACGTACATGTTGCTCGTCGCTGCCTTCGCCTACATGATCGGCTGGGCCTCTGGCGAACTACTCAGCCGCTGCAAGAATGCAGAGAAACAACTCGCTGAGCTCCGCGATCAACCTCCACAAACCTGCTCCGGAATGCAGGAGCACCGGCGCCAGCTCAAAGAACTGCGCAGCGTCCTGAACGACGCCCACAAGCATATCCTCGCTGTTTCAAAACCCCTCAAAATCCCCGCCCGCTAAACCACACAAAATCAATGGCCGGATCCACCCGATCCGGCCGTCCCAAAAGGTGTGGGTTACGAAACAACGAAACTTCAACCAAGTTACGAGTATTGTAGTTCTGATCATTCATTAATTCATTTTGTGCTTTAGAAGCGCACTCGGAAGTATGCTTGTCTTCGGTGCGGCCTGACTTAGTTTATGCGCAGCCCGCAAAGTTTGACCAAACGAGAATGAACACTATGAAGATTAGCCTCTGGGCTCGGTTTTTCGTACGTACTGCAATTGCACTTGCAATCCCTTCCACCTCGTTCAGCCAGACAGCGTCGTCCAGCGACGCCTTCGTCAACAATCTCATGCCGCAACCCGTCAGTTTGACCGCAGCTCCAGGTCGCTTTCTGCTGACGCCACGGTTTTCGGCTGGCTCGACACGATTCAATAGCCCCCGGCTAGACGCTGCCATCCACGTGACCATGCGGCAGCTCAGGCAGAAGACAGGGATTGCGCTCGCAGAACAGTCCGCCTCAACAGGAACGGGCAGCCAGCTGACGATTGCGGTGCAGGGAGCAGGCGAAGAGATTCAATCTGTCGACGAGGACGAGTCGTATACGCTTTCGGTCACGCCTACGGGAATTCACCTTGAGGCCGCTACTGTCGTCGGAGCCATGCGTGGCCTGCAGACGCTTGGGCAACTTGTTCAACCCTCCGGCAGCGAATACGTGCTGCCCATTGTCTCCATCCGCGATTCGCCGCGCTTCCCATGGCGGGGCCTCATGATCGACTGCGGACGACACTTCGAACCGGTGGATGTGCTCAAACGTACGCTCGACGGCATGGCCGCAGTCAAGCTCAACGTCTTCCACTGGCACCTCACCGAGGACCAGGGCTTCCGCATCGAGAGTAAGCTCTTCCCGAAGCTCACCATCATGGGGTCTGATGGCCTCTTCTACACCCAGCAGGATGTCGCTGAGATTGTCCGCTATGCTCGCGCACGCGGCATTCGGGTTGTGCCTGAATTTGAGATGCCGGGCCACAGCACGGCCTGGCTCGTCGCCTACCCGGAGCTTGCCAGCGATCGAGCCCCCGATTCGATCCGCCGCGAGTTCGGCATCTCCGACTTCGCCCTTGATCCGACCCGCGAGGAGACCTACCAGTTCATCCAGAGCTTTCTCAGCGAGATGGCTGGTCTTTTCACCGATCCCTACGTGCACATCGGCGGCGACGAGACCGTATCTCCCGAATGGAAGACAAGTCCCAGGATCCAGGCATTCATGCGTGAGCACCAGCTCAAGGACTCTGAAGCTCTGCAGGCTTACTTCAACCAGCGAGTCCTAAAGATTCTTACTGGCCTTCACAAGCATATGGTCGGGTGGGACGAGATCCTCAACCCTGCCCTTCCCAAGGATGTCGTTATTCAATCGTGGCGAGGCGAGGATTCGCTCGTGAAGGGTGCCGAGCAGGGCTATCAGGGTGTGCTCTCCGCAGGGTATTACCTCGACGCGATGAATGCAGCCGGACAATACTACCTTGTAAATCCTTTACCTTCGAGCGCTCCGCTGACTTCGGAGCAGCGCAAGCTTGTCCTCGGCGGCGAGATCTGCATGTTCGGCGAGCATGTTTATGCGCGCACGATCGACTCTCGCGTGTGGCCGCGGACAGCCGCGATCGCCGAACGTTTCTGGTCTCCCGAGCAGGTTACCGATGTGGATGACATGTACCGGCGTCTGGAGCTCGTCTCCGTGCGGCTTGAAGCGCTGGGTCTCCGTCACCTCAGTCAGGAAGATGCCGGTCTGCGTGAGCTCGCCGGAACAGAGCATATCGACGAACTTCGCATCTTCGCTTCTGTGCTGGAGCCCGTTAGCTTTCACGAGCGATACGATCAGCAGAAGACCTCACAGCTCACTGTTCTCGACCGCTTTGTCGACGCAGTGCGTCCCGATCCCCCCTCGCGCTACGAGATCGAGCGGCTTACGCGCGACTTCCTGAAAAGACCGAAGACCGATACTGTGGATCGCGATGCTCTTAGGCGTTGGTTCGAGGCTATGGCTGCGTCTGTTCCGGCGGTCGAGCGGCAGATGAAGCAGTCCCCAAGGCTCGCCGAGGTTGAGGTCCGCGCCCAGCAACTGCCCGAGCTCGCGACAACGGGCCTAGAAGCCGTAGGCTTCCTTTCGTCGGGAACGAAGGCGCCAGTGGGGTGGAAGATGGGCAAGCTGGCAGAGATCGAGGCGGCCAGAAAGCCCGCGGGCATTGTGCGCTTCACCTTTGTTGACTCACTGGCCGCCTTAGTAAACGCATATAAGGAATAGAGTAATTTTCAAGGTTTGAACATCGCCGTGGTAATTCACAGAATCTTTCGGAACAACGGTAGTCTCTAACCAGTCCAAGGAGCTAACTCTACGAGCGATGCGTTTTTGCCTCTCGCGTCCAAATTCCAGGCAAGCCTGAACGAGAGGTAGCGATGCGGCTCTCATGATTGTCGGTCCGGATTCCGCTTGACTCACATGGTGGCTGGCTTACGACAGAGTTCTTGCTATAGAATGCGATGCCATCGGGCGGGAAGGGCACAGTCTGCGAATCTCTCCGCCATGGAGGGTTGATGTCAGCTCCCGATATCGTCTGGAAGAATGGCAAGTTTGGCCAAACATCGCGACGCGACGCCTGGTGGCTTTCTCCGACGGCAGTCTTCATAGGATTTGGGGCGTTTCTTGTCTATGCCAACTGGGCAGCATTTCAAAACAGCCATTACACCTATGGTCCATATATCTCCCCGTTTTATTCACCCGAACTTTTCGGTAGCTCCCCGCACGCCTTGTTTGGCGCGAAACCGAGTTGGTATCCGAACTTTCTGCCCTTTTCTCCGGCGCTATTCATTCTCTGGATTCCAGGCCTGTTCCGTGTGACGTGCTACTACTACCGCGGCGCGTATTACAAATCGTTCTGGGCCGATCCTCCGGCGTGCGCGGTGAGCGAGTCCCGGAAGAGTTATCTGGGGGAAAGAACCTTTCCGCTCATTATGCAGAATTTTCATCGCTACTTTCTGAGGCTCTCGTACATTGTCTGGGGCTTTCTGGTCTATGACGCGTTGAGGTCATTCTTTTTTCCGGACGGATTTGGGATCGGGATTGGAAGCATTGTTCTGGTCGTAAATGTCGTTCTTCTGGCCGGATATGTGTTCGGGTGTCATGCATTCCGGCATCTGATCGGAGGGACATTCGACCAGATCTCGGATCACCCCGTGCGACACAAGATCTACAACTTCGTGAGCCGACTGAATGCGGGGCATAAGAAGTGGGCATGGGCGAGCCTTCTTTGGGTTGCCTTTTCTGATATCTACATCCGTCTCTGTTCGATGGGCATCTGGCATGACTGGAGAATTCTCTAGATGCCGGAATTCCAGCGGTTCTCCTACGACGTACTGGTGATTGGAGCAGGCGGAGCAGGCCTGCGCGCGGCCATCGAAGCTGGAGCTACAGGGGCAAAGGTGGGAGTGGTCTGCAAATCGCTCCTCGGCAAAGCGCACACTGTGATGGCTGAAGGAGGCATCGCGGCAGCACTGGCCAATGTCGATGATCGCGATAACTGGCGGGTCCATTTCGCCGATACGATGCGCGGCGGTCAGTATCTCAACAACTGGCGCATGGCCGAACTCCACGCTAAAGAAGCGCCGGAGTGCGTCCGTGAACTCGAGGCATGGGGCGCGCTTTTCGACCGCACGACTGACGGCAAGATTCTGCAGCGAAACTTTGGCGGACACCGATACCCCCGGCTGGCTCACGTCGGCGACCGCACGGGGTTGGAGATGATACGCACACTTCAGGATCACGGCATCCACACTGGGATGGAAGTCCACATGGAGTGCACTGTACTCAGCCTGCTGCTCGACGGAAATCGAATCGCCGGAGCTTGCGGATACGACCGCGAGAAGGGCCGCTTCCAATTGTGGGAGGCGAAGGCAGTGGTGTTGGCCACTGGCGGAGTCGGGCGCGCCTTCAAGGTCACCAGCAACAGTTGGGAATATACAGGCGACGGCCTTGCATTGGCGTATCGCGCCGGAGCAGAACTACAGGACATGGAATTCGTTCAGTTCCACCCCACCGGCATGGTCTGGCCGATCAGCGTGAGCGGCATTCTCGTAACCGAAGGTGTCCGCGGCGAAGGC
>CAWFGQ010000001.1:0-868624 GCA_963815485.1 uncultured Acidobacteriaceae bacterium | reverse complement strand
TTACGAAACAACGAAACTTCAACCAAGTTACGAGTATTGTAGTTCTGATCATTCATTAATTCATTTTGTGCTTTAGAAGCGCACTCGGAAGTATGCTTGTCTTCGGTGCGGCCTGACTTAGTTTATGCGCAGCCCGCAAAGTTTGACCAAACGAGAATGAACACTATGAAGATTAGCCTCTGGGCTCGGTTTTTCGTACGTACTGCAATTGCACTTGCAATCCCTTCCACCTCGTTCAGCCAGACAGCGTCGTCCAGCGACGCCTTCGTCAACAATCTCATGCCGCAACCCGTCAGTTTGACCGCAGCTCCAGGTCGCTTTCTGCTGACGCCACGGTTTTCGGCTGGCTCGACACGATTCAATAGCCCCCGGCTAGACGCTGCCATCCACGTGACCATGCGGCAGCTCAGGCAGAAGACAGGGATTGCGCTCGCAGAACAGTCCGCCTCAACAGGAACGGGCAGCCAGCTGACGATTGCGGTGCAGGGAGCAGGCGAAGAGATTCAATCTGTCGACGAGGACGAGTCGTATACGCTTTCGGTCACGCCTACGGGAATTCACCTTGAGGCCGCTACTGTCGTCGGAGCCATGCGTGGCCTGCAGACGCTTGGGCAACTTGTTCAACCCTCCGGCAGCGAATACGTGCTGCCCATTGTCTCCATCCGCGATTCGCCGCGCTTCCCATGGCGGGGCCTCATGATCGACTGCGGACGACACTTCGAACCGGTGGATGTGCTCAAACGTACGCTCGACGGCATGGCCGCAGTCAAGCTCAACGTCTTCCACTGGCACCTCACCGAGGACCAGGGCTTCCGCATCGAGAGTAAGCTCTTCCCGAAGCTCACCATCATGGGGTCTGATGGCCTCTTCTACACCCAGCAGGATGTCGCTGAGATTGTCCGCTATGCTCGCGCACGCGGCATTCGGGTTGTGCCTGAATTTGAGATGCCGGGCCACAGCACGGCCTGGCTCGTCGCCTACCCGGAGCTTGCCAGCGATCGAGCCCCCGATTCGATCCGCCGCGAGTTCGGCATCTCCGACTTCGCCCTTGATCCGACCCGCGAGGAGACCTACCAGTTCATCCAGAGCTTTCTCAGCGAGATGGCTGGTCTCTTCCCCGATCCCTACGTGCACATCGGCGGCGACGAGACCGTATCTCCCGAATGGAAGACAAGTCCCAGGATCCAGGCATTCATGCGTGAGCACCAGCTCAAGGACTCTGAAGCTCTGCAGGCTTACTTCAACCAGCGAGTCCTAAAGATTCTTACTGGCCTTCACAAGCATATGGTCGGGTGGGACGAGATCCTCAACCCTGCCCTTCCCAAGGATGTCGTTATTCAATCGTGGCGAGGCGAGGATTCGCTCGTGAAGGGTGCCGAGCAGGGCTATCAGGGTGTGCTCTCCGCAGGGTATTACCTCGACGCGATGAATGCAGCCGGACAATACTACCTTGTAAATCCTTTACCTTCGAGCGCTCCGCTGACTTCGGAGCAGCGCAAGCTTGTCCTCGGCGGCGAGATCTGCATGTTCGGCGAGCATGTTTATGCGCGCACGATCGACTCTCGCGTGTGGCCGCGGACAGCCGCGATCGCCGAACGTTTCTGGTCTCCCGAGCAGGTTACCGATGTGGATGACATGTACCGGCGTCTGGAGCTCGTCTCCGTGCGGCTTGAAGCGCTGGGTCTCCGTCACCTCAGTCAGGAAGATGCCGGTCTGCGTGAGCTCGCCGGAACAGAGCATATCGACGAACTTCGCATCTTCGCTTCTGTGCTGGAGCCCGTTAGCTTTCACGAGCGATACGATCAGCAGAAGACCTCACAGCTCACTGTTCTCGACCGCTTTGTCGACGCAGTGCGTCCCGATCCCCCCTCGCGCTACGAGATCGAGCGGCTTACGCGCGACTTCCTGAAAAGACCGAAGACCGATACTGTGGATCGCGATGCTCTTAGGCGTTGGTTCGAGGCTATGGCTGCGTCTGTTCCGGCGGTCGAGCGGCAGATGAAGCAGTCCCCAAGGCTCGCCGAGGTTGAGGTCCGCGCCCAGCAACTGCCCGAGCTCGCGACAACGGGCCTAGAAGCCGTAGGCTTCCTTTCGTCGGGAACGAAGGCGCCAGTGGGGTGGAAGATGGGCAAGCTGGCAGAGATCGAGGCGGCCAGAAAGCCCGCGGGCATTGTGCGCTTCACCTTTGTTGACTCACTGGCCGCCTTAGTAAACGCATATAAGGAATAGAGTAATTTTCAAGGTTTGAACATCGCCGTGGTAATTCACAGAATCTTTCGGAACAACGGTAGTCTCTAACCAGTCCAAGGAGCTAACTCTACGAGCGATGCGTTTTTGCCTCTCGCGTCCAAATTCCAGGCAAGCCTGAACGAGAGGTAGCGATGCGGCTCTCATGATTGTCGGTCCGGATTCCGCTTGACTCACATGGTGGCTGGCTTACGACAGAGTTCTTGCTATAGAATGCGATGCCATCGGGCGGGAAGGGCACAGTCTGCGAATCTCTCCGCCATGGAGGGTTGATGTCAGCTCCCGATATCGTCTGGAAGAATGGCAAGTTTGGCCAAACATCGCGACGCGACGCCTGGTGGCTTTCTCCGACGGCAGTCTTCATAGGATTTGGGGCGTTTCTTGTCTATGCCAACTGGGCAGCATTTCAAAACAGCCATTACACCTATGGTCCATATATCTCCCCGTTTTATTCACCCGAACTTTTCGGTAGCTCCCCGCACGCCTTGTTTGGCGCGAAACCGAGTTGGTATCCGAACTTTCTGCCCTTTTCTCCGGCGCTATTCATTCTCTGGATTCCAGGCCTGTTCCGTGTGACGTGCTACTACTACCGCGGCGCGTATTACAAATCGTTCTGGGCCGATCCTCCGGCGTGCGCGGTGAGCGAGTCCCGGAAGAGTTATCTGGGGGAAAGAACCTTTCCGCTCATTATGCAGAATTTTCATCGCTACTTTCTGAGGCTCTCGTACATTGTCTGGGGCTTTCTGGTCTATGACGCGTTGAGGTCATTCTTCTTTCCGGACGGATTTGGGATCGGGATTGGAAGCATTGTTCTGGTCGTAAATGTCGTTCTTCTGGCCGGATATGTGTTCGGGTGTCATGCATTCCGGCATCTGATCGGAGGGACATTCGACCAGATCTCGGATCACCCCGTGCGACACAAGATCTACAACTTCGTGAGCCGACTGAATGCGGGGCATAAGAAGTGGGCATGGGCGAGCCTTCTTTGGGTTGCCTTTTCTGATATCTACATCCGTCTCTGTTCGATGGGCATCTGGCATGACTGGAGAATTCTCTAGATGCCGGAATTCCAGCGGTTCTCCTACGACGTACTGGTGATTGGAGCAGGCGGAGCAGGCCTGCGCGCGGCCATCGAAGCTGGAGCTACAGGGGCAAAGGTGGGAGTGGTCTGCAAATCGCTCCTCGGCAAAGCGCACACTGTGATGGCTGAAGGAGGCATCGCGGCAGCACTGGCCAATGTCGATGATCGCGATAACTGGCGGGTCCATTTCGCCGATACGATGCGCGGCGGTCAGTATCTCAACAACTGGCGCATGGCCGAACTCCACGCTAAAGAAGCGCCGGAGTGCGTCCGCGAACTCGAGGCATGGGGCGCGCTTTTCGATCGCACGACTGACGGCAAGATTCTGCAGCGAAACTTTGGCGGACACCGATACCCCCGCCTAGCCCACGTCGGCGACCGCACGGGGCTGGAGATGATACGCACACTTCAGGATCACGGCATCCACACTGGGATGCAAGTCCACATGGAGTGCACTGTACTCAGCCTGCTGCTCGATGGAAATCGAATCGCCGGAGCTTGCGGATACGACCGCGAGAAGGGCCGCTTCCAATTGTGGGAGGCGAAGGCAGTGGTGTTGGCCACTGGCGGAGTCGGGCGCGCCTTCAAGGTCACCAGCAACAGTTGGGAATATACAGGCGACGGCCTTGCATTGGCGTATCGCGCCGGAGCAGAACTACAGGACATGGAATTCGTTCAGTTCCACCCCACCGGCATGGTCTGGCCGATCAGCGTGAGCGGCATTCTCGTAACCGAAGGTGTCCGCGGCGAAGGCGGCGTCTTGCGCAACAGCGAAGGCCGCCGATTCATGTTCGACGACATCCCTGATCTGTACAAAGAGCAGACTGCGGATTCTGAAGAAGAAGGCTGGCGATATACGCAGGGCGATAAGAATGCGCGCCGTCCGCCTGAGCTGCTCACCAGGGATCATGTTGCGCGGTGCATCAATCGCGAAGTAAAGGCAGGCCGGGGCTCGCCGCACGGCGGCGTCTTCCTCGATATTTCCTGGATCAAGGAGCGCATGCCGAAATCAGAGGAGCATATCAAACGCAAGCTTCCCAGCATGTACCACCAATTCAAGCAGCTTGCTGATCTTGACATCACGAAAGAGCCGATGGAAGTCGGTCCAACGACTCACTACATGATGGGTGGAATTCGAGTAGATGGCGATTCGCAGATGTCCAATGTGCCCGGGCTTTTCGCCGCGGGGGAGGCGGCAGCAGGATTGCATGGCGCAAATCGGCTGGGCGGGAATTCCCTCTCTGATCTCGTTGTATTCGGAAGGCGCGCGGGGCGCTTTGCCGCGGAATTCGCCAGTGCCAACGGCCCAGTAACGATCGACGAGGCGGAGCTTCAGACCACCGCAACCGCGGCCCTCGCTCCCTTTGACCGTGGCCCTGCCGGCGAGAACCCATACCAGATTCAATACGATCTGCAGGAAACCATGCAGGACCTCGTCGGGATCGTGCGAATCGAGAGTGAAATGCAACAGGCGCTCGACGCGATCGGGCAATTACGCGCGCGAACAGAGCGAACAGGCATGGCAGGCAATCGCGAGTACAACAACGGCTGGCACACGACGATCGATCTCGGAAACATGATGATCGTTTCTGAAGCAATTACCCGTGCTGCGCTGCTGCGAAAAGAAAGCCGCGGCGCGCAGTTCCGCGAAGACTTCCCCAACAAGGACGCGGAGTGGGGAAAGTACAACATCGTCGTCAGTCGACGCGCAGACGGTGAGATGCAAGTCGAGAAACGCGCACTCGCGCCGATGCCGGATGAGTTGAAGAAAGTGATTGAAGAGATGAAGTAGCAGGAGACGAAAAAGATGGCCACACCAGCGACATTTCGCATCTGGCGCGGAGACCCCGCGGGCGGCGCATTCCAGGATTACACAACACCCGTAGAGGAGGGCATGGTTGTTCTGGACGCGGTGCACCGCATCCAGGCGCAGCAAGCACCCGACCTGGCGGTGAGATGGAACTGCAAGGCCGGCAAATGTGGATCGTGTTCTGCCGAAATCAACGGCATACCCAGGCTCATGTGCATGACCCGGCTAAGTTCCATCGACCTGAATATGCCGGTCATCGTGGAACCGATGCATGCGTTTCCGGTCATACGCGATCTGGTCACGGATGTTTCGTGGAATTTCCATGCCAAGAAGACGATCAAGCAGTTCAAGCCCCGCCCACCCGACGCGACCGATGGCACATGGCGCATCCAGCAGGCCGACGTCGAGCGCGTACAGGAGTTTCGTAAGTGCATCGAGTGTTTTCTCTGCCAGGACGTGTGTCACGTCTTGCGAGAACACCACAAGCAGGACGAATTTATCGGTCCCCGTCTGCTCGTCTATGCCGCTGCACTCGAAATGCATCCGCTCGATACCGAAGACCGGGTCAGCGATTTGAGGCACCTGCACAACATCGGTTACTGCAACATCACTACTTGTTGCCGGCAGGTGTGCCCGGAGTCGATAACGATTACCGAGAACGCGATTATTCCCCTCAAAGAGCGCGTGGTGGATCGTTACTTCGATCCCCTGAAGCGGCTGTTCCGCATCCTCTGATTCAATCTTAGTCCCCAATATCGGGGAGGTTTGCTATCTCGGCGGGGTTTCCTGGGCGTCGAACGGAACCAATTCTTGTTCCAATTCACCCCAATCATAGGCTGGATTTTGAAGCAGCCGCACGCAACGATTCCAGCGAAGGATGGCATCGTCGTTTCCTGCCGGACGGATTTTCTCCGCCTCCGCGAAAAGGTGTAGAGCCTGATCGAAGAGCGCAGCCAGTGAATGAGGTAGTTGCCCGGCCTTGAGCTGCGCCTTCGCGCGTCGCTCGTGCAGTATCCCAGTGTAGTAGAGCCGCTCGTACGGATCCTTCAGCTGTCGGAAAATCTCCTCAGTTTCCCGGCAATGATCGGACACACCACCTGTGAACTGATCTGTAAGAGCGAGACCAAGTAAACGCAATGCGAGCTGATGCTGCGGTTCGATAGTCAAGATATCGCGACAGATCGACTCTGCCTCTTCCGGTTCGTTGAGCGAGCGATAGAGGTTCGCCTTCGCGATGGCCTCGGCGATCCCGGCTGTCGAAATGCGCTTAACGTTATATTCCATGATTCTCTCCCTCCACGTCTAGATTTCCTTGACGCTCTGAATCTTGCGAACCAATCCCATTTTCCCGTTTGCAATTCCAACGAACAACCAGATCGGAGCCCGTCGCGCCTGGGTTCCATCCGCGTCTCATGCACGCGAGTTTCAACGGTGTTATCGCGCCAGCCTTTCTTGACCACGACATTATGCTTCTTTCCCCAAGCGTAGTCCAGCCTTGACTAGAGCTTTGCCGGGCGGCCTTTTGCAGCTACATATTCTCTGTGATTAGTCCTGGGAAACGCGCATATGTTGACTCATAGGGCATCCTGATTGTTGGAGAAAATGAACTGACCGTGCCATAGATGGCGGGTGGCTATGTCCATCTACCGTTGTTTCGTAACCCACACCTTTTGGGACGGCCGGATCGGGTGGGTCCGGCCATTGATTTTGTGTGGTTTAGCGGGCGGGGATTTTGAGGGCTTTTGAAACAGCGAGGATATGCTTGTGGGCGTCGTTCAGGACGCTGCGCAGTTCTTTGAACTGACGCCGGTGCTCCTGCATTCCGGAGCAGGTTTGTGGAGGTTGATCGCGGAGCTCAGCGAGTTGTTTCTCTGCATTCTTGCAGCGGCTGAGTAGTTCGCCGGAGGCCCAGCCGATCATGTAGGCGAAGGCAGCGACGAGCAACATGTACGTCAGGATCCAGGGGGTGGTTTCTTTCATGCGGACTTCTCCAGGATGGTTGAGGCGTGCTCCTTGAGCACGCGGTGGATGGTGGCGCGGGAGACAAGGTGGCCCTTCGCCAGCTGACTGAGGCTCTGTCCACGCTGACGGTCGCGCAGGATGGCATTTCGATCGAGAACAAGCGGCTTTCTTCCGATGTGCCGGCCCTCAAGTTTGGCGCGGCGCATTCCGGCTCTCACCCGCTCGATGATCAGGTTGCGTTCAAGTTCGGCGATAGCTCCGATGATGACGACAACAGCACGGCCTAACGGCCCTCCCGTGTCGATCTGTTCGCGGAAGCTGATGAACTCGATGTTGAGCCGGTTGAGTTCATCGAGCACATCGAGGAAGTGCTTCACCGACCGGGCAATTCGGTCCGAAGCCCAGACCAGGACGACATCGAACCGGCCACGGCGGGCATCGTGCATCATGGCATCGAGTCCAGGACGCTTTGCTTTGGCTCCGCTGATCCTGTCGGTATACTCCTCAACGATCTGATAGTCACGCTGAGCGGCCATCTGACGGAGGTCATAGAGTTGAGTCTCAGGGTGCTGGTCGAGGGTGGAGACGCGAAGATAGAGGGCGGCGCGCTTCATAAGAGGGATTTCGAGCATTTTTATATATCTGAGATATGTCAAGTCCAAAGGAAGAGACTCTCCCTCTGGTACTCGCCAAGAAGGAAGTCAATCCGTATCCCGATCAGAACAAGGGCAAGGACGTTTATCTCCAGGGTTCTCGGCAGATGGACTCATTGAGCCGCCAGTACTATGAGCGGAATCTGGGCGCGGGCATGTTCGTCTCTCCTGGACCGAGAACGGACTGACTGGCTACTCCGAGCCGCTGCGTCGTTTCAATCAGCACGAGGGATTCACGCCACAGATCAATGAAATTGCCAACGCGATGCCGAGCCGATCCCCGGCGAAGACTACTACACGAACTTCAAGAAGGGTGGTGGTCCCTACACCAAGATCGACGAGGGCTACGCTCGCCTGCCTGGAGCCGGCTACGCTGCCATCCATCCCGAGCTCAAAGGCCTCGATCCTGAAGACTATCCCGACATCACCAAGTTGAGCATCCTCGCCGATGTTGCTCCCTATTCGCGCGAGTACAACCGGATCCGGGCGATCGTCGAGAAGCAATCTCACAGCGATACCGATCTGCGTGCGCACTACGAGCGGATTGTTGAACAGGTCCGTCAGGTCAAGGAGTCAACGCTTCAGGTAGATGAGCGTCGCTTTGACGCACCAGTGGACCAGCTGGAGGGGACGGTCAAGAGCGCCTCGCTTCGCGGGTGAGTTGGCCTGCCTGGCGCCGGTTAGTGTCATTCACACCTGGTCCCTCTCCGCGCCACACATAAAAATCCCCTCACACGCGCGCGCCCGGGACCCCCGACTCCCCCTCGTTTCCCCTATTTCCCACTCAGTCTCAGCCTACTCAGGTCCTCTTGCAGAATTCCGCACCCAACCACCCCTATCGAATCCACGATTCCCACCCTTAACCGGAGCCCCTTGGATGCCTGTTTTCGCCCCTCTAAAATAGTTTAAAAAACGTCAAAATGCCATTCGTTTTCTGCTTCCATTTTTACATGCGTCAGGCCGAAAACATCCCTTTTTGCAAGTTTGACTGGGACTTATGTGACACTCCGCACCCAAATATCCCAAAAATCCCCCGACCTAGTATAGGTAAATCGGGTGCGGACTCCAGAAATCGACCCCCTCTACGTACCTGAATACGTTACATAATGTGAGGCAGAAGTGACCGGATCGAGAACGCTCCGAAGATCGACGTTGAGGCGATAAGCCCCATCAGTGGCGGCGCCGCTTCATCCTGCGGGATGTCGCTCGCGCGGCACATTGCCGCAGCTTGAATCAACGGATGGTCGTTCATTCGGGACCGCTCTCGTGTCGCACCGCTAAATGCCGTAACTTGCCTGGATTGCGCACCACGTACAGCGCTCGAATCACGCCTCCCTCAATCTCGAACGCCGCAGTCTGCACTGCTCCCTCGGATCCCTCCACGATGATGCCCGGCAAGCCGTTGATGATCGCAAAGCGCGGCCTGAAGTCGTCGCGCCACCACGCATCCGGGCGTTTGCGCGTAGCGACGCCCACCAGGAACTTCGCCGCCTCATCGGCGCCCTCGACCACTTTCAGCGCCGCTCTCACCTTGCCGCCGCCGTCCGTCACAACGCGTACGTCGCTCGCGAGCAGCTGTGTCAGTGCATTGAGATCTCCCGATTGGGTTGCCGCAGCGAATGCGGACATGAGCTGCGCATGTTTCGCATCGATCCCGTCCGAACGTACCGGCGGAGCGGTCGCGCCGCGTGGCCGTAACGCGCACACGTGAGCGCGTGCGCGCGTGGCAAGCTTCCGGCACGCGGGCTCGCTCCTCTCCAGTGTGGTGGCCACTTCGGTGAAAGAAAAATCGAACACATCGTGCAGCAGGAAGGCAGCCCGCTCAAGTGGCGACAGCCGGTCGAGCGTCAGGAGCAGCGCGACAGACAGATCCTCGGCTAGCTCCGTACGAGTGTCTGGCGCGAGGGCTGCCGTGTCCAACACCGGCTCTGGCAGCCATGGACCGACATACTCCTCGTGCCGCGCGCGCGCCGAGGTCAGCATGTCGAGACAAACCCGCGTCGTCGTGGTCATGAGAAATGCCCTTGGGTCCAACACTCTGTCGCGGTCGGCCCCATGCCAGCGCAAGTATGTCTCCTGCACCGCGTCCTCGGCGTCAGCCATCGACCCGAGCATGCGGTATGCAAGACCAAGCAGGCGCCGGCGGTACGGCTCGAAGCTCGCGGCCGGATTCGACGTTGCGCTCGTGGAACTCACGTCATTCGCCCCGGCTCTGAGGCGGTGCGGCGGCAGCGGGCCAGAGCCAGCCCGCTGAGGGCCAGGGCGATCAACCCCAGCACAAACGCCGCGGCGCCACCGACTACTCCATTGCCGGTGCCGGGACCACCGTTGGCAATAGCCACATTCAGCCCGCCATTGACCACGGCCAGTAGCCCTGCTACCAGGGCCACGATGGCTCCGAGTCGCCCGGAGGCGGTGCCGAATCGACTGGCAGGGCGGGCCAGAGCCAGCCCACCGATGACCACGCCGGCCAGCGCCAGCACATCGGCCGTGGTGGCCCAGAGTCGCCGGGGGGTCAGACCGTAAACCGTGGTGGCGGCTGGCTCGGAAACATGCGCGGCCACCAGCACGGCATGAACAAGCCCCGCGAACAGTGCGGCTCCAGCCAGGGCGACGAGAATCATAGCGAAGGTTCGTTTCATGGATTTTCGCTCCTCTAGTCTCCAATTGTGAGACTAGTCTCCGATTGTGGGACGGGATAGGGCTTCGGAATGTGACATGGCTGCCAGTGACCTGCCTAAATCCGAACAGGTAATTCTGTAAATCTAGCCCGCCCTTGACTCTAGCGGGCTCCGAATTGAGTTGCTGCCGGATCACGGGCAAACCGGAAGTTTTCGCTATCAACTGACGACTTCAGTGAGTATGGAGTGACCGGCGCGATGCGCTGACCGTGGGTTAAGCTGTGAGTTCGCCTGGAACCACAGTTCAGAGCCACAAGCGGAAGGAGCCGGTCATGAAGGAGAAGTTACGATTTCTGGGCATGGATGTCCATGCCGAAACGATTGCTGCAGCGATAGCCGAACCGGATGGCGAGGTACGAAGTCTTGGAACGATTCCGAACCGGATGGAGTCGGTACGCAAGCTGTTGAAGAAGCTTGGCCCGGTAGAGAGGTTGCGGGTCTGCTATGAAGCTGGGCCGACTGGCTATGTACTGTACTGGCAGTTGGCTGAACTCGGTGTGCAGTGCGAGGTGATCGCCCCGTCACTGGTCCCGGTGAAGGCCGGCGACCGGGTGAAGACCGATCGGCGCGATGCTGAGAAGCTGGCGCGAAGCTACCGATCCGGCGATCTGACGGCGGTCTGGGTTCCGGACGAGGGCTCTGAGGCGTTACGCGATCTGGTGCGTGCGCGTGAGGCGGCGAAGCAGGATCAGTTGCGAGCTCGCCACCGGCTGGGCAAGTTTCTACTGCGCTCGGGTCACCGTCCCCCGTCTGGAGTTAGAGCCTGGACCCATCTCCATCTGATCTGGGTCTCGCAGATACGCTTTGCACAGGTGGCTCAAGAGTCCACGCGGCTGGACTATCTGCATGAAGTGGAGCATATGCGAGAGCGGGTTCTGCGACTTGAGCAGGCCATCGTCGAGGCGGTGAAGCTGGCATCGCCCGTATTGCAGGAAGTTATTACGGATCTGCAGGCATTGCGCGGCATCGCGCACATTTCGGCGGTGACGATCGCGGCTGAGTTAGGCCAGGTGTCTCGCTTTGCGGGTGCTCGAGAGCTGATGGGTTATTGCGGCGCTGTGCCAAGCGAGAACTCCAGTGGCAAGCGGACTCGACGAGGCAGCATTACGAAGACGGGAAACGCTCATCTGAGACGGATCGTCGTCGAAGCAGCATGGAGTTACCATCGTCCTCCTGCCATCTGGGCCGGGTTGCGAAAACGCCAGCAGAGCGCATCGGAAGAGGCTAAAGAGATTGCGTGGAAGGCACAACACCGACTGCATAAACGGTACGCGAGACTGGCGGCCACGGGCAAAGACAAGAGAAAGATCGTCACCGCGGTGGGCCGCGAACTCCTGGGTTTTATCTGGGCCATAGGTACTAAAGCGGAAGCCACTGTCAGGCAGCGAATAGCAGCTTGAGAAAAAGCAAAAACCTTTCTGAGAAGGAAAAAACAAAAGCGAATCAACCGATGAAAAACGTCGTCCAAATCGAGCACAGTGCCAGCAGCAGCCGGAGCAAGCACAAAGGAGAATCCTCGTTTGCCCTATGCGACAGGCTCAGCCGGACTCGCGATAACAGGATCATTCCCTAGGCAAGCCCGAATAGATCCTCACTTGTTCTCCGCGAACGATCTCTGGGATTGAGCTCGATTAACGCGCCAACCGGAAGTAATCCGTTTTGACGAGAAAGACCTGCTTCGAGGAAAGTGCCACGGGTTGGAGATTTCAACTGGCCGAATAACCGGCTAATCGGAAGTTGACTCCGAACCTTCCAGAAAGTCGTGCCGGCTCAACCGGTCGATGCAACACTATCTAATCACCTGATCCACAAATGCTTACCCTGAAGGATCGATCTGTTTGGCTGATGTGGCAAAAACCTAGCCAGGGTAAAGTTCCGGCCGACCTATCCCTAGCCTGCGCTTTTAGCTTTTGTTTTCATTGAATGTGGTCTGAGCTGAGTGTTGCGTCGACCCATTGAGACCACCCGCATTTCCGGCAAGTTCGGTGAAGTTTCCGATAACCCCGTTTCAGGCAATTGGCCGCCGAACTCCTGGTCGCTCTCACGCATCGCTGATACTCTAGCCTCGACAAGGCCAACGAAAAGCTATGTCAGCGACCCCGCCCAATCCGGCAGAGCTGTCTTCCCCTGCGCTTGCGGACGCAGAGCAGCCGCCAATTCCAATCCAGCCTCCGGAGAGCTGGGAGAATCCGAAGGAGCAAGCTCCGATGCTCGACGTCCATCCCGCCCACCACGCCGCCAGCACCTGGCGCGATTTCTTCATCCACATTGCCACCATCGTCATCGGCCTCCTCATCGCCGTAGGCCTCGAGCAAACCGTCGAATACTTCCATCATCAGCATCAACTACGCGACGTGCGACAGGGCATCCGCGCTGACGCCAGCCTTTACCTTCACGATGTGGATGAGCTCAGACTCGTCAACCGGCAACGAATCGAAGATCTGAACACCCGCATCCAACAGCTGCAGGCGGCACTGTCACATCACCAGCAGCTTATCTCTCCGATCTACCGGCCCACGCCTCCTACAAACACCATCAGGCTGGGAAACTTCTCCGCTGCCAAGGCGAGCGGTCTCGTCCAGTTACTGACTGAAGACGAAATCAATATCGTCAGCGATGCCGAAGTGGGCGTCGTGAAATCAGAGGCTTTGAAAGAACTTGCTCAGGAGGCGACGCGGAAACGTGTCGCCTTCGAGCAAAGATTTCAGACGATTTATCCCGAGGGCGCATTTGATTTTGCAGCGGCCACACCTGTTCAACTTAACGAATATCTCGGCCTCCTCATCGAAGAACGAGTCAGAAGGGCAGAGTATTTGGCCTACCTCGACGAAATGCATGGAGGTGCGACAGCTTTCCTCAAGGGTCAGCGCGATATCGAGAAAATACGCCACGCAGAAGAGGATTCGTTGTCACCCTCGCAACACTAGGAATTCAAGCAAAAGGAACTTTTCCCACTGCACTGAACTTCGTCCGGAGAACAAACTATGCTCGACGTCCACCCCGCCGCACCACATCCCTAACTCTTAGCGCGACTTTGATTCCGTTTCATTCCTTAGATGATTCGAGATCGCGAGTTCCTAAAAGTCGGGGCGGTCTCAACCGGTCGCTGCAACACCATCTGATATGAGGTGGTGTTTATGAGACAAGGCAGACGGTATGGTCTTTCTGCGGAGCAGAAGGCTGAGATCTGGGACCGTTGGAAGGCGGGAGAGTCGTTGCATGAGATTGGTCGTGCTTTTGGCAAGGACCATGGTTCGATTCAGTTTCTGTTGTCGCAGCACGGCGGGATCGCTCCGGCAGTTCGTCGCCGTTCGCAGCGAACACTCACGCTGGCTGAGCGGGAAGACATCTCACGAGGGATAGCTTCCGGTTGTTCGATTCGAGAGATAGCCCGGGGCTTGCAACGGGCGGCTTCGACGGTGAGCCGGGAGGTGGTACGTCACGGTGGGCGTTCGCTCTACCGAGCTAACGAAGCCGATCATCGGGCCTGGAAGTCGGCTCAGCGGCCCAAGGCCTGCCTGCTTGCCAGGCATAGGAAGCTGCGGAGGATCGTTGCCAGTAAACTCATCCTGGACTGGTCGCCGGAGCAGATTTCCGGTTGGTTGAAGAAACGGTATTCCAGCAACGAGAGCATGCGCGTGTCCCACGAGACGATTTACCGCAGCTTATTCATCCAGGCTCGAGGAGTGCTGAAAAAGGAGCTGATCCAGCACCTGCGGTCGAAGCGGCTTATCGCCGCTCACGGCACGCTCAAGCTGGTGGACAGTCCCGAGGTCAGATCGTCGATGCCATCTCCATCAGCGAAAGGCCCGCAGAGATTGAAGATCGTGCCATTCCTGGTCATTGGGAGGGAGATCTGCTCAGCGGCACCAGCAACAGTCACATCGCAACCCTGGTGGAACGACATTCGCGTTTCACCATCCTGGTCAAAGTGCCCAGCAAGGACACAGCGACCGTTGTCGACGCGTTGACCCGGCAGGTTCGTAAACTCCCCGCGTCCCTGAGACGCTCCTTGACCTGGGACCGAGGGCTGGAGATGGCCAAACACAAGAGCTTCACGGTGGCTACGAACGTGAACGTCTACTTCTGCGATCCACAGAGCCCCTGGCAGCGAGGCACCAACGAAAATACCAACGGCCTGCTACGACAGTACTTCCCCAGAAAAACCGACTTGTCCGGCTACTCCCAAGCCGATCTCGACAAAGTAGCCTCGCGCCTGAATCAACGCCCGCGAAAAACCTTGGGCTTTCAAACTCCGGCCAGTAAACTCCAAGCCAGTGTTGCACTGACCGGTTGAGACCGCCGGGGTTTCCCGGAACTGAGCATTCCCATGGTTGCCGATCACTTCCGGTAAACCGACTTGTCGGCACTAATCTGGCGTCGAAGGGTGAATTGCCGATGACGTGCTCGTCGCCACTCGGCTTCTGTTTTCTGATCGCTTTTGCGGTCTCAGCTAAGAACCAAGTTCCCCGAAAGTCGGGTTTCTATGAGCAGGTCACTGGAGTCAAGTGTTTTTTGGTCTTTTCCTTCATAGCGTCTGTGTCTTTGTTGTTGTTCGTTGTGGTTGTTCCGCGTGGTTGCCTCTCCACCGTGTTTCTATTCGCACTTTGAGTGAGCCGTTCGTGGCTCTGTGACGGGTTGGGGTCAGAAGGAGAAGTCGATGCTGCCAGTTTTCGGCCGGCCTTGTGAAGGCCCAACCCGACACGCAGTCACCGGGACGCGGGGTTTAGCAACGGTGAACATGATTTCGATCCTCAGGCAGCTACTGCGTAGAACGGGATGTATGGTTCTTGCGTGATCCAGATGCGATGAAGCAGTACTGCCAGCTTGCGAGCAACGGCGACGATGGCCCGATTGCGGGACTGCTTGCCTCCACGCGAGGCCAGGTGCAGACCCCACTGTCGCAAGGTCGAATCTCTCCCATGCGGGCCGAGCACATGGTTGGCACACTCGACCAGCAGAGTACGTAAGTAGATGTTGCCGGCCTTGGTGATGCCGAGCTGCGGGTCTCGATCCCCGGACTGGCTGCGTTTTGGCCGCAGGCCGAGGTAGCAGCCGACATCGCGACTTCGCTGGAAGCGTTCCTTGCTGCCCAGCGTCAGAACGTACGTCAACGCCGTGAGTTGACCGACGCCGCAGACTTTAATCAGAGCTTGTGTCTCTGGATAGTCTGTCTCCGTGAGACTCTTGATCGCGCTGTCGTACTGCTTAATCTTCACCGTCATCGTGGCGATCTGTTGGAGCACCGGGCCCAGCGCCTGAACAAGACCAGGCGGAAGCACGGCCAAACTCCGCTTGGCGAAGCACAAGGTAGACGAGGCCGGAAGCCGGTAACCGCATGGCTTAGCCAACCCGCGCACCGCGTTCACCGCCGCTGTCCGCAGACGAACGATCAGGTTGCGGGCGCGGATCAACGTTAGTGCTTCCTGCTGAGCGACCGTACGATGGGCGATCGGACGCAGGATCTTCGGATCGAGCCGCGCGTATCGAGCCAGCTTCTCCGCATCCACCTGATCGCTCTTCCGATCGCTGTGCGAGATCGCACGCAGTTCGCGCACGTTCGCTACGATCACCTCGTGACCCAGTTCCTGAAGCTGCTCGCTGATCCAGATCGAGTGCGTGCCCGCTTCCATCGCGATCCGCACCGGAGGCAAATCGGTAAACCACTTCTCGACTCCCGATGGGCTGGTACGAAACCGGCCCCGGCCCACTACTTCTCCATCTTCGTTGAGCGTGCAGTAATGGCTCCAGACATCCCCAAGATCGATCCCGATCGTCAGCCCAACCTTGGTGATGCTGCGTGGAACTTCCGCGATGAAGTGCTGCGTTGGTTTTTTCATGGGCATAGTCTCTCCAATTCGAAGGACCTGCTCCCTCGAAAATGCCTACCTACCGAGCTTGTGGTTGCAGCGTGACACTGACGCCAAGGCTCTCTAGCCTCTTCACCAGATGTCGCTTGAGCCTTTCCGCGTGAAGTTGATCGAAGTAGTCGCCGCCGAGTTCCTGATAGACGCAGCCTTTACTCTGAAGGTGGTAGCCGATGACCAACAAGCTGTGGGCCACAGCGATAAGGGCCCTCTTACTGCCTCGTCGCGCGGCCAGTCGTTTGAACTGAGCGGAAAGGTAACAGTTCTTCGTCCTTACCGCTGCCCACGCGGACTGACAGGCCATGCGGCGCAACCATGGACTGCCCTTGCGGCTCTTGCCGCTGAGCCGTTTGCCTGCGCTCTCATGGTTGCCGGGACATAGCCCTGCCCAGCTTGCCAGGTGTGACGCGCTCGGGAAAGCTGCCATGTCCGATCCGATCTCGGCAACCAGACTCCAGGCTGCCACCCGCTCGACACCGGGCACCGTCATCCAGCGGGCCACCGCGTCAGCCAGTTGCTGGTGTTGCTCGCCGAGCTGCTCCAGCCGGGCGTCAAGCGACTGGATCTCCGCTTCGAGGAAGCGATACTGGCGGAGCAGGCTATCCAACAGGAACCGGTGGTGATCGCGAATGCGACCGTCCAGCGCGAGCTGGAGCTGCGGGATCTTGCTGCGCAGCTTACCCAGGGCGAGACCGGCCAGTCGCTCTGGACTGTCCTCGCCACTGACAATCGCGTCCAGCATCGCTCGCCCGCTCTTGCCCATGGTGTGGGTCACGGTGCTGGCAAGCTTGATGTTGGCGCTCTCCAGCAGCTTCTGGATGCGGCTGCTGATGCCCGACTGCTCCTGCGAGAGCGTGGCCCGGGTTCGCGTTAGATCCCGCAGGTCGCGGATCACCGGAGACGGAACATAGCTGCCACGCAGCAGACCATGTCGGAGCAACTCGGCGATCCACTGACAGTCCCTCATGTCGGTCTTACGGCCTGGAACCGCCTTGATGTGCTGCGCGTTGGCAAGCACCATATGGAAGTGCTCTTCCAACACGTTCCAGACAGGCTTCCAATAGACGCCTGTCGACTCCATGGCGACATGTCGAACGTCAAAGCTTCTGAGCCACTCAGCGAGCTCACGCAGGTCTCGCGTCGTGCAACCAAAGCGGCGAAGATGCTTCTGGGGCTTACGCCCTTGATCGAGCAGAATACACACCGCAACCGACGACTTGTGTACATCGATACCGCAACACCTCTCATAGAGCACTTCCATCCTTGCCTCCTCTGCCGTGCTCGCAAGGATGCAGAGTGCGAGAGTCTCCCTCGCGTGCTCTTCCGTGAGGAAGGCTACAGTCCGTTGTTCCTGAACGCATCCAGGGTCAAACTCATCAGCGGGTTCGAGACGCCAATGCAGGTCACGACCTCGTGCGGGCACGACCACAACAGCCTAACCCCATTTTCATCCGTCGTTGTGACCAAAGGTCATGAACAACTCATCCCATTTCTCGGCAATTTCGCAGAGATGCTGATCGGGGCTACAGGATTCGAATCTGTGACGCTGGTCCCGAGTCAGGGACTAGGTGCTGTCATTTTTAGTTGATGACGTAAAGATGGTCGATTTCTAGAGTGTAGTGACTAAACTCCTATACTAGGCCGGGGCGTTTTAGGGTACTAGGGCGCGGAGTGTCACTTCCATTGCGAGACGACCCGCGAAACGTGCGCCACGTCCATATCTCGCACCCAGGGAGCGTAGCGTCGCCTAACCATCTCGGCGTCTGTATGACCTAGCATCTTAGCGACCTCCTCGACCCGCTGACCGTTGCGCAGCCAGCGTACGGCGGCGGTGTGCCTAAGCTGCTTTACGTTCGCAGGTTTCTTTCTGCCGTCCGGTAGATCGACATGTGTTACCTCGGCCGCAGAGATGACGTATTGGACGCGACGAGACCAACGGTTTTGCGCTGCTTTAAGGCTGATGCCCTTAATCCTGAAAGGTGCCTCCTTTGACACACCTGGCTCAAGCGGAAGATGCAGCAGCATCTTCGCCAGATCAGCGGTGATTGGGATGACAGCAGTTTGCTTCGTCTTCTGCCGCTTGTATCTGTACACCCACACATCTCGCTTCGCTATCCGCATTTTCTCTAGCTGATTCGGATAGAACTGGAGTGCGTCTGACACATCACAGGCGGAATCCAGCAAGAGCCGGATAAAGGCGCGGACCCGGATCATATAAGCTGCCTTGTTTGTAACAGTATTAGGCACATACTCGACATGCGCGAGTATCGCTTTCACTTGGTCATCGCTGTAGGGTCCCTGCACATGATCAGAGGTGATATTCGCTGCCTCGATCGGGGCAGCGGGTGACTCCGCGATCGCTCCCATCTTCACCATGTGTGCAAACATTACTCGCAGGACCGCCCACTGCTGCTTCCTGGTCGTAGGAGAGAGTCGAGGGGGAGTCCATTCCTCCGACGCGTACCAAGTTTCGAGCTGAGAGCTGGCGACGTCTCTCGCATACATGATGCCCTGCTCTTGCGCCCACTTTGAAACCCGATCCTCCATGTGTCGATACTGCCCGATGGTAGTCGAATCCTTGCCGAGCTTATTCTCACAGCGAGTCACCCAAAGATGCATAGCCTCACGAACTGTCATCGGAGCACTGGCGTTCTGCATCTTCGCTCTCGAGGCCGCGATCTCAGGGGCCAGTCCTCGCAGAGCATCATTGGCCTCACGCAGAGCCTCAGCCCAAGACGGAGTGTTGAGAGTGTATCGACGCTTCTGCTTCGTCTCTTGCACGAACACATAAAGCCATTTCGGGCAGCGGCATGAATTATCATCTTGTTCATGCGTACATCCATTGACGTGCCGCGTGTAAGGTCGAACTGTTCCGTAGGCGGACTTCAGAAGATTTTCCATAGTCGGGTTATATTCTGGTGTACAGTCAGTGTACACAAACCGAAAAATGGTCAATTTATAGGTAATTTGATGGTTTTCTGCCATAATTTGATTATCCCGTGACTCTCGACGCGCAAAGCGTGCAATAAGGATACTGAGCCGAATGCAAGGCAACCCGGTTTTTATGGAAAAGGCTATCGCGCTGGCGACGGAGAACGTTACGTCCGGCCGCGGCGGCCCGTTCGGCGCGGTGATTGTGCGCGGAGGAGAGATCGTTGCCAGTGGCACGAATCTTGTTACCGCGACGAACGATCCGACGGCGCACGGCGAGATTGTAGCGATACGCAATGCGTGCGCAGCGCTTAAAACATTTCAACTGCATGGCTGCGAGATTTATAGCAGTTGTGAGCCCTGTCCGATGTGTCTTGCTGCAATCTATTGGGCTCGATGTGATGCGATTTTCTATGGCGGCCGCGCGGCGGATGCGGCCGCAGCGGGATTCGATGATGCGTTTCTTTATGAGGAGATGAGGCGCCCGATCGATCAGAGGAGCATTCCTGCTGTAAATCTGCTGTGGGAGAAGGCAATTTCAAGTTTTGATGCATGGCGCACTCTGGCCGGCAGAATCGACTACTGAAAATATGGCAACGAAGAAAAAACTCACTGCAGACAATAAGAAAAAGAAAGATTCAAAGGTCAAAGTCGCGCTGCTCGGATTTGGAACTGTAGGCAGCTCGGTTGCACGGGTGCTCGCTGCGTCGAAGTTTCCCGGCGTTGAGCTGACACATATCTTCAATCGCAATGTCGAACGAAAACGCAGCTCTGAGGCGGGAAGGGCCGTTGCACCGTCCGTCGTATGGACCGACAACATCGACGTCATTCTACGTTCCGATGTCGATATTGTTGTCGAACTGATGGGTGGACTGCATCCCGTTGAAGGCTGGATTCGCAAGGCTCTGATGGCAGGGAAGTCGGTGGTCACGGCGAACAAGCAGCTTATTGCTTATCGTGGTCCGGGTCTCGCGAAGCTCGCGGTGCAGAATAAAGTACATCTGGTACACGGAGCGGCTGTGGCGGGCGGCGTTCCGGTGATTCCGGGGATGCTGCAAGGGCTCGGCGGCGATCAGGTGAAGAAGCTGAGCGGAATTGTGAACGGTACCTGCAACTATATTCTGAGCCGCATGGAAGCCGGTGCAGACTACGCAACTGTGCTTGCCGATGCACAGCAGCTCGGCTATGCAGAGTCGGACCCGTCAGCCGATGTCGATGGCCTGGATGCGCGCGCGAAGCTCTGCATTCTGTCACGCATCGCTATGCATGCGGAGCTTGATCCCGACGCGGTGGCGACACAGACCATCTCGACGGTTGAAGCCATTGATTTCACGTATGCGAAGGAGTTGAACTGCACGATTCGCCAGGTCTCTCGCGCTGAACTCGATGGCAAGCGAATGCATGCGCGGGTGGCGCCGATGCTGGTGCCGCTTGCATCTCCTATGGCGTGGTCGCATGGCACGCAGAACATGGTTGTCGTGAGCGGACGATTTGGCGGCGATGTGGTTTTCTCTGGTCACGGCGCGGGAGGCGAGCCTACAGCAGTCGCTGTTGTCTCTGATCTTCTCGCTGTAGCGCAAGGTTGCAGGACGGTTGAGTTGCCAATCAGAAAGCGCGAGGTGACTGGTGATTTTCTGGCGCCGCACTATCTGCGTTTTGTTGTGGACGACAAACCGGGCATTGTCTTTGCAATCTCTGGAGCGCTTTCCAAAGTGGGTGCCAATATCGACTCGCTGCTGCAAAGGCCGGGCTATCCGAAACATCGGCTGCCGTTTGTTGTGACCACCGAGCCGTGCCTGACCTCGACGATCGAACGGGCGCTGGTCTCTGTTGCGCGGATGGACTGTATGCTGGAGCGGCCGCTCTGTCTGCAGATGCTTGAAATTGAAGATAAGGCGGAATAAGCAGAATGCAGGTTCGGTGCTCCCTTGCTGTTGTTCGATGTTGCCTGCTTTCTGTTTTCCTATCCGCAGGCTTTGCATTTGCGCAGGATCCAACTCCAGTCGTTGCTGTGCCGAATCCGCCGAATACCGTGGCGCAGCAGGCGAAGCACTACGTCATCCTCATCTCGCTCGATGGATTTCGCTGGGACTATGCACGAAGATATGGCGCACCGCATCTTCTGCAGCTTGGAATCAAAGGCGCAAGTGCACCTGAGGGCATGCTACCGTCGTATCCTTCGTTGACTTTTCCCAATCACATCAGCATCGTCACTGGGCTCTATCCGGAGCATCACGGAATCATCGCCAATAGTTTCTGGGACCCCGTGCGGGAACAGACTTATGTCTACACGAAGCCACAGTCGAACAGCGACGGAAGCTGGTACGACGGTACGCCGCTCTGGGTGCTTGCCGAAGAGCAGGGAATGCGGTCGGCGTGTCTCTTCTGGCCGGGCTCCGAAGCAGAGATTCAAGGAAAGCGGCCTTCCTACTACCTGCATTTCGACGACAAGCTGGATGATGAGAAGCGTGTCGAGCAGGTTGTCGATTGGTTGAAGCTTCCGCCCGAACTTCGTCCGCACTTCATTACGCTGTATTACGCGAACGTCGATCACGCGGGACACAACTATGGTCCGGATTCAGAGGAGGTTCGTGCTGCGGTTCATCATGTGGATACGATGGTGGGCGATCTGCAGACGAAGGTTGCCGCGTTACACCTTCCTGTCGATCTCGTCGTCGTAGCGGATCACGGCATGGTGGCAGTACAAGGGAATCCGGTGACGCTGTCTGACTATGCTGACCTCAGCCAGTTTCACACCGAGGGTTCGCTGCTTTATGCAAAGCCCGATGCCGATGTGCAGGAGACATACGAGGAGTTTCTGGCCCACCCGGATCCTCGGTTCAAGATCTATCGCCGGGCTGAAGTCCCGCGCTACCTCCACTTTGATTCCAATCCTCGCGAGGGGGACCCAGTGATTGTGCCAAACGGCCCGTTTACGTTGCGCGCGCAGACTTCTTCCTCCGAGACCTCCAGTGCCGACAAGCATCGCGGCGCACACGGCTTCGATGCGCGAAGGATGCCGGAGATGAAAGCGATCTTCTTTGCTGGCGGGCCTGATATTCGCGCCGGCGTTCAGTTGAAGCCGTTTGAAAATGTGAATATTTATCCGTTTATTGCGGAGATACTGGGCCTTCAGCCGCCACAGAACCTGGATGGATCGCTTAATGTTTTGCGCCCCGCGCTGAAGCCACCGCACAAATAACAAAGTCGGGAGACAGAAAAGCGGCGAACCGTATGGCTCGCCGCTCTTTGCATTCTGCAACTAGTACTTCGGCATGGAGGGGTCAATCTTGTCGGCCCACGCGAGAATGCCGCCGGTCAGATTCGACACGTTGGTGAATCCGGCATTCTTCAGGATAAGTGCGGCCTTCTGGCTGCGTGCGCCGGAGCGGCAGTGAATGATGATCTCATCATTCTTGCGGCCTGCAAGCTCGCCGAGACGGCTCTCGACCGAACCTACCGGAATCTGAGGAGCGCCGAGGTTGGCGATCTGGTATTCGTGGGGCTCCCGCACATCCAGGACGAAGATATCTTCCTTCGCGTCGAGCTTGCGCTTCAACTCCTCGACGGTGATCTGCGGGATGCCGTCGACGACGGGATGTCCGGCGACAGCCTTGTCGCGTGCAACCTCAAGTGGGCCGACTTCGCTCGGCGGCGCAATACCGCAGAACTGGTTGTAGTCGATCAACTCGGTGACAGTGGGGTTGGGTCCGCAGACTGGACACTCGGGATTCTTGCGCAGTTTGAGCGTGCGGAAGCTCATTCCCAAGGCGTCGACGAGCAGCAGCCGTCCGATCAGAGGCTCGCCGATACCCAGGATCAGCTTGATCGTCTCGGTTGCCTGAATGACCCCGACGAGGCCTGGAAGAATTCCAAGCACACCGCCCTCAGCGCAGGAGGGAACGAGTCCGGGCGGTGGCGGCTCTGGGTAGAGACAGCGGTAGCAGGGTCCTTCTTTTGTGCCGAAGACGCTAGCCTGGCCTTCAAAGCGAAAGATAGAGCCGTAGGCGTTCGGTTTGCCCAGCAGTACGCAGGCGTCGTTGACGAGGTACCGCGTCTGAAAGTTGTCAGTGCCGTCGGCGATGATGTCGTAATCTTTCAAAATCTCAAGCGCGTTGGCACTGGTGAGCATCGTGTTGTGCTTGATGACGTTGAGATATGGATTCAAGCCCTTGAGCATCAACTCTGCCGAATCGACTTTGAGCTTGCCGACAGTCGCAGTGGAGTGAATGATCTGGCGTTGCAGATTGCTGGCGTCAACCGTATCGAAGTCGACGAGGCCGATCGTACCAACTCCCGCGGCTGCGAGATACATCGCAAGTGGAGCGCCAAGACCCCCAGTGCCGACGCACAATACCTTGGCCGCTTTCAGCTTTTGTTGGCCCTCCATGCCGACCTCGGGCAGAATCAGGTGGCGGGAGTAGCGGGCGACCTCATCGTTGGAGAGCTTGGGTAGTACGGCTTCTTCAATTGCAGTCGGCATCTTCGTCTTCCTTCGTCCATTGAAACGCGTTAAATCTCATCGCGAAGCAAAATTTACTTCCTTCCACCCGCGATAGATGGAATGATCGTCAGCTCGTCCGTGTCGTTGACCGTGGTCTCCTGTTTGGAGACCAGATAGCGGATATCGTCGTCGTTCAGGTAGACGTTGACGAATGAGCGCAGCTTGCCGTCTGGAGTAAAGAGATGCTGCTTCAGGTCAGGGTAGCTGGCAATGAGTTGTTGAAATACTGCGTCAACGGTGGCGCCGGGTACGCTGACGGTCTCGAGCCCGCTGGTATAGCTGCGCAACGGCGTGGGAATGTGGATCTTCATGCCTGACCTTTCTCGTTGTACGCCACTTCTTCCGTGACGTGGGTGGCGATTGTGATCTCGATGGGTTCGTCTTCGAATCCCTTGTTATCTTCTTCCGTTCCAGTCAGCAGAAAGGAGTTTGTCGTGACTGCCTTACCATGTTCGACGCTGGTAATGACATAGGAGCAGCCCAGCCAGTGCGCTTCGGCGAAGTCGGTCGTTGACCACTGCGCGGGATGGTCCGGATGCGAGTGATAAAAACCGATGATATCCAGTCCAAGGCCGCGCGCCTGGCGCTGAATCTTTACCAGTTCCTGGGGGGCGATGTTGTAGCGGTTGTGCGCGGAGTCGGTGCGCGTGTTTCCTGCGCGAACGATTTGCTGAACGTGATTCACAGCCGTCGAACTGTTTTCCTCTTCCGCGAGGTTTTTTCCAAGCAGAACGCCGCAGCACTCGTGCGGGTAGATCTCTTCTCCATGCGCTCGCAGCGCCTCATAGTCGTGATATCCGATGCGAAGCATTGGTTACTCCTCCGCCCAGAAGCGCTCGCTCATGTACTTATCAGCGCCATCACACAAGATGGTGACGATGACAGCTTCGCGCCCCTTGGCTGCTTCTTCCTCAGCGACCTGCAACGCTGCAGCGGTCGCGGCGGCTGCCGAGACACCCACAAGTACGCCGAGATTGCGGCCCATATACTTTGCCATGGCATAAGCTCGTTCGGTGGCCATCTCGATATTCTGATCAGCAAGATTGGGATCGTAGATCTTGGGCACGATGGCCGTCGCCATGTGTTTCAAGCCCTCAAGGCCGTTGAAGGGGGAATCCGGCTGCATAGAGATGCACTGAATCTTCGGATTCAACTCTTTCAGCCGGCGCGTGGTTCCCATAAACGTTCCTGTTGTCCCCAGGGCCGCGACGAAGTGCGTAACCTGTCCTTCGGTCTGCTCCCATATCTCATTGCCGGTGGTGCGATAGTGCGCACGCCAGTTCTCATCGTTCGAGTACTGGTCGGCGTAGTAATAGCGGTCAGGTTCAGCCGCAATCATCTCGCGAGCCTTGCGGATTGCTCCATCTGACCCATCTGCTGGGTTCGTCCAGACAACCTCCGCTCCGTAGGCCCGAAGGTAACGTTTCCGTTCCTCGGAGACGTTCGACGGCATGCAGAGAGTCACGCGAAAGTCCATTGCGGCTCCCAGCATGGCGTAGGCGATGCCGGTGTTGCCGCTTGTCGCGTCCAAAAGCCCCCGAGTGCCAGTTAGTAGCCCGCGACGTTGCGCATCGACAACAATGGACGACGCAGCCCGGTCTTTCACGGATCCGCCTGGATTGGTCCACTCCGCTTTACCAAGAATCTGGATTCCTGGAAGATGTGCTGTGAGCTTTTCCAGCCGCACAAGTGGGGTGTTGCCAATTCGTTCGAGAATGCTGGTTCCAAACGTCTTTGCGGTTGTGATCATGCAGCTTCTGTTTCCCCCGGGTCCCGTGATGCGAGCTCTCGATTGATCGCCATCAGCGAATGTGCGACAGTAATTTAAGTCTAACGTAAAGCGCTCATGGCCAAAAAGACCCCACAACGCACCTTCAACGATGTCCTTGCCCTGCTCGGCGGCCAGAGATTCGATGTTGCCGCGGTACAGGACGGTTCAAAACGCATTGCAAAGGCCGTTCAGGTAAGGAAATACGGCTGTGCCGCCGATATCGCGGCCGCTCCTGACGGCACCGTCGAGATCATCGCCCGTCCAGGCTGGGTGCTGAACGGTGAGATTGCTCGTCTGTTAGATCGCGGCTACCAGAAGTTTCTCAAGACCAGCAAGTTTGAGATTCCGGCGACTGCCGACCACCTTCGTGCCATCCACGAGTTCAATGAAGAGTTGATCGAGGCAGCAGGGGGAACGATTCTCTACAACGAAGCTCTGGGAACAACCAGCAACGTGTACAACTACGATCGCGTCGCAGGCCGCGAATAAATCTTGCCGTTCGATTAGTTTCAGCGCAGGCGGTTAAGTTCCCGCTGCAACTCGCGATATGCTTCGCTCTTGCCCATTCCGCGATTGCGGGCGACTCGCTTCAACGCATCTTTTTCGGTGATTCCTTCCGTCTTGATCAACGTTGAAACCTCGTCGGCGAGACTTGTTTTCTGCCTTTCTGGCGCCGACTGGTCGTGGGACAGTTTCAACATCAGCACGATCTCGCCTCGAACCGACGACCGCGCCGCGAGTTGCGCGCGCACTTCGCTGACCGGTCCCCGCAGAAACTCTTCATGCAGCTTCGTGAGCTCGCGCGCGAGGACAACGTGCTGTGAGCCCCCAAAGACAGCCTCAATATCGCCGAGCGTGTCGAGAATACGATGCGGCGCTTCGTAAAAGATTTGAACCGCCTCGCCACGGCTGAGCTCTTCGAGCGCCGTCTTCCGCTGGCCTGCCTTCGCGGGGAGAAATCCGTGGAAGATGAATTGATCCGCCGGGAGGCCGCTTGCGACCAGCCCGCTGATCGCCGCATTCGCGCCAGGAATAGGAAAGACGGTAATCCCAGCAACGATTGCTGCAGCGGCGATTTGCAAGCCCGGGTCAGCGATTCCCGGAGTTCCGGCATCGCTGACGACCGCGATCCGGCCACCCTGCTTGAGTTCCGCGACTAACTCGTCAGCGCGCGGACCTTCATTGTGCATGTGATAGCTGACCGTGGGTGTCTGAATGTTGAAGTGATTCAGGAGCTTCTGAGTCTGGCGGGTATCTTCGCACGCGATGCGGTCCACACTACGCAAAACGCGCAACGCTCGCAGCGTGATGTCCTCAAGGTTTCCTATTGGCGTTGCGACCAAATAGAGCCCCGGCGCAAGCGGCTGGTCTCCCCGACCCTCGGACTCCGCGGACATCTATTCCTGCGACCGCAGCCTGCGGCGTTGGTTCAACATTCCCATGGAGTGGGCAAGATTCTGCGGCGTAATGATGCCGACGATTCGGTCACCTTCGAGTACCGGCACCATCTGCGCGCCTTGTCCGGTCATAATGCGGCGCAGCGTCTTCACCAGTGAATCGTCCAGTTGCGCTGTCTGGAAAGAGCGAGTCATCACGCCCTGAACATAGCCGTTGCCGTCAGCGTGGAGAGCCTCCACGATGTTCTGCCGGGAGATCGCACCCACGAGATTCGATCCGCGCACCACCGGGAAGACATCCTGCAGCGTATGGACAGAGCGCTGCAGAGCCTCTTCCAACGTATCGGAGGCAGAAAGTGTGCTGAACTGCGTCAGCATGACGTCGCGCATGCGGACTGCATCTACATCGGCCTGCAATAGCATGCTTTGGTCCTCCATGTGAGCCCCGATCATCACAAAACCCCCGAGAATTAGCAGCCACATACCAAAACTTCTTCCCGACACCATCAGAACCATTCCACCCAGGATCAACCCATAGGCCACCATCTGCCCGACCCCAGCCGCAGCGCGCGAGCCTTTAATGACTCCCCTGGTCTTCGCAAACTCGCCGCGAAAGACGCGCCCGCCATCGAGTGGCAGCGCAGGAAGAAGGTTGACCCCGCCAAGCAGAAGATTCATCCATATCGCTCCACGCAACAGGTGAGCAGGCGAAAGCCATGGCTGCCCGTACAGATCCACGCCGGGCGAGAAGGTCAACGAGATGGCCGCCAGAACCAGGCCGAAGCCGATGTTCGCGATCGGCCCGATAATTCCAAGCTTTTTTTGCAGCGCGGGAGTTGATGCAAGTTCGGTTGCCTCGGACGAGGCATAGCTCATCAGGCCACCGGTAGGCAGCAGCAGGATGCTGCGCAACTCCAGACCAAACCATGCGGCGCCGAGCGAGCGCGCAATCTCACGGACGAGTACTGCGAGCAGCAGGATGAGCCATAGCGCAAAGCCACTCGCACCCGCCTCTCCCGTCATCGAGGCGTAGCTGATCGAAAGTCCGAGGAGGAGGAGGAAGAAGGTGTGGACCCGTACATCCACCCCGAAGAATCTGCCGATCGGAAAAGACCACCCACGCATGCTGCTATTGTATGCGTTGCCGTCAATGCCATTCTGGCGCGGGCAGCTTACCATGCTAAGGATGCGTGTCATCGCCGGAACCTATCGCTCCCGTAAGCTCTCCGCTCCGAACGGAATGAAGACTCGTCCCACCAGCGACCGGCTGCGCGAGACCCTCTTCAACATCCTTGCGCCGCGCATCGCCGGTAGCCGTTTCGTCGATCTCTATGCCGGCACCGGAGCGGTTGGCATTGAGGCGCTCAGTCGCGGAGCCTCGCACGTCTGGTTTGCGGAGAATGCCGCACTCGCTCTGACTTGTCTTCGCGAAAATCTTGCAGTGTTGAAGATCTCTAGCCAATTCACCCTGGAAATCCGCGGCGTTGGAGCTCTGTTGCAACAGTTCGAAAGATTGTCGCAACCCATCGATCTCATCTTCCTTGATCCGCCGTACGAGGCGGAGAAGGACTACACCGGTACGCTAAGTTTTTTAGGGAGCAGCCCGGGCAGGAAGATTCTTGCAACCGACGCACTCGTCATCGCAGAGCACAGCAGCAAGGCAGAACTCGCTTCGCGGTATGGCTTGCTGGAACGCACTCGCCTGTTGAAGCAGGGCGATGCTGCTCTCAGCTTTTTTTCCCCTGCGGCGGATTAAAGCCCCCGCCTTTGTGCTGTCCTGTGCAGAGATCGAGCGAGAAATTTACCTCCTTGTCAGTCAGCAGGTTCCAGCCAAAGCCGTCTAAGAAATCGCCTTCGATGCCTGTAATGCGAATGCCCTCCCAACTCAGGCGCGCCGACTCCCACCTGACCCCGTTTTGCCCCCACGCCACGATGGAATGAAAGCTGACGAAGAGCAGAAGCGTATGCGCCACTGACGCCCGAACCTCAACTACCGGCTTCAATGAGAGATGCGTGCAAAGCTCAGGTCTTTCGGTATCGATGACATAGGCATACCCTCCCGCCACGGCGCATATTTCCTGCGGATTCGGACAGGCAAAGACACCGGTGGGCATCGCCAGATCGGTAAATCCCAACGCGCAGGTGGCGAGAAACGCCCCGCCAGTCGCCGCGTTCACCATCAACTGCAAAGCCCCTCGCGCGAGCGCATCTTCTTCGCCGGCGATCTGCTTCGGATAGGTGAACTGGCGCGCAGGTGCGATGAGCGGTGGCGTCTTGAGAATCTCTGCGCTCCATCCGTGAGGAAACTCCGCTGAGTTCGCTACTTCTGCAATCATCGAACAGAGTCCAATGCCTGGGCAATATCTTCGATCAGATCTTCGACCGCCTCGCAACCTGCGCTCAGGCGGATAAATCCATCTGAGATGGCATCTCCGCCCCAGCGGGCACGACGTTCCGCGGTCGTCGAAATCCCCCCAAAGCTGGTCGCCTGCGTTACCAGTTTCGACCTGGCAAGAAAGGTATCGGCGGCGGTTTTGTCGCGCAACAGAAAACCCAGGACCGCGCCGAAACAGCTCATTTGCTTCACGGCAATCGCGTGTCCCGGATGATTCGGCAATCCCGGATACAACACGCTCTGCACTTCATTCCGTGTCGTCAAAAACTCTGCAATGCGCTGGGCATTTGCGGAGGACCGCTCAAGCCTCAAAGGAAGCGTAGCGATGGAACGCAGCGCCAGCCATGCCTCCATCGGCCCCAGGGCGGCACCAGTCAGGGATCGCCACTGATCGATCTGAGCCCGCAACTCCATGTCCCGAACCGCGACATGGCCGAGCAGCAGATCGCTGTGCCCGGTCATCGATTTCGTATCCGATGCAACCGAAAGATCCGCGCCCAGCGCCAGCGGACGCTGTCCGAGCGGTGTAGGCGTCGTGTTATCGACCGCGACCAGCGCTCCGGCACGATGGGCCGCGTCACTTAACAACGCAATGTCGCAGATATCCATTCCAGGATTACTTGGCGACTCCAGCCACAACAGCCGGGCACCCGTCAGCAACTCCGCCTGAGCGTTGCCGGCAGTCGGAGCCAACCGCAAGACCACACCCATCTTGGTGAAGTACTCCTGCATCAGCACGCGCGCCGTGTAGTACGCATTCGAGGGCATCACAACGACATCACCGGCCCGCAGCAGCGCACCAAAGACAGCCGTGCATGCCGCCATGCCAGACGCAAAAACCAGAGCAGACGCCCGATAATCGTCGCCGGACTCCATCTGCCCGATCGCCTTCTCAAGCGAGGTCCAGGTGGGATTATGCGACCGCGCATAGGTGTACGGCGTCTCGGAAGGATCGCCCGGCGCGTGATACGGAGCGGCAAATACAGGTCCGGAGTGTAACGGCTCGCCGGCAACGACCCTGCTCAGCGTAGATCGGATGACTTTGGTGGCGTCGCGCATAATTTTTTCAAGAGATCAGAATTCGAGTCGAAACGATTGATGGTAACAGGCTCACCGCAACCTCTTTCCGTGGGCGCCGCTTCCCGAGAAATGCTCCCAACCCTCGGCTTTCAGCTCCTCATGACCGCCGCTGGGAGTGGCGAGGGTCACCATCGGCCGCTCTGATCGACGCTTCTTCAGGTTTCCGATGCGAGTGACCGGCACGCCAGCGAGCGAAGTCGGCATCAATACCGAGGCTGGGGCCGCGAACAAGAGCTCGTAGTCCTCGCCGCCATGAAGCGCGGCCCGCAAAGCTGCGTCCGGGCCTAGTCTTCGAGCAAACGGATGAATCGGCAGAGTCGTCTGGTCGATCTCCGCATTCAAACCGGATGACCGGCAAAGATGCGCCAGATCAGTCGAGAGACCGTCGCTCATGTCGATGCATGCGGTCGCGAGCCGTCGACGCAGCAGTGCTTCTCCGACATCCAGCCGAGGTTCAGGAAACAGATGAGGATGGCCTTCGATTGTAGGCACGTTGCGAATGCGTCGTCGTCGTTTCATCATCGTTATCAGCTCCGCAGCCGCTCCGCCCAGCTGCCCCGTCACATACAGAACGTCTCCTGCGGCCGCTCCGGATCGACGCAGCGCCTCTCCCTTGGGTGCAGCGCCCACCAGCACGATGTCGGCTATGATCAAAGCCCCGTTCCCTCCGGGCGACTCGGAGGTATCGCCGCCTGCCAGCGGCACACGGTGCATCTCTGCCAGACCCCGCAGCCCGGCGAAAAAGCGCTCGATCCAGTCCCGGCCTGCCGCCGTCGCGACCATGGGAGCAGGCAGGGCAAGGGAGAGGAAGGCGGCTAGCGGAGTTGCTCCCATGGCTGCAAGATCGCTCAATCCACGTGCCAGGCAGCGATGGCCGACCGAGTCACCAGGATGGACGTCTCTTCGGAAGTGACGGCCCTCCAGGCTTAAGTCGGTAGTGATGAGAACCTCTGAGCCTGCTGGTGGACGCAGAATCGCGCAATCGTCACCGATGCCGAGGATTACATTTTTGCCTGTTGCGGGAAATTTTCGTCGAATCTGCTCGATCAGGCTCAGCTCGCCCCACGACTTGGTAAGCCTTTTCATCCTTATGCAAGCATAAATGGTTACCAATGGGGTGGTACTTTTGTGGTAGTTACATAGAGAATCAACAGTGTCAGGCTTGGTTGCATGAGGGTATCTGGTTTGTTACCCTTTCAAAGGACGCTCATGAGACTGCCGTTTTGAAATGACGATAGGCGAACTTCATTTGCCTAAGTCGATTTCAAGATTGCGGACCTCCGAGCCGCGGCTTTGCTTCGCGGACAAATTCTGGGCCAGGGATTCTGCTTGAAGCTTAAAAAGCGCTACTACATCATGGTCGTAAGCCGCGACGAAAGCGGCAACCTGAATAAGGTGCCGGTCCCACTTCACTACGCTTATCTTTTCGTAGCCGCCGCGGCCATCGGCATGTTTACTATCTCTGGGCTGGCTGGTTCTTACTCGCGGATGCTGATCAAGACTGCCCGCTTCAACCAACTCCGTCAGGATCACGACTCCCTTCAGAAGGACTACGCGCATCTCGAGAAGGCGGCGCACGAGAAGGACGTGGAGGCGGCTTCACTGGGCTCGTTGGCGAGCGAGGTTTCAGCTCTCTACGGCTTGACGACAAGCAAGCTGGCGATTCCGATGGGCAAACTCACGGGCATTCGTCGCGGAAAATCGTCCGGCATTGCTGAGTCGGTCGCGACGGCTCCGCTGAAGGACACAGGCGACACATCGGACGAGAGCTATTCCAAGTCGCTCGATACGTTCAACGCCCTGCGCAACACTGCGATGAATGGCCTGGCGATCCATCCGCTCACGCATCTCACATCGCCCGGGTACTCGTCGAACGATCTTTTTGGATCGGGGGATATGGCATCCTATGTCCCGACACTGTGGCCGATCATGGGGCCCATCACGAGCAGCTTCGGCCAGCGTGAAGATCCGGTCCTCGGCAATGGCGAAGGCGAGTTTCATACCGGCATCGACATCTCCGCGCCCAACGGTGTTCCTATCCTCGCGACGGGTGACGGTGTTGTGCTGATGGCTGAGGTGTCCAGCGGCTACGGACGCGAAGTTGTTGTCGATCACGGTCACGGCGTCGAGACTGTCTACGGACACATGTCCGGCTTTGCAGTCGTCGCCGGGCAGACGGTGCTTCGCGGCCAGGTGATTGGTTACGTCGGACACAGCGGCCGCACGACGGGCTCTCACCTGCATTACGAGGTCCGCATCCGCAACACGCCGGTCAATCCGCACAAGTATCTGCGGACCACGTTGGCGGAGTTCGGGAGCCCGACTATCCAGGGTCAATAGCTCCGCTCTCAGTTTTTTTGCAAAAGAAATGAGCGGCCATCTTCGGCCGCTCATTCCTTTTCCAACGCCTATTTGCCGGTATAGCTAACATGCCAGACGGTCCTGGTGCCGTCGTCCGTAACGAACAACGAGCCGTCGTTACCCATCGTGACACCTACAGGACGGCCCCAGACCTTGCCATCCGGCGTAACAAAGCCGGTTAGAAAGTCTTCGTACTCTCCGGTTGCGTGACCGTCCTTCATAGGAACGCGAATGACCTCGTAGCCGGAGCGATGAGCGCGATTCCACGATCCATGTTCGGCAGCAAAGGCATCGCCTGAATACTCCGAGGGAAACTGCTTGCCGGTATAGAAGAGCATCTCCAGCGAGGCAAAGTGCGGCTGCAGAATCACGTCGGGAGTTATGACCTTGTCTTTCAGCTCAGGATGAGTCCCCATCAGGCGAGGATCCTGGTGGCCACCCATGTAGTACCAGGGCCATCCGTAGAAACCGCCCTCTTTCACGCTCGTGATGTAGTCAGGAACCAGATTGTCGCCTAGGCGATCGCGCTCGTTGGTCGAGCACCAGAGCTGGCCCGTCGTAGGATTGATCGCCTCGCCGACGCAGTTGCGAATTCCATAGGCGTACACCTTCTGGAATTTGCCTTCGGGGTTGAACTCAAGCACATCGGCGCGATGAAATTCGTTGGGATGCGTGTCCGGATCGTCCGCGTTTGAAGCGGACCCGACGGAGACCAGCATATTTTTCCCGTCTGGTGTGAAGACGATGTCGCGAGTCCAGTGGCCACCGCCGCGAAGCTGGGCGAAGCCAGGAAGTTCCGGAACAATCTTCTCGGGCTTCCCGGTTGCAACCAGATCGCCGGACTTATAAGGAATACGCACAACCGAGTCCGTGTTTCCCACGTAAATCCACTTCGGATTCGGTCCGGCCGGATAGAATGCGATGCCGAAAGGTAGATTGAGACCATCCGCGAAGGTTGAGACTGTCTGTGCCTTGCCATCGGGACCGACGCCGCGTAGCACCATGATCTTGTCTCCGTGCGAATCAGCAAGAAAAATGTCGCCGTTGGGCGCTGTCCGCATCAGGCGCGGCTCGCGGAAGCCCTGCGCGTACATCTCTACCTTGAAGCCCTTCGGCGCGACTGGCCATGCGCCCTCAGGGCGCGGAACCACGCTCGGTCCATTGTCGACTGATTCATCGGGCTTTGGCTCGGGAAGATCGCCAATGGTGATGTGACGGCGGACGCCAGGATGCTCCTGGGTGTAGTCGGTGAAAGCGGCCTGCCCGGTAAGGACAGTGCCCGATTGCGCGAAAAGCGAGGCCGGCAAAGCAGACGCCGCGAAAGCAATCACCAGTGCTCGAATAACAGTGGGGATGGGTCTATACATGAGACGTTTCTCCTTGAAGGGTGAAGCTGGCTGGAAGCGGCTGTCCGATCAATTGGATTTTACTGCCGCATAGTTCAAATTCGAGTGAATCAACGTTATGGATGAAGTTGACGTAATGAAAACACCGAAAGTTTGCCATGAGCTGCACATCCGCCGCGTGAGGGAACAAAAGCAACAGCCGAAAGGCCTGCATAAAAAATCCGTGGCTCACAACAACAACGCAGCCGCCCGGGTTTCTGGCGATCAGACGCCGGATCGCCTCCCGGGCACGATTGAGGAACGCATGAAAGGATTCAGCTCCGGGGCCGTCCACGTAAGCAGGATCTTCCCGCGCCCAGTAAGTGGAGACATGGGGGTCCCGGTCCACTTCACTGGTATTTCGATGGAGTGAGGGTTCAAGAAAAGTGAACTCCTGAATCGGCCACTCCTCAACAGGAACGTCAGGAAACCGCCGGCGCAGCGGCTCGGCAGTCTGCTGCGCGCGCAGAAACGGTGAGACAACGATCAGAGTTGGTTCGCAGCCGATCCGGCCAACGAGTTCGTTCGCTTGCTGGCGGCCAAGCTCGGTCAATGGGTTGGAATCATGATCTGCAGTCACGCCTCCTGCATTGGCGAGACTCTGTCCGTGACGAACAAGAATGACCTTCGTGACTGCGGACGCGGCAGGTTCAGTCATGGCCTGCCCCAGCCGAGGTTGCCGTAATCTGCTTGATCAGGTCTAAAGGAATATTCGCCGTCAACACGGCACGATCTTTGTGCTGATCGATCTTTGCGGAACGAAGTAGCTCCTGAAACTGTTGATCGGACGGTGTACTCGGACGAATCTGTGTCTGGGCCTGTTGGATCGTAGTGACAAGGTGCAAAAGCGACGCCAGGGTTCCGGCTGCGCGTTTCGCGTCAGCCTCGGTCGGAGCGATCTGCTCGATACGTAGATGCACGGTTCCGAGATAGCGCAGGCTCGCGACGAAGGTCGTGTCCTCCGGTAGAGGAAGCTGCAAGCCAAAGACGCTGATGTAGCCGCGGTCGGAGAAGGGAAGCCCGATGTGCCCGATTGCCCACGCGCTCGAGAAAGCAGGTATGTCGTGGTATCGCGCCGACAGCAGGGAAGACCCTGAAAATGGCGATGCCGCAGCCCGGTGCCGGTCGACGATAGAGTGAATCTGCTCCGGCGTCGGCATGTTGGAGGCGGCGATCGTATCGTAGCCAAGCTGGGCGATCCGCAATGGCCGCGTCACCTTCCCGTCTCCCACTGCGACGGTGTAGATGTCGTGGCCGGAGTAACTCTCTTTCGCCGTGGCAATCGAAGCAAGATAGTTGGCAAACCGTCCGCCATCGAAGCGTCCTTCAAAGACCTCAGAGTACCCAACCGGCCCGTTTGGGCCATTGGGATCATCCATGCGATGCAGCGCAAAAGCAGCAGAGTCAAGATCGCGCTCCGGAACAATCCCAGTGGCCTCGATGAAGTGCTGAAAATCAGGGCTGCGCGTCACAGGCGTGCGATCGAAGTGGGTTGCCGCACGCAACGGTTTCAGGTTGGCATAGACGATTGCGTCCGACTCCGGCAACAGTCGTGCAGCTTCGGGCGGAGCCGCTTTGCGCAGGATCAGCACGACGGCTAGGGCAGCCATCAGTGCCAGCATCAGCAGCAGAGAGTAACGGGTACGCCTACGCATCAGGGACATAGCCGGTCAGGCAAAGGGTCAGCATAAGTTGTAGCGAAGACGTGTGTCTTCGCTTTAAGCATAGACCATCTTGCGATGTATCTTTCGGGATGCCACTGCCAGTTTTGACTCCCGCCGGGCGACTGACAATTTACTCAATGATGGCGAAGGTGTAGATTTTGCCGCCGTTGGTGACATTGCCGCTGCCCGCCGGCAGGATGCCGAACTCGCCTCCGCCTACGCTTTTGTCGACGGTGAACTGGTAGGTGCGCGCGGCGGTTCTGACGGGGTTGAATTTCACCTCGTCGCGGTCGGCGCCGCCGGTAGAGTGAAAGACGCCCCCGGTCAGGATGCGAAACTCGCGATTGTCGGAGTTGATACGGAAGCGGAGGAACTCGTACTCGTTGATAGCGACGCCGTTGTCCGGCATATAAATGAGAATCTCGAGTGGCTCCTGGAGCGCAAGTTTGGACTCGCGTCCGTACAGATGGCCGTTGTGGTCTTCCTTGATGATCCCGTGAGTCGCAGTCGACTTCAACCAGCCACCGGATTTGATATGGACGATCTCCGGTTCGATCAGCGTCCATTTGCCGGTGCGGTCCTTGTAGTAGACCCCGATTTCATTCACGTCGGTGAGTTCAATTGGCTTCTCGGAAACGTTGGTGATCTGACGTCGGCCCTTATTGATCATCGCTGTGATCACGCGATCCGAGACTCCTGCGCCCTTCAGCAACACTAGCGAGTCGGAGTCAGTTGTGTAGTGGCCCGGCTGCGTATTGATTGTTTCGACGATGAGATCATCGCCGAGCCCGGCCTTGGCCATCTTCACGACGGATTGGTTGTCCATGGACGGCCCGCGTGTCGCCGTCAGTGGTCCGTCGACCGTTTGCGGAGCATCCGATGTGTGTTGCTGGCCGACCGAGGAGATGGAAGGCAATGTCAGAACAAGGGCGAAGAGGAGAGAACGATGCAATGTCTTTCGATCAGGCATAGGATAGGCTACCCGGAGTCGTCGATAGGCTAGCATGTCTGTGCTTTTGGACGTCTTTCCCCGAGCCGCCGTGAGCCAGCTGCGTGCCATTGCCTGCGGTTTCCAGCTATGCTAAAGTCAAGTCTGCGGCGCACTCTGCGCGGGCACTGTTTCGCGTCGTGCGGCTGGGCTTACAGAGGGCAAAAACTGCTGTTTCGGGCTGGCGTAGCTCAGCTGGTAGAGCATCTGATTTGTAATCAGAGGGTCGGGGGTTCAAGTCCCTTCGCCAGCTCCAGTTTCCTGCAGCAGAAAATGAAAGACGGATTTGGTTGTACTGCTCGACCGTTCTGGCGTTGCAGACCTCCGGTCACTCCTTCAAGGTTGATATACCCGCCCGATTCCTTATTTTGAGTCGGCCTGCGGGCTTGATGGGCTGAAGTCGGTGCTGCGCGTTGGATTGTCAGGCAGAAAAAGTGCACAGGTGGCCGAGTGGTTAATGGCAGCAGACTGTAAATCTGCCGCGTTATGCGCTACGGAGGTTCGAATCCTCCCCTGTGCACCATCGAGTTTAGTGGTACCTGGTGAGTGTTGTGGATCTGAGCCCGGCAAGTAGCGGACGAATGTGGATTGCGCTGTTCGGGCTTGGGCTACTGGCAGTTTTGGTCTGGCGAACGATGGAGCCGGACAAGCTGAGGTCGCTTACTTGGATTCTGTTAGGTTTTTTTGCCTTTCGCGTCATACTCGGACGCTTGCGTTCGAGGTAGGATTATAAAGTTGGCTTTTTCAGGCTGGCGTAGCTCAGTGGTAGAGCACTCCCTTGGTAAGGGAGAGGTCGAGAGTTCAAGCCTCTCCGTCAGCTCCAGTCATTTGGAAGGGCATAGTTCCACGGTGCCCGAACAAAGTGTGCAAAAGGGGTTTAGCCCCTGAGATGAGCGGGAGTAACTCAGTGGTAGAGTCACAGCCTTCCAAGCTGTTGGTCGCGGGTCCGATTCCCGTCTCCCGCTCCAAGATTTCAACACGATCCGGCACAAGTAGGGCACAAGTAGATCGTAGGAGAATGTTTTGAGCAGTCTGTACCAGCAGCCAGTCCTTCCCATTATCGATCCCGAGACCTTCAACAAGGTCAGAGGAGCGATCGAGTCGGCGTTTTCCGTAGGTCACGTTGCAGAGTTCCTGAGATCTCTGGAACGCTCGAAGCTGCGTATTCGCGACTTCGAAGACGTCCTCGGCAAAGACAAATTCGGAGCCAGCACCGCGGCAGAGTATGGCAAACTCGGCGACGGTGACCAGGGTCAGATACGCGAACTCTATCTCGCCAGCCTGGAGCACGTCGCACCGGAGCTTCGCGAGGAGTTTTTCAAGCTGTACGCGTATTACTGATTCCCCCAAAGTTTAGTTTTTTGAAATAAATCACCTTGAACCCGGTGCGATGCGCCGGCTAACAAAGAGACGGAGAGAGCAATGGCGAAGGAAAAGTTTGACCGGTCAAAGCCGCACGTAAACATCGGGACGATCGGGCACATCGATCACGGCAAGACGACGCTGACAGCAGCGATTACGAAGGTGTTGTCGAAGCACAACCCGAACAACAAGTTCCGTTCGTTCGACACGATCGACAACGCTCCTGAAGAGCGTGAGCGCGGTATTACGATTGCGACCTCGCACGTGGAGTACGAGACGGGGAACCGCCACTATGCGCACGTCGACTGCCCCGGCCACGCCGACTACATCAAGAACATGATCACCGGCGCAGCCCAGATGGACGGCGCGATTCTCGTGGTTGCAGCCACCGACGGCCCGATGCCGCAGACCAAGGAGCACGTTCTGCTCGCCCGCCAGGTTGGCGTGCCGTACATCGTTGTGTTTCTGAACAAGTGCGATGCGGTTGAGGACGAAGAGCTGATCGAGCTGGTTGAGATGGAAGTGCGCGAGCTTCTGTCGAAGTACGACTACCCCGGCGACGACACTCCGATCATCCGCGGCTCTGCCCTTGGCGCGCTGAACGGCGAAGCCAAGTGGGAGGCCAAGATCGACGAGCTGATGGATGCGGTGGACAAGTATGTTCCGCAGCCAGAGCGCGCGATCGACCAGCCGTTCCTGATGCCGATCGAAGACATTTTCTCGATCTCGGGCCGCGGCACCGTGGTGACGGGCCGTATCGAGCGCGGCAAGGTGAAGGTTGGCGAAGCGGTTCAGATCGTCGGCTTCCGCGACACGCAGAACACGGTGGTCACGGGCGTTGAAATGTTCAAAAAGCAGCTGGACGAAGGTCTGGCAGGCGATAACGCCGGTCTTCTTCTGCGCGGTACGGCGAAGGAAGACGTGGAGCGCGGGATGGTGTTGGCCAAGCCCGCTTCGATCACGCCGCACACCGTGTTCAAGGGCGAGGTCTACGTGCTGTCGAAGGAAGAAGGCGGCCGTCACACCCCGTTCTTCAACGGCTACCGTCCCCAGTTCTACTTCCGTACGACGGACGTGACTGGTTCGGCGAAGCTTCCTGCAGGCACTGAGATGTGCATGCCCGGCGACAATATTCAGCTGGAGATCGAACTGCACACGCCGGTCGCCATGGAGAAGGGCCTCCGCTTCGCCATCCGCGAAGGCGGACGTACCGTAGGCGCCGGAACCATCTCCGAAATCCTCAAGTAGTTCTCTGTTCTCATCGCAAAAACACAACGGCGTCTCTTCCGAGGCGCCGTTGCTTTTTTGGTTCAATCCGCTCGATGCAGGCGAAAGACCTCCTCCGACGATTTGCCTTCTTTCGTATGCCGCAACGTCGCGATAAGCTCCGTGCCCTTGCGTTCATATCGGAGAATCAGCGTCCCGTCCTCGTTTGCAAAGACGACATGGGTTGAATCCAGCTCTCGAACTGGGAGCCGGACGAAATCATTCTTCTCCTCCCAGCCTTTAAGCCCTCCGTCGAAGTGTTTCAGCTTGTAAACAGGCCTGCCGTCCTCAACCTCGATCACCCAGAACTCGTAGAAGAGGGGCTTTCCCAGCCGAACGACGCGAAACGTTCCAACCATGCTGTCGCCATTCACGGGAGACCAGTATTCTTCCTGGAACTCGCCCTCTGCATTGCTGATCCAGTGACCGGTCAGAAAGCTCAATGGCTGCAGCGGCTTGACCGGCGCTTGTGTCCATGAAAAGGGACCAGAAAGCACGGCACCCAGCAGAACGGCAATCGGGAATTTCTTCACAGCATCAGCATAATTCCGCAACTTCCATAGTTGAGGGAAATAAGGCATAATAGAAAAGGACGAGCGTGGCCTGACCGCTCGTCTTTCCGTTGTACAACTCAGGATTCGGCAGCAGGGGCCGTAAGCCCTGCGTCGCGGCGTGTCGGAAGTGATTCTGTACAAGCTGCTTGCCAGCCGTAGTGGCTGGCCACGTTAGAAGGAGATTGACCACAATGCGCGAGATCATCACACTGCAGTGCCCGGATTGTAAAAACCGGAACTACTCCACCACCAAGAACAAGAAGACCACCACTGGTCGCCTCGAGTTCTCCAAGTTCTGCAACACCTGCCGCAAGCACACGGCACACAAGGAAACGAAGTAAGGGCAGCCTTAGCCGCTGGCTTTTAGCTCCATGCTAAGAGCTGACAGCTCCTGGGGGAGTAAGCTCAACGGTTAAACTGTCGGTCTCCAAAACCGAACTTCTCGGTTCGAATCCGAGCTCCCCCGCCAGTTTGCCCCGGTCCCTCAGAGTCCGGGAACAGAAATTGAACGAAGATTGAGGCAGGATTATGGCCAAGACAGTAGCAGTCACCGAACAGCCCAGCACCGGACTCCAGCAATTGAAGTCGCAGCCCGCCCGTCTCTCCGAGTTTCTCAAGGACGTCCGCGCCGAGATGCGCAAAGTCATCTCGCCCTCGCGTGCCGAGGTGCAGTCGACCACAGCGGTTGTCCTGGTCACGGTCTTCATCTTCGCCGCGTACTTCTGGCTCGTGGATTCCATCATCGGCCGGGCGATTGAAGCCCTGCTGCACACGTTGACCAAGCACTAAAGCAGATTTGAAGCTACGCAGGTAGAAAGAAGTAACGATGCGCGAAAAAGGCATAACCATGGCGGCTGAAGAGCAAAATCCGGAAGAGCAGAACCCTCAGGGAGATTCCTCCACCGAGCAGCTTGCCCCGCCGGTCAACGAAAACTTCAAGTGGTACATCATCCACGCGTACTCGGGTTTTGAGCGCAAGGTGCGCGAATCGCTCGAAAGCCGCATCACGGCTTTTGGCCTGCAGAACAAGATCGGCCGCATCATGATTCCAACCGAGCCGGTCACCGAGTTGCGCAACGGCAAGAAGTACACCATCGATCGTGTCTTCCTGCCGGGCTACGTTCTTGTCGAGATGGATCTCGACAACGACCTCTGGCACGTCATCAAGAACACGCCGCGCGTCACCGGCTTCCTTGGCACCGGCGACAACCCGGTTGCCTTGTCCGAGCAGGAAGTAAGCTCCATCATCTTCCGCTCCGACGTCTCCAAGGACAAACCGACGATGAAGGTCAAGTTCGACAAGGGCCAGCAGGTTCGCATCAACGAAGGTCCCTTCGCCAACTTCACCGGCGCTGTCGACGAGATCAACGAAGACAAGCAGACCCTCAAGGTCATGGTCAGCATCTTCGGCCGCTCCACCCCGGTCGAGATCGAGTTCTCCAAGGTGGACAAAGTTGTCGAGTAGTCCGGCAAGAGTTTAGAAGCACGAAAATATAAGCAGCAGGCATGAACAAGCCCGCAGCTGGAAGCATAAAGAGGATTCACCCAAATGGCACCGAAGAAGATCACTGGATACGTCAAACTTCAGATCATGGCCGGCAAGGCCACCCCTGCACCCCCGGTCGGCCCCGCGCTCGGCCAGGCCCAGGTCAACATCATGGAGTTCTGCAAGCAGTTCAACGAGCGTACGAGCAAGGACCCATCGCTGGTTGGCCTCACCGTCCCCGTCGTCATCAGCGTCTACGCGGACCGCACCTTCAGCTTCATCACCAAGACCCCTCCCGCTCCCGTGCTCCTCCTCAAGGCCGCAGGCATCGAGAAGGGTTCCGGAACTCCGAACAAGGAGAAGAAGGGCAAAGTCACTGAAAAGCAGGTTCTCGAGATCGCAAAGCAGAAGATGCCGGACATGAACGCAACCACCGTGGAAGCCGCTGCAAAGACCATTCGCGGTACCGCGCGCTCCATGGGCATCGAAGTCGTCGCCTAGTACTCTCTAAGCTTTCAAAAAGCCAACACTCGGATCTTGCAGTCGTGCGATCCAGGTGTTGGCTTTTTGCATTTCTCGGAACCATCTAGACGATCAGCGCGCCGCCATCGACGACGACGATCTGCCCGGTGGTGAACTCCGACTTCATCAGATACAGGTAAGTCTCAGCGACGTCCGTTGCCTCGCCAACTCGTCCGGTGGGCAATTTCTTCCCCTGTTCGGCGTACATCGCCTCGCGATCGGCCTCGCTCATTCCGCTCCACAGCGCAGTCTTGATCATCCCTGCGCAGACCGCGTTCACACGAACGGGCGCCATATCCAAAGCGAACCCGCGAGTCAGCGACTCCACGGCCCCGGCAACGGCTGACACCGCGCTCCATCCCTTCCACGGCCGCAGCGCAAGGATTCCGTTCGTCAGCGTGATCGAACCGCCCTTCGGTATCTTCGGGAACGCCGCCCGCGCCGCAATATACATTCCCCAGAAACGGACCTCAAAGAACTTCCTTGCTTCTTCGGTTGTTGTGACGGTCGCTGGAAGAGAATCGCCGGCGCAGTAGACGAGGTGATCCAGTTCGCCGGTGGCCGCGAAGAACTTCTGTACAGCCGCCTCATCAGTCACATCGAGACTTGTCCCTTCCGTCCCCTTGGGCAGTTCCCGCAGAGCGTTATCGACATTGGCTTGGCTGCGCGAGACGACGACTACCCTTGCACCTTCTTCTGCCGCTGCCTTCGCCACCGCCAACCCAAACCCTGATGTGCCCCCGAGCACCACGACCTTCTTGCCTTCAAGTTTCTGATCTTTCATCTTTTGCTCCTTTCGCGAGCGAATCGCCCGGCAGAGATAGGATGTGGGGAGCAGATCATGCGAATCATGCATAATATGCATACAAACAATGCGTTGGAAGCAACTACGTCAAATTGATCTCAACTTGCTCGTTGCCTTCGCGGTTTTTGCCGAGGAGCTCAACATCACCGCGGCCGCCAAACGTCTTCTTCTAAGCCAGTCGGCTGCAAGCCGCACGCTTCAGCGCCTCCAGGCTCTCTTTCAGGACGACCTGCTGGTTCGTGGCGCACGCGGATATCAGCTCACGCCGGAAGGAGTTCGTCTCCAAACTGAATTGAACCGCCTTCTGCCTGAGCTCGACCGGCTGATCGGTCGTCCGGCCTTCGATGGTGCCACTGAACAGGTAACATTTCGGCTGACTGGACCCGACAACGCTTGTTCGACACTCTGTCCTCGGCTCTGCCGCCACGTGCTGCGCTCGGCTCCCAGGGTCGAATTTCACTTTGTTCCGTGGAGCAGCGATGCGTTTGCAGGCCTCGATCATGGACACCTTGATCTCGTCCTCTCCAACGACGAAGTACTTGTTCCGGCCCATCTCAAGGCGCAGACACTTTTTCGTGTCCGGTGGTACTGCATCGTTGCGCGAGCGGACAAGTGGCCATCGCAGCTTACTCTGAAACGCTATCTCGCCGCAGATCACATCAGCGTGCCGGTACTGGACGGCGTGCAGACGATTCCCGACAAACGGCTCGCCGCGCTGGGGCTCACACGCCGATCCTCAATCCGTATGCCGTACTTCGGAGCCGCACTCGAGTGCCTGCCGCGGACCAATCTCATTCTGACTGCAACCTCGGGAATTGCACAGATCGCGAGCAAACATCCTGATCTGCGCGTTCTCGACGCGCCAAAAGAACTTACGGGCTTCGCCTTTCAAGCCGTCTGGCACCCTCGGCTAAGCAGCGATCCCGCGCACACCTGGCTTCGCCAGACGATCTTCCGGCTCTCCCGCGACATCGCACTTTAGCAAAAGCGTATGGTGAAGCTGAGCCCCAAAAGCTCGGTTTCCAAATTGGTTTTCTGGGAGGAGAACATGCAGGCTGGACCTGGCGATACGATGGTGATCGTCGCTTACAAGCCAAAGCCCGGCAAGGAAGCCGATCTGCTGCAACTCACCCGCGAACATGTTCCGTCGCTGCGTGCCGAAGGACTCGCAACCGACTTTCCAGTCACTGCATGCCAGGCCAAGGACGGCACCGTTGTGGAGGTCTTCGAATGGGCGCCCGGCGGTGTCGAGCGCGCCCACAAAAACGCCGTAGTGCTGAAACTATGGGAGCGCTACGCCGCCGCCTGCGACATCGTCCCACTGGCCTCGCTGCCCGAAGCGTCCAATATGTTCGCATCGTTTACACCTCTCCAACTCTAGGCAAAGAGCCTCTGCTGTGCCGGAGCTCCAACACTCTGAGGCGTCCGCCTGCCCTCGTACTTCGTCAGCTGTCCTTCCCCACTCCACCGTTGCCGCAGGCCATATCGCCTGCACGCTGCTCCCACCATCTCCGCCATGCTCGAGCTATAAGTTCTGCTGGCAAAATCGGCATGCGCAAAACGCTTGGCGTAGTCCGCCTCGAGAGAAGGGAAGTGCTCACGAACGAAGCTCAGGTAAGTAGGACGTGAGCACGGCTTGAGAACAGCGGATGCGCCGTAAAGAAGCTCGCATCCACCGCTGCGGCGCGTCGAGCCAGGCTGTCCAGCGCTCTCTCGTTATCGGTGATTCCAGGCAGAAGCGGGGAACCAAAGACACCCGCAATGATTCCCGCCTCGCGCAGCCGCTTTACCGCCTGAAAGCGGAGATCAGGTCGCGGAGCGCGCGGCTCCAGCAACCGCGCCAGCTTGATATTCGGCGTCGTGATCGTCACATGCACCACCAGCGTATTGTGTCGGGAGATCTCCTTGAGCAGATCGATATCCCGTTCAATCAGCCGCGACTTGGTCACAATGCCGAGACGATAGCCCTGCTTCCGCGCAAACACCTCGAGCAAACTTCTCGTGATCCGCGCCTGCCGTTCAACCGGCTGATAGGGATCGGTCGCAGTTCCGAGAGCAATCTCCTTGGCCGGGTCGATCTTCTTCAACTCCTGCTCCAGCAACCAGGCTGCATTCTGCTTCAGAAAGATCAGCCGCTCGAACGAAGCCGGATCGCGAAAATTAAAGGCAGCCGAAACCAGCCCATCCGCTGGTTCTCCCTCGTCCGCAACAATATTTGGTGCCATGAACTCATGCGTGTACCTCGCGTAGCAGTACTTGCAGCCAAACTCACACCCTCGATAAGGGTTGATGCTGTAGGCCAGCGAAAGCTGCCGCTTCGACATTGATTTATTGAGAATGCTACGCACCTCAAGCGCCTTGAACTCGACCAAATGACCTTCGCCGGTACGCTCGGCCTCCGCAGCCAGGCGGGCAATTCCGGTCGATTGAGAAGGAAGAATAGGGAAGAGCGAGCTGCCGTATATTTTCGCCATTTATTCGCCTACCGTGGGACGAATATAGGCCTCCCGGAGGGCTCCGTCAAGCGGCATTTTTCAACCTTTAGCAGAACTCGAAAAGATTCTCTTCTCGTCTCTTCTTCGCTCGCAGGAGCGAAAGAACGCGAAGCCCCAAACCGCAACTGATTCAAACGGCGCCTTGCGAAAATGGCCCATCTTTGGCATACTTATAAGAGCGTCTCAACCAGCCGTTGAGCGCAGTCGATAACCACGCCCCGGGAAGTGATCCGAGTGGAGTGGGAGATGAGGAAAGATGGCCAGGAAGATTTCAAAGAATTTAGCGAAGGCGCGTGCGCTCGTTGAGCCCCGTCCTTACGTTCTGGCGGATGCAGTTCCGCTCCTGCAAAAAGCAAAGTATGCCAAGTTTGACGAGACCGTCGATCTGACGATGCGTCTCGGTGTCGACCCCAAGCACGCCGACCAGATGGTTCGCGGCACCGTCGTCCTCCCGCACGGCCTTGGCAAGACCAAGATTGTTGCCGTCATCGCCTCAGGCGACAGGGTTAAGGACGCACAGGCAGCCGGAGCCGAGTTCTTCGGCGGCGAAGAGCTCGTCGAAAAGATCCAGAAAGAAAACTGGACCGCCTTCGACGCCCTCATCGCCACGCCCGACATGATGAAGTCGGTCGGCCGTCTCGGTAAGGTTCTCGGACCCAAGGGCCTGATGCCCAATCCGAAGACCGGTACCGTCACCACTGACGTCGCTTCGGCGGTCAAAGAGATCAAGGCCGGTAAAGTTGAGTTCCGCACCGACAAGACTGCTCTCGTGCATGTTCCCGTCGGCAAGCTCTCGTTCGACCCACAGAAGCTGGTCGACAACGCGACGACGATCATGACCAGCGTCATCAAGGCCAAGCCGTCAGCAGCCAAGGGCAAGTACATCAAGGGTGTCACGCTCAGCTCTACGATGGGTCCCGGCATTCAGCTGGACTTTGCCGCAGTCGAGGCAGCCAGCAAGGCGTAACGATTTCGCTGGTTCGTTTGTCAGCGATTCAGGATTTCAGCCCGCGCAAGCGGAGCAATTTTCAGCTAGCGACTGTAGCTAGCAGCTAAAGGCAAGGTTTTTATGGCACTGTCCAGAGCATCCAAGTCGGAGAAGGTAGCCAAGCTCGCAGCCGAGCTCGAGCACTCAACCTCCGCGATCATCGGCACCTTCAAGGGCCTCACCGCCTCGAAGGACTTCGAGCTGCGTAAGACCATTCGCAAGGCTGGCGGAAGCTATCACGTCGTCAAGAACAAGCTGGCCGCACGCGCTGGCGAAGGCACCAAGGTTCAGGACGCACTCAAGGGTCTCAAGGGCGTCTCGGCTGTGGCCTACACCTCCGGCGATCCGGTTGCCTTGGCGAAGGCCCTGTCCGACTGGGTCAAGGACAACGCAGAGTTCACCTTCAAGCTCGGAATCGTTGACGGCAAGGTCATCAACATTACCGAGATCGATCAGCTGGCCAAGATGCCGGGCAAGGAAGAGCTCTTCTCGAAGCTTCTCTTCCTCATCAACTCCCCGGCGCAGCGTCTGGCCACGGTTATCAATGCCACCGGCCGCGATCTCGCCGTCGTCATCAATCAGGGCGTCGAGAAGGGTAAGTTTGCGGGTCCCGCAGCTCCCGTCGCGGCAGAAGCCAAGGCTGAAGCTCCGGCGGCAGAAGTAAAGGCCGAAGCTCCTGTAGTCGAAGCCGCCCACGTCGAGGAGTCCGCGGCAGGCGAGCAGCCTTCAGGTGCAGCGCAACCTGAAAATGCCACTGCGTCGCAGGGTGGCGAAGCCGCGACCACGGAACCGGTCGAGGGGTAACAACCAAGTTTCGCCTGGTCTTCCCGGGTGCGCCGGTCTGGGCGCAACGGAAACCCTGGAAGGCATAGGCAACCGAATCGCAGTCGGGTTTCGGCGAGCAATCAGCAACAGGGCAGTACAAAGTTCAGTTTTATTGGAGAAATAACATGGCAGACATCCAGCAGTTGGAAGAATCAATCGTTAGCCTGAGCCTCCTTGAGGCCTCGGCTCTGGTCAAGAAGCTCGAAGAGCGTCTTGGCGTCTCGGCAGCGGCAGCAGTCGCAGCCGCCCCGGCAGCAGGCGGCGGCGCGGCAGCAGCAGCCCCGGCTGAGGAAAAGACCGAGTTCACCGTCATCCTCAAGGATGCCGGCGCGAATAAGATCAACACCATCAAGGCTGTACGCGAAGTCACCGCTCTTGGCCTCAAGGAAGCCAAGGACCTGGTCGACGGTGCTCCGAAGCCCTTGAAGGAGAACATTTCGAAGGACGATGCGGCTGCGATCGCCAAGAAGTTCGAAGGCGTCGCCACTGTCGAAATCAAGTAGTTACCTGCCACCTTGCAACCTGGGGCGGAACGCGATATTCTTGTTGTTAGAGAAAAATTCGTTCCGCCTCGGCGTGTCCCTTGGCGGCCCTACTTTTCGGCAAACTTTGGTAGTACCCGGATCATCCTGTTCGAGAACAGGCTAAGGAACCGGCCACTATTCGTTTCTAGCGGCGGACGCGAATAGTGCAATTGGCATCAGCGAGCAGCAACTTTGGGGTAAGGCGAACCTCAAATGGCGGCAGGCATTACTATCACCAATTCAGAAATAGTGCACAAGTCGACCTTTGCGCTCATGGGACGCGCTGTCCCATCGAGCGCTTTGCCGTGTTTACAGGCATAGCAACCGTCTGCACGCGTCATTTATAGCAGCTTCGGGCGCTTGCGGTCAGTAAAAGTTTCGAGATTTCGTAAGTGCCGGGAAACACAATACGGCGAGACATTCTGCGCACGGAACCTGTCGTTATCGAGAGCAACAGGAACCGAAGAAAGTAGCAATTGCGCAATCAGAACCACCCCGGAGGGCATGACCAAAACCCTCCCCTCGCGAGTTATAGCCAGCCAATCAGATGCTGGCGATCACGCTCAAGAGGCCTCGAAGGTCAGTTTTTCAGGAGAGAGCATGTCTGGCGAGTCCAACAACAGCGAAATGCGCGCGATCCGTACACGTCTTGATTTTTCGAAGATCCCCACATCCATTCAGATTCCTAACCTCATCGAGGTTCAGCGCCGCAGTTATGAGCGCTTCCTTCAGATGGACAAACTCCCGCAGGAGCGCGAAGACAACGGACTTCAATCCGTCTTTACATCTGTCTTCCCCATCACCGACTTCCGCAACGTCAGCGAACTTGAGTTCGTCGATTACTCCATCGGCAACTGGGAGTGCAAGTGCGGCTACCTCAAGGGTCTGAACCACCTGCGCACGGCCTGCGTCAACTGCGGCCACATGGTCATCACCGATCCGTTCCACCCGGGCGACGTCCTCTGTAACTTCTGCGGCACCTACAACAAGAACACCCCCGACTTCTGCACCAAGTGCGGAGACCCTGTCGGCCTGCAGCTGAAGTACGACCAGGCAGAGTGCGAAGAACGCGGCATGACGTACTCCGCTCCGCTCAAGGTCACGATCCGCCTCAAGATCTACGACAAGGACCCCGAGACTGGCGTCAAGAGCCTGCGCGACATGAAGGAGCAGGAAGTCTTCTTCGGCGACATTCCTCTGATGTCGCAAAACGGCACCTTCATCGTCAACGGAACCGAGCGCGTTATCGTCTCGCAGCTCCACCGTTCCCCCGGCGTCTTCTTCGAGACAGCGAACAACCGCACCTACTTCCTCGGCAAGATCATTCCGTATCGTGGCAGCTGGGTCGAGTTCGAGTACGACCAGAAGAACACTCTCTACGTCCGCATCGACCGCAAGCGCAAGTTCCTCGGCACCATCTTCCTGCGCGCGCTTGGCCTGCGCACCGACGAAGAGATCCTCAAGACCTTCTATACCGTCGACACCATCAACGTTAAGGACGGCAAGCTCAGCTGGAAGGTAGTTCCCGAGGGACAGCTCACTAACCTACAGGGAACTCGCCCGGCCACGGCAATCACCGTCAAGGGTGAAGAGATCGCCCCTGCGACTCGCAAGATCTCCGCGCACTCCCTCAAGGGTCTGCGCAGCCACAAGATCGAAGCAGTCGAAGTTGAGACCAGCGAGTTCGACGGTGCAATGACCGCTGCTGATGTCGTCGATCTCACCACTGGCGAGCTTCTCTACGAAGCCAACCAGGAACTCACCGCCGACAAGATTCACAAGATCCAGCAGTCTGGCGTCACCAGCTTCGAGATCTTCTTCCCAGAGCGCGACGATGTGGGCAACATCATCACCAACACTCTCCGCCGAGACTCCGTGCGCAAGCCCGAAGAAGCGCTTATCGAGATCTACCGCAAGCTGCGTCCGGGCGACCCGCCGACCCTTGACACCGCCACGGCGCTCTTTGAAGGCATGTTCTTCGATGCGCGCAAGTACGACTTCTCCCGCGTCGGCCGCCTCAAGTTCAACATCAAGCTCTACGAGAACCAGGACGCCACTGGCCTCGACAAGCGCACGCTCACGCCTGAGGACTTCTACGGAACCATCCGTTACCTCCTCAAGCTGCGCAAGAACATCGGCACCGTCGATGACATCGATCATCTCGGCAACCGCCGCGTCCGCGCCGTCGGCGAATTGATGGAGAACCAGTTCCGCATCGGCCTCGTCCGTATGGAGCGCGCCATCAAGGAAAAGATGTCGGTCTACCAGGAAATGTCGACCGCGATGCCGCATGACCTCATCAACGCCAAGCCGGTTATGGCCGCGATTCGTGAGTTCTTCGGCTCCTCGCAGCTCTCGCAGTTCATGGATCAGACCAACCCGCTCTCTGAGATCACCCACAAGCGCCGTCTGTCGGCCCTTGGACCCGGTGGTCTCTCGCGTGAGCGCGCAGGATTCGAAGTCCGCGACGTGCACCCCACTCACTACGGCCGCATCTGCCCGATTGAGACGCCGGAAGGTCCGAACATCGGTCTTATCTCGTCGCTCTCCTGCTTTGCGCGTATCAACGAGTACGGCTTCATCGAGTCTCCCTACCGCAAGGTCAAGGAAGGCCGAGCGCTCGACTACGTTTCTGTGGTCAACGCCGGCGAGTCCGGTCTGCGCCAGGGCGACTCCCTCGAGATCAGCGAGGCCAGCAAGCTCAATGAGCAGTTGAAGAAAGACAAGAAGCGCACCATGGATCTTGCTCCCTTCAGCTTCTACCTCTCCGCGTGGGAAGAAGATCGCCACACAATCGCGCAGGCCAACATCGAACTCGACGCCAAACTCAACATCGTTCAGGATGTCGTCGACGCCCGCCGCCAGGGCAACTTCGTCCTCGTCAACAAGTCGGAAGTCGACTACGTTGACGTCTCGCCGAAGCAGCTTGTCTCGGTCGCTGCCTCGCTCGTGCCGTTTCTCGAGCACGACGACGCGAACCGCGCACTCATGGGTGCGAACATGCAGCGCCAGTCCGTTCCGCTGTTGGTCTCCGAAGCTCCCTTCGTCGGAACCGGCATGGAAGGCGTCACCGCTCGTGACTCCGGCGCTGTCATTCTGGCCAAGCGCAACGGCATCGTGGACTCGGTCGATTCCGAGCGCATCATCGTGCGCGTCGAAGGCGAGCATCACCCCACGCAACTCTCGCGCGAGGTCGGCTCCGACATCTACCAGCTCACGAAGTTCAAGCGCTCCAACCAGAACACCTGCATCAACCAGAAGCCGATCGTCCGCAAGGGCGACCGCGTTCTCAAGGGACAGGTCATCGCCGACGGTCCATGCACGGAACAGGGCGAACTCGGTCTCGGCCGTAACGTTCTCGTCGCGTTCATGCCGTGGCGCGGTTACAACTTCGAAGACGCGATCCTCATCTCGGAAAAGCTGGTCCGCGAGGACTACTACACCTCGATCCACATCGAGGAGTTCGAGATCGAAGCCCGCGACACGAAGCTTGGACCGGAAGAGATCACCCGTGATATCCCCAACGTCAGCGAGCACGCTCTGCGCGATCTCGACGAGTCGGGCATCATCCGCATCGGCGCGAAGATCGGCCACAACGACATCCTCGTCGGCAAGGTAACGCCGAAGGGTGAAACCCAACTGACTCCGGAAGAGAAGCTCCTTCGCGCCATCTTCGGCGAAAAGGCCGGCGATGTTCGCGATGCCTCTCTGACGTGCCCTCCGGGCATCGAAGGCACCGTCGTCGACGTCCGCATCTTCTCCCGCAAGGGTCAGGAAAAGGACGAGCGCGCCAAGCAGATCGAACAGGAGATGATCGAGAAGCTCGAGCGTAACCTGGCCGATGAGATCCGTATTCTCACCGACGAGCGTCTGAAGCGTCTCGAAGCCATCCTCGGCGCGAAGGAAGTTCTTGCCGACCTGCACGATGAGCGAACCAACAAGAAGCTGCTCAACAAGGGCGACGTGCTCGACCGCGACACCATCGAGCTCATCAGCACTCGTAACCTCAAGCGCATCCGCTACGCCGACAAGGACCCCCGCGTCAATGAGCAGATCGATGAGATCGAAGAGATGACCTCGCGTCAGATCGATGTTCTTCGCAAGATCACCAACGAGAAGATCACCAAGATGTCCAAGGGCGACGAACTCGCTCCCGGCGTCATCAAGATGGTCAAGGTCTACGTCGCCATGAAGCGTAAGCTCTCCGTCGGCGACAAGATGGCCGGCCGCCACGGTAACAAGGGCGTCATTGCCCGGATCCTTCCCGAGGAAGATATGCCGTATCTTCCCGATGGAACTCCGGTCGAGATCGTTCTCAACCCGCTCGGCGTGCCTTCCCGTATGAACGTCGGTCAGATCCTCGAGACGCACCTCGGCTGGGCCGCACATGAGCTCGGCAAGCAGGTCGCCGAACTCGCCGCGAACATGCAGAAGGCCAGCGAAGTCCGCGAGCTCTTCAAGGCGCGCTTCGCCGGTACCGCCGCTCTCACCCAGCTTCTTGACCTCGATGATGAGCAGACTTTGCGTATCGCCGCCGGCATGAAGCGCGGCATCTGGTTCGGCACCGCGGTATTCGACGGCGCACGCGAGACCGAGATCAAGGCGTTGCTGAAAGCAGCCGGACTTCCAAGCTCCGGTAAGACGCAGCTCTTCGATGGCATGAACGGCGATCCGTTCGAGCAGCCCGCCACCGTCGGCTACATCTATATGCTCAAGCTCTCGCACCTCGTCGACGACAAGATCCACGCTCGCTCGATCGGACCGTACTCCCTCATCACCCAGCAGCCGCTTGGTGGTAAGGCTCAGTTCGGCGGACAGCGCTTCGGCGAGATGGAAGTCTGGGCGCTCGAAGCTTACGGCGCTGCCTACATCCTGCAGGAGTTGCTCACCGCCAAGTCCGACGACGTCTTCGGCCGTACCAAGATCTACGAAGCCATCGTCAAGGGCGAAGCAGCCATCGAGCCCGGTGTACCTGAGTCATTCAACGTTCTTATCCGCGAACTGCAGTCGCTCTGCCTCGATGTCGAGCTGATCAAACAGGCCGACCAGAAGAAGCAGCCTCTGCCATCCATCGCGGCAGCCGATTAATGCACTAAGGCCTGGGGAGGTCACTGCGTACACTCCCCAGGTCGCCACCTCAGGTGGCACCCACAATCGAAAAAAAGCAACTGCAACAGAACCACCGGTAACGCGATGCACCGAAAGCCATCGCACAGATTTAGCAACAGCAGCTAACCCGCTGCATACGGGAGACGCAAAATATGTTCCGCTCCAGCCCCTTCGAACTGACCGGACCCATCGCCGACTTCGACGCCATCAAGATTCAGCTAGCCAGCCCTGAGAAGATTCGCAGCTGGTCGCATGGCGAAGTCACGAAGCCCGAAACAATCAACTACCGTACCTTCAAACCCGAGCGCGACGGCCTCTTCTGCGCCCGCATCTTCGGACCCATCACCGATTGGGAGTGCCTCTGCGGCAAGTACAAGCGCATGAAGCACCGCGGCGTCATCTGCGACAAGTGCGGCGTCGAAGTCACCCTCTCAAAAGTTCGCCGCGAACGCCTCGGCCACATCGAGCTCGCTAGCCCCTGCTCGCACGTCTGGTTCTTCAAGGGCCTGCCGTCGCGTATCGGCCACCTGCTCGACATCTCGCTGCGTGAGCTCGAAGCTGTTCTCTACTTCGAGTCCTACGTCGTCGTCGATCCAGGCGACGCGCCCGTCAAGGAGCGCGAAGTCATCAAGGACGAGACCAAGTTCCGCGAGCTCGACCAGCAGTTCCGCCCCACTGGCTTCAAGGCCATGATGGGCGCCGAGGCCATTAAGGAACTCCTCAAGCGCGTCGACGTTACCGAGCTTGCCATCGAACTCCGCGACCGCATGAAGAACGAGACCTCGCTCCAGAAGAAGCTCAAATACTCCAAGCGGCTCAAGATCGTCGAGGCCTTCCGCAAGTCCGACAACCTGCCCCAGTGGATGATCCTCGACGTGATCCCCGTGATCCCGCCCGAGCTTCGCCCCCTCGTGCCATTGGACGGCGGCCGCTTCGCGACGTCCGACTTGAACGATCTCTATCGTCGCGTCATCAATCGTAACAACCGGTTGAAGAAGCTGATGGACCTCCATGCACCTGAGGTCATCGTCCGTAACGAGAAGCGCATGCTGCAGGAGGCCGTCGACGCACTGTTCGACAACGGCCGCCGTGGTCGCGTCCTTCGCGGTGCGAACAACCGTCCGCTGAAGTCGCTCTCCGATACCCTCAAGGGCAAGCAGGGTCGCTTCCGTCAAAACCTCCTCGGCAAGCGCGTCGACTACTCCGGCCGTTCGGTCATCGTTGTCGGCCCCGAGCTGAAGCTGCACCAGTGCGGTCTTCCCAAGAAGATGGCACTCGAGCTCTTCAAGCCCTTCATCTATCACCGCCTCGAGCAGACCGGTCACTGCACCACCATCAAGCAGGCCAAAGAGATGGTTGAGATGCAGGAGCCCATCGTCTGGGACATCCTCGAAGAGGTCATCAAGGATCACCCGGTCCTTCTCAACCGCGCTCCGACGCTGCACCGCCTCGGCATCCAGGCCTTTGAGCCTGTCCTCGTCGAAGGCAAAGCCATCAAGATCCATCCACTAGTCTGCACCGCCTTCAACGCGGACTTTGACGGCGACCAGATGGCCGTGCACATCCCGCTCTCGCCTGAGGCTCAGATCGAAGCCAGCGTTCTCATGCTTGCTTCGCATAACATCCTCTCGCCCGCCAGCGGTCAGCCCATCACCGTGCCCACGCAGGACATGGTGCTCGGCCTCTACTACCTCACCAAGTCCAAGGTCAACGCCAAGGGCGAGGGACGCGTCTTCGCCAACATCGAAGAAGTCCTCATGGCTCTCGAAGCCAGGCAGGTCGAGACCCTCACCCCGATCCGTCTGCGCTACACCGGCCCTGTCCTCGACATGACCACCGCGTACGACGATCAGGACCTCACACACACTGAGCCGGTCGAGTTCAACAACCAGTACATCAACACGACCGTCGGCCGCGCCATCCTCAACGATGCGCTCCCCGAGGGCATGCCCTACGTCAACGGCCTGCTCAAGAAGAAGGGCATCGGCCAGCTCATCAACTACTGCTACCTGAACCTCGGCCTCGAGACCACCGTCAAGGCTCTCGATCGCGTCAAGGACCTCGGCTTCATCTATGCCACGCGCTCCGGCCTCTCGGTCGGTCTCGATGACATGGTCATCCCCGACTCCAAGTACAACCTGGTCGGCGATGCCGAGAAGACCGTTCTCAGCATGCAGCAGCAGTACCTCGACGGAGCCATCACCAACGGTGAGCGTTCCAACAAGGTCATCCAGATGTGGTCCGGTGTCACCGAGCGCGTCGCCGACGAGATGTTCAACAACATGAAGCGTGCCGACAAGGAAGGAGCCATGAACCCGATCTACATCATGGCCGACTCCGGCGCCCGCGGTTCCAAACAGCAGATCCGCCAGCTCTCCGGCATGCGTGGTCTCATGGCCAAGCCCTCGGGCGAAATCATTGAGACCCCCATCACGGCGAACTTCCGCGAAGGTCTCACCGTGCTGCAGTACTTCATCTCGACCCACGGCGCACGTAAGGGCCTGGCCGACACCGCACTCAAGACCGCCGACTCAGGCTACCTCACCCGCCGCCTCGTCGACGTCGCGCAGGATGTCATCATCTCGCAGAACGATTGCGGCACCGTCGAAGGCATTTACGTCACCCCGATCATCGAAGCCGGCGAGACCATTGAGCCTCTTCGCGACCGCATCATCGGCCGCGTCTCGCTCGAGAAGCTCAAGGACTTCGAGGGCAAGACCATCGTCGACATCAATCAGGAGATCGACGAAGACCTTGCCAACGCCGTTCAGGCCGCCGGTATCGAGCGCGTCAAGATTCGCTCGGTGCTCACCTGCGAGTCCAAGCGCGGCGTCTGCATCCTCTGCTACGGCCGTAACCTCGGTTCAGGCAAGATGGTTGAGATGGGCGAAGCCGTCGGCGTCATCGCGGCACAATCCATCGGCGAGCCCGGCACGCAGCTCACCATGCGTACCTTCCACATCGGCGGAACCGCCAGCCGCGTCTCGGACGCCTCGCACATCGAGGCCAAGAACGGCGGCACGGTGCGCTTCATCAACCTCGTCACCGTCCGCGCCAAGTCGGGCGATCTGGTCGCGATGAACCGTAACGGCTCCATCGCTATCGTCGACGACAAGGGCCGCGAGAAAGAGCGTTACGCCATCGTCTACGGCGCCAAGCTCAAGATCGAAGACGGCAAGCACGTTTCGCAGGGCGATCGCCTCGGCGAGTGGGATCCTTACACCTTCTCCCTCCTCACCGAAATCTCCGGAACCGTCCAGTTCAAGGACCTTCAGGAAGGCGTCACCCTCAACGAAGAAGTCGACGAGGTCACTGGCCTCTCGCGTCTCGTCGTTGCGGACTCGCCCGATGAGAAGCGTCAGCCCGCCATCCTCATTAAGTCGGCCTCCGGCAACAAGCGGTACCTCATGCCTTCGCGCGCTCACCTTATGGTGGCCGATGGAGACGAGGTATTCCCCGGCGACATCCTTGCCAAGATCCCGCGCGAAACCACGCGCACCAAGGACATTACCGGCGGTCTCCCGCGCGTCGTCGAACTCTTCGAGGCCCGCAAGCCCCGCGATCCGGCAATCATCTCTCGTATCGACGGCGTCGTTCGCTTCGGCGAAGTCACCAAGGGTCAGCGCAAGGTCTACATCACTGCCGACAACGGTCAGGAAGAGGAATACAGCGTTCCTCGCGGTACGTACGTCAACGTGCAGGAAGGCGAACGCCTCCGTGCCGGTGACGCGCTCATCGACGGTCCTCGTAATCCGCACGACATTCTGGAAGTCCTCGGCGAGCGTGCTCTCCAGCAGTATCTCGTCAACGAAATCCAGGAAGTCTACCGTCTGCAGGGCGTCGCCATCTCCGACAAGCACATCGAAACCATCGTTCGTCAGATGCTTCGCTGGGTCAAGATCGAAGAAGTGGGCGATACCAGCTTCCTCGTCGATCAGCAGACTGACCGCTTCCGCTTCAACGCCGAGAACCAGCGTGTGTTGATGAACGGCGGCAAGCCGGCCATCGGCCGCAGCCTGCTCCTCGGCATCACCAAGGCGTCGCTCTCGACCGACAGCTTCATCTCGGCCGCCAGCTTCCAGGAGACCACCCGCGTCCTCACTGAAGCCAGCATCAACGGCTCCATCGACACGCTCCGTGGCCTCAAGGAGAACGTCATCGTAGGCCGCCTCATCCCCGCCGGTACCGGCATGGAGTACTACCGCAACGTCCAGCTCTCCCCGGAACTGGAAGCCGCGGCAGCCCAGGTCCAGGCCGAGGTACAGGAAGCCCACGACGCCGAAGAGCGCGAACTCGAAGCCATGCGCATGGAAGGCGAACAAGAAGAACTAGCAGCCGAATAGCGTCGATTTTTCTTGGTTGTCATTCCGTAGCGTAGCGAAGGAATCTGCTTTTCAACCAACAACGGGCGGACTCGAAAGAGTCCGCCCGTTGTTACATGCTGCAAACAACGATATAGCAGCAATTCCGCGCTGACGGCCGCTCATACCACTGAACTCGCCGAGTGAGATCGCGGGCGAATTCAACGTGACGTTCAGAAATCGTCTAATTCGGTGTTGGGACTTCGACGTGTTCGATCACGATCGCGTCGAGTATGGCGGTGGATGGCACAAGCGCAAGACCCAGTTGCTCTCGCAGGGCCGTAAATATGACAGGACCATCGAACGGAACGTCTTCCCTTGGGTCTACACTCGGATCTGGACCGAAGCTAAGAGTAAAATCATAGCGCCCAGTCAACCCAGTTCGATCAACCACATATCTGCCTGACATCTGAGTAAGCAGAGCAAAGAAGTCTTCTGTCGCCCATCCGGTAACGGCGACGGTATACCTGCCCGTCAACTTCATCGCTTTCTCGATCTCTCCGTCTGCATTCGGCTTGGCATTGGTAAGCTTTACGCCACTCTTGTCGATCACGAGGGCATACACAGGAAGTTCTTTCGAAGTGAAGTGGGACTTGAGCTGAAATCGCTCCGTGAGAAGACTCTGCAGCATGAAATGTTTCTGCAGGTCAGAGAGTCGCTTGAACCTTGCCATGTCACCTTCGGCGACTTTGGCCTCGACATCATAGAAAGCTTCCTTGTCGTGAGGAAGGTTTACGACCAGACGATCGTCTTTCAAATAAAAAGTGAGTTTGATTAGGGTTTTGATTGTGCAATTCCGGGTAGAAAAGCCATCCGGCGTGAATCGGACATAGAAAGGGGCATTCGGGTCAAGATTAGGTTTTACGGATACGACCTCAAAGCTCGGAAGGTCCGATACCGATCGGCTTGCCGTGACCGACCTCGGCTCCTGAATCGAAAGAACGGTATGAGCCGGTGGAAGACGTACCATGCCGCTCAACCGCCCCGTGAAGAAGAGAATCACGAGGACAAAGAGAATGCTTAGCTGTCGACGGAACACCATAGGCACAATGCCTCAATCATTGGGCAAGCAGCAAAACGATTGTGTGGGGAATTGGCACGATAACAAGGCCCCAAGGTAACAAAAGTCCGGGTCACCGAGAAAAGGTCCGACCCCCTAATGGATGGGGTCGGAGAGGCTCTCGCATCAGTGTGAACATGTACCGCCGCCCGTGCAAACGCCGCAATCATAGCTGCACAGACCACACGGCGCGTCCGCGCAACAGGTACAAGATCTTTGAGCATGAACTGGACGAACAAAGGTCTTAGGAAGGGTCATGAGACCCACAGCAAGCGTGATTGCCGCAGCCGCAAGACTTGTACGCAATATCGTCGTGAAAAGTTTTTGCATTATGGTTTCCTCCGTAGAACAGTTATTGTTGCGCTGACTTCAACAAAATGCTCAGTCGTGGCGAGCTAGCTCATCCGAGGCCGCTTGCTTTACTTCCTTAATGTCGTCGTCAGTGAGAACGCCAGGCCAACCTCGCTTTACCTTCCCATCGACCACGAGGACGGTCTGGGGTGTCGCTCCCAGTTTCAACGACGCCAAGATTTCCGGCTTTATTCCAACCAAAGCGATATGTCCATCCAACAAGGGATGTTTCTGTCGGTAGGATGCACTGACCGCACTATCGCCGCTGATGAAGACGATGGGCATCTTATTGGAGGGCGTGTTATAGAGCGTTTCCCAGTTCTTCCAGTTTTGTTCACAGTACTGGCATGACTCCCGGAACACCAGGAGTGTCATGAGCTCTGTGGAAGCCGGAACTACACTGAAGTCCTCACCAGTCGTCAACTTGCGGCCTGACAGCGTGGGCAACCCCTCACCAACTGCAGGTAAGGTCTGCGCTTGGCGATTTGCGAAGGAATCCAGTACTGCTCTTTGCTCCCGGAATGCGTGGACAAGCATGCCATCTGAGATGGCCAGCGCTAAGATGAGGACAAGTCCGGTTAAAGCGGTCGAGGGGGAAAGAGTAATGCTCTGCATGGGAAGACTCGTTCCAACTTACAGTCGGGATTTTCAACGAATGTGAGGCATCCACATTACTGCGTCAACAACAATTTTTTGTTTTTAAATTTGGAGCTTCCTTCGGCGGTGGCCCATGCATAGAAACTAGCGACACATCGGGTGCCCCATTCATGGACGGGTGGCTCACATCTAACCCATCGAAAATAATCTGGGTGCCCCATCTTCGGCGCGTCTTTTGCGCCTAAGGTGGCATTCGCGCTCAGCGCGAACCGTTTCTACGCAGAGAAGACCACATCCCGCCTCACGCTCAAACTCCACGGCTCCACGCCGCACGCTTCATCCAGCGCATCGAGCAGCTCGGCTGATCGCAACGAGTCCATCTTCCGAGCAAACAGGGCGCCGCTCGCGGTAATCGTTCCCAGATCGCTCAGTTCCAGAGTCCTCGGCAGGGTCGGGTTTCGATTCGTCCAGTCAATGTAATGCAATGCATGGCGATGCATACCAAACGAAGGCTCATCCAATCGCGTCGCATCAAACTCAATCTCTTCCGAACGCGACGACGTCTTAAGGATCGTGTGAAACAGGCTCTCATCAGGCACACGCGCCCCGGCAAACCACCGCGCCACCGCCCGGTTCTCCTCGACGTACCGCAACACCTCGGCGGCCCCTTCCCTCGTCAGCGTCCACCACGTTGGCCCGTAGAACACCCGCAGCCCCTTCGGATACCGTCTCACCCACCGATCTTCCAGCCTGCGTACAAACTCCTCCACCCGAGCTGGCGCTGTACGTGGATTCAGCACCTTGTTGTCCCCCAGAAATCGCCTGTTCAGGCACCGATCGTACTGGCTCGTCCCATCAGGATCTGTCTCACGATCGATCTGGATGAACTCTCTGTCCTCCGAGATCACCTCACGGATCCGGTCCATAGGCTGAACCGGATAGTCCACACCCGACAACAGAACAAACCGTTCAGGCCGCAAATCCGATGCCATCGCATGACGCAAAAGATTCAAGATCGCTGCCGAGGTGCTATAGCCGCACCAATGCACATTGACGCGTTGGCTCTTCGGCAGAAACGTCACGTTCTCGTCAGAATGACTGCGTTGAAACTGTCGCACGTCGGCCTTCCTGTCGACATGCACAAAGCAATGCGACCACTCCGTCGAGAGTCTCGACAGAAGACGATGGAGCAATGCGGGCTCGTGATGAGCCAGAATCAGAAAGGCAACCTGGCTGGGATGGGCCGAGGGTGGAATCTTAAATCACCTGACGAACAACGAAATTCGTGGAATATCTCCCACGACCTGCGTTGCCAATCTATCCATGCAGCACATTATCTGGAAATACCCGTTTCAGTGCATTTCTTCCGCAGAACCACCATAGTCATCATGCAACAGATTTCAACCGCACTGCGCAAATTACTGCATGATCAGCCAATGGTCGAGGAGAACTCACTCCCTTCCTCAGCAACATTTCGCCAATTCGCACGACTCATCTCAAAGCCTTTCAGGGCTGTTTTTCTATCTTCGTCTCAATCGGCGGCATCGACTTCAACTCTCGAGCCCGCTGCTCCACCGCACGCATCACCCGAAGAAGATTTCCCCCATAAATCTTCTTTATATCGCCAGCCGAATATCCCTTCTCCAGCAGCGCCCGAGTCAGAGCAGGGAACTCAGCGTAAGAACTGAGCTCCTTCGGCACGCATCCCACCCCATCGAAGTCCGTCCCAATCCCCACATGGTCGATCCCGCCAATCTTCACCGCATGGTCGATCTGTTCAACCACATCAGCCAGCGTAGCCGGCGGTAGCTTCGCAGTTGATTCCTCCTCGAGCTTATCGATCGCCGCCGCCTTCGCAATCGGATCCTGGATCTTCATCGCCTCCAGGAAACGTGGCCGCAACTCCGCCATAATCGGCTTCGAAGCATCCAGGTAGTGCTGCGAAAGATAGGCACAATCGAAGTTGATCTGCATCGTCCCACCCTTCGCCGCCAGCGCGCGAATCATATCGTCCGTCAGATTCCGCGTATGGTTCGACACCGCCCTGCAACTCGAGTGCGACGCAATAATCGGCGCAGTCGAAACCTCAAGCGCATCGTAAAACGTCTTATCCGCCGTGTGCGAAATATCCACCATCATCCCCAGCCGGTTCATCTCCCGCACAACATCTTTTCCAAACGGAGTAAGCCCGTTATGGTGCTTCACCTTCACATCTTCAAAGTCCCCTTGCGAGTCAGCCCAGTTGTTCGTGTTGAAGTGAGTCAGCGTCATGTACCGCACGCCCAGCGCATAGTAGTCCCGCAGCAGCCGCAGCGAATCCTCAATCGCGTGCCCACCCTCAATCCCCATCAACGCCGCAATCTTGTGCTGCTTATGCGCCGCAACGATCTCGTCCGCCGTGGTCGCAAACACAAAATCATTCGGATGCGCCGCAATAATATCCGTACGCGTCGTATCGATCATCTGCAGTGCACGATTCGCCGAGTGATTCCCCTCGACATACTCCGCCCCGACGTACACAGCAAAAAACTCAGCCCCTAGAAAACCCTTCATGCGCGCCAGATCCGTCTGCCCACCTTTATTCGGAGTGGCAATGTTGTAGCCATCGACAGTCTTCGAGGTAACGTCGTCGTGTGTGTCGATCAGGATCGCGTCACGCGTAATACTCGCAACCTCCGCGTCCGTAACGGGCTTGGTACGCGGCGTTTGCGCGGCGGAAAGCAAAGCAGAGCTAAAAAGAGCGACAGCAGCGAGCGCACGGAATCGGATCAAGGGGACTTCCTTTCGAAAAGAGGGTTTCCTGAATCATACTGGCGACACCCCCTATCGCCCCAAAATCCTTCACAACGACGCACCAATCAGTTCGCCGAAGGCCGTTCGGCCCTATCCACCACAAGCGCATCCACCGGCCCTCTCGTCGCCACCAGTCGCAACCCAAGCTGTTCCTGCATCGCCGTAAACAGCGGCGGACTCGGCGCATCTGCCGATGCTACCGGAACCTCGCCGCCAAACTGCGTCTCATCCGGAGCCCACTCCAGATCGAAATCATATCGTCCTGAAAGACCAGTCTTATCCACAACTGGTCGATCAAGAATCGCTCGCTGCATCAACCGTGTCAGATCGTTCATCGTCACGTTCCGCGCTGGCATCACAATGCGCTGCGGATAAACCGTACTGATCAGTGCCGGCGGATCATCCGGAGGCGACGCGCTCGCCTTCAGCTTCGGCCCACCCTTCGCAATCTCCAGCTCATAGATCGAGAACACTTTCTGTTCGCGATGAAACGCAAGTTGAAATCGATCGCTAAGCAAATGGCGCAGCATCGACATCTGCTCATCATGCGTCGGACGAACTCCCCCAGGTGTCACAGCAACAATGTCATAGTGGTCCGACTCAATCCATCCCGGCCCGCCTGAAATCTCACGCGGATTAAGATCGTAAGCCGCCGCAATCAGCAGTTTCAGCGTGTAAGCCTTCTCCACAAACCGATTCGTGCCCTGCATCACGATGTATCGCCCAGCCTTGGCATCGGGCTCCACCGGCTTGATCGTTGCCACCTCAAACACATCAAACTTCGGACGAGGAGCGGCACTCTGCGCCAAACCACCGGCCACCGAAACAGCAAGAACGACACACGCAGTCTGACCAATCCTCAACTCTCACCCCATAAAATATTCCCATCTTCAACGGTTAGCAGCCAAAACGTCAATCGTCTTTGAATGCAGCCCAACGCGACCTACAGCTCCTTGATACTGGGCACTTTGCACTTGAACCCATCCTCAGGTGAGTCCACCGTCATGTGCGAATGTCTGAAAAAAATTCCGCTTGGCCACGATCTGCATCCAATTAACGATGGAGCAGCCAGTCCAGCCCTCGGAGAAACGCCCCAGCTTCGCTGGCCCCATGATGATCTATGTAATCGTGGGCATTATTGTCATTATGTTTGTATTGTTTCTGGTCCTTCGTCCCAGATGACTCTATCGCATGACCGGAAACACACGCTAAACGATTACAAAAAGCAAGAGGCGGACTCATCAGAGTCCGCCTCTTGTTTTCAAATTCTTCAGGGAGGGCGCTGCAACAGCCGTTCTAATACCGAGCCGAATTGCGGAGAACGATCTCAAGATTCACAGGAACCGCTGCCGGCTTACCGTCCAGTGTGCCTGGAGCAAACCGGTACTGCCTTACCGCTGCGAGAACATTCCTATCCATCACAGGATTGATCGGTTTGACAATCTTCAACTCACCTGGCTTACCAGTTGCATCGACCGTCATTGCAACAACAGTCTTTCTGTCGTAGTTGAAGCCGGAGCGGGCCGTGTCGGAGTCCGTCTCTACCGGCACGGTGTAAACCAGCTTCGGAGCCGTTACTCCGGTGGAAATGCGAACCGGAGCGACGTGTGCTGTGCCAGGATCCGCTGCAGAAACGTCTGCAGGCGAATCGAGCCTGGACTGCAAGGTATTCGGGGTGCTCTGGGGTTGGGCAGGCGAATTTACCTGAGCGTGAAGAAGCATCGGGGTCAGGGCGAGGGTGGCCACAAGTACTTTACGCATAATTTCGAATCTCCGGGGCAGGAGTGCCCACCACCACAATAATCCAATTGAGATATGATTGTCAATAAATTTTCTTTCGATTTAGTAAATCCATAATTTTCAGCAATTTAGATTTACGCCTTGCCCCGAAAACAGCTAAATTCCATGAGGCGCATCGAAAATCGCACAGCAGAAAATCAACAGCGATTAGTCTGGGTGCATGGTTTACCTGCTCTCACTCCTGCTTGCTCTTTCCTTCGCCCCCAACCAATCTCCCGAAGTCTTTCGCGCGAAGTTCGAAACCACGGCTGGTAATTTCGTGATCGAGGTTCACCGCGATTGGGCTCCAAACGGCGCAGATCGTTTCTACTCGCTCATCCAGTCGAAGTATTACGACGACTCACGTTTCTTCCGCGTCGTTCCCGGCCGGTGGGCGCAGTTCGGCATCAACGGCGACCCGAAAATCGCTCAGCAGCAACGTAAGGCCACCATCCCCGACGACACGCTCAAACAGCACAACACTCCCGGCTTCGTCGCCTTCTCTAACACCGGCCCCAACACGCGATCCACGCAGGCTTATATCAACCTCGGAGACAACAGCGCGCGTAACGACGGCGAAGCGGGCTTCGCCCCATTCGGTAAAGTCGTCGAAGGTATGGACGTTGTTGAAAAACTCTACAGCGGCTACGGTGAGCACTCCGGCGGAGGCATGCGCGCCGGCCATCAGGACGAGATGTTCGAAGGCGGCAATGCTTATCTCGACCGGGAATTTCCCAAACTCGACAAACTCATCCGCGCGACAATCGACTCAGGGAAGCCGTGACGTGTGCGCCGCTGATAACATCCAAGCCACAATGAAAATCCTTGTCATTGATATCGGTGGAACCCACGTCAAAGTCGCATCGACGGACATGCGTGTTCCGGTCAAGATTCCCTCCGGACCAACCATGACTGCAGAGCAAATGACAACAGCGGTTCTGGTGACCACAGAGGGCTGGGACTATGACCGCATATCGATTGGCTACCCGGGCCCGGTCGCTCACGACCATCCTCTCGCCGAGCCTCACAACCTTGCTCCGGGATGGATCGACTTTCCTTACGCCAGCCGCTTCGGCAAGCCAATCCGCTTCATCAATGATGCAGCCATGCAGGCTTTGGGTGGCTACAAGGGTGGCCGTATGCTGTTTCTGGGAGTGGGCACCGGCCTTGGTTCTGCCATGGTCTTTGACGGCGTTGTGATCCCGCTCGAACTGGCCCATCTGCCCTACAAAAACGGTCGCACCTACGAGGACTATGTCGGCGTCGCCGGTCTCAATCGCCGAGGCAAAAAGGCCTGGAGAAAATCTGTCCTCGACGTTATCAGCCATCTTCAGGCCGCAATGGTCTGCGACTCAGTACTGCTTGGCGGCGGCAACGCGAAAATGATGAAGGGCTTGCCCACCCACGTGATCCTCGGAGCCAATAGCAACGCCATCGATGGCGGTCTGAAGCTGTGGGAAGATACCGTACTTCCAGTGTCCTCGGCTCCGGCTGCAACCACCGCAAAGAGAGCCTCCAACGATCTGAAACCCGCGCGCAATCTTAAACCCTCTCGAAAGCAGCAATGACGCTGGGAAAGCACGTCTTCAAAATCAGCCAGAGCTAAGCCACCCCAGGTATCGAAGACAAAAAACTCCATGCTGAATCATGCAGTTGTGTTCACCCTCAGCAAGAGGGTGCTTATTCCCCAACAACCGAGACATGCCCGGTCGTCCCTGGTAACCCAGCACGGAGGATCAACTATGTTGCATCTGCTCTGGACGGCTCTGATCGGTCTCGTCGTCGGCGCCATCGCCAGGCTCATCATGCCCGGCAAGGAACCTGGCTGCATCTTGATTACCATGCTCATCGGCATTGTTGGTTCTTTTCTGGGGACTCGGCTTGGTCGCGTTGTCGGCAACTATGGACCTGAAGACTCAGCGGGTTTTTGGATGTCCCTCGTGGGCGCTCTCATCCTGCTCGGTATCTACCATTTGCTCAGGCGAGGCACCACGACCTAGCCATACGGGAGCCGGACACGAAGTTGCAACGTCGGGACGAATCCACGCGCCGCTACTTCATCATGCTGCTCATCAGCTCGATCGCACGAAGAGGCACCTGGCTCGTGTAGGTTCGCACAGCCTCGCAAAACTCCTCTGCCGCCACCGGTCGGCCGATGAAGTTTCCCTGCGCCTCATCGCACTTTCTCCTTAACAGAAAGCGAAGCTGCTCATCGGTCTCCACGCCTTCCGCGACCACCTTGATGTTCAACCCATGCGACATCGCAATGATCGTGCGTACAACAGCTGCGGCGTTTGCATCGGTCCCGGCCTTCTTCACAAAGCTCTGATCGATCTTCAACCGGTCGACCTGGTACTGCAGCAGGTAGGAAAAGCTGCAGAACCCCGTGCCAAAGTCGTCGATCGAGATGCGCGCGCCAAGCTCCCGAATCTTCTGAAGCTTTTGCAGAACGCCTTCGGAGTTGGACATCAGCATGTTCTCCGTAATCTCGATCTGGAGCCGCTCCGCAACCAGGCCGCTCTTCGCCAGCGAGTTCTCAACGATGTGCACCAGGTTCTTTTGCTGAAATTGCCGCGGCGATAGATTCACCGAGACCGTCAGGTCCCAGCCCAACTCATCCTGCAGCGCCTTGGCCTCGCAGCACGCCGTCATAAAGGCCCACTCGCCAATCGGCACGATTAGCCCAGTCTCCTCGGCCAGAGGAATAAACTGAGCGGGAGAAACGCTTCCCAGCTTCGGATGCGTCCATCGCAGCAACGCCTCCATGCCTGTTACTGCGCCGGTCGTCAACGAGATCTGCGGCTGGTAACGCAGGCTAAGTTCGCCGTTAGCCAGCGCATGACGAAGAGCATGCTCCATCGTCAGCCGTTCTGTTGTCTCCTTCAGCATGTTTTCGCTGAAGATCTGATATTGGTTGCGGCCGTTCTCCTTAGCGACGTACATCGCCGAATCTGCGCGCTTCAGCAGATGCTTGGCATCGCTCGCAAAGTCCGGGTAGATGCAAACCCCTACGCTTCCGGTCATCTGCACCAGGTGTTCGTCAATTGAGATTTCAGGCGCCAGCTTCGCCACCAAATTGGCTGCGCACTGATCGACATCATGCACACTCGTGATGTCCGGCATCACCACGACAAACTCATCGCCACCGACGCGGGCCACAACGTCCGTGCTGCGCACCGAGCGGGTCAGTCTCTTCGCCGCTTCTATGAGAAGCTGATCACCCGAAGCGTGTCCGAGCGAATCGTTGATTCTCTTGAAATGATCGAGGTCGATCACGAACACCGCAACTTTCGTGCCGTAGCGCCGCGCCAGCTCCACTGCCTGCACTGTCTTGTCCTGCAGCAGCGCGCGTCCTACGAGTCCCGTCAGTTGGTCGTGGCTCGCGAGATGAGTTACGTAGTCCAGCATCTGCCGCCGCTCCGTCACGTCGAACGCGATGCTCACATAGCCGCTAACCTCGCCAGTCTCCGACATCACGGCACGCATCGCGAGATTGATCGGAGTGCGTCCTCCATCGCGTCGAACCAGCGTCCACTCCTGCTCCGTCTCGCCGTCGGACATCCCCGCCGTCAGCACCTTAAACCCAAGCTGCTCAATATTGGCGCTAGGATCGAGGCCGAGTGCTTTGCCCGCCAGTTCGCGCTGGTCGTGCAGCATGGTCAGCGGAACCTTCCCAACCAGTTCTTCGCGGCTATATCCCGTCAGCTTCTCCGCCGCGACGTTCATCGCTGTAATCAACCCATTCGTATCCGTCGCCACGATGCTGAAAGGAGCATTCTGGAAGACCGAATCGGTAAACTCCGCCAGATGCACATATCGTTCCTGCGCGATCTTCGCCTCGGTGATGTCGTTGAAGGTCATTGCCAACCCGTCATTCAACCTCACCACCTGGCTTCGCAGCCATTTCGCCTTGATTCCCGGAAGGTCGATCTGGAACTCGTCATGCAGCGGGTCCCCTGTTTCCACTACCCTGCGGAATCTGCCAAACATCGGGCTGTCGCACCTTGCCGGAGTCACCGTACACAACATTTGTCCCAGCAAATGCGATCGAGGCTGTCCCACCAGCCGTTCTGCATTGGCGTTTACGTACAAGATTCGAAAGTCGACAATCTCGCCTGCCTCATTTCTCACGGATTCCAGTATTCCGAACGCATCGAGACTCGACTCCGCCGCCGCAAGAAACTGCGAGTGCGCCTCCTGAGCGCCTTTCAACTGAGCCATGCGCCCATACTCCCGCCACAGCGCCCACACTGCGACCAAAACCCCCGCAAGTGCCACCACCCCGCTGACTAACGTTGCCAGATGAGTCCCATGATTCACGCGCCAGTACAACTCAAAAGCGAGCCAGGCTGACAACGAGCATAATGCTGCCTTCCAAACCCGCGGTCGTGGAAAATCAAGTGCCCGAGCCTTCAAGAGATACCTCGAGCAACATGGCCTGAGATTGCCAACATCATGATAGAACCCCGTTCGCTAGCCTAACTGAACAAACCACCTGTTTAGCGATCAAAAAACACAGGTGTTCCTTTGCTGCACCGCAGATTTCCATTTCGGCACATCTAATCTCCCGCCATCCATCCGTGTACCTCCATCCAGTTCGCCAGCAACGTTGGATAAATCGCCAGCTCAGGCAGATTCTTCATCCCCTGAGCCATTCCTACTCCGTGCCCTCCGCGCTCGAAGATATGCAGTTCTACGGGAACGCCCGCTGTCTTCAACGCATCGTAGAGGGCTGTCGCATTCATTGCGTTCACGGTCTGGTCTTCCGTCGTTGAAAAAATAAAGCACGGCGAAGTATTTTTCGTAACCAGCTTCACCACTGAGACGGAATCCAGCATCGCCTGCGTCGGATGCTCTCCCAGCAAACCTTCCATATTCGTCTTACGCGGGATGGAATCGTCCAGGCTGAACCGCCCATACGAGACAATCACAAAGTCTGGCCGGTCGCTCACACGCTCAATGGGGTCGGTTGCGCTCGCTGCTCCGGCATCATGCACGGTTGCGAGATAGCCCGCCAGATGCCCTCCCGCCGAGAACCCCCACAACCCAATCCTGTCCTTCGCCACTTCCAACTCTGTCGCATGACTCCGCACATAGCGCATTGCCCGAGCCCCATCCAGCATCGGAGAGGGGAAGTGATACCGCGGTCCCAGCCTGTACTCCAGCACGAACGCCGTCACCCCGTGTTCGTTCAGCCACCGAGCCTCGGCGCCACCCTCTTTCTCGATCGCAAGATGCGTATATCCGCCGCCCGGCATCACAATCACCGCCGTATGAACGCCCTCGCCCGGAGCCGGATAGACAAACATCTTCGGAACATCGCCATCCCCGTTCCCCAGCGCTCCGGGAGCTCCATTCGGCCAAAGCACAATCGTCTTCGCATAACCTGTCGGAGGCGTCGTGACCGTTGCGGCCGGGACAGCCTTCGCGGCAGTCGAAGCTGTAGCCGTAACCGGAGCGCAACCCACGCAAAAACACGCGCAAAGGCACGCACCCACCAGCAAAAGGAGTTGTTTCATCGTGCCGTCAGCATACGCCCCCTCAAGCTGGGCATCCAGCAAAAAACTAACCTTCTTCTGTGCCATCACCTTGCTTAATGGTTTTTACTGTCATCGTCCGCTCTTTTTGGATCAATCTAGAGCCGACATCTCAGGCAACGGCATTGCAACCGCTGTGCCTTCAACACGATTGCGGCCCAGGTACTTGGCGCGGTACAGCGCATGATCTGACGTCGTCAGCAGCGAAACCAGCGACCCATTCTGCTCCGGAACCGCCGCCGCAACTCCTATGCTGATCGTCTGCACCCCCTCGGGATTGCCGGAATGAGGAACATTCATCCCCGCAACCGCCACGCGAATACTCTCCGCTACTCTCATCGCCGCTTCCAACTCGGTATCCGGCAGGATCACCGCAAACTCTTCGCCTCCGAATCGTGCCGCCACATCCGAGTGCTGCTGCAACCCGTCGGCGATCACGCGGGCAATACAACGCAGGCAAGTATCTCCGCCAACATGTCCGTAGATATCGTTGTATGACTTGAACAGATCCACGTCGATGAGCAGCAGCGCCAGGGACTGCCCAGCCCGCGCCGCACGTGTCCACTCCTCTTCAAGCCTCTCGTCGAATCCTCGGCGGTTCGCCAATCCTGTCAACGCATCGGCCTTTGCCAGCTCACGAAACTGCTGTTCGCTTCGTTGCAACGAGAGCTGCAATTCCTGGCGCTCTTCGAGCAGAGCCGCGACAGGAAAGAAGGTAAAGATCGCTACAGCAAGAAAAATCTGCTCAACCACAATGCGATGCAGCAGGGTCGATCCCGTAATCAGCATCAGCGGCCCATGCCCCGAAACCGTGAAGCAGATCGAGATCAGTGCGATCACGAAGATGGAAACCACCGTGCCGGGAAAGCCCAGCCTGAAGACCACCAGAAGCAATGCGGGAAAGATAAAAAAGATCAGTGGGTCTTTGCTGTAGCTAAAGACCAGCGCGGTCGCGATTGCCGGTACCAGCAGCAGAGGCAGCGTCTCCTTGAGACGGCGCGGTTGCAGCATGGTAAAAAAGCCAGGCCGCTGAAGAATAAAGACCAACGGCGCAATGATCGCCATTCCCAACACATCGCCCAGCCACCAGGTGCGAAACAGCATCCACCAAGGTCCCGCATCTACAAACAGCAGCGTCCATGAGGCTCCCAACGCGCTTGTTATCGCCGTCGCGCCCAACACCGCCACGCCAAGAAATCCCAAAAGCGGTCGCCGATTCGTTAAAGGAAACGGACTGCTGAACAACCGCGTCAACAACACCGAGGAGGTAATTACTTCAACCGAATTCGCCAGCGAGACCCCGGCCGCAAGCTTCAGAGGATCCCCATAAATCACGTCGGCCAGCGTGTCTGCGACGAAACCCGCAATAAAGTAGGGAACCCAGACCTGCCGCGGTCGCGTCACCACCACCGCAAACAGCAGACCATTGGTAAACCAGATCGTCGCTACGCCATCGGACTGCCGCGACAAATCGATTCCGAGCCAGGAAAACAGAAGCAAAACAGAAAAAGTGCCGATCAGGTGCAACCACGGTACAGGCTCCGGCCGCACAACTCCGTACGCCGCCTCATCCCCGTCGAGGGAATCTCCGCCGCTGGATCTATTTTTGTCCATAGCCCCGTGTCTCTACATGGCGATGCAATATATTGCAACAGACGGCGTTCAAACTGCCAGTAAAACTTGTTGGAACCGAAGTCTTCAGGTTCGAGCCTAACAAATACCCGCTCAATGGGTCGCATCCGCAGAGCCAACCTGAAACCCAGTCCGGCCAGCCTCGTCTATACACACATGAACGTCCTTCGCCCCCTCCGGCCAGCTCTTCTGGCCGTGTTTCTCTCTGCGCCTATCCTTGTTGCGCAACAGAAACCCGCCGCTTCGGACAAAACTTCCTCTCAGACACCAGACAAGGACAGCACTTCGTCTCAAACACCCGTTTCGACCGCTCCCACCATCGCCGTTGACGCCCGCCTGGTCAATATCCCGGTCGTCGTTCGCGACAAGAAGGGAGCTCTCATCCAGAACCTGACCAAAGACGACTTCGCCCTCCAGGTCGATAGCAAGCCTCAGAGCATCCGCTACTTCGACAAGGACATCAATCTACCCCTCACCCTCGGCCTTCTCGTCGACACCAGCCTCTCCCAGCGTCAGGTCATCGACGAAGAGCGCGCCGCCAGCGGCACTTTCCTCGATCAGATGCTGACCACCCCCAAAGACAAAGCCTTTATCCTGCAGTTCGCCGCTCAAGTCGAACTTCTGCAGGACACGACTTCATCCCGGCCTCAGCTCCAGGCTGCCCTCAAAGAGATCGATACTCCGAGCCGCGACTCCGGCTCCTCAACCGACGACAGCAACAACACCGGGAACCGCCGGCGAGGCGGAGGAACCGCTCTCTACGATGCCCTCTTCCTCGCGTCCGACGAACTGATGAGCAAGCAGACCGGCCGCAAAGCCATCATCATCCTCTCCGACGGCGACGACCGCGGCAGCAAGGAGACTCTCGTCAAATCCATCGAAGCCGCCCAGCGCGCCGACACGATTGTCTACGCCATCTACTTCAAGGGTGAAGAACCTTCGCAGAACTTTCCCCAGCATGGAGGACGCGGTGGTGGCGGCGGCGGAGGCTATCCCGGAGGGGGCGGCTACCCGGGCGGCGGCCATTATCCCGGAGGAGGATACCCGGGCGGCGGCGGTGGCTATCCCGGCGGTGGAGGCAACGGCGGTGGCGGCAATGGTGGCGGGCGCAATCCCAACAACCAGCCCCGCGTTGACGGCAAGAAAGTCCTTGAACGCATGGTTCACGAGACAGGTGGCCGGCTCTTCGAAGTCAAAAAAAACCAGACCGTCGCGCAGATCTACAACCAGATCGTCGAAGAGCTCCGCGCCCAGTACCGTCTCGGCTACACTCCGGCGGGTGAAGTGGCCTCCGATGGCTACCACCAGATCGAGCTCAGCCTCCATAACAAAAAAGACCTTCTCATTCAGACCCGCGACGGCTACTACACCGGAAAGTAGCCCGCCAGGCAACGACATGTTTTTGCGTCACGCCGTATCCTTCATGCATCATCATCTGTAACAGTCGCAGCTCGCCTGCGCATCCCCGGGGGATCGGGGCTAGGTACACCCATGAATCAGAAATCCCGCAACACGCCGATGGCAGTTATCGCCGTTACGCTCATGTCACTGGCACTTGTGCCTCTGCCGCGAGCCTCAGCACAAATCCTGCCCAACAAAAACCTCTACTCCGAGACCGCCAACCCCACCGCCGACATTGCCGCCGCTCTCACTCAGGCCCGCAGGGAACACAAACGCGTCCTGCTCGACTTCGGCGGCAACTGGTGCGGCGACTGCCAGCTCCTCGACATCTACTATCATCAGAGTCCCAACGCCGAACTCCTCGCCAAAAACTTTGTCCTGGTCCATATCGACATCGGACACATGGATAAAAACGTCGACGTCGCAAAAAAATACGGAGTCCCCATCACGCGAGGCGTTCCTGCCCTCGGTATCCTCGATTCGCATGGCAATCTTCTCTACGCCGAGAAAGAGAAGGAGTTCGAACACACCAGCCCCGAGGCCCTCACCGCATTTCTCAAACGCTGGAAGGCCTGACAACGAACTGCTTTCACTTCAACAATTACCCGGAGGCGATGTGCGCTGCATGTATCCCAAATCTGTCACGGACTTCCTCAACAAGTGGAAGGCATAATCCGTCATCATCGAGAATCGCGGGTGGATCCCATGAGAAGACTCATGCGCCTTCCCCGCATCCTCCACGGCGCGGTGCTTCGAGCAAACAGGCACGACAGTCTCAATCTCGCCCAATCCACCGCCTACTCTGCGATGGTCTCGCTCTTTCCTGCACTCATCGTTGCCGCCGCTGTCGTCAGTCTCCTGCCCGACAACGCTCCACTCCGCTTTCAGCTTTCTCTCTTCTTCGACCGCATTCTTCCGCCTGACGTCAGCCCGCTTCTCCAAAGCTACTTCGTGGAGACCCACAGCAACCGCCCCACCCGCGCCCTCATCGCCGCATTCGTCGTCAGTCTCATCGGAGCCTCCAGCGTCATCGCTACCCTTATGGAGGGTGTTCGTCGCGCCAACGAGCTTCCCGCCGATTGCTGGACATTCTTCCAGCGCCGTAGCCGCGCCTTCCTTCTCATTCCTCTGTCGCTTCTGCCATTCGCCGTCGCAACCGTGCTCCTCGTCTTCGGACAATTCATCACCACCTGGCTCGCCGTTTATATCTTCCCCGAAGTCCAGACATCGATCTACGCCGTCTCCCTCATCATCCGGTGGGGGGTAGCCCTCACGGCGAGCGTAGGTATCATCGGCCTCATCTATCATCTCGGGTCGCCCATGCAGCAATCGTGGAAGAGGGTGCTTCCGGGCGCCTTTCTCGCTACCGCAACGTGGTTCCTTACAACGCTCGCATTCGGCTGGTATGTCACCCGATTCGCCAACTATTCCCAGGTCTACGGCTCACTGGGAGCAGGTATTGCGCTCCTCTTCTGGCTCTACATCATCTCGCTTTGTATCCTCTACGGCGCGGAGTTTAACGCCGAATTTCACGCCCGCGTAACGCGTGCTCATACGATTCGATCGACCCCCTCCCCCCCAAATACCCTCCCGCCCGTTTAGAATGGGCCTCGGAGTTAAAACTCACAGGACATACCATCCGTAAATCGCGATGGCCAGAAAGTTCCAGCAAAGCGACTCATGAAGAAATCTTTAGACCCAAGTTCGAACATTATCCCTGTCGCTTCGACGGAGCGCATCCGTCGCGCCAAGATCGTCGCCACGCTCGGCCCGGCCTCCAACACCCCGGAAGTCTTTCGCAAACTCGTCCGCGCCGGCCTCGACGTCGCCCGTCTCAACTTCTCCCATGGAAGCCACGAACAGAAAGCCGAACTCATCCGCATGGTCCGCACCATCGCGAAGGAAGAGCACAAGCCCATCTGCATCCTCGCGGACCTTCAGGGCCCCAAGATTCGCACTGGCAAACTCAAGGGCAACAAGCCCGTCCAACTCGTCGCAGGCAAGCGCCTCACCATTACCCCGCGCGAGATCGAAGGCGACGCTGCCCTCGTCTCCACCACCTTCAAGACCCTTGCTGAAAATCTCGAGTCCGGCTCCCGCATCCTCCTCTCCGACGGTCTCATTGAGTTGCGTGTCGATTTCGTCAAAGGCGTAGACGTCACCTGCGAGATCATCAACGGCGGCATGCTCGGCGAGAACAAGGGCATCAACCTCCCTGGCATCCCCGTTAAGGTTCCCTCATTGACCGAAAAGGATGAAGAAGATCTCGTCTTCGCAGTCAGCCAGGGTGTTGATGTCGTCGCAGTCTCCTTCGTCCGCACGGCCGCGGATATCCGCCACGTCAAAAACCGTCTCGCGGCGCTCAAATCCGACGCCTGGGTTGTCGCAAAACTCGAAAAGCCTCAGGCCATCGAACATCTCGACTCGATCCTCGAAGTCACCGACGCCATCATGGTCGCTCGCGGAGATCTTGGAGTTGAAGTCCCGCCCGAAAAAGTCCCCGCGCTGCAGAAACACATCATTCGCCGCGCCGCCGAGTATCGCAAACCCGTCATCACTGCCACGCAAATGCTCGAGTCGATGATCGACAATCCGCGCCCCACCCGCGCCGAGGCCTCCGACGTTGCCAACGCCATCTACGATGGCACCGACTCTGTCATGCTCTCTGCCGAATCCGCCGCTGGCAAGTACCCCGTCGAAGCTGTCGCCATGATGGCCAAGATCATCACCGAAACCGAGCACCAGATTCGCATCGATCCACCACCTGCCCTCGGCCACCACCCAAGCGTTCGTCTCTCCGTCGCCGAAACCATCTGCGAGTGTATGTCCCACGCCGCAGACGACCTCGACGTCGCTGCCATCGCCATCTTCACCGAGTCTGGCGCCACCGTCCGCCTGCTCTCCAAGTACCATCCCGAGCCGCCCATCTTCGCGCTTTCACCCTTCGAGAAGGTCATCAGCCGCTGCATGCTCCTCTGGGGAACCTATCCCATCCTCTGCGACCGCTTCCACGACACCGACAAGCTCGTTCAGATGGCCGAAGACATCCTCGAAAAGGAAGGCCACGTCCAGCAACGCCAGATCGTCGGCATCGTCGCCGGAACCCGCACCAAATCCGGCGCCACCAACTTCATGCGTCTCCATATGGTCGGCGACCGGGACAACGAAGAGATCCCGGAGCTGCCACAGAAAAAATCCGCGCCTGCAAAAAAGAAGTCTGCTGCGAAAAAGAAAAAGCGCTGATTATCCCTCAATGCCGCTTGAAGTACTGAATAGCCTTCTCATGCTGTTCAGCCTTCTCGCGCGTCGTAAAGGTCCCAAGGTTCTTTCGCTTGCCTGTTCTCGGATCTGCATGTCGGGAATAAATCCGAAACTCGCCTGTCTTCAATTTACGAATCATCTCCAGCCTCCGCCCGCCGCGCTACGGAGGTAAGATGTCCTGCGTGGCTTCTCCGTTTTCCGTGCAGGGAATCTCGAATTTTGAATGAGAAAACCGATGGCCTTCGGTTAAGCGCGAAAAGGGATAGCCGGAGCCATCCCTTACGCAAACCTTTTTTGTCACCGTAGCCGAAGTGTTGCAGTCGAACCGCTAAAGACTAGAGAGGCTGAACGTCGGACGCCTGCCAACCCTTGGGTCCCTTAACTACGTTGAACTGAACTGCTTGACCTTCCTGAAGGCTCTTGAAACCGTTTGAATTGATCGCCGAGTAGTGAACGAACACGTCCTCGCCGTTCTGACGGCTGATAAAGCCAAACCCCTTGGCATCGTTAAACCACTTTACTGTTCCCTGTTCCATGTTCGTTATTTCCTTAGGTACTACTGAATTTGCCGTAGATCCAAATCGGGGTTCGTACAGTACTAGCTTTGCAGAATCCAATCTGTTTCAAACGATGAATGAAGGTTAGCACATATGCCAAGTTTTTTTTACGAATTCGGCTAAATTGTAACAATTGCACAATTTATGGTGCAGTATCTGTGGAAAATTACCCCAAAAAGAGGAATTTTTGCCTTTTCCGATTCGACAAACGTTGTGTGACGATGTTAGATATCACGAGGATTCACGTGGGAGATGAGAACGTACAATCTCCTCGGCACGGGTCAGAACCTCCTCGAGCGTCATCGCGGTCGAATCGAGGATGACCGCATCCCGTGCAGGCTGCAGCGGGGACTCGGCCCGGTGCCGGTCGCGGTAATCCCTTTCTTTCAATTCGCGAATCACAGCCTCTTCGGCGAGACGTTGCTCCTCGGGGGTCACAGGATCAGGTTTTTGCCGATCAGGATTGTCCTTCAACGACAAGTCCTTGGGCTCCGGAACACTTTGACGGAACCGGCGATTGCCGCGAACCTCGGGCGCCGCGTCGAGGAATATCTTGACTTCGGCGTCGGGAAAGACAGCAGTGCCGATATCGCGGCCTTCCATTACGATCCCGCCAGCCTCCCCAAGCGCCCGCTGCTGTTGCACCATCCACGCACGCAGACGCGGATGGACCGAGACCTTCGAGGCGGCAGAGGTGACGTCGGTATCGCGGATCCGCCGTGAAACGTCGACCGTGTCCAGCAACACACGGTTGCCTTCCAACTGCGGCTGAAGCCGGATGCTCGTTCGCGTAGCCAGGTCCATCAACGGAGCCTCCTCGTCAAACGCGTAATCATTCTCGATAGCCTTCAGAGCGAGTGCGCGGTACATCGCCCCCGTTTCGAGGTTGAGAAAGCCGAAGCGGCGGGCAAGATGCGCGGCGAGCGTACTCTTACCTGCGCCGGCAGGCCCGTCGATCGCGATCACAGGCCGCTCGCGTTTTTTGGGCGTGGCTTCACGCAGCTTCGCATCGTTGGTTTGCGGAGTTTCACTCATTCGGACGATTTGTTCTCTTCAGGTTTGTATTTGCGAGCGGGGGCGCGTTTGCCGAACGGCTTCTTATTGTCTTTGAACTTGTCGAAGGTGCCTGCAGGTTTGCCGAACGTCTTCTTGCCAGCGAAGCCACCTGGTTTTTTAGCGAAACTCCCGCTCGATTTCCCTGCGAAGCTTTTACCGCCAGCGAAACTCTTCCCGCCTTTTTCGAATCCGGATTTGCTGAATCCAGACTTGCTGTATGGTTTCTTCGCGCCAAAGTTGCCGCCCGGCTTTCGCGGATAGTCGCTCGATCCTCCCTCACTACGAGCAGGACGAGCGGGGCGAGCAGGACGGTCGGGACGATCTTCAAAAGTACGTCTCGGCGTTCGCGGAGCGTCGAATTTGCGGAAAGGAGGGCCGTCGCTGCGGCCTTCGCTGCGCCTTGGACGTTCCTCGCGTTCTCCACTGAACTTCTTGAACGCGGGTTTGTAGGGTTTATCGCCGAAGTCGCGTCGTGGCGGCCGACCCTCTCGGTCGCGTGGAAAAGAAGGTTTGCCTGCAAAGCCCTCGCGCTTGCCCGCGAAGCCGCTGGGCTTTGAGAACGATTTGCGCGGCCGGTCGCTCGTGAAGCCTTCACCTTGCGGGCGTGGAGTGAACTCGCGTCGTGGGGGACGCTCGCCGCGGCCTTCTCTCGGCGGGAAGCCGGGACGATCTTTTTTGAAGAATTGTTTGCCGCCCGGGGCCGACGAGCGCTCACCAAACCGCGGTTTGCTGCTGAACGGGCGCTTCTCGTCCCAATTGAAAGCAGGTCTTCGTTCGAAGGTTCGTGGTTCTTTCTCGCGTGAACCCTCCTCTCCCTCGCCTCGAACTCGTGAGGGTCTTCCCGCCGCGGAGACACGCGCAGTTCGCTCTTCATCCCAGGGTTTGCTGAAGGTCTGTTCTCTCTTCTTCTCGAACTTCTTCTCGAAGGAAGGACGGCCGCTATCCCGGGTAAACGGACGGCGTTCCCGCTCCACTGGTTTGTCTTTGAAATTAGAACCGGTTTTGGTTACAAATCCTGTGCCAACCTTGCGAGGCTTGGGAATAAACTTCGTAATCCGCTCATGAGATTCGGCTGGCTCGGTCGTGTCAGGTGCAGGATCGCTTTCACCGGTAACGACGAGAAGGTCGATATCATCGTGCGCCGGTTCAGGGGGAGCTGCGAACACAGGCAGTCCGCCGGGAAGATGAAGAACAGTGCGGCCTTCGATAGCCAGGGTCTCAAGCTGGCGCGCAGAGAGAAGCGCATGGACAACCTCGCGAATTCGCGAACGCGCAGCAACAGGAGACAGGAAGGTCTCGATCTCATCTTCCGAGGCAACGATCGCCTGCCCAAGATAAAGCGAGATGAGCGCGGAGAGCGCCGAGGGTTGTCCGGCATTGGCTCCGGCCTTGATCTGTTTCGTAAAACGAGCTGTAGTAAGCTCCCACAACGTGGCTGCGCCATCAGGTTGCGGCACAGGAATAACGCGAAGGTGCTGCCAAAGCTCAGTCAGAGCGCGAAGCACCGCGGTCTCAGTAACCTCTTTGCCGAGTTGCGTCGCAAGATCGCGAGCAGACATGCCCGCGCCATTGTCCTTCGCATGCTCTCCAAGCAGGACATAGGCATTCAGAGCAAGTGGCGAAACCTTGTTGGCGCCGCTGGTCACAGGTGGCTGCTTCCAGGCCTTATCGCCACGCAGTGTGAAGATGTAAGGAAACGCAAGCGGCGAGACGAGGAAATCAGGAACTTCCGTGCCGACGCCGGTAGGCGAACCGAGAAGATTGAGAGGGATCGCTCCGCCATCAAGCGCAAGCCGTATAAGCAGGGTTCGCGACTGTTCAGTCTCAGCGAGGGAAGGAGCAGCATTCGCTGCGCCAAGCGTAGCTTCCACGAAGGAAGGCCCAGGCGCAGCAAGCTGAGCGGCTCGCGGAGTGAAGAGCACCAGTCCGGAGGTGTTCAGCCAGTCGCGCAGCATATTGACCGTAAGAATAGGGTCGGCATTGTGATGCCAATGGTTGCTGCGGGCGGCGGCGAGCTGGTCGGCCGTGGGAATCGTTGAGGTACTCAAGGCGTTGCCTTCCTGCTGAGCGATCGTGCGTGCAACAGCGAACTCAGCCTGGGCTGAATCGGTGATAGGTGCAGTATTTTGTGGGAGCTGCGGCGCGGTTGGATTCGCGTCAGGGGACCGCTGCACGTCTCTATCAAGAATACCGCAAAATCGTGCTCCGGACAGGCTCCAGGCAGGCAAACGAAGGCATTGGCGTTAGATGGCGCCGCCCTCTAGATCCTCTGAAAGGCGCGCTGAATATCTTTGTGAGAGTAGCGCAGAGCGATTGGACGCCCGTGGGGGCACGCCGTAGGATGTTCCGTTTTACCGAGTTCTGTCAAAAGCCAGTCGATCTTGGCATGGTCAAGCGCCTGGTTGATCTTGATAGCCGCATGGCAGGCAATCGATGCGGCGATGCGTCGTCGTCGAGCCTCAGCGTTTTCGTTCTGCTGATTGCGATCTGGAACAGCGAGAACTTCCTCCAGCATCTGCTCAAGCTCGCGCCCTTCAAGGCCAACAGGAGCGGCTTTGACCGCAAGAGTCCGAGGCCCGAACGGCTCGGCTTCGAAGCCGTTGCGATCAAGCTCATCGGCGATCTCGGCAAAGGTGATCATCTGCGCCGGAAGCAGATCGATCAGTAGCGGCATCAGAAGCCGTTGTCGCTGAACCTGCTCGGTATCGCGCTCGCGAAGAACTTTTTCGAACAGAATGCGCTCGTGCGCGACATGCTGGTCGATGATCCACAACCCTTCTTCGTTTGTGGCAAGGATGAAAGAGTCTCGTAACTGGCCGAGTGGCTTAAGCGTGGTCAGCGCATTGAGCGTGTCCGTCTGTTGCGGAGCGGCGTCATAGGCCGCACCTTCCGGCTCGTCGTATCCGACCGGAATCGAGTGCCCGGAGAAAGCGAAGCGTCCCGGCGAAGGTGGCACGATAGGCGCTGACAGATCGAAGGTCGGGGAGTGAATCGGCGCAACGTGAAACGTCTCCGTATCCGCGGCGTTATAAGGCTCCGATTGCGGAACGGCATTCGGTTCGAAGACCGGTTGAGGAATCGCATCATCACCGCCCGGGAGCGGGCTTACATCGAGCAGCAGGGAACTGGACGCCCCCTGCGGACCGCTGCTCACGGCATTCGCAAAACTGGCCGCAGGCCTTGCCTGCATCAACACCGTGCGAACCGTATCGCGGATAAAGTCGTGCACAAAGCTGGGCTGACGGAAACGAACCTCAGTCTTCGCAGGATGAACATTCACATCAACCTCCTGCGGCGGCATCTCAAGAAAGAGAAGCACAACAGGAAACGAGGTTGGCGGCAGAATATTGCGATAAGCCTCGCTCAACGCATGCAACACGAGCTTGTCGCGAATCAACCGCTGGTTGACGAAGATGTAGATCGAGTTACGATTGAGTTTCTGCAACTCAGGTTTGGAAACGAATCCCGTGATTCGCAGAAACCCAGGCTCAGGCGGAGTCCAGTCCTCGTCGCGCTTCCACGGAGGCGGTTCCGGCACTCCGCTTCGCGTAAAGTCCATCTCAGCCGTGATCGGAAGCATGTAATTGCTCGTGTCTCTGCCGAAGATCTGGAACAGCCGATCAGCCGCACTCGCCACAACCGGCGCAATCAGCAGAGCCTGCGTCGCGGAGTGCAGCTCAAAATGCTTCGTCGGGTGAACAAGTGCATAGTGCGTCACAAGCGCGGCAATGTGTGAAAGCTCCGTCTGCTCCGACTTGAGAAATTTTCGTCGCGCAGGCGTATTGAAAAAGAGATCGCGAAGGGTGATCGTAGTGCCGACAGGAAGCCCCGCGTCTTCGACTCGCAGAATCGAGCCTCCCGCAATCTCGACTACGGTACCTGCTTCGTCCTCTGCGGTCCGCGTCTCGAGTTGCAGGCGCGACACGCTCGCGATCGAAGGCAAAGCCTCACCACGAAATCCCAGCGTAGCGATCGACAGCAGATCATCCGAGCTGCGCAGTTTACTCGTAGCGTGCCGCTCAAAGGCCAGCAGAGCATCGTCGCGGCCCATCCCATGGCCGTTGTCGATGATGCGGATAAGCTTGCGTCCACCGGCTTCGATTTCAATGCGAATCCGGCTCGCCCCGGCATCCAGCGAGTTTTCAAGCAGCTCTTTGACAACAGAAGCGGGACGTTCGACGACCTCGCCGGCGGCGATCTGGTTCGCCACAACGTCAGAGAGAATTCGAATGCGGCCCATGGAAAGATTGTAAGGGTGCAGCCGTTATTCCTGCGGATCAGGCTCCGGTTTCACCGTACTCATCCCTGGCAGAATCGTCGAAGTCGCCTTGAACTTCCTGTAATCCGAATCAACAACCTTCACCGTGCCATTCATACCCGCGAACAAAAGAAAACGAAAAGACCCCTGCCCTTCGAACCTCGCAGGCAGCCACACCTCATCATTGATCTTCCGTTGCTCCATCGAAAAACTCGTTCCCTTCTGAACGTTCACCACCAGGCCGCCGCCAATTTTGAAGTTGTTGATGAAGTGCCCCTCTGCCTTCACCAGCACCTTGTCCTGCTCATCCATCCACGCGGTTCCTGCTACATTGCGAATCACATCCTCCATCCGGTTCTTCGTCTTCGCCTTTGGATCACCCGCAAAGTCCACCGCAATGACATCCCGCCCATTGACTTGTTCGCGTCTTGCATTCGTGAAACTCCCCAGCTCCAACAAGCGCGACACCGTCACCAGATCCCCTCCACGCGAATCCGTCTCCTTCCCTTTTGCGTCAGCCTTCGCACGTCTCTCCTTCGCTTTGGAGACCTCTTTATCGATCCGGTCACTCTCTTTTTTTTGCTCGTCCGCACTCAGCTCTTTGCCATCTTTCTTCACCAGCCGATGGACCTCAACACCCTCAAGCCAGAAGACGTCATACTCCGTCGTCTCGGTCTTCTTCACTGCTCCATGCCCGTCCGTCTGTGCTCCGGTCACAACCGACCGGTACAGATAATCCTTCTCCACTGCCTCCGAAGTCTTCTCGTTTGCCTCGACTGCACGCATCAGCGCAGTAGTTTCCGGCAGCGGCCGATCCACTCGCGCCGCATCCTCAGGTTTTGACCCAACCGGCTCCTGTTGTGCCGCAGATGTTGCCGAACTCTGACCAAACGCAACCCAACCACCCAGACTCAGGGTCCCAAATCCAACCATCAACACAAGTGATCTGCGACCCGAACCCGCCATATCCTCAACTATAGTTGGCCGACCGAACTCGTCGAGACCCGCTTCCAAAACGGCAAAATTTAATATCCGAAATAATCTGATATTTCGCCTGTGGAAGTTGTGACGAGATCTCCTCTAAGCGACTTGAATCCAACATGTTGTCCAGCAAATCTGGAAAGCTGCAATCCGTCCATTGGTTCCTCTTCTATCCCAAAAGATAGAAGAGTTTGCACAAAATCATTGCGCAGGCATACGACACTATCCTTTGTCATCGAATTAGAGTACAGTGTGGTCGTACCACTATTTGTCTCGGGCTCGCTCCATTGTTGAGACACGAGGAAGAACAGGATCGTTTGAGCCACCAGACTCTCAAACTCGGAAGTTCCGACGACGTCATCGTCGCACTCAAGCCCGTTACCGCGGGGCAATCGCTCAACGGGGCCCGTCTCATCGCGCTTTCCGACATCTCTGCAGGACACAAGCTCGCCATTCGCCCCATCGCCCTGGGTGAACCGGTCCGTAAATTCAATCAGATCATCGGTTTCGCGTCCCAGCCCATCGCCCCCGGCGAACTCGTCCACACTCACAACCTCATCACTCATGACTTCAACCGTGACTACGCTATCGGCTCCGACTCCCGCGCCACCGCTCTTCTCGAAGCACCAGCCACTTTTCAAGGCATAGTTCGCCCCAACGGCCGGGTCGCAACCCGCAACTACGTCGGCATCCTCACCACCGTCAACTGCTCCGCCACCGTTGCCCGGCGCGTCGCTGCCCACTTCACTCCAGAGGTCCTCAGCGCCTATCCCCACGTCGACGGTGTCGTCGCCATCACCCACGGTACCGGCTGCGGCATGGCCGAGCACGGCGAGCCAGCCGACCTCCTCCGTCGCGTCTTCGTCGGCTACGCAACACACCCCAACTTCGCTGCCGTCCTTCTCCTCGGCCTCGGCTGCGAGACCAACCAGATCGAACCACTCATCAATCTCGCTGGCCCCGGCGGTCTCACCGACGACACCGGAACTCTTCGCACCAGCACCATTCAGGAAGAAGGCGGCACGGTCCCCGCCATTCAGAAGGGCATCGCCACCGTCTACGAGATGCTCGCCAAAACCAACGAGGCCCGACGCACCGAAGTCCCCGCATCCAAGCTCATCCTTGGCCTGCAGTGCGGAGGCTCCGACGCCTACTCCGGCATCAGCGCCAACCCCGCCCTCGGCGCAGCCGTCGACATCCTCGTCCGCAACGGCGGCACGGCGATTCTCTCCGAGACCCCCGAGATCTACGGCGCCGAGCATCTCCTCACTCGCCGCTCCTCCACTCCAGACGTCGCGCAGCGCCTCATCGACCGCATCCACTGGTGGGAGCAGTACACCGCACGCCACCGCGGCTCCATCGACAACAATCCGCAGCCGGGCAACAAGACAGGTGGCCTTACCACCATCCTCGAAAAGTCCCTCGGCGCGGTCTCGAAAGCCGGCACCACGAATCTCAACGACGTCTACCTCTACGCCGAGCCCATCCGCACCCCCGGCCTCGTCTTCATGGACTCACCCGGCTTCGATCCCGTCTCCGCCACCGGCCAGGTTGCCAGCGGAGCCAACGTCATCTGCTTCACCACGGGCCGCGGCTCGGTCTTCGGCTGCAAGCCCACCCCTTCGCTCAAAATCGCCTCCAACACAACCCTCTACAACCGCATGTCCGACGACATGGACATCAACTGCGGCACCATCATCGACGGCGAAGAAGATGTAGAACAGGCGGGCCAAAGAATCTTCGACGAAATCTTAGCGATGGCCTCGGGCAAACTCACCCGCAGCGAAATCCACGGCTTTGGTGAAGAAGAGTTTCAGCCCTGGCTGCAAGGCGCCACGCTTTAATCCTAGCCAGCTGCGTCGTTGCCTTGTGGAAACTTCTGTACGCGTGAGAGCATGACCGTGTGAAAGACAAAGAAGTGCCAAATGGCGATCCACGCTCTGGTAAATTCCGGCACTGGAATCTCTTCAAAGGCTTAAAACACCCATCGCCAGCGTTCGAGAAGACGCAGGAGCGCCGTGTCGACGGTGTCTGTATAGGGTGTGGTCATACCCCATGCACGTGCAAGAATCCACGGCGACAAAAAAACTCAAATTAACGTTGCATGCTCGAAACATGCGCCGACCCGCCAAAAGGTCTAGCATAGAAGTAGCCGCGAAAATCCATTTTTCGCGCACACACAGACCTGAAGCGAGGAACAAATGGCCAGCAAGGCAGAGACACTCACCGCACCAGCCGCGGGAGTGCAGGATCGCGAACAAATCTTCGACACATTTCGCCGCTGGGGATACCTCCAGGCATCTCTCGATCCGCTAGGCCAATATCTCCCGCCCGAGCCCTTCCCTATCGCTACAACGCCCGAGGGCGACATCGCCGCCGAGGCCCGCGCCTTCTACTGCGGCAACTTCGCCATCGAGTTCATGCACATCCCAAATCTGGAGCAGCGTCAGTGGCTCCAGGAACAAATCGAGCGCCCTGCGCCGAAACAAGATCAAGCCCACATCCTCACCCAGCTCATCCGCGCCGACCTCTTCGAACAGGTAATCCAGCAGCGCTATCTCGGCACCAAGCGCTTCTCGCTCGAAGGCCTCACCGTCCTCATCCCGTTCCTCGATCATGTCTTCTCCACCGCATCCGTCGCAGGAGTCACGCGCTCCATCATCGCCATGGCCCATCGCGGCCGCCTCAATGTCATGACCAACACCATCGGCCGTTCCCCATCCGAGATCTTCGCCAAGTTCGAAGATGTCGACCCGCGCAGCGTCCTCGGCGGTGGCGACGTCAAGTACCACATGGGAGCCACAGGCGAGTACACCTCACCCGACGGCAAAACCGTAGCACTCCACCTCGCCTCGAACCCAAGCCACCTCGAAGCCGTCAATCCCGTTGCCATGGGCCGCGCCCGCGCCTGGCAGATCCGTATCGGCGAAGAAGGCAGGCAGCAGGTCCTTCCCATCATCCTCCATGGCGACGCAGCCTTCGCAGGGCAGGGAATCACCGCCGAATCCCTCAACTTTGCCGCGCTCACCGGATACTCCATCGGCGGCACCATGCACATCATCACCAACAACCTCCTCGGCTTCACCGCCAACCCCGAAGAGTCCAACTCCACGCGCTTTGCCACCGACCTCGCCAAGCGCCTCCCCATTCCCATCTTCCACGTCAACGGCGAAGACCCCGACACCGCCATGCGCATCGCCGCCATCGCAGCCGAGTACCGGCAGCGCTTCCACTCCGACGTCGTTGTCGATCTCATCGGCTACCGCCGCTACGGTCACAACGAAACCGACGACGCCACCGTCACCCAGCCGCGTCGCTACGCCGCCATCAAAGAGCGCCCGTTCCTCTTCCAGACCTACGCAAAATCCCTCGGCGTCGACCCGGCCCCGGAGGCCAAAACAATTCAGGAAAAATTCCTGGCCGACCAAAGCGCCGCAACCAAAGCCAGGCGCCCCAAACTCTCCACGCTCCCCGAATACTGGAAGCCCTATCACGGCGGCGCACTCGCCGAAGCCGACGCCAAACTAACCACCGGCATCCCTGCCGAACAAGTCCTCGAGCTCTCACGCCTCGCCACGAACTACCCCGCGGGCTTCCACATCCACCCCAAGGTCCAGAAGCTCTACGAGCAGCGTATCGAGATGGGCGAAGGCAAGCGTCTCTTCGACTACGGTGCAGCCGAACTCCTCGCCTACGCCTCGCTTCTCACCCAGGGAACCCCAGTCCGCCTTGCAGGGCAGGACTCGCAGCGCGGCACCTTCAACCAGCGCCACTCCGTCCTCGTCGACATGGAGACCGAAGTCCGCTACACCCCCCTCGATCACATGACGGGCAAGCAGGCCCGCTTCGAGGTTCACAACTCACTTCTCTCCGAAGCCGCAGCCCTGGGCTTCGAGTACGGCTATGCCCGCGACTATCCGGAAGCTCTCGTCCTCTGGGAAGCCCAGTTCGGTGACTTCGTCAACGGTGCGCAGTCCATCATCGACCAGTTCATCGCCGCCGGTGAAGCCAAGTGGGGTCTCCTCTCCGGCGTCGTCATGCTCCTCCCGCACGGATACGACGGCCAGGGCCCTGAACACTCCTCCGCCCGCATGGAGCGTTTCCTCCAACTCGCCGCCAGCGACAACATGGTCATCGCGCAGCCCTCGAACGCCTCGCAATACTTCCATCTCCTCCGCCGTCAGGCGCTGCGTACATGGCGCAAGCCGCTCGTCGTCTTCACGCCCAAGAGCATGCTCCGTCACCCCGACGCCTCATCCCCGGTAGCCGAATTCGGCAAGCCAGCCTTCGAAAACGTCCTCCCTGACAACGACGTCACCAATCCGCACCGCCTCCTCGTCTGCACAGGAAAGATCGGTCACAACCTCCGGGTCGAGCGTGCCAAACGCAAAGACATGTCTGTCGGCATCATCTTCCTCGAGCAGCTCTACCCCTGGCCAGCAGCCGAACTCCAAGCCGCCCTCGATCAGCATCCCACCGCCAACGAGATCGTTTGGGTTCAGGAAGAGCCCGCCAATATGGGAGCATTTTCCTACGTCATGCCGCAGCTCCGCCGTCTGGCCGGCAATCGCAAGGTCCTGAGCGTCAAGCGCCGTGCAAACGCTTCTCCTGCAACAGGTTCCGCCAAGGCTCACGAGATCGAAGAAAAGACCCTCATCGATCTCGCCCTCGGCTCAGCCGTATAGCCCCCGGACCATCAAAGTGTATTTCCAGCAGAGATTTGGGCGAACTGAAGCGGACTTTCATCTGGTGAACAAAAACAACTCTGCTTCAGTTTGTTAGACAACCTTATTCCCCCATTAATATCTCTCAGGGGTTAGCATGGTATTTCTTGAGCAGTAAAGTCATTGTGTCTCGAAGTAGCCGTTTTAGCCGATTTTCCGTTTTGGTACTGCTTGCTGCAAATAATCTGCATCCCCTAGCAGTTTTTTAGGGCAGCCTTCCCGGCGCCCCTGGCTTTCCGGCACTTGGTTAAGTTGCAACATCAAAGCCTCAAAAAGATTGGCCGCCGAAGCCTTCCTTGCACGTCGGTAGCAACCGCTCGCTTCTCTTTGGTGGTCATGGCACTCGGCTGAACCCTCTCTCTTTTTTAGTTCAATGGAGAGACCGACAGCAGCCGGAGTAACGAATTCATGTACGGTTTAGGATTTGCCGCCATCCGCAACCTATAGGCCCGCAGCAGCGGAATACTTTAGGAGGAATCAATGAAGTCTCTTTTGAAAGTCAGCGCAGTCGTCGCAGTGTTGGCAGCATCCGCAACATTCGTCTCTGCCGATTCACTCACCCTTGCCAGTTACGGCAATACCAGTGGCTTCTCCCAGCCTGGTGTCAACCCAATTACGTTAAACAACACACCGCTGTTGTATAACCCGATCTTCCAAAACCTCGGTGGATCGTCGACTCCGCAAGGCACGCCATCCAGCGTTGCCTTCGAACTCAACCCCGGCCTCACCTGGATAGCTCCCGCAGCAGGCAGTGCATGGGTAGGTATAGCCGCTGATGCTGGCCCAACAGGTAATAACAACCCCGCAAAGGGCTTTTACACCTTTTCCACCTCCTTCAATGCGGTGGGAGGGCTTTACGCCGGTGCCATTACCATCGCAGCCGACGACACCGCCTCCGTCTGGCTGGACTTCGGCACGAGTAACCAGCAGCAGCTCATGGGCATCAACCCTTTGGGCAGCGATGGACATTGCGCCGATACCGGCATATCCTGCCTCGGCGAATCTATAATCTCGCAGGCAGGAGGCGTCATGCTTCTGCCGGGCATTAACACTCTCACCTTCGTAGTGGAGCAGGCTGGCATCGGCGGAACGGGTGGATCGTTCAATCCTTCCGGCCTCGACTTCGTCGCAACCTTGACATCGCTTGGTTCTGTTCCTGAACCCAGCTCTCTCGCCCTCCTTGGCACCGGTCTCATCGGTGCTGCCGTTACTATCGCTAGTCGCAAAAATTTGTAATTGTTTCTCCATCAGTCCCCAACTGGCAGCCCGAACCCAAAAGAAAATAGATAGCTGATTTTTCAGCTATCTATTTTTTTTCAAAGAGTTATCGGATTGTGGCTGCGCGTTTTGTCTGATCCCCCCATCAGGCCCGAAAGTGGCAAAAGTTTTCCCCGACAGGAAACCGCATTCTCAGGTATACCTGCAAGAACTTGCAGGTATACCTGCAAGGGAAACGCGCCCCTCCAGTCCCAATTTCCTAAATCACTAAAAAATAAGGACATGCACTTCTCGCCCTAGGCCCTCCACAATGGCCACGTAAGTGCTTCCTTTAGCAAACGTACGACATCTATCTGAATCTTGAAGTTCATTGGCAGTAAGGCTGCAACCCTCTCTCCGCGTAAGTGCCCTTGTTCAAGGGTTGAGGGAGATTACGACACAAATCCGGGGGAACAAAACGAGTTTTAGGTACGGCTTGGATTTGGCGCCACCCGCAACCGAATCAATGGGCCCCGCGATGAGCGGAAATCTTAGGAGGAATTGAATGAAGAATTTCTTGAAACTAAACTTGATGGTCGCCGCCTTGGCAGCTTCAACCTTCGCGTCCGCCGACACACTCACCCTTGGTAGCTGGGGAGTTATTCCCTCCGGTCTGCCTTCCTCTGTCACTTCCACTGGTGCTGGACTCGACAACACTGCGATGCAGTTCGCTACGCTCGTCGGACTCCTGACCGGTTCGCAGAGCCCGCAAGGCGTCATAACGAACCCAGCGTTCGAACTCGACCCCGCTGGCGTCTGGATGAACCCGGTAGCCGGTACGGCATGGGTTGGTATCGCAGCGGACGCAGGTCCCAGCGGTAACGACAATCCGGACTTTGGCTTCTACACCTTTGGAACAACCTTCAACGCAGCGGGTGGTCTCTACGGCGGCACGTTCAGTCTTGCAGCCGATGACACCACTTCGGTCTGGCTCAATGGAAACCTGATCTCTTCGCCTCTTCCCAGTCTGGGTGGCGATGGACATTGCTCTGATAACGCGCCTACCTGCCTGTCGTTGGACGCAATCAACGTCAGCGTCAACCTTCTCGCCGGTCAGAACACCCTCGCCTTTGTCGTAGAACAAAAGGGTGCGGGGCCGAAAGGCGGAACAGGCGATCCTTCTGGTCTGGACTTCGCCGCATCGTTGTCTCAGGTTCCTGAGCCTAACACTCTCATGCTCCTCGGAACAGGTCTCATCGGCTCCGCCGGTGCGCTCTTCCGCCGCATGCGTTCCTAGTCGTTCAAGCTCTCCCGGCCAAGCCAAAACTGGCCAACCGTGAGCGAATCCAAGGCGTGCAGGAGCCAACTAGCTCCTGCACGTTTTCCTTTTTAACAATCACCCCACCGCAATCAGTCCACCTCTGGCGGAACCTCCGCAACCTCCGCCGGCACCGGATTCGCGATCTCCCGCGCATAAATCTGATAGGTCGTCTTCGGCGGATCGTCATGCTTGTGCAGCGCCCGCACCCGTGCCCGGATCAGCTCATCCGCCGCCGTAATCCTCTCCCGCGACCGCAGATAATCCAGCCACGACTCCATAATGAAACTCTCGTTCAGATGCTCCGGATCGATCGCATCCCGATAAATCCCCCACCGCATCGCGCCATCCCGCAATCTCACCCCGCGTAGCTGGTGAATCGCCCGCGTAAACTCTGCATAATTCTCCGCAGGAATCCGGTAGTCGATTGAGATCCGCACTGGCCCATCCGTAGGCTCCGTCTCGATCGTAAGTTGCGGTGCCGGCCGCCGCGGCTGAAACGGAGTATGGTCCGGCACTGGCCCCTGCAGAATTCGATACCGCCGTGCGAACGGGAACGTCACCAGCAGCCCCCCGGCGGCGCACGTCAAAGCAATCGGCGTCGAGCTGCGCTCCGCAATCGCTCCCCAGAGAATCGACCCCAGCGCCATCCCACCCTGAAACGTCATCAGGTAAGTCCCCAGCGCCCGAGCCTGCACCCACGCCGGCACTGCAAGCTGCACACTCACATTGATCGTGGACATCGTGCTCGTCCACGCCGCACCCGAAACAATCAGCGCCGGAATAATCACCAGCGGACTCCGCACATAAGCCAGCACCAGCAGCACGAAAACGTTATAAAACGTTGCAGTCGTCAGAATCTGGTCAGCCGTGAACCGCCGCCGCAGCCGGTGAAGAAAAGCCGCTGCCATCAACGCACCGACACCCAGTGACCCGTTCAGAATGCCATAACCCAGCGGCCCCTGTTTCAAATCCCGCTTCGCCACCACCGCCAGCAACGACCAGATCGCCGAGATAAAAAACGGAAAGAGAAACGCCCGCACCAGCGACGCCTGCAGATTCGGCGCATACCGTACATACCGCAGCCCCGACCGGATCGATCCCGCAATTCGCTCTGATGGCAGTGCTGACTTGAACAGCGGTACTCGCTTCCAGTTCACCAGCACCCAGATCACACCCGCAAACGAGATTGCATTCAGCGCAAACACGCTCCCCGCGCCGCCATGCGCCGTCTTGAACGCCGCCACCATCAGTCCACCCAGCGCCGGCCCCACTGCTCGCGCCAGGTTATTGCTCGCCGCATTCAAACTCACCGTATCGGGAATCAGCTCCCGCGGCACCAGCTCCGGCACAATCGCCTGCCACGCCGGATTATTCATCGCCGACCCGATATTCAACAGAAACGTAAACGCCAGCAGCGCCCACGGCGAAACGTAACCCACAAACGTTAGCACCGCCAGAATCCCCACCGAAGCCAGCATCCACGACTGCCAGAAGATCAGCAGTTTTCGCCGGTCAAAGATATCCGCTGTCGCTCCCGCCAGCAGGCCAAGCATCAGCACCGGCAAACTTGCCGCCGTCTGCATCAGTGCAATCAGCAGTGGAGACGTCGTCAGCACCGTCATCAGCCACGTGCCCGCCGTATCCTGCATCCATGTCCCCACCGAAGACACCGTGCTCGCAATCCACCGGTCGCGAAACAGCGGAATCCTCAGAGGCGCAAACCCGCTCGGCCTCGGCGGCGGCGCAACTGCGGCCAGCGGGACGGTGTTTGGAGTTTCAAAGGGCATGGTTTGTTTTAGTTTACGGTCTCGCTCCAACCCCGCGTTCTCTCAAAAAAACTCAACATTCACACCCTGAAACCGTCCCAACTCAAATCGCAAAGTAAAATTCCTGCATGCAAACATACGATCTGGAAAAGCTCTGGGAAGAGCATACAAAGTACGAGTTCGCCACCCCCGATGTCGAAGCCACTCTCGCCACCATGGTCGAAGACGCCTACGTCAATCACGTGCCTGTCATGACCGGCGGCAAAGGAAAAACCGCTCTCCGCCACTTCTACGGCAACGACTTCATTCCCTGCATGCCGCCCGATTTCAAAATGACCGACGTCTCCCGCACCGTGGGCAAAGACCGCCTCGTCGACGAGATGGTCATCTCCTTCACACACACCATCGAGATGCCCTGGCTCCTCCCCAATATCAAGCCCACCAACCGCTACGTCGAAGTTCCTCTCGTCGCCATCGTGGGCTTTCGCGACGGCAAGCTGGCCCACGAAAACATCTACTGGGACCAAGCCTCCGTCCTCAAGCAAATCGGACTCCTGAAGGACGAGAGCCTTCCTGCGTACGGAGTCGAAACCGCACACAAAGTCCTCGATCTGCAAGCGTAGGCAGCCTTTTAGACTCCTAAACACTTCGAAGAACAGTCGAGATACTCTGCCGCAAGCTCTTCTGCTCGACGCGTCTTTTTCAGTTGTATCTCTTTTTTTTTCTTGACATAGTTATATTATAACTATTAATTTAATGACTATGAAGAAGCCGGTCAGACGTTCCGCCATCGCCCTCGCCATTCTCACCATGTTGTATGAGGAGCCGATGCACCCTTACCGTATGCAGCAGCTCATCAAGGAGCGCGGCAAGGACGAGGTCATCAACGTAACCCAGCGCGCTAGCCTCTATCAGACGATTAACCGGCTCGAGCGCGAAGAGCTCATCAAAGCGCAGAGCGTCTCGCGCGATCAGAACCGGCCGGAACGCACGGTCTACGAACTCACCGATCAGGGTCGCCAGACCATGGTCGATTGGATGCGCGAGATTCTCTCCACACCATCACCCGAGTTTCCCGAGTTTCCTGCGGCGTTGTCGGTGTTGGCCGTGCTCACGGTAAAGGATGCGCGGCAACAACTCGAGCGCAGACTGGAAGCCCTTGAAGCCGAGCTGAAGCGGCTCGAAGGAATTCTTGCACAAACGAGTTTCCTCCCAAGGATCTTCTTGCTTGAGATGGAGCTTCTACGCGCGAACTGCGCAACGGAATTGAAATGGGTTCGTTCGGTCGTCCTAGACCTGCGATCGGGCAAATTGACCTGGAACGAAAAGTGGCTGCGAAAGATGGCGAAGCAGTTTGCCGGGCAGCAAGACGGATAACCAACAACCAAAAATGAGGTGTGCAATGGAAAAGAAAACATTTCATGTAATCATCATCGGCGCAGGTACCGGCGGATTGTGCCTGGCGCATGGACTCAAACGCGCAGGAATCAACGTCACCGTGTATGAACGCGATCGTACTCGTAAAGACGGCCTCCAGGGCTATCGCGTCGGCATCAGCCCGGCGGGAAGTTATGCCCTCAAGGAATGTCTTTCGCCCGAGCTCTACGATCTGTTCGTCGCCACCTGCGCGCGACCGCCCCGCTACTTCAACATGCTCACCGAGCAGATGTCAGAGCTGCTTTCGATGGACCGCTTCAGTGGCAACGATCCCGTCGACAGTGAAAAGTCCGTCAGCCGAATGACCCTCCGTCAGGTTCTGCTCACCGGCCTCGAAGACGTTGTCGTCTTCGACAAAAAATTCTCGCACTACGAACACTACTCCGACGGCAGAGTCATCGTTAGCTTCGAAGACGGCACTCAGGCCATCGGCGACGTCCTCGTCGGTGCCGACGGTGCCGGTTCGCGTCTCCGCAAGCAGAGGCTCCCGCAGGCCCGCATGGAGGAGACCGGAATTCTCTCCATCGGCGGCAAGGCGCCACTCACTCCGGAAAGCAAAGCCCTCATCTCCAACAAGGTCTTCAATGGCATCTCGCTCATCATGGCCCCCAAAGGCTTCGGCGCAATCCTCCACGTCATGGAGTTCAAGTGGGATCGTACAGGCCTGAAAAGCAACGTCGGCGGCAGCGACGCCGAACTCATCTCCGAGTGGCCGGGCATGCTCTACGACAACACCCAGGACTACATCATGTGGGGAATCTGGGGAGCGCGCAAAAATCTCCCCGCCGATCCAACCGACCTACCCCGCGAACAGCAGCTCGATATCGCCCGAAAGATTACGCACGGCTGGCACCCCAACATGCGCCGTCTCATCGACCTCACCGATCCTTCCACCGTATTCCCAGTCAACATCCGCACCTCCGTCCCTCTGGAACCCTGGGAGACCTCGAACGTCACCCTCCTCGGCGACGCAGTTCACACCATGACACCTGGCCGCGGCGTAGGCGCCAATACAGCACTCCGCGATGCTGCTCTCCTGTGCAAGCGACTGATCGAAATCCGCGACGGCAAGCCACTCCTCGAGGCGTTGCACGAATACGAAGTCGAGATGCTCGCCTACAGCAAAGACGCTGTGCTCGAATCCAGAAAGCAAATGGACGCAAGTTCCGTCATCCACAAGCCGGTACTCGGCCGCTTGCAACTTGCGATCGCACGCGTCGGAATGCGTTTTGTGAATGCGCTGCCTCTACTCAAGCGCAAGATGCTGCAGCAGCAGATGCGTCTACGCACCGTCGATCAGGTGAAAGCCTCCCTCCATGAAACCCCTGCGCCCGAGAGCAAAATCGCCGCATGAAAAAGTACGATCTCGAGGTATTTTGGGATAAGCTCGTGAACTTTGCGGGCTGTCTCAGCCTCGACCTCCAAGCCTAAGAAAATAAGCACGTTAAAAAGGAAACCCACGCAGCGCGGTGGGGGCTGTTGCGTGGGTATTCCGGTAAAGCAACGAAGTGGGTGGACTTCGTTATGACCGACTCAACCCGAAGGGAGTCTTGCCATTCCTCTAAGGTAAATCGCAATGCCCTCCGAGTCAAGACCCATCTGCGAGTCCAAAACTGCGTCGCAGGCGCTCTCTGCCTGCAAAATTGCGGCCCCAACCGGCCGCAAAAACGGCTACCCGATCGGCTCCATCATAACGTCCACATCGAGATGCCGGGTGCTCCCCGGAATATCCAGCGATCCCAAAACGATCGGCTTACCGGGAACCAGAAGCGAGGTCCCCTCCAACGCGGTCTGACGAAAAATCGGATCCTGCGGCCCGACTCCCGACTTCTCCTCCGCGATCCCTATCTGCTCCACCTTCGTCTTCAGACGGGCTCCATTGGCGTACGGATCCAGCGTGGCGTCGAAGTTCATTCCAACGTCAATGAAAGTCACCTGCGACTCCGCCTGCGAGCTCGCACTGTTATAAGAACCGGTCATGACCGGAACCCTGTTCCCTTCTTTCATCACCGCTCTCTGCCCCTCGACCACAACCATGGAGAAGTGCTGCACACCCACTCGCTTTCCACCATCAATTTCGGTAATCGTGTAGGTCAGTCGATAAAGCTTCTTCGGCCGGTCAAGTTCATTGACGACCTTCTGCGCCAGTGCAATCTGCTCCGTACTACCCCGCATCACAATCGTGTTCTGGTTGGGAACAAGATAGAGCTTCACACTTGGATCGAGCAGGTTGCGTACGGCAACCGTAACCTCATTGGCATCATTTTGCGAACTGATATTCATCAGATGAAAGCTCTGCATCGGACGAGTATCCACGCGTCCGTAAGAATCCTGCTGGGGGATACCGACCGGTTTCTCCGTCGCCTGCGTCCCTGCCGTCGCCCCGGTCTGCGCCCCGGCCGCTCCAGTCAAAGTCAAAACAACCCCCAGAACTCCACACATAAACCTCATCAATTGTCTCCCTTGTAAATCGAATCTCATCTTCATTCGTTCTCTCCGTTCTTAATTACTTCGGCGTCTCTGTAGATTGCGGCGCAGTCGTTGGCACCGGAGCCGCCTTTTCAGCACTCGGCTGTTCTGCAGCAGGCGGCATCGGCAAATCCCGCGTTGCCTTCTCTGGTTCTGATAGCTGTGGCGTTGTCCCTTCGGCACCGGAATCCATCTTCAAGCGATCCGCATCATACGCAGAATCTGTGGTCGCAGCATCCGTCGGTTGTCCTGAAGCCGCCTTCACCGCAGGCCGCGCAAAAAATCTCTGAAACTCAGCCTTCTCCTGTGCCTCCTCCAACTCACGCAGCCTCGGATCAAGCATTGCCAACTCCACCGAGTCATTCTTCTGCGCCATCCGTAGCAGCAACCTCTCCTGCTCGGTCAAAGGCATCGGCGGGGCCGGAAAACTCGCAGCCCGCGTCTCGCTCAAAGCAATATCATCTTCAGAATCCGCCGCAGAATCAGTCGCATCAATCGGCCCAAAAACACGCGCATCTTCCGTCTTCAATCGCACACGCGAACCCCGCGAAGAATCCGGTACGTTCTTCGCGGCCAGAGTGGGGAAAACACCGCGAACAGAATTCACCCGAGCCACACCAATCCGCGACTGCACTGGCTCGTGCCCAAACCGCCGAACCGCAGGAACCATCAGCATCACAACCGCGACTCCAGCAAGAGCAATCCCGCCAACCACAAAGCCAACCGGAACTCCACGCCACACCCGGCCAAACCAGCGCCAGCCCATCTCAGCCCGTCGCGCAGCCCGCTCTTCCAGCCCATCCAGAATCCGCCGCTCCAACCCCACCGGAGCCTCAACCTCCCGCAGACCCTTCAGCACTCTCTCAATCGCTTCCTCCGGATTTTTCATGGAGTCTCTCATCCTCTTTGTCCCTCCCCCAGCCGCTCCCGCAGCCGCGTTCTCGCGCGAAACAACAGAGCCCGCACCGCACTCTCGCTTCGTCCCAAAACCTCCGCCATCTCCCCCATCCCCAACTCTTCAATCGCCGACAGCGTCAACACATCCCGTTCTGCCCGTGGCAATCGCTCCATCTCCCGCAACACAGCCTTCATCCGCCGAGCCTCGTTCAACACCTCATCCGCCGGCAGGTCGCGCGAAACCAACCCCTCGGAGAACCCTTCATCAAACTGTTCCGGCCTGATCCTCCGCCGTCGATCCAGCGCCAGGTTCCACGCAATCCGAACCAGCCACACCCGCATCTCCCGAACCTCTGGCAACCGCCGCCGATGTTCCAGCACGCGCACAAAGGCATCCTGCACCACATCCTCAGTCTCCGCCTGGTTGCGGAGCACTGAATGAACTACTCGAAACAGCAGGGAAGAGTAACTCTCCACCACGGCTGCAAGGTCCATCTCCGACCCCACACCCTCGATGGAAGACAACGCCAAACTCCAACCCTCGACCAACGCCATAAGGCCCTTCTAATCAGACAGACGCCCGAGGCTCGTTTCCGCTCGACATATTTTTCCCGGCTCTAAAACTGTCAGTTAACCCAGTTGCGGTTTCGCCTTCACCCGCCGATCATCCTCTGAAATCAGCATTTCGTCACGGTTTTTCGTAGCCGTGTCCCATGATCGAGCTTGTGTAAGTTCCCATTGGGCATAGAGTTCCGAGCACGCGACAGTTTTATCAGCTGAACAGAATCCACCTTTTCACTCACACCGCAAGTTCGTGTGGAGTGTTTTGTTCGCGTCTTCTTTCGAGTGGAGGCATATATGCAGACAATGTTTCGGCGTTCTATCTTCATCGTTCTCGCCCTCATCCTGGCCGCTAATCAACTCTTAGCCCAGGCGACAGCAACCGGAAGCATTGTCGGAATCGTCGTCGATGCCACCGGCGCGGCCCTGCCCAACGCCACGGTTACCGTCACCAACAAAGGCACCAATGCCACCCGAACCCTCACCTCCAACACCTCCGGTCAATATCGTTTTGATCTCCTGCCCGGAGGCGTTTATGACGTCAAAGCCGAAGCCGCTGGCTTCAGTTCCGCCGAGATCAAGGACATCCAGCTCCTCATCGGCACCACCTTCACCGCAAATCTCCCCATGCGCGCCGGAGTCGTCAACTCCTCTATCGAAGTCATAGCCAACAACCAGCTCCTCGATACTGAAAAGACCGACAGCTCAGCCGCCGTCACTCCCCAACAGATCGTCGACCTTCCCTTGAACGGCCGTGACATCGCGAACCTCGCCATCCTCGCGCCCGGCGTCAAGATCGTCGACAGCTACGACCCAACTAAAAATCGTTATGCGGTCTACGCAGTCAACGGTTCCAGCGGACGCAACACCAACACCACCGTCAACGGAATCGACAACAAGGACAACACTGTCGGCGGCGCAGTTCAGCAACTCCCCCTCGAAGCCGTCGAAGAGTTTAAGATCAGCACCAATCGCTTCTCTGCAGAAAACGGACGCAGCGAAGGCGCAGCCCTCAACATCGTTACCAAATCCGGAACCAACAAGTATCACGGCGCGCTCTACGGCTTCTTCCGCAGCCAGGCCCTCCAGACCAACAACGCCATCAGCGAACAGGCCAACCAGCCCAAGCCCGACTACAGCCGTCAGCAGTACGGCGGTGCCTTCGGCGGACACATCCGCAAAGACAAGGACTTCGGCTTCTTCGCCTACGAGGCCCTCCGCGAGCGCTCGCAACTGGCCGTCACCGATCTCGCCTACCAGGAACTCACCCTCGCCATTCCACTGGGCGCTGTGCCGATCCACACTATCCCCACGCCGTTTGACGAAAAACGTTACAACGGCCGACTCGATCACGTCTTCAACGACAAGGAAAAGATCTTCGTCGCCTACTCTGCGCAGGACAACAAGAGCAACAACGACCAGTCCACCGCTCAGGTCGACGCAACAGAGGGCAACTTCACCATCAACGACCTCATCCTCACCAATCTCGTCCTCACCTCAGTCTTTACTCCAAGGACCATCAACAACTTCACCGGCGGCTTTCAGTACTGGAACAATCTCATCGACTCAACAATTCGCAAGCCGTACTTCACCTTCCCGGATGGTGTCAGCTTCGGCACCAACATCAACGTTCCGCAGAAATCCAGCCAGCACAAATTCCAGTTCCGCGACGACTTCTCCCACATGATCGGCAAACACACTCTGCGCGCTGGTGTGGATTACCTCTACCAGCCACAACTCGGCGGCTTCTTCGAGAACAATCCGACTCCGGAGTTCGACTACTTCGCCACGGCCTCCACCATCCTGGGCAACAAAACGCTCTACCCCCTTGGCTTCTCTTCCGCCGGTGCCATCCAGGGATCCACCGGCACCTCCGGCGATCCAAGCTTCAATCTCACTCCCAAGATGCTCGGAATCTACTTTGAAGACGACTGGCGCGCCAGCTCTCGCCTTCTCCTCAATCTGGGTCTCCGTTACGATAAGGACTTCGATCTCTACGGACTCAAAAAACAGGCCAACAGCCGCACCTTCCAGGAGGTTGTCGCCGCCTCCAAAACCAATGTCCCGACAGTCCCGACAACGCAGACGCCTCCAACAGGTGTTGGCTATGTGCCCAACCTCGGCTTCCTCGGAGGCAACTACACCACGCTTCCGGAGAATGACAATCTCGCCTTCAGTCCGCGCGTAGGCTTCTCCTTCGATGTCTCCGGCAACGGCCGCTTCGTGATTCGCGGAGGCTACGGTCTCTACTTCGGGCAGACCTTCGAAAACATTCCTCTCTTCATGATTCAGCAGTCAAACGCTCTGGTCTTCGCGAACACCTACACCATCAACTGCAATGGTCCCACCGACAAGGCCTGCGCTCCCTCCAACGTTGTCCCCGGCACCAACATCCTGCTCAGCAACTATCGTTACTTGATCGATCCTTTCCCGGTCATCCCGCCCGCTGGTCCCAATCTCGCTCCCGGCTCCACCGGACGCATGATGGATCCCGGCTTTCGCAATCCATATACCCAGCAGATTAATGCTGGCATGCAGTATGCCATCACCAACCATGGCGTTATCGAGGTCGAGTACGTGCAGGCGCGTGGCATCCACGAAGACAAGACCGTCAACATCAATCCAACCGAATACTTCAACGGAGGCATTCGGCCCTTCTCCGCTGCATTCGCAGCCGCCGGTGTTCCTGTCCTCGGCCGCTTCGGTGTTGAAAAATCGATTGGCCGCTCCTACTACGATGCGCTCGACATCAGCTACCGGCAAAGCATGGTTCACCACTTCAGCGCCATCCTGAACTACACCTATGGCAAAGCTCTCGCCTTCGAGGGCAATCCCGCCGCCTTCCGCAACGCCTCCACCAATCAATTCCTCGGCGAGTTCCGTCAGCCCGACCACGGCACCGCCCCTAACGACGAGCGTCATCACTTCGTCGCCGCCGGAACCTTCGCTCTCCGATGGCGTATTGAGATCTCGCCCATCCTCGTCACTGCCTCGGCCCGTCCGCTCAGCATCGTCGAATCCACCGCCGATCTCTGGGGAGTAGGCTCCGGCCGCAGCAATCCCCACGCCGCAATTCTCGCCGGAGCTCAGGAGAATACTCAGGGTTATGTGAGCTATCTCGCCGCAGCCAAGGCAGCCGTCGCCGCCGACACCACCGGTAAGACCACCCTCGCCACCTACTATCGCAACTGTCTCGCCGCAGGTTCATGCCGCGAGGTCGGTTACAACTCCAACTACTCCGTCAGCACGCCATTCCTCCAGTTCGACGCCCGTATCGGCAAGACCATCGGCTTTGGCGAGCGTTTCAGCCTGGCTCTCTTCTATCAGGCCTTCAACATCACCAACCGCGCGAACTACGGCCCCAACTACGACGTCAACGTCTCCGACGCCGCCACCAGCTTCCTCAAGCCTCTCGGCTTCATCAACCCCTCCAGCACCGTAGTCCCACGCTCCTTCACCGGAGAATTCGGAGCCAGATTCTCCTTCTGATCCCGATCGAATCACCCATCGAGTTGTGGCTTGAACTTCGAACTTCAAACTTCAAGCCACAACTCGATTTTCTTTTCCCTCACCCAGCCAGGCCAATCTGAAATTCATATCTGCCCAAACCGCCTTCTGAATCCACGCCTATACAATTTGTGTTCTGAGTTCATGCCTGACTTCTTACAACAAGAAGCCGTCTTGCTTAAGGGCACGGCTTCAGCCGTGCCGTAAGTGTTCTCGGAGTAACGGGGCTTTAGCCCCTGAGGTCTGCAAGCTTCCCCGCCACTCAAAGGATCGTGTCGTACTTCGCCGATTCGATGATATGATCCGGCAAAATCCTTTTATTTTTTCTTGAACTGAAGCAAGCCGTCGGACTGACGTGTCTGCACTCCCGCAACCGTCTCCAGCGGCGCTGTCGTCATACAATTTTTAACGACGAGGGGATCGATGAGCAAACTGACACGGCGCGGTTTCAATGGACTAATTGGCACAGCTCTCCTGGCAGAGACCTTCACCGCAGCATGGCCCGCCTTGGCCAAGGCAACAGGAAAAGCATCAGCGGACAACGAAGACCTCACAACTCTCAATCTCACCGAAGTCTCCGAGAGAATCCACGCACGCACCGTCACCTCAACGCAACTCGTCAAAGCCCTGCTCGACCGCATCAACATCTACAACCCCAAAGTGAACTGCTACATCACCGTCATGGGCAAAGAAGCTCTCGCCCAGGCCGCCATCCTTGACGAGGAGCAGAAGGCAGGCAAATTCCGCGGCCCGCTCCACGGAATCCCCATCGGCCTCAAAGACAACATCGACACGGCAGGCACTCGCACAACCGCCGCAAGCCCAATGTTCAGAGACCGCGTCCCCACAGAGGACGCAGACATCGTCGTGCGCCTGAAAAAGAGTGGCGCGGTCATCATGGGCAAGATGAATCTCCACGAATTCGCGCTCGGCTGTACCGGCGACATCTCCTACTTCGGTCCCGCGCGCAACCCATGGGCGCTCGATCACGTCACCGGCGGATCGTCCTCAGGCTCCGCCGCAGCTCTCTCCGCAGATCTCGTCTTTGGCGCATTAGGAACCGACACCGGAGGCAGCATACGTTGTCCCTCCGCGTGGTGCGGAACCGTAGGGCTCAAGCCAACCATGGGTCTCGTCTCCATTCGCGGCATCATCCCCTGCCGTGCCTCAGTCGATCACTGCGGCCCCATGGCGCGCACAGTCGAAGACTGCGCCCTCATGCTCGGCCAGATGGCTGGCTACGACCCACTCGACATCTTCAGCGTTCCTAGCACTCCGGTCGACTACGTCAAGGAGATGCATCAGCCCGTCAAGAGCTTCAGGCTCGGCACGCCCGCCAGCTTCTACGATCACGTTGAACCCGACATCGAGAAAGCCGTTAAAGCCGCGCTCGAAGTTCTCACCGGCCTCACCGCAGGCATCACCTCCAGCGCACCCCTCTGGGACGGTCTTCCCGGCAATGGTGTCGGCGACACCGACTTCTACCACCACGACCTCATCGAGAAGTACGGCCTCAACTACATGCCGATCGATCGCTCGCGTTTTGCTCGCATCGACAATCCGCCCGCCGGAACCAAGCCGGCCACCGCGGCAGATGCCGCACGCGACCATCAGCTTCTCGCCACTACGCGCCGCCTCATCGACTCGCACTTCACCAACTTCGACCTCGTCGTCGTCCCCACCACCCGCCAGAATCCCGCAAAGATCAACGACTCGCTCGCTCGCGAAGCCAAAGCCAGCCCTACCGGCGAATCGGGCGACAACAAGGTCTACGACTGGTTCGCCCCCGGCGGCGGCTGTACCAACACCTCGCCCTTCGACGCCTACGGCATCCCCGCCATCTCGGTCCCCTGCGGCTTCACAAAAGAGGGAATGCCCATCGGCCTGATGATTGCAGGCCCCCACTTCGCCGAAGGCAAAGTCCTCGCCCTCGCCTACGCCTACCAGCAGGCAACCGACTGGCACAAACGCCGCCCAACCCTCACCGCAGACACCCCGGTCCCCCCTATCATCGAAGGAAAACCCGACGCCAAACCCGGCGAAGCAAAATCCTCCGACGAAGAAAAAAAGGACGAGAACTAAGAAGCTCAGAAGATCGCTATGCCTTGTTTTGAAAGGGCACGCCTTCACGGATGCCGAAGAAAAACACGTTTGCTAAGCACGTTTTTCTCCGGAGACAACTCCCTCTCACGCGATGCCATCACAGCTACTGGTATTGAGGTGCGGGGCGAAACGCAAGTCGCATAAGCCCGTCTCAGCACGAGAAACGCGGGATCGTCAGCTCGCCGCGAGAGGTCCAAAACTATGTCGTTCTCAAGTTTGCGAAACGTGGCATTCGCCGCGACAGCGGCTCTGTGTCTCACATCAACCTTCATCCCCAAACCAGCTCTGGCAGCACCGTCAGGCATCCAGGCGCCTGACAACACCAGCCAGAACAAGGCCTCCACAGAAACAGCCGACAACCAGGCAAACTCAAAGGCGGATCGGCAAACCACCGCGAAGATTCGTAAAGCCATCGTCGGCGAGAAAGATCTTTCGACCTACGCGCACAACATCAAAGTCATCACCGTCAACGGTCAGGTAACTCTCAAGGGCCCCGTCCAGACCGAAGACGAGAAGCAGAAAGTTGCTTCCCTCGCCGCGTCCGTCGTTCCTCCGGAAAAGATCGTCAACGAACTCACGGTCAAGCAGTAAAGAAAAAGCGGTCCCCAAGAAAGAACTGCCAACGGCAGCAAAGGAGTCATTCGATGTCCAGCAAAAACACAGCAGTCTTCGGAATCTATGCAACCCCAGGTACCGCGGAAGCAGCAGTCGATCACCTGATCGCTCGCGGCTTCTCCAACTCGGCCATCTCTGTTCTTCTTCCCGACGACGAAACCACCCGCGCCTTCGCTCATCAGAAGAGCACCAAGGCACCCGAAGGAACCACCGCAGGCGCGACCACGGGAGGCGTCGTTGGCGGCACTCTTGGCCTTCTGGCTGGCATCGGCGCTCTCGCCATCCCCGGCGTTGGCCCGCTCATCGCCGCTGGTCCCATCGTGGCCGCACTTGCAGGACTCGGAGCAGGCGGAGCCATCGGTGGTCTCCTAGGCGCCCTTGTAGGCATGGGCATTCCAGAGTACGAGGCGAAACGTTACGAGGGAGCCGTCAAGGGAGGCGGAATTCTGCTCTCCGTTCACTGCGACACCTCCGATCAAATCGACATCGCCAAGAAAGCATTGAAAGAAACCGACGCCAGCGACATCTCCTCCACCGGTGAGGCCGGTTCCAGCACCAAGGCAGTCGAGCGCGAAACAGTAGTCCCTGTCGACACAGTTCCGGATCGCCGTTACTCGACCGATCCGTTAGACCGTAAGCCCATCGCCGCAGAACGTGTCATCCTCGATGAACAGACCGGAACCACCCGGAACTAACTAGTTCGAACGGCGGAGGTGAAGTGAGCCCGCTCCCATCGAGCGGGCTCACTTTTTTGCGCACCACACGCGCGACAGGTCCTTGCGACTCGAAGCCGGCTCCGCAGAACAGGTCCAACCAAAAAAAATCTCAAAAAAGCGGAAAATTTTCAACGCTCATTAAACGCCACATAACAACCATGGAACGACCACAGTTTTGCACTTAAGCACCACGTAACGACCACGTTTTTCCCGCACAAAATCGCGACACCCCCTTGAAAAACAAGGGCAATCACCGCGCAGAAAAAAATATGTTGGTTACAACCGGCAGATCAGCAACTCCCGCTCATAAATCATCTCTGGCGGCAGATGGTCATGCAGCAGAATAAACAACTCTTCATGCCCCATAACCTCCTGCTTCCACTGCGCACGGTCCACTGTCTGTAGCTCATCAAACGTCGCCTGTGGGAACGCAAGCCCCTTCCAATTGATGTCCTCAAAGTGCGGAGTCCACCCGATCGGCGACTCCTTACCCAGGGCCCGCCCGCGCACCCGATCGACGATCCATTTCAAAACACGCATGTTCTCGCCATACCCAGGCCACAGAAACTTCCCATCCGCACCCTTCCGGAACCAGTTCACATGAAACACCCTCGGCGTAGCCGAGAGGTTTCTCTGCATCTTCAGCCAATGCCGGAAATAGTCCCCCATGTGATACCCGCAGAACGGCAGCATAGCCATCGGATCGCGTCGCACCTTGCCCACAGGCACACCCGCAGCAGCCGTAGTTTCCGATCCCATCGTCGCCCCGACATAAATTCCCGCAGACCAGTTAAACGCCTGATAAACCAATGGCATAGTCGTGGCCCGCCGCCCCCCGAAAATAAACGCCGAGATCGGCACGCCCTCCGGCTTCTCCCAGTCAGGATCGATCGTCGGGCATTGATTCGCTGGCGCGGTAAACCGTCCATTCGGATGCGACGCCGTAGCCCCCGTCTCCTTTGCAATCGCAGGAGTCCACTTCTTCCCGCGCCAATCAATCACTTCCGCAGGAGGAGTGTCCGTCATCCCCTCCCACCACACCCCGCCCTCGGGAGTCAGCGCTACATTGGTAAAAATAGTGTTCTTAGCCAGCGTAGCCATTGCATTCGGATTCGTCTTCGCGCTCGTCCCCGGAGCCACTCCAAAGAAACCTGCCTCAGGATTGATCGCCCTCAACTGCCCACTCTCATCAGGCTTGATCCACGCGATATCGTCCCCAACCGTCCAGACCTTCCACCCCTCAAACCCTGCCGGCGGAATCATCATCGCAAAATTCGTCTTCCCGCAAGCCGAAGGAAACGCCGCCGCAACATAAGTCTTTTCCGTCTTACCGTTCTTGTCCGCAGGCGATTCCACACCAACAATCAACATATGCTCGGCCATCCAACCCTCATCCCGAGCAATGTTCGAAGCAATTCTCAGCGCAAAGCACTTCTTCCCCAACAGCGCATTGCCGCCATACCCCGACCCATACGACCAAATCTCGCGCGTCTCCGGAAAATGCACAATGTACTTCTCATCATTGCAAGGCCACGGCACATCTTTCTCCCCCGGCGCCAGCGGAGCCCCCACCGTGTGCATGCACGGCACTACGCGCTTCTCGTCCTTATCGATCTCCGCAAATACAGGAGCCCCGATCCGCGCCATGATCCGCATATTCACCACGGCATAGGCCGAATCCGTAAGCTGCACTCCAATCTGTGACATCGGCCCGCCAATCGGCCCCATCGAGTACGGCAGCACATACATCGTCCGCCCGCGCATCGACCCGCGAAAAAGCTGCTTCAACTTTCTCCGCATCACATATGGGTCTTCCCAATTGTTGGTGGGCCCCGCCGTATCCTTCGCGAGCGAACAGATAAACGTCCTGTCCTCCACCCGAGCCACATCATTCGGAGCTGACCGCGCCAGAAAACACCCTGGCCAAAGCTTATCGTTCAGCTTCGTAAAAGTTCCCGCCTTGACCAGTTGATCGCACAAAAAGTCATATTCTGCCTGCGACCCATCGATCCAGTGAATCCGGTCCGGCTGCGTCAGATCCGCCATCTTCTCCACCCAGCGGATCAGGTGTTTATTCGTAGTGGGAGGCGTCGCGACGGCGGTCTCAACAACACTCTTCTCAGCAATCCCTGTCTTCATAAACCTTAAGTGCGCCCCCATCAAGTCTTCGCCTCCGCACCAACCCTGTCAACCTCAAACGTGGTCAAGCCACTTTGCCACGTCTTTGCAGTAAGATTTTTCTCGGGGAAAAATTCCGCATGCCACGTTCCATCAGGTCCAGTCGCATCGCTACATCGCTTGTATTTGCCACGATCACCGCAATCGCAGCACTGGCACAGGGCGATCCGCCAAAAGCCTTCGATCCCACAACTGCGGCAACTCGCGCTCCCGGCACCACGATCCGCATCGAGCTCATCGGCGACTCAACTCAGACCAACAACGCCGGCTACGGTCGCGGTTTCTGCGCCAACCTCATCGCGAAAGTCGATTGCGTCAACATGGCCAAAGGCGGAGCCAGCACCAAAACCTTCCGCGAACAGGGCCTCTGGGAGCGCAGCCTTCAGACCAAACCCGACTACATGCTCATACAGTTCGGCCACAACGATCTCGAGAGCAAAGACCACCTCCCGCGCCAGACCACGATGGCTGAGTACGAAGCGAATCTCCGTCGCTATATCGAAGAAGCCCGCGCAGCAAACATCAAACCAGTCCTTGTCACTCCGCTGACACGCCGGTACTTCGAAGCTGACGGCAAAATTCACTCCGACCTCCTCGCGCACTCCGACACCATGAAGCGCGTAGCAACAGAGATGAAGGTTCCGCTCATCGATCTCCAGTTCGACAGCATCGCCTACCTCGACAAGATCGGCGAAACACAAGGCAACACCCTCGCGATCACGAAGAAAGACGACGACGGCAAAACCATCTTCGACAAAACACACTTGAACTGGAAAGGCTCCTACATCTTCGGTCGAATGGTTGCCGCCGACATGGGCAAGGCAGTTCCTGAACTCGCAAAGTACGTGAAGCCGCAGCCCGCAACCCTCCCACCCGAAGGCGTCAAAGCGATGAAGATCATCGAAGGCGGCCCAGTCAAAATCGTTCTCGTCGGCGACTCGACCGTCAATGCCGAAGGCGGCTGGGGCAAAGGCTTCTGCGCCATCATGACTCCCAACGTCACCTGCATCAACGAGGCCCTCAATGGTCGCAGCTCCAAGAGCTTTATTGACGAAGGCGCATGGGCCAAAGCTCTCGCCGACAAGGGCGACTACTACCTCATTCAATTCGGCCACAACGACATGAAGGGCAAAGGCCCCGAACGCGAAACCGACCCCGAAACCACCTACGCAGCGAACATCCGCCGCTACATCCGCGACGCACGCGCCATCGGAGCGGTCCCAGTCGTTGTCACTTCGCTCTCGCGCAGAAACTACCGCGACGGGGTCCTCGTGCAGGACCTCAAAAACTACTCTGCCGCGGCCCGCCGCGTCGGCATGGAAGAGGATGTAGCCGTCATAGACCTCAACGCCATGTCCACAAAGCTCCTCGAAGGCATGACCCAGGCTCAGGCGGACGAGTTCAATGCCACAGGCCACGAAGATCAGCGTGCCGAAAACCAAAAGGCAGCAGTTGACCGCACTCATCTGAATCCAAAGGGCCAGGCTCTGTTCGGCCGCATGGTCGCCGACACCCTCATCCGCACCCAGGTCGAACTAGGCCCCGACGTCATCGGCGAACCAGCGAAGCCCAAACCGGCAGCGCAATAAGCTCATTACCCTGATAAACTTAAAGTTCTGCGCCGGTACTGCGCGCAACAAGCTCTCTCAAAGCGGCAGGACCGCGGCGAGTCAAGAAGGAATCTAAAACAGTGGATCAGCAGACCAAGAAAGCTCTCAAGCACGACCAGTTCGTCGACACCACCACCCACGGCCTCGAGTGGGCCAGCGAAAACCGCCGAACCCTCATTGCGACGACCACCATCGTACTGGCCGCCCTCGTTATCATCGTCGCCAGCGTGTTCATCTACAACAGCCGTAAGGAACAGGCCTCAGTCGCCTTCGGAGCGGCCATGCAGGCCTACCAGACCCCGATCTCTGTCCCCGGACAGCCGGTGCCTCCCGGCGTCAAAACCTACGCCTCAGCCAGCGAGCGCGCCAAGGCTGCCAACGATCTCTTCATGGGCGTCGCCAACAAGTACGGCATGACCCCCGACGGCAAAAACGCCCGCTACTTCGGCGGCCTCACCTACATGGAAGCCGGTCTGACCGGCCCGGCCGAGAGCACGCTGAAGGAAGTTGCCAGCGCCTGGAACAGTGACCTCGCCGCCTTGGCCAGGCTTTCCCTCGCCCAGCTTTATCGTCAGACTGCTCGCGACCCCTTGGCCATCGATCTCTACAACGAGCTCACAGCCAAGCCCACCACCAGCGTTCCCAGCGGCATAGCTCAACTCCAGCTTGCCGAGCTCTACGAGACTGAGAACAAGCCCGACCTCGCCAAGAAGATCTACGCTCAGTTGAAGGACAAGGACGCCAAAGGTCCCGCGGGCATGATCGCCGCGCAAAAACTCAACCCCGCCCCAGGCCCCCCGGGCCAGTAGTCAAAGCTGGCCTGATCCAGGAAGGCACGGCCTCGGATCTGCTAAATCGCAGCGACCTCCGTATCTGCGTTGCCTTTCCAGCAGGGTTAAGGCGCGGGTTGAATAAGTTCCCGAATCGATGCCCAGCCCGTGGGGCTGCCTTTGTAGCGAACGTAGACGACCTGCGACCGCCCCCGGAAGACGAAGGGTGTCCCTCCGTCTTTTGGCGTTCCTTTGATGACAAACTGAGATTGTTCCACGGCAGTGTCGCCCTGGAAGAATGTGTTTTCGACCTGGGATTGCTCGAACTCAAGACGGAAAGTTCGAAAGGTCTGGACCAAATTCGCTTTGACGGCGTTGCGACCAACCAGATAGTTAGAAGAGGCGAGAGCCTTGATGACATCCGGGTGATGGTAGGCCATGACTGCTTCGATATCGCCCTGTGCGAATGCTTTGCGAATAGCCTCTCCGGTCTTCTGAAGGGCGGCCCGATCCTCCGCTGAGCCCTGATAAGAACTATTGGCTGCGGGCGCAGAATCGGCAGCGCAGGGAAGAGACAGGATCGTCAGGAGCAAGAGGGAGCTTAGGCGAGAAGGTCTCATGGTCAGCGATTATAGGGCTGAAGGCGGACTCACTCGGTGACAATAAAAGCCGAAGCAGATCTCTTTTTGGACGACAAACAAGATAACGGCAAAAGCAAAGTGTAAATAAGTGGTTATTGGATCAGCGCTTTTTCAAGGCCTCGAGCTCATCAAGAGTTCGAGGCCAGTCAGCACCGAGCAAGCGCGAGAGGCTGCGGTCTGCAAGAACCTTGCCGCCAGTCTGGCACGGGGCACAATAATTCGTTTCGTTGTCGGCGTAGCGAATCCGCTGGATGGCCGCGCCACAGGTGGGGCAGGGCAGGCCGAAGCGGCCATGAACAGCCATGTCCTTACGAAAAGCAGTGACCTTCTCAGGAAACGCCTCGCTGGCCTCCGCATTCAGCCGGTCGATCCATATCTGCAACGTCTCCCGGGTAGCCTTGTACAAGCGTTGCCACTGCTCATCCGTAAGTTTATGTGTGAGCTGAATCGGCGAAAGCCCGGCAGCGTGCAGTATTTCATCCGAGTAAGCGTTCCCAATCCCGCTGAGGATACGCGGGTCCGTGAGCGCCCGCTTAAGCGTTCGATTCTGAGAAGTAAGAACCGCTCGAAAACCTTCAAGATCGGTACCGAAGACATCAATTCCACCGGGATCAATCGACTCCATCTCTGCTTCACTGCGAAACAAGTGCAGTGAAGCACGTCGTTTCGAACCCGCCTCCGTAAGAACAAGCGAGCCATTAGGAAAGTCGAAGGCAGCAAGATTATTTCGGCCACCGAGTTTCGCTCCCAGCGGACGCCAGTGGAGCCGTCCGGCAATCATCAGGTGCAGAACAAGCCACAGTCCGTTGTCGAACTCCATGACAATGCGTTTCCCGATCCGACGGAGCCCAAGCACCGCATGCCCTTCAATCTCTTCAATGGATGGCCGCACCGTGCGGAGCAGAAACGGGCTCGCAATGCGAAGATGCGTAAGCGGATGGCCCACGATGCGCGGCTCAAGAGCAGAAAGGTACGCGGTAATGTCGGGTAGCTCAGGCATCGCAGTTCACGAAGCAATCGTGAACAGTTTAGATGGCCGAAAGCAAAAAGCGAGCCCACCTTCTGCGCTTCGGTAGATTCGAAGCAGAAAATGGGCTCACTGTCATTCTGGATCTTACGTCGTCAGGAACGCTTGGCCATCTTGCCTCTGAGCTTCGCCAGTGCAAGCGCAAGCATACCTGAGGCGGTTCCGAAGATCGTCGCCGGTTCTGGTGTGAAGACGATGTCTCCAAAGAGGCCATCTTGCTCACCGTTAATGCCGGCGGTGAAATAGACGGCGTTGAGGTTGTTGTTTGTTCCGCCAGTGCGCGTATCGAGTGCCCACAGGTGGTCATTGATGAGCGGCAGGCCGTCAGCTCCGTCAACTGTATTCACAAAGGCGAAGGTATTGGGGTCGTAGGCGAGGATCTCCCCGTTGCCGAAGTTGCCGATGAGGAGGTCATTGCTGAGAGCGCCAAAGCCGCCCGGAGCGATCACGACTCCCCACGGCGCAAAAAGAGATCCTCCGGACGCGATCCGATGGAGCAGGTTCCCGTTGGCATCGTACTCATCGACAAATCCGCCCGGCATCGGAGCGCCACCCGGCCCAAGCAGAGCGTAGGTGACATACAGATTGCCGTTAATGGCCTGAATGTTGAAGGGGACAAAGCCCGCTGGCAGATTCGGATCGACGAACCCTCCAGGAACAGTTGTCTGAGTCCATGAGGAATTGAATACATTGATTCCACCTCCCGGAGCCGAATTGGCCGCATAGATGAAGGTGGAGGTGCCAACGGAGGCTTGCGCAAGGCCGGTGTAGACGGCGCCCGCCGTGGAGGCCATCTGAACCGCAGAGGTTCCCGAGTTCCACCCGACGAGCGTGCCGTTGAGAGTGTCGAAGATGAAATTCGCTTTGGTCCCATTCACGAGAAAGCCGGTGCTGTTGTTGAAGACGGTGCCGGTTGGCCCGGTGGGAGGAGCAGCAGCTCCCGGAATACTGACGACGAGTGCGTTGATGTTCCCCGCTCCATCAAAGAGCGTCGCGGTTCCTGTTCCCTGATTGGAGGTCCAGAACGGTGAGGTCGCGTTGAACGAGACGCCCCAGGGATTGATCAGGTTGGGATCGGTCGAGTTGGCCTTGCCGGGTATATCGGAGACGAGGTTGGTCTGGGTAAAAGAATCGGCGTGTGTGAATGGAGAAGCGAATGCCAGCGCGAAGGTGCAAAGAGCCGCGAGGCGAGGAAGAGAGTGATGTTGCAACATGGTGAAGCCTCCTGAGATTTGGCAGAGTCGCCGGAAATTCAATAGGTGAAGGGCCTGGACAGAAAAAACGCAGAGGTCCGGTGTAGCCGGACCTGGCTGTCGATGGGTGCTTCCGGATGGTGGGATGCGATGCCAGATTTAGCGTTGCCCAGTGGACATTACTGTGACAACGTTTTACATCTTGGAGACAATTGCAATGTCTTCAATGAAAACGAGGTTACAATTCCATGGCGAACTGATAAGAGGGTTCAAAGGTGGCCGCTTTTGGCTCCGCAGACAAGTCCAGGATAAGCCGTTCAAGCACCAGCAGTTTATTCGCGGGACTGGATCGTAGTTCGAGGTCTGCCCGGGCCACTAGGCGGATCGCCCGCGTAAGTTCGCGCCGCGACTGATACCGGCGCGCCTGCTTGATCAAGTCCTCAGCAGCAAACGGAGGCATGCGGAAGCCCTGCCATAAAACCTGCCAGATCGCGCGCGGATCGCGAACGTTCTTCTCAGAGATGATAAGCATCTGCCGGAACGTGCGAGCAAGCATATAGAGATGCCCAATCGCCGCGTCCTCGCCTCCGTCGGAGGCATTCAGCAGGCCGTGCAGAAGCGCGAGAGCCCTCGGCCGATCCTTAGCGCTGATAGCATCCGTCAGTTCGTAGAGACTGCGTTGTTTAGCAGCCAGAACCATCGTCTCAACATCCCCCAGTCCGACGCGATCCTTTCCTTCCACATAAAGAAGAAGTTTTTCGAACTCCGAGGCAATCAGCATCATGTCAGACCCAAGCGAGTCGACCAGTTCCCGAGCAGCATCAGGATCAAATCGCACATTGCGAGATTCAGCATTGGAGATGACCCACTTCATGGCATCGCTCTCGTCAACACGGGCAAGTTCGACGAGACCACACCAGTCGCCCAGAGTCTCGCGAATCCGTTCGTAGCGGTCTTTGTCCTGATAATCCATCTTGCGAAGGTCAGTAGGAATCCGAAGATGATCCGCAACGAAGACGATGAGTGCTCCCGGATTCGGAGAGCGGAAATAAGCATCGATAGCCGCAAACTCTTCTTTCTTGGAGCCGCGCCCATAGAGGGTCTTCAGGTTGCGCACGAAAAGCACCTGAAATGGCGCCATCAGCGAGGGTGTCTGTGCGCGGTCAAGGATTTCAAAGATGCTGGTCTCGGCAAGGTCAAGATCGTGAAGACTGAAGTCGCGCATCTCTTCAGGCGCGAGCGTCGCAAGGACAGCTTTGCGGCAGCGGTCGTAAAGAAAAACCTCGTCGCCCAGCAGAACGTATCCGGGACGGAGAGTCGAAGGCGAGGCGATCTCGGCGATGAAGCGGTCCGTTGAGGCAAAACTGCGAAGACTGGGCATGGCGTGCGGATGCTCTCAAATTGAGGGCATAGATCTACTATGACCTGTCCCGCGGATTTAGCCAACCGCATTGGTTGGATCGGCACCGGACGAGATAAGTGTCCTTTAGGATGCCTGAGTCGACTGCTAGACTGACGCAATGCAAACGGAGAATCTCAACGGTGCCAGGCGTCGGTGGAGCCGCCGCGATCTTCTGATCCTGACCTTCCTCTTTCTCGCCGCAATTCATTGCGTGCGAAGCGATTTTTTCGTCAACGAAAGCGGAGGAATCGACTGGCAGGGGTATGCCGCCGGCGAGATTCAGATGCCCTTCCAGGGGCGCGTCGGTATGATCCCGGTGCTTCGCTGGGCAGAACACAGTCCGGTGATGGTCCGTGGCGCGGCCAAGTACGAGTCGATGATGATCGTCGCTTCAAAATACTCGGAGCCAATCTCAGTCGAGAAGTTCACCTCGCTCGCGGTAGGTACATTTTCGCTGTTACTCCTGCTGGGATATTGCGTCTGGTACAGCCGCAGGCGAGGGTTCCAGCCGTGGTGGCTGCCGGGCCTCCTTATGCTGCTGATTCTCACCGTGACCCTGACGATGCGAAGCGAGCACAACGTATGGACTCCTTACGATCTGCCCCACACCGCTCTCTTCGGAATTGCGGTCATCTGTGCTTTTGAGAGCGAGTGGATCCCCATGCTCGTGCTCTTTGCGTTCGATGTGCCTCTGCGTGAAACCTCAATCTATCTGCTTGCGGTCTCCGTACCGATGTCGTGGATTGCCTGGAAGAACGAGAAATCGCGAAATCTGCGCGTAAGCCTGATGGCAGCAGTCATGGGAGCATACTGGCTGGCTTGGCGAGTGGCAATCATGCGTCGCTTCGTCAACAATCCCAACGACACGGGCCTGCACCTGGGTGCAAACATCCATGAGTTGCTATTTCCACACCATTGGCCGCAGATGTTCAGCGTAGGCGCGTATCTGATTGTTTTTATCTGGCTAGAACGGCGGCGCCTGCAGGAAAAGGAGCGTCTCCTGCTGTGGTGCACGCTGATCACGGCACCCGTGACGGTGCTGTTCGGCCGATGGGGCGAAACCAGGATCTGGCTGGAATGGACGCTGCCGTGGGCACTTCTCGCAGCCGGAGAAGTGGAGCAGTACGTCAGGCAAGCGTCCCGAGTCAGCCCCGCGACCAGCACAATCTCCAGCTAATTCCGGCTAAAAAGACTCCAGCATGTCGCTGACAATGGCTTGAGCAAAATCGCGCGCGACGCGTCTGACCGCGTAGCCATCTTCCTGAATGAAGCCGCTAAGATCCTGCGTCGATTGATACTGTTGCCGATAGAGAAGGGAATCGTTGCGATAGAGCACAGTCCCATCGTGAGCTGTAAGGATCACCTTCGCAGTGATGGTGACGAGATAACTCGACGACTGGCCGGTATTGGCGTCGTAGGTGAGCGGAGCGACACTCTGCGTCAGGATAGTCCCGTGAAGCGTCGCATCGGCGTCAGGGCTGTCGCTGTTCAGAATGCGGTACTTTGTGCGCGTGTTTAACTCGCGAATGGTCGCCTGGGTGAAGCTCATCTCTGTGCGATAAGCCTGCGCGTTCGTAGCAAAGATCGGCACCGCTAAGCTATGAACGCTGGGAGGAATATGCGCCGCAAAGCCGGCCTGGTGGTAGCCGCAGCCGGTAAATGTAAGGACGAGAACGAGAGTGAGAGCACGCATTCAGCTGCTTTTATTGTCGCACTGGCAAGGTTTGGGCTAAAAATCTTTCTGGCGGGAAGCAAGAAGAAGAAGGATCAAACCGTAGCCTCGCTGCGAGAGGGAATGTGCTGCAGGTGTGTATCCTTGAAAAATGTGGGGTACTTGAGGCCGTAACCAAGCAGCCGGTCGGCAGCAATATGTACGATCCAGATGAGGGCGATGGCCGAGGTTAGAGGCCATCTCTCGATATAGCTGATCAGGAAAAGGGTGAGCGGAAGAGTCAGGGTATGAACAAGGTTATAGCTCGCCGAACCGATGCGCGGATTGATCGCGTAGCCAATCATGAAGAGATCAGGCGTGAGGAAGAGCAAAGCAAACAGCAGCCAGCTGTAATGAAGATGCTAATAGAGGAACAGCGCGGCCGCGAAGATTGCGGCTTCTTCGAATCGGAGCAAAAGGGATGGCCGGGTCAGCATAAAACTAATACTAGATGGTTCGCCTCGAATCAGCTGGGAAACGATCAGCAAAAAGTAAAGGCAGCCACGAGGGCTGCCCTTGCTTCGATGCTGGGTTAGAAGTTATGCGGGAGAAGGCTGGCCTTCGTTGAAGCCCGGTTTGCGGCCTCCCTCAGGTTTGAGGATCTTCTGGCCTTCGCCTCCGTTGCCAGGATCGACTGCTGCCAGAGCCGACTTGATGGGCGGGAGTTCCTTCCCTTCGATGATCAGTTTGATCTCCGCGGCGTCGAGAGTCTCGCGCTCCAGCAGGGCAGCTGCCATGCGGTGCATGATGTCCTGGTTGGATTCAAGGAGGGTGTAAGCCGCCTTGTAGGCTGCGTCGACAAAGGCGCGAACCTCGATGTCGATCTGCTTCGCCGTGTCCTCGGAGAAGTCGCGGTGCTGTGCAATCTCGCGCCCAAGGAAGATCTGCTCTTCCTTCTTTCCGAAGGTCATAGGGCCGAGCGGGCTCATGCCGAACTCGCAGACCATCTTGCGCGCAAGCTCGGTGATGCGCTCGATGTCATTGCCGGCTCCGGTAGTCATCTTGCCGAGGAAGATCTCTTCAGCGCAGCGTCCGCCCATCAGGATGGCGAGGCGCGTTTGGAGGTATTCCTTGGTGACGGTGTGCTGGTCTTCCTCAGGAAGGTAGACCGTAACACCGAGCGCCATGCCGCGCGGGATGATGGTGACCTTGTGCAGCGGGTCAGAGTGCTCGCGCAGCGCCGAGACGAGGGTGTGACCGGCCTCGTGATAGGCCGTGACCTTCTTCTCTTCGTCGGTCAGGAGCATCGACTTGCGTTCCGCGCCCATCATGACCTTGTCCTTGGCGACTTCAAAGTCGAACATATGGACGGCCTTGCGGTTGTAACGCGCAGCGGTCAAAGCGGCCTCGTTCACCATATTGGCCAGATCGGCTCCGCTGAAGCCCGGGGTTCCACGAGCGAGAACGTTCAGATTGACGTCTTCCGCCATCGGAACCTTCTTCGAGTGAACCTTGAGAACCTCTTCGCGGCCACGGATGTCAGGACGATCGACGATAACGCGGCGATCGAAACGGCCGGGGCGCAGAAGCGCGGGGTCGAGAACGTCAGGGCGGTTGGTCGCAGCGACGAGAATGACTCCGTCGTTGGACTCGAATCCATCCATCTCAACCAGAAGCTGATTCAGGGTCTGCTCACGCTCATCGTGTCCGCCGCCGAGACCTGCGCCGCGATGACGGCCGACTGCGTCGATCTCGTCGATGAAGATGATGCACGGAGCATTCTTCTTGCCCTGCTCGAAGAGGTCGCGAACGCGGCTTGCACCGACGCCGACAAACATCTCGACAAAGTCTGAACCGGAGATCGAGAAGAACGGAACGTTGGCCTCGCCGGCAACTGCACGTGCGAGAAGAGTTTTGCCGGTTCCCGGGGGTCCGACGAGCAGAACACCCTTCGGAATGCGTCCGCCGAGGCGCTGGAACTTCTGAGCCTCACGAAGGAACTCGATGATCTCTTTCAACTCTTCCTTGGCTTCATCGACGCCCGCGACGTCCTTGAAGGTGATCTTCTTCTGCTGCATCGAGAGCAGCCGCGCGCGCGACTTGCCGAAGCTCATGGCCTTGTTGCCGCCGGACTGCATCTGCCGAAGCAGGAAGAACCAGAGGCCGAAGAGCAGCGCAAACGGCGCGATGGAGATCAGGATGTTAAGCCACTGATTCGAGCTCGGGTCCTTGATGCTGATCTCAACACCGTGGCCGCGCAGCGTGTTGTACAGGTCCGGATAGTTGGCCGGAATGGTGGTCTCGAACTGGGTCTTGGGGTCGTCCCGATAATGGCCCGTTACGTCGGCTCCGTTAACGTTGACGTCCTTGATTTTGCCCTGATCGGCGTCGTTAAGGAGCTGAGTCAGACTGATCTTCTTTTCCTGCGTGCCACCCGTTGTTTTGACGACAACCTGCCAGAGGAATACCAGGCAGGTAATCATGAAGACCCAGATCAGAATTTGTTTGACGGTCGAGTTCAATGCGAATTCCTCTTTTCCCTGTCTGCCGCTACCTGAGTTACCCCACTGGCGCTTGTCAGACCCGGCTCCGCATAAGTCCGGAAGCCACAACTGTTAGACGAAAACTAATGAGCGAAGGTTCCGTGCCAGCGGACATGCCAGACCGCTGGCGAGAGATTCCTTGATCAACTAGTTAGATTCTACTCTTTAGCTGTAGGATTCGGAATGCAAATAACCAATGTTGATGAGACTTTAGGGTGACAAAACCGTTCCCGCGACAGTCCGCCCACCGCAAACCATGGTCCAAAGGGTCAAACCCGTACCAAACCGGTTCAAACAACATTGATCTCATTGAAGGCGGACGTGTTTGGCCTGTCTCGGCCTCAAAATCAGGAGCTGCGGTGGAGCTGAAGCTCACGGGCGCTACGGCTGGCGCGGAGCCCGTTCGGCAGGTCGAGGCTCGAGTTAGTCCGCGCCGCCACAGTCGGATCGACCCGAAATCCACAGAGCGCAAGCAGCCGGGAGGTCTCCTCGAAGCTCAATCGCGCGCCAAGCTGGCGGGCGGCAGCCCGAAGAACCCGCCGCCGCAGCGCAGGATCGAGCGCCCGAAGCCGGTCAAGCTCGATCGAGATCGAACCTTCACCCGGCGCAGTACTGACAGCGCGGCCCCCACCTCGAACCGGTCTCCCGGGAAGCAGAAGTTGCGGAAGAATGCGGCCAAGTTCCGCCTGCCACCGTGCCTCCTCTTCGCGCGCCAGTTCGGCAAGGTTGGCAAGCGTCTGGTCGAGGTTGGGATTGTAGCCGCGCATCTGAGGCAGCAGTTCATGACGGATCTTATTGCGGGTAAACGCAGTGTCCGAATTGCTGGAGTCCTCACGCCACGGCTGACTGCGCGAGTTGAGAAACGCTTCGATCTCAGCCCGCCGCGTGTTGAGGAACGGACGGAGAATCTTTCCCTTCGCCAGCCTCACAACCGGATGAATCGCGCTGAGTCCTTCGGTCCACGCTCCACGAAGCAGCTTCATCAGGACAGTCTCGGCCTGATCATTAATCGTATGCGCGGTAAGGATGGAGTCGGCGTGTCCCGAGTCAAGAAGAGTGCCGAAGAACTCATACCGTACATTTCGCGCAGCCTCTTCGATCGACTCTTTCGTGCTGGCGACGCGAGCCGGAATATCAGCCTGATGAATGTGAAGAGGAATGTCGAAGAGAGATGCAAAGATCTTCGACAAAACGCTGGTCCGCATCAGACTCATCGCCACGAAGATGATGGTTGACGTGAACCGCCGACAGTCCCACGCCGAGCGAATCACGCATGGTCGTATTCGCAGCATGAAGAGTAAGAAGCAGAGCAACGGAATCCGCTCCGCCGGAGATAGCGACGCAGGGCCGGTCGCCGGGGCGGATGTGTTCGCGGGAGAACGGGATCGTGAGCTGGGCCATACCGGTCTTGATAGTATCGCGCGAAAGCTTTCTGAGGTTGTGAGTAAGATTTCTGAGGGAGCGAAGCGGATGTTTGAAGAGATAGCTGACTGGATAGCGATAAATTGCGCCCATCTCGCCGACCGTGATAGTTACCGGTTCTGCGTCGACCATTCCAAGGTGCCCGACGGCCACGTGTTCCGTGATCATGGAGAAACTCTGTTCGCCGGGGTGCAGTTGAACGGCATTGACGCGTTCTCCCATGATCGGGCCGTTGCGAAAAACGACATCATAGTTCCGGGTGCCACTCAACCTTCGAACGACCTGATTATTCAGTGACCGTTCCGAGGACCGATTCACCTTCGAGTTTGAAATAGGACATGAGCGGGATCGGTCAGATGGCTTTCGCCACGTAGCCGCAATTGAACCGCTCACGTTGGCTCTCGTTTTGTTCGGATTGGGCTCCTTCTGTGAGCGCTGTTCCGGTTGAAACGAGCTACTCCAACAAGTATGCTTGCTGCACGACGATACGTGAGCGGTTCCCGGATAGCCGCAGTAACCAATGACTCCATCCGCGCACTGAACTGAGTCGATGCGCACAGGCGACCACCGATTTTCAAATACGATCTTCTCGATCGCCTGTGGCGTCATCGCCACGAAGTTGTGGACGTTCCTGCCACACGACTCGCAATGGCGTTGACTGGGCGTACCTTTCATCTCAGCCCACGAAGCCTCGCACGGCTTGATCATTTCGAGTTGGAAGGGCAGGCACTTCGCGCTTCAGAGAAGTTCGTTATCTCGGTGGGATGATACCGCATCGCAATCGTTGCGGGAATGATCTATTGCTTCATATTCGAAGTGCTCTTCTGAATCAGGCTTATCAGCTTCCGAGCCTCTGTCTTGGTAGGCTTTGCATCCGAGGCGAAGTTCCCCTCCGAGAGATCATCCGACACCTCATGGCAGTAATTGCACCTCACTTTGAAAGTCACAGCAAACTGCTTCATCACCGTCATAAGTTCAGGCTTGGTGATAAGTCGTTGGCAGCACAATGAGGTTAGTAAAAGTATCGGGAATATTCGGAGCCTTGGCAGGTTGACCCGCAGGTTGCTGCGCGATAAGAGGCAGGCTTACGAGTGCCACGAGGAAGGCGTGCATAGGGCGAATGCGCATAGAAACTCCTTATCAGAAGTAAAAGCGCGGTGCTGACGAGGATAGCCTCGAAGAGGCCGAACGAGCGAGCGAATTAACATCGCTGCTTCCATCACAATCTCACTTACGCTGCCTAACGGATGACACTGACGGCTTCAATCTCCTGCTGAATCAGCTTAGGAGCATTCGTCCCTTCATCACCACGCTGCGGTTGTCCCACGATCTTGTATATTCGGTGGTTATGCGTGTCTTTGTGATTCTTCCGGCGGCGGGTATGGGTACTCGCATGGCCGCGGGCGGTGCCTCGACCGTGGCGCCAAAGCAATTTTTAGAGGTCGGTGGAGTCCCGATTCTCGTGCGGTCGGTCCGTGCATTTCTCGCCGTGCCGCGCGTCGATGCCGTCTGTGTCGCAGTCAGGGCGCAGGAGCGCGACCGCGTCGAAGCCCAGATGGCGGAACATACTCTCGGACCCCGCGTTCACATGGTCGAGGGTGGTGAGCATCGTCAGCAATCTGTCGGAAACGCCCTCTCGGCGCTCGAGTGTGACGAGAACGACGTCGTCCTGGTGCATGATGCGGTTCGTCCGCTTATCGATCCCGCCACCATTGAGCGAACAATTGATGCCATCGTCAAACACGGCGCCGCCATCGTAGGACTACCTGCCGTGGACACCATCAAACAGGTCGAGCGCACAGCAGATGGCGCCATCATCACCGCAACGATTCCCCGCGAAAGAGTAGTTCAGGCCCAAACCCCCCAGGGCGCCCTGTTCGGCCTATTACGCCGGGCGTTTATCGAAGCCGACACAGACGGGTTTTCAGGCACCGACGAGGCAAGCCTGCTGGAGCGCGCCGGAATCGAGGTCGCCGTCGTGCCAGGCTCGCCAAAAAACTTCAAAATCACCCAGCCGGGAGATATCGAACTGGCAGAGTTTTATCTCAGCCGGTCGACCGCGGATTCGCGCGGATAACCACGAATCTACGAAGTCGGATTTCTGCTGAATTTTGCGCCCAGGCCGCGGTTCCGGCAGTTCATACTAGAAGAAGCAAAGAATCCGTGCTGCTCCGCGTGAATCCGCGGCCGACGCGTTGAGGGATTGTTGATGGGGATGAGGATTGGTTACGGGTTTGATTCGCATGCGTTCAAGGCTGGCGTTCCGCTGATCATTGGCGGCCTTGCGATTGAGCATCCGGAGGGCCTGGCAGGTCACTCCGACGGCGACGTGTTGCTCCACGCGATTACAGACGCATTGCTCGGTGCCGTGAGCGCCGGCGACATCGGAACCTTCTTCCCGCCCAGCGATCCGCGCTGGAAGGGCGCGGCCTCCAGCGTCTTTTTGAAGACAGCCTTGGAAGAGATCGCAACCGCCGGCTACAAGATCGTCAATGTCGACACGGTCCTGGTGCTGGCCAAGCCGAAGATCGTGCCCATCGCCGGCGAACTTCGCGAGTCCGTGGCAAGCTTGCTCGGAGTGAAGCCCGGGGAGGTAGGAATCAAAGCGAAAACCCCGGAGGGTTTGAATCAGGACGGAGTCGCCGTAGCCCATGCAACGGTGTTGCTCGAAAGTCTTGGCATTCCCGAGTCCGTCGGGGCGATGACCGCGACTGCTGAGGTCGAAGACGAGATCGATGTCGTCGTGAAAACCCTTGTCGGAGGAAAGCGCGACATCTCCGCGCTGGGCCGCAAGCTACCTCCCTTCGATACTGACGATCTGACTTAACCCTCAAATCCGCGACCAAAGTTTCAGATCGAGAAGGCGGGAAGGTTGACGATCAGGATCAGACAAGCTGCGCCCTCCGACCTCTGCGACCTCGCAACGATGCACCATCTCCTCTGGCCCGAAGGCACCCCCGAGGAGCATCGCAAAGAACTCGAACCCATTCTGCTCTCTGGCAGATACGGCACCATGCCCATGGCCATCTTCGTATCCGAGAATAAGGATGGCTCGCCAACCGGATTTGTCGAAGTAGGCCTCCGCTCTCACGCCGATGGTTGCGACACGGCCCATCCGGTCGGCTTCGTCGAAGGCTGGTTCGTTCAGGAGAACTTCCGCAGACAGGGAATAGGCCGAGCTCTGCTCCAGGCCGCCGAAGACTGGGCTCGCCAGCAAGGCTGCACTGAGATTGCCTCCGACACCTGGATCGACGACGACCGCTCCCAGCACGCTCATCAGGCCCTCGGCTTTGAAGTAGTCGACCGCTGCGTTCACTTCCGCAAGCCGCTCATCAAACCCTCCGAATAAAGACCCCGCCTGTTACACCTAACAGTTAGAATCCTGCGCCCTGAGTGGTATTCATACCCTGTTGTACGAAACCCATTCATCACGGAGGAGCGATGGCAGGCAAGTTCGAAATCACGGCAGCTAAAGACGGTCAGTTTCACTTCCATCTCAAGGCCGGCAACGGAGAGATCATTCTGTCCAGCGAGTTGTACACCACCAAACCCGCCGCCGAAAACGGCATCGCCTCGGTCAAGAAGAATTCGCCCGACGACGCACACTACGAGCGCAAAGACACGAAGAACGGCCACTTCATGTTCAACCTCAAAGCCGCCAATCATGAGGTCATCGGCACCAGCCAGACCTACAAGACGGCGGAGACTCGCGAAGAAGGGATAGCGTCGGTCAAGGAAAACGCCCCGGCTGCATCTGTCGTAGAAGTGGTTTAGACTGAGACTCGAGGTCGCCGCGGGGAAGGCATGATCGAGTCCAGAAGCATCCGTACCTTGGTTGTGTCATCTCTCATCGCACTGGCCTCCGGACTCAGCCTCACTGCCTTGAGTCAGGCTCCCACCCCCGCACACTACGTCGGTTCACAAGCCTGCCAGCGCTGCCATGCAACCCAATACACCGGCTGGAAACAAACCCGCATGGCCAACGTCGTGCGCGATCCCCTCGAGCACCCCGACGCAGTCCTCGGCGACTTCACGCACGCCGATCCTCTTCGCCCCTTCGACCTCAACCAGGTAGCCTTCGTCTACGGCAGCCGCTATAAGCAGCGTTACTTCACCAAAATCGGCGAGGACTACTTCGTGCTTCCCGCACAGTGGGACGTCGATAAAAAACGCTGGCTTCCATTCCACGTCGAGAAGGGAACCGACTGGTGGGTTCCCCACTACGGCGAGAGCAACATGGAGCGACCTACCGGCCCCCTGTGCGACGGCTGCCACTCCGTCAACTACAACATCGACACTCATCAGGTCACCGAGTGGAACGTCGGCTGCGAGAAATGCCACGGCCCCGGCAGCCTCCACGTCGCTCACCCCACCAAAGCGAACATCGTCAACCCCAGCCGCCTCGACTTTGTCCGCGCCAACGACACCTGCATCCAGTGCCACAGCCAGGGCCAGCCCCTCGCCAACCCCATCAAGGACAAGTACTACGACTGGCCCGTAGGCTTCGAAGTCGGCAAACGCCTCGACGACTACTGGAAGCTCGAAGAGCTCAAGCCCGGCACGACAAACTTCTACCAGTTCGCCGACCTCACCGCGCACAAGAACCGTATGCAGGGCAACGATTTCGTGCAAAGCAACATGTATCACCGCGGGATCCGCTGCTTCGACTGCCACCAGGTCCACAGCAACCAGAACATCTCGAACCTCAACGCCCGTGGCAATCAGGTATGCCTGCAATGCCATACGGCAGAAAACCCGGCAGGCCTCAAAGGCACCATCCCCCAGCACACCCATCACGCTGCCAACAGCGCCGGCAGTCAGTGCACCGCCTGTCACATGCCGAGCATCCAGCAGACCATCAAAGAAAACTTCGTCGCCGCTCACACCTTCCGCTTCATCTCACCAGTCGAGACCGAGCAGTCCGGCATCCCGAACCCATGCACCTCCTGCCACAAAGACAAATCCAACGAATGGGCTCTCACTGAACTCAAAAAATGGACGAACGTCTCCCCATGGCGCGTTGCCCACTAGAGAATGCTCTTCTGATTCGCCGCAGCCTCAGATGCCGGCATACCACGCATAGCCAGCTTCAGGTGAGGCAGACCCCAGACCCTTGCCGAATCCTTTGAGCGAGTCGGTCACCGTCAGCCGAGTGATGTACTTCACGCTCTTATAGCCAAGCTGCCGCGGCACCCGCATCCGCAGAGGCCCGCCAAACCCCACCGGAAGATCGCCATCATTCATTCCCCACGTCAGCAGCGTCTGCGAATGCAACGCGTCACCCATATCGATGCTGTCCCACCAGTCGCTCTCGATCGAGAAGTAGGCGATATAGCGTGCTTGGGGCGAAGGACCGACGGCCTTCAGAACATCGACCAGAGGCGTTCCAATCCACTCGGCGATATACGACCAGCCCTCCTCGCACGCCACCTCAGTAATCTGGCTGCGCATTCCGAGATCCTTGATATCTGCAAGAGAAAACGATCCCGGCCGCGCGACCATTCCGTCCACCGCAAGCCGCCAATCCGAAAACCCGCCGGCCTGAAGGCGTTTGAACGCATCATTGGGAGGCGCCGTTACATTGGCAAAAGGCGCCTTGGAGATCATGCCACGAGGAAACTCGCGTGCCAGCGAATGCCTCGTCAGAAGCCGCTGCGCAGCGTAGGTCAGCGTCTCGCCTGCACCATAAACTCCACCACAATCAGGCGGCACCAATCCGTAGGAATGAGCCAGTCGGTCAGCTACTGCCAAACCCGCCACGCCCGCGGTAGCGGCAAGACCAGTTGTAATCACCTTGCGTCGAGAGATCTTGTTCATGAGCGCTCCTCCCGTGCGGCGACGCGACCGGTGATCATCGCCCGCATGCGACTTCTGAATCCTGAAAGCAAGACCATCACAACATGGACCACAACGAACAACAGCAAAGCTACTGAGACGAAGAAATGCAGCGTGCGCGCGGACTGCCTTCCGCCCAGCGCGTTGACGGCAATCGGAACCGCGGCGTTAAACGCGGGAGACAGTGCGAGCCCCGTCCAGATCACCAGCGGAAAGAGAATGAAGATCACTACCAGGTAAGCAGTCCGCTGCACGACATTATAAGAATGCGCTTCCGCTGCATTCTGTGGCTCGCGCCGAAGGTACCTGCCAATCACTCCCCGGAACGCCCCCCACGTCCAATCCCCACGCGCCACCAGCAGATCTCTCCTGAAGTGGCGAGTGCGCAGCCCTGAGATCCCGTACACCAGGCCTGTCAGCACCAGGGCCCACGCGGCCTCAAAGTGCAGATACCGGCTCCAGCCATTCTGGTCGGGCATCACGAAGCCGTAGCCGGTTGGCACAGTACCCCTCGAGGAGGGAATTGGCAACGTGAACAGCGGACGAGTCATCACGTTCCCCACCTCGCCCCAATAAAACCGTGGATGAGAGATCACAATCTCAGCTCCCGTGATCAGCAACGCAAAAAAAGCAACCATCGTGATCCAGTGCGTCACACGCACCAGCGCAGAATGGCGGGGAATCCCGGGATTAGCGAGCGGACTGACGGCGGACACACGCGCAGCATAGCACGTGGAATCCTGTCTTAAGCGAATAAAAGCGGGGTCGCCGCAGGCAACGCGTTCATGAAACAATACCCTTTGTGCGCCATCCGGGCGTTGTCTGAGGTATCAGGTTTTGCTTCGTTCGTTCTTTATTGCTCTCTCTCAAAATAGAAACCTTCGTTCTTTCTCCGAACGCTCCTCTATCGGACGAAAACTCTCCAGCCGTTTCGTCGCCGGCATGTCGGTCGAAGATATTCTCACTGTCTGTGAACGTGTGAATCGTGAAGGCATCGCAGCCACGCTCGACTCGCTCGGCGAAAGCGTGACCACGGAAGCCGAGGCGCAAAAATCGGCTGACATCTACCACCAACTCCTCGACGCCATCGCCGCGCGCAAGCTCAACGCCAACGTCAGCGTCAAACTCTCGCAGGTCGGCATGGACTTCGACCCAGCCCTCGCCGAGCGCATCGTCGGCGAGATGGTCGCGCACGCCGCTCAGGTTCACTCCTTCGTCCGCATCGATATGGAAGGCTCGCCCTACACCGAAGCCACCATCGCGATGACCGAGCGCCTCGCCGCAAAATTTCCCGGCGCAGCTGGCACGGTTCTTCAGGCTTACCTCTACCGCACCGACACCGACACCAACCGCCTGTTGAGCGAAGGAATTCGCATCCGTCTCTGCAAGGGTGCCTACAAAGAAGGCCCCGAAGTAGCCTTCCCCTCCAAGGCGGACGTCGATGCCAACTACGTCAACCTGATGAAGCGTATGGCCACCTATCAAAACCCACAGACCGGCAAAGGCGTCTTCTGTGGCATTGCCACCCACGACGAAGCCATCGTCGACCAGATGCGCTCCTTCGTCAACGACAACAGGATCGACAAAAAAGCCTTCGAATTCCAGATGCTCTACGGCGTCCGCCGCGACCTGCAGCGTCGCCTGGCCGTCGAACACTACGGCGTCCGCGTCTACATCCCCTTTGGCCCGGAGTGGTACCCCTACTTCATGCGCCGCCTGGCCGAACGCCCCGCCAACGTCCTCTTCCTCGTAAAAAACTTCTTCAAAAACTAACCAACTTCCGTCTGTCATTCCGTCTTTCGCTTGTCATTCCGCAGCGCAGCGGAGGAATCTGCTATTGTTTTTTCGGCAGTGGCAGTGGCAGTGGCAGTGGCAGTGGCAGTGGCAGTGGCAGTGGCAGTGGCAGTGGCAGTGGCAGTGGCAGTGGCGGTTGCATTTGCATTTGCAGTTGTAGTCGCAGTTGCAGTTGTTCACCCTAGACGTCCAAAAAAGCGCGTCATCTCGACCGAAGGCGGCGCAGTTTGCCGCCGCAGTGGAGAGACCCCCGCATTTGCTTTTGTTAGGCCTCGGAGCACGCCCAAAAAAAATAAATTTCAAAAACGAGGAAAATTTTCAGCGCCGAAAAACAACCAGCTAACAACCACGTCTTTGCACTTAGCCACCACGTAACGACCACAAAAAGCCACGTAAAAACACCATCATTCTTCTGCACCCCTCCCAAAAAAGCACGAAAAATGGCTGAAAATCGCTAAAATCTGAGTCAGCGGTGGCGTAAAAAAAAATCAGGAAATATACGCCCATCCTGCCGTCAGGGCGGCGACAAAACCGCCACAGCAAAGTCAGATAAGATTAGCGAGACAACTTCTGAGGTTCCATGTCCACTTATCCGCTGTCGATCCCTAAAGTTAGCAAAGCAGACCCCGGAGTCCCCTGGTACATCTGGTTCGGCGCCCTCGCCGTAACCTCAGCCTCCATCGGAGGCGCGTGGGACGTATCCTGGCACCGCTCCATCGGCCGCGACACATTCTGGACGCCGGCCCACCTGGCCATCCAGGCCTGCGGCGTAATTGCTGCGATCATCTGCGGCTATCTCATTCTAAAATATACTTTTACCAGATCCTCCAACCTGAAGACCGAATCGGTCAATGTCCTCGGATTCCGAGCTCCACTCGGTGCCTTTATAGCAGCCTGGGGCGGCATTGCCATGATCACCTCAGCCCCCTTCGACAACTGGTGGCACGCCGCCTACGGCCTCGATGTGAAGATCGTCAGCCCTCCCCACACCTTGCTCATCCTCGGCATGCGCGCCGTTTCGGTAGGCATTCTTTTTCTGATACTTGCAGCCATGAACCGGGCGGCCACCAACCAATCGCAGGCAGGCGAGCACACCTTCCATTTGCTCCAGCGCCTCTTCCTCTACGTCGGCGGAATCATCGTTACCGGTCAGATGTTCTTCCTCATCGAGTACACTTGGGACGTTCAGTTGCATTCGGCTACTGCCTACATTGCAATGGGGATAGGCTTGCCACTCGCCTTCGCCATGCTCTCCCAGGCTTCACGGTTCAAATGGGCTGCAACCGCCACGGCCGCCGTCTACATGGCTTTCGCTATCGCCGAAATCCTTATCTTTCCGCTAGTCCCTGCCCAGCCAAAGCTAGGGCCGGTCTTTAACCCAGTGACCCACCTCGTCCCGGCGAAGTTCCCTGTTCTCATCATCATCCCGGCCCTCGCCCTCGATCTCTTCTGGCAGAAGACCCGCAATTGGAAGCCATGGAAGGTCGCACTCGTCTCGGGTCTCTTGTTTATCGCTGTACTGACAATCGTCGAGTGGCCCTTCGCCACTTTTCTCATGTCCAAAGCGTCGGAAAACCGTTTCTTTGGAACGGTTTACTTCGATTACAATTCGCGCCCGGATGGCTTTGATCGGCTGCGTGAGTTCTTCCATCCAGACTCCGGCCTCACCCTCTATTGGGGACTCCTCCGCGCTGCGATCTACGCCTCAATCAGCACATGGATCGGACTTAGCTTCGGTCGCTGGATGCGGAGCGTGCAACGGTGAAGCCAGCGTGTCTTCGCCCCACTCTATTCCTGCTGCTTTGCATCCTATTGATTCCAAAGGCGGCTCATGCCCATGTCGGCAGCAAAGACGTCTTCGAGACAGTCGAAGCCGGACCCTACAAACTGTACGTCACCATTCGCCCGCCAACGGTAATTCCCGGAGTCGCCGCCATCGATGTACGCTCGAGCGGCTCGACAGTCAGCGGCATTCAAATTACGCCACTTCCGATCACAGGCGAGGCCTCAAAGCATCCTCCAACCTCTGACCCGATGAATCAGTCCGCCGACGATCCGAAGTTCTTCACCGGGAGCCTGTGGCTGATGGCCTCCGGTTCCTGGCAGGTACGATTCGAAATCGCCGGAGAGGGCGGAAAACAAACGGCTTCTGTTCCCGTCCCCGCAGTTGCTCTCTCAACCTTGAAGATGCAGCGGGGCTTGGGGACCATACTCGGAATACTGGGTCTGTTCCTTGTTGTGAGCATGGCCGGGATCGTTGCCGCTGCCGTTCGCGAGGCGCGTCTCGAGCCTGGAGCCATTCCTTCTCCCAATCGAAGGCGACGAGCGGTAATGGCGATTGCTGGCAGCCTGATCTTTATGGTTTTTTTGATCTTGGCCGGAGCCAAGTGGTGGAACGTTGAGGCGGCGGGCTACTCTCTTGATGTCTACCGTCCTCTTAAGTTTGACGCATCCCTCGTCGGCAACGTATTGGATCTCAACGTCCATGCTTTCCGTCCGGACAGCGACCGTCGAGGCCGCTCGAATAACGATTTTCTGCCCGACCACGGCCACCTGATGCACCTCTACGCCATCCGCGAGCCGGAGATGGATGCGGTTTTCCACTTGCATCCCACTCTTGCCAACGCTGGGGAATTCCGCATAACGCTTCCTGCGATGCCTGCCGGAAACTACACCCTGTACGGCGACGTCGTTCATGCCAGCGGCTTTCCCGAGACACTGGTTACCGAGATGACTGTTCCCGCAGACATGGTAGGAGGGACTCTCGGTCCAGACGATGCGGCTGCTCATCCCCAACCACTGAGCGCCGGGGAACTCGGCAACTCTTACAAACTTCCTGACGGTTACGTTATGGTTTGGGATCCCCCCTCTACGCTGACCGCGAATACTGCGTACTCCTTTCGCTTTCACCTTCTCGACCCACAAGGGAGGGCTGCGACTGACATGCAGCCTTATCTTGGAATGGCGGGGCATGCGGCCTTCGTGAAGACGGACGGCAGCGTCTTTGCTCACACTCATCCTGAGGGTTCGGCTGCGATGGCTGCGTTGATGCTTGCCAATGGTGGCGATGCTGCCGCTCATGCGGGAATGAGCATGAATATGGACATGCCGATGGAAGCTGGCCAGCACGTTGAGCCAATTTCCAATACCGTTGAGTTTCCCTACGGCTTTCCTTCTGCGGGGCGCTATCGCATCTTCATCCAGATGAAGCACGGAACGACCGTTGAAACAGGGGTGTTCGACGCGTCCGTTCAATAGCTCAAAAGATGCTGTATGCATTTAAAAGACCCGCACGTTGGAACGTGCGGGTCTTTGAGTGAGAGAAATCCTAGAAGACGATCTTGCCTCCAAAGAACCACTCGCGCTCACCGCCGCTGCCTCCGAGACTTGTGTTGGTTGTCGCCAGTGAGCCGGTGATCTTGCCGAAGTTGGAGTTGTTGATATCGGCGGTTGGGTTTCCGAAATGCGGCGTGTTGGTTAAGCCAATCACGTTTGCCTCGAATTGGAATGTGAAACGCTCGGTGATCTTGAAATTGCGGTAGAGGCTTCCGTCGAGTTCAAAAAAGCCTGGGCCACGAATGATGTTTCGGCCTGAATTGCCGAGCACTCCCGGAGTTGTGACATGCTGAAATGCTTCGACATTGAAATATTTGCAGGAGTTGTCGGTGCAGTTGCTTGCAATTTGTTTGGGTTGGCCTTTGAGGATGTGAATCTGGGCCACGACGTTCGGAGTCTGCGTGTTTCCAGGTGCATTTACGGTGTTTCCGTTACTGTCAGTGACTGTGAACGGCATCCCGGTGAGCGCACTGGCGACCCCGCCAATCTTCCACCCGCCAAGGAAAGCACTTGAAACCCCGCCAGTGGCCCATTTCTGTCCACGACCGAATGGTAGTTCGTAAACGGTATAGGCCTGGAAGTTGCTGGCACGATCAAAACCCGCGACGGCCCGGTTGTAAGACAGATAGGTGGGATAAGGCCTGAGAATGGCGTTGATCTCTTCGTTATCTTCATAGTCGATCGTCTTCGACCATGTATAGATGATTCCCGCAACGCAACTGCCTCCGAAGCGCTTTGTCACCTTCGACTGCAACGCGTCGTAGTAATTATTGCCGAATGGCGTCAGTGAGTTGATATCGTTCCAGTTCCCACCGTGTGTTGTGTTCAGAGTGCGCCCAGCCTGCCCGCCGCCCGCTGGCGCAGCGTTGACGTTCATGTTCGTCAGCGGTCGAATCCCGCGAGCTCCTACGTAAGCGGCAGTGAAGATGTAGCCGTGTATGTCCTGCTCGAGGGTCAGGTTGTAAGAGTGGCTGTATCCTCTGCGGAAGTTGAGAGGGATGGTGGTAGTGCCAGTGCCGTTTGGAAGGGGAACGATTCCGGTGCTGATGTTAGGAAGCGGAAGGAGAGTAATACCAATCGGGAGGTAGGAGTATGGACCGACTGAGTTTAGACCTGTAAGAGTACCGCCAGGTGCGAAGGAAGAGATTCCTGCCTGCGGATAGGTGTTACTAGTGAAGTTGGAAATCGTGTCCGCAGGATAGGCGTTGCGGAGGAATCTCCAGTTGTTCGAATCAGCGTTCATGCCGTACCCGCCGCGGATCACAGTCGTGTCCGTTGGCCTGTAGTTGAAGCCGACGCGCGGCAAAAATTTACCGCCGCCGGCATTGACACCGTCGTTGGTTGGAACATTTCCGTTCCCACCGATCAGGACATTCATCGTATTGGTGTCGAGAACCCGCGCGCCACCGTGGTCGCTATAGGCCATTGGATAATATTCCCAACGAAGACCATAGTTGACGTTCAGTTTGGAATTCACCTGAAAGTTATCGCGCACAAACCAAGCCCATTGGGACCAGCGAAGAGCGATGGGGTCGACGTTTTGAATGGTCTTGCCAAGGCTGTCGGGCAGGCCGAGGAGGAAATCGGCGTAGGAGGCAAATTGGAGTGTGGTCGGTGCGTTTGTCGAAGAGCATGCCGTCGATGTGCATGTTACCTGCTCGGTGCCGGCTCCGGTGAAGCCAAAACTCCCACGTGGAGTGTTGGTTCCCTGCGGTTGGAAGTGATTCAACATCGAGTGCGTGTACTGAATACCTCCGCGCAGGGAGTGATGGCCTTTGATCCATGTCAGGTTCGCTACGCCGACATATTGGCTGTCGCGGAACAGGAACGGGTTCGCGTTATTAGGATTTCCTAGCGGCGAATAAGTGGTGTAAGTGAAGGCAGGCTGGCCCCAGTAAAGTTGATTGGCAGGATCCTGCGAGTTGTTTGTTCCGGGAATCTTCAGCGTGTCGAGACCGAAGGCTTTGTTGGCTGCGATATCAACATTTTCGGCATTTAGGCGCTGACGCGTGTAGCCTGCGTTCATATCAAGTAACAGATTCGACGTAAAGGTGTGCGTTGCGCCCAGGCCAACTACCTGCACTCTGCCGAAAGCATTCCCTTGTTGACCACCCAAGGTTGAATTTCCACCTGCCCCACTCAACGCAGGCGGGTCAAATATCTGACTGCCTGCGTAGCTATAACGTCCGAAGATCTGGGTCTTCTCACTTTGAGCCCAGTTGATTTTCCCATCAAAATCGTTCCTGTGGAAGAAACCTTTTTGTGTGTCGAGAAAGTTGTTTGTCGTCCCAGTTTGGTTGGGAGCTGGAATCAACTTTGCCATTGTGAGCGCCGCGGGATCGACATCAGAGAGGCAAATTTCATCCAGAACTCCCTTGCAGGAGATTGGTGAACGATTTGCACCGTTCGCGCTGCCAGTCCTCGGGTCGTAAATATGGACTGGGGCTCCGTTCTTGTCTACCTGCAGTCCACGGAAGTCGAAGAATCCGTTCGTGACAGCGGTGGCAGCGACTAATCCGGCTGCAGGTACGGTTTGGGGGTTGCCTCCCGAGGGCGCTTGCACTTGCCGTGTGCTCTCCCAATCGCCGAAGAAAAATAGCTTGTCTTTCCGGATGGGCCCGCCCACAGCGCCGCCATATTGGTTGAAGATGTTCAGCGCTTTATGGAAGCCGGGGGGGTTGAAGTAGTTGAATGCCTTGAGTGCGTTGTCGGTATGATACTCGTGGACGTCGCCGTGAAATTTGTTGGTCCCGGATTTTGTCTGCACATTAATTGCGGCTCCGCCAACCTGTCCTTGTTCCGCATCGAACGAGCTGGTCACGACGTTGACAGCCTCAATGGCGTCCGTCGGCGGGACATAGGCAACATTGTTCGGAAGCCAGGGGTAAGAGTTCAATACGCCGTCGATACTTGTGTTGTTTCCCTGAGACGACTGCCCGTTTACGTTCGAAGTCATAGCGCGCTGAGGGTTGCCGGCAGCGGAATTGTTCTCCGTTGGCATGGTCGCCCCGGGAACCAGTTTGTAGAGGGCTTGAAAGTTCTTGCCCTCTGAGGACACTGCCGGAAGAGTCTCTAGTTGAGTCTGCGATATTTGGGCTTGTACGTCCGATCGATCTGTTTGCAAGAGCGCTGGCGCTGTCGTTACCTCGACAGTTTGATTCACTGTACCAGCGCCCAGCTTTGCATCGAGTCGTTGCACCGTATTTGCATCGATGCGGAGGTTGTCGGTGATGTATGGCGCGAAGTTTGGCGCAGTGACCTTGATCTTGTAGGAACCTGGAATGACGTCTGTCATGCGATAGGTGCCGTCGCTATCGGTTGTCACGATGCGAGTAATACCTTGAGAGGCTTCCAACGCCTCAACCTTTGCGTTGACTACGGCCGCTCCGGACATGTCCCTCACCGTCCCGGTGAGGCCGCCGTAGAGCACCTGTGCGGTGGCAATGCGCCCAGGGGTGAGTGCTGCGAACAAAATCAATACAAAACGCCACGCCAACGACCCGGCGTATGGCATCCGACTACCTGTTCTGATCTGCGTCATATGCTCCTCCAGTTCGTGCGAGTTTTGGGTTGAGCTATTCAGCGTGCTAATTCCGGTCCGCAGCGCCTATGCTCTATATTTTTTATGCGTCGCGAACTTTATATGTTTCGAAATTGGTCTGTCAAGAAAGAATTTTAAAACCCTCTTCGCCTATTTCCTGATACCAGCGAAGCGGTCCACACCTACAGAAAGTCACATTTCAGGGCTAATAATCTATGAAAATCGAGGAAATTTATATCCCCGACAGAAATTGCGCCCTTGTAATGACGGAGACCGAGTTCGCCAAAATTGAAGAAGGGAGAATCGGGTGGGCAATTCTTTGATTGGAAAATTAAGCTCTCAAAGAGAGCTTTCTGAACCATTTAGGAAAGGGGCCGAAGAGAATGCCATCCGTCGGCCAAACTCGGCCACCCGAGCCAGCAAGATTGAATCTACTCGTTCAGGTGATAGGGCAGACTAAAACGTCCGATTTGCAGGATGGACTGGTCGCCGGGGGGCCAGAGGCGGAAAGATTCTACTCGACTTCCCTGGGACATCCGGTGGGCGGTGGCGGTACCGCGTTCGGCTCCGGTTGTGGCTTCGTAAAACTTGACCAGGAGAGTATCTTCAGTGCGTTGCCAGCCGAAGACGTATGAGCCTGGCGAGAAAGCGATGTTGGCGACGATGATCGGCGATTGAACGATGAGGTAGTGGGAGTACTTTCCATCGGCGGAGTAGCCCGCGGTGATGAGTACGACTCCGGCGATGAATTTCCCGTGTGAGTTAGTGATTCCGGAGGCAGTTCGCATCTCGGTTTCGATACGTTCCTTTTGTACTGGGGCTCGGGCAGGCAGTAGAGTCGCGAGCTCTTCTGCTGTTGCAGCGCGCCAGCTGGATTTTGCCTGGGCGCTCAGGGGAGGGGTGATGAGCATCGGAAGAAGGAGGAGGAGAGAGAGCTTCATCATGAGGGCCTATTTAAGATGGACGAGACCGCGCTGAATCGCGACTGTTGCAGCGTTGGTGCGGTCACTTACACCGAGTTTGCTTAATAGATTATTGATATGAGTTTTTACGGTCGCTTCGGAGATGGAGAGATCGGCGGCGATCTCCTTGTTGGCACGGCCAGCTACGATTCGTTCAAGAACCTTGAGCTCACGGGCTGTAAGGTCCTCGGTCGCCATGCGGTCTGCGAGCTTTCCAGCGATTGCCGGAGAGATGCTGGTCTTGCCTGAATGAACGAGGCGGATAGTATTGAGCAGGTCGTCGATGGTCATTCCTTTGAGCAGATAAGCTTTTGCCCCTGCCTGGAGGGAGCGATAGATGTCCTCGTCGCCGTCAAAGGTGGTGAGGACGATGAATCGTGCTGCGGGTGTTTCGGCGCGGATGCGAGTGATGGCCGCGACTCCGCCGAGATTTGGAAGCTGCAGGTCCATCAGAGTAACGTCTGGCTGTAGCTTCTGGTGCAACTCGATTGCTTCGAGGCCGTCGCTTGCCTCGCCCACGATCTCAATCTCGGGGCTGACTTTGAGCAGTGCAACAAGACCTTGTCTCACTACGTGGTGATCGTCTACGACCAAGATTCGAATTTTATCTGTCATTCCTTATTCCCTTCAATGCCGGAGCGGAACGCGCAACGTGATTCCTGAGCCGGCCTCAGGAGAGCTGTTGATGGTTAGCTTTCCGCCAATCTGATCGGAACGTTCGCGCATTCCCTGAAGTCCGAAGTGTCCTCTCGCAGATAAAGTCGGGTCTGCGGTCTGAAATCCAATGCCGTTATCTGTAACCGTTAACGTTAGCTGGTTTGGATCATAGCGCAGCTCGAGTGAGGCGTGGGTGGCCCGCGAGTGTCGGACGATATTGGCGAATGCTTCCTGTGCGATGCGGAAGACTTCGTTTTCGAGAGCCGGGGCAAGAGCTCGATAGGTACCGCCGATTTTGATATCGGATTTCAGACTTGCGGTTGAGTTTCGTTCCACAAACTGAGTGAGCCGCGCAGGTAGAGTAGCCTGTGTTCCGGTATTCCGTAGATCCCATATGGTGCGGCGGGCATCGTCCAGTCCTTCTCGAACGAGTGCTCGGGTGCGATCGACCTGCTGGCTTGCCTCGACCACATGCGACTGAGCAAGAAGGTGAGCGGTTAGCTCCAGTTGCACCGAAACGCCGACGAATCCCTGGGCGAGGGTGTCGTGAATCTCTCGCGCAATACGGTTACGTTCCTTTAAGATTGCGTCGAATTGCGAGCGTAGTGCACGGACGCGGAGTTTGTAAATGCCGAAGATGATGCCAACGAGAAGCAGGATTGCGATCGCGGAAAACCACAGCGTGCGATAGAAGGGCGGTTTGATGATGAAGGCTAATTCGGTGCCAGTATCGTTCCAGATACCGTCCTCGTTCGCAGCCTGAACGCGAAAACGATAATGGCGTGGCGGAAGATTGGTGTAGTAGGCATTGCGGCGCGAACCGGCGGACGTCCAGTCTTTATCGAAGCCTTCGAGGATGTAGCGGTAGCGGGCTCGTAATGGGGAGGCAAAGTTGAGCGCCGCATACTCAAAGGCGTAGCGTACATGGCGGGGCGAGATCGTTATCTCAGGTTCGGTGGTTTTCGATTCAACATCGTCGACAGTAAAGCGTTCGATGACGACCGGGGGAGGAGTGCTGTCTATCAGGATATCGCTCGGATCAGCAATGACGGCGCCTTTTCGAGTTGCAAACCAGAGGCGGCCGTCGGTCATTTTCCACGCCGAAGGGTGTCCACTTGAAGACATTTCTTCGGTGGACATTCCGTCTGACGAGCCATAGGAAGCAACGTGAGGATTACAGACAGATTCTTTTCCGCAAGCGGTCAGTTCGGAGATGAGGACCCGAGTAATTCCGCGTCTTGAAGCGAGCCAAAGGGAGCCTCGACCATCGTCAAGGATTGAATCGATTTCATGAGGAATATCCTGAGCGCGAATTGCAGAAAAGCCATCAGGGACAGAACGGCTAAGCCCATTCTCCCTGGTTCCCACCCAAAGGGTATGGTTTGCATCTTCCCGCAGAGAGGTGATGACGTCACCCGAGAGTCCCTGGGTCTTGGTGAATAGTGTCGATTTCCCGTTGTGGATGCGGACGAGACCATTCAGCGTCGCAACCCAAAGATCACTCGAACTTGATCGCAGCATGGCTCCGATGAGGCCGTTCAGAACGTTGTTATCATCGGACTGAAGTATAAAGTGCTGATCCTTCCAATGAGCCAGACCATGGCGTGTGCCGACCCAGAGAGAGCCATCGGTATCGCAATAGAGCGAGCGAATCAGATCATCAGGTAATCCGTCCGCAGAGGTATAGGATTTGATTTTCTCGCCCTGAAGATGGTCGAGTCCGTCGGGGGTACCAATCCAAAGCGAACCATCGGGATCGGCTGCCAAGCTAAGGATCACATCGCTGATCAATCCATCCTTTGTGGAGAACTGGCGGAGGTTATTGTCCTTGTCGCGAAAGAAGCCCTCGTCTTTGGTGCCCAGCCAAACTGTTCCGTCGAAGCTTTGCGTAATGGCAGTGATTGTATGGCTGGAAAGCTGCGGCAATGTTCGAAATTTCTGCGGTCGAAGGATGTGAAGGCCCGAGGTATCAGTACCTACCCATAGATTGTGTTCCCGATCCTCGAAGAGCGCGAGAACAGAGGTTGCACCGACGAGAGGCTGTATCTCAAGGTGCGCGTTCGACGAGGATGACAGTTGGACAAGACCTTGATCGGTCCCGACCCAGAGTTTGCCGCGTGAGTCCTCCAGAAAAGACTGGACGCGGGTTCCGGGAAGTTCGCGGCCACTATGCCAGGTTCGAACGACACCTCTGTTCCACACCAGAAGGGAAGTTCGTGTGCGAAGCCATACCAAACCATTTTTCAAGGAGCCGAGGCTCTCGATCGGTTCTGTTGGCAGACTTGAGAGCGGCAAGGCGGCGATTTGCTCGTTGTTATACGAGAATGTCCCAGCCGGCGTTGCCAGCCATACATGCCCATCCTGACCGACCCCTAGTGCAGACGACGAAATATTCAGGGAAGTGAATTTCTGATTGTGATACCTGGCCAGTCCCATGCTGGTTAGCACAAGCATTGAGCCGTCCGCAGCTGGTGCAAGCGACAGGACGACGGAGGACGGCAAACCGTCGGCTATCGTATAGCGGCGGAACTCACCGCCGGCGTAACGGAGAACACCATCCGCAGTTCCAATCCAAAGAACGCCGGTGCGGTCTTCGGTGACACAGCAGGTGTCGTTGCTGGTGAAAGCTGGGGTGTTTTCCTGGTTGAAGACGGTGAACTGGACACCGTTGAAGCGGGCGATACCACCTTCGGTAGCGACCCAGATGTAACCGTCACGGGTCTGGATTATTTGATGGACGCTATTTTGCGGCAGGCCATTCTCGCTAGACCATGCCTGGTGTGCGAAAGCGTCGGAGATGGGTGGAACTAGGTGCTCGCTTTGTGTTTGCGCACGTACGATCAGGCAAATCGGCCACGCTGCACATAATTGCGCGATGACAACGAAAAATCCTGGGTAACGGTGTTGGCGAAAATTCATTCGTATCCAATTCCGCATGTTAGGTCATTTCTGTCGCCCAAAGCAGAACAAAATGCGAAAGCAACCCATACGATCACGCCTACGCCACAAACGAGGCCTATGCCGCAAAATCGACCAACGAAAGCCACAGCCTGGTTCGGGCGGCTCTAACCGAACTAACGCGCATCCGGTTTTGATTCCTGACTATCCTGGCGCTTTCTATGGAATTGATCGTGTCAACGAACGTCGCTACTGGATCAAGAGTTGGTTAAGCGTTTGTCCGAGACCTATTTTTTGGTCTCGGGCCATGAAACCCAGCTAACTTATTTTGATTGTGTGGCGTGGCATCTCGATACCTGAGTGGTTCTTCTGGATAAAACCCAATTTAAACGATTGACAGAGATACCCACCGTTCCATAACTTGTCGGACCAAGTAGAAAGAGTGGTCCATCCAGGATCTGAAACCCGGGGTTTTTCAGTGATTTCTTATTTCGCCTTTTGGTCCAGCAAAGAAGGACCGGTTGGGCGATTGGCAGACAGCAAAGCTGACTGATGGTTAGGAATGTCGAAACAAAACGATCTCACTGATCTCAATTAATTGGAGGTTCTATGCAGACACATAGTTTGAATCGTTCGAGACTGCCCAGGCACCGGGCACTGCTAATTTTCTGTGTTGCGATTTTCTCCTTTGCGACAAGGGGTAATGCGCAGAGTGCAGGAACAGGGAGTATTCAAGGCTCTATCGTTGACGCCACGGGCGCGATCATCCAAAACGCTACGGTCACCGCTACCAATGTGGAGACCCAAGTAAAACAGGTTGCCATCACCCAGGGCACCGGCAATTACAGCTTCCCCAATCTGGCCGTCGGTACCTACAACCTGGATGTTGTGGCCCCAGGTTTCGAGCATTACACCCAATCCAAGATTGTTCTAGAGGTTGGCAGCAGCATCTCTGTCAACGTTGGAATGACAGTTGGACGGACGGACCAGAAGGTTGAAGTGCAAGCAACTGGTCTGGCCTTACAGACTGAGGATGCCACTTTCAAACAGACCATCGATAGCCAGACGATGTCGGAGATGCCACTGAATGGGCGGCAGATGACAGGCTTGATCACGCTCTCCGGCGGTTCGACGACCGCGCCTGGCGGCGACTTCACGGGCAGCAAATATTCCTACCAGACCATTTCCATCTCCATCGCAGGAGGCATGGGAAACACGACCATGTGGAGGCTGGATGGCGGCGATAACAACGATTACATGGCCAACGGCAACCTTCCGTTTCCTTTTCCCGATGCTGTCAACCAGTTCAGCGTCGAGGCCGCGGGCCTGAGCGCTCAGAACGGGATGCACTCGGGCGGCATGGTCAATGTGGTCACGAAGTCGGGCGCGAACAAGTATCACGGCTCGGCTTTTGAGTTCATCCGCAACAACTACATCAATGCGTCAAACTTCTTTTCTGCGACGAAAGATACGCTGCACCAGAATCAGTATGGGGGCACCTTTGGCGGCCCGATTCTTCATGACAAGCTCTTCGCATTTGCGGCCTACCAACGCAGCGATTCCAAGCAGTCACAGTCCGCGACGACGGCCTTTGTGCCAACCGCGGCGAACCTGGCCGGCGACTGGTCGGTGACGGACCCTGCTCCAACTGCAAGTCACCCGGCAGGCTCGGCGACTCCGGCCGGATCGTGCGCGGCGAAATATGTGCAACTGTTTGACCCCATCACAGGCGCAGCGTTGCCGGGCAATAAGTATCCGACAGCGCCGACCTACAATGCGCAGTCGCTTAAGCTGCTTACGTACCTGCCGACCATCAATCCTGCGATCGACGTAAACAACTGCGGAATGGTGCTCTATGCTATTCCGTTGCAGAATTCGGATAACTCGTTCGTCACTCGTGTCGACTGGACGATCAACGCGAAGAACAACCTCTATGCCAGGTACTTCCTCGACGGCTACCAGCAGCCTGCGTTCTTCTATCCCAACAATATCCTCGTGACGACGCAAGCCGGTCTCTCGCAACGCGTGCAGTCGTTTACGATCGGCGAGGCCTTCACGATCAACAACCGTACCGTTAACACAGCGCACCTTACGATCATGCGTCGCCGGAACAATCGTGGATATGCCGCCAACGACATTAACGCTTCAAACCTTGGCGTCAATCTCTATCAACTGGTGCCGAACGGTCTGCAAATGACCATCACCAACAAGTACAACATCGGCGGAGGCACAAACTCGGTTTCTCACTTCAACGACAACACGCTCGCTTTCGACGATGACATTACGATGATGCACGGTAAGCACCAGTTCATCTACGGCGGGCAGTGGGTACAGAACCAGCTGAACATCTCTAATGCGTACGAGACCAACGGAACATTCACCTTCGACGGCCGCTATGGTCTGAGCGGACCCAACGGAACCTCAGCCGGCGGCGATCCCAACCTAGATCTTCTGAAGGGCGCCATGAGCGCATTTCAGCAGAGCAAACAGCAGCAGAATGCTCTTCGCGGGCCTGTCCCCAGCCTTTATTTCCAGGACACTTACCGTGCCAGTCCGCGGCTGACAGTGACCGGTGGCTTGCGTTGGGCCCCCAATTTCATGCCGGTTGACTACTTCAACCGCGGTGTTGAGTTCAGCATGGCGGCATTTCTGGCGAATCAGGTCAGTTCGGTTTATCCTAATGCTCCAGCGGGAGCGCGTTATTACGGCGATCCTGGTGTTACGCGTCAGTTCACCCAGAACTCACCTTGGCAGTTCTCTCCGAACTTTGGTTTTTCCTTCGACCCAAGCGGCAATGGAAAAACGGTCGTTCGCGCCGGGTTCTCGATAAACTACGACCAGGTTAAACTTCTTCACGGCGCAGCGTAACCAGCAGAACCCCCCTTATGCTACAGCGATTAGCCAACTGCAAACTTCGACCTCCGGCCCGCTGAGCTTCTCGAGTCCGTGGTCCAACGGCCAATTCAATACCAGCCCATTCCCGCAGCCACAAATTCCCACTCCGGCTCAGGCGCAGTTCTTTGCTCAGTCTCAGTTCATCGTGCCGCCGGCACAGTTCCATGCTTCGTACACAGAATCGTGGACGGCGAGTATGCAGCGCGATCTAGGCAGAGGCTGGCAGCTACAGGCTCAGTACATCGGCAGCCACACGGTCCACGCACCCATCGGTATCCCACTCAGCCCGGCGACGTATATTCCCGGAGTATGGGGTGCAAGTGGATCGGGATGCGCAGGTATCGTGACGACTGGACCGGCGGCAGTCAAGCCAGGCGCAGCTGGAACCCCCTGTTCCACCTCGGCAAATCAAGCATCCCGCTTCTATCTCACGCAACTGAACCCGTTGCAGGGCAACTCGTATCAGGGCGGCGGCCCCGGCTCGGTGCTGGTCAGCTACGGCAACATGGCGAACTATAACGGTTTGATCACGACCGTCCAGCATCGTCTCTCGTCCACCTTCAGCCTGCTTGCCAACTATACCTGGTCGAAGTGCCTGAACATCTACGACGCACAGGGTGATTATGCCGGAACGGGTAACCAGAACCCTGCGCAGCCACGATTGGATTACGGCCCGTGCGGCTCTGACTACCGCAACGTTGAAAATGTCGTTCTTGTGACGAAGAGCAACTTTCCCATCGGCAATCGATTTGTCGCGCTGCTTGTCAACAACTGGGAATTCGCGCCCCTGCTTCATATAGTGAGCGGGGCCCCCTTCACTGTGACTGCAGGACAAGACAACTCTTTCACTGACGTCGGCAACGATCGGCCGAACCTGGTTTCAGGTGTACCGATTCGTCTGAACCAGGCGTTACGTTCGGGGGCGGGTCAGGCGAACCGCGGATTCCTGAACCCGGCAGCGTTTGCTCAGGTCACAGCGGGGTGTCCGACTCCGCTTAGCCCTGCCACTTGTTCAGGTTACGGAACCTACGGCAACCTAAGCAGGAACCCGTTCCGTGGGCCTAACCTTGTTCAGCTCGATGCGCAGATCTCGCGTATCTTCCCCATCCACGAGAGCCTGGCAGCGACCCTTCGACTGGAGGCATTCAATGTGCCGAACCACCCGAACTTCGCGACTCCCGCGGCAGGCTTGACCTCTTCAACCTTCGGTCAGATCTCCGCACTGGCATCCGGACAGAATCCAAGAATCTTCCAAGGAAGTATTAAATTTATCTTTTGATAAGTCTTGCCTGATCATTTGAAAGATCGCCTCGCCCATCCTCGTCATGGATGGGCGAGTTTTTGCTTCCTGGAGCGATCTATTGCGGAGCATACTGCGCGAAATTGATGTAGTCGCGGCCAAAATAGAGCCGATATCCAGTGCCGCCCATTCCTGGTAGTATCTGCAGGGGAGTCGGGCGGCGGAGATCGGAGTCTTTGCTGGAGTGGACAGTAAAGAGGTCGTGACCGCCGATATCCATGACAATGAAGTTGCTGTCTGCGATGAATCCGCAGCCATAAGCTCCGGGTTCAAGTCGGTGACCCTCAATATCAATGGGGATTTCTGTAATCAAATAGGCCTGATATTTTGCCTGAACAGCGCTTGAGTAGCCTGAAGTATCAACGAGTGCAATGAGAGAGAAAGACTCCTTGGCGAACTGCACTCCACCAGAGTTCCTTGCCTGAATTGGCGCGCTTTGACCGTGAAAGAAGACTGCTTCCGGAAGAAGCTTTGCTGCCTCCGGGGCCGTCAGGATCTTACCTCCGCCTGCTAGATCGGCGGGTTTTTGGGCCTCGAGAGCGGGTTGGGAGCCGGCACTCAGGGCTGGAATTGCTATCGCAAGAAAAAGGATAGAGCTTATTGGCTTCATGATAGGGCCTCTTAGGATGCTGTTCTTTCTCCGGAAGAATACCGTAAGTAACGGGTTGAGTTTGAGTACTGATGGTGTGAATGCCCTAGAAAGCCGTCGCGAGGAAACTCGATTAATTTGGGTGATAAAGAAATCAACCCTTTGGTGGAGAAATGCTTGACAAGTTAAGCTGGCGTTTAGTAGGCTTCGGCTCGATTTGGTAGTAGAAAGACTGCTCTTTTGAAAGTGGCAATCTGAGTTCGCCTCACCCGCTGCCTGTGTCGCACGAATGAGAGACGTTTTACAGTTAGGCCCAAAATATCTTCATACATCACATGGTTGATTTGAAGTATTGGTTCATTCCAGGTGCCTGTAGAAAACGTTTACAAGCTGGCTCTTGATCGAAAATTCGCGCCAGGAAGCTCGGAAATCGTGGGCTCCTAGGACTTCTCTCAAGACCTTTACTCAAAATTTGGAGGCTGCATATGCATCGTTCTCGATTCGCATTCGTAGTTTTGTTGAGCATGGTTCTGGTGCTCGTTCCATGCGCATGGGCTCAAGAAAACGCAACCGTCGTCGGAACAGTGCTGGATGCGTCCAACGCGGTAGTGCCAAACGCTGAAATTACTCTTACGAATACTGCCACTAGCCAAGTGAGACAGGCCACGACGAACAGTTCGGGAATTTATCTGTTCGCTAACGTCGGAGTCGGTCATTTCACGCTGAATGCCACCGCAAAAGGATTTCAGAAATACACCAAGACAGACATCGTCGTGAATACTGCTCAGACCCTGAAGGAGGATATTTCTCTCACGGTGGGGAGCGAAACACAAACGGTCACCGTCGAGGCTGATGCTCTGGCATTGCAGGCGGAGACCAACGAGGTTAGCACCCTGATCACTGGCGCCCAGGTGACTCAACTGGCAACCAACGGCCGCAATGTCGTCTCGCTTGCGGCATTGGGAATGGGCGTCTCGAATAACCTGCCGGCCTTTGGTGGTGTGAACGCGCTAACTTCCGCGAATGGGTTGAGCTTCAGTGGAACCCGGGTAACTCACAACATTTATCTGTTGGATGGAGGCGAACTGAACGATCGCGGCTGCGGCGGATGTTTCAGCTCACTGCCGTCGGTCGACGCGCTCGCGCAATTCCAGGTTCTCAGCAGCAACTACGGACCAGATTACGGCATCGGCTCAGGTGGAACCATTCTAATGGTCCTCAACTCCGGCACCCACAACTTTCACGGCGGACTGTGGGAGTTCAACAGGAACGAAGCCTACAACGCTAATAATTATTTCACCAACCTCGCGGGTCAGCCGCGGTCAAAGTTCCGATTGAATACCTTCGGTGGTAATATCGGCGGCCCGCTGTGGATCCCGCATGTATACAACGATTCGCGGGCCCGAACATTCTTTTTTGTGAATGAAGAGTGGCGAAAACTTGTTCAGGGATCTACGCCTTCAACGGGCACAACTATTGCTGCCAGTAATTTTCCGGTGGCCGGACAAGCACTGGTATACACCGTCCCATCCAACGGAACCGCCCCGATCGTTCCTGGTGGTCCGACCGTTCCTGGTGGGCCCTGTACTATCGATCCTGCCAAATGTGCACTCGAACTGGCGGACGGTTTGACTCCGGGACAGCCCTTTCCAAATAATAGGATCCCTGCTAACTTGATCGATCCGAATGCGGTTCTCGAAATGAACGCGGGCACCTTCCCTCATCCGAACTTTGGTACAACTCAGTACATTTCGTCCATCCCACAACCCACCAATGTCCGCGAAGACGTAGTGCGCATCGACCACGCGATCAGCACCAAATTGCAGTTGATGGGCCACTATCTGCATGACGATGTTAATCAGACCTACTACCCGCCGTTGTGGGGTATCGCCAACAATTTTCCGACGGTCGGTACGGCCATGCTGAATCCCTCTTGGTCCGCGACAATTAAACTCACCCAGACACTTTCACCCAACTTACTCAATGAGACCGCGTTCCTATATAGCGGCAATACAATCCACCTCACTCCAGTAGGTGTTTTCGCTAAGCCGTCAGGGTGGACAGGCACAACCTTCTTCCCGGACGCCAATAACAGGCTCAGTCGGATGCCTGAGATCCAACTAGGCGCTCCCTACGGTAGAAACTGGAGTTCAAGCTATTTCCCATGGAAGAACTCTTTCATGGGCTACGAAACGCGGGACGATCTGTCATGGAATAAGGGAGTACACCAGTTCAAGTTCGGCTTCAGCTGGCTACACGCTCCGAAGAACCAGGAGCTCCAAGCCAACACTCAGGGTACTGCGGTATTCAATAACAGCTCATTTTCCAAAGATTCGTATGTGAACTTCCTTCTTGGCGATGCTGCTAGCTTCACCCAACTCGAGTTCCTGGCGGGCAAACATTGGGTCCAGAACAACTACAGCTTCTATATCCTTGACAATTGGCACATCATTCCGCGGCTGACTCTCAACCTCGGTCTTCGTTTCGATGGATTGCCGCACACCTTTGAGCGATTTAATCAGTTCGCGAACTTCGTTCCGGCAAACTACAACACATCACTACCGTATCCTCTGAACTCAGACGGTACCCTTAATCCTGCTTCGCTCACGCAGTTCAATGGCTCGCCGTTCTATCTCAATGGCATCAGCGAAGCCGGAGCCAATGGTTTTCCTCGTGGGGTAGTCAACAACGAATACCACACCTTGCAGCCGCGCGTGGGGTTTGCCTATAGTCTGCCCGGAAAGGAACCGACTGTAATCAGGGGCGGCTTTGGAATGTTCTTCGAACGCGTTCAGGGCAACGACGTTTATAACGCTGCTCAGAATCCGCCCTTTGCGTACCAGCCTTCCGCTAACAATGTCTACTTTTCCAACCCGCACACCAGCGCTTTGACTGGCGCAACAACTGCACAGGCCTTTCCCTCTACGCTGACGAATATATCGTTCCATTATCCGCCGCCCGGGACCGCACAGTTTAGCCTGGGAGTTCAACGACAGATTTCACCGTCGGTAATCGGGGTGATCCAGTATGTTGGCTCTTTAGGCTGGTCCCAGAACAATACTCGGGGGATCAACACCTTGCCTTTAACCGATCCCAATCCTGCGATAGGTTTGGCTAAGCGACAGGCGGTCGCCACCAACACAACAATAAACATCCCCGGGCAGGCTCCTATTCTTCCAAGTGCGAATCTGTATCGACAGTTCCCCGGCTTCAGCGGCATTACCGAGGAAGAGAACAGGACTAACTTCAACTACAACTCTCTCCAGGTAGGCATACGCATGGAGAACAAGCATGGGGTTACCTTCCAACTCGCATACACCTATTCTCACGAGATCGATACTGCCGCCAATGATCTCAATGGAGTCGCAAACCCATTCAACATAGGGTATGACCGTGCATCGGGTGCGTTCGACCGACGTCAGATCTTTAACGCGAACTACATCTATGTACTCCCGTTCTTCGCTAAAGGCGGCAATGCGTTCGAGCGGATAGTTTTGGGGGGTTGGGAGGTCTCCGGGGTAACGGTTGTGCAATCGGGCATTCCGCAATCCATCACCTATAACGGCCCTGACGTTCTTGGTCTCGGCGGCGGCACTACCAACCGGCCGAACCTGGTAGCCCCCGTTTCATATCCCAAGACACGGCTTGCCTGGTTTAACAAGAACTCTTTTGCAACTCCACTAGCTCCCTGGGCGGGAGGCGGGAATCAGGGATGGGGCAATGCCGGAAAAGATAAAGTCATCCTGCCGGGACTCTTTAACTTCAATCTGGCGGCGTTCAAGAGCTTTTCCTTTACAGAAAACGTGAAACTTCAAATGCGTTTTGAAAGCTTTAACACCTTCAACCACACGGAATTCCAGAATATCGATGCAGGTACGAACGACGCGAACTTCGGTCAGGTAACATCTGCCTACGATCCTCGCGTGCTGCAGCTAGGTGCAAAGATTTCGTTCTGATCCGAATCTTTGGATTGCAAGGGCGCCAAGGCTTTCAATGCCGTGGCGCCTTTTATTTTGGCGTATTGGGTGGCACTCGTTTCGATGGGCTCTTCATGCCTTGTAGCCTGGACTTGGCAATACCTTGAGCTTCTCTGATGGTCACCAACTGATTGCATTCGATATTCGCGAAGCGCTCGACCAGACCGTTCGTCCAATGAATCTCAAGGTCAGCGTGGATGTTTTGTCCAAGTCCGAAATGAAGTCTGCGGTCATTGACTGAGTAAAAGCTGGATTGTCCCATAACAGCTTGAGCCTGCACTTTTCCACCGTACTTCGCGATTACTCTTGATCCGATTGCGCTTCGGTTTGATTTCGTTCCGACGAGCAAGACCTTAAGCCAGTTCAAGTTGTTCTTGAGATCGTTTCTAAGGAGAGAGGGCGGCTCGTTCAGGTTGATGATCACCATGTCGACGTCGCCATCGTTGTCAAAATCTCCGAAGGCACAGCCTCGACTGCAGTGCGGTGCGGAAATTCCTGGCCCTGCTTCTTCAAGCAACTCTTCGAACTTTCCATTGCCGAGGTTTCGAAAGATGAACCGAGGTGTTTTCAGCGGGTATTCGGGGAACTCTGCTTCTACTTCTGGGTAAACGGATCCGGTAACTACCGCTAAGTCCGGCCAGCCGTTGTTGTCGAAGTCGGCGAAACCTGTTCCCCAACAAATGTAGCGAGTTTCTACTCCGAAGCCTGCGGGGATTGTTACATCGGTAAAGTTCGCGGCTCCGTCATTGCGATAGAGGACGTTGGTGTCGTCTGAGAAGTGAGTTTTGAAGATGTCGAGATTGCCATCGAGGTTGTAGTCGCCGACTGCGACGCCCATTCCGGCTTGTTCGGCGCCATCTGCGCTGAAGGCTACTCCACGTTCCGCTCCTTCATCAGAAAAAGTAGAGTTGTGTTTATTGCATAGCAGAAGGCTTGGAGTGGAATCGGATGCAACATAGAGATCGGTCCAGCCAGTGTTGCTGAAGTCAGCGGCAGCGGTGGTCATCGAGTAGGTGCGCTGAGCCTTCGTGATGCCGGTTTCTTCGGAGACGTCCTTGAACGTGCCGTCGCCCTGATTGCGGTAGAGATAGTTGCGCGGCATCGGCAGTCCGCGGGGGCCGCAGTTGACTGCTACGCCTTTGAAGTTGCAGAAGGGATTCGCGCCGGGCTTCGGCAGGCGATCGATGTGTAAGTCGACGTAGTTGGCGACGAAGAGATCGAGGTGCCCATCGCGATCGTAGTCGAGAAACGTGCAACCCGATCCCCACCGCGTGTTGCCTTCGTAGATAAGGCCAGCTTGTTGGGTGATATCGGTAAATGTACCGTTGCCATTGTTGCGGTAAAGAACGTTTTGACCGTAGTAGGTGATGAAGATATCTTCAAAGCCATCGTTGTTATAATCTCCGACCGTGACCCCACTAGCCCAGCCCGTGCGGAGTAATCCAGCTCTTTCTGTGACATCTGTAAAGGTCCCATCGCGGTTATTTTTATAGAGTCGATTGCTTGATTCTGGGACCGGATCGTCCATGCGCGTCCCGCACAGTACGAAGATGTCCAACCATCCGTCGTTATCGTAATCGAGAAAGGCGACGCCACAGCCCACAGTCTCGATGATATAGTTCTTGTGTTTTATTCCACCATAAATGACCGGGAAGCGAAGGCCGGCTTCAGTCGCGATGTCTGTGAATCGGGCGAGAAAGGGTATGCCGGATGGCTTGCCTCGGGGAAGAGGTCTGAGATTTCGAGTTGACACTCCCTGTGCCAGGACTGCGGTCGATGCGGTTGTCATCCATAGAAATTCCCGGCGCGAGATGTTGATCTTTGGGCTGCTCATTCTTGGTCAGAGCACTTCTTCTTCTATTCGAGGCTATTCGTCAAAAGCTACTACTTCGGTGTGCCGCTGCCACCGGATATTTTTTCAATTAGCGAGTCTTCTGTCTTGCTGTGCAGCTCTTTCGTTTTCGCGAACTCCTGAGCGGCTTTTTCTTTTTGTCCCAAAGTGGTGTAGAGACGAGCGAGGCGGTAGTGTGCGTCGGGTTGCGTCGGGTCCAGCTTGACGGCATGTTGGAGGGCGGCAACCGCTTCCTGATTTTTATTCTGGTCGGCGTAGATGCAGCCGAGATCGAAGTAGGCTAACCGGTTTTCTTCCTGGAGTTGGAGGGATTTTCGCAATAATGGCTCTGCCGTTTTGTTGTCGTTGGTGTGGAGTGCGATGTCTCCAAGATAGAGGTAGGACTGTGCGTACCCGGGATTGTTTTTGATCTCCAATTGAAGTTCGGGGACCGCTTTCTCGTAGTCTCGTTGTTTGTAGTAAAGGTAACCAAGCTCGAAGTGGAGGACGGGTTCATTCGGGGCGATCTTGTCAGCGACCTCGAGTTCGTCGATCGCGTTCTGTGTTTTGCCCATAGCGTCCAGCGCCTGTGCCAGCAGCATGTGCGCCTGGACTGCATCTGAATTCACTGCGAGAATGCTCTTGAATTCATTGAACGCACAGTCGTATTGGTGGCTCCATAGACAACTTTGGGCGAGAACGTTATGCAACTCGAGATTGGATGGATCTCTTTGGAGCGCGGTTTGTAGATAAGGGCTCGCTTTGTCGTACTGGCGAAGTCCGAAGTAGCTCATTCCCAGAAGTACGGTACTGCGAGGATCCTCCGGCTTTGCCTTTGCTGCAGATTCAAATGGCAGGATGGCTGCCGAAAAATTTCCTTGTTTGAATTCGGCGAGGCCAAGGTTGAACGACACTTCGGGTTGGTCCGGATTTAAGGCAAGTGATTTGCGGTATTCCACTGCAGCGGGTGCAAGTTTGCCTTGCTGCGCCAGCGAGACCCCGAGATTACTGTGGATTTGAGCGTTTTTGGGATATTGCGTGGCCAGTTGACGCCATAGAAGCTCCGCGTCATGGAATTTGCCTGCCCTCATCAACTCGGAGGCCTGGAATGCGGGATCGTTTTCTCCATAAGTCGGAAGGACACCGCAAGTCAGAAACAACAGAGTTGACAGGAGGAGGCCCTTGCATCTCTTTGAGACGATTTCCTGATTCTGAGCGCAATTTATTTGCAGCCTCCGAAAAGTGGATCGCATTACCGGCCAGCCTCGAAAGGTTCCGGATGGAAAAATCATCTCCCGTGGATTATCTGCCAAAAGGGAGTCGTTTGGAAGGGTAGGCTGAAGGTGACGATCTTTCTCCTTGAGGACTGATGTTTCCGATCAACAAATCCCTGACTTGACTGGGATCTTCGGCGGTTTGGCGTTGCCGTGAAGCATATAATTGGGACGCTCAGAAATCGTTTCCTCTCTTAAACGCAGGAGATGCAATCGAATGCCTCAACTCTCCCCCCGCGCTCTTTCCAGTCTTTTTACTACTCTTATCGCATTATCGGTGAGTGTGCATGGACAACAACAATCTGGTAGCGAGTCTTTCAAATTCAAAGATACATCGCTGCCAATCGGGCAGCGTGTTGATGACCTGATCGGCCGCATGACACTTGAGGAGAAGGTTTCGCAGATGCGCGACCATGCCGATGCTATTCCGCGTCTTGGTGTTCCTAAATACGATTGGTGGAACGAAGGTCTGCATGGAGTGGCCTTTGCGGGTTATGCCACCAACTTTCCCCAGGTGATTGGTATGGCGGCAACCTGGGATACAAGCCTAGTGCACCAGATGGGGGAAATTATCTCCACCGAAGCGCGTGCGAAATATAACCAGGCTATGCGCGAAGACCATCATGAGATGTTCTTCGGACTTACTTTCTGGGCCCCGAACATCAATATCTTTCGTGATCCTCGCTGGGGCAGAGGTCAGGAGACCTACGGTGAAGATCCATTTCTTAGCGGTCGCATGGGCGTGGCGTTCGTCACTGGCGTGCAGGGTGACGATCCCAAATACCTAAAGCTCGTCTCGACCCCCAAGCATTACGCCGTGCACAGTGGCCCAGAGCCTCTACGTCACAAGTTCAACGTCGATGTGTCACTGCACGATCTCGAGGACACCTATCTGCCCGCCTTCCGCGCCACAGTTACCGAAGCCCATGCTCAATCGGTGATGTGTGCCTACAATGCAATCGATGGAGCGCCTGCCTGCGCGAATACCATGCTGTTGCGCGATCATCTGCGCGACGCCTGGCACTTTGATGGTTATGTCGTCAGCGATTGTGCTGCTGTCGCGGACGTTAATACGGGCCATCACTTCTCTCCGGATATGGCGCACGCCGCTGCTGCCGCGGTCAAAGCAGGCACCGATCTTGAGTGCGGTTTCGGAAAAGGGCAAGCCTATCCCGCTCTCGTCGACGCAGTACATCAGCACTTAATCTCGGAAGCTGAGATTGACACTGCACTACGCCGACTTTTCACCGCGCGCTTCCGTCTTGGCATGTTTGATCCGCTTTCGAGTTATGCTTATGGGCGCATCCCCCTTAGCGAGAACAATTCTGCGCAGCATCGTCAACTCTCTCTTCAGGCCGCCCGCGAGTCAATTGTTCTACTAAAGAATCAGGACAGCACTCTTCCTCTCACGTCCAGTGTTGGGAACATTGCAGTCATCGGGCCGACTGCGGAACTCGTCCAGTCTCTGCAGGGCAACTACAACGGCCCACCGCCTTCACCCGTTTACCCCCTTAACGGAATTGAAAAGCGGTTCTCCTCCTCGAAAATTCTTTATGCTCAGGGTTCCAGCCTTGTCGAAGGACTAGCAATGCCAATCGAACATACGGCGCTGCACCCCGCCAACGGCTCCGGCGATGGGCTGACTGGTGAATACTTCAATTCGCGAGATTTCGGCGGCCAGCCTGTTCTCAAACGTACTGACCGCAATATTAATTTCAACTGGGACAAAGTCATTCCGGTGGATGGTCTCCAGCGAAACAATTATTCGGTTCGCTGGTCCGGAAGTTTTACTCCGCCTGCTCCCGGAGACTACAAACTCGGCGTGCGCGTGAACTACTGCTATGCCTGCGAAAATGCAGAGGGCTTCCGCCTTTATCTTGACGAGAGGGTGGTAGTTCAAAGCGGTAATAAAGGTACTGGTGAACGCGGTGCTGTCATTCAAGGCTCCATACATTTTTCCGATACGAAGCCTCATCCGATTCGTCTCGAATACCTGCACGGCACCGGCAGCGCGGGCATCGACCTCACATGGGAGGCGCCCGCGGCAGTCCTTCGCGACGAAGCGGTCAGGATTGCAAATCAATCGAATGTCATCGTTGCTTTTGTCGGGTTGTCTCCATCCCTCGAAGGCGAAGAGATGCCCGTCAAACTCGAAGGATTCAGCGGGGGGGACCGCACGGCGATCGATTTGCCGCAGGTGCAGGAGGAGCTGTTGAAGGCCGTCGCCGCTACAGGCAAACCGCTGGTGGTTGTGTTGCAGAATGGAAGCGCACTGGCCGTCAATTGGGCTCAGCAGCATGCCAACGCCGTTGTTGAATCATGGTATCCGGGGGAGGAGGGTGGCACCGCGATTGCCGACACACTTGCTGGAGATAATAACCCCGCCGGTCGTCTTCCAGTGACCTTCTATTCTTCGCTCAGCCAGGTGCCTGGTTTCAACGACTATTCCATGAAGGGTCGTACCTATCGGTATTTATTTGACAAACCGCTCTACGGATTTGGTTTTGGGCTTAGTTATACCAACTTCGCTTACAGCAACCTCAAGCTTCCTTCTGCGAGCGTTGCTGCCGGTGCTCCGGTTGAAGTTGAAGGCGATGTGAAAAATACCGGTTCCGTGGCTGGCGATGAGGTTATTGAGCTTTACCTGACCCAACCAAAAGCAGTTGATACTCCGGTGCGCGTGCTTGCTGGCTTTACGCGCGTCCACCTTGCTCCGGGTCAATCTACGCGGATCAAACTTACAATTAATCCGCGTTCGATTGGCCAGGTGGACTCGAACGGTGCTCGCGTGATATTGCCTGGCGATTATACGGTGTCTCTCGGGGGCGCCCAGCCTGGTGAAGCTGCCTCCGTTCAAGCGGGAAAATTCACTATAACCGGACAGATTGAGCTGCCTCGATAGTTTCTTGCAGAAAACTTTCGCCGTAAATGAGGACTTATCCTATTGAAAATCGATCTACAGACTACAAAAAATTTGCGCTAGGTGCTTAAAAGCAACGACCCGAAGTGCGATCCATATCTAAAGTAAGGATACGAATCCACCGAAAGTATTGATTGCCTTTCTTTGTTTATCTCTGTCTATCGTTTTTCTCCCAAATTCCCATTTAGAACGTTTCTCATGTTGTGCATTGCCATTGCGTTGGCTTCACTGATGGGTTGTTCTCAGATTCCTGGTTCGACTACCCGACCAGCTCTTGTAACAACAACCACCTCGGGCGCAGGACCCGGCGACGGCTCCGTTGCAGACACAACTCCAATCGCGGCTACCTCACCGGTCGCGGCTTCTTCTAAATTCTTTGGTTTGACCGTCCTCGATTATCAGAATGTCACGCCTCAGCTGACCTTCGGAACGACCAGGACATGGGACGCGCATCCGGATTTGGACTGGGCCGAGGCTAACCCTGCGGCAGCACAGTACAACTTTGCTCCGCTGAATAGCTTTATCGATACAAACCTAAGCAGAGGAACGCAGATTCTCTATACGTTTGGCCGGACCCCTCGATGGGCATCAACACGCCCTGACGCACCGGGTCCTTATGGTCCTGGTCAATGTGCCCCGCCAATCCTGATCGCATGGGATAAATACGTGACTGAAGTCGTCACAAATGCAGCAGGACGCATAAAGTACTGGGAACTGTGGAATGAACCAGATCAAGCCACCTCATACTGCGGCGATATTTCATCCATGGTGGCCATGGCTCAGCATGCCTATCGAATCATCAAGCAAATTGATCCTTCGGCCACGGTCCTCTCTCCTTCAGCCAGTGGAGCGGCTGGAGCTGCCTGGTTAAGCTTCCTTTCTTCGCGGCGGAGGCCTGCACAGCTTTGACGTCGTGGCATTTCACGGATATGGAGGAGCGCAGGCAGAAGAGATTAATACGATTGTGGACGCCTACCGAAAGGTTATGAGTAGTAACGATCTAAGCGCGTTGCCGTTGTGGGACACCGAGTGCAGTTGGGGCGACACCTACAGCGGTGATGATGATCATCGTGCTGCTTTTCTTTCCAAGTACTTTTTCTTGCAGTGGTCCCGAGGAGTCGACCGGGTAATCTGGTATGCCTACGATGGTGACCCCAAGTGGGGCCGCCTCATCGACGCGACAGGGAATCAGCTCCCTAGCGGAATTGCTTATGGCGAAAGTTATAAATGGATCGTCGGCGCAACCCTCACCCACCCCTGCGCCCAGGATCAGAGTGGCACTTGGACCTGCTCTATTACGCGCCCCGGGGGTTACCAGGCAGAAATCCTTTGGAATTCAAACACGAGCCACACGATCAACGCACCATCGCAGATGACTGATTATCGAGACCTTAACGGCGACGTGCATTCGATCATAAACCAAAGTATCCCCGTTCAGAATCTGCCTATCCTACTCGAGACCATCTCGCAATAAAAGCCCAACGGACCTATGATCAAAGGAATTGTCCCAGTAAGTTTGTTGATTTTATGGTGGTGGGCACAGCGGGATTCGAACCTACGACTTCCGCCGCGTGAATTTGATGAAAACGCAGCTTACCCTTTACCTGCCTTACTTTCCGTGACATCGAGTTGATGACGCATTCGTTTACTTTTAAGTAATCGCCCCTTAAAAGCCTAAGTTTCAAAATCAACCGTTCCGATTTCAAACGAGTACGTGACCCCGTTAGCAACAACTGAGCTTTTTGCTTTAGGTTAGTCACCTGAAGTGACGGTGGTTCGTTTTTTTGGTGGGATCATGCTGAGGTAGATGGCGTCTTAGGGCGTCCCGGACGGCTTGGAGTTTGCCCGCGAATTATTGAACGGGTTCAGAAATATCTTGACACTCTTCGATCCTTGCTCTATTTCTGTTATTGAACATGTTCAAAACATCGAAAGCTACAACATTGACCAAGAAGGCTGAAGCAACCTCAGCCCACATTCTCGACGTGGCACTGAACCTGTTCCGCCGCGGGGGGTTCGAGCAAACAACCATGCGCGGAATCGCCGCCGAAGCGGGGGTCTCTTTAGGATCGGCCTACTACTATTTCGAATCGAAGGAAGCCTTGGTGATGGCGTTCTATGAACACGCCATCGAAGAGATGGCGTCCAGAATGGAAGCTGCGCTGGCCGGTACAACCAGCTTCGAAGAGCGCATCGCTGCCATCATGGCGGTGAAGTTTGAGTACTTCCAGCCGAACCGATCGTTCCTCGGCGCGCTGTTCCGCCACGCCGCCGACCCGCAGAGCCGTCTGTCGCCTTTCAGCGAGGCGACCCGTCACATCCGCGAGCGCGACCAGATGTATTTCGCTCGGGCGATCGCCACCAAATCGGGTGGGGTTCGGGTGCCGGAGGACCTCGCGGCGTTTCTGCCAAAGATACTCTGGTTCTACCAAATGGGATTGATCTTGCACTGGATTTACGACCGCTCACCCGATCAACGGCGGACTCATGCGCTGCGCGAGAAGAGTCTGGCGCTTCTGGTCAGCAGTCTTAAGCTGTCCAGCTTTGCGCTGGCGAAGCCGCTGCGGTCGAAGATCGTGGAACTCATTGCTCTGATGGAAGGAGGGCAGGACGGTGCCTGATCAAAAACTAGTTCGTCTCTCCATCGCCATGGTTTGGTTCTACCAGGGATTGTGGTGCAAGGTTCTGGGTGGCGTTCCCCGTCAGGAAGCGGTGATCTCTACCGTACCGTTCCTTGGTGCCGCGCAAGTTCACGTCGCGCTGATTACGTTGGGTCTGGTCGAATGCGGCCTTGCATTGTGGGTCTTATCGGGACAGCGGATGCGTCAGGCTGCAGTCGTGCAGACCGCACTGCTTGCAGCAATGAATAGCGGCGGATTGGTTTGGGCCTGGCATCTGATTCCCGATCCGGTCGGCATGATCGTGCAGAACTTCGCTTTTCTGGTGCTTGTTTGGATTGCCTCGGAGGATCGCCACTATGCTGCCCATACCTGAGACGGCGTCAACACCATGGCGACGCGGGCCCTTCAAGGCACATTTGCACCAACTGACCTTCGGGCAAACGTACGAGGATTCAGGCATCGAGCTGGAAGCTTTCAGGCCTCGAAGCCGCGTCTTCTGCATCGCCGGCGCGGGATACACGGCTCGGGCTCTTGCCGAGGTTGGGCATTACGTCACGGCCGTCGACATTAACCCGCTGCAACTCGGTTACGCTCAGTCTCGAGCCGCGGGCGGACCGCTGCGAATGGGCATCACCGAGCGTGTGCTGGCATTCGGCCGCAATTTGGCAAGGCTAGCAGGCTGGAGCCCCGGAAAGCTGACAGATTTTCTGAACCTGACGGACCCTGGCGAGCAAGTCGAATATTGGGACCGCCGACTCGACACACAAGCTTGGCGCGTTGCAGTGGATACGTTGCTCGCACCGCGCCTGCTCGGCATGTGTTATACCAGCCCGCTAATTGAATCGTTGCCGGGGGACTTCGGGCTACGGCTTCGCCAGCGCCTGCGACGCACGTGGGCTACGCATTCCAACAGAAACAATCCGTATGCGGCGTCTCTACTGTTAGGGAGGTCTCCGATAGAACCAAATGCGCCTGAATTTCCAATTCAATTCATCTGCGCCGACGCGGCAGAGTTTCTAGAATGTTGCCCGCCGGGAGCATTCAATGGGTTCTCATTGTCCAATATTAGCGACGGAGTATCGCCCGAATATCTGTGTCGCTTGCGAGTCGCTATAGACCACGCCGCAGCACCGAACGCCATCATCGTCGCTCGTACCTTCGCGGAACCACGCCCCAACACTCTCGTAAACTGGGCGCCACAGGACCGCTCGTTACTCTGGGGGGTTGTAAAGGTAAGTCGCACCGAAGAAATTTGCCCCGGAGGAAAATCATGTTACACCTGCTGAGACGTCATCCGATTCCAATGTCAGCGTTCTTTCGTCATTCGTTGGTGTTAACTTATGCTTTTCCGCCGGAAACCCTCCAACCCTTGCTCCCAAAGGGCCTGGTACTCGATACCTTTCGAGGGAAAGCATTTATGGCCGTCGCCTTAGTGCAGACTCAGCATTTGCGACCCAGTTTTCTCCCAGCCGCAGTGGGCAGAGATTTCTTTCTAAGTGGCTATCGGATCTTCACTCGATTGGCTGGGGGTACGCAGTCGAAGCGAGGATTACGAATCCTGCGCAGCGATACGGATCGTCCGTGGATGGTTTGTGCTGGCAATTTGCTGACACATTACAACTATCACCTGTGCCAATCGACTTTTGAGGAGCACAACCACGGAATCCATTGGACAATTCGGACCCAGCGGTCCGAAGCCGATCTCGAGGTATTTGCACGACTATCGGGGAGTCCACCGGCTCTACCAAGCGGGTCTCCCTTCGGCACTCTGGCCGAGGCGCGGCGATTTGCGGGTCCGCTGCCCTATACCTTCGACTATGAGGCGGAAACCCAGTCGATCATCGGCATACGCGCGATGAGGCAAAGCTGGAATCCCCAGCCCGTAGAAGTTGAGGTGCGGCAGAATACGTTTCTTGATCACGAACCATTCCGCGGCACCTCGCCAATTCTGGCGAACGCCTTTCACGTGAGGGATGTCCCTTATCAATGGCAAAGAGGGAGCCGACTCGCATGAACGCTATTCCGTCTCGACGGCCCTACCAAGGCGTGGTCCAGATCCTGCAATTCAACTGGCGGTTCTACGTCACCACAGCGGGAAGCATTGGTGTGGCGTTGCTCGCACTGCCGTTTCTGGCTAAGCTAGGCCGCACAGTACTTTTGCTAGGCACTGCCCCGGCGCTGTTCTGGCTTGCCTCATCACTGCTGGTGTCGCACTATGTCTACGACCGCTTTCCGCTTTACGATCTGAACTGGGTTTGCTCCGTACTTTCTCGGACGCCTCGGCGATGGATTAACATTCACTGCGGCCTGGACGAAACGAGCGATCTTCTTGCGGCAATCTTTCCTGCCGCGGCCAGTCAGGTGGTAGACATCTTCGATCCTCTGGTAGTGACCGAGACGTCAATCCGGGCAGCGCGCCGAGTCACGCATCATGCGACCCATTCTTCACCGATGCAGTACGACTCTTTGGCTTTTCCTGCTGAGTGGTTCGACGCGGCCTTCTCTGTCTTTGCGGCACACGAGTTGCGCCGCCACGATCAGCGAGTGAAATTGTTTGGAGAAATTGCACGCATTTTGACCCCAGACGGCGAGTTCATTCTGATGGAACACTCCCGAGATTGGCATAACTTTCTGGCCTTCGGCCCTGGCTTTCTACACTTCTTCTCGGAAAGTGCGTGGCGGAGGGCGGCGTCCGACGCGGGGCTGACAGTGCTAACTGAGCTTTCCATGACCCCCTTTGTGCATGTCTACGTCTTGCAGAGGGCGATATGACTCTCTATTTTCATCTGCAAATTGTCGGGATTCTGCTCATGTTGCTAGGCCTGAGCCACATCTTCTTTAATCGCTTCTTCGGATGGGAACAAGAGTTAGCAGCCGTTTCTCTCCTGACGCGGCGAGTCTTCTTCGTGCACAATTTCTTTATTGGACTGGTCGTGGTACTTGGTGGCACGGCATCGTACTTTTGCGCCAACGCTCTACTTCGCCCCGATACCCTGAGCCGCGCGATCCTGGTCGGGATGACGACGTTCTGGTTATGCCGCTTGTTAGCCCAGTTCGTCGCCTACGACCGCGCAATTTGGCGAGGCGATCGGTTTCGCACCTTCATGCACGTAGCGTGCTCCTTGCTATGGTGCTACGTTACAGCGACATATGGACTCGCGTTTCTTACCGTATGGAACTGACAATTTGTCGCATCGAAGCGATGCTCCACTTTTAGCGGGTAAAGATCACACTCTTCAGAAGCATGGATGAGCCGCGAGGATCTAAGCGATCCCTGCCATTACCAACCGAGGCTGTTGTGGCTCTTGGCAAGTGGAAAGATGCGACACGGTACGCGGAAAAGAGGATTGGGTTTTCGCCAGTCCTCGTGCGTTCGGCGAGTTACCCTACTGGCTTAGGGCCGTGATGGTCCGGCATGTTCAGCTGGCCGCAGATCGGGCGGGCGCCGGGGTGAAAGTGACGCGAGAGCTTTTGCGGCACTCTTCGCCGGGCTAGTTCCCTTGGAACATATGCACACGCTGTCACCGGGGATGAACGCGACGCTCAAGACACAGTTGCGGCTTTGTTCTCGAAGCTTCACCTGGTGACGTCTGCGGCGTAGCGTTCCGCGCTAATGGATCCTTATTGGACCCACGGGCGCTTATTGGACCCAGATTGGACCTCAACTCCTCGCTAAGTTGTTGATTAGATGGTGGGCACAGCAGGATTCGAACCTACGACTTCCACCGTGTGAAGGTGGCACTCTACCGCTGAGTTATGCGCCCGGTGCTGATTTCGAAAGGCCTAGTGGCCATGCACGGTTGGCTTCAAGGATAGCATCTCCTCGGGGCGTCATCAATGTCGCCTCCACCCTACAGACAGGGGGCCTCTTAGAGGGTTTTATGCCCCTTGGTTGAGTGGTTTGTTGCGTTTACAATCAGGCCAAGCAGGATGTCCGCACTTCCTTCAAAATCCGGCCGTCCTGACGTTAGGTCCGCTCCCCAAGGCGGTCCTGAAGATCCCACTTCCCTCGGTGGGGACGAGAATCCATTGGAAATTGACGAAAGAGCGCAACCCGAGGACGAAGACGGGGTTATGGAAGATATGGCGACGCTCGCTGTCAATCCGCAGCTACTGTCCGAGCAGACGAACGAGATTCACCATATTGCGGGCGACTTCGGGCAAATGGACGATGCGGCGATTATGCTTCAACTCCGCGCCGGGAACATGGCGGGGTTTGATTTCCTGATCCAGAAGTACCGTAAGCCGATTATCCACTTCATGTATCGGATGGTGCATAACCAGGCAGTGGCCGAGGAACTTGCCCAAGAGGTATTTCTCAGAGTTTACCGGTCACGTGAGACCTACCGCGCTGAGGCTCGATTCAGTACCTGGCTCTATCGGATTGCAACGAATCTTGGTGTCAATTATGCCCGCGACAACCGGCAAGAGCGCATGGCATCGACTGTTTATCTCGATGAGACCGACTCAGAGACGGGAGCAACGCCTGATGTGGCGGACGCAACACCGGATGTCGAAACGAAGTTACTTCGCCAGGAACGACTGAACGCAATTCGCGAGCATGTAATGGCGCTCCCCGAGCGTCAACGTATGGCGGTATTGATGCATAAGTATGAAGGAATGGACTACAAACAGATCGGCGATGTACTGAAACTGAGTGAGTCTGCAACAAAATCACTACTGTTTCGTGCGTATCAAACATTGCGCGAAAAGTTGAAGGCATTTATTTAGCTGTTGAACACGCGCAGTGTGAGCGCGTCTGGAGTAAATGAAGCTGGAGAGTCACAATGAACTGCAAAGACTGCCAATCCGTTTTTCCTGATCTTTTGCTCAACCCAGGCGCGTCCGAGAATGCTGCCGTGAAGAGCCATGTTGAATCCTGTGCTGCGTGCGGCGAGGAGTTCAAATCGCTGGAGGCCACGTTTGCGCTGCTCGATAGCTGGAAGGCGCCGGAACCTTCGCCTTATTTTGATCAGAAGTTCGCAGTGCGTCTGCGCGAAGAGCAGGCGCAGGCCCCGGCCGGCTGGTTTGAGCGTCTAAAGTCTCGCCTTCTTTTCAACACGGGCCGGCAATTTCGGCCTGCCTTGGCTGGCGCTCTCGCGTTGGTGCTCGTTGTTGGCGGCGGAACGTTTGCGGGTGTATCCGGTGTGTTTCATCCTTCGCCACAGGCCTCAGCTGCGGTTCAGGACCTGCAGATCCTCGATAAGAACGATCAGGCGCTCCAGACAATGGATCTGTTGCTCCAAGACAGCGGTTCGGCCGATGATACGGGCTCTCCGATCACTTAATTTCGTTGAAAGATGGATTATCCGCAGACTAATATCTCAAGGGGAATTGAACGCAGTAAGCTGCCCATAGTTGACGGGATTTACAGAGCTTTTGCCGCTTCAATATAAATGACAATTCGACTCGATTTGCGACGCGTCCTGAGATCGACTCTCGCTGGTTTGCTGCTGTTAGCAGCAACTGCGATGGTTATGGCTCAGCCTGCCGCGATGCGCCGGGCCGGGCAAGCTGGACATCCTGCTGCGATGAATGCGCCGCGCCAGGCGCCCAAGTCAGGGATCGGACCGAAGGCGAACCAGGAGCATCTGGCTCAGTGGATGGATCGTCATAGCAATCTTCCCCTTGCGGATCAACAACGCGCGCTTGAGAAAGAGCCTGGCTTCCGGGATCTTCCACCAGAGACGCAGCAGCGGATGCGGGATCGTTTGACACAGCTCAATACGATGACTCCGGAGCAGCGCCGGCGGACATTGGAGCGGACGGAGGAGATGGAACGTCTCACGCCACCACAGCGACAACAGCTTCGAGGTGCGCTCGATCAATATCGTGGACTTCCAGAAGACAGGCGGCGCATGGTGGCACGGGCCTTCCATGATCTGCGCGAGATGCCGCAACCTCAGCGGCAAGCGATTTTGAGCTCCGACCGTTTTCGTGGGCAGTTTTCCGATCAGGAGCGCAGTGCGCTGTCCAACCTGCTCGCTGTTGAGCCGTATATTCCGGTTCAGCGACTTAATGAGGGGCCTGCGGTCGGGAAGTGAGTCAGTAAATTACTGATTTAAGAGAGGTAGCCGCCCGAAGGCGGCTATTTTTATTGCGGGGAGGGGGTGGGGCCAGTAAGTAAGAACACCGTTTGCTTTTTGGCCCTAGCTTCAAGAGATCTTACCGGGGTTATGCGATCAAGCCATGTAGGAGGTGCGGCGAAGGTATCGCAAGGTTGATTTCTGTCCGGGTTATCTCCTGAACGGTCTTCTTACTTCCTAGTGTCTTGTAGTGTGCTCCTGAGCGGCCAAACTGGCTATACAACTTTTGAAGGATCAGTAGTTTATCGTTGTTTACTTATATACAGCATCGCTTTCTCTTGACCGTGAGGGCGGTTGGGCCTACTCTAAATTGATGCTTGTACAGCACATCCTCTGTTGTTGTTGCCGCTCCCCGCTGGCCTCTGCAGAGGCGCGTTTCTCCCGCTGAATCTGCGGCTTTTGTTTTAGACTCCCTAAAAAGAATCGAGCCATTTTATGAAGCTCTTTGTCAGCTTTCTCCTGGTCAGCACCTCTCTTCTCGCGCAAAAACCTACAGGTACCTGGGAGGGAAGAGCTACGGTCCATGGTCAACTAGTTCCTATTTTGCTTGAAGTTACGGGAAGCGGCTCCAACCTTCATGCCGCGCTGTTAAATGGGCCGGAGAAGAGTCCGGCTTCGAGCGTTACTTTCAACGGGAATCATCTGGTGGTGAGCTTTAACTACTATGCGAAGACTCTGGATGCGACGCTTTCCGATGGCAAGCTGACAGGGAGCTATGGGACGGCGGTGACGCGGTATCCTTTGAATTTTGGTTTGCGTCAAAGTGCAGGATCCGCGCCCGCTTCTCCTCATAGCATCAATGGAGAGTGGGAGATAGCAGTGAAGTCTGCGAAGGGTGAGGCGGCGTGGCAGCTGCGGGTGGAGCCTGTTCCGCATTCGGCTGAGGTAAGGGCTGTTATTCAGCGGATTGATGGGGATACCGGGTCGCTTTATGGGTCGTGGACAGGGAATGAGTACCAGGTAAGTCATTTTACGGCTGCGGGGCCTGCGTTGTATGCGCTTGCTCCTCAAGCAGATGGGACGTTGCTGGTGTCGAATTTGCTGCGGGCGGATATCCACGAGCAACAGAATCTGGTGGCTCGACGGCCAGCGCAGGCTCGTGCGGCGGCTCTGCCGGGACCGACCGATCCTACGCAACAGACGAGGATGAAGGATCCTTCGGCGCCGTTTGTGTTTAGTTTTCATGATCTTAGCGGGAAGTTGGTGTCCAATACCGATTCGCAGTTTCAGGGCAAGGTAGTGATTGTGGCGATTGGCGGGTCGTGGTGCCCCAACTGCCATGATGAGGCTCCGTTCCTGGAAAGCCTTTATAAGCAGTTTCATAGCAAAGGTCTGGAGATCGTGAATCTGTCGTTTGAGGAAGAAGATGGAGTGAAGAATCCGGAGCGTGTGCGGGCATTCATTGCGAAGTATGGACTGACTTATACCATTCTATTGGCGGGGGATACGGATCAGTTGAATGAGAAAATCCCGCAGGCGGAGAATCTGAATTCCTGGCCTACCTCCTTCTTTCTGGGGCGGGATGGGAAGGTTAGGGAGATTCATGCCGGGTTTGCGGGGCCGGCGAATCCTCCTGCACATGAGGCTTTAGTTCGGGATGTTACGGCGTTAGTGGAGCGGTTGCTGGCGGAGCCGACTCCGGCGCAGAAGGCTTCGCGGTAAAGTTTTTTTTCGGCTCGGTGGCACGGTTGGTTTTTGCGAAATTCCCTTGTTTTTGAGCTGTTTTTTAGGGGGGTTGCCGAAAACGCGGTGGTTTTGTGTGGCTTTTTGTGGTCGTTACGTGGTGGCTAAGTGCAAAAGCGTGGTTGTTAGCAGGTTGTTTTTTCGAGGTTTATTTTTTCCTCTTTTTTCCGATTATTTTTGGGTGGGTGAATTCATACCCCAGATGCTGAAGCCCTGGGTTACCGAGAGGCAACAGCAAAGGCAAAGGCAAAAAGGGCCAAGGCAAAGCAAAGACAAAAAGCAAATGCGGGGGTCTCTCCACTGCGGCGGCAAAGTGCGCCGCCTTCGGTCGAGATGACGCATTTTGGGGAATGGGCTGAAAAATCAAACTGCAGATTTTCCTTCGGGGAATGGGTTGAAAAATCAACGGCAGATTCCCTTCGGGGAATGACGAGAAAAGCAAGATCAACTGCAAGAACATCGACAAGGGTAAGGGCAACGTCAACGTACCTTTTGCGATGAAGCAGCAAAGGAATTGCCACCGCTTACAGCGATGGATCACCAGGTTCGAGGACGCTGTTTGTCCCAAAGGGGGTTTGCGGGATGGGGTTTTGCTGTAGAGTAGGAAGATAATTTTTCAACGGCAACGGTTCCTCACTTTTCAAAGGGCGACTGCTTTTTAGTTTTCAACGGCAACAGTCTTCTTCGCCTTCGTTGGTGCGGAGCTTCTGGAGATTCTGGTGGAGTCGCCGTTTCGGCTTCATGGAACGATCGTCAATTGCAGTGCTTTCATTGTTGAACTTTTCATCTGAATTGTGATTTGGGAGGAGTGTCTTTCATGGGGGTTTCACGGCGCGATTTTCTGATGCGGGTAGGGCAGGTTGGCGGGTATAGCGCGGCGTTTGCTTCGATGCAGGCGCTGGGGCTGATGCCGATGAAGGGCGAGCAGGTGATGCCGATTGCGGCGGCTCCAGGTTCAGGCAAGGGTGTGAAGGTTGTCGTGCTTGGCGGCGGGATCGGCGGGCTGGTTTCTGGCTATGAGCTGAAGAAGCTGGGGTATGACGTGACGGTGCTGGAGGCTCGGGAGCGGCCGGGTGGGCGGAACTGGTCCGGGCGCAACGGGACGGTGGTGAAGTTTGTCGACGGGACGACTCAGACGATCAATTGGGAGGATGGGAACTATCAGAACCTGGGGCCAGCCCGTTTGCCGAGCACGCACTGGACGATGCTCGAGTATTGTCGGGAGCTTGGCGTGGCGCTGGAGGTGGAGATCAATACTTCGCGCTCGACGTTTATGCAGAACGACAAGGCGAATGATGGAAAGCCGGTTGTGCAGCGGAAGGCGATTAACGATACGCGCGGGCATGTGTCGGAGCTGTTGTCGAAGTGTATTGCGCATGGAGCGCTGGACAGTGAGTTGAGCAAGGAAGACCGCGAGCGGATGACGGCGTTTCTGAAGATCTACGGGCCGCTGGATGATTCCGGCGTTTATACGGGATCGGAGCGGGCGGGATACAAGACACCGCCAGGTGCGGGGAAGCAGGTTCCGGTGAATGACACGCCGATGGACATGCGGGTGTTGCTGGATGAGAACTTCTGGTTCGACATGTTCATTGAGGAGGCGTGGGACTGGCAGGCGACGATGATGCAGCCGGTTGGCGGGATGGACCGGATTCCGTATGCGTTTGCGAAGGCTCTGGGTCCGGTGGTGCAGTACAGTTCGCCGGTGACGGAGATTCGGAAGACCGCAAGCGGAGTGCGCGTCTCGTATACGCAGAATGGCGCGAAGAAGCAGGCGGATGCTGCGTACTGCATTATTGCGATGCCATTTTCGATTCTGAAGAAGATTCCGAACGATCTTTCTGCGCCGTTCAAGCGGGTCGTGGACGATAGCACGATGGGATCGGCGTACAAGGTTGCCTGGGAGAGCCGACGGTTCTGGGAGCGGGATTACAACATCTATGGGGGGCTGTCGTATCTGGAGCAGGGGCCGAGTCCAATCTGGTATCCGTCGTCGCGTCTGATGCATCCGACGGGTGTTGTTGTCTCGGGATACACGGATGAGATGGGTACAGGGTTCAACAAGCTGACGCTGGAGGAGAAGTTTGCGGCGTCGCGGGCGTCGGTGGAGAAGATTCATCCGGGGCATGGGAAGGAGCTGAAGAATCCTGTGTTTTGCGGGTGGCTGCATGTGCCGTGGAATGAGGGCTCGTGGATTCGGAGCTATGGCGGCGATGGATATGACGTGATCACCGATGCGGATGGGCCGTTCTATTTTGCGGGCGATACGGCAAGCCATATTGTCGGTTGGCAGGAAGGTGCGGCGTTGAGTGCGCGGCGTGCCGTGGGAATGATTGCGGATCGCGTGAAGTCGGCAAGGTTGGCTGGAGCAGCGGCTGGTGTTGTGCAGGGTTAGTTCAAAAACAAAATTTCAAAATAATCGGGAGATGACGAATGAAGATCAGGCTGGCGATGTGCGCGGTTGTGTTGATGGGTTCTGCGTGTGCGGTGCAGGCTCAGGTTGCGGTGAAGCATCTTCAACCGAATGAGAAGTCGCCGATTGCCAATGGAGTATGGGCAGGGGATACGCTTTATTTGAGCGGACAACTGGCTTCGCCGGTAACGCCTGCCGATGCTGCGAAGGGAACGGCTGCCGATTATGGGGACACCAAAACGCAGGCGCTTAGCGCGTTGAATAAGATCCAGGCTCTGTTGAAAGAGCAGGGACTGGATATGAAGGACGTGGTGAAGATGACGGTGTTTCTGGCGGGGGATCCGGCGAATGGCGGGAAGCTGGATTTTGCCGGGCTGCAGGCTTCGTATACGCAATTCTTCGGAACGAAGGATCAGCCGAATAAGCCGGCGCGGAGTGCGATGCAGGTGGCTGCGCTGGCTGCTCCGTGGGCGCTGGTGGAGATTGAAGTGATTGCGGTGAAGGGGAAGTAAGTTTTTTTTGCTGGTTCAGGGCTGATGGGCCGTTCGGCTAGTACTGGACTTCGTACGCAAGGGATACTGTTCCTGAGCGGTAAGCCTTGTGGCTTGTCAGCTTTAGGTTGGTTTGCCGGGTGGGAGGCGGCAGGAGCGGAATGCCCTCTCCCAATATGACGGGGATGACGCTTACCTCGACTGTGTCGACCTCATGGAGACTCAGAAGAAGTTTGAAGAACTCACCTCCGCCCATGAGCCAGATGTCTTTGCGGCTCTGGGTGCGGAGTGCGTGAATTGCCTCGCGGGTTACTTCTGAGATGACGGTGATTTTCGGGTGGTCTTCGGGGCGCAGGGTGCGGGAGGCGACGATGACTTTGAATCCCTGCATGGATGATTCGCCTAGTCGCGCAACGGCGGCCTCGTAGGTGCGGCGACCCATGAGCAAGGTGTCGAACTGCGCCCAAAGTTCGGCGAAGTCGAAGTCAGGATCCATCACTATCCAGTCCGCTTCGCCGTTGGGGCCAGCGATGTAGCCATCGAGGCTCATTGCGACCGAGTAACGGATCCTTTTCATTGCCGGGCATGCCTCCTTTTCAAAAAGAACGTGAGATGAAGATAGAACAGGGGTGGGCAGTTTTGTGGTAGTAGGTCAGTTTGACCAAAGAGTACCTCAGCGGCTAAAGCCGAAGCTAAATTTCAGGGCTGTTTACGGCACGGCTGAAGCCGTGCCCTTAAGCGAGACTTTGAAACTGACTCACTACCGGTTTTGTCGCTGCCTATCTTTCCTTAGGATGCGTGTGAGAAAATTCGTGGACTGACCACTTTCTGTTTTGGCGAGTGGCGATTATTTTTGCGATGTCCCGAACGGGATCGCTTTGGAGAGATTGTGATGGCTGAAGGAACTTGCGATATCGGGTTGATTGGCTTGGCGGTGATGGGCCAGAACCTTGTGCTGAATATGAACGACCACGGGTACAAGGTTGCGGTGTTCAACCGGACTACTTCGAAGGTGGATGAGTTTCTTGCGGACGAGGCGAAGGGAACGCAGGTGGTGGGGACGCACTCGGCGCAGGAGTTGTGTGCGGCGCTGAAGCTGCCGCGGCGCGTGATGCTGATGGTGAAGGCAGGCGAGGTTGTCGATCAGACGATTGAGCATGTGCTGCCTTATCTGGAGAAGGGCGATATTTTGATTGATGGCGGGAACTCGCTGTTTACAGATACGAACCGGCGGACGAAGGATCTGGCGGAGAAGGGGATCCTGTTTATCGGGACTGGCGTGTCGGGTGGTGAGGAGGGTGCGCGGTTCGGGCCGTCGATTATGCCGGGGGGAAATCCTGCTGCGTGGCCGCATGTGAAGGAGATCTTTCAGGCGATTGCGGCGAAGGTGGAGGGTGGCGTTCCGTGTTGCGACTGGGTAGGTGAAGGCGGCGCCGGTCACTATGTGAAGATGGTGCACAACGGGATTGAGTATGGCGATATTCAGCTGATCTGCGAGGCGTACCAGTTGTTGAAGGATGGGCTGGGACCGAATGCGGATGAGCTGCATGAGGTTTTCGCGGAGTGGAATAAGGGTGAGTTGGATAGCTATCTGATCGAGATTACGGCGGCGATCTTCGCGAAGAAAGATGAAGATGGAACGCCGATGGTGGACAAGATTCTCGATACGGCGGGGCAGAAGGGAACTGGGAAGTGGACTGCGATCTCTGCGCTGGACCTGGGGATGCCTGTGACACTGATTGGCGAGAGTGTGTTTGCGCGGTGTTTGTCGGCGTTGAAGGATGAACGGGTTGAGGCTTCGAAGATACTGCAAGGGCCGAAGAAGGGTCTGACAGTTGCGGAGAAGAAACAGTTTATTGAAGACGTGCGGCGGGCGCTGTATTGCTCGAAGATGATCAGCTACGCACAGGGATATATGTTGCTGCGTGCGATCGATGAGGAACAGAAGTGGAACCTGAACATGGGCGGGATCGCGCTGATGTGGCGCGGTGGTTGCATCATTCGCAGTGTGTTCCTGGGGAACATCAAAGCGGCGTTCGATAAGAATCCGAAGCTGGAGAATTTGTTGATGGATGATTTCTTTTCAGGCGCGTTGAACAAATATCAAGCGTCATGGCGGAAGGCGATCGTTCATGCGATCGAGATCGGGGTGCCTATGCCCGCGTTCTCGACTGCACTGGCGTTTTATGACGGGTATCGATGTGAGCGGCTGCCGGCGAATCTGCTGCAGGCGCAGAGGGACTTCTTTGGCGCGCATACTTATGAGCGAGTAGACAAGCCGCGCGGAGAGTTCTTTCACACGAACTGGACGGGTCGGGGCGGGAAAGTCTCTTCTTCGACCTATAACGTTTAATTTCGGGCAGGAATTTGCGGCAAGGAAAAGAGCCAGAGGGCTGGACGCCTCTGGCTCTTTGTTGTGCTTCGATGCCGGCGATTTATTTGAGGTGCTGCCAGGCGTCGTAGGTGAAGACACCGATGATGCCGGCAGTCATGACAGCGGCGGCGACGCCGAAGATTCGGACAAAGGGTTGAAGTTTTGTGACCTTGCGAACGATTTCGTTTTGAAGCTGCTTCTCGTTCGAGGCGGCGTCGCTGAGGAACAGCTGATCTTCTTCATATCGGGTCAGTTGTCCCTTGTAAGCGAGTAAGCCGAGGAAGCAGGCTGCAATCGCTGCCCAGATGATGAGCAGAATGGGTAAGGCGTCCATCAACTTCATAGCATGTTCCTCCGCCCTGCGACAGGGCCGATGATGATTTCGGAAGGTTCCGATACCCCGTTTTTCGACGGTTGAGTTGAGCTGCTGGATAACGAAGCGTTCCGGGGCAATGATACGCCTTTCCCAGAATGGCAAGATAGCTTTTTTGGGCGGGGGAACGCAAGTTATAACAAGAGCTGGATTTCAGTGGCTGCCGGCCCAATGAATGGCGACAAGTGCAATGGCCGCGACGCCAACGATAACCAGTGAAAGAAGAATAATGATGAACCAGGAGGCTCGGTCCGTTTCCTGAGGCGAGGGCTGGGTGATCCCCATGGTGTTGATAAATACGTTGGCGATGAAGCGTATAAATTTCATGACTTTCGGTGAATGGAGGAATGGTAGCAGGAATCGAGTCGGTTGAATCGGATGGGCACCGGTGCACATCTATTTTAGAGGTGGGCTTGCCGGAGCAGAGGTGGGCGCATACACTTAAAGGTGTTGGATAAGGAGATTTGCCGATGTCTACTTCTGCTGTTACCCCCGAAGTTGTTGTTGGCGCGCCGGCGTTGACTACGCCAGTGAACCTGACCCAGAATGCGATTGCCAAGGTGAGGGAGATCATGGCGACCCAGAACCCGGTTCCAGCAGGGTTGCGGATCGGCGTGGTAGGCGGCGGATGCTCGGGATTTCAGTATTCGATGTCTTTTGAGAATCAGGCCGGGATGATGGATAAGGTCTATAAGTTCGACGACCTGAAGGTTTTTGTGGACGCGACTTCGGCGATGTATCTGGTGAATTGCACGGTGGATTACGTGGAGACGCTTGAGGCGGCAGGGTTCAAGTTTGAGAATGCGGCGGTGAAGTCGACCTGCGGGTGTGGGTCCAGCTTCAGCGTTTAGAGTTTCTGGAGTTGTAAGAAAAAGTCCCGGCTACGGCCGGGACTTTTTCGTGTCTTTGATGGGATGTGTATCTCTCGATTCAAAGAAAGCGGGGGACTGCTGAAGCAGCCCCCCGTGGTTGTGTCCGGCTGTGCCGGAGTTGAGTTAGAAGGTGAAGGCTACCTTGAGGCGGATCTGACGGCCTGTCTGGAACAGGTTCGGCTGACCGTAGGTGCTCGATACAAGTTTCTTGTTGGAATTGCTGACGCCAACGTAATCCCATCCGGACTCCATCGCAAGATAGTCAAAGCCGAAGGGATTGCTGGTTGTTGAAGGAGAGACAGCCGCCGTCAAGGGAATCTCGTTGTAACCCATCACTGCATGTTGTCCCAGCAGGTTGGAGACGTTAATCTCGCCGCCAAGCTTCCGGTTCTCATGTTCCTTGCTGACGTGGACGTAGTGGGTAAGGTTGCCATCCGTCTGCATGAAGGCGGGCGTACGGTAACCATGCTTGATCGTTCCAGCCTGAATGGAGCCATCGCTGGCACGGGTAATCGGCACCCAGCTGCTCTGGTCCTCGACAAACTGCACCGAGGAGGTGGAGGTGCCTGTCGGCCAAGCGGTGCTTACGGGCGAACCCTGGTAGATCGCTTGGGAAAGACCGATCTGCGAGTCGCCGCCAAACCACTTGATCCGATAGGAACCGTAACCGCCGACGGTGTTAGGACGATCGGTTGGAAGGTCTCCCCCGTACGGTTTGCCATGCGCAGTGAAACCCATCTGGGGCTGGTCGAAGGAGCGGTTGTTGTTTGGACTGTGGCGTCCGCCGCCACCGTCTGTATTGAACGTGCTGGTCAGGCCGGGATAGTTTCCGGTGAGTTTGCTGTAGGTATAGAAGGCGCTGAAGAAGTAGTGCGATCCAGCAGTCTTCGTTACCCGGACTTCGAAGCCGTCGTAGGCACGCGTCGCCTTGGGTGCGGTCGGGCAGGCGGTACAGAGTGGAGCCGTGAGGCCGTTGGAAGAAAGGACACGGTGCAGCAGGTCGCCGTAGCCCGGGCCGGGGTTGCCGATGTAGAAGCCGGACGTATCGGTTACACCCATATCCTCAATCGTATTGTCCAGGCGTTTGCGAGAGTAGCGAGCCGTAACGGCCATTGTTGGAGTGACAGCCCAATCAGTGCCGAAGACAGACTCATGCATTCCCATGGGCTTGACGTTGGGATCGACACCGGGGTCCGACGTACTGATGACGTTCTTGCGGAGGTCCACGTTCTCGATAAAACGGTAGCTGCTCGCGAGGCCAATTGCACCTCCACTGGTTGGGCAGGCATGTCCAGCGGAGTTGTTTCCGGGAATGACGCCCAAGAAGTTCGGATCGTCCAACGCATAGATGCACTCATGCCAGTATTCGCCGCCGAAAGAGCCGCGGGGCAGCGAGTATTTGATGATGTCGTAGAACTTGCCGTAGCTTCCGTAGATCTTCAGCTTGCCGTTGTGAAGCACATCGTAGGCGGCGCCGATACGCGGACCGACCTTCTGGGTAAAGTCGAAGCCGATGCTCGAGGCACCAGCGCTATAGGGCGGAAGGTACTCGCGATCAAAACGGACACCTGCATTAATCGTGAGACGGTTGCGGATCGTCCATGCGTCCTGAACGTAGATACCTTCGTTGTCTCCGCGAGCGACACCGCCCGTGGAGTAGTCGTTTACGTAGAAGAAGCCGTAGTTGCCGCGGCAGTGACCGGCTGCAGAGGAACCATATTTTGTGACGTTCGCAGCAATGACGGCATCGCACGCAGTGGCAGAGGTCGCCACCGTGTAGTCAGCTCCGTAGTCGAAGTCGAGCAGCGCCGTGTTATATCCGCTGACCAGGTTATTGTAGGTTGAGTCCCGGCCGAAACCGACCTTGAAGTTGTGCGTTCCAGCCCAGCCCGTTTTCAGCCACGAGAGGTCGGCCGAAATGCTCTTGCGCTGTAGAACGTTGAATTTTTGTGCTGTGTTTGTACCGATATTGGTGTAGTTGGTGAGTTGTTGGTAGGCCGTCGGAACCGAAGATCCATCCAACCCTTTGGCAGTAATGGAACCAGCTTCCATCACAGCTTTGACCCCGGTCGTCTTACCGCGGTCTTCTGCATTGCTGAACAGATACCCATAGTGAACTGTGAGGAGAAGCCTGGGGGTGATCGTGTAGTCGCCGCCGAAGGCATAAACGGCAGCAGGAAGAACCTGACCGGAATCGGCCCGGAAGGTTGTCGGATCAGTGGTCGAGTTGCTGTTTGTCTGTCCGGACTTGCTATCGGGAGTCGGAAGGCTGTTGCCAGTGACACGGGTATACAGGTCTTCCCAGCTGGCAAAGAGCCGTAGCTTGCTGGTCGGAGCATAGTCGAGGCGCGCAAAACCGTAGTACTGATTCTGCGTCTGGGTGAAAGAGCGAGGCCCGGGATTCGTTCCCGTAAAGTTCACATCGCGACGCAACGAGTAGTAGCTAGGGATGAAGCTGCTGTAAAGCCATACTTTGTTGGAAAGAAGCGGTCCGCCAAGTGTGAAGCCCGGATCGACCGCACGATAGTGATCTTGCTTGCCAACGTAGTACTGTGCCGACTGATCCAGCCGGAGTGACGAGTTAACCGAGGTAGATGGGTCCTTGCGCAGACCGCAGGTAGTCGACAGCGCGCATTGATCGTTCGCATTCAACGCGCTCGAACGGTAGTACATGAGGATCGAGCCATGCCAGTTTGAGCTCCCTTTCTGCTGGACCACGTTAACCACACCGCCCATCGCGCCGCCGTATTCGGCCTCGAACGAGGAACTCTTCACCTGTACGTCCTGCACGAACTCCATCGGGACGTTATAGCCAACGCCACCACCGACGATGTCCGTGACGTTCACGCCTTCTGATGAGTAGACGTTCTCGCTGTCGCTGGCTCCATCGATCTGGAAGCCGCCGGTACGATTGCCATTCAGCGTTCCGCTTGTAGTACTTTGCAAAGGCTCCTGACGTGCTCCCGGAGCAAACGGAATTACCGACTGGAACGAGCGTCCCTTTGGGATCTCCTGCAGAACTTCGTTCGTGATCGTGGTTTCGACCTTGCTTTGTGTGACATCGACGAGCGCAACCGCTGTGCTGACGTCGATGACCGTCTCCGAACCCACAGACAGCTGAATATTCAGATTGGGCAGCGCGCCGGCGGTCAGGTTGAGATCGGTGGCCTTGGCCTTCATTCCGCTTCCCGACACGACCAGCGTGTAGTTACCGGGAGGCAGCGCGTTTAACCGGTAGAATCCGTGGGAGTCTGAAGTCACCGTGACAGGCTTGATCAGCTTATCTGCGGTAGCAACTACCGTTGCTCCAGCGACAACTGCGCCGGTCGGGTCAGTGATGATTCCCTGGATCGCACCAGTAGTTTCCTGTGCAAAGGCTGAGGGAAGAAGGGTTAAGGCGAACAACGAAAGACTCACGACCGCGGCGAGGCCGCGGAACTTCTGGGCAATGGAAAACGCCATCTGTGTTTTTACCTCGGAAGAGAGTCACCGGCCGAAATTCCGAACGGAGGTAGGTTCCCCGGCTACATTCCCTGGTACGTACATTGCGGACCAAAGTATTTCACCGGTTCGGGTTGTACAGAGACAGGAGTGTGCTCTTCAGGCACACGTTCGCTGTGTCCGCTTAGGGCAGGTAGCGCTGCAGGCGCGTCCTGCTCGTAGAGTTTTAGCAATGGAGGAGAAGCTACAATGTCGGAAAGGGAAAGGTCAATAAAAAAATGTCATGAATTAGTAAAAAAATGTGACGAGCCGCCGACTTTCTGTGACGAATCTCGCTTATCTGTTTGAACTGAGCAGGCTTAGTTCTTTTCGAAGAAGAAAAAGAGTGCCAATAGCGATTCCATCATTCAATTTTCGCTCATTGCAGGCTCCATGGTCCGGGGAAGGAACGCTGTCGAGCTTCGGTCGATGCCTGCATTTCATAAAACGAGATTGGGGCCAGCCCGGGTTCGGCAACAGCAATTTGCGAGAGGTTGAGAGACAAATAAGCAACGGCAGCAGCAAGGCAAGATGCGGGGTCCAATTCGACTTCGCGCAGGGCAGGCTTCTCCACCGCGGCGGCAAGTCGCCTCCGGTCGAGATGACGGAGTTTGTGCCGCAATTTAAGAAAGACAATTTGCGATTGCTGATTATGGGGCGGCTTGTTCGGCGGTGTGGAGGTAGGGGATGGGGTTGTCCATCCATTTGGGTTTGGGGCCGGATTTTAGTTCGTAGTCGAAGAACTCGGCCATGCGCTGGGCGTAGTCGCGCTGGTTGGCTCGGCGGTGGAGGTGGTGGGGCTCGCCGTTGTAGGAGAACATCCATGCGGGTTTGTCGAGGCGGCGGAGGGCGAGAAAGAACTCGATGCCTTGATACCACGGGACGGCGTCGTCGGCGTCGTTGTGAAGGATCAGGAGCGGGGTCTGGATGCGGTCGACCTGGAAGATGGGTGAGTTGTCGATGAAGCGGAGTGGGACTTCCCATGGTGAGCCGCCAATGCGGCTTTGAGTTTTCTCATACTGGAATTGACGCGGACGGCCGCTGCCCCAGCGGATGCCATCGTAGGCGGAGATCATGTTGACGACGGGTGCGCCGTCTTCGGCGGCTTTGAAGCGGGTGGTCTGGGTGACCATGTAGGCGATCTGATAGCCACCCCAGCTGTGGCCCTGGATGCCGATGTTCTTTTCGTCGACGAAGCCGCGTGCGGTGACGGCGTTGACTCCGCCGAGGACGCATTTGAGCGCGCTCTGACCCGGGTAGCCGGTGGTATAGACGATGTCGGGTGTAAAGACGAGGTAGCCGTTGGAGACGTAGTAGCTGATGTTGATCGAGTCCATCGGGCGCGGCTCGACGAAGTGGTTGAGGTTCTGCGAGAGCTTCTCGTAGAGGTAGACGATCATTGGATATTTTTTGTGCGGGTCGAAGTTTTCGGGCTTGTAGAGGATGCCCTGGAGAGGGATGCCGTCGGTGCTCTGGAAGGTGACCATCTCGTTGGTGCCCCACAGGAGTGAGGACTGCTGGGGGTTGGCGTCGGAGATCTTTTGCAGGGTTTTGAAGGAGGCGTCGGTGATGAGGAGGTTGGGGAACTTGGTGAAGGATTGCGCGGTGAGAGCGTAGACGTCGGCGTCGCGGGCCTTGATGGGGTTGTTGTAGTCGTCGGCGGTGAGGACGAGTTTCGCGGGGGCTTCTTTGGCGTCGATGCGGGTGGTGTAGAAGCCGGAGTCGCGCGTGGTGGTGTCTTCGGCTCGGATTAGAAGGGGTTTGGTGGGGTCGATGGTTCGGTCTTCGGGGTCGTTGTGGAAGGCTATGGCGCGGAGTTGGAGGTGTTGCGCGCGGCCGAGGCCGTGAGTGAGGTTCGTGGCGGAGCTGCCATCGGGGGCGATCTGCCAGATGTCGTAGTGATCGTAGAGGAGGACGTACTTGTCGTCTTTGGTCCACTCGCCAATGCCGTAGGGTGCGTGGGTGCTGGGGGTGTCTTCTTCTTCATTCCAGAAGGCGACGGGGAGTTTGGCGGTGAGGTTGACGGATTTTCCGGTGGCGATGGAGATGGCGTTCCAGTCTTTGCCGTCGAAGGTTAGGAAGTATTTGCCACCGGGGGATTGGCGGGTCTGGCCTTCGTGTTTTTTGAGAAGGAGGGTGCGTGTGCCTGTGTCGACGTCGACGACGTAGGTGTCGAGAATGCGTTCGCCGTAGTCCTGAATGGGGCGGTACTCGCGTTCGTCGGTGGCGAGGGCGTAACGTCCGGATTCGTTGGGGACGACTTCGGCGAGGGACTCATCGGCCAGCTGGATCATCTTTTTGCCGGGGATGAGATAGACGGCGCGGAAGGAGCGATTGAGATCGGCGGTGGCGCGGACTTTCTGGATGGGTGGGATGGATTCTTCGTTGTAGCTCCAGAGATCGAAGGAGGGTTTGTCGGGGTCGATGGTGGCGGGTGGGCGCGGGGGCGAGGGTGGTGCGGCTCCGAAGAAGAGGCGGGTGCCGTCTTTGGAGAAGGTGAGGGTGGCGTGATCGTGGATGACGTAGCCCTGATGGAAGCCAGATGTGGTGGGGGAGACTACGAGGGTGGCTTTGGGTTCGGTGGAGCTCCAGAGATAGAGATTGTAGGGTGGTTTTTTGTCGGCGGCGTTGGTGGAGGGGTTGCCGATGAAGGCGAGTGCGTCGGATTTTTCAGTCCAGACGAGATGCTGGTATTGGGCTTTGCCGGAGATGAGTTCGTGCGGGTCGCCTCCGGCGGTGGGGATGACGAAGACGCCGTCGGTTTCAGGTTTGTGTGCGGCGACGGAGTAAGCGAGAGATTTGCCGTCGCGGGTGATCTGGTAGTCGAGGACGTCGGGAAGCTCGCGGGAGGATTGCATGGTGAGGTTGAGCAGGGTTAGGGTGGTGCCGAATTCTTCACGATTGGCTGCGTTGCGGGAGCGCGCTGGTGGAGCTTCGGATTCGGTTGAGTTTTCCGTTGACGGCGCGGTTGGAGTTGGTGCGGGATATTTCAGGTAGGCTACGAAGCCGTCAGATTTCTTGGGGAGCTGGAAGCTCTTGATGTCGGGGACGCGAGTGGATTTTGCGGAGGCGAGGTCGAAGACTACGAGTTCTTCGTGAGCGGGAGTGCGTTTGTCGGGCTGTTTCTCGGTCTTGGCTTTCTCGACGGCGGCGTGGGTGGGATAGGCGAGGAAGACGAGGGTTTTCGAGTCGTTGGTGAAGGAGAGCTGAATGGTGCGTGGGGGCGGCGGGCCTTCGGCATTGGGGTCGTCGGGTGGAGGCGGTGGGAGTTCGCCGGCGGGCTCGCGGGTCTCTTTGCCTGTGGCGAGATTGCGGATGATGACTTCGCCGTCGCCTTCAAGGGGAAAGAGTGCGTAGGCGACGTAGTGGCCGTCAGGGGAGAGGACTTGTCCGGTGAGGGTTCGCCAGGAGTCGAAGTCTTTTGCGGTGAGGGGGCGTTTTTGCGCGAGGGCGAAGGAAGAGATGCAGAGCAGAGTAAGGACGGCGATGCAGGCGTGGCGCTGGCGGAGAGTGCGAATGGCCATGGGGCTCCTTGGGAAGGATTCAAGAGTAACAAAGGCGGTGCGGATGGATGTGGGACGGAGGAGATACCACGGAAGACGCAGACGCAGGCGGAAATTGCCGGGGAGAACGTCTAAGATGGAGTTACTTTGATTTGGATGGGTGTCTTAGCGGTCTATGAATGAATTCGTTGTGAAGCTGGCGGATGAGCGTGGACGGGTGATGGAGCAGAGTCATGCGGCTGCTACTGCGGAAGAGTTGCGCGCGCGCTTTACGCAGGCGGGGTACTACGTTTATTCGGTGAAGGCGAAGAGCATTCTGGGGGCGGGAAAGAAGAAGGTGAAGCTGGACACATTTCTTGTCTTCAACCAGCAGTTTCTGACGCTGATTCGCGCGGGGTTGCCGATTCTGGGATCGCTGGAGCTGCTGAGCAAGCGGCAGAAGCTGCCGCACTTTCGCGCGCAGCTGGAGGATGTGGCGGCGCGGGTGAAGACGGGTGAGTCGATCTCGCAGGCGTTTGAGGCGCAGGGTGGATTTCCGATTGTGTATACGACGACGCTGCTGGCAGGAGAACGGTCGGGCAACCTGGAAGAGGTGCTGCAAAGATTTCTGGACTTTCAACGGGTGTCGCTGACGTTTCGGAAGAAGCTGAAGGCGAGTTTGATCTATCCGGCGCTGCTGGTGGTGATGGTGATCGGGTTGTTTATTTTTCTGATTACGTTTGTGGTGCCGAGGTTTGCGCAGCTGTATGACCAGCTGGGGACAAAGCTGCCCTGGTTGACTGTGTTTCTGCTGGATCTGGGGCGGAACGCGCAGCACTATGGGATTTATGTCGGGGCAGCGGTGGGTCTGCTTGGGTTTCTGCTGTACCGGTGGACGAAGACGGATGCGGGGGCGAATCTAATCGACAGGATTCGGATCTCGCTGCCAATCTTTGGGCCTGTGTGGCTGAAGTATCAGGTTGGGTTGTTCTCGCGGACGCTGTCGACGCTGCTGACGGGAGGTTTGCCGCTGGTGCCGTCGCTGGAAACGGCAGCACGGTCGATCGATTCGCGGCAGGTTGCGACGGCGGTTTATAAGTCGGTCGAGACGGTGCGGGAAGGGAAAGGCCTATCGGTTAGCTTGCAGACGACGAAGGTTTTTCCTGAGCTGTCGACGGAGATGATCGAAGTGGGCGAGTCGACGGGTGCGCTGCCGCAGATGCTGAACTCGGTCGCGGAGTTTTTTGAGGAAGATGTGCAGACGAATCTGACAGCGGCAATGAGTTTGATTGAGCCGCTGATCCTGATCTTCATGGGAATTGTCGTGGTGACGATTCTGATTGCGCTGTATCTGCCGATCTTCAGTCTGAGCGCCGGTGCGACTGGCGGGCAGTAGCGTGAGGGGAAACCGTTCGAGACTTAACACCGATCTGCACTGATGACACCGATTTTGTGTGCTGATGATTGAGGATTAACGATGGATGTGAAGGCTCACTGGGAGCAGGCTTACGCCACGAAGGACGCGGTGAAGGTGAGCTGGTTTCGTCCTCATCTGGAGCTGTCGCTGGAACTGATTGTGCGAGCGGCGCCGGACCGGCAGGCCTCGATTCTGGATCTGGGGACCGGGCAGTCGACGCTGGTGGATGATCTGCTGGAGCTGGGTTACGGTAACCTGACGGCGGTTGAGATCTCACAGACAGCGCTGGACGCTCTCAAGAAGAGGGTGGGTTTGCGTGGAGCTGGAGTGACGTGGGTCCGCGGAGATGTGTTGGAGATTCAGCTTCCGGAGACCGCGCTGGATGTGTGGCATGACCGGGCTGTCTTTCACTTTCTGACGGAGCCCGATCGGCGGCGGGCTTATATGGAGAGAGTCGAGAGTGCATTGAAACGCGGGGGCAGTTTGATTTTGAGCACGTTTGGGCACTCGGGGCCGGAGCGCTGCAGCGGGCTTGCCACGATGCGGTATGACGCAGCCGCTTTGGAGCACAAGGTGGGTGAACGCTTTCGCCTAGTCGAGAGTTCAGTGGAGTTGCATGAGACGCCGTCGGGCGCGGAACAGCAGTTTCTCACCTGCTGGTTTCGTTTGTGTTCGTAGCCGGGTTGAATCAGACGATTCGGTTGATGACTCGTTTGGCGGCTAACGAGAGCATGAGCCGGGATACACCGCTCAGGATCATACTGATTCCGACAAGGGTGCCGACGACCCAGATGGAGCTTTGGGGCCATGAGCGCCAGATCATAAGGGCGAGGATGAGGGTGACTATACCGTCGATGAGCAGCCACACGGCACCATGGCGAGGACGGATCTGGAAGTAGTGAAAGATTTCAACGACGCCTTCAAAGAAGAGATAGTACGCGAGAACGAGGGTAAGGACGAGGAGCCCATCGACTGGGTGCATGAGAAGGACAACGCCCGTGATGAGATAGACGACACCGACGAGAATCTCCCAGATGCGGCTGCCGGTAGTGTGGGTTTTGAAAGCAAAGATGAAATGGGTAATTGCACTGAAGATCATCGCCCAGGCGAAGATGATCGTGATGCCGATGCTGGAAAGGAACGGAATGAGGATCGCGCAGAGCCCGGCCAAGATCAACAGGAAGCTGAGAGCGATAGACCAGTTAATAGCTTTGGGGGCGAGCGCGGAGAGGGGGATGGGTTCGCTGCTCATGTCGAGTTGACCTAGAAGACGGCTTTGAGGAGGCGTTTAGCGGCGAGGGAGAGCATGAGGCGGGAGATTCCGCTGAAGAGCATGCTGATGCCGACGAGGGTTCCGATGACCCAGACCGAACTGTTGGGCCAGGAACGCCAGATCATGCAGGCGAGGATGAGAGTGACGATAGCGTCGAAGAGAAGCCAGCCTGCGCCGTTGCGGGGCCGGATCTGGAAGAACTGAATGATCTCGAAGATGCCCTCGAAGAAGAGGTAGCAGGCGAGGAAGAGTGTAAGGGTGAGCAGGCCAGCGAGCGGGTGCATGATGAGGTAAAAGCCGGCGATCAGATAGACGATGCCGAGGAGAATCTCCCAGATGACGGCGCCGGTGGCATGGGATTTGAAGGCGAAGACGAAGTGGGTGACGGCGCTGACGATCATGAGCCAGCCGAAGATGAGGGTGATAGCGACTCCGGAGATCTCGGGAACGCAGATGGCGATGAGTCCGGCGAGAATGAGGAGGATACTGAGGGCGATGGACCAGTTGATGGCTTTAGGGGCGAGGTTGCCAAGGGTCGGCGCGGCGGTGCTCATTGGAGTCCTCCAGAAGTCGTAGATACTGGGGCCGAGCGATGGGGGGAGGATAGCATAATTGGGCACTAAAATGGTGAAGGCCCAGAATTTCAGGGACGTGCAAGCCCGTGGTCTAAAACTTGAGCAATTCAGTTATTTGTTAGGGTTACGGAAGAGGATTAAGGGAGTCTTAGAGTTATGGCAATCGCACCGCTGGCAGTACCGTTTGAGCAGGGGATGGATGAGGTGGAGCGGGCGCAGCTGATTGCGCGGCGCTATCATGCGGAGTTTGTCGATCTGAAGAACTTCAAGATCTCGCATGATCTGTTCAAGAGTGTGCCAGTGGATATGATGTTCCGCTACAACTTTGTCCCTCTGGAGCAGATGGAGGGGAAGCTGGCGATTGCGGTTTCGGACCCTTCGAAGCTGATGGTGCTGGACGAGATCTCAGGGCTGCTTGGGCAGCGGCTGGTGACGCGGGTGGCGACACTGAGCCAGATCTCGGAGTTGCTGAAGAAGACGGAGCAGTCGCAGCGCGTGCTGGATGAGGCCAGTGAAGGCCTTGCGTTCGATGTGCTGCACGGGGATGAGAATCAGGACTCGAATATATCGATTGAGCGTCTGACGAGCGAGGACGATATCTCGCCGATTATCCGGCTGGTGGATACGACGATTTTTACAGCTCTGGAACGGCGAGCTTCGGATATTCATCTTGAGACGTTCGATGATTCGCTGCTGGTGAAGTACAGAATTGACGGAGTGCTGCAGCAGGCGATGGCTCCGATTGCTCGGGAGCACCATCAGACGATTCTTTCGCGTATCAAGGTTATGAGCGAGCTCGATATTGCTGAGCGCCGCGTGCCGCAGGACGGCCGGTTTCGCGTTCGGTATAAGGGAAGGCTGATTGACTTTCGTGTGTCGATTATGCCGACAGTGCATGGCGAGAATGCTGTGCTTCGTGTGCTGGACAAAGAGTCGATGTCGGAGAAGTTCAAGCAACTAAGCCTGGATGTGGTGGGGTTTGCGGAGAAGGATCTGACGCGGTTTCGCAGGTATATCAAAGAGCCTTACGGCATGGTGCTGGTGACGGGACCGACGGGCTCGGGTAAGACAACGACTCTGTATGCGGCGTTGAACGAGATCAAGTCAGAAGAAGACAAGATCATCACGATTGAAGACCCGGTCGAGTATCAGATTCGCGGGATTACGCAGATTCCGGTGAATGAGAAGAAGGGGCTGACGTTTGCGCGTGGGTTGCGTTCGATTCTGCGTCATGACCCGGACAAGATTCTGGTCGGCGAAATCCGCGATGCGGAGACGGCGCAGATTGCGATCAACTCGGCGCTGACGGGACACCTTGTGTTTACTACTGTCCACGCGAATAACGTTGTTGATGTGCTGGGACGGTTTTTGAATATGGGTGTTGAGCCTTATAACTTTGTTTCTGCGTTGAACTGCATTCTGGCGCAGCGGCTGGTAAGGCAGGTGTGTGAATTTTGTGTGAAGGATGTCCACTACTCTGAGACTGAGCTGCTGGCGAGCGGGCTGGAGGTGGCGGAGTGGCGGAACTTTAATTTCCGCGAGGGCGCTGGGTGTATGGAGTGCGCCTGGACAGGGTATCGCGGACGTTCGGCGATCCATGAGCTGTTGGAACTGGATGACGAGATTCGCGAGATGCTGCTCCAAAAGAAGCCGGGAAGCGAGATCCGCAAGAAGGCGCGGGATAAGGGGATGGCGTTTTTGCGGGATTCGGCTCTGGAGAGGGTGCGGGCTGGAATTACGACGTTGCGAGAGATTAATAAGGTGACGTTTATTGAGACGGGCCGGTAGCCACACGATAGTGGTAGTGGCAATCGAAAGAGCAAGGTAGTCTAAGAGGGAATGGAAATTTTACCGAAGAGTCTGGGGACGCGGCCGCGGCTGGCGGTTGAGGTACGGGCAGAGGGCGTGGTGGCGGCTCGTGCGGAAGATGCGGCGGCAGTGTTGACAGCGGTGGCTCGTGGAGATCTCCCTGAAGGAGCGGTTGCCCCGGGGTTGAAGGCGGGCAACATCGTCGACAAGGGAGCGGTGACGGCAGCTATGAGAAAGGCGCTGGACGCCGTGGCTGGGACGGGCCGTGAACGGCTGCGGGATGTGACGGTCGTTATTCCTGACTCTGCTGTGCGGGTCCTGTTTGTGGATTTTGACCAGCTACCGTCGAAAGCTGTTGAGGCGCTGCCGGTTGTGCGGTTTCGCCTGAAGAAGCTGCTGCCGTTCGATGCAGATGAAGCGATGGTGAGCTATCAGGTGATGTCGAATGAGAAGAACGGGGTGAAGCTTCTCGCCGTTGCAATGCCGAAGGTTGTTCTCGATGAGTATGAGGCGGTGGTACTGGCCGCGGGCTATGTGCCGGGAGCTGTTATGCCCAGCACGCTGGCCGCTCTGGCGGGGCTTGAAGAAGCGCAGTCTCCTCTTCTTGTTGTGAATGCGGGAACGGGTGCGGTGACGACGGCGATTGTTCAGGGAGAGACGATGTTGCTGCATCGCTCGTTTGATTTGAATGTGGACGTGAGTGCCCGGGAGATCAGGAGCGTGTTGCCGCTGGTCGATCGTGAGAACACTGCGCAGGAGTGGGCTCAGCAGGAACCGCTGGGGCCGGGTGGATGGGACAGGTTTGATGCCGAGACGGCGATACAGACTTCGGTGGTGGAGACAGCCATTGTGCGCGAGGCGGGAGTGAGTGCTCTGAGCCGTGAAGTCTCACAGGCAGTGAGTGTGGCTGCGGCTTATTTTGAGGATTCGCTGCAGAGATCGCCGGACCAGTTGCTTGTGGCCGGGACGCTGGGAGCGGATTCGCTGGCTTCGATGATGGAAGAGAGCGGTGTGGAAGGTTTGCAGGTGCGCGAGATGGTTGATGGCGGAATGCTGGCTGCCGGGGCGGCGACGTCGCGGGTACCGCGTGGATGGCTGGCGGGCGTCCGAGGAGCGCTGAGGAACTGATGCGGATCTCGGTCAATCTTGCGAATCGGCCATTTGTTGAGTTGCGACCGCTGTTTGCGCGGCTGCGGCTTGCGATGGGAGTGCTGGCGTTGTCGGCGGTGGGACTATTTTTCTGGTTGCACTCGTTGAGTGCCAAGGCCAGTGTGGCGCAGGCGCAGATGGATGCGCTGAAGGCAAAGACGCAGCAGTATCAGCATGAGCGCCAGGTGAATGAGTCAAGGATGCATCAGCCGCAGAACATGGCGGTACTGGAACGGTCTCAGTTCCTGAATGCCGTTTTTGCGCGGAAGAGTTTCAGCTGGACCGCGGTGTTGATGGATCTGGAGAAGGTGCTGCCGACGGGCGTGCAGGTGACGAGCATCGAGCCGACGATTACGAAGGAAGGCGACGTGAATATCCGGCTGCGGGTGAGCGGAGATCGCGAACGCGCGGTGCAGCTGGTGAGGAACCTGGAGACTTCGCAGAGGTTTGTGGCGCCGCGACTGGCTTCAGAGCAGGCGCAGACGCAGGAGGGGAATCGCCAAGTTGCACAGGTAACCGCTCCGGGAGCGGTCCAGTTTGAGATTTTGAGTGGGTATAATCCGCTGCCGGCGAAACCGCTGAAGGAAGTTGCGGCGAAGGATGGGGATGGTACGCCGAAGGTTGCCGCAACCGGGGCCACTAGAAATGCTGCGACTCGAAGAGGCCCGACAGGGAAACCGGGCGTGGTCAAGGCTCCTCTGCAGAAGGGAGCGCCGCAATGACGACGACGGTAACGGAAAAGAATCGGTCGACGGTGGCGGCGGCTCAGTGGGCAGAGAAGGCTGGGAAGCTGGCGACGCTGCTGAATCTGCATATTGCCGGGGTTGTGTTGCTGGGGCTGGTGAATCTTTATTTCCTCGTGCATGTGGCTTTTACGTGGCGAGCAGCGAACAGCGATAACGCGAAGGCGCTTGCCGACCAGACCGTGCAGATGAAGACGGCGGAGATTGCACGGCAGCCGCTGGAAGGGCTGGACGCAAAGCTCGCGCAGGCTACGAAGGATGCAGATAAGTTTTCGCAGCAGCGTTTGCCTTATGCCTACTCGGAGTTTCTTGGAGAGCTGGGAGTACAGGCGAAGAAGCAGAATGTGAAGCTGACGCGCGCGCAGTATGCGGAATCGCCCGAGATGGATGGCACGCCGGGAGCCCTGACCGAAGTTCGGGTGGATGCGGGACTGAACGGGGAGTACCGCTCGCTGGTGATGTTTATCAATGGTCTCGAGCGGGATAAGATGTTTTTTCTGATCCGGGCGTTGACGTTGACGGGACAACAGAGCGGGACGGTTGGGCTGCGGCTTGGATTGACGACGTATGAGCGGGCTCCGATGGGGGCTGAGAGTACGGAGAAGACAGTAGCGTCGATCACCGAGGGCGACAAAGCTGCGGACAAGGCCGACAAAGATGCGGGCGGTTCGGATACTACGGTGAGCGTGCCTGCTCCGGGGAGGCGGCGATGATCCGTCTGACTCCTGACCAACAGAAGAAGGGTGCTGTGATCGCCTTGTTCCTGCTGGCGATGGGAGCGTATGCGTATTTCCAGTTGCGGGTCGATAGTCCTCCTTCGCCACCGGCCGTGCCTGTTATAGCAACAACTTCAACGCCGACTGTGAAGACGAACTCAGCTCCGCGGGTGAATGCTGTTCCTTCGGGGAACGTGGCGAAGAACCTGGGGACGACTTCCGCGCAGCTTGATCCGACGCTGCGGATGGAAGCGATGCTGGTGACGGAGTCGCTGGTGTATTCGGGGAATGGAAGAAATATTTTCTCGATGACTTCAGTGCCTGTTGATATTCCGAAGCCGATTGCGCCCGTAAGGCCGAAGGGGCCGGTTGTGCCGCCCCCTCCGCCGGTGCAACAGGGACCCCCGCCACCTCCGCCGATTGATTTGAAGTTCTTTGGCACGGCGACTGCGCCAGGCGGGAAGAAGCAGGCGTTTCTGCTGCATGGGGATGATGTATTTCTGGCGGTGGATGGCGATATTGTGGTGCGGAAGTATAAGGTGATTTCGGTTTCGGTGAACTCGATTCTGGTGGAGGATCTGGCGAATAATAATCGTCAGACGCTGCCATTGCTGGCTCGGTGAGGTTGGTATGAACTGCCTGGAGAGAGAGCGCAACGTCAGGATGGAGCCGCAGGGTGAACAGGGCTTCATGCTGGTGGGGTTGGTTGTTGCGATTTTTCTGATTCTGCTGGCGCTGAGTGTGGCGGCTCCGAAGGTGGCACAAGGGCTGCGGCGGGAGCGCGAGGTGGAGGCGGTGCACCGGGGAAATCAGTATGTGCGGGCGATCCGGTTGTACTACAGGAAGTTTGGACATTATCCGGGCTCGATGGAGCAGCTGGAGAAGACGAATAATATTCGTTTCCTGCGTCAGCAATATGAGGACCCGATGACGGGGAAGCCAGATTGGAAGCTGATTCACGTAGGTGAGGCGAAGACTACGGTGAAGGGATTTTTCGGGCAGCCGCTGGCGGGAATGACACCGGGGCTAGGGTCGGCTGCGGGGCAGGCTTCGCCGGGGATTGGGGGGAATTCCTCCGGTTCTTCGTACGGATCTTCGTCGGCGGGGTCTGGGCTTGGGAGTTCTTCGCCGGGCGGAGGAGGGCTGGGTGGTTCGAGTCCGCCTACGCTGGGTGGGAACACGACGAGTTCGGGCGGTGCGGGGACTTCGCCGGGGACATCAACAACCCCCGGGACTTCAGGGGCTGGCAGTAACTCAAACAGCACGCTGGGGTCGCTGGCGGGGAATGTATCTTCAGGCATGCCGTCGGGTGGCGCGCCGTTTGTTGGAGTGGGAATACCGAAGGATGGAGATTCGATCACGGTGCTGAACGAGCAGACGACTTACAACACGTGGGAGTTTCTCTATGACCCGCGGATTGAACAGTTGTATGCGAAGGGGAGCTTGTTTGGCGGGTCTTCGAATCTGGGGTCCGCTTCGGGGAATGGTTCGGGGTTTGGGAATACGCCGGGGTCGGGGAATACTCCCGGGACGCCTGGATTTGGGACAACGCCGAATGGGCCGGGCGCGCCTACGATCGGTGCTCCGACTACGCCTACTGCTCCTCCGCAGCCGCCACAGTGATGTTGACTTTATGGATTGGGTGGATTGAAAAGAGAAGCTCATCCTCCGCCTTCGGCGAAGGATGACAACTATAAGGCAACGGCACAGGCGAAATGAGAAGGCAATAGAAAAGGGCTGAGATCTACTCTCAGCCCTTTTCTATTTGTAACTTTGATTGTTACCGATGACCGCCGCCACCGTGGGAGCCGCCACCACCACCGCCGCCGTGAAATCCGCCACCACTGCTCATTCCGCCGCCGTGGAATGAACCACCGGAAGGTGCGGAGAAGCTATGGGGAGCGCTGTAGTTCTGGCTCGGAGCGGAGTAGCTGCGAGGAGCGCTGTAGTTCTGGCTTGGTGCGGCGAAGCTGCGGCTTTGGCTTGGTTGAGCAAAGTTACGTCCGCCGTTGTAGTTCTGGCTCGGTTGTGCGAAGTTGCGGCCACCGTTGTAGTTCTGGCTCGGTTGGGCGAAGTTGCGGCCACCGTTGTTGTAGTTCTGGCTTGGTTGGACGAAGTTGCGTCCTCCGTTGTTGGAGCCGACGTTTCCGTTGTAGGGGCGCGTTGTGTTAACGGAGCCATTGGAGTTGGAATGGCTGGCTCCCTGTGGAGAGTACGCACGCCCGTTGATGCTGGATCCACGGAAGCCAGTCGCTCCGCCACGGTTCGCGATCGACGCGTTGTGGACATAGCTGTTGCCGCCGGGGTGCCCGGTGAATCCGGAGTAGCTATGGGTGTAGGTGTGGTAGCCGTAGCCGTGACCGATGTTACAGTAGGCGCGGTTGTACCAGAAGTGCCCACCGCCCCAGTATCCGCCGTAGAAGCCGATGCCGAAATAGCCGAAACCGTAGTTGATGCCGCCATAGTAGCCGACGTAGGGGCCCCAATAACCGGGGTACCAGGAGTATCCGCTATAGCCATAGCCCCAGAAGCCGGGAGTCCAGAGAGCGCTGACGTAAGGAGGTGCAACCCAAGCGCCCTGTACCCATTCGTAGCCGATGCCGTTCCAGGCCCAGTAGCCGGGGGTCCATACATAGCCATCGCCGGGGGCTTCGGGCTGTTGGTAGTCAGGGACGGCAGGCGGGGCCTGCTGAATGTCGGTGATGGTCGCAGCGGCCTGCTGCTGAGCGGTGGGACCCTGCTGCTGATTTGGATCCTGCGCGTAACTTTGCTGGTTTGGATCCTGGGCGTAGCCCTGCTGAGGATATTGATCCTGACCGTAGGATTGCTGGGGCTGGCCCTGTTGCATGTCGGGCGGTGGGCCTGCAAGGCCGTAGGGGTCGCTTGCCGGTGTCTGGGAGAAGGCAGCAGTTGCGAGAAGGCCGGCCAGCATCGTGGTACCAACCGAATATTTTAATGAGCGGAACGTCATGGGGTTACCTTCCTGCTCAGCCTTCGTTTGACCGGTTACAGCTTCGTACGCCGGGTTTCGCGGAGAGCCGGATGAGTCATAGCCCGGCTTGATGTCGCCCGGGTCACTGCTCACTTGATTAGACACGAGTTTTCACCTTTTGTTGCAAGAATGCAACGGCGCTCCTGGGAAACGGGTTGCATGGCCGGGAGGCGACTATTTCGTGAAAAGGACCTTTGGACACATAACGTGAACACCGCTCTTGGTATCAACGAGTTGGGTGATGTCTACGTCACAGGCGACTGAGACGAGGGAGTAGGCGTCATCGCGGGTGAGATGGGCGCCGGGAAGCTGTTCGGAGAGGAAGACGATCATGTTGCGAATGGCCATCTCGGTGGCGGTCTTGAGGTCTTCGTCGAAGCCCATGGCGATGTACTGCGTCGGAGTTTCAGCGCGGGGCCAGATCAGGCGGTGAGGATCGTCGACGGAACCTTTGTGCACGATGAACTGGAATGTTCCGGTGAGCTGAGTTTCGAGCGCGGTGATGTCGACTTCGCCGTTGCCCTGGTTGGCGTGACCGTCGCCTGCTTCAAAGAGCGCGCCCTTGGCGTTGACGGGATAGAAGACGGTGGTGCCTGCGACGAGTTCCTTGTTATCCATATTGCCGCCATGCATCCAGGGCGGGGCAGAGTTATAACGACCGGCGGACTCGGGCGGGGCGATGCCGATGCTGCCGAAGAAGGGATGGAGGGGAATATCGACGCCGGGGGCGAAGTGGCCGATCATCTTTTCCCGGTCAAGGGGAATGATGCGGGATTTGCTGTAGGGAAAGTCGTTGGGCAGGAAGCCGCGGCCGACGCCGAAGGAGTTGCAGGACCATGGGACGTCGATGTCGATCTTTAAGATGCGGACTTCAAGGATGTCGCCCGGTTGAGCTTCTTCGATGGCGACAGGGCCGGTGAGGATATGGCCGCCGGGGCCTTTGTCGGCTGCGGGGACTTTGGTGTAGATGTCAGCAACGTAGGAGGGAATGTCTGCTTCGGCGATGCCGAGGGTCTTGAGGCGCTCCGGTGGGCCGCAGGTGGAGAGGGTCTGAATTTTGACTGCGTCTCCGGATTTGACGGTGAGGACTGGCTTGGCGCGTGCGGAGTAGTATCCCCAGGCTACGGTGGTGGGAGTGGCCAGGAGTGTTTGCGTAGGCTGTTGCGCGAGTGCCGCGGGGATAGAGAGAAGGGCAGCGGCGCCAAGGGCGGCTGTGCGGGCGAGGTTGGTGGGCATGAAGTTCTATATATCACGAAAACAACAAGGCCGAATCGAAACCAATGAGATGGTTCGATCGCGCGGAGTATGTTTCGCACCTCATTGGTGAACCGACCGGGGACGGTTTACGCCCTCGTCAGGTTCACCAATGATGAAACAGGCGATATTCAGGGTGGCTGCTACAGCTGATTTTGCGGCGACGATGAGAGAACCAAGGCAGAGGCGAACAGAAGATTGAGATGGAGAGAGTTACCCGTGGCCACTTCCTTCTTCAAGAGGTCTTCCGAATTTTGGGGATCGAACCTGGGCCTGTGTACGACGATTTCTCATAGTGCAATTTGCGTGCCAAGAATCAGAGTGGGTTTTTCGAGAAAATGTACTCGATAACGTCGTGTCTGTGCAGGATTTTGCGCATGAGTGGTAAATTGCGATTCCTTTTGGAAGTGTTAGCTGAAAACCCGAGTTCTATACGGGTTGGTTGAACGCTGCTGACTGGTAAAGTGAACGATATGTTTGTGCCTGGGCATTTTTTGTTTGCGCCGTCGCAGCGGATTCACTTTATCGGGATCGGCGGGATTGGGATGAGCGGGATCGCGGAGATCCTGCTGACGATGGGGTATACGGTTTCGGGTTCGGACCTGAAGCGGTCGGCGGTGACGGACCGGCTGTTGGGGATGGGTGCGCGGATCTTTGAGGGGCATGCGGCTTCGAATGCTTCGGCAAGCGATGTAGTGGTGACGAGCTCGGCGGTCGCGAAGGACAATCCCGAGGTGCTGGAGGCGAGGGAGCGGAAGATTCCGGTGATTCAGCGGGCCGAGATGCTGGCAGAGCTGATGCGGCTGAAGTACGGGATTGCAGTGGCGGGGATGCATGGGAAGACGACGACAACATCGATGGTCGCAGCGGTGTTGGCTGGCGGTGGGCTTGACCCTACGGTGGTGGTGGGTGGGCGGGTGAATGCGCTGGGCTCGAATGCTCGGTTGGGGAACTCGCAGTACCTGGTGGCGGAGGCGGATGAGAGTGATCGGAGTTTTCTGAAGCTGTCACCGGTGCTGGCCGTGGTGACGAATCTTGATCGCGAGCATATGGATTGTTATCGGGATATGGATGATGTTGAGGGAGCGTTTGTTGAGTTTATGGATCGGCTGCCGTTTTATGGTGCAACCACGGCTTGTGTCGATAACGAATTGCTTGCTGGTGTGCTGGGGCGGGTGAGACGGAAGGTTTATACGTACGGTGAGAGTGCAGATGCGGACTTTCGTGTGGAGATGCTGACGAAGGAGGATGGGTGTCACTCTTGTTTTGCCGTGAATTACAAGGGGCTGGTGCTGGGTCGGTTTCGGCTGCACGTTCCGGGGCGGCACAACGTGTTGAATGCTGCGGCGGCGGTGGCGGTGGGAGTGCAGCTGGGGGTTGCACCGGATCAGATTGCGGTGGGGCTGGAGAGTTTTCGTGGAGTGGATCGGCGGTTTCAGGTGAAGGGCGTCGTGCATGGGGTGACGGTGGTGGATGATTATGGGCATCATCCGACAGAGATTGTGGCGACGCTGCGGGCGGCTCGGGATTGTGGATTTGGGAGAGTACATGTGCTGTTTCAGCCGCACCGGTTTACGCGCACTCGGGATTTGATGGCGGAGTTCGCTACTGCGTTCAAAGATGCAGATACGGTTCAGGTGCTGGATATCTATGCGGCGAATGAGGAACCAATACCAGGAGTAACGGCGGATGCTCTGGTCGATGCGATCGATGCGGCGGGGCCTCAGATAGTGGATTATGCGAAGTCGATACCTGAAGCTGTTCAGGTTTTAGTGCACGAGGCTAAGGCAGGAGATGTGATTTTGACGCTGGGGGCGGGAAGCGTGTCGCAGGCTGGGTCGATTTTGCTGGAGGCTCTGGCGGCGAAGACTTAACACCGATTTGCGCCGATGACGCCGATTTTCAGGAACATGAGCATGCGAGATGGCTAGGTGAGTTCCTGAAAGGGTACGTGGGGAAGAAGTTAGACGGTGGATCGAGTGGGGCGGGTTATTCTCGAAGAGGCGATTCTCGCGACCTTGCTCGGGTTTGCGAAAAAACGACGTGATATCGAAGGGCGGGTCCGAGGTGCTTGAAGCGCCAGAGGAGAGGTATGTCTCGGAATCGAGTGGGCGAAGGGGGGCGTCGAACCGCAAGTTGCGTCGTGATTTGAGTGAAGATTTTGCGGATCCATATGAGGATGAGGACGACAGGCCGGTGGCTCGACGGCGTGCCGGGGTTCGCGTGCGTTTTCGCGGATTGCCTGCGACGAAGTGGGGACGCATCTTTGCTGGATGCGGATTGGTTGCCGTGCTGGGGATGGGGTTTGCAACGTATCTGATGGCGAAGAGCTATTTGTTGCACGATGAAAGGTTTGTGATTCCGTCTTCGTCGGCGATTGAGTTGGATGGGAACGTTCATGTGACGCGGGCGCAGTTGCTGGGGATCTTTGGGGAGGATGTGGACCGGAATATCTTTACGGTTTCGCTGGCGGAGCGACGGGCTGAACTGGAGAGATTGCCGTGGGTTGCGAATGCGACGGTAATGCGGCTGCTGCCGAACCGGATGCGTGTGTCGATTGTGGAGAGGACGCCGGTGGCGTTTGTTCGGCAAGGAAGCAGGATCGGGCTGGTGGATGCGAATGGTGTGTTGCTGGACATGCCGGTGGACGCGAAGAAGACCGCGGAACATTATTCGTTTCCGGTGGTGACGGGGATTGCCTCGAACGAGCCGCTGTCGACCCGTGCTGCTCGGATGAGGATTTATGCGAGATTTACTTCGGAGCTGGATGGGTCGGGGGAGAAGATCTCTGAAGAGCTGAGTGAGGTGGATCTTTCGAATCCGGAGGATGTGAAGGCGATGATTCCGGATCATTCGTCGGAGATTCTAGTGCACTTTGGCGATGAGGATTTTCTGAATCGTTATAGGAAGTTCAAGGAGCATCTGCCGGAGTGGAGGACGACGTATCCGAAACTGTCGTCGGTGGATATGCGGTATGAACGGCAGGTGGTGCTGGAGATGCAACCGGGGTCGACGGTTTCGCCTGCGAGTGGTGCGGATGCGAGTGCTGCCAAGGCTTCGAGCGCTTCGGTTGCGAATGATAAAGACATCAAGCCGACGGTGGCGCCCGTTGAAAAGGCCAACGCGAAACCAGTGGCGAAGAAGAATCCTCCGGTCGTTGCGCATAAGACGGCTGCCAAGCCAGTGACGAAGGCTCCGGTGCATGTGGTGGCGCAGAGCGAGGTTGCTTTTGATGTACCTTCGCGGAAGGCCCCGCCAAAGGCCAAGACGCCGGCTACTGCTTCAGCGCAATCTCATTCTCAGGTGGTTCATCCATGAATCAGAAGCTGGACAATCTGATTACTGTGCTCGATGCCGGCAGCACGAAGAGTTGTGTACTGGTGGCGGAGCTGCAGGATGGTGTTTTGCGGTATCGCGGGCATGGTATTGAGCCGTCGCTGGGGATGCGCAAAGGATTGATTGCTGAGCTGGGGCCTGCCGCGGAGGCGATCAATCGTGCGGCGTTGACGGCGGAGCGGTCGGCGAAGGCTGGGATTGAGACGGCTGTGGTTGGGATTGGCGGGACACATGTGCGCGGCGTGAATTCGCGTGGCGGGATCAGCATGGGAAGCCGGATGCGGGAGATCACGCGGGAAGAGGTGAAGGCTGCAGTGGATCGCGCGAGGAGTGTAGCGCTGCCTCCGGATCGCGAGGTACTGCATCTGTTGCCGCAGGAGTTCATCCTGGATGACCAGCCGGGGATTCACGATCCGATTGGGATGGTGGGGAACAAGCTTGAAGTGAATCTGCATCTGTCGACTTGCTCGGGCGGCGTTGCGCAGAGTGTGATTACGTGTGCGAACCGTGCGGGGCTTGAGGTGCGGGATACGGTTTATGAGGGGATTGCCGCCGCTGAGGCTGTGTTGAGCGCGGATGAGCGTGAGCTTGGCGTTTGCATGGCGGATATCGGCTCGAGCACGACGGAGCTTGCGGTGTTTTTTGAGGGATCGATTGCGCATACGGCGGTGTTGCCGATTGGCGGGGATCATTTTACGAACGATCTGGCTGTCGGACTGCATGTGACTGTCGAGGAAGCAGAGTATTTGAAGAAGACGTATGGGCATTGCGTGGTGACGGCGGTGCCGCAGTTGAATGAGATTGAAGTTGGCGGCAATCTTGCGATCTCGGGTGGGCAACCAGCGCGGATGGTGCGCCAGCGTTTTCTGGCGGAGATTCTGGAGCCGCGGGCGCGTGAGTTGTTTACGATGCTGCGGGATAATCTGCGGAATGGCGGCGTTCTGGAGGCGCTTGGCGCTGGTTGTGTGTTCACTGGCGGTGGGGCGCATATGGCGGGATTGCTTGATAATGCGGAGAGTCTGCTGCGAGTGCCGGCGCGAGTGGGCTATCCGGTGCCACTGTCGCGGATGCCTGCGGAGCTTGCGACTCCGGAGTTTGCGGTGGCGATTGGGATGCTGCTTTATACGCACCGGACGCAGGTTCGAAGAGCGAGTGAAGAGCAGGGATTGAAGGCGAAGCTAAGGGCGATCTTTGCGGGAAGCTTCTAGGGTGACGTGCTGCGCGCTCTTGTGTAGTTTTTTCGTTTTCTCGTTTCCATTTTAAGATCGCTCGAAAGTCATTTTGCTTCGGCGAGCAGCTTGCGTGTCTACGAGAGGCTTTTCACTTCGCTTGATGTTCCTCCAGCCGCGGGGACGTAGCACTTTTGCGTGTAGTCCATGACCATGCGATCGGCGTTGAAGCGCCAGCCTAGAGTGCGGATTGTGCGCTTCATGCGTTTGATCCATCCTCTGGGCAGGCCGTCCTGGTCGCGCTGGTAGTAGAGCGGGATGAGCTCTTCGCGGAGGACGCGGTAGAGGTCTTCGCCGTCGCGGCTGTCATGGATGTCCATGTTGGAGTGGGTGCGGCCGGTGCCGATGGCGAAGCCGTTGAGTCCGTCGTAGGCCTCGGCCCACCAGCCATCGAGGACGGAGAGGTTGAGGCCGCCGTTAAGGACGACTTTTTGTCCGCTGGTGCCGGAGGCTTCGAGGGGGCGCCGCGGATTGTTGAGCCAGACGTCGACGCCCTGGACGAGGTGACGGCCTACGTTGATGTCGTAGTCCTCGATGAAGACAAATTTGTCGGCGAACTCGGAGTCGCGCATCATCTGGGCGATCTGCTGGAGGACGCGCTTGCCGGGCTCGTCGAGGGGATGGGCTTTGCCGGCGAAGACGAACTGCACGGGGCGCTTGGGGTCATTGACCATGGAGGCGAGGCGCTGGATATCGACGAGAAGTAGATTGGCGCGCTTGTAGGTGGCGAAGCGGCGGGCGAAGCCGATGGTTAGAGCGTCGGGGGTGAAGAGCTTATTGAGGTGTTGCAGGGTTTCGCGGGGTTCGTCGCGGCGCTCGGCCTGCTCGACGGCGCGATGGCGGACGAAGGCGAGGAGATGGGACTTAAGGCTGAGATGGGTCTCCCATAGCTCGCCGTCGTCGACGGTCTCGATGGCCTCCCATGTGGCGGCTCCGCCGCTGTTGGCCTGCCAGCCAACGCCTAGATGGCGATCGTAGAGTCGGCACATCTGCGGGGCCAACCAGGATGGAACGTGGACGCCGTTGGTGATATGGCCGATGGGGACGGCGTCTTCGGACTTGCCAGGGTAGAGATCGGTCCACATGGCTCGCGAGACTTCACCGTGCAGGGATGAGACTGCGTTGGCCCGGCGAGAGAGCTTGAGGCCGAGGACGGTCATGCAGAAGAGCTCCTGATCATCAGCTGTGTTGACGCGGCCGAAGGACATGAGCTTGTCTTGCGAGAGGCCTAGTTGTTCGCGCAGGGGGCCGAGGTGTTCCTCGATGAGCTGGGGGCTGAAGCGGTCGTGACCCGCGGGAACGGGTGTGTGCGTGGTAAAGATGACCTCGCGCGCGACCTGGCTGGCGGCGAGGTCAAAGGGGATGCCCTCTTCGTGCATCCGGCTGCGGATTGCCTCGAAGACGGCAAAGCCACTGTGGCCTTCGTTGAGGTGAAGCGCGCCAGGGGTGATTCCCATGTCCTTGAGGGCGCGGAAGCCGCCGACGCCGAGGAGCAGCTCCTGACGGATGCGAGTGCGGCCGTCACCGCCGTAGAGGCGTGAGGTGAGCTCGAGGTCTTCGGGGGCGTTGCCGGGGACGTTGGAGTCGAGCAGGAGGAGGTCGCAGCGGCCGACCTTGATCTGCCAGACCTTGGCACGGATGATGCCGCCGCGAGTCTGGATCTCGATGACGATGCGCTCGCCGTTCTGGCCGATGGCGGGCTGCATGGGGAGCTGGCTGATGTCGGTTTCGAGATAGTCCTCGCGCTGCCAGCCGCTTTTGTCGAGGCGCTGCAGGAAGTATCCCTGACCATAGAAGAGGCCGACGCCGATGAGTGGGATGTCGAGGTCGGATGCGCTCTTGATGTGATCTCCGGCGAGGACGCCGAGGCCGCCAGAGTAGATAGGGAGGGATTCGTGCAGGCCGAATTCGGCGGAGAAGTAAGCAACTGGGCGAGGTCGAAGAACGCCGGCGTTGGTTGCGCCCCAGGTGCGGTCGGCCTGCAGGTACTCCTGCTGCCGGCGGTAGGCGTAGTTGATGCGCCCGTGCAACATGAGTTCGGCGGCGCGACGTTCGATTTCATCTAAAGGCATTCCATTGAGAACGGAGATTGGATTCTGATTGGTTTGACGCCAGCGTGTGGGGCTGAGATCGCGAAAGAGGCTGACGCAGTCGTGGTCCCAGCTCCACCAGAGATTGCGGGCGAGGGACCAGAGGCGCTCCTGCGCCGGGGCGATGAAGCGGTCGAGGGTGCGGGCTTCGCTGACGACGGGTGCGACCTGATTGGCGGCTTCGGCCAGCATGCGGATCTCAGATTCACGAAAGATGCGGGGCTCTTTGGTCTGCACAACGAGAACGCCCTGAAGGATTCCGCGGTCGATGAGGGGTACACCAAGGAAGGAGTGATAGGCCTCTTCGCCTGACTCTTTGAAGTATTTGAAGCGAGGATGATTTGTCGCGTCTTCGACTGCGACGGGGCGAACCTGTTCGGCGACCAGGCCGGCAAGGCCTTCGTTGAGCGCGAGACGTAGTGTGCCGATGCAATGTGGGTGGAGGCCCAGAGTCGCGGCGAGGACCAGGTTTGATCGATCCGGCTCGAGCAGATAGGCGGAGCAGACGTCAGTCTTGAAGCGTGTCGCAATGAGGGCGACCACGTTCATGAGGGTATCGGCGGGTTTGCCACCCTCTTCAGTGAGGTTGGTGATTTCTTCGAGGGTTAAAACGTAACTGGCGTCGAGTTCTTCGTAAGACGGGTTCATCGGCCCTCACTTCGATCTGATCGAGGAGATTGGTGTGGCGACACCTGTGCCTGCCTGCAAATGACGGAATGCAGATTGAATACGAAACCAAAAGGGCTAAAGGTGAAACGAGTGATGGTGCAATGACTCGATGTCTGAATATCGGTCTAGGCCCGGGGGAAGAGTTTTGATCATATCGCTAAATCGGGCCAGAAGACGGGAAAATTTGTCTCCGTGTGGTGATGTCTTGAGGTAGTGGCTTTGGAGCGAAAGCAAAAAATTTACTAATACGACTTTACAAATTTTGTACTTAACATTATGGTTATTTAACCAAGAGGTTTATTACGGTATGCAAGATCAGATGAGTTCGACATTTTCAGCACTGGCCGATCCCACGCGGAGGGCGATTCTGGCTCGTCTCGCGCTGGGGGAGACTTCGGTGACGGAGTTGGCTTCGCCGTTCGAGATGAGCATGCCGGCGATTTCGCGGCATTTGAAGGTGCTGGAGAAGGCGGGGCTGATTTCGCGCGGGCGTGAGGCGCAGTGGAGGCCCTGCAAGTTGAAAGCGGAGCCGCTGAAGCATGCGGCGGATTGGCTCGATGAGTATCGCCGGTTCTGGGAGGCGAGCTTCGATCGATTAGAAGAGTATCTGCAAACACTACAGGCGAAGGAGAAGAAGCGTGGCAGAAAAAAAGACTGAAGTGAGCGAGACGGCGGACCGGGAGATTTTGCTGACGCGAGTATTTGACGCTCCGCGCGGGATGGTGTGGGATGCGTGGATCGATCCGAAGCAAGTTGCGTTGTGGTGGGGGCCGAAGGGCTTTTCGACCACGATTGAGGAGATGGACGTGCGGCCCGGTGGCGTTTGGAAGCAGGTGATGCATGGGCCTGATGGCATGGACTATCCGAACAAGAGTGTGTTTACGGAGGTTGTGCCTTATGAGCGGCTTGCCTATCGACTGACGGGCGGGAGGAAGGGCGGGCCGGCGGGGCAGTTTGTAATGACGGCGACGTTTGCGGATAAAGGCAAGGGAACGCGGCTGACGATGCGGATGGTGTTTGCTTCGGCGGAAGAGCGTGACCGGAATGTGCGTGAGTATCGGTCGATCGAGGGCGGAGAACAGACGCTTGGGAGATTGGCGGATTATCTATTGACTCGAGTTTTGACGACAGCGAATGGAGGATTGCGATGAGTACAGCGAATCTGGCTTCTGCGGTTTCTTCGACGACAGCGCAGCATGAACTTCAGATTACGCGGGTGTTCGATGCGCCGCGTGAGCTGGTGTGGAAGGTGATGACTGATCCGGAGCATATGAAGCATTGGTGCGGGCCTCGTCAGTTTGTCGCTCAGCATATTGAGAACGATCGGCGATCCGGCGGGAAGTGGCGGCTTTGCCTGCATACCGATGGGTTCGATACCGGCGATGGTGAGTTGAAGAAATTCGATCTTTGGCAGGGCGGGCAAAATCTTGAGGTAGTCGAACCGGAGCGGCTGGTCTACACGTTCAAGTGGGAGCAAAACCCTGGCCTCTCGTCCAATGTCGAGACGGTGATCACGATTACGTTTGAAGAGTTTGGCGGCAAGACGACGATGAACTTTCTTCAGGCGTTCTTCGTAACACCGGAAGACCGCGATGGGCATAAGCGCGGATGGAACAGCTGCTTCGACAAATTTGAGGATTACCTGCGCGAAGTGAAGGAGAGATGGAATGGCGAACGGTAGAAGCGTAGTGGAGGACGGACTGCTGGAGCTTAGCCTGACGCGGAGGGTTTCTGCGTCCCCTGAGATTGTGTTTCGCGCGTGGACGGATGCGAAGCAACTGGCGGAGTGGTGGGGGCCGAAGGGATTCACGAATCCACGGTGTGAGGTGGATGCGCGTGTTGGCGGAGCGATTCGTATCGATATGCGTGCGCCGGATGGCGTGGTTTATCCGATGAGCGGGCGGATTGTCGAGATCGATGAGCCTCATCTATTGGTGTTTGAGACCGCTGCTCTTGATGGCGACGGGAAGCCTATGTTCGAGGTGCTGAATACGGTGACGTTCACGGCGGTTCGAAACGGCACGGAGATTTCGCTGGTTGCCGAGGTGACGAGAACGACTGCGGATGCGCCACGATATCTTTCGGGGATGTCGCAGGGCTGGAGCCAGAGTCTGGAACGGCTGGCGGCGCTGGTTGTTCGGAATTAGCGGATCAGGCGGCGAGCGCGGCGTCGACACTGGGGTCGATGTTGAGGATGGAGTCGGTGTGCGTCATTTTTAGGACTTCATGCACTTTGACACTGGGAGCGACGAGACGGAGCTGGCCGCCGCGTACCTTCATGTTGCCGTAGAGGATCATGAGGGCTCCGAGGCCGGCGCTGTCGAGGAACTCGATGCGTGATAGGTCGAGGATGAGTTTGGTGATTCCCTGATCGATGACGTCTGTGATCGTTGACTCCACTTCACGCAGACGCATTCCGAGCGTCATGCGGCCAGTGAGATGAAAGACAGCCGTGGTTGCATCGACGCGCTGCAGTTCTGCTTCGAGGATCATGGGGCAGAGGTTCTCCTGTGTGGCTGAAAGCATATCTCAGATTTCGTCTGCGCTCAGGATTTGTTATTGAAAGGCAAAGATTTTTTTCCAGTCATCTTTCATGCTCACTACGGTCCAGCCTTTGGAGGGTTAGGGCGATAACTGTCAATACCTACAGAGTTGTTGTTGGCTCGGATCAGGGCAGTTGATGCAGCCAGCGCCTCCTGGGACGAAAGTTGAACCATTGATGGTACGGGGAGGTGGAAAACGAGGGGCTCGCATGAGGCGCTTCAATGGGAGAATTAATTCTCAAGGAGTAACTGCTGCCATGCCGAATCTGCCAAACGATGACCTTCGCATTCACTATCACGATGAGATACCGCATGGAGCGCGGATCAAGGTGATTGGTGTGGGGGGCGGAGGCAATAATGCGGTGAATCGCATGATTGCAGCCAATGTTGCCGGCGTGGAGTTCATTGCGGCGAATACTGATGCGCAGGCTCTGCAGGGATCGAATGCTCCGGTGAAGTTACAGCTTGGAGTGAAATTGACGAGCGGGCTGGGTGCGGGTGCGAATCCGGATGTGGGGCGGCGCGCGGCGCTGGAGGATTCGGAGAAGATTATTGAGGCGCTCGAGGGCGCTGACATGGTGTTTGTGACGGCAGGGCTTGGCGGGGGGACAGGGACAGGTGCTGCTCCTGTGATTGCAAGCCTGGCGAGTGAGATGGGTGCGTTGACAGTGGCCGTGGTAACTCGGCCGTTTGCGTTTGAAGGCAAACGCCGGATGATGCAGGCTGAGCGCGGATTGCAGGAGTTGCTGGAGTCGGTCGATACGGTGATCGTGATTCCGAATGAGAAGCTGCTGGCTGTCGCGAAGGATGCCGGATTTTTTGAGAGCTTCCGGATTGCGGACGATGTGCTGCGGCAGGGCGTGCAGGGGATCTCTGACATTATTACGATTCCCGGTGTAATCAATCGCGACTTTGCCGATGTGAAGACGACGATGGCAGGCATGGGGCATGCGGTGATGGGTACAGCGATGCGTTCGGGTAACAACCGTGCGGTCGAGGCTGCGATGGCTGCGATGGCTTCGCCATTGCTGGAGGCGGGAGCGATTGATGGTGCTCGAGGAATTCTGATCAACATTACGGGGTCGAGCACTCTGAAGTTAAGCGAGGTGAACGAGGCCTCGACAATTATTCAGAATGCGGCGCATGAGGATGCGAATATTATTTTTGGCGCAGTGCAGGATGAGGCGATGGGTGATGAGGTGAAGATCACCGTGATCGCGACGGGTTTCAAGCAGCAGGAGATGCCGCAACGGCGGGAGCGGATGTTGGCGGAGGCGACTCTGCCGACGGTCCGGTTTGATGTGCCGATTCAACCTCGTGTGACGACTCCGCGGCCTCGCCCGCGATTTGCAAGTGAGACAGAAGCTGCGCCGGTAGATGAGAGTCATGTTGAGGGAAATGGAAAGATTGCGAGTGCAGGAAATGCTGTTCCGCCTGAGTTGATTCCGGTCAAGGCTTCTGTGTTCGATGATGATTTTTTCCGAAGTTCGTCACGTGAGGAGATGGTTTCCGAGGAAGAAGGCTCGATCGAGCGATTCGGGGAGGCGACTCATATGACTCATATATTGGGATCCGCACATGTCCAAGAGGAAGTGATTTACAGCCTGAGGGAAGAGGTTTCACTCCTGGAGACGTCGGTTCGGGTGCCGTTTGGGGGCACGACGCCTGTGATGGCGAATCCTGTCGAATCGGATGAATTGGATATTCCAGCCTTTTTGCGACGTGGCAATTGAAGGACTTACAGCCGTTTGGGGACTTTGAACGAAAGTGGGACGGTTCTGCGAGGGTTTATGGTGTTAAATTAAGTTGTTACGGGGCGCGTTTTGATCGTCTATGGCAACTTGATTGCATTCAAGAGATTTAGAGGTACTGCCCGTGTCAGGACTATTGAGGGTTTCTAGCGCTATTGTCTTCTGCCTTGTTTTTTGTGCCGGGGCAGGTGCGAGTGGGACGACGACTACGACTGGCAAGGTTAAGCCGCACTCTGCGGGAACTACCCGTACTGTGGCGAGGTCGACGCACAGCGGTACTTCACGTGCGAGTACTAAGAGTACTGCGGCGAGGACTCACACGACGACTCACGTTGCAACGGCCAAGGCGGTTGCGCATGGAACTACGCATGGCGCGCGTCCGACGCTGGCAGTGAGACGTACGAGGTATCACGAGCATTTTTCGGCAAGTTCATTTGCAGATAATTTGACGCTGGGCGATGTAACTGAAGGTGAAGATCCGGTTGTTCGCGCGGCTGCGATTGAAGCGCTGGGGAATATGAATGGAACTGCAGTGGCGATTGATCCTTCGACAGGGCGGATTCTGGCGATGGTAAATCAGAAGCTGGCGTTGTCTCGTGGTGCGGAACCCTGCTCAACGATCAAGCTGACGGTGGCACTGGCGGCACTGGAAGAAGGAATTGTGCGGCGAGATACTCCGGTGAATCTTGGCGGAAGATTTCACATGACGATGACAGATGCTCTGGCGCACTCCAACAATCTTTATTTCGAGACGTTGGGACGGCAGCTGGGATTTGAACGTGTGAAGCACTACGCGAATGAGTTTGGTCTCGGGGAGCTTGCGGGATATCACATTGCCGGAGAACAACTGGGAACTTATCCGGATGAGGAGTTGCCGGCTTCGCTGGGTGGGGTGGGGCGGATGTGCTCGTTTGGAGAGAGCGTCTCGATGACTCCGCTGCAGTTGGGAGCGCTGGTGGCTGCGATTGCGAATGGAGGGACGCTCTATTATCTGCAACATCCTGAGAGTCAGCTGGACCTGGCTGCGTTTGAGCCGAAGGTGAAGCGCACACTGGATATCGCTCCTTTGATTCCGGAGATTTCGGTGGGGATGCAAGGCGCAGTGCAGTATGGGACTGCGCGGTCTCTAAGAGCGAACTTCAACCAGTTTCCGGTGATGGGGAAGACGGGGACGTGCTCGAATAACGGGACACGATTTGGATGGTTTGGATCGTATGCGGATACGCCGAATGGGCGGATTGTCACGGTGTTCTTTCTTGAGGGTGGGCGGCCTACGTTTGGACCGAAGGCGGCTGAGTTGACCGGCGAGTTCTACCGGGCGCTTTGGGATAAGAGCTATTTTGTGCCGAAGACCACGGTCGCTGCCGAAGGTGATGTGGGCACGAATTAGTAGCGCCCTTGAGCCTGGTGTGATCTGGTCTTCTTTCTGTCACCGATCTGATTTTCCTGCATCTGAATAGGTTAATGGCCTAAATGAGTGTTGTTGCAGGAGAGGCTCTGCCTCCTGCTGCGGCTTGGCTTCGTGCGACGAATCGCGTAGAAGGAAAAGATGAAGATTTTGACCGCGGAGGAGTTGGGCGCGGCGGATCGCCGGACTGCCGAGCAGTTTGGGGTTCCGCAGGGGTCTCTGATGGAACGTGCAGGGAGCGCAGTGGCACAGTTTTGCCTCCGACAGTTTCCAACAGTGCGTGTGGGAGCGGTTTTGTGTGGGAAAGGGAACAATGGGGGCGATGGGCTGGTTGCAGCGCGAGCGTTGCTGAAGGGCGGATGGGATGTGCGGGTTGTGCTGCTGGGGCGAATGGATGAGTTGAGGGGCGAGGCTGCGGAGGCCCTGAAGCGGCTTCGGTGTGAGGCTTCGGCAGTGACGGTGGATGAGATTGTCGATGAAGCAGGCTTGAGGTCGTGTGAGGCGCTGCGCGATGCGGGGTTGCTGATTGATGCTGTTGTAGGAACGGGATTCAAGCCGCCGCTGCGGGGACTTGCGGTTTTGTTGCGAGAGATTGTTGAAGGGTTGAGTCAGCCGGTTGTTGCGGTGGATCTGCCTTCCGGGTGGGATGCGAATTCGATGGAGCAGACTGCGGCGGGCTCGTTTCGTGCAGATGCTGTGGTGACGTTTACGGCTCCGAAGCTGGCGCATGTGTTTGGGCATCTGACTCGCAATGAAAAGACTGGCGGGACACTTGGACCGATTGTTGTTGCGCCGATTGGTTCTCCGTCTGAGGCGGTGGTTTCGTCCACTGGAATTACCTGGACTGGTGCTTCGAAGGAACTAGCGGAGAAGGCTCGCGATGTGAACTCGAATAAAGGCAGGTTCGGGCATGTGCTGGTGGTGGGCGGGAGTTACGGAAAGGCGGGAGCGCCTGCAATGGCTTCACTGGCCGGTTTGCGTGCGGGGGCTGGACTCGTTACGGCGGCAGTGCCATCGAGCATCGTTGATATGGTTGCCGGGATTACGCCGGAGTTGATGATGGTCCCGCTGGCGGAGGGAATTAAAGGCGAGGTGTCATTCAAGAATTTAGACGGTGCGAAGCTGGACATTCTGATGAAGCAGATTACGGTGGTGGCCGTTGGGCCGGGATTGTCGACAGAGGGGGATGCTCCGGCATTTGCGCGGCAGGTGGTGGAGAAGACGACTGTGCCGGTGGTGATCGATGCAGATGCCTTGAATGCGTTTGGGGGCAAGACCGAGCTTTTGAATGGAAGTGGAAGAGTGATGGTGCTGACTCCTCATCCGGGCGAGATGGCGCGGTTGGTGGGCTTGTCGGTGAAGGAAGTTGAAGCAGACCGGGTGGGATTGGCACGACGTTTTGCGATCGAACATAAGTTGACGCTCGTTTTGAAGGGATGGCGGACGCTGGTGGCGCATCCGGATGGCTCGATTGCGGTGAATACGACTGGGAATCCAGGAATGGCGAAAGGTGGGAGTGGGGATATTCTGACGGGAATTGTGGCGGCGATGCTCGCGCAGTATCCGGGAGATGTGAAGCGGGCAGTGGAGACAGCGGTGTATCTGCACGGGCTGGCGGCAGACTTTGCGGCGACCGTGATGGATGAGCACACGATACTTGCAACCGATACGGTTACACATTTGTCGGATGCGTTTCGCTATCGAACTATGGATGATGATGGGCTGACCTGGATCTGCGGACTGCGGCGATGAAGGAGCGACGGTTCAAGACAAGAAGCGAGGCTGGGACACTGGCGATGGGTGAGCGAGTGGCGGAGATGCTGCTGCCCGCTCCGAAGCTGATTGTTTTGCGTGGAGACCTTGGGGCGGGGAAGACGACTCTGGTGAAGGGAATTGCGGATGCGATCGGGGCGGCTGAGATGGAGGATGTTACAAGTCCTACTTTTACGCTGGTGCATGAGTATGTTGGGCCGAAGGTGCGGCTGTTTCATCTTGATCTCTACAGGCTGGAGACGGAGCGGGAGTTATTGACGCTGGGTCTGGAGGAGATGGCGGAGTTGCCGGATGCTTTGGTGCTGGTGGAGTGGGGGGAGAAGTTTCCGAGCGTGGTGGGCAGGGCAGATGGAGAGATTGCGATTGAACATGCTGGTGGGGATGAGCGGATGTTTCTCGTACAGGTAAACGGATAAGGACTTGTTGTTGAGGCTACCGGCTTCGGCCGACGTAACGGTAGATGGCGCATTCTTCATCACCCGTTGAGCCGTATTCTTTTTGCTGGGCGATGGCGGCCAGGTCGGCGACGTGATCTTCGGGAGACATCGGAACGTGCCCCGAGAAGAGGCGGCGGAACGCTGGATGTTTGTCGAGGATGTCACGGCATTCGGCGTTGACGTAGAGGAGATCAAGGGTGCCGGGGTGGCGGGCGTATTGTGCTTCGATGCGGCGCAGAAGGTGCTTGAGGACTGGGGCTTCGAAGGGGTGGTAGAGGAAGGCCAGCGTCGGTGTGTGGGGTAGATCGAAGGCCAGGGCGTCCTGCTGATGGAGGATGATGCGTGCGATTGGCGGGGCCGTGGAATCGGCGGCGTGCTCTGACTGCCAGATTTCGAGATTGCGCTGGGCGATGTCCGCTAAATCGGGATTGAGTTCGATACCTACGACCTGGCGAAAGGGAAATTCGCTGGCAATGAGCATAGCGCGACCCTTGCCGGCGCCTATGTCGAGGAAGGTGTAGCTATGGATGGGGTGGGGTGGGATGGTTTCGCGCCAGTGGTCGATGAGAGTACGGAGGATGCTGGGGGCGATGCCGTAGTACGCGGTGACGAAGGCGTCGTTGGGGTGGCCGGTGGTGAGGTTACCGGCGGGGACGAGGCCGCTGGTGTCGACGTTGTGGGCCAGGTCGAAGGGATGAATGGGGCCAGTTGCGGGTTTGAGGAGATCCTGCGGCCGCTGTCGCTTGGGTGGCTTGGGCATCAGCGGATCTGTACCAGGTTGGGATTGCCGTCGAGGCCGAGGGTTCGGCGGCCTGTGGGAGTGATCTGTTGCGGTGACCATGCTGGATAGTCGCGGACGATGACTTCGGTTTGGCTTATGGTTTCGAGGCCAGCGAGGCGGTTGATGATCTGGGCCTGAAGTTGGGCCTGGGCGTCTTCGCTTGTTTGAGTCGGAGTGATTTCGATTTTGATGCGGTGCTTTTGGGGGACGCCTGGGATGTTTGTGCCCGGGGCTTCGAGGTCGGGCGTGATGAGGATCGAGCGCACTTGGCCGAGGTCGACTATGTTGCAGGGGAGAGTTGGGTCGTAGCAATCGCGAAGGGCGAGGAGGATGTCGGCTTCGTTGAGCATCTGTTTTTGATGATAGCGGGTTGGACCCCTCCCCCCCGTCAAAAAGTGTGCAAAGTCTTCGATTCAGATACTTTAGGGTTGGACTTTATGTGTGGGTGTGCGTTGAAGGGAAGATCCGAGGTCTCTTCGGTAGAGACCTCTTGTCAAGTCTACTGAGACAAAACAACAGCAGGTTCCTTCGCTGCGCTACGGAATGACAAAACATAAAGGAAACAGCAGATCCTCCGCCTTCGGCGAAGGATGACAACTAAAAAACAACTAACTAAGAATTTGAAGACATGCGCGATACAGACGAGTTCAGTTTTTGCGTTCGACCAGGTATTGGGCTAGGGATTTGAGTGGGGTGGCGGCTTCGCCGAAGGGTTCGAGGGCGGCGAAGGCGTCTGCTATGAGTTCCTTGGCGTCTTTGCGAGATTGGTCGATTCCGAAGACTGCCGGCCAGGTTGCTTTGATGCTGGCGGTGTCTTTGCCGGCGGTCTTGCCTAGCTCTTCGGAGCTTTGGGTCATGTCGAGGACATCGTCGACGATCTGGAAGGCAAGGCCGGCTTTTTCGCCGAAGGTGCGGAGACGAGCGATGGTGTCTTCGGAGTCTCCATGTTTCGCGTGGGCGAGGCCGTAGATGCCGCCGGAGACGATGCTCGTGGTGATGAGTGCTCCGGTCTTGGCGCGGTGGATGGATTCGACTAATTCGGCTGTGGGTTGTTTGCCTTCGGATTCGATGTCGACGACCTGGCCGCCGATCATGCCCGGCGGGAGTTTTGTGTTCAGTTCGCCTGCGTTGCCTACTCCAGTACCGACGGCCAGCGAGACGTCTTTCAGGATTGCGACTACGGTTGCGGGTGGCGCTGGAAGTTGGGCGATGGTTTGGAAGGCGAGGGTTTGGAGTGCGTCGCCGGCGAGGATGGCGATGGCTTCGCCGAAGACGACGTGTGCGGTGGGCTGGCCGCGGCGAAGGTCGTCGTTATCAAGGGCGGGGAGGTCGTCGTGGATGAGGGAGTAGGTGTGAATCATCTCGATGGCTGCGCCGAGGTCGGCTGCACCTTCGGGGATCTCTCCGGTGCCTGCGATCATGCGGGCGGCCTCCATGCAGAGGATGGGGCGGAGCCGCTTGCCACCGGCGAAGACGCTGTGACGCATGGCACGGTGAATGGAGTGCGGGAGTGTGTCGGGTGAGGGCAGAAGGCGTTCGAGGGCGCGATCAGTGAGTTCGACGCCGGAGTGAAGCAGATTTTTTACGGAGGAATCCATTGATGTTGATGATAAATGGAGGGAATAGGGAATAGGGAATAGGGAGTAGCAAACGGGCGTTGGTGTTCAGGCGATTTTCTTTTGGCGACTCAGGAAGATCAGAAGTGCCAAGAGAACCAGTGATATGAGAGAGAGGACGTTTCCTCGTGTTTGATCGGTCGTCTGGGCGTAGTGGATGTCGATGGTGGATTGTCCTACGGGAATGTTGATCTCGATGAGGCCGTCTGCGCGGTGAATACCTGTAGTGATTGGCAAGTCGTTGCGTGTGATTTGCCATGCTGGATAATCGCGCAGGTTGAGGATTAGGTTTGCCGCGATCGGAGTGGTGATGGTGAGGTGTGTGGGTGCGGGGCCGGGTTGGGTGTTGGATGGGGCTTTGGCGTTGGGGTCGGGTGCGAGCCAGTAGGGCGGGTTGGATTGGGCTAAGGAGTCGTTGTCTGCGGTGGTGGGGGTGTACTCGTCGGTGGGGTCGGTGCCCTGGTTGGATCGGAAGAGGGTGAGACGGGCTTTGACTGTGTCTTCGGGGTCGCAGGTTTGATGGAACGCTGTGTAGGCGGGGTAGGTCAGGGCTGCGGCGATGATCAGGGCGAGAACCGATGTTGTGGGTTGTTTGATTTTGAGCGGGGTTAGGGCGATCGCGATTGCCAAGGCTAAGACTGCGGCGAGGATCGCGAGGAGGCGCCATGGAAATTGGAGGAAGGCTAATTCGGGAGCGTGGGACCAGATGAATTGGGTTAGTGGGGTTTGAAGGAGGGCGATGGTGATGGTAAGGATGGCGATGGAGGCGAGAAGAGGTGTGGCGCTGGAGGTTGTGGGGCTGCTGTTGGAAAAATGCGGGGGTCTCTCCACTTCCCCTTCGACTCGCGATGCTCGCTCAGGGTTCGGTCGAGATGACGCCTTCTTTTCTTGTCCAACCGCGATGGCAAGGGTCAAAAACGTGAAGACAAGCAGCATAGCAGCGATGAGGGAGGCGATGTGGAGGACTTTGTCGTGGTCTAGGTCGGCGGTGTGGTGAAAGAGGAAGTTGTCCTGGATGCGGTAGAAGGGGATGATCGCCATGGCGATCTGGACGAAGCGGCGTTCGTAGGCGGCGGGGAGGATATAGAAGGCTGCGAGGCCGAGGCCGAGGGCGGTTCCGATGATTGTGTTTAGGGCCATGCGAATTGGAGTTTGGGAATGGTTTTCGGGTGGTAGAGAAGCGGGTTTCTCCACTTCGCGACTCGCGATGATGCTGCGAGCCGCTCCGGTCGAAATGACAACTTCCATGGAAGGATTCAAAGAATTGATGAGGCGGATGAGGGTTAACAGGGCGAGGGCGTAGCAACTCATGACGGCGGCCGGGGCGTTTGTGAGCCAGAGGAGAGCCACGGGAATGGCTATGCGGGGGACGGTGACTCTTTCGCGGAGGATGGCGTGGAGCAGGAGTGGGATCCATGCTGCGGCCAGGAGTTCGGCGTAGGCGGTGCGCTCGTAGGCGGTGAAGAGCATGTAGGGGTTCACCGTGTAGACGACCGCGGCTATGGTGGCAGCTGCCGGGGTTGTGAAATCGCGGGCTAGATAGAAGAGGCTTAGACCTGCTGCTGTGATGGCTAGCCAGGTGTAGAGGATTGGGGTCCACGTCCAGGGGAAGATGAGGCCGAGGATTGCTCCGATGGTCCAGGAGACGGGTGGGTAGAAGACGAAGCGAGGCTCGCCGGCGTTCCATGCCGGGGTGTAGGCCCAGTGCGGGTGGAGATTGCCGTGGGTGAATTGGCGGGCGGCTTCGAACCAGCTTAAGAGATGGAAGTCGAAGTCATGGCCGCAGGAACAGCCGTTAATTAGGAGGGGAACGGTGGCGAGGAAGGCGGCTACTGGGATGAGGAGATAAGGTAGCCGTGCTCGGTGCATGGAGAGAGTATCGCAGATGGGATTTGTTGGTCAGGAAGAGAAGCGGTTTGCGCCGCGCGCGAATGACCATCCTTTGCGATGAGGCTGCAAAGGATCGGCCACAGTGCAAAAGCAGATTCCTCCGCTGCGCTGCGGAATGACAGGGATGCGCCTGCGAAATGACAAGCAAAAGCGGAGAGTAACGGCGGAGATTAGTGGGCGCCGGCGGGGGCTTTGCCGGGTTTTACTTTTTTGAAGGTCCAGACGATGGCCACACAGAAGAAGCAGAGGAGAGAGAGCCAGCGGAAGACATCGACGAAGGCCCAGTTGGCGGCCTGGCGTCCCAGTTGCTGGTAGAGCGTGGCCTGGGCTGGGAGATGCGCGTTGGACGGGCCGAAGTAGCCGCCGAGAGCTTTCTGGGTCGCGCCTAAGTTGTTTTGGAATTGCTGCCCGGTGATTGGAACGGAGTTGATGATCTCGTTCTGGTGGACAGCGCTGCGGCGGGTGAGGAGGGTTTGGGCGATGGAGATGCCGATGGAGCCGCCCACGTTGCGCATGAGGTTGAAGAGGCCGCTGGCGTTGCCGATCTGTTTGTTGTCGAGCGTGCCGTAGGCGGCTGTGCTGATAGGAACAAAGACGAAGCTTAGGCCGAAGCCGGTGATGAGGATCGGAAGAAGGAGTGTGGTGGGGGAGAGATCGAGCGTGACGTTGCCGAAGTAGAGGGTGGTGAGGCCGAAGGTGAAGAAGCCGAAGGTGAGAAGCCAGCGTGGGTCTACTTTGTTAGAGAGGTATCCGATGATGGGCATGCCGCAGATGGCTCCGATGCCGCGGGGAGCGACGACGAGGCCGGCGGTGAAGGCGGTGTAGCCGAGGAGTTCCTGATAGAAGAGCGGCAGGACGGTGACGGTGGAGTAGATGCCGATGCCGAACATGAAGATGAGGACGCAGCCGATGAGGAAGTTGCGGTCTTTTAGGACCTTGAGGTCGACGATGGTGTTTTTGTCGCGCCAGCAGTGCCAGCAGAAGTAGAGGAAGGAGACGACGAGGGCGACGGCGGCCCAGCGGATCCAGGTGGCGCCAAACCAGTCGTCTTCCTGGCCCTTGTCGAGGATGACCTGAAGGGCGCCGGTCCAGATGATGAGTGCGGCGAAGCCGTAGCGGTCGAGCGGAGCGACCTTGGCTTTGGTGATGTAAGGCGGATCGAAGATGAAGCGGTTGATCATGAAAAGGGCGAGTATGCCGATGGGGATGTTGATGTAGAAGGCGTATCGCCAGGAGTAGGTGTCGGTGAGCCAGCCGCCGAGGGTGGGGCCGAGGACGGGGGCGACGACGACTCCGAAGGCGAAGACGGCCATGGCGGCTCCGCGCTTTGCCGGAGGGAAGGATTCGAGGAGGATGGCCTGGGAGAGAGGCTGGAGGGCTCCGCCGCCTGCGCCCTGGACGACTCGGGCGAGGAGCATGATGCCGAGGGTGGGGGCTGCTCCGCAGGCGAAGCTGGCCGCGGTGAAGATGGCGACACAGGACATCAGGAAACGCTTGCGGCCGAAGCGGAGGGAGAACCAGTTGCTGGCGGGGAGGACGATGGCGTTGGCGACAAGGTAGCTGGTGAGGACCCAGGTGGCTTCGTCGGTGGAGGCGGAGAGTGAGCCTGCGATGTAGGGGAGGGCGACAGAGGCGATGGCGGTGTCGAGCACCTCCATGAATGTGGCGAGCATTACGGAGGCGGCGATCAGCCAGGGATTAACGCCTTGAGCGGCCTGGGCGGATTGATCTGGAGGCGCGACTGCAGCTGAGGCCATTTGCACTCACCGAATGAATTGTCCGCGAGATGGGGACATGGACTTGGATGCTGGGAAGAACAGTTCGGACGCCTGGCAGATGAGTTTTGCCAGACCTCAGCAATGGCTAGTTTAGCGATTTTACCGGCGGTCCAACCGGGCAGGGGACTTTTTTCCGGAAAGGTGAGGAGGCCGCACGAGTTTTGACGGTTTCGAAGCGTGTCTTGAAGAGGAGGATGGGCCGCTCAAAGAAATGATAGGAGAGCGATGCCGCTGCAATAATCGCCGACAACGCCACAACTACGCCGACGGCGGTGTGGTTTTTGAAAAAGACAAATGGGGCGTAGGAGGAGCCTGTTTCGAAGACGATCCACAGAACGAGTTGGTGAAAGAGATAAAGGCCGTAGGAGATTTTGCCTAGATAGAGGACTGTCTTAGGCACTTTTCGACTGGTATCGAGCACGGCAAGGAAGATAGCCGCGGTACCAGCCAGCACTAGAAGGTATCCGACGACAAGCTGGGGAGCGGTCGAGGGCTTAAAAGAGAGAAGTTCAAAGCGGGCTGATGCGATATACCACATGACGAACCCTGCCGAAGAGAGCCACAGTCGCGACAACGTTGACATGGAGACTTTACGGCGCGAACGCGATAAGGCGATCAATCCTCCAGCAGCGAAGAATTGGAATTGCACGAAGCTATTGGCCCAGACGCCGACGAGCGCGATCGAATGTCTGTGCCCAAGCCACACCAGTACGAGGTAGGAGGTTGCGATTGTAAGCCAGCAGATGACAGCTAAGGCCTTTCGACCGCCCACGCGCGTGAGGCCGGGTATAACGAGGTAAAACTGTTCTTCGACCGAGAGGCTCCAGAGTGGATTGATCGTCTCGAGAATCCATCCGTGTTTCAGGATGTAGAGATTGCCGAGCAGGACGGAGAAGGCGACGAGAGCATGCCAATGGACGCTCACCTGGAGCAGAAACCGTCCGAGCACAAAGGCAATCGCCAGAATGAGGAAGTAAAGAGGCCAGATGCGGAGGATACGACGTGCTGCAAAGCTGGAGAGGCTAACTGATCCTGTTGTATCTTTTTCCCGCAACAGGATTGTGACGATGAGGTAAGCGCTGAGCAGAAAGAATATGCACAAACCGAACCCGCAGGCGTCGTGAATGGCTCCGAGCCTGAAAGATTGTTGGAGGGTTTGAAACGGAGCGGTCGCACCGTAATTTTGGATTACCGCCAGACCTGATGGATGGGCGGCATATGGGAGCCCCTCCGAGATCCTGGATTCGTGGTTGAGCACAGGTCGAGGAGAATGCCAAGGAGCGTGGTGCAAAAACACCGTTGCAAAGGCGAAGAAGCGAAGAGCGTCCAGTTCGGGCCGATAGTAACGCTCTTTCATCCGAAAAGGATCATAACATTGGAGTTAGTCTGGAAAACCAGCTTCGAATCATTGCGATTCCAGACAATCAACAGACGTTCAATATCCGCCGTGACCGTTAGGCATCGTTGCCGGAGATGAGGTCTGGACCATGCCGTACTGAAGGTGGCGGGTCGATGGTGGATGACGGAGAGCGGGGATCTGAGTTTGGTCAAGGCTCTTGGGTAGTTGGTCGGTTTGGGTAGCGGGGTCGCTGGCGACCTGGGGTTTGGAGGTTCGGACGGAGGCGTCTGCGGAGCTGCAGCCGGAGAGCAGACCGGCGATGAGGCCAGCGAGGCCGAGGGAGGCTACTTTGAGGAGACGGCGTTTGGTACGTGAGGAGGGCAGGAAGGACATGAGCTAGGCTCCAAGGTGAAACATAGTAGAGCGATGAATTGAGGCAAGGGTACCCGGGGGGCATCTGGAACGACAATGACCCATTCGGGGAATGTTGGGGAGCGGGTTTGGCTGGCTAGTTGCGGGGGTTGATATTGAAAATAAAAGGCTTGTTCGGAGGGAGAGCAGGAGACTGATTAGGGCGCCTTAGAAGGCTTGAAATGGCCGGAAAGTATTTTGATACAGCGCGAATCGTATGAGGGGACAAGTGCATCAGAATATTTGACAGTAAGTGACTCAAGGTATAATTCTTGAGCAGTCAAGACAAATATTGAGGGCTTTTGCCCGGAATGAGGTTGGTGATGGGAAAGATTATTGGAATCGATTTGGGGACGACGAACTCTTGCGTGGCGGTAATGGAAGGCGGAGAGCCTAAGGTCATTCCGAACGAAGAGGGCGGCCGGACTACGCCTTCGGTGGTGGCGTTTACCAAGAGCGGGGAACGACTGGTTGGCCAGGTAGCCAAGCGTCAGGCGATTACGAACCCGGAGAACACGATCTATTCGATCAAGCGGTTCATGGGTCGCCGGTACAACGAAGTTAATGACGAGATGAAGATGGTGCCTTACAAGGTTGTGCAGCAGGGCGATCATATTGCCGTTGTTGCGCAGGGCAAGGAGTACACCCCGCCTGAGGTCTCGGCGATGATTCTGCAGAAACTGAAGAAGGCTGCTGAGGACTATCTGGGTTCTTCTGTTACCGAGGCTGTGATTACGGTTCCGGCGTACTTCAACGATGCTCAGCGGCAGGCGACCAAAGATGCAGGCAAGATCGCCGGGCTCGATGTGAAGCGCATTGTGAACGAGCCGACGGCGGCTGCTCTGGCTTACGGATTGGATAAGAAGAAGGACGAGACGATTGCCGTGTACGACTTTGGCGGAGGTACGTTCGATATTTCGATCCTTGAGGTTGGCGAAGGCGTGATTGAGGTGAAGTCGACCAATGGCGATACGCACCTTGGCGGCGACAATCTTGACCAGCGGATTGTGGACTGGCTGATCTCGGAGTTCAAGAGTGAGAGCGGGCTTGACCTGACCTCGAAGGGCAACGAGATGGCGCTGCAGCGGTTGAAGGATGCCGCGGAGCGCGCGAAGATCGAGTTGTCTACTGCGCAGGAGACGGAGATCAATCTGCCGTTTATTACTGCGGATGCGAGCGGGCCGAAGCACCTGGTGCGGAAGCTGACTCGAGCGAAGCTCGAGAGCCTGGTGGATGATCTGCTGCAGAAGTCGGTTGGGCCTTGCAAGCAGGCGATGAAGGATGCGGGCGTTGATGCGAGCAAGATCGATGAGGTCGTGCTGGTTGGCGGACAGACTCGTATGCCGAAGATCCAGCAGCTGGTGAAGGACCTGTTTGGCAAAGAGCCGCACAAGGGTGTGAATCCGGATGAGGTTGTGGCGATTGGTGCAGCGGTTCAGGCTGGCGTGCTGTCAGGCGATGTGAAGGACCTGCTGCTGCTCGATGTGACTCCGCTGACGTTGTCGATTGAGACGATGGGTGGCGTGGCGACACCGATGATCAACCGGAACACGACGATTCCGACGAAAAAGACGGAGACGTTTTCGACGGCGGCTGATTCGCAGACTGAGGTTGAAGTGCATGTGTTGCAGGGCGAACGGCCGATGGCAGCGCAGAACCGGACGCTGGGTAAGTTCAAGCTGGCTGGAATTCCTCCGGCTCCGCGCGGCGTGCCGCAGATCGAAGTCACGTTCGATATTGATGCGAACGGCATTTTGAATGTGACGGCGAAGGACAACGCGACGGGCAAGGACCAGAAGATCACGATTACGAGCTCTTCGGGTTTGAGCAAGGAAGAGGTTGAGCGGATGGCGAAGGACGCCGAAGCTCACGCGGCCGAGGACAAGGAGCAGCGCGAGGCGGTCGAGGCACGTAACGGGCTGGATTCGCTGGTCTACAACGTCGAGAAGATGTTGAAGGAAGCCGGCGATAAGGTCACGGGTTCGGACAAGAGCGACGTTGAGACCGCTGTGGCCGAGGCCAAGACGACGCTTGCTGGGACTCCAAGTGCGAGTGAGCTGAATTCCGCCAAGGAGCGTCTAACTACGGTGAGCCACAAGCTCGCCGAGGCGATGTACAAGGCGACTGCGGCTTCGGCGACGGCGGACGGTGCTTCGGCGGCCACTGGGACGCATGAAGAGCCGAAGAAGGACGAAGGCGTGATTGACGCTGAGTATGTTGACGTCGATGAAAAGAAATAAAGAACTGAAACAGAGTTTTTGACGTACTAGCAGTAGCGGGAGAGATGAGGGGCGTTCCTGATTGGGTGCCCCTCATTTTTATAAGGTTGAGCGGGGCGGTTTGTTGTGTAGAGTGCGACATATCTGCCGGAAAGGTGTTGAAGTGAATAGCAGTGATGGGACCGACAGATATGCTGATTTACTTTGGTTCGAGAACCTGGAACTCAATCGACTGCTTGGAGGTAAAGCCATGACCGAGACGATGTGGAGATGTGACCAGGTACGCGCAGGACAGCTGTATAACCGGATGATGTTCGATACCCGGGAAGAAGCAGAGCAGTTCGTGCATCGGATGCAGCAGATGGAGCCGGATCAGGTATTTTCGATTGAGGCGATTGAGGCCCGGCACGTCTGGAACTAAGTCTTGTGAGTTAAATTTTCTAAACATGATCGATACGGTGGCGACGGCGAGTCCGTCGCCATTGTTTTCTGTTTCAGAGGGGAAGCGATGCCGGAGGGGAATGAGATTCATCGGTGGGCGGAGCGGCATTTTGGTGCGTTCGGCGGAAAGCCCGTGCGTGTGGATGGTCCGCAGGGTCGGTTTACCGATTCGGCTGTGATCGATGGGCGGAAGCTTGAGCGTGTGATGGCTGTCGGCAAGCATCTGGGATACGACTTCGGGAAGGATCGTATTTTGCATGTGCACCTCGGGTTGCAGGGAGACTTTACTGAAGGCTCAGGGCCATTGCCGGCGGTGCGTGGGGCTTTGCGCTTGCGGATGTGGAATGCCGAGGCAGTAAAGAAGCCTGCGGGGGCGGATGCGAGCAAGCCGCATCGCTGGTATTCGGAGGATGACGGGTCAGATAATCTTTCGGCGGAGACGATTGCGTGGATTGAGTTGCGTGGGCCGATGGATTGTTCGATCTATTCGCAGGAGATGTGGGACGCGTTGTTGAAGAGGCTGGGGCCTGACCCGCTAAATGGGGATGGCTCCGAGAGGTTTGTTGCGAAGGTGAAGAAGAGCAGGAAGTCTATCGGCGAATTGCTGATGGATCAGTCGGTGGCGGCGGGGATTGGGAATATCTTTCGCGCGGAGTTGCTGTACAGGGCGAGGCAGAGTCCCTTTACGTTGGGGAATGAGGTAGAGGAGAAGACGCTGCGGTCGATATGGAAGGATGCGGGTGTTTTGATGAAGGCCGCGATGATCGACCGGAGAATTGTGACGACAAAGGCGAAGGACCGGCCGCATAAGACGGGGCCGGTGTGGAAGGAAGAGCCGCACTACGTATACCGGCGGCAGGGAAGGCCGTGTTTTGTGTGCGGGACGAAGATACTGACGAAGGTGATGGCGGGGCGGAACTTGTTCTGGTGCCCGGTGGATCAGGCTGAGCGGGAGTAAGGGCAGTTCCGATCATTTGAGGATGAAATATGTTCCGAAGTCTTTGTTGAGCGCGAAGTCGACTGCACGGTAGTCGGAATCGAATCGAGCGATTGCTGGATCGTCGGAGTGCCCGGTGGAGTCGAAGGACTTCTCGGTGAGGCGAGACGGGTCGATATCGGCGAGGAGAGTGCGGCTGAGGAACAGGCGTTTGCCATCGACGTAGACGGGACGGTAGCGGCTGCGGAAGAGTGGAGAGTTATGGAAATTGGTGAGTGTTGTCCAGAGCTGGTGAACTTCGATGACGTCGGGTTGACGCTGTTGGAGGACATACGAGTCTATGGCTGCGTAACGCTGACGGGCCAGGACTGGATCGCAGAGGAGACCGAGGTCAATGACTTGTATGCCGTAGGCGTAGAGGATGATTCCTCCCATGTCCGGGCCGGCAAAGAGCAGGTTGTTGCGGTGGGCAGCGGATTTAATTTGCATCAAGAGGTCATTGGTGTGGGCCACGTTGGCGACGGTAGCCTGGGGCATGTAGATCGGGGCATTTTTCGAGCGCAACTCCTGAATGCGGACCGACATACGAACCAGGGCAAAGAGGCAGATGCATGCAGTGATCCAAAGGAGAACTCGCGAACGAAAACTGTAGGTGACTGGCAGGAGAAAGAGACAAAAAAGGAAGGGCCAGCCACTGTAGAAGGAACGAAACTCCGGTCCCCAGTTTGTGCCGATAACGGTGGAGAGGATCAGGGAAAAGAGAACGAAGAGCACAGTAAAACGGAGTTGCCAGGAGTTATGCAGAGACTGGCGAAGACGTTCGAGCAGGTCATGCCTTCTAAGTACGAAGCGATCGTAGATGAAAGCGGCGAACAGGAAGAGAAGCAAGACCTTGCAGGAGGCAAGGATGTACGCGGGTTCGTGGAGATGACGCTCGACTTCCAGGTTGTGGAGAGATGCCGAGTAGGGAACTCCGCGTTTGGCGATGATGGTATTAGGAAGTAGAGAGCCGAAGTAATGCCAGCGGACGAGATTGGAGAGGATAAAGACAGTGAGCCAGGTGGCGGAAGACTGGATCGCGCGATATTTGGTTTTTTCGACAAGGACGAAAGGAACCAGGAGCCATGCGGCTTCCCATCGAGTAAGGAGGAACGCTGAACCAGCGATGAGATAGCAGATCCGTGCCGCACGGCTCTGCGAGGGCTGAAGCAGAAGCATCACGAGAATGAGAGTGAGAATGAGCGGCGTCTCCATTCCGTTGATGGTCTCGTAGAACATAAGTCCGCAGCCGATGCTGCCGGCGATGAGGTTGGCGCAGGTTTCTGTGGTCCAGGTAAGGAACCATCGGCGGATGAAGAGGATGTTGGCGAGATTGAGGAGGAGAGAGGAGATTTTAGCGATGGCGAGGAGGGTCGTCGGATTGGAAGAGAGTTTTGCGGCGAGAGCCATGAGCAACATCCACAGCGTGGTGGAGTATCCTTCGACGATTCCGGAGCCAGGCGTGGGCTCGATCCTGCCAGTGAGAGCGAAGGTGCGGGAGAAGCCGAGTGTGATTGCTGCGTCATCCCAAACGAGGGGCCAGAATCGCAAGGCGACGAGGATCTGGGCAATGAGAGCAATACCGACCAACACCCGTGACAGGAGAATTGACTTAGATGAGGAATCGATCGCGTTGAGGACTGATGAACTGACGGGTGAAACACGAGTGCCGGCAGGCGGGGCCTGGGCGTCAGAGGAAATCATGCAGACCCTTTCCTTACAACGCGAAGATGGTTTTTTACCAAGGACCCGAAAGTTGATCTGGAATGTAGGATGTACCGCGGTCGTTTGCGGTTATATGACGCGTGAAAGAATTTGAGATACAAGAAACTGCAGCTAGAAGATCGGTCTATCATCAAGCCACAGGGATTAAGCAACAGGAATTGTGCAACTGGAAGATATAACGATGTTTATTTTTGAGTGAATGCTTATCAAAATAAATGCTAAATGCTGTTCAATCGAGCAAAAAGCTTAACTTCATCAAGAATCAGGCGAAAAAGAATGGCGACACAGACAAAGGACTATTACGGCTTACTAGGTGTCAAGAAGACGGCGACTGCGGACGAGATTCGTAAGGCTTTTCGCAAGGCTGCACGAAAGTACCACCCGGATGTCAATCCAGGGGACAAGAAGGCGGAGGAGAAGTTCAAGGAGATTTCCGAAGCGAATGATGTTTTGAGCGATGAGAAGAAGCGGAAGATTTACGATCAGCTTGGGTTCTACTCGGACAATATCGATCCTGCGGCGGCGGAGGCTGCGGCTCGGGGTGGATATGGCGGCGGAGGGTTTGGAGGCGGTCGCTCGTCGACGCGTGGAGGGCAAGAGGTTCCGTTTGATTTTGGAGGATTTGATTTTTCGGGATTTCAGGGCGGAGGCGGCGCTCAGGAGGACGCTGGTGGAGGATTCGGGGGAAGTTTTCGGGATATCTTCAGTGGGATGTTCAATGGCGGGAAGCAGGCTGCGCGTGGACCTCAGCCGGGGACTGATCTTGAGTATCAGGTGAACATCGATTTCTGGACTGCGGTGCGGGGCGGAGTGGCTCGACTGGAGATTCAGCGGCAGGAGATTTGTCCGACTTGCAAGGGGAAGTCGACTACGGGCGGAAGTGTGGAGTGTCCGGAATGCCATGGGACCGGGCAGGTGACGCAGATGGGTGGGCGGATGAAGTTCAACATCCAGTGTCCGCGGTGCGGCGGGACGGGGAAGGTGCAGAATACTTGTCCGACGTGCGAAGGGGAGGGTGTGGTGGTGAAACGAGAGCCGCTGGAGTTTCGAATTAAGGCGGGGACTCGGGATGGGCAGAGGATTCGGCTGGCCGGGAAGGGCAATGCTGGAATCAATGGCGGGGCTGCGGGGGATCTGTACCTGATTATCAAGGCGGGGACGCATCCTGTGTTTACGCGGACTGGCGATGATATTTATGTAACTGTTCCGGTTACGATGACGGAGGCTGCGCTGGGGGCGAAGATCGAGGTGCCGACGATCGACACTCATAGAGACGGGACGCATGAGGGCGGCGGACGGACGCAGCTGAAGATTCCACCGGGGACGCAGACGGGACAGAAGCTAAGGTTGCGGGAGAAGGGTGTGCCCAGCGCTTCGGATGAAGGGAAGCGTGGAGACCAGATTGTTGAAGTGAAGATCGTTGTCCCGAAGGTGCAGGATGAACGGAGCAAGGAGATTCTGCGGGAGCTGGCAAGGTTAAATCCCGAGGAGCCGCGCGAGAGTTTGTTTGCTGATGTGTGATCGACGGCTAGCCCTGCTCCGGATTGATTTCCTGTTCGAAGATGGTTTCGGTGGTGTAGGTGGAGACTTTGAGGGTGAAACCGAGGGGTATCTGGTCGGCGGTTGAAGGCTGCGGCAGGAATAGATGGTTGGCAAGGCTGGCGAGATACTGAGTGGTTGATGGGGCGACGCCTGCTATTCGGGCGGCGAGCCAGGCTTGCGGGGTGATGGTGATCTCGGCCCGGCCGGCGGCTACGGCGTTGTAGACTCTGTTGGCAGCGTGGCTAACTGAGGCGGCGAAGACCGGTGTCTGGGCAGCGAGGTTGAACCATCGCTGCTCTTTTTTTGCGTTGCCCGTGAATTCTGCATGAGCTTCGCCGCCGGTGCGCATGAGGCCGGGGCAGACAGTGGTGACGCGGATACCTTTGTGGCGGAGTTCGGCGTGGAGGCCCTGAGAGAAACCGACGAGAGCGAATTTGCTGGCGACATAGGGCAGCATGTGGGGCATGGCGAACTTGCCACCGATACTGCAGATATTGACGATGGCGGAGTCTTCGTCGCCGGGGTCGCGGTTGAGCAGGTGCGGAAGCGCTGCGTGGATGGTGTGGAGTGCAGCGAAGAAGTTGGTGGCCATGGCTCGACGATAGGCAGCGATGGGCTGATTTTCGACCGGGCCGACTCCGATGATGCCTGCGTTGTTGATGAGGATGTCGATGCGTCCGAAGTGGCTGACAGCGTGATCGACCAGCATGGTGGCCTGGGCGGCGTCGGTGAGATCGGCCGGGATAAGAAGAACATCGTCGGGAGATTGAATGGCTTCGCGATCGAGCAGGGCATGACGGGCGGCGAGGAGCTCTTCGTAGTCGCGTGCGGCGAGGATTAGGCGGGCTCCGGCACGGGCGTAACGTTCGGCGAGGGCGAGACCAAGGCCGCGGGAACCGCCGGTGATGAGGACGATCTGGCCTGTGCGGCTCTTTGGAGTTCGCGTGGCGAGAAGGAAGGCAGTTGCGGCTGCGGCGACGCCAGTGAGAAGCTGCGCGGTTTGAAGTGCGGCTCGGGACGGTTTCATAAGTTGTAGGTGAGATGCTGGTTTGAGGATAGACGAGTTTGATTGACGTGCGTAGGTGGGAAAGAGCTAGACTGGCGATAAAGTTCGGAGGGAAGAGGCTGCTGGATGGCGACAAAGCGGAAGAGCAAGGGCGCGTACATGATTTCGTCGGTGGCGGAGATGTATGAGATTCATCCGCAGACGCTGAGATTGTATGAAAGGGAGGGTTTGCTGCGACCGTCGCGAAGTGAAGGCAATACTCGACTTTACACGGATGAGGACCTGGAGCGGCTGGAGTTTATTTTGAATCTGGCGCGGGATCTGGGGGTGAATATTGCGGGGATTGCCATTGTGCTGCAGATGCGGGAGCGGATGGAGGAGATGAACCGGCAGATGCAGGGGTTTGTAGACTATGTTCGGACGGAGATGTTGACGCGAATGCATCAGCAGCAGACTCCGGGGACTGGACTGGTGCCGATGCGGCGCCCGATGGTGGTTCCTACGGTGAAGGTGGTTTCGGTGAAGACGACCCGAAAGAAGTAAGGGCCGGCCGAATTGGTTTGCGGATCAATGCTTCAGTGAAGTGAATTTTCCGCCCGAATATCAACGCTTTGTTTGATTGCGATAGACTTTAAGTCTGCGTGGCGATGCGTTGACGCTGCGGCGTGGGCAGAAGTGAGATGAGTTTGTTGCTTCAGATATTGTTTTGGTTTGCGTTGGCCGGGTCGATCACCTCTACGGTCTATTGCCTGATGGTGATAGCGGCGGCTGTGCGCTTTGGAGTGCGGAAACACCGTGAGGACGGGGAGGCAGCGACGTTCTTGCCAGCGGTGAGCGTGTTGAAGCCACTGCATGGAACAGAGGGTGGGCTGGAGAGGAATATCGAGTCGTTCTTTGAGCAGGACTATCCGGAGTTTGAGCTGCTTTTTTGCGCGCGGCACGAGACGGATGCGGGTCTGCGACTGGCTCGGCGAGTCGGGGAGCGGTATCCGCACGTGGATGCGCGATACGTGACGTGCGGGGAGCCTGCACCGCAGTTTCACAATGCGAAGGTGTACTCGCTGGCGAAGCTTGATTCGGTTGCGAAGTATGAGCTGTTTATTACGAGCGATGCGGATGTGCGCGTGACCAAGGATTATCTGCGGCGAATGATACAGAACCTGAAGGATCCGCAGGTAGGGCTTGCTTCCTGTGTCTATCTGGGGACGACGGACCGGGGTGCGAAGGCTGGTTTTTCTTCACAACTGGATGCCGTGGGAAAGAGCGTTGAGATGACTTCGGGCGTTCTCGTCGCTGACATGCTGGAGGGGACAAAGTTTGCGCTTGGCGGTTCGATGGCGGTGCGGAAGGAGTCCTTTCAAACGGCGGGCGGGTTTGAAGAACTGGGACAGTTTTATGCCGATGATTTTGTCCTGGGGAACCGGCTGGCCGCACAGCGGGTCGGAGTGCGGATCGCGACTCATGTGATTCGGCTGATGGTGCAGGATACGCCGTTTGGGCTGTCGTTCCGGAATCAGCTGAGGTGGATGCAGAGCACGCGGAGGTCTCGTCCGTTGGGACATCTTGGGTCGGGGCTGACTTTTGCGGTGTCATTTGGATTGATAGGGTTGTCGTGGGGAATACTGAGCGGCCATATATTGATTGGATTTGTGTGGCTGGGATTGGCCATTTTGAACCGCTGGCTTCAGGCGGCTGCAGTTCTCCGGGTAATGGGAGATAGAGACTGGTTGCGCGGTATGTTGTTGTATCCATTGAGAGACTTGCTGGGAAGCGTGCTTTGGCTCGGCAGTTATGGCGGAGATAAGTTCTATTATCGGGGAAAAGTCTACACGCTCAAGCATGGCGGCCGAGTGGAGGAGCCGCAATAAGGACACATCTGAATTTTTAAGCGGAACTTGTTAAGGGCAAAAGGCGTCAAAGCATACAGGCCCAAGAGTAAGGTTTGTCATTTTCGAACTTTGATGTTGCCGGCGCTTTTCAAACCCGGTGACCATACGGATTCGCCAGTGCGGCGGTCAGTGGAGGCGTTTGATGTCCGCAGTGCATTGGGGACTGCTTTTGTTTGGGCTGTTCGGACTACTCACTTCGAGTGTCTATCTCGGGATGGTGATCCTGGGAGCCTTGAGGTTTCGGCGCGACGCAGCCCTTGAGGAGGCGCGACTGGTAGAGCAGCCGGAATTCCTGCCGGCGATCAGCCTCTTCAAACCTTTGCATGGGGATGAGGTCAGGCTGGAGGAAAATCTAAGAACATTTTTCGAGCAGGACTATCTGGAGCATGTTGCGCAGGCGGGTGATTGGACCGTTGAGGAGGGGGTCTCGCGGGTGGAGTTGCTGTTTTGTGCGCGAAGCGATGCCGATGAGGGGCTGGAGATTGCGCGGCGAGTGGCAGCGGAGTATTCGAACATTACGACGCGGTTTTTGACAAGCGGATCACCGTGGGCTGCCAATGCAAAGGTTTGTTCGCTGGCGGCAATGGCGAAGGTGGCGAGTCATGATCTGTGGGCGATCAGCGATAGCGATGTGAGGGTGACGCCGGATTATCTGCGGCGGATTGTACTGCCGTTTGCGGATCGGCGTGTGGGTTGCGCGACCTGCCTGTACCGTGGAGTGGTCGTCAGCGGGAGTCTCTGGTCGAAGCTGGAGGCGGTAGGAATGACGATTGAGATGAGTTCGGGTATCTGTGCGGACGGCCTGGTGGAGCCGGTGCAGTTTGCGCTGGGACCGACTATGGTGACGCGGCGGGAGCGGGTGGAGGAGATGGGTGGGTTTGAGAGTATGGCGGATTACTGCGCCGATGATTTTGTGCTGGGCAATTGGATTGCGAAGAATGGACACAAGGTGGTGCTGAGCGGGCACGCGATCGACCATATGGTGTTGCAGACAGACTTTGTGGAGTCGATGAAGCACCAGGTGCGGTGGATGAAGAGCACGCGGTTTTCGCGGCCGAAGGGACACTTTGGCACAGGGCTGACTTTTGGAGTGCCGTTTGGCTTGATGGCGTGCGTGGGTGCACTGTTGCTGGGGATGCCTGAACTGGGATGGTGTGCGCTGGTGGGAAGCGTAGCGGGTAGATGCCTGCAGGCGTTTGTGGTGGGAAGGTATGTTGTCCGTGAGCAACGTATCTTTGCAGCGATGATACTTTTTCCGTTGCGCGATCTGATCGGCGCGCTGATCTGGGCTCTGAGCTATGCGAGCAACCGGATTCAGTGGCGGGGTGAGGTGTATGAGTTGGTGGATGGCGGGCGGATGCGGCGACCTATGTCAGACAGAGCGCCTTTGGCTACGAACAAGCTTGCGTCTGACCATGAGCGCCGCTAGCTGACGCTAGTGGTTGATGAGGACGGTTTTTCCTCCGGCGCTGGCGAGGGTGTGGACTGCTCCGTGGGGCTCGAGATCTTTGGTGCGGGTGGTGGGATTGTAAGTGAAGAGGAAGATGCGGTGTGGGCTCGACCAGAGCTGACGCAGGGAATCTTCTGTTTCAAAGATGGATGGAGCATCTGGCCAGAAGCTGCCGAACCAGAGACCATTGACGCGGCCATAGATGAGATGGACTTGCTGGCCTGTGTAGAAGATCAAGGTGGAACCGGCAGTTAGCTCTCCGTCGATGACGATGAGATCGTTTGGTTGCGGGGTGTTTTGCTGGGCCTGGTTGATGGCTTCGGCGAGGCCTTTGGAGCCGATGATGGGGTAGAAACGGACAAGGCCTTCGTGTGCGGCGAGGAGAGCGAGGGTTATTGCGGCGGCGAGGGTGAGGTTTGCCGCGTAGGTGCGGCCCTTTCGCCGGAGCAAGTAGCTGCCGAGACCGATTCCCAACATGCCGATGGCAGTTGCCGCGAGTGGCCCACGGAAGAAGCCCATGGCGGATGCGGTGAGGTCGGAGACGTGGCTTAGCGAGAGATTGTAGGCTTCGGTGCTTCCGGCCATCGTCAGGAGCGAGACAATGTCTGCGCCGGGTGGTGGATGGGGCGCAGTGATGGCGAAGTATCCACAGATGATGGCGACGATTGTGGTGAGAGGGACGAGTGTGTAGAGGTGCCAGTTCAGTGCGCTGCGGTTTGTGGCGGGGTTGGCGATGCCGGAGGAGGTGCACTCGGCGGTTGCAAGGATGGCGCCGATCATGAGGGCGAGAGCAGGCAGGGCTGGGAGACTGTAGTACTCCTGGCGGTTTGAAAGGGTGAAGAAACCGAGGACGAGGAGCGCCCAGAGCAGAAGGGAGAGGCTTGTTTCGTGGTCGCGTGCGGTGGTGGCCGCTTTGTTTCGAAGAGTACGAATCTGTTCGCGAATGGCAGAGGGAAGGAAGATGGCCCAAGGCATGATCCAAAGAGCAAGGTAAAGCCAGAAGAGCCAGACGGGCGTGAGGCCGTAGTCGTGGGGAATGCGTTTGGAGAGGAAGCGTGCAATGTGCTCGTTGTAGAGATAGAACCAGGTCCAGCCTGCGTGGGCGGGAAGGCCGAGGCCTGCCGGCATGGCGATGGGTGGATTGCGAAGGGCGGCGAGGATGTGCCACGGGGCTGCGATTGCGAGGAAGACGGCGGTGCTTGGGAGGAGGTGAAGTTTGAAGATGAGACGGAGTTTTCTTGTTATTGCAAGGTAGAGGAGGACGAAGCCGATGGGGAAGACTAGTCCGATAAGGCCTTTGGTGAGGACGTTTAAGGCCATCACTGCGGCGAAGGCCAGGCATGGGAGAAAGGTTTGGTTTGTGGATGAGTGCGGACTTGAGGAGAAAAATGCGGGGGTCACTCCACTCCCCCTCGACTCCGCTCGGGGTCCGGTCGAGATGACGGTTTCTTGGGTTTGAACTGTTTTTATGCGGTCGAGGGCGATGAGGAAGAGGTGGACGGCCAGTGTCATCCAGAGGGCGAGGAGAATGTCGGGAATATAGAAGCGGGTGTAGAGATAAGGGCCGATGCTGGTAGCCAGGATGAGGGCGGAATAAAAGGCGGCGCGGTCCGGGTTTTTTGTGGAGGAGATTTTTTTGAAGAGATGGAGGCCTAGCCCGTAGGTGGCGAGGAGCAACGCGAGGACAGCGATGGCGAGGGGCAGACGGGCTGCCCAGTCGTGAATGCCGAAGATGTGCATGGAGGCAGCGGCCATCCAGTAGAGGAGGGGTGGTTTGTCGAAGAAGCGGATGCCGTTGATGTAGGGGGTGACGTAGTCGTGGCGCTGCATCATCTCGCGGGCTATTTCGATGTAGACGGAATCGACGTCGTCGAGCAGGCCGGGGGTGAAGAGGCCGCCGATCTGGAGAATGAGCCAGGCGAGGACGAGGATTGCGATAGAGCGCGGGCTCCATCGGCGGGTCGGTGCGAGTTGGGGTTCAGTTCTCAGTGTTGTTCTCAGTTTCTGTTTCGTCCGTTTGGACTGCGTTCAATTATTTGTCCAGTGGACGGTCAGTGTAGAGGGTTTTGCCGGAGCTTTCTTTGAGAAGAATTTTGTTGGTGAGGAGATGATCGACTTCGTCGCGTTTTTCGATGGGGACGAAGAGGATTTTACGATTGCCCTGGCCCCATGCGCGCTGAAGATCCTCTAAGGTGAGGAAGATGGGTGGGGCGTCGGGGAAGGTGCTGCCGAAGAGCATAGAGGTAGTGCGGCCGTTAACGAGGAAGACATCGCGGCCGAGGTAGAAGGGGATTGAGGAGCCGTAGGCCTGATCGCCGTAGAGAAGGACTTCGTTGTCGCGAGAGATGGAGCGTGTGGCTTCGAGTTGCTGGATGGTGTCGGCGAAGCTCTTTGAGGAGAGCATCGGTGCGAAGCGGGCGAAGGCAATGTGGGCGGCGATGAGGAAGGTGGCTGAGGTGAGAGCGATGGTTGTGGTGGAGGCTAGATGATATTTTTTTGAGCGGAGGAACCACGCTGCGGCTGGGCCGATAAGAAAGGCGAGTGCGGCGATTGTTGCGGGGAGACGGAGCGCGGCGAAGCTTGGACCGGTGAGGTCGAAGAGGGCCGACATGGAGAGGGTGTAATCGCCTACTCCGCGGTGGGCGAGGAGATCGCCAATGTCGGGAACGAAGGGTTCTTGGCGTGAGGTCCACAGGCCATAGGCGAGGACGAGAGCAATTGCTGCTCCGAGGGTTGTGAAGGAGGCGTGGGCGAAGGTGATCCAGCGGCGGGAGGAATTGTCTTCGGTGTAGGTGTCTTCGGCGTGTGTGAGGGATGTGGCGATGAGGATCAGGAGCGGGAGGTAGGCGGGGAAAGTGTAGTACTCCTGGTTTGTGGAGAGAGAGAAAAAGAGTAGGACAAAGCTAGAGAAGAAGGTGAGGAGGACAGTGGTCTGGGAAGCAATGCTTGTTCGGAGAAGAGCGGGGGTTGACGAGTTTCTCTGACGGCGGCGCAGTGACTGGATGAAGAAGAGGGCCAGTGCGGCGAAGACGGTGAAGAAGTAGGGGATGTGCGCGGTTTCCCTAAGAGCGAGACCTACAACTACCACTGCAAAGGGCTGCCAATAGGAGATTTGATCTTCTGCGATTGGATTTGCGCTGTTGTAGTTCTTCAAGGCTCGATAGCCCTTCAGGAGGAGCGTGCCACCGAAGAGGCTCCACGGGAAAAGCCAGACAAGGTGGAGTGTCCAGAAGAGGTAGCCGGGGAGTTTGTTGTAGTCCTTGGGATAACGACGGCCGAGGAAGCGGAGGAAGTGCTCGTTGATGAAGTAAAACCAGAAGAAACCGTGGCCGTTCATGCCTCCTGTGTTGCGGATGCCGGCGAGGATGTGCCACGGGGCGGCTATGGCGAAGAAAAGCAAGAGGCCTGTCAGGGGTTTTAATTTGCGCCATTTTTTGTATTCGCCTGTGAGTGCGAGGTAGATGGCGGTTGTGCCGAAGAAGAAGACGAGGGCTACGAGGCCTTTGGTGAGGACCGCGAGGGCCAGGGCAGTCCACATCAGGTAAGCGTGGGTGGTGGAGGAAAAGCGAGAAGCAGTTTTCTCCACTTGGGCGGCAAGAGGGCGGCCTTCGGTCGAAATGACAACGCCTCTTTTATCTTCTCTGTCGGTGAGAGATTGAAGGAGGCAATAGAGAGCGGTGCAGAGGAAGAGGGAGAGAAGGACTTCGGGGATGAAGTAGCGGGTGAAGAGGAAGACTCCGGCGGAGGTGAGGGTTGCGAGGCCTGTGTAGAAGCCGGTGCGGGGGTTGAAGGCTCGTGTTGCCCAGTGAAAGCCCAGAAAAGCGAGGAGGAGAACGGCGATGGCCTGGGGAAGGTGGGCAGCGAAGGCGTTAAAGCCGAAGATGCGGAAGCTTAGGGCTACGAGCCAGTAGGGAAGTGGAGCTTTTTCGAGGTAGCGGATGCCGTCAACATGGAGAGTGACGAGATCGCCTGTGAGGGCCATGTGACGGGCCGCGCTGGCGTGGGTGGCGTCGGCGTCGTCCAGGAGGGGCGGGGTAAAGAGAGCGGCGAAATAGATGATGAGCCAGACGCCCGCGAGGACGAGGAGCGCGGTGGATCGGCGTGGGGAACTGATAGCTGGTGCGATTAGAGAATTGACTCGGGTCTCGGCGAGGGTTTGATTCGTCATGAGCTTGTCGCTCTTTCAGGATAAATGGCTTGCGGCTTGAATACTGGGCCGTACAACGATTCTGCAAGGTTGAGGGGCAGGGGGATGTAAGCTGCTGGAGGTGGGTTTTTTTTGCGTTGAGGGATGCCAGGCGATGCCTACGTTTGCGGCGGTGGATATTGGGTCGAACTCGTGCCGATTGAAGATTGCTACGGTGCAGATGCATCGATTGAAGACGCTGCACGAAGACCGCGAGGTAACGCGGCTTGGGGAGAGTGTGTTTCAGACAGGCGTGATCTCGCCTGAGGCGATGGCGGCGACGATACGTGCGCTGAAACGGTTCCATAAGACGGTGCAGCTGCATGTGGTGGACAAGATTCGTGTGGTAGCGACGAGCGCGATGCGTGACGCTCGGAATGCGGCAGCTTTTACAGAGTGGGTGAAGGCGACGACTGGGTGGAATGTCGAAGTAATTTCAGGACTGGAAGAGGGGAGGCTGATCCATCTTGGCGTGGTGACGCATGAGGTGGGAGCGCGCGGAAAGTGCCTGCTGATCGATCTGGGTGGAGGGAGCTGCGAGGTTACGCTGTCGGATGGCGGACGGATCAAGACGATGGTGACGATGCCTCTTGGGGCGGTTCGGCTGAAGGAGGAGTTTCTGCCGAGCGATCCGCCAGCGAAGGAGGATGTGGCGCGATTGAAGCAGTTTATCGATCGAGAGCTGCGACGGGCAGAACGGAAGCTTGGAGTACCGCGGGTGGGGTTAGTGATTGCAACGTCGGGGACTGCCGCATCGTTGGCTGAGGCCAGCGGACATGTGCGGAAGTCGAAGGCGGGAAAGAAATCGCTGGCGAAGAAGCGGCTGGAACGAGTGGGAGAGATGACGGCACAGACGGCCGAGGTCCGGAAGCTGGCCGACCGGCTGGCGAAGATGAATAACACGCAACGGGAGGCGGTGCCGGGGATCGGTCCGCGGCGGTCGGAGATTATCGTAGGCGGCTCACTGGTGTATGCCAGCATGATGGAGAGGCTGGGGCTGAAGGAGTTTCGCTACTCGCCGCTGGGGCTGCGGGATGGAGTGCTGGCGCAGATGCTGGGCGAAGTCGACTTGCGTACGTCGGTTCACCAGAAGATGGAGAGCGAACGGTGGGCAGGTGTGCTGGAGGTCTGCGAGCGGTACAACATCGAGCAGAGAAAGGCTGAGCCGGTAAGGCAACATGTGGTCGAGCTGTTCGACGCGCTGGCGAGGGTGCACGAGCTTCCGGAGGAGTACAAGCTATGGCTTGAGGCGGCTGCGATGATGCAGGACGTCGGAAAGTTCATGAACCACCAGGGACATTACCGGCATACGCAGTACATCATTGCGAATTCGGAGATCTTCGGGTTTTCGCCGGAGCAGAGGACGATCGTAAGTGCGATCGCGCGGTACATGGGCAAGAGCCGGCCGGAGGCGATGGACCGCCCAATGCGGTGGATTCCTCTGGAAGAACATGTGCATGTGACACGCGCGGTGGTACTGCTGCGGCTGGCGCTGGCGCTGAACCAGGATCGAGCGAGCGCGGTGGTGCGGATGAAGATCCACGTGTATCCGAAGCGGGTGCTCCTGGAACTTGTGCCTGGACGCGGTGGTGCGGAGTTAGAAGCCTGGTCGCTGCGAAAAGAGGCGGACTATTTTCGTGAGGTCTTCCGGCGGGAACTCTTTGTTGAAGTGGTGTAGAGGGCGCGGACTGTTCGGGGATCGATGAGGGACTGAAGGGTTGCGGGGCCGCGAGTGAGGACGACGCGGGCGATCGAGCTCTTGCGCAGGCGGATATTTGCTTCGGGGCTGTTGGCCGGCACAAGCAGGGAACCGAGGAAGCTGGAGAGATTGGGATTGTGGCCTACGACGAGCAGGTTTTCGCTGGTGGAGTGCTCGCGCAGTAGCCCTTGGAATTCCTTGAATGGAGCGGATGGAGCGAGGGCCTCGGAGCTGAGAATCCTGGCTTCGTAGCCGGTTTCCGTTCCGATGAGCGAGGCGGTCTGAAGACAGCGCTTGAGCGGGCTTGAGATGATGAGGTCGAATTGAACGTCCAGCTCGTTAAGTACGTGTGCGAGCTGAAGACATTGTTTCTTGCCTTCTTTGTCGAGTGGCCGCTTGAAATCGAGGAGGGGATTCGGGCGTCGGAGACCAGCGCTGGCGTGGCGAAGGATATACAAATTCATAATTTGTTCACATTTTAGCGCAGGCGGTTATAAAGATTGCTTTTGGACTGATCGAGAGCGGGTTTGGTTCACTGTGGCGGTTTGATTGGATCGTGGTGAAAGACTCCGGGGTCGGGTTCGTCGAGTGAGGGAGGCGCGGGTTCGGGTTCAGCGATGGGCTCGGGAGTGGGTTGGATTGTTTCCGGGCTGAGTTGGATGCGGCCCTGGTGAAGAGTAGTGCGCGGATTGACTACTGCCGATGTGGGGAGTGGGGGATTGGCGATGGGGTTTTGAAGAACGAGTGAGGTTTCGACTCCTCGCTGCCAGAAGCGGGTGGACAGCATGAAGAAAAGACCGAGTTGGGTGAGGAGAAAGGTGGGCCATACCCTGGGTTGCGCGAGCATGTGCATCGAGGTTCTGGCGGCGAGGATAACGGCGGCAGCTCCAAGGAACGTGAGGAAGAGGAAGATAGGCCAGAGGCGGGAGAAATGGGTGCAGAGTATGCGGAACGAGGGTTTGAGGGTACGGCGGACGCGACGATCGGGTTTGGCTTGTCCGCCAAAGACCGTGGGGCGGAGATGCAGACCCAGCTGGACGGTGTAGACCTCGACGAGATCGAAGTAGAGACGCAGGATGGAGGCGACGAGGAAGAGAAGAATGCCGCCGGCGAGGGTAAGGAGAAATCCGTTGCGGCCGACGATGTGATCGGAGATATAGTCTGCCCATCGGCCCCGCAGATAGGAGAGTGGCCCGAGGATGAGGCCGCAGACGATGAGAGCGAGGAGGGTAATGCGGACGAATCGCCAGAAGTGGAGCAGGCCTTGATGGAGCAGGGTGCTGAGGCGCGCCCGGGTATCGGTCTGGTAGACGAAGAGAGTTCCCGGGACGAGGAGGAAGTAGATGAGGACGAAGAGCGGAATGGAGGCGTGGGAGAAACTCATGCCAGCATCGCCTGTGGGGCCTTCGTGGAGGTGAAAGAAGGTTTCGCCGAGGGTGCCGAGGTCGAAGGCGGATGAGAGGCGCTGGGCGGCGAGGGAGTTGCTTAGAAGGGTGGAGACCTGCCGGTTGAATGGAATGCAGAAAAGCAAGGCGAGGCCCAGATTGAAGGCGAAGGTCCAGAGGAGCGTGGGAAGGCGGCGCAGCGTGATGGAGAGGCCGTGGAAGAAAATGTTGCGGCGTTCGGGCATCGTGCGGGACCTCGGCTTTTGAGCATTCGTGTGGAAGGCGGGATTCTTCTCTTCGACGGGCTCAGGGTGAGAACGAAGACTTATTTTGTGTGGTCATACGATCCAGGCGATTGCTTGTGCGAGGAGTTGGTTGAAGCTTAGCCAAAGGTTTGAGAGTTTGCGTGCCGGGATGGGATTCCATTTCGTGGTGTAACTGTTGTTGAAGAAGTTGGTGTCGAGAAGGATGGTGTGGTCGGGATCGATCTCGGCGGAGACGATTTTGGCGTTGCGGGTGTATGTGAATTTGGTCCAGCGATCGACTCCTTCCCAGCGTTCGCGGATGCGGGTGCCGTCGCCGAAGACGATTTCGACGGTGACGGGGAGGATGAAGTCGCCTTTGCGATGGAGATAGACGGTGGAGAGGTACTGGATCTGTTTTTTGTCTTTGGGCTCGGGGAGCCACCACTGTGCGGGGTAAGAGGAGATCTTTTCGACGGTGTAGTCGAGGACCTGGGTTCCGTAGACGGCCTGATCGAAGAATGGGCGCAGGCTGGAGTTTGTGGGCGGCGCGGTGGCGAAGTCGCCGGAGAGGGGGATTGAGGCGGTCATGGATCCACCCAAGGGCATGGATCCCGGCTGGGCCAAACAGGGGGGCGACGAGTTCGCTGGAAGGTCGATCACAACGTGATACTGATTCAACTGGGTAAACAAAGCGTTGCGGGGATTATCTGAAGGTGAGCCCGGGGCACGAGGGCCGATCGCTGAGAGGTCGATGGGTGTACAGGGTTCGGATGCCTGCGGCTTTGGCGGGGCGAAAGAGATGGATTTGCCGTGGGCGATGGCTGTCTGTTCGATGGTGCGGAGGAAGTCTTCCGCGGTGGGGTGGGTGAAGCGGTAACGCATGAAATATGCGCGCATTGCCGCGTCCATGGTGTCGGTGCCGATGATGCCTTCGAGTGTGGCGAGGAGTGTGGAGGATTTGCCGTAGGTGATATCGCCGTAGGAGGTGGAGTTTCGGAACTTGAAGGCCCAGCGGGTGACGGGATCGTAGTCGGGTTTGGTGAGGTATTCGAAGCGCTGGAGTTCGAAGTCACCGGCGTTAGCGTAAGGGCGATCGAAGACGGAATTGTAGGGGCCGAGGATGGCGGCCAGGACTTTGACTTCGGTGTAGGAGTTGATGCCTTCGTCGAGCCAGGCGTCCTCAAACTCGTTGGTGGCGACGATGCCGTACCAGTATTGATGGCCGAACTCGTGCTCGGCGGTGAGCTCGGTGAGGTGGGTGGGCTCGTACCAGGAGGTGTCGCCGGTGAAGAGGGTTGGGTACTCCATGCCGCCGGTCTCGGAGCCGGGTTCGGGGTCGATGACGGTGACGATTTTGTAAGGGTAGGGGCCGTATCGTTGATCGAACTGCGCCATGGTTTTCTGGATGATGTCGAGGTAGCGCTTTCCGGCTTTGGGATGGGCAGCGAGGGCGAGAACGTGGATCTTGACGGGGCCGAGCGATGAGACGAAGATGCCGTCGGTGACGGTGAAGTTGGGGCTGGCAGCCCAGGCGAAGTCGCCGATGTCTTCGCCATAGAAACTGAGGGTTTTGGTGCCGTTCGGGTTGACGAGTTCGCCGATCGGAACGCCGCTGGCCCCGACGACGAAGCGGCGCGGGAGGGTGAGGGAGACGTTGAAAGTGGCGAAGTCGGAGAAGAATTCGGTGGTGGCGTGGTATTGGTGGCAGTTCCATGCGCCATGCCAGAAGACTCCGGGCTTGGGATACCACTGGCCGCCCATGATGAAGTCGCGCTTGTAACCGTTGCGCGCGATAGAAATCGGGAACTGGTCGTGGAAGGCGAGATGGAAGGTGATGGAGTCGTTGGGGGCGAGTGGATGTGGAAGGGTGATCTCGGTTACGGTGTGGTCTTGTGCGTTGCCGTCGTCGGGGGCGATGAAATGCATTGCAGAGGTGAGGTCGCCATATCCGTCGGCGTCGATGTGGGAGATGGTGATACTGCCAAGTTTTTCTGGCGGATATTCGTTGTCGGTTTCATCGTCGCGAACGCCACCGTCGAAATGGGTTTCGCGGGTGAAGGTGGATTCGGGGCGGAAGGCGTTGAGGTAGAGGTGAAAGGGGATGGCGGTGAGAGGTTGGCCGGTGAGGTTTTTGTAGGTGATGGTTTCGATAGCGTCGAGGGACTTTTTATCGGTGTCGAGGCGGGCGTCAATCGTGTAGGCGACTATGCGTGTGGAGAGGGGCTGACCGCCGGGGGAGTTGGTGGCGATGCTGGTTTGCGATTGCGCGGCGATGGAAGCAAGGATTGCGGTAGCGGCGGCAAGAGGGTGGAATCGCAGCATAGAGGGATTGTAAGTTGCTTCGGGTTTTGATGGTGGAAGAGGCTGCGGGGTGGCTAGAGTTGCCAAAGTTCGGTGGTAAGGATGCCAGCGAGTCGATGCTGGTGAGAGATTCGGGCGAAGCCGGATTGGGCGAGGGGAGTTACGTGGTCGGGAAGATGCGTGGTGCGGACGCCCGCTAACAGACGGAAGGCGAAGTAGAGACCTCGGACGAGGATCTTTGCAGGGAATTGCATAGCACCGGTAGAGATGCGGAAGTCAGAGAGGAGCCAGAGGGTTCCGGGACGGGTATGTTTTGCGATGCGATGGATGAGTGCGCTTAGCTCGGCTTGTGAGAAACAGTCAAGGAAGAAGTGCGTGATGATGAGGTCGTAAGAGTCATGGAGGGGGATGGTAAGGGCGTTGCAGTGATGAGTTTGGAGACGGGCTTTGACATTGGGAGTTGCCGCCTCGCAACGCTGGTGAAGGAGTTGAAGCATGGTGCTGCTGCTGTCGACTGCATCGGCGTAGAGGTGTGGGTTGTTCTTGAGGAGTTGCGCGAGGAAGCGACCGTCTCCATCACCCAGGACCAGAGCGCGTCGGCAATCGATAAGCTGCGGAAGAAAGTGGTTGCGGCAGTTTTCGAGAGAGCGACCGAAGGTGAGATATTCGAGCCAGTGGTAGGGACGGGCGATGAGGTCAAAGTCAGGCTGGTTACGCTTCACTGGTGGAGGAAAAAGAACAGAAGGAGTGGAGTGGTCAGCGCCAAGTCTGCTGACGCGCGGAGGGTGACGGGAGCGATTGCGAAGCGGTGATTATGCAGAAGGAGAAGGAGCGCGGCTGAGAGGGCTATTGCATAGGGGATCGGCCACGGGGCTCGCTGGCCGAACAGAGCCATTGCAGCACCGGAAAGGGTAAGCAGTACCGCGAGTGATGGCAGATATCGCAACGCCAGACTCGTGATTCTGTGAGGTGGATTGCTGTTAAGGGAATCGTCGTGTTCCCAAACGTAGATGAAGAGGCAGTTGAGGCTGCAGAGAATAGCGAAGAGGAGGGCAAAGGGAAACAGGGGAAGACGGAGGTTGGGGCGTCGGGTGATCGTAGGAATAAAGGTTGCCGCGGCGAAGAAAATACCGACGACGATTTCTTTGGGTAGGCGATGAGCGCTTCGGGTGGTGTGGATAACGATGAAGTAGCCGATGATCAGGCTGCCGAGGACAAGATAGAGGTGAAGGGCTTTGGTTTCAAGATGGGGAAGAAGCGCTGCGAGAGCGATTGCGGCCACGATGATTGCCGACAGAAATGCTGACCGATGGCGATAGTGAAAGTAGTGGCGAGCTTCGAGGTCCAGATTTTTGGTTGGATCAAAGCTAAGAAACCTGGAGTCCATGAGACGGTCGGCGACGTAAAGCATCCAGACGGTGACCGCCATGAATAGAATGGAAGCGAACGGAAGCTGGATGTGGTTTGCCGAGGCGATAAACCATGTCCAAAGAGCGGCGATAGTTGGGGCGTCGAGCGAGAGAAGATGCCAACGCTCCAAGGGGCGCGAATGGCGGCCTACCGCCTTGAGGGATGACTTCGTTGAGGTCGCGGTGGCCACTTGCCTTAAGATGATCCACGTTCCTTTCTATTGATTGTTACAGTCCCAGTTCGGAGAGTCCGGGGTGGTCATCGGGGCGGCGGCCAAGGGGCCAGTGAAACTTGCGCTCCGATTCTTTGATGGGCAGATCATTGATGCAGGCGTAGCGATGATGCATAACGCCGTTTTCGTCGAATTCCCAGTTCTCATTTCCGTAGGAGCGAAACCAGTTTCCAGAGTCGTCGTGGCACTCGTAGGCGAAGCGGACGGCGATGCGGGCTCCGTCGAAGGCCCACAACTCTTTGATCAAACGATAATCGAGCTCGCGGCGCCATTTTCTGGTAAGGAATTTGACGATCTCTTCGCGCCCATTGACGAATTCCGCACGATTGCGCCACTTGCTATCCACTGTGTAACCGAGCGCGACTTTTTCCGGATCTCGAGAGTTCCAATTGTCCTCTGCCTTTCGTACCTTCGCGGCAGCGGTCTCATGAGTGAATGGCGGTACTAAGTTCTGCGGTAGCTGCGTGCTCATTTTTCCTGCTCCTTTGATTTTATGCGGTGCATTGGCGGCTGTGTTTTGGATGCAAAGTGCCGAAATTTGATGTCAAGGTTCCGCAAAGTTTCATAAGATGCCGCAGGCAGGGACATAACGAAGTGAAGTTTGGGCTGTGACAGGATTTGTCCCAGTGGACTACAATTTCGAGCGCTGTGAAGGTATCGATCTGCGAGGGGTGAAGATTATGGCTACGATGTCGGCGATTCAACCGGGGAGCTATGGGTTTCCGGTTCAACTTCGGAAACGGTATGACAACTTTATCGGGGGCGAGTGGGTGGCTCCGCTGTCGGGGCAATATTTTGAGAATGTTACGCCTGTGACGGGTCAGGTGATCTGCGAGATTGCGCGGTCCAATGCTGCGGATGTCGACCGGGCTCTGGACGCGGCTCACGCGGCTAAGAAGATGTGGGGCAAGACTTCGACGACGGAGCGCGGGCGGATTCTCGAGAAGATTGCGCAGCGCATTGAAGACAACCTGGAGATGCTGGCGACGGTGGAGACGTGGGACAACGGCAAGCCGATTCGCGAGACGATGGCGGCTGATATGCCGCTGGCGATCGACCATTTCCGGTATTTTGCAGGGGTGATTCGGGCGCAGGAGGGGTCGATCTGCGAAATCGATGCGAACACGATTGCGTATCACTACCATGAGCCGTTGGGCGTTGTTGGGCAGATTATTCCGTGGAATTTCCCGATTCTGATGGCGACGTGGAAGTTGGCGCCGGCACTGGCGGCAGGGAATTGCGTGGTGCTGAAGCCGGCGGAACAGACGCCGATGTCAATTCTCGTACTGATGGAATTGATTCAGGATCTGCTGCCTCCGGGTGTCCTGAATATCGTGAATGGCTTTGGTCTGGAGGCGGGCAAACCGCTGGCTTCGAGCCCGAGGATCGCGAAGATTGCGTTTACGGGAGAGACGACGACGGGACGGCTGATTATGCAGTACGCAGCGCAGAACCTGATTCCTGTGACTCTGGAACTCGGGGGTAAGTCGCCGAATATTTTCTTCAAGGATGTGGCGGCCGCTGATGATGCGTTTTTCGACAAGGCATTGGAAGGCTTCACGATGTTTGCGCTCAATCAGGGCGAGGTTTGCACCTGCCCGTCACGCGCACTGATTCAGGACACGCTCTACGACCAATTTATGGAGCGTGCCCTGAAGCGCGTGAAAGATATTAAGCAGGGCAATCCGCTGGACAAGACGACGATGATCGGGGCGCAGGCCTCGACGGAACAGATGGAGAAAATTTTGTCGTACTTCGACGTCGGCAAGCAGGAGGGCGCGGAAGTGCTGATCGGCGGAAAGCGTTCGAATCAGACCGGCGATCTTGCTGAAGGTTTTTATATTGAGCCGACGGTCTTCAAGGGCCATAACAAGATGAGGATCTTCCAGGAGGAGATCTTCGGACCGGTGGTTTCGGTGACGACCTTCCATGATGAGGACGAGGCGCTAGAACTGGCGAACGATACGCTGTATGGGTTGGGCGCCGGGCTGTGGACACGGGATCTGAATCGCGCGTATCACTTTGGGCGGGCGATTCAGGCTGGACGTGTCTGGACTAACTGCTATCACCTTTATCCTGCACATGCGGCGTTTGGCGGTTATAAGCAGTCAGGCGTTGGACGCGAAAATCACAAGATGATGCTGGATCATTATCAGCAGACGAAGAATCAGCTGGTGAGCTACAGTCCGAGTGCGCTGGGGTTCTTCTAAATGAGGGGCTAATGGTTGCTGTGCCAGAACAAGTATTGACGACGCCTGCTGCTGAGGAGTTGATGAGCAGGCTTGAGGAAAAACATGGGGAGCTGATGTTTCATCAGTCGGGAGGCTGCTGTGACGGCAGCTCCCCTATGTGTTACCCCAGGGGAGAGTTTTTAGTGGGGGATAACGATGTGTTGATGGCGGTACTGGGCGAGACGCCGTTTTATATGAGCAGGAGTCAATTTGAGTATTGGAAGCACACGCAGTTGATTCTGGATGTGGTGCCGGGGCGGGGGGGAATGTTTTCGCTGGAGAATGGCGAGGGTGTGCGGTTTCTTATCCGGTCGCGGGTGTTTACGGATGAGGAGATTGGGGCATTGCGGTCGGCGGGGCGGATCTAAAGCTGCCCAAATACCTAAGATGTTTGTGCGGATCTGTTAAGGTGAGAATTACTTCTTAATGGTGAGACACTTCGCCATGATGGCGGTGTGGAGACGCTCACGCAACTCGTCGGAGACCTCGTAAATCTCATTTCCCTTGTAGACATGGATCGTCTGTTCGGTGGTGTTGAGGACAACGCGGCAGTGTTGGCAGCCTTCGGTATGGATGCGGATTTCTTCGAGCAGACGAGTACTGAGTTTGTCGTCGAAGTAGTCGGAGAGATGGCTCAAAAGATCGGTGCAGTTCATGCAGGCTGGCCCTCCTGCTTCTTGCGGAAGTAACGGCTGAGTCGTTCGCGTAGTTGGAGGCGCGCGCGGAGAAGACGGGATTTGACGGCAGGTACGCTCAAGCCAAGTGCCTCCGCTGTCTCTTCGGTAGAGAGATTTTCAACATCGCGAAGCGTAAAGACGCTGCGAAAACCTGGGGGAAGACCCTGGATGGTCTTGCGGAGAATGTCTGCGAGCTCAGCCTGGTTGTATTCCTGCTCGGGATTGGGGCGCCACTCGGCGAAGTCACGAGGGATAGAGCCCTCTTCAGTGTGGACATCCTCGTCCATGGAGACGGTTTTGCTGGTCTTGCGCTTGCGGAGGCGCATGAGGCTTTCATTGACGGCGATGCGGACGAGCCAGGTAGAGAACTTGGAGTTTCCCTGGAACTGGTCCAGCTTCTCGTAAGCCTTGAGGAATGCGTCCTGCGTGATGTCTTCGGCGTCTTCACGGTTTTGAGTTATATGCTGCGCTACCCGGAAGATCTGGCGCTCGTACTGCCGGACGAGCTGCTCGAAAGCAGCCGTATCCCCTGCCTTTGCACGCTCTACGAGTGCTACGTCAGGGTGGATCTCTTCCGTCGCTGGGGATTGGATGGCCGGCATTAGTAAAAGGTGCGAAAAACGCACACTGGACAAATCGCCCGAACTGATGGGCGGTAAACCAGTACGCATCCAGTGTAAATGCCGCGGGGGAGGAGAGCAAAGGCGGGTTTGAGGTTGGTTGATCCGGCTGAGTGGGCCGAATCGCCGGAGGCCGCGCTACCTGGATTTAGCGCGTCTCCGGCACTGGCAACGTTGTTAACGAGAGAACTTGCGGCGAAGTGCGCCAGCAGCGCCGATGAGGCCGGTTCCGAGCAGCGCGAAGGTGCCGGGTTCGGGCGTGGGAGCGATTGTTCTGCTGTTGACGGTGGTGAAGACAAAGGTGTCGTCGTTGTAGTCCCAGTCTGACTGACCGCTGGGAAGGTCTTCCATGCCGACATAGGTGCCAACGATGGTGCCGTAGGAGCCGATGGTTCCGTTGAATGGAGTGATGTAGGCGTGGTTGTCGTGGTCTGGGCTGGTGGCTGTGTTTGAGGAGAAGGTATCACCAGGGAAGGATGTGTTGTAAAGGTCGAAATAGAGGGTGTCGCCGTTATGCAGTGAAGGACTGTCAAAGGTGACCGTCGAGCCGGGAGTGCTGGGGGACTGGTTGTTGAATGCTCCCTGAGGGGAAAGGAAGATTCCCTGCGTGGCGTCGAAGACAGAGATGGTGTCGGTGTCGGCGGCACTGACCGAGTAGAAATAGGCGACGATTCCTCCGCCGTTTGCTCCGTTATAAGTGATCGGGCTGGAGGATGTGATGGGGTGGCCGCTGTTGGAGTAAGGGGTGAATGAAGCGGCGAAGAGAGAGGTGGTTCCGGCGGCAAGAAGTGAGGCAATGGCTAGCACTGAGGGGCGCATTCGAAGCTCCTGGGATGTATGAATCTGAGTAGGTATTGCTTGTGTTGAAGCAAACGGGCGGCCAGAACCGGAATCGATGCATTTTCATGCATATACGCGAAATTTTGCAGATTATGGCCTTTGAAGTGAAAATATTTGCACATTTCGAGTAGGGTCGTTGGCTAAATCTTTTCCCTCGATGGGAAATGCTGCGATCGGGCGTGAATCATTGGGCAAAAATTTCTGAAATAAGGGCTTTGGCGAGCGAGGGTTCTTTGTGTGTATCTGTTGTGGTTCGGGTTAGAGACCAACGACGGCTGACGCGCTTGCCGAAGCGGCTTAGAGTGGATATGTGGGTCAGAGGGCGATCGAAGCGATGACGGTGGCTCCGGGTAAGTTTCGGAGTGCGGTTACTAGTGCTCTGTTGGGTGGGACGTTGCTTTTTTCCGGGACGTTGGACGCGAGGGCACTGCAGGCCTCGACTGCAACCGAGCAGACGAAGAAATCGTCCCCTAAGCCGTCCTCAAGCAAGGCAGCTAACAGCAAGAGTGGAAGCACAAGCAAGGCGGGTGCCAGCAAGAGTTCCGGTGCCAGCAAAACTACGAAGGGAAAGAGTTCGGGAAGCAAGAGCCATTCCAGATCTGCTGCCTCGCGGAAGCCGACGGCTCAGACTATTCGGCTGACCAGCGCGTTCAAGGCTTCGGAGCAGTTGCGTCCGATGGCGCAGCAGCTGGCTGTGACGCGTTCGGCTGCAGCGTATAGCGGCGTTGAGGGCTATGCGCGCGCGCATCCCGGTGAGGGTGCGGCTGCGGCTTATCTCGCATTGGGCCATGCTTACATGCTTGATCACCGTTATGTGGATGCGGCTGGTATCTTTCGGCGGGCGAATGCGAGTGGGACTGCGCTTGATGACTATGCTGACTATCTTGGAGCGCAGGCATCCGTGCAGGCAGGGCATGGGGCCGATGCATATGCATTGCTCGACCGGTTTGGTGAGCGGCATCCGGAGAGCATCTTCACGGCTAATGCTCCGGTGCTTTTAGCCAATGCCTATCTACAACAGAATGATGCGCAGGGAGCGCTGCGAGTTCTGTTGCCTCTGGCGGATTCGGCAAAAGGGAACCATGCGGACTTTCGATATGCACTGGGGCGGGCCTATCAAATGTCGGGCGATACGACGCATGCAGCGGCGGCGTTCAAGAGCGTGTATATCAATCTTCCGTTGAGTTTCGAGGCGGGACAGGCGCGGTCGCAGTTGCAGGCGATGAACATGCTGCCGAGCGCTGAGGAACGCAAGGTTCATGCCGATCAACTCTTCAATGCAAAGCGCTACGCAGAGGCGGGCGAGGAGTATCACTCGATTGAGCGCGACAGTGGTTTGAGTCAGGCCGATCATGATGCCTTGCTGATTTACGCAGCGGCCTGCGATATGCGAATGAAGCATTTGAGCCGCAGAGAGATTGAAAGGCTTCCGAACACGGCGGATGACAGCGCGGCGCTGAAGTTATATCTGCTGGCCGAGCTCTCGCGCGGTGAACGTGACGAGGCGACGCATGCTGGGTTGATTGCGCAGCTGGTACAGCGGTTTCCCTTAAGCCGATGGCTGGAGGAGGCACTCTATTCGGGCGGGAATATGTACCTGCTGAAGCACGACGCGAAGCAGGCGATCTATCACTACTTGCTACTGGTTCAGATGTTTCCGAAGAGTACGTATGCGCCTTCTGCACACTGGCGAGCGGCGTGGATGAACTACCGGCTGCGCAACAACTCTGAAGCTGAGCGGTTGATGGATGAACAGATACAGACTTACGCAGGCGGGATTGAGGTTTCGAGTGCAATTTACTGGCGGGCGCGGCTCTACGAGGAAGAGCATAATTTTGCGCAAGCGGCGAACTATTATCGCGCGCTCAACTCATCGTATCCCAACTACTATTACGCGTTACTAGCACGTCAGAGGCTGAATGTACTGAAGGGACAGACGGCGATAGTTGCACCTGCGGCTGTTCTTGGAGCTGTGCCAAAGCCAGCGGTTCCTTTCCTTAGCGGGGAGCTACCGGAGAATGAACCCCATTTGATCAAAGCGAGGCTGTTGGCGAATGCTGCATTGAACGAGTACATCGGGCCTGAGATTCAAGCGAGTCCAACTGCGAATGAATGGGGAGCGCTGGCGCAGGCGGAGATTTTCAATTCCTATGGCGAGACTACGCGGGCGTTGCAGGCAATGAAGCATAGCGGGATTTCATTTTTCGCAATGCCGCTGGATCAGGTGCCGATGGTTTATTGGAAGGTGCTGTTTCCGCAACCATATTGGGGCGATCTGGTTGCGAACTCGCAGAAGAATGGGCTGGATCCGTATCTGGTGGCTTCGTTGATTCGGCAGGAGTCGGAGTTTAATCCTGGTGTTGTGAGCCATGCCAATGCGTGGGGACTCATGCAACTTCTACCGTCAGTTGGCAAGTCGATGGCCAGGAAGGATGGCGTGAAGGGTTTCAGTACGAATTCGCTGCTTAACCCTACGCTGAATCTTCAACTGGGGACTACGAATCTTCGACTGGTGCTGGACCGGTTTGGCGGACAACAGGAGTACGCTTTGGCTGCGTATAACGCAGGGGACGTGCCGGTGCGCCAGTGGATGTCAGTGGGAAGTTACCGGGACATCGCCGAGTTTGTTGAATCGATTCCATATACCGAGACCCGGGATTATGTAGAAGCGATTCTTCGTAACCGGGAGATCTATCACGCTTTGTACGGCACTCCTTAAGAAGGAATCAACGCAGCGTCTTTTTTTTGCGAATGCGGGATTGACAGGGACGGAAAATCCATTATTCTTTGCACCAGAAGTAGTGCACTCTCTTTTTGAGCGCCAACTCTTCGAGGAGGTCTCCTTCATAGCCTAAAGGCAGCAATCGGTTTAGGAACGCCAGTCAGAACGAAGACAACCGTTGGGGATGAAGAGGCGAGCATGGTAGCGGAGTTGAACCTTCTGGAAGTGTGGATCCCGGAGCAGATGGAGCCGGGTACGATCTTTCTCCTGGAACAGGCTGGTGAGCTCGGTAAGGCGGAGAATCCCTTCTGGGCTGTACTTGCATGCCCGTCCTGCGGTTCGCTGGGATTAATTACAAGACAACAGTGCGCCGGGCTGGAGGCTATGATCTGCGGGGCCGATACATGCTCGGCTGAGTATTTTCTTGAGGATCAGACGATTCGTTATCGGATGGCAAACTGAGTCGATTGTGGCGGACGTAGTTCCCGGGAGGCCAGCGCGAAGTTTTTTGCCCTATGATCGGGAGGAAGCTATGATTGGTTATGACTTTCCACCGTTCAGGAAGGATGCAGCAACAATGCCAATTGGTACTGGCGGCTTGTTGTGTGCGTTCGGCGATGACTGGAAGCTGATTCGGATTTAGCTTTTGTAGATAAGCACGACGCAATAAACCGCCCACGCTGGCGGTTTTTTTATTGCCCAAAATCGTAAGGATAGGAAATGCTATGAGAACGTTTGTGCCATTTGTTTCCGATGAAGAAGTCGCCTTCATTGGAGAAGGATTGCTTGACAGGACGCTGCCGAAGACAATGTGGACTCATACTGCGCACTTTGCGGCGACATTATGGCTTCTGAGGTGCCGCCCAGAGATTGAGCCGGAGCGCGAGATGCCTGGGTTTATCCGCGGCTACAACGAAGCTACGGGCGGAGCCAATACCGATACCAGTGGTTATCACGAGACGATTACGCAGGCGTCGATACGGGCGGCACGGGCTTTTCTTTGCGAAGGTGGTTCAGAGAAGCCTCTTTTTTCGATCTGCAACGCGCTGATGCGTTCTCGCGTCGGCGATCCTGACTGGTTGATGGATTACTGGACTCGGTCGCGGTTGTTTTCGGTACAGGCGCGACGCATGTGGGTTGAGCCGGATCTTCAGGAGCTTCCGTTTTGAAGGGATTATTCGTGACGAAGGGCTTCGACTGGATCCATGCGGGAGGCGCGAACCGCTGGCAGGAGTCCGGAGATGATGCCTACGACGGCGAGAATTCCGAATGAGACCAGCATGATGGCCGGGGAGGCGCGAAGGAGGATGTCGCCCTCATGGTTTGCGGTTTTGTAGATATCTGAATAGAGCGGCATCGGGGGGATGAGGTAGGCGACGAGGATTGCGACGACCATGCCGATTGCGCCGGCGAGAAACGTGAGAGTCAGGCTCTCGAGCAGAAATTGTTTGAGGATGTCTTTGCGTTTCGCGCCGAGAGCTTTGAGGAGACCGATCTCGCGGGTGCGTTCCGTTACCGAGACGAGCATGATATTCATGACGCCCACACCGCCGACGCCAAGGGTCATTGCTCCGATGATCCCGAGGAGAAGATCGAGTGCAGTGCTGAACTGCATGATTTCGGCGGAGTCGGCGACCGTGTCCCAACTGGGAACGGCTTTGTCGTCTTTGGGATCGAAGTGGTGACGACCTGCGAGGACGGTGCGCACGGCTTCGAGCGCTTTGATGTGGAGTTCCGGAGCGCTTGGTTGGAAGACGATGCTGTCGGGATTGCGCTGGTCACGGAGAAGACGCATCATGTCGAAGGGGACGAATGCGTTTTCGTTGTCCGGGCCGTTGTTGGATGAGTCCTGGATCTTGGTTCTGAGGACGCCGATGACCTGAAAGACGTGTCCTTCGATTTCAACCGATTCTCCTACCGGAGGGTAGCCGTTGAAGAGTTTTTTGGCGGCGTGGGGTCCGAAGATGACGACCTGACGATGATCGGCGAAATCGGCCGGCTCAAAGTAGCGGCCCTGCTCGACATCTAACTTCCTCATGCTGCCATAGGGAAAATCAATGGCCTTGCTCTGAATGTTTACGACCTTGGCGCCGTATTTAAAGCTAAAGCCATCGTCGGTTTCGGAGCTCACCGCTTTCAGGAAGGGGACCTCATCGCGGACGGCTTCGGTGTCTCCATCAAGAAACCTGATGCGTTTTCCGGATCGCTCGCCTCCGGCCTGCATGCTGGTCTGGCCACCCCAGACCATGATGACGTTGTCGCCGAGGCCAAGAAAGCCGTTGAGTACGCCCTCGCCGAGACTTTTACCATAGCTGAGCAGCAGGACGACTGTTACCAATCCCCAAATGATGCCGAGCATGGTGAGGCCGGAGCGGAGGCGATTGCGCAGGAGCGAGTCAATGCTTTGGTGGATGATTTCACTCAGGCTCATGGGTTAATCGGCTCTCAAGCATTCGATGGGGCTAAGATCTGCGGCGCGAAGGGCTGGGTACATTCCTGCGAAGATGGTGATGGCAGTCAGAGTGGTAAGTGATGCCGTGATCGCTATTGGTGAGATGACAGGGTGCGGAATGAAGTCGGGTAATGGTGCGAGCTGTAGCAGCAGGCAGATGCCTACTCCTAGTGTGAGGCCAGTGATTCCGCTGACTAGAGTAATGATTGCCGACTCGGCGAGGAACTGGCGTTTGATGTCTACGGCGGTTGCTCCCAGGGCTTTGCGAACTCCGATTTCGCGTGTGCGTTCGGTGACGGCGACGAGCATGATGTTCATGACGCCGATGCCGCCGAGCGCGAGAGTCAGGAGGGCGACCGCTCCGAAGAAGAGCGTCATCACGCTGAAGATGCGTTCGGTGAATTTCGATCCGTCGAGTGTGTCCCAGATCCAGAGAGCTTCCTTGTCGTTGGGGTCATAGTGATGACGTTCCGCGATGATTTTCTTGACCTGGTTTACGGCTTTTTCATGGAGGTCAGGAGAGACGGGTTCAATGACGATGTTGTTGACGAAACCGCGGACGACCCCGGGCCTCTCCGGTGGGGGGAAGTCACGTGCCATCGCGGCGTACGGAGTGAAGAGCTGGGTGTTGTCGGGGCCGCTTCCGTAACTGCCGTTTTGTTTCTTCTTCTCGAGCACGCCGATGACGGTGTATTGATAGCCATTGACCATGAGAGGCTGGCCGATGACTTCCTTGCCTGGAAAGAGCTGGCGGTTGGCTTCGGCTCCGAGCAGAATTACACGAGCGCCGTCTTTTTCATCCTGTTGGGACATGAGGCGACCCTGCTCGACGGCGAGAGAGCGAAAACGTTGATATTCGGGCCAGACGCCGCGAACGGCCCGGCTGGCAGAGTTCCATTGGCTTACTTCGGAGACCGTGCGGCGAAGCTCAGGACTGACGGTTTTGACCAGAGAGGCTTGTTGCTGGATGGCGATGGCGTCGTCAATGGTGAGCCGGATATCGCGGCCAGCAGCATATCCTCCGGCTTGCGCTCCGGTTTTTCCACCGAAGAGGATAGCGATATCAGTGCCGATGCTGCGGAGACGTTGTTTCTGGTCTGCATTGAAGCCGATACCGAGCCCTACCAAAAGAATCACCGAAGTGATTCCCCAAACGATTCCGAACATAGTCAGAAAGCTGCGAAGCTTCGTTTCCCAGAGCGCCGAAAGCGTTTGTTTGAGGATTTCGCGAAACGGCATGGCGGAACCGACCCCGGGGATACCAATCTGACTTTTTCTAGATTACGCAAGAATTGCCGCGGAGGTTCCTTCCCAAAAGTTGTACATGCCGGATGGGTTAACATAGAGCGGGTGAGCGGATCGGCTCGCCCTATACGCCCGGATGGTGAAATCGGCAGACACAGCGGACTTAAAATCCGCAGACCCTTATCAGGTCGTGGGGGTTCAAGTCCCCCTCCGGGCACCATTCTAAAATTACGCTATCTGGTTCAATATATTTACCTTAATGAACACTTAGACGCGCTATTTCTGGGGGTCTTCCTCGTAATTGTTTAAGTTTAGGCACGGAATTCGGGTACAGTGTGCATCCTCTTTATTTCAATGCCCAACGACTTTTCTTGCAGCGGGGACGGCACTATGCGAAATTTATATCGTTTACGCTCGATTACGGAATGCGCTGCGGGTTGCTGCTGCGCCCTCATCTATCAGGGTCGACGAGCTCTCGATCAGTGGAATTCAATTCGAAACTCAACTTAAGCGAATATCTACGCCACCGATCGAAGGGTGAATCAATGAAAAACTCAAAGATGGGCATGATGGTTCTCAGCCATCGCAAGACCTCGCAGCGCATTCCGACGATGCGGGTCCGCTTCACTATTAGAGAGAGCGGTATAGGCGTGGAAGCCCTCCATTTCCGCGTGCCAGGTCGCCTCCAAAGCATCGAGGATGTTTTGTTGTCGGAAGCTGCCATGCTATTCTCCATGCCGGACATAGGATTCTCGGAATTATCCTTTTCAAGACAAACTGCCCACGTCTTGGGGCTTTTCCTATTCAGGGTGCCACGGACGGACATTGAGGTTGCGTGACAGCATCAACTTAACCGTCCATTTGTCCGAAGCCGCAGTCAACCCGTACCCGACGCCGGTCTCAATGTTCAACCCGAGAAACTTGCTGCCTGAGTAATCCGTAGTTACCCAGACCTCGTGAAATTGCTTCGAAAGTGGCAAGAACCCGTGCAGCGGGCCGAAACCGTCATACTCTTCCGCGGCAACGGCCCACCTGTTGTTGAAGTTATACGCCACTCTCCCCGAGGGGTTGTACTGCAGGTTTCCAAGTCCCCCGGTATAGTCCGTGTCGAGAATCGGGTTGTAGATGAAATCCCATGGGTGCAAGTGCAGCCCCACGATCGGCCTGATTTCGGAGGTAATTGTCCTGGACTCCCAGTAGCTGTGATTGACGCTGAACTCAAAATTGGCCGCATAGAAAAACTTGCGATCGTGAGCGTTGGGTCGCGCGAATAGTTCGCGAATCTTGAAGCCGTTGATCGTCGAACCATAGTTCGAAGAATAGGGCGAGCTTACGGGCATATAAAGTCCTTGCTCGAACCACGGCGTAACGCCGTACGCCCATTCGGCAGTGACCTGATACGAATGATTGGCGATGATCGCCCCAGGGTAGTCGGGCACCGTCCGTCCCTTGGCCGTGAAGTTGTTGTGGATCATCAGATTGAATATTCCCGGCGGCGCAATCTCTCCGTCGTAGACCTGGATCTCGTCGGTTTGCGCAAAAGCCAGCACCGGCATTGAGATGAGACAAAGAGTGGCCAATGCAATCGCACGCATATTCATTTTTGGCGAGAATCTCCTTAGTTTGAGATCTGGCCGACGAGATTGAGATCAATCGCAACTTCATTCTCAGCCTTCCAGATCAAGAAGCTTGGGTTCTTGAGGCCCCACCGTAGATAGGGAACCACAAATTGCCCCTTTGCCGTTGCCTTCGAGCCATCGATGTGTATCTGCATCGGAATCGTTAGATCATGAGCAGTGCCGAGCAGCGTGAACACTCCGCTCACCTGAATTGTCGAGTCGCCTGAAGCAGCAATCATTCCGTTGTACGTTTTAGGCGCGAAAGTGACGGTGGCGAACTGGTCCACCTTGAGAATGTCTTTGTTCATCTTCTTATCACGGCTATCGTTTCCCGTCTTGCCGCTGCCTGCTGCGACGATGACTATCCCCGATATATGGGAGGCGGTTCGGTCGAAATCGATTGATCCAGACTGTACGAGGAAAGTGCCGTTCACGACCTCGTGGGTCGTGTTGAGCTTCATCTTGACCTCGCTGGCATCGGGATTAACGGCGAAAGTCTGATGCTGGGCGAGTGCGGTTTGAGAGAGTGTGACTGCGAGAACAAAGACTGCGAAGGACTTCATTGCATCTCCGCTGCAAGGTCTTGACTACCGAGAGTTGATTCGAGTGAAGCTTGATTCAGTTTGCGAACGCCCGTGGAGCAACAGCGGCAGGCTGGGTGACACGCGTGAGTCTAGCCGTTAGGCGCATCGCGCCGGGCCAGACCAGGAGGCAGAACGGCAGTACAGCGCGCGAGAGTGCGTTGTTCAAGCCGTCGGCGGCGACCTCGGCAAGACGCATCTGTGGCAGCATTGCGGAGCGCAGTTTTGGCTGAAAGACCGGCGCAGGCTCTGCGGCAAGGTAGGCAGCGGCGGCGCGGCGGGCAGTATGTAGGGCGATGGATATGCCATCGCCGGTGAACGAGGGGATGACGGCTGCCTGATCGCCGATACAGTAGAGCCCATCCTCGGTTGCGCGGCGGATGTAGCCGTACGGGATATGTGCGATGGTGATTGGTTTGCCGAGCAGCGGCTGCGCACCGTCAAGCCGCATCTCGAGGTGGGGACAATCCTGCTGCATCTTCGCAAGGAGGCCCTCCCAGCGAAGACCCGCACCTGCAAAATACCGCCGTTGCACCACACAACAGAAATTCGTAATGCCGTCTTCCACCGGTTGGATACCACCATAGCCTCCGGAATAGAGCGTCAACTCGGAGGCGTCCGCCAACTCAGCTGTCTGGGCGGCAGACAGTCGGTAATACATCTTGAAGGCGACCCATTGGTGAGGGTCCTTCGGGCGACCATGGCCGCGCAGATCGTGCTTGCCCGTAGCGAGAAAGGCCGTTGGAGCTTCATAACTGGTACCGTCGTCGAGCGTAGCCTGCCAGAGGTTGGTGGTCGTGCGACTGAGCGACTGCACACCGCGACCACGCTCGACGCTAACTCCCGCCGCGATGGCCTCGGCGATGAGCGCTGTATCCAGCGCTTTGCGCGTGAGTGAGGCAGCGTGAAAAGGTAACGGAGCCTCCGCGGCCCGCCTAGCCGCGGCGAGGCGAACGTAGTCGATCGGCACCGCACCAAGCGCAGCCACGTCGATGCCAAGTGCATGAAGGTCCTCAAGAGCCTCTCCGCTTAGAAACTCTCCGCATACTTTATGGCGCGGTGATGGCTCGCGTTCGATCAGGGTGACGCTTCGTCCCTTTCGGGCGAGCGCGATCGAAACCGCACAGCCTGCCACTCCACCACCGACGATCAGTACTTCGTCTTGCAAAGCATTCCCTCCGAACTCGATGTATATTCAATCAATTTTGTAGAGGACTCCATAGTTCTAGTAGACGTCCAGAAAGCAGTTCGGCACGTCATTCTGTACAAATCGTCATTTTGGAGCTGGGAGTGCTGCCTGGATGGAGGCGTCTAAGATGTTAGAACGGGGTATTCGATTGAGGAGAAACGGTTTCCTAATAGCGGCTCTTTGCGCGATGACTTTGTGGATCGCCGCTGCGGCTGAACCGATTTCAGTGAGACATATTCAACGGCCAATGCACCGATTTATGGTGACCCGCTCCGAGGATGGAAAAACCCTTGCCAGCGGTGAGTTTTCGCAGGTTGTGCAGGGCGATGAAGTAACGATGCGCCTGACCTATCACTTTGTTGACGGATCGATTGATGATGAGGCGACGACGTACACACAGCAGGGTACGTTCCGGTTAGTGCGCAATCATCACCTACAGAAAGGGCCATTCTTTACAAAGCCCATCGACTTTACGGTAGAAGCCGCTGCCGGCATGGTGACCAGCCGCACAATAGACAAGAATGCCAAGATACACGTCGAGAGCAAGCACATGGACCTGCCGGATGACCTGGCGAATGGCTTCGTTGGGACATTGCTGCTGAATGTGCCGCACAATACGACGCCGTTTCGGGTGGGGATGCTGGCACCAGTCGGCGGCGGGCGGTTGATTCGGCTCCTGATCTCGCCGGAGGACGAGCAGACGGTTCACTTGGCAGGACAGACCCTCAAGGCGACAGTGTTTCGCATTCATCCGGACTTGGGCGGCATCGTGGGGCTGATTGCGCGGCTGATCGGTCTTCAGCCGAAAGATGTGATGGTGTGGGTACTGGAGGGTGAGGAGCCTGCGGTGGCGGTAATTGTGGGACAGTTCGGTGGTTACGGACCTGTAGTCAGCTCGGACCTGGTGGGGACCAGCTTCGGGAAATAAGACATTTTGCAAATCCACATCACAAGGGCGAGATGTGAATCGTCTGAGTTTATGTAGATGCCCTGAAAATCTGATGGTCTCCTAGGCGACAATCAGTCACGACGGGTGGTGAGCTCGCACCAGTTGAGGCCGAGATCGACGATCAGCAGCGAGGCGAGTGTGAAGGCAATTACGCCGACGGCGGATAAGACGTCGCCCAGGTGACTCCAGTAACGCGGCCAGAGATTGAGCACGCGGCTAGAGACGAAGGTAAAGGTAACAGCATAGGAGCGCGCCATCCATTGGCGATGCTGTGTGATTTGGCGGTTGCGCGCGGTGATGAAGGCGGCGGTGGTGCAGACCATCCAGACGGCAGCCTGCATGGAGGTTCCGGGAAGACCCGGGCGGCCGGCTGCGAGAGCGATCCCGGTAAAGGAACCAACAAACACGGAGATGACGTAGGTGCGACCGAGGATGCGATGGAGTTGGAGGTGACGCTCGCGGATCCGCGAGGAGAAATTGATGGGGCCGATCAAAAGAGCGGAGATTCCGGCGAGTGTGTGCGGGATGAGGAGATGGCGGTCGGCAATCACCTGCAGACGATAGGCGTGGTACATCGGATAGTCGGTGATGAGGAGCAGCTCTGAGGTAACGAAGACAAAGAGTACAGTGAGACCAAGCGAGACCCAGAGAACAGTCTTGAATCTGGTGCCGGTGGAGCTGGGCGCTAGCAGAGTGGGAAGTGGCATTATTCGCTTCTCAGATGATTAGACGTGATAAGGGGCGCCAGGAGGGCGCCGGGGGCAAGAGGCTTCATATCTCTTAGTCTAACGAGACGCTTCAGAATCGCCGACCTCACTTCCACCTCCCCACGCACAACCGTCCCGGCCGCCACTTCTCCACCGTCACTGCCTCCCGCGCGAGCTCAGCCGTAGCCAGCAGGCGTATCCAATCCTCCTTCCGGAAGGCCCGCCGGAAGGACACAGGCCCATCATGGCGCACAAGCCAGTGCCATCGCACCCACCCAAACATCCGACTACTCCACTCCGCCCGCTCCAAATCATTGATAAACCAGCCCCCCTGCACGGTCGCTTCCATCCACCTCAGCAGCGCGACGATCTCCTCGTCCTCCAGATGATGTGCCAGCAGCGAGCTCACGACGATATCGACCGGCTTCTTCGGTCGATACTCCAGAGCATCGCCGGTCACCCATTCGATTCCGAGCTCCTTTGGCGTGGACTCGGCTGCTGCACGTGCCGCATAAGGATTCAAGTCGATACCCGTTAGCTTCACAGCGATGCCCCGTCTCAGTGCCCAGCCTGCAATCTGCCGCAGTAGATCGCCGCCGCCACTTCCCACATCGACGATGTGTACCGGATCACGCAATCCATGCGGCAACCGCTCCAGCCAAGCCAGCGTCGGCCGATAGCCAAGTAGCCAGCGATTGACTGTTTCCAGACTGCGCAGGCAGTCACGGAAATCCTCATAACTACAGTCACCATCCATCAGCTCCGGCAACTCACGCGGACAGGCCCGCCGACTGAAGTCGATCTGTGCACTAGACCCCATGGAAGCGCATCGTCTCCGCTGTTAACCCCGGCCCAAACGACATCGCACACCCACGTTGCCCCGGGCGCGCTTGCCGCATTATTCGCTGCAACACAAACATCACCGTTGCCGACGACATGTTGCCGAAGCACGATAGCACTTCGCGCGACGCTGCCAGCGCATCCGTCGGCAGTTCCAGTCCCTTCTCCACCGCATCCAGAACCGACCGACCGCCAGGATGCACCGCCCACAGGTCGATGCTGTCGCGCTCCGCCATTAGTTCGCCCTCGTGCAGCGCGCGGCTCAACTCTCCCGGCACCTGCCCGGAGAGCAGCATGTCGAATCCGAGATTGCGAATCTTCCAGGTAATCAGCCCACGTGTCTCCGGCACCATCACCGCCTTGAAGCTGTCCAGCGCGAAACCCTGCACGCGCGCAGTAATTAGACTCGCAGCCGCGCCATCGGCAAAGACCAGGAAGGAGAGCACCTGCTCCAGATCCTGCGTTTCCTGGAAGTGCAGCGTACACAGCTCCAGGTTGACCATCAGAACACCCGCCTTCGGATCTGAGCGCACAATGTGCCGCGCCAGCTTCAGCGCATTGATCGCGGCATAGCATCCCATGAATCCAACCATCGTGCGCTCCACGTCCGCCGAAAGCCCGAGGTGATCAACGATCTCAAAGTCCAGCCCAGGCGCATAGAGCCCTGTGCAGCAGGTCACCAGCACATGCGTGATTCCGGAGCGTTCCTTCTCATTGAGCGCAAGCCGGTCCACGGCCTTCTTCATCAGCACCGGAGCGCTCTGCTCAAACAGGTCCATACGACGCGCCGTGTTGGGAAAGTTACCTAGCCGATAAAACTCATTCGCGTCATGTGGCGAGAATTGGCCGGAACCTTTCTGCGGATCGAGGAACGAATAGCGATGCGCGATGTCGGCGCGGCTTACCATCCGGCGGAAAACCGTGCGTAAGCGCGGGTCGGCGAGCATCTTCTCGGCGAAGACGACGAAGGTGTCATGCACATCGTGCTCTGGTACGGCTGTGGCGATGCGGTTCAGATAAGCCGTAGTCATGCACAAGGGGCCCTCAGCCGGAATGGATTATATGTCACGTGTATTTTGAGGAAAGCTGAACCACGAAAAGACGACGATCCGGCGACAGTCGACTGTTTGAGAGAACAGGCTCCGTATTCTCGATAGAACGGCTACTCGTTGAGACGAGGCCGTTGTTCTTTTGATAGCACTCTGCGGGCCAGGAATAGGATGACGATTTGTTCATAGAGGGACGCAATCATCGGAGTGCCCCTGAATTTCGTCGGTCCACGTGCTAAGTTTCGGAACAGTATGGCAAGATGCACGACCTCGAGTGTTCATCGCGATCGGCAGTTGGCGCTCTGCAAGCAACTAAATTTTGAGAGGTCGATCTCCCGGGATGACATGCGCAGCATCACTCAAATCTGTCCGCCTGATACACCGCTACATTGGATTGTTCTTCTCGCCGACGATTCTCTTTTTCGCGATCACAGGTGGTCTACAGATGTTCGGTCTGCACGAGAGCGCTCGTGGCAGTTCCTCCGTACCTCCCAACATCCTCGTGCATCTCTCACAATTGCATAAGAAGGGAACGCTTTATCTTCTTCCACGAAAGGTTGCTCCGCCCAATTCGGCTAAGTCTGGGGGGGCCACGCTGGATGGTCCGAAACCTTAGACTCGAAAGCCAACGCAAGTTTTACCGCCACCCAACTCGATTCCCATGAAGATATTTTTTCCGCCACAGCACTTGCACTTGCTGCATCGACATGTACGGACCTCATAATGAGTTGGAAGTATGCGGGCCGGAAATCGATCGTTCTGTTCACGGTTGCTGCAGGAGTTGTTATTCCGGCTATTCTGTCCTTTGTCTAGCCTTTCCCGATTCGCCATCGCTGAGTAGACGTAGATGACCAAATCGTCATCTTGCAGCCTCCTGGAGCAAGCGAATGTGAATCAAAATGTCTTACCATGATTCATGCGACTTCTGCTGGTCGAGGATGAACCCGAGATTCGGGATTTCCTAGAGCAACCCCTTGCCGATGCAGGTTACGAGGTGGATGCCGCCAAAGATGGGCGATCCGCCATCCAGCTCGCGTCTGGAAAGATATATGACGTTCTGATCGTCGACCTTGGACTTCCGGATCAAGATGGCATTGACCTGATTCTTCAGCTTCGACGCTCTGGCATTAGCAGCCCCGTATTGATACTTTCAGCAAGAAGATCGGTCGACGATAGGGTCAAAGGTCTGGAACAAGGTGGTGACGATTACCTGACAAAACCCTTCGCGCTGGCGGAATTGCTAGCAAGATTGCGTAACCTCTTGCGACGTAATCTTGGTACGGGTGAGGAGGCGACACGCCTCCGCGTACTGGACCTAGAGCTGGATTTCATCAGCCGTAGAGCTTCTCGCGGTGAAGAGGTCTTAAATCTAAGTCCGCAAGAATTCGTGCTTCTGGCGTATCTATGTCGACACGCTGGGCGTGTTGTTACTCGATCGATGCTTCTGTCCGAAGTGTGGGGGATGCGAATTCAACCTAACACCAATGTTGTTGATGTACATGTCTACCGCCTGCGCGGCAAGGTGGATACAGAAGGCCGCGAGCCGTTGATCAAGACCTTACGAGGTATTGGCTATGTCCTCAAAGACCGCTAATCCCGTCATGCGCAGCGCCGCATGGCGTATTTCTCTTTGGGCAACGCTTGCGTTCGCCGTTGGAACGATGTTGGTTTTTGTCATGCTTCATCGCTTCGTAGCGAACGATATTCAGCGTAGGAGTGACGCGTGGCTCACGGGGGAGGTGGCAGTCCTCGGTGATGTAGCCGGGCGAACACCGAAGGACCGCCTTTACGGCCGGGTCGTGAGAGAAGTAGCGGAACTTGCAAGCAGAGAGGTGCCAAACAAACTCCGCTCCAACAGCAATGAGAACGACTCCGTGTTCTTTCTCCAGGCCGACGACGATGGGACTCTGAAGCTTTGGGTGGGTGCCGGTGACGGGATGCCAAACTTAGCCGCGATTCGCGAACGCAAGTTTATTTCCGACGTTCCTAACGACTTGAATGTCAAAGGCTTCAGTCACCCATTTCGAGTAGCATCGGTACGACTCGATGATGGGAGCCACATCTATCTCGGACTTTCGGAACGAGATGAATTACGCGTACTTAAAAGTCTCCGCCTTCGTTTTTTCTGCCTCTGGCTGCTCATTGTGTTATTCGGTTCGGCAATTGTCTTCTTCGTCACCCGACGTATGCTGGGGCATGTTCGCGAGATAACCGAGGCAGCATCCCGGATCGGGCAATCTGATTTGAGCAGCAGGGTTCCCACCAGCAAGCGGAAGGATGAAGTAGGGCACCTGGCGCTAACGCTCAACCGCATGCTGGATCGGATAGAAACCTCGATGCATCAACTGCACACCATCACTGGATCCCTTGCCCACGATCTTCGTAGCCCGTTGACGGCAATTCGTGGAAAGCTGGAGATCGTTCTATCGGGCGATTTAAAGGTCGAGCAAAGTGAGCCAATCGTCTCGGCCATCGATGAACTGGATCGACTAACGGAATTCCTAAATACTTCGCTTGATGTTGCTGAAGCGAAAGCTGACGCACTTAGGCTTTCGCTCACAGAAGTCGATCTTGATGAACTGATTCGAGTCATGATTGATCTTTACGAGCCTTGCATGTCAGAGAAAGGGCTGCGAATGAATTTGCGCAGTTCTGGCACTATCACTGTACTGGCAGACGCCGCTCTTCTGCATCGAGTGATCGCAAACCTTCTTGATAACGAACTTAACCACTTGCCCGCGTCATGCACCGTTTCCATAAAACTTGGCATAAGCGAGGATGCTGCGACACTGATTGTGGAAGATGATGGTCCGGGATTTGCTTCGGAGATTGGCCTCCACATGTTCGAGCAGAGGGTGAAAGGAAGAGACTCCACGGGACATGGCCTTGGGCTTGCATTTGTTGAAGCAGTAGTGCGCGCTCACGGAGGAAGTGTGACGGCGTCGAACCTTCCAGAAGGAGGGGCATTGCTGGCGATTTCCTGGCCTCGTGAGACCGGAGAGAAGATCGAAGCTCCTCACTCTCTGACACTCGTCAACAGGTAGTTCTTAAAGCGAATGTTCAAACCCAAAATATTGTACGGCGCCACGCCGGGCGGCAGGACGAGGTCCCCTCTGCCTGCACCTTTGCCCGTTACTGCCTGGGCGCTTCGGTGGCGGAAAGTGCATTTCTCTGTGCCAATCGAGTGATCACCCATTCTCCAGGGACCATAGAGAATTACTTCCGGATCGTCGCTAGTGGGCAACGGCGCCACGTGGCTTATCTTAAAGCATCAGCCCATTATTGAAGGTCTTAGTGCTCGACGAGCGTATTGGCCATTTATCAAAAAGCTGTGAGACATGCGCCCCGGTCTCTGTCAAACTGTTCTAGGATGCGCCATCGGCAAATTGTGATCCGCGTCTGCGAACCACAGCAGAGTCGCGCCGTCAAAAGGCGAGATGGGCGCCGATGGCTATGCCGAACGCATGATTCGGGTCGGTTGGAAAATGCATTTCCGTAGCTGCCTTGGTATCTTTTGCGGTGGATGAGCTCCACATTACAGCACCAGCCGACGCTCGCCAACCTTGCGAGTGACTCGCTCCTGGTCAAGATACTCTAGTAGCGGGATGGCGTACTTGCGCGACAGACCAGTCAACTGTTTGAACCGCGCCACATCGATGGTCTGACCTCGAAGGTCGGCGACTTGTGATCGCAGCTTTGTAAGCGCAATTTGATGGAAGTAGAGCTCTCCCGTTCGCATCTGCACAAGCGTTTTGTCGCGCAAGAGTAGAGTCATGAGTCGGCGCATCTCAGAGGGATCGATGGCGAGTTCATTCGCGACTTCTTCGGAGGACGGAGTAGATAGTCCGGCAGCTTCGAAGGATTCAGCGACTGAGGACAGCAGCTTGCGATCTTTTTCGGAAGGTTGGCCATCGGAATCAAAGGGAAAGACCCAGTCGTGATGAACCCGCAATCTGCGCTCGCGTTCCAGTCGTTCCAGTACGAATTCAAAAAGTTCCGGGCCGAGTCTGGTGTGACTTCTCAATTCTGAGCGCTTGACCGAAGAGCTCGGGGCACCTTTCGCTCGGCGGGTAAACCCACTCATGACGGAACATTCGGCGCTCTCAAGGTCTTCTGTCGTCAAAAGAAGATCTTCCTTGGTGCGCACTAGCTTTCCAGCGACAATAAGTGGGTTTGTCAGCGTGGCAATGGCTTCCACGGTTAAGCCGCATTCTGCAGACAACCCAGACAGATCTAGCCCATGCGGGCCTCGTCTACTGATTCGCAGGAAAAGCTGTCGTGCGACAGGAGCACTCCTTAATTGTTCCAGCCATTTCAAGCACTCGGATTTTCGCAGACCTGAAATTGGCTGTGCATCCAATACGCGTCCGCCGCCGATTGTCATGGCAGGCGATAGCTGACGGAGCACGAACCGGTCGCCTGGCGCGAGGACGATGGGCTTCTGAAGCTTGAGGCGCAGCAGGCGGGCACCGCCTGACGTGACGGGCTCATATTGGTACAACGACACTGTCGCTAGAGCCTCTGCAGAGAATGCATGAAAATGAACACGGTAGCCATGTTTGAGCTTTGGCGTGTTGGGCAGCATGGTGACTTCGACATCGATTGTGTCGGCTGCGGCTAGCGTACCTGTTTGCAACACAGTCTGTCCGCGGTGTATCTCTGAAGCTTCTACGCCGACAAGGTTCAGAGCGACTCGCGAGCCGCCGTGTGCCACTCGGTCCCTATGGCCATGGACCTGAATGCCACGTACTCTTACCGCGTGACTCCCTGGCTCGATCGTGAGTGTTTGTCCGCACTCGAACGATCCAGCCAGCAAAGTACCGGTCACCACTGTGCCAAAGCCCTTCATGACGAATGCCCGATCCATGGGCAGCCGCGGCAGCGCGTCGGAGCTTCTGGCGGGAACGGAGGTTGCGAGCGATGCAAGTTCGGATCTCAGTTGACCCAAACCTCGTCCTGAATGTGCGGACACAGGGACAATAGGTGCTCTATCGGTATTTAGGAACGTATCGCTCAGGAATCCCCGGATTGAATCGCAAACCCTTTGCAAATGGTCCGCGCTGATCCGGTCGATTTTTGTGATAACAGTAAGGCCTGCACGAACCCCCAGCATTTCGCAGATTGCCAGATGCTCTTCCGTTTGCGGTTTCACCCCCTCTTCGGCTGAGATAACCAGCATCACGGCATCAATCCCACCGGCGCCGGCGAGCATGTTTCGGATGAAGTGATGGTGACCTGGAACGTCGACAAAGCTCAACCGGAGCGGCAGGCCGCTGTGAGTTTTTGTTTCAAGGGAAGCGAATCCGAGGTCAATCGTGATCCCGCGGCGTTTCTCGTCCGGCAGGCGGTCGGTATCGACGCCAGTGAGCGTGCGCACCAGCGTGGTCTTTCCGTGATCGATATGGCCGGCTGTTCCGATCACGATGGACCGCGGTCGGATTGTCTCGGGTGAGAGCATGCGCCTCTATCTGTCAGACATCTGAACCGATGCCCGCAACGCAACCTGATGGCCATTGAGAAGAACTGCCAGCGATGTATCGAAGTCCGGATCCACGGTGCGCAGATCCAGCAGCACGCTGCCTTCGCTGATTCTTCCAATCACTGGCGGATTTGACTGGCGGAGAGTGGATAACAGTTCATCTGCGGTCAATGTTGCGTGACGCAGGGACAACGCGTAGCTCGATAACCTGGCATCAGGAGTCGTCCCACCTCCGATGACGCTCGTCACCGGAACAACATCCACAAATAGATCTTCTGCGGATATCTTGCTGGCTATCCAGTGACAACGAATCCTGATCTCTTCTGCATTGAGACCGATCATGCGCACTGTCGGGATTGAATCCGAAACGCCCGAAACGTGGTCGAGCAATGTTGCTTCAAGAGCCGAATAGGTCAGCTTGTCGACACGGTAAGTCCGCAGTAGCGGATTTTGCCGGATGCGCTCGATAAGATCCTTCCTGCCAATCAACAAACCGCACTGTGGGCCGCCCAGGAGCTTGTCCCCGCTGGCGGCTAGTAGCCCCGAGCCTTGCCGGTAACCTTCCAGAAGGCTCTCTTCGCACAGAATCCCGTGCGTCTCAAGCGAAAAGATTAGGCCTGTGCCCTGATCCTCGAAGACCGGCACATTCGATCGCTTTCCCAGCGCGACCAATTCCGAGATCTGTGGTCTTGTGACGAATCCTCGCATGCTGAAATTCGATTGATGCACGCGCAGAATTAATCCGGTCTCTGGTGAAATGGCCTGCTCGTAATCACTCAACCTCGTACGATTTGTCGTTCCGACCTCGCGAAGTGTGGCGCCCGATTTCTGGAGAATCTCAGGAATGCGGAAGCCCCCGCCTATCTCGACAAGCTCGCCTCTTGATATCAAGACTTCTCTGCCCTCGGCCAGAGTATTCAGGGCAATGAAAGTGGCGGCAGCGCAGTTGTTGACGACCAGGGCTCGATGCGTATCCGAAGGCTCGTTCGCGCCAGTCTTCGTGGCCAAGACGCGAAGTATGAGCGACTCGACGTGGACGTCTCTCTTGCCACGCTCGCCCGAGGTCAAGTCAAACTCGAGATTGCAATAACCTTTCGCGACTTCCACCATATGATCGAGCGCAGTTTGACTAAGTGGTGCCCGCCCAAGGTTCGTGTGGAGTATGACGCCAGTTGCGTTGATGACAGGTCGTAACGAATATCTCCCCTTGCGCATGAACTCATCCGCAACGCCGGCTTCCAGAGATGCGAGGCGGTCCACGAGGCTTGCACGAGTGTGGTGCCCATCCGAGATTTCTTTTCGGATATGACTCAGGGTGTTGCGTATCGAAGATGCGACAGCGTCATGGGGGTGAGAACGAAGCAGTGCCTTCACTCCTGGAGTTGATAGAAGGTCGTTCACCGACGGTAGGAGCCGGTAGAATTCGTTGCTGTATTCATCGTTCTTCATCGCAATACGATCGCCGGAATGCCGCTACCCGGCCTGTAAACACCCGCGACACGGCCGATTCTCTCCGCGGCGATTCCAGCGTCGCGAAGCGCCTTGCGAAGCAGTTCGGAGCTCTCCGCAGAGATAGAAATAAGTAGCGGGCCCGAGGTCTGCGGATCAAACATCAGTGTCCGCAGTTCGTCTGGGATATTGCTCCCCGGCGCTTCAGCGATGATGCACTCCGCAAAGTCCCGATTCGCCAATAAACCCGCCGGAATTGTACCCAAACGCACTGCTTCAAGGGCGCCATCAATCCGGGGGACAGCCTCTACTTCAATCTCCAGAGTGACGCCGCTCGCTATAGCCATCTCCCGGCCGTGTCCGATCAGCCCAAAACCTGTGATGTCCGTCATGCCGTGAACGCCACCGACTTGCGTTATGACTTCCGCCGCAGTCCTGTTGAGCGCCGTCATGGATCGTATTGCATTCTCTACCCAAAGCGGCTCTGCCTTTCCTTGTTTCAGGGCGGTTGTAATGACTCCCGTCCCGATCGCTTTGGTCAGAAGAAGGACATCTCCCGGAATCGCCCCTGCATTTGTATAGACTCGGGCTGGATCGATCATTCCCGTTACGGCATAGCCGAATTTGATCTCCGCGTCACGCACGGTATGCCCGCCTGCCACGATACATCCGGCCTCGGCCATCTTGGCCATACCGCCGCGCATGATCTGTTCAAGAACATACATGTCTCCGTCCTGCGGGAAACAAACGACTGCTAGCGCCGTTAATGGCCGTCCTCCCATTGCATACACATCGCTGAGTGCGTTGGCAGCCGCAATTTGACCGAAGGTAAACGGATCATCGACCAGGGGTGTGAAGAAGTCGACTGTTTGCACGAGAGCTGAGTCCGGCGCGATCAGATAAATGCCGGCGTCGTCGGATGTTTCAAATCCAACGAGAAGGTTTTGATCGTGTTGCGCGGGAAGCTTCTCGAGAACCGCCCGAAGAGATCCGGGGGCGAGTTTGCTGGCACATCCGCCGGCTTTTATCTGCTGTGTCAGACGGACGGGAGAAGAGGTTTCCAATGAAATATCCTGATTTGGATTCCGGTTGATCGGGATCCAGCCGCGTAGTATAGATTGCGATGGAAGTGCCTAGGTTCCGGTGATCCTCCCGGTCTTCAAAACCGGTGGTCGTCCTCACGGGCGACGGTGTGTTCGACTCACACGCGCTTCCGCCATCCCAACCAAATCAGACTAAGGCTATCGGGAAGTTCAAGAACACTGTCCTTTCTGACAGGTCTCATTCTCTTAATTTGTTGGTAACTTTGGAGTTGATTGTTCCTCTTAGAACGATTCTCTGTCCCCGCTGATTCTGTTGAGGAGGGCCGAATGCAAGTTTCTCGCAGAGATTTCATTTGCTCGATCGCAGGAGCCGCTGCGGTCGGACTCGGAGTGGATGTTCAGCCTCTGGTTGCCCAAGCGCGAACGCTGAAAACTTCGAGGACGACCGAAACCCGCTCGAACTGCCCCTACTGTGCCGTGTGCTGTGGCGTCATTATTCACACAATGACCGATGGGTCAAAGAATGTGATCCCTCAGGTTGTGCATATCGAAGGCGATCCAGATAACCCCATTAACCGCGGCACTCTCTGCCCTAAGGGCGCCTCTCTGCAACAGGATTGCGTGAATGAGCGGAGGCTCACGAAGCCGCAGGTGAGACGACCGGGCAAGTCGGACTGGGAAGACATCTCGTGGGACGTTGCGCTCAATGAGATTGCGCGCAAGACGAAAGCTACACGCGATTCCGGATTTATGCACCTGGATAATCAGGGGCGGGTGGTCAACCGATGCGAGAGTATCGCATTTCTTGGCGGCGCCACTGATACGAATGAATTTTGCTGGACAGTTGTGAAGACAACGGCAGCTTTGGGGGTTGTGCGCCACGAAAACGTGGCGCGAACTTGACACGGCCCTTCGGTTCCCGGTCTGGGAGCCACGTATGGCCGAGGGGCCATGACTAATAGCTGGAACGACATCGCTAACACCGATGTGATGCTGATCATCGGCGCGAACCCGGCGGAGAACCATCCCTGCGGATTCAAGTGGGCGATCGAAGCAAGGCGTCTACGCAATGCCCGAATGATTGTGGTCGACCCGCGCTTTACGCGAACGGCGGCGACGGCAGACTTCCACGTGCCCATCCGGGCGGGCAGTGACCTTGCCTTTGTCGGCGGATTGATTCGCTACGTCATCGAGAACAATCTCTATGCGCGCGACTACGTGCTCAACTACACGAACGCGTCTTTCCTCGTAAACGAGGACTTTCACTGTGCTGACGATGGTCTGTTTTCCGGATTCGATGAAGCGAAATCGTACTACGACCGGAACACCTGGAATTACCAGCCGAAGTCAGGAGCGGAGACGCCGGGGCATCTGCCGGAAGATGTTGCGGCAGACCCCACCCTGCAGAACCCCGATTGCGTCTTTCAGCTTCTGCGCGAGCAGTATTCGCGTTATACGCCGGAGATGGTCGAACGGATTACCGGCGTTCCTCAGGCCATGTTTGTGCGGGTAGCCGAAGAGTTTGCCGGGATACGCCGCAACGGCGACATGACCAAGACCGGGACCCTGATGTATGCGCTTGGCTGGACGCACCACTCCATCGGCACGCAGACTATTCGTTCCGGAGCCATACTTCAGCTCCTGCTCGGCAACATTGGACGTCCCGGCGGAGGCGTGAACGCGCTGCGGGGACACGCCAATGTACAGGGAGCAACGGACCTCGCAATCTCCTGGGACAGCTTGCCCGGTTATCTGAAGCCCCCGAGCGCAAGCGCCGGCAGCTTTGCCGCCTGGATGAAGCAAACGACACCCACCGCTTCCAAGCCCAGCGAATGGCAGTCGATGAATTACGGGAGCAACACGCCGCGCTTTGCCGTCTCACTACAGAAATCCCTTTTTGGTCCCGCAGCGACGGCGGCGAACGACTGGGCTTACGATTACATGCCCAAACGCCAGGATGGGACCAGCTGGTGGTCCATTTCGGAAGAATCGATTAAAGGCAAGGTGGATGGAGCATTCTGCTTCGGTATGAACGCGCTCGCGCTAGCGCCATCGGTGAATCGTACCCTCGCCGCCCTGAGTTCGCTCGACTGGCTGGTAGTCTGCGAGATTTTTCCGGATGAAACCAGCGAGTTCTGGCGTGCTCCAGGCATCACGGCGGAGCAACGGGCAAAGATTGGCACCACTGTCTATCGCCTTCCGGGGGCCGGCTTCTCCGAAAAGTCGGGGACCATGGTCAACTCGTCCCGTCTGCTGCAGTGGAGAGAGGCTGCGACACCCCCGCTCGGCGATGCGCGAATCGATTTGGAGATTCTCGCGCAGATCTTTGTGCGAGTGCGCCAGCTGTACAAGACCGAAGGCGGGGCGTTTCCGGACCCGATTCTGAATCTTGCGTGGGACTACGAGGACCCGGAGCGGCCGACCGCCGAAGAACTAGCGAAAGAACTGAACGGACGGGCGCTCGCACCCGTGACCGAAGGAGGCAACACGCTCGCGGCAGGATCGCAATTGCCGGGCTTCGCTTGGCTCCGCGACGATGGCTCGACCGCAAGCGGATGCTGGATCTACTGTGGCTCATGGCCGGAAGGGGGCGCCCTGACCAAGCGGCGCGGCACGGAAGATCCTTCAGGAATGGGAATCCATCCGAACTGGGCGTGGAGTTGGCCGATGAACCGCCGTATCTTGTACAACCGCGCTTCCTGCGATCCCCAGGGGAAGCCCTGGGATCCAAGCCGAGCCTCGGTATGGTGGGACGAATCGGCCGGTCGATGGAAGGGTCATGATGTTCCCGACTTCATGGTGACATCCCCTCCCAAGGATCGGATGGGGCCCTTCATCATGGCTAACGAGGGGGTCGGCCGGCTGTTCGCGCCGCTGACGCTGCTGGTCGATGGCCCATTCCCCGAGCATTACGAACCCATCGAGAGCGTGACCGAGAATGCTCTTCACGCGGCTGTGGCGACCAATCCCCTGGGCAAGAAAATAGAGAGTCCCTTCGACATATTCGGCACAGCGGCCCAGGGTTATACGGCGGTCGCATTCACTATGCGTCTCACAGAGACCTATCACTTCTGGACCAAGAACAACCCCGCCAACGTTCAGTTGGCACCGGAACCGTTTGCCGAGCTCAATGAGCAGATGGCCAGGGAGCTTGGGATCGGCGGCGGTGATTTCATTCGCATCTCCAGTGCACGCGGCGCGCACATTTGCAGGGCAATGGTTACCAAGAGAATGCCGGCGCTCAAGGTGAATGGGAAAAATGTGTACCAGGTCGGCATCCCCTTTAGTTGGGGATTCCGTGGAATTGCCGAAGATGCCGGACGAACTTCGCGCACTCTGGTCAATCTGCTCACGCCAACCAGTTATGACGTCAACACGCGAACCCCTGAGTACAAGACATTTCTTGTAAAAGTCGAAAAGGTCGACAAACTATGAGCGAAGAGTCGCGTCGCATCCAGAGGATCTCCGGGCACGTTGGACCCGTGCCGGGCACAGGAACCGTCCGCGAGGAAACGGTCGCCAAGCTGATCGATGTGACCACGTGCATCGGCTGCAGAGCGTGCGAGATTGCGTGCCAGGAGTGGAACGATCTCCCCTTTGCCGATACGGTGTTTCAAAACAACCACCAGACCATGCCCGACACATCCTGGAATCTTTGGACGTTAATCAAGATGAACGAGGTCGAGCGCGAAGACGGAACACTGCAATGGTTCCTGCGAAAACAAGGCTGTATGCATTGCGCCGATCCAGGATGCCTGGCGGCCTGTCCGGCAGAGGGTGCCATCGTCCAATACGAAAACGGGATCGTTGATTTCGATCATGACAAGTGCATTGGGTGCCAGTACTGCACCATCGGTTGTCCATTCAACGTGCCGAAGTTCAATCCGACGACGAAGAAAGTTTTTAAGTGTTCTCTTTGTTCCGATCGCGTGGAGCATGGCCTTGAGCCAGCTTGTATTAAGTCCTGCCCAACCGGGTGCCTGCAGTTTGGAGCAAAAGAAGAGATGCTCCACGTCGCCCACAAGAGAGCGGAGCAGTTGCGAGATCACTTCGGATACGAGAACGCCGGGGTTTATGATCCTCAGGGCGTTGGTGGTACCGGCGTGATCTATGTCCTGCATGACGTGACTCGTCCTGAGCAGTACGGCGGTTTACCGAAAGATCCTCGAGTCCCGGTCGCCGTCGGCCTATGGAAATCCCCGCTGAAGTGGGTGGGGAACCTGGCGATGGTAGGCGGCTTGATCGGGATGATCGCCCACTTCTTCCTCTTCGGCCCGAAGCCTGATCCCAGCGAGGAAGGGAGTCATAGCACGGAGAAATCCCATGATTAAAATCCGGTGGCGCAAATTAGATCCAGAGCATGTTAGTCGTTATACGTTTCACGAACGCGCCATTCATCTGATTGTTGCAGTCACTTGCGTCTACCTGGTCCTGAGCGGGTTGGCCCTCCACACTCCTTATCTCTTCTGGATGTCGTCGGTCCTGGGTGGTCCAGCCCCGATGCGTCTTTTTCATCCAATTTTAGGATTGTTCTATTTTGTATTCCTCGTCTATATGTGGTGGATGTGGCGGCGCGACCTGCGTTTTAACCAGGCCGACAAAGGCTGGATGCGAAACATGGAAGCATACATCACCAACCATGACGACGACCTGCCGCCGATTGACCGCTGGAACGCTGGCCAGAAAATCTTCTTCTGGATGATGATGGCATCGGGTGTAGGCCTGGTGATTTCAGGCATGGTCCTGTGGTTTCCCGAGTACGTACCCTGGAATCTGCAATGGATTAAGTTTCTCGCAATCATCCTTCACGCGGCTTGCGCCTTTGTCAGCATCGGCGGACTGATGATCCATCTCTATATGGGAATCTTCCTTGTGAAGGGCGGCTTTGGCCAGATCGTCACTGGGGAAGTCGCGCGGGCCTGGGCCTACCATCATCATCGTCTCTGGCTTGAACGGGTCACGAAGGAACACACCGATGGCTAGCTGTCTCAATCCCGTATGGCGTTCTGAGCAGGGGCAGCGAATTTGGGCCTCCTACCGGGAGCGCGCGGAGAAGTTGAATGCTGGGGCGGTTAACTCGCTGCTGACCAAGTACATTGAGTTGGTTTCACTCCAGACGAGACTCAGTTCCATCCTGATCGGGACGCTGGACGTTCCTCATACGGATAGCGATCGCGCGCTTCTCTGCTATTTCAATGGAGAAGCACTTCGTCCCCTCCTCGTGCTCGCCGCGCGCGAGGTGAGCGCGAAGGGCCAGATGGAGCGGCCAGGTGAATCGCTGAATCTGCTTGAAGAGCTGTGGAATCAGGTAGAGGAGTTCCAGTACCCCCGGGATTTTGCGGCGCGGCTTGTCCTGGAAGTCTTTGCCACCGAGCTTTCCGTCTTGCCACACAGGGAGATGGAAACAACACCTGATCGCTGCCCGCATTGCGGCTTTCCTATCCTGTGTTCGATCGCGCGAGAAGAGGGCATGGGCCTGCGACGGTCTGTAGTGTGCTCCATATGTTCAAGCGAATGGCCGGTACCACGCCTCGGATGTCTACACTGTGGGGAGCAGGAAGCATCCAGACTCCAGGTTTTCAGCTTTGATGCGTGGCCGCATATTCGAGTCGAGGCTTGCGATTCATGCGGCGGTTATCTGAAATCCATCGATATGACAAAGGACGCCGAAACGCTGCCCGTACCCGACGACGTGGCTTCGAGCGCGATCAACATCTGGGCCTTCGAGCAAGGTTATCAGGCCATTGGGAGACATTTCTTCAATTTGTAAGTGGCGGTGGGGTGGTGGTGGACGAAATGTCACGACGAAACCGAGCGATATTTGAAGAAGAGGAAATTCGCATTGTTCACTCCAGATCCATTGAGGTTAACCAGAGAGAGGTTACCCATATAAAGGACCAGAGCAAAGACGATCGCCAAGCAGTGGATCGCGGCCTGAAAACAGCAACGACGTCCTAATAGAAGCAAAAACTGTCTCTATCGATGAACATTGTCCGACGCAGTTCCGGCAAGCGAGACTCACCTAATTCTTCACGGCCAACGAGAGGGTGGCGCTTAGGGCAGGAGAATTAGACGCCGGCGTTTCTGCTCGACGCGGAGTATACGCTGGCATGGAAGGCATTCTGGAGTGAGACTCCTGCACGGGCAAAGGCGGAATTTATTCAATTGGACGTATAACCGGTTATTCGGACATCCATGATAAGTAAAGTCAAGGGAAAAGCGAGAATCTTCGTGCCGCGCTCGGGGGGCGCGGATGATGTATGTTTTTGCAGTTCCTTTCATAGCGCTTTTGTTTTTGGTTCCTGCGGTGGAACGCAGAACCAGACATCCATTTGCTGTCTCAGGCCGGAGCCGTCACAGATGTTTGAGTTGAGGTTCTCTGCCAGTCTCGAAACAAGTGAGTTGGAGCCTAGGGAGCGGATGCTCCGTCGCTCAGCCGAAAAGTTGTGAGACCTGGCAGAATGCGCTTGAAAAGCCCTGAATATGGCAGCCGCGGTTATGCTGCGACTCCGCTGTGAACCTGGTGAGTTACGAAGGCACGTTCTCCACGATCGATGGCCAGAAGGTGTGCTGCCAACTTGCGGGCGACGGCGATGGTAGCCTGGTTGCGGTTGCTCTGCGCGGCTTCGCGCTCGTAGAGAACGGCCAGCTCCGGGTTGAGTCTCGGAGCCAGATGCGCGGCCTCCAACAGCACCGTCTGCAAGTGTCGATTGCGCTGTTTGGAGATGGGCATGCGCCTGGAACTGTCGGCCGAGGTCTTCTCTCCGCTGCACAGGCCGCAGTAGCTGATGACCTGCTTGACGGAGTGGAACCGCTCGACCTCGCCGACTTCGAGCACCCAGGTCAGCGCCGTGACGTGGCCGATGGCAGGGATGGTCATCAACCGCTCGACTCGCGTTGCGAGCAGTGGGTCGGCTTCGAGCGAACGCAGCAGAGCTCGTTCCGTCTTCTGGGTGCGCTCGATCATCTCGCGCGTGAGCTTCAGCAGTGGCCACAGCGAGGGGTCGATCTCCGGGTTCGCGGGTAGAACCTGGTGGAAATATCCTTGCTGATGCAGCTTCTCCTTGTTGTAGCTGACGCCGGACTCCATCAGCAGCTGCGCGATCTTGTTCTTCAACTGGACGTTCTGCCGGACCAGCAGCCTCCGGTAGCGCAGGGTGCGCCGGCGCTGCCGGATCTCCATCGGTGCCATGTAGCACTCCGGCAGGAAGTCACAGCGCAGGCAGTCGGCGATCCTGCCTGCATCGATGCGATCGTTCTTCTTCTTCGCCACGGCAATGGCACGCAGCATCAGCGGATGAGCCACCTTCACCGCTGCCGCGTGCGGTCGAAGGTAGTCGTAGATCCAGCCCGTAAACATGGTCGCTTCCATCGCCACCGTCCAGGGCTTCGCCAGCGTCCCAACCCACTCCCGCAGGCCCTGCCGCGTCGCCGGAATCTTGCCCTCCGACAGCACCTTGCCACTGATGTCCTTCACGCAATAACTGATCGTCTTCTTGTGGATGTCCAACCCGATGAAGTTCATACTGGTCACGAGGAGCCTCCTTGGATGTCTCTGAATCAGCCGCTTCTGCTGAGTTCAGCCCTTGTACACCAAGTGCTCCTCAGCCCAACGACTTATCCATACAAACAAGTGAGCGGATCCAACCGCGCGGGAGCGCAAACGTTCCAGATTCTTCGGCAAGAGATTCCTTCGTACCAAGGGTTTTCATTGCTGAGCACGTACACGCGGACCGAAAATACGCCGAGGAGATTTTCAGAAACTCAAGTATTTCAAGGTTTTTTGGCGCCGCTTTTGGTGCCGGTTTGTACCGTAATTTGGAGCGATTCTATGCGAATTCGATGCGAAGCTTGAAAAGCTTCAATCCAAACAAAAAAAACTAGTTATGCTGAGGATAGCTAGTCCTTGCGACACCGCACAAAACGCGGAAAAACGGACTTAAAATCCGCAGACCCTTATCAGGTCGCGGGGGTTCAAGTCCCCCTCCGGGCACCATGAAACCAGCCGTTTCATTGGTTTAGTTGACGCTCTTGGGTGGAGCGCCAATTTGGTCAGGCTGGGCACCGTGACCTATTTCGTGACTTATCTGTGATTCCTGCCGGTTGATTTGCAGTTTCCGTATCGCGTCTACGATGTCACCTCGGCTCACGAGTGCGTAACGCTCAAAGACGCTCCGGGTGCGCCACCCGCCGATCTTCATAATCACGGTTTCCGAGATTCGGGCGCGTCGAAGATTCCGAGCGGCTGTCCTCCGCAGATCGTGAAAGATCAGACCCGTGTACCTCGTGCGCTTGCCTGAGCATTTAATGCAGGGTGCGCCAGCCTGTACAGGAGTCGCGCAGTCAACGCAGACGAGCCCGACTCCCGCGTCGGTGCACGCCTTTTCCCAAGCATCGCGCAAAGTGCGAACGGGGATTCCATTGGGCATCATTGATGACCTGATATTCAAACCCAAAGGAATGCACTGGCGGATCTACCGACACATGGAACGATAAAGGTGATGGATGGCGCTTTGTCGCCGGCTGCCTCCCTGTCGAAGCGATCCGATGACAACTTGGAGACATTCTTCTTCTCTCTCTTCCACAAAATGATTGCAACAGGTTTACATTCCGGTGACGCACTCAGAGTCCTTGCCGCAATATAACCTCCGCAGGCCCCCCAAAAAATTCATACCCTGTCGGGAGAAACCTGCATATGAAGAAATCCATATTGACTGGCTCTCGTGTGAGCTGGACAACTCGCTTTTTGACTCAGATTGGTTACCGGGTCGCCCTTGCAGCGACCTCTTTGCTCGCGCTGGCTTCCGCTCAGCTAACCGAGGCCCAGACCACGATTCAGGTCACAACCACGCAGCAAGGTGTCACCGACGGTAGCCATTGCTCTCTGCAAGAGGCAATCTACGCAGCGGAATTTGCCAGCAACACAGCACTCAATCTGACGGACCCCGACAGATTTTACACAAGCGGTTGCGTGTTGCAGGGCAGTACCCCGCCATTCGCGATCGTCCTGCAAAAGACGGTGTACTCCTTCAACACGTTCTGGGATCGGGACGCGCATAATCCGTTCGGGCTGACGGCGACGCCGATCATCTTCGCGAACATTTTCATTGAGGGAAATGGAGCAACGTTGCAATGGACGGGAACGGGAAACTCCCGATTGTTTGCCGTGGGAACCGCGTCCATATTCGACACCCTGGACAATAAGTCGGTCTCCGGAACTGGACAATTGACGCTCGATAGCGTCTACATCGTGGGCTTCAAAATAAAAGGTGGCGACGGAACGTGCGGAGGCGGCGGAGGCCTTGGAGCAGGTGGGGCGGTTTATGTGGGCACGGTCGGCTCGGACGTGCCCACTCTTGTGGTTAAAAACAGCACCTTTGAATCCAACTTCGCCGTTGGCGGCAATGGCAGCCACGGAGGTTGCCCTTCCCAATCCCGTGGTGCAGGTGGCGGCGGCGGTGGTCTATCCGGCAATGGTGGTAGCGGCGTATTTGGCGGTGGCGGCGGCGGTGGCTCCAGAGGAAATGGTGGGAGTGGAGCTAGTAACGGAGGAGGTGGTGGTGGTGGCACCATCTTCGATGGTGGAGACAGTATTGACCTCATAGGCGGCAGTGGCGCATACCTCTGCGGTGGCTCAGGCGGCTTCGCAAACAATGGCCATGGCGCCACTTGCCCCGGCGGAGCAGGAGGTGGAGGAGGAGAAAACGGTCGCGGCATAGACCCGGCCGATGGAGGCGATGGAGCCGATAGCGCCTACGGTGCCGGTGGCGGTGGCGGGGGCGAGGGCAACGACTTCTCTGGCGATGCCGGCAGTGGCAGTGGTGGCAATGGCGGTTTTGGCGGTGGCGGGGGCGGCTCGGGAATGAGCCGGTCTTTGCTCAGTGGTAGTCATGGAGGAAATGGCGGTTTTGGCGGCGGCGCAGGCTTCGGCATAGGCACCCGCATTGATTTACACGGCGAACCCGGAAACCGGGGCCGTTTCGGAGGGGGTGGTAACGGCAGTTGCTGTGGCGGTGGAGGCGGAGCTTTGGGAGGTGCCATCTTCAATCAAGGCGGTGTAGTTGTGATCCGCAACAGTACCTTCACCCACAACGATGTGGACAGGGGAGAGGGTGGAGTTGGCGCTGCGGGCGACAGCGGGAGCAATGGTGGGGATGCCGGCGCGGCGATCTTCTCTCTGAACGGCTTGCTCTCTGTTGAGAACGCGACCATCAGCGATAACTTTTCCACCGGTTCCGGCGGTGGCATCGTGGTCGTGGCAGACCCGTTGGGCTTGCCTGGCACGGCGACGGCGACGTTCAGACTCTTTAACACGATCATCTCTCGAAACGGCGGCAATGAGTGCATACTGGAGGACACTCCTGATCCGGTCAACGGCCACGTGGGCACTGTTGATGCTCAGGGCAGCGGCAATTTGATCTTGGCCAACAATGGGTGCCCCGGTGTGGCAGTCACAACGGATCCCCAACTGGCAGCGCTGGCAGTGGACCCGCGCAGCCAAACGGGTACGCCTACCTTGGCGCTGCCGTCGGACAGTGCCGCGGTCAATGCCGGCGATGATGGCCACATCCTGCCGACAGATCAGCGGGGAATCGCACGTCCGCAAGGTCCACACGGTGACATTGGAGCCTTCGAGTTCAAGCCGCTGTCCGCGGACTTGACTCTGAGCAGCCAAACGTCGGCAACGCAGATTGTGGCTGGCGGTTCGTTTACCTACACCGTGCAGCTGACAAATCAAGGGCCAGACGACGCCACCGGTGTGGTGTTCACGGATCTCCCACCGGCTGGGGTAACCTTCACTTCCTGCGGTTCGACGGAGGGCAGCTGTACGATCTCCGGCGGAGGAGCGAGCCTTAACCTGGGAACTGTTGCTAATGGCGACGCTGTGACCATCACAATTCAGGCCACATTGAGCACCACTGTTAGCGACGGAGTGACTCTCGCAAACACTCCATCGGTAACTTCCAGCACATTTGACCCGGATACCACCAACAACTCCGGATCGGCCGGATCGGCAACGATCACGGTGCAGAACAAGTCGGACTTGTTAGTTAGCACGCAGTCCAACGTTGACGTTATCAACTTCGGAGGGACTCTGATCTACACGGTGACTGTAACGAACCAGGGTCCATTCCCGGCGTCGGCGGTCACCCTGGTCGATCCGGTGCCCGCGCACGCGATATTTCTGTCCATGAACTCAGGCGGGGCCTCCTGTACGGCTCCACCACTAGCACAGGGCGGAACCGTTACGTGCAACTTTGGGAACATGGCCAGCGGGGCCTCGGCGACAGTGAGCTTCACGGTGCGTATTTCGCTACCGCCGGTTCCGGCGTCGATCACGAACACCCCGGTTGTCAGTTCGCCGAACTTCGATCCGAACCCGGCCAACAACTCCGCAAGTGTAACAACGTTGGTCTTCGGCAATAAACGCTTATAGAGAATCACAATCGGCGCAGGTACCCACCTCTGGAAAGGGGTGGGTACCTGCGCATGGCTGGTATTGTCGCAGTTGAGCGCGACGGAAAGTTCAAGGGCGCCGCGGCTCCCATTGTCTTTCGGCTACTCTGCTTCTTGGGAATAGCATCGGCCATCAAGATGCTGTGGTCGGAAAGAACGCGACGATGATTGGTCATCGTCAGTTCGCTCCTCGCCGAGCAGCGTGCCCTTCTGATGGAGCATGGCCGATACGCCCACCACCTCAGACCGACAAACCCGATATATCGTTCTGCGCTGGATCGACAGCACCACGAATACGACTGGGTTGCCACCTTCTAACGACCGCGTTGTCTGCAGGGGGAAATCCTAACACCGCCCACCAGATGATCCGCGGAGTCATGGAGACTTAGCTTTTTCCTTTCGCAAAAAGTAAGCGTATGCGCCGACGCTCACGAAGTTGACCACCACGGCGACCACGTTCCATAGGACCACCGGCCGCGACAGAATTAACAGACCGTAGTACACCCATAGAATCTGGAAGACGCCCGTGATCGCGGCCATCCTGGGGTTCATGCCTGCGCTTGACCGACGCCGGAACATTGCGATCAAATCGGGCAGAGCGGCGAAGGTCGTCCCAAAACCGGCGACAAGACCAAGGATCTCGGACCGCTTAAAACTGGGGTTGAGTATGCTCTGCGTGTCATGTGGAACCAGGTCCTGACAGCCTGTGAGCGCGATTACGCTCAGGAAAAGAACAGGTAGCGTCATTCTGCTTAATCGGCCCATACGCGCCTCCCTAACGAAATCTTCTAATAGGCAAAGTGTACAGAGGGCGCTTGAAATCGGATATGAACCACTACAGTCGATGAGTTCAGAGCCATGAATTGGAGGGTCCCGCTACATCCTCGATGATGCGGTCATGGAGCGGAAAGTGTATCACCAGCGGCGCGGGTGGAATGTGTTTCGCCGCATCCTTCAGGACTAGATGGTAGAAGTATTTCGGCGTTGGCGGCTTTGGCTTGGGTGGCCCCTCGCGCGACATACTGTTATGGACTCGCTGCTTCGGTATGAGCTCGGAAAGGGAAGTCATTCTCAACGAGCGGATTATCGCCAAGTCACTCATTGACAGCGCGCGCGTTTCACATGGATGGGTTGTTTGGATGGATAAGTCGCGGAGTTGAGGAGCACTTGGTGTACAAGGGCTGAACTCAGCGATTACTTGCTGATTCAGAGACATCCAAGGAGGCTCCTCGTGACCAGTATGCACTTCATCGGGTTAGACATCCACAAGAAGACGATCAGCTATTGCGTGAAGGACGTGAGCGGTACGGTTCTTTCTGAAGGCACCGTTGCTGCGACTAGAGCACAGCTCGACGATTGGGTGAAGACGTTACCAGCTCCGTGGACCGTGGCCATGGAAGCAACCATGTTTACGGGCTGGATCTATGACCATCTTCTGCCTCATGCTGCAGCCGTGAAGGTGGCGCATCCGCTGATGTTGCGGGCGATCGCAGCGGCCAAGAAGAAGAACGATCGCATCGATGCCAGCAAGATCTGCGACTGTCTTCGATGTGACTTCCTGCCTGAGTGCCACATGGTCTCCGCCGAGGTTCGGGAGCGACGTAGGACGCTACGCTACCGCAAGCTACTGGTCCGGCAGAACGTACAGTTGCGCAACAAGGTCTCACAGATGCTGATGGAGTCAGGCGTGGTTTACAACAAGCAGAAGCTCCACAAGGTCGGCTACTTCAAGGAACTGATGGAGACCAACCCGGATATCAGCCGCGAGCTGAAGCCGCTGCTGGCGATCTGCCGCGAGACCATCGTGCGGATCGGCAAGACCGAGAGTGCATTGATTCGTTCCCTGCGCCGTGACCCGCTGCTTCATGCTCGTGTCGAACGTCTGATGACGATCCCTGCGGTCGGGCCGATCACCGCTCTGACCTGGGTGCTTGAGGTCGACGATGTAGCTCGCTTTCACTCGGTCAAGCAAGCTGTCAGTTACTGCGGTCTGTGCGGTGCAGAGCGAAGTTCAGCGGAGACGATCAAGCGCATGCCGATCTCCAAGCAGAGGAATAAACATCTGCAATCGGTGCTTATCGAAGCAGCTAAGCTGGCGCCGCGCTTGAGCCCTGAACTGGCGTTGGTCTATGACACGGAAAAGCAGAAAGGCCATGCCAATCGAGCCTCGATTGCGGTCGCCCGGAAGCTTGTAGCCTATCTCCTTGCGGTGGACCGCAGTGGACGAGAGTTCGTAGTGGCAGGAGAACGAAGAGCAGCGGCCTGAAGCCGCTACGAAGAACGAGCAGATTCATCGAACGCAACCTGCCAGGTCCCGCAGAAGCCGACTGGGCGACGGAGTTCAACCTCCCGAGGCCTCCTCCGAATTGTTTCGGGACTGGCAGGAAACACTCACTCAATCTTCTGTGACGATCTCAACAGCCCGATACAGCGAATGGATGTCTGGTTCTGCGTTACGCGCAGGAACCGCGCCGAGAGGCACAACCGCGAAGTGATGAATACGCTCAGTGAAACAACCAGGCGCTCTCCTGAGCGCTACGGGAAAGCTTTGCCCCACTTGACAAAGACTTATCATGGAAGTCGGCTTCTCGGCAACTGTGTTGCTTCATTTCTACGGAAAGCCGGTTTATCGTTCACGTCCTGAGTAGATTGTTCGATTTTGAATCGCTCAATGAGTGCATCGGCCTGTGGGTGTTGAAAAACTCGGTACGAATTTGCTGATTTTCATGAGATCTGTATGGCGATGCGAGGCGTTTAGCGGCATAGTTTGAGCATGCTGTTGTGGATCGTCTTTGTCGGAGGGTTAACGCTCATGATGGGTCAGCACACCCGCTCTGAATCGCTGTTCTACTACTTCCGGCTGGAAGATCAGGTTCCAGAGAATCATCTGCTGCGGTTAGTTGATAAGCACATCAACTTCGGTTTCGTGCGCGCGCGACTTAAGGACAGCTATAGCGAAACTGGGCGTCCATCCATCGATCCGGAGCTCTTGTTGCGCATTTTGCTGATCGGTTATTTGTTCGGTGTCAGCAGTGAACGCAAGCTCGTTGAGGAACTGCACATGCATCTTGCGTGGCGCTGGTTCACTGGTCTCGGTTTCGATCAGGAAGTTCCGAATCACTCTACGTTCTCGAAGAATCGCCACGGGCGATTCCAGGAGTCGAAGGTGTTCGAGCAGCTGTTCGAGGAAGTTGTGGCCCAATGCCTCGCAGTCGGGCTGGTGCGCGGAGACCAGCTATCGGTCGATGGGACCTTCGTTGAGGCAAACGCTTCCAAGGAGAGTCGTATTCCGCGAGAGCAGTTGGCCGAAGCTGCGCACGTCAACCGAACGGTGCGCGAGTACCTAGCTGAGTTGGAGATCCAGAACCCAGTCGAGGAGCCGACGCATAACCAGGACAAGGTGTCCACCACTGATCCGGACTCTACGTACGCGACCAAAGGCGGTACGCCGGCTCGTATGGGGTATTACAACAATTACCTGATTGATAACGACAGCTGTATCGTGGTGGGCGTGCAAGCGGCAGGCGCTCGCTTGAGTGAGGAGTCCCGAGCCGCAGAGGACATGATCGCTCGCTTCACCCAATGGCAAGGGAGGAAACCGGAATCCATCGCCGCGGATGCGAGCTACGGCAATGGGCAATTTTTGCAGTGGCTGACGGACCGGGAGATTAAGCCGTACATGCCCACCAGGGATGCTGTCGGGCGAACGAGAAGTCTCTTGTATGGTCCGGAGTCCTTTACCTACTTACCGGAGAGCAACAGCTACATCTGCCCTGCAGGCCAGCAGCTGAATTACGGCGGACGCAACGAGGGGAATCGCACCTTCGGCTACATCGGAACCCGCAAGAAGTGCGGCCCGTGCGAACAGAGATCCCAGTGCACGACCGGACCGTTCCGGTATCTTGCAATCCACATGAACGAAGCAGCTCGGCAGCGAGCGCGAGACCTCCGAACTACACCGGAGTTCGGACAGGCGCAGCGACAGCGAAAGAAGGTCGAGGCGCTCTTTGCAGAACTAAAGAGTCACAGTCACATCGGCCTCAATCGGCTCCGGCTCCGCAGGTTGAAGTTCGTACGAGAGCAGTTCTTCCTGGCGGCCACTGCCCAGAACATCAAGCGGCTAGTCCGGTTCCTCAGCCGACCAACGATGTCACCGGTTCCCGTTACTTCATAGGGCAAGGGCATCCCGACTAACTCAACTACAAAGTTCAATCCCCGAACTCCCAGAGCGTGGGCGACTTTTTCAACACCCACTCCTGTTGGCAACAACTCAAAGCCCAATTCGTCCGAAACACATTGGCCCGGCGCACTAAGTGAGATGATCGATCGGCTACAATGATCCCGCTCATGGAACTCATTCAGAGGGATTGAAAGCGGCCGTCAATGACAATTAATCGCCTCAGTGTGATTTGTCTATTCGCACTTGTATTTGAATGCACTGCCCACACACAGAGCCAGACACCTGCGCCACAACTCGTATTCTCAGGCGGACGGCACGCCTTGCTCGTCGACGGCTCTCCGTACCTCGTGCTTGGCGCACAAATCGGCAATTCCAGTGCATGGCCGTCCGTACTTCCAAAAGTCTGGCAGGCGGTTGAGGCCATGCACGTCAACACCGCTGAGGCGCCGGTCTACTGGGAGCAGATTGAGCCGCAACCTGGAAGGTTCGACTGGACCAACGTGGATGCCCTGATCGAAGGCGCGCGCACCCATCACCTGCATTTGATCCTGCTGTGGTTCGGCACCTGGAAGAACGGCAACGACCATTATGTGCCGCAATGGGTCAAACGCGATCCGCAACATTTCCCGCGCATGATCAATAGCGCGGGTATGCCGCTCGATGTCCTTTCGGCGAACGCTCCGGCCAACATGGAGGCGGACCGCAAGGCCTTCTCCGCGCTGATGCACCACCTCGCAGAAAAAGATGGGAGCGAACACACCATTCTGATGATGCAAGTGGAAAACGAATCCGGCGGCATCGGCTCTGCACGCGACTTCTCCCCTGCTTCAAACCGCGAGTTCGCCGGACAGGTACCACCCGAACTCGTGAAGACTCGCGGCCGAAAATCCGGCACCTGGACCGAGGTCTTTCCGGGCAACGCCGACGAAGCTTTTCAGGCCTGGCACGTCGCACGCTATGTGAACGCAGTCGCCGAAGCCGGCAAGCGGGAGTTCAACATCCCATTCTACTGCAACGTGTGGCTGGCCTATCCCCCAGGCGAACTCCCGGAGCGTCACATACCCATCGCAGGCATTGGCTATCCGTCAGGTGGTCCCACGCAGGGCGTGCTGCCGATCTGGAAGGCGGCTGCTCCCGCAATCGATGCCATCGGGCCAGATGTTTACTCCAGCAATCCTGAATTCGCTCTCGACATCCTCGACTTCTACGCGCGCCCAGACAACCCGCTGTGGATTCCGGAGACTGGTCGCAGCGACGACTTTGCGGCCTATCTGTTTGCCGCGCTGGAGCGGGGAGCCATTGGGTTCTCACCGTTTGGCATCGACTGGACGGACCATCCGCCGGCGGGCACGGTTCCCCACGCTCATGCGGCAAACTTCGCCTTGCTGGGCCCAATGGATAGGACTCTTGCTCAACTCACCTACACGGGCAAGGTCAAAGCATTCATCGAACCAACAGGCGGAGCCGACCAGGAAAAGCTCTTCACCGCAGACGTAGGGGCGCATCCAAACACCGTGATGAGCAAGGCGGATTCTTCCGGACCAGAGAGTGCGCTGATCAGTCCGATCCTCCTGGCGAACGCCACTGTTCCGTTGGAAACGGCAGGCACACCGGCAACGCGCGCTGCGGATGCAAGCGGAGCGTGGGTGGCGGAGGTGCGCTTCGGCTTTCCTCAGAGAGACGGCCAACCTGCACCGGGTTCGGCGAACAAAGAGGGCCGCATACTGGTGGCGCAACTTGGACCGGACGAATACCTGCTGACCGGCCTTGGCGGAGCCGTCTTCTTTCACCGTCCAGGTTTCTTGCCGGGAATACGCATGCAGATTCTCACAGCCGAAGAAGGGTACTACACACCGGGCTCTTCCCCGGGCGCGCCGGAGATTTGGCATGCCGCGCGTATTTTGAACGGAGACGAAACAGATCGGGGGATTCGCTTTCCCGACCCGTCCGCTTCTTCGATTAACCGCGACCCAAACACTCCCGTGTCGGGCGATTCGGCTTCGGTCACGACTGGCCGTTCCGGGCCCATCGCGGTGCGTATCACGCTGGGCCGATTCTGAACAACCCCGCATCGCTTGAGATCGCATCTCAATTAGCGCATTATCGCTCATTGAGCATGAAGCACTGTTAGCGCAGCCGAGACTAGACTCGATTTTCCTGACATCGGGTGGATCGCCCTTTACCGCTGAGCCCGACGCAGAACAATTGGGGGATTCGGCCGGAATCGCGATGCATTGATTGACGGATCGGATCCGTCGGCCGCCGGGCCAACTACCGGGCGTCCGGCTACTTCCTTCGCAGGAGTCGGTCTCGGGAAGCCGCCTCCAGTTATCTGTTGCAGCTCAATCTGCTCGCCTCTCAGTGTTCCTGTGTAAGTGTTGTTTCCGGCTCTGAACGAGACTTGAGTGCCATCGACCTTGCCGTCCGAGATCGGGACCGGTACATCAGCGCCGCCAAAAAAGCCGCCGCCGGCGCCCTCCACGGTCCCGGTTAGATCGCTCCCGTCCTGCCGCAAAGTGAACACACTGCTGCCCGCGCCCCTAAGGAGCGCAAGGATGCCGGTGTCGCCTGCGGTTGATGGAACCGGCCTCCATAGACCCGTGATGCCGGAGCCCGTCGGAACCTCGCGGTTCCATAGCGCCACTTGCGGACGAAGCGTTATCCCCTTCGCCGTAGTGGTGACGCTGACCGGCGTCAGTCCCGGAGACGTCGCCTCAACTGTGATCTTCCCAGCAGCCTTCGTTGACTGAACAACAGCCATGCAGAGACCCGAGAACGCCTTTCGCGATATGCCCTTATCGGATCCGTGATCAGTGGGGTCGCCATTGCCCACGCCGATCAGTCTTCCCTCGCCGGAAACCCGAAATGTCACTTCGTTATCGGTGATGGGGACAACGCGGCCTTGCATATCCTGAACCTCGACGGCGAACATGGCCACATCCTCGCCATCGGCCGAAACCTCCCTCCGATCCGCATTCATCGCCAACTTCGCAGCGGGCCCCGTGGTCTCTCGCTTCGCCGTCATCACGACCTTGCCGCCTTTATACCCGCGTGCTTCGATGGCTCCGGGTGCATATTTGACAACCCACGCGCAATGCGAATCCCTTTTCATGTCCTTCGCGCCGAGACTCTGACCATTGAAGAACAGCTCCACTTTATCCAGATTCGAGTACACCCAGACTGCGATTTCCTTCCCCTCCATCCCCGGCCAATTCCAGTGCGGGAAGAGATGCAGAACCGGCTTGTTGGTCCACCACGACTGGTAGTAGAAAAATGTATCCTTAGGGAAACCGCAGGTATCGATAATTCCATACTGCGAGCTGATGTTGGGCCACTCATAGGGCGACGGCTCCCCGCGATAGTCGAACCCTGTCCACACGAAACCTCCCGAGCACCACTCCCGCGAATTGCAGAAACTCCACCAGCCTTCCGCCGAGGCGCGACCCGTCGTGGTGTACGGATCGTACGAGCCCACATAGCCTTTTGCTGAATCGGTAACGTAGATGCCGCGCGTACCGACGGCGCTCACCGTCTCCGTGCCAATAATTGGGTGGTCGCGATGGGCCTTGTGATATTCCTCCGCCTGCGGGTCCATGTAGTTGTAGCCCATGACGTCGCAGACCAGCAGGCCGCCAACCCCAATTGCCCGGATGGGAGCAATCGACACGGGGCGCGAACCGTCGTATTCGGTCGCCACTGCCTTCATTGCCGTCAAAATATGCAACCCGATTTCGGTGTTCGCTTGGCCTTCTTCGTTCCCCATAGACCACATAAAGACGCTGGGATGATTACGATCGCGCCGCACCAGATCTCCGAACTGACTGAGCCCTTCCGGATTGGACGACATCATGCGTGTCTCATCGAAAACCAGCATGCCCAGTTCATCACAGGCATCGAGCAGCTCCGGTGTCGGAGGATTATGTGACGTGCGGAGGGAGTTGCAACCCATCTCCTGAAGCTTTCTTATGCGGTAATTCTGAACCGCATCGGGCAGAGCGGCACCAACGCCGGCGTGATCCTGGTGATTGCACGTCCCTTTCAGCTTCACCGGGTTGCCATTCAGAAAGAAACCCTTCTCTGCGTTGAACTTCACTGTGCGAATGCCAAACGGCGTCTCGTAGCGATCGACCATCGCACCGCCGGCTTCTACCTCCGTCACCAGTTTGTAGAGATTTCTCTGTTCAAGAGACCATTGCAGAGGCTGGCTGACTGCTATCTCCTGCTCGTAGGTTTTCTCTCCTCCTTCCGGAATGGCTGCCGGCGTTGTGGCCGCCTTCCCCACTGCGTTGCCGGAGGGATCAAGCACCGTCGAAGTGACCCGCACGTTCTGTGCCGACTTGGCCCGGTTGTTCACCTCAGTGCGGATAGAAAGCGTGGCTTTGCCGGCTTGAACCAGGCTCCGCACGAACGTGCCCCACTTCTTTACGTGAACCGGATTCGTCTTCACCAGCCAGACGTGCCTGTATATTCCAGCTCCCTCATAAAACCATCCATCGCTCGACGTCGCATCCACCCGAACTAGCAGGACATTTCTGCCACCCGGCGTTACAAAGTCGGTCACATCGAAACTGAACGGATCGTATCCGCCGCTGTGGACACCGATGTAAAAGCCGTTGAACACCACCATCGTTTCTCGGTAAGAGCCGTCGAACTCGATCATGATCCGTTTGTTTGCATCCGCCGCGGGAAGCTCGAAGACACGGCGATACCACCCGACGCTCGTAGCAGGGTAGTTCCGCCCCAGCGGGTAGAACCCTTTGCTTGATAGCGCAGGATCGTTTTGGAAAGGCAGCTCGACAGCCCAATCGTGAGGTAGATCGACACCTCGCCAGTCGCTATCGTCGAACGCAATGGCTCCTGCGGGGAGGAAATTTCCGGTCTTCTGGAAATTTCCTGTCCTTCCACTCCCGAATCCGAAGTCTTTGGATGGTTCGTCTGCATTCCCGAAGTGGAAGCGCCAGCCAAAATCTAGTAGTAGGCGTTCCCGTCCAGCGTCGCTACCAGGGCTTGAACCGGTATTTCGGCTTGAAGATTCGCGAATGGCGCCTTCAAGAGGTGGGGTCGAAGTTTCTGCGGCCGCTTCGATCGTGGTCCCTAGCGAACCTATTCCGTGGACCGCGGCTGCGGCTGGCACCAGCAGGCCGCTCTTTAACACATCTCGACGTGAAACCGTTTTCATTTTCCCCTCATAACAAACCCCGCGAGCGCGACATGCCCACTCCCTTAGTACCCGGAGTTGTATTCGATGTTTTAGAGCGACGCCAGTATACCGCTACATCGGGTTGCACCGAGGGGCGCGGCATGAGTCCAGAAAGTTGTCGTGAAAGAGCGGCCAATATGCCGAAGCCGGCGGATCCTTGCTGACCCCGTCGTCGTACACATCGCCAGCTACGCCGATGATTTCGTGCCAAGGATCCGTCGATCCGATATGGATGAGTTTGCCGATAGCATTGGCTGGCGAGCCCCAGTATTCGCGAGCAAAATTTTCCGAGACAACGACGACTGGCCGCTTCTCATACTCTTCCGGCCATGTAATTTCCCGGCCGGCGATGATCGGTATGCCCATCGTCGAAAAGTATCCCGGCGAGACGAACTTATTGTTGCGCAGGGGAGCCAGTTCTCCTTGCGTGTAAGCGCGGTCTCTGGTGTAGATGGGGTTGGGGTCCAGCGTCCCTGACATTGGTACATTCGTTGTGAGGCCAACTGCGCTGACTCCTGGAACGGCGGCAATCTGCTCGACGATGTCCTGCTGTGCGCGTAGAACCTGTTCTTGATGCGTATTGGGGATCTGCGATTCCGGAATGTAGATGCCGAACGATTGGAGAGAGTTCGGGTCGCTGAATCCCGGTGAGACGCGGACCAGTGCGCGAAACGTGCGGATCATCAGCCCCGAGCAGATCAGTAACACCAGCGCGAGCGCCACCCTCGCGCAACGCGGTGCCGGCGGTGATGCCGGAGTACTTCAGAATCGGGATCATGCTGATGGCCACGCTCACGAAAAGTGCTAGACCAAGAGTAAAGAGAAGGACGGGTGAGTCAATGCCGATCTCATGCAGGCGAGGCAAGCCAATGGGAGCAGCCGCTATCAGCAGGCGAAGTGCGCCGAAGGCGAGTGCCAGGCCGATCACGCTTCCGACACATGCGATGACAAGGCTTTCGAGCAGCAGCCCCGCAACAATGTTTTTGCGGTTGGCCCCCAGGGCGGAGCGGACTGCGAGTTCCTGCCGCCGTCCCTCGATTCGCACGAGCGTGAGGTTCACCACGTACGCGGTGAACGGTGGCGCGGGAGTAAACCGGCCTGGCATACCGCTGGGAAGGCGCTTCCGGAACACCACTTAATTCCCACTGAATAGCGGGGTATAGTTCGGCACCTGATGGTATTGCACGGGAAATCCCCGGCTTAGAATTCGCAGACCCTTATCAGGTCGTGGGGTACAAGTCCCCCTCCGGGCACCATTAACCATTGGTTTCATGGGGTCTAGCTGACGCTCTTGAGCGTAGCGTCAACTTCGTTGTGGCAAAGGGACCAACTTCGTGATTTATCCGTGATTCTTGCTGGTTGACTTGAGCTTCTGCATGGCGTCTACGACGTGGCCCAGGTTGGCACTCAATTCTCCAGCGGTTCGGCTACATATCGTCGATCGATTTCCAGTTAGCATCATTCCCAATCGTGCAGCTAGCGCCGGTTGTGCAGAATTCCATCTTCATGACGGGGTGAATTTCCCAATTGTTAACCCGGTCGAGATGGTTACGAAGGAAGTGTTCTGAGTCGAACATCAATTGTCCGGTGACGCGGACCCATAGCGCTTTTTGTGGAGTGGCATCTACCAAAGGCTGCATTGTTTCGTATGTGAAGTTCGGATGGTTGAGACGAACGCGAGGTGTAAATTCCGCCGTCGTTGATTTCGCCTCTCGATCCTTCTCTGTCGCCGTAACTGCTGCCTTCGTCGTGCCGGACAGGGGGATTTGGTCTACTGTGCTCTTCTTGACCAACACCAGATGATTGTCCGTTTCTGCCTCAGTATGGAGACCGCAGTTGCAAGTCTCCCCATCCAACTCTTTCCTGACCGCGATCAAATAGGCCACGACAACAACATTCTCTCCTTCGCCGAGATCCCTTAGCTCGGTGCGGTCGTCGCCCTGGGCGAAGTTGTCGGGGTCATCAAGTTTCTGCATCCACGTGATGCTCCTAGGCGTGGGAGTGCCAGTTACGGCGGTAAGATTTTTCACCTCATTCAGCTTGTGGTCAAATTGCATACCGCATCCTTGGTCTGGACAATCAGCAAGCGAGGTGGCGCAAGGCGGCTTCGTATTTGATTGCATTTTTCGTTGCGGCTGTGATTTCGCTCCTAAGAGAGCGACTGACAGAGCAGCGAGGCAACATGTTCTCAGGAGAGGGCTCTTGATGGTGAATCTCCTTGCATTGATTGTCAGGTGTGCTGAGGCACCCCTTATATCACTCTGGAGCGGTTGAAACAATGAATTTCTTCAAGGGCGCGCGCTTCAGTAGCAGATTGTCAGGTCTCATTTGTAAAGAAGCTTGCACTCCCCTAGATTGCTCTGTTTCTGACGCTGAAGCTCTTGCAGGGAGGGATCAACGCACCGCTTCTTCACAGATAGGGCCGACGGCGGCGATGTTTCTCAGGAGATCATCCGGAATGCCGTGCCGCTGCCGGAGATAGTTCGGGCTGTTGTAGGAGAGCCAGACTTTGCCATTGGTGTCCTGCCAGAGGAGTGCCTTGAGAGGCAAGTCGATGGCAACGGTGGGGGAGGCGATCATGAGGGGAGTCCCAGATTTTGGATTGCCAAAGATGAGAAGTTTTGTGGGCGGCATTTTTAGACCCACCTTTTCGGCGTCGCCGCTATGGTCGATAACGGCAAGAATGTTAATCCCTTTTGCCTGGACGATCGATTCCAACCGGGCTAAAGTTTCGGGCACGGAGTATGGGCTGCTCAGGTGAACTAATCCGTTATTGGTCGATTCGGGCATCAATTTTCCCTCCGGTGTGTTGGAGCCGAAATCTAGAACTCGGGTACCTTTGTGTTGCAACCGGTGAGTAGGGTGGGAGTTTCCTGTCGGTGGGTCCGAGAGTCAGTAAATCACCGTGGAACTGCATTTGCGCTTATCTAATTCAACCGATTTAGTAGCGAGGGACGCTGGGATCTACTGTTCGGGACCAGGCATCGATGCCGCCGGCAAGGGATTGGGCGTGCGTGAAGCCCTGATCGCGTAACCATAGAGCTACATTCAAGGAACGGGCACCGTGATGACACATGACGACGATAGGGGAGTCCGGGTCAAGTTCGGCGTGGGCACGAGAGGGGACATCGCCCATTGGCATCAGGAGCGAGTTGGGGATACTGGCTGTTTCTAGCTCCCACGGCTCGCGGACGTCTAACAAGAGAGGGGATTCCGATTTCTGTCGTTGCCTGGCAAAGGCTTCGGGGGTAATTTCAAGTTCTAGCATGAATTCAAGGATATCCTTTAGTTAAGAGCGCTGAGTAGTCAGCTGTGAGTCGCGAGGAAAGATGATGTAGAACAGGGTGACTCCTTGGGCTAATTCGCATCTTATTTTTGTATGCATTATATCAATAGACAAGTTGAACAAGGGATGGTGTTGTCTTGGAGACTGTGTTGGAAAAGGTTTTGATTGTTGAAGATGAGGTTCATGCGCGCAGCGGACTGACGGAGTTGATTGAGAGCTGGGGCTACCGGGCGGAGTCTGCCGCCGATGGGTTGGAAGGTCTGGAGAAGGCAATCGCGTGGGCTCCGGCGATTATTGTCACAGATTTGAAGATGCCGCGGATGGATGGCATGGAGCTACTGAGCCGCATTGGCGAACTTCCCCAGCGGATCGCTGTGGTGATGTTAACGGCGCAGGGTTCGATCGAGTCGGCCGTGGAAGCGATGCGGATGGGGGCGTACGACTATATTCCGAAGCCGGTCGATCCCGTCCGGTTGAAGACGATTCTGCACAATGCGAGCCGGCAACGGGAGGCAGATGTTGAGTTGGAGGCAACGCGACGGCAACTGAGAGATACCGGGGTGCTTGGCGAACTGGTGGGTTCATCTCCTCAGATGCGGGACATTTTTACGATGATTGAACGGGTGGCTCCTTCGAATGTGTCTGTGCTGGTGACTGGCGAGAGTGGGACGGGCAAGGAACTCGTAGCGCGAGCTCTGCACGATTTGAGCGCAAGGCGGCTCAAACCGTTTGTGGCGGTGAATTGCGCTGCAATCCCGGAGACGTTGATTGAGAGCGAGATCTTTGGTCATGAGAAGGGGGCGTTTACCGGAGCGCTGGAGCGGCGGGCCGGGTGTTTCGAACTGGCAGAAGAGGGGACTCTGTTGCTGGATGAGATTGGCGAGATGCCAATGGCGACGCAAGCCAAGCTGCTTCGGGTTTTAGAAGACAGACGGCTGCGGCGATTGGGAAGCAAGATTGAGACGCCTGTCGATGTGAGGGTTGTCGCGGCGACCAATAAAGATCCGGAGAAGGCGGTGTCCAGTGGTGAGTTGCGTGGCGACCTTTATTACCGGCTGAATGTTTTTAATATTCAAATGCCTGCGCTGCGTGATCATTTGATGGATGTGTCTGCGATCGCAGAAAAGATGATTGAGGATATGAACGAGCGGCATCACTGCACGGTTGCTGGACTGAAAGACTCGCTGATGAGGCGGCTGGAGGTGTACAGATGGCCGGGAAATGTGCGTGAGTTGCGCAATACCATTGAGCGGGCAGTGATTCTAGCGGGGTCGGGTATGCTGGGTGAGGAACATCTCCCGCCACACTTTGGAGAGCCAGGGTTTGCTCCGCCACCGACGAGAGGCGCCACGGTTGAAGGATCAATGAGAGCTGGGCAACCAAGTGACTTGCAGAAGCATTTGGATGAGGCGAATTCGGTTCGGGTTGAGGTTGGAACGACGGTAGATGAGGCTGAGCGTCAACTGATTCTGAAGACGCTGGTAGCGACGCATAACAACAAAACCAAGGCGGCGGAGATACTGGGGATCAGCTCGAAGACGCTGCAGAACAAGCTGAAGGAATACTCAAATACGGCTGCTGCGACGGAGTAAACATGCGGCTGAAAACAAAGTTGGTGGTGTCGGCGACGGGATTGACGTTCGCGATCGTACTGATACTTTCCTCTTTGTTTGTCAGTGAACTGATGCGCCAGAGGATTGAGCAGACTGCGGCGGCGAATGACGTACTGGTGCGTGAGGTTTTTCTAACGACTCGTCAGGCGGTTGAGGATGGTTTACGCGCGAATCCTCCTGAGGATAGAGGCGACGTTGCACTTCATGCAGCAGTCGTGGATGCGCTACGGAATCAGCCAGCTTTGACTACGCTGATGAATTCGATTGTGCGCTACTCACCTACCGTGCAGGATGTGAGCGTGACTGATGCGCGCGGAATGACTCTTGTAAGCACGGATCGGGATGCAGTGAATCAGCCGGCTCTCTTTCGATTCAGCCTGGCAAGCGTAAAGGACGGCAATGTGTGGCGCCAGCTGAGAGTTGTGTTCGGCAAGCCGCGCGTGTTGGATATCTCGCAGTCGCTTGAACGAAATGGTGCGCCATTCCTGGTGGTGCATCTTGGAGTTCAATCGACATTTCTAAAGAATTCGTATGAGCCGTGGCTACGTGCAGCGCTGGGTTTTGCGCTTTTGGCAGCATTGGGGGCAATGCTAGCGGCCGGGTTGCTTGCCAATCTTGCACTGAGGCCGCTCGAGGCGATCAGCGCACGGCTGGAGAGCCTGACTCTGGCCCGCAGAGCGACGGGCAGTGAGGCGCCGGAGCGTCTATTGGCTGAGGGTATGGGGAGCGATGCAGTTGTTCGGGTGGCGAAGACGATCGATCGACTCGGTGAACAGATGCGCACGCAAGAAGAGGGATATACGGCGCTCCAAGCGAACTTGAATCAGATGCTGGACACCTTACGAGATGGAGTCCTGTTGTTTACGGCGGACCGTCGGGCCGTGATGGTTTCCGACGCGGTAGCTTATTTTTTGCCATCGGCACAAGCGAGTGCTCATGAGGATATGGTCGGAAAGCGCTTGGAGGAGATCTTTGCTCCGAAGAGCGCGCTCGGAGCTGCAGTACTGGAGGTGTTTGCTGATGGAGGGCAGGTGAGCGCGCAAGGCGTGATTCTGGAAGATGGTCGGCAGGTGCAGATCTCGGTGGACAGGATCGATGACGGTTTGGGCGGCAGCAATATGGGAACTTTGCTCACGTTGCGTGACATCGAATCGGCGATGCAACTGGGGCAAGAGTTGGAGGTGTCGAGGCGACTGGCGGCGATTGGAAAGCTCACAGCCGGTGTGGGACACGAGGTAAAGAATCCGATCAATGCAATGGTCGTGCATCTGGAGTTGCTGCGTGGGAAACTGGCCTCGGGTGGGTCGGAGGCCTTCAATGGCGCCCAGAGGCATGTCGATATTCTGGCTGGCGAGATGCAACGGTTGGATCGAGTCGTTCAGACGCTTGCGGATTTTTCGCGACCGATGGAGTTGCATCTGCGTGAGCACGATCTGCGGCAGGTTATTGGGTCAGTTTTGGAACTCACTGCTGTGGAAATGGAGGAGAACGGAGTTGAGGTTGCCGTGGAGGCTCCGCATGAGTCGTTGATGGTGCGGGTAGATTCAGAGCTGATGCAACAAGGTGTGCTCAACCTTTTGCTGAACGGAATGCAGGCAATGCCGAAAGGAGGCCAACTGCAGGTTAAGATGTGGCGGGATCATTCTTTTGCGGTGGTGTCTGTGATCGATGATGGTGTGGGCATTCCGTCCGAAATACTTCCGCGTATCTTTGAGTTGTACTTCACGACAAAGGCGAAGGGGAGCGGTATTGGCTTGGCGATGACCTATCGGATATTGCAACTGCATGGCGGGGCAATGGATGTGCGGTCGAATGCAGATCCCCATTCAGCTGAACGGGGGACTGCTTTTACATTTCGGCTGCCGATTGCGGCAGGAACTGAGGGAAGAAAGGCTGTAGTTGCTGGAGCAACTCAAAAAGAGATAGAGGAGCGAGTTTGAACGAACGGTGTAACATTTCGCGAAAGCTAGCAAACGCGATGCTCTGCTTTGGATTGATGGTTGGACTGGATGGATGCAGGCGCAAGCCGCAGCTCGCGCCTTTGCCTCCGGTCATGACTCCGGTGGATCTTGTCGAGATTCCGGAGCCTGACGATCTTCCAATGATCGAGCCATCCCAGATCAAACTGCCGCCTGTGCCAGTTGTGACTAATGCAAAGCCAAAGAGGGAGAGAAAGAAGCCTCCAGCCAAAGGGACACCTGCACCTGAACCAGTTCAAGTGGCTAGCGCAGCTCCACCGCCGGAAGAGACCGTGATTGGTGCGCTAACTGCCGGTGGTGATGCGAATTCTCAAACGAAGCAGGAGGCGGCAGAATTAATCGCTTCGATCGAGAAGAGGATTGGAGGACTATCATCGCAGAAAGCCGAGGAGCAGAAGGCACAGGTGAGTAAGGTGAAAAACTTCCTCAAAGATGCAGAGGATGCGTTGAAGTCGGGAGATGTGGAGGGCGCAAAGACCCTGGCGACGAAGGCGAAGCTGTTGCTGGATGAACTGGAGAAGTGAAGCGAGTCTTAGAGCTCGGTCAACAAATTCTCAAGGATTTATGACCGGGCTCTTGCCGACCTAAGCTCAGGCGTCGGCGCCGTGACATTTCTTGTACTTCTTCCCCGAGCCGCATGGGCAGGGGTCGTTGCGGCCCACTTTTTCGCCGGTTCGTCGCGGAGCTGAGCCGTTAGTGGATGCTGAAGCAGAGCTGACGGAGCGGGCTTGCTCTAGTTCGCGTTGTTTCTTCTTCTGGAATTCGCGCTCGAGCGCGTCGATGGTAGTGGAAGGCGGGCGGTTAGAAATCGGTGTAGCCTGGCGTACAGGTTCAGGAAGACTTTGCGTGGGCTGAGTTGACGGCAAAGCACCGACTGGAGGCTGCTGGGACTGGAGTGCTGCAGCGTGGGCCTGTGCGTTGGCAAGCTGCTCTGTAGACTCGATGGGAGTTCCGTCAGGGCCGATGATTTGCATGCGGAAGAGATGACGGGTTGTGTCTTCCTGGAATCGAAGCATCATTGCCTCGAACATCTCGAAAGACTCGCGCTTGTAGGCAACAAGTGGGTCCTGCTGGGCATAGCCGCGTAGGCCGATACCTTCTTTGAGGTGGTCCATGGCGAGGAGGTGATCCTTCCACAAGCCATCGAGGACGGAGAGCATGACGATGCGCTCGTGGTAGCGCATCTGCGGAGCTCCGAGGATCTGCTCCTTAATGTCGTAACGGCCGCGTAGTTTTTCGAAGACTGCTTCGCCAAGTTCGTGGCGGTTGAAATTGGTTGCATCGATCTCTTTTTCGAGGTGTGCTCCAAAGATGTCGTAAAGCTGAGAAAAAAGTGTGTCGAGCTTCCACTCATCCGCGTGAGCTTTCTCGGGCGCATTTTCGTCAATGATGTTGGAGAGAATGGTGGAGAGGTAGTCGTCGGTGATGAGTTGTTTCTGATCGACGCCTTCCATGAGTTGGCGGCGGAGGCCGTAGACGGCTTCGCGCTGCTTGTTCATGACATCGTCGTACTCGAGGACGTGTTTGCGGGCCTCGAAGTTGTTGCTTTCGACCTGCTTCTGCGCCTTCTCGATGCGGTTCGTGATCATGCGGCTTTCGATGGGAACGCCCTCTTCCATGCCCAGACGCTGAAGGAGAGTTGAGACCCACTCACGTGCGAAGATGCGCATGAGGTCATCTTCAAGAGAAAGGAAGAAACGGGAGGATCCGGGATCGCCCTGTCGGCCAGCGCGCCCGCGGAGTTGATTGTCAACGCGGCGGGACTCGTGGCGTTCGGTTCCGAGGATGTGGAGACCTCCTGCGGCGATTACAGCGTCGTGTTCAGCTTTGGCGGCGGTCTCGTGCGCTGCTACAGCGGCGTCCCACGCTGCCTGCGTGGTTTCGAACTCCTGGCCGGTGTAGTAGAAGCGGACCATTCCGGGACCTGCAACCGGGGAGATAGCGCCTTCGGCGACTGAAACGGCACGGGCCTGTTGCTTGCGGACGAGGTCCTGACGAGCCATGAAGTCAGAGTTACCGCCGAGGAGGATGTCGGTGCCGCGGCCTGCCATGTTGGTGGCGATGGTTACCATACCCAGACGGCCGGCCTGGGCAACGATCTCGGCTTCCTTCTCGTGGAATTTGGCGTTGAGAACGACGTGGCGAACACCTTTACGCTTTAGGATTTCGCTGAGAAGCTCGGACTTTTCGATACTGGTCGTTCCGACGAGGACTGGTTGTTTCTCCGCGTGGAGTTTCGCAATTTCGTCGGCTACGGCGAAGTATTTCTCTTTTGCGGTGCGGTAGACGACGTCGGGGTTTTCGAGGCGGAGCATCTTGCGGTTGGTGGGAATAACCACGATTTCGAGCTTGTAGATTTTGTCGAACTCGGCGGCCTCTGTTTCCGCCGTACCAGTCATTCCGCTAAGTTTTTTGTACATGCGGAAATAGTTCTGAAAAGTGATGGTGGCGAGGGTCTGATCTTCCTTACGGATGGCGACGCCTTCTTTGGCCTCGACTGCCTGGTGAAGACCATCAGACCATCGACGGCCGGGCATGAGACGACCGGTGAACTCGTCGACGATGATGACTTCGCCGTCTTTTACGACGTACTCGACATCGCGCTTATAGAGGTTATGGGCCTTGATAGCGGTTTCGACGTGATGCTTAAGGTCCCAGTTTTCGGGATCGGCGATGTTGCCGATGCCAAGGAGTTTCTCGATTTTTTCCCAGCCCTCGTCGGTGACGGTAATGGCGCGGGCTTTTTCATCGATGACGAAGTCGCCGGTCCAGGTTTTGTTTTCGAGGGTTTCGATGAGTTCGCCCTCTTCGAGTTTGGGGATGATGATGTTTACGCGGGCGTACTTGTCTGTGGTCTGGTCAGTGGGGCCGGAGATGATGAGCGGGGTGCGAGCTTCGTCGATAAGGATGGAGTCAACTTCGTCGACGATGCAGTAGTAGTGCGCACGCTGGACCTGATCCTTGAGCTCGAACTTCATGTTGTCGCGAAGATAGTCGAAGCCGAACTCGTTGTTGGTTCCGTAGGTGATGTCGGAGGCGTAGGCGTCGCGTCGTTGCTGGTCGTCGAGGTCGTGGACGATGACGCCAACGGTGAGACCGAGGAACCCGTAGATCTTGCCCATCCACTCGGCGTCGCGCTTCGCGAGGTAGTCATTGACGGTGACTACGTGGACGCCGCGGCCGGCGACGGCGTTGAGGTAGCAGGGAAGTGTGGCAACTAGAGTCTTACCTTCGCCTGTCTTCATTTCGGCAATCTTGCCGGAGTGCAGGACCATGCCGCCGATAAGTTGAACGTCGAAGTGGCGCATACCGACCGAGCGCTTGCCTGCTTCCCTGACGACTGCGAAGGCCTCGGGAAGAATTTCGTCCAGAGCAGCTTTTTCAGCGGCGTAGATGGCGTCAAGATTCTCGGTGGATCGATCGGTCAGATCGAATTTGGAACGGGCGGTCTCAATATGCTGACGGAATTCGGCAGTTTTGTTGCGTAGAGCGTCATCAGAGAGCGCCTGAATGGCGGGCTCGAGGTCATTAATCTGCTTTACGACCGGCATCAGGCGCTTGACGGCGCGTTCATTGCTGGTGCCAAAAACTTTTGCGATAGCTTTGTTGAGCAAACCGGTGTCCTTCGGGGCGCACTTTGGCCCAATTACTAGTGTAAATGGTTGTGGCCTCAGATGTAGCGCCTGCCGGCTAAGGTTACACTCGGTGGCATGACCTCAATTTTGCGTCGACCGCTCGCCCTGGTTCTGTTCGCCTTTGCTGCATTTTCAACTGCGTATTGCCAAGATACGGATTTGACGTTTCCGACGAATGAACAGATACGGCATTACCGAGCTATGGGGGAGCCGCAGCTCTCGCCTGATGGACAGCATGTCCTAGTGCGAATTACGGATGCAACGGCCGATGGAGGGAAGAGTCATCTGTGGCTGGTTGATGTCAATGGCAGCACGCCGCGGCAACTAACTTACTCTCCAGACTCAGACAAGCGCGGTGAACGAAATGGACAATGGATGCCGGATGGGCAGAGCATCCTATTTCTGGCGAAACGTGGAGAGCATACGATGCTGTACCGGTTGCCAATGAATGGAGGTGAAGCCAAGGCGATGGTGTTGAAGGTGACGCCGAAAGTGGATCAGTCGAAAAGAGAGGATGCACTTCCTCCAGTGACCGACGCGAAGAAGGAAGCGGAAAAGATCGAACCGATTGCGATTGATGTGTCTAACTATCGCATTTCGCCTGATGGGAAGACGATTGCGGTGATGGCTCGCGATCCACAGACTCCGGGGGAGAAAAAACAGAAGGATGCTAAGGCCGATGCAGCCTGGGTGGATCATGGGCTGCATGGCGATCGGCTGTATTTTTTGGATGTTGCTGCGGAGAAAGTAACAGAGACCGGAGTTCCGGTTGATGTTCGCAGTGCTTCATGGAGCGCGGACTCTACAAAGCTCGTTGTGACTTCCGAGGAGCCAAACGGCGTGGCCGAACTGGGGCCGGCAAATCGTGCGTGGGTCATTCTCTTAAACGATTCGTTACATCCGACACGAGTGACAGAATTGCCTCCGACTGTGGGTCAGGCCGCGTGGTCGCACGACGGAAATGAAATTTTCTATCTGGGGCAGGCGAAGCGAGATGCTCCTCCGGGGTATGCCGACTTATACCAGTACACGCTGGCAACGAAGGCCGTGCGGAACCTGTCGGATGGCTTTGCAGGATCGCTTGGACGCGGTGAACTGATTGCGATGAGTGATGGGGGAGTTGTGCTGTCGTCTGAACATGGCGTCGAGTCGAGACTCATGCGCTATATCGCAGGAAAGGCAGAGCCTGTGAGATTGCCGGTGGCTACCGTAGCGGGTACCGGGACAAACAGATCGCAAGGTGGGTGGGTATTTATCGGGAGCAGTGGAGGAAAAGAGCCAACCTTGTTTTACAGCGCCAGCCTCGACGCGGAGCCGCGGGTACTGGCTACTCCGACGTTCGCACCGAAGGGCGTGAAGACGGTAGTTCCAAAGCGGATCTCATGGAAGAGTGATGGATTCACGATCGATGGACTGCTGTATATGCCGGCGGTTGCGACCGGTAAGGTTCCACTCGTGGTGGAGGTACATGGTGGGCCGCTGGGAGCTTATATAGACAGTTATCAACCTTTTGTGGATTTCCTCGTGGGACACGGGTGGGCAGTTCTGAGAACGAATCCACGCGGGAGCACGGGACGAGGAGCGGAGTTTGCCGCGGCTAATAAGAACGATCTCGGTGGGGGGGATTATCGCGACATTATGGCGGGAGTCGACTACGTGCTGAAGACAGAGCCGGTCGATGGCGCTCGGATGGCATTGATGGGATACAGTTACGGCGGTGAGATGGCTGCGTTTGTTGAGACCAAGACGTCGCGCTTCAAGGCAATTGTGAGTGCAGCGCCAGTCATCGATCAGAACAGCGAGTATGGTACGGAGAGGGGATCCTGGTACGACCAGTGGTATTACGGAAAGCCCTGGGAGCATCAGGTGGATGCGTGGCGCCAGAGTCCGATATCGGGTGTTGCGCAGGCGAAGACTCCATTCATGCTGCTGCAGGGTGAAGAGGATTCGACGGATCCGCTGGGACAGTCTCAGGAGATGTACCACGCACTGAGACAGATGCACGTGCCTGTGGATCTTGTAACGTATCCGCGGGTGGACCATGGGCCTTTGGGCGGAGCGATTTATGGCAGCCCGAGTGATGAACCATGGCATGGGTTCGATGCACGGCAGAGAATTGTAGCCTTTTTTACCAAGGAGTTTGCCAAGGCTGGCAATTAGGGCTTGAGGTAAGCGGCAAGCGGTGAGTTGGCGTTGCGAAGGGCGACGACGACGGATTCAGCGTTCTTCTCGGCGCCTTCGGCGCTGGTGTGGGTGTGGTCGATGGGGAAGAGGAGTGCGGTTTTTTCGGGGCCGAGGGCTTCAAGGCGGTCGGCCTCGACGGTGGCCATATCGACGAGGGGGACCTGCTCGGAAGCGGCGAGCTGGGTTTCGTAGTCTCGGAAACCCATGTCGCGTTCGATGCGGAAGTTGCCGTCGGCGTCGTTCACCCAGATGTTGCGGATGGTGACGGTGAGCAGGATGGGAGTTGCCTTTTTTGCGCGCGTGTCGGCTATGTATTTGCGTATGTACCAGCCGTAGGTATGGATGATTTCAGTGGTCTGGCCGGCAAGAGGGCCGGTGGTGAAGGGCTTCGCGAGAGTGTATTCGACGGTCTCGTCGCCGATGCCTTTAATGCTGGCGCGAGCCTTGGTATCGGTTTCGGGATGGCTTGTGCCGCCATCGTTGTGGCCCATCTGAATGAGGACATAGTCACCGGGCTTCATCTCCGCGAGGACGCTGGCCCAGCGACCTTCGTTGTAATAGCTGCGAGAGGAGCGGCCTGCCATCGCACGGTTGGTGATGTTGATTCTTGCGGTGTCGAAGTAGGGGGCGAAGTGGTCGCCCCAGCCGAGGTCGGCCTGATTGCGTGCGGTTGAGTCACCGACGATGAAGACAGTTGGGAGAGCAGGGTTGAGAGGCGCGTCGTGGGCGACTTTAGTTTGCTGTGGGGCGTCGGGCGTGGTGGGAGTTTGGGTCAGCGCAGACGTGGTGAATAGAAGGATGAGCAGGAGGTTGAGAGGCCGAGAGTATGGCTTGAACTGGGGCTTAAGCAGGCTCATGGGCGTTAGGTTAGCACTGATGTAGTCTAGCTGTCGGTTAGCGGTTTTAACGAGGGGGATATCTATGCTGAGTTACGCGCAAAGCAGTCTTCTTATCTTCGTTGCGCTGGTGATTTCGGTTTTGACCGTCATAGTGCTGAATCGGGTGTGGCCGATTCCGAGTCGCAAGCTGATCAACGATGTAACGGGTTGGCAGTTGGGAATATTAGGGACGACGTACGGGGTGATTCTCGGGTTCATGCTCTATACGGTTTGGAATGACTTTCGTGTGGCTGATATCAATACCAACCTTGAGGCTGCGTCGTTGCTGACGGTATCGCGTCTTGCAGCGGGACTGCCTTCTCCGCAACGCGAGGCGTTTCATACGCTGGGGCTGAAATATGCAGAGGTGGCGATCGATCAGGAGTGGCCGGCGATGCAGGTACAACAGGACAGTCATGCGAGCGAGATGGTGCTGGGAGATATGTGGCGGCTGCTGGTCGAGGTAAAGACCGAGAATGGTGGGAGCAACAGTGTCGACCATCTGACTAGCGCACTGAGCGATCTCTCGGAGAGGAGGAATCTGAGAGAGCAGGAGTTGCAGGCGCGGTTGCCGAAGATCCTGTGGCTTTTGTTGGTAGCGGGCGCGGGCGCAACGGTAGGGTCAGCTTGTCTGTTGGGGAACGATAATAGGTGGTTGCACTATTGTCAGGTGCTGGCGCTGACGTTTGTTGTGGCGGTGACCCTGGCGGCGATTGCCGATTTGGCGAGGCCGTTTGAAGGCGCGGTGTCGGTGAGGCCTGTTGCTTTTGAACGGGCGCAGTCGATGATGCAAAGACAGCCGTGAAGTGGCGTTGTGACCGGCGGTTAGTGACCACCAAGTGCTTCGGGATCGGGCTTCGTCGCCTTGTTGGGGAGGCGCATGATGAAAGGAAGCGGGGACAGGAATAGGATTACGACGGAAAGGATGAAGAACGCGTTCTTGTAGCCGAGCATGGAGGCCTGGCGGATCATCTGCTGGTAGGCCTGACCGACGGCCATCTGCGATGCTTGTGCGGCGGACATACCGCGCCCGATGAGAATCTCCTTCATCTGGTCCATGTAGAGACGGTAGGGGACGCTGCCGGAGACGGCGTGGGTGGCGAGGTTGGCCTGATGGACCTGGGCGCTGCGGGCGAGATAGGTGGTGAGGAGCGCGGTTCCGGCGCTGCCGCCGAGATTACGGGCAAAGTTGGAGAGCGAGGAGATCTGATTCATCTTGTTGGAGGGCACGCCTACGTAGTTGAGGGTGCTGATGGGGATGAAGATGAAGGGCAGACCGATGACCTGGAGCATTCGCCAAAGGGTGACAGTTCCGAAGGCTGTATTGAGATCGAGCCGGGTGAGATTGTAAATGCCGGCTGCGGTGGCGATGTAGCCGAGGCAGACCATGATGCGAGGGTCGAATTTTCCTAGAGAACGACCGGCGACGGCCATCATGATCATCATCATGAAGCCTGCGGGAGACAAGACCATGCCGGCGCGTTCGGCGGTGTAGCCGAGGAGGACCTGGAGGTATTGCGGGATGAGAACGGTTGAGCCGAAGAGCACCATGCCGAGGATGAGTTGAAGAAAGACGGCGGTGCCGAAGTTGCGGTTCTTAAGGAGCTTGAGATCGACGATGGGGTCGGGGTGGCGCCACTCCCACCAGGCAAAGAAGATGAGAGTGGCGGCGGCGAGGATGGCGAAGGTGGTAATCATGGGATCGCCGAACCAGTCTTTTTCCTGGCCCTTGTCGAGGGTGAATTCGAGGCAGCCCACGCCGAGGGAGATGAGGCCCAGACCCATGAAGTCGACCTTAAGGTGCTTGGCTTTCTCGCGGCGAAGCTTGAGGTGCGGCGGGTCTTCGACCATACGGTTGGAGAGCCAGAGGGAGAGGATGCCGACAGGGATGTTGATGAAGAAGATCCAGTGCCAGTTAAAGTTGTCGGTGATCCAGCCGCCGAGGGTGGGACCGATGGCGGGCGCGATGACGACGGCCATGCCATAGACGGCGAAAGCCTGGCCGCGCTTTTCGACGGGGAAGGTGTCGGCGAGGATGGCCTGCTCGCTGGGGGCCAGGCCTCCGCCGCCTGCGCCTTGCAGAATGCGAGCGATGATAAGGAGCGGGAGAGTGTTGGCGATGCCGCAGAGGAACGAGCAGACGGTGAACATCGCAACGCAAGTCATGTAGAAGCGTTTGCGTCCGAAGCGGTCGGAGAGCCAGCCGGAGATGGGCAGAACGATGGCGGAGGAGACAAGGTAGCTGGTGAGGACCCAGGTGGCTTCTTCTTGACTGGCGCCGAGGGTTCCTGCCATGTGGGGCAGGGCGACGTTGGCAATGGAGGTGTCGAGGACCTCCATGAAGGTGGCGAGAGTGACGGTGAGGGCGACCGCCCACTTGTTGTGGTGGGGCTTCCAGATGGCGGGTATCGTCGGTGCGGTCATGGTTGCGGTCGCCATATCAGTCTCCTGATATGATATCAGGAGGCTGATATGAAGACCCGGGCCAGAAGTGGGAAAGACGGATCAGACGGCAGGCGTCTGGCGGCGCAAAGGATGAAGCGGATCCTGATTCATTTTCGCGGCCAGATGGACGAGTTGTTGCGTCCGGAAGGTGTGACTACGGCTCAGTTGGTGATGCTGAAGGCGATCCGAAATGAGCCGGAGGCTTCAGGGGCAAATCTGGCGCGTGCCTGCTACGTGACGGCGCAGTCGGCGCAGGCTTTGTTGAAGAGCCTGGAGGTTGGTGGTTGGATTGTTCGGTCCAAAGACCAGATGAATGAGCGGATCTTGATCGCAAGGCTGACTCCGATTGGTGAGGAGTTGCTGGAGACGGCTGAGAAGCTGGTGCGGACGATTGAGAAGAAGCTTTGGCGTGGGATTCCGGAGGGGGATTTGCAGAGTCTGAACCGGACCTTGGAGAAGTGCCTGGAGAATCTGGAGTCTTAGGCTTCCCAAGGCTGGATTTTTTGAAGCTTGGGTCAGGTATCAGGTATCAGGCTCTGTTTGCGCTAGCGTGGAAGCGGAGGCGGACGTAGTCTGCGGTCCAGTTGCCGTCGCCGTCTCGCAAGGTGGGTTCAAGTAGAGCGATGGTGTTGGTGATGGCGGTGGCCCGGTCGGTGGGGTTGAGCTGGTCGAGGACTCCGTTGCGAAAGGTGTTGAGCCAGGATTCCATGCCGTTGGGGAGTGGGGTGGGGCGGGGGATGAGTTGGATGGACTGAATGGTGAAGCCTGCTTCTTCGAGGAGGCGGCGATAGATTGAGGGTGAGGGGTAGAAGCTGGCGGCGGCTTTTTCTGCGTTGATGCCGAAGGGGGCGAGCGTGGCCTGGAGGGCGGTGCGGATGGCGGCGATGTTGCCGTGGCCACCGAGCTCGGCGACGAAACGGCCGTTGGGGCGGAGCGCGCGGTGGATTCCGGCGAGTGCAGTCTGCTGGCCGGTGAGGCCGCTGACCCAGTGAAGGGTTGCGTTGGAGAAGACGGCATCGAACTGATTTCGGTACGGGAGAGCGGTGGCGTCGTGATGTTCGACGTGGAGGTTGCGCTTGCGGGCGGCGGCGAGCATGGTGGGGGAGGAGTCGACGCCCAGGACGTTGGCTCCGGTGGCGGCTAGTTGTTCGGTGAGGGCTCCGTCGCCGCAGCCGAGATCGAGGATCTCTTCGCCGGGTTGGGGATTGAGGAGCACGACTACGTCGGAGGCCAGGGTTGCGACAAAGCGGCCGTTGGCAGCGTAGGCTTCGGTGTTCCAAGTTTGTCCAATCCGGGAGCTCATGGAGGTATTGTCTCGCCGGGCGGGACGATGCGCGAGCAGGATAAGAATTTCTGTGGGCGCGATAAGCGCGAGAGTAAGATCGCTGCACCATGAGAAAGCTTATTTTTCTGCTTTTTGTGACAGCTTCGCTTGGAAGCTCTTCGACGGTGTGGGGGCTTGAAGCGCCGGTTCGGCATGAGTTTGTTATTAAGAACTTCAAGACAGAAAGCGGCGTGGTGCTGCCTGAGGCGCATGTGGTGTATGGGACCTATGGGCATCTGAATGCGGCTCGGGATAACGCGGTGCTGCTGCCTTCGCACTACATGGCGAAGCTGAATGGCTATGAATGGCTAATGGGTCCGGATAAGGCCCTCGATCCGGAGAAGCTTTTTCTGATTACGACGGAGTTATTTGGAAATGGCAGCTCATCTTCGCCGAGCAATACGCCGGAGCCGTTTCATGGGCCGCGTTTTCCGGTGATGACGATTCGTGACAACGTGGAGGCGGTTCACCGTCTTCTAACCGAAGAGTTGCATGTGACGCATCTGAAAGCCGTGATCGGATTTTCGATGGGGGCGCAGCAGGCGTTTCAATGGGCAGTGAGCTATCCGGATTTCATGGACCGTGCGGTGGCCACTTCAGGTACGGCGAAGACTTATGGGCATGGCATTGTGCGGTTGGAGGGACAAATCGCTGCGATTACAGCCGATGAAGAGTTCAAGGGTGGCGACTATACGGAGGAGCCACAGACAGGGATCAATGCTTTTGGAATGGTATGGGCCGCCTGGCTGTACTCGCCTCAGTGGTGGCGTGACGAGGTATGGCGGACGAATACGAAGCCGGGGACAACATTTGAAGACATGGTGAACCGGTTCCGAACGAGGTTTATTCCCGGGGCAGACGCGAATAATTTGATCTTGCAGATGCGCACGTGGGAGAAACACGATGTAGGAACGACGCCGGGATTTGGCGGCGATGAGAAGAAAGCGCTGCGGTCGATCAAGGTGCCTTTTCTGTATATGCCGTCGATGACAGACCAGTATTTTCCCGTGGGCGATGCACGGTATGAGGCACAGTTCATGTCTACGGTGTTACTGCTGCCGATTCCTTCGCTTTGGGGACATCCGGCAGGTGCCGCGGCGGATCCCGAGGATGCAAAGTTTTTGAATGAAAACATTGCGAAATTTCTCGCGGGCCAGCCTGTCGCGGCGGAGAAAGTGATTCCCGCAAACTAATACAGCACGCACTACGAGCCTTAGTAACCCAATAGCCTGCCGCAGGACGACCGCTTCGTTGTGTTCGATGCCTCGACGTTAGCTTTCTCTTTAGTCAAACTACGGGGCCAGGTCGGTCGACGAGGATGCTGATGCCGTCGGAATTGGAAGGCGCTTCACAGATGCGCTTGAACCTAATTGTCAGAGCGATTTCCCTTATGTGAAATCAGGAGCCGTATCCGCGGTGCTTCATTGTGGCAAGTTCTTCGTCGCTGGGCCATGAGATTGTCAGTAGAAAGGTGGAGTCGCTTTTGGCTTCAACATCGTGCCGGATGGAGTGGCCCAGGGTGAAGAGGGAGCCGGTACCGAGATCGTGCGGCTTGCCGTTGACGGAGACGCGGATCTGTCCCTTGAGGACATGGATGGAGAGAGTGCCGTCGGCGTGATGCTCTTTCATATGAGCGGCGTTTTGCATTGAGATGAGGACGACCCGGAGGTCATGTTTCTTGAAGAGGGTTCTTGAGTAGATTCCGGATGGCCAGGGTTTTTTCTTTTCGGAGTCGGCTATCTCATGGGGCAAGTCGAACTGCGCGATTTTGTCGACCATGGTTCCATCTTGCAGGGAAGTTGTCATGTTTCAACTCCTTTTCGGCTTCGGCAGAAAAGTTTACGCCTTCTTCGGATCGGATGCGCAGGGGGTCGGAAGCGGTGTAGGTGAGTGAGGTTGCGTTCTGATGGGGTAAGAGGTCAATTGCGGTTGCGTTGGGTGATGTTACATATACTTGTGATTCACTTTGTTGATTCGAGTCAGCGGAGATGTATTTTCTCTTAGGATTTCTTTTGGGAGTGTTAAGTGGATACGAAAAATATTGAGGCAGCAGTTGAGTTTACGCGGAAGAATGGTGCGCGGTTTGTTGATGAGTTGAAGGCGTTGTTAAGGATTCCCTCGATTTCGACCCTTCCGGAGCATGTGAAGGACGTGCGGGCGGCGGCGGAGTTTGTAGGAGCTGAGTTGCGGCGCATCGGTCTTGAGAACGTGCGGCTGATCGAAACGGTTACTGAGAAGCATCCGGGCGGGCATCCCCTGGTGTATGCGGATTGGTTGCACGCCAAAGGCAAGCCGACGGTACTTTGCTATGGGCACTACGATGTGCAGCCGGCTGAACCGCTGGATGAGTGGCAGTCGCCGCCGTTTGAACCGACGGAGAGGAACGGGAATCTGTATGCTCGCGGGGCAGTCGACGACAAAGGGCAGATGTGGATGCATGTGAAGGCTTTGGAGTCGCTGATGGTTGCGGGCAGTGGCAAGTTGCCGGTAAATGTGCGGGTGATTGTCGAGGGTGAGGAAGAGGTCGGCGGTGAGGGAATTGCTGCTTTCGTGCGGCAGCATAGAGATCAGTTGAAGGCCGACGTGGCATTGGTGAGCGATACGGAGATGTTCGCACCAGAGTTGCCGACGCTTTGTGTCGGGCTGCGCGGGATGATCTACACAGAGATCGAGGCGCGAGGGGCGCGGACGGACTTGCATTCGGGTATGTATGGAGGTGCGGCGCCGAACCCGTTTGTTGCGTTGGCGCAGGTAATCTCGAAGCTGAAGGATGACGATGGAAAGATTCTGGTTCCGGGTTTTTACGATAAGGTGCAAAAGCCAACGGATGCTGAACTGAAGGTGTGGAGGGAGCTGCCTTTCGATGAAGAACACTATCGCGAATCGGAGGTTGGGAGTGTGTCGCTGACGGGAGAGGCGGGGTTCAGCGTCCTGGAACGGACGTGGGCACGTCCGACACTCGATGTGCATGGAATGCCTGGAGGATTTATTGGCGCGGGGGCAAAGACCGTAATTCCGGCAAAGGCAATAGCAAAGGTGAGCATGCGTTTAGTACCAGATATGACTCCTGCGGAGAGTTTTCGGAAGTACAAGGAGTATGTCGAGTTGCTGGCACCGAAGGGCATTGTGCTGGAGGTACGAATGATTCATTCAGGGGATCCAATTGTAGTGAGTACGGACAACCGGTTTGTGAAGGCAGCGACCGAGGCGATGCGCGAAGTGTTTGGCAAAGAGACCGTATTTGTTCGCGGAGGGGGATCGATCCCTATTGTGGGAGACTTTGTGCGCGAGTTGAAGATGCCGACTGTGATGATGGGATTCGGACTGCCTGATGATAATCTTCATGCCCCCAACGAGAAGTTTCATCTGGCAAACTTTCACCGGGGGATCGAATCAATTGTGCGGTTCTTGCACGGAGTAAGCGCTTGATAGTCGCAGGTACCGACTTCGACGGGTTCAAAGGGATTCCACCGGATGAGGGTACTTTTGCAGTGGCTGGATTTGTCTTGGCGGGTGGAAGAAGCTCCCGTATGGGAAAAGACAAAGCGCTTTTAACCTTGGCGGGTGAATTTTTAGTGGTGAGAGCGTTAAGGAAGCTGAGGTATGTCTGCTCTGATGTGGGGATCGCCGGGGGAGCAGAGGAACTGCGATGTTTTGGGAGAGTGATTCCGGACGAACATCCCGGTAGCGGGCCGCTTGGCGGCATCGTAGCCGCGTTGGGAGCGAGCTCATTCGAATGGAACCTGTTTCTGGCGGTCGATGCACCGTTCGTCCCGGTACCGGTCTTAAAGACGCTGTTGTCGATGATTTCTGGCTTGCCCTGTGTGTGTGTCATGGCTCGAACTCAAGGGGTGATGCAGCCACTATGTGCCTTGTACTCGAAAAAGGCACTTGAAGTTCTGAGGAAGGAGCTTGTTGGTGGTAGGTGGAAGGTCATAAAGGCGATTGAAGCAGCGGGCCGTGTGGAGATCGTGGATTTTGAAAACTCAGCGTGGTTCGCGAACCTGAATACGCCCCAGGAGTTTGCCGAGGCTGAAGACCATATCGACATGTTGGATGTTTAGACGAGATGATGAATTAGGCTGATTACAAGGGATTGTAAACATGGCTGAACCAGACGATGAGTTTGAGGAACACGCACCTGAAGCGACTGCGGACACTCCGTTGATTGAGAGTGTTTCCGAGGATGTGTCAGCCGAGGTCGGCGAGTTTATGGAGCAGGCAGCCCAGCAGAATGAGGCTGCGGCAGAGGCTGTTCCGGACATCAAGAACAAGCCAGGCCCTTATATTTCCTTCGAGCATGTCTATAAATCGTTTGGTGAGTTCGTGGTGCTTGAGGACGTCAGTTTTTATGTGCTGCCGGGAGAGACGCTTTGTATCCTTGGGCGAAGCGGAGTGGGGAAGTCGGTTTCACTGCAGATGTTACTGGGATTTTTGAAGCCGGACCGTGGAATGATCAAAGTTGCGGGTGAGAATATCTGCGGATTCAATGAACGCGAGCTACAGGCGATCCGGAGGAAGGTGACGATGGTCTTCCAGAATGGCGCGCTGTTTGACTCGATTACGGTCGGGGAAAATGTGGCGTTTCCAATGCGAGAGCGTGGGGAGATGGCCGAGGATCAGATTCTGCAGGTAGTCAAGGGATTACTTGAGATGGTTGGAGTGGCCGGGATGGAAAACCTGCTGCCATCAGATCTTTCTACGGGGATGAAGCGATCGGTTGCCATCGCACGCGCGTTGGCGGCTCAACCCGAAGCCGTTCTGTACGATGAGCCGACAACGATGGTGGACCCATTAATGGCACATTTGCTGGGAAACCTGATTGAACGATTAAAGCAGCAGCTACATCTGACGAGTATCGTTGTAACCCACGACATGCGCCTGGCAAAGAAACTAGCCGACCGAGTCGTGTTTCTGAACGCGGGCAAAGCAATCTTTTTTGGAACGATGGAAGAGATGGAACGAAGTTCCGACCCAACTTTACAAGAGTTTCTCCAACTCGATGAGTTGGTCACACCTGCTTAAGCAACCGCACTACTCGACCGCAGCACTATCCCTCGAAAGATGTACATAACTAATTTATAAGCTGGTGCGGAAGACCCCTTTATCGTATTGCCAACCACATGCTTGCAACGTATGCTGCAACTATGAATCGGGGTTACCTTCGACAAATGTGGCCTGCAAAAAAATAAAAAAATAACCGGATTGTTTTTGGGTCTCTTCGTCTGTGAATGATTTTTGCATTTTTTGAGATTGGGATGCTTTCCTGAAATCTGATTCAGGCATCTTACCGATTTTTAGGGCTAGGCAGATTGAGTTGAAAGGCGTTCGCTATGGCGACACCGGACTATTTGCAACAGGTCATTGTTTCTGGAAGAAAATATGGGGGCAATGGAAGTCGGGCCTCTGTGGCGAGTGGCGGTTTGTTCCGCAGGCCTTCTATAACTAGTTCCGTCTGGGCCTCGATAGATTTCATGACGGTAGTGGCGGCTGCCGTCTTGGCTTTGCGTTTATGGGTGCCCACTCCGCCAGAAGTCTCTACGCTTCATGTAGTGCCGCAACTGATCCGTTCCTCACCCGATCTTTTGATTTTTTACATCAGCTGGTTTGGTGTTTGCCTGGTTTTTTTTACGCGATCGTATGGGCTGTATGGTCCGATCCAGCATCGCAGCGGTTTACATGAACAAAGAATGACAATCCAAGCCTCACTGACTTCTGGATTGCTCCTCTGCGGTACGCTTTACTTGTCGAGTGGCGAGGCGATCTCGCGGATTGTGGTTGCGCTGATGGTGGTGTTTACGACGGGGCTGCTTTGTCTGCGCCGCGCCTTGTGGCGCCGAATGGTGTATCAGCGCTTTCGAGCCGGGGTCGAGACGCGAAATGTGCTGATTGTGGGGGCGGGACGGGTGGGTCACGCACTGCGTAATCATATCGAGACATTGCAGCATCTTGGGTTCAGGTTTAAGGGCTTTGTGGCCCTCAGTGAAAAAGAAGCAGAATCCGACAATGGGGAAGTGATTGGCGATGTGCGAAATTGCCTTTCGCTTGCTCGGTCCTTGTTTGTGGATGAGATTTTTTTCTCTGTACCTGCAGATAAGCAGGTGGTGATCGGCATGGTGGAAGAGGCGCGTGTAGCGGGAATCGATGTCCGAGTTGTTCCAGACCTGTACGACGGACTTGCCTGGAACGCCAAGGTAGAGTACATCGGTCAGTTCCCCACGATACCGCTTCACCGAAGGGATTTCCCGATCGGCGGGATACTTGTGAAACGAGTGCTTGATATTGCAGTTTCGTCGATTGCGCTGGTCGTGGGCTTTCCTGTCATGCTGGCGATCGCTATTGCGGTGCGCCTGGAATCGGACGGCGCCATCTTTTATAAGGCGCAGCGAATCGGACGTAAGGGTCGAGCGTTTCCCTGCTACAAATTTCGAACGATGGTGCGCAATGCGGACAATTTGAAGGCGGAACTCGAACATATGAATGAACGGGATGGCGTCCTGTTCAAAATAGCTAAGGATCCCCGTATTACCAGAGTAGGTAAGGTGTTGCGGAAGTATTCCCTGGATGAGTTGCCGCAGTTTTATAATGTATTAAGGGGAGATATGAGTCTGGTGGGGCCTCGGCCACCGATGGCAGCTGAGGTGGAGCGATATGATTTGTCCCATCTGCGACGTCTTGATGTGCTCCCGGGTATTACCGGTCTGTGGCAGGTTGAGGCGCGGCAGGATCCGTCGTTCGACAGTTATATATCTCTGGACACGGCTTATGTTGAGAACTGGAGCCTGATGATGGATCTTAGAATTCTGGCGCGAACGGTGGGAGTGGTATTGAGCGGGACGGGGTCATAAGCGTTAGACTTGGAACGTGAAGATAGCACTGGCCCAGATCAACCCGACGGTAGGGGATTTCGCCGGAAATTCAAAAAAAATTCTTGAATATGCAATTCGAGCCGGCGAGGCGGGCGCGGAAATAGTGGTCTTCCCAGAACTTGCAGTTTGTGGGTATCCACCAGCGGATTTGTTAGAGAAAGCTGTATTTGTTGCAAGAGCCGAACATTCAGTGACTGAACTTGCTGGATGGACTGCAGGCCCAGGGCGCCCTGCGATTCTTTGCGGGACGGTGATGGCTACCGGCTCCAAGGTTGGTAAGCAAGCAAGGAATGTGGCGGTGTTGCTTGAGGCAGGCAGGATAAGTTTTGTACAGCAGAAAATGCTCCTGCCGTTCTATGACGTGTTCGATGAACAGAGGTATTTCGAGGCGGGAACGGCTCAAACACTGACATGCGTGAATGGTCAACCCCTGGCGATCACAATATGCGAGGATGCGTGGAATGATAAGGGTTTTTGGCCGCGGCAGATGTATCCCGTAGATCCTGTCGAGGGTCTAATGTCACAGTGGGAGTCCCGGAATAAAGAGTTGGCTGGCCGACAACGGATCATCTTAAATATTTCAGCGTCACCCTATTGGCAGGGCAAGCCAGAGGTCCGGCAAAATATGCTGGCGGCGATCGCAGAACGACACGGGGCGTATGTTGCGATGGTTAATCAGGTTGGAGGCAACGACAGCCTGGTGTTTGATGGATCATCTGTGGTGATTCGACCTGATGGCATGGTTGCAGTCCGTGCCGGTTCATTTGCTGAGGATCTCGTTGTCTTCGATACAGAGAACGAGAAAGGTGCCATCAAGTCGACATTTGAGGACGAGATTGCCGAATTATGGAATGCTTTGGTGCTAGGAACCAGGGATTACGTTAGGAAGTGCGGGTTCAACAAAGTTCTAGTGGGTTTGAGCGGTGGAATCGATTCCGCGCTTGTTGCTGCGATTGCAGTTGAGGCAGTGGGAGCAGAGAACGTTGTCGGAGTCGGAATGCCGACGGAATACTCTTCCCTTGGCTCGATTGAGGATGCGCGGAAATTAGCAAAAAATCTTCGCATACGCTTTGAGTTGTTTCCGATTCATGATGTGTTTGCGCAGTTCCAACAGGTGTTACTCCCGTTATTTGCAGGGACGCCTTTTGGGTTGGCCGAAGAGAATTTGCAGCCGCGCATTCGCGGGACGCTTCTCATGGCACTTTCGAATAAGTTCGGCGCGTTAGTGCTGACAACGGGAAATAAGAGCGAGATGTCGACCGGATATTGCACCCTCTATGGCGACATGGTTGGAGCGCTGGCAGTGATTGGCGATGTGATGAAGACACGAGTTTATGCGCTGAGCCGCCGTGTGAACAGGGAGAGAGAGGTGATTCCGTGGACGACGATTGAAAAACCCCCCTCCGCAGAACTGCGGCCTGGACAACGAGATACTGATTCTCTGCCCCCTTATGAGGTTTTGGATCCGATTCTGGCGGCTTATGTTGAACGGTACTGCTCGGCGGAACAGATTGCGGAGGATCAAGGAGTTGACGTTGGACTGGTGCGATCTGTTCTGCAACTGGTGGAACGAAGTGAATACAAGCGGCAACAAGCCGCGCCCGTGCTGAAGGTGACAAAAAAGTCGTTCGGAACGGGACGTCGATTTCCCATTGCGGTCAAGGTTCAGGTGTAATAGGAGTGCTGCCCGCGGGTAAGCGGCGGCGGAGGATGGATTCTTTGAAGATTTCTAATTGGATGTTGGCGGGATTTGCGATAGCGGTAAGTCTCACGGTGTTGGAAGCGCAGACGGGTACGGGAACTGGACCACAGGCGACACAGGCCACGCCTGCGGCAGCACCGCAGCCATCTGCGGCTCCACTGCAATTACAGAATATGGGTGAGACGCCGAAGACTGATCCGTTTCCTCCTGTAAATCCCAAGTTCTTTACGGCTGATTCGCCCAGCGTGGATACGGTGAATGCATTTTTGAAATCCCTGTGGGGGTACGACCAAAATCGTATCTGGCGGGTCGAGGCGATTCAGAAAACTATGGCTCCGGGGCTAAGTAAAGTCGTGGTATTCGTATCGGACAAAACGCCAGGAGCCAAAGTTCAGCCGACGGCCTTTATCGTAACTCCGGATGGGAAGCATGCCATCGCTGGCGACGCAGTGATTCCGTTTGGGGCGACTCCATTTGCGGACTTGCGCAAGATGCTGCAGGATCGGGCAGATGGTGCAACGAGGGGTAAGACTGGAAAGGATCTGATGCTGGTGGAATTTGCCGACCTGCAGTGCCCGCATTGCAAAGAGGCTCAAGGGACGATGGATCAGCTGGTAAAAGATTTTCCCAACGCCAGGATAGTTTTTCAGAGTTTCCCGATCGTCGATCTGCATCCTTACGCCTTCAAAGCTGCGGCCTATGGATACTGCGTGCAGAAGCAAAAGAATGACGCTTACTTTGTCTATTCTGCGGCGGTGTTTGATGCGCAAGGAGCTCTGACGCCGGAAACCGGAGACGAGACGCTGAAGAATGCAGTGACAAAGGCTGGCTTGGATTCGGCCGCAGTCGATGCCTGTGCGTCGACGCCGGCAACGAAGGATCAGGTGAACGCCTCGATCAAGCTGGCTCAGGATGCTGGAGTCGAGCAGGCTCCGATGCTCGCAGTGAACGGACATTTGTTACCGCTTAGCGGTGTTCCATACGAGACGCTGAAGAAGATCATCACGTACCAAGCAGCTCTGGATGGCGTAAATACGGGGTCGTCTGGAACATCGGCAGCAAACGTCCCAACTTCTCTCATCAAGTAAACCAAATTCTGTTGTCTGATTATTTCGCTCCAATGGGACGATTCCTTGGGGCGATCATTTTTTTGCAGCTATTTGCGAACAATAAAGATAAAGCGGAGAAGGAATAAGGCTGCAAGAAGGTAGAGCATCCAGTTCTTGCGGAACGTATGGCGTGCGCGGCCAGTTAGGAACTGAAGTAAAGCGTAGCTGGTAAGGCCGAAGCTCAGACCATCGGCGATCGACCATGTAAGGGGGATAGTGGCCACCGTTAGGAAAGCGGGGATGGCGAACTGCGGATCGTCCCACTCGATTTGGGCGAGACCGCTAGCCATGAGGGCACCGACGAGGATGAGAGCAGGAGCGGTGGCGAAACCGGGGATCGCTCCGATCAGCGGAGCGATAAAAAGAGAGATGAAGAAGAGAATTCCGGTGACGATGGCGGCGACGCCGGTGCGGCCGCCAGCAGCGACTCCAGCTGAGGATTCGATGTAGCTGGTGACGGTGCTAGTGCCGAGGAGTGACCCGACAATGGTTGAGGAAGCGTCTGCGAAGAAGATGCGATTGAGCCGGGGGATGGTGTGATCTTCAGCGATGAGGCCAGCGCGCTGGGTAACTGCGACGAGTGTGCCGATGTTGTCAAACAAATCTACAAAGAGGAAGACGAAGATGATTTCGAAGACACCGATGTGGAGGGCGGCGAGAATGTCAAGGTGGAAGGCAGTGGCACGAATAGCAGAGAGATTGTACGGCGCGGGTTGCCAGTGGACCTGGTGGAAAAGGACGCCAAGGAGAGTGGTAGCGAGGACTCCGATCAGCATGGAAGCGCGGATGCGTAAGACCTGCAGGATTGCGATGAGGAGAAGGCCGAAGATTGCGAGGATGGTTGACGGCGCATGCAAGTTGCCGAGGGTGACTGTCGTTGCCCCGCTGGGAACGATGATGCCGGCGTTGCGAAATCCAATGAAAGCAATGAAGAGACCGATACCTCCGCCGACCGCCGCGTGAAGTTGATGCGGAATCGCCGCGACGAGACGCTGGCGTATCCCTGAGAAGGTGAGTGCGAGGAAGATGACACCGGAGAGAAAGACTGCACCGAGGGCAGTTGGCCACGGCACGCCCATTCCTTTGACGACCGTGTAGGTGAAGTAGGCGTTGAGACCCATACCGGGCGCGAGCGCAAGTGGATAATTGGCTAGCGCTCCCATAAGGATGCTGCCGAAGGCCGCACAAAGACACGTGGCTGCGGTAACAGCCGCTAGAGGCATGCCAGTTTCAGACAGAATGGCTGGGTTAACGAAGATGATGTAGGCCATCGTGATGAAGGTGGTAAGGCCAGCGAGGATTTCGGTCCGCCAGTTGGTGGTATGTGCGGCGAAACCGAAGTAGTGCTCGAGACGAGAGCGAAGGGGCATAGTCAGGCCTGTATTTTTGGTCGATAGAATGAGTGGAATGTGTACAGCATACGTGAGGGAGCTTGATGACAGCCGACGGTGTGAAGAGATTGCTCGGATTACAGCCGCATCCGCAAGAAGGCGGATGGTATGTGCGAACCTATGGAGCCCGGGAATTTGTGGCGGCAGAGGCTCTGCCGGAGGGACAATATTCAGGTGCTCGCAGGACGGGAACTGCCATTTACTACCTGCTTGAGGCGGGAACATTCAGCGAGATGCATCGCTTGCGGTCGGATGAGGTGTTTCATTTCTATGCCGGAGATGCTGTCGAGATGCTGCAACTCAAGGAAGGCAATGAGGGAGCGGTGATGATTCTCGGCAATCACCTTGAACAGGGTCAGCGGCCGCAGATTGTGGTGGAACGTGAGGTCTGGCAAGGATGCCGACTAGTCGGAGTAGGACGATGGGCGCTGCTCGGATGTACGGTAAGCCCAGGATTTGAATTCGAAGACTATGAGAGCGGAACCCGGGAAACTTTAAGTGAGCAATGGCCTAGGTTCGCAGATATGATTACCGCACTAACCCGTTGACTTCGTGACAAGTCTCTTATCCTTCGCGCCGGTGAAGCAGCCTCTAGCGAATTAGTGAAACCGATAGGCGGCTCCGAAACTTAGAAGTTGAGGTGCCAAGCCATTGGGCGGAAAACTTAACCATTTCTGGTATTCGTAGTCTACTCGCGCATTCAGCCCCGGTACGATTCGATAGTCCAACCCAATCCCGATCGCTCCAATGTTGTATGCCAGGTTAGCGGTTTGTTCTAGAGTAGAGGACCCCGGAGACACAGGCATCAATGGATAGTTGAAGACTCCACGGCCGTACATTAACTTGGCATAGGGATTGTATCGGCCATGGCGGAGAACGTAGCGAGGGCCGATTTCATATGTGCGTTCATAGACGCCATCTTTCGGATCCGGGTCGTTAACCTGATGAAACTCACCTTCGACTCCCAGGTGGTATTTGAAGTCGAAGGTCGTGTAAAAGCCATAACCCTTGAATTTGTCAGGCCGATAGTCGGTGTTTGCAAGGGTGAACATGGCGCCAATCTGCAGGTCGCCACTGCTGGATGCAGTGGGGATCGCCTGACCATGAAGCACCGAGCTACCAAAGCAAACCAAAGAGGCAAGCAGAAGAAATCGCGCTACAGCCGTTCTATCTGTTGAGCCATTCGCGGGATTTCTAAAATTGGAGTAGTTCATCATTCTGATCCGTTTTCCTGAGTTGCTTTCTTTACTGCGGAGATTGATCAATGTGGTAATCGACACTTACGGTATGTTGAATGCCGTTGCTTGTCGCAGTGACCGTGATGGGATAGTTATGGCCAAAGTAACCGCTGCCGCAACCTGTCATGCTGCCGATCGCGCCAAGGGACAGCAGAAGCAGTGCGGAGTATGTGATGAGCCGCGTAAGCTTCTTTGCCGAACGACGAGAGTAGCGCAAGCCAAGCAACGGCAAGAGGAATAGGCCAAGTGCGACAGGAGAGATTCTGCTGGACCAATCCTTCGGCGTTTCAGCTGAGGCAAGTTTCCGTGTTGCGACGGTCAAGGTGACATCCATTGGGCCGGCCGCCTTGTCGATGCTTGACGGAGAGAAGGTGTAGGTTGCCAATATTGGACCGGTGGGGCTTGCGACGAACTGAACCCCACCCGGATAACTTCCTCCGATGGGAATGAGATGGAAGGTGAACTGGCGCGTGGTGCCGTAGGCTCCCTCAACTGTGCCTTGACTTGTGAGTTGGATAGAGAAGTCGAGTGGTGTAACCAGGACAGTGGATGAGCCGGATGATCCGACGGTGGAACTCGGTGAGAAGTTGATGTCGCCACTGTAGACAGCGGTAATGACGTTTGTACCGACAGGAAGAGTTGTTGAAGAATAGGTGGCCGCGCCGTTCGAGAGAGTCGTGGTTCCGAGCGATTTTCCGTTGTCGAAGAAGGTGACAGTTCCGGTTGGTGTGCCAGTAGTAGTTGAGGCGACCGTCGCAGTAATGGTCACAGTCAAGCCAAAGGGGATATTGACGGAGCTCAGTGTTGTTGTTGTGGTGGCTGGTGCTTTGCTTATGGAGAGAGTTCCGTTGTGGATGACCTGGGAATAGTCTCCGAGGTTGGTTCCGGTGATTGATGGAGTGATGGAGTACTGGCCGGCGTTGGAGGAAATGGTCGCCTGCGTCGAGAAGGCTTCGGTGAAGGTATCGCCGTTTTGTGCGCCCGTTATAGTGCCAGTGAATGTTGGATTTGCCGTGCCGTAGAGTCTCGTAAAATTGTCAGCTCCAACGGTCAGGACTGCTTGGGTGACGTCAATCGTGACTGTCTTGGTCGCAGTCGTGTAGTTCGCGAGATCCGTTGGAGTGAAAGTTACAGATAGTTGATGCGAGCCAACGAATAGTTCGGATCCTGCCGGCGGACTATAGACGAATGAGCCGTTTACGGACGTAGTAGCGTCAAGTTGAGAGCTGCCGAGGGGAGTCCCGTAAATAATACTTGCCGGGTTGACCCAGGTGATAGCCGGAGTGGCTTGAGCCACGGACAGCTGTACCGTTTTTGTGACAGTGGCGTAGTCGATCGCATCAGTCGGGAGGAAGGTAACGGAGAGCGTGTCGATGCCGGCTGCAGGAATCGTACCCGACGCTGGTGTGTAGGCGAAGTTTCCTGCGACAGATGCAGTCGCGTCTAGCTGAGAGTTGCCAAGGGTTGCTCCGTAGACAATGCCTGCCGGGTTCGTCCAGGTTACGACTGGAGTCGCTTGCACGACGGTGAGGGTTCCGTTGACGTAGACGACGGTGTAGTTGGCGAGGCTGGCGCCGGCGGCGAGCGGGACGATGGGATAGGTGCCGACCGGCGAGGCGGTGGTGGCGGTGGTGGTCTCGGTGAAGGTGAAGGTATCGCCGGGGAGGGCTCCGGTGGCGGAGGCGGAGAAGGTGGGGTTGGCCGTGCCGTAGGCGCGTGAGGCGTTGGCCGCGGTGACGGTGAGGGTGGCCTGGCCGATGGTGAGGGTTCCGGGAACGAAGGAGAAGCTGTAGTTCGAGGAAGCGAGCGTTCCGATAGCGGCGTTGATGGGGTAGGTGCCGGCGTTGACCGGGGTGGCGGGGGTGGTGGAGAGGGCAGCGGCTCCGGTGACTGCAGTGGCCTGGGTGTCGCCGTTGAGGAAGCCGGTGATCGTCGCGGTGTAGGTGGGGAGCGCGGCGCCGTAGATGATGTTCTGGTTGCTGGCGGTGACGGTGAGGATGGCCTTGCCGACGGTGAGGGTTCCGTTGACGTAGACGACGGTGTAGTTGGCGAGGCTGGTGCCGGCGGCGAGCGGAACGATGGGATAGGTGCCGACCGGCGAGGCGGTGGTGGCGGTGGTGGTCTCGGTGAAGGTGAAGGTATCGCCGGGGAGGGCTCCGGTGGCGGAGGCGGAGAAGGTGGGGTTAGCCGTGCCGTAGGCGCGTGAGGCGTTGGCCGCGGTGACGGTGAGGGTGGCCTGGCCGATGGTGAGGGTTCCGGGAACGAAGGAGAAGCTGTAGTTCGAGGAAGCGAGCGTTCCGATAGCGGCGTTGATGGGGTAGGTGCCGGCGTTGACCGGGGTGGCGGGGGTGGTGGAGAGGGCAGCGGCTCCGGTGACTGCAGTGGCCTGGGTGTCGCCGTTGAGGAAGCCGGTGATCGTCGCGGTGTAGGTGGGGAGCGCGGCGCCGTAGATGATGTTCTGGTTGCCGGCGGTGACGGTGAGGATGGCCTTGCCGACGGTGAGGGTTCCGTTGACGTAGACGACGGTGTAGTTGGCGAGGCTGGCGCCGGCGGCCAGGGGAACGATGGGATAGGCGCCGACCGGCGAGGCGGTGGTGGCGGTGGTGGACTCGGTGAAGGTGAAGGTATCGCCGGGGAGGGCTCCGGTGGCGGAGGCGGAGAAGGCCGGGTTAGCCGTGCCGTAGGCTCTCGAGGCGTTGGCTGCGGTGACGGTGAGGGTGGCCTGGCCGATGGTGAGGGTTCCGGGAACGAAGGAGAAGCTGTAGTTCGAGGAAGCGAGCGTTCCGATAGCGGCGTTGATCGGGTAGGTGCCGGCGTTGACCGGAGTGGCGGGGGTGGTCGAGAGGGCAGCGGCTCCGGTGACTGCGGTGGCCTGGGTGTCGCCGTTGAGGAAGCCGGTGATCGTCGCGGTGTAGGTGGGGAGCGTGGCGCCGTAGATGATGTTCTGGTTGCCGGCGGTGACGGTGAGGACGGCCTTGCCGACGGTGAGGGTTCCGTTGACGTAGACGACGGTGTAGTTGGCGAGGCTGGCGCCGGCGGCCAGGGGAACGATGGGATAGGTGCCGACCGGCGAGGCGGTGGTGGCGGTGGTGGACTCGGTGAAGGTGAAGGTATCGCCGGGGAGGGCTCCGGTGGCGGAGGCGGAGAAGGTGGGGTTAGCCGTGCCGTAGGCTCTCGAGGCGTTGGCCGCGGTGACGGTGAGGGTGGCCTGTCCGATGGTGAGGGTTCCGGGAACGAAGGAGAAGCTGTAGTTCGCGGAAGCGAGCGTGCCGAGGGCGGCGTTGATCGGGTAGGTGCCGGCGTTGACCGGGGTGGCGGGGGTGGTGGTCAACGTGGGCGAACCAGTCACTGCAGTGGCCTGGGTGTCGCCGTTGAGGAAGCCGGTGATCGTCGCGGTGTAGGTGGGGAGCGTGGCCCCGTAGATGATGTTCTGGTTGCCGGCGGTGACGGTGAGGACGGCCTTGCCGACGGTGAGGGTTCCGTTGACGTAGACGACGGTGTAGTTGGCGAGGCTGGCGCCGGCGGCCAGGGGGACGATGGGATAGGTGCCGACCGGCGAGGCGGTGGTGGCGGTGGTGGACTCGGTGAAGGTGAAGGTATCGCCGGGGAGGGCTCCGGTGGCGGAGGCGGAGAAGGCCGGGTTGGCCGTGCCGTAGGCGCGTGAGGCGTTGGCCGCGGTGACGGTGAGGGTGGCCTGTCCGATGGTGAGGGTGCCGGGAACGAAGGAGAAGCTGTAGTTCGCGGAAGCGAGCGTTCCGATTGCGGCGTTGATCGGGTAGGTGCCGGCGTTGACCGGGGTGGCGGGGGTGGTCGAGAGGGCAGCGGCTCCGGTGACTGCAGTGGCCTGGGTGTCGCCGTTGAGGAAGCCGGTGATCGTCGCGGTGTAGGTGGGGAGCGTGGCGCCGTAGATGATGTTCTGGTTGCCGGCGGTGACGGTGAGGACAGCCTTGCCGACGGTGAGGGTTCCGTTGACGTAGACGACGGTGTAGTTGGCGAGGCTGGCGCCGGCGGCGAGCGGAACGATGGGGTAGGTGCCGACCGGCGAGGCGGTGGTGGCGGTGGTGGACTCGGTGAAGGTGAAGGTATCGCCGGGGAGGGCTCCGGTGGCGGAGGCGGAGAAGGCCGGGTTGGCCGTGCCGTAGGCGCGTGAGGCGTTGGCCGCGGTGACGGTGAGGGTGGCCTGTCCGATGGTGAGGGTTCCGGGAACGAAGGAGAAGCTGTAGTTCGCGGAAGCGAGCGTTCCGATTGCGGCGTTGATCGGGTAGGTGCCGGCGTTGACCGGGGTGGCGGGGGTGGTCGAGAGGGCAGCGGCTCCGGTGACTGCAGTGGCCTGGGTGTCGCCGTTGAGGAAGCCGGTGATCGTCGCGGTGTAGGTGGGGAGCGCGGCCCCGTAGATGATGTTCTGGTTGCCGGCGGTGACGGTGAGGATGGCCTTGCCGACGGTGAGGGTTCCGTTGACGTAGACGACGGTGTAGTTGGCGAGGCTGGCGCCGGCAGCCAGGGGAACGATGGGATAGGCGCCGACCGGCGAGGCGGTGGTGGCGGTGGTGGACTCGGTGAAGGTGAAGGTATCGCCGGGGAGGGCTCCGGTGGCGGAGGCGGAGAAGGCCGGGTTAGCCGTGCCGTAGGCTCTCGAGGCGTTGGCCGCGGTGACGGTGAGGGTGGCCTGTCCGATGGTGAGGGTTCCGGGAACGAAGGAGAAGCTGTAGTTCGAGGAAGCGAGGGTGCCGATTGCGGCGTTGATCGGGTAGGTGCCGGCGTTGACCGGGGTTGCGGGGGTGGTGGTCAACGTGGCGCGAGCCGGTGACTGCGGTGGCCTGGGTGTCGCCGTTGAGGAAGCCGGTGATCGTCGCGGTGTAGGTGGGGAGCGCGGCGCCGTAGATGATGTTCTGGTTGCCGGCGGTGACGGTGAGGACAGCCTTGCCGACGGTGAGGGTTCCGTTGACGTAGACGACGGTGTAGTTGGCGAGGCTGGCGCCGGCGGCGAGGGGAACGATGGGATAGGTGCCGACCGGCGAGGCGGTGGTGGCGGTGGTGGACTCGGTGAAGGTGAAGGTATCGCCGGGGAGGGCTCCGGTGGCGGAGGCGGAGAAGGTGGGGTTGGCCGTGCCGTAGGCGCGTGAGGCGTTGGCCGCGGTGACGGTGAGGGTGGCCTGTCCGATGGTGAGGGTTCCGGGAACGAAGGAGAAGCTGTAGTTCGCGGAAGCGAGCGTTCCGATTGCGGCGTTGATCGGGTAGGTGCCGGCGTTGACCGGGGTGGCGGGGGTGGTCGAGAGGGCAGCGGCTCCGGTGACTGCAGTGGCCTGGGTGTCGCCGTTGAGGAAGCCGGTGATCGTCGCGGTGTAGGTGGGGAGCGCGGCCCCGTAGATGATGTTCTGGTTGCCGGCGGTGACGGTGAGGATGGCCTTGCCGACGGTGAGGGTTCCGTTGACGTAGACGACGGTGTAGTTGGCGAGGCTGGCGCCGGCGGCGAGGGGAACGATGGGATAGGTGCCGACCGGCGAGGCGGTGGTGGCGGTGGTGGACTCGGTGAAGGTGAAGGTATCGCCGGGGAGGGCTCCGGTGGCGGAGGCGGAGAAGGCTGGGTTAGCCGTGCCGTAGGCTCTCGAGGCGTTGGCCGCGGTGACGGTGAGGGTGGCCTGTCCGATGGTGAGGGTTCCGGGAACGAAGGAGAAGCTGTAGTTCGCGGAAGCGAGGGTGCCGATTGCGGCGTTGATCGGGTAGGTGCCGGCGTTGACCGGGGTGGCGGGGGTGGTGGTCAAGTGGGCGCGGCTCCGGTGACTGCAGTGGCCTGGGTGTCGCCGTTGAGGAAGCCGGTGATCGTCGCGGTGTAGGTGGGGAGCGCGGCCCCGTAGATGATGTTCTGGTTGCTGGCGGTGACGGTGAGGACGGCCTTGCCGACGGTGAGGGTTCCGTTGACGTAGACGACGGTGTAGTTGGCGAGGCTGGTGCCGGCGGCGAGGGGAACGATGGGATAGGTGCCGACCGGCGAGGCGGTGGTGGCGGTGGTGGACTCGGTGAAGGTGAAGGTATCGCCGGGGAGGGCTCCGGTGGCGGAGGCGGAGAAGGCCGGGTTGGCCGTGCCGTAGGCTCTCGAGGCGTTGGCCGCGGTGACGGTGAGGGTGGCCTGTCCGATGGTGAGGGTTCCGGGAACGAAGGAGAAGCTGTAGTTCGCGGAAGCGAGCGTTCCGATTGCGGCGTTGATCGGGTAGGTGCCGGCGTTGACCGGGGTGGCGGGGGTGGTGCGAGAGGGCAGCGGCTCCGGTGACTGCGGTGGCCTGGGTATCGCCGTTGAGGAAGCCGGTGATCGTCGCGGTGTAGGTGGGGAGCGTGGCCCCGTAGATGATGTTCTGGTTGCCGGCGGTGACGGTGAGGATGGCCTTGCCGACGGTGAGGGTTCCGTTGACGTAGACGACGGTGTAGTTGGCCAGGCTGGCGCCGGCGGCCAGGGGAACGATGGGATAGGTGCCGACCGGCGAGGCGGTGGTGGCGGTGGTGGACTCGGTGAAGGTGAAGGTATCGCCGGGGAGGGCTCCGGTGGCGGAGGCGGAGAAGGCCGGGTTAGCCGTGCCGTAGGCTCTCGAGGCGTTGGCCGCGGTGACGGTGAGGGTGGCCTGTCCGATGGTGAGGGTGCCGGGAACGAAGGAGAAGCTGTAGTTCGCGGAAGCGAGGGTTCCGATTGCGGCGTTGATCGGGTAGGTGCCGGCGTTGACCGGGGTGGCGGGGGTGGTGGAGAGGGCAGCGGCTCCGGTGACTGCGGTGGCCTGGGTATCGCCGTTGAGGAAGCCGGTGATCGTCGCGGTGTAGGTGGGGAGCGCGGCGCCGTAGATGATGTTCTGGTTGCCGGCGGTGACGGTGAGGATGGCCTTGCCGACGGTGAGGGTTCCGTTGACGTAGACGACGGTGTAGTTGGCGAGGCTGGCGCCGGCGGCCAGGGGGACGATGGGATAGGTGCCGACCGGCGAGGCGGTGGTGGCGGTGGTGGACTCGGTGAAGGTGAAGGTATCGCCGGGGAGGGCTCCGGTGGCGGAGGCGGAGAAGGTGGGGTTGGCCGTGCCGTAGGCTCTCGAGGCGTTGGCCGCGGTGACGGTGAGGGTGGCCTGTCCGATGGTGAGGGTTCCGGGAACGAAGGAGAAGCTGTAGTTCGCGGAAGCGAGCGTGCCGATTGCGGCGTTGATCGGGTAGGTGCCGGCGTTGACCGGGGTGGCGGGGGTGGTGGTCAACGTGGGCGAACCAGTCACTGCAGTGGCCTGGGTATCGCCGTTGAGGAAGCCGGTGATCGTCGCGGTGTAGGTGGGGAGCGCGGCCCCGTAGATGATGTTCTGGTTGCCGGCGGTGACGGTGAGGACAGCCTTGCCGACGGTGAGGGTTCCGTTGACGTAGACGACGGTGTAGTTGGCGAGGCTGGCGCCGGCGGCCAGGGGAACGATCGGGTAGGTGCCGACCGGCGAGGCGGTGGTGGCGGTGGTGGACTCGGTGAAGGTGAAGGTATCGCCGGGGAGGGCTCCGGTGGCGGAGGCGGAGAAGGCCGGGTTAGCCGTGCCGTAGGCGCGTGAGGCGTTGGCCGCGGTGACGGTGAGGGTGGCCTGTCCGATGGTGAGGGTGCCGGGAACGAAGGAGAAGCTGTAGTTCGCGGAAGCGAGCGTTCCGATTGCGGCGTTGATCGGGTAGGTGCCGGCGTTGACCGGAGTGGCGGGGGTGGTCGAGAGGGCAGCGGCTCCGGTGACTGCAGTGGCCTGGGTGTCGCCGTTGAGGAAGCCGGTGATCGTCGCGGTGTAGGTGGGGAGCGCGGCCCCGTAGATGATGTTCTGGTTGCTGGCGGTGACGGTGAGGATGGCCTTGCCGACGGTGAGGGTTCCGTTGACGTAGACGACGGTGTAGTTGGCGAGGCTGGTGCCGGCGGCCAGGGGAACGATCGGGTAGGTGCCGACCGGCGAGGCGGTGGTGGCGGTGGTGGACTCGGTGAAGGTGAAGGTATCGCCGGGGAGGGCTCCGGTGGCGGAGGCGGAGAAGGCCGGGTTGGCCGTGCCGTAGGCGCGTGAGGCGTTGGCCGCGGTGACGGTGAGGGTGGCCTGTCCGATGGTGAGGGTGCCGGGAACGAAGGAGAAGCTGTAGTTCGCGGAAGCCAGCGTTCCGATTGCGGCGTTGATCGGGTAGGTGCCGGCGTTGACCGGGGTGGCGGGGGTGGTCGAGAGGGCAGCGGCTCCGGTGACTGCAGTGGCCTGGGTGTCGCCGTTGAGGAAGCCGGTGATCGTCGCGGTGTAGGTGGGGAGCGTGGCCCCGTAGATGATGTTCTGGTTGCCGGCGGTGACGGTGAGGACAGCCTTGCCGACGGTGAGGGTTCCGTTGACGTAGACGACGGTGTAGTTGGCGAGGCTGGCGCCGGCGGCGAGCGGAACGATGGGGTAGGTGCCGACCGGCGAGGCGGTGGTGGCGGTGGTGGACTCGGTGAAGGTGAAGGTATCGCCGGGGAGGGCTCCGGTGGCGGAGGCGGAGAAGGCCGGGTTGGCCGTGCCGTAGGCTCTCGAGGCGTTGGCCGCGGTGACGGTGAGGGTGGCCTGTCCGATGGTGAGGGTGCCGGGAACGAAGGAGAAGCTGTAGTTCGAGGAAGCGAGCGTTCCGAGGGCGGCGTTGATCGGGTAGGTGCCGGCGTTGACCGGGGTGGCGGGGGTGGTGGTCAACGTGGGCGAGCCCGGTGACTGCAGTGGCCTGGGTGTCGCCGTTGAGGAAGCCGGTGATCGTCGCGGTGTAGGTGGGGAGCGTGGCCCCGTAGATGATGTTCTGGTTGCCGGCGGTGACGGTGAGGACAGCCTTGCCGACGGTGAGGGTTCCGTTGACGTAGACGACGGTGTAGTTGGCGAGGCTGGCGCCGGCGGCGAGCGGAACGATGGGATAGGTGCCGACCGGCGAGGTGGTGGTGGCGGTGGTGGACTCGGTGAAGGTGAAGGTATCGCCGGGGAGGGCTCCGGTGGCGGAGGCGGAGAAGGCCGGGTTGGCCGTGCCGTAGGCGCGTGAGGCGTTGGCCGCGGTGACGGTGAGGGTGGCCTGTCCGATGGTGAGGGTGCCGGGAACGAAGGAGAAGCTGTAGTTCGCGGAAGCGAGCGTTCCGATTGCGGCGTTGATCGGGTAGGTGCCGGCGTTGACCGGGGTGGCGGGGGTGGTGGTCAACGTGGGTGAGCCGGTGACTGCGGTGGCCTGGGTATCGCCGTTGAGGAAGCCGGTGATCGTCGCGGTGTAGGTGGGGAGCGCGGCCCCGTAGATGATGTTCTGGTTGCCGGCGGTGACGGTGAGGACAGCCTTGCCGACGGTGAGGGTTCCGTTGACGTAGACGACGGTGTAGTTGGCCAGGCTGGCGCCGGCGGCGAGCGGAACGATGGGATAGGCGCCGACCGGCGAGGCGATGGTGGCGGTGGTGGACTCGGTGAAGGTGAAGGTATCGCCGGGGAGGGCTCCGGTGGCGGAGGCGGAGAAGGCCGGGTTGGCCGTGCCGTAGGCTCTCGAGGCGTTGGCTGCGGTGACGGTGAGGGTGGCCTGGCCGATGGTGAGGGTTCCGGGAACGAAGGAGAAGCTGTAGTTCGCGGAAGCGAGCGTTCCGATTGCGGCGTTGATCGGGTAGGTGCCGGCGTTGACCGGAGTCGCGGGGGTGGTGGTCAACGTGGGTGAGCCGGTGACTGCGCTGGCCTGGGTGTCGCCGTTGAGGAAGCCGGTGATCGTCGCGGTGTAGGTGGGGAGCGCGGCCCCGTAGATGATGTTCTGGTTGCCGGCGGTGACGGTGAGGATGGCCTTGCCGACGGTGAGGGTTCCGTTGACGTAGACGACGGTGTAGTTGGCGAGGCTGGCGCCGGCAGCCAGGGGAACGATGGGATAGGCGCCGACCGGCGAGGCGGTGGTGGCGGTGGTGGACTCGGTGAAGGTGAAGGTATCGCCGGGGAGGGCTCCGGTGGCGGAGGCGGAGAAGGCCGGGTTAGCCGTGCCGTAGGCTCTCGAGGCGTTGGCCGCGGTGACGGTGAGGGTGGCCTGTCCGATGGTGAGGGTTCCGGGAACGAAGGAGAAGCTGTAGTTCGAGGAAGCGAGGGTGCCGATTGCGGCGTTGATCGGGTAGGTGCCGGCGTTGACCGGGGTTGCGGGGGTGGTGGTCAACGTGGGTGAGCCGGTGACTGCGGTGGCCTGGGTGTCGCCGTTGAGGAAGCCGGTGATCGTCGCGGTGTAGGTGGGGAGCGTGGCGCCGTAGATGATGTTCTGGTTGCTGGCGGTGACGGTGAGGACAGCCTTGCCGACGGTGAGGGTTCCGTTGACGTAGACGACGGTGTAGTTGGCGAGGCTGGTGCCGGCGGCGAGCGGAACGATGGGATAGGTGCCGACCGGCGAGGCGGTGGTGGCGGTGGTGGACTCGGTGAAGGTGAAGGTATCGCCGGGGAGGGCTCCGGTGGCGGAGGCGGAGAAGGCCGGGTTGGCCGTGCCGTAGGCTCTCGAGGCGTTGGCCGCGGTAACGGTGAGGGTGGCCTGTCCGATGGTAAGGGTTCCGGGAACGAAGGAGAAGCTGTAGTTCGCGGAAGCGAGGGTTCCGATTGCGGCGTTGATCGGGTAGGTGCCGGCGTTGACCGGGGTGGCGGGGGTGGTGGTCAACGTGGGTGAGCCGGTGACCGCGGTGGCCTGGGTATCGCCGTTGAGGAAGCCGGTGATCGTCGCGGTGTAGGTGGGGAGCGCGGCCCCGTAGATGATGTTCTGGTTGCTGGCGGTGACGGTGAGGATGGCCTTGCCGACGGTGAGGGTTCCGTTGACGTAGACGACGGTGTAGTTGGCGAGGCTGGCGCCGGCGGCGAGCGGAACGATGGGATAGGTGCCGACCGGCGAGGCGGTGGTGGCGGTGGTGGACTCGGTGAAGGTGAAGGTATCGCCGGGGAGGGCTCCGGTGGCGGAGGCGGAGAAGGCCGGGTTAGCCGTGCCGTAGGCTCTCGAGGCGTTGGCCGCGGTGACGGTGAGGGTGGCCTGTCCGATGGTGAGGGTGCCGGGAACGAAGGAGAAGCTGTAGTTCGAGGAAGCGAGCGTTCCGATAGCGGCGTTGATCGGGTAGGTGCCGGCGTTGACCGGGGTGGCGGGGGTGGTCGAGAGGGCAGCGGCTCCGGTGACTGCGGTGGCCTGGGTGTCGCCGTTGAGGAAGCCGGTGATCGTCGCGGTGTAGGTGGGGAGCGTGGCGCCGTAGATGATGTTCTGGTTGCCGGCGGTGACGGTGAGGATGGCCTTGCCGACGGTGAGGGTTCCGTTGACGTAGACGACGGTGTAGTTGGCGAGGCTGGCGCCGGCGGCCAGGGGAACGATGGGGTAGGTGCCGACCGGCGAGGCGGTGGTGGCGGTGGTGGACTCGGTGAAGGTGAAGGTATCGCCGGGGAGAGCACCGGTGGCGGAGGCGGAGAAGGCGGGGTTAGCCGTGCCGTAGGCTCTCGAGGCGTTGGCCGCGGTGACGGTGAGGGTGGCCTGGCCGATGGTGAGGGTGCCGCTGACGTAGACGACGTTGTAGTTGGCGAGGTTAGCACCTGACGCTACTGGGACGATGGCATATGTCCCCACGGGTGAGGATGGCGTAGCGACGGTGCTCTCGGTGAAGGTAAAGGTGTCGCCGTTGACGGCTCCGGTGGCGGAGGCGGAGAAGGTTGGGTTAGCTGCCCCGTAGGCTCGGTTGGCGTTGGCTGCAGTAACCGTCAAGGTCGGCTTGGTAATTGTCAACGTCCCGGCGGCAAAAGAAAGCGAATAGTTTGCTGATGCCAGTGTGCCCAGAGCAGCGGTGATAGGATACGTTCCCGGAAGAGTCGGCGTAGCGGGTGTTGTTGTTAAGGACGGCGCACCCGTCGTCGCCGTTGCTTGAGTGTCCCCGTTGACAAATCCAGTAATCGCATAAGTGTAAGGCGGCCTCGTTGTGCCGTAGACGGTAGTTTCATTATTGGCGGTGACGACAAGCGGAGCCTTATTAACCACGAGATTGACGGTCGCTGTTGCCGGCTGATAGTTCGTGTCGGTAGGAGTAAATAGAACATTCAGAGGAACCGTTCCAACATTCGGGACCGTTCCTGCTGGCGGAGTATAGGTATAGGTACCTGGTACTGCAGTAGGAGTCGCTGAAGTACTAAGAGACATTGCCACGATAACAATGTTGCGGTTATTTGGCAGTATGAGACTTTGAACAACCTTCGAGCCCTCAATGGGAATTTGATAACCATACAAATAGGCGTTTCCATTGGTCCGTCCTCCACTACCGGTATTTATGTATGGAGTGGTAGAAACAATAGTTTCGCCAGGGTAGCTTGCCGGTTGGGTCCAACTACTCATGGCCCAGCATCCGGAGGTATTTGTTCCGTCGGTAAAGTTTAGCGTGAAGCATGCACTGGTTTGGCCAGTTGTGGTTGCCGCGCCAACCAAGGTCATTTCATAGAAATGTCCCTGAGGCAGTGCGATCGTCGTGCTCGAAACAGCGCTTGGCAGGTTTGGTGGACCAAGAGAATACGTCTGTCCATTCCAAACAAGGGAAGATCCTAGTTGGTTAGCCGAAAAGGCGTTTCCATTATTGTCGAATCCTCCCGTCGAAAAGAGGGATCCGTCGGTCTGATAGGCATTGACACGGTAATAAGACGCGAGTGAAACGGATGTTGTCCCCGGAATTGTCTGGGCAACCGCATTTAATTGCGTCGAACTAAGCGCCGTCCCATAAGTGATAGGAGCCGGTGTGGGCCAGACGATGTTAATAGTATTCGCTGGATTAACCAGTTCCTGTACGCTTCCGGTAGCACTTGTAAAGTTCGTTGTGTCCGTAGGAGTAAATACAGTTGAAAGAGTATTGACTCCCGGGGAAAGAACGGTGCCTGCAGGCGGAGTGTAAACCAGGGTGCCTGGCACGGGTGGCGAGACAAGTGCCATGGCAAGAAATACATTATTTCTTGTTGCAGGAAGAGTGACACTTTGAACTATTTTGGTGCTGTCAAGTGCAATTTGATAACCGAAGACGCATGTCAGGTGCGCATCTTTGGTCCCATTTGAAGTGTTGCGATACGGAACGCAGGTGATTACGGTCTCACCTGGATAATTCAATGGGAAAACCCAGTCACTCAGCTGTTGTGACACTGTCGTCGTGCTTCCGTCGGTGTACGTAACGACGAAGGTACTCGCGGTCGATACGTTGCCATTGACGAGCGCGCCAAGCAGATTGAGGGTGGCGTAATGTCCCGCTGGCAGTGTGACGGTGGTATTGGCAACGGCGTCCGGTGCGTTAGTCGGCCCTAAAGGGTAGGTGATGTTGTTCCAAGTGACCGAGTTTCCCAACAGATTGGAAGAGTATGCGGCGCCGGTCCCATCAAATCCGCCTGGGGGAACACCGAATGTTGAACCGTCTGTATAGATTCCGGTGACGTTGTAGGAGGGAGAAAGGGGAACGATGTTGTAGACGGACACGGTCGCATTGAGTTGGATTCCACTCAATGGTGTACCGAACGAGATCGGTCCCGGTGTGGGCCAGTAGATCTGTGGTGTTGCAGGATTGACGACGAGGGTTACACTGGCAGTCGCAATCGTATAATCCGTCGAATCTGTTGGAGTGAAGGTAGTACTCAGGGTATAGGTGCCCACTGACAATAAAGTGAAGGGGGCAGGATTGTAGGCAAATGTGCCCGCTGCGGTCGTCGACGCATTCTGTTGCAAGCTCGACAGCAAAGTTCCGTAAGTGATCGGGCTGGGGGTGGGCCAGGTAATCACCGGCGTTGCCTTACTAACCGTTACGCCAAGCGCCGGCGATGTGCTGGTAACGAAATTGGTATCTCCCGCATAGATCGCAGTGAGACTATGAATCCCAGCAGTGAGAGAAGTAACGTTGAGGGTAGCCAGGCCACCCGAGACCGTCGCTGTGCCGAGTGTTGCGCCTCCGTTCTTGAATGTGACAGTACCGGTAGGGGTAAGCGCACCTACAAGTGAGGGGACCAACGTTGCGGTGAGAACTACTTGTTGTCCGAAGGCAGGAGTAGTCGTGCTCGCGCTCAGCAACGTCGACGTCGATATCTTCGTTGAACCTAACGCTACAGTCGTTGACGTGCTTGGATTGAAGTTGCCGTCCCCAGGATATGTTGCTTCAACGTTGTGATTGCTCCCGCTGCCAGGGACATCGATACCGGTAAAAGAAGCGGTTGCAGTATCCGTTAGCTGGTTGAGCAGAATGCTGACATTATTGCTGTTGTTATTGGCGACCGCGACGTCTGTGTTTCCGTCGCCATTAAAATCGCCGGACGTAATCGAAATAGGGCTTGTGCCAGTGGGCGAGGTTTTCTGCGCCTGAAAAGTAAAGTCTCCGTTCCCAAGCAGAACGCTTGCGGTAGCTGAACCGGAGTTAGCCACCGCAAGGTCAATGTGGCCGTTGGAATCAAAATCGCCGGCGACGATCGATGCAGGAGTATTTCCCGTGGACACGTTTCTTTGAAACGTGAAAGTGCCGTTGCCATTTCCTCTGTAGATGTCGAGTCTGCTGTTGTTACTTTCAGCAACAACTAGATCGAGACGTCCGTCTGCATCGAGATCAGTTGCGACGATCGCGCTCGGATTTGATCCGCTGGTGACGGTAATAGTCGAAGAAGTGAAATTTGTACCACTGCCATCGCCGCGCAGGATTGTGACAGTATTGCTGCTCTTATTCGCGACAGCCAGATCGAGATTTCCATCTCCATCGAAATCACCAACCGCTATGGATGATGGAGCAGTTCCCACAACGATGCCTGTCGGGGTTACCTTCGTAAATACACCGCTCCCATTGTTCTGCATGATGATGACGGCGCCGCCCGCGGCAGGACTCCCGGCAACCGCGATGTCAGGAATGCCATCTCCGTTGAAATCTCCGATGGCGATAGCTGAGATGGAATTGAGCGGAGCAACGGAATAGGAAACCCGGGCATTAAATGATCCATTCCCATTGCCACTTAAAAAGCTGATGGTTTGATCGCTGGAATTTGCGACGACCAGATCCAGGTCGCCGTCTCCATCGAAATCTGCTGTAGCGATAGCGACGGGAGTGTTGCCGGTTGTAGGTTTCGCTGCCAGCACAGTGAATGCGCCGGTTCCATCCCCTTTGAGAATACTTATGTTTTGACTGTTGCCATTGAGTACAGCGAGATCGACAAAACCGTCACCACTGAAGTCTCCCGCGACGATGCTCTGGGGTTTATTCCCCACGGGAACTGGCGAGCCAGTTGCCCCAGCAATTTGATATCCCGCAGTTCCCGAGCCAAGCACTCCGCTTCCCAGAAGCCAGTTGGCGTTCGTTGTGTCGAGAAGCGAAATGGTTCCAGTTGGAGAAAGAGTCGCCGTACCTAAGCCGACGATTGTCGCAGTAAGCGACCAATTGCCTGAAGTTCCCCCTGTCTGCGCCAAGCTTGTTGTAGTGGAATAGAGTCCGGTAACAGTTGCATTCGCAGCTAATGAGGAACTGTTCGCAAATGACGACGTTCCATTGTAGGTAGCTACAATGGAATGGGTGCCGATTCCACCCAGTTGCGGAAGAAGTACGGCGTTGCCTCGAGTGCCATGAGCTGACTGGACCTGGACGGTTCCAAGCAGCTGAGTCACGCCATTGTAAGTATCACGAAATGAAACGGTTCCACCGGTCATTAGGGTCGATCCAGCTTTCACAGTGGCTGTCATTGTGAAAACAGATCCATTTCCCCCACTTGCAGGAGACACTGTGAGCGACGTAGTTGTCGCTGTCTGCGCCATTGCCGCTGCGCAGGAGATTCCAACCAACAAAACTGCATTGAAAAAAGCTAAAGAGTTTTTTGCAATGCGCGCTCGTTGGCGAATCTTCGGCTGATTATAGAGTTCTAATGTTGAGCTGTTGTCGCAGGATATTTGTGGCAAGGCAATTGCTTCATGACAATTTGCGATGCGGCGACGACTCAATGAGAACAGGGTTTTTGCGACGGCAAAAGAAACCCGGAATTCGGTCACAGTATTTTCCGGAAATGACACTGGGCGGCAGAAACGGAGTGGTGCGACAGAACTCCGGTAACGCTTCATGAATGCAGGCATTTCTAAACCTTTCGACTGATGCAGCGAACTGGTACTCGTCTTTTCAAAAGCCAGAGCAGGTTTCTCGCAAAGACCTCTGGACGTTGGTTTTGAAGAATCTCTGTTGAACTTGTGAATGGCCTACGAATCCCCCGAGACATCTCAATGAGTGTTCGGAGAAATCAAATCGGTGGAACCCTTAGAGTGGGAAAACCTCAGGTTTTTCCTCGGTTTACAGTCGTGAACGGTTTCAAGCTTCATTGCTTTTGGGTAGAGGTATCTTCCATTTGGGGAGAATTTCTTTACCAAAAGAATCATCACGTGGCGGATAATTTCGCGGTATGGCACGTCATGTGCACTGGGGGGCCAGAAAGTTGTAGGTAGTGCACAGTTTGGTATCGCTGGGCCCTGAGTTTTATGAGCAGGTTGGTCATCAGCGAACGGATCCCCAGTGCTCAAAATGTCGGTCGAAAAAGTGTGAGTAATAATGGGGAAGTGAGGTTCGTCTGCGTGCACAAAAGGCCCTCCGAATAGAGGGCCTTTACACTCTGGAGATTTGGGAGACGCGGGTCGGGATCGAACCGACGCATAAAGGTTTTGCAGACCTCTCAGAGCTATTTGTGGGGGTTTGTACCTGATCTGTTCCTATTGCAATTTCAATAGGATATCGTTCTCCCTCTCCAGCCGATACAAGCCTGCCTAAACAGGCATCCGCTACATTTTTCGCTACAGTCAATCCGAAGTGCGCAGCCAAGGACACGCGGTTGAAATGAATTCCAGAGTGACTCAAAAAGATGAGCGTGTCTGGAAACCCAAGGCTTATGGTCAGAGAGAATAGGTGCCAGTATCGTACTTTCTGGCCGCGCTGATGCGGAAACTAGTTTTACCTGGCTCCTTTGGAGATTTCTGAGTTCGAAGTAGTGGTGAATCGGCCTGCACGGCTCATATCCAGATGTGTTTTGAGATGGCGAGATCGACGCCTCCGCCGGCCATGGCAAAGGAGGTGAACTCACTATTGGATCTGCGAGGTACTCTTTCCCATGGAAGATCGCGAGCACGGCGCGAGATTGGCTTGTTGATTGTGAGAGGTCCAATCTTGCCTATTTCAAGGTCTTTGCCGCCAGAAGGTTGTTTCTTATGACAGGTGACAAACCTCTGTCCCTGGGATAGCTTTCGTTCCAACAGGCGAGCTTTCTTGACCACCTGCGGTCTGATCTGGGTCCACGTAAAACGATTGCGTCTGCAAGGCTCGATGTCCATGCCTGCGTGCGCGCAATCCGGTTCCGGGCAATGTTTTGAAGCATTTGCAAGGCTCATCTTCCAGATAATCCACATGTGCAGGCCGTCCATGATTGTGCTCAAGGTTGTCGATCACCTCTTGCGAAGAAGGCGTGGGTACCTGCTGCTTGGACTTATAGCCATTACTGCCCAATTGGTTGGGCAGAGCCTGGTAAATACGGGGTCCCAGCCATTTGCGGTGGCGGTTAATCCGGTAACCAACAAGATTTATGTCGCGAACCGTGGCCAGAATACGGTCACCGTCATTGATGGTGCGACAAACACGACGCAGACACGCGTTGTGGGAACCCAGCCGGTAGCGATCGCAGTCAATCCCGTCACCAACGAGGTCTACGTAGCCAACTCCGGCGGGAGTGTGTCGGTTATCAACGAAGCGCAGGGCAGCGTAACTACCTTCACGGTAAACCTGAATCCCCAGGCCGTTATCGTCAACCCAGTAACGAACAAGATCTACGTTGCCGCTGCCAACGGCAACGGCCTCCTAGCTTTAAACCAGGATGGCAACGTCATAGTCATCGACGGAAGGACCGATAGGCCCACGAGCACGATCACAGTCGGGAGAGATCCTTCTGCCCTCGCTCTTAATCCTGTCACCAACCGCATCTACGTGGCGAATGACGCCAATGGCAGTAACGCCACGGTGAGTGTGATCGATGGCTCCATTGATAGGGTTGTCGCCTCCCCAGGGGTTGCGAACTCTCCTAACGCCCTGGCTGTCAATCCGGTAACCAACAAAATCTATGTCGTTGGGGGAAACAACTTAAGCGTCATCAGCGGAGCGAACAACACAATTGTCGCCACAATCGACCTGCTCACCAGCAGTCGGCTCACAGCAGTCGCAGTGAACCCGGTCACAAACGTCATTTACCTCACTGATACCTCAAGCGGTACGGTGATTACGGTGAACGGCGTGTCCGATGGATCATCCGGGACCGTTTCCGTAGGAGGCGCCCCTTCAGCGTTGGCGGTGAACTCCCTGACGAACCGGATCTATGTCACTGACGATGCGACGCCTGGGCATGTGGTCGTGATTGACGGCAGTACCAATACCGCGGTGGATTCCATTTCTACCGGCGACGAACCGAGCGCGGTGGCAGTGAACCCGATAACCAATCGTGTTTATGTTGCCAACTTTGACGACCGTAATGTTGCGGTTGTTGATGGGGCGACCAAGACGACGAGCACCATTAATGCCGGAAGCAACCCATTCGCGGTGGCGGAGAACCAGGTGACGAACAAGGTTTACGTGCCCAACATGGGGGACAACACCGTTACTGTGATCGACGCTGCGACTGGCATCCCAATACTCCCCGCCCTGAGTGCGGGAACGGGTCCCGTGGCGGTAGCAGTGGATCCGGCGATCAACAAGATCTATGTGCCTAACAGCGGCAGCGCCAATGTGACTGTCATTGATGCCCTGAATGGGGATGCGACGACCCCGGTTGACGCAGGACTAGGCCCCTTTGCCGTAGCTGTCAATACGTTGACCAACAAGGCCTATGTCACCAACTCCGGCGACGGCACTGTGACGGTTATCGACGGGACTACCAACGGGACCTCCAGCATTGACGTTGGAGCAACGCCAAAAGGACTGGCAGTCAATGAAGACACCAACACGATTGTTGTCGCCAACCAGTTGTCAGACAACGTTACGGTCATCCACGGTAATTTCAATACAACCGACACGGTGCCTGCCGGCAACCGCCCTGTCGCTGTAGGAGTGAACTCTGAGGAGAATAACTTCTACGTCGTCAATCAGGGGAGTAATAACGTCACCGTCATCGACGGAGACACTCTGCGACCAATCGACTTAATCGCCGTCGGGAGCAGTCCGGGTGCTGTGGTAGTCAATCCGTTTCTTAACAGGATCTATGTCGCGAATCAGGGCAGCAACAGTCTGACTGTAATCAACGGGAAGTCCGGGAGCGTTATCGACACTGTTCCCACCGGAAATTTACCGTACGCGCTTGATTTGAACGTTCTCACCAACAAGATCTATGTAGCGAACCAAAACGACGCCACCGTAACGGTGATCGACGGAACCGGTGACACGGTGAGTGCGACAGTGGCGACCGGGTCTCTCCCTTCCGGAGTCGCGGTGAATCCTGTCACGAATCAGGTTTACGTCTCCAACCGCGGCAGCGCGAACGTGACGGTACTCACTGTGGGGGCGCAACAACCAGTTCCGCTGAACATTGTCGTAACCCCTGTGTTTACGGGAAACGATAAATTCACCTCCGCTGGCGTCTTTGCGTGCTTCACCCCCACGCCAAGCTTCAACGTTACGGTAACCAGTGCTTACACCATCAGCCCTCCCTACGCTGGCATTGGCACTACGACCAATCCACCGCCTACGGAGGTCTACTTTTCGGTGGACGGGGTAACTCCATGGAGCCAAGCCACGCAGACCAATCCAAGTGGCAGCAATCCTGCGACGTTCACGATAACCGTGAGTGCACAGAACTCTGAACTGCACACGCTGTATGTCTTTGCCGCTTACGCGAATGAAGGGGGACACAATACCTCTGGCAACGGCACGGGGAATTCACCCGAGATGAGCAATCTTCAGAGACTGCCTCTGCTCATTCTTCCAACCGTGACCACGACGGCTCTTGTCTCGGACGCTCCAGGCGGAGCACTGGAGGGCACCACGATTACGTTCACCGCGACGGTCACAGAAATTGGCAGTCCGGTCACCGATGGCCTGGTTCAGTTCTCCGTAGACGGTAAAACTCTGGGCATCCCAACGCAGCAAGTCGACAGGAATGGCGAGGCCGAATACACGGACAATTCGCTCACCTCCGGTTCGCACACGATCCAGGCTGCCTACCTCGGCACGGAGCAGTTCGTCGAGAGCTCAGCCAGCGTGACCCAGAGTATCCATGGTCTCCCGGCTTCGATCGATGTTTCCAGCGGCAATAACCAGAGTGCGGCGATAAGCACGAACTACTCGAGCCCGCTGATGGCCATTGTTACGGACCGATCTGGTAATCCTGTGCCGAACGTAACAGTAAGCTGGGACACGAATGGGACTGCACTCGTGGCCAACGGGTCGCTATCTCCCCTCAAAAGCACCACCGATGCCAATGGACTCGCGTCGGTCAATGTCACAGCGAACAACAAGACCGGTTCTTTCAATGTGACGGGGTCCGCCGTGGGGACTCCAGCGCGATTCACTCTCACCAATACGGCGGGTGCTCCCACGTCGATTACGATCCATGCCGGCAGCTCACCGCAGACCACGGTGATCAATACGCAGTTCACCCAACCGTTGACGGTGAATGTCAGCGATGCCAGTGGCAACCCTGTCCAGGGCGTGGCGGTCACGTATGTGGCCACGGGTACGACCGCCAACGCCACTCTGAGTGCCCCGTCCGCTGTGACCGGCAGCGACGGACTTGCAAGCGTCACCGCCACCGCCAATGGAAACGCAGGGACCTATACCGTTACAGCGACTGCCGGATCGGTCGGGTCGGTAAACTTTGCTCTCAGGAATAATGCAGCAGGAACGAGTACATCGTTAGCTCCGCCTACGCAGGCAGTGATCTATGGCAACGCGATTACCCTCACTGCCAACGTAAATCAGACGTCCGCGACTGGCGCAGTGAACTTTTTCCTGGGAACGGAACTGCTCGGCAGCGCAACGCTCAACGCCGGATCTGCAACTCTGGTACTTAATCAGCTGGCGGAAACAGGGCAGTTTCTTCCGGTGGGAACGTATAGCAACATCACGGCGGCTTACACAGGGGATAACAACTTCGGTGGCAGCACCTCAGGGCCGGTGCAGGTTACCGTAACCAAGAAGACAGCGTCTGGTGGTGGCCCCGCGCTGACGGTGGTGGCCGACAGCGTGAGCAGACCCTTCGGCCAGCCGAATCCTGCTTTCAGCTATACGGTATTGGGAACCATTGTGCCTGGGGACAGCCTTTCCACCGCCGTGACAGGGACCCCTGTGTACACGACCAGCGCATTGTCCAGCTCTCTTGTGGGTACATATCCTCTGTCTGTCTCCGGGTTGGTATCGGCGAACTATGTGATCGCTTTTCAGGATGGCACCGTCACGGTCACGCAAGGCAGTTCGACTACGTCCCTCGCTTTAGCATCAGCAACCGTGATGTATGGCGATCAGGCTGTGCTGACCGCAGCCGTGACCCAGGGAGCGACCGGAACGGTGAGTTTCCACGACGGCTCCACGCTGCTGGGAACGGCATCACTCGACAGCACGACCCATGCCGAGCTGCCAATCGACGATCTGCCAGCGGGCGTGCATACGATCACTGCGACCTTCAATGGCGGCCCAAATCTGCAAGGCAGCAGCAGTGCTCCCGGTATCTTGACCATCACGCAGAGGACTACCGGTGAAGATCAGGCGCCGGCGCTAACCATCGTCGTCAGAAATGCAACGCGCCCTGCGGGTGGGGCGGAAGTACCGTTCAGCTATTTCGTCACCGGTCAGTTATTCAACAACGACACGTATGAAACAGCGATCACGGGAACGCCAATCTTCGATACGCCAGCAGGTTCGGACCCGGGCACCTTCCCGATCGCCCTATCGGGTCTGACCTCAAACAACTACACAATAACAATCGTCGACGGAACCCTGATCGTTACGGACGATGCAATCGGCCTGCCCTCGACCACTACGCTTACGGTCAATCCAAGCTCGGGCCAGTATGGTGATCCTATTACGCTCACCGCAACCATGAGCCCTACTGTCGCGTCGGGGAGAGTGACCTTCTACGATGTGCTGCCGTCCGGTGGCACGGTGTTCATTGGGGATGCCACGCTGTCCGGTGGCACGGCGACGTTCTTGGTATCCACCCTTCACGCCGGAACCCACTCCGTTAAAGCGGTCTACTCCGGGGATGGAATCTACTCCACCAGCGAGAGCCCGCCGTCGACTGTGACTATAGCTAAAAAACAAGGATCTGGCGGCGGCGCTGCCCTGACGATTACCGTGCAGAACGCAAGCCGTCAGTTCGGGACCGCGAACCCGCAGTTTGCCTACATCGTTACTGGCACTCTTTTACCCGGCGACCGCTTTGACTCTGCCGTGACCGGAATACCTGTCTATGCCACGACCGATACTCCATCTTCGGCCGTCGGCACGACGTACCCGATTACTGTTAGCGGGCTAGTAAGTCAGAACTACGAGATTGCCACCGTCCCGGGCACCTTGACGATCGTGGCCGCTCCGTCCACGACAACTCTGGTCGCAGTGGCGCCCCTGGGCTTCACGGCAGCTCAATACGGGGACACGGTAACACTGACTGCCGCCGTTGCAGCGACGACGGCGACCGGAACCGTAATCTTCTACGAAGGGCAGAATGTGCTTGGCGCGGCGCCTATTGGCTCCGGGACCGGCGTCGCGAGTCTACCGCTCTCCACACTCCGCGCGGGGAGGCATACGATCGCGGCAACATATCCTGGAGACGGCAACCTCGCCGCGAGTACGAGCACGACGGTCACTATCGTGGTTTCCCAGAAGACTGGTCCCAGCGGGGAACCGTACCTGCTCGTGACCGCCGATGACACAAGCCGTGTCTATGCACAGGCAAACCCGGCCTTCACTTTTACGGTGTCGGGCACGCTCCTGAATGGAGATACACCGGCCACCGCCGTCACGGGAGTGCCCATTTACTCAACACCGTCGTCTTCGGGATCACCAGCTGGAACATATCCGTTATCGATTACCGGCGGTCTAAGTTCGCTCAACTACCTGCTGGAGTTCCAGGACGGCACTCTTACCGTCACCCCAACGTCGCTGACGGTTGCCCTTGCTTCCTCGCTGAACCCAGTGACATACGGCAATGCGGTGATTTTCACGGCCACACTTCCGATTGATGCAACGGGCACGGTGACCTTCAATGACGGCACGACTGTATTGGGTACGGGAAGCATCAGTGGTGGAGTCGCTGCCCAGCCGACCAACTCGCTTACAGTGGGGACGCACCCGGTCATCGCGGTGTACAGCGGAGACACTAACTACACTGCCGCCTCCTCGACGGCGGTATCCCAGGTTGTGAACAAGGCGACCCCGACCATTACTCTGGCCTCTTCGCTGAACCCGTCGACTTTCGGGGCAAATGTGACCTTTACGGCTACACTTCCGGCGGGCGCCACGGGGACGGTGACCTTCGAGGACAACGGCGCGGCCATCAGCGGTGCAGTGCCGATCTCCGGCACCACCGCCACCTTCACGACTGCGACGCTGGTAGTGGGGACGCACCCGATCATCGCAGTGTACGGCGGAGACACTAACTACACCGCCGCCTCCTCGACGGCGGTATCCCAGGTTGTGAACAAGGCGACCCCGACCGTTACTCTGGCCTCTTCGCTCAACCCCTCGACCTTTGGGGCAAGTGTGACCTTTACGGCTACACTTCCGGCCGGCGCCACGGGCACAGTTACCTTCGAGGACAACGGGGCGGCGATCAGCGGTGCAGTGCCGATCTCCGGCACGACGGCCGCCTTCGCGACCTCGGCGCTGGTGGCGGGTACACATGCGATCACCGCGGTGTATAGCGGAGACAGTAACTACAACGGAGCGAATTCGCTCGTACTGACGCAGACAGTGAACATGGCAACGACCGGACCATCGACGACGCTGAGTGTGAGCCCGACGACGGTGATGTATGGGGACCCTGCGGTACTGACGGCAGTCGTGGGACCTCCTTCTGGGGCGACGGGCACGGTGAGCTTCCACGAGGGCGCTACCCTGCTGGGGACGTCGTCGTTGGATGGCAGTACTACAGCGGTGTTCTCGGTGAGCACACTGAACGTGGGCACGCATACGATCACGGCGACCTATAACGGGGACTTGAACTTTCCTGCGAGCACGAGCAATCCGGCGACCCTGACGGTGACGCAGCGGACGGTCTCTGGCGGAGGAGCTGCGTTGACCGTGACGGTTAACGACGCATCGCGGACGACGACCGAGGCGAACCCGCCATTCAGTCACACGGTTGCAGGCGACCTGGTCAACGGTGATACCTATGCCACCGCAGTGACGGGCACGCCGACTTATTCGACGGCGGCGGGAACGACGGCGGGCACCTTTGAGATTACGGTGTCGGGACTGACGAGCCAAAACTATGTGCTTGCGTTTGTTCCCGGCACTTTAACGGTAGTGCCGTCCGCCTCGACGACGACGCTGGCAGCCTCTCCGAACTCGTCGCAGTACGGCGATCCGGTGACCCTGACGGCGACGGTCACATCAGGCGCAACCGGCACGGCGAGTTTCTATGATGGTTCGGTGTTTCTGGGCGAGGGCACGGTCACCGGCGGCGTGGCGACATTGATCACGACGACATTGAATGCAGCAACACATACGATCACGGCGACCTATAACGGTGACGCGACTTATGCCAGCAGCACGAGCGAGCCAGCGACGGTGACGGTGGCGAAGAAAACGGCTGCGGGCGGAGGTCCCGCGCTGACGGTGACGGTTCAAAACGCAAGCCGTGAGTTCGGGACCGCAAATCCGGAGTTTGCCTATATCGTTTCGGGCACGCTGGTCAACGGAGATACGTATGCCACGGCGGTGACCGGAGTTCCGGTTTACACTTCGACCGACACTCCGACCTCTCCGGTGGGTTCGACCTTCCCGATCAACGTAAGCGGTCTGGTGAGCGAAAACTATACGCTGACCACTGTTCCTGGAACCCTGACGATCGTGACTGCCCCCACAACGACTGCGCTGACTACGAGCGTGACCTCGACGCAATATGGCGATCCGGTCACCCTGACGGCAACGGTAGCTCCGAGCGGCGCAACCGGAACCGTCGTCTTCTCCAACGGTTCCACGGCGCTAGGCACGGGTACGGTATCTGGCGGAACAGCGACGTTGTCGACCTCGGCGTTGAGTGTGGGCACATACACCATCACGGCGTCCTATGAGGGCGACGGGAACTTTGCGGAAAGTACAAGCTCAGCGGTGACCGTAACCGTAGCTAAGAGAACTGGTCCGGGCGGCGTGGCAGCCCTTACGGTTACGGTGACGGACGCAAGTCGTCAGTATGGGCAGGGTAACCCGGCGTTCAGCTATACCGTCTCGGGCACGCTGGTCAACGGCGACACCTATGCCACAGCTGTGACCGGCGTGCCCGTCTACTCCACGCCCGCAACGGTGACCTCGCCGGTGGGAACTTATCCGATATCGATTACCGGAGGTCTGAACTCGGCCAACTACTCGCTCGCCTTCGTGAACGGTACCCTGACCGTAAGCCAGGGAACTCCGTCGGTGACCGTAGCCTCCTCGCTCAACCCCTCGACTTTCGGGGCAAGTGTGACCTTTACGGCTACAGTTCCGGCCGGTGCCACGGGCACAGTTACCTTCGAGGATAACGGCGCGGCCATCAGCGGTGCAGTGCCAATCTCCGGCACCATCGCCACCTTCGCGGCCTCGACGCTGGTAGTGGGGACGCACCCGGTCATCGCGGTGTACAGCGGAGACACTAACTACACTGCCGCCTCCTCGACGGCGGTATCCCAGGTTGTGAACAAGGCGACCCCGACCATTACTCTGGCCTCTTCGCTGAACCCGTCGACTTTCGGGGCAAATGTGACCTTTACGGCTACACTTCCGGCGGGCGCCACGGGGACGGTGACCTTCGAGGACAACGGCGCGGCCATCAGCGGTGCAGTGCCGATCTCCGGCACCACCGCCACCTTCACGACTGCGACGCTGGTAGTGGGGACGCACCCGATCATCGCAGTGTACGGCGGAGACACTAACTACACCGCCGCCTCCTCGACGGCGGTATCCCAGGTTGTGAACAAGGCGACCCCGACCGTTACTCTGGCCTCTTCGCTCAACCCCTCGACCTTTGGGGCAAGTGTGACCTTTACGGCTACACTTCCGGCCGGCGCCACGGGCACAGTTACCTTCGAGGACAACGGGGCGGCGATCAGCGGTGCAGTGCCGATCTCCGGCACGACGGCCGCCTTCGCGACCTCGGCGCTGGTGGCGGGTACACATGCGATCACCGCGGTGTATAGCGGAGACAGTAACTACAACGGAGCGAATTCGCTCGTACTGACGCAGACAGTGAACATGGCAACGACCGGACCATCGACGACGCTGAGTGTGAGCCCGACGACGGTGATGTATGGGGACCCTGCGGTACTGACGGCAGTCGTGGGACCTCCTTCTGGGGCGACGGGCACGGTGAGCTTCCACGAGGGCGCTACCCTGCTGGGGACGTCGTCGTTGGATGGCAGTACTACAGCGGTGTTCTCGGTGAGCACACTGAACGTGGGCACGCATACGATCACGGCGACCTATAACGGGGACTTGAACTTTCCTGCGAGCACGAGCAATCCGGCGACCCTGACGGTGACGCAGCGGACGGTCTCTGGCGGAGGAGCTGCGTTGACCGTGACGGTTAACGACGCATCGCGGACGACGACCGAGGCGAACCCGCCATTCAGTCACACGGTTGCAGGCGACCTGGTCAACGGTGATACCTATGCCACCGCAGTGACGGGCACGCCGACTTATTCGACGGCGGCGGGAACGACGGCGGGCACCTTTGAGATTACGGTGTCGGGACTGACGAGCCAAAACTATGTGCTTGCGTTTGTTCCCGGCACTTTAACGGTAGTGCCGTCCGCCTCGACGACGACGCTGGCAGCCTCTCCGAACTCGTCGCAGTACGGCGATCCGGTGACCCTGACGGCGACGGTCACATCAGACGCGACGGGCACCGTGAGTTTCTACGACGATGCGGTGTTTCTGGGCCAAAGCGCGGTAACCGGCGGGGTTGCGACACAGAGCATGACGACACTGAATGTAGGCATGCATACGATCACGGCGACCTATAACGGCGACGCGACTTATGCAAGCAGCATGAGCGGGTCAGCGACCGTGACGGTGGCGAAGAATACCGCGCCGGGTTCCTCGCTGGCCGTGACGGTGTTAAACGAAAGCCGCGAGTACGGAACCGCGAATCCAGAGTTTTCTTATATCGTTTCGGGCAAGCTGTTAAACGGAGATACGTATGCCACGGCGGTGACCGGAGTTCCGGTTTACAGTGTGGCAGACTCTCCGAACTCTCCAGTGGGTTCGACCTTCCCGATCAACGTAAGCGGTCTGGTGAGTCAGAACTATACGCTGACCTTTGTTCCTGGAACGCTGACAATTGTGGCCGCGGCCACAACGACGACGTTGACCACGAGCGCGACCTCGACGCAGTACGGCGACCCGGTCACTCTCACGGCGACAGTAGCCCCGAGCAGCGCAACCGGAACAGTCGTCTTCTCTAAAGCCTCCACGGTGCTGGGAACCGCTGCGGTCTCTGGCGGGACAGCGACGTTGTCCACTACGGCGCTAAGCGTGGGCACATACACTATCACAGCGTCCTATGAGGGCGACGGGAACTATGCGGCAAGTACAAGCTCAGCGGTGACCGTAACCGTGACAAAGAATACTGGTCCGGGCGGCGCAGCGGCGCTTACGGTTACGGTGACTAACGCAAGTCGCCAGTACGGGCAGGGTAACCCGGCGTTCAGTTATAGCGTTTCGGGAACGCTGGTCAACGGCGACACGTATGCCACGGCAGTGACCGGCGTGCCGGTCTACTCGACGACCGCAACGGTGACCTCGCCGGTGGGAACTTATCCGATATCGATTACCGGAGGTCTGAACTCGGCCAACTACTCGCTCGCCTTCGTGAACGGTACCCTGACCGTAAGCCAGGGAACTCCGTCGGTGACGGCGGCCTCCTCACAGAATCCATCGACGCTTGCGGCATTAGTGACGTTCACAGCGACGCTCTCCGCGGGCGCAACCGGAACGGTAACCTTCATGGATGGAACGACGGTGATGGGCATCGGGACAGTGTCCAGCGGCACGGCGAGCTTCTCGACCACGACGCTATCGGTAGGAACGCACTCGATAACGGCGGCGTATAGCGGCGATGGGAACTACAGCGGTGCGACTTCTCCGGCGCTCTCGCAGGTCGTGAACCTGGTACCCCCGACCATTGCCCTGACCTCCTCGCCGAACCCCTCAACCTTCGGGGCAAATGTGACCATCACAGCTACCCTTCCGGCCAGTGCAATGGGTACGGTGACCTTCTACGACGGCACGACGGTACTCGGCACCGTAAGCATAAACGGTGGCGTGGCCACTCTGACGACTAGTTCGCTCCCAGCGGGTACGCACTCGATAACCGCGCAGTATGCAGGGGATGCCAGGCAGCTGCCCCTCGTTTCAGCGCCGTTGTCTCAGGTGGTGAACCCCGTGTCCAGTACTGCTGTTGTCAATGTCTCGTCTAATTCAGCCCCGCAGGGCAGTCCGGTGACTCTTACGGCGACAGTCCCAGTCAGTGCAACCGGAAACGTGACGTTTTACGATGGCACAACCGTTATCGGCATGGAAACTGTTGTGAATGGCGCCGCAACGCTGACGGTCACCAACCTGGTTGCTGGCTCGCATTCAATCACTGCGGTCTATGGAGGCGACTCAAACCACACGGCAGCGACCTCGCCCGCCGTGAACCTGACGATCAACCCGGCGGTCACAGCTGACTTCAATCTCACCAACCAGACTCCCGCGCAGCTAATTCCTCCGGGCGCGTCGGCGAACTATCAGATCTCAATCACCTCAGTGAACGGGCCGTTTACCAATGCGGTGACGCTCAGTGCGACCAACCTGCCCCAGGGCGCGACCTTTACCTTTGCTCCATCGACGATCACACCTGGGAACTCTGGGGCCACTTCGACATTCACCGTTAGCGTTCCGAAACAGAGCGCCGCTCTGGGCCGCGAGACAAGAGTACCGCTGGTACTGGCTCTTGTTCTGCTGCCGTTTGCAGCGCTTAAACGAACACGGGTTAAGCTACATCGGTTTTTCGTCTGGCTCGTGGTTTCCTTCGCCTTGATAGGTAGCGCAATCGGCTGCGGAGGGGGAGGCTACTTCAACCTGCCGCAACAGGCGTACGTGATCACGGTAACTGGTACGAGCGGAAGCCTGGTACACAGCACGACGGCCAACCTTACGGTGCAATAAGGAGTAGATCGATGCATAAGCTGACACGAAACTTCGTCTCAACGCTGCTCGCGCTGGCTCCTGTGGCAGCACTTGGACAGCACCGATCAGATCCTGTGGACGCCTACATTACCTACAACGAAATGTACGCCAACGCCCCAGTCGGAGGCTGCGGCTGCTTCTGGATGAGCGGAGGCGCGGGCGGGTTCTCCGTTCCGGTGTGGGGCAACTTTTCGGCGGTCGTCGAGGCCGGTGGCAATACCACAGATCACATTCCGGGTTTCAACACCGGTCTTAGCCTCTTCTATGGAATGGGAGGGCTGCGATTGCGTGTCGCCAATCACACCAGATTTCAGCCCTTTGGACAAGCTCTGTTCGGCGGAGTGCACGGCTTTGACGGCTACTTCCCGGCGCCGGTTGGAAAGCTGCCCACAAGCTACGACACCTCGTATGCTGCTACCGTCGGCGGTGGCCTTGATATCGCCGTTTCCAAGCACATCTGGATACGCGCTGTTCAAGCCGACTACTTCTATTCCGAACTCAGAAACCTTCAGGGAGACAGGCAAAACCAGCTACGCATCGGCGCGGGGTTGCTTTTCCGTGGGCCCGACTTCCACTGGAAACATTGAACATATCCTTCTATTCAAGCTATTCAAGTCAATCACGTCATTAGGCACTTCAGCACGCTGCCTGTTCCTGTTGCCCGTCGTCGACTGCTGGGAAAATGCGAATTTTCGGCCCAACCAGGACGCCGCCCGAAGTGCCGTCGCCAGCCTGATTGCCGAGGTCAGCGTACATAAAAAATGCTACACTCCGCCATCCCCTTGGTGTGTGTGATCGAAGTTGTTGAGGCCCGTTCTGCAGGGTCGGTGCCTTAAAGATTCGCCCTCTAAGGGGAGGGGTGGCTCCGGCACAGGCTCGGGAACTTATGTTAGTTTCCGCGCCGATATATCTTTCGGCGAAACTCCGTTCAAGAAACATCGTCAGATTCATCGTAATGGACAAAAAGACGGCTCCCAACTTCCTAGCAACCTTGGTTACCTACTGCTTGAAGTGTGGGCAAACGGTAAAATTAGTCCCGATAGCCAAAGGGGGACTGATACGCTGCCCCAATTGCGGGAAAGACCCTCAATCCCTCCAAAAATGTACGGCTCTGTCACAGAAAACTAAGCCCTCCGAAGAGTATTTATTGCCTTGATGATATCCCTGCCATGCCTGAAGACATCTATTTCGCTATCTGCAGTCTTTGCGATCAACTGATCATGCGATCAGAAGAAAGTATTGAAATCGTAGGCGATACTAAAACCATCGCTCACAAGAGTTGCGTGGAATTCGTCAGGGATGATCAAGAGGAGTTGGGTTAGCCAACGTATTTATTGCCTTATGCTTGAGCGGTCTAGCTTTGGCAAGCATTTATCTTGCACCTCACATGAGGTCTTGAGAGTATGGCGATATGGACTGGTTCACGCTCTGCGCCACGGCTTACTGGTTGGGGGTCATAGGGCTCTTTGTATGGATATTCTGGTACATAGTGAGGATGCGAAGGTAGTTACTCCTAGAAAACGTCCTGTCCTATGACGAAAAAGAAGCCCTCCGAAGAGGGCCAATTCAGGTTTGTGTAAACGCAGATTAGCAACTGCATGATTCCGTTGCATCTAGCAAAACTGCTAGACCTGACATCGCCTTACCTATCGCCAAAGCTCTATTTCCCCGTGATCGACTTCCATAGGTTATATGCAGCACCCCCAGGAGCCGCTGCGCCGGTCGTGGTCGGCTGCGGAAGATCCAGCGGTTTCGGCTGAACCTTCTGAAGCGCCTGCAGTATCTGCCTATTCCCAATAACCTGAGGTCCACCTTGAACCCACTGCAAAGCCTTGTCGAATACGCCCTGCTTGGTCCCAACTGAGCTGGGAGTCGTTCCCCCGGCATCCTGCCTTCCAGCCGCAGTAAGATCACGGTTCGCTGAAAGTTGCGCTTCGTCTGCGATGGTGCGCAGTTTTCCCGCTTGCTGACGAACATCGGCAATATCTGAAGGGTCTAATCCGGTAGCGTCAGCGAGTTTCTGGTGCAGGATGTTGGGTAGCGCTCTCTTTTCGGCAATCAGGTCTGCATCACTGACGTTGGCGGCGCTTGTCTGCAAAGCAAGTCCCTTGCGAAAGTTCGGATTCAACTCCTGATTGATGGCATCGATGCGTGCATTGATATCTGCGAGTGTGGCTGTCGGGAGTGGCTGCCTGCCGGTTCCCGAAGGTGCTCCGCGATAGCTTTGCGGTACTGATGTTATTTCGTTAGCGTGTGGGCCTAGGATGTTTTGGTCGAAATGGGCCTGAACGGTAATCCTGCCCTTCGCTGTATTGCGACGCATGGATTGTATCTTGGACCACAAAGAAGGCCGTCCGTGGGAAGCGTGCTGCGTAATGTGATCGAATACTAGTAGAAATTCCAGTAGATGCGGGCGGCGTGGTCGCCGAAAATCGTTCAATATCTCGGCTAGCCGACAGGAGTAATGATAATGAAGACTTGTTGGTTCGATGTTTCCAACAGAGGCTATTAGCAACGCAAATGGATTTTCATTTGAAGCTTGTTGTGCCAAGCGATCCTCGGTTCTTATCAATTGCTCGTAGTGTGGTAAGCGAAGTAAGTAGGATCTGTGGTTTGCCAGATGAAGCGTGCCAAGAAGTCACACTAGCCCTTGATGAGGCTATAGCTAATGTCATCCGACACGCTTACAAAAACCGTTATGACAAAGAGATCGAATTGGACTGTCGGGCGAATGCCGAGCGAATTGTGTTTAGACTCCTTGATAACGGCGAGCCGCCCGACCCGGCCAGGATATGCGGGCAGCCCCTGAATGACGTCTCGCTGAGCGGTCGAGGAACGCATTTGATGAGGGCGATCATGGATGAGATGTCCTATAAACAAACTTCTGGAAAGAACGAACTCAGATTAGTCAAGAACCTTCCGCGCGCGAAGTTAAGTACGACCGGTGGGTAACCGGCATCGCTATGTGAATGGTCACGGTCAACTCGCAACGCTGGTTCGTAACCTAATTAGAGGATAGACATGCAAAGAACAATGGCTGCTTCAACACGGTCGGCAGGAGAGATTACGATTGTCGACCTCGTGGGCCAGATAGATCTTGGCAGCTCACCAACTCTGCGAAAGACCTTGCTAAATTCCCTGAAAACCACAAATCACATGGCAATAAACCTTGGCGGGGTGAGCTACATCGATAGCTCCGGGATCGCCTCATTGGTCGAGGTCCTCCAGGAGGCGCAGAACACCAAGAAACGTCTTGTGCTTTTTGGCGTGGGAGGGGCGGTGTATCAGGTCTTGCAACTGACGCGTCTGACCGGAATTTTTGAAATAGCCCAAACCGAGGAACAGGTGCTCCATGGCTGAACGCCGAAAGTTTGGGGCCTGGCTTGTATCAAACAGCGCTTGCCGCACCGCCGCTGAGGTAGCGCCTTCAGTGGGAGGCCTCAAGCATTGAAAGCCTCAGCAAGAATCGCAGCGGTGCCTGCCCAAGTTGGATTAAGGACGATAAGCGGCCTGGCGTACATCGGCGACTTGGCGAACCTTGCGGGTCAGTCTGCCTATTTCACACTTGTGGCCCCTTTCCGAGGCCAACGCCTGCGCCCTCAACGGGCTCTCCATCAAGCTATGGCTATCGGCGTGGAAGCCATACCCATTGTCTCGCTGATTACGTTTTTTGTCGGCTTGATCATGGCCCTGCAAAGTGCTTATGAGTTGCGGAGGTTAGGGGCGATGCAGTTGGTAGCAGGGGCCGTGGCCGTTTCGATTCTCCGTGAACTTGGGCCGTTGCTTACTGCTATCGTCGTCATCGGTCGTTCGGGGTCTGCTTTCGCGGCGGAGATCGGTACCAAGAAAGTAACCGAAGAAGTGGACGCACTCAAAACCATGGCTTTTGATCCCGTCGCATTTCTAGTCGCACCAAAGTTTCTAGCCATGTTGTTCATGATGCCAGCCTTGGCGATCTGGGCCGACTTCATGGGCGTGGTCGGGGGATCAGTATTCGGCGTTGTGGTTGCCAATTTTACGATCGTCTCTTATTTCCAAGCGACGCGAGACGCGATCCTTGCGCGCGACATTTATACCGGACTGATAAAGAGTCTACTTTTCGGCATGGTGATTACGGCTGTCGGATGTAAGGAGGGATTTTCGACAGGTGCGGGCGCTGAGGAGGTGGGACGCTCGACGACCGCGGCAGTAGTCACTTCGATTGCCCTTGTTATCTTGGTGGACCTGGTATTTACGACCTTATTCTACGTTGTCAATCCTTCTTAGTCAGGAGCATGTCCATGACGTTTAGGCGTCCGCAGATGCTGAAATCCCAAGTACCGATCGGCCATGCGATGGTTGCGAGAGCGGCGTTGGTATCAGGTCGCAGAGATGGCTGACACTCCGAACGAAGCGGCCATTTCGGTGGTCGATCTCCGCGTGAGCTACGGTGACCGCGAGATCCTGCACGGGATCACATTCGACGTGCGCCGTGGGGAAACTATGGTGATCCTGGGCGGATCGGGCTCTGGGAAGAGCACCCTATTGAGAACGTTAGTTGGTTTGGAGAAGCCCACCTCCGGCGAAGTGTGGATCCAAGGCTCCAACACTGCGAGGATTTCCGATCGCGAAATGGACTCGATTCGCAAGAAGATGGGTATGTCATTCCAAGGCTCGGCACTGTTTGGATCGATGACTGTCGGAGAGAACGTTGCGCTGCCTCTTCGCGAGCATACCGATCTAGAAGAATCCACGATCAGGGTCATGGTGAGGATCAAGCTGGGGCAGGTTGGCCTGGGCAATTTTGAGGACTACATGCCTTCCGAACTCAGCGGAGGCATGAAAAAGCGGGCCGCCGTGGCGCGGGCGCTGGCCATGGATCCTGAAATACTGTTTTTCGATGAGCCGTCGGCTGGGCTGGATCCCATCATCGCTGCGGGACTTGACGAACTGATCTTGGAGCTCAAGAAGGCTTATGCCATCACGATTGTGGTTGTAACCCACGAATTGGCCAGCGCTTTTCTGATCGCGGACCGTATGGTCTATGTGGACCGCGGTCATATTGTTGCACTGGGGACCAAAGAGGAATTCCAAACGAGCGACCATCCGCGCGTTCGCCAGTTCCTGGATCGAAGGCCGGAACCTGAGGTGGCTCAGGAACTCGATTACCTGCAAATGCTCACCGCGGACCGCAAGAGCAAGAAGACCAAATAGGACGGAGCCATCGAAGATGAGGAAGCTATGAATAGTACGCGCGAACAGGCATTAGTTGGCTTCTTTGTGTTGATTGCGTCTGCTCTGCTGATTGGAACGCTTCTCGCTGTATCCGGGGCTTTTTCATCCGGGGGCGTCCCATATCATACCTATTTCAAGTCGGCCGGCGGCTTGGTGCCAGGTGCTATGGTTCGCTACGGCGGCATGGAAGCCGGCAAGGTCGACGGAGTGCATCTGGATCCCAAAGACTCGACCCGCATCGAGATCGACTTCCGTGTGCGCCCCAACATTCCCGTAAAAGCCGATAGCATCGCAAAGATTTCCGCACTAGGGGCCCTCTCCGATAATTACGTAGAGATCGGAACCGGAACCAAGAACGGCCAACTCGCTTCGCCTGGCAGTGAACTTAAGTCGGCCGAGACACTCGGAATTGGCGATATAGGCGACATGATTGGCGGCCTGACTCCGATTGCCAATCAGACGCTGCAGAACCTGAACCAGCGTCTCACCGAACTGCAAGTGACCATAGCCCGCGTCAACGATCTCTTGAACGACAGGAACCGCGTGAACATAAGCGGCAGCCTAGGCAACTTGAATGCCATGCTCGCTGAAGACCGGCCAAAGGTGTCAGCTAGCTTAACGAACGTGCAGGCAGCGAGTGCGAAGCTCGCTCCCTTGCTCGACAACCTCAAGAAGACCATGGATGAGGCGAACACCACCTTGGGGCACGTTGACTCTCTAGTAGTAGAGAATCGCGAGGACATCCGAACAATCGTAGTCGAGCTCAGAGAGACTATGCTTACGGCGTCCTCTCTCCTAGATCAGCTAAAGAATACGACGGAGCACAATGCGGACAACATCGATCAGATCATAGTGAATATCCGCACTACAACCGAGAACATGAAAAAACTGACGGATTCGTTGAACGCTGACCCTTCATTGCTCCTTCGCGGAAGCACCCTTAAAGACCGAAAACCTGGCCAAAAGTGAGGAAGATTATCCATGGGGGATGACCGATGGTGCGTCGAGCCGACTAGGTCCCCTTATGCGGCGGCAAGCGCGGATTGGCACGCAGGCGTCGACAAAGTTTAGGACCCTTGAAGCAATATCGAGGGCCTACGGAAGAGGTTGTCTATGCATCGAATGGCCCGATTAGTATTTCTATCCGCGCTCTACGTAAGCCTAAACGGCTGCGCTAAGAGTAAGCCCATCCACTATTACACCTTGGGACTTCCCGTGGCGCCGACACTTTCGACAAGCGCGCATCCATCGGCTTTGTTGGTTGGACCGATTGGGGGGGCGGATATATATCGGAACACGCCGATTGTATATCGCATTGGCACCAACGAGATCGGTGCTTACCAGTACAGCCGTTGGGCGGACCCGCTGGTCGAATTGGTCAAAGACCAATTGATACGCATATTGAGTGCGTCAGGCGATTATCAGTCCGTGACTAGTCTTGGGAGTAATTCGAACGGACAATTTGTGGTCCGCGGCAGACTCTACGAATTTGCGGAAGTCGACGGCGCGAATATCACTGGATTAGTGTCCATGGAGTTTGAACTCTATGACCGAAAGTCGGGCAAAACCCTGTGGACGCATTTCTATTCCCAGTCCGAACCGGTGCAGAGCAAGGACATCTCGGCGGTCGTTACGGCGCTGGATACCAATCTCGATCGCGGACTGAAGGAGATCGCCGCTGGACTTAGCCAGTATTTCTCGGCGAATCCGGTGGGTACGTCTTAAGAAGGTTTGAATCCGGATTCGCAAAGAGGCAAAACGCTTGGGGGTGTGGTTCGGCGGCCAATTGGTTGGTTTGAATTGAATCCGGGTGTCGGAACCCTCCCGGCAGGTTTTCCTCACGCGATATACCCTCGCCGTAGTTAGCGCCATCTGGATCGACTCCGGGCTTGATCGCAGAAAATGATGACTCTACTAACCAAACTGACAAATCGGACCAAATAGGGCCCGGTGTTTCATGGCGAGCATGCTATGCCGACGGAGGAAGAAGTTAATAGAGTCGCGCGGTTTGCCCGCCTATAGGCATGATCGTCTTCGGGAAGAACTTGGAGGTAGGGGCTAGGTTGAGCTGGCAGGCGTTATCGGAAACTTCAACCGAACTTGCCGAAAACCCGGGCCGGTTGAGACCGCCGTGACTTTACGGGAAGTTCGAGAGAGCCGTCATGGAGCCAGTGTTTTGGGATTGAGTTTGCCGATTCGACCGCGAGGGTCTACGACGAAGAGGAGCGAAGAGGCCGGTCCAATTTTTGTCGGCGTCGGAAAACTTCAACGTGTCGTACTGTGGGGTTCCTAGTAGCTCCCCAAAACCTATATGGAAATCACGCGGAGAGCACACGCCATACTTGTGTAGCCGTCCACTTTCCGTTGCGTGCCGTTGTGAATCCTGCCTGATTCAATCCATTTGCGACCGCACGGAGAGAGGCTGCTCCGCCGGCTTGCAGATCGGCGATTACCGGAAGCAAGTCATCTCGCCGCTTAGAGGCGGATTGCTGGCGTACGGTGGCGCTCACACGCGTTCCCTTCGCCGCCATGCCCCTCATGCGGCTCAGGCTGCCCCTCTGCCCCCCTAAAGCCCTACCACGCGCTTTGGCAGCTTGTAGAGCAGCTTTGGTGCGTGACGAAATCATAGAGGCCTCATGCTCGGCGACTGCCGCCAGGATGTGAACGGTCAGGCGATTGGCTTCCGGGAAGTCGCACGCGATGAAGTCGACTCCTGATTCCATGAGTGAGCTAATGAAGTGAACATTACGTGCGAGACGATCCAACTTGGCAATTACCAGCGTCGCCTTATGCAAGCGACAGAGCCGGAGAGCCTCGGCAATTGCCGGACGATCATTTCGCTTCCCGCTCTCCACTTCCACGACCTCTTGGACAAGTTGCCACCTCCCGCCGTTTAGATAGCGCGAGACGGCCTCCCTCTGAGCTTCCAACCCTAGCCCGCTTGCACCTTGCCGCGCCGTTGAGACTCTCAAATAAGAAATGAACTTGCCGTTTGCCATAATCAGACCTCGTTACGTTTGCTTCTATCAACGTTGAACTAAATGTAACACGGTCCCTTTTGTTTGTCTAGTTTTCTTTTGCTGCCCTTTTAGATCGCCTCACACGCGCACTTTGTCTCAAAATCCGCATATCTAACGAAACGCCGCGTTAAAGGCGCTTGCATCGAAAACGTTTGATTTCTGGCCTTAACTAATACCGCGCGCGCGTACTGCTCCGACAATAATTAGCAGTTTTTAGTTTCAGTGACTTAGACATCGAAAAAGGGCAAATCATCTCCCGCGACGCTGAGTTGAATTCCGTTTAAATAACTATCATTTGGAGGCAAACTGAGATGCAATGGGAGTGTTTTTATTAGCTAACGCAAAACTCATTCTTCCAAAGCGTTACCACCGGGAAGGCGCTGCTTATGAAAAGCCACCCGCTACAGTATCCGCTACACAAATATCTTTTTTGCCCACTCCGACTTTCCTAGCGGGGAATGTCCAGATAGTCGCCGTCTTCGATGAGGTTGCCCAGCTTAATGTTCGCCACAAAGGAGCGATGTATATTCACGAGGGGCCGCTTCTTCCCGACGCTGAGACCCCCTTCAATGAGTAGTACTATGACCTTCGACTTTTTCATCTTCTTCCCGTGCTCTTCGAGTACGACGCGGGCTGCATCGATGGGTCTCCACTCAAAGAAGTGCATCCGCGGATCCCCCATCTTCCTCTTCGTAGCCTGGATAGACTGAAGCAGTATTCGTTTCTTGGCCAGCTCTTTCTCTAGCTCTTGTATTTCTCCAAGGGTAAGTTCTTCAGCATCCATCCTCATATCCTTTACGCCTCATCTTCAATCTTGAGTATTCTCCATTTCTCACAGACCCCGCCTCTAACCCAGAGATGGCGACATTCAATTGAATCACTTCAGCAACCGTTTCAGGCGCGAACTCGTGTAGTTTCAGCAACGCCTTATCTCTGCGCTGTTTTAGCTTCGCACTCCCCAAGTAACAGATTGTTGGGTCGTTCCTTTTGCGGGTAGTCGGAAAATCTAGACAATGAGCGCATCAGTTGACGGACGACTTAGAGGAGTCAGGGAAGTCTATTGTGAATCCGATCTGCCCGCCGAGGCGTGGGCTCGCGACGTATTTGCCTCCGAGTATGCCGAAGCAGAAGGTCAGCCCATTGCGAATGACATACTGGCCCCCACCCATAATTTGAACCTGCGATTTTCCCAAATCTTCGTTTTCGGTAAAAGCGGCGAAGACCTCGGCTCCAAGTGTAAGCGAGGGTCGAAAATCGTGCAGTAGTGAAAGCCCACCTGGGAAGACATGCCCCCGTGTGGTCTGAGTTCCCAACGCACCGGTACTCGTATTGCCGGCAAATAAATATCCTAAATTTCCGGTGATCCTAGTTTTTGAGGATAGGGACTTTTGTGCGATCAAGTTGAGCCAATAGTCATTCAGCCCTGAGCCGAGTTGCTGGCTCGCGTCTCCTGTTGGAAGCTCAACATAAAAACTGGCAGCGAGAGCCGGAACTCGCGAGGTCGGAGATTCCTTACGAAAGTTCGCCTTAAGGCCCAGGTTGGTGTCTCCTGCACCATGGGAAGATTGATTTCCTGCCGATCGGTAGATTGAGAGATACGGAGAATCCACATCGATTTCAAGGCTATGCGGCAGGCCATAGTTGAGCTTGAAGTTCGCTGTATTTTGCCTCGAATTGGGGTATTGAAGCTGGAGAGCGTCATATTCATTGAAAAACTCGAAGTGCCACTTTCCAGGTTCAGTGACTCCGGTGTCATCGGTATAAAAAGGCAGCTGAGCGTAAAGCCGCCCGTAAAGGCAGAGCGCACAGGCTAGCGGCAGTAAGACACGGATAGTGAGACGCATCGATCGAACTTTCAAAATGGCGAAACGCAACGGCTTCCTCCAATTGCAAGCGGACGAGATTTCAGATCGCGGCCTGCAATCAAGACCTTCAATGTCGAACAGAAAAGGTCCCAGTAACCCTGGGGTCACCGGCTTAGATGCAGGCAATCAATCATGTCAGGATTCTGCATTGGTACAACTATTATGACTCGCTCTATATCTCATCACCCGGAAGCTATTTCTATTCCAGATAAGACCCTAACTGGCTTCAAGGTGCGCAAGCCAAACAGGAAGATTGACGAGGAGAGCTACCATCAAACGCCGCCATGAATAACCTCAAGAAATCGAGTCGTCTCGAAGCGGCTAGGGTGGTTGCCGATAACGGTCGCAAGCAGACCCAAGGCGAAGCGTTCGGCAAATTTGCTGCGGGCGCTTCGGGCTGGCTGGGCTCCAAGTGGGCTTTCGTAGGCGCGATCGTCATCATCGTGGTTTGGGCGGTCATGGGACCGCTCTTTCACTACTCCGACACCTGGCAGCTAGTCATAAATACCGGAACGACGATTATCACGTTCCTGATGGTCTTCATCATCCAAAACACGCAAAATCGTGACGCACGCGCAATCAATTTGAAGCTCGATGAGCTAATTCACGCGATCGACACGGCCAAAGACCAGATGATGGATATCGAGAAGTTGAGCGACGAGGAACTCGACGTGATCCACGAGAAATATACAAAGATGCGGGCCGATTATGTTGCAGACGAGGGCGAAGCAAAAGCCTGATTTACTCGCATGTTAAGTTTCCCGAATAGGCCGTGTTTCCCCAGTAGCCGACGGCCACTTCGTTGCCAGAGTGGGACGTCTTGCCCGGCCGATTGTTGATAAGCCCACATCACTCGCTCCAATGGAAAGAGGCCACCATTGCCGATGGCCTTTCTCCCCACAATGGATATGAGAGGGCTGTTACGGGATGCGAACGACAGTGCGAATCTGGTACGACGAACGATTTGCGAGGACGTAGTGGCCGTCCACCACACGCCATTCGTAACCTCGCGGCGGAGCGCTGAGATGATTGTGGTGGTAATCAACGCTTTCGCCGCGATCCCAGTCTCCCTGTTTGATTGGAACACCTTTCTTCCATTCCTTGTGCTCAACGTATGCATGGTTGTCGTGATGGTCCTGGGCAAGGGCGCCGCCGCCCATAAGACTTGAGGAAAGAATTGCAAGAGACAAAACAGTGTGCAGCTTTTTCATTATGAACTCCTCCTGACTTGGGATGCCCACGAAACAATTCGTGTTGTTCGTGTTCCGGTCGGATTTCCGACTAAGTCGGAGATACCCTACGCTACCGCCTCCGCTTCGGGCAGCAGCGCCTGTATGCCGATCCAATCAACTTCCAACCTTCATACTTGTTCAAGGGGTGATTTGGCTGATTTGACCGACGAAGAGTAAGCCCGGCTGAAGACTCCCTGATACATCTCACGTACGGTCAGACCGCATCGGACAGCTAGAACCAAAATTGATTGCGAATGGATTCGAATGAAAAAGAAGTCTTCTGATAAACCTGCACAGCTTGTATTGACGGAAGAACATGCCAAGGCTTGCCGCGACAACATCGATGCGCTCTACAGTCTGCAGTACCTGATGTGCGCCCACCTAAAACAACCTGACGAACTCGCCGGCGATCTGGAACAGATGGAAATCTACCTGCGAGCGATGACGCAAGCGCTCTTGGTGGAGTCATCAGACAACGCCAGTAAATAAAATCGCCTATGGGTTTAGCGTTAGTCAATAAGAAGCTGCATTTCTGACCAGTACGCGAAGCAGTACGCGCGCGAGGCAAGATTCTCGGCCTCCTTTTTTGATCTTGGGAATTGAGATCTCCTGTAAGCGTGATCAGCCCTTCTCTTGATCTTGAGAGACGCGGATTTCAGTGAGACGATTGCTACTGAGCGAATTCGTGACGGCGGATTTATAGTCTGGATGCGCTGGCGTCGTGTTACAGCCCGCCAAGGTCCCAATTCCTGCGAGAGTGACGGCCGCAATAGGCAGCAAGAATCGATTCAAAATTTGACACTGTTTCATTTTGGATTCTCCTTGAACTAGATGGTTTCGCGTACCCTACGTGGAAGTGAGATGCGTTTTGCCGTCGAGAGGAAAGCCCTTGCAAACGAATACCGCGTTAGTAATGAAGCTTCGTTCACCATCTCATCGAGGCCAGCTGAGTTCTGTCCGCTGTGCCATCAAAACCAGCCGCCGGATGGCACCAGGCCATTGAGGCGCAGATATGTGACGAGGTTGCCGTAGTGCAAACACGTGCGCAGATTTCGCGGCATGTGATCCATCGCATGTCAGAAACCCTAAAGACGATTCGAAAGACCACCAATGGCAACGCGTCGGCATCGGACCTATACAGGTGTCACCATGAAACGGTTCTCGATTTTGGCTGCCGCTTACCTGTTGGGTTCTCTGGCTGCTACTGGCCTTGCTCAATCAACTCCTGCTCCCGCACCAGTCAAGGGCGATGCCACGACACAAACAAAGCCGGATAAGAAAGTAGCAAAAGAGAGAGCTAGGGCTGATAAGGGCTCCGCAAACGCTCAAAGTGGAAAGAAGACGATTACATCGCAGGACGCCGCTTATGCCTTGGTGTACAAGCAAAGTGCTCCGAAATCAGATCCAAAATAGAGTATCGGCGCAGACTACCAGTCATAGACGATAACCCAATCGACAACGTAGGTGAATTCGCCCTTCGTCAATAGGACGCCACACTTGAAGATCGCCGATCAAAAGGATGACGAATTGGGAGGGCTAAGGAGATCCGATGATGACGTTTAACACAAACAATAAACCGGTTACCGACGGCTCGGTCGAATCCGGCGATGGCGTAAAGTCTGAACGAAATGATCGCAACACCCTCCCCGTGCCAACACGTGTTGGGCGGAATACTGTCGAGATTGATGTTCCCGCGTTGAAACACCTCGTTGGCACGATGAAGGCTAAGCTCACTCCTGGGGGGAAGATCTGACTGGCCATAGCGACGGTAACCAGAAGTAGACTTCTGCCCGGACTTCCCCAATGCCTCAGGTCGGCGACAAAGTGGCGCCCACCCGTTCAGAGATGGTCTACGAATCCTTAAAGTCCATCCCGGAGGAGAAGAACTCGATCTCCATGTTCCTGGCACAAATCTCATTCGATTCCGTGTGCGCCTTGATACCGTATTTAGCCTTGACAGGGCAGTGTGTGATTCACCACAGTATCCTTCTCAGGATGAGCCTATGTTCAGGCTAGGTCACCTCAGAGTGAGCCCCTTATACGTTTACTCAAGCAAGGCAGTAGACTCGAAAGAAAGAGGCACCCCCGGTGTATGAATAGGCGAACCAGAGTGGGTAGCTCGACGACCGAGGCATCGGTGATCGAGCAAGGTCGCGAATCCTTTCGACGGCAAGCGTGGTCCTCGGCCTTTTCTCAATTGTCAGCCGGGGACACGGAATCGCCTTTAGAACCTGAGGATCTTGTGCTGGTGGCGCAGGCCGCCCGTTTGATTGGAAGAGACGCGGAGGGGACGGATTTTCTTGCGCGCGCGCACCAAGGCTTTCTGGGCCGCGGGGAGAGCCAGTGGGCCGCTCGATGTGCGTTCTGGTTAGGCTTCACCTCAATGCTCAGCGGCGAAAGTGCAAAGGCAGGGGGATGGTTCTCGCGGGCGAGCCGGTTGCTTGAGGGTCTGCCTGGTTGCGTGGAGAAGGGATACCTGCGATTGCCGGATGGGTACCGGTCATTTCACGCTGGCGATGCTGCGAACGCGCAGGCGATGTTCGAGGAGGCTGCGGCGGTCGGCAAGCTGTTCGGCGACAAGGATCTGATAGCGCTCGCAACGCAGGGCCACGGTCGCGCGTTGATCCGGCAGGGAGAGATTGTCCAGGGTGTGGCGCTGCTCGATGAAGCAATGGTTGCGGTGACTGCAGGTGAGGTTTCTCCTCTGAACGCCGGAGGGGTCTACTGCAGCGTGCTGGATGCCTGCGGTGAGATCTTCGACATGCAGCGCGCACAGGAGTGGACTTCGGCGCTGGAGAGATGGTGTGAGTCGCAGCCGGACATCGTGCCATTTCGCGGGCACTGCCAGATACGCCGGGCCGAGCTGCTGCAACTTCATGGAGACTGGCAGGAGGCTCTCGAACAAGCGCAACAGGCTGGCCAATGGTTCTCGCGGTCAGGGCCTAGAACGGCTGCAGGCGCAGCCCACTATCAGATGGGAGAGATTCATCGATTGCGGGGCAGGTTTGCGGAGGCTGAAGAGGCCTATCAGCAGGCAAGCCAATGGCAGTCAGGCAATGGACCGGGATTGGCCCGGTTGCTTTTGGCTCAGGGAAAGGTGGATGCGGCCCATGCGGCAGTCCGTCGCATGGCGGAGCAGGTTTGCGAATTTGCTCCGCGAACCAGAGTGCTGGACGCGTATGTTGAGATTGCTCTTGCGGCAAACGATCTCCAGGCTGCGCGTGCGGCCCGCGATGAGCTGACGGGGCTTGCCAAGCGATATGCCATTCCGTTCGTGAATGCTCTGGCCCTCCGCGCCTCCGGGGCTGTGTTTTTTGCAGAAGACGAAGAGCAACCGGCCATGATGGAACTGACGGAATCGTGGCGTCTATGGTGTGAGTTGCAGGCACCGTACGAGGCTTCGCGGGATCAGCTTCTCCTGGGGCAAGCGTGCCGAAAGCTGGGAGACGAAGAGCACGCACTCCTGGAATTCTCGGCAGCGCGCCAGACGTTCGCACGCTTGGGCGCTGCCCATGACCTTTCCCGGGTCGATGCTCTGTTGCCCGGTGACGTTCACAAGACGACAGCCCTCCTCACCGAACGCGAGGTCCAGGTGCTCCGACTCGTCGCGTCAGGCTTGACCAACAGGCGGGTCGCCAGCAAACTCAATATCAGCGAAAAGACGGTAGCTCGTCATCTGAGCAATATTTTCGTGAAGCTTGACCTGCGTTCCCGGACTGCGGCTGCCGCTTATGCCTATGAACACGAATTAGTCGAGCACCCCCAATGATCACGCAACCTCAACCAAGGTAGGTAAGTCGCTCACTTTGGTGCTTATCCGCGATCGCGTGTCGATGGCCTTGACGATTCGTTCTGCGTCACGCCCGACGCCGATCAATGTAGCCGAGGTCATGGAATAAAGAAAGTGAAGGCCCACGAAATACAACCCGGGAACCTTCTCTACAATCCCAGCCTCGTGAATTGGATCGCCGTTCTGCTCAAATATGGGCAAGTCAATCCACGGAAAGCCGTGATGGTAACCGGTACACCAGATGACGTTCTTCGTCATGATGGTGTGATCATTTGCCAATAGGGGCAGTCCCTCCTTGGTCCCAATCACTCTCGGTACCCGCTTAATTCCGGCTGTATCCAAGTCCTCGAGCTTTACCCGTCCAAGGGGAGCTGCACTGGCGAGCAACTTAGGACGGGCCTTTCGACCCATTGGCGTCTTTATCGTGAGAATGTGGTGGCCAACGAAGCGTACCAGTCGTACAAGGAAGAACCGAGCAAAGAAGGTATCAATCCGAAAGGGGATTCTTCCAGATTCTTTTCCTGCAAGCCACGTTGGATGCGAACGTGCGACTTCGCTCGCGATGTCCGCGCCCGAGTTACCCAAGCCAACGACCAGTACTCCCCCGTCTCGCAGCTGTGTGGGGTTTCGATACTCGTGTGAATGCAACTGGACGATTTCGGGATCGAGAGATTTGGCGAACGCCGGCACCTTCGGTACCTGATAATTTGCCATCGCCACGACCACATTTTCGGCTTCGAAGCGCTGCTTGCCAGCCGTCATGATGAATCGGCCACCCTCCCTCCATAGCCGGTCCACGCGAACTCCGTTTTGCACGGGTAAGTTGAAGTGGCGCGCATACTGCGTGAGGTAGTCCGCAGTTTGCTCTTTTGTGGGAGGAATATCGCCTCGGCCCGGGAAACGCATGCCGGGAAGTCCTGCATAACGCGCCGGGGTGAAGAGGCGAAGCGAGTCCCATCTGTTCCGCCACGAATCTCCGATTTGTTGATTGGCATCGAGAACCAGAAAAGGAATACCGCGCTTCGCCAGGTGATATCCCACAGCAAGCCCAGCCTGTCCCCCACCGATAACGATAGTGTGAACTGGCTCTACTTCGTAACGTTTGTTCATTTTGATGTTCTCCGTCAAGAGTTTGATCTCGTTCGAGCTCGACCTTGATCAGATACTAGGATTTCTTCGGGGATCTCAGCATCGGGCGGAATACCCATTTTTCCTGTGCCGTGATATGGGTATTTCTATGTAGGAGGAACAGGCTGAACGGTTCAATCTGCGAGTGTTGACACCCCAGAAGTCATCAGCCAGCCTTCTGATCAGTACTGATAAATGGGATGAGTTGTTCATGACCTTTGGTCACAACGACGGATGAAAATGGGGTTAGGCTGTTGTGGTCGTGCCCGCACGAGGTCGTGACCTGCATTGGCGTCTCGAACCCGCTGATGAGTTTGACCCTGGATGCGTTCAGGAACAACGGACTGTAGCCTTCCTCACGGAAGAGCACGCGAGGGAGACTCTCGCACTCTGCATCCTTGCGAGCACGGCAGAGGAGGCAAGGATGGAAGTGCTCTATGAGAGGTGTTGCGGTATCGATGTACACAAGTCGTCGGTTGCGGTGTGTATTCTGCTCGATCAAGGGCGTAAGCCCCAGAAGCATCTTCGCCGCTTTGGTTGCACGACGCGAGACCTGCGTGAGCTCGCTGAGTGGCTCAGAAGCTTTGACGTTCGACATGTCGCCATGGAGTCGACAGGCGTCTATTGGAAGCCTGTCTGGAACGTGTTGGAAGAGCACTTCCATATGGTGCTTGCCAACGCGCAGCACATCAAGGCGGTTCCAGGCCGTAAGACCGACATGAGGGACTGTCAGTGGATCGCCGAGTTGCTCCGACATGGTCTGCTGCGTGGCAGCTATGTTCCGTCTCCGGTGATCCGCGACCTGCGGGATCTAACGCGAACCCGGGCCACGCTCTCGCAGGAGCAGTCGGGCATCAGCAGCCGCATCCAGAAGCTGCTGGAGAGCGCCAACATCAAGCTTGCCAGCACCGTGACCCACACCATGGGCAAGAGCGGGCGAGCGATGCTGGACGCGATTGTCAGTGGCGAGGACAGTCCAGAGCGACTGGCCGGTCTCGCCCTGGGTAAGCTGCGCAGCAAGATCCCGCAGCTCCAGCTCGCGCTGGACGGTCGCATTCGCGATCACCACCGGTTCCTGTTGGATAGCCTGCTCCGCCAGTATCGCTTCCTCGAAGCGGAGATCCAGTCGCTTGACGCCCGGCTGGAGCAGCTCGGCGAGCAACACCAGCAACTGGCTGACGCGGTGGCCCGCTGGATGACGGTGCCCGGTGTCGAGCGGGTGGCAGCCTGGAGTCTGGTTGCCGAGATCGGATCGGACATGGCAGCTTTCCCGAGCGCGTCACACCTGGCAAGCTGGGCAGGGCTATGTCCCGGCAACCATGAGAGCGCAGGCAAACGGCTCAGCGGCAAGAGCCGCAAGGGCAGTCCATGGTTGCGCCGCATGGCCTGTCAGTCCGCGTGGGCAGCGGTAAGGACGAAGAACTGTTACCTTTCCGCTCAGTTCAAACGACTGGCCGCGCGACGAGGCAGTAAGAGGGCCCTTATCGCTGTGGCCCACAGCTTGTTGGTCATCGGCTACCACCTTCAGAGTAAAGGCTGCGTCTATCAGGAACTCGGCGGCGACTACTTCGATCAACTTCACGCGGAAAGGCTCAAGCGACATCTGGTGAAGAGGCTAGAGAGCCTTGGCGTCAGTGTCACGCTGCAACCACAAGCTCGGTAGGTAGGCATTTTCGAGGGAGCAGGTCCTCCGAAGGAGGAGCAGACTGTTCCCATGAAGAAGCCAGCGCAGTACCTCGTCGCTGAAGTTCCACGCAGGCAGGCCAAGGTTGAGATCACGATCGGTATTGAACTTGGCGATGTCTGGAGCCATTACTGCACCCTCAACCAGGACGGATTAGTCGTCGATCGGGGCCGCTTTCGCACCCCCCCGAAGGCGATCGAGAAGTGGTTCACCGATCTCCCTCCAGCGCGGGTCGCGATGGAGGCCGGAACGCACTCGATCTGGATCAGCGAACAGCTTCAGGAGCTTGGGCACGAAGTCATCGTGGCGAACGTTCGTGAGCTGTACCGAAGTGAAACTGTCGTTCAACATCAAGGACGATTCCCTTTGCAGTAATAACATCGCAATTGGCTTTCCACCAATCTTCGTTTACCGACACACCGAAAGCTAGCCCCGCCTTTTTCCCGCGACGGCAGAAGCAACCGGGAGAGTTTGACCGGAATTCTCCCCCGGTATCCATGAACTCTAGGTTCCGATTGAACCCTATATCTTCGGTATACCAATTCTGGCGCGGCCAGTGAACCAGCGGCCAACCTCTCTCGCTTCTTTGGAGTCCGTAACCTTGTATTCCAAATGCATCCATGAACGCTCCGCTCCACGGATCTGACCTGTCTGTAACCTGTATTTCCTTTAGAGCGTCCTCATCGATGTAGCCCAGATCGATCAACATATAGCGCACGTGGGGATGCAATGTGAACGAAAACGGGGTAAATGGTGCGGAAGATGCACGTGGTCTTCCAGAGAGGGCTTCTACTAAAAAGAAGGAGAGGACGCCTGATGCACGCCATGGAATTTCGCCCAAATAGCGAAGTATGCATACAAGGGCGGTGAATTTTACAAGGAACCAAAGAATCGAACGGGCAGTACTCATAGCAGCAAACCAGCAATCAGCGTCATTCCTCCTCACAATTTCACGGGAAGACTAGCCTACAGCAAGCCCCAGGAATCTGTGAAGCAATAGAAAGCCCCGACGGGCATTCGGGGGCAGGCGCCGCTAGCCCTTTCTGGTCACTCTGCCGCGCACATGCACCGACGATTCAGCGGATGCACAAAAAACAAAGTAGAAGGGCGGTCTTCATAGGGTTGCAGTTCTTTCACCATCCCCAGAAACGTCAAGAACTCACGAACGCGTGACGGAACTATTCAGTGACTCATTTTGCCTTTACTTCATTTACGACCCAGGTCCCCTCGCTATTTTTGCTTAGCAGAATCTCGACGGAGTTTGTCTGCGGTGGTTGGCGCCGTCCCTCGAACGTATAGACCATCCATTGATCGCAGGTCGCGGTAGCCTTGCGTCCATCGATACGTGTCGTCCGATTCCGCAGTTGTATCATTAACGCTTTCAGACCCGGTGTATCGAAACCACTCCTAATTTCCCTCTCTTGATTCCTCGAGAGCGAGGGCCACACCTTCCTTAACTCGCTCACGTCCATACTGGCGTAGGCCTCCTCATAACTGTCCAAGACGGCGCGAACAGCCTCCTCGTCTGGATTCACGGGAGTCGTGGGAGGCTCTCTTCCAAGGTGAATGGTAGCTGTGCCCTCGTTGACTTCTCCTTTCCGGACCCGAATAAAAACGAAGTCACCTCTCTCATCAAGAGAGTCGCCGATCGGCTTATATTGGGGTACCTGTCTAGAGCGTGCCGCGACCTGCACTCGGATCTGGGAGAAGAGTTGTTCCGCCGTGAATTCGTTCGATTGAAACTGGATCAACTCCTGCAACAGAACATTGGCGAATACCGAGTGAAGTGGAGAATGCCCTGAAACATCATTATCTGCGACAGGCTCATCGCCGCCGCTGGACATTACATCTCGAGACTTCGTTTGAAGCATATCTTCGAGATAGTTCGCGCGATCGGAGGGAGTGGGTTGTCTCGCATCTCGCGTAATCATACCCGAGTAGGAGCTGTCGGAAATTACCAGCACGTGACGAGCAGGAACCGCCTTTGCCACCGCTGTGATCTCCCTCGCGACAATCCAGCGAGCGTACGTATCCAGTCCAGCATCGACTGGCACCCAGTAGGCTTGGTCCGTCTCTTTGTCGAAATATCCATGGCCAGAATAGTAGATTAACAGATTGTCCGATTCGCTCAACGTACGCCTGTATCGGTCGAGGGTTTCTAGAATTTGATCTCTCGTGGCGTCCAGTAGCAGTTGAGTTTTAAATCCAAATTGATTACCTAGTACCGACGCAAGTTCCTGGGCGTCATTCCGGGGCGTTGAGAGACGCGGTAGGTGTTGATAATCGTTGATGCCGATGATCAGAGCGAAGTAGTTTCCGGTTTTCTGAATCAGTAGCGAAGTCGGCGCTTTTGTGTCAACGACGACGTCTTGTTTCTGCCCTGCACTCTGCGCGTACGAGGATCCTGGACCGATCAATAGGGTGGCCGCAACGAGGCAAACGAGGGATGCTCGCTGCTGGAAACTGAAACTCACCCTATAGCTCCGCTCTGTCTGGATGCGCAATATCTCCACCTCGCATGAATCCCATCTGATAGCAAAGGGGACAGTGACCGCCACTTCGAGGCCAATTCTGGCTCTATACTAACTCGGAAACGCCCCTTTTCAGGGAATAGCCACTCCACTCTCGGTCGCATTGGCGTTGAATCGTTCCGCTAAAACGAAGCGCTTGCAAACATAGAGAAGTACCCAACAAGCAGACTTGGGTGTGCTGATGATTTTCCCCGTGATGGGATCCAGTCGGGTTAGTTGAGATAGGCCCAAGTTTGCGTCTTCGCGTAGAATTGCGTTCACCTCCAGCGTGAAAGTGCTCCTCAATCTCGTGCTACTGGTGGTTGGCACCACAGCAACGCTAGCCGCGTTTGGTGGAAAGACTTGGCGTGAGGGCTCAGAGCCGATCCTGGAGAGGATCACTCAACGGGGTTGGATATCCTTGATTTGCCTGGTTCTAGCCCTGGGCCTTGGCATCGTAAAGGAAATCGATACGGAGGCTGCGGCAAAGGTCGCCAAAGCGGAGGCAGATAAAAAGCAAGCCGCGGACAAGGTAGAAGCAGATACCAGACAAGAAGAATTGAGGGACAAACTTGCCAAGTCAGAAGCAAAGTTAACGGCTTTGCAGGCCCTCGATGAGGCCACAAAGGAACGTCTCGGCGAGACGAAAGTCACTTTAGACGATGTGCGAAAAAGTTTGAGCTCGGCCAGAGATGATCTCGGTGAGCAGAGCGTAGCTAATGTTGTAACGAGTTTGGCCAACGCAAATGTGAACGTGAAAGATATTTTGATTTATATTCCGCTAACGCTAAAAAGCAACCAGGTGATTTCTGAAGATGCACTCCTTCCCCACTTCGACCTGGAATCTTGCCGCCGCGTCACGAAAGCTGAGGTCGAATTGATGACCGGACACTATAGTTACGAAGAAATTGACTATCAGTCTCTAGGCAAGTCAAGAGGTGACCTATTCACTTTCGATAAGAAGCTAGGGGTTGTGGAACTAATTCGAACTGACCTGGCAGAATCTCGCGAATTGTATAAGAAGCTTTTTGGACAGAATTCGACGAGCTCAAATATTTATGCAGCGGGCATTAACAAAATGGACGACTCGCTTTCGGCAGCGGAACTGTTTTACCAGTTGTCACAAAGTGGCAGCGAGGCTGCTTATATTCAGGCTTCCTGGCCCCCGTCTGCGTACCCATCATCTTGTGTTGCGCAGATGGAACGATACATGGGTGTAGCTTTCGCAAAAGCGATTCTTATTGTCGAATTGGATCAAAAGCAAAACGAAACGGTCATATTCAAGCTCAGGGCGCTTCCTCCGGTGAAGAGTGAGCATACGATTGAGGACACTTACAGGGTTAATTTCGTTGTAGCATCGACACCAATTTTCGCAGCCGCAAAACTATCGTTTTTGGATCAGATTTTCGAAGACGTACCAAAGTGATCGTGAACTCAATTGTGAGGCTTGTACTTGCCACGCAATAGGGTTCGCGACGCACCAGAGAGACGAAGAGGTTCATTTTCTTTGCCGCTAACTGCCCCGACTAGGAGCGGTAAATGTTTCAGAGCCTCCCATTCTACAGAGTGACCGGCGCGGATGGATCGGTGTGCGCCGCATGTGGAAAGGAAGCATAGAATTGGTCACAATCCAAACCCAAAATAGGCAGCTGCGGCGGAGTCCATCGCCGCTTCGAACCTCAGAAAACGTCTCGCTAGCCTCTTGTATGTCGTCCGATGCATTCCTTTTGGTTTAGGGGGAAGGCCATCGCCGACAGCGCCCATTCCTCCGAGGCGGACATGCAAGCTTTGAGCGCGGCTAAGAGCACGATTGTGAGGTGCTTAGCGTTGGCTGTCGTAAGCGAGCTGATGGCAGGTCCGGCAGGCGAATATCTCGCCGCCGTAGAGAACAGCAACCCGTCGCCCACATCCGCGCGCAGGACACAGAAACCACTGGCGTACTCCCCCAAAGTTACAAGGTGTCTCAGTCAACAAGACTGGATATTCCTTACTTTGCCAGTCTTCAGATCTGCTGCGGTGTCGATATGACAGCACGATACGATCGTGTTGCGATCGTATTTGAATGTTTCCGTATGGTTGGTCGTTTAGCGTCCAGTACCACATAGAGCTATTGCCTGGGTTCAGGCATCGCCTCCGTTGTAACCGCCGAACGTCCAGCCGTAAATACCCGGAAGTCGTGTTTTTGCTGCGCCATCTTCGCCCGCTTCCATAACCTCCCAATTAGGACACCCTCCCTAGGATTCTCCGAAATCATTAGGCAAATCACGCTGTTTCTCCATTGATTACCGATTGATTTCCAGTCAATTTGAGCCAGGGGAAACCGTGAATTTCCAGCTGGTTTTTCCCCTTTAAGTCATTGGAATGATTGATTGTTAAATTTTGGCCTGAGCGGAAGCCGAAGCCTCCGCCCTTTAGGTTTACTTTTGGGTTGGCGTTTACCTCCGCCCGGCTGAGACGGAATCTGATGGCAACCTTGATTGGTTGATTACTTGATTGGTTGATTGCATGATTCCTGATTCCTGATTGAAAGATTCATGATTGCGAGCGCTCCACGGAGTGAAAGTTGGTGATCTTGGAATAGACTTCGGGATCTGTCTTCCTCTTTCCATCACTGTTCACCGTGGCGTCTTCGATGCTCACGCAAAAGAACTGGCCTTCTAGAAATACGTCAGGTGTCATCTCTTGGCCTTTGGCGGGCAAATCTCCATTTGCCCTCACCCACTCTCTCCAGTAGTTCGAGTGCCTGGCGACACGTGGCCCTTGCGGGTCGCTCCCGAAATTGAAAAAGGCGCTCGCGTTTCCCGGTTCCGTTACCAATGCGAACTCGATTCGCAGTGACCATCGTTGATATTTCCTCACCCATTGCGGCCCCTGAAAATCGACACCACGAACCTGATAGGTGCCGGGCTCGATTCTGGGATAATCCGCCCCTTGCCAAATGATGGCAGGGGGCTTTGGTAGTTGTGCCTTTCCAGACGCGCTGAGGTCTCTTCCTGCTGTTCTCTCCGCCTTTGACATTGATTTACCCTCTTGCACATTCAGACTCGCTCCGAGAGACGCCACGCAGGTACGAAGACTTACCCCCGTCTTCAATCACTCTCTGTAGCTCTGACTCGCGGATCATCGTCCGGCTGCCCACCTTTGTCCGGCGCAACTTGCCAGAACTCAACCATGCGTGAATTGTGTACTTGCTCAGGCCGCCCAACTTGCGTGCGGCCTCTTCTACTGAAAGCAACGGTTCCATACTCGTTTACCTCTAGCGGAAATATCCGCAGCGTCGTGTTGACAAGGGCAACTATACCGAACGAATGTGGCATAATAACCTACACAAACGATGCCACGCACAAACAAAGCGCAAACCGGATTGATCGAGGCGAATCTGCCACTCTATGTCCAGTGCCTCCGAATGCCCGCAGAGTGGCGACGGACCACGCAAATGGACACTTCCTATGAACGACTTGCTCAACTTGCTGTCCGCGAACCCAATCAGCAGGATTGCGATTTGCTTTTGGTGAGTCCTGCTCACGGCAAAATCGAAACCTATGACCCTTGGGAAAAACGATCCGAGTTCTTTCGCCTGCAAATTGGTGATACGGATGCTCTACTGGCGTTTTTGCCGACGGTCGGCTATTTCGCCTCACTGTCGCATCTCTCCGAATCCTCGAAGCTGTCAATACATGAACGAGCGACGGACGGGCTAACTTACTCTGCGGGATACGAGCCGAAGGTAAGCGAAAAACACATCTGGGGTCTTCGGAGACTCTTTGAGAACTCTGTCAGGAGCGGCGAACACACGGGGCAGCATATGGATTTCCCGGTTCGGATCATAACCGTGAAGAGCAACCTCCGCCTGGTGGTAACAACCACGACTTTCGAAGATGCCCTAGCACTCACACTGAGCATTGACGCTGTGCGTCATGCGAAGCGACGTAAATGCGCACGTCCCGATTGTGGCGTCCCGTTCACATTTACCGGCGGTCACAGCCGGAAATACTGCGACTGGTACTGCGGCCACATTGAATCTGTCCGCAACAGTCGAAAGCGAGCAAAGAAATCGACAGCTGTTCGAAAGGAGCGTTAATCATGTCCATCTTCAAGCGCGGTAACGTGTACTGGTATCACTTCCTGCATGACGGACAGCACATTCAGCGGAGCACAAAACAAGGCAATCCACGCATTGCTCGCCAGATCGAAGCGGCCTTCCGGACTGCACTTGCGAAGGGCGAAGTGGGCATTACTGAGCGGAAGAAGATTCCGGCGTTCAAAGCCGCGCTTGCCGGCTTCCTAAGTTGGTCAGAGCAGGAGCACCGGACACACCCGGCGACGCACAGGCGGTATCAGGTGAGTGCCGTCGCGCTGCGTAAGCACTTTTTCGACGTGCCACTCGACCGCATTACCCCGGAAGAGGTCGAACGCTATAAGACGCTGCGATCCGGGCAGGTGAGTCCACGAACGAGACGGACGGTAAAGCCCGCCACGGTGAACCGGGAGCTTGCGTGCCTCAAAGCCCTGTTCAATCACGTTCTGAAAGGCGACGTACCGCTCCGAAATTCGGTTAGCAGAGTGAAATTCTGCGAAGAGCACAATGAGCAGACACGGGTGCTCTCATACGATGAACAAGAGAAGTATCTTGCGAAGGCGACTCCGATGCTGCGCGACGTGGCTACGCTCATGCTCGAAACGGGGATGAGGCCGGAAGAGGTCTACCGCATTCGCCGAGAGAACGTACAGCTTGAGCAGGGTTTTCTCGTCATCCCCTACGGCAAAACGAAGGCGGCACGGCGGCGCGTACCTCTCACCGCATCAGCGCGGCGTGTACTGGGCCTGCGTATGGCTTCGGATGAGGCATATCTATTCCCCTGCGAGACGGACAGCAGCCGCCCTGTTCCAAAGGTCAACAACGCCCATGACCGGGCTGTGAGGGACAGCAAGGTCCCACCGTTCCGGCTGTACGACCTCAGGCACACGTGGGCTACGAGAGCGGCAATGTCCGGCATTGATCTTGTGACGTTGGCTGCGATGCTAGGCCACTCCCGAATCCAGATGGTGCTCCGGTACGCGCACCCGACGCAACAGCATCAGCATCAGCATCAGGCGATGCAGAACTTAGAAAGGTTCGTTAGCGAGCAGAGAATCGCCCATGCGGAGCGTACGTCACAGCAAAGAACACACGCAGTTCAGTAGGGTGGGCCGGGAAGAGGCAAAAAAAGCGGGGTACCCGCTACATTTCTCGCTACACGACAAAAGCCCTCCGAATTGGAGAGCTTCTAACTTATTGAATTATTGGAGGCGCGGGTCGGGATCGAACCGACGCATAAAGGTTTTGCAGACCTCTCCCTTACCACTTGGGTACCGCGCCTCAGTGGGCTGACTTCCGCCCTGATGAATTGTAGGAGAAGTGTACCGCAGGAGGTCTTATTTGGAGCGGGAGACCGGGGTCGAACCGGCGACATCTTCCTTGGCAAGGAAGCACTCTACCACTGAGCTACTCCCGCTCTTCTTCTATCGAGTATAACGGCCACGTTCCATACGGTCAACGCGAGTTGGTGCATTGACTGAGCCCTCAACAAGATGGCAAGTAAGTAAATTAGGTCTATTGAGTGAGATTTCGGCGCCAGAGCAAGAGTAGAGCATCATGGAGAGTATTTTGTGTTGTGCTCTCCCATCGGAGGTGCCCTAATTTGACGGCTCTGGCAAATTAATTGCGATTCGTGGGCCAGCGGTCAGATTCGAGCGGCGGCGCGTAATATGCGGCGTGATTAATAGAATGAGTTGGCTGGAATCGGTCGCGGTGATTCTATCCGCCGTGGCAGTTTGAAATCCTGGAAGGTCGCCGAGTCCTGGAAGTCCGCTGATGCTGCCGGACTCGCTCTTGGAGAGACTGCTGACCATCATCGCGGTATCTCCATCGTTGATCGTGACGTCGGAGGCGAACTGCTGGTTATTGAGGATCGGTATATTGTTTACCGAACCGCCAGCGAGCGCCTCGATTTTGAGATCAAGGTGCATCTTGACGGCTCCCGACTTTTGAACGGTAGGAGTTGCCTTCAAGGTAAGGCCTAAATCTTCGTACTGGATTTGGGGAATCGTGATCGGAGATCCAACAGCAGCATTAAGTAGGCTGCTGGCGCTGACCCCGTTTATTGACACACCATTCAGCGCCGAGGAGACGGTGGACAGGCCGCTGGAATAGGTCGCTGTGGTGATCGGATAACGCTCGCCCACCCGGAAGGTAGCTGATTGTCTGTCCCCAACCCGAATCTGTAGTTCATTCAATGCCCGGGTGTCACTCGAACTCAGCGCGAGATTGAACGCAGGGTTCTGATTGATGGTGACACCGCTTTGCGTGATGCCGCCGCCAAAGAAGCCAACCGTATTGGACAGAAGTGCGCTTTGAACCAGTCCGGATGCGATGAGCGCAAGAGCAATCGTTATATTGCTCGCCCCTGCAGGGACCAGGCCTTGCGCGATAGCTTGGTTGACAAGAGTCTGGTTTGCGCTGACGAGACTTTGCGCCGCCGAGGCCACGTTGTAGATACCCACCTGTTGTGGCAGTTGGGCACCGATATTGCGTTGATTCGTCTTATCGACCGAATAAAGCTTAAGGTCGATCATAACTTCACTGCCTCCATCGATGAGATCAGCGAGGGTGAGGTTGATATAAGTCAGAGTCTCCTGAGGGGCACGAATGACGAGCACCCCGGAACTCTTGTCAATATTGACCTGTTTGACATCGAAGACATTGCGAACGACATTACCGAGTTCGTCCATCTGTTCGTTGGTCATGCCAGGGATGTAGATGGATTCTTGCAACTGACGTTCAAATTTCTGTCGATTTTCCGGAGTATCCTTTGCGATGATTACGCTCTTAGCATCGAGCGGCACGGCGATGAGATGGGCCATGTTGAGTAGGATTGGCACTGCTTGCTGATAAGGAGCATCATCGAGATCGAACCGTATATTCTGATGTAGTGCCGACTCATCAAAGGTTGCGCGGATTCCATAACTTGAGAGTACTTGGCGGACAACGTCCTGTTCCTCGCCACGAAGATGTGAGCTTTTTAAACCGGGATTCGGCAAGAGCGTTATGGCCTCAGCAATGGAAGGCGCGTCACGTATCCAAGGCTCAATCTCAGGACGAAAGACTTTTGGAAGGGTGCTGGACCCCAGATTCTGGCTGACGGCGCTTTGCGGATCGAGGAGGCGGGCCTCAGCAAGGAGCGCTTCGCCTTTTTCATTCTGGCCTAGAAGTCGTGCTTTGCCGGCTTCTTGTATAAGTTGGTTGATATGTCTCTGATGCGCGACGGAATAGGCGGTGGCATAGTCATTGTTTGAGGGATTGAGTTTGGTCGCTCTGCTGAATTGGATCTCCGCACCGGAAACATCGTTACGTTCCAGCATGCGGGCGCCCGCAATGTAAGCTTCTTCAGCTGCCTGTACCTGACGTTTTTCTGGCGCGACAACAGCAGAAGAGGAACTCGTCTGCGCCACAGCCGAAACGCAGAGCGCTAAAATAGCGGCCCATCTGATCATGATTGAAGTCCGAGAATGAAGGGCAGTTCTCATTACTGCTCGTTAGACGGAGCCAGTGATCAACGGGCACTCGCAATACTTTGAATTCGTGGACGTTCACTGCTGGGGGGTCTGCGCATTCCGTTGCGGATCTGCGCCGTATTCATATCGAGTTCGGCAAGGGTACGGCTGAGGGTATTGCGATGCATGCCGAGTTCTTCGGCGGCCTTGCACTGGTTGCCCTTGTGCTGCGCAAGCACCTCGAGGATGTAACGCTTTTTGAATTGCCGAACGGCTTCCGAGTAAGGGATGCCGGCACTGTGCATCTGCGTGATCAGACCGTCCATTTCGCGCTTCAAGGTTATTCCTCGCTGGTGGTCCCTTCGGGGAACCACTCTGTCATTGTGCCTCTACCGGAGCGGTTTGATCCAATTGGGCGCGTTGTGCTTGATCTGTTCGGCGCCCTTTAGAATCTGCTGCTGAAGTTCGTGAGGTACAACGAAGGATACCGCATGAGCCCCGGCAAGGAAATAGGGAGATAGCCGGGAATTTGCGATCCATGCAGAATGGGGTTGAAAAGCCGCAATCGCCATTAGAATGGCAACCCCAAACAGACACCCCCGGACAAACCCGAAGGCAGCCCCTAGGAGTCGGTCAAAGATACCAAGCCCAATGGCATGGGCGGTACGGTTCAAAGCTTTGCCAGCGATGGCGCTAAGAAGCATCACCCCGATGACAATAAGGAAAAAGGCGACAATCTGAGCGGTGGTAGGAGTCGTTATTAGGTTTTGGACTAAAACAGAGACCCTGTTGTAGTTCCAGCATGCAAGCAGAAGGCCAACAATTAAGCCCCCAAGGGAGAAGAGTTCGAGAATCAGGCCGCGTATAAACGCAATGATGATGGAATAGCCCAGCATGGCGGCAAGCAACAAGTCGAAGAGATTCATACAGTTTAGTTGTTGACTAGTTCGTTACGACCGGTAATCAGGTGGAATGCTTCGAGATATTTTTCGCGGGTTCGCAAAACGACCTCGTCAGGAAGAGCTGGTGCAGGAGCTTGTTTGTTCCAGTGGATCGATTCGAGGTAATCCCGAACGTATTGCTTGTCGAAAGAGGGCTGGGGTCCTCCGGGGTTGTAAGTTTTGACAGGCCAATAGCGGGAGGAATCAGGAGTAAGCACTTCGTCGGCGAGAACAATGGTGTCGTCGATTAGGCCGAACTCAAATTTAGTATCTGCAAGGATCAGACCCTTCCTGGCTGCATGATCTGTGGCTTTGGCATAGATATCCAAGGTCAGACTGCGAAGTATGTTGGCATGTGTTGTTCCGATCGTTTGTACTGCGGTTTCGAAGGCGATGTTTTCGTCGTGGCCACCGGTGTGGATTTTGGCAGCGGGAGTAAAGATCGGCTCTGGTAAGCGATCCGATTCACAGAGGCCGGCGGGCAATTTAATGCCACAGACAGCCCCGGTCTGTTGATAGTCCTTCCACCCCGAGCCGGAGAGATAGCCTCGGACGACGCACTCGATGGGGAACATCTTAGCTCGCTTGACCAGCATGCTGCGACCTTCGAGTTGATTCAAATATGGGCGTAACACTCGCGGAAATTCCGATAGATCAGCAGTAATGAGATGGTTAGGAACGGTGGTCTTGAGAAAATCGAACCAGAATAGGGAGAGCTGAGTGAGTATCCGGCCCTTGTCGGGAATTCCACTGCCGAGGACATGATCAAAGGCGGAGATGCGGTCGGTGGCGACAAAGAGAAGTTGGTCGCCGGGAAGGGAATAGATGTCACGGACCTTGCCGCGAGCAGTAAGAGCGAGGTTGCCAAGGTCGGTTTGGAGAAGGGCAGTTGGCATCGGATTGACGGTATCACCTCTATAGATAGATAGAACTTTGGACGAATGTTCAGGGAAGAGGAAGGAGTTTGTCGAACGTTGGAGGAGGATTAGTGCCCCAGCGCGGGCATCGCCCAATCACCATTTTTGCAGAAGGCTCAAGAATGGCAAAAGCTGCATATGCGTTGCACTCCCGATTGTTGAAGGGAACATTCTGAATTCGGTGACGAAGAAATGGAAGGAAAGGAGGGCTGTAATAAATCTGAACGTCGACACCGGCATTTCCTCCTGCATTCGCCCATGGTACGACCTGAAAAAACATATGATTCCCGATCGATTGTCTTTTGTAGTCACCCTGCTGGAAGAGCGAGGTAAGTGGTTGCAGGATACTTGAAGCGAAGAGAGGGGTCATGAGAATCACCGCACAGGGAACGGTAAGCCACCGAGGCGAAAGACGACTGAATAGAAGAACAAGAAGCTGGTAGCCGGCGATTGCCAACCAGTTGATGAAAACGTTCAAGCGGTCAGACGCGGTGCCCCATTTCGTTACTTCGAAAACTGCGTGCAGAAGAATTGCGGCGGCCGATCCCCGTATGAGAAATAACCTCAATCGTGCGGGCACTCGCTGCCAAAAAATCCGCAAGACAACCATCGCTGCCGTCAAGACTAGGAGGGTGATGGTTGTGATCGGTATGTACATGCTTTTGTAGGGTAATTGGTTTCAAAGAAGTACGAACGGAATAGTCCCCATCTCCTCAGCAGAGACGCTATATAGATACGATTAAAAAGTGACAGAAGAAAAAGGGCTGGAGCGAATACCGATCGCTCCAGCTGCGCAAAGGGACAGTCAATCTTGGAGGATGTCAGGCAACAGCGCGCCGATTTTCTGCAGAATCGCGTCGGTTAAGGTTGACACTGACAATCTTCGAGACACCGAGTTCCTGCATGGTAACCCCATAAATAACATCAGCCTGTGCCATTGTCCGTTTGCTGTGAGTGATGACAACGAATTGCGTTGACGAACTCATCTCGTGGATCAATTTCGCAAAGCGCCCGACGTTGGTCTCATCAAGCGGAGCGTCGACCTCGTCAAGAATACAGAACGGTGCAGGCTGGAACTGGAAGATACCAACCAGAAGCGAGAGGGCGGTAAGAGCTTTTTCTCCACCTGAGAGGAGAAGTATGTTTTGAAGCTTCTTGCCCGGAGGCGAGGCAACGATATCGATGCCACTTTCACTGGTGTTTTCAGTGTCCGTCAGCTTCATAAAGGCCTGTCCGCCGCCAAAAAGCTTAGTGAAAGTGATGGAGAAGTTTTCGTTGATGACTTTGAATGCCTCATCAAATTTCATGCGGGAAACATCGTCAATTTCCTTGATAGAAGCCTGCGTGTTTTCGATGGAATCGAGAAGATCTTTGCGTTGGGTTTCGAGGAAGCTGTGGCGAGTGACTGTCTCGTTGTATTCATCGAGAGCCATCATATTCACCGGGCCCATGGCCTCAAGGCGCTGTTTGAGCGTACGGGCCTCGTCTTCTTCCGTGTGCAGGGCCTCCCCTTCGATGCGCCGGATTTCATGATCCTCGCGGAGGACGACTGCTTCAACACCGAGGTCGTTGAGACAGGTGGTCTCGATATGCTCGATGTCCGATGCGAGTCTGGCAGCACGAGCCGCGAGAGTTGCACGTTGCTCCCGAAGCGCCTCTGTTTCGTGGCGAAGAGCGCGGAGGCGTTGATCGAGTTTCTCCATTGCGCCGCGAAGTTCAGCAGCTTGGCTGCTTAGACGAGTACCTTCTGCTATTGCGTTGGCACGCATCTCCGAGAGTTCGGCGTGCTGAACCGCGAGTGCCGAAATCTCCTCTTCGCGACGAAGCTTTTCTGCAGCACCTGCAGCCAGTTGTTGGTCAAGTTGCTGGATGCGTTGGTTCTGGCCATTGAAAAGACGAAGGGTCTGGTCGAAGTTGGCCTGCGCATTTCGGCGACGCTCTTCGAGGCCAGCGAGAGCAGCGGAAGCTGCGGCAGCGGTCTGCTGAAGCTCGTCGCGGCGATTGCGATGTTGATCAAGTTGGTGCTGAAGGGCGGCAAGGCTGGTTTCTGCGTCAGCACGCTCGCTCTCGAAGGCTGCAGTTTGTTGCTGGCGCTGGGCGATAATATCTGTTTTTTCATTTTGAGCGTCGCGATTACGCTCACTGGCAAGTGCCCACTCCTGGAGACGACGTTCAATTCTTGCCACCTCGGATTCCATTTGGCGGAGCGCTGCACCGGAGTTTGCTGACTCTCGTTCAGCATCCCGTCGTTCGAGCGTCTTGTTTTCGATAGTAGCGTTGAGGGTCGCAAACTGCTGCTGGAGTTCTGCGGTGTGAAGATCGGTTTGCGCGAGTGTTTGTTCAGCCTTCTCAACTTTCTGCTGCACCTCAGCGAGTTCCCGCTTGAGGGCCAATGGACCTTGTGCACGCGGGCGACCGCCAGTGACTGTCACATTGTGGAAGGTCTCGCCGGATGGAGAAAGAAAGAAGGCATGAGGATTCGACAGAGCAAGCGAGCGGGCGATATAGGAGTCCGGTGCCACGAATCCTTCACGAAGCTTTGGCAGAATTACTTCGAGAGATTTGCCAAATCCGTCAAGGACGCGAACGCAATTTTTAAGAGGGACGACGCCCTCGATGCCTACAATGTTGGTTTGAGCGGCGCTTGGCATGCCTTCGGCGAAGGCGAAGTTCGCTTGTGCATCATTGGGGTGTACAAGGAAGGTGGCTCGACCGCTAACGTCCGTCTGTAGCAGATGCATCCCGGCGTCTGCTGCATCCCAGGATTTTACGACGATGTAATTCAGTTCGTCGCGCAGGAACTCGTCGACAACACTCTCATATTTCCCATCTACTTCGAGAAAATCGGCCAACGTACCCACAGCAGCCATACCGTTGGTATTGTGCTTGTATGTGTCAGTCTTAAAGATGTTGCGGACCGTATCAGTGGAGTAGCTATGCTCTTTGATAAGAGCTTCCAAAGAGTTACGACGGCCATGGAGGGTTGCAACTTCTCCGCGTAGCTGATCGCCTTGCCGCTTGGATTGCAACTCTTCGGCACGACTGACTTCAATCCTTGTCCGTAACTCAACGATCTCGGCTTCAAGGCGTTTAAGACGTTCGGTGACCGACTCAAAGGAGAGGGCAACCTGCCCACGCTGCAGGCCGAGGGTCTCGAGCTCTTGCTTCGCAACTTCAGATTCAGTGAAAAGACGTTCGGCTTCCCGCTCCAGGCCGGCAAGCGCTGCAGCAGCTTGAATCTCTTCGTTGCGGGTCTGGGCGATTCGCTGCAACAGGTGCATGGATGTTCGGCGATTCTGTTCTGCTTGCTGTTCGGCAGCAGTCACAGTGCGAATAGCCTCCTGGGCTTGGGCCTGATGACTCTGCGCGATTTGTCGGGAGTTGTCGGACTCTGCCGTGGCGTTCTCAAGGAAGCTGCGATGTTGCTCGAGTTCTCCTGATAGACTCGCTAGCTGTTCGTGAGCCAACGCAAGATCTTCATTGCTGGTGGCGAGGCGGCTGGACAGTTCAGCGATTCGGTCGGTGTTAGCTGTCGTGCGCGCTGTGATGCGTTCGAGTTCCACCGCCGATTGGTTAGCTTGGGTTCCGATCTCACGAATCTCTTGATCGAGAGCATAGCCGTTGCGGATACCTTCGCTGTGTTCGGCATCCATGGCTTCTACTGTCGCGGTCTGGGAGTCAATCTGTATCGCGAGGGCAGCCAGTGTTTCGGCAGTTGCGGCTTGATCGATATCCAGCTGAGACATGCGGCTGGCAAGAACGACTCGCAGGCGAGTTCGGAGTTCATCGCGAAGCAAACTGTACCGCTCAGCCTTAGAGGCTTGTCGTTTGAGCGTTGTCATCTGGCGGGTGACTTCGTCAAAGATATCGTTGACACGTGCAAGATTCTGACGGGCCGCTTCGAGTCGGAGTTCGGCAAGTCGTTTCTTGGTTTTGAAACGTGTAATTCCAGCCGCTTCTTCGAGAATTGCGCGCCGGTCGAGCGGCTTGGAACTCAAGAGCTGGCCGATGCGCTCCTGGCCGATGATCGCGTAACTCTCCCCACCCAGGCCAGTCCCCATAAAGATGTCCTGAATATCACGAAGCCTGCAGATCTTTCCATTAAGGAGGTATTCGCTGTCGCCTGAGCGAAAGAGGCGACGAGTGATAGTGATTTCACCTGCGCGAACAGGTGTACGACCAAATTTGCGCCGCCGGATCTTTAGTACTACGTTGTTGGCGGTTTCTTCTGTCTCTCCTGTAGGCGGAGCAGGGTTGGGCGTTCCTGCGTCAAATTCGACGGTAGTACCGGGTTGGGCTTCGGCGACGGCTTCTTCGGTCTCAGTCGCGTTTTGTTGACGCAGGCTCGTCTCGTCCCAATCAGTTGGAACAGCTTCGTCGATGACGATCTCTGGCCCGGCGTCGAGCCCAGCTCCGTCATACACTTCCGGATCAACGAGGGTAAGCGAAACCTCAGCCATGCCGGTTGGCTTGCGATCGCGGGTGCCCGCGAAGATGACGTCCTCCATCTTGACGCCTCGGAGTGACTTTGCGGACTGTTCACCAAGGACCCACGTGATAGCGTCGGAGATGTTGGATTTGCCACAACCGTTAGGCCCGACTACAGCTGCGATACCTGAGCCAGCGAGCTGGATCTCAGTGCGATCGCAGAAGGATTTGAAACCGAGTATCTGAACCTTCTTTAGCTTGAGCAAATGGGACCTCTCGGGACGAAGATCAGGGTTCGTCACCTATATTTGACTAGAACAACTTTAGTCGCGTCCCGAAGCAGAATCAACGGGCACAACACTACCAGTTGTGGATAAGAAGCCCATAACCCTATTAATGGGTAGATGTTGCAGCTTTGCCGGGCTCACGAATCGGATCTACCGGCATCATTATCAGGTACACATCACAGAAGACTATGCGTGATTCGATCTATCACCGAACCCGCCTACAGTAAATGAGTAAAGTAAAAGGGAATCTGCGGCGAACAGAAAACTAGGATCGAGATTAACAACCGCCACAAGTGAATGTAGTTGGCAGTAAAACGTGTTTCTTGCCCCAAACCCAGATCGAAGCTTGCGTTTGAGCAACGGCGTTTCTATAATCCGCATCATCATCCCGAGATGCCACGAACACTTCAATCTTCCGGCCCCAGGGCCGGGTATGGCGAAGCCTTCAGCCAGATGCAATATGATCAGGTTGTACTTTGTCCTTAAGTACAAGTGACCCCCGGAAGCATCGGTGACACATTTGAAAGCGAAGATTTATTGAGGAGTGTGGAATGAAGAAGGTAGTCGTTGCGTCTCTCCTGGCCGTTGCTGCGATGGCATGTGGTGCCGGTACAGCAATCTCACAAACCCAGGTCAACCTTGGTTCGAACTCGCAATCCGCTGGCGGAGTCCAGATGTCTCCCGCGGAATATAACGCGTATAACAGCGCGATCGGCCAGACGACCCCGCAGGCTAAGGCCTCAGCGCTTGAGGCTTATCTGACTGCTTATCCGCAGTCGGCGGTGAAGGCGTCCGTGCTGGAACAGTTGATGCTGGCGTACGCCGGATTCGATCCAGTGAAGTCGCTGGACGCCGCCGACCGCTTGCTGCAAGTCGACCCGAATAACCTGCGGGGACTGACCTTTGAAACATACTTCCGTCTAGCGAGCGCAGACACAATTACAGACCCAGCTGCCAAACAGGCTGCTTTGGACAAGGCAGCGGACTACGCCAAGAAGGGGCTTGCGGCCACCAAACCGGCCGAAATGCCCGCGGCAGACTTTGCAACGCTGCAGAACCAGGCGAAGGCGGTTTTCTACCGGGCAATTGCTGCTGCTGCTCTTAGCAAAAAAGATGCGGCAACTGCGGTGACAAATCTCAAGCTTGGCCTGGCCAGCGTTCCGGTGGCGGATACCAGCAAGCCGGGGCCGATGTTGCAGGACACCTATACGCTTGCTGAGGCGTATCGCCAGAGCACCCCACCTGACTACCTGAACTGCGCCTGGTATGCTACGCGCGCGGCGTACTTTGCGCCGGAGCCCTATAAGAGCCAGATGATGCCTCTGGCGAAGTTCTGCTACCGGCGTTATCACGGCGCCGATGACGGCTTCGATGCGGTGAACACTGCGGTTCAGGCAAATCTGGATCCTCCGGCTGACTTCAAGGTCAAACCCGCACCGAAGCCTGCCGATATGGCTCACGATTTGATTACCTCGACTCCTGAAGCTGATCTGCCGAAGCTGGCGATGAGCGACCGTGAGTTTGTCCTTGCCAACGGTACGCCGGAAGATGCCGGAAAGATGTGGGACTCGATGAAGGGCAAATCGTTGACGTTTCCGGATGCGCTTGTGATCGAGTCATCGCCGACGGCTCTGAAGGTTGCGGTGTCCGATGATGCGGTGCAGGGCAAGACGGCCGATTTCACCTTCAACCTGGCTCCTCCGGCGGATGCGGACAAGAAGTTGACCCCGGCACAGGCGGCTGCGGCGAAGAAGGCGGCGGATGATATCACTGCGGCGACTGCGGTTGGTCAGAAGGTTACGTTGACCGGAACCTTCTCTTCCTTTACTCCTAACCCCATCATGATCATCATGAGCGATGGTACGGTAGTACTCGCGAAGAAGGCGACACCCAAGCCGAGCCCGGCTCACCGTCCGGCACCTCACCACTAGGCTGAATTGAAGTCCGAAGCGGCAGCTCATTTGAGCTGCCGTTTTTTTTTAGGAAAATAACTTGTGGAGCGCTAGGTGACCAACAAATCCGGCAGTGATCCGGCAGCTGTTTGCGCCTCCTTCTCCGAGCGACCCCGATCATGTGCCGCAGCGGTATGGCTCCGATCAACGGTCCTGCCGCTCGGCCGAACGAGGAACGCAAGAATGAAAGTCGCCATCGCTTATGGACGGTGGTGGCACGGTCTGTCCCCACGTTGACGGCGCGGATCCCATCGTAAAGACAAAAGTGGCGCCATCTTTGATTTGCCCGTGCCGAAACCAGGAATTGGGAAGATCGACTCCGTTTAGCGTGACTGATTGGATGTAGTGGTTCAAGCCGGACTTGCCGAGATTTTTCGCAATGATCCGAAGCTTCTTTCCATTTCCCAGAGTAAGAGAGGCGTCGGGTATGCTCGGTGTACTGATGAGATAGACATCCTGACCAGCGACGGGATAGAAACCAAGCGTCTGGAAGATGAGCCAGCTCGACATCGCACCGGAATCGTCGTTGCCCGGAATGCCGGCGCGAGAGTCGGTGAACGCCTTCTCCAACAACAGTTGAACGATATCCGCAGACTTGTCAGGACGACCGGCATAGTTATAGAGGACGGGCATCAGAAATCCCGGTTCATTGGTGACGTCAAAGTGACCACGCGAGAAGATAAAGTCGAGGCGGCGGTTGAAGAGATCAGTTCCGCCCGCCATCTCAATGAGGCGGCGCATATCCTGTGGGGCATAGAGCGAGTAGGTCCAGATATCACCTTCGTACATAAAATCCGGCCAGGTACCTCGTACCGTCAGATAGGGGTCGGCCCATGAACCATCCGGCTTGCGCGGACGAAGGAAGCCTTTGAAACCCAGGACGGTCATGTCTTTGTCCCACAGGTGTTCGAAGTTGTGCGCGCGCTTGGCATAATGGGCCGCTACATCTGTTTTGCCCAGACCGCAAGCCACTTCGGAAATGGCAAAATCGTCATAGGCATACTCGACTGTACGAGAGCCGGAGCGCTCATCTGCAAGTGTGATGTAGCCGCGCTCGTTATAATCTCTCAATCCGCCACGGCCTTCCTTCTGTGCGTTCTCAGGGGGAACCGTAGCATCGTGCTCCATGGCTTTGAATGCAGTCTCGTAATCGATACCCTTCAAGCCCTTCACCCATGCATCGGCGACGACGACATTCGCGTTCGAACCGCCTTGCGTGCGGCCGTTGTCATTGCCGCTGCGCGCGTCTGGCATATAGCCCGTGTGGCGGTAGATGTCGATCAGCGAACGGATGATGTCACGCTGGCGGTCAGGAGAGATCAGGGTAAGGAGCGGACTCGAGCTACGATAGGTATCCCAGATCGCATAATAGTCGTCATAATACGGCTCGGATGATTGCCAATCGGGATTCTCGCCAGTGCGATCCGTCGGCATCAACATGATGTGGTACATGGCGGTGTAGAGTTCTCGGCGTTGAGAGTTAGTCTCGCCGGAGAGGCTAAGCTTCGCGAACTCGGTATTCCACAGAGCGGTAGCGGCAGCGCGTATAGCATCGAAGTTCCACCCCGGAATCTCCTGCTGGATGTTCTGCCTCGCCTGCTCGACACTGAGGAACGAGATGCCGACTTTTACCTGGACGACCTGGCCGGGCTTAGTGGTGAGATCAAATGTTGCGCCGATCGATGGACCTTCCGGAGTGGCGGCGAATTGTGAGGCGTCCTTTGCGCTGCTCAAAAGTGTGCCGGTCCATGTCCGTGTTGCAGTGGCTGGAGTATCCAGCACCATGTAGTAATACACCTTGTACTCGCCACCCATATTCCAACCGCCTTTGAAGCAAGCCACGCCCTGAGCCTCGTGATTCGAGGGCAAATGGATCTCCGCTCCGACAAACTTTTGCGACTCCGACCCTGACCCAAGGTCAAGTGCTGAGGCAACATTGACGGTGATATGCGATTGCTGCGAAGCCGGGAAGGTGTACCGATGAAAGCCGACGCGACGGGTGCTCGTCAGTTCGGCGTCTACGCTATAACGCGTCAGCTTCGCGCGATAGTACCCAACCTTGGCGACTTCGTCGATGCGGGGTGTTTTGATATCCGCCAGATCAAGCGAACCGGTGACCGGTGCAACAAGGATGTTGCCGTATTTGCCCTGCGCTCCACTGAGATGAAGATGCGAAAAGCCCAGGATGTTACCGAAACTGGAGTAACCGAAGCCGGAGCGTCGATTGTCGAAAGTCGCCATGTCAGGTCCAAGCTTGACCATGCCGTATGGGATTGCGGCACCTACGAAGGTGTTGCCTCCCCAATCGACACCAATGAATGGATCGACGTTACGGGTAAAATCCTGCGTCTCAGGCCGCTGGCCGAGCAGCGGACTGCTCGCTAAAAGCAAGCCAATTGAAAAGTACAGGAGACGCCGCAGGATAGAATTCTCCATTTTCGAGAGGCTCATTGGATTTCGAACTATATCGGATTCAAATCTGTTCATTTCTTAATCTTCTTTACGCTTGGGAGATTGAGCGTCTTTTGATTTAGCGCGAGCAAACGAATCGTTTATTTTTTCGGGTTTGCAGCCGCACGACTCACGCACAACGAGGGTTACAGGCAAAACGGTTCGAACACTCGAAGAAGTGAACTCCCCTTTTATCCGCTGCAGCAGCAACCGCGTTGACATATGTCCCAATTCAGAAGCTGGCTGGCGAATTGTCGTTATGGGAGGGGTAATCAGAGAATAAAAGTCGACGTCGTCGAATCCTACGAGAGCAACATCTCTGCCCATTTCAATCTTCATCGCGCGGAGTGCTTCAATAACCCAGATCGTCGAAGAGTTATTCACGGAAAACAAAGCATCTGGCCAGGTGCGCGATTCAAATAGCTCTTTCAAAGTCGCCTTCGCATCGTCCTGGCTTGTCAAACGAATTGTCTTCGGGCGAGGCAGTTTCGCCTCCCTCATGCACTCTTCATAGCCAATAAGCCGTTCTTTGATTGTCAGTAGATGCATATTGGTGGCTATACACGCAATTCGTTTGTATCCATGATGGATAAGGTGCTCGACAGCCATGCGCGCGCCGGCCCTGTTCTCGACTCCTACCGAATCTGACATTGCCACCTCGATAGGCCGATCGATGGTGACAACAGGAGTTGAGCCTTCAGCCACCGTCTTCAGGTACTTATGCTTGCTGTCCACAGGGACTAATAAGATGCCATCGACCGGGTGATGCGTCATCTGCTCAACCTGCGCTGCTTCGATCGCTGGATCGTCGTTGGAGGCTGCCAGCCAGACTAGATATCCACTTTCGCGAGCGGTTTCCTGTACTGCATGACTGACGACTGAGAAGAAGGGATCAGCCAGGTCGGGAACAATAAGCCCGATCGATCGCGACAGTTGCCCGGTAAGCATCCTGGCAGCATGATTGGGCCGATAGCCCAACTGTCGGATCGCTGTGCGAACCCTTTTTGCTGTTTCCTCGGAGACATACGGATGCCCGTTGATGGTACGGGAGACCGTCATGGCTCCTACGCCAGCGGCACGCGCAACATCTTTCAGGGTGGCACGTTTTGGGGCAGGTATTCTTCGCACTTGTTTTTTGACTCTGTTTATGGGATGGCTATCACTTTATCAACATATCAAACATCGAATATTCCCTCAGAATTTACACAACTTTCATGTTGACAGAGCAATACTGAAGCGCGTAAATAGTTGGCTGTATGATAGCGCAATCATAAACACACACAAGTGTGCATCCTCAAAGAAAAACATAACTTTCGTCGTTGTCTTTCAAAAGGAGTCGCCATGCGTAAATCAATAGGGATCAAGATCTGGTGTCTTTGTGGAATCCTCTCCATCGCAGCTTTCTTACCAGTCCGCGGACTGGCTCAATCAGATGTAGGCACGATCAGCGGATTCATCAGAGATCAATCCGGAGCTGTCGTACCGAACGCTCTGGTAACCGTCTCCGAGGAGAGCACCGGCGAAGCGCACATAGCTAGCAGTGATGCGCAGGGTCGTTACACAATTACGAATCTCCGCCCGGGAACTTATAGCATGAGCACCGAGGCGAAAAATTTCAAGAAGTTCACCAGTATCCACAACAAACTGGATGCAAGCACGACGCTCTCGCTCGACGCTGACCTGTCTGTTGGTGCGTTGTCGGAGACGGTAGAGGTGACTGCAACGGCCTCTGTCCTCCAAACCGAATCCGGATCGGTTCAGAACCAGGTCACCGGACAACAAATCAGCGATCAGCAACTCAATGGGCGCAATCCCTTGTATATGGGTTCGCTGCTTCCGGGTCTTCGCAGCGGTTCGACACTTGGTGACTTCAACTTTGCTGTAGGCGGCGGCGTACCCTTCCAAATTAACGGAGCACGAACACAGGACACCTTGGTGACCTTCGATGGCGCTCCGGCAGTCCGCACGCGCGGTAGCGGGGCGGTCATCGGCGTCGCAAGTGTCGACGCGACTGCAGAAATGCAGGTTCTTACAGCAGACTACCAGGCCGAATACGGCAGCGCGGCGGGCGGCCAGGTGCGTCTCATCACCAAGAGCGGAGGCCATGATTTTCATGGCTCTGCATACGAGTATCTAAGAAACTCTGCAATGAACGCGAACACTTGGACACGCAACCAAAGCGCAACTACAAGATTTGCGTCACCCTTCCGGTACAACAATTTCGGCTTTGCTGTCGGTGGTCCGGTATGGATTCCAGGAGTTCATGCGATGGATCCGCTTCGGCAGAAGCTCTTCTGGTTTCTGAATGAAGAATGGATCCGTTACCGGTTTACTGACACCCAGACACAAGCTGTGCCCACATTGCGAATGCGACAGGGTGATTTCAGCGAGTTGCTGAATCCCAACCCGTGGTACTCCGGCGTAACCCAGATCTACGATCCGAGAACTTGCCCAGTTAAGGGGGCGGCAAGCTGCGTCGCGTACCCAAATAACATCATCCCGACAGGAGCCGCGGGACATCTGAGCCCTAACGGCTTGGCGATTTTGAATGCTTATCCCGCGCCTACTCCCGGGTACCTGTCAGGTACGCAAAACTGGATCGGACAGGCAGCTCACCCCATCGACCAACGTAAAGAAATCATCAACGTTGATTTCCTGCTCACCGCAAATCACCGTTTCGAGTTCCGCCGTCAGGACGCAACGTACTTTGAATATCAACCCTTCGATCAAGGATCGGGGCTTACTGGCAAGTACTTCAATCGTCCCAACCAGACCAACGTCCTCGCATGGACGTGGACAATCTCTCCTACCCTCATCAACGAGCTTCGCGGCACAGTGAGTATCGACCGCGTATATATCCCAGTCAACACGGCACTGCCCGGCTTTAACCGGGGCACCTTGGGTATCAACTTTCCTTACATCATTCCGGGAGCAAAGGCGGCACCCCAGAAGATCCCCACTGTCACTGTGCCAAACTTCTACGGCCTCGCCGGCGGTCCATATCCTTCGCATTCTCAAGGCCCGATCTACACCATCACGGATAGCGTGACAAAGGTCTTCGGAAACCACACGGTGAAGGCCGGAGTCTACTTCAACTATCAGGGCGAAAACGATAACGATCAGATCAACGTATCGACCGTTCCCGGCGGCGCCAACAACCAAAACGGCTCCTTCGTCTTCACCGATACGCGCAGCGGTTTGGGCGGTACCAGCGGAGTTGGCATCTCGAATCTGGCTCTTGGTTTGGCCGATAGCTATACGGAAATCGGACCCAAAGCGTATACGAGTTGGACGGGTCAGATGTACGAGGGATTCGTTCAGGACTCGTGGAAGATAACGCCAAAGCTGCACCTTGATTATGGCATTCGCGTCACGACTCTCACTCCCTACAAACCAGCCTGGGGCAATGCAGCCTACTTCGATCCAGCCTCTTACGACAAGACCAAAGTGCCTGTCGTTGATCCCGCCACCGGCAACGTGAAACTCGGAACCGGAAACCCCTACAACGGCGTGGTGATTCCGGGATTCAGCAACTTCCCAAGCTCTGCTGCAGCTCATGGAGTTGTTGGAGCTGAGGCTAACTCAACTGCATGCGCTGGCGGACCTTGCACTGCTCTGTTCGCTCCGAATCTCAGCAAGGGTTATGTGGACATCTCGACCACCGTTCAGCCGCGCCTTGGCATCGCCTACCAGCTCGACTCGAAGACCGTGTTTCGCGCCGGAGCAGGTGAGTTCGCAACCCGCATGGGCCTGCTCGACAATATCTTCCCGGGCGGCAATCCTCCCTTCCAGCCGTTTGTTACCGTAGCGGCAGTGGCGGGAAGCTTCGCTTCGATGGTGGATAACCCTGGCGTAGCCTTGAACCCAAGCGTGGCTCCTCCCCTGACAATAACCTCGCTCACCAAGAGCCTGAAATCCCCGGTCCGATGGAACTGGAACCTCTCTTTCCAGCGTGAACTTCCATTGAGCTCGACCCTTACCCTCGCGTACGTTGGCGGTCGTGGCTACCACAACTGGCGGGTGTTTGACATCGGCCAACCCGCAGCCGGAGCGATACAAGCAAACCCTGGCAAGAATGTGAATTATCTCCGTCCATATCTTGGCTTTGCCGCCATCCAGCAGGAGCAGAGCAACGGCGGCGCCAGGTACAACTCATTACAGGTCGGTTGGAACCGTCGCTTTACCAATAACGCCATGTTCGGGGTCAGCTACACGTGGTCGAAGAGCATGGACGACAGTTCGAACTATCGTGATATTGTTCCCGATACTTACAACACAACCAACCTGTGGGGTCCCTCGGAGTACGATGCTCGCCACATGTTTGTCGTCAACTACCTTTATGCCCTGCCGTTCTTCCGCAACCAGAGCACGCTCACAGGAAAGCTTATTGGGGGCTGGCAGCTCAGCGGCGTTGCGCAGTTCCAGACCGGTGCGCCTTGCGGCGTCGGAACCGGCAACGAATACGCTGGCGTCGGCGAAGTCGGAAGCTTTGGCTGCGGAACCCAAGGTCAGTTCTGGGTGGTAAACGGAACCCCGAAGATCCAAAAGCAATTCTCCGGATACCCAGGGCAGACCGCCAACCACTACTTCTCCACAACAAACCCAGATGGATCGGCCATCTACACCCAACCTGCCGCAGGCACCTTCAATCTGCAAAAAGGTGTCCGCAACAGCATCTACGGGCCGGGTTATCAGAACTGGAATCTCAATCTCAAAAAGAAGTTTCCTATCAATGAGAGAGCAAAATTTGAGTTCACCGCAGATGCCTACAACTTCATCAATCATCCCAACTGGGCACAGGTCGGTCAGTCGGGCGGCCTGAACTTTACGGCGAATGCGGGAACATTCGGACAAGTCACCCAGAAGTCCACGACCAATCCGCGTAACCTTCAGGTTGGTCTGAAATTCCTGTTCTAAAACAATCTGAGTGAATCGATCACCCCGCTCTATCCCTGGAGCGGAGTGATCGTCTGCAACAAATGCTTCTGAACCTGCTCCGGTACGCGGGGTGATGGGAAGATTCAACTATGCGATCAACGGGCTCTTCGATCATGTCTCTGTTCAAACAAAAATCCAGCCGTAACCTCCGCACCAAGTGGACCTCACCCGTGCTGGCGGCATTTACATTTCTCCTCTCCGCGCAAGGCCAGACGATGAAGGCCCCGGACATCACCAAGACTCCAACGCTATACGTAGTTCCATACGCGCACCTTGACACGCAGTGGCGCTGGGAGTTCCCCCAGACCATCAGCGAGTACCTGTTGAAGACGATGCGCGTCAACTTCGACTACTTTGATAAGTATCCGCACTACATCTTCAATTGGACGGGTGCTAATCGTTACCGTTTGATGAAGGAGTACTTTCCTGCCGACTACGCCCGCATGCAGAAGTACGCCGCCGCCGGTCGCTGGTTTCCTGCCGGATCGTCCATTGAAGAGGGCGATGTCAATCTACCCAGTGCTGAAGCAATCTTTCGCCAGGTGCTGTACGGCAACGAGTATTTCCGTAAGGACTTCGGCAAGGCCAGCAACGAATACATGTTGCCCGATTGCTTCGGTTTTCCCGCGTCACTTCCGAGCATCCTCGCGCACGCTGGCGTAAAGGGATTTTCCACCCAGAAGCTCAACGCACAATGGCAGCCTGCCCCGAAGATCGGAGGACCAGGATCGCCGGAACAAACGCCGGAAGGCATACCCTTCAACGTTGGCAGATGGATCGGCCCAGACGGAAGCAGTGTGATTGCAGCGCTCAACCCCGGTGGCTATGGCAGCAACGTCTACACCGACCTCAGCAAAACCCCCACCGAGCCTCCACCGGCATCCGCACCGCAGCTTACGAGCGAAGAGAGGGCGCGGCTCACCCCTCAACAGCAACTCGCCCTCGCTCGTCCTCGCGCTACGGAGCAGGACTGGGTGAAACGCATCGATATAAACGGCAACGCCACAGGCATTTTCGCCGATTATCACTACGTCGGCACTGGTGACATCGGAGGCGCAACCCAGGAATCAACCGTAAAACTTCTTGAAGCCATTGTGACAAAGAGCGAGACCACTCTGCCGGCTCCTCCGCGCGCTCCGTTCGCCATGGGCGAAACTCCTGCCGCTGAGGCAAGCGGGCCGCCCGTGAAAGTAGGCGAGGGCCCTGTGCACGTTATGGAGTCCGCAGCAGACCAGATGTTCAACGACATCACACCCGAGATGGCTTCACGTCTGCCTGATTACAAAGGGGACCTCGAACTCATCAATCACTCCGCGGGATCGTTGACGTCTCAGGCCTATCACAAGCGTTGGATCCTCAAGAACGAGCTCCTCGCTGACGCTGCAGAGAAATCCTCGATTGCCGCCGAGTGGCTTGGCGCACGCCCATATCCACAGCAGCGTCTAAACGACGCTTGGATGCTGGAGCTTGCCGGGCACTTTCACGACACCGGTGCCGGAACGGCAACTCCGCGGGCTTATGAGTTCGCATGGAATGACGACGTAATCGTAGCGAATCAGTTCGCCGGGGTACTGACCAGTGCTACGGAAGCAATTGCCGCCGGGCTCGACACTGAGGTCAAGGGCATTCCGATTGTGGTCTTCAACCCGCTCAACATCGCGCGCGAAGACCTTATTGAAGCTAAGGTAATCTTCCCGCAAGGAACTCCCAAAGCTGTGCGTGTTACCGGACCGGATGGAAAAGAAGTGCCCGCGCAGATCGCCGACGGCAAGGTTCTCTTTCTGGCCAGGCTCCCTTCCGTAGGTTACGCAGTCTACAGCATCCTTCCCGCAGAAGCCTCGGGCGCCAAGACGACCCTGAAAGTCACGAACTCATCGCTTGAGAATGATCGTTATCGCGTGCGCCTCGATCAAAACGGTGATGTCGCGAGTATTTATGACAAATCGTTAAATAAGGAGCTGTTATCCGCCCCCATTCGCCTCGCGATCTCCAATGACGTGCCTAATGTGTATCCCGCATGGAACATGGAGTTCGAGGACGAGCAGGCAGCACCGCGCGCGTACGTCTCCGGTCCGCCCAAAATCCGCATTAAGGACAGTGGCCCTGCGCGAGTCTCCATCGAAGTTGCTCGCGAGACCGAAGGCTCTAGATTCATCCAGACCATCAGCCTGACCGCTGGCGATGCAGGCAATCGAGTCGAGTTTGGCAACGTGATTGACTGGAAGACGCGCTCAGCCAATCTGAAAGCAACTTTTCCGCTCACCGCATCGAGCGAAGACGCAACGTACAACTGGGATATCGGAACAATTAAACGGCCGAACGCGAACGAGCGCCAGTTCGAAGTAGCTTCGCATCGTTGGATCGATCTTACAGACAAGAGCGGCAGCTTCGGAACCACTGTTCTCACCGACTTCAAAAATGGCTCCGATAAGCGCAGCGACAATACCATTCGCCTCACGCTTCTGCGGTCGCCGGGTATGCAACCGAGCAATGGCCGTCCGCAGAATTATACGGATCAGGCAAACCAGGACTGGGGACACCACGAGTTCGTCTTTGGTCTGGCCGGACATGCCGGCGATTGGCGCGGCGCGCAGACCGACTGGCAGGCTTATCGTCTCAACGATCCGCCCATTGCATTCGAGACGACGAAGCACTCTGGTGCACTTGGCAAGGAGTTCTCGCTTCTTCACCTAAATAGCTCACGCATCCGCGTCCTCGCGCTCAAAAAGGCCGAATCCAGCGACGAGATCATTGTTCGCATGGTTGAACTCGATGGCAAACCAGCGCCCGACGTGCTCGTCTCATTTGCTGGTCCTGTCACCGCAGCACGCGAAGTCAACGCTCAGGAGCAGCCCGTCGGTGCGGCCAAGATCAGTGACGGAGCGATTGTCGCATCGTTTACGCCATACCAGCCGCGCACCTTCGCATTGCGTCTGGCTTCTTCGGCTGCGAAGATCGACGCAATCCACTCGCAGCCTGTAACCCTGCGCTACGATCTCGCCGTGGCAAGCAATGATGATACAAAGACCGTTGGTGGTGGCTTCGATGGCAACGGAGAAGCGATGCCGGCAGAGATGCTGCCTGCAAGGATCGATTTTCACGACATCCAGTTTGATCTGGCGACCGCAAAAACTGGTATCCCCAACGCAGTCGTTGCTCGCGGACAAACGATCGAACTGCCCGCCGGCCACCACAACCGCGTTTATATTCTGGCTGCTGCGGCCGGAGGCGACCAGACCGGCGTATTTCGCGTGGGCGGGCGCTCCACCAATCTAAAGATTCAGGACTGGAGCGGCTTTATCGGCCAGTGGGACACGCGCATCTGGAAGCCGCAACAACCAGAGCGCGACTGGAACATCTCGGCAAACCACGCCGTATGGCCTGCTCCAGACTTGCAGGAGCGCGAGCGTCGGGCTCCATCACCTCGCTATCCAGAGGATTACGTTGACCTCACTCCGGGTTACGTGAAACCGGCCGGGCTTGCGTGGTATTCGTCGCACCGGCACACTGTGGATGGACTGAACGAGCCATACCAATACTCTTACCTCTTTGCTTACTCGATCGATCTCAACGCCAACGACCTAGCGATAGTCTTACCGGACAATGAGAAGATCAGAATTTTGGCTGTCTCGGTCGTAGAAGAAGACTCTCAGGTAAACCCCGTCCAGTCGCTTTACGACACGCTCAATCGGACTGAACCAAAACCGACCAGCGAAAAGGCAGTTCCCGTATCCACAGATAAGCCGACCCCCTCCGCGACCCAGAACAGATGACTTGGCCGACGGTAATTCGCAGACAATACTGTAAGTGGTGTTCAACAGGTCAGTGACCAATCGTCACTTTCGATCTATCGAGCCTGGAATCCGCTTCGCCTGCGCAGACCTCGTCTTCTCGACCTAACTTCTCCTTGCAGTCCTGCGGCGGACCAGACATTCTCAGGACCAATCGTCAGAATATTTAGAGCAACGCAGGCCTGCCCGCGATAACATTCGGCCATCCATTCGGTTTTTCGGGCAGAGGAGATGTCTTATGTCAGTAGAGAGTAGCGGGATGATCGGAGCGGGAATCGTCGCACTGGTAGCCGGTCTCTTTTTTGTCCGGGCACGATTTGCGGCAGAAGCTTCGGGCGTGGGCAGAGTTCTGGTGCTCGGGCCCGTCTTTGAAGCCGTCGCATTGGCGATCTTTGCCGCAGAACATTTTCTGGCCGCACGCCAACTCTCGGTCATCGTACCGCGGTGGCTACCGGGAGCTTTGTTCTGGACCTATTTCGTGGGAGTGGCCCTTCTGGCCGCCGCCATCAGCTTCATCGTGTGGCGTTATGTGCGCTGGTCGGCGCTTCTGCTTGCACTGCTCTTCTTGATTATCGTCGCCACAATCGACCTGCCTAATCTGCCAAAGCACGTTCATGAGCGGCTGTTCTGGACGCTCACGGTACGCGAAACGGCCTTCGCCGGGGGAGCAATGGTTCTCGCGGGCAGCTTATGGCCACAGGGGAGATCGACAGGCTCCATGCTCATCATGTTGGGCCGGTTCTTTGTCGCTTGTATCTTCATCTTCTATGCGATCGAGCACTTTCTCTTTCCCCTGTTCGTGCCGGGTGTTCCATTGGAAAAGCTCACGCCAGCCTGGGTACCAGTGCCAACGTTGCTTGCCTATATCGTCGGCACAACCTTGCTGGCCGCAGGCTTTGGACTGATGATTCGCCGCACTCGGCGTGCTGCCGCCGCCATTGCGGGCACAGTGCTTCTGCTGCTCACCATCTTCTTCTACCTTCCAATCCTCATGATGGAGATCCGCTCTCCACTCGCAGTCGAGGGAATCAATTATGTGGGCGATACCTTACTGTTTGCAGCGACGGCTTTGTTGGCGGGCTTCGACGCGGCCTGACTGAAAATCTCGCGGCCAGAAAAGGATTTAATGCAAGCCTTCCTGGAACACATCAGGACACAGCCCCACGTCCCTCGCGAAACTGAAACGTCTTATATGAATCGGTATAGTCCACCGGAAACCATAGGCCGAACTCACCCGCAATTTCCACAGAAATATTTTCAAAAAGAGGAAAAATTCGAAGCTCAAAGACATGCCCCTAAGCACGACGTTACGACCCAGGAAATGCACATAAGCACCACGTAACGACCATCAAAAACCACCACGTTTCGCGCTACCACCTTCAAAGAGGGCCGCAAAAACCGCGGAAAAGTCACCCAGCCCGCAACAAAAAAATAATTTGCAGAAAACCGCAGTTTCACGTGGAACAAAAACAGAAAAAGCCTCCAATAGGAGGCATTCCGTGTCGAGAAAACAATCACCGTAATGGCGGGGCTACCGAATCGTGTCAGTAAATCATTCATAATAATGATCAATGACAAGTTGATGTTCTTGAGATGCCCCCATAGTTGCCCCCAAAATGCGAAGTTCCAGTGCTCGGTTAGGTCGCGAGATCAGTGTTACTTGGTGACCCGCTACCGTGAGTCGGACGGCGAAGACAGTACCTTGAACACCAACGCCGAGTATGACGATTCTCAATGTCGACCTCCAGTCCGGGCGTGTGGATCATTCATGATAACCGCTATATTTTTGGGTACCTATTCATGCGGTTTCATGCATGAGTGGGCTGTTGTCATCATCATCGGAGCTATCGTTGAACTTGAACGCAACCTGATCATCGAGCGGGTAAGAGCCGGAATGCGCCGCGCCAAACTCGAGGGCCGGCACATCGGACGAAAACCGCTTGTTCTCGATCGCAACGCCATCCTGCGCGACCGTCAGCGTGGACAGAGCCTCAGTCAGCTGGCAAAGGGGCCACCTTGTCTCCGGCGCCACCATCCACCGCGTGCTTCAGCAGCACGCTCAAACCAACCTGGAGAAGTTGGTATGAAGGAAACTATCGCAATCCTGCTCTCTACCGGCCTGGGTGTTACCGCCGGCCGGTTATTAGGCAATGAAATCCTTCGCCGAAAGAACGCGAAAACCAAGGCCGAAAACCTTCGCCTGCATGCCCCCACCTTAGAACATCAACTCAAAGAGATGCGCAGCGTCCTGAACGACGCCCGCTAGCATATCGTCGCTGTTTCAAAAGCCCTCAAAAACCCCGCCCGCTAAACCACACAAAATCAATGGCCGGATCCACCCGATCCGGCCGTTTCAAATGGTGTGGGTTGTGAAATAACGGTGACGGCCGAAAATCACCTGTCAGGTCCCAGCATATTCACAACCTGCCAGTTTTTCGAGATGCGGTCTAAGGTGTCTTTGCATTGTTTGGATGTGACGCGCCGGTACTCGCTGTCTTCTCTCTCAACAACTCAGCAAGAGTCGCAAGGCTTTCCTGCGCTTTCTCGCGCTCTCCAAGCTGCCTGTAGGCCCTTGCCAGAGCGGTATAAACAGCGGGATTCCGCGGCTCCAACCGGCGTGCCACCTCAAGATGCGTCACGGCATCGCCTGCACGCCCTTCCAGCAAGTAAAGTTTTCCAAGCGCAATCCGGGACGTCGAGAATCTGGGGTTGGCCACGACCGAAGCCTCCAGCGCTTCACGGGCCTCCGAGAATCCAGGTTGTCCCGGTACAACGCCAGCCTGCATCAGAACGTTTCCCTGCAAAGCAAGCATCTGGTAATCCCGATGACCGGATTCGATTCCCTTCCGAATCAGCGATAATGCCTCTGGAAATTTGTCCTCATACAAATTCTCCTGAATCAACGCAAGATAGGCAATATCGCTACCGAGAGCAAACTTACTCGCGAGCTGAAACTCCGGTATTGCCTCTTCCAACCGATCCAATCTTGCGAGAAATACCGCACGCTCGTAATGAAGCCTCGCTGAATCGGGAAGATGCTTCAAGCCGAGATCGACAACGCGCAGACCGAGACCGTAGGCATAATGGTCGGTGCACGCATCGGCAACAAATGCATACAGTTTTTCGTCTTTAGGTGTCTGCCTGGATGCTTCTTGCAGCGCATTGAAAGCAAGCTCCGGCTGTCCGACACCAACGTAAGCCTGGCTGAGCAGATTGTTCACTGCCGCCGTTTTATGCCCGCTGCCCTGCATTTCGTTGAGGATCCTGATGGCCTGCTTGAAATCGCCTATGCCCAGATAGCACAGGGCAAGATTGAATCCCACCGCATAGTTCTCAGAGGCCTCTCCTCGTGCTCTTACCAGGTATGGAATTGCCTCTTTGAAAAACCCCTCTTTGGTCAGATCAATGCCTTTTTGTAGATCCGTCTCTACAACAGCCCCACTCTGCGTCGTCTGTCCCTCGAATGTCGCTACACTGTGGAGCACAGCACTCTGCACTTTAGCCGCGTAGAGCGGCGTAACCACAATCAAGACCATGCTGCATGCAAGTCGTCCACTACGAAAGTACTTCGTCAAAAGCTTCGAGGCATATTGTTGACGGGCCACAATATGCAGATCTCGCACCTTGCATGCTTTACTCATTCGTGTCCGCGACTTCTCTGAGGGGGTGTTCCAGTCTGACAGCTCCCGTCCGACGATGTAACGCAGGAAAAATCCTTATTACCTTTATTGCACAGAAAATGAGAATGGACAGAAAACTACGCCGGACGCATTGGCAACACGTCCGGCGTGGCAGTCAGGCGATCAGTTAGAACTGGATATTCCCCCGCAGTTCAATAATGCGGCCGAAGCCAAGACCTTCATTTGTTACACCGCCTTGGCCAAAACTACTGCTTTGAATACTGGTATTGCTCTGATAAAAGGCTGGGGTGTTGCCCCCATAGTTGGCCGCAAAGACAGGATGGTTCCAAACATTCAGAAACTCACTCTGTAGGCGGAACATGATTTCGTTATGGATCGGAATCGACTTGGACAGCGAAAGGTCCTGGAAGAATGCATGTGGCCCATGGAGGTAAATGACGTTTCCGATCGTTCCTGGAGTTGTGTTCGGATTGATGTAGGCGGCATTAGCTCCCTGACCCGCTGTAAGGTACTTCGGATCGATGAAGTTTGCATAAGTTTGGCCCGGAACACGATGAACACCGACAGACTTCTGTAGTTGCGAAGGCGTGACGCCAGTCAATGTAACGCCACCGTCACCATAGTCGTTGTAGGTTTGGTTCCCTCCCAGGATCTGAAACGGAGCTCCGGTCTGGAAAGTCATGATCGTTCCAACGGTAAGTCCGCCCAACACCTTGTCCGCGATGGCACTATTGCTAAGGAAGGTTTTTCCTCGGCCAATAGGTAGATCGTATGTTCCGTTCACGTGCGTCACCTGATTCAGATCGAACAGACTTGGCCCATAGCTCTTTCTTAGATTACGCAGCGAAAAGACGTTGAATGCGCCCGTCCAGTTGTTAGGGCTTGCCATAGACAGCGAATGACTCCATGTATAGTTTGCGTCAAATTGAAGGCCTTTCCATGAACTCTGGCGAAAATCGATCTGCAATCCGTTGTAATTTGAATAACCCGACGCCACCATATAGCCGCTCTGAGCGCCCGCTGCGTATGGGTTCGCCTGGAAGAAGTTGATTGGGTATCCCGCCCCTGCTCCTGTATAGCCGATATTGTTCTTGCAAGGGCCAAATCCCGCTCCTACGAGATTGCAGAAGTAAGGAACAGTACCGTTGATTCCAGACAGAACGCTGGCCAGCGCACCTGCCTGGCCGGTCTGCAGATCGCGAACAAACTGGGCGTTGGTAAAGTCGCTGGCTCCTGCACCGCCGAACGCAGCATTCATGATTTTTAAAGATCCGGGATTTCCCTCAAAAGACGGATTGGGGTCGTTCGGATTTGCCTTAATATAGGCGTTCAGATTTGCCTGCGCCGTCTTGAACTCGGTCAGGAAGCCGTTCTCAAAGATATTGACTTCGTTGGGATCGATATTGATCCACTGATGTATGGAGCGATTTCCGTTGTAACGAATCTCCAGCACTCTCGAACGGCCTAACGACCGTTGAATACCAAGGTTCCAGGACTCGGTATAAGGTTGCTGGATATGAGGGTTCAAGCCATTGACCCCTGGCCCGCCAACGAACGTATAGTCCGACTGCGGCGCGGTCACCTGATACGACGCAGGCTCATACCCGAGCGGTGGAACAGCCTGTCCAAGAGACAGGCTGCCAGGCGCAAAGGTACCTGCCCCTCCAGTATTGTTCGGATTGAGGAAAAAGTTCTGGAAATAAAATGAACCGTAGTCCGCAGCATTATTCCAGAAATACTGGCCAGGCTCCGTAAAGCGCCGTAGGGCGAAGCCACCTCGGATAACAGTCCCCTCTCCTATCACAGTTTTGAATGGCCCATCGGTGATATTCGGGTTCCATGCAAATCCGAACGCCGGCTGTGGCGTCAGCAGCCATGCTTCATAGGGCCTGGGATTCGTCGTGAGAAGAGGATTCATGTTCCCCGGAAGGTTTCCCGGCTGGAAGACGTTATTTAGACCGGAAGGGCCGTAAATATCCCCTGGCGAAGCGGAATGATACGCGCCCGTCAGGTCGTGTTGAGGAACCGCAAAGTCCCAGCGCAGGCCATAATTCAACGTCAAAGTCGGTCTGACCTTCCAGGAGTCTTCCCCAAACAATCCGGTTGCACTTACAAGTTCGTCGAGATTGTAGGCTCCGATCGTGTGTTCGAACTGCTTTGTCTGTTGGCTATATGGATATGTCCCGTTGATATTCTGTACTCTTCCTGTGAGCACGGCATAAAGCTGTCCGGCCTCTGCCACCGCGGCGTTGTTCGCCTGGGGCATAGAAGACGTAGTAAAAGCCTGCAACGCAGGATCACCGGATGCAAGACCGAGATTGTAGTTGTTGAATCCGACAGGGGGATTGTAGTAGTGATCTTGCTCGCGATACCACGACGCACCGAAGCTCACAGAGTGCGCGCCACGCTGCCATGTCACTGAATCCGATGCGCTGAGGATCGGATAGAAGGTCGTCACCGGCTGCTGGTACACCTGCCCGGACATAGTGCCGTTCGCACCGGGAAACTGCCAGAAAACAGTCGGCTGCGATGCATATAACGGAGCAGCGTTATAGGCATACTTTGTGTTGTTGTAGAGATAGCCCAGTTTCAATTGGTTAATAAGATTAGGATTGGCGACGAAGGTCAGCCCATAAGACAAGGTGTAGTTCTTGGTACTGTTTCCGGCAATCTGATTTGAGAAGTCCGCTCCGGGAAATGCGGCTGGAGTCACAGTAGGCTGGAAGGTATTGGTCACCAGCGATGAGAGATACATCGATACTCGTGGCGACATGATGTAGTCCAAACGCCCGCCGGGAAAATAATTCGTCATGGGAGAGCTGCTATTCCATGCCAGTTGATTGAAGTTCAGATCTGGCGTCGAAGTGACTCCGCCAGCGCTCACAGATTTGTTGATTAGCTGCAACTGCGCCGCAACAATGGAATTAACTGTGCTGGGCAAGCTTGGGTTCGTTTGTTTCGCCAGATTGAGCACATTAACGGTATGCGTTGCGCCATCTGTGCCCTGATACGAGAAGTTGCCCTGCTGCGCAGCGGGGGTAAAGAAATTGTTGGTGGTGGAAAGGCTACCGGGCTGCTTGGACATAGCAAAGCTACCGAAAAAGAAGAGTTTATCCCGCAGGATCCGACCGCCAACGCTAACGCCAAAGTCATTCAGAATAAGACTGTTTCTGCGAATGCCCGCAACATCATTTGCCCAGCTGTTGGCGTTCAGAGCGGCGTTGCGGAAATCTTCATACACCCTCCCGTGAAAACGATTACTTCCGCTACGTGAAACAAAGTTCAATTGGGTGCTGGCCTGTCCGAACCCGGAGTTCAAATCCAACTGATCCGTCTGCACCGTCATCTGCTCGATCGATTCAAGCCTGGGAGAAACAACCGGCTGCGTGTTCCCGACAAACTTCATGCGATTGGGGCTTCCTACCACGCCGTCGATGTTGTTCCCCTGGTCGGTGGAAGGCAGCCCATTGAACGTACCGTTGTATCCGGCTACAAGCTGCGAAAATGAAGTAAGATCGCGACCCTGCAGTGGAAGGTCCTCAATTTGTTTCATATCGACCACCATGCCGAGAGCATTCGTGCTTGTCTCCAGCACAGGCGTGCTCGATCCCGTCACCTCCACAACGTCCGAAACCTGTCCTACCGCAAGGATCACATTTACGGGTGTCGTATGGGACGCCTCGACCACAATGCCGCGCAGCTGCTGCGTCGCGTAACCCTGTTTTGAGACCTTCAGGTTATACGTACCAATCGGCATCCCTACGAACGAGTGGGTGCCGCTGCGTTCAGATTCGGCTCTGCGAACGCTATTCGTACTAGGATCCACTAGTTCCAGGATCGCACCTGGAACCACGGCGCCGGTTGCATCGGTTGCAGTCAGCAAGATAGTTCCCTGCGATCCGGACTGTGAAAAAGCTGGAACTGCGGAGAGACCGAGTACACAGGCACCAGCCAACGCAAAATGGACGAGAGACTTATAACGCTTTGAAAACATAGGTGACCTCCAAAAATATCGAACTATCAGGCGAGCTCTGATCTACTGCTGGTTCGTGGGTATGTTCATCGAGGTCAACTAGCTTTGAAGCAAAAGCATCTGCCAGGAGGGCCATCTCGAAAAACCCATTTCGGTACACTTAGATATGACCAGAGTTTGTACACATTTTTGAATTCAATGTCAATCGAAAGTTGTAGACTCGAAAATGTGTGCTATTTCTTTCACAATATTGACGCGATGATCTAGCCTGAAAAGGTAGAAAGGCGAGGAGTTCGAGGATGTCCAAAATGCGCTTCCAACCCGGACGCTTACGCCCTCTTGGAGCGGCTCTTGCAGCCGCGCTGCTCGCGCAGACGATGCTGGCGCAAATAGCCGCCAAGTCGTCTGCCACTTCTCCCCCCTCCGTGCAGCAGGCAATCCAACTCGTCGCAGAAGGCCGATGCCAACAGGCGCTCCCGGTTCTCAGAAAAGCTTTCCCGCAAATCGCCGGCAAGGACCTCCAATATCATGCAACTATGGCGGCCGCGCGATGTGCCATGGATTTGCAGGACGACCAGACTGCCGCAACCGCGCTCTTGCTGCTAAGACGCAAGTTCCCTGACGATCCAGAAGTGCTTTACATCACCACGCACTATTTCTCCGAGATGGGTATGCGTGCAGCGCAGGAGTTGACAGCCAAAGCGCCATCCTCCTTTCAGGCGCGCAAGCTCCAGGCTGAAGATCTCGAATCTCAGGGTAAAAACGAAGATGCAGCCGCCGTCTACAAAAGGATTCTTGAAGAAGGCCCGAAAACCCAAGGTATTCATTACCGACTGGGACAGATCTTGCTAGCGGAGGCAGGTAGCAACGGCTCCACCGACCAGGCAAAACTCGAGTTTCAGAAAGAACTCGAGGTCGACCCTCACGATGCCGCCTCCGAGTTCATCCTGGGCGAACTTGCACGCCGAGCTGGCCAATGGAGCGAAGCCATCGCACACTTCACGCGGGCATCTACCCTCGATGTTGGCTTCGCCGAAGCCTATCTCGCGTTGGGGATGTCTCTCAACGCCTCTGGAAAATTTCCCGAAGCTATCCGGCCGCTTGAAAACTATGTCACCATGCAGCCCGGCGATCCAGCCGGACACTATCAGCTTGCGATGTCCTATGCTCGCACAGGAAACAAGACCGGCTCTGCGCAGCAGCTAGCGCTCCAGGCCAAAGCAGCAGGTGCAGGGGAAGCATCGGATACTACGGAAGGCCATGCCGTCGTCCACTAGCATTGGCCCATTCTCGCGAAGGCAGTTCCTTAGTGCATTCGGGGCCGCGGCATTCGCCGATACATTGAAACCAAACCTTGCGCGCGCTCTGATCTCAGCAGCCGCGCTTCCCATACCCCAACCTGCGTTTGAAGAAGTCTCCAGCACGAAGAGCAAAATTAACTGGGTCCACGTCGCCGGACTGTCGAGCGAGATGTATATTCCTGAAACCGTTGGCGCCGGCTGTGCATTCCTGGACTACGACAACGATGGATGGATGGACATCTATCTCGTGAACAGCGGCCCTTGCGATTTCTACAAGCCATCGCGTCCGCTACGAAATGCTCTTTATCACAATAATCGCGACGGCACCTTCACCGACGTAACAGGGAAAGCCGGCGTGCCGGGTAACGCCTACGGAATGGGTGTCGCCGTAGGAGACTACGACGGTGACGGCTTCCCCGATCTGTACATCACGCAATATCCGAACAGCATTCTCTATCACAATAATGGCAACGGCACCTTCACCGACGTTACCGCGAAGGCGGGTGTCGCCGCACCCGGTTGGGGCACAAGCGCCGTCTGGTTCGACTACGACAACGACGGGCTCCTCGACCTTTTCGTAGGTCGTTTCGCCGACTTCGACAAATCGAAGTACGTCGACTGTGGCAACAAGGGAAGTGGAACGCACTACTACTGCAAGCCCAACGTATACAAACCCATGCCATCGCGACTCTTTCACAACAACGGCGACGGCACCTTCACCGATGTGAGTGAAAAATCCGGTATAGCTCACTCACTGGGCAAGGCATGGGGAGTCGTCGCCGCCGACATCAACAATGACGGCTGGATTGATCTCTTTGTCGGAAGCGACACCGCACCCAACTCGCTCTTCCTTAACGAGAAGGGGAAATTCAACGATATTGGCGCGCTGGCAGGAGTAGCTTACAGCGCTTTCGGCGTGGCGCGCTCCGGCATGGGCGTTGACGCAGCCGATTACGATCAGGATGGTTGGCTGGATCTATTCGTAGCCAACGTTGACCACGAATCCTACTCGCTCTACCACAACAACAAAGACCAGACCTTCGACGATACCTCCATCAACTCCGGCATCGGCTCCGCAACCACCCTCATGAGCGGATGGGGTTTGAAGTTCTTCGACTACAACAACGACGGCAACATCGACCTGCTCCTCGCCAACGGCCACCCAGACACAACCATCGACAAGCACCAACCGAGCGTTCACTACTTCGAGCCAATGTTGCTCTTCGAGAACAACGGTTCATCCTGGAAGAATGTTAGCGCGCAATCAGGATCAATTTTCTCGAAAAATATCGCTGGCCGTGGTCTCGCACTCGGCGACTTTGACAACGACGGTGCTGTCGATGTCCTCGTCGCAGTCAACGACGGGCCTCCAATCCTTCTTCGCAACCTCGCATGCCAAAACAACCACTGGCTAGGCATCCGTCTCATCGGGCGCAAGGCGAACATTGACGCGATAGGCGCAAAGATCATCTATCAGGCTGGCAAACTCAAACGTCAGATCACAAAAGTTGGTGGTGGAAGCTATCTCTCATCGCAGGACCCGCGCATGATGCTGGGGTTCGGCCTGGAAACCAAGGTCGATTGGGTCGAGGTCCATTGGCCTCAACCGAGCGGCAAGATCGAGCGCTTCACTTCCTTGCCCATAGACCGCTACATCACCATCATTGAAGGCCAGGGCACTTGGAAGTAGCCAAGCTCTATTCGTTCGCGCGAAGGAGAATTCCACGCTCTTAGATTTTCTTCTCGACGCTATATCTGGCGTTACGGTGCAAACAGCCCCTGCATAAGGTTCGACAATCGCCAGTGGCAAAGCGATGGTGATACGAGTCCACAGTTCTCAGTTGTTAGCCAAATCGCTGAGTTACTCGTCGAGTGTCGATCGGTGAGAATCCGCTTTGGGACAGTCACTGTAAGGAGCAAAATTGTCCTTGCAGGATCTGGCAATACCAATGAAGCCGTTAAGATCTATCGGACAAATTGGATACGCACACAATATGTACGACATGTACGACGCTCATTTAAGCTCAGGGTAGGTTATTTAGGAGCGCTTCAGCGATAGCGGGGCGGTCGTTGCGCTTGCCGCTTTCCACCTCCACCACTTCCTTCACCAGACTCCACCTTCCGCCGTTGAGGTAGCTGGCGACCGATTCCCGCTGTGCTTCGAGGCCGAGGCCGCTGATGCCCTGACGTGCCGTCGAAACCCTCAAATAACTCACAAACCTACCTTGTGCCATTGAGTTCACCCTTGGGACATTTGCTTCAACGCTCGCTCGCTCGGTAAATGTACACCAGGTGTATCGATAGGGTAAGCTTTCTCTCCGTCTCACAAGAAATTTCGTGACTTGGCACACAAATTTGGATACAAGTAAGCATACTAAAAACTTTCCCAGATAAAATCGGGATGCCCATGGGTGATTAACGTGACTTTCGGAATGAAATCGAGCAGTCTTTGTCATTTTGCGGCCGCGACTCTTTGCTCTATCTCCTTGGGGACGGCAGTTGGGCAAGGAACACTTGCGGACTATCAGCGCGCGCACGCCTTACAAGCCAAAGCGCGTCAACTGGTGGTGAACACACCGGGACCGGTGACATGGATCGGCAATACCGATAACTTCTGGTATCCGAAAACTGTAAAAGGAGGCACAGAGTTCATCCTGGGACAAGCAGACGAAGGCACGCAGCGCCACGCTTTCGACCATGAGAAGCTTGCCGCGGCCACCTCCAAGGCGACAGGACACACCTATGGGGCGCTAAACCTCCCGTTTGCGCCAACGCAAGGACGACCGGGGGCGCGTCCCGCTGTCGGCGCCGCACCGAGAACCGCGCCACTGACATTTCTTGATGGCACTCAAGCTATTCAGTTTGGAACCGATGGTTTTCTTTATAAATGTCAGCTCAGCGACTACACGTGCACCAAAGTCGGTCCGATCCCAGTTCCGGGCGAGGGACGTCCCGGTGCCTCCTATGACGAAGCGCAACTGAATCCCGAAGCTGATCTCGAAGGCCCCGGGGGTGATCCAGTCGACGGTCTGGAATTTCAACCGCCGGCGCCGCAGGACGGAGACGAAGGCCGTTTCGAACACATTCAGCGGCCGTGCGCACAACGTCCTCCGTCGCAATCACGCGGAGGACAGGGACGAGGTCAGCGCCTTAGCGTCGGTTCACAACTCCTTGGTCAGCTTCCGCCGGAACCTCCAGAGGTGTGCGCTTCCTTCGACGGCAAGTGGGAAGCTTTTATTCAAAACTACAACGTGTTCCTGAAAGCGGTCGGGACCAAAGACCCGGCGATACCGTTGAGCTTCGATGGCTCAGAAGGAAACTACTACACGCTGCGGAGTGTGGCGTGGTCGCCGGATTCCAGAAAAATCGCAGCCTATCACACGCGCCCCGGCTACGACCGAGAGGTAATGTACATTGAGTCATCGCCCGCCGACCAGATTCAGCCGAAGCACACCACCATTCACTACCAAAAACCGGGTGACGCTCTCGACATTGCCTATCCAGAGCTGTTCGACGTAGACACAAAACAAGAGATCGCGATCGACAAAGCATTGTTCCCCAATCCGTTTTCTCTGAGCACACCGGTTTGGTGGAAGGACGGTCGAGGCTTCACCTTCGAGTACAACCAGCGCGGTCATCAAGCCTATACCGTAATCGAGGTTGACCCGAAGACCGGCAAGGCCCGCCCGCTGATAGCAGAAACATCGAAGACGTTCTTTTATTACAGCAATCTTGGACCAGGGTTCTCAGCAGGTCGCAAGTATCGCCACGATGTGAACGACGGCAAGGAGATCATCTGGGCGTCTGAGCGTGATGGATGGGAGCACCTCTACCTTTATGACGGAGTGACCGGGAAGGTAAAGAACCAAATCACCAAAGGCAATTGGCTGGTAAGGAATGTCGATTACGTCGACGATGTAGATCGCAAGATTTTCTTCGAAGCCGGCAGTTCAGTTCCAGGGCAGGATCCTTACTTCACCCAGACTTACCGGATCAACTTCGACGGCACGGGTCTTACCAGGCTGACGGATGCCGACGGTATGCACACGGTTACGTTCTCGCACGACCACAAATACTATGTTGATACATGGCAGCGAGTGGATCTTGCTCCGATTGCGCAGTTGCGCCGGACGTCCGATCAGAAGGTTGTCATGGATTTGGACAAGGGAGATACTTCGGCACTTCTGGCCGCGGGCTTCAAATTCCCGGAAGTATTCGTCGCTAAGGGACGAGATGGCCAGGCGGACATCTGGGGTACGATCACGCGTCCGCTCAACTTCGATCCATCGAAAAAGTATCCGGTGATCGAGAACATCTATGCCGGGCCGCAGGGTTCGTTTGTTCCGAAGACCTTCAGTCCTCTTGCTCCTGATCAGGCACTCGCAGAGCTGGGCTTCATCGTTGTTCACATCGACGGCATGGGCACCAGCAACCGCTCGAAGGCGTTCCACGATGTCGCCTTCAAAAATCTCGGTGACGCAGGATTCCCGGATCGCATCTTGTGGCACAAAGCGGTCGCGGCCAAATACCCTTACTATGACATCTCCCGCGTGGGTATCTTCGGAACCTCAGCAGGTGGCCAGAGCTCACTCGGCGGGGTGCTGTTCCATCCAGAGTTCTACAAGGTTGTTGTGACTAACAGCGGCTGCCACGACAATCGCATGGACAAGATCTGGTGGAACGAGCAGTGGATGGGTTGGCCGCTCGGGCCGGAATATGCGGCTTCCTCCAATGTAGACAATGCTTACCGCCTGCAAGGCAAAGCCCTGATCATCATCGGTGAGATGGACACCAACGTTGATCCGGCCTCGTCGCTGCAGGTAGTGAACGCGCTGGTTAAGGCCCACAAGCATTTCGACATGATGTATATCCCGGGCCAGAACCATGGGGTTGGCATCCTGGCGAACGAGCACTATCGCGACGATTACTTTGTGCACTATCTTCTCGGAGTGGAGCCGCCGGACTGGAACAAAGTAACGCTACCGGAAGAAGAAAAAGAAGCAGAAAACTGAGACCCCATGTTTCGTACTCCAAGATCCTATCTACTCATTGCCTCGCTTGTGGTATTGGCCAGGTCCTCCGCATCTATGCAGGCACAGTACCGGCAGGAGCCGGGCCGCTCACTCGGCACCGTCACCACGCAGGGCAACCTGATCATCGTGACTCTCGATGAAGGTGTGTTGGGAAAACCCAACCTCTTCAATCTGGCACATCACACTGTGCGTTTTACCCCTAATGGCGCTGGTTATCGCGTTGAGAATCTCGCAGAGGTATGGGACCAGGACCTTGGCGCTCCGCTCACCCAAAACGAAGTGACGCTGACGAGTTTCGCCTTCCCCTTCTCGGGTAAGACCTATATCTCGTTTTCAGTTGGAGTTACAGGGTCGCTGGTCTTCGGTCAACAGCCGACAGGTGAACGGCGACGTGGCGGCGGCCTTTCTGTCGATCGCTTTGCTGAGTTACAGACTGCGAGTTCCGCGATTATCAACACGGTTCCGGCCATCAGCGTCTTTTTCAAACCCCGCATGTCGGGCACACGTTACGTGAAAGAGCTTAGCGATAGAGTCGTTATCACCTGGAGCCTGACCGAACCCTTTGGCAATGTCCAGGACATGACTTGGAAACCAACCGTCAACAAATTCCAGGCCGTACTGCGTAAAGACGGCAGTATCGACCTGTCCTACGACGAGGTTTCAGCGCAGGACGCAATCGTCGGTGTCTACCCAATGGTGTCCAAGGGTGTTGAGCAGGAGATTGCAACGCTCACCGCAGACCCGAGCGCGACAATTGCTCCCAACCTTGATATCAAGAGTGTGAAACTCACTGCTGTCGATGGTCTCTTTCTGAAGGCAACGATCGAGACGCGCGGACCGGTTTTGTCAGAGACTGATCCTCCCGGCAGTAATGTCGCCTATCGCATCTGCTTCTATAAAAAGAAACCCACTGGCGACTGCATGGCAGACGCTTCCGATGGGGTCGTATGGAGCGTGCAAAGCGGCAGGTTTGGACTGCGGGGTAGTGGAGGACGCGGAACCAATACTGCTCCCAGGGACTTCGCCATCGGGAACGGGGTGTCTCCGACAGCCAGCGTTGAGGGCAACAGGATCTCGATGCAGGGCACGCTACCTGAGGAGTACAAGGCAGGTGATCAAATTTACGTGTCCGGTGCGGTGCGGTCGACTGCCAACCCGGCGACACCTGCCGGCCGCATGCAGGCACGTGCCGTAAAGCTCTCTGGCCTCAGTAGTCCTGCTGTTCATCTTTCTGCAGTCAAGAGGGAGGATGGCCCGTTTTTATTGGTGTATGAGGCGTTCCACTACATGAAGCCGCCTCGAGCAGCAGACCTTACCTGTACGGTGATCAAAGCGCTGGGTGACAAGTTCGACATGCTCGCCTACTACTCCGATTTCCGCATCGACAACCCGGAAGCAGGTACCTCAAGCACAGGGCCTCTCGGCGGTGGTCCGGATGGAGGAGCCGTTACGGGTATCGGCGCAAACCAGAGGAACCTCTCAACCTACTGCACCCAGGGCCGCTTTCAGTGGCAGTTCATCCAGCCGGTGTTCGTGGGCGCAAACCAGATGCAGGAGTACCCGCCCGACGGGCTGACAGACACCGAGACCCACAACATTGTGACGTACACTTCTCAACTTAAGGAGCGCACCTCCAACGGCAAGATCCCGCCTTATGATTACGCAATGTCTCAGATCGGGCACGAGATGGCACCGGTGGTCGGCTTTCGTCTCTGCCAAAGTGAATGATGAGACTATTCCGCTTGGCCCAACGCATTGGGCAAAGGGTTTGCAGGCTCCGGTCGCATTTCCATACCAGCGTCCGGTCGAAGCGTCTGCGATGGGCGGCGGCGTCTGGCAGGATAACTATGACGGGACCTTCACCCAGCTCGATGACGATTACTACGTTCCGGCTACGGGATGGTCCTATCTCGATCTGTACCTGATGGGCTTTGTATCGGCGGCAGAGGTTCCGGATTTCTTTATCCTTCGCAACCTGGTGGCAGCTGGTCGCGACGCCAACGGTCACCCGATCTACAAGGCCGATCGCACTAAGATCACGATCCAGGATGTCATTGCCGCTGAAGGGCCGCGTCTTCCCGGCGTTGACAAATCGCAGAAGAACTTCAACACGGGAATGGTCGTTGTTGTGGAGCACGGTGAGGCGCCGAGCCCCGAACTGATTGAGCGAACTAACGGCATCCGCCAACGGTGGATGGATTATTGGTCCACTACGACAGGGCACCGTTCCACGATGACGACCAATCCGTGGTAGGGAAGGTTTGTTGTCGTAAGGGCGCGAAAACGGTAGCTTGGAACATTGGAGACGGTGACACGGCCATCTTCGTGGAGGTGGTTTGAAACGGACCCACGGGTTTCGAATGCGATGCCGTCCGGGACCGATGCCTCCCATGTGGGAGAGTGTTGTGACGAGGCCGATGGTTCCACGCCCCCACATTCCGAGGTAACCGACGTCGTTGAAGAAGATCACGCCGGCGGCGGAGTGTGGATCGACGGGTTCGCAGAGAAGCGCGCCGATGACGACCTCCGATCCTTTCAATTATTGTGGTGAAGTTGGGTTAGAGTAGTGAGTCTATTTCCTTTGTAAAGGCGTACTGACCGGAGCCAATGAAGAAAAAGATTGAAGTAGCCAATACCCCCGTGGAGCGAGTGAAAGCAGAGCATGGAACCAGTCTTGTCACGGCGTTTCGGGAGATTCGCGAACTTATTGTGCATGGCCGTCTGGCTCCGGGAACATGGGTCCTAGAGGCCGATCTGGCGGAGCGGCTTAATATGAGCCGAACCCCGGTTCGCGGCGCTATTCACTGGCTGCAGCGCGAAGGGTACATCCTCGAACACCGCAATGTTAGCAAGTCGCGCATGATCGTTGCACCCCTGACGAAAGAGGACGCGAACGAGCTTTATTTAATCATCGGCAATCTCGAGGGCATTGCCGGCCGTGGTGTTGCCGAGTTGCCGGCCGCAAAGCGGGCGGAGCTCTGTGTTCAACTCAGAAGATTGAACGAACGGCTGCTTCAGATAAGCGATGGCCGTGGAAAGCAAGGGGAGATATTCGATCTGGACCGGGAGTTCCATCGCCTGATCGTCCATAGCGGCGCCGGACCTCGCCTGCTGACCATCCATGGAGCGATCGAGCCGCAGGCAGAACGTTACTGGCGGCTGTACGCGAGTTCAATCATTAAAGACCTTCACCTCTCTGTCGAAGAGCACGAATTCATTCTTAAAGGAATCGAGAAGGGCGATCCGGATCGAGTCGAGCTTGGCCTGCAGCAGAACTGGCTGAAGGGCGCAGGGCGGCTGGGTCATGTCATTGATATCTTTGGCGAACGCGGAAGTTGGTAGTTCTTTAATGGGATCTTTAGCGAAGAGAAAGCGCTGATTTTTTAGAAAAAGCGACATTTTGGGTAGGAGCAGGCAGTGTTTTGTCGAATCGTGGGCGGCGAAAAGGACCGCAGCGAGTCTAGAACCCTATCCCAAGAAATCCAAAGCTAAAGCATTGGGCTACCAGCTTTTGGGATACTAAGAAGTAAGGACTCCGATTCATCAGACACTCCCGAACGAAATCAACCTGTCCCGGACGATCCTGGTACGCTTCCCGGACGGGAAGCGTACCAGGATCGGAGTCAGCGCCGCTGCATAGATGGGAACCTGCATCGTAGCCGAGAAAAGCTGGTGAAAAGAATAAAAAAGTATTCAGATGTCTTGCTTTGAGCATACATTAACGTATACAAAGTTAGATCGAGTAATTGTGTATCTCATCAGGCTGCTAAACACCTATCGATTCCCTGATCGCTTTGGCAGATGGTATAGGTTCACTCGGAATTACACCCTTTGGAGGTTACGCAAATGTTGAGAAAACGTTTCATCGCCGCAGTAGGTTCTTCGTTGGCCCTTGCTTTGGCAATGGCTTTGAGCGCGTGCTATGCAGTTGCACAAAGTGGCAACCAGGGAACGGTTATCGTGACTGCCCAGGACGCTAGTGGCGCGGTCATTCCCGGCGCCAACCTCGAGCTCGTTGAGTTAACCTCCAACAGTATCCGCAAAGCCGAGACCAGCGACAAGGGATCGTATACGTTCGTCAATTTGAATATTGGCACGTATCGGCTGTCCGTCTCTCGCGCTGGCTACCAGACCAAAATCTACGATTCGGTCCTCGTCGAGTCCTCCTCAATCAACGCCATTGTGGCAAGCCTACCGGTAGGCGCCGTAACCGAAACCGTGCGCGTCACGGGCCAGGAGACAGAAGTTCTCCAAACGAGCTCGACCGAAATCGGCACGGTCATCAACACCACCGAAATTGAGAACCTCCCAATTCAGGGAAGAAGCATCGCCTCGCTAACTCAGTTGGTAGCAGGCTTCAACGGCACGTACAACGGCCTTCCCACCCCTGACCAAGGCAACAACATCGACGGTGGAATCAGCGCTTCCAGCCGCGGCAAGTACAGCGGCAGCACAACGCCGGCTGTATCTCCGCGTATTGAATCCTTCGAACAGGTCAGCACCGTCACTGATGGTCTCAGCCTCGGCAATGGATTTGGACAAGCAAGCACGCAATTGAACTTCATCTCGCGCCGTGGCAGCAATCAGTTTCATGGACGCGTCTACGACGACTTCCGCAATAGTGGACTCAATGCAAACTCTTATGCCAACAACGCCTCCGGTCTCCGCAGGCCAAAGCTGATTTTGAATGACTTTGGCGCGAGTGTCGGCGGCCCAATTCTTCGCGACAAGCTGTTTTTCTTCGGAACCTTCGCGGCATCGCGGCAGCCGGGAACCATCGTTGCCACCAACAACGTCTTCTCCACAGCAGCACAGCAAGGAAACTTCTCCTACGTAGGTACCGACAAGGCGGTTCACACAGTCAATGTCTTTCAGTTAGCCCAAAACTACAATCCGGCCTTGCCGGGCACCGTCAACTCGACGATTGCTTCACAACAATCGGATATTAACAAGGCGGTCAACGGACAGGGCCTGACCAATCTGGCTGATCCGGCCCTCCAGCTTCTGACGTATTCGGCGCCTGGCGGCATCAACTACTACTATCCTGTAGGCCGAATTGACTACAACCTCAAGGACAAGGTCCGAATGTATCTCTCCTTCCTCTATACACAGGAGACAAGTATCGGCGCCTACCCGCAGCCATTCCCGGGAGCTGGCTTTAGCAATCAGAACGGGAACTATTTCTTCAGAAACTACCAGACGAACTATGGCTTGGACTACATCATCTCGCCAAAGGTAGTGAATCAGTTCAAATTCAGCTTCTTGTATGACTACACACAGTTCGTCAGTGGCACCGCTAAGTACTGGGAGACCCACGATGTTATTCCGTGGCAGTTTACTGGCGGAAACGGCAACATGTCCGGCGCAAATCCTGCCTTGCCAACTGGTCAGTTCTATCCGCTCTTCAGCCTCTCCGACAACGTGACCTACCAGCACGCTGCTCACACCTTCAACTTCGGCTTCCAGGGTTATCGGGAGCAGGATCACTACTACAATCCTCCGGTAGGGTTCAACATTGAGCCCCTCGGAATATCCTCGGGCGACCCTGTGGTCAACGCATTTACGATCAGCGGCAGCACTCCCACAATGCCTGCGGCAAACTCGACCAATCAGTCGGAGGCCGAGCAGCTCTATGCCGTACTTACTGGCCGCCTGCAAAACGTCAACGGAAGCTACGCCTACAATCCGCATACCGGCACCTACGATCACGGCCACTCGGGATACGATCTCGATGAACTTGCCCTTGCAACCGGTGTCTGGTTCCAGGATTCCTGGAAGGTCTTCCCAACCCTTACCTTGAACTACGGTATGCGTTGGGACTTCACCACAGCTACGCACGACGTATCGAGCGCGTACCACTCGGCAAATCAAGCGAATGTCTATGGGCCAACGGCGGTGGGACAACTTTTCCAGCCAGGCACACAGAACGGCGTAGCAAACCCTGTGCTTGGTCTTAATCCGAATCCCTATCACGGCTGGTACAAGAGCCCGCAACCTCAGTTCGGGCTAGCCTGGAATCCAAGGATGGACGGCGATGGATTCCTGAGTAAGATGCTGGGTCGCAGCTCGACCGTCATCCGGGCTGGCTTCGGTCTTCGAAACTTTACCGAGCCCTACCAGTTCTTCTGGGATGAGGCCTCCGACTACGGAAGCTTCTTCTATCAAAAGTTCAATCTTACGGCGAACACCTCTGGACAGCCGGGAACCTTTGCACCCGGTAGCCTCTCTCTCGGAGCGGCTCTCCCGCCTTTCTCTCTTAGCCCAGCCGTCTATCAGGCTACGGCGCCGCAGTCGCAGTTCACCTGGGTGGGCGGCACCAGCACGCCCATCAGCGGTATGGATCCGAATATCCGGCAACCCTACTCGGAGTCGTGGAACCTCTCGATTCAGCGTGAGCTAGGACGGGCGCGAGTCCTCGAAGTCCGCTACAACGGCAACCGAACCGTGCACCAATGGATGCAGATCAATCCGAACGAGACCAATATCTTCGAGAACGGATTCCTTGCTGAGTTCAAAAAAGCACAGGCGAACCTGGCACTCGGTGGCGGTAAAACATTCTCGGACGCTGGATCCGCCAACAAGACGCCGATTATGGATGCAGCCTTTGGTGGCGCCGGAACCGCAAACTTCTCGGCGACGCAGTTCATCAACTATCTGGTTAACGGTCAGGTTGGAACATTTGCCAATCAACTCGCCGGCAACAATAACAGTACCCCTTCCTACTTCTGCCATCTCGTGGGTACGAACTTCGCACCGTGCGCTGCAACCGGAGGGTTCGCCGGAGCAGGCGCCGGATATCCAATCAACTTCTTCCAGGCAAACCCGTATCAGGCAGGTGCAGGCACGAACTGGATGACAGACGCCGGCTACTCGAACTACAACGCTCTTCAGGTCGAGCTCCGTCAAGCGAATTGGCATGGTCTGCAAGGCGATCTGAACTACGTCTGGAGCAAAACGCTCGGCCTTGGGGCCGCCAGCGGCGACTACACCGCATCTTCGGGTGCTCTTTACACGCTCCGTAACCTCCGTTTGTCCTATACGCCATCTTCATTCGACATCCGGCAGGTCACGCATGCGTATGGCACGTATGACCTTCCCTTCGGAAAAGGAAAGGCGTTCCTGAGCAACGGTAACATGATGAATCGCCTTGTCGGCGGCTTCTCGGTTGGAACTGTCATCACTTACCAGACTGGCGCTCCTTTCCGTGTGACAGGCGGGTACGCAACTTTCAACGCTTCAGCTGATGGAGGCGTCACCCTTAATGGAGTAACCCCCAGCCAACTGCAGGCTGCGGTTGGCGTGCATCGTGTCCCGGGACGGACTACAGCGAACTTGATCGATCCTAAGTATCTGTCGACGTCGACGGGCGGAACGGCAAACTACTCCTACCTCGCGCCGAACACTACTCCAGGAACGATCGGAAACATTCTCTTCCTCCATGGACCGACTGCGTTCGCGCAGAACCTTGCGCTGACGAAGTTAATTCCGATCAAGGAGCGACTGAGCTTCAACCTGCAGGGTGAATTCATCAATGTATGGAATCACCCGGTCTTCGGGAATACGTTCGGATCAACAACTGGTAGCGTTCAGAGCACATCGTTCTCAAGCGCAGGCGTAACAAATGCTCCTCGTACGATTGAACTTCGTGCGAACTTTATCTTCTAGGAAATAAAACACAGCGTTACAGTGCTAAGAACTAAATAGCACTGTAACGCTGATTCTGTACCTGATGGGTAGTGGTTTGCTTGAAAGCTTAAACAATCCCTGTTCCAGTCCTCAATCAGACCACCTACTGACCACGCACGAGACTCCTTATGCTTGGTTTTTTGTGAGGCCTTAGGATTCCTGAAACACCCCGGCCTCAGCTATGATTCGCTACGACTTCAAAATATTTCACTCCGGCAGTCTTAATAACTGCAGTGTCCTTGTAAGCGCCACTTACCTCGACAGACTTTCCGTTTGCGATAAAGCTTTGAATCGATCTCCCAGCTCCAACGCGGAATTTTACGTGGATCTCTTCGGGGGCTGCTTTATTGCCATGCAGGGTTACCGTAGCAAGAAGTTGATCGGCGCTGTTCGTAGTAAGCCGATAGTCGGCCTTTCCCCAACGGGTCGGCGCAGCGTCGATCGCAATCTGTTGACCAGAAGTTACCCAATCGCGCGGTAGCGCTTTCCCTAAATAGAGACGGTCCGCATCGGAATCTTCGAATACCAACATCCAGCGCACAAGCAGAGGAATGGTTAGCTGCGCGGGAATGCAGAAGAGCGCAGTACCCCCGGTAATACCTGCGACTTCGCCCGCCGTCCAGCTACCGCGTGTGTGATCGTGAAAGCGATGCGCGTAAAGGAAGAGCAGATACTCTTCAATACGATCAAGGCGAAGCAGCATTTGAGCATAGCCGTAGGAGATGAAGCCAAGGATGGCGCGGCCATTCGGATTTGCTCTGCCTACGTTGGCTACAACACCGATGGTTGTTGTTCCATAAGCCCTCATGCAGTCGATGACAAGGTTAGCTAGGTCAGGGGGTAACACATCAGCATGGACGAGTTCCGCGTAAGCCCGATGTGACCACTGCTGAGGGCTGGGATGCTCTGCTTCCATGGACTCGCGTACAGTGAGCTTTGCGCCGGGCAAAGGACCGATATACGGCGGACTCATATCGTGTCGAATATTCTTCCGAATACTTGCGACCAGAGTGTCCGAGAGCTGGGCGCTATGTCTCGTCCAATCTGCGGCTGTCTTAGCCATTGCTGGGTTAGCAGCCGCAAGACTTTTCCAAACTGGGGCAATGTCGCGGAGACCGCGGATGGCGAAGGCGCTGTTGGCGTAGTAGGGCTGCCACCAGGTCATGGGCTTCGGTGCGAGGCAGGCGTCAGATTCGTTCCATCCATGGATGAGACCGTAGCCTGGCACGTCGGGCGCGAGGCTACGGCTTTCGTCGTGAAGCTCGGTGAGGACGGCGGCGGTGGCTTCGATCTTTTCGCGGTGCTTGAGGACGAGAGTGCGGTCCTGGGTGTAGTGAAAGTACTTCGCGATGAGAGAAAGAGTGAGGCCGAACTGTGCGGTCTCAGCTCCGCGCATGTTGATCATGCCTTTGTCGTCGACGAAGTCGGAGAAGTAGTTGTCGAAGACGTCGTGGGCCATCTCGAAACGGCCCCACTCCATATTGGCGTAGAAAGAGCTGGTGAAGATATCCTGAAATCCGTCATACTCGGGACCGTAGTAGTCGCGATCGACCGCGCCATACTTGGGATAGACGCCCCCTGGGCGAACCATCTGCTCTTTGACGAAGGCGTACTTCGTCATATCCATCCAGACTTTTTGCGGGAGGGTAGCTGGAGCGACGTCGTGCATCTGTTTTTCCCAGTAGATGGTGAATTCGAGCAGGCCGCGATAGAAGGCTTCAGGCGCGGGGTCTTTGCGGCGCGGAGGATAGGGCGGGTAGCTGTAGCCGTACTCGACCTTCACGATCTTTCCGTTCTCGATGTGGCAGGTCCGATGCCATGTCTGAACAATGAACCTGTCTTTGGCAAGGACATCTCCGAAAACGATGATTTCGCGGTACGACGTAGGCGAAGCGGGCATGATTTTACGGACTGCAGGTATGTACGCGCCCACGAGACCTTCGAAGCGGTTCGCAGCACTCTCCGGAGTGAGGTCCGGAAAAGATTGGACAGGATGGTAGGTCCGCGTGTTGCCGCTGGGATAGACGGGCATGGTGTCAGAGCATTCCCGGGTTCCGACGAAGGTGTTCCAGGAGGGGCGAGCGCCGGGGCGATTGTCGCGGGCAGAGCCCATGGGTGGCGCGGCGGCGCGGACTTGTTCCGGATCGGGGTCGCCACCGTGCTGGAGGAGACGATCGGCGAGAAGATCGGGACCGGACATGCCAATGTCTTTTATATTCAGGCCGAGGTAAGGGGGGTCTGCATCGGCGAAGTTGGCCTCCGCGTTGCGGGTTAGAACTCGACCGTTGCCGGCAGAGGAGACAAACGAAATAGCGCCGTCGCGGTTGCGGAGGTCTTCATAGACCTTCCATGTCTGCGGGCCATGCTTGAAGGTGCAGAGAAGCGTGTGACCTTCGATGTCTATATTTGTGGCGGCAAGGAGGCTTGATGAAGAGACCCTGGATACGGCAGTCTTCGATTCAGTGGCTTTTTGGCCGGCAAAGGACTGCAGGTTGTCTATTCCGGCAGTGGCGATTGCCATACTTTGTATAAAGCGGCGTCTGTCCATCAGCTACTCCTCGACGATCTAAATGTTGTTCGGATTGAGTTGGACTGTTTCTTGTGAATGAGCGATGCGCAGGAATAGTTCTCATGCGGTCGTCTGCTTATACCACGAAATATTTTGTATTGTATACATTCTAGTATGCATGTACGTTGAAGTCAGGGCACGAGTTGTAAGGCGAAGGGAAGGCCACTTAATGACCGAAGGCATTTCGAGAAGGCCAATGCTGAAGACTGCGGCAGCAGGAACGGCTGGATTGCAGGTTCTGACGGTTAGATTGTGATGTCGGGTTGCGGAAATAAGGGCCACAGACAATTTCTGCTGCCCTTTTTTTGTGTTGTAAATCTGGTTGGCCTATTTGGCTTCGAGCACTGCTGTGGTTTCAGTTGCCTGGAGTGGAAAAACGTAGGCTCCGGCATCGGTCTTCCACGAGGTTGGGGCCTGGTAGCGCAGGGCTCCGGGTAGATTGGCTGTTTGTTCGATGCGTAGTCTCGCAACCGTTACGCCATCGCTCTGCGCTGCGAGATGCAGGCGGACGGTCTTGTGTTTGGGGTCGTAGTCAACGCTGCTGAAGTGGCCAGCGTCGAGCGTTAGCCATAGACCGAGTGGCGCGATGAAGACGCGATTACGAAAAGAGTCAAGCGTCGTGAAGGTGATGGCGCCGTGATCGTCCTTGACGTTGCCGCCGAAACAGAGCCAGCCGAGCTCGTCGTCATGTGTGAGGTACGTGGCGGTGTTGAGTGCGTGTCCGAGGAAGTTCGGGCCGTAGTCGCCTGTGTACCCATCGAAGGCCATCTTGTCCGGGAAGGAATGAAACGCCGCTGACGCGAAGCCTTTTTCGTCGATATTAGTAAGCGGCCCCATGACACCACCGTAGCCGGCGCGCAGGAGATACAGATCGGTTGGGTGAGCGCGGTACTCGGTGAGCAGGGGGATGGCATTGAGGCCGGAGCCGTAATGATGAAGCTGACGCTCGAGGCGTTGCAGCTTGCCGCCATAGATGAAGTCCCAGTAACGGCGTGCGCTGCCGTTGTAACCCCAGCTGGGAATGACCGGATCGTAGGCGAGGATGGCATTGAGGGTGACGTCCGCTTTGTCGTTGTAGCCGAAGTAACGTGTCCAGTTGTAGACCTCTTCCTGGCCGGTGGAGTCCCATGGCATCTCGCTGCCGAAGGGATAGGCCTCGCTCTTCCATAGGTCTGCGCGAAGACGCATCAGTGCTTCGAGCTTCGCAGCCTGTTCGGTGCGGCCCTCGCTCTTCAGATCTTCGAGCAGACGCAGGAAGACGGTGCCCTCCATCTGGCCGTAGCGCGTGTAATAAGGGGCCTGGGTGCGCATGGCGAGCGTGGTCTCGTAGGCCTGATCGAGATACCACTGCCACGGATGTTTGGTGACGAGTCCCTGTGAGTTGCGCGCGAGACGATAGAGCGACCAGTAGGCAGCGACAACATGAGAATAATTGTAGGAACGGCCGAGATCGGTTGCACCTTTGATATCCCAGCTTGTCCAACTCTTCCAGTTGATGTTGGGGTCGTAGAAATTGGACGGCATTGCGTCGGGCTGATAGTAGAAGAGGCTTTTGTGGACGCCGTATCTATGTTCACCAGAGCTCTCCTGCAGATGTCCCCATAGAACGCCATCGACGAAGCTCTCCAGTTTGGCTACCTCTTCGCGATCCGGTACACCGAATTGCTTGATGGCGCCAGCGAGCCATGAGCCTGCACCGGCCTCGTCGCTGAGGCCGGCGATCCAGACGCGAGGATCCTGGCGAACCTGTTTGCCGGTGTCGTTGTCATAGCTGATAACGCCAGGCGCGCGATGAAATGGGTCGGCGGGATCGTCAAACCACTGCTCGTGATAGAGGAAGTGGCCCATGTCGGCGACGGCCTGAACCTCAGATTTGATATTGCGATAGCCGATGGACTGAGTTGTTCCGTCAGCGTAGGTGATCAGAAGGCGGAAGCGCCCCCATTTCTCCGCCTGCAACAGATACGCGTGCCAATCACCGCGACGCCCGTCATCCTTAATAGAGACCGCGCCTGTAGGCTCGCTAACGATAGTGCGAACGACGGAGTTGTAGCGAAGAAAAAGATGCCCCTGCATGTCGGTCGGCAAGATAAAACCGGGAACTCCAAAGGCAACAGGTCGGCGATGAGCGGTGAGAGTTGACTCAATCTGCCGAACCGACGGTGCGATGAAAAATCGAAGACCGTAAGCTAAACTCTTGCCTGGCTGCAGAACGGCTTCGGTGGCTGGATTCCACTCCTCAACACCCTTCCAATCGCTTTCAAAGCCAAGCGAGTGAACGATCCAATCATAAGAGCCTTCGAAGGTTGTGCCGCGCGGCGTGGGGTCATTGAGCAGCAACCCTTTGCCCGTCGCTCGATCACGACGGTCAAGGATGGGTTTATAGGCTTCAAAACGAGTGTGGCCCTCCGGAACAACAAGCAAAACCGGACCCACTCCGTTGAGATGAACGACCTGCACGTATCCAGCATCTTCCCCGATGTACGGATCGTAGAAGCTGCACTCAGCGTATGCCTGATCGAGCTTCTTGCCGTTCATGATGTTGTTGAAGACGAGAGGAATTCCGAGGCCGCCGATGTGAACGGGTTTGTCCGTCCGGTTGGTCAGCAGGAAGCTCACAGAGAGTTCGCCGTTCTGGACAGACCAGGTGCGGGTAACAGTAAGAGGTATGGCCGCAGGCAGCGTGGGCGCAAGGTCTGCGGAGAACTTTTCTCCTCCGGCAGAGATGACCTTGACTGGCTGACGCGCGTACGCAGTCGAGAAGTCCTTCCAGTCTTTCTCGCCTTCGCTTCGCAATCGGAGATCAAGGTCGCCGAGGTGGTAAAAACTATCGGCCGACCGTTCCTTCAGGCGGTCGCCGGGTGTGTAGTCCATGTCCGGCGCAGCAGTCGCCTTAAGCGAAGCAACCGTCTGCGAGGACCTGACCAACGTCAGGTTCAATTCCTTCAACTGCGGTGCCTGAAGGGCGACTGTTCCTTGGTCGAGCATCGGCCCGGGCTGCAATTGTGGTGGCCGTCCCTGTTGTGCGAATGCGCTGGCCACGCACAATGTAAGTGTGAAAGCACTGTACCCGAAAAATCTCACGCGGTTAAAGAGTGTTGGTATGGTTCCGTGAAAATGAGGCACGATCAGGTTTCTCCGGCGCGGCTGAGTAAGGGTTATCGCTGAGTGGCACGCAACATCACAACGCCATGCGGTGGAACTTCAGCATGATATGTCTCGCGGGCTGCGGGAAGGTCCTGATGCTCCCACACGTCGTGGAGGCTGACGGGGGCGTTGCGGAAGCCGAACTTCGCAAGAGGAACATCGATCGTAAGAGGCATCGTCCAACGGTTGAAGATTGCGATCGCTTTGCTTCCGTCGGCGAGTGGTTTCATCCATACCTCCAACGGCCCTTCAGTCATAACGCGATCGCCCTGGTGGCCGGCCTTGTCCTGATCGATAGCAATGACTTCCTTGTTCAGCAAAATGCTCTTTGTCTCGTCGGTCATGATCGAAAGATCGTTCCCGGCGAGCAGCGGCGCGGCGAGCATCGCCCACAAGCTCATATGCGTTCGATACTCCATGGGCTTCATACCACCGTTGCCTATCTCAAGCATGTCGGGGTCGTTCCAGTGCCCGGGCCCGGCGAAGGGACTCAGACCAGCCTGCGAGAATCCGATATTCGCCATCGACATGTAGTTGTCCTGAATATCGCCTGTCGTACGCCAGAGATTGCCACCGGCCTTTGCTCCCCAACGCCATACTGCCTGCCAACCGTACTGACACATGCTCAGAACAATAGGACGGCCCGTTGCGGCCAGAGCATCGTGCATCTTGGTATAAACCTGCAGCATGACGGCAGCTGATTTTTCAGGATCGGTTCCAGCCTGCTCGCGTAATTCCTTCGTGTAGCTGCAGAGATCGTACTTTAGATAATCGATCCCCCATTTGGCATAGTCCTGCGCGTCCATCTCCTCATGGCCGAGACTGCCTTCGAAGCCTGCACAGGTCTTCGCTCCGGGCGACGAGTAGATACCGAGCTTCAAGCCTTTGCCGTGGACGTAATCGGCCAGGGCTTTCATGTCGGGAAATTTTTCATTCGGATGAATATGACCTTCGGCATCGCGCGTACCTTCCCAGGTGTCGTCGATGTTGACGTAAATGTAGCCTGCATCGCGCATGCCGGATGCAACCATCACATCCGCGGTATCTCGGATCGTCTGATCGGTGACGCGATGCCCAAAGTGGTTCCAGCTGTTCCAACCCATAGGAGGCGTAAGCGCGGCTGGAGTCGCGGCAAACGTCGGTAGATACGAGAAGAGGAGCAAAGCAAAGAGAGAGAAGGTTGTGTTTGAGCGCACTATGGATCCGCCTTTGATTTAGTCACATGCATGCTGATACTGAGCGCAATAATTGTATACGTTTTTGAACATTTAATACTTCACTAGAATCGCACTTCTGGTTGATCAAGCGAGAAGCATGGACCGGCATTGAAGAGCCAGCAAAGGTTTTCTGTTGAGAAATGCCACCTGTTCACTGGACATATTGAACGCAAAATTGTATTTTTAGCTTGCTCCGGCTCTCGACCAGCCGGCCTGCCCGTCCCAATCATGTTGACCACCGCGAGAAAACGCAGGAGAGAACAATGAGTCACCATAGCTTCACACGCCGGGGTTTTCTATCTGGTATTGCCGCTGTTGGCGGGACTACGCTGCTTTCTCAATCGTCTCAAGCGTCGGCACGCAAAGGCGAGGGTGCAGCCGTTGCTGTCCATCCCTTGGCGGATAAAGTGCAGCCAAAGGCGCAGCCGTTTCCCATGGAAGAGGTCCGTTTGAAGCCTGGTCTCTTCATGGATGCAATGGAGATCAACCGCGCCTATTTGTACTCTCTGCCCAACGATCGGCTGGCCTATAACTTTCGCGTGACTGCCGGTATTCCCACCGACGCAACCCCGTTAGGCGGCTGGGAAGAGCCGACCGGTCTTCTGCGCGGTCACTACGTAGGGCACTACCTGAGCGCCTGCGCACTGCTATACGCAAGCACAGGCGACACGGAAATTCTCACCAAGGCCAATGAGTTGGTGACGATCCTGGCTGCGTGCCAGCAAAAGGACGGTTATATGGGTGCCTACGACACGAAGGCGTATGACAATCTTCGCCTTTACGACACGCCCCCGCCACCTCCTGGAACTCCACGACCGGTCGGAGCTCAACAGCGTCCAAGGGTATGGGCACCGTTCTACACGTATCACAAGATACTCGCTGGTTTTATCGACATGTATCAGTTGACCGGGAACCAGCAGGCCCTGGTGGTCGCGACGCGTATGGCGGACTGGGCCGATGCCTACAGCAAGTCTTTCACTTCCGATCAATGGCAGAACGTTCTTGGGTCAATCGAGCATGGCGGCATGAACGAATCGGCATTTAATCTTTATGGAATTACCGGCAACCCGAAGTACATGGACCTCGCCTACCGCTTCGAGCACAAGAAGTTTTTTGACACGCTGGATGCCCATGAAGATAAGTTGGACCACGTCCATGCGAATACAAATATTCCCAAGGTGATCGGCGCGGCACGCGGCTACGAGCTGACGGGAGACGCGCGTTACCAAAACATCAGTCAATACTTCTGGAAAGAGGTTGTCTCCGACCACATCTACGTCACCGGCGGCACAAGCAATGGTGAAGTATGGCATGCCCCGGACGCGATCGCTTCCGAGTTGGGTGGGGCGGCGGAGGAGTGCTGCTGCAGCTACAACATGATGAAGCTGACGCGTCATCTCTTCGAGCAGAATCCGGACGCGAAGTTCTTCGATTACTACGAACGATTGCTGTACAACGTCCGCCTGGGTACGCAGGACCGCTTTGGAATGTTGATGTACTACGTCTCGTTGAAACCGGGTCTTTACAAGACGTTTGGAACTCCTTTCGATGCGTTCTGGTGCTGCACCGGAACGGGATCGGAAGAGTATGCAAAGCTGACCGACTCGATCTACTTCCACAACAACGATGCGCTGTACGTCAATCTATTCGTCGCTTCTGAATTGAACTGGAAAGAGCGCGGCCTGCGCTTGAGCCAGAAGACGAAGTTCCCAGAGGAACAGACGACGACGCTCACCATCGACAGCACTCCGAAGCAGAAGACGACGCTCAAAGTCCGGGTTCCGTACTGGGCCACGAACGGCGTCACGGTCAAGATCAACGGGAAGATACAGCAGATGACGGCTACCCCGTCTTCTTATCTGGATCTGGATCGTGCCTGGGTTAGCGGCGACGTGGTGGAGATTGAAATGCCGATGTCGTTGCACATCGCTCCCGCGCCGGACAACAAGCTGGTGCAGGCGGCCATGTACGGTCCGCTGGTGCTCGCTGCCCGCATGGGTTATGACGGGCTGACGACCTCGATGATCTATGGCGGATCGGTTCCAAGAGGACGCGACGTCAACATACAGATGCCCGAGGTCAATGGCGGTGACACCTGGCTTGAGAAGACGGAGGGGGATCGCAGGTATCCGTTGGTCTTCAAAACCAAAGGAGTCGGCACGTCGTATACCTTGGTCCCTCTCTACAAGGTCATAGATGAGCGTTACTCCGTTTATCTGAAGAACACCGCAAAGACATAGATAGAGCTGTCAGATGCGAGGCCTCCACCAAATGAGAGCGTGACGGCCTCCTGATGCGGCCTGTTCTGCCAAAAAACTCCCGAACAACGTCTGCGTTGCCTTCGGTGCCTTGTCTTTTGCCATTGCTTGCGCCTCCTCCGGCGCGGGTGCTGCATAGATACGTCGTTGGGTCGCGGCGGTACTCAAACTCCGCGAAGTAAGCCATCACCGGTTGAGAAAGTGCCACCGCTCGTGCGGAACCGTGGCTTAAGACCCCCGGTGTGATCGGGCACTCAGGCGGCTGGTGTAAGCGCCAGACTCATTAGCGAATTCACGAAGAATCTCTTGCAAGACCGCCGTTTAAAATGCGGCGGCCCTGGACAGCCGACCTTTCGGCGGAGCATTCGAGAGAAAGAACGCGGGATCAGCCTTCCTAGGCGCATCATGGCGCCTCCCTGTAGGCGTCGGTCCAACGCCTCAGGATCTCGTCGGAGGCGCGAAGCTGGTTCTGCCGGTACTGCTCGTCGTCGTCCTGGCGCTTGCGCTTCAACGCCGGATGCTCGGCAATCAGGGCGATTCCTGCCGTCCTTATCCCCCCAGCCAAGCCTCACCAGCGCCGCCTCGGGCCTCCTAGCTAAGGGAAAATGCGTACTTTCAGCCCGAATTGGCGCATGGATGCGTTCACCATTCGCATCCTTCGGGTCGTCCTCGGTGCCGTAAAGTATCCGGCCAAGGATCGGTTTGAGTGTCGGACCATGGGTCCACGCATCGCCGCGAAGAGTTTCAGGAGCTCGTCCTTCGCCTCTGCCGCGATGGGGTCAACCACGGGTACTCGGGAAGCGAACTCGCGGAGGATAGCGGGGGGTGGGAAGAACCGGATGTTCAGAGCGGCGCGGGAAGATGCTTGGACGCTCGTTAGCTAGAACGATCTCCTTCGTTCCGTTGGACATGGCCGAGATGTCGCGAGCCTCCTGTTCTGCACTGGCTTTCAATCTCTTGTTCACTTCACGTTGAGACAGAGGTTTGGACGCCGGGGAGATGGACAACCCGCGGCTTACCGTTGGTGGAGGCTCTAGTACTAGCGGAAGGTGAGGCTGCCCCTATCGAGGGTAACTTGAATTGCGCCCGTTCTGCCTTCGCGCTGCTTGGGAACGATGATTTCTCCATCGGTTGCTACATTGGCGCATTGCTCCTCCCACCGCCGGTGCAACAAGAGAATGACGTGGGCATCGTTTTCTATCTGTCCTGTTTAGCGGAGATCACCGACGTGGGGTGGCTTGCCGTACATCTCAGAGGGCGGTTTGCGAAGTTGGCTAAGGAGCATCATATGTGCGCCCTCGTCCTTCGCCAACTTCGTCAGCGTCTTCGACACTCTTGCCACTTTGGTGCGCTCATCGCGACCATCGGCTTCAACATTCTGGGCATAGTCGATGCAGAATAACTTTGTGCCGTGCCGCCGGATGGAAACGCGGGCCAACGCTGTCATCTGGTTAAGATCGAGTTCCGCCTTGTCGTGAATGCGCAGAGGCCATTCGGCGACCCGCTGCGCAGCTACCTTGATGGACTCGAGCTCCCTCGCCGATGCCAGCGCTGGCTTATTTACCCTATTGAAGGGGACGCCGGACTCAATTGCCCATAAGCGTCGAAGGCATTGTTCCTTGGTCATTTCGAGGGAGAATATGTGGACCGGGATTCCCTTCCGGCAGTTCACATGGGCAGCTTGCAGCATGATGGACGACTTTCCTACGCCTGACCTCGCTCCGACGACCGTTACCTGTCCGTTCCTCATTCCGTCAGTGAATTCGTCCAGCTTCGGTATCCCGTAACTCATACCCACGAGCTTAGTAGGCGGGAACGCCGCCTGTTGCAGCAGCTTATTCAACTCGGGTATGGAGTAATGCAATACCAGAGGTTGATCACGACTGTCAGCCTCGACAAGTAGATCCATCACCTGCGCCTGCATCGCATTCAGAAGCTCGCCGGCGGTCTCGACGCCGTCGTCGGCACGGCTCGAAATTGTCTGGCAAATGCGCCTGACCTGACGGAGTTTCCAAGCATCAATCACAATGTCGATGTGGGCAGAGGGGTCGAAGTGGCGAGGAAGATCAGATCCCAGGTCCGAGATGTAACCGATTCCGCCCACGGCTTCCAACCACTTCTTCTGTTCGAGGGCGTGGCGCAGTATCAGATAGTCAACGTCGGACCCCGTGGTCAGTATTTCCACCATGACGTCGTAGATCCTGCGGTGAGATTCCAGGGATAGCATCTCTGTGCGTAATCGGGTGCAACGCTGATACGCGAGATCGCCGCTCAATAGGATCGAGCCCAGAATCGCCTTCTCAGAAGGTACGGCTGAGTCATACATCGGATGCTCCTCCTCTAAAGTAGCGATCTGGGTTGGTGTTGGTCGGCTGCTGACCCTCCTTCCAAGGCCACAGAGCCTCGTCCTGCCATGTGCCGGACTCGAAGAATCTTTGGGCCGACGAGACGGGAAAGTTTAGCTGCGAGCGTGCGCCGTTGTACCGTTTCCACTGTCCAACCATGCGCTCTACGGTTTGTTGAAGCGTCTCGCCCGTGCGAGTTGCCTCCATCCTCAGTTGCCGGGTTAGCTGTTCCTGGAAGTGAAGGTTGGGGACGCCGAGCTGTTCTGCAAGAGCCCTTCCGGCAACGGAAGCGTCCGTCACTTCTTCTGAAGATGAAGAAGAAGATGAAGATGAAGGGGATCCCCCGAAGGACGTCTCGACTGATGATTCTGACGACCCGGTCGAGGACGCCGGTAAAGGTATCCTTCCCGGTGTACGGTTCCCCTTCGGGCGGGGCACGTTTGGGTTTTCGAGGCTCTTATGGCCGCCAGCGGCGCGGCTTTCACGAGCGTTCTCGTCGCGCACCATGCGGCGCGAATAAATGACGCCGTCGGCTGTCCGGCTAAATACGCCGGCATCTTCAAGTTCTGCTAAGAGCGCGACAACCTCGTCTTCGGTTGATCCGACGAGGCGGGCGAGGACGCCGTTAGGGATTGGACGAAGGACGTCCTCATCCATATCCTTGGCGGACCATGTGAGATAACCATACGGGTGACCTTGGTGCAAGATACAGTTCATGTCTATCCAGAGCCCGCGCGCGGCAAGACTGCACGCGCGGAGGCCGGTGTCATTGAGCCAGTCGCCCGGATAAAACTGGTAGGCGGGCCGCTTCATCGGTCAACCTCCGTTCTCTGGATGCAAAGAAGAGTGACGTCCTGATCAAAACGAGAATCGCCGTAGTTTTTCACGATTACCCCGTGGCTAAGCAGCTCTTCCTTTGGAAAGAGCCAGCCCTGTCGTGGATCCTCTACCGCCTTGGCAGTCACTGCTCCAGGGCGGTGATTGAGTCGGCGGGTCATTGAGAGCCTCCCGTCCGGCTTTGCTCCGCCGGGAAAGGTGAAAAAGAAGGTTTCACTTCATCAGGGGAAAGACAATTAGCCGATTCGCACCGGATGATTAGGTCGAGAACATCCTTCATCCTGTCATTTAGTACTCCGGCTCTAGCCTCTAGCCGTTTGGCGCGGGCTTCCAGCCGATCCCTTGCGGACCCCAACGCTTTCATATAGGTCAACAGCTCCTCGGTTGGAAGGGTGCGGCCGGATTGTGCGCCCTGAGTTGGTTGTGAAGATGGGCGTTGAAAAAAATTGTCAATATCGCAAACGTCGCGGCCACTGGACGCCCGTAGGGCCGACTGGGACCGGACGGATCTGTACTCCCCCGCCTTGTCGCACCCCGCTGCCGAGGCTTCCGGCTGGTGCGCTTTCGCGCCCGTCACTCGTTGTGGGAACGCGCTCAAAGCTTTCCAAGAACTTTCGAATAGCGGCATCGTTGCCGCCACGTCGTTGTTGTTTTCCATTTGAGTCTCCTATGGATACTTTGCTGCGAATGAATGTCTGTGGGTCGCGGCGGTAATGAAACTCCGCGAAGTAGGTCGATACCGGATCGAGCAAGTGCCACTGGTCGCGTAGAACCACTGCTGCGAGCTCCCCGACCTTGAGCAGAAGCATCTCGGCCGCCTCCGCCTGGGTCATGTCGCCGATGGCCGCCTCCAGCAAGATCGCGGCAACCAAGGCCTGCAGGTCGCGGGGGGGAATTTCCGTGGGGCCAACGTGCTTGATCGGGTTTTTGGGATAGGCCACCGCAATCCGCTGTGCCCACTCGCTAAGGCCTCTGCTCGATTCGGGGTTTACCGCGAGAGAAATTCTATTAGCAACCACCTTGGCGGCCGCCTTAGCTATCGCAGCCGAACTCTTTCCTTTTAGCGACCCATCACGGGTACTTTTTTGGGGTGCTAATGTCTCATCTATGCCGACTGCTGTGGGTGTCTGGCGGTCACCCATTTTAGGGTTGTCTAGATCCTCGTATGGCTGCAACATAGGTGACTGCTGGGCATCCTTCTTTATGAGAGAGCGGAGAGTGTCAAGCTCGACCTGAAATACGTTCTTGCATCCCTTTCCGTGGCCCTGTGTCGTGCGGCTGATGAGTCCGCGCTCGACTAGCAAAGCTAGCGTCCGTTGTACCTGTCTGAGGCTTATGTGGGAGTACTGTGCGATGGTTTCAACCGAGGGGTTGCCACGGAAGTCCTTATTGTCTACGGTGCGTGCGATGGCGCACAGGACGGCAAACTCCCATACCGATAGCCCCGGCACATCAAAGACCAGGCGTACTGCGCAGCAGCTCATGAACCCACCAGGCGTCCGCGGACTAGATCGGAACTCAGGGGAGCAGTCGCTTGTCCGCTGGACTTGAAATCCAAGGCGGCTAGCCAGTCATCGACTTCGCTTTGTCGCCAGCCAACTGCGCGAGCCCCTAGCGATACGGGTTTGGGAAAAGTTCCCTGCGTCATGCGTAGATAGATATTGCTGCGTGAAAGACCGGTGCAGGCCTTTACTGCTGGAAGTCTAAGAATTATGCTTGCCACGTGGTTCCTCCATGAACGTCTTTGGCCACACTAAGACCTGAACGCCATGTTTCAATGGAAACAACTGGTGAGTAACCTGTCTCCTTGACGGAGGAGTATGGCTTTTGGTGTTGGGATCAGAGTAAGGAGAGCTCTTGCCGGCATTGGTCCGCGAAATCCTCTGGCGAAGCTCAACGATCGAGATAGGGAATCGCTATGGACTCTGCTCAGCCTCTAAGAAAGAAGCTCGAAGAGTTCACCCGAGGATCCTTGGGAAGAAATAGAAAAACTCGCTAAAAAGTCTGCCGCAATTGCATCCCGTCTCGACCGCGAAGTATTTAAGGGATCATGTGCCGAAATGTTGAAGCCGTTCTTGAGTGCTTACGAAGACCTTCCTGAACGACTCCAGTCCCTCTCAGCTCGACTTGGTGGACTGGCGGCCTTGCAAGGAAAAACGGGATACAAATCCAAAAACTTTTCAATTCAATTGCTTATTACGGCGTCCGAGTTTGTGAAGCGAAAAACGAAAGGTACGAACGACCAGCACCTGGCTGAACTGCTTCAGACTATAGATACGGTGTCGGAACAGGATAGCCTCGACGGCGATGACATCCGTAAAAAAAGGGAGTATCTCCGCAAAAAATATCCTCATCTCTACAAATTAGCGATCGAACGCGCGGAGACAATGTGCCAGCCCGATGTGCCGTCAATTCCTGGACCCGGACCTCACCTACCCACCAAAATGGTAGCGACCAGAAGAGGCAACTACCTCCTCAGCAACGATAAGTGAACCGTTCGACTCCAAGATTTCTGAAACGGCCGCCCTGCGAAAGCGGCCTTTTCTGCATCTGTGAGAGTCCAAGGGGACCTACGAGGAGTAGTGAGGCCTCCTTGGACGTCCGGAACATGGCGTCGGTCTGATGGGTTCTTTCGGGTGGTTCAGGACGCTCTACGCGTACGCGGCCAGTTTGGCGTCGCTGAGCCACACCACCGACGAGCTGCAGCCCCAGCGCCGGATGGCGCTGTGATGTTCGGCCAACACTTCTTCGGTGATGCCGCACCATTCGAAGATCTTCAGCACGTCCTCATGGCTGTCGTGCAGCAGCCAGGGACCGATGCGCGTCTTCCCATCCGGGCCGATGAAGTGAACCGCCCAATCGCTCGAGGCTACGTTGACCAGAACTCGGTGCATGGCTCTATTGTGCTGCGCGGATGCTCTACGATTCAGGAAAGAAGTTTCGAAACATGCGCCATGCTTCAGAGCCTAGGTCTTTCCGCCCCGCTACGTGACAGGCGTGGAAGGTCAACAAAGCAAGCTCAGCGCTGGCAGACCTAATTGCGTACAGCAATTTCTCAATGTCGAATGCAGGTTCTATTTGATGTTGGTCAGAGTATTGCGCTCCTATCTGTTCGAAACCGGTGTGAGTCAAGCTGTGGAGCATTTCACGCGTGTCTTTCGAAACACTCGCACCGAATTTATCGCTAATTCCCTTAGCGGGGTTGACGGCTTGGAAGTCAAATTCCTGTTCCAGGACCGTCTGAATGTGGGGCTCGTCGGCGCATGCTGCGACCCATACTCCGCGTATACAGGTGTCATGCAGACACCTCAGCAATGCCAGTGCCGAACTGTCGTTACTCCGTGTACTAATGAGGATCACGATCGCGTCTTGATGTTGAAGAGCTACTGAGAGAAAACGAAACACAGCATGACTGCGCTTGTCGCGCGCTTCCACTTTTTACAACAAATCCCAGATATCGGCGCGAAACGTACGCCCCTTCAAGATGCTGGTTTCCAGATCCATTGTGTGCTGCCCTCCGAATGTTTTCCTCACCGCCGTGACGGGAGAACTACTGTCTGCCTTTGCTCTTAACTACTGGCCTTTAACTACAGGGGGATTGCAACCCTTTGAAGGGTAAAGGTTTAGTTGGTCTAAGTGTGACCGATGCACCGTACTTTTGGGCGGTTACGTTTTCGATTGCAAGGCCAGCATGGACCCGTCGGAGCGGCGAGACCCAAGAGAGCAGAAGATCCAAGCCATGTGTAATTTCCCTCAATCTGCCGATTCTGGCTTAGTTGTTCGGGTAAAAAACGAAGCGAATAGCTAGGCGCCCTGCCGTATCACGATTACGTCTGCGGGGGCCTTCAGCTTGTCGAGATAGTCGGCCCACTGCTGCATCATCTTCTTGCGCTCCGGCAAATGCGCGGTGCGGTTGTAAGCACGGCCATTGGGATCGCGAACTGCATGGGCGAGTTGGTGTTCGATGAAATCGGGTCGGACGCCCAGCACTTCATCAAGAATCGTCCTGGCTACTGCCCGGAAGCCGTGCCCAGTCATTTCATCCTTGTTGATTCCCGAACGTCGCATAGCGGCGAGAATCGCATTGTCGCTCATGGGACGGGCGGTACTCCGCGCACTCGGAAAAACAAATCGACCTCTACCTGTCAGTGGGTGCAGCTCCCGAAGAATTTCGACCGCCTGACGTGAAAGGGGAACAATATGAGGCGTCTTGGTTTTGGTGACAATGTACCGCCATTCGGCCGTGTCAAGATCGACATCCGGCCATTCAGCTCTGCGCAATTCACCAGGCCGCACGAATACCAATGGTGCAAGACGCAAGGCACACTTCACCGTAAGCGTGCCTTCGTAGCCGTCAATAGCCCGCAGGATCGCAGCAACTTGTTTAGGGTCGGTCGTAGCCGCTAAGTGAACAGGCTTCACCGGGGGAAGTGCGCCGCGAAGATCGCTAGTAGGATCATGTACGGCTCGTCCGGTCGCGATAGCGTAGCGGAATACCTGTCCACAGTTGCTTAGGGCTCGATGCGCGGTTTCTAGAGCTCCTCGACTTTCGATTCGCCGCAACGCGGTCAGTATCTCGGATGCGGTCACCATGGTTCTCGGCCCAAATTGCAGAATACTTGGCGAGTCATTCACGTGCCACGACCTCGAAACTATTCGCCGCACCGTTGGTGCGGGCAGACTTTTGAGCCTTGCGGTTCTCGCTGGGGTCAGTGCCGTTAGACAGCAGGTTGCGCGCAGCGTCCCGGCGGTCCCGCGCATCCTTCAGTTTGACATCCGGATAGACACCGAGTGCTAGCCGCTTTTCTTTGCCGCCGAAGCGATACTTTGGTCGCCACCACTTGCCGCCGTTCGGGGACACTTCGAGGTACAGGCCGCGTTCATCAAAAAGTTTGAAAGTCTTCCCGATTGATTTGGCATTTCTCACAACTACGTCGGTAAGGGCCATTGGGGGGCATCTCCAGTTCGAAGAGGAGCAGATGCCCCCAATACTGCCCCCAGATGCCCCCAGATGCCCCCAGATGCCCCTGATGTCAAGGGACGTCCTTGGTGCTCCCTGGACCAGATAAACGTAAACAGAGCCGGTATTTACGCTGGCTTTAGTTTTTCTGGGAACTTCGTGGATGTGGAGATGGTGGAGGCGGCGGGAGTCGAACCCGCGTCCGAAAAAACTTCCAACAGAGAGCCTTCATGCTTTTTCCGATTCATTTTTGTCTCGTCATCGCCGCTTAGAACGGACAAAGATGCGGCGACGACCAGTCTGATCAATCTCGTCTTCCGCGCGCAGACGGAGCAGGGAAGACCAGCCTACTGTGCGACGATCGGTACAGGCCCGTAGGCGAAGCTTGAGCGATCGGCTACTTAATTATTAAGCAGCAAGAGCCAGGTTGTTATCGGCACTTATGGTTTTGTGAGCGATTACGGGTGTCCACACCCCGGCATGCCTCTCTGCCACAAGCAATCCCGTCGAAGCCGTGACGCCCCCATCTGGAGCTGGCACCAACCATGCATTGGGCACTCAAAGAACTTTCTTCATTATAACTCTTGCTTGCGTAACGACTAGCTCAAGCGAAGGCGATCATCACAGCACCAATCGTTATCAACGACGCCCCGCCTATCTTCAGCGGAGTCAATTGTTCGCCTAAAATTAGCCACGCTCCAAGAATCACAAGCACAACGCTCAACTTGTCGATGGGGGCCACACTGGAAGCAGGCCCAATCTGCAGTGCACGGAAATAACACAGCCACGACAAGCCGGTACAAATCCCCGAGAGCACAAGAAACACCCAACTGCGCCGCCCGATCTGGGATAACGCATGATGTTTCTCGAAGCCAATCGCAATGGCCCACGTAAATACGAGAATCACGGTCGTGCGGATTGCCGTCGCTAAGTTGGAGTCGATACCGGCCACGCCGACCTTAGCCAACAATGCTGTCCCAGCAGCAAAGACAGCGGAGAGAATTGCCCAAAAGAGCCAGTTCATACCTCGAGGATACGCGCCTAAGTTAAACTTGACGCACGCCATATTCACGCGTAAACAATTTCAATGTCGAAATTATCTTCCTTGCAAAGCGACCTATCCGCGCTCTTACGGTTACCTCTCTTTCTTCTTCTTGTCGGCATTGTCAACGTGGGCCTGTTTGCACAGGATCCGTCCAAGGCCGTTCCCATGGAAGGTTCCACGACTGACCCGGCGAGCCACGCGAAGATAGGTCTAAAGCCTCCTTCGGACCCAAAGCTTCCCACGCTTTTTCTTGTCGGTGACTCAACCGTGCGCAATGGTCACGCCGACGAAGCCGGCGGTCAATGGGGCTGGGGCGAACCTCTGATCGATCTCTTCGACACGGCCCGAATCAACGTCGACAATCGAGCCATCGGTGGCCGGAGCAGCCGCTCCTACATCATGGAGAACCAATGGAAGGAGACCCTGGCCTTCGTCAAGCCAGGGGACATCATTCTCTTCCAGTGGGGTCACAATGACGATGGTCCATTGGACGATCCCGCTCGCGCTCGCGGTACGCTCCATGGAGTAGGGGATGAGACAAGAGAGATCGAAAATCCGATTCTTAAGATCCATGAAACTGTGCATACCTATGGCTGGTACTTGCGAAAGTATGTGGAGGACACCAAGGCTAAGGGAGCAATTCCAATCATCTGCTCTCCAATTCCTCGCAAGACGTGGAAAGATGGCAAGGTCGTTCGGAATGCTGCCAACTATGGAGGTTGGGCACGTCAAATTGCCGCACAGGAACACGTAGGGTTCATTGATCTCAATGAGATTATCGCGCGAAAATATGACATCTTGGGAGAAGAGAAGGTAGATCTGCTCTTCGCCGATCCGCACACTCACACCAGTCGTGCGGGCGCAGAACTTAATGCAGAATGCGTCGTTGCCGGACTGAAGGCGCTTCCTCATAACCCTTTCGCTGAATATTTTTCAACGAAAGGCAAGGTAATAGTGCCTTACGTCGAGTAGAAATTAGAGTGAAGCCTTTGCCAGATCGATGGTTTCCCACTCTCCGCGTTCGATTCCGGCACGAATCTTTGTAGCAGTCTGACCCTTCTTCGTTTGCTCGTAGGCGTAGACTACCTCTTTCATGCAGGTGGTGCAGGTCGCGCCGTGCGTGCCTTCAAAACAACTGTGCAGGCTGTTATGCCGCAACTCGCGGTCACAGTGGCAATAGCAGGGCTGTTGATGCAGAACCGCAGGAATGGATGCCGCCATCTTGTATGCCGTGACCTGGTACCCATGGCTGAAATAAATCCCCGTCAGTTGGTTGCCGCTCAACACGGGGGGAAGGGGCTTTACCGGCGCCGAAGCATTGTAAGCGGGCACGTCGTCCGAGGGGTTTGTCCACTGTGCCGATGCCGCAATTGTCCCTAATCCTAGGGCTATGTAACCGACGAATCGTCTCATAAACACATCCTAAACCCTGCCAACTTGAGGCAACGGGTGCAGGAGAGTCAAACTGTTCGGTGTCGCGCAGAAGCTCTGAATGAGGGGTTTCAAAATGCAAAAAAAGGCGGCACGAACGGTAATTTGCTCGTGCCGGGAGGCCAGTGACGCAACTTGTATCAGCCGGTGGATCGATCTAGGCTGAAGAACTTTCACGAGTGGAAGACTCACGCCTCGTTGAAACAAATATACCACAATGTGGATGTAAGAAAAGCAAAAATATGTCCAATCATAGAAATTAGCCGATTAATAGACTTCTGTTTCCTCCCTCTGGCGAATGAGATATCTCTTCAACTGGCTTATTATCAATGATTTACCTATAAGACTTCCATTCCTTTGGTGAGAGTGATCATTTTGGGAGAAATTCCTTGTCAATCCGCGCCGCCATAGATATGTCACGGTTTGTAACCCCGCCAGCGTCGTGAGAGATCAGCCCCAGAAGCACCTGGTTGTAGCGAATATCAATGTCTGGATGATGCTCGGCTGACTCGGCGAGGGTTGCAACGCGGTTCACAAACTCCATTGCTTCTACGAAATCCTTGAACTTCCATTCCCGGACGAGCTTTCCGCCTTGCAGCTTCCACGCCCGATGGGTTTTCAGTGCCTCTTCGATATCCGCTACGCTCAGTGATTTTGCCATCTGGAATACCTCGCGCTTGCGATGCTAGCTTTGTTTATTGATGTTCGCAACCTATCGCTGGTGAACGCCCGTGGCTGCTTTTAGTGGTTTCTTCACGCAAAGTTGGCCAAGTCTCTGTTGGCATCGAGAGAAACAGGCTAACAATCTGTGGATCGAACTGCGTTCCGGCGCAGTCGAGGATCTCTCTGGTGGCTGCGGTGAAGCTGATTCCTTTGCGGTAAGGTCGGTCCGAGGTTATGGCGTCGAGAGAGTCTGCGATGGCGAAGATCCGCGCCCCCTAGCGGGATTTCTTCACCTTTGAGGCCACGGGGGTAGCCCGTGCCGTCGAAGCGCTCGTGGTGAGCGTAGACGATCTCTGCGGCATCGCGGAGGAAGGGGATTTTGCGAACCATCTCGTAGCCGCGCTCGCAGTGTTGTTTCATGATTTCCATCTCTTTTTCGTTGAGTCTTCCGGGCTTGAGGAGGATGCTGTCGGGGGTAGCGATCTTGCCGATGTCGTGCAGGAATGCGCCTCGTGCGATGGTGCGTAATTCCTCTGATTCCAATCCCATAGCCTGTGCCAGCGCGATGGTGTAGGCAGTGACGCGTTTGGAGTGGCCCACTGTCTCTTCGTCACGGAGGTCGAGGGCACCGCCCATGGCTTCGAGGGTGATGTCGTAGCTGCGCTCGAGGTCCTGCATGGTGGAGCGGAGGCGACCGGTGCGTGTAGAGACAATGGATTCAAGGTTTTGCCGGTAGGTAATGTTGAGCTTGCGGAGGCGGCCCCGTTCGATGGCGTGCATGACGACGCTTTCGAACTCGGCGTGTTTGAAAGGCTTGAGCAGGTAGTCGATTGCGCCGCGGCGGAAGGCGCTGGTGACTACGTGGAAGTCTTTGATTGCAGAGAACATAACGACCGGGATGGCGGGGTGATCGGTGACGATGTGGTCGAGCAGGGTGAGGCCGTCCGTGCCCGGCATCATGATGTCGGAGAGGACGAGGTTGTAGTCGGGATCCTGCTGGAGGCGTGTGATCGCTGCATCGGCGCTGTCGATGGTGGTTACGGCGTAACCGCTTCGTTCGAGGAGGGTTGCGGCTATGGCGAGGACGGACTCTTCGTCGTCGACGACCAGGATTCGTTCCTGCATGGTTGCTCTATCGGCGGCCCGATTTGATCTGATGATTTTCTTAAAATTTTCCGGGTGGGTTGAAGAGGGTTTTCGATGTTTTTTGGGGCTTTTTGTAGGGGGTTGCGGGAAAGTGTGGTGTTTTTTTGTGGTCAATTCGTGGTTGTTAAGTGCAGATCTGCGGTCGTAACTTGGCTGTTAGGTGCATCTTTTTTGGGGTCTAAAATTTTCCTTCCTGGGAGGATATTTTTGGAGTTGATTCCCGAAACGGGAATGGGTGCACTTTACCGTTTGAGTGACATGGGTGAGCTTTTAGTATCGTGATTTTCGCTGTCGCAATAATGAACGCACCTTAGCGACGATGATGCCGTCGCGAAGATGGGTACTCTGGCTTTGGATGAGATGCACACGTTTTGGTTGGACGGCCTACGCTTGCTCCTTCCTCAAGAACGTGGACCTGATTGCAGTGCGAAGCGTTGCTAAGCCCATTTCCGCTGCCGACGGTATAATCCTCACCACAAATGGTCCTGACTGCTGGCAGGAAACTCGGCCCGTACGAGATTCTGGGTCCGCTTGGCGCGGGCGGGATGGGTGAGGTGTACCGTGCGCGCGATCAGGTCCTGGGGCGGGACGTTGCGGTCAAGATATTGCCGTCCTTTGTCTCTTCCGATCCGGAGAAGTTGCGACGCTTCGAGCAGGAGGCGCGTTCGGCAGCGGCTCTGAATCATCCGAACATCCTGGCGATCTTCCAGATGAGCACTTGCGATGGAGTGCCGTACCTGGTCTCGGAACTGTTGCAGGGCGAGACCCTCCGTGAGCGCCTGCAGGGCGGCCCGCTACCTGCGCGAAAAGCGCTGGACTATGGCGAGCAGATTTTGCGCGGTCTTGCAGCGGCGCATGAGAATCGCATCGTTCATCGGGATCTGAAGCCGGAGAATATCTTCGTTACCAACGACGGACGAGTGAAGATTCTTGACTTCGGTCTGGCCAAGCTAACGCATCCGAACGATCCGGACTCGCCGGAGATGGCAACGATTGGGCCGCAGACTGAGCCGGGCGTGGTGATGGGTACAGTGGGCTACATGTCGCCCGAGCAGGTAAAAGGGCTGACTGCTGATCACCGGTCGGACTTGTTCAGCTTCGGCGCGATTCTGTGCGAGATGCTTAACGGAAAGCGCGCGTTTCAAAGAGCGACTTCCGCGGAGACGATGACGGCGATTCTGAAAGAAGATCCTCCTGCGCTTTCGGAGGTCACGCCAAGCATCTCTCCCGGGTTGCAGCGAATCGTGCATCGCTGCCTGGAGAAGTCTCCGGATCAACGCTTTCAGTCGGCATCGGACCTTGCTTTTGCACTGGGTTCACTCTCCAGTGCGGACAGTTCTTCGTCGATTCCTGTCAAGGCGGCCAGACGTACGTGGAAGCCGTGGTTAGGGCTTGCGGGGGCAATTGCGACCGCTTGCATTGCGCTTGCAATCTACTTTGGACGGCATAGCTCCGGGGAACCGGGAGTGCAATTGCAGGCTGCGATTCTGCCGCCTCCGGGCACTGCGTTCTGGGCCTACCATACGACCCCTGCGGCGGTTTCTCCGGACGGAAGATTTCTGGCGATCATTGCTATTCGTAACGGTCAGACCCAGCTTTGGTTGAGACGACTGGACGGTGCGGAGGCACAGCCGATGGGCGGGACCGAAGGCGCCGCGAATCCATTCTGGTCTCCTGACAGCCATAACATCGGGTTCTTTGCCTCAAACAAGCTGAAGAAGGTGGATATCTCGGGTGGAAGAGTCAGCGATATTTGCCCTACAGGTCCGATCAGTGCGGGGGCGTCATGGTCCTCGCAAGGAGTGATCGTATTCTCAACTTTTGCGGATGTTCTGCACCGTGTCTCGGACCGCGGTGGTACGCCTGAACTCATCCCCGGAATCGCACTCTCCGGCGACGCAGTTGGGCAGATGTGGGTAGAGTTTCTTCCTGATGGCAAGCACTTCCTCTATCTGGAATGGAGATATCCCAGCTATGGAAGGAGCGACAACGTTGTATGGATCGGTTCGCTCGATGGTGAAAAAGCACGCCGATTACCTCTGGCGTCCACGAGCATTAAGTACGTCCCGGGCTATCTCCTGTTTGCCCGGGAAGGAGATCTATTTGCCCAGAAATTTGATCCCTCGCGTCTCGAACTAAGCGGCCCTTCGCAGCCGATTGCGAGAAATATTCAATACGACGTCTTCTCTAATCTTGGGGCCTTCTCGTCTTCGATGAATGGGATTCTCACCTATGCCCCTTCGGGGACGGGGGCCAATTCGGTACTGACATGGTTGGATCGCGATGGGAATTCCCTTGGTGTGCTTGGAGAACCGGCAACGTTTGAAACTCCAGCAATCTCTGCGGATGGCAAGCGCGTGGCTGTCCCGATGAGGCCGTCGACGCACCGTCAGATGATCTGGATCTACGATGTAGCCCGCGGGACACGGGCCCCGCTGATTACGGAGGATTCCGGACCCGGTCTGAATTTCCCCAGCTGGTCTCCGGATGGAAAGCAGCTGGCGTACAGAAATGTGGTGGGCAAGACCTCCGCTCTGTTTCTGCATGCCTCAGATGGATCGGGTGAAGAAAGACAAATCGGAGAAAAGTATGATGTGGTCGGGAGCGTGGACGGCTGGTCTCCTGATGGGCGCTATCTGTCATTTACTACTGCGAAATTTGCCGGACCACAGAACTTCCAGAATACGCTGCGCGTTTGGCGAGTCGCAGAAGAACCAAAATCAGAGCTTGAGATGCCTAATGCGGCCACCGGGAGATTTTCACCTGATGGACATTGGCTGGCCTTTCGCGACGATATCAGCGGCCAGGTCTACGCAACCTCTTTTCCCGGCCCGGGCGGGCGCATCGCTATATCTTCGGGGAGCGGCCATTCGCCACATTGGCGCGGTGACGGCCAGGAGCTTTTTTATGTTGCTGACGACCGAACCATCATTTCAGTGCAGCTAAACGAGTCGCCACAGGACCTTCGCGTGCTGTCTTCTCATCCGCTGTTCCGCCTTCCCCTTCCAAGCCAGGGTGGGTACTACGACGTAGATCGCGACGGCAAGCGTTTTCTGGTGAACACAAGGACGCGCGAGCAGCAAGATGCTCCGCTGACGGTTGTGACCAACTGGTCGGCGCAGTTTTAGAACAGGAACCGGACAGTGCGAACTCGTTTTCGTATCAAATCAATGCCTGTTGAGTGCTGAGTGTTTGGTGTAATCTCTCACTTGTAATGGAGCACGGATCGAATGTGGATGGGGAAGATCGCTAAGCTTGGTGTTCTCGCGCTTTTTGCATCCGCAAGCTTTTCCTTGCAGGCGCTTTCAGCAAACGATCCTCCCTTGCCGGCGTCCCAGATGGCCGACAAGGTGATTGTGCTGAAGAGTCGGAGGACCCTTTTGCTGATGAAGGGCGACGAGGTGATGAAGAGATACATCGTCTCGCTGGGAGGAAACCCGGTCGGCCCGAAGACCAGGCAAGGCGATAACAAGACGCCTGAAGGCAGCTATGTCCTTGACCGGCATAACGCGAACAGCCAGTATCATCGGTCGATTCACATCTCTTATCCAAACGCAGACGATCTTGCACGGGCGAAAAAACTGGGTGTGCGTCCGGGTGGCGAGTTGTTCATTCACGGACTGCCGAATGACTTCCACGGGCACAGCGAGGCACTTGGAGACTGGACCGAAGGCTGCATCGCGGTGACCAATGCAGAGATTGATGAGATCTGGCGAGCGGTGGCGGATGGCACGCCGATCGAAATCAAACCCTAGCGGGAAGAATGTAAAACCAAGGGTTCTTTTTGGGTAGTGGATCAGTTTGGAAAAGCATACCCCAGGGGCTAAAGCCCCAAACAGTTTTCAACCACATACGGCACCCGTTCGACTTCGCTCGGGGCAGGCTCTGAGCCGTGCCCTTAACAAAACTATTCAAACTGACCCAATAACTTTTTATTTGGGATACGGATAGCCGTGGGCCAACTCCAGTCTGAGTGTTCTGTCGTGATCGTAGATATCGCGGAAGAAGTGAACGTCGCCGTTTTCTTTCACGACAACGGTCATGTAGAAGATCAAGACGGGAACCGGCGGAACAAGATTCACCTGCGAGTTATCCCGGCCATCGTGCATGGCTTTCTGAACGCGCTCCAGGTCCCAACTCGGATTGTTGCGGAGAAGGTAGGCTGCGAACTTGTCGGGATATTGCAGGTGGATGCAGCCATGGCTTGCAACACGTTTTAACTCTCCCTCTTCTCCTTCGGTGGCCTCAGAGAACATGTCCATGCTTGCAGGGGTGTCGTGGATATAGACGTCGTGCTGATTGGGGAAGATGAATTTGACCAGTCCCATTCCATTCTCAGGACCGGGTGGCTGCCGCACCGCCAGCTTTCCTGATCGGACCTGCTGCAACATTGCAGCAGTCACATCGCCGGATTTGATAACTTTTCCACCTGCGTCGACCAGCTCCAGATTGAGATCGGCCAGAGACGGATTCTTCTCCATGTCAGGGATGACTTCATTCTTCAGGATGTTTGGTGGAGGGTTCCAATAAGGACGAAAGACGAGGTATTGGATGTTGCCTTCAAACATGGGTGTCTGGTGGTTGTAGTCCTCGCCGACGTTGACTCTCATCGTAAGAGCCACTTCACCTTTTTCGTTGAATCCATAGACGCGGAACTCTGGAACATTGATGACGATGGGCGGCTGTTTGAACTGGTAAGGCAGCCAGCGGTATCTCTCGAGGCCCAACTGCATCTGCTCAATGCGATTGCTGAGCGGGACGTTCATCTCAACAACAGTTTTGTAGTCGAGCTCGCCGGTCGGTCGCATGCCGAAGCGCTCCTGGAAGTGTTTGACCGCGTCGACGAGGGGGTCTTCATAGACCTTCGAATCAGGGGGGATGGTGACGTTATCCGGCAGATCGCCCAGCAATCGCAACCGGTTGGTCAGTCCTGCTATTCCCGCGTACTGGCCGCCCGGAGAGACCCCACCGACGTCGAGCACTTTTTCTCCATCACCTTTTTTTGCCAGCTCCATGTAGTGCAGCAATGCAGCGCGGAGTCGCTGGTAGTTTTGGAAAGGCGGTTCGACCTTGACCAGTTCAGAGCGCAGATCGGATCCATTGACGAGTCGTACGCGGACAAAATCCGGCAAGTTAAGCTTCTTGTGGGAGACGTCGAACTCAAAACCCAGATTCTCCGGATTGATTCTTCCAATGTGCGTGTCGGAGATGTAGCGCATGATGCAGACGGTTAGGGCGGCATCGAAGCGGGCTTCGTCGTTGTCCTGATGGGAAGCCTTCAGCGACGTCAGGCGATCGGCCCAGCGCGAGGCGTCGTAGTCTTCCGGCAGCAGGCCTTCCCGATCGGCATCCTTGAATATCTGGATCAGTTCGAGAGCCTGGGTGGTGGGCTCGCCGTTGCCAATCCATGCAGGCTTGTATGCGGAAGGACGGTAAAAGTTGGTTAGATGCGCGCGGTAGTCCGAGAAGTCGGGCCAGCGAAGATCTTCGAGGTGACCGGAGGCGACGATCGCACTCAAGCGAGTTGCTGCACCGTCTGGCTTCTGTGTGGCTTTGGGGTTGGTTGCGACGGATGAACCCGGCTTTTTCTCAGCAGAGGTCTGCGCGCTGATCGGAAGAGAAGAGACACAAAGCAGGATGGCAATCTCAAGCCGTCGTAAAGAACGCACAAAATACTCCTCTATGGGACCCGCAATTTGCCTATGTTAAGAGGATTAATGGATATTTCGCGCCCCGTGCAGGCCATCATAGCAAGACGTGCAGCGACTTAGGTTAACGCGGCTTCCCCGACTCTTGAGCGCGCTCGATTGATCCGTGAGAACGGGCAACTGCTCAAGCAATTCGACTGGATCCAAAATCGCTGCGAGGCTGAATCAAAATTTATCCCGCAAGGTTAACCGGGAAGGCCAACTCGTTGCAATAGATTATGGAATCGCGGATCAGAGCGAAGATTATCAATTCGTGGATCGGCTTTGAGATGCCAGGAGAGTTCAAGAGATCGCTGCTGGTAGGCTTTTTCCAAAAACTCAAACGCTTTGTTCTTATCTCCTAGCCCAGCGTGGATCGTCGCGATGATGTACGGCGAGACATAGATGTTTTTCGATCTGCGCATGAGATCGTTCAGGATTTTCTCTGCTTCGGCTCGTCTGCCGATCGCTGCGTAGGCGTGGGCCAGCGAGCCAGTCGCATCCTGATCGCCCTCCGATAGCTCAACTGCCTTCTGATACTGAGCGACTGCTTCGAGGAGTTTGCCAGTGCCTTCGTAGCCGATGCCAAGATTGTAGTGCTGGACCCACTCATTCGGATTCGCAGCAATTCCTCTTCGGCTTGCTTCGACGAGGCTTTGATAATCACGCAACTGATAGTAGGCGCTTGCTTCGGCCATGGCGGAGCTGGGGCCGGGATCGAGTTGGCTGCTTTTTGCGATTTCAGCGAGAGCCTCGGCGCGCCGACCACGAAGGCCAAGATAGAGGGCACGATCTTCGTGCGCACAGCTGTCACTGGGGGAGAGTGCGATTGCGCGGTCAAATTCGCGGGCCGCGACATCCCAATTCCAATCGGAACGCCAACTCAACATGCCGAGCACATCGTGTGCTTCTCCGTTGGTGTCGTCGAGTTCCAAGGCTTTGGCGATAGCTTCCTTAGCCGATCGAAAGGCGATATCCGGGGGAGCCTGGCGGAAAAATGCCAGGTACATATAGGTGTTTGCCAGCGCGGAGTAAGCGAGCGAGTAGCCGGCATCCTTGCGGATCGACTCCTCGAAGTAGCTTTTTGCCTGATTGAGTGGTTGCCCGGTGGTGAACTGGTTCGACAGGTAATATCGCCCTCGGAGGTAGGCTTCGTAGGCCTCCGGGTTTACGGTATGGGCTGAGTTGAGCAGGGCTTTTTGCTCGGGGCTCAATTCCAGGCGAACCTGCTGGGCGATTGCGCGGGCTACTTCGCTTTGCAGGTTAAGGATGCCGTGCATAGGGCGGCGGTAGTCTTCGCTCCAGATGTGGCGGTCGTTGGGACCATCGAGCAACTGCACGGTCACGCGAACCTGATCGTTTTCGCGTATGACTGAACCCTCGATCACGCCATCCACGCCAAGTTCACGCGCGATTTGCGGCAAGTGCTTTCTGGTGCCCTTGTATTCCATGACGGAGGTGTGAGAGATGACGCGGAGAGTCTGGATTCTCGACAGCTCGGTGATGAGTTCCTCGGTCATGCCGTCGGCGAAGTACTCCTGTGCGGTGTCTCCGGAGAGATTTTGCAGCGGGAGGACCGCGATGGAGCGTATCGGGTGAGTGTGTGTGCTGGAGAGTTTCTCCCGAATCAGCCACGCGGCGAGTCCGATGGCGCCACACGCGCAAAATGCTAGTACCCAACCTCTGCGCCGCTTGCTCCGCGACGTAACCTCGGCAGATTCACCTCCCCGGATGCTACTTTCTTCGGGAGTCGGATATGGAGGAATCGCCTCTCGGACAATTTCCTGCGTAGCCCGGGAGTTCGAAGAGAGGGGCTCTTCCTCGGAGACAGGTGCGATAAATCGATAGCCCCTGCCGCTGATGGTTTGAACGAATTGCGGCTGCAGGGGATCGTCCTTCAACACCTGACGAATCTTGCGGATGGCGCCGTTGATGCTGTTGTCGGTGTCGAGAAAGACATCCTTGCCCCAGACCTTCTCGGCGATTTCTTCGCGCGTGACGAGGTGGCCGTTCTGCTCGATGAGGAAGAGCAGGATTTGGGTTGGGATGCGCTCGAGTTTGAGCGCACGTCCTGCGTGCCGCAGCTCCATGGAGCGCAGATCTATTTCGAAATCATTCCCAAATCTGATGGAACCTTGTGCTTCAGCCGGGCCTGATCCCAATACTGCACCCCACAGTTTAGAGTGGCGGCCATTCTACACTGTGGGCTGTGTTTTGTAGCATCTCTCATTAAATCAGTAACTTATGGCGACATAAAAAATTAAGACATGCAACAGGCGCTCGCTATTGAGGGTCGCTGGTGAATAGCCCATCATTCGCTTCGCAACGAGCCAGCCAGGTCAGATCGCAAGCGAAAAGCGGACTTAGTCCGACGTGTGCGGTGATCTGCTCTCTGGCGGTTACGGCGCTGTTTGAAACATAAAGGAGAAATCATTATGACCAATCGCATTAACTTCATTGCATCCCTCTGTCTTTTCGCGCTCCTGTCTGCGACCTTGCCCGCGCTTGCAGCGACGGTGGTGGTTGGAACCTGTGTGCCGAGCAAGGCAAGCTACGCTTCGCTGACCGAAGCGGTTCAGGGAGCTCCTGCCGGAAGCACCATTCAGGTTTGCCCGGGCGTGTATGCAGAACAGGTCGTTATCAGCAAGCCGCTTACGTTGAAGGGTGTTACGAGCGGAAACGGCGCGAATCCAGTGCTCAGACCGCCGGCGGGCGGACTTGTGACCAACGCCTACGGGTTGTCGGTCTCGTCGTTCTGGGCCTACGGAACGGCTTTTGCGGCACAGATCGTGATCCAGGGTGGAGTTGATGTCACGCTTACGAATCTTGCGCTTGATGCGACAGGGTCCAACCTGGCTGCGTGCAGTCCGATCGCGGTGGGTGTGCTGGTTCAGGATTCCTCCGTGACACTTAATGGAGTGGCGGTGAAGAACCAGTTCAATCTGTGCTCCGGGACGGGTATTGGGGCAGGGGTCCTGATCCAGAATGACGCAGGCGGCGCGACCACGACTACGGTGAAGAACACGACATTCGTGAACACAGGCCAGGCTTTTGAATCGGATGGGGCAGGCAACACTTCGACGCTGGCAAACAATTCGTTTGCGGGAAATCCTGCCAGCGGCTATAACGCTATCTCCATTTTGAACGGAGGCAGCACGATTCAAAACAACACGATCAGCAATTTCAACTATCCGCCGGCGGGCGTTGACATTACCCTCGCCGCATACGGGATTTATTTGTACTGCGTACCGAGCAGCAGCGTGGTGAATAACCATATTGCAAGCACCCAGGTTGGTATTTATGCGTTGAACGGGTGTACGACCACAGCGGTCTCAATGACTGGTAATGAAATTTCCGACGCTCCGATAGTCGCAATCGATGCCGGAGGAGCCAATGGGCTGGTGCAGGGGAACGATATAAGGACCACGCCGGTGGCGATTCGTTTTCCGGGCGGCGCAGCCGGCAACACGGTTCAAAACAATACGATCAACGACGCCTGCGCCGTTTTCTCTTCGAATCCGACCGCGGGAGCCAATACGATCCTGAATAACACGATAGCGAATGCGGCGAATCTGACTCTCGTTACTACGACGCCTGTCTGTCCCTGATCGTTGGGACGAAGGATGAATTTCGGCGCGAGTTTCTCCCTTGATCCGCGCCGGAATTCAGACGCAGAAGTGCAGCTAACAATCTTTCCTTGTTTTTTTGGCGGCGACCCAGCCGGGTTTGGTGGTTTGGCGGGCTCGGCCCAGGGCTAGTGCGCCTTCGGGGACGTCTTCGGTGATGGTGCTGCCGCCGGCGATGTAGGCGCCTTCGCCGATGGTGATGGGGGCGACGAGGCTGGAGTTGGAGCCGACGAAGACTCCGTCGCCGATGGTGGTGGGGTGCTTGTGGACGCCGTCGTAGTTGCTGGTGATGGTGCCGGCTCCTATGTTGACGCCCTCGCCGATGACGGCGTCGCCGAGATAGCTGAGGTGGTTGGCCTTGGAGCCTTTGCCGATGGTGGTTTTTTTGGTTTCGACGAAGTTGCCGAGGTGGACTCCTTCGCCGATACTGCTCTCGGGGCGAAGGCGGGTGTAAGGGCCGAGGGTAGCGTTGTTGGCGACTTCGGAGTTGTCGAAGATGCAGCCGTTGAGGATGGTCACTCCATCGCCGATTGTGGTGTTGGTAATGACGGAGTAGGAGCGGATGCGGGAGTCGCTGCCGATGTGCGTGTTGCCGAGGAGCTGGACGTAGGGCTCGATGACGGTGTCGGGGCCGACGGTGACTTCGGAGTCAATGACGCAGGTCTCGGGACGGAAGATGGTGACGCCGGAGGCCATGAGACGGCGGGCGGTGGCGAGGCGCATGGCGGCGTCGAGGTGCATCATCTCGGCGATGGTGTTGGCGCCGAGGACCTCGTCGACTGACTCGGCCTGGATGGCGACGACGCGCTTGCCTTCGGCGACCAGCATGGCGGCGACGTCGGTGAGATAGAACTCGCCGTGGGCATTGTTGGTGTCGAGTGCGTCGAGTTTGTCGAAGAGGGCGCGGGTTTCGAAGCAGTAAATTCCGGAGTTGATTTCAGGCGTGGCGAGCTGGTCGGGCTTGAGGGATTTTTGCTCGATGATGGCGATGACCTCAGGTTTGCCGGGTTGCGCACGGAGGACGCGACCATAGCCGGTGGGGTCGGGCGGGACGGCGGTGAGGATGGTCATGGCGGCGTGTTCGCGGAGGTGCAGGTCGCGGACGGCGGTGATGGTTTCGGGGCGGATGAGCGGGACGTCGCCCGAGAGGACGAGGAGGTGTTGGGGGAGGGAAGCGCCGGAGAGCTCGAAGTCGGCTTTGAGAATCTGCATGGCGTGGCCGGTGCCTCGCTGCTCGGCCTGAAGGACGAACTTGACGCCGGTGGAGGCGACGGTGGCGCGGACGAGGTCGGACTCGTGGCCGATGATGCAGTAGATGTGGTCGGCGGGGACGACGGTTTTTGCGGCGTCGATGACGTGGAGGAGGAGGGCGCGGCCGCCGATCTCGTGGAGGACCTTGGGGCGTTTACTTTTGAGCCGCGTGCCTTTGCCTGCGGCCATGATGGCGATGGCGAAGTCTGTTGTGGTCATACAGGGATATGGTCTCACGGAGGCTGGTGTTGGGGCATGGCACGAAGGATGAAGGCCGGTTGAGAATCGCGGTCTTAGTTATCACTTTGAGCTAGGAGGAGATTGGATTCGGAACAGTCCTTCGAGCTATTGCCGTTTTTCCGCTTCATGGTCCAGTAGAACACTGTGATCAACAGGAGGAACGGCATGAAACCGGGGATAGAGTATCGCAGTCCCTCGACGTAGAAGGTGCTGAGCACGATGGCGATGAGTGCGATGAGTCCGGCGATTTGCGAGTAAGGCGAGAACGGCAGGTGAATTGGCAGTTTCGCAGTGCGCATCTTGCCGAGCGATCGGCGAAAGGCAAGATGCGTGAGCAGGATGATGGTCCAGATGAAGAACATACCGGCGACTGCGACTCCGTAAAGCAATAGGAACGCCCGGCCGGGAATGAAGATAGCCATCAGGATGGCTGCAATCATGCCGGCGGTCGATGCAATGAGCGCGATATAGGGAACACCGTTGCGGCCAAGGTCTCCGAAGGCTTTCGGGACGTAACCGTCGTGTGACAACGAAAAGAGAGTGCGGCAGGTGAGGTAGAGGTTCGTATTCGCGCTGGAAAGAGCGGCCGTAATGACGACCAGGTTCATGACCTGGGCGGCGTGGGGAATGCCGACGGTTGCAAAGGCCAAAACAAAGGGACTGCCGGTGATGCCGCTGCCCATCTGATTCCACGGCGTCATCGAGAGCATCACGGTTATCGAGAGCACGTAGAAGAGGATGAGCCTGAGAGAGACGGTGCGCATGGCGCGGGGGATGGTTTTTTCGGGCTGCACGGCCTCGCCAGCGGTGACGCCAATGATCTCTACGCCCATGTAGCTGGTGAGCGTGAGGCTCATGGCAAGCCAGACACCTTTCAGGCCATTTGGCAGGAGGCCACCATGCGCGGTGAGATTGGAGAAGCCTATTGCGCCGAGGGGACCGAGCCCGAATATCAGTCCGAGGCCGACTAGTATGAAAGCCACGATGGCGACTACCTTAATGATTGCGAACCAGTATTCGAACTCGGCGAAGTTGGCGACCTGCATGGCGTTGATGGCGATAAGGCCGATGGAGACTACGACGACCCAGGCCCATTGCGGGACTGTGGGGAACCAGAGAGAACAGTAGATGGCTACGGCTGTGACCTCTGCGCCGATGGCGATGATCTGGACGAAGGCGTAGGTGATGCGAACTGCGAAGCCGGACCACTCATTTAAGTAGGTCTGCGCGTAAACGCCGAAGGAGCCGGCGACGGGATGGACGACAGCCATCTCCGCGATGGAGTAAGCAACGATAACTGCGATGACAGCGCTGAAGAGATAAGCGAGGATGACGCCGGGACCTGCGAGGCGGATCGTGAGGGAGCTGCCGAGAAAGAGGCCGACTCCGATCGCACCGCCGATTGTCATCATCGTGAGCTGGCGTTGCGTGAGCCTGCGTTTGAGGCCCGAGGAGCTTTCGGCCGTGTTCGCCGGAGCGGACGATGGGTTTATCGCAGGCGGCCTCGAAGCGTCTTGTTTACTGAGTCCGAACCAAGTCACGAAGCACCTTCCCGAACTCGTGAATCTCCTCGACGGTGTTGTAGTGGAGGATCGATGCGCGGACGACTCCGGTATCGAGACTCACTCCGAGTTGCTTCATGAGACGCGGCGCATACATGTGTCCGTCGCGAATGCCGATGCCGCGATCCGACATGGTCTGGGTTACGAGGGCAGGCGCGATGTTGGGAAGGTTGAAGCAAAAGGTGGGAACGCGCTCGGCGAGGCGAGCAGGATCGTCTACGCCGTAGATGATGGCACCTGCGGCGTGCAGCGCTTCGAGCATTTCGCGAGAGAGCGTCGCTTCGTACTCGCGTATGGATTTCATGGCGTGAGCGATGGAGTCGCGCCGCGATGCTGGTTTCGGGGCTGCTTCCTCTATGGCGAGGCTGTTGCCGAGGGTTTCGAGGTAGGTGACCGCCGCTCCCATGCCTGCGACGTTTTCGTAGATGAAGGTTCCTGCCTCGATCTTGCCGGGAGGTGCGTCGGGGATGAAGTCCTCGCGAAAGGTTGGGAGTTTGTACAGAAGGTCGAGGCGTCCCCACATGAATCCCATGTGAGGAGCGAAGACCTTGTAGCCGGAGCAGACGAGGTAGTCGCAATCAAAGGCCTGCACGTCGATGACGGCGTGAGGAGAATAGTGAACGCAGTCGAGAACAACCTCTGCACCTGCGGCGTGTGCCAGCTTCGCGACACCGGCGACATCGATGATCGAACCGAGCGCATGGGAGGCAACGGCGCAGGCGACGAGGCGGGTCTTCGAGGTGAGAAGCGGCGCAAGATCTTCCACGTGAAGATTGTTGTCTTCACGCATCCTCCACCAGACGATTTTGGCGCCTTCGCGCTCAAGCTGCAGCCATGTGGCGATGTTGGCTTCGTGATCGAGTTCGGTGACGACGATCTCGTTGCGAGTCTCGAGTGTGCGACCGATGGCAAGGCTGAGCAGGCGGAGGAACGAAGTGGCGTTCATGCCGAAGGCAACTTCGTTGGGGTCCCGTGCATTGATGAGCGCGGCAACACTCTCGCGAGCGCGTGCGATAGTTGCGTCGACTTCCATGCTCCTGGCGTAGCGGCCACCGCGCTGCACGTTGCAATGCAGCAGGTGATTGTTGATCGCGTCGAAGACTACTTGCGGGATCTGTGCGCCGGCGGCGTTATCGAAGAAGATGAAGGCGGGCTTCTGATTGAGCGCGGGGAAGAGCGAACGGATTCGATCGGAAGGGAAGGCAACGGCCTGAGGTGCGAACTGCTGTCTGACCACTTGGCTCCTGGCATTTGGTGGTTCCGCGAACGGGATTCGATTCGGGGTGTTCGTGGGCACCTGGCTTTAGGCTCGGGATGGATACATGTCGGTAGTATACAAATGCACCGGCGCGCTCAATTCCAAGACTCATCGCTGCACAAGCTGTTTCACCCTTCGGCGAAGCGCGAAGGTTGGGCACGCAAGCTTTGGCTAACTTTGGAAAATGAGGATGAGGCGCCAAGCCAAAGCAAAGGGGCGAACTCTCTTTCGAGAACTCGCCCCTGCTTTCCGAATTTTCGAAGACCTGGTTCGGGACCCAGGTCACAGACGACTGTCAGGCCGAAGTTATTCGGGACTTGCGAGCAGAGCCCACCGTTCTCCGTACCCCGTCATTCCATTCGCCGTAAGAGCTTTCTCGTGCCATCCGCATCAGCCAGTTTCCTGAGTGTTGCGTGAGTCTCATTTCCGATTCCTCTTGCGAGGCTCGCTTCTGATTCCCTTGCGGGTCTCGTCTCCGATGCTCCTCCGAGTTCCGTGTCCAGTTCCCTTGCGAGTTCCGTCCCCAGTTCTCTTCCTAACGCCGGTGCTGATTCTCTTCGGGAGTTCTTTCGCCGGCTCCCTTGCGGGCTCCGCTTCCGGTTCTCCTGGAGTTCCTTTCCGAATCTCTTGCGAGTTTCGTTACCGGTTCTCCGATGGCTCTTGTCTTCTCTCTCCTTCTGGAGGATCTCTCCTCCCGTGAAGAGAACATTACTCCGATTGCGGAGAATGTGAAGGGGGTTTTAAGGCTATATTTTTGTGGAAATTTAATGTGTTTTGTGGAAATGCGAAGTATGTGACGGTAGCGCAACGGATAGAGTTCGCGATGCCTGTGGATAGCGGAGTCAGCGGTTGACGATGGCCACGCGGAACGGGGGTTTGGTGGCTTCGGCTGGGTCCTGCGTGTAGGTCTCGGAGGTTTTGGCGGGGTCGTAGCCGCGCCAGAGCCAGGTTAGCTCGTCGGCGAACTCGGCTGCGCCTTCAGCCTGCGAGTGCGGGCCTTTGCCGAAGGTGAACTGGAAGTCGTAGCCCTTGAGCTTGAGGGCGTTCGCGATGCGGATGTTGGCGAGAGGCCATGAGCCGTAGTTGGGATTTTCCTGATCGTTGTTGCCGTCCTGAATCCAGACGCGGATGTTGTGGTGGGGTTCGCGGAGGATTTTTTCCGGGTAGTCCTGGCCGCCGTCGGGGTTGGCTGGGTCTTCTTTCCATTGGATGGCGGTGAAGGAGCCGATCCAGGAGATGACGCGGGAGAACTCGCCGGGGCGCTGCCAGGCGGCGTTGAAGGAGCAGATGCCGCCGGAGCTGGAGCCGGTGATGGCTCGAGAGTACGCGTCGGTGCGGAGGCTGTAGTGTTTGGCGACTTCGGGGATGAGCTCGTTGAGGAGGAAGCGGTCGTAGCGGTCGGAGACGGTGTCGTACTCGGTGGAGCGCATGGAGTCTTTGAGGGTGCGCGACCATTTCTTCGAGTAGGCGTCGACGAAGTTGTAGGTGGCAGTGTTGGGTGAGGCGGAGATGTCTCCGGGGTTGGTGAAGATGGCGATGACGACGGGGATCTTTCCAGCGGCGATGAGATTGTCGAGGACGTTGAGAGCCGGATGGCCGCCCTTGCGGTTAAGGTAGCCTTCGCCATCCTGAAAGACCATGACTGCCGCGGGTTTTTTCGCATCGTATTGCGCGGGTACGTAGACCCAGTAGTCGCTGACCATGCCGTCGTAGATCTGGCTGCGGAGGTTGAGGCGATCGGAGAGTGTGCCGGTGGGGACGCCGGGTTGTTGGAGAACTTCGGCGGGGAGTGGCGGAGGCGGAGGGGCGATGCCGGAGTTGGGGCCTCCCGGGCGAGGAGGGGTGGTGGGGGCTGCGGGCTGTTGCGCGACCAACTGGAGCGAGATCATTGCAAGCAGGACAGGGTAGACGACTCGGTTGATTGGCACGGCTTTTCCCTCTTGAGCGTGAACTGTCGGCGCGTCGAAAAACCACGGCGAACTGCGTTGTCTTTCGAGGCAACGTCCAGTGGCAGGATACACGCTCAGGGCTCGCGCCCGCGCCTCAAAGGGATTCGCTGAAGGGGTGCGACGTGCCAATGATTTTGAAACGAACCGAGTAACTTAGCCGCGGATGCGCCCAGCGATGGACTCGATGGCGCGGTGGGCGGAGAGTATGGCTCCTTCCTGCCAAGCTACGAGGTGGGAGAGATAATCCCCAGCGAAGAAGGTGCGTCCTTCGGGTTTGTTGAGCTGGGCATAGGCGGGATCGCTGACGGAATAGCGGTTATTGGCATAGGCCCCGAGAGAGTAGGGAACCTTGCCCCAGTTGACGTAGATCGGCTTGGTGAGCAGCCGGGAGCAGCCGGGGTGAAGCTTCTCGACGGCTGTACGTGAGGCCTCCAGCTTGGCCGGGATTGGGAGCGCCCCGAAGGGAGTGGGCTTGCCGGTGAGGTCGTCGCATTCGAGGTTGAAGCCGGCGACCAGGACTCCCGTGGGCGAGAACAGTTTGGCGGAGGGATACCAGACGAGATCGACCGGGTCTTTGAGAAACGAGATGCCGCCGTAGATCTTTTCCTTTTCCCAGAAGCGAGGCGACTCCCAGGCGATCTTGTATTGAACGGTTATGGGCATTCCGGTGAAGGCCCTTTGGGTTTCGGGGGAGAAGTTGTTCTTCGTATGGGCAAGGATGGTGATCGGCATGGTGCAGATGCAGAAATCAGCGACGAGGGTATGGGGAGTGCCCAACTGCGAGTAAGCGACGGTGACCTTGTTGTCGCCTGTGATGATTTCGCTGACGGGACAAGGCATGAGGGATGCGATCCATGCCGCCGACGGGCTGGAACATGGTGGCCTGCCAGTCGATTTGCTCCTCGTAGAATTCCCCTTTGGAGAAGTCAGCGGCGAGGAGCTCGGAGAATTTGAGAGGCTGGTGCAGGACGGATTCAGCAGGGCCGGCGGCGGGCGGTGTGATGAAGCCAGCGCGGGGAGAGCCGAGATACTTGCCGTTGCGATCGAGATCGCCGAAACCATGCAGGAAGTCGAGAAGACGGCCGGAGTCCTCTGTGGAGAGTTCGTCGTCGAGTGTGTGTCTGTTGATGGCCTTCGAGAGAAGCTCGGCGAGGTAGCCTCGCGTATCGTGGACGACCTGGCGCTGTTCGACCGCTTTGCCGAGATTGAGAACGTCGGCCTGCATTCGAGTGGAGCGCGAGGTGTTGACCTCGACTTCGAGGGGAACGCCCAACTCCTGACAGTATCCAAGCAGATGGGTGTGGATGGAGGGAATGCGGGCGGGGCCCGGGTTGAAGTAGGAGTCGCTTTGCCATTCGCAGGGTTGCGTTGAGCCATCGTTGAGTTCGACTTTTGTGGCGTTACGGATGGTCCAGTTACGTCCACCAGGGCGATTGCGAGCTTCGAGGATGGTGCATTCAAAGCCTGCTTTGCGGAGTTCGTAGGCGGCGACAAGGCCGGCTATTCCAGCGCCGAGGATGACGATTTTCCTGCCTTTGCCAAAGTCTGCGGCAAGCTGAGGCAGCGGAGAAGCACCGGGAGCCGCGATAAGCCCGAGGGCTCGCATTGTGCTGAACGCGGCGGAGTACCCGCCTATCTGCGCCATCTGCTGAATGAAGACGCGACGAGTGAAACCCATAGAGGTTGCTCCATGCAAAAGTATTTGGGGCCCTCTTAAGTGTCGGAGAACAAGAGGAGGTTTATGTCATGGGTGTGTCGTAATTTTGCCGGGGACACTCAGGCCGCAGTGACATATTTTTTACAAATGAACCTGCGAAGTGGCGAGCTGCCTTTTGCAAATCAGAGGGTTTTTTCGAGGACGACGAAGTGGAGGTCGTTACGGAGGGGGCGGCCGAAGCGCTCGTCGCCGTAGGGGAAGGGGCGGGTTTCGTTGGTGAGGGAGTAGCCTCGGCGCTGGTACCAGGCGATGAGGGTGTCGCGGAGGTTGATGACGGTCATCTCGATGCGGCGGGCTCCGTGTTCGCGGGCGAAGTCTTCTGTTGCAGTTAGGAGATTGCGGCCTAGCTGTTGCTTTTGCAGGCGCGGGTCGATGGTGAGGAGTCCTAGATACCAGGAGCCGTCTGACTTGGGGTCGAGGAGAACAGTTCCGAGGATTGGGCTGCTGGCGTCTTCGCGATAGGTGAGGAGGTGGGCGTTGGGTTTAGTGGCTAGTTCTTCGCGGAGGAGAGAGTCGTTGAGGCGCTGGCCTTCGATGAAGTTTTCGATGTTCCAGCTTGCGTTGGGGCCTGCGCCTCGATAGGCAAGATTGGCGAGATCGATGATGGCTGGGTAGTCGGCTTCGACTGCAGGGACGAGGAGCATGGGTACAGGTTACGCGAGGTGAGTGTTGCGATAATTATGCCCGGACAGGGAGCGGCGACAAAAAAGCAGCGAAGTGGCAGTGGTGTGCAGTGAGTGGTGTAGCGTTGGGGCCGGGGAGACGCAATACTGTCTCTCATGATCAGCAAAATGATTCTTGGCGCTCTCGGCGTGGTAATTGCGGCTTCTTCGACATCGTTGCTTGTGGAGGCGCCGCCTCCAGTCAATGTTCCCGAGTATACGAGTGACGGGCAGATGAAACTGCCGGAGCACTATCGGGAGTGGATCTATCTGACTTCTGGCTTCGATATGAGCTACAACCCTGCCGGGATGCAGATGGATCATCACATGTTCGATAACGTGTTTGTGAATCCGGAGGCGTACAAGGTTTTTACGGAGACAGGAACGTGGCCAGACAAGACGATGTTTGTACTTGAGGGGCGGCGTGCGGAAGGCAAAGGCTCAATCAATCAGAAGGGAAATTTTCAGGCGACGGAGATCATGGGGCTGGAGGTGCACGTGAAGGATTCGCGCTTTGCGGGCAACTGGGCATTCTTTGGGTTTAACGAAGGCAAAACGTCGAAGATGGTTCCGACGACCGCCGCTTGCTACAGCTGCCATAGCGATCATGCGGCGGTGGATACCACGTTTGTTCAGTTCTATCCGACGCTGCTGCCGATTGCGAAGAGCAAAGGCACGCTGTCTCCCGGGTACTTGAAAGAGACGGCTGTGCCTGCGTCGAAGTGATTGCCAAGTTTCGCTTGGTTTAGTGTGAGGCTTTGCGGGTGGCTTCGAACTCGTCGCCGGGGTTCCATTCGATTGGGGGCTGGGTGACGGAGAGCCAGCCTAGTTCGATACCAAGGCGGCATAGAGTGGCGTTGCCGGTGAAATCCCAGTCTTCGTGGAAGTTGTCGCTGACGTTGTGGTAGTCATTCTTGCCGTAGTTGGCGGATTGAGCGCGGGACCAGGCTTCGTCGTGTCCTTTGTACGTGCCGCCCTGACCGAGAGAGAAGGCGGGAACTCCGGCGTGGGCGAAGGAGAAGTGGTCGGAGCGATAGTAGCCTCCTGCGGTGTCCGGTCGCGGCTCGGGCAGTTGGTAGTTGAACTGTTTGGCAACAGCTTCGACGGTTGGGTAGAAGGTGGTGCGCCGGGCGCCTCCGGCGTTGAGGTGGTCTCCCTGGCCAAAGGGAAGGATCTCGTCGAAGTTGAGGTCGAGGTTGAGCTGGCCGATTGGGACGGGTGGGCGTTGCGCGAGATATGCGGAGCCTAGCAGGCCCTGCTCTTCCGCTGTGACTGCGGCGAAGATGATGGAGTGCGGCGGCTGGACTTTGGCGGAGGTGAAGGCGCGGGCCATCTCCATGATCATGGCGGTGCCTGTGCCGTTGTCGCCTGCGCCGTTGAAGATATTGTCTTCGCCGGGCTTGGCGTCGGTCTTGATGCCGAGGTGATCGTAGTGCGCGGTGTAGATGACGGCTTGGTCTTTTCCTGTGTTTGTGCCGGGGAGGATGCCGATTACGTTGGGTGACTGGAAGTTGCGGACTGTGCTGACGACGGTGGCGTCGAGTTTGATGGGGAGTTCGCGGGATTTGAAGCCGGGTTTTCCGGCGGCGGCGAATTCGGTGTCGAAGTCGGTGCCGCTGGCAGCGAAGATCTTTTGGGCTACATCGAGCTGGATCCAGCTTGCGGCTTCGAGGCCGGGGTTTTCATTGTGCGCGAGGAAGGTTTTTTCGGAGATGTTGGAGTTGCGGACGACGTCCCAGCCGTAGGCGGCGAGGTCGGTGCGGTGAATGATGAGCGCGCCGATGGCTCCTTTGCGGGCGGCCTGCTCGAACTTGTAGGTCCAGCGGCCGTAGTAGGTGAGGGATTTGCCGCCGAAGAACGCGTGATCGTCGGAGGGCGGGTCGTTGACGAGGCAGAGGATGACTTTGCCCTTGACGTCGATGCTGGCGAAGTCGTCCCAGTGGAACTCGGGTGCGGTGATGCCGTAGCCGACCCAGACGATAGGGGCGTTGAGCGCGACGGAGGGAGTCAGCTTCTCGTTGAAGACTACGAAGTCATCGGCGAATTTGAGGTGGATGGGTGCGCCGGATTTTGGAGTGAGGGTGAAGGTGGTTTTGATGGGATCGGCTTTGACGCTGGTGAAGTCGACTTGCTGGAAGTAGGTTCCGTTGTCGCCGCCGGGCTTGAGGCCGTAGCTTTCGAACTGGGTGGCGATGAACTTTGCGGCGAGCTGGCCGCCGCGCTGGCCGGGGTAGCGGCCCTCGAGGAGATCGTCAGCCAGGAATTTGTCGTAGGCTCGGATGGAACCGGCGCTGACGGCGGATTGGGCTGCGGTGATCGCGGGTGGGAGGGTGTTTTGTGCGGCGAGTGGAAGGGATACGGCGAAGAGAGTGGTGGCAAGCAGATGACGGGGCATATGTCTCCGGGTGTAAGAGAAGTTTACCCGAAGGACTAAGGAGGCGAGGACTGCCTCGGGCTAAAGCGAAAGCGGGATTCTTTCCCTTCGACTTCGCTCAGGGTCGGAATGACGACGAAAACAGGGAAATGCTAACCATTAGTCGCCGGGTTTGGCGTGCGCCGGCGGTGGGATGGTGATGTCGATTGGCGTGACTTTGCCGAGGCCGTCGAGTTTTGGGGTGATCTGGGACTCGTTGCCTACGACGAGGATAGCCAGTTTGGAGGTGTCGATGTATTTGTTGGCAACGCGTGAGACGTCGGCTGCGGTGACTTTTTCTATGCCGGCTTTATATTTTTCGAGGAAGTCGGTGGGGTAGCCGTAGAAGGCGAGGACGACCTGCTCGTTGAGGGTTTTGTCGGGCGAGTCGTAGTGGAAGATGAAGGAGTTAAGGAGCTGGTCTTTGGCTTTGGCTAACTCGGCGGGAGTGGGTGGGTCGGTTTTGAGGCGGTTGAGCTCGGCGAGCATGGCCTCAGTTGCGGCTACGGTGCTGGGGCTCTTGGTGGCTGCGGTGACGTAGAAGATGCCGGGGTGGTCGTAGTTTGCGCTGAAGGATCCGTCGACCGAATAGGCGAGACCGAGCTTGGTGCGTACGTTTTGAACGACGCGGGAGCCGAAGCCGCCGGAGAAGATTTCGTTCATGACGCTGAGAGCGTAGTAGTCGGGGTTGTTGCGCTCGGTGCCGAGGCCGACGATGAAGACGTTGGACTGGTTGACGTCAGATTTTTCGACGAAGTTGACGGTGTGTTTGGGGTCGGTGAAGGTGATTTTGGCAGACTCGAACTGCTGGCCGCGGGACAGAGGCTCGAAGGCGGCGCGGAGTTTGCGCTCCATGGTGGTGCTGTCGAAGTCGCCGGAGACTCCGATGATGATGTTGTTGGGGACGACGGTTTTATCGTGCCAGGCTTTGAGGTCGTCGAGCGTGATGGATTCGACGGTGGCGTATTCAGGCTGGCGGGCGTAGGGATTGTTAGCTCCGTAGGCGAGCTTGATGGCTTCGCGGACCGCGATTCCGCCAGCGTCATCGTTGCGGCGAGAGATCGAGGTTTCGAGCTGGCCTTTGGCTAGCTGAAGCTTTTCGGCTTTGAAGTGCGGGTGGAGGAGCAGGTCGAGAGTATTGGCGAAGACGGTATCGAAGTCGCCCTTGAGACTGGACCAGGAGACGGAGGTAGAGCCGCTGCCGCCAGCGGTTTCGAGAGAGGCGGCTTTGGCTTCGAGCTGATCGTCGAGCTTGTCGCCGTCGATGGTTGGGGTGCCGCTGGTGCGCCATGCTTCGCCGTAGAGGGAGACGAGGCCGGCCTTTTCAGCGGGTTCATCGTGGTTGCCACCGCGAATGAGGATGAAGCCGTTGATGAACGGAAGCTCGTGATCTTCCTGAAGGAAGATGGTGAGGCCGTTGTTTAGCTCGATTCGTTTGGGCTGCTGCGGTTTGAAGGCGTGGAGTGGCGGGATGGGGATCTTTGTCCAGGGCTTTGCGGCTGTTGCCTGAGCCGACGCCGTGGGCTTTGCCGGTGCGGTTTGCGCCTGGAGTGTGTAACCGAGAAGGAGGGTGGCGGCGAGAGTGCTTGCTGCGAATCTGGTTTTCATTTCGCACCTCCTTCGTTCTGCTGGGCAGGCGTCGTCAGCATCGCAGTTCCGGAGACGGCGCTGGGGGCTTTTGGCTGTGGCTGAGCGAACTCGATGCGTGCGCTGGTGCGGTTGTTGTCGGTAAAGACTTCGTTGGCGACGCGGCGAATGTCGGCTTTGGAGACGGCGTCGATCTTTTTGAGCTGTCGGAAGAGTTCGCGCCAGTCGCCGAATTTGGTCTGGTACTCTGCGAGTTGCCGGGCGAGACCGGAGTTGTTGCCGAGGCCGCGAAGGAGGTCGGCGCGGGTGCGGATTTTGAAGCGCTCCAGCTCTTCGTCAGTGACGTCTTCTTTTTTGAGGCGGTCGATCTCTTTGTGGATGGCCGCGCGCATCTCGTCGGGCGAGTGGCCGGGCAATGGAACGGCGTAGAAGGCGAAGAGGCCGGGGTATTTGTCGCCGGGGAAGCCGCTGAGTCCCTGGGATTCTGCGGCAATAGCCTGGTCGCGCACGAGCGAGCGATAGAGGCGGGCGGTGCGGCCGTTGGAGAAGATGTCGTTGATGGCGTCGTAGACGGAGTCGTCGGCGTCGCGATAATCGGGGCGGTGGTAGCCCTCGATGTAGAAGGGCTGCGTGGCTTCGCGGATGGTGACGAACTTCTCGCCCATCTGTGGCGGCTCGACGGCGGTCATGGGCTCGGGCCTGGGGCCGGCGGGGATGGGAGCGAAGTACTTCTCGAGGATGGGAATGGCCTCGGAGGCTTTGACGTCGCCTACGACGGCAACGACGATATTGGAGGGCACGTAATATTTTTTGTGGAAGGCCTCGGCTTCCGTGGCAGTGACCTGGCTGATCTCGCTCTCCCAGCCAACGCCGGGGCGGCGGTAGGGATGCGCAACGTAGGCGGTGGCCTGAAACTGCTCGAGCATACGGCCGACGGGGTCGGAGTCGACACGCATGCGGCGCTCTTCCTGTACGACGTTGCGCTCTTTGTAGAATTCGCGTTCGACGGGATGGCCGATGCGCTGGCTTTCGAGATAGGCCCAGAGTTCGAGGCGGTTGGAAGGCATGGACCAGAAGTATTGCGTGGAGTCTTCGGCGGTGGAGGCGTTGATGCCGACTGCGCCGTTCTCTTCAGCGATGGCAGAGAATTGGTTGGGGATGACGTACTTTTGCGCTTCGGCCTGCGCGTCCTGAAAGGCTTTCTGGAGTTGAGCGAGTTTTTCAGGGTTCTGGCCTACTCGTTTACGGTACTCGGCGTCGTAGGCTGCGTAGGCAGTCTCTAGTTTGGCGAGGGCGATTTTTTCGGCGGGGTAGTTGGTCGTGCCGATCTCGGTTGAGCCCTTGAAGGCCATGTGCTCGAACATGTGAGCGAGACCGCTGGCGCCTTGCGGGTCGTCGGCTGAGCCTGCGTCGACGAGCGTGTAGAAGCTGAAGACGGGAGCTTCAGGGCGTTCGCAGACGATGAGGGTCAGGCCGTTGGGCAGGATTTTGACGGTGGTTCGCTTTTCGAAGCTGGTGAGATCCTGCGCGCGAGATGAAGAGAATAGGGCAATTGCGCAGAGAGCTGCGGCTGCGATCGTTCGTTTGAGTGGCGCCAAGTGTGTCCTCCGAAGGATTTCAGGCCAGAGACCTAACTATATCGAAGCAATGAGCTGATGTTCCAGCGTCAGCGGACGAAGAGATGATTCCATGTTTGACGTATCGTGCGCGTGATTTGTTTGAGGAGGGATTCGGCTTAGGCTTTGATGGTGGTCGCGACGGAGCTTATGAACTGCTGGCGGGTCCAGTCGTTGCGTTCGGGTGCGGGGCCGCGGCGGGTACAGTGATCGGCTGCAAGGGACCAGTTGCCGGTTTGGATGGCTGAGATGAGGTGAGGGTATCCGTGGAAGAGACCCTGCGGGCCGAGGTTGTAGATCATGTCGAGGAGCGCGAGCTTGATGGCCTTTGGGAAGGTGTCGTAGTGCGGGAACTCGGCGCGGAGGTCGGCTTCGAAGTTTTCGAGGACGGAGAGGAGTTTCGCGTCGACGGTTTGCTGCGTTAGTTCGAGGGCGGCGCGAGTTTTGTAAGTGGCTGCGGCCCGGCCTTGCGGTAGTGCGTCGACGCGGGCGTATTCGGCGGCGATCTCTTCGGGGGTGGCGGGGCGATTGTTGAGGAGGAACGGGAGAGCTTGTGCGGCGTTGGCGTCGGGGAGCATGAGGCCTACGCCTACAGTTACTTTGCCGACTGTGTCGCGGTACATCCAGGGGACGCAGCCTTCGAATTGCTTTAATTTTTCCAGCGATTGCTCTAGATAAGTCACTGTGAGTTAAGGCTAGCATGTGAGCAAATCTAGGTTGGTCTCGAGACGAACAAGGGTGGGTCAATTGGAGGCGTAAAGGCAGGAGCAATCCCCTCGGTTGTAACTGAGACCACTGATCTGCCTCCTTTACGGAATGCGGTGATCTCTGCCCGACCGTTGCACATCTCTACGACTCGTGACCCCGTGGAAGTTCCGCGATTGTCAATCAGAGTTCCGGAACCGGCAATCGTGAATCGAACTCGATTGCGCGCATCAAGGCAGAGCACTCCTTTTGCGTCATAGAGCTTCGCCTCGATCGTCATAGTTGCTTTACCGTCGACGGTCCCTCCAAATTTTGAGACGAGTCCTATCGTTGCGGGTGGGCCCCAGGTTTCGGTTTGATACTGGAAGGTGATTTCGTCGGTGACGGATTTGCCATTTTTGGTGGCGACGACGCGGAGGGTGTTCTTGCCGGGGGCGAAGGGCGTCATCCAGCGGAGTCCTGCGGCGGGGAAGTCCTGGCTGTCACGGTGTTTTGTGCCAAGGTTTTTGCCGTTGAGGAAGAGTTCGGCGGAGTCGCAGTTGGAGTAGACCTTGACCATCTTTTGTTCACCGGCGGAGCCCCAGCGGATGGGCCAGGTGTGGCCGTAGATGTGGGCCATGGGGGCTTCGGTCCAATAGGACTGAAAGACGTAGAAGGCCTCTTTTTTCGTGAGGTCGCGTTCGACGATGCCTTTTTGATTGATGCGCGGGACGGGGTTTTCAGGGCGAAGGGGAGTGGTGAAATCTTTGAAGATCCACTGTGCTGCGCCGGCAAACCATGGGAGCGACTCCTGAACTTTGAGGTGCCAGTCGAAGAGGTTGCAGGCGTAGGTTTCGGACCAGTCGCCGTCCTTGGAGACACGGGCAGGGCCTCCGGTGTTGAGATAGGCGAGGCCGCGCTCGTCGGTTCCGTGGCCAGTGGCGATTTCGGCGAGAACTTTGTCGGGGTTTTCGGAGTGGCGGCCGGCGTGGCTGTCGGCTCCCCACTCGGCGTGGAAGAGATGGTTGACGCGGTCGCGCTGGGTTTCAAGGGACTTCTGATATTCGGGATAGGTTCCGCTGTACCAGCCAGCCCAGATGGAGGGTGAGTAGACGTCGGGGATGTCGCGAGCGAAGTCGCAGCGGCGGATGGTGGTGAGACGCGACGGGTCGAGTTCGTGCGAGAGCGTGTTGAGTTCGGCGAGATAGGTGCGGATCGCCTGCTGATCGATGCTCGGGTACTCGGTGGGCCAGTCGTCTTCGTTGCCGAGGCCCCAGAGAAGGATGCTGGGGTGGTTGTAGTGCTGGGCGATCATATTGCGGAGAGTGCGGCGGCCCATTTCTTTGAAGATGTCGTTGCCTACGCCGCCGCGGCACCACGGAATCTCTTCCCATACGAAGATGCCAAGTCGGTCGCAGAGATCGAGCACGCGGCGCGACTGCTGGTAGTGGGCGAGGCGGATGAAGTTTGCGCCCATCTCTTTGATGAGCTGCATCTCCTGTTCGAGAAGATCGTCGGGCATGGCTGCGGCGTAACCTGCGTGGTCTTCGTGGCGTGAGGTTCCACGGAGAAGGAGACGTTCGCCGTTGAGCCTGAAGGGGCCGTGCTGGACCCACTCGGCGTGGCGGATGCCGAAGTTTTCGCGGGCCAGAAATTCCGAGGCGGTTCCGGCGTGGAGTGTGATGCGGCACTCGTAGAGGTGAGGGTCTGCGGGACTCCAGAAATGGGGAGTTGGCACGGTGAAGGTGGTGAGTTCGGTCGCAACTTGCGAGGGCTTTATATCGCGTGTCGCGTGGTGCAGGGAAGCGCCTTTGGCATCCACAATGTCTATGGAGACTTTGATTGGCTCGGTCGCTTTGGTCGGATTGTAGAGGGTTCCGACAACTGTGATTTTTGCCGGACTCTGTGGCGTGGGGAGATCGGTTTTGATGTGCAGGGTTTCGAGTGAGACTCCGGGAACGTAGACGAGCGAGACGTGGCGATACAATCCGCCGTAGAGGCCGAAGTCGCTGAGGTCGGAAGGCATGCGGTCGAGGTCACGCGAGTTGTCGCAAAGGACGGAGAGGGGGATGCCTTCGGGTTGTTTTTTTGCGTTGGGTTTTGCTGCCGGTGCATTCCTCTGCGATTCGGTGAAGCTGAAAACGAGGTCGGTAATGTCGAAGACGAATTCGTCGTAGCCGCCGGTGTGTTTGCCTGCGAGTTCTTCGCCGACGTAGACAGTGGTGGTTTGCCCGGCGCCTTCGAAGTGAAGGAGGGTTCGTCCGTTGGGGAACGGATTGGCGACGGGAATGCGAGTGCGGTACCAGCCGTTGCCCCGATAGTACGGAACTTCGGGGTCGCAGCCGTCGTAGGCATTGAAACAGTGCGGCATGGAGACGGGCTGCCAGACCGCGACCTCTTCCGAGTGCCATGCCTCCCATGGGCCGCCGAGTGAGCCTTGCAGAAACTCCCATCCTTCGCTGAGACGGCGTGTGCGCGCAATCTCACTGGACTGAGTGACCCTACTGAGGGTTGCGATGGAGGCTCGCAAGGAAGAGGAGGGAAGAAGGTAAGCGGCCGTTGCGACGGTCGCGCTCGACTTCAAAAAAGTGCGGCGGGAACGCATTTGTGAGCTACTCCTGATTTAGTTCGTGTTGAACGAGCGGTTTCACCGGGCGAATTGCCATTTGACAACAATAATTCAAAGTATCTACAAAATACGGGACACGGTGATATAAAGACTCGTTATCAAATATCGGGTCGACGGTGTGCTCAGTTTGAAGTTGACACGTCAATGAGGCAAGCACGAATTCTATTTTTATGAGACCGGAAAGATAAATGATGTCCACTGCTCAATCGTCCCGGTTTACGTTTACCCGCAGACAGAGTGCGTCGAATAAGACGCCGCGGCAGATTAACCGCAATCTTGTCTTCAACCTGGTGCGAACGCGGCAGCCGTTGTCGCGTGCGGATCTGGCTCGTATCTCCGGTTTGCAGCGGAGTACTGTTTCTTTAATTGTGGAAGATCTGATCAAGGAGCGTTGGATTCTTGAGGGGTTGACGGGACGGCCTCCTCGGGGACGCCGGCCGACGTTTCTGGAACTAAATCATCAGCGAGCGGTGATTGCGCTGGATATTCATCCTGCCCAGACGACGGTCGCGGTGACGGATCTCGGAGGAAAGATCGTCGCACAGAATGTTGTCGCGCTGCCGGCTGACCCGAACAAGGCGATTCAGACGATCATTGCGGCGATTCGCAAGCTGATGGCGGCACATAGCGATAAATCGTTCGATGGAATTGGAATCAGCCTGCCGGGACGCGCCGATCCGCGGCTGGAGAAATTGATCTTTGCTCCGAACTTGAAGTGGCCGGTGTCGAGTATCAAGTCGCGGATTCAGCGTGCGACCAATCTGGACGTGGAGATGGATAACGTTGCGAATGCCTGTGCGCTGTCTGAGGTCTGGTTCGGCGATAGCGATGGAGTCCATGATCTGGTTGTCGTAAACGTCTCGGAGGGAATCGGGACAGGGATCTTTGCGAATGGGCAGCTTCTGCGCGGTGCGAATGGCATGGCCGGGGAATTCGGGCATGTGCAGATGGAGACGAATGGGCCTCAGTGTGGTTGCGGAGGGCGTGGCTGCTGGGAGACAGTGGCTTCGAATCGTGCGGGGTTGCGGTACTACGAGGAGCTAAGCGGTACTGCTGCGCCAAGCTTTGTTGCGCTGGTGAAGATGGCGCAGGCGGATGACGCGCATGCGATCAAGGCTTTGGAGAAGATGTCGACGTATCTTGGGCGTGGATTGCGGATGATCGCGTCTGCACTGGCGCCGAGTGAGATCGTGATCGTCGGGGATATTACGACGGCCTGGTATATGTTTGGGCCGATCATTGAGGCGGAGTTGAGACAGAATGCTCTTTCGAAGGAGCCCCGGTTGCGGCCTTCCTTTGAGGGGAACACGGCTCGGCTGCGCAGCGCGGTGGCGCTGGTGATGAACGGAAGTCTGGTTTAAAGAAAAGGAATATTCAGGAAAATGAAAATGTTCTCTCGTGATTTTGTTGGTGTGCGAGTGCTTCTTTGCGGCATGGCTTTGAGTGTGTCGGCCGGGTCTGCGAGCGGAGTTTGTTTTGCCCAGGCAACTCCTGCTGCCGCGCCTGGTTCGGTTGAGCGGGACCATGTAGGTGATTCGCCGGATGATCCGGGGCCGCTGGCTACGGGGCTTTCGGCGGAGTTGAAGACGAAAGATATCGATGCGGCGATGAAGAAAGTTGCCGACTGGCAGGTGAAGGTTGCCGAGGCAAACTTCAACAGACAGTGGACGTTTGCGGCGCTCTATGACGGGCTTCTGGTTGCCTCGAAGACTACCGGGAATCAGGCTTATCGTGATGCGGTGCTGCATTTTTCGGAGCGGTCAGAGTGGATGCTGCTGAATAGCCGCTTTCCCCATGCAGATGATCAGGCGATGGGCCAGTCTTATCTGGATCTTTATTTTCAGGATAAGCAGCCGGTTCGGATGACCGACACGAAGACGATTCTGGATAAGCTGATCGTTCGGCAGGATGACCCGAACAAGCTGCTCTGGTGGTGGTGCGATGCGTTGTTCATGTCTCCGCCGGTGCTGCTGCGTATGTACGAGATTACGCATGACAAAAAGTATCTCGACTACATGGACCATGAGTGGTGGCTGACTTCGGACAGTCTCTACAACAATGATTACCATCTCTATTTTCGCGACAGCCGGTATTTCACGCAGAAGCAGGCGAATGGGAAGCCGGTCTTCTGGTCGCGCGGCAATGGCTGGGTGATGGGTGCGCTGGTGAATGTGTTGCAGATTCTGCCGAAGGATTATCCTTCGCGGCCGAAGTATGTTGCGCAGTTCAAGGAGATGGCTGCCGAGATTGCTGCGATTCAAAGTGCGGACGGTCTGTGGCGTACTGGGTTGCTTGATCCGGATGCTTACGATCTGCCCGAGGTCTCGGGGTCGGCGTTCTTTACGTTCGGGATTGCGTATGGGATCAACGAGAAGATTCTCGATCGCAAGACTTATCTGCCTGTCGTGGAGAAGTCGTGGAAGGGAATGCTTGGGCACGTCTACGCGGACGGAAGACTGGGATCGATTCAGCCGATTGATGCTCAGCCGGGCAAGTTCAAACCATCGGCCAGTTACGTGTACGGTGTGGGAGGTTTTCTTCTTGCTGGTTCAGAGATGCACCGACTGGCTGAGGCGAAGCACTGACTCTTTCCTGCCGCCTACGGCCAGCCAAATCTGCGGCGTGGGAGACTTTCTTCTGGCGGGGTCGGAGGTGCACCTCGCCAATCACTAGTTTTTTTACCGCCTACCGTCTTCACCACCCAAAGTAAGGGCTGGCGGACGGGGAAGTTGCGGATGACCTCGGGCACGGTTGGGTCGGGGTTCAGCGTCTTCCATAAGTCGAGATAGTCTTTCTGTTTGTACGCGACTCCGGCAAAGAGCAGGCCAGGCTGGCGATTGGGGAAGTCGTCCCAGTGCTCGACGTCGTGTTTGTAGGGCCACGTCTTTTTGTCTTTGATGTACGGATAGAGGAAGGCGACGAGTTTGCGCATGCCGCGTCCGTCGGGAGTGACGAAGGTCCAGAGGTTATCGTCTACGGTGGAGAGCGACTGACAGATGCCGCACATGACGTCGAGGTCGAAGAGGCAGTAGCTGTAGGGTTTGGTACGCGCGAGTTCAAGCGGCAGGGAGCCGTCGGGTGCGATCTGTTCGGGGACAAGTGCGGTTTTGAAGCGGTTGCTGCACCATGCCATGACTTCGGAGTTGCCGGTGAATCGGGCGAACTCGGCAGCTTGCAGTACCCAGCAGCTTCCGTGATTGTTCTTTGCGTCGCGCTCTTCCTGTCCGTTTTTTGAGGTGCGCATCCAGTCGAGATATTGGGTGAACCAGGCTTTGATCTCATCTGCGCCTTCGAGTGCGTTGGATTTTGCGAGGACTGTTGCCGCGCGGGCGGGTTCGACGAGGTGGAGGGTGTCGATGATGCCGATGCCTCGGCCGTTATTCAGATTGAAGATGGCCTGAGCGTAGTCGAGATTTGTGTTCATCTTTGTGTCAGGATCGACGAACCATGCACGGAGATGTTTGCCTGCTTGATCGGCGTACTTTTTGTCGCCGGTGAGCTCCCATGCGGCTGCGAGTGCCGGGACGATGAGGCTGAGACGGACCATAGCTTTGCGGTGATCGTCGAAGTTGGCGGGGTTGGTACGGCCGTCGCGGCGGATGTAGGGGCCGTTGGGGTTTTTCTCGTCGGGCCACCAGTAGTCGCCCTCGGAGAAGTAGTCGTGCAGGCCGCCTTTGCTGCGTTCGCTTTGCGTGGCGGTGACGGTGATGGGCTGCTCGGTGAGGTAGCGGTCGGCGGCGGCCAGGATACGATCGCGGTCGGCGGCGGCGACGAGGTTGTAGGCGCTTTGGTTTTTTTCGGCGCTGGCAGGATTACAGGTAAGGTAGCCAACGGTTCCGATGGCGAGGGCCAGGAATTCGCGCCTCGTTGAGGTTGGCATCCCATCTTTGTTTCCTGTTGGCATGTTGTATTCGTCCAAACTTTGCTTCGATCATCATACGCAGTTTCAACGCTCTGTAATGATTGCGGGTTTAGAATGAATCAGTTGCAGAACTGACCCTACGGTCACTTGACGGACTGAATGGTCATTCAGTATGCTTCGCTACGTTCGGGTCAATCGCCCGCTGGAGCCTCGCCCCATGCCTCCCAGTTCCGTTTCTGCATCCTTGTCCAAACACAGGCAGATCAATAAAGTGGCTGTCCTTGGGGCGGGCACGATGGGGTCGCGCATTGCCGCCCATATGACGAACGCCGGGCTGCCGGTGGTGCTCCTCGACATCGTTCAGCCGGGTACGGAGGCCGGCGCGTCGAAGGCAGAGCGCAACAAGATTGTGCTGGCGGCGCTGGATGGTCTGAAGAAGTCGAAACCAGCGGCGTTTTATTCGCCGGAGAGTGCGCGGCTTATTGCGGCCGGGAACTTTGACGACGATCTGGCGCTGATTGCTGATTGCGATTGGATTATTGAGGTCGTCGCGGAGAATCTTGACATCAAGCGAGCGCTGCTCGAGAGGGTGCAGAAGCATCGGCGTCCGGATTCGATTGTGACGAGCAATACGAGCGGGCTGCCGATTCACGAGATCGTCGATGGCATGCCGATGGAGCTGCGGCGGCACTGGTTCGGCACGCACTTTTTTAATCCGCCGCGGTATATGCGGCTGCTTGAGATGATTGCGACGCCTGATTCAGATGCTTCGGATATGGCTGCGGTGGAGCACTTCTGCGATGTGAGGCTGGGCAAGGCGATCGTTCACTCGCACGATACGCCGAACTTTATTGCGAACCGCATCGGGACGTTTTCAATGAGCAATGCGATTCGGTTGATGCAGGCGCAGGGATTGACGATTGAAGAGGTCGATACGCTTACGGGTGCGGCGCTGGGATGGCCGAAGACAGGAACGTTTCGGCTGGGCGATCTGGTGGGTGTCGATGTGATGGCGTTTGTAGCGAAGAACTTTGCTGCGCAGGCCGGGAGGATCGGCGATGAGCGTGCCGATGTGGGGATGGCGCCGTTTTTCGCAACGATGATTGAGCGAAAATGGCTCGGCGATAAGACAAAGCAGGGTTTTTATAAGAAGGAAGGGAAGGACGCGGAGGGGCGCGATCTGCGGCATGTTCTGGATTGGCAGACGCTCGACTACAAGCCGAGCATGCGGCCGAAGATTCCGGCGATAGAGATGGCGAAGAATGTGGAGTCGACGCATGCGCGGATTGCGCAGCTGCTCCATGGGGATGCGACGAAGGACAAGGCGGCGGCGTTTTACTGGCCGTTTTTGACGGAGGTTTTTACTTACAGTGCGAATCGTGTGCCCCCCATTCAGAGTTCGATTGCGGACAACCTTGTTGAGATCGATCGCGCGATGAAGGCCGGGTACAACTGGGAGCTTGGGCCGTTTGAGATGTTCGATGCGGCGGGGGTCCGCGCGACGACGGAGAAGATGCGGGCTGCGGGTGCGCCGGTTTCGGCGAATGTGGAGAAGCTGCTGGCCTATGCGGAGAAGCATGGCGAGGCGAATCCGACCTGGTACAAGGATGATGCTTCGGTGGCTTCCGGGCGGTTGTATTTTGATCCGGTTGCCGGGGAGTACAAGCCGGTGGTGACGGCTGAGGGTGTGACTTCGCTGGCGGTGATCAAGAAGGCGAAGGGAGTGGTGAAGAAGAATCCCGGGGCTTCGGTGGTGGACCTGGGCGATGGAGTGGCGGCGATTGAACTGCACTCGAAGATGAATGCGCTGGGCGGCGATATTGTGAGCCTGATAACGCAGACTCTGAAGCCTTCGAGCGAGACGGTCGGGAACTTTGAAGCGTTTGTCATTACGGGCGACTCGGTGAATTTTTCCGTCGGTGCGAATCTGATGCAGTTGCTGCTCGCCGTGCAGGAAGAGGATTGGGACGAGGTCGAGATGGCGGTGAAGGCGTTCCAGAATATGACGCAGGCGATTAAGTTCTGTCCGCGGCCTGTGGTGGTTGCGCCTTATGGAATGTGTCTGGGTGGTGGGACGGAGATTTCGCTGCATGCTGCGGCGCGGCAGCCGCATGCGGAGTTGTACATGGGGTTGGTCGAGGCCGGGGTTGGGTTGATTCCCGGCGGCGGCGGCTGCAAGGAGATGACGATTCGCAGCGTGGAGGCGGGATCGAGCATTCGCCCGGATGCGCGCGGTGAGGGCGTGGAGATCTTTGAGGCGCTGAAGAAGAACTTTGAGACGATTGCGATGGCGAAGGTTTCGACGAGTGCTGCGGAGGCACGCGGGCTGGGGTTTATGCGGCCTTCGGATAATGTGACGATGAATCGCGAGCGGCTGTTGACCGATGCGAAGTTGAAGGCTCGTGCGCTGGCCGAGGCTGGTTATAGTGCTCCCGCGGTGAGGGTGGATATCCCTGCTCCGGGAGAGAGTGTGCTGGCGACGCTGAAGCTGGCGGTGTGGACGATGCGGGAAGGGCAGTACATCTCCGACCATGATGTGAAGGTGGCGAACTGGGTTGCGTATGCGCTGTGCGGAGGGAAAGTGACGCCGGGGGCGCTGGTGAGTGAGCAGTATCTGCTGGACCTGGAGCGCGAGGCGTTTTTGAGTTTGTGCGGCGAGAAGAAGACGCAGGAGCGGATTGCGTTTACGTTGAAGACGGGCAAGCCGTTGAGGAATTAGTTGTCAGTTGCGGACGATGTTAGGAGTTGGGTTATGAAAGACGTGATTATTGCATCGGCGGTGCGGACGGCGGTGGGCAAGGCTCCGCGAGGGACGTTGAGGACGACGCGTCCGGATGATCTGGCTGCGTTTGCGATCAATGGGGCGCTGGATCGTGTGCCGCAACTGGATAAGTCTGAGATTGAGGATGTGATTCTTGGCTGCGCGATGCCTGAAGCGGAGCAGGGGATGAATGTCGCGCGTGTGGCGAGTTTTCGTGCGGGGCTGCCGATTACGACTTCGGCGATGACGATCAATCGGTACTGCGCTTCGGGGCTGCAGTCGATTGCGCTGGCCGCGGACAGGATTCGCGGCGGGTCGGCGGATGTGATTGTGGCGGGTGGGACGGAGAGCATGTCGTATGTGCCGTTCGGCGGGAATAAGATCTCGGTGAATCCGTGGCTGGTGGATAACTATCCGGGGTCGTATATGTCGATGGGGCTGACGGCGGAGCGCGTGGCGAAGCATTATGGAATCTCGCGCGAGGAGATGGACCAGTTTTCGCTGGCGAGTCATCAGAAGGCGCTTGCTGCGATTGCTGCGGGCAGGTTTGAAGATGAGATTGTGCCCGTTACGGTTACGAATACCACGCCGAACGGCAAAGGTAAGGCGAAGCCGGTGGAGTCGACATTCAAGCAGGATGAAGGGCCGCGTGCCGATACTTCGCTGGAGGCGCTGGCGAAGCTGAAGCCAGTGTTTCATGCGAGTGGGATGGTGACGGCGGGGAACTCGTCGCAGACATCGGATGGTGCGGCGGCTGCGGTGGTGATGTCGGCGGAGCGGGCGGCGCAGTTGGGGATTGCGCCGATGGCGCGGTTTATTGCGTTCGCGTATCCGGGGTGCGATCCGGAGGAGATGGGGATTGGGCCGATCTATGCGATTCCGAAGGTGCTGAAATTGGCTGGATTGTCGCTCGATCAGATTGATGTGATCGAGTTGAACGAGGCGTTTGCGGCGCAGTCGCTGGCGGTGGTGAAGGTGCTGGGGATCGATCCGGCGAAGCTGAATGTGAACGGAGGGGCTATTGCTCTGGGGCATCCGCTGGGTTGTACTGGAGCGAAGCTGACGGCGACGATTCTGCGAGAGATGGCTCGGCGGAAGGCGAAGTATGGAATGGTGACTATGTGTGTTGGTGGCGGGATGGGAGCTGCTGGGATTTTTGAGGCTATTAATTAGAAGATGATTCGCTTTCAACCAACTCGTGGGAAGAAACCGCAAAGGAAGACGTCGAAGGGCGAGTTTTTTGTTGTGGGATTAGCCCTCGTTTGTGTTCTTATTCTTCCATTTCTTTTCACGAAGCATCATTTTGCGCTTACTTCGCGGGCTGATTGGAAGCCAACGGAGATTCAGGTGCTTGGCACGCGGATTGTAACTGCTTACGCAACTGATGCTGGCCAATCTCATCCTGCGACCTTCTACTATCGAGCAGAGGCTGAGGTTCAATATCAAGTCAACGGCCAAAAATTCGATGTCTGGCTGCCTGCGTCGCGAGCGACTGCGGATCGTGCCGAACTCCAGATGTGGCTCTCGGACAAGAAAGCCAGATTTGCGACTGTTCATTGGAATCCCGAAAGGCCAGGCGGAGGCGAAGTGAAATTGAAGAGTGACATCGGTAGTAATTTTGCAGATTTAGATTGAGAGGTAACACCATGGCAACTATGACAACGCCTAGCCCTACCGACCGGAAGATCATTCCTGGTGGAAGTTTTCTTATTACGGATCCGACACCTGCGGATTGTTTTTTTCCTGAGGACTTCACCGATGAGCAGAAGCAGATTGCGGAGACTACGGCGAACTTTGCTGTCAACGAGATTATGCCTGCTTCGGCGCAGATTGAGGCAAAGGATTTTGCTGTGACGAAGCGGTTGCTGGCTGAAGCGGCGGAGCTTGGGCTGACGGCAATCGATATTCCCGAGGAGTATGGCGGGCTTGAGATGGATAAAGTGACGTCGGCGATTGTGGCGGAGAATATCGCAAAGCAGGCGAGTTTTTCGGTGAGTTTTTCTGCGCACGTCGGGATCGGGACGCTGCCGCTGGTTTGGTATGGCACCCCGGAACAGAAGAAAAAGTATCTGCCGGGGATTGCTTCGGGAAAGATCATCTCGGCGTATGCGCTGTCGGAGTCGACCAGCGGGTCGGATGCGGTGAATGCGAAGACGAAGGCGGTGCTTTCGGCCGATGGGAAGACGTACACGCTGAACGGCGAGAAGATGTGGATCTCGAATGCGGGTTTTGCGGATCTGTTTACGGTGTTTGCGAAGTGCGCGATTCCCGAGGGGCCGGATGCGGGCAAGGAGAAGCTGACGGCGTTTCTGGTCGAGCGTGAGACGCCGGGATTTTCCGTGGGCAAGGAGGAGCACAAGCTTGGGATTCGCGGCAGCTCGACGTGTCCGCTGATTCTGGCTGATTGCGTGATTCCTGCGGGGAATCTGCTGGGCGAGGTGGGCAAGGGGCATCATATCGCATTCAACATTTTGAATGTGGGGCGGTACAAGCTGGGGAATGCTGCGGTCGGCGGCGCGCGGATGACGTTGAACAATGGCGTTCGCTATGCGATCGAGCGCAAGGCGTTCGGCAAGTCGATCTCGGAGTTCGGGCTGATCCAGGAGAAGATTGCAAACTGCGCTGTCGGAGTTTTTGTTGGTGGTTCGGTGTGCTATCGCACGGTGGGGATGATCGATCGCGCGCTGTCGGGCGTGGATAAGAACAACACGAAGGAGATTCAGAAACGGATTGAGGACTATGCGGTCGAGTGCTCGATTGTGAAGGTGTGGGCGAGCGAGATGGTCGACATGGTTGTGGATGAGGTGTTGCAGATCTTCGCGGGTTATGGGTATGTAGAGGAGTTTCCGGCGGAGCGGGCGTATCGCGATGCACGCATCAATCGCATCTTTGAAGGAACGAACGAGATTAATCGGCTGATTATTACCGGGTGGCTGATGAAGTCGGCGATGAGCGGCAAACTGGCGCTGATGCCTGCGATCAAGAAGCTGATGGATGAGGTGATGTCCGGGCCGAGCGAAAAGGTCGAGCGCGAAGGGCCGCTGGCCGAGGAGCACAACCTTCTTGCAAATGCGAAGAAGCTGACGCTGTTTGCTGCTGGTGCTGCGACGCAGAAGTATATGCAGCAGATCGCGGACGAGCAGGAGGTGATGGGCGCGATCTCGGACATGATCATCGAGGTCTTTGCGATGGAGTCGGGGATTTTGCGGGCGGAGAAGATTCGAACGGCGCAGGGAGAGGACGCGGCGGCGATTCCGGTGGCGATGGCGAGGATTTATTCCGACAAGGCCATGTCGGTGATTGAGCTGTCGGCGCGCAAGGTGATCGCGGCGGTTGCTGAAGGAGATATGCTGCGGACGCAGATGACCATTCTGCGCCGGCTGGCCAAGCATGACCCGGCCGATACCGTTAGTCTGCGGCGTCAGGTGGCGCAGCATGTTTTGCAGGCGGGGAAATATAGCCTGTAGATTGTGAGAACTTTCTAACGATTCGATTTCTGTACCATCGGCGGTTAAAAATCGACAGAAGGTGGGGCCAGTAATGTCCGATGCTCGTAAAGCCTTTGTTTCTGCCTCGTGCGGGCGTGCGAATAACGATCGGAGATTTCCCAGGACACGGCAAGAATCGCAAACAATCTGTTTACATCTGTAGGCGCAACATTTCGGTTCATCGTCTGTCTAAGCATGTGGGACATCAGTCTTCCTGATGCTTCGGGGCCGCCTTGCGCGGATACAATGAGGTCCGCGACTTAACAGAACGTACTTTCAGGCAGTAAGGTAGAAATCATCCATGCGCAGCCGTTTCCTTTCTTCCTTTGTTGTTCCAGTCTCAGTTTTCCTCGCAGCGTTCAACCCGTTCACCCAGGCAGCTGTGCAGAATCGTATCGCCGGTTCTGTAAGTGGAAGCAGCCGCGTTGCCTTGCCGGGCACCATTGGCGGCCATGCAAGGCGTTCTGTCGATCTTGGGCCTGCAGCAGCCGACCGCAAACTGGAGTCGATGTCACTGCGGTTCAGCATGACGGCGGCTCAAGAGGCTGATCTGAATCAGTTGCTGGCGGCGCAACTCGACCCAAACTCGCCGAGTTATCATCAGTGGCTTACGCCGGAGCAGTTCGGCGCGCGGTTCGGCCTGAGCAGCAGCGATCTCGCGAAGGTTTCGTCGTGGCTTACGAGCCAGGGCTTCACGGTTACCAGCGTTGCGCGAAGCTCCACATTCATCACGTTCAGCGGCACCGTGGCGCAGGCGCAGGTGGCCTTTGGCACAGAGATTCATAACCTGTCGCTGAATGGCGAGCAGCATATCTCGAATGTGACGGATCCGACGTTTCCTGCCGCGATTGCTGGCGTTGTGAACACTGTGATTGGCCTGGACGACTTCAAGCTGAAGCCGCGGTCTCGCCGGACCAGCGTTGCGGTCGATCCGGCGCATCCGTTTTTTACGCAGACAGTGAATAACGTGACCAGCCACTATATCTCGCCGGCTGATTTTTATACGATCTATGATGTCCCGCCAGCTTCGAGCGGCAATACCGGCGCGGGGGTCGGAGGGTGCGCCTCCAAACCTGCTCCTTGCGGTGACATCGCTGTGATGGGGCAGACCCAGATCGTTCCAGCCCAGGTTACGGCTTTTCGTGGGGCTGCGGGGTTCGCGTCGACGGCCGCTCCTACACAATTTTTGATACCGGGTAGCGGCAATCCCGGCGTGAGTTCGTCGGATATCGATGAAGCTCAACTCGACGTTGAATGGTCCGGCGCGGCGGCTCAGGGCGCGACGATCCTTTTCGTCTACAGCACCGATGTTTTCAATTCGCTGACCTACGCGATCGACAACAAGGTTGCGCCGATCATTACCATCAGCTACGGGCTTTGCGAGAGCTCCTGGGGTACAGCGACTCTTAAGAGCGACAATCTGCTGCTTGCGCAGGCAAACACCCAGGGACAGACAGTGATGGCTCCTTCTGGCGACGCGGGAGCGACAGACTGCGACTCAGTGGGTATTGCCACCGAGGGTCTGAACGTCGACTTTCCGGGGAGTTCTCCTTACGTCACCGCGGCTGGCGGCACGATGTTCAGTGGTGATTTAAGTACGCCAGCAATGTACTGGAACGGTACGAATGGAGCCAACGGCAGTTCCGCGATCTCCTACATTCCGGAGCAGCCATGGAATGAAAGCACACCCTCAGGCGGTCTTGATGCTGGTGGTGCTGGCGGAGGCGGTGCGAGCGCGTTCTTCTCCAAGCCTGCATGGCAGACCGGGCTTGGTGTTCCCGGCGATTCTTCGCGCGATCTGCCCGACATCTCATTGAATGCTGCGGCGATGCATGACGGATATCTTGTCTGCAGTCAGAACACCTCGCAAGGCGAAGCCGGCTGCGCCACCAACAGCTTCCTTACCTCGACCGGCGTCGCCAATGTCTTCGGAGGAACTTCCTTCGTTGCGCCGACCCTGGCCGGCATCCTTGCGTTGGTCGAACAGAAGCTGGGCACAACAGGCGGTCTTGGTAATATCGGGCCGACGCTTTACGGCTTCCTCAATGACAATACCTTCTATCCCATGGTTTTCCATGACATCACCACTGGCAATATTTCGGTTCCGTGCGCCCAGGGGACGTTGAACTGCCCCAATGGCGGTTCGATTGGATTTAGCGCCGGGACGAGATACGACCTGGCGACCGGCATCGGCAGCTTCGATGTGAACCAGCTGGTGAAAAATTGGAGTTCGGTGGCGCCAGTGGGGACGGGAGGCGCGATCGGAGCAGGCGTCACTACGACGTCTCTTACAACCAGCAACGCGATCTGCGGAGTGACGGGCACTCTCACTCTCAACATCACTGTTGCCGGCTCCGTCGTGGGCACGACGCCTACAGGCACGGTACAGATCCTTGTCGATAATGTCGCGATAACCGGGGGGACGGTCACCTTATCCGGTGGAACGGCGACTTACCCTCTTGTGGCGTCGTCGCTCTCCTCGGGCGGCCACGTCATCAGCGCGGTCTATTCGGGCGACGGCAACTATGCTGGTTCGAAGGGCACGCTGCTGGGTCCTGCGACAAATACAAACTTTTATCCGAACGGTGCGATAGCGTCGGTTGATGTCGTCTCCGGTAAAGATTTTGGGCTTACTCCGTGTACCGGCACTTCGACTGCAGTAACCGTGCAGCCTGGCGCAACGGCGGCGGGCGTTACCCTCACCATCACTCCAGCTGGTGGATTTACAGGCACGGTTAATTTCACCGCAACCAACAACGATGGAATGACCGCAACGACGTCCTTTTCTGCGGCAAGCGTCAACGTGACTTCCGGAGCAGTTACAACATCGTTCGTCGTCAAGGCTTCGCAGACGAGCGCAGGGCTTCGCAAGCCGGGATTGATGCCCGGTCCGAAGGGCAGAGCTCCCTGGTACGCAGCAGGCTCTGGTGCGGCCTTTGCCTGCGTGTTTCTTCTGATGATGCCGCGACGCCGGCGTTGGGGAAGTTTGGTAGCCGTTCTTTTTGCAGCGGCTGCTTTGACGGCGGCGCTTGGATGCGGCTCGTCGAGCTCGAATTCAGGTGGCAGCGGGGGTGGCGGAGGTGGCGGCGGTAGCACAGCCAACGCTTCGCCCGGTACTTACAGCTTCACGATCACGGCTGTTTCGGGCACCCTGGTCCATAGCACGCAGGTTACCGTGACCGTACCGTAAGGCCTTTTCTTTGTGATCCGGGCCGCGCCGTAATGGCGCGGCCGGTTTCTTTAGTAACCATTTTTGTGCATACTTTCCCGCTATTGGGAATCATTGCATACATTACGCAATTGTTTGCACATAGGCCTTGACTCCCCACTCAGCGCAGGAAAGAATCATCCCGTTCCCAATTGCCTCAAATTACTCCCTGCTAAGAGAGATTTGTCCTCTCTCAGCGCAGCAGGAATGGTCCAATGCCTTGGTTCTCCAGAGCTTTGTTTTCTGGCATGACTGTCGTTGTTCTCACTGCCTTCTCGACGGAAGCATGCTCCCAGTCGCGGCTTCCCACACCGCGATCTCGCGTGCTTCAGGCGGTTGACGATGCCAGCGTAACTACCCTCGGCGGAAATGTTCATCCACTCGCGCGGGCGGAGTTTGACCGCGGGGCTCTCGATGACTCGATGCCTGTTCGTCGCATGGTTCTAGTGCTCAAGCGCAGCCAGGAGCAGGAGGCCGCGCTGCAGCAGCTCATTGACGAGCAGCAGGACAAAACCTCTTCGACCTATCAACAGTGGCTTACGCCAGGGGTCTTCGGCGCGGCCTTTGGACCTACGGACCGCGATCTCTCTTCGGTGACGACGTGGCTCTCTGGCCACGGATTCAGCGGCATCCATGTGAACTCGGCTCGCACGTTTATCGAATTCAGCGGCAGTGCGGGGATGGTGCGCTCTGCCTTTGGCACTGCGATGCATCGCTATGCTGTTCAGGGCGAACAGCGCTACGCTAACGCTTCGGATCCGACGATTCCTGCGGCCTTGGCGCCGGTGATCTCCGGAATCGCTTCGCTGAACAACTTTCCTCGCCGCGCTGCAAGCCACAAGGCGGGAGAGTTCCACCGCGACTCTGCGACGAGTCGTGTTATGTCTCAGGCTGGGGCGCAGCAAACCGCGCAGCCTGCCTTCACCATCAATCAGAGCGGTGAAATCTCCTATGGAGTCACCCCCTACGATTTCGCAGCGATTTATAACGTTCTTCCGCTCTGGAACGCCGCGACGGCGATCGACGGCACCGGGCAGACGATTGCGATTGTCGGCCAGACCGATATCAATCCTGCGGACTTCGTGAATTTCCGCAAGCTCTTCGGCCTTCCGCTGGGCAACACGAATACACCGACGGGCACGCAGTATCTCAACATCATCTACAACGGCCCGAACCCCGGTATTACGGGCGACGAGGGTGAAGCCGACATCGATACGCAGTGGTCGGGCGCAGTTGCCAAGGGTGCGACCGTCGATTATGTGGTCTCCGAGGGAACGGAGGTTATGCAGGGGACCGATCTCTCGGCCATTTACATCGTGGACAACAATCTGGCTCCGGTGATGAGTTATAGCTACGGCCAGTGCGAGCTCTACCTCGGCACCTCCGGCAATACGTTCTACAAAAATCTATGGCAGCAGGCCGCTGCACAAGGAATCACTGTGCTTGTTGCTTCGGGCGACTCCGGATCTGCCGGGTGCGATAACGCGGGTGTCCAGGGAGCGAGCGGCGGCATCGCCGTCAACGGACTCAGCAGCACGCCTTACAACATCTCCGTCGGCGGTACGGACTTTTACATGCCCAACGGGGGCACGACCTATTGGAACTCCACGAACAACTCCACCACGCAGGCATCGGCCAAGGGATATATACCTGAGACGCCATGGAACCAGAGCTGCGCGAATACCGTCTTCAGCGTGTCCGGTACCTTCGCCGGCCAGACGCCCGAGCAGATCTGCAACAGCGGCACGGCGGCGAGCTTTGGGCTGCTCTCGGTCGTTGGCGGGGGAGGAGGCCCGAGCGCCTGCATTCAGTCCAACGGCTCATCCTCTTCCAGTTGCCGCGGAGGTTATCCGAAGCCCTCGTGGCAGACCGGCACCGGCGTTCCTTCCGATAACGTTCGCGATGTGCCCGACGTTTCCTTGTTTGCAAGCGCAGGCTTTTTTGGAGCCTTTTATGTTGTCTGCCAGCAAAGCAACAGCTTCGAAGCCCAGCCCTGCAGTCTGAGCAACTTTGCGGGTTACGGTGGCACCTCTGTCTCGGCGCCTGCGATGGCCGGCATTCTTTCGCTGGTGAATCAGAAGACTGGCAGTCGCCTGGGCAATGCAAACTACGTTCTGTACAACCTTGCGAACCAGCAGAACAAAGCCGGAACAAGCTGCAGCGCGATTACGGGAAGTCCGGCTGCAGGTTGCGTCTTCAACGACCTCACGACCGATACGATCACGATGCCCTGCCTCAAGGGCACGCTGAACTGCACTGTCACCAACTCCGGCGATCGTTATGGCGTGCTCTCCGGTTACAGCAGCACAGCGGGCTACGATTTTGCAAGCGGCCTTGGAAGCGTCAATGCCGCGAACCTCGTCAACAACTGGGCGAACGCCAGCTTTGTCGCCAGCGCGACGGCGTTGACCCTCTCTCAGTCGAGCGTCACGCATGGCACGCCGGTCTCCGCGATCGTAAAGGTGACCTCCATCTCCGGTACCCCGACCGGGAACGTCTCGATTAACGCTCTCGCGGCAAATGGTTCTGTACAGAACGGCATACTGCAGAACGGCAGTTACACCGCCTCGCTTGGCAATTTTCCCGGCGGCTCTTATTCCGTTCAGGCACATTACGCTGGCGACGGTACGTACGCGGGCAGTGACTCCAACTCGATTACGCTCACGGTCAACCCGGAGTCCAGCAGCACGACGCTTCGCTCTTTCCTCGTCAATCCATCTTCCGGCACTACGACAACGGTTAGCAGCGGCGCTTCCTTTCCTTATGGAGGATTTCTTATCCTGCGGGCCGACGTTGCAGGTACATCAGGGCAGGGAAGCGCGACTGGCAACATCACTCTGGTCGATGCTGGTGCTCCGCTCGACGGCGGGACCTTCCGTCTCAACTCCACTTCAAACACGGAAGACCAGACCCGGGGACTCTCACCGGGAACTCACACCATCACGGCAGCTTATTCGGGCGATGCAAGCTTCAACTCGAGCATTTCGTCTCCTCTGACCATCACCGTTACAAAGGGTCTAACCTCAAGCGGGCTTCAGGTCAGCGACCCAGTGCTTTCTGCCGCGGGAACTCTCACGCTGACGGCAACGGTCTTTGCTCGCGGATTTGGCTCGGGCGGCCAGCAGGGATTCGGCGGGGCAGCTCCGAGCGGAACCATCTCCTTTACTGTTGGCGGGACGGTGCTGGGAACAGCGACTCTGAGCCAGCAGATTTATCCGGCAGTCTCAAGCGATTCGAGCATCGTTTCCCTGACCATTCCTGCGAGTAAGCTTCCCATTGGCAGCAATGCAGTCACCGTCAACTATGCGGGCGACAGCAACTACGCGCCCTCCATCTCAGCTCCCGTTACGGTGATCGTTACCGGTGCAACGCAGGCCGTTACTTCTACGACGCTTAGTCTCTCGTCCGCTGCCGTACCCGTGGACGGCTCCTTCCTCTTTACCGCAAGCGTCTCGCCGCATAGTCCGCTGCCTACTGGCTCGATAACCTTCTACAGCGACGGTAGCCCCGCAGGTCATGCTGTTTCACTCGTTGCCGGAACTGCCACCGGGTCGAATATGAATCTGACGATCGCGCCTGGTACGCGTCTCATCACAGCGATCTATTCCGGCGATGTGAACTATCAATCCTCGATCTCTGCGCCGGTGTCTTTTGCTCTTGGAACTGCGGCACAGCCAAGCGCGGCGACAGTTGATCTCTCGTCCTCCAGCGTGGCGCAGGGAGCCAACGTTGCTATCTCCGCGACGATCTCACCTGCGTCTCCCACGCCAACCGGAACCGTCCAGCTGATTCTGGATGGAAACTTCTACGGCTCTCGAATTGCCGTTACCGGAGCGACCGCCAGTCTCTCTCTGCTTACCGGCACGCTGCAACCCGGCTCCCATGTGGTTGGTATCTTCTACTCGGGCGATGCGAACCATCTGGCCAGTACATCGCCAACGGCTACTCTGACGATTCTCAATCCCGGCGGCTCCTTCACGCTGTCGCCCTCGGTTGCGTCCACTGCGACAACTCAGGGGAAGGCCTCCAATCCGCTGACGCTCACTGTTTCTCCCACGGGAAGCTTCAGCTCTACCGTCACCTTTGCATGTACCGGCGGCCTGCCCTCAGGCGCATCGTGCCTCTTCGCTCCATCGTCGATCAACCTCAGCGGGTCGTCTTCTCAGACGACTGCACTTACGATCTCCCCTGCAGCCTCGATCTTCCACGCCTCCGGCCCCAACGCGCTCTCATCGCAGTTCGGAATCGCCGTAGCGGGTCTCTTCGTCTTCTTTCTTCCGCGTCGCTTCCGTCCCGGGAGAATTTTCGGTATGCTGGTGGCCTTCTCCACCATCTGTTTCTTGAGTGGATGCGGAAGTGGAATAGCCAATCCGACCAATTCGAATTCCGCAGCTGCGTCGACCGGCTCCTATTCCGTCACAGTGACCGCGACGGGAGGCTCGACCATCCAGACCGCCACCATCAACCTCACGATTCAATAAGATCGTCTAGTGTCTCAGCGGCTCGGGCACTTTCTCGTCCGCCCCACCGGCCAGACGCATCAGGTAATCCTGCGCACTGAAGGGAGCATCTGTGCGCGGCGCCCGCACATATCCTCCATCCGGCTGCAGCAGGCGCGCCTTGGTGTTATCGGCCAGATACGCCGCCAGGATCTCGTCACGCAGCCGCTTGTGCAGATCGGGCTGGGTGACGGGAAAGACTACTTCACAACGCTCCATGAGATTGCGCGGCATCCAGTCTGCGCTTCCGCAATAAATCTCATCTTTGCCTCCGTTGGCGAAGCAGAAGATACGGCTGTGCTCGAGAAAGCGTCCAATGATACTTCTGACGCGGATCCGTTCGCTCCAGCCTTTCACTCCGGGCTTCAGCGAACACATTCCGCGGATGATCAGATCGATCTCGACGCCAGCCTCTGAGGCGGCATAGAGAGCCTCCACGGTGCGGCGGTCGAGCAGTCCGTTCATCTTCGCAATAATCGACGCCGGTCTGCCTGCCTTTGCGTGGGCAGCCTCGCGCTCGATCAATGCGACCAGGCGATCGGCCAGTGTCAACGGCGCAACCAGCAACGGAGCGTAAGAGTCCGACTCTGTCTCTGCCGTCAGATAGTTGAAGACCTTTTGCACCGCGGAGGTGATCTCAAGCTTCGAGGTCATCAGGCTGATATCGGTGTAGAACCGCGCTGTAACCGGGTTGTAATTTCCTGTCCCCAGATGTGCGTATCGCCGTACGACTCCGTCCGGATCGCGTCGCACCAGCAGCGCCAGTTTACAGTGGGTCTTCAATCCGAAGATCCCGTGAAAGACACCGACTCCGGCGTCCTCAAGTTCGCGCGCCCAACGGATGTTCGAGTCTTCATCGAATCGCGCCATCAACTCGACGACGACTGTCACCTCTTTGCTCTGTCCGGCCTCGGTAAGAGCAGTAAAGATAGGCGAGTCCTTGCTAGTCCTGTACAGCGTCTGCTTCATCGAGATCACGCTCGGATCCTTTGCCCCTGCCTCGATGAACTCTTCGACGGTCTTGTACGAATCGAACGGATGATGCAGCATCACGTCCTGCTTGCGCAACTCGTCGAAAATATCAGTCGACTTGGCGCTCAGCTTGAAGTCTTTTGCGGTAAATGCCGGATACTTGAGATTCGGCTCCTTTACCTCGGAGTACAAATTCATCAACCGCGACAGGTTTACAGGCCCATTGGTGCGAAAAACCTGCGAAGGCTCAAGTTCAAAATTAGTCCGCAGGCGCTCGACCATCTCTTCAGTGGCCGAACTCTCAATCTCCATGCGGACGACATCGCCCTTGCGCCGATTGTGCAACTCGGCGCGAACGCTCTCAAGCACGGATCGCGATTCTTCTTCCTGCATGTAGAGATTGCTGTTGCGCGTCACGCGAAATGCCGACCGCGAGAGCACCTCATATCCCCGGAACATCCGTTCCACCTGCGATTCGACCAGATCGTGCAAGAGGATGAAGTCGCAAAAGCCCGCCTCGCAGACCAGAGGCACAAGCCGGGGCAGCGCACGCGGTACTGTAACCACGCCCAACGAAGTCGGAGTCTTCAGTCCGCGCCGTTTAAGCCGCAGCAGCAGGCTAAGGCAGAGCGCTTTGTTCATAACGCGCGGAAAAGGATGCGATGGATCGATCGTCACCGGCGTCAGCAGAGGATCGACCTCGGCCTCGTAGAACTCAAGCGCCTTAGCCCGGGCCTCGTTGCTGAGCTCATTCCACTTCAATATGCGGATCTTTGATGCCTGCAATGCTGGCAGTAACTGCTCGTTCAGGCATTGATACTGCGCTTTGACGAAGTGATGGATGCGCTCCATCAGATCATCGAGCCGTTGCTGCGGAGTGAGGCCGCCCTCATCCGGGGGCTGCGCGAGATCGTAACCATCCTCAATCCTTTGCAGAAAACCCGCTACGCGGATCTCCACGAATTCGTCGAGGTTGCTTGCTGTGATCGCGAGAAATTTCACTCGTTCCAGCAAGGGGTTCGTCTCGTCCTGCGCCTCTTCCAGCACACGCTGGTTGAAACGCATCCAGGACTCGTCGCGACTGAAAAACAGGTTTTCGACGGCCTTTGGAGCAGACTTTTTCGCAGCAGCAGGCTTTCGCTTCACAGCACTCATAGGAGTGCTAAAAGCTTACCGTACTTCCTCGTTCTCGAAGTATGAACAGGCGGCGAAAAATCCGCCGCCGCGTCCGTGATCTGCCTCGAAGCTCACTTTCCGGTAAGCATCTGGGTTGCGTTCTTGAGCAGCGCGGCCTCACGTTCGATCGCAGCCGCGGTGCGGGCAATCTGAGCGTCTGCATCCTTCCATTGCTTCTGCTCGATCGTCTCGCGAGCTGCGGGCAGCGTTTTTACGCCGTAGCCCGTGTAAAAGCCCGGGGCGTACATCATGTTCTGGAACCATGGTCGGTTAGGCAGCCCCGCAGGGTCGAGAAAGACTCGCTCACTCTGGATCAACTGCAGATTCAGGGATGACGGAGCCTTCAGGGCATTCGCCGTGTACGCCTTGTCGAAGTCAGAGGCGGCGGTCGACAGATCGTCCATCGCCTGATCGAGAGGCGCGAAGTTCAGGTAAGGCGGAAGGGTCTCTGTCGTTGGAGGAACACGCTTCTTCTTCGGATCGTCGAGCGCTTTATAAACACCGTCGGCGATCTCGGTATTACGCTCCTTGATCTCGGCACGCATCGTGTCAGTCAGCCGCTTCGTGCTGGCGACGTAGGTGCGGAGCGTGTCGGCCATGTTGCCAAACTGGAAAGGAATTACATCGGCATCGGCCATGCGCATCATCATCGTGCCGGCAGTCTGTGCCAGCGCCTTGCCATAGACGAAGTCAGTGTCCTGGAAGTGGGTGTACCAGTAAAAGTCATCATAAACCGAGTGATACTGGCCGCCGCCCTGATCCTCTCCGCCGAAGCCGAGATTGATGCTGGCGATTCCGAGGTGATGGATAAACGCTGTGTAATCGGATCCGGAACCGAGCGCCTCCATGCGGATATCCGCACGATTGCGAAGTTCCGCTCGTCCGTCCGCAGCAGCGCGCGAGATTCCGACAAGTCGTTGTCGCTTCCAGACCGGCATCTTCGTTTCGGGATCTTCGATGTCCTTGGTTACGCTGTTGACGAAGTTCTCCAGCTCGCTCGAACCCTCCGCGCGAAAATATCCTCGGCCGTTACCGTCCGAGTTGAAATACGCAACAGCATGAGCAGTAAGTTCGGAAGCGTGCGCCTCCACCCACTCGGTCGAGCCCAGCAGCGCCGGTTCTTCGCCGTCCCAGAAGGCATAGATGATGGTGCGCTGCGGATGCCAGCCCTGCTTTAGCAATTCGCCGAGGCCGCGCGCTTCTTCAAGCTCCGCGCTTGCGCCAGAAAGAGGATCGCCCGCACCGTTCACCCATGCGTCATGATGGTTGCCGCGAATCACCCACTGGTCCGGCAGCGTTGAACCCGGAATCGTCGCGATCACGTCGTAGAGCGGCTTGCGGTCCCAGTTGAAGCTTACAGCAAGGTGCGCCGTCGCCGTGCTGGGTCCGACCTTATACGCGAATGGCAGACCGCCGCGCCAGCCCTCGGGCACCAGCTCGCCGCGCAGCGCTTTCAGAAACGGCGTGGCATCGGCATACGAGATCGGCAGCACAGGAATTTTTGTGATGGTCTGGACCTGATCGAGCGGAATCAGCTTCGTCCCGGCCACAGCGCCGACACCCGGCGTCTGCGGATCGCCCGGATAGACCGGCATATCCATCACGCTGCCGCGTTGCGCACCTTCTGCTGGCCGCATCGGGCCATCGGGATAGGTATCGCCGCGGAAGTAGCCGTCATCGCGCGGATCGGAGTAGATGATGCAGCCCACCGCCCCGTGTTCGGCTGCGACCTTTGGCTTAATGCCGCGCCATGTCTGGCCGTAACGCGCAATCACGATCGCGCCCTTGACCGAAACGCCCATCGCAGCCAGTTCTTCATAGTCGGAGGGTGCGCCGTAGTTCACATACACCAGCGGCGCGGTCACATCGCCATCACGGGAGTAGGCGTTGTAGGTCGGAAGCTGCTCTTTCTTCTGGTCTGAGGTGGGATCGACCTTCACGACAGGCTCATCCAGAGTCGCCTCGAACTTTTCCGGGCCGAGCAGTTCGAGCTTGCGCGACTTCGGCGTCGGAAACAGCGCCTCAAACTGCTCGATCTTGGCATCAAGCCCATACGACTTGAGCTGAGCCACCAGCCATTCGGCATTGTCCTTGTCGTAGGGCGAGCCGACATGATGCGGCCGCGCGGACATCCTGCGCATGTTCTCGCGAACCTTCGCCGGGTCGGGGATCTCACGAAACTTCTGCTCCCACTGCACTTCGGCACCGGCATGTTCGGCGGTGTAGCCGCGCAGCGAAACTTCTCCGGTGTTGACGGCGTAGGCGGTGCTTGCAAACAGCGTAAGACAGGCGATGGCCCTTCGCATTGCTGAACTCCTTGAAATGAAGGCTTTCGTGGCATCCTATCACCAGAATTCAGCGTACCGCAGGAAATTATCCCCCTCCCAGAGAGCCTCCGCCGAGCCTTCCATTCCTAAGCGAAAGAAAAAGCGTGCGGCATAAAATATTTCTGCCCGTCACCCGTCTACACCTGTAGATGAATGAAATCCCGGGTAGTTGGACCATTATCGAGCAGGATCAACTCATCTCCGAGGCACTGGAGAGAGACCAGCCCCGGCTGCGGAATTTCATTCGCAGGCACGTTACCGACAGCAGTGAAGCCGAGGATATTCTTCAGGACGTCTTCTACGAATTGCTTGAGGCGTATCGCATGATGAAGCCGATAGAGCATGTCACCGCATGGCTCTTTCGCGTGGCTCGGAACCGGATGGTCGACCTCTTCCGCAGAGGGAAGCCCAGTTCGCTCAACAATCCGGTGTCTGAGGAAGGCGGCGACACACTGGAAGATCTCCTGCCGTCCGAGGATGCCGGTCCCGAAGCAGCTTACGCAAGAAACCTGCTTCTGGATGCGCTGGACGAAGCCCTCGAAGAACTGCCTGAGGCTCAGCGTGAAGTCTTTATAGCCCATGAGTTGATGGGTAGGAGTTTCAAGGATATCTCCGCTGAAACTGGCCTCAGCGTCAATACTCTGCTGTCACGAAAACATTATGCCGTGGTGCATCTGCGCGAAAGACTGCAATCGATTTACGAAGATTTTGGAAAAAAATAAGGAGTAACTATGCGTCATCATCCGGTACTTAAAGGAATAAAAATTGCACTTTTTGTCGTCATCGGAGCAGCCGTCTTCGGCTTCATCGTCAAGAGCCTTTGGAACGTTCTGATACCGCCAATTTTTGGATGGCAGACGATCAGCTTCTGGCAGGCGCTTGGCTTGCTTCTACTGAGCAAGATTCTCTTCGGCGGCTTCCATCGCCACGTCGGCAGAGGCCATGATCGCTGGAAGCATCGCATGAAAGATCGCTGGGAACAGATGACCCCCGATGAGCGCGAGAAGTTCCGCCAAGGAATGCGATGCGGTCGCTCTCCCTTCGCCTCAACCGTGGAGCCTCAGGTATGAACAAGTTCGATACAAATACTACGAACCCTGGAAAAGACGCCAGGCCTCCCGTCTACGAAGATCCGCCTTCTTCGATTCACTATCGACTTGCGGAACTCGAGGTCGAGAACTCTCGTCTCCATAAATTGGTTGCGGAGCTTCTGATTAAAAACCAGCAACTCCGCAAGCCGGACTAAAGACTATTTGTGCCAGTGCATCTTCCAGCCGAGATACCTGGTTGATGCCTCGTAAACCGGCGCGGCCATTGTCGAAAAGTTCGCCGCAACGTGATGCTCGAAGCCGTTCTCGCAGATGAAACGCAGTAACTCCTGCATCTTCGGAATCTCAACGACTCCGGCGCCGCCGAAGGTGTGCAGCGGGTCGTTGGTGAACGCACCTTCGCCAACGTAGCCAGTGATCTGGCCCGCAAAGTCATCCGTGGAAAAGCGTGCGAAGCTCATCGCGCCCGCTTTCACAGTGCCATCCAGCGTGCCGTGGGTGTTTTCCTTGCCGACTGTCCCCGCGATGATCTGCTGAAAATCCATCTTTACGCCTTCGTTGAAGAAGTGCTTCGGAAGATTCGAGCAGTGGAAGCAGACCGCCTTGTCCGGGTTGTCGCCGTAATTGTTGTTCCAGTCCAGCAGTGCGCTCGGCGTCTCGCTCGCGAGCGTCAGCGCATACATACTCAGTGTGCCGAGGATGTCGACCTCGCAGGCCGAGGGAATCAGGTTCTCGCTCATCATGCTCATCACCGTGCAGGGAACTACGCCGAGAAACTCTTCCATCGAGGTCCAGCACTGCACCGCACTTACGGTCAGCTCACCCGCCTTCATCCATTGATCGATAACCGTGCCGAGCTTCGCCATCTTGATCAGAGCAGCTTCAGGCGTCTGGCCGACCGGAATGTACTTCTTAATCTCTGCAAGCTTAGTCTGCGCCGCGTCGTCGTTATCCTTCATACGGTCGATGCGCCCCATTACCTCGCTCAGGTCCAGCGTCTCCACCGTAATTCCTGACCGCTCCAGTAGCTTCTCGGAGTAGCGAACCGTATTGAACGCAGTGGGTCGCGCGCCGATTGCACCGAAGCGAACGTTTTTTAATCCCTTCACTATTCGGCACACCGCGGAAAACCACTTCAGGTCAGCCTCAAACTCCGGAGAATCCGGTGCCTCCGTGTGCAGTCGCGTCAGCGAGTAGGGAATTCCATATTGTTTCAGGTTGTTGCAGATTGACATCTTGCCGCAGAAGCTGTCGCGGCGAAACGCGATTGTCATCTTTCCCGCATGATCGGGCGTTGCCTGAATCAGAACCGGAACCTGCAGATTCGCCAGTCTCAACGTGTCGGCAAGTCCGCGCTCTTCACCGAAGTTCGGCAGAGTAATGATGATGCCGTCGATCTCCGCCGCATGTTTTTTAAACAGAGCGGCGCACTTCTTCGCATCTTCATAGGTCTCCACCGCACCGTGTGCCGTCTCCTCAGGCGTCAGCACGACAGGCTTGATCCCCGCGCCTTCAAGCGCTGCAATCATCTCCAGTCGCCCACTCGTTGCAAGGTGGCTTGGAAAGAATCCGCGGTTGCCTACAATCACACCCATCGTCATTTGCTTCGCCATAATGCTCCTGATTTCTGCCCGTACCGGGTCTTGCTCTTAGGGGTTCATCGACACGTCGCCGCGGCGTGCAACGTCTGCAAAACGCGGCTCCAACAATATTCAGGCTCTGCCCGGGCGAAACCTGAGTGAATAAAATGCACCAATTACCGTAAGCAGCGCGCCCCACCACAACGTCGGATGCAGCGACTGAAGCCATGGCAGCAACACTTCATTGGGTGGAGGGTTATGCAATTCAAGGATGCCTTGAATTACCAGTACCACACCATAAGTCAGCATCAGAATTCCGCAGAAGAACCAGATTGAAAGCTCAGCCGACTCAATTTCGTGTTCACGATGATCCATCACAAACCCACCTCTTACCAGAAGATCAGATTAAGAATAAAGAAAATGACAATGACGACGACGGCCCAGAAGATCGGCTTCTGCCAGATCGTCTTCGCTCCATCGTCGGGAATCGGCGTGACGCCATAGACCAACCCTGCGAGTTGTGCCTCCGGTACCGGCTTTGTCATCAGACTTACAACGACAGTCACCACGACGCAGATGATCCAACTCCAAAGCCCGCGGTACAGGTTTTCCGCCATCGGTTTCGCATCCGGGCTCATCGCGATGTAGCGCAGGGCCGAGGGAGTTCTGTAGACCCAGACGAACATTCCGATAGAGGACGCTGTTCCTGCCAGCAGACCCAGAAACCCGCCCCAGTGCGTGGCGCGCTTCCAGAGCATACCCAGAATCACCGTACCAAACAGCGGCGCGATGAAAAAGCTGAACAGAGCCTGCACGTAGTCCATGATGCTGGCCGCGTTCATCACCAGGTACGCAGTGCCGATCGATACCAGCATTCCAATTACGGTCGACCAGCGGCCCATAGCGACATAGTGCTTGTCGCTGGCCTTCTTGTTCATGAAGGCGCCGTAAATATCGTAGGTCCACACGGTCGAGAACGCGCTGACGTTGCCGGCCATGCCGCTCATGAATCCCGCAACGAGCGCGGTAATTCCGAGCCCCAGCAAGCCTGGTCCGCAGTAGCGAATCAGCATCAGCGGCAGCACCTCGTTGTAAGTATGCTGACCGGCCATGGCAGTACCTTCCGCCACAAGGTGCATGCTGCTGCCATCAGGATTCTTCAGAACCGAAAGCGCCAGGAGACCGGGAAGAATCACAATGAATGGAACCGCCATCTTGAACGCGGCGCCGATCACAGGAGCCATCTTGGCCGCGCGCAAATTGTGTGCGCTCAACACGCGCTGCACCACAAGGAAGTCCGTCGTCCAGTATCCGAAGCTGATGACAAATCCCAAACCGAAGACGATTCCCGTCCAGTGCACACCCATCGGGTTGTCGCCGAAGTGGCCCAGCGTGCTCCAAAGATGCGTGTAATCGCTGCGGCCCACATTCGCCGCAATCTGTGCCTTCAGGTTCGACCAGCTTCCAGCTTCGATCAGGCCGAGAATCGGAATCATCGCCGCGCCAGCCCAGATCAGGACAAACTGCAGCACCTCATTGATGATCGCCGACCGCAATCCGCCGAGCATTACATACAGCGCCACCGTCGCCGCGCCTACCCAGATCGAGAAAGTGATATTCCAGCCGAGAATTGTCTGCATGACGACGGCCATCGCGAACATATTGACGCCGCTCATCAGAATGGTCATCAGCGCAAACGAGAGCGCCGACAACGCGCGCGCGCCATCGCCAAACCGCAGATGAAGATAGCCCGGCACTGAGTGCGTCTTCGAGATGTAATAGAACGGCATCATCACGATACCCAGAAACAGCATCGCGGGAATTGCGCCGATCCAGTACCAGTGTGTCGCCAGAATTCCGTACTGATAGGCGGCGCCCGCCCAACCCATCAGTTCGAGCGACCCGAGGTTTGCCGAGACAAAACTAAGTCCCGCGATCCATGCCGTCATCTCGCGTCCGGCCAGGAAGAAATCTTCACTGGTGTTCGCCTTGTTCTTGGCATAGAAACCGATAAAGACAACCAGAATGAAATAAAGGACCAGGATCAGCACATCTGCTGGCGCTAATCGGGTCAACTGCTGGCTCATCAAATACAGCGCCGCAAAACCGTGCATCGCTCAAAACCCCAAAGTAAACGTTATCCGGCCCTCATACTTCTACCGGATTGCGTCTACCTCCTCTCACTCGAATCTAAGTTCGGTACCAAAAGAATACATCCCCGCAGGCATTCGGAACCAAGTCCCCGAATCATTCAAAACAGTTACTGTCGAACGTTGCAACTATACAACAATGACTTTCTAACAGGACAATCACAAAATCGTTTCACAGCCCGATTGACATCCCCGCGTTTCCGGTTCGACCCAACCGGACCTGCAATGAACTCACTTCTGCAACAATTTCAGCGTTTCCGCATCTCAAAGTAAAAGGAGTTTCCATGCAAATTCGCAAATTTCAAACGATTGTCCTGGCGCTCGTATGCAGCGCCTTCGTTGCAGCACCGGTTTTCGGGCAGGACACCCCAAAACAGGACATCAAGGCAGCGGGGACAGACACCAAGAACGCAGCCACAAGCACCGGCCACGCTGTCTCCACTGGCACCAAGACCGCCTATGACAAGACCGCGAGCGGAACAAAGACTGCCGCGGATAAGACCGCAAGCGGCACCAAGACTGCTTACAATAAAACGGCAGATGGAACCAAGGTCGCCGCGGACAAGACAGTCAGCGGCACAAAGACGGCCACCAACAAAACCGTCAACGGTACCAAGACTGTAAGTAAAGATGTCGCGCATGGCACAAAGACAGCCGCGAAGGATACAGCAGACGAGACCAAGAAGGTCGGCGACAAGGTCGCGGGCAAGCCGGCTCCGCAATAGGCGGGGATTAGTTTCAGGCCGGGCGTGACGATCGGCTCGCGCTCGGCCACACGACGCTTGCCGCCAGCATCACAAGCGCAATCCAGAACAGGTCAGCTCCCAGCAGATGGAGCACCTGCATCCAGACAGGCGCAAGCAGGAGTACGTCCGCCACTCCCAGGACAATCTGCGATACCAGCAGCCAGAAAACAATGCGGCTCAATCTCGAACGTACCTTCAGCGCCAGCATAACCACGCAGACAAAACCGATCACCGTTGCCGCTGGATGTACCCACCGCATCCGCACCAGCAGAGGAGCGTTCGCGGCAAAGTCCTCGGCCAGTCCGGCCAGCAGGCTTGGCGAGGGAAACAAGGTGTCCGCCAATGCCGCCAGCGATCCTGTTGCGCCGATCAGAATCGTAGCCGTCACCGTCAGCCATACCAGCCACTTCGCGTCACCCTGCGACACCGCAGGTTCACTCTTCCATTGCGCCAGAAACCACACCGTCAGCGACAACGCTCCCAGCAGCAGCATCGTGTTCGTAAAATGAATCGATTGCATCACCACGCGACCTACCGAGATATTGTTCTCGACGTACCCGCGCAGCACCAGAACCGCTCCCAGCAACGCTTCTGTCACAAGAAAGAAGCAGGACGCAACGACCGCCCGGCGAGCCTTGTGTCCTGGTCTCGTTGCATAGAAGGTCCAGCCTGCCAGAGCGATTACCAGCGTTGTACAGATTCCTGTAAGCGACCGGTGCGTGTATTCAATCACCGTCGCAAGCCGCGGATGGTGTGGGAAGAAGTCACCGTTGCACAACGGCCAGCGGTTCCCGCACCCGCCGCCGGAGCTTGTCGCTCGCACCACGGCTCCCTCAAGCACAACGATCACCATAAATGCCAGCGTAAACCAGGCGAACCGCGCGAGCAGCTGTGATGTATCTCTTGCAGTCAGTCGAGCGGTCGTAGCCATGCCTTTATTTTACGCGGCTTCGCGCAGGACATTTGCGACCGACGCAAGCCTAGCCGCGAGCAAGTTCCTTCGCTCGCTGCGTCGCCCGCTTCACTGCTTTAATCAGCGTCACGCGCAGCCCACCCTCTTCCAGCTCTAGAATTCCATCCACAGTGCACCCTGCAGGCGTCGTCACCGCATCCTTCAGCAGCGCGGGATGGTATCCCGTCTCCAGCACCATGCGTGCCGAGCCGAGCGTCGTCTGCGCCGCCAGCAAAGTCGCCACATCGCGGGGCAGTCCGACATTCACGCCTGCCTCGGCCAGCGCCTCGATGATGATGTACAGGAACGCTGGCCCTGAACCCGAAAGCCCAGTCACTGCATCCATGTGCTTCTCGTCGACGACGACGGTCTTGCCCACGGTCTGAAAGATCTTCTGAGCCACTGCCATCTGTTCCGAGGAGACAAAATTCCCCGCGCAAAGCGCTGTAATTCCAGCAGCCAGCATCGCCGGTGTATTCGGCATGGCGCGAACTACAGCAAGCTCGCAGCCAGCAGCTTCTTCAATCGCTTTTGTCTGCACCGAAGCGGCGAACGAAAGCACCATCTTTTTCGGCGTCAGCGCACTCTTGATCTGTTCCACCAGTGCGGGCACCTGAATCGGCTTCACGCCCAGAAGAATCACATCCGCCTGTTGTGCTGCCGCGAGGTTGTCTGTCGTAACCTCAACCCCGAACTGCGCCGACAACGCCTTCGCCCGCTCAGCATGCTGCACCGTAGCAAAGATCTGCTCCGGCAACAGCAGGTTGTTCTTCAAAAAGGCCTGCAGCAGAATGCCGCCCATCTTGCCTGTGCCAAGCACGGCAACGCGCAGCCCGGGCATCGCCGGGTCCGCAGCAACCGGAATCTCAAAACTGTCGTCCATAGCCAAAGGCTATCAGACTACGGCTTCTGCGCCGCAATCCATGCATCGACGCGCCTCTCCAGCACGTCGAGCGGCAGCGCACCCGAGTCCAGCACCTCATCGTGAAATGCCTTGAGGTCGAACTTCGCTCCCAGCGCCGTCTTCGCCTTGTCGCGCAGCTCCAGAATCTTCAACTGGCCCATCTTGTATGCGAGAGCCTGTGCCGGCCAGGCAATATAGCGGTCAACTTCGGATTGAATATTTGTCTCATCGAGCGCCGAGTGCTCACGGAAGTAGTCCACCATTTGCTGCCGCGTCCAGTGCTTCGAGTGAACACCCGTGTCGACAACCAGCCGGATCGCCCGCCACATATCGTTGTCCAGCCTGCCGAAGTCGCTATAAGGATCTTTGTAAAACCCAATCTCCTTGCCCAGCCGCTCGCTATACAACGCCCATCCTTCAACGAAAGCAGTGTAGTCCTGATACTTGCGAAACTCGGGCAGCCCTGTCAGTTCCTGCGCAATTGAGATCTGCAGATGATGTCCCGGAACGCCCTCGTGATACGCCACACTCTCCACCGTCGTCAGCGTGCGGTCGGCAAAGTTGTACAGATTCACATCCACACGCCCCGGACGGCTTCCGTCGGCAGTTCCTTGCTCGTAGTACGCCATTGGCGAACTCTTTTCCGCGAACGACGGCATTACGACGACTTCCAGTTTTGACTTCGGCAAGCGGCCAAATAGCTCGGGCAAACGCGGTTGCATCTGGCCGATGTAACCCTTATATGCGTCGAGCAGCGCTTCCTTCGACTGAGGGTGCTCCTTCGGATTTGCCGCCAGCGCTGTGCGAAAGCTCTTCAGATCGGCGAACCCAAGCTGATGCACGATCACCAGCATCTCAGCCTCGTCACGCTTCACCTCGTCGAGCCCGATCTGATGAATCTGCGCCGGCGTCTTATCCAGCGTCGTCATCTGCTTGATGAGATACGCATAGTATGCATCGCCATTCGGAATCGCCCATACGCCGGGGTCCTTCCGCCCATAGGGCACATACTGCACCGCCATAAACTTCGCGAACCGCCGATACATCGGCAGCACCTGAGTCTGAATTGCGTCGATCAAATCTGTCGTAATACGTTTCTGTTCCGCTGCGGAGATAGTCCTTGGGAATTTTTTCAGTGGTTCGGCGAAGACGCTCTCTTCCGCCTTTTGAGCAGCGATTCCCTGGGTCTGCCTCAACGCCTCTTCCAGTGAATCCTTTGGCGGCATTCGATTTTCATCCACCGCCAACTGCAAGTTCGTCATTACCTGGGAGCACGCCGCCGGAAACTTCTTCAGCCGTTCAATGTAGTCGTCGTAGTCCTTCACTGAATCGAACGAGAGCTGGCCCACCAGATTCGGCAGCATGGTCTGAAAGCCGTAAACCGGACTGACCGGCATCTCCCACTCTTTGAACTTCGCTCCCTCCTGGGCTTCTATCAGCGAGCGCATCATCAGCTCGGAAGACAACTTCTCCTGATCCGTCAAGCCAGTTGTATCGATCGAACCCAGCCGCTGAATGTAATCCAGACCTCGCGCCAGGGAAGCGTTCACCTCCTTCGCAGAGTAGTCACTCAACTGATCGTTGTATCGTTTGTCGCCGATTGTCGAGGCAAACTCAGGCGAGTGTCTCAGCCGGTCCTGCCAGATCTCGGCAAACAAAGTGGAAAGTGCCTTCCTGCGCGCTGCAGCCTCCGGCGCTGAGCCCTGAGGTTGAACCTGCGCCACCCCAGGAAGGCTGAAAGACCCAATCAACACGAAACTACATAAATAACGAAGAGAAAATCCAATTCTGGTGATAACCGACATGCCTGTCAGTCTACCGCGTCGCGCCTCACGCAGTCCGCTTTCGTACAGCTGCAACAGGCTTCTTCGCGCCGTGCCAAACCTCCGCACATGTCCCGGCCTCCAGCATTCGGTAGAGCGTCGAGCGGCTGATTCCCAGCATCTCGGCTGCCCGCAGTTTGTTGCCTCCGCAGTCCTTCAACACGCAAAGGACATGCTGGTCCACTACATCCCGCAGCCGCATACTCGAGGCCTCATTGCACGGGCCGCATTCATCCGCCAGCTCTGGCAAGTCACACGACTCAATCGGCCTTCCCTCACATCTTTCTGCTGCGTCCCGCAGAATTCGTTCCAACTCGCGCATGTTCTTCGGCCAGCGATATTGCCGCATTCTACCCATCGCCTCATCGGATACTTGGTACACGTTGCCACCTCGAACCTCGCAACGTCCCAGAAAATGCTGCACCAGATCCGGGAGGTCCTCAATGCGATCACGCAGCGCAGGCAGGGCGATCTCCACCGTAGCAAGCTGCCGGTAAAGCTTAGGGCGAAGTCGTCCGGCTGATACCAAAGCCTTGAGGTCCTCCCGGCTCGACGCGATCACCCTCTGCGGCGAATCCTCATTCTGCGACTGCTCAAGCAGCTTCAGGGCAAACATCAATCGGTCCTGCGCCGGAAGACTCATCGCATCGACGCCATCGAGAAACAGCGTTCCCGGTCCAAGCAACTTCATCAGCCGTCCGAACGACTCCGCGAACCCCTTCTCCGACCGGCACACCAGAGCATTCTCAAGCTCCGCCGCAGGACAAATCACAAGCGGCCCGCTCGCTCCTTGCCTCATCCGGTGAAGTGCCCGTGCCACCAGATTCTTGCCTGTTCCGGCCTCACCACTTACCAGCACCGAGCGAAAATGTGGCCCAATTCGCCGCACCTGCATGCGCAGCCTCCGCATCGCCGCGCTGCTGCCGACGAGTTCGAATTCACCCCGCTCATCTCGGGGCATCTGAGACGGAAAAACAGCAACGCGGGACGGAGCTGAAGGAGAGATTGTCATGGCTGCTCTCTCCATCGGCAAAATTCACCGTCAGATTAGGCAGTGCAGACGCGAAAAAGCCGGAGAGGTGAACACCTCCCCGGCTTCGGTTTGAACTCTTGTACTGAGTTAGGCGGTTGTCGGCGCGCAGTACGCGTCGAACGCCCGCGTCAGCTCCTGCGCAATCGCCGGAGCGGTCGAGGTCTCGATCGCCGAACGCTGCATCAGGTACACCAGTTGGCCATCACGCAGAATCGCGATCGCCGGCGAGGTCGGCGGATGTCCGCCAAAGTAACTCCGAGCCTTCTCGGTCGCCTCGCGGTCCTGCCCAGCGAACACCGTTACCGAATGGTCAGGCTTTGCCGCATTCTGCATTGCCAGGCGCACACCAGGCCGCATCTTGCCCGCCGCGCATCCACAGATCGAGTTGACCACCACCATCGTCGTACCCGGCTGTGCCAGTGCCGCATCGACCTCGGCGGCAGTACGAGCTTCCCCAATCCCAGCGCGGGTAAGTTCCTCACGCATCGGAATCACCATAATCTCTGGATACATCTTCACTCTCCCATTGGCAGCGGGTGAAAGCCGCGCCTTTCTTGATTGTACGGATTCACCCGCGGCAACGCTACCGCGTCGTAAAACTCGCGGTGTTACTCTCTAACCCGTGCCTATCCAAATCCAGGAGCAGGTTCCCCTCGCACCCTACACAACACTGGGCATCGGCGGCCCCGCGCACTTCTTCTGCGAAGCCAAAACCGAAGCCGAAATCGCCGAAGCAGCCCAGCTCGCACACGATCGCAACCTACCGCTCTTTGTTTTAGGCGGGGGCAGCAATCTGCTTGTAAGCGACGCAGGCTTCGATGGTCTCGTGATGCGCGTCGCCGTCAAATCCACGAAGCGGGGGCGCAGGGAAGGGAACTGCGTTCTGCTCGAAGCAGGCGCGGGAGAGACCTGGAATGACTTCGTCCTCCACGCGGTGGACCACAACTACGCCGGAATCGAATGCCTCGCCGGAATCCCAGGAGACATCGGAGGCACGCCAGTCCAAAACGTAGGTGCCTACGGCCAGGAGGTCGCCGAGACGATCGCCAAGGTTCGAGCCTACGATCTCGAAACGAAGAAGTTCGTCGATCTTGACCATGAAGCCTGCCATTTCGGCTACCGGCGCAGCCTCTTCAACGCCGATGCGCGTGGCCGCTACATCGTCTCCTCCGTCCTTTACAAGCTCCACCCCAACGGAGAGCCCGCCCTGCGCTACGCTGACGTAAAACGCCACTTCGCCCAGCAGATCGAACGTGGCGACAAGCCCACACTCCGCCAGGTCTACGACGCCGTGAGTTCCATTCGCGAACAAAAGGGAATGCTCGTCGGACAAGGCGGCCCTGACGGCAAGAGCGCAGGGTCGTTCTTCAAGAATCCCGTCATCGCGTCCTCTCTGGTCCCCCAAATCGCGCAAAGCGCCGGATGCCCCACGCAGGAAGTCCCGCAGTATGCAGCCGGAGAAGGCAAAGTAAAACTCGCTGCCGCGTGGCTCGTAGAAAAATCCGGTTTTCGCAGAGGTTTTTCCATGGGCCCAGTCGCCATCTCTTCCCGCCACACCCTTGCGCTCGTCAACCTCGGCAACGCAACCGCTGCCGAGCTGATCGCCCTCCGCGATGCAGTTACGAACGCAGTTCAGGCCAGGTTCGGCATTCAGCTCGAACAGGAACCGGTCATGCTCGGTTTTCCACCCCAGCCTTGAGTTGTTCCAACAACCTCAACCGCTCCTCCGCCAGCACAACCTCAACCGCGCCTTGTTCGATGACTCGCCCATCGGCAATCTTGATCACCTCAGCGCCAAGTTGAAACGCTTCACCCAGCGTGTGCGTCACCGAGAACACCGGAATCTTCCACCTCGTCAGCCACGACCGCAGCACGCCCACAAGTTCATCTCGCGTCGCCAGATCGAGGCCAGAAAAAGGCTCATCCAGAAGAAGCAGCGGTTTCTCCACGCCGTCGAAAGTAATCGCCGCGACGACAGCACGAATCACGGCAGCACGCTGCCGCTCCCCTCCGCTCAACTGTTCGGGCATCCTGTCCTCGAGCCCTTTCAATCCAAACGCTGCCATCAATTCTTCCGCGATAACCATCGAATCCGCAGGCTCCGGACCCCCTCCGCTGCCATAAACAAGATTCCGGAGCAGGGTCATGTGCGGAAACAGCCGTGCTACCTGCCCGGCGCTGCGAATCGGCCTGCGATGAGCCGGTACAGAGATCTTCCCAGCCGAATCGAACAGAGTCTGCATCCTGCTTACAATCTGTCCGGAATCCGGACGCACAAACCCTGCAATGCATCGCAGAATCGTTGTCTTGCCACTGCCTGAGGGGCCAAATAAAACGGTCCACGGCTGCTTCAGCGAGAAACTCACCCCAAGCGGCATGCTCCCAAGCCGATGTTCGATCCGCACTGTCAGAAAATTTGAGGAAGCGCTATCGGACAAGATCGACCTGCCTTCCATCCATCTTCCTCACAGCAGGAGAAAGGTAGATCGCCAGCAGCGCAACCAGGGCAAATCCCACCAGCACCAGAGCCGTCCGGTTCGCCGCCGCATAGTTGAACTCCTGCACACGGTCGTAGAGCGCGATGGAAAGAGTCTGTGTCGCGCCGGGAATGTTGCCTCCCAGCATCAGCACTACGCCAAACTCACCCACCGTATGAGTAAACGTCAACACCGCGCTCGTCAGCAGCGATCCGCGCGTCAACGGCAGCACTACGCTCCAGAACGTGTGCCACGGCGAAGCTCCCAGCCCCTCAGCCGCCTCGACATAGCTCCGATCCACGGCGGAAAAACCCGCCACCAGCGGCTGCACAGCAAACGGCAAGCTGTAAATCACCGACCCAACCAGCAACCCCGCAAAACTGAACGCCAGCGGATGCCCCAACACCTGCACCAGCAATCGTCCAGGAGCACTCAAAGGCCCCAGCGCGACCAGCAGATAAAACCCAAGCACCGTAGGAGGCAGAACCAGCGGCAGCGCCACCACCGCCTGCACCAAAGCCCGCCCCGCCCCGCGTCCCGAAGCGATCCAGCACGCCAGTGGCAGCGCCACTACCAGCAGAATCGCCGTCGTCCCCACTGCCAGTCGCAATGTCAGCCAAAGCGCCGCAAAATCCATACAAGCGAGTCTATGACACTCGTCGGCTCCCTACGATTCAAGCCGAACCAATACGCTCACCTCACTGCAGCCAGTCCGAACTTTGCCCAGTTCTGCTGCACCGCCGGCGACAGCAGCCAATTCAGAAAAGCATGCGCCTCTGCCTTACGGTCGGAGTTCTTCATCACCACCGCGCACTGCCGAATCTCCGGATACTGCGAGGTCGGCATCAGCACATACTCTCCGATCTCACGAAAATGCGGCGTATTCGCTGTCGTCAGCGAGATCAGTCCCAGTTGCGCATTGCCCGACTCGACATACTGCGCCGTCTGCGCGATGTTCTCGCCCACAACAAAATGGGGCGAAACCTGATCGTAGATCTTCATCTTCCTAAGCGCCTGAGCCGCGGCAAATCCATACGGAGCGTGCAGCTCATTGGCAATCGCCACCGTCTTCACGCGCGGATCGGTCAGCCGCTCGATGCTCAGCGGCAACAACCCGGAATCCTTCCGCGTCCAGAGCACCAGCGTTCCCTTCGCATATGGAATTGGCGCTCCATCCGCCAATCCGGCGGCGACAACCTTCTCCGGATAAGTAAAGTCTGCACCCAGAAAGATATCCATCGGAGCCCCGCTGATGATCTGCGTCGCCAGCGTTGACGAAGATCCGAAGCTCACCACCAGCTTGAATCCGGTCGCATGTTCGTATGCCTGCGAAAGCTCCGGCATCACCGGCTGCAAATCCGCCGCCGCCGCAACCCGTAACTCCTTCTGCTGCCCCCATGCAGCGGAACCGATGAATGCAACACAAAGCAGTGCAAGCGCGGCAGACGCACCACGCCCTTTACGATAGGCTAGAGAAAACCATGAATGTAGCGACACACCACCTTAGATGCACCGAATGCGCCGCCGTCATCACCAAAGATGACGTGAGCAGCAACTTTCGCTGCCCGGAGTGCAACGGCCTCTACGAAGTTGTCTACCCGTGGTCCACCGCCGCACCCGGAAACCCCGCCCCCCAGGGCCTGCTTCCCAACCCCAGCGCCCTCCGCTGGCTTTGGCAGGAGCGTCGGACGTCAACTATGGCGGTGGACCAGTCCGGCGTCTGGCGCTTCCGCGACCTGCTCCCCATCGTGGACGATCTCCAGCACGTAGCCACCCTCCGCGAAGGCAACACCCCCCTCTACGACCTGCCCCGCTGCGCCAAATCCGCAGGCCTCGAATGGCTCCTCGCCAAGCATCAGGGCATGAACCCCACTGCCTCCTTCAAAGACACTGGCATGACCGCCGCCCTCTCCGTCGCGGCCGAACGCAAATTCGAGTGGGTCGCCTGCGCCTCCACCGGCAACACCTCCGCCGCAATGGCAGCCTACGCCGCCCGTGCTGGTCTCCGCAGCATCGTCTTCATCCCCGAAGGCAAGATCGCGTGGGGCAAGCTCTCGCAGTCCATGGATTACGGTGCCCTCACCATCCAGCTCAAAACAGACTTCGACGGCTGCGTCAGCATCCTGGCCGACCTCGTCAAGCGTTTCCCCATCTACCTGCTTAATTCGGTCAACCCGTACCGCCTCGAAGGTCAGAAGACCCCCGCCTTCGAGATCCTCGAGCAGATGGACTGGCAGGTTCCCGAACATATCGTCGTCCCCGGCGGTAATCTCGCCAACTCAGCCGCCCTCGGCAAGGGCTTCCAGGAGATGCATCTCCTCGGCCTGATCCCGCGCCTGCCCAAGATCAGCATCATCCAGGCCGAAGGCGCCAACCCGCTCTACCGCTGGTTCACCGACTCCAACCGCGTCATGCGCCCCGTCGTCGCCGACACCCGCGCCACCGCCATCCGCATCGGCAATCCAGCCTCCTGGCGCAAAGCCGCAGACGTGATCGACGACCTCGGCGGCTGGTGCGAACAGGTCTCCGAGCAGGAGATCGCCCTCGCCAAGGCCGAGATCGGCGCCGAAGGCATCGGCTGCGAGCCCGCCTCCGCCGTCACCCTCGCGGGAATCAAAAAGCTAGTCACTCTGGGCAAGATCACACCCGAAGAGCGCGCTGTCCTCATTCTCACCGGCCACACCCTCAAAGACTCGCAGTACACCATCGACTATCACCGCAACGAGCTCTTCACCGAAGCCGAAAAGGCTCAGCTCACCCCAGCCGATCAGGCCCTCCATGCCGCCTTGCGCAAGCCGCCCATCGTCCTTGAAGCCAATCCCAACGTGGTACTCCGCACGCTCGAGTCCCACATGAACCAGCCTCAGCCGGCATGAGCACCGCCCAGCAAACCAGACCAATCCACCTGCGTCTGCCTGCAACCTCTGCCAATCTTGGCCCCGGCTTTGACGCTCTCGGTCTGGCGATGTCACTCTATCTCACTATCCTGGCCACCCCAGCCGGCGACTTCCTCATCGAAGCCACTGGCCGCGACGCCAATCTCTGCTCCCGCATCGAAGACAACCTCATCCTCACCACCTACATGGATGTCCTCGCCAACGCCGGCATCCTCGCCTCACGCCTCCACCTGAAGCTTCACAACGAGATTCCTCTCGGTATGGGCTGCGGCTCCTCGGCCGCTGCTCTTCTTGCCGGAGTCTTACTCGCAAATCACTTCGGCAATCTCAACTGGACCGACCAGCAAATTCTCGAAGAAGCCTGCCGCCGCGAGGGTCATCCGGATAACGTAGCCGCCTGCTATCTCGGAGGAATGACAGCCTCTGCCATTACCGAAAATTCATTAGTTACAGCAACTTGGGGAAACAACCTCGACTGGAACCTTCTGCTTGCCGTGCCTGTCGCTTCTCTCTCCACTAAAAAAGCCCGGGCGCTTCTCCCCGAGCACTATTCCCGCGAAGACGCCGTCACTAACATCCAGTCCACAGCACTTCTTGTTGCTGCTTTCGCCCAAAATCGTGCCGAGCTTCTTCGCGCTGGCATGCGGGATCGCCTGCATCAGCCCTATCGATCGAAGGTCTGTCCTCTGTTGCCAAAGCTTCTCCCGCTGATGGAGAACCCGGAAGACTCTTCAATCCTGGGAGTTGCACTCAGCGGGGCCGGACCTTCCGTCCTGCTTATCACCGCAAATCCAGCCCCACCATCAGTTGACGATCTCATCCGTCAAGCCGCTGGCGATCCCAATCTGGAAATCATCCATACTGCAATTTCTACAGGAGTACTTCAAGCCTAAAGCCTTATCTTGCAGATATATAAACATATTGCACAATTGGTAATCTGGTAACATTAGCAGGGATTACCTAAGATTGCTTTACGGGATGAAAAATTACCCGTACTTTATCTTTCGTGGGCAGTTCTGGGGAGGGCTGCTACGCCGCCCGTTGACCTCTTTCAATAGAGGTCCGGGCGTTTCCTCTTTAAGTTACAACTTTCGTCTCTGAACCCCCCAGATTCCTCGCGCATCTATTATTGTGGAGACTGCGCTCCATCACACAATGGGTGGGACAAGGTGCAGCGTAATCTGGAGGAAGTTAAAATGGCAGGACAGCACGTCACAGAAGTAAACGATTCCAATTTTGAAAAAGATGTTCTTCAGTCGGCTGAGCCCGTACTGGTAGATTTTTGGGCCGCTTGGTGCGGTCCTTGTCGCGCCTTGGCCCCCGTCGTCGATGAAGTGGCCAACCAATATCATGGCAAGCTCAAGGTCATGAAGATGGATGTCGACTCCAATACGGCCACGCCCATGCGTTACGGCATTCGCGGCATCCCGGCCCTTCTGCTCTTCAAAGACGGCAAGGTAGCCGATCAGATCGTCGGATTCGTCCCCAAGGACATGATCGACAAATCTGTTATCAAAGTCCTGGCGTAAGTTTTGAAATAATCAAATTTCAGATGACGGCTCGGCAACTTAATCGCCGGGCCGTCATCTTTTGTATAGGGTACATCGCAAGTGTCATTGTGCATCGTTGTTTCAGGGTGCCACGCTGGCGATGAACCGAGGGACCCCGCGTGAAAGATCGTCGTTATTGTAAGTTTGCCTCAGTTGTTTTTGTCCTGACCACTCTAGGTCTCGTCACAACAGGTATCGCCCATGGTCAGGAAGCAGCTCTTCGCGAGGCAGTTTCCAAGGTGCCTGCGCCTGTAACTCGGAATGTGATCATCATTGGGTTTGTCGGAGGCTTTGTCAGCCCGAGAGACACAAAACACCCCGAAGTGCAGTTTGCCGCCTATCTTCGCGAGCGTTATCCCACGATCCACGCTGAAGTCTTCGGAAATCACCATGAGCAAAAAGCCCTCCATCAGGTCGTGAACCTTCTCGACACCAACCACGATGGAGTCCTCTCGCCTGGCGAGAAGGAGCGGTCGACCGTTATCGTGTACGGCCACAGCTGGGGCGCTACCGAGACGGTTGCATTTGCCCGCGAGCTGGGCCAGATGGGTATTCCAGTAACCCTCACCATCCAGGTCGATACCATTGCGAAGCCCGGTCACAAGGCCTTACCAATCTCCCCGAACGTAGCCAGCGCGATCAACTACTATCAAACCGAAGGTCCGCTCCATGGACAGCCGGAGATCGTCGCGGCGGATCCCGCACGCACAAAGATCCTCGGCAATATTCGGATGACCTATGAGAACCGTCCCATCAACTGCGACAACTACAGTTGGTACTCCCGGACACTCAACAAACCTCATCACAAGATCGAGAATGACTTCCGCGTCTGGGATCAACTCGCATCCCTGATCGATTCCGATCTGCCGGGTACCCCATCGATCCTTCAGTCGCCCTCTCCCTCGGGATCGCCCTTTTTCAAATACCTCAAGCGTGGCTTCCAGGCGGAAGCAACCGAAACCGCTCTTCTCCAGGCTCCGGCTGACGGCGGCAGTCGCTGAAGCCTTCGCAGAAGATTGCGATAAGAAGCCTCAATATCGACGGCCTGGCGAGCGGAATCGTCGGGCCGTCGATACATCGCTTCGCTTTCAAGGCCCGCTAGTTCGAAAAGATGGGTCTGCGTCCGTTGGTATTGATGGGGTTTGGCGGATCCACATGATGCCTGACGCCAATTCCCGGCGTCGCCTGCAGAAAGACATTAGGCTGCAGAGCCAGCATCGTATTCGTATTCCGCTTGATGATGTCAGCCATACTCGTATTCGAAATCGCCGATGCCAGGTCCTGATTCAAGCCCTGATTCAGCCAAAAGAAGCGGTCCCCGCTGCGCAAGGCTTGAAACTGCTTCGCAATAATGGTCTGAAAGGTAGGACCCACAACCGCCCCTGAAGCATGCGCCTCCGCTAACCCTCCGATAAATAGATCAACCGAGCCCATGTGGCCGTAGACCGTCTTTAGATTAGCGGCAAGCACCGGATCATCCGTGAGATCTGTGAACGAGCGATATGGCGTCAATCCGAGAGCCTGCCGTGTCTGATTGAGCGATCCCAGCCCGACGTCGCTCTCGCGTTGGATATCGATTGCGATCAGATCGATCTCGTCGATCTCGCCTCCCACCAAACCTGCAAACAGGAGGTTTCGCAAAGCCGCAACCGTGTAAACATCCGTCGCCTGGGAAAAATCCACACCAAACGACCGTATCAGAGAACTGAGTCCGTTCTGCTCATCGATCTCCGGAGTGTTGAAGAACGCCTCCGCCAGCGACTCGGTAAAAACCACGTTCAGATTATTGTCGAGCCCCGTTTGTGTATCCGACACCTGCGAATGGCCCACACGAAACGCAGCTGTTGAAAACTCCTGCGTTACCTCAGCGTTTACGGTCGGATCGTAGCCTCTGTAAGCTCCCACGGCACCGCCAACGAGAACCGGCAGGTATTCGTTGTAGATGATGTTCTGATACTCCGCCGTGGTGATGGACCGGGCCATGTTGTAGAGTTGCCGCCCCGACCAGTTGGGATGCTGTTGTTTCAGCGTAGCGACCCAGGAGTTGTGCTCCCGCATGAAGAGAGTCGTCACAGCCGTTAGTTCAGGATTCTCCATCACCCGCGGATCGCCCGTAATAAAGCTGTGGTTCACCACGGGAAGGTATCGTCCATTCTGCGTACTCGTCAGCGTGCCGTCAGGGTTCGTCAGGCTGTCTGCAACCGCCTGCGTCGAGCCATAAAGCTGCGAGAGATCCAGATATCCCGCAACCGTATTGATGATCGTATTTGTCAACGGGCTGCGCGTATCCCGGGTCATCGCGATGGTTGCTCCGTCCGGAAAAACCGGGTCACCCAACGGCACGACAATGTTGATGGGAGCTGACGTCGGCGGAGTCTCCTCAAGATCGATGTCGTGATCGACGAACTGCCCGAAGACATACAACCACGCCGAAGCCACCGGATCCACAGTTTGTGCATCCTGGCCGTTGGCACCGGTTCCCCCTGCAATCACGTTGCTGATAGTGCGCGGATTCGGCGCCACAATCAATCCGTCGTTCGTTCCCGGAGCAAAGTTCAGCGGCGCGAGCGCGAGCTCTGGGGTCCCCGGAGGCGTATTTAAGTTTGGGTGAACGAGGTTGTTGCCAGAGCCGCCAATCGGGCGAAACTCTCGCAGAAGATCCGTCTCGGGTCTGTTTTGGCCCCGGAAATTCTGAGCGGCAGCACTAAAAACCGAAGTGAACAGCAGGAGAGCTGCCAGGAAACTGCACACTGCATTCTTGATCGACATAGAAATTTCAACCTCTCAAACAACGGTTAGCGATCTTTTTTGTCTTCCTTCATCGCGGAGCAGACACCGAAGAAGCGGTGAAGAGCACAGAACATCCCCGGGAACGTGGTGACGCAATGCCGCGACGAACTCGCTGAGGAACAGCGTGGCTCCAGCCTGCGCATGACCATGGCAATTCAATAGCGAACGAAAGCGAGCATGCGCGTAGAGATAACTCGGCAGCGCTCATGCGACCGCAAAACGAATTGAGGCGAAGACGCCTGATCCGTCTGCAAGGAGACAGACGCGTCCCGAGCCTCATTCGGCAATCTTCGGGCAGTAGAGTCCCAAAGACTGACAAAAAAATCAGCTGGGAAAGCGCAAGGTCGCGGCACGGAGATGTCACGCTCCGAGGCCGCGAGAATCGCTTTCGCTTGAATCGACTGCGATGCGCCCGCTCAGTGCAATCGCACACCCAAAGGGGACAGGTACTGAATTCAACAACAAAGTTGTCACAGGAGTCCGCACCCCGACAAAACTTCCAATCATGTGCGGATAATCTTCCGAAGTCAAAGCCGAAACTTCCTGGTGCGCGAGGGACTGAGATGCCTCACAGGGAAAAAAGTTCACGAACCTGATCAAAACGGAAACTTCAGAGGACAGATTTTTCGAAGACGAGTGAGGTTTTTACTTTGGCGTATCCATCACGGAGGTAGAACCTGTGAGCACCCTCTCGTTTGATCTGCGAACGTACGCGCACCACCGGAATAGATCGGCTCCGCGCCCACTCCTCGACCTCAGCGCAAAGACGCCTGCCAATCCCAATTCCCCGCGCGCCGTCCCGCACCACGAGTCCGCCGATCACCGCACAGGCGCTCGACTGCAGATGACGTTCGGTCGCTGCATCAATCCAGCCGACGACCTGTCCGTCAAGAATTGCGGCAAAGGCTACTCTGTCGGGGGTGAGCAACGTTTCCTCGATGCGACCGCGAAGATCGTCACCCGAGCAAGGATAACCGAGCTGGCTGCTCAACTCCGCAGCTACGTCGGCATCGTCGGCTGTAAGCCGGCGAATCGAAAGCCCTGAAGTATCTTGTTTGGCGCCATTTCCCATGCCGATATTATTGCGCGTCCCGCCTTGTATTCACTGAAGATAACGGAAGGCCTACCCATTACACTGGCATGAATGATCGAATGGATGCTCTTTCGCGTGCTCATCGTGGCCTTCTTCATCCTGGCCACAAGCTTTTTCGTAGCCGCGGAGTTTGCCCTCGTCAGCGTCCGTGAGACCCGCATCCAGCAGCTCATTGCGCTAGGCCGCCCTGGGGCCCGCACCGCCCTCAAGCTCAAACACTCCATCGACGAGTTCCTCCCCGCAGTCCAGCTCGGAGTCACCGTCGCCGGGCTGGCCCTCGGCTGGGTCGGCGAGCCAGCCATCGCCGAGATCATCCTCAACTTCGAGTCCTCCTGGCACACCCTGCCCGAACACGCTGTCGTCTACGCCCACACCATTGCAGTCATCCTCTCCTTCGCGATCATCACCTACTTCGAAGTCCTCCTCGGCGAACTCGTCCCGAAATCCCTTGCCCTGCAGCGCGCAGAACGAATCGCCCTCGCAGTCGCAGGGCCAATGGACGTCTTCATCCGCATCACCCGTCCTTTGGTCAAGCTTCTCAACGCCTCCGCCAGTATCGTCCTCCGCCTCTTCCGGGCTCCGTTACGCGGCGAAGGAGCGGTCCACTCGCCCGAAGAATTGAAGCTCATCGCCACCGCCACCCGCCGCATGGGCCTGCTCCCGGTCTTTCAGGAAGAGATCATCCACCGCGCCATCGAGCTCAATCACGTCACCGTTCGCGAAATCATGACCCCGCGCGGCAGAATCTTCTCTCTGCCCGCTAACCTGCCGCTGCAACAGGCCTCCGCCCGCATCGTCGAAGAGCAGCACTCCCGCGTCCCCGTCTACGATCCCGCCACCGGCCCCGAATACATCATTGGCATCGTCTACTCCAAGGACATCTCCCGCCTCATGCACTTTCGTGCCATCGCTCTTTCGATGGGCGGCAAAGGCGAGTCCGGCCTCACCCTCCGCGAGGTCATGCGCGAGATCACCGTCGTCCCCGAGACCAAGCTCGCCATCGATCTCCTTCAGGAGTTCCAGGAGCGTCGCCGCCACATCGCCATCGTCGTCGACGAGTTTGGCTCCACCGTCGGCCTCGTAACCGCCGAAGATATCCTCGAACAAGTCGTCGGCGAGCTGGAAGACGAGTTCGACATCAGCCGCTCCCCGCTCCTCAGCACCACCGGAGCCATGACCCTCGACGGCAGCACACCCCTCCGTGACCTCGGCAACCAGCTCCACTGGACCTTCCCCCGCGAGACCGGCGTCGAAACCCTCGCCGGCTTTTCTTCTCGCGCAGCTGGGCCACATACCCAACGTAGGCGAAACGGTCATTTTCGAGAGCCGCCGCTACTCCATCGCTGAGATGGCTGGCCGGCGCATCGGCCGCGTCATTGTCGAAGACGTCAACGCCCCACAGGAGACATCGTCGAGCCGGCCCACGAGCAGGGAAGCCATGAGTACGGAAGCCAGAAGCAGGGAAGCCGGGAACCCGGAAGCACGCAGATGACCCAAACCGCTCTCTGGAAGCCTCTTCGCCGCATCCTCGTCACCCTTCCGGTCCTCTGGGTCGTCGTCTCCGTCGTCTTCCTGCTCATCCACCTCGTCCCCGGAGACCCCATCGTCCAGATGCTCGGCGAAGGGGCCACCGCCGCCGACATCTCAGCCATCCGTCACTCCTACGGATTCGATGCCCCGCTCAGTCAGCAATACGCTCACTACTGGCACGGTTTTCTCCGCGGCGACCTCGGCCAATCCCTCCGCCTCCACGACTCCGTCACCCACCTCATCCTGCAGCGTTACCCCTACACGCTCGCGCTCACCCTGGCCGCACTCCTCATCGGAGTAGCCCTCTCCATCCCCGCAGGCATCTGGTCAGCGCTTCGCCGCAGCCAATGGCAGGACCGCACCCTCGGAGTCGTCTCTCTCGTCGGCCTCTCCTTCCCGAACTTTGCCCTCGGCCCCATCCTCATCGTCATCTTTTCCATCCAGCTCGGCTGGCTGCCGGTCTCGGGAGCAGGCACAGGCACAACCCTCAGCTTCTTCCTCCATCTGATCCTTCCAGCGGTCACGTTAGGCCTCAGCCTCGCTGCCATCCTCACCCGAATGGTCCGCACCGCTATGCTCGAGGAGCTAGGCCAGGACTATATCCGCACCGCCCGCGCCAAAGGCCTCACTGAAAATCAGGTTGTCTACCGCCATGCTCTCCGCAACGCGCTCATCCCGGTTCTCACCGTCATCGGCCTGCAGTTTGGCAGCCTGCTCGCAGGAGCCATCGTGACCGAAACCATCTTCAGCTGGCCGGGAATCGGTCGACTGACATTGTCCGCTATCTCTAACCGAGACTATGCATTAGTGCAAGGTTGCATTCTGGCTGTCGGACTAACTTATGTGGGAGTGAATCTCCTCACCGATATCGCCTACACTGTAGCCAACCCGCGTATGCGCGGTCAGTAGAGGGGCCGGTAAAAGCGGCCAAAGAAGGACAGCATGCGATTTACAGTAACCCTGCCTTGCCTTACCCTTGCCGTGCTCACGGCTCTCTCGGCCACAGTTCCCGCACGCGCCCAGAACGGGCAGGACAATTCCATAACGAAACCCGTTCCCGGCAAACCCGAACCCGTCCCTGCCTTCCTCAAGCCCAAGCCAGCGTCCGCCGAACCGACCACCCCGCCGGCGCGTCCCTTCCACGACCCACGTTACGGCGTATCTTTCACCATCCCCCCGGCCTGGAACATCGACCGCCGGGATGGCACGGTCAGCACCTTCCGCCTCGACGCACGCAACGCCGCCCACACCGCCCAGATGCGTGCAGTAGCCTCGATCAGCTTCAACCCCCACCCGCAATCCACGTTTAGCGGAGCGCTCTTTTACTTCAGCGTCGCCCCCATCTCCGCGAACCAGTGCGCCGCACAAGCCATCGCCCGCGCCCCCCGCACGGTCGCAACCACCCAGGTCGCCGGCGTCCCCTTCACGCACGGCTACGACGAGCACGGCAGCATCTGCACCGAATCCCGCGACGAGATCTACACCACCGAGCACGGCGACGCCTGCTATCGCTTCGACGCCGTGATCAACAACTTTTGTGGAGGCGACGTCAGCGGCGTCCGCGATATTACCGACCACGAACTCGACGACGTCCGCAAACGCATGCAGTCCATCCTCAACACCATTCGCTTCGACAATTAGACTGCCAGCTCTTTCACACTAGCCTCCACCCCATCCTCGACCGTCACAAACCCCACCGTAACCGGCTGAGAAAAACGTCGAGGCCCCGCACTCCCCGGATTAAAAAACACCACACCCTCCCGCACAGTCACCGAAGCCTTGTGCGAGTGCCCACTCACCACCATCGCCACGCCCGCCGCCCAAGGACTGATATCCATGTCATGCGCCGAGTGCACCAGATAAAAAAGCTGCCCACCTAACTCAACCACATCGGTAGCGGGTAATTCAGCACACTCGCCCGAGACGTCCACATTCCCGCGAATCGCCGTCACCGGAGCAATCTCTCGCAGCCTCTCCAGCACAGCAATATCCCCCACATCGCCAGCATGAAGAATATGCTCCACTCCACGTAGCGCCTCGACTGCCTCCGGACGCAGCAATCCATGCGTATCCGAGATCACACCAATCAACATAAGCGTCAAGCCACCTTCAGACTCTGCAGTGATGCAAACGCCTTGCTCAACTTAGGATCGTGACTCCTGTCTGGGTCGATTCGCAGCTCAAGCACGCTGATCCCATCCAACTCCTTCGAATAATCCTCAAGCTCTTCCGTCGAACCCTGCGGCGAAAAACTCCACTGCTGCCGCACCACCTCGCGCAACTCACCTGTCCCGCCCGCAAACAACGCAAATTCCTGCGAGCGCTCCACCGCACGCTCCACAAAATGCACTTGAATCTGCCGAATCGTCTGCGGCGCATCAAAAATCAACCGAATCATCTGCGGTCCGGGCGCCGACGCTCGCCAGCCTGTAGTGACAGCACTGCCAAGCGCATGTTCAATCGGAAAAGCAGCATCCTCAGAGGTAACCTCAACACGTGCAATCTTCTCCAGATCCAGCCATGATCCTTCGGCTGGCACAGCCCTCGTATTCTCAGGCGTAACAATACTTTTGCGCATCAATCGAACCTCGCACTCTCAGGGCCGGGAATAACGGATAATGATCCCACCATTCAGGTAACGTTCTCAACTCAACGAAAGTTTCGTCAAAAGATTGTCATCTTCAGCGAAAATAACCAGGAATCCGATCAACCACTCTGAAACAACGCTTCGTCATCGAAATCTGCAATTTGTAACCAAAACGATTCGGGAGGCCAACCATGGGACGCGAAGCAACCTGTGACTGCACCTTCGACGGAACCACCTCCAAAGTGAAAGCGTTACTCGAGGCCAACGAGATCATCCTCCGCGGCAACATCCGTCTCACCGCACCGATCCACGCGCTGCAAAACGTCAAAGTGCAATCCGACTGCCTCTGCTTCACAATCGGCAAACACCCGCTTCAACTCCATCTGGGAGCCAAAGCAGCGGAAAGCTGGGCAAAGAAGATCAAGACCCATCCTCCGTCGCTCGCAGACAAGCTCGGCATCACTGGCAAGACTGTGCGAACCATCGGCCCAATCACCGACCGCGCGCTTGATTCCGCGCTCACCTCAGCAGAATCGATCCGCGCTGAAGATCCCGACCTCATCGTCGCCAGCGTCGACACACCGGAAACCCTCACCGCCACTCTGCGCGACGCGAAGAAGCAGCTAGCCCATGGCGTCCCTATCTGGCTCATCTACCGCAAAGGTCCCGGCCACCCCCTCAACGAGTCCGCCATCCGCACCTGCCTTCGCACCCAGGGCCTAATGGACACAAAAGTAGCCTCAGTCTCCCCCGAACTCACCGCCCTCCGCTTCAACCTTCCCAAATAGACCGAATAAGCCGTTGCCTACAGCCCAACACTCATCCGGGTCCGCGGGTCCATCCAATCCCGCAGCGCATCCCCAATAAAATTGAACGAAAGCACGCAAAGCATCACAGCCATCGCCGGAAAGAAAACCAGGTGCGGCGAGTCGAACAGATGCGACCTCGCATCATTCAGCATCGATCCCCAGCTGGCCGTCGGCGGTGGAACCCCCAACCCCAGAAAACTCAGCGTAGCCTCCGCCAGGACTGCCCCAGCCATTCCAATCGCCGCCTGCACAATCAGCGGCTGCAGAATATTCGGCAGAATATGCCGTCCCATCACCCGCAGATCCGAAGCCCCCAGCGCACGTGCCGCCTCCACAAACTCGCGCTCCTTCACCGCCATCACCTGGGCCCGCACCAGCCGCGCATATCCCACCCATCCCGAGATCGCCAGCGCCAGAATCACATTCCCCAATCCCGGGCCCATAAACGCAACAAACGCAATCGCCAGCAGAATTCCCGGCAGCGCCATAAACGCATTCGTCACATAAACATTCACGACAGTGTCAGTCCACCCGCCATAAAATCCCGCCAGTCCGCCAGCCACCAGACCTACAGCAAGGGAAAGCCCCACCACACTCACCGCCACAATCAGAGAAATCCGCGCCCCGAACAAAGTCCGCGACAAAATATCCCGCCCCAGCTCATCGGTCCCAAACCAATGCCCCGACGAAGGCCCCATCAACCGCCCCGTCAAATCCAGCTTTGCTGGATCCTGCGGAGCCAGCCAAGGCGCAAACACCGCACAAATCGTAAACACCACCAGCAGCGCCACCCCAATCGCTGCCAGCGGCTGCCGCCTCATCGCCTCAACAACATTTCCTGCTACATCAACTCTTTCCACGCCACAATCCTACATCCCCGCCATTTTCAAAAGCTGCGAAGCCGCATTCCACCGTTAAACTTGAAAGATGAGTTTTCTTCGCCGCCTCCCCATCGCAATTCCCGCAGTTATCCTTGTCCTCTGTTTCGTAGCTTTGTGGTGGACACGCGACTCCATGACCCACCTGCCATCGCGCCAGGGCAGGCGCGGAGCCGCAGCACAAAACACCCTCGTCGATCAGCGCCCATGGGACACCATCGCCTCTCTCGCCCCCCTCGCCGTCTCTGCTGAAGAACAATCCCTCGCACGCGAAGCCGAGCGCCTCGCCGATCACGACATCGATCAGGCCTTCGCGCTCGCCCTCCGACAGGCCTCCTTCCAGACCCACACCCTCACCGGCGACGCCCTCGCCGCGCAACAAAAAGTAGCCCAGCTCCAGGCCCTCGCCAAGGAGGATCAGGCCAAAGTCGACGATCTCACCGCCAAACTCAAACAACCCAGCGGCACCATCGCGCAGTCCGACGACCTCGACATCATCAAGGCCCAGCTCCAGCTCGACAACGACGAACTCGCCGACGCCAACGAGCAACTCGCCCGCATCAGCGGCGACAAGCGTCCCCAGATTCAGCAGGAACTCACCGCCCGCAATGCAGTCATGAAGAAGTACGACTCGCAGGCCAGCGGCGGCCAGATCGCAATCCTCTCCTCCACGCGCCACGGCACCCTCGCGGGCCGCATCTCCTCCTGGTTCGACCAGCGTACCCGCACGTCCCTCCTCACCCAGGCCAAGGCCGATACCGACGCTGACGTCGCACGCCTCACCGCCCAGCACGACGACTTCGAAAAGCAGGCCGCTGCTGCAGCCACCTCCGTCAGCTCAACGGAAGCCCAATCCGACGCCGCGAAAACCCGCGTAGCCCGCATGACGCAGGCTCACTCTCTCGCACAGATGCACAACATCGTCGAAGACCAGCTTGAGACACAAACCCAACTCTCCGCCGTCTACGCCAAGTGGCTAGCGCAGGTCCAGGTCCAGCACCGCATTGTCGGCCATCTCGCGCTCGAGTCCTTCGCCTGGATAGCCTTCATCCTTCTCTGCGGCGCCCTTCTCGCTGCCAGTGTCCGAGCTCTTCTCAACCGTGCCTCCATGGACCGCCGTCGCCTTCACACTCTCCGCACCATTTCTACACTCGGCATCCAGACCATCACACTTGGCCTTGTCTTGCTCATCGTCTTCGGCGCGCCCAACCAGGTTCCCACCATCCTCGGCCTCGGAGCCGCCGGCCTCACCGTCGTCTTCCAGGACTTCATCCTCGCCTTCTTCGGCTGGTTTATCCTCATGGGCAAAAACGGCATTCGTATCGGCGACTGGGTCGAGATCAACGGCGTCGGAGGCGAGGTCATCGAGATCGGCCTCTTCCGCACCTCTCTCCTCGAAACCGGCAACTGGACCGACAAAGGCCATCCCACTGGCCGTCGCGTTACCTTCATCAACAACTTCGCCATCACCGGTCAGTTCTTCAACTTCTCCACCACCGGCCAGTGGATGTGGGACGAAATTACCGTCAACATCCCACCCGGCGTCGATTCAGGCAAGACTATTGAAGCCATTCACAACACGGTTCTCAAAGAAACAGAAAAAGACGCGCGCCTCGCCGAAAACGAATGGAAGAGCGCGCCGCATACCGACGGCCTCAGTCAGTTCAAGGCCACGCCCTCAGTCGATATGCGCCCCGCCGCCTCCGGAGTCGACATCGTCGTACGCTACGTCACCCGCGCGAATGATCGCTTCGAAATGCGCAACCGCTTGTACGGGTCCATCATCGATCTCCTGCACAAGCCGCAACCAACCACCCCACCAGAACTCACAACAAAAAACTGACAACTTGTCACCTGCGTCTCGCCGATCGCCATATTCGCATGCCCCCATCCTCTTCTCTTCAAAATGGCCGAAGTTGCAGAAAAAACCTGCGATCACTATCCTTATGACATGACTCAGGAGCTTTGGACAGCAGTTGATCGCTACGTCGTCGAGAATCTAATTCCCTCAGACTCCGTCCTGGACAAGGCGTTGCAGGCGAACAGCAGCGCCGGTCTTCCCACAATCGACGTGGCGCCCAACCAGGGGAAGTTGCTTCATCTGTTAGCTCGGATTAAGGGCGCCAGAAGAATCCTTGAGATAGGAACCCTCGGCGGTTACAGCACCATCTGGCTGGCGCGAGCGCTTCCTCCTGACGGCAAACTCGTGACACTCGAAGTTGATTCCGGACACGCCGAGGTCGCCCTGGCGAACATCGAACGCGCGGGACTCTCCTCACTCGTCACGCTTCGGCTCGGCCCCGCTATGGAATCGCTCTCGCACCTGCTCGACGAAAAAGTGCCTCCCTTTGATTTCATCTTCATCGACGCGGACAAGGAGAACATTCCCGGATATTTCGAGTTGTCACTCCGTCTCTCGCGTCCCGGAACGGTCATCGTTACCGACAACGTTATCCGCGATGGCGCTGTGATCGATCCTCAGGACCCCGATCCGCGAGTCCAGGGAGTCCGTCGCTTCTTTCAGATGCTTGCTGCCGATCCTCGCATCGAAGCGACGGCTCTCCAGACTGTCGGAAGCAAAGGCTACGATGGTTTCACATTGGCCGTTGTGAAATCCGTCGCATAGATACACCTCGAGCAGACAGACGGCATGGAGAAGCGACCGGACCCGCACTTTCGAATCCGGTCGCCTCCACAAGCGTGCGAAGAACCTAATCCCTTACCTCTCGCGTTCCCTCTTGAAATCCACGATCGTCTCGAACGAGCCCGTATGGTACACAGCCGAGCTCCACGGCACACTCAAAAGGAAGAGTGAATCCGGATGGCAGCTGCCGATGCTGACACTGAACGCAGCGCTGGCCTTGCCACTCGTCGCGATATCGCCAAGCGCAACCGGGAAAGCACCAGGCGCAGTAACCTGCGGAGTACAACGTGGCCCGAAGAGCTGAGTCAGTTTAAAGCCGCTGATCTGCGTCGTATAAGCCGGTCCGACGTTGCCGTTGGTCGCAGTGATGGTCACGGTGCGTGTATTCCGGTCGACTTCCGCCGTTGAAGCGGAGAAACGCATCCCGAAGCCAGGCAACTCCTTCGGGTCCACAATGCCCCAATAAGCGGGCTTCGCCTGCAATCCCATATCGAACGGAAGCGGGTAATCGGTCCGCGCAACAGGGAATCCATCGAGCCACGTGTTATCGTCGGCAATACCCCAGAACGTCACGGCGCTCAGCTTTCTTCGCAAATGCCGGAACGCCTCAAAGTATTGCGCATACAGCCAGCCCTGCTCCGCCAGCACTGCCGGGGGAATATTGTTGCCATAATTCGAGGTCCTGTCGCCGCCGTTGTAGACGCTCATATCCAACTCGGTAATCTGCTGCTCGATCCCGGGAAACTTCTCCGCAACCGTATCGATCGCTGTAACCATCGACTCGGTCGATGGGAAGTTGATCGCGTTATGCATCTCGTGCCCAACGCCATCCAGCGGAATCCCGCGATTTCGCAGATCCCCGACCACCTGCACCAGACACGCCAGCTTGTTCGGATCCGTCGTACTGTAGTCGTTGATGAACAGCTTCGTCCCCGCAGGCGCAAACTGCCTCGCCGCCTGTAGCGCGATATCGATATAGCTCTTCCCGAGAACGTTATAGAAAGGCCCATGCGCCAGACAGTCAGGCTGCGAAGGATCGAGCGGCTCATTCACCACATCCCACACATACACATTCGTGCCAAAGTGCTGCACCTCGTTCTGAATATGCTCCTGAATATTCGCCGTCACCACAGCCTGATTCGCCGGCGAATTTGTTCCATCGCCAGTGGCATACGAAGGAGTCTGTGCTCCCGTCGCCCACACCAGGTTATGGCCGCGAATCTTCATGGCGTTGCACACCGCAAGACCAACCTCACGATCGGCATTCCCGTAGTTGAACGTTCCCTTCGTGTTCTCGACCGAGCTCCACTTCATGTCATTGCCGGAAACGATGCTGTTGAAATGCATCGCCAGCAGCTGCGCATGCGGCCCGGACAAATCCGACGTATCAATCTCCGCGCCGACAGGGAAGAACTGCGAGAACGTCTTGTAAATCGAAGGAATATCCGTCTGAATCATCGGCGGAGCAACATAGCTCAGCTGAAAATCGTCAACATAGAACGACACCAGATCCGTACCCGACGGCGGGACCGTCTGCAGATAAACAAACGCCGTGCCCTGATCATAAGCGTTCGCCATGTTGTATCCGTTGACGCTGATCTGATGCCAGTTCCCATCCGCAGGCACAGTAATCCCCGGGAATGGAGTGATACTCGGGAAGCTGGTCGTGCCGTTCAGCGTAGTCTGCAGGCTCATATTGATCACATGGTTCGAGCCGTCCGCCGGCGTCAGCAACACCCACGCACTCAGGTTGTATATCGAGCCGGGATACATCTTATTGCTCACGCTAATCTGTGGCCCATCGAAGTTCGCAGTTCGTCCCGTAGTCAGCAGACTATGTGTCCCGCCATGCGCCGCCGCAGTCGAGTTGGTCAGCGTCTTGCCCGTACGCGAACTCCATCCATCCAGCGCGCCATCCTCGAAGGTTGAAGTAATTCCCGTATTGTCCTGCTGGCTCGGACTCGGTGGCGGCGGAGCAAGCTCTCCGATCACCACATTGCTGATGTAAAACGAGTCCGTCGCGCTGCTCGACTGAAAATAAAGTGTCAGCCCAGTAGGGGGCCCCGGCAAATTACTGAAGCTGAAAGTCCCCTGCACCTTCGTCCACACCGTACTCGACAGCGCCGCCGAAGTCGCAAGATTACCAAACGCCCCCGACGTGGCGCAGTCCGCCGTCTTCGTCGACATCGTCACCGTCGGATTACTGCTGTCAGCCGCGGCAAGCAGCACATACGCGCTCACCTGGTAAGTCGCACCCGCCACCACATTAGGCACCGTCAGCAGATTCAGGCTCGGCCCCATAAAGGTCGCAGTGCGGTTCGTCGTCAGCAACGCCAGCTGGTTGCCAATCGGATCGAGCACCGGAGGCGCAGCGTTCGTCAGCGTCGGAGACCCGAACGCAGCCCATCCATCCAGTCCGCCATCGCTAAAGGTATAACTCGCAATCGGAGTGCCCCCGGGAGGCGGCGCCGTCTGTGTAATCACCACATCGTCCAGGTAAAAAGACTGCGCCGTGGTCGCCCCCACCAGTTGCGCATAGAGCTGCACGCCCGTCTCCGTCGTGCTCACCGTATAGTTCCCGCCAATCTGCGCCCATCCCGAACTACCCACCGGAACTTGGAACGAGCCGACCGTATCGAAGCACGTCCCACCCGAACAACTCGGATCGTTCCTCTTGATCGTGAGATTGGCATTCGTCGCCGTCTCACCGTTCGTCAGTTGAATAAAGGCAGTGATCGTATACTTCGCCCCGGGCAGAAGCACATTGTTCAGAACAATCGACGGTCCGCCTGCGCCACCCGAGCCCGTCGTCGTCAGCAAACTGAAAGACCCGCCATGTGCGATGGCATTCGTAGCCACGGGAGCAGTCGCGCCATTAAAGGAACTCCACCCATCAGCGGTTCCGTCTTCGAAACTGTAGCTGGCCACAACTTGCGCACCCAGGTGGCCGGCAAAAACGAATGTGAAAAGTGAAAGCATGCAGAAAAGAGAAGCGATTTTCTTTTCGGCAAAAGATGAGATGGAATTAGTCCGTGAGCAAAACATAATCTTTCCCTCCTACTGACCGTCAACGGATGCAACTCTGCTGCACGATGGGTCAACCGCTCCATCGGGAAATAACCGCTTTAATAAGGCGTTTGCAAGCTAAGCGATGGATACTATCGCTGTCAATAGTCTTGTGCAAATATTTGATTGGATTTAATAAGCTGCAGAATTAACAAGCAGATTGTTTGCAATACAAACAATATTTATAGAGAAAAATTGACCCCTTGCGGCCAATCTGAATCCAGCATCCCTGAAGCTGCTCTTGCAACTAGAAGTGAAAGAAACTAACCCTGCAGATGTCGCGCGTCAAGCGACGCCCCAGTCTGCCCATCTTCAGTCTTTCGCGGGCACCAGCCATTGAAACAGCAGCGTTGCGGCAAACCCTCCTGCAAGTTGCGCCGCAACGAATGCGGGAACATCAGGCGGACGAACTCCGGCAAATGTATTGGTCAGCGAACGCGCAATCGTCACCGCCGGATTGGCAAACGACGTCGAAGCAGTAAACCAGTAGGCCGCAACAATGTAAGCGCCTACGGCAAACGCTATAGTGCCGGGACGAGTCCGCGCACACCCCCAGATCACCGCCAGCAAACCGAACGTGGCGACAAACTCACTGAAAACCTGCGCTGTCCCGCTCCGCGCGTGAGTAGAAACCGAGAGAACCGTTAACCCAAACATCAGGTGCGCGATTGCAACTCCCGCAAAAGCCCCGGCTGTTTGCGCAAGCAAGTAGACGGGAGTCTCATGCCACGCAATGCCGCCCATCCATGCGTCTGCCAGCGTTACAGCCGGATTCAAATGCGCTCCGGACACTGGCCCAAATGTCAGAATAATGGCGACAAGCGCGGCTCCCGTCGCAAGTGCATTCGCCAGCAGAGCAAGAGCAACGTTGCCCTCCGAAAGCCGCTCTCCCATGATTCCCGAACCCACAACTGCGGCGAGCAGCAGCAGCGTCCCGGTAAACTCTGCAACGGCGCGCCGCAACAGGCTTGGCTTCATGATTGGCCGATCCTCTCGATCTCTTTCTGTATCGCAAGCTGTTGCAGTGTCGCCAAAGGAAGCGAAAGAAACAGTCCGATTCTCCGGTCGAGCACAACGAACGCGTCGCGGAACGCACGGCTGATCTCCTCTGGGGTTCCTTGCACAGCTGCGGGATCCGCAATACCCCAGTGAGCGGTCATCGGTTGCCCCGGCCAGTACGGGCAAACCTCATTGGCCGCGTTATCGCACACTGTGAAGACAAAATCCATCCTGGGCGCGCCGGGCGCGGCAAACTCATCCCAGGACTTACTACGTAAACCAGTCGTCGGCATTCCCGCAGACTCAATTTGTCTCAGTGCCTCCGGGCGAGGCGAACCCGACGGATGGCTCCCCGCACTATAGGCCGTAAACATGCCCTTGCCCTTTTGATTCAGAATCGCCTCCGCCATGATGGATCGCGCCGAATTGCCGGTACACAAAAACAGAACGTTGTAGTGATTCGCCATGATAGTTACTCTCTCTCGCCTTCGGTGTTGGAACTGCAGCAACCGGATTCGCAGCACGCACGGTTCGTCTTTGTCCCGCGTAAAAATGCACTTGCAAACTTGCCTTCCACCTCACGCGCGATTGCGTCTACATCGACGCCGGCCTCACTCAGAAACTGCCGCGCATCTTCCACGTTGTAGATCCGGGTCGGTTCAATCGAAACATCGGCAAAGCCCGCGCCAATCAGCTTCGCACGATAATCCTCCTCCTCGAGCGCGCCGGCGATGCATCCCACCCATAGCAACATGCTCTTGCGCACCGCCGCGGGAACCGCCCCTCGCACCACCACATCAGAGACCGCAAATCTCCCGCCCGGTTTCAGCACACGAAAAGCCTCGCGCAAAACCCGGTCCTTATCCGCCGAAAGATTAATCACGCAGTTCGAGATCACCACATCCACCGAGTCGTCCGGCAGTGGAATGTTCTCGATCTCGCCCTTCAGAAATTCAACATTCTCCACGCCACTCTCACGCTGGTTCTGCCGGGCAAGCGCCAACATGTCGTCTGTCATATCCAGTCCGTAAGCCTTGCCCGTTGGGCCCACGCGCCGCGCCGAAAGAAGTACATCGATGCCGCCGCCGGAGCCGAGATCAAGCACCACCTCACCCGCCTTCAGCTCAATCAATGCCGTCGGATTCCCGCATCCCAGCGAAGCCAGAACCGCCTTCTCCGGAATGGCCCCTGTCTCATCGGCACTGTAAAGATTTGTCGTGATCGGATCGCAGCACCGCAACCCCGGATCGCAACAGGCCTGAAAGCTGCCTGTCTCGGAGACCGAGCGCGCAGCCTCGCCATACTTCTGCTTAACTTCCGCTCTTACATCTTCGCTCATAACATTCATCGGCTCACCTCGTATACGTCAAGGCGAATATATAAAGCACTCGACATATCTGTCAAGGCGTATATCATAGAAACATGGGACGTGCTGCCAACTCCTTCGACCTGCCGCGCCTCTTCGCCGCTCTCGCGGACCGCACGCGCCTTCGACTTCTCAACCTTATGAACGGCCGCGAGGTCTGTGTCTGCTACTTCGTCGAAGTGCTCAAGCAGAGCCAGCCCAAAATATCCCGCCACCTCGCCTATCTCCGCAACGCCGGTATCGTCAGTGCGCGCCGCGAAGGGAAGTGGATGCACTATCGCATGGAACCGCCAGCAAATCCTGGCGCCGCCGGCATTCTCGACACCACGCTTGCCTCCTTCGCAAGTGACCGGGAGATGCAATCCGACCTCGCCAGATTAAGCAAGGCCTGTTGCGAACCGGCTCCGTTCGTCACTCTGCAGGGCGCACCTATTCCGGTACGTCTGGCAGCAGAATGAAGCTCATCGGCTGTCATTCGCTCCGCACTATGAAAAAATAGCCGAAGCATGATCCAGGAACCTCCGATCCAGACGCCGACCCAATCTTCGACCGAGCGCTCTCCCCAGACACACCGCATCCTCGGCGTCGACTTCTTCGACGGCTCCGCTTGTGCCGCCATCGACATCATGCGCAACGGAGGCCTTCTCGTCGTCCCCTCCGCCCCCACCCTAAAAGATCTCGACAGCAACTCCGACTACCGCGACTCCATTCTCAACGCCGACCTTGCCATCACCGACTCCGCCTTCATGGTTCTCATCTGGAACCGCCTCCAATCCAGACCCATCAAGCGCCTCTCCGGCCTCGAATACATCCGCGAGCTCATTCTCGAGCCCGACGTCCGCCAACCCGGCAACACCCTCTGGATCATGGCCAGCCCCGTCAGCGCGCAACGCAATCGCGACTGGCTCGCAGGGCAGGGAATCACGATCCCCGACGACAACATCTACCTTGCTCCGATCTACAGCCCCAGCGGCCCCATCGTCGACGAACCCTTACTCGAGCGGCTCAACCGCATCCGCCCGCAACACATCGTCATCACCGTAGGCGGCGGCACGCAGGAACGCGTCGGCCTCTACCTCAAACGCAATCTCGACTACCGCCCCGCCATCCACTGCATCGGCGCAGCCATCGCCTTCCTCTCTGGCGACCAGGTTCACATCCCCATCTGGGCCGACAAACTCTACCTCGGCTGGCTCATCCGCTCCTTCTCCGAACCAACCCGCTACATCCCCCGTTACTGGCATGCCCGCGCCCTCTACTCCCTCATGCGCCGCTACCGAGACCGCCTCCCCGAACTCAAGCCCTAGTTGATCGAACAAACCCGAGTCGGCGAGACCCATTCCCAAACTGAAACACCTCTAAAAAATTAACTTCAAAAAGAGAGGAAAATTCTAGCGCTCGATTTAAGATCACCTAACGACCACGTTTTTGCACTTACCACCACGCTAACGACCACGAATTACCACGCAAAAAACCGGTTGAAATCGCAGATAGCCCTGTAAAAACAACTGGTCTGCCACCTGTAAATATTTTTACAAAAAGATCGGATATCCTTTCACCTCTCCCCGCACTCTGACGATACATACAGCAGGACAAGCCATCGCCCTTGGCCTGAAAGTTGTATTACTTTGTCGGGCCCCCATACCTAAAATCACTCAAATGCGGCCCTCCCCCAAACGCGCCGGAAACTCCATGATTCCATTGGCGAAATCGCTCGTCTTAGCGCTTTTCGCGGCCGCGACTCTCAACGGCCAAAGCGTCGTGGGGCCGGAATACAACCTCACCGTAGCCGAACAATATCTCTTCGCGGCCGCCAACGAAGCCCGCGCGAATCAGGGACTTGCACCCGTCCACCTCGATCCCGTCCTCATTGAAGCCTCCGCCTCCCACGCCCGCCAGATGGCCAATCATGCCGCTATCTCCCATCAATTCAACGACGAAGCCGACCTCGCCGATCGTGGAGCTCAGGCTGGCGCGCATTTCAGCCTGATCAGCGAAAACGTAGGCGAAGCCCCCACCTCCGTCATCATCCACGACCTCTGGATGCACTCCCCCGGACATCGCGCTAACTTATTGGATCCAAACGTAGATGCTATTGGCATTGCCATCGTCAACCGCGGCGGCCAGCTCTACGCGGTCGAAGACTTCGCCAGCACCGTCCGCACCCTCACGCTCAATCAACAGGAGAAAACAGTCGCTGGGGTCCTCGCTCAATCAGGCATGAAAGTCGCTGAAACCACAGAAGATGCACGCCAGACCTGCATGATGGGCACAGGTTACGCAGGCCAGCGCCAGCCTTGGTACATCATGCGCTACACCGCTTCAAGCCTCAATCAACTTCCCACCCAGCTCAAAACTCGGCTGAACTCCGGCAAGTATCACCAGGCAATCGTCGGAGCATGCTCCACCACCCGCAAAACTCCATTTACTGCCTATAACATAGCAGTCCTCCTCTACCCTTAGAAACTCTGGACCGGTTCAGGGAGAGCGACCCATCGCACGCTGCGAAATCGCCAACTTTTGACCCACTTATCTGTATTTGCTATAACAATAAAAGCGCAACGCGTGAGCCCCACCCCGCGTTCCATACACTCCTGAGTAGCTCAATGGCAGAGCATTCGGCTGTTAACCGAAGGGTTGTAGGTTCGAGTCCTACCTCAGGAGCCATATTTTTCAATCACTTATCAACCAATCCCGCTTGCGGAGTCCAATCACTCTGGTGATTTCTCTGTCATGATTTCCATAATGTGGGACCAAGCTCACCAGGTGTCGGAAACGGAAGACATTGCGACTGGCCGAAGTTGCCGATAACCCGCTTTTCGGCAGCTGCCCGAGCCAATTGTCCGATAAGGCGACTAAACGGCCAAGTGACCAGAAACGCGTTTGCGGGAGTTTCCGAAAGATAACTAAGAAAGTAACGCGAACCTGGATATCCGTGCGACACAATAACCAGCGGATACTGCCTTCCTTTCACCGGCGGCGCATCCCGTAAGGCCTTGCCCAATACGGCAACCGTCTTTGGAACACCTTCGATTCCCCTACCTCCCCTTGGAAATCCCATCTCATATACAGTGCGTTCTTCCGCACCTGCAGGAATCGTTGCCAGATACCAGACCTCGATTTTCAACGGCCGCTCGTAAACGGGCGCCTTCCCAGTGTTCTTGTCAAAGTTCAGAATGTCGACTTGATCTGGAATCTTGAGCTCAATCGTGCGCACGCCCACGGAATAAGGTCCCCGGGGCGCAAGTTCGGGAGCGTCCGCGACAGGCACACTGAAGAAAGTCTCCGTCTGAGCGTGCGCCGCGTTTCCCATCGTCAAAAATATTGCGGTTAGCAAGACAAATCGCAATTGCATAAGCCTCTTTTTTGAAAATCTGCTTTCTTCCTGGATACAAGTACCGTCGACTACTTCATGGGTGTGAAGCGCACAGCATAACCGCCAGCAGGCGCCAGCTTTGCCGTTAAATTAGAATCGCTCTTGACTGTTTTGGTCTCGATTAGGACGTTCTTGGAGTGCACGTCCGCGTCCGGTGCATCGGCATAAATCTCCACCGTAAAATCTCCGCTCCCTAAGTACGCTCAGCCCGACCGCCAGAAGCCACGGCACTGGCCGCACTTCAGACTTGGTATAGAAATACTGATGAGATCAAGGCCCTTCATCGCCGCTCTAAAAGGGCTTTGAGGAACAGAAGTTCGGCACCTCGGCGAGGCCCATGGGGTTATCGATCACCTTCAGGTCCGCAGGTTTGTCCTGCCATTCGCAGCGGGCGTTTGCCAGATCTTCCCGTTTCTTTTTGAATGCGTCGACCCACTGTTTCACGACCGATGCTTCGTCGACTCCAGGCTTGAAGCTGCCATCCTGATTGTGATACTTCGGCATTGCCGCGACGCGTGCCGCCCGAAAGAGCGCCTCGATCTGCTGATCGGAGAGCTGGCACATGAGTCCTGCATCGAAGCGTCGTCCGTCTTCGCTGATCTTGGGATCACTCAGGCCATCCGTCGCGGTGAGGCTCTTGCTCAGATTCGCCTGACAGGCGTGCGGCGCGGAAACCGTGCCAGCGTTTTTCCAGAGCTTCTTGTCGGACCAGGTATCGACGTTCATCTTCGCGGAGTCGTTGCTGGTGAACAAGCCTCCGCCCCCGAAGCTGGCACCAACATCCTGGACGAGCATGATGGACGTGTCACAGCTAGTTGTGGGCGGCTGCGTTTTTTCATCGACATTCACTTTGTGGCAGGTCAGACGCTGCTGGGGCGGCTTGTTGTCACTATGCTGGATGAAGGCTGCCAGAAGCTTCAGCCCGTCGCGTTCATAGACAGGACGGCCGTTGGCAGTGTCCAGCTCCTTCCAGCTCCACCCCTGCTCGTCTTTGCCGATCTCAGTCATTTTTTTCCCGGGTAGCTTACGAACAATGTTCGCGACGGCGTAGGTGCGCGTCGCGGTTGCACCTGATCCCGAGATGGGATTTTCCGGGCAGCCATGACACTCGACCTGGACGGGATACCATGAATCGGCGTAATACCCAAGGGCCCACATGAGGCGCGTAGAAACGATCTCCGCAAATACCTCGTTGTCGGTCGCGCCGAATTTGACTTTGATCGGGTCATCCTCGTGGATATCGGGCGTCAGGGTCTGCGTCTTTCCGTCGGCAGAAACGACACTGGTGATCTGACAGCCGTACTTGGGTGTCTTGCCCCCCATCTTGTTGCCCGGAGTTTTGAAGTCGCAGATAAGCTTGTCGCCGTCGTGGATCTGAAACAGATGCTTTTGCTGGGGAGGGCCCGCAGCGATGTCTGCTTCGCCTACCTTGCCGGGGACGAAGAGAGTTGCTGAGTGCATGGCATTGAGCCGGTCCTTCGCCGTCTGAAAGCCCTTTTCGGGTTTTTGATCGCCAGACTCGGTATCCGGCGTCTGCGCCACGAGAGTGCATCCCAAGGCGGCAAGCAGCAACGCAGGCAGCAGGACCGCTTGGCGGCGAGCTATCGTCAGATGGGGCACGGCGAACCTGCGGCGAGCCGATGTGCCGCGGAGGCTTAAACCTGCGAAAATGCGTTTGTAGACCGCCTGTGCGGCGGCAGAGAGACTGGAAACCACGTTATGCCTCCTTATTCACGCGCGAAGGTGCGGCATGGATGCTCGTTACTGGCTGATCGCCGGAAGGTACTCTTCGCGGGCTCGTCCTGTCAAGTTTGACCGCCGAGAACCCGCCTGACGATGTGTGTATAGATGGGCGTATTCCTTGCATAACGTTTAGCAGTATTATCTGCACCACCGGAGTAGTGAGCTTCGATCCGCAGCCACAGGCTGGCGGCGCACGGAGCCAGAGCTGGTGCTGAGAGTTGCTGCTCAGAGGTTCCGTTAAGGGTTCGGTGGAGAGGAGGTCGCGATGTTGTTTGTGACGTTTCATGGTGGCAAGCCGGGCAAGCACCCTCTCAGGAACAATGTTCATGCTTTCGACAAGGATGGGAAATTGATTTCCCATGCGATTCTCGAGGACAAAGATGAGTTGATTCTGGATGAGCTGCGCGGGATTCATCGTCACGGAAAATATCTCTATGTCGTCGTTGCCAACAAGACGCATAACTGCGTCCTGTGCTACGAAGGCTCAGAGACGAGCCATCGCTTCGTCAGCAAATTCGCCTCGCATGAGACAACCGACGGCATACTGCATCCGTTCGATCTGACCTTCGATGAGGCAGGAGGCTACTGTTACTTGTCGAGCCAGGATACAAACGTTGTCACACGGCTGAAGCTGACGGAGGAAGGCAGGGTGGGGAGGCCTGCGCCGCTTCCCGCAGCGCTGGAGGGACACGGCAAGTTCTCTGCCGGAACCTTCATCGCTTCCAGCAGAGGCTCGCTCAGCCCAACGGCGAAGACGCCGATTGAGCCGCCGGCAGGCCTGGAGTACTCCGATGAAGGGGCCAAAAAACACTCGGTGCGCGGAATTCTGTGGACCAACGGAGCACTATACGTCGCCGACCAGCCTGCGGGCAGGATCAAGGTATATGACCGGGAAGGCGGATATCTCGGCCAGAGCAACCAGGTTGAAACCCCGGTTCACCTGGTCGCCGCCGGCAACAAACTCTTCGTGAGCGGCGCAAACGAAATCCTGCAGGCAGAGCTAACACGCGATGCTGGCAATCTCCGGCTGACGGCAGTTCCGGGGCTGCACGTGAAAAATGGAGGCGGTATGGCGCTCTCCAGTTCGGGCAATCTTTACATTGCAAGCCGCACGGAAAACAAGATCTTCAAATTCGGACCGGATTTCAAGCGCCTTCCGTTCGAGAGTGATCTGTCGGACAACCCAGAGTTTCTGCTGCATGTGTGAGCGATTTCGGTACTGTAGCGGTACACACGTCAGCTTTTCCCACCTAACGTCAATTTGGCTAAATTACGGTCGCTCAGCTACTTAGGGCTACGCTCGATTACGCTAACATTTGTTGTATTTTCAGAGACTTACAGTCTTCGCAGGAAACTCGAAATCCGTCGGAGGCAACACCATGGGGGTTCGATTCCCCTCCCGGCACCAAGTATCCCGTTTATTTGCAACGATTTGCGAGTAGGGAAGAGACCAACCCGAGTCCGACCCGATACAAATACGGTACAGTGCGCATCCTTTTTTATTTTGAATAACTTGGGGTATTTGGTGCTCTAAGCGCATTCGCTAGACTACGTTTGGCTGGCATTCGCTTACGCTAAATTGCGGTTTGCGTGGCGGATAAAGTGTCCGCCATGGGAACAGAACCGAGGGTAGTTACGTGATGGAGCGAACGTTCCAGGCCATCGGCGCGGAAACGATGGACCTGGGTAACCGCACGCCGGTTTGGCGCTGTGTTGCTACCTTCACGCTTGTGCCTGGGCGACCGCGTGTGTTCTGGGTCGACGTGAGGAGGCGCGGAGAGTGAGCATCCTAGCGATCGAACTGGTTCAATACACCAAAGGCCTTACGCTGGCCGAGTACGTTGTGCTCATCAGCCTCGCCTCGTTCGCCGGTAAAGACGAAGGGCAGTGCTGGCCTTCCCTGGAGACCCTCCCCGACATCTCTAACGTTGAAAAAAAGACTGTCGTCCGGGCAATCCAGCGCCTCACTGCGCCCTACAACCTCCCCGACCCACGTCCTCTCGTCACCATCGTCGAGAACAAGAAGGTGAAAGTCAGGAACAACACTTACAAGTTAAACCTGTCTCTGCTCCAAGAACTTCAAGAGAGTAGGAGGAAGGGTGTTCTTACGCCACCCTCAAGGAAGAACTCTGTCAGTGTCCGTACGTCACCCTCTTTGCCGGATGTCAGTGTCGCTGCGACACCCACACCGGTGGGGGGTGAGTGTGACATTAAGGGCCGTGATGGTGACATCGGCGACCAAACAAGAGTGGCATCGACGCCGTCGTCAGTGACATCGACGACCACTAAGGGTGACATTGACGGCTCCCTATATAGAAGAACCGTTAGGTAACCCTTATTAGAACCAAAGATCAGAACCGCTAGTGTGAACCTGCGTGCACTAGTAAAGAGGGAGAGTGCCTAAATAACAGGAATAGTCCATGAAGATTTAGAGCCTTTAGCGGTGCAGATAGCTCTTAGACACCCTCGGAGCCGAATGAGGCAGTGCACGGTGCGCAATGTGGATATGGCCGACCGGCGAGCGATTCTCGGCGCCATGGCAGACGACGCGCAGCGTAAGGGCAAGACGATGGCCGACGTAGGGCAAGCGATGCTGCTCGACCTCGAGGCATGGGACGAGGTTCCACAAGACCGCTGGCAATACGTTCCGGCGATTCTGAAGTACTACAACTCGGGCGACTACCGCCACAACCCAAGGATTTACCCAGCATCACCAACAGCACCAAAGGAGGCGCAAGCCATGGCAAACGACGCGACACTGAAGGCAATGCAGACGTTCTACGCGAATCACTGGAACGGCACCAACCCACAGGCGGCGGTGAAGACCCCTTCGAGGAAACCCCGCTCTAAAAGTTGTTGTTGACCTTGGTCTGACAACCTGACTAAAATGCGCTGACTACTAAAAATGCATTATTGTATTTAGTCTGCACCTACGAAAGGTAAAAATGACCGAACCAAACGTGAGCCTTAAAGAATCGTCCCGACGCAATTTTCTTAAAGGCCTTACTGCAACTCCTGCAGTTGCGTTCACCTCAGGCAGTGCTCTTCTAGCTCAAGCATCGACAGGCTCCGGAACTCAATCGTCTCGCTCTACCGCGATAGGGTCGGGTGCAACTTCTAAGAAGTTTGTTGGTATGCAAATTGGCGCGCGCTCTTTTGTCGATGAGGGCGTCGATAAATGCCTCGAAACGCTGCAGGAGACGGGTGGTGTCAACGTCGTTTTCGCTACTGTGTTTACTTACGGAACGGGATTGGCGGGCCGACAGGTTCATAGCGAACCGTTGCCGGATCATGGAGTGAAAGAGTATGACCAGGTCCATGGCGGTAGTTTCACCAAGGTGCATCCTGAGTTCTACGCCGATTCAGTCATCAAGGACATTCGCGCGCCTGAGCTTGGTGATTTCGACATTCTTGCCGACGTTATCCCTAAGGCAAAGGCGAAGGGCATGCAAACCTATGCTCTCTTTGAGGAGGCCTACAATCCGAGGTTGATGCCGAACTTCGAAAAGGTCTCCGAAGTTGACGTATACGGAAAACTTGGTCGGGATACGTGCTTTAACAATCCTCACGCGCGAGCGTTCATCTCTTCCTTGGTTTCAGACTGGATCACCAATAATGACGTCGATGGCCTGATGTGGGAGTCTGAAAGGCAAGGGCCCCTCAACAATACGCTCGGCGCTCACTTCGGAAATATCGGTACTCGACGCTCCTCTATTAACTGTTTCTGTGAATATTGCATTCGTAAGGCGAAGGATCAGGGAATCGACGGCCAGCGTGCTCGTGAGGGATACATCGCCCTGGATCATTGGGTCTCCAGAACTCTTAGTCAACCCAAGACGGCCGACGGCGCCTTCGTAACATTGTGGCGAGTGTTTCTTGAATATCCGGAAATTCTCGCATGGGAGCGATTTTGGTATACCTCTCAGGAAGAGATGTACGGAATCATCTATGGAACTGCAAAGGCGATCAATCCACGAACACAGATCGGCTGGCACATCATGCATTTAGTCGCGATGAGCCCGTTCTATAGTGCGGACACTAACTATTCCCGGCTTGTTCATGTCTCGGATTACCTGAAACCTTCGCCGTATAACAACTGTGCCGGACCGCGATTTGCGCAATACATACGAAACGTTCAGTCGACCATCTTCCGAGACCTTTCGCCTGAGCAGGTACTTGAAATGCATTACAAGATCCTTGGCCTGCAAGGAGAACCTTCTCTCGATAAGCTTCCAACCTCAGGTCTTTCGGGGGAATCTGTTGGAGTCGAGACTCGACGTGCAATTGCCGATGTCGAAGGAGCTATACCGATCTATCCCGGCATTGATATCGATATTCCTACGGGACTCAACGAAAAACGGACGACGCCGGCTGATGTCAAGGCAGCCACTTTAGCAGCGCTCAAGGCCGGTGCTCCCGGAGTTATTCTCTCCCGCAAATATGCGGAGATGAAGCTAACCAATATCGCGGGAGCAAAGGAGGCATTGCGCGAGTTCGGCGCTGTCTAGTTCATGACACGCGCAAAAACGTAGGGACCATCAGGTACGAGTGCCACGCGGGCATTTGATGGTATTCCATCCAGCACCGCAGAGATCGCCGAACCGAGGTCCTGATAGCTGCGTTCGGCTAAACCGCCTAGTTCTATCTTCGAAATACCCGGCGTGTAAAAGAATAACTCGTTCCCTAACGCGGTCAGAGCCAGCTTTTCGAGCTGCCACTGATCGACTACGACATCTTTGTCATTAATCTCGTCTAAATATTCCTGGGGGCTAGAGTAGTTCTTCAGTTTTCTCGCAAACTCGGACGAGCCTATACCTTCGGCGCACTCCCCGATCACGAGGATCCGACCCCCAGGTTTAACGATGTGTTCGGCGGCCGTGATGCCTTTTATCGTCTGGTAAAAAGTGAGATCGAGAGGATGCCCAGCAGCGCTTGTGATGACTACGTCCGCGAGTCCAGACAGTCGCTCAAGCGATGTCGTCCGCAGGAATTCTACACCTGATGCATGGGCCATTACCGGATCGCCCGCAAACACTCCGGACACCTCCCTTTCCTTCGTCAAGGTCACATCAACAATGAAGTCATGTCTGGCCATTTGTGCGATTTCCAGCAGCTCCGAATGCAACGGATTTTCTGTTGTGGAACCTTCGGTTGCGAGGGGCTCACGCATGAACCGCGGTGAATGAATCGTCCTGATGGTCTGCTGACCAGCCAGTCCGGGGGCGACCAGCTTTCGTCCACCGGAGAAGCCGAGCATGAGGTGTTGTTCAATGAAGCCCAAGGAAATGTGAAGGTCCGCCGCCATAAACCGTTCATCAATGTAGACAGGTGTTCCATTTTTTGTACTTCCAAGATATCTGTGATGCTCAGCGTCACGCGCGTCGTGATTGATTACTCGATATTTCGCCGCGATCTCAGCACCGAGAATGGTGTTGATTTCCTCGGCTGTGGCACCCCGATGCAGGCCCGTTGCGATCAGAATCGTTATCCCTTCAACCGGAATGTCCGCGCGATGCAGTTGTCGTAAGAGCGGCGGCAGAGTAAGCCAATTCGGTGCTGGGCGAGTTATGTCGCATACCGAAATTGCGGCGCTTTTCTTTCCGGCCGCTATTTTTTGCAAAGAAGAGACCCCGATGGGATTGTCCAATGCATGCTCAAGTGAGGTATTGACGTCACGTAGAGCCGATGCAGATCTGGCTTCGATGATTTCATAAGCCATACCGTCTGGCATCGAAATTGGAAGTCCGGCCTTGCCAAATGCGAAGCGTATCGTCGGCATAACTCCCCGAATATATTTCTTTGCTACTGTGTCAATGCAATATAAAAAGTGTATTCTAATCTCCATTATATATGTCATATGGTCTGACCATAACAAATTAAATAATTTACGCTTCCATCCACACTTGATCCTGGACGCCACTCCCGTCGTAATAAGTAGTAAAAAAATCTCCCACCTTCTAAGGACACCTTCATGATTGCTCAATTGGTGCTGCTTTCTGCTATGTTCTCATCTCAGTCCGTTGCCGCAGATCCGTCGGGATTTGTTTTGTGGCCCAAGGGAGCGCCTCCCGGAGACCCAAACAGTAAGGTATCGTATGCAAACCATACGCTGTCTGTTTCTCACAGAGAGAAGGACGGGCTTGTCGAAATTCATGAAAAATTTGCCGACGTAATCGTAGTTCAAACGGGAAGAGCCGTCCTCGTAGTTGGAGGAGAAGTAATTGAAGCTGCGTCTACGGAATCTGGAGAGATTCGTGGCAAATCCATCAGAGGCGGGGTTGAAAGGATGGTTTCTGCCGGAGATGTGATTCGCATTGCAGCTGGGATGCCTCATCAGTTTTTGATAGCTGCCGGGAAACAAATTACCTACGTTTTGGTCAAGATAGCAGTGCCATAGCTCAGAGTTCTGGTTGAACAACCTAAATTGTTCTTCGGGTGAATAAAGGTTCATCAATGGTTTGTCCAGGCTTTATAAGCGTTTTGCACAGCATGAAAGCTCGATTTTCCTCTTGACGATGGTCTGACAAGCTTACTAATATGCGGTTCCGTAAACGTTTTCCAGTTTCTACGCAGGATATATATCAATCTCGAAGCTCTCACCGCACTCGAGATCCACTTTTATCGCCGGAGTCCGATCATGAAATTCAAAAAAGCTATTCTGCCGCTTCTGCTAATGGGCGCTCTTTGCGGTTCAACCCGCGTAACTTTTGCTCAGGCGGTAGCGAATGCACAGATTCATGGGGTTGTTCAGGACGCCAGCGGGGCAATCGTTCCCGGCGCGCAGATTAAAGCTACCTTGATTGATACCGGACGTATTCAAACAACAGTAAGTGATACCGATGGCCTCTACAACTTTCCTAATCTTCCCGTTGGAGAGTACAAGCTGGAGGTTGAGGCTCCAGCCTTCAAGACCTATGTGCAATCGAATATCGTTCTTCAGGTAGGTAACAATGCCCAAATTAATATCTCGCTGGCAGTCGGCAGTATCTCGGAGCATGTCGACGTTTCATCAGACGCAGCGATGGTGCAAACGCAAGATACGGCCATCTCTCAGGTTATTGACCAACGTCGCATAGTCGATCTTCCGCTTAACGGTAGACAGGCCACAGATCTAATCCTCGTATCAGGAGGAGCGGCCCAGCCACCGAATTCAACTCGAGTGATCACGACGCACGATTATCCAAGCGCAGTAGGCATTTCTGTTGCAGGTGGTCAGATTAATGGAAATAACTACCTCCTCGATGGCGCAGATCATAATGATTCACACTCGAACGTTAATTTGCCATTCCCCTTTCCTGACGCTCTTCAAGAGTTCAGCGTGCAGACCAATGGTGTATCGGCTCGCTACGGCTTACATCCTGGTTCTGTCGTTAACGTAGTCACGAAGTCAGGTACCAACTCGTTCCACGGCAGCCTGTTCGAATTTGTTCGCAATGGTGATTTCAACGCCAGAAATTACTTCGCGTCCGCTCAAGATACATTGCACCGTAATCAATTCGGCGGGACTATTGGTGCGCCTATTCTTCGGAACAAGATATTCTTTTTCTCCGGTTTCCAGGCGACCCGTGAACGAACTGCGCCGCCACAATCAATTGCTTTCGTACCAACGCAGGCTGCATTGAATGGAGACTTTAGTCTTCTTGAAGGTGCGGGCTGCCAATCCAGCTTAAAGGCGCGTCAGCTCTATAATCCAGTCAACGGCACAGCTTACGCCAACAACTTTGTCAACCCCGCAACCTTTAATGCTCCCGCGCTCAATCTGCTCAAATCGCTTCCAATATCAACAGATCCCTGCGGCAAGATCACGTATGCCATTCCGAACCCCAACAATGAAAACCAGTATGTCGGTCGCGTGGATTGGCTGCAGAATCAGAAAAACTTGATCTTCGGTCGCTATTTTATCGATGACTATTCAAACCCAGCCTTCTACAACGGTAATCTATTAACCACCACTCGCTCCGCACTAGATCAGCGTGCGCAATCCGTCGTGCTTGGTGACCAATACACGTTTACCCCGGCTTTCTTGAATTCTCTCCATATTGGCTTTGTCAGACTCGCCGTGAACCGAAAACAGCCAGCGGGAATGCCCAGCCCTACAACACTTGGCGTCAATATGTATAACGCCACGAACGATTTCACTGACCTTGCTGTATCCAATCACTTTTCCGTAGGCGGCGGTTCCAACGCTCCAGCCAGTTTCATTCGTAACCAGTGGCAGATTGCCGATGACATCGACTGGATCCGAGGCCGTCATCACCTCAGCATTGGTGCCGAATACATCTATGGACAGATGGATGAAAACAACCTTCAATACGCCAATGGAGAGTTCAGCTTCAATGGCTCGCGCACTAGCAGCTCAAGTAATTCACAGAGTGGTGACGCGCTTGTTGACTTTATGTTGGGAGCTGTCAACACCGTTATCGATTCCAACATAGCCCGAGTTGATCTACGACAGAATTACATCGGTGCCTATGTCGAAGACAGCTACCAATGGACGAGACGGCTCAACGTCCACGCAGGCGTTCGCTGGGAGCCCTTCTTGCCTGAACATGATGCTCTTGCGCGTGGCAACCATTTTTCTCTTCCAGATTTTATTGCCGGCAACAAAACATCCATCTATAACAACGCACCTCCCGGCCTATTTTTTTATGGAGATAAGGGAATTCCAAAATCTTACGCAAACGGAAATTATCAGGATTTTGCCCCGCGTATCGGTTTTGCATTTGACCCGTTTGGCAATGGAAAAGAGAGCATTCGTGGTTCCTATGGAATATTTTTTGACTCACCGGAGTCGTTCAGCATTCGAGATTTCGGCATCTCGGCCCCCTGGGGAAACGCAATTACTCTGACTGCACCCGCCGGTGGCTTCTCGAATCCTGTAGTTGGGTTCACATTCCCAACTCCAGTTCCCCCTACCGCAACCGCCATCTTTCCAACTCAGGGCACGTACATTAATATGCCTCTGAATCTACACCACCCGTACATGCAACAATATGGCGTCAGTCTGGAAAAACAAGCCCAATCGAATTGGCTCTTCTCTCTCGACTACATAGGAAATAGAGCCACTCATCTGCGTAGCGGTCGTGAGCAAAATCCTGCAGTCTATGTTCCGGGAGCTTCAACTACCGCCAATACATCCACTCGGCGAACACTCTACCGCATCAATCCAGCCACTGGGATTTACTATTCGGCGATCACTTATATGGACGACGGTATCAACACTTTTTATAACGGACTGCGCGCTAAAGTAGAACATCGATTTAGCAATCACTTTACTTTGCTTTCGGTCTATACCTGGTCACATTGTTTGCAGGACGCTGAACCCCTTGGAAACAGGCTTTCAGGTAACAATGAATCGAATCCTTACAATAAGCTTGCCGACTTCGGCCCCTGCGACTACGATCTGCGCCACAACTGGAACAACTCTGTTGTGCTCGAAGGTCCTAAATTCGACAATCGGCTCGCCAACTTTGCCGGCGGCGGTTGGCAACTCGCCTTCCTCGCCAATATTCACACCGGCTTTCCGTTTACTGTTACGACGGGAACGGATCAATCATTCTCAGGCGTTGGTTTGGATCGACCCGATATAGTTCCTAATGTCAACCCCTATGTTCGCAATAAGAAAACGCTGGTATGGGTAAACGCTACGGCATTTACACCAAATGCCGCGGGCACCTTCGGCACAACTCGAGCAAATTCTTTGAATGGACCGGCGTATTTTGATTTTGACACGACTCTCATGAAAGGTTTTCGGATTACCGAGCATCAGCGTTTCGATCTTCGATTTGAATTCTTCAATGTCTTCAATCACACGAACTTCAACGCGCCTGTCACTACAAGAAGCTCGGCAAGCTTTGGTATTATCCAAAGCTCCCTCCCGGCTCGGATTATTCAACTTGCCGGCAAGTACACCTTTTAGCCGCGAGCGTCTAAACGTCGCTTCAATTTGACCAGGACTCTCAATCTTGCTCAAGAAAGGTCAAAGGAGATTCCTAGTGGAATTTGATCGTAGAAGATTCGTGCAGCTTCTCGGCGGAATGTCGGCGGAGCTAGGGTTGCAATCCAAGAATATTTCGTTGGCTGGTGTTCAGGAGCCCACTCACAAATCCGATGCAGTCGTTGCCGCGGGCCAGTCAGCAACGATCAATCGCAAGAATCTTGTAGCCATCCAGGTAAAGCCATTCGCCTGGATAGATGAGGGTGTCGACAAACTCCTTGATACTCTTCAGGAGAAAGGGGGTGTCAACACCGTTTTTGTCTACACCTACGACTACGATCCAAATCGTACGACAAACGGCGGCCCAATCCCGTTGCCCGATCACGGCAAATATGGTTCCGGAAAGCTTCGTACTGGCGGGGCCTTCTATGACTATGACCCGAAATACTTCCGAGACACGACGCTTAAAGACTTTCGCTCTCCGGATGAGCCTGGTTTCAACGTAATTACGGCCGTTGCTCCAAAAATGAAGGCGCGTGGAATGGACTTCTTCGCGTGGGACTACAACAACGCCTTCCCTGTGATGATGCAGAGCATCCCTGGATTCACCGAAGTTGCCGAAGTGGATGTCTATGGACGGCGTACAACGAGCGCCTGCTTTAACAATCCAAACTATCAGGCTCACCTGACCGGGAAGATCGAATCATATCTTTCTCAGTACGCTGGCGAAATCAACGGCGTCATGTGGGGTTGTGAACGCATGGGTCCAATTGACAACATGATTGGAGGTGGGTGGGCTACAACTGGCATATGTTGCTTCTGTCCGTTCTGCGTTGCCAAGGGAAGCGCTCGTGGCATCTCCGTAGAAAGAGCGAAACAAGGATATATGAAGTTGGATCGCCTCTTTCAGGCCGCCTCGGAGCATCACAGACCGACCGATGGCTACTTCGTTGTTTTCATGAGGACGCTCTTTGAGTTTCCCGAAATACTTAGTTGGAATGCCCTTTGGAACGATAGCTATCACGAAGTGCGAGCCGAACTATATGGAACAGCAAAGTCGATCGCGCCGCGCAAACCCTTCGGATTCCATATCGTGCAGAACATTACATTTAGCCCCTTCTACAGTGCAATTGATAACTATGCGAAGCTGGCTGACTATGCAGACTTTTTGAAAATCGCGACTTACAATAACGCCGGTGGTCCGCGGATGGCGCATTTTATTGATCGCCTATGTTCGACGGTCTTCGCCGATGCCTCTTCTTCTGATCTCGAGCCCTTGTACTACAAAATCATGGGCTATAAGCAGGCGCCGCTTAACCACATTGTGACGGAGGGGCTCACAGCAGACTATTTAACCAGCGAGACTCGCAGGGCAATTGAGGGTACTGGCGGTAGAGTTCAGATTTATCCTGGCATTGACCTTGATGTACCCACAGCACCGGATGAGAAGCACACGAAGCCGGATGATGTTCGACGCGCCATAAAGGCCGCATTTGATGCAGGCGCAAATGGCATCGTGCTTTCCCGGGAGTATCACGAAATGTGGCTCGCAAATCTCTCTGCTGCAGGAGAAGCCGTCCGCCAGCTATCTAAATAGCTGGCGTTTTCGCTTGGCCTTCCCAAATTGTTGTAACCATCTCGCTCAGCAGGTCCAACTCAAAATTCGCCGTATAAGTCTGCTTTGCGAAGCGTGCCGGGAACTCATCGTTCTGACCAATTTTGCAACTCCCACGATGGTCTTTCTCTAATGGAAATGCTCACAAAAGCGCGGAGCTCAGAGCCACAAATACCTATAGGCATGCACGTCTGCTGACATTTGAAATGCATTCGTTTTGAGGTTGACATTGGTCTGACGATATGACTAATATTCGCTGCGATACTAAGAAAAGCTCAGACGGCGTTCGAAACGAATCAGAGTTCCCCTCCGCCGCACTCTAGGAGCTTCACTTCGGGCCACAGACCTTGAAAGGCAGGAGGAGCCATGTGCACACGCAAATCGTTGGGAATTCTAGTAATCGTTTTCTCGTTTTTTGTACTCGATAAGCGAATGTCCAGTCAGTCGGTAGCAACGGTTCAAATCGCCGGATCGGTGCAGGACACTTCAGGAGCATCGGTGCCCGATGCGGTCATAACGGCTACGCAGACACTAACCGGACTCAAGCGAAGCGCCGTCAGCGGAGCCGAAGGGCTTTATATCATTCCTCAACTTCCGGTGGGCCCATATCAACTCACCGTTGAAAAGAGTGGATTTAAAACCTATATTCAACGCGGAATTGATCTGCAAGTTGGTGATGATCCACAGATCAAGGTTACTTTGGCAATTGGCGAGGTTTCAGAACGAGTGGAGGTGAACGCGGATACCGTGATGGTTCAGACAACTCAGACATCTGCCTCTACCTTAATCGATCAGCGGCGAATTGTTGATCTGCCTTTGAATGGCCGTCAGGCAACTCAACTCATTATTTTGGCGGGCGCCGCAGCTCCGTCAGGGAATGGAGGGGCGGTAGGAAGCAAAAACTATCCCAGTGCGGTCTCGTTAGCGGTAGGAGGCGGCAACTTCATAAATTATTTGATGGATGGAGCCGACAACGAGGATGTGTTTACCAATGTCAACCAGCCCTTCCCGTTCCCCGATGCGTTGCAAGAGTTCAGCGTTGAAACAAGTGTGACTTCAGCAACCCACGGTTTACACCCCGGGGCCACGGTTAATGTTGTTACCAAGTCCGGAACTAACCATTTTCATGGGGACTTGTTCGAATTTATTCGCAACGGAGACTTCAACGCTCGCAATTACTTCGCAGCCACCCGCGACACCTTGCATCGGAATCAATACGGCGGAACGATCGGCGGCCCAGTTTTGAGAGACAAGCTTTTCTTTTTCGGAGGATATCAGGGCACACGAAATCGACAGACTCCTCAGGGATCGACCGCATTTGTGCCAACTGCCGCAATGCTGGCGGGAGATTTTACGGCGTGTGGTGGCGGCCATTTTGATCCGACAAAATACAGCGCGCCTGCAGTGACGTTGGCTACTAAATATTTTCCGACCTCGACTGATCCATGCGGGAAAGTAACCTTCGGCATTCCCACGACAGGCGATGAAGATCAGTACATCGGACGCGGAGACTTCACCAGGAGTTCAAAGCAAACTATGTTCGGACGATACTTTGCGGCGGACTACCGAAACCCGGCGGTCTTCGATGGAACCCATATCCTGAACACTGCGAGGCCTGGGGTCTTGTCTATGGCTCAAAACGCGGTCTTTGGTCATACGTATGCTTTTTCCAGTGGCATTATCAATAGCGCACACTTTCGCTTCTCACGAACCAGAATCGATCGCGGAGCGGCTCCAAACCTAATCAATCCAACTGACATAGGGGTCATCCTCAATCCGCTGGTGAAAAATTTTCTTGATGTGAGCGCGACCAATTCTTTTGCAACCGGCTGCGGAACCTGCGCACCTGGGCACTTCAAAACGAATTCGTATCAGGTCGCAGACGATGTCGACTATGTCCACGGCAGACATCATATTGCCTTTGGTGGAGAGTACTTCAAAAACCAACTGGACTGGCTCGCAAACACCGTCTCGAATGGGCAATTCGTGTTCAACGGATCTCTTACTGGAAGTCCGTTGAGTGATTTTCTTTTGGGAAGAATCTTTACTGTTGGAAAAGGTGCTCCTCTCGCTATCTTACCGAACCAAAATATTGTGAGTTTGTATGCGCAGGATACTTGGGAGGCGACACCGAACCTCACTCTAACGTTTGGGCTGCGTTGGGAGCCGTTGCTTCCTGAGTCTGACCACAATGGCATTGGTGTGCGGTACGACTCGGCTGCATTTACCGCAGGGACCAGGAGTCAGGTATTTACCAATGCGCCTCCGGGGTTCTTCTACTACGGCGACAAGGGAATTCCCAAAGCTTTCACCAGCAGAGACTGGAACAATTTTGCGCCACGCATTGGTGCGGCTTGGCATCCCAGTCCAAATACAGTTATTCGCGGATCCTACGGAATCTTCTATGCGCAACCAATTTTGATGTACATCGAGCGGTTCAGCCAGGTCTCTCCATTTGGAGATCTGATCACCCTATCGGATCCAGCAGGCGGCTTTAAAAATCCTTACCAGCAAATTGGAGGCGACCCATTCCCGCTTCCATCTCCACCTCCTCAGAATGCATTCTTTGTTCCGTTTGGCTCCTTTATCAACATGAAGTCTACGATGCCGATGCCATACATTCAGCAATGGAATTTGATAGTGGAACGTCAGGTATGGAAAGACATCCTGCTGAAGGCGACTTACCTTGGAAACAAGAGTACTCATCTCTGGAATCAAACCGAAGGAAACCCGGCAGTTTTTACCGGGGCAGCAACGTCGACAGTGGCAAATACGAATACGCGACGTACTCTCTATACTCAGAATCCTTCGAGCACAGGTGGGGGGTTGGTGGGATCTATCGCTCAAGCGGATCCAACCGGAACGGCGAACTACAACGCATTGATGCTTTCCGCGAACAAGCGCTTCAGTCAAAACTTCAGCGTATTAGCCAACTATACCTACTCTCATTGTCTTGACATAGCCGACACTGCAAATGATCTGGCGTTTCCGCAGTATCAAAATCCTACGAACTCCGCGGCCGAGTATGGAAACTGCACCTATGACCATCGGCAGATCTTCAACACATCCATCGTTGCTACCTCGCCCAATAAGTGGGATAGTACGTGGGCCAGGTGGCTGCTAAGCGACTGGGATCTGTCAGTTATTGTCAGCTCGCGCACCGGAGACTTCCTCAATCCGTTGTCTGGAGCAGACAACTCCCGTACAGGCGTCGGGCTGGATCGCCCCAATTACGTCAAAGGTTCTCGTCTATCCACCCGGACGATTACAAAATGGTTTGATACAACAGCATTTACCGCCAATTCACTCGGAACCTTTGGCAACGCTTCAAGAAATTCGATACTTGGTCCGGCCTACATCGACGTTGATCTTGGTTTCGGCCGGCGGTTCAAATTTACTGAGAGCACAGATTTCCAATTCAGAGCCGAGTCTTTCAATGTGTTCAACCACACAAATTTCTCCGACCCCGGCACGAATCTAAGTGCGGCTTCAACCTATGGAAGAATAACCGCCGCATCCGATCCACGAATTATTCAGCTCTCAGGTAAGATTCATTTCTAAAGTGTAGTGATAAAACTCGAAAAGCAAACCCCTCTGGTCTACATCTCAAATAGCCAGAGGGTTCGTTATCAAACAGCACGAAAGGTTTGTCAAAACAATCTGGAGGATTTGTTGAATGTTTGTGTCGAGACGAGATTTATCGGCAATGTTGGGAGCTCCGCTCTCTCAGGCTGTGGAAGGGAAGAACGTTCCTTCCAATGTTTATCTGTTTGACAAACTGACTGTGAGACATACCGAAACGGTTGACTACCGGGCCATCGTCGATGGAAAAACAATTGACGGTTGCAAGTTCTCTGTTCACGAGTCAGCACTCTCCCCCGGTAACGAACCGCATCCTCCTCATCATCACAATGGGGAAGAGATGTTCTTGATGATCGACGGAATCCTCGAAGTAACGATCAACGGGAAACCTTCAAATATTACCAAGGGAAGCGCGGCCTTCATTGGGTCGGGTGATCAACATGGAATTCGGAATGTCGGCACGAAGCCAGCAAAATATTTCGTGATTGAATTGGGACCTCAACGGTAGCAGTAGTTCACTACAGAAAATTGTTCGTACGCACATCTGCAGTTTTTAAAGGAGAATCGGTAAATGGACTGGTCCAGAAGAGAAGTTTGCGCCGCGCTCCCCGCTCTGATGGCTTTTTCGAAACTGGCTGCACAGGGGAAGACAACACTTCCATCGAAGATCTTTCAGTTTGATGAACTCGAAGCTCGCTCATCGGGAAGCGTCATTATCCGAAACATGTTTAACGGCCCAATCTTCGAAGGCTGCAATATTTCCCTTCACGAGTCCGATCTTGCACCACAGAGCATCCCTCATCCACCTCATCGTCATCAGCATGAAGAGATGGTTCTAATCATCGAAGGAACCCTGGAGTTCACCATTAATGGCGTAGCAACCCGCGCTGGCACTGGTTCGATCCTATTCGCCGGCTCAAACGATCTGCATGGAATCCGGAATCCGGATGACACCGCCCATGCCAAATATTTCGTCTTTGCTTTGGGACCGGAGAACAGGTAAATCGTGGTGGTCTAGTAAAAAATCAGGAAGAAATCAGGGAGAAGGCGCACTTGATCAGCATGACACGTGTATCCAGGACAAAAGCGGCTTCAGTGATAGCAACCGCACTTTGTGTCCTTACATTTTCAGAAGCGAGCGAACCTAAGGTCTCAAAAGGAACGAGTGCGCCCGCTCAGAAAAATCAGACTGACTGGCCTGTATATGGGGGGCCGAATAACATTCACTATTCAAGCCTGAAGCAGATCAATACAAAAAATGTAACTCAACTGAAGGAAGTATGGAGGTACGACACAGAAGAGAAGGGAGGCCTCGAGACCTCTCCAATCATCATCGATGGAGTGTTATATGCCTATACTCCAACTCAGAAAGTGATTGCTCTCGACGCGGCGACAGGTAAGTTGATTTGGAAGTTCGCTTCTCCCGGTGGTGCTGTTCCATCGCGTGCCGAACGAGGACTCGCTTACTGGACGGATGGAAAAGACCAACGTATTTTGGCCGGTGTGGCGAATTTTGTCTATGCTATCGATGCGTCCACTGGTAAGGGCATTGCCAGTTTTGGAGACGATGGACGTATCGACCTGCGCGATGATTTGCGAGGAGATCCTAAATCGCAATCCGTATCGATAACCAGCCCGGGCGTCATCTATAAAGATTTCATAATTGTGGGCGATGCGACACCGGAGCAACTGCCCGCTCCGCCGGGTGACATTCGTGCTTACGATGTGCGCAGCGGGAAGCTTCGTTGGACCTTTCACACGATTCCACATCCGGGAGAGTTTGGTTACGATACATGGCCGAAAGACGCTTGGACTTATAGCGGTGCCGCGAATAATTGGTGCGGGATGACGTTGGATGAAGCTCGAGGAATAGTCTATGTTCCTACCGGCTCTGCGGCGACAGATTGGTATGGAGCTGATCGTGTCGGGGATAATCTCTTTGCCAATACCTTGATCGCCCTGAATGCAGAGACTGGCGAAAGGATCTGGCATTTTCAGGGAGTTCGCCACGATCTGTGGGATCGAGATTTTCCGGCTCCTCCAGCGCTTGTTACTGTACTGCGGGATGGGAAACAGATTCCAGCAGTTGCTCAAACATCCAAGCAGGGGTATCTATTTCTCTTCAATCGCATCGACGGTACTCCTCTATTCCCAATTGAATATCGAAAGTTTCCGGCAAGCACCGTCCCCGGAGAGGTCGCAGCAACGGAGCAGCCTGTTCCTACCAAACCAGCTCCCTTCGCAAGACAGAGTCTTACTGAAGATTCGCTAACGACACGTACTCCGGAAGCTCATCAGTGGGCCCTGGAACAATTCCGAACCTTCGTTAGCAATGGGCAATTCGTACCCAATCAGGTTGGAAAACAGACAGTCATGTTTCCTGGTTATGACGGAGGAGGAGAATGGGGCGGTCCAGCGTTTGATCCGCAGACAAATATCATCTACATCAACTCCAACGACGTTGGTCTGACAAACGCTCTTGTCCCTCATGTTTCAGGTGCTGGCGGGCGGACCGTGTACCTGAGCCAATGCAGTGCATGCCATCGTGCAGATCTAAGCGGAATGCCACCGGCATTTCCCGCACTCACCAATGTCAAAAGCAAAATGAACGCTGAGCAAATCTCCGAGATCATTCAGCACGGAAAGGGAAGAATGCCGGGCTTCCCAAATATCAAAGGAAATCAGCTAAGCAGACTGAGCGAGTATCTGCTCAACAGCGACAGCATGGAGCCCGTCGACGCGACAACTGCGCCAGCGACACAAGCTGGTGGTTTCCGAACTTACGACACGACTGGTTATAAAAAATTCCTTGATCCGCAAGGGTACCCAGCAAATGCCACGCCTTGGGGTACGTTGAATGCGATCAATCTCAATACGGGCGAGTATGTGTGGAAGATTACTCTCGGGCAATATCCTGAACTTGTCGCAAAAGGGTTGCCGGATACAGGTTCCGAAAATTACGGAGGGCCAGTCGTTACCGCTGGTGGGCTGCTCTTTATTGGTGCAACTGTTCTGGACAAAAAGTTTCGCGCCTTCGATAAAGCTACTGGACAACTATTGTGGGAAACGCTTCTTCCCCTCTCTGCGGATGCCACACCTGTGACCTACCAGATAAACGGTCGTCAGTACGTCGTCATCGCTGCCGGCGGAGACAGAGACCCTAGTACTCCAAAAGGTGGCGTGTATGTGGCCTTCGCCCTGCCTCAATAGGAGCCTGATTCGGGGCTTTTAACAAGACAATTAGAGTTTCTGAGGTGGGTATGAACCGTCGGGCCTTTCTTTCATCTGCGGGTGCTGTGCTGATAGGCCCTGCTGTGCCCTCCTTCCTGAGATCGCAGGCCAAAACAAAGCAAAGTGGTCCTCCCCCCACTACCACCAAGGTTCAAACGGGCCCGGCAGACTACAACCTCAAGATTGAGCCTTGCACGATCGAAATCTCTCCAGGAGTAAACATCAGGACGGTCGGATACAACGGCCAGGTCCCTGGGCCATTATTGCGGTTGAAAGAGGGAACGCCGGTAAAGATCGACGTCACGAACGCAACTGCCAATGCCGATCTGGTCCATTGGCATGGGCTCACTATCGACTCGCTCAGTGATGGCGCGATGGAAGAAGGCTCCCCGATGATTCCGCCGGGAGGTCATTTGCGTTATAACTTTACACCGAGGCCGGAAGGTACAAGGTGGTATCACACTCATAACACCGCTCGAGATAATCTCTCTCTGGGGACTTACACGGGACAATTCGGCTTTTTATTAGTGGAAGGGAAGCTCAATCCCGGACACTATGACCAGGAAGCATTTCTGGCAATCCATCACTGGGAACCGTCGTTCGTGCCTATGGCGGAGACAATGCAGGCCCAATCTGCAAACCATCCCATGACCTCCGGCTCCGATGTCGGTTACAAATATGCGACCATCAACCAACACAGGTTGGGCTCTGGAGAACCAATTCGTGTGAAGGCAGGCCAGAAAGTTCTCATGCGTCTTCTTAATGCCAGCGCGACCGAAAATGTAGTTCTCGCGATGCCCGGGCACACCTTCAAAATTCTGAAGATGGACGGTAATCCAGTGCCGAATCCGAAAACGGTCTCGGTTCTGTCTCTGGCAGCAGCTGAGCGAATTGACGCGATGGTTGAAATGAACTCACCTGGTGTGTGGGTACTTGGATCGACTCTTGAAAAGAGCCGTGCAATGGGTTTGGGTATAGTTGTGGAGTACGAGGGGAAGACCGGCGCTCCAGTCTGGAAAGATCCCGAAGATTCGATTTGGGACTATACGCAGTTCGCTAACGAAGCTACTGCGGCAGAACCGGAAGCAACGTACGAACTCACGTTTTTAGATATGGGGCCTCTCAAAGATTCCAAATTTGATACCTGGACCATCAACGGAAAATCGTGGCCGGAGATCCCACCGCTCGAAGTCACATCAGGAAAACGCTATCGCCTCGTTTTTAAAAACGTAAGTGGTGACCAACACCCAATGCATTTACATCGACATACTTTTGAAGTGACCAGCATCGGGGAGAAGAGTATCAGCGGACTCTATAAAGACGTCGTCAACGTAATGCCGATGCAAACCGTTGCGGTCGACTTTACTGCAGATAACCCTGGCGACTCCCTGTTACATTGCCATATGCAACTTCATATGGACTATGGATTTATGCAACTCATCAAATACCGTACCTAGCTAGAAATTTGTTCGATGATCGGCGCCAAACCAAACGACTTCTGAATCCTTGATGACTATAGTGATTACTCATTTCTTTCAAAGCTCAGTCCGATTCACTGCCGCGCTGGAAAATTCATCAGCGCCAACCTCGTGGATGCAGTCATACGATCCGACGCATCATTGGTGGCTTTCAACCTTCTGGGCTGCAATTCCACTCATAGTTCTATTGATTGCTATGATTGGCCTTCGGCTCAAGGGCCATATCTCGGCGCTGATCGCACTCGCCGTTGCGTTGCTTATCGCGGTAACGATCTTCCATATGCCAGTCCGCCTTGCTGCGCTCTCTACGGCCCTCGGAGCCGGTTACGGCCTGTTTCCCATCTTCTGGATCGTCTTTCCAGTCATCTTCATGTATCAACTCACCGTTCGTGCCGGCAGATTCGGCCTGCTGCAGGAGTGCCTGGTCGGAGTGACGGAAGACAGTCGTCTACAACTCCTTCTGATTGCATTTATCTTTGGAGCATTCTTCGAAGGCGCGGCCGGCTTTGGAACGCCTGTGGCGGTCTGTGGCACTATCTTGTTGGGTCTGGGTTTCCCTCCCCTCGAAGCCGCAGGTCTTGCTCTCCTTGCAAATACGGCTCCCGTAGCCTTCGGCGCGTTGGGTACCCCCGTGATCGCGTTGCACGGTGTCACGGCGCTCGATACACTCGTCCTCACTCGAGTGGTTGCCACATTACTGACGCCGTTTTGCATTTTGGTGCCATTCTGGCTTGTTTGGGCCTTTGCTGGCTTTCGAGCGATGCGCGAAGTCTGGCCTGCAATTCTTGTTTCGGGTGCCACGTTCGGCTTTACGCAACTTTTGGTGGCAAGGGTTCATGGCCCCTGGCTTGTCGACATCTCTGCCGCGGTCATCAGCTTGGTTATCTTCGTCCTGTTCCTTCGAGTCTGGAAGCCGAAACGGATTCTCAATCCGCAACGAGAAAACATTACGCATCTATCCGGGTCACTCCCGAAAAATCACGCTTCTATCGTGATCCGTGCCGCAGTTCCGTGGCTTATTCTCACGCTCTTTGTCACGATCTGGGGCACTCCACGCTTTACTGCGCTTATCGATCATCTGACAATTCTGCGCATCCCTGTTCCTGGCCTGGACCACGTCGTCTTCCGGGTGCCACCGGTTGTTCCTCATCCGCAGGCCGAGGCAGCTGTATTTACCTTCAATTGGCTTTCAGCTACGGGCACAGGGATCTTTGTTGCTGCAATCATTGCTGCGCTCGTTATGGGCCTCAGATATCGCGCGATTTTTCGGGTCTTCTGGGAGACGGTCGTTGCGACGCGTTTCACTATGATTACAATTGCCGCCCTGATGGCTCTCGCATTCGTTACTCGTTATTGCGGCATGGATTGCACCTTGGGGTTAGCCTTTGCTCGGACTGGAGTCTTCTATCCATTCTTCGGCACCTTGATTGGGTGGCTAGGCACTGCGTCGACCGGCTCTGATACTTCCTCCAATGTGCTCTTTGGAAGCCTGCAGAAGTTCACGGCCCAACAGCTTGGCATATCACCCTACATCATGGCATCAGCAAATTCAGGTGGCGGAGTAATGGGTAAGATGGTTGCGCCGCAGAGTGTTGTGGTTGCCAGCACGGCCACTGGCATCTACGGAAGCGAAGGAAGCATTCTCCGTTTTGTATTCATCCACAGCTTCATCCTCGCTTGTCTCATGGGCGTGCTGGTCTCATTATTCGTATATTTCCCGTCGCTCACCAAACTGCTCCTCAACTAACTTCCCAGGAAACGAATCGGAGCACTCCGATCACAATCAAGCGAGGAAGTCTCAAAGCTGCACGCTTCTTAGCAAGATGCGCAGACCTCGGCCTTCGGGAAGTTGTTAATATTTAGTGCGAGTTCACCAACATGAGGAGTCTCGCCTTGGTATGCACGCGTGTTCGCCTCACGATTGGGCTCTCCGCAAGACAAAGTAAGGTTGATTGACTAGGGCACTTGAGAACCCCGGAAATAATCCTGCGCGTCTCTTTTCGTCTCGAACCTCGAAGTAATATTCGAGAGGATATTCTGAGTTTGTATAAGCGGGCGGAATGGTAGCGTGGTGCTGCTGGCCACTCGTCTCCATCAGAATCGTCGTGTAGCGTTCAGCCTGATCCACATGGCGGTAGTACAAGCGCACGCTGGCATTCGGTTGAGTCGTCGATAAAACAATCTCCAACGGCTCACCCGCACGAAACTGTTTGACCGGCTCATGTTGAACGTCGGGTATCCATCGATGCGGACGGCCCAGTACCTCCTGAATAGCGGCGGTAACTCGCGCCTGTGGTGAACCCGTAGGCGCCGCTTCCAGGCGCGCGCTCAGGGCGGAGATGTCCTTATCTATTGCTGGCAAGCGGTCTGCCCAGCTTCCGCGTTGCTGCGGCTCTTCGCCCACAGTAATGTCGGACATATAAACGTTCTTACTGATCTCAATCGCTTCTACCCACTTCGATCGTGCCTTGCGATACATGTCGATCGATGCCGCCAAAGCGCTGCGGTCGCCGCTCTTCTCGGAGATCCCGAATAAAACTCCGCTTCGAAACTTAGCTCCGAAAAACTGTCCAAGTGCTGCTTGAAGCGCGATATCGATAGTGAGTCGTCGGTACTCGGAGGTGTTCTTTCCACTTGAATTCGCTTCAGCTTGTTTGAGTGCAGAAAGAGCCTTTTCTGCATAATCTTCTATCCATTGAGCCACTTCGACCGGAGAATATTTTCCACTGCGCTCGTCGCCTAGCAACTCCGCGGCAAAATCGTTCATCCTCGAGAACAACTGCGGATCGAATGGGCTCGCATTCCCAAAGACCTTCGGTGATGGACTGTCTCCATAAGGTCCGGGATGTCCGGCGTCGACGAACGACTGGTTCCAATAAACCTCCGGCCAATAAGTGTTATTTCCCGCAGACGGTGCATGCGCTGTCGTGACGATCGGTAAGATTCGGCTCGCACTAGCAAGTGACGCTTCAAGATAGGTGGCACCGCCTCCAAACTCGTGGCGAAGCGTTCGCAACCAGACATCTGGTTCAGTATTGGGGTTGTAAAGCAGACGTCCCCAAATACGATAACTGTACTCGTATTTCTCCCAGTCCCAATGCGGGTTCAATGTGGTGTCGGAATAGGAACATCGGCCCCCAGGCAAACCGGAACCTCGGCGGCCTTTGAATGAGAGCGGCTCACAGATTTCGACTCCATTGCTGCCACAGAAGCTGAAGCATCGCGAGAAGCCCGCCGCTGCCACAGGGTCGCCCCATATCAACAGCCGCTGCGTCCCCGGCCATATACGATGCACAACCGTCCACTGTCTGTCTTCTCGAAGTAGATCGCCATAGCCGTAGCGCAAAAAGCTGCGCGTCCCCGCACTAAGCTTCATCAGGCCCGTCTTATTCTCGTCTCCCGGCTTCGGTTGCTCCATCTCACGTATATCGGCCTGATGGTAACTCATGCCTTCGTGCTCACCCCAGAACTTAGGAGACATATTCACCTGCAGTTTTGTTGCAAGTGCAATGTCTGTCATGGTCTGGTCCATACCCTTGGTATGCATGTCCAGCTTCACCGGCCGGCCACAGGTTGCAACTCCATCAAAAACCAACTTCCAGAACTCGTAGCTTCCTTCCTGTACTCCACTTTCTCCGTGAATTCGAAAAGTGACGCCGCTAATTGCCGGGCAAGCCTTGAGTAGCATTCGAACAGCATCCCTGCAATAGGGACCGTGCGTCTCTTTGGTCAGGCCTTCAATCGTATAGTTGGCATTGGGGCTGTTGATCCATTCATAGCCGTGCATCCAGAGACCCACATGAAACTCAAGCCCGCGTGCCACAGCCTGTTCGCTGATGAATCGCAGCATCTCGAGATTGCGCTCGCGTTCCGCATTCGGCAGCTGAGGCACACGAACCTGGTAACCCGGCACGTCGACAAGAAACGGATAGGTAAATAAAAAATACGCATCTGTCACATTTCGTATGAAGTCATACCCAATACCGAAAGCCAGATTGAACCGGTTAAATCGTTGGGCAGCCAACATTGTCAGATAATGAGGCCACATCTCCCTGTCATTGAACCAGGGTTTGTCGTGAACATCGCTTACGAATAGCCGGGTAATACTGCGGACTTCATTGGCCGGTTGTTCCGCAAGTGCGGGAGTGCTTGCCAGCGCTGCCATCGCATCGGAGTTATTCTGCACACGGTCAGTAAGATCAAGCAGTGCATAAACAATTGCCCGTGGGTCTTGGCCGCAGATTAACGTCACCTGCCGGTTGCCAACCTCACCGGGAAACACCCCCAGCGCCTCCGGAACAGCGGCGACCGTAGCCTTTGCACTCTTTAAAATGTCGACTGATCGTGGAAATTCTGCGCCTGCAACAAGGAGACATAAGTCACCGGCATTGGCTTGGCTAACGCGGTGACAGCGCAAGACAGTGATTCCACGTGCAGACAGTGCTCTTTCCAACTCACCTGCAGCCCAAAGCGACTCTGGAGAAGAGCCGACTCGATCGGCTGGATCGACTATGATCGAAACACCTCGAGTAGGGGATGCAGCGACGCCATTTACCTCGGCTCCCGCCAATGCAGCCGTAGATCCTGCCGTCAGAAGAAAACGGCGACGGCTCCAATCGCTTTTCGCCAAAAACTCGCCTCGTCGCATAAAAGGTTCCCTGAAGTTGATGGTTAGTTGGTCGGATTTTAGTCAGGTTATCAGACCAATGTCAATTTTAAAAACCGTATATTCCATCATCTGTTTCATGTATCGTGGTGTCTATCGTTGAGTTGGAACTGACCCTATGCCGAAAACGTCGCAACCGTCCGCTTCGAAGCGAATCGAATCGAAGATTAAGCCTATCACCAGAACCTCCATCAGCGACGAGATCGTCGATCAGATCATGTCCTTGATTGCCAAAGGCGACCTTAAACCCGGGCAACGTCTTCCCTCGGAAAGGGAGCTATGCAAGAACTTTGGCGCTGGCCGCTCCTCGCTGAGGGAAGCACTCCGCTGCCTGTGCATCGTCGGCGTCCTCAACGCCCGTGTTGGTGAAGGCACCTCAGTTGCCGTCGATGGCGGCAAGTTTCTCGGGAAAATCGTCGAATGGCGTGTCATCACCGAGCAGCATGACATCGAAAATCTGATGGAGGTCCGCATCGCACTTGAAGGTGTAACGGCGGCGAGCGCCGCGCTCAGAGGCAGCGAGAAAGATATTCTGAAACTGCAGGACCTTCTCACAAAAATGGACGTTGCGATAAAGGATGAAAAGCGGTTTGCCGCTCTTGATCTCGAATTTCACGTCACTTTGGCCGAAGCATCGGAGAATTTTCTAATTGTCGATCTGGTAGCCATGATTCGCGGGCAACTGGAAAAAGCCTTGTCCAGGGTTTTGCTCCTTCCAAATGCTCGCCCCCTGTCCCTTAAGGAACATATCTCGATCGTCAGCGCAATCAAGCGTCGCGATCCGGAGGCTGCTCGAGAAGCCATGCAAACCCACCTTGACGCGGCGCTGAGACGGTATCATCACGCTGTGGGAAGCGAACACGTTATGGTTACGGGCACCAAACTTCGTAAAGTTAGCGCACGGCGCGTAGCCAGCCTGTAGCCCTGCTTTTCGATGAGATTTACTCTTGCCAACGTAAGCGGTAAACGTTATCTTAACCAGGATTCTCGTTGGAACTAAAAATGTACATCGAGAATTCAATAGGGAGCTCTAGCATGAAACAGCGGTCGTCTCGTCTCACTTCTCTGAATCGAAGAGGCTTTTTAGCTGGCGTTGCGGGAACCGCTGTGGTTACCGGCTTGAATCATTCCGCTGCGTTCGCTCTCACCGCTGATTCCGATAGCGCACTGAACCTGGCCAGGATAGCGACCCCTTCCAGCCTCACCATGCTTAGTGAAAATAAGATCAGCTCGTTGAATGACGGGTTTGTTCCGACAAGTTCCCGCGACCGTAAGAACGGTTCTTACTCGATCCGTCGGGGATTTGAGGGGGACACCCGCGCCCAATGGGTGCAGTATGACTGGGCCAAGCCGGTCTCCATTAATAAGATCGACGTTTACTGGGCGATTGATCCTCCGCGCCCCAACGGCCCTCCGGGTAGCGGATTTGGGCGAACAGCCGCACCCGCATCGTATCGAATTCTCTACTGGAACGGGAGCAACTTCGTTCCGGTGTTGAACGCTCAGGGCCTGGGCGTTACAGGTGACACTTTTAATACGACCAGCTTCGATGAGGTGAAGACGGATAAGTTGCGCCTGGAGGTCGTTCCTGATGAGATGCACGCAGCAGGAATCATTGAGTGGAAGGTCTTTGGCTCCGGCCCCGCTCCCTCACTGCCTCCGGTCGTCGATGCGGGTATCGACCGTTCAGTGGTCATCGGCGGCAGAACCTACCTTGCCGGCAAGGCGATCTGGCTACAGGACTTGCCCGGAAACACCGCGCGCTGGACTAAGGAGTCCGGCCCTGGAACCGTTAGCTTTGTGGATGTCTCTTCACCGGTGACGACGGCCACCTTCTCCGCACCGGGAGACTACGTACTGAAACTGACCGGCCTCGGCAGTGGCGAACAAATGGCCTCGACGATCAACGTTCACGCAGAGGCCGCTCCTCCGAAGGATCGCCTGGATGTGGTCTACACCACCAAGTACTCGATTGACAGCCCACTCTGGAATACGCGTGCCAGGACGCTCATCGTTGACTGGATTCCTCATTGCATCAACTATTGCGAGAGGACTGATATCGCTGCCAATCGCGGAGATGGCGGTATCGACAACTTTATTGAAGCGGGCAAGGCCAACCGCGGGGAACCACATGGACGCCATAAGGGTTACGTCTTCTCCAACGCATGGATTCACCAGACAGTTGAGTCCATGTGCATTGCTCTCATGGTCGACCCGCAGGGCGATCAAGACATTATTGACGCGCAGAAACAGATGCGCACCACGTTGGATAGGTGGATTCCCATCATCCTTGCTGCGCAGATGCCAGACGGTTACCTGCAAACCGCCTACATCCTGGCAGACCGCAGCCAATGGCCAGAGCGCTGGTCACCAGATCATCGCGGCAATCACGAAGGCTACGTCTCCGGCTACTTCATCGAGTCCGCGATCAACCATTACACGTTGACTGACGGTAAGGATCTTCGCTTATATAACGCAGCGAAGAGGTTAGCGGACTGTTGGGTTGCGAACCTTGGCCCTGGCAAGAAAGCCTGGTTTGACGGTCACCAGGAGATGGAACAGGCGCTGGTGCGCTTCGGCCGCTTCGTCAACGATCAGGAAGGCAATCATCGCGGCGACGAATATATCAAGCTTGCCAAGTTCCTCCTTGACTCCCGTGTTGGCGGATCCGAGTACGATCAGAGCCACCTGCCGCCGGGTCAACAATATGAGGCCGTGGGTCACGCGGTGCGTGCAACCTATTTCTACTCCGGCATGGCGGACATTGCTGCCGAAACACAGGACACTGACTACCAGAGCGCTGTCATTTCACTCTGGGACAACATGGTCAACAAGAAGTACTATCTGACCGGTGGCATCGGCAGCGGCGAAACCTCCGAAGGTTTCGGCCCGAACTATTCGCTCCGCAACAACTCTTACTGCGAATCCTGTTCGAGCTGCGGCCTTGTGTTCTTCCAATACAAGCTCAACCTCGCCTACCACAATGCGAAGTATGCCGATCTCTACGAGCAGACGATGTACAACGCTCTCCTGGGAGGGGTTGCTCTCGACGGAAAGAGCTTCTGCTACACCAATCCGTTGGTCAATACCCAGCGCACGGTCTGGCATGTGTGCCCATGCTGTGTCGGCAACATCCCACGAACGTTGCTGATGATGCCGACATGGGCCTACGTGAAGGACCAGACCGGCCTCTATGTGAATCTCTTCGTAGGAAGTCGTATTCACGTTGGAAAGGTTGCAGGCACCAACGTCGAGATGGTTCAGAAGACCGTCTATCCGTGGAAGGGCGCGATTGCCATCACAGTCAATCCCGAACAACCAAAGACCTTCTCGGTGTACGTCCGTATTCCAAACCGCAATACCAGCAAGCTTTACACGGAGTCCCCGGCGCTCAGCGGAGTGAAACGTTTTGCCGTCAACGGCGAGGAGGTTACACCGCATATTGAGAAGGGCTACGCCGTCGTTACGCGCCAGTGGAAGGCTGGCGATCGAATCGAACTGGAGCTTCCGATGGAGCCCCAGCGCATCGTTGCAGACAACCGCGTCAAGGCTGATCTTGGCACTGTCGCACTCAAGTATGGTCCGCTCATCTACAACGTAGAGGTCGCAGACCAGCAGAACATTGAGCAGCGGCTAAGCGACGCTCCACTTAAGGCGGAATGGAGACCGGACCTGCTCGGTGGTGTGATGGTCATCACTGGCAAATGGCAGGACGGTTCGCCAATGACGGCGGTTCCAAATTACGCACGGATGAATCGCGTAGGTCCTCCGGTGGAGTATCTGGGCGATACGAACGTGAACTACGCACCGGGTGCGACGACCTCTGCTGCGGCAACTGCGCCCGCTCGAGGTGCTGCTCCACTGACAGCGGCTACTGTGCCACCTAATTCTAGACCGCGGAATCGTCGCGTTATGAAGGCCGAATCCAAAGTCTGGATTTAGGTCGCGACTGCGCTTCGATTGGTAGGCGAAGAACGGATATTCTTAGAACACGACCTTAATGAGGCGAAGAAGAAGTTCTTCCGGAGACCAAATCGTTAGTAGCAGAGGCAAAAAGGGAACTGCGGTGGCTGCTGCCAAACGCATGATGTCTTCCAGTCCAAACGGCACCGGACGCATCGAGTTCACAACGCTATAGCTGTTGGCAAGATCCGCCAGCGATTGAATGTCTGCAGCTCCAAGCAGATCTTCCTTTGGGGGCGGATCGTGGTCAATCCACCTCCGTTCAAAGCCCTCGACGTAGTCCTGCGCAAGCTGCCCATAGCGCGCCAAACCTCTTCTCTTTGCAATCGCCAGGCTCGGGGTAAACATCAGCAGCGGACCGAGAACGACGAGAACAAAGAAAGCTACAAGGCCGCCGATTTGGAGCTTGAAAGAAAGTAAGCTCTCCCCCCTGTAAAGCACGCGACTCGCCACGACGCCGGCAAGCATTGCACCCTGCGCAAATAGGATTGGTCCGAAGGCGTACGCGCTCCTTCCCAGAAAGCCCAGCCCAGCGCAGCGATCGGGATGGGTTGCGATCAGATTTAGATTGATTCTCGAAACCCGCCAGAGAAAGCGATACCAGATGAACAACCTGAGGTACCAGCGCAGAAGCACAAACTGGACCGTCGGAATGCTGAGAAACACATACCAGTAGCCCGCGGGAGTCAGGTGCCAGCGTCCGCCGGGCCTCGCGTACCATGTCGGACTCACGATCGGGACTCGACTGTTCCAGAGCCATAGCCCAAACGTGTAAACAAGAATGATCAGTATAAGTTCGACGGTGTAGGAGTTGCGCACCCGGATCGCCGACTCGATCGCTCTGTCAAAGCATGGGAGATCAACGGGCATGACGATGCGTCGCTCGACAAAACGATGGACCGCAGAACGTATCCGCGAATGGACAACCATCTCCGCACCGATAAGCATTGGCAATGCAATCAGAAAACGGACCTGCACCTCAATATCGCGGAGGAACGAAAGGCCCTCCTCACGGAGACTTGCAAGAATCAGCAGAGGTATCCATGCAAACGAAAAGATGACGAGCACTCTCCGATACAACAGCTCCAGGGCATCTCCGGTAAGATGTGTTCGGCGCAGGAGTTGAAAAAACGGGCCACCCAACACGGGGGAGAATTCGTGCGGCCCCTCGTGAAAGTCATTTCCTGTCCCAGGTGAATCCGGCTTTGTTGAACCTACCATCGCTGCCATCCCGAGGCCTCCTGTCCGACTATTTCGGGGCCTTTGGTGGAGTAACTAGGAAACTAGGGTTCGATTCGGCTTGGAGATTTCGGTCGCTAAGCATGGGCCATCATTGAGAGCGGAGTCATCGCGAGATTTCTCCAAAAGGTTTCCAGCGACTCGACACCGTCGAAGAGAGTCGTGAATATCGTTGAGTCGGCAAGAAGAATGTCTCCGGCACGCGTTCCGTTCGGCGGCATCCACAGGAAGTTATTGAACTCTATGTTTCCTGCCTCCGTGAAAGGATGCGGCCGGGACATATCACTCGACTGCTTCGACAAGACACGAATGGACTTCGTGTCGTCCCACGGGTAGCTCCAGGTCCAGTCGATGCTGAACCGCCGGTTGCTGTGAGCGTACTTCCTCGGGATAGGCGTCTGGTTATAGCTTCGTGGTCCGGCTGATGATCCGCTCATCTAGTTTCCTTTCTTCCCCGCCGTCATGACAGCGCTGTCAGATATCGCAATGCCTTGATACCGGGCAGGAAAAAGTAGGCACCGCCGCGAATCGTCGTAAACGCCGGAAGCCCGGCAATCTTCTTTCGAATTGGCCGCTTCGGAATGGTCATATCGAAGCTGCCGTCCTGTGTGCCGACAAACGGGTCGCGCTCGTTGCCTAGCTCCTGGAAATTGGGGTCGTTCGCCCAGACGTTCATTGCGAACTCAAATTGGCGAATGAGGCTCGCGCAACCGACGAACGCCGCGATGCCTCGCTCGATTCCGTCGTCGGGCTTGTCTCCGGGCAGCGGCGGGCCGTAAGTTCCTCCGCGCCGAATCATCTTTCTTCGTTGCGTGTTGGCCGCCGTATCTCGCGGGTTCATGCGGCGAATATGCGACCCAAGCGGACAGCCGTAACCGTAGGGGTCCATCTCGCCGTAGTTGAAATCGTTGGTGCGTCGCATGTCCCCACCCAGTTCCGGGTCATCTTTGTCGGGAGACAGAACCAACGGTGCGCCACTACGCCACCGACCCATCAGCTTTGCAGCAACCCATTCCTGTTGTTCAGGCGTGTCGCCGTGTTGGCGGAGAAAATCGCGAAATGCACCGACGTGCTCTTCGATCCGGAGGTAAGCAACATAGCTTCCGTTTCTGGCGAGAATCTCCGGCTGCGGCAATCCCGCAGGAGGCCCATTTTCATCTGGATATCCCAAAAAAAACTCGCCAGGTTTAATTGCGGGACCGGAACCGGGAATCGGCTCCTCGCCCATTCCTTCGATCACCGGCTGCGAGAGCCGGTCTCTATATCCAAAATGTTCGTGAGCGTAAGTGTAGGGAGGAATCGCTTCCATATCCAGCGAAGAGAGGACCTTCACCCCATCGCATTGCAGGAGATACTCCCGATGCTCCTGTCTGCATCGCTCGCGTTCTACAACATCGCGTGCGAACAGAATCACGATGGCATGAAGTTCCTCACTCGCCAGCCCCCCCACCCAGTTCTTTGGGTGGTTGGCTCCGGTTGTGCCGAGAATCTCAGCACGAGCAGCCATGCCTTGGCGGAACTCTTCGGGGAAGGTCGCGAGTGCAGCGTGATTGATGCCGAGCTCTCGCAGGCCGTTCCAGGTGAACCCTATCGTCACCCACCTCGTTCCAGGGATCCCCGAAGCGAGCGCCTTTGCCGTTCCAACCTTGTCCAGTATTCCCTTCAACCACTGACGTCCCCCACCCGGCCGGCGAAACGCGAGGAATTCGTATCTCGCGGCCAGCGCGTTAGGCCGCGAGATCAAAAAATGTTGAATGTCCTCAAGTTCGAGCATTGCGGCTCCTCAAGTGCCTTCTTAAGGGCTTTCATGGTGGAAAAGACACGGCCTCGACTACTGCATCAGATCGAGCATGCTGGAAACGCCGCCTTGAGCTTCAGTGCCTTCTTAATCTCGTCTGCGGAGACGTAGGGATATTCTCCGTATTCGAGAAAACTCGGGCATTGGTGTTCACGAACGAACTGAACGAATGCAGGTGCATTTGTCTTCCAATCCTCTGGAAACCCATCGAGATTCTCAAAGACGGTATTGAGGCCATACCTGGAGAGCAGTGATACTGCATCCTCAGTGTACTTATCAAAATCCGTGTCAAAGATTCCCTTGTACATGAAATAAGTATCTTTCCCAATGTCGAATAGAACCCATCGCAGATAGTGAAGCTTCAGCACCTCAAGAGCTTCCGGCAATCCCGCGATTGTCCTCTCGATGGTCCTACCGTATTTGCGGATGACTTCGTCGCGTCCCGGCTTGATCTTTGCGATGATCGTAGAGCCGTAGCAGGCAGGCGATCGTGGATAGACCGGTCCGCACCTGCCACTCTGCAATTTGAAATATCCCTCTTTAGGGATCGCCATCGCAGCGGGTTTTGTCCAGTCTGTCTCGTTCGCGGATGCGATTGCCTGCGTCGCCATTTTTCTTCTTCCTCCAGAAACCACAGAGCTCGATTGAGGAGAACGTACACTGGGCGCCGACTCCGGTGAAACTAGGGAAATCCCCATATCAACTTATCGGAGCCATGTAAGGAATTTCCTTGGTTGCGCCTCTGAGGGAATAGAAATCGCTTTGGCACCTCAGTCATACCTGAAATCAAGGCAATAGGCGTCTCCCGCCTAGCTGAGGCTTGTATTCCATTTCTCTAAATAAACCGAAAGCGCTCAAGTATTAGGGGTTTTCCTAGTTTCTTCTCACACCGGCAGTGAGGTACTTTCCATCACGATGTCAGAATTTATCCCTCACGTGGGATGAAATGAAGCATTCGGCGCAAAAATCATTTTCTTGACGGAGATGAGTGCCTCGGAACCTCAAGGGAGTCTGGGACGCCTGAATAACGAAGGAAGGAAGCCAGCGATGAATCCGAAGCCAGAAACATTTCGTGGAATTCTTGAGCGTCTGCTGACCGTGATCTGCGTGGTCCTTCTTATTCCAGGAGACACCTTGGCGGGCGTCACCTACACCGGCGGAACCCAAACAGCAGCTCCTCAGAGTTCGACAACACAAGGACCGACTACCAGAATTCCCGCCGACGAACTCGACTCTCTCGTCGCACCAATCGCGCTCTATCCGGACCCCATGCTCGCCCAGACCCTTGCTGCATCCACTTATCCGTTGGAACTTATCCAACTTCAACAGTGGCTTACAAAACACCCTACGTTGAAGGACAAGGCACTCGCTGATGCGGTGGCTAAGCAGCCTTGGGACCCAAGCATCCAGGCTATGGCTGCTTTACCCGATTTGGTGAAGCGCCTTGCAGATGACATTCAATGGACGACGGACCTTGGCAATGCGTTTCTGGCACAGCAGAAGGACGTGATGGATGCCGTGCAGCGGATGCGCAAGAAGGCTCAGGAGAAGGGAAATTTAAAAACGACCGAGCAGCAGAAGGTCGAAACTCAGGTGATCGAAAGCAAGAGCACAATCGTTATTCAACAGGCGAATCCACAGGTCGTATACGTTCCTTCTTACGATCCTGTCGTGGTGTATGGGCCCCCGATATATCCCTACCCACCCATTTACTATCCGCCGCCGGGATACTACGCAGCCGGCTTGGCGATCTCTTTTGGCATCGGCATCGCGATGGGTGCGTTTTGGGGCGGTGGCTGGGGTTGGGGTTGCGGCTGGGGTGGTGGCAGCGTCAATGTCAACATCAACAATAGCTTCAATCGCGCCAGTGTTGGTGGGGGAGTCGGAGGTGTCGGTGGAGTGGGCGGCGTAGGTGGTGTCGGGGGAGTTGGTGGCGTAGGCGGAGTGGGTGGGGTCGGCGGTGCAGGGGGAGTAGGTGGAGTGGGTGGCGTGGGTGGTGCAGGGAAGCCGGGCGGAGTGGGTGGAGTGGGTGGTGCAGGGAAGCCCGGTGGAGTGGGTGGCGTCGGAGGCGTCGGCGGAGCCGGTCGCCCCGGAGGTGTCGGCGGCGCCGGCGGTCCCTCGACATTGCCAGCTGGTGGCGGCAACTGGCAGCACAATCCCTCACATCGTGGGGGCGCACCCTACGGAGACCGCGGAACGGCCGATCGATTCGGCGGCTCAGCTCGCGGCGACTCCCTCGCTAACCGGCAGGCCGGCGCAAGAAACCAGATCGGCCGCCAGGGAGGAAGTCTTCCCAGCAATCGCGGCGGAGGCGGCGCCAGCGCCAGCAATCGCATGAACACAGGCGCCGGTGCCGGCGCCGGCAATCGTGGCGGAAGCGCTGGCGCCGGCAATCGTGGTAGTGGCAGCCTTGGCGGAGGTTCCGATCGCGTCGGAAGCCGCGATGTCTCTCGTCCTTCCGGCGGTGGCGACCGCAGCGCCTTCGGATCAGGTTCCCGGGGAGGCTACAACGGCTCCTCAGCACGATCCTCCAGTAGCCGTGGATCCTCCAGCTACGGCGGCGGTGGCCGTGGTGGTGGTGGTGGTGGTGGCCGTGGCGGCGGCGGAGGACGGCGTCGCTAAAGAAAAACCATGAGGAGCATAAAATGAATTCACGATCCGCGAGAAAAAATCTCTTCGAGCTTCTTTGGATTGCGATCATCGTCACCTGGGCATGTCTCTCCACCCGGGTTCTCTTCGGCGCGTATCAAGCCTCCACCGGCACGCAAGCTGCTCCTGCACAAACCCCCGCCGCCCCGGCAGCTCCTCGCCACGTTGAAGGCGAAACCTTCGATACTCCGCAGCAAGCCGCGGATGTCCTCATCGCCGCCGCCGGCAAGTACGACGAGGCCGCACTCGCAAAGCTCTTCGGCCCCAATGGCAAAAAGATCGTCTTCACCGGAGAATCCGGCCAGGACCGCCAAAGAGCCTTAAGCTTTGCCTCAGAAGCAAAAGAAAAAACAAAAGTCGCCGTCGATCCAAAAACTGGTACGCGAGCCTTCATCATCGTCGGCAACGAGGACTGGCCCTTCCCAGTACCCATCATCAAGGTCAACGGCAAATGGTCCTTTGACGCCAAGGCCGGCGAGCAGGAACTTCTTTACCGCCGCATCGGCGCCAATGAACTGGACGCCATCCAGATCTGTCACGGCTTCGTCGAATCCCAGGATGAATATGCTCTTCGAAGTCGGCACCTCTACAACGTCAACGAATACGCACAACGCATCATTAGCACGCCCGGCAAACAGGACGGACTCACATGGCAAACCGCCAGTGGTGCCTGGGAAGGCCCAATTGGCGAACAGATCGCTAAGGCGATCGCGCAGGGTTACGCCCCCGGCGAGCAGTCATACCATGGCTACTTCTTCAAAGTCCTCAAAGGACAAGGCCCCGCCGCACCCCTCGGACAACTTGATTACGTAATTAAGGGCATCATGATCGGGGGGTTCGCTCTCGTCGCCTCGCCCGCCCAATACCGCGTTACCGGAGTAAAAACCTTCATGGTCAGTAACGACGGTGTTGTCTACGAAAAGGATCTCGGGCCCGGCACCCTTGAGCAATTTAAAAAGATGGAGCGCTTCAACCCCGACTTATCCTGGCAACCCACCAACGAGCAGTGAGGACGAGTCAGAGCACGGTACTTCTCCTATTTGGTAATTGAGATCTGGCTGCAAATCTCTGGTGGCTTATGTTAAGAGGTTCGGATTCTAAGGTGGAATTGGCGGGTATCGAACGCGCCAATACGTCTCCTCTCAGCAATCTCGACACTTACATCGGCACACGCGAAGCGCCAGCGCGCGAGGGAATTGATTCCGAGTCCTGCGACCGTGAGATTCAACCCTCCCAACAAAGCTACGAAGCCGAAGAATTCTAATTTCGCATTGTTGGAGGATCGAATGAAAAACCACACAATAATGCCTTTGCTGCTCGGCGCTCTTTTCATATCAGTGTCATCTCTCGGGTACTCGCAGGCGCAGGCAGATGACGCTCCGCGCGGTGCTATGGTCCACGTCGTCATTACGAACATGGCTGTGAAGGAGAATAGCGAGCTGCCTCCGCTCATTAAGGACGACGTCAAGGTAAAGCAAGGTAAGACCATGTACACAGTGACACAATTAATCCCTGCACGTGACCAAACTGCCGGGCTTCAATTGATGATCCTGATCGACGACACACTGAACATCCAGGCCGTTGGAAACAATCTGACTGACCTTAAGGAATTTGTTAAGGCGCAGCCGCCAACTACGGCCATCGGTATAGGCTATATGGCCAACGCCGGGGTCAATGTTGTTCAGCAGTTCACCACGGACCACGAAGGCGCAGTCAATGCGATCCGCCTTCCGCGAGGTGGCCTCTCCACGATGGATAGCCCCTACCTGTCCCTGATAAGTCTCGTAAAGGGCTGGCCCAAACAGAATATCCGTCGCGAAGTGCTCATGATTACTGACGGTATCGACCGGCTGCACGGCGAAACACCTACCGCCTCGCAACTTGGCCCAAGATTTGCTGTAAGAGGGACAGCCGGACCAACTGTCTATCACAGCATGCCCACCATCAGCGTTGACGCCGACTCCGCGAGCGAAACCAGCCAACGCTACAACGTGATCGTCAGCAGCATCTACTCGCCGGGAGTTGGTAGAGCGGCAAGAAGTTCATGGGATCTCGACCTCGGCCTCGGAGGTCTTTCCAAAATCGCGGACGAAACTGGAGGCGAATGTTACTCCCTCGGCACCTCAAACGCGGTCAGCTTCAAACCCTACCTCGATCGTTTCCAGAAGAACCTCGATAACCAGTACTACCTGGTCTTTTTGGGAGAGCCAAAGAAAAAGGGTGCCCTGCAGCGCATCAAGATCTGGACAGAAAAATCCAACTCCGAAATCGCGGCGCCAGACAACGTCTGGGTTCCCGGTCTTCAGGACGACAAAAACAAATAAAAGCTTGGACGCGATCGAGCGCTTAACGCGAGAAGGACCTCTGACCAGGAGCCTTGCCGTCATTGCGGCTCCTGCATGCGGTGGCAAGACCCTAAACCCATTCTCCTTCGAACGCGGTCACTCTTGCTCGGTAATGTGCGCTGCGTTCTCAGAAGTAGTCTGAGACGGTGTTTTGTGAGCCGCCTCCCACGTTCTCACCTTCGGCCGAGCCTCATCGAAGAGACGCGCGAAGTTTCCTTTGCGCACCTTCTCGCTGGCCTCTGGAGTAAGCAGATTCCACAAGGGCCCATACTGGTAAAAGACCTTCAAGTAGCTCTGCTGGCTGGTAGGTGCGACTTCGTCAGTACCGAACAGAAAGCGATCCGGGAAACGATTAATTAAATCAGCAGTGGTCTTTGTCGCTTCAGGGCTCGAAACAGCGTACTTCGCTACCTCGTCCCACGAGATGTCGAAATAGACATTCTTGAACGCAGGATCGCTGAGGATGATCGCAAGATTGGCTGCGTGATCTTTTATCGGTCGAACGATACGTCCCACGCCCGTGTGCGCCCAGATGATTGTCGTGTTAGGGTGTCGTTTCAGAAGAGCTTTCATCTGTTCCAGGTATGCCGGCGGCGCGCCTTGCTTCGGGAACGGAACATCCATGTCGTTGTGGAGAATAACAACCAGCCCAACCTCTGCAGCGAAGTCGAGAACCCTGTCCAGCGCACGATTCTGAAGATCCGCGGTCTCTCCCGAAATCTTGGCGGAGACAAACTCCTTATGAATCGAGAACTCTCCGATGCCTGAAAACACCCCCGGAAATGTCTGAAGCACCCGCCGTATGTGATCCGCGGCATACATGTCCGTCGGGTTGAAACCCGTGATCATCGGTTCAAAACGTGCCTGCTCTTCCTTGGTGAGCGATCGGTACGCCATGGCGATGTACGCATCGGTGAAGGAGTAATAGTAGAGCGGGGAATCAGTCTGTAAGTAGTACGTAGGAGCGGAGTCGCCCGAGTTCTCATAGGACCATTGCTGCTGTAACGGAATTCCGAACAGCGCAACCCGCCCGACCTTATTGCCCATGATCTTCACAAAGTCGTGAATATCCACGCCTTCCTGAATATAGTTCGTCAGATGGAAATGAGAGTCGTTCACGAAAGGCTCTTCTGTCGCCCCACCCTGGCCAGTCGCCGACCCGCACGAACTCCACAAAAGAACCGCGACTAGTAACGCCGCACTTCTCTTAGACAGAACCAACAGCCTGGAAACACTTCTCATGACGAACTCATTTCTCCGAGCCAATCGTCAGCTCAGGCGCACTCACAAACAGCGGCCACTGCACATGAAAGAAACTCGCATCACTGCCGATACAACACATCATCACCGCGAAGAAGTGAACAAGCACTCTCATCCGCGCTTGCGCCGTCTCGGGTAGCAGTGGTCCGTTCATCTTAGAAAGCCATCTCTACCGTCGAACTAAACACAATTCCTTTGCCTCCCAGCGCGAACGGAACCGACGTATAGCCCACGGGAGACCGGAATAAATACAGCACCTCATTATTCCAGCGCAAAACACGATTCTTATACGGATACCAGTTCGTTCCAATACGCGCGTCATATGGGTTGCCATACTGACCGAAGAGGTGCGACCCGCCCGAATACAATTGCAGCTTCTGCTGGATCGGCATCATAGACAGTTGGAACTGGTAGCCCGTGTCGTAACGCCCATGAAGCCCTGCTGTTCCTGGCCCCGCGAAATTGTTAAGCCACCGCCAGAAACCTTCAGCTTCGAACGCCCACCCGTGATATTTGAAACCACCATCACCAGAGAACATCTGATAGCGCACCGCATTCACGGTGATACCCGGTCCCAGGAGGTTCGGCTTAAAGATAACGCTGCCATCAGAAAGCCGGATCTGCGTATTCTCAAACGAGTCCTGGCCCGGCTGCTCCTGCGCGGTCTCCGTGCTCGTCGTATAGTGGCCCGCAACCCGCGTCGCCAACTCCTGATGATTTTCAAAGTCACCAAAGCCCACTCCGAACTCACCCGTAGTCGGCTCCCACGCAAGCACTGAGCTGACGGTGTTAAACCGGCCGTCGAGTTGTGCCGCGCTTACGCCAAGCGTGCTCAGGTTGTTGCCCACCATCGCTTGGTACGACAGCGTCTTTGTGAGGTCGCCACTCGCCCAGATACCCGAAGTATAGGAAGGCCGGAAGAACTCGTCTGTGATAAGCCGCGTATCCACACCTAGCCAGAACGGAAAGTTTCCTTCAACGCTGCGCGTGCCCGGCAGAGACCTGATTCCGCCAGCTAAAGTGAAATATTTGTTGAATCTAAAGTTCAAATTGCCGGCCAGAACTACCTGCGCCCCCAGCCCTTGCGACGCGTTCGAAGTCCAGGCATAGAGGAAGTAGCGCAACTTCGGGTTCAACATCCAACCCAGAAACTTAATCTGCACCTTGTTGATCTGCACATCCTGGCGCTGTTGCAGCGTGCTCGTCACGCCGAAGTAGTTCGTATAGGTTGGTGCCAGATTCTTCTGGTTCAGATAACGAACGTAACTGTAAATGCTGATGCTCATATCCCCTAACTCGGTGTTAGCCACCTTGTAACCAAGGTTAGGAGTGTAAGGCCCCCAGGTCTTTGGCTCATCCTGCGCGCCATACTTATCAAACGGATTCTTAATCGTCGCAGGCACGCTGGACGCAGTGGTCGCGCCTGCAAGGTTCGAGGTACTATCCTGTTCGCGGCAAAGAAACAATCGCCGCCTCCAGTAGCCTAGCCTGCGAACTGCTGCCGTAGTCTCCTTGGGCCGCCGGCTTCATTTCTCCGGAATTCAATGCGTCTCGGGCCTCCAGCTGCGCTACACGTTCCTGGAGGCCCTTGATGAGTCGCAACATCTCCTCTTCACGTGCAGTGAGGGGAGGGCTGTCCTTTAGAGGAGTTGACGCATCATCGCCTGCGCTAGGTTGCGACTCATTCTTTAGTGTCGTTGTTTCCTGCCCAAAACCCTGAACTGCCGAAAATAGACTTATCGCAAAACCAACTCCGACAAGAAATCTGCGATACATGCGCAACCTTCGAAAAACTGAATTTGCGGAACTCATCGTTTCCCAACCAGGTGGAATCCAGATTTTCTATCGCCGCGAGGGCATCATCCGCTCCTACTTCAAGCCCACAGAAGCTGGAGAGTATAGGTTGTAGTGAAGCTTATCGGCGACGTATCGGATAACCTCCTGCGCCTTCACGCTGTTTCCCGCCTCATCCAGCGGCGGAGCGAATACCGCAATGGCGCCCTTGCCCGGAACTATCGCGACAATCCCGCCGCCGACACCGCTCTTCGCCGGCAAACCCACATTCCATGCCCAGGTTCCCGACCCGTCATACAGCCCCGCTTCCATCATCGTGCTCAAAATGTGCGGAATATGTTCGGCGGTGATCACTCGCTCGCCGGTCGCCGGATTAACTCCGTTGTTCGCCAGCGTCGCTCCCATCCTTGCTAACTGCGTCGCATTAACGCCTACCGAGCACTGCTTCGTGTACACATCCACTGACTCAAACGGGTCCGCATAAATCCGGTCATACTTCGCCAGCAGATACGACAGCGCCTTGTTTCCGGTATTCGTTGCCGCCTCAGACTTGTACACCTCGTCAATCAGTACCAGCTTCTCTCCCGCAGCCTTGCTGTAGAAGTTGAGAATCTTGTTCCACTTATCATCCGCCGTATTGGCGGCGATCAAGCTCACCGTCGCAATTGCCCCGGCATTAACAAACGGATTTCCGCTATGCGTCGGCATATCGACTACAGCAAGTGGAGAATTGAAAGGACGTCCGGTAGGCTCAGACCCGATTTTTTCGAGCACCTTCTCCGGGCCTTGCTCCTCCATCGCCAATGCCAGCGAATAAACCTTCGAGATCGATTGGATGGAGAACGAATAGTTCACGTCCCCCATCGCTAAAATCTGGTTGTCCGTAGTAACGATGGCAATTCCAAACAGCTTCGAATCAACCTTTGCGAGATACGGAATGTAATCCGCATTCTTTCCGTTCATATCGTTCTTGAATTTCTCATATGCTTCTTTGACAACTGCCTCAACTTGCGCCCTTCGCGGAGCAACCGGGCTAACGTTGGTGCTGCTTTGAGCTACGACAGGAGTGGGGCAAACGTACTCTGGAACAAGCGCAGCTGCCATCAACACCAGAATCGAAATTCGACGTGCGTTCATAGTAGATCTCCTCACATCTCACTTAGCCGCATCTTGCGGATTGTGCGCCGAGCCGTGGCAGTTCAGCCCTCAGAAAGCAAACGTCTTGCCATACGAATATTTGAAGGAAAACTGCACTCGATAGTCGTTGAAGTTATAACCGTTTGCTAAATTCACTCGTCGGCCAAACTGAAACTCGCCACCTGCCATCACGTTCTTAACTGGGTAGTACAACAGGTTGGTCAGCGCGTAGTATCCCTGGTGAAAATCGCTTGCCGACTCAGCATTGGAGTTCCAGATGTTCTCCATCGATCCTCCAAAAGTGCTGCTGAATTTTCGGTTCCAATTATGATCGACAAACGCAACCGCGCCGAGAAGCGGGAGAGGAACGCCTTTGATAGGGGTGATCGGATTCGAAAAATTATTCTGGACGCCTATGTCGATCGGTGCATCGTTCATATAGTTCTGAATGCCGTGGCCATAGACGAACTCAAGTTTCCCCGTCGTGTTTTCCCCGAACTTGAGGTTCGAACTCGCGTTAATACCCCAGCCAAACGCCGAGCCACCAAAATTAAGCTTCGACGTAGCGTTATTGTCCACCCACGCAATTCTCCGGAACATGCTGGCAATCTGAAAATATCCCCACTTTCGATCGAAGTGGCCCTGCATCGAGAGATCGGGAAGAATGAACTGCGGCGTGATGTTCGATAACTCAATGCGACCGCTGTACAGTCCCTGATCCCCGCTGGCTCCGGGACGCTCGGCAGCAATTATGAACGTGTTCCTGTCCGTTTTGATAGGCGTCCACCGAAACTGAACATTTCTAAAGAACACCATTGAGTTAGGACCCCAGTATTCGATCGAGTTCGGGAAGACACCGATATCCATGAACGGGCTCCAATACTGCCCCGCACCGAAGTGGCCCAATTCGCCCCACGCATGACGCAACCGGAAAGTGGTCTGCCCTGCATCCACGCCAGTGCCGAAAAGTTCAAACTCGAAGATTGTCTTCAGATCGCCAAACGAGGTTGGAGTGGACGACTTAACCCCAAATCTCGTCTGTCGCACGCTGAAATAAGTCTGTCCGTTGTCCCCGAACTGATTCTTGAAAGCTGGCAACTTCGTCGGTCGCACTACGTCAAACCAGGCCGGATCTATCGCCCCGAAGTTATAGCCCGCATCCGTCATGGCAAACCCATAGATGTCCAGCGTGCTTTCTGACCCCGACTTCTTCTGGTCAGCCTGCTTCCCAGAAGGTGGCGCACCAGCCAGCGACCCGGACGAGTGGGTTGAGTAATCGCCAAAAGAGGTAACTGAACTCACGAGGGTATTGTTCGGCCCACCGTCACTCGCTTGAGGCGCAGCCGGCTGGCCTTCAAGTTCATCCAGCTTCCCCTTCACCTCACTCATCATCTGCTCCAGTTGTTGGAGCTTCGCTCTGAGCTGTTGAACATCCTGAGCCTGCTGATCTGAGGACGGAGGTGGCCCTTGTAACTGAGCGGTGGCCGGCTTATTCCAAACGACCGAAAGAGTCAGTATCGCGAGGAAAGAAAACGCTTTTCGAGTGACTCGAAGATCGCATCTCATAGGACTCCAGCCTCCGTTGAAACCGCCTCGCAAACATACCTCTACCAACTGCTAGCGGTTGAGAGTCTTCTATGCCTCGGAACCTGATCACTACAACTAGGAGATTCCCTAACTAGGGAAACCCCTAGCCGCCGGACCACCTGCTAAATCTAGGGAAGTTCCCAGTTGTTTTGTGATTGATTTTGTCTTTAGCTTTACCTTTGGCCTCATCTGTGGGGATTCAACTTTGGACCTATAACGATGAAACCTAGAGTCCTATTGGCCGATGATCATCCCCCGCTTCTCGAAGCTGCCTCCACCCTGTTAAAACCGCACTTCGACTTGGTTGGAATTGTGACTGACGGCGGAAAGCTGGTCTCGGAGTCACTCCGGCTTCGACCAGACGTGATCGTGACCGACATCACTATGCCTGTCATGACTGGAATCGATGCTGTGATTCAACTGCGCAAGTCATGGTCTTCCGCGAAGATAGTCTTCTTGACTGTTCATTCGGAAGAGGAGTTCCTGAAGGCGTGTATGGCAGAAGGCGCATCGGGATACGTCCTCAAGTCACGTATGAAAACGCATCTGATCCCGGCCATAGATGCCGCGCTTGAAGGGCGGACCTACATTTCGCCGTTTGCGCCCACCTGAGTACTTATGATGAGGTAGGACCGCATTCCCGCTGGATGGTCATGAACGGATACGGAACTTCGAGAACGGAACCCTGAATATATCGGGTACTTCCGCGAGAGCCCCGCATCTGAGTAGAATTAACCAGGCGGTCGGACCAATGTAAACTCGAGCCCTGACTATAGCTGACGCAGAAACACTATAATTCCTGACAAGTTTACAGTCTAAAGATTTGCCGCCGCCTTTCAAGTAGCCATTTTCAAAAGTACGGTGGGAATCGACCTTGCATTGACGGCACAAAAGGCAGATAGCCCAGGGCTCAGGAGCTGTTCTTAGAGGCCGCTATGAATGACCGTTCGCGACAGACGTCCCGCCAACGCGGTGTATGGAGACTTCTGTTGCATCGCTTGCTCCTATTTGCCGTGGTCATCTTCCTTCAAACGCAAACGATTGCTTCGCACGCCCAAAGGCCTGTTCGCCGAGTCCTGATCTTCAATGACTTTGCCCCCGTCTCATCCTCTGGTATTGCTCTGCTCGATCAGGCTATTGCTATTGGCTTGGAAACTACTCCATATCATATCGAGCTGTACAACGAAAACATCGAATCAACATTGTTTCCAGACGACGCTTCTCAACCTCGCATCCGTGATTGGTACGGTAAAAAATATTCAGATAGCAAACTTGATGTGATCATTACGGTTGGACCCAATTCCCTCCGGTACATGCTCGAATCCCACGCAAGCTCATTCCCAAACATACCGATTGTTTTTTGCGGAGCTACAGAGGAGATGCTGCATCATCTGAAGCTCGACGCTGACTTCGCGGGGGTATTTGCAGTAGCTCAACCTGAAAACACACTTCTTGCGGCGCTGAAATTGCAACCACGCACTAGACATGTGTTCGTGGTTGGTGGAGTGGGCAGCTTTGATCGGGACGCGGAAGCCATCGCCAGGAAATCCTTTCGTAACTATGAATCAAAGCTTGAATTTACCTACCTTACAGAACTCGATATGCCCTCCCTGCTTGAACGTCTAAAGCACCTGCCTGATGACAGCATCGTGTATCACACCGCAATGACACAGGACGCCGCAGGGTCTCGATTTGTCGATGCCGCTCAATCGGTTCCACTCATGGTTAGCGCTGCGAACGCACCAATTTACGTCATGGCTGATGTGGAACTCGGCGGGGGAACCGTAGGAGGGGATCTGATTAGCCTGGAAGCAGACGGACGCGCTGCCGCCGCAATAGCGGCTAGAGTTCTCAATGGTGCGAAGCCACAAAACATCCCAGTCGTAAGGAACAACAACGAGTACTTGTTCGATTGGCGCGCAATGCGCCGCTGGGGCCTCAAGGAAGAGGACCTCCCTCCAGGCAGCACCATCCTCTACCGTGAATTATCGGCATGGGAGCGCACAAAATGGTATTGGATCGCTACCCTGTTTATCATTCTCAACCTCTCCGCCCTCGCCATCTACCTGCAATTCGGTCGGAAACAACTAAGAATCGCAAGAGACGCCCAAATGCAGCTTAGTGGCTTATTGATTAACGCACAGGAGAAGGAGCGAAGCCGGCTGGCATCCGAACTCCACGACGACTTCAGTCAGCGCTTGGCACTCCTGGCACTCGGCTTGGAAAACGCGGAAGAGGCATTACCAGACTCCCCACGAAGCGCAAAACAACAACTCCACCATCTCCTCAATTCAGCCAGCGAGATCGGAGCGGACATTCACACTGTCTCTCATAGGCTGCACTCCGCCACACTTGAAAATTTGGGACTTGTCCCTGGAATTGGCGCTTTATGCAAAGAATTCAACGACTGGTATGGAATCGAGATTGATTTTTCGTCCGAAGACATCCCAAAGGGTATTCGTTCAGATGTCGCTCTCTGTCTGTTCCGGATTGTTCAGGAAGCGCTTCAGAATCTGAAAAAACACAGTGGTGTTGTAAAGGCCGAAGTGAGATTGCGGAGAATCGGCAATAAAATCGTTGTCTCCATTCGCGACGAAGGCAAAGGATTCGATGCGAGGGTAAACGGTGAGCCAGGTCTGGGTTTAAGAAGCATGAGGGAACGTGCACGCCTGGCCGGTGGATACCTCAAGATTAATTCCGTGCCAGGAAAGGGAACAAGAATCGAAGCAACGGTCCCCCTCCAATTGGCAGCCGACCCTGTCTGAATAGCTAGGCTTGCCAACTGTATCTTTTCGAGCTAACCATCTGTTGCTTTTGCTAGTTCTCAATACTCTGATCACCATCCACAATTATCTTCACAGGACAGACTAGATAAGTTTCGTTCCACCAATGGGCTCTCTGCGGCAAATTTCTTGGTTGGTGATGGAAATCAAAACAACACCAGTCCGACAATTCCTTTCAGGTTCAACCTCCGATGCGAAGGAAAGGTCGAACATTATGGACGCTGCTCGTACAGACCAACGTCGCCCGCGTATGTTAATCGCGGACGATCATGCGATGTTTTCCGATGCTTTGCGGTCTTATTTGGAAAAAAACTTCGACGTGATCGGACAAGTCTCGGACGGCCGTGCCCTGCTCGATCAAGCAACAAAGCTTAAGCCCGACCTTATCATCGTCGATGTGGGAATGCCTGTGCTCAATGGGCTTGACGCTGCTCGGAGAATCAAGGAGAACACTCCAAAGGTAAAGTTCATTTTCTTGACCATGCAGGACGACCCACACCTTGCAGCTGCGGCCCTTGAACTGGGTCCCGTCGCGTTTGTCCTTAAGCACTCGGGCGGGTCAGAGTTGCTCAAAGCGATCGACGAAGTAATGCGCGGCCACTCCTACATAGCACCTAGGATGAGGTCTGAAAATTGGGCAGAATCAAGGGCAAGAGCAAGGCAGTTCTCAAAGGACCTTACATCGAGACAAAGGGATATAGTCCAATTGTTCGGCGAGGGTCGGATGATGAAAGAGATCGCCTCGCTCTTGAATCTCAGTGAAAAAACCGTGGAGTTTCACAAACACCACATCATGGTATCGTTCAATCTGAAAAACAACGCTGATCTTGTTTTGTTTGCGCTGAATCACGGTCTCATTTTGCAATCTCCGGCGCATAGTCGAGCGAATCCCTCAGCATGATTAGACCAGGACGCTTCGCGCGGTTTTGCAAGGCTATTTTCCCGAGACACTACCCGCGACGCCCTTGTTTTGCAGTACACGAATCACAACGCGCCGATTCTCTGCTTGTCCTTCTGCGGTCTTGTCGTTTCCCACTTGATTACTTTCGCCCATTGCACCGGGAGCCAACATTCTTGTAAGCGGTACATGACCCTGCTGAAGCAGGACCGTTATGACATTGGCGGCACGGTCGTGGCTGAGTTTCTGATTGAGGGAAACGCTGCCCACCGACGAGGCGTAGCCTTCGACCTGAATCATGTAGCCCTCAATACTAGCTGCCTTTTGTGTTAACGTCATCAGCTGTGGATTGTATTTTGGGTCGACGTTTGTCTTGCCGTTGGCAAAATACACCGTGAGTTCATCAAAAATGTAGTAGTCATCCATTTGGCCGAAGCGCGCTATCGCAGCATCGATTGCAGCTTTGTTGGCAGCGACCTTCTGTTCCTGTTCGGTCAACTGTGCCTGCTGCTTTTGCAATGCTTCGTTCTGCGCCTTCAGTTCTTCACTTTGTTGTTGATTCTGCACCTTGGTCTCATGAAGCCCAGCCTGGATCGCCTCCGCCTCCTCCAGGTCGTTTCCCTTAAACGAAACCGAACTCGCCACCAGCTTATGGCTTTCGTCATAGCTGCCCTCCACCTTGACTGCTAGGCCAGGAATGAGAGCCGCCATCGACATATCCTTCCGTCGGGCCTTAAATACCCCCTGCACCTGCGCCACTCGAGTCGTATCGGTCAGCAGAATAACAAGTTCCGCTTGACTCGAAGTCTGCAGTGTCATCGTGTCACCGCTGCGTGCCTTAATAAGTCCTTCCACTTTGACACTCTCGCAAAAAGCCGCTCGGTTGGACGCCCCGACAACGACCAACACTAGTGCAATGGCAACTGTTCTTATCGAGCGATGTCCCCTCATGTCGTACCTCGTTCTCAATTCCGGCTTCGTCGGCGTAGCAATGATTCGCTTCCATCAGCAGGTTAGTTTGTGTCTACGCCTGGACAATCCCTCGCGCTACTGGGAAATTCCCTAGGCCGATGCGCGCCCGTAGGCGTCTCCGCCAGTGGTTTCGATGATGAGCGGTTTCCCTGAACGGAAAGATTCACTGTGCGATCAGACTCGAGAGGGTCAATATCTTGGCGAGGAGAGTAGGACGTTTCTCGTTCTTCTATTTCGAATCGGCATGATTTTGTCATCACCTAGGGATATTGCCAGTTGTTTCCCTTCAAGTCCCGCTATACAAGTAGCGAACGCTCGGCGGCCATTCTCCCCCGATGTTTCGGATCTGCTTCTCTTGTCGAGGGGCAAGGCACACTGATTGTTCCTTCGTCAAAGAAAGCCAGGAGGCCAGGTTGAAATGGTGATGACGATGGAGTGGGTCAGGCATGCTCTGCGTGATCATCCTGAAGTAGCGCTTTTTCTGGCCCTGGCTGGAGGCTATCTCCTTGGACGGCTTCAAATAAGGTCTTTCAAACTGGGTCCGGTTGTCGGGTGTATTCTCGTAGGTGTTGCGGTGGGGCAACTGGGTATCGTGCTGCCGGGTGTTCTTGGCAGAACGTTCTTTCTTTTGTTTCTGTTTTCCGTTGGTTACAAAACAGGACCTCAGTTCTTCAGAGGCCTTGGCCGGAATTCGCTTCCGCAACTGATTTTGACTCTCATATTTACCGTCAGCGGATTGTTGATGGCGTATGCTGTCGCGCGCGTCCTTGGATTCAATGCCGGGACAGCAGTGGGCCTTCTTTCTGGCGGACTGCATTCTACGGAGGCATTGGGGACTGGAAGCGTTGCGATTGGAAGGCTCGATATAGCGGAGGAAGTGCGTCGCGCATTTATCGCAGATGCCACGGCGGCTTATGCGGTAACGTACATGATCGCGATATTTACAGCCATCTTCATACTTGTCCAGGTTGGTCCGTGGATCATGAGGATCAATCTTCGCGACGAATGTAAAAAACTGGAAAGCGAATTGGGTATGAAGAATCAGGACCCTGGAATAGTTTCTGCGTACCGGCAATTTGTGGTGCGTGCTTACACAATTCCGGAAGAAATGAATGGCAAGACCGTGACGGAATTAGAGGATATCTTCGCCCCGGAGAGGGTGTTCGTTGAGAGAGTCAGGAACGCACACGGAACTATCGATGCGGAGCCGGATCTTCGACTCCATTCAGGCGATTTGGTTGTGCTCTCTGGACGACCTAAGATGCTGGCATCTGGTAACCCGCTGCACCTCTATGAGGTTGAGGAGCCGGTGTTGCTCGACATTCCCGCGATTGCGGTCGACCACGTCTTGGAGCGGAAGGATCTTGTTCACCGAACCTTGGCTGAGATTGTTGAGACTCTGGGTGGCGAGGTAGCTACCCGGGGAGTCTATGTCCGCAAGGTAATGCGCGGGGGAGAAGAGCTTCCGATGGGATCGAATGTTGTGCTGGAACGTGGCGACGTGATGACGTTGATTGGTTCCAAGCGACATGTCGATCGGGTGGCGGCACAATTAGGTCCTGTAGAACGAGCGTCACATGCGACGGATCTGATGTTGATATGTTTGGCTATTGGGGTGGGTGGGCTAGTCGGCATTCCCACATTCAAACTGGCAGGACTTCACGTCGGGCTTGGCCTTCCCGTCGGCGTCCTTCTCGCATCATTTACCGCCGGATGGATACAGTCGGTTAGGCCTGTGTTCGGCAGAATACCTGAACCAGTCTTGTGGTTATTGGATTCACTCGGCCTATGCGCATTTGTAGCCTCCACCGGAATCAATGCCGGCCTTGGTTTCGTCCACGGAATCCTTACGTCCGGACTTGTTCTTCTGCTTACTGGTGTAATTGTTTGCGCAGTACCTTATTTGCTTACGATTCTTGTGGGCCGTTACATCTTTCGAATACATCCGGGGCTCTTGCTCGGCATCTGCGCGGGAAGCGGAACCTCTTCGCCTGCTTTAGCAGCGCTGTTGGTGAAGGCTGAGAGCCGCGTGCCGGTGTTGAGTTATGGCATTAGTTATGCAATGAGCGCATTGATATACGCGATTTGGGGTTCAATCATCGTGGCCATGGTGTATTGAAGCGGGCAACGCCGGAGAGATCTCAGCGAGCCATCAATCAACGATCTTCCGAGATCCGTTTTATGGGAAGTCCGTGGAGCTCACATTAGCGAGTAGACCTCCCTGACGAAACTACTCATTCTTACAACGATTGTTGATTGAGGGGAGGGAACTTAGCCATTTTTGTGCAAATGGCAAACTAGGAGAACTCCCAGTAGTTGTTGCTGGTAAGGAATGCTACCTTCACCAAAGTTGACTAGGCAGGGCCGCACGATCGACCTGCTCCCGTTCAGTATTCCTTGCAGGTTCTTGTGCTGGTCCACAAATAACACTATCGATTCACTTTCGATTGCTCATCGCAGATGTGGTCAACCAGGAGGACTGATGCGAGCGTTCCATTCCCCACCATTACGGACGGCAGCTGGATTCATGCTTGCTGTGGTTTTTGTTGGCAGTTCTCTGTGGTCTCAACAGCCCTCCGGTCCGACTCGAACTGAGAAGGATCTCCTTGGAGAAAAACAAATTCCGGCCAACGCTTACTATGGCGTACAGACCGCTCGTGCGCTCGAGAACTTCCAGCTTTCAGGTGTCGAGATCAATCAGTATCCCGGGTTCGTCGAGGCATGGGCACTCGTCAAGCTGGCGGCAGCTCAAGCGAACACCGACGTCGGAGCAATGAAGCCGGAGAGGCTGGCAGCCATCGAAAAGGCTAGTCAGGCCGTCCTTGCCGGTAAGTACCACGATCAATTTCGGGTCGATTGGTACCAGGGCGGCGCCGGTACCTCCACGAATATGAATGCCAACGAGGTGCTCGCCAATATCGGGCTCGAGCTATCCGGTCACAAAAAGGGCGAATATCAGTTTCTCGAGCCTCATGACGACCTGAACATGTCGCAATCGACCAACGACTCCTATCCCACTGCGATCAAGGTCGCGCTCGTGCTCCGCAACGGCAAGTTGATCGAGGAACTTCAGAAGCTTTCTGCGTCGTTCCGCGCGAAAGGTGCCGCCTACATCGATATTGTCAAAATGGGACGAACTGAGTTGCAGGATGCCGTACCTATGACCGTCGGCCAGGAATTCTATGCCTTCGCGGCAGCACTGGACGGCGAGATTCAGTTGTTGCAAGACTCAGAAAAGTCGCTGTACATCCAAAACATGGGTGCCACTGCGATCGGCACTGGCATCAATGTTCCCAAGGGCTATCCCGAGAAGTTTGCGGAGCATCTGTCAAAGCTCACCGGCAAACCCTACGTGCCCGCCCCCGACATGTTGTCGGCCACTTGGGACCAGCAGGGGTTTGTGGTCTATTCCTCGGCGCTCAAGAGTGTTGCCATCCTCCTTTCGAAGATCTCAGGCGACCTCATCTTGCTGACGTCAGGGCCGCGCGCAGGGTTGGCAGAGATCAACCTGCCGGCGTTGCAGCCGGGCTCCTCCATCATGCCGGGTAAGGTGAACCCGGTAGCTCCTGAAGTGATGAACCTCATCGCTTTTCGCGTGATGGGCAATGACTATGCGGTCACGCTCGCCGCTCACAGCGGGCAGCTTCAACTCAACGCCTATGAACCTCTCGAAGGGGTGGCAGTCATGGAATCGCAACATCTTCTCTACAACACGTCGATCTTTTTCCGGACCAAATGCATAGACGGCATAACTCTCAACGAGAAGGTCCTGGAGCACTACATGGAGACGACGGTTGGCATCGTCACCGCGCTCAATCCTGTCCTTGGCTACGACAAGTCGACCGAGTTGGCGCAGGAAGCTTACTCGAGCGGCAAAGGAATCCTCGAGATCATTCGCGAGAAGCATCTCCTCACGGAACAACAGATCAAGGACCTGCTTGATCCGGCCAAGCTTACCGGATTGGATAAATCCAAGTACCAAGCAGAATTAGTTCTGATTGGTAAGAGAGCATTCGCGCAACGGTGCGCGCTCGGAGGGAGTGGTCTATGAAACGATCTTACAAACTCTGGATGTTATTCCTTATTGTGGTCATCGTTGTTCCTTGCCAGCAAGCTCTGAGCCAGGGGAAGAAACCCAACATCGTAATCCTTGCCACAGGGGGCACGATCGCAGGCGCCGGAGCCACTGGCACACAATCCGCTTACACCTCTGGTGCCGTGACCATCGACGCGATGGTAAATGCCGTTCCCGGGATCCAGGAACTCGCCAATATCAAAGGGGAGCAAATTGCAAATGTCGGATCGCAGGACATGTCTTTCGACATCATGCTCAAAGTCGCCAAGCGCATCAATGAGCTGCTATCGACATCCGGTGTCGACGGCATCGTCGTCACCCACGGCACCGACACCATGGAAGAAACCGCATACTTCCTCAATTTGGTGGTGAAGAGTAGCAAGCCGGTAGTCCTGGTGGGATCCATGCGGCCCTCCACCGCCGTCAGCGCCGATGGCCCGCTGAACCTCTACAACGCCGTGGCAGTCGCCGGCGATCCGAATGCCGCGGGCCGTGGAGTACTGGTCGTCATGAACGACTGGATACACGGCGCCCACTCTCTCACCAAGACCAGCACCACGGACGTTCAGACGTTCATGTCGCCGCTGCGCGGGTTGGTTGGTGTTACGGCATACGGAAAGGACGATTTCTACAACGTTCCTACGTGGAAGAACACGACGGGCACCGAATTCAACATTGCCAACGTGACCAAATTGCCGCGCGTGGATATCGTCTTTGCAGACGTTGACATGTCCCCTGACCTCATTGACGCCAGCGTAAAGGCAGGCGCCAAGGGCATCGTCATCGCTGGCGTTGGCAACGGTAACATGAACAAGGCCTCAGTGGAGGCCGCTGGGAGAGCGGCAAAGAAGGGAGTCATCGTCGTTCGCGCCAGCCGAGTGATGTCAGGGCTCGTTGGGCGCAACGTGGAAGTCAATGACGATGACCTCGGCCTCGTGGCTTCCGATGAGCTGAATCCGCAAAAGGCGCGAATCCTCCTCACGCTGCTGCTCCTGAATCCTCGCCCTGTGTCGGAAATTCAGAAGGCGTTCTACACATACTGATCGAACAATGGCGCAGGGGATCAGATCATGAACGCGCGGCCGCTACTCTTGATGATGGTGATGTTGGCGGCAACACCGGTTGGCTCCCTTGCCCAGAAGCCAACCGAAACCCCTTCAAATCCCGCTTCCGAAGAAACTCAGAACACACCTCCTGCCGCAGCACAGAGCCAGACTGCCAACTCCACTCCAGCGCAAACCCAGAGTCCCCCACCCAATCTCGAGAACTCCGTGGAGGCAGCCGAACCGCTTCCGAAACGAGACCTTGTGCATTGGAATGAGTATCAGGGTCCGCACTTCACCATCCGGGTCGGCGGCGCTTTTTTATATGATTTCGCGGCGTTCGCTCAGGACGCAGCAAGCAAAGAACAGATAGCCATGCTGCCCGGTGAGAAGGTCCGTGATGTTCGTTTCCTTCTGGGAGGAAAACTCCCTAGTTTCCCGCTGCCCACGACTTGGTGCGCAGGTGTCATGTACGACGGCCCCACGAACTCCTGGTTTCTGCGGCAAACCGGCATCATGTTTCGGGTCCCGAAGATCTTGAGCTACTTCTTCATTGGGCGTCAAAAAGAGGGATTCTCTCTCAACAGGATCATGGTCGGCTACGACGGTTGGACCCTTGAAAGATTCACGTTCAGCGACGCCTCCGTTCCGTTGCTGGCCGACGGTATCAAGTGGCTTGGTTATTCGAAACGGCATGGCTTTCTCTGGAACGTCGGCTACTTCAACGACGTGGCGTCGAAGGGCCAGTCGTTCTCGTCGTATTCCAGCCAGGAGGTCGCACGCCTTGCATGGCTCCCGATCCATTCAGAGGAGAACGGAACGGTGCTTCAGCTCGCCTTTGACTTCCGCTATGGTAAGCCCGTCGACAACCAACTCCAGCTCAAGTCACGACCCGAAGCGTTCCTTGCGCCATATTTCCTCGATACCGGAATGTTCCCCGCGAACAGCTCAAACAGCGAGGGGTATGAAGTCTACTTCCGTAGAAGGTCCTTGCTCTTCGGCAGCGAGTACTACTTCCAGCGTGTCGACTCCCCGACAAAGGGCAATCCCACCTTCAATGGAGGCGACGTGGTTGCAACCTGGCTCATCACCGGCGAGACGCGCCCCTACAACACCGTCGGCGGTTACTTCAAGGACATAGCGCCGAAGAGGACTGTCTTCAGCGGCGGACCCGGTGCATGGGAAGCACTGTTGCGATACTCCTACACCGATCTCGACAACAAAGGTGTGCATGGGGGCACCTTCGGGAGAATCACACCGATGGTGAACTGGTACCTCTCTGAAAATGTGCGGCTGGAGATGGCCTATGGCTATGGACACCTTGACCGGTTCAATCTCAAAGGCAATACGCAGTTCTTCCAGACCCGAATTCAACTGCAGTTCTGAGTAATGGACAGAGTGCGCTTAGGAAAGTGCGATGATGTTTCGGCATTTGCTTAGCAGGTCAGGGCAGAATGACTAACTCCGGCTTACTGCCGCTGCTCATTCCATAAACTGTCCCGGACCGGAACGCGCCAACATCGTATTTATAGCAGCCCGGAGTGCTTGCCTTCGTCGTCACAGCCTTTTTCCCGCCTCCCATGATCGGGTCATCGGGGTCAAATGGAGAGTCAGTACCGAACGAGACGGTAAATCCGTGGTTCTTGTTCGAACTCATCCACACCACCGTAGTGCCAGCCTTAACACAGAAAAACTGGTTGTTCTTCGCGTTCGGAACGCCCGGTTTTACGTTGGCGGAGTTGGCTGACCTGGTGATGTTAATCGTGCATGGAGACGAAGCCGAACCGCACGTGTTGGCCTCGTTGCACAAGGTCTCGGGCTGCTCTTGTTCACAAACATATTTGCTCTTGGCCTGTGCGACCCCTCCGGTCAGCAGAACGATGGAAGTCGATAAGAGCAATGCATTCCAGGTGTTTAACCGTTGTTGAGCTTTGATAGTCATAGTTATATCCCTTCGCGATCCGCAGCTTTGGCAACCTCCACCAAACGACCTAACAACTGCTGGGCGATTTCACTTCCACTCGATGATGTTAGTCAGCTTCCAGGCATTCTGGTTCAGCTCGAACTGCAACTCGCCTTCGTTATTGACGATGAGCTGCGCGGCAGGGAAGAGAACGCCGCTACTCTTGCTCTTGTCCGCGTCATTCAAGATGATTTCACCGGCAGTCAGATTGAAACTCTTCGTTTGGGTATCCCAATAGGCTTCACCAAAAGCGATCTTGCGGTTGGTCACAAAACGGATCGTCCTGCCAGTAGGCGTTACAATCTCCCGAATGAAGCTGAGATCGTACCCGACTGTGCCGGGGATCGTTATTCGACCCACGCTCTTCATCTTTTCGAGAGCATTCTTCAAGCCATCGTTCTGCCCCTTCTGAAAGGCCTGCACCAGCACGTCTCTGTCCTCAGGGCTCGAGAACTCGTAAATAATGATTTTGATGCCAAAGTTTCTTCCGAGCTGTGTGCTTGTGCCAAAGGCTGTAGCGTCAATGGTTTCGTTAGTCCCCCGCTGTCCAAAGCCGTGGACGCCAGCAATCATAAACAGCCCAAGCAAAAGGGAGATTCCACTCGAAAAGCGTCGAATTCTTAGGTTAGCAAGCATGTAGTTTTCTCCTGCCACGCGATGTCTGCTCATACAAACCGCCATCTCAGCTTCATGTTCAGCGATTTCAATGCTAAGTAGCACATCCGGTATGAACAACTGGGAGAATCCCTAGTCAAGGGAGCGGCCGAGCTTCCCGCAAGCCGTTACGGAAGGGTCTTGTGTGTATGAGTTGAGTCAAGCAGAATGATCTGGAACTGGAACAATAGGCACAATGCACACTAAACTTGGAACCATTCTGGGCGAGCACTGGCGCTCGCGTTCGCTGTACTCTAACGGAAAGGGTTCATGAGACAGCCCTGACGACTATGTTAACCCCTGCCATCCTCGCCGAACTTCGCACTGCCGTAGACTCAGACGGCAAAAGGGGCGACGCTCCACAATCCAGCCTCATCACCGCTCCCAACCAGCTCCAAACCTATGAATGCGACGGCCTCACCGCCTTCCGTGTCACTCCGGGCGCAGTCGTCCTGCCGCGCACCACCGAACAGGTTCAATCTGTCATACGTATCTGCGCGAAACACAATATCCCTTTTGTCGCTCGCGGATCCGGCACAGGCCTCAGTGGAGGCGCACTCCCAGCCGAGGGCTCGGTCGTCATCTGCCTCTCTCGCATGAACCGCATCCTCAATATCGATCTACCCAACCAGCAGATCACCGTCCAGCCCGGCGTCATCAACGCCAACGTAACCGCCGCCGTTTCGCCGCACGGATTCTTCTACGCACCCGATCCCAGCTCCCAAACCGTCTGCTCCATCGGTGGCAACGTGGCCGAGAACGCAGGCGGAGCGCACTGCCTCAAGTACGGCTTCACCGTCACTCACGTTCTTGAGATGACAGTCGTGCTCCCCACCGGCGAGGTCGTCACACTCGGCAGCAAAACCCACGACGCCCCCGGTTACGATCTCATTGGCGTCTTCATCGGCTCCGAAGGCACCCTCGGCGTCGCTACCGAGATGACCCTCCGTATCGTCCGCAAGCCCGAGACCGTGCAGGTTATCCTCGCCGCCTTCGACACCATCGCCGCCGCCGCCCAGACTGTCTCCGACGTCATCGCCGCCGGCCAGCTCCCCGCCGCAATGGAAATAATGGATAGCCTCTCCATCCAGGCCGCTGAAGCCTCCGTTCATCCCAACTATCCCGCCTGCGAGGCCCTCCTCCTCATCGAACTCGACGGCCCCCGCGCCGAAGTCGACCTCCAGATGATCACTGTCATCGCGCTCGCAAAGAAAAACGGAGCATGGGAGACGCGCCTCGCCATCGACGAACAGGATCGCTTCTTAATATGGAAGGGGCGCAAGGCCGCTTTCGCCGCAGCAGGTCGCCTCTCCTCGCACTACATCGTCCAGGACGGCGTAATCCCGCGCACGGCGCTTCCTGCTGTTCTCGAAAAGATAACCGAGATGTCCGCCGCAGAAAACCTTCGCGTCACGAACGTCTTTCACGCAGGCGACGGCAATCTTCACCCCATCGTCCTCTATTGCGCTGACAATCCCGGCGAAGAAGAGCGAGCCATCAACCTCTCCATGCGCATTCTGGATATCTGCGTCGAAGCTGGCGGTTCCATCACCGGCGAACACGGCGTCGGCCGCGAAAAGCAATGCAGCATGTCCTACATGTACGCCGACCCCGACCTTGAAACCATGCAACGCGTCCGCCACGCCTTCGATCCGCAAAACATCGCCAACCCCGACAAGCTCTTTCCCACACCACGCCTCTGCGGCGAACGCTCCCGCGGAACCTACATCCCTCACCACCTCGAAACCAGCGGCATCGCGGAGATCTTCTGATGCCCGTAACATTTACTCCGCCACAAAGCCGGGTGCCCCATCTTCGCGACGGCCTTATCGTCGCTAAGGTGGGTTCGCAGGATGCACAAGCATGACCACCACCACCATCACCGACGCACTGACCGCCATAACGGGCCCCCAATACGTACGCTCCGGCGACCCTATCACCATATTCCCCGCCAGCACGAGCGAAGTCTCTCAAATTCTCAGCTTCGCCAACGAAAACCACCTCACCGTCAACCCGACAGGCGGCAACACAAAACAATCCTGGGGTAACCCAGTCCAAGCCAGCATCCGCCTCGACCTGACCCGCCTCGACCGAGTCATCGAACACCCTTGGCAGGACCTGACCTGCACCGTACAAGCTGGCTGCCCCTGGCAACAACTCCAGCAGACCCTTGCCAAACACGGCCAATTCGTAGCCCTCGATCCCCTCTGGCCCGAACGCGCCACCGTCGGCGGAATCCTCGCGACAAACGACTCAGGCGCACTCCGCCACCGCTACGGCAGCCTCCGCGACCTGGTCATCGGCATGACCCTTGTTCTCGCCGATGGCACCATTGCCCGCTCCGGCGGCAAGGTCGTCAAAAACGTAGCGGGCTACGACCTATGCAAACTCATGACCGGCAGCTTCGGCACACTCGCGGTCATCACAGAGGCGACCTTCCGCCTCCATCCTCTGCCGCAACACACCCAGACCTTCACCGTCTCCGCCCCGCAAACCGCACAACTCGCCCCCCTCATGGCAACCATCCGAGCCAGCCACCTTCTAACCCAGGCCCTCCAACTCCGCGGAGACGCTAACGGCTTCCACCTCGACATCCAGCTCAACGCTCACCCCGAAGCCAAACAGGGTGAGATTCTTCATGAGATGGCAGATACCGCGGGGCTCAAAATCGACACCGATTCTCTTGAGAACCCTGGAAACGCCCGCAAGGCTCTCTTTCAAGACAACGCCACGGTCATCAAACTCTCAGTCCTTCCATCGGACTTAGGTCAGTACCTTGACCACATGCAATGGGCCCCGGAGGTAGAGATCGCCTGCGTCGCTCAATCCGCCGGCCTCATCTACGCCTCTCTTGAAGGTGCCGCCGCGGCCATCGAAAAATACCTTCAGACCATCAAGACTGACCTCACCGTCCTTGCTTCTTCCACAAACGCAAGATGCTCGAAGGCCAACCCCAACACCCTACCCCTCATGCATGCCGTAAAACTCCAATTCGACCCCAACCGCACCCTCAACCCAGGCCGCCTCCTCGGTGGAATCTAAAACCCGACTACTTGACAAACCTCACCCCAAACTACCCGATAAGAAAATCAACACGCAACGAAGCCAGACCTGAAGTCCAGACCCTAAGTCCAGACCTAACCCCAATCTTCCGAAGACTTTGCACAACATTGACGGGGTAGGGCTACCACCGAAATCTATGCTGACCGAGATAAAACCCGCCAAGCCCAGCTCCTTCGACGCCCACCATCCTCCCTCGAAAGAACTTCTCTCCGACTGCGTCCACTGCGGCTTCTGCCTCCCCGCCTGCCCGACCTACGTCCTCTGGGGAGAAGAGATGGATTCGCCCCGCGGCCGCATCTATATGATGGCCAAAGCCGCACAAGGCGAGGCTCCCCTCGATCAGAACTTCCGCACCCACATGGACAATTGCCTCGGCTGCATGGCCTGCATGACCGCCTGCCCCTCCGGCGTCCAGTACGACAAGCTCATCGAAGACACCCGGGCCCAGATTGAGCGAATGCCGGAACGCAACATCCCCCGCACCACCTCCGACTCTCTCTTCCGCAAACTCCTCTTCGCAATCTTCCCGTATGCCAATCGCCTCAAACTCATGGCCGGCCCGCTCTTCCTCTATCAGCGTTCGGGCTTGCAATCGTTGGTCCGAGCCTCCGGTCTCCTCAAGCTCCTGCCCGCACGCCTCGCCGCAATGGAGTCCCTACTCCCCACCGTCCCCGCCCACTTCACCTGGACGATGCCCGAAAAAATCGCGCCCACAAGCGCTCCTCGCGGTCGCGTCGGAATGCTCACTGGCTGCGTCCAGCAGGTCTTCTTCTCTCACGTCAACGCCGCCACTGCCCGCGTCCTCGCCGCAGAAGGCTTCGAAGTCGTCACTCCAGCCAGCCAACCCTGCTGCGGAGCCCTGATGCTCCACTCCGGCCTCGACGATCAAGCAGCCGCCATGGCGCGCAACCTCATCGCCCTCTTCGAAGCCGCGAATGTCGAAACCATCGTGATCAACGCCGCAGGCTGCGGCTCCACAATGAAGGAGTACGGCTACCTCCTCCGCGATGACCCGCAATGGGCCGACCGCGCCCGTGCATTCTCCTCAAAGTGCAAAGACATCACCGAAATCCTCTGCAGTGTGCCATCCATTGCTCCACGCCATCCATTACCGATCCGCATCGCCTATCACGACGCGTGCCACCTCCGGCATGCTCAGGGAATCTACCAGCAGCCCCGCCAGCTTCTCTCCGCAATTCCGCAACTCGAAGTCGCCGAAATAGCCGAATCCTCCCTCTGCTGCGGCTCCGCGGGGGTCTACAACCTCCTTCAACCGGAAGCCGCGCAGCAACTCGGCGACCGAAAAGTAGGCCATCTCCTCGACACCCGCTCCCAGGCAGTCGTCTCCGCAAACCCCGGCTGCCTGCTTCAGCTAATGAGCGGGCTCCGCCGTCGCGGTGAGCGCACCCTACCCGCCTTCCACATGATCGAGCTCCTCGACGCCTCGATCAGCGGCCTCACCGCCGAGCAAATCCTCAGCGATCAAAAGAATCTCAACTTCCAGTGATCTTTCCCCGATCTACTGATGCTTGAAGTACGCGATTAAATCCCTCCGCTCCTCCGCCTTAGGAACGCTGAAGCTCATATTGTTATCCGGAACCATCACATCCGGACCGCTAAGCCACTTCTCCAGCGTCGCGTCGTTCCAGGTCACACCCAGATTCTTCAAACCCCCGGAATAGGTAAATCCTGCAACACTTCCAGCTTTTCTGCCATACACTCCTGCCAGTCTCGGCCCCTCACGATCAGCTTCCATCGCATGACAACCCGTGCATCGCTTCTCAAACACTGCTTTGCCTCGCACAGCATCGCCCTCCCCGGCCAGTGTCATCTCACTCTGACCGGAGCTCTTACCTAACATCGAAAGCGCCTGCACGTCCGCCTCGGAAAGATTCGCATTCGAGTGCAAGAGTCGATACTGGAGAGGCGGCATCTCCCCGCTCTTTGCCTCTTCAACAATCTTCGCCATCAACACCTGCTGTCGATCGCTCGGTATCTCTTCCCACTGCGACAGGTCCATCTTCTTACGAGCCTCGATGATGTCACGCTCAATCAGCCACGACCCCGGCGCAACTCGCGCATACACCGGCCATCGCGTCTCGCTCGAATGGCAGTCAGCGCATTTTGTTATCAGCACCTCCTTCGCCGCCGTCGGCATATTCGCACCGTGCAGCATCGTGTCGAGCCCTTTTGCGGGCTCGACACGAGGATTCCCAAACGGATGCACATACCCCAATCCCACGACTGCGGCAACGGTCATTACAGCGGCAAACCAGAGACGCATCAGGCAGTCTCCGCCAACGTCGAATCGACCACAGCCAGACGATTGTGCCCACGGACAACCTTAACCTTCGTCACCCCAAGCACGCTCTGCAGTTTGCCCGCCGGAACCACCATCGGTCCTGGATTTGGCGCTGCTCCCGGAGCAGGTTGCGGAAACGCAGTCGCCATCGCAGTGTGAAAAGCCACATTGCCTTCGACCTTCTGCACAACCTGATGAATGTGCCCGTTCAACACCGTCACCGACCCGAAAGGCTTCAACATCGCAAGCGCCTGTTCACCATCTTTCGTGCCCCAGCCCCACTTCTCATAAACCATCCACAGCGGAATATGCGCGAAGACGACAATCGGTGTCGAATGAGTCTGCCCAGCCAGATCAGATTTCAACCACGCAAGTTGCTCGTCGCCCAAATTGCCCATCGCATCCACCTGAACACAATTGTTCAGCCCCACAAAGTGAACACCCTTGTGGTTGTAGCTGTACCATCCGTTGCCAGCGGCACCTTTGCCGAAGCGTTGTTTGTACTGCACACCGTCATCGATAAAATCGTGCTCGCCGGGGACGTAGAAAACCTCGCTCTTGAAATCTTTGATCACCTCTGAAGCAGTGTCGAACTCCGCTGCCTTCGAGTTCTGCGTGATATCCCCGGTATGAATCATGAAATCAGGAGACTTCATCCCCACTGGCGTTAGATTCGCTCGATCAATCGCCTTCCTCAACGTCCCGGTCACGTCAGGATTCGCACCTTTATTGAATCCGATGTGGCAGTCACTGATCTGCACGAATGAAAAATCCTCAATCTTTCCAGCGCCTGTGCCACTACTCTTCATCGTCTGTGCCAGCAACTTCGACGTCGGCACGCCACCGACCATGGACCACAATAAGCCTGTGCCAGCCCACGCCATGCACCCGAGAAAATTGCGTCGGTCGATGCCATCTCCAGACTGCGCTACGCCTTCGCTCTCCCGCATCACTTCGTCTTCCTTAAATCGATTCATAACAATCTCCGTTCGGTTTTTGATTACCATCACCTCCCAAAACTGGCGACATCGCTCTTTATTCCACTTCTGGCAATAATTCGTGGAATAATTTGTCTGCGATTCGGTTTACGGTAGGGATGGCTAATACTCATTGCCTGCCGGTCTACTCCGTGTCTCTCGAAACCCACTACCTCAGTCAGCCCGAGGCACTCCGCGCCATGTCGTCCTTTGCTAGTCGCAACGCAAACTTTGAAGAACTGGCGCTCCCTCTCTTCGCTTCGCTCTATAACCATGCGTTCTGGCTCACTCGTAACCAGGCCGACACAGAAGACCTCGTACAGGAAACCCTCTCCAAAGCTCTGCGCGGGTTCGACTCCTTCCAGTCAGGCACCAACTTCAAGGCCTGGATCTTTCGCATCCTCCGCAACACTTTTCTCACGACCCGCGCTGGCATCGCCGCCTCCCGCACCGTCTTTATGGAAGACCATCCCGAGACATTCGACGCCGCCGTTGCCGGCCCTACACCGGAAGACAACCTCATCCGCCTCGATAACGAGGCCGCTCTCCAAACCGCGCTGGAACAGCTTCCTTCGCAACTCCGCGAAGTATTGCTTCTATGTGATGTAGAAGAACTCAAATACAAGGACATCGCGAGCGTCCTTGATCTCCCCATCGGAACTGTCATGTCGCGCATCTCTCGCGCTCGTCGCACTCTGCGCCAACTCCTGCAGTCGCAACTCGGAGAATCTCAATGACTCCAATCTCTCAATCTACCGAACACCTTGATCCAAACCGGCTGAGCGCCTTCATCGACCGCGAACTCTCATTGACGGAGCAGCAGGGAATTGAGCAGCATCTGACGAACTGCCACGTGTGCGCCCTGCGCGCCCTCTCCGCGACCCAACTCAAAACCGCCACCGCCCGCGCCGGACAGCGCTTCGCTCCACCACCGGAAGCTCTCGCTCGTCTCACGGCTCATCTTCATTCGGAGCAAAACAAACTCGAACAAAAGAAAACACCTGCCCCCATGCACTCCGTTCGTCCACTAATTTGGACAGCCCTCGCTGCAGCGCTGCTGCTTGCTGTCTCACTCTTTGGATGGCGTCAGTTTCACCCAACCGACACGCTCGTCACGGAGCTCCTCGATCAGCATCTCGCAACTCTCTCAACTGCAGCCGTCCCACAGGTCATTTCAACTGATCGCCACACCGTCAAACCCTGGTTTCAGGGCCGCCTACCTTTCAGCTTTAACCTGCCCGAAGCCACCGCTCTCCCAGCCGATACCACCCTCAAAGGTGCAGACCTCGCATTCCTCAATGGTCAGCCCGCTGCTCTCCTCCTCTTCACCATTCACAAACACGAGGTCTCTGTCTTCCTCACCCAACGATCAACCAGCCCCACGTCTGGGATTCTCAAAGACACTCGCGCAGGGTTTACCATCCACACCGCTACCACGCCCGATCTGCGCATCATCGCCGTCAGCGACGTCAATCCAACCGATCTGGATAGTCTCCTTGCAGTCCTCGTGCAGGCACAAAAAACCGCGTAATCAATTTGGAATTACGCGGTTCAATTCAGTGGAATCTAAGGATTGAATCTCAAAAGACTAGTGGCCAGCTCCGCTCTGCGTCATAATCCCTGCAAGCGCATGCATACGATAAGAGTCAGCCGGTGTCTTCGCCGAACCCGCATCCTTCTCAAGACTCGCGCCCAGCGTATGAAGTTGAGCAACATCCTTAGGCTTGGAATGCGAAGCCTCTGCCTTCGCGATCGCCTCGTTCAACGCAGCCAGCCGCTTGGAATCGAGAGCATTGCTGCGGCCAAGTTGATCGAGATAGGCCTTGGCAACCACAAAGTTTGCGGGCCAGGAAAACTTCTCCTGATTCTGCACGTTGAGTTCGGAGACCTGAACCAGATTTGCGGCATCGATCTCGTTTTGCGTCACATATTTGTTCGGCACAAGCTTGAAGACATCGACGCCACGTGCAATCTCAGACCCATAGATGTAGCCGTTGTACCAGTACGTCGACCACTGGCCGCCCATCGCATGCTTGATCCCATCAACCGGCCCGCGATCGAAGTAGCCAATCTCAACCGGATGCGAGATATCAGTGAAGTCCACGATCGAAACCCCACCCTGATACCAGGACTGCACTTCAACATCACGCCCCGGAATCGGAATCAGCGACCCATTATGAGCCACGCAGTTCTCCAGTTCGCTCTGCGGAGCAGGCATCTTGTAATAGGAAGCCAGTGTCAATTTGCCATTCTTCAGATTGAAGATCGCATCCGCTCCCCAGTTCATCGGATCGCTCACGCGGCAACGCGCCTGTCCGCCTCCGCCCCACTCGTCCGTAAACAGCACCTTCGTGCCGTCGTTGCTGAAATTGGCTGAGTGCCAGAAAGCATAGTTAGGATCGGTGACAGCGTCGATACGCACAGGATGGACAGGATCGGAGATATTCAACAGAATCCCATTCCCTGAGCACGCACCAGCCGCCAGTCCAAGGTCAGATCGCACCGTGATGTCGTGGCAACCCCGCGTCATCGAGGTCGTCTGCGTACCTTCGCCGTGATTGCCGCCCTTCCAGAGCCCGTTCATGTTTCCGCTCTCCGGATCGGTAAAGATACGCGGGCTGGCCACGATCTTCGCCTGTTCGGGATGCGCCAGTGGCACCTTAATCACAACGATCGTAAACAACGCGGTATCCGGATCTTTATCGGGTTCTGCTCCCGAACAACCCGACAACTCCTCCGAAGGACGCACTCCTGCGGATCCGGAAATATAGACATAAATATTGTCCTTGTCCTTCGGATCGACAACGAGCGTATGCGTATGCGAGCCACGGCAGGTCTGTACCTCAGCAACCTGCTTCGGCTGTGAGATGTCCGTAATATCGAAGATTCGAATCCCTTTGATTCGATCAGGGCTGGGAGGCGGCGGTGGCGGACGCCGCGGCCCGGCTGCGGCATCAGCCCCAGCAGGGTCAGCCGCCGGTGGAGGAGTCGGAGCAGCTCCTGCAGGAGTGGGGAAGCCTTGAGTTCCGCAGTCGAGCCGTCCATTCGCAGCCTCAACCGACATGAACAAAAGGTGCCCATAAACAGATACGTCTCCCTGCCCACCCGGACAAACCACCGAAGTAATCAGCTTGATCTTCGTCGGATTCGAGATGTCGTAGAAATTGATGCCGCTATAATTCCCCACAAACAGAGTCGTGCCATGAAACGCCAGGTCGGAGTTGGTGCCTCCGTAGTTAGCCCGAGGTCCACCCTGCGGCCCACGCGGCGGCGGAGTACCTTCCGGTGGTGGCGGCGGAGTCGGCAGAGCATCAAAGGCCGCAATCGAAGCCAGATCCGGAGCAAAGCCAGCAGGCTTCGGCAAAGAGATCAGCCTTTGTATCCCGAACGACGCTTCGCCCGCATCATAAAGGCCTGCCTTCAATCCCACACGCGGATCATCCGACCCCGCACGCGGATTGGTATACACCGAGTTGTTTTGCCCCGAGCAAATCGCAGCGAGAGAAAAAGTAAGCGCGACCCCGATGGTCACGGCACGACGCGAAAATCTTGAAGTCATTTCAGCGATCATTGTTTCTCCTTAAGCATGTGCCGCATTATGTCAATCTCTGCCTGCTGCGTGTTATCTACGTCACTCGCAAAATCGAATAACTGCGGATCCTGCCCTGCACCCTGCGTCCGGAACAGATCCTTCACCATCGTCAGAGCGCCGGTGTGATGTTGAATCATTCCCGTCAAAAACAAGTGGTCGAACTGCGGCCCCGTCGCTGCCGCCAATGCCTTCATCTGCGCCGGAGTCAGCATTCCGGGCATCATCGGCATCGCCATGTCCATATGGCCCATATGGTCATGATCCATTCCGCTCATATTCATTCCTGCCATGTCCATCGAGCCATGCTCCGAGACCGGTTCGCCGCGCTCCGTCAGCCACTGCTTCATGAATCGCATCTCGTCGGTCTGCGAGATGCTGATCCGCTTGCCCAGCGCCTGAACCGCCGGATCCTCACTTCGCGTCTTCAACAACTCCGTCATCTCAACGGCCTGCGAGTGATGCATAATCATCCCCTGCATAAACTTCACGTCATCAGCAGAAGGCTTGCGCGGCGGTGCAGAGGCAGTCTCCGGCGTCAGAGTCTTATTGCTCTGCCCGGGCGCCCCCGGTTGCACGATCGAAACCCCATCGGCTGGTTTCGTCTGCTGGCACAATGCTGTTACAGAACTCAGAAAAACCACTGCGGTGATAGAAAGCAGAAACCTGCGCGACATGATCGTTTTCTCCTCCAACGAATCGCTTCAACATTCAGTCGGTACGAGGAATCCCCGGTCCGGCCTTATGTTGAGTCCTTCGTGAGAGCTATTGCGGTTTGATCTTGGTACGAGCAGCTTACCGTTAAGTTTCACCCCTTCGGCATGTTTAAAAATCACAGCACTCCTAAGCGGAAATCGCTTCCTTCGCGCCGTTGGCCAGCCTGGCAGCCTTTACCCGGTCGGACACCTGTTGCACTGCCCGCAAAGCACTCAACGCTGCACCCTCCTGCCATGCAACGATATGGCTCACATGGTCACCCGCAAAGACGATCCGGCCATCGGGCTCAATAAGCGTCTCGTACCCTGGATTCGAGAGCATCCGCGCAGCCGAAGCCGATTGCGCCTGTCCCGTCTGCGGCGTCAACCGCACCCCCGGCGATCGCTGCTGTCCCGGCCCATAGCTCCGAATCCACGATCCTTCGTTGTATGGAATCTTGCCCCACGTCACGTACATCGGGTTTTCCAACTCCTTGCCATGCCCCGGATGCAGCCGCTCAATCGACTTCCGGCTCTCCGCTAACTTCTCCTCCATGGTCAGCTTCCCGAACGGCGAATTCGACTCATCCGTATATCCACTCACCAGCACCCCCCGCTCGCTGAACATCCCGGCCGAAGGAAACCAGATCGGGCTGCACCCTACCGTCACAAACTCAAGGCCCCCGTAAATGTTGTAATCCTGCTCCCAGAACCGCCGGCTCTCCCACGCAATCTTGTAAGCACTCGAGTAGGTACACTCGTCAACCACCTTTTTATAGGCAGCGCCGAAGTCGTTCGGCGTAGACCGAAGAAGCGTCAACGGCATCGTACAGATGCAGTAGTCCGCCTCAATCGTCTTAGCCATACCTTTCTCTTTATAGCTGACAGTAACTCCCTTCGACGTCTTGCGAATCTCAGTCACTGGCGAGTTATACTTCACAATTCCGCCTAGCGATTTCGCGAACGCAAAAGGAATGCGATCCATCCCACCCACCGGCTGGAACATCGTCGCCTGCATATCGAACTGCTCATCAAAGAGCATTCCCTGCCAGAAGTTCTCATCCAGCAACGTATGCATATCGATCGGCTGGCTCAACACTCCTAATTCATCGCCTGCACCAGCCGTCTTTACATAACCGGCACGGTCACTGCCGTTGTATTTTCCAGCCTCATCGAGAGATCCATACGTCCGCAGGAAGCTCAACATGCGATCGCGATCTTCCTTCGAGAGTTCCTGGTCGAGCGCTCCCTGGTTAATGCTCTTGGACAACAACTCGCTCACGTGCCCACGAGTGTCATTCACCACCTGCCGCATCACCGCCGGCTTGCCGCCGTTAACATTGTCGTTTTGCAGGAAAGCCGACCGGCTCATATTCACTTCAACCTGCATCTCTACGCCAAGCTTCCGGCAATACCCGAGGATCGTCTTGTGAATCGATGGCAGACGAGCAGGCCCAAAATTCTGATAGTGCCCATCGTCCCACGTACACGACTGCGCCGTTCCATCCAGAAACGTAACTTTATCTCCGCCCCGCACCGTCCAGTTCCGTCCACCCGGTCTCTCTCGCGCTTCAAGAACCGTGCACTCATAGCCAAGAGAACGCAGTTCATAAGCGGCCACCAGCCCGGCAATACCGCCCCCAAGAATCGCAACCTTAGTCCCTTTGCCCGAACCCGCCTCTGCCCCGACAAACTCCGGAGCAGCTCCGCGCGCTTCCAGCAACCCAAGACCCTGCATGGTCAGAAACGCAGCGCTGTACCCGCCTGCCTGCCCAACCCGTGTCAAAAAATCACGTCGTGTAATAGCCATAAACCTAAATCTCCGTCGCGAACAAAGTGATGCTTTTTGTTTTAAGTTGTCATTCTGAGCGAAGCTCAGAATCTCTGTATTTTCGCTCTTGCTTTTCTCTGTTCTTCTTCGCCGGCGAGCAGCTGGCCTCGGTCACGGTAAAAATTCTCAGAGACAGGACATCAGTTGCCGCTTGCCGAAGGACTGAGCGGTAAAGGTGTATCCAGCCGTGGCAACATGGCTGGCCGAGTCGCAGTGTTATAGACGAACCAGGCTTCGATGGCCGCTCCCTGCATCACGTCGCCAACCTGCACCCTGTCGTAAAGGTCCATGTTGGAGTGGTGCGTTCGGCTGCCATACTCGAGCGGGTCCTGCATAAAGCCGAAACCGTCAAGCCCGATCCAGGAAAAACTAGTAGAGTCGGTGCCCCCAGGCTCGCGAGTAGGAGCAGCCGTAGCTCCCGCCACAGACTGGAACTCGAGGTCGCGAATCGGAGCAGCCCACTGCCTGAAGATCGAGGCAATCTCGTCATTGCCATCGGCAGAGATACCGCGAAAGCGTCCGCTACCCGAGTCGTCGTTATAGTACGCATCCAGCTTCGCGTACTCAGGAGTCTGTTTCATGGTGTCGCGCGGCGCAAAGTGCTGCTGAACATAAAACTTCGACCCCAGCAGACCCTCTTCCTCTCCACCCCAAAGAGCAATTCGAACCGTGCGCGTCATCGGCCGATGTAACTGAGTAAGAATCCGAATCGCCTCAATCGCAACCGACGAGCCAGTGCCATTATCAGTTGCCCCCGTGCCGCCCTGCCACGAGTCGAGATGCCCGCCAAGCATTACAACCTCATCCTTCTTGCTGGTACCGGGAATCTCGCCGACAACGTTGAAACCCATCTGGTCGTTCTTGTAAATCTCCGTCTGTATATCGAACGTCAGCTTCGGAGCCATTCCATGTTGAATCAGTCGAGCGATGCGGTTATAGTGCTCCGGCGTAATAGCCACCATCGGAGGAGGTGTAGGGTCAGCCGGATTCTGCGAGCCGCCAAACGAAGCGAAGACCGTACCGCCGTCACCGTTCGTCCCGTAATTGATAGCAACAAGCACACCTTCCTCAGAGAGGAACTTGCTCGTGTCATTGCGCAAACGAAGCGCGGCGCCAGGAGCGGGAGGAGGCGCTACCGGCCCCGCAGCAGCCGGACGGCCGCCACCAAAGCCTGCGCCGAGACGCGAAGGATCAGGGACAACGGTCCTCGCCGCAATCTCTTCATCAGTAAGCCGCCGAGCCTCAACCTCGGTGTGCATCAGCACAACCTTGGGATCGACGATCAGAACAATCTTGCCCTTGAGCCTGCCCCGATACTTCGCAAAGTCCTCCTGCGAGTGAATCGGCGCGAGCACAGCCTCGGCAGTCACCGGCCCATCCGTCCCGGGAGTCCACGCCAGAGGAAACCCAATCAGCGGAGCATAATTCGGCTCGACTAGAGCCCCATAAAACTTCTTGTACTGCCACGAATTTCCAAACGGACCCCACGGCTCGAGGTGCACATTCTGCAGCCCATAAGACTGCAGCCGCTTCACAATCCACTCAGCGGCAGCATGATGGTTCGGCGAACTGGTAATACGCGGCCCATAAACATCCGAGATATAAAACAGGTGATCCATCACCTGCGAGTGTTGAAAGGCCTGGCTCTTAATTTCATGGAGTACGGTCAGGTCGATCTTTTCTGACGCATCCTGCGCCGCCATCGGCATGGCAGCAAGCAGGAGGGTCGCCACAATCTTCAACTTCGGCAATCTCATTTTGAATCTTTGTCCTTTATGAACTCAGCTCCGTTAGAAGGAGACCTTGAATGCGAATTGTATGTTGAATGGCTCGCCATAACCAATGCCCGGAGCAGAAGCGCCGTTTCGTGTATTGGTGATAAGGCCGAAGGTGCTGCTGGTTATATTGGAAACGCTTGGATTGGCAAAATTATTGAAGTTGAAGATATTGAAGATCTCAACCCGGAACTCCGACATCACTTTCTCAGTAATTGGCGTGTGCTTGAACAGCGAGAAGTCGATCGTCCTGAAATTCGGCCCATAGTAGGCATCGCGCCGCTCGTTGCCATACGTTCCCACAGCCGGAGTCGTAAAAGCACCAGTCGAGTTTGTCATCCAGCTATATTGCCGACCGCTCGCTGTGCTGGAAGATAACTTCAGCCCGGTATAGGGATTGATGCCCGCAACGACATTCGGTCGGTCCTTAATCTGGTTGGTCTTGCTGACGTCGGTGCTGATACCTGGACTGATCGGGATGCCAGTCGAGTAGGTGTAAATAGCATTGAGTTGGAAGCCCTTGGTGAGCCGCGGCATAGCGTGTCCAAGCTGCGGAACGGTGTAGTATACGAAGCCATTCAACAGGTGGCGATTGTCAAAGGTGCTCGCGCCGTAATCCTGGTGCAGGTTGTAACTGTTCATCGGCGTAGTCGACGTTGAACCGTCATCCAACGACTTGCCCCACGTGTAATTCAGCGTCGTCTGAACTCCATGCCACGCAGCCTGCTTAATCGTGGCCTGCACCGAGTTGTAATTCGAAGACGCTGCGAAGTTCAACTGGTTGATTCCAAGCAGTGGTTGGCCGCTGAAGGTTGGATTCTGATTCGGGAAGACCGTCTGCGTATACGGCCGTACACTTGGTGTCGCCGTCCCGTTAGCAGCAGGCTGGTTGATGTCATAAAGCACCGAAAGGCGACGCCCCTGACTTCCAACATAGCCCAGCGTAAACAACGTGTTCCTTGAAAGTTGCTGCTCAATACCAAGGCTGAAGACCTCAGCGTAAGGCATCTTGAAGTTCTGGTTCACACCGAAGGCGCCAACCTGCGGAGCAGACGCACCCACAAAGGGATTTACGCCAACCTGCCACTGCACATTCTTCTGAACGAAGATCGCCGCAGCGTCAGTTCCGGCAGGATTGTTCTGTGCATAGTTCGCGCCTCCGTTCGTTGTAGTTCCCGTAGACCAATTACTCATCGCCGGGAAGTCGTAGAAGATACCAAAGGAACCGCGAATAACCGTATTGTTGTTCTCCAGCGGCGAGTAAGCGAAACCAAGTCGCGGAGCAACCGCACCGTAGTAGTTGTTGTACAGCCCAAGTTTGAACCCAGGCGTTGGTCCAGTAACAAAGCTGTACACGTCATTCTTAGCAGTCTGGATCGCCCCCGGAATCGTGTAGCGAATGCCGTAATTGATATCCAGCTTCTTCGTCACCTGAAAGTTGTCCTGCACCCAGGCATCTTCCGTATCTAGCGTCCATACGCGCTGTGCGTTTCCCTGCAGAAGCTTTGCTCCGGAGGAATTGGTAGGCATACCGTTCAGATAATCAGCGAGCGCCAGAATGTTCGTATTGCAGGCGCCGGTGCTCGTAACCTGCGGCACCGGAAGACCAGCGCAGTTCGCCTTGTCCGTCGCATTGTTTGCAGACCAGGGTCCACGCGTCCCGTCAAAAGTAAACGTACCGCGCGCGCTCGAAAAATAAAGCTGATTCACATTCGAGTGCCTGTACTCACCACCAATCTTGAGTGCGTGACGGCCCAGCGTCCAGTGCAGCGAGTCGGTAATGTGTCCCGTAACGTCGGTGCGCCCCGAAGGCTGCGTCGCGCCCGTCTGATCAAATACAGTTGAAGTAAAGATGATGCTCGGAGCGCCAGCCGCGATAATGCCGCCCGCTGGCAGACCAAGGTTCAAACCAGCGTTCGCCTGCGGATTGAAGCTCTGGTTCGCGTCATTGAATGTCTGAAGAAAGTAGTTCGTCGCCAGTGTAACTTGGTTAAGGAGATGGCTGTTGAAGATATAGCTATGCACCACTGAGAAGTTGTGAATGTGCATCGGAGCAGTCTGAAAGTAATCCGCATAATCCGAAGCAGTTGGCGCAGTCTGCTTTCCGGTCGTTCCCAGATAACGAGTGGACAGGGTCTGCTTTTGGCTGAAGGTGTGATCCAGTTTGATGATGCCGTTGAAGCTGTTGTAGTTCGAAGTCCCCTGAGCAAAGTAGTTGCTCGTGGTGGCAGGACCCGATTTGGAATTCGCCGGATAAAGAATGCCATAGAGATTCGTGCTGAGTTGGTTAGGCTTCAGTCCGTACTTATTTAGAAACGCAGTCGCATCGCTGATCCACGCATTAGACAAGACAGTATCGGTGAGCGCGACGTTGGCCTTTGCCACCTGAATTTCGCCCGCAAGAAACAAGAAGGTGTGATCTTTCCAGATCGGTCCGCCCAGCGTAAATCCGCCCTGATGATTGCGGATCAGCGTCTTGCGGCTGCCAACCGGCGCAACCGGAGACAGCGCTGCGAAAAACTCGTTGCGATCGAAGTAAAACACATCGCCATGAATCTTATTCGTTCCTGAGCGCAGCACCATGTTCGAGTTCGCGCCCGCATTACGTCCCTGATCAGCTTCACCGCCGGACTGCATCGAAAACTGGTCAATCGCTTCAATCGGAATCAGGCCGCCTGCCACACTCGCGATGCCTCCTTGATTCGAAGCAACAATGCCAAGCCACGGATCAACGTTGTCCGCGCCATCCACCTGAAAGTTGATGCTCGCAGTCCGCGAGCCATTTACCGAGTTAGTAAGCGCACTGGCGCCGGGTGCAAAGTGAGTCATCTGCGTAAAGTTGCGACCGTTCATCGGCATCTCCTGCACCGACTTCGAATCGATTACAGCGACAAGCGCGCTGGAAGTTACATCGGTCTGAATAGCATCGGCCGAAACATCGATAAAGGTACTCTCGGCTCCAACGCTAAGTTCTACTTTTAGATTCTGAACCTTCGACACTTCGACATTGATATTGTCGATCTTCTTCGTCTGGAATCCGCTCGTGCTCACGGTCAGTTGATAAAGACCTACAGTAAGTTCCGGAAAGTTGAACTCACCATCTTTGCTCGACTTTGCGCTTAACGTCAGACCGGTCGCCGGATTTGTCAATTGCACGGTGGCATCCGAAATCACCGCTCCCTGGCTATCTGCAACGACACCCGAGACAGTTCCGCGAAAGGTTTGTGCGGAGCCTGTTACGGCTACGAAAAGAACAAAAAGCATCGGCAAATATCTTTTCGAGATATGAGGCATCATCGGCTCCTGAAGTGAAGTAGCTGGTACAGGGCTTTTTGAGGCGCAAAATTCCGCGAACCCGAAATATGTGGGTTTCTTATAAGTAACTCGACTTCAACGAACGTTGGCGGCAGTCGAAAAGGGAAAATGAGTAGTGGTGCTTGAACGCTAATCTGAAACGACAAGGGCGTCAACATAAATTAATAGTTTCAAGCTAAGACTGGTTGATTATCCCCAATAAGTCAGTAGTTCTACTTAGAAACCCTATATAAAAATCTCTAGGTCGAGTCTCTGCAACTCACCCAAAGCTCTGCTTGGTTTGCGGATATGGATGAGGGCAGGGAAGAGGATGGGAAATATCCAAAAGAAAGGCCAAATCTTCTTCCTGATCGTTTGCTGAATAGCAAGACGTCAAAAGCTCAAAGCAAAATAAAGTCCCTTGTTCTGCTATGGGTGCTTTCAAGCAGAACAAGGGACACGGTAAGAATGACGAATTAGAAGCTGTAGCGAAGCGAGAACTGCATACGCCGTGAGGTTGTTAGGGTTGTGGTGTAGTTGCCGAACGTGCCGCTCACCAGGCTGCCCGACACACCATTGAAGCGAACCGAGTTGCTTACGTTAAATACCTCCCACGTGAAGCGGAGGACCTGGCCTTCGGTGATCTTGAACGGCTTCGTCAAACTTGCATCGACGCCAAAGTTCCCATCTCTGCGGAAGTTGTTTCGCTGGCCTGCTTCACCCGGATAAGGAAGTCTTTCGAGAGGACCTCCCGTACTGATGGAGCCGGTAATTTGACTGGCCAGTGCAGTCCCGAAGGCATTAGGGATATTTCCAGGGTTATATACCTTCTTCGCTTTGAAGTTTCCCGTCTTGATGCCGTAGCTGGCAATCTCCCAGTCCGTCGTGAAGCCGCCCTCCGTCAGTGAGAAAGGTAGGCCGCTCGTCCAGCGGGCGATGGAAGCAACTCGCCAGCCGCCGATCACCAGGTCCTCCAGCCGGTTCGCATGTGTTCCGAAAGCCTGTCCATGACCAAACGGAAGGAGATAGGATCCGTTCGCCGTGATCAGGTGCCTCGTATCAAAATCGGATACGGCTCGTGTTTGCTCAGGATTGAATGCGTTCGTGATGTAACTCCCGGATCCTCCTTGAGTCTCGTTCGATCGCTCTGCATCCGAACCTATGTCGATCGAGTTGCCATAGGTGTAGCTGAGATCGCCTTGAAATCCATGGCTGGTTGGATGACGAAGTACGAATTGGCCGGCGTTGTAAGACGACGTGCCCATCGAGGACCAGACATACAAAGAGGAAAATTGCCCTTGGAAGAAACGATTCTGTGGTGCTGCTGCGGGGCAGCCATAACTGCAATAAAAATCGAGATCAGCCAGCGCCGTAGTTTCACCGAGGACCTTGCGGAAGGTAGTAAATTCGTTGCAGTAGATCGCTTGCGTCGCAGTATGGCTGGGGTTGGGGCAGGCCGTGCTGGAAACGTTAGCGAGTTGAGGGAACATGTTCTCAAAATACGGAATCGCCGGAACGGTGGCTTTGCTGCTCCCTCCATTCTGATCGACGAGAGCCGCCAACTGTGCACCTGCCTGGAAGTAGGTCACCCCAGATTTTGTGTCCTGAAGATTAACTGGTGTGGCCAGATCCAGTTGCTGCATTAGTTTGCGGCCGAAGTGACCGACATACGCCGCCTCAAGTGTGAAGCCACCAGGCAATTCGCGTTCGATGGAGAAGTTATAAACCTCGGAATACGGAGTTTTAATCTTGTTGTCTACACCCCAGCTGATCAGAAATGCAGTCGATGTGTTGGTTTGAGGCAACACGTACGGAAAGTTCTGCGTGGCGGCTGGAGGCGTATTGGGAAGATTAGGAAGAGCCGTTCTACTGACAAATCGAGGTGAGGTTTCGGTTGTCAAAGAACCTAGTGCGCTTGAAAGCTTGCTAGCAAGCCCGAATGAGCCCGACGTATTGAATGCATTGATAATGCCTTGTCCGAAGTGGTCATAGTACATGCCCGCACCAGCTCGGATCGAGGTCTTGCTATTGAGCGCATAGGCAACTGCGAATCGAGGAGCAAAGTTGTCCTTCTGCTTGGCCCAATATCCTGGCCTTCCGTAGACAGGACCGTTCGGAGCAAAAGCAAGCGCCGGCTCATACACCTGACCAGTAGCGGCTGCCTTCGCGCGTTGTTGAAAGAATGCGTGAGTATCCACGGTCGGTGCTGCCGACTGACCATTCTTGTCGTAGGGCACCTGCAAATTCGTATAACGCACTCCAAAAGTAAGTGTTAGCTTCGGAGTCGCACGCCAGGAATCCTGGGCGTAGATCTCGAACTCATTGGAAATGAAATTACGAACAACATAATTGCCCTGCGGTATCAGCGCCGCAGTGTTTCCGCCAGGATTGACCGCGTAATTGATATTTTGAGACAAAACCGGAGTAGTTCCTACAAGATTGGCATAGGCCTCAAGATAAGGCGTGCTGAAGCTGCCCGAGACGGGAGTGTAGCCCCCTCCCAGACTCGAAGGATCAGGCAGACCTTTTGACGACAGCCCCAGTGGATTCGTGCTTCCGCTGTTAAATGAATTGGCATTCGTCTGCGTATTGTTGTGAATCAGTCTCCATGTTCCGCCTACCTGGATCGAGTGATTTCCCCTGGTATAGTTCAGCGTGTCCAGAATCGAATTGACCGGTACGCTTCGTATAGTGCTGCGCGTCTCCGCGGTTGGCGCCGCGATGAAGCGGATGTCCGTATAAACCCCGCTTCCGACGCCAGCCTGAGCCAGACCCTGACGCGTATACCCATACCGGATGTCGTTGACGATCTTTGGACTGACAATCCAGGTATCGCCGGCGGCAATTCCCTTCGTGTTATCGACAGTGGTTGTGGATGCAGGAAGCCCGGGAAACTGCTGCGTCGAACTGATCACATCCTTTTGCAGATTCCCACGCACAAAGACATGTTGAGAAGCTACCGGAGTCCAATCCAACTTAACAATGCTGGTGTTATGCGAGTAAGGCGTCGGAGAGGAAAACGTGAACGAACCCTCGTTGAGCCCGTCCCCGATCGTGAGTCCATTCGCAACCGGCAACTGAGCAAAATAAGCCAAAATAGCAGCATTCGGCCCCGGTCCATTAGGACATACACCATTCGCCACGCATGGTGCATCCAGTGTCGCAACCTGCGATGGCGAAAGGCTCTTCACTGCGCCTGAGGCATCCTTATATTGCAAAATTCCCTGACGATACGCGGCTGTCGGAACCTCCTGCGTGACCGACGCGCTCTCCCTCGTGCGCTGTCCTTCATAGTTGAAGAAGAAAAATAGCTTGTCCTTGAGGATGGGGCCGCCTATCGTTCCGCCGAAAGTATTGCGCGTCAGTTGTCCCGGCTTGTTCGCCAGTCCTTGTTTGGCCTGTGCCTGCTTGGTAAACCAATCGTTTGCGGCGAAGTACCGGTTGCGGTAGTACTCATACGCGGTGCCATGAAAGCGATTCGTACCGGATTTCGTGACCAGCGTCACCTGCGCACCTGAAGAGCGGCCCGCATCCGCATTGGCGCTTGCTGTTGTCACGCGATACTCCTGCGTCGAATCCAGCGTCGATCGCAGCACGCCTGTAAAGGCATACCCAAACGTCTGGTCGTTATTATCGAGACCATCGAGTGTAATGTTGCCTTGATCGGAACGAGCACCGGCGACTGCTCCAAGGCGGCTATCCTGCGTCTGAGCCGGATTGCTCGCGCTGTTATTGTTGCCGAAATAAAGAACGCCCGGCTGCAGACTCAACAGGTCAGCCACGTTTCGCGAGTCGATCGGCATCGTCTCAATCTGGGCGTTGCTGATAGCGTTGCCGATCGTCGCATCGCTGAAGTTCAAAGTGGAAGCCGCCGAGACTTCAACTGTTTGCGCCGTCGATCCAACCGTCAGTTTGAAGTTGAGGGTTGTAGGCTGGCTTACCAGCAACTCAATTTCCTTACTCTGAGTTGCGAACCCGCTCGAGGCAATTGAGATCTTGTAAGTCGCCGGTTGAAGGTTAACGAAGTTATATTCGCCGTTTTTCTCTACCGTCTGCTCGAGACTCGCCTGAGTTGTCAAATTCGTAAGGGTTACGGTAGCGCCTTGCACCATGGCGCCGGTTGGGTCGGTGACGGTACCTCGCACCGAAGTCGTCGCATTCTGGGAGAAGGCAACAACACTGAAAACGAGACAAAAGACTATTCCACTGAGCTTGCGCATCATCAATCGGTCCTCCTGAAGTGAATCGGTCGTGAAATTGTGCAGCTAGGAATTTCTGTTTTGTGTGTTCTTTACTGCTCCGCTCCTCCCGACCTCCTTCTCCCGGCAGGCGGCTCTTGAGTGACCGGTGCTGCAGCAGGGGGAGTTGCCGCCGGAGCGGTCGCTGGTACCGCAGATGGCGAGTCTGAAGGCATCGGCGGATTCTCATACTGATAAAGCGCGTTGAACAGATATCGGTAGGTTCCATGGGCCTGACCTCGATGCTGCGGCTTGAAGCCATAGAGCAGAACGCGCCCTCTACCGTAACTAACTTCCAAAGCCGCAAACTTGTCGTGAAGTAGCTCGGAATGCAGAATCATTCCGCTCTCCAGTGGATCGGTCTCCTTCGCATACTTCGCTAGCACCGCACCTTTGAATCCAGGAAGCGTTTCAAAAGCAGGCCCACGCTCAAACATCACCACGGGTGACGCCGGAACCCCATAATTGATGGGCATATCCGGATGCTCTGTCTCCACCCGCAACAGCGATCCGGCACAATAGAACTTTTCATTGCTCAGCCCTTGAAGCACATTGCGCACCGGCAGTGACATCAACGGAATCAAACTGGACGCCGCTTGATTGAACGCAACCAGAGTTCCACCCGCACGCACAAACTCGCGAAGATTGTTCAACCCATCCTGCTCGATGCCACCCGCATACTGTCCCGGAACAGAGCCGACTCGGAAACCATTCATCAGTTGATTGGTATTCATATCCGGAACAATGATGACGTCATATCGGCTGCGCAAGCCGCCGGAACGAATCTCTGCGTTGTAGATGCTCTTGGAGTCGTAGCTATAGTTCTCCAGAATCCACCGCGTCCATCCTTCATCGATCGAAGGACTCCACGGACGATAAAGTCCAATCTTCGCCTTCTTGATTGGAATCTCATGCGCCGGAGCCGACGGAATCGCCACCGCACCAATCGCCAGCTTCGAAGAGAGTCCGGCAATCGTGGAGCGGCTCAGCCCGCTCACAATGAACGCACCCTTTTCCATCCCTTCCGCGGTCTTCACCGTGTCCGAGGCCATAGCGACACTTCCGCCTTGCGCCAGAACCGCATTCACAAGCTGGAACGAAGCATTCGGCTTATGACTTACCGCGAAGACTGTTCCTTCTCCAGCAACCTCAGCATCAGGCAGCTTCACCTGGTCGATCTTCGTCATCATCGCGCGCTGTGCAGGATCCATCGGGTCGGAGATCGCATCGACCGAAACACCCATCTGCAATGGCAATGTCCATCCCGTAATGTCGTAAGGTAGGTGCGCTCCGGCAGCGGTCGCTCCGGTAGCAGCAGCCGGATAGACCTGTCGCTCGAACAACTCCTTAGCCATCGCCGAGTACGGTTGATTCATCGGAATCACCCAGGACCCCGCGGGATAATCGATGCCGTTCGCCTTGAAGCCGGGCTTCGATTGATACACATCCAGCCCGTTATCGATCATCTTCTGTGCCAGCAATCCAGCTTCAGGCACATCCCCTTGGCGATCGCTGATCACATACGCAAACGGCGGCTCAGTACGACGAATGTTGTCGCGCGCTGCCTGGTAACGGTTGTAGAGCAGCGTCTCACGATTCTTAGCAGCCAGATCAAGCACCGACATCGATCCGCCAACCATGTAGTCGACCGCATCCTTCAGGTGCCACCAACCGCCGGACCACGGAGTCGTGTACATCGTCAGCGCGCGCAGGTCCTGATACTCACTCGGGAAATCGTCAACCGTGTAGAAGCGCGGCGTCGCGTAGCGATAAAGCGCCGTCTCGGTAAAGAACGAGATCTCATTGCGAAAAACGCCCGCCCAATCCGTAAAGCCCGCGTACCAGTTATCGAAGCGCGACTCCGAGATTGCCCCGGGCATATTGTGTTGATCAAGATACGCAGCCATGTTCGTTCCAACAACGTTCAACCAGCTCCGCACATAGGGGCTCACATTGCTCGAAATCGGATCGGCAAAAGGTGGAATCCAGATACGCGCAGGGGAGGGAGCCGTCTGATGCTGGCAGTAGAAGATCACCGGGCTGTACTCGAGCTCCGCCTTCACCACCACCTGCTCTTCTTTCATGTTCAGCATGAAGCCGTCGCGGTTATTGTCGTGGCCAACGTACTCCTGATAAAGCCAGGGCAGCGGCGCCACCTCGTACTTCGTCCCCAGGTTTTGCCGATACCACGAAACCACCATGTCCTGACCGTCGGGATTCAGCGTCGGCCACAACACGAGAATGACGTTGTTCAGAATTGCATCGATCTCCGGATCGTCCTTTGCGGAGACCAGCTTGTACGCCAGCGCAATCGAGTGTTGGCCGCCCGCTACCTCGGAAGAGTGCAGCCCGCCGTCGATATGCACGATCACCTTCGACTCGCGAGCCAGTTTGCGGGCCTGCTCGTCGTTCAGATCGGTCGCGGTCGCCAGCTGCCTTGCAATTTTCTTGTATTCCTCGAGCCTCGCCAGATTCTCAGGCGAGGAGATCACAGCAACTTCGATATCGCGGCCCTGTGTACTCTTTCCCACTGTAAACATCTTGACGCGATTGGAACTCGCCGCAATCGTATGAAAATACTTGATCGCATCTTCGTAGCTGGCGAGGTAGAAATCGTCTCCTGGAGTATGTCCAAGCACTGCGGAAGGGGCGGGCAACTGTGCTGAAAGTTGAACACTGAATAAAATACAAAGACAGATACACCACAGCCCTGCGTGCTTCGAGAAGCTCATCAATTGGTCCCTTTCAAACTTTGAAAACAAAAAAGTGAAGCGGGGATCAGGTAATCGATCCTGTGAGGCACGAATCCTATGGCTGTCGGAACTCCAAAAAGAGAAATGCTGAAGCCCGAAAGGCAGCGGAACAGTGGTGCGGTACTGCGAATACAGCAAGGCTGACGCGCGACGCGACACTATGAGGAAAGTTTGGATCTCAACCCTTCCCGCTTTTGGATGAATTATTGGATTGTAAACATAGGATGACGCATTCGAAAAGAGAAATCTAATATTTGAAATGTAAAATGTCTGTTGAGTAGAAAGCGTCAGGCATCCGAGTTTTGCGAAGTATGGGGTACTCGGTGCCATCCTTTGCGCCTCTTGCGGGAAGCCCAAAGCAGTCCCCATAAAAATGAAGTTTTAGGCACGAATGTTTTGGGTGCCCTTCCTTCGCGCCTTCTTGCGAAGATTCTCTCTCGCACTTCAAGCATTTTTTTCTCTTTAGGGGTGTCCAGAGGGGATATTTCTCTTTTTAGCCAGAGATGATGGTGGGCAGGAGCGCGGGGAAGAGTTTGCTTCCGTCGTAGGGTGTTTCACTGCGAAGCATCCCGTAGATGGCATGGAGCAGCTTGCGAGCGACGGCGATGATCGCCTGCAGCTTGGCCTTGTGACGACTCAGGAGTGTTTCGTAGAACGCCTTCAGGTGGGGATCGAGACGAACGGCAACCAGGGCGGGCATGTAGAGCGCGCGACGCAGATACCGATTGCCAGCCCGACTCATGCGGGAGGGCTTGTGCACCGAGGTTCCCGAGACCTGATGTACCGGGTCCAGACCACTGTGCGCCACCCACTGCCGCACCGACATCTCCGGTGAGAGCGATGAGAGTTCGCCCAGCAACTGAACCGCGCTGATCTCGGCGATGCCTGGGATGCCGATGAGCAGCTCGAACCGCTTCCGGATCGTTTCATCGCTGCGAACCAGTTCTCTCGCCTCGCGGCGGAACCGCAGGATGCGCCGCTCGAGCGAAGCCATAGAGCGCTTCAAGTCGTTCACCACGCAGCGCGGCGTCGCCGCTGATTTCTCCGCGGCGTGGAGGCGGTTGTTTTGCCGTGTGTATTCTGCTGTCAGACCGAGGAGATGACGGCTGATGGTGCGCAGTTGCAAGCTATTCAGACTCGGTGCGCGCCACGGCGTAAAGGGCATACGGCGGCTATATTCGGCCAACGCCTGCGCATCCGCTGAGTCGGTCTTCGACCGTCGCAGTGTCTGCGCGAAGCGATGGACCAACTTCGGGTTCAGCACCGCGACCTCGATGCCATCCGCCCGATCAAGCGCCATAGCCAGGTCCAGCGAGTAGATGCCGGTCGCTTCCAGCGATACTCTCACCCGCGCCTTGCGCTTATGCAGCCAGGCGATCAGGGCCTTGTGCCCGCTGGCGTTGTTGTTGAAAACACGTTGCTCGAACCGTTGATCTTCTTGATGAATGGCTGCGGCAAGAGTCGCGGCACTCACATCGATGCCGCAAAATACGGTGGACTGCATGGATGGATTCGGCTTGCTCATGAAGCTCCTTGAAGGTACGATCTGTCTCGGCTACCGGCCCCTGTCCGCATCAACGGGCTTACTCTTCGCGCCGCCCTTGAACATGCAGGCTCTAAGGCCTCCGATTCTCCACGGCGTAAAAGAGAGGGGCGGGGGCCTCTCTTCGCCATCAGGCTCAGCCAAGGCTGGCCTCGGGTGGGAGCGGCCTCTCCGCCGAAACGTGAACCTATCGTCACGCCTCAAATCGCAACATACAAGGGTGGGATGTAAAAAAACGTCCATCGATGAGATCGACTCACTCATCCAGTCTGAAAAATAAAGTCTAAAAGAGAGGAAAAAAGTAGCAACCGATTTACGACCAGCTAACAACCACGCTTTTGCACTTAGCCAACCACGTAACGACCACAAATTACCACGTAAAAACACCTTCCCTTGGCGCAACCCCCCTCGAAAAACCCAGCAAAGACACCAAAGTTCGTCCCCTAAACCCCAAAAATAAAATCCAGTACAAAAGCCGGCTTTTTCACCGTCTAACCACCCTCATTTCGTATGCAGCTCGAGCATCTGAATGGCATACGGAGGAACGCTATGGTTGAACTTCGATCCGGCAGTCTTCAACGGAGTCTCAACCGGAACGATTCGCGTAGGCGCGGCTATCGTGTTCGTTTGAGGAAGGCTGGCCCCCGACAAAGTCACCAAAGTCCCTGTATTTGTAACACTTCCCGCCCCGGTCATCTCGATCTGGACGGGCTGTGCAACAGAAGATGCGTTCACAAGTTTCAAATAAACCACACCCTTCGCCGGATCACGCGTAACCGAGTAAAAGAAACGCGCAGCATCGCCGCTCATAGAGGATGACGGCACCTCGGTTCCAAGGTATTTACCGAACATCACCTGCGCATAATAGCCCGGCGAGCCATAGCTGCTAAGCGCATCGTATCCAATCAGATCCGACTCCCATTGCATGCCGCCCGGATTTACATTGACGAACAGAGGAGCATACGAAGCCATAACGATCAGGTCGCTGTTCCTCTCCATCCCAGTCATCCACGCTGCATCACCAAGCGCCGCGCCCATATTCGTCGTCGGAGATCCCTCGCGCGTAGCCCATTCTCCAACGAATATCTTCGGCCCATTCCGATCCGCGTTATCGTAGTGCTTCACATCCGCAAAGAACTCGTCTGCGCGCTTGTAGTAGTGATCGTCAAGCACATCCGGCTTCATCCTCTTCAGCGGAGCGGTCGCAATCAGTTGCAACTGCGGATACTTAGCCTTGATGGCCTTGTAGAACTGCGCATAGCGCCCTTCATAGCTCCCAGAGCGATCGAACCAGTCTTCATTGCCGATCTCAACATACTTCACCGAAAACGGCGCCGGATGACCAAGCTTGGCACGCACCGCTCCCCACTTCGTGGACGCATCGCCGGTAGCGAATTCAATCTCATCCAGCGCATCCTCCACAAAAGGAACAAGCGCCGGTCCCGGATGAATATGGTCTCCCTTCAGGGAATATCCCGCATACACAGCGAGCACCGTATCAATCTTCAGATCCTCGCTCCACTCCAGAAACTCGAGCAGCCCCAACCCGTCCGATGACTGATAGTTCCAGGGACTTCGGTGGGTCGGACGGTCGACGAGCGGGCCGATGGTGTTTTTCCAATCAAACCGTTCATCGATCTGATCGCCCTCAAGATAGTTGCCACCCGGGAGCCGCAAAAACTTTGGACGCATCCCCGCCATCATCTCCATGAGGTCAGGCCGATTGCCATTCTCGCGATTGTGGTAAGTGGGCGGAAACAAAGACACTAAATCAATCCAGACATTTCCTGAATGCCCGACCGTCAACAAGAGATGGTTCTCCGAAGAAGTCTCAACCTTTCCCGTCGTAAGGGTGAACTGGTACTGTTTCCACTCTGTGGAAAGCATAGGCGTAGTCGCCGAAGCTACTGATTTGCCAGTGTTGTTGTTGATCAGCTCGGCAGTCAAGGGCCCAACATCGGTAGAATCGGCCTTTGCGTACAACGATCCTTTGTAGGTGGTATTTGGCCGCAGAGCCATTCCCCAATACCCTTCATTCCGCACCCCTGAACGATTCGAAGAATCTGCCCGTTTCACATCAATGACGAGACTATGCTCGAGTGCCGGGCTTGGGCTATCTGCGGTATCGATCATCATGGAAGCAACAGAGTTGCCGAAATGCTCGATATTCCAGTGAGCTACCCCGCCAAATCCATGGTCCTGAAACGTACGATTACGGACCATCTCTGCATAAAGGCCGCCGTCATAGGAGTAATTAATCTCTTCAGTCATTAATCCATAGAGTGTCGGGCTCACCGCATGCACGGGCTTATCAAGCTGGATATTGAGCGTTACTTGGGCTGATTGCGCAAAGCAACTCGCAGCCAGGACAGCGAAGGCAATGGAAACGAGAGAAATCCTCGAAAATATCGGAGAACTGATTGCAGCTTCCTCTTTCATCCCAGGTGAAGTCTTCTCCATCGTTAAATCCTCTTCGCATTTGTTAATGAATTGACCTGTGAAAACGCTTACTTAAGAAGGAAGCGAATTGCTTCGAAAACAGATTCGGCACGCCATTAGCTCTTGTTTAAGACCCGAACGAAAATATAACAGGATTCGGTTGCCCAGAGTCAATGATGTTGGAGGAGATGCTGCGTCGAATCTAAAACTTCGTCCCTTTGCCTTCGACGAGGGTGACGATCTGATCAGTTTTGGGAACGGCGAACTTTTCCTTTGCTCCGCTGGGCCAATGGACCTCAATCGAGTCAATGATTGTGGCGTTGCCCAAGCCAAAGTGCAGCCGAGGATCGTTGGTTGAGGCATAGCTTCCACCTGAGACGACATCGCCCCGTTGCCGAAAGCCTCCTGCAGTGAGAAATACCTTCGCGCCGACCGCATCCCGCGGGCTTCCGGGGCCGCCGATCAGTTTCAGTTCTACCCAATGATGGGTGTCAAGTGAGACGTTGCGTAGCAGGGCAGGGTGGCCGTCTTCCACGTTGATTACGACATCGAGTTTGCCGTCGTTGAATAAATCTCCGACTGCCAGGCCTCTGCCGGCGTAGACGTTTGCCAGTGCTGTGCCTTCGACTGCGGGCATGAGATCAAACTTTTTTCCCTCGATGTTGTGAAAAAGGAGAGGCCGTTGTGCCCATGTTGTTCCCCAACTTGTGCGATCGACGTTGGGATAAACGTGGCCGTTTGTGATTACGATGTCCTTCCACCCATCATTGTCGAAATCCATGAATGCAGAGCCCCAACCGAGAAATGGGATAGTTGGTTCGGCGATTCCCATCGGATAACTGACATCGGTGAAGTTTGCGTCGCCATCATTCCTGTAAAGCGGGTTGTAGTCGTCGGAAAAAGTAGTGGTAAATAAATCGACGAGACCGTTGTTGCGGTAATCGCCATAGGCAATGCTCATCGAGGCTGTTTCGCGGCCATTCTCGTTAAGTGCAAAACCGGAGGCGTAGCTGATGTCTTCGAAGGTGCCATCGCCCTTGTTGAGATAAAGATAATTCGGCGTTGAATCATCGGCGACGAGAAGATCAAGTTTGCCATCGTCGTTCACGTCGATGAAGAGCGAAGCCAGGCCATAGTAGGCATTCTTATCGCTGACACCTGCTTTTTCGCTGACATCGGTGAAAGTTCCATCGCCATTATTGTGGAAGAGATGGTCGGATTCCCCTTTGAGTCCTCGGGGACCGCACATGGCTTCTTCGCCGCGAAACTGGCAGAGTGTGGTTTCGCCGCTGTGCGACGCAGGCTGGTTGGACATGTCGTAGTGAACGTAACCGGGGACGAAGAGATCGAGACGGCCGTCGCCATCGTAGTCTCCCCAGGTTGCCCCCGTCGACCAGTTGCCCAGAGTTACGCCGGCTTTCTCAGCGACGTCGGTGAAGGTTCCATCGTGGTTGTTGTGATAGAGCCGGTTCTTTCCGAAGTTGCTGATATAGATATCGGGCCAGCCGTCATTGTCATAATCAGCGATAGCTACGCCGACACCCCAGCGCTCATTGGTTACGCCGGCTTTTGTAGCGACATCGGTGAAAGTGCCGTCATGGTTGTTGCGAAAGAGCGCAGCTTTGGGTGCGGGAGCCTTTCCATTCCAGGCATCCACCGTCGAACCATTCACAAGATAAATATCGAGCCAACCGTCGTTATCGTAGTCGATGAGGCCGACTCCGGAGCCGTTCGATTCAATGATGTAGTGCTTATCGGAAGTTCCCATCGTATGTTTCCAGGTTGTAAGTCCCGCTTTCTGGGCGATGTCCTGAAAAACGATGGGCCCGGTTTTGACGAAGCCACCAGCGGTAATCGGTCTGTGCTCCTTGTCGAGGACTGCTGCGTGGGCCGTACCGGTGTTTACTCCACCCATCTGAGATTGCGAGCCGGTTTGCTGCGTTGTTGTCTCTGGAGCAGCTGTGGAACCGGAATTTTGAGCAATCGAATTGAAGGGACAGTCAAAGAGAAGGAAGCAAACGATGGAGGCCATCGGAAGCTTATGTAGCAAAGACCTCAGTGGTATAGCAGAGCGGAGGAGCATGTGATGTTGTTCCTTACTGTTCTTCCAGATGTTTAAAAGCTATATGAAAAGCAACAGCCGTTCGAATCCTCGAAAGGGTTGGAGCCGACAGTAGCAACTCTCAGTGGCACGGTCAGATCATAGGAGGCGGTTGGTAGCCGAAGTTACGGTCGAGCACACCGGCGATCCCGAGAACAATTTCGTCCTCGTAAGGTCGGCCCGCAACCTGAACCCCGATTGGGAGGTTCTCTTGTGAACGGCCGATGGGAACGACGGCACCGGGGGCGCCGAGCAGATTGAACCACTGGGTGTACCGCATCGCATCCAAATAGGCTACTGTCTGGCCATTAATCTTCCACTCGCGTTCGCCGTGATGAAATGCTGGGACGGAGCATACCGGCATTAAGAGAATGGGAAACTGACGCATCTCGGCCAAGAGGATGCTGCGGACTCTGTCGCAGTCTTCCCAGGCAGCAAGGAGTTCTTCACCAGATAGGGGTTTCTCGGCGTGCGCGATATGCAGAAAATCCATTAACGTGGGGCTCAGCATTGCTTCGCGTCCGATTGTTACACGGTCGACGAGCATTGCTCCCGCTCGTACGAAGAATTTCCACCAGAGTTGGCGTGCCTCTTCAAGTGCATGCGGACGAAATGGTTCAACACGGAAACCTTGTCGTCGCAGGCATTCGACTGCGTTCTTCACAGCTTCGCGGGTCTCGGCCGTAACCGGGGCCAGACCATCATCTTCAAAGAACCCTATTGGAATTTGTCGCAGATCTTGAAGAGAATATTGACGGAATGGGACTGGTGCGCCGACTGGGTCTCCATCATATTGACCTGAGAGCACACGAAAAAGGAGTGAGACGTCTTCGATGGTACGGGCCATGGGGCCGACTGTACCGAGGAGAGAAAACGGTCCAAGGCACGGAGGAAGATGACCTTCTGAAGGAATTCGGCCGGGTGTGGGTTTGAGTGCGCAGATACCGGTGAAGTGAGCCGGTTCCCGAACAGAGCCGCCACCGTCGCTTCCAAGTCCGCCAGCCGAGAGGCCGGCTGCAATTGCCGCTGCTTCACCGCCGCTCGATCCACCAGCTGTGCGCTCTAGATCCCAGGGGTTCGAAGTTTTTCCGTAAAGACGATTGTCGGTTTCGTACGCCATGAGGAACTCGGGACAATTGGTGGTCCCGAGTACTACCGCACCGGCCCGTTTCATCCGCGAAACAACGATCGCATCAGCAACGGGCGTGTGCCCCCGGTTCAAGAGGCTACCTGTCTCGCACTTGTATCCTGCGACAGAGATTGAAGCCTTGACTGACATCGGAAGGCCGAGTAGAGCTCCCGGCTCGTTCGGAGAGAGAGCGAGAGTGGCAGCCTGACTGCGCACTCGCTCGGGGGCGAAGTTAATCAGTGCATTGAGTTGCGGATTCAGTCGCTCGATCTGCCGAATATGTTCGTCTGCGAGTTCGAGAGGAGATAACTTCCGAGCCCTTAACATCGCAAGCATCTCAACAGCAGAATGATGAAGCACGTCGCTCATTGAGGAGTTCTTGTTCCGCTTGAAAGCGGCGTTGAAGGAGTTGGCATGTAATGGAAATTGTAGCTATGTTGTGCAAGGCCGGACTCAAAACGATCATTCCATTCGAGCTGATAGGCGATATGTTTTGCGTCGTCAGGATAATGCTGATCGTTTTTGTATGGGTAGTTGCTCATGGCATGAAATGGCATCGCATCTACTGTGAAAGGCGAAGCCTCATAAAAGTCCATGTCTTTAACGAATCCATTGGCATAAAAGAAGTAATCGCGAACCCAGCCGGCGGGAAGGGCGGGTTGGGCTGCGGCGTTGAATTCAAGGTCCATATCCTCTCCGGTTCCAAAAATGACATATTCGTCATCAACATGCTGGAGCAGCGGTGTGACATCGCCGTAATGCGTATAAGCACCACGTTGAGCAACAAATGGCCCGCCGCGGCTCATCTTTTGATAGTTGTAGTTCAGGTCGCCTGGCGTGGCCCCATCAGTTTGCTGTGGATAGCCGCGAAACGCGAGCGATGCTGTGATCAATGGTAGTTCCGTCTGATGGATTCGAACATTTTTCGCGAGGTCCTGTGAGGAACCTCCATTGTCAATAAGAATCTGATCCCAGTAGATTTGCAGATTGGTGACGAGACGAATTCGTCTGCAGTCAGGGGGAAGCTTCTCTGCAAGGTCGACCACGATTGTTCGCGGCAGGCCAGCGGGAAATCCCATGTCGTCGATAATACGTTGCCACGATCCGTCGGCAAGCTGAGCTTCGATGTATGGAGAAAGTGGTGAAATACCTGCCTGCCACCCCGCGTACATGGAATTCGCGGAGAAATATTCCACGAAGCCGTGAAGGAGAAGAAGAAGCGGATTGCCTGGTTTCCACGGACCGATATCCAGCGTCAGAGAATGCTTGTTAGCAAATCCGGCAAACGACAGGTTCGTGAAGTCCTTGACGTATTTGCGATCGATTGTGCGCAATAAGGGAAGCACGTCGGTTCCGTGGTCGTCCCAGGCGGCTGAAGGGGGATGGGCTCCTTGGCTCAAAATCGTTTTAGTACTAGCAAAAGGTTCTTCGCTCAAAAACCTTTCGTTTGGAAAGACCTGAGTGCCTTGCGGATGGTCGATCGCTACGAGGCGCACCTGATCAACAAAGTTGACTTCTTCCATCGGTTCACCGAAACGAAAGCTCAACTTGCCATTACTCTCCTTCAATTGTGACCCGTCGATTTTGATCCATTCGTCGGGATCTGGAGTGTTGCGTTCCCCTGGAGATATCCAATGCCCGACGACCCCAGCACCAATCACGTCCGAGATGAAAGTAAACTTGCTGCCATTCCAGGCGAAGAGGGTAGGGCACGAACTGCCGCGCCGGTCCAATTCAGTCAGCATCAGCCGTTTAGTTGCCGGCGCATCGATCTCATCCTGCGGTACTCCCGTAGGCCAAAGTAGACGAACAATGTCTGCTTTGTCTGCCCCACCAAGGCCTGCGATGATGTCCTGTGTATTCGTTACCTCCCATTTCTGCCAAAGACCGTTCGCGAATACCTCGACCTTGGTTCCGATAGCACTCTTGTTATCGGCAAGACCTGCCAGCGAGATTCTTAGCGAGTGGTTTCGCTCGGCTCCATGGTTGACCAGCGTCACGGCCGAGCCATCCTCCTGCGTGACGATGAGATCCACTGCGCCGTCACCGTTGAGGTCGGACGCTATGAGGGAACGCGGTGACTGCAGCTTCGCGTCATTCAACTTCAACTGCGTAGTGACGTCGACGAATCCCTCCGGGCCTGTGTTGCGTAGGATACGAAGTTGTGGACCGCTGGCCGTGTCAACCGCTATTGCAAGATCGAGCCAACCGTCATTGTCGAAATCAAAAGCAGCAACGTTCCATCCCTTTGTTATATCCCCTAGCGGGAGAGGCACTCGCTCGAAGCGCTTACCTTCGATGTTCTTCCATAAGGTCACTCCGGGCGCGCCAGCGTGGGTCAGCGCAACATCCATCCACCCATCCTTGTTGAAGTCAAATACGACAATTCCAGTAGTTGGTGGGAGCCCTTTTTCGGAAAATAAAGAAGCGGGTTGAAAGGCTCCGTCGCGGGGATTGGCAAAAAAGGTAGGGGCGGAGGCAGAGCCGGTTACAACTAGATCAACGGCTCGATCGTTATTCAGGTCCGTGAGTACAGCTCCGGTGGTACTGCTTTCTCCGCCAAGCCCTGCTTGTTGTGTCCAATCAGTAAAAGTCTTATCGCCGTTATTTCTCCACAGAATATTCGGTTTCGCGCCGCCAATCCCTTCTCCGGTAATGAACAGATCCAGATCTCCATCGTGGTCGTAATCGACGAAAATGAGGCCGGAGGGATGATTCAGAGAAACGATCCCCGAGGCCTTCGTGACATCGGTGAACATGCCTCCTCCAACATTACGGAACAGGAGAACGCGATCGCTCATCGCGAGGGCTACATCGGGGAGGCCATCGTTGTCGAAGTCTCCGACCGCACAGGCGACGCCTTCGCCGTAAGGGGCCAAGCCCGTTTTGGCAGAGGGAATCAGTTCAAAACCACCGTTTCCAGTGTTCTGATAGAGTTTTACCGCAGAGTCGCCGCTCGCCATCGTGATCAAACTGGGACTCCCTTTTCCCTCGAGATCGATGAGGCAAGCGTTGTTGGAATTCGCAGGAATTGTTTCTGGCGTTTTCGTACCACTATTCGGACTTACCCACCCTTGCGAAAACGTAACCTGGATCATCGGTCCAACTGCTGGCACACTTGCGGCCGCGTCTTCCGCTTTTCCCAAAGCCCCCTCTTCTCCGTAGTTGTGTGAGAACGGAAAAGCAAGCTTCGCGTTTGTCAATTGTTGAAAGCGTTTCAAAGTGGCTCGTGCCTCCTCCGCCTTCCCCTGACGCTGAAGCGTGCGTGCGAGTCCGAATTGAGCTGATGCATGGAGAGGCGCAAGTTTCAGCGCCGCGCGAAACTCGGCCTCTGCCGCCGGAAGATTCTGCTGATCGAGAAGAAATGAACCTAAGAAATAATGACTATCTGCATTCGAAGGATCGAGCCTGAGAACCTTCTGAAAGGCTGTCATGCTTTCGTGTGGCTTATTGTCGCTGCGATAGAGCAGACCGGTGGCATACCAGACCCGGGGATCATTTGGAGCCTGTGCCGCCGCATGTTCTAGCGCTGTGGCAGCTTCTGGCAGCCGTTGAAGATATAAGAGTGCGATACCTTTGTTTAGCTCGGCAGCCGTAAGCGATGGGTCGAGTTTGCGTGCCTCATCAAATTTGTCGATCGCTTTTTCAAGAAGCTGCTGGTTCATAAGCGCGGTGCCGATATTATTAAGACGGAGCGCCTCAGTCTGAGCGCGGGTAGGCGCGGCAGCAATTCCCTGGAGAGGAGAACACAGGAAAAGCGGAAGAAGATAAACGAGAACTCTTCCAACGTGGCACATCCTATTCAACAGTCTCGATCTGCAAGCCATTTACATCCCTTTCAAACAGCGCGTAATTCAAGAGTGCAGAGGGCAGGGCTGCACCCACGTAGATGACTTCATCCTCTGTGATTCGATTCTCCACCCGAGTGAGGCAACGGAGTCATCTATCAACCTTATAGTTCGACATGATAGTTGGTTAGCGCTTGTCTACCAAGTTTGCCATCCAAAGAAGGATCGAGAGGTCTTGGGCGAAAGAAAGTATCCTCCTCAGGGTGGAGACGTTTCTCCAGCCCCCGGGGCTAAAAAAATCTTGCCAGCCGTAGTTATGGTCATGTAAACGATTCAGCGGCTTAATTAGTCGATTTTGTTATGCGGCCAAGCGTTTAATGTTTTCCGGTGTTCTTTCGTTGTACTTAAGAACCTAAGAGACTGAAGTAGCAATTTCTAGCTAACGTGAGGAGCAGGGCAGCTGAACATCGCTGCTCTGCTCTTTTTCAACATACAAATCCATGGTTCCACTGAGCGAAGGCGGTCTTGTCTTCCGCTATACTTTTGCAATGCCTTCAGGCTCCACACCGTGCAAATCATTCCGTCGACTGTCAGCACGCCAAAAAGCCAGTCGCTTTCGATCGCTTTCGATTATTAAGTTCTCGTTGGTGACTCAGGTACTCCTTTTGCCGGGCCACAAGGCGTGCGGAAGCCTGCATATTTTTCGGACGAACCAGAGCAGCTGTATGCCGTCGCAGCAACCCTGACCGAATGCGCCCACTGAAACATCTAGCCATTTGGATTGCGTTGTTTGCACTGGCGGTGCCGTGTGTGGCGCAGGGTGGAACAACGTCAGGCCTGCATTTTCGCGACATTGGACGCGAAACAGGGATTACAACGGTTCCGCATTCTGCATCGGTAAAGGAATATCTCGTCGAGATGATGGGCGGTGGTGTTGCTCTGTTTGACTGCGACAACGATGGCAAGCTTGACATTGTCACTGTCACAGACTCTACCGTTGATACCTATCTTCACGGTGGCGAACTGATGGTGACGCTCTACCATCAGGACACGTCGCCAAACGGACCCCTGCACTTCACGGATGTAACTGCGGCGTCGGGCCTCACCGCAAAGGGATGGGGCATGGGTATTGCAGTCGGAGACTACGATAACGACGGTCTCCCGGATATTTTCGTTACTGGCTACGGACATAACGTGCTCTATCACAACCTTGGTGGATGCAAGTTTGAGGACGTAACGGCGCAGAAGGGGATGTCTGGCGGGGGATTCAGCGCTGGGGCTGCGTGGGCTGACTATGACCGCGATGGAAGACTCGATCTTTTTGTTTCGCGTTATGTCGACACTGATCTACGAAATCTTCCCAAACCTGGAGATAAGGGTTTTCAGTATCAGGGATTGCCAATAGAGGTGCCGCTTTTGAAGGGAGAAACGGACTTATTTTACCGAAACATCGGAAACGGTCCGTTCCAAGAGCTCTCACAAAGGGCAGGCGTCAGTAACCCTGACAAGCGGCTCGGAATGGGAGTGGTGTGGAGTGACTACGACCATGATGGTTGGCCCGATTTGTTTGTCACAAACGACATGGGCCCTAACTTTCTCTATCACAACAAACACAATGGCACCTTCGAAGAGGTTGGGCTCATCTCCGGCACTGCTCTGAGTGGTGAGGGGCGCTCGATGGGTAATATGGCGGCGGATTTCGCTGATTATGACAGGAATGGAACACTGGATCTCGTCGTCACTCGTTATGGCTATCAGCCGATGAGTCTCTATCAGAACGAGGGCGAGGCGGGTTTCTCAGACAGAGCGTTTGCAGCTGGGCTGGCTCAGTCCAAAGATCAACTTGTGGCGTGGGGGGCCGGCTTTGCGGATTTCGACAACGACGGCTGGCCCGATATCTTTATTGCGAACGGCAACGTCAGTTCGATGGTCGATAAGCTGCCGCACGAGTTGAGATACCGTGAACCGATCCAGCTTTTTCGCAATCAACACAACGGGAGCTTCTTCGAAATCGCAAATGCTGCCGGGCTGAACGGGGGGCCACTCCATTCTCGTCGAGGCACGGCATTTGGCGATATCAACAACGATGGCAATGTTGACGTGGTTGTCTACAACGTGGGAGGACCTCCGTCAGTCTTCCTGAACGAAACAAAATCCAGCGACCATCGTGTTCTTTTGCGGCTGGTAGGGAAGAAGAGCAACCGCTCGGCGATCGGAGCTCGTGTCGAAGTGACCGCGGGTTCGCTTGTTCAGATTGATGAGGTACGGGGAGGCGGCAGCTATCTTTCGTCCAATGACCAGCGATTGCACTTCGGTCTTGGTAACGAAGCGGTGATTAAGAACCTGAAGATTGAATGGCCCAGTGGCTTGACGGAGAACCTGACCAATATTCCTGCGGACAATCTCTACCAGATCCTTGAAGGAAGCGGTATCGAAAAGACAACGAAACTCAATCCACCGGCTTTCGGTGCTCCTGCTAAAGAGAATCCGACGACCTCGAATCATTAGATTAGCGAGGTTGCGGTCTGGTGACACAGTCTTAACTCGATTTTGATTTTTTCGACGCTAGTTTGCGAGACAGAGGTGCGGTTGATTCCCGCACCATCAGCTCCGGTTCAAACATCACGGTGTCGGGATAGGCCTCTTTAGGATTCTGAATACGCTTCAATAAGAGCTGCGCGGCCATCTCGCCCATGCGTCGGAGGGGCTGACGGATTGTGGTCAGGCTCGGCGTATGAAAGGCTGCGCTGGTGATGTCATCGAAGCCGACGACAGAGATGTCCTGCGGACAACGCAGACCGGCGTCCACGATGGCACGGATTGCTCCAATTGCGGCGATGTCGTTGAAGCAGAAGATTGCCGTAAAGTCACGATGGCTGGCCAATAAATCGCGAACGACAGGGTAACCGAGCTCGGGAGACCAGGAGTTCGTTCGGATGTGGACGCAGAGTTCCGGACGCATACGAATACCTATTTGCTCTGCAAGCAGCCGGATGCTCTCCCATCGCGATTCCGAATCGAGTGCGTGTGGCTGGCCCTTCATGAAGGCGATATCCCGGTGGCCGAGGTCGTAGAGGTGCTGCAACGCCAGCATGGCGGAGTGATCGTGGTCGAGCATAACGTTGGTGACGCCGCGCATCTTCTTATGACCGGAGATGGAGACGACTGGGACGTCGACGAGCTCGTTGAGTTGGGTATTGACGAGGATGAAACCGTCGACGGCCCGTTCGGTGAGAAGCCTTGGATACCCGTCGATGAGGTCTGGCTTTCCCTGATGGCTGACAACAAAGTGAAGATACCCGGCCTGGAGCAAATGCTCTTCCAACCCATTCATGACCATGGTGAAATAGCCTTCACTGAACTCGGGCACGACGACGCCGATGGTAAAGCTCTGGCGCATACGCAGGGAGCGGGCGAGAAAATTGGGCTTGAAATTGAATTTTCTGGCGCCCTCGAGCACGCGTTCCCTCGTTTTGAGCGGAATGCTCTTCGCTCCTGGGGCGTCGTTGACGACGATGGATACGGTTGCGGGCGAGAGGCCGAGATACTCGGCTAGCGATTTCAGGCTGACCGGCCGATCTTCATTCTTAGGCGGCTTGGCTTTCATGGAATGGATTAGTTCTACCACTCGGGGGCGCGACTGGTCCTATGCTTTCAAATTGAATCCGTTATGGAATCACTTTGGCCATCGTGTCACGCTTCCCGGGTGAAGCTTCCTCAAAGGTTATGCAGGAAACGATGCGCGGGTTTATGAAAGCCCTCTTTTACCAGCCTGATGATGCCTCTCCCGAATCTCTCTGTTGCTTCACTATGGCTAGAAGACGCGCCGCAGTTCCTGAAAAATCGAATACTAAATCGATATTCTAAAGGGATATTTGGCTATACAGGTCATCGGCTTCCAGTTTAGAGTGGTGCGGACGGACTCCTATGAGAAAAATTTCCTTGTGTTTGGCGGCAGAGGTTGCCCTCATGCTTTTATGTTGCGCAGTTCGGGCAGCGAGTTCGCAACAACTCAATCTCACCCGGGGTGAGGCTACGGTGCTTGTTGAACCCTACGCGCCGAACATCGTGCGGGTCAGCCTGAGTCTTCGTCGGGAAGATGCTTTGGCGGCGCCAGGATATGGCATTTCGGCGAAGCCGCTGGCAGATGGTTGGAGCGCCGAGAAAGGTCAGTCTGGTGATGTGCTTCGATCGTCACGAGTGGTTGTGACGGTTGCGCCGGAGGGCGGCAAGTGGGTTCCGACGGGAACGCAGGCCGATATCGCTAAATTTTTTAATGGATCTACTCCGGGTGTGGGTCTTTCGATCAAAACACCGGAAGGTGTTTCTTTGCTGCAGATGCATGGGTGGCAGATGTCGGTGCCGAATCACAAGGATGGCAATGCGGACGTTCTTTATGATCGACGGCCAACCGACCCGCCATTTTTCCAGGTTGGGGCGACGTTTGTTTCGCCGCAAGATGAACATTACTATGGGCTCGGCCAGAATCAGGAGGGGTATCTTGATCGGCGGGGGCATGTTGTGCGGTGTGCGCATGATTACAACGCGCCGTCGGGCCAGAGTGTTTGTGTTCCGTTCGTTGTAACGAATAAAGGCTATGGCATTGTTTGGGACAATCCTTCGGCGACGACGGTGGCGTTTGGCTTCAATAATTCAACACGTTGGACCTCGGATGTGGGGCAGCGGGTCTCGTTTTTTGTGATTGCGGGCAAGACTTATGAAGAGATTTATGCCGGCTATCGTGCTCTTACCGGTGAGACACCGATGCTGCCTAAGTCAGCGTATGGCTATATTCAGTGCAAGCAGCGGTATACAAGCCAAGATGAGCTGATCGCGGTGGCGAAGGGGTATCGCGGCCGCAAGTATCCGATCGACGATCTTGTAATTGATTGGTTTCATTACACAAAGATGGGTGAGATGGATATGGATCCGGCGAAGTGGCCAGATCCGGTGGGCATGAATAAGCAGCTCCATGGGATGAACTTTCACACGATGATCAGCGTTTGGCCGCGGTTTGTTCCTGAGGATCGGTATTACGCGACGGTGCTGAAGAATGACTGGTTTGAGAAACTGGCGGATGGGTCTCCGACGAACGGTTTGCCTTATGACCGGGCGGGCTCGGACATTGATACGACTAACCCTGAGGCGGCAAAATGGTACTGGAGCATCGTCAAGGAAAACTATGTCAGCAAAGGGTTTGATGCGTTCTGGGCCGATGAGACGGAGCCTGACCTGCCTCCGAATGGGAGCTACTTTCATGTTGGTCCCGGCACACAGTTTTTCAATGTTTATCCGCTGTTTCATACGAGGGCGTTTTATAACGGGTTTCGTAAAGATTTAGAAACACGGGCTTTAATTCTGGCTCGTGATTCTTATCTGGGTGCGCAGCATAATGGGACGATCTTCTGGTCTTCGGATATCAGCGGGAACTGGGATACGCTGAAGAGGCAAATCCCTACTGGAATCAACTTTGTAGCGTCCGGGATGCCTTACTGGAGCACGGATATCGGCGGGTGGCAGTATCTGCCTGGGTCTCACAAACCGGACCGGCCGCCGTTGCTCGATCCCTCGGATGCTCGTGAAAACATTGGGCATTATGACGACTATCCCGAGCTTTATGTGCGCTGGTTTGAGTATGGGGCGTTTCAGCCTAACTTTCGGAGCCACGGAAGCCGGCCACAGAATGAGGTCTGGTCGTATGGGAAGCAGGCGGAGCCGATTCTGGTGAAGTATCTTCGTCTGCGCTACCAGCTGATGCCTTATCTCTATTCTTTGGCTCACTTAGCGCATGAGAACGGGGCGCCGTTCATGCGCGGGCTTTTCATGGATTTTGGGGATGATCCTAAGGTTGTCGATATCGGGGATGAGTATATGTTTGGGCCTGCGCTGCTGGTTGCGCCGGTGACGGAGCAAGGTGTTACTTCGCGCCAAGTATATCTTCCGAAAGGGGTTGACTGGTACAACTACTGGACGAATGAGCGCCTGCATGGGGGGCAGACGATCACCGTGGATGCGCCGATCGATGTGATTCCGCTCTTTGTGAAGGCGGGGTCGATTCTTCCGCTGGGTGAGCCTGTGGAGAGTACGAATGAGACTCAGAGGGTCGCGACTTTGCGGGTTTACCCAGGGGCGGATGCGGACTTCGATCTCTATCGCGATGATGGGATTACGTATAACTACGAAAAAGGACAGTTTGAGCTGACGCATCTGCACTGGGCGGAGGCTGCGCGGAAGCTTTCGCGTTCGGGTGCTGCGATGCCGGTGGTTTCGGAGAAGGATCTGGTTGAGGTCGTAGGGAGTAAGCGATGAGGGTGGGCTGGTTCCCGCTCGGCAGGCAATATTTTAATTTTGTGGTGAGAGCGGCGTTTTTATCGGAGGTTGTGCGATTTCCACAGTGTAGAACCGTGGTTCTTAGCTGGTTGTTAAGTGCATTTTCGGGGTCGTAACGCGGTTGTTAAGGGCATGTTTTTCTGCCTTGAAAATTTTCCTCTTTTTTTGATTTATTTTTTGGTCGTTCGGTACGCATCAGTGCAGAACTTGCGTTCTCCATCGATCAGAGTGTAGATTGTCTACATCTTTTGATGTAGAAGGTCTACAGCCTATGACGGCAAAGAGCAAATATCAGAACCGGATCGAACTCTTGCAGGGAACATTGGACATGTTGATCCTGAAGACTCTTCAGTGGGGCGAACAGCATGGCTACGGAATCAGCCAGGCGATTCGAGTGAACTCGAGCGAGGTTCTTCAGGTGGAGACCGGCTCGCTTTATCCGGCGCTGCATCGGTTGGAGCGTCAGGGCTGGGTCAAAGCTGAGTGGAAGAAGAGCGAGAGCAATCAACGCGCGAAGTTTTACAAGATTACGAAGCTGGGCAAGGAGCAACTGGCTTCCGACTACGAGCGCTGGGGAAAGATGGTTGCCACAATCGAAGGAATCATGACGGCGAAGTGAGGTAGTGCATGAGACTGTTTCGGTTTTTACGGCGCAAATCGGATCTGACGGAAGAGATCGAAAGTCATCTGAACATGGCAATCGCTGATCGAGTGGCGCGCGGGCAATCGCCAGAGGACGCTCGTAAATCGGCGATCCATGAATTTGGGAATGTGCCGTTGATTGCCGATGCGGCCAGGGACCAATGGGGATGGTTACGGATGGAGCTGTTGATTCAGGATCTTCGCTACGCGCTGCGGCAATTACGCAAAGAGCCCGGCTTCACTCTCACCGTCGTGATTACGCTCGCGCTCGGCATCGGCGCGAACACTGCCATTTTCACACTGGTGCAGGGCATCCTGTTGCGTTCACTGCCGGTGAATGATCCTTCGCGGCTCTATCGCATCGGAGACAAGAACGATTGCTGCTACTACAACAACTATCAAAACGATAACGGCGACTTTGATCTCTTCTCCTACGATCTTTATCTCCATCTCAAACAAGCGGCACCTGAGTTTGAGCAGTTGGCGGCCGTCGAGGCGGGAGGCAACGGATTCAGTGTGCGTCAAGGCGCTGCCCCGGCCCGGCCGATGCGGAGCGAGTATGTTTCCGGCAACTACTTTTCGACTCTAGGTGTGGGCCCGTATGCTGGACGTCTTCTCAATGAAAACGACGACACGCCCGGGGCAGTGCCAACACTTGTACTGAGTTATAAGACGTGGCAGTCCGACTTCGCAGCGGACCCGGCCATTGTTGGCTCCACTGTCTTTGTGCAGTTGCACCCGTTCGTGGTGGCGGGGATCGCGCCGTCGGGATTCTTTGGCGATCGCGTCATCTCCAATCCGCCGGACTTCTGGATGCCCCTGGCAAGTGAGCCCGTGCTTGAAGGAGCGAATTCCGCATTGAAGGGCGTGGATGAGCTCTGGCTTTATCCCATTGGAAGGGTGCGTCCCGGTGTAAACACGGTGGTTTTGCAGACGAAGCTGTCAGTGATTCTGCGGCAATGGCTGGCGACGCGTCCGACGTACGCCGATCATGGTGGAACGGCGCTGATTCCACGGCAGCATGTCATTCTGGCGCCGGCCGGCGGTGGCATTCAGAGACTGCAACAACAGACGGGAACGGGCCTGCGCCTGATGATGATCCTCTCGACGGTTGTCCTTCTCATTGCCTGTGCCAACATTGCCAATCTGCTTCTGGCGCGTTGTACCGCGCGACGTTCGGATATCGCAGTGCGCATGGCGCTCGGTGCATCGCGACGCAGGGTCATTCGCCAGATTCTTACTGAAAGTGTGTTGCTGAGCCTGATCGGCGGTGCTGCAGGGTTGACCATTGCTTATGCAGGGTCGTACATGATGCTGACCCTTGCTTTTCCCGGCGCCAAAAACATGCCTGTTCATGCTGTCCCTTCACCAGTGGTGTTGGCGTTTACGTTTCTCGTGTCGCTGCTTACGGGCGTCGTTTTTGGAACGGCGCCGGCATGGTTGTCGTCCCATGCGCAGCCTGCTGACGCTCTTCGCGGCATCAACCGATCCATCGGCGACCGTTCCTCGATACCGCAACGCGCTCTGATCGTCTTACAAGTCGCCTTGTCGATGGTCCTGCTGGCGGGTGCATTGCTCATGACCAAATCGCTTCGTAACCTGGAGCACCAGAACTTCGGCATTGCCACTGAGAACCGCTACGTGGTGTCCTTCGATCCGAAGGGCGTGGGCTATACCGTCGATCGTCTCCCCGCACTCTATCGGGAGATCGAAGACCGGTTCGCAGCGTTGCCGGGGATGGCCAACGTTAGCTTGGTCCGATATATTCCTCTCGGCGGCAACATGTGGGGCTCGTGTGTTATTCCACAAGGCCATCCTGCGCCGGGGCCGAACGACCCGTGCTTCGCGGTCTGGGACCGTGCCAGTAGCCACTTTCTCGATTCCATTGGCGTGCCAATTGTGCGTGGCCGCAATTTTTCGACGCAGGATAGTGCCACGTCGCAGCAAGTCGTTTTGGTCAATCAGACTTTTGCCAAACACTTCTTCCCCAATCAGGATCCGGTTGGCAAACATTTTGGTGTGGGCTCGATCCGGTACTCGGGCCTTTTCGAAATCGCCGGAGTGTTTGCGGATTTCAAGATGACCGATCCGCGCCGCGAGGTGAAGCCGCTTTTCTTCCGTCCGATGTCTCAGCAGTTCCACGAATACAAAGAACCCGATTGGGACGCCGCGGAAAAGAACTCCATGTTTCTCAACTTCATCATTCTCGACTTCACCCAGGCGCCCTCGGATGCTGAGGCGCTGGCGCGCAAGACACTTGCGTTCATCGACCCAAATCTTTCCGTCACGCACTTCAGCCCATACGATGCGGAGGTTGCCGGAAATTTCAATCAGGACAGGCTCCTGGCGCGGCTCACCAGTTCCTTCGGAGTTCTGGCCCTGCTGCTGGCCTCGGTGGGACTATACGGAGTGATGTCGTATTCCGTTGTGCGGCGGACAAGCGAAATCGGCATCCGCATGGCTCTTGGTGCCGCACGTTCCGGCGTGGTAGCCATGATGCTGCGTGGCGCGCTTTGGCAACTCCTCATCGGCCTTGCGATTGGTATTCCTGCGGCACTCGGCGCCGGCCATTTTATGGCCAGCCTTCTTTACGGGGTTAAGCCCTACGATCCTCTGGCGTTCCTTGGCGCAATTCTGCTGCTTGCAACTTGTGCCACAGTGGCGGCATTTATCCCTGCGCGCCGAGCGGCTTCGATTGAGCCGATACAGGCTCTCAGGACGGATTGAACGAGTCGCTCTCGGCCCCGCGCACTTTTGTGCTTCGAATCTTTGATTTGATCTGATGAATTCTCTGCGCCCGACGATAGACAAATGGTGAGAGGTTTTCAGCCTTCTGTCTGGGCGATGACCAGCGATGGCGTCCTCTCAACTTTAATGTCGAGGACGGCTGCAGATGAATTCGCGAAGATTTTGCTGGGGAATGGTTGTTGTGGCTTTCGCTTTTGCGGGTAGTTCGGGGTTTGGGCAGGATGTCGCGAGAGTCGAGAGTGCTTCGGGGAAAGTGATGTCTGCTGTCTCTTTGAGAGCTTTGGGCGTGGACGCTCGTTCTGGAGACGCTTCGGTTGCCGCGGCAACTCCCGGCTTTGTGAGGCCTGTTCCTGCGGGCGTTGCTTTGCCGAGAGAGTTTCGACCGTTCTCGCGTATAGGGATTAACTCGCGTGTGGGCGTGGCGGGGGTTGGGTTCGATGTGGTGACTCCGGTGGCGAAGAGGTTCAATCTTCGGGTGGGGTCTGACTTCTTCGGGTACTCGGCGAACTTTGTGGAAGAGGGCGCGAATGTTGGGGTGAAGCTGCATATGCAGTCGGGACATGCGGCGGTGGACTGGTTTCCGCTTGGCGGACCGTTTCGAGTGAGTCCGCAGATGGTATTCGCGAATAATAATCGAGTGCTGGCGACTGCCATTATTCCTGCGGGAAGTGCGGTGACTTTGGATGGGCAGAATTTTGTAAGCAGCCAGAGCGATCCTCTGCGGGGTAATGGCTCGGTGACGTTCCGCAAAATTTCTCCGGGGATTTCTGTTGGGTTTGGGAATCCGATTCCGCGGAAGAAAGGACATTTCAGCGTTCCGATGGAGGCGGGATTTTATTATGTGGGCCACCCGGGCCTGGATGTCAGCTTCGGCGGGAGCGCATGCGATCCGTCGCAGCCTGCGTCGATCGGGTGTGAGTCGGTGAGCCAGGATGCGGATTTTCAGAAGAGTCTTGCGGCGTTCATTGCGCGCAATCAGCGGAATCTGAGCTATGCCTCGTTTTTTCCAATCTTCAGTGTGGGGCTTGGGTATGCGTTTTGAGGGCTCGGGTGTGAGTTGGATGACCGACGGCACTGTTACTTTTGTGTGTTCATGAACTCACGCACCAACGCTCTGTCTCAGCTATGCGACTTCGAAGATGACCTCGAGCTCTACCGGTACTCCGAGGGGAAGGCTCGTGACGCCGATCACGACCCGAACCGGCAGCTTCTCGGTGCCGAAGATACTTCGAAACAGTTCCGAGGCCGCGTCCGCGACTCTGGGGTGATCGAAGAAATCGCCTGAGGTTGCGATGAAAACTCCGAGGCGGACGACGCGAGTCACTCGATCGATCGAGCCCAGATGCGCTTTCGCCGCGGCGAGAACGCCCAAAGCCGCGGTGTAGGCAGCATCTCGTCCAGCCTCGACGTCGAGCTCTCTTCCAAGCCGGCCAACATACTTCGGCTTGTGGTCGACTACGGGGAGCATTCCGCTAAAGAAGAGGAGGTTGCCTGTCTGCACCGTCTCAACGTAAGGGCCGAATGGCGTCGGGGCGGCCGGGAGCTGAATACCGAGGTCCTGCAGGCGGCGATCCGCACCGGGCTGTGAACCTTTATCGCCTACCATCGGCCCGCGTGCGCACCGCCATCCACGTGCAGCACCTCCCCGGTAACGTGAAGAGCTTCCGTCAGATAAATGACAGCTTCGGCGATATCATTCGCCTGTGTAATCGTGCCCATAGGTGAAAGAGTCTTCATGGCGTCCTTCGAATTGTCTTTATGCAGAGGAGTGTCGACAGTTCCGGGTGCGACGGCGTTGAAGCGGATGTTGTTCTTCGCGTATTCGCTAGCGAGACTGAGGGTGATCGCGTTGAGTCCGCCCTTGGTGATCATCGGAATCGATGCCGAAATTCCCGCGATGGGGTTGTCGGCCAGGGACGCTGTGATGGTGGTCACGCTGCCGCCCGTGCCCTGCGACAGCATCTGCTTTACTGCGCGTTGAGTGAGGAAGATGAACCCTTCCAAGTTGATCGAAACGAATCGGCGAAATTCATCGATCGTGTAGTCGGTGAAAGGCTTGGCTGAGAAGATGCCGGCATTGTTGACAACATGATCGATCGAGCCGAACTTCGCGATCGCGGTTTGTGCGACGTTCTCAGCGGTTGCTGCCTGACTGATGTCTCCGTCAACGAGTGCGAGATTCGGCGACGACGCAAAGCCGGCCATGGAGATGCTGCGCGAGGTTGCAGCGACGTTATAGCCGCGGTCCAGAAAGGCCTGGACAACAGCTGCTCCGATGCCTTGCGAGGCGCCGGTTACGATGACTGTCTTTCTGCTCGACATACGGTATTCCTAACGTTTCTCGAAGGGCAACATGCGAGTCTCCGCGCGGTTTTGTGTGTGACAGATGACGGGATTGCTTCCGGATGTCGACAGCCCGGAAGTGGTATAGGCCGATATTATAGGGGAGGGAGCAGGGTGCCATGACCACGCGCCGACCTAGGAGTGAGATTCAACTCGGGCGATCTGCGGTTCATATATTTGCGGTGAATGAGCGGATGAATCAGGCTCTGCTTGAGCATCTTGAAGCGGCTGCCTGGACAGCCAAGCCGCCGGGCGGGGTTCGGACGATTGCGGCGATCTTTACGCATATGCACAATGTTCGCTGCAAGTGGGTGAGGCTTACGGCTCCACATCTGAAGGTTCCGCTGCAGCTTAACCGCGCGCGGTGTACGCTGCCGCAGGCTTGTGCGGGGTTGGCTGAGAGCGCTGATCGTTGCGCGGAGATGCTGGCGGAAGCGCTTGGCGATGGGGGCCGCGTGGAGAAGTTTCTAAGAGACGGTTGGGCTGAGCCGTGGCCGGCTGGCGTGGAGATGGTGTGCTACATGATTGCTCATGAGGCTCACCATCGCGGGCAGGTTTGTATGCTGGCGCATCAGCTTGGATTTCCGCTGCCGACGAAGGTGATGTCGGGGATCTGGAACTGGGAGAGGCTGTTGAAGGAGGTAAAGGCCGATAGCTGAGAGGGCACGCTACCGTTAGGCTGGCTCGAGTAACTTTGCCATTTGACATGCGGGCCTGGACGCTCTGTGATGGTTGAGGAATAAAAACCATGAAAGTGTGAGGGCCCGCGGAAGATGGGATGGAATCGTCGTGAGGTTTTGAAGGGTGCGGCAGCGGCTTCGGTGCTGTTCGGCGCGGAGCGATTTGCGTTTGGACAGGATGTGCCGGTGGCGACGACTGCGGCTGGCAAGGTGAGCGGCCGGGTGGAGAACGGGATCCATGTTTTTCGCGGGATTCCGTATGGGGAGGATACGCGGAAGACGCGGTTCAAGGCTCCGATGGCGGTGGCGGCCTGGAGTGGTGTGAAGGAGTGCGTGGAGTGGTCGACGCGTGCTCCGCAGTTGTCGGCTGAGCGAGGCGGAGGCGCGCAACAGGAGCGTATGGGATTTCATCTGCCTCCGGATAAGGGCGAGCAGAGTGAGGATTGTCTGCATGTGAATGTGTGGACTCCGGGGTTGCGTGATGGGAAGAAGCGGGCGGTGCTTTTTTATATTCATGGCGGAGCTTATAACAACGGGACGGTGAACTGCGATCTGTATGACGGGAATCGGCTGTGCCGTCGCGGGGATGTTGTGGTGGTGACGGTCAATCATCGGCTGAATGCGTTTGGGTATATGTATCTGGGTGATTTGGGTGGCGCTTTGGGTGGGAAGGAGTATGCGGACTCGGGGAATGCGGGGATGCTGGACATTGTGCTGGCGTTGAAGTGGGTGCAGCGGAATATTGCGGAGTTTGGGGGAGATGCTTCGCGGGTGCTAATCTTTGGGCAGTCGGGTGGCGGGGCGAAGTGTGCGACGCTGATGGCGATGCCGGCGGCGAAGGGATTGTTTCATCGTGTTTTGACGATGAGCGGGCAGCAGGTGACGGCGAAGCCTACGGTGATTGCGAATGAGGTTGCGAAGGATGTGCTGGACAAGCTGGGGGTGAAGTATGACCAGCTTGATGCGTTGAAGACGTTGCCGATGGAGAAGATTCAGGAGGCGGCGCGGGTGAGTTCAGCTTGGCTGCCGGTGATGGATGGCGGGGTGTTGCCGCGGGATCCGTTCGATCCGGATGCTCCTGGGCTCTCGGCGGGTGTGCCGATGATTCTGGCGAATACGCATGATGAGACGGTAACTGCAGTTGCGGGACGGGCGGGGGGAATGACCTGGGAGCAGGCTCCGGAGGCGTTGAAGACGAACGTGGGGCAGTATCTGGGGTCTTATACGCCGGAGGAGATTATTCGACAGTATCGGGAGATCTATCCGGATCGTGATGCGGCGCATGTTGTAGTGGCGGCTGCGGTGGCGTTTCGGGCCTGGCCGGGGCAGGTGATTGAGGCGGACCGGCGAGCGGCGGATGCGAAGAGCCAGGCGCATTCGTGGGTCTACCGGATCGACTGGAAGGTGCCGTTTGCGGGGGGCGGGGGGCAAAATTGGGCTCTGCATACGATCGATCTGCCGTTTGTGTTTGATAACGTGGCGCTGGCTCCGGGGATGTGCGGGGCGAGTGCGGAGGAGCAGGCTGCGGCACAGCCGCTGGCGACGAAGATGTCGGAGATGCTGATTGCGTTTGCGAAGACTGGCGATCCGAACTGCAAGGCGATTCCGAACTGGCCGAGTTACGACTTGAAGGGAAGGAATACGATGATCTTCGATAACGAGTCGCGTGTGGAGAAGGATCCGCGGGGAGCAGAGAGAGTGTTTGCTGCGGGTGCGCATTATCGGCAGCCGGGAACTTGATTCGTTATGATTTGCGCTGAGTGAAGGAGGAGCGGGATGAATCGACGTAAAGCGATGCAGGCGATGAGTGCGGCGGCGGTTGTGCCTTTTGTGAGTGTGGCGGCTGAAGCGAAGGATGCGCCGAATGGTGCGGCGGGAGAGACCGTTTATGAGTTACGGATTTATCACGCTATGGAAGGCAAGTTGGATGCGCTTGTAGCGCGGTTTCGAGATCATACCGATGCACTTTTCAAGAAACACGGATTGAAACCCGTGGCTTACTGGAATCCGACGGATGAGCCGTTGAAAGGACGGACGTTCATTTACATTTTGAAGCATCCGAGCCGAGAGGCGGCGACGACGAACTGGAAAAGCTTTCACGATGATCCAGAGTGGGTGAAGGTGTCGACTGCGTCTGAGTCGGGTGGGAAACTGGTGGAGAAGGTGGATTCGACGTTTATGACGCTGGCGGATTTTTCTCCGGCGGTTTAATTGGAGAGACACGAAGGAGGAGACGAGGATTCAGTGATTGAATCTGGAGAATGCGGTTTGGGAGGGGTGAGATGAATCGACGAGAATTGTTGCAGGGAATGGGAGCGGCGATGATGATGTCGGCGGCGAGCGGGGTTGAAGCTCAAGGCGGAGATGCGGGCGGGCCCGTGTATGAGCTGCGCATCTATCACACGTATGAAGGCAAGCTGGAACCGTTGCTAAAGCGGTTTCGTGAGAAAGAGACGAAGATTTTCGAGCGGCTGGATATGCATGGCGTGGGGTACTGGACTCCGGATGACGAGCCGCTGAAAGGGCGGACTCTGGTGTACATGCTGAAGCATAAGAGCCGTGCGGCTGCGACGGAGAACTGGGCAAGGTTCAGCAAAGATCCGGAGTGGGTGAAGCTGAAGGCCGAGACGGAGGCGAAACGGGGCCTTTGTGGAGAAGCACGATGTTACGTTTATGACGCTGACGGATTTTTCTCCGAAGGTATAGCGGGTCTGAGAAAGAAAATGGAGCCACCTGGAAGTGGCTCCGTTTTGAATCTAGCGAATGCGGAACTCTGCGCGGCAGCCACGGTCGACCCAGACGCCGCGGTTGTCGACACCCCAGGTCTGGCCTTCGACGCAGGCTGAGCCGCTGATCTGACGGTTGAGGCGGATGTCGCGTCGGCCACCAACGTCACACCAGTTTCTGCGTCCGTCGTTGGAGGAGCAGGTGATGACCTGCGGAGGTGGAGGACCGGGAGGTGGGCCGTATCCTCCGCCTGCTACGAAGAAGTCTGCGCGGCAACCGCGGTCAACCCAGAGACCTCCGCGATCGACTCCCCAGGTTTGGCCTTGAACGCAGGGCGAACCACTGATCTGGCGTGAGAGCCGGATGTCACGAGTCCCATATTGGCCGCAGTAGTTGCGTCGGCCGTCGTTGGAGGAGCAGTTGACGGTTTGTTCCGGTGGGCCACCTCGGCCTACGAAGAAGTCTGCGCGGCAGCCGCGGTCGACCCAGAGACCACCGCGATCGACTCCCCAGGTTTGGCCTTGGATGCAGGCTGAGCCGCTGATCTGGCGGGCGAGACGAACCTCGTTTCCGTATTGGCCGCAGTAGTTGCGCCGGCCGTCGTTGGAGGAGCAGTTGACGGTTTGCTGGCCATAGCCGGGCTGCGCATGGGCTGGTTTTGGGAGCACAAGAAGAGCTGCGAAAATGAAGGCCGCGGTGAAGAAAAGTTTGGCGATGCGTGTCATCTACCCCTCTTTCGGAAAGTGAAGAGATCTGTTTGATATCAGGCCTGATGAAGATGTGGTGCTGGTGGCAGGATGAGGATAATTTGGTGTGGGTTGCTTGTCGAGGAAACAAAGGCAACTGTGGTTTAGATGAGGTGTACATTCCACACTTCGCGCAAGGGCGGTACAAGAAGAAATGGCCGTCCTCTTTGTGAGAACGGCCATTTTGATTTTTGCGAATGTGAGTTGTATTTTATACGCCTGCGGGTTTTGGATTCTCGGGATCGAATTTCGCGATCTGGATGCGTTCCGCGAGGCCGATCTTCGAGAGGAACCAGATGCCGTAGTAGTTGATGTCGAGCTCGTACCATGCGAGACCGTGGCGTGCGCTGACGGGATGGGCGTGGTGGTTGTTGTGCCAGCCTTCGCCTCCGGTGAGGAGGGCAACCCACCAGTTGTTGCGGGAGTCGTCCTTGGTCTCGAAGCGACGCTTGCCCCACAAGTGCGTGGCGGAGTTGACGAGCCATGTGGCGTGGAGGCCGATGGTGACGCGAAGGAAGGTTCCCCAGAGAAGCATGCCGACGGCTCCGACGAGACGGTGACCCGGGGAGGCGAGTGCAGCTCCGAGTGCCATCTGGATGAGACCGGTGATCGTCAACGGAAGCCAGTGATATTTGCTGAGCCAGACGTGGACGGGATCTTTGGTGAGGTCGGGGGCGTAACGGCCGAGGAGCGCAGTCTCTGAATGAAGAGCGCGGCCTGAGAGAATCCATCCGGCGTGTGCCCACCAGGTGCCATCGTGCGGGGTGTGCGGGTCGCCGTCGTGGTCGGAGTTCTGATGATGGACGCGGTGAGTGGCTACCCAGAAGATCGGTCCGCCTTCGAGCGCCATCGTGCCGCACATGGTGATGAAGTATTCGACCCAGCGAGGAGTCTTGTAGCCGCGGTGCGTCAGAAGGCGATGGTAGGCCATGCCGATGCCCACATTGATCGCGAAGAAGTAGGTAACGACGAAGGCTGCGAGGTTTTTCCAGGAGAAGAAGAAAAGGGCAATGATTGCTCCGACGTGGAAGAGCCCCATGGCGATGGTAGTGATCCAGTTGATACGGCCCTGCTGGTGCTCGCGGCCCATGCGGAGGTCCTGCTTGACCTTCTGGGTGACCTCGGCAACGGCTGGAACGACTATCGCGAGCTTCGGAGCGGTTCTGACCGGGACTTCTTCGATGGTGCTGAGGGGAGTCATAATCTTTGTTTTTCCTTCTTTTTAATGGTGCTGATATTGAAGTTAGCAGGAGAGGAAAAAGCGCGTTGTAAGACTTTTGTAATGCTCCCCGAAGGTGTTAGTTGGTAATGTGGTGGGATGATGATGCGGCGATCTTCGGTAATGATGACATTGGGGTTCGGGGTTTTTTCGCTGGTGAGCGGATTGGCGCTGGGGCAGGCGATTGACCTGCCGACGAGTAAGCAGATTGTGCGACCGGTGCCTGGCGGGCCGCAGCGCATCAATAGTTTGCCGATGTCGATGGCGGTATCGCCGGATGGACGGTTTGTGGTGACCGTGAATGCGGGGTATGGGACGTTCGAGTCGAACTACATGCAGTCGCTGGCAGTGCTGGATACGAAGACGGGGAAGGTAACGGATTTTCCGGATGCGGATACTACGGGGCGAGCGAAGCAGACACTGTATTCAGGGCTTGCGTTCAGCCGGGATGGGAAACACATCTACGCGAGCATGGGTTCGGAAGCTGATCCGCTGGGTACGACGAGCGGCGATACGGGAAGTGGGGTGGTGGTATACGGATTCAATGCAGATGTGAGTGGGGTAAAGGTCGCAAAGGAACGGATTATGAAGATTCCGCTGCAGCAGCTGGCTGCAGGGCGGAAGACGATGCTTGGAAAGGAAAGTAATAAGGGCGTGCCGTTTCCAGCGGCAATTGCGGTGCTGTCCCAGGCAAAAGAGGCGGCGGAGGGCGGTGGGTTGGAACAGTTGCTGGTTGCGGATAATTTGTCCGACGATGTTTTGCTGATGAATGCGTCGACCGGGAAGATCCTGAAGCGGTTCGATCTTGCGGAGAACGATGCAGTGCCTTCGACTTATCCGGTGGCGCTTGCGGTGGCTAAGGATGGGACGCGAGCGTTTGTGGCGCTATGGAATGCGAGTGAAGTGGTGGAGCTTGATTTGAAGAAGGGTGTGGTCGGACGGAAGCTGGCATTGCTGAAGCCGGAGAATGCGATTGCGGCAGGGACGCATCCTTGTGCTCTGGAGATTTCGCCGGATGGGAAGACGATGTATGTTGCGCTGGCGAATCGCGATGTGGTGGCGGCGGTGAATGTGGGGGGAGAGCAGTTTTCGGTGAAGGGATATTTTGATACTAGGCTGCCGCAGCAGAGTTATTTCGGTGCGGAGCCGCAGGCGCTGGCTTTGTCACCGGATGGGTCGCGATTGTATGTGGCGAATGCGATCTCGGATGCGATTGCGGTGATGGATACTTCGAAGCTTACGGCGAAGGCGGGGAAGGAGGGCATGGTCGAGCCGATTGGGTTTGTGCCGACCGAGTGGATGCCTATGTCGTTAGGATTTACGAGTGGCAAGTTGTATGTGGCGACGGCGAAGGGGAAGGGGACAGGGCCCAATAATTTTCCGCAGAGGCAGGTGCCGGGGCAGCGCGGAGGGAGGCAGGGGAACTCTACCTATATTGGGACGCTGCTGTATGGATCGGTGGCGGTGCTGGATGTGAAGGCGATGGAGCCGGACTTTGCGAAGTGGACGGCTGAGGTGCTGGAGTCCAACCGGATGAAGGCGGCGGAGGAGAAGATTCAGTTTGCCGATGGCAGTGCGGATCGCATCAAGCACGTGATCTACATCATTAAAGAGAATCGGACTTATGACCAGATCTTCGGCGATTTGAAACTGAACGGGAAGACTGTGGGGAATGGCGATGCGAGTCTTGCGATGTATGGGGAGAGCGTGACGCCGAATGAACATAAGCTGGCGCTGCAGTTTGGCGTGCTGGATAACTTTTTCGATTCAGGCGAGGTATCGGGCGATGGACATGTGTGGTCGACGGCGGCGATTGGCACGGATTATCTGGAGAAGACCTGGCAGCAGAACTATCGCGGCGGACAGCGCACGTATGACTTTGAGGGTGTGGTGGCGCAGGGATATCCGCTGCTGCAGAAGATTCCGGATGTGAATGAGCCGACGAGCGGGTATCTGTGGGGCAATATGGCTCGGCATGGGAAGACGTACTATCACTTCGGCGAGTTCATTGCTTCGGAGTTCTGCAATGAGCGAAAGAGTTCCTGGTCGGAGGAGGGGCCGGTGCTTGAGGGTTCGCGATGCGCTCATGGAGAGATTCAGCCGGGGGAGGCGATTCCGGAGGAGTGGGGCGGCGGGACGAACAAGTGGAAGTGGGCAATTCCGCTGCTGGCAAAAAATATTCCGACGAAACCGGAGCTGGTGGGGCATTATGCGCCGGAGTCTCCGGATTTTAATCTGCGGGTTCCAGACCAGATTCGCGCGGAGATTATGTTGAAGCATTTGAAGGGGTGGATTGCGGATCGTGCGAGTGGGAAAGATACGATGCCGAATCTGATTGTGATGCGGCTTGGCAATGATCATACTGCCGGAACTACCGTGGGAGGGCCTACGCCGAAGTCTCTGGTTGCAGATAACGATTTGGCGGTGGGCCGGATGGTGGAGGCGGTTTCGCATTCGGCATACTGGGACGATACTGCGTTTTTTATTCTGGAAGATGATGCGCAGAATGGCGCGGACCATGTCGATGCGCATCGCAGCGTTGCTCTGGTGGTGAGCAAGTATTCTCCGAGGAAGGCTGATGGTTCAGCGGCTGTCGATAGCCGGTTCTATTCGACAGTGAGCGTGATTCGGACGATGGAGACGCTGCTGGGTGTTCCGCCGATGAATAATAATGATGCTTTGAGCTCGATGATCAGCACGTTGTTTACGGGTGCGGGCGATCAGGCGCCATATTCGACGGATTACTCGAATCGCGACAATGGGTTGATTTATATGGCGAATCAGAGAAATGCGGCTGGTGCGCGAGATAGCGCGAAGATGGATTTCCGGCATGAGGATCGCGCGGATCCTCAAAAGTTGAACGTTATCCTGTGGAAGGATGCGATGGGGGAGCAGCCGCTTCCGGCATTGTTGCTGGAGAAGAGGAAGAAGCTTAAGAAGGATGATGATGACTAGAAGCAGGGAGTAGGGAATAGGGTTTAGGGAGTAGAAGGCTTGTGTCAGTATGAGATGTTCGGGAATTTCGTGAAGGAGTTGGGATGGCGGTTTTGCCGTTTCGTTTGAAGCCGTGGTTTAGTGAGCGGCCGTGGGGTCGGCGGGATTTGCGGCCCTGGTATAGGGATACGGGGACGTCTGAGTTGGTGGGTGAGGCGTGGTTGACTGGGCCGCAGTGTGTGGTGGAGACGGGTGCTTTTGCGGGTCGGACGCTGGCTTCGATCGGCGCGGAAGTTGATGGGGAGTTTCCGCTGCTGGTGAAGTTGTTGTTTCCCGCGGAGAAGCTTTCGGTGCAGGTGCATCCGGATGATGCGTGGGCGCAGGCGCTGGGCGAGACACGGGGGAAGACAGAGTGCTGGTATGCGCTGGAGGCTGAGCCAGGAGCGGCGGTGGCGCTTGGGCTGAAGGATGGGGTTTCGGTTGCGGATATTGAGCGCTCGGTTGCCGACGGCAAGATGGAAGCGCTATTGAAGTGGGTCCCGGTTTCTGTTGGGGATATGTTGTTTGTGGATGCAGGGACGGTGCATGCGATCGGGCCTGGAGTGGTTTTGCTGGAGACGCAGCAGACGAGCGATGTGACGTATCGGCTCTACGACTACGGGCGGCCGCGGGAGTTGCATCTGGAAAAGGGCCTGAAGGTGATTAAGCCGAAGACTGCCGCAGGGAAGGTTGCTCCGCGAGCGATGGATGGGTTTACGCGGTTGATTGAGCAGGAGTATTTCGTGGTGGACCGGTTTGATGTGCCTGCGGGTGAGGTGCGCGTCTCGATGGATGGGCCCGGTTGTCTGGTGGCGCTGGCGGGAAGTGGCGTCGTTCGTTCGGGTGACGATGAAGTGGAGTTGAAGATAGGTCAGTCTGTAGTGGCGGTGGTGGGAAACGATGCAGTGAGGGTTGAGAGTGGAACTGGAGTTTCGTTTCTGCGATGTGTGGCTCCAGTTTAGTTGGCGGAGATTGCGGCGGCTATGAGTTTTTTGAAGACGGCTGCTGAGGGCTCTGAGCCGCCAAAGAACTGCGAGACGAAGGCTTTGAAGAAAGAGCTTGCCATGATCATGGTGGCGGCGATTTCCGCGTCGATGTTCTTGTCGATGCGGTGAAGAACCTGTTCGTCGGCGATATAGCGCTGGAGCCGTCCGATGGCGCCGTGGGGGCCTTTGTTGCGGGTGGTGAGGGATTTGCGATAGGCGGTGAGGAGCCGGGGTTCGGCGAAGAGGCCGCAGAGCATCGGGATGACGCGCTGGTGAAAGGCAAAGATGGCGCGGAGGGACTTTGTGAGGTTCTGTTGCGGGGTGTGTGTGCCGATGGATTGCTCGAGTGCTTGCAGGGGGAGGAGCATTTCGGGCAGGCTCTCCTCGAGCACGGCGAGGAGCAGGGCGAGGCGGTTATCGAAGTGAACGTAGAGGGCCGCTTCTGAGCAGCCGGCTTGTTCGGCGATGGCTCGCGTGGTGGCGTTGGCCAAGCCTCGGGTGCGGATGAGAGTTTCTGCCGCAGCAATGATTTCAGGCCTTCGGCTGGGCCTGCCTCGGGTGGACTTTGTTTTCTTCGGGTGGTTCATTGGGAATTCTCCAAAATATTAAGGCCTGCCGGTTGGCTGCTTGACGAGTTTTGGTACGTGAGAGTAATTAATAGTAAACACTCACTCACTAATTATGAGAAGGGGATTTCAATGAAACGAATCAAAGTAGCAAGGATGTTGATGACGGGTGTGCTGCTCGGAGGAAGTCTATTGTCGTTCGTGCTCGATTGGAGTCCCAACCATCTGCTGAATCCCTTGTGGCATCCACATGCACGGTTTCATGGGGCGCTTTTGCTGTTTCTGTTAGCAGGGGTGTCGATGATGGGGACGTGGCTGCTTTGGCGCAGGTCGAAGGAGCCGAAGCTGGCTTATAAGGTTGCGGCTGCTATCTCTGTTGCTTATTGGACGCCGCTGTTTTATGTACCGTTTCTCTTGCCCTCATCGACGTGGTGGGCGGGAAGACCCGGGACAGAGCCGCGTGTCGATGGCGTGTTGATCTACCCGAATCTGATTGTGGCTGGTCTTTTTCTTTTGCTTACGGCTGTCGCGTACCGACTGGCGGGCCCGGAGGGGTTAGTTGAGGAAGACCCCGAGTTCGCTAGCGGCGTTGCGTAGGGGTGTAAGGAAGCGGGTCTGCATCTCGAGGACAGAGAGGCGTGGGGCGTTGCCGCTGAGGTTGAGTGTGGCGACGACGCGGCCAGACGGAGAGTAAACCGGCACGGCGAGCGAGCGGAGGCCTACTTCATACTCCTGATCGCAGATGGCGTAGCCGTTGCGGCGGATATTGCGCAGGGCGAGGCGAAATTTTTCAACCGAAGTTATGGTGCGGGTGGTGTGCGGAATGAGGTTGACCTTGGCGAGATACTGCTCGAGCTGCTCGGCGGGGAGATAGGCGAGGAGGACTCGGCCCATGCTGGTGCAGTAGGCGGGGAGGCGGCTGCCGATGTGAAGGTCGACTGCCATGACCCGGTTGACCTGGGTACGGGCGATATAGACGATGTCTTCGCCGTCGAGGGTGGCGACCGAGAACGACTCGCGGAGGTTGGCGGACATGCGCTCAAGAATAGGCTGAGCGGCGCTGGAGAGCGTGTTCGACGTGGTGTAGGTGTGGGAGAGCGAGAGCATGCGCGGACGGAGGGAGTAGCGCGAGCCGTCTTCGGCGCCAGCGAAACCGAGCTTGGTGAGGGTGTAGAGACAGCGGCGGACTGCGGCGCGGGAGAGGCCGGTCTTAATGCTGAGCTGCGAGATGGTCATCTGCGGTGATTGTTGGGTGAAGGCCTGGATGACGACGAGTCCACGAGCCAGGGAGGTCATGAAGTTGGGATCGCCGGTGAAGACGTCGAGCGCGGCAGCGGGGGTCGGTTTCGGCAGAGGGGGAGTCGCGACTGCGGGGACGATAGCGGGGGCCGATTGTTGTTGGGCGGCGAGGCTCATGGAATGTTCCTTTCCAACGTCGCCGAACAGAGTGTTCGATAGGCGACCTGTTTCTTACGATAAACGCACATGTTGTTTATCGCAATGCGTGTGCGATAAGCGGCCATTTTCCCTTAAGTTGAAGATTGGATTCAGTATGGCGGAACGGCGTCAGGGGCGAATCAGCCTGTGTATTCTTCTTCGGCCGTCTCGGCGATGGCAACCTCGTGCACGACGTTTTGTGCGAGACGATGGCCTGCGGCGACCGCGGCGATACAAAGCACAACCGAGATGACTATATTTGCCAAAGCTCTGCCCCACGCTCCGGAACGGGCGAGATCGAAGGTCTGAAGGCTGAAGGAGGAGAAGGTGGTGAATCCTCCGCAGATGCCGACCATGACGAAGAGACGGCCGTTTTCGGAGACGGGATACTTGCCGCTGTGCAGGGTTAGTGTGCCGAAGTAGCCGATGATGAAGGAGCCGAGCACGTTGATTAAGATTGTGCCCAAAGGAAATCCGCTGCTGTAGGAGAGGGTAAGCCTGGTGATGGCGTAACGCAGGAGTCCGCCCAAAGCACTACCGACCGTAACCCAGAGATAAGACATGTCTGCCTCGTTCTTCGCTAGATTGAGAACCTGAATCGGCAGAGGTCATCAGCCAGGGTTGCCGGCGGTTTCGGGAGACCTCATTCCCATTGAGACCATCGTACAACATGGGACCGGGGCAAAAAAAATGCCGCCCACGGATGCAGGCGGCTGGTGGAGTTCAGACAGAGGTTGGCTGCACGGCCAGAAGCAGCCATCCGGACAAAGAGCGCCCTTGCCCGACTAGAAAAGAGTAGAGGGAGTCACGGGGAAGATTGTCATGGAGCTGTCAGGGTGTGGTCATTTGATTGCATTTGCTGAAGCTGGCATTAAATAGTTCGGCTGAATCGCGTGGATTCAGCCGAGGTTTTCACCTGATGATGCGAATCTGCTAAAAGGGGATGTCGTCGTCGGTGATGCCCTGGTCGGCGTAGTCGGACTGGCTGGCGGGAGTACGCTGGTCGTAGCTGGCGGTGCTGGATTTGGAGTAGCCGCCTGCGCCTGCACCTTCGCCGCCGGGTTTTCCGCCGAGGAGGGTGAGCTCGTTGCATAGGATCTCGGTCTTGTACTTCTTTTCGCCGCTGGTTTTGTCGTCCCAGGAGCGGGTCTGAATCTTGCCTTCGATCAAGAGCTGCGTGCCTTTTTTGACGTAGTCGCGGACGACCTCGGCGGTGCGCTGGAAGCAGACGATGTTGTGCCATTCGGTCTTGTCAGCCCAGTTGCCCTGCGCGTCTTTCTGCCGGTCGGCTGTGGCGAGGGAGAAGCTGGCGACGGTCATGCCGCCCGCGGTGGAACGGATCTCGGGGTCCTTGCCGACGTTGCCGAGCAGAAAAACTTTATTGACGCCTTTTGCCATTTTCGAATGCTCCGAAGGATTGCGTTTTGAAGGATGAGGATAACAGATGGAGGATTGTGGAGGTTGGGGTGATGGGGTCAGCGGCGGCGGTCGCCAAAGAGTTTGAGGGTCGCGAGGAGGAGAGTGAGGAAACCGGTTGGGATGCATCCCATGGCGATGATGAGGGACATCCAGCCGGAGTTGGTTCTCGGGCCTTGAGGGGTGACTCCTCCGAAGGCGACGAAGACGAGTGCGGCTGCGAGGGCTCCGATGCCGAAGATGAGGAGGCCGGTGCGGAGGAGTTTGCGGGTGTCAGGCTGCATAAGGGCGGGGAATAGGGGACCAGGGAATAGGGAGTAGAGTGCTGGGTTAGCGATAGGCCGCTAGCATTGCGTAGACGATGACTCCGGAGATGGAGACGTAGAGCCAGATTGGGTAGGTCCAGCGGGCTAGTTTTTTGTGGGCCGGGAAGCGGCCGGTGAGGGAGAGGAAGAAGGTAATGAGGATCATCGGAAGGCAAACTACGGCTAAGAGGATGTGCGGGGTGAGAAGAATCCAGAGATAGATGAAGCGGGCTGTGGGGTAGGCCCTGGGGAAGAGCATGTCGCCGTGGAGGATGTGGTTGGCGATATAGGCGACGAGGAAGACGCTGGAGACGATGAAGGCTCCGAACATGCTGTTGCGGTGGGCGATGATCTGACGGCGGCGGATGTAGCGGAAGCCGAGGATGAGGAAGACCGCGCAGAGTGCGTTGAGGACCGCGTCGAGTGCGGGGAGGAAGGCGAGATGCGTGCCTGCGACGTCGACGGGAGGATGGTAGTAGACGAGCCAGGTGAGGAAGAGCGAGGCGACGGCGCTGATCGCGATGATGGCGGCGATGACCGACGGTGGGGTGCGCAGGTTCGTACTTGGCAGCGTGGTTTGCGATTGCATCAGAAGAGGAATCGTCCTTTGGCGTCGAGGATCATGGCCAGCATCAGCAGTGGGAGGTAGATGACGGAGACTTTGAGGAGATTGCGGGCGGAGGTGGTGTCGGATTCGTCGGAGGTGCGTGCGATGCGTGCGAAGCGGATGGTTGCGTAGAGATACCACAGGCCGAGCGCGATGGCGACGATGGTGTACGCAAGTCCGGTGACGTGCAACCAACTGAGCCAGAGGCTGGCGGGGATCATGAGGATGGCGTAGAAGAGGGCCTGGACGACGCTGCTCTGCGCGGCGTAGTGGGTGTTGGGCAGGTTGGCGGTGAGGCGGATGCCGCCGCGGGCGTAGTCTTCGCGGTACATCCAGCCGATGGCCATGAAGTGCGGGAACTGCCAGACGAAGAGGATGGCGAAGAGAGCGATGCCGGGCCACTCCATGATGCCGCGGGCGGCGGTCCAGCCGATGAGTGGCGGGAGGGCTCCGGGGAAGGCGCCGATGAAGGTATTGAGCGTGGTGATGCGCTTGAGCGGTGTGTAGATGGCGACGTAGCCGATGGCGGTGAGGAGCGTGAGGGTTCCGGTGAGGAGATTGGTGGTGTACGCGAGGTACAGCGAGCCGAGGAAGGTGGCTGCGAAGCCGAGGACGAGGCCGTGGGTGAGCGAGATGCGTCCGGCGGCCATGGGGCGGTCCATGGTTCGGTGCATCAGGGAGTCGGTCTTGCGTTCGAGGGCCTGATTGAGCGCGCTGGAGCCGCAGGTGACGATGGTGATTCCGAGGAGCGCCTGCAGCATGCCGGTGTGGAAGGGGCTGATGCCGCTCTGCAGGCTGCCGAGGTAGTAGCCTGCTCCGGCGGTGATGATGACCATCAGGGAGATACGGACTTTGAAGAGCGTGGCGTAATCGCTGAGGAGCGAATGAGGTCTCGCGGGGGCGAGGATGCGATCGGTTGTCGCGGAGATGGCCACAGAGTTTAGGATATCGCGTTTGCGGATGCGGCGATGGGTTCGCCGCTGCGGTTTTGGGCGCTATTCGGCTGACGGGTGTTTTATCTGGCTTCTACTCGACTGACTCTCCGTGGGGTTCGGCGTCCTTGGCGGCTAGCTGTTCGGGCGACTTCTGCAGCGGGCGCATGAGGGGGAAGAGGATAACGTCGCGGATGGATTTCGAGTCGGTGAGGAGCATGGTGAGGCGGTCGATGCCGATGCCTTCGCCTCCGGTTGGAGGCAGGCCGTAGCCGAGGGCGCGGACGTAGTCTTCGTCCATCTCCATGGCTTCTTTATCGCCGCGATCTTTTTCCGACATCTGTTGTTCGAAGCGGGTTAGCTGGTCGACGGGATCGTTGAGCTCGGAGAATGCATTGCCTACTTCGAAGCCGCCGATATAGAACTCGAAGCGTTCGACCCAGTCGGGTTCGTCTGGTTTTTTCTTGGAGAGCGGGCTGACGGCTAGAGGGAAGTCGTAGATGATGGTGGGCTGGATTAACTGGTGCTCCGCCACAGCTTCAAAGAGTTCTGCAACATACTTGCCATAGTTTTCACTGCTAACCTCGTAATGCTTAATATTCAGGAGCGCCGTTCGAAGGAGCCGCATCGGATTGTCCGGATTTTCGGGTGCGCTCGTAGAGATTTGATCTCCGATGCGAGTTCCGAAATCTTTGAGTTGTTGAAAATCGCTGAGGATTTCTAACGTAGGCTTCTCGGGAACCTGTGGGGGCCAGAAATTGCGAATGGCTTCGCGCATGGAGTAGCGGTTCCACTTACTTAGATCAATCTCGTTGCCGTTGAAGTGGGTGATGCATGTGCCGTTGACTTCCATTGCGACGAACTTGATGAGTTCTTCGCTGAGTTTCATCAGGTCGTGGTAGTTGGCGTAGGCCTGGTAGAACTCGAGCATGGTGAACTCGGGGTTGTGTTTGGTGCTGATGCCCTCGTTGCGGAAGTTTCGGTTGATCTCGTAGACGCGGTCGAGGCCGCCGACTACCAGTCTCTTCAAATACAGCTCAGGGGCGATGCGAAGGAAGAGGTCGAGGTCGAGCGCGTTGTGGTGCGTGGTGAAGGGCTGCGCGGCTGCACCTCCCGCGACCTGATGCATCATGGGGGTTTCTACTTCGAGGTAGCCGCGGCGGTCGAAGAATCTGCGGATGGCGCGGAGGACGGCAGCTCGCTTGACGAAGACTTCGCGGACGTTTGGGGTTTCGGGTTCGGCTTCTGGTGAGGGTTGGGGTGCTTCGGGCGAAATGCGGGGGTCCCTCGACTCGGCGGCTGCACCGCTTTCGCTCGGGATGACGCTTACTGAAGATGGTTGTCGAGGGGTGGAGGCGGGCTTGGTTGCGCCGGTGTTCATGAAGAGATCGACGTAGCGCTGGCGGTAGCGTAGCTCGGTGTCTTCGAGGCCGTGGTATTTGTCGGGGAGGGCGAGCATCGCTTTTGCGAGGAAGGTAATTGCGGTTCTGTTGTCGACCGGTTCGACGTGGACGGTTAGCTCGCCGGTGCGGGTGCGGAAGAGATGACCGCGGACGCCGATGTGATCGCCGAGGTCGAGGAGTTTATAGAGCGCGAAGGCGTTTTCGCCGGCGTTGTCTTTGCGGACGTAGATCTGAAAGCGCTGGCCGCCCTGCTGGAGCTGCGCGAATCCGGCTTTGCCCTGGACGCGGATGGCCATGATGCGTCCGGCGATGGAGACGTTGATGGGCGAGGGGGCGGACTCGAGCTGTTCGGCAGTGAGGGAGTCGTAGGCGGCTCGCAGCTCGGGGATGGTGTGAGTGGCGGAGTAGCTGTTGGGGTACGTGGCTTCGTCGTATTTGAGGCCGTTGGCCATCCCGAGCTCGGCGATCTGCCTGAGCTTGTCGCGACGCTGCTGGTAAAGATTTTTTTCGAACTCCGACTCGTACACAGGATTCCTTTGGTGTGGGGCGCTGAGTTTTTAGTATAGCGATGGGTCGATGCCTGTGTGACCGGGTGATGCTTCGCGTGGTGTAATAGGTCTGCTATGGCGGATGAAGGACCAGGAAGCGACGACAAGGCGAAGAGCGGGCGGGGTAAAGGGCCGCTGGGCGATCTGGCGAAGGCGGAGTCGATGATTCAGCTGGCGCTCGCGGTTCCGGTCGGTTGTTTCGTCGGATTGCTGATCGGATACTGGCTCGACCGCCACTTTCACCAGCATTGGATTAGCGTTGCCGGGATGCTTCTCGGCGCTGCGGGCGGATTCATCCAGATTTTTACGACGATCGGCCGGATCTCCAAGGATGGTGAGTGATGACCGGGCAGCCCGAACCTTCCAGATGGACGACCGGCCTTACCGATGCGGATTTCCGAAATGCCATTCTCGCCGCGCTTCGCCTGGTGGCGATGCTTTCCGTCTTTGTTGCGGCGCTTTTCTGGTGGAAGTTCGGTTGGCAGAGTGCGGTTCTAGTCGTCGTTGGCGCGGCCATCTCGGCGGCTTCGCTGTGGGAGTGGCTGCGGCTGATGACTGCTGTGAATCAGAGTATGGATGCCGGTGCAACTCCACGTCCGATGGGGCTTATTCTGGCGGGTTTCTTCCTCCGCCTCAGCCTGACAGTGGTGGTTCTCTATGTTAGTCTTAAGTACCTGAACGGCACGGTTTTCGCGCTTGCGGCGGGCCTCGGCTTAGGCGTTTTGGCGCTAACGATCGAAGCTCTCAGGCTTATGAAACGCTGGACCGTTTAGCCCGGATTTTTCTTATTTATGCCAACTCAGCTTTTCTTTACCCGATTTCTGAACCAGCACTTCGCCTCACAGACTGATAGCCTGCTGGCGGCGTTGCATATCTCTCCTCAGTATCCGAACGCCCCTATAACGAATGCCTTCGCGATGGAGCTACTCATCTTCTTCACGTTGATGGCGTACTTCGTAATCGTTCGGGCCACGCTTTCCGTTGAGACCCCTGGCACAGTCCAGCACGTCGCCGAAATGACCCATGAGTTTGTCGGCTCGCAGAGCGAGAGCATTGTCGGCCGCGGCTACGAACGTTTCACCACGTATCTCACCGTGCTGGTGCTCTTCATCCTTATCGGCAACCTGATGGGTCTGGTCCCAGGGCTTGAGTCGCCTACTGCCAGCCCCGTGGTGCCGCTCGGATTCGCCCTCGTCACCTTTATCTACTACCACTACCACGGTATCCGTGTTCACGGCTTTTCGTATGTCAAGCAGTTCCTCGGGCCGGTCTGGTGGCTGTATCCGCTGATGCTGCCGATCGAGATCATCTCGCACCTTGCCCGCGTGCTCTCGCTGACGGTTCGTCTCTACGCGAATATGTTTGCCGGCGACATGGTTACGCTCGCCTTCTTCTCGCTCATTCCGATCGGGGTTCCGCTCGTCTTCCTCGGGCTCCACTTCGGAGTGGCTATCGTGCAGGCCTATGTCTTCATGATTCTGGCGACCGTTTATCTTTCGCTCGCCGTGGCCCACGACCACTAGGGCCCAGGTTTGCCGGCCGCGGGGCGCCCCCTCTCGGCTGGTTGCAACACTCGCCGCATAGCGTGAGGGTGCCAGTTCGGTGAGCATCAACCACCCACTGGCGGCGAACACTCTGACGGGGGCAAGGAGTTAACTATGGTTCGTTTGCTTCAGTTCTCAAAGTACCTCTTCATGTCGCTGGCCGCGATGTTCCTCGCCGTGCCCGCGTTCGCGCAGGGAAGCGCTTCCACCGGCAACCCCTATGGATCGCTAGCTGTCGGTATCGGCATGGGAATCGCCGCCGGTCTCTGCGGCCTTGGTCAGGGCCGCGCCACTGCGTCGGCTTCTGAGGCCCTCGCCCGCAACCCCGGCGCACGTCCTGGAATTCAACTGTTCCTGATCCTCGGCCTCGCGTTCATCGAGTCGCTGACGCTTTTTACCTTCGTGCTACTCTTCATTCGCACGAGCTAAACTCGACTTACCTGCAATGCAAGAGAGCCTCCGCTGATTGCGGGGGCTTTTTTTTCTGCGGAAGGAGATTAGAGGACGGCTACGCAGTCACGGCCCTGCTCCTTGGCTCGATAGAGAGCACGGTCGCCGCGGCGGAGAATCTCGAGCCAGGTGGTGTCGTCTGGAAGCATGGTGGCCACGCCGAAGCTGGCGGAGATGCGGATCTCCTGGCTGAGATGTTCGACGGAGAGCGAGGCGAGACAGTGGCGGAGGTCTTCGGCTATCTCGGCGGCCTCGGCGTGGGATGCGCCGGGAAGGACCGCGACGAACTCTTCGCCCCCGAGGCGGGCGATGGAGTCGGAGTCGCGAAGGTTGGCTCGGAGGCAGCGCGCGGCGTGCTGCAGGACGGCGTCTCCGCCATCGTGGCCGTGCTCGTCGTTGATGGATTTAAAGCGGTCGAGGTCGAGGATGATGAGCGAGAGAGACGAGCTGTGACGGCGGGCGACTTCAACGGCCTGAGCACCGATCTCTTCGAGCGCACGACGATTAAGGAGGCCGGTGAGCGAGTCGGTCTGGGACTTGGCTTCGAGTTCAAGCTGGAGCTGTGCCATGGCGAGCCAGATGACCCCGAGCGCGGTCATGACGCCGATGAGGATTGGCGTGAGAAAGGCGAAGTTGCTGATCGGCGCTGAGCTTAAGAGGCTTCTCGGATTGTGCAGATAGGCTTCCCACGCGCGATAGAGGTTGAGGCCGGCGTAGAGGATAAAAAGCGCGGAGAGACCCCGCCTCGGCTTGTGAATTCGCTGCGGTCCGGGGCCTGAGAGTAAATGAACGATAAGGCCATATTGCGCAACTGCAATAAAGCTGATGACGATAATGCGGATTGAGACGTCAGGCCGCACGTAACTGGAATAGAGACTGACCGCGGCGGTGGGAATAACAGTTGCAGGAAGGAGCCAGCGCTGTGGTTTTCGCAGATGAAGCAGCTCCGCGATACCCCAGTAGAGAAAGACATTAATGAGTATGAGGAGGCAGTTGGCTACCGTGATGGAGAGGAAATTGGGGACGCGGCCGCGGAGTGCAAGAAGTTCGGCGCCAAGGGCGAATGCAGCGTAGCCATAGATGATCCTGTGGACGCCACGGAGGCCGGGGGTGCTGCGGTGTATGAGCAGCATGTAGAGGCAAAGGCAGGCATAGATGGCAGCCGTGACGTGAATGGTGCGAAGGTCGATCAAGCGGATCCTTACGGTACTCTTCTGGATCGGGAGAAATCCGTCTCCTGTCAAGAGACACAGAGTGCTGTCTCAGTAACTGTGAACTAGTTTGCACGAAGGATACACGTACAGGTGCGGACTGTCGCCTGAGCGACATAATAATTTGCCGCAGAACCTTGCTGGTTAGTGGACGTCGAACTGGAGCTGGATGTGGCAATCGTGGGGATGGGCCTGACATTCCTGACGAGCCTGTTCGATGAGGGTGGAGTGGCTGGCGAATTCGGCGAAGGAGACGGCTCCACTGGGCAGGATGCCCAGGGCGAGCGTGGCGATTGCTGCCAGCGCAAGGCCGATTGCAGCGGGAACGCTGATGGGACGAAGCTGATCGAGACGCGCGCTCTCACTGCCGGGTTTGGTATAGACCGCAGCGAGGAGGCGCAGGTAGTAGAAGCAGGCGACGCCGCTGTTGAGCAGGCCGATTACGGTGAGCCAGACGTTGCCATTGTGGATGGCGGCGGAGAAGACGTAGAACTTGCCGAAGAAGCCGCCAGTGAAGGGGATTCCGATGAGTGAGAGAAGGAAGAAGGTGAGAAGTGCGGCGAGGTACGGGCGTTTCTGGCCGAGGCCGGTGTAGTCGTCGATGGTGCGGGCGTGCTCGTCGTAGCCGCCGATCTGCGTGATGATGGCGAAGGCGCCGACGTTCATGGCGGCGTAGGTGGCGGTGTAGAAGCAGGCTGCGGCGATGGCGTCGTAGGGGAGCGCGGTGAAGGACACGAGCAGATAGCCGGCGTGAGCGATCGAGGAGTAAGCGAGCAGGCGCTTCACGTCGCGCTGGAGCAGGGCACCCAGGTTGCCGATGGTCATCGAAAGGACCGCAAGGATCCACAAGAGGACTGACCAGCGGTGCTGGTAGGTTGGAAATCCGGTGAAGGTAATGCGAAGTAGTACGGCGAAGGCGGCCGCTTTGGGTGCTGTGGACATCAGGCCGACGACAGGAGCGGGTGCGCCCTGGTAGACGTCGGGGGTCCAGACGTGAAAGGGAGCGGCGGAGACCTTGAAGCCCAGGCCGATGAGAATCATCGCAAGAGCGGTGAAGGCGAGGTAGGGCGTTGGGGTGGTCTCGAGGCCGTGCGCGATGGCGTAGAGGTTGGTGGAGCCGGTAGCTCCGAAGGCCAAGGCGACGCCATAGAGGAAGAACGCGGTGGCGAAGGAACCGAGGAGGAAGTACTTGATCGAGGATTCGGTGCCGGTGGCCTGCCCTTTGCGGAATCCGCAGAGGATGTAGGTGGTGATGGAGGAGATCTCGAGGCCGACGAAGACCATAAGGAGCTCGACGGAGCTGGCCATCAGCATCATGCCGACGCCGCCGAAGCAGAGGAGAGCGAAGTATTCGCCTGCGTGGCTCGCGTAGCCCTCGAAGTAGTCGAGCGACTCAAGGAGTGTGACGAGAAGGACTGCGCCGATGACGTAATGAAAGAGAACCGAGAACGCGTCGACCTGGAGGGTGTCGGAGAAGGCGTGAATCGTAACGCCGAGGGAGACCTGATACGAGCCTGCGACGAGCGCGGCGACGGTGCCGGCGATGGCAATCCAGCCCAGAGGCTTGCGGCTGGAGGTGGGCTTAAGGCAAGGCTCGGCCAGCATGATGAGCACGCCGGTGAGGGTGAGGATGAGCTCGGGAAGGAGTGCCAGGACGTTCGATGACATCTAGCGGACCTCCTTCGCGGGAACGATCCGGGCGTCTACATAGCAGGGATGAATGGCATCGCAGGGCGGGATCGTGTGTCCATTGAAGATGATCGCGCCATTCGGCATTCGCAGGAAATAGGACTGGCTCGCGATTCCGATCGTTGCAGTGTCAATGGCGCGCATCCAGACGGGAGAGAAGACGCCCATTAGAAACATGAGGATGGCCATTGGCCAGAGAGCGAGATGTTCGCGTCCATTAAGGTCGGGCGCGAGTATGTCTGCGGTGTTGTCGTTGAGCTTGCCATAGAAGACGCGCTGGATCATCCAGAGCATGTAGGACGCGGTGAAGATGACGCCGGTGGTGGCGAGGACGGTCCAGCGGGTGTGATGCGTGATACTCGACTGCATGCCACCGGTGAGGACGAGGAACTCGCCGACGAAGCCGTTGAGCATGGGCAGGCCGACGACCGAGAGTGTGGTGATGACGAACATGGTCACCATCCACGGAAGTTTTGCGGCGAGGCCGCCGTAATCGCGCATGTCGTAGGTGCCATAGCGCTCGTAGAGGATGCCGAGGAGCATGAAGAGCGCGCCGCCGCCGATGCCTTCGTTGAGAGTGGCGTAGATGCCGCCGTCGATGCCTGCGATGGTGAAGGTGAAGATGCCGAGGATGACGACGCTGACGTGGCCAAGCGTTCCGTAGGCGGCGAGTTGCTTGAGATCCTTCTGGACGAGAGCGATGAGTGCACCGTAGACGATGCCGATCGCGCCGAGAGCGATCATCAGCGGGGCGATGCGGCGCGACTCGTATGGGAAGATGCTGAAGGAGAAGCGCAGGATGGAGTAGAGGCCGAGTTTTCCCGCAAGGACCATGACTGCGGCGGTAGGGGCTTCGGCGATAGCGTCGGAGAGCCAGCCGTGAAGAGGGAAGACCGGGACCTTGACGGCGAAGGCGACGAGGAAGGCGAGCGAGGCCAGCCAGAGAGCGGCGGCGTTGTCGGAGATTCCATGAGCGCTGGCGATGTGGGCGAGCTCAGGAAGCTGGAAGGTGCCGGTGCGTGCGTAGAGCCAGAGCATGCCGACGAGAAGGATCGCCGAGGGGATGAAGGTGTAGAGGAAGTATTTGATGGCTGCGCGGCGGCGGTTGACGGTGCGGCCGAAGGTGGCGATCAGCAGCACCATCGGGACGAGGGAGAGCTCCCAGAAGGCGTAGTAGAGGAAGAGGTCGAGCGAGACGAAGATGCCGAGCATCGCAACCTGCTGGAGCAGGAAGAGGATGTAGAAGAGCTTCTTGCGCTCAGAGATGGCGTTCCAGGAGATGAGTACGCCGAGCGGAGCGAGGAAGCCAGTGAGTACCACGAGCCACACGGAAAGGCCATCGACGCCGAGGTGGTAGCGGATGGCAGGGGAGTTGATCCAAGAGAGATTGTGTTCGAACTGGAAAGTGCCCGACGCGGCGGAGTAGTCGTAGCGGATCGGGAGGTGGAGGGTGAAGACGAAGGTGACGAGGGTGACGGCGAGCGCTCCCCACTGCATCAGCTTGCCTCTGTCGGGCATCAGCGCGAGCAGAACCGCTCCCGCGAGCGGGGCGAAGGTGATGAGGGTCAGGATGATGTGATCGATATTTATCGCGGGGTTCATCGTTTCCTATGGGTGTTGCGGCTACGGGTGAATCTAAAAGCAACTACAGAAGCAGATCCCTACGGGATGACAAACAAAAAAACAAACGACGGCAAAACAAAAGCGTTAATGCGGCCAAATAGCCCGTCCGAAGACCATGACGAGTAAGACAGCGGCTGCGCCGAGCGCCAGCCAGCCGGCGTAAGAGCGAATGTTGCCGGATTGAACGCGGCGGACGAGTGAGCTGAGACCTTTGGTTGTGCCGCCTGCGGCTGCTCCCGCTCCGTTGACGATGCCGCTGTCGATGAGACCGTTGAGGAAGATGCGGGAGAACATCAGCAGAGGTGTGACGATGATGGCGGAGTAGGCCTCGTCGATGTAGAACTTGTTTTCGACCAGGCGGTAGAGAGCGGGTAGTTTCGCTGCGAGGGCCGCTGCGGTGCGTGGCTTTTTGTAGTAGAGAAGATAGGCAATATAGAAGCCGATGGTGGCGACGAGAACGGAGGTAATGGCTAGACCCCATACAAGGCCGGTGCTGGAGGTTGCTGTTGCGGCTTCAGGCGCTCCCGTCGAGAAGACAGGTTCGAGGAAGTGCTCGATCTCGTTGTGGCCAAACATTGCGGCGGGAATGCCCACCCATCCACCGATGATGGAGAGTAAGGCAAGGATCGCCAGCGGAATGGTCATGATCGCGGGGGATTCGTGGACGCAATGGGAATGGACGGCGTGATCTTCTTCGTGATCGGCGACCATGACGGCGTGGCTGCTCGATGAGGAGTGAACGAGCGCGCCCTCGTCGTGAAGGTTCGGATGCTCTTCGAAGTTTTCCGGGCCGAAGAAGGTTTTGAACCAGAGCCGGAACATATAGAAGGACGTCATGCCGGCGGTGACGAGTCCGACAAACCAGAGCAGCTTGCCAAGACTGCCGGAGAGGAAGGTCTGGTAGAGGATCTCGTCCTTAGAGAAAAATGCGGACAGACCCGGTGCTCCCGCGATTGCGAAGACGCCTGCAGTCATAGTCCAAAAGGTAATCGGGATTTTGCGCCAGAGGCCGCCCATCCTGCGCATATCCTGTTCGCCGGAGAGCGCGTGAATGACCGAGCCCGCAGCCAGGAAGAGCAGCGCTTTGAAGAAGGCGTGGGTGAGGAGGTGGAAGATGCCGGCGGTGTAGGCTCCCACTCCGCATGCCAGGAACATGTAGCCGAGCTGCGAGACAGTGGAGTAGGCGAGGACGCGCTTGATGTCGTGCTGCACGATGCCGATCGAGGCGGCGAAGATAGCGGTGGCGGCTCCGATGATGGCGACGACGCCGAGTGCGTAGGGGCTACGGTTAAACAAGGTGTGGCAGCGCGCGACCATGTAGATGCCCGCCGTGACCATAGTGGCGGCGTGAATGAGCGCGGAGACGGGCGTGGGGCCTTCCATCGCGTCGGGGAGCCAGACGTAGAGCGGAATTTGCGCGGATTTGCCGGTGGCGCCGAGAACGAGCAGCAGTGCGATGGCTGTGAGGACGCCTCCATGCCAGCCGGGGTTGACGGTGATTGCGTTGAAGACGTGGGTAAAGTCGAGTGAACCGAACTCGCGGACGATAAGGAACATCGCGAGCAGGAAGCCGAAGTCGCCGATGCGGTTGACGATGAAGGCTTTTCTGCCAGCGTTGGCTGCGGAGTCTTTTTTGAAGTAGAAGCCGATGAGCAGGTACGAGGCGAGACCGACGCCCTCCCAGCCGACGAACATCAGCAGGAAGCTTTCGGAGAGCACGAGCACCAGCATGAAGAACATGAAGAGGTTGAGGTAGGCGAAGAAGCGCCAGTAACCCTCTTCGTGCGCCATGTAGCCAACCGAGTAGATATGGATGAGGAAGCCGACACCGGTGACGACGCCGAGCATGATGAGCGTGAGGTGGTCGACGGTGAAGGCGAAGTTGACGGTGAGGCCGGAGATCTTAATCCATGGTTGCGAGACGATATGCAGAGTTTCGGGCGCGCCGGCGGACTTCATGGTGATCCAGAGCCATGCGACGAGAACGGCGGGAATTGCGCTGCAGAGGAGAGCGACTGTGGAGACGAGGGCCCGAGAAAAGCGGCGGCCGATGGTTCCGTTGATAAGGAAGCCAGCGAAAGGAATGAGCGGAATCAGCCAGAGGTAGTCGAAGTTTGCAGAGACTTGGGGCATAGAGTTCACGATTTCATCAGGTCGACCGAGTCGACGTTCAGCGTCTCGCGGGTGCGGAAGATGGCGATGATGATGGCAAGGCCGACTGCGGCTTCAGCAGCCGCGACGACCATCACGAAGAAGACAAAGATCTGGCCGGAGATCTGGTGCCACATGTGCGCAAAGGCGACGAAGGTAAGGTTGACGGCGTTGAGCATCAGCTCGATCGACATAAAGACGGTGATGAGGTTGCGCTTGATGAGGAAGGCGGCAACTCCGATGGAGAAGAGCACGGCGGCGAGGATAAGGTAGGCAGCAGTGGGAACCATCAGGATGCTTTCCTCCTGTTCCGCCGACCACTCGCATAGGTCGAGATCAGACTGCCTATACAGAACCCGGCGAATGGAGCGAGGAACGTGTGGTGGTCATGCCAGAAGGCGAGCATAGCTACTGCTCCTTTCGTGCGAGCACGACGGCTCCGAGGATGGCGACGAGGATGAGGACGGAGGTGACTTCGAAGGGAAGCAGAAGTCTGGTGAAGAGGACTGAGCTGAGCTCGGAGATGTTGCTGGTGACCTGGTTGAGATAGTCGCCCATCGCAGAGGCGCCGAAATGGCTGCGCTCGGAGAGGAAGACGAAGGTGAGGAGACAGAAGATGGCGGCTGCTCCGGGGATGCCGACGATGTAGGCGGCGCGGCTGCCGTGGGTGCGTTCCTCTTCGCCTGCGTTGAGCAGCATAATGACGAAGACGAAGAAGACCATGATGGCACCGGAGTAGACGATGACCTGCGCAGCGGCGAGAAACTCGGCTCCGAGCGACCAGTAGAGGACGGCGAGCGACATCATCACGACGACGAGGGAGAGCGCGCTATTAATAGGATGCCGCTGCAGCAGGAGGTTGAGCGCTCCTGCGACGGCCAGCACGCCAAAGATGATAAAAAGTGCCAGTTGCATGGTGTTCCGCTGATTCTTTCGGTGCCTGTTTTTGTGCAAAGCGTTTGAAACAGAGCAGAAACGTTCTTGTCGGGCTATCTAGTGATTGTAAAACAGCTTAGGGGTCCGTTTTGGGGCTAGCTGCGAAACGCAAGGATAAGGCTGGTGATGACGATATTAGCCATGGCGGCGGGAAGAAGAAACTTCCAGCCGAAGCCCATGAGCTGGTCGTAACGGAAGCGAGGCAACGTGCCGCGCACCCAGATGTAGAGCAGGAGAAAGCAGAGAACCTTCGCGACAAACCAGAGAATAGGGAAGATGGCGGTGAGAATTGGGCCGCCGAAGTTGTCGGGCAGCAGATGGCCGAGAGGACTGGAGGGGCCGCCGAGGAAGAGCAGCGTAGCGACACAGCTTACGGTGATCATGTTCGCGTACTCGGCCATAAAGAACATGGCGAACTTCATCGAGGAATACTCAGTGTGGTATCCGGCGACGAGTTCGGATTCGGCTTCGGGCAGGTCAAAGGGGGAGCGGTTGGTCTCGGCGTAGGCGGCCATGAGGTAGATGAAGAATGCTACGAACTGGAGGCCGCCGAAGATGTTCCAGCTCCACGCACCGTGGGCCGATTGGCTGTTGACGATGTCGCGAAGGCTGAGCGATTGTGCGCGGAGAACGACACCGACGAGCGAAAGGCCCAGGGCGAGCTCGTAGCTGATCATCTGCGAGGTAGCGCGGAGGCTGCCGAGGAGAGCGAATTTATTGTTGGAACTCCAACCGGAGAGTGCGATGCCGTAGACACCGATGGAGGTGATGCCGAGGATGACGAGGAGGCCGATGTTGAGGTCGGCAACGTTGAACATCTCGACCGAGACGTTATTAACAGTAACGTGCGTGACTTTGCCGAACGGCACAACTGCAATGGAGATCAGCGAGCATGTCAATGCGATTATCGGCGCAATGATGAAGAGAGGGCGTTCGGAGGCGAACGGTATAAGTTCTTCTTTGAGGAAAAGCTTGATGCCATCCGCGAGCGGCTGTAGCAGACCGAAGGGGCCGACGCGGGAGGGTCCCCAGCGGTTCTGGATGCGACCCAGCACCTTGCGCTCGAGCAGTACCGTGTAGGCGACCGCCATCAGGGTGATGACGAGGACGACGACTACTTTAAGGATGCTGAGCAGCAGAAATGTTTGAAGCTCGGTGAGGTGGATCATTGTCAGCTTTCAGCTCTGAGTTGGGAGCTTTGAGTTTCCTGCGTTCGTGGGTTCTAAAACGTTAATCAATCAGCTGCGGTTTCTATCTGGGTGAGGCCTGTTGGTGGACGAAGTTTTTCGTTCTGCTGCAGGTCGTTGAGCATGGCGGAGTAGCGGCCGAGCGTACCCGAGGTGAAGAGGGAATCGTTCGACGGAAGAACAAGGTCGCGGCGGTTGCCGATCTGAACGAGATTGCCGACTGCGACTGCTGGTTGAAGGTGCTGATCGTTGCCGGAGAGCAACTGAAGGCGCAGCAAGTCATAGCCTGGAACGAGGCGCTGGATCTCGTCAAGAATTGCGAAGGGATCGAAGGGGCTGAGTTTTGGTTCGAGGTTTTGCGCGGTGAGCCAGACGGCGTGACGATCGGCTTCGCCGGACTGTGCGCCGCGACTCTGGCCCATGTCGGCGCGAGTGCCTTTCCCGAAGGGAACCAGTTTGCGCATGTCGGCGCCCATCTTGTCGGCGATGCGAACGATCATCTCGAAGTCGCTGCGGACACCGGCGCGGTCTGCGGCCTTGTTGGCGAGCTGCAGGTCGCCGTAGCTGTTAGTGATGGAGCCGGATTTTTCGTAGAGATTTGCTGCGGGAAGAACGACGTCGGCGTACTGCGCGGTCTCGGTGAGAAACATCTCCTGCACGACGACGAAGGTGTCTTTGAGGACGACAGGATCGACACCGTAGCGGCTGATGGGGTTCGAACCGACGACGTAGAGTGCGGAGAGCTCGCCGCGGCCAGCTGCTTCGAAGATCTCCAACATGTCGAACCCCGGTTCGGTTGGCCCGTTGTACTCGCTGAATGCGCTTGAGCCGAGCGGGGTGTAGCCCGGAAGCATGTCGGGGAGCAGGCCCATGTCGGCAGCACCGCGCGAGTTGGCGTAATCGGAGAGGAGTGCGAATTTTGCGCCGGGCATCGTCAGGCCAAAGTCGATGAGGGCCTTGAGGTCTTTGCCGCGCAGCTCAGAGCCTATAAGGATGAGGAGCTTTTCTTCGGCTTTGATTGTGTCGCGGAATTTGGCTAGAGCTTTGGTATCGTTTGCGGCTTCGGACGCCGAAGCTTCGTTGCCGCCAAGGTAAGTGGCGAAAGCGCTGTAACCAAATGGGGCGAGGTGCACAAAGGCCTTGGACTGACGGCGGAGTTTTATCTCCGCGGAGTTGGCGACGTAGAGGCGGCCGCGATTGTTGCGGACGTTGGTGCGGATGTTCCACGCGGTTGCGGGTGCCTGAATGGTCGGATCGCCACCAACAATAAGGATCGCAGGAGCGGTGAGTGTGTCGCGCAGGGAGCCGGTGCGGTCTTTTTGTCCCGCGAGCGATTGGGCGAAGGATACGTAGTCGGCGGTGCGGTGGTGATCGATATTGTTGGTGTTGAGAACGGTGTGCGCGAACTTCTGCAGCAGGTAGGCTTCTTCGTTGGTGATGCGGTTGGAGCCGATGACTGCGATGCTCTTGCCGCCGCGACTGTCGCGACGTTCGCGGAGCTCCTTGCCTACGTAGTCGAGTGCGACCTCCCAGCTTACGGGTTTGAGATCGCCACTAGGCTGGCGCAGGAGCGGTTGCGTGATGCGCTCGGCGTTGTTGGCAAAGTCGAAGGCGTAACGGCCCTTATTGCAGAGAAAGTCGCCGTTGATGCCGGACTTGTCGCGGTTGTCGCCGCGTACGATCTCGGAGCCGTCAGAGGTGGAGCGTACGCCGAGGGTGGTCTTGCACCCGTCGCCGCAGTGGGTGCAGATGGTGCCGACGTGATTCATCTCCCACGGGCGGGTCTTGTATCTATAAGTACCTGAAGTAAGGGCCCCCACGGGGCAGGCGTCGATGCACATGCCGCACTGCTCGCAATCGACGTGGGCAAGATGGTCAGGCGAGAGATCGGCGGGAATGTTCGGAGCGATGACGGAAGAGGCGCCGCGATTCTGAATGCCGAGAGCGAAGACGTCCATGCCTTCGCCGCACATGCGCACACAGCGGTAGCAGAGGATGCAGCGCGGACGGTCGAAGTAGACAACTGGGGACCACTTCTGCTCTTCGCGGTGGTTCTTCGGCTCCGCGTAGAAGCTGTCGGCTGCGCCGTACTTGAAGGTCATGTCCTGCAACTCGCACTCGCCGCCAGCGTCGCAGACGGGGCAGTCGAGAGGGTGATTGCCGAGGAGCATCTGCAGAGTGGCTTTGCGGGCCTGGGCAATCTCCGGAGTCTCGGTCGCGACGATCATGCCTTCGGCGACCGGTGTGGTGCACGCGGTCTGGAGCTTCGGCATCTTTTCGATGCGGACGACGCACATGCGGCAGGCGGCCTGCAGCGAGAGACCCGGGTAGTAGCAAAAGGCGGGAATCTCAATGCCGGCGGATTTGCAGGCGTCGATGAGCAGCGTGCCTGCAGGCGCGGTAAGTTGTTTGCCGTCGACGGTAAATTTAACGTCTGCCATTAGTGTCCTGCTCCAACGAGTTGTTCGACGGTGATGATGGGTGTTCCTGCCTTGTTACCGGCGATGTATTCTTCGAATTCTTTGCGGAATTTCTTGACGAAGCCAAGGGTGGGCATCGCGGCTGCGTCGCCGAGCGGGCAGAAGGTGCGGCCCATCATGTTTTCCGCGAGGTACTGCACGTTATCGACATCCTTTTTTGTGCCGCCGCCGTTGTAGACGCGGGTGAGAGTCTTCTTGATCCAGTCCGTGCCTTCGCGGCAGGGGATGCACCATCCACAGGACTCGTGCTGGTAGAAGGCGATGGTGCGGAGGGCGAATTCGACGATCGAGACGGTCTCGTCGAGCACGACGATGCCGCCTGAGCCGAGCATGGTTCCGGCTTTGCCCATCTGGTCGAAGTCGAGACCGACGTCGATCTCATCTGCGGTGAGAACCGGGCAGGACGCTCCGCCGGGGACAACGGCTTTCAGTTTTTTTCCGTCTTTGATTCCACCGGCGACATCGTAGATCGCCTTCTTGAGGTTGTAGCCCATCGGGAGTTCGTAGATGCCGGGGCGCTCGACGTGGCCGCTGATGCCGAAGAGGCGCGTGCCACCATTGCGATCGCTGCCGAGTTTGGCATAGGCCTCGCCACCCATCAGCAGGATGTGCGGAGCGGCGGCGATGGTCTCGGCGTTGTTGATGACCGTGGGTCCGCCGTAAAGGCCGACGACAGCAGGGAAGGGAGGTTTGATGCGCGGTACGCCGCGCTTACCTTCGAGCGACTCCATCAACGCGGACTCTTCACCGACTTCGTAGGCTCCTGCGCCGGTCTGGGTGACGATGTCGAAGTCGACGCCTTCTTTGCCGAAGATATTTTTGCCGAGGAAGCCTTTCGCGTACGCGTCGGCGACGGCCTTTTCCACGATCTTCAGCAAGTAGCGATACTCGCCGCGAAGATAGATGAAGCCAAGCTTTGAGCCGATGGCGAGGCCGGCGATCATCGTGCCTTCGATGACGGCATGCGGATCTTCGCGGAAGATGACGTGATCCTTGCAGGTACCGGGCTCGGATTCGTCGCCATTGACGAGGACGTACTTCGGCTTTTCGGACTGCTTGGGCACGAACGACCACTTCATGCCGGTGGGGAAGCCTGCTCCGCCGCGCCCACGCAGACCGGAGGCTTTCATCGTGTTGATGATCCAGTCGGGGCCTTCGGCGATGGCCTCCTGAACGGCCTTGTAGCCGTCGAGTTCGATGTACTTGTCGATGTTCGCGGCGCCCTGGCCGAAGCGGCGGGAGAGAACGCGGACTTCATCGGGATGCGAGACGAGGGTCGGCATTATTTTTCGTCCTTTCCCTTGCCGTCGCGATACATCTGGAAGATGCTGTCGCACTTTGCGGGCGTGAGATTCTCGTGGAAGTCGTAGTTGACCTGCATTGCCGGGGCCCAGCAGCAGGCGCCGATGCACTCGACCTCTTCGAGCGAGAACACTCCGTCCTTCGTGACTTCTTTGTGTCCGATGCCGAGCTTCGCTTTGCAGTGGGTGAGGATCTCGTAGCCGCCGCGCAGCATGCAGGAGATGTTGGTGCAGACCTGCACGTTGTACTTGCCCGCGAGCTTGGTGCGGAGCATCGAGTAGTAGCTGAGCACGTTGCGTACGTCGAGTTCGAGCAGGTCGAGCCGCTCGGCGATCTCGGTGACGACGGCGTCGGAGACATAGCCGACCTCGTCCTGCGCGTAGAGCAGCATCGGCACCAGCGCCGAACGCTTCAGCGGATAGATGGTCACGAGCTTGTCGAAGCGGGCGGCCAGCTCGGGCGAAAAAATTGTGTTGGCGATCTCACTCACGCTGCATCATCTCCCGCGCCAGGGCTTCGGCTGCGATGTCCATCTCTTCTGCGATACCTTCTATTTTAACTGTCCCGTCTTCCTGAAGGCTGAAGCCGGATCGATTCCCGTCACTGTCTTCCATCTGTTCATGCGTGAAGCGAAGCCAACGGCTTGCGACCCGCAACGTAATCTCGTCTGCGCCGACCTCAACGACTGCATGATGCCGGCTGTTTAATCCGTGGGCGGCTGCATAGCTGCGAAGCAGGGAGGCCCAGGAGGTCCAAAGTTCGGTGTGGAGCGTTGAGTTCAGCGTCTGACCTCAGTTGTTATCGCTTTCCTGTTCTTGCTGGAGACGATTAGTGAAGCGACCGTGCCAGCGAGAATAGCTACCGGAAGGGCGAGCACGCCTGCAAAGCCTGTACCAAATGCAAGGCCATGACGGCTGGAGCCTTCGTGTACAGAAATCAGAACGCTCACCGTAACTGCGATCAATTCAGTACCGATCATGACGCCAAGTCCGATCATCAGCGTTCTCACTTTTCTTGCCGTACGCGTTACCGCGTATAGGAATGTTGCGACGAACAGAAGAACGAGCAGAACGCCGGCCATTCCCGAGACCCCCTTTCATTGAAACTCAAACTAGCGATCGATCGCTCCTAGCACGATATCGATTGATCCGATGACAGCAACAACGTCTGCGAGCAACTGGCCTTTGCACATGGTTTCAAGGGCCTGAAGATTAGCGTAATCGGCATTGCGCATGTGCACGCGGTAGGGCTTGGCCGTACCGTCGGAGACGACGTAGTAGTTCATCATGCCGTGCGCGGCCTCGACCGAGCTGGTGGCTTCACCCGCTGGCACGCCAAAGCCTTCGGTGACAATCTTAAAGTGATGGATGAGGGATTCCATCTGAGTCTTCATCTGCTCGCGGTCGGGCAGGATGATCTTCGGCGCGTCGGCGACGATGCGCCCGTCGGGCATGCCGTCCAGCGCCTGCAGGCAGATTTTGACCGACTCGCGCATCTCCTGCATGCGGACGATGTAGCGAGCCCAGACGTCACTGACTGTTGAGGTTGGCACGTTGAACTGAAATTTCTCGTAGCTGGAGTAGGGCATGTCGCGGCGGACGTCGAAGTCGATGCCGGCGGCACGCAGCGGAGGCCCGGAGACTCCGAGCGCGATGGCGTTCTCAGGCGAGATGTAGCCTACGCCCTTCAGGCGGTTGATCCAGATGGGATTGTTCTGCAGCAGGCCCTCGTACTGATCGATCTTCGAAGGGAAGTCAACGAGGAAGGCGCGAATCTTTTCGAAGAGGCCGAGGGGCGGCTCCAGGCTTACGCCGCCGATGCGGATGTAGCTGGTCATCATCCGCTGGCCGCTGACGGCCTCGAAGATGCGCATCAACTGCTCGCGCTCGCGGAAGCAGTAGAGGAAGACGGTCAGCGCGCCGATATCCATGGCATGCGTGCCGAGCCAGACCAGGTGCGAGTTCAACCGCATGAGTTCGTTGAAGAGCACGCGCAGCCACTGCGCCTTCGGCGGAATCTCGAGTTCGAGAAGCTTCTCCACGGCCAGCGCGTAGGCCGTGTTGTTGGTCATGGGCGAGAGGTAGTCGATGCGGTCGGTGAGCGGGACAACCTGCTGATAGAACTTGGCCTCGCAGGTCTTTTCGATGCCGGTGTGCAGGTAGCCGATGTCGGGTGCGAGTCCAACGATGGTTTCGCCATCGACTTCGATTACGAGGCGAAGGACGCCGTGGGTCGACGGGTGCTGCGGGCCCATGTTGATGACCATGGTCTGGTCTTTGGGTGGGGCGTTGCCGCGATTGCGGGTGGAGTCAGCGACGACATCTTCTACGCCGGGGTCAACCGCGGGGATACCGGTCAGTTCTTCGACGGTGGATGCCATTAGCGGTAGCCCTCCACGGGGTAGTCCTTGCGCAGCGGATGTCCCTTCCAGTCTTCGGGCATCATGATGCGGCGCAGGTTGGGGTGACCGCCGAAGTGAACGCCGAAGAGGTCGAAGATCTCGCGCTCGTAAAAGTTGGCAGCGGGCCAGTCGGGGGTGATGCTGTCGAGCGAGGCGTCTTCGCCGTTGAGCCTAACAAGAAGACGGATCCGACGTTTCTGGGAAAAAGAGAGGAAGTGATAGACGATCTGAAAACGAGGTTCCGAAGGGTACCAATCGACTGCGGTGACATCTTCAAGAAAGGTATAGCCATCAGCTCTCAGCGCTTCACAAACCTGAATGATTGATTCGCGAGCTACTTCAACCGTGAGTTCGTTGCGATCAAATTTCGCATCGAGAATGACGCCGTCGGCGGCGAGCGCTGAAGTAAAGGAATCACCTCTGTAGTTTTGAAGGATCGCATCCTTGCCGCGCACGATGGAGGCGGGATCGTACATTAAAGGTCTCCCTTATCGAGCGCCCAGTCCAGAATGCCCTTCTTCCAGACATAAAAGAGGCCGACGGCGACAAAGGCGAGATAGACGAGCATCTCGTTGAAGCCGAACCAGCGCGACCCGGTGATGGCGGGCAGGCGGCGGAAGATAACGGCCCATGGAAGCATGAAGACAGCCTCGACATCGAAGAGGATGAAGAGCATCGCAACCATGTAGAAGCGGACAGTGAAGCGGCCCCGTGCGTCGCCAATGGGATCCATGCCGCACTCGTAGGCGCTGGCCTTGGTGCGGGAGTTTTTGTGCTTGCCGATGAAGTAAGAAGCCCCAACCATGCCGCCAGCTAAACCGGCGGCGACCAGAATCTGAAAGACCAACGGAACATAGTTCCAGATGTATGGGTAACTGTGCATGGCCATCTTCGACTCTAAGAGTGCGGCTGACAAGTGTCAAGCGAGCGCGCGGGGGATGGTGCGATCATCGAAATAAGGCTATGTATCTGTCGATGAGGACATTACCGAAGAGTGCGCTGGCTAGTCCGCCGACACAAAGAAAGCTTCCGAAGGCCAGTTTTGAGGCTGCTCCGGCCTTGCCTCGGATCAGCAGAACCGCGCTGTAGAGGCTGGCGGCGATGACTCCGATGAACAGTGCGAGGATCGACGGCCAGAAGCCGAGAAAGGCTGCGATCATTGCGAGGAGTTTTACATCGCCAAGGCCCATGCCCTCGCGGTGCCGGATGGCTTTGTAGGTCCAGCGGATGATCAGGAGCAAAAGAGCCGCTCCGCAGACAGCGGCGACTCGGCCGAAGATCAGAGATTCGGGCCCAGTGAGAAAGACGTTGCCGTGGCTGGCAAAGCTGCCGGGACTGTTGAGGCGAAGCTGGTGGGTGGTGTTCAGGACGACCTGATCTTCGCCGGGGCCGAGAAAGACGGCTTGCAGGCAGACGAGAAAGAGACCGATGGCGATACCGGTGAGGGTAAAGGCGTCGGGGAGAAGCATGGTCTCCCAGTCCATAACCATCAGGCCGATGAGAAGGAAGCCTAATACGGCAAGGCCGATAGCAATGATAATTTCCTGAGAGAACGCTGAAAAAGGAACCCAATGTAAACCAACGGCTGCGAGTAACTCTGCATTGTCAGGTCGAGTCACATCCCAGTAGAGCTGAATCGGGCTTGCCACTTTGAGAAACCAGAGGGCGATCGCAAACTCCACCACTGGATAGCGCCAGGAAATTGACTGTTTGCAGTCACGGCAGCGTCCCCGAAGCAGAGCCCAGCTTAAGACAGGAATGTTGTCATACCAACGAATGGTCTCTCCGCACTGTAGACAGCGCGAACGAGGGTGGACGACGGACTCTTTTCGAGGCAGCCGGGAGATGCAAACATTCAGGAAACTGCCGAAGAGGAGTCCGACGAAAAAGGCCGAGAGTTCGAAGATGCCGGACATGCCCACCCGAAGAGTATACGGTTTTGCGCCCAATACCCTGTGTGAAGTCTAAGACCGAAGTCCAGACTTAAGCTATTTTGATGGAAGACTTTGCGCAAAAAGTACCCATGGGACTCCTGCCTAGAAGTCGACGTGCATTCGGACCGACTCAACCAGCACCGGACCGCGATCCTGGTTGTAGCCGGGGTGGTTGATAAACTGCAAGTCGAGCGCATAGTAGACTCCGCGCCAGGCGTGCAGATTGTAATAACCCTCCAGAATGTCTTCGCGGGCGTAGTTCAGTTTGCCGTCGCCTAAGAGGAAGCCGAGGCCGCCGAGCTTCAGGTAGTCCTGATGATCTTTTTTGATGGCGTTCGAGACGAAGGTCAGACCGAGCTTGTCGTAAGGACGCGACCACGACCGGCCTGAGTAGTCACCGCCGAACGCGACGGTCTGGTCTACCTCGGTGTAGGCGTAGGACTCGTGCTGGCCCTCGTTCCAGCCGACGCGGGTGAAGACTTGCAGATTTTCGGTGAGCTCCTGTTCGGCGTTCAGGCCAAAGCCGTACTTCACTGCGCCGAAGGTCGCGTGCTTCGTAATATCGGGTGTTGCATCTTCGCCGGAGAGGAAGGCCTTGTTGGCTTCGCGGTAGAGGCCCATGTGCGCGTGGTTTACATAGCTCAACACGCGCACGATGCCTTTGCGATCCGGAGGAAGCAGCCTGCCGAAGAGAGGTTTGCGCAGCTCGAACTCCCAGTTTTGCCCGCTGGCTCGGCGGAGGTTCCAGTCGAGATCGATTCCGTTGGCGACGGTCGGCATCAGCGCGAGCGCGTAACGTGCCGACCAGTCCTTGTCGTGGTACTCGGTGACGATGCCGTAAGTGTAGCCGCGGGTGTCCGCGGCGTAGTCCCACGCGCCATTATTGTCGACGGTCCAGTTCATGAACTGGAGGTGACTGTCGGTGCCGATGCCGTTGAGGTCGAGGTAGTCGGGCAGTCCGATCTTGCCGACGTGAAACTCTAGGCGGCGCTCCGGCGCCTGAGTTGCGAGCGAAAACGGGGTACGCTCCACCGGCACGAGCTTGTCAGTAAACCCGATGGTCTGGTGAAGCTGGACGCGGGCCATATAGGGCGTTGACCCCAGGCTGGGATTGCGGACTACGTCCAGGTTGGTGAAACCGGCGAGACCGAACGCCTCGCTGATGCCACGACCGCCGGCCGATTCGAGATCGAAGATCGCATCAGTCTCAGTCCTGGGATCGCGCCGCAGTTGCGCTCCGAGGTAGAGCGTGCCGACCAGGGAAGTTTTATACTCGCCCCGGCTAAGAAGACTGTGTTCGTCTTCATAAGGCGAGTGGAACGGCCCATGCGCCTGGAAGATGATGTTGGCCTGTCCGGAGATAAAGAAGCGGGAGTTTTCCGGGTGGGGAAACGTCGTCGGTGCTTCGTCATCCGTTTGTGCGGACGGACTGGGAGCATTTGGGAGCGTTGCCTGCGTCTGTCCGCGCAGGTTTTCCAAACCGAGCGCAAAGAACAAGACAAGGAGGACGCCTGCAATGAGGCGCTTCCTCAGGAAGGTTCTTCTCATGAGAGATTTTAATCTTCAACCCTAAAGGTTAACAGAAGACGAACGATTCAGTTGAACCCCTATTTGGTACGCGTGCCAACAAAGACTAACCCAAGGCCGGCGATGACGGAGACCGTGCTGAAGATCGGCGAGAGTGGAATCGTGTCCTGGGTTTTGTGGGAGACCTGGACTGGCCCGAGGTCGACGTCTTTCTTTTCGTGAGTGAATCTGAGGCCGCCTGTGGCAAATCCGATGAGTCCGACAATAATCAGAAGGATTCCGATGATGGTTACTGGTTTCATTTATTTGTTTGGCCTCTCCAAAGCAGTGTGATGGGATGCCAGCGGATGACCATCCAGATGCTTCGATTGCAGTTTTTCTCATGGAACTTGTCTGTGGTGCGGGTCAGGAGTAATCTGCTTTTACACGGGAAAGGAGGATGGTCCAGCCTATGAAAATTGACAGTAATAGTTGCACAACAATACGTGAGGTGACTGAGGCTTAGAGCGTCCATAGCTCTAGTCCTGGCGGTCTTGTAATTTTGCAAGGTCCATGCCGAGGCCAAGTCCGAGATATGGGCGCCTCAGGTCAATCTCAACAGTTCACCGCCAGACGGCTCGCTGCTCTTGATGAGTGCGAGCCGTTTGCGTTTTAAACTGGTTGCAACGCGCTAGGATATTAAGCATGAATCCTTTGGTGATTGCGGGAAGGGCCTTTCAGTCGCGGCTGATTGTTGGCACAGGGAAGTACAAGGATGGGCCGGAGACTCAGGCTGCCATCGAGGCCTCGGGTGCGGAGATGGTGACGGTCGCGGTGCGGAGGGTGAATCTTGACCGATCGAGCGAGTCGCTGCTGGACTTCATTGATCCGCGGCGATATTTTCTGCTGCCGAATACGGCTGGTTGCTATACCGCCGAGGAGGCGATTCGCGCGGCGAGGCTGGGACGCGAGGTGGGGTTGTCGGATTGGGTGAAGATTGAGGTGATCGGGGATCAGCAGACGCTTTATCCGGATGTTCAGGCGACGCTGGAGGCGACGCGTGTCCTGGTGAAAGAAGGTTTCACTGTTTTGCCCTATACCTCGGACGATATTGTTTTTGCGAAGCGGCTGATTGATGTGGGTGCAGCAGCGGTGATGCCGCTTGGCGCGCCGATCGGCAGCGGACTTGGCCTGCAGAACATCGCTAACCTGCGCATTCTGCGCGAGTTGATTACGGAAGTGCCACTAATCGTGGACGCCGGGGTCGGAACGGCCTCGGATGCGGCGATTGCAATGGAGATGGGCTTCGATGCGGTGCTGATGAATACGGCGATTGCCGCGGCGAAGGATCCGCTGATGATGGCCGAGGCAATGCAGCACGCTGTTCTCGCAGGGCGGCAGGCGTTTTTGTCCGGAAGGATGCCGCGCAGGCTGTATGCAACGGCGAGTTCGCCGCTTGAGGGAATCTCAAGGTAAATATCCATGCTTGATCTTGTCTTCGACATCGCATTCGGAATGCTGGAAGAATTCATGTTTGGGCACTCTCTGAGTCATTCCGGTCATCTCGCAGGCAAAAGGGTGCGCCATCGAAGAGTGTCCTGGGTTTAATTTAGATTTCAAAAGTGCATTCCTGGTCATAGGAAGACTCAAGGGAATGCAGTAAACTTCGCCAATGCGGGTCTTCGGCATCGACTGTGGGACAGAGTTCACCGGATACGGCGTAGTGGAGTCGGATTGCGAGGCTCGTATGCCGCGTCTTGTGCACCTGGCCGCGGGAACAATCCGGCTCAATAAGAAGGAAAAAGCACCGCAACGTCTCGCGCAGGTCTATGCCGAACTGACGGCACTGATGGCGTTGCATCAGCCGGAGACGGTTGCGATTGAAGAGGTTTTTTTCTCCGCTAATGTCAAGTCGGCTTTGAAGCTAGGTCAGATTCGTGGCGTTGCGATGCTTGCGGCTGCCAGTTGCGGTCTACCGGTTGCGGAGTATGCGCCGTTATCCATTAAGAGTTCCGTTGTCGGATATGGGCTTGCGGGCAAAGAGCAGGTGCAGTTTATGGTGAGACGTCTGCTTGCGAATGAAAATGCTTTCGACTCCCCAGATGCGGCGGATGCTTTGGCGATTGCAATCTGCCACATCCACACTGCGCAGACTCTCGAACAGCAGGGTGTTCGCTGATGAAAATTTTCGCATCGGTTGTACTTGGAATTGGACTCTGTTCTTCCTCTTTTGCTTTTTCGCAAACGGCGAATTCGTCTGCTGCCTCGCCAGGGAAGGTTCCTGCTGAGGTCAGTTTTCAGTTTGATCGCAAGGGCTTGGCGGTTCCGCAATTTACGCTGCGGATTCGCGAGGATGGAACTGGCAGATACGAGGCGGAACAGGCGGAGATTCCTGCAACCCCGAACTCGATGCGGGGACAGGCGGCGCAACATATCGATCACCCGATCAACATAAGCAAGCCAACGGTTGCGAAGATATTCAAAGCAGCGCGCGCTGCGAACTACTTCAATGTCGAATGCGCCTCGAAGGCAAAAAATATTGCTGACACGGGCAAGAAGACCCTGACTTATACGGGCTCCGACGGTTCTGGGTCGTGCACCTATAACTACTCCGACAACAAGACGATCGACTCGCTGACGGACGTCTTTCTCGCAATCGCCTACACGATGGATGAAGGCCGAAGATTTGCATTTCTGCATCGCTACGACCGACTTGGTCTTGATGCAGAGATGATCTCGTTCAGTCAGGAGTACGACGCGGGACGGGCGATGGAACTGGGTACAATTTCGCCGACGCTAGCCTCGATCGCCGATGATAATGCGCTCATTCAGCGTGTACGGCTGAAGGCGCAGAAGATGTTGGAGCTGGTGGCTGCGGAGTCCCACTGAATTTGTGCTGACGCACTAAGGTTTTTTTGAGGTGCTGGAGCTTTTCAGCGATCGGTACAGTTCTGCCATCGGCTCCAGCTCCAGCGATTCAGCGCGCACCTGTGGCGAAACGCTCGTTGGCCACGCCTCGGAAATCTCCTGAGCCGAATGCCCTGCGGCGCGCAGGTTATTTTGCAGCGTCTTTCGCTTCTGCGCAAAGCACTGCTTCAGAAACTTGTCGAAGTCAGCGGCATCCACTCCGAACTCGGCGAATCTTGGAGCGAATTCGAGCCGCAAGACCGAGGAATAAACCTCCGGTGGCGGCGAAAATGCCGACGGCGGCAGCGTGAAGAGATTCTCCACCCTGGCGTTCATCTGTGCAGTCGCAGAGAGTAGCCCGTAGTCGCGGACTCCCGGTGCAGCCGCGACACGATCAGCCAGTTCACGTTGCATCATGAGAACCGCGCGAGCCAGCAATCCCGCGCTCCCTGCGGCGAAGAGATGCAACAGAATATCGGAAGTGATGTAGTAAGGAAGGTTGCCGATCACGTCAACGGTTTCGCCTTCCGGCACCAGGGCGTGAAGATCGGTCTTGAGTACGTCAGTTTCGATGATCTGTACCTGTGGTTGAACGCGAAAACGAAAGGTCAGTTCGGCCGCGAGGGAGCGGTCAAGTTCCAGGGCGATCAGTTTTTGGCAACGTCCGGCTAGTATCTCTGTGATGGCGCCATGACCCGGTCCAATCTCAATCACGGTTCGCTTGCTAATATCGCCAAGAGCGTCGACGATGGCGTGGCGGGCAGCATCGTCCACCAGAAAATTCTGCCCGAGTTTTGGCTTCTGTTTCATCTGTATCGAATGAACTTGTTGCACACTCTTATAGACTAACGGTTTGGTTGGAAGGAAAAGGCATGGATATCGTATTCGCGGCATCGGAGTGTGCTCCCTGGGCCAAGACTGGCGGATTGGCAGACGTCATCAGTGCACTCCCACGCACCCTTGCAAAATTTGGGCACAAGCTCAGCGTATTTATCCCATATTATCGGCAGGTCGCCAAGGCAGCGCCGAATGCCTCGGTCGTTGTTCCCAGCGTAACCATTCCGTTCCCGTCCTATAACCGTTTTGTGCGCGTCCTCGATGGAGGAAAAAACGAGGGAGTGCATACTTACTTCATCGATTGCCCGGAGCTCTTCGATCGCGAGAGCTTCTATGCGACGCCTTCTGGAGACTACCCGGACAATGCCGAGCGCTTCGGCTTGTTCAGCCGCGCTGTCATCGAAGCGACCAAGGTGATGGGCGTACCCGATATCTTTCATGTGCACGACTGGCAGTCTGCAATGCTTGCTGTTCTGCTGCGTTCAACCTATTACTTCGATCCGGTATTCCGTCGTGTGCCCGCGGTGCTTACGATTCACAACGCTGGTTATCAGGGTTGGTTTCCGCCCCGTACGATTGAGAAACTCCTGCTCCCGTGGGATATGTTCACTTTCGATAAGCTCGAGCACTATGACACGGTGGATTTTCTAAAGGGCGGCATTGTGTATGCCGATGCGATTACGACTGTGAGCCGCAGATATGCCCAGGAGATACAGACTTCGGAGTTCGGTAATGGGCTCGAGGGAATTCTACGGCAGCGCAGCGGCGATCTCTTTGGCATTCTAAATGGCGTTGACTACGACGAGTGGAATCCGGCGACGGACCCGAACATTGCTGCGCACTATTCGGCGGAAAATCTCGCAGGCAAGAAAGAGTGCCGGCGCGATCTGTTGCATGCCTTCGGATTTGAAGGCGTCAATGATGAAACCGCTGTGATTGGCGTGGTCTCGCGCTTCGCCACGCAAAAGGGTTTCGATTTCATCGTCGGTATTATGGAAAAACTTGTCCGGGAAGACATGGTGCTCGTCATTCTTGGCAATGGTGAGGAATATTACGAGCGACTGTTGGTCGAGACGGCCAATCGTTATCCGGCGAAGGTGCGGGTGCAGGTTAAATTCGACAGCGTGATGGCGCACAAGATCGAGGCGGGCTCCGATATCTTCCTGATGCCGTCACGCTACGAGCCGGGCGGCTTGAATCAGATCTACAGCCTTAAGTATGGGACGATTCCGGTAGTGCGAGCCACAGGTGGACTCGAAGACACCATTGATGAGCAGCACAACGGTGGCGGCAACGGCTTCAAGTTCTGGGGATACAGTCCGTCGGCGTTGATGGATGCGCTGCATCGTGCGTTGCAAACCTTCCGCAACAAAGAAGAGTGGACGGCGATGATGAAGCGCGCGATGACGCAGGACTTTTCGTGGAACGCTCCTGCGAAGGAGTATGAGCGCGTCTACGAACGCGTTATCCAGAACCGCAGCTAGGCGGCCTGCTTCTTCCTCATCAGAAGATGCAACGGAATGCCAAGCAGAATGATTCCTGTGCCTGTCAACGAATTTCGTGGCTGATCCTTAAAGAAAAGACCAGCAGAACGGCTGCGGCAAGGATGAAGAACGCGGGCAACACAGGGTACCCCCAGACGCTGTACGGTCGGGTTTCGCTCGGCTCCCGGTGACGGAAGACGAAGATTGTGCTGGCAGTCAGGGCGTAGAAGAACCACTCGCTGAAGATTGCCAGGGAGAAGAGCGCCTGAAACCTGCCGATGAAAAGCAGAAGGATGGAACTGATCACCGCCTGCAGGATGAGTGCTGTCGAAGGCGTATGAAATCGTGGACTCACATGCGCCAACTGCTTGAAGAAGAGTCCGTCACGAGCGGCTGCGAAGGGAACGCGGGCGCCGGAGAGCGAGGATCCGACGAAGGTCGCGCAGATGCTGACAGCCATGCCGATCGAGACCAGGGAATTGCCCCATTGTCCTGCGACGAGCCGCATTGCGTCCGCTGCGGGCCTATCGGCGGTGGCGATTGCCGCCGCGGGCAGGACATATTGAATTGCCGCGTTCGTCAGCATGTAGAGCGCGCCGACGATGGCGACGCCTCCCACCAGTGCAATCGGCATGCTGCGTTGGGGCCGCTCGATCTCACCGGCCATGGTGACAACGTCGCTCCATCCGTCGTAGGCCCAAAGCGCCGCGATCAGAGCGATCATGAAGCCTGAAAATCCTCCGCGCGCGCCTGCGAACTCAGTCGCAAAGTTGTGCCATGTCCCGTGCTGGCCAGCCGCTCCGAAGCAGAAGCCGGCGATCACCAGAATCAGCAGGCCCTTGAGCCACGTCAGCAGAAGCTGCACATTGGCGGCCTTTCTTGTGCCGACAATGTTGAGGGCGGCGATCAGCCAGGTCATCGCAATCGCAAAGATCTGGCCCCACGTCAAATACGCGAACGCCGGCTGCGAAAAGGAGCTGAAGATTGCGAAGGCTCCCAGAACGCGCGCAAGTCCAGCGGCGATGGTCGCAAGCGAGGCGGGCTTGGAGACCGTGATCTGTGTCCACATATAGAGAAAGGCCGCGAGATCACCGTAGGCCTCGCGAAGGAAGGCATACTCGCCTCCATAGCGTGGATGCGCGGCGGCAATCTCGGCATACGTCATCGCACCGAAGAGCGAGAGCAGACCGCCAACGATCCAGACTGCGTAGACCCCGAGCGATGAGCCTACCTCAGCCATCATCTCGCGCGGCACCAGAAAGATTCCGCTGCCGATGATGATGCCCGCGACGATGGAGGTCGCGTGCGAAGCATTCAGAACGCGGGGAAGTTCGGACTTGGGTTTCTGCATCGGTTCTCGGAGAGTAGCATAGAGATACAACGACTCCACAGACTCTGTCAGCGCTGTGTTCTTCCCGGGCACCAGCGTCACGAATGGAACACTTCATGGATTGGACGCCGGGTGGGCTTAGCAGCGATGTGGAGGACAGGCGCGGTTCCGGTGGCGGCGGCTTCAGCGGCGGCGGTCTTGGGCTCGTTGGATTCCTTATCCTGCTCGTGATCAGTCTCGTAACCGGGCGCAATTACATTGGCCGTTATCTGGGGGGCGGAGGAGCAGTCGCTTCTCATCCCTCCGCGACGATGTCTCCCGGAGGCCGCAGTGGGCCCGTTGCGCCTGGAACCGACCGGCCTGCGGAGCTGGTTTCGTGGACTTTCGGTGACGTACAGCGCACATGGGAGAAGCTTCTGCCGAAGGAGACCGGCCGGGCCTATCGACCCGCGAAGGTTGTTCTTTACGACAACTACACCTACTCCGGTTGCGGTACCGCTCAGTCCCAGACAGGGCCGTTCTATTGTCCGGCAGACGAAAAAGTTTATATCGACCTCAGCTTCTGGAATGAACTGAAACGGCTCGGCGGAAGCAATGCGGAGTTTGCACAGGCTTATGTCGTCGCCCATGAACTGGGACACCATGTGCAAGACATACTTGGAATCGAACAACAGGTACAGCGTCTTTCCGGGCAGAATCCCTCGGAGCGAAATCGTCTCTCGGTGGACCTGGAACTTCAGGCAGATTGCCTCGCCGGCGTGTGGGCCCACGGTACAGAACAACGCAAGATAGTGAACGACGCGGACATCAACGCCGGTCTGCAAGCAGCGACGGCCGTCGGTGACGATCATTTACAGCGGATGGAACGAGGCGCGCTAAGTCCCGAGAGTTTCACGCACGGCACATCGGCTCAACGGGTCGGATGGTTCAGACGCGGGCTGGAACAGGGGACGATCGCTGCCTGCAATACCTTCAAGGTTGGCGGCGCAGTACCGACCAGCAATGGCAACTATTGATTCAAATTAACACGGACGGGTTACTGCAGGACTGGCAGCACGGCTTTGTCTTCAGCCTCAAAGTAGCTGCGAATCTTTTCCGCAGTCGAAGCGTTCACGACCGCGGTGAGAGCATCAGGCGAGGCTTGCCGGATGCCGCGAATGCTGCCGAAGTGTTCGATCAATCTCTGGCGCGTTCGCGGCCCCACACCGGGAATCGACAGCAACTCACTATCCCGGTCACGCATCTGCCGCCGCTTGCGATGGTAAGTTACCGCAAAGCGATGGCTCTCATCGCGAATCTTCTGGACAAGGTGAAGCACCGGGGAACGTCTGTCCAGCACGATCGGCTCATTCTCCTGCCCATAGACGTAGATAATCTCCTCGCGCTTCGCAATCGAAGCAAGCGGCTGCAGCGTTACGCCGATCTCTTCCAAAGCCAAATATGCAGCATGTAACTGGCCCAGTCCGCCGTCAATCAGGATGAGGGAAGGGAACGGTTTCTTCTCGTCGAGCAGGCGCTTGTAACGGCGGTGGATCACCTCGCGCATGCTCGCGAAGTCGTCGACTCCGGAGACGGTCTTTACCTGGAACTTGCGATAGTCAGACTTCTTCATCGCACCGTCCTCCCATACCACCATGGAGGCGACTGTTTCTGCGCCCTGAATGTGCGAGATATCAAAGCACTCGATGCGTCGCGGCAGTTCCTCGAGCATCAGCGCATCCTGTAACGCTTCCTGGATGGCCTTCATTCCCGGCTGCAGCACACGAAAACGCTGATCGTAGGATTGTTTGGCATTCTGGCAGACGAGATCGACGAGCGAACGCTTTTCACCGCGTTGCGGGGCAAGAATCTCCACGCGCCTTACCGTCCGCTCGGACAAGATATCCGCCAACAAGGCACGATCAGGAAATTCGACCGGAACGAGAATCGATCGTGGAACGTAACTCTGATCGAGATAAATCTGCTTCAGCAGTGCGGAGAAAAACGCTGCGGGACTGAACGCCGCCCCCGGCTCGGAGACAGCAGTGTGCTGCACAACTGGAACACCTTGACCGATCTCAGGTGCCGTTGCGGCAGGATGAGGCTCTATTCGAGGGATCGCCTCCAACTCATCCACTTCATAGACGGCTTCGACCACCGCATCCAGCAGCGATTCGGGCAACTCCTCCCAGAAGAGGTCGCGGCGGTCAACAATCTTGCCGCCGCGCATGTGAAAGAGGTTCACGGCGAGCATCTCGTTTTCGTAGTGATAGCCGAAGACATCCGCATCTTCGTTGTCCGTCGTCGCGATGCGCTGCTTGTCCTGCATCTGGTGGACGGTCACGATCTGGTCCCGCAACCGGGCCGCGAGTTCAAACTGTTCAGCCTTCGCTGCAGCCTCCATGCGCTGCGTGAGAGAGTGCTCCAGTTCGCTTGGCCTGCCTTCAAGAAAAAGCTGCACGTCGCGGACGCTCTCGCGATAGGCCTCGGGCGTTGTCAGTCCTTCGACACAAGGACCGAGGCAGCGCTTGATGTAGTACTGCAGGCAAGCGCGGGGATGATAACGCGACAGATCGACTTTGCAGCTTGGAATCAGAAAAGTCCGGTGGATCAGATCGACCACGCGATAGGCCAGATTGCCGGGAAAATACGGTCCGTAGTACACGCTTCCGTCTTTGCGGAGCCTGCGTGTCACGAAGACTTTCGGGTAGCGGTCGCCGACCGTGAGTTTCACATACGGATACGTCTTGTCGTCGCGTAAGAGGATGTTGAAGCGCGGCTTTTTCTGTTTGATCAGGTTATTTTCGAGGGCCAGGGCCTCATGCTCATTGGCAACCGTGATGTACTCGACATCCACGGCCTCGCGCATCAGTGATCCGGTCTTGGCATTGGCCTGCGACGCCACTAAAAAATACGAACGCACCCGTGCGCGAAGGTTCTTCGCTTTCCCGACGTAGATCACCTCTCCTTCGGCGTTTTTGTAGAGGTAACAGCCCGGCTGCGTCGGGAGGGTCCGAATTTTCTGGAGAAGGTCCATGTAGTTGCAAAAAGGCCTGCATTCGCAGTGTAGACGTGCACCCTGTGTGCAAACTCTTGCCCGGTAGATTTGACGCGTTACCTATTCAAAAGTTCCCGGCGATGGCCTCTTTACGCAAGGCGGGAGTCGCTGGACAGCGTTGGTAAAATATTGAAAATAATCAGGTTACATTAAAATCAAATTTGGCATCCCGATTGCTTGGACTCCTATGTTGCTGTACTTCTAACCAGGGAGAATGAATCGATGAGCCCCAATCAAATAAAGAAAATCAAATCTGCCTCCACTCTTGCAATAGCCAGTGCTTTTGTTGTGACATTTACCGTCGGTTGCTCGACCAAGAATTACGTTCGTTCCCAGACGTCCCCCATCATCCAACAGACCAATGAACTCGACAGCAAGACCGCTGCCGATCATCGCGCCATCGTGGATACCGACGAGCGGGCCAAGACCGGAATCGCAGGCGCCCAGAGCGCGGCGAACACTGCCGATCAGCACGCCCTTGCTGCCGGCCAGTCCGCGGACGCTGCCAATAAGGCCGCACAGGATGCTTACAACCGCGTTGACACCCTAAACGGTGTGGTGGCAAACCTTGATAACTACAAGCAACTCTCCGACGTCAGCGTTACGTTCGCCTTCGACAAATACGTGCTCACGGCATCGGACAAAGCGCAGCTCGACGACTTCGCTGCGAACTTGACCAAAGCGCGCGGCTACATTCTTACTTTGACTGGCGGAACCGACTCTGTTGGGGATGCGCAGTACAACTACCAGCTTAGCCAGCGCCGAGCCGATGCTGTCGCGAACTATCTTCAGAGTAAGTACGACATTCCTCCGCACAAGTTCTATCTCGTCGGAATCGGCAAAGACCAGGAAGTGGCCAGCAACACCACTTCTGCTGGACGCGCCAAGAATCGCCGGGTAGAGATCAAGCTGATGTCCAACCTGGGCGACCAGCCCACGACGGCATCGTCAACCGGAGCAAAGCCGCAATTGGCACAGTAACCAACGGCTGTCCGGTTCAAAGAGGTTTGAGTCTCCGCAACACAAACCACGCACGATAGCCCATCCTTCATGCAACTCGGCGGTATGCTGCCGCCGCGTTGCATCTTCTCTCCCCGGGGCGGCAGGGCAGCATGGACAAGACCTGCCAGCCGACCTTTTCTCAGTTGAGCTTTGCTAAGTCTTCAACTTGCGATAGACGATCGCCAGCAAAGCCGAGGCGGTGATGACCCAGGCAAACTGGTACCAGTAGAAAAAAGGAAAGCCCCACAGCGTCGGCGTAGAGCGCATATAAATCTGAGGAAAACAAAGCCCGACGTAAGGAAGCAGGAGCAGAAGAACCCACCGGCTTCTGCGTTGCTTCGGTTTCGAATTCGCCACGGGATCGGAAGCCATACGTTGCCAGCATAATGCATCCGGCACGACCCGAAAACCTAAACTCTTCAGGTAAAGTGAAGGTATGGCCCCGCCTGCAACGGACCAAACAGAGAATGAAAACGCTCCAGGAGATCCTCTCGCTGAAGCAGTTGCGATTATGGTGCGTCTTCGAGGGCCGGGTGGATGTCCGTGGGATCGCGAGCAAACCTTCGACTCCATCAAACGCCACACTCTGGAGGAGACCTACGAGGTCTTCGACGCAATCGAGCGCCGCGCGTGGCCTGATCTGAAGGATGAGTTGGGCGATCTCTTTCTTCAGGTGCTCTTCTATGCCCAGATGGCCTCTGAGGCGGGTTACTTCAATATTCAGGATGTAGCTGCCAATCTCAACGCCAAGCTGGTTCGCCGCCATCCCCATATCTTTGGCGACGCCGTGGCCTCGGATGCTGGCGCTGTACTGCGAAACTGGGAACAGATCAAGCAATCGGAAAAGGAAGCATCCACAAAAGCTCACGCTTCGATGCTGGATGATATTCCCCGTACCATGCCGGCTGTGATGGAGGCGGGCAAACTTGGCTCCTGCGCGGCAAAGGTTGGGTTCGATTGGCCGGACACGGATGGACTCTTTGAGAAGCTCAATGAGGAGATCGGCGAGCTCAAGGCGGAGGTCATGGAGACTCCTGAAGGCCACCCTAAGACTGCCATCGAAGAAGAGTTGGGAGACCTGCTTTTTACCGTTGTGAATCTGGCCCGGCATCTCAAGGTCGATCCGGAGTCCGCTCTCCGTTGCGCCAATGCCAAATTTCGTCGGCGCTTTGCGGTGATGGAGACGGTTGCAGGCGGTAGAGACGCTCTGGCTGCCTCCACGCCGTCCGAGCTCGACTTACTATGGAACCAGGCGAAGAACGCCGCCAGCGAGACAGCAGGGCCATGAACGCAAGCATCCAGACAGCAATCCACATTCAACCTTTGACCACGCTGGAAGACTTTGAGCGCTGTGTCGTCCTCCAGCTTCAGGTCTGGGGTTACAGCGACGGGGATGTGATTCCACGGCGTGTCTTTATGGTGGCTTCGCGGATTGGCGGCCAGGTTATCGGAGCCTTCGACGGGGACGCCATCATTGGTTTCGCCATGTCTTTGCCCGGCTATCGAGACGGTAAACCCTATCTCCACTCACACATGCTGGCGGTATTGCCCCAATACCGCAACAGCGGCACCGGACGCCGGCTGAAACTCGCGCAGCGCGATGACGCGATTGCCCGAGGCTTTCATCTGATGGAGTGGACCTTCGATCCGCTCGAGATCCGCAACGCACATCTGAACATCGCCCGGTTGGGCGTCATCGTTCGACGTTACCAGCCTGACTTTTACGGCCCCTCCTCATCCCCATTGCAGGGAGGTCTGCCTACGGATAGGCTATACGCGGAGTGGTGGCTGCGCTCCGAGCGAGTGACGAGTATACTCCGTGGTGAAGCCCAGCCAACCGAAGTTGTCCAACGCGTTACCGTCCCGCACACCATCTACCAGTGGAAGCAGGATGCTCAGCAACGAAGCCTCGCGCTCGCAGTACAGAGTAGAAACCGGAAGGCGCTGGAATCGACGTTCCGCCGTGGTCTCGCTGTCATCGGCTACGAACGCGATGCAGAAGGCAATGGCAGTTTTCTTCTCGGCCATTGGAAAGAAACTTCCTGACAAATAGCAACGTGGTAGAAGCAATCTGAAAACGAGCAGAGAGAGAAATCGACTGCAGACCTTATCGCTACTTCAGCTCCCAGAATTGGAAGGACAGGAACAGAAATGCTCAATATCGACGCGATTCACATGCGCGAGATCAACATGCCGCTGGCTCATCCGTTCGAGACCAGCTTCGGCCTCACCTTAGCCCGTCGCATCCTTTTGGTAGAACTTGAGTCCGAGGGTCTCACAGCCTGGGGCGAGTGTGTCGCGGGGGAGCATCCGTACTTCAGCGACGAGACTATCGACACTGCCTGGCTGATGATCGAGAACGAACTCGGCCCCAGCCTGCTGGAAGCCAATGTAGAACGGGGTGGAAGCTGTCCGGAGATCTTCCGGCAGGTGCGCGGCCATCGAATGGCCAAAGCTGCTCTCGAGAACGCCGTGTGGGATCTGGAAGCGCAGGTCGAGCGTATCTCTCTGGCTGAACTTCTCGGCGGAACCCGCGCCATCATTCCGTGTGGCGTCTCGATCGGTATCCAACCCACGCCGGCGCAGCTGATGAAAAGGATTGCCACAGAACTGGCCGCTGGGTACCAACGCATCAAGCTGAAGTGCAAGCCCGGCTGGGACACCAAGATCTTCGAAACAGTGCGTAACAGGTGGCCCGACATCACTCTGAGCTGCGACGCCAACTCGGCCTACCGGATGAAAGACCTCGATCGTATCGCCGATTGGGACGAGTTCAACCTGCTGATGATCGAGCAGCCGCTCTGGTACGACGATTTTTACTTCCACTCCATGCTGCAGAAACGCCTCAAGACCCCAATCTGTCTTGATGAATCAATCCGCAACCGGCGCGATGCCCTTGCCGCGATTGATATGGAGTCCTGCCGCATCATCAACATCAAGGTTGGCCGCGTCGGTGGCTTCAGCGAAGCCATCGCCGTCCACAATGCTGCCGAAGAGCGCGGCATTCCCGTTTGGTGTGGAGGAATGCTCGAAACAGGTATCGGCCGCTCCCACAATATCGCACTTTCGTCGCTGCCGAACTTCTCACTTCCGGGCGACGTCTCCGCCTCCAGCCGTTACTGGACTCAGGACATCATCGAACCAGCCGTTACCGTCAGCGCGAAGGGAGAGATCGTTGTGCCGACCGCTGTCGGGCGTGGCTTCGAAGTACAACGCGACCGTATCGAAGCACTCACCGTTCGCCGGCAAACGCTGAACGCGAAGGCGCGTGTCACGGCATGATCATTATCGATCCGGAAGCGGCGTTGCCAGCAGGAGACGAATCGCGTCCTGATAACTCATCGGGCCAATCGTCTGAACGTTGCTCGTTTTTGCGCTGGAGTGGATGTCCAGCCTCTTGACCATCAGGGCGCGCACGATTAACTGCATGGAAAAATCTGTGAAGATCCAGCGATCGCCGCCAACATTGGTCTGGTTCATCTCCAGCTTACCCCCGGGATAGATGTGAGCCAGCATTCCCCAGCCGAAGTTCACGCTGTGAGCGATGGTCCCTTCCATCCGGACGACGTAATGGGTTTTGGCATCGATCCAGACCCTTCCTTCCAAGCCGGTCAGCGCCTGGGCCTCGGTGGTGGGCGGAACCCATTTGGGATTCGGCTTGTAATCCAGGACAATCTCGCGCGCTCCGCCGTTTCTGCCAGACTGCGGCTGACCCGGCGTGTACGTGTTGATCATTGCGTCGGCCATCAGTGGCACCAACTGGTCCGCCATCTTCTTTTCGGATTCGCTGTTTTTTACGTGTTTGGCATAGGCCGCGGGTGAAGCAATGATGTCATTCAAACGCTGCCGCTCCGCTTGATCCTGTTCCGCAGTGAGCGGCTTTCCTTCCTTCAGGATCAGGCGAGCGACTGTTCCGTCCTTGCTCTCGATCACATCGCGAACCTGAGTTCCTCTTTCGTTGACGGTCTCCATTCGATAACGAAGATACGAGTCCTTGTGGTGGAGCGCAATTAACTCGTTCGCCGCCGCATCGACCACGATGGAACGCGGATCTGGCGCTGGCGCGCCGGCCGCATCCTGCGAGTCGGAGCTCTGAGCCCTGACGCAGGGAATTGATATAGCAAACAACACGGCAAGAGCAGCGATCCGTTCGCAAAATCTTCCACGGACCGAAACCGTCCTGGTGCGGAATGCACTGAAGATATCAGGGCCGGGCACACCCACTGCCATTGTTACCAACCCGCACCTCTCTTACCTTGATTGCCCATTCTTCTCATCTTACGTAAGACGGCGATTCCGGGCCAAAGTTTGGACAGGTTGCCTCAGCGCATGAGCTTGCGTATAGTTCGGGCAAGGTGTACGAACGACAGCAGGACACAAGGGAGAAGAAAAAAATCTATGAAGCCAGCCGAAGGTTCCACCGTCATCGGTAAGTCGGTCGTCATTCGGGGAGAGCTCTCCGGAAGTGAAGATCTTTACATCGACGGAGATGTCGAGGGAACTGTTACCCTGCCCGAGAGCCGCCTCACCATCGGCCCAAACGCGCGAGTTCAAGCTGATCTTAGCGTTCGCGACGCCATCATCTTTGGACATCTTACGGGCAACGTCCACGCCTCTGGCCGCGTCGAACTGCGTCAGTCCGCGCAGGTCAAAGGAGATATCCTTGCCGGGAGACTTTCGATCGAGGAGAGCGCGGTTCTGACCGGGCGTGTCGAACTTAAGGTTGAGTCGCAAGCGAAAGCTTCATCTTCTGCTGCCGGTCCCGCAGCATCCAAGCCCGCACAAGCTCAGCCGAACGAACCTTTGTTCCCTCAACCCACGGCTTAGGTCAGAAAGGGAAGCGGACTTATGCGCAACCTTTTCGGGAGTGGCGAAACCGGTACTGCTCGCAGCGGAAATACCGGTCGTGTGCCTCGTCATTCGAGTGGATGGAATGAGCTAATGAAATATCTGAGAACGCAGGAAGCTCTGCGCATTCTCGACATCGGACCTACATCTTCCACGAATATCAACTACATTACCAGCCTCGGTCACAGCATCTACATGGCGAATGTAGTGGAAGAAGCCTCCAAACCAGAGTGGCTCGTGCCCGGTGAAGCAGGAACTGAGCCCACCTTTGCCGTAGACAAATTCCTCGAAAGCAATCTCAGCTTCTCCGGTCGGATGTTCGATGTGGTCATACTCTGGGATACTGCTGACTATCTACCCGAGCCTCTCGTGGGGCCCGTCCTGTCGCGGATACACGAGGTCTTGCAGCCAGGAGGTCTCATGCTTGCTTTCTTCCACCAGGCATCGAGCCCGGATACCGTTTTCTGCCGATACCACCTCACCGATACCGATGTTGTGGAGATGCAACGGGCCGGGAACTATCCCATTCTGAATGTCTATAACAACCGCAAGATTGAAAATATGCTAAGCGGGTTCAGTAATTACAGATTCTTTCTCGCAAAAGATAGCCTTCGGGAAGTTATCATCACTCGGTGAAGCATCAACTGTCCGCTAGCCGAATAAATGACCTGGAAAAAGATAAAGTCCCTCAGATTTTGAGGGACTTTACCTTTTTCATATAAGTTCCATGACTTAGTTCTTAGCATTCTGCTTACGCCGTTCGGCCCAGCGCTTCTTCATGGCTTCAGCGATGCGCCTGCGTCCCTCGGCGCTCAGCTTGCGTTTGCGAGGGGCTGCTGAAGGTGCTGCAGCAGCACTCTTGCTGCCCTTAGGCCGGCCTCGGCCTGCGGGTGCAGTGGTCCCAGCGAGCAGCGCACGTGCCTGCTGCAACTTTGAAATCTGGGCATCTATTTCGTCAAGGATGCGTTTTACTTCCACGTATTGCCTCCAGTTGGCGCAGTAGATCCAGATACTCTTCGCCAGCTATTGCTGAAATTTTAACTCCACGCAATGACGATACAGAAGGAACTAACATGATGCAAACTAACTCATATTATTTTTCATGAGTCGAAGTAGTCTCATCGCGCTTCTTGGGTTCCGATCTTGAGGTAACACTTGCGTATCCCGGACCAATCTCATCCAACTCCTCAAAACGCAACCCGCCTAGTCCATGGCGAGGGTGACCCTTCTCAATACACTCCTGCAAATCTTTCAGAGTAGCTTCTCTGTCGTGAGCAAACTCACTCGCCATGCGGGTTAATGCATAGGAAAGAATGTCGCTGTGATGTAAGTTCTGCATATTTGGATCTCTACGCAGATCAAGCCAAAGGCGATGCACAAGCTGTACCTCATGCGGTTCAATCGCCGGTGCATGGGGCCCGATATGGAAGTTGAGATGCCCGCCATCCGGTTTCACGATGTAAAACGTAAACTGTCGTTTAGGTTCAGGCAATGCCTCCCATGCCTGACCAACATGATAAGCCTGCTCTTCTGCCGTAAGCTTCGTCGACAGTCCGGAAACAACAGCCGCAGCGTCAAGCGAGTTAGCAGTCTGCACCAATGCAGCAAAGATGTCACCTGCGGGAACTACCAGTAAGGAAATGTGCTTTCCAAAGCTCTCGGCGACCGAAACAGCCTTGGTAAAGAGCATTTGTTCGTGCTCACTGAATAACTGTTCGGAAGCGGAGACATACTCAGGGCCGCCGGCTCCCATCATCCGCGCGGCTAAGACGACAAGATCCTGATCATCGGTATTCGTATGCGTTAGAGCCCACTTTAACGCATAAGGAGCTGCAGAGTCACGCATTGTTACGACCACAGCCCCTGGACGTATCTCCAATGCCTCACGCCCTACGTTGTCCTGATGCTCAAGTTGGAAGTGCTCCTTCATCTGTCTTGCAGTAAGGTCGTGGCGCCGTTTGTTAACTCTTTCTGACAACGTAAAGAGTAGAAAAAATATCGCCGCAAAAATAATGCCACTTATTGTGGCTACTGACTTTGTAAATAAATTCACTACTGCCGTGGTGAACAAAGCCAAAAATACTGAAATCAATCCAATTGGTATCTCGGTTTTACCTATGCGCAGGTTAAGTGGAACCTTCGACCCTCGTTCGCCGCGAAACTTCCAACGCAGAACAAGCATAGCCAGCGCATTGAAGGTGAAACTCCAGATAACGCCGAACGCGTATGCCTCGCCTATGACAAGTACATTGCCGTGAGTCAGAACGATAACCAGTAACTGCATTCCGGCTACGAGATTGATAATCCGGTAACTCGTCCCGTACTTGCGTTGTGGCTTGCGGAACCAATCTGTAAGAACTCCGTCCTCAGCGATCCGCATTAGAACGCCGGTCGAACCTACGATCGCTGTATTGACGGCTCCGCCAAGAATCAGAAAACCGACAGTCACCACAAAGAAGCGAAAGACGAGTTTCAAGATCTGCGGTCCGGCCATATTCATCGCCATGCCGGCAATCAGATTGTCCCGATAAACATGAACGCGAACGTTGTCCGGAATAATCATTACGGCGAGCAGCGTGCAAACGCCGGTAAACATGAAGCTATAGATCGCGATGACCAACGCGGCGCGCTTCAGGTTCTTCAGCTTCGGATGTTCGATCTCACGGTTCACCTGCGCCAGGGATTCTTCACCGCTCATCGCCAGCACGGAATGGCCAAAGGCCATCAATACGCCGAACAGGCCGAGCGATGCGGCAAACGGCGTTCCCTTCAAGAATCCCAACGCGTCAGGGCTGAAGTGTAGATTGGAGGGAATCGGCAGCGGAGGCAGAATCGCGCCGCGATGAACAACGGTAAAAATTCCCCATCCCAGAAGAATCACAACCATCACCGTCGTAATCTTCATAATGTCGAGAGCTTTTTCGCTCGACTCTTCGATGCCCTTGGTGTTCTGCCACCAGAAATAGGCCGTAATTGCGACAGCAATCAAGGCAGAAGCAATATCCGGCCTTAGATGAGGCACTACAGCCCAATGAAATCTCGCCGCGAATATCTCGCCCAGATCATTCATCATCCCCACGATGTAATGACCGGCGGAGACGCCGGAGATCGGACCTGTGAGCACATAGTCAAACATCAGTGCAGAGACGCTGACCTTTGCGAAGGTGCCACCCAGCGCTTCTTTCACAATGCGGTAGACGCCGCCCCTGGTAAACATGGAGCAACTTTCAACGTAAACAGCTCGCACCGCGTAAGAAAAAACGACAACGCCAAGGATGAGCCACGGCGCTGCTTTTCCCACAGCTTCTTCTGCGAGACCTCCAGCATAGAAGGCCGAGGAGCCAAGATCGTTGAGAACGATCGCGGCGGCACGCCAGAAAGAGATAAATGTCAGCATCACCGAAGACGCCACGACAAGGCGTACACGGCTGGACTGCGGCGGAGTGAGAGTTGGTTTGGAAAAGCCCATTATCTAAAAACGTTGCCTATGCCACCGTCGAGCGAATACCCCACAACTATAGCCTCAGCCTAAACTCCCGCTCTCAAAATTGGGGTAAAGATCACAGGTCAGTACCTCGCTCATCTTTATTCGACCATACCTGTCGTAAATCTCGAATGACAGTGAAAACTACAACGAACAGGGAACCCGTCATCCCAACAAAAAACAGCGGGACTAGAATCTTCGCCAATAGATGGGCCAGCGCATTCATCGCTCTCTATTGTAGCCGTGAAATACCAGAATGTTAGACTTCAAACGCGATGCGACGAATTCCCCCTCGGCTTTGGGCCCTCGCTGCTCTCTCTGCAGTTCTTCAGATATTGCCTTTCCCCATCGCAGGGCCTGTGCTGCTCTGGCGCACGGTCTTTTGCTGGGTCGCGCTGGTTCCACTTTTGTGGGCGCTTCTGGCTAACAATAAGACGAAGAATCCACTTACCCTCCGACAGGCAGCTCTGCTTAGTTACTTCTGCGGCATCCTCTGGTATCTGGGCAACTGTTACTGGATCTACCAGACGATGTATCTCTACGGCGGTCTGGCCAAACCTATCGCAGCCGGAATTCTTATCCTGTTTTGTCTCTATCTAGGCCTCTATCACGCGCTCTTTGGCGTCTTATTTGCCGTCTTCTACAGACGCTTTGGCCGTCAAATAGCACTTATATTCGTTCCATTCGTCTGGGTGGCGGTAGAACTTGCGCGCGCGCGTATCACCGGCCTGCCGTGGGATCTGCTAGGCATCGCTCAGGTGGATAGCCCATTACTCACCCGTCTCGCTCCCATCACTGGAGCCTATGGTTTGTCCTTCATCGTTGCCGGAGTCAATGCTCTCTGGCTCATTCGCATTCGACTCCGCGAACACCGTTTTACACGGCCTCTTCTGACCATCGTAGGAGTTGCCATCATCGTCGTTTACGTCGTAGGCCTGCGCCTGATCGCAAATCCCAAAGCCTCTCCCACGACAGCGACGGCGACCCTGGTTCAGGAAAATCTTGAAGTAGGCGCGGCTAACGCCGGCCCCCAACCCACAACGCAGCAGTTTCTCGAATCCTTCTCCTATCTCAGCCGCTATCCCTCGCCAAGGTATTACCTAGGCATTCCTGAGCTATCGGACACGCCTTCTGTCTATCTCATCCGCCAGCAGGATCTCTCTGGCGGAAGTGACGCTGGCCCGCGACAATCAACCCCGACTGACCTCATCGTCTGGCCTGAGTCTCCCGCACCCTTCGAAGACCTTGACCAGCAGTTTAGTTCCTCCATGTCCGCCCTGGCTCGCACAGCCAACGCCCCTGTCATCGTAGGCAACACCGGCCTCGAACCAAACCCCACGTCAAGATCCGGTTACACACTCTACAATCGCGCTTCTTTCGTCAATCCCGAGGGCTCGTTCGCTGGTCACTACGACAAGATGCATCTTGTCCCATTCGGCGAATATGTGCCTTACAAAGAACTCTTCTCCTTCGCAAAAAACCTGCTGAACGAAGTCGGCACCTTCGAGCCCGGAAAAGACCGCACCGTCTTCACCACTGGTGGCCACAGCTACGGTGTCTTCATCTGTTATGAATCCATCTTCGGCGACGAGATCCGTCAACTCACCCAACAGGGAGCCGACGTCCTCATCAACATCTCCAACGATGGCTGGTATGGCGACACCAGCGCCGCATGGCAGCATCTCAACATGGTCCGGATGCGTGCCATCGAAAACCGTCGCTGGATTCTCCGCGCCACCAATACTGGCGTCACCGCCGCCATTAACCCATACGGCCGGGTCACCTCAGCGGCGCCGCGTCATCAGCGAACCAGCATTCATGTCCACTTCGCCTACGAACACGGCCTCACCTTTTATGCCGCACACGGCGATCTCTTCGCCTACGCCTGTGCTCTTGTAACCGCAATCGCACTTGCTCTGAGCCTTCAGCGGAAACTTGCCGTAAACTAAAAACACTTATGCTCAGTGATCTCGAATACACGTACTCCCCGGTCCGCGACAAAGTCCGCGATCTGCGGGAGTATCTTTGACTCGGCCCGACTCAGCCGCGATCTAGCTACCATTGAAGAAAAGATCTCCGACCCCACCATCTGGGCCGACGCCTCGCGTTCGCAACCGCTCATGCGCGAACGTAAACGCCTCGAAACTCTCCTGGCCGACGACTCGGAACTAGCGCGCCGCTCCGACGATATCGAGGCCTACTTCGAACTCGCACGCGAAGGCGAAAACACCGAGCCCGACCTTGCCCGCGAGATCCCCGCGCTGGTCGATTTCGCCGACAAGCTCGAGTCCAAGACGATGCTCTCCGAAGAGACCGATCCGCTCAACGCCATCGTCGTCGTTCATCCCGGCGCAGGCGGCACCGAAAGCCAGGACTGGGCCGAGATGCTTATGCGCATGTACATCCGCTGGGCCGAGCGTCAGAACTTCAAGGTCGAAATCAACGAAATTCAGGATGGCGACGAGGCCGGCATCAAATCCGCAACCTTCACGATCTCTGGCGACTTCGCCTTCGGCCTGCTCAACGGCGAAACCGGCGTCCATCGCCTCGTCCGCATCTCGCCCTTTGACTCCGCCAAGCGCCGCCACACCAGCTTTGCCAGCGTCTTCGTCTCGCCCGAGATCGACGACACCATTGTCATCGATATCAAGCCCGAAGACCTGCGCATCGACACCTACCGCTCCGGCGGGAAGGGCGGCCAGCATGTCAACACAACCGACTCTGCCGTCCGCATTACCCATATCCCCACCGGCATCGTCGCGGGGTGCCAGAACGAGCGCTCGCAGCACAAGAACAAAGAGAAGGCGATGAAGTTGCTCCGTTCCCGCCTCTACGAGTATGAGTTGGAGAAGAAAAAGGCCGTCAGTAAAAAGCTCGAAGACTCGAAGCTCGACATCAAGTTCGGCTCGCAGATCCGCAGCTACGTCCTGCAGCCTTACCGGATGGCCAAAGACCTCCGTACCCGTGTCGAAGTAGGGGATGTCGATAAGGTTCTCGATGGCGACCTCGAACCCTTCATCCGCGGTTACCTGCGCATGCGACGCGAGGGAAACTTCCCGGCGGAGATCGCAGACGACGATCTGAGTTAGAGATCAACCAGCCTGAATCGAGGTCATTTCGGCGCCTAAATTTGGAAGATGAGCCCAGGTTCGAGGGTGCGTCGAGCCACGGCCCAAACTGTTCGCAGTCCCCGAGAGTGTTCAAAAGAAAGGGCCTGACCCAAACGGGGGATAGGTTCAGAAAACCACCAGTGTCATTCTGATCCCGTGGCAATCCATGCGCTGTCCAGAGCGGTAGTGCAGAGAAACCCTCAGGGAAAGGTTCAATATGAATCACGGTGTTTTGTGGCTTTTCGCGATTCCAACCGTTTGTATCTTAGTAATCGCGTTCGCTCAATTTAAGGACGAGATGTTCAAGAAGAAGTTCGTAATCGACCGCCGGCAGCGGCGCTCCGACGGCTCCAATCCTACTCACAATCGTCGCTACAGTGATCGCAGACAGCCCGCCGCTGCTTCAGAGGCAACATCAGAGGAGCAGCCGCCAGCCACCCAGACATCAGGCAACTCTCAGATCCTCGAGACGTCTGGCACGAATCACTAAACCTTTCTTTGATCCGCGACTTAAACCAAACTAAAAAAGCAGGGTGACAATCGTCATCCCTGCTCTTTGACGGTCAACACTGTTCTTCCGGCGCAACCTCTGGGATGCTTGATCTCAAGCAACGACAGGAGCCGCCTGGTGACCACCTCAGCCCAACAACTTGATTACGGCGTAGACGCACCAGCCGTCATGCGCAATCTCTTTCTCTTCGGCGCCCTGTTTTTACTTGTCGCTATCTTTGCCCCATCCCCGCTCCATCTCGGTCCCGTCTCACTTATCACTCGCTCGTTTTACTGGCCCGCAGGTTTCCTCATCGCGGAAGGCCTCCTCTTTCTCCTCTACGTCAAGGTCGGCAAATTTCGCCACCGCGACTTCATGCTCAGCCAACATGACTGGCGTGGCGACGAAAACGTACTCGACGTGGGCTGCGGTCGAGGCCTCTTACTCGCAGGGGCGGCCAAACGCATAGCCGCTCTCTCCGGCAAAGGTCATGCCACAGGAATCGATGTCTGGTCGAACATCGATATGGGTGGAAACTCCGCCACAGCCACACAACACAACCTGGACCTCGAAGGAGTCTCTTCCATCTGCACCCTCGTCAGCCAACCGGCACAGGAGATGCCGTTTCCCGACGCCACCTTTGACGTCATCCTCTCCAATCTCTGCCTCCACAACATCTACGATGGGCCAACTCGCTCGAAAGCGCTTCAGCAGATCGTCCGTGTCCTCAAACCCGGGGGCGTCGCCCTCATCTCCGACTACAAGCGCAGCGGCGAGTACGCCGACGAATTCCGCAAAGCGGGCCTCATTGTCGAAAAGAAGCGCGGCAGCTTCATCACGACCTTTCCGCCACTTACTATCGTCATCGCTCGCAAATCTCTGTAACCCTGCTCCATTGGCCGCATCCAAGTGAAGGTAAGCAACGGAGGTAATCCCGGAATGAGCGCAACCAGGGCCGACAAGGCTGAAACGGCAAAAGACGAGCAGGCCCCATTACGCAAGCAACTTGTCGCTCTTCTCGAAGGCGGTCAGGCCCATGCCACCTTCGACGATGCCGTCAGAGATTTTCCCGTTGATCTGCGTGGTGCGGTTCCCGCAAACCTTCCTTACTCAGCGTGGCAGCTTCTCGAGCACATCCGCATCGCTCAGCGCGACATCCTCGATTTTTCCGCGCCGCCAACCGGCGACTACCATCCCATGAAGTGGCCGGACGCCTACTGGCCCGAGTCCCATCAGCCACCCCTAGCCCAAGCTTGGGATCACTCGATCGCCGCCATTCAGCGTGACATGAAGCACTTCATCGCTCTCATCGAAAAACCCACTGCCGACCTTTACAAGCCCTTCCGCTGGGGTGACGGCCAGAATCTTCTTCGCGAGGCCCTTCTTCTGGCCGACCACAACTCCCATCACCTCGGCGAATTCATCGTCCTCCGCCGTCTTCTAGGCGCATGGCAGAAGTAAACTAACAGGCTAAGAGATGAACGAACCCGAACTCATCCGCTCCATGCTCGGCGGCTCATCCGCAGATACCTCGCGCACCATCGCGGTCATCGGCCTCTCCGAAGTCCCCTCCAAACCGAGCCACTACGTCTCCAAGTACATGCAGCAGCACGGATACAAGATCTATCCCGTCAACCCTTCCATCCTGGAAACCCTCGGCGAAAAATCCTATCCAACCCTCTCCGACTTGCCTATTAAGCCCGACGTCGTCAACGTCTTCCGCCTCCCCAAATTCATCCCAGCCATCGTCGACGAGATGCTCCAGCTAGGCCTTCCCAATCTCTGGGTACAGTTAGGAATCGTCAATCAGGAAGCCGCCAAGCAAGCCGAAGCCGGAGGCATCCATGTCGTCATGGACCGCTGCATCATGGTTGAGCATCGCCGTCTGACATCCCAGTGACAAACAGCCAATTACAACCCATACAATCGAAGATGGAATGAAAATCGTTCGCCCTATCTCCGCGCTGCTGTTCCTTGTCTGTGTCTTCTTCTCCCACACTTCAGCGAACGCCCAGCTTCAGGCTGTCGGCGATGGTGGCCCCGGGCCGGTAAAAGCCCAACACCTCACCGCCGAACTCGTCTCCCTGGGGCCTGCCATCGCTCCGGGCAGTACTCTCCAGGTCGGCCTGGTCCTTACGCTCGAAGAGCACTGGCACGTCTACTGGACCAATGCCGGCGACTCCGGAGAACCGCCAAAAATCACCTGGACCCTCCCCGAAGGCATCACCACCGGTGCGATGCAATTTCCCATCCCCAGCCGTCTTCCGCTGGGCCCGCTCATGGATTTCGGCTACGAAGACGAAGTCGCCTTTCCAGTTCAGCTCACCGCTGCGAGCTCGGTCAAATCGGGTCCGATCCACCTCGACGCCAAAGTCAGCTGGCTTGTCTGCCGCGAGGTCTGCATACCCGGCAAAGCCCACCTGGGCATCGACCTTACCGTCGATCCCAACGCGTCCCCTGTTCCATCCGTTGGCGCTCTCGGCGAAGCCCTCAGCCTCATTCCTAAGCCTCTTCCTTCAGACATGAAATTTACCGTTACCGGAGGCAAGACCGACTTCGTCCTCACCCTGACCGACGGCAAGCGCGAGACCAATGCTGAGTTCTATCCCTTCGACGAAGAGCAGATTGCCAACGCCGCTCCCCAGCCAATCGAGTCGCTCTCCGACGGCGTCCGTCTCCGAGTCCGTCGCGCTGAAGAGTTGAAGACCCTCCCCGCAACTCTGCACGGAGTCTTCAAACTTTCCGACTCCGTGGCCTATGAGGTCACAACCCCGGTTGTCCCCGGCGAGATTGCGCCCGCACCGCAGGGAAATGCTCCCGGAACCTCAACCGGCAGCGTCACCACCCTTACCGCAATTGGCCTTGCTTTCCTCGGTGGCATCATCCTCAACCTGATGCCGTGCGTCTTCCCGGTTCTGTTTCTCAAAGGCCTCGCACTCCTTCAATCCTCCGGTCAGGAACGCAAACACCTTCGCAGCCACGGCCTCGTCTACACCCTCGGGATCCTCGTCTCCTTCTGGGCCATCGTCGGGGCCCTGCTCATTCTCCGCGCCGGCGGCAGCCAGGCAGGATGGGGCTTCCAGCTTCAATCTCCGATCTTCCTCACCTTCCTCGCTGCGGCTATCTTCTTCTTTGCCCTCTCGCTCGCAGGTCTCTTCGACATAGGCCTCTCGCTAACGAGCGCAGGCGGAGACCTCGCCAAAAAACAGGGCTACACCGGCAGCTTCTTCACCGGAGTCCTCGCCACCGTCGTCGCCACGCCCTGCACCGCACCGCTCATGGGAGCAGCCATCGGCTTCGCCCTCGCGCAACCTGCAATCATTACCTTCGCTGTCTTTACCGCACTGGGACTCGGCCTCGCCGCACCGTACCTTCTTCTCAGCTTCCAGCCTGCATGGACACGCCTCCTCCCTCGCCCCGGCGCATGGATGGAAGTCTTCAAGCAAGTTACAGCCGTCATCTTCTTCGCGACGGTCATCTGGCTGACCTACGTCTACGGCTCGCTCTTCTCAGGAGGCGCCACCAGCAATCAGGACATCTACCGCATCTCTCTCCTGCTCGGTTGCTTCCTGATGCTCGCAGTCGCTGGATGGGTCCTCGGCAAATGGCCCGCACGTTGGTCCAGCACCATCGCTGCCATCGTCATCGCCGCTCTTGGTCTCGCCATCCCGCTCTACCAGCCCAAAGACACCAACCTCGCCTGGACCCCGTACTCGCAGCAAGCCCTCGACCAGGCGCGAGCCGCCGGCCATCCCGTCTTCATCGACTTCACCGCCGCCTGGTGCCTCAGTTGCCAGGTCAATGAACGCCTCGTCCTCAAATCCGCGGACGTACAGCACCAGTTCAGTAAGAACAACGTGACTCTCCTACGTGCCGACTGGACCCAATACGACCCCGCCATCACGCAACAGCTTGCCTCCGTCCACCGCAGCGGAGTCCCCACCTACGTCATCTATCCCGCGCCCGTCAACTCCACGCCCGACGTGCTCCCTGAGCTCCTAACCAAGGACATCGTTCTCAAAGCCCTCGAGAAGGCCACGACGAAAGAATGAGCCAGCAACCGGACGAACAACAAATCCGCGCCGTCATCGACGCATGGTCCGAAGCCTCCACTGCCGGAGACCTCACGGCACTACTCAACTTCTTGACCCACGACGTCGTCTTTCTCACTCCGAACCGTGCGCCCATGCGCCGGGAAGAATTCGTCGCTCAATTTCGAGCCGCCATTGAAGTGGTCACCATCGAATGCCGCTCCAACGTGCAGGAGATCACCATCAACGGCGACCTTGCTGTTTGCTGGAACCTCCTCGAGGTCTCCTTCACGCCAGTCGAAGGAGGCGAAGCCCGCAAACACGCGGGAAACGTCCTCACTGTCTTCCGCCGAGGAACCGACGGCCGATGGCGCATCTGGCGCGACGCCAACCTCGTCACACCAGCCTGATACCTGCCCTGCTCGTTCATTCAAAAACATTTCGAAGAGATTCCTGTCCTGAACGGAACCAATCCTCTCTTTCTCGCGTAGTTGATAAATGTCGTATACGACGCGTCGTAGGCGAAGAGTTATACGGCTACCTTTGTCTCACAAGCGAGGGAATATGGATCATCGAATCACCGTCGACCTGATCATTCGCGCCACGGGCATACTCTGGCTTCTGCTCGCCGCTGTCTGGCTTGGTTCCGCTCCGTTCTCCAAACCTGCTGTCCAACGCGAATCGGCAACATCCAGGCTGGAGCAGGGAATAGTCTTCTTCATCGGACTCTATCTTCTCTTTGCCCCGCCTACCCATTCGGACTGGTTTAATCAACCAGCCTTCACCGTGACACGACCTACCGCACTCCTTGGTCTCGCGCTCGCAGTTTGTGGAATCGCCTTCAGCATCTGGGCGCGGCTCATACTCGGCGAAAACTGGAGCGCTTCCGTCACGATCAAGCAGGGGCACACATTGATTGTGCGCGGTCCCTATCGTCTCGTGCGCCATCCCATCTACACAGGAATTCTTTTCGCTTTGTTGGGCTCGGCGCTGCAGCGAGGGCTTATTCGAAGTTTCGTCGCCGTTCTCTTCTGCGCCGCATCTTTCTGGATCAAACTCACGCTCGAAGAACAGTTCATGGTCCAGCGCTTTGGCGGAGAATACCTGAACTATCGTCGCCACGTCCGCGCCCTCGTCCCGTTTCTCTTCTGAATCTCATACTGAAATGCGTGCAAGGATGAAAACAAAAAAGAAAACGAAGTCCCCGGCCACTCCCAACCGAACCACTCGAAAGAAGCCCACTCCCTCCTCCGAGCTTCGCGCGCTTGCGCAGCACACTGAAAGGCAACTCAACGCGATCCAGCGCGGCATGCGTCAGCGTCTTCAGGTCGAGTTCGCACGAGGCAACCTCACCGGCCCGCAACGTCTCGTCATGTCCGAACTCACTCGCATTCGGCAGGGTCTGAGCCTAAAGCAGCTGAGCGAATCCGTTAGCCTGGCTCACAGCACCGTCTCCGGCATCATCGATCGCCTAGTCAAACAAGGCCTCATCGAACGGCGCACGCATCCCACCGACCGCCGCATCACACTTCTCGTTGCCTCCCGCGTCGTCCGCGAGTTCCTCGACACCCGCATGCCCGAGCTAGCCTTATCCCCCGTGCTCGAAGCGCTCCAGCACGCCTCACCCGCCGAACGGCAGTCGATCACAAAAGCCCTCGACACGCTCGCACGCCTACTGGCAAAAACCGAAACAACGCAATCCGTTTGACGTGCCGCTGCCGCCTTCGCATGCTAAGTTCTCAACATGACTTCCATGCGAAACCTCACCTTCGCCGCCGTGGCAGCTTCCTGCGCGTTCCTCTGTCAATCGGCCACAGCTCAGTCCGCGCCACCGCAGGCTGCCCGCGATTACACCTCACCGCGCCATGCCGAGCTCACGCAGCAGTTCTCCGACTTCCTCGCCATCCCCAATGTAGCCGCCGACCCAATTGGTCTCCATCGCAACGCCGAATTCCTCGTCACCCAGCTCCAGCAACGCGGAGTGGAAGCCAGACTCCTCACGGCACCAGGCCTGCCCGCCGCCACACCACCTGTAGTCTGGGGCGAGATCAAGACTCCCGGCGCCAAGCGCACGATCGTCCTCTATGCACACTACGATGGTCAACCCGTCACTCCCTCTGAGTGGGAAACAGGCAAGCCCTTCACTCCCATAGTCAAAGAAGTCGAAGGCGAGACTCGCATCTATGCTCGCGGAGCCGGCGACGACAAGGCCGCCATCTTTGCGCAGCTTACAGCCCTCAGCGCTCTCCAGTCCGCGCACATCCCGCTACGAGCGAACATCCGCTTCGTATGGGAGGGAGAAGAAGAAGCCGGATCCGCCCACCTTGAACAGATCCTCACCGCCAACAGCGAACTCATCCACGGCGACGTCTGGCTCGTCTGCGATGGGCCCGTCGACCAGACCCGTCGCCAGACTCTCATCTTCGGCGCACGTGGCGACGCCCATGTTCAGATCACCGTCTACGGTCCTGACCGCTCCCTCCACAGCGGTCACTACGGCAACTGGGTTCCCAACCCGGCCATGATGCTCGTCCAGCTTCTTGCAGGCATGAAAGACGCCGACGGCCACGTCCTCATCCCGCACTTCTACGACGGCATCGCCCCTCTCGGCCCCGTCGAACGCCGGGCCCTCGTCGACGCCCCGGCCAACGACGATCTCCTCCGCAAAGAACTCGCCCTGGGACACACCGACGGCTCCGGCAAACATCTCCTCGAGCTTCTCAACCAACCCTCGCTCAATATCAACGGTATCTCCTCTGGCCAAACCGGCGCCCACTCGACCAACTCCATCCCACCTACCGCCATCGCCAACCTCGACCTCCGCCTCGTTGTCGGTATCGACGCAAAAACCCAGCAGCAGCGCGTCATCGACTACATCCGCTCCCAGGGTTACTACGTCACAACAACTCCGCCCACCCGCGAAGAACGCCTCGCCCACCCCAAAGTCGCCTGGGTTCTGGCGGAAGAAGGCGAGAATGCCTCACGCACTCCCATGGATCTTCCCATCGCCGCTGATGTCATCAAAGCCGTTGAGAGTGCCCATGGCAAAGTCATCCTGCTGCCCACCTCCGGCGGCACGGTGCCGCTCGAAGCGATGGAGCGAGCTGCCAACACCCGCACCATTAGCATCCCCATTGCCAACCACGACGACAACCAACACGCCACTAACGAAAACCTGCGCCTGCAAAATCTATGGGACGGCATCGAAACCATGGCCGCCCTCATCGCCATGCCCTGAGCTGTTCGAGTACGCTTTCGCTCAAACCAACCAAAGCCACAGATGCGTCATGTCGACCGGAGTGGAGAGACCCCCTCATTTGTCTTGCTTGTTCTTAGCCGAACCCGACTTGCATCCCAGCCCAACTCGTCGCAAAATATCCCCAGAAAGCAGTTGTGGAGGTGCCCCATGTCCCACCGCAAACTTCTCTCCCTCGCCTTAGGCATCGCCGCCATCCCAGCCCTTGCCGTTGCCCCCGGCACTTTCGCCCCGGACTTCAAGGGTGTCGACTCCAACGGTGTCCAACACAGCCTCTCCGAGTACAGAGGCAAATACGTCGTCCTCGAATGGGCCAACAAAGGCTGTCCCTACGATCAGAAGCACTACCTAAGCGGCAGCATGGAGACCCTACAGAAAGAATGGACCGCCAAGGGAGTCGTCTGGCTCTCCGTCATCTCCTCAGCCCCCGGTGAGCAGGGCTACGTTACTGGCGCTCAGGAGAACGAATACATCAAAAGCATGCACGTTGCATCCACCGCTGTGCTTCTTGACCCCGCCGGCACGATAGGCCGCCTCTACGAAGCCAAGACTACGCCGCACATGTTCGTCATCGACCCAACAGGCAAGCTCATCTACGAAGGAGCAATCGACAACAAACCCACCACGGACCAGGTCGACCTCAAAGGCGCGCAAAACTACTTGAACGACGCCCTCAACGCATCCATGGCAGGCAAGCCCGTAGCTGTGACAAGCACACGCCCCTACGGCTGCTCCGTCAAATACGTCACGATGAAACCTTAATTAAATCTTGAACCAAAACCGCGCAGCCTCTCTCAACTGCTCTTCGCTCAGCGAAGTCTTCGTGTGCCCCACCGACCACTTATGTCCGAAGGGGTCCTGAAACTGACCGTAGCGGTCGCCCCAGAACTGATCGGCCAACGGCGTCGTTACGATCACACCATTCGCCACAGCACGCTCCCAGAAGCTGTCTACCTCAGCCATCTGCAAATGGATTGTCACCGGCGATCCGCCCAGGGCCTGTGGCGTCGAAGGCTTGCCTCCCATCATCTCCGAGAAGTCATCCGAGAGCATGATGCTTCCATCATTGATCACGAGATGCGCATAGGTAATCCTGGTCGACTCCGGCGCATGGTGTCGCACAACCTCCATCGCCCCCAGGGCGGTCTTGTAAAAGTCGATAGCGGCAGCGGCATCGGGCACAACCAGATAAGGAATAACCGGCGGATACGATTCCAAGCAGCACCTCGGAGGTCTGGATAAGTCCAGCTAAATTACCACGTCAGGGCTTCCGCTTTCGTCCCTTGATCTGTGAAATCTCCTCCATCCGCTGCCCTAATAACTTCTCCCTACCCTCATTCGTAGGCAAATAGTACTTCCGCCCAGCCAACGAAGGCGGCAGACACTCCATATCCGCTACGCGCCCCTCCACATCATGCGCGTACTGATAGTCCTGGCCGTAATCCAGCTCCTTCATCAGCTTTGTGGGAGCATTCCTCAAATGCAAAGGCACCGGCTCCGCCGCTGTTGCCTCGATATCCGCCCGTACCGCTCCATAAGCCGTATAAACCGCATTCGACTTCGGAGCCAGCGCCAGATAAACCACCGCCTGCGCTAGAGCCAGCTCACCCTCCGGATGCCCGAGAAAGTGCATAGCATCCTTCGCACTCAAACAGAGGTTCAACGCCTCCGGAGCCGCCAGCCCAATGTCCTCCACCGCCATCCGCACGACCCGCCGAGCCACATACATCGGGTCTTCACCTGCTTCGAGCATTCTTCCTAACCAATACAGCGAAGCATCTGGATCAGAATTCCTCACACTCTTATGCAGCGCCGAGATGATGTCATAGTGCTGCTCACCCTTCTTGTCATACAGCAGCACCCGTCGCTGCAGAGCCTCCGCAGCCAACGGCTTCGTAATCACCTTCTCCCCATGCCCTTCGGCTAACTTCGCCGCCACATCCAAAGCATTCAAAGCATTCCGAGCATCCCCGCTCGAATAAGAAGCAATCGTTGCCAGCGCCTCATCCTCCGCGCTCACCCCGCTTGCTCCCAACCCGCGTTCCGCATCGCTAAGAGCCCTCCGCAGCAGCGAAACCACCTGCTCCTCCGTCAGCGCCACCAGCGTATAAACGCGGCACCGTGACAACAGCGCAGCATTAATCTCAAACGAAGGATTCTCCGTCGTCGCCCCGATCAACCGAATCGTCCCCCGCTCGACATAAGGCAAAAATGCATCCTGCTGAGCCTTGTTGAACCGGTGAATCTCATCGACAAACAAAATCGTGCGCGAGCCAAAACTAGCCGCCTTCTCCGCCTCCACCATCACAGTCTTGATCTCTTTGATCCCGCTCATCACCGCAGAGAACTCAATGAAGCTAGCCTGCGTCATCCGAGCAATAATCTTAGCCAGCGTAGTTTTCCCGGTCCCCGGAGGCCCCCAGAAGATCATCGAAGTAGGATCGTCCTTCTCGATCGCCAGCCGCAGCGGTTTCCCCGGCCCAAGAAGATGCTCCTGCCCCACAAACTCGTCGAGCATCCGCGGCCGCATCCTCTCCGCCAGCGGAGCCGCGCGCCCTCGTGACGCAGGCACACTCATCGGCGATGTATCAAACAAACTCATCGTCGATTCCGCTCAATCTTATGAGCCGTAGTCGCTGTTGTTCTTTTTTTTGTCGTCATCCTGAGCGGAGCGAAGGATCCCCGCATTTTTTTGCTGTTCTTAGTGGACTCAGCGCGCTGGCGCGAAGCCTCATACAGCAACAAACTCCCCGCCACCGCCGCATTCAAACTCTCCACTGGACCCGGACACCAAATTGTCACCTTCGCATCCGCCATCGCCATCAACTCCGCGCTCAACCCGGCTCCTTCATTCCCAATCATCACCGCACAAGCTCCTGCAAGGTCCCCATCTTTCACCGCCGTGCCGCCTGAACCCACTGCAGCCAGAAGACGAATACCACGGTCCTTCAACTCGACTATCTCTGCAACATCGACCGCTACCACTGGCATCCGAAACACGCTTCCAGCACTCGCGCGCAACGCCTTCTGGTTCCATGCGCTAACCGTCCCAGGAGTCGTCAGCACCCCTGTCGCCCCAAACGCCTCAGCGGATCGAATTAGAGTCCCCAAATTACCTGGATCCTGCAAACCCGCCGCAATCAAAATCAGCGGTAGTTTCCCCCAAATCATCAGCTCAAGCCGCCGCACCGGAGGCACCAGCAGCGCCGCCACTCCCTGTGGTGACTGCGTCTCCACCGCACTCGCGAATACATCCTCAGTAAGCCGCACCACTTCCACCTCACGTGGCACAACCTTGGGCACCTCCCGTCGCTCGCTCACAAAGACAGTCTTCAACACCATCCCACTCCGCAGAGCCTCTTCCAGCAGATGCTCGCCCTCAATCGCAACCAGTCCGCCGCTCAGCCGAGCCTGCCCGGCAAACGCCGCCCGCAACTGCTTTACCCGCGCATTCGCCCTGCTCGAAACCACTATCTCCGAAGTCGCCATCTCAACAAATCTTACGCTGTCAGGCTCATGACAACGCCCTCACCATCTCATACTCGATCATCGCCGGATCGTTCGGGTACGGCTCAATCCGTCCCGTCATCGAAAATCCGATGCGCCCGTAGAACTCGATTGCTGCATGGTTGCCGCTGGTCACCATCAACTCTAGAGTCTGCGCTCCACGACCGCTCGCCCAGTCAGCAATAGCCTCAACCAGCAACTTCCCAACACCCTGTCTCCGATACTCCGGAGCAACCCACATTGAAACCAGATGTGCTTCCAGAGGATTCACTTCATCCAGAAAACACACCGCGATTCCCCAATACGCGTCCTTGTCGAACGCCAGATAGCCCACGGCACGCTTCCGATCAAGATTCCGGGCCCGGACATTCCACTCCTCATCAGTGAACAGTGACTCCGTTAGATAAGTACTCCCAAACGCGCTCGGCGTATCCTGCAACGCCCGCAATCGAACTGCTTTATAAGGCAAAGCCATCTGTGGTGTCATCTGATGAAGAATGGTCACGGAGCGGCCCCTGCACTAAGATGAGATCGACTATACCCGATCCCTCCATTGAGCCATCGCGCCCGGTGTGCTAAGGTGCGAGATTGCGGCAGTACATCTCCGCACAGGCCATACGCGGCCACCAGCCCGCCCCAGGAGCCAGAATTTTGACGGCAGAAACTCTCCGTATCCATCCCGACGAGCCAGAGCCAGCGCTCATCAGCTACGTCGCCGCCAGCCTCAACAACGGCAATGTTGTCGCGCTGCCCACGGACACCTTCTATGGCCTTGCCGTCGACCCCGTCAATCTCCGCGCCGTCGATCGCATCTACGAGCTCAAAACCCGCGCCCGCCACAAGCCCCTCTCGCTTCTGATCGCCGAGACCGCCCAGGCGTACGAGCTCGCCCGCCAGATTGACTCTGCCTTCGACCGCCTCGCCGAACGCTTCTGGCCCGGCCCTCTCACCATCGTCGTCAAAGCCGGTTCCAAACTCCCCCTCCGCGTAACGGCCAACACCGGCAACCTGGCCCTCCGCGTGCCTGAAGCCGCCATTCCTCGCGCCGTCGTCAAGTGTCTCGGCCTTCCCATCACCGCGACCTCGGCCAATCTCTCCGGCCTGCCCGAGTGCACCTCTGCGAGCGGCGTTCGTGACCAGCTTGGAGACAAGCTTCCTCTCATCGTCGACGGCGGCCCCACCGCACGCACGACTGCCACCACAATCGTCGATCTCTCCGGTGGCGGCAACTCCTGGATGATCCTCCGCGAAGGCGCTATCCCCACCCACGAGATCGCCCTCACTCTCCAGCACTAAACAACCGATTCATTCCTCTTGCTGTCATTCTCCACGGCAGCGGCGGAGATTTGTTTTTATCCTTTGCTCTGCCGCTTTCAAACCGTACACTGGCACTTCTGTCTGACCAAATGACTGCCACCGCCTCCAATTTGAGAAGCCAACGCAAAAACCGCGGCCTCTTCCTCCGTCGTCTTCTGGCGTTTGTCCTCATCATCGTCACCGGATGGAGCATCTGGGTCTATATGGAGATCTCCGACGTCGCCAATCATGATGAGGCCCAGCCCGCTGATGCCATCGCCGTCTTTGGTGCAGCGGAATATTCAGGCCACCCCTCGCCCGTCCTGCACGCGCGTCTCGATCACGCCGTGGAACTCTATCGCAAACAGATCGCTCCCCTCGTCATCACTCTCGGCGGAGGTAGCGACAAGGACTCCGGCAACACCGAGGGCGGAGTTGGCCGCGACTATCTTCTCGCCAACGGAGTCCCCTTCGGCAGCATCATCGCTGAAACCCACTCCATTGACACAGAGCAGCAGGTCCACCGGCTCGCAGCTATTGCACACGAAAACCATCTCCACCACATCGTCGTCGTCTCCGACGCAACCCACCTCTTCCGCGTCCGCGAACTCTGCAAAGAGGCTGGCCTCGACGTCTACACCTCGCCCCGTCCCGCCGTCGGACACATCAGCAACTATGACATGGCTATGCGCTACTTTCACGAGATCGTCAGCTACACCGCCATGCGGCTCCACGTAAATTTGTAGCGCTCTTTTCATCCCGTACTTTGAGCGAAGCCGAAGGGGCGGATCTCCTTCCTTAAGTCTCAAATCCATTGGCGCAATGCTAAAGCCACTCCTGCGGCAAACGTCGTCGAAGCAAGATTCACCAGGTCGTTCCCTATCCATCCGCGCCGCTCCACGGTAGCGCCCAGCAAGCTGTCAAAAAACAAACCGCAAACCCCCGCAGTCAGCGCAATCGCTCCATCCCCAACGCTCAACCGCAGAGCCCAGATCCCCACAGCGGCCACGAGCGCGCCAGCGACAACCCCCGCCCCAGACCCAAGCAGCGTCACCGCCCCATCCGTCCCTACATCAACCCGACGCAACCCCAACAGAATTACCGGCGTTCCGCCAAACGCCTGCCCAATCTCAGAAGAAACCGTATCCGCCGTAGCTTCCACCAACGCCGCCAGGCACATCACCATCATCGCGGGATAGACCCAATTGGTGTAGTACCCAGCGCCGCAGTAAACCTCCCCTCGCAACCCCAAAGAAAATCCCCGCCCGGACAGGCATAAAGCTGCCACGGAAAGATTAGCCATGACTTGAGCCGCACTCCGGCCCCGCCGCTTCTCAGCCAGACCTGCTTTTGTCTTAATCCGTCGTCCCGCTCGCGTAGAAACAAACGTAAGCACGAAGAGCAGAGTCAAAGGAGCAAGTCCGGACTGGACAATGCTGTACCACTGGGAGGAAGTGCCATCAAGAAGGATCAGGCAAATCATTCCGCCAAAGATCGCGCCTGCTATTGTCGCCGCACGCAGTGCCAGCACAACGAAGGCAAAACCAATGCTGATCCCCGCAATCTTCGCAAGAAGAGTCAATTCACCGGCATCGCCGGTCCGCCACAAGAAGTAGACCCGTTGCAGAATGGCGATTGTCTCCACCACTTGCACCGCCCCCACGATCCCCACGAGTACCCTCGACTGCAGCCGGTCGCGGCTCTCCGGAATGGCCTTCCGCCACTGCGTATCTTCCTCGACTCCTTGGATTTCCTCGCCCATCGCCCATCCTTATCAGCCGTGGTGATTTACAATCAACCTTGAGCATAGCCAACACCAGCAGCATCGCGGGAGCAGTTTTGCATTTAGCAAGAATCGAAGCAGAAGGAAACATCCAGTCGCGGCCGAAAAAGCCGTCACCTCGTCCTGTAGCTCAGGTCCTCCGATCGCTATCGGGAAGATCGGCATTCAGGCTCATTTCGGGAGCAGCCCTCCTGGCATCGATGCTCGGCTGCGGCAACACTTATCGCCCCGTGGTCAGCGCAATCAGTCCCGTCGGGCCGGCCGAGCAGCCGCAGAAGTTTGCCGTCGTCATCTCCAGCCCAGGCACAGCCACGAACCCCGCACCCGGCCTGGTCAACTTCATCGACTTCGCCGGAGACACGACTCTCATCACCACGAATATTGGGGTCAACCCTTACTATCTGATCCTCAGCAACAACGGCACTACCGGCTTTACGCTCAACAGCGATCACACCCTCTCGACCTTTGACATCAGCACTCAGCTTTTGCAAAGCCAGATCCTTCAGACGACGCTGCTTCCCGGCGCTAACCCAGCCAGCATCTTTCCCGCCAGCGCCAGCACTTATGTCTCTGATCCCGGTCGGTCTGTGGTCTCCCAGTTCACAGGCCAGCCACTCAACCTGCAGCAGGAGTTCTCCATCGTTTCGCCCTTCAGTCCCATCTACGTGGTCGGTAGCCCCAGCGCGCCGCGACTCTACGTCATCAGCCCTCGCGTCGGCGGCGGCATCGGTCAGGTCTCGACCATTGAGACTGCCAGCAACACTATCGATCCCGCTCCCATCCCTGTTGGCCGGGGCCCTGTCTACGGAGTTATGACGGCCGACAACAGGCGCGCTTTTATCATGAATCAGACCGACGGCACCGTCAGTGTCATCAATGCCCAGACCAATCAGCTCGATTCGGTTCCCGTAGGAGCAACCAACCCAATCACGGTCGGCACCTCGCCGCTCTGGGCGGACTTTGCCCCAACCCGCAATGAGTTGGTCGTCGCCAACGCCGGCGATGGTGTCCACCAAGGCTCGGTCAGCATCATCAGCATTCCCCTTTGCTCTGCGAGCGCTCTGCCTATTAATCCCAACTGCGATCCGAACAATCCCGTCGACGCCATCGGCTTCGGCACCGTGATCGCTTCCATTCCAACCGGAATAAATTCCGTTATGGTTTCGGTTCTGCAAGACGGCACGCGTGCTTATATAGCGAACCAAGGAGACTTGAGCTTGCCCTGTGCCCTTCCTCCTGCTGTCGCTGGGGTCAGTACAGTCTGCTCTGTCTCAGTCATTAACCTGACGACAAATACCCTGATACAAACCTTGTATTCATTGCCCGACAAAGGCTGTCAGGCGGCTAAGCTCCCAAATCTAATGCTTTGCGGTCACCCGGCGTATATCGCAGCTACGACAGGAACACCTACTGGCAAGGTCTACGTAGTCTCAAGAGACTCTCAATTCCTCTCTGTTATCCGCACTGACATCGACACGGTCGACACTACGATTCCGCTACAGGGCATGGGAGTCGCCGTTAGAGTCACTCAGCCATAGCCAGCGGAATTTGGAATTAGAAAGGCCATCCGTCCAGGATGGCCTTTTATTTTTTTGCGAACCGCGAGATTATTCGCCGCTGAGAACGATCGGCATCGTCGGACTCTCTGATCCGGCCTCATCTTCAATCGTCACGCCAAAGCCCTTCGCTTCGACTCCCTTGGGCAGCGGAGGCATAATCACGCTGGCATTTCCCTGAGAATCCGGCAGAAACATTCCCGCAGGAATCGGTTTCATCCCCTCTTGTGCTGGAATCAGCCAAAGCTCGTACTTCTTAGCCGGTTGCAGCGGCGCCATATTGCTGACGAGAAAGATCAACGCGCCCTTGCTCGCTATATAGGTCGCGCGGCCAATGGGGGCCGTCGACGCCTTATACGTCGTCAGCGTCACCCGCATGGCCGAGCTGTCCTTCATGGTATCCATCACCTCGCGCGCAGCCCCCAGGTCCGCGCTCTGCGAGGTCATATCCGTCTTCATCCGGTCCATCTGGCTCGTCTGTGTCGCCAGTGATTCACGCAGCGTATCCCGCTCGCGATAGAGGCTTCCGGCCGCCACCGCCAGCCCCGCTGCCACTGCCCAGCCAGCCCAGGACAGCACTCTTCCCGCAACGCTACGCTTCGGCTGGTCGATGGCAACGACGGATTCGCTGCTCTCAACTTCGCGTACCTCTTCCCGAGGCTCAATCCTGGCTGCCTTCATTCGTTCGGCCGCCTCTGCAAACACCGTGCCGCTTCTCACCGGAGTCTCCCGCGGACGAGCCTCCGCCCGGTCAATCGAATCCGCTTTCTTCTCTCGCCCCAACTGCTTTATCAGCCGTTCGCGAGCCATCGCCGGCGGCGAATGCAGATCCACGGTATGGGCAAACACCGCAAGGTCGCCCTGAATCTCCGTCAACTCCTGCCGTGCCGCTTCCGACTGCGCAAGATAAGCCGCAACCGCTGCGCGCTCCTCCTCCGTCAGCAACTGCATGGCATACAAAGCCAGGTCTTCCGAGTTGATGGGCCTGTCGTTCATTGGATCACTCACGCAGTAAACGCCTTTCTCAGCGAAGTCAGCGCGCTGCGTATCCTCGTTTTTACCGTCCCCAGCGGGTCGCCCGTCATCTCGGCAATCTCCGAGTGCGTGAGCCCGTCAAAAAAAGCCATCTCCAGAGTCTTACGTTGTTCAGTCGGCAGCTTGTAGATTGCCGATCTTGCCTTCTCCATCAAACTGTTTCTCTCCGCCTCATTCGCCAGGTTGTAGTTCGAGGCCAGCGCCATATCGTCCACCTGGTCCGTTGGTTTCTTTCTTCGCAGAATGTCGATCGCCCGGTTTCGCGCGACCACCGCCAGCCAGCCGCCAAGGCTGCCTCGCGTCGCCACAAACTTATCCGGGTTTCGCCAAATCTGCATAAACACGTCCTGCAAAATGTCCTCGGCCGCAGAAGGGTCTCGCAGCACCCGCAACGCAACCGAGTACACAACCTTCGAGTAACGATCAAACAGCGCAGTCATCGCCCGGTCGTCGCCCCCCTGCACCAGCGTCAGCAGCGCAGCATCATCCTGTGCCGACGACATTGACGAAGAGTTCACGAGTCCCGTTTCTCTATACATAAAAACGCACCTGAATCTAAAGCAGATTGCCCAAAACTCAACTCTTTGCGTTCCAGCTTCCTGGCACGGCCTTACACTCGACGCCAGAGCACTGTCCAAAGCGATACCAGTCTAACCTTACCCGAAAACAATGAGGATCGAACCGTCGTTCTGTCCGGTGCGCCACGTCAGTAACCATGAAAAGATGGAGCATAATCTTCGCACGAGCAAATGCTTAGTAACCTGCCAAATGACAACCCCGACAAAAGATCGCTCCGAAAAAGACCGCCCAGAAAAAGTCCGTCTCGACAAGCTCCTAGTCGACCACGACCACGCCGCCTCCCGCGAGCGAGCCCAGGCCCTCATCCTCGCCGGCCGTGTCCTCGTGGATGAGCAGCGCATCGACAAGCCCGGCACTTCCGTTCCCGCCGACGCGGTGATCCGTCTCCTCGGCTCCGACCTCAAATATGTCTCCAGAGGCGGCCTCAAACTCGAGCACGCTCTCGCCCACTGGCACATCGACCTCACCGGCCTCCACTGCATCGATATCGGCGCCTCCACCGGCGGTTTCACCGACTGCATGCTCCAATCCGGGGCAGCCACCGTCCTTGCCGTCGACACCGGCTACGGCCAGATCGCCCAGAAGCTCCGCACCGATCCCCGCGTCACTCTTCGCGAACGCACCAACGCCCGCCTCCTCAGCCCCGGCGACCTCCTCGCAACCGAAACCGAACCGGCAACTCGAAGCTCACCAATCAAGCCAACCTTCCTGACGATGGACGTCTCGTTCATCTCCGCCACACTGGTCCTCCCCGCTGTCCTTGCCGCGCTCGGCGAGCCAGATCACCCCTGGCAAGGCGAAGCCGTCATTCTCATCAAACCTCAGTTCGAAGCTGGCCGCGAAAACATAGCCAAAGGTGGAATCGTACGAGACCCCAAAGCCCGCCAAGCCGCTATCCAGCGCGTAAGCGAATGTGTCGCCGAACAACACGGCACCGACATCGAAGTCATCGACTCCCCTATCACGGGCATGGAAGGCAACCACGAATACCTCCTCCACGCCCGCTTCGCCTGAATCAATGCCGCATCGCAGTGATGGTCATGCGTCCAACGTCATAGGCGCCGTAGATAATGTTCGCCCGCCATATATCGCTTTTGAAGGTGAGAATCTCCTTCCGGATATAACGGAAGACATAACCTCCTGGCTTGAAGCTGCGCCCCTTTGACTCAAGCTCAAGCTGCGGATTGCCGGGCTGGCAGTCCTGCAACGTTACCACTGCAACCAGGCCGTCTGTACGCATCAGGTCCCCCGTTGCATTGCGAGTAGCCATAGGCATCGCGGGCCGCGAGACGTAACTGACAGACCTCACACATCCGGCAAAATTCAAATCACGAATAACAGTAGATCGTTCCTCATCGATATCAGCTGTAATGTGGTGGACAAAGCCTTTGTACTTCACGGCGAGCGTCGCCCCGGTATCGTGCGTCGAAGAGCTGATCCACACCGAATTAGTAATTCCCTCCGACGTCCATTGCCACATGCGAAGGTGATCTCGCCGGTCGTAGCTGTTCAGGCTCTTCTGCCAGTTCATGTCCTCTGGCTTGCCGTTCAGGAGAAACGTCATCATCGGCTGTTGCGCATAACCGCTGTTGTTCAGCAGCGCGTACAGATTCTTCATCACCGTTGTCTTCGAAACGGTATCGGCGTTGTTCCATCCCGCCTCACGAAACGCCGCCTGAACCTCATTCTGCGATCCAACGAACACAATGTTCAGCACATCGGCATCCACATTCTTCTTCGTCGTCACACGCCACGGCAGTTCCGCAATCAATTCGTCCAGCTGATCTGTCTCCTCATTCCCAACCTCCGGGGATTCGTGCGTGCTGCTCATCTCCGGTGGCGCGATCTCCATCGTCGTCCGCAGTCGCATATCCGTACCCGCTGCGTAATAAATCTCCGGCTCAGGAAAGATCGGAAAGAGTACCTTGAATCCGATCAATACCGGATCGGAGTATGGATTCCACGTCGGCAGGTGAATCAGCCGGCTGTTGATGCGCCCCTGAAACGTATTGGAGCTGCGTATCCCCTGGATCACGCCTTTCTTAACGGCCTCGCGGGCATTCTCCACCTCTTCCACCCGGGCGAGCACCGCGACGTCGACACCGTCTCGCAGTGTCGCACGATTGAATTCAATCTCAAGAGCAGCAGTCTCGTGTCGAATCCCCCATCCAACCTTACGCCTGCTGCGAACAATGCCCTCGACAGGCGAGCCCATGGGCAGAACAATTTCGCCGTCGCAAACGAGATCCTGCGTAAGCACTGCGTGAACCGGATCGCCCGCCTTCGCCGTGTAAGTGGAGATCGGGGCGGCCAGGCGAATCCAGACAGACTGGCCCGCCGGAATCCGATCACATCCAAAGGCCATCCTGCCCACACACAGAACACACACCAACACAAACCCGCGATTCAGGTCGAGCAGGATTCTCATAAAGACGAAACACCCCCGCCTCTCCACGATAACAAACACACGGAGAGTTCCTCATGACAAAGGCCTTAGAAAGGGACTCGAAGTTGGTTCCGGAAGGGTTCGGTTGCGAATTTTCTTAGCTTCCCTCATACACCGAGTTCATGAGCCGCCAGTACTGTCCCTTCGACTCTCGCACGAATCGTCTCCAAAAACAGCCTGCACCTCATCCCAGAGGTCGGCAGAGGAGATCGCGTTGAAGGCCGCTTGTCGAACCCTTGAAAGGGCATTCCTTTACCCCGTTCCCGTCAGCTAGACGTTGACAGTGGCATTATCCTTTAGTCAATCCACCTCGACCTGCCGTTACACTAGAGACCAATGCTCCAGGCAGCCATCATCTCCAAGCCTCAAAAGCCGGAGGTCGCCGGTATCCTGCGCGATCTCATCGCGTGGCTCGAGGCTCGCAACTACCACTATCTCCTTGATCCCGATAGCGCGGCCTACATTGATGCGCCCAATCCCATCGAGCGCGTCGACCTGCCCAAACATAAGCCCAATCTCGTCATCGTCCTCGGCGGCGACGGCACTCTCCTCGCCGCGGCACGCGCCTTCGCGCGCACCACGACGCCCATCCTTAGCGTCAACCTCGGCGCACTTGGTTTCCTCACCGAAATCCCTCTATCTGATCTCTACACCACCCTCGAAGGATGGTGCGAGAATCGCGCTGACGTTGAAGTTCGCAGCATGATGCACGCCTCCCACATCCGCGACGGCGAGGTTCTCCGCGAGTGGGACGCGCTCAACGACGTTGTCATCGCAAAAGGCACCATCGCCCGCATGGGCGACTTCTCTGTTGAGATTGACGACCAGCCCGTGGCCACCTTCCGCGCTGACGGCGTCATCGTTTCTACTCCCACCGGATCGACTGCCTACAACCTCGCCGCGGATGGGCCCATCGTGATGCCGAGCGTCAATGCTTTGCTGGTGACGCCTATCTGCCCGCACTTGTTGACGATACGGCCTATCGTTACTCCGGGTGAAGCGACGGTGAGTGTGCGAGTTGTTGGTGTTCCCAATGATATCTACCTCACCGTGGACGGTCAGGAAGCAGTCCCGCTTCAGGTAGGCGACAATGTCCACTGCCAGCGCTCTGAAAACTCGGTTCGCCTTCTTCGAAACCAGCCGCACGGTCTCTTCAGCGTTCTCCGCTCCAAGCTCAAATGGGGCGAGCGATAGTGATTTTTTCTCGGCGTGGTGGGAGTGGCGTTTTTACAGGGGGTTTGGAGATTTCCACCGGGTAAAAACGTGGTTCTTAGCGTGGTGATAAGTGCAGATCTGTGGTCGTAACGTGGCTGTTAAGTGCACGTTTGCGGGCGCTGAAAATTTTCCTCTTTTTGAAGATTTATTTTTGGCCTTGTCCGGTTTTGACGGCTAGCGTCGCAGGGTGACTACCGGCGAGCCGACGGGATGGCAGAAGACCTTGCCATGGCTGAGAGCGATCTTGCGCTGGGCGAGACCGGCCATCTCGGGGTCGTGAGTGACCATGACGATGGTGTGGCCCTGGGCGTGGAGGTTCTGGAGGAGCTCGGCGACGATCTTCTGGTTGGCGGCGTCAAGGTTGCCGGTGGGTTCGTCCGCGAGGAGGATTGGTGGGTCGTTGATGAGGGCGCGGGCGATGCAGACGCGTTGTTGTTCGCCGCCGGAGAGTTCGCTGGGCAGATGGTTGATGCGTGAGCCGAGGCCGACCTTTTCGAGTGCTGCTTTTGCTTCGGTCTCGTCTGTCATCGAGTGAAAGTACTGCGCGAGCATTACGTTTTCAAGCGCTGAAAGATAAGGAATTAGGTGGAACTGTTGGAAGATGAATCCGATCTTGTCGGCGCGGAAGCGGTCGAGCTCAGTGGCGCTCATCGAAGCAACGTCAATGTTGTCGATCTTGAGTTCGCCTGAGGTGGGACGATCGAGACAGCCGATGAGATTGACGAGCGTGCTCTTGCCGGAGCCTGAGGGGCCGGTGATGGCGACCCACTCGCCGGCGACGATGGAGAAGCTGGCATCTGCGAGTGCGCGCACCACGCTGCCGTGGCCGCTGTACTCGCGCGTGACGTGATGGAGGGCGATGACGGCGCAGTCGGGCCGTGTCGTCTGATCGATCAGCGATTCGGTCTGTGCGGCGGAGGGCGATGCGCCGAGGGGCCCGGTCTTTACTTCGGCTTGGCTCACAGTTTCCATCTTCTCATTCTCTGGGTCATTCTCCGGTCATTCTCCCTTGAGGAGCGCGGCGGGCTGGAGTCCGCGCAGAACGCGTAAGGGCAGCAGGGCCGCGAGCGTTGCGATGATGAGGTTGACGAGCAACACCGTGGGCAGCACGGAGAGGTGCGGCAGGGTTGCGGTGTGGAAGTTGCCTTCACTGATGATCCAGGCGGCGGCCGAGCCTACGACGAAGCCTGCGGCTACGCCCGCGAGTGCCAAGACGAGGGCCTCGAGCAGAAACATCGCCATAAGCTGCATCTGCGAGCCACCGAGAGCCTTCATGAGCGCGAAGTCGCGACGGCGTTCGAGCACGGAGGCCGAGAGTGTGGCGAGGACGCTGACAGCGACGGTGAGAGCGATGAGCAGGACGGCTCCGTACATGAGGGCGTGGGTGCGGTCGACGATGCGGGATTCGCCTTCGACGAGCTGGCGGACGGGCTGAACCTGAATTTCAGGCAGTTGTTGCTTGAGTTGCGCGATGGTGGCTTCGACTCGCTTCGCTCCGCCGGGCACCTGAAGCTCGATGACGGTGGGGGAGAGGCCGGTCCATGCGGTGAATGCGGCTAGCGGCAGGTAGATTCGGCTGTCTTCGTCACCTCCGGTGGTGAGACGACCGATTTTTTGCAGGGTGACGGTTTTGCTTGCGTAGGTCAGCGTGACGGTCTGGGTATTTCCTACGGCAGTTGCTGCCCGCTTGCCGAAGAGGGCAGTGTTGGGAGCGGCAGCATCGGGCCATGTGTCGACCTGCCACCATGAGTTAAGTTTTTTTGCGGCGGCGAAGTCCGTTCCGGCAACGACGACGGCGGTTCCAGTGCTGGTGGTGGCTACGGCGTAGGCGAACTCGGCTGCCGAAGCGTCGGGGCCAGCGATTTGTTGGACGTGTGCGAAGGCTTCTGGCGGGAGTGCCGTGTTGGCTGGCGCGGTGAGGACGATATTGGCGCCGAAGCTGCGGAATTCCTTGTGGAGCTTTTGATCGAGGTCGGCGTAGAGAGTGAGCAGGGCAGTGGCTACGCCTGCGGAGACCGTCATGGCGATGAGGGCTGAGATGCTGCGGGCTCGACGGTGGATGATCGAGCGGCTGAGGATGTGGGTCAGGGTGAGTTGGCTCATCGGAGCACCCCTGAAGAAGAACAGACAACAACAAAAACGAAATGCGGGGGTCCCTTCGGCAGGCTCAGGGCAGGCTCTTCGACTGCGCTACTCACGATAAAGCTGTGAGTAGCTTCGCTCAGGATGACGCCTCTTATAGATTCGCCGGAATGTGTCATGTGTCCTCTCGGAGGATGGCGGACGGGTTCATGCGGAGTGCGGCGCGGATGGAGGGGGTGCTTCCGCCGATGGCAACGGCGAGGGCAAGGGCGACTACTACGGGCAGGAGAACGGGGATGAGGATAGCTTCCGGGGATCCGCTGTCGCCGCGGAAGATGCGGGCTCCGAGCCATGCGGCGAGGCCGGAACCGGCTAGATAGCCGAGGGTTCCGGCAAAGATGGCGAGGAGGCCAGTCTCGGAGTAGAAGAGGAGGGCGATGGCGGCTTTGCTGGCTCCGAGGGAACGCATGAGGCCGATCTCGCCGCGACGCTCGAGGACGGCGGTGGCCATGGCGGCGGAGACGGCGAAGCCTGCAGCGAGGAGGGCGGCCGCGCTGATGAGCCACATGAGGCCGCTGATGCGTTTGAGGACGTTGCCTTCAGATTGTTCGACGCGGCGGACCTGCTCGGCCTGTGCGCCGGGGATGGCTTCGCGGATTTGATAAGCGATGGAGTTGGCGTAGGGGCTGCAGTACCAGATCTCGTGATCTTTGGGGGAGAGTGTGTCGGGGTCCTTGCGGGCGAAGGCGTCTTCGGGTTTGGTGCGAGCGGAGATTTCTACTCGAGAGATTGCGTCGGGTTTGTTCACGACACTCTGGGCAATCGCTAGTGGTAGGAGTATCTCGTTGTCAGCATCTTCTCCTGTCGATGCGATGCCTGTGATGCGAAGGTCCATTCTAATTGGAACAAATGAAGGATCGCCCGGCAGGGGAAGTGCGATAGAAAGTACGTCTCCCCGGTTGATGTGAAGTTTTTGTGCGAGCCGTTCCCCTACTACGGCTTCTCCGTGCATCCATCGTGGGCTATCCGGGACGAAAACGTCACTAGAATCGTCGGAAGGCCATTCACCTTCGATCTTCCATGAGGGATGTAGCTGCGGCGCTCCCGTGACTAAAGCAGGACCACCATTCGCAGCAAGTTGATGGTTGAACCACAATCCAACAGCTTGAACGTCGGCTGGAGCGTTATTCGCCGCAACCCTGAGCGGGGATCTTAGCTCTGGGCTAACTCCAATTATGTTGTTGGCCCAGAAGATGGTGCGCAGTTTTGTTAGATCGCTTTCTTTCAGGTAGGTGCCGCTGGAGGCTGGTTTGATGTCGACTCCGCCTACTTTGACTTCGAGTTGATCGGCCTTGGGGTAGACGATGATGTTGGCGCCATAGACGGCTAGTTCTTTGTGGATGCGGTCGCCGATGGTGGTGGCGAGGGCGAGCATTGCGGTTACGGCTGTTGTGCCCAGGAGAATCGCAATGCCAGCGAGGAGTTTGCGGCGGCGCTGGCGGCGGAAGCTCTCCATCAAGAGGCGGAAAAACATCAGCGTTCGAAGACCTGGGCTAGTTCGCGGAGGTCGGCGGCCTGGATGGTTAGGAGGCCGGCGGTGATGGTGGATTTGAGGGGGATGGGATTGCAGCCGCCGTGTTGGCCCATGGATGAGGCGTTGAGGGGGGAGGCGCACATCTTGCAGGTGATGCCCTGGTCGCCGATGTAGAAGCCAACGGGGCCGCAGATCTGGCAGGCGTCGGCTACGGAGACGATGTTGCCGTCGGGCTTCTTGAAGAGAAGGAAGCGGACTTCGACGTTGCCGCCTTTGCCGTCGTCGATGTGGACGCCGTAGCGATGGAGCTTGTCGTCGTTGACGTCGGCGAGGGGCAGGGTGACCTGCGAGCCGACGAGCGTGACGGACGAGGTGGGGCTGAGGGCGGTGGAGCTTTTGGCGTAGATGAACTCGGCGGTGGAGAGAAAGATGAAGAGGAAGCTGGCGGCGACGACGGCGTTCATCCACATCTTTTCGCGGCGCTGGGACCACTCGGCGCGGCGGCGGTCGGCTGGTGTGGCGTTGGGGCTGAGGGTTGTTGTGGCGCGGCGCTTGAATTCGAGAAGCATCATGAGGCCGGCGAGGGCGAGCATGGTAATGAAGAAGAAGAGATCGTTGCGGACGATGGGGCCGATGAGGCGCATCTCGGTGGTGCTGGAGGGGAGGATGCCGTTTTCGCTGAGCTCGTGCAGGCCGCTGACGATGAGCTGGAAGGCGACGAAGTAGAGGATGACGGTGGTGATGCGGAAGAAGCGCTGCAGGTTGATCTTGACGCTGCCGCGAATGAAGAGGACTCCGAAGACGACGGCGACGGCGATGCCGAGGAGGGTTCCGGTGAAGCTGAGGAGCTCGGTGGAGTTGAGAGTGACGGCAGAGAGGATGAGGACGGTCTCGACGCCTTCGCGGAGGACGAGCAGGAAGACGAAGAAGAAGAGGCCGAGCTTCGAGCCGAGAGACTGGGAGACACCCGCGAGGCCGGTGTATTGGGCAATCTTTTGCTCGATGTCGCCCTTCATGGAGCGGGCGGCGCGGTGCATGAACCAGATCATGCTGATGACGAAAACGGCGGCGGCGAGCATGACCCAGCCTTCGATGATGTCGGAGTTATATGGGGTGTGGGCGAGAGCAACGGCGACAGCAATGCTGGCAAGAACGGCGGATCCGAGTGCCCAGAAGACGGTGCGTTTGAGCTCGGAGCGGCCGATTTTGCTGAGATAGGCGAAGACGATGCCTATGATCAGAGCAGCTTCGACGCCTTCGCGGAGAGTGATGATAAATGCTTGCAACATAACGTCTTCTTTCGCCCGGGGAATTCTCGGAGGATGTCGTTCCCGGACATTCTTCTGCCGGGAATCTCACCTGGTTTCCATTCTTTAGTGTATTGCGGACTAAATTGGTCGTCAATTTTTAGGACCGAATTGGTCGTGAATCTTTTAGGGCTATTTGGCTGGGGTTAGCCGAGGACGACCATGGGCTGCGTGAGGGTTCCGGCGACGCGGCGGCCGATGGCGAGGAGATCGGTGGGAGTGGTGAAGATTTTGATGAGTGCGGCCTGCGAGAAATCGGGGAGATTGACCTGCATTCCGTTGCGAAGGCGGCCGGCGAGCTGGTCGTCGACGGTGACGCAGGGCATCTCGGGCAGGAGAGTGCGTGGGTGGGGGAGGAGAGTTTCGAGTTGAGCTGGAGTGGAGGCTTTGAGCTGGTCGATTGTGATGGCGTGGTCGAGAGTGAAGGCTCCGGCGCGGGTGCGGCGGAGGGAGGAGAGGTGTGCGCCGCACCCGGCGAGCTGGCCGAGCTCGTGGGCAACGGAGCGGACATAGCCGCCGGCCGAGACGGAGATGGTGAAGGCGGCGGTGTCGGCTTCGAGGGAGGTTAGCTGGAAGTTGTGGATGGTGATGCGGGCGGGTTTTACGGGGACTTCGACTCCGGCGCGAGCGAGTTTGTGGGCGGGAGTGCCGTTGATTTTTTTTGCGGAGAAGATGGGTGGGAGCTGGTCGATCTCGCCGTGGAATTTTTGGCTGAGTGTCTGGAGCTTTTCGAGGGAATGGGCGAGTGGTGTTGGGTCGGTCGTGGGAGTGCCTTCGGCGTCGTAGGTATCGGTTGCGAAGCCGAAGCGGATGTGGCCGGTGTATTGTTTTTCGGCCTGGTTGAAGAATTGCGCGAGGCGGGTGTATTTGCCGAGCAGAAGCGGGAGGACGCCTGTGGCCATGGGGTCGAGAGTGCCGAGATGGCCGATGGATCTTTCGCCGGTGGCGCGACGGACGATGGCGACGACATCATGTGAGGTCATGCCGTGAGGTTTATCGAGTACGAGGAGGCCGTTCATGCAGCTACCAGTTTAGTAGCTAAAACGCGTTCCCCTGACGGCGGACGAGTGAGAGGAATTCGTTGCGGGTCTGCAGCTGTGTCTTGAAGACACCAAGCATTGCCGAGGTGACGGTGTGCGAGTGTTGTTTTTCGACACCGCGCATCATCATGCAGAGGTGCTGAGCTTCAAGGATGACGGCTACTCCTTGTGGATTGATGGCGTTGGTGATGGCTTCGCCGATCTGGGTGGTGAGGCGCTCCTGCACTTGCAGCCGGCGCGCGAAGACGTCGACGAGGCGAGGAATCTTGCTGAGGCCGATGACTTTTCCATTGGGGACGTAGGCGACGTGAGCCTTGCCGAAGAAGGGAAGCAGGTGATGCTCGCACATGGAGAAGAACTCGATGTCTTTGACGATGACCATCTCGTCGTAGTCGACGTCGAAGAGTGCTTTGTGAAGGACGTCGGCGACGTTCATGGTGTAACCGCGAGTGAGGAATTTCAGGGACTTTTCCATGCGCTCGGGGGTCTTGAGAAGTCCGTCGCGGTTGGGATCTTCGCCGATGCGGATGAGTAGTTCGCGGTAGAGATCCTGCGTGGAGATGTTGTCGAGCGAGGGTTCGATGGCCGGTGTAGCTGGCATAGGATTGCCTTTCTTAGATCGTGCCGGGCGTTCGCATCTCCAAGGGAGCGCGACCGCCGGCGAAGTCGAATGAGTTGTTGCTGGTCTCTTCGATGTGAACCTGTTCGAGATGAGCTGCCGGAAAGCTCTGGAAGAGACGGTAGATCTCGATACTTAGATTTTCAGTGGTGGAGACCTTGTCTGCAAAGGTGTCCAGGGTGTTGAGGTTCATGTGGTCAAAGCGGGAGATCAGATTTTCCTGCGCGAAGGAATCGAGATCGGCGAGGTTGCAGACCATGCCGGTTGCGGGATCGATGGGGCCGCTGAACGTGACCTGCACGGTGTAGTTGTGGCCGTGGCCGTGCGGGTTGTTGCATTTGCCGAAGACTTCGCGATTTTTTGCTGTATCGAACACGTCGGTGTGGAGGCGGTGTGAGGCGCTGAAGTGATAGCGACGGTTGAGATAGGCCTTCATGGCTCACCATAGTAGTCGGCGAAGAGGTCGGGCATCTCGTAGACGCGGACGCGATGGAGTCTTGCATTGGGGATCTTATTGTCGAGGCGATTCCAGATGGCGACGGCGATGTTTTCTGTTGTTGGAATGGCGGACTTGAACTCGGGGACCTCGAGGTTCAGATGACGATGGTCGTAGACGCTGACGACCTCGCGCTCGAGGATGTCTTTGAGTTCCTTGAGGTCGACAACGAAGCCGGAGGTGGGATCGACTTCTCCCGCGACGGTGACTTCGAGGGTGTAGTTGTGACCGTGACCGTTGCGGTTGGCGCACTTGCCGAAGACGCGCTGGTTCTCCTCAGGCGACCATTGCGGGTTCCAGTAGAAGTGGGATGAAGAGAACTCCGCTTTGCGGGTAAGAAAGATCATTCGGTCCTGTCAGTTAGATGGGTTGGCGGTAGTTTTGGTTACAAAGGCCGCTTTGTCAGGCATTTGTATTGTAATTCCGGCCCTTCCAGGCGACGTTTTTGCGGATGCGGTGGTCGATGACGCTGCGGACGAGGAGATACACAAAGAGCGGGACGCCGAAGATGGAGCCGGTCACGTCGAGCGCAGGAAAGTTGGAACGGGCAACGCGTGCGTAGAAGCGCCAGAGGGTGCGAATCCAGATGAGGAGAAGGGCTGTGCGCTGCCAGGGAACCAGCCAGGCGACTTCGAGCGCGAGGATGGGCAGGCCGAAGACGAGAAGGAGATCAAGGAGGCGCCAGAGAGCGAGTGCGATAGGTTTGGGGAAGAGAAGTGCCAGGTTTTTTGTCCAGCCCTCGATCATCCCGGAGGTGGTTCGGTACATGCGAGTGGCGAGAGCCTCGGGAGCGTAGCGGAAACGGATGGTGCGGCCGCTGCGTTTGACGTTGGCGGCGAGAGCAACGTCTTCGAGGATCTCGCGGCCGACGGCACGATGGCCTCCGACGGCGAAGTAGGCGTCCTGTTCGATGAGGAGAAACTGGCCGTTGGCTGCGGCGAGGCTGCGAATGGGGTCGTTGACTTCTTTGGAGGGGTAGACCGAGGCAAGTTCGGAGAAGACGAGAGGCATGACGGTGTGCTGCCAGAAGCCAGTGACGATCTGCCGGGGCGAGTAGGAGAGCAGGACCGCTTTGTGCCGGTCGGCTTCTCGGAGGGCGCGGGAGAGGTCGTTGGTTTCGTGGATGGTGTCGGCGTCGGTGAAGAGAAGAAAGCGGCCTCGGGCTGCCTGAGCACCGGTCCAGCAGGCGTTGCTTTTGCCAGTTAAGCCTCCTCGGGCGGAGAGGTCGAGCGGGGGAGCGTCGAGGAGAGTGACTCCGCTGTGAGTTGCGGCGGCTTCGGCGGCGATTGCGGGCGTGTTGTCCGTGGAGTCGTCGTTGATGAGGATGATTTCCCATTGCAGGCCGAGGGCGAAGCCGTGTTCGGACTGGTTGAGGAGTGAGGTGAGGCAGGCCGGCAAAGTACGCTCTTCGTTGCGCGCGGGGATGATGACGGAGAGTTCGAGAGTCGGTTGGTCGATATTCTGGCTCGGCGGGAGGTCGGTGTGGGTCACGAGTTCGTATTATAGGAAGTGGAGCTTATTGTGCGTCGATTGTGGGCAGGTGTGGTGTTGGGGACGTTGCTGGCGGCGGGGTGCGACCGCGGGGATCATCCGGGGAACATCGGCAAGCCGGCGCCGCAATTTGTGGTGGGAGATGGAACGAGAACGGTCGATTTGAGCAAGTTGCGCGGTAAGGTGGTGTTGCTGAATCTGTGGGCGAGCTATTGCGCTCCATGCGTTGAAGAGTTGCCGAGTTTGCTGGCGTTGCAGCGGCAGATGCCTGATCTGGTGATCGTCGCGGTGAGTATCGATCAGAACCCGGACGTGTATCGCCGATTTCTTGAAAAGAATAATGTCAACCTGGTGACTGTGCGCGACGAGGATCAGCGAGTGAATGCCCTATATGGCACAGCGCAGATTCCAGAGACTTACGTCATCGACCGGCAGGGGCTTGTGCGACGGAAGTTTGTAAGCGCACAGGATTGGACGAGCCAGGAGATTAAGGGCTATCTTGCGCGGCTCTAAACTTCGGAGCGTTTCGCGCAGGGCCACTGGTATCATCAGAGTTATGACGCAGCTTGATGTTCTTTACCGTTATGGTGCTCCGCCGACCGAATCTGCCGTACTGGCGATGGCGAAGGTGCGCGAGGTTTATGGGGTTCGCCGCATGGAATTGGATGAAAGAGAGAAGACGGTGCGGGTTGAGTATGACGCGAGCCGTTTGACGGAACCGGTGATCCACCAGCTTTTGCGCCGTGCGGGCCTGGATATCGTGGAAAAGATGCCGATGTTCGTGACGCCTCCTCCGCCGGAGCCGGTTGCGGCGACGTAGTTGCTGTCAGGCGTGTTGTCCGCTAAGGTTGTTGTCGGTGTTATGTTTTGCGCGCCCGTAGCTCAGCTGGATAGAGCATTTGGCTTCGAACCAAAGGGTCGGGAGTTCGAATCTCTCCGGGCGCACCATATTATCTCCATCATAATAAGCTAGATACAGGTAAACGCAAAACCAATCGCGAGGACCTGAGTGCCTTCCGTGTTAGCACCATACTGTGGTACTCCGCAAAGACTATTTGTTTTACCAGTTGCCCTCCAGGGAACTGACATCCACAATTGCAGTGAAGATTGCAAGCGAGCGTGCCCAATATTGGATTAACAAGGAAATCCCCACGGACTGAGTTAGGTCTGCTTCGCGTATTACTCATTGCGTCTCGCTTAGTTGTTAGGCAGTTCAACGCAGGCGGCGATTAGAACGCTCTGAAGCCACCACGACCCTGATACACGGGACGCCGAATTTGGGGGGGCAGAACTTGACATGAGTCCTATCACCATTAGTTTGGTTGTCTTCGGGTGCGTGTTTGGCGGAGCGCTGGTGGGAATCTTTGTCCATTCCCTTCTGCCAAACCATCACCTCGATTCTGATTCCAAGGAAGCTGTCCGGCTGGCGATGGGGTTGGTCGGGACCACCCTGGCGTTAGTGCTCGGACTGCTGATCGCTTCGGGCAAGGGCTTCTTCGATACCCAGAGCTCCGAAGTGATGCAGGTCGCCGCAGATGCCGTGTTGCTGGATAAAATCCTGAGCCATTACGGGCCAGAAACCAAAGAAATACGGGCACTACTGCGCGGCTCCGGGACTTACATGGTGGATGTTACCTGGACGCGAGACGGTTCGGACAACACCCAATTCTCAACCTCCACGACGAGTGAAGACCTTGTTGACAAGATTCAGGGACTCTCTCCCCAAAACGACAATCAGCGATTCCTACAGTCGCAGGCGTTGACCACGGCGATCAAGCTGGGCCAAACCCGATCGCTGATGCTCGCACAGAAGACTGCCACGGTCCACACGCGTTTGCTGGCGATTCTGGTCTTGTGGCTCGTGTTGCTTTTCATGAGCTTTGGCCTATTCGTTCGCGGCAACATGACGGTGGTGGTCAGCCAATTCGCCTCTGCGCTGGCGGTTTGCAGTGCGATCTTCCTGATCCTCGAAATGTACCAGCCTTACGGCGGGTTGATTCAGGTCTCTAGCGCTCCCTTGCGTGCTGCCCTGATGCGGATTGGGCAGTAGTTGCAGTTGAACTATAAGGAGAGTCAGGTGAAACATGTTACCGGAGCAAGTTCGCGGAAGGGAACTGGATGCCCGCTCCGACCTACGAAATGGCCACCGGTAAGCTGCCGTTTCGCGGGGAGAGCCTGGGCTGTAGCGTGAGGAATTGTTTGTCGTAGTTTTTTTGGAATTACTTGTCGTAGGGCGCGGCACTTTCTGGCTGAGGAGATGATGACGATGCGATCAATTCTTGTTCGCGGCCTTCTGGTCATCTGTTGGGTGACCTTCATGGTGGTGTTAACCCATTCTGTTGCCGCACAAACACGCGGGAATGAGGCTTCGACACCTGGATCGTCAGCCCATGATTGCGTTGAAAGGTCTGTTTTCGGTTCGACCATTTTCGGTTCGATCAGACATCAGCAGATCACTGCCAGAAATACCTGTAAGAGAGCAATCGATATCTCTATGTGTGCGTGGTCAAGTCCTGGCTGGTCGTGTGCTGTTCAAGGAATACAGGGCACGGATGGCTCAGGAACGAATCACGATGGTTTGGCAGATACATTCGTTTGCCGCGATTCCAGTTGCGCGGAATGGAGCAGATTTACATGGAATGCGGTGTATCAGGATTCCGGGGAACAAGTTACTAAGCCAGATGTCGATAACTCTACACAGCATCGCACAAAATAGAATACTTACTCCACAGTACATGAGGTAGCTAACTGGACCCGGCGCTCACAACGCCGGGTTTTTTCATTGGACAGCCGGAAGGGGAGTGCGTATAAGCCAAACCGGCCGCCTGAATCGCAGCAATATTTAAGAAACCAACGAAGATCGACGTGGTCGTACACAACGGCGAACGGCAGATTTTTATAGCGTTTTCAGGAAGGTAATAAGCGCCTCTCTTTCCTCAGGGCTTAGTTCTTTGAAGCGCCTGGTTGTCTCTCGTGCTTCGCCCTTGTGGCGTGTGATCGCATCTTCCAAGGACAACGACTTGAGGTCATGCATGAAGCGTGGTTTGGTGCGCAGTCCCCAGAGTGGCGCAGTGCGTAGCTTGTTTGCCGTGTCCTGCGGCCCGACCTGGACGATCCCATCTCCGGTTCCAATGTCATGCAACAAAAAGTCCCCAAACGGGTGGATGATCTTGTCGCCCAATGCCTCTGGAACAACAAACATGCCGCCATCGATCATCGTCCCGGGAGGAGCCGTGGTAATGGATTCCACGTGGCAAACATTGCAACCGACCCGCCTGAAAAGTTCTCCACCACTTCTGGCGGCGGAAGTCGCTGCAAGCGCAGCGTTCCGCGGCGGAACCATTGTGCCGCGTATGAATTGTGCAAAATGATCGATGTCGGCCATTCCAAGTTCGTCGGGCACATCTTCCGGGTCCTTTGTGGTTTTAAGAACCGTTGTGGCGTCTTTTGGACGCAGCCGGTTCGTGACTCCCATCTCGTTGACATAGGCATCGGCAATGAAGGAAATCAGACTGCTGTGCTGGTCCTTCCAGCCGAAGCGGCCGACTCGGGTCTGTCCAGGAGCCTCGAAGATCGGAGCCTGCACAACTTCGCCATGAATCCGGCCTTCGCTCAACTCCGGTTGTTCCTCCGCGATTGCGATCAGAGTCCTGTCGTCAATGGCTTCCACAAATCCATCACCCAGCGTATTGAGAGCGGCGCGCAATGCTCGGATGTTTTCTGCGGCAGGTATGTGTTCCTGGGCCTCCGGACCGATCGCGCGATCGTTAACAATAGACCTCCCGGTAATCGTGTCTTTCCCATCGTTGATGAAGATTGTCGGGTTGACGAAATTGCCATTTTCATCGTTGTGTCCGACCCGGAGTTCCGTGAATTGACTGGCTCCTCCGCTGTTCGGATTCTGATGGCAACTGACACATGCGGTTGCGTTATACACAGGCCCAAGTCCGGTTTGCACGGAATGGTCTTGCTCATAGATCTGCTGATCTCGGGCAAAAGTATCTCCGGGGGGCTCGACGATTCCGTTGCTCACGCTTTGCGCACCATTGAAACTGGGGGTGTTGAATCCAGGCGGCGCCTCTGTTGCTGACTTTGCTGTGACTCTGGCGAGTCCCGTGCCCAACACGGCCAATGCCGCGAAAATACAAAAGCAGAATAGAACCTTCTTGCGATGAGGCATAAGCATTCCTCCACAAATACGCCGCTTAGGCACGTGCAAGACCTAAGCTGGCTGACTCTTTCATTCAACCCAGAACGCCGCGCCGGCATGATACGGGGCTACGGTCCGAGGTTCAAAGAATTGTCCGTATTTGAAAACTGAGGTGCGTACGAATTATTCCCAGCTCGGCGGAAATTTTTCTGAGAGACCAGTTGAGAGAGCACTGGCTCAAGGCCAGATCCGCTGCCCTGCCAGGCGTGGGATTACGACGAAGGTTCACGTGGCGGTGAGCAATGTTGCTGCGCGATGAATACAGACGCCGGTATTAAGTCCGTGTCAATTCTCTGCCCACACCGCAATAAAGCTCTCACTCCAGCGATGGAAGCTGGACCTTCACATCATGCATCGTCTATTGAAGAATTGGTTGGGCTGATGGAACGCTAGCGTAATAGGTCGATCTAACCATCTTTCCGACCAGAATGTCCTCCGAAGACGGCCGACCCCCAGCGATGTGGAGTGCCCCAATATTGCTCCTCAGTCCATTCGTCTTCCGTTGGATCATCAACCGCATATTTGACGCAGTAGTAGTAAAGGCCAATGGCCCCGAGAACGCATACCGCTCCAACTCCAAGGAATATATGAACAAAGGTCATATTTTTCCGACCTACCAAGGTCTGTGCTGAGATGGAAGATTAGCAACTGCACGATTCGATTACACCTAGCAAAACTCCCAGTTGTCCTCACCAAATGGTTAAAAACTTGACCTGACAAAACGGGGGGAGTTTGAGGGAGAAATAAGAAAGGCCCCGTCACCGGAGCCTGATAAATACCGGAAATACTGAACACCATCGCTCTCTATGCCATTGAAAATGCACGGCAGTTAGCGCGCTCGAGGTTTCACCGCAAGAATGGATTTGCTCTCAAGCAGATATTGATAGAGCGAATCCATCGCCCCCGCGGGATGCAGGTTGTCAGCACTGACGACTCCATCCGTGTCTTTCCATCTCCATCCAGTCAGTTGATCTGCTGTTACCCTCCCCCGCAGTTCTTCAACCGTCATGGGATACACACAAAGCCGAACATTTTGCTTGAAGAGCCGCGAGATGCCTTCCAGCAACTCCCCTGCCAGTTCTTTGTAGCTGTCCTGCATGATACGCAAAAGCACCGAGAGTCCAATTGCGAAATGAATCCTTGATTTCGTGTAGCGATTCGCGAACGCACTCATTGCATAGAGTCGCTGATCGCGAAACAGCATTACCCCATAGCCGAGCTTTTGAAGCGTGATTACGTTTTGCAAATTTTGCTTGACGGACTCTTCGCTACCTGGGGAGCTGCTGTCGGCAATCGAGAGACAGAACAAGCCAAGCCCACCCTTGCTCTCGCTAAGTACTTCTCCGGGCAGTTCGTCCAGGGTGTCCTCGATCAGGCTGGCATGAAGGCTGGTTGCATTGTCGAACCTTCCTGGCGCCAGTACCAGAGCCCGCTTGTAGAGCAATTCGTTCGGAGGGGTCAGTTGGTTGTCTGCGTGAAATACCACAGCCTCGGCGTACCCGCCGGCAACAAGGAAGGCGTGAACTTCCTCCCGATTCCAATCAGCGAAGGCGGGTCCACTCCATTCCAGGCAGTCGATCTCGACCCGCTGCAGTCCAAGTTCATCGAAGACACTTGCAAGAAACTTCTTTGCCGACGGAAGCGAATGATACGCGGCATGAATCAGGTTTACACCGAGAATGCCCACCGCTTCCTGTTGCTGCGAGTTGCGGGAGTCCATCAGGTTGAGATGCAGAATGACGTCGTTTGGCGCTTCCCCAGGCTGTCGGAGAAAACGCAATCCTACCCACCCGTGACAATCGTTGGTTCCTGCATAATTTTTTGCGGAGATCGTATCTACAAAGGTGAAAAACCTGGTGTTGGCTCCTCGAGTGGCCTGTAGTTGCGCCAGCAGTTGCTCCCACTCGCTCTCCAGCATGGTTTGCACACGCGTCCTGGAAACATAGCGAGTTCCTGCACCGTAAAGCTGGTCGCTGACCTCCTTGTCGTAAGCCGAAATCGTCTTCGCGACGGTGCCGGAGGCAGCACCCACACGGAGAAACCAGCGTGCCACCTCCTGTCCCGCGCCGATCTCAGCGAAGGAGCCAAAGATCGTGCCATCGAGGTTGAGGGATAGCGCTTTTTGATGGACATCTAATTTTTCGTTTTCGGGCATAGTCCGTCTACCATCCCGGAATAGACTCTACTGCTCTGAATCGCATCGCCCAGCCACCGGTAAATCCCGAACTGCCTGTGAAATTAGCTTTAGAGAAACTGCGATTGTTCGTTGCTAACAAGGCAACCGCATATTCTAAGGAGGTGTTGGATTGGAAGGTGTTCCTGGAACATTTTTCATCCAATCGACATCGCTCACTTTCCAACCACCGCCAAGAGCTCTGTAGAGATTAACCAGCGCGACTTTCTGTCCTAAGGAATACTGCACCTCGAACTGCTCTGCCGGATACAACTGCAGCTGAGCGTCTATCACTTCGAAGTAGTTCGACAAACCGTTGGTGTACCGGATCTTCGCCAGTCGCACCGACTCCTGGTACGCCCTTACCGAGTGCGCCTGTTCTTTGACGGATTCTGCCAGCTTCTGGTGGGCCGACAGGGCCGTCGAGACTTCCCCAAACGCCTGTGTTGCAAGGCCCGTGTAGAAAAACCGCGCCTGGTCCCATCGCGCCTGAGCCGCTCGATATTGCCCTTTCAACTGTCCTCCCTTGAACAGCGGACCGGCCAGTCCTGCGGCGACGCTCCATTGCGTCCCTGAACTTACGAGTCCGGAGAGTTGTGGGCTGACGCCTCCCAGAAGGCTGGTCAAGTCAAGGACTGGAAAAAAGTTTGCCTTCGCAACGCCCACTGCCGCGTTTGAAGCGATCAACTGCTGTTCCGCCTGGCGTATGTCGGGACGACGCTCCAGCAACGTGGAAGGCAATCCTGCAGGCACGACGTCCAGATCGTTTTGCGCACTGAGCAGTGCTCCGCGCGGTGCAGGTCCGGGATTTTTTCCCAGGAGCAAGCTGAGCTGATTCTCTTTCGCCGTTATCTGTCGATCCAGGTCCGGGATTTGGGACAGCACATTGGAGAGAGCGCCCTCGGCTCGCGAAGTTTCAAGTCCAGAGGCATCACCGTGTTCAAGTTTCTTGTTGAACAGATCCAGAGTTTCCTTGAAGCTCTCCGCTGTCTGCAGCGAGATTTCCCTTTGTGCGTCGAGCGCCCGCAACTCGAAGTAGGCCTGCGCAACGTCGCTTACCAGGCTCAACCAGACGCCGCGTTGAGCTTCCTCGGTTGAAAGAAAGACGGCTCGTTGCTGTTCATTCAGTCTACGGAGCCGTCCCCACAGGTCCAGTTCCCACGACAGGTTGACGTTGTAGTCGTAGTAGGTGTGGTTTGGGATTAGAGCTGCTCGTTGTCCTGATACGCCGAGGCCATAATTGATCTGCGGATAGTACAAGGAACGCGTTACGGCAATCTGCGCCCGCTCCTCCTCAACTCTTGCCGCCGCGATCTTTACATCGTAGTTGTTCTTGAGAGCTTCCTGAATCATGCTCTGCAACACGGGATCCTTGAACAACTCCCACCAGGCGAGATCAGCAATCGAGTTTGCCTGGGGGGAAGGGTCTGCGTAGAACGTGGGTGGTGGGGTTGTCACCGGGCGCTTGTAGTTCGGCCCCACAGTGCAGCCCGCCAGCATCATCAAGGGGAGAGCAAGGCCAACGAGCTTGCGCATTAGTGAGCACTCCCTTCGGCAGGTACTTCTGCTTCTGCAGGAGCTGTCGCGGGGGCGGCTTTCTTCTTCTTGCCCAAGCGCTCGACTAAGACAAACAATACCGGCACAAGAAAAACTCCGAGGATTGTAGCCGCTAACATCCCGGTAATGACCGCAGTTCCCAGAACCACGCGCCCGACCGCCCCTGCACCCTTCGCAGTCCAGAGAGGCACGCAGCCCAGAATGAAGGCAAAGGAGGTCATCAGGATAGGGCGCAGTCGCAAACGGGCTCCTTCAAGGGCTGCGTCCACAAGTTCTCTTCCGTTCTTCTCATGCTCTAACTTGGCGAATTCGACGATCAAGATCGCATTCTTTGCCGTCAATCCAATGAGCATGACGAGGCCGATCTGGGCGAAGACATTGTTGTCAAGCTTTCGCATCAGAAGGCCTGCGTACGCGCCCAGAACTGCTACAGGTGTTGAAAGCAGGACGCTGAACGGCAACGACCAACTCTCGTACATGGCTGCCAGGATGAGGAAGACGAAGAGGATCGACATGCCGAAGACTGCTGCCTGTCCTCCGGCTGCCTTCTTCTCCTGATAGGACATGTCGCTCCAGGCATAACCCATACCGTTGGGTAAAACCTCGTCCGCCGTCTGTTCCATCGCGGCCATCGCCTGCCCCGAACTGTATCCCGGAGCGGGCGCTCCATTGATCTGGATGCTTCGAAACAGATTGAAACGGTTCGTGTACTCGGGACCGGAGACTCGCTTGACTGTGACCAGTGTGGCGAGGGGGGTCATCTCGCCTTTAGAGTTGCGAACATAGAAGTTGTTGATTTTGTCAGCGGTCACTCGATATTCAGGTTCGGCCTGCAGGTACACCTTCCACTGACGTCCGAAGCGATTGAACTGGTTGATATACGCTCCCCCGAGAAACGCCTGCAAAGTCTGATAAACATCACCGAATTGCAGGCCTTGTTTCAGCACGCGATCCTGATCTACGTCAACGTAAAGTTGAGGAACGGAAGGGCGGAAGGTCGTTATCAGGGGAGAGAGTTCCGGGCGTTTCCGTGCGGCCGCTACAAACTTCTCCAAGTTGCCGTAGAGTTGTTCGACTGTCCCGCCAGTTCGATCCTGCAACATGAAGCTGAAGCCGCCGGCTGTTCCAAGGCCCGGGATTGCAGGCGGCCCGAAGGCAAATCCGATTGCTTCCGGAACCTCGGCACGTATTTTCTGGTTGAGGGTCGCGACGATTTCCTTGGCCAAAAGTCCCGGACCATGCCGCTCTTCCCAAGGGTCGAACTGAATGAAGTAGAACCCGCTATATGTTGACGAAGTATTTGATAGCAGGCTGAAGCCGGCAATCGCGTCGTAGCCCTGAACACCATGGGTATGCGCGAGCATATTGTCCATTTTGCGCATTACGGCGTCGGTTCGCTGTAACGAGGCCGCGTCGGGCAACTGAAGCTGGATGAAGGCGTAGCCCTGGTCTTCTTCCGGAATGAAACTGGTTGGCAGTTTGGTGCCCATGTATCCGGCCATCACAGAGAAGCCCACAAGGAACAACATTGCAATGAGAGAACGACGAATCAGAACATGGCTCCACGACACGTAGCCGCCGGTAATCTTTGTAAATGTGCGGTTGAACCAGCCGAAGAAACGGGCAAGGAGTCCCTTTGATTGCTTTCGAGGGCGAAGTAACAAGGCTGACAGCGCAGGGGAAAGCGTCAACGCGTTAAAGGCAGAGATAAGGACGGAGACTGCGATTGTTATTGCGAATTGCTGGTTGAGCAGACCCTTGATGCCACCTATGAATGCCATGGGGACGAAGACTGACGCCAGGATGAGGGCAATCCCAATTACGGGCCCGGATACTTCTTCCATCGCTTTCGTGGTCGCATCCTTTGGTGACAGCCCATGTTCGATGTGGTGCTCAACGGCTTCGACTACTACGATGGCATCGTCCACAACGAGGCCGATCGCGAGAATCAAGCCGAACAATGAGAGGGTATTGATGGAAAAGCCCAGCATCGGAAAGACGGCAAATGTTCCGATCAGAGAAACAGGAACGGCGATAAGAGGAATGAGCGTAGCGCGCCAGCCCTGGAGGAAAAGAAAGACAACGATGATGACAAGGACGATGGCCTCGAACAACGTGTGGAGAATCTCTTTCATACCTTCGGTGACGGGAAGCGTTGTATCGAGCGAGATTGTGTAGTCCAGGCCCTGCGGAAAACGGGTCTTGAGCTCCTCCATCTGAGCTTTGAGCTGGTTTGCCACTGCGAGAGCATTCGATCCGGGGGCCTGATAGACGGCGATGATCACGGCCGGTTTTCCGTTGAAGCGTCCAATCTGCTGGTAGACCAACGAACCTAATTCGATTCGAGAAACGTCTTTCAACCGTACTGTTGATCCGTCAGGATTCTGGCGGACGATGATATCGCCGAACTGTTCGGGATTGATGAGGCGGCCTGGCGCCCGGACAGAGTATGTAAATTGCTGACCTTTCGGAGCAGGCTCACCTCCGATCTGGCCCGCGGGGTTCACGGTACTCTGTTGCTGTACCGCATTCGTCAGGTCGGAGACAGTCATTCCCAGTTTCGTCAGTTGGTCTGGCTTGACCCAGATGCGCATCGCGTAGTCGGAGGTTCCGAAGTTTGTAACCTGTCCAACACCCGGGACGCGCAAGAGGGCATCGTTGATGTTGATGGTGGCGTAATTTCCAAGGAAGCCACTATCAAATGTGCCATTGGGTGAATAGACTGACAAAACCAGCAGAGGGAGACCCATCAATTTCTTGACGGTGACTCCGTATTGATTGACCGATGTGGGTAGATTTGGGCTGGCCTGGGAAACACGGTTTTGCGTATTGACCTGGTCGATATCGACATTGGTACCGATGTCATAGGTCACCTTCAGGTTCATGGTGCCGTCATTGGCGTTTGTGGACATCATGTAGATCATGTTGTCGACGCCGTTCATCTGTTGTTCAAGCGGAGTGGCAACGGACTGCTCAATCGTCAAAGCGTCAGCGCCGGTATATGTGGCCGCGACGTTGACCTGGGGCGGCACGATGTCCGGCAATTGTGCGATGGGAAGTTTCGTCATTGCCAGAAGACCTGCAATGACCGTCAGAATGGCGATCACAATGGCAACGATTGGGCGATTGATGAAAAACTTGGCCATGACTACTCTCCACCCTTGACCGCATTTGACTGTGTGTCCACAAAGGGTGTCGGCTCTACCGTCATTCCATCACGAAGACGTTGTAGTCCATCCACCACGACCTTTTCTCCTGGCTTCAAGCCCGATTCGACCACCCACATGTCGCCGAACTGTGGTCCGAGCTTTACCGTACGAATTGCCACTTTGTTCTCAGAGTTAACGACCCCGACCTGGTAGACCCCCTGCAACTCCGCAACTGCCCGTTGCGGGATCAGAAGCGCACCTTTTCGGTTTTCCGTCACCGCACGAATGCGTGCGTATTGCCCCGGACGAAGCAGGTTTCCCGGGTTAGGAAATTCGCCGCGTACCTGAATCGTCCCGGTCCGCGAGTCCACTTCGCGGTTCACCACCACCACGTGCCCAGGGTGCGGAAACACCGATCCGTTTCCCAGAGTCAATTCCAGATTTTGACCGGCAGCGCGGCCAGTTTTTTCACTTGCAAGGCGAAGGTAGTCTTGCTCCGCGACGTTGAAATCTACGTAGATTGGATCCACCGCCGAAATCGTCGTCATCACCGTAACAGGCGTCATCAGATCACCAACGGCGACTTTGGCAATGCCGGCAATTCCGGAAATGGGGGAGGCGACCGTCGTCCAGCCAAGGTTCAGCTTCGCGTTGTCCAGTGCAGCCTGGGCGCCGTCCATCTGGGCGGTCGCCGATTGTTTAAGACTTGTCGCTCTATCGAGTTCGGCCTGGCTCACGGCCTTCTCTGCCACGAGGGGAGTGTAGCGGTTGATATCAATTTGAGCTTGCGACAGTAAGGCCCGGGCTTGTTCCAATTGTCCCCGCGCCTGTTCCACGGCAGCCTGTGCCTGGCGCGGATCCAGCTGGAACATCGTCTGCCCCTTCCGGACGAAGGATCCTTCGGTGTAGACGCGCGTAAGCAGGAATCCGTCCACCTTTGGTCGAATCTCAGCATCGACGTTGCCGAGCGTCGTCCCCACCCACTCTTGAGAGAGGGGTACGTCCTTTTCGACAACTGTCGCGACAGTCACCCCTGGTGGGGGCGGCGTGGGCTTTGCCTTGTCCGAGGAACAGGCGTTGCACAAAACAAGGGTTAGAAGCAGAAAGAAGGAAGGCGGAACAGCGGGATTCGTTCTGGTTGGCATGCATTCCCTCTTATGGAAGGTAGTCAAAGGGCCAAGTACAGAAGGGGAATATAGTTGTCTTGCGTCAGCGGGTCAATTATGGAAATCCCTAGTCGGTCCGTAAATTAACCGTACTTTTCGAGATCGTCGCCGATCTCTTTGTATCTAAGGCAGAAGACGGCCGTGTGAAATTTGGGAACAGAGGGTTCGATTCCCCCGCTGCCACCAGGTTGGGCCTGATCACCGACTGATGCGGAGTTTTCCGGCGACCAGGGCCTGGCTCATTGACTTTTCGTCGCTTGACATTCCGAGCACCGATATTGAGGAAACAGTGGAATCGATGCCGGTTGGGGCTGTAAAGTACGTTGAAGGCCCGTCCGACACTCGAAGGCTCCAGTTCGTAAACTGTGCCGCCAAATCCCCAAGTGCCCTGCCTTCATCAGGGCATTGCCGTATGGCTTCCCATTTATGCTAAGGTGCATCATCTCATTGGTTTCCCAGATCCTGACACTCTTAGGTCCTATGAAGCGCGTGTATCCAAGGAAGCGCGTCGGTTCGCCATCTCGCTTCTTCAAGGGATCTATTCGAAGCTCGCTTGTTCTGGCGGCGCTCGTGCTGGTCTATTTCGCACCCGCGTCCCACGCGCAGGTCAGAAAAAACGTTCTCATGGTCAGCGTTGTCGGATCGTCCCATCCTGGTCCGGCGATTGTGAGCAATCAGATCGTATCGGCGCTGCACGCAGATACGCGGTTCCAGGTCGAATTCTACTGGGAGAACCTGGATACCGTTTATCACCCGGAAGATAGGCAGGAGCAGATTGATCTCCTTGTCGGGCAGTATCGCCATCTCAACCTGGACCTGATTGTGTTGGTGGGGGACGCGAGCCAGCTCCTGGCGGAGCCGAACGCGATATTCCCCAATGTCCCGGCAGTGTTCTGCTGCACCGTTCTAGGCACGACCGACCAAGTCAGGGGCGATCACCGATCGACGGGCTCGTGGTTTCAATTGGAGCCCGCGAAAACGGTGGAGGCTGCGCTGGGTTTGATGCCGGGAACCCGCCACCTCTTCGTGGTCGGGGGGCAATCCGACTATGACCGAAGTCTCACCGCGATAGTAAAGACGGACCTCATCTCTTATGAGAACAAGCTTGACGTTGTCTACCTGACCGACCTGCCGATGAGCAAGCTGCTGGAGAGGTTGAGGCATCTTCCTGAGCATTCCGTGGTTCTTTTTGTCTCCTTCTTCAAGGACGTACAGGGCCGGGAGTTTCTCAGCACCGCCGAGGCCCTTCCCATGATCGCTGACGCCGCGAATGCCCCGGTCTTTGGCATAGCCGACACATTTATGGGCCACGGCATTGTCGGGGGATTTGTGGTCAGCGCCGAAGAACAGGGCAAGATCATGGGCCGCGATGCCCTCGAGATCTTAGGGGGAAAGCCACCGCAGGACATTCCCATCGTGCATGGCCCTAATCTTTACTTGTTCGACTGGCGCGAGTTGCAGCGATGGAACCTGGATGAAAGCAGGCTCCCTGCCGGGAGTACGGTTCTGTTTCGCCAGCCGACTCTGTGGGAAAAAAACAAGAGGACCTTGCTGATGGGGTTGCTGGTCCTTGCAAGTCTGGGTTTGCTGAGCATCTATCTCCTGTTCGAACAGAAGCGACTCCGTGCCGCAAGAAACGAGCAGATGCGCCTTAGCGGCATGCTCATCAATGCTCAAGAGAATGAACGTACCCGGTTGGCATCCGAACTGCATGATGATTTCAGTCAGAGGCTAGCCATGCTGTCGATTCGACTGAAAATGACTGCTGAAATGGGTTCCGAGTCCCAAGCGGAAGCAAATCGGCAACTGCATGAGCTTGTGACCTCCGCCAGCGAGCTTGGTTCCGATCTGCATACCCTGTCGCATCGGCTGCATTCTGCGACACTTGAGCTGCTTGGCCTGGCTGCGGGGGTGGCGGCATTCTGCAAGGAATTCACCGCTCAACGAGGAATCCAGGTTGAATTCTTCCACAAGGACGTGCCGCTCTCCGTGCCTCCTGATATTTCGCTGTGCATGTTTCGCATCGTCCAGGAAGGACTCAGGAATGTCCAGAAACACAGTGGAGCAGCTCATGCGCAGGTGAGAATCGAGACGATGGATGACACTCTTCATTTATCGATCTCCGACGATGGTGTGGGTTACGACGCTAAGGACGGCGCGGGTCACGAGGGGCTCGGTCTGCGGAGCATGCGAGAGCGGGTGCGTCTGGTCGGTGGACGATTCGAAATTTATTCGAAGACTCAAAATGGGACCCGGATCGACGTATGGGCGCCGATCCGTGAGTGTTGAGAGATCCATTTTGGATCCATCGGCGACTACACAGCCACTATTACGAGAACCGGAGGCACATCGGGGGCGGGAACTCGAATCGGCGCGATGTTTATTCAAACGGGCGCGAACGAGTTCATCGTGGCTGGCTGCGGTGACGCACAGATTATTTTTTCTACTGACAAACCTGGCTTATCTACTGTTGGTATTGGGAGTATCGACGAGGAGTTCTTTGTGAATGGAGCCTGGGTGCCGAGAAGGCGGCTCAATGGCGATGAGAACTCTCAAGGACAGGCTTTGAGACTCCATGCTACCGATTTAGCGCAAAGCAGGATCTACAGAGTGCGGCTTTACCGTTATCGCTGAGTTTTCCATGCCGCGGATCCGTTCTACCAGCTTTACCCTGAGCTTTGCGCTGGCGCATGCGCGGCGACCAGAAATTCAGTGGTGCGCGATTGCTTCTGTAGAAACGTAAATGGCGGTTGAGGCTCGATCCGACGCGCGATCGCGTCCTGGTATCTGAGATTGATCGGCTTAAGGTATCCGAGAAGGCTTAGGTGTGTAAGGAAGCATATCCAGCGAACGGTCCTGGACATCGTCTACGAGGTCGCCCCACTTTGCAGAGGTCACTTTTTTGATCTTGATCCATTGAGGATCTGCAAGGAAGCTCTTCCAGGCCGAGACTTGGGTGTCACGATTCTTCCACCGCAGGAGATAGACAAACTCCTTGTGGCCGGTTTCTCCGCTTTGGCTTGTGAACACAATGTCGAAGCCGTAACGGCGCATGATTGGCATGCATTGCTCGCTGAAGCGTTCGTGAAAGTGTTGCTCATTACCGGCGTGGAGTTTATAGATGCGTAACTGATAAACGTCCGCTTGACAGTGGCCCGGCGAGGTAAAGAGAAGGCACAAACCCGTCAAAATCCATGCTCTGATGCACATTGAATACTCCCTTAAGCTTGACGGAAGCGTCACCCGACCTACGCCTCCAGCAGCCTCTTGATCCAGTCTTGGGCCTTCTTCCAACTGCGCTTTCAATAAAGTTGCGTCGTGTAACCACAGTTCGCCATCCCAGCTAGAAATTATTTCGCTGTTGTAAATCGAGATGGCGGAAATCTATCATGGCGCTGTAGTGTTTGACGACGAATTGCGCGTTCGCCTTCATGATCGCCTTTTCGCGGCGAGGTTTACGATCAAGAGCTATGGAAGGGCAGGACCGTCTATGTTCGATTTGTCTGGTCGGAGGTCACTCCGAATTCGGCTCACTTCGAGCGATCCTACTCGGATGATGGCGGCAAGACCTGGGAAATCAACTGGATCACGGACCAGACCCGTGACGGGTCTGTCAAAACACACTGAAGGCCGCTACTCTCCTGAAGGAGAGTCACACGACTGCGAGACTTGTTTTCATTGACGCTTTCACAGCAGACGGCCCGAGGGCAAGTGTAAATGTGAGGAGATCGAGATGTTAGACGGTTGCTCCGTGGTGGAACTACGGCAATATACGCTACACGACGGGACTCGTGACCGGCTAATCCAATTGTTTGAAGACGAGTTCATTGAGTCTCAGGAAGTTCTCGGAATGCGCGTTATCGGTCCATTCCGGGATATTGAAGACCCTAATCGGTTTGTCTGGCTGCGCGGCTTTCCCGACATGAACGAGCGCGGCCGCATGCTTTCAGCTTTTTATGAGGGTCCGGTCTGGCGAGCCCACCGTGACGCAGCCAACGCAACAATGATCGACTCTGACAATGTCTTATTGTTGCAACCAATTCCCGGGCGGTCGGTCAACCTGGCTGTAGCGAATGGGCTTGATATGGGATCATTCAGTCGCGATGCACTGGTTGTAGCAAACATTCATTACGTCGATAACTCTGCATTAGAAAGCTTCGCTCAATTCTTCGAGGAAACAATGAAGCCCGCGCTAACGAGCACTGGCGCGCACGTAATTGCGGCGTTCAAGACGGAGGCCGCGAGAAATACTTTTTCAAGGCTCCCCGTTAGGGAGGGTGAGACTGTTTTAATCTGGTTGGCCGCGTTCCGAGATACCAGACAATTTGAGGAACACGTGATAGCCCTCCGCGATTCGCCCGACTGGCGGAAAAATGCACCGCAAGATGTTCTCCGCCAATTCTCAAGGAAGCCTGAGGTTTTGAGGCTCGCGCCGACGCCTCGCTCACAACTACAAAGCTAAATTGAGGCGCAAGGTTTTGAGACTATTGGGTTCAATATCGTGATCTGCGGTTAGTGCAAAACGTGAGCCAGCTTGCATTCCTTTCGTACGACGGAAACATTCATCGCCAAAAAATCTAAAAGGCAGGACCCGAGCTGTGAATGCCCTATGTGAATGCCCTAATAGATCAGCTTCAAAGAAAATTGAATTTGACGTGAGTTTCCCGCAGTTTTGCTGATTACACCGAAACCGGCACCTTCAAGTGTGTTCGCGGGAAGCCCCATCGTGACAATGTTGAAGATATTGAAGAATTCCGCCCGGAATTGCAGGTTGATGAGATCGCCTCCCGCCTTGCCTGAACCGAAGGGCGTGTCCTTGATGAAGGCAAAGTCATAGTTGTAGAAAGCAGGTCCGCGAAATGTGTTTCTGCCGAGACTGCCAAAGCGTCCCCTATTCGGCCCCGTACCATCGGGCAAATTTATCGGGACAGAAAAGTAGGAAGTATTGTTCGCGCCCATTCCGAAGTAGTCTTCCCTGACTTTTCTCGCCGTAGATAGGTGGGGCGTTCCTATCTGATCCGGGCGATCGGCTCCGTTAGAACCTGCGCCGGTCTGCTGGACTCCGGAGTAGATGGTAAAGGGTAAGCCGCTGGTGATCGTCGAGATGCCCATAATCTGCCATCCCCCGGTCAACTTCGAAGGGACACGATGAAGAGCGGCCCAATTTGCGAGATGAAGGTCCTGCACGGCGCTCAATGTGAACGCGTGTCCAACATCGAAGGTCGATGGTCCCTTTTCACGATGAGTGTTGAAGGGGTCCTGCGGATAGGCTTGCGCTACCGCACCAGTCGCTCCCAAGCCAGCGGAGACCGAACTGGTGTCGTCGATGGACTTGCCCCAGGTATAGCTGGCCTGGAGGGCTGGTCCGCCATGACCAACGTCTCCGGAGAGTGAGGTTTGGAGCGCGTGATAGCTGGAGTGAGAGGAAGCAGTGATGATGCTCTCGAGACCGAAGCCGCCGATAGGGACGCCAGCAGAGTCAAACCGCGTGTAACGGGCGAACTCAGGACCTGCCCCGGGATAGGCATTTGGAAAACTTGTGCGGGGTAGCTTTACGCCGGCTGTCCCCACATAGCTAATGTCAGCCGTTAGAGCTCCAAAGGCCCTCTCCAAACCGGACGTCCAGGTATAAAGGGCAGCGTTGCCAAAGGAGCGATCGATTCCGCTAAGCCCAAGAGGGCTCACTGCATGACTTGGCGTCAGCGCAGCAACGTCGTTCTGATAGCGATCAACATCCATGACCGTATTGGGCGCGACGTCTTTGGTATTTCCGCTGGCAAAGATATTTACACCCGCCGGCGTGTACGTAGCCGGCAATTGCGTCGGCGTTATCTGGAAGCCAAACGGAACAGGAGCACCCTTTGCCGCCACCAGTCTGGGATAGACGGCAAAAGGTGTCGATCCGGTGAGAAAATTGTCCTGCCAGATGTTCGGTGGAATGACAGTAACCGCACCTCCGGCGTGAAACTGCAACAGGTGTGATGCGTGCCATGTCAGTTGTGCCCTGGGTCCCCAGCCGTTGAGATTGAGCCTGTATCCAGGCTGAGGGTTTACCACGTATTGCTGCACATCGCCTGTGTTCAAGAAGCCGGATGTGCGTTTCGCTCTTTCTGTTATCGGTGTATAGATCTCCCAGCGGACACCATAGTCGAGAACAAAACGGGCGTTCAATTTCCAGCTGTCCTGCACATAGACGGCGCCGGCGTTGCGATTGATTGCGGCCGGTCCGATGTGTTCTCCGTTTGAGAAATAGCTAGGCGCGACCGCCACCGTATAGACGAAGGGACTTCCCGACAGGAATCCCGTCAACGTATCGGGCAATGGATCGCCGACGTGGATGTCGTGAGTTCCGCTCAGCGACGGGATGTTGGTTCTCGCATAAGCTGTACCGCCGCCGAAATCATATTCTCCGTTTGGGCTGGTCCCATAGTAAGTCGTATCCCTGTTGAGACGAGCTTCGCCGCCGAACTTCCAAGTGTGCGGTCCCGCCACCACGGTAAAGTTTTGCTGGGCCTGAAACAGGTTGCCGTACGCAGTCATCACCGATCCTGCCGCGGAGTTGAAGGCTTCGAACAGACCGTCGCTGAACTTCAACGCAGGATCGGTCCGGTTCGGCGTCGGGAAAGAAGGCGTGCTCCGTGTGACACTCAGGGTTGAAACCATGGAGACTTTAGGAGAGATGGTGTGAGCAAAGTTGAACACCAGGTTTCTCTGCCGGTCTATATATTGAACTCCAAACGAGGGATCGATGGCGGTCTGATCAGGATTGGTTGTAGGACCGGTAAGATTGTTGAAATTGAAACGCACAAAGAAATGGTTCTTGTCGGAGAAGTCGTGATCCAACCGAACAGAGAACTGGTTCGCGTTGGTAACCACCTCGGACGAAGTCGCATGGGTATGAACCCCATAAGAACCGGTCGGGAGGTTCGGCAGCGGATACCGTGCCAGAATTTTGGCGATCCCGGGGTCTACCGGGACGAGCAACGTATCGCCGGGATAAGCGCCCGTGTCAATCCCTTCGCGTTCCTCTGTCGTGGGGACAGGAAAGACCTGAGTGGTGCCAAGCACCTGGCGAAAGCCTTGATACTGGCCGAAGTAAGACGTCTTTCCCCGGCCGTCGTACACCTTCGGAATCAGCACGGGGCCGCCATTTGTAAACCCGAACTCGTTGCGGCGAAAGGGTGGAATCCGTTCAGGATGTTCAGCCGTGGCGTGGTCAAAGTAGTTGCGCGCATCGAGGGCTGAGTTTCTGACAAACTCAAAGACCGACCCATGAAATCCGTTGCTACCGGAGCGGGTGACGATGTTGGTGAAGCCGGCCGCGCCTCTGCCGATTTCGGCGGGCATCCAGCCGGAGCTCGACCTGATCTCCTCGACGGCATCCACGTTGAAGTTAGAGAACGTAGAGCCGCCCATCTCGGGATCACTAATGTCCGCTCCATCCATTGCAAATACGGCTTCCACGCCACGTTGGCCATTGATGGCAAATTGCTGGGTGAAGTTCGTGGCGCCATTTGCATCGGTCATTGTGCCAGCGGCCAACAACAATAGCTGGCTGAAGTCGCGCTTGTTAAGCGGAAGCACACTGACCGTCTGACTCGACAACTCCTCGCCACCCGTCGCTGGGTGCTGGTCGCCCATCGAAGTTACAGAGAGGCTTTTCTGGGGAGTAAGAGTAATGGCCACTGTCTGAGAAATGCTCGCAACAGTGATAGGGGAAGCGTATTGAATCCTGTCGTGGTTAGCGTCGACTGAAAGCTGGTATTGCCCGGACGGGATCAATTTGATCCGAAATTGTCCGTCAGTCGCAGTCGTCGCATTGAAAGTTCCGCCTTTTCCTTTGAGATGGATTTCTGCTCCATGGATTGGCATGCCTGCGGCGTCGCGAAAAACTCCCTGCCAAGAAGGTAGTGCGTTCTGCGCCAGAATTCCGGTCGAAAATAGAAAGCCGGCCACCACTGCGGCCACAGGATTTTTGGAATGCCGCCTCATCAACAATTGCGAAACCTGAGATTTTCTGTCTGCATCATTCCCCGAAAGCGTCCCTTATCTTGTTACATAGAAGAGTTCGGCTGTTCCATATTACTTGTCGCTTGCGTGTCGTAGCCACTCAGTCCGCCCGGTCCGTCACGAGCAAGTCTTTCTCCCGCAAGACGGCTTCGACTAGTAATGGAGTTAGCATTCGCGGACAAAAAGGCGACTCTCTGAAAGGGGCGAAAATAAGTGAACTTGTCCAGAGGGCACAAGGATAATTTCCTCGGTATGCCCGAATGGATCTAGGAACGAACAAGTCTTCCGGAAATTTCACTTGAACTCCGAGACTGCGGGCTGACAAGGCCGGTTGATTCACGAATGACAAGTTCGGTTGAGATACGGTGCTCCGTCCCATCGTTTCCACGTCGATGATTTGCAGAGTAAAGAGCATTAAAAGCGCTCGCTCCTATCTCCGCACGCGGAACGCGAATTGTAGTCAGCGGAGGTTGCAGGAAACTGCTTATCTCAATATCGTCAAAGCCCAAAACAGAAATATCTCCCGGTACGTGTAGACCCGCGGCGTGAATCTCACGCATCATACCGATCGCTGTCAGATCGTTCGAAGCCATCACGGCTGTCGGAGGTTGGCGCAATTTCAACAGTTTTGCCATGGCGCTCTGCCCCCCGTCAATTCGATGGTTGCCTATCTGCATATAGTCGGCCCTCAAGCTCAGGCCCTTCCTTTTAAGACAAAGCGCAAAGGCCTTGCTGCGAGTTTTGGCAGAGGCGAGAGTGGGAGGACCGCCTACAAATGCAATTCTCTTGTGCCCTAATGAAATCAGATGCTCAATGGCCTGTTCAATTCCACTCTGGTAGTCGATAAACACGTTGCTAACGTTGGGACCCACGCGTCCGGTATCGAGGAAAACGATCGGGACGCCACGCTTGTTCAATAGCTGCACGAGTTTTGGATCCATTTCCGATGTCATGATGGCGACACCATCTACCCGTCGTTCGAGCATCCGACGGACGCATACCTGCATTCGTTCCGGCTGGTAATCAGTATTCGCAATCAGAACTTCCTGCCCGTGCTCAACCGCGATGCGTTCGAAGAATTTCAAGATGTCCGGGAAGAATGGATTGGCAATATCCGAGATGATGAGACCATATATATGACTTTTGCCAGAGCCCAAGGTGCGCGCGTGCGTATTGGGATAGTAGCCGAGGGACTCAATGGCGCTACGAACTTGGCGCTCGATTAGCTCGCTGACAGGAACCGTTCCGTTTACCACTCGAGACACAGTGGCTGTGGAGACGCCGGCCTTTTTTGCAACCTCTCGAATGTTCATGGATGGTCAGGATTTGGTTACCTTTCTGCGCCCGAGTTAATGGCAAATGAGATTCATCGATCGATGGCCGCACCCATGGGCGGCCGCTTCGCATCCTTGCAGGGACACCGTCACTATAGCGAATCGTTAAGCTTCCCGTTCGCACTAAGCTAATTAGCGCAGTGTTGTCACCTGCCGAAAAAGTGTCATTTAGCTCTAATTCGACTTGCATGGAAGAGCTCGGATATTGTGTTGCATTCATAATTTGTCGAACGATAAGGTGGCAGGTGACACGAAACTAGACTTGGCCATCTTCGTGAAGATTAGCACCTCCATGAATCCGGTAACCGGTTGTATCCTTTGATGATAGATGGAAAAAGCTCGTTGCTTCATAACGGCCTGACCGGCAACTCGGGGTTATCAAGTTATGTAATGAGGAATTGTCTCGTTCCTTTTTCGCGACGGAGAGTAAAGAGGTTGGGTTCAGCCTCGTTGGGTTCTAAATCGACACGCTTGCCGCCAAGCATTACTCTGGTTTGGGTCCCGCAGGGGCCGCATGGATTGCCCGGTTACCGCCAAATGGCGGGACCTCAATGAGCGCGTTTTCCTCAGAATACGGCGAGTGCCTACAAGTGTGCGCTCGCAGACGCGAAGAAGGGAGGTAAGCGGGAGAATGCGCGAGGTAAGAAAATTCGGTCCCAGCTTGAACGATTTCTACAAATCACGGATTTACACCAAAGCGGTGGGTTCGCGGTTTCTTAGAGGCGCTTTCTCAATCATCGTCGCCCTCATCACCGTGCCGCCCGCTGCGGTGGTTGCTCAGCAAACTCATCCGCAACACGGGGATGGAGCCACAATTCGGGGGAACGTCCTCAACTCGGCGGGCAAGTCCGTCGGCGACGCATCTGTGTGGTTGGAGCAAGAGGGAGTTCTTAAGCAAGTGGAGACGAAGACGGATGCAGCGGGTGCCTTCGAATTTACAGCCATTCCACCAGGCCACTATTTACTTAGCGCGGGAAAATCAGGGCGGAAAAGTCATGGCACTGTCGTTCTTACATTGGCTCAGGGAGATCGGAAAAGTATCGACTTGATCCTTGAAGTCTCCCCGGATATTCGGTCAGATTCCGGCGCGTCTTCACCGTCTCCAACTCAAGCTATGGAGTTTTCCGATAAACCGAATTTCACCATTGCGGGAGTTACCGACTGGACTGCCGCAGGTGGGCACGGGTCCGATTCTGCGTTACGAACGAGCGAGGACCTCGCACGCGAAACTCTCACGCTCAAACCCGACGGTTTGAATCGCCCCGGACCAGCGTTGTCAGGCGACGCAAGTAAAGAGAAGGAATCTGAAAGCAAGCTACGCACCGCGCTGGCTGGCGCTCCCAAAAGTTTTGACAGAAATCATCAGCTTGGCGAATTCTATTTCCACGCCGGCAGATACCGGGAATCTATCCCCCTACTGCAGGCTGCATATCAGATAGATCCAACAAGGGATGAAAATACCTACGAACTGGCGCTGGCGTATAAAGAAGCGGGCGATTTCTCGCGGGCCCATGAATATGTTCAAAAGCTACGAGCGCACAAGGATTCTGCGGATCTAGATCGCCTGGCAGGTGAGCTTGATGAGAAGCTGGGGGATCCGCTGGCTGCCGTCCAGGAAGACGAGATGGCCGTCCGCCTGGATCCGACCGAACAAAATTACTTTGCATGGGGATCGGAGCTATTGCTGCACCGGGCTGTGTGGCAAGCCGTAGAGGTTTTCAGAAAGGGAGCCAAGCTATACCCAAAATCACCAAGAATGCTGGCCGCGCTGGGCACCTCTCTTTTCGGGGCCGCCCTCTACGATGAAGCGGCTCTTCGACTCTGCGATGCTTCCGATTTGAATCCCACCGAGCCCGAGCCCTACATCTTCATGGGCAAGATCGAGAGGGAGGCCCCCACTCCGTTGCCATGCGTCGAGCAAAAATTGGCACGGTTTTTGCAGACGCAGCCCAACAGTCCTCTTGCGAACTACCTATATGCGATGGCTGTTTGGAAACGGCAGGAACAGCGTGCGGACCCTCTGGCCTTGCAAGAAGTCGAAATGCTGCTTGCAAAGGCCGTGAAGATCGATCCCAACTGTGTCGACGCCTACCTTCAGCTCGGGATTCTTTATTCTTCCCAACATAATTACGAGAAGTCGATTGGTTTCTACACCAAGGCTATCGAAATGGATCCGCAGTCAGGCGAGGCCCACTATCGGCTGGGTGTCGCCTATGATCGAACGGGTGAACCCGAACGGGCAAAGAGAGAATTCGTGCTTCATGATGAGATCGAGAAGCAAAAGGCTGCTGCAGTTGAAGGCCAGAGGCGAGAGATCAAGCAGTTCTTAATTGTTTTACAGGGGCAACCAACTCATCCCACAGTTCAGTGAGATGCGGGAAACGATGAGCTCAATAAGCCCGCAGAATGTACCATTCTGGTGCTGCAGAAACTCTACGTTGAGGCCGGCTTAGAGGTCTTGACGATCCCAGCGCCTTCGCGGATCGTGAGTATCTGATTTGCTTTAAGTTGCGTGAATCTTTCGATCTTCTGAGTAGTCGGCCACTTTACCTCTACGGCATCCACGGTCTCAACCTTCCCTAGTCCAAAGTGAAGGCGCAGGTCGCTCTGCGACATGACACTTGTACCGCTGTTGACTTCATCCATCTGGACATGTTTTCCGGTGATAACTCGTACCCTCGTTCCGATAGCAGTGCGATTACACTTGGTACCCACAAGCTTAAACTTGATCCAGTTCTGTTTGTTGCCTCCGTCGTTGCGGAGCAGCGATGGCAGATCATTCATATTCAAAATCAACGCATCCATGTCACCGTCATTGTCGTAATCGCCGAAGGCCGCCCCGCGGCTCGAAAAATGTTCGGTAATACCGGACCCTATCTCCGGCGAAACATCCTGGAAGCGTCCATTGCCAAGATTCTTGTAAACCAACCTCTGATTCTTGAAGGTTTGATCGAGATGGTAGCTGTCAATCTCGGGGTAAACGTGCCCATTTACCTGAAGGATGTCCTGCCAGCCATCATTGTCATAGTCAATAAACCCGCATCCCCACGCAACATAGCGATTGTTGACTCCAACACCCGAAGCGAACGTAAGATCGGTGAAAGTCCCATCGCCATTGTTGTGGTACAAGTTGCAGGTGTCGTCAGCGAAGTTGGTCTTGAAGATGTCGAACCAACCGTCGCAGTCGTAGTCGGCGACGGCGACACCCATCCCTGCCTGCTCATGGCCGCCATCGCTGTAGGCGCAACCAGCCATTACCGCGACATCGGTGAAAGTGCCGTCATGATTGTTCTGGAAGAGAATGCTTGGTTGAGAGTCGACAGCAACATAAATATCCGGCCACCCATCGTTATCGAAATCATAAGAGACCGAGGTGATGGAGTATCGCGGGCCAGGTTTCAGAATGCCCGACTTCTGCGAAACATCAGTAAAAGTGCCGTCTCCATTGTTGTGATAGAGAATGTTCGTATCGCCGGGAAGGCCACGCGGCCCGCACATGATCGGGATGCCCTTCCACTGACAATAGTGCGTATCGTCAGCAGCGGGAATCTTCTCCGGATCCAGCTTGATGTAATTACATACGAAAAGATCGAGGTGGCCGTCCCTGTCGTAATCGAGAAAAGAACAACCTGCACCCCAACGCACCTCTTCCCGGTATAGTCCTGCTTTTCGAGTCACGTCCGTGAAGGTTCCATTCCCATTGTTGTGAAACAGAATGTTATGTCCCCAGAACGTGCAAAACAGATCGTCCCATCCGTCATTGTCGTAGTCGCCGACGCAGACGCCTGTCTGCCAACCTGTGACGCCCAGCCCTGACTTTTCGGTGACATCGGTAAACGTACCATCTCGGTTGTTCTTGTACAGATGAGAGGTCGGCGCCTTTCCCGTTGGCCAATGTGCATCCAGCCGATTCCCGTTTGTGAGATAAATGTCCAACCAACCGTCCTGGTCGTAATCAAAAAAGGCCAATCCGCTTCCCTTGGCCTCAACGATGGACCGCTTGTGGTCGACACCACCCCACACGTTAGGAACTTTCAGTCCAGCTTGCTGCGCAACGTTCACAAACTGCACCGGAGACGGCGAGGGATTCGAGGTCGCGGCTTTAATCAGCGATGGATCTTTCCATTGCCACAGCGGAGTTGTCAGGGCGTCCATCAGCGTGCTGCCAAACAGAAAAAAAGATGAGCCAAGGAAGCGCCGACGGGGGAAATTCATAAGTTGCGATTATAGAAGCACAGCCTTGCTCCGGCTTTGTTATTTGAAGGACGGATCAAGGCACTTTGCTCAGCATTTCCAGGGCCTGTACGGCGCTTCGGTTCTGAGGTTGGATGCGTAGTAGATCCTGCAAAACTACTTTCGCTTTTTCCTTGTCGTTCCGCAACTCGTAGAGTTGAGCAAGATTGAGATAGGACTGATCGAAACTCGGCACCACCTGGATACAAGTCTTGAACTGCTCTTCTGCCTTTGCGTAATCCTGCTCCCGCACGAAAAGAACGCCAAGATTATTCAGGGCTTCCGGATAATCCGAACGGAGTTCGACCGCCTTCTGCAGATAGCTTGATGCGCTCTGTAACTGATTCTGCTGGGCGTAGAACATTCCCAGACTGTAGTTGACTTCAGGATTGTCAGGCTCAATCTTCAGCGCACGAATCAAGCAGTCCTGCGCATTCTCAAAAGCCCCCTGCCGCCGGTAGACATTTCCCAGGTTCAGAAGTGCGATGGCATAGGTTGGCCTCTGGAGCAGTGCCTCTTGAAAGTTCTGAATAGCCTCGTTCGCATTACCTTCCTGGGCAGCCATCATTCCAAGGTTGTTCCACGCCTCTGGATAGTTTGGACGCAGCTTCAGGGTCTGCTGGAGATACTGGCGCGCCTGCTTGAAATCACCTTTCCGCAGGTTGAGCGTTCCGAGGTTGTAGTAGCCTTCGGGATCATCCGGTTTCGCCCCGACGACCTGCTGAAATGACTCCGCGGCTTGTTCCAGATAACCGCGCTGAAACAGTGCTATGCCGTACGTAAAGTCGTTGCGTTGGAACCCTCCCCGGTAGAGCGTTCCACCAAAGGGCATCGCCTTTTGCATGCGACCCGCTGCCGTGGTCGGGATAGACCTTACATCTTCGAGCAGGCGCTCAGGCACTATCTTTCCCTGATAAACCTTGACGATCATGCCTTCTTTGTCCAGCAGGAAGGACGTCGGGATGGCGAGGTTCCTGCGACGATCAAACAAGTAGCGGTAGATGATGTTATAGATTCCTGCTACGTCTTCGCTTGCAAAAACCACTGGAAAGGAAAAGTTTTCCTGCGCAGCGAAAGAGTGAGCCTTACCGAAATCGCCCGGGTCGTCGACGCCTACCGCGAGAATCCTTAGTTGGCTGGCAGACAGCGCCGACTGCTGCCGATGAAGAAGTCTCAGCTGCTCGCGGCAGAGCGGAGCTGTCGTCGCCCAGAAGTTGAGAAGCACGAAGCTGCCACGCAATGATCGGAGCTCTCGCATATTTCCCGCGAGATCGGGCAGCGAAAATGCTGGCGCCATCAACGGCTCAACGAGCCACGTATCTACCTGAGACGGCAACGGTTCTATTAGCCGTGCTGGACCTGCCTGGGCATAGCGAGGGTTTGGCGTGGCGAAAGGCTTGGCGATTAACGTCGCGGTGCCTTCCTCCACTTCGATCCGATTGTTTCGAGATAGACCATCGAATCTCTGAGAGAGCCCACTGGGCCAGCGAATCGTGGCTCGGATCGTTCCTTCCGGTTTTCCCAATCCGAAGAACACTTCTTTTGAATGCTGAGCCAGAAATCCCGAACCCGCTTGCAGATACTTTGTCTGCCTCAATGTTCCCGTTTCTACCGTAATGGACGTTCCGATCGCATCGCGATTGCTCTTAACTCCGCGCAGGCGGAAGGCGATCGAGTCGCCAATATCCTTCATCCCATTATGAAGAATCCGCACCTGCGGAGCGTTGCGGTTTTTCAGGATGAGCTCCAAACGGCCGTCATGATCAAGATCAGCGAGAACAAACGAGCGGCTGTCCTCAGAAAAATCCAATCCAAGAGCGCCCGAAACTTCAGAGAATGTACCATCGCGGTTGTTCGCGAAAGCTACATTTCTTTCATTGCCACTCCAGGAGTTATCCGATCGAATCAATTCGTTGAGAGCATTCCATCCATGCTCGTAAGCCAGCGAGGGCGTTGCGTCGTCCGGGGATTTTGCTACAACCTGCCGCCAGAAAAAGCTGCCGAGGTCATTCCCGTCTAATCTACGCTCAGGGGCTGAAACGTATCCGTTGGCGACATAGAGGTCAGGGTAACCATCGTGGTCGAAGTCCCAAAAATCTGAGCACCAGCCCCAGCGGCCCATCTCAACCCCCGCTTGTTGACTAACGTTTTGAAATGTCCCATTGCCATTGTTCCGATAGAGCGCATTGCCTCGCGCGTGCCTCTGGTAGAGCGCCCGGATATTCTCTGGAGCCATTTCCTGAAAGTGCTTTTGCGTTGAGACTCTCTGTCCCGCCGCCGACCACATATTCGCGACGTAGATATCCTGATTTCCATCGTTGTTGAAGTCGGACCAGCCAGCACTCATCCCAGCGCCAACGTCTTCCACGTGAGCCGAGCTGGAGACCGAGGTGAACGTTCCGTCGCCGTTGTTGCGGTACAAATTATTTCGCCCAAAATCGTTTGCCACGTAGAGATCGGGCAAGCCATTTGAGCTGGATTGGCCCCACGCACAAGCGAAACTGTACCGATCGTTATCTACGTTCAGCCCAGCCGCTTCCGTCCTCTCCACGAACCTCGCGTTCCCTTCGTTATGCAGCAGGCAATTAGCTGGGCCATTGCGGGCGTCGAAGTAGGGAACTGGATAGTGATATTGATCGAGGCCGAGGTAGTAGCTGTACAGGCAGAAATAAATATCGAGACGTCCGTCGCGATCATAGTCAGCAATCGCTGCATGCGTGAACGATCCCTGAGGAGGTTTAGCAAATTGAAAGGCATCACGCTTGATCGCGAACGTTCCGTCGCCTCTATTCAAGAAGAGAAGGGGCCCGCTGCCACAGACCACCAGAAGGTCCTGAAGCCCGTTATTCTGAAAGTCGGCAAAGAGAGCGCACGCGGTATTGTCCAGCACTCCGACTCCCGATTTTTCCGTTACGTCTTCAAAGGTGCCGTCGCCCCGGTTGCGGTAGAGCCGGTTTGGCAGTCCTGCCGGCTGGCAGACATAGAGATCGTCGAATCCATCGTTGTCGAAGTCACCCGCCGCCATACCGTTGTTGCCGTACACATCAATGCCGCACGCGCCATCCAGAACTGTACGCCAGTAGTCTGACCCGCGAAGCATCTGGCTCGCGTACGACTCCGTTCCGCCGAGAGCTTGAGACGTGACGTCGATAAATGCGGGGCCGTCCGTAACGCTCAGGATTTCTTCTCGAGCCTCCCATCTGTGCGCCTTCCAGGCCCCGAGTGCGTTGTGGGATCCATCGAAGGACCACTCGGTGTGCCACGATCCAACCCGTTCCTCACGGCGCTGTCCGTTTCGGCTGGCAACAATGTCGTATCGGATATCCACGCGAACCCTGAGCGGAGCGCTCGCGACTTCCTCGATTCCAATAATTTCGAACTCCGCGGTTTCCACGCGAGAGACCTGCCCTATCCAGCCCTGGACCTCCTGGAGAAATCGTTCACGTCCAGAAACAACATCGGCGGCAAACCGTCTCTTCACGGTATGGATCCCATCTCCCGAGCGAAGCGTGGTCTCCTTTGCGACCGCAAGCCTCGACCCTTCCACTGAAGAATCCAGTGAACTGGCTAATGCTGAAAGATCGTGGGCCGATGCCACAAGCGCCTGACTCCATTCGTTGAGCTGCGATCCGATTTCGAAGGCGTATTTCTCAGTGACGTACTCATCCGAACCGGGAGCCACCAGGCGGAGGATATCTTCCAGAGGAGACTTTGCAGGATAGTGGGGTGCCAGGTGTATGTCGGCGAAGGAAAAGTCTGAAGGACCACGCGGGAGGGTGTTCGAAGGTTCAAATAAAAACGAGGATGCATGGAAGGGTGTCGGGCAGAAGAGCATGGGCGCTAAACCTAAGCTCTTGAGGAGTCTCCGTCGGGAAGGGAAGAGGATTTCATTCTTCTGATGGAACATTTCAGAGGGGTTCCGCGTGCGGCAATATTAGCACCATGGCCCGAAGCATCCCAATGTCAATGACGCTGGGTGCGATGCTTGAGGCTCCCTCCGGATTGTGGATAACAATCTAATCCTTTAGGTTGACAAGGCACTTCGGGGTGGTCTACGCTCATCGCGATCCAAAATGTAACCGGTTACTTGAATCGGACCAGCGCAATCGGTGTATGCGGCGAAAGACCGCAAACCCTAAACGGAGGTTATTCGGATGGCTCTTGATCGCAACGTGAATTGGTTTGGACGCTTCACCCACCTAAGCCTTACTTGCTTGTTCCTTCTCGTGGTGCAAACTCAAATAGTATTTGGCCAGGTTGATCAGGGATCAGTCTCTGGAACAGTGACCGACGCCTCAGGCGCGGTGATTCCTAACGCCAAAGTAACGCTTTTGAATAAGGACGTAGGCTTGTCCCTGGAGACAACGACGAAAGGAAGCGGCGAATACATCTTTACGCCGGTCAGGATCGGAAATTACTCCCTTTCCGTCACAGCTCCCGGATTTTCAACGACAACTCAGGAAAACATGCAGGTCAACGTTCAGCAGCACTTACAGGTTAATGTCCAATTGAAAACGGGTGCGACCACTGAAACCGTGGAAGTAAGCGCTACGGCTCCATTGATGCAGACCGATGAGGGTTCAGTTGGTCAGGTGATCACTGAGAGGTCAGTGAATAGCCTTCCTTTGAATGGACGGAATTTCACGTTCCTGGCACAGCTTGGCGCCGGCGTGAATACTCCGCAGGCTGACACGCGAGGCAATGCTGCATCGGGCGCCTTCACTGCGAACGGTCTGCGGCCTGCCCAGAACAACTACCTGCTGGATGGTATCGACAACAACTCCGATACCGTCGACTTCCTGAACGGCACAAACTTTATCGTTCTTCCTCCGGTGGATGCGATCCAGGAGTTCAAGGTGCAGACAGCAGGCTTCAGCGCCGATCTTGGCCGCGCGGGTGGTGCTGTCCTCAACGCTACGATCAAATCCGGCACCAACAGTATTCACGGTACGGTCTGGGAATTCTTTCGAAACGACAAACTCGACTCGGCGGATTGGTTTACCAACAACAATGGAACTGCAAAGGGAGCGCTGCGCTTCAATCAATTCGGAGCCTCCATCGGTGGCCCGATCATGAAGAACAAGATGTTCTATTTTGGCGACTACGAAGGGTTGCGAGTCGTGCAGGGTACGGTTTTCACCGCTACCGTTCCGACCCTGACGGAGCGTAACAGTGGTTACTCCAATCTCTCGGAGATCATACAGGGCGGGACCTTAAGGACGGACGCCGTGGGACGACAGTCACCACTCGGTACAGTTTTCGACCCGGCGACAACACGTTCTGTGACGGCAAGCGTAGTTGATCCCGTGTCCGGCAGGGTGGCGACAACGACAGGTTTTGTTCGCGATCCGTTCGGCACATGCTCGCCATCCACCGTCAACTTTACGGCCGCCGCCTGTAACCTCAACCACATTCCCGTTGGACGGGTGGATCCAAACGCCATCAAGCTGTTGAATCTGTTCCCCGCACCGTCCAACGGTTCGACAACCACGAACTTCTCATCAACCCCTAAAGCCACCCAGGATCGAAACGCCTTTGACGTCCGTGGCGACTACAATCCGACTGACAAAAATCAGATATTCGTCCGCTTCAGCTATGTGGACAATCCTCAATTTATTCCCGGCCCCTTTGGCGGCATCGCTGACGGCGGCGCGTTCCAGCAAGGCATCCAGACCGCGAAAGCCCAACAGGCAGCGGTGGGATACACCCGTGCGTTTACCCCTACCGCTGTCAATGTGGTCCGTGCTGGATTCAACCACCTTCACACCACGCGATTTGGCCCCGAAGGGAACACCCTTGGCATCCCCGCGCAGTACGGAATCCAAGGCATACCCCAGGTTCCCGAAAACGGTGGCCTACCCGGCTTCACCTTTGGCGGCCTATCTAACTTAGGCGGTAATAACTTCCTGCCTTCGGACGAAGTCAGCCAGACGCTTCAGATCACCGACGACTTCACGAAGATTTACGGCAAGCACAACTTCAAGATGGGCATTGAATATCAGCACGTAAAGTTTTCGACACTGCAGCCTGCGTATTCGCGCGGCCAGTTCGACCACAACGGCGTCTACACGGATATCCCAAACCAGAACAGCAGCAGCACCGGAATTGCGCAATTCGTGCTGCAACCGCAACTGGCGACCGTCCCGAATGGCGTCAATTATTCGGGAGGTTCCAATCAGGTTCAAGCGTCGAACATCAACAAAACCTACGATACGAAAAACTACTTTGCCGCTTACTTCCAGGACGACTGGAAAGTAAACCCCAAACTAACCCTGAACCTTGGGCTGCGTTGGGATTACTTTGGACCCATCTCCGAGGCCAACGGCGGTCAGGCCAACTTTATCCAAAGCGGAGATCCCCAGGGTAAGCCGGTCTATCTCATCCCGGCGACCGGCAAAGACATAAGAACCTTGTCTCCGAGCTTCATCTCTCTATTGGCCAAGGATGGAATTACTCTCCTACAGAGCGACCAGTACGGCAAAGGCCTTGTACAAACCCAAAAGAGTAATTTTGCTCCACGAGTAGGATTCGCCTGGCAAACGAGGCCAAATTTTGTGATGCGCGGCGCCGTCGGAATGTTCTATAACTCGTTTGAAAATCAGGGATACGGTCCCAACATCGGCGAGAACTATCCATTCGTCTACAACTTCAACTATCAAATTCAGGGAGCAGTCAACCCTGTTAGCGCTAATACGCCCTACGCCGGATGTTCCACCGCGGGTCCGGGTGGCACCGCGACATTTGAGGCTGGTTTATCCTGCGTCACCTTTACGCCGGCCAGTGTCAATGCCCAGGGCCTGTCATTACAGGGGCTTCAATTCAACTACTGGACCCCCGTCACATTAAGCGCCAACGTCGCCTTTCAATATTCCGTGACGCCCACGTTGAGTGCGACGGTGGGATATGTGTACACCAATGCCTACAACCTTCAGACGGGCGTGGGCAACAATCAGGTGACTCAGCTGTTTCCGGCAGGCACAGATCTAACCAACAGAGTAGCGTTCCCGGATTTCAATCGCGGTGGCAGCTACCACCAAACCATAGGAGAGAGCGAGTACAACGGCCTGCAAACCAGACTCGAGCAGACGTACTGGAAAGGCCTCAACTTCCTGGCCGCATACACCTGGTCGAAGACATTTTCCGATGCAGGCGACTTGCTCAATGGCGGAAGCGTCTCCGGGTACCGAGCACCGTTCGTGCCCGGCCTCGGTATCACATTTGACCGGGCTCTAGCCAACTTCGACCTTCGAAATGTATTTCATTTCAGTGGTGGGTACCAGCTTCCATTCGGTACCGGCAAGCAGTTCCTCAGCAGTTCAGGGAAGGCAGCAGACCTTGTCGTCGGAGGGTGGGGTCTCAATTGGATCGTTACCCTTCAAGGTGGTCAGCCAATTACCATGCGTTGCCCCTCTGGAACCACCGCTGGAACAAGCTGCAACGATATCAATGTTGTTGGACAAGACCAGAAGCTTGGACTTCACATCGACTCGAACAAGAAAATCAGTTGGTTTGGCAACCCGGCGGCATTCCAGCAACCCTGTCTGCTCGGAGCCTCCGGTCCAATCGCGAATTCCCCGGTCGGGTGCATTCCTCAGACCGGTAACGCCGTATTGGGAGGCAATCCTGCGACAACCCACGGGCCGCCTCTCAAGACGTTCGACTTCTCAGCATTCAAAGCCTTCCAGCTTACGGAGCGCTTCTCCCTCCAGTTCCGGTCGGAGTTCTTCAACATATTCAATCATCCGAACTTCAACGCTCCTGGATTCGGGGGCAATGGGGTCGTCTCGGTTTCGAACTCTACTAACTTCAACAGTACCAACTTCGGCGAAATCGGATCCACTCGCACCGCTCCGAGACAGATACAGTTTGCCCTGAAGCTGTATTACTGAGCTAAGATGAACACACTCAGGAGGTCACAGTTGTCCGTGGCCTCCCGCGGTGTTTCTTCTGCGTAACGCTCTTGCTTACGCGGTCACAACAGAGGTGGACTGTGTGCAAGGGGCCTCAGTTTCGGCTTTGTTTTTTTTGCTTTCTGCTGGTTTGCGCGCTGCCTGCTGCAGCCGAAGACACCCCCAGCCAGAAGCTGGATCGACAATTTCAGTCTGCCGAAGCGCAATATAACGCCGGACAATTTGCAGAGGCAGCAGGCCAACTCGAGAAAATTCTGCCCCAGGCCCCAAAGAGCTTTGAGGTTCATGAGCTTCTGGGGCTGGTCTATGCGGCAGAGTCGGAAGATGCCAAAGCTCTGGAACATCTGGACATGGCTGTGCAACTAAAGCCGGATTCCGCAGCCGCAAGAACGAATCTGGCTGCATGCCTCTCTCACGCAGGAAAATTCGAATTAGCTGCCAGGCAGTTACAAAAGGCGCTCGCTCTTGAACCTCGAAATTTTGATGCGAACCATAACCTTGGCGAGCTACATATCCAATCTGGCAAGATCGCCGAAGCGATTCCATTTCTGGAAAAGGCGCAGTTAGTTGATCCATCCTCTTACAATAACGGCTACGATTTAGCGCAGGCTTATTTCCTCACAGGGCGACTTAGTCAGGCCAGGGAACTTATTCAAAGTCTCGTTCGAGAAAAGGACGCAGGGGAGCTGCATAGCTTGCTGGGCCATGTTGAGGAGAAAGATGGAAAGTTCCTCGCCGCGGCCAACGAATATCAGACCGCCGCTCATCTCGATCCAAGTGAGGACAACCTGTTTGATTGGGGAGGCGAACTTCTCGTTCATAGGACCTACGACCCAGCCATAGAGGTGTTCCGTCAGGCTACCTTGCGCTATCCAAATTCGCCCCGAATGCGGATTGGCTTGGGGATGGCGTTATATTCAAGAGGCAATTACGAGGAGTCGATCCAATCCCTGCTTGTCGCAGCAGACCTGGACCCTGCTGATCCCCGATGTTATCTATTTCTATCCAAGTCCTACCTTAGTTCTCCTAACCAGGCGGATGACGTCATCCAACACTTCCGGCGCTACTCTGAACTAAAGCCTGACAACGCACTTGCGCAGTATTATTACGCGGTAAGTTTATGGAAGGGAAAGCGCCTGGAACAAACGAGTGTCGATTTTCAGACGGTGGAGTCCCTGCTGAAAAAGTCGATAGCTTTGGACGGAACTCTCGCGGACGCCCACTTGCAACTTGGCATCCTCTACGCAGAGCAACATGAGTTAGCCAAATCGCTGCCGGAGTACCAGCGGGCACTGGAGCTGAATCCTAAATCTCCAGATGCTCATTACCGTCTCGGTCAGTACTATGTTCGCTCCGGAGAAAAGGACCGTGCGCAGCAGGAGTTCGCCGTCTATCAGCAGCTCCAGGCCCAGCACATGGCCGCAGTTGATAAGGAAAGAGCCGAAGTTCAGCAATTTGTCTATTCCGAAAAGCCGGGCTCTGTCTCAAAGCCCTGAGTGGAAGAGAGTGGTGCGCTATCGAGACCGAAAGGAATCAAAAGGTGGACTTTAGTTGACGGCTTCATCATCTAGAACGCCGATTCTCGCGTCGCATGAGCTTGCAAGGCATCTTGGCGTCAGCAGGCGCGATTTTCTGCGCAGTACCGCTGGACTGGCGCTGGGAAGCGCCCTGATGGGCGGCAGCCCATTCGTGCATGGGCAGGCTGCGGCAAAGAAGCGGAAAGTCATTGTCATCACCTTTGGCGGAGGAGCCCGGGATCAGGAGACGTTCGCCCCCGAAGGTCAGGAGAATATTCCTTCCATGCTCCACGAGCTTGCTCCGCAGTCCAGTTTCTTCACTCAGGTTATGAATCAAGGGATATTGGGCCACTACGTGGCCACCGCCAGCCTGGCGACCGGCGTCTACGAAACCCTCAACAACTTTTCGGCAGTTCCCCCCGAGCATCCCACCGTATTCGAGTATTTCCGCAAGGATCTGAATCGTCCCTCCTCAAGCACGTGGGTGGTCGCCCCCAGCAACGGGTTCAACCGCATCGGCGAGAGCGAGTACCGCGCCTACGGTCCCGGCCTGGGAGCCAAAGTCATCTTGCCAAAGCATCTACTAAGTGCGGCAACCTCCGGAACATCCACGGACTACGCCCATTTGCTGCGCGACAACTATGAGACACCCCTCTACACGCCGCAAATCGGAGGCGGCGAATTCGAATTGCAGCAAATGGAAACCATCTTGAAGCTCTCCGTCGACGACTTCAAGACCCATGCACGAACCGTCTCGAGCCCGGACGAGCTCTCCGTCTATATTGCGAAGCGCCTGATGAAACAGGAATCGCCAAATCTGCTCTGGATCACCATGCACGACATCGACATCGCCCACTCCGGCGCTTACTCGCTCTACATCGACGCCATTCGCCGCACAGACCGGCTTTGTGCGGAGCTCTGGAAGGCGGTCCAGGCTGAGCCGGAATACGCCGGGAACACCACGATGTTCATTCTCCCGGATTTTGGGCGCGATGCCGACGAGGACGCTGGCGGCAACGGATTTCAGCATCATCGCACCGGAGACGCAGCCTCACGCACAACCTGGATGATGGCCCTGGGCACAGGGGTCCGTCAGGGAACGATCTATGACCGGCCGCTGCAATCGATTGATCTTGTTCCCACTCTGGGCGCAATCATGGGCTTCTCGCCGAAGCTGTCACAGGGCAAACCGATTCACGAATTGTTGTAATCATGCTCCCAGGTGATCTCAAACCCGAACAGTTCACTGGGTACCCACCCAAGGCAAGGAAGCTCGTCCTGGCGCATCTGGGAACGCTTCAACAGCTGCCGCTCAGCTTTATCCCAAGCTTGCTAAGGGAACTCATCGACTACGATTACAAGTTCCCCGCAGAGCGCACCTCCATCGATCACGAACTGGCCACCCTCAGCTCCCTCTCTCCAGCACAGCTCAAAGAATGGTTTCAGGCGTTTTCGCAACTTTTTCTCTCGTTGAAGCTGGAAAAGTTTGACTGGGTCAATCAGCCGGCGCAGTTTGTCGAACAGCTGTCGGCTCATCTTTGGACAACGCACCAGCTGAATGAATTCCGTGAGGCAGCGATCGCTTACGGAAATCGTACTGGGGCCGCCGCGCCGTCCGGACCGGTTGCCGTTCTCCCGCTGGGAATTGCAGTCATCGGGCAGGGTGTTCAGTCGTATGACGAGCCTCTCTTCCGTAATCTCCGCAAACACGGCACCTATTTCAAGCAGGTCAAGCCGGGAAACGGAATAGAGCTGCTGCTGGCAGCTGTTGAAACCAGGGCGAATGCACATCCCGTTCCTTATGGACATTGGTATATCGATGGAGGTCAGCCAGCTGATCACAACTCATCGCTCAGTTGCGTGTCGTTTCAGAAGCTTGAGCCTGTGCGTGCCGCATTGTTGAAAAATATTCAGACTGAGATTGCAAAACCCGGCATGGGTCCAGAGGAACTACGAACACACATGGCACGTCTCTCTCCCGCCGACCTCGGAATGAGAGGAGGGGATGAGGTGATGGAGCGTTTTGAAGTCAAGCTGCTCACCGAGGGCTCCGGCACCCAGATATTCAGCACAACATTCGCTCAGTGGACGGCGCGCGAGGTCTTACGAAGGGCCCAGCCGCTCACCTTGCTCGTGCGCTTCGCCCCCCGTCAGCGCCAGAGGCCAATGAATGAACTGCTGTCGGGTACCGGAGGTACCCAGGAATTCGATCCCACGGGCTCCCTGGTCGATGCGGACATGGGCGCCTACTATCAGTGGATCAACCAGCAGAGGCTGCCGGGGTCCGAACAGTCTTCCTTCCTGGTCTGGTTTGAAGGCCACAGTCAGGCCCTTGCAATTGGCCCGTCCTTGCCTCGAGGCACTGAGTCAAACTCGGCCCTCGATCTAGGACAATTGCTTTCACTCGCTACCGGATAATGGAACAATCTTTAGGACTGACAGGAAGCCATTCCCAACGGGAACCCACAATAATAAATCCGCAAACCGTGTCAAATTTTCCTACCCGAAAACATGGTCGCTCGACACCAAGTTTCACCACACAGCTCACCACAAATTCACCACCAAAACACCACGTTCTGACGCCGCGTTTTCCCCAAACTTCAGTGGGGCTTCACAGGTGTTGCCGCAGGCTCGTCGACTTTGAGAATCTGATCGGCACGGACGTCACTCAGCCTTTGGACAATGCCGCTAGGCCAATGAATTTCAATGGATTTCACCACCCTGTCCGCCCCGAGACCGAAGTGAGCGCGTTTGTCGCTGGAAGATAGATAACTACCCGCCGTGGAGACCGTGACATACTGCGATCCAGCAGAGGTGTTGACCTTAATCACGGCGCCGATTCCGTCACGATTGCTGCGATGGCCGACGAGTAGCAAGGTAATCCAATGGTTGTCGGTAACGGTCTCATTGTGCAGCACATATGCGGGGCCATCATTCGTCGTCACCACGGCATCGACGCGGCCGTCATTATCCATATCTCCAACAGCCATTCCACGCCCCACCCAGGCCTGGTGGAAGACATCCCCCGACTGCGCGGAGACGTCTACAAATCCCTTGCCAGTGTTATGCGCCAGAAGCATCGGCTCTTTATATCTAAGCTGAGGAAAGCTCAGTTCAATTGTGTCCAAGTCATGCCCTTGAGCGACCAACAGATCCTTGCGCCCATCGTTGTCATAATCGAGAAATCGAACGCCCCAACCCGAGTGCAACAGGGTCATGCCACCTATTCCACTCATGTAGCTGTCGTAGGTGAAACTGGAATCCCCGTTGTTGCGATAAAGGGCGTATTTCTGATTAGCCAGGTTGGTGATGACAAGATCGGGCAGGCCATCGTTATCGTAATCTTGAAAGTCTACTCCCATGCCTGCGTAGGTTTTTCCGTCGGCGTCGACTGCGACCTCCGCGGTCAAGCCGATTTCTTCAAATGTGCCATCCCCTCTATTACGGTAGAGAAACTCGAGCATAGAGTCGTTGGCCACCACGATGTCGACCTTTCCATCACGGTCGTAGTCAGCGATCGCGATGCCGAGGCCTTTGCCGGGTTTGTCAAGACCCGCTTTGGCCGCGACTTCGCTAAAACGCCCGTTTCCATCGTTGTGGTAGACGAGAGCAGAAACTGCAGGGAACATGTCGGGGTGGCAGTAAGAACGATAACCTTCTCTGTGTTCTCCACACCAGATGTCATCGAAATCCCATCGCAAATAGCGTAAGACAACGAGATCGAGAAGTCCGTCATTGTCTAGATCAACCCAGGCAGCGGAGGTGGACCATCCGCCACCACCTGTATCAGATTTTTCGGTCACATCTGTAAAGGTTCCATCGCCGTTATTGTGATAGAGGCGGTTCCCGCCGTAAGCCGTTACGTACAGATCTTCATAGCCGTCGTTATCGTAATCTCCTGCTGCAACACCCATGCCATAGCCAACACCTTGCAGGCCGGCCTTCTCTGTAACATCTTCAAAAGTGCCATCCTTCTTTTGATGAAAGAGGCGATTCCAATATTTCGGAGTAGTCTTTTGCGGAGTGGTTCCCTTCGGCGTGGGATCTGCTAGTCCGGCTCCGTTGACGAAAAAGATGTCCAGAAGGCCATCGTTGTCGTAGTCGAAAAGGGCGACTCCCGACCCCATTGTTTCGAGAAGATATTTCTTCGACGTGTGCGACGCTTGTCCAACAAAACCAGCGTGCGTCTTGGTCGTGATATCCACAAAGCGACCTGGCCCGAGGACTGGCTGAGGTGGCGTTGAAATCTTGTTGGACTTCGCGCCAGCCGATGGTTCGGTCTGAGCTATTGCGGGGATTGTGAATACTAAGAAACAAAAATGCAGGAGGCATCCGATAAGCGGGCGGGCCAGCGCATGGGTAGAGACTTCGTTTCGGGCCGAACACCGTATCAGTCGAGGAGCTAAAAATAGGAGGGTACGTGCCGCTTGCGTCATAGGGTTAAGCCAACGGAGATATTCCGATCCGCTCTGTCATTTGCAATTTCTATCCGTTTCAAAACTCGCTCCGAAAGAGCTGGTCCTTTTCTACACTAGCCGAAAGAAAGCCGCTGAGGGCTGTCTGGAACGTCTGACCTGCTTCGAGATACAAGGTCGAGGTGGATTCAGAACCGACTCTGAGCGAAAGCCAATTGTCTTGCCATCAAAACGGCATGTCCCCACCTAACAATTTCTCTTGCTGTCAAGTCACTTTCTGTGACAAACCTATGCAGATATGTCTAGGATGTACTTGGTCAAAATTCTATGGATAGACGTGATTTTCTAAAAGCAAGTAGCACTTTTGTTGCTGCCGCTGCGTTTCCCGGTGTGCCGGCGCTCTCCTCTGACTCTGTTGCGCCCGGTCGCGTCAATATACCGATCAATCGTGGCTGGCGCTATTCCCCTCGCAAGGTTGAGGGAGCTGAAAAGATTGAATTTGACGATTCCGCTTTTGACCACGTGGTCATTCCTCACACCAACGTACTCTTGCCATGGCATAGCTTCGACGACAAGTCCTACGAGTTTGTCTCAACCTATCGCCGACGCTTTAAGACACCGCGGGCCACAGAAGGCAAACGTGTTTTCGTTGACTTCGAAGGGGCGATGACGGCCTCGAGCATCTGGATCAATGGTGTTTCTCTGGGTGAATATAAGGGTGGCTTCACGCCATTTTCGTTCGAGTTGACCAGTCACCTTCGACGGGATGGCGACAATGTCCTGGTGGTGCAGCTGGATTCGACGGAACGCCCCGATATCCCGCCCTTTGGCAATGAGATCGACTATCTGACGTTCGGTGGCATCTATCGCGAAGTCGCGTTAAGAATCGTTCCCTCCATCTATCTCGACAACATCTTCGCTAGACCTAGAGATGTTTTGAGCGGCAAACCATCGCTCGACGTCGACTGTTTTCTCGCGGGGCGCGCACCGGCTGCGTTGTCGCTCGAAATTGAGCTGCGAGAAGGAGAGCGCACCCTGGCCAAGGGTAATCATTCCATCACAGTCAACAATGGATCGGATCCCGATGCATCTGCTGACCCTGCTACCAGCGCACCGGTCCACAGCAGTACCGAAACCATCAATGACCCATTCCGCCATACAGTGTCACTGAACGCAATTGAGGGCATCAAACTTTGGGAGCTGGAAAATCCGTCTCTGTACTCTGTTCACGTTAAGCTGCTGCAGGCTGGCCAGGTGATCGATGAAGATATGCGCCGGATTGGGTTTCGCGAGGCGACATTCACGGACCACGGATTCTCGCTCAACGGGAAGATCATCAAGTTGCGGGGACTCGATCGTCATCAGACATTTCCATTTGCGGGACAGGCAATGCCAGCGCGGGTACAGCGTCGCGATGCAATAATTCTGCGGAAAAATCTGCGTTGCAACATCGTGAGGACATCACATTATCCGCAGTCGCGGCACTTTCTCGACTGCTGCGATGAAATTGGGCTTTTAGTATTAGAGGAAATCCCAGGATGGCAGCACATCGGCCCTGAGCCCTGGAAGCAGGTTTCGATCGATAACGTCGGGCGCATGATCCGCCGGGACTGGAATCATCCGTCAATCATCCTTTGGGGAGTGCGAATCAATGAGTCCAGGGACGATCACAGTTTCTACACCCGAACGAATGCTTTGGCTCACCTGCTCGATCCTACCCGTCAGACGGGTGGGATACGGTATTTCCAGGAGTCGGAGTTCCTAGAAGACGTTTTCACCATGAACGATTTTGGGTTTCCACTCAAAAAGCCGAATCATCCTCGCTATCTCAATACAGAATTTGTCGGGCATACATTTCCAACAAAGACGACCGATGACGACGAGAGACAGCGAGAGCATACCCTACGACATGCGCGGATCCATAATCAGCTAGCTTCCGATCCGCAATATGCCGGAGGCATTGGCTGGTGCGCGTTCGACTACAACACCCATTCAAATTTCGGGGCCGGTGATCGGATCTGTTATCACGGCGTCACAGATATCTTCCGTGAACCTAAGGCTGCAGCGGGATTTTACAAGTCGCAATGTGATCCAGCCGAAGAGCTCGTGCTTGAGCCTGCATTTCACTGGGCCAACAGCGACGAATCAACGAGTTTTACCCAGGCAACAGTCTGTTCAAACTGCGACCATCTTAAGTTCTATATGCGCAAAGACGGCACAGAAGGCAGTCAGTGGGACCTCATCGCAGAGCTTGATCCTGACCGAGAAGAATTCAACAATCTTACCTATCCGCCGTTCAGCCTTGACCGTCGTAAGATCCCCTCAAAAGAGCGGCATGGATGGGGCGATCTGCGCATCGATGGCTATCTGAAGGGTAAACAGGTGATCTCGAAGTCTCTTTCAGGGCGGGGTATCGATTCGAAGTTCATGCTCCTTGCGGATGATACCTCGCTTTCCGCAGATGGCGCGGATACGACCCGCGTCGTGCTGCGTGTGACTGATGAATTCGGCAATGTTCGTCCATACGCCAACGATCCGATCGTCTTTAGGCTCGACGGCCCCGCGGAGCTGACAGGCGACAATCCCTTTGCGCTGATTGGTGGCACGGGGGCTGTCTGGGTTCGTGCGAAGGAGCAGGCTGGAATGGTGAGCCTCACCGCAACACATCCGCGGCTAGGCTCGCAGAAGGTCGCCATTGTCTTGACAAGTGTTCCCGCGGAGATGATCTAGCTGGCGATTAAAGGAATTCCTAATGAGGGGCCGTAGCCTCCAGGACGACACCTGCGGCCTGAAAGTCCCCACGCAAAAGAACCTCAATTCCATGGTTCATCCAGTAAGTACCGCTTGCGACCTCCGGAGCATCCCGCGCCCTGGTGCTGTGGATCAAGCGCAGGTGGTATTGCCGGGCAGGATCGAGACCACGGAGATAAACGCGAGGGAAGGGATACTGCTTCTGGCTGGAGTGTAGAAACGTGAAGAGGACAGCCTGCTGCCTGTCCTGCGAGACAGACTCCGTCGCGGAATATTCGCTGTTGTGTTGTGGGGAGATGAGCCGATAGAGAGAGCCGTGTTGTACGGTCTCGCGCACCTGCTTGTACGCGGCGATCATGTCCTTTGCCACAGCGAAGTCGTCCGCTGTCCACTTGTCCAAATTCGCCCCCACGCCCAGTGAACCCTGCATGGAAGAGAGGAACCGGTATTCGACTGAAGTTGTGCGGTTGTTTACCCAGTTCGGCGAGTCAGTCACCCAGGCCATCATGACCCCGGGCGTGTAGGCATAGGTAAAGCCGTCCTGAATGGTAAGCCTGTCGAAGGGATCGGTGTTGTCGGATGGCCAGACTTCGTCGGTAACGCCGAGGATACCGAGATCCACTCGGCCGCCTCCACCAGAGCACGATTCAATCTCCACCTTGGGGTGTTTGGCGCGCAACTTACGGAGGATACTGTAGAGGTTATCGACGTACTTTACGTAGACCTCCTTCTGCTCGACGGTAGCAACCGCGTCCCAGCCGGGTTCGGACCAGTTGCGGTTGTAGTCCCACTTATAGAAGGCAATGTCGTTCTTACTGAGAAGGTCGTCGAGAAACTGGAAGACGTAATCACGAACGTCTTGACGTGCGAGGTTCAGGACGAGCTGATTGCGGGATTCGCTGCGGGGACGTCCGGAGAAATTAAGCACCCAATCAGGATGTTTGCGATAAAGGTCGCTGTCGGGGTTGACCATCTCGGGCTCGGCCCACAAGCCAAAGTCCATTCCGAGCGAATGCACTTTGTCGATCAGTGGCTTGAGGCCGTTGGGAAACTTCTTAGGATTTACGTACCAATCGCCAAGACCTGCGTGGTCGTCTTTACGTTGTCCGAACCAGCCGTCATCCATGACGAAGCGTTCGATACCAAGGCTTGCTGCTTTTTCGGCGAGGGCCTCCTGTCCAGCCTCATTGACGTCGAATTCCGTTGCCTCCCACGAGTTGTAGATAATGGGGCGCGGGCGAGGTTTAGGAGCTTGCGGCAGGATTCGCGCCAATTCGAAGCGATGCAGCGTTCGAGAGGCTCCGCCGATGCCGTGATTGGAGTATCCACCGTAGAAGACAGGCGTCGACAATCGTTCGCCCGGAGCCAGGTGATAGGAGAAGTCGAACGGATTGTAACCGCCAGTGACACGAACCTGGCGCAGCTGATCCTGCTCTACACTGATACTCCATGAGCCGCTCCATGCCAGGGCGCCAAACCACACTTCGCCAGTGTCTTCGTCGGTCGAACTTCCACGGTCGATCGCGAACCATGGATTGTTCTGGTGCCCGGTAGATCCTCGGCGGCTTTCCAGGACTGTTTTGCCGGGGACGATTTGCTGGTGATTCACGCTATCCTCGGCAGCCCAGCGGCCAGAGAGATAGCGGAGGCTGTAGTCGGCGCCGCTCGGGAGGTTCCAGCTTGCAGCTGCGGCCTGTTCGATGGTGAGTGGCTCCTTGGTACGGTTCGTGATGACCGCGGAACGACCCAGTATGCCAGTGGCTTCATCAACGGTGTAATGTAGCTCTACGAAGATGTCGCGAGAGATATCCTTGAGCACCACGACGAAGCCGTCCCTGTTGGTTGTCTGTGAAACGTAGTGGAGAACCAGATCGCGATTGCCATCGGAAAACGTAATTTTCAGTGCCGGCTCAACGTATATGCCTCCTCCCCAACCGGAAAACTCCTGCAGAGTTGTTGTACCTGGCGAGTCAAACGAGGCTACTTCATGTGCCGCTTTAGGGGAGGGAATCGTATCGTCGTCCCCTAGTCGTCCGCCCCAATAAATCGACTGCAGTTCATTCTTCTCATTGACCCCGAAGGCATAGGTTGCTTCCCCGGCATCGATGCGGAAGACGCGATTCTGCTGGGAGAAACGAATAACGCTGCCGGGCTGTCCAGCACAAAATACATAGGAGGCGGGGACCCCAAAAAGAATGAGAATCAGAGATCGAAATGTTCGAAGTGCCATTTATTACCTTTTCTTGTGCGGTTTAGAATCCGGCAGTCTTAGCTTGGGATTGGGCTATCGCTCCAGACTGCCTCCAGAAGCCAATCCTTGGTGATCAGTCGCCGCGGACTCTGAAGCAGGAAGATCAGGGCACGGCCGCCTTGGGCTCGACTTGGGAGGACTCCCGCTTGACTCCCGAACCTCCGCATCCGCGAAGCTGAAAGCCGATTCGGCTACGGTGATCTCCGATGCGTCTTTTCAAATGGCTCGTCCTTGCGAGTCTCGCGACAACGATCTTTCCCTATGCTTCAGGCGGAACCACGCTGCCCCGGAAATGTAGTCAGTTTACGCTTGCAAATGATCCAGCGCCCCTAATATATCTTCCCGTCATGATCAACCACACCGGTCGATACGGCATGGCATACACGCCCGCTTCGTCAGACGCTTAAAACACCAGATGCGATGAGACCTTTTCCCAGCAAATGTTCTCGAAATCAGCTCAGTTACCTCTTCCGAGACTGCCTCGAAGGGCTCGTATGTATGGGAGTGATTTGTGCTCCCTTGCGCCTTTCCACCAGGTCAACTAAAGTCTGCATGGCAGGGTACAGTTCGAATGACATCTCGCGTGATCCGCATTACGTACACAATCGTTACTATTCTCCTCACTTGTACAGCGGTGACAGCCTCTTCGGCCCAAACCCAGCCCAACACGTCCGTGCCTATAGTGTTCGTACACGGCAACGGTGATGACGCTTCCAAGTGGATCGGTATCATCTGGCTCTTCGAGTCCAACGATTACCCCGCCGACAAACTCTTCTCCGTGCGCTTCTCACATCCCAACGCCCGCACGAATGATACCGTCGAAGAAGTAAACCGCTCTTCCACGACCGACGCTACTGCTGAGCTCAGCGCCTTCGTCACCCGCGTCCTTATAGAAACCCACAGCTCAAAGGTTGCCCTCATCGGGAGCAGTCGTGGCGGAATGACTATTCGCAACTACCTCCTCCATGGAGGCAGTAGCAACGTCGCCTTTGCGATAACCTGCGGAACGCCAAATCACGGAGTTGTTGCGCTCGATGCCAATCTCAACGGCGAGTTTAATGGGAAAGGGCACTACCTCCAATCACTCAATCGTGCCTATCGCGATGGCTCGGAGGTGCCTCTTGGTGTCAAGATGATGACACTTCGCAGTGACAAGCTGGACAAGTACGCTCAGCCGAGCGGCATTGCGTTCGGCACGCCTCAAACAACCACCGGTGTCACCTATGAAGGTCCAGCACTCGTCGGCGCTAAAAACATCGTCCTCCCCGGCCTCGACCACCGCGAACTGGCCTTCTATCCATCGGCATTCGCAGAGATGTACGAGTTCATCACCGGCGCGACACCCACGACCAGGCAGGTCACGCCGGTATCCTCTCCGACTCTTTCCGGTCTTGTCACTGGTTTTGAGAACGGGGCCTTTACCAATCTTCCGCTTGCGGGTGTTCATCTTCGTATCTACCCGGTAAACGCCACCGAATCCACCGTGCCAGCGTACGAAATTGTCACGAAGAGCGACGGGAAGTGGGGTCCATTCGAGGCTTCGTCTGTACAGGAATACGACTTCGACCTCGAATTTCAGGGTCGTCATGTCCGCTTCTATAAAGCCCCGATCCCACGCTCAACGGCCCTGCTAAATCTACGTTTTTTGCCTGTCCCAACCGAGCCGAAGGGTACCAGTCAGCGTGCTTCATTTGTCCCCATGCACGGCAGTCAACTTCTTATCGCCCGCCCAGAGGGCTATTTCTCACGCGAACGCGACCCTGTTCTGATTGATAACAAAATCGCCACCGACGAACCCGCTGGATTCCCGCTGAACGACTCCTTTCTTGCTACTCTCCCCAAGTCACCCACTCAAGTCACTACAGTAGCCTTGCGAAATGAAACCATCGCTGCGAGGCCTTCCACCGACCTCGTAAAGGACCTCCCAGTTGTTGACTTTCTCTGGTGAAAACTGCGATTGACAAATAGATTGGGCGAACGAGTTTGTCGCTGAGCAACCTCGCGCACAAATTGAAACTCCGCTTACTCTTTTGCCCGGGCAGAGAGTAAGCGGACAGGAGAGTTATACGGGGTTTTAGTGGATACAATAGCTGATTTGCTTGTGAAACTGCCTTCGTTACATAAGCCTCGACCGAGCGAGTTGTGGCAAAAAGCAAATGCCCTGTTCTCTCGCAAATTGCTGATAATAAAATAGATGGCGGTGGATACAGTCTGCTGCGAACCGCTCTCTAGGGCAAATTCCCGTTAACAGGGAAAAATACACGGAATTTTCGCAGGATCAGGATCATCGATGGTGGGTTTCCCAGTGTTTACGCGCCGATTTAGCTCAGCTCTGTTCCCCGCGGTCCATTAGAACAGGGTTTTTTTTGACCGTATCAGGGAGTTGTTAGGCATCGAACAAGGAATTCGAATGAGTAACAGAGATTCTAATTTGAAGCCGTAATGGGCGTTACATGAGCCCCGTTTTTCGGCAGCTTCCTGAGCCACTTGTTTGTATGGATAAGTCGTTGGGCTGAGGAGCACTTGGTGTACAAGGGCTGAACTCAGCAGAAGCGGCTGATTCAGAGACATCCAAGGAGGCTCCTCGTGACCAGTATGAACTTCATCGGGTTGGACATCCACAAGAAGACGATCAGTTATTGCGTGAAGGACATCAGTGGCAAGGTGCAGTCGGAGGGTAAGATTCCGGCGACGCGGCAGGGCCTGTGGGAGTGGGTTGGGACGCTGGCGAAGCCCTGGACGGTGGCGATGGAAGCGACCATGTTTACGGGCTGGATCTACGACTACCTTCGACCGCACGCGGCAGCGGTGAAGGTGGCTCATCCGCTGATGCTGCGTGCCATTGCGGTGGCGAAGAAGAAGAACGATCGCATCGATGCAGGCAGGATCGCCGACTGCCTGCGCTGTGACTTCCTGCCGGAGTGCTACATGGCACCGATGGAGATCCGGCAGCGCCGACGCACTCTGCGCTACCGGAAGCTGCTGGTCCGGCAGAACGTGCAGTTGAAGAACAAGATCGCGCAGCTGCTGATGGAGGCCGGCGTCAGCTACAACAAGGAGAAGCTGCATCAGCAAGGATATTTCCACCAGGTTCTGCCCGCGAACCCAGAGATCGACCCCTCGCTGTGGCCACTGCTGAAGCTCACGCGCGAGATGATCGAGCGCACCCAGAAGACGGAACGAGCTCTGCTGCGTTCGCTCGAAGCCGACCCACTGCTCGCAACGCGAGTCGAGCGGTTGATGACGATCCCTGCCATCGGCCACGTCACGGCGCTGACCTGGGTGCTCGAAGTCGGCGAGGTCGAGCGGTTCCGTCAAGCAGGTCATCAGCTACTGCGGTCTGTGCAGCGGAGAGAAGACCTCGGCCGACAGTTCCAGGCGGATGCCCATCTCCAAGCAGCGCAATCGACACTTGCAGACGGTACTGTTGGAAGCCGCGCATCTGGCTCCGAGACTCAACCCGGAGCTGGCCGTTCTCTACGAGCGCGAAGCCGCGCAGAGCAACCGCAACCAGGCTACCATCGCCGTCGCCCGCAAGCTGGCCGCTTACCTTCTGGCCATCGATCGTGGAGAACGTGCCTTCGTAACTCACCAGGTTCACAGCAGCGTCGCAGCATAACTGCGGCTGTCATATTCAGGGCTTTTCAAGCGCACTCTGCCAGGTCTCACAACTTTTCGGCTGAGCGACGGAGCATCCGCTCCCAAGGCTCCAACCCACTTGTTTCGAGACTGGCAGAGAACCTCAACTCAAACATCTGTGACGGCTACGGCCCGAGACAGCAAATGGATGTCTGGTTCTGCGTTCCACCGCAGGAACCAAAAACAAAAGCGCTATGAAAGGAACTGCAAAAACATACATCCCCCCGCGCACTCCGAGCGCGGCACGAAGATTCTCGCTTTTCCCTTGACTTTACTTATCATGGATGTCCGAGCTGCCGACTTTTCGTCCAAGTGGAAAGTCACCCACTGTAAATCAGTAAACACTAGAGCGTTTGTAGGTACTAAGGTGACAACTTATGGATTTAACAATTGGGTGCTCGATGAAAACCGATTTCTAATAAGTAGGCTACCTGGCACTAGTAACGTTCACGTACTCGGTACGCGCTCGCTTCAGGACCGGTATCGCAGCATCCGCTCCTTCCCACTCCGCAAGAAAGTCCTCATAAGCCTGCTTCGCCTTATCCGTTTCACCCGCCAGTGCCAAAGCCCTTCCTATCTGCAAGTGCGCCAGCGCTCCGATCGGCTCGCTTCCCACAACCCCACGATGATCCAAAATCTTCTGAAACTCTTTCGCCGCCTCCGCCCCTTTCCCCGCGGCTAGATAGGCCTCTCCCCGCACATACACCGGATGCAGCGCCCCGCAGAAGTCACGTGCCGCGCCCTCTTCGTAAGGAATAGCAACCTGCAGCTCTTCAATAGCCTTAGTCGCGTCACCGTGATTCAGCGCGAGTTGCGCTCGAAGCACGGGCAGATAAATGAACCGCACCACCGTATTCTCCGGAAAACGTTTCGCAAGGTCATCCGCCATTCCCTGAGCCTGCGACGTCTCTCCCGACAGCGCCATCGCATACGCAGTGCAATACTCCACCTCGCGATCCTTTGAAAGCGCGAACGCTGCCAGCGCTCTAGTCTTCGCTTCCGCCGCGTTCCCGAACAAGGCCTCCCGTATCGATGCTGCCGCCTCCCACGCCCCTCCTCTCTCTGGCAGCGCCGCCTGCCTCGCATGGTCCACCGCGCGCCGCGACATCAATCTTGCCTCTTGCAGATGACCCGAGTACGCCAGCGCAAACGCCTCTTTGTTCGAAATCCACGTCTCGCCTCCTGACCTCTGTCGAGCCCGCGCGGCCACTCGCTCCATCCCTGCCCGGTCGCCTCTCAGAAAGGCGATGTCGTAATCCAGCATCAGAAACTCGTCGATCTCCAATCCCCGTCCGGCCGCACGCCGAAGAACACTCTGAGCCTCATCCGGCCGATTCAGGTAGACGTTGTTCACCGCGATATTGAAATACGCAATCGCAAAATCCGGATCAAGCTCGATCGCCTTTCTGCCTTTCGCAATCGCCTCTTCGAATCGACCTGCGGCTTTGTTCGGATAGCCCGACAACATCACATATGGCGCCGCGTCGCGCGGATACATCTGCGACCAGGCGTCCAGCGTCTTTCTCGCCGCTTCCAGATTTCCCGTCGCAAGAATCGTATAGTTAGCATCGATAACGAACTTCTCTCGATCGCTCGCATGGTCCCGCAACTGCCACGCTCTCGTGGAACTCGCCACCGAGAGATCGCCTTCTTCCACGTCGGCATAGGCACGCGCCAGCATCGAATAGGCGAGCGCGAAATTTGGATCAATCTCCACCGCCCGCTGCAGGAATGGCATACCAGCGCCGCTTGTCATGTGAAGTTTCCAGCCCAAGCTGAAAGCCTCCAACGCCTCCAGTGAAGGTGTTGTCGCCTCATCCAAAGGAGTGTTGTGTTCCTGAATCGTGGTAAGCGACTCACCCAGCCGCTCTCTGAACCGGCCGGAGGTCTGACCGAGCACGTTCAATACATCTTCCTTCTTCGCTATCTGCACCTGTTCCTGGTCGAGCACGTCGCCGCTGCGGCAGCTCTTCGCACGCAGCTCCAGCACATATTGGCTCCCCAGTGGTGCAATCGAACCCTCCAGGACGGCCGCGCTCCCCGTTCTTTCGCACACTCCCCGAGCTATCTCCGGAGTAATCCTCGCATTGGCGGGGTGGCCCATCAGCGCCAGCATGTGCCGGATACGCTGGTCCGAGATAAGGCTCAGGAAAGGCGATTGCTCCAACTCGATTGCCAGCCCCTCACGAAGCGTCTCGTCAAACACAGGGTCGCCCGTGGAGTTCGCAAAATCGGCAAGCACCACTGTGTCTCTTGCCCCCAGAACCGTCCGCCTATGGAGGAAGAACCGCCACCACGTCCCCATGCCGACTACCAGCAGAAGGGCCACTCCCACTGCGAGCCATCTCCAGGGCCACGGCCTGTTCTCCTTCACATCGACGTGTACTACTGAGTGCGTCGCCGCAACAATCTGCACCTCCTGCTCCGGAATCAAGTGCACATTCTCCGCCAGCCGGTATCCCCGCCCCGGCACCGTAACGATGTACCTGTGGTCCTGCGCCGTCTCACCCAGCGCCTTCCGCAGCATAAAGATGTTGCGGCTCAGGTTGGCCTCTTCCACAAAAGTGTCGGGCCACACCGCTTTCATTAACTCGTCTTTGGTCACCACCTCTTCGCTGTGGCGAATCAACACGAGAAGGATCTGAAAAGTCTTCGGCGTCAACGGAACAGGCTCCCCCTCCCGCAGCAAAGTCTCCCTGTCTGGATCAACGCGGAACGGCCCGAATTCGTAGAGTTCCTTGGCTCTCTGGCCTGGGTTTGTGATCATTGGTGCACATTCACCTCACTCAGCCCGACGTCGGAAGATCAAATCCTAGCACGCACCGCGGGGGAAGGCACTCTGACCGCGTCTAGCAAGTGCCTCAATTTACGCCATTTATCTCTATTTGCGAGAAATTATCAGAAGTTTTCAGACCGTTTGTAAGGACTTATCGAGCCCTTTCCCCGCAAACTCTACTCGTTTCCATCATTCGGGATGAACCCGGCATGGGGAAGGGAAGACAGGCCGTATGTCCAAACAAACCAAGATCACGATCGAAACCGAATCCCTTCTGATCATGCGCGGCAGGAAGTCTCGCCGGGCGTGGTGCTCTCAATGTGCAGCCGAAGTAGAGGTCATCGCGCTCGAAGAGGTCGGAGTCATCTCCAACCTCGATCGGTCCGCATTCGAGCAATGGGTCAATTCACCAGAACTGCACAGGTCAGAAACTCCCACCGGTTCCACCCGCATCTGCCTGAACTCCCTGCTCGCTCGTGTGCAGAAAACAAAAGCCATTTAACTCAGCAACTCCCAATTGCTTCCAAACACAAGGAGACCAAATGAATCGCAAATTCTTCACAACCAACTCAACCAAAGCCCTGCTGATCCTGTTAGTGATAGCGCCTGCATTCGCCGCACAAGCCCAGACACAATACAAACTCATCGACCTCGGTCCAACTGGTAATCTCTTCAGCCAGGCCGCCGGCGTAGCTGATAACGGCTTAGTCGCCGGCGCTGATACCGCCCCCGACGGCACATCTCACTCGATCCTCTGGTATAAGGGAAAGCCAATCGACATTAGCGCACCAGGACTCGGAGGCCCCAACAGTGCAGCCGGTGGCGTTAATCTAAGAGATCAGGTCATGGGTCAGGCCGAAACTTCCAAGAAGGATCCCAACAACGAAAACTTCTGCGCCTACTTCACCGGTCTCCAATGTCTGCCCTACGTGTGGCAATTCGGTGTATTCACGCCGCTCCCCACTCTCGGAGGCACCAACGCCAGCTTCGGAGCCATCAACAATCTTGGAGCCGTCTCTGGCTACGCGGAGAACAAACATCGCGACCCCGATTGCCGTCCCGGTGTGGCAATCAACGGCACCGGCCCTCAGGTCCTCGACTTTGAACCCGTCATATGGGGACCGAAGCCAGGACACATCCGCCAACTTCCTCTCCTCCCCGGCGATACAGTCGGAATGGCTCTCGGACTCAATGATCTCGGACAATCCGTAGGCACAACCGGCACATGCGCCAACACCATGATCGCTCCCTTATTGGGCGGCCCCCATGCTGTTCTATGGGACATCGACGGCTCTGTTCGCAACCTCGGCAACCTCGGCGGAACAATCAATAACACCTTGCTCGCCTCAGGAACTGTGGCCTTTTCAATCAACAATCGAGGCCAGGTAACGGGGGAGTCGGATCTGCCCGGCGACCAGATCTTCCATCCCTTCCTATGGACCAGACAGACCGGCATGGTGGATCTCGGCGTACTGGACGGCGATGCCGTCGGCGCCGGGCTTGGCCTGAACAACTGGGGTGATATCGTCGGCGCCTCTATCACTGCGCCTGGCCCGGCGGGCGGCAACGCACGAGCATTTCTATGGCACAAAGGCCACATGAGCGATCTCAATGCGCTCATCCCGGCAAACTCCTCCATGTATCTGATCACCGCCTTCAGCATCAACGATGAGGGTCAGATCGCAGGCTTCGGCGTCGTCACCTCTGGCCCGGACGCCGGCGAAGTCCACGGCTTCTTCGTAACCCCAAGGTACTAATCACCGTTCAGCCCATGCGCCGAAGTGCCCATTCATGCGGTCTCATTGGATGAATGGGTACTCGCGCCTACAGGCATGAACAAGGTTCAACTCTGGCTCCATCGCGATCAAACAAGGCGCTGCGATCAACGAAATGAGAGATGAAAAGCGCTGTAAGGATGAATTATCTCAGTCAACCGCGAGCGAAGAAGGCCCGAGTGGCGTCGCCACCGGCCTGCAGGTTTGTCAGGAACGCCTCTGTGTACTCCCGAGTGAAGACGACACCGTCGGCACCTGCGCCGAGCGCTGCATTGACTTCGGCCTTGACGGCCTCTGGCGTTGATTGGTCCGCTCCGGGCACGGTGGGCGTATTGACATCGACGCTTGCGTAAACCTGGACCTGATGGTCGGTGTCGGCGATCGCGCGTTTGGTCTCCCTTGCTACATAGTCGGCAGAGAGGCCATGTTGTTTTACTTCTGCATATGGTTTCTCGTCGTATCCCATCATTCGATAAACGATGGGCATAAACTCTTGGGCTGAAATATCCGCGAAGATGGTCGAACAGAGATGGTCGACAAAGCCGGCCATGCGACCTCCGCCGGCATTGCTATAGGAGGCGATCTTGACGAAGTCGGTATAGTGTTTGATCTTCGCGTAGTCGTCGACCGCACTATAGAAGGGGCTGAACGTGATGTTCTGCACCATGTGAAAGCCGAAGGGCTTCGCTGGAGCGATCATCTTGGCGGTCCCGTAAACTTCGCCGCGCACCTCGTGGTAGCTATCGTTCCACAGCGTGTGCCAGGCGAGTATCTCCGGATACTCCAATAGAATCCGCCAGAAGGTTACGAAAAAGCCGTCAGCAGGCCGCTTTTGCTTCTTGGCCGCCTGGAAGAGTGCGTCAAGCTTGATGTATCCGGCCCTGGCGCGATCGACCGAGATGCCACGTGCGCGCCCCTTCGTTAGGCAGAAGTCACAGAAACAACCAATTTCTGGCGATGACCAACCGCCGCCGATCATGTTGTCGAGCGGGCCCATGCGCTCGCAGCCCCACATAATTCCTGCAACCAGATCAGGGTACTGCAGCAGATAGGATTCGATGCGATTGCGCAGTTGCGCACGATAGTTCGGGTGGTTCCAGCACGCGTTGAATGTGCGGCGTCCATAGACATCGACTTCGCATACTTCGGCGAAGCCGGGAAAGAGGCGCGACATGAACTGGCTTGAGTTGTTGTAGTCCCATGCAATGAAGTCCATTCCCCGTGCCTTCATCTTCGGAGCTACTTCGGTGATGACGTTAAATTTGTCAGGAGAGTGCCCGCCACGAAGGGTCGTTTCCTGAAAATACTTGGGGTCTGCGTCGTAGTAGGCACCGCCTTCGTCGGCCTCGCCGTATTTGCCATGGTCGGGCAGCGTGATGGGGCCGCCCTTTTCGATACGACCCGAACCGGCAAGAAACGTAAAAGCATAGACGGTGTTGATGTTCCCTTTGTGCTGGAGATTGTCGAGAAGGTTGTCGATACCTTCGTCCTGCCACGCGTATGCCTTCACCTGCGTGGCGACGACATTTTTGCGGTTCACGGTGGCGCTGGGCGTGATATTGCGACCTGGTGGCGCGGTTGACGTTCCTCCCGACTGTGCCGTCGACTGAGCAGAAGCTTGTGTCAATACGCCCAGATTGATTGCCGCAGAAGCGGACCCGAGGATTTTCATGAACTTTCTGCGGTTTACATGCTGTAGCATCTATTTCTCCTTGAGCCGTCGAGAAGCAACACAGAACAGCTGTCGCCCTCGGTTACGAGTTGAATAGTGCCGAAACTTAGAAATTGTATTTAGCGCCTAGTTGAATGATGCGACCCGCATTTGCACCTACCTGGATCTGACCAAATGTTCCCGAACTCAGTGTGTTGACAGGCAAGCCATAGTTTGTGTGGTTGAAAAGGTTGAAGAATTCAAAGCGCAGTTGCAAGTTTTGCTCGTGGAACGTCGTAAAGAGTTTTGAAAGATTCGCATCTACGTTGTAGAAATGAGGGCCGACGAGCGAGTTTGCGCTTGCCGTGCCGAAGGTTCCTCCGGCGTTTGGTGTGTACGCGGCGGGGTTGATCCATTGATGAGTTGTAGTATTTTTTTGATATTTGCTTACGCCGGCCACGATGTTTGGACGGTCGAGATTGACTCCCGAGAGAGAGGAATCCGATCCCGTTAGAGGGTTGATTGGAAATCCGTTGTAAGCGATAAACACGAAGCTGGTTTGCCATTGTCCTGCAAAAAAATTGACGGCGCGATTTTGAAACTTGTAGCCGCTATATATCACCGATGCTACGAAGTTATGACGAAGGTCATAATCGCAAGCTCCGTAGTCGGCGCTTCTGTTGAAGGGGTTGGACTCGGTAACAGCAATCTTATTGCCTAGAGTCTCAGTATCCTGCAGGCAGTGAGAGTACGTGTAGACGGCCAGCAGGCTGTAATTCTGACTGAAGCGATGTTTGGCAGAGAGCCGCAGAGCATGGTAGTTTGTGTTGACTCCGTCATCCAGGAACGAGAACGAAGAATAATATGCGCCCGTCGTGGGATTCAGCAGACTGAGATTTCGACGTTGCTGTGAGTTCGCGGACGAGGAGCAAGGCTTGCTAGTGCCGGGTGATACTGTGAGTGAACCGCAAGACCCTGCCCCGGTCCAGGTTCCTGAGATATAGATGGAGGGATCCAGCTCTCTGCCTGCCCGGAAGTGAGTTGCCTTGTTCCCTAGATAGTCTGCGTCGAACACCCAGTCCCTGCCGACTTGGCGCTCGAGGCTCAGTCCCCATTGCTGCATATAAGGGTGATGAGCATTGAGTGGAATAAAGTAGTACGACGCAGCCGTGGGAAAGACGGAGGTTTTACTCGGCGGAGTGGGAATGGGATATGGGTTTCCTCCGGGATAGGTTGCGAAGGGATTTATCAATCCCCCCGATGGACGCGTAAGTGTGATCGTGTTGCCCCATGGTGCATCGAGAGCAAAGACGGAGTTGGTGTAAGACTCTGGCTGATCGAAGAAGATGCCATACGAAGCGCGAACACTTTCCTTGCCAGTTCCAGTCGGATCCCACGCCAGGCCGAAGCGCGGCGCAAAGTCGTTATAGCTGGCGTTGGTATATGCCTTGGGAATTCCAGGATCGCCGTAGAAGAGCAGTCCCGGAGGTGCATTTGTGTAGAGACTGGTCACGGTCCCGGCTGTGAAGTTGGCCATCGAGAACGAATTGCCGCGTCCACCCGCATCATATTCGGGCAGGAATGGTTCCCAACGCAGACCAGCATGAACGGTAAGATTCTTTGTGAACTGATAGTCGTCCTGCAGATAGAGGCCAATGTACTTCTGGCGTAAGCCGCTGACGACGACATTGGAGTCGAGGAACGTATTTACATTTCCAAGAAGATAGTCAACCAGCGCATTTTCCTGGCCGGCTGATGTAGCAGAAGCGGCCTGAAAATTGAACTCGCCGTTGGCGTAGGTGAGATTGGTCGCGTCCATCTGTCCGGCGATGAACTCTCCGCCGAAACTGTAATGATTACGTCCATGAATGTAGTCGATGTCGTCGGCCACTTGCCACTGGTTGCGGACGTACTTGGCTGGCGCGTTGGAGCTGCCGCCGACTGTAAAAAAGTTGGTGACCTTCAAGTCGATAAAGTTTGGAGCGAAAGTATTTACATTGGACCCCAATGCTTGCATGTTTGGCATGTTTGTAGGACTCGTCCTGCTCACTGCCAACCGCGTGTAGCCCACATGGAAGGAATTTAATAGATTCACACTGGCGCTGTACTGATCGCCCAGAACAATCGATTGGGCTCGGTCAAATACGCCTGCGCGTGCGGTTGTAAGGATATTGTTTGTATAGATCGGTGGATTGGAAAAATCGAGAATGAAATACCTTGCCATGACGGCGTTCTTCTGGCTCTGCGTCCAATCCACGCGGCCAACCACCTGGTATTCATCGCTTGGATTGGGAATGGCGAAGATAAGTTTTCCGCATGGATCGGACGAAAGCGGGATGAGTTGCAACAACGACTTCGAGGCCGAGGTATATCGTGCCGGATTGATGTGATTGGTCGGAGAGGCAGGTTGTCCCGTTGCAGGATCGATTAGCACTTTGGCCCCGCCTGATTGGCAGGTGGAGGACTGCTCCGTACTGAAATCCCCATTGAGCTCTGCCTGAGTGGCGACAAAAGCGGTGGTTGTTGCGGGAGCAGTTCGAATCGATGTTTCTTGAACACCGGCGAAGGCGAAGAGTTTATTCTTCACAATTGGCCCACCTATAGTGCCGCCGTACTGATTTCTATGCAAGCTGTCCTGCGTGCTCGCAGGGAAGCTATTGGCATTGAAATCTCCGTTGCGCACAAATTCAAAGAGATTGCCGTGATAGCTGTTGGTCCCGGACTTGGTGACGACATTGACTACAGATCCTGGATGCAGACCGAACCGGGAGGACACTCCGCTCGTTTGCACGCTGAACTCTTGAAGAGCATCAGGGAATGGAAACGGCATGTTGATGTTGGAGTGGGAGTCGTTGTGATCGGCCCCGTCCAGCAGATAGTTGTTGCCGTTGATTTGACCTCCATTCACGGATATTGCAGCAGAGCCGCCGTAGTCGTGGCTAGTGACGACACGGCTAGGCCCGTTCGGAGGGGCGGCGGAGCCGCCGGATAGGAGCACCAGGTCAGTAATTTGCCTTCCGTTGAGCGGCATATCAACGATGCGCTTTTGATCGATGACTTCGGAGACCGACGTCTCTTGAGTTTCGACCATCGCTGCATCGGACGACACATGTACCTCCTGCGATACGGACCCAATCGTCAGGGAGACATTCACCTGAACATTTTGGCCGACCTCGAGCACAATGCCAGTCTGGATGTACTTATTGAACGACGGAGAGGTGACTTCGAGCGTATAACCTCCAACCGGGAGGCCTGGAAGCAGATAGCTGCCATCGCTGCCGCTTACTGCGGACTGTGCGCGCCCCGTTTCAATCTGGGTGACTTTGATGTTTGCTCCGGAAACGACAGCTCCGCTTGAGTCTACGATGGCGCCATGGATCTGAGCGTTTGCAACGGATTGGCCCGACGCACATCTCGTATGCATCACCTGTACTAGAACCACCCCCATCAACAAGAGCAATCTACGCATGTGCATGGTGCAGCCTCCGATAATCCTTTTCTCAAAAAACATCAGCGGACTAAAAGCATTTATGGAAAGCTTTCCAATGGAAACGTTTCCATATTTCGACCGTTTCAGTACTCCTGGCAATAATTTGCGAAAAAAATCTGTGTTCGTATAGGACGGATTGAGTGTGTTTGCTGTAAGCACCAGCATACTAATCAAATATCGAAACAATGGTCAAGAACGAAATATTGTTGATCTTGCGAATTCATCGACTAGGCAGCACTGTTGCACCTTGCAGCTTTTCATGTTGAGGAAGGCCTTGATTTTGAAAGCTCCAGCCGGTTGGAGAGGTAATAGTTCATTCTCTCTAACTAGATTTATCCACATTAGATCGCACGTTCGTATCTGGATATCAGCTTAGGTCACACCCTCGCGTCTCCGGCCCTAACGTCACCGATAGGATCGTAATCGAGGCGAGTACAATCACATACCACGCCACGAGGTGGGGGGACCCACCCCCAGTGGCAAGGAGCGCGGTTGCGATGATTGGCGCGATGCCACCAGAGATGGGCGACGTTACCTCACGCGCCAAGGTAAAGCCGGTGTAGCGCAGACGCGAAGGAAACATTTCGGCGAACCAAGCGCTTTGCGCGGACGTCATCATGATCTTGGCAACTGCTGAAACAGCGAAGATTGCCGTGTAAAGCATGAGCGTCGATTGAGTGCGCAGCATAGTAAAGAAAGGAAAGACGAACAACCCGGAGAGCAGCGCTCCGCCCAAGTAAACTGGCTTTCGCCCCAGCTTGTCCGAGACCCACCCAAAAAACGGTACCGTTATAAACTGTGCCGCAGCGCTGGCCATTAAGGCGCCGATGATCCGCGGCTTCGCGATTCCGAGTTGCTGTGTGGCGTAGACGATGACAAATGATTCATAGATATATGCCAGCGAGTTATCGCCCAGACGCGCTCCCCACGCGCAAAAAATCTCGCGCCGAGCGACCTTGAAGAGCTCGCGGACCGGCGATGTCGAGATTTGGCCTTTCCGCATCAAAAGATCGAAAACTGGCGTTTCATGCAGTGTTGAACGAAGCATTATGCCAAATGCTACTACCAGAGAACTCAATAGAAATGGTATGCGCCATCCCCAAGAGTCGAATTGCTCCGGTGGTAAGTTGGAGGCCCATGAAAAACTTCCCAGCGACAACAACAGTCCTGCTGCGACTCCGATATATGGAATGGCCCCGAAGAGTCCGCGCTTATCAACGGGCGCATACTCGATGGACATAAGTACGGCACCTGCATATTCGGCCCCTGAACCAAAGCCCTGAACGGCGCGTAATAGCGCAAGAAGAATTGGTGCCCATATGCCGACCTGAGAGTAAGTAGGGAGCAGACCCATCGCAGTGGTCGAGGCGCCCATCAAGAGAAGCGTAATTATCAACACCCGTTTGCGACCGATTCGATCTCCCAGGCGGCCAAAGAAGATGCCTCCGAGTGGTCGCACGAAGAAACCGATAGCGAAAGTGCTATAGGACAGCAGCGTGCCGATGAGATGGGAGTAGGAAGGGAAGAAGATCTTATTGAATATGACGGCCGCTGCCGTCGCATAAAGGTAGAAGTCATACCATTCGACCGCTGTACCGACGATTGCACTCAGCATCGTGGTGCGCATGAGTCGTTTCATGGTGACCGTGGGAGGAGACAGACTATTCCCACTATTGCTCGGAGAGGGCACAGTCACGTCCTTGCACCTTCCACTCTAAATTGAACGCATCGGAGGTCAATTTCTCCAGAAATGATAAAAAATGACTGAGCAACTCGCCGCCTATTCGGTCATTCCGTAAAGTTGCGGCTGCCGACTTTACTGAAATTTGTTGAGAAAGTCCACAGCGAAAATTCAACTTGATCGTAATTCCTTCCCCCACTTCTTAAGCTTTCTCAGACTTCTCCAACTGGGCTCACGAAATTCAACTATTACGTGTCATAGGTAATCCGATATTTGGCGATAAAGTCTTCGTCGAGTTCCCAACCCAAACCGGGCCTCGAGGGAAGCGTGATGTAGCCATCCTTTGTCTCAGGTCGGTTAGAGATTAGGCCAGACCATATTGGATCGCGATCTTCATGCATTGTGTCAGCGAAAGTTCCATGTGGAATTGCTGCAAGTAGATGGCCGCCAATATGGGCCTCCTCGTGATGGCACATCTTGACATCAAATGAGAGTGCCATCGCCGCTACCCGCCGCCACTCCGTCGGCCCCCCCGACCATGACCCATCGAAGTTGCAGAAGTCTATTGCTGACTCGACCATCAAATCGCGGCAGCCACTCGCGGACATTTCGCTCTGTCCCGCGCATACGCGCGCGCCGGAGCGATAACGGACATCGCGCATCGCGCGCCGGTCGTTTTGCCATCGACACGGCTCTTCAAAATAAAAGAGCCCGTAATCTTCCACCAGTCTCGCGAAACGAACTGCCTGATCCGGCGTGTAGCCTTGATTCGCATCGGCAATCAGGACAAAGTCTTCGCCCACCGCCCTTCGGGCTTCGATAAATCGCTGTGCATCGATCTCCGGACTGCAACCACCCACCTTAAATTTCATACCTGCAATTTGGGCGGTCCGCGCCGCCTCCATCTCTTTGGCTATAGGAACGTCGGTGTTGTAATACCCGCCGGTCCAGATAACCTGGATTCGATCGCGATACCCACCCCATAATCTCCATAGCGGTTGTCCAAGCGCTTTGCCTACGGCATCCCATATCGCACTATCCACCGCGGCACAGGCTACGAGGCCAATTCTGCGGTCGCGGAGAATGTTCCATGTCGCGGGCCGCGCCAACTCCCAACACCGCTCTACTGCAAATGCATCTTCGCCAATGAGTTTTGGTGTAATTTCATCACGAATGACACGCACGATCTGATCATTGATATGATCTTCGTCGCCGACGAATGCCTCTCCGATGAGGCCGTCTTCGCTATAAATGCGCGTGAGAACCGTTGCACGATGAGTCATTTGGTAATAACTTCCCCGGTATACCTGCCGCAGCGGAACCCGAATCGGAATTGTCTCGATCTTGGAGATCTTCAGCCTACTCAACGCCATTCCCGGCTCCTGTCTCGTATTGTTCGGAAACGTTTCCAATATACTCATCTGAATTCAGATCAGCAAGAGCAAAACATTATAGGATGGTTCTACGTTGCGAAAAACCACTCGAGATAAACCCCAACTTTTAGTTGGCATAAAGGAAGTGGCCATGCGGGCCGGTGTCGGCATCGGTTCGGTTTCGCGCGTCTTTTCCGGCGAAGCCGGCGTCAGCGAGACGATGCGCAAACGGGTTCATAAAGCTGCCGAGAGCCTCAACTACGCACCGAACATGTTGGCTCAATCGTTGCGCAGGCGCTCCACGCGTTCGGTCGGGTTCGTTGTTTCAGACATCGCAAATCCGCTTGTGAGCTCGATTGTTCGAGGGGCAGAGCTTGTGTTCAGTGCTGCCGGCTACTCGATTCTACTCACGAATTCCGGAGACCAGCCTTCTGTCGACGTTGAACGAATTGGGCTTCTGCAGCAGCGTCAAGTAGACGGTCTAATCTTGTTACCCTCGAGCGAGGACGATCCTAAATTAATAGTCGCTCTCAACCGTTCAAGCGTTCCGGTCGTAGTTATAGATCGGGCGCTGCCAGTCGAAATCAAGGCGCGTTACGTACTTTCGGACCACTACACAGGTATCGGCGCTGCTACCCGAAAGCTGTTGAAACTAGGGCACAGAAAACTAGCGGTGATTGTCGGACGAAATCTGCGCCCCTCAAGGGAACGCGTTCGCGCTATCAGCGATGCGTATGCGGACTCGAAACTAAAGCCTACGTTTGTCGTGGACTGGGGTTCGCTTTCCGTAGAGCACAGCGCGGCGGCGATGACCGAATTACTCAATGTACCTGACCCGCCTACGGCCTTTATTCTTGGCGGCAATCAGCTCTTAGAGGGAGCCCTGGCAGTAATCCAATCCCGAAATCTCCATCTTGGCCGCGATCTGTCACTCGTTTGTTGCGACGACGTACCCTTGGGCCGCTTCTTTGAAACTCCCATTTCGACTGTGATGCGCGATACAGATTTGATGGGCCAAACGGCCGCACAATTACTTCTGGAATCGATTTCTGAACCCCGTCGGCCGCCGCGAACCGTTATGCTCCCTACCTGGTTTGAATCACGCGCAAGTTGTGGCAGGGTAAAACGAAAGAACTGATCGACGATACCAACGTTGAACTTGGACGTTCGCAGAAAGTTGAATTTGGGAGGCAAGTGTGAAACGAGCTTGTGGTTACGTGCTATTGAGTATTTGTTTTCTTCCGTGGAGTGTTCAGGCCCAGACCGAGCCGCTGCAAGGTGCGATCGACGTTCACATTCACGCTTCGCCAGATTCAATTCCACGTAGCATCGATGCCATTGATTTGGCGAAGCTGGCGCAGAGCAGGGGTATGCGGGCGCTTGTCTTCAAGAATCACTACGAACCTACTTCTTCGGTTGCTTACCTTGTCCACAAAGTCGTGCCGGGAATCGACGTCTTTGGTGGTATCGACCTGAATCTGAGCGTAGGCGGGATGAATCCTGCAGCGGTTGAGAAGATGGCTCTAACTACCGGTGGCGTCGGCAAATTTGTCTGGATGGCCACCTACGACACCTATGCACAAGTAAAAGAATCCAAGGAGCAACGTCCCTACGTGGCTGTCTCCCGCGACGGGAAACTCCTTCCAGAAACGAAGGCGGTGATCGGGATGATCGCAAAGTACAACCTTGTGATGGCAACCGGTCACAATAGCCCGGAGGAGGACTTGATGCTCATCAGGGAATCAAGAAGCCAGGGCGTTACCCACATGATTGTGACCCATGCAATGATGCCTCCCATTCGTATGACGATCGCACAAATGAAGGAAGCTGCAACGGACGGAGCCTACATAGAATTTGTTTATAACGGGCTTATTGGTAAGTCCAAAACCTTCGACTTTGCAGACTATGCAGTCGCCATTCGTGCGGTTGGCGTGGAGCACTGCATCTTATCTTCAGACCTGGGACAGGCTGGAAATCCTCTTCCTCCCGACGGTTTGGAGCAATTTTTTGAGGGATTGAAAAAACAGGGTTTCAGGCAGACCGAAATCAATCAGATGTCAAAGATTAATCCGGCCTCCCTACTGGGCTTATCAAGTCAACAGACCAGGTAGCTGCTCAAGATTCACAGTCTTTTGCCTGTCCCAACTGAGCCGAAAGTTACCAGTCAGGGTGCTCCATCTGTTCCCACGCACGGCAGTCAACTTCTTATCGCCCGTCCAGAGGGTTATTTCTCACGCGAACGCGACCCCGTGCTGATTGATAATAAAATCGCCACCGACGAACCCGCTGGATTCCCCCTGAACGACGCCTTTCTTGCCACTCTTCCCACGTCATCCACTCAAGTCACTAGCGTAACCTTGCGAAATGAAATTATCGCTGCCCGGTCTTCCACCGACCTCGTAAAGGACCTCCCAGTTGTTGACCTTCTCTGGTGAAAACTGCGATTGACAAATAGATTCGGCGAATGAGTTTGTCGCTGAGCAACCTCGCGCACAAATTGAAACTCCGCTTGACACTTTGCCCGGGCAGAGCGTCACTGGACACGAGAGTTATACGGAGTTTTAGTGGATCCAATAGCTGATTTGCTTGTGAAACTGCCTTCGTTGGATAAGCCTCGACTGAGAGAGTTGTGGCAAAAAAGTTTTGATCATCCAGCATCGCCTCGTCTTCGCCGAGAGCTAATGCTACCCGTTCTGGCATTCCGAATCCAAGAACTATCTCAAGGTGGGCTGCCTGCACAGACGCGGGCCAAGCTCACGGAGACAATCGGAACGCTGAGCACTTCCAACCGCGAAGTTCCTCGGAGGTTCAGACCGGGTACACGCATCGTTCGGGAGTGGAAGGGCACAATTCACGAAGTCACCATCACCGATGGCGGCTTCGACTACGAGGGAGAAACGTTTAAGAGCCTGTCACCCATAGCCTGTCGGATCACCGGGACACACTGGTCAGGTCCGGCATTCTTCGGTACGAAGGGCAAGAATAAATGAAGACTAGCCGGTGCGCTATCTATACCCGCAAGTCTTCGGAAGAAGGCCTCGACCAGTCATTCAACTCCCTTCACGCCCAGCGAGAAGCCTGCGAGGCCTACATTACAAGTCAGAAGCACGAAGGCTGGCACGCCCTCTCAGCCAAATACGACGATGGCGGTTTCTCAGGCGGCAACATGGCTAATCGCTACTCCGAGACCGGACAGACGAAATGGCGGAAGAGGAGGGATTCGAACCCCCGATACCCTTTCAGGTACGCCAGTTTTCAAGACTGGAGCCATCAACCACTCGGCCACTCTTCCTCTTTGAAGTTTAGTATGCGACGGGCATGAACGCAAAAGATCAAGACTCGGCAGGCAAATTGTGGAGCCAAGCCTTAATGTCGCCCTACCGCCATCCAACTGTCGCTTTCGCGCGGCGGCATCTGTCTTGGGAAGGTGCCTCGTGAAAATTTGCACAAACCAGATCGGCGTTGGATCCGAACGGTCAAAAGTACGTGCCGAATCCGAATATTGGTCCATGCATTGTGGGACTGATTGACAGCCTTCCGCCCGGAATGCTCGTGCTATCGCTGAAGTGCATTCCGCCGTACCCCATCGTCAATCCGAAATGACGGGCAAACTGCCACTCAGCCCGCCCCGATGCGGACACGTCGACGTCAGAACCCACGCCGAATCCTCCGCCATCGCCGTGGACTAGAATCCGCCACTTCCGGCCAAGAAGCCGCCGATAGGTCAGGCCTATGAGAGGGTCCCAGTACCCGGGCGCACCGTTCGCGTTATCCGTCCCGACCGTGGCATGAAGGTCGAGGGCCAGCCGCCTGAATCCGGCCTCCAGATACAGGTTGGGAATCACCTGGCGACCTACATGCGCGTCCCCAAAAATAAAATCGAGGTTGACGCTGGTGAACGGGGTTTTGCGCTCGGCGGAGAGAGCAGTCCACATGAATAGGGCGTCGGCAGACCACTTCCCCTTTTCGAAACGAGCACCGCCAAAGTACGCGCCATTGAAGGAACTGTTCGTACTTCCCGATGGACTGGGAGCGATAGGCAGGCTTGGATGCGGCGGAAGAGTAACGCTAGTGCCGAATATTGGTATCCATGCCAGCGCCGGATAGATCGCAGTGTGCCATCCGTATGGCCGATCTTCGGAGGTGGCCGGCGTCGGCGGAGGCGGAGAAGGCACCCGATCATCGGCTGTGGTTTCCAGCGGAGCAACCGTCAGGCGCGCGGTCTCGAAGGTATCTGCTGGTCCACCGTTGTTTACGGCGGTGATGGCCTGCGGGAAGGCCTCGGAAGAAGAGACCAGGAGAAAGAGGATTGGCAACCAGTGCAGTCGATCAGGCTTCATCGGTCCTCCAAGTTAATTAACTCGGAAATTCTGAAGAGTGAATCACGGCACAAGAAGTCATTACAACTATCGGAATCCCTAGGTATTCGCTGTATTGATGAAAGTTGCTCCAAATGCCCGGTCGAAGTGGAATTCTGCTCCGCCACGCGGGAACACCATTGCTAAAAAACCACAGGTTTGCCTCGGGCATGCTTCTGGTGAGTCTCGGCAGGAGGGAACGCGGCGATGATGAAGCCGTAGCGGCTTTGGGAGACCGCCCCTTGTGCCGTCATTGTTATCGGGCCTGCGCTCGATTGGAGTGAGTCGCCAAATGCTCCACTTGTTCTAAGGCGAATTGTGGGATTGCTGCCGCCGCCGATCGAGTTGATGGGGTTGTTTGCGGAACAGACCCAGACGAGGACGAGGTCGTTGATGTGGGTTGTGATGATTGCGGCGCTGGTAAGAGTTGATCCGTTTCCGATCGAGTTGCTGCGAGCCGAGCCTGCGTTTTTCGTGCAACTGGCGAGATCCGCATACTCTGCGATATTCAACGCGGCCGAGCCAAAATCTCCGTTGAAGGTAACGTTGACGACGGACCTGGTTCCTCCTGTTGTAGTGATTGGCGCACACCAGAGTGTCATGTTGAGTCCATTGGATGGGCTAGCGGTCTGGATCGAAGTGAAGGTATCGCCGGCGGCGCATGGTCCCGGCGCCGAGCCGTCGCAGACTGTATTTACAGTGAGGTTACGGTCGGCGAGGGTTCCTACCATGATGAAGTGGCCGTTGGTGACTGGGGCTGTGAAGGAGATGGAGATGGCTCTGGCTTCGCTGGTGGTTATTTCGTTTTTTTGAACAAAAGACCACTCCGCCAGGGCGGGGGCAGCAAGCCATGCAATGAAGATGGTCGCGAGAAGTCGTCTCATGTCGCGTGTCCTATTCGGCACAATCGATAGAAAAGGTGATCTGCTTGGCTCTTGCGACGTCGGTGAGAAAGAATCCAAGGGTGTCATTGGGGGCGAGGGTGGTGGATCTGAAATCCGCTACAGCGGAGGAGTCGACCTTTGTCCCTCGTGAGAGCGAGACGCCTGACGAGGAGATGGAGTTCGACCCGAGCGTGGGAAGATTGTCGCCGCCGTTGATCTGTTCGGTTTTGATGGTGACTGTTCCAGAGTCGGCCATGATGTGCCAGCCTACGATCGTGCAGGCGAAGGGGACGGTGATGTAGCCGACCTCAGCGGTTGTGAGCGTCGCTCCTGTTGCGACGTCTCCGTATGACCAACCGAGCGAGCGGATTGTAGGTGGAAGATCTGCATGATCGAGCTTGCGGAAGGTTGGAGCAGCGGCCGTCCCAGAGGGCGGTCCGGCCCAGACTGTGGCAGCAGGTTGTGACGCGAGGTTGAATGTCTGCGTTCCTGAACTAGGAAGTGTAGGAGGAGACGCTGTGAGAATGGATGGAAGGGACCACGTGAGGCTACTGGCCCCCCCACCGCTGCAGCCCGTCGTGGTTAGATTCTTATTTGCGTCGGTACAGACGGAGGACTGTGCGGACAAGGAAGCGATAATCATGTGGCCGGCTATTTCGGCGTCGCCGTTGCCTTTATCGAGCCAGTTATTGAATGTGCCTACGGTCTTGTCGGCGTTGACCCACAACATATTGCCGCCGATACCATTCTGTCCGTTGACTGTCTGGTCTTTTGCGTTAACTCCGAAGAGTGGAGTTGCGGTTCCGGTTGTTGCGTTCCCATAGATATCGATGCCGCCATACCATCCAGTCATTCCGGAGAAGGCGTTCGTGAATCCACCGGTTGGGACGAAGGGAGCAATGCCATAGTAGGTTCCGTTTCCCTGGTTATAGATTGCGAACTCGTTCGCACCTACATTGGTGATCCATCGAACATTTCCATCGATTCCATTATTTCCCAACTGGAAGAGGGCGCCGGGATTGTCTTCGAAGAGTGAGAACTGTGCGGAACGGAACAGGCCGTTGTACTGCATCTCCCCATTATTAGGATCGACCCAGAGGCTTCTATGTCCGGCATTCCCATAACCGATGGTGAAGATCGAGAAAGGATAATCCTGTCCGTGCATACATGGGTCATCGAGATGCGGTGTTGTCCCGGTGGGATTGGCGTTGCAGAGGAAGAGAAATGCAGGAGCGCCCAGAGCGGGTACTCCGGCCTGAGTAGGAGTGGGGCCTGTCGGGGAGGAGTTACCGTGCGGGGGGAGGAACCAGACAAATCGATTGGTAGCCCCGGCGAAGGAGAAGGCGGCTCCGGGATGGACCTGGCCATCTTCCGGATTGGCGGTAGTGGGTTGCCAGTTGGGATAGCGGCCGATGTAACGACTGGATGGGGTGCCATCGACGATTCCAAAATAACCTTCGCCATTTGGCAGATTCGAGAAGGTGTAGTTTTTGAGGGCAATGCCAGTCCTGCCGGTAAAGGAGGTAATGGGATCGCCGGTGTAAACTTCGAAATCTCCCCCGCCATAACGCTGCCACCATCGCGTCTGCGCGACTTCGTCGCCGTCGTGAACTCCCTGAAGCCAGGGAAAGGTCAGTACGTAGTAATCCACGGCCGTACAGGTGAACGGATAGGTCGGTGAGCAGCTGTTGGGATTGACTACCTTGTAGCTCCAGGTGACTGGAGCGAAGTAAGCAAAATTGTTGGTCAATTCGTTGACTTTAACCGTCACAGGGTTTGTGCAACCGGAACCCCCATTGACCAGAGTAGGGATATAGGAAACTACGTTTGTGTTCAGTCCAATTGTGAGTTTGATCTCCGGTGGAGACGTACATCCGGTGATCGTGAGTGTGGGTGGAGGCAAGATATCCTGACCGCCTGCATTATGAGGCACCGAGTAATTGCCGGGAGTGAAGGTAATTCCAGTGACCTTTCCGTCGGATACGGTCGCGCTGATTGTGATCGGCATTGTGGGTGCAGTATTGGTATAGCCGCGGGTTTTGAATTCGTTGAGGATATCGGAGTTGGTGAATATTGCGACTTGGGTCGAATCGGGGCTATACGCAATTGGGTAGACGACGGGGGAGGGTACTTTTTGAGCGTTTTGTTCTGTTGTGAGATTTCCGGGGGCTGCAACGTCGGCGACCATTCCTGCTCCCCAGCCCGCTCCGCCACCTTTGGCGATGATGACCCCCGAGTTATGCGGAGCATGGATGTAAGCGGTGATGTGCGTGCTATCGGGGACCGCAATGATTGTGTCGTATTCAGGGTCCAGCTGGGAATCGTAGATAGCGATTTTGTCGCCGGGATTGAAACCAGCCGAGTTTGCGACCGAGATGCAATATCCGACCATTGCCCCATTGGCGGCGTTAACAAAGTTACCGTTGATCTGAGGTTCGCCGATGCCGTTCTCCGGGGTAGAGAAGGCGTCCTGGGCATTAACATTGGACCCGACGGTTGGGTACGTGGTTCCAGTGGCTACAACATTCGGACAAGTTCCTGAATAAACCTCATTATTGATGGCGGATGTTGTTCTTGTGAATGTAGAGACTCCGAGGCCGTGACCTGCCGGAAAATGGAGAATAAAAAAGTGCCCATCCTTGGATGGTTCACTATTGGCCATGTTGAATGTGCCGGCAGTCTTTCTGGTCACGTCCATGAGGAGTGCATATTCCGATTTGTTGAATTGCGAATAGCCGCCGAAGGGCGTGAGATTCTGAGTCTGGTCACCGACCGCATTGACAGGTCCGAGGGTTAGATGGCCGCCCCAGTTGCTGTTGCCCCAGCCGTAGAAGTTTCTGCCCAGTCCCGGCTCAAATGATTCGTCCGTACCTCGCGAAGCTCCCGTCGAATACATGAGATTTGCGTGGCTGACGCAGTCGCCGATTCCCCAGCAGTAGATATTTTCCGCATGCACGCCGCCTGCCTGGCCTGAGGCTCTGCTTATCCATGAGAGATTGTCACTTTGAAATTCCGCGGCGAGATTGCCGCCGATATTGTTCCCACCGCCGAGGTTCAAATACCCGCCCTGTATCTCCACGTTGCGTGACCATGGGTTGATGAAGTTTCCGCCTGGATTTCGTTTGCTCTGTGTGTATTGGCTGAGAAAGGGAATTGCGTTGCCGGTCCCATTCAAACCGTTGCCGTCTGCCTGCTGGAAGTTATGTGACTGATGCAGGGTGCCGTTTTTGAAAATAAGGCGTTGAGTCGGGTTGAACGGAGCAAGAGAGACTGCGGTCAGGTTTCCAGCGCCATCGTCGTTTGTCTGGGCGTCGCCAGCCAAACCGGTTCCGTTGTTGTATTGGAGATTTCCTTGTGTTCCTCCGGCGGCTGCGGCGGCTTGTGCAACACCACAGGCGCCTCCTGAACACAACTGTTTGACGGAATCGGGGCCGATTTGCGAGGGCATTTCTCCGGCCGCCGGACCTGCCCAGACGAAGCCGGGTGTTACATAGGCTTGCGTCGACGCGATGCAGTAGGTTCCTCCTGCGAGAGTGGAGATGATCGCCTGGCATGCAGGATCTCGTGATGGGTTTTGTGTCCAATAGACTGCCGAGTCACCCTCAGACTGCGAGCAAACCCATGGATACGGGTCGTTGGTCAGGGTGTTGTTGTACTCCACTTCGGGAGAGCAAGGGATGTGTGGTAAACCACGGCCACTTGCGATTACTCCTGCGGGAACACGATAGCTGTCGAACGAAAAGGACGTTTGCGTGATATTCACGAGCGGAAAGGTAAAGTGCGTCCCGCCGGTGCTCTGGACCTCAATCCGATAGCGCGTATTGGCTGGAACCATCGTCGCGGGGTTCGCAATTCGCGCGGGAAAGCGGTCAGAGTTTTGCACAGCGCCCGCGACGATCTGAATTACAAACGGAGCGTTTGACGGAAATTTTCCCAGCTCTGCGTAGCTAATCGGTTTATTTGACGTATCGGTGACGGTGAAAACCAGTTGTCCGGTCAGCGGGTTCAAGTTGTTGTCTTGAACTCTGAGGCCAGTTACTGGAATCGTTGTCTGACCGCATACGGCATAGGTGCTCCCAAGGAGGAGCGCTATACCTGTCAAATTGCAAAATATTTTCATCGCCTGTTCCTCTCTCGACTTGCGAATTGCACGCGAAGCTATCGTTCAGTGATATCGAGATGGCCCAATCCAATGTTGCTGAGGCTGCGAGATTTGCTGTGGGTTACTTTCGTCGAAGTTTGCGTGTCATCCACGCGCGGGCCCCGGTTCACCCAGTTACGGTCTCGATCATAACCGTGCGGGCGATCAGGTGACTGTCCCGGGAAAAGACTCACTAAACCCTAGTGTCGATCTGCCGATTCAATCGGCTCCTGGGCGTTGAGAGTTGACGTTAGCACGACCTGCATTTCCGCTGCATGAAGGTTGCCCTGAGCGTCGAATTCAGATATCTTTAAAGGGTTGCATCCCTTGCAATGTGCGCCCGTAGCTCAGCTGGATAGAGCAACTGGCTACGAACCAGTAGGTCGGGCGTTCGAATCGCTCCGGGCGCACCAGAATCAATAACTTACAAGCCATAGCCTAAAACGAAAGTCAAAACGGGGGACGAATAAGCTTCAAGCCCTCTTCCTCAGCATTTCCACGACTCTCGCATTTGCGCTGCGCACTGTTTCAGCCTTCGACTTGCCACCATAGCCCAGGGTTGTGCGGATGTCTTCATGCCGCATGAGCACGCGCTGTTCTTCGAGTGTCAACTTCTCTTGATCCATCATGGCGCGATACGTGTGACGAAAATCATGCCAGCCAAGGTTCAGGATGCCGACCAGCTTGCCCGCGGGAACGAGATGGTCTTGCTGCAACGTGCCGCCCCAGAATGGGCGTCCGGTGATGATGTTGCCGAATAACCAACCGTTCACGTCGATGGTTTGCTCTTTGCGCCACGCTTTGAGAACTACGTACAGGTCCGGGTGGATCGGTAGCTCCTCCTCGGAGCCCTCGGTCTTCGTGTCGCCGGTGTGCTGGCCAACCTGAGAGCGGTGAATACTCATGACGCGCCGCTTCATGTCGAAGTCTTCCCAGCGGAGGCCGAGGATCTCGCTGACTCGCAGACCAAGTAGCATCGCGATAAAGATCATGGTGCGGACGTGGTCGCACAGTTCTACTTCGGTCGTAAGCGCAATCCACTGTTCGCGGGTGATGATGTTCGCTGGCCGCACCTTCTTCCGGCGTCCCTTCACTTTGACCGCGGTGAGCGGGTTGCGCTACGCCCAAGTGTTTGCTGATTTCTAGTGAGTGGCTTTCCACCTGGCCTAGTAGTCGCCTTCTCGGCAACTGTGCAGCTTCGTTTCTACGGAAAGCCGGTTTATCGGCCACTTGGATCTGCCCAAGAGCAATGCTGCGAGGAGGGTGAGACCGGTGGCGAGCAGCAGCCATGTGCCGTGTTCCGGGACTGCGGCTGGAGCGTTGATCTCGAAATTGACCGTGGCGATCGTATCCTGCGCGGACGGGTCAGAGCCTCCGAGTATCGAGAAGAAACCGGTATAGGCGCCGGGCGCGATAGTTGAGGGAAGAGCGACAGTGAAGAGGGGCCCTGCAAAGCTGTCGCCGGGGTCGAGACTAAACGGAAAGGTGAGAAAGTCGGAATCGTCTATCGTGGCTCCGTCGAGAGTGACATTGAAGTTGTCGCCAACGAGGAAGACGGTTGCGCTGTTGCTGGCTGGAGCCGAGGCAGTGGCGTCGAAGGTGAGGGTGGAGCCGGGAATTCCCGTCTGAACCGGATTGCTCAGCACGAGGTTGAGCGTGTCGGCCGAGGCGGGCATTGCCAGAGTGAGAGCTGCCAGAAGGGCTATGAAGAACAAAAGGGCCGTCTTTTTAGTTTTCATTGTTTACTTTCCTCATTTTTTCAGAAGCAGAAGTTTTTGTTGTTGCCGGATAGACGATCAGTCTCTTGCCGTTCGACTCACTACCGGCTAGGCCTTATTTACCTGGGAGAGCGACGCGGAGACTGGCGCCGAAAGTCCCTCCGGTGTAGGTTCCGGTGTAACGCTCCAGTGTTGCCGACCCGGGGGAGCCAGCGGAGGCCGGGAAGACCACAGTGGCGGTTGCCGAAGCCCCCGATTGGATGTCGCCGAGAGAGACCGGGAGTGACGAGCCGGAGGCGCCGCCGAGGCTCCCTCCGGTGAGCGTGACTGCCTTCGCGGTCCCGGTGCCTGTATTTTTCACGACGATGATGGCCTGATAACTGCCATCTCCGAGTGTGCTGAGCTGCGCGGTAGTTCCAAGCTGCGGGACGCTCTGAACTCCTGTGCCAGTGAGGTTGACGCTGAAGATCGGGGTGGAGGTGGTGGCGAAGTTCAGCGTTCCGGTGCGTGTGCCGACGGCGGTGGGGGTAAAGACGACGTTGCCGGTGCAGGAGGCGCCAGCATCGAGGGTGGCCGGGCAGTTAGGGGAGACGGCGTAGTCTCCTGTGGTGGTGATACTGGTGATGGTGATGCCGGTTTCGCCGGTGTTGGTGAAGGTGAAGACAAGCCCAGCCGAGGAACTGCCGAGCGCAACGGAGCCGAAGGAGCCGCTAGTAGGTGCGAGCGTCGCGGAAATGACCGGCGCGGGAAGAGTGAAGTAGCCCACGGCGGCGTCGTGGTCAGAGGTGCGGGCCGGAGTCGTGGCGTCGTTGTAGGCGGTGACGGGGAAGTCGGCGTCGAGGTGCGCGTAGGCCATGTGCGCACCAGCGGCGACCAACTCAGGCGTGACGACGATGTGATCAAGGATCTGCGCGCTGCCGTCTTCGGAGTAGGACCAGCGCTGGTCTTGCGGGAGGAGAAGCGCCAGGTCGGTGAGAGGCGGATTGACTAGCCCTGCGACGCCGGGTTGGACGACTTGCGTGGCGGGCAGGACGTTGGTGTTGGTGTAGGTGGCGAGGGTGTCGGTATAGCCGTCGGAGAATTCGAAGGCGTTGAAGTCGCCGCCGGAGATGACGTGCTGGCCTGCAGCCTGAAGGGTCTGGATGTATTTGGCGATGTCCTCGGCCTGGAGTTCCTTCTTCTGACGCGTCGAGGTTGAGGTGATGCTGTTGACGCCGGTGAGCGCCTTCATATGGTTGACGATGACGGTGACGGGATAGTCCTTCGCGGTGCCGCGCTTGATGCCGGCGTTGAGGACGAGCCATGGGCGATCGTTGAGGGTGATGGGATTGGTGGAACTGGTGGGAGTGAAGGATTCGTTCTGGCCGAACTGGGTGAAGCCGAGTTTATCGACGGTGGAGCTCTTGACGAGGAAACCTACAGAGATGCCGGTGCCGTCCTGCGTGAAGAAGGCGGAGTTGTCGGTGCTGTAGGCGGTGTAAAGGTTAGGGATTCCGGCGTCGGTGTTGATCTGGTTGGCGATGTCGTTGGCGACGGACTGATTCTCGCACTCTTCGAGGGTGACGATGTCCGGTGTGTTGAGGACATTTCGAATAGCGAGAGAGACTTTTTGCAGGCGGCGGGTGTAAGCGGCCTGGGTGACGTCGACGGCTTCGGAGGTGAAGGTCTGGCCGCTGGAGAGGATGGGCGTGCTGGAGCTGCCATTGAAGCCGTTGACTCCGGCGGGAACGAAGTAGAGGTCGTCAGCGTTGCTGGTGTTATAGAAGCGTTCGACGTTGAAGGAGGCGACGGTGAATTCGTTGGCGGCGGCGGCGGGCACGGGCTGTACGATCATGCCGGGAGTGACCTGGGTGCGGTCGTAGGTAGCGTCGAGGATGAGACGGCTGGGATCGTAGAAGCTGTCGTTGGAGAAAGTAAAGTCGAGAACGCCGGTGACGTTGGGGAGAACGGCTCCGGTGGAGATTTCAAGGGAGGTTCCGCCGGCGATGGTGGTGTCGACTAGAATGCGCTCGGGGTTGTCGTCGAACTGAGCGATATTCGCGGGTTCGCCGGGGATCGGGACGTCGCGGATGTCGATACCGGGCTCACGGAAGGGACGCGGAGTGCCAGTGATGACGGCGTAGAAGTAGCCGACGGAGGTTGCGAGTTCGTTGACCTCGTTGGCACTGGTGATGGAGCCGTTGGTGCCGGAGACAGAGGTCATGGAGGGAACGGTGACGCGCATGCCTTCATACGGCGTGAGCTGATAGAGGCCGCCAGAGGGAGTGAGCATGGAGGCGCTGAGGGTGATAGGCGCGGGGAGCGGGTCGCCGGTGCTGACGAGGGTGATGGTGGGTGTGCCGCTGATCTCCGTCGCGGGCGTGTGACTGACGGTGACGGCGGGGAAGGTAGCTACGGTGCCGGTGACGGTGACAACGTTGCCGATGGCGACGGTGGCGGGAGGCTTGGAGCTGGTGAAGACTTCGATGCCTTCGGGAGTGAGGGGATTGTTGTCGGGCGATTGGGACTGGATGAAGAATCCGTTAGAGATGACCGCGGTGACGATACCGGTGGTCTGGACTTTCTGACCGACGAAGGGAGAGACGGTGGCGGCGGTGGTGGATTTGACGCCCTGAATGTCGTGAATGTCAACGGCTGGAGCGGGCTGCGCAACCGTGAGTGTGATGGTGGTAGAGACCGAATTGTTCTGGGCGTCGATGACTGTGATGGGAAGAGCGATGGAGCCGGAGGATGTTGTGGAGACGGTGGTGGTGAAGGAGAAGGTGCCGTCGCCGTTGTCGGTGAAGGCCTGGGCTTGGTTGCCGCCGATGAGGCGGAGGTCGCCGATAACGGCGACGTTGGTGCTGGGAACGGGAGAGGTGGCGGGCGTGACGGCTACGCTGAGCACGGTCGAATTGCCGGCGATGAGGGAGGCCGGGTTGGCGGAGCCGGTGGCGCTGAGTGAGCCGTTCGCGAAGCTGGAGTTGCGGGGAGTGGGGGGAGAGATGACGGTGAAGTCGGCGGAGTTGTTGTTGGTGTTGGTGGCGGAGACGGTGCGAATGACGGATTGCGTGTTGGTGTTGGTCGAACTAGGTCCCGGGGCTGGTGCGCTGCCCTTGAAGCAGCTTGCGGTGGAACCGTAGCCGACGAGATCGAGGATGGCGGTGTCGGCGAGGATGAGGGGGCAGGTGGTGTCGCCGGTGAGGGCTGCCGTGCCATTGACGAGGGCTACCTTACCGACAGTTGCCGACATGTTGGGCGAGGAACCCGAGGTATCGGGCGTGGGCAGACTGGCGCCGACCGGAGGTGCAGCCGGAGTGGTGGTCTGAACCAGGAAGTAGTGGCCGGGCTGGATGGTGGCGGTAGTGAGCCTGATCGCCTGAGTGAAGTTGCCCGCTGCCGATGCGTACTGAATGGAGAGGCCGGCGGTGCTGATGGGCGAGTTTGTCGGATTGTAGATCTCGACGAAGTCGGCGGAGTACGAGGCGTTGGAATTACCACCGCCGCCGTAGATCTGTGAGATGAGCAGTCCGCCTTGTCCGAAGGCGGAGACTGTGGTGAAGAGGACAAACGCGGAGAGGAGGTAGGAGGAGCGCAGCGATGTTTTCAAGGATAGCCTCGTTGAAAATGGAGATCAGTGGGACAAAATGGTTGAATGGCGCCTGGGCGTGCGTTGGCGATGGGCGGAGCTGTAGACGGGGAGTTCGATGTTTAGCACAAGGTTTAGCACAACCGACGGTACGCGGTCTCTTCCTTTGTGTTAAATTTTTTTTCGGGCGCGGGATGAGAAGAGAGTCGCGGGTTTTTGCGACTGCACTATTTTGTGTGCTTCGATCGGCTATGGGGTAAGGGAGACCGCAGGTTGGCTGGCGAGGCGTTGGGTATCCGTAATCTGTGGTTCGCACGTATGAACCGATGGCAATTCTCAACCTGGAACGGAAAAGTCGAGTACTCTACAGCTCGGGTGTTGCGGCTGATGGGAGCGTCGGTCTGTACCGAATGAAGGCTTCTATCTCGAGCGGCTCAGGCAAGCTCAGGGTGCTCCCAGGCCCCCGGCTCTGTAACGCTATCGGCATTCACCGCACCATCACTAAAAGCACGCACCTCGTGGGAGGAATACACCCATGCGAATGAACGTGATCGCCGGTACTTCCGCAGCTCTCATTGCACTCTTTAGCCTCTCCCCAGCCACGGCCGTCATCATCCGGGACCATCGATCTCCCAGCAAATCCGGCGGCGCCTACACCCTCTCCGCGGCACCTGTCTTCGAGATGACCCTCGCCCTCACCACTGGTCAAACCATCTCATGCGAGACCCGCAATCTCACCGGCCAAGCCGACCCCGTTCTTCATCTCCTCGCCCCGAGCACCGCCAGCGGCGCCGTCCACGAAGTAGCCACCGACGACGACTCCGCCGGAGCACTCAACTCCCGCTTCACCTACACCGCCACTGCCACCGGCCGCTACCGCCTTATCCTGCGGGCCGCCGGCGACGGCCGCACCGGCACCGCCGATCTCTTCTGCGACGGCAAGCCCGTCTGGGTCAAACTTCCGGTTGCCGGAGCCTTCAAACGCCTCGAATCCCTCCGCCACGGCGAAACCCTAACCACGCTTCCGCTCCCCCAAGGCCCCAATGGCCACCTCGTGTACATCTTCGACGACAACGGCCACATGCTTGAGCGATACCTCACCGATTCTAGCCAGGGTGCGCGATTTCCCCTCGGCCAGCGCCCCCTCGAAAACGCAATGGTCGGAACCGTCTGGCCCGACATCACCGGCCCAATCCGCATGGTAAGAAACGACGCCGGGATCTCCGGGCACGACTCCGACGGAGACGGCCTCGGCAACGAACTCGAACAAAATATCGGCACCTGCTCCAACCTCCGCGACATCGTCGGCAACTGGGACTGCTCCCGATCCACCGATCCGCGCGACACCGATGGCGACGGCCTAACCGACGGCGTCGAACTCCTCGGCAAAGTCGACTCCGATCCCTACCAGTTCCTCCCCAAGTGGGGCGCCGACCCGCTCCACAAAGATCTGTTCATCCAGATCGACTCGCGCTCCACGGGTCCTAACGATCCCATCCACCTCATGAAGCCCGACAAGGCCATGGCCCTCGCCTCCATCTACGGCGATCCCGAAACTGAACCTATCTACCGCCTCGCCCACGCCCAGACACTTCAGAACCCCGACCTCCAAGCCGGCATTCACGTTCATCTCGACACAGGCATCAACCCCGCCGCCGGTTCACCCCCCAGCGACTACACCACCTACGGAGACTGGGGCGGGCACAAAGTCGCCTCAGCCGTCTGCGACTCCAACAATAACTGCCACGGCGCCGAAGCCTCCGACATCTGGCAGTCTATGCTCGGCCCCAACCGCGTCGGCCTCTTTCACTACGGCCTCGGCTATCCCGGCAGCGGTGGCCAGGCTCCTTACCACACCATCGCCCTCAACATCCCACTCGACGACGGCCCCACCGCCTCCCACGAACTCGGCCACACCCTCGGCATGGATCACAGTGGCCCGCAGCACAATGGCAACGACGCCAACTGCAAACCCAACTACCCCAGCATCATGAGCTATGCCTACCTCGGCAGCAGCGGCTTCGCCCCGCAGGAGTTCTCCGACGGCTACGGACGCCCCGCCATTACCAACGTCAGCCTCAACGAACTCAATGTAGTAGCCCCGAACAGCGTCATTGGCAAGCGATACCTCCAGCAACTCCGCGATGTCTTCGGCTTCAATGTAGACACCACCAACGGCAGTGTCGACTGGAACCGCGACGGCGCCTTCTCCACCAGCCCTGTTCGCGCCTACGCCAACGACAACGGCACCTGCGAGTTTACTCGCGTCAACAGCGTCCCATCCTCCGGTCTCACGTCGCTCTCGCCCACCATCACCCGCCTCGGCAACATGACCATCATCCTGTACGTCGATGAGCGCGATAACAAGCTCTACTTCGACTACACGAAAGACGACCTCTCCTGCCCCGGCATCGAAAACCGTTGCGGCCCGCCACTCACCCACCAGTCCATCAACACTCCCTGGAACAGCAACATCAACGCCGTCGACGCCCATGGAATTTCCATCAACGGCCAGAAGCGGACTCTCGTCGTCTACCGCAGCTTCAACGTCCTCTTCGAAACCATCCTCGCCCCCGATCTCTCCTGGACCACCCCCGTCCACGTTCCCAACCGCTCTCTGTCCGCCGAAGAGTTCTCCCTTGCCGGAAACGACGACCACACCATCCTCGCCTTCAAGACCGCGCAGGGAAACCCCATCATCAAGGTCCGCCATACCAGTACCGGCACCTGGGACCTCGACGAACCCGCCCTCGACTCAACCGGCGCTCCCATCAGCGCCATCCCCGCTGGCAGCTCTCCCGGACTCCTCGAAGCCCAGACCAGAAACGGCCTGCAGCTCTTCGCCGTCTTCCCCAACACCGATCAGGGCAACCTCCGCCTCTACTATCAAGACCCCGCCAATGGACATTGGATCGTCAGCCCGTGGAGCAACAACGAAGAACCTTCCATGGGCCGCCCCGCCCTCGCCTTCGAACCCGTCGATCCCAACTCGCCTCTCCCCGGCCGCCTCCGCATCCTCTCCATGCGCCGCTCCGACACTGGCATCAACGTCGTCCGCATGCGCTCGCTCCAGGCCATCGGGCTGGGAGCAGCCGCCGTTCCCAAACTCGTGGACGAAGACTTCGACAACAGTTGGTACTATGCCAAAGGCGTCGACCTCCTCTACGAGCCCGGCATCGACTCCAACCTGCGTGCCGTAGTCGCAAACGCCCTCATCGTGAAGGACGTCCCGCAGCCACACTCCATCGAACTCCGACCCAAGGCCGACGGCGTTGTAGACTTCCAGCAAAAAAACGCCAACGACTGGCTAGGCCTCGGCGTAGACCTCTGCCGCACCCTAACCGCCTCCAACTCCAGCAACATTAAATGCCCCGCCTGGCCCTTCTGACAGGATCCCTCTTCCGGGGCCCCATCTCAGCGTCCAGGGCCAGTGTGTTGGCTCCCATCTCCGCGTGCTCGTAGTCTCCCAGATTCCATCCCCACGGCACCGGACGCTGCGGACGATCGTGGCCAGTAAACTGATCCTGGGCTGGTCGCCGGAACAGATTTCAGCATGGGAATTTACTGCAGTATCCCAGTTGACTGTCCTTGTTTCGGTGGATTATGCTGCTCCACGGTTTCATTTAAGTTGAATAAATTGAAATCAATTCTTCCGACCATGTGTTGTTAGACCAATTTAGTTCGCTACAGCAATAAGCGAACGAGGGCGTCACACATGAGTCACCAAACTACAAATCGCAGATGTAAGTGGAGAAACGCTCTCCTCTCCCTGCTCGCCAGCGCAGCTCTGGCAAGTACTCCCATGTTGTACGCACAAACCACTGCCAGCCTCTCAGGAAACGTTGTCGACACCAGCGGAGCAGTCATTCCGGGCGCCAGGGTTACCCTGATTAGTACGGCCAGCGGCGATAAGCACGATGTCACCTCGAACTCCGCCGGTTACTTCACATTTGCCGGCATCATCCCGGGCACATACACCGTTGAGATCTCTGCCCCCGGGTTCCGCGGCTTCCGCCAGGACGACGTGACCGTCAATCCTGCCGACGTGCGTACGCTTGGCAACCTCAGTATGACGGTTGGCGGAGTCAGTGACACCATCACGGTCGAGAGCAGCGCCAACGAGATCGCCCCGCAGGACTCCGGTGAGCGCTCTGCCCTGCTCAGCACCAAGGACATCCAGCGTCTCCCCATCGAGAGCCGCAACCTCTCCGAACTGCTCAAGATTCTTCCTGGCACTACCACCACTGCGAGCGGCACGGGCAACGGCCCCGGCTTCGACTTCAGCGACAACGGCTCTTCGGGCTCGGCAGTCGGCGTAGGTCTCAGCACTAACGGCGCTCCCTACCGTGGCGGCACGGCGTACCTGTTGGACGGCGCGAACATCATCGATCCGGGCTGCGCCTGCTGGTCTATCGCTGTGGTGAACCCGGACATGACCCAGGAGGTCAAGGTTCAGACCTCCAACTTCGGTGCCGACGCTCCTCAGGGTCCGGTCGTCATCAACACCATCAGCCGCTCTGGCGGGCACGACTTCCACGGACAAGCGTACTTCTACACGCGTAACTCCGTACTCAACGCGAACACCTGGTCGGATAAGAACAGTTCGCCCGAGACCCCACGTCCTGATGCCTCTTACTACTATCCGGGCGGCAGCATTGGTGGTCCGATCCTCATCCCGCACACCAACTTTAACCACGACCGCAAGCTGCTCTTCTGGGCTGGATACGAGAACTTCCGCCAGAATCTTCCCGCGGCCTCACCGCTGACCTCCTATGTGCCGACGCCGGCGATGCGTTCGGGCAACTTCTCTCTGTCTGACCCTGCGAATGCAGCACTTTGCGCTACGAGCACAGGCAACGACTTCTGCCGGTCTCTCAGCGGTGGCTACGCTCCCGATGGCACGCCCCTGACGGGAACACAGATTCCCACAAAGTACCTCGATTCGGGTGCACTGGCTCTACTCAAGCTCTTTCCCGCCGCCAACACCAACCCTTCGAGCAACACCGGCGGATATAACTACTATCTGCAACCAACCAACGAGCACAACGGCTACATCTATCGCGGTCGCGTCGACTTCAACATCAACGACAAAAACAAGGTCTTCGTCAGCTACCAGTACGGCAGCGACTCGGAGACCACTGTCGCGCACATCTACTACAACCCGTCGAACGCAGTTGCCTATCCAGGCGGTCCCATGGTCAGCGCTGTGAACTCTCACGTGCTCAGCGGCAGCTACATTCACATCTTCAACGCGTCGGCAACCAACGAGATTCGCATTGCCGACGGGTGGCTGGACAACCCCTTCAGCGCCAACAACCTGAAGGCGATGGAAGCAACCACACTCGGCTACCCGTACAGTACGGTCTACAACGGTGTTTCCCTTCTGGTCCCCGCCATCAACTCGCCCGGTCCCCGCACGCTGCCAGACATCTCGCAGCCTGACCTGTTCGGGCCAAGCAACGACTACCCCACCGTCAAGAAGTCGCCCTCCATCTCGGATGATGTGACCATCGTCTACCGGACCCACACCTTCAAAATGGGCGGCTTCTGGAGCCATTCTGGTAACAAGCAGGGCACCTATGGCTACACCAACGGATCGCTCTCTTTCGCCAGCGGCGCCAAGAGCGACGCCATTACAGGAACGACCATTGGTACGGTCAATCCCCTTGCTAACTTCCTGATGGGCATCACGAGCGGCTTCTCGCAGAACAGTGTGAATCCGATTGATGATATGCGCTACACCACCGCTGCTGGATACTTCCTCGACAACTGGAAGACGACCAGCCACCTTACCCTCAATCTCGGTGTCCGTGTCGAGCATCTCGGACGCTGGCAGGACCTCTCCGGCAACGGTCTCGCTGTCTGGGAGCCCCAGCGCTACACGGCCGACGTCGCAGCAGGCAAGGCACTACCCGGCGTCTACTGGCACGCAACCGACGGCTCGCTGGCCAACGGCGGATCGCCCGTTCAGTCGATCTTCGTCTCTCCTCGCCTTGGCCTTGCGTACGACGTTCGCGGCAACGGCAAGACCGTCGTTCGTGGCGGATGGGCAGCGTATCGCTGGAACGACCAGTACAACGACTACGCCGGACCGCTTGGCACCGCGCTCGGTGTAAAGACCTACAACTCGGCCAACAACCAGGCCATCACGCTGCAGCAGATCAGCACGCTCGGTGCAAACGCATCGTCGCTCGGCTCGCTTCCTTCGAGCGTATACGCCACCGACCAGAACGATGACAAGGTCGGCGTCACTTACGCATACAACATGACCATCTCGCGGCAGATTCCGCACAGCATGCTGCTTGAGGTTGCATACGTCGGCAATCAGACACAAAACATCCTGATGGGCGGCCAGAGCAACGGTTCGGGCGTCGGCGGTGCAAACTTCGTCAACCAGAACAAGATTCCTCTGGGTGGCCTCTTCCAGCCCAATCCGGTCACCGGCGCTCCTGCTCCGGTCGATCCTGAGATCGTGCCCAACGTCGCGGACTACTTCCCCTACTACAAGGGCTACGGCACGAACGCGATCTCGGTGAACACCCACTCCGGTTACGCCAACTACAACGGCGCTCAGGTCAGCCTGATCCGCCAGCGTGGACGCGTCACCTTCAATGCCAACTACACCTACTCGAAGTCGCTCGGCATCACCAGCAGCACGCTGGACGCCTTCAACGTCCGCAACAACTACGCCGTTCTGAACATCGATCGTCCCCACGTCATCAACACCTCTTACGCGTTTGATCTTGGCTCGCCGGTTCACGGCCACCTCTTCGCCAGCGGGCTGGTTAACGGCTGGACGATCACCGGCACCACCACCTGGCAGGCAGGCGGCAACATACAGGCCAATACCAGCCAGAACATGGGGCTGACGATCGAGAACACTGCGCTTGGTCATACGATCGGCTCGTCGACCTACTACGGAACGCCCTTCAACAGCGTTCTTCCTATCACCACCTGCAACCCTAGCGCTGGCCTCAAGACCTACCAGCACGTGAACCTGGATTGCTTCACCTCGCCACAGCTCGGCCAGCTTGGCGACCGCATGGCTGGCGGCTATCTTAGCCTGCCTGCGTTCTTTGATTCGGATCTCGGTATTTACAAGAGCTTCCACATCACTGAGCACCAGGCAATTGAGCTTCGCGGATCGGCGTTCAACTTCCTCAACCATCCTCTGCCTGGCTACAGCACCACGGACCTCGTGAGCGTGAAGCTCCAGACAAACAACAACAGCATCTTCGCTTCGCAGGTCTCGAACGTTGATCGGGGCATCACGAATGCGAAGTACACACAACGCACCATGCTGCTCGCTATCAAGTACAGCTTCTAAGCCAAGCCGTACTCGAATGCGTCACTGAAGAGCCCTGTCGCCACCTGATTCGATGCTCGGTCGCGTTTGATCCTCAACACGGCAGCTCGCGCACCCTGGATCAGGATCTTGCGCAGGTAGACGTTGCCCCGCTTACAAATGCCGAGAAGCTTGTGGGCGCCGTCGGATTCGCTGGGGGCCTATGAGGTGCTGGGGAGGCAGTGTAGCCGTCGCGCTGGACTTAAATATTCGACTTTTGCTTGGAGTTCGCGTCAGACGGCGAGGAACCTTCAGGCTCCTTTTCTCAGCATCTCCACAACCTTCGCGTTTGCCGGCCGCACCGTCTCCACCTTTCGACTTCCCGCCCTAGCTTAGCGTTGTGGATGTGCTCGTGCCGCATCAGCGTCGGCTGCTCCTCGAGGCTGATATTCTCGCTGTCCATCATCGCGCGGAAGGTGTGGCGGAAGTCATGCCAGTCGAGGTTAGGATGCCGTCACAAAAACGGGGGTCAATCTGGGGGACGATTAGCAGAGCCCCCATCGGCAAACCCTGATAAATGCTGGAAAAATGGTGAAACATGGTAACGCTCTATGTCATTGAAAAGACAGAAAACCTGATGTCTACGAACCAGTAGGTCGGACGTTCGAATCGTTCCGGGCGCACCAGAATCAACAACTTACAAGACAAGCTGGAAACGAGGGAGAGCTAAGCTCACGCCCTTTTTTCCAGGAGGACTCTACATCAATTGTTCTCCCTTACGCTGAGGGTGAATGCACACATTCCCAACGAGAGTGACGTCACTTCGCCCATTGGCGCAATACCTCATAGTCCTGAAGGAATGAGGGCAACCGCAGGGCTAAGAAGATGATGGCCGACACCACGAATAGGAGCGTTGCAAGCAACAAGAACGAGAAAAGAAGTGGCCAGATATCTTGTAGAAACTTGTTCGCTTGTGTCTTGCGCTCGGTCATCGACTCCTTCGTCGCTGTAACGTCTATGCCTATCTGGTCACCCTGAAAATCCGAATCAACTACCCTGTCGTCAGCGCAACTCGGTGACGCAATATCAGAGGATTCATACTTTGCCATGAGAACCTCGACCATTTCTGGACCAATGTAAGGAATCACCGTGGAATGCTCCTGAATTAGGGTGGCGGGCGAATCAGGCCCGTTGGGATGCTGCTTATGGATTCGTTGGTAAAACACTTCGATCGTCGGTTTTATTCCGGGCGGGGTGGGCTCTCTGTTGTCGGGGGAAAACTTAATGGAGAGGTGCGGAGTCCTGTTACATTTTCGGCGGGCAGTTACCGACAGAAGCCCATTCAACAGGAACGTGTGCGAAGGAGCTGGGCATTGGGGGCGCGGTTCCAGAGTTGGAGGTGGATCGTGGTCATTGTCCTCTCGAAATCGTGCCGGGTGCGACCTACTGCTATTACTGCGGCAGATCGCGCCGGTCGCGTCGGCTCCGGACGCGAAGCGGGCCGACGAGGCATTGAAGGCAAATTCCAGAACCGCTTCGTTGTGCGAGCGGGATGAGCAAGATTGATTGCGATGCGAAGTCGCTACGACGCCGGGAACTAACTATATGTTGAGAATAGGCCTCTGCTAATCTCTATGAATTCGATAAGGTTTCCCGATGGATCTTCCACAAACAGGGTGCCGGTGCCAAACGAGAGGTTGTCCCGAATGGATTTAACCTCCTGCTGGTTCAATGACGAATCCATCTGAAATACATGTATCCTTGCGTCCAGCAGTCTGATGGCTACTGAATCGAGATCGGTAACTCGCAGCGCAAAGTGACGCACCGGTTGAGAAGAACCTTCCTGCGGAGCTGGCAGTTGAGTTTCCACGAGATGAATCGCGCTGAAATCGTTGATCGCGACCCATGATGCAAATCGATGGTGCTGCGTCAATCCCAGTACTTCAATGTAGAAGCGCTTGGCCGCCAGATCTTTTACCGGCAGGCACACGTGGTGTAACAGTTGAATATTTGGGTAACTCAATATACGGTTGTCTCCATTTCACATGGTTCACGATTATTGGTTGCAACTCTTGGCGTAGCCATCATGGCGATAGTCAGGAATATCGGATCGTAGTAACTTGCACAACAAATGAATCGATACATGTGGTTATTTGCTCAATCCCCAAAACCCGAAACTTGAAAGAAAACACCTCAGCCTCTTATTTATTCCTGAGAGTTATGTGAGTCATTTGCATTCTTCAATGCTTCCGCGGGTTACTTCGCACCGATAGCGGTCTTCGAAGGCGTCGCGTAGGCACTGACTCTAATGACGTGCGGGTCCGGTGTTTCTACACCCGGCCATTGCTCTTCTCTTTGCCTCATATTTTCCGAGGTCCGTTTTCGAGGTCGACTAAAAACAAACGTTGCACTCTGGTGAAAGAAGGGCTACCCCCAGGATGGCCCTTTCTTTACGCCGCAATATTTTTCGAGTGGGAAATATCTCGAGGTGAGCGACGCATGTTGGCGCCGCCATATTCAGGCTGGAGACACTCCCAATTCGTGTCGTAGATTGTCTCTGAAAATTTCACCAGTCTGTAGGGAATAAATGATTCGACGAAGTGTTAAGAACTCGATCGCGATACTCGGAGCACTGCATTCGAAACCGGCGACGGTATTTCTCGTCGTTCTCTTTCTCTGAATCTTTGTGTACAGGAAAAATGGCAGGAGGTTAACTACAAAGCTGGAAATAACAGCTCAAGATTTCGGGATCGAATATCTCGACTATTTGTACCGATATGCGCTCATGTTGACCGGCAGGCAGGCAGAGGCACAGGATCTGGTTCAGGAAACCTACGTTCGCGCTGTGCAGGCGTTCCATTTGCTTCGCGAAGATAGCAACGTGCGGGGATGGCTTATCACTGTTCTCCGAAATGTCTGGCTAAATGAGTTGCGCAAAAGTCGAAGAGGACCTCTTTACATGAACAGTGCCACTTACTGTCTCTGCTGGTCGAGGCGTTGCCGGGAAACGGGTGTGACCCCCTACAGATGCCGGAAAGAGATGAGGACGTGGAGCGGATACGAGGGGCAATTCGGAAGCTGCCTTTGCCATTCCAGAAAATCCTCATATTGCGAGAGTTCGAGGAACTCTCTTACCAAGACATCGCCGCTGTGCTTAACTGTCCTGCGGGCACCGTGATGTCTCGCCTCGGCCGCGCACGTGCGAAGTTACGAGCTTTATTAACTGACGAATCGGATAAGCTGATGCAATCTGGAAAGGCGGGGCCAACATGAGAACCTGTGCGGAGTGCGAGGCGAACATTCAGCTTTACGTTGACGGGGAGCTTGCCGGGAAAGAATGCGAGGATCTTCTATCTCATGTAGGGAAATGCGCCCAGTGCAGTCAGGCGTTGAAGGAGGCAGAGGCCCTTTCTCTCCGAATCCGTAGAGCCCGACCGCTAGTTACGGCGCCTGACTCCCTGCGAATATCCGTGATGCGAACCATACAGGATGCGGAACGTACTGGTATTGAGCCACCAGTCACCCTGAAACAAAGAACGCCGTTTGGCGCCTGGTCTGCCGCGGCAATAGCCGCTGTGCTCACACTCGTTGTAGGCAGCGTTTTTCTGTATCAGCGACACCAACAGAATGAAGCCGGAGTCCTGCTTAAAACAGCGGCCTTTGCCTATCAGGAACTCAAACGAAATGCTTTACCCCTGGACATTGCAACGGATTCTTCCGAGAAGCTCGCAACATGGTTTCAGACTCGCGTCTCCTTTCCGTTCCGCATGGCCAATTCTGGAATTGCATCTGATATGACTGCGCAGTACAAGCTAACAGGCGGACGCCTGCTGATGGTGGACAACGAGCCGGTAGCATTGGTTGCGTTCAGCTTGTCGAACGATGTAGTCACTATGCTTGTCGCCCCTGAACATTTAATGAGGGCCTCGGGTGGCACGGTCATCCAGTCTGGTGGAATTGCATTGCATAGCCGTAACGAAGGGTCATTGCATCTTGTCACCTGGAATAACCGCGGATTGATTTACGTGCTGACCTCTACCCGCCCCATGCGGAGTTCTCTGCAATGCTCTTCCTGTCACGGAGATGGTGCCACAACTTCCGCGGCTGCTCGCTTATCCCACTGAGCAGCTTGCGGTTCACATCGCCGCCAGTTTTGGTGGTCGGTCCGTAACCACTTCCAAATACCGCGAGCCAAGATCGAAATCGATCCCGATCTGTATCCCAACTGGGCATACCTAGCCGGGTAGGAAATGCTACTCACGGAATAAACCGCCGACTGAGGTGTTTGATCTCTGTGTGTCTCCTCCAATAACCACGAAATTCTTATCTACATGACCGGTGGAATTGCGATTCCAATTATGTGCTAAAGGAAAAACACTAGTGAAGTCTAAAACAGACCGGATCCCTGCAACGGAATCCTGTAGTGCGGATAGAGCACGGCAAGGTGACGGGGCTTCCGACGTGTCCGAAAACCTTCGAAACCGAGCGATGATTGCGTCCCTGTTGATCGCCGCCATCGGCCTCGTTAGCATTCTTGCTTTCTATTTGTTGCTTGTGAGACTCTAGCGGAGAATCGGGCGTTTGGGGCGTGGCTTTTTGCAGAGAGTCTTCCAATCCCAGCTTGGAACGGTTCGGAAGTACAGCGTCTAATGTAATCGCCTACTTGCTTCTGGTGTTGGAATCGACTGTGCGGATCGAGCCTGCTTGAATGTTATTTCTTGGGCTCTCTGCGCATGGCGCGTAGGACTATGGCTTGCACGAGGACTAATGTTCCAAATGGCAGGCACGTGATTGCTATTATCAAGAGCAGCCATTCATGGATATGACGTGGGGTGACAGAGATCTGGCAGTTGCAGGCTCCCTGTATCAACAAGTCTGAAAATATGCCGACGCTCAAAATGCTGCTGCCCTGACGCAGGAACATGGTGTTATCTGAAGGCGGCGCATCTGGAATGCGGGTGCGTTCACTGGGATCGTTGATCCTCGACCGTCTATTGGCCATCATCTCGCAATTACCCCCAGGGACTTTTTGGAACTCCAAATCGCAAGCGGCTTCGGCGCGAAATCCCGAGGAGTGCTCCTAACATTCCGGCATGAGATGCCGCGACCACAATTAGGGCATGTGTACTTTCGCCAGCATTCGCACATCAAGACTTAGGGTGGAATGTCTTTGTCAAAAGCCATCCCACCCGCCCGTCTCGCCAATGATTCAACCTATTGCACACTCCCTTGGATAAGGTCCGTGGGGACAGCGTTTAAGTATCCGAAGAGGCCTCCTGTGCCTTGTGCTGCCGGCAATGCGGTGAAGTAGATCTCGGAAGCAGGTTCCTCGTCCGGATCTGCTGGAGCCACATTGGCGGGGGTTAAGGACCATATGCCGTTGATCGCGAGCGGCTTCCCACTTGCGTCCCCAAGCAGACCGTCAAACCTCCCAGACGCCAGATCGTAGGCGGCAATGAAGCCACTGGACTCCGTGGTTCCAGCGCCGGCGAACTGGCCTCTCAGGCATAGAAACACCGCAAGCCACGAGTTATTCCTCGATTGAGACGTCAGCGCGCCAATTTACGGAATGGTCAAAATTGAGAGCCCTTGGCGGAGGCGCTGGGGGGCTGCTCTAAGCGGTCTTCACCTCCATGTTTTTTTGCCAACGTTGCAGGAGCAGTCATCCCTGCGCTTTCCCTGGGTTCCGCTGGAAAGGCGACAGTGTCGGCAATGAAGGCCGGCTGAGGGCAGTCCGCCCGGAGTATCGGGGCGAACCGTTGAACTATTTTTTCAGCATAGGCTGAATGAGAGAGAGGACATTGCCGGCGACGATCTTGTTGCCTTGGGCGGTGGCATGTGTATTGTCGCTCTGCATCATGCCGTCGACGCCGAAGACTCCTCTGAGAAGAAAGGGCAGCAAAGGGATGTTGTATTTTCTTGCCAGGAGGACGTAGGTCTCATTGAATTGCTTGATGTAATCGGGACCGTAGTCCGGCGGAAGAGTGATACCCGCGAGGACGATCTTTGTTCCACTGGTTTTGAGGGCGGCAAGTATCTTGTCGAGGTTCGAGCGAGTGTCTTCAATGCGGAAACCTCGCAGGCCGTCGTTGCCGCCAAACTCAACGACAACGATTGCCGGTTTTAGGGCTCGAATGGTGTCGAGCCGTTCCACCCCGTCTTTGGTGGTGTTGCCGCTAATGCCTTTGTTGATCACTCGATAGTGATAGCCCCTGGCGTCGAGGTCAGCCTGCAGGAAGTCGGGATAGCTTTTGCCGAGTTCGGCGCCGTAGCCGGCGGTAAGGCTGTCGCCGAAACAAACGATGATGGGACGCGTGTCGTTGACTGTTGCGGCGGGTTGTTGAGGGGACGCAGGTGCTTCCGAAGCGGGAATTGGCTGATTGGACACCGGCTGGTCGATTTGCTTTGTGAGGTTATTGTTGCGGCAGCCTGCGAGGATTGTTGTCAGTGCCACTAAAATAACTGGAAGTACCATTCGCTGCATGTCTACAAAGTAACAAATCTGGCGAGCGGCGAAACCGACGGCTGAACTAAGTACGAGAGAACGACAAATTCAAGGCACAAGAGAACTAAACCACGGTTGAGAGCGTATTCAATCGCAGGTGAGGAAGGGGAACCACGCAGTTGAGCCAACCGACTCCGATGATCTCTGTTGAAGGGCTTCGCAAATCTATCCGAAATGGCAGCCGCACGGTGGATATTCTGAGGGGCTTGGATTTTATCGTGCCTCAAGGGCAGTTTGCTGCTGTGATGGGCTCGAGTGGGAGCGGCAAGTCGACGTTGCTTGGATTACTCGCCGGCCTCGACACCCCGAGTGCCGGGAATGTCTATCTGAACGGAACCGCGATCAGCTACCTGCCAGAGGACAAGCTGGCGCAGGTACGTGGAAGGACAATTGGGTTTGTGTTTCAGTCGTATCAGCTGATCCCGACGCTTACGGCTCTGGAGAATGTTCTGCTGCCGCATGAGCTGAATGCGGATTCGCGAGAGAATGGGCTGGCTCGGGCGCGCGAGCTGTTGCAGAACGTCGGGTTGGGCGATCGGATGGATCATTATCCAGTGCAGCTTTCCGGCGGCGAGCAACAGCGTGTGGCGTTGGCGCGGGCTTTTATTCTGCGGCCGCCGATTGTGCTGGCTGATGAACCGACAGGGAATCTCGACACGACCAACGGCGCGCATGTGCTGGAGTTGTTGCTGAACCTGAATCGCACCGAAGGAACGACCCTGGTGCTGGTGACGCATGATCCAGTGCTTGCGAGCTATGCGGATCGACGTATCGTGTTGCGTGATGGGTTGATCATTGCGGATGAGATAAATCCGAATCCGGCTGGAGCTCCGCCGGAAGCTGCGCTGGCGGGGGGCTGATGGCGTCTCTGAGCTATCGTTCGGCTGCGAAGATTGCTGCGCGGGAGATGCACTCATCGCGGGGAAAGTTCTTCTTCGTCATTCTGTCAGTTGCAATCGGGGTTGCCGCGCTGACGGGGGTACGGGGCTTTTCCGGGTCATTCCGAAGTTCGCTCCTGGATAAGGCGCGAAGCATCATGGCAGCGGATCTTTCGGCGCGAATGTTTCAGCAGCCGACGCCGGAGCAGCAGAAGGGCCTGGATGAGATTGCGGCGAGCGGGGTGGAGATTACGCCTGTGACGGAGTTGCTGTCGATGGCGTCATCGGCGAAGACTCTGGATCCTCTTCTGGTTTCGCTGAAGGCGGTGGATCCGACGAAGTATCCGTTTTATGGTGAGGTGCAGCTCGCTCCCGCTGGTTCACTCAAGTCAGCTTTGACGGACGATTCGGTTGCTGTAGCGGACGATCTTCTGGTTCGGTTGAACCTCAAGGTTGACGACCAGCTGAAGGTCGGGACAAAGATTTTCCGGATTGCGGCTGTCGTGGTGAACGAACCTGACAGGCTGTCTGGAAGTTTTGCCGCAGGACCGCGGGTGTTGATCTCACGCGAGGGGTTGGATGCAAGCGGATTGCTTGCACCCGGAAGCCACGCAGGGCAGCGTTACCTGTTTCGGGTGCCTAAGCCGAAGAATGGCGCGCCGATCTCAGATAGGGCGGTAGCGGATCTGAAGGCTCGGTTGGAAAAACTGTTGCCCGAGGCGCAGATCATTGATTATCGCGAGACGAATCCAGCTCTGACGCAGGGATTAGATCGTGCGACGAGCCTGCTTTCGTTGATGAGCCTGGTGGCGCTGGTGCTGGGCGCGATTGGCGTGGCGATGGCGATGCGAGCGCATCTTCAGCAGAGGCTGGATACGATCGCGATCATGAAGTCACTTGGAGCGCGGTCGGGGCAGGTTATCAAGATTTATCTGCTCCAGACGCTTTTGCTGGGTGCGGCCGGTGGCGTTTTGGGCGTTGCGCTCGGCGTTGCTGTTCAGTTGAGCTTTCCTTACGTGCTGGCGAAGCTGATCCATGTGGACACGGAGCTGCATGTTCAATTGAGCACTGTTCTTACCGGGCTTGCTGTGGGAATTTTGACGACACTTTTGTTTACGCTTCCGCCGTTGCTGGATATTCGCGGAGTGCGGCCGATTCTTATTCTTCGAAGGGCTGTCGATGACGTAGACGATCCATTTGTGGCTGGTATCTGGCGGAAGATAACGAAGAACGGTGTGCAGATCGGGGCCGCGATTCTGATTCTTGCTGGGCTTGCTGTGATCGCCAGCACTCTAAGCGATTCGGTGATTGTAGGGCAGGTTTTTTCGGTAGGACTGGTGCTGGTGCTTGGAGTCCTGCTTGGCGCAGCGGCCGCGGTCTTGGCGGGTCTGCGTTTTTTTCTCTCGAAGACACGGTTGCATCTTCCATCAGCCGTGCGGCATGGACTGGCCAATCTTTATCGGCCGGGAAATCCTTCGGCTGCGTTGCTGGCTGCGCTTGGAATGGGCGTGATGCAGATTATGACGGTCTATCTGGTCCAGAAGGCTGTTGTTTCAGAGCTTCATATTTCCGCTGCGCCGAATCTGCCTAATGTATTTCTGATCGATATTACGAATGGTGAAGTGGCCGGGATTCGGACGCTGTTGAAGTCTCAGCATAGCGTTACGGCCGATCCGGAGCTGTTACCGGTCGTTTCGTCCCGCGTGGAAGCGATTGATGGCGTGCCCGCGAGTGAGGCGAAGTTAAAAGAACCTTCCGCGACGGATGCTGCGAGCGATCAGTCTGACGTGGTCGGCGGCTGCACCGCCCGGAACTGCGGTGGTGGCAGGGAAATGGTGGAGCGCTGAGGAGAAAGCGCCGGTCGTTGCGATTGATGCAAGACAGGCTGAACGGCTTGGCGTGCATGTTGGATCGCACCTTACCTTTGCGGCGCAGGATACGCAGATTGTTGCGACTGTCGTGGCGCTGACTAAGGCAGACGGGCAGCATACCTATTCGCGGGCGGAGTTCACGTTGCCCGAAGGCGTGCTCGCAGGCCTTCCCGTTGTCTGGTACGGAGGTGTGCACGTTGACCCGGCGCATGTGGGCGAGGTGCAGCGTGCTCTCTACAACGCCTATCCCACGGTGACGGTCATCAATGTGGCGCAGGCACTTGAAACGGTGCGTGCACTGGTGGTCCAGATTACATACGTGATCCAATTCCTTGCTGCGTTTTCGATCTTTGCGGGAATCATTATTCTGGCCAGTTCGATTGCCGGGACTCGATACCGGCGGATTCGCGAGGTTGTTGTGCTGAAGACGCTGGGAGCGACTCGACGTAGGATCGCGACAGTTTTTTCTATTGAATTTGCGGTACTGGGATTGGTAGCGGGCGTGGTGGGGGTTGTGTTTGCGAACCTTATCGCTCGAGTGCTGCTGCATCGGCTTACTGTCGCCTATCATTTCCAATGGATGTGGACAGCTGTGGCCCTGGCAGGGACGGCAGCTCTTACTGTGGTGACCGGTTGGATGGCCAGTCACCGAATTCTAGGTCGAAAACCGCTTGAGGTGTTAAGGGAAGAGTAGGCGCGAAGAGATATTTCCCAGCCTCCTCTCTCTGGTGCCACTCTATACTGGCTGGACCTCAATCCAACGTTCTATAGGGGAACTTTCTCGCATCACCTATGAATTTCGTAGGTGCAATCCGGGGTTTGACCCGTATCAAGCGAAAAATGTCCTAGTTTTCCTAAGCGGAGAAATAATTTTTCTATTGACATTCGTTTCTCTGCTCCCGTAGATTTTCTGGCGGGTTGTAAAAGCAATTCACATGGTCGAACCATTTTGGGGCCAGATGCGGATGCAACAACTGAAGGATTTTCAGGAGACGGCGATGCAGACGAAGAATTTGTTTAGCGGCACACCATTGATGAGAGGCCGCGGTTTGGAGTGGCTGCGGAGGTCCGGGCTGGTGTTAGCACTGTTGGCTGGGCTTGTTGCAGCGGCTAACGTGGGGGTGGCGCAGTCCGGAGGCCAGGGTGCCATTAGCGGCACAGTGACGGACGCGACGGGTGCGCTCATACCTAATGCCACAGTGATCGCGCGCAACAATGGCACCAGCGTTGAAACCAAGCGAACAGCGTCTTCCGACGGCCTTTACACTATCTCGCCGATCATTCCCGGCACCTATACGGTCACGGTGACTGCCAATGGATTTGGGACCTTCAAGCAGGAAAACCTCGTTGTCGACGCTTTGAGCAATGTAGGCCTCAACGTCACCCTGAAGACAGGCAGCCAGAGTGAGACCGTCACTGTTACCGACACTCCCCCTGCGCTGGAGACGACGAACTCAACACTTGGAGGCACGATTGAGAACAGCGTCTACACGGCGCTGCCCCTTTTGATTTCGGGCAGTCAGCAGCGCGACGTCACGCAGTTCTCCAACCTTCTCCCGGGTGCTCAGGTGAATCCCGGTGGGCGCTCGTCGATTATCGGCGGCACCGGACAGCGGCTCGGCGAACTCTACGTGGACGGTCTTCCAGTTACTACTCTCAGCCAGCAGGGCGACAATCGGCCGATCTTCAACATTGTTCCGCTGGAATCCATCGATCAGATCAAGGTTGTCACCAGCGGTTTCTCGGCCGAGTATCAGGGCGCTGGCCTTGAGAACTACAACCTGAAGTCTGGAACCAATCAGTATCACGGCTCGATCTTTGCATACTTCCGCAATACTGCCTTTGACGCCTGGTCGTTCTCTTCCAAACCTGGTGGCGGCAACACGCAAAAGGTGCTTCAGAACGGTGTGCTCGTAACTGTGCCCGGTCCCAAACCGCCGGAGCACCAGACGGAGCTTGGGTTTTCTGTCGGCGGGCCGGTCAAGATTCCTTTTCTGTTCAACGGGCACGACAAGCTTTTCTTTTATGCGACCTACGATAAGTTTCGCTCGCGCCTTGGCGTGAACCCGTCTGCTGCTACGGTTCCTACGCTCCTGATGCGGCAAGGCGACTTTACGGAAGTGCCTAATCCCATCTACGATCCGACGACGCTGAGCTGCACAGGGAACACCTGTACGCGCAAGACATTCAGCGGACTAAAGAACGGGTTGCCGACGGCGAATGTTATTCCGGCGAGCCAGATTTCGCCGATTACTCAATACCTGCAGAAGTTTCTGCCGGATCCGACGATCACTACCTTTGGCACGATTCAGAACAATTACCTTGGGGGCATTCCGAGCGGCTTTGACAACTGGCTGTACTCCGGTCGTGTCGATTACAACATCTCTCCTCGTCAGACGCTTTCGTTCGCCATCACTGGCGGCAACCGCCACGCCGTGCCCTATACGGGCACTGCAAATGCGCCGTTGCCGGTTCCGTACTATTCTTCAACCAAGTCGACAGTTGCCGGCCACTGGGCGGAGCTTGAGCATACCTATACGATCACCCCGCACCTGGTCAACCAGTTCAAGTATGGCTTCATGAATTTCGGCGGGCCCCCGGTGCAGAACATTACACAGGGAACGCCGCAGTATGCTCTAACCGCAGCAGGTGTAACCGGACTACCTGCAGGTCAGGCTTCAGAGAACTTTCCGCAAACGACTTTCTCGGGAGCTAATTCTCCGACTAACTGGTCCACTCCGAACACTCAGACGACGACGAACGTCTCAGAGACTTACACTGCGTTGGACAATCTGAATCTGCTCAAGGGCAAACACTCGATGAACTTCGGCGGCCAGTTCCAGTGGCTGGAGAACAATGCCAGTACAAACGATGGGCCGTCTGCTCCGACTCAACTCACCTTCAGCCTGAATGACACTGCGAACATCAGCGGAACGACCTACGCGGCGAATACTGGCTACTCGTATGCCAGCTTCCTGCTTGGGGCTGTAAATACGTCGGGGGCGACACTGCAGCCGTTCAGCCTCGTGGGTGGACGCTTCCGTCCTGCGGCCGTTTATTTCCAGGACGACTTCAAGGTGACACCAAAATTGACGCTGAACCTCGGCCTGCGATGGGATTACCTTCCGACCTATCGCGAAGCACAGGATCGTTGGTCGTTCCTGAACCCGAACCTGACCAATCCGCTGACAGGAAGTCCGGGGTTGCTGCAGTTTGCAGGTCACCGCGGAGCGGGCGTCAGCTGCGAGTGCGATACGCCGGTCAACACTTATTGGAAGAACTACGGGCCACGGCTGGGCTTTGCTTATTCTGCTGATGAAAAAACGGTCTTTCGCGGTGGCTGGGGAATGCTCTATTCCCACGCTGGCGGGACCGGTGGCGCAGGCGGTGCGGGTACCGGGACCGGACAGGCCGGCTTCAATAGTACGACCAGCTTTGCTCCCGGCGCTGCCGGTCCGTCGGCACGGCCTGCGTTTTATCTCAACAACAATCCAGCGTTTTCAGCGCAAAACACGAACATTGGTGGTCCTGGCGCCGTTCTGAACCCAATTGCGCCGATCACCGCTACGAGTCAACTGCAGGGAACGGGCTTCTTTGTGTGTGCGGGGCAGGCGATTGCCCAGTGCAACGGAGCGACAGGGACAAGCGGCGGTACCGGTACGGGTATCGCCTTTGCCGATCCGTATCTCTCAGGCCGTGCACCGGAGTTTTCTTTCTACAACTTTGGCATGCAGCGTGAGATTACCAACAGCCTGGTCGTTTCTGTGAACTATGTAGGAAGCCAAAGCCATTTCATCGCAGGTGCAGCAGGCATCCGCGGATTCTACGCCGGGCAACTCGATCCCAAGTGGCTTGCTTTGGGTTCAAACCTTACCAAACCGGCTACGCCGGCAAACATTGCTGCCGCACAGACAGCAACTGGACTTACGCTTCCTATTCCCTATCCTGGATATACGGCTGCTGCTTCTGCGGGCAATTCCAATGCGACGATCCAACACATGTTGGTATGGAAGCCCCAGTATTCGGGCACGACGGACACCTGGGGCACGAACGTGGCGAACGCGAACTACAACGCCTTCCAACTGTCTATCAGCCAGCGTGCCTCTCACGGACTGACTTTGAATTTGAACTACACGTACTCGCACAACATCGACAACGCGGGTACGATACGCAGCGGGTTTGCAATTCCTGCTGCCTTCAACTCTGCCGGAAAGGATTTTCCAATCGACCGGATCGATCGATCCAACAGCATCAACAGCCAACCGCAAAGCCTGAGCATCTTCGGGGTGTACGACTCGCCATTTGGCAAAGGCAAGATCGGCGGGGATCATTTTATCGTTCGAGCCCTGCTTGGGGGATGGCAAAACGCTGAGATCTTCCAGTATTCGTCCGGTATTCCATTGGCGCTTGTTGGAACCTGCAATTCGACCGAGAATGTGGGCCAGGGCACTTGTATGCCGGACGCCAACGCGAACTTCCATGGTCCTATTCGCCAAAACGGTGGGTGGGGCGACGGAATCACGGCTGCCACTTTGGGAACCAAATCGTATGTCAATGGAGCGCTCGGGACGGTTACCACCTCGGGGGCTGGGTTCGGCTCTACGACGACGAATACCATTCCATGTGCCTCTTCTTCAGGACCGTTCTGTAATTCGAGAGATTACTCGATCGGCACCCTGGGACGAGTGGCACCGTACGGATTGCGTGGTCCTGGAATTTACCGACTCTCAGCCTCTCTTCGTCGGACGTTTGACATCACCGAACGGGCTAAGTTTATCTTCGGTGTTGACTGCCAGAACGTGACTAATACGGTTACATTTGGTGAAAACGCATCTAACAATCAGATTGGGGCCAACGTGAATTCAACAACGCTGGGCACACTTAACTTTGCCACCGCTGATTCGCGGGCCTTCCAGTTCTCAGGCCGGTTCACTTTCTGACTTGCGGTTGGGACTTTTCTCGGAGCCAGATGCCAGAGTATGGTGCATCTGGCTCCGGCCATTTTTGGCACAAGATTGAGGTGAACGATGGTTGTGCGAGGTAAGGTATGGCTGCTCGCCGTGGTGGCGGCTATTTGCTTGTATGGAATGCGGCCCCAGATGGCGGCTGCACAGCAGATTTCGTATAAACACGCCACTCCGCAACAGTTAGCGGGGATTGCGAAGGACAACTCACGCCACTTCGGAGACGATCCGGACGATGGTGGGCCGATTGCGACAGATTTGTCTCCATCACTCGACCGAGCGGCGGTAGGCAAAGCAATGCGAAAGGTTGCGGATTGGCAGTTGGCACGATCGCAGGAGTATTTCGACCGGATCTGGACCTGGAGTGTACTTTACAGCGGGTTTATGGCTGCTTCGGATTCCCTTGGAGATGCCAAGTATCGCGACGCCATGGAGGCGATGGGAAAGAAGTATGACTGGCAGCTTCGGTCACACTTGCCGGATGCAGATGATCAGAGCGTAGCGCAGACGTATCTCGAACTGTATTTGCTGAAGAAAGATCCAGCGATGATTGCTCCAACCCGAGCGGAACTGGATGCCTTGTTAGCTGCGCCTCACGTATCGAAGAAACCCGGCAAGACTATTTCGTGGTGGTGGTGTGATGCTTTGTTCATGGCGCCGCCGGTCTGGTCGAGGATGTATGCGGTTACGGGCGATCGAAAGTACATCAGCTATCTGGATGAGGAATGGGCGAAGACCTCGGATTTACTGTACGACAGGCAGGAACACCTCTACGCTCGTGATGCCGAATACCTGACACGCACAGAAGCAAATGGCAAAAAAATGTTCTGGTCGCGCGGAAATGGCTGGGTGATGGGTGGTATTGTGAGGACCCTGGAATATCTTCCCAAAGACGATCCCGCGCGTGAGAAATATATAACCCAGTTGAAGGAGATGGCAGCGCGGGTTGCTTGGCTCGAAGGGCCGGATGGGCTTTGGCGCGCGGGAATGCTCGATCCGGGAAACTATTCCGAGCCAGAGATCTCTGGTTCAGCGTTGTTTACCTATGCTTTGGCATGGGGGATCAACGAGGGCGTGCTGGACAAGAAAGTCTACCGACCCGTGGTGGAGAAGGCCTGGGCGGGGATGCTAAAGCATGTGTATGCGGACGGGCGCCTGGGATGCATTCAGCAGACGGGAGCGGACCCCGCTCCTTTCAAAGCAACCGCAAGCTACACCTATGGGGTTGGGGCATACCTGATGGCCGGAAGCGAGATTCGTCGCATGGATAGTTCATCAGCTGCGACAAAGAAAGGTCATAAGCATAGTTAGACGCGTGGGTTGTAGGATGAAACTGTCTTGCAATTCCGAAAACGTGGGTAACGTGAATGAAAGTGGAGAAGGAAGAGGCGCTGCGGCGACATAAGCAGCACTTTGGAAGACCGGGGCAGGTGTTCGCCGCGCCGGCGCGAGTTAATCTCATTGGTGAACATACGGATTATACGGGCGGATTTGTGATGCCCATGGCCATCGATTTTCAGACGGTGGCTGTCGTAAGTGGGCGTGAGGATGGGCGCGCTGTCTTCTATTCGGCAAACTACGACGAAGAAGTTGGCTTTGAGATCGCTTCACTGGCGAAGATGCCGGGTGGTAAATGGAGCGACTACCCGGCCGGCGTGTTGTGGAGTCTCTGCAAAGAGGGTGTTTCTGTCGGCGGCTTCAGCATGAGCCTGATGGGAGATGTGCCATTGGGCGCAGGATTGAGTTCTTCGGCGTCGGTTGAGGTTGCGACAGCGATGGCGCTACTGGATCATGCAAAGGCGGAACTGCCGCTGGAGAAGGTGGCGACACTCTGCCGCCGAGCAGAGAACGAATACGTCGGCGCAAAGAGCGGAATTATGGACCAGTTTGCGAGTGCGGGCTGTGTAGCTCATCGAGCGATGATGCTTGATTGCCGCTCACTTGCTTATGAACTATTGCCTTTGCCGGATGAGGTGCGAGTTGTAATCTGCAATTCCATGGTGAAGCACGCGGTCGCGACTGGTGAATACGGAGATCGAAGTGCCGAGGTTCTGGCGGGACAAGAAGTGTTGCAACAGGAACGGCCCGGGGTGGAGTTGCTTCGCGACGCGACGGTTGAAGACCTTGAGGCATGCAGAGACAAGATGCCCATCGCGAGCTATAAGAGATGCCGTCACATCATTACGGAGAATGCTCGAGTGCTGAAGGCGCGCGAGGCGCTTTTATCGGGGAATATGGTTCGATTGGGAGCGCTGATGGTGGAAGCGCACGCTAGTGTGCGGGATGACTTTGCCGCGAGTTGTGAGGAGGTGGATGTCCTGGTTACGATTGCCAACGAGCAGGAAGCGTGTTTCGGGGCTCGTATCACGGGCGGCGGTTTCGGCGGATGCTCGGTGAATGTCGTTTGCGCGGAGATGGCGGCAGAATTCGTCGCAACCGTGCGGCAACAATATGCAGCGAAGACTGGGATTGATGCGGATTGTTTTGTGTGTACTCCAGCGGACGGCGCATTTGCGCTTGCGAGTAAGGGACGTGTCGCGTGAACCGGCTGGCGCAACAGAATCCTCATCGGCGGTTCAATCCTTTAAAGCGGGAGTGGGTGCTGGTTTCACCGCATCGGACCCAGAGACCATGGCAAGGGCAAACAGAGACAAAAGTTGCTGAGACTGCGTTGGCGTACGATCCCCAATGCTATTTATGTCCTGGAAATCTACGCGCGGGCGGAGTGCGGACGGAAAAATATGCGAGCACTTATGTTTTTGAAAATGATTTTGCAGCGTTGAAGCTGGATACGCCGAGGTTTTCGAGCGACGAGAACGGCAAAGGCCTGCTTGTAGCGGAGGGCGAGAGCGGAACATGCCGTGTCATATGCTTCTCTCCACGTCATGACCTTACCTTGGCGAAGATGTCGGTCGCGGATATTCGCAAGGTGGTGGATGTTTGGGTGGAGCAATACATTGAATTGGGTTCGCGGGACGATATCGGCTATGTACAGATCTTTGAGAATCGCGGGGCGATGATGGGTGCCAGTAATCCGCATCCTCATGGGCAGATATGGGCTAGCCGTTCGGTTCCGAATGAAGTGGCGACCGAGTTGGCAGGGCAGGAAGAATACTTTGCGAAGGCAGGTACGATTCTATTGCGTGAATACCTCAAGATGGAAGAGACGCTCAAGGAGCGCATTGTGGCTGCGAATTCCAGCTTCGTCGCACTCGTACCGTTCTGGGCGGTGTGGCCATTTGAAGTGATGATTCTTCCTCGCCGGAAGGTAGCGTTGCTTCAGGATTTCACCGAGAACGAGCGGTCAGATTTTGCATCGATTCTTCAGATGACCACAGCGACCTATGACCAGGTCTTCGATACTGCGTTCCCTTATTCGATGGGGCTGCATCCGGCGCCTTGCGATGGAGGAGAACATCCGGAGTGGCAGTTTCACGTGCATTTTTACCCTCCGTTGCTGCGGTCCGCGACGATTCGGAAATTTATGGTTGGGTACGAGCTTTTAGGTTCCCCCCAGCGCGACATTACTCCTGAGTCTGCTGCTGAGGTATTGCGGCAAGCCGGTTCCCGTATCCTTCTCTCGTCGTCGAAGTAGATCTGCAGTTCGCTGGATTCATCGAGGAAATTCATGAGTTCGATTCGTAACCTTGTTCGATTCGCAACATTCGCCGTTGTTGCTTCAACGCTGTTTGTTTTCGCACAGGCGCAACAGAGGCCCGAACCCAAACTTCCGCTTTATCTTGGAGCAGCGTGGTATCCCGAACAGTGGCCGGAGTCTCATTGGGATGCCGATCTGACTCTGATGGAGCAAGCGCATATTCACTTTGTGCGCATTACGGAGTTCGCCTGGAGCACGATGGAGCCGAGCGAGGGTCATTATGACCTGGATTGGGTGGAACGCGCGGTACGAATGGCGGAGAAGCATCACATTGAGGTTGTGTTGGGAACTCCAAGCGCTGCGCCGCCAGCGTGGCTTACGACGAAGTATCCAGAGACTCTGCGCACGAAAGAAGATGGACGCAAAGATGAACACGGAAATCGTCAGCAGTTCGATTGGTCCAATGCAAAGTACCGCGAACTTGCGGGCAAGATGGCGGAACAGATGGCGATACGCTTTGGGCATGATCTCAATGTGATTGGTTGGCAAATCGACAACGAGTACGCGAATGAGTCGTATGGGCCAGAAACCCAAGCACAGTTTCATGCGTGGCTGAAGGCTCGCTACGGTTCGCTCGACAATCTGAATGCACGCTGGACGACGAACTACTGGAGCCAGACTTACTCGGACTGGAGCCAGATTCCAATCGAGACCACCTATGGCAATCCCGGATTGTTGTTGAGCTGGCGGCGTTTCGTCAGCGACACGTGGCGAAGCTATCAGAAGGTGCAAATCGAGAAGATTAGAGCGCATAGCGACCCGCGGCAATTTATTACGACGAACATGATGGGTTTCTTCGACGCTTACGATCACTACACAGTAAGCCAGGATCTCGATATAGCTGCATGGGATGACTATGTTGGCACTGGCCAACTTGATCCGGTTCGCAATGGTGCGGCCCATGATCTCACGCGAGGTTTCTTGCGCAAGAACTTCTGGGTCATGGAGACACAGCCGGGTTTTGTGAACTGGTCGAAGGACAATAATGCGCTCAGCAAGGGTGAGGTTAGGGCCATGGCGTGGCATGATGTAGGCCACGGCGCCGATGCTGTTTCCTATTGGCAGTGGCGCAGCGCTCTGAACGGTCAGGAAGAATACCATGGCGTCCTGGTGGGCGCCGATGGATCCCCGGTTCCTCTCTATGATGAGGTTGCGCAACTAGGTCGCGAGTTTGATAAAGCTGGTTCTGCCTTGAGGGGAACGGAGCCGCACTCCGAAGTGGCTTTGCTGCATTCGTACGACAGCCGTTGGGCTGTGAATTGGCAGAGACATAACCAGGCGTTTGATCCGATCAACGCGTCACTAAGCTTCTACGGACCGCTGCGGGATTTGGTGCATGATGTCGATATCGTCTCGCCGTCCGTATCTTTGAGTCAGTACAAACTTGTCGTTGCGCCTGCATTGAATTTGCTAACCGACGAGCAGGCGAAAAATCTGATGGGCTATGTGCGGAACGGCGGTCATCTGGTGCTTGGCCAGCGGAGCGCCATGAAGAATGATGACAACGGTCTTCAACCGGAGCGGCAGCCCGGCCCGCTAGCAGCGATGCTTGGAGGCAGGGTCGAGCAGTTCTATGCGTTGAATGAAGACGTTCCAATAACGGGTGATTGGGGAGCAGGGACTGGAAAGATTTGGGCTGAGCAACTGAGCGTGAAGGACCCACAGGCTCGGGTGTTGATGCGCTACGGCAAAAGCAACGGCTGGCTGGATGGACAACCGGCGGCGATCACGAGGTCCGTGGGGAAGGGAAGCATTACCTACATCGGCGCATGGCTGGACGATAAGACGATGGCTGCTGCTGCGAAGTGGATGGTGGAATCAAGCGGAATTCATCCGCTGGAGATCAAACTGCCGAAAGGAGTCGATCTCTATGTCCGCAGCAAAACTGGCACTAACGGGGATCAGAAGACTGTCTGGATTCTGGTGAACTTCGGAAAGGACCCAGCGACGATGTCGCTTCCGGGCCAGATGACGGATGTGTTGGGAACTGGTCGCGTCACCTCAGTGAAGCTGGAGCAGTATGGCGTAGCAGTGCTCAGCAAGGATTAGATTCACCCTTGAAGCAGTAATCTTCCTTCAGGAGGGAAGGCATGGCGGTCGATCCACGCAGGGTGATTGCAGATCTGCAGGAGCTGCGTTCTTTGACAGCCGATGCGAATGGGGCTCAACGTCTTGCGTGGAGTCCGATGTGGCTGAAGGCTCGCGCCTGGTTTCAGGATAAGTTAAAAAGCCTGCCTGTCGAGCACCACTACGATGCTGCGGGTAACTCCTGGACTACCCTTCGCGGCGATTCTGATCGCGCTCTCCTGCTTGGCAGCCATCTTGATTCGGTCCCGAATGGCGGATGGTTGGACGGATGTCTTGGCGTACTCGGTGGGCTGGAAGTGCTTCGAGGCATCAGTGAAGACTTCCACGGCCGGCCACCCATTACGATTCGATTGGTCGACTGGGCGGACGAAGAAGGTGCACGTTTCGGCCGAAGCCTCTTCGGATCCTCCGCTTTTGCTGGCACTCACTCGATCGCGGTGGATCGCATTCGTAACGACCGCGACGGGATTAGCTTGGAAGAGGCTCTGCGGCAATGCAATGTTGAGATCGACAGAATTGGCGACGCGAGCGCAGAGAGCCACAATGCCGGTGCTTATCTTGAACTTCATATCGAGCAGGGTCCCGTTCTCGAAAAGATGCATCTGCCGCTTGGCGTTGTGTTAGGCACAAAAGGTGTCGAACGCCATGCGATCACATTCCACGGGCAGGAAGCCCATTCGGGATCTACGCCGATGGCAGTGCGACGCGATGCGTTGGCAGCCGCTGCGAAGCTCGCGCTTGAGATTCGCCCTATCGCGAGAAAACATCCGGATGCCGTGGCAACGATGGGCAGCGTGAAGACCTTTCCCGGCATCGTGACGGCGGTCGTTGGACGGTGCGAGACGACGCTCGACATGCGTGATCTTGATGCGACAATCCTTGCATCCATGTTGGCTGAGGTGCGTGCTGCCAGCGAGCGGTTTGCTGCCGAGGAAGGTTGCAGTGTGGAGTGGTCGAGGATCTGGAGTATCGAGCCGATTGCATTTAATCCGCAACTGATTGAGTTTTGCGACGAGTCGATTCGTGAGACCTCAGGCTCTTCCCATCGACTACCTTCAGGACCTTTGCACGATGCAGCGGAAGTCGCTCGATCTGGAATCCCGACGGTGATGATGTTCACTCAGTCGCTCGCTGGACTGAGCCATAACAAGGCTGAGGATACTCGTACTGAAGACCTGGCGCTTGCGGTTCAAGCCTTCGATCTGCTGGCGCGAAAGACAATGAACTGGCTCGTCAAGGAATAGCAGAGGTTAGCTTTCATATTCGAAGCGGATTTCTCTCTCGTCGTGGCGCCTCTTTTGCTGCGATAGTGCATAATAGTCACTTCTGAATACGGAGACGGGTTCAGAGGCAAGGGAGGGTCTTTTGTCATCTTCCGGAAAATGCGGACTATTGGAGCGCGGATGGTTGCCTCGCTTGAATTCATTTGGGGTATCTTGTGCCGGGAACCTACCGTGCAATTCCTGTGATTTCTTGGTTCGCAGGAAGGAGATTTTGTCCCGATGAGCCAACGTATCCCATTTCACCAACAGGTTGTGACGCCGCCTGAGGTGGTTGAGCGTTTTGGCGACCTGCATCCGCCGTTTGACAAACAGGCGGCGATTCCAGAGGCGAATCGCTGCCTCTTTTGTTTCGATGCGCCCTGCACAAGTGCTTGCCCGACTCATATCGATGTGCCGCGGTTCATTAAAAAAATCGCCAGCGGCAATCTCGCGGGCTCTGCGCGCACGATTCTCGATGCGAATATTCTTGGTGCGAGTTGTGCCCGCGCCTGCCCGGTTGACGTACTGTGCGAAGGGGCATGCGTGATGCATCGTTACAACAAGCAACCGATCGAGATTGCACGTCTGCAGCGATTCGCAATGGATTCTTTCTACGAAAGCGGGACCTTGCTACCGTTTGAGCTTGGAGCGGATACGGGTTTTTCGGTTGCATTGATTGGCGCTGGTCCGGCGTCACTTGCCTGCGCGGCAGAACTTCGAAGGCGCGGCGTTCGCGCTGAGATCTATGACGCCAGGCCGCTGCCAGGAGGTCTGAATACCTATGGAGTGGCCGAATATAAACTGCCTCTGGTCGAAAGCTTGCGTGAGATCGAGATGTTGTTGCAACTCGGAGTTGAATTTCATTTTGGTGCGATGATCGATGCTGCGTCACTCGATGAAATTGAACGAGAGCATGACGCGATTTTTCTTGGAGTTGGTTTGGGGGCGATTCATAAGCTTGGAATTACGGGAGAAGATCTCCCAGGCGTGACAAATGCGTTAGACCTGATTGCAGGGTACAAATCCGGAGAGCGCACGAGTGTACCGCCGCGAGTGGCTGTCGTTGGTGCAGGTAATACCGCGATTGATGCGGCGATTGCTTCTATTCGACTGGGTGCTCTTGAAGTCACGATGCTGTATCGCCGCGGACCCGAGCAGATGTCAGCATTCTCCTTCGAATATGAACATGCCCGAAACGAAGGAGTTAAGTTTGTCTGGCATGTTCAACCTGCGAGCATTCGTGAAGATCAAGCCGCGTTGAGTCTCGAATTGCGGAGGCTTACCTCGTCCGAGGATGGATCGCTTGTTCCGAAGCCGGGTTCGGAGTTCTCGCTCGCGGCGGACATGGTTGTTCTGTCGATTGGACAAGGCACGCATACGGGCTTTCTTGGGGAATCTGGAAGAGGCACAAAGGTGCAGCTTGAACGTGGCCGAATCCTCATCGACCGTGCGACAGGCCAAACAACCAACCCAAAGTTTTTTGCGGGAGGCGACTGCACCAACGGCGGTCGTGAAGTAGTGGATGCAGTAGCCGACGGAAAGCGAGCTGGAATCGGCATCGCTGCATGGTTAGAGGCCCAACATGCCAAAGCTTAAGCCTACACTGGAGACTACGTTTTGCGGCATCCCATGCCTGAACCCATTCTGGCTCGCATCGGCTCCGCCGACGAACTGTGGTGAACAGGTAATGCGTGCCTTCGATGCGGGCTGGGGCGGTGCGGTATGGAAGACGATTGGCGCACCGATCACAAATGTTAGCTCACGCTACTCGTCGATCGATTGGGAAGGGCGGCGCATGATGGGATTCAATAATATTGAACTCATCTCCGATCGCCCAACGGAGGTTAATCTCCAGGAGATAGCGGAAGTTAAACGACGCTATCCGAAGCATGTGGTGATTGCTTCGCTCATGGTGGAGAGTAAACGCGAGGCATGGCACGAGATGGTGAAACGGGCGGAAGATGCCGGTGCCGATGGTCTTGAACTTAATTTTGGCTGCCCACATGGCATGAGTGAGCGCGGCATGGGATCCGCCGTTGGTCAGGTGCCGGAGTATTGCGAGCAGATCACGAACTGGGTGAAAGAGAAGGCGCGGACGCCGGTGATTGTGAAACTAACGCCCAATATCTCCGATATTCGCATTCCCGCGCGAGCGGCAAAACGCGGAGGCGCCGATGCGCTTTCAGCAATCAATACGGTCAACTCGATTACTGGAATCGATCTGGACACTTTTCAGCCGAATCCGAACGTCGACGGCAAGAGCTCACATGGAGGTTACTGCGGCCCTGCGGTGAAACCTATCGCGCTCAATATGGTTCAGCAGATACAAGCTGATCCAACAAGTGCGCTTCCGCTGTCCGGTATTGGAGGAATCGGCAACTGGCGCGATGTCGCCGAGTTTATTTTGCTCGGTTGTGCCACGGTGCAGGTGTGTACTGCGGCGATGCATTATGGGTATCGCATCGTGGAGGATATGCAGGACGGCTTGTTAGCCTGGATGTCCGAGAAGGGGTTCTTGAGGATCGATGATTTTCGCGGCTTATCGCTTGCCAACGTGCGCGAATGGAAGCAACTGAACCTAAATTACCAGATCGTGGCAAGAATTCATGAAGACCTCTGCATCGGTTGCCAGCTTTGCTATACAGCATGTTGGGATGGAGCGCATCAGTGCATCCATCTCGATCGAGCAGCACCTAAGTTCGACACAACCCGAACGCCGGCAATGGTGGAGGCCGAAGCGGCGCGACGTATCTCAACTACGCCGATTCCCAAACTTGATTCGGACAGTCTTATCCGCAGTAATGCCGTTACACCACTCGAACGGATTCCACGGGTGGATGAGCATCACTGTGTTGGCTGTAACCTTTGTTCGCTGGTTTGCCCTGTTGAGAATTGCATCACGATGGAGCGCATCGACAATGGGCTGCCGTTTGAAAGCTGGGAGGAACGCAGTGCCAAAGGCCTCGTACCGCCTGGAACCGAAGGAGTGGTGAGCACAAATACCTGATGCTAAGGTAGTGAATCTGCTGTTGATTGTCTGGAGCGAAGAATGGGGATTCTAATTCGGAATGGCACTGTCGTTACAGCTGAACGTGCTGAAAAAACTGACGTGCTCATGGAAGGAGCCACGATTCGTGAGGTGCGCACGGGCATTGAACCGAATGGGCACACGCTTGTGGACGCAAGTGGACTCTTAGTCCTGCCGGGAGGTGTCGATGCGCATACTCATATGGATATGCCATTTGGCGGGACTGTATCGGCGGATGATTTCCTAACGGGCACACGTGCAGCGGCTATTGGCGGTACAACGACTATCGTGGATTTTGCTATTCAGGCCAGAGGAACCCGCATGCGGGATGCGCTCGACATCTGGCGCGCGAAGGCGGATGGAAAGGCTTGCATTGATTATGGGCTGCACATGATCGTGACTGATCTCGGCTCCGATAATGGCAAGCAGGGATTGCACGACATGGACGACATGGTGCGCGAAGGCGTCGCCAGCTTCAAGCTATTCATGGCTTATCCGAATGTCCTTATGGTGGACGATGGCACAATTTTTAAGGCTCTCCGGCAGACTGCAAAAAATGGAGCGCTGATCTGCATGCATGCCGAAAATGGAAGTGCCATTGATGTAATCGTGCAGCAGGCGCTTGCCGAGGGAAAGACAGCGCCGATCTACCATGCCTTGACGAGGCCGACCAGGGCTGAGGCCGAAGCAGTGAATCGCTCCATTGCCCTCGCTGAGATGGCGGGCGTTCCGGTATACATCGTTCATCTTTCAAGTGAAGACGCGCTTAATCAGGTTCGCGAGGCTCGCGACCGAGGGCTACCTGCATTTGCGGAGACTTGTCCGCAATATCTTCTTCTCTCTCTTGAAGACCAGATGCCCGGCAAGAGTTTCGAGGAAGCGAAGTACGTCTTTACTCCGCCGCTGCGAGAGAGGAAGAATCAACCGAAGCTTTGGGATGGGCTGGTCAAAGATAATTTGCAAGTGGTTTCGACCGATCACTGTCCATTCTGCTTCGCTGATCAAAAGCAACTTGGCAAGGATGACTTCAGCAAAATTCCAAATGGTGGCCCGGGTGTCGAGAACCGGATGCAATTGCTTCATCACTTTGGCGTAAACGCCGGAAAGATTTCGCTGCAACGTTTTGTCGAGATTACTTCTACGGCTCCAGCGCGAATATTCGGCATGTATCCCAAGAAAGGAACAATTGCTCCGGGTTCCGATGCTGATGTTCTGCTGTGGGATCCGCAAGCTGAACATCTGATTTCGGCCGCAACTCACCATATGCGTTGTGACTATTCGATGTTCGAAGGCTGGAAGGTAAAGGGCAATGCACGCCACGTATATTCGCGCGGACAACTCGTTGCTGACAATGGAAACTACGTTGCAGCGACTGGACGAGGTAAGTATCTGCGTCGTGAGGCTCGGGGTGGAGCATGGCAATAAGCTCAACCAGCGCAGTCGTTGCCGATTCAGCTTCCCTTGTCACCAACCATGATCCGCGTCTCTACAACGATGATCTTGCGCCTACCGGACCGGCACAGCGTACCTGGAGTACTTATAACTACATCGCGCTCTGGTTTTCCATGTCGATGGAGGTGACAACGTACATGCTTGCCTCCTCTCTGATCGCTGGCGGCATGAACTGGAAGCAGGCGATCTTTACCATCTTCCTAGGTAATCTTATTGTTCTCGTTCCGATGTTGCTTAATGCACACGCCGGGGCGAAGTATGGCATCCCATTTCCGGTCTTTGTCAGAGCCAGTTTCGGGACGCGTGGAGCAAATTTTCCCGCGATGCTGCGAGCGTTGGTGGCGTGTGGATGGTTTGGCATTCAATCCTGGTTGGGTGGCCAGGCAATCGCTGCGATGCTCGCTGTGTTATGGCCTGCGACGGCGCAAATGCCTGCGGTTCTCTGGGCAAGCTTTCTCGGGTTCTGGCTTCTCAATATGTATGTCGTGTGGAGAGGGGTTGAATCGATTCGATTTCTGCAGAGTTTTTCTGCGCCATTCATACTCGTCATGTCTTTCATTCTGCTCTTCTGGATGCTCCACAAAGCGGGCGGTTTTGGGCCGATGCTCTCGGCACCGAGCCGCTTCCATACGACAGGCGAATTCCTACGGTTTTTCTTCCCGTCATTGACCGCAATGGTTGGTTATTGGGCGACGCTTTCATTGAATATTCCTGACTTCACGCGTTACGCGAAATCGCAGGATTCGCAAATAGTCGGACAGGCGTTCGGATTGCCGGTAGCTATGGTGCTGTATTCGTTTATAGGGATCGCCTGTACTTCAGCGTCCGTGACAATCTTCGGCGAGCCTGTATGGTCGCCGATTACTCTGCTTGGCAAGTTTCATCAGCCACTTGCAGCTTTGCTCGCGCTGGTCGCGCTGCTGATTGCGACACTGAACGTCAACATTGGCGCGAATGTTGTCTCTCCGTCCAATGACTTCTCAAATCTTGCCCCCGGATTGATCAGCTTTCGTGCTGGCGGTCTGATCACCGGCCTGCTTGGGCTTGCAATGATGCCGTGGAAGCTGATGAGTACGTTTGGCAGCTACATCTTTGGATGGCTCATCGGATACTCAGGATTGCTGGGCCCGGTTGCAGGTATTATGGTCGCGGATTATTTCCTGATTCGAGGAACTAAGCTGGACGTCGCCTCTCTTTATCATCGCGGAGGGCCCTACGAGTACACGCGGGGTATCAATCCCCGCGCGATCGTCGCACTTGTTGCGGGAGTATTGATTGCGTTGATTGGACTCGCAGTTCCGGCACTACGTTTTCTTTATGATTACGCATGGTTTGTTGGGTTCTTCGTTTCTGCCGCCAGCTACTATGTCCTTATGTTGAAAGATAAGATGGATTTGCCTGCGACGCTCAGCACAGCGACACAGTCGATTGTCAGCGAATAGGATGGGCATTATGAATGGCACGGACATCGCCGAGTCAAAAGTACTTACAACAGAGCAGGTAGTCGATCTCACTCGGCAATATAACTATGGCACGTGGCGATTCCAGAAAAACTGGAATCCCATGCACGTTGCCGACGCCGAAGGGTGTTACATCATCGACGGAGCAGGGAAGCGATATCTGGATTTTTCGTCGCAGCTGATGTGCTCTAACCTCGGGCATAAAAATCAGGTTGTCATCGATGCGATTGCACGACAAGCACAACAACTAAGTTACGCAATGCCCGGTTATGCCACGACCGCGCGTGCTGAGCTATCCCAGCTTCTGACGGAGATTCTTCCCAAGGGACTCAACAAGTTTTTCTTCACTACGTCAGGCACTGAGGCCAACGAAGCGGCTTTTAAGATCGCGCGCATGTACACGGGTAAGACGAAGATCATTGCTCGATACCGTTCCTACCATGGCTCGACTGCGGGGTCCATCGCGGCTACGGGAGATCCGCGTCGATGGGCCATGGAACCAGGCGGGAAGGGTCCTGGGATTCTCTTTGCTCCAGAGGTTCATTGCTATAAATGCCCGATTCGGCATACTTATCCTGGCTGTGGTATCGCATGCGCGGACTATATCGAACATATGATCCGCAATGAATCAGATGTGGCTGCTGTTCTTGTTGAGCCGATTGTTGGTACGAACGGTGTCATCGTTCCACCTGATGAATACATGCCGAAACTCCGTCGAATATGCGACAAATATGGTGTGCTGCTCATTGCCGATGAGGTGATGACTGGTTGGGGACGTACGGGGGAGTGGTTCGCAATGAATCACTGGGGAGTTGTGCCCGACATTCTTGTCACGGCAAAAGGCATTACCTCAGCTTACGTTCCGCTAGGGCTCTGTGCGACGAGCGATACGATCGCAGAGTTTTTTCAGGATCATTACTTCGCCCATGGCCATACCTATGAAGCACATCCGCTTACTCTTGCCCCGGCGGTGGCGACCATTCACGAGATGCAGCGACTCGGTCTTGTAGAGCGGGCACGTGAGCTTGCGCCGTATGTCGAAGGCAAGCTCAACGAGCTCAAGGCCAGACATTCAAGCGTTGGGGACGTTCGCGGAAAGGGACTGTTCTGGGCAGTCGATCTTGTCAAAAATCGTACGACCAAAGAGCCCTTCAATACCTACGAGGACAAGGTTTCCGGCAAACCCTTACTGGTCGATCAGATTGCGGCAAAGATACTTGGTGAAGGTGTGACGATTCAGGCATGGGTCTCACACTTTGTTATCGCTCCTCCGCTGATTGTCACGAAGGAGGAGATCGATCGCGGGATTGCGGCTCTCGACAAGCATCTCGCAATGGCGGACGCGGCCGCGGAGAAGTGAAACCTCTATCCGAGTGTCGGCATTGAGGTGTCCACGCCAGTGCGAATACCGGTGGGCCAGCGCGAGGTCACCGTCTTGAGACGCGTGTAGAAGCGCACGCCCTCGGGACCATAGATTGACTGATCGCCAAAGAGCGAACGCTTCCAGCCGCCGAAACTATGGAACGCCATTGGCACAGGAATCGGAACGTTCACGCCGACCATTCCAACCTGGACTCGATGAACAAAGTCACGTGCGGTATCGCCGTCGCGCGTGAAGATTGAAGTGCCATTTCCATATTCGTGCTCGTTGATCATCTTCAGGGCGGTCTCGAAGTTATTCACTCGAACCACTCCCAGCACGGGGCCAAAGATCTCTTCTCGATAGATCCTCATCTCAGGCTTTACGTGGTCGAACAGGCACGCGCCGAGGAAGAATCCTTCTCCTTTGACCAGTGCATTCTCACGTCCATCGACGACCAATTGCGCGCCCTCCTCTTTTCCAAGCTGAACATATCCTGTGACTCGCTCGAGGTGTGCTTTGGTGACGAGAGGACCGAGCTCCGCTCCTTCTTTCATTCCATCGCCGATCTGCAACTTTTCGATGCGCTGCTCAAGTTTGTTTAGCAGAGCGTCAGCCGTTGCGCTTCCCACTGCCACCGCTACCGAGATCGCCATGCAGCGCTCCCCGGCCGATCCGTAGGCCGCGCCGACGAGCGCATCAGCCGCCTGGTCAAGATCTGCATCGGGCATTACGATCATGTGGTTTTTCGCGCCACCAAGAGCCTGAACTCGTTTCCCGTTCCTGGTGCCTTCGCGATACACGTATTCGGCGATAGGAGTCGATCCGACAAAGCTCACAGCCTGCACATTGGGGCTGGCAAGCAGCGCATCAACCGCTACTTTGTCGCCCTGAACGACATTGAAGACGCCATCAGGCAATCCCGCCTCCTGCAACATCTCCGCAAGCATCAATGAGGCGCTGGGATCCCGTTCACTTGGTTTTAGAACGAAGGTGTTGCCACATGCGAGGGCAATGGGAAACATCCACATCGGCACCATCGCCGGAAAATTAAACGGTGTGATACCGACGACGACGCCCAGCGGTTGACGCACGGACCAGCTGTCGATGCCGGAACCTACCTGCTCCGTAAACTCGCCCTTGAGCAGCTGAGGAATACCAGTCGCGAACTCCACCACCTCGAGGCCCCGCGTAGCCTCTCCACGTGCGTCGGAGAATACTTTGCCATGCTCGCTGGTCAGGAGTGCCGCAACCTCGTCCAGACGGCGTTCAAAGATCTCGCGAAAGCGAAAGAGGACACGGGCTCTGCGGAGAGGTGGTTGCGAAGACCAATCAGGAAAGGCTGTGGCTGCCGCGCTGACGGCGGCGTCAGCTTCGGCTGGAGTGGCCAGCGTAACCCTGGCCTGGACTTCTCCGCTTGCGGGGTTGTAGACGTCTCCAAATCGCCCCGAAGCCCCGATGACTGTTCGACCATTGATCCAGTGGTGAACTTCGCGCAGCTTCCGATCTGCGGGTAGGGAAGCAGAGAAAGTAGACGTAGCAGACATGGTCGCCCTCCTGTCGAAAAGGATAATGCTACCAGTCCGTGGGCCCGCAGAGGAATTGCGCAAGGCCGACGGTTTTCACCTCGGCGGATGGATCCGGACCTGGGTCCTTCCCGGTTGAGGCGGAAATGACCCCAAATGGATGGATTGCGCGTGATTTGGAGTGTACGGGTATGAGAGATTAGAGAGAAATGATCTCTACTCGGAAGATTTGGGACTTAAGCGCGTGGCTCGGCATGACGCTTGCGACGGTGGGCGGAGCTGCGTTGGGACAGGGATTGCATGATCCGGCGAACCTGGCGGGGGAGCGAGTGCGAGCTTCGGTAATGGAAGATCCGATCCCCGCGAATAAGGGGACACTCGCCTTAGAGCAGAGCCTGGTCAAGCTGCGAACGCGTGCCAGCCTGTTGATGATCGTCGCCCATCCTGATGACGAGGATGGGGGAATGCTGACGTATGAGTCGCGGGGGCAGGGAGTTCATGCCGCGACTCTGACGTTGACGCGTGGCGAAGGCGGTCAGAATCTTATGTCCGGCGACTTCGACGATGCTCTGGGGTTGGTCCGAACTCAGGAGTTACTCGCAGCAGACCGGTACCTCGGAGTGGACCAGATGTTTGGGACGGAGGTGGACTTCGGATTTTCGAAGACGAAGGAAGAGGCGTTCGCGAAATGGACCCATGAGCGCGTGTTGTATGACGCGGTGCGCGCGGTGCGGCTTTATCGGCCACTGGTGATCACGAGCGTGTTTCAGGGTGGCCCAACGGACGGACATGGCCAGCACCAGGTATCCGGAGAGATGGCGCAGGAGGTATTTAACGCGGCAGGTGATCCAAAGGTGTTTCCGGAGATGGGCCTGGAGCCTTGGTCGCCTCTAAAGGTTTATGCAAGGGTGCCGTTCGCGCGGGTGTCGGAAGGAAAGATGTATGACTACGCGACAAACAAATCTATTCCCGCACGGTTTTACAACTATGTGACAAAGACGTGGTCCAACGAGACTCCGAAGGCGAATGTAGTCGTCCACGAGGGCGAGATGAGTCCGGTGCTGGGTATGAGCTACGTACAGTTTGCGCGCAAAGGGCTCGCTCTGCAGAAGACGCAGATTGGCGAAGGTGTGAGAATGGCTCCGGCCGGGGCCTTCGAAGTGAGCTACCATCGCTATGGCTCGCGGGTGAAGACAGCAGACGCGGAACAGAGTTTTTTTGATGGCGTTGATGTGACTCTTGAGGGAATCGCCACGCTCGCACCGGATGGAGCAGATTGGTTACGTCTGGCACTGAAGGGCATAGATGAACATGCAGTGGCGGCAGGGAAGGCCTTCTCGGTGGAGAGTCCGGAGAGATGCGCGCCTGAGCTGCGGGATGGATTAGCAGCTTTAGATACGCTGATCGCAAAGGTGGAGACGAGCAGTTTGCAGGCGTCGGAGAAGACAAATGTCCTGCATGAGTTGCGTGTCAAACGAGTGCAGTTTAACGATGCTCTGGTTGAGGCTCTGGGGCTGAGAGTGATTTCAAGGATGGATTCGGAAAGGCCGGGAGCCTGTTCTGAATTGGTTACTCCGAGCTGCACCGCGTACGTGCCCTCACGAGTGATTAATGACAGTAAAGAGACCATTGAAGTTACGTCGGAGTTCTTGTCAACAGCGGTAAACAGCCCCGGGAAAGAACATGTTTGGGCTCCCGGCACAGGAAAGATTGATCCTGGAAAGACGCTGGAGTACGCCTTCGAATATAGCTCGAACTCCCGCGGGAGTAAGAGCGAGACGTCAAAACGTGAAGATAGCCGATTCACACGGCCTTACTTTACGAGAAAAGATATCGAGCAGGCTTACTACGATGTAAGCGATCCAGGGTTGCGGCTTTCGCCACAGACTCCGTCCGAGTGTGTCTGGGTGAAGGCTAGTTATGGTGGAGTGCCGTTGACATTTGGCCAGGTAGTGTTTGCTCCGCAGATGAAGCCTCAGGAGACAGACCAGCCAGTGGCTGTTGTTCCTTCTCTCAGTGTCGCGATCCGGCCATCTGCGGGGATTATTCCGCTTACTGAGAAGACCTTCACAGTGAGTGTGCAGATTCGGGGCGATGAACAGCGAGGCGTGCAGGGCCGCACACATCTTTCCTTACCGGAGGGATGGCGATCAGAGCCGCAAAGCGCCGACTTTGCAATCAAACGTGCGGGTGAGTCTCAAATGTTTTCGTTTCAGGTCACGCCTGCTGCATTAACCCAGAAGAGCTACACGCTAAAGGCTGTTGCTGAGACTGCAAGTGGAGCCACGAGTGAAGGTTTTCGTCCCGTCGGATACAAAGGGCTGACGCTGACCAACATGTACGCGTCGGCAACGTACCGGACACGAGGCGTCGATGTGAAAGTGGCTCAGGGATTGAAAGTGGGATATCTGTCGGGAACCGGGGACGATGTTCAAACCTCACTTGAAAACCTTGGGGTACACGCGGCCACTTTAACGGTGAATGACATTGCCGAAGGCAGGCTTTCCGGATATGACGTAGTTGTGTTGGGTGTGCGGGCTTATGCCGCTAATCCCGGACTGGTTGCGGCGAACGGGAAACTGCTGGAGTACGCGAAGAACGGTGGGGTGGTTATTGTGCAGTACAACCTCAGCCCGTTTGAGTACGGTCCGTATCCGTACACGTTGGGCAGTGCAGAGAAGGTGGTCGATGAGGCTAGTCCGGTGACGGTTTTGACGTCAGAGAATCCGCTGTTGAGTTGGCCGAACAAGATTACCTCAAAAGATTTTGACGGATGGGTGGAGGAGCGAGGCCATGGGTTTATGGAGACATGGGATTCGCAGTATATCGCTCCGCTCGAAACCCATGATCCGGGCCAGGACCCCCAGAAGGGCGGCCTGCTTGTTGCAAAGACCGGCAAGGGCGCTTATATCTATGAGGCGTTCGCTCTCTATCGCCAATTACCTGAAGGAGTACCCGGAGCCTACCGGCTGTTTGCGAACCTCTTAAGCGTGGGCAAACATGACGCAGCCAAGTAGCCGCAAGACAGATGATGCTCTCTTGCGAGACACTGAAAGAATGACAGGTGAACGGGAAAAGGAACTGATGAGCGCGGCGGCCATGCTGCTAGACGCTCGTAGAACGAATACTCCGATCGATGATCTTCCGGACAAGCTCCGTCCTCTGACGGTCGACGAGGCTTATTTCGTTCAAGACAGACTTGCATTGGCGTACGGTGAGATTGGCGGTTGGAAGGTTGGAGCTCCGACACCGGATGCAACACCAATGTTTGCCCCAATGCCGCGGGCATGGATCGGTGCGAATGACGCAGAACTCGGTGGAAGACACAGGTTTCGCGGGCTTGAGGCCGAGATCGCCTTTCTGATCGGTAAAGATCTGCCCCCACGAGACCAACCATATTCACGGGACGAGGTGGTAGCGGCGATTGCGAGCTGTCATCCTGCCATCGAAGTGATCGAAAGTGGATTGACCGAACCATTGAAAGCGACGCGTCTATCGATGATTGCCGATCTGCAGATGCATGGCGCTTTCGTGTATGGTGCGCCGGTGCAGAATTGGCAGAACGTCGATTTTTCGAAGGAGCATGTTTCACTCGCCGTCGACGGAGTGGTCAGAGTGGAAAGAACCGGATCAAACACTTCCGGCGACTTGATGCGTCTGCTGCCGTGGCTGGCGAACGAAGGGCTTGTGCGGACTGGTGGGCTCAAGGCGGGCCAGTGGGTGACGACAGGAAGCTGGACGGGACTTGAGCGAGGGATAGCACAGTCGCGAGTCGGCGTAACGTTTTCAACTGCGGGCGAAGTTCATTTGCGATTTGAGTGAGGTGAGGAATGCGGTCGGTCAAGAGCGTTGAATTTCTGGCAACTTCGGCGGGACCATATGCCGATGTTTTGACTCCGGAAGCAGTGGCTTTCGTCGTGGGACTGCAACGGACCTTTAACGAGCAGCGGAAAGAACTGCTCGAGGCGCGCGTGGTAAGGCAGAAACGTTTGGACGCAGGGGAGCGGCCTGACTTTCTCAAGGAAACGAAACACATTCGTGAGAGCGAATGGACAGTCGATCCGCTACCAGCGGATTTGCTTGACCGTAGAGTCGAGATTACGGGACCGGTCGATCGAAAGATGATCATCAATGCTCTGAATTCCGGTGCAAAGGTGTTCATGGCTGACTTTGAAGATTCGACGACGCCCACCTGGGACAACGTGATGGAAGGTCAGCTCAATCTGCGAGACGCGGTGCGGCGGACGATCACGTTTGAAGACGAAAAGACTGGAAAAAGTTACAAGTTGAATGACAAGCCTGCGGTGTTATTTATCAGACCGCGTGGCTGGCACCTCGAGGAACGCCATCTGATTGTCGACGGAGAGCCGATGTCGGGCTCATTGTTCGACTTTGGCCTGTATGCGTTTCACAACGCGAAGGAACTGCTCGCGCGCGGATCAGGGCCTTACTTTTATCTGCCCAAGCTGGAGAGCCATCTCGAAGCGCGGCTCTGGAATGATGTGTTTATCAAGGCAGAGGGCGAACTGGGAATCCCCGCCGGCTCGATCAAGGCAACAGTGCTGATCGAGACAATTCTGGCAACGTTTGAGATGGATGAGATTCTGTGGGAGCTGAAAGAGCACTCAGCTGGATTGAACTGTGGGCGTTGGGACTATATCTTCAGTTTCATCAAGAAATTTGCCGGGGATACGAGCGTGGTTCTTCCGGACCGTGGCCAGGTAACAATGACCACCCACTTCATGCGTAGCTACTCGAAACTTTGCATCAAGACCTGTCACCGCCGCAACGTCAGTGCGATGGGCGGGATGAGTGCGTTTATTCCAATTAAGAGCGACCCGGTTGCAAACGAAAAGGCACTTACGCAGGTGCGAGCCGACAAAGAGCGCGAGGCCACCGATGGTCATGATGGGACGTGGGTGGCGCACCCGGGATTGGTTCCGATCGCGCTTGAAGTCTTCAACCGAGTTATGCCACCGCCGAACCAGATCGGCAAACAACTTCCGGACTACCACGTCGCCGCTGCGGACCTGCTGCAGATTCCCGAAGGAACGATCAGCGAGGCAGGGGTGCGACAGAACGTTGCGGTTGGGCTGGGATATGTCGAGGCGTGGCTGCGCGGGATCGGATGTGTCCCTTTATTTAATCTGATGGAGGATGCGGCGACAGCGGAGATCAGTCGCGCGCAACTATGGCAGTGGGTCCACCACAAGGCAGTCATGGACGACGGGCTGCCGGTAACTGTGGAGATGGTTGATGAAGTGATCTCAGATGAACTGGAGCGAGCTAAATCAAGTGTGGATACCCAACGCTACACGGCGTACACTAGGGCCGCGGCTTTAATGCGGGATCTGGTTCGTGCGCCAAAGTTCACGGACTTCCTTACGGTGCCGGCGTACGAGCGGGTTCTGGCTGAAGGCCTCTAGTTCTTTGTTCCGTCCGGGAGGGTAGGCGGACTGATTCTCATGACGAGGCACTTAGCGGCCCCGCCGGCCTTGAGAAATTCAGTCAACTCCACCTGAACAACATTGAAGCCGAGCCTCTCAAGTTGCTCGTTCAATCTGTGACTGATGTTGTTGAGAATGACGGTGCGGCCAACGCTAATCGAGTTACAAGCGAAGGAAACGGCGTCAGCTTCGCGAACGATGATCCGGTTCTCCGGAGGATAGTACACCTCAATACGTTGAAGAGAGAGAGAATCGAAGGCGTCAGGAAAGTACATGACGTAACCATCTTCGAGTGGCGCGAAGCAGGTATCGAGATGGTAGAAACGCGGATCGACCAGGTGGAGGGGCACGACCGGCGGCCCCCAGGCCTCGCGCAGCGCACGATGGCTCGAGAGCGACGTGCGGGGGCCGTGCCCAGCCCAAAGGCGTTGGCCATCGGTTGAGAAAAGCGCATCGCCCTCCCCTTCAAATGGCGTGGCCCTGGGAATGTCGATCACCGTGTAACCGGCCTGGCGGAACCAGCGGCGGAAGTGGAGTTCCTCGCCCTGACGCTCTGGATGGAAGAAGCTGCTTACTGCGACGATGCCGTTGCGCTCGAGGCCGGCATTCGCCGTGAAAACCATGTCGGGTGATCCCGGCTGAGGCTCAATGAGTTCAACTCTGGCCACTGCGCTGACAGCCTCGTGCAATCTTTCCCATTGCTCGCAGGCGCGTGCCCTTGAGGAGTTATGGACGTTGCCCGCCATCCACGGGTTGATGACGTAGTCGACGTTGTAGAGCCGCGGCGGGCACATCAAAAAAGTGGGCGAAGGAGGGTCGAAGCCCAAATCGGTCAAGGGAAGAGCGTTGGTTAGATCGAACTGGCTGGTGCTCATCTGGGTCTCTCCACTTAAGAGACTGGCAGATCCCAGTCAGATTCGTCTATATGAATGATTATACGAGGCTTAGTGCATATACATGCAGCGGGAAAGGTGCGGTATTTGACGAACGAAAACGTCGAATGACTCGTGAAGAGAACAAGCGATTAGCCGAAATTCTTCGGCAAAATGCTGAATTCTTAGAGATTGCCTCGCAGCGCCTGTTCACGCTCAATGGCTTCAAAAAGTGCCTTGAAGTTCCCTTTTCCGAAGCTGCGGCTACCTTTGCGCTGGATGATCTCGTAGAAAACCGTGGGGCGGTCTTCCACGGGACGGGTAAAGATCTGCAGCATGTAGCCTTCGTCGTCCCTATCGACGAGAATACCCAGCTTTTCCAGCTCCTCGATGGGCTCATCAATGTTGCCAATGCGATTTTGCAGCTCGGTGTAGTAGGTGTGGGGAACCGTGAGGAACTCAACGCCCTGTTGTTTCATTTTAGAGACGGTAGCGAGGATGTCATTGGTAGCCAGGGCGATGTGCTGAACGCCGGGACCACCGTAGAAGTCCAGATATTCCTCGATCTGTGATTTACGGCGGCCCTCGGCCGGCTCGTTGATGGGGAATTTCACATAACCATTGCCATTGGCCATGACCTTCGACATGAGAGCCGAATACTCAGTTGAGATGTCGTTGTCGTCAAAGTGCTGGTAAAGGCCAAAGCCCATCACATCGCGATAAAAATCGACCCATTGGTTCATGGCGTTCCAACCGACATTCCCAACCATATGGTCGATGTGGATGAGGCCGACCGGGCGGGCAACCAGGTCTTCCTCGATTGCACGATAGCCGGGGAAGAAGGTTCCGGAGTAGTTGGTGCGCTCGACGAAGGTGTGGACGGTGTCTCCATAGGCTGCAATGCTGGCGGTCACCACTGTGCCATCGCCGTCGGAGAACTCTTTGGGCTCCTGAACGCTGCGCGCGCCGCGCCTGGTGGTCTCAAACCACGATTGTCGGGCATCGTCCACCCAGAGAGCAATGGCATGGACACCATCCCCGTGTTTGTCGACGTGCCGGGCGATCTCCGAGTCTGAGCGCAGCGCTGTGGTGAGAACGAAGCGTACCTTCCCCTGCTGGAGAACGTAGCTGGCGCGATCCCGTTGCGCGGTCTCGGGCCCTGCATAGGCAACCAGAGACATGCCAAAGGCAGTGCGGTAGAAGTAGGCAGCCTGACGGGCGTTGCCTACGTAAAACTCGACGTGATCTGTACCCTTGAGGGGAAGAAAGTCGGTGTTGGATTCGGTCTGGGGCAGGGATGGAGTGTGTGTTGCCATGGGGTCTCCGATGACGGTTTGTTGCACCGTCTGTGCACCGTTGAGGATAGTTCACGGGCGGGGGGATTGGCTAGGGTTGCAAGTGCTAGCCAGCCTCTGGCAGCAGTGCACGCCAAACAACAAGCCACTTTTTGTCCCGTCGGGCGAAGACAAAGACATCGCGCCCATGTTCCGTGTATTCCTGTTCGCCCAGGGCATAGGTCATGACCCACTTGTATTGCGCAGTTGCAGTGTCGCCGGCCACATCAATTTCGGGATCATCGAGCGAGAAGCTCTTCACTTCAGCTTGTGTGACAAAGTCCTGATAGCTCTGCACAGCGAGGTCGCGCCCTTTGCCTAAAAAAGACAAAACAGGACCTCGCATCACCACATCGTCGGCGAAGCACTCGTTCAGAGTAGCGTCATCGCTTCGCCTCGCTGCTTTAGCCACGCATCATTGATCCGGGAAAGCAGATCACGAATGGCAATTTGGTCGGCCGAGATATTTGGGTGATCGGTCATGGCTATTCCTTCGCGTGGGCCGGGAGGATGGTGGCGCGGCACTCGCCGAGGCCGATGCGCGGATGGCCGTGAGCCTCGCACGAGCCTCGGAAGATAATCTCATCGCCATCGGCAAGAAACCCACGGGTGTCTCCAGTGGGGAGCAGTCTCGGTTCCGTACCATTCCGTGTAAGTTCGAGCAGACATCCGCCGGACGCTTCCGCTGGCCCGGAGATTGTGCCGGTTGCAAGAATGTCTCCGATCTGCAGGTTGCAACCGTTGCTTGTGTGATGTGCGACAAGTTGTGCAGGAGTCCAGTAAAGATCGACGGCGTTCGATTGGCTGAGCGAATGTGGCTCCAGTTTATTCTCTCGCATGGTGTGAGTTGATATTAAAACTTCAAGTTGTACATTCAAGTTCCCATGATGCTGATCAGCCTCCGAGTGTAAGTATCGGAGCGGCTCGGGATCGTCTTTTGGTCGCAGGCTCGCGGGAACCCGGAACGGTTCAAGAGCGGCCATGGGTGTGATCCAGGGAGAGACAGTCGTGGCGAAATTCTTCCCGAGGAATGGGCCAAGTGGTTGGTATTCCCAGGACTGAATATCGCGGGCGGACCAATCATTGAGCAGACTGACTCCAAAAAGATGGTTGTAAGCCTCGGAGATTGGAATTGGCGCGCCGAGTAGATTCCCCTGGCCAATATAAAGTGCCAGTTCTAATTCGTAGTCTAAAGCTCTGGTTGCATGAAAGTTAGGCCTTCCATCTGGTTTCGAGGGACGAGACTGGCCCATCGGCCGAATTACCGGCATACCGCAGGGTATGATCGACGAGGCTCGACCGTGATAGCCGATAGGAACGTATTTGTAATTGGGAAACAACGGCTGCTCGGGCCGGAAAAGTTGGCCGACACGAGTGGCGTGGTGGATGGACGCGTAGAAGTCGGTGTAATTGGGGATAAGGGCCGGTTTGACCAAAGTAGTGCCAATGATCGAATGAAGAGCGGCTTCGGTGGCTTGTCTGCGATCGGGTGTGGCGTCGACACGAAGAAGTGAAGTCAGGGTCTCCCGAAGGAGAGTCCACGAACGATGGCCGAGCGCCATGAGGGGATTGAGGAATGCGGCCTGGCAGGCTTCGCTAAGAGTTGGAGGAAGCAAACCCGAAGTGGCGCAGGCATGGAGATCAAGAAGGTGGGCCCCGATCGCCACGCAGAGATGCTGGTGCCCTCCATGTTCGAAAGCTCCGTAGGGTAGGTGGGTGAGGGGAAAATCGGCCGTAGTAAGGTTGGCTTCGGGAAGCCAGCTCTCGTGGGATGCAGCAGTCAGTTTTGCCATGGAAAATGATAGCCCGGTTGAGAGAGACCGGTCGCGTGAAGCTTACATGAACCCGCAGAGGACGGATAACGAAAAAAGGAACGGCGTTGGCCGTTCCTTTTTCTTATATGCGCAAAATTTAAATTTCGAATTTGTGATTAGTGACTGGGTTGGGGTGGAGGCAGCTTCGCAGCACCGGTAGGATTTTTCGATTTGCCTGAGAGCCGGGCGAGCAAGGTTTTGAGAACTACGTAAAGAACCGGGATAAAGAACAGGTTGAGCACGGAGGAGAGCACCATGCCGCCAACGATCGCCGTACCAACCGAATGACGGCCATAGGCACCCGCACCAGTGGCAAAGTACAGAGGGCCGACGCCAAGGATGAAGGCGATCGAAGTCATCAGGATTGGGCGGAGGCGCAGTTCTGCAGCCTCGATAGCGGCCTGAGTAATGGTCCGACCTTGCTCGAGCAGTTGTTCGGCGAACTCCACAATGAGGATCGAGTTCTTCGCCGAAAGTCCGATGAGCATGACGAGACCGATCTGCACGTAGACATCGTCGACGAGGCCGCGAAGATCAACGAGCGAAAGCGCGCCAAGGATGGCCATGGGAACAGCCAGCAGGATGATGAACGGCAGCGCGAACGACTCGTACTGCGCCGAGAGGGTGAGATAGACGACCAGCAAACCCAGGCCAAAGATGATGATGGCCTTACCTGCGGATTCGACCTCTTCGAGCGCCAGGCCAGTCCAGGAGAATGACATCCCCGGCATCTTGTTTTTGTTGAATAGCTTAACCATGGCATCCAGGCCCTGACTGGAACTGAGGCCGGGTGCAGGCGATCCATCGATCTCGGCGGAACGGAAGATGTTGTAGTGGTTGATGACCTGTGGCCCAGATGTCTCGCTGACAGTTGCGAGATTGTCGAGCGGAATCAGCTGACCGGAATTAGAGCGAACGTAGTACTGATGAATATCCTGAGCGTTGCGGCGATACGGCGCATCGGCCTGAACGTAAACGCGATAGGAGCGATTATTAAAGTCGAAGTCGTTGACATAGCTCGAACCCATGAATGTATTGAGCGCCGCCGTGATTTGATTGAATGGAACGCCGATGGCCTTTGCTTTTTCGCGATCGATCGAAACGAGAAGCTGTGGATCGTTCGAAGTGAAGGTGGTGTTCATCCCCGTGAGGCCGGAACCTGGGGCGCGGCTCTGACCAACCAGCGTGTGCGCGATACGGTCGATGTCGCCAAACGTATTTCGTCCGGAGTCTTGCAAGATGAACTGGAAACCGCCGACGGTGCCGATGCCGGCAACTGCGGGAGGCTCGGCGGCAAACGCGATACCGCCAGGGACTCCAAAGAGTTTCGGCCCTACATCGGCGACGATGGCGTGAGCAGTGAATTGTGGGCCCATCTTCGTGCGGTCGTTGATAGGCTTGAGCGGAGCGAAGATGAGACCGGAGTTTGGGGAACTGCCGCCCGCCAACGAGAAGCCCATGACCGAAAACGTGCCGAAGATGCCGTCATTTTTGCGCACAAGCGCCGAAACCTGATCGGCGAACGCCGTCGTGTAACTGAGCGATGCTCCCGGGGGCGTCTGGATAATGATCAGGAAGTAGGACTGATCCTCTTGAGGGATGAAGGCCGTCGGGACGTGGGTATACATGAACGCCGTTGCTGCCAGCCCAGCAAAGAAGATAAGCAGCATGACGTAACGAATTCGAACAACGAAGGTGACAGCACGCGCATAGACGCGAATCGTCCACTGAATAAGCTTCTCAATCGGATTGAGCAGCAGACCCATGATTCCGGTCTTCTTGCTCTCAGCCCGAAGCAGGATGGCAGCCAGCGCGGGGGACAGTGTCAACGCGTTGAACGCCGAAATCGCAATCGAGAAGGCGATGGTCAGTGAGAACTGCTTGTAAAGAATACCCGTCGTACCCGGAAAGAAGCTGACTGGGATAAAGACGGAGATAAGAACCAGTGAGGTTGCGATAACGGCGCTCGTGACCTCGGCCATCGCGATGCTTGTAGCTTCGTGAGGATCGGATGAGACCGTTTCCATCCCTTTGCCGCCACCGGTTGCTTTCGATTGATCCAATACGTCCGGAGCATAGGGATCCGGTTCCTCCTCGGAGCGTTCAGGGATGATAGCGCTTCCAGAAAGGTGACGCTGCACGTTTTCGATAACGACGATGGCGTCGTCGACGACAAGTCCGGTCGCAAGAGTGATACCGAACAGTGTCAGAGAATTAATGCTGAAGCCGAATATCTTGATGAACGCAAAGGTGCCGATGAGCGAAACAGGGATGGTGACGGCAGGAATAATCGTCGCACGCCAATCTTGCAGAAAGAGAAAGATAACGATGATGACGATGATGACTGCCTGGCCGATTGTCGTGACGACCTCATTTACCGACTCTCCAATGACCAGAGTCGTGTCGACCGCAATAACGCCGCGAAGTCCAGGGGGATAAGACTTCTCGAGTTCGGCCAGCACGGCGCGACAGCGCTTATCGACATCGAGGGCGTTCGCGTTAGAGAGTTGCTGGATGCCGACGCCAATAGCATCGCCACCTTCATAACCTCCGCCGGAAAACTTAAGACTGGTGTTGTAGTTTTCAGCACCCACCTCAGCGCGCCCTACATCTCTGACCAAAACAATTCCGTTGCTGGTTGAACTGTTTTTCAATACGATGTTCTCGAACTGTTTCGGGTCTGATAGACGGCCGACAACACGGACGGCCATCTGAAAAGCCTGTTTAGGATCTGACGGCTGTTGGCCAATCTGGCCGGCGGCCACCTCCACGTTCTGCTCGGTCAGCGCATTGGTAACATCGAGCGCGGTGAGGCCACGCGCAGCGAGACGATTCGGATCGAGCCAGAGGCGCATGGCATATTTGCGCTCGCCAAAGATAATGGCATCGCCTACTCCGGGAACTCGCTTCAGAGCATCTTTGACGTAAACGTCGATGTAGTTCGAGATAAACGCAGTAGAAAGCGACTTGTCTGGAGAGATGAATCCAACTGCAAGAACAAAGTTTGGATTGGCCTTCGTGATGGTGATACCGGTATTGTTCACTACGGCAGGCAACCGGCCCTGAACTGAGGCGACGCGATTTTGAACGTCAACGGCGGCTATGTTGAGATCGTAACCAGTGGCGAAGGTAACGGTGATGGCCGAGGTGCCATCGTTCGAGCTGGTAGAGCTCATGTAACGCATACCCTCAACACCATTGATCGATTGTTCGAGAATGGTCGTGACGGCAGATTCAACGTCCTTCGAGTTGGCGCCGATGTAGACGCTGGTGACAACTACTTGTGGCGGCGCGAGCGTCGGATAGAGAGAAATCGGTAGCGTGGGAATGCACACGGCGCCGGCAAGGACAATGAGAAGAGCGCATACCGTGGCGAAGATCGGGCGGCGAATAAAAAAATCGACGAACAAGTTGACCTCTGGCCGGGGCGGCTGGCCCGCGAATAAAACCAATGACAACGCGAAGCCAAACCGAGCTCCGCAGAAACAGTAAAGGCCTCTAACTTAGCCCAGAGGCTTGACCGGGGCGCCTTCCTGCAAAAACTGCAGGCCGGAGGTAATGACTTTATCGCCCGGTTTCAGACCGTCCAAGACGGGATATGTGTTGCCGACAGTTTCCCCAAGCTTTACCGGCACCTGGTGAGCGATGTATCCATCTCCCTTGGGTGCGGCAACAAAGACGAACGACTGTCCGCCAACCAGGCTCACGGCGAGAACAGGAACCACCGGAGCGGGCGCAGTGCTCCAGGTCACACGAGCCGTGACCAGTTGCTGGTTGCGAAGAATCTCGGCAGTGCGGGGAACCTCTGCTTTTGCGAGGATGCTCTGCAATCCGTTATCCACTTGCGGCGAGAGAAAGCTGATCCTGGATTTCACCAGCGTCTTTCCGGTGCCGTCGAGAATGTCAACCGGCAGTCCCTGACGAATCTGTGCTGCTCGCTCAGTGGGAATGTAAATGTAAGCCTCAAGATCTGCGTTCTCATCGACGGTTGTCAGCAGGGTTGTTGGCGAAACATAATCCCCGAGGTGCACCGGAATGTCACCAACGACACCATTAAACGGAGCGCGAATATCGTAATAGGCAAGCTGCTGTTTCTGTGTATCGGTCAATGCCTCATTCGATTCGTAGTCTCCCTTCGCATTCTCGTAAGCTTGAGTTGCCTGATCATATGACTCGCGAGAGACGACGCCAGCTTCGAAGAGCTTGCGCTGCCGCTCAACGTCGATCTTTGCGTAGTCATACACAGCCTTTTTCTGGGCCTGTGTCCCCTGCTGGGACTGGACCGTCGCAACCTGTTTCAGCGGGTCGATCCGCATCAGCACCTGTCCGGCTTTGACAAGGTCGCCGGATTTCACAAGGATCTTCACCAGGTTCCCGTCCACCTGCGGCTGCATCGTCGATGATCGCCGGCTTTTGATCGTTGCAACGTAGGTGTCCGAGTTGGGAACAGGCGAAAGCGTAACCGGTTGGACCTGCACTGGCATTGCCTGTGGGGGCGGTGCTGCCGGAGGATCTGACTTGCAACCGGCAACGAAAAGTGCCGTCGCACAACCCAGGATTGATGCGATGCGGCGTGGGTTCAGAATCGGGGGCACAGTGCTTCTCCTTCAACTCGTCAAGTGTGGCGGTTTCAAATCTCGACCGCGGACCAAGTCGGTGAAAAATTTTTCAAGCGCAACTTGGCGTTACAAACTTCAGTAAATCAATGCTTTATCCTGCAACGATGTGAATTTCACTTTTAGATGATGTGATGCGACTGAAAGGTTCGAAATCTGTGATTCAAAAAGACGTGGAAAATCTCCACCTGATGAAAATGGTACAAAAAGAGGGCTCTTTCAGACTTCCGGGCCGCTCCCCTCGACGAACGAGAACGGATTAAAGTTCGCGTGGCGATCAAAGGCGTCAGCATCTTCAGCCTTTTTAAGCCAGCGAATGACCATGTAGGTCAGCGGTGTGGCAGCCACCTCATAACCGACCTTTAAAGCATAGCCCGTAGCGATGATATTCAGAAGCGTCCGTGCGGGATAAATCCCTCCAAATGTCAGACAGATGACGAGTACCGTATCCACAGCCTGGCCCACAACGGTCGAACCTATGGTTCGCGTCCAGAGCATACGGCCGTTCGTCAAAAGCTTCATTCGTGCCATGGTGTATGAGTTGGCAAACTCACCGGCCCAGAAGGCAATCAGGCTCGCGGCAAGAATACGCGGGATAAATCCAAAGACGACCGCAAAAGCCCGCTGGTTTTGCCACCCGGGAGCCGATGGCAAAGCGATGACAATCGATCCAATCACATAAAGAAGGGCAGTGCCGAAGAAGCCCAGCCAGATCGCGCGACGCGAAGCAGCGTAGCCATACACCTCGGTAAAGACGTCTGCAAAAATGTAAGTGATGGGAAACAGAATGACGGCACCGCTCACGTCGAATGGCCCAATCGAAAACCCACCGAGAGAGACTGGCCCGATCAGACATATCTTCTGTGCGACCAGATTTGAGACGAGCAGGATAACTACGAACGCAGTCGTGAGGGCATCGAGATACTTGTACCGGCGAGCGGTCGAACGGACGGTGGCGGGTTGGATGGTGTCGAGTTGCAATGGCCTTAGAATCAGTATGCAGTGTGCAGCGGAACGCGGCCAGTCTTTGACACACAAACCCCATATTGTTAGCGTTGACTTTGGTGAGGCTCCCTCTGGGAGTTGTTTACTGCTTTGAGCGTCCCCGTCGTCTAGCCCGGCCCAGGACACCGCCCTTTCACGGCGATAACATGAGTTCGAATCTCATCGGGGACGCCAATTAAAATCGACTAGTTTGGCCGACTATCCTTCACAGCCTTGGATTTTGGCAGCGTCTCGGCAGCGTTTGCCCCTGGCAGACTCACAAGGCCGTCGAGCCGGGCTGCCGCAGTAGCCAGATGCTTATGCGAGAGGTGCGCATATCTCGCCGTCATCCTTGGATCGCTGTGGCCAAGCAAAATTTGGATGTCGTGTAAATCGGCTCCATTTTGGCGCTGCCAACTGGCGAAAGTGTGACGGCAGTCATGCAGCGAGAAGTCCTCTATACCTGCTCGCTGGCACGTTCGCCGGAAGGCCACAGTGAGCTGCTGTGGAGTGATGCCAGTGAACAGCGGCCCGAGATCACCCCGCAGCTTGCGTCCTCGGACGTCCATGGTGTCGAGTGTCTGCGCAGCCTGCTCGTTGAGATATGCCAGGCGTGGTTTACCGGTTTTGGTGATGCGCAATAGAATCGTGCCCCGATCGAGGTCGATGTCAGACAACTGGACGTGCAGCAATTCACCCCGCCGTGTGCCGAGGAACGTCGCCAGTGCGGTCGCATGTTGCAGCCACTGCGCCTTGAACTGCAAGGGTCGAGACTTAATCGGAACTATGGCCGCGAGACCTTCAGTGCGGCGTCTCTTATTGAGTTTGCCGATGCGGCTAGCCTCGCTCCAGTCCTGGTCATAGAGGGTGCACGCAACGATGAGCTTCTGCCATTTTTCCAAGGTGAGCCAGCGAACACGGCCCTCCGGAGCCTTGGGAAGCTTAGCCCGCGAGGCTGGATTCGCGGCAATCTTCTCCAGATCGACGGCGACATTGAAAATGCGCTTTAGAGTATTTACCTCCTTTATTAAGGTGCCGTCCGAGATCGCGCCGGTACGCTTGTGGATGTATTCAGTCACATGCACCTTGCGGATGAGACCGAGTTTCATCTGGCCGAAGTGGGGAATAAGGTGAGAGCGAGTGATGCCCTCCTGTCGGGTGTATTCCGCCGCCGACAGTTTGCCCGGGACAACGGTGACGGAGATGCGCTTGCGCTGATACTTCAAAAACTTCTCGACAAAGGCGGCGAAGGTATCCTCGGTGATGGGCAGGGCTTCGCCGTTGCGAATAGCCGCCGCCTTCTGCTTCTCGGCTGCGAGCGCCTTCCTGGCCTGCTCCATCGTGTTCGCACCTTCGAGCTTGCGCTGCACGCGACGACCGGTCCCGTCTCTCCACGCTGCGTAGAATCCGTCGCGGCCCGGTCGGGTTAGGATCCCGTCTCTTCGTGCTTTGGCTTTCTTAGGCATATTTCTTTTTCCCTCTCGCGGAAGACTTCTTTGCTTTCAGCGATTTTTTCCAGGCATAAATCTTGCGGCGGTATTCGTTGTATTCCGGGTTAGCCGAGTATTTCCTTTGTCGGCACGCTTTCGAGCAGACGAGCTGATCGGATCGCGTGGCCAAATACCAGCGCTGGCAGACTCCACATTTCCTCAGATAATCGAGTTCCCCACGCTCGACGACTTGGAGCAGCCCCTCGAGCGCGAGAATCTGTACGACAGTTTCACTGTTCACCTTGCTGGACACTGTCGTTACGACGTTGTAAGTCATATCAAGACGCCGCTCCAACTGCACTTCCTGAAATATTCTGCGGTGCCGTTCGTAGCGGTAGAAGAACTCTTGTCTAAGCGCAGGGTGGAGACCAGCCTCTTCCTCCCGTATTAGAATTCCTTCCCGGATGACGATAGAGATTTGTTCTTTGAACTCCTGCACCAGTCCGCTCAGCATGATGCAGAACTCCTCTAGTCCTCGATAGCGTGATCTCTCTTTCTTAGTCACTTGCTTTGTCGAAGGATCCAGATCGTAAGGGTCGATGATCCTTACTGGCCGACCATCTGGACCCTTTCGACTCAGTTCGGCGTTTCCATGAGGTTCGGCCATGGAATCCATAACGGGGAAATTCAATGCCTCAAACAGAAAATAGGTGCAGTCCCCATGGTCCAATATCTTCCCGATACCACCCGAATTTGTTTTCGCTCGACGGTTTTTTACCATAAGTGTGAGAAATAGAATACCAACTCATCCTTGTATATACGCGCAATAACTGGGATTATTTTGTCCAGGTTGGCTTTCGCGCGTGCATAAGCAGATTGGAGTGTAGCGAATGGTAGGCAAGAGTTTTAGTGAGACTCGCTTCGGACGTCGGCCCCTGGTAGATGCCCGCGCAGCCGGCGAATACGCCGGGCTGTCTGTTTGGACAATACGAAAGAAGGCTTACGCCGGCGAAATTTCGAGTCTGAAGATCGGATCGCGGCTGCTCTTTAACCTTGACGAGCTCGACCGCTACCTCGCCGAGCACACACGGCCTCGGCTCATAGATAGACCGACACATCGCGCTCGATCAAATGAGTTCACATAGACCCGAAGAAACGAAAGCCCGCTACTTACGCGGGCTTCGTAACAAAGGTCTCGATCACTTTGAAGGGGGCGACCGTGACTCAGCACAGAATAACACCAACTCAATTTAAGCCTTACAGCACACCACGCCGCGTCGATGCTGCCGAAATCGCCCGTCAGACGCGGGCGAGACGGATCAAGCCCGGCCAATGGTTGGGGCATTGTCCCGGCCCGGTACACCGGAACGGCGACCGTCATCCATCGCTGTCGATTCGCGAAGGGAGGAAGGGCGCGGTTCTACTACATTGCTTCAGTGGGTGCCGGACCGCGGACGTCCTGGCGGCTCTCCGATTGACCTTTTCGAACATTATGGGAGCGCGATGAGCTACGGTCCTAATGATCCTGCTCTTGAAACGTATATCTACACCAAACCCAGCGGAGAGCCGATTGCGGAGAAGCGCCGGTATCCGGAGAAGAAATTCCAGTGGTGGCATCGGAACGGCTCTGGCTGGGCCAGCGGCAAACCGGACAACGGCGGCGTATCGCTTTACCGATTGCACGAGATCGTGAAATGCAATGTCGCCTTCATAGTTGAAGGTGAGAAGGACGCCGACCGACTGGCCGCCATAGACTGGACCCATATTGGTCCGGGTGTCGTCGTCGGCTGCACCACCGCTCCCGACGGCGCGAATACATGGCAAGTTGAGGAATACGGACCCTACTTTACCGGTACGCGAACGTACATCATCCCGGACAGTGACGCAGCCGGCGCAAAATACGAGAAGGACGTCACTCGATCGGTGTTGAAGTATGCCGCAGAGCTGCACATGGTGAGACTGCCTCCCGACTCGAAGGATGTTTCCGAGTTCCTCGACCATCACACTGTTGACGAACTGGTGAAGCTCATCCAGACGGCTCCGCTTGTCGAGGTAGAGACAGAGAGTGTGGCGGTAGTTGATGGTTACACTCTGGTCCACATTGGCGAGCTGCTCGACCGTCCCGATACCCCAATGGATTACATATGGGAAGGGCGCGCCGTCGCCGGGACGCTATCTCTCTGCGTCGCAAAGCCAAAGGTCGGAAAAGGAACGATAGCGCGGAATTTGGCTCTCCATGTGAGTAGAGGCGATCCGTTATTTGGATGGGCCACCAGGAAGGGCGTGGTCATCTATCTCGCACTCGAAGAGCGAGAGGATGACGTAAAGGCCGACTTCAAGGCGTTGGGTGCAACCAAAGAGGACCCACTTTGGATTCACGCCGCGCCGACTCCGGACGAAGCAGTCCCTAAGCTCATTGAGCTTATCCGCCAGCAAAAGCCAGTCTTAGTTGTCATCGACCCGCTGATTAGACTTGCCCGTATCCGGGATGAAAAGGCGTACGCCGAAACCTATAACGCACTCGGTCCTTTGCTTGATGTCGCCCGCGAGTGCAACACGCATATCTTATTACTGCACCACACCACCAAAACCCCTAAGACGGATGCGATAGATGCGCCTCTTGGATCGACCGCATTTGGTGGCGTCCCCGCCACACTGCTCTATCTTAAGCGGACCAGCGAAGGCATGAGAACAATCCAGACCGTCCAGCGCATGGGAGACGACCTGCCGGAGACCGTACTCGTTTTCGATAAGGCCACCAAGCGGCTCACCCTTGGGGGCTCGCGGAAGGAGGCAGACCAAGCAGCGGCGGAGACTCGCATCCTCGAATACCTCGAAGGGAGTGAGCCGCGGACTCAGACAGAAATCCGCGATGTAGTCGAAGGCGATAGCGCCGTCACTCGTAGCGCTCTCACCCAACTGGTGGACCGCAAGCAAGTCGTGAAATCAGGAGCCGGAAAGAGGGGTGATCCCTTCCGTTACCAAAAGTAGTTTTCTGGTTTTGTACCTATTTAAAAAACCAGAAAACCAGAATCTCAAAATACGACCGAGCCCGCGCCAATATTGAAGAAAAAGTGGTTTGCGAAAATGTGGGAAATCTCTCTCCCGGAAAACCGGAAAACTAGAATCAGAGTCAATGCCCGCCGGTGACCGCCGGTGATGGAGGCGGTGAAGCGGATAAGGATGCAGGCGCGAGCTTACAGTGTGACAATGTAATGTTGTGTCTTGTGTTAGAGGCGCCACTTAGAGGCGATGCAGTGACTCTTTATCACGCCAATATGAATACTGAGATAGCCGGTGATGACGATGTAGCACATCCATCCGGCGATAGCAGCATTACCGTTTTTCCTGATATCAGTGATGGGGAGCAGCAAGAAAGAGAGCGACTCCGGAAGCTGAATCGTGAACGCGTACGAAGATACAGATTGCGGCATCGGAAAGGTGCCAACCATTACGGCAGCGCTAGCGGAGCAGCCAAGAGTCGGAAACGGACCGCCGGTAAGCCGAAACCTCGGGCGTCCACGTCATCGCAGCAATATAGCCAACAGGCATTCTTCCTATTCAGCCTCTTCGGCATCATCTTCCTGGTCGTCTTCGCAATTCTGCGTCGGAAGACTCCAATGAGTCCCTTCGGGGACCAGGATGGATGTCATCAGCGGATACCGGGTTCTCGTGAGAACGGTAGACTTGAACAAACCCTGGGAAACGGTACACGCTTCGCTACTGGCATTCCTCTCCTAGCGAAGCAGGTTCCTTTATAAGCACTACAGGTCAACCATGTCAGTGTGAGGTATACCCCAACCCAACACCTTAGCCTGACACTTTTCTCGTCAGAATAGGATTGGGAGTTGTTTTTCTTGACGCCGGTCGTTGATGGCGACAGACTCTATCCTGACAGCGAGGTTTGAGATGATCGCAGCGGCAACGCAGGGCGGAAAGCGGGTGGGATATGTCAGGGTCAGTTCGCAGGACCAAAGCGAACTGCGCCAACTCGACGGCATCGAGCTTAACAAGACCTTCATGGACAAAGCCTCGGGCAAGGACACTAGCCGGCCTCAACTCCAGGCGTGCCTTGAGTACCTGCGCGATGGTGATGTGTTGCTCGTGCATTCGATGGACCGCTTAGCGCGCAACTTGGACGACCTGCGCAGGATTGTCAATGACCTGACTCATCGCGGGGTCCAGGTACAGTTCATGAAAGAGCAATTGGTCTTCAACGATGAGGACTCAGCCATGAGCAAACTGCTCTTGAGTGTAATGGGAGCCTTTGCCGAGTTTGAAAGGACGTTGCTTAGGGAACGGCAGCGCGAAGGTATTACCATCGCTAAGAAGAAGGGCGTTTACAAAGGTCGAAAGCCGTCTCTGAATCCTGAGCGTGTACAGCAGTTGCGCGCGAGGATTGCTTTAGGGGAGAAGAAGGCTGCACTTGCACGCGAATTCGGCATTAGTAGGGAGACGCTCTACCAATACGCGCCGGTCATCCAGGGAGCGATATAAGTCGAGCAATCTCGAGGTTGGAGATCTAGTTTCCGAAAACCCCGTTTTTCGGGAACAAGCTCTAACCGAAGTAAACGTCTGGTTTTACGCTTTGCACGGCATCAATTAAGGCTTGGACCAACTCCGCACAAGAACGTACGAAAGCATCATCCACGAGAACCAGAGTGTCCGGTTCCGACACATCACCTTCAAAGAAGAAGTGCTGGTCCCCTGCGTTGAGGATAAAAGGGAGCGCCTCACGCATGGAGAGCAGATAATTGTAGCTCCGGCCTCGACCGTGTTTTAGTACATTCACGGCAGTGGCGAACTGTTCAAAGCGTAACGCGAGATCCTGCTCACTGGCGCTTAACAGAATCTTTCGAAGCTCAGCGAATCCATCAGAGCAGTTCAGACCATCCTGCAACCTAGCCTCAAGGATCGAGAAGATACCAACTGCAGTGACGACTTTGCCCAGTTGGATAGCCTGAGCGTTCTTCACGAAGACAGTGCTTCCGTCGCCGCCGTCGCCTATGTTGGCGCGGGAAGCCTCGTTCAAGGCATCGATCATTAAACCGACGCACCGTGTGGTCACTTCTCTAAATCTGTCCATAAAAAAGATTTAACACCAATCCCTCAAGTCAGCCTGCCGCTTGATAGTGCGTCAGTTTGAATTTCGTCGCTTAAATAGGAGCAATATTGCACAAAGCGCGGCAATGATTACGAATGCGACGCTCCAATAGAGCAAATGATGTTCTTTGGGGAGAGACGGGATTCCGAGGACAAAGAGAAACATTGCTCCGAACACTAAGATGACTTTCCATGCTCTGATCTTATTTTCTGCTCTGTTCATGCCAGCCATTCTACTTGAGGCACTACCTGCCGCTTGCAGTGCTATATGGGGTTCGAGATTGCCCATGCCTTGGCGAGGCCTATGCTCGCCGGTGAGGGCTACTCCGTTTTCCCTTGGTGCTGAGTGCATGCACACAGGGGTGAGTGGCGTAGTTTCCGATAACCCCGTTTTTCGTGAAGAAGCGTGAGGGTGCTTGAACTTCACCGTCATCGCGAAAATCCAGAGTCGCCGTATCCTGATCCTCGCGGTTGGGGGACGTGCAGTTTTGCTGGAGGCGGTATTCTCGGTGTTCGGGCTCCAAGACTACTGCGGCTTGACTTTCAGCTTGTCGCGCCACTCGACAGCTTTTTCGGGCTTGCCCCACGACTCGTACAATTGCACGATGCGCTCGCCGGCGAGCTTAAACCGCGGCTTTCCGAACTCCGGAAGCTTGTTGCCGAGCTGTCTCATGCCTTCGTATCCACTTAACAGAAAAGGCTCAGCCTCGGAGTACCTGCCCTGCCCCGCCAGACTCGCGCCCACGGTACTCTCTGAGTTGTACCTTGGGTAGCCGTTGGGATCTTTTTTCTCGCGCAGTTCCAGCGATTCGCGCAGCACCACCTCGGCTTCTGCGAACTTTCGCAGATCGAGCCGAATCACGCCGAGCGCTGCCAACTCGCTGTCGAGTTGCGACAGGTCGGATCCTTGCGACTGGTGGCGCAGCCGAACAACCTCTTCGAATTCAGCTTCGGCCTCGGCTTTCTTGCCTTGGCGCTGATAGAGCAGAGCCAAATTGTGCTTTGTGTTAATGGTTTCCGGGTGCCCGGCGCCCAGGGATTTCTCCTCAGCCGCCAGAGACTTCCGATACAATTGCTCGGCTTCCGACGATCGCCCTTGATCCTCCTCAGCCATGGCCAGCGAGTTCAGGACAGCGGCGGTGGCGGGATGTTCCGGACCAAGAACCCGGAGTTCACTGTCAAGCGTCTCTCTCAGCACCGCCTCAGCCTGCGGATATTTCTTCTCATCGAGGAGCAGGTCTCCCAGGCCAGCTTTTGCCCGCATAGTTCTGGGATGATCCGGACCGAATACCTTGGCATAGCCCGCGATCGCAGATCTTTCCAACTCTTCGGCTTCGCTTAGCTTACCCTCCCTTTGCAACATCGCTGCCAGGTTCATCTGTGATTCCAGTGTGTCGGGGTGCTGAGGCCCGAGTGACCGCATTCGTCGCCGCAGTGCCTCGCGCTGCAGCACCTCGGACTCCGCCAAACGGCCTTCGAGAAAGCGCAGGGCGGAGAGGTTATTCAGGGCAATGAGCGTGTCGGGATGGTCCGGCCCAAGCCTCTGTCGGCGGCCCTTTAGCACCTCCTGCACCAACGGGAGCGCGGCGGACACGTTGCCCTGGGCGGCGTACAGCTGCGCAAGGTCGTTTTTTGCGGACAATACGTCGGAGTCGTCGGACGGCTGGCTCGAAAGCCGGAGTTTGAGAGCCTGTTCAAGCTGAGGAAGCGCTTCTCTATACAACCCCAGATCCGTATAGGTATTGCCGATGGTCTGTCGAATCGAGGCCTCGACTAACGGTCTATCTTTGAAGGCGCCTTCGGTTTTTGCAGCCGCACGATCGAGGGCAGTGCGCACCTTGAGATCCGGGTCCGGCTTCTGGTCGGGCCGCGCCTGATTCTGGGCGCTCGCCTGCCCCAGCAGGTCTTTTTGCAAAAATTGGTTCACGGCCAGTGCAGTCTCCGCCTCCGTATTCGCGCGCATCATCTGGACTCTGGCATTATCGCGTTCCGCTGCTGCAGACGACTCCGCTTTGATCGCGCGGTCGCGCTCTGCTCTGCTCGCTTTTTCTGCGACGATCACGCGATCGCGTTCGGTCAAAGCAGTCTGCTCGGCGCGTTTGGCGCGCACCGCCTGCCATGTGCTGGCAACAATTCCGAAGCAAAGCACAAGGAAGACCGCTGCGGTCCCTGTCACCAGCGCCTTGTGCCTGCGCACAAACTTTTGCATGCGGTAGCTGGTGCTCGCCGGACGCGCCACGATCGGTTCGTCTTGCAGGTATCGCCGGATGTCCATTGCCAGCTCCGCCGCCGAGGCGTATCGCCGCGCCTTATCTTTCTCCAGTGTCTTGGCAACGATGGTTTCGACGTCGCCCCGATAGACTCGGCTCACGTTGCTTAGGGGATTGGGGTCGGTTTGCTGAATGGTCTGCAACACTTCATGTACACGCGGCGACAGCGTGTACGGTAACTTGCCAGCCAGCAACTCGTAGAGGATGACGCCCAGCGAGTAAACGTCGCTGCGCGTATCCAGTTCCAGAGGATCGGCCAGAACCTGCTCAGGGCTCATATAAGCGAGTGTGCCAAGCAGTTGTCCCATGTCTGTTTGACGAGTCGCTTGCATATCGCCATCGGTCACACGCGCCAGACCAAAATCAAGGATTTTTGGATGGCCGTTCTCGTTGACCAGGATGTTGCCGGGCTTCAGATCGCGGTGGATGATGCCACGCTGGTGGGCGTGCTCGACTGCTTCGCAGACCTGAATCATCAAGGTCAGACGCTGGCGGGTGTTGAGCGGTGCTGCAGCGGCATATTGATCCAGGGGCTTGCCATGGATGATTTCCATCGCGAAGAACGGTTGCAGTCCGAAGTCGGTATCGGCGGTACCGGCTTCATAGATCTGCGCGATGCCAGGGTGGTGGAGACGACCGAGAACTTGCGATTCCAACTCGAAACGGTGGAGGAGCGCAGGACTGGCCCAGGCGGTCTTGATGACTTTCAGGGCCACGGTGCGGCGCGGCCGGTCCTGCTCGGCCTCATAGACCGAGCCCATGCCACCTTCCCCAAGGAGGCGAAGAATACGGTAGCGGCCGATGCTCGCCGGCAAGTTTCGTTTGACCGCCTCCGCGGCTGCGGCTCCGCCGACGGAAACCGTCATACCATGATCGGATGGCGGGCGCACTCCCGGCGCAGTCACATCATCGGGCACCAAATGTCCTCCGCCAAGATGCTGAAGTGCTGCCAAGTATAGCGCACAGACGGGCTAAAACAGCGATGAGCAGAGAGCCGCGGCGGGAGAAGAATGGCTGCCATGGAGCCAAAACCAGCGCGTGGCGTACTCCGGCTCTGAATGGCCGATTCGAGGATCGCAATTGGCATATCTCCGCCGACTCACTCACCGAGCCAGGAATCGAGTTCTGGGCGGTTGACGGGCAAACGGCAGTAATACCGCAGTGCCCGTAAAGTCGGATTTTCGGAAACTTCGGTCGTAGTTGCCGAAAACGCGGGCGGTCTCAACCGGTCGCTGCAACACCATCTGATATGAGGTGGTGTTTATGAGACAAGGAAGACGGTACGGTCTTTCTGCGGAGCAGAAGGCTGAGATCTGGCACCGTTGGAAGGCGGGAGAGTCGTTGCATGAGATTGGTCGTGCTTTTGGCAAGGACCATGGTTCGATTCAGTTTCTGTTGTCGCAGCACGGCGGGATCGCTCCGGCAGTTCGTCGCCGCTCGCAGCGAACGCTCACGCTGGCTGAGCGGGAAGACATCTCACGAGGGATCGCTTCCGGTTGTTCGATTCGAGAGATAGCCCGGGGCTTGCAACGGGCGGCTTCGACGGTGAGCCGGGAGGTGGTACGTCACGGTGGGCGTTCGCTCTACCGAGCTAACGAAGCCGATCATCGGGCCTGGAAGTCGGCTCAGCGGCCCAAGGCCTGCCTGCTTGCCAGGCATAGGAAGCTGCGGAGGATCGTTGCCAGTAAACTCATCCTGGACTGGTCACCGGAGCAGATTTCCGGTTGGTTGAAGAGACGGTATCCCAGCAACGAGAGCATGCGCGTGTCCCACGAGACGATTTACCGCAGCTTATTCATCCAGGCTCGAGGAGTGCTGAAAAAGGAGCTGATCCAGCACCTGCGGTCGAAGCGGCTTATCCGCCGCTCACGGCAAGCTCGAACTGGCGGACAGTCCCGAGGTCAGATCGTCGATGCCATCTCCATCAGCGAAAGGCCCGCAGAGATTGAAGATCGTGCCATTCCTGGTCATTGGGAGGGAGATCTGCTCAGCGGCACCGGCAACAGTCACATCGCAACCCTGGTGGAACGACATTCGCGTTTCACCATCCTGGTCAAAGTGCCCAGCAAGGACACAGCGACCGTTGTCGACGCGTTGACCCGGCAGGTTCGTAAACTCCCCGCGTCCCTGAGACGCTCCTTGACCTGGGACCGAGGGCTGGAGATGGCCAAACACAAGAGCTTCACGGTGGCTACGAACGTGAACGTCTACTTCTGCGATCCACAGAGCCCCTGGCAGCGAGGCACCAACGAAAATACCAACGGCCTGCTACGACAGTACTTCCCCAGAAAAACCGACTTGTCCGGCTACTCCCAAGCCGATCTCGACAAAGTAGCCTCGCGCCTGAATCAACGCCCGCGAAAAACCTTGGGCTTTCAAACTCCGGCCAGTAAACTCCAAGCCAGTGTTGCACTGACCGGTTGAGACCGCCCCGTTTTTCGTGAAGAAGCGTGAGGGTGCTTGAACTTCACCGTCATCGCGAAAATCCAGAGTCGCCGTATCCTGATCCTCGCGGTTGGGGGAGGTGCAGTTTTGCTGGAGGCGGTATTCTCGGTGTTCGGGCTGCAAGACTACTGCGGATTGACTTTCAGCTTGTCGCGCCACTCGACAGCTTTTTCGGGCTTGCCCCACGACTCGTACAATTGCACGATGCGCTCGCCGGCGAGCTTAAACCGCGGCTTTCCGAACTCCGGAAGCTTGTTGCCGAGCTGTCTCATGCCTTCGTATCCACTTAACAGAAAAGGCTCAGCCTCGGAGTACCTGCCCTGCCCCGCCAGACTTGCGCCGACAGTACTCTCTGAGTTGTACCTTGGGTAGCCGTTGGGATCTTTTTTCTCGCGCAGTTCCAGCGATTCCCCGATAGACGCGGCTCACGTTGCTCAGGGGATTGGGGTCGGTTTGCTGAATGGTCTGCAACACTTCATGTACACGCGGCGACAGCGTGTACGGTAACTTGCCAGCCAGCAACTCGTAGAGGATGACGCCCAGCGAGTAAACGTCGCTGCGCGTATCCAGTTCCAGAGGATCGGCCAGAACCTGCTCAGGGCTCATATAAGCGAGTGTGCCAAGCAGTTGTCCCATGTCTGTTTGACGAGTCGCTTGCATATCGCCATCGGTCACACGCGCCAGACCAAAATCAAGGATTTTTGGATGGCCGTTCTCGTTGACCAGGATGTTGCCGGGCTTCAGATCGCGGTGGATGATGCCACGCTGGTGGGCGTGCTCGACTGCTTCGCAGACCTGAATCATCAAGGTCAGACGCTGGCGGGTGTTGAGCGGTGCTGCAGCGGCATATTGATCCAGGGGCTTGCCATGGATGATTTCCATCGCGAAGAACGGTTGCAGTCCGAAGTCGGTATCGGCGGTACCGGCTTCATAGATCTGCGCGATGCCAGGGTGGTGGAGACGACCGAGAACTTGCGATTCCAACTCGAAACGGTGGAGGAGCGCAGGACTGGCCCAGGCGGTCTTGATGACTTTCAGGGCCACGGTGCGGCGCGGCCGGTCCTGCTCGGCCTCATAGACCGAGCCCATGCCACCTTCCCCAAGGAGGCGAAGAATACGGTAGCGGCCGATGCTCGCCGGCAAGTTTCGTTTGACCGCCTCCGCGGCTGCGGCTCCGCCGACGGAAACCGTCATACCATGATCGGATGGCGGGCGCACTCCCGGCGCAGTCACATCATCGGGCACCAAATGTCCTCCGCCAAGATGCTGAAGTGCTGCCAAGTATAGCGCACAGACGGGCTAAAACAGCGATGAGCAGAGAGCCGCGGCGGGAGAAGAATGGCTGCCATGGAGCCAAAACCAGCGCGTGGCGTACTCCGGCTCTGAATGGCCGATTCGAGGATCGCAATTGGCATATCTCCGCCGACTCACTCACCGAGCCAGGAATCGAGTTCTGGGCGGTTGACGGGCAAACGGCAGTAATACCGCAGTGCCCGTAAAGTCGCGTTTTCGGATGCTGACTCGCAGGTTGACCGACTCTGACGGGACGGATTATGGATTGGCGGTCATGGAGGCCGCGTCCATGAGCCAAAAACGAAAGAACAGAGGCCGGTCCACCAGAACCACCCTGCGTTTGCCTGATCTCGACCAATCCAAGAACTCGGTCCTGCAAAGCCTGGGTTCAGCGGCTTCAAAGCGAACCTATGGGGCCGCCATCGAAGATTTCATCAGCTGGTATTGCTCTGAGCCCCGTCTGGCCTTTGGCCGCACCGTCGTCCTCAGATACAGGTACGAGTTGGAAAGTCGAAAGCTCGCCCCATCCACGATCAACCTCAGGCTGGCAGCCGTGCGCCGACTTGCCTACGAGGCGTCGGACAACGGCCTGCTTAATCCGGACCTCGCCGCAGGCATCCGCAGAGTAAAGGGAGCCAAACGCCTCGGGATGCGGCTTGGCAACTGGCTCACCATCGATCAGGGCCGCAGATTGCTGGCAGTTCCTGCCAGCGGTTCGATTCGCGACAAACGGGATTATGCAATTCTGTCCCTCCTGCTTGGATGTGGTCTTCGACGAGCGGAATTGACAGGTCTCAGACTCAATGACTTCCAGCAACGGGATGAGCATTGGGCAATCGTCAATCTATTCGGGAAAGGCGGTCATGTTCGGACTGTGCCGGTTCCGGACTGGGTAAAGGCGGTACTAGACGAGTGGCTGATCGCCTCTGACATCAAAGAAGGCACCATTTTTCGTCGGATTACTCGTTGGGGAAGCGTATGGGGTTCAAAGATCAGCGAAAAGCTCGTGTGGTCGATTGTTCGCGAGCGGGCCAAGCATGCGGGAATCGATAGACTGGCTCCCCACGACCTCCGGCGTACCTGTGCCAGGCTTTGCCATGCGGCGGGAGGCGAACTTGAGCAGATCCAGTTCCTTCTGGGCCATAGGTCGGTCGAGACGACCGAACGTTACCTGGGATGCCGCCAGCGGCTTGTATCCGCCGTAAATGACAAGATCGGTATCGAGCCAATGCTTGAAGGACCCTGAGGCGGGCTGCAGTTTCCGAAAACGCGACTAATGAGATGGTCCGTCGCTTGATTCCTCAGCCGTTCTGGAGGGATGGTGGTGGCAGCTTCTACCAAGGAGGATCATCGATATGCAGATTCATTCGGTTGGCATCGACCTAGGCAAGACGACCTTTCATCTAGTGGCGCTCGGTGCGGCTGGCACTCGTGAAGAAGAAGTTCACACAGCGGCAGTTGCTGATTTTCACCGCGAACATGGAGACGTCGCTGATTGGCTTGGAAGCCTGCTCTGGAGCGCACTTTTTAGGTCGTGCGTTGCGCAAGCAGGGCCATAATGTGCGGCTGATCGCCGCCCAGTTCGTGAAGCCCTTCGTAAAGTCGAACAAGAACGACTTCATCGATGCAGAAGCCATCGCTGAGGCTGTCGAGCGCAAGAACATGCGCTTTGTCCCGATCAAGACGGACGACCAGCTGGACCTCCAAGCCATCCACCGCGTGCGCGACCGGCTCATCTCGCGGCGCACAGCCGTGATCAACCAGCTGCGTGCATTCCTTCTGGAGCGAGGGATGGTGTTTGCGCAGACGCCGGCGAAGCTCAAGGCCGTCATGGCTGACATCCTCGAAAACGCAGAAGCTGACCTGACACCGCAGATGCGCAACCTCATCGACATGCTGTGGGGTGAGTGGAAGCTGGTTGAGCAGCAGATCGAGGAACTCAACGACGAGCTGGAACGGATCTCAGCAAGCGATGCTGGGTGTACGCGCATTCGGCAGATCCCAGGTATCGGGCCGGTCGTCGCCACAGCCATCGTTGCGGCGATCGGCAACGGCGCGGCTTTCCGGAAGGGACGAGACTTCGCTGCGTGGCTCGGAGTCGTGCCGCGGCAGTATTCGACCGGAGGTAAGGCGAAGCTGCTCGGCATCAGTAAGCGCGGCAACGTATATCTACGCAAGATCTTGATCCACGGTGCGCGAGCTGCCGTGCTGCGGATCAAGCGCGATCGAGCACCGATTGGAGCGTGGCTTGACGCCCTGGACTCCAGAGCGCCGAAGAACGTTGTTGTCGTTGCCATGGCCAACAAGCTCGCACGGATCGCCTGGGCAGTACTGTCCAGCGGCAACGACTATAGGCCCGTCGCGGCGTAAAGCCGGCAGCGAAACCGCACCGCAACGATTAGAGTTCCCACCGAAGTCTGCATAGGAGCAGTAAGGACGAAAGAACAGTCACAACGGCGTGTCCGCAGCCTGATCCCGCAAATGGTCTTCAACGACCGACCGACTTTAAAGGACGGACACGCGCGCAACTCATCATGGCCAGGAGAGCAGTTCTCCACCAAAAGGCTGATTAGATAAGGGCGAAGGTTCAGCACTCCTCTAGACTGTGGTTGGTTTAGGAACCAGGGTCAGCGGGAGGAAAGGAGCCCGGATGATCATCATAGGTTGTGATTTCCATCCAAGCTTTCAGCAGATTGCCATGCTCGATACTGAGTGTGGTACGACGACGGAGCACAAGCTGATGCACACGTCGGGTGAAGCGGAGCGATTCTATCGAGCGCTGACGTCGCCTGCGCTCGTGGGCATCGAAACAGTCGGCAACGATCAGTGGTTTGTTCAGCTGTTGCAGCGATTGGGTCACGAGGTGTGGGTCGGAGATGCGGCCCAGATTCGTGCCAGCTATGTTCGGAAGCAAAAGACGGATCGTCGAGACGCTGGACACATCCTGAAGCTCCTGATCGAGGGACGCTTTCCGCGCATCTGGGTGCCCGGCGCGCAGATGCGAGACCATCGGCAGTTGCTGGTTCATCGCCACAAGCTGGTCCAGATACGTACGCGTGTCAAAAACGAATTGCAGCATCTCATGCTCAACCAAGGCATGCAGAAGAAGCAGAAGCTCTGGAGCACAGAAGGACGTTCTGCACTCGAGACCCTTTCGCTCGATCCCTGGGCAGATCGCCGAAGGCATGATCTGCTTCATCTGCTCGGCATTCTGGATGTGCAACTAGGACAGCTCGATGCTGCCGTGAAGCAGGTCGCTTCGCAGTATCCTGATGTGCAACTTCTGTTGAGTCAGCCAGGCGTTGGCCCGATCACCGCTCTGGCATTCGTACTCACCATCGGTGATGTCCGCCGATTCCCACGGGGCAAGCAGGTCGCAAGCTATCTGGGCCTGATCCCTCGAGAGCGCTCCTCCGGAGGCAAGCAGAAGATGGGCGGCATCAGCAAGCAGGGCAGCCGACTCATGCGGTTTCTCCTGGTCGAGGCAGCTAATATCGCGGTGCGGTTCGATCCTGACTTCCGCAAGGAGTACTCTCACCGCTGTCATCAGAAGCACTTCATCGTCGCCAAAGTAGCTGCCGCGCGCAAGCTGGCGATTCGGATGTACTGGATCCTGCGGACGCAAAAGCCATATCCGCAGGTTCTCTCATCGAGAGCAGCCTGAAATGTATTCTGGTCAGCGCAAGCCAGACCGACAGGCTGAGTAGGCGCTCTCGCACCCAGCATAGGCCGGGTGTCCGCATAGAAGAATCATGGTCGCTGTCGTGGCCGTATTGATGGTTGGTGGAGAATACTCCTCCGTAGTTGATTCGATGAGAACCCGCTCGTGCCCTGGTTCCTAAACTTCTTGGTATTGAGCGTTGCTCATCGCGGCGGTAAGGAAATCTCTGCCCTTGACAACACCTTCGCCCTTATTGACGAATACATTTGCGCAGACTTGTCTTCTCGACCAAACTTCCCCTTGCAGTCCTGCGGCGGACCATACATTTGCAGGAAGTACACCTTCCCCATCTCACCCTTGGGCCGAGTTGATGGGATGATCTTCTCATGAGAAAGCGGCAATGGCTGGTTTTCACTCTCGTTGGGTGTCGCACTGGGCATCTGGTTTCACTATTCCCGCCCTATGGACTGATAATCGAGATCGCCGGAACGGGTGATTGTCTTCTGGCTGATATCTACTATCTTCCCGCCAAAGAATACATAGCCATGACCCCTTTGGCTCAATGTATCGCCTGCTTATATCGCGATCCTCACGCTTTTTTGTGTGTGGCTGAAGTTCCTGCGTTTCTGCAGTTGCAAATACTCGAATGAAGATATAATGCAGCCTAACCTCGGGTCCGCTTCGTGTTAGCAATCTGCCTTGTCAATTGCGCAGATTCCGTTCGGGGGTTCGATGCGTATCGCTTACGTTGCCAGTTTGCTGTCAGGTGTCCTTATCTGCCTTTCCTTCTCGCAGAGCGTTTTGGAATCGCAGACGACAGATCTCTCCTCTCTCGGTCCAACTGCCGGTGTGAGCGCAGAGAATAAGCGACCAGAAACTGATATTCAGCGTTCGATTTTGGGAAATCTTCCGCTCCAGTTTGAAGAGAATAAAGGGCAAGCCGCGGGAAGCGTCCGTTTTTTGGCCCGAGGGCTGGGGTACACGTTGCTTCTAAATCCGGACGGATTGGAGCTCAACCTTCGACAAAAAGGTAATCGTCCGACACGACATTTATCGATGCATTTACTGGGAGCCCAGGCGTCGAATCTTCTTGGCCGTGACCTGACAGCAACGCAAACGAACTATTACCTGGGGAGAGATCCCCGCAATTGGCATCTTGGTGTTCGTAGCTATGGTTCGGTCGTGTCTGAGGGAGTCTACAAAGGGATCGACCTCATTTATCACGGCAGTGGCAGCCAGTTGGAGTACGACTTCGTTATCGCACCCGGTTCCGATCCAGCGCAAATACGTATGCGTTTTGATGGACTTAAGCCTCTACTGAGGGGGAAAGACTTGTCTTTCGAGGCAGAAGACAGGCTCAGCGTACGAACTCTCAAGGCGTTTCAAATATTGGATGGAATAAGAAAACCTGTTGACGCCCAGTGGGAGATCGCGGGAGATCAGGCCTCGATCCATCTGGGTCCCTATGATCATGGTCGTGAACTGATCATCGATCCGATCTTTTTTTACGGAAGTTACATCGCCGGGACTGGTGCGGACGATGCGGTGAGTATCGTACAGGGTGCGCAACAAGGTCAGTACTACGTGGCTCTTTCAACCAGCTCGATGAAAATCGCGCAGCCTACGAACAATACGACTGTGTCCAATCCTAACTGCAGTGGCACTACTTGCGGTACAGATACACTCATCCTCGAGATCCAAGCGACAACAACCGACATACCCGTTTGGATTGCGCCCACGTCAACAGACATAACCGATTGGGAACCAGCCCCCCAAGATCAGTCCGCTGCGTCCCCGGTGTACCCATTAATACTGTCCGCAAGCTACTTAGGGGGCAATGCAGGGGATACGAAGCCGACTTCCATGGTGGCGGATACGGCATTCAACCTCTACGTCACTGGATCGACCACTAATCCAGGCGGTCCCCCTCAATTGGGCTCCTCCATATGCACCGCAAACTGCACTGGTTACATTGCAAAGCTCGGTCCAGACCTTACCCTTACTTATTCGCTGGCCTTGGGCGCAATCGGCAGCGGGATCGGCGTGGATGCGGCAGGCAACGCGTACATAACTGGGAAGGCAGCCGTCGGTACGATCCCGCAGACCGATATCACATTCGAGAAGATGCTAACAAGCGGGTCAGCACTCGCTTCCGGTAACCATGCATATTTGATGGAACTGGGACCCACCGGTGCGCTGCTGTTCTCATCCTTTATAGGGGGAAGTGGCGTTGATGGAGGGAAAGCCGTTGCGGTTTCTGCTACTGGAGATACCGTTTATGTTACGGGGTCAACCACCTCCAGCGATTTTCCGACAAAATGTTCGGTATGTCAGACGAAATTTGGAGGCGGCCCGAAAAATGATGTCTTTGTGTTAGCAATCTCGCACTTGCCTGCTGGTCCCGTACTTGAGTATTCAACTTATTTAGGAGGATCCGACGAGGACTCCTCTTCGTCGATCGCAGTGGATGTTGCAGGGAATGTGGTACTAGTCGGTTCAACGGCATCGATCAACTTCCCCAACACCCCCCCTCCCCCAGCGATGCGACAGACTTTTCAATTCACTCAACTGGATAGCACCGGAAAAATCACTGATCCAGTTGTATTGCCTAGTTCGGTCCCTACTACAGGGGCGCAAGATGGTTTCGTAACCAGCCTCTCAGCAGATGGAAAACTTCGCTTCACGGACTTTCTTGGCGGAAGCAACGCGGCGGACAAAACAAGCACGACTAGCGCCAATGCGATCGTGTTGGATCAAGTTGGTGTTATCTATGTCACAGGCACATCAAACGCAAATTTATTTACCGAAGGCACCGATTCGCACACTGATTTCTTATCGGGCGACATGACTTTCACGGATGGCGATAAGAAGTTGGGACCAGCCACGACCGATAACTGGAAGGACCAGTCTTTTCCTAATCTCTCCAACAATCACGTATTTTTTGCGCAGATCGATCCAAGTGGGCAAAATCTCTTGCAAGCGACCATTGCCGGGGGGGGCGGTGACGACCAGGGGAAAAGTCTTAGTGTGGCAGGCTACTGTTTCTCCCAGCAACCGAATAAACCATTTTCTTATCCCGCTTGCGTAGGGACTGCTTCCATTGTTGGATCCGCGGTTGAGACGACGCAAGACGAAGGTTTATTCGGAACGGCTGCTGTCACCTTCCTCTATCCGTTATTTCCGCCTCCGCCTTTGCCGACAAAAGCCCCCTCATCTGCAACCTCAGGTTTCTTCGTCCAGGAAGAATTAGCGGGCTTTTGCAATATGCAGCTCCAGCAACAACAAGGATCTTCAGTCACTTTGGGAGGACCGTGTGTTAGCGGGACTACGAATGGTAAGGTCAACGTAACCGATAAGAATGGCAAAGTCACAACGGTAAATATACCGATCAGCGGAATTTCAAGTCTCAGCCCGTCTGGAGCCGTAACTCTTGATCTTGGTTTAAGCGGTATTCAGCCTTTCACACTGACATTCAGCTTTCTTCCGCTTGGAGCGATCGGCGCCGTTGGAGATTGTCAACTTGATGACAACGAGATTGTCTTGGGTTGTCCCATCATTCAAACAGGAGGCGGAGGCGCGGGCACGATTTTCAATGTCACATACGGAACGTTCTCAGTTGTGGTCTCGTGTTCGGGAGCGAACTGCAATTACAACGGTCTACCCAATACGGTGCTCATTGGTCAGCCGGTCACCCTCAATGCAGCCGTTACAAACGGCTTTCCGAACACGGTAACCTGGAGTTCGTCAGCGGGTACCTTCAGCGGGCCTAATCCATCCACCTCGATAACGTTTACGCCAGGGGGCACAGGCGGCCCAATTGTAGTCACGGCCACACCCGTCGCGAATACCTCAGTGAGCCCTGCGCCTACGATCACTCTCAACACATTCGAACCGACAAGTGTGTCTTTTGCCAACAACGGTCCCTTCACATACGGTCCGACGAATATCACGATCAACGTCAGCTCTAGCGCGGGGTCATCATTTACCCCGACGGGCAACATTCTGTATCAGGTAGATAATGGGGTCAACGGGAGCGGAACTCTCACATTGAGCGGCGGCTCTGTGCCGATCCAACTGGCATCGCTTTCTGCAGGCTCCCACAGCCTCGCTGTTAGCTATCCCGGCGACGCCGCGAGCTTCTTAGTAAATTCATCCAACACTTTGACTCTCACCGTCCAAAAGGCTCCTCTGACGGTGACCGCAACTTCCCCGCCACCGATCACTTTTGGTCAGGCTATACCGGCATTGACTTACGCAACGCCCACTGGATTTGTAAATGGCGACAGCGCCTCGGTAATAAGTGGTACTGCTACGGTATCGACCACAGCCACCAGCACCTCAGCCCCGGGAGATTATCCAATCACTTTCTCCACTATGGCTTTGGCGGCCACGAACTATAGCTTCAACTACGTAAATGGCACGCTGACCATTAGTCCGGTCGGCGCAGCGTCAGCTCCAATCATCAGCCCGATGGGCGGCAGCTACACCTCCGCCCAAACTGCAGCCATCACCGGCTCCTTGGCAGGAGCAAAGTTCTACTATACGACCGATGGTACGGCGCCGACTGAAACCTCGGCTTCCTATACGGGGCCGATTGCCGTTGGCGCGTCTGAGACTATACGAGCGATTGCAGTTGCTGTCGGCTACCAAAACAGCGCAATCACTAATGCAACGTTCAATCTTTTGTCTCCAACTCTATCTGCTTCATTAGTCTCCTTTGGCAGCATTGCACAAGGAGTGTTGAGTAGCGCCCAGTCGATCTTGCTGACCAATCCTGGGGCAAACAGCTTAGGCGGGTTGACATTGAAGCTCGGGGGAGCCGACGCGGGTGAATTCGCTCTCGCTTCGGGGACGACGTGTGGAACAACCTTAGCCGGAAACTCAAGCTGCGCCATCGCCGTCGCTTTCACCCCTGCATCAACAGGGACGCGTAGCGCAGCACTGGCGATCAGCTACCTGGGACTTGGCTCTCCGCTAGTGTTGAACCTGGGAGGCATCGGTGCGTCACCGCTATCTGTAACATCGAGCGCAACCCAATTTGTTGCCGGCACTACTTTTCAATTCACCGCAAGTGGACCTGCAATCTGGACGGCTAGTGCAGGTACGATTAGCAGCTCCGGGTTCTTCACCTCACCGAATCCTATATCCGCTCCGGTGCAGATCACGGTTACCGCGACATCGCTCTCGAACACTCAAATCTTGGCCGCAACCCAGATCACTGTTGTTCCTGCTCCTGCGATCGTCGTGCCCTCGACTACCACACTTCCTGCCGGGAGTTCGATCAGCATACCTATATCAATAAGCGCCGGAGGCATCGCTGGAGAAGCGATGACATTCTCATGCGTTCCTGCGACGCTACCGACAGGTGTCAGTTGCTTCTTTACGCCTAATCCAGTAGTCAACGCAGGCGGCGCTAAGTTGGCCCTTCAATTATTTTCGAATAGTACCGGGAACAATTTGCCAACTCGCGAGGACCCGTGGAGGAGATATCCACGGGACAGCTACTTGGCCGTTGCTGCGGGTTGTCTTCTGATGTGTGGTCGCAAGAAATATAGGGGAAAAATGATAATGGCCCTAGCCGTAACGCTGGGTTCTGCAACGTTGTTGTCCGTGACCGCGTGTGGTACTAGCGGCTCGTTTAATGGAACAACGCAGGGAGGGCACGTTACAGGCACATACACCATCAACATCAACGTCGCCGGTGCGTCACCGGGCTCTGCCGACTACAACCAGACGCTTACAACAGTCCCGCTTAAGGTGGTTCTTCAGTAGATTTAGAGGCCCTTCTCGACAGATTACTGGACGATATTGAAAAGGAACCCCTATGAGTGTGCCCCAGCGATATTTTTTGCTCCTAATTTTTGTTTGGACTATGCATTGTCCTAATGCGTTGGCCCAGGTCAATAGCTTCTGCCAAGCGCATGCGAATACGCTTTATTGCAAAATTCCTTCCTTGTTCGGAAACGCAGTCGTGAACCCGCTTGAACCTCTTGATCAAGCTCTTGCTACACAATTGACACTTGTGCCTCTTGCATCGCCGGCCTCCGGCATTGTTTATATTAAGACCCCCGATAACAAGCTACCGCAACCGTCCGGCACGGAAACTTTTGGTCCGGTGTTGACCGAGAGGGGAGAAACCCTATTCAGAAAAAAGCTTTTTGTAGCCGCGACCTACCAGCGGTTTCGGTTCAACAGTCTTGATGGTATAAATCTCAAACAAATTCCCATGATTTTCCAGTTTTGCACGGCTGCCGGGCAATGCGGTCCTATAGCTACCATTGTCAGGACCGATGCACACCTTGATCAGTACGCGCTGTTCGGGACCTACGGAGTAACCAGCTGGCTCGACACTTCGATTGCTTTGCCAATCGTGAAAGTAACGGTTGCAGCAAACGGAGTGAGTTGCGTTCAACCCTACTGCTCTTTCACGACTCCTGATGGCACAACGGTCAGCTTTAAAAATGAACAAGTCTCTGGTTCTGCTACGGGCATTGGCGACATTGTTATAAGAGCCAAGGCCAGCGCAATTGCATCGGAGAAATATAAGTTGGCTGTCGGTTGCGACGTTCGGCTACCTTCCGGAGACGCGCTTAATTTCCTTGGCACCGGTACTGTGGGTGTGAAACCATTTGAAGCGGTGTCCCGTTCGGGCAGATTGTCGCCTCATGTAAATGTCGCGTATCAGTGGAACGGAAGCTCTCTGCTGGCAGGCGCTGTCGCCGGTACCAAGGGAGATCTGCCAGATATTCTCTCCTATGCTGTAGGGGCTGACTGGGCGGCCGTGAGAGAGCTTACGGTTTCTGCTGATTATCTTGGAGAGCATGTTATCGATGCATCCCGTCTGAAGCAGATAACAACCTTGAATCTGCCTAATACTACAAGCGCGCTAGGCACCTTTGATACATCGCGGGCGGCCTTCGGATTCAAGTGGAAGCCGGCGAAGGAGTTACTGGTTTCCGGCAACATATTGGTCAAGTTCGATCACAATGGCCTTCGCCATACGGCGGTTCCTTTGATCGGGATTTCATACACGTTCTTCTAATTCGAAGAGGGCATCTGATTGATGATCCAGTCAGAATTTAGCCTCCCAACATAGAATGTAATGTTGTCTTCCCGAAAGTTTCCATCTAACTCATAGCTCTGTTTACACTTTACAATCGCGTTCTCATTACCTTCCAACATAGTTGCCATAGTTAGAGTCAACTTAATTCGAACCCCCCTGGGCAGGCTTTTGTACTGATCCAGCTTTTTGGGAGGAATCTCCGGCCATGCGGCTTTGAGCTGCCTGAGATCCTTATTGTTGACTGCGGTTTCATATTGAGTGAGCAGTTGGCGTATTTGCGCCATGTCCGCTTCAGAGACGGCATTTGCAGGCCTAGTGTCAGATTTGGCATCTACTACTTTAACTGGCGCAAGACTGGCGACAACATCAGCCTGCTTACCTGGTTCGACCGTGACGAGCTGTTTCCAAGGTATGTATCCTGTCAGAAAAACCTCGACAGTGTGCTGACCTGGTTGAACCTTAATTCGCGACGGGCTGCCGGTAGAGTGACCGACGAACTGCTGGTCGACATGGATTTCTGTCCCGACTGGAGCGCTCAGCATTACAAAGCTATCTGCTGGATGTTGTGTGGCTGAAGTCTGGTCTGCCGACTGGGAATGAGGACCAACGTCGCGCGATTCGGGGAACCGCGTTTGCTTTTTTACGAAGATGAAATCGCCGTCGTCATGGCTGGAGTTACGAATAACGGAATACTGTGGAAGCTGCTCAGACTTTCCGGCGACTTGTTGGCGAACGGAACTGTAAAAGAGGTCGCTGGCTGAAAAAACGGATTGACCCGCTTGCTGAAGCGATCGGAGAACCGCATAGGCAAACACGGAGTGTCCGTCAGTGCCGCGATCAGATACCGGTTCGTCGCCGCCGCTCGCCATGAGTGTACGTGACCTGCTTTTATACATCCGGTTGAGAAAAATCATTCGTCCGGCGGATTCTGTAGGTGTGTCGGCATCACGGGAGAGGCCGCCGGAGTAGCAGCTGTCCGAAATAATCAGGACGTGGCGGGCGTTCTGAACGCGAACGTCGGTGGTAAGCTCGTCGGCGATAATGCGATTTGAACTGTAAACGGAATCGGCATCAACGGGAAGCCAATATGCTTTGTCAGAAGCATGATCTGAGTAACCGTGACCGGCATAGTAAATGAGAAGGCTGTCGTTCTCGTTGAGAGTATCGCGGAACTGAATGATCGCATCGAGGATATTAACCCGAGTGGCATCTTGATTGAGCAGCAGCTTAACCTGGAAACCGTATTTTTCTGTGAGGACGGCGGCGATAGCCTTGGCGTCATTGACCGGGGTAACGAGAGTTGACAAAGGCGGTCGATAATTGTTGATCCCAATGACTATCGCATAATATTTGCCATTCTCTGAGAGTTGGGTTTGGGAGTGTCCCGGCAAGTAAACTATCAGCACGAGGGCGGCAACCATGGCGAGGCGGGTATGGTAAGTGCCAATCATAGCCTTTCACTAAGTATACGACCCGAATTTGAGCCCTGTTTCTAGACAAAAGGGCGGAAGCGTGAGACAGCGAAATGGAGATCTTATGTCTCCATCGCAACCAATTGTCTGTGTGGAGCCGGTTGGGAACTTTTTGGGGACACCAGATTCTGCGGGTGTTTGAGAAGGTGAGACGATGCTCGTTAGACTTCCGGGTCGACATGCTCTAGATCGCGATCGTCTTGGATGTGGTACTTTCTCTGTCATGCGACGATCCGTCTCTCTGGTTTGGCGGTTACTGCCATGGGCTTTGACAGTCGGCGGTACATGTCTGAGCGGACAGCAACCCCGACCCGTCGCATACGTTCTGAACGTAACTGGGACTTGGCAGCTTGATAGTCAACAGGGGGCAGTGAAGGCAGGACAACCTCTGGAGGCGGGTTCCAGACTATCGGCTGCATCGGACAACTACGACAGCTCAATCACGATCATGCATAGTGATGACCTGTCTCGAACGCTAATCTCATGCGAAAATTCCCAGAACAATCCATGCCGAAATCCTATTGTCATTGGTCCAATCTCCTCCGGCGCACAGCCGGAACGATTCAAAGCACTCATAGCCGTTGCTTTTTCTTTGCTGCTGGACAAGCCACCCGCGGTTGCCAGTCATTTTTCGGCTACCCTGAGCCGTGGTGAATACGTGATTGCTGAGAAAGAGGAAGTCGTAATGATCAACAACGAGAAGGGATTCTCCTTGACGGAAGCATTTCCCGCGCTGCCCCCTGGGAGATACACCGTCGATGCAACGAAGAACGATCGGGAAGCGGCACACTTTTCGGAAAAGATCGCCCATCTTGCTGATGGCTCATGGCAGACCTTCCGTATTCCTGCGCCCGGACTCTACGTGATTTCTATAACGGACTCTGATGGAGAACGAAGGGCGGATCTATTGTTTTGGTTACTTCCGAGCACGGAGTATCGAGCGGCAAAGGAGAAGTTCGATGCCATGAAGCGCTATACGTCAGGATGGAAGGGTCCAAACGCGCGGGCAGATGAGCATCTTTTTTTGCGCGCAGTGCTTTTGGCAATGAGCCAACCCTCATGAGTATTGATGACATAGTTAATCGCGAGCTTCCTCGCATTGAAAAGCTAATAGAAGACCAGAAGTCTGGATTGCTCTCGGGTCTTTCGAGATCGACACCAGCGCTCTTAGTCATCGCACTTTTGGTATTCGTCTTTCAAATTCGACACCTTCCAGAGAAACTGGCAATCCAATCCTTGGACTCATCAATTGCACTCCAGCAGAAATCTTCCGCGCGATCTGTGCAGCTGGTGGTGATTGACGATGCCGACTATTTAGCGCTCTTTTCTGGCACTAGCCCTCTCAGCCCTTTGGTTTTTTCTCAGCTGCTAATGGCGATCGCTGCCGCTCAACCTCGAGCCCTTATCGTAGATATTGATACGAGCGCTTCTTCGTTTGCCGCAATGGGTGTGCCTTCTCTGCCGACTGTTTGGGCCATGGATGGGGAGGAACTCAAGAACGGAAAGTTCTCTCAGTTTCGGCCACTTGGGGGACGTGAACTGGCGCGCGGTGCTGTAGCAGCGCTCGCGTTGGTACCACAGGATGATCGAGAAATCGTAAGGGGCTATCGACGGACCTATGAGCTTGAAGATGGCAGCGTCGTTGAATCGCCCGGGTACGCGATATCGCACTTGCTGACTACCTCGCCTTCTGTCCAATCAGCGACGAGCTCTCGGAACGAACGCTTTCTCGATTTTCGGTATCGATTCATGACGAGCAAAGCAAGTGCGGTGCTTTCCGACTCGAAATCGGAGTCTTGGAAAGATATTTCCATCTTCAAGGATCAAGTGGTTGTAATTGGGGGCACTTATCGAGCGGCACGTGATCGCTACGCAACACCAGCCGGCTTGTTATACGGCAGCCAGATCGTCGCCCAAGAAGCGGAATCGGAGATCGACGGGACCTCAATTCCTTCGGCTAGCCGTTGGCTGACCGGCCTATTAATCGTTCTAGGAGGCTTAGCTACGGTGGCGCTCTACCATTGGTCGAGCTTGCGCTTGGCATTTCTACTGTCTCTCCTCCTCATTCCCGCCTTGTCGGTTGTTTCGAATTGGATCCTCTTTCACCGCTTTGCAGCGTGGGGAGCGATGGTGCCCCTGGTGACCTCGGTGATAGTTGTCGAGCTTTACGCAAAAGCGACCTTCTATCTAGATTTTTATAAAAAGATATCCGCGTTGCATTCTCAAGAGCGATCGAACCCTGAAGCGAGTGCGGACTGAAAAGCCCTCCTAAGACCTTAGTAGCCATTGATTCGCGATGCTGCGATGGTTTCAAATGTCACACTTGTTCTAGAAGGGCTTAAGCGTCTGTGAGTTGCGAAATCGCCGAGATTGGACTCCAATCCGATTCAGATGAGATTCGAAAATGCATCTAGATTAGATGTCTCGGCTGGTCTTTCGCTTAAATGGATCCAAGTTTCCGAAAACGCGGGCGGTTCAAAGTCGACTTTCCAGATAGCCGGTTTTACGTCCACGTGAATAGCTTCCGGTTTGCCCGTGACACGTCCAGAACGCTGAGTTCCGCAGAATCTCGGTGAGTGACTTGGCGATTTCGCAACAGTTAAGAATCTCTAATGAGATGTAGGCCGCGCCGCAATGGAGATTCGTCCAAGACAAAGGAGCTCGGCACCTCTCGGGGCCGCGGGGCGTTTTTAGTACTAAACCTACTTCGATTCCTTAGTAATCGCGTACGCAGCGTTGCCTGCCACCACCCAGCTTGCTGACCCAGCCACGACGGCTTCATCCTCGAACCAGAGGAATCCGAAATCGTCGATGCACTCCGGAAAATCCGGCTTGATGATAATGTATCCCGGAATCACGGCGCCCGGTATGTAAGCGTTGTCGGCGCGGTTGTTACTATACGTCTTCGTCTTCGAGACCGTACCGACGCCAGCTACATACGAAGTGCTGGATACAGGATGCGTTCCGAGAATGTAATTGACGGCGCGAAGTGTGTATTCGGGACCCACAAGATCCGGAAACGCCTTGTGCAGGAAGTACATCCGGATGGCCATGTCAACCACGGCGCCCGACCCGCCCCAGTTGCCCAGGCTCGGGGGCACGCCGAACGGGGTGGCGTCCAACTGTTTGTCCAGACCCGCCATGTATGTCTTCACCGCTTCTCGCATTTGATCTTTCGCGCTCGCGTCCAGATAGGGCAGTGCCCGGACTGACGTCCAACCACGGACACCCATCTGCTGCTGGGTGATCATCTGAGGGAATAACTCCTTCAGACGGGACTTGTACGGCGCGGCGCCATTGGTGGCAATGGTCAATTCCAGAGCCGCAGCCCAGTCTTGTCCGACGCCAATGCCGCCACGGCCGAAACCGGCCGGCGGAGCTGTTTGTGCGCTAGTGGTGCCAGGACTTGCCGGCGCGCTGGAGTTGACCCGTCCGCTACGATTGCCCTGAGCGCCAGACACTGCACCCTGAGACGCAGCCAGCACGCCGCCTGCGGGAGCCCCTGCCGGCGCCGCTCCGCCTAAGCCACCGCCCGCCGGATTCTGCGTTGGGTGAGCCTTCTCATCGTTCCATGCTTTGACTGCGGTCTCCAGGCAGTCTTTCGCTAATGCGTCGTCGTAGCCTTTCAGCACATCGGCCGATGCAGCCAGTGCCGCGATGGCGTTCCACTGGAAAAACGGGTTATTCGTAGAGAAGATCCAGCGGTCGTCCGGCTTGCCGGAGTAGTCGCCCTTCACTTCGTTAGGACCGATCTTCGGGTCATAGAGGCGGCCGTCGGTTTTCGATGCTCCGTCGCCCAAGTGCGTGTACTGGCGCAGATCTGGTTCGTGCGTGCCGCGGATCGCGTGGCCGATATTGTGGAACTGCGCGAGGATATACAGTGCGCCGTGCTTGACTTGCTCGACCGTATCCGGCACGCCATCGGGACGGTGCATCTCAACCTCGCGCGCGACTTCATCCACCGTAAGCTCGTCGTACTTCAGGTTGAACTCGCGATACGCCAGAGCCAGACTCTGAATCACGCTTAATTGCGCAGGCTCCTCGAGGTCGAAGTCGCCGGCGTCATACCAGCCGCCGACATTCATCCCAGGAATGTGATCGCCGCCTTTGTACTTCCCGTCCGTCGCCGTAGCCTGATTCCAGCCGTCGAATTGCTCCCCCACGACGGGCGCCAGACGGCCATCATCGAGGTGCGAAGCCCCGTGCCACACACGGTAGGCTTCCCGAACGGAGACATGATCCATCTGCTCTGCAAGATGATGGTCCAGGCTGTCCTGCCAGATGTTGGCATAAGCGTCGTTGGAGATGGGGAAGGGCGGGGTACGCTGGTCTGCGTACTGGATCACGTAAAGGCCGGGGTCCTTAACCGGGGTGAAGTCGAATCTCGAATAGACGTACCGCAGCCAGGGCGTTGAAGGCGTGATCGGACCCTCGAACGCCTGCTGGTAAGATCCGTCCTCCATCAGGCGCAGCACTTTGGCCGTCTTAGGGCCGTTGTACTTCGGGTCGAGTTCGAGTACCGCCACCTTGGAGAAACCCGGCGCATAACCGACTTGGCTGTGCGCGATCATTGGCGGCCGCGTCCAGTTCGGAATCACGTCCGGCCTGATGTGCCACACGATGGCGCCGGTGGTCTTGCCCGAAGGAATCAGCGAACGCAACACGAACCATCCGTTCTGCGCGCGGTCGCGTCCATCGAAAAGCATGAGGTCGGTCGTATCCGACTTGACGTTGATCCGGGCCAACGCGTCGTCGACCCCCAACGTGATGCTCCTGCCCTCCGCGAACGGCAGCGGCTGAGTGTATCCCTTGGCCTTCTCCCAGTCCTCCAGGTAGTACGCCTTTTTCGGTTCACCAGGCAACGTCGACACCTTGACCATCGGGTCGTTGGGCGTTCGCGGGAAGATGCCGGCTTTAATTCCGTCCACCAGGTAAGTCTTGCCCATGTAGATCGAAGGCAGGAACTCCAGGTTAAAGCCAGCGCGGCCGGACAGTTTCTGCGGTAGTGGCTTGTCGAGATTGATGCTGACTCTCACACCGCCTGGCTCCGCCGCGACTTCCAAGGTGTAACTGAGATCGAAGGTAGGGAAAGCGAGGTTGGCAGTGAGCCGGTTGTTCGTCTTATCGGCCTCGCGCCCTTTGAGGGTTGCCACCAGGTCCCACTGCTCGGGCGTTGGCATCAAACGCACATCGCCGTTGGTGGCGATGCGCTGCCCATGGAGAATCATCTCCATGGCCGTGTTCTTTTGGTCTACGAAAACGGGATGGTACGTGCTGTCGTAGAGAAATACGCTAAAACCTTGAGTATCGAGGTAATTCTTGTCGGTCACTCTCATGGCAAAATCGGCGCCGAACAGGCTTGGGCCGGAGGTCAGGGCCAAGAGGAGAAACACTCTGATTAGGGTGAGCATAAATTGGATCAAACGCTCCTTTCGATTTAGCACTATTCGGGCAAGGCGTAATCGCCATCAATGTGGAAGTGGCCCGTCGTACTTGGGGCTCCGGTATTTGGCTTGCCACCACCGATTGTGATGGTGTAATCCCCTTGAGCGATGACCGGATTGCCATCCTCGGTTACCATGCCCAGATCA